>CAVUJU010000001.1:0-552500 GCA_963741925.1 uncultured Acidobacteriota bacterium
TCGCCCGAGGCGACCTCAACATCTACTCCCTTTTCGTCGAGCGCGCCCGGCGGCTGGTCCAGGCCAAGGGCATCGTCGGCCTCCTCGTGCCGTCGGGCATCGCTTCGGACCTCTCGGCGAGCGACTTCTTCAAGGCGGTCGCCACCGGGGGCCATCTCCGGGCGCTCTACGACTTCGAGAACAAGAGGGTCTTCTTCCCGGACGTAGACAGCCGCTTCAAGTTCTCGGCCTTCGTCTTCGGCGGCGAGGATCGGGAGTTCAAGAAGGCCGACTGCGCCTTCTTCCTCCATGCCTTAGACGAGCTGCAGCAACCTGACCGGGGCTTCACCCTCGGCCCTCAGGATTTCGCCGCGGTCAACCCCAACACCGGCACGGCGCCGATCTTCCGGACCCGGCGCGACGCCGAGATCACCACCGGGGTGTACCGGCGGCTGCCGATCCTGGTCGACCGGCGCGAGAAGGATGCGAAGTCGGTCTGGCCCGTTCGCTACGTCACGATGTTCCACATGACGAATGACTCGGGCCTCTTCAAGACGAGGTCCGAGCTCGAGGTCGAGGGCTGGTACCCGGTGGACGGGAACCAATGGAAGAAGAGCCAGAGAGAGTGTGTCCCACTCTATGTCGGGAAGGATCATCCGGAACTACGACCACCGCGCGGCAAGCGTTGGCGTGAACCCGGAGAACATCCACAACGTGGCTCAGAGTGAAGCCGTCCCAGAGAGCGAAAACAGGACCGCACGTTCGTCGTAACACCCCAGTTCTGGGTGGAGGCGAGCCACCTCCGCACTCACGGCCATCCATGTGTGTGGGCCATCGGGTTTCGAGACGTCGCGAGGGTGACCGACGAGAGGACCATCATTGCGGCGGCGGTACCGACCCTCTGCGCAGGAAACAAGCTGCCCCTCTTGTTGGCCACTGATCTCACCAGAGAGGAGTATGGGGCGCAGGCTCCTCTTCTCTTGGCCCAGCTCAACTCTCTTGCACTCGACTACATTGCTCGACAGAAGATCCAGTCTACGAACGCCAACTGGTACATCGTCGAACAGTTCCCGGTCGTGCCACCGGAGGCGTTCGAGGAGACCCTGGGCAGCCGTCCCATCGGCGACTTCGTTCGCGAACAGGTGCTCCGGCTCTCCTACACCGCCGTGGACCTGGCGCCCATGGCCCGCGACCTGGGCTACGAGGGCGAGCCCTTCCCCTGGGACGAGGAGGACCGCCGCCACCGCAAGGCCCGCCTTGACGCCCTCTTCTTCCACCTCTACGGCATCGGCCGAGAGGAGGCCACCTACGTCTTGGAGCAGTTCCCCATCGTCCGGGACGAGGACGAGAGGGCGCACGGCCGTTTCCTGACTCGGGACCTGGTCCTGGCCTACATGAACGCCGTGGCGGCGGGGGACCTAGAGACGCGGGTCACGCTCTGAGAGCACCTCGCCTGAAGCGACCCCCTTGTCTTCCGTATCGTGATGTATACGGGCCAGCGAGACCCCCCAAAGGCGGGCTGACGTATCAGGGTTGAGAGTCGGTGCTGAGCCCGTGTCTGGTCAACGTGGACGCCTTCTCCAGCGTCTCGACCACCCACCGGAGCTGCTCTCCCAGGACGCACTCCAGGTCCACCCGCAGGGCCGTCGCCAGGTCCCACGGCACCTTCCCCTCCAGCATCTCGTCCTCCCTCGGCGATCTCGGCAGGCCGTCCAGCAGCCCCCGCAGCCGGTCCTCGATCGCCAGCAGCTCCTCGGCGATCGTCCGCAGCTCGGCCTGGACTTCTGCCGGGGTCATCGCTGGCCCTTGCCTGTCCGCCGTCTCTGCCGCTGTCGGGTTAGGCTCCGGTAGTTGATCGCCTCGGCGACGTGCGGGGCGCCAGCGGTCTCCCCCCCGGCCAGGTCGGCGATCGTGCGCGCCACCCGGAGGATGATCCCCGTCTCGCGGATGGTCAGCCCCAGGCGGTCGAACGCGGTGTCGAGGAGCTGGCGGCCCTTCGGATGGGGCTCGCAGACCTCCGTGAGCGCCCTCGGTGGGAGGTGGGCGTTGAGGGTGTCCTGCCCTAGTCTGGCGAGCTGGCGATCCCGGGCCGCCTGCACCCGCTCCCGGACCGTGGCGCTCGTCTCTCCCGGCCCACCGAGGTACTCGCACAGGCAGAGGGCCGGGACCTCGACGACCTGGTGGACAAGATCGAGGATGGACTCCTCCACCGGCGCCCAGTGGCGGTCGAGAGCGCGGCGGGGGCAGCGGCACTCGTGGTAGGCGCTGCCGAGGTTCCCGCACGGGCAGGACCGCATGGCCGCGATGAGGTGGAACGGGAGGCGGTCTACGGCGACGGTGCCCTCGTCGATCGCCTGGCGGAGCACCCGGAGGGAGCGCCTCCCGAAGGCGGGGGGATCGTCCAGGAAGAGCACCCCGCCACGGGCGAGGTCGACTTCACCAGGTCTCCGGCGGCCGACGAGGGCGAGAGGCCGGGTGCTGAAGTGGGGAGCGCGGAACGGTCGTCCGGACGGAGGCTCCAGCCTCGCCCGCCGGTAGGTCTCGGCGATCGCGTCCCTTTCCTCCGGCGTCGGTGCCGGGAGGATCCCCGGCACGCACCGGGCCAGCATCGTCTTCCCCGAGGACCGGGGGCCGATCAACAGGATCGAGTGCCCACCGGCGGCGGCGACCTCCAGGGCACGCTTGGCGGCTTCCTGAGCGCGGACGTTGGCGAGGTCGAAGGGCTGGAGGGTATCGGCGGGAGCGAGGGGCGGGCCGGGCGCGCTCACCGGTCGCCCTCCTGGCCTTCGTCTTCGTCCCCCTCGTCCTCCTCGTCGGCGGTCATCTCCGCGAGCGCCACCTCCAGGGCCGCGATCACCTTCCGGAGCACCTTGGCCTGTCTCCCGGTCACGGCGCCGAGCTGGACTTCCTCCGGCTCGTCCACGTGGGCGTAGGTGGCGGTGTCCTTCAGGCGCTCGGTCAGCTCGAGGAGATCGACCAGCGCCGCCTCGGCTTCGGCGTAGACCAAGGGGACCGGGCACGGCGTCCGGACGGTCTCGCCGACCATCGTGTGGAGGAGGTCCCCGAACCGGCGGAGGGTCTCCTCGTGTTCGGGCTCGCCTCGGAGAAGGACCAGGAAGCCCTCCCGAAACGCCGGATTGGGCTCCTTGGTGGACGGCTTGGTGGACTCGGAGCCTCGATCATCGTTGTGCCGGTCGTCAGGAGTGCGCGTCTCGTCGCTCATCCCAGCACCCCCCGATTCCGGAGCGAGATCCACCGATTCGTGCTCCCGAGGATGAGGTGGTCGAGCAACCTCACCCCGACGATCGCTCCGGCCTCCTCCAGCCGCCGGGTGAACCGGATGTCCTCGGGCGACGGGGACGGGTCGCCACTTGGGTGGGTATGCCATAAGAGGATGCCCCCAGCCCCTACAGCTAGAGCAGCGCACAGGATCGGGCGGGGCTCGGTGGCGGCCCTGACCAGCGTGCCCTTGAACAGCTCACTCTCGGCGATCAGCCGGTGCCGGGCGTCGAGGTAGAGGGCGCCCATCACCTCCTGATCCCGGACCGCATACCGCAGAACCAAGTAGCGGGCGATCTCCGCTGGCCGGTCGAGTAGCTCCCGCTCGGGAATCTCGGCGCGGGCGAGTCGGCGGGCCAGCTCCAGGGAGGCGAGGACCGACGCCGCCTTGGCCTCCCCGATCCCGCGGCGCTGGAGGGTCTCGGCCTGGATTCCCACGAGACCGACCAGCCCCCGGACCTCCTCCAGGATCTGGCGGGCGAGGTCGAGGGAGCAGACCTCTCGGCAGCCGTTGCCGAGGATGATCGAGAGGAGCTCGGGGTCGGAGAGGGAGGGGCCGCCGGATCGGAGGAGGCGCTGCCGGGGGCGCTCGTCCGGGGGGAGGTCCCGGAGCTGGGGTGGGGTGGAGTTGGGGTTGGGGGATCGATGTCTTCGGGGTCGTCGTCGGGTCATGGTGCCCCAGGCCCCAGGGTCCAGACCCAGGCGGGAGTGCCGGGGGCGGCCCTCGGAGCGAGGGGCTGGTGAGTACGGAGGTTGAGTATCGAGAGTCAAGTCGGTCAGCGTGGGGTCTCGCTCGGCGACGGGCTTTCGAGTCGGCAGGAACTCGCTTGCCCTCGAGTAGGCTCGATTGGGCTTCATGAGTCTCTTGGCATTCCTCGCCAGGCTCCAGTTCGGGGCAGTACTCCCTCTAGCTCGCTTAGATCGCTTCGGTGCCTCGCCGACTTTGCCGTCTTGCCCATTTCTCGCTATCATCAAATGGACGCGTGGAGGGACCCGAATGGCCAACCTCTGTATATCCGAGGCAACTCTCGACGATGTGATGCACTGCACTGTTGAGGCTCTCATTTCTCGGGGCCAGCCGATCTGCCCATCTCAGGGCGAGGCACGCGAGCTTAGAGGCGCGCTTCTTGAGCTCTCGAATCCTCGGGCACGTCTGAGTCGGACAGAGACGCGCGGAAAGCCCTTCAGCTGCCTAGGAGAATTCTGGCTCTCCTCAACTATGAGTGGGTAGAGGCGGGTCGAGCTGGATGCCCCCGCAGTTGAGGAAGATCATCGCAGCGAGAGCCTGGTGGGAGTGGAAGCCGTAGGCTCTGTGGGCGATCATGCGGATCCGGTTGTTGAGGCCTTCGACCACGCCGTTGGTCAGGCGGGTTCGGATGTAGGCGAGGATCCCGGAGAGATGCTTGCGGATGGTTCGGGCTGCTTTGACGAAGGCTGGGAGCCGAGATCGAGAGGCCCAGGCAAGCCAGGCTCGGAGCGCTCGTTCGGCCCGCCAGGGTTGGCGGTAGTCGAGGGCCTGAGCGAGCGTCTCTTTGAGCAGGTAGGCGCGGTAGAGCCGCTGGTTGCTTCGCTGGAAGCCGGAGAGCTTGCGGCGCTGGGATCGGCTGAGGTTCCACGGATTCATCAGCAGCACGAAGCGGGTGCGCTTGAGGGCACGTGCTTCGTCGGGGTCGGAGGCGAGCTCGCGCACCAGCTCGCGCCGCACCTCGTCGAGCGCATCACTGACCAA
Organism: uncultured Acidobacteriota bacterium; assembly: GCA_963741925.1. GTDB lineage: Bacteria > Acidobacteriota > Thermoanaerobaculia > Multivoradales > DATKCC01 > CAVUBL01. Next base: position 4,988 of record CAVUJU010000001.1, read on the forward strand.
GCGCTGGACATGGAAGCGGTCGTAGACGATCTCGGCGTCGGGCAGCCTCTCGCGCACGGCCTTGGTGTAGGCCGCGGACAGGTCGACGGTCACCATCTCGATCGCCTTGCAGCCCTCCTCGCCGAGCTGCTCGAAGAAGGGCGCGAGTGCCTCGGCGCTACGGCCTTCGCCGGCCCACACCACGCGACCGCGGTCGTGGTCGACCACGACGGTGAGATAGTGGTGACGCTTCTTGTAGCTGAACTCGTCGATGCCGATCCGGCGCAGGCCCACCAGCCGCTCGGGGTCGAGGCGGCGCTCGACCACCCGCGCGACGATGGAACCGACCGTCTCCCAGGCGATCCCGAGCACGCGCGTCACCTGGGTCTTGTCGGTGATCTGCGCAAAGTACGCCACCAGCTCCTCGAACGCCTCACTGAAGCGACCTCCCGAGGGCGCCCAGGGGACCTGCTCCACGCGCACGCCACACTGAGGGCACTCCACTCGCCAGGGCGCGTAGCGCAGCACCACCACATGGCGCCCCCAGGGCAGGTGGCGCCACTCTCGCTCGTAGCGACGGTCGTAGCGCGGTCCGACCCGGCCGCACTCGCCACAACGAGACCGACGCCAGGTAGGGCGGACACGGACCACCAACGTCCCGTCCCGCCGGAACAGCGTGGATTCGACGTACATCTTCGTGACACCGATCAGACGACGCAGTACAGTGGTCAGGCGCATGGGGTCGCTCCTCCCTCCTCGGTTCCTTGGATGCACCAAGGAGAGCAGGAAACTCCATGCGTTTCAACCCCTTAGCGCCACCACACCCCCTCCTCCCAGGCCTCTGACCCTGGCGACCTACCGCTCCGAGCACCGACCGCCGACGGGCTTTCAGCTACCCACTCATAGTTGAGGAGAGCCAGAATTCTGCTGGTACATGGCGCGGAGCGACGACCTTGAGTTTATCCGATACTACATCGAGAAATACAAGGAGTCCGCGGACGGTGATATCATATGGGGTGCCTATGGGCCGCGTCTTTTTGGGTTCAGGGCTCTCAATCAGATGCAAGCTGTCATCGAGGTCCTTCGGCGCAGACCAGACTCCCGGCGGGCAGTAATCCAGTTGTTCGATGCCTTCGACCTGGCCGGCGAGCATCGGGATGTTCCCTGTACCTGTACTCTCCAGTTTCTCTGCCGTGGTTCGCGACTCCACATGTTTTCCTCCATGCGCTCTAACGACGCCTTCCTAGGACTTCCCCATGATTTTTTCTCGTTTACCATGCTCCAGGAAATCGTGGCTCGAACGCTGGATGTCGAGCTTGGTACCTACCAGCACGCCGTAGGGAGTCTTCACCTTTACGATCGGGACTTAGAGCAGGGCCAAGCTTTCCTCGACGAAGGCTGGCAGTCCACCGAGATGGCCATGCCCGAGATGCCGCCGGGCGATCCTTGGCACTCTATTGATATTCTCGTTCGGTCCGAGGCTCTCATACGCGCTGGATCTGAACCGGACCCTGACGACCTAGCGGGGCTGGACTCCTACTGGGCCGATATTGTGCGCATGCTTCAGGTCTTGAGGTATGTACGGGCAGGGAATTTCACCGGCGCGGCCGAGGTTAAGGATCTGATGTCATCACATATATACCGACCGTTCATAGACCACAAGATTCGGGCTGTGGCCAACCGTGCCAACCCTGCGACTAGCTAGTATCCTCACAGCATGGAAATGTACAGCACGCTAGCCACACTGCTCGATCGACTCGACAGTGAAGCTCCCGCACACAATGCGGTGATACCTTGGGGGTCCCCCGTTCCCTTCTTCGGGGATCTGCCCAACTCAGCGGTGGCCACTCTGGGACTCAACCCAAGCAACAAGGAGTTCGTTGACGAGAGCGGCAAGGAGCTCCTAGGAACCTCGCGGCGCTTGCATACGCTCACCTCGCTCGGTCTGCGGTCTTGGTCAGAAATCGAGGCACGGCACATGAGACTGATCTTGAGGTCGTGCCAAACGTACTTCCAGCGAAATTCCTATGATCGCTGGTTTGGCCGCTTAGACCATGTAGTTGCGGCAACCGGGACCTCCTACTACTATGGCTCCCCTGCTGCCTGTCATCTTGACCTAATACCGTACGCTACTCAGCGGAAGTGGACCGACCTTACGGCAACTCAGAGGTCAGCTCTCCTCGTCGGCGCCACTGACACACTTGCCAGCCTACTTGAAGCCTCGCCGATTCGCGTCATCATCCTCAACGGCAAGTCCGTCGTTGACTCTTTCGGCGAGATCGCTGGCATAACCTTTGTGGCCCGAGAAATGCCTTCATGGTCGCTCCCTCGGCATTCAGTGCCCCCGGTGCTAGGTTTCGCGTACGAAGCTACGATACGCGAATTGGGCGCTAGGAAGTTCGGGAGGGACCTCTTGGTCCTCGGCTTCAACCACAACCTTCAGAGCAGCTTTGGTGTCACATCAAAGGTCTTACATGCAATCCGCTCTTGGCTTGGCCAGATTGCGAGTGAGGTGATCTAGTGCGCCCCAGAGATCGCAGTAGGGCGAAACTTATCGAAGCGGCATTGTGTCGCTTCCATCGGAAGGAACGAGCCCTCCCCGGGATTTCTCATCCGCTGCAGCGCAAGACCTTCGTCGAGCAGCTACTTGAGAGCCTTCGACGAGTCAACTATGTCTCTGTCATAAAGAACCGTGACATAACCTCGCGGCGCGCGGATCCTGCCGACACTCTCTTTGATCCACTGAAAGCCGCCATTTTTCATCAGCGTCTGCGTGAAACAGAAGAAGCCTTTTGGCTTGTATTTCTCTTCGTGCACTTTGGTTTGAATGCTAGAGGGGGTTGGCGTTATGCGCGGGAGGTCTATGGCCGCCTGGGAGATGGCGCTATTTGGACCTGGAAGAGGATTAGCACCCAACCTTCCACGTTCCGTGATTGGCTGGCCGCCCACCTCGGCGAGCTAAAGCGTGAAGGGGCCGTGGGCGGATTCGGTAACCACCGCAAGTACCAGAGCTTGGACCCGTACTCCAAGAACGGAACTGGCGCTGCCGTCGAAAGCTATGTAGAATGGGTGGCGCCTCCAAGAACCCATCAGGAGCTGTTCAACTCCGCCTGTGAAGAAGCCAACGACCAACCGCGAACTGCCTTTGATATTCTTTTTAGGTCGATGCGGGTCGTCGCAAGTTTCGGCCGAACAGCGCGTTTTGACTACTTAGCAATGGTTGGGAAGCTAGCCCTCGCACCGATCGAGCCGGGAGCTGCATATCTACGCCAAGCAACGGGCCCCTTGAAGGGCGCCAGGCTGCTCTTTGGGGGCGAGACAAGCTCCCCGCTTCCAGTTGCGGCTCTCGAATCGTGGCTGGTTCAGCTTGAGAGTCGACTTGGTGTGGGAATGCAAGCTCTCGAAGACGCGCTGTGCAATTGGCAGAAGAGTCCAGCTCGATTTGTGCCTTTCCGTCGGTAAATCTCGCGTCCCTCAGTTTTCCCAGCTATAGCGCCTCTTGAGCTTGTTTAGCCAGTTGTAAGGTAGTTTCCCCTTATGCTGGAGCTGCCCTACGATAATGCCTGGCGAAACGCCGACGCGTCTTGCGAAAGCGATCACCGAGCGTGCTCTGGGAGGAAGGCCCAGAAGCTCCTGTTGGTAGGTAGGAGGAACCAAGAAGTCTGCGGCGAAGGCATTTGCTTCATGCTCCTCGGTCGTGATGTCTGGTTCACCTTCTTCAAGAAATATCCTCTCCTTGCCATGAAGCAGTAAATGGCCGGCCTCGTGGAAGAAGGTAAACCAAAAGTGGTCGTCAGTGAGGTAGCGGAAGCTCAGTTGTAGGAGGCCCTTGTTCCCTGGGAGGAAGCGCGTGGCCCCACTTGCTCTACAACCGGTGGGCGCACGAACTACTACAACCGCGACGCCACCGTCAGCGCAATGCGCTTGTAGGGCGGGGAGAAAGAAGGCGGGGTCCTTCTTCCTGGTTAGAGGCCGGACTTTCTCCAGGGCTACCTCGAACCTCTTGTCGTCCCAGGGTCGGCAGTCAATCGCTGCAGCTGCAATCTCGCCTTGTCTCAGCCAAGCCGCTAACGCTCCTGGGTGCGAGTCGAAAGCGGGCGACGTTCGAAACGCCGCCATGGCCTCCACGGCAGAGTACTTCTCATGCCAGGAGCTAATGTTTGGCACGTCGAAGAAGCGGAGACAAGCACCTAGCTCGTCTGCCGGAAGTGGTGCGGGCTCGAGCCATCCGAACCTAATCATCTCCGATATCGGCAAATCATCCAACCACCGCTCATCTGTTTCCTGCAGCTTTGCCATGTCTTCGCGGTATTGGTAGTCTCGCGACATCCAGAATTCGATCGAAGCACCAAGAACGTCGGTCAGATTACGTGCAACTCCTAGGGTGATGCTTGCGCGCCCGTCTAGCAAGCCATCCACTTCATCCATTGTTTGACCGATGTCGTGGGCAAAATCTCTGACAGAAAGCCCTCGCTCTTGGAGTATGTCGCTGATCGTGTCCCCGGGCGCCGAGGCCCAGTCTGGCCTGAATGCTAGATCACTAGTCATGGCTTCTCTCGATTCCTAACATCTTGACTCTCCAAACCTGTGACCAGTCGATGGGGCTGCTTTGGGCCGGACGACGGCCCGGATGGTTGGACTCAAAGACGAGGCGATAGCCGTCACAGAGGTCCACGGCCATTGCCCCGCTGGCACTGGCTAGTTCTCTGGGACGGCCGGCGATCAAATCCATCGGTGTCCTGGCCGCGCGAAGGTCTGCTAGGCGGTGTTTGAGCATCTCCGCGACGTTGGCGCCGAGCTCTTGCTCTGCGTAGGCCTCTGTCTCGCAAAGGTGGCGAAGGGACCTTGTGTCGAATGCGAGTTCCAAGCCTTCAAGCCTTCTTGACCGCGGCTCCGTGCCTGTCCGAAAGCGTTTGTACCCGGACTCCTCTTTCAAGTCATGACCGCAGCCTAGTGGTGGTGCTTGCTCTGAAGCGCCTTCTCTTGCTGAGCACAGCCACCCCGTAGCTCTTCACCTCCCAGGAGTATCTTAGCAGGCAGCAGAGCTGAGGTGTCTCCCGAGAGGCGTTCGCGGGTGCGACAACCAGTGACCCTGGCTTGAAGTTGCTCTCGAGGAGAGCAACCTTCTGACCTCCAGTCAGATGCTCTATCCCCGCTTTCCCCAGTGTTTCCGGGGATCGCCCTCCCGAGCGCTCTCGAAACCGCCCTCCGGATGAGGCCCCCTGAGAGCCCCTGAGACAACGCTAGTTTGAAGGTCCGCTTATCTTAGCCGCAGGACGAATCCAACAACCCCCGCCCCGTCAGTCACTTACGACCACACCCCTCCTCCCTCGTCGCCTAGCGCGTGCTTTCCAGCAACGATAGAGCAACGATAGACTGCCCGGCCGAGACATCGACCGTCGGCTATTCCTTCTAACTGTCTCTGGGGATTGGACTTAAGGTGGTGCGCCCAGGAGGAGTCGAACCCCCAACCTTCTGATCCGTAGTCAGATGCTCTATCCAGTTGAGCTATGGGCGCACGGTCGCGCTCGCGGTGCCGCGCGGGTCGCGATCTTAGCGGATCGCCCCGGGGAGTGGCAACCGGGGGAGGGGTGGGTGGCATTCCCGGCGGAGGGCGGCGGCTTCAGGCAGGGCCGGACTGCGGGGAGTCATCGGCCGGGGCGCTCTGGTTTACTTGCTCGGGGTGCCGGGCGAGCCAGGTGGTGATGGCGTCCTGGATCGTGGCGAAGTCGTCCAGCTCTTCGGTGATGATGCCGTAGAGCTCCGAGACGGTGATGTCGTTGTAGAAGTGGACCATCCGGTTCCGGTACTTGGCCATGTCCCTCAGCAGGGAGGCCTCGGGCGGCTGCAACACGCCGACTTCCTGGAGGCGATCCGCGATGGCGGCATACTCGTTCACTGGCAGGCCGAAGCCTTTGGCGAGGAGGTGGCGGCCCAGGTCCATGAGCCCTTCGAGGGCTCGCCGCAGGAAGGACTCGGCCGCCGCCGGTGTCCGTGGGTCCTTCTGGAAGGCCGCCAGATCCTCGGTCGGGAGGCGGCGGAGCTCGGCGAGCATCCTGTCGATCACGCCAATCCGGGCGGTGACGACTCGCTCGTCGATCTGGCTCGGGCTCATGCGTCAGCTCCCGGCGGTCGTGCGGTACCGCTGCGGGTCGAGGAGCATCCGGCGGCGCTCTTTCTCGAAGGGGGCCAGGTCGCCGGCGCGGCGGAGGACGTAGAGGTCGAACTCGTCGCAGCGCGTCGAGTCGGTGCAGTAGAGGCGCTCTCCGGAGATGGCGGCGAGGGCGAGGAAGGCGCTCGCCTTGCCCGCGTCGACCAGGTCGACCCGGGTCCCCAGGGCGTCTTCGAAGCGGGACTCCAGCCGGACGAGCTCGCGGAGTCTCTGAGGCTCCTTGAACAGAACCGCCAGGTCGACGTCGGAGCCGGCGCGTTCGTCGCCCTTCGTGCGGGAGCCGAAGAGGTACACGGCGAGCACACGGGGGTCGGTCCGGGCGACCTCGGAGACGAGGTTCCGGATGCGCTCCTGGGTGAGGGCGTCGGTGCGCTCGGAGGCCATGGGGAGATTATCTCGCAGTGCGGAACGTCCCCGCTGAGGTTCCTCGACTCGCTCCGCTCGCTCGGAACGACAAAGGGGGAGGGCTTCGCTCGCTCGGAACGACAAAGGGGGGTGGGGTCTGACTCCGCGACGGCCGGCCGAGGCAGAGCTCGGCCGCTTCATGCGGGGTTGCCCTCCGCGAGGCTGCGGCGGACGGCGAGAGGGGTCAGTCGATCAGCCCATCCGTCGGGCTGCTGGCCGTGGCGTAGAGCTTCTTGGGGATCCGGCCGGCGTGGGCGGCGAGCCAGCCGGCCTCGACGGCGAGGCGCATGGCGCGCGCCATCCGGACGGGGTCCTGGGCGCCGGCGATGCCGGTGTTCATGAGGACGCCGTCGGCGCCGAGCTCCATGGCGATGGCGGCGTCCGAGGCGGTGCCGACGCCGGCGTCGACGATGACGGGTACCTTGGCCTGCTCGATGATGATCCGCAGGTTCGCCGGGTTCCTGATGCCCATGCCGGAGCCGATCGGGGCGCCGAGCGGCATGACGGCGGCGGCGCCCAGCTCTTCGAGCTTCTTGCAGACGACCGGGTCGTCGGTCGTGTAGGGCAGCACGGTGAAGCCCTCGGCGACCAGGGTCTCGGTGGCGCGCAGCAGCTCCACGGTGTCCGGGAAGAGGGTTCGCTCGTCGCCGATTACCTCGAGCTTCACCCAGCTCCAGCCGCCGAGCTCGCGGGCGAGCCGGGCGGTGCGGACGGCGTCGTCCGCCGTGTAGCAGCCCGCGGTGTTGGGCAGCAGGAGCATCCGGTCGGTGTCGATGAAGCCCATCATCGCTCGCTGCGAGCGATCGGCCAGGTCGACCCGGCGCACGGCGACGGTGACCATCTCGGCGCCCGAGGCCTCGTGGGCCGCGCGCATGGTCTCGAAGTCGGCGTACTTGCCGGTGCCCAGGATCAGGCGGGAGCGGAAGGTGCGGTCGGCGATCTGGAGGGGTTCGATCTCAGTGCGTTCGAGCGTTGCAGGCATACATCCTCCGGGAGCCATTATACCGGCAGGGTGGACCCACGAAGCCGTTGTCCGAAGCCTGGGGGCGGCGTCCCGTTCCCCCCTCGAGGGTGGGAAGGGGCACGAGGGGATGCGGGGGTGATCCGGTCAGAGCCCTTTCAGCTTCGCCAGCACGGCGTGGTGGGGGTCGAAGGTGACGTCCTTGGGCCGGGCCGGCAGCGGCAGGCGGAAGGTCTCCTCCGGCTTGTCTACCAGGACGACGGCGGTGCCGTGCCGGTCGCCGCCGAAGTCGATCAGGATCGGCACCGGCATGTGGAAGCCGGGGTGGACGCCCGACTGGCGCACGGTGAGCGCCAGCACCTGCTTGCCGCCCTGCCCCGGCTCGACCTTCCAGCCCCAGGCGTAGGTCGGGATGTCGGTGCCGTAGACCCACTGGTCGAAGAACCACTGCCAGTGGCCGGGGGCGACCTGCTCGAGGGTGTGGACGAAGTCCTCGGTGCTCGCCGCCTTGCCCCGGTAGTCGTGGAGGAAGGTCCGGAGCACCTTGACGAACAGGTCGTCGCTCTTGGTGGCGTTGGCGAGCAGGGTGCGGAGCATGTGGAGCACCAGGGCGCCCTTCTCGTAGGTCTGGGCGAAGTAGCCGCTCTGCACGTCGGCGCTCGCCGCCCGGTAGCCGAGCCCGATCGGCCCCATCTCGGCCCGCTGCTGGGGGTTGAGCGGCACCATGCCGGGGCGGGCGAACTTCGAGAGCATGGTCTTGATCGAGCCGTTCAGCTCGTCGGAGTAGACGTCGAGGATCTGGTTGAACCAGTGGTCGCCGTCCTTCATGGTCGCCTCGACGTACATCATGGCCGAGTACTCGGCGAAGGCCTCGGAGAGCCACTGGTCGCGGTAGCTGTCCCACGAGACGAGGTGGCCCCACCACTCGTGGGCGGTCTCGTGGGCGCGGAAGAGCTCCGAGGCGCCCGGCTGCTCGAGGTGGAAGGTGCCCTCGGAGAGGTGGAGGAAGCCCTTGAAGGCCTGGCCGTGGCCGGCGGCGATGCTCGAGACCAGCAGGTGGTCGGTGTCGAGGGGCATGTCGAAGAGCTGGGTGAAGAAGGCGGCGCTGTTGTGCACGTCGGCGGCGACGTTGTGGAACTTGGCGATCTTGCCCATGCCGGTGCCGAAGACCTCGACGGTCGGCACGCCTTCGGTATCGCTCTCGAGGACGTAGTCCTGGGCGCGCTCGGCGATGGTGAAGGAGAGCATGAAGGTGGGGTCGTCCTCGCGATAGGTGACCTCGTGGCGGCCGTGGTCGAGCTTCGTTTCGCCGGTGCGCTCGCCCATGGCGCGGACTTCGATCTTGTCGGGCAGCACCAGGTCGAAGGTGCCGGTGTGGGGGTCGTCGAGGCTGTCGCCCCGCGGCTCCGGGTACCAGGAGCGGCCGCCGACGTAGTTGTAGATCTCCAGCTCGTAGTCGACGGCGACCTTGATCTGCTTCCCCTTCTCCAGGGGCTCGGGGAGGATGACGAGGAGCGAGTCGTCCTGGAGGTCGCTGTCGATCCCGAAGGAGCGCTCGCCGATGGCGCTGCGGACGAAGGGCGCGTCCTCGCCGTCCACGCGGACCGCCTTGACGTCGGCCCACGGGGAGAGGACCAGGGGGAGCGCCCGGGTGCCCGAGACCTCGGCCTCGCCGGTCACGTCGACCGAGAACTCGCCCAGGCGCGGCTGGGTCTCGGTGTAGCCGACCTTCGGTCCGCGGCCGGCGCGGGTCAGGTCCGCCTTGACGTCGGCGTGGGTCACCTTGATGGCCCGCCCCCAGTGGTCCGGCGGCTCGGCCCGCGGCACCGAGACCCAGGTCTCGACGAAGCCGTCCTCGAAGCGCTCGAGCTCGACCGCCTCATAGCGGTCGGGGTCGAGCTCCCAGGTCAGCCAGCCGAGCTCGCCGGTGTCGCAGCCGATGCGCAGGTAGTCGCTGCCGGGGGTGAGGAGCCCCTCCAGCACCCGGGCGTCGGCGTCGAACTGGCGGTGCTCGAGCCAGTCCTCCTGGCGCTTGGCGGCGAGGTCGTTGCGCCCGTACGGGCCCGCGGGGGCCGGCAGCCCCACCAGCTCGGCCACGCCGCCCGGGGCGCGCAGCACCAGGCGCGAGAAGGCGAGGTCGAGCTCGCTCCGGCCGCCGGCGCGCCGCGCGAGCTGCTGGCGCTCGACCGGGTCGGCGACGGCGAAGTGGAAGCGCCCCCGGCCTTCGAAGACGAGGCCGGTGACGGCGCCGCCGGCGGTCGGCTCGGCGAGGTGGAGCGTGCCGGACTCGAGGGTCCAGGTGGCTCCCTCGCGCTCGATGGTGATCCCGCCGGCGGGCACCGGGGCGGCCGCCTCCTGGTAGCGCCACTCCTGGAGCTGGTGGTAGGTGGCGAGCTCGTCGGCGGCCCGCAACGGGGCGAGGCCGCCGGCGAGGGTGAGGAAGGCGCCGAGCGCCGGGGCGAGGCGCGGGCGGACGAGGGCGGTGGCCGCGAGGACGAAACTTGGCTTCATGGGGATCTCCTCCAGAACTTCATGTCGGAAGACCCCAGGAGTGTTTCGCAGATGCGGACGGGTTGGCAACCCCGTACCGTCACCGGCCGCCGTCGTGCTTCGGCTCCGCCTCCGGCCGGTCTCCCTGGAGCTTCTCCAGCCGCTGACGCACGAATCGCTTCGACTCCTCGGGCGCCAGCTCGAGCGCCTTGTCGAGGTTCTCGACGGCGCGCGCCGGGTCGCTCTCGGCGACCTGGTCGGCGACGAGCGCGTAGGAGAACCAGTAGTCCGGGTGCTCGCGGATGTTGAGCTCGAGCATGGCGATGGCGTCGTCCGTGCGGCCGGCCTCGGCGAGGCTCCGGGCGAAGCCGGTGAGCGCCGTCTCCGAGAAGTCGTAGCTCTGGCTGCCGTAGTACTGGTCGTGGAGCTCGTGGTAGCGGGCGACCGCGGCGTCCACTCCGCCCTGGTCGAGGGCCTGGCGCAAGACGTCCTGGATCTGCCGCGGCTCGGGGAGCCCCCGGTGGCAGGTGATGCACTGCACCTGGATCGGCGGGTCGGCGCGCTCGGGCAGGCTCGCCAGGAAGGTCTGGTTGATCTCGCGGGTCATCTTCATCATCACCCGCGCCTTGCGCTTGGCCTCCTTGTCGTCCGACGCGAAGTCGTAGGTCGAAAGCGGCTTGCCCTCCTCGCCCACGTGGCAGTGCGAGCAGCGCACGCCGAGGCCGCCCACGAACTGGAAGCGCATGACGTCGAAGAGGTCGTCGCGCGAGATGTCCTTGGGCAGCACTTTCAAGTTCTTGAAGCCGGGCTTGCCTTCTTCTGCCGGGCCGGCCTGAGCTTTACCCTGGGCCGGCGCCCCCGGCTGCGGCTGGGGCTCGGCCCGAGGCGTCGGCTTCTCTGCCGGCGCCGGCGGGGGGTCCTCGGTCGGCGGGGCGGCGCGGAGCGCTCCGGCCGGGACGAGCGTCAGGAGGGCGACGGCCGCGAGGACCGGGGCGAGGCGGGCGAACGGGAAGCGCGGGTCGAGCCTTCGAGCCATGGACGGGATCTCCTTTTCGGGCGGGCGCCGGGTCGAAGGCCCGACTCTACCCCGCCCGCAGGAGACCCGGGCTCGCCCTCAGCTCGGCAGCTCGACGGTGGTCGGGGCCTGGAGGGTGACGGTGAGGGTGGCGCCGGCGGGCAGCGTGATCGTCTCGCCCTTGGTGTTGGCGGCGATCGCGGTGCCGACGCCTGCGCCGACCAGGCCGCCCACCACCTTGCCCTTGTTGCCGTCCTCCACCTGGTGGCCGAGGATGGCGCCGGCGAGCGCGCCGCCGGCGATGGTGGCGGCGTCCTTGCCGGTCTCGCTCTTGCCGGTCCTGGAGAAGCCGGCCGAGATCGGCGCGCTCTCGCCCGAGGGCAGCTCGACCGAATCGAACCGGACCGCCAGGTGAGCGCGGCCGCCGATCTTGCGCAGCGGGCGCACCTCGGTCACGCGGCCGAGGACGCTGGCGCCGGCCGGAATCGCCACCTGGCCGTCGACGCGGATCGGCTGGGCGACCGTGGCGCGGAAGCTCTCGCCGGGCTGGCTGGTCTGGCTCGAGACCTGGTCGGCCAGGCGCAGGGTCAGGAGGGTGCCGGCCGGCACCTCGACCCGCACCGGCTCGCGGTGGAAGACGCGGCTGAAGAAGCCGGGCTGGTCGTTCGCGTCGGCCGAGCGGTCGGCCGCGGGCTCGGCCGGAGCGCCGGCTTCGGCGGCCCGGGAGTCCGCGGCCGGGGCGGCGTCGGCCCGCTGCGACGGCGCGGGCGCGCGGCCCTGGCAGCCGAGGGTCGCTACGGCGCCCCCGCAGAGGATGAAGGCGAGGGGCAGGGCGAGCGCGGTACGAGCGGATGCAGGGCAACGATGCATGGCGGAACCCTCCGAGAAGGCACCCGCGGCGTCGCCGCGGGGCGTTTCCCGAGGATTTTGCAAAGAACGGACCAGGTGGGGCCGCCGCCACGGCCCCGGCCGCCATGGGAAGGGCGGGATCAGGAGACCAGGGCCGCGGTGGGGCGGGCTCCCCTCGCCGACTCCGGGCCGGATCGATCCTCGATTCGGGCGACCCGGTTGTCCCGGTCGACGAAGACCACGGTCGGCACGTGGGCGCGGGCCTCGGCCTCCTCGTACTCGGCGTAGCTCGCGAGGATCACCAGGTCGCCGGGGCGGGCCTTGTGGGCGGCGGCGCCGTTGATGCAGATCTCGCCCGCGCCCGGCTTGCCCGGGATGGCGTAGGTGGCGAGGCGCTCGCCGTTGGTGACGTTGTAGATTTCGACCCGCTCGTGCTCGAGCAGGTCGGCGGCTTCCATGAGCTCGGGATCGATGGTGATCGACCCGACGTAGTGGAGGTCGGCCTCGGTCACCCGGGCCCGGTGGATCTTCGACTTCATCAGGGTGCGTCGCATGGTCTTCGTGGTCTTTCGGTCGTTTCGGGTGTCGGTCTCGGCTCAGGCGCCGGGAAACGAGAGCCTCACGTTGTCGATCAGCCGCACCTCGCCGATCCGTACGGCGAGGGGGAGGACGAGCTCGCCCGCCAGGCGCTCGACGGGACGGAAGCTCCGGGCGTCGACCACCTCGGCGTACTCGACCCGGGCGAGGGGCTCCTCGGCGAGCACGCGCCGCAGCTCCGCCCGGAGCGCTTCGGCGTCGCCGCCCGGGCGGGCCAGGGCCTCGGCGGCGCGGAGCGCCCGGAAGAGCACCCGCGCGGCCCGGCGCTCCTCGGGCCCGAGGAGGGCGTTGCGGGACGACATGGCGAGGCCGTCGTCCTCGCGCACCGTCTCCCCGGGGACGATCTCCACCGGCAGGAAGAGGTCGGCCGCCAGCCACTCGACGACGGCGAGCTGCTGGGCGTCCTTCTCGCCGAAGACGGCGAAGTCCGGCCGCACCAGGTTCAAGAGCTTGAGCACCACCGTCGCCACCCCGCGGAAGTGGCCGGGGCGGAAGGCGCCCTCGAGCCCCTCGGCCGGCCCCTCGGGCACCACCCAGGTGGCCCCACCCGTCGGGCCCGGCGGGTAGAGGGTCGCCTCCGTGGGCAGGAACAGCAGGTCGCAGCCGGCGTCTTCCAGGAGCTTCGCGTCGCGCTCCGGGGCGCGCGGGTAGCGCTCGAGGTCGGCGCGCTCGTTGAACTGGGCCGGGTTGACGAAGATCGAGGCCACCACCCGCTCGCCGAGCTCCCGGGCGCGCCGGACCAGCGAGAGGTGCCCCTCGTGGAGCGCCCCCATGGTCGGCACGAAGCCGACGCGGGCGCCGCTCCTCCGCCAGCCGTCGACGGCGCGGGCGAGCTCGCTCGCTTCAGGCGTTCGGATCACGGCTCATCCGTAGAGCTTGGCGACGCCTTCGGCGGCCGCGGGATCGGCCGGCAGGGTCGGGTCGCCGTAGCTCTCCTCGGCGCTCGGGAAGCGGCCGGCGCGGACGTCGGCGGCATAGGCCTCGATCGCCTCGCGGGCGGCGCGGCCGAGCTCGGCGTAGCGCCGGACGAAGCGGGGCGCGATCCGCTCCTCGAGACCCAGCAGATCGTGGTAGACGAGCACCTGGCCGGTGGTGCCGGGGCCGGCGCCGATGCCGATCGTCGGGATGCCGAGGGCCGCCGTGACCTCGGCGGCGAGCGCCGACGGCACGCACTCGAGCACCAGCGAGAAGGCGCCGGCCGCCTCCAGCCGCCGGGCGGCGTCGAGCAGCGCCGCGCGGGCCTCCTCGCCCCGGCCCTGCACCTTGTAGCCGCCGAGCTTGTGGAGCGACTGAGGGGTGAGCCCCAGGTGGGCCATCACCGGGATCTCGGCCGCCACCAGGGCTTCGACCACCTCCGGGCGGTCGCCCTCGATCTTGACCGCCGCGGCGCCCCCCTCCTTGACGAAACGGACCGCGTTGGCGACCGCCTCGCCGGCGCCCAGGTGGAAGGAGCCGAAGGGCATGTCGGCCACCAGGAGGGCGCGGGAGACGCCGCGGCGGACCGCGCGCACGCAGTGGAGCATCTCCTCGAGCGTCACGGCCAGGGTGTCGTCGTAGCCCAGGACGACGTTGGCGGCGGAGTCGCCGACCAGGACAACGTCGACGCCGGCGGCGTCGACGGTACGGCCCATCTGGTAGTCGTAGGCGGTCACCATGACCACCCGGCGACCTTCGGCCGGGGCGGTGGCGACCCAGGGGACGGTGACCTTCTTCGGCGTGTCGGGCACGACGCGGTCTCCTTTCCGCGGCGGCAAGGCCTCGCGCGCGAGCGCCGTCGCGACGGGTACCGCTTTCTCGGGGATCGAGGAGGAGACCGGCGGCGGCCGGTGGGGCGCCCCGCAAGCGCTCCATGCGGAGCGCCGTCCGGGCGCCGGGCCGCCGAGCCCGGCGACTTGGCGGCGCCGCGACGGCGCCGGCCGGGCTACGGAAGGTGCATGCCGGAGGAAGGGCTCCGACCCGATCTCGCCGGGGAGGGAGCCGCCGGCCCATCCGCGTCGGCTTGGGGTGTCTGTCCCGGCCGCGAGCGCTCCGCGGGACGGGATCAGGCCCCCTGGCGGTGGCCGGACCTCAGCACGCTCTGCTCCGTCTCGGTCCCACCCGGTGACCGTTCACCGGGCTTTCCGGGATCCAAGCGGTACGAAGTACTCGGTCCCCCGGATCGGCCTCGCCAGCCGGTGCACCAGCTCGTCGAGGTCTTCCTGCCGCTGGGGAAAGTCGAGGTGGTGCGTGTCGACCACCAGCAGCGGGGACCGCTCGTAGTAATGATAGTAGTGATGGTAGGCGTCGATCAACTCGGCCAGGTATTCGGGGGAGATTTCCTTCTCCGCCTCGTAGAGGTCGTCGAGGTCGGGCGCCCCGGGCGCGGCCCCCCGGGCGCGGCTCGCCGCCCGGCGCTTCTTGATCCGGGCGATGCAGGTGTCGAGGTCGGCCACCAGGTAGAGGACGAGGTCGGGCACCGGCACCTGGGGCTCGAGCAGGGCGTAGAGCTTGTCGAAGAGGAGGAGCTCGCTGTCGTCGAGGTTCAGGTAGGCGAAGACGCGGTTCTTCTGGAAGGTGTAGTCGGCGAGCAGCAGGCGGTCGAAGAGGTCGCGCTGGAGGGCGTCCTGTTGCTGCTTGAAGCGGGAGAGGAGGAAGTAGAGCTCGGTCTGGAAGGCGCTGCCGGGTTTTTCGCGGTAGAAGTCGGGGAGGAAGGGGTTGTCGACGTCTTCTAAGAGCTTGACGCCTTCGAAGCGCTGGGTGAGGAGCTCGACGAGGGTGGTCTTGCCGACGCCGATGGGGCCGTCGACGGCGATGTAGTGGAACGGCAGGGAGTCGCCGGGCACGGGCGGAGAGTATCGCAGCTCGGCGCATCACACGGCCGGGCTCTGTCGAGAGTTCGGCGGCAAACTGCGCCGGCGAACTCTCGAGCAGGCGCCCGGCCTGCGTGAACGGGCGGCTTCGGGGTTTGGCCCGTGTCCGGCGAGGTGGAGGAGAGGGGTGGATCGGCTTCCTTCACTCCTCGCCGGCGGCGCCCGGCCTGCGTGAACCGGCGGCCTCGGCGTTGAGCCCGCGGCCGGCGGGCGCTCCTTCTACGCGATCTCTTCGAGTACGGCGGTGAGGAGGCGCCAGTAGCGCTCTACCGACGGGATCAGGACGCGCTCCGCCGGGGAGTGGGGGAACTCGATCTGGGGGCCGATCGAGACCATGTCCATGCCCGGGTACTTCTCGCCGATGATCCCGGTCTCGAGGCCGGCGTGGATCGCCTTGACCTCGGGCGCGCTGCCGAGGACCCGCTCGTGGACCGTCTCGACCACCTTGAGCAGCTCGGACGACATGTCCGGCTTCCAGCCCGGGTAGTCGCCTTCGAGCTCCGAGGCGGCGCCGGCCAGGGCGGCCATGGCGCGCACCCGCCGGGCCTCGGCGCGCTTCGCCGAGTCGACCGAGCTGCGGACCGAGACCAGGATCTCCAGCGTGCCGTCGCCGGCGGCGGCGGTCGCCAGGTTCGAGCTGGTCTCGACCAGATCCGGGATGTCGTAGCTCATGGAGCGCACGCCGTGGGGCAGGGCGACCAGGAGCTCCAAGGCCCGAGCGCTCGACGCCTCGTCCCAGGCCTCGGGCGGCGCCGGGGTCTCGTCCACCGCGATCTTCGCGTCCGGGTCCGCCGGGCGGTGCTCGGCGGCGATCGCCGTGAACTCCTGGCGGATGGCGTCGGAGACCTCGGTGCGGTGGTCCGCGGAGCAGACGACCAGGGCCCGCGCCTCGCGCGGGATGGCGTTGTGGGCCGAGCCGCCGGCGAAGGTGGCCACGCGCACCGGCGCGACCTCGGTGGCGGCGTGGATCGCCCGGGCGAGGAGCTCGACGGCGTTGCCGCGCTGGAGGTGGATGTCGACGCCGGAGTGGCCGCCGCGGAAGCCCGACACGGCGACCGCGAGGGCGGCGGAGCTCGCCGGCACCGGGGTCTTCGCCACCGGCAGGTGAACCTCGACCGAGACGCCGCCGGCGCAGCCGACGTAGACCGAGCCCTCCTCCTCGGTGTCGAGGTTCAAGAGGCGCCGGCCGGAGAGGAGGTCGGGGCTGAGCTCGGCGGCGCCGGTGAGCCCCGTCTCCTCGTCGAAGGTGAAGAGGAGCTCGAGCGGGCCGTGGACCACGCCGTCGGAGGTGACGAGGGCGAGCATCGAGGCGACGCCGATGCCGTTGTCCGAGCCGAGGGTGGTGCCGTCGGCGCTCAGGTAGTCGCCCTCGCGCACCGGCCGGATCGCGTCGGTCGAGAAGTCGAAGTCGACGTCGGAGTTCTTCTCCTGGACCATGTCGAGGTGCGACTGGAGGACGGTCGTGGCGGCGTCCTCGTGGCCGGGCGAGGCGGGTACGGCGACCAGCACGTTGCCCGCCGGGTCGCTCTTGGCCTCGAGGCCGCGGGCGGCGGCGACCTCGCGGACGTAGTCGCGCATCCGGCCCTCGTCCTTCGAGGCGCGGGGGATGGTCAGGATCTTGTCGAAGTGCTTCCACAGCTCGCTGGGGTCGAGGTCGGAGACGAAGGTCATGGCGGGAGCCTCCCTCTTGAGATGGAACGGGATGGGATTCGATGGCGGCGAGACCGCCCGGGGACGGCCGCGATGGCGTTGTGAATGGCCCGCGGGCGGTGGAGGGACCGCCCTGGACGGCTTCTCGATGGTAGCACGGCTCCGTTTGACTCCCGGGAGGGCCGCCCGTAGAATTCGGCGCGGTTCATCCAATCTCCTGAAACCGTTCGACCGACCGGGGGCAAGACCGATGGAGCCCAAGGAACCGAAGCCGTTCGCCCCGTACGTCCCGGCCTCGCAGTCGCCGGCGGAGCTCACCGTCAAGGCGGTGCTCCTGGGCATCGCCATGGCGGTGGTGCTGGGAGCCGCCAACGCCTACCTCGGCATGAAGGCCGGCCTCACCGTCGCCGCCACCTTCCCGGCGGCGGTGGTGGCCATGGCGGCCCTGCGCCTGCCCTTCATGCGCGGGACGATCCTCGAGGAGAACGTGGCCCGGACCGCGGCCTCGGTGGGCGAGGCGCTGGTCGCCGGCGCCATCTTCACCATCCCCGCCTTCGTGATCAGCGGCGCTTGGGACCACATCCACTACTGGGAATCCACCGTCATCATGATGATCGGCGGCGTTCTGGGCGTGCTCTTCGTCATCGTGCTCCGGCGCACCCTGGTGGTCGAGGCCGACCTGCCGTTCCCCGAGAGCGTGGCGGCCGCCGAGATCGTCAAGGCGGGCCAGGGCGGGGCGACCGGGGCCAAGTACGTCTTCGGGGCCATGGGCCTCGCCGCCCTCTGGGAGCTGTTCAAGAACTCGAACGGCATCCAGCTCGTCCTCGACTACACCAACCGCTTCTGGAACATGAAGCGCTCGACGATCCTCATGTTCGGGCAGCCGGCGACCTACTCGGGTGGGATCCTGTTCGAGACTCCGGCCGCCTCGCCCGCCTTGATGGGAGTGGGCTTCATCGTGGGCTTCCGGATCGCGGCCGTTCTCTTCGCCGGGGCGGTCCTCGGCTGGCTCCTGCTCGTGCCGCTGGCGCTCTTCCTCAACCCGGGGCTCGTGGCCAGCGTCGGGGCCGGCCACTCGCCCACTGATCTCGCCTACGAGGTCTGGTCGCGGCAGGTCCGGCCGCTGGCCGTGGGCACCATGATCGTCGCCGCCTTCTACACCCTGTGGAACCTGCGCACCTCGCTGATCGACGGCATCGGCAGGGCGTTCAAGGACTTCGGCGCCATGGCGGCGAGCGGTGCGGTGACCGAACGCACCGAGAAAGACCTGAACATCAAGAAGGTCTTCGGCGCGATCGCTTTGCTCGCCATCCCGGTCTTCCTGCTCTACGAGTACTTCGCCCACAACTACGCGGGCTCGCTCATCCTGACGGCCGTCATGATCGTCCTGGGCTTCCTGTTCGCGGCGGTCGCCGGCTACCTGGTGGGCCTCATCGGCAGCTCGAACAACCCGATCTCGGGGCTGACGCTTTCGGCGCTCCTGATCTCGGCCGTGCTCATGGTGGCGATCGGCCTGACCGACGTCCACGGCGTGGCCGCCGTCCTCGGGGTGGCCGGGATCGTGTGCTGCGCCGCCGGCATCGCCGGCGACATGATGCAGGACCTGAAGGTGGGCCACATCCTGGGCGGCACGCCGTGGAAGATGGAGATCGCCGAGATCTTCGGCGTGATCGCGGCCGCCGCCGTGCTCGCTCTGCCGCTCGCCGCCCTCGACCGCGTGTACCACATCGGCTCGGCCGCGCTGCCGGCGCCGCAGGCCGGCTTGATGGCGCTCATGGCGAAGGGCATCGTGGGCGGCCAGATGGCCTGGCCGCTGGTGATCGTCGGCATGTTCTTCGCCCTCGGGCTGATCCTGATCAAGGCGCCCTCGCCGATGCTGGTCGCCGTCGGCATGTACCTGCCCTTCTTCTCCACCGCCGCGATCTTCGCGGGCGGCGTGATCCGCTGGATCTTCGAGAAGCGCCTCGACCGCGCCCAGGCCACCGGCGAGCAGCGGACCCGGGCGGAGAACATGGGGGTGCTCCTCTCCTCCGGGTTCATCGCCGGGGAGGCGCTGATGGCGGTGATCCTGGCCTTCCTGGTGCTCGGCTCCGGGTTCATGCCCGGCCTGGCCCGGCTGCGCGCGGCGGTGACCCCGAGCTTCCCCCCGTCCTTCTTCCTCGGCCTCGTCATCTACCCGGTGCTCATCTACCTGCTCGCCTGGCTGCCGCTCAAGCGGATGCGCGACAGCGGGATGCCGGCGACGAAGATTGACTAGGGGCCCGGCGTCACAGCATGACCTCGCCCGCCTCCGGCCGGTGCGGCTCGCCGACTGGACGGAGCGGGAGGGGCGGATCGTCCTCGAGCGGCCCATGCCCCCGGGGCGGGGGGTCAAGGGCCTGCTCCGGCGCGTCTCGGCCCTGACCGGGGTCAAGCGCCTGCGCCTCGACGAGCTCGGCGCCTTCGTCTGGCGGCGCCTCGACGGCACGACGAGCGCCGCCGAGGTCGCCCGCGCGCTCGACGAGGAGCTTGGGGCCGAGGCGGGCGCGGGCGCCGAGACGGCCGGCGAGCGCGTGGAAGCTCTTCCTCCGGATGCTCCGGCGCGAGGGGCTGGTGGGCTTCCCCGGCGCCGACGACGAGGCGATCGAGGCCCGGCGAGGCCGGCCGGCGAGAAATTCCGGAGGATCGCCTTCGGTTCCGATATAATGCGATTTCGGGGCGCCGCCCCAATGCCGTACGCGGCCTTCCGGCCGCCGGCTCGCCAGACCCCCCGCGCAGGGCAGCCCAGATTCCCCAAGACCCCGCCCGCGAGCCGTTCGCACGGGCCTCGTCGCCGGCCCCCGCGGCGCTCCGAGAAAGGAACTCCGACAGTGACACCCTGGTGGTTGCGGCCCACGGCCGACAGCGAGAAGGCCGGCACCGACCCGGCGACCCAGAGCGCAACGCCCCCCGAGCCCGCGGCGCAAGCCGAGCCGGAACCCGCGGCCGAGACGCCCTCGGGCCCGCAGGAGGCCGCGAAGAAGCCCGCGAGGAAGCGCACTCGCTCCAAGGCCCGGCCCAAGGCCAGGGAGACGGCACCGGACAGGGCGCCGGCGGCCAAGGCCTCCGCACCGGCGAAGGAGCCACCCCCCGAGCCGGAGCCCGCCCCGTCCGCCAGGCCGGCGCGCCGTCCGCCGCGCCGGCCCACCACTCACGACATCACGCCGGACGACATCGCCGCCGTCGCCCGAGAAGCTCGCCGGCACCTCCAGCGAACCGCACTCAGAACACGTTCCGGAAAGGAACCCATCGGTGAACGACGAACGCAAGATCGCGATGTTCTGCGATCTGGAGAACATCGCCCTCGGAGTTCGCGACTCCGACATCAAGAAGTTCGACATCAACCTGGTCCTCGAGCGCCTGCTCGAGAAGGGCAAGATCATCGTCAAGCGCGCCTACTGCGACTGGGAGCGCTACAGCGACTACAAGCGGCCCTTCCACGAGGCGGCGATCGAGATGCTCGACATCCCGCAGAAGTACTACTCGGGCAAGAACAGCGCCGACATCAAGATGGTGGTCGACGCCATGGACCTGTGCTACGCCAAGGAGCACCTGGACACCTTCGTCATCGTCTCCGGCGACAGCGACTTCTCGCCTCTGGTCTCGAAGCTCAAGGAGAACGACAAGTACGTGATCGGCATCGGGGTGAAGAACTCCTCGTCGAACCTGCTGGTCGACAACTGCGACGAGTTCATCTACTACGAGGACATCTGGCGCGACCAGCAGCAGGCGCCGCAGCTCGCCGGCCTGACCAAAAAGACCGGCGAGGCGTTCAGCCTGATGACCGACGCCATCCAGGCCCTGATCCGCGAGAACAAGGACGTGCTCTGGGGCTCGATGATCAAGCAGACCATGCAGAGGAAGCGCCCCTCGTTCAACGAGGGCTACTACGGCTACAACTCCTTCTCCGAGCTGCTCGAGGACGCCGAGAAGAAGAACGTCGTCAAGCTCAAGAAGGACCAGCGCTCCGGCTCCTACGTCGTCACCGGCTTCGCCAAGAAGTAGTCAATCGAGCCGCTTGCGGCTGACCCTGAGCTCCGAGGTGGCCGCCAGGGCGCCGTGGAGGCGCGTCGCGACCAGCGAGCGCATCCGGCGGTTCCGGGCGTCGACCGCGAAGATCGCGTACCGGACGTCCGGGTCGGCCAGGCGGCGGCGCACCGCCTCGCGCAGCAGCGCCCAGCCGAGGGCCCGCCCGCGGAGGTCCTCGCGCAGGTAGAAGGCGCTGTACTGGAGGGTGTCGAAGGCGACCCGGTGGCAGATCATCCAGCCGGCGACCTCGCCTTGCCAGCGCAATCCCACGCTCACCGTCGGCTCGAGCCGCGGCGCCTCCTGGAACGGGGTGAGGATCTCCGGGTACCAGGGATCCTCGAGCTGGCGGGAGAGCACCGCCTCGCGCTCGCCCTCGGTGAGCTCCTCCCAGGAGAAGATCTCGGCGTCGGGCGGCAGCTCCGGGGCGGGAGTGCCGAGGATCCGGCGCGCGAAGGGGGTCTCGCCCCGGGCGAGGATCATCCGGGTCTCGGGCGGCGACCAGCCGCGCGCGGCGAGGAGGCCTTCGATCGCCCGGCGGCTCCGCCAGCTCGTCCGGTAGGCACCCTCGAGGGCGCCGGCGCCGGCCTCCTTGGCGAGGCGCTCTGCCGCGGCGAGGAGGGCACCGCCCAGGCCGCGGCCTCGATGCCCGGGCAGGACCGCCAGGGAGACGAGCTGGGTGACGTCTCCGGCGCCGGCCGGTCCGTCTGCCTCGACCCGGCCGGTCTCCACCAGCGCGAGCCCCACCGCTCCCGCCCCGTCGAGGGCGAGCGCCCCCCGCAGGACACCGCTCAGGGGCCGCACCGCCAAGCGCCGCGCGATCGGCGGGAAGGTCAGCTTCTCGTCGTGCTGCAGGACCTCGGCGACCGAGAGCCGCTCGCGCGGCTGGATCGCGTAGCCCGGGGCCGGCGAGCTCGCGGGCGTGGGTGGATCGGCCATCTCGCCGGCGATGGTATCGCCCGGGAGGCCGCACCGTGTCACGTTCCGGCCCTTGGGGTTGCCAAGGGAAACCCGGTCTTCTAGACTTGGTGAGACGTCCGCGGAAACCACGTAAGTCATTGTCTTTGCGGTGATTGCCAACTCCGCATGCCTTCGAGAGAAGCCTGAATGCCGCCGATTCGTCGCCTGGCCCGGCAGGGCTCCGCCCTCGCCCTCACCTCGTTCCTCGTCGTCTCGTCGCGCACGGCGCTCGCCCGGCCGAGCGCCCACGAGATCGCCAAGCGCTGGCGAAACCGGCTGCCCCACCGCCTCGAGGATCTCCGCCGCACCGTCCAGGCGGATCCGCGCGCGCTCGCCAAGGCCTGGGCCGAGCGCAGCAGGGCGCACCGGCTCGGTCTGGCGCCTCCGGCGTCGTCGGTACCGTCTTCCGCCTTCGGGGCCCCGGCTCTCGCGCCGCGCTACCACGCCGGCGGCCTGATGGTGCCCGAGCCCCAGCCCCAGAACCCCCTCCTCGACCCGCTCGGCATCTTCGCCGACGAGACCGGCGAGCAGCCGCCGATCGGCCTGGCGCCCAGGATGTTCTTCGCCGACTGGGACGGCGACGGCGACCTGGACGCCTTCGTGGGCGACAAGTACGGCTACGTCCGCTACCTGCGGAACGACCCGACGCTCGACGGCAAGCCGGTCTACACCGAGCTGACCGGCGCCGCCAGCCCCACGGGCTCCCTCGACCTGTCGTTCGATGCCACGGATCCCATGGACACGGAGCCCTTCGGCCCGTCGGCGCCGACGCTGGTCGACCTCGACGGCGACGGTGACCTCGACCTGTTCGTCGGCCAGGGCGTCTACTCAGGCCCCGGCACCGGCGGCCGCGTGCTCTTCTTCAGGAACGACGGCGGCACCCTGGTGCGCGACGATGCGGCCAACCCGCTCGCCGGCTTCGTCTTCGGCTTCGCGGGCGCCGCGCCCAATTTCGTGGACGTCGACGAGGACGGCGACTTCGACGTCGCCGTCGGGACCAAGCTCGTCTCCCCGATGGCTGGACCCGGGTCCGAGGTCTACTTCCTCCGCAACGACGGCGACAAGTTCACCCCGAGCTTCTCCGACCAGACCAAGGTTGCCGGAGTGGACCCCTTCGCCGGGGAGTCCTTTCCCCTCCCGTCCACGGCGCCCTTCTTCGCCGACGTCGACGGCGACGGCGACCAGGACGGCTTCGTCGGAAACGGCTACTACACGCGGTTCTTCCGCAACGACACCGTCCCGCCCGTCCCGCCGGTCTTCGTCGAAGAGACCGGGTACGACAATCCTCTCGCCGGTGAGCTCGCGTTCGTTTCGGGGCCGGCGCTGGCGGACGTGGACGGCGACGGTGACCTCGACGCGTTCATCGGCTCCGGCTACGGCAAGTTTTACGACCAGGGGTTCATCCAGTACCTCGAGAACACCGGCACGACGACCGACCCGGCGTTCCTCTCGACCGGCGACCGGCTGGAGCTGGTCGACGTGGACGGCGACGGCGACCTGGACGCCCTGGTCTCGTACCTCGGCTACCACTACGTCGTCGACGAACCGCCGGACGTCGAGCTCGGGGTCTGGTACTTCCGCAACACGGGGAGCGCGACCACGCCGCGCTGGGAGCTCCAGTCGGGCACCGACAACCCGTTCTTCACCTTCAACTCGCTCGTCGCCCTCCCGTTCTCCTCCGCATACCTCCCCTCGGCGGCGCCCACCGTGGGTCACCTGGACGACGACTCGCTCCTCGACGCCTTCGTGGGCGTGGGCGGCCACCTGGAGCTCCTGGAGGACGACGGCACCGGCCAGCTCGACCCCGCGGCCACCCATCCCCTCGAGTCGGTCGACTTCGGCGACGCCGCCGACCCGCACTTCGCCGACGTCAACGGCGACGGCGAGCTCGACCTGGTGGTGGGATACGCGAAGTACATCCCCGCATCCGTGGACGACCGGACCGCCCAGGTCGCCTTCTTCCTGAACCCCACCGGCCCCACCGGCCTAGGCACGACGCCCGACTTCGTCCTCGACTTCACCGACGTCCTCGACCGCCCGGCGCCGACCCTCGCCGACGTGGACGGCGACGGCGACCTCGATCTCCTGGTGGGCGGGTATTCCTCCGCGGACTTCGGCCCGCCGAGCCCGCCCCTTACCGCCAAGCTCACCAGCGCCTATGCCACGACCTTCTTCGTCGAGAACACCGGCACCAAGACCTCGCCGGCCTTCGACGCCTCCACCGCCGTGCCCGTCGCGGCGCTGGTCGACCCGCCGACCAGCCCGGCCATGGGCGACGTCAACGGCGACGGCGTCCTCGACCTCTTCCTGGGCACCCCCGCCGGACCCGAAGTCTTCCTGAGCAAGGTGGTGCCGCCCGTGGTCGAGGTGCCGACCCTGTCGAAGTGGGGGGTCGCGCTGTTCGCCGGGATGCTCGGGCTGCTGGGGCTGTTCGGGTTGAAGCGCGCGGGCGGATAGGGGCCCGGCGGCGGGGCGGAAGGCCCGCCCTACGAGGGGCTCGGATCCGGTGACCCGGCGGAGTGGAGGCGCTTGGCCGAGCGCAGGAGCTCGGCCCGGTCGGTGAGATAGGGGGCCATCCGCCGCTCGAGGAAGCGGCGCATCGCCCGGTTCTCGGCCCGCACCATGAAGATCGCCCGCGGCACGCCGGCCGCCTCCTGGCGCCGGGCGGCCGCGACGATCAGCGGGATCCCCCGCCCCAGCCGGCCGTGGCCCTCCTCGACGAAGAGGGTCGTGTACTGGACGACGTCGTCCTTGACGCGGTGGGCGAGAAGCCAGCCGATCACCCGGCGCTCGCCGCCCGCCGCCGCCGGGGCCCCTCCCGGGTCGAGGTGGCGGAGCCCCACGCTCACCTCGAGGTCGATCCGATCCTCGAGCTGGAAGGGCGAGAGATCCTCGGGAAACCAGGGGGCGCGCTGCTGGCGGCGGACGATCGCCCGGCGCTCGGCGGGCGTGAGCTCGCCCCACGGGAAGATCTCGTAGCCCGCGGGCAGCGGCCGGGGCTCGAGCCAGGGCTGGTCGAGGAGGCGGAAGTCGGTCTGGGCGAGGAGCACCTGCGTCCGGGGCGCCGACCAGCCGCGGGCGGCGAGGAGCGCGCGCATCGCCGTGGCCGACTCCCAGGTGTCGCGGAAGGCGAGCTCGACCGCCGGCAGGCCGCGCCGGGCGAGCTCCGCCTCGACCGCGGCCAGGAGGACCTTGCCGAGGCCGCGGCGGCGCAGGTCCGAGCGCACCGCGAAGGAGACGACCTCGGCACCCGCGCCGCCGGGCCGGAGGATGGAGACGGCGGCGGCGAGAGGCGCGCCCGCGGCGGAAGCCCCGGAGGCCGTCGCCCCCCCGGGGGCGGCTGTCAAGACGGTCGCGAGGAGCGGCTCGGGGAGCGGCCGGCCGAGGGCGGTGCGGCCGAGGTCCGGGAAGGTGAGGTCGGCGCGGGCGAGGGCCTGGTCCAGGGTGAGCTCCAGGGTCTGGGCGGCGAGCCGCGACGGCAGCGCGCCGGGCTCCGCCGGCGGCGCCTCGCCCGGCTTCGCCGCCGGGGCTCGCGGAATCGGCGCGCTCTGGGTGAGGGCCTCGCCCGCCTCGAGCCGGCGCAGGAGGTGGCGGACCGGCCGCGGCCCGGCCTCGGAGGGCTGCTCGAAGGTGATCGTCCGGCGGATCTCGTCCGACTTGAAGCCGAGGGCCATGGGGCGCACCGTCTCCGGGACGATCGCCACGTCGTAGAGCTCGGCGACGACACCGTGCAGGTCGAGGCGATGGCGCGCCTCGCCGCTCGCGAGGTCGATCACCAGGAGAGCGCAGCGCGGCTCGACCCCGGCCTCGGCGAGGCGAGCGTCGAGGGGCAGGCCGCGGAAGGTCTTGTCCCGCGGCTTCGAGAGGCCGACCAGCGCCATGCCGCCGCGAAACGCGAGGCCGCGGAGGTAGCCGGGGCAGAGGGCGAGGGGCTCGAAGCGGCCGGCGGCGAGGTCGACGCGGCCGAAGTCGCCGTGGCCGCTGTCGAGGACGTAGAGCTCGCCCCGGTGGACGCGCGGCGAGTGGGGCATGGAGAATCCCGAGGCCACCACCTCGCCGCTCGCGACGTCGAGGACCACGCCGCCGTCGGTGCGCCGGGCGCGCCAGCCCTGGGCCTCGTCGCTCACCGCCACCGCGGTCGCGAAACGGGGACGGCCTTCGTCCATGGCGAGGCCGTTCAGGTGGCAGCGGTCCTCGGGGACGAGGTCCGAGACGAAGGGCGGCCGCCAGACCGGCTCGAAGCTGTGGCGCTCCGAGAGCCGGGCGAGGCAGGAGTAGAGGGTGTTGACGAAGATCACCCCGGGGGCGCCGGCCGGCCCTTCCCCTGCCGCGCCGCCGCCGCCCAGCAGGTGGACGTCGTGGACGTCGAGCTCGCCGGTCACGTGGCCGATCCGGGGGACGTAGAGGCGGTCGTGCCCGCGGAAGCGCTCGCCCTCCGAGAGCACCTGGTCGAAGCGCCAGAGCTGGAAGCGGGTGGCGAGCCAGAGCCGCTCGGCGGTGGCCGCGAGCCCCATGGGCCGGTCGAGGAGGCGCTCGAAGGCCGCCAGCCGGCCGCCCTCGTCGCGCCCGACCAGGAAGAGGCGGTTCGTCTGGTAGGTGGTGAAGGCGACGCCGATCCCCTCGGCGGCCAGCCACTCGAGGAACCCCGGCGAGCAGGAGACCCGGACCGCCTTGCCCGCAGACTCGGCTTCCCCGGCGGCCTCCGGAGGGGCGGAGGGTGGGGCGTCTCCAGGCATCCGCCGGAGGCTATCAGCCCGCGGCCGTGATCCGGGTCACTCCCTCGCTCCT
The DNA here is from genome assembly GCA_963741925.1 of uncultured Acidobacteriota bacterium. GTDB lineage: Bacteria > Acidobacteriota > Thermoanaerobaculia > Multivoradales > DATKCC01 > CAVUBL01. The sequence continues at coordinate 31,747 of CAVUJU010000001.1, forward strand.
CGCGTCGAGAGGCGGGCGGGCCCGTCGCCGGCTCGTCTCAGTCGTGCACAGAGAGGACGGCCAGGAAGGCTTCCTGGGGGATGTCGACGCGGCCGACCCGCTTCATGCGGCGCTTGCCCTCGCGCTGCTTCTCGAGGAGCTTTCGCTTCCGGGAGACGTCGCCGCCGTAGCACTTGGCGGTGACGTCCTTCCTCAGCGGCCGCACCGTCTCCCGCGCGATCACCCTGCGCCCGACCGCCGCCTGGATCGCCACCTCGAACATCTGGCGCGGGATCAGGTCGCGCATCTTCTCGACCAGGCGCTTGCCGTGCTCGTAGGCCTTCGAGCGGTGGACGATGAGCGACAGGGCGTCGACCGGCTCGCCGTTGACCAGGACGTCGAGCTTCACCAGGTCGCTCGCCCGGTAGCCCTCGAGCTGGTAGTCGAACGAGGCGTAGCCGCGCGAGACCGTCTTCAGGCGGTCGTAGAAGTCGTGGATCACCTCGGCGAGCGGCAGGTCGTACTCGATCAGCACGCGGTCCGAGGTCAGGTACTGGAGGCTTCGCTGCTCGCCCCGGCGCTCCTCGGCGAGGCCCAGGAGGCCGCCGACGAAGTCCGCGCGGGTGACCAGGGTGGCCCGGATGTAGGGCTCCTCGAAGGTCTCGATCCTGCCGGCGTCGGGGAGCTTCGCCGGGCTGTCGACCTCGAGGGTCTCGCCGCCGGTGGTGGTCACCCGGTAGCCGACGCCGGGCGCGGTGGTGATGAGATCGAGACTGAACTCGCGCTCGAGCCGCGCCTGGACGATCTCCATGTGGAGGAGGCCCAGGAAGCCGCACCGGAAGCCGAAGCCCAGGGCGGTCGAGCTCTCGGGCTCGTAGCTGAACGAGGCGTCGTTGAGCCGCAGCTTCTCGACCGCGTCACGCAGCCCCTCGTAGTCGTCCGCCGTCACCGGGTAGAGGCCGGCGAAGACCATGGGCTTGACCTCCTGGAAGCCCGGGAAGGGCTGCGCGGTGGGCCGGGCCGGGTGGGTCAGGGTGTCGCCGATCTTCGCCTGGATCAGGTCCTTGATGCCGGCGTAGACGTAGCCCACCTCGCCCACCGAGAGCCGCTCGACGCGGCGGGCCTTGGGCTCGAAGACGCCCAGCTCGTCGACCTCGTAGGTGCGCCCGGAGGCCATGAAGCGGATCGTCTCGCCGCTCGCGAGCGAGCCGTCGATCACCCGCACGAGGCAGGCGACGCCGCGGTAGGGGTCGTACCAGGAGTCGAAGAGAAGCGCCTTCAAGGGGGCGTCGGGGTCGCCCGAAGGCGGCGGGATGCGCTCGACGATCGCCGAGAGGACCTCGTCGATCCCTTCGCCCTTCTTCGCCGAGGTGAGGACCGCGCGCGAGGCGTCGATGCCGACGACGTTCTCGATCTGCTCGCGCACCCGGTCGGGATCGGCCGCCGGCAGGTCGATCTTGTTGATCACCGGGACGATTTCGAGGTCGCCCTCGACCGCCAGGTAGGCATTGGCCAGGGTCTGGGCCTCGACGCCCTGGGCGGCGTCGACCACCAGGAGCGCCCCCTCGCAGGCGGCGAGCGAGCGCGAGACCTCGTAGGAGAAGTCCACGTGGCCGGGGGTGTCGATCAGGTTGAAGAGGTACTCGGTGCCGTCCGGGGCGCGGTGGCGCATGCGCACGGCGTGGGCCTTGATCGTGATGCCGCGCTCGCGCTCGAGGTCCATGTCGTCGAGGAGCTGCTCCTTCATGTCGCGCTTGGAGACCGAGCCGGTGCGCTCGAGCAGGCGGTCGGCGAGCGTCGACTTGCCGTGGTCGATGTGGGCGACGATCGAGAAGTTGCGGATGCGGTCGCGGGGGGTCATGGCGGCCCCCCAGTCTACCGGCCCGGGGCCACTTCCCACATCCCGGTTTTCAGGGCTCGAAGCCGTGCCGGTCGAAGAGGCCGGGCAGCTCGTCGTGCCCCGGCCGGGCGCCTTCGAGGCGGTAGTAGCGAACCTTGCCGGTGGCCGTCTGTTCGATCCAGACCTCGATCGTCGAGGTGCTGAGCTTGACCAGGGTGGGCCAGAGGAAGCCGTTCGGCTTCGGGCCGACCACCCGCACGAAGACCTCGGAACGGCCGGGGACGGCGCCGCTGACGCACAGGGTCTCCGGAAGGCACTGCGCCTCCGGGCGGCCAGAGATCGTGCCACCGCCCGGGCTCGAGATGCGGACCTGCGCCCGGAACCCGGGGACCTCGGGGGAGGTCAGCCAGGTGTCGTCGGGAGGAGGAGGAGGCGGAGGCTCCGCGGGCTCGACGATGGGTAGGGCCCAGAGCTCGATGTCGACGTCGGGGCGGTCCGCGGCGAAGAAGACCCGGTCGCCCGCCTCGACGAAGCCCGTGTGGGCGAGACCTCCCTCCCCCGGATGGGAGGACTCCGGGCCGGGCGACAGGTCCGCGACCCGGTGGGTGCCCGCCTCGGTCCCGTCGGTGACCCAGGGCTCCTCGCCGTGGGCTTCGTCCGCCGCCGCGAAGAGGAGTCCTCCGGAGGCAGGTCCGATCTGCCCGATGGGCAGATCGAAGAGCTTCCGGGTCCCGGATTCCGGAGTCACGACCCAGAGGACCGGAGCCTGGTCGTCGGGACGGTTCGCCACGACGAAGACCAGGCCCCGTTCGAGGGCGAAGACGCGCTCGATCCGGCCGTTGAAGAACCCTGTCGCCGGCGCCGTGCTCTCCGGAGTGCCCGCGGTGCGCCAGAGGCGCGATCGCTGGTGTGGATAGGTCTCGTAGGCGGCGGCGTAGACCCGACCGTCGAACGCCGTGGGCTGCGAGAACTGGGTGTTCACGCGGTTCAGGATCGTCACGGGCTCCTGGTCCGGGTCGTCCATCCGGTAGAGGCCGTTGCCCATGGTGAGGACGACCGAGCCGCCGAGGGCCGCGGACCCACGGGGCTTGGCCGACCAGACGACGACGGGCGCGGCCGACGGATGGTCGAGGCGCCAGAGACCTCCGGGCGCGCTGAAGAAGAGCTTGCCTTCGAACTCGAAGAACCCGCCGGCGGTATCGATGCAGAGGGTTCCGCCGCGGCAGATCTGGAGAACCTTCGCTGTGCCTTCCGGGGTGCCGTCCGTGCGCCAGAGGTCGATGCCGCCGTTGCGGTAGAGCTGAAGGAACAAGGAGCCCTGAAACTCGCCGGCGCTCACCGTCCCCAGCGTGACGTCGCACAGATCCGGGCAGAGCTCGTCGAGCGGGCGCGTGCCGGATGGCGTGCCGTCGGTCTCCCACAGCGAGTACCCCTCGACCAGCGAGTCCCCCGCGCCCATCCGCCCCGGCGAGACCCAGAAGAAGGCCCGATCCTGGAGCGCCCCGGCGATCACGGGAGCGGAGCCGCACTCGCCCGGACAGGCGTCCGCGAGCATGCGGGTGCCGCCTTCGGTCCCGTCCGAGATCCACGGCTCGTAGCCGTGGACGTGGTCGTCGGCGACGAAGACGATCCGATCGCCGAAGGGCGTGAGCTGCTCGAGGAGGGAACCGTAGATCGGCGGCGTCGGCGGACAGGAGGAGAGGCTGCACTCCGGGAAGGTGGGCTCTCCCGTCAGGTCGATGTCTTTGACCAGGTACGGCTGGCCGATCTCCGGCGGCGCCGCGGAGGCGGCGACCGGCGCGAGCAGCGCGCCGGCGACGAGGAAGAGGCGAAGGAATCGTTTCATCGAGGGGCTCCCGGGCAATTGTCAATGCCATAACAGCATAGCAAGGGCGCGGCGGCGGTGCAATCCACAGGTTGTACACTTCCCCCGCCACGCCATGGACAACTGGGACTTCCAACCGCCGCCGCCTTCCGGGCTCGGGGACCACGAGGTGCCCGAGCGGGGCGACCGCCTGGCCGGGCGGCGGGTGGCGCTGCTCGTGACCGGCGGCATCGCCGCCTACCGGGCGCCGGGGCTGGCGCGGGCGCTGCGCCGGGAGGGGGCGGAGGTGGTCGCCTTCGCCTCCGGCGAGGCCCTGCGCTACGTCGCCCGCGACGCCCTCGAATGGGCCACCACCCATCCCGTCGTGGACCACCTGAGCGCCCGCGCCGAGCACCTCTCGGACGCCGAGCCCTTCGACGCCTACCTGGTGGCGCCCGCGACCTACAACACGCTCAACAAGCTGGCGGCCGGGATCGCGGACTCGCCGGTGACCGCGACCCTGGCCTCGGGGCTCGGCCGCATGGAGCGGGGCGAGTCGGCGGTCCTGGTCGCGCCCACCATGCACGGCACCCTCCACACCTCGATCCTCACCCGCTCGCTCGAGGCGCTGGCCACCCTCGGGGTGCGGGTGATCCCGCCGCGCGAGGACTACGGCAAGCACAACATCCCGGACGACCCGGTGCTGGTGGCGGAGGTCTCGCGGGCGGCGAGCCGCTCGCCGCTCGCCGGGGTCAAGGTGCTGGTGACGGGCGGGCCGACGCCGGTGCCGATCGACGGGGTGCGGAGCATCACCAACCGGTTCAGCGGCCGCCTGGGGGTGCTCGTCACCGAGGAGCTCTACCTGCGCGGGGCGGACGTGCGGCTGCTCCACGGCCGGGGCCACCTCGAGCCGCCGGCCCACCTGCCGGTGACCGTGGCCCAGACCTACGACGAGTACCGGCGGCTCGCCTCGGAGATCCTCGCCGAGGGAGGCTACGCCTTCGGGGTCTTCTCGGCGGCGGTGGCGGACTACCGGCCGGCCGAGGCGCTGGCCGGCAAGACGGCGAGCGGCCGGAGCTCGTGGATTCTCGAGCTGGTGCCGACGGCGAAGGTCATCGACGAGGTCCGCGAGCGCTTCCCGGACCTCCACATGGTGGTCTTCAAGTACCAGGAGGGGGTGAGCCGGGAGGGGCTGGCGGAGGTGGCGCGGGAGCGGCTGGGGCGGGGGTTTCCGGCGGTGGTGGCGAACCGGGGCGAGGAGATGGGCTCGGGGGAGGAGCACGTGGCGTATCTGTTCGTGCGGGGGGAAGGAGGGGCGGGGCGGAGGATGGAGGGGAAGCGGGGGATTGCGCGGGGGATCGCGGAGTATCTTGAGGAAGTGTTGCGGGAGGGTGCCAGTGGTGGTGGTGGTGGCGGCGGCTGAGGCAGTTGAGGCGGCGGTGGCTGCGCACACGCCCGCGTGGCCGGTGGCTTTCTCGGCGGCGAACTGCGCCGGCGAGAAACCACGCGGCCCCGCGGGCTGCCCCCTGGGCGGTTGGGACGGGTTCCTCCGCCGAGGAGGGGGGGAGGGGAGATCGGCGGGGTCGGACTCCGGGGGAGGAGAGGAATCGGCGGGGGCGGACTCTTTGGCGGGGAGACCGGAGGCTCGGTCAATGGCACGGTGGTGGCTTCGTACACGCCCGCGTGGCCGGTGGCTTTCTCGGCGGCAAACTGCGCCGGCGAGAAACCACGCGGCCCCGCGGGCTGCCCCGTGGGCGGTTGGGACGGGTTCCTCCGCCGAGGAGGGGGGGAGGGGAGATCGGCGGAGTCGGACTCAGGGGGGGAGGGAAGATCGATGGGGCGGACTCCGGGGGGGGGAGGAATCGGCGGGGTCGGACTCTTTGGCGATCTAGATGTCTGATCGGGCCAGAATCGTGACGAACGAGCCGAGCTCCCCGAGAAACAGCCCGAGAGGGTGGGGGCGTCCCCTTCCCCCCCGTGGGGTGGGAAGGGGATCGAGGGGATGCGGGGGGCATCCGATGAATCCACCGGTCTGGAGTAGCCGTTCCGAGGAGCGCAGCCGTGATCGGTCGGCGTGGGCGGGGGACCAGCGACTCGTGGCGCCGGAGACGCTTCAGGCGCCTCGTCGATTTGAGGCGGAGCTTCGCTAGATTCGAGAGGACCTGTATCGTAGATGGTGGGGTAAGCCTCTGAGGTACGGAACCGACAAGCGAAGACTGCGAGCGACGTCGAGCTGGGCTGTTCTAGCCCTCTTGCTCTGCCCGATGGCGCTCTTCGCGCAGGGGGCGGGGCGGGAGGGGGAGGACGGGATCGCCGGGGGCAGGGTCTTGGTGGTGGGGACGAAGGTGGCGCCTCCGTTCGCGCTCGAGGGGGAGGACGGGCGGTGGCGGGGGATCGCCATCGAGCTCTGGTCGGAGGTGGCGCAGCGGCTGGGGATTCGCTACCGCCTGGTCGAGACCGACCTGCCGCACCTGATCTCCGGCCTCGAGGACGGCTCCCTCGACGCCTCGGTGGCGGCGCTCACCGTCACCTCGGCCCGGGAGCGGCGGGTCGACTTCACCCACAGCTTCTACAGCTCGGGGCTCGGGATCGCCGTGGCGGCGGACCGGGCCGGCGGCTGGAGCTCGATCTGGCGGCGGGTGGCCGACCCGCGCCTCCTCACCGTGATCGGCAGCCTCGTGCTGGTGCTCTTCGGGGCCGGCCTCCTGGTCTGGCTCTTCGAGCGCCGCGCCAACCCGGGGCAGTTTCCGCCCGACGCGCGCGGGCTCGGCGCGGCGTTCTGGTGGTCGGCCGTGACCATGACCACCGTCGGCTACGGCGACAAGGCGCCGGTCAGCCTGGGCGGCCGGATCGTGGGGCTCTTCTGGATGTTCGCCGGGATCCTCATGATCTCGAGCTTCACGGCGGCGATCGCCTCGTCGCTGACCGTGGCCCAGCTGGCGACCAAGGTGCAGGGGCCCGAGGATCTGCCGCGGGCCCGGGTCTCGACCGTGGCGGCCTCGACCAGCGAGCGGTACCTGGACTCGCGGAACCTGCACCACGAAAGCTTCGCCACCGCCCGGGAGGCCCTCGCCGCCCTCGCGGCGGGGCGGGTGGACGCCATGGTCTACGACCGGCCGATCCTGCGCTACATGACCCTCCACGGCGAGGGCTCGCTCACGGTGCTGCCCCAGACCTTCGCCCGCCAGGACTACGCCGTCGCCCTGCCCCAGGGCAGCGAGCTGCGCGAGCCGATCGACCGGGCGCTGCTCGCGACGATCGAGGACCCGGCCTGGCGCAACGTGCTGGAGAGGTACGTGGGGGCTCGGTGAACCGGTCCGGGCCCGCAGCGACGGCTGATAGAATGCTTCGCTGGATCCATGTTCGACGCCCTCCCCACCCTGCCGTCCCGTCCCGTCGACCGGCTCGGCCGGTCGCTCCGGGACCTGCGGATCTCGGTCACCGACCGGTGTAACTTCCGCTGCCGCTACTGCATGCCGCGGGAGGTCTTCGGCGCCGACTTCGAGTTCCTGCCCCGCTCGGAGATCCTCCACTTCGGCGAGATCCGCGAGCTGGTGCGGATGTTCCGCCGGCTCGGGGTGGAGAAGGTCCGGCTGACCGGCGGCGAGCCCCTCCTGCGGAAAGACCTGCCGCGCCTGGTCTCGATGCTCGCCGAGGTCCCGGGCATCGAGATCGCGCTGACCACCAACGGGTCGCTCCTCGCCCAGCAGGCCGGCGCGCTGGCCGCCGCGGGCCTCGACCGCGTGACGGTGAGCCTGGACTCCCTCGACGAGGAAGTCTTCGCGCGCATGAACGACACCCGGGTGCCGGTGGCCCAGGTGCTCGCCGGCATCGAGGCGGCCGCCGCGGCGGGCCTCGCGCCGGTCAAGGTGAACGCCGTGGTCCGCCGCGGGGTGAACGACCACACGGTGGTCGATCTCGCCCGTCACTTCAAGGGCACGGGGCACATCGTGCGCTTCATCGAGTTCATGGACGTGGGCACGACCAACGGCTGGCGGATGGAGGAGGTGGTGCCGGGCCGCGAGGTGGTGGCGCGGATCGCGGCCGAGCTACCGCTCGAGCCGGTGCCGCCCAACTACCCGGGAGAGGTGGCGAGGCGCTTGCGCTATCTGGACGGCGGCGGCGAGATCGGCCTGATCACCTCGGTCACCCAGCCGTTCTGCGGCGGCTGCACGCGGGCCCGGCTCTCGGCCGAGGGCAAGCTCTACACCTGTCTCTTCGCCACCGAAGGGACGGACCTCCGGGCGCTGCTCCGCGGCGGAGTCGCGAACGAGGAGATCCAGTCGGTCATCGAGGGGGTGTGGCTCGGGCGGGAGGATCGGTATTCGGAGGTGCGGACGGGGGAGACGGCGGGGCGGGCGAAGATCGAGATGTCGTATATCGGAGGGTGAGGCCGAGGTAGAGGTAGAGGTAGAGGTAGCTGGACCGGGGTTGCCTCGCACACGCCCGCGTGACCGGTGGCTTTCTCGGCGGCGAACTGCGCCGGCGAGACACCACGCGGCCCCGTGGGCTGCCCTCTGGGTGGCTGGACCGGTTCCTTCCGCCTGATGGGAAGGGAGGAGTGGACCGGCGTTCGTCGGACTTCGGCGAGACACCACGCGGTCCCGTGGGCTGTCCTCTGGGTGGTTGGACCGGTTCCCCCCGCCTGATGGGAAGGGAGGGGTGGATCGGCGTTCGTCGGACTTCGGCGAGGAACCACGCGGCCCCGTGGGCTGCCCTCTGGGTGGCTGGACCGGTTCCTTCCGCCTGATGGGAAGGGAGGAGTGGACCGGCGTTCGTCGGACCCTTGACGGGAGGGCAACCGAAGGATGATAGGGGTAGGGAGGGCAGGTTGGATTCCCTGCCCCCCCTCCCTCCGAACCGGACGTGCGGATCTCCCGCATCCGGCTCTCCGGTTGGTGGTTCACCTACGAGAGGACTGCGGGTCCGAGGCATAGGCGGTTTCGAGGCTGAACAGCCCATGCTCGGCGAAGAAGGCGTTGGGCCAGCGCTGGTGGTCGCGACCGCGGCCCCGGCCTCGGCCTCGGCGACGCTTGCGTAAGATGCTGCGCAGGCGCATGCGGATCCACCGGTCGAGCGGCCGGAAGGTCGTCGGGTGGCTGTAGCGGTAGTACTCGTACCAACCACGCAACGTCCGGCTGACGTCCCAGGTGATCCGATCGAGGCTGTGACCGTTGGTGCGCCGGGTCTTGCGGCGCAGGGTGTCCTTGAGCTTCCGGAGGCTCTTGTCGCGGGGCCATTGGTAGCCCCGTTCGAAGTGGTACCCCAGGAAGTCGAAGCCACCCCGCTCGGTGGTATCCACCACCGCCGTCTTGTCCGGGTGAAGGCTCAGGCCCTCCTGGGCCGTCCACGCCTCCACCAGGGCAAGCGCCCGGCGGGCCTCGGTCTCGCTCCGACACAGGATCACGAAGTCGTCGGCGTAGCGCACCATCTCGAAGCCCTCGCGGGCCAGAAGATGGTCCAGCGGGTCGAGGTAGATGTTGGCCAGTAGGGGGCTGATCACCGCGCCTTGCGGGGTTCCCCGCTCGGGCGTCCAGCTCTCCAGTCCGTCCAGTACCTCTTGCTCGAGAAAGGACTCGACCAGGGCGAGCACTCGCCCGTCCGATACCTTCTCGCGCACCCGCGCCAGCAGGCGCTCCGGATCGATCGTGTCGAAGTACCGGCGCAGGTCGGCGTCCACCACCCAGGTGTGGCCCGAGTCGAGGAGCTCCTCGACCCGCTCCAGCGCTTCCCGGCACCCGCGCCCCGGGCGGAAGCCGTAGCTGTGCTCGGCGAAATCCCGCTCGAAGATCGGCTCCAGGACCAAGCGCAACGCGCCCTGCACCACCCGATCGCGCACCGTCGGAATCCCCAGGGGCCGCTTCTCGCGGCTTCCCGGCTTGGGGATCCACCGCCGACGCACCGCCTGCGGGCGGTAGCTACCGTCCCGCAAGGACGCCGACAGCGTCTCCACCTCTTCCTCCAGGCGCGATCCGTAGTGATCCACGGTGACGTGATCTACCCCCGCGGCGCCCCCGTTGCGCTCGACTCTCTCGAGCGCGCGCAGAAGCGTCTGCTTCCGGCAGACCTTGTCGATCAGGCTGAACCACGTCCCTCCTCGGACCCCGGTCTCCAGGGCCCGCAGCATGCGCTCCGTCCAGACCGAGGGTTCGGCCCAGCCCCATCGGGACCGGACCTCTCCGCCGGGGTTAGGGGCTCGCCCCACTCGCGCCGGGGTCTCGTCTCTCGTCCTGGCCGTCACGCATCCACCTTCCTGCTTCCCTTCGCTCCACGCCCATTACGGCGCTTCCTCGCTACTATGGAAGCTCTGACTCCTGCCGCCCTGCTTCTCCTCGTGGACGACAGGTCTCCCCGCTTACGGTGCCTGGCCGTCGCGATCATTCCGTCCCCAACCACCTGTAGGCCCCCCGCCCACGCTTTCGCACGCTACCCCTCAGCGCGACGGGCACCCCGGCTCTCCCGGGTCCGGGCTTCGCCATTCGCTTGCAGGCTCGCCGAGTCCTACCGGCCGAATCGGGTTCGTTGCCTACGGACTGATCGCTCATCTCCTCCTACTCCCCACCCCGCCTCGCGGCGACGCAGTCAGAGTCGATTACAGGCCGGAGAGCGTATGCCTGGAGAGGACTCGCACCTCTCTGACCATGCACCCTCGCGGGCGTACAAGCGGCCGAGCTCCGTCTCGGCCGGGCGAACGGCTCGATCGGCACCGGCCGGCTCGGTCGCGGTGTCGGGTGCCTGCCGGAAGCCCGCGTCGGGGTCGGACTCCGCGCCGTCCGGCCGAGACGGAGCTCGGCCGCTTCACCCGTTCGGTGCCCTTCGCCGCCTGCCAGCTGAACACCCGCCGGGAGGGGATCGAGAGGATGCGGGGGGGACCCCGGTCAATGCGACGGGATCTCCAGCACCTGGCCGGGCTGGATGCGGTTCGAGCGGATCTCGTTCGCGGTCTTGATCTCATCCACGCTGGTGCCGTGGCTGTGGGCGATCCGCCACAGGGTGTCGCCGCGGCGCACGTGGTAGTGCATGGCGGCGACGGCCACCGACGACGCCTCGGCCTCCTGGTCGTCGTTCCCGTCGAGGCTCGCCACGTAGGCGCGGTACGGGTCCGGGAAGACCGCGACGTGGTAGTGCGGCGGGTGGTGCTCGCGGTTGGCCTCGATCTCGCCACCCCCTTCGAGGGAGACGAGGGTCGAGTCGAGCCACCGGCGGCAGCGGTAGGTCGCCGGCACCCGCAGGTCGACCGCCATGCCGGTCGGGTGGACCGACCGGGACGAGGCGTTCCAGGGCTGGCGGCTCTTCGGCCGGGTCAGGCTGGTGACCGTGAGGCGCTCGCCGCAGTCGGCGTGGAACTGGGCGGCGAGGCGCTCCAGGAAGAGCTTGACCGCCGGCCGTGCGTACGGGAAGGAGACCCCCGGCTTGAGCGTGTAGTCCCGGTTGCCCGGCACCCGCACCAGGTAGCCGAGCTCGATGAACTTGCGCACCTGGCCCGGAGTGACCAGGTAGGTGAACTCGTGGAGGCGGGCTTCCCGGTTCTGGCGGTCGAGGGAGGCGGGGGTCGGACGCAGGCTCTGGGCGGCGGCGGGGAGGGCGGCGATCGGGAGGAGGACCGCGATCGCGGCGACGACGGTGGAACACAAGGCGCGGGTGCACCGGAGAGGGCTGGCTCCGGACTTCATCAGGGGCGTCTCCTAAACTCTAGTTCTCTATGTGGCCGGCAAAGCGGACCTTCCGCTTTGGGGCTACCGGCATGTTGAGCTGACGGCTCGGCGCCGTAGTGTACCGCGCGCCCCGGCCCTTGCCAACCCCCGCGCCTCAGGGCGTGACGATCTCCACGGGGAAGCCGAGGAACAGGCCCGACTCGATCACCCCCGGGATCGCCTTGATCGCCCGCTCGAGGGTGGCGGGGATGCGCGGGAAGCGGGCGTCCACGATCAGGTTGCCGGCCTCGGTCAGCACCGGGCCGTCCTTGCTCGCCGCCGCGCGCAGGCGGGCCTCGGCGGCGCCCAGTTCCTCGAGGCGCTCGAGGACCAGGTGGAGGGCCTCCGGAGCGATCTCCACCGGCACCGGGAAGCGGGTGCCCAGTCGCTCGACCCGCTTCGAGCGGTCGACCAGGATGAAGGTCTTCGGCTGGCTCGCCATCACCAGCTTCTCCCGGAACATCGCGCCGCCCCGGCCCTTGAGCAGGCCCACGGCCCCCTCCACGTCGGCCACCTCGTCGGCGCCGTCGAACCCCCAGTCGGGCCGGGCCGCGGCGAGACCCGTGGTGGGGATGCCGAGGGCGGAGCAGGCGAGCGCCACCTCGGTCGAGGTGGGTACCGCGGTGACCGCCAGGCCCTCGCGCTCGATCCGCCGGGAGATGGCGTGGAGGGCGAGGAAGGCGGTCGACCCCGAGCCCGCCCCGATCACCTGCCCGTTCTCGACCTCGCGGGCGACCCGCTCGGCGACCGCCTCCTTCTCCTTCCGGTTCGAGATCTCGCCGGACCACTCCCGGAACTGCTCGCTGGTCGGCCATCTCATGGGAACGGGTCTCCTGAGGAGCGGGGCGGCCGGAGCGGGCTCGGCGCCGGGAACCGGAGCTCCCCCTCCCGCGTCGAGCTCTCGCCGCGACGCTCGCCTGAACGGCTGTTCCAGAACGCTCGATTCATCGGGTCCCCCCCGGCCGCATCCCCTCGATCCCTTCCCGGCTGTCGGCGCGGCGTGGCTCGATCGCTGGCAGGGCGCGGGGATTCTACAGGGGAATCCGGGAGGCGGCCTCGGCCGCCAGGGGGTCGTCGCGCTCTCCCCGGAGCTCCCGGAGCAGGGCGGCGAAGGCGATCATGGCGGCGTTGTCGCCCGAGTAGACCAGGGGCACGAGGCGCAGCTCGATCCCCTCGGCCCTGGCCCAGGCGGCGAGCTCGCGGCGGAGCAGGCGGTTGGCCGCCGCCCCGCCGGAGACGGCGAGCACCCCGGCGATGCCGCCGCCGCGCCGGAGCCGCTCCAGGCGCTCGAGCACCTGGCCCACCGCCGCCCGGCGGAAGCCGGCCAGCAGGTCCAGGACCTCGGGTGGAAGGACCGGCTCGGCCTCGGCCGGACGGGTGGCGACGCCGCGGCGCTCGAGGGCCTCGACGGCCGCGAGCGTCTGGGTCTTCAAGCCGGAGTACGAGAAGTCCAGGCTGTCGGCGCCGCACGAGGGCACCGCGAACGGCCGGCGGGAGGCGTCGCCGCCCTCGGCCAGCTCGTCGACCCGAGGACCTTGGGGGTAGGGGAGCCCCAGGCGCTTGCCCACCTTGTCGAAGGACTCGCCCATGGCGTCGTCGCGGGTCTCGCCGAGGGTCTCGACCCGGCCGTGGGCCACCTGGACCAGGGTCGTGTGCCCTCCCGAGAGGACCAGGCCGGTGAACGCCTCCGGCACCGGTGCGGCCGGCTCACCGCCGTCGCCCGGCGGCCCCAGGAAGGGGGAGACGAGGTGGCCCTCCAGGTGGTGGACGGCGTGGAACGGACGGCCCAGGCCGAAGGCGAGGGACTTGCCGAGGGACAGGCCGACCAGCAGCGAGCCCACCAGGCCGGGGCCGCGGGTGGCGGCGACGGCGTCGACGTCGGCGAGGGCGACCCCCGCTCCTGCCAGGGCGGCGGCGAAGACCGGCGGCCAGTTCGCCAGGTGCTCGCGCGAGGCGATTTCCGGCACCACGCCGCCGTAAGGGCGGTGGGCGGCGAGCTGGCTCGAGACCACCGAGGAGAGCACGCGCCCGCGGCCGTCGACCAGGGCGCAGGCGGTGTCGTCGCAGGAGGTCTCGATCCCGAGGACGAGGGGCGGCGCAGGGTTCGGCACGGAGAGTCCTTCGCGGACGCCCGGGAGACGGGCGCGCCCGGCGATGTTACCGCGGCCCGCGGCGGCCGGACGCCGGTCCGCGGGCTCCTGGGGGCCGTCGGCGCCCCGGCCTGGGGGATTTTCCCCGGTGCGCCGGCCGGCGCGGGGTGTCAGGCTCGATACCGTGTCGCGCCTGCGCCCAGCCCGGGGGGCTTTCCCGGCCCCCTCCTCCCGGCCTCGCCCCCCGTGGCCGGACGAGCCCGGCTCGGGGCGCGACCCCGCGCTCCTCGACCTCGAACGGGAGGTCTTCCTGCTGGTGGCCGAGCTCGCGGCCGTGGGCGACCTCGAGCCCCTCTCCCGGGTCGCGGTGGAGCGCTTCCGCGAGCTCCTCGGGGTCCGCGCAGTCTCCCTGGCAGACCTGGACCGGCGCCATCACCAGCCGCGGCTCCTCGCCTCCACGGTCGCCGACGCCGACTGCCGACCCGGCGCCACCGACCCCGATCCCACGTCGCTCCTCGTCCTGCGGCGCCTGCGGCGCTGCCAGCGCGCCCGGACCCTCGCCGACGGCGCCTCGGCGCTCGGCCGGTGCCTGGCCGGGCTCGACGCCGACTGGGTGATCCCGCTCCTGCGCCGGGACGACTTGGTGGGCCTCCTGGTCGTCGGGCCCAAGACCGGCGGCGGCTCCTGCTCCCAGGGGGAGCTCGAGCTGCTTCACCTCGTCTCGTTCCAGCTCGCGGCGCTGCTCGAAAGCGCCACCCTGCTCGAGGCCGCGACCTGGGAAGGGCTGACGGGAGCGCTGCGCCGGGGCACGGTGCTCTGCTTGCTCGAGCGCGAGGTGGAGCGGATGCAGCGCTACCGGCGGCCGCTCGCCGTGCTGATGCTCGACCTCGACCACTTCAAGGCGGTCAACGACCGGTACGGACACCTGGTGGGCGACGCCCTCCTGCGCGAGGTCGGCCGGGTGCTCGCCGATCGCCTGCGCCAGAGCGACCTGTTGGGGCGCTACGGCGGCGAGGAGTTCCTGGTCGTGCTGCCGGAGACCGACGCCGCCGCCGCGCGCGCCGTCGCCGAGGCCCTGCGGATCGCCGTGGCGTCGGCCTGCGTGCCGGCCGCGGGCGGGGCGCGCGTCCGGGTGACCGCGTCGATCGGCGGCACCGTGGCGAGCGGCATCGAGGAGGACTGCGCCCCGGGCTCGGAGCACCTCTTGACCGCCGCCGACGCCGCGCTCTACCAGGCCAAGCGGGCCGGCCGCGGACGGGTGGTCTTCCTGCCCGCGCCCGCACGCCTGGTGACCGGCCCGGCGCGACGCCGCCCGGACCCGGCGCCGTAGCGCTGGGTCGTGTCCTAACAGGGTGTTGGCGCCCGGGGCGCCCCGGGGCGGCAGCGGGGCGGCGATGCGGAAGGGGGTGCGCCGTGAGCTGCCGGCCCGACCGCCACTGTACACTTCCGGATCGATGGCAGGGCATCGGCACGCGACAGCCATGGGGGCGGTGGCGACCGTCACCGCCGGTGCCTTCGCCTTGTGGGGTCAGGCTGTGAACGCCGGGGCTTTCTTCGGTCCGGTCGGCTGGACCTACGTCGCTTGGATCGCCTTCTTCGTCTTCCTAGCGAGGCTCCGCCTCAAACCGACGAGGCGTCTGAAGCGTCTCCGGCGCCACGGGCCGCTGGCCCCCCGCCCACGCCGACCGATCGCGGCTGCGCTCCTCGGAACGGCGACTCCAGACCGCTGGATTCATCGGATGCCCCCCGCATCCCCTCGATCCCCTTCCCACCCCACGGGGGGGAAGGGGACGGTTGACCGGATGCCCCCCGCATCCCCTCGATCCCCTTCCCACCCCACGGGGGGGAAGGGGACGGTTGACCGGATGCCCCCCGCATCCCCTCGATCCCCTTCCCACCCCACGGGGGGGAAGGGGACGGTTGACCGGATGCCCCCCGCATCCCCTCGATCCCCTTCCCACCCCACGGGGGGGAAGGGGACGCCCCCTCCCTCTCGGTCTGTTCCTTGAGGAACTCGGCTCGTTCGTCACGAGCTGGCCCAGGGTAGACATCTAGTCGGAACGATCCTATGGTTCTGGCTTCTGATTCGCCCGCTGTGGGCGAAGGATCGTCCTCGCACGGGGCGAGGACTTGAGGTCTTGAGGAGTTGGCGGCAGAAGAGATCGGCGGACGACCAGGACGCGCCATGGCAGTTTAGATGCGTCGTTGCAGCTAGGCGCAGACACTCCCCGCCCCGCTTCGCGGTCAGGCTTTCAGAGCCCTGCCAGGAGATAAAGGGGAGCATCCTTCGGCTAGACAAACTCTTTGCCGCCGCCCGAGGCTTGGGAGGGCTATCGACGGTCGAAGTCTCGTCATTCAAGGCGATCGCGAGCGTGCCGGAGAGGGAAGAGCGCAAATGGATCCTTGAGTTCGGCGATGGCGACGTGAAAGAGGGGGAGAGCTTCACCCTCGAGGCTCGCGGATTCTCCGAGAGGCTGAAAATAACGAGCATTAAGCATCAGCCCCTTGAGTCCCGGCGACAGGCTCGCCTCCGGTCCCGCCTTCTAGGCCGCCAGTAGCTCCCCCACCCTCCAAATCCGGTTGGTAACCCCGGCCTTCATGGCCGGCGTCATGCGGATCGACCGGTGCATCCGGCAGAGGTTGTGCGCCGCCGCCATGATCGCTACGGAGGCCCGGTGGTGGATGGCGGATTTGGAGAAGGCGTTGGTCCACCGGGTGAACCGCCGGTTGCTCATCCGCACGTCGAGGCTGAGCCGCTCGACGTAGCTGGTGCAGATCCGGGCCTCATCCGGCTGGCCGTGAATGACGGTGTTGGTCGCGCCTATTGTGCGCGGCGGGCTGTACCGCCGCTCTTCCTGCGTCTCCGTGCCGTACTCCTTGACGAGCGTGGCGTAGTCGGTGCGGGTGCCGAGGTGGAAGTTGACCGCCTCCGGGTAGGCCGAGAACCCGTCCGTCGTGAGCTGGAACCGGCCGGCCGTGGCCCGGTCGAGCTTCTCCATGAAGCGGTCCGTGTGCTGCGCGGTCCGCCGGCCGGTGTGGTGGGCGAGGATCAGCTTGGTGTCCGCGTCGAGCCCCAGGAAGGTGTAGCTGTCGCCGACCTCCGGGTCCGTGATCCCCTTCTTCGCCCGGGTCTTCTCCTTCATCTCGACGAAGGCCCACAGTTCGTCGACCTCGACGTTCTCGACCTCGACGGCCTGGTTCATCGTCGCGAGCAGGGCCTCGCACTTGCCGCCGGCCACCAGGACCAGCCGGCAAATCGTGTCGCGGTGGTGGCCGGTGACCCGCTCCGCCGAGCGGATGCTCGTCCCCTCGGACAGGGGCGACAGCACCAGGACGGCGCGGTCGAAGGGAAGGCGCATCGGGGCGATGGGCGAGGCCGGCGGGGCGTCGGTCCACGTCTTGCCGCAGGCGGTGCAGCGGTGGTCTCGGCGTGGCAGGCTGGGCAGTGCATGGCGGGCTCCTTTGACCGTCAGTAGTGAACCCACTGGGTACACCTATGTCAAGCGGTTTGGCGAAGGAATCGTGTTGGCTCCGGGTATCATTTGGGTATACAGTCTCGCCATGGCTACCAGTGAAGAGAAGCGGGCTCACTCCTCGCAGTTACACATTCGCCTCACCACCGACCACGACCAGCTCATCCGACAGGCGGCCGACCACTCCGGGCAGACCCTGACGAACTGGATTCGCGGGGTCCTGGTCCGGGAGGCCCGGAAGGAGCTGAAGGGGTAGCAATGGCGCGGCTCAATGGCCGCGCGAGAGAACGTCAGGCTGGATTGAGGTGGTGCGCGAGAGGAGGGCGCCTAGCCGTCCATTGGTAGCTCTTGCTCTTGGGGCTGGAAGGCTGGGAGCTGGCGGACCTCAAGCCTGAGCTGGTGCGCCGTGCCTCGAAGCGCTTGCTCTGTCTTGGCAAACCACGAATCGCGCCCGACATAGAAGATGTCAGCGCCGATAGCTTCGGCAGTCGCCAGAATCATGGCGTCCACCTTGAGGTTCTGACGAGTAGGCCCCTCTGGTGGGCCGGGGGCGTTAGCTGCTGCCTCACGAATCGGAGACGTGAGATGGTTGGCGAGGATAGCGGCCCGCGCGTCAAACGGAATCACCCGCAGCAAAGCGAGGACGTCCTCGTCAATACTGCGGCAACTCTCGGCAAAGGCAGGTGCTGGCAAGTAGATGGAGTCGCCTCGCCCCGCGTGGTGCTCGATCATCTGTAGAGCACGCTCCTTGCCGCGCTCAAGGTCGGTCTCACCACCGGCAGCTATGATGAGCACTTCGGTATCGAGCGTGATGATCCGAGAGGACACGGATGTTATCTCCGAGCCTCTTCTCTTTCGGCCAGCAACTCCGCAGTGCTCCCGACGGAGAGATCCAACGGCAGCCTTCCGCCGTAGCGGTCTATGACTTGGGCGAGGTGGATGTCCTGCCAATCCTCATCGATGCCGGTTACGACGATGTCGAGGATCTCCAGCGTCCTGCTGTCCCACCTCACATCGGCGAAGATCTTCACGGTCTCGAAGAGGCGGTTGGCGAGCTTCTTGGCGATCTCTTGATTCGTGACGCGGAAGGTTCCGGTCTCGTTGCCGATCTCTAGCTTGGCAGTCGGCCTTTCTCCGCCAACTCGCACGACGCGTGCGTAGAACTCGTCCGTTCCGGAGACCGGACGCTGCTCTTCCTTGATGGCTTGCCGGTACTCAATATCGAAACGAACCTTGGGGCGCCTGTCGTTGCAAACCGTGACCTCAGCGAAGCTCCACACTTGCCCGGGCTTAAAGTACTTCTCGACGACGCTTCGACCCAAGGGACGAAGGTTCTTCTCTGCTGCCTTCAGAGTGAAGAGCTGAGCTGCCGGAGCCAGCTCGGAATACTCCTCCGCCAGAACCGTCGCAGTGGTCGACTCGGCCGCGAGGACCCCCAAATGCGGATTGGCGCGAGCCCAAGCATCAGGGTCGCCGCCCTCCTCGGCCATGGCGGCCATGAGATCTTTGACTAGGCCCAGAGCATCAACCGGCAAAAATCCAGATTGGACTTGCCCACCCCCTAAGCGGACCTTAAAGAGTTCCTTCATCGCTTCAGCAACCGGTCAGTCACGGGTTGTGTAGGCCAGCCGACAGACCCATAATACACGAAGGGCGGCCCCGGAGAGCCGCCCCTCGGTTCCACCGCTCGGCCCCAACCTACTCGCGAGCCTCCACCTTCGCGGCTGCCCGCTCGGCTTCCCGGGCCACCTCCAGGTTTCGCGCCATCACGACGCGCCCTCCTCGCCTTCCAGCTCGTGCAGGACCGCCGGCCGGAGGACGGAGCAGGACTGCGAGACCCAGGCGAGCACCGCGCCGAGCACCGACCGCAGCTCCGGCGAGGCGTTGTTCGGCGACGCCCCGGTGCCGAAGCTGGTCATGAGGGTCTGCTGCACCCGGTCGGGATCCTCCAGGGTGACCGCAGCCAGCGCGACCACCTGGGAATAGACGCTGAGGTCCAGCTCGGACTCATCCTCGCCGATGGCCTGCCGGATCTCGAGGATGAGGTCGGCGACCGTCTCCATCGCGGCGGCCCGCTCCTCGTCATCGAAGGGCCTGAGCCAGGTATGGCGGATGGCCCGGTCGTTCTCCCAGTCCGGAGGCGGGTTCGGGACGGCGCCGAGGCGGGACTCGGGCTCTCCTGGCGCGACGGCGGTTCTGTCGGTTGGATAGACTTCTGGCGGTCAGGCATGGAGCTAATCCTTTCTGTCTGGCTAGGCCCGGCGGGTCGCTCGCCGCTTCCCGTCGGGCCGCTTCGGGGTCCCGGGGCGCGCGTGGCCCCGGCGGATCGCCCGAAGCTACCGCGCCGTCAAGGGCTGAAACTGGCCCACACGCTGGTGGGACACGACCTAGCGCTGCGCCCCGCGCCGTTCGCCACGGACTCGGTGGTAGACTGAGCGGCCGCGTCGTCCTCCTTCCCTCCCCTCGAGACCGCGCCGACCATGACCTTCCCCGCCGCCGACCGGCGGAGCCCGCAATGACCGCACGGATCGCCATCAACGGCCTGGGCCGCGTGGGCCGGGCCTTGCTGCGGATCGTCCGCGAACGCCCGGAGCTCGAGCTGGTGGCGGTCAACGACCAGGCGGAGCCCGCCGTCCTCGCCCGCCTGGTGGCCCACGACACGCTCCACGGGCGCTACCCCGGGGAGGTCGCGGCCGAGCCGGGAGCGCTGATCCTCGACGGGCGGCGGGTCCCGGTCTTCCGGGCGGCGGTACCCGCCGAGGTGCCGTGGGACGAGACCGGCGCCCAGGTCGTGGTGGAGTCGACGGGGCAGTTCCGGGACCGGGCCGGCGCCGCCGGCCATCTCTCGCCCTCCGGCGCGCCGGTCGAGCGGGTTATTGTTTCGGCCACCGCCGAGGGCGTGGACGCCACCTTCTGCTTCGGGATCAACCACCGGAGCTTCGACCCGGAGCGCCACCGGGTGGTCTCGAACGCCTCGTGCACCACCAACTGCGTGGCGCCGCTGGCGCGCGTGCTGCATGACCGGTTCGGGCTGGAGCACGCCCTGATGCAGACCGTCCACTGCTACACCAACAGCCAGCGCCTGATGGACATGGCCCACCCCGACCCGCGGCGCGCCCGGGCGGCGGCCACGAACGTGATCCCGACGACCAGCGACGCGGTCCAGGCGCTGCCCCGGGTGATCCCCGAGCTCGCCGGCCGCTTCGACGGCGTCGCCTACCGGGTGCCGGTGCCCGACGGCTCGCTGGTCGACCTCTCGGCCCGCCTGGCCACCGGGGTCGACGCCGCCGCGGTGCGAGGCGCCTTCCGCGAGGCGGCGGCCGGCCCGCTCTCGGCCGTCCTCGCGGTCACCGAGGAGGAGCTGGTGTCGTCCGACTTCATCGGCAGCCCGTTCTCGGCGACCGTCGACCTGCCGCTCGTCCAGGTGGTGGGGGAGCGCCTGGTGCGCGTCGTCGCCTGGTACGACAACGAGTGGGGCTACGCCAACCGCCTCGCCGACCTCCTCGTCCACATGCATCGGGTGGCCGGAGGGTAGGGCGTGAGACTCCGCGCGACTCCGAGGAAGATTCGATCATGAGCGAGCTGTTCACCCTGGACAACCTGGGCGAGATCGCCGGCGCACGCTGCTTCGTCCGGGTCGACTTCAACGTGCCTCTGGAAGCGGGCGAGGTGACCGACGACACCCGCCTGGTCGAGGCGTTGCCGACGCTCCGCGAGCTCGTCTCCCGGGAGGCGCGCCTGGTGCTCGCCTCCCACTGCGGCCGCCCCAAGGGCAAGCCGGACCCCCGCTTCAGTCTCCGGCCGGTGGCCGAGAGGCTGGTCGAGCGGCTCGGCCTGCCGGTGCGCTTCGCCCCCGACTGCGTGGGCGAGGAGGTCGAGCGGATCGTCGCCCACATGGCGAGAGGTGAGGTCTGCCTGCTCGAGAACCTGCGCTTCCATGAGGGGGAGACGAAGAACGATCCGGAGTTCGCCCGGCGCCTGGCGGTCCTCGGCGAGGTCTTCGTGGGCGACGCCTTCGGCACCGTCCACCGCGCCCACGCCTCGGTGGTCGGCGTGCCCGAGCTGCTCGAGCGCAAGGCCGCCGGCCGCTTGGTGGAGCGCGAGGTGGCGGCCCTCTCGCGGCTCCTCGGCGCGCCCGAGCGACCGTTCGCGGTGATCCTGGGCGGCGCCAAGATCGAGGGCAAGCTCGACACCATCGAGAACCTCCTGCCCACGATCGACAAGCTGCTCCTGGGTGGCGGGATGGCCAACACCTTCCTCGCCGCCCGGGGCCTCGAGATGGGCGACTCGCTGGTCGACGAGGAGAGGATCGGCCTGGCCGGCGACCTCCTCGAGCGCGCCGCGGACCGGGGGGTCGAGGTGGTCCTGCCCGAGGACCTGGTGGTGGCCTCCGGCCCCGACGCCCCGGACGAAGCCCGCACGGTCGCGGCCGGCGAGGTGCCGGAGGGGGCCATGGCGCTCGACGTCGGACCGGCCACCCGCCAGCGCTTCGTCGCGGCGCTCTCCGACGCCCGGACGCTGTTCTGGAACGGCCCGCTGGGGGTCTTCGAGACGCCCCCGTTCGACGCCGGGACCAACGCCCTGGCCCACGCCCTGGCCGAGCTCGACGCCTACACGGTGCTGGGTGGCGGCGAGACGACGGCGGCCGCCCAACGGGCCGGGGTGACCGACGCCATCGACCACGTCTCGACCGGCGGCGGCGCCGCGCTCGAGTTCCTGGCGGGCAAGCGGCTGCCGGGGATCGCCGTGCTGGAGAAGCCATGAGCCGGGTGCCCATCGTCGCCGCCAACTGGAAGATGAACCTGCTCTCGGCCGACGCCGAGGCGCACTGCCGCTCGCTCGCCGATGGCCTGGGCGACGCCCGGGCCGAGGTGGTCGTCTTCCCGGCCTTCCCGCTCATCCCCACCGTCGCCGCCGAGCTCCGGGGCACGCGGGCGGCCTGGGGCGGCCAGGACCTCCACCCGGAGGACGACGGCGCCCACACCGGCGACGTCTCCGGGGCTCAGCTCGCCGACGCCGGCTGCACCTGGGTCCTCGCCGGCCACAGTGAGCGCCGGCGCGACCACGGCGAGGGGGACGGGCTGGTGGCGAGCAAGGTGGCCGCCGCCCTGCGCAACGAGCTCGTCCCGATGATCTGCGTCGGCGAGACCAAGGCCGAGCGCGACGCCGGGGAGACCTTCGAGGTGCTCGGCAACCAGCTCGTGATGGCGCTCGCGCCGCTCCTCGCCGCGGGTTCGCCGCCGCCGCCCTTCGCCCTCGCCTACGAGCCGGTCTGGGCCATCGGCAGCGGCGACACCGCCACCCCCGAGACCGCCCAGGAGGCCCACCGCTTCCTACGCTCGGCCCTGACCGAGAGCGTGGGAGCCGAGGTGGCGAGGGCCACGCGCATCCTCTACGGCGGCTCGGTCAAGCCGCACAACGCCCTCGAGCTCGGCCGTCAGGAGGATCTGGACGGCTTCCTCGTGGGAGGCGCGAGCCTTGACGCGGAGGAATTCCTCGCTATCATCCGCTGTTGCGACTGAGATCCGGTCACTGGCCACGATCCGGGAGGATCTACCGTGCTCTACCTGCTCTACAGCGTCCACGTCATCGTCTGCATCTTCCTCATCCTGGTGGTGCTGCTCCAGCAGGGCAAGGGGGCGGACCTCTCCGTGTTCGGAGGCGGCAGCACGCAGACCGCCTTCGGCGCCCGGAGCGCCACGACCCTGCTCCACAAGCTCACGGTGACCTCGTTCGTGCTGTTCATCTTCACCACCATGTTCATCGGCATCCTGCAGGGCGGGCCGAACCACTCGACGGTGATGAGCGACATGATGAAGAAGGAGGAGCAGCAGCAGCTCCCGGGCGCCCAGCCGAACCCCGCGCCCGACCAGGGCAAGAAGACCCCAGCTCAGGGCCAGGGCCAGGGCAAGACCCCCGCGCAGACGCCGCCGCCGGGCGGCGACGGCGGGAAGTAGCGGCACCTCCGGCGGGGGCTTTCCCTCGCCGCCGGAGCTGGTAGAATCCGCAACGTGCCGAAGTGGCGGAATTGGTAGACGCGCACGTTTGAGGGGCGTGTGGAGCAATCCGTGCCGGTTCGAGTCCGGCCTTCGGCACCAGACACCTGAAGACCTCCTCGCGGCGCCCGTACCACCGGGCGCCCCTCTCCCACGACGACCCGGTCGGACCGCTGGTCGCGTTGTTGCGCCGATCGGCGATCCATGCCACAATTCGGTCAATCCGCTAGACCACAGGAGTAGGACACGGCGGGGGCAAGACCCCCAGGGCTCGGAACCAGTCGAGGAAGCCCGTCGCACGGGCACCGTCGCCAGGCCGCCAGGGCCGCAGGGGGAGACGTTGAATGGGGTGCCCACGCCCCGCCATCGGCGTGCGGCCGTCGTCCCGAAGCGGTTGAAAGGAGTCTGTTCCGATGAATCAGCGGGGGACCGTCAAGTGGTTCAACAACGCCAAGGGCTACGGGTTCATCGAGCCCGAAGCCGGCGGTGCGGACGTCTTCGTCCACCACACGGCGATCCAGATGGAGGGATTCCGGACCTTGACCCAGGGGGAGCCGGTCGTCTTCGAGACGACCGAGGGCCCCAAGGGGCTGCAAGCCCGGAACGTCATGCGCCCGTAGCCGGGCGCGCTCGTCGAGCTCTGCCGGCGAAGGTCAGCACCCCATCGGCCGACGCCGGCGGCCGGTGGGGTGCGACGCCCGGTGGCTCGCCGCTACTTCGAGACGACGGTGGCCTTCTCGATGACCACCGGCTCGGTGGGGACGTTCTGGTACATGCCCCGGTTGCCGGTGGCGACCCCGGCGATGGCGTCCACCACGTCCAGTCCCTTGACCACCCTGCCGAAGGCCGTGTAGCCCGGGTTGCCCGCGTTCTTGTAGTCGAGGTTCGGGTTGTTCACCGTGTTGATGAAGAACTGGGACGTGGCGCTGTTCGGGTCGTTGGTCCGCGCCATGGAGATCGTGCCCCGTTCGTTCGGCAGCCCGGTCGCGGCCTCGTTGACCACCGGCGCGCGCGTCGGCTTCTGCTGCATGTCGGAGGTGAACCCCCCGCCCTGGATCATGAAGCCCTGGATGACGCGGTGGAAGATGGTGCCGTCGTAGAAGCCGCTCTCGACGTAGCCGAGGAAGTTCTCCACCGTTTTCGGCGCCTTGGCGGCGTCGAGCTCGAGGACGATCTCGCCCTTCGAGGTCTCGAGGGCGACGCGGGGCTTGGCTGCGGTTTGCGCCCCCGAGGCCGGGAGGGCGAGGGCGACGAGGCCGAGTGCTGCGAGGCCGAAGAGGATCTGCATGGGGGTCTCCGTGGTCGGTGCGAGGTCTAGACGTGGGGCAAGATCGTAGCATGGCGACGGCGGGCCGCCCGCCGGTCGGCGTGGTCCTCGCCGGGGGCGCCTCCCGGCGCATGGGCCGGGACAAGGCGACGCTCGCCCTCGGCGGGCGGAGCCTGGCCGAGCGCGCGGCGGACCTGCTGGGCCGGTGCTGCGCCGAGGTGGTGGTGGCGGATCGGGGGCGCGGCCTGGTCGCGGGGTGGCCGTCGATCGCCGACGGCCCGGGGCAGGGGCCGGCGGCCGGCCTGCTGGGCGCCGCCGCGGCGCGCCCGGGCCGGGAGCTCCTGGTGCTCGCCTGCGACCTGCCGGCGGTGCCGGAGAGCCTCGTCGCCGCTCTCGCCCGGCCGGCGGACGCCGACTGCACCGTGCCCCGGAGCCGGAGGGGCCTCGAGCCGCTGGTGGGCCGCTACGGACCCGCGGCGCTCGCCGCCCTCGAGCGCCAGGTGGCGGCGGGCGAGCTTTCCGTGCACCGCCTGCTCGAACGGCCGGACCTCGCGGTGGAGATCCTCGAGGGTGCCCGCCTCGAGCGCCACGGCGACCCGGACGAGATGTTCCTCAACCTCAACTCCCCGGAGGACCTGGAGCGCCTCGAACGCCTGGGCCCGGGCTAAGCCCGGGCTAAGCCTCTGGAGTCTCTTCCGCCTCGTGGGCGCACTCGTCGCACGGGCAGATGAGGCGCAGGAAGTCGAAGCGATAGATGCCGGTCGCGTGGCCGTCGGACCACTGGATCGAGATGGCGTAGTTGCCCACCGGCTCGATCGCCGCCGCCGTCACCGGTCCCGGCGGGCGGTGGAAGCGGATCGCCTCGTTGGTGTGCCCCTGGCAGGCGGCGCACGGGCAGTAGCCCCGGAGGTAGTCGTAGTCGTACTCCGCCACGTGGCCGTCGGACCAGGTCAGGCGCAGGCGCCCCGCCTCGGGCAGGCGCCGCACCTCGGTGGGGTAAAGAGCCGCGGAATCCACGAGCTCAGCCTACCTCAGGACCGTGCGGATGGTGAGGAGGGGTGACCCAGTGACCCGTCCACCGTCAAGTGACGTGTCCTGGCGGTCCCTCCCGCCGCGGGCGGGGCAACAGCGACTCATGACGCCCGAACCGTTCCCGTCGCCTCGTCGGTTCGAGGCGAAGCTTCGCCGCTCAACTCACCCGCGCGATGAACGGAGGGTGGACGCGGTTTCGGCCCTCCTCCTTGGCGCGGTAGAGGGCCCGGTCGGCGAGCTTCAGCAGGTCGCGCGCGGAGAAGCTCCATGCCGTGGCCCGCGTCCTCCAGGCTCGCCAGCCCGATCGACACCGTCACCGCGGCCTCCTCGCCGTCGTCCATCGGCTCGCGGACGTCCTCGACCAGCCGGCGCAGCTTGTCGGCCACCACGCGGGCGCCCGCCAGGTCGGTCTCGGGCAGGACGAGCAGGAACTCCTCGCCGCCGTAGCGACCGACCGCGTCGGTCGAGCGCAGGCCGTGGTGGAGCACCTGGGCGACCCGCTTGAGCAGGCTGTCGCCGGCGAGGTGGCCGTAGCGGTCGTTGACCTCCTTGAAGTGGTCGAGGTCGGCCATGGCGAGGGTCAGCGGGCGCTGGTAGCGCTCGGCGCGCTCGAGCTCGCGGGCGAGCACCTCGAGGATCGCCTCGCGGCGCAGGAGGCCGGTGAGGCTCTCGTAGGTCGCCGACTCGAAGAGGCGTGCGTTTTGGAACACGGTCGCCACGTGGTGGCCGAGCAGGTTCAGCAGCTCGAGCTCCTCGGCCGGGAAGCGGTCGCCCGCCTCCCGGGGGCCCAGGGCCAGGATACCGATGAGCTCGTGCTGGACGAGGAGCGGCACCGCGACCGCCGCCTCGAGCTGGCGCAGGCGTTGGCCGAGAGCCCCCCCCTTGCCGCTGAGATGCTCGCGCGACAGGGGTCGGCCGGCCCGCTTCAAGGTCGCCACGCCGGCGTCCTGGCGCCCGACCAGGAAGGTGGGGCCGCCGTCCTCCTCGACGTGGCGGGTCGAGGCGAGGATGACGAGCAGGCCGGACTTGGGGTCGGCGAGGAGCAGGCTCGCCGAGCGGACGGCGAAGATCTGCTCGATGCGCCCCACCAGGTGCTCGCCCATCAGGGGCAGCTTGCCCAGGCCGGGCAGCTCGCCCGCGAGCGCCACGAGCCGCTGCCGCAAGGCCCGGCGCTCGGGGAAGAAGCGGCGGTCGATCAGGCCCTGGAGGAACCGCCGCAAGGGGGCGAAGAGGAGGCCGAGCACCAGGGTGACGGCCGAGATGAACCAGACCGAGCTGCCGCCCTCGACCAGGTTGGAGAAGATCGCACCGCCCGCGCCCAGGGCGGCGTAGAAGACCAGGACCAGCGCTCCGGTCAGGGCCGTGTAGACGAGGCCGCGGCGCACCACGAGCTCGATGTCGAAGAGCTGGTAGCGGTAGATGGCGATGAACACCGCCACCGGGTAGGCGAGCAGCGCGAGGGTCTCGATCGCCACCAGCGACCAGGGGATCTGCCAGTGCTGGATGTCGAAGGCGGTCATCAACAAGACGATCACGGTCCAGGGCAGGACCCCGGCGAGCACCAAGCCCACCTGGTGCCGGGGCCGCGGCTCGGTCGCCCGGCTCACCTGGAGGGCGAGGATCGCCGGCACCCCGATCGCCCAGAGCGGCAGCCCGACGTTGAGGAGCACCGTCTCGGCCTGGACCGCGCTCCAGGGCAGGACGTGGATCCAGCCGAGGACGCCCTCGGTCAGGTAGGTGGCGGCGGTCACACCGCCGAGGCCCAGGCCCACCACGTAGTAGGCCGGGACCAGCCAGCGGCGCCGCTCGATCCAGCCGTAGCGCCTCGGGATGACCGACGCGAGATGCAGCTCGGTGGCCATCTCGAGCCCGGTCAGCAGGTAGTAGAGGCAGAGCGAGAAGGCGGCGAGCGACGGCTCGCCGATCGCCTGGTAGGGCAGCGCGAGCTCCAGGGTCACGGCGGTGGCGAAGACGAAGAGGAGCCGCGCCCGGAGGTCCCCCGGACCCTGGAAGAGGGCGAGCAGCGCCAGGGCCAGATAGCCGAAGAGCGCCAGGGTGTCGAGGCTGAACTGGAGGTAGGGGAAGGTGACCCCCGGCACCACCTGGACGGCGAGCTCCCGGTCGCCCCGGAGCACGGTGTAGCGCGCGGGCTGGCCGCGCTGGAGCTGGGCGGCCGCCACGTCGTAGTCGATCGACTTGGCGAGCGGCTGGTCGCCGATGGCGACGATCTCGTCGCCCTTCTCGATGCCGGCCCGCTCGGCCGGCAGGCCGGGCTCGACCCCGATCACCAGAACGCCGTGGTCGCCCTGGTCGATGGAGACCCCGACGCGCCGAGCGGCGCGCACCTCGGCCTCGCGCACCTGGAGAGCGTACAGGCTCGCGACTGCCACCGAGAGCGTCGCTGCGACGGTAGCTCTAACGGCCCGGCGTGAGACCACGATCGATCCTCTTGGGAACGGGTGCTGGTTGGCGCAACCTTAGCATGCTCGCCGGGCCATGAGGGCGCGCGGCGGAACGGTCCGCGTGCTCGTGGCTCCCGGACCGCGGCGTCGTCTCACCCGGAGGTGAGCGCCACGGCCGAACCCTTTCACCCCCGGCCCGGCCGGCCCGCGGCCCGGGGGCCGGCGGTCGCTCTCCCGGGCGCTCCGACGGTTCACGATAGGATGCGCCGCGTCATGACCAAAGACCGATCCTCCGAGCTCGCCGACGACACCGCCGCCGAGGCTGCTGGAAGCTCGCGCCCCCTCGGGCCACCCCCGGGAGGCAAGACCTTCTTTGGCCATCCCCGGGGCCTCGCGACCCTGTTCTTCACCGAGATGTGGGAGCGCCTGTCCTACTACGGCATGCGGGCGCTCCTGGTGCTCTTCATGACCGCGCCGCTGGTGGCGGCCAACGCCGGCCTCGGCTTCGGAGAGGGCAAGGCCTCGGCGATCTACGGCCTCTACACCTCGATGGTCTACCTGGTCGCCCTGCCCGGTGGCTGGGTGGCCGACAAGCTCTGGGGGCAACGGCGGGCGGTCTTCATCGGGGCCATCATCATCGCGGCCGGCCACTTCACCATGGCCGCGCCCCTGGTCGGGCTGCCCGGGGCGCCCACCTTCTACCTGGGCCTGGTCTTGATCATCATCGGCACCGGGCTCTTGAAGCCGAACGTGTCCACCCTGGTAGGCGCCCTGTACCCCGAGGGGGGCGCCCGGCGCGACGCGGGCTTCTCGATCTACTACATGGGCATCAACCTCGGGGCGATCCTGGGGCCGTTCGTCTGCGGCACCCTCGGCGAGCGGGTCAACTGGCACTGGGGGTTCTCGGCCGCCGGCTTCGGCATGCTCTTCGGGATCATCCAGTACAAGCTGGGCGACAGGCACTTCGGGGAGCTGGGCAAGCTCGAGACCGGCGAGAGCCGCCAGGTGCTCTCCCGGCGTGCCCGGAGGTTCTACCTGACCTCGGCGGGGATCGCGGGCGCGGCGGTGGTGTTCGTCTTCCTCGCCACCTCGGGCGTCGTCCAGATCTCGCTCGAGGAGTTCGCCACCTGGCTCGGCTACGGCATCCTGCTGCTCTCGATCCTCTTCTTCAGCAACCTGATCTTCGACGTTCGCTGGTCGGGGGCCCTGCTCGTCCTGTGGGGGCTGATGCTCTGGTACTTCGTGCCGCGACAAGGGTCGGTGGACGGCGGCCAGTGGGCGACCGCGGCGCTGCTCGGGGTCTTCCTGGTGATGTGCGCCGGCCTGCTCGCCGTCCGGCGCGGCCGGGCGACGATGGAGAACCGCCGCCTGATGGTGATCTTCTGGCTCTTCCTGCTCGCCGCCATCTTCTGGTCGGGCTTCGAGCAGGCGGGCTCGTCGATGAACCTGTTCGCCCGCGACCTGACCGACCGGGTGTTCTTCGGCTGGGAGATGCCCACCACCTGGCTCCAGAACGTCAACCCGCTGTTCATCGTGATCTTCGCGCCGATCTTCGGGTGGCTGTGGACCTGGCTCGCCGAGCGCCGGGCCAACCCCTCGATCCCGGTCAAGTTCGGTCTCGGCCTGCTGGGCCTGGCGGCGGGCTTCTTCGTCCTCGCCTGGGGGGCCGTCCACGCGACGCCGGAGAACCCGGTGTCGGCGAGCTGGCTGGTGGTGACCTACTTCCTGCACACGGTGGGCGAGCTCTGCCTGTCGCCCGTCGGCCTCTCGTCCATGACCAAGCTCGCGCCCAAGGGCCGGGTGGGCCAGATGATGGGCGTGTGGTTCATCGCCGCCGCCCTCGGCAACCTGTTCGCCGGCCTGGTGGCCGGGCAGCTCGAGAACCTGCCGCCGCAGTCGCTGTTCTGGCAGGTGGCGATGTTCATCGGCGGCGCCGGGATCGTGGCCCTGCTCGCGAGCCCGGCCGTGCGCAAGCTGATGGGGCACGTGGAGTAGCCGCCCGACTGCGAGCCTGCTGGTTACGCCATCTCGCACCGTCCTCGGGCTCGGCTCCCTGCGACGTACCTCGGTACGCCTCGCCCTGCGGGTGGCACGGACTGGCCCATCCGGCGGGCTCTCGTAACGAGCGGTATGCCGTTCGGTGCCGTCCGGGCCGCCCGGCCGGCCGAGGCAGAGCTCGGCCGCTTCACGCGTCGTCGGGCTACGGCGGGTCGACGGTGCCGGGCGGCGTCCAGGGGCCACAGCGGAGCACCCTCCAGGCGGCCTTGGCCGAGCCTTCGAGGGCGCCGTACTTCTCGACCGCCCCCGCCGCGTAGTGGCTGCACGTCGGGTGGAAGCGGCAGCGCACGCCGGCGTGGCCCAAGACCGGCGAGAGGGTCGCCTGGTAGAGGTGGATCGCGGCGAGGAGGGCGTGGGCCGAGAGCTGGCGCCGGGGCGGACGGGCGAGGTCGATCCCCAGGAGGAGGACGAGGACGGCCGCGACGGCGAGGAGCCTCTGTCGCCGTCCGGCACCGCGGAGGCTGCCACGCCGGGACATCGGCCGGGGAACGGGCGGGCGGGGCTTCCGCGGAAGCCCCGCCCGAGGGCCGCTACGGGATCTGGTCGGCGTACTGGCTGAGGTACGGGATGATGAACCGCTCCCCGTTCGTCGCCTTCACGATGCACAGGATGTGGACGATCACGATCCCGATCCAGGCGAACAGCCAGAGGATCGAGATCACGCAGCCCACGGCCGGGATCAGGCTGAGGATGAAGATCACGATCGACAGCAGGATCTCGGCGATCAAGAGCACCAGGCCGTGGCGGGCGTGCCACCTGACCTCGGGGTCCTTCTGCTCGGTCAGGTACGGCACCAGGGCCAGGATCCACAGGTACGAGAGCACCAGCATGAGGCCGCGGTTGCTGCCCGGGGCTCCACCGCCGGGCTGGGCCGGAGGCGGCGGAGGCGGCGCTCCCGCTCCCGGTGGTGGCGGGTTCGGGGGTGGCGGGTTCGGGGGTACGGTTTCGTCGCTCATCTGAGGACCACTCCTTTGCGGAAGAACCGAAAAGTCCTTTGCTCCCGGGAACTTCGAACAGTGTAGCGGACTTCGCCCCCCGGTCTCAAGGCGCCGGGTCGGCGAGTGCCGCAGCGGCGGGCAGCTCGCGCGCCTCGAGGCCGAGGTCGGCGAGCGCTGCCTCGAAGGCCTCCCGCTCGGCCTCGAACACCGACAGGACAAGGCGTACAGAGGCGCCGTAGCGCTCGCCGCAGAGCTCGATCCGCGGCGGGTTCACCAGGCGCTTGACCGCTCCCAGGCGCTCGTAGGGAAGCTCGACGGCGAGGGCCGCGGCCGGTGCCCGCGGGACCGTCGGCAGCTCCGCCAGCGCCGCGCGCGTCGCGCCGGCGTAGGCGCGGGCGAGGCCGCCCTTGCCGAGCTTGGTGCCCCCGAACCAGCGCGCCACCACCGCCACCACGTCCGAGAGACCGGCGCCCCGGAGCACCTGGAGGATCGGCACGCCCGCGGTGCCGGAGGGCTCGCCGGCGTCGGAGCTCCGCTCGGCGGGCGGGAAGCCGAGCCGCCAGGCCCAGCAGTGGTGGGTGGCGTCGGCATGGGCGGCAGCGATCTCGTCGAGGAGCGCGCGGGCCTCGGCCTCGGAGGCGGCCGGCGCCACCAGCGCCAGGAAGCGCGAGCCCCGGTCCCGGAGCTCGGCCCGGGCGCGGCCGGAAGGAGCCGGGTACTCGGAGTTCATCGCATGCCCCCCACAACCCCTCGCTCCCCTTCCCGCCCCACGGGGGGGAAGGGGACGCCCCCTCCCGGCTCGGTGCGGGGCCCGGAGACTCGGATTTCATCGCATGCCCCCCACAACCCCTCGATCCCCTTCCCGCCCCACGGGGGGGAAGGGGACGCCCCCTCCCGGCTCGCCGTGCGCTCACACGTTGGCCACGGGGGCAGGCTCGGGGCTCGGGGCGCGGCCGGCGGCGGCGACCACCCGCTCGTAGATCTCCCGGTAGCGTCCCACCACCCGGTCCTGGTCGAAGGTCTCGACCGCCCGCTTGCGGCCGTTTCGCCCCAGGCGGCGGCCGAGGCGCTCGTCGCTGAGCACTCGCACGGCGGCCTCCGCCAGCGCCTCGACGTCGCCCACCGGCACCAGGTACCCGGTCTCGCCGTCGACCACGAGCTCGGGCAGGCCGCCCACCGCGGTGGCGATCACCGGCACGTGGCAGGCCATGGCCTCGAGCGCCGCCAGGCCGAAGGACTCGCTCTCCGAGGGCAGCAAGAAGAGGTCGGCCCCCACCAGCACCTCCTCGATCAGGGGGAGGCTCCCCAGGAAGGTGATGGCGTCGCAGATGCCGTACTCCCGGCACATGAGCTCGGCGCGCACCCGGTCCGGGCCGTCGCCCACCAGCAGCAGGCGGGCGGGGACCCGCTGGAGGATGAGGCGGAAGGCGTCGACCACGTCGGGCACCCGCTTGACCGGGCGGAAGTTCGAGATGTGGACCACCAGCCGCTCGTTGCGGCGGCCCCAACGGGTGGCCCCGGGCCCTTTCCTGGCCTCCGGGAAGCGCGCCGGGTCGATGAAGTTGGGCACCACCTCGATTGCCTTGTCCTCGCCCACGCAGAGCTTCTCTCGGGTCTGGTCCCGGAGGGCGGCCGAGACGGCGGTCACCGCGTCGCTCTCGAGGATGCCGAAGCGGGTGGTCTCCAGGTAGTTGGGGTCGTTGCCCACCAGGGTGATGTCGGTGCCGTGGAGGGTGGTGACCACGGGCAGCGGCCGCGGGGCGAGGATCTGCCGGGCGAGCACCCCCGAGACCGCGTTCGGCACCGCGTAGTGGGTGTGCACCAGGTCGAGGTCGTGGTGGCGCGCCACCTCGACGGTCTTGGTGGCGAGCGCCAGCGAGTAGGGCGGGTACTCGAAGAGCGGGTAGTTGGGGACCTGGACCTCGTGGAAGAAGACCCGGGGCGAGGCGAGCGACAGGCGCGAGGGCAGGGCGTAGCTGATCACGTGCACCTCGTCGCCGCGGCCGGCGAGCGCCATGGCCAGCTCGGTGGCGACGATCCCCGAGCCGCCGTAGGTCGGATAGCAGGTGATCCCGATCCTCATCGCACACCTCCGGGCTGGAGCCGGGTCAGGGTGTCGGCGTCTCCCACGGCGAGCGGCAGCCGGCTCCAGAAGGGCTCGCCGAAGGTCGCGCCGATCAGCAGGCCGAAGTGGCGGGCCCGGCCCTCGACCGCCTGGCGGAAGTCGGCGGTCGCGACCTTGGTGATCGGCGCGTCGCGGCCGCTCCGGGCGCCCTCGGCCTCGGCCCCGGCCGGGTGGATCTGGCTGCGGTAGGCGTCGAGGGCCCGCTGCTTCGCCTCCCAGACCGGGGTCACGTCGACCACGAAGGAGGGCGCGAACGGGTCGTGCTGCATGTAGGCGTAGAGGGCACCGGGACGGTGTGGCGGGAGGCCGCCGGCCGGCCGCGCCGCGAGCCCGGCGTAGAAGCAGGCGTCGGCCACCAGGCGGTGGGCCCGGCCGTGGTCGGGGTGGCGGTCGGCGGGCGTCGGCGCCAGCACGACCTCCGGCCGGTGCCGTCGCAGGAGCTCGATCAGGGCGTCCTCCTCCTGCCGGCCGTGGCGCAGGGCGCCGTCGCCGCAGTCCAGGAAGTGGAGCTCGACCGCTCCCAGGGCCGCGGCCGCCGCCTCGGCCTCGACGCGGCGCTCGGCGGCCGTGCCGCGGGTGCCGGCCTCGCCGCGGGTGAGGTGGAGCAGGCCCACCCGCCGCCCGGCGCGGGCCAGGAGCGCCGCCGTCCCGCCGCAGCCGAGCTCCACGTCGTCCGGATGGGCGCCGACCGCGAGGACGTCGAGGCGCGCGCTCACGGCTCCACCACCTGGAGCCGGCGGCCGTCGAGCTCCACCTGCTCCCATAGCGCCTCGGCGAAGCGCTCGCCGTACTTGCCCGGCCACTGCGCCGAGCAGACCACCCGCTCCTGGAAGCTCCCCTCGGGCAGCGCCACCTGGCGCAGGCGCTCGACCCGGCGGGCGCGGACCTCGTCGCGCCGGGCGGCGGCGGCGGTCACCTTGCCGGCGAAGGTCTCGAGCGCGCGGTCGACGCCCTGGCGGGTCTTCTCGAAGGGGCGCTCGAGGTTCGGGTCGAGCTCGAGGGCCGGCGAGCGGAGGCCGGCGAGCACCCCTTCGATCGCCTCGCGGCCGCGCTCGACGAAGCGGGTCGCGGCGCCGTCGGCGAGGCGCCGCTCCAGGGCCTCGGCAGAGCCGAGGAGGGCCGCCAGGGGGAGCTGCAGCTCCTCGAGCTTCTCGCGGTGGTGGCTCTCGAGGACCAGGACCTGCGGCCGGAGCGCCACCGCCGGCGCCGCGACCTCGAGCACCCGGTAGGCGGGCGCCGCCTGGGCCATGTAGGAGAGCTCGCCCGGCCCCAGGACCTGGAGGGTGGTGCCCAGGAGGGCGTCCTGGATCGCCGGGCGGGCCAGCACGCCGGGGCTCACGACCGCCGGGTTCTCGGCGATCAGCTCCAGGAGCTCGGTGACGTCGCGGGTCCCCTCGCCGCCACGCAGGGCGTAGGCGTCGCCGCCCGAGCCCCCCCGGCGCCACTCGATCCGCCGCCGCTCGCCGTCGCGCAGCTCGAAGAGCGGCGAGACGCCGCGCTGCGGGGCGACCTGGGGCTCGTAGCCGCGCGCGGCGATCTCGTCGTCGGCGCGCCGGGAGGCCTCCTCCCAGGCCTCCCGCCGCTCGACCAGGCGCGCGAGCCCGGGGCGCTCGGCCTGCTTGACCGACGGGTCCATGGCGTCGAGCAGCAGCGGACAGCGCTCGCCCAGCAGGGCGACGGCCAGGCGGCAGAACGCTTCGCCGAAGCGGGCGTCGGGGCGGTAGATGCGGCGCAGGGTCTCGAGCCAGCGGTCGAAGCGGTCCGAGGCGCGGAGCTCCGGCAGGGCGTCGAGGATCGCGGCGATGCCGGGACCGAAGGTGCGCATGCCCACGGGCAGGAGCGGGTCCGGGTCGGGCCCCAGGTCGAAGCGGGAGAGCCCCGCGGGCGAGAGGAAGGCGGTGCGCGAGACCTCGTGCCAGTCGTGGTCCTCGTTGGCCACCCAGAAGACCGCCACCGCCGGCCGGCCGGCCGCTTCGAGGGCGGCCGCCCAGCGGCCCGCGGCGACCATCTTCGAGAGCGTGTAGAGGGGTCCGCCGAAGAGCCCCGGCTGCTGGCCGGTGACCACCACCTCGGTCGCCGGGCCGGCGAGGAGGCCCGCCAGGCGGTCGGCCGCCGGGTGGCCGTAGGCGCGGTTGGTCGCCTCGAGGCCGCGGGCGAGGGCGGAGCGCTCGGGGCCCGGAGCGCCCGCCGAGCGGTCCGGCCGGGGTGGCAGCTCTCCGGGAGCGAGGAACGCGAGGGGCGCCAGCAGGTCCAGGTCCCGGCCTTCGAGGTAGGCCCGGGGCATGGCCGGCAGCAGGCCCTCGGCGACCAGGTCCACCGCCAGTGGGTCAGCCGCCCTTGTGGGCGACGAGGATGAGGCGTTCACTGTCACGGGTGTAGGGATCTCCGTAGAAGTTGCCGAACGTCCCGACCACCTGGAGGCCGGCCCACTGCATGCCGATCACCACCTCGTCCATGCGGTAGGCCCGGACGCTCTCGAGGAAGGTGCGCTCGGAGCCGTCCGGGCGGGTGATCCGGATGCGCTTGTTGACCCGCTTGGCCTGGGGGTCGTACCAGCGCTCGAGGTCCACCTTGCGGCCGTCGCTGGTGAAGGACTCGCGGGCCTGGAGGTTCTCGATCACCGGCTCGGGGTTCATCAGGTCGATGAGGAAGCGGCCGCCGGTGACGAGCACCCGGACGACCTCTTCCAGGACCCGGAAGTTCTCGCGCTCGCCCTCGAAGTAACCGAACGAGGTGAAGAAGTTGAGCACCCAGTCGAACGAGCGGTCGGTGAAGGGGAGGGCGCGCATGTCGCCGGCCACCCGCGGCAGGTCGGGGCGCCGGGCGAGGAGGGTGACCGACAGGTCGACGCCGAGCACCCGGTAGCCCCGGCGCCTCAGGGCGTCGGTGTGACGGCCGGCGCCGCACGCCAGGTCGAGCGCCGCGCGCGGTGCCTCGGGGCCGAGCCGGCGCTCCACGAAGTCCGCCTGGCGCTCGGCCTCCTGCCGGTCGCGGTGGGCGTAGAGGTCCATGTATTCGTCGCCGAACCACTCCCGGTACCAGGCCACCGCGTGATCATATAGTCCGGCCCCGATCTGACGAGGCACCTGGAGCTCCTCCGACGTCGTCCAGCGAAGCTCCCGCACTTGGGGTCCGCGCGCGGTAGACTCCGCCTCCGGTTCCGCCATGCTCCGTATCGGCTCCCTCCCCGTCGACCCGCCGCTGCTGCTCGCCCCCATGGCCGGGGTGACCGACCGGGACTTCCGGCGCATCGTGCGGCGGATCGGCGGCGCCGGCCTGGTGGCCATGGAGTTCGTCTCGTCGAAGCACCTGGTCCACGGCCAGCCCAGCCAGCGGCGCCGGGCCGTGGAGCAGCTCCGCTTCGGGCCGGAGGAGCGGCCGCTCGCGATCCAGATCTACGGCTCCGACGAGCGGACCATGGCCGAGGCCGCCCGGGAGGTGGAGGAGCGCCGGCCGGAGGTCTGCGACGTCAACATGGGCTGCCCCGCGAACAAGGTGCTCAAGGGGTGCGCCGGCGCCGCGCTCATGGGCGACCTGCCGCTCGCCGCGCGCATCGTCGCCGCCGTGCGCCGGACGGTCTCGATGCCGCTGACGGTCAAGTTCCGGCTGGGGCTCGGCGAGGAGAGCCACAGCTACCTCGAGCTCGGGCGGATCTGCCAGGAGGAGGGCGCGGACGCCGTCGTGCTCCACGCGCGCTCGGCGCGTCAGGGCTTTCGGGGCGAGGCCGACTGGTCCCACATCGCCCGCCTCAAGGCGGCGCTCTCGATCCCGGTGATCGGCAACGGCGACGTGCGCCGGGCCTCCGAGGCGGCCGCCATGCTCGCGGCAACCGGCTGCGACGGCGTGATGATCGGCCGGGGCGCCACCCGCAACCCCTGGATCTTCCGGGAGATCGCGACGCTCCTGAGCGGCGGCGCAGCCTGGCGCAGGTCGCCGCCCGGCCTCGACGAACGCCGGGAGCTCGTCCTCGGCCACTTCCGGACCGTCGCCGGCCGCGACCCGGAGCCGGAGGCGCTGGACAAGCTCCGGCGCTTCACCGCCTGGTACAGCCATGGGCTGCCGCAGGGCCAGGCGCTGCGCCGGCGGATCAGCGAGCTACCCGACGTGGCGGCCTTCCTCGCGGCGGTCGAGGGATTCTTCGAGCGTGAGGCCGCCGGAAGCGCAATCTGACCCGGCGCACGCACCGTAGTTGTGGCAGGTGGACACCCGCCTGCCAGTCGACCTGTCCCGGAGGGCCCAAGCCATGAGTGAACGCCGCACCATCGAGCGGTTGATCTTCGTGTTCGACGCCGACTCGGGCGCCCTGAGCGCCTTCTTCGACAGCGCCAAGAAGACCCTGAGGCTGGGCGGGTGCGCGTTGTGCGCCATCACTCACGGCTTGACCGGCGAGCGCGCGGAGTGGAAGGACTGCAAGGAGGAGCTCGGGGTACCCGTCGAGTACGTGCACCGCGACGAGGTCTGGCCCGAGCTCGAGACGGCGATCGGTGGCGAGCTGCCCTGCGTGGTGGCCGACGCCGGCGGGGCCTTGATCCAGCTCCTCGACCGGCCGGTCCTCGAGCGCTGCCAGGGAAGCGTGGCCGATTTCCGGGGCCGGCTCGCCTACTTCGCCGGCACCCACCGGCTCGGCCTGCCGGGCCTCGAGCGGAGCGCCTGAGGTCCGCCCGCGGCCGCCCGCGGGTAAGATCGCCCGATGTCGCACCAGCCCCTGGACGTGCGCCACGTCGTCACCGTCGCCGCGACGCCCGCCGAGACCCTGCGCGCCGTCGGCCAGGTCGCCGAGGACTGGGGCGCCGAGTGGCACGCGGCGACCTCGGGCGGGCTGCTCGAGCTGCCGGTCTCGGCCGGTCTGCGCTACGGCCGCGTGACCGGGCAGGTCTCGGTCGCGAGGTCGGGTGCCGCCGGGTCCGAGGTCGAGTTTCGGCCGGAGCGGGCGGACTACCGCCTGTGGACCCGCGCGGTCGTCATCCTGGGGATGTCGGGGCTGGGCGCGCTGGTCACCGTCGTCTGGCCCTTCTACCCGCGGCTCCTCGGTCTGGCGCCGGTCGGCGCGCTGCTCGGCCTCTCGGCCTGGTTCCTGATCGTCTCCCAGCTCCGCAACGAAGGCGCCGACGAGTTCCTGGAGACGGTGGCGGCCCTCGCCGAGACGCCGCAAGGCCCGGAGGGCGAGGGGCTCGCCCGGGCCAGGGAGGAGGACCCGGCGGCAGCCGGCGGGCAGATCGAGCCGAGCTAGCAGCAGGCGAGGAATTCGCCGGGGCTCGCGCCGGTTGCACAGAGGGCACAACGTTCTTTGCCAGGTCGTTGGCACCCGTGGTGACGTGCTCTTCACAGTGGGGGCGCACTGGATTCGACGGGGAACAAAGCAGCCCTTGGGCCGCGTGCCGAGTGATTCCACTCGTAACAACGGATTGAAATAGTCGCCAACGACAACTTCGCACTCGCGGCCTAATTCGCCGTGACGTTCCGGTGGGAGGCCTTGATTCACGGCGCCCGCCGGGGCGACGCCAAAGTGGATCGAAGGATCCGGGTAGGGCCCGTGACGGATCCGGATATTTCACGGGTCTAGCCGGTTGCGTGCGGCCGCTCTCTCCTGTGGCGCACCGGCGAATCACCTCGAGGGAGCTACGCACGTAGACGCCTCTGGACTGAGTTTCTCGGACGTGGGTTCGATTCCCACCGCCTCCACCACACTTCCTTCCAAGACAACCGTTGTTCAAACCCCGGCCGGTGGCCGAGCGCCACCGGCCGGGGTTCGTGCGTGCGCGTGCGCTCCATCGTCGCCGCCGTGGCGCGGTTCTTGCGTATCTCCATCGGACGTAAGCCCTCGAGCCCCAGGCCGGACGAGGACAATCGAATGTTCGTTTCGAAGTCGATGGAGGTCCCAGCACGATGAGCGCCGTACTCCCCTCTCTCCACCACATCCAGACCATCCAGCAGTGGTTCGGGAGTGCCTCCGGCTCCGGCCGTAGCGCCGGCGAACAGGCGGCGCGCGCCGCCCGCCGCACCGACCGCAACGAGGCCGCTCTCGCGTCCTATGTGCTGGCGATCCTCTCCCCGCTGCCGCTCCTCGGCTTCCTCTTCGGCGTGACGGCCTTCTGCCTAGGCCTCAAGGGGCTGCGCATCGCCCATCGGAACCCGCGGGCGGGCGGTGAGCTCCAGAGCTGGTTCGGAATCGCCATGGGCAGCGTCTTCTCGGTCCTCTACCTGGCCGGAGGCGTGTTCCTGTTGACGGTTCTGGGGCACTGAGATCGATCAACCGTCCGCTTCGGCGGCGCGGGCCATCGCCGCCGCGAGGCCGCTCGCGAAAGGCGGCCGCACCACCCCGACCTCGGTGATGATGGCGGTGATCAGCTCGGCCGGTGTGACGTCGAAGGCGGGGTTGGCGGCCGCCGTGTCGTCCGGGGCGATGCGGGTGCCGAAGACGTCGGTCACCTCCGCCGCCGCGCGCTCCTCGATGGGGATGGCCGCGCCGTCCGGGGTGGCGAGGTCGACGGTGGACAGCGGCGCGGCGACGTAGAACGGCACGCCGTGGCGCCGGGCGAGCACCGCCAGCACGTAGGTCCCGATCTTGTTCGCCGTGTCGCCGTTGGCCGCGATCCGGTCGGCCCCCACGACGATCCGGTCCACCAGCTCCCGGGTCATGAGCGAGCCGGCGCTCGAGTCGGTCACCAGCCGGTGCGGGATGCCCAGGCGCCGGAGCTTCCCAGGCCGTGAGGCGCGCCCCCTGGAGCAAGGGCCGCGTCTCGTCCACCCACACCTGGCCGAGGCGGCCCCGCCGCCAGGCCGACTGAATGACGCCCAGCGCCGTGCCATAGCCGGCGGTGGCGAGGGCGCCGGCGTTGCAGTGGGTGAGGACCCGGTCGCCGGCGGCGAAGAGCTCGGCGCCGTGCTCGCCGATCGCTCGGTTGGTCGCCACGTCGCGGGCGTGGAGGTCGCGGGCCCAGGCGAGGAGGGCGTCGCGGACCCGCCCGGCGTCGCCGCTCGCCGCGTGGCGCTCGAAGACCCGGCGGCCGCGCTCGAGGGCCCAGGCCAGGTTGACCGCCGTCGGGCGGGTCGAGGCGAGAAGCGAGGAGACCTCGTCGAAGCGCCGTTCGAGGGCCTCCGGGCCGGCGGGGGCGGGATCGAGGCCCCCGTCCGGAGCGAAGCCCCGCTCGAAACCCAGGACCAGGCCGTAGGCGGCGGCGACCCCGATCGCCGGCGCCCCGCGCACCGCCAGGCGGCGGATGGCGTCCGCCACCTGCTCCGGCTCGGTCGCGCGCAACCAGACCTCCTCTCTGGGGAGACGGGTCTGGTCCAGGAGCTCCAGGGCGCCGTCGAACCAGCCCAGGGGCGAAAAGGTCTCGGCGCGGTCGGGCCCGGCGTCCTCTCTGGCCATGGGGCTCCAAGTCTAGTACCCTTTGACCCCGACCGCAGGTGGCAGGGAGAGGAAGACGACCCTTGAAAGGCGACCCCAAGAAGCTCGGCTTTTCGACCCGCGCGATCCACGCCGGTCAGCCGCCCGAGAGCCGCACCGGCGCCGTGGCGGTCCCGATCTTCCAGACCGCCACCTACGTCCTCGACGAGCTGGGCGAGACCCGCGGCTACGAGTACGCCCGGGTGCAGAACCCGACCCGCGAGGCGCTCGAGGCGAACGTCGCCTCCCTCGAGGGCGGGATCGCCGGCCACGCCTTCGCCTCCGGCATGGCGGCCATCCACGCCCTCGCCTCGCTGCTCGAGGCGGGAGACCACATGGTCGTCTCGCACAACGTCTACGGCGGCACCTACCGCCTCTTCCACCAGGTCCTCGAGCGCTACGGCCTCGAGTTCTCCTGGGTCGACACGACCGATCTCGGAGCGGTCGAGCGCGCGGTGGGCCCCAGGACGCGGCTGATCCACGTCGAGACGCCGACCAACCCCATGATGGAGGTGAGCGACGTCGCCGCCATCGCCGAGATCGCCCACGGCGCGGGCGCCTTGGTGTCGGTGGACAACACCTTTCTCTCGCCCTACTTCCAGCAGCCCCTGGCGCTCGGCGCGGACATCGTGGTCCACTCGACCACCAAGTACCTCAACGGCCACAGCGACTCGGTGGGCGGCGTGCTGGTCTCCTCCCGCGAGGAGGACGCGGAGTGGTTCCGCTTCATCCTGAAGTCGGGCGGCGCCATCCTCTCGCCCTTCGACAGCTTCCTGATCCTGCGGGGGATCAAGACGCTGGCGGTGCGCATGGAGCGCCACCAGGCCAACGCCCAGGGGGTGCTGGCGCTGCTCGTCGAGCACCCGGCCGTCGAGAGGGTCCTCTACCCGGGCCTGCCCGACCACCCGGGCCACGAGGTGCAGAAGCGCCAGGCGAGCGGCTTCGGGGCCATGATCAGCTTCGACGTGGGCGGTTTCGACCGGGCCAAGCGCCTGCTCGACCGCCTGGAGGTCATGAGCCTGGCCGAGAGCCTGGGCGGAGTGGAGACGCTGATCTCCCATCCGGCCTCGATGACCCACGCGTCGGTGCCCCCCGAGCTGCGCGCCGAGCTCGGCATCACGGACGGGATGGTGCGGATCTCGGTGGGGATCGAGAACGTCGAGGATCTGCTGGCCGACCTGTCCCGGGCCCTGGACGCGATCTGAGTCAGTCGCCGAGCTCGTCGAGGTCGGCGAACTCCGGCTCCTCCTCGTCGGAGAAGTCCGCCTCCTTGTCGAGGCTCGTCGCGATCCACTCGAGGAAGGACGGGTCGCCCTGGCCCACGTCGAAGGTCAGGATCTCCGGCAGCTCGTAGCTGTGGAGCTCGCGGATGGTGGCGGCCACGGCCTCGAACTCGCTCTCCAGCGTCTTGACGATGAGCAGGAACTCGGTGTCGCTGCAGACCTTGCCCTTCCAGCGGTAGATCGAGCGCACGCCCGGCACGATGTTGACGCAGGCCGCCTGCCGGCGGGCGACGATCTCGCGGGCGATCAGGTTGGCCTGGTCCTCGGTGCCCACGGTGGTGATGACGGCGGTCGCCCCCATGGTCGCAGCCTACTGTACGGCCCGAACAGACGTCAAACTAACGAGGCTTCGCCTCAGACCGACGAGGAGTCTGCAACGTCTGGGGCTCCGTGAATTTCTGTTCCCCCCGCCCACGTCGAGCGATCGAGCCTACGCTCGCCGCAACGGCTACTCCAGACCGATGGATTCATCGGATGCCCCCCGCATCCCCTCGTTCCCCTTCCCTCCCCACGGGGGGGGAAGGGGACGATCGACCGGATGCCCCCCGCATCCCCTCGTTCCCCTTCCCTCCCCACGGGGGGGGAAGGGGACGATCGACCGGATGCCCCCCGCATCTCCTCGTTCCCCTTCCCTCCCCACGGGGGGGGAAGGGGACGATCGACCGGACGCCCCCCGCATCCCCTCGTTCCCCTTCCCTCCCCACGGGGGGGGAAGGGGACGATCGACCGGACGCCCCCCGCATCCCCTCGTTCCCCTTCCCTCCCCACGGGGGGGGAAGGGGACGATCGACCGGACGCCCCCCGCATCCCCTCGTTCCCCTTCCCTCCCCACGGGGGGGAAGGGGACGATCGACCGGACGCCCCCCGCATCCCCTCGTTCCCCTTCCCTCCCCACGGGGGGGAAGGGGACGATCGACCGGACGCCCCCCGCATCCCCTCGTTCCCCTTCCCTCCCCACGGGGGGGAAGGGGACGATCGACCGGACGCCCCCCGCATCCCCTCGTTCCCCTTCCCTCCCCACGGGGGGGAAGGGGACGCCCCCTCCCGCTTCGAGGTCACGGTAAACTTCGGCTCGCTCGTCCAGAAATGGCCCCAATCAGACGACTAACGAGGCTTCGCCTCAGACCGACGAGCTGGGCGGAGGGAAGCGACTCCGGACTCGGCGGCCGCCGCCCGCGGGAACCTGCTGGGCGAGACCTCACGGGCCCGGGCCTCGCTGGTCGCAGAGACCTTCCGGATCACCCCCCTCTCGCTCGATCCCCTGCCCGGGCCTCTCGGCGAGCCCAGGTCGTGGTTCCCGGGCCACGGCAGCTCGCGGTTTGCTTCACCTCCAGGTCTCGGTGGTCGGGTCGTAGGAGAGGACTTCGACCTTGCCGGTGTGCCCGAAGATCCGGACCGCCGCCAGGGAGCGCTCGCCGTCGGTGAAGTACAGCGAGCCGGAGCTCGAGGCGCCCATCGGGCCGAACGAGACCATGTCGGAGCGGCCCAGTCGGATCGGGTCGCCGCGCCGGGCGAGGCGACGGTCGGGGTCGGCCGGGTCCCGGGGCGGCGGGCCCGGCGGAAAACCCAGGTGGACCGAGGCGCCGGTCCGGCGCAGGGGGAGCGGCGCCTGGAGCGTCGTGTCGGTGCCCCGCTGGACGTCGCGCCAGCGCACGCCGTCGCCGTCGCCGTCGGCGTAGAGGGCCCAGGTCACCGGGCCGTTCGCCGTCGCTTCGAAGCGCACGGCCACGTGGGCGTTCGAGCGCACGGCGAGGAGCCTCGCCCGCTGGAGGGCCGCGGCCGCCTCCGAGGCGGCGAGGTTCACGCGCAGGCGAGAGGTGGCGTGGACGAGGGCGGGGACCCCGAGGGTGAGCACGACGCCCAGCACGGCGAGCACCGTGAGCAGCTCGAGGAGGGTGAAGCCCGCGGCGGCGCAAGCGGGCGAGCGAGCGGTCGTCGGGGTCATGGCGGGTCTCGGGCCTCCGGATCGGATCGGGACCGGGACGGGGCGGGGAGGCCCGGGGCGGATCGCACCGCCCCGGGCCCCGCTCCACCTCCCTCAGCGACGCTCCTGGGCGCTCGGGCGCCGGGGAGCGCGGACCTTCGTGGTGAGGGTCGTCTCCCCCTTCACCACCACGTAGCCCTTCATCAGGGCGAAGGTGCTCTCGCCGATCCCGCGGACCAGCATCAGGTCCTCCGGTCCCTTGAACGGACCGTCGCTCTTGCGCAGCTCGACGATGCGCTGGGCGATCGCGGGGCCGATCCGGGGCAGCAGGGCGAGCTGCTCGGCCGTCGCGGTGTTGACGTTGACGACACCGGCCGGCGCGTCGGCCGCGGCCGCCGGCAGGGCGGCGCAGAAGGCGACGAGGAGGAGCGCCGAGGCGGCGCGGAGAACGATGTGGCTCAGGGTGTGGTTCGTCATGGCATGTGTCCTTTCCGTTGCAGATGGTTGGGGTATGCGACTGCGTGAGAACTGCGGGCCCCTCGAGGGGGCCCTGTGCCTTACCAGCGTCGATCGTGCGTTCGGTCCGTCGTGGGCTCTCACCTCCTCTCTCCGGTTTCGCGGCCCGGAGAGATCAAGGCCCACGCCAGCCGTGCCGGCGCACAGCAAACGACTGAAGAGAAAGGAGTTGCGTCGATTCAGGCAGGGTCGGCGGGAAGCGCCGATGTCAAACGATTCTGCGCCCTGCGGGAGCCCGCCGCCCGGGATCGTCGAGGACCGGTGAGGCGAAGGCCCCTGCCGGGTGCGTCAAAGGATTTTGACGTCTGCAAAATCCTTTGCGGGGTGGCCTGGTACCTCGGTGCGCGAGCGTCTGTCCGCACCGAGGTACTACAGACCGGGAGAGGGATCGAGGATGAGGGGGGTGATCCGGAAGGTCTCTGCGCCGAGCTAGTGACCCGTCAACCGTCAAGTGACAGGGTATCTTGCGAGGATTTCTCGTCGCTGGCCAGGCGCTCCGACGCAGGCGTAGCGGTGCCTACGTCGAGGAGGAGCAACGCCGCCAGCGGCGAGAGGGACCGCCAGGACACGTCACTTGACGGTTGACGGGCACTAGGCCCGGGCCGGTGAGGTCTGGTCGAGCGGGTTGCCGCGGTCGGTGGCCGCCGTGCCCGGAGTCGCTTGCCTCCGCTCAGCTCGTCGCTTTGCGGCGGAGCCTCGCTCGCTCCGCCAGGCTCATCGAGATCTGGACCCACCATCACTCGGCCCCGGAGTCGTCTTCGTCGAGGGCGGTTCGGATGCCAGTCACGATCACCTGCAGCTCGCCAGCCCAAGCTCGCGCCATGACGCACAGGGCGAGTTCCTCGTGGGAGACGGTCGAGTCAGCCGAAGTCTCCGCGACCTCTTCCAGGCACGCTGCGAGGGACTCAAGGTCGGCGCCGATCCCTGCGAGGCTCCGGGCCACGTCGAGCCCCCAAAGG
Source organism: uncultured Acidobacteriota bacterium (assembly GCA_963741925.1). GTDB lineage: Bacteria > Acidobacteriota > Thermoanaerobaculia > Multivoradales > DATKCC01 > CAVUBL01. The sequence goes on from CAVUJU010000001.1 coordinate 76,517, forward strand.
CCTTGGAAGACCCACCCCGGCCCTCTCCCGGGTCTCCCACAGCGACCACTGCCCCGACGAGGAAGCATCCACGTCCAACGAGGAGGGGGTCGTAAAACTAGACGTCCACTAAGGTCGTAGAAGTCCGCGTCCCTTGACAGATCATCCGTGAAGCCGTCACTGAGCATTTGCGACGACTGCGGGAAGCCAAGGGCTAGCACGGCACCCAGGGGCACATTGCGTAGGCGGCCGAGGGGGCGCGAGATCCGGGCGCGGGGGCTTAGATTGAAAGAGCAATCTGCCCGTATGCTGCGGTACGCCGAGGTTTAACCGAGAAGAACTTTTATCCAGTATTCAGTCCCTGGTATACTGCATCCGCAGGGATCTGAATATCATGGCTACAGAACGACGCAGGGCTGTTCCCATGGGGCAAGTTGTGTCCATTGTCCTCAGCTACTCCTACATTTACTGGTGGGTGAAGCGAGCAAACTGGCGGCGCTGGGCCGATAAGACCGCTGTAGTGTTCCTCATCGGCTTTCTTGTGCTACTGGGTATCGAAGTCGTCTTGGAGTACATCGGGATCGGTGTACTCGCCCATCCATTCTGGATGAAGCTCCTGTTCTTTGCTTCCATAGGCATAATGCTATACACTAAGTGTCGCGAACTGGGGGCGCGGCGCCAGCAGGCGTCCTTCGTTGACACGGCCAGGGCCGTCACCAGGCTCCTCTCGAGGCCGCAGGGGGAGGAACACGAGGAACAGCTGATGAAGAAGCTGGTCGGTCTATTCCAGGTCACCTTCCAGCGGGATGGATGGGCTTGGTTTGGCCTCCGTGGAAACGACACCCGCGTCAACGCCGCGCTCGTCGAAGGAGGAGCGCTACGGATTCACTACGAGCAGCCGGATGGGCAGGGAGCACATGGACCGCCACTTCCCATTGGCGGTAGTGGGGCCGGCTACAGCTACGAGAACGACTGCCTCGTCTACTTCCCTCGGAAATCACTAAGACACGCCATCGTCCAGTTCTACGATGATGACCCCGAAGACGGCAAAGAGCGCTTCTCGATAGCGCCGGACATCTTCCTGCCGCAGGGGACACGGAACTACCGATCGGTTCTCAGCGTCCCAATCCGTGCTCACGGATCCCGCTTCGCCCTCTCTGCCAACATACGGTGAGACGATGCAGCCACCAGAATTAAGGAACCCGAGGGCGAGAGGAGAGGCACCGTATGCCAGAGACGAAGCAGGAGAACGGTTCGGGAGGGCACGGAGCCTCCGGCCCGGCCGCTGGAGGGAGCCGTAGGCGACCGGAAGCGGCCGGGCCGCGTGACCTCGGCGCCCAATCCCCAGCTCATCGAGCGTCCGCGTCGGCGCAGGTTCACGGCGGCGTACAAGCTCGAGATCGTCCGCGCGGCGGACGCGTGCACGGAGCCGGGTGAGATCGGGGCTCTGCTGCGGCGTGAGGGGCTGCACTCCTCGCACCTGGCAAAGTGGCGCAAGCAACGGGACAAGGGGGCCTTGGAGGCGTTGTCGAAGCGTCGGGGCCGCCCTGGGGCCGATCCCCGGGCCGCTGAGATCGAGCGTCTTCGCCGGCGTGCCGAGCGCGCCGAGAGCGAGCTCGAGACGGCCCGCAAGGTGATCGAGGTGCAAAGAAACGTCTCCGCGCTTCTGGGAGCGCTGCTCGAGCCCAGGAGCGCGGAGGAGAGCATCGAGCCATGATCGAGCAGACCGTCGAAGAGCTCACGCCCCTCGTCGGGACCCGGCCGGCGTGCCGAGCGCTGGGTGCGTCGCCGGCGACGATCTACCGGCGTCGGCATCCTCCCGACCCACGGCCCCACAAGCCACGAGATCCCCCACCGCGGGCCCTCTCGCCTGCCGAGCGTCAGGCGGTGCTCGACGAGCTGCACGGCGAGCGCTTCGTGGACTCTTCGCCCGCCGAGGTGTGGGCCACGCTGCTCGACGAGGGCCGCTACCTGGCGTCCGAACGCACGATGTACCGGCTGCTCGCCGAGAAGGGCGAGGTGCGCGAGCGGCGCGACCAGCTCACGCACCCTCGCTACGCCAAGCCGGAGCTGCTCGCCGAGCGTCCCAACGAGGTCTGGAGCTGGGACATCACCAAGCTGCGCGGACCGGCCAAGTGGACCTCCTACTACCTCTACGTGATCCTCGACGTCTTCAGCCGCTACGTGGTCGGCTGGACCATCCAGTACCGGGAATCCTCCGCGCTCGCCGAGCAGCTGATCGCCCAGGCGACCGAGCAGCAGGACATCGCACCCGGGCAGCTGACCCTCCACGCCGACCGCGGCAGCGCGATGACGGCCAAGCCGGTGGCCTACCTGCTGGCCGATCTCGGGGTCACCAAGACCCACTCGCGCCCCTACACCTCGAGCGACAACCCGTTCTCGGAGTCCCAGTTCAAGACCCTCAAGTACCGACCCGACTTCCCCGACCGCTTCGGCTCCATTCTCCACTCCAGGAGCTTCGGCCGGGCCTTTATCGACTGGTACAACCACGAGCATCGCCACTCCGGCCTCGGCCTCATGACCCCCGCTGCCGTCCACTACGGCCAGGCCGAGGCGCTACGGGCCGAACGCCAACGCATCTTGACCGCCCGCCTTCGAAGCCAACCCGGAGCGCTTCGTCCACGGCCACCCAAAGCCACCCGAGCTACCCAAGGCCGTCTGGATCAACCCACCCGACAACCATGGAGATGCTCCCTAATTGATCGAACCCACCGTCTCACCGGGGTTGACAGGCTCCGTCGGTGTGCTGAACTTCGACTCACCAAGGGCCAACGCCTTCCGGCGTATCGACTTCGAGCAGGCAACCTTCTACGGCTTTGCCTTGGCACTCGTCTTGCTGCATAATAGGGGTGAAGAAGGGGTGAGCTAGCCATCAGACTGGGACACTTGACCCCCTGACGCCGTATATGGTAAACAGCCGTGCCAAGCACGGTTCAACGCACCAGTTACTCTGGGGGTATCTCCAATGCCCGAGGTAGCAGTTACAGTCGCAAAGCGGCGAACTCCCGAAACGTCGCCGCTGGAGAGGCCGGATGTCTCGGTCGAAGACTACCTGGAAAGAATGTCGAGGCGGGCGAATCGCCTTGACGACAATCAGCCCCACATGAGCATCCGGAAGCTACTTGGGCTAATTACTGCGGCCTTGAATGGCAGAGCGGCCGGCCCTACCCCACTCTAGGAGCGTGTTGCAGATAGCGGCCGAGCGTTCCGCAGGGGTTCGGACAGCCGAGGTCAACCGCCGAGATTCATCTGGGCGGCAAGCCGTTGGAGAGCCGGGCGGTGGCCGAGTCGGGGCTGGCGAAGCGTGCGGAGCCGGTACGAGGCCAGGAGTTCGGGGCGCCCGGGCCCCTCACGCCGGAGCGTAGGTGGCCCGGTAGAGCTTCAGGATGTTGTGGCTGGTGCACACCAGTGCCCACTGGCCACTGACGGCGTGGAGGCCCCGGACGAGGAATCGCCGGAAGCCGCGGGCGTCCTTGATCTGGCCGTTGACGGGCTCGACCGTCGCCTTGCGTCGAGCGTAGATCGCCCGACCCTCGGGGGTTCGGAGCTTGGCCCGCATGCGGTCTTTGGCCGTGGGCTCTTCGGCGTCGTGGGGATCTGCGTCCGGCGCCGCGGGGTGCCGGCTGTGGCGTTGTCGATCGGGCGCCACGTAGAGCTGGATGCCGCGCTCCGTCCCTTGCGCCTCGATCCCGTGTTAGCGGCGGTCGGAAACCGCGGGATTTTGGCTGTGGGAAGCGCGGGTTGGGGAGGATCGACCTTTGGGATGGTGAGAGCGAAGGTGCGGCCTGGGTGAGCGCAATCTCTTGGCAGAGAGCGACTTGAACTCCGAACGGAGGAACTGCACCCTCGGCGCACCGCAGACTGGGCAGAATCGGCCTGGGGAATGCTGAAGCGCGTTGCGCGGCCTGGAGGCTGCTCTGCGAAGACTATGCTCCGTCACGATGGTTGGCAGGGTCGACGGGCGGAGGTGGTCCCTGTAGCGTGCCTGGCGGGCTCGGTGGAGCCTCCGGCCCCGCTCTGTAGCCTGGTATCTACGGTTGGAGGCTCGCTGGTTCTCGCACCGTGCTGCCCGGGCGCAGGAGCGGCCGCAGTACCTCTGGCCGCGGTCGCACCGGGTGCAGATCACCACGGGGGTCTGGCAGCGGTCGCAGAGGAACCGCCGTTGGGTCTCTACCTGCCTGTCTGACCGTGCCATCCCAGCACTCTAACGCGAGCGAGCTCGCGCGCGCGACGATGATTCTGAACCGCGTCCTGATCGCCGGATTCCCGCGCTTACTGACAACCGCTCACATCCCGGGCCACCAGTCTTACATTCCGCACATCTCCTCGGCGATTTCTGGGCAATTTCTCGGCGTAAGCCATTCAGAAATCAGTGTCTTAGGTCTTCCGATTCGAGGATGAGCTGGGCGGTCTCGGCCTCCCAGAGTCGCAGTAGGCGCTGGATCTCGCGGTAGTTGGCGATGCCCCGCTCGAGGAGCTCGGCCTGGCGGGGCGAGACGACACTGTGGCGGTAGCGGCCTTCGACCCTGCGCGTCCACTCATGGTAGGGGCCGTGGCGGGCCTCGGGGTCGATGGCGCAGCGGCACGCCTTCTGACCGCAGACCTTGGTGCGGGTCGTCAAGGTTCCCGAGCAGACGAGGGTCAGGGCTTCGAGAGCCTCCCGGATCGTCCGGGTGCGCCGGCGGAGCTCGCGCTCCAGCCGGGCGAGCTCGGAGGGCGAGATTTTGCTTGACGTGTCCATGGTCTGGCGATACTATAATCGCCAGAATGACACCCCGTCAAGGGCCGCGCCTGAGACCGAGCGAGCTGTCTCTGGTGTCCCAGAGGCTGGGACCGCTGCCGGTGGTCAACCACTTCCTCGGACGGCTGCGGCTCGACGAGCACCTCGACCGCTTCGTGCCGACCCCGGACCGCCGGACGAAGCTGCCCTACGCCCAGGGCCTGGGAGTCCTGCTGCGCTCGATCCTCGTCGAGCGCGAGGCGATCTATCGCCAGCACGAGACGGTGGCCACCTACGCGCCCGAGGCCTTCGGCCTGGCGCCGCAGCGCGTGAGCCATCTGAGCGACGATGCCCTCGGCCGGGCTCTCGATCGCCTCTTCGACGCCGATCGCGGGAGCCTGCTGACGGCGGTGGTCGTCGCGGCCGGCGAGGCGTTCGACCTCTGCTTCGACGAGCTCCACAACGACTCGACGACCGTCCGCTTCTCCGGTCAGTACCGAGACTCGGGGCAGCCGGTCCGGGGCCGGCGCTCCCCGTGGATCACCTTCGGCTACTCCAAGGACCACCGGCCGGACCTCAAGCAGCTGCTCTTCGTGCTCACCACGACCCGCGACGGCGCCGTGCCGGCCCAGTTCCGGTGCGAGGACGGCAACGCCAGCGACTCCCGGACCCATGAGGCGACCTGGGACGCCCTGCGGCGGGTCACGGGGCGGGCCGACTTCCTCTACGTCGCCGACTCGAAGCTCTGCGGCGCCGACGCGATGAGTCACATCGACCAGCAGGGCGGCCGCTTCGTCACCGTGCTGCCCCGCTCGCGGCGCGAAGACGGCCACTTCCGGGAGTGGCTCCAGACCCACGAGCCGGATTGGGAGCTGATCTGGGACCGGCCCCACCCGCGGCGCGAGGACGGCCCTCGGGACCGCTGGTGGACTTTCCGCGATCCGCTGCCCTCGCGCGAGGCCTGGCCGGTGACCTGGGTCTACAGCAACCTGCTCCGGCTGCACCAGAGCCAGCGACGGCGCGAGCAGATCGCCCGAGCCCGGCAGGAGCTCGAGGCCCTCGACCAGCAGCTCGCCGGCAAGCGGCCTCGCCTGCGCAGCAAGGCGCGCATCCGCGAGCGGGTCGACGAGATCCTCGACCGCTTCAAGGTGGCTCGCTACCTCCGCGTCGAGATCCGCTCCGAGGCCCGGCACGACTACCGCCAGGTCGGCCCCGGCCGGCCCGGCGCGGCGACCCAGTACCGCAGGAAGACCACCCGCCGGTGGCGTCTCGACACCTCGCTCGACACCGAGCGCGTCGCCTACGACAGGAAGAGCGACGGCATGTATCCGCTGCTCACCAATGACCCGAGCCTCTCGCCCCGAAAGGTCCTCGAGGCCCACAAGCGCCAGCCCGCGATCGAGAAGCGCTTCGAGCAGACCAAGGCCGTCTTCGAGATCGCGCCGGTCCTGCTCAAGAACCCCGGCCGCGTCGAGGCCTTCTTCTTCGTCTACTTCCTGGCTCTGCTCGTCCAGGCCCTCCTCGAGCGCGAGCTGCGCCGCAACATGCAGGCGCAGGCCATCTCCTCCTTGCCCCTCTATCCCGAGGAGCGCCGCACCCAGCGGCCCACCGCCGAGCAGATCCTGCGTCTCTACAGCCTGCTCGGGCGCCACGACCTTTTCGTCGGCGGTGAGCTCGTCCGCTCCTTCGAACCCGAGCTCACCCCTCTACAGCAGCGGGTCCTCGAGCTCCTCGGAGTGCCCGAAACCGCCTACTTAACCTGAGAATCCGGCGGCGACCGCCCGAGGAAATTGCCCAGAAATCCCCGCCCACATGTGCGGAATGTCAGTCCAGGCGCGCCTGCTCCTCGCTCATCCGCCCGTAGCTCATCGCCTTGTGCTTGCTCGCCGCCGCCTGCACCTTCGTGCCGTCCATCGCCACGTGGCCCAGCGTCGCCAGCCCCGCTCTCTGGCATAGCCGGAGCACCTGGACGAACAGACCCGCCAGCGCCTCGAGATGCGTCTTGCGGAAGGAGTTGATCGTCGTGAAGAACGGATGCTCCCCCGCCGCCAACACCCGAAACCCCACGTCCTCGTACGTCGCCCGCTCGATCTTGCGCGACGAGTACACTCCCACGCAGTACGCGTACACCAGCAGCGCCACCATCATCGCCGGTGAGTATGGACGCGTCCCCCGGGGGTCCTTCGACTGGATCGCCCGCTCGATCTCTCCCAGGTCCAGCTCCTCCACCAGCTCCAGGATGAAGAACGCCAGATGTCCCTCCGGCAGCCACTCCAAAGGCGATGGCGGCAGCAGGAATCCCTGGCGCGGAGCCCACGGCCGATAGGCTTTCTCTCCCATGGGCCTACTGTGCCGGATTCCGAGCTCTTCCGCTACCCCTCTCGCCGGCTCGATCTCCGAAACGATCTATGCGCTACACGCTCCTAGGCCGCGATCGCGGTAGCGCACATCATCAGCGCCATTCTGGCGCCTTCCGGCCGTAGACCCCAATCTGCTCTGCCGAGATCAGTGTGCGCTCAACAGCTTCGCTGCGGGAACGGTGTTAGACGCGGCCGCCGATGTATCCTCACCCTGCTCTCCACTGACGGAGGACCTGCCGCTGCCAAACTGTCCCCTGTCGCGTCGGGGCGTGGAATGGAAAGTCAGGCCGGGACCGGGGAAGGCGCGGCACCTTGGGCCGGCGGCTAACCGCTGCCGGCCCGCCGTGTCTCTGGCGCAACCCTGTCCGGCTCGGCCGCCGGCTCCCTTCTGAGTCGCTCCGCACGGGGTTTGCCAAGTACATAAGCCCGAAATCGTTGGACCGCGGGAGGAGGAGCGGACCAGGCGGTCTCTGGGAACCGGTCCTTGCACTACCTGAGACGCATTTCGAAAGAGCGCTGCTGTGCCATGCCGCGACCTGGCTCTGCGGGTCCGTGGCGATGCGGGCACCGTGCGGCGGCCGCTTCCACAGCGAAGCTAGGGTACGACGGACTCCGGCTCGCGTCGTCTCGGGATCTCGGGTACAGTAGCTCGGCCATGGCCGAGACGCGCAGCAAGCGACCGTACCGGGAGACGCTCGAGGCGTTGATCATCGCGGCGATCTTCCTGCGCTTCGCGAACACCTTCGTCGTCCAGACCTTCTACATCCCGAGCGGGTCGATGGAGGACACCCTCCTGATCGGCGATCACCTCTTCGTCAACCGCTACATCTACGGTCCGATCAAGCAGTGGTGGGGCGACTCGTTCCTCCCGGCGCGCTCGGTGCACCGGGGGGACATCGTGATCTTCCGTTCCCCCGAGGAGCCGAAGATCGACCTCGTCAAGCGGTGCATCGGCCTGCCGGGCGACACGATCGAGGTCTCGGACAAGCAGCTCTACGTCAACGGGCAGCGGGTGCACGACGCCTCCTACGCGGTGCACAAGGACCCGACCACCTACCCGGATCTCTCGGCCCTTCCCGACCAGTACCGGCGCCGCGACCAGTTCGGACCCTACACGGTGCCCGCGGACAGCTACTTCTGCATGGGGGACAACCGGGACCAGTCCTACGACAGCCGCTTCTGGGGCCCGCTGCCGCGAGAGCTGCTGAAGGGGCGGGCCTTCATGATCTATTGGTCGTGGGGCGGCGAGACCCCCAACGGCAACTGGCAGGGATGGGGCCAGACCCTCGCCCACGTGGTCAAGACCCTGGTCGGGTTCCCCTTCAAGACGCGGTGGGGGCGGACGTTCCACATCATCCGGTGACGGCCCCCCGGAGGTCCCGGCTGCGGGAGGTGGCCGAGGCGTTCGTGGTCGCGGTCGTCTTGGCGCTCTTCGTGCGCACCTGGATTTTCCAGGCCTTCGAAATTCCCAGCGGTTCCATGGAGCAGAACCTCCTGGTCGGCGACCACATCCTGGTCAACAAGTTCATCTACGGGCCCGCGGCGTTCCCCCTGGAGCGCGAGCTCCTGCCCGAGCGGCCGGTGCGTCGCGGCGACATCGTGGTCTTCAAGTTCCCGCAGGATCCGGAGCGCGACTTCATCAAGCGGTGTGTCGGGATGCCCGGCGACCGGATCGAGCTGGTCGACAAGGTGCTCCAGGTCGACCGCCGCCCGGTCGACGAGAGCGGCTACACCTTCTACACCGACCCGATCACGTACCCGGGCTCGCCATTCATCCCGGCCCACTACCGGGCGCGCGACAACTTCGGGCCCTACGAGGTGCCGGCCGGCCACTACTTCTGCCTCGGCGACAACCGGGACAACTCGCACGACTCCCGGTTCTGGGGGCCGGTACCGGTCGAGTACCTGAAGGGCCGGGCGCTTCTCGTGTACTGGTCGGTCGCCGGCCGGGGCGGGAACGGTGCGGCCGTTTCCGGTCCCGGCCCGGGCCGGCTCGAGGCCGGCTCGACCCGGCCCTGGTGGCGGCGTCTCGCCGACCGGGCCCGCGAGCTGGGCGAGGACACTCGCTGGCGGCGCACCTTCCGCCTGGTGCGGTAGACTGCTCGCTCGAGCAGTCGACATTCGAGACGTGGGAGGACATGGTGCGATGAGAGGTCATGGCTCGGAGCGGGGCGAGGGCAACCTGGGGTGCATCATCTGGGCCCTCGCCGTCATCCTGGTCTTCTACGTCGGCTGGAAGATGGTCCCCGTCAAGATGAAGAACGCCGAGCTCGAGGACTTCATCGTGGACCAGGCGAAGGTCGCCGGCACCCGCTCGCCCGAGAAGATCAAGGAGTCGATCCTCTACAAGGCGCGGCTCCTCGAGATCCCCCTCGATCCCAAGCACGTCTCGGTCGAGCGCCGGGGCGATCACATCTACATGAAGGCCGACTACACCATTCCGGTCCGGTTCGCAGGCGGCTACGTCTACGACTGGCACTTCACGCACGACGTCGACCGGCCCTTGTTCATCTTCTGAGGCTCCCGTGCCCGCGAGGCTCTTCGGCCCAGCCCGGCGCCCGGGGTGGGCCCTGGCGGCCCTGGCGCTCTTGGCCCCCGGCTTCTTGCTGGGAGTGCACCTCGCCGGGCTGCTCTTCTTCCTGAACCCCCAGCTTCCGTTCCAGGCGCTGCCGGTGGCCCGCGCCGCCCTGTTCTACGGCGCCTTGGTCGGCGCCGCCGGCGCCCTGCTCGGCCTCGCCTTCGGTCTGGGCCGGCGGGACCGGGCGGTTCGCTTCCTCCCCTGGGCCGTGACCGCGGCCCTCGCGCTGGCCGCCGTCCTGGACTCGACCCACGCCTCGCACTACGCCTTCTATTTACCGCCGGGGATCAACGAGCGGCTGATCAAGGCCGCGTTGTGGATGACCCTGGCGGCCCTGATCGCCTTCTACACGGCGTTGCTCCACACGCTCCACCACCGGCCCTATGGCAAGCGGTCGCGGCTGGCGTTTTGGTTCCTGGCCCTGGTCTCGATCTACCTGATGGTGGAGCGCCGGGAGGCGTTCACGCCGCGCCCGGAGAGCGCGCGCCCCACCGGCATCGAGGCCGCGCGGCGGCCGTTCCTCCTGGTCGTCGGCCTCGACGGCGCGACCCTCGACGCCCTGTTGCCCATGGCCGAGGAGGGGCGGCTGCCGTTCTTCGCCGCCCTCCTCAAGGAGGGGGCCTACGGACGGCTGAGCACCTTCTCTCCCGACCGGGCCCCCGCCGTCTGGGCGACGCTCGCGACCGGCAAGTACCCGTACAAGAACGGGGTGATGGGGGGGCTCGTGTACCCCGCCCGGTTCGTGGCGCCGGGGGCGTCGTTCCACCTCCTGCCGGCCGGCCTCGGCTTCCCGTCCTGGGGGCTGTTCGGCGAGCGCGGGTGGTCGGAGGACGGCGGTGCGGTGCGCAGGGTGCGGGCCCTCTGGGAGGTGTTGCCGAAGCTCGGGGTCGCGAGCGGGGTGGTGGGCTGGCCGGCGGCCACCCCCTCGGCTCCCGGGCCGGAGTTCGTGTTCACCGACCGCTTCTTCGGAAGCAGCTTCCAGCCGGAGCAGGCCCGGCCCGAGCCGCTGGCCGAGCGGGCGTGGATCTTTCGGATCGGCGTCGGGGAGCTCGACCCGCGGTACCGCTCCCGTTTCGCCCCGAGGACGCCGCCGCAGGTCCTCCGGGCCCTCGCCCTCGACGTCTGGCGCGGGAGCCTGACGCGCTTCCTCGACCAGCAGCAGCAGGCCCGGGCGGTCTTTCTCCGCCTGCCGGGCCTGGCCGTGGCCTCGAAGCGCTCCTTCGGCGGCTACTCCGAGTACCGGCTCGGCGGGCGCCACGGGCCGGCGCGCGAGGAGGCCGCGGCGGCCCTGGGCGCTTACTACGCCGAGCTCGACTCGATGCTCGCCGACCTCTGGGGCCAGATCGACGGCCCGCGCCTGCTGGCGGTGGTCTCCGGCTCCGGCGTCGATACCCTGGGGCGGCTCGAGCGCGCGTGGCTCGCGGTGCGGGGGCGGCCGGCCCTCGGCGGCCGGCTCGCGGGCGCGCCCGACGGGATGATCCTCCTCCAGGGAGAAGGGATCCGGGGCGACACGCTGATCACCGGGGCGGGGCTGGTCGACGTCGCGCCGACCCTGCTCTACGGGCTGGGCCTGCCGGTGGCCCGGGACCTCGACGGCCGGGTGCTCACCGAGGCGTTCAGCCGGGAGTTCCTGAAGCAGCACCCCCTGACCTTCGTGCCCTCGTACGAGACCCTGGAGAGCGAGACCCGCGAGGGCGTGGCGACCGGGCTCGGCTCGCCGTAGGCGCTTCGCGCGAGCCGGTCACCGTTCGTGGCGCGCGGGCAGGGGCTGCTGGATCGGCTTGACCGGCGTGGGGCGGGCCGCGCTCGCGGCCTGGGCCGCGTCGGCCGGGCGCTCGCGGCTCATGGTGCAGCGCCCGTCGAAGATCGCGCCGTCCTCGATCACCAGCGACGGCGTCTCGAGGTCCGCGAAGATCTTGCCGGCGGCGCAGAGCTGGATCTTGCGACTCGCCTGGACCGAGCCCCGGAGCGTCCCCGAGACGAAGACCTGGCCGACCCGGACCTCGCCGTCGACCTCGCCTCCCTCGCCCACCACCAGGGTGCCGCTCGAGACGATGGTGCCCTCGACCTTGCCGTCGACGCGGAAGGTGGTCTCGAACCGGAGCTCTCCCTGGAAGTGGCTCCCGGCGTCCACGAAGCCGTTGAGCTCACCCTCCGGATTGTCCGCCCTGAAGATCATCGGCTCCCTCCTCGCTCCATGAGCTGGTCGTAGAGGCGGATGAGCTCCTCCTCCGAGTGGAAATGGATCTGGATCACGCCCCGCGGCGGGTGGCGCCGAATCTCGACCTTCGTCTGGTACCGCCGGGTGAGCTTCTCGGCCGCGGCCGCGGCGAAGACCTCCGGCTCCTCGGGCGCGGGCGCGCGCCGCGCCGCCGCGCGCCGGCCGGGGCTCGACCGGCGCTCGAGCTGGCGGGCGCTCAGGTGCTCCTCGGCGGCTTCGCGGGCCAGGGCGAGCTGGCGGGCGGGGTCCTTGATCGCGAGGAGCGGCCGGGCCTGACCGGCGGTGAGGCGGCCGCTCCGGAAGCTCGGTGAGGATTTCCTCCGGCAGGTTGAGCAGGCGCAGGGCGTTGGTCACCGTCGAGCGGCTCTTGCCGACCCGTGCCGCGATCTCCTCCTGGGAAAGGTCGAAGCTCGCGGCGAGCGTGCGGTAGGCCTCGGCCTCCTCCACCGGGTTGAGATCGCTCCTCTGGAGGTTCTCGACCAGGGCGAGCTCGAGGAGCTCCCGGTCGCCCGAGACCTCGCGTACGGCCACCGGCACCTCGGCCAGGCCCGCCTTCTTCGCCGCCCGCCAGCGTCGCTCGCCGGCGATGATCGTGAAGCCGCCGTCGGCGGCAGGCGTCACAACGATCGGCTGGACCACGCCCTGGGAGCGGATCGACTCGGCCAGCTCGGCGAGCTTGGCGTCGTCGAAGTCGGCCCGGGGCTGGAAGCGGTTGGGCCGGAGCCGGTCGACCGGCAGGCTCCGGGCCGGCTCGTCCGCGAGGAGGGCGTCGAGCCCGCGGCCCAGGCCGCGCTTCTTCGCGGCGCTCACGCCGCCCCCCGCATGTACTCCCGCGCCAGGTCGAGGTACGCCTCGGCGCCGCGGCACTTGATGTCGTACTCGAAGATCGGCAGGCCGTGGCTCGGCGCCTCGGCGAGCCGCACGTTGCGCGGCACGACGGACTCGAAGACCCGATCGCCGAAGTGGCGGCGGATCTCGGCGGCGACGTCCTTCGAGAGGTTGGTCCGGTCGTCGTACATGGTGAGCAGGATGCCGGCGATCTCGAGGCCGGGGTTGAGCGTCGCCTTGACCCGGCGGATCGTGGCCATCAGCTCGCTGATCCCCTCCAGGGCGAAGTACTCGCACTGGAGCGGCACGAGGACGCCGCCGGCCGCGGCCAGGGCGTTGACCGTGAGGTGGCCGAGCGACGGCGGGCAGTCGACGAGGATCACCTCGTAGTCGCCGCTCACCTCGACGAGCACGCGCTTCAAGCGGAGCTGCCAGCCCTCGGTGCCGACGAACTCCACCTCGACGCCGACCAGGTCGCGGTCGGAGGGGAGGATGTCCAGGTTGGGAAAGCCCGACGGCCGGATCGCGCTGCGGACCGGGGCGTCGCCGGAGAGGACCTGGTAGAGATGGGGCGCGGCCGCCCGCAGACCCACGCCCCGGGTGGCGTTGCCCTGGGGATCGCAGTCGACCAGCAGGACGCGGCGCTCGAAGGCGCCGAGGGCGGCGCCCAGGTTGATCGCGGTGGTGGTCTTGCCGACCCCGCCTTTCTGGTTGGCGACTGCGACGATCTTGGCCATTCGATGCTCGCCCCGAGAAGGTCCCTAGGCTCCGGCCGCTCGGCCGAGCTCGACGATCCGCCGCCGGCAGCCGCCGGCGAGCGGCCGGGACCGTCGGAGCTCGAGGTTCGGCGGGATCGGCGGGTCCGCTGCGCCCGCCCAGATCAAGACCCGGCCTCCCGCCGCGAGCCGCCCGGCGAGGGTCTCGAGGACCTGGAGGGGAAGCTTGAGCGCCCGGGTCGTGATCACGTCGATCCTCTCCGGCAGCTCCGGAGGCAACGGGTTGTCGACTCTAGCATCGAGGCATCGGCAGGGCAACGCAGCCCGCCGGCAGGCGCTCAGGAGAAAGGCCCACCGGCGCTGCCGGGGCTCGATCAGGGTGACCTCGAGGTCGGGCCGGGCGGCGGCGAGGACGAGTCCCGGGAAGCCCGCGCCCGACCCCACGTCGACCAGGGTCCTAGCACCCGGCGGGATCGCGGCCAGGCCCTCCAGGGACTCGGCGTAGTGGCGCTCGACGACCTCGTGGGCCGTGCCGGGGCCGATGAGGGAGAGCGCCGGGGCCCAGCGCCGGAGCTCTTGGTAGTGAGCGTAGAGGGCGTCGAGCGCCCCCGGAGGAAGCTCGACGGGGACGGCCCGGGCGAGACGTCCGGCGAAGTCGTCCCTCGAGAGATCGGGCAGCACGGAGGTCATCGCGGTCCGATTATCCTCCGGCGGTGGTTCCGGGGCGCGACCCTTGACGGCCAGATGGTTTCACGGGAAACTCGACGGTGAAACAACCCGGGGCGCGCCACGCCGCACGCGCCGGGTTTCACGGGAAACTCGACGGTGAAACGACAGGCACGGATCGCACCTCCCGCCGCGCCGACCCCCTTCGCGGTCGGCGTCCTGGTGGGAATCCTCGTCGGGGAAGGCCACTTCGGGGGCGACGGGCGCCAGCCCCAGGTCACCCTCCGAATGCACACCGACCACGAAAACCTCTTCCGCTGGCTCGAGACGACCTTCCCCGGCGGCAAGCTCTACGGCCCCTACCATCACGGCGGCCGGAGCTACTACCAGTGGATGGCCCGCGGCACGTTCCTGCGCGACACGATCCTGCCGCTCCTCGAAGAGCACCTGACGCCCGAGCTCGACGCCAAGGCCCACCGCCGCTTCGAAGAGATGAAGGGGCGCTACCGGCTCTGAGCTCCGGCCCGCCCTGGCGGAGCCCGCTACGCCGGAAGGACCTTCAGCTTCTTGAAATAGCCGTCGCCGATGCTCTCCGTGGTCACCGTCGGATCTTCCTCCAGGGTGATGTGGACGATCCGGCGCTCCGCGGGGTCCATCTCCTCCAGGGTCCGCGGGCGGCCGCGCCGCCGCACGTCGTCCGCGGTCCGCCGCGCGAGCTCGCGCAGCCGCTCCTCCCGTTCGGCGTGGAAGTCGTTGCAGTCGACCCGCACCGGCAGGGCGTCGCCGTAGATCCCGCGGATCATCCGCGGCAACAGGTGCTCGAACGCCAAGAGGAGCTGGCCGTCCTCCTCGAGGAGGACGTGGTCGTCCGGCCCCCAGAGCTCGATCTCGAGTCGCTCGCCGTCGCGGTACATGTCGGCCTCGGCCTCCACCCCGACGAAGTCGAGCAGCCGCTCGAGGGCCTCCCGGGCGGCGGCGCCCAGCTCGCCCTCTTCTCGAGGCAGCCGCTCCGAGCGCGGAATCCGCGGCTCAGGCGGCAGCGGCGGCGGCGGCGCGGGTGCCGCCTCGCGAGCCGAACCCGCCCGGCCTCGCGGCTCGCCCGCCGCCTCGGGCCCACGGCCACGCCGGCCACGCCGCCGCCCCCGCTCGCCGCCCCGCCGCTCTTCGCGGCCGCCGACCTCGCCCCGGGGAGGCGCCGCCGCGACCGGCGGCGTCCGGCGGCGGAGACCCTCGGAGCGCCGGACGTGCCGGAACCGGTCATCGTCTCGCGGCCCGCCGCCCGGCTCCTCCACCTCCCGGTCCCCCTCTTCGACCTCGGCCTCCTCGGCCTCGAGGTCCTCCGGCTCGAGCTCCTCCTCCTCCTCCTCGTCGAACGCCTCCTCCTCGTCGCTCGTCTCCTCCTCCTCCACCGGCTCGGCGAGCCACCAGGGAGGAGTCGGAGCGGCGACCTCGCTCGGCTTCCTCGCCGGCGCCGGCGGCCGGGCTTCGCGCCGGCCCTCGCCGGCGCCGCGGCCTCTGCCGCCCCCCCGCCGCCCGCGTCGCGGCCGTTCCTCGCGCCGCCGGGCCTCCTCGCCTCCCCGCTCCTCCCCGGCACCCTCGGCGGAGTCGCCGGCCTGTGCGGCAGCCGCGGGCTCGGACCGGCGTCGGGACGGCCGTTCCTCGGTCGCCTCGGGCCCCCGCTCCCGGGCCGACCTCTCCCGGCGCCGGGACGGCCCCTCCTCGGACCGCTCCGGCCGCGATTCCGGCCTCTCCGGCCGCGATTCCGGCCTCTCCGGTCGAGATTCCGCTCGGCTCCGCTGAGCCTCCGACCGCGTTGGCCGGCCTTCCGGTCGGGTCGGCTGAGCCTCCGATCGGGTCGGCTGAGCTTCCGGTCGGGTCGGCTGAGCCTCCGATCGGGTCGGCTGGGCCTCCGGGGGCGCCTCTGCCGCGCGCTGCCGGGCCGGCGGCGCCGCCGGCGGGGCCTTCCGCGGGTGGGCCGGATCGACCGCGATCACCGCCTTCCGGCGGGTCCGGACGAACCCGTGCCGCTTCTCGATCTCCCGGTAATCGACCTCGCTCGGGTCGATGCCGTAGTAGCTCGCGGCCGCCACCACCGCCTGCTCCACCGAGCGGCCGGAGAAGAATTTCCTGGTGCGTTCGTCAGCCATCGTCTGGTTTCCTCGTCACGACGCCGCCTGGCTCGCGGCCCCGGCGGCCTTTTTGGCCTTCATGCGCTGGTAGATCCCTTGCTGCAGGAGCGTCAGCAGGTTGTTGGTGAGCCAGTACAGCACGAGCCCGCTGGGGAAGCCCAGGAACAACACGGTGAAGAAGATGGGCATCAGCATCATCATCTTGCGCTGCCTCGGGTCGCCTCCCGAGGGCGCCATCCACTGCTGCAGGAGCTGGGCGGCGCCCATCACGATCGGCAGCACGTAGGTCGGGTCGTGCATCGACAGGTCTTTGATCCAGAAGAGCCACGGCGCGCCGCGCAGCTCCACCGCGCGCGAGAGCAGGCGGTAGAACGCGAGGAGCACCGGGAACTGGATCAGCATCGGGAGACACCCCCCGGCCGGGTTGACCCCCTCCTTGCGGTACAGCGCCGCGACCTCCTCGTTCATCTTGCGCTGGGCCTCGAGGTCCGGCCGGCCCTTCTTGTCCTTCTTGCCCTTGTACCGCGCGCGGATCGCCTTCATCTCGGGCGCCAGCTCCTGCATCTTCTGCATGGAGACGTAGCTCTTGTGGGTCAGCGGCAGGAGCACCAGCTTGATGAGCACGGTCATCAAGACGATCGCCCAGCCGTAGTTCGAGACGACGTTGGCGTAGATCCACTTGAGCCCCACCAGCAAGCCCCGGGCCAGGAAGCCGAACATGCCGAGCTGGACCGTCTCCTCGAGGTGGCCGGGCAGCTTGCCCAGGAGCTCCAGGTCCTTGGCGCCGAAGAACGCCTGGCCGGCGAACGTCGCGCCATCGGGCACGACGACCACCTGGAGCTCGCGGCGCAGATCCTTCTGTTCGGTCTCGGGGCCCTCGGGGGGCACCGGCTCGAAGCCCGGCGGGCCGCCGCGCTCCTTCGGAACGACCAGCCACGGGGTGACCGTCGCCTGGCGGACCGGGGTCTCCGGGATGAGGGCACCGAGGAAGTAGGTGTCCTCCGTGCCGATCCACGACAGGCCCGAGCCCGAGATCTCGGTCGGCTTGGTCTCCTTCTCGGGCACCAGGGTCTTGGCCTTCCCGTCCTGGCGGTAGACCGCGCCCCGGTACTTGAACTTCCGCGCCTCGTCCGTCGCCGTCGGGTTGCGCAGGCCGGGGCCGAGCACCAGCCCCCACGGAGCCTTCGTCTCGGCTTCGATCCGGACGCCCAGCAGGCCGTGGGGCAACGCGGTGAACCGCTTGCTCACCCGCCCTTCGGGCCCGGCGTAGGAAAAGGAAAGCGACGGGTGGCCCCCCTCGTCCTCGCCCCGGTCGACCGCGAAGAGCGCCTGGTCGACGGGTAGGGCCCGGCCCTCGGGGTCGACCAGGGCGAAGGGGTACGGCAGGCCGGTCCGGTCACGTACCAGGTCCACCGGAACGCCGCCGTCGCTCTGGTAGTCCTGGAGCTCGAACGACACCAACGTCGCGCCGCGGTTGCTGAACGCCGCGCGGAACCCGGGCCCTTCGAGCGTCGCGCGACTCTCGCTCGCCGCGCCCACCGGCTCGGTGGGAAGCGCCCCGGCCTCGGCCGGCGCGCCCGCCGCGGCGGGCTCCTCCGTGCCGGCTTCCGGGCCCGTCTCCGGCGCGCTCCGCGCAGCCGGCGGCGCACCCTCGGTGGCCGCCGGCCGCTCGCCGGCGCCGGTCTCGGCGGTCGCCGCGGCGCCGCTCGCGGCGGGCCTTCCCACCGCCTTCGGAGGCTTGGGCGGCGGGAAGACCACCTGCCAGCCGATGATGATGACCACCGACAGCAGGACCGCCAGCAGGACTCGCTTGTTTTCCACTCGTTCCTTCCTTCGATCGTGGGCGGGGTGTGCGGAGGGGGCGTACCCTCTCTCACTCGAGGTGGGTAGGTCTCACGCCTTCACGGCAGGTCGATGCCTCCCGCGCCGAGGGGCTGGCAGCGCAACAGCCGCCAGAGGGCGAGGCCGCCCCCTTTCACGAGGCCGTGCTCCAGGATCGCCAGCCCGGCGTACTCCGAGCAGGTCGGCGAGTAGCGGCACGAGCGGGGCAGGAGCGGCGAGACGCGGCGCTTGTAGCCGGCGAGCAGCCGAACCGCCGCCTCGACGGCGAGGCCGGGGGCACGGCTCATCGCGGGGGCGCCTCCGTCGGGGCGGGGATCCCTCGGGCGAGCAGCCGGTCGAGCAGGTCGGCGAGCTCCCCGGCGAGCGCCGGAAAGGAGGCCGCCGCGGCCGCCGGCTCCAGGTGCACTACCACGTCGAGCGCCGGAAGCTCCCGGCGGCGCGGCCAGCGACGAAAGATCTCCCGCACCCGCCGCTTCAGGCGGTTCCGCGCCACGGCGTTGCCCACCTTGCGGCTGGCGGTGATCCCGAGCCTCGCGTGCCCGAGCGGGTTCGGCGCGAAGTGCAGCCGCAGGAACGATCCACGCAGCCGCCGGCCCCGGCGGTAGCACCGCAGGTACTCGGCGCTCCGGCGAAGCCTCTGCTCGCGAGACAGGCCCTCCCCGTGGACGGACGCTGCCCGCCGGGGCGGCATCACACACAGAGGCGCTTGCGGCCCTTCCTGCGACGCCGGGAGAGCACCGCCCGGCCGTTCTTGGTCCGCATCCGCTCCCGGAAGCCGTGCTTCTTCTTGCGGCGGCGGTTGTTCGGTTGATAGGTCCGTTTCACTGTCGTTCGCCTCGTCCCAGTTCAGAGTATGTCGAGTTCAGCCTCGCCGGCCGCGCTCCCGCGGCCGGCGAGGCACCGGGCTGCCGAGTCACTTCGGCGCGGCCGGGAGCGGTCCTCCGAGACCCGGTCTCGAAGGGCTCCGACCCGCCGCGAGATTGGCGGAGAGGGTGGGATTCGAACCCACGGACCGCTTGCACGGTCAACGGTTTTCGAGACCGCCCCATTCAACCGCTCTGGCACCTCTCCATGCGTCGTCGAGTCAATGGCGGAGAGGGTGGGATTCGAACCCACGGTAGGGTTTGTGCCCTACACACGCTTTCCAAGCGTGCACCTTAAACCACTCGGACACCTCTCCGCGCCGGTGTTGCCACATCCGAAGCGTCAAAGAGCACGCCGGCCCGGGCGCCGCCGCGCGGCGCGCGAGCCCCTTCAGCCCGGGCGCTTCGTGTCGCCCGAGCGGAGCGCCTGGAAGAACACGCTCAGTCGCCGGCCGCATTCCTCCGCCAACACGCCGCCGGTGACCTCGAGGCGGTGGTTGAGCCGCGGATCCCGGACCAGGTCGCCGAGGGTACCGCAGTAGCCCGCCTTCGGGTCCGCCGCGCCGAACACCAGGCGCTCGACCCGACTGTTGACCAGCGCGCCGGCGCACATGGCGCACGGCTCGAGCGTCGCGTACAAGGTACAACCGACGAGCCGCCAGCTCGCCAGCCGCCGTGCGGCCTCGGCGATCGCCAGGAGCTCGGCGTGGGCCAGGGGGTCCTGGTCGCTCTCCCGGCGGTTGTGCCCCCGGCCGACGATCTCGCCGCCGCGCACGACCACCGCGCCGATCGGCACCTCGCCGAGCGCCGCCGCCTGGTCGGCCTCACCGAGCGCCGCTTCCATCCACTGGCGATCCATTCCGCTCAGGAGCCCGCCGGAGCCACCGCGGGCAGCGCACGATCTTACCGGAAGCGTCGGCCGCGAGCAAACCTGCCCCCGGCGACAGAAATACGCGGGCCGCCGGCCGCCTTTACATCCCCGGGGCCAAGCCCTTACCATGAAGGGGAGCGGGCAGCGACCGACGAAGGGTTCGGGTCCTGTGCATCGGCCGCGACCGAACCTCGTCAGGCCCGGAAGGGAGCAGCGATAAGGTCTGTCGGACGAGTGCCGCAGATCAACCGGAACCCTTCGTCGGTCGCTGGCCGCTCTTTCTCCCTGAACCCCGAGACCATGGCCTACCAGGTACTCGCCCGCAAGTGGCGCCCGCAGGACTTCGAGAGCGTCGTCGGCCAGGAGCCGATCGTCACCGCCCTGCGCAACGCGCTCACCGAGGGCCGCATCGCCCAGGCCTACCTCTTCTCCGGCATCCGGGGCGTGGGCAAGACCTCGGCCGCCCGGGTGCTCGCCAAAGCGCTCAACTGCGAGCGCGGACCCGCGGCCGATCCGTGCAACGAGTGCACGGCCTGCCGCGAGATCACCGCCGGCAGCGACCTCGACGTCATCGAGGTCGACGCCGCCACCTACTCCAAGGTCGAGCAGGTGCGCGAGCTCACCGAGGGCCTCAAGTACGCTCCGGCCCGCGACCGCTACAAGGTGGTGGTCATCGACGAGATCCACCGCCTCTCGCGCCAGGCCTTCGACGCCCTGCTCAAGATCATCGAGGAGCCGCCGCCGCACCTCGTCTTCCTCTTCGCCACCACCGAGATCGAGGCGGTGCCGGCGACCGTCCTGTCGCGCTGCCAGGAGCTCCACTTCCGGCGCGTCCCCTCCGAGGTGCTCGCGGCGCACCTGCGGGAGATCGCCGGCAGCGAAAGGATCGAGGCGAGCGACGCCGCCCTGCGCCTCATCGCCCGGGCCGGCGAAGGGAGCGTCCGCGACTCGGTCGCCCTCCTCGACCAGCTCGCCACCTTCGGCTCCGGCTCGATCGCCGACCAGGACGCCGTCCGCCTCCTGGGCGGCCTCGACACCGCCCTCTTCGAGCGTCTGCTCGCGGCCGTCCTGGCGGGCGAGCGCCCGGCGATCGCCGCGGTGGTCGCCGAGATCGAGGACGAAGGCTGGGACCCGCGCCACGTCTACGCTCAGTTCCTCGCCTACTGCCGCGACGCCATCCACCTCGCCATGGGCACCGATCCGGACCGGGTCGACCTGCCGCGCGAGGAGGCCGATCGCCTCGCCGAGCGCTCGCGGGAAGCCGGCTTCGAGAACCTGCTGCGCCTCCTCCAGCAGCTCCTGGCGAGCGAGGAGACCGTGCGCCGGAGCGACTCCTCCCTGCTCGCGGCCGAGATCGCCTGGCTCCGGGCCGCCGAGCTGCCCCGGCTCACCCGGGTCGAGGAGCTCCTCGCGGGGCGGGCCCCGGCGGCCGGCCGCCCCGCGCCCCGGGCCGCTGCGCCACCGGAGGAGCCGCCCGAGCGGCCCGCGCCGCCGGCCGCGGCGGAGGCGGAGGACGAGCCGCCACCCGCCCGCCCGAGTGCCCGGGGCTCGGTCGAGGCCTTCCTCGATCGGGTCAGCGCCTTGAAGGCGCCGCTCGCCGGGCACCTCCGTCACGGCCCGGTCCTCCGGATGGCGGACGGCACGCTCGAGATCGGGATCGCGCCCGGCGACGAGCTCCTCCAGAGCCGCCTCGAGAAGGTTGGCAACCGGGAGGTGATCGACCGGGCCGTGGCCGACGTCTGGGGCGAGGCGACCCGGTGGCGAGCGGTCCGCGCCTCCCCCGCCGCCGCTCCCCCGGCCCAGGACCGGCCGGCGCCGGCCGCCGCCGCCGGCGCCGGCGCCGAGAGCCCCGACAACTCCACGGTCCAGACCGTGCTCGAGATCTTCCAGGACACCGTCGAGCGGGTCGAGCCCGAGCGGAGCCCGAACCAGACGAAGGAGAGCGAGGAGGAGACGTAGATGACCAACATCCGGCAACTGATGAAGCAAGCGCAGCAGATGCAGGAGAAGATGCAGCGCGAGCTCGCCGAGCTGGTGGTCGAGACCAGCGTCGGCGGCGGCATGGTGACCGTCACGATGAGCGGGCACAAGGAGCTCTTGTCGGTCGCGATCGACCCGGAGGTCCTCGACCCGGAAGACCCCGAGATGGTCCAGGACCTGATCGTCGCCGCGGTCAACCAGGCGGGCCGCCAGGTCGACGAGCAGCTCCAGAGCCGCATGGGCTCGCTGGCCTCCGGCATCCCCGGCATGCCGGGCCTGTTGTAGATGCCCTCTCGACCCCCTTCGACGAAGCCCCCTTCCGGGCGGCGGCGTTCCCTTTCCAGGAGATCGAGGGGTTGCGGGGGGGTATCTTGAGTCAGGATCCCCTCGCCCGCCTGGTCGGAGAGCTCTCCCGCCTGCCGGGGATCGGCACCAAGACGGCGACCCGCCTCGCCCACCACCTGCTCCGGGTCCCGCGCGCCGAGGCCGAGGCCCTCTCGAGCTCGATCCTCGAGGTCAAGGACCGCCTCTTCCACTGCTCCACCTGCAACGCCATCACCGCCGTCGACCCCTGCCGCTACTGCTCCGACCCGAACCGCGACCGGCGCTCGATCTGCGTGGTCGAGGAGCCGTTCAACATCGCGCCGATCGAGCGAACCGGAGAGTACCGCGGCCTCTACCACGTGCTGCTGGGGGCCCTCTCGCCGCAGCGCGGCATCGGTCCGGACCAGCTCGCCGTCGACTCCCTCATGACACGCCTCGGAGGGATCGGCGAAGTGATCCTGGCCACCAACCCCAACGTCGAGGGCGAAGCCACGGCCCTTTACCTGGCGCGCCTGCTGAAGCCCCGGGGCGTCAAGGTGACCCGTCTCGCCTTCGGCATGCCCGTGGGCGGCGACATCGAGTACACCGACGAGGTCACCCTCGGCCGCTCGCTCGCCGGCCGCCGCGAGCTGTGACGCCGGCCCCCGGCGCCGCCCTCGAGTCATGTCCCTGCCCTCCGGCGATCTCCTTCCCGACGTCCCCGTGCCGCCGCCCGGCCCCCGCTCCCGGGCGCTCTGGCGCGAGCTCGCCGCCGCCGAGGCCCCCGGGGTCAACACCCTGGTGGGCGGCGAGGGCACCGTCGTCTGGGCCGAGGCCCTGGGCGCCAACGTCCTCGACGTCGACGGCAACCGCTACGTCGACCTGACCGCCGGATTCGGGGTGGCCAGCGTCGGTCACCGCCACCCCGAGGTGGTGGCGGCGGCGATCGGGGAGGCCGGTCGCCTGCTCCACGGACTGGGCGACGTGGCGGCCCATCCGGCCCGGATCGAGCTCGCCCGCCGCCTCGCCCACCTCGTTCCGGTCGACGAGGCCCGGGTGCACTTCGCGATCTCCGGCGCCGACGCGGTGGAGGTCGCCTTGAAGAGCGCGCTCCTCGCCACCGGCCGCCCGGGCGTGGTCGCCTTCGACCCCTCCTACCACGGGGTGACCCTGGGGGCGCTCGCGGCCACCTCCCGGCCGGCCTTCCGCCGCCCGTTCCAGGCCCACCTCCACGCCCATCTCCACCGCCTCCCCTACGGCGCCGAGGCCGGGAGCCTCGAGCGGCTGCTTCGCCGGGAGCGCCCCGGCGCCCTGATCCTCGAGCCGGTGGTCGGCCGAGAAGGGGTGATCCCGCCCCCCGCCGGCTGGCTCCGGGAGGTCGCCGGGCTCTGCCGCGAGCGCGGCGTGCTCCTCGTCGCCGACGAGGTCTTCACCGGCTTCGGCCGGACCGGCCACCTCTTCGCCGTCGACCGCGAGGGCGTGCGCCCCGATCTCCTCTGCTGCGGCAAGGCCCTGGGCGGCGGCCTGCCGATCGCGGCGACGATCGGCCGCCGGGAGGTGATGGCGCGCTGGGACACGGGTGGCGAGGCCCTCCACACCGCCACCTTCCTCGCCCACCCCCCCGCCTGCGCCGCCGCCCTGGCGGTCTTGGAGATCCTCGAGCACGAAGGCCTCCCCGCCCGCGCCGCCCGCCTGGGCGAGGAGGCCGCCACCCGCCTCGCTCCCTGGCCGGGCCGCTACGCCGCGGTGGAGGAGGTCCGCGGCCTGGGCCTCCTGTGGGGCGTCGAGCTCCGGGACGCCGAGACCGCGAAGCAGGTCACCCGGTCCCTCCTCGAGCGCGGAGTCCTGGCTCTGGCCGGAGGTCCCGAAGGCAGGGTCCTCGAGATCACGCCGCCCCTCACCATCACCGAAGAGCAGCTCGAGACGGCCCTGGATGCCCTCGAAGACGTCCTCGCCCACCGGTGACCGGTCATTGGTTCGGTGCCCTTGGGAGTCCGACACCGTCGAATCCCCCCCAACTACCCATCGCCGAGGGGCAGCGGGCCCGACGCCGACCCGTCCGGTCATACGCAGGCCCGGGGGGACGCGTGGCTCTTCGCCGGCGCAGTCCGCCGCCGAAGAGCCACCGCCCACCGGGCCGTGTGCTCCCCACCACCGCCCCGACCACCTCGACCCCCCGTGTCCCGCAGCCTCCGCATCCTGCTCCCCGCTGCCCGCTGCCCTTCGGATACACTTCCCCCACCGTGAAGGTCCCAGAGCGTATGCGACGGTGGGACGCGTTCTCCCACTTCACCAACGAGCAGCTCGACGCCCTCGACGGCTGCGTCTCCCTCACCCGCTACCCCGGCGGCGTCACCGTCGTCAAGGAGGGCGACTCCACCTTCGACGCCTACTTCGTCGAAGCCGGCAAGATCAGGATCCATCGCCACACCCCCTACGGCGAGTACGCCCTCGCCTCCCTCGGGCCCGGCGAGCTCTTCGGCGAGACCGCCTTCGTCGACCGCAACACCCGCTCCGGCGACGCCATCACCGAGGGCGACACCGAGCTGCTCGGGTTCAACCCCGTCGCCCTCGCCTCGGTCCTGGACGGGGAGCGGCGCCTCGCCCTCGCCCTCTACTGGACCTTCTGGAAGAGCCTCTCCCGCAAGCTCCGCGCGACCAACTCGCGGCTCGAGCAGTTCTTTTCCAAGGGCGGCCACCCGCCGGGCACCGAGGCCCCGCCGGCGGAAGGCCCCGCCGCCGGCGAGTTCCGGGTCGACCTCGCCTCGAAGCGCAAGCTCTTCGAGGAGCAACGGCTCTCGAGCCTCGAGATCAACTTCTTGACCAGCCTCTCCCACGAGCGCAAGCTGGCACCGAACGAGGTGCTATTCCGCGAGGGCGACCCGGGCGACGAGATGTACGTGGTGCTCGAAGGGCGGGTGATGATCTCGAAGTTCATCTCCGGCGCCGGCGAGGAGGCCCTCGCCTTCCTCGAGCGCGGCGACTACTTCGGCGAGATGGCGCTGATCGACCGCGAGCCCCGCTCGGCCGACGCACGGGCCCACGACGGGGGCGCGGTGGTCCTCGCCATCCCGGGCGAGGTCCTGGGCGGGATCCTCGACATCGGCAAGGTCTCCTCGCTGCCGCTCCTGAAGCTCCTCTGCTCGCTGGTCGCGAAGCGCCTCCGGGAGCTCGACGACAAGTTGATCGGGTGGTACATCCTGGCGGGAGGCGGCGGGACGGAGGAGACGAAGGCGTAGCACCCGGCCCAGGCGAGCGTCTACCGGCCGGCGACGGCCGCCAGGACCTTGCCCACCATGGAGGAGGTGGGGACGCTCTCGAGCTCCTCGGCGCTGAACCACCGGCCTTCCGGCCCCTCCGCCACCACCTCGCCGCCCCGCGCCACGCTCGCCCGCCGGACCTCGAGCTCGAACGCCCGGTAGGTGATCGAGTGCCGCGCCCGGCCCACCGCCTCCCCCAGCTGCCACCGGCCGCCGTAGCGCCGGCCGAGGTCGCCCTCGACCGCCGCCCGGGCCGCCGGGCGGTCCAGTGCCGATTTGGGGCCGCTCGCCGCCGGCTCCCACCAGGGCAGCTCCCAGAAGCCTGCCAGGAGCTCCTCGCCACCGGGCCGCCGGAAGAGCAGGTGGCGGCCGTCGCGCTCGACCCAGGCCACGACCCGCCGGACCCGCTCGGGCGCCCGGCGCTTCCGGGCCACCGGGTAGCGCTCCGGGTCGCCCTCCTCCCGGGCCCGGCAGCCGGAGGCCAGGGGGCAGAGGAGGCAGCGGGGCCGGCGCGGCGTGCAGATGGTCGCGCCGACCTCCATCAGCGCCTGGTTGCTGTCGCCGGGCCGAGCCGGATCGACCAGCGCGCCCGCGGCCTCCCGCAGGAGCCGCCGCGCCGCCGCCCGCTTCGGGTCCTCGGCGAGCGCCAGGCGGCGGGCCACGACCCGCTCGACGTTGCCGTCGACCACCGGCACCGACTCGCCGAAGGCGATCGAGGCGATCGCCGCCGCCGTGTAGGGACCGATCCCCGGCAGCTCGGCGAGGGCGGCGGCGGTGCGCGGGAAGCCCTCGCGGGCGATCCGGCCGGCGGCGGCGTGGAGCTGGCGCGCCCGGCGGTAGTAGCCGAGGCCGGACCACCGGGCCAGGACCTCGTCGACCGGCGCCGCGGCCAGGGCCTCGACCGTCGGGAAGCGCTCGAGGAACCGCCGGTAGTAGGGGAGGACCGTCTCGACCCGCGTCTGCTGGAGCATGATCTCCGAGATCCAGACGCGGTAGGCGTCCCGATCCCGGCGCCAGGGCAGCTCTCGGCGGTGGCGCTCGTACCAGGAGAGGAGCTCGGCGGCGGCGGACACGCGCGACATTCTAACGAGGCTCCGCCTCAGACCACCTGGCTCGTTCGTCACGAATCGCGCCGGATCGGACGACCAGCGGCGCGCGCCCCTCCCCGCCGGCGCCAATCTGGCGGGCGCGACACGCGCCGCTGCCGAATCGGCCGCCACCCGGGCACCGGCGACGGCTTCGCCAGACGCGGCGATGCCGCAGCGCGACTAGACCGCGCGTCTCGATTCAGTGAAGATGTCGGGCAACCGGAGAGGGGTGAAGCGGAAGGGGAAGGCTCCGGTTCGGGGTGGGATGTAGGAATCTACCCCTGTCTCGTTAGGGGGATGGGGTGAGCGGTGTGGGTTGGGTATGGATGGTAGGCAAGTGGTGGTTGGAGGAACCTTCCCGCTTCCAGTCGTTTGCTGCCTTCGATACTTGCAACCCTCGTGCCAGGGTGGCTCATTCCCGCCCGCGCCCCATCCTCCGGCTCCTCCATCCCGCCGCAACCCCGCGCCCCCACGGCCTCGCTGAGCCCTCGCCCCGCCGCCCCCGGCGACGCCCGCGCCGGCGGGGAATTGTCCGGTCCCGCCCCAACGGCGTCCGGATCCGGCACGGGCCTCTGGTACATTTTCCCGATGACCGAGCGGCCGGAGCGGTCCGGCGTCCTCATCGGATGGAAGGAGTACGTGGCGCTGCCCGAGCTCGGCATCGCCGCCCTCAAGGCCAAGGCCGACACCGGCGCCCGCACCTCCTCGCTCCACGTGGCGGAGATCCGAACGCTCGCCCAGCTCCCCGGGGGCCAGGCCGACCTCGAGCTCGTCCTCGAGCCCTCCCGCCGCCGCCCCGAGCGGCGGGTGACGGCGCGGGTCCGTCAGCTCGCCCGCATCGCGGTGACCGACTCCGGCGGCCACCGGGAGGTCCGCCCGGTGATCGAGACGCTGGTGGTGCTGGGGCCGGTCGCGAAACGAATCCGCGTCACGCTCACCGACCGTGCGACCATGCTCTTTCGTATGATCCTGGGCCGCAAGGCCCTCGAGGGGGACTTCGTCGTCGACGTCGCCTGCAAGTATCTCCATCCCCGACCCCGCCGCTAAGGGCTATATGGTCAAGCTCGCCATCCTGTCCCGCAACCCGAAGCTCTACTCCACCGCCCGGCTGGTCGAGGCGACCCGGGAGCGGCAGGCGACCGCGGTCGTGATCGACCCCCTGCAGTGCGTCGTCAACCTCTCGAAGCGCCGCCCGGAGATCGACTACCACGGCCGGGCGATCAAGGACGTCGACGGCGTCATCCCGCGGATCGGGGCCTCGATCACCTTCTACGGCCTGGCGGTGCTGCGCCAGCTCGAGATGATGGGCGTCTTCGCCGCCAACGAGAGCCAAGCGGTCGCCCGGAGCCGGGACAAGCTGCGCACCCTCCAGCTCTTCTCGCGCCACGACATCGGCATCCCGCCGACCGCCTTCGCCCGCCGCCGCGAGGATCTGCGCGACGCCATCAAGCGGGTCGGCGGCACGCCCGTGGTGCTCAAGCTCCTCGAGGGCACCCAAGGGGTGGGCGTGATCCTCGCCGAGTCGGTGAGCTCGGCCGAGTCGGTCCTCGACGCCATGCGCTCGCTCAAGCAGAACATCCTCATCCAGGCCTTCATCCGGGAGTCCCGAGGCCGGGACATCCGGGCGATCGTGGTGGGCGGCCGGGTGGTCGCCGCGATGCTCCGCCAGGCCGCCGAAGGGGAGTTCCGCTCGAACGTCCACCGGGGCGGCTCGGCCTCCGCCATCGAGCTCGACGCCGAGCACGAGCGCATCGCCATCGAGGCCGCCCGGGTGCTCGGCCTGAACATCGCCGGCGTCGACCTGATGCCCTCGGACGACGGCCCCATGGTCCTCGAGGTCAACAGCTCCCCGGGCCTCCAGGGGATCGAGAAGGCCTCCGGCGTCGACGTCGCCGGCGCCATGGTCGACTTCGTGCTCGACCACCTGGACGGCGGCCGCTCGTGAGCCTGCCCGCGCGCGCCTGGGGACCGATCCGGCTCGCAGGCCGCTCGATCGCCCCCGGAGAGTCCGTCGAGGTGCGCCTCGAGGTCAGCGAGTTCTACACCGCCGACCCCCTCTACGTGCCCCTGACCGTGGTCCGGGGCGGCCGCCCGGGGCCCACGGTCTTCCTCACCGCCGCGGTCCACGGCGACGAGCTCAACGGCGTGGCGGTCATCCGCGACCTGCTGATCGACCAGGACCTCTCCCGGCTCGCCGGAGGCCTGATCGCGGTGCCGGTGGTCAACGTGCCCGGATTCCTGAACCAGAGCCGCACCCTGCCCGACGGCCGCGACCTCAACCGCTCCTTCCCCGGCAACCCCGACGGCTCCTTCACCGCCCGCCTCGCCCACCGGATCTTCCACGACGTCGTGCGGCGCAGCGACTTCGGCATCGACCTGCACACCGCCGGCGGCGACCGGGCGAACTTCCCGCACGTCCGGGCCGACCTCTGCGACTCCCGGGCGAGCGAGCTGGCCGCGGCCTTCGGCTGTCCCCTCGTCATCCACGGGCGGGGGCCCGAAGGCGCCCTGCGCCGCGTGGCGGCGGGAGCCGGCGTGCCCACGATCGTCTACGAGGCGGGGAGCTCGCGGGTGTTCGAGCGGCGCCTGATCGACATCGGCATCGCCGGCGTCCTGCGGGTGCTGCGCCACCTCGAGATGCTCCCCGACGGGCCCGTCGAGCCGCCCCCCTTGCGGCTCGAGGTCAAGAAGAGCAGCTGGCTCCGGGCCAACGCCGGAGGTATCCTCGACCTCAAGGTCTCGCTCGGAGACCCCGTGCGCCGCGGCCAGGTCATCTCGGTCAACACCAACCCTTTCGGCCGCGAGCGCAGCCAGCTCGAGGCACCGGCCGGTGGCATCGTGATCGGCCTGACCCGCTCGCCCCTGGTTCACCCCGGGGACGCCGTCTGCCACCTGGCGCGCCTCCGGGTCCGGGACGTCGCCCGCTGGCGCGACCATCGACTCGAGCAGGAGATCTCTCGGCCATGAAGAAGCTCGTCATCGTCTTCGCCGTCCTCGTCGTCCTCGCGGTGGCCGCCACCGTCGCGGGCATCTTGCTCTCCGGCGGCGAGGGCCCCCATTTCGGCGGTCCGACGGTGCTGGTCTGGCGGGTCCAGGGGGAGGTGCCGGAGCGCAGCGCGGCCGCGCTGCCGGGCTTCGCCGCCTACGCCCCGAACGAGAGCGTGGCGAACCTCTACCGGGGGTTCCGGGCCGCGCGCCAGGACGCCTCGGTCGCCGGCGTCGCCCTCTACATCCGCGACACCGGCTTCGGCCTCGCCAAGGCCCAGGAGTTCCGCCACCAGCTCCGCGAGCTCGGGGCGGCGGGCAAGTTCGTCGAGTGCTACTTCGAGACCATCGGCGAAGGGGGCAACGGCACCCTCGGCTACTATCTGGCGACCGCCTGCGACCACATCCACATGGCCCCGGTGGGCTCGGTCAACCTGATGGGCCTCTACGCCGACTCCTACTTCCTGCGCGGCACCCTCGAGAAGCTCAAGATCGACCCCGAGTTCTTGACCGTCGGCGAGTACAAGAGCGCCGGCGAGCAGTTCACCCGCAGCGACCACAGCGCGCCCGCCCGCCAGGCTCTGGAGGCCGTGCTCGACGGCGAGTACGCCCAGATCGTCGACGCCATCGCCCGTCGCCGCAAGCTCGCGCCGGCGGTCGTCCGGGGCCTCATCGACCGGGCGCCGCTGGGCGCCCAGGAGGCGGTCGACGCGGGCCTGGTGGACTCGCTGATGTACCCGGACGAGTTCCGCGCCCTGGTCGAGAAGCGCGCCGGCGGCGAGCCGCATCTCGTGCCGCTCGAGACCTGGGGCCGGGCCGCGGGTTTCTCGGGGCGCCGGATCGCCCTCGTCTTCGCCTCCGGCACCATCGTCCGCGGCTCCGGGGGGAGCGAGCCCTGGACCCAGGAGGCCTTCGTCGGCTCGGACGAGATGAGCCAGATCTTGCGCCACCTGGCGGATGACTCCTCGGTGGCCGCGGTCGTCCTGCGCATCGACAGCCCCGGCGGCTCGGCCCTGGCCTCGGACCTCATCCTGCGCGAGCTCGACCGGCTCGAGAAGCACAAGCCGGTGGTCGTCTCCATGTCGGACCTGGCGGCCTCGGGCGGGTACTACATCGCCTCGAAGGCGACCAAGATCGTCGCCGAGCCCGCCACCATCACCGGCTCGATCGGGGTGATCAGCGGCCGCTTCGCCACCGAGCGCCTCGAGCGCGAGACGCTGGGGGTGACCCACGACCCCCTCGCGCGCGGCGCCCACGCCGGCCTCTGGCGCAACCCCGCGCCGCTCACCGACGAGCAGCGCGCGATCCTCCAGCGCCAGATGGACCAGGTCTACGACGCCTTCGTCGGCCACGTGGCCGAGGGACGCGGCATGACCCGCGAGGCCGTCGACCGGATCGGTCGGGGGCGGGTCTGGCTGGGAAGCGACGCCCGCCGCCTGGGCCTGGTCGACGACCTCGGGGGGATCGATCGGGCGATCGAGTTCGCCAAGAAGGCCGCCGGCATCGCCGCCGGCCAGTCGGTCCGGCTCGCCTACTACCCCGAGCCCCAGAGCTTGCTGGAGCTCTTCGTCCAGCAGGGCCGGCCCCTGCTTCCGGCCTCGCTGCTGCGCCTCGCCAACGCCCTCGCGCCACCGGTTCGCGGCGACCTGGAGCTCGCTCCGGAAGGCCGGGAGCTGGCCGCGCCATTTTGATCTAAACCATGGTAACAAAGGGACTTATATAGATGCTCCGAAATCTGCCGACGCCCCTTGCGCAACGCCCGCTCTGTGGTACTATGCAGCTCGCCCTAGTTCGGGAAGTGACGTTCGGCCGTCCCCCCTCCAAGGCGGCGAGCTTTTCCACAACCTGTGGAAAAGTTGTGGAAATTTGCCTTCGTTCCGTAGCCTGAACCGTGACACAGAGCCACTGGGATCGCCTCCGGGAACAGCTCGCCGGCCAGCTCGAGCCCGAGGAGTACGCCACCTGGTTCAAGCCCCTGCGGGTCCGCTCCGAAGATCCTGATCGCCTCGTCCTGGTGGCGCCCGACTCCCGGTTCCTCCACACCCTCGAGGAGAGCTATCGCCCGGCGGTCGACCGGGCGATGGCCGGGCTCGCCGGCGCCTCCTTCGAGGTCCTGTTCTCGGCCGAGGAGGAGCCCGAAGCCGCGCCCCTGACCGCCGGGCGCGCCGCGCCGGGCACCTCGCACGGCACCAACGGCTTCAACCCGAAGTACACCTTCGAGACCTTCGTCGTCGGCAAGTCGAACGAGTTCGCCCACGCCGCCGCCCAGGCGGTCGCCTCGAGCCCCTCGCGCAGCTACAACCCGCTCTTCCTCTACGGCGGGGTGGGCCTCGGCAAGACCCACCTGCTCCACGCCATCGGCCACCACATCCTCTGCCACCACCCGCGGCTGCAGGTGATGTACCTGGCCGCCGAGCAGTTCGTCAACGAGCTCATCAACTCGATCCGCTTCGACCGCATGCCGGCCTTCCGGGAGCGCTACCGCACGATCGACGTGCTCCTGGTCGACGACGTCCAGTTCCTGGCCAACAAGGAGCGCACGCAGGAGGAGTTCTTCCACACCTTCAACACCCTCTACACGAGCGAGCGCCAGATCATCCTCTCCTCCGACTCCTCGCCGCGCCAGATCCCGACTCTCGAGGAGCGCCTGAGAAGCCGGTTCGAGTGGGGCCTGATCACCGACATCCAGCCGCCGGACCTGGAGACCAAGGTCGCGATCCTCCGCCGCAAGGCCGAGACCGAGGGGATCGAGCTGCCCCAGGGGGTCGCCTACTTCATCGCCCGTCAGGTGCGCTCGAACATCCGCGAACTCGAGGGGTTGCTCAACCGGGTCATCGCCTTCGCCTCCCTGACCGGCGCCATGCTGTCGCTCGATCTCACCAAGGAGACCCTGAAGGACATCCTCCCCCAGGACGACCACCGGGGCTCGTCGGCGGAGATCATCAAGTTCGTGGCCCGCCACTACGGCTTGAAGGTCAGCGAGATCAAGAGCCGGAACAACTCCAAGCAGATCGCCTTCCCGCGCCAGGTCGCCATGTACCTGTGCAAGAAGCTGACGGATCTCTCCTACCCCGAGATCGGCAAGCAGTTCAACAACAAGCACCACTCGACGGTCATGTACGCGGTGGACAAGATCGAGCAGCTCCGCGCCTCGGACGAGGACCTCGACCGCACCGTGCGCCTCATCCAGGAGCACTTCTCCTGACGTCCCCCGGCGCCGCGAAGCCCCTCCGGATTTCCTGCGGAGATCCCTGTGGCTCCGCCTGTGGACGGCCTGCGGAAAGCTCCCGGCCCCGAGGTTTTCCACCTCCCGTCCGCAGGCTTCGACAGCCCTCCATCCGCTGATTGCGGAGCCTTCAACCCCTTCGAGCGATGGCACTTGCGACGACCGTCCGCAGTTCCACAGGACCTATGGACTACTCCTCCTGTGCTATATATTCCACGGTCTTTCTGAGGAGGGAGTAGAAGCGATGGACATCCGAGTCGAGCGCAACCAATTCCTCGCCGAGCTGACACCGATGCAGGGCATCGTCGAGCGCAAGACGACGATCCCGGTGCTCGCCCATCTCCTCCTCACCGCCAAGGGTGATCGGCTGAGCCTCGCGGCGACCGACCTCGACGTCTCGCTCACCTCGTACTGCGACGCCGACGTGGCCACCGAGGGGGCGATCGCGGTCCAGGCGAAGAAGTTCATGGAGATCATCCGCTCGCTCGTGGGCCAGGAGGTCCACCTCGTCCAGGAGGAGCCGCGCGAGCTCACCATCCGGGCGGGCAACTCGCGCTTCAAGATCCACGGTCTGCCCCCCGAGGACTTCCCGACCCTGCCCACGGTCGACGAGGAGTACCGGGTCGAGATCCCCTTCGCCGAGGTCCGGAGGATGATCTCGAAGATCCTCTTCGCGGTCTCGAGCGAGGAGTCCCGCTTCCAGCTCAACGGCGCGCTACTCAAGTTCAAGCCTTCCTCGATCGAGATGGTGGCGACCGACGGCCACCGCCTGGCGCTCGTCGAGTCGCCGCTGGCCGGTCTCGAAGAGCGCGAAGGCGAGGGCGAGGACTCGGTGCTGGTCGCCAGGAAGGCCCTCCAGGAGCTCCAGCGTTTCGAGAGCGACGAGCCGGTCGGCTACCGGCGGGGCGAGCACCACCTGTCGTTCCGCCTCGGGCGTCGGGAGCTGATCTGCCGGATCCTCGAGGGGACCTTCCCGGACTACGAGCGGGTGATCGCCAAGGACAACGACAAGAAGGCGGTCTTCGACCGCCGGAGCCTGGGCGACGCGGTCAAGCGGGTGGCGCTTCTGACCGGCGATCGCGCGCGAGCCGTGCGGCTGTCGTTCGCTCCGGACGAGGTGGTGGTCTCGGCGGTCAACCCCGACCTGGGCGAGGCCACCGAGCGGGTGGAGTGCGACTACAGCGGGCCGGAGTTCAAGATCGGCATCAACCCCGATTACCTCGACCAGTTCCTGACCGCGGTCGAGGTCGACAAGGTGCGCCTCGAGCTCAAGGACGAGAACACGCAGACGGTGGGCTACCCGGAGGACGGCGAAGCGTCCGGTCGCTACCTCTGCGTGATCATGCCCATGCGGATCTGAGCCAAAATCGCCACCGCCCTCCTC
Source organism: uncultured Acidobacteriota bacterium (assembly GCA_963741925.1). Classification (GTDB taxonomy): domain Bacteria; phylum Acidobacteriota; class Thermoanaerobaculia; order Multivoradales; family DATKCC01; genus CAVUBL01. The sequence goes on from CAVUJU010000001.1 coordinate 110,537, forward strand.
CGGGTAGCTCACCGTCCCGAGCGAGGCGAGCCGAGTCGAGGGACCTCGCAGGCTCATGGGGCGAGATAGAGGAAGAGATGGACCCGATAGCCTCGATCGGCGTCCGCCGCCTAGTGGTCCGTCAACCTTCAATTGACGGGTCCCGACGGTCCTTCACGCTGCTGGCGGCGTGGCTCCTCCTCGACGTAGGCCCCGCTACGCCTGCGTCGGAGCGCCTGGCCAGCGACGAGAAATCCTCGCCGGATACCTCTGTCAAATGAAGATTGACGGACCACTGGGTCTCTCGATGTCGCGCGGGACAACGAGCCCGAGAGAGCGGAGATCCCGGTAGTACCATGCTCGTCTCGCTGCACGCCGAGCGCTTCCGGAACCTCGAGCCGCTCGCCTGGGAACCGGGTGCGGGCCGCCATCTCCTCTTCGGCGGCAACGGCGCCGGCAAGACGAGCCTGCTCGAAGCGGTCTATGCGGTTGCCACCACCCGCAGCTTCCGCACCCCCCGCCTCGGCGAGTGCGTCCGCCACGGCGACGACTCGTTCCGGTTGCGGGCGGAGGTGGTGGCGACCGCCCGCGCCACCCTCGAGGTCGCCTGGGGGCCCGCCGGCCGGGAGCGGGCGCTCAATGGCTCACGCGTCCCCCTCGCCGAGCACCTCGCCGTCCTGCCGGTGGTGGCGTGGACCTCGGCCGACGTCCAGGTGATCGCCGGGCCGCCGGTCGGTCGCCGGCGCCTCCTCGACCGGGGCGTCGTGAGCCTCCGGCCCGGCGCCCTGGCGGCTCTGCGCCGATATCGAGACGCCCTGGCCGAGAAGCGCGGGCTCCTCGCCGCAGGTCCACGGCGCCTCTCCGGCGGCGCCGGAGAGGGGAGCCTCTCGGCCTGGAACCGGGTCCTCGCCGAGGCGGCGGTCGACGTCGTCCGGCTGCGGGCCGCCTACGCCCGCGCCCTGGCCGAGGCGCTGACCCGGGTCCTCGGCGAGATCGCCCTTCCCCTTCCCGCCGTCGCCCTCGCCTACCGGAGCTCCCCGGCGGCGGCCCTCGACGGCGTCGAGGAGACCGTCCGGCGCCTCGAGCGCGCCGCCGCCGCCGAACGGCGTCGCGGCGTGCCCCTCGTCGGGCCGCACCGCGACGAGCTCGAGATCCGGTGGGGTGGCCGCCCCGCGGCCCAGGTCGCCTCGGCGGGCGAGCGAAAGGTTCTCTCCCTGGCCCTCGCCGCCGCCCACGGCCGGGTGATCGAGGACGCCGGCAACCGCCCCGTCTACCTGCTCGACGACCTCGACGCCGAGCTCGCCGCGGAGAGCCTCGGGGCGGTCTGGCGCTCTCTCTCGGGCGCCCGTCAGCTGGTCGCCAGCTCCAACCGGCCGGCGGTCTGGGAGGGCCTCGAGACCGCCCGCCGCTGGAGCCTCGAGGCGGGCCGTCTGGCCGCCGGTTGAACGATTTGCCGGCCGCGGAGGGGAAGCGCCCCGTAACTCATTGATTCGGCGGCACCTAGCGCTTCTTTTTAGCGAGTTTTTGTGGTATAGTGCGTTCACCGCGCAACGTCCCGCTCGCGCGCCGAACATCCAGGGACGAAACAACCTGCCGCACAGACCGCACAGGTACCGGAACCGGCTCGACGGCGGCCTTCCGCCGTCCCGGCGAGCGGCATGAGACCGGAGCCGAACGGACCCCGAGCGAGGTCGAACGGCACCTGTCGAGGAGATGGATCGTTGGACGACATCGAAGAGCAGACGAAGGACGACACCACGCGCCCGGCCGAGGGCGACGCCGCCACCGGCACGGTGACGGCCGCGATCGAAGCCCAGGCGCAGACCCTGCCGCCCGAGCTGGTGGAGAAGGACGGCAAGCCGGCCGAGCTCTTGGGTCCCGGGTCCGCCTACACGGCCGAGAACATCAAGGTCCTGAAGGGCCTGGAGGCGGTCCGCAAGCGGCCCGGGATGTACATCGGCGACACCGACGACACCTCGGGTCTCCACCACATGGTCTTCGAGCTGGTCGACAACTCGATCGACGAGGCCCAGGCGGGCTACGCCTCGTTCGTCGACGTGGTGATCCACAGCGACTCCTCGGTCTCGGTGCGCGACGACGGCCGCGGCGTCCCGGTCGACTTCCACAAGAGCGAGGGACGCTCGGCCGCCGAGGTCATCATGACCGAGCTCCACTCCGGCGGGAAGTTCGACAAGAACTCCTACAAGGTCTCGGGCGGCCTCCACGGGGTCGGCGTCTCGGTGGTCAACGCCCTGTCCGAGAACCTCGAGCTCGAGATCCGCAGAGACGGCAAGGTCTGGTTCCAGACCTACCACCGGGGGATTCCCGAGGCCCCGATCCGGGAGATCGGCGAGATCTCGCGCGAGAAGGGCACCGGGACCACCGTGCGCTTCTGGCCCGACCCCGAGATCTTCGCGATCCTCGACTTCCACTACGACACGCTGGCCCAGCGCCTGAGGGAGCTTTCGTTCCTCAACAAGGGCATCGAGATCCGGCTCCGCGACGAGCGCACCGGCAAGGAGACGGCGTTCGCCTACGCCGGCGGCATCTCGAGCTTCGTCGAGCACCTCAACCGGAACAAGACGCCGCTCCACGAGCCGCCGATCCACCTCGAGGAGAACCGCGACGAAGACTCCGAGACGGTCGAGGTGGCCCTGCAGTGGAACGAGGGCTACCAGGAAGCGCTCTACTGCTTCACCAATACGATCAAGAACCGGGACGGCGGCACGCACCTCTCGGGCTTCAAGGCGGCGCTGACCCGCACGATCAACAACTACGCCAGCGAGAGCGGTCTCGCCAAGCACCTGAAGGAAAACCTCTCGGGCGACGACGTCCGCGAGGGCCTGACCGCCGTCGTGTCGGTGAAGATCAAGGACCCGAAGTTCTCCAGCCAGACCAAGGACAAGCTGGTCTCCTCGGAGATCAAGGGCTGGGTCGAGCAGGTGGTGGGCGAGCGCCTCGGCTGGTTCCTCGAGGAGAACCCGCGCGAGGCCCGGCGGATCGTCGAGAAGTGCGTCGAGGCGGCGCGGGCGCGGGAGGCGGCGCGCAAGGCCCGCGACCTCACCCGGAGGAAGGGCGCCCTCGACGCCTCGAACCTGCCGGGCAAGCTCGCCGACTGCTCGGAGCGCAACCCCGAGCTCGCCGAGCTCTTCCTGGTGGAGGGCGATTCGGCCGGCGGCTCGGCCAAGCAGGGGCGCGACCGGAAGTTCCAGGCCGTGCTGCCGCTCAAGGGCAAGATCCTGAACGTCGAGAAGGCGCGCTTCGACAAGATGCTCACCTCCGACGAGATCAAGACCATGATCACCGCCCTCGGCACCGGCATCGGCAAGGACGACTTCGACATCGCGAAGCTGCGCTATCACAAGCTGATCATCATGTGCGACGCCGACGTCGACGGCAGCCACATCCGCACGCTGATCCTGACCTTCTTCTTCCGCCAGATGAAGTCGATCATCGAGCGCGGCTACCTCTACATCGCCCAGCCGCCGCTGTTCAAGGTCAGCCACGGCCGGAGCGAGACCTACCTGAAGGACGAGAAGGAGTACCGCCAGTACCTGCTCGGCCGCATCCAGGACAGCTACCGGCTCACCATCGGGACCAACGGCGGCCGCACCGTCGAGGGCCCGGAGCTCACCCGCCACGTCGAGCGGCTCGAGACCTTCCGCGCCAACCTCGACCGCCTGGTCGCCCGCGGCTACCCCAAGGAAGCCCTGGAGATGGCGCTCCGGGCCGGGGTCCGCGACAAGGACTCGCTCGCCGACCGCGAGCGTCTCGCCACCCTCGCCGCCGCGCTCGAGGCCGCCGGCTTCCTGGACCTCGAGGTGGGCGAGGACCGCGAGCACGGCACCGGCGTCGTCTCCTTCGTCGCCAAGCGCGACGGCGTGGCGCGGGAGGTGCGCCTCGACTGGGACCTGGCGGCGAGCGCCGAGTACCGCTCCATGGCGGGCAACCCGGCGGGCCTCGAGGCGGTCGGCGCCGCCGGCTTCACCCTCGCCAAGGGCGAGGACGTTTCCCTGCTCGAGAGCCTCGACGACCTGCTCGAGAGCCTCTACGCCGGGGCCAAGCGCGGCCTCTCGATCCAGCGCTACAAGGGCCTGGGCGAGATGAACCCGGACCAGCTCTGGGAGACCACCATGAACCCCGAGACCCGGCGCCTCCTGAGGGTCACGATCGAGGACGACGTCGCCGCCGACGAGATCTTCTCGATCCTCATGGGCGACCAGGTCGAGCCGCGTCGCGAGTTCATCGAGACCAACGCCCTCCACGCCACCAACATCGACATATGAGACCTCGTGAATGAATCTCCGACCTGCTGCGGGCGCTCCCAAATCACCCCTCGCGGCGTTGCGCCTCCTCGACGTAGGCCCCGCTACGCCTGCGTCGGCGTGCCTTGCGAGGGGCGCCCGGGAGCGCCCTCGCGACGGCCGGAGATTCATCCACAGGCTCTGAGACCGAACCGGACGACATGAGCGACGAACCAGAGACGCCTCCCGTGCCGGCCCCCATCGGGGTCGACATCGAGGAGGAGATGAAGTCGAGCTACATCGACTACGCCATGAGCGTGATCATCGGGCGCGCCCTGCCCGACGTGCGCGACGGCCTGAAGCCGGTCCACCGCCGCGTGCTCTACGGCATGTGGGAGAGCGGCAACACCTCGGGCAAGCCGTACAAGAAGTCGGCCCGCATCGTGGGCGACGTCATGGGCAAGTACCACCCGCACGGCGACTCGGCGATCTACGACACCGTGGTGCGCATGGCGCAGGACTTCTCCATGCGCTACCCCCTGGTCGACGGCCAGGGCAACTTCGGCTCGATCGACGGCGACAACCCGGCGGCCATGCGTTACACCGAGGTGCGCCTGACCAAGCTCGCCGAGGAGATGATCCGCGACGACATCGACAAGGAGACCGTCGAGTGGGTGCCCAACTACGACGGCTCCGAGAGCGAGCCGGCGGTGCTGCCCGCCCGGGTGCCGAACCTCCTGGTCAACGGCTCCTCCGGCATCGCCGTCGGCATGGCGACCAACATCCCGCCCCACAACCTGGGCGAGGTGCTCGACGCGCTCGAGCTCCTGATCGAGCAACCGCGGGTCAGCGTCGACGAGCTGATGACCGTGCTGCCCGGGCCCGACTTTCCGACCGCCGGGTTCATCCACGGGGTCGACGGCATCCGCTCGGCCTACTCGACCGGCCGCGGCATCGTCCAGGTCCGCGCCCGGGCCGAGATCGAGACCGATCCGACGAGCGAGAAGCAGGCGATCGTGGTCACCGAGCTGCCCTTCCAGGTCAACAAGGCGCGCCTGCTCGAGCGCATGGCCGAGCTGGTGCGCGAGAAGAAGCTCGACGGCATCACCGACCTGCGCGACGAGTCGGACCGCGACGGCATCCGGATCGTCCTCGAGGTGCGCCGGGGCGAGGTGGCGGAGATCCTGCTCAACTCGCTCTACAAGATGACCCAGATGCAGACCACCTTCGGCATCATCCTGCTGGCCATCGTCGACAGCCAGCCGAAGGTGATGACGCTCCGCGAGCTCCTCGAGCACTTCCTGAACCACAGGAAGCAGGTGATCATCCGCCGCACCCGCTACGACCTCCGGAAGGCCGAGGAGCGGGCCCACATCCTCGAGGGCATCCTGAAGGCCCTCGACATGCTCGACGAGATCATCGCCACCATCCGGGCGAGCTCGAGCCCGGCCGAGGCCAGGACGCGCCTGGTCGAGGACTACACCTTCACCGAGCCCCAGGCCCAGGCGATCCTCGACATGCGCCTCCAGAAGCTCACCGGCATCGAGCGCGAGAAGGTGGTGGAGGAGTACCGGGGGCTGATGGAGCTGATCGAACGGCTCCGGGCGATCCTCGGCTCCGAGGCCCTGCTGCTCGAGGAGATCCGCCGGGAGTTCCGCGAGCTGCGCGAGGGCTTCGGCGACGAGCGGCGCACCGAGATCCTGCCCTACACCCACGAGATCACCATCGAGGACCTGATCGCCGACGAGGACATGGTGATCACGGTCACCCGCACCGGCTACGTCAAGCGCTCGCCGCTCGCCCTCTACCGCGCCCAGCGCCGGGGCGGCAAGGGGCGCACCGGCATGGCGACCCGCGACGAAGACCTGGTCGAGCACCTCTACGTCGCCTCGGCCCACAGCTACGTGCTGGCGTTCACCGAAAGCGGCCGGGTGCACTGGCTGAAGGTCCACGAGATCCCCGAGCTCGGCCCCGCCGCCAAGGGCAAGGCGATCGTCAACCTCCTGAACCTCGAGCCCGACGAGAAGATCGCCACCACGGTCGCGGTGCGCGAGTTCGCCGACGACCGGTTCCTGGTCTTCGCCACCGAGCGCGGCGTGGTCAAGAAGACCGAGCTCTCGGCCTACTCGAACCCGCGGGTCGGCGGCATCAACGCGATCAACGTCGACCCCGGCGACCGCCTGCTCCAGGTGCGGGTGACCGCCGGCGGCCACGACGTCCTGCTGGCCACCGCCAAGGGCTACTCGATCCGCTTCTCCGAGGACGACGCCCGCCCCATGGGGCGCGTGACCCGCGGAGTGCGGGGCATCCGGCTGCGCGCCGGCGACCGGGTGGTGGGCATCGAGGTCCTGGAGGAGGAGGGGGACATCTTCACCGCCTCCGAGCGCGGCTACGGCAAGCGGACCGCCCTCGAGGAGTACCGGCTCCAGGGCCGGGGCGGCCTGGGCATCATCAACCTCAAGGTCGGCGCCAAGACCGGCGAGGTGGTGGGGGTCAAGCAGGTCCACGAGGGCGACGGCCTGATCATGATCACGAGCGAGGGCAAGATCATCCGCTTCCCGGTCGAAGGGATGCGCACCATCGGGCGCTCGACCCAGGGCGTCAAGCTGATGGACCTGGAGGGCGACGACCGCCTGGTCGCCCTCGCCAAGGTGGTGGAGGAGGACGACGAGGAGCCGGAGGACGGCGACGACGGCGACGACGACGGCGGCGAGCCGGTCGACGAGATCGTGAACTGAGGGCCCAACCGAGGACAGGGCGAGGAGAGCCGAGACGATGAAATTCTTTCTCGACACCGCCGACGTCAGCGAGATCGAGCAGGGGCTCGAGTGGGGGATGGTGGACGGCATCACCACCAACCCGAGCCTGATCGCCAAGCAGGGCAAGCCCTACCTGCCCACGGTGAAGGCGATCGCCGAGCTGGTCCCCGGACCGGTCTCGGGCGAGGTCCTGGCGACCGAGCACGGCGAGATCATGGCGCAGGCCCGGCGCCTCGCGGGCCTCGCCGCCAACGTCGTGGTCAAGGTGCCGCTCTCGCCCGACGGTCTGCGGGCTGTCCGGGACCTCGCGGCCGAGGGCATTCGCACCAACGTGACCCTGTGCTTCTCGGCGGCCCAGGCCCTGCTCGCGGCCAAGGCCGGAGCGGCGTACATCTCGCCCTTCGTCGGGCGGATCGACGACGTCGCCGGCGCCGGCATGGAGCTGATCGAGCAGGTGGTCGCGATCTACGCCAACTACGACTTCGCCACCGAGGTCCTGGTGGCCTCGGTCCGCAGCCCCCTCCACGTGGTCCAGGCCGCCCTCCTCGGCGCCCACGTGGCCACGATCCCCTTCTCGACCCTCGAAAAGCTCTACCACCACCCCTTGACCGACGTAGGCCTGGATAAGTTCTTGTCCGACTGGAAGAAGACCGGGAAAAGTTTCGAAGACTGAGGGCACCGGGGGGACGAGTCGAGGCGCTCGGTGCCCGCACACCGTTCGGCCGGCCGAGACAGAGCTCGGCCGCTTCATGCGGGGTTGCCGGTCGACATGTGGGTAACCGGCCGGGGCCATACGCTGCGAAGTCCGACGACGCCGATCCCCCCTCTCCCCCCGCCAAAGCGCGGGTCGTTTTTTCACCCGCCGAGGTGGCAGTCCGCGGGAGCGCGTGGTTTCTCGCCGGCGCAGCTCGCCGCCGAGAAAGCCACCGCCCCGCGGACGTGTGCCAAGCTCCCAGCGCCCCAGCCACCCAACCACCCATGACCCCTGACGCCCCGCGCATCGGCCCCTCGCGCCTCTTTCGTATCGCCTGGACCGGCTACCTCGTCCTGGCGATCGCCGGCGCGGTCTGGATGGGTCTCTCGCGCGGCGGCCTCGCCCTCGACCAGCTCCTCACCCCCGGCCGCTGGTGGCTCGAGCTCGCCTGGGGCATGGGTACCGGCCTCGCCCTCGTCGGCCTCTGGGAGCTCGGCCGGCGCACCTGGGGCGTCGCCCGCGACCTCGAGAGGCACCTCGCCGCCGTCCTCTCCGGCCTCCCGACGCCCGACGCCCTCGCCCTCGCCCTGATCTCCGCCGTCGCCGAGGAGCTCTTCTTCCGGGGCGCGGTCCAGGGCTCGCTCGGAATCGTCGTCGCGACCGTGCTCTTCGCCCTCCTCCACACCGGCCCGGGCCGGACATTCCTGCTCTGGGCACTGTTCGCCGCCGTCGCCGGGCTCGCCTTCGGCCTGCTGGCCCGCGAGCTCGGTACCCTGCTCGCTCCGATGACCGCCCACTTCCTGGTCAACGCCGTCAACCTGACCCGGCTCGCCCGCGCTCGTGCCTCCGCGGCCGGCCGGCATCCCGCAGCCGGGCCGGGGGACGGCGCGGCATGAGCCGGCGTCCCGCGCCCCGCGGCATTGAGGCAGAGGCGAAAGCGGGCTATGCTCTGAGGCCCGGCCGGCCTCCCCGGCGCGGGCCGGTTCCGAAGCCGTCCGTTCCAGTCCGCGCGGTGCCGAGCGGTACGAAGGAGAGAGCACGACCATGACCCACGACAGCCAGGACGTCCTCGACCGCATCGACCGGGAGAAGGGCCGCTACCTCGACGAGCTCAAGGACTACCTGCGGATCCCGTCGATCTCGACCGATCCCGACTACGCCGCCGAGGTGCGCCGGGCGAGCGCCTTCCTGATCGACCAGATGAAGGCGGCCGGCCTGGCGGCGGAGGCGATCGACGCCGGCGGCCACCCGCTGGTGTACGGCGAGTGGACCGGCGCGGCGGGCCAGCCGACGGTCCTCTTCTACGGCCACTACGACGTCCAGCCCGCCGATCCCCTCGACCTCTGGAAGAGCCCCCCCTTCGAGCCCACGGTGGCGGACGGCTACCTGGTCGCCCGCGGCTCGACCGACGACAAGGGCCAGTCCTTCGCCCACGTCAAGGCGATCCAGGCGCTGCTCGCCGAGCGCGGGCGGCTGCCGGTCAACGTCAAGCTGCTGATCGAGGGCGAGGAGGAATCGGGCGGCGCGGCGATCGAGCGCTACGTCCGCGAGGACGCCGGCCGCCGCCTGGCCGCCGACTGCGTGGTCATCTCGGACACCTCGATGTACGCCCCGGGCCAGCCGTCGCTCATCTACGGCCTGAAGGGCCTGGCCTACATGGAGGTCAGGGTGACCGGCCCCGACAAGGACCTCCACTCGGGCACCTTCGGCGGCGGCGTCACCAACCCGCTCAACGCCCTGTGCCACATCGTCAGCCGCCTGTGGGACGCCGAGACCGGCCGGGTCCTCGTCCCGGGCTTCTACGACGACGTCCGCCCGCTCGCCGACTGGGAGCGCGAGGAGTTCGCCGCCCTGCCCTTCGACGAGGCCGAGTACGCCGCCTCGCTCGGGGTCTCGGAGACCTTCGGCGAGCAGGGCTACACCACCCGCGAGCGCACCTGGGCCCGGCCCACCTGCGACGTCAACGGCATCTTCGGCGGCTACCAGGGCAAGGGGGCGAAGACGGTCATCGCCTCCTGGGGCGGCGCCAAGATCTCCATGCGCCTGGTACCCGACCAGGAGCCCAAGAAGATCGCGCGCCTGTTCACCGAGCACGTGCATGAGGTCGCCCCGCCCGGCGTGACGGTGGAGGTCGCCGACCTCCACGGCGCCCAGCCCACGCTGCTCGAGACCGAGGGGCCGGAATTCGAGGCGTGCGCGGCGGCCATGGAGGCGGTCTGGGGCAAGCGCCCGGTGCTGGTGCGCGAGGGCGGCTCGATCCCCGTCGTCTCCACGTTCGACGAGGTCCTCGACGCGCCGATCCTGATGATGGGCTTCGGTCTGCCCGACGACGGGCTCCACTCGCCCAACGAGCGGTTCAAGGTCGAGAACTTCTACGACGGCATCCGCGCCACCGCCCTCTTCCTCGACCGTCTCTCGGGAGGTTGAGATCTCCATGACACCGAGCGGGGGACAGGGCGTCGAGCGTGAGCTCAAGTTCTCGGCCGTCGAGCACGACCGGCTGCGCGACCGACTGATCGACATGGAGGCCGAGAGGGTCTGGGCCTCGTCGCTCGAGGAGAACTGGCTGCTCGACCGCAAGGGGAAGCTCGAGGCGGCCGGGTGCGTGTTGCGGTTGCGCCGGGATACCCGCGGTGCCTGGCTGACCTTCAAGGGCCCGGCCCGCTTCGAAGGGCGCACCAAGGTCCGCCAGGAGCACGAGACCGAGGTCGCCGACCCGGAGCAGGTGCGCTTGCTCTTCGAGAGCCTCGGGTACGCGGTGACGCGGCGCTACGAGAAGCGCCGCGAGATGTGGCGGGTCGGCGGCGTCACCGTGGCCCTGGACCACACCCCGATCGGCGACTTCGCCGAGCTCGAGGGCGACGCCGCCGAGGCCCTCGCCAAGCGCCTCGGGTTCGACCCGACGCAGGCCGAGCGGCGCAACTACCTGCGCCTCTACCAGGACTATCTGCGCGAGCACCCGGACGCGCCGTCCGACATGACGTTCGCCCCGGAGGGCGGTTGAGCGCGGCGCCGTCGCCCGGCGGCCGCCCCCCGTCGCGCGGGGCCGTCGCGCGCTGACATGGCGCCGCGGATCCGGGCGCTCGTCCTGGCGGCGGGATACGGGACCCGCCTCGGCCCGCTCACCGAGTCGCTGCCCAAGCCGCTGCTGCCGGTGCGCGGCAAGCCGGTGGTCGAGCTGACCCTGGAGCGCCTGGCGGCGGCCGGCTGCGAGGCGATCGCCCTCAACCTCCATCACCTGGGAGGCGCGATCCGCGACCGCTTCGGCGAGAGCTTCCGGGAGGTGCCGCTCACCTACTCCGAGGAGCCGGAGATCCTCGGCACCCTGGGCGCCTTCGGCCCGCTCCGGGACTTCTTCGCGCCGGCCGACGCGGTGGTCCTGGTCAATGGCGACTCGCTGTGCCGCTGGCCCATCGGCCGCCTGCTCCGGCGCCACGCGAAATGCGGCGCCGCGGCCACCCTGCTGTTCGCGAGCGCCGCCGACCCGGCCCGCTTCGGCGGCGGGGTGGCGCTGGCGCGCAAGAGCGGGCGGATCCTCGCCTTCCGGCCGGGCCCCACCGACCCGGCGGCCGAGCGCCAGGAGGGCATCCGGCGCCTGGTCTTCGCCGGCGCCCACGTCCTCGACCCGGCGTTGCTGGAGCGGGTGGGCGAGGGCGCGTCGCATATCGTCGAGGCGCTCTACGAGCCGCTCCTCGCCGCCGGCGCGCGCCTCCAGGCGGTGGTCACCGGCCGGCCGTGGTACGACCTCGGCACGCCCCGGCGGTTGCGCAACGCCACCACCGCCGGCGGCGCCGGGCCGCGCCTCGTGCGCGCGCTTCGGCGCAACTGGGTGGCGCCGGCGGCGCGCCTGGGCCCCGGCGTGCGCCTGCGCCGCTCCGTGGTCGAGGCCGAGGCGGTGGTGGGCCGGGACGCCAGCCTGCGCCGGACCCTGGTCCTGCCGGGGGCGCGAATCGGTTCCGGCGCCGTCCTCGAGGGATGCGTCGTCGGCTGGGACGCCGAGATCCCCCCCGGCAGCCGGGTGCGCGAGCGCCTGGTCTGCCGGCGCACCGCCGGCGGCACGGTGCCCGAGGGCAGCTCGGTGGTGGGGGAAGTGATCTACTCGGCCTTGGATCCGTGAGCCGCCTCGGTCCCTCGCCCACCCAGTGCTCCGTCTGTGCGGCGGTCACGACTCGTCCTTCTTGCGGAACTCCCGGAGATTGACCACCGGGGCCGTCGCCTCGGCCGACCCCGGGGTGCTCTCGGCCTCCGCGGCGGGCTCTTCCCCGCCGCTCTCGGGCAGATCGAAGCGCAGGGCAAACTCGGCCGGTGGATCGACGAAGGTGGTCACGGCCTCCCAGGGAACGAAGATGGGGTGGCGCGAGGCGCCGAACGCCAGGGTCACCGAGAACCCCTCGTCGTCGACCTCGAGCTCCCAGAACTGGTTCTGGAGCACCACCGTCATCTCCTGCGGGTAGCGCTCGCGGAGGAACCCGGGCACCACGACGCCGGGGTCGGCGGTCCGGAAGCCGACGAAGAAGTGGTGGTCCTCGGGCAAGCCCTCCTCGGCCACCTCGGCGAGGGCCTCGCGCAGGACCGAGCGCAGGGCGCGCTGCACCATGGCGTGATAATCGAGGGGGCTCTCGGGCATGGGGACCGCCTCCGTGAGCGATCTTACCGCCGGCTGCCGCCGGGCGGCGCCGCGGCGGGTTCAGGGGCCGGTTTCGTCGCCTCCTCCCAGGCGAGGCGGGCGCGCGCCAGGGTGGCGACCGCCGCCGGGTAGGCCACGAGGTCGCGGCCGAAGGCGAGGAGGACCGCCTCGGCGCGCTTCCGGTAGTCGGCCTCGCCGGTCCTCCGGGCGAGCTCCAGGAGGTCCAGGGCCGCCACGCCGTTGCCCGAGGGCAGCGAGCCGTCGAGGGCGCTCTTGGGCTGGAACAGCAGATGCGGGCGGGGCGCGGCCAGGAAGTAGCCTCCCGCCGGGTCGCGGAGGCGGCTCTCGAGCTCGTCCTCGAGCTCGCGGGCCGCGGCGAGCCAGCGCGCCTCGCCGGTGGCGTCCTGGAGGGCGAGGAGGCCGTCGATCAGGAAGGCATAGTCGTCCAGGAAGGCCGGGATCTTGGCCTCGCCGCCGCGCCAGGCGTGGAGGAGGGGGCCCGGCGCCCCGTTGCGCTCGCCGGGGGGGCCGGCGGGCGGGCGGAGCTCGGTGAGGACGAAACCCGCCGCGCGGCGGGCGGCCTCGAGGTAGCGCGGCTCGCCGAAGGCCCGGCCGGCCCGGGCGAGGCCGCCGATCGCCAGGCCGTTCCAGTCGGTGAGCACCTTGTCGTCGATCGCGGGGCGGGGTCGCGCCTCCCGGGCCGCGCGGAGCGCCGCCAGGCGGGGCTCGAGCCGGGCGAGGAGCGCGGCGCGGGAGATCCCCAGGCGGCGCGCGTGCTCGGCCAGAGGGGCCGTCAGGTAGAGGGTCCGCCGTCCGCCGTCCGGACCCGTCAGGCCCGGCTCGTCGCCGAAGCCGTAGATCGGCGCGAGCAGCGCGAACCCCGTCTCGCCCACGGCGGCCTCGAGCTGGGCCGTCGTCCAGGCGTAGTAGGCGCCCTCCACGCCGGCGGTCTCGGCGTCGAGGGCCGAGGCGAAGCCGCCGCCGGGCAGGGCCATCACCCGGACGAGGAAGTCCGCCGTGCCCCGGCCCAGGCGGGCGAGCTCGGGGTCGCCGGTCCGCTCGTGCTCCCCGGCGAGGAGCCCCAGGAGGAGAGCGTTGTCGTAGAGCATCTTCTCGAAGTGGGGTACCCGCCAGCGCCGGTCGAGGGCATAGCGGTGGAAGCCACCGCCGAGCTGGTCGTAGATCGCGCCCTGGCCCATGCGCTCGAGGGTCGTCTCGAGCATCCGCCCGGCGGTCTCGTCGCCGCTCCGGGCCGCCGCCCCGAGGAGCGCCAGGCTCCCGGGATCCGGAAACTTGGGCGCGGTGCCGAAGCCCCCCCACTCGGCGTCGAAGCGGCCTTCCAGCTCCGCGACGGCGCGGCGGGCGGCGCCGACGGCGGGGAGCTCGGTCGCCGGCTGGCGCTCCCGGGCGATCACCTGCCGCATCCTCCCCGCCACCTGGGACGCCACCCGCTCGAGCTCGCCACGGCGCACGGTCCACGCCTCGTGGATCTTCCGGAGCAGGGTGGGGAACCCGATCCGGTCCGCCGTGTCGGCGGGCGGGAAGGTGCTGCCGGCGAAGAAGGGCTCGAGGTCCGGGGTGAGGAAGACCGAGTTCGGCCAGCCGCCCTCCCCGGTCAGGATCTGGGTGGCGGCGAGGTAGATCTCGTCCAGGTCCGGCCGCTCCTCGCGGTCGACCTTGACGTTCACGAACCAGCGGTTCATGAGCGCCGCGATCTTCGGGTCGGAGAAGACCTCGCGCTCCATGACGTGGCACCAGTAGCAGCTGAAGTAGCCGATCGAGAGGAAGATCGGCTTGTGCTCCCGGCGCGCGGTCTCGATCGCCTCCGGTCCCCAGGGGTACCAGTCGACCGGGTTGCCGGCGTGAAGGAGCAGGTAGGGGCTCGACTCCCCGGCCAGGCGGTTGGCGGCGGGGGCCGCTGCGGAGGCGGCCGGCGCTCTGGCAGCCCGCGAAGCTGCGGGCGGCGCCGGGCGGACGGACGCGGGCGGGCCGAGAAGCCCGAGGGCGAGGGCGAGGAGCGCGGCCTGGAGGCGAGCGGTCACCCGATCATCGTACCGCCGAGGGTCGTTCGGCACCCCCTCCCCGCTCCGTCTCCTCCGGAAACGAGAGCGCCCGGGCCGAGCCGCGCGGAAAGGCGAGGGCAGCCACCAGCAGGGCGACCGCGAGCACGGCGATCCCGGCGAAGACCGGGTAGAGCCCGTGGTAGAGGGCGGCCGCCAGCGCCCGAAGCTCCGCCGGCGAGACGCTGCCGCGGACCGCGGGGTCGAGAAGCGCGTCGGCGCTCGCGACGTCCAGTGCCGAGGCGGCGGCCGAGACGGCCAGCCGGTGGTTGAGGATCAGCCCGAAGACCGCCACCGCCACCGCGCCGGCCATCGTCCGGAAGAACTGGAGCCCGCTGGTCGCCACGCCGCGCAGGCGCCATGGGACCGCGGTCTGGACCGCCACGAGCTGGGGGGTGTTGACCAGGCCCAGGCCGCAGCCCAGCACCAGCATGGCCACCATGACGTGCGCCCGGCCCGCCCCGGGCCCCACCGTGGCGAGCACCAGGCCTCCCGCCACCGCCACCAGGCCGCCGGTGACCATGAGGTTCCGGTAGCCGGTCCGGAGGAGCAGGCGGCCCGCGAGCGTGCTCGCCACCGGCCAGCCGATGGAGATCGGCGCGAGCAGCAGGCCGGCGTCGATGGCGTTGCCCAGGAGGACCCCCTGGCCGTACATGGGGACGTAGGCCGAGGCGGTGAAGATGATGGCGCCCAGGCCGGCGCTCGCCGTGGCGGCGAGGGCGACCAGGCGGCTCCGGAGCAGCTCGATCGGCAGCATGGGCTCGGCGGCCCGGCGCTCCTGGCGGACGAAGAGCGCGGCGGCGCCCCCCGCCAGGGCGAGCAGGGCGAGGTTCCTCGGGCCGCCCCAGCCCCACAGTTGATGGCCCTCGAGGAGGCTGAACAGGAGCGCCGTCACCGCCACCACCAGGGAGCCGACGCCCAGCAGGTCGAGGCGGTGCTCCCGGGGCTCGGGGCGCTCCTCGAGGTAGAGCGCCAGGATGATCGCCGAGGCGATGCCGGGAGGGACGTTCAGGTAGAAGACCCAGCGCCAGGACAGGAGCTGGGTGATCACCCCGCCCAGGGCCGGGCCGATCAGGCTCGCGAGCCCCCAGACGCCGGAGAACACCCCTTGCATCCGGGCGCGCTCCTCGAGGTTGAAGATGTCGCCGATGACGGTGACCGCCACCGGGAAGACCCCGCCTGCCCCCAAGCCCTGGAGGGCGCGGAAGACGATGAGCTGGGGCAGGCTCCGGGCGGCGCCCGAGAGCGCCGAGCCGAGGCAGAAGAGACCCACGGCGACGGCGTAGATCAGCCGCCGGCCGTGGCGGTCCGAGAGCTTGCCGTAGAGCGGGACGGTGACCGTGGTGGCCACCAGGAAGGCGGAGAAGACCCAGCTGTAGTGCTCGACGCCGCCCAGCTCGCCGACCACCGTGGGCATGGCGGCGGCGACCGCGGTGGCCTCGATGGCGCCCAGGAACAGGCCCAGGAGGACCGAGGCGGTGACCAGCTTGCGGCGGGGTCCGGCTTCCACGAGGCTCTCGGGCGGGAACGGCCCGCGGCGGGAGGCCCCGTGGCCGGCCCGGGCATTCTACGCCGGACGCGCCGTCGGGTCTGCTACCCTTCCTGCGCGCCGGCCGAAACAAGACGGCGTTCCGGAGCTCGACAAGCGCATGAAGCGGCCGCGCTCCGTCTCGGCCGGGCGAACGCCGGAACCGGCACCGAGCCCTTCATCGACCTCAGGAGACCACCATGCCGATCGTGACCATCCAGCACGACGGGGAGATCCGCGCCGAGGTCCCCGCGGGAACCCGACTCGTCCACGCCATCGAGGGAGCGGGGGTCGACATCGGCCACCGCTGCGGCGGCTTCGCCCACTGCACCACCTGCCGGGTGGAGTTCGTCGCCGGCGAGCCCGAGATGATGACCGAGGCCGAGGGCGTGCGCCTCGAAGAGCGCGGGCTCCACGGCGTTCGCCTGTCGTGCCAGATCGCGGTCGACCGGGACATGACGGTGCGGCCGGTGATGCTGGTTTCGGAACAGGGCTGGAGCGACCCGGGCCCGGAGCCCGCCCCGGAGATCACGCCCGAGCCGGTGTGGGGCAAGAAGCCGGGAGGAGTGTGATCACCCGCGAGCCTTCAGCGCCTCGGCCCGCCGCTTCGTCGCCTCGGCCTCGTCCCGCGCCGCCGCCGCGCTCCACTCGCCGGCCGGCGGCACCCAACCCGCCAGGTGCCGCTCGACCAGGTCGGCCAGGAAGCGCAGGTGCTCGGGCCGGTCGTTGAGCGCCGGGATGTAGCGGAACCTCCCGCCCCCCGCCGCGGTGAAGAACCGCCGGTTCTGGACGTCGATCTCCTCGAGCGTCTCCAGGCAGTCCGCCGCGAAGCCCGGGCAGACGACGTCCAGGCTCTCGACGCCGGCGCGCCCCAGGGCGGCGACCGTGTCCGCCGTATACGGCTTGATCCACTCCTCGCGCCCGAAGAGCGACTGGAACGCCACGATCCACCGGTCGTCGCCGAGGCCGAGCACCTCGGCCACCAGCCGCGCCGTCTTCTGGCACAGGCAGTGGTACGGATCGCCGCCCTCGAAGTAGCGCTTCGGGATGCCGTGGAAGGAGAAGAGCAGCTTCTCCGGCTCCCCGCCCTCGTCGCCGGGCCGCTCCCAGACCTCGCGGATCGAGGCGGCCAGCGCCGCGACGTAGCCCGGCTCGTCGTGCCAGCCGTGGATCGTCCGGAAGCTCGGGAACCACCCGCCAGGCGGTGAGCTCGCGCACCACCGCGTCGAAGACCGAGCCGACGGTGGTCCCCGAGTACTGGGGATACATGGGCAGGACCAGGAGGCGCGTCACCCCGGCCTCGCGGAGCTCCCGGAGCGCCCGCGCCACCGACGGCTCGCCGTAGCTCATGCTCACCGCCACCCGGACCGGCGGGCCCGCCTCGCGCTCGAGGATCGCGCCGAGCCCGGCCGCCTGGCGCTCGGTGTAGAGGGCCAGCGGCGAGCCCCGCTCGGTCCAGACCGTCTCGTAGAGGTGGGCGGACTTCTTCGGCCGCGTGGTGAGCACGAACAGGTTCAGGATCGGCCACCACTTCCAGCGCGGCAGCTCGATCACCCGCGGGTCGGAGAGGAACTCCCTGAGGTAGGGGCGCAGGGCGGCCCCGGTGGGCGCCTCCGGCGTCCCGAGGTTGACCACCAGCACCCCGACGGCGCTCACCTGGTCGTGGACGAAGCTCGCGCGGGCGGTGTACTCCATGGCGCGGGGAGTCTATCGCCGCCGGCCGCCGGGAAGGGGTCCGGCCGGGGGCGACGAAGCGATAGGCTACGCACCGCCATGGCGAAGAGCACACCGAGGAAGACGAGGCCCCGGGGCGGCGAGCCGGCCTGGTCGACCGGCGAGAACCGGAAGCCGGAACGGCTGGGCGAGATCCTGGACCGCCTCGAGGCCGCCTACCCGGACGCCCACCTGCTCCTCGACTTCGGGACTCCCTTCCAGCTCCTCGCCGCCACCATCCTCGCCGCCCGGGCGACCGACGAGAAGGTCAACGAGGTCACGCCCGCCCTCTTCGCCCGCTTCCCGGACGCTCGCGCGCTGGCCGCGGCCGACTTCGACGAGGTGGCCGAGATCGTCCACCCCACGGGCTTCTTCCGGCAGAAGGCGAAGCGCCTGATCGCGGCGAGCCGGGCGCTCGTGGAGGAGTTCGACGGCCGGGTGCCGGCGACGGTCGACGAGCTCACCACCCTGCCCGGGGTCGGCCGGAAGACCGCCATCCTGGTCGTCAACCACGCCTTCGGCCGGCGGGCGGGCGTGGTGGTCGACACCCACGTGCAGCGGATCGCCGCCCGCCTCGACTGGTCGCACCGGAAGGACGCCGACAAGGTGGAGGCGGAGCTCCGCCGCCTCGTCCCCGAGGCGCGCTGGATCTCGTTCCAGGACCTCGTGGGCCACCACGGCCGCGCCCACTGCACCGCCCCCAAGCCGCGCTGCGCCGGCTGCCCCGTCGACGAGCTCTGCTACTTCCCGGACAAGGTGTATCGGTAGACGGCGGATCCCCCACCCGCAATCCCTCGCTCCCCTTCCCACCCCCGAACCCGGCCGTGGCGGAGGGTGGGTCCACTCGGAGGCGGGGTCGAGGCGACGCCCCCACCCGTGCGTGGCGGAGCGGGACGGGATCAGAACCGGGACGCCGCCCGCTCCTTCGCGGGCAGGATCTCGAGGCAGGTGGTCCACCAGCCGGTCTCGATGGTCGCGACGAACTCCTCGGGCAGGCGCTCGGCGCGCATCTCGGCGGCGAGCGCGCGCCAGTCGTAGGCGAGGGGGACGAGCTCCACGCGTGGGCCGCCGCCGGCAGGGCCGCCCGATCGATCTTCGAAAGGCGCCTCGAGCAGGGCGTACCAGACCTCGGTCCGCCCGTCGTTGGCCGGACGCCCGATCACCCCGACGTTCACCGCGTCGCGCCCGGAGGCGAGGCGCCGATGCCAGTGGAGGCCGGTGTGGGTGAAGAGGAGCCCGTCCGCCCCTTCCTGGTCGAGGAGCACCTCGAGGAAGGCGTCGGGCGTGGCCGAGGCGAAGAGGAACTCGTTGATCCGCCGGGGCGAGCCGTGGACCAGGAGGAGCTCGCGCTCGCCCAGGAGCACTCGCCGCCGGCGCGGCAGCTCCCCCATCCAGGCCTTGAGCTCGTCCGAGGTGTTCTCCTCGGTGTAGCGGTACGAGAGGTCGGCGAAGTGGTTGTCCCGCGGGTCGGTGTAGCCGCAGTTGCAGTCCGGCGCGTCGGTCGCCAGGGATTCCTCGTAGTTGCCCTGGATCGAGAGGACCCCCCCCGCCTCGAGGAGCGGCCGGACCTTCTCCGGATGCGGTCCGAAGGCGCCCAGGTCGCCCAGGCAGTAGATCGCCTCCGCACCGCGGCGGCAGGCGTCCTCGAGCAGGGCGGCGAGGGCCAGGTGGTTCGAGTAGACGCCGCCGAAGACCGCGATCTTGCCGTAGGGGCCCTCGACCGGGGTCGCCTCGTCCGCGCCCCGGCTCGAGCGCGGCGCGGCGTAGGCGCGGCGGGCGGCCCGGCGCTCGGTCTCCGAGAGCGTGCGGCCCACGGCGCCCGCGGCCCTTCGGAACTCGCCCAGGGGCACGAGCGTCTCCCCCCAGGTCGCCATCCCCCGGTGGGCGGTCAGCTTGTCGCGGGCGATCCGGCGCTGCTCGGCGAGGCGCTGGCGCTGCGCCTCCTCGCGGGACTGGGGGGGTCGTTGGCTCAACCTGGGTCTCCTCGGCGACCGAACCCCTCGGCCGAGCTCCGTCTCGGCCGGGCGAACCCTGTGGCCGGCACCGAACGGCGCCCCGGAACCGAGCTCCGCCTCGGCCCCGGGGCGCAGGGGGCGGCGGTCAGGTCCGACATGACACGCCGTAGACGTGGCAGGTCCAGCACGCCGGGTGGGCCAGGGGGTAGGTGGTGAGCGAGTCGGCGAGCGTCTCGCCCATCCGCCCCTCGGGCTCGTTGACCAGGATCGGGCAGACCCACACCCCCTGGTCGGTGACCATCCGGCAGCTCGAGCACTGGAGGTGGTCCCACGAGCCGTCGGGCACGTCGCCGTCGGCGAGCCGCTGCCAGCTCTCGTAGGCGCCGCCCCGCTCGGCCTCGGCGCCGATCTGGAAGATCGGCAGCACCTTGAGCCGCGGCTTGGTGATCCCGAGCCCACGGAGCAGCTCGAAGAAGCGCGCCTTGCCCTCGTCCGAGGCGTTCTCCTCGTGCACCTCGGTCACCGTGAGCACCGGGTCGAGGCCCGCCGCCGCGAGGTTCCGGATGCCCGCCATCGCCCGGTCGAAGACCCCCGCGCCGCGAATCGAGTCGTTCGATTCGGGCGTGAAGCCGTCGAGGGAGACCCGCACGTCGAGGGAGTAGCGCGAGCTCGCAGAGAGCGAAGCCAGGCGGCGGCAGCGCGCCTCGTCGAGGAGCAGTCCGTTGGTCAGCACCGTCGTCGGCCCGGCCGCGAGCGCCGCCGCCAGGATCGCCTCCATCTCCGGGTTCAAGAAGGGCTCGCCGCCGGTGAAGTAGTACTCCTTGACCCCCAGCTCCACGGCCTCGGCGAGGTAGCCGCGGACCGTCTCGAGCGAGAGGTACTCGTGGGTGTGGTTCGACGGCGAGCACGACACGAAGCAGTGGCTGCAGGCCAGGTTGCAGACCGTGCCCGCCACCTGGAACCAGAGGGTGTCGAGGGACTTGAGCTCGACCCGCGGCGCCGGGCCGGGATCCGGGCCGGGGGCGCGGGAGGGATCGAAGGCGCTCGCGCGGGGGTCGGCGGCCGGCTGGCTCATGGGGCCTCCTTGGGCAACGGGGCGCGCCCTCCCCGAACGGCGGGGCACGCGGGGACGGACCGGCGGGGCTCGGTCGCCGGCTCCGGGGGCAGCAGCACGGCGCGGCGGAAGTCGATGGCCAAAGGCAGGATCTCGCCCGGCCGGGCGGCGAGGGCCGCCGGCAGGTCGACCTGGAGCTCCTGGGCGGCGCCGCCCCGGAGCTCGAGGGCTGCCTGGCGCTCCGGGCAGCAGGAGCGGGCGCGCACCCGCAGGCGCCGGCGGCCGCCGAGGAAGGTCGAGCTGACCACCTCGCCCAGCAGGTGGGCGGCCCCGGGCGCGGCGGGCGCCAGGTCCTCCGGGCGCACCATGAGCCGCGTCGTGAGCCGGCCGAGGGCCGAGCCGTTCGCCGCCCGGAGGGCGCTCGCTGCGGCGCCGTCCACGGCCCAGCGCCCCAGGGGACCGGAGAGGGTGCCGTCGCCCCGGTCCCAGGTGACCGGCAGGAAGTTCGCCTCGCCGATGAACGAGGCGACGAACGGCGTCGCCGGCCGGCGGTAGAGCTCCTCGGGCGTCCCCACCTGCTCGAGCCGGCCGGCGCAAAGGACCGCCACCCGGTCGCCCAGGGCCATCGCCTCCTCCTGGTCGTGGGTCACGTAGAGGGCGGTCACCCCGGACTCGGCCAGGCGCGCGGCGAGCTCGGAGCGCAGGGCCAGCCGGAGCCGTGCGTCGAGGGCCGCGAGCGGCTCGTCGAGGAGGAGCGCCCGAGGCTCCGAGGCGAGGGCCCGGGCCAGGGCCACCCGCTGGCGCTCGCCGCCCGAGAGCTGGCTCGGGTAGCGCCGGGCGAGCGGCGCGATCTCGAAGCGCTCGAGCAGCGCCGCCACGCGGGCGCGGGCCGCCCGCCGGCCCAATCCCCCGCTCAGCCCGCCGGTCAGGCGCCGCACCCCTCGCCGGCCGTCGCCGCCCCGCCCGACGCGCAGGGCGAACGCCACGTTGTCCTCGACGCTCATGTGGGCGAAGAGGGCATAGCTCTGGAAGACCACCCCGAGGCGCCGCTTCTCGGGCGGCACGCCGACGACCGAGCGGCCGTCGAAGCGGACGTCGCCCGCGTCCGGGGCGAGAAGGCCGGCGACGAGGGCGAGCAGCGTCGACTTGCCGGCGCCCGAGGGGCCGAGGACCGCGGTCACCCGGCCCGCCGGCGCCTCCAGGTCGAGCTCCGAGAGCCCGGCGGCGGCGCCGGAAGATGCCCCATAGGCAAAGCTCACCCGCTCGAGGGCGATCTCGACGCCCCGCCCGGAGCCGCCGTCTCGCCCCGGCCGCCCGGCCACGGCGCTCACGCTCCCTGCCTCACCGCCATCAGATCGCGCCGGCCGAGCCGCTCGATGGCGACGAGCAGCGGCAGGATGCCGGCCAGGAAGAGGGTGGTCGCCGCCGAGGAGACGGCGAAGCTGTTCGAGGTGTAGGTGGCGAAGAGGGCCGCCGGGTAGGGCTGGTGGAGCGGCGTCGCGAGCAGAAAGCTGGCGTTGAACTCCCCCCAGGAGACGGCCGCCACGATCAGCGCCCCCAGGCTCGCCGGCCGCCGGAGGCGCGGCCAGGTGATGCGGGCGAAGCGCGCCAGGGGGCCGGCGCCCAGGGTGGCCGCCGCTCGCTCCTCCTCGAAGGCCTCGCCGCGGAGCGCGTGGAGCAGGGTGCGCAGCAGGAGCGGCACGGTGTAGAGGAGGTGCCCCACCGCCACGAACCACCACTCGCCCCGCACCAGGGCCCAGGTCTCGATGAGGGCGATCGCCGCCGCGATCCCGGGCACGGCCAGCGGCAGCAGGGCGAGCTCCTCCAGCAGCCTCGCGCCCGGGAACGGATGGCGCACCAGGCCGTAGGCGGCGGGCACCGCGAGCCCCAGCCCGGCGCCGACCGCGACGCCGGCGAGCGCCGCCGAGTAGAGGAGCGACGAGCCGTAGAGGCGGATCACGTAGGCGAACCACTTGAGCGACACCACCGCCTCCCGGCCCCGAACCCAGCCCTCGCTCGCCATCCCCAGGCGGGCGGCGGGCAGGAAGGCGCCGGCCACCACCACCGCCAGCGGCAGGAGCACCAGCGCGCCCAGGGCCCAGCAGTAGGCGACCCCCAGCCGCCGGCCCAGGCCCCCGGGGCCCCCCCGCGTCCCCACCCTCGTCCGGTGTGCGCTCATCCGTAGATCCACTCGTCGCCGCGGGTCAGCCAGCGCAGGAGCCCGGCCGCCGCCAGCGTGGCGCCGGCGAGCAGCAGGCAGAGGGCCGCGGCGTAGCCCGAGTCCAGGAAGCCGGTGTACTCGGTGTAGATGGCGAGGGGCACGAGCTGGAGCTTGCGCGCCAGGATCAGGGCCACCCCGAACGAGCCCATGGAGGCGGCGAAGGTCACCGCCAGGGTCGAGACCAGGGCCGGCCAGAGCTGCGGCAAGGTGATCCGCCAGAGCCGGGCGAGCCAGCCGGCGCCCAGGGTGGCGGCGGCGCGCTCCTGGTCCGGGTCGAGGCGGCCGAAGGCGGCTTCGAGGGTCAAGGTGGCGCGCGGCACCTCGAAGTAGACGTAGGCCGCGACCAGCCCGCCCAGGGTGTAGGCGCTGCCGGCGAGGAGCGGCCGGCCGGTGAGCACGCGGAGGACCGCCGGCAGGAGCCCCAGCCGGCCGAGCACCAGGATCGCCAGGAACCCCACGATCACCCCGGAGAAGGTGAGAGGCAAGGCGAGCACCGTGCGCAGGGCCGAGCGGCCGGGGAAGCGGTGGCGGGCGAGCATCCAGGCCGGCGGCAGGCAGAGCACGATCGAGGCCGCGGCCACCGCCAGCGAGAGCACCAGGCTGTTGCGGAAGGCGGCGAGCTCGCCCGAAACCCGGAAGGCCCGGGCGTAGTTGCCGAGGGTGGCCGCCGTTGCGGTGGCCGTCGCCGGCCGCCCGAGGATCCCCGGCGTGGCGTGCAGGCTGTCGGGCACGAGGCCCGCGAGCGGTACCACGAAGGCCGCCAGGAGGAAGAGCCCCAGGGGAAGGCACAGGAGCCCTCCCACCCAGGCCCGACCCCCTCGCGGCCCCGGCGATCTCACTCGGGAGCCTCCTCCCCGTGGCGGATCCGCTCCTGCCAGGCGCGCTTCAAGGCGTCCGAGGCCGCGGCCATCTCGCCCAGGTCGAGGTTCTCGACCCGCGCGTAGTCCGCCTCGGGCAGGAAGTTCTTCGCCACCTCCGGAGGCATCGCCGCCGGGACGACCGGCCGGAAGTAGGAGCGGGCGAACTCGGCCTGGGCGGGGTCGGTGAGCAGCCAGTCGAGGTACCGCTTGGCCGCCGCCGCGTGCGGCGCGCCGGCGACCAGCCCCATGACCAGGGGCATGGAGACCGACCCCTCCGCGGGGATCACCACCTCCACCGGCCCGCCGTCGACGTAGCGCATCTTGTAGCCGTTGCCGTCGGCGTTGATCCAGATCGGGATCTCGCCGCGCAGCACGTCGTTGTAGATCGACTCGCGCGGGTAGGACTGGACGTTGGCGTCCAGCTTCTCGAGGTAGGCGAGCCCGGGCTCGAAGTCGTGGGCGGTGCCCCCCAGGAGGTGGTTGATGCCGTAGACGAAGGTGTAGGCCGTGCCTCCCCAGGTCGGGTCGTCGTAGGCGATGAGCCCCTTGTACTCGGGGCGCAGCAGGTCCTTCCAGCTCCTCGGCACCGGCTTGTCGCCGAGCGCCGCCTTGTTGACCACCAGGGCGATCGCGGCGGTGTGGACCGTCCACCAGGTGCCTCCCGGGTCCTTCAGGGCGTCGGGGATTCGGTCCCAGCCGGCCGGCTCGTAGGGCTGATGGAGACCGCGCCGCGCCGCCTCGTAGCCGATCGCCCCCGAGTAGTAGGCGGTGTCGGCCTGGGGATTCGCCTTCTCGGCTTCGAGGGCCGCCATGGCGGCGGAGGAGCCCTTCATGTCGGGCGGCACCTTGACGCCGGCCGTCTTGCGATAGAGGTCGGTCACCGCGCCCCAGTTGGCGTAGTTCGGGATGCAGTCGTACTGGACGACCACGTCCGAGGTGGCCGCCGCCGCCGGCGTGGCCCTCGTCTCGTCGCTCCCGGGGCGGGAGCAGGCGGCGGTCCAGCCGGCGAGGAGCAGCACCGCCGCTCCCAGGGTTCCCATCTGCCATCTTCGAGTTCTCAAGCTCCGCTCCTCCTCGGTCGTCCCGCAGGTCCGCGCCCCCGGCCGGTCTGCCCGGCGGGCGGCGGGTCGCCCCGGCGCCTCCGGCACGGAGGCCGGCCCGGGCGGTCGGCTCGGATTCGGTGAGTCGGAATCTAGCGGCGGCGGCGGCGGCGCCGGCCGGTGGGCGGCGCGCGACCGCGCGGCACGGCCACGAAGGCGAGGCGGGGGCGTGGGGCCGCGCGGGCCGGCCCCGGGCGGCGGCACGCGGCGAGGAGCCGGTCGAGGAGCGCCGCCAGGCGGGCCATGGGGCCCCGGCCGCCGGCCGTCCGGCGGGCGATCCAGCGTTCGAGGTCCGCCGGCCGGTCGAGGTCGGCGAGGGGCTCCATGAGCTCCACGGCGAGACCCGCGGCCCGGAGGGTGGCGAGCAGGCTCGCGAGGGTGCCTGTGCGGCACCAGGCGACCCGCCGGAGCAGGTCGCCCAGGGGCCGCCGAGCGGCCAGGAGGTAGAGGCCGCCGTCCGGGGACGGGCCGACCACCACCCGCCGAGCGGAGGCCGCGTCGTCGCCCAGGAGCGCCAGGGCGCGCTCCACGTGCGTCGGGCGGAGGCCCGGGGTGTCGGTGCCCACGGCGACCAGGGGGCCGGCTTGCCCCGCGTCCTCGGCGCCGTCCCCGAACTCGTCCCCACCGAGAGCCAGCGCCCGGTCGAACGCCGCCGCCAGGCGCTCGCCGAACCCGGCGCCCCGCTGCGGGATCGCGTGCGCACCCTCCGGACAGGCCAGCGGCGCCGGCGAGGAGACCGCGAGGCGGCAGCCGGCGTGCGCCCCGGCGGCCAGCGCCTCGTCGAGGCAGAGCCGGTAGAGGGCCCGCTCCCGGTCGCCGAAGCGCCGGGGCAGCAGGCGCCGGCGGCGGCCCTCGGTGTCCGCTCCCAGGGTGAAGACCAGGAGGGTGGGGCGCGGCGTAGGGGCGTCGGTGGCGATCGGGCTCTCGCGGTGGGCGTCCATCGGCATCCGAGTCTCTATACGGCCGGTCTCGCCTTCTGGATCGATCAGGAAGGCCCCCAGCGGACGCGATCGGCCCGGGGGGAGACACCGCCTGACCGAAAGGGGAGGAACCGCGAGTTTAGCACCTGAGGGAGGAGCGAGCCCCTGCGCTATCATCGTCCGACCTTGGTCCGCTTCCTCGTGCTGGCTCTCCCCCTCGTCATCCTGGCCCAGGCGCTCTTCCACTTCGGTGTCGAGGCCCTCGACCTGGCGCGTCCGGAAGGCCTGCCCGCTCCCTACCTGCTCGGCCTCTGGGTGCTCGAGGGGCTGGGGCTGGTGGCCTTCTACGCCCTGGTCCGCGAGCGCCCCCTGAACCGCTGGGTCGCGGGCCTGGCCGCGGCCTGGACCGCGTGGGTCTTCCGCGGACCGGTGCTCGCGCTCACGGTCGCCGGCGCCTCGACCCTCTCGCACCACGCCTGGTGGACCCTGGTGCTCGGCTGGTTCGGCCTCTACACGGCCTGCGGCCTGCTCATGGCGGCGGTCGCCGGAGCCGACTGGGGGAGCGGGTGAGACTCGCCGCCGTCGGGCACGCCTTCCCGCCTCACTACTACGACCAGGAGACCCTGCTCGCGACCCTTCGCCGCCACTGGGCGAAGCGGCACCACAACCTGGCGCGCCTCGAGCAGCTCCACCGCAACGTCCTGGTGGGCGGCCGCCACCTCGCCCTGGCGATCGAGGAGTACGAGGCCCTCGAGAGCTGGGGCCAGGCCAACGACGCCTGGATCCGGGTGGCGCAGGAGGTGGGCGGCGCGGCCCTCGAGACCGCCCTCGCGAAGGCGGGCCTCGCACCCGGCGAGGTCGATTGCCTGATCACGGTCTCGGTGACCGGCATCGCCACGCCCTCGCTCGACGCCCGGCTGATCAACCGCCTGGGCCTCGCGCCCCGGCTCAAGCGGGTACCGGTCTTCGGCCTCGGCTGCGTCGCGGGCGCCGCCGGCATCGCCCGGGCCGCCGACTACGTCCGGGCCTTCCCCGACCAGGTGGCGGTGCTCCTGTCGGTCGAGCTGTGCAGCCTGACCATGCAGCTCCAGGACCTCTCCATCCCCAACCTGATCGCCTCGGGCCTGTTCGGCGACGGGGCGGCGGCGGTGGTGGTGGCGGGCGCGGAGCGGGAGCTCGCGGGGGGGGCCGCGGGTGCCGGCCCCCGGGTGGTCGCCACCCGCTCGGTCTTCTACCCCGACTCGGAGCGGGTGATGGGGTGGGACATCTCGGAGAGCGGCTTCCAGATCGTCCTCTCGGCGGAGGTGCCCGACGTCGTCCGGCGCTACCTGCGCGGTGACGTGGACGCCTTCCTGGCCGACCAGGGGCTCGCGCGCTCCGAGATCGGCTCCTGGGTCTGCCACCCCGGGGGGCCGAAGGTGCTCGAGGCGATGGAGGAGGCGCTCGAGCTGCCGGCGGGCGCCCTCGACGTGACCTGGGAGAGTCTCCGGCGGGTGGGGAACCTCTCGTCGACCTCGGTGCTCCTGGTGCTCGAAGAGACCCTGGCGAGCCATCGCCCCGCCCCCGGCACCCCGGGGCTGATCCTGGCCATGGGGCCGGGGTTTTGCTCGGAGCTGGTGCTGGTCGAGTGGTGAGGTGGGCGAGGGAGCGGAGGCGAGGCAAGGTGAGGCGAGGGAAGGCGAGGCGAAGAGAAGGGAGGGAGTAGCCGGAGCGGGCCTCCCGCGTGCCTGGGAGCGGCGGGCGCTTGTCGGATGGGTCGGCGTGGGCGCCCGCCTCGGCTTCGCCGCCCCTCGGGGAGGCGGGTGCCCTCCGGCGGGCTCGTGGCGGTGGGGCGGCTCAGACGTCCCTGGCACGCGGGAGGCCCGCTCCGCCGAGGCGGCCCGGCGGCCGGGGGCTCCTCGCGGGGAGTGAGGAGGGGGATGACGTGGTTGCCCGCGCTGGAGCTCGTGGCGGCGGGGCGGCTCAGACGTCCCTGGCACGCGGGAGGCCCGCTCCGCCGAGGTTGCCCGGCGGCCGGGGGGTCCTCGCGGGGCGTGAGCAGGGGGATCGACGTGGTTGCCCGCCCCGGGGCTGGTGGCGGCGGGGCGGCTCGGAGGTCGTCTTGACGCTAGGATGGCGGCCATGGCCCACGTCGACAGCCGCTGGATCTTCACCGCGCTCGTCGCGCTCGTCGCGGTCGAGCGGCTGTTCGAGCTGCGGCGGGCGCGGGGGAACGCTCGGCGGTTGTTGGCGCGGGGCGGGGTGGAGGTGGGGGCGGAGCACTATCCCTGGATGGTCGCCTTGCACACGGCGTTTCTGGTCTCGTGCGTGGCCGAGGTCTGGCTCCTGGGGCGGCCGTTCGTGCCGCCGCTCGCCGCCGCGGCGCTCCTCGTCCTGGCGGCCGCCTCGGCGCTTCGCTACTGGGCGATCCGGACCCTCGGCGGGCGCTGGACGACGCGGGTGATCGTGCTGCCCGGGGCGGCGCCCGTCACCGCCGGGCCCTACCGCTACCTCGCCCATCCCAACTACCTGGCGGTGGCGCTCGAGATCGCCGCCCTGCCGCTGGTCCACACGGCGTGGGCGACGGCGGCCGCCTTCAGCGCCCTGGACGGCGTCCTCCTGGCGCACCGCATCCGCGTCGAGGAGCGGGCCCTCGAAGGGGCGGCGCGCCCGGGGCCGGGAGTGGCCGGGGCCGCCCCGGGCGGGGGGCGGCCGAGGTGACCCGGGAGGAGATCCTGCACGGCATTCACGAGGTGGCCCGGGAGCACCTGGCCTACGAGGGCGCTCTCGAGCCCCCGATGCGGCTGGTCGAAGACCTGGCTCTCGACTCGATCCGGCTCCTCACCCTGGCGGTCGAGGTCGAGAACCGGTTCGAGATCTGCCTGGACCCACAGGACGAGGAGGCGATCGCGACCATCGGTGACTTGGTGGCGGCGGTCGAGAGACAGCTCGATGGCGCCTGATCCCACACCCGCCCGGACCCTCCTCGACCTCCTGGACCGGGCCGGGGACGTGGAGGATCGCGGCCTGACCCTCCTCGACCGGCGCGAGCAGCCCACCTTCCTCTCCTGGCGCCGCGTGGCCGAGGGCGCGCAGAAGACCGCCACCGCCCTCGGCGCCCTGGGCGTCGGGGCCGGCGAGCGGGTGGCCCTGGTCTACCCGACCGCGCCGGAGTTCTTCGACGCCTTCTTCGGCATCCTCGCCGCCGGCGCCGTCCCCGTGCCGCTCTACCCGCCGGTCCGCCTCGGGCGCCTCGCCGAGTACCACCGCCGCACCGCGCGCATGATCCAGGCCGCCGGCGCGCGGCTGGTGCTGGCCGACCGGCGCGTACGCCGGCTCCTGGGCGAGGCGGTGGAGCGCGCCCGCCCGGCCCGCGGCTGCCGCACGCTCGAGGGCCTGCCGCGGCTCGCGGCGGCGGGCGCCGCGCCGACCCGTCCCGCCGCCTCGGACCTGGCGCTCGTCCAGTTCTCCTCCGGCACCACCGTCGACCCCAAGCCGGTGGCCCTCTCCCACCGCGCGATCCTCGCCCAGGTCGCGATCCTGAACGGGCTCTGGCCCGAGGCGGACGACGTCGTCCCGAGCGGTGCTTCCTGGCTCCCCCTCTACCACGACATGGGGTTGATCGGCTGCGTCTTCCCGGCCCTCGCGCTCGCGACCGACCTGACGCTCTTGGGGCCCGAGGTCTTCGTCACCCGCCCGGCGGCCTGGCTGCGCGCCATCTCCCGCTCCCGGGCCATGGTGTCGCCCGCCCCCAATTTCGGCTACGGCCTGTGCGTCGAGAAGATCCGCGACGAGGAGCTCGACGGGGTCGACCTCTCCTCCTGGCGGGTGGCCCTGAACGGCGCCGAGGCGGTCTCGGCCCGGACGCTCCGCGCCTTTGCCGAGCGCTTCCGGCGCTGGGGCTTCCGCGCCGAGGCCCTGACCCCGGTCTACGGGCTCTCGGAGGCGGCCCTGGCGGTGACCTTCGCGCCGCTCGGGCGCTCGTTCGCCGCCGTGCACTTCGAGCGCCCCTCCCTCGAGCCGGGCGAAACGGCGCGCGAGGCCCCCGCGGCCGCGGCGGACGGCGCGCCCGACCCGGGGAGGGGCCGCGAGCTCGTCTCGGTGGGATCGCCCCTGCCCGGATTCGAGCTCGAGGTGCGCGACGACCGGCGCCGTCCCTTGACCGCCGGAACGGTGGGGCGGATCTGGATCCGGGGACCCTCGATCATGGAGGGCTACCTCGGCCGCCCGCGGGCCACCGCCCGCGCCCTGGTCGGTGGCTGGCTCGACACCGGCGACCTGGGCTTCCTCTCGGGCGGCGAGCTCTACCTCACCGGCCGCGCCAAGGACCTGGTGATCCTGCGCGGCCGCAACTACGGACCCGAGGAGATCGAGGCCGCCGCCTGCGCCGCGCCGGGCTCGCGCTCCGGCTGCGCGGTGGCCGCGAGCTACCTCCCCGAGGAGGCGGAGCAGGAGGAGCTCCTGGTCCTGGTGGAAGCGGACCGTCGGGCGCCGGAGCCGGAGCGCCGGGCCTTGCCGGCGGCGGTCCGGGAGGCGGTCCTCGCCGGCACCGGCCTGGCACCCTCCCGGGTGGCCGTGCTCGCTCCGGGGACCCTGCCCCGGACCTCCTCGGGAAAGCTGCGCCGGGGCGAGGCGCTCCGTCTCTGGCTCGCCGGCGAGCTCGAGGCGCCGGCGCCGGTCACCCCCTTGCGGCTCGCCGCCGCCATGGCGCGCTCGAGCCTCGCCTACGCCCGGCTGGAGCGGGCGAGAGGGGAATGAATCGCATCCCCCCCTCACCCTCGGTCCTCCTCCCACCTTCGAGGTGGGCGAGCGCCAGCCCCTCTCGGCTCCACGAGATGTCTGATCAGGCCAGAATCGTGACGAACGCGCCGAGTTCCTCGAGCAATAGACCGAGGGGGAGGGAAGGGGATCGAGGGGATGCGGGGGGCATCCGATGAATCTGGCGGTCTGGAGTCGCCGTTCCGAGGAGCGCAGCCGCGATCGGTCGGCGTGGGCAGGGGACCAGCGGCCCGTGGCGCCGGAGACGCTTCAGGCGCCTCGTCGGTCTGAGGCGGAGCCTCGTTAGGAGTCCAGGGGTGAAGGCGGACGGAGCGGCGGTGGACGACCTGCTGGTCGTGGGCGGCGGGCCGGCCGGGCTCGCGGTCGCCATCCGTGCGTGCCTCGCCGGGCTCGCCGTCACCGTCCTCGACCGCGCTCGGCCGCCCGTCGACAAGCCGTGCGGCGAGGGCCTCATGCCCGACGGCCTGGCCCGCCTCGCCGAGATGGGGGTCGAGCTCCCCGGCGACGCCGACGCCGCCCCCTTCCACGGCATCCGCTACCTCGACGGCGAGAGCGTGGCCGACGGCCGCTTCCCGCGCGGCTCCGGGATGGGCGTGCGGCGGACCGCGCTGCACCGCGCCATGGTCGAGCGGGCCGAGGCCCTGGGCGCGCGCCTCCTGTGGGGCGAGAGGGTGAGCGGTCTCGACCCGGGACAGGGGGGGGCGGTCCGCCCGTCGGTCGCCACCGCCTCGGGCGCCGTCCACGCCGCGCGCTGGCTGGTGGGGGCCGACGGGTTGGGCTCGAAGGTGCGCGCCTGGGGCGGCCTCGAGGGCCGGGCGGCGCGCCGGGGGGGTGCCGCGGGGTCGGTCCCGGCAGCGAAACGGGGCGGGCGCTTCGGCGTGCGCCGCCACTACCGGCTCGCACCCTGGAGCGACCGGGTGGAGGTGTACTGGGCCGACCGCTGCGAGGCGTACGTGACCCCGGTGGGGCGGGAGCGGGTGGGAGTGGCCATGCTCTGGAGCGGGGGGAGCGCGAGCTTCGACGCCCTGCTCGAGCGCGTGCCGGCTCTCGAGGCGCGCCTGGCGGGGGCCCCGCGCGACTCCCGGGACCTGGGTTGCGGCCCCCTGGCGCGGCGCCCCCGGGCGGTCGTCCGGGGACGGATCGCGCTGGTGGGCGACGCCTCCGGCTACCTCGACGCCATCACCGGCGAGGGCCTGTCGCTCGCCTTCCACCATGCGGTCGCCCTGGTCGAAGCGATCGAGGCGATCGAGGCGGTCCCGGCCGGCGCTTCGGAGCCTCCCGGCCGCGAGCGGCTCGCCGCCTACGCCCGCGCCCATCGCCGCCTCCGCCGCCTGCCGGAGGCCGTGATCCGCCTGCTCCTGGCGGTCGAGCGCCGGCCCCGGCTCCGCCACCGCATGGTCCGAGCCCTGGCCGCCGACCCCGCGCTCTTCGAGCGCCTCCTGGGGGTCCACGCGCGCACCCTCGCGCCGCGGGATCTCGGGGTCGGCGGGGCGCTCCGCCTCGCCTACCGCCTCGCCGTGCCGTCGCCGCCCGGCGCGTGACTCCGCCGCCGCCGGGACGATAGGAACCGGTCGGTCTTCTCGCGAGCGAGGCGAAGCAAGGCGCCGGCCCGGGGCCGGCGACCCGAAGAGAACGGCTCCTCTACGGCCTGTTCACCGGGGCGCGCCTGGCGGGCGTCGACTTCCGGCGCCACGACGAGCCAGCGGCGCGACCTCGGGCGAGCCCGGCCGCTCCGACGGCCGCGGGCCGGGCGAGGCCGATCCGCCGCCGGCGCGCTTTCGTATAGGGTCTCTGGACCCGACCCGGAGGAGACCGCTGTGCCCAGACGACCGAACGCCCTGCCCGCGGCCGCCGTCGCCGCCCTGCTCGCCCTGCTTCAGGCCGGCGCCGTCCGCCCGGCCCGCGCCGCCACCGCCAGCGCCGAGACCCACTTCGACCTCGGCGGCTCGATCTACCTCTTCGAGTACCTGCCGCGGCTCGAGAGTGCGCGCGAGAAGCTCGAGATCTACGCCTTCGTGCTGAACTTCGACGGCGCCACCGAGGACGGCCGCTACGGCCTCCACGTCCAGACCCGGGCGCGCGACTCGAAGCTGCGCTCCTACTACGTCTCCGACGTCTGGTTCCAGGAGGCGTACGCCTGGGCGAAGACGGCGGTGGGCGAGGTCCACTTCGGCAAGGTCTACCGCCGGGTGGGCATCTTCTGGGACGACTCCTTCTTCGGCAACGTCCAGTACTTCAACGGCCTGAAGCTCAACCCGGACTACGGCGCCGAGCTCGTGGGCAGCCGCTCGGCGGGGGAGCGCTTCCACCTCGACTACTCGGCCCAGTATTTCGTGAACAACGACAAGGTGGCGGGCTCGCTGCCGGGCCGCGACGTCGAGAGCGACGAGGCAGCGGAGCTCAGCAACACGGTGACCGCCCGGGTCGTGCCCACCTGGAGCTTCGGCCCCGGCCGCTCCCTCGCCCTGGGCCTGTCCGGGCTCTCGGGTCGGATCGCCCGCCACGACGTGCCGGCCGAGAGCTTCCGGCTCCAGCAGGTCGCCGGCGACGCCACCCTCACCTGGGGCCCCTGGGTCGGCTACGCCGAGGTCTTGGACCAGAGCGGCGAGCGGGCTGACGCCGCCCACCCGTTCTCGCGCCTGGGCTACGACGACTCGACCTACTACCTGGTGGGCGCCCGGTGGCGGCCGATCGCCCCGCTCCAGCTCCGCCTCAACTGGAGCCAGGGGGCCTACGACGGCGCCGCCGCCACCGAGACCGAGATCCTGCCGGGCCTGACCTACGGCGTGAACGACAACCTCAACCTGATCCTCGAGTACGACGACTGGAGAACGAAGCCCGACCACGGCCCGGAGACGGCGATCGACAAGAGCTGGAGCTTCGTGGTGAATTACGTGTTTTGATCGGGTGCCCGGACCGAAGGCACACCCGGTGGGCGCTGCCAGCCTCTGCTCCTGCCTCACCGGACCGCCTTGCTCTTCCGCGCCCGGCCCAGGAGATCCTCCAGCTCTTCGAGGGTCTCCTCCAGCCAAGCCAGCCGCTCGGCCGGAGTGAGGCGCAACCCCTCGCGCACCGCGGCGTCGCGGGCCCGGTCGAAGTCCCAGGTGTCGGGCCTGTCCGGTTCCGGCACGCCTCGCACCGCCCTGGTCATGAGCCCCTTCCCGGCCCGCCGGTGTCGTCCTCCGCCACTTGGAGCCGAAGAAGAGCTTCCACGTCGGCCAGGTCCTGGGCCCGGCCCGCGGCACGCTTCATCTCCACCAGGTCCTCGATCGCCAGCACCCGGACCTCCACCTCGCCGAGGGGCGCGATGGCGGCCCGGTGGTACCGCTCGTCGAAGTCGAACGGCTCCTCGACGAAGAGGTCGACGAGAAAGCCCGGCTCGTCCGGGTGCCCAAGAGAGAAGACGCGAGCCTTCTTCTCGCGGGCCCACCGCGCTCGCTCCGACTCGTCGGCGAAGCTCTCGAGCTGAACCGGCACGCGCGGTTGGAAGCCCAGCCGCTTGAAAGCGTCGACCGCATGCAGGACGTTTCCTCGATCGAGCTGGATCACGAGGTCGAGGTCGACCGTGGTGCGCAGATACCCGTGCAGGACGACGGCGACGCCTCCGACGACCAGGAATCGGACGCCCTCGCGCTCGAGCGCTCCGAGCACCCGCTCTACGCGGCGCCTCATGGCCGGGACTCTACCAGCCGGGGTGCGGCGGTGAGGCGCAACCCCGCGCGGAATTCGCCTCCGTGAGCCGCCTGTTCTAGCTTCCACCATGAGTGCGGCCGTGCAGGACTGGGCTCCGTTTCGGGCGGACGAGCGCTTCGTCGAGGCGCCGCCGGGCCAGGGGGTCTACCGCCTCGCCCTCGCCTACGCCAACACCTACCACGTGGGCATGTCGAGCCTCGGCTTCCAGCGTACCTGGCGCCTGGTGGCCGACCGGCCCGGCTGGGTGGCCGAGCGCTTCTTCACCGACGGCACCGGCGCGCCGGTCTCGGTCGAGTCGGGCCGGCCCCTCTCGGACTTCGGCTGCGTCGCCTTCTCGGTCTCCTTCGAGGAGGACTACGTCAACCTGCTGCGCCTGCTCGACCGGGCCGGCATTCCGCTGCGCCGCGCCGAGCGCGGGCCCTGGCATCCGCTGATCGTCATGGGCGGCTCGTGCGCCGCCATCAACCCGCTGCCCATGGCCGAGCTGGTCGACGTCTTCGCCCTCGGCGCGGCGGAAAACCTGCTGCCCGATCTGCTCGGAGCCCTCGAAGAGGAGGCGCGCCGCGAGGCGGTCGCCGAGCGGCTGGCCGCGCGGCCCGGCTTCTACGTGCCGGCCCACCACCGTCCCGAGGAGGGCGACGAGCTCGTGGGCACGTTCGGCGAGCGCAAGCTCCACAAGCTCGAGCTCTCGGCCGAGCAGATGCGCCGGCCCGGGTACCTCCCGACGACGGCGATCGTCACCCCGCGCACCGAGTTCTCCGACAAGTTCCTGATCGAGATGTCCCGCGGCTGCCCGGAGAAGTGCAAGTACTGCTGGGCGACCTTCGGCATGGGCAAGTTCCGCTGGCATCCGACGGACGCGATCCTCGCCTCCCTTGAGCGCGCCCGGCCGGTCACCGACCAGCTCGGCTTCGTGGCGACCGCCGTCGGCGACCACCCGGAGATCGAGCGCATCCTCGGCGAAGGCAACCGCCTCGGCTTCCGCACCTCGGTCTCTTCGATCCGCATTCCGGCGGTGACCGACGGCGTCCTCGCCGCCCTCCACGCCTCGGGCGACCGCTCGATCACGCTGGCACCGGAGACCGGGAGCGACGCGCTCCGGGCCAAGCTCAACAAGCCGATCCCCAACGCCTTGCTGCTCGAGAAGGTGCGGATGATCTTCGAGCACGGCTTCACCCAGCTCAAGCTCTACTTCCTGGTCGGCATCCCGGACGAGACGCTCGACGACGTCCAGGCGATCCTCGAGCTCGTCGCCCGGTGCCGCTCGGTGATGCTCGAGGAGGCGAGGAAGACCGGCCGCATCGGCTCGATCCACGCCGGCGTCAACATCTTGATCCCCAAGCCCTACACCGCCTGGCAGCGCGCCCCGATGGACGACGAGCGGAGCTTGAAGGAGAAGCTCTCGATCCTCAAGAAAGGCGCCGCCCGCCTGCCCAACGTCAGCCTCTCGGGCGGCATCTCGATCCGCCAGGCGATCTGGCAGACCTACATCACCAAGGCCGGCTCCGACGCCGCCGAGGCCCTCGTGCGGGCCGCCCGCGGCGAGCACCTGGCGTCGATCCTCCGCGACCTGGACGCCGCGATCCGCCCCGAGGTCTTCCAGCCCGTCGAGGGCGCCTGCCGCTGGCACTTCATGCGCACCGGGTAGCGCACCGGGTAGCAGGTGCCCGCGCGCGCCGACGCCGTCACCGAGCGGTCCGCCTCGGCTACCCCGGCAGCAGCTCCCCGGTCGGCCGGCTCGTCGATCGAGCCACGGTGGGCATCCGCTCCGGGCTACGAAGCGTGGAGCGACGCCTCGAACGTGACCCCCACCGGGCGGAGGCGCTCGAGGAGAGAGAGGCCGAGCGCCGCGGCCGGCGTCAGGACGCCGCCCGCGAGCCCCTCGGCCTCGCCGCGCGCCAGGCAGAGGGCGGACTCGGCGAGCATCGGGGCGGTGGCGCCGTAGCCGGGGTCGAGCTCGGCCGACACGGTGACCCGGGCGCGAAGCAGCGGCTCACCGGGCTCGCGGAGCCCGTCACCCAGGATCGCGATCCGGAAGCCGCCGCGCCCGCGCTCCTCGGCCGAGGGCCCCTCGCCGGGATCGGGGAGCACGAAGCGGCGCAGGAGCCAGGCCGTGGGCGGGAGAGCCGCGGCGCCGGTGAAGGCGGAGACGCCGGTCGCCAGGAGGCGCGCCCGCAGCCGCCCCCGGAGCCCCCGGCCGGCGTCGACGCGCTCGTCGTAGCGGAAGCCCTCGCCGTAGGGGTAGCCCAGGAGGGCGTTCGAGCGCCGCACCACCCGCGTGTTGATCATCGCCATCAGGAAGGGCGCGGTCCACACCCCGCGGTCCCGATCGAAGCGCGGGCCGAGCCCGCCGTTGCGATCCGGCCCGTCGCGCTCGCCCGGCGGGTTGAGCCCGTAGGGGTCGAGGAGGATCTTCCGGGTCCCCGGGTCGTGCCGCGCCTCGGTGACGATGGCGAACAGGCTCGCCGCCGTGCCGCCGCTCATCCGCCCGTCGAGGCGGCGCACCCGGAGCCGCGCCCGCGCGAGGCGCGCGCCCTCCTCGGCCAGGCGCCGGGCGAGCAGCAGGGTGCCGAGGTCCGAGGGGATCGAGTCGAAGCCGCAGCCGTGGACGATCCGGGCGCCGCTTCTCTGGGCCCGCTCGTGGAAGCGATCGACGTTGCGGCGCATCCACGCGACCTCGCCCGAAAGGTCGCAGCAGTCGGTGCCGAGCTCGGCGCACAGGCTGACCAGCGGCGTGCCGTAGAGGGCGTACGGCCCCACCGTGGTGCAGACCACCTTCGTGCGCCGGACGATCGGCTCGAGGGAGCGCGGATCGAGGCTGTCGCCCAC
Source organism: uncultured Acidobacteriota bacterium (assembly GCA_963741925.1). Classification (GTDB taxonomy): domain Bacteria; phylum Acidobacteriota; class Thermoanaerobaculia; order Multivoradales; family DATKCC01; genus CAVUBL01. The sequence goes on from CAVUJU010000001.1 coordinate 147,531, forward strand.
CACGAGCGGCAGCTCCCGCGCCTCGGGCCGGAGCGCCGCGAGCTCGTCGCGCAGCGCCTCGAGCTTCTCGCGGCTTCGCCCGCCGAGGGCCCAGCGCACGTCCTTGCCGTGGCGCGCCAGGTGAGCGGCCACCAGGCGCCCGGTGAAGCCGGTGGCGCCCCAGAGGACGAGGTCGAGGTCCCGCCCGGAGGCGTCCGTCACGCCTCCATCCTACCCGCGGGCGCCCGGCGACCTCCGATTCGGGACGGGGCTCAGGTGGCCGCGCGGGCGAAGCGGTTGTAGAGCCAGGCCAGGAGCCAGCCGCCGATGAACCCGTCGATGAACGCGTAGACCAGGCCGATGAAGGCGCCGGCCACGCTCACCGAGTACCCGAGGTAGAACTGGGCGAGGAGCTCCAGGTGCTCCCCGCCCCCACGCCACATCACCCACAACGTGCCCAGGAAGACCGAGACGCCCCAGAGGATGCCCCCGGCCAGGCCGAGGGCCTTCGCGTCGAGCTTCATGCTCCACCTCCGTCCGTCGTGTTCGTTCACTACGGTTGTTCCACCGAGTCTAGCGGACAATCGGCTCGGCGGCGGCGGGGGGCACGAGGACGCGAGGGAGCCCGCCGGAGCGGGCCCCCTCCCGGAGGTCTCGCCGGACGTGGATTCGCCTAGAACAGCAGGTTGCCTTCCCCCAAGGTGAAGTCGAGGCCGCTTCCCAGGTCGTTCTTGGCCGACTGGAAGTCGGCTTTGGCCGAGCGCATGAGGTTCTTGCGCGTCTGCGACGAGGTCTCGGTGATCGCCTGTTGGTTCTTCGAGATGGCGCTCTGGAGGAGTGACACCGCCGTGGGGTTGAGCCCGCGGGCGTTCAGCACCTCGATGGCGTCGGCCGCCTCGACGTTCGAGAGCGAGAGGAGGGTGTTGACCGTCTGCCGCACGCCGGTCGTGCCGCCGCCGTCGGGCGGAGAGGAGGGGCAGTTCTTCGTGCACGTGGACGTGTTGCTGTTTTCCAGGTTGATCGCGGCGTCGTTGCGCTGAATCGAGATCGACGCGTTGAGGCCGGCGTTGATCACCCGCAGGAAGGCCGCCACCTGGTCGGACTCGACCAGCGTGAGATCGATCCCGCCCACCACGCTCGCCGCCGGAGACGCGTTGAACTCCGGGCCCGAGAAGAAGGCCACCGCGTCCTCGAGGTTGTCGATCACGTTGTCGTGAAAGAAGGGCGGGGTGTCCGCCGCCTCGACCAGGGGCGGCGTGTTGAAGGTGCCGTCGCCGTAGGTGCCTTCGCTGTTGAGCGTCGTGCCGAGGCCGCCGTCGCCGGGGAAGTCGTGGACCGCTCGGGCCGGATGCGTCAGGTCCTCGATCCCGGCATCGTAGTTGTGGTTCGCCTGGTCGCCGAAGTCGATGTCGGCACCGGCGTTGGCGTGGCAGGTGTTGCACTTACCGGCGCCGATGGTGACGTCGCCGCCGGAGTTCAGGAAGATTCGCCGGCCGAGCTCGGCATCCGGCTCCGCCAGGCTGACGCTGGTCAGGGTGAGGTCGCCGAGCCGGCCCGAGTTGCGCATGAACTGCTCCATCGCGGTGAGCTGGGTGTCGGTGGGGAAGATGAAGTCGGTGCCCGGGACCCGCGACAGCGTCTTGGTGAAGTGCTGCTTGACCGCTCCGGAGCTGAAGGCGTGGAGCGTGCCGTCGAGACCGCCGTCGCCGCTCCAGCCGGTGGTCTCGGGGAAGGGGAAGCCGACGGGGGCCTGGATCGAGGTCGCCATGGAGAGGCTCGTGGGCACCCCGCGCATGACGAACTTGACCGTCGGGTCCTCGGTCCCGTCGGGGTTCTCCAGGATGAGCCCGAACTGGGTCAGGAGCTCCGGGATCTCGAGGTTCGGCACCGAGCTGGCGAACAGCGGGTCGGTGGACGGCAGGGTGGCGATGAAGGCCGGGTCGATCGTCTGGTTGTTGTCCTGCGGGTGACAGGAGGCGCAGGTCCGGCCGTTACCGCCGAAGGTGTCGCGGAAGAAGAGGTCGGCCCCGTCGCCCACGACCTGGCTCACCAGGCCGTGAGAGACGAGCACCTGGGTCGAGTCGGCCCGCGCCGGGCACGGAACGAGGATGGCGGTCGCGAGCAGGGCGCAGGCGACCACGAGCTGCACGTCATGACGCATGGTTCTCCCTCCAGTGGCGCCCCGCCTCCGGAAACGTCGGCGCCGGTTCGTCGAGAGGACCATCCGCGGTCCCGCACCCCGTCCGACAATCGGGGCATCCCCCGCCGTGGAGGGTCGAGAATCGGTACTGCTCTACTTTTTTAGTGACGGTAACGCGCAAACCGTGGACACGCCCACCCGCGTTTCCCGCGCCACACCGTCGCCGGGTCGGCGGGGCCGACGCCGAAACGCGGGCTGCCGAGGGTCGGGGCGAGGAGAGCGGCGGCGGCCGCCCCCGCGGCCGGCGGCGTTGACCGCCGCCGCCGCATCTTGTAGTTTCTGAGTGAACTTTCACCGGAGGCGACGACATGAGCGACCTTTGGGGCCCGTTGCGGGAACGCTACGCGCGGCCCGCCCCCCGCCGGCTTCTGGCCCTGGACGGCGGCGGCATCCGCGGCGCCATGACCCTCGAGATCCTGGCCGAGATCGAGCGCCAGCTGCGGGAGCTCCGCGGCGCGGGGCCGGAGTTTCGCCTCTCGGACTTCTTCGACTACGTCGCGGGTACCAGCACCGGCGCCATCATCGCCGCCGGCATCGCCCGCGGCCTGTCGGTCGCCGAGCTCCTGGACTTCTACGTCTCGGTCGGCCCGCAGATGTTCGACAGAGCGGCGCTCTGGCAGCGCTGGAAGCACCTCTACGACGCCGATCCGCTCCGCCAAAAGCTCCAGGAGGTCTTCGGCGCGGAGACCGACCTCGGCCCCGAGAGCCTCTGCTGCCTCCTCCTGGTGGTGACCCGCAACGCCACGACCGACTCGCCCTGGCCGATCTCGAGCAACCCGCTGGCGCGCTACAACGAGCGCTCGCGCCCCGACTGCAACCTGGCGATCCCCCTCTGGCGCCTGGTCCGGGCGAGCACGGCGGCCCCCGTCTTCTTCCCGCCGGAGGTCATCGAGTGGGACCCGAACGATCCGGCCAAGGCGTTCGTCTTCGTCGACGGCGGCGTCACCCCGTACAACAACCCGGCGCTGCTGCTCTACCGGATGGCGACGCTGCCGGAGTATCGCCTCGGCTGGCCCTCGGGCGAGGACCAGCTCATGCTGGTCTCGGTGGGCACCGGCGCCGCCCCGCTCGTCGGCACCACGGCGGATGCCCCCGAGAGCCACCTCCTCGCCACCGGCAAGGGCGTGCTCGGCGCCCTCATGAACGGCGCCGGCATCGAGCAGGACCTGAACTGCCGGGTCTTCGGGCGCTGCGTCCACGGCGACGTGATCGACCGGGAGGTGGGAGACCTCGTGCCCCGCGACGAGCGGGGCGAGCCGATCCCCCTCGAGCGCGACCTGGGACGGGCGTTCCTCTACGCCCGCTACCAGCCGAGCTTGACCGCCACCGGCCTCGCCGCCCTCGGCCTCGGCGGCATCGACCCCGAGGCGGTCCAGGCCCTCGACGCCGTCGACCGGATCGACGACCTGCGCCGGATCGGCCGGGCGGCCGCGGCCCGGGACGTGCGGATGGCCGACTTCGGCGCCCTGGCGACGAGCCCGTGATGAGCCGCGTCCCCCGGAGCGCCTTCATCGTCCGCCCGTTCGGCGTCAAGGAGGGGATCGACTTCGACCGGGTCGAGGGCGAGCTCCTCGGCCCGGCGCTCACCGCGCTCGGCATCTCGGGCCGCACCACCGCCGAGATCGTCGAGCAGGGCAACATCCGGGCCGACATGTTCCAGCGCCTCCTGGCCGCCGACCTCGTGCTGGCCGACATCACGATCCACAACGCCAACGTCTTCTACGAGCTGGGCGTCCGCCAGGCCCTGCGCGAGCGGGTGACCTTCCTCCTGCGCGGCCGGGTCGAGAGCGGTAGGGACGTGCCCTTCGACCTCAAGACCGACCGCTACTTCGCCTACGACCCGGGCGACCCGGGAGCGCGGCGCGCCGACCTGGTGACGGCCCTCGGCCGGAGCCTCGCCTCCCGGGAGAAGGACAGCCCGGTCTACCAGCTCCTCCCGCGGCTCCCGGCGCCCGAGCTCTCGCGACTCGTGCCGGTGCCCCGGGGCTTCCAGGAGGCCGTGGCGCTCGCGGGCAAGGAGGGCCGGGCCGGCGACCTGGGGCTCCTCGCCGAGGAGATCGAGAAGCTGGAGTGGGAGCGCGAGGGGCTGCGGGTGGCGGGCTGGTGGCAGGTCAAGCTCAAGGCCTACGACGACGCCCGGGTCACCTGGGAGCGGATCCGGGCCGTCACCGGCGACGACGTCGAGGCCGACACGTGCCTCGCCACCGTCTACCAGCGCCTGGGCGACCTCCTGCGCTCCGACCAGGCCGTCGAGAGCGCCCTGGGCGCGCTGGGACCGGACAACCCGCGGCGTTCCGAGCTCCTGGCCCTCCGGGGGCGCAACGAGAAGACCCGCTGGCGCGCGGAATGGGAGGGAGCACCGGAGGGCGAGCGCCGGCGGCGGGCCCTCGAGTCGCCCTACCTCCACCACGCCCGGGAGGCGTACGTCGCGGGCTTCGAGCACGACCTCCGCCACTACTACTCGGGGCTCAACGCCCTGGCCCTGGCGAAGGTCGAGGCGGAGCTCGCCCGGGAGGAGCCCGAGGCCTGGCTCGGCCTCTGGCCCTCGGAGGAGGAGGCCGAGACGCGCGAGACCGAGCTCGAGGCCCTGTGCCGGAAGCTCGAGGCGGGCCTCGAGCTCGCCTTCGCCTCGGCGCGACGCCGGGGCCAGGCGGACCTCTGGCTCGCCGTCAGCGAGGCCGATGCCGCCCTCCTCGCCGGCAAGGGGGCCGGCTGGGTGGCGCGGTGCTACCGCCAGGCCCTGACCGCCGCCTCGGCCTTCGACGTCGACGCGGTAGGCCGGCAGCTCGAGCTCTACCGCGAGCTGGGCGTCCTCGGCGCTGCGGTCGAGGCCGCCGAGGAGGCGGTAGCCGAGGCCCGGGCGCGCCTGGCGCCGGTCGCCGAGCCGCCGCCCGGCCCGGCCCGAGTGGTGGTCTTCTCCGGCCATCGCCTGGACGCTCCCGGCCGGAAGGCGCCCCGCTTCCCCCCCACGCCCGAGGCCGTCGCCGCGGCCCGCCGGATGATCGCCGAGGCGGTCGAGGACGTGCGCACCGGTGCAGGCGGCCGGGTGGTGGGCCTCGCCGGGGGCGCCAGCGGCGGCGACGTCCTGTTCCACGAGGTCTGCGCCGAGCAGGGCGTCCCCACCACCCTCTACCTCGCCGCCCCGCGCGACGCCTACGTCGCCGCCTCGGTCGCCGACGCCGGGCCGGACTGGGTCGAGCGCTTCGACCGGCTCCGGGAGCGCCTGCCCGTCCGCGTCCTGGGCGAGCGCCTCGAGCTCCCCGGCTGGCTCGCCGCCAAGGAGGACTACTCGGTCTGGCAGCGGAGCAACCTCTGGCTGCTCCACAACGCCCTGGTCCAGGGCCCCTCCCGGGTCACCGTCGTCGCCCTCTGGAACGGCGAGGCCGGCGACGGCCCCGGCGGCACCGCCCACATGGTCGAGACGGTCCGGCAGCGCGGCGGCCACGCGGTGGTCCTCGACGCCAAGAAGCTCGTGGTCTGATTCCGGGATCCCTCGTCGTTCGTCCCGGCGCCGCGGGGCCGGATCGCGGGCGCGGCCCGAGGACGGCGCCCCGATGGCGTCCACCGGCGCCCTCGATCTCGAGCTCGCGAGGGTCCCTGAACCACTCGTGAGCCAGACGGTGAGGGCTCGGAGGCGACACCGGTCCGTCGAGGACGACGACCACGAGCCGACTACCCCCTACGGCAGGAGGCGGAAGGAGCGGGAGCCGTGGCGGCGGAAGATCGAGAAGTCCTGGCGATCGAGGGTGAAGACCTGGTCGCTATCGAGGTCCTCGGCCAGGACCACCAACGTGGCGTCGGCGTAGTCCATCGGCAGGTCGGCGTACTTCTCCATGAGCGTGGACACGCGGCGCAGGCTCTCGAGCGACGGGGGCACGAGGAGGACGGCGCCTCGGAGGATGAGCTCGAGGCAGGTTCGCTGTGCGTGCCAGCTCGGGCCGACGAGGTAGAGGGTCTCGGTGAGGACCGCTTCGGTGGTGACGACGGAGCCGGCCCAGCTCTCCAGGGTCGCGACGCAGTCGCGGTGGCGGGTCTCGCTCCGATCGACCAGGGCCACGAAGGGACCCGTGTCCAGGATCAGCTCACCCGCCACGACGCAGCCGCCGGAGAAGATGCTCGCGATGCCGCTGGCCCAGGTCCGGGATGCCGCTCTCGTAGCTGCCCAGCAGATCTCGTACCTTGTCGATCGGCCGCGTCTCGGGAGCGCGATCCGGCTCTTCGAGGAATCTCTCGACCGCCAGGCGGATCACGTCGGAGCGCTTCCGACGTTGAAGGGCTGCCTGGCGGTCCAGCTTTTCGAGGAGGTCTTCGGGCATTCGGACGGTGATCTGATGGCTCACGGGATGCATTGTATCCCACCGAGAGGCGGCCGGGAGCGGCCCCGTTCCGGCCGGAGCCCCTCCCCGGCGCCTCGACGCCGTCAGACTCTCTGGAGCCGGGAAGGCGGGAAGGTGCCACCCGGGGAGGGGCGCGAGGGCATAGCGCCTTGTTCTGACCCATCCGGGTCACCCGGGTCTTCGCTCCAAGAAGGCCCACCCGACACAGCCCATCGACTCCGTGCGCGTGTCGCAGGAGTATCGAGCCGGAGGAGTTCTCCGCGGCGACCTCGTCGTCTGGTTCTTCGTCGGCAGCCACGACGACGATGACAGGCCTCTCCGCAGTCTGGGATGAAGCCGCCGCAAGACACGGAGAAGCGAAACGGCGCCACCCACCCGTCAGCGGCCTTCTGGTTGATCCGGAGCGAGGCGCCGCGCCGCTCGGCGAAGCTTCCCCGCGATGGCTTCGAGGTCGGCCAGGTCGGTGCGGACGATCGCGAAGAGCTCCTCGGGGGTGACGTTCTCGTAGTGGTGAACGAGTCGGTTGCGGTAGCCGGCGATCTTCGTGAAGCGGTCGGCGAGCTCAGGGCTCTGGATGAGCCCGCGCGCGGCCGCCTCGCGGGCGATCTCCTTGTACTCCAGCTTGCTCAAGCCGAATCCCTTCGCCAGGATATGCCGGGCCGTGTCGAAGAGCGCCTGGACGGCATGGCGGACGAGCGAGTCGGCCGCCCGAGGGGTCCGGCGGTCGGCACGGAATTCGTCGATCGAGCCCACAGGCAAGGCCCGAAGCTCCTCCACGCATCCGTCCAGGTAGGCGAGCCGGTCGTGGACGATCTTGAGACTGACGCCGGTGGGAGTCACGTCGTGCTCACTCCGAAGGTCTCCTCCTCGATCCGGCGCTGGATGGGGAGGAGCTCCTCGGCGCAGTTCATGATGTAGAGCTCGTAGTAGTCGGCGGCGTCGGAGTCGGTGGCGAGGACGCGGTGGCCTTCGTCCATGGCCTGGAACTGGAAGAGGGCGTCGACGCGCTGGAGCGGCACGAGGTCGACGCGCAAGGGATCGAAGACGTCTTCGAGCGCCACCTGGAGGGGAGCGAGGCGCCGGAAGTCGGGCTCCTCCCGGCCCCGGTAGACGACCCCCACGTCGAGATCCGAGCCCTCGCGCTCGGCCGAGCCGCCCTGGAGCAGGGCCAGGCCGTCACCCGCCCGGGAACCGAACAGGTAGACGGAGAGCAGCCCGTGCTCGCGGGCGACGCGTTCGAGCTCGGCCCGGCGGTCCATGACGTCGAGATCCTACCTCGGAGGCGAAAAGGCCGACGGAGGGACTTCCCCCAGACCCGACGCCGCCGACAGCAACCGCTGGATTCGATCTCGTGAAGAAAGCGGAGCCGGAAGTGGTACCCGGAGAGAAGAGGTCAGGACGGTTGCGGCCTGGGGTTCGGCCTGGGCGACTCGGAAGAGGCGTGAGCGAAAGCCGAGCGCCGAAGTAGCGCGAGGCGGTAGTCAGCATTGCCGCAATTCAGAATCAACGCTATAATCATCCGGTGGTTGGGACTCTCCCCATCCCTCGACCTTCGGAGGACACCATGAAACTTGCAACGACCCTCTTGCTCGCCGGCCTTCTGGTCGCGGCCGCCTCGGCCCTCAGCGCCGCCGACCAGCCCGCCACTCCCGACCTCCAACAGACCGCCCAGGCCTCGACCCCGGCCGTAGGATCGCCGGCGGTCGCGGCGCCCTCCGCTTCGGCCACGGGCTGTGATCCCGCGGCCGCGCCCCTCGTTCCGCTCCCGGTCGCGCAGGCAGGCGTATCGGCCTCGTCGCTGGCCTGCGGGTCGTGCAGCGACGCGAACTGCGTCGGGGCCCCTCGCGGCCAGATCTGCAACCTGAGCGGCGGAGGCTGGGGACATTGCAACATCTTCAGCGGTGGCAACCTGTGCTCGACCGGTGGTTGGGAGTGCCAGTGCGAGGCAGGTCCGCTCCCCTAGTGAAGCTCCGCCTCAAACCGACGAGGCGCCTGAAGCGTCTCCGGCGCCACGGGCCGCCGGTCCCCCACCCACGCCGAGCGATCACGGCTGCGCTCCTCGGAACGGCGACTCCAGACCGCTGGATTCATCGGATGCCCCCCGCATCCCCTCGATCCCCTTCCCACCCCACGGGGGGGAAGGGGACGCCCCCACCCTCTCGGTCTGTTTCTCGAGAAACTCGGCTCGTTCGTCACGATTCTGGCCTGATCAGACATCTAGAGGTCTGAGAGGCTGCCTTCTCCGCCTTACCACGGGTAGGCGTAGGAGAGCTTCTTCTTGAGGCCCGGAGACGTGCCCGCCACTTCCGAGCTGAGCTGCCAGCATCTCCGCCGATGGACCAGCTGGCTCAGCGCATCCGCGAGCTCGCGGCGGGGCTTCCGATTTCGCTCCTCGTCGTCTTCGGGTCCCGGGCGAGCGGGCGGGTGCGCCCGGGGAGCGACCTCGACGTCGCGGTGCTGCCGGCGGCTGGTGGCCGCCTGCCGCGGAGGAAGCTCCAGGCCCGCCTCGCTTCGGCGCTTGCCGACCTCCGGCCGGGGTCCGGCCGGCTCAGGTCCGTTTCTCTTCCAGCTCGGCCCAGCGCTCGTAGAGCCGCTCGACCTCCCGGCGGCGGGCGTCGAGGGCGAGGGAGAAGCTCGTGGAGGGCGGCGGCGTCGGTCGCGACGGCCGGATCGGCGAGAGCCCGCGCCGCCTCGCGCAGTCGCTCCTCCGCCTGGAGCACGGCCTCCTCCATGCCGTCCCACTCGCGCTGCTCGAGGTAGGAGAGCCTCTTGGCCGCCGGGCCACCGCTCGCCGTGCGGCTCGGGCGCGAGCGCTCGTCCCGGGCGGCCGCCGCGGTCGGCTCCGGCCGGCTCTGGGCCGCCTGCCACTGGGCGAGGTCGGCGTAGCGCTCGGCCCGGCCGTCGCCGACGTCGGCCGAGAGGGCGAGGATCTCGGTCGCCACCCGGTCGAGGAGGAACCGGTCGTGGGTGACCAGCACGAGGGCGCCTGCGAAGTCGAGCAGGGCCTCCTCGAGCACGTCCAGGGTCGGGATGTCGAGGTCGTTGGTCGGCTCGTCGAGGACCAGCAGATCGGCGGGGCGGAGCATCAGCCGGGCGAGGACGGCGCGGGCCTTCTCGCCGCCCGAGAGCTGGCCGACCGGGCTGCGCAGGCGCTCGGGAGGGAAGAGGAAGCGGCGCGCCCAGGACGCCACGTGGAGCGCCCGGCCCTGGAGCTCGACGTGATCCGGGCGGGGCCCGCCGAGGGTGAGGCTCTGCTCCAGGGTGAGCTCCGGGTCCAGGCTCTCCCGGTTCTGCTCGAAGTAGACGACGCGCAGCCCCTCGGCCCGCTCGATGGTGCCCGCGTCCGGCTCGAGCTCGCCGGCCACGATCCGGAGCAGCGTCGTCTTGCCGGAGCCGTTCCGGCCGACCACGCCGAGCCGCTTGCCGGGGGTGAGGAGCAGATCGAGGTCCTCGACGATCCGCCGCTCTCCGAACCGCTTGGCGAGCCCCTTGCCCGCCCAGAGTCGCTTGGTTCGCCGGCCCGACGCGGTGAAATCGATCCCGGCGGTGGCGGTGCGCGAGCGGGCGGTCGCGGCATCGAGCTCGGTGAACAGGTTCTCGGCCGCGTCGATCCGGGCCTTGGCCTTCGAGGTGCGGGCCTTGGGCCCGCGGCGCAGCCACTCCGCCTCGCGCCGCGCCAGGTTGGCGAGGGTGGCGCGGTAGGTCTCGTCCCGGCGCAGGCGCTCGTCGCGGGCCTCGAGGAACTCGGCGTAGCCGCCGTCCACCGCGAACAGCGCCTCGGGGTAGCGCGGGTCGAGCTCGAGGATGCGCCGGCCGACCGCCTCCAGGAAGTAGCGGTCGTGGCTCACCGCCACGAAGGCCCTGGCCTCCCTGGGGAGGGCTCTTCGAGCCAGGCGATCGACTCGATGTCCAGGTGGTTGGTCGGCTCGTCGAGAAGCAGGACGTCGGGCTCCGGCGCGAGCTCGCGAGCGATCGCCAGGCGCTTTCGCCAGCCGCCGGAGAGGGTCTCCGTCCGCTCGCCGGGGTCGGTGAAGCCGACCTTGCCGAGAGCGACGGCCAGGCGCCGGGCCTGCTCTCCCGCCTCGAGCGACGGCAGGCGCGCCAGGGCCTCCACCACCACCTCCTCGACCGTGCGGCCGGGCGCGAAGACCGGGTCCTGCGGGACGTAGCCGATCCGCAGGCGCCGGCGCGTCCGCACCTCACCCGCGTCCGGCTCGAGCTGGCCGGCGAGGATGCGGAGCAGGGTCGACTTGCCGGAGCCGTTCGGCCCCACCAGCCCCACGTGGTCGCCTTCGTGAAGCGTGAACGAGAGTCCCGCGAACAGCGGCGCGCCGCCGAAGCCCTTGGACAGGCGGTCGCAATCGATGAGGACGGGAGGCGGCACAACGACGCAGGCAGGGGGCGCCGACCGACCGTCGGGCGCGGTCCGGCAGTATACGGCCTGCGCGCCGCCCGCGCGGTGCCAGCTCTCAGAGCTTGTGAATAAATCTCCGGCCGTCGCGAGGGCGTTCCCGGGCGCCCCTCGCAAGGCGTGCCGACGCAGGCGTAGCGGGGCCTACGTCGAGGAGGCGTAACGCCGCGAGGGGCGATTCGGGGGCGCCCGCAGTAGGTCGGAGATTCATTCACAAGCTCTCAGTTCACGGTCAGCGCGCCGAGCTCGTCGCTCCGGACGACGTTGGCGAAAGGGCTGTAGACGAAGAGCGTCCCGGCCTGGTTGGAGCCCCAGACGATCCCGCGCAGGCTCACCGAGTCGCCGCCGTCCCAGGCGAAGGCCGGCGAGCCGCTGTCGCCCGGGCCGACGCCCGCCGCGACGGTGTCCTGGCAGAGCTGCTCGAAGTGAGTGCCGCTCACCGCGACGTCGACGCAGGTCGCGGTGACCGTGCCGTAGGTCCAGCCGGTCGTGCGGCCGACCTTGTCCACCTCCTCACCCACCGCCGAGGAGGAGGTCGAGGTGATGCTGAACGTGGGGTGGGCGGAGTCGATCGTGAGCGGTCCCGCGGAGCTGTCGCGCGCCGTGGTCCGCGCGATCTGGCCGAAGTCGGAGAGGTCGCTCGAGTCGTAGGCGGCGAAGGCGCTGTCGCTGTACCGGCAGTAGCGCCCTCCGGGGCAGCCGGGGATGCGGCGCAGGTACTCCGGATCGACCGTTTCGGTGGCGATCGCCGTGGCGAAGATGCCGAACGGCTGGAGGAAGCGGGTACTCTCCACGCCCCCTTGCCGGTCGGTGCAATGGGAGGCGGTCACGAAGCCGGGGACGCCGTCGCGGACGGCGTTGAAGCCCAGGCTGCAGATCGAGAAGCCCTGAAACTGGTTGCCGGAGGCGATCTCGACGCCGCCGGGCACGGGCCGGAACTGGTCCTGGAGGGTGGCGACCTCGAAGATCGGGTCGGCGGCCTCGATGCGGAGCGCCTGGCCCGGGATCCCGCGCCTGGCGGCCTCGACCGCGAGGCGCAGGCGCGTCGTGGCGAGGCGCTCCGCCCGGACGCCGACTCGGACCCGGTTGGTCGCCTCGTCGACGTCCAGGAGGACGACGCCCGGGAGGCCGAGGACCGCCGGGCGGAGGTCCTGGCGCCAGGCGAGGAGGTCCCGGAACTCGAACTCGCCGCGGAGAACGCGCACGCCCCGGCCCAGGACGCCCAGGGCGCGGGCGTCCCCCGGGTCGGTGAGATAGACGGTCGCCCGCCCGGCGCGGTCGTAGAACAGGCCACCGAAGCCGGGGATCTCGCGGTTCATCTGGGCGAGCTCCTGGTCCATCGAGGCGAAGGGGCCGGCCCGGTGGAGCGCGGCCGCCGCCGGCGGCGCGGCGAAGCTCGCCATCGGGACGAGCGAGACGACCAGGAGCGGGGCGAGCGCGGAAGCGAAGCGGCGGATAGGCATCGGGAATCCTCCGGTCTTTGTCTCCAGTAGTGCGCAAGCGCGCAATAACAGGACAAAGCGCTCCGCCGCCGGAGGGTGCGCGGGGCTCTCGGCCTCGACCTCGCCGCCGTGGAGCTCGACCAGGTGGCGGACGATGGCGAGGCCCAGGCCGAGGCCGCCGTGGCTGCGGGTCGTCGAGCTGTCCTCCTGGCGGACGCGCTCGAACACGTGGGCCAGGAAGGCGGGGTCGATCCCGATGCCCTGGTCCTCGACCTCGCTCTCCGCCGCCCCGTCGCGGAGCCGGGCGCGGATCCAGATCCGCCCCTCGGCCGGCGTGAACTTGACCGCGTTCGACACCAGGTTCCAGATCGCTTGATGCCGGCGCGCCGGGTCGCCGAGGGGCGCCGGCTGCGACTCCGGGATCTCGACCTCCACGGTGAGCCGCTTCGCCTCGGCGGCGGAGCGGGCGGTGTCCGCGACCGTCTCCAGGACCGACGGCAGCTCGACCGGGCGCAGGTCGAGACGGAGCTTGCCGGTGATGATGCGCGAGACGTCGAGGAGGTCCTCCACGAGCTGCGCCTGGGCGAGCGCGTCCAGGGTCACGTCCGGCGGCAGGTCGAGGTCGGCGCGCAGGAAGCCGAGGGCGGCGGGGTCGTTCGCCTCGGAGCGCCCGCCGGTGGGGTCGCCGCTCCCGGCCTCGAGGTGGAGGTCGCTCGCGAGCCAGGTGAGGCCGCTCTGGAGGTGGAGGCGCCGGGTCGCCGCGAAGCGCGTGGTGAGCTCGGCGCCGGAGGTCGTTGCCTGGAGGCGATTGCCTAGTGACCCGTCGCTCGACGGTTGACGGGTCACTAGCACCAGCGGCAGACCGGTCGCCGACGGCTCCTGGCTGCGCAGGTCGTCGTAGTCGTCGTAGAAGGTGGCCAGGTCGAACAGGAGGCCCGGGCGCGGCCGGACGCGGTAGCCGAGCTCGTAGGCGATCAGGACCTCGGGCGGGAAGTCCGGGTTGCCAACCACCAGGAAAGGAGGCTCGCCCGGCACGCGCACGTCGCGGTCGATGCGGGTGGGCGCCCGCACGGCGCGCGAGACGGCGGCCCACGCCATGCTCCGCCCGGCGGGGTTCCAGGCGAGGCGCACCGACGGCAGCGCCTCGAGGTCCAGGGTCGACTGCTCCTCGAGCTTGGTGCCGCGGGCGCCAGCGCGGCGGCGGCCAGGAGACCGGCGACGACGAGCCGACGGCGCTGCCCGGCGAGCCCGGATGACCCCGCCATTCCTCCTCCCTCCGCGTTCGTTGGACGACTCTCTGCCCTTCGGCGCCACGAGCTGCCGCGCCCAGTCCCGCCGCGCATCGTGTCACCTTCGGCATCGCCGGCCGAGGGGCCCGCCCCGCATCGAGCTCGGCCCAGGCCTCGCGGAATGCAGAAACATGCAGAAGTTGACATACGTCAAGATACCATTTAATCTCTGAACTGCTTCGGTTCATGCGGCGCCGCGCCATGCCGAGCAGACATCGACTCGGAGGTTCGCTGAAACGCACGCGAACCAGGAACCCGACCCTTACACTGGAGGTAGATCCATGATTCGACCTGTCATTCCGGGCTTGGCCCTCACCGTCGTCTCACTCGTCGCTCTGATCGGTTCGCCGGCGACCGCCGCACAGCCCGCGGCGACGAGCCCGCAGACCCTCTCCCCACCCGGCCACCGGCTGTTCAGCGTGGACCAGGAGCTGGTGGACGCCGGTCTCCTCATCGAGGCGCCGACAACGGCGGCCTTCTCCTGCATCCCCGACGGCAGCGTGGACGACACGCTTGGGAGGTGGTCCTGTTGCAGCGGCTACGCGGTCAGCGGGAGCACCGTCTGCACCGTTGCGTCCGACTTCGGTACCACCTGGCAGAGCTGCCGCCACGTCTGCGGCACGGCGCCCGTCAACGGGTGCATCCCGTCGGGCGGCACCGACGACACCCTGAGCAAGACCTTCTGCTGTAGCCACGCGGCGGTGCCCGGGAGCACCTGGTGTCTCAACCCTGCCGACTACGGTACGAGCTGGGCCTCCTGCGTCCAGACGTGCCAGTGAGACCTCGGCGCCGGGGCCCGAGCTCGGGTCCCGGCGCCACCCTTCTCGGGGTACGTCGTCTTCAGTCCCCCGGCTCCTCGGTCTCCACGGTGAGCCAGCGCGCCGCGAGGAAGACGGCGGCCATCACCGCGTAGCCGGCGGCCCAGGGCCAGGCCGGCGTGAGGGAGATGACGGTGTCCGCGGGGGTGAAGGCGTAGGAGTGGATCAGGCCGACGGCGGCGAGGGCGGCGGCGGCGAGGCTCCAGGCGGCGGCCACCGGGAAGCGGCGCTCGAGGACCGCGACGGTGACGGCGGCGAGGATCATGGCGGTGAAGATGAACCCCTGCTCGAGGGCGAAGGCGCCCTGGATCCAGGTGTCCGAGGCCAGGAACTTGGGGATCAGGTCGGCCGAGAAGACCGGCCCGCCCGGCGCCCCGTAGCCCGCGGCCCGGAGGCCGTTCTTGGCGAGCAGCGCTCCCCACGCCGCGACCCCGGGCAGCAGGCCCACCACCACCGCCGGAGCGTGCTCGCGCGGCGTTGCGGTGAACGCCTGGACCGTGATCACCAGGCCGATCCAGAGGACGATCGCCATGCCGGCGTCGATGGGCACCGCCCAGGCGATGTAGGCCAGGCTCCCGGTAAGGCCGACCACGGCGAAGAAGAGGCCGTTGAGCGTCGAGTAGCCGGCGCGGGCGCCGAGGGCCTTCCATCCCGGGTGGCCGATGTAGATCGTGGTCGGAAAGCAGGAGCCGAAGGCCGCCGCCACCATGGTCCCCAGGCCGTTCGCGGCGAGCGAGGAGCGGGTCGCGTAGAGGTCGCCGGCCGCCTCGGCCGACTCCAAGTTCTGGAGCGAGCCCAGGACGTTGAACAGTCCCATGGGCAGGATGATCGCGAAGTACGACACGAGGTCCCCCCGGGCGATGGAGGCCCACAGGTCGCCCAGGGCGAGGAGCGGCGGGAAGAGGCCGATCCCACCGTGGGGCACGGGGCCCACCGGCGCAAGGCCGCTCATCCACGCGAGGAGCGTGCCGAGAGCCACCGCCACCAGCCCGCCGGGCAGGCCGCCGCGGAAGCGCACCCGGCCGAAGTAGGTCAACAGGATGATGGCGAGCGTGGTGAGCCCCACCAGAGGCCGGGCGTAGGTGCGGAAGACGAAGCCCATGGCGATGAAAGTCAGGGCGATGCCGGCGAGGGTGGAGAGGAGCGCCGCCCGCGGCGTCGCGCGCCGCAGGCGCTCGGCGACGAAGGCGCCGCCGAGCTCGATCAGCCCCGAGCCCAGGCAGGCCGCGAGCCCCGCCTGCCAGGCGATCCGCGCCGGGTCGGCGGCGCCCGCCGCCTGGGCCGCGAGCTTCGCCGGCAGCATGACCAGGAAGACGTAGGCGAAGAGCGAGACCGTGTTGATGCCGTAGGGTAGGGCGCAGACGTCACTCCGGCCGGAGGCGCGCGCGAGCTTCAGTGCCTGGCGGGCGTAGAAGAGGTTCCCCACCACCAGCGACAGGGCAGCGGCGGGCAGCACCCGGCCGTAGACGAGCTCACCGGAAAAGCCCAGCACCGTGCGGCAGAGGGTGTCGATCAGCAGGAACTGCACCAGGTTGTCGATGGCCAGGCCGAAGAAGCCGTCGACGTCACCGCGAACGAACCAGCGCATGGCCACCCTCTCTAGAGAAGCTCCGCCTCAAACCGACGAGGCGCCTGAAGCGTCTCCGGCGCCACGGGCCGCAGGTCCCCCGCCCACGCCGAGCGATCACGGCTGCGCTCCTCGGAACGGCGACTCCAGACCGCCAGATTCATCGGATGCCCCCCGCATCCCCTCGATCCCCTTCCCACCCCACGGGGGGGAAGGGGACGGTTGACCGGATGCCCCCCGCATCCCCTCGATCCCCTTCCCACCCCACGGGGGGGAAGGGGACGGTTGACCGGATGCCCCCCGCATCCCCTCGATCCCCTTCCCACCCCACGGGGGGGGAAGGGGACGGTTGACCGGATGCCCCCCGCATCCCCTCGATCCCCTTCCCACCCCACGGGGGGGAAGGGGACGCCCCCTCCCTCTCGGTCTGCTTCTCGAGGAACTCGGCTCGTTCGTCACGATTCTGGCCTGATCAGACATCTGGCGAGGCTCCGCCTCAAACCGACGAGGCATCTTGAGCGTCTTGGGCTTCGTGAGTCGCAGGTCCCCCGCCCACGTCGAGCGATCACGGCTGCGCTCGTCGGAACGGCGACTCCAGACCGCCAGATTCATCGGATGCCCCCCGCATCCCCTCGATCCCCTTCCCACCCCACGGGGGGGAAGGGGACGGTTGACCGGATGCCCCCCGCATCCCCTCGATCCCCTTCCCACCCCACGGGGGGGAAGGGGACGCCCCCTCCCTCTCGGTCTGCTTCTCGAGGAACTCGGCTCGTTCGTCACGATTCTGGCCTGATCAGACATCTCGTGACCCGTCAACCGTCGAGTGACCGGGTACCTGGCGAGGAGTTCTCGTTGCTGGTCAGGCGCTCCGACGCAGGCGTAGCGGGGCCTACGTCGAGGAGGAGCAACGCCGCCGGCGGCGCGAAGGGCCGCCAGGACACGTCACTTGAGGGTTGACGGACCACTAGGCCCGGCCCGCCTCCTGGTAGCGGAACACGCCGGCCGCCGCGGCGCCGCCCGCCAGGGGCGCCACGAGGTAGATCCAGAGCCACTGCCAGCTCCCGCCCCCGAGGGAGGCGTCGAGGAACGTGGGGCCGACGGCGACCGCCGGGTTGAAGGCGGCGCCGGAGATCGGTCCCACCGCCCACGCGCCCACCATGACCGTGAAGCCGATCGCGAGGCCGTAGAACGAGTTGCCCTCGGTGGCGGAGGAGACGGCGGTGTCGAGCACCACCAGGACCAGCGCGAAGGTGAAGAGGAGCTCGGCCAGGACCGTCGCCCAGACGCCCACCTCCGCGCCGGGCGCCGGCGCGAAGGTCTCGCCCACGAGCGCCCGCACCGCCAGGGCGGCGAGCAGACCGCCCAGCACCTGGGCCACCCAGTAGGCCAGGAGCTGGCCGACGGAGGACTTGCCCGCCAGCAGGACGCCCAGGGTGACGGCGGGGTTGTAGTGGCCCCCGGAGACGTGGCCGCCCATGTAGACCATCACCATCAGCGCGGAGCCGATGGCGAGCGGCGCCATCGTCGCCCCCTGGATGGAGGTGAGGCCGATCGTGAGGACGAGGAAGAAGGTGCCGATCAGCTCGGTCAGGTACTTGTGCATCGACCCCCCCGGGCTCGGTTGCGTGAACTCGTCCCTCGGGGAGGACCGTCGAGACCCCGGAGGAGGAGACAGGCTGGAAACGACCTGCACGAAGGCTCGCACAGGCGGCGGGACGGGTCAAGCGGCGGCCGCGAGATCTACCGAGGCTACGCCTCAGACCACCCCTCCTCACCCCGTCCCTCTCCTCGCCCTCGCGGGGAGGAGAGGGCGCCCCCTCCCGGCCCGCGGGCTCACGAGCTCGACTCGTGGGTCCAGATCTTGATGGGCCTCGTGGTCCGTCAATTTTCAATTGACAGGGTATCTGGCAGGATGGGTGCCAGGCGGTCACCCGGCACCTCCCGCGGCATCCCGGTCGAGCGCAAAGGGCTGCTAGTATCCGGCTTCACGCCGGCCAGGCTCCGGCGGCCAAGGAGTCCCACCATGCATACCCGTTCGCGGTTCCGCCCCATCCTCGCCACGGCGGCGTGGTTGGGCCTGTCGGTCCCCGTCACGCTGCTCGCCGCGCCGCCGGTGCTCGGGCCGCTCGGCGACGAGCTCCACCTCAGCGAGTCCGGCGGCGTCAAGGTGTTCTCGCCCGCGGCGGCGTTCACCTCCGACGGCGGGCTGGTGGTCGTCTGGGAGAGCCAGCTCGGCGGCATCATGAGCCGTCGCTTGGACCGCGACGGCCGGCCGGCGGCGGCGCCGGTCCAGCTGGCCGGCAACGACCTGCCCGCGTTCGAGCAGTTCCCCTACAAGGGTCCGGCCACGACCCGCGAGGCCCCGGCGATCGTCGCCCTCGCCGACGGTGGCGTGCTGGTTGCCTGGACCGAGAAGCGCCTCGACGTCGAGATGGCGATCTACCAGGACCAGCGACGTCTCGTGGGCAGCCGGATCTTCGCCCAGCGCTTCGACCGCGCCGGCAAGGCGGTGGGTAAGCCGGCGGCCGTGGGCGGGGCGCTCGGCCTGGAGAGCGAGCCGCAGGTCGCCCGGCTCACCGGCGGCGACCTCCTCGTCGCCTGGCAGGTCGAAGGCGGCGCGCACGACGGGATCTACGCCCGCGCCCTGAGCGGCTCCCTCGTGCCCCGGGGCGAGCCCTTCCGGGTGGACGACCTCGAGGGGCGGGCGGGCGCCGAGCCGACGGTCGCCGCCGGTCCGGCCGACGGCTTCCTGGTCGCCTGGCAGAGCTGCTGCGACGGCGGCGGCGACGACGGGATCTTCGCCCGCCGTTTCGCCGCCCCGGGCAAAGCCGCGGCGGCGAGCTTCCCGGTCAATGGGACGACCGCCGGCGCCCAGAGCCTGCCGGTGGCGGTCGCCGGGACCGGCGGCGGCTACCTCGTCGCCTGGCTGAGCCCGGCGAGCGGATCGAGCCGGGAGATCGAGGCGTTCGCCAGACCGATCGGCGCCAACGGCGAGCCGAGCGGCGGGGACCAGGCGCTGGGCGGCGGCCTCGGTCGTCAGCCGACGCGGCCGGGTCTCGTCGCGGGTCCGGCCGGTTACCTGGTCGCCTGGTCCACCGGCGTCGGGCGCGGCAAGGGCGACTTCGTGAGGCGGCTCGACGCCTCGGGCGCTCCCTCGGCCGAGGCCGTCCAGGTGAGCGTGCAGCCGCCCAACTACGAGCGGCGGGTCGCCCTGGCCTGGGACGGTGGCAAGCGCTACGCGGTCGCCTGGGGCGGCTTCGACCCGGCCGGCCGTCCGTCCGTCAACGCCCGGATGGTGGCGGAGGAAGAGCCGCAGAAGTGACCACCGACTTCGTCGACCAGCTCGCGGCGGGCATCGAGGCCCGCGGCACCCCGTGCGCGGTGGGGATCGATCCGCTCTGGGAGCGCTTCTCCCCGGCGCTCAAGCGCGAGCTGGGCGAGGCGCCGGAGAGCGCGGAGGAGGGTGCCGACGGGCTCGAGCGCTTCGGTGCCCTGGTGATCGACGCCGTCGCCGACCTGGTGGCGGCGGTGAAGTTCCAGATCGCCTACTACGAGGTCTACGGCTCGGCCGGCCTGGCGGCCCTCGAGCGCTCGATCGCCGCCGCCCGCGGCGCCGGCCTCCTGGTGATCGTGGACGCCAAGCGCGGCGACATCGGCGCCACCTCCCAGGCGTACGCCCGGGCCTTCCTGAGCGGCTCGGTGCTCTCGCCCCTCGGGGGCGACGCCCTCACCCTCTCGCCCTACCTGGGGAGCGACTCGATCGAGCCCTTCGTCGAGGTCTGCCGGCAGACCCGCCGCGGGCTCTTCGTGTGCGCCAAGACCTCCAACCCGGGCGGCGCCCTGGTGCAGGACGTCGCCCAGGACGGCCGGACGGTCTACGAGCGGGTGGCCCGCTTCGTCGCCGAGGCCGGCGCGGACCTGGTCGGCGAGTGCGGCTACTCGAA
Source organism: uncultured Acidobacteriota bacterium (assembly GCA_963741925.1). Classification (GTDB taxonomy): domain Bacteria; phylum Acidobacteriota; class Thermoanaerobaculia; order Multivoradales; family DATKCC01; genus CAVUBL01. The sequence continues at coordinate 167,518 of CAVUJU010000001.1, forward strand.
CGTGGGGATCGTGGTGGGCGCCACGGCGGCCGGCCCGGCCCGCGACCTCCGGCGCCTGGTGCCGAGAACCGTCTTCCTCGTACCCGGCCTCGGCGCCCAGAAGGGCGACGCCGCGATCCTCCGCGAGGTGGTGGACGAGGCGGGGCTGGGGGCGGTGGTGGCGGCCTCGCGCTCGGTCACCTTTCCGCACCTCTTCGGCGACGCGCCCGCCGACCCGAAGACGGCGGTCCGCGCCGCCTGCCGGGAGTTCATCGCGCAGGTCGACGCGGCGCTCGGCTGAGAGCCTGTGAAAAAATCTCGGCCCTACTGCGGGCGCCCCCGAATCGCCTCTCGCGGCGTTGCGTCTCCTCGACGTAGGCCCCGCTATGCCTGCGTCGCCGCGCCTTGCGAGAGGCGCCCCGACCACCGCGCTCCGCGCGGTGGTGCCCGCGCCCTCGCTACGGGCGGAGATGTCTTCACAGGCTCTGAAACCCCGGCGCACAGCGGCGAGACGGAGGCGGACGGCCGGAGCCGCCCGCCTCCCGGAGCGCCGGACCTCCCCTACGGACAGGTCGCGAACGCGGAGGTGTCGAGCGTCGTCTCGAACGGCACGCCCGGCGGGTTGTGGTAGGTCTTCGCCTGGCCCGACTCGGTGTCGGTGACCGTGATCCAGACCTCCTGGTTGGTCACGCCGCCGGCAAGCACCCAGTAGGCGGGGTTGGCGGAAAGTCCGCAGCCGTTGACGATCTTTACCAGCAGCTGGGGGTTGTCGCTGCGGGTGAAGTAGAACCAGGCGGCGTTGTCCGAGATCTCGACCGCCTGGGCGTTGCCCTCCTTGGGCGGCGTGCCGATCGGCCGGGTCCGGAAGCGCACGGTGACTTCGAAGCGGTCGTGGAAGAGGGCCGCCGCCTGCTTGCAGGCCGCCGCCCGGATCCGGTTGCCGTCCCCGGCCCCCAGGCTGACGACGGGGATGGTCACGTCCGGCGCCGTCCCGCCCAGCCCGATCGGGGCGTCGCCGGCGTTGTTGACGATGAGCACGCCGATGGCGCCGGCCGCCTGGGCGTTCCGGGCCTTGTCGACGAAGCTGCACTGGCCCCGATCGATCAGGGCGAGCCGGCCCGCGACCTGGGCCGGGTTCTCGGCCGCCGAGCAGCCGTCGAAGATCGTCCGGTCGGCGACGCTCGAGGTGGCCGCCGGCAGGTCGGGCGCGTCCACCAGGCAGGCGATCCGGCCCGCCAGGCCGCCGGCGGGGACCTCGCCCCCGAACTGCGCGCCGCCGATCTCGTAGGTGCCGGCGACCGCGGCCGGGGAGGTGATCTCGAGCTCCGGCACCCCGAAGCCCAGGTAGGCGTGCGCCATCTCGTTCGCCTTCTCGCCCTTCCAGGTGACGTCGCGGAAGTCGACGGCGGAGGCCTGCCGCTGGGCGTCGCTCAAGGCGGGCCAGGGCTGGTGGGCGTCCTCGTCGAAGACGAGCTGGTCGAAGACGCCGGGCAGGCCCTGGAGCTCCTCGCCGGTCGTTTCGTCGGTGAAGCTGGTGAAGCCGAGGCCGTGGCCGAGCTCGTGGAGCACCACCGGGGCGACGTCGACCTGGTTCGGCGGCGAGTTGCCGTCGAGGCCGTAGTAGAGGCCGGTGCCGGCGCCGAGGCATCCGTCGTCGATCGACGAGTTCATGAAGACGATGACGTCGCCGCCGTCGTCCGAGGGAGCCCCCGTCAGATCCTGTCCCACCAGGGCCTCGGCCAGGGGCGAGGGGTACCAGGTGTTCTGGAACGGCAGCACGCCGCTGTCGTCGCTGAAGACGAAGAGCGGGCCCGAGGCGGCCAGCACCGCGCCGCCGGGGCTGCAGGGAAGCGGCGTCCAGGTGACGAGCACGTCGACCGGCACGTCGCTCGACAGGGCCGCTCCCCAGGCGCCGAGCACGGCATTGAACAGGTTGACCCGGGCCTCGCCCAGGGTGGCCGCTCCGTTGCCCGGGGCCCCGGCGAAGGGGGCGGGGTCGGTGAAGCCGGTGCCCGGCGCGTCGAGGTCGAAGACGTGGAGCTCGACCGGCGCGCCGCCCTGCGAGGTCAGCGGCCAGCCCATGTCCTCCATGGCGCCGGGCGTGACGTCGAGGCCGAGGAACGGCAGGCCCGGGTTGATCGCCGGCTCCATGAGCAGGTTCGGGAAGGCGCTCGTGTCCCAGTGGCTGATGCTCGAGCCGGGCTGCACCGGATCGGGCGTGTAGAGGAGGATCGAGCCGCTCGTGCGGTGGGTCCCGAGCTGGCGGCTCGAATCGATCTGGATCCGGCCCTGGACGGGAGCCTGGGCGGCGGCGGGCGGGGCGAAGGCCGAGAGCGCGAGGACGGCGGCGGTACCCAGGGAGAGGCCGGCGAGACGGGCCGCGTGGCTCATGGCGTCACCTCTCCACCGGGGCGGCGCAGGCCGCCGGGGCCGCGAGGGCGCGGAGCGCCGCCTCCGGTCCCTGGCTGCAAACGGGTGCGAAGCCGTCGCGACCGGCCGGGCGGAGGACCGACAGGCTGAGGAAGCTGGCCGGAATCCGGCTGCGGGCGAGGTCGTTGGGCAGGACCTCGACCGCCGCCTTCTCTGCGAGGCCCGCGCGGCGGCCGGTGGCACCCTCCAGAACGTCCTGGAGCTCGCGGGCGAGGTCGGCTGCCTGCCGGTCCGTGGGAGTCTCGAAGCGCTGGCTGGCCTGGTTCCAGATGATGACGACGCCGTTCGTGGCAGCCGGCGGGGTCACCGCCTCGCGGGAGCGCGCCGTCGTCGCGCCCGCCGTCGCTCCGGATGGCTCGGCGGCGGCGGGTGAGGGGGAGGCCGCGAGAACCCCCGCGACGCCCAGGATGGCGACCGCGCTGCTCGCGAGACGACGGGTCAGACGTTCGATGGACACAATGCGTCCTCCTTGAAGAGAAGCCAGGGGTTCGGTGTCGGGAGCCTATCGTACCGGCAACGCCGGCCGGAGGCCACACCGCCCGCCGAGCGGCGCCCCGGGCGCGACGACGGCCGGCCCGGATGCGTATCCGCCGGGTTACGCCCCTCCGGGCGACCTGTATCCCCGCGGTATCGCCCGCGGCGGGCCGCGGGGCGGTCCGCGGGCGCCGCCGGCGGCGTTTCCCCTGCGGCGGCGACATCTCGAAGACCTTGATTTTATTGGTCTTGTTGATCCGCTGGCGCCGCCCAGAGCACGTTGGTGATAAAAAAAGCCTCCCTTGTCCGAAATTGGCATCGTTCGTGCTGCTCGAGGTCCAAGAGACACCGATTTGCAGTGCGAGCTACCCCGGGATTCCCCTGGCTCCCGGAGCCAGCGTCGGGCCTCCCGGGTTGCGCGGTCGAGACTCCTCCCCCTCGAGCCGCCGTCCCTGAAACTCGCCGGCCGGTGTCCCGGCGGCATGGGCCGCCGATCCGGCCGGCGAAAACGACGGAAGAGGAGGAGTTATGGAGATACGGTCTCCCCGGAGCACGAGAATCCTCGTGCCGACCCTCGTCATCCTGGTCGCGGCGCTCACCCTGCTGGGCGCTCCGGCCCGGGCCTGGCAGACGGCACCGACCTGTAACCGCGTCATCACCGCGGACGTGGTGGCCCTCGACCAGGTGTTCTTCTGGAACCGCCTCGGCGCCGTCGAGCCCCAGGGCATGATCTACGCCCTGCGGCGCGACGTGGAGCCCATCGACCCGGCCCAAGGACTCGTCGCCGGCAACGTCCGCCTGCGCGACGAAAAGCGGGCTCGCCCCCTGGCGCTCCGGATGGGCGTCCGCGACTGCCTGGAGATCCACTTCCAGAACCTGCTCGCCCCCGCGCGCGTCGACAACGACCAGCCGGCCACCCGCTATGCCGGCATCCACGTCGTCGGCTTGCAGCTCGTCAACTCGATCGCCGACGACGGATCGAACGTCGGGCTGAACTCGAGCAGCCTGGTGGCTCCCGGCGGCACGGCGGTCTACACCCTCTACGCCGAGCGCGAGGGCCAGCACGTCTTCAACTCCCTGGGCGCCGTGACCGGCAACGACGGCGACGGCGGCTCCACGTCCGCCGGCCTGTTCGGCGCGGTCGACGTGGAGCCCGAGAACGCGCTCTTCTACCGCAGCCAGATCACCCGCGACGACATGGACCTGGCGACCCGGCGCGACCGGCACGGCAACCTCATCTACACCGCGGCCGGCCAGCCGGAGCTCGACTACAACGCCGTCTATCCGACGGGCCATCCCCGGGCCGGGACGCCGATCATCAGCATGCTCAGCGCGACCAACGAGATCGTCCACAGCGACCTGACGGCGATCATCGTCGGCTCGGACCCCAACGGCGGCGCCGGCGCGGGCCGGTTCCCCAACGGCACCTATCCGCCGAACCCGGTCTATCCGGACCGCAACCAGCCGTTCCGCGAGTTCACCCTCATCTACCACGACGAGATCGGGGCCGTACAGGCCTTCCCGATCTTCAACGATCCGGTGATGAAGTTCACCACCCACAGCGGCCGGGACGGCTTCGCCATCAACTACGGCACCGGCGGCATCGGCGCCGAGATCCTGGCCAACCGCTTCGGAGTCGGCCCCATGTGGAACTGCACGGGCTGCAAGTACGAGGAGTTCTTCCTCTCGGCCTGGACCGTGGGCGATCCGGCCGAGGTGGTGGACATCCCGGCCAACGCGCCGTGCACCATCGCCGACATCCAGAGCGGCAATCCGAACGCCTGCACGCCGATCGCCGGGCCGAAGGCCACCAAGGCCTTCTACCCGGACGATCCTTCGAACGTCTACCACTCGTACCTCGAGGACCACGTGAAGTTCCGGATCCTCCACGGCGGATCGAAGGAGCACCACCTCCATCACCTCCACGCCCACCAGTGGCTGTTCTCGCCGGACAGCGACGAGGGCTCCTACGACGACAGCCAGGCCCTCGGACCGGGCTCTTCGTTCACCCTGGAGATGGTCCACAACGGCTCGGGCAACCGCAACCAGACGGTGGGCGACTCGATCTTCCACTGCCACTTCTATCCCCACTTCGCCCAGGGCATGTGGAGCCTGTGGCGGGTCCACGACGTGTTCGAGCAGGGTACTCAGCTCGACGCCGAGGGCCGGCCCGCTCCGGGCTCGCGGGCGCTGCCCGACGGCGAGATCGCGGCCGGCACGCCGATCCCAGGGCTCGTCCCTGTGCCCGGCAAGCCCATGCCGCCCATGCCCGAGGCGGCCGTGCAGATCGTCGACGGCAACCCGGTGATCACCGGCAGCGGCAACCCGGGCTACCCGTTCTTCATCCCGGGCGTCGCCGGCCACCGTCCGCCCCACCCGCCCCTGGACCTGGCGATCGAGAACGGCGTGCCGGACGACGGCGGCCTGCCCCGCCACGTCCTGACCGGCGGAACCTTCACCGAGGTCCATACCCGCCTCGACTTCACCAAGGAGCTCGACGACGTGACCGCGGTCCAGCGCGCCGAGAACGGCGAGCCGGTCGAGCTGGCTGCGATGGCCTACCACGCCATTCGCGAGCATCCCACCTGCCTGCCAAACGGCACCTGCGACGCCGCCATCTCCGGCGGCACGTCGAACGTGAAGTTCATCACCAACGGCCAGCCGCCGGCCCAGGGCGCTCCGTTCGCCGAGCCGTGCATCGACGACAACGGCAACCGGATCGGCACGCCGCGCATGTACAAGGCGGCCGACATCCAGCTCGACGTGGCGCTCAACAAGTCCGGATGGCACTTCCCCCAGCAGCGCATGCTCGCCCTGTGGGACAACGTGGCGCCGACCTTCGCCGGCACCCGGCCGCCGGAGCCGCTCTTCTTCCGGGCCAACACCAACGACTGCATCACCTACTGGCTGACCAACCTGGTGCCCAACATCTACGAGCTCGACGACTTCCAGGTCCGGACGCCCACCGACGTCCTGGGCCAGCACATCCACCTGGTGAAGTTCGACGTCACGAGCTCCGACGGCGCGGTCAACGGCTGGAACTACGAGGATGGCTCGTTCAGCCCCGACGAGGTGCGCGAGCGCGAGCGGGCGATCCGGGTGCACAACGGGTGCATCGGCGACGAGATCACCGGCGGCGACCCGCGCGACGGCACCTTCACCTGCCCGATCGCCAAGGCGCACCCGTTCTTCGGTGCCGGTCCCGACACCAACGGCGACGGGGCGGGCGACTTCCTGGGCGCCCAGACGACGGTCCAGCGCTGGCTGGCCGACGACGTGCTGGACAACCAGGGCAAAGACCGGACGCTGCGGACCGTCTTCACCCACGACCACTTCGGCCCCTCGACCCACCAGCAGGCGGGTCTCTACGCCGGCCTGGTGGTGGAGCCGCAGGGCTCGGTCTGGCGCAACCCGGAGACCGGCGAGTACTACGGCGGCCGGGACGACGGCGGCCCCACGAGCTGGCGGGCCGACATCCTGACCGCCGACACCGCGGGCGCCTACCGGGAGTTCATGTTCGAGTTCCAGGACTTCCAGCTCGCCTACGCGCGGGGAAGCCACCCGGAGCTCCCCTTCGCCGGCGGGCCGACCGCGGCGAAGCTGTGGAACGGCGTGGCGCGCCAGCCGGGCGACGGCTTCGATCGGCCGGCGTTCGCCATCAACCCGCCGGGCCGTGTGGAGGTGGGCCTGCCGTTCCTGCTCGAAAAGCCCCAGGCCTGCCCCGGCAACGTGCCGCTGCCTTGCCCGGAGCTGATCTCGGCGGACGAGCCGGGCACCATGTCGGTCAATTACCGGGCCGAGCCGGTGGCCATGCGGGTGCGCGACCCCGGCACCAACGGCCAGGCCGCGGGCAATGCCGGCGACCTGGGCTTCGCCTACTCGAGCCTCGTCACCCGGGCGGACCCGGCCTACAACGTACAGCCGGACTTCTACCCGCCGCTGACCGCCAACGTCGGCGACAAGGACCCCTTCACCCCCTTGCCGCAGGCGTTCGAGCACGACAAGGTGCAGGTGCGGATCCTGGTGGGTGCCCACGAGGAGGGTCACAACTTCTCGATCAACGGCATGAAGTGGCTCAAGGAGCCCTCGGAGCCCAACTCGGGCTACCGCAACTCCCAGATGATGGGCATCTCCGAGCACTTCGAGTTCGAGGTGCCGCAGGTGGTCAAGCCGCCGCTCAAGAGCCAGGCGGACTACATGTGGGCCGCCGGTTCGTCGACCGACGACTTGTGGAACGGCCTCTGGGGCCTGTTCCGGGTCTACCGCAACGACGGGCCGAACCTGCTGCGCCTGCCCAACAACCCCAACGGAGGCCGCTCGATCCTCGCCTCCGAGCTGAACAAGTTCGACGGCGTCTGCCCGAAGACGGCCCCCAAGCGCGTCGGCACGATCGTGGCGGCGACCGCCCAGCAGCTCCTGCCCAACGGGACGATGGTCTACAACTCCCGCTCCGGCGCGGCGGGCGTCGGGCCGCTCCACGACCCGACCGCCATGCTCTTCGTGCGCAAGACGGACATCGACCCGTACACCGGGAAGCTCAAGTCCGGCGTGCCGGTCGAGCCGTTCGTGGGCCGGGCCAACGCCGGGGACTGCATCGAGATCACGGTCGAGAACCGGCTGCCGCAGACGGCGCCCGATCTCGCCGGCTTCGCGACGCTGCCTCCGATCGTCGAGCACTTCAACGCCAACCAGGTGCGGCCCTCGAGCCAGGCGGGCTTCCACCAGCAGCTCTACCACTACGACGTCTCACGCTCGGACGGCATGAACGTGGGCACCAACAACGTCCAGACGGCCTCGCCGGGCCACTCGGTCAGCTACCAGTGGTACGTCGGGGACGAGTACGTGCGCACGGACGGCACCGTGCAGGTGACGCCCATCGAGTTCGGCGCCACCAACATCATGCCCCCGGACCGGATCAAGCAGCCGGCCAAGGGGCTGTTCGGCGCCTCGATCGCCGAGCCCCTGGGCTCGACCTACACCCGCGACCCGGCGTATAGCTGCTGGTACTGCAACCCGCCGGAGAAGCAGACGTCGGCGACGGTCACCAAGGCCGACGGCACCTCGTTCCGGGAGTTCGTCGTGGCGTTCCAGAACTGGGTCAACCTGCGGTACGCCGACGGCTCGGCCGTCCGCAACCTGTCCCAGAACGAGGACGCCGAGGAGTCCGGCAGCAAGGCGTTCAACTACCGGACCGAGCCGTTCTGGTTCCGCTTCGGCTATCCGCCGGAGACCCTGCCCCAGGTCGTGGGGGCCCGGACCGACCTCTGGATGGCGACGTCGAACAACCTGATCGGCGCCGATCCCCAGACGCCGATCTTCAAGGCCCACGCCGGCGACGACGTCCGGTTCCGGATGGTCCATCCGGGCGGCAACGACCGCAACAGCCTGTTCGCCGTCCACGGCCACGTCTGGCAGCAGGAGCCGTACATCCACAACTCCACCGAGATCGGGAACAACACCACCACCCTGTGGGAAGGCGCCCACATGGGCGTCGGTCCCACCGATCACTTCGACGCCGTGCTCCAGAACGGCGCCGGAGGGGCCTTCAAGGTCACGGGGGATTACCTCTATCGCGACCAGGCGAGCGAGCAGTTCTCGAACGGGATGTGGGGGATCCTGTGGGTCGTCCCGTAGCCCGGTAGTCTCGACGCCGGATCGAAGTACCCGAGGGGCCCGCGGAGCGATCCGCGGGCCCCTCGTCTCGTCCGGGGTCCGGCCGCGCTACGGAGGCTCCGGGCCCGTGAGGCCGACTCGCGAGCCGGGCAGGTCCGAGTACCGCAGGCGGTAGCGCTGGACCTCGCCGGCCGCGATGCGCTCGGCCCGGCTCACGTGCCGCGCCGAGCCTCGTTGCCGACAGGCGGTTTGCGGGCCACCCCGACGGGCCACACCGAAGGGTGGGGATGCGCTCAGGGGGCCGGCGGCTCGGGCGGGGGGGCCACCCGGATGCGGACGTCGACCGCCTTGGCGTCGGCGCGGCGGGGGGCGGCGAGGAAGGGGTTCAGGTCGAGCTCGCGGATCCGCGGGTGGCGCTGGGCGAGCTGGGCGAGGCGGAGGAGGACCTCGACCAGGAGGTCGAAGTCGACCGGCTCCTCGCCGCGGACCCCTTCGAGGAGCTTCACCCCCCGGATGCCCCGGACCATGTCGCGAGCCTCGGTGGGGGCGAGGGGCGTCACCCCGAAGCGGACGTCGCGGAACACCTCGACATAGCGCCCGCCCAGGCCGAACATGAGGAGCGGCCCGAAGCGCGGGTCGGTGGTGATGCCGAAGATCACCTCCCGGCCGCCCTCGACCATCTCCTGGACCAGGAACGCCTCGGGCGGCTGGCCGGCGGCGGTGAGCCTCGCCGCGATGCCGTCGAGGGCCCTGGCGAGGGCCTCCTCGTCCTCGAGGCCCACCGCCACCGCGCCCACGTCGCTCTTGTGCACCAGGTCGGGGGCCTGCCCCTTGACCACCAGCGGGTAGGCGAGGCCGGCCGCCGCCTCGAGCGCCTCCCGGCGCGAGCCGGCGAGGCGCCAGCCGGCGGTGGGGATGCCGTAGAGCTCGAGCACCCGGTAGGCGTCGTCGGGCGGGAGGTACCCCTCGCCGGTCGCCTGGAGGAGCTCGTCCACGGCCCCGTCGTCGACCTCGAAGACCGGCGCCCGCTCGTCGGCCGGCCGCCGGCGCCAGGCGCCGTAGCGGGCGAGCTGGGCGAGCACCCGGGCCGCCGGCTCCGGGAAGCGGTAGACGGGGGGCAGGTCGGGCTCGGTCTTGATCCGCTCGTAGAACTCCTCGGTCGCCATCATCACCGCCAGGACCGGGCGCTCGGCGCCGCGGGCGACCTCGGCCACGGCCTCGAGCACGTCGGTCGGGTTGGCGAGCAGCGGCGTGACGTTGATCACCATCGCCACGTCGACGCCGGGATCTGCGAGCACCGCCTCGAGCGAGCGGGCATAGCTCTCCGGGCCGGCCGAGGCGATCATGTCCACCGGGTTGCCGACGCTCGCCTCGGCGGGCAGGAAGGCGCGCAGGCGCTCCTGGGTCGCCGCGGCGAGCTCGGCGATCTCGAGCCCCAGGTTGACGCAGGCGTCGGTGGCCATGATCGCCGGGCCGCCGGCGTTGGTGACGATCGCCACCCGGTTGCCGCCCGCGAGTGGGCAGCGGTCGAGGGCCACCGCCAGGTCGAAGAGCTCCTCGATGGTGTTGGCCCGCACCACGCCGCACTGCTCGAGGAAGGCCGAGACGGTCACGTCGGTCCCGGCGATCGCCCCGGTGTGGCTCGAGGCGGCGCGCGCGCCCTCGGTGGTGCGCCCCGACTTGACCACCAGGATCGGCTTCTTGCGCCCGACCCGCTTGGCGATCTCGGTGAAGCGCCGCGGGTTGCCAAAGGACTCGAGGTACATGGCGATGACCCGGGTCTCGGGGTCCTCCTCCCAGTACTCGAGCAGGTCGTTGCCCGAGACGTCCGCCTTGTTGCCCATGGAGACGAACTGGGTGAGGCCGACCCCGAGGTCGGCCGCGACGTTCAGGATCGCCACCCCCAGGGCGCCCGACTGGGAGACGAAGCCGATCGAGCCGGGCCGCGCCGGGGTCGGGGCGAAGGTGGCGTTCAGGCGCACCTCCGGGTCGGTGTTGATCACCCCCATGCAGTTGGGGCCGATCATGCGCACGCCCCGGGCGCGCACCAGGTCGCGGATCTCGGCCTCGGCCGCCGCCCCCTGGGGGCCGGTCTCGGCGAAGCCGGCGGTGATCACCACCAGGGCGCGCACGCCCTCCTCCAGGCACTCGCGCACCACCCCGGGAACCGCCCGCCTGGGCACCGCCACGATCGCCAGGTCGACCGCGTCGGGGATCGCCGCGACCGACGGGTAGGCCTTGAGCGAGTGGATCGACTGGGCGCCGGGGTTGACCGGGAAGATGGCGCCGGCGAACTCCTCGACCACCAGGTTGTGGAGCAGGGCGAAGCCGATCGAGTCCCGCTTGCGCGAGGCGCCGATCACGGCGACCGTGCGCGGGGAAAAGACCGGGTCGAGGGTCGAGGTGCGGCGCGGGTCGCCGGTTGCGGGTCGGTTCGCCATGGCCTCGGATGGTGACACAACCGGCGGGCGTCGCACCCACCCCCGAGGGATGGCACCTGCGCTCGGACAGCCTGCCGAGCGCGGCAGGGGCCGTCCCTCGCCCACCTGGAGGGTGCGAGAGGGATCGAGGGTGATGGGGGTGATCCGCCCGGGAGGGGGCGTCCCCTTCCCCCCTCCGAGGGTGAGAAGGGGATCGAGGGGTTGCGGGGGTGATCCGATCAGGGCGCCAGGATCGCCAGGGGCTCGGGGGCGAGGCCGATCTCGAGCGGCGGCCTCGCCGGCCAGGGATCGCCGTCCACCTGGACCGCGGCGTCCGGCGGGCCGAGCAGAGTGATCGACTCGCCCGGAGCCAGGGTCCGGGCGACGACGTCGGCGCGGGCGAGGTGGCGCTCGCGGAAGAGCCCCCAGGCGAAGGCCAGGGTCGCCCGGCGTCCGCCGCCCCGGAAGAGCAGCAGGTCGAGGCGCCGGTCGTCGAAGCGGGCCCCGGGCGCCAGGCGCACGCGGCCGCCGTAGAAGGGGACGTTCGAGACCACGGCGAAGCTCGCCCGCTCGATCCCGCCGGCCGCCTGGACCGCGAGGTCCGGATAGGCGTAGCGCCACCACTCGGCGAGGCCGCGGGCGACGACGTGGGCGCGGCCGTAGCGGCGCTTGGCGACGGGATCGAGGGTGGCGAGCACCCGGGCGTCGAGGCCGGCCGAGACCATCATCAGGAAGACGTGCCCGCCGACCAGGCCGACGTCGATCGGCCGCGGGGGCAGGCGGCAGAGGAGGGCAGCGGCGGCGACCGGGTCGCGGGGCAGGCCGAGGGCGAAGGCGAGGACGTTGGCGGTGCCGCCGGGCAGGGGCCCGAGGGGAACGCCGGTGCCCAGGAGGCCCTGGGCGGCCTCGCGCAGGGTCCCGTCGCCGCCCAGGACGAAGACGACCTCGGTGCCCCCCGTGGCGGCCTCGCGGGCCAGGCGGGTGGCGTCGCCGGGCGCGGCGGTGGCGACGGTCTCGACCGAGACGCCCTCACGGGCGAAGAGCGCCGAGAGCCGGACCAGCACCCGGTCGAGCGAGCGCTGGCCGGCGGTGCGGTTGACGATGAGGACACCTCGTTGCATCGGAGCTCCGACGTGAGATTCTCCCCCATGAGACGAGCGCTCGGGCGGGAGAGGGATCGAGGGAGCGGGGGGTGGTCAGAACAGCTTGGGCTGCTCGCCGCCGCGGCGGTGGCCGGCGCGGTCGAAGCCGAGGTGCTCGTAGGCGCGCGGGGTCGCCACGCGGCCCTGGGGGGTGCGCTTCAGGAACCCCTCCTGGATCAGGTAGGGCTCGACCAGGGTCTCGAGGGTCCCCCGCTCCTCGCCGACCGCCGCGGCCAGGGCGTTCAGGCCGGCCGGGCCGCCCTCGTAGTGCTCGATCAGCACGGTGAGGATCTTCCTGTCCAGGTCGTCGAAGCCGAGCTCGTCGACCTCGAGGGAGGCGAGGGCCGCCCGGGCCGCCGCGCGGGTGATCGTCCCCTCGCCCTCGATCTGGGCGAAGTCGCGCACCCGGCGCAGCAGCCGGTTGGCGATCCGCGGCGTGCCCCGGCTGCGCCGGGCGATCTCGGCCGCTCCCTCGCCTTCCATGGGGATCTCGAGCAGGCGGGCCGAGCGCGTGAGGATGGTCACCAGCTCCTCGGGGCCGTAGAAGTCCAGCCGGTGGACGATGCCGAAGCGGGCCCGGAGCGGCGAGGTGATGAGCGCCGCCCGGGTGGTGGCCCCGACCAGCGTGAACGGCGGCAGGTCGATCTTCACCGTCCGCGCCGCCGGCCCCTGACCGATCACCAGGTCGAGGTGGTAGTCCTCCATCGCCGGATAGAGGATCTCCTCCACCGTCGCCCCCAGGCGGTGGATCTCGTCGATGAACAGCACCTCGCCGGGGGCGAGGTTGGTGAGGATCGCCGCCAGGTCGCCGGCGCGCTCGAGGACCGGTCCCGACGTGGTCTTGATCGGGGCGCCCATCTCCTGGGCGATGATGTGGGCGAGCGTCGTCTTGCCCAGGCCGGGCGGACCGAAGAGGAGCACGTGGTCGAGGGCCTCGCCGCGCTCGCGCGCCGCCGCCATGAACACCCTTACGTTGTCCACGACCTTCTTCTGGCCGACGTACTCGTCGAGCAGCCGGGGGCGCAGCGACCGCTCGAGCCGCACGTCCTCCGGCTCGGCGTCCGGCGCCATGAGCGGCCGCCGGTGAGACTCGATCGGCATGAGGGGATTGTATCTGGCGGCGCTCCGCCTCCGACCGATGGGCGTCTGGCGCATCTCCGGCTTGGTCGGCGGAAGGCACCCAGGGCTCCACCTCGGATCCCGAGGTCGGGCCCGGCCGGTCAGGCACCGCCCGACATGCGCCGCAAGGCGGCGCGCAGGATTTCGTGGAACTCCGCGTCCGGCGCCGCCGCCCGGGCCTCGCGCACCGCCCGCTCCGCCTGCGCCGGCTTGTAGCCCAGGTTGACCAGCGCCGAGACCAGGTCCTCCTCGCCCTCGGCGGGCAGGGCCGCCTCCGGCAGCGCGGCCGCCAGCTCGGTCACCTTGTCCTTGAGCTCCACGATCATCCGTTCGGCGCTCTTCTTGCCCACGCCGGGGATCGTGGTCAGGCGCCCCGCGTCGCCCGCCGCCAGGGTGGCGATGAGGGTCTCCGGCGGCATGCCGGAGAGGATCACCCGGGCGAGCCGCGGGCCGATCCCCGAGACGGTGATCAGCCGCTCGAAGAGCCGCTTCTCGAGCTCCGTCCAGAAGCCGTAGAGGGCGATGCCGTCGCTCCACAGGTGGGTGTAGACGAAGAGGCCCACCGATCCGGCGGCGCGGGCGCCTTCGATCTCCGAGTAGGTGGCGAGCGAGATGTGCACCTCGTAGCCCACCCCGCCGACGTCGAGCAACGCCCGGTCGGGCAGCGCCCGGATCACCCGCCCTTCGAGATAGCCGATCATGGCCCGGGATCTTACCCGGCCCGGCGGACGGCCCCCCCCTTGACCGTATGCCAAATCAGCATTAGAATGGCGGTGCAGTCGACCTTGCAGCACGACCCGGAGGAGTAGACGGTCATGACACGGAATCGGTCCATCGTCGTTCTCGCAGCGATCGCGATCCTCGCCCTGGCGGCCCCCGGTCTGGCCCAGCTCACGGCCGTCGGCGACGAGCTCCACCTGAGCGGCCCGGCCGGCGTCGGCCGCGCCGAGCACCCCGCGGCCACGTACACTCCGACCGGCGCCCTGCGGCTGCTCTGGTCCAACCCGCGCCTGGGCGTCTTCGGCCGCGGCGTCGGCCCCGGGGGCCGGCCCGCGGGTCCCGCGGTGGGCCTGGCGGCCAACGACCTGCCTCGCGACCTCCCCTTCGACGGCCGGATCACGGTGCGCGAGGCGCCCGCGGTGGTGGCGTTCCGCGGCGGCGACTTCTTCTCCTTCTGGACCGAGGAGGCCATCCACCTCCGGGCGGACGTCTTCTACGAGCACCGCGACCTGCTGGCCAGCCACGTCTACGGCCAGCGCTTCGACCGCGCCGGCCGCCCCGTGGGCCGGGCCTTCGCGGTCAGCGGGATCGACGTCGGCCGTGAGTCGGCGCCGCGGGCCGTGAGGCTCGCGAACGGCCGCCTGCTGGTGGTCTGGCAGGTGAGCGTGGGCGACGCCACCGGGGTGTACGCGCGGATGCTCCGGCCTCGGGGCTCGGCGCTGGGGCCGGCCTTCCGGGTGGACGCCGGGTCCCTCTCCGCCGGCGCGAGCCCGGCGGTCGCCGCGGCCGAGGACGGCGGCTTCCTGGTGGCCTGGAAGGGGTGCTGCGACGCGAGCGGCGACGCGCTCGTCGTCGCCCGCCGGTTCGCGGCCGACGGCTCCGCGGCGGGCGACGCCTTCGCGGTGAGCGCCTCGTCCTCCGGCGGCGGCCAGTTCCTGCCGGCGGTGGCGCGCGGGGCGAGCGGCGAGCTCCTGGTGGCGTGGATGGGCGCGGCGGACGACGAGACGGGCTCCGCCTTCCGGATCTACGGCCGGCTGGTGAGCGCCGACGGCGCCCCGGTCGGCTCCGACGTGGTCTTGAGCACCGGCTCGGACCGCGCGGACTCGGCGCCCGCGGTCGCCGCCGCGCCGGGCGGCTACGTGGTCGCCTGGACGGTGTGGGGGAGCACCTTCCCCTACGCGATCCTCGCCGTGCCCGTCGACCCCTCGCTGGCGGCGACG
Source organism: uncultured Acidobacteriota bacterium (assembly GCA_963741925.1). Classification (GTDB taxonomy): domain Bacteria; phylum Acidobacteriota; class Thermoanaerobaculia; order Multivoradales; family DATKCC01; genus CAVUBL01. Next base: position 182,635 of record CAVUJU010000001.1, read on the forward strand.
GGTCCGGCGATCCCGGTCAACACCGGGGTGATCAACTTCCAGTGGGCCCTGGCCTTGACCGGTAACGGCGAGGGCCGGTACCTGCTCGCGTGGGAGGGTTTCGACGCGACCGGACACGTGGCGATCGAAGGCCGGGTCCTCAGCACCCAGGAGAGCGCCGGGGGCGAGCTGACAGCCGCGCCGATGGCCGTCGACCGGTAAGCCGGCTACCGGGTTACCCGAGGGCCTGCCGGAGGTCCGCCTCGAGGTCGTCGTAGCCCTCGATCCCCGCCGACACCCGGACCAGGCCGTCGGAGATGCCCAGGGCGGCGCGTTGTTCGGCCGAGAGCCGGCGGTGGGAGGTGAGGGCGGGCAGGGAGACGCTCGACTCGACCCCTCCCAGGCTGGGGATGATCCGGAACAGCTCCAGGCGGTCGACGAGGGCGGTGGCCGCCTGCAGCCCGCCCGCCACCTCGAAGGCGAGCATGCCGCCGCCGGCGCTCATCTGGCGCCGGGCCACCGGGTCGTCCCCCGGGTAGGAGACGGCTTCCACCCGCGGGTGTGCGCGAAGGAAGGCGGCCAGCCGCGCGGCGTTGGCCGACTGGCGCTCGACTCGTAGCACCAGGGTCTTCATCCCCCGCGCGAGGAGGAAGGCGGCGTGCGGATCGAGACAGGCGCCGCCCAGCACCAGGGCCTCGCGCACCGGCGCCAGGAGCTCGGCGGAGCCGGCGGCGAAGCCCGCGGTGACGTCGCTGTGGCCGCCCAGGTACTTGGTGGCGCTGTGGAGCACCAGGTCCGCGCCCAGGGCCAGCGGCGTCTGGAGCGCCGGCGTGGCGAACGTGTTGTCCACCAGGAGCAGGGCGCCCCGTTCGTGGGCCACCGCGGCGAGCTCCGCGAGATCGCAGCAGGCGAGGAGCGGGTTGCTCGGGCTCTCCACGAGGACCGCCCGGGGCGCCGGCACGTCCGGGTCCCGAAGCCGGTCGGGGAGCCCGGCGAGGGGGACGGTGTCGACCGTCACCTCCGGCTGCCGGCGCCCGAGCCACGCGAGCCAGGCGTGGGTGCCGCCGTAGAGGTCGCCGGCGGCGAGCAGCCGGTCGCCCGAGGCGAGGAGGCTCGAGAGGGCCCCGGAGATCGCTCCCAGGCCGGAGGCGAAGGCGACCGCGTCGGCGGCGCCCTCGAGGGCCGCCAGCTTCTCCTCGGCCAGGCGCACCGTCGGGTTGCCCTGGCGCGAGTAGACGCCGTCGCGCCCGCCCTCCTCGAAGGCGCGGTCGAGCTCGGCCGAGTCGGCGAAGACGAAGGGCGCGGTCTGGTAGATCGCCGCGCCCGCGCCGGGCCGCGGCGAGCGCCGCCCCTCGCCGGCGTGGACCGCCCGAGTCGCTGGGCTGGGCATCTACTCAGCCTCGCTCGTGGACCGGTGGGTCAGGATTTGCGGCGCAGCCGAGAGCAAGGCGGTGGCGTCCCCTTCCCCCCCTCGGGGTGGGAAGGGGATCGAGGGAATGCGGGGGGGGGCCTTCGACGGTCGAAACCGAAGTGCTCCAAGGGATCTCGGGTTGAGGTGGAGGCTCACTAGATGTCTACCCTGGGCCAGATCGCGACCAATGAGCCGAGTTTCTTCAGCGCGGCGATACGGGGAGGGGGCGTCCCCTTCCCCCCCGTGGGGTGGGAAGGGGATCGAGGGGATGCGGGGGGCATCCGGTCAACCGTCCCCTTCCCCCCCGTGGGGTGGGAAGGGGATCGAGGGGATGCGGGGGGCATCCGGTCAACCGTCCCCTTCCCCCCCGTGGGGTGGGAAGGGGATCGAGGGGATGCGGGGGGCATCCGGTCAACCGTCCCCTTCCCCCCCGTGGGGTGGGAAGGGGATCGAGGGGATGCGGGGGGGATCCGATGAATCCATCGTTCTGGAGAAGCCGAGCGGGTGAACGTCGGCTGGACCGATGGACGTGGGCGGGGGACCAGCGACCCATGGCGCCGGAGACGCTTCGGGCGCCTCGTCGGTTTGAGGCGGAGCTTCACTAGGACTCCTTGTTCGAGGCGTTGAGCTCCTCGACGAGGGCATCGCTGTACCAAACTCCTTCCTGGCGCCGCCGCTCCTGGACGAGAGAGCTGAGCAGCCGGCCCGTCTGCTGCTGGGCGAGCTGCTCGCGGATCTGGTCCTTGCGCTGGGCGAACTCGGCGGCGTCGAAGCCCTTGCGCTCGGTGACCTGGGCGACGACCGCGCCCTGGGCGGTCTCGAAGGGTCCGATGACGGCGCCCTGGTCGGCCGCGAGGGCGGCCTGGTTGATCTCGGGGACCACGCCCAGCCCCTGAATCGCGCCGCTCCTGCCGAGCTCGGCGCTCTCGGTCACCTCGACGCCCAGCTCCTTGGCGGCCTCGTCGAGGCTCTTGCCCTCCTCGACCGCCTTCTTGACCTCGGCGAGCTTCTGCTTGGCGAGCTTCTGCTCCTGGGCGCGCTCGACCTCGCGGCGCACCGTCGCCGCGACCTCGGAGAGCGGCGGCAGGCGGGGCGCCTTGACCTCGGCCAGGCGGACGATCACCGGTCCGCGCGGGGTCTCGATCGTGCCGTCGGCGAGCTTGCCCTGGTCGAGGGCGAAGACGGCCTCGCCGAGGGCCGGCGAGCGGCCGAGGCCGGGCACCACGTCCTCGCGCCCGAAGGGCGCGGAGGTGGCGAAGGTCACGGCCTTGTTCTCCTGGGCGAGCCGGCGCATGGTGGCGGCCCTCTGGCCCTCCGCGGCGTCGGCCACCTGCTGGCGCAGCTTCGAGGCCAGGTCCTGGGCCGCCGGTTCGAGGCGCTCCGCCACCACCCGGTTGCGCACGCTCTGGCGGGCCTGCTCGAACGGGATCGCGCCTCCGGGGCGTGTGTCGGTGACCTGGATCAAGTGCACGCCGAAGGGAGTGACGACCGGCCCCACGAGCTCGCCCACCTGGGCGCCGAACGCCGCCTTCTCGAACTCGGGGGTCATCCTGCCCTTGCCGAAGTAGCCGAGGTCACCGCCCTGCTTGGCGCTGCCCGGGTCCTCCGAGACCTCGCGGGCGACCTTGGCGAAGTCCTCGCCGCCCGCGATGCGCTGCTTGATCGTCTCGATCTCGGCCTTGGCTTCGGCCTCGGTGCGCTCGTCGCCGGTGAGCAGCAGGATGTGGCGGGCCCGCACCTGCGCCTCGCGGGTGAAGTCGTCCTGGTGGGCCTGGTAGTAGGTGTGCAGGTCCTGGTCGCTCACCTCGAGCTGGGCGCGCAGCGCCGCCTTGTCGACCAGCAGGTAGTCGATCACCCGCTGCTCGGGCAGGCGGAGCTCCTCCTTGTGCGCGTCGTAGTAGCCCTGGAGCGCCGCCTGGCCGACCTGCGCCTCCTGGGCGAAGCGCGTCCTGGGGAGCTGGAGGTAGCGGATCTTCGCCCGCTCCACGTCGTCGCGGTAGGTCTGCTCGACGTCGGCATCGGCGACGTAGATCGTCTGCGAGAGCACGTCGCGGAGCTTCTCGAGCAGCATGTCGCGGCGCACCGCCGCCTCGAGGTCGGCCGGGTTCGGGAAGCCGTTCGCCTGGGCGACCCGCTGATAGAGCTCGGGACTCAAGAAGCGCCCCTGGGCGTCGGTGAAGCCGGGGATCGACAGGAGCTTGTCGCGCAGCTCCTTGTCGGTCACCTGGAGACCGAGGTGACGCGCCTCCTCGAGGAGGATCTCGTCGTTCAGGAGCTGCTCGATCGCCTGGCGCTTGATCTGGAGCTGCTGGGCGAGCTGGGGGCTGAACCGGTCGCCGTAGACCTGGCGGAAGCGTTGCTCGAGGCCCTTGTCGGCACGCTGGAACTCGGCCCAGGTGACCTCGTGGTCACCCACCGAGGCCGCGGCGTTGCTCGGCGCCTGGGACCGGCTGGCCCGGCCGAAGTCGACGAACACCAGGAGGATGAAGACCGCGATCACCAGCCAGAGGATCCAGGCGAGCTTCTTCAGGTTGTCGCGAAAGACTTTGAGCATGGCCGTTGGATCTCCTTTCGCCCTCCCGGAACGGCGGTCCGAGCCGGACGGACAAACGAACGCTCTCACCCCCGGCCACGGGGGAGGAACCTCGCACTCTAACAACCCGCAGCCCAGCGGGCAAGCAGGCTGGTATATTGAGGGTCTTCGAGATGGGACTCCGCCGCCCCGTGGAACGCCTGCATATCGACACCAAGCGCCGGGACTGGTACCTCGTTTCCGTCGACACGCTGCGGGCGTGGGCGGTGGTGCTCGTGCTGGCGGTGCTGGTCGCCGGCGGATTCTTCGGCTATCGGGCCTGGGAGCGCAACGACCTCGAGCGCCGGGCCGCGAGCACCCTCCGCGACGCCCGGACCCTGCTCAGCCGCCTGCAGGGCGACGACGTCCTGGAGGCCTACCGCAGCCAGTACCAGAGCGCGCTCGAGAGCCTGAACGCCGCCACCACCGCCTTCAGCGGGCGGCACTTCGTCGTCGCCCTCGATCAGGCCCAGCAGAGCCACAAGCTCCTCCAGGTGATCCTCGACGCCTCGGGCAGCCACCAGGGCGGCGCCGGGCAGGCGCAGTTCATCTCGGTCCAGGGGCGGGTCGAGTTCCGCCGCGGCGAGGGCGGGGAGTGGCAGGACGCCCGGCCCCGCGTGGTGCTCTACACCGGGGACCACGTCAAGACCGGGGCCAACGGCTCGGCCGAGATCGTGTTCTCGGACGGTACTCTCTACACCGCCCGGCCCGACACCCAGCTCGTCGTCTTCCGCACCCGCACCGGGGCCGGCCTGCCGGGCGAGCAGGCGATCCGCATGGACTACGGCTGGGTCAACCTGAACACCTCCAAGCGGGGCAGCAAGGTCTCGGTCCCCGAGGCCGAGGCGCGGGTCGAGGGCGACTCGGAGGCGACGGTCACCTACGACGCCGGGTCGAAGACCGCCCGCTTCGCGGCCATCCGCGGCGGCATGAAGGTGGATTCGGTGAGCGGCGAGCACCGCGAGGTCGGCGAGCTCGAGCAGGTGGTCCACGCCGGCGGCAAGCTGAGCGAGCCCGAGCAGCTGCCCGCCGCGCCGGTGCTCCTCGCCCCCGACGACAACTCCGAGCTTCTCCCTCGAGCGGACCCGGCAGACGGTCCTCTCCTGGCAGGCCGTGGGCTCGGCCGCGAGCTACTCGCTCGAGGTCTCGTCGCGCCGCCTGTTCGTCGACAACCTGATCGAAGCCCACGACCGCAAGACCACCGAGGCCACCCTCGGTCTGCGCGGCGAAGGCTCCTTCTTCTGGCGCGTGGCGGCGGTCACCGCCAAGGGCGTGCGCGGACCCTGGAGCGCGGCCCGCGCCTTCCGCGTCTCGAGCTTCCGGCACGACAAGAGCTCGAACGACGACGAGCCGCCGAAGCTGGAGCTCGCGGAGATCAAAGCGTACGGTAGTATCTTCATCGTCGGAGGCCGGACCGAGCCGGGATCCGCCGTCGAGATCAACGGTGAGCCGGTCCAGGTCGCGGCGGACGGCTCGTTCACCAAGACGATCCAGATCACCAAGGAAGGCTGGAGCTTCCTCGAGGTTCGAGCCCGCGACGCGGGGGGCAACGAGACGGTGGTCAGCCCCCGGGTGTTCGTGGAGATCCTCTAGATGTCTGATCAGGCCAGAATCGTGACGAACGAGCCGAGCTCCTCGAGAAACAGACCGAGAGGGTGGGAAGGGGATCGAGGGGATGCGGGGGCATCCGATGAATCTGGCGGTCTGGAGTCGCCATTGCGTTGCGCGTAGGCTCGATCACTGGACGTGGGCGGGGGAGCTGCTGCGGCTCACGAAGCCGGAGAGGCTCCAGACGCCTCGTCGCTTCGAGGCGGAGCTTCGCGAGTCGGACAGGTAGCCAGGCGCTTCCGGGCGGTCGCCGAGGGTGCGATTCGCGCCGCCCCCCGAAGGGGGTCGCCGATTCATCTCAAATGTTGGTGCTGCATTACGACGGCCGGGCTGCTAGAGAGCCGGGGAGACCATGCCGCTAGCTTCGATCCTCCGATACTTTTCCAAGGACCTGGCCATCGACCTGGGGACGGCCAACACGCTGGTCTTCGCCAAGAACCAGGGCATCGTGGTGCGCGAGCCCTCGGTGGTGGTGATCAACAAGCTCACCAACCGCATCGAGGCCGTGGGCAGCGAGGCCAAGGAGATGCTCGGCCGTACGCCGGGCAACATCGAGTCCATCCGCCCGATGAAGGACGGCGTGATCGCCGACTTCGAGGTGACCGAGCGGATGCTCGAGTACTTCATCAAGAAGGCTCACGGCCGCAAGATGGTGGTCCATCCGCGGATCGTCATCGGCGTGCCGTCGGAGATCACCCAGGTCGAGAAGCGGGCGGTCAAGGACTCGGCCATGCGCGCCGGCGCCTCCGAGGTGTTCCTCGTCGAGCAGGCGATGATGGCGGCGATCGGCGCGGGTCTGCCGATCACCGAGCCGTCGGGCAACATGATCGTCGACATCGGCGGCGGCACGACGGACGTCGCCGTGATCTCGCTCGCCGGCACCGTCTACAGCCGCTCGGTGCGGGTGGCCGGCAACGAGATGGACGTGGCCATCATCCAGTACTTGAAGCGCAAGTACAACCTCCTGATCGGCGAGCGCACCTCCGAGCTGATCAAGATGGAGATCGGCTCGGCGTACCCGCTCAAGGAGGAGATGACCATGGAGATCAAGGGCCGCGACCTGGTCGAGGGGGTGCCCAAGACCCTGACCATCTCCGACGCCGAGATCCGCGAGGCGCTCGCCGAGCCGGTCCAGACCATCGTCGAGGCGGTCAAGATGGCCCTCGAGCGCACCCCGCCCGAGCTCTCGGCCGACATCATGGACAAGGGGATCGTGCTCTCGGGCGGCGGGGCCATGCTGCGCAACCTCGATCACCGCCTGCGCGACGAGACGGGCCTGCCGGTGGTCCTCGCCGAGGACCCGCTGGCCTCGGTGGTGCTCGGCACCGGCGCGGTGCTCCAGGACATCGACCTGCTGCGCAAGGTCTCGATCCGCTGAGCCGGTGCACGCTTCGTGACGAGCAAGCGGAAGCTCCGGAGCAAGATGCCCAGGGCATTCCAGATCCCTCGTCGCCTGGAGACGGAGCCTCGCTTCGAGTGAAGGAGCGCCACACCGTCTGGCTGTTGGTGCTGGTGCTCGCCCTCCAGCTCCTCCTCCTCGCCTCCCAGGTGCGCGTCGAGGGCGGCACGAGCCTCCTCGAGCGCACCTCCCTGCGCCTGGTCGGCCCTGTCGGCCGCGGGGTGGCCGGGCTCTTCGGCTCGGCGCGGACGGTCGGGCGCTCCCTGCGCACCCGTGGCCAGCTCCAGACCGAGAACCGGCGGCTCCGGGAGCGGGTCGAGGCCCTGGAGCTCCAGCTCTTCCGGCTGCGCAACGTCGAGGAGGAGCGCGAGCGGCTGGCCGCGGCGCTCGAGTACACCCGCCAGGTGCCCGGGCGGCTGCGGCCGACCCAGGTCGTCTACCTCGATCACTCCTCCTGGCTGCGCACGCTGATCCTTTACGTGGGCGAGCAGTCGGCGCGCAAGGACGAGCCGGTGATCACCCCCGCCGGGCTGGTGGGCCGGGTGATCCTGGTCGCGGGCTCCTACGCCAAGGTCCAGCTCATCACCGACCGGGCGGCCGCCGCGTCGGCGGTGCTCGAACGGACCCGGCGCCAGGCGCTCGTCCGTGGCGGCGACGACGGCCTGGAGCTCGACTACGTCCCGCTGCAGGCCTCGGTCGAGCCCGGCGACCGGGTGCTCACCGCCGGCACCGACGGCATCTACCCCCGGGGCATCCCGATCGGCACGGTGGTGGAAGTCGGCAAGGGGGGCGAGCTGTTTCGACACATCGTGGTGGCCCCCGCCGTGGACTTCGCGCTGCTCGACCGCGTCTACCTGCTGGAGCAAGAGACGGCGCCCGCGGCGCTCGAGGAGAAGGACGCCGATGCGCGCCCTTAGGGTCGTCCTCGGCCTCGCCCTGGCGCTGGGCGTCCACCTGGTGGGCATCTGGCTCCTGCCCGACCTGCCCCGCGTGCTCGACCTGTTCCTGGTGGTCGTGGTGCTCAACGCCCTCGACGCGAGCAGCCTTGCGGGCCTGGCCGGCGGGCTGGGGGCCGGCCTGGTGCAGGACGCGCTCTCCGGCCGGCTCTACGGGCTCCACGGCTTCGCTGATACCATCGTGGGATACGCGGTCGCCCGTGCGGGCCAGCGCCTGGACCTGAAGAGCCCGGGGGCCGTGCTGGTGACGGTGGCGCTGGCGACGCTCCTCCAGGCGGCGACGCTGGTGGTGCTGGCCTACCTCTTCACCGACCCCGAGCCCCCCGAGCCCCTCTGGGTGCTGATCGAAGCTCTGGCGAACGGCGTGGCCGGCGCGGTGCTGCTCAGCCTCGGCGGCCGGTTCCGCGACCTGCGCGAGGTGTCGCGCCGCCGCAGGGCGTCGAGGATCCGTCTCTAGATGTCTGATCAGGCCAGAATCGTGACGAACGAGCCGAGTTTTCGGACGTGGCAAGCCCGGGAGGGATCGAGGGTGAGGGGGGAGATCCGATGAATCGACCGGTCTGGAGAAGCCGCTCCGGTGAGCGTAGGCTCGATCGACCGACGTGGGCGGGGGACCTGCGGCCCGTGGCGCCGGAGACGCTTCAGGCGCCTCGTCGGTTTGAGGCGGAGCCTCGCTAGCGGGGAGCGACGTAACCCGAGAATGCAAGTCCGCGAGCACCGAGACGACCTGGTCCGCCGGGTCCGCCTGCTGATGGCGGTCGCCGCCGCCCTGCTGGTGCTGATCGGCACCAGCTTCTGGTCGGTCCAGATCGTCCACGGCGACTACTACCGGGAGCTGGCGGAGAACAACCGCCTGCGGAAGCTCCCGATCCGGGCTCCCCGCGGCCTGATCTACGATCGCAAGGGGCGGCTGCTGGTGGAGAACGTCCCCTCCTACGACCTCCTCATCGACCGCAGCCGCGCGCTCGACCTGGCCGCGAGCGTTCGCTTCGCGGCCGGCATCCTGGGCCGGCCCGAGGCCGAGCTCCACGCGGCGCTCGAGCGCGCCCGCGAGGCCCCGCCCTACCAGCCGGCGCTGGTGGCGGCCAACCTCGACCTGGGGCAGGTGGGGCGCTTCGAGGCCAAGCGCCTCGAGCACCCGGAGTTCGAGATCGACGTGCGCCACCTGCGCCTCTACCGGCACGGACCGCGGACCGCCCACGTGCTCGGCTACCTGGGCGAGGTCTCGCCCCAGGAGATCGCGGCGGGCGACGGGCTCTACGACGCCGGCGACCTGGTGGGCAAGAAGGGGATCGAGCGCACCTACGACCTCCGGCTCCGGGGCAAGGACGGCGAGCGGGTGGTGGTGGTCGACAGCCGCGGCCGGGTGCTCGAGGAGTACCAGCGCAAGCCGGCGGAGTCGGGCCTGCCGCTCCGGCTCACCCTCGACCTCGACCTGCAGCAGGAGGCGGCCCGGCTGATGAGCGACAAGGTGGGGGCGGTCGTCGCCCTCGATCCGCGCGACGGCGCGATCCGGGCGCTCTACTCCGCGCCCTCCTACAACTCGAACCTCCTCGTCTGGGGCCTGAGCGAGGCCCAGTGGCAGGAGATCCTCTCGGCCCCCAACAACCCGCTCCAGGACCGCGCCATCCAGAACACGTTCTCGCCCGGCTCGGTGTTCAAGGTGGTCATGGCGGCGGCGGGCCTCGCCGAGGGCGTGATCGACCAGAGCTCGACGTTCAACTGCACCGGCTCGACGGTGATCTACGGCCGGAGCTTTCGCTGCTGGAAGCGCGGCGGCCACGGCCGGGTGGACGTGCGCGACGCCCTCAAGGGCTCGTGCGACATCTTCTTCTACAACGTCGGCAAGGCGCTGGGGGTGGACCGGATCGCTCGCTACGCCCGCCTCTTCGGGCTCGGAGAGCGCACCGGCATCGAGCTCGAGGGCGAGAAGAAGGGTCTGGTGCCCGACTCGAGCTGGAGCCTGGACGTGCGCAAGCACCCGTGGTACCCCGGCGAGACGATCTCGGTCGCGATCGGCCAGGGGCCGCTCCTGGTGACGCCGCTCCAGATCGCCACGATGATGGCGGCGGTGGCCAACGGCGGGCGGAGGGTGACGCCCCATCTGCGCGCCGGCGAGGACGACGAGGCGGAGGGCGGCGAGACGCCCGGCGGCCCCGGCGAGCTGGGGCTGCCCTCGGGGGTCCTCGACGCGGTCCGCGACGGCCTGTGGGCGGTGGTCAACGCCCCGCACGGCACGGCCGGGGCCTCGCGCCTGCCCACGATCGACATGGCCGGCAAGACCGGCACCGTCCAGGTGGTGGCGCAGAGCGCCCGCCGCAACAACGCCGAGCTGCCTTTCGCGCTGCGGGACCACGCCTGGTTCGCGTCCTACGCCCCGGCCCAGGACCCGCAGCTCGTGGTGGTCGTGTTCGTCGAGCACGGCGGCCACGGCTCGAACGCCTCCGCCCCCATCGCCAAGGCCCTCTATGAGAAGTATTTCGGAATCGACGATGACGGCGCCTAGCCCCCTGTGGCCGGAGAGCTCGCTGCTCGGCCAGCTCTCGGGGCTCGACTGGCTCGTCCTGCTCTCGTCGCTCGCCCTGTCGCTCGTCGGGCTGGCGACCGTCCACAGCGCGAGCTCCGAGCTGCCGGTGGACTACACGCCGCGCCAGGCGAGCTGGGTCGCCCTGGGCCTGGTGGTGATGATCGTGCTGTTCCTGGTCGACTACCACCTCCTGACCGACCTCTCGCTGCCCTTCTACCTCGTCGGGTGCGGCCTCCTCGGCCTGGTGCTGGTGGTCGGGTCGGCGCGCGGCGGCGCCCAGAGCTGGCTCGGGCTGGGCCCGGTCGGCTTCCAGCCCTCGGAGGTCGCCAAGCTGGCGACGGCCCTCTTCCTCGCCCGCTACCTGGCGGAGGTCAACCGGCCGATCCTCTCGCTCAAGGAGATTTTCTTCGCCGGGGCGATCGCCGTCGTGCCGATGACCCTCGTGGCGCTCGAGCCCGACCTCGGCACCGCGGCGATGTTCGTGCCCATGCTCGCCGGCATGCTCCTGGTCGGCGGCATCCGGCTCAAGGTCTGGGCGGCGGGGGTCATCGCCTTCGTCGTGCTGGCGTCCGGGCTCTGGTTGTTCGCCATGCAGCCTTACCAGCGCGAGCGGGTGCGCACCTTCCTCGAGCCGGGGAGCGACCCGCTGGGGGCCGGTTACCAGGTGCGCCAGTCGAAGATCGCCGTCGGCTCCGGGCAGCTCACCGGCCGCGGCTACATGCAGGGCACCCAGAGCCAGCTCCGCTTCCTGCCCGCCCGCCACACCGACTTCATCTTCGCCGTCCTGGCCGAGGAGTGGGGCTTCGTCGGGGTCCTGGGCGTCCTCGGCCTCTACGCGGTGTTCATCGTCAACGGCGCGCGGATCGCGCTGCGCGCCCGGGACCGGGAGGGCATCCTCCTGGTCGTCGGGCTCCTCTCCGTCATCTCGTTCCACGTGCTCTACAACACCGCCATGGTGGTGGGGCTGGTGCCGATCACCGGCATCCCGCTGCCGTTTCTCTCCTACGGCGGGTCGTTCACCTTCCTCTCGTTCGCGGTCACCGGCCTGATCCTGGGGGTCGACGTGCGCCGCTTCGTCAACCGGTAGGCCCTTCGATGAGCGCCGAGACCTCCAGCCACAAGATGCTCGTGGCGAGCGATCCCCACGAGACGCGGATCGCCGTGCTCGAGGACGACCTGCTGACCGAGATCTTCGTCGAGCGGCCCCGCCACCAGGGCCTGGTAAGCAACGTCTACAAGGGGCGGGTCACCCGCGTGCTGCCGGGCATGCAGGCGGCCTTCGTGGACGTCGGCCTCGACCGCGACGCCTTCCTCTACGTGAGCGACGTCGAGGCCGAGGGCGCCGGCGGCGCCGACGACCTGGAGCTGGCCGACGCCGAGGCCGAGGACGTGCCGCCCGAGGCGCAGCGCTCGATCGACGAGCTCCTCAAGCAGGGCCAGGAGCTGATCGTCCAGGTCGTCAAGGACCCGCTGCCCAACAAGGGGGCGCGGATCACCACCCACGTGACCTTGCCCGGGCGCTACCTGGTGCTCCTGCCCACGGTGCGCCACTTCGGCGTCTCGCGGCGCATCGAGGACGACGCCGAGCGCGACCGGCTGGTCGCCCTGGTCGAGTCCATGAGCGCGGGCCGGGGGGGGTTGATCGTCCGCACCGTCGGCGAGGGCCGGGGCCGGGAGGAGTTCGAGGCCGACCTCGTCTACCTGGCGAAGCTCTGGCAGTCGATCCAGAGCCGGGCGGCGAAGGCCCTCGCGCCGAGCCTGCTGCACCAGGAGCAGGACCTGGCCCTGCGCACGGTGCGCGACCTCTTCTCCCACGAGTTCTCGGTGCTCTGGGTCGACGGCGAGGAGACCTACGAGCGGATCGTCGAGTTCCTCGACCAGGTCCAGCCCTCGCTGGTCACCCGGGTCAAGCTCTATCGCCAGGACGTGCCGCTGTTCGAGCGTTTCGGCATCGAGGGCCAGATCGAGGCGGCGCTGCGCAGCAAGGTCTGGCTCAAGTCGGGCGGCTACATCGTGATCAACCCCACCGAGGCCCTGGTGGCGATCGACGTCAACACCGGCCGTTTCGTGGGCAAGAGCAATCTCGAGGAGACGGTGCTCAAGAACAACCTCGAGGCGGTCGAGGAGATCGTGCGCCAGATCCGGCTGCGCGACCTGGGCGGCATCATCGTGCTCGACCTGATCGACATGACCGAGGCGGAGCACCGCGACCAGGTGTTCGGGGCGCTCGAGAGGGAGCTGCACAAGGACCGGGCGAAGACCAAGGTCCTCTCCATCTCCGAGTTCGGGTTGGTCGAGATCACCCGCAAGCGCTCGCGCACCAACCTCGAGCGCCTGCTGACCCAGCCCTGTCCGTACTGCGGTGGGAGCGGCCGGGTCAAGGCCGTCGAGACCATCTGCCTCAACCTGCGCCGCGAGGTGCTCAAGAACCGGGAGCTGGCGCTCGACGGGCAGCTCCTGCTCCGGGTCCACCCCGACGTCGGGCGCGCGCTCCAGGGCGACGAGCGCTCGATCCTCACCGAGCTCGAGAACGCCCTGGGCTCGGAGATCCTCATCCAGAGCGACCCGGCCCTCCACCACGAGCGTTTCGACATCGTGAGGGTGTAGCCTGGCGGTGACGACTCATGGATGATCCGGGCTTCGCGGAGGCCCCGCCCCTGGTGAGCGAGGGGCCGGCGACGCGGGAGGGCTGCCCCGCGCCGCGGTCCGAGTCCTTCGCCGTCGAGGGGTACCACGGCGTCGTGTCGCGCTGCCGGCGGCCGGCCGACCTCGCCGCGGCGGTCGCCCGGCTGACCGACCCGGGCGCCGCCGTCGAGACCCTCCACTGGGGGCGCAACTACCTCTACGTCTCGCGCCTGGCGGCCGCCGGCGCCGAGCTCCCGGCGGTGGTCAAGCAGTTCCGGGCCACGAGCCTCAGGGTGCGCCTCGCGCGGCGCTGGCGCGGCAGCAAGGCGGCGCGGAGCTGGCGCGTGGCCGAGGCGCTGCTGGCCGCCGGGGTCGAGACCCCGGAGCCGCTCCTCGCCATCGACTCGGACGATCCGGCGGGCCCCTCGTTCTACGTCTGCCGGCTGGCCGAGGGGGTGACCGAGGCCCGCTACCTCTTGCGCGCCGCCAACGCCGGCGAGGCCGAGGCGCGGTTCCCGGGCTTGCCCGTGAGCGAGCTCCTCGACGAGCTGGCGGCGCTCGCGCGGCGGCTCCACGAGCACCGGATCTGGTTCCGCGACCTGACCAGCGGCAACGTGCTCCTGGCGCGCGGCGACGACGGCCGCCTGCGCCTCGCGCTCGTCGACCTGAACCGGGCGCGCGTCGGCCGCCGCCTGACCGTCTCCGAGCGCACCCGCGACCTCTCGCGCATGCCGATCTTCCGGCCCGGGGACCAGGAGCGCCTGCTGCGGGCCTACTGGTCCGGAGACCCCGAGGGCCACCCCCGCCGCTGGCCGGCCCGACGCCTCCTCTACCTCGTCTACCATCACGGCTTCCTGCTCAAGAACCGCGTGAAACGCTGGCTCCGAGCCGTCCGGGGCCGCCTGGTGGGCAAGCTCGTGCCGCGCGGCACCCACGCCCACATCCCCGGTCCGCCCGAGGACGCCCCCTCGCGGGAGCGGGTGGTCTGGGACCACCTCTCGGACCAGCCGCACCTCCACGCGACACCGCTCGAGAAGCTCGGCTCCCGCCTCAGGGACGGCCGCTCCCACGTCGAGGAGCTCGCCGCCGCGGCACGCGCCGCGCCGCGCATCCTCCGCCGTTACCGCGCGCTCCGCCGCGAGCTCTACACCCGGCCGGTGCCGTTCGCGGGAGCCGGGGTCGCCCTGCGGCCCGAGCCCGACGACCCGGAGGGCCTGCTGGTGCTGGTCGAGGAGCTGGGCGCCCGGCGGGTCCTCCTGCGCCTCCACCCCTGGGACGACGCCGGCCGCGACGCCGAGGAGGACCTCGCCCGCGAGCTCGCGGCGCGGGGCCTGGACGTGGCTTTCGCCCTGCCCCAGAACCGGGACCTGGTCAAGGACCCGGAGCGCTGGCGCGGGGCGGTCGAGGAGATCGCCGAGCGCTTCACCCCCTACGGCCGGAGCTTCCAGGTGGGCCAGGCGATCAACCGGAGCAAGTGGGGGATCTGGCGGGTGGACGACTACGTCGCCCTGGTGGCCGCGGCGCGCGCCGCCCTCAGCCGCGCCCGGCCGGACGTGGAGATCCTGGGGCCGGCGGTGATCGACTTCGAGTTCCACGCCACCGCGGCGGTGCTCAACGTGCGGCGGCCGGAGCTCGCGTTCGACGCGGTGTCGGCGCTCCTCTACGTCGATCGCCGCGGCGCCCCCGAGAGCTTCCAGGCGGGCTTCGACACCGTGGCCAAGGTCGCCCTGCTCCGGGCGATCGCCGAGACCGGGAGAAACGCCCGGACGCCTCGGTGCTGGATCACCGAGGTCAACTGGCCGCTCCAGGAGGGCCCCCACTCGCCGGCCGGCCGGAGCGTCGCCGTCGACGAGGACACCCAGGCCGACTACCTCGTGCGCTACTACCTCCTCGTCCTGGGCACCGGCCTCGTCGAGCGGGTCTACTGGTGGCAGCTCCTCGCCCGGGGCTACGGCCTCGCCTGCCCCGGGAACGGCGCCGCGCCGCGCCGCCGGCCCGCCTTCCGGGCGCTTGCGACGCTGATCCGGGAGCTCGAGGGTGCGACCTTCCTCGGCCCGCTCCCGACCGCGGCGCCGGCCCGCCTCCACCGCTTCCGCAGGGCGGACGGCGAAGAGCTCGTGGTCGGCTGGAGCGCGGCGGCCCGCCCCGCCCCGGCCCACCTGCCGTCCCCCGCGACGGCCGTCCTCACCCGCGACGGCGCCCCCGAGCCGCCGCCGGGCGGCACCCGGATCGAGGTCACCCCCTCGCCTCGCTACTACCTCCTCCCGTAGCCGCCCCACAGTCCGACGAACGCCGATCCACCTCTCCCCCCCGCTCCGGCGAGCCCACCGTCCCAACCACCGCGGTGGCAGCTCGCGGGACGGCGTGGTTTCTCGCCGGCGCAGGCCGCCGCCGAGAAAGCCACCCGTCCCGCGGGCGTGTGCGGAGCCACCCCGCGAGGGCGGTCTCGGCCGGTTCACGTCTCGACCGTACGCCGTTCCGCTTCACCTGTCCGGCTCGACCCGCCGCGACTTCTCGTCGCCCGCCGGCTTTTCCTTCCCGCCCGCGCCCTCGAACATCTCCGAGACCGGGACGATCCGGACCGAGGTCGGCTTGACTTTGAGGTCGACGATCGACTTGTCCACCTCCTTGACCGCCTCGTCCACCTCGCTGTTGTACTCCATGGGGCTCGGCTCGTCCTTCTTGAGCTCCTCGGCCAGGGACGGCGCGTCGTCGGTCACGATCACCGCCTCGTAGGCGTCGGTCTGGAGGTACTTCTTGACCGCCGCGTTGACCTCCTCGACGCTCAGCCCCTTCAAGCGCTTCTCGATCTCGTCGATCCAGTAGGGCGTCCCGTAGAAGCGGCTGTCCATCTGGACGCCGAGGCGCTCGGAGAGGGTCTGGGCCCAGAGCTTCGAGTAGTTGACCAAGTAGTCCCGTGTGAGCTCGAACTCGTCCTTCGTCAGCCCTTTGTCGATCAGCCGGTCGACGTAGTAGAGGCCGGCGCGCAGCGCGAAGTGCGCGGTCTTGGGTACGACGGGGCGGATCCAGACCGAGAAGTACTGCTGGTGCCGGGGCACGTTGGGCGTCGGCCGCGAGGTGAACGGCGGGGCGGCGTAGTACTCGATGTAGGAGTAGTCGCCGTAGTTGAGGCCGCGCTTGCCCCGGAGCTGGTTCATCAGCACGCCGTTGAAGGTCCGGTGCTCGCCGAGGTAGCTGTTGGCGACCATCAGGGGGTAGTAGTCGGCGTCGGCCCGGGTCACCGGGATGGCGTAGCCGAAGTTGATCTCCCGCGAGTCGGTCTGCTTGGCGATCAGAGTGAAGTCACGGCCATGGGGCTTGGGCAGCGGCGGCAGGTCGACCGTCTCGCCGCCCCCCTCGGGCAGGGCGTCGAGGGCCGCCTGGAGCTTCGCCGGGTAGCCCTCGGGGTAGCCGCCGGCCACCCCCAGGATCAGGTTCGCCCGGGTGAAGCTCTGATGATAGAAGGCCTTGACGTCGTCGAGGGTGATGGCGGCCAGCCCCTGGACCGTGCCCTCGGACGGGTGGCCGTAGGGCAGGCCCTGCCAGATCTGGTCCTGGAGGGCCTCGAGGCCGAGCAGCTCGTCGTTCGCCGCCCGCAGCGTCGTCGTCAGGTAGGAGAGGAGCTGGTTCTTGTTGCGGTCGAAGTCGGCCTTGGCGAAGGCGGGGTGGAGCACCGCCTCGGTGAGGAGGTCGGTGTACTTGGCCAGGTTGTCGACGTGGGTCTCGCCGGCGATCACCGTGACCTCGCGGTCGGTGTTCACGTCGATCGACGCGGCCATGGGGTAGAGGGCGTCGAGGAGTTGCGAGTAGGTGTGCTTCTCGGTGCCCGCCTGGCCGATCATCATGGCGGTCAGCGCCGCCAGGCCCTCCTTGCCCTCGGGGTCGTGGATCGAGCCGGCCTTGAACATCAGCCGGACCGCGACCAGCGGCGACCCGGGGCTCGGCTGCTCGACCAGCTCGATCTTCGGGGAGGTCTCGGCCCCGAGCGCCGGCAGGGCGGCGACGAGCGAGACGGCCAGGGCGACGACGAGAGTGGGGACGACCGGGCGCAGGAAGCCCCGCGTGCGCGGCCGGCGGACGTTGCGAAGGGTGCGGGTGCTCTTCATGGCCGGGTTCCTCCTTCGGTGGCGGCCTTCTCGCCCGGTTTCTCTCGTTCGGCGGAGCTCAGCGTGACCGCGGTCTCGTTCGAGTCCCGGAAGGTCGCCTTGGCCACCTTCATGATGTCCTCGGGCGTGACCTTCTGGTACTCGGCGTAGAGCCGGTTGATGGTCTGGGGATCGCCGGTCAGCTCCAGGAACTGGGCGACCGTCACCGCCACCGACGGCGCGCTGTCGAGCTGCTGGGCGAAGCCGTAGCGCAGGTGCGACTTGATCCGCTCGAGGCGGGCGGGATCGACCGGCTCGGTCTGGAGCTTCTCGAAGGCCGCCTGGAGGGCCGAGAGCACCTTGGGGCTGGCCTCGTCCGAATGCAGCCGGGAGGTGATGGTGAACAGGTACGGGTCGCGGTGGAAGTCGGCGCCGCCCTGGATGAAGTCGACGAGCTGGCGCTCGACCACCAGGTCCTGGTACAGTGGGGCGTTTTCGCTGAACAAGAGCTGCGAGATCAGGTCGAGGGCGGCGGTGGTCTTGGTGGTGGCGTCGAAGGCGGGCACGTGGTAGCCGATCGTCACGTACGGGCGGGTCTGGACCGGCCAGTCGATCTCGGCGCTGCGCTTCTCGGTCTGCGGCGGCTCGGCCGGGATCTGGACCTTCTCGTAGCCGGGCTTCCAGCCGCTCCAGTACCGGCTGGCCATGGAGAAGACCTGGTCGGGCTCGACGTCCCCGACCACCAGGAGCTTGACGTTCTCCGGCCGGTAGAACCGGTGGAAGAACTGGAGGCTGTACTGGTAGGAGTCGGGCATCGCCTTGATGTCCTTCAAGAAGCCCATGGTGGTGTGCTCGTAGGTGTGCTTCTCGAAGGCGAGCTCGCGGAGCTTCTCGTGGAGGTGGAGGAAGGGGCTCGAAGCGTTCTTGTTGTACTCGCCGAGGATGGAGAGGGCCTCGGTCCGGAAGTCGGCCTCGGAGTACTTCAGGTTCTCGAACCGGTCGGACTCGATCTTCATCATCGTCTCGAGCTGGCTCGAGGGGCCGACGATGTAGTAGTTGGTCCAGTCGTCGGTGGTGAAGGCGTTCGAGTCCGCCCCCATCTTCTTGAGGATGTCGTTGTAGACGTCCTGGGGATACCTCTCGGTGCCCCGGAACATCATGTGCTCGAAGAAGTGGGCGAACCCGCTGTGCCCCGGCTCGACCTCCTGGCGCGAGCCGGTGCGGACGACCACGTAGTAGGCCACGATGCCCGGGCTGTCGAAGGGGATCGCGAAGACGTCGAGGCCGTTGTCCAGGGTCTTGTGATGTACGGCGAAGGGGAAGAGATCTTCGCTTGCCTGGGCGGCCGGGGCCGGGGCCACGGCGACCACCAAGGCGAGGGCGAGGAGCGCGGTGCCGATGCGCGTCAGCAAGGAAACCTCCGTTTCGTAAGGAGCGGGGGGAACGGTCAATCCAGGTCGAAGGGTCGGGGCGGGGGGGTGTCGTCGTCCTCCTCGGACGCCCGCTTGAACGCCTCCTGGAACTTCTCTTCGAGCAGCCGGGCGCGGTCCTTTTGCGCCGCCTTCTCCCGCTCGAACGTCTCCTCGGCCCGGGCCTTCTGGCTGTTCATCTCGGCGAACAGGGAGTCGAAGTCCTTGCCCCCCGCCGGCGGTCCCTTGAGCTTCTTGTGGAACAGCACCTCGCCGGTGGCGGTGTCGACCACCAGATCGGAGCCGCACTCGGGACAACGGACGGAGAGCTTCGTCGACTCGCTCACATAGCAAGTCTACCAGCGGAATCCCCCGTTCGCCCCCGGGCCGGGGGGTGCGCCTCGTGGCCATCGTCGGGAGGAGCTGGCGCCGCCGGGCCGGCCGAGGCGGAGCCCGGCTTCGGACGACCGCCGCTTCCGCGTGAAGCGGCCGAGCTCCGCCTCGGCCGGGCGAACGGCCCGGCGGGCATCGAACGCTCACCCCGGGCGCGGCGGGCCGGGCGGCCGGACGATCCACGCCAGGCCCCACGCCAGGCCGAGGGCCGCGAGCAGGCAGCCGGCGAGGAAGCCGGCCGGCCGGTAGACGAGGTCGATCCGCCCGGAGCCCGGAGGCAGCCAGGCGCCGAGCAGCGCGCCGTGGAGGCGCTCGCGGCGCACCGGCCGGCCGTCGGCGAGCACCCGCCAGCCGGGGGCGGCGTAGATGCCGGTGGCCAGGAGCCCGGCGGCGGGGGCGAGGCTCCGGGCGCGCCAGCGGTCGCCGCCCGCCGAGACCTCGACGTCGACCAGGGGCGGTCCGCCCGGGAGCCGGACCAGGCGGTGGACGCCGGGCCTCCGGCAGACGACGGCGTCGGGCCCGCGGTAGGCCCTCTCGGTGCCCGCCGGGCAGCCGTCCTCCGGCGCCGCCAGCAGCCAGGCGACGCCCAGCTCGTCGTAGAACGGATGGTCGCCGGGCCCGAGCACCGGGATCTCCCCCGCCCAGCCCTCGACCGCCGGAGCCAGGAGGCCCAGGTAGGGCGCCGGCGCCATGGGGTTGAAGACGCGGGCGTCGGACAGGCCGTAGACGGCGGGCAGGTTGGGCAGGAAGGCGTAGCCGGAGGCGAGCATCCGCGGTGCCGCCGGCCCGGTGCCCAGCCGCGTCTCCAGGAAAGTGATCGAAGGCGTCCGGGGGAGGTCGAGGCGGCGGGGCATCGGCGGGTTGATCGGCCGGGCGGCGAGCAGGAGCTCGGCGCCGATCGCCAGGGCGACCACCCAGGCGGCGCCGCGCCGCCCCCGGCCCCAGACGCCGCCCTGACCCCGGTCCGGGCTCCGGCCCAGGAAGACCAGGGCCACCGTGGTGACGGCCAAAAAGCGCAGGTGCCAGAGGAGCCACCCGCGCCGCAGCACGTCGAGGGTCGCGGGGTCGGCCGGGTCGGCGAAGCCCCGGTAGATGGCGACGTGGGCCAGCACCAGGGCGGCGGCCGCGGCCGGCAGGGCGGCCCACACGAGCCAGCGGCGGAGCCCTCCCCGCCGGAAGCGCTCGAGGGTGGCGGCCGCTGCCGTCGCCAGGGCCAGGTCGAGGGGGAGCGCCAGGCGTCCCGAGAGGCCCGCGGCCGGCACCACTCCCAGGGCGCCGCCGGGCAGGGCGAGGAGCGCCAGGCAGAGCGCCGCGAGCCCCAGGGCGGCCAGCTCGTGGGCGACCGGGCGCGGCCCGGCGAGCCATCCCGGAAGGGCGAGGAGGGCGGCGAGGAGGGTCGCGGTGCCCACGAAGCCCGCCGTGTCCTCGTTGCTGTTCGCCCGCCCCCAGTAGTCGAGGTAGCGGGTGTCCCCCAGGGCCTTGGGTGCCACCGCCTGGACCAGGCGGGTGGCCGGCGGCGCGCTGGCCCGCGCCGGCTTCGGGGCCAGGCTCACAGGCGAGAGCTCGCCGCCGGCGCCCCGCGCGGGGCTCCCCCCGGAGCTCAGGCGCGACCAGCGCAGGGAGTCGGGCAGGGCCTGGGCGAAGGGCAGGAGCGCCGGCGCCGCCAGCAGGGCGGCGAGGGCGAAGGCCGCCGCCAGCCGGGCCGTCAAGGCGCGCCGCCGCCCGGGCGGCCGCGCCCGGATCCGCAGGCCGGCGAGCCCCGCCGCCAGCGCCAGCGAATAGCCCACCGCCGCCGGCTGGCCGGCGACGAGGAGGGACCCGCCGCAGGCCGCGAGCAGCGCCCAGTCCCGCCGCAGGCCGCGCTCGTCGGCCAGCAGCAGCGCCCAGGCGACCGCCGGCAGCCAGACGGCGGCGTTGGCGAGGGGCCAGCCCAGCCAGAGCTGGAGGAACCCTCCCAGGCCATAGGCCAGGGCGCCGGCGGCGGCGGGTCCGGCGCCGGCGCCGAGGCGCGCGAGCAGCAGGAAGGCGAAGACCAGGGCGGCGAAGGTCCGCAAGGCGGCGAGGGCGCCCGCCGCGGCGTCGGCGGGCAGGGGCAGGACCGCCGCCGCCAAGGGCTGGAGGGCCTGGGACTGCGGGTCGGCGAGGAGCGGCGTGCCCGCTCCCGTCCGCGGGCTCCAGAGCGGCCAGGCGCCGCCCCCGACCGCCCGCCGCACCTCCATCCGGGCGGGCAGCACCAGGTAAAGCAGGTCGCCCTGGAGCAGGTTGCCGTGGGGGTCGGTCGGCGCCAGCCGGCGGAACGGCGCCTGCCCCCGGAGGTTGTCGAGGGGCAGCAGGATCCGCCCGCCGAAGAGGACCGCGCCGAAGAGCAGCGCCGTCGCCAGGGCGAAGAGGGCGAGGACCCGCCGGGGCGGCCGCTCGTACCAGCGCCCCAGGGTGAAGGTCAGGGCGAGCGCCAGGAGAGCGACCCACACTCCCGGCGCGAGGTCGCCCGGGCTCCAGGAGGACATGGCGGGGAGCATACCGCCAGGCCCTCGGAGGGCCTCCGAGTTGACGGGCCGGCGGGCGGTGGGTTAGAAACGGCACCGGGCGGAGAGCCCACACCTCTGGCGAAACTCGACTTCTTCAGGACGGACCCTATGGCTCCTCGGACGCGACGCCTGCTGCCTTCCCTTTCATCGCTCACCCGCGCGCGAGTCCCGGCCGGGCTCGTGGCGCTGGTGTCGGTCATGATCCTGGTCGCCGGCCTTGCCCTCACGGCAACCGGCTGCGGCGGCAACCAGAAGGTGGTCGTGGGCGCGGTGCTCCCCCTGTCGGGAGAGTTCGCCCTCTACGGCGAGCCGATCCGCAAGGGCATCGAGCTCGCCTTCGAGGAGATCCAGGCGCGGCAGGCCTACCCCTTCGCCCTCGACCTCCAGGTGGAGGATTCCCAGGGCGATCCCGACCGGGCGGTCGAGCTTCTCGGCAAGCTCTTCGACGCAGGCGCCCCGGCGGTGATCGGCGGCGTCACCACGCAGGAGGCCCTCGCCATGGTGGAGGTGGCGGACAAGCACGACCGCGTGCTGCTCTCGCCCTCCGCCTCGAGCCCGCGGCTCTCCGGCATCTCGACCAACTTCTTCCGCGTCTTCCCCTCGGACTTCCTCGAGGGGACCAAGATGGGCCACTTCGCCACCCAGACCCTGAACGTCAAGACAGTGGTCATCGCCGCCGCCGAGTCGCAGTACGCCAAGGGTATCCAGCAGGTGTTCAAGGCCGAGGCCGAGCGCGACGGGGCGAAGGTCCTCGACGTCGTCGAGTACCCCCGCAACACCTCGGACCTGGGCGGCGTCGTCGATCGCGTGATGACCCTGTCTCCCGACGCCGTCTACCTGGCGGACTACGCCGACGGCCTCGTGGCCCTGATCGAGGGGCTCCACGAGCGCGGCTTCAAGGGGTACATCCTCACCACCTCCTCGATCGCCACCCCGGACACGATCGAGAAGGCCGGCGCGGCGGCCGAAGGGGTGATGTTCACCCAGTCGAACTACGACGTCACCAGCGACGATCCCCTGATCCAGGGCTTCGTCAAGGCGTTCAAGGCGAAGTACGACAAGGTCCCGGACCTCTACGCCGCCCACGGCTACGACGCGATGCGGGTCTACGCCGAGGCCCTGAAGAAAGCCGGCAGCGCGCGGCCGAACGAGTTCTGGCAGGGGATGCGGGGCATCAGCAACTTCCCCGGCGTCACCGGGCCGATCCAGTTCGACGAGCAGGGCAACGTGCAGAAGTTCCCGCGGGTCTACGTGATCCGCAATGGCGAGTTCGTCGACTACGACAAGGTGCTCGAGGTGAAGCGCCAGGACCTCGAGAAGCGCCGCCGGGACCTCGAGCGCCGCCTGCGCGACCTGGAGCGCCAGCGCCGCGGCCTCCACGGTGACGGCCAGAGCTGAGGACCGCGCCCCGCAGCCGAAGCCGATTCGCCCCGGGCGCCGAGCCATGTTCGAGAGCGCCACCCAGATCGTCCGCTACCGGGGCCTCCTCGCGACCCTCGCCGCGCGGGAGCTCAAGGCCCGCTACCGCGGCTCGGTCCTGGGCTTCTTCTGGTCGCTGATCAACCCGCTGCTCCTGCTCGGCGTCTACAGCGTCGTCTTCGGGCTCATCCTGGTGCCGGCGCGGGCCGCCGGCGTCACGCCCTACGCGGTCTTCCTGGTGACCGGCCTGTTCCCCTGGGTCTGGGTTTCGACCTCGCTGCTCGAAGGGGCGAGCTCGCTGCTCACCAACGCCGGCCTGATCCGGAAGGCGGTCTTCCCCGCCGAGCTGCTGCCCATGGTCTCGGTGTGGACGAACCTGGTGCACTTCCTCCTGGCCCTGCCCATCCTGGCTCTGGCGCTCGCCGCCGGCCGGGCGCTCGGCTACCCGGTGGCCGGCTGGGGGGCCCTCGCCCTGCCGGCCGTGATCCTGGTCGAGCTGCCCCTGGTGGCGGGCCTGGCCCTCGGCCTCTCGGCGCTCACCGCCCACTTCAAGGACGTCCGGGACATCCTCGCCAACCTCCTCACCCTGCTCTTCTTCGCCACGCCCATCATCTACCCGCTGCGCGCCGTGCCGACGCACTGGATGCACGTCGCGATCCGCGCCAACCCCCTGACGCCCTTCACCCTGGCCTATCAGCAAACGCTCTTCGCCGGCACCGTCCCGGGGCCGTTCCTCTGGCTCCAGATGATCTGCGTCTCCCTGGTCGCCTGGCTCGTGGGGTCCTGGCTCTTCGGGCGCCTGCGCGAGACGATCGTGGAGGCGGTATGAGCGAGGCGACGCCGGCCGTCGAGGTCGCCCTCGAGGTCGAAGCGCTGACCAAGCTCTATCGCCGCGCCGCCCCCGGCGACCACCTGAGGACCCTCAAGAGCGCCCTGCTCGAGGGCACCCTCACCCGGGGCCTGGCGCGGGAGGACGCCATCGTGGCCCTGGACGGCGTGTCGTTCTCCGTGTCCCGGGGCGAGGCCTTCGGCGTCGTCGGCGGCAACGGCTCGGGCAAGTCCACCCTTCTCAAGGTGGTCGCCGGGATCTTGAAGCCCACCTCCGGGCGGGTGCGAGCCGAGGGGCGGGTCTCGGCCCTGATCGAGCTGGGCGCCGGCTTCCACCCCGAGATCTCCGGGCGCGAGAACGTCTACATCAACGGTGCCGTCCTCGGCCTGACGCGCCGCGAGATCGACCGCCGCTTCGACGAGATCGTCGAGTTCTCCGGCCTGGCCGACTTCATCGAGGAGCCGGTCAAGAACTACTCCTCCGGCATGTACGTGCGCCTCGGTTTCGCAGTGGCGGTCCACACCGACCCGGACCTGCTGCTCGTCGACGAGGTGCTGGCGGTCGGTGACGAGGCGTTCGCCCACCGCTGCATCCGCCGGATCGAGGAGCTCCTCGCCGCCGGCCGGACGCTCCTCTTCGTGAGCCACTCCCTCGACCTGGTCGAGGACCTCTGCGACCGGGTGCTCTGGCTCGACGACGGCCGCCCCCGGCTGGTCGGTGCGCCGCGCCGGGTGGTCGACGCCTACCGCCAGGACGTGGCCGAGGAGGAGGGGCGGGGCCACCTGCGGGAGAAGACCGGGCCCGCGCTCGCCGCCGGCGAGGAGGCTTCGGTCGACGAGGAGGGAGAGCCCCTGCGCTGGGGGTCGGGCCAGGCGGTGATCGTCGCCTCGCGGCTCCTGGCGGGCTCCGGCGCCGAGGCGGCCGAGCGCTACCACGTGGACTCGGGCGAGCCGGTCGCCTTCGAGCTCGAGGCGCGCGCCGTCGAGCCGCTCACCGATTTCGTCTTCGGGGTCATGGTCACCACCCCCCGGGGGGTCGAGGTCTGGGGCACGAACACCGACCTCGCGGGCTTCGAGCCCGGCCGCTTCATGGGTGCGGCCCGCGTGCGCCTCGTCTGTCCGGAGCTCCGGCTGGCGCCGGGCGAGTACCTGGTGGACGTGGCGGTCCACGCCCGCGACGGGACCCCCTACGACTACCGGCGCAAGGCGTTCGCCCTCACCGTCACCGCCCGCGAGCGGGGGCTCGGCCTGTACTTTCCCGAGCACCGCTGGCAGATCGAGGGCGGGATCGACTGGCGCGGGACGGCGGAGCCGCTGGGGTAGGATGGCTTCATGGCCGACGCACCTGGCACCGAGCCCGCTCCGCCGCAGGAGCTCAACATCAAGATCGGCGACGACGAGCTCAAGGGGCGCTACTCGAACCTCTTGAGGGTCACCCACACCCGCGACGAGTTCGTGCTCGACTTCATCAACCTGGTCCCGCCCCAGGGCATCGTCTCGGCGCGGATCGTCACCAGCCCGGGACACCTCAAGCGGATCATCCGCGCTCTGTCCGCCAACTTGAGCCGCTACGAGCAGGCCCACGGCGTGATCGCCGAGACGCCCGAGCCGGTCCCCGGCGAGGTGAACTGAGAAGGCGCTGCGAGCCGACGAGAGGATTCGTCCCGTGTCCTCGCCTGTCGCCTCCGCCCGGCCCGGACGGCGTGCCGCCCGGATCCTCATGGCGGCCGTCTGGCTCGGCTCGCCGTTCGCCGCCGGCTGCGCCGCCGGGCGCTTCTCCTCGAACCTGCCGGGGAGCGCCCGCGTGTGGGCCCAGGGGCCGGTGCGCTGGCTGATGCTGCCGGACGAGGCCCGGCGGTTCCGCCACCTGTCGTCGAGCTCCGAAGCCCTGGCGTTCATCGAAGCGTTCTGGCGGCGGCGGGACCCGGACCCGGAAACCCCCGGCAACCCCTTTGCCCAGCAGTTCTTCGAGCGCGTCCAGGCGGCCGACGTGCTCTACCCCGAGCCCGGCCGGGCGGGCAGCCTCACCGACCGGGGGCGCGCCTTGATCCTGCTCGGCTCGCCCAGCATCCTGCGCTACACGCAGCGCGCCGCGCCGGCCTGGGACCCGGGCGAAGGGGGACGGAGCCGCCGCCCGCCCGCCACCGAGCGCGTACGCCTCGAGGTCTGGGGCTACACTCGGGAGGACCTGCCCGCGGCGCTGGTCGCCCGGCTGGAGGAGGAGGACGAGGAGCTCCCGGTCGAGGTCAGCTTCGTGGAGTCGGGGCAGCGGACCGTGCTGGTCGACGGCGAGGGCCTGCTCGAGGAGGCGGCCCGGGCCGCGGTCCAGGACCAGGAGTAGCCAGGGATGACGAAGCCGAGCGCAGCGGTCCTCGACGACGTGGCCGACCTGCCGGCCGGCGACGCGATCCCGCGCCTGGTCGAGGCCCACGGCGGCCGCCTCTACGGCCTCGGGCTCAAGCTCTGCGGCAACTCCGAGGACGCCCGGGACCTGGTGCAGGAGATCTTCCTCCACGCGTACCGCAAGTGGGACCAGTTCGAGGGCCGCTCCGACCCCTCGACCTGGCTCTACACGATCGGCGCTCGCGCCTGCCAGCGGATGAACCGCCGGCGCTCCGGGGAGCCCTCGCGCCTCGAGCCGCTGGCCGAGCTGCTGCCCGCCGAGGGCGACGCGGTCCCCGACCTCCGGGCCCGGGGCCCGCTCGACGACCAGCTCCGCCGCGAGGTCGGCGAGGCGGTGGAGCGGGCGCTCGAGGCGCTCCCCCGGGAGTTCCGCCTCGCCCTGGTGCTCAAGGAGATCGCCGAGCTGTCGCTCGCCGACGTGGCGCGGATCCTGGGGATCAAGGAGGCGACGGTCAAGACCCGCGTCCACCGGGCGCGGCTGCTCCTGCGCAAGGAGATCGCCCGGAGCCTGCCCCGCCGCCGGGTGGAGGCCGCCCCGCACCCCCGGACGGTCTGCCTCGACCTGCTCGCCGCCAAGCAGGAGGCGATGGACCGGGCCGCTCCCTTCCCGGTGAGCCCCGAGCTCCTGTGCGAGCGCTGCGAGGCCCTGTTCCTGACCCTCGACCTGGCCCACGAGGCATGCCGCGACCTGGGCCGCGACCGGCTGCCCCCGAAGGTGCGCCGGATGGTCCTCGAGCGGCTGGGCAGGGCGGGGTAGGGCTACCGCGCCTTCAGCGGCCGCCGCCTGGAGCGCTTCGCGGGCGCGGGCGGCTCCTGGCCGGCCAGGGCGAGGAGGCGCTTCCAGAGCTTCGGCTCGAGGCTCATCACCGAGAGCCGGCCCTGGAGGATCAGGGGGTGGTCGGCGAACGCCGGGTCGTCGCGGAGCTCGGCGAGGGTCACCGGTCGCGCCAGCGGCTCGAGGGCCCGGACGTCGACCACCATCATCCGCTCGTCGTCGTCCTCGGGGTCGGGGTAGGGGTCGGAGGTCACCTCGGCGGTGCCCACCGCCGCTCGCTCGCGGCCGGTGTGGTAGACAATGGCTCGGTCGCCCCGCTCCATGTCGCGGAGGTACTTGAGGGCGGCGTAGTTCCTGACCCCGTTCCAGACGGTCCCGGAGGGCTCGCCTTCGAGGTCCGCGAAGCTGTAGTCGGAAGGTTCGGTCTTGAGAAGCCAGTAGCTCATCGCCTGATTGTAATGGCCCCCCGGTCCCACCCGGCAGGGGCCCTCGGGAGGAGACCCGATCATGCGTCGTCAACTGCGTCACACCGCGATCCTCGCGGCGATCGCGTTCGCTGCGGCCGCCCTGGCCGCCTGTAAGCCCGCGGACCGGGCCGACGCCCCGGCGGACCGGGAGTCCACCCAGGCGGCGCCGGCGGCGGGAGGAGACTCGGAGATGGAGATCACACCGGACATCGCCCAGCGCGTGGCCCAGTACGCCCTCACCCCGGTGAAGGCCGACCTCTCGGCCCTGTCGCAGGAGGACCGCCAGGTGCTCGCCACCCTGGTCCAGGCCTCGAAGCTCATGGACGAGATCTTCCTGCGCCAGGTCTGGACGGGCAACCCGGATCTCGAGCACCGCCTCCAGGGACTCCAGGGCCCGCTCGCCGAGCCCGCCCGCCAGTACTTCCGGATCAACTTCGGCCCGTGGGACCGCCTCGCGAGCTTCGAGCCCTTCGTCGGCCACCACCCGCACCCGGAGGGCGCCGGCTACTACCCGGAGGACATGACCAAGGAGGACTTCACCGCCTGGCTCGAGAAGCACCCGGCAAAGCGCGACGCCTTCACCTCGACGGTCACCGTCGTCCGGCGCCGGGAGGGCGGGCTCGTTGCCGTGCCCTACTCGAAGGAGTACGCCGAGTGGCTCGAGCCCGCCGCCAAGCTCCTGCGCCAGGCCGCGGCCGAGACCGGGAACGCCTCGCTCGCCAAGTTCCTGAAGCTCCGGGCCGACGCCTTCTCATCGGACGACTACTTCGCGAGCGACATGGCCTGGATGGACCTCGACGCGCCGGTGGAGGTGACGATCGGGCCCTACGAGACCTACGAGGATGCCCTCTTCGGCTACAAGGCGGCCTTCGAATCGTTCGTCACCGTCGCCCTGCCCGCCGAGTCGGCCAAGCTCGAGCGCTACAAGAAACGCCTCCCCTGGCTCGAGCGGAACCTCCCGATCCCGGACTCGGAGAAGAACCTCCACCGGGGCACCGCGAGCCCGATCCGCGTGGTCGACGAGGTCTACACCGGCGGCGAGGCGAGCTCCTCGGTCCAGACCAACGCCTTCAACCTGCCCAACGACGAGCGGGTGCGCGAGGCCAAGGGGTCGAAGAAGGTCCTGCTCAGAAACGTCATGCGCGCCAAGTACGACCAGATCCTGGTGCCCATCGCCGAGCGGGTCCTGGTGCCCGCGGACCGCCGGAAAGTCTCCTTCGACGCCTTCCTCGCCGAGACGCTCCATCACGAGCTCTCCCACGGCCTGGGCCCGGGCAAGATCACGGTCGGCGGCCGCCGGACCGAGGTGCGCCTGGAGCTCAAGGAGCTCTACTCGACGATCGAGGAGGCGAAGGCCGACGTCATGGGGGTCTACAACATCCTCGCCCTGATCAAGGAGGGCGAGATGCCGGCCGAGCTCACCGCGCACCTGGAGCCGACCTACGTCGCGGGCCTGTTCCGGGCGGCGCGCTTCGGGGTCGAGGAGGCGCACGGTCAGGGCGTCGTGGCGCAGTTCAACTACCTGACCGCCAAGGGTGCGCTCCGGGTCGACGCGGAGGGCCGCTTTCAGGCGGTCTCCGACAAGTTCCCCGGCGCCATCCGGGACCTCCTGCACGACATGCTCACCCTCCAGGCGAACGGCGACTACGAGGGCACGGCCAAGTTCCTCGACACCTACGGCAAGGCGAGCCCGGAGCTCGAGGCGGCCCTCGAGAAGCTCGAGGACCTGCCGATCGACATCCGGCCGGAGTTCGTGAGCGCGCCGGCGGTAGGTGGCAGCGGCGGGAAGTAGCTCGGGGCGGTGGCTGGCCCGTGCGGTGGGAGGGGAAAGGGATCGAGGGTCAGGGGCGGGATGCGGTGAATACCACCCGGCCGCCCTTCACCACCGCCGCCACCGGGTTGACGCCGTAGTGGTAAGCGAGGTGGAGGAGGTTCGGCGCCTCGAGGAGCACCAGGTCGGCGCGCTTGCCCTCCTCCACCGACCCGATCTCCGCGCCCAGCCCCAGGCAGCAGGCGGCGTTGAGCGTCGCCGCGGTCAGGCTCTCCTCGATCGAGAGGCCGAGCTCGTAGACCGCCAGCACGAACACCATGGGCATCGACTCGGTGTGCGAGGAGCCCGGGTTGCAGTCCGTGGCGAGGGCCACCGGGACGCCCGCCTCGACCAGGCGGCGCGCCGGCGCGTAGGCGTGCTTCATCAGGTAAAAGCTGGTGCCGGGCAGGAGCACCGCCGTCACCCCCGCCGCGGCCATCGCCTCGACGCCCGCCGGCGAGACCGCGATCAGGTGGTCGGCCGAGAGCGCGCCGAGCTCGGCGGCGAGGCGGGCGCCGCCCGAGTCCACGAACTCGTCGGCGTGGAGGCGGGGGGCGAGCCCCCAGCGGCGCCCGGCCTCGAGCACCCGCCGGGACTCCTCCACCGTGAACACGCCGTGCTCGCAAAAGACGTCGCAGAAGCGGGCGAGCCCCGCCTCGGCGGCGGCGGGCACGATCTCCTGGCAGACCAGCTCGACGTAGCGCTCGCGCGCCGTCCGGTGCTCGGGGGGGACCTCGTGGGCGGCCAGCAGGGTGGGCACCAGGTCGACGGGGTGGACCTCGCCGGCGCGGTGGATGGCCCGGAGCTGCTTGAGCTCGTCGTCGCGGTCGAGGCCGTAGCCGCTCTTCGCCTCGGCGGTGGTGGTGCCCCAGGCGAGCATGCGGTCCATGCGGGCGAGCACCAGCCGCTCGAGCTCGTCCTCGCCCGCCGCCCGGGTGGCGGCGACGGTCGAGAGGATGCCGCCCCCGGAGGCCGCGATCTCCTGGTAGGTCGCCCCGGCGAGGCGCCGCCGGAACTCCTCCTCCCGGCTCCCGGCCCAGGGCAGGTGGGTGTGCGGGTCGACGAACCCCGGAATCAGAGTCCCGCCACCCCCGTCCAACCGCTCCGCGTCCGCCATCTCCCCGAACCGCGCGACCCGCTCCTCCACCGACCCCACGAACGCGATCACGCCGTCGCGGCACACCACCTCGACGTCTTGAGAGCGCACCACCTCGCCCTGCTCTCTCCCCCTCCGAGGCGTCGAGCCCAGCGGCGTCGCCACCTCACCCAGATTCGCGATCAGAAGATCCAAGCCTCACTCCCTCCTCAAACGAAACTTCGCCTCAAACCGACGAGGCGTCTGGAGCGTCTAGGGCTTCGTAATTACTGTTCCCCCGCCCACGTCGAGCGATCAAGCCCACGCTCCTCGCAACGGCTACTCCAGACCGCTGGATTCATCGGATGCCCCCCGCAACCCCTCGATCCCCTTCCCACCCCACGGGGGGGAAAGGGACGCCCCCTCCCGTCCAAGCGTCCGACCCCGCCGATCCCCCCATCCTCGCCAAGAGCCAAGCGAACGCCCACCGCGACGGACCAGGAAGCCTCGACAACCAGGGAACGCAGGCGGGCGGCCCGCGTGAGACTTCGCCGGCGCAGTCCGCCGCCGAAGTCTCGCCGGACCGTCCGCCGTGGCCGAAGCCGCCCGCCGAAACGTCCGACCCCGGTTTCTCCTCCTCTCCCCCCACAAGGCGAGCGGCTGCCCAGCGCTACGAACCGGGAAGCTCCAACCACCAGGGAACGCAGGCAAGAGACCCGCGTGAGACTTCGCCGGCGCAGTTTGCCGCCGAAGTCTTACCGGCTCTCTTGCCGTGTGTCACCCACGAGCGCCAAACAAGCTCGTCCCCACCCGCACATGCGTCGCCCCCTCCTCCACCGCAACCTCGTAGTCCGCGCTCATCCCCATCGAAAGCCACCCCGCCCATCCACCCCACTCCCCGCGCTCCCCCAGCTCGTCGCGCAGCCCGCGCAACCGCCGGAACCAGGGCCGAGACTCCTCCGGATCCTCCGGGATCGGCGGAATCGCCATCAACCCCACCACCCGCAGGTTCGCGAGCCCCGCCACCGGCGCCACCCGTCCCGCGAGCCCCTCGGCCGGGAAGCCCGACTTCGACGCCTCCCCGCCCAGGTTCACCTCCAGGAAGCAGGACACCACGACCCCGCGCTCCGCGGCCTCCCGGTCGAGCTTGCCGGCGATCTTCACCCGGTCCACCGAGTGCACGGTGGGAAACAGGTCGAGCGCCCGCTTCACCTTGTTGGACTGGAGCGGCCCGATCAGGTGCCACTCGGCCTCGGGCGGCAAGAGCAGCCGGTGCTCCTCCGCCTCCTGGACCCGGTTCTCGCCGAACACACGGAGCCCCGCCGCCCACGCCGCGCGCAGCCGCTCGGGCGGCTGGCGCTTGGACGCCCCGACCAGCACCACCTCGGCGGGGTCCCGTCCGGCACGCCGGGCAGCCGCCGCGATCCGCTCGCGGATCGCCACCAGCCGCCCGGCCACCTCCCGCTCGACGGCGCCCACCCGGTTCGGGACCTCAGCCCTGGGCGGCGGTCGGGGCGGTCTCCTCTTCGGTCTCCACGAAGAGGATCCGCTTGCAACTGTCACACTGGATGAGCGCCCCCCGGTCCTGGATGTCGACCAGGACCTGTGGCCGCACGTTGTAGTTGCAGGCGGCGCAGTGCCACATGGAGGGTCCCCGCGGCCGGTCGATCCGGCGGATCGCCGCCAGGGCGTGGCCGCCGGTCCGCGCCCGGATGCGCTCGAACTGGCTGAGCAGCCCCCGGGGGACGCGCTCGCGCAAGACCTCGACCCGGTCGGAGAGCTTGCGCGCCTCCTCGGCGATCGCAGGCTTCTCCAGCTCCCACTTGGCGAGCTCGCTCTGGTAGCGCCGGTCGAGGTCGCCGAAGCCTTCGCGCTGCTCGGCCAGCGCCTTGTTGGCGGCGTCGGCGCGCTCCATGGAGCTGAACGCCTGCTCCTCGAGGCTCGTCACCTGGGTCTTGACGGTGTCGATCTCCTGGAGCAGGGCGCCGTACTCGCGCTGCGTCGTCACCTCGTTGATCTGCTTCTGGTACCGCTTCAGCTTCTCCTGGGCGTCCGAGATGCCGGCCTCGGCCGCCCGGCGGGCGGTGGTGGCCTCCTCGGCGTCGCGGCCGAGGGCGTCGATCTGGCCCTTGCGCTCCTGGTACTCGGCGTCGAGCTCGCGCATCCACTCGGGGATGTCCTCGAGCTGGCTCTGGGCGCTCTCGAGCTGGTCCAGGGCTTCCTGCAACTCGATGATGGTCTCTAGAGGTCTAGCCATACGCTCCGTTTCGTCCCTTGTGTCACCCCAGGGTCCTCCGGGGGTTGCGCCCGGGGAACGACGGCTGTCGGAGGAGGCGCGCCCAAACGAAAAGGGGTGCCCCTTGCGAGACACCCCCTCGGTGAGCCTTTCCCTCCGCGCGGCTACAGCGAGCCCAGCGGAGGTGGGTTCGGGCTTCCTCTGCGACGGTCGTCGACACCCTCGAGCTACGTTCCACGTTCCGGTGTGTGGGTCCACCTGGATTTGAACCAGGGACCTGCCGGTTATGAGCCGGACGCTCTAACCGCTGAGCTATGGACCCAGCTCCCCCCTCGGCGGGGGGCGAAAAAGTATACCAGCTTCGGAACGGAGAAGGGGGGAGCTCCGGCTCACGAAGCCGAAGGATCTCCAGACGCCTCGTCGATCTGAGGCGCAGCCTCGCTAAAACGTATAGAGCTGCTCGTAGCTGTTCGAGAACAGGATCACGCGCTTGGCGTAGTCGCGGGACTCCGCGACCGGCAGGGCCTCGAGGAAGTAGTCCACCTCGGCGCCGGGCCCGGCCTCGCGCCACAGCCGCTTGAGCCGATACGGGCCGCCGTTGTAACCCGCGAGAGCGAGCTCGGTGCGGTTCCCGAACATCTCCAGGAGCTGCCCGAAGTAGGTCGCCCCCAGGCGTACGTTGTAGCCCGGCTCGTCGAGGCGCGCGGTGGAGTAGGGCAGGCCGAGCTTGTGCGCCACCTCGCGGCCGGTCGCCGGCATGAGCTGCATGAGCCCCCGGGCCCCGGCCCGCGACAGGGCGGAGAGGTCGAAGGCGCTCTCCTCGCGGACGATGCCGAACAGCAGGTGCGCCGGGACGCCGGTCTGCCGGGCCGCCTCGCGGATCGCCTCCGTGAAGCCCATCGGGTAGTAGAGGTGGCGGGCCATCAGGGGGACGCTGGCCTGATAGGGGCCGCCCAGGGCCGGGAAGGCCCGTCGCAGGTAGGGGATTGCCGCCCGGCGCTTGCCCTGGCGCGAGAGGGCCAGGCCGCGCAAGGCGTTGGCCGCCCGCCGGTCGGTCGTATTCCCGCGGGCGTCGAGCTCGGCCAGGGCCAGGTCGTCGAGCCCGAGATCGGTGAGCAGACGCGCGCGCGCCAGCTCCGGATCGACCGGCCACGGCTGCTCGGCGGGTGCCTCGCCGGCGGCCGTGGCGTCGTCACCCGCCGTCGCGAGGTGGGCCAGGGCGTGCTTGCGGTAGAAGTCGGTGGTGTCGGCGGCGGCGAGCTCCTGGAAGATCTCCCGCGAGCGGTCCGGCTGGCCCAGCCGGTCGAAGGCCCGCGCGGTCCAGTAGCGGCCGCTCCGGGCCTCCCGGCTCTCGGGGTAGAGCGAGACGAGCTCGCTCCAGTCCCCCACGGCGCCCGAGAAGTTCTCCTGCTGGTACTGCTTCCAGCCGAGCCCCCAGAGATACGTCGCGCCGGTGGTGTCGTCCGGGTCGAGCCGGTGGAGCGCGCGCAGGGCCTGCACCGCCTCGTCGAAGCGGTCGTCGGCGACGTAGTCGGCGAAGAGGCGGCGCAGGGCGCGCTCGGCGAGCTCCGGGTCGGCGCCCAGCCGCACCACCTCCAGGTCGTGCTCGTGGGACGCCCGGCGCATGCGCCGGCGCTCGTCGAGCGACAAGCCGGCGCCGCTCGCCAGGGGCTCGGCCAGGTCCGCGTAGGCCCGGGCGCGGGCCCATTCCACCTCGGCCCGCTCGCCGGCGTCGCCGGGTCGGCTCCCATCGAGCACGCTCAGGGCCGCGCGCCCCCGGCCGCTCTCGGTCAGGGCCCGGGCTCTGAGCAGGCCCCAGGAGAGAGCGCGCTCGGCCTCGGGCACCTCGTCCAGGGTGGCCAGGGTGCTGTCGGCCATCCCGGCGTCGAGCAGGGCGCGGGCCCGCCGTTCGATCTCCTCGCCGGTGAGGATGGCGCGCCATGCCACGCCGCCCTCGGGGTGGCGGAAGAGCTCGATGACGCCCAGGTCGGCGGCGGTCAACGGGTCGTAGATCAAGAGCCGCCGGGCGGCCTGGGCCTGGGCGGTCAGGTCGCCCTGCTCGCGGCCGAGGCGCCAGGCGGCGCTCTCGATCTTGCCGATCGTTTCCGGCGAGAGGCCCGCCTGGTCTCGGCTCCAGCGGACGAGCTCCACGGCGTGCGCGCTCCGCCCCGAGGCGGTCGCCTGGTCGATCGCGGCGAGGAGCGCCCGGGGCCAGAGCGGCGAGTCGCGGTGGTCGGCGAGGAGCTCGGACAGGGCGCGCGCGGCGATCTCCGGCTCACCGGCCGCGTAGGCGCTCTCGGAGAGCACCAGGAGTCGCCAGTCCTCGAGCGTCCCACCGGGCTCGGAGGCCGAGGAGAGGCGCTCGGTCGCGAGCGCCACGTCCTCGCAGGCGTGGGCGTAGAGGCCGCTCACCAGGCGGGCGAGGCGCGCGGGCTCGGCACCGCCGGCGGCGAGCGGGGCGAGAGCGGCCTGGGCCTCGTCGCAGCGGCGAGCGCGGAGATCGGCGGCCGCGGTCTCGTAGACGGGGTCGAGGGGCGCGCCGGCAACTCCCGGGGCGGCCGCCTCGGGCGCAGGGGGCCGCCGGACGGCAGCTGCCTCGGGCTCGCTCTCTCCCGGCAGGCTGTAGGCGACCAGGCCGAAGCCCAAAGCCAGGAGACCGCCTGCGGGAAGGACGCTACGTACAGAGAGCTTCACGTGCGTTCCTACTCCTTGCTGCCCCCCTGATTCGATGACGCGC
This sequence comes from uncultured Acidobacteriota bacterium, assembly GCA_963741925.1. GTDB lineage: Bacteria > Acidobacteriota > Thermoanaerobaculia > Multivoradales > DATKCC01 > CAVUBL01. The sequence continues at coordinate 217,877 of CAVUJU010000001.1, forward strand.
GGGTATGTTAGCAAGGCAACGGAGGAACTACAAGGCGAAACGCGGGCCGGGTCGGGGTCGCCTTCGCCCGGGCTCTCGTCCCCCTCCCACGCCGGGGGTTCGTGCCGAGCCCGTGCCGGCCCGGGCCTGTAGCGGCGCAGAGGTCGATCGGCTCGCCCCCCATCCCCTCGATCCCCTTCCCACCCTCGCGGGGGGAAGGGGACGCCACCGCCCGCCCGGCCTTCTTCGAGACGCGGATGGGGCTCTCGGGGTCGCCTTCGCCCGGGCTCTCGTCCCCCTCCCGCGCCGGGGTTCGTGCCGAGCCCGTGCCGGCCCGGGCCTGTAGCGGCGCAGAGGTCGATCGGCTCGCCCCCCATCCCCTCGATCCCCTTCCCACCCTCGCGGGGGGAAGGGGACGCCACCGCCCGCCCGGCCTTCTTCGAGACGCGGATGGGGCTCTCGGGGTCGCCTTCGCCCGGGCTCTCGTCCCCCTCCCACGCCGGGGGTTCGTGCCGAGCCCGTGCCGGCCCGGGCCTGTAGCGGCGCAGAGGTCGATCGGATCGCCCCCCCATCCCCTCGATCCCCTTCCCACCCTCGCGGGGGGAAGGGGACGCCACCGCCCGCCCGGCCTTCTTCGAGACGCGGATGGGGCTCTCGGGGTCGCCTTCGCCCGGGCTCTCGTCCCCCTCCCACGCCGGGGGTTCGTGCCGAGCCCGTGCCGGCCCGGGCCTGTAGCGGCGCAGAGGTCGATCGGATCGCCCCCCATCCCCTCGATCCCCTTCCCACCCTCGCGGGGGGAAGGGGACGCCACCGCCCGCCCGGCCTTCTTCGAGACGCGGATGGGGCTCTCGGGGTCGCCTTCGCCCGGGCTCTCGTCCCCCTCCCACGCCGGGGGTTCGTGCCGAGCCCGTGCCGGCCCGGGCCCGCCTCAAATGCCGAGGGTCTTGGCGTCGCCGGCGCCGAGCTGGCGCACCAGCTCTTGGTAGAAGTAGTCGGTCGAGTCGCGCACCGCGGCATCCACCCGGTCCTCGTAGAGCTGGCGCGAGCGGTCGATGTCGTCGCGCAGCCGCTCGTAGATGTCCCGGTTGCGCCGCCCCTCCTCGACCTCGTCCTGGTTGTAGAGCTGGATCTCGCTCACCAGGAGCCGCGCCAGGCGCCGCGCCTCCTCATGGGCGGCCTCCTCGCCCTTCGACACCACGGCGCGGCTGCCCGAGAAGGCCCAGCCCGGCCCCTCGACGTCGGGCGGCGGCTCGACCGGCCCCATGCTCGGGGGGCGGGGGGCCGGCGGCGGGACGGCGCCCGCCTCGGGGCGGTCGGAGACGTCTTCGACCGCTTCGTCGGAGCCGGCCTCGACCGCCTCCTCCTCGACCGGCACCGCTTCGGCCTCCGCGGTCACCTCTTCGCCGGCCCCCTCGACCTCGACCTCCTCGGGCACGAACGGCTCCGGCTCCTCGGTCCGCCAGGGGATCGCCTCGCCCTGCGGCGCCTCGGGCTCCGCGGGCGTCTCGATCGCCGGCTCCTGCTCGAGCTCCGACACCTCGGCGAAGGAGCTCTCGGCGAGAGCCCGTTCGTCGACCGACTCGAAGCCGGCGGTCGGCCGCTCGAGCGCCTCCGCCTCTTCCTCGTCCACCGGCTGGAGCAGGTCGCTCGCCGGGGCGAGCTCCTCGTCGCCCTCGAGCACCATCTCGACCTCGTCGACGGTCTCGATCTCCTCGGGCTCTTCGACCGGCTCCAGGGTCTCCACGGGCTCGAAGCTCCCGGTCGCGGGCGCCACCTCGACCCCGGCGCCCCAGCTCTCCTCACCCGCTTCCCGGACGCTCGGCTCTTCGGGGGCCGGCGGCTCCTCCACGAGCCCGATCTCCTCCTCGCGTTCCTCGCCTTCGAAGGCGGCTTCCGGCTCGAGCTCTGCGGCCGGCTCGCCGGCCTCGGCTTCCCACTCCGGCGCGGGCTCGGCCGGCGCCGGCTCGACCTCCTCGAAGGTTTCGGGTGCCGGCGCGTCCGCCGCTTCGGCGGGGCGCAGGGTGACCGTCGAGGGCCGCTCGCGGAAGGCGAGCGTCTCCAAGGCCAGGCCGGCGGCGTAGGTCAGGAGCTGGAGGGCGTCGAGATCGATCGCCTGACCGACCTCCGTCCGATCCCCGTAGACCAGGGCGGCGACGCGATCGCGCAGCACCAGGGGGATCAGCACGCCGTCCGACGGCAGCGGGCTGTCGAGCTGGCTCACCAGCGGGGCGCAGCGGCCCGCCAGGAGCATGCGCGCAGGCCCGCCCCGCGCGACCGTGCGCCAGGGCTCTTCCTCCGCGGCCAGGCTGACCGCGCGGACCGCGTCGCCTTCCGCCTCGAAGCCGCGGGCGGCCCATCCCACGATCCCGCCGTCGCGCGCCAGGAGGATCGCGGTGCGCGGCGCGAAGCGTGCGGACTCGGCGAGCAGGGCCTCGAGGATGGCGGCCTGGGAGGTCGCGCGGTCGAGGGCGCCGGCCGCCTCCCGCAGCGCCACCCGGGCGAGGTGCGCACCCCGGACCTCGGCGTCAAAGAGGGCCTGGTGGGACGGGGCGGCGGCCTCTTCGGCGAGGAGCCGGAGGTCCTCCTCGTTGACGAAGGAGTCGGGCAGCTCCGGAGCCACCTCGCCCAGCCTGCGGCGGAGGTCGTCGGTCGCCTCGTCCAGGCGTTTCCGGACCTCTTCGCGCAGGTCCTGCATCGCGCGACGAACCACGGTGGCCACCTGCTCATCGAGCTGTCGAACCTTGTCGCCAAGCGGCATGATCACATCCTCCATCGCGAGGTCGCGGATGCTAGGAGCTGCTCCTAGGGCCTCAAAGAGTACCGATTATTCGCCAGGACACCGGCGGTGTCAAGCGGGACGAGCCCGCCAACCCCTTTTCCTGTCGGGGTTTACCGGCCGCCGGCCCACCCGCCCGCAGGTTGTCGCCTCCGGTACGCTATGGTACCGTCCGAGCCTGTGAGCCGTTCAGGGTCCGGACAGAGATGACTCCGGCATGCGGTCGCCCATGCATCCCTGCCCGAGCCCCCATTTCAGAGGAATCCCACAGGAGGTCAACCGATGACCCGCATGTTCCGCACGTCGGTCGTCCTCGCCATGGTGGTCTTTGCGTTGGCTTCCCTGTCCGCGTGCAGCTCGGACAAGGACAAGGAAGCCCAGGACCAGGCGGCGAGGGACGCTCGGCTCGGTGAGCTCCAACAGCAGAAGCAACAGCTCGACACCGCCCGCCAGGACCTCGCCCAGATGAAGGACCGGCTCGCGAAGGCCAAGGACGGCGAGCTCGCGGACGGCGAGACGGTCGACGTCGACCAGCTCCAGACCGAGATCAACCAGAAGGAGTCCAAGGTCGCCGAGATGGCCGACAGCCTGAACCAGGGGCTGGTCGGGTACATCAACGACGGGGCGCCCGTCGAGGGCGAGCCGATGCCAGCGGACGAGCAGAAGGCCCTGGCCTTGAAGGCGGACGAGGACATGATCCTCGCCCGGGAGTACATCACCGAAGGGGGCGAGTACGCCCGCGCGATCGACATCTACGACGCCATCCTGAAGTTCGATCCGAACAACCAGAAGGTCAAGCAGGCCAAAGCCGAAGCCGAGGCGCAACGCTACATGGACCAGGAGCGGTTCAGCCAGGTGAAGAAGGGCATGACCGAGAGCCAGGTCCAGGACCTCCTCGGGCCGGCGACCTCGCCCAACCGTCGGGACTACCCCGAGAAGAAGGTGGTCGCCTGGTACTACCCGAAGAGCCCCCAGGGCGACGCGGCGGCCGTCTGGATGCGCGAGAAAGACGGCCGCTTCGAGGTCTACGCCACCCAGTTCGACGCCGTGCCGAAGCGCCAGGAGACCGGAGGCGAGACGCCGGGGGCCTGAGCTTCCTCCCGAGGCGTCGAAGGCGGCCGGCCCTTGACGAGCCGCGCCGGTTGCGGCAGAATATCGCTCCCGTGGGAGGCGAGGTGTGCCCATCCCACGGGTGCGAACGCCGAAACGAAAAGGGGTGATCCGTTCCATGCCGGCAGTTCAAGTCCGTGACGACGAAAGCTTCGAGAACGCCTTGCGGCGCTTCAAGCGCAAGGTGGAGAAGGCTGGCGTCCTGACCGAGCTCAAGAAGCGTCAGCACTACGAGAAGCCGTCGGTCAAGCGCAAGCGCAAGACCGTGCAGGCCCGCAAGAAGATGCTGCGCAAGCTCGCCGAAGAGCGTCGCGCAGGTCTCGCCTGACGCGCCGCGCCACCGCGCGCCGCCGAAGCTCGAACGGGAGTGGCTCCTCGCCACTCCCGTTTTGGTCTCGATGAGTCCCGAAGCCCCCCATCCCGTCGCGTCCGGGGCCTCGGTGCGGGCCCTCGAGCTCGAGAGCCTGCTCGCCATGGTGGCCGAGACGGCCGCCACCGATCTGGGTCGCCGGGCGCTCGTCGGCCTGCAGCCCGCCCGCGAGGGGTCGGACCTCGACTCCCGCCGCCGGCGCTACGAAGAGGCCGCCCGCCTCCTCGAAGCCCGCCCCCTGGTCTCCCCCCTCGACGTCTCGTTGGGCGACCTCCTCGACCGCCTCGCCTCCCCCCACTCGGGTAGACCCGACCTCTCCGGCCTCGACCTCGTGCGGCTGGCGGACGTCCTCCGGGAGGTCCGCGAGGCGGCGGGAAGGATCGCCGCCGCCGACCCGCCCTGCCCCGAGCTCGCCGGGGCCGCCGGCCGGCTCCCGGATGCCGCGCCGCTCCTCGCCCGGATCGGCGGCGCCCTCGACCGCCGGGGCGACGTGCGCGAGGACGCGAGCCCCGCCCTGGCCGGCTTCCGGCGGACCATCCGCACCACCCGCGACCGCCTCTATGGCCAGCTCTCCGAGTACGTCCGCTCTCATGGCGCGGAGCTCTCGGAGGAGACCGTCCCCCTGCGCGAGGGCCGCCTCGTCCTGGTGCTCCAGGCCGGCGCTCGGGGGCGCCTCAAGGGCCTCACCCACGGCCGCTCGGGGAGCGGCAAGAGCTTCTACTTCGAGCCGCTCGAGGCGGTCGACGAGAACAACACCCTGCAGCAGGCGGTCGACGACGAGGAGGCCGAGCGCCACCGGATCGTGGCCGAGCTGGCGGACGAGGTGCGCCGGGCCCGCCCCGCCATCGAGGCCCACGTGGAGCTGCTGGTCGCCCTCGACGTGGCCCAGGCCTCGGTGCGCTTCGCCGAGCGCGCCGGCGGCCGTCTCGCCGAGATCGCCCCGCGCGGGCGCCTGGCGCTCCGCGGCGCCCGCCACCCGCTCCTCGTCCCCGAGCTCGCCGGCCTCCGGGAGGCGGCCCTCGGCCACGCCGGTCACCGCCAGCCCGTCGTCCCCCTGGATCTCGACCTGGACGACGACCGCCGCTGCCTGGTGATCACCGGGCCCAACGCCGGCGGCAAGACGGTCGCCATGAAGACGGTGGGTCTGCTCACCCTGGCTCACCAATGCGGCCTGCCGGTGCCGGCCGAGGCGGGCACGCGCCTGCCCGCCGTGGGCGCCCTGGTGGCGACGGTGGGCGACGAGCAGGACCTCCTCGCCGAGCGCTCGACCTTCAGCGGTCGTCTGCTGCGCCTCGAGGAGGCCTGGGAGGCGGCCGGCCCCGACGCCCTCGTCCTCCTGGACGAGCTCGGCTCGGGGACCGACCCGGAGGAGGGCTCGGCCCTGGCGGTCACCCTCCTCGAAGGGCTCCTCGAGCGGCGCTGCCTGGCGGTCATCACCACCCACCTCACCCAGCTCGCCGCCGCCGCCCTCGAGACCGCCGGCGCCTCGTGCGCGGCGATGGAGTTCTCCGCCACCACCGGCGAGCCCACCTACCGCCTGCTGCCCGGACCCCCGGGGGCGAGCGAGGCCCTGGCGCTCGCCCGCCGCCTGGGGCTGCCGGCCGAGTGGCTCGACCGGGCCGAGGCGCGCCTGGGCACCGAGCACCTGAAGCTCGGCCGGATGCTCGCCGAGGTCGAGCGGGTGCGCCGCGAGCTGGCCGACGCCCAGGTGCGGGTCGAGCGCGACCTCGCGCGCCTCGAAGCGGAGCGCGGCGCGCTCTCGGCCGAGCGCGAGCGCCTGGCGGCCGAGCGCAAGGGGCTCGCCCGGACCTTCAAGGCCGAGCTCGACGCCTTCCGCCGGGAGACCCGGCGGCGCTTCCAGGGCGAGGTCGAGCGGATCGTGGGCGAGGTCGAGGCCGGCCGCCGGAAGGGCCTGGCGGCGGAGGCGACGGAGCGGAGCTTCGAGGCCGCCCCGGCGTACGAGGAGGCGGAGCCCGAGGCCGGCGGCCCCCTCGCGGTCGGCGCCCGGGTGCGCCACCGCTCCCTCGGCTGGGAGGGCGAGCTCACCGCCCTCGACCGCGGGCGGGCGGAGGTGAAGGTCCGAGGCAAGCGCTTGCGCTGCCCGGAGGACGAGCTCGTGGCCCTCGCGCCCGGGGACGGCGCGGGCGCCACGAGCGGTGACGTGTCCCGTTTCGGCGCGCGGCGGGGACTTCCCCGAAGGGGGATCGAGACGCCGGCCGGCGAGCGCGAGGTCCCGGCAGAGCTCCACCTCCTGGGCCGGCGGGTGGAGGAGGCCCTGGCGAGCCTCGACGACTACCTCGACTCGGCACTCCTCACCTCGCGCCAGGAGGTGCGCGTGGTCCACGGCCACGGCACGGGGCGGCTCAAGAAGGCGGTCCGCGAGCACCTGCGCGCCCATCCGGCGGTGGCCGCCCAGCGCGCAGGCGAACCGAACGAGGGCGGCGACGGCGCGACGGTCGTGACCCTCAAAGGGAGCTGAGCGGCAACGGACAGACGACAGATGGCGGCGGCGGAAGAAGAACCTTCTACCCCCTGTTTGCGTCTACGTCACCATGCCCCTGGGCAACATCCACCTGACCCCGCAGCTCGTGCAGGCGGTCCGCGACGCCGTCGACATCGTCGACGTCGCCTCCGACCACACGCGGCTCGCCAAGGCCGGCCACCGGTACCGGGGTCTGTGCCCGCTGCACAAGGAGAAGACCCCGTCGTTCAGCGTCGACCCCACCCAGGGCCTCTACTACTGCTTCGGCTGCGGCCGCGGCGGCGACGCCATCGGCCTCCACATGGAGCTGACCGGCGACGACTTCCCCGAGGCGATCGAGACCCTGGCCCGGCGCTACGGGGTGCCTCTCCCGTCGCGCTCGGCGCGTTCCGAGGGCAAGGGCGGCCGGGAGCGCCCCGGGATCACCCCCGTGCTCGAGGCCGCGGCCGCCTTCTTCGCGGGTGAGCTGCGGCGCCACCGGGCTCCGCGGGACTACCTGGAGCGGCGGCGCATCGACCCCGCCCTGATCGAGCGCTTCGGCCTGGGCTACGCCCCCGACGGTTGGCAGAACCTCCTGGACGCCCTGCGCTTCGACCACCCGGTGGCCGCCCTCGAGGCCGCCGGCCTGGTCGGGCGCTCCGAGAAGAGCGGCCGCCACTACGACCGCTTCCGCCATCGCCTGATCTTCCCGATCAAGAACGCCTCCGGCCGGATCGTCGGCTTCGGCGGGCGCACCCTGGGCGACGACCAGGCGAAGTACGTCAACACCGCCGAGACCGACGAGTTCCACAAGGGCAACCTCCTCTACGGCCTGGACTGCGCCAAGAAGGCGATTCGCGAGGCGGGGCGGGCGCTCCTGGTCGAGGGGTACTTCGACGTCCTGGGCGCCGCCGCGGCAGGGATCGACTGGGTGGTGGCGAGCATGGGCACCTCGCTCACCTCCGCCCAGGCGAAGCTGCTCTCGCGCTACGCCGAGGAGGTGGTGGTGGGGTACGACGGCGACGCGGCGGGCGAGACCGCCCACCGGCGCGCCCTCTCGGTGCTCCTGCCCCAAGGGCTCGCGGTGCGCCGGGCCCGCTTCGGCGAGGGCGAGGACCCGGATTCCCTCCGCCTCGCCCAGGGCCCCGAGGCGGTGGCCGCGGCCGTCTCCGCCGCCGGCGACTCGGTCGAGGAGGAGCTCGACCGCCTGGTGCCGTTCGACGTGCGGCGCGACCCCCGGAGCCAGGCGGCGGCGGCCCGCGACGTCGTGGCGCTGCTCGCCCCGGTGCCCGACGCGATTCTGCGCTACGCCTACACCCGGCGGGCGGCCGACCGCCTCGGCGTGCCCGCCGAGATGCTCGGCCGGCGCTTCGAGTCGGGCGCCTCCGCCGAGCGCGGGAATCCCCGGGGGCGGGCGGGCGTTTCGCTCTCTGCGCCGGAGGCGGGGAGGGGGGCGAGACCCCCGGCGGATCGCGAGACGGTGCACAAGCTGGAGGACGAGGTCCTCGCGCGCCTCCTCGAGCCGGAGGGGCAGATTCCGCCCCTCGACCGGCTGCCGCCGGAGGGGGTGTTCTTCGACCCGGTGGCGCGGAATATTTACCGGGCGATCTACGCTCTATACCGAAGGGACGGAGGTCCGCCGAGTGCTCGCGCCGTGGTGGACGCCTTGGGTGATGAACCGGAGGTCCTCACCCGAATCGCCCGATATCAAAATGAGCTCGAGTACCCGGCCGGCTGCCGTCGGCTCGGCCTGTTCGAGTGCATCGACCGGCTGAGCCGCCGCTGGAGGAAAGAGCGGTTGCGAGACCTGGTCCGGGAGATCCAGGAGGCCCAGCGCCGGGGTGACGAGGCCCGCCTCGACGAGCTCCTGGACGAGAAACAGAGGCTGAGCCAGACCCTGCATCGCGGCATCCCCGACACGCACCCCGCCTCCGCGCGCACGGACGAACATTAGGAGACCCATGTTGGCCACTGCGACCAAGGCAAGACCGATCGAAGAGAAGTACAGCGCCGTCAAGCAGCTCACGGAGCTCGGCAAGGAGAAGGGCTACCTCCTCTACGACGAGATCTACGACATGCTGCCGGACGAAGTGGTCTCCCTGCCCGAGGAGCTGGACGAGCTCTACATCCGGCTCGACGAGCTGGGCATCGACGTGATCGATCGTCCCGAGCGCTACCAGAACCGCGACGACCTGGACTCGATCTCGGGTGAGTTCGAGAAGAAGGACGGCGACGACGGGCAGGACTACGCCCTCAGCCCCCACGAGAAGACCAACGACCCGGTGCGCATGTACCTCCGGGAGATGGGCACGGTGCCACTGCTCGACCGCGAGGGCGAGGTGGAGATCGCCCAGCGCATCGAGCAGGGCGAGTGGCTGATCTTCGAGGCCCTGTCGGAGAACCCGGTGGTCCTGAAGGAGCTCATGCGCCTCAACGAGCTCGCCCAGAAGGACAAGCGCGTGCTCCACGAGCTCATGGTCACCGACGGCTCGGAGCCTCTGGACTCGAAGGCCGCCGACCGGATCAAGTCGAACCTCAAGATCTTCTCGAAGATCGCCGAGACCGACAAGGGGATCGGCGGCCTGCGGCACGACCAGCAGAAGGCCGAGGCCGAGAGCGACGAGCACGCCGCCCTCGAGCGCGAGATCGACCGGATGATGGCGAAGATCGCCAAGGAGATCCGCTCGGTCGACTTCAGCCTCCAGGCGAGGAACCGCATGGTCGAGTTCCTGAAGCGGATCGACCGCGAGTTCGGGCGTTTCGAGCAGGACATCCGGCGCGCGGAGACGGCGCTCAAGAAGGAGACCAACAAGGAGCTCCAGGCGCTCCACCGCCGGCGGATCGACAAGTACCGGGGTCGTTTGAAGGAGATCGAGGAGCGCTACGGCACCACCCACGCGGAGATCGCCGCCACCATCGGCAAGATCCGCAAGGGCGAGCTCCTGTGCGAGCAGGCCAAGGAGGAGCTGATCGTCGCCAACCTGCGCCTGGTGGTCTCGATCGCCAAGAAGTACACCAACCGGGGCCTCCAGTTCCTGGACCTGATCCAGGAGGGCAACATCGGCCTGATGAAGGCGGTCGAGAAGTTCGAGTACCGCCGCGGCTACAAGTTCTCCACTTACGCCACCTGGTGGATCCGGCAGGCGATCACCCGGGCGATCGCGGACCAGGCGCGGACCATCCGCATCCCGGTCCACATGATCGAGACCATCAACAAGCTCACCCGGACCAGCCGCTCGCTGGTCCAGGAGCTCGGCCGCGAGCCCACCGCCGAGGAGATCGGCGAGCGTATGGACCTGCCGGCCTCGAAGGTGCGCAAGATCATGAAGATCGCCCAGGAGCCGATCTCCCTCGAGACCCCGATCGGCGAGGAGGAGGACTCGCACCTCGGCGACTTCATCGAGGACAAGAACGCCACCTCGCCCATCGACTCGGTGATCTCGACCAATCTCAAGGACTCGACCCGCGGCGTGCTCAAGACCCTCACCCCGCGCGAGGAGCTGGTGCTCAAGATGCGCTTCGGCGTGGGCGAGGGCTCGGAGCACACCCTGGAGGAGGTGGGGCGGTCGTTCAACGTCACCCGCGAGCGGATCCGCCAGATCGAGTCGAAGGCGCTCAGGAAGCTCCGCCACCCGAGTCGCTCGACGAAGCTCAAGCCCTTCCTGATGGACAACTTCGACCGGAATTGACGGGAGCGCGGTATCCACCGCGCTCCCGTCATCCCGAGCGAGCGAAGCGAGTCGAGGGATCTCGCAGGTTCGGTGTGCTGCTCGTCCGAGGTCACGCTGCGAGCGAGCGAAGCGAGCCCGAGGGATCTCGCAGCCGCGAATGACGAGCAGGACTCGGAAACGGCTTCGAGCGAGCGAAGCGAGTCGAGGGATCTCGCAGGTTCGGAGAGCAAGTCGCCGCCGGGTCTCAAGCTTCGAGCGAGCGCAGCGAGCCCGAGGGATCTCGCGGGTTCAGTGGACGGCTCGTCCGAGGTCACGTCCCGAGCGAGCGGCGCGAGTCGTGGGAGCTCGCCTTCCGGCTTGCCTCCGCCGCGCCGCGCCGGTAAACTCCGTCGCCGGGCGTCGCCCGACGCCCACCGTTCCTGGGTAGCTCAGTGGTAGAGCGGTCGGCTGTTAACCGATTGGTCGGGGGTTCAAATCCCTCCCCAGGAGCCATCACGAGGCCCCGTCGGCCAGGCGTCGGCGGGGCCTCGCCACGTCCAGGGCCTCTTCCGAGGCCCGGTCGGCGCGCGACCGCCGCCGCCCTCGCCCTCCTCGCCCTCCCCGCCACCCTCCTGCCGCTTGCCGGCTGCGCCTCCTACTCCCCCAAGCCCCTGACCCCCGAGGCGGTCGAGGCCGCCCTGGCGCCCCCCGACCTCGCCGACCTCGACGCCGTCCGTCTCCGCGCCCGCCTGGCCGACCCCGGTGCCCTCCCGCCGGTCCCCTTCGACCCGAGCGACGGCCTCTCGAGCGACGAGGCGGCGATCCTCGCGGTCCTCGCCAACCCGGACCTCCGCGCCGCGCGCGCGCGCCGGGGCGTCGCCCGCGCCCAGCTCCTCGCCGCCGGCATCCTCCCCAACCCCGAGCTCTCCGCCGCCTTCGAGGAGCCGGTGGGCGGGAGCGCCGAGCACACCGTGGCCGGCTGGGCCCTCGGGCTCGACTGGGACTTGGCCGCCGTCCTTTCGCGCGGCGCCAAGGTCGACGCCGCCCGCGCCCACGGCCGGGAGGTGGAGCTCGACGTGGCCTGGAAGGAGTGGCAGGTGGCCGAGGGGGCTCGCCTCCACCTGGTGCGCCTGGCGATCGCCGAGCGGCGCCTCGCCGAGGCGGGCCGCGCCCGGACCCTCCGTGCCGACGCCCTGGGGGCGACGAGGCGGGCGGTGGCGCTGGGGGTGCGGACCGCCGCCGACCTGGCCGACGCCCGCGACGCCCTGGGCCAGGCCCGCGCCGCGCTCCTCGAGGCGCGCTCCGAGCGCGACGCTGAGCGGGTCGAGCTCGACCGGGCCCTGGGCCTCCCGGCCGGGCGCCGCGTCCCGATCGAGGGCGGGGCGCGAGAGCCGATCGCGGGCCTCCTCGCGGCCCGGCCGCCCGCGGACGGCGAGCTCGCCGCCGGCCTCGCGGACCGCCGCCTCGACCTGGTCGCCCTGCGCGCCGGGTACGAGAGCCAGGAGGCGCGTCTGCGCGCCGCCGTGCGCTCGCGCTTCCCGGCGATCCGGATCGGTCTCGAGGCCGCCCGCGACCCGGAAGACATCGAGACGGCGGGGGCCGGCGTGACCATCGGCCTGCCCCTCTTCGACCGCGGCCAGGGCCGGATCGCCGTCGAGCGAGCGACCCGCGAGCAACTCTTCGACGAGTACGCCGCCCGCCTCGCCGAGGCTCGCTCCGAGCTCGCCCGGATCGACGCCCAGCTCGCGCCGCTGCGCCGCGAGATCGCAGCGGCGACGGCGGCCCTCGGCCCCCTGGAGCGGCGGGCGCAGGCCGAGCGCCGGGCCGCCGAGCGGGGCACCGGCGACCGCTTCGCCTATGCTCGGGCGGCGGCCGCTCTGTCGGCGAAGCGCCTGGAGCGCCTGGCCCTCGAGCGCCGCCTGGCGGACCTGACCGTGGCCCTCGAGATCGCGAGCGGGCGCGAGCTCCTGGGGTCGGGTGGGGGCGCCGGCGGGCCGACCGCAGCCGAGAGCGCGGAGACGACACCATGAGCGAAGAGCCGGCAGAGCCGCCGCGGGGCAGGGGCGTGGGGCGAAGGGGCACGGTCCCGGTCCGGCGCCGGGTACCGCGCCTGGTCTCGCTCCTGGCCGCCCTCCTGGCGGTCGGCCTCGCCGGCTGCGGCGGCGAGCGCCCGGGCGGGGGTGCGGGGACGAAGGCCGCCCAGGCCGAGCGCGAGCTCCTCCGGACCGCCCGGCCCGAGCGGCGGGACTTCACCCGCACCGAGCCCTGGTTCGGCCGGGTCGAGAGCCGGCGAAGCGTCCCGGTGGCCGCCCTCGAGGCGGGCCGCATCGAGGCCGTCCGGGCCGCCGACGGCGCCGCCGTCCGAAGGTCCCAGCCACTGTTCAAGCTCGGCGGCCCGGCGGCTTCGGCCCGGCGGAAGGCGCTCGCGGCGAAGGTCGCGAGCCTCGAGGAGCGCCTCCGTCTGGCGGACCGGGCGGTCGCTCTGAAGCGGTCGGCGGCGCGCGAGCAGCTCATCCGGACGGACGAGCTCCTCCAGGCCGAAGACGAGCGAGCCCGCCTGGCGGCCGACCTCGCCGCCGCCCGCGGCGATCTCGCCCGCCTCGGCCGGGCCCTCGAGCTCACCGCCCCCGCCGCCGGCACCTTCGCCCGCCGCCGGGTGAGCGTGGGCCAGGACGTGGCGGCCGGCGAAACCCTGGCCGAGATCGTCGCCACGGGGAGCCTGCGGGTCGTGGCGACCCTCTACCCGCCGTCGCCGGCCGAGGCCGCCCGGCTCCAGGGCAAGAGCGCCACCGTCGAGACCGCCGAGCCGGGGGGGGGCGAGAGCGGTGAGCCTGCCGCTCCCCTCCGGGCCACCGTGGTCCGGGTGCTCCCGGACTCGACGCCCGACGGCGCCACCCAGGTCTGGCTCGAAGGCCCGGAGCTCGACCGCCGCCTGCGGCCCGGCGAGGCGGTGAGCGGCCGCCTCCGCCTCGCCGTCCACCGCCGCGCCCTGGCGGTGCCGGCGAGCGCCGTCGTCCGGGACGACGCCGGCCGCCCCTTCGTCTTCGTCGCGGGGCCGAAGGGCTACGAGCGCCGGCCGGTTGCGACCGGCCTCGCGGCCGGCGGCTGGGTGGAGATCCGCTCGGGCCTCGCGCCCGGCGCCCAGGTGGTCGTCCAGGGCGCCTACGAGCTCGAGAACCGGGACTTCGCCAAGACCTTCCGGGTGGCGGACTGATGCGCCGCGCCCTCGGCGCGGTGATCGACCACCCGAGGGTCGTCCTCCTGGCCCTCGGCGCCCTCGCCCTCCTCGGGGTCTACGCCGCCTTCCACCTGCCGGTCGATCTCTTCCCCAACCTCGACGTGCCGGTGGTCAACGTGATCACCCACGACCCGGGCGCCGCCCCGGAGGACGTGGAGCTCCTGGTCACCCGCCCCATCGAGGGGGAGATGCGGGCCATTCCCGGCGTCGAGCGCGTGGCCTCGACCTCGGCCCAGGGACTCTCCCAGGTCACCGTCCAGCTCGCCTGGGGCACCTCCGTCGCCGACGCCCGGCAGCTCGTCCAGGCGGGCCTCGCCCACGTCCAGGGGACCCTGCCGGCGGGGGTCTCCCCGCGCCTCGAGACCCTGGGCACCACCCTCCAGGAGGTCTCCGGCTACGTGCTCTACGGCGCCGCCGACCCGGTGGCCCTGGCCAGCGTCGCCCGCCACGACCTGGTGGCGCGCCTGAAGGGGGTCGAGGGCGTCTCCACGATCCAGGTGTTGGGCGGCGACCGGCGGGCGTTCTGGGTCGACCTGCGCCCCGATCTGCTGGCCCGTCTCCACCTCTCGGTGGCGGACGTGGCCGACCTCCTCGACCGCCACAACACGGGCGCCGTCGCCGGCTTCCTCGACCGCGGCGGCCGCCAGTACCTGGTGCGGGGCGACGCCCGGATCGCCGGGCTCGGGGACCTCGCCGCCGTCCCGCTGGTGGCGGCGGCCGACCGCTCGGTCCTCCTGGGCTCGGTGGCGGACCTCTCCGAAGGCCGCGCCCCCCGCCACTACGCAGTCCGTGGCGACGGCCGGCCGGCGGTCGCCCTGATCGTCCGCAAGGAGCCGGGGGCGAGCCCGGCGAGGGTGGTGGCCGGCGTCGACCGGGCGCTCGCCGGCCTGACCGGTCGCACCGATGGGGGCGGCCTCCTCCCGCCGGGCACCCAGGTCGAGAAGTTCTACGACCAGTCGGAGATCCTCGCCGAGTCGCAGCACGAAATCCTGGTCGACCTGGTCCTGGGCGCGGTGCTGGCGGTGGTCGTCCTCTACCTCTTCCTGGGGGCGCTCCGGCCCACCCTGGTGGTCGCGGGGACGATCCCGCTGACCCTCCTCGCCACCGTCCTCGCCATGCGCCTCGCCGGGCTCGGCTTCGACACCGTGACGCTCACCGCCCTGGCGCTCGCCATCGGCATGCTGGTGGACGACGCCATCGTGGTGGCCGAGACGATCGACCGCCACGGCGCGACCGCCGCCGACCCCCGCGAGGCGGCCATCGCCGGGGCGGCCGAGATCGCCGGCCCCGACGCCTCGGGGACTCTCACCACGGTGGCCGCCTTCCTCCCCCTGGTCTTCGTGACCGGCATCGCCGGCCTCTTCCTCCGCCCCTTCGGGATCACGCTGGGGGCGGCCCTCCTGGTCTCCCTCGTCCTGTCGCTCACCCTGGTGCCCCTCCTCCTGGGCCGCGGCGGCGCGGGCCGGCCGGCGCGTGACCGCCCGCCCGACGACTTCCTGGGCGCTCGCCTCCTCGCCCGGCTGGACCGCGTCCTCCAGCGCGCCCTGGCCTTCTGCTTCCGGCACCGGTGGGTGGTCGCCGGCGCGGCACTCGCCCTCGTCGGCCTCGCCGCCCTGGCGGCCACCGCCACCGGCGTCTCGGTGCTGCCGCCCATCGACGAGGGCGCGCTGTTGATCGAGTACGTCATGCCGCCGGGCACCTCGCTCGCCGAGAGCGACCGGGTGGGGAGGATCCTCGACCGCGTGGCCCTCGCCGAGCCCGACGTCACCACCGTCTACCGGCGGACCGGCTCGCCCGAGACCGGCGCCCAGATCGAGGGGGTCAACAAGGGCGAGCTCCTGATCAAGCTCGCGCCCCACGGCGAGCGGAAGCGCTCGGCGGCGGCGCTCACGGACAACCTCCGGCGCGCCTTCTCCCGGCTCGACGGCGTCGTCTTCCTCTACCACCAGCCGACCCAGGAGAAGATCGACGAAAGCTTCTCCGGCCTGCCGGCGCTCTTCGGGGTGACCGTCTACGGCGAGGACTTGGGGAAGCTCACCGAGCTCGCCGGCCGCGTGCAGACGATCCTCGAGCACGATCCGGCCGTCGCCAACGTGGTCAACAACACCAAGGTCCGCGCCGGGGAGGTCGACGTGCGCCTGGACCGGGCGGCGCTGGCCCGCCACGGCGCCCGCCCGGACGAGGTGCTCGCGGCCCTCCGGGCGGCGCGGGCCGGGCTCGAGGCGACGACCGTGGTGCGGCAGCGCGAGTCGGTGGGGGTCTGGCTGCGGCTCCCGGCTGGCGGAGGCGGCGAGGTCGGGCCTCAAGACGGCGGCGAGGTGGACCCCGAGAGCCTGGCCCGCCTGCCGGTGCCGCTCTCGCGCGGCGCCCTCGTCCCCTTGGGCCGCCTCGCCCGGATCGCGGTTCGCCCGGCGCCGGCCGAGATCACGCGCCTCAACGGCGAGCGCGAGATCACCCTGGTGGCCGAGGTCGAGGGCTCGATCCCGGCCCTCGTCCGGCGTCTCCGGGGGAGGTTCGAGGGCCTCCACCTGCCCGCCGGCTACACCGTCGACTTCAGCGGTCAGTACCCGGTGCTGATCCAGACCGGCGAGGAGATGGCCGGGGTCCTGGCCGGCGCCCTCGCCCTCATCTACTTCATCCTGGCGGTCCAGCTCGGCTCGTGGCTCCAGCCCTTGGCGGTGCTGGCCACCGTCCCCCTGGCCCTGGCCGGCGCCCTCGTCGCCCTGGCCGCCACCGGCCGGGCCCTCGACCTCTCGGTGGGGATGGGCGCCGTGACTCTCGCCGGCGTGGCGGTCAACAACGCCATCGTGCTGGTCGACTTCGGAAACCGCCGCCGCGCCGCCGGCCTCGGTCGCCGCGCGGCCTTGGCCGAGGCCGCCTCGGTGCGCCTGCGCCCGATCCTCCTGACCACGGCCACCACCGTCGCCGCGCTCCTCCCCGCCGCCGTCGGCACCACCGCCGGCTCCCCCGTCTTCCAGCCCTTCGCCATCACCGTGATCGGCGGCCTCCTCGCTGCCCTCGGAGCGAGCCTGCTCCTGGTGCCGACCCTCGTCGGGTGGCGAGCGGGAGCACCCGAAGCGGAGCCCCCGCGCCCCGGCGCGCAGGGTTGAGGGAAAGCGGGCCGGTCGTTCGTCAGTCAAGTATCGGCTCGCCCGCGGTCGCACCGTCGACTTCCCCGGGGCGAGCGATGAGGAGGAACCATGCCCGACCCCTTCATGAAGCTCACGGTCCGAGCCGGCGACCTCGCGGGCCGGCCGGTCGACACGCCCCAGCGGCGGGTGCGCGGCCTGGCGGGCGTCGCGCCCGAGGTGGTCGAGGACTCGCGGTTCCACAGCGACGAGGCGGCGGCCCGTCACTTCCTGAGCGCGAGCTTCGAGCGCGACGAGCGCGCCGCGGTCCGCTCTCTCTCGGCGCCCGAGCGTCCCGAGATCGTGCCCGACTTCCGGCTCCGCGCGGTCCGCGAGCAACCGCTCACCGGCACCCGCACGGTCACCTTCGACCAGATGCGCTCGGCGATCCCGGTCTTCGGCTCGAAGGCGGTCGTGGAGCTCGACCCGGACCGGGAGATGGTCTCGATGGACGCCCGGGTCGCCGACATCGGCGGCATCTCGCCCTTCGCCTCGGTGAGCCCGGGGCAGGCGGCCGAAGCGATCGCCGAGGCCGCCGGCGTGTCCGTCGCCGAGCTCGGGGAGCTACCCGCTCCCGAGCTCACCTGGTTTCACCATCCGGGGAACGGCTCCTGGCACCTGGCCTACTACTTCCGCCGCGTGCCGGCGGTGCCGACCGAGATGCGCGAGGACCTCGAGGACGAGGAGCGCCCGGGTCACGGCCTCGGAGGCTCGCCGCGAGACCTCCACCCGGAGGTCGACTACCTCGTCGACGCCCATGACGGGACGCTCCTCTACGACTTCAGCGCCAACCCGACCCTCCTCGACATCCCGGTCAAGTGCCGGGGCGTCGACGAGCTCGGAAGCGACGGGGAGTTCTTCGGGCGCCAGGCAGGGGCCGTCTTCGAGCTCAGCGACCCGGTGCGCAAGGTCCGCACCTTCGACCTCGGCCTCCAGGACCTCGACCACACGCCGCGCCCCGCCGACCCGGTGCACGCCGCCGGTGCCGACTTCGCCGCCACCAACCCCGCCGCGATCTCGGCCCACGTCAACGCCACCCGCGTCTTCGACTTCTACAACGGGGTGCTCAAGCGCGACAGCGTGGACAACCAGGGCATGGAGCTCGTCTCGATCGTCAACTGCACGCTGCCCGCGGACCAGGCGCCGCCCGAGTGGTTCAACGCGGTCTGGTTTCAGCACACGATGTTCTATGGCCAGGTGCGCGACGGCAACGGCGACCTGCGGAGCTTCTCGCGCTTCCTCGACGTCATCGCCCACGAGCTCACCCACGGGGTCACGGAGTTCACCTCCGACCTGGTCTACAAGGACCAGTCCGGCGCCCTCAACGAGTCGTTCAGCGACATCTTCGGCGTCATCGTCAACAACTGGTACACGGTCGGCGAGGACAGCTCGGTCGAGCAGTGGAGCTGGGAGATCGGCCCCGGGCTGGGCGGCGGAGGGCGGCCGCTGCGCGACCTCTCGGATCCCGCACGGCTGGGCCAGCCCGCCCACGTGGACGACTTCGTGGTCACCAGCCGCGACAGCGGCGGGGTCCACACCAACAGCAACATCCACAACAAGGCCGCGTTCGAGGTGCTCACCGCGCGCGACGAGGGCGGCGCGCTGGTTTTCGGCGCTCGCGAGGTGGCGATCCTCTACTACCTGGCGCTGACCCGACTCAACCGGCTCGCGGTCTTCTCCGACGTGCTCGACACACTGCTCACGGTGGCCGCCACGTTCTACGCCGGAGATCCCGACGAGCGCGACCGCAAGAGCGAGGCGATCCGGCAAGCTTACGGTCGGGTGGGCATCACGTGAGACCGGCCCCACTCTTCGCGCAGCACCGCGACCGGGTCGGCGAGTGTGTACCGCAGGTCCCGGCAGAGGCTCTCCATCGTCGGCCCCTCCCGTTGTTGCCAGTAGTACGCCGGCGGGCGGGGGTGGTTTCAGGCTCGCGCGCCGTGGTCAGAGCCGCGATCGTAGAGGTTTTCTCGTCGCCAGCCCCGGTCGCCGGGCGTCGAGGCTACGCCCCTACCGAGCAGACCCAGTCCACCCCGAGCTGCCGGGCCCGGCTCTCCAGACGCTGATCCGTCGTCCAGAGCTCCGCGCCTCTCGCCTCGGCGAGAGCGAGGTAGAAGGCGTCGTAGGCCTTGGAGTGAGTCATGCGGTGAGCCCAATCGAGCGCCGCCTTGCAGAGCGCGAGATCGCAAGGGACGGACCCGATCTCCAGGGCGAAGAGATCCTCGACCGCTCGATCCGTCTCCTCCGGCGACATCTCGCCGACGAACTGGAGTCTGCGAAGTGCCGAAACCGCTTCTGCGATCCAGTGCGCCGGTGAGAGAAGGGTTCGATCTTCTCGAACCCATGTCGCGAGCTGCCTGCGACACTCCGGAGACGACGAGGAAGACGACACGGCGCGCACCGCGTAGCTAGCGTCGATCACCAGCGGGCGTGAGCCGTTGGACGAGCTCGTCATCCCTCTCCTCCCGGAGCTGGCGGATCACCTCCGCCGGGTCGATCTCGAGAGGGCGTCCGCCTCTCCTCTCCTGCGCGGCGCGGGCATGCTCTTCGATCCTCTCGAGGGCACGAAGCCTGCGCTCGGTCCGCACCTCGGCCTCGTTGTGCCGACGCTCCAGCCCGTCATCGACCAGCATGCGGATGAGCTCCGACAGGCTCGTCCCCTCCCGCGAGGCCAGGTCGCGCAGCGCCACGTGCTGGTCCTTCCGCAAGAGGATCTGAGTACGGTGCAGTGGCTCGGCCATCAGGACGACCTCCGGCCGGCAGTATACATCATGGACTACACACCCTCTTCGCCAGGAGGTGGCCGGAACCTGGCAAGGACACGGAGCGGCCGCCGAGGTGCCGTCAAGAGTCGAACTGCCGGGACGTCTCCCGGATGCGCTCGAAGTCCGCATCCTCGCCCACGTCCGACATGTCGAGCAGGACCGCCTTCGGGTCCTCGGCAGAGCTCCTTCCGCGCCCGCACGAGCCCATTTGGCGAAGACGGGTTGTAGCGGAGACGCGCATCCAGAGTGAAGAGGATCCAGCCCCGCGCCGCGACCTCACCCAGCCAGTCCTGGTCCACCGTTCCCTGGGCGAAGTGATCGAGGTGGACCTCCAGCCGGACTCCGGCGTCCCGAAGCCGCTCGGGGAAGACCCTTCGGCCGAGGTTCTCGTCCGAGAAGAAGACGGGCTCAGGCGGCGAGCTCGTACCGGATCGCCTCTTCAATCTGGTCGACCTCGACGCGGTAGTCCTCCGCCAGGTCCTGGACGGACTCTCCGGCCTTGAGACGGGAGGCGATCACATCGGTGCGAACCGAGGTGCCGGCGATCACCGGGCGCCCGAAGGAGATTCGTGGGTCGACGACGACGATGCGGGGCACGTCCAGGGAGTCGCCGCGGCTGAACGGGAAGAGACGAAGAGCCAGCCCCTGCGCGTCGTGCTCGATTCGGCGCAGGTGGGCTTCCAGCAGCTCGCGCACGGCGAGCTGGCCGGACCGGGAGAGATTCACGAGCTGGCCGAAGTGCTCGACGAAGAGATGGACCCCATCCGTCAGGAGCTCCTGACGAGCCAGCGGATGGGAGACACCGAGCTCCTCCTCGAGGTAGAGGAGGGCCGGCCGCACCTTCTGCATGGGGATCCCGTGTCGCCGCCGGATGGCCTTGAGCACGTGGGCCTCGACCAGGTTGGTGAAGGATAGGAGCGGCTCGGCCGGCTCCGGGAGCTGGATCAAGGCGTCCGAGAACTGCCGCCCTTCGGCGGTGGGATAAGACCTCCCCCGCACCCAGGTACGCAGCGTGGCCGGCGGCAACGTCAGGTAGTGCGCCGCCTCGGCGATCCCGTAGGCCCCCACATGACGCGGATCGGTGGTCAAGATCGAAGCTCCTCCTTCCGAGACAAGCATAGTACCTCGGTGCAGAAATACGCTCGCATTCGGGCGCCGCTGCATCCACCCCAGCGGCGTTGCGCTCCCTGCGACAGACCTTCGGGTATGCCTCGGTCGCGCGCCTTGCGGGGGTGGCGCCCCAGCGCCCTCGGTGCGTGACCGTATTTCTGCACCGAGGTACTGAGCGCAGGCGGTTGGTCCGGAGGGGCGGCCAGCGCCACCCCTCCGGGACCGCACGGGACTCACCCGCCCATCATCCGGCGCTCGATCGCCCGGCCGAGGATCGCGAGCTCCTCGGCGCCGAGGGACGAGACCGCGAGCGCCAGGTGCTCCGGGAACCCCACGAGCACCCGCGAGGCCCGCAGCATCTCGAGAACCGCCGGCTCCGAGCGCGCCAGGTGCCCGATGCACACCTGCCCGTCGTGGACGGGAAAGCCCAGCCGCCGGCCCCGCTCACCCAGGACCAGCCGGTTCGGCGCCGCCAGCGCCGGCAGCGTCGCCGCCACCAGCAGCGCGTCCGACCGGTGCCGGAACACCGCCACCGCCCGGCCGCCCGCGGCGACCGGCTCGCCCTTCCGCACCACGGCCCACACCCCGCCGCCGTGCTCCACGTCCGAGCGCTCCACCTCGAACAGCCCCGCCCAGTAGGCCCCCGGCGCGAGCGCCGCCGGTGCCGTGGAAGGCAGCTCCGGCAGCTTCGAAGCCCGCAGCAGGAAGGCCTGCGAGAAGGCATTCTCCCGAGGCGTTCGGGACGAGCCGCGGGAAGGTGGCGCGGAGGCGCCAGAAGTGGACGATGAGGCTGAGGAGGTGGAAGGGGACTGGACGGCACCCGCCGTCCGGCTGCTACTCTCTTGCTCGTTGCGCATGGGAGGTCACTTCTCCTTTGCGTAGCAGGCCCGGGCGAGTTCCCGCTCGCTCGGGCCGTTGGTAGTTGCGAGGCCTCGTGCCCAAAGGCGCCGGCCGCTCGGCGGGCTCCGCCCGCGGCCGGGCCAGGACAAGGCTCGCGCTGTCGTTACCGCCAGACTACCGCGTCCAACGGAGGCTTGTCAAGCCCACCCGCAACTTCTGAGTCCTCCCCTTTGGAGCCCGCGGTCGGACTGCTCGGGGAAAAGGCGGCCTCGTCGAGCCGCCCGGCGCGCGGGTCACTCCACGAAGGGGTTGAGCAGTGGTACGTCCACGCCGACGAGATCCGCCTCGTTGCGAGTGACGAAGGTGAGGCCGTGGACCAGCGCGGTGGCCGCCTGGAGGCTATCGATGATCGACAGGGAGCGCGTCCCGTTGAGTCGTGCCCAGGCGTCGACGACCTCGGCGTCCACCGGCAAGGTCCGCCCTCGGTAGGCATGCTTCAAGCGGGAGAACCACGTGGCCAGATGCCGTGCCGCTTCCCGATCCCGGCGCCTCAAGCGGAGAATCCCGAGCCGGATCTCCCCCAGCACCAGGACCGAGAGGGCCAGGTCTCCGCCCTCGACCGAGCTCATCCACTCGCGGACGCCGGCATCGGCCCGGCCCTTCTTCCGGAGCTCGGAGACGACGTTCGTGTCGAGCAGGAACCTCACAGCGCGATCGGCCGAGGTAGGTCGCGAAGCCTCTCGAAGTCCGCATCCTCCCCGACGTCCGGCATGTCGAAGAGGATCGCCTTCGGGTCCTCGGCCGGCGCCTCCAGCAGAGCCGCCCGCAGGATCTCCCGGTGCTCCGCCTCCGCCGAGCGCCCATGCCGCCCGGCCCGCTCCTTGAGCGCCCGGACCACCTCGTCCTCGACCTTCCGCACGATCAGCTGGGCCACGATCCGCCTCCACGATATCAATGCTAGAACTTTCCGCCTGTTCAGAGGCCTCGAGAACGCCTGTAGAGCTTGGCCAAGGGAGAACAAGCCAACACTAGCACCAGGCGCAAGCCATCCCGCCCCCGCGCCTCCGACAGAAGGCCTCCTGCGTCAGCCCGCTCTCGCACGTAAGCGTCCGGCCAACCCACCTTCCGCCGGCGGGGCCGGCTCGACAAGATCTGCGCCAGGAGGTGACCCATGGCGCGGAAGCGAGTCGAGTCGTCGGAGCGGGAGAGAGCGTGGCGGCGGTTGGTGGACGAGTGGCGCGAGAGCGGGCTGACGCAAACGGCCTTCTGTCGCGGGCGCGGGGTGGCGGTGGCGTCGTTTCGTTGGTGGAAGTGGAAGCTGGGCCTGCCGGGTCGGCCGCCGGCTGAGGGTCGAGTGCAGGACCGGCCGGCGGGGGCGCTCCCGGCGTTCGTCCCGGTGCGGATCGTGGAGCCGGAGGTTCGGCGGGGCGGCTCGCCGGGCGACGGCTTCGAGCTCGAGCTGCCCGGCGGCCGGGTCCTGCGGGTTCCGGTTGACTTCGAGGCGGAGTCGCTCGCGCGCCTGCTGGCGGTGATCGAGGAGCATGGCTCATGTTGAGCTTGCCGCCGGCGGTCCAGATCTTCGTGGCGACGGAGGTGGTGGACCTCCGGCGCTCCTTCGACGGGCTGGCGGCGACGGTGCGCAGCCTCGGCGAGGAGCCACTCTCGGGACACCTCTACGTCTTTCGCAATCGTCGAGGCGACCGGGTGAAGATCTTGTTCTGGGACCGCACCGGGTTCTGCCTCTGGTACAAGCGGCTCGAGCGCGGGGTGTTTCACTTCCCCGTGGGGGCCTCCGGTTGCGTCGAGCTGGAGGCTTCGGAGCTGATGTTGCTGCTCGAAGGCATCGACCTCGCCGGAGCCCTCCGGCACAAGAGATTTCGCCTCGCCGCGAGCTGAAAAAAACCTTTCCTTCGGACGGGTTCTGAGGTAGAATCCGTCCATCGAATGAGCCCTCCCGCGACGCTCCCGGACGACCCGGGCCTGCTCAAGCAATTGATCGCGGAGCTCCATCAAGAGCTCCAGGAAAGCTATCGTCGCCAGGAGCAATTGCAACATCAGATCGACGCTCTCGCCCGGCGGGTCTTCGGCCGGAGCTCGGAGCGGATCGATCCGAATCAGCTCGCCCTGGCGCTGGGAGAGATCCAGGGCCTGGCCGCCGCGGCGCTCCCGGAAGAGCCCGACGACCCCGAGGAGCCGCCGCCTTCTGGACCCCGGCGTCGGGGCCACGGCCGCCGGCGGCTGCCGGAGGATCTGCCACGCCAGCGGGTCGAGCACGAGCCCTCTGAAGACGAGCGCCAGTGCCGCGGCTGCGGTGCCCCGATGGTGCGCATCGGCGAGGAGGTCAAGGAGCAGCTCGAGTACGTCCCGGCCTCCTTCTTCGTCCTCGAGACCGTGTGCGGCAAGTACGCCTGCCGACTCTGCGAGGACGGGGTGGTCACGGCGTCCGCGCCGGCCCAGCCGATCGCCAAGGGCCTGCCCGGCCCGGGCCTTCTGGCCCACGTCGTGGTCAGCAAGTACGCCGACCACCTGCCGCTCGCCCGCCAGGCGGGGATCTTCGCCCGCCACGGTGTCGAGCTCTCGCGCTCGACGCTCTGTGACTGGGTGGGCGCGGCGGCGGCGCTGGCTGCACCGGTGGTCGAGGCCATGAAGCGCGACGTCCTGGCCTCGAAGGTCCTCCACACCGACGACACGCTGGTGCCGGTGCTCGACAGGAGCCGCGAGCAGACCCGGACGGCTCGGCTCTGGGTCTACCTCGGAGACCGAGACCACCGCCACGCGGTCTTCGACTACACCCCGGATCGCAAGCGCGACGGACCGGCGCGCTTCTTGGAAGGCTATTCGGGGTTTCTCCAGGCCGATGCCTATGGCGGCTATGACGGAATCTATGCCGGTGGCACGGTCACCGAGGTCGCCTGCTGGGCCCACGCCCGAAGGAAGTTCTACGACGCCCGGACGACGGACCCCGAGCGGGGATTGACCGCGCTCGCCTTCGTGCGCCAGCTCTACCAGGTCGAGAAGCGGGCGCGGGAGCTCTCCCCCGAGGATCGCCTGGAGATGCGCCGCGCTCACTCGGTGCCGGTCCTCGACGTCTTCGCCCACTGGCTCCAGGAGGAGGCCCCGCGGGTGATCCCCAAGAGCCCGATGGGCGGAGCCTTCACCTACGCCCAGCTCCAGTGGCAGGCGCTTCGCCGCTACACCACCGACGGCGATCTCGCCATCGATAACAACAACGCCGAACGGGCGCTTCGCCGCGTCGCCGTCGGCCGCAAGAACTGGCTCTTCGCCGGCAGCGACGAGGGCGGTCGCCGCGCCGCCATCCTCTACAGCCTGATCGCCTCGGCTCGCCTCCACGACCTCGACCCCTTCGCCTACCTCCGCGATCTCTTCGAGCGCCTGCCCTCCCATCCCAGCGACGCCGTCGCCGAGCTCACCCCCGTCGCCTGGGCAGAGGCTCTCGAGCCGCAAGCCCGGGCCGCCGCCTGAGCGGCTGGCTGGACACCCGCGGGCTCCCGCCGCGGGGCTCAGCGCCTGAGGGTGGGTTCACCGGACGCTTACTCTCGCACCACTCCGCCACCACCGCCGCCACGTCGTCCCGCGCTCCAACGACTCGACTCGCTTCCGTGCCATAGGCCACCTCCTGGCGCCGATCTTGTCGAGCCGGCCCTGCCGGCGGAAGGTGGGTTGGCCGGACGCTTACGCGCGAAGGGCTTGTCACCGAGCTGCCCATTCCACCCGCACTCACCGGCCACCTCGGTCAAGTTGGAGGCATCCGGCGGGAACGCCCTGATGATGGCCGAGAGAACTGGCCGGATGGTGCTTCGCTCGTCCTCAGAGCCATGCTGCGCGGCTTGGTTCGCCAGGTCGAGGAAGGAAATCCAACCTGGTAGACTTCTTCGTCGCACGAGGGAAAGTCATTACAACCAGATCACTTCACCTGCCGTAGATAATTGAGCATTGCCTCTGGAGCTCTACCTCGTCTCAAGTCCTGCCAAGTGACTCCCATCTTGGACGAAAGTAGATCCGCGTCCAGAAAGAAGAACTTCCCTTCAAGCCGCAGAATCCCGTCCGACAAGAGACTTCTCAGCACGGCCTTACCAATCGGATTCTTGATGACCCTGTCGCTCTCAATTTTATACTTGTATCGCGCCATAGAGCCGCGGCTATGCGATCTGAATTCGGATAGAATCCTTCGTGCCCTCAAATATTTCTGTTTTAAGTATGGATCCTCGGGCGGCCGGTCTTGCTTCTGGGCATACTGAATGAGCGGGTATGCGATGCCGTCAAGAGTACCTACCGCGATTGCCAAATCCGCTCCGTTGGTGATCACC
This sequence comes from uncultured Acidobacteriota bacterium, assembly GCA_963741925.1. GTDB lineage: Bacteria > Acidobacteriota > Thermoanaerobaculia > Multivoradales > DATKCC01 > CAVUBL01. The sequence goes on from CAVUJU010000001.1 coordinate 243,632, forward strand.
TGCCGCGCTCTACTTACGAACCTATCAGCGATCAGCGTCACATCATTCCGTTCTGAACGAGGAGCGGAGCGTGTAACTAGGGACTCGCAGCTAAGGTCTATTGACCGAGCGTTGATTTCAACTGGTGCCCCGAGTTCTACTTCGGGTAACCCTTGGAGTTCGACCTCGCAGGGCACGGATATCGCTGTAGCAAATAGGCGCGAACCCAGATGGAGCTTGGTGCTCTCGTCGACTTCCGTTGTGAATCGGAAGGCTCGCGAAGGCTCCTCCTGGTCGGCTAGCATCACTTCGACCTCAATCTCAAGCAACTGGTGACTAACGCTGGAGGCACCTTCCTCGGATGCTTCCCCAGAGACAGTTACCTCTACACCCCACCGCGTGGATCGGAATTCAAGGGCTGACGCAACAATAAGCCGCAGGTGTTCCGGCAAGATCGTAGACGGCGCATCCTCTCGGCTCAGCATGTAAATCAAGTGATAGCTACTCTTGCTCGCTGCTGCGTATCGCAAAGCGAGGTCGCCATAATCCCCATTTTTTAGCCTGATAATATTGGCCAAGACAACGGCCTCAAAGACTGCATTGCGGAATGTGCGTCCCGCAAGGAAGGGATGTTCAGGTATCCATGATTCGAGCTGCTCTTCGTATCGTTCGTTGAGGAGGGCGTCAGGGATTGCAGGATAGGCCACCTGCTGCCCCAGAACGTATGCCAAGAGGCGAACGCACTGTTCCTCTGGAGAGAAAGCGGAGTCCACCGAGGGGCCGTGGATCTCCGCGGGCGCACCGTCAACCAACGGCTTAACGATGTTGGGTATGACTTTAAGGTCTCGTTCTCTCGCCAGGATGTAGTCGGCGATGCGTCTGAGGAGGGCCAATTCGATATCGCCCGACCCGGCGGACGTAAAGTCTTCGAGAAGCTTGTGGTAATTACGCTCGCTGGTCAGGAGTGTGACGATGGCGTCTAGAACCGGCGGGTAGCCGATAAAGAACAGGAAGGATTCGCGTGCTTGTTCGGGTTCTCCTGAGAAGGCTGCGCCGAGGCTTTCTATAATGTGGTCGCGTACGACTCTGTATTGGTCTGGGAACGCCGAATCTGAGCCCTCGGTGAATGTGTCAATATACTGCTTGGCGCTGTCAAGATTAAACGGCGAGATTGTGATGAGGCCAGCTGAGACCCCTGCGTCGTCGAAGTAGGTCCAGCACTCATCTACGGTTTGGCTTCTTCCTAGCATCAATATCGTTGTACCGGCAGCGGAGCGAGTGAGCTTGATGACGTCGTCTAGAAAAGCATCGAAGGCCTTCTCGGTTGTCTTGGAGCGGCCCTCATCGAGCCCGTCGATGATGATACCGAACTTTCCGGTAGCAAGGCCTTGGAATACGGCGCCAATTTGGGAAACGTCGTAAGCTGCAGTGAGGAGCCCAGTCAGCGTATGGTCGCCAACAGGCTTGTGCGTGGCCAGATCCAACAGCGGTAGTTGAGTGTCGGACGAGAGTTTTCGGGCGAGAACGCTCTTACCAGTGGCACCTACGGCAGAGAGAAGTACAATGGTGGGGCGCTCGGCCGAAAAAATAACCTTTTCGTAGGAGGTCTCGATGTAGGTGCGTTCGGCCCCTCTTGCGCCAAAGGAAGGTGATGGCGTTGAGATAGGTATCGACGTTTTGTTCGAGGCCAGGAGCGAGCGAAGAAGGTAGTAGTTCATGGCAAACCTCACTCAGTGATGCTGGTCAGCTTTCTCTCGATGGCGGAGCGTCAGCGCGCCTCGCGGAAAGCTTCGGCACGCGAGGTGCGATCGTCGTGAGCCGATGTGAGATCCCGGTCGAGCACAGTCAGAATTTGCTCGGGTGTACGGTCGTCGATGCGGCCGACCGATCCCGACAGCGCGAAGGCGAAGCTGGCGCTGCGCTTCTACTCGTCGACGGCACTCCGTTTCTCGATCCAGTCTGTCCCCTCGCCATAGTATCCTGCCGCAGCGAGAGTTGAACCTGAGTATAGCCCATGGAGGAACGCACGCGGTGGGGCATGGCCTCTCCGGCGTACCGCGACATGGGTATTGGCATCCGTGGCGGCGGCTACTCCCCGATCCCCTTCGCGTAGATGGTGGGGGAGCCGAGCCCCATGCAGTCGACAGCGAGCTTCGCCCGGAGGCTGTTCTCGTTGGTGAATAGGAGGACGGAGTCTGGCTCCTGCCGAAAGCCGTAGAAGGGGTGGCCGGGGAGGAGATTTCCGCCGCAGTCTAAAAAGCCGCCGATGAGTAGATCCAGCAAGCGCTCGGTGTTCCGGAGGACGTAGGAGCCTCGGCAACGATAAACTGTTGCGTCGTATCCGATGAAGTCGAGGCTTCTGTAGCAGCAATGGATTGCCGGTTCGAGGTGAGGATTCTTTGCGGCGCTTCCGAGTCGGTGAGCCAGTATCTGGTCTCCGGGATAGCTGCCTTCTCCTCCACTCGGGAGACGGAGTGCCGCTTAGCCAGTTCGCTCGCCACGAGAAGCCCCGAGATCCCGCCTCCTAAAACGACGATCTCGTAGTCGGAGTTAATCTCAGCCGTTGGCAGCGAAGCGATAATCTCCTGTTATCCTTAGGCCCCGTAGGTGTCACGGAGGTGGGAAGAGGAGACGCTGACGTTCGTCACAGCAGCCTTGGGTGGTTAGCTCGGATGGCTGCCAACAGGTGCTGCTTGGTGATGTGGGTATAGCGCTGGGTGGTGGTGATGGAGGCGTGGCCCAGGAACTCTTGGACGACTCGGATGTCGGCGCCGTTGCGGAGGAGGAGGGTGGCGACGGTGTGGCGGATCATGTGGGGGGTGACGTGGCGGTCGAGGCCGGCCTCGTCCTTGAGCTTGCGGAGGACGTTGGCCATGCCCTGGGTGGAGAGGGGGGTGGCGAAGGCATTGAGGAAGAGGGCTCGGGTGTCGGCGGCGATCCGGCGGCGGGCGGCCTGGTAGGTCTCCTGGAGCTCGAGGCTCCGGGGGTCGACGAGGAAGGCGAGGCGGGGGCGGCGGCCTTTGCCGCGGATGCGCAGGGTCGTACCCTCTTCGAGGAAGCTGTCGAGGGTGAGGGAAGCGGCCTCGCCGACGCGGATGCCGGTGGCGAAGAGGAGGTCCAGGAGGGCGTAGTTGCGGAGCGCCAGGAAGTGCTGGCCGAGGGCGCCCCCAGCTCCGGTGTCGATGCCGTTGTCGGCGCCGTTCCCGGCTCCGTTGCCGGTCTCGGTCGCGCTCTCCCAGTCGAAGCGGGCGCGCGCCAGGAGGCGGCGGATCTCGTCCTCGCTGAGGGTGCGCGGGAGCTGCTGGATGCGGCCTGCCTATTCCGCTGAAAGTGAACGCCCATTCCGGAGGAAGGTGATCAGGGTCCCTGTGGGAGCGTGAGCGACGAGGGAGGGGGGAGGTTCCTCTGGTGAAGGTGTTCACTTTGGCTCATCGGTCGTCGTCGGCAGGTGCCTCCTTTCTGGTGCTGATCCAGGTTCGTCGCCGGGGCTGTGGTGGCTGTGGGAAACGCCGCGCGGCCGCAGGCCGTGGCGGGGTTTTCCAAGCGGCTGTGGGAATCGCGACGCAGGAGCGATTTCCAAGGGGCTGCGGTCGGGCCGGGGACGGTGGCTGGGAGGGGGCGCCCCGGGCCGTCCGCAGCCCCGGCAGACGCGGCAGCCTCCACAGCCCTCCTGCGGGTGCCGGCGAGCCGATCACGGCTCTCCCTTGCGCATCGAGTCGCCCGTCAGGGCGAGGCGGTAGGCGCCGTGGATGAGCCGGTCGAGGATCGCATCGGCGAGGGTGGGCTCGCCGAGCAGGTCGTGCCAGCTCTCGACGGGGTATTGGCTGGTGACGATCGTCGAGCGCAGCCCGGAGCGGTCCTCCAGGATCTCGTAGAGGTCTCGGCGCTGGGACTCGCCGAGGGGCACGAGCGGAGCCTGTCAACCCCGGTGAGACGGTGGGTTCGATCAATTAGGGAGCATCTCCATGGTTGTCGGGTGGGTTGATCCAGACGGCCTTGGGTAGCTCGGGTGGCTTTGGGTGGCCGTGGACGAAGCGCTCCGGGTTGGCTTCGAAGGCGGCGGTCAAGATGCGTTGGCGTTCGGCCCGTAGCGCCTCGGCCTGGCCGTAGTGGACGGCAGCGGGGGTCATGAGGCCGAGGCCGGAGTGGCGATGCTCGTGGTTGTACCAGTCGATAAAGGCCCGGCCGAAGCTCCTGGAGTGGAGAATGGAGCCGAAGCGGTCGGGGAAGTCGGGTCGGTACTTGAGGGTCTTGAACTGGGACTCCGAGAACGGGTTGTCGCTCGAGGTGTAGGGGCGCGAGTGGGTCTTGGTGACCCCGAGATCGGCCAGCAGGTAGGCCACCGGCTTGGCCGTCATCGCGCTGCCGCGGTCGGCGTGGAGGGTCAGCTGCCCGGGTGCGATGTCCTGCTGCTCGGTCGCCTGGGCGATCAGCTGCTCGGCGAGCGCGGAGGATTCCCGGTACTGGATGGTCCAGCCGACCACGTAGCGGCTGAAGACGTCGAGGATCACGTAGAGGTAGTAGGAGGTCCACTTGGCCGGTCCGCGCAGCTTGGTGATGTCCCAGCTCCAGACCTCGTTGGGACGCTCGGCGAGCAGCTCCGGCTTGGCGTAGCGAGGGTGCGTGAGCTGGTCGCGCCGCTCGCGCACCTCGCCCTTCTCGGCGAGCAGCCGGTACATCGTGCGTTCGGACGCCAGGTAGCGGCCCTCGTCGAGCAGCGTGGCCCACACCTCGGCGGGCGAAGAGTCCACGAAGCGCTCGCCGTGCAGCTCGTCGAGCACCGCCTGACGCTCGGCAGGCGAGAGGGCCCGCGGTGGGGGATCTCGTGGCTTGTGGGGCCGTGGGTCGGGAGGATGCCGACGCCGGTAGATCGTCGCCGGCGACGCACCCAGCGCTCGGCACGCCGGCCGGGTCCCGACGAGGGGCGTGAGCTCTTCGACGGTCTGCTCGATCATGGCTCGATGCTCTCCTCCGCGCTCCTGGGCTCGAGCAGCGCTCCCAGAAGCGCGGAGACGTTTCTTTGCACCTCGATCACCTTGCGGGCCGTCTCGAGCTCGCTCTCGGCGCGCTCGGCACGCCGGCGAAGACGCTCGATCTCAGCGGCCCGGGGATCGGCCCCAGGGCGGCCCCGACGCTTCGACAACGCCTCCAAGGCCCCCTTGTCCCGTTGCTTGCGCCACTTTGCCAGGTGCGAGGAGTGCAGCCCCTCACGCCGCAGCAGAGCCCCGATCTCACCCGGCTCCGTGCACGCGTCCGCCGCGCGGACGATCTCGAGCTTGTACGCCGCCGTGAACCTGCGCCGACGCGGACGCTCGATGAGCTGGGGATTGGGCGCCGAGGTCACGCGGCCCGGCCGCTTCCGGTCGCCTACGGCTCCCTCCAGCGGCCGGGCCGGAGCTCCGTGCCCTCCCGAACCGTTCTCCTGCTTCGTCTCTGGCATACGGTGCCTCTCCTCTCGCCCTCGGGTTCCTTAATTCTGGTGGCTGCATCGTCTCACCGTATGTTGGCAGAGAGGGGAGGCCCCAGTCGTCAAGCAGCAGCAGGTCGGTCTTGGCCATCCGGCCCAGGAGCTTGCCGTAGCGGCCGTCGGCCCGGGCGAGCTCGAGCTCGCGCAGGAGCGTCGAGCACCGTGCGTAGAGCGCGGTGTAGCCCTCGCGGCACGCCTTGTGCGCCAGAGCGCACGCGATGTAGGTCTTGCCGGTGCCGGTGGGGCCCGTGAGCAGGAGGTTGTGGTGCTCGGCGATCCAGCGGCACTCGATCAACGAGCGCATCAGCCGCTTGTCCAGGCCCCGGGGGTGACGGAAGTCCAGGTCCTCGACCGCCGCGGCCTGGCGCAACTTCGCCCGCCGGAGACGGTACTCGAGCCGGCGGTTGGTGCGTTCGAGGGCCTCGCGGTCCACCAGCAGGCCCAGGCGCTCCTCGAAGCTCATCTCGGCGTACGGGGCCGTGACCTGGAGCTGCTCCTCCAAGGCCTTGGCCATACCCGTGAGGCGCAGCTCGTCCAGCTTCGCCAGCGTCGGATGCCTCAGCACGGCTCCACCCCCTGGCGGTAGTACTGCGCGCCGCGGACGTTGGCGTGCTCGACCCTCCGGCCCTCGGCCGCCGGCTCGAGCGCTTGGCGGTCGAGGCCGTGCTGGAGGATCGAGGCGACGCTGCGATAGCTGATGGCCCCGCTCGCAAGGGCGCGCTCACACGCCGCTTCCAGCCGCTCGGGGCCGTAGCTCTGGCCGAGCCGGATCAGTCCCAGGCAGGCGCGGAAGCCTTGCTGCGGGTGGTCGCGCGAGGCGAGGATCTCCTCGGCGAGCCGCTCGGCCCGAGGCCCGCATCGGCCCACCCAGCGGCGAATCCGCTCCGGCGTCCAGGCCAGGTACGCCTGGTGCTCCGGCGGCATGTGCTCGGGCGTCGTCGTATGGCGTCCGGGAGCGAAACTGCGCGCATGGGAGGCAACCCGGCGATCCCGCTCGAAGATCTCCACCACCCGCGCCGTCAGCCGCACTTCCAGGCGCTGGCCCACCAGGGTATAGGGCACGCTGTAGTAATGGCGCTCGACCTCGACGTGGTAGTCCGGAGCGGCCTTCGCGCGCCTCCACTCGGCGACTTCATAGGGCACCGGTGGCAGGGGACGCATCGCGTCGTGCTCGACCCGATCGAAGAGCTCGCGGCGCGAGACGCCCAGCACCCGGAGCGGACGCTCGTCGAGCCGGCCCAACAGCGGCCTCATCGCCGCATTGAGTGGCCCCAGGTGGGTGAAGCGCTCGTGGCGCAGGGGCGCCAGCACCCAGCGCTGGACCATCTGCACGGCTTGTTCGACCTTCGCCTTGTCGCGCGGCTTGCAGGGGCGCGCCGGGATGACCGCCACCTGGTAGTGGCGCGCCATGTCCCAGTACGTCCGGTTGAGCTCCGGGTCGTAGCGGCACGCCCGCTGGACCCCGCTCTTCAGGTTGTCCGGCACCACGATCTCCGGCACCCCGCCGAAGAACTCGAAGGCCCGCCGGTGACACTCCACCCAGTCCGTCACCTTCTGGCTCCGGACCGCACAGCAGTAGATCCGGTCGCTCGCCCCGAGGCAGGCGACGAAGATCTCCGCCTCGAAGGCCACCTCCTCACACCCCGGCTTCCAGATCGGCACCTGCAGACCGCTGAAGTCCACGAACAGCCGCTCGCCGGCCCGGTAGTGTTGGCGCAGCTCGAGCTGCTGGCTCTTGCGCCACCCGCGGTACAGCTCGCAGTAGCGGCTGTACTGGTACCCCTCCGGGTGCTCGGCCTTGTACTCCTGCCAGAGCAGTGCCAGCGTCACGCCCTTCCGGCGCAGCTCCTGGTCCACCTGCGTCCACTCCGGCTCCGGGCACTCTCGCCCCCTGCGCACTGGAGGGAACAGCCGTGCCTCCAGCTCCGCCTCCGACAGCGCCTCGACCGCCTCCCAGCCCTCAAGACCCGCGACCCGGGCCCGGTCCAGGCAGTTGCTCACCGCCCCCGCGCTGATCGACAGCGACCGGGCCACTTGCCGGTGGGACAGGCCCAGCGACCACTTCATCCGCAACACGTCCTTTGTCTTCCGCATCGAAATCCTCTCTCGCGGCATCCCGCCTCCTTTCGAGGCCCAGGATGCCAGTCGCGAGGCACATCCCCCAACCCCAAGCTACACAGATTCAATCGATTACGGGCAATTTGATCACCCAATCCACCGAATCTGAACACCGATTCCAACAACACGCCCCAACTGTCCACTTTCGGCCGGAACCGCTGTTCACTTTCCCCTGGATTCGCCGTTCACTTTGCCCTGGAACCGGTGTTCACTTTCCCCGGAATCCCCGTTCACTTTCAACCGGTGCAGGCACGGCCGAAGGAGAGCTTCACCCGCCAGAAGGGATTGTCCTCGAGGAGGCCCTTCCGCACCCAGTAGTGGCAGAAGACGCGGAGCGAGACCATCTTCCTCTGGATCGAGGCCGGGGCGTACTCGCGGCGCTTGAGCTCGCCGGCCCAGGCCTCGACCAGGTCGGGGTCGATGGCGGCCACCTCGCGCTCGGCGCCGGCGAAGCGCCCGAACTGCTCGAGGTCGCAGGCGTAGGCCTTCTCGGTCTTCTCGCTCCGGTCGCGCGTGGCGAAGTACCCGGACAGAAACTGCCCGATCGCAGCCGCTAAGCGCATGCGGGTTCCCTTCAGTCAAGAGAAAGTTGCAAATAGGCGAAAGAGATCTCCGCCGAAGGATACGGGAAGGGCGGGCGGCGGGGAAGGCGGGGTCACCCTGCGCCTCCAAGGCAGGCGCCCGAGGGTGGGCGCAGGGCTCGGATCAGTTGGGCTGGGGGGGCTGCCGCAATGCCTCGATCGCGCGCCGCAACCCGGGGAGCTTGTTCTGGACCACGTCCCAGACGATTCCGACGTCCACGGAGGAGTACGCGTGGACCAGGACGTCGCGCAGCGCCGCGGTCGTCTCGGAACTCCTCATAGGATCGCTCGCCGGCGTAGAGCTCGATCCGTCGGATGGATTCGAGAAGGTCGTCGAGCTAGAGGCCAGAATCCGAGGGCATAGGCGGCCTCTCGGCGGACGTGGTCGAGGGCCGGCTTGAGGGCCTCTTCGGTCACCAGATCCACCTCACGGGAGAAGAGGTCCTGGAGGAAAAACTTGGTGTCCATGTAGTCGTCGAAGCTGGGGCGCTCGAAGCGAACGAGGAAGTCGAGGTCGCTACCCTCGCGCGGCCGGCCGTGAAGGTAGGAACCGAAGACTCCGATCCGACGCACGCCGAGGCGCCGCAGCTCGGCCCGGTGCTCCTCCAATGTGTGCAGAATGGTGTCGCGGTCGAGGTCCATTGGCGCTCCCCACGGCGCTTGTATAGGCGCTCAGCCCGGCTTGTTCCTGGAGGCAAGAACCGTCACAGGTCGACTCGCCGGCCTCGGGTCCGGCTCCCGAGGATCTGGTCGATCTCCTCATCAACCGAGAGGTCTGACTTCCATCGGCCGGCCAGGAGGGACCACTCCCCTGCCTGGGACCGTGCGCGGTCCTCTGGGGAGGCCTCACTCTCGCCAAGTGGGTGCGACTCCTCGGCCCCGTCAGCGGCGAGCCCGAACCCCCGGGCAGTCTCGTGGTCAAAGTTCACAGTCGCTCTCCGGACCGATTCTACAGGGTGGGCTCGCCGCCCCCACCGCCCACCCAATACGCCAGGGCCAGCTTGGTGCCACCTGCTAGACTCTTCTCGAGGAGAAGGCCATGCGAGCGTCACGAGTCAGCCGCATCGAAGTGAACCCGAAGGTCATGCTGGGGAAGCCGGTCATCCGGGGGACCCGTGTGCCGGTCGAGCTCCTGCTTCGGAAGCTCGGTGAAGGCGCCTCGGTCGCAGACCTGGTGGACGCCTATCCTCATGTCTCCCGTGAAGACATCCAGGCCGCTCTTACGTATGCAGCCGAGAGCATCTCCCACGAAGAGACCGTGGACTTCGACGAGCCGGTCGCCGCAGGCAAGCCCTGAGACCGTTGCGCTTCCTGGCTGACGAGAGCTGCGATTTCTCGGTGGTGCGAGCTCTTCGAGCTGCCGGACACGACGTGGTCGCTGTCGCGCAAACCGCACGCGGCTCCGAAGACGAGGACGTCATCAGGTTGACGGTCCGAGAGAAGCGAATTCTCCTCACCGAGGATCGCGACTTCGGGCGGCTCGTCTTTGCGCAGGGAGCAGAGTCCCTCGGAGTGGTCTACATCCGGTTCCCAGTCAGTGCCCGCTCTCGCCTCGGGCAGTCGGTCGTAGGGCTTGTCAATCGGCTCGGAGAGCGGCTTCAGGGCAAGTTCATCGTCCTCCAGCCCGGACGCGCCCGGATCGCGGAGTGACTCTCCGGCCCCGGCCGGAGCTCGGATACCTTCGAATGCCGGCCGACCATTCTGAGGCGAATCGCAGAATGGTCGCGACCATCGTACGATCGGCCGCAATTTGGCCGGCCAGTCTAGCCGCGCCTACTCCATCGCCACCGGCCCCTCCGCCTTGTGCCGGGGCCTCTTCATGAGGAAGACGAGGGGCAGGATCACCACCGTCAGCCAGCCGAGCCAGCGGAAGGCGTCGAGGTAGGAGAGGAGCGCCGCCTGCTGGTGGACCATGCCGGCGAGCGCGCCGAGCGCCTGGTGGCCGGCGGTGACGGCATCCGAGCCCCGCGCCATGAACTCCGCCTTCAAGCGCTCGAACATGAGCACCGGCACCTTGTCGTAGGCGTTCACCCGCGCGCCCAGGACGTTGGTGTGGATCTGGACGTGGCGCGCCACCAGGGTCTCGGCGAGGGCGATCCCCATGCTCGAGCCGACGTTCCGGGTCAGGTTGTAGAGGCTCGTGGCGTTGCCCATCCGGTCGTTGGGGATGGGGTCCATGGTGATCGTGGTGAGCGGCACGAAGAGGAGCCCCAGGCCGAGGCCCTGGATGAACTGGGGCCAGAAGAGGTCCCAGTAGCCGGCGTCGAGGTTGAGCCAGCTGAACCAGAAGAGGGTGAGGGCGGAGAGGAGGACGCCCGAGACCAGGAGCTTGCGCGGGTCGACCCGGCTCATGATGACGCCCACGAGCGGCATGGCGATGAACGAGCCCATGCCCCGCGGCGCGAGCGCGATGCCGGCCGCGAGCGGCGAGTAGCCCATCAGGGTCTGGAGCATGAGCGGCAGGAGCACGAGGCTGCCGTAGAGGACGAAGCCCACCAGGCTCATGAGCAGCACGCCGGAGGCGTACGTGCGGTTCGCGAACACCCGCAGGTCGACGATCGGCGAGCGCGCCCGGAGCTCGTGGGCCACCATCCAGAGGAGCCCGACGGCCGAGACCACCAGGAGCCCCACGATCAGGTGCGAGGAGAGCCAGTCTTCCTCCTGCCCCTTGTCGAGGGCCACCTGGAGGGCGCCGAACCCCACCGCCAGCAGGCCGATCCCCCAGTAGTCGATCTTCGCCGTCGCCCGCCGGATGTAGTGCGGATCGAAGATGAAGATCTGCATCATGACGAGCGCCACCACGCCCACCGGGATGTTGATGTAGAAGATCCAGCGCCAGGAGAAGTTGTCGGTCAGCCAGCCGCCCAGGACCGGCCCGATGATCGGCGCCACCACGATCCCCAGCCCCCAGAAGCCCATCGCCTTGCCCCGTTCGTGGGGCGGGAAGGCCTCGAGCAGCACCGCCTGCGAAAGCGGCTGCATGACCCCGCCGGTCAACCCCTGGATGATCCGGAAGACGACCAAGATCCCCAAGGTCGGCGACAGGCCGCAGAGCGACGAGGCGAGGGTGAAGGCGCCCACCGACGCCATCAAGAGGCGCTTCCGGCCGAAGAAATTGGCCAGCCAGCCGGTCATCGGGAGGATGACGGCGTTGGCCGTCAGGTACGAGGTGAGCGCCCAGGTCGCCTCGTCGGTGGTCGCCGAGAGGCTGCCCGCGATGTGGGGCAGCGAGACGTTCACCACCGTCGTGTCGAGGACCACCATGAAGGTCCCGGCCATGACCGAGATGGCGACCAGCCAGCGGTTGACGGCGGGGCGTTCGACGGCGTCTGCGGTGACGGCGGACATGGAGGCGGTAGCTCGGCGAGCGCGGCTCGACGCCGCGAAGTCAGTGGATGAAGACGGTCGCCTGGACCGACATGCCCGGGCGCAGCAGGTGCTCGGGGTCCTGGCCCGTCTCGAGGACGATCTTCACCGGCACCCGCTGGACCACCTTGACGTAGTTGCCGCTCGCGTTCTCCGGTGGCAGCAGGCTGAACTTCGAGCCGGTCGCCGGGGCGATGCTCTCCACGTGGCCGCGGTAGCTCTCGTCGTAGGCGTCGACCGACACCTCCGCCGGCAGCCCGGGGCGCATCTCGTGGAGCTGGGTCTCCTTGAAGTTGGCGGTCACCCAGACGTCCTCGATCGGCACGAGCGCCATGAGCGGCTGCTCGGAGCGGACGATCTCGCCCACCTCGACCGATTTCTTGCTGATGACGCCCGCCAGGGGCGCCGTGATCTTGGTGCGTTCGAGATCGAGCTTCGCCTGGTCGAGCTTCGCCTTGGCTTTCTCGACCTCGGCCTCGGCGGAGGTGAGCTTGCCCTTCGAGACGGTCACCTCCTGGGGACCGGCCCCGGCCTTCTCGACCGCGGCCTGGGCGCTCGCCACGGCGCTCGCCGCCTGGTGCCGGTGGCTCTCGGCGATCGCCACCCCCTGCCGGGCCTCGGAGACGGCGGCCCGCGCGGCGGTCGCCTGGCTCTGGGCGGCGTCGTACTGCTGCTGGGGGATCTCCTGCTTGGCGACCAGGAGCTGCATGCGCGCCAGGTCGCCCTCGGCCTGCTTGGCCCGCGCCTCGGCGGCGTCGAGGCGCGCCCGGGCGGCCGCGATCTCCTGCTCGGCCGAGCGCTCCGCCGAGCGCGCGCTCGCCAGGTCCGCCCGGGCGGTCGAGAGGCTGCTGGCGGTCGCATGGGAGGTGATCGGCACGCCGGCGCGGGCACCCTCGAGCGCTCCCTGGGCGGCCCGGTACTCGGCCTCGGCTTTCTCCACCGCGATCCGGTAGTCCTGCGGGTCGATCTCGACCAGCACCTCGCCCTTCTCGACGTGCTGGTTCGCCGCCACGTGGACGGCGGTCACCATGCCGCCGACCCGCGGCGCGATCGAGAGGATGGTGCCGTCCACCTGGGCGTCGTCGGTCGACTCGCGGGTCGAGAGGTGTCGCCAGGCGATGAGCCCCGCGACGGCGATCGCCAGGAGCGCGGTGAGCACGATCCAGCGCGCGCGGGGGCTCGTCCAGACCGACCGGAGACCCCGGTCCTCCTTGCCGTCGTCACTGCCGTTCATCAACTCCCCTTCAGAAACTCCGCGGTCCGCTCCTCGGCCACTCCCAGGGCGCGGGCGAGCGTGACCTTGGCGACGTTGTAGGCGTACAGGCTCGCGATGTAGCTCTCGTCGGAAGCCGCGACCGCCTGCTGCGCCTGGACCACCTCGAGGCTGCCGCTCACCCCGGCCCGCAAGCGGTCGCGGGCCTCGGCGAGCTGCTCGTCGGCGAGGTCGCGGGCGGCCTCGGCGGTCGTGACCCGCTGCTCGGCGGCGGCGAGGTCGAGCAAGGCGCCGCGGAGCTCGTACTCGACGCGGCCTTCGAGATCGGCGAGCCGGTCTTCGGCCGCGTGCACCCGGGCCTCGGCGGCGAGCACCTCGCCGTGGACGCGGCCTCCGAGGAAGAGGGGGATGCCGAGGACGGCGCCGACGTCGTAGGTGGTGAGGGCGCTCGCCGGCGTCGCTCCGATGGTACCCCAGTCGGCCTTGAGGTAGAGCGAGGGCCAGCGCCCGCCCCGCGCCGCGGCGAGCTCCGAGCGGGCCGCCGCCAGGCGCGCCGTGGCGGCCGCCAGGTCGGCCCGGCGCGAGCGCGCCTGGGCGAGGGCCTCCCCGACGCTCATGGCCGGGGCCGCGACGTAGGGGATCCGGTCGGTGAGCTCGATCGGCTGGGCGAGGGGGAGGCCGATGGCCCGCGCCAGGGCGAGCTTGTCCTTCTCGAGGTCGTTGGCGGCGACGATCCGCTGCTGGCGCCGGGAGTCGAGCTCGACCTGCGAGCGCAGCACGTCGATCTTGGCGACGGTGCCGGCCGCGAGCTGGTCGCTCGCCAGCTCGGCGAGGGCGCGGGCGGTGGCGAGCTGGGCGTCGGCGGCCTCCACCCGGGCGCGGTCGGAGATCACCCCGAGGTAGAGCCGGGTGACGACCAGGACCACCAGGTCCCGCGCGTCGCGGACGTCGGCGCGCGCGGCCACGACCCCGGCCCGGCCCGCCTTCGAGCGCTCCCAGGCCGGGAGGTCGAAGAGCTTCTGCTCGAGCGCGAGGCGCGCGTCGAAGACGTCGAAGGGCCCGACGAGGGGCGCCTCGCCGGGCGGCAGCGGCAGGCCGAAGGCCTCGAGGTTGAGCTTCTCCCGGTCCTGGGAGACCCGCCCGGAGACCGACGGCAGGAGCTCCGCGAGGCGCTGCCGACGCTCGCCCCGGGCGGCGGTCTCGCCGCTCTCGGCGAGGAGCAGGCCGAGGTTCTGGCGGAGGCCGCGGGCGACGGCCTCGTCCAGGGAGAGCTCGAGCGCCGTGTCGCTCACCTCTCCCACGGCGACCCCGCCGGCGAAGGGCTGGGCGGCGGTGCGGGCCAAAGCGTCGGCCGAGGACGAGACGGGGCTCTGGGCCGGCGAGGCCCCGGCGGCGCCCGTGAGCGCCAGCAGCAGGCCCGCCACGCCGAGGGGCGCCGGGCCGAGGATGCGGTGGTACCTCATGCCCGGGAGTGTTCCACATCGCCGCGGCCCGCGGCGAGGAGGCCGCGACGCCGGGCCGCTCCCGTCTCGGTTGTTCCTCGTCGGCGCACCGTAATGGTTAGAGGATGACTCACAATCCTCGGCGCCCTGTTCCGGCCCGCCCCCAGCGGGTCGAAGGATCGGCCTCTCCGCTGGCGACCGATGCCGGCCGGTGGCTGTTTCCGGCCGCGGGCGTCGAACCTTGAAGGGAGGCCACTTGAGCCCGTTCGGCTCGCGCCGCTTCCGCTCGCACGCCCCCCGCGGCCACCGGTCGCCGGAGTGGCCTGGAGCGCCCGCGCTCGAGCCCATTCCCTTCGTTTTCCCCGATGCCGTCCGGGCCTCGTTTCGGGCTCGGCGTCTCTCCTTCCGCGCAGCGCCCCGGCGGCGGCCGGCTCCTCGAGCCCGGTGCCGCCCCTACCCCTCCGTCCCTCCGCCACCCTCCGGGTTCCACACGACGTGGCCATCGGCGCACGCCTCCCGCCGGGCGTGGGGGACGAGGTCCCTTTCCCTTGCTCTCCTCCCTTGGAGGGAGCTCTCGACGGAAGGACGTTTCTCATGTTCAAGCGACGTAGGTTGCATTCCGAGGCGCCCTCGGCGCCACCGCAACGGAGCCGGAAGCGAGGCCGAAGCACCGGCTCGACCGGCCGCGGGCTGCGCCCGGCGATCGCCGTGGCCGGCGCCATCCTGGTGCTGGGCTCCGGCGTGGTCGCCCTGGCCCACGTGATGGACGACAACGGGCCGCCGCCCGCCGGCGACCCCTCGGCCTTCACCGGTCCCTTGGTGGGGACGACGGAGGCGATCGATGACCTGGCCCGGCTTCCCCCGGCCAACGAGGGGGCCTTCGACGGCGGGACCACCGGGACCGAGGACGACGCCTTCGCGGACAACTCCCTGGGGCCGAACGACGTCGACTCCGGCCGGCAGTTCGACGTCCCCACGGGCGGCCCGCTGAGCCCGCTGTTCGGCGCCGGCGAGTTCGAGCAGCAGATGCTGCGCCTGGAGGAGTTCGGGCCGCAGCCGCTGGCCTCGGCGCCGGCCCTGACGGAGCCGTTCCCCTCGCCCACCACCGGCCCGGCGCCGGAGCAGGACCCGACGAGCGTGGCGGCCAGCAACCCGTCGGGCGCGGCGCTCGAGTCGTTCCTCGCCGACCCCGGCATCTCCCCCTTCCCCACGATGTTCTCCAACACCCTCGACGAGAACCCGTGGAAGCCGGAGATCGAGTCCTACCTGGGGCGGACCCTCGACCACCCGCCGGCGGAAGGTCGTCCTCCGGGCAAGGGCTGGTCGCAGCAGCGCTGGAACGAGTTCTTCCCCCAGGTGTTCTTCACCACGACGGTTTCGGGGGCGCGGGTCAACGGCGGCTTCCGGGACGCGCGCCAGCTCCACGGCTACTCGGCCGGTGAGTTCGGGCCGGGCGGCCTCTACTACCGGGTCTACGACCCCGACGGCGACCACAACGACGGCAACGAGGTCTTCGGCACCACGGCCGGCCTTCCGGTGCGCTTCGCCCCGGAGATGCCGATCCAGAGCCACAAGGCGCTCTGGACCTTCGACGGCACCTTCCCGCCCAAGCTCCTCATGGGCCGCTACGGCCAGGGGGTCCTGATGCGCCAGTACAACGCCACGCCCATCGACGTGGCGGCCAACCGGGGCTTCGGGGTCCACAACCTGACCACCCACGAGCACAACGGCCACACCCCGGGCGAGAGCGACGGCTTCACCAACGCCTTCGACTTCCCGGGCCAGTTCTGGGACTACCGCTGGCCGCTCCAGCTCGCGGGCTACGACACGGTCAACACCAGCGCCACCGACCCGCGGGCCGCGTTCCCGTGCGCGGCGGGCGAGACCCTGTTCGTCCACGACGACGTGGGCGACGGGATCAAGACCTGCGACGCCAACGGGCGGATCGACATCCGGGGCGACTGGCGCGAGACCATGAGCACCCACTGGTTCCACGACCACATGCTCGACTTCACGGCGCAGAACGTCTACAAGGGCAGCGCCGTGATGTTCAACTACTACAGCGCCCTCGACCGGGGCAACGAGGCCTGGGACGACGGCGTGAACCTGCGCTTCCCGAGCGGCACCGCCCTGCCCTGGGGCAACCGGGACTACGACGTCGACCTGATCGTCGCCGACAAGGCGTGGGACCAGCAGGGCCAGCTCTGGTTCAACGTCTTCAACCTCGACGGCTTCGTCGGCGACCGGGTGCTCACCAACTGGCTCTACCATCCCTACTTCGAGGTGCGGGCGCGGCGCTATCGCTTCCGCCTCTTGAACGCGTCGGTTTCGCGCTACTTCCAGTTCGCGCTGGTGAAGCTCCGCAACGACACGCTGGGCGAGTTCGCGGGGCCGTCGGGCTCCGGGACCTCCTACGACCGGGTGGGGTTCCACCTGATCGCCAACGACGGCAACATCATGGAGCACTCGGTGCCGTTCGACGGCACCATGGACCTGGACCGCGACGGCAACGCCGCCGAGCACAAGGGAGTCCTCCCCACCCAGGGCATCGCCGAGCGCTACGACATCATCGTGGACTTCGCCTCCCAGGGCATCCAGCCCGGCGACAAGCTCTACTTCGTCAACATGCTGGAGCACCAGAGCGGCCAGAAGGCCGGTCAGACCATCCCGCTCTCGACCATCCTCGACGGCTCCTACGAGGCCGGCAGCAGCTGCAGCGGCTGGAACTGCGACGGCAGCGGCTGGTCCACCACCCTCGCCTCCAAGGGCTGGAACGGCGGCGGCGGCTCGTTCCCGGACCCGGGGTTCGATCCCGCCGTCGGCCGGTTCCTGGAATTCCGGGTGGAGCCCTACAGCGGCACCGACCTCTCCATGGACCCCCACGACTACGAGCCGGGCGGTCTCACCATGATCCCGCTGTCCATCGACCGCAACGACCCGCGGCTCGACACGGTCACGCACCGGACGTTCTTCTTCGACAACGCCCGGAGCGACAAGAGCCCGTGGGTGATCGCCACCGACGGTGGCCAGGGCCTGGGGATGGACCCGCGGCGGGTCTCGGCGGCGCCGCAGCTCGCCACCGAGGGAACCCTGGCCGGTTTCGTCGGCACCGACAACAACGGCTTCGACTCCTTCGGCACCCTCGAGAAGTGGCGGGTGACGGGCAGCAGCCGGTGGAGTCACCCGGTCCACGTCCACTTCGAGGAAGGGGTGATCCTCAAACGCAACGGTGCCGACCCGCCCGAGTGGGAGAAGTGGGCCCGGAAGGACATCTACCGCGTCGGGCCGCGCCCGGACAGCGGCGACAGCGTGGACTTCGCCATCCGCTTCCGGGAGTTCCACGGCACCTACATGGAGCACTGTCACAACACCCAGCACGAGGACCACGCCATGCTCCTGCGCTGGGACATCGAGCACCCCGGCCAGTTCAAGCTGATGCCGGCGCCGATCCCCACCTGGGACGGGGTCGGCTACGTCGACTCGGCGGCCCTGCCCACCTTCCGCTCCGGTTGCAACGACGGCAGCGGGTGGGGCGGCGACTGCTCGGACGGCGGTTGGAGCAGCGGTAGCTGGTGATGCGCCTCTATGCCGTGGCCGCGGTGATCGGCCTCGCCGGCCTGGCTCTTCTCGCCGGCGCGGTCGTCGTCGCCCACCACGACGCCCCGACCTCCCCGGTCGCCCGGCCCGATTCCGATCGGGCCGGCGACCGGGGCGGAGGGGTGTGGGGGGCGAAGTACTTTCCCAACGTCCCTCTCGTCACCCAGGACGGCGAGAGGGTGCACTTCTACGACCTGATCAAGGACAAGGTCGTCACCATCAGCTTCATGTACACCTCCTGTCCGGACACCTGTCCGGTGGAGACGGCGCGGCTGCTCCAGGTGGCCCGCCTGCTGGGGAACCGGCTGGGCAAGGACGTGTTCTTCTACTCGATCACCATCGACCCGGAGCACGACACCCAGAAGGTGCTGAAGGCCTACACCGATAACTGGGCGATTCCGAAGGGCTGGACGTTTCTCACCGGCAAGCGGGCGGACATCATCCATCTGCGCAAGAAGCTCGGCATGCGCCTCGACGACGTGGCGAGCGGCGATCTCGCGGACCACACGGTGAACCTCCTCGTCGGCAACGAGGCCAAGGGGCTGTGGATGAAGCGGGCGCCGTTCGAGAACCCGTACTACCTGGCGGCCCAGCTCGGGAGCTGGCTCCAGGGCTTCAAGCTGGCGAGCCACGAGAGCCGGAGCTACGCCAAGGCCCCGGAGCTGCGCCAGATCTCCGACGGCGAGTACGTCTTCCGGACCCACTGCTCGGCGTGCCACACCATCGGCGGGGGCGACGTCCGGAACGCGGCCGACCAGCAGATCGGGCCGGACCTCTACGACGTCACCCGCCGGCGGGACCGCAAGTGGCTCGAGCACTGGCTCGCCGAGCCGAACGTCATGCTCCGCGAGAAGGACCCGCTGGCGACCGCCCTCTACGAGCAGTACGACGAGATGCCCATGCCCAACCTGCGGCTCTCGGAGAAGGACGTCACCGGGCTGCTCGGCTACATGGAGATGGCGAGCCAGCAGATCCGCGACATGCGCTCCGGCAAGATGGCCGACCACATGAAGCACATGGGGCACATGGAACACATGGGGCAGCCGGCTCCCCTGCCCGAGACGGCCGAGATGAAGCCCGACCGGATGGCCGGGCAGGCGGATCATGATGGCCCCGGCCACTGACGCGGCCGAGGTCCGCCCCGGTCCCGAGGCCGGCCGGGCAGCCGACGCCGCCCCCTCCGGCCGGGGCCGGCGCCGGCTGCTCGCGGCGGTGACCATGCTGCTGCCGCTGGTGGGCCTGCTCCTGGTGGAGGGGGGCCTGCGCCTGGGCGGGTACGGCCACTCCTATCCGCTCTTCGTGCCGGTGCGCCGGGCGCCGGACTGGCTGCAGGTGAACCAGCAGGTGATCCGCCGCTTCGTGGTCGACGAGGCGGACACCCCGAAGCTCTGGATTCGGCCGGTGGCGTTCCGGCCCGAGAAGACCCCGGAGACCTTCCGCCTCGTCGTCCAGGGGGGCTCGAGCGCGGCCGGCTACCCCTACGGCTTCGGGGCGTCGCCCGCAGGCATGCTCCAGCAGCGCCTGCAGCGCACCTTCCCCGAGCGCCGGATCGAGGTGATCACCACCGCCGTCTCGGCGGTCAACAGCTACACCCTGCTGGACTTCTCGCGCGAGATCCTGGAGCAGAAGCCCGACGCGGTGGTCATCTACGCCGGGCACAACGAGTACCTGGGCCTCCTGGGGGTGGGCTCGACCTTCTCGGTCGGCCGCCGGCGGCCGCTGGTGCTCGCCTTCCTGGCCTTGAAAAACGTGCGGCTCCTCCAGCTCGGCCGGCGGGCTCTGGCGGCCCTCTCCCCCTCCCACGACGCCGAGACCGAGGTCAGCGACCCGACCCGGCGCACCCTGATGGCCCGGGTGGTGGCCGAGGACCAGATCCCCTACGGCTCCGCCCTCTACCGGCGAGGGCTCGCCCAGTACCGGGCGAACCTCACCGCCCTCCTCGCCCGCTACCGGAAGGCCGGCGTGCCGGTCTACATCGGCACCCTGGTCTCCAACGAGCGGGACCGGCCCCCCTTCTTGAGCGGCCACGCCCGGGGGGTGGACGTGGCCGCCTGGCGGCGCGACTTCGAGGCCGGTCTCGAGGCCTTCCGGGCGGGCGACCCGGCGGCGGCGCTCGCGGCCTTCGACGCCGCCGTCGCCCGCGACGACCTCCACGCCGACGCCCACTTCGGCCGGGGGCGCGCCCTCGAGGCCCTGGGGCGTTACGAGGAGGCCCGGGCGGCCTACCTCGCCGCCAAGGACCGCGACGAGCTGCGCTTCCGGGCGCCGGAGGCGATCAACGAGATCGTGCGGCAGGTGGCCGCCGAGGAAGGGGCCCACGTGGTCGACGTCCAGGAGGCGTTCCACCGGGCGTCCGCGAACGGCATCGTGGGCCGCGACCTCATGCTCGAGCACCTCCACCCCAACCTCGCCGGCTACTTCGTCCTGGCCGACGCCTTCTACGACGCCCTCCACGAGGCGGGCGCCATCGGCTCCTGGGAGACTCCGATCCCCGAGGACCAGGCCCGCCGGGAGATCCCCGTCACCGAAGTGGACCGGCTCTTCGGCGAGTACCGAGTCCGGAGCTTGACCGCCGGGTGGCCGTTCCAGACCGACGGCGAGCCCTACCGGCTGCCGCCCCCCCACGAGGAGGTGGAGGCGCTGGCCCAGGCTTTCTTCGAGGGCCGCTACCCCTGGCCCGACGCCATGCAGGAGCTCCTCGACGACTACCGCGCCCACGGCGAGACGGAGAAGGCCGCCAAGGTGGCGGCGCTCCTGGCCGACACCTTCCCCTACCTGCCCCAGGACCAGCAGGTCGCGGCGAAGCTCCTGCACCAGGCCGGCCGCTCCGACTACCGGGTCTACCAGCGCCGCCTCCAGGACCAGCGGGCGGCGGTGACGGCGGGTGAGTGACTCCCGCTCCGGAAGGCGCCGGCCGCTTCGCCCGCCGGGGGCCGAAATCGTGCGACGGATCTACGCCACGCGCCGGACGGCGACGAGGGTGAGGTCGTCGGGGCGCGCCGCGCCGTCCAGGAAGCGGTCCATGTCGTCCCGGCAGGCCGCCAGGAGCTCGGCGAGCGGGAGCTCCGCCGCCGTATCTGTTTACCGCCCCCGCCGATCAACCGATCAGAAGCGGTTCGGGTACCGGGAGGGGAGCTTGGAGGATGGCGGTGAAGACAGCGAGGTGGTTCGAGGTCTTTCTGATGGGCGGTGCGCAGGAGGCTCATGAGGACGGCCCGGGTCTCGGCAGCTTGGTTCGAGCGGTTGCCGCCGGCAGACTTGCGGTTGACGACGGCGGGACGAATGGCGTGCTCGGCGGGCCAGTTGGTGGCCTCGAGGTCGAGATGGTCGAGGAAGCGGAACAGGTCCTGCTCGTTGGGCAGCAGGTGGCGGGCGAAGCGCCCGTTGGCCTCATGGGTGAACCCGCCATGGATCACGCGGCCGAGACGGGCCCGCAGCAGTCCCCGCGCCACCCGCAAGCCGTGGTCTCCGATCTCGCCCGCATCGCGGCGGTCCCGCAGCACGAGGGCGTGCTGGAGCATCGCTGCTGGTCGGATACCACCCTCTCCGGCCGCACGACCTGCTGCCGAAGCCAAGAATTCTCTTCAAGCAGCTCCTCACAAGTGGGCATGACCAAAGGCTAATCCAGAACCCAGCTCTTGGCAGCTCCCCCCTCCACCGGCAACCCCTGGCCGCGAAAACCCACTACCGTGCCGCGGGCGCCCGCAGGCTCGGGCAACCCCCTAGGTCGACCTTTATCGAATGTACAGTCCTCTGGAGGACCAAATAGCTGATGTCATTGTTCCAAGGGGACCAGTCCGCCTGCTCTTGGGGCATGCCGAGAATGAGCATGAATCTGTCTGCTTCGTGCTGGGCCTTTTGGGAGCTGTCAAGAGAGCGCCAGAAGGTGACTGTTCTGAGTGAACGTGGTTCAAACCGGTGTCCGTGCTCTTTGCGCCCGAGGAACAGGAAGACGTTTGTCTCTGGGCAAGGCGGACGGAAGGGCTCAGCGAAGAAGCCTTGGGTGCCCCTGCCGTCAGCCACCGCTGGGCGTTGAGCGACTAGGCTCTGTGGCCAGAGGTCCGCTAGGTCTGCTGGAGCTGTTGAGCGCCAGTCTCTGGTTGCCAGTTCTTGAACTGCTTGGTCAAAAAAGTCTCTGTGGCTCACATTCATTCGAATGTGTGGAGACGCGCAGGCGCCGAGGCAAAGAACTGCGGCGAGGAATGGTTGAAGAGCACGAATCATTGGTTACCCTCGGCGGCCTGAGTAGCGGCCATCGTCGAACCAAATAGATCGCGAATCCTCTTCTGGCTTGCAAGGCACGCGCCTTGGCAGGCCTCTTCTGACGGGAACTTCTGGCGCTCAAGCTTGTGGATTTCTGGCGTCACGCGATCGATCGAGGGGATGATGTGAGCGCCGAACTCGTGCCCGATCGCTGACAGTGGGCCCTTGACGGTGGGGTCGACGGGAGTCTGTTGAAGATAAGGGTTCCTGCCGACAGCGTAGTAGATGTCGCCTCCGATTATTAGGATGCCATTCAATTTCCAGGTGCAGTCACCCCGAGGCGTGCAATAGCAGGTGAAGGAGTAGTTAGGAATGGTGCAGGCTATAGAAGAGCTGCAATAGACGCGTAGGTCTGGGACGGGATGCGTCGGAAATCTGCCTCGGATCTCGTACAATCCAAGAGAGTCCAGCAAGGTGAGTGGGTTTGATCCTGCGTAGCGATAGAGTCGAGGGAGAAATCCCACTGGGTCCGGTCTGGTGAATCTGCCGGTCTGTGGCTCCAGGAAACGCCAGACGTTGTAGTAGATTCCGGCGCCCGAGGTGGCGTCGGCCCAAACGTCACTGACCCACTGGCCGGGCAGTCGAAGGTCGATCCCTTTCTGGCTGGCTCCTGCGGGCATCCCGGCCTGGTAGTCGGTGCCGAAGGGCTGGAAGCCGCCTTCCCAGGTAATGGCGCCGGTCTGGTCCGTGGCCACGAGGGGCGTTCCGAGATGGTCCGTCGTCAAGTAGGTCCAGGTCTCGGTCTTGTCGCCGGCGATCTCGAGCTGGGCGACGGGGCGGCCGGCGAGGTAGAAGACGTAGGTCGTGGCTTCAGGGTCCGTGGGGCTGGGCTGGCGGCGGAGGGCGTGGAGGAGGCCGCCGGAGTCGTAGAGGGGGGTAACGGAGGCGGTGCCGCCGGCGGTCTCGGTGGCGCTCCGGAGGAAGCCTCGGCCGTCGTAGAGGAAGCTCGCGGCGCCCCCGCCAGAGGCGGTCCGGTCGGCGGCGGCGAGGCGGCTCGCGTCGTCGACGGTGAAGTCGACGAGGTTCCCGCCGGGGGCCACGGAGTCGAGGTTGCCCGCCGCGTCCCAGGAATAGTCCCTCGTCCCGCCGACTGCCAGGTTCACGAGATCAAGTACGGGTCTGTCGCCGCCAGCGGCGTTGGTCAGGTAGTAGTACCCGTCGGGGGTGCTGCCGTCTTGCGTCTCGGTGAGCCGATTCCCGATTTTGTCGTAGCTCCACTCGAGGGTTCCCCAGGAGCCGGCGGGCCGGTCCAAGGTGGCCCCCGTCAGAAAGTACTGGGGCGGCTGATACGTATAGGTGCGGTGGGAGAAGGTGGGCAGCGACCCGGAGCCGGCGGCGAAGGAGGCGCCGTTGCCCACCGAGAAGCCGCCGGTCAGGACGACCTTGCCCTGGGCCTGGAAGGTGACGTGGCCCGGGCTCTGGACGGCGAAGTTGTTGCCCGCCTGGAGGTCGGCGCAGGAGGTGAAGGTCTCCTCCGTCGTGACGGTCTGGTTCTCGAGGACAACCGTGGAGCCACCGCCAGAGCACTCAGGGGTCTCGACGATCTCGGTGACGTTGCCCACCGGATCGGTCGTGTAGGTCCAGGTGTGGCCGGGGACGCCGGTGGCGAGGCCCGAGAGGGTGATCCCGGTGGGCACGTAGCGGCCGTCGAAGGCCCGGGTCTCGGTGATGCCGTTGCCGAGAGCGAGGCTCGAGAGCGGTCCCGAGGGCAGGTAGGCGGCGGCCGTGACGACGCCGGTGGGCGTGACGCCCCCCGCGGGGGGCGTCACCGAGAGGCTCGTCTCCCGGTCGGCGAAGTCGAAGCCGTAGGCCGCGCTCACCCCTCCAGGATAGACGATCCCGGTGCGGTTGCCGTTGGCGTCCCAGGTGTAGCCGAGCTCGCCGTCCTTCACCATCCGCCCGAAGTGGTCGTGGCAGAAGTCCAGGGTCTGGCCGTTCCGGGTGATCGAGGCCAGGCGGCCGAGGGGCGAGCCCGGAGCGGCGCAGGAGCCGGGCGCCGTGTCGTAGAGGTAGGTCGTGTCCAGGGTGTCGTCGGGGTAGTCGACGTTCGTCACCCGGTCGAGCTCGTCGATCGCCTCGACCAGCCGGAGTGCGCCCTCGTCGAGGACGGGATGGACGTCGTCGTCCTCGAGAGTACCGCCGGACAGCTCGCTGGCGAGAAACGACCCTCCGCCGAGGACAGTCTCGCCGAGGTCCAGGCGTGATCGATTTCTACGTGGCGGAGAGGCCTTGTCGGGCAAGGACCTGGCGCGCACTCTCAAAGTCGTTGTCTTCCACCCAACGTGTTGGAAGCGATTCACTTGCACCGAGTGGGAACTCTCCTTCGAATGGTAGATACTCGCCGTGAATCACCGAAGGCACCCCGTTTCGGGCCAACATATCCTTGAGGAGGTGCGCCTCCGCTAGGTGCCGTGCTGTCCAGATGCGTACCATTCAAGGGCCAGGCGAGACGTTTCGTTCGAGGAATACGTACGACTCCTCAAGCTCAACGCTCGTTGGATCATGCTCGCTGGAGTATCGCAAGACGAGCCGCAGACTCCAGTGTCGATCAGGACTGATCCAATGGGTCGAGCGTTGCGCCACTCTTCTGGGAGGCACAACGCTCTCGTCGATGAAGGTCTGCCACCGATCCACGCCCCAGGGGTCATTTTCGCCATCGCTCTTGGTCCATCCCCGAGCGCTCGCCCACTTCGCATAGAAGTCTCGAGTTAAGTTCCCTGGGTAGTGTTCCTTCACCTGGAAGGAGAGCTCCTCACGTGGAGTGAGAAGACTCTTGTGCTGATCTACCGGCGCTTCCGTACCTTGTGTGGGTAGAGGGGAACGGGGTCGGCATATGCTCCGCGGATGAGAGACAAGGATCTGTATAGCAAGATCTTGGGGATCGAGGAGCCGTGGAGAGTCGAGGAGGTGGAACTGGATGCAGGCCGAAGCGAGGTTCGTGTGGTGGTGAAGCATCGCGCCGGGCGACTGGCGTGTCCTGAGTGCGGCAGGCCGTGCTCGGGCTACGATGCGCGGCCCCGTCGGTGGCGTCACCTGGACACTTGCCAGTACCGGACGATCCTGGTGGCGCAGGTGCCGCGGGTGGAGTGTACGGAGCATGGCGTTCGACAGGTGAGCGTTCCGTGGGGGGAGCCGGGGTCGCGCTTCACCGCCCTGTTCGAGGCCCTGGTCATCGACTGGCTCCAGGAGGCGAGCATCGCGGCCGTGGCGCGCCAGCTCAAGCTCGGGTGGGAAGAGACAGCGGGCATCATGGATCGGGCGGTGCGCCGGGGCCTCGCGCGGCGCCAGGCCGTGCTTCCTCCCCGAATGGGTGTCGATGAGGTTTCCTTCCAGAAGCACCACGAGTACGTCACCGTGGTCCACGATCCCACCCGGGGCGTCGTCGTCCACGTGGCAGACGGCCGGGATCGAGAGTGCCTGGACTCTTTCTACAGGGACTTCCCCGAGGAGGCACGGACGGCGGTCGAATCGGTGACGATGGACATGTGGGCCGCCTACATCGCCTCGACCGAGGACTTCATTCCCGGCGCCGAAGGCAAGATCGCCTTCGACAAGTTCCACGTCGCCCAGCACCTGGGCAAGGCGGTCGACCAGGTGCGGCGGCAAGAGAACAAGGCGCTGCTCGCCGAGGGCGACGAGCGGCTCAAGGGCACGAAGTACCTCTGGCTGAGCCACCCCGACCACTTCCAGGAGGAACGCTGGACGGCCTTCGAGCCGTTGCGCACGAGCACGTTGCGCACCGCCCGCGCCTGGGCGATCAAGACGGTGGCGATGACGCTTTGGCACTATCGCCGCCGGGCCTGGGCGAGGAAGGCCTGGCTGCGTTGGTACTCCTGGGCGATTCGCTCTCGCCTTGAGCCTGTCAAACGGGTCGCACGCATGGTCAAGCGTCACCTCGAAGGCATCCTTACTGCCGTCGTCCTCGGCATCACCAACGCCCGGGCCGAAGGCCTCAACGCCAAGATCCAGTGGATCAAGGCAACCGCCCACGGCTTCCGCAACCGTGACCGCTTCCGCAATGCCATCTACTTCCATTGTGGCGGTCTCGACCTGTATCCAGCGACGCTTACGCGATGACTACCCACACAACTTACGGTAGAGCCGATCTACCTTGAGCGCGAAAGGCGGCGTCGGAAGTTCTGGCAGGCGTTTCCAGTAACAGCCAGCGAGCCCGGTGGTTGTTAAGCAAGCGAAACAGAGAGCCGCAAACAGCGCGCCAATCTTGCGACAGCTGGCCATGATCAGACGGGCGGAGGAGCCGCTCCAATCCTCGGTGGTGGCGGTGCGACCGAGCGGATGATAGGCGGGTTGGGAAGTGGACAGCGGAAGCAGCCTGTGTCCGGCCCAGGAGGCGGACACAGGCAAGTATCACCGAACTTGATGCCTTTGCCAGTGTTCACCATGGAGCCAGTGGTCGATGGGAGATCCATGACGTCTCCGCTCCAGATACTGCCACCAAAGCAAGGCTTGCAGAACCACCAGCACTTACAGCCATTCCAAAGCCGCGCCCTGGAGGTGCCAGGTGCTTCGCTGGTCGGCATCCAACAGAAGCAGATCTCGAGCTACTAGCGTGGCGCCAATGTCCACTCGGGCCAGACCTTCATCGCTCTCGCCGAGGCCTTCGGCGTCTCACTCGACTACCTGGCTCAGATCTCCCCCCACAGCTCCGCTCAGGCGGCGATCGCCGACCTCGACCTGCTCGAGAAGGTCCAGCGCGTCGACCGCCTCGACGAGCACGAGCGCGCCCTCGTCAAGGACGTGATGGACCTCGTCGTCCTCAAGAGCACGGTCCGCCAGCTTGCCGGCGAGAAGCGGCCCTCCGCCGAGGCCACCCTCGCCGAGGTCCAGGCCCAGGCGTCGTAGCGAGAGCGGCCGGCCCGCCAAAGCGGAGGTGTGCTTAGCGCCGGCCGGGATCAGCCTGCGCCACAGCGTCGGTTTTCCCCTCGTAGTGCCAGTAGCGCTCACTGCCCCGCCAGAGACCCACAGCCAGCAAGAGAAGCACCAGCAAGGAGAGGTAGATCCCGGCCGGAGTGACGAGCACAAAGACCACGGCTCGGCGCGCGAGCTCGCCTGCGGGCATTTCGATGCCTTGGGTTCGGTACAGCCTGGCCGCCACGACTAAGAATCCAGCCTGGACCACGACGTGCACGAGGAAGAGTGCGACGAGGATCTTGAGAGCGCGCCTACCTCGCTTCGCCCGAAGGAATCCTCGGACGCGCTGAAGTGGCCTCACGATCACGGCCCCATTACCTCTGCTGGATGCCGGCACCAAAACCGGCGCCGGCAGTCTACCGATGCGTGAAAGTCAGGAAACCCAAGGTTCCGACCACGAATCCCAGGAGCCAAGCGAGGGAGCCGTAGACCGGGGCAAGGCCGAAAGCGATCACGCTTGTCGACGCTCCTTTGCCACCGCCGAAGGCAGCCTGCCATGTCACTAAGTGAACTGTAAAGATCGTGACTGCTAGGACTAGAAGCCCTACCCACACTCCAGCCCAGATGGCCACCGGAGGCATTTCTCCCTTCAGCTTCATCCGTTGGAGCAAGTACAGCAACCCCGCCACGGCCAGAAACGGGATCTCGTTAATTGCAAGCACTGCCAGAAAGCTACCATCGACAAAGACCAGGAGTGCCTGAGCCACATCTTCCCCACCGCGATCATGGCCGGCCAAGAGTCCAGGGATGATCCGGGCAAGGGCCATCACCACTGCTCCGAGCACGATCGGGACCACCAGCGAGGTCCTGGGCTGGATTTGTGTCAGGCGATCGATCACTCGATGGGCCACTCGGTGTGCACCTCGGGCAATTAGGGATTGAAGATGGAATTCGGTCCTGGAGGAAACTCCAGACTGATCTGGCCCGGCCCCGTCCTCTTCTTCACGATGCAAGTGCCGCTCTGCTCCTGACCTCCCTCGAAGTACTTCCGGCCAACCCCTCGAACAAACGAGTAATAGAGGTGAGCGAAGTTCCAACACAGACCGCGGACGTACCAGGGGTGCTTGCTGCACTCGTCCTTCATGTCCATGAGGAAGGTCTGGTCGCAGATCGCCTTGTTGACACCGCACTGGCAGTAGCAGTTGTCGTGGTACTGGCAGGACTGCGTGAAGTCGAAGACGCCAGGAATTCTGTCGGGGACTACAGCATCGTTGCTTCCCGACCCGCAGACCAGGCCCCGAAGATCTACCAGGAAGAGCGGGTTGTCCAGCGCGTACGGGTACGGATTCAAGGTGTCAGGCAGCGTGCGATCGAACAGCGAAAAGTCCGGCGCAGTGGGCTCCCACCTCTGGATACGCCCCTGGCCCCTACTGACCTCGCCAAACTCGTTCGACGGACGGTGCAGTTGGAGAAAGAACCTCGGAACTCCGGTGCCACCGGGAGCGAGCGGATCGGGCCTGGTGTAGCGACCGATGGTAGGTGCGTACCACCGCCAGGCGTTTTGGTAAATGCCGGCTCCGGAGGTGGCGTCGGCCCATACGTCGTCGTCCCACTGGCCTGGCAGCCGGAGCGGGATGTCCTTATCGCTGGCGCCGTTGCCGGTGCCGGCCTGGTAGTCGGTGCCGAAGGGTTCGAAGCCGCCTTCCCAGGTAATGGCCCCGGTCTGGTCGGTAGCCATGAGGGGAGTGCCGAGGTGGTCGGTGGTCAGGTAGGTCCAGGTCTCGGTGCCGGTGCCGTCGATTTGGAGCTGGGCGACGGGGCGGCCGGCGAGGTAGAAGACGTAGGTCGTGTCCACCGGGTCCGTGGGACTGGGCTTTCGGCGGAGGGCGTGGAGGAGGCCGGCGGCGTCGTAGAGCGGGGTGACGGAGGCGGTGCCGCCGGCGGTCTGGGTGGCGCTCCGGAGGAAGCCTCGGCCGTCGTAGAGGAAGGCGGCGCTCGCTCCCGAGGCCGGGTGATCGGCAGCGGTGAGACGGCTGGCGTCGTCGAAGGTGAAGTCGACGAGGTTCCCGCCGGGGGCCACGGAGTCGAGGTTGCCGGCGGCGTCCCAGGCGTAGTCGCGGGTGCCGGTGACGGCGAGGTTCACGAGGTCGAGGACGGGGGTATCGCCGGAGGCGGCGTTGGTCGTGTAGACGTAGCCGTCGGCGCTGGCGCCGCCGTCGCGGCTCTCGCTGAGCCGGTTGCCGATCTTGTCGTACGACCAGTCGCGGGTGCCCCAGGAGCCGGCGGCCCGGGTGAGGGCGGCGGAGGTGAGGAAGTATTGCGGCGCTTGGTAGCCGAACGTCCGGTCGGAGAAGGTCGGCGGCGACCCCGAGCCGGCGGCGAAGGAGGCGCCGTTGCCCACCGAGAAGCCGCTGGTCAGAACGACCTTGCCCTGCGCCTGGAAGGTCACGTGGCCCGGGCTCTCGACGGCGAAGCCGTTGCCCGCCTGGAGGTCGGCGCAGGAGGTGAAGGTCTTGGCGGTGGTGACGGTCTGGTTCTCGAGGACGACCGTCGAGCCGGCGCCGGCGCAGGCCGGGGTCTCGACGATCTCGGTGACGTTGCCCACCGGATCGGTCGTGTAGGTCCAGGTGCGGCCGGGCACGCCTCCGGCCAGGCCCGAGAGGGTGATCCCGGTGGGCACGTAGCGGCCGTCGAAGGCCCGGGTCTCGGTGATGCCGTTGCCGAGAGCCAGGCTCGAGAGCGGTCCCGAGGGCAGGTAGGCGGCGGCCGTGACGACGCCGGTGGGCGTGACGCCCCCCGCGGGGGTCGTCACCGAGAGGCTGTCCTCCCGGTCCGCGTAGTCGAAGCCGTAGGTGGCTGTGACGTCGCCCACCTCTCCAGGATAGACGATCGTGGTCCGGTTGCCGTTGGCGTCCCAGGTGTAGCCTAGCTCGCCGTCCTTCACCATCCTCCCGAAGTGGTCGTGGCAGAAGTCGAGCGTCTCGCCGTTCCGGGTGATGGAGGCCAGGCGGCCGACGGGTGCGCTCGGGCTGGCGCAGGAGCCGGGCGCCGTGTCGTAGAGGTAGGTCGTGTCCAGGGTGTCGTCGGGGTAGTCGACGTTCGTCACCCGGTCGAGCTCGTCGATCGTCCGGGCGACGACGATCCCCCGGGCGTCGGTCGAGCGGTCCTCCTCACCGTGCTCGTTGTACTCATGGGTCGTCGTGCCCGAGACGAGCGAGTCCTCCTGGGTCAGGAGGTCCCGGTCCGAGTCGACGTAGGTGGTCGGGTTCCCCTCGGCGTCGGTGACGCCTGTCAGGTGGTCCTGGACGTCGTAGGAGTACGTGGTCACGGCCGTGCCGGGGGTGCCGCCGGCGGGCGTCCAGGCCTGCGTCACGCTCGTCAGGCGGTTCAGCGAATCGTAGGCGTAGCTCGTCGTTGGCGGGTCGGTCGCCCGGTCGTGGTCAGGGTCCCAGACGGAGGTCAGGTTGCCGTCGCAGTCGTATTCGAAGGCGGTCGTCGCCTCCTCCGGGGTGTTCGGCGCCTGGCGGACCTGGTCGACCTGGCAGCGGTTCTGGTAGTCGTAGGCCGTGGCCGAGACGGGCACCCAGGTCGAGCTCCCGGCGTCCCACCTCTGGCGCTCCTCCCGGGTCCGGTTGCCGGCGGCGTCCAGGGTGTAGACGACCCGCTCGCCGTGGGTCGTGGCGTCGGGCCGCCGCTCGATCGAGGTCAACCGCCCGGCGGGGTCGTAGGCGTACTCGATGACGTTGCCGGCGGGCAGGGTGGTCCGGAAGAGATCCCCGAAGCTCGTGTACTCGTAGGCGGTCACCAGGTCGTCGGTGGGCGTCGCGGGGCCGAGCTGGCGGACCTCGGTCACCCGGTCGAGCTCGTCGTAGGCCGTGGTGGTCTCGAGCCCGTTCGGGTCGGTCACCGAGGTCCGGCGGTTGAAGGCGTCGTAGCCGAAGGTGGTGGTGCCGACGAGGGGATCGGTCCGGGTCAGGGGGACGAGGTCGCCGCGGGAGGGGTCGTAGGTGAAGCTCGTCTGGTCGGTGGTCGTGTAGCCGGGCGGGTCGATCGTCAGGGGGAGGCCGGCGGCGTTGAAGCTGCTCGCCGTCGTCAAGGTGAAGGCCGAGCCGGCTTCGGAGCCCGAGATCGTCCGGTCCGTCGGGTTGCCGGAGCCGTCGCGGGTCCAGTCGGTCGTCCGCAGCGAGGCGCCGCCTGCGACCGAGGGCTGGTCCATCGAGGTCGCGAGGGCCGGGAACGCCGGGTCGTAGGCCCACTCGGTGGTCCGGGCCTCGGGCTCGCCCATGGCCTCGGTCCGGGAGGTCACCTGGCCGTGGGTGTCGTAACTCATCGCCGTGGTGATGCCGCGGCCGTCGGTGGTGCTCGTGGGGAGGAACGGGTTGCCTGGGTCGCTGTAGCCGAGCTGGACGTTCGGGGCGAGGCCGCAGACGGGGCAATCTCCCGAGATCTGCGTCACCCGCACGTTCGGGCTCGCCGGGTCGAGCTCGTAGGTGTAGACGATGGGCTTGCCCAGCGGATCGGTCACCGTCGTCTGGGTCGAGCTGTCGTAGGAGAGCTTCCAGTCCTCGGTGCCCGCGGCCGGGGTGTCGCCCCCCTTCCAGGTCTCGGAGACCTTGCCGTCCGGGGTGTACGACCAGGCCCGGAGCACCCGGGTCGAGGTGCCGTCGTCAGCTCGGAGGGTGACCTTCGACATGTACCCGGTCGTCCCGTCGTACTCGAAGAGGAGTGCCGTCCCGTCGGGGCGGTCGATCTCGGTCAGGTCGTCGCCGGCCCACCTGTAGTCCCACGCGGGCAAGTGGGTGACGCCGTCCGTGCCGTACTCGGTGATCGACGCGAGCTTGCCCTCGGCGGGATCGCCCGCCGGGTAGTAGGTGAAGTCCTCCCGGCGGCCGTCCGGCAGGGCGACCGAGGTGAGCTGGCCCGCCGTGTAGGTCGCGATCTTCTGGTTGAGATTGCGGTCGGTGGTCGAGCGCCAGAGCCCCGCGGCATCGAACTCCTCGACCGTCCCGTCGAGGTCGGTCAAGGTCCAGCCCGAGCCGGTCCAGGTGAGGGTGCGGTACTCGTCGGACGGCGAGACGGTGGCGTAGACACCGGTTCCCGGGTCCAAGTCTGTCCACTCGCGGAAGGTCCCGTACTTGGTGATGATCCATGCATGATCCTCCGGGTTCGGGCTCCCGACGGCGACGATCCGCTCGGCGTAGTCGTGGCTCCAGTAGCGGCCCAACGCGACGTTCCGAGAGGGCGTGCCGGAGTAGCCCGGGTGGCCGGCGCCCTTAGCCGAGTACCGCAACGTCGCCCCGGGGCCGGTCGCCCAGGAGCCCGGCCCGCCGTACCCGGGCAACCCGAAGCCCGGGCCGACCCCGGCCGGCGTGCACACCTGGCAGCTCGATGCGTCGCCCGCGCCGCAGTTCTGCTTCGGCGGGTTCGGGCAGCCGAGGGCCGCCTTGGTCACGATGAATTCGATGGGTGCCCGGTCCACCCAGTGGCCGCAGCCGGGCGTGAAATCGCAGGTGCCCGGCCCACCGCAGGTCTCGGCCCGAAACGAGTACGTGCCGAAGTCGTACGGGGCTCCGTTGCAACTGAGGTTCGTCATCTCGACGTAGCACTTCGCGCGGTCCGACGAGCGCCAGTTGCACCGCACGAGCTTCGGTGCCGACTCGCAAACGTCAGGCACGTGGTCGAGCTTGTACCAGGTCATATTGAGGGTGCCGTCCGGGAAGTAGTAGCGCGACCCGGAGCTCGAATCGCCTGCGACACCGTTCCAGAGTGCCTCCACATACATCGTGAGGCGAGCCGTGAGGCTGCCGTCCGCTTCCACGATCGGCTCGATCGCAGGACCGGTCACGGCGGGGTCCCGGCAGACGGCGAACGAGCAGCCTCCCGCGCACTCGGCCGGGTTGGCGGGATCTGGATGGTTGATGAAATCGAGCTTGCAGATCCGGATGTCCTCGCCGCACCGCCCGGCCTTGAAGTCCGCGGGGCAGAGGGCACAATCGAACGGCGCCGCGGCGTGAAGCGGCGGGAGGGATGACGAGACGAGCGCGAGGAAGAAGGCAGCGCTCGCGAGGCGCCGGACGCCCTGTTTCAGAGATGGCACATGGGCCGACTCCGGCCGGGCCTTGGCCAGGATGTGCGCCGGCGCGACCGTGCGGGAGCTAGGGGGAAGAGCTCGGGCGAGCTCCAGGCATGCTGGACCTCCTCTCGAGGCTGCCGGCGGCATCCGGTCGCCCGAAGGCCTCCGGAGCGGCCAAACATCCAAACGCATCGAAGTTGCCGTCGGAAAGTCTAGACAAGAGGTGCGAACACGCGCAAATCGCCGGCCCGCACCGAACCGGAGTTGCGAATATCCGGAGCCTCCGCTCACGCCTTCTCCGCCCGGTAGCCCGCCCGGTGGGCGCGCCAGAGGGCCTGGCGCTCGGCCTCGGTGGGAGCGCCGGGCGCCAGGAGGCCGCGGACCTCGGCCGGGGCGAGCGGCTCGCCGCCGCGGCTGACCAGGCTGGTGGCGACGGCGTCCGGCGGCTCGCCGCCCGCGACCAACCGGCCGGAGCGGACCGTGCCGTCGGGGGCGACGTAGAGGACGTTCACCGGGGCGCCTCCCGGGCTCACTGCCGCTCGCTCCAGTCGCGGAGGGCGGCCGCGAAGTGGCGCGCGGTCTCCTCCTCGTCCCAGGCGTAGATCGTGATGCCGTCGCCCAGGGCGGAGCCCACGGCGGGGCACTCGACGCTGTTGCCGATCTCGTGGCCCACGAGCCAGCTCCTCGCGGCCTCGGCCGCCTGGAGGTAGCGGTAGAGCTCCCGGTCGCCGACGGCGAGG
Organism: uncultured Acidobacteriota bacterium; assembly: GCA_963741925.1. GTDB lineage: Bacteria > Acidobacteriota > Thermoanaerobaculia > Multivoradales > DATKCC01 > CAVUBL01. The sequence continues at coordinate 277,343 of CAVUJU010000001.1, forward strand.
GCGGTCTCGGGTGACGGCGCGTGATCGAGCACCTGGGCGGCGAGCTCGAGCAGGGCGAGCGACGTGGCCACGCGAAATCGAGCCTCCTCGGCCGTCGCCATCGGCGTGCCCAGTGCCGGTTTCATGACCTTGGGTCTCCTCGAGTCGACGCATCATCCAGTCGCGGGATCATCGGTGACACCGAGTTTCGAAGATGAGCATAGTCCATATCGTCACGCAATACAACTACCGTGAGTGAATTGCAGGGAGATCGTGCTCCTGCCAGAGGTGCTCCGGTGGTAGAGTCCCGGAATGGCCAAGAAGAAGCCGATTCGCGAGCTGGAGACGAAGACCGCCGGCGGGCTCGTTCGTCGGACAACCTACCTGCCGGTGCAGATGGCCGAGGGGCTGCGGCAGCTCTCCGAAGGCCTGGTGCGCCCCGAATCCGACCTCATCCGGGAGGCGGTGCGCGAGTACCTCCACCGCCGCGAGGCGCCCTGAGGGCCCGACCCGTTCCCGGCTCGAGCTGTCAGTCGCGCCTTCGCGCCTTCGGGCTTTGGGGTGGCTCGCACGGTCGACGCCGAGGGGGTGTCGCGCTGGGTGGTCGAGAGGGAGCTGCGGCCTGGAGCTCTTCGGGATCTGGACGCCGTGGGCCGGGCCAGGAAGCCCCGGGGGCAGGGCGGGAGGCCGAGCCGACGGACGGCCGGCGCCGCGCCGGATGGGCTCAGCCCCAGCGGGCGGAAGGGTCGAAGCGCAGGTGGGGGTTGTTGCGGGTGCGGCGCAGGTAGCGGAGCATCTCTTCGAGGAGGCCGACGGAGGCGGTCTGGGCGCGGGCGGCCTGGCGGAAGAGGTAGAGGGCACCCAGGGCGTGGCGGTGGAGCTCCTGGGAGGTGAAGACCAGGGTGAGCTCCTCGGCCAGGTCCTGGACCCGCGCCAGCTCGCCCTCCCGGAGATAGACGATGGCGAGCTCCAGGCTCACCATGGCGAGCTCGTAGGGGAGCTCGCGCTCGGCGGCCTCCAGGCGCACGTCCTCGAGGGCGGTCCGTGCCAGCTCCAGGTCGCCCAGGCCGGCGTAGATCCGGCCCTCGAGCCAGCGCACGCGGAGCTGGAGCGCCGGCTCCCGGAATTGATCGGTGAACAGGGCCTCATTCTTCTGGAAGCGCGCCAGGGCCTCCAGCGGCTCGCCAGCGTCGACGAGACTGTACGCGAGGTTGTGCTGAGCCCAGGCCACGAGACGTTCCTCCCCTGCCGCCTCGACGAGCGGGAGGACTTGCTCGAGGATCGTGATCTCCTCTTCGGGGAGACCGTCGTAGCCCTCGACGGTGGCCATCTGCATGAGCACTCGGGCCTCGCCCACCGGATCCGCGAGCTCGCGGAAGTCGCGCCGGGCCCGGCCCAGCACCTCCCGGGCCTCGGGGTAGCGGCACTGGTCGATCCGGAGCGAGCCGAGGAGGCTCCGCACCTCGGGCATCTCCGGCGCGAGGGGCTGGTCCGGGCCGAGGAGGCGCGCGGCTCCCCGGAAGGCGCACTCGGCGCCCCGGAGGTCGCCGGCGATCCGCCGGGCGTTGCCCAGGCAGGCGTGGGCGTAGGCCGCCTGGTCCGCCGCGGCGCCGGCGAAGTAGACGTGGGGGTCCAGGGCCTCGGCCACCTCCACCGCCAGCTCGGAGAAGCTCCAGCGACCGGGCCGGGTCCCGGTGCGCCTCCCGGCGGCTCGCCTCGGCCAGGTGCTCGGCGAGGCCGTAGAGGCGGAAGCGGCGGCCCGCGCGCACCGCGGCCCGGCGCGCGGCGGGGGGCCGCGCCTCGAGCTCCGCCAGGAGGGCCGGGGCCAGGGCGTGCTCGGCCTCGTGGACCGCGAGCAGGCGCTCGCCGATCCGGAAGACGCCGGCGATCGCCTCGTCGGACTCCTCCTCGGAGACCGGCCCGCCCAGGCGCCGGGCGAGGATCAGGTTCTGGAAGTGGTGAAGGAGCTCGCCCAGGTCCTCCTCGGCGGCGGCCAGGAGCTCGTGGGCGGCGAGAATGCAGGCCAGGCACGGCCCGGCGGCCAGGTGGGTCCGGACCGCCTCGACCTCGTCCTCCGAGAGGCCGCCCTGGAGGAACCGGTCGAGGGTCTCACGCGTCGGGTGGTCGCTTGTCGTCATGCTCGGGCTCCTTCGCCTCGTTCTCACGCTCCCGCGCGTAGGCCGCGCAGCCGGCCTCGACCGCCTGCAGAAAGTACCGCCGCGGGTACCGCAGCCGGCGGCAGTGCACGACCAGCCGCCCCACCGCGTCGCGGAGGATGCGGCTCGCCGCCTCGGGTGGCACCCGGTAGCCCGCGAAGAGGTCGGAGATCGCGGGCCGGAGGCCCAAGACCAAGCGCCCCACGGCGCCTGGCCTGGAGGGCGGTTCGGAGCGTGGCGCGCTGCCGGTCATGGTCAGCTGACACAGAATACCAAGATTGCGTACCCTCTGGAAGGGTGCGCCGGCGCCGGCCGGCGCCGGCGCACCCGGAGCGAAGCGAGGCGCCGGTCTCCGCTGCCCCTAGCCGCTAGGGTCGATCCAGGCACCCCCTTCCGTAGTCACCGTGCCCGGAGCGCCCGAATCGGGACTGGTCGCGGTGCCCGAGGTGCCGTTGGGGTCGATCTGGCCGCCACCGGCGGCGGTACGAGACCGAAGCCCCGACGGGCCGTTCGGGTCGACCGGGCGGCCGGGCGCGCCGAGCCAGCCGCCGAGCCAGGTGGCGAGGTGGTCGAGAAGGTCGAGGGCCGGGCTCGTGGCGGTGGGGCCGGCCGGCGCCCGGGGCGCGGCGAGGGCCGGCGCGGCCGGCGCCAGGGCCAGGGCCGCGGCGAGCAGGCCCGCGAGGGTCGTCCGACGAAGGACGTGGTGCATGGTCTCCTCCTCCTGCCGGCCGGTCGAGGCGGCGCCGGCACGGCTCCGCCCGCCTGCCGGCTGCGACGCATTGTCCCTTGGAAGGTGCGGCGCGGGGCGGAAACCGCGCAGAGCGGGGGCGGCCTCCACCTGAAGGCGCGCGAGGTCGGCGAAGAGCTCGCGGACCGGCGCCGTGTAGCGGTCGAGGGCCGAAACGGGACGGCACACGGCCCGGCGACCACTCGGCCGCGGTGGGAGCGCGGCTCACGCCACGCGCCGGACGGCGACGAGGGTGAGGTCGTCGGGGCGCGCCGCGCCGTCCAGGAAGCGGTCCATGTCGTCCCGGCAGGCCGCCAGGAGCTCGGCGAGCGGGAGCTCCGCCGCCGGGCCCAATGCCTGTCGAATCGCGGCCGCCGCCCGCCCGACGCCGTACTCCTCGCCGTCCCTCGCCGCCTCGGTCCAGCCGTCGGTGTAGAGGAGGACGACGTCGCCCGGCTCGAGGCGGAGCCGGTGGCCGGTGTAGGCGGCCGCGGGGAACAGGCCGAGGGGGAGGCCCGACCCCTCCACCGGGCGCACACCCCGCCGGTCGGCCAGCAGCGGCCGCGGGTGGCCGGCGTTGGCGAGCTCGAGGGTGCCGTCGTCCGCCAGCCGGGCGGCGACCAGGGTGGCGTAGCTGGCGCTCGCGGTGGCGGCGCCGAACAGGCGGTTGACGCGGGCGAGAAGCTCGGGCAGCGCCAGGTCCGGCGCCGTGAGCGCCCGGAACAGCGCGTGGAGGTGGGACTGGAGGAGCGAGGCCGCCACCCCCTTGCCGGCCACGTCGCCGAGGATGAGGTGGAGCGGCCCCCCCGCGGCCTCGGGCTCGAGGAGGTCCACGTGGTCGCCCGAGACGGCGCCCTTGGGCTCCCAGAGCCAGGCCACCTCCCAGCCGTCGTGGCTCAGGCGGCGCGCCGGCAGGAGCGCCCGCTGCACGCGGGCGGCGCTCTCCAAGTCGCGCTCCAGGGCGTGGCGCTCCTCGCTCGAGAGGCACTCGAAGCAGACGCTCACCGTCGGGTCGGTCTCGAGGAGGCCGGGCTCGATCGCCACGTGGCAGACCTCGCAGAGACCCCAGGCCCCCATCTCCAGGCGGCCGAGGGTCTGGTCGACCCGCCGCAGGAGGTCGACCAGCTCGCCCTCGGGTTGGTCGGCGGCGAGGGTGGCGAGGCGCTCCCGGCGCTCGGTCAGGCGCTCGCGCACCACCTCCTCGACCGGGCTCACGAGGCGCCTCCCGCATCGAGGGTTCCGGTCGCATCGGCCTTGCGGAGCAGCGCGATCTGGCCGGCGTGGTAGGTCTGGTGCTGGAGCAGGCCGAAGAGGAGGCCGCGAAGGGTCGGGTCCGAGCCGGTGACGGGGTCCTCCAGGCGACCGTCGTCCAGGGCGAGGACCGTCAGATGGAGCCGGCGGTGGGCCTCCTCGAGGTCCCGGAGCGCGGCGCGCCAGGCCTCCTCCGTGGCCGCGGCGCCCTCCGGCATGGGCGGCCAGTCCTCGTCGTCCGGCACCGCGGCGATGGGCTCGCCCTCGATCCGCCGGCGGGAGACGTCGGTCCAGGTGGTGACGTGGCCGACGATCTCCCAGATCGAGTGGGCGGCGGGGATCGGGCGCCTCCCGGCGGCGGCGGCGTCCACGCCGACCAGGGTCTCGGCCACCGCCGGGCCGTGCCAGGCGCCGCCCCGGAAGGCGCGCTCGAGCTGGTCGGCGAGGACGTGGGCTTCGTGGCGTGTGGCGGCGGTGGTCTCCATGGTTCTAACCCCTTTGAGATATGTTGAAGGTTATCCTAGGTCGCGCCTCCTAACTTGTCAAGGATTTCTCGTGGGTTAGAATGGTGGCGCGATGGACGACCTGCCCGAGCCGGCCGCGGCCGGACCGTTCGAGCTCTCCGGCGGGGCGCTCTGTCTGGACTTCGTCAACACCTGGGGGGACCGGAGGCGGCCCGGCTCCGAGCGGCTCCACGGCTACGGGGATCTCGTGGCCTTCGCCCTCCAGAGCGGGATCTCGGGCGCCGCGGAGTCCGAGGCCCTCCGCGCGCGGGCGGATCGGGAGGCGGTGATGGCGGCGGCGGTCTTCGCCGAGGCCCGGCGGCTCCGCGAGGCCCTCTATCGCCTCTTCTCGGCCCGCGCCGCCGGGCGCCGGCCTCCGGCGGGCGACCTCGGGCGCCTCAACGCCTACCTCCCCGGGGCCCTCGCCGGGCTTCGCCTCGAACGCCGGGGCGAGGGCTATGCCTGGCGCCCGTCGGGGAGCGGCGGGGACCTCGCGGCGCCGCTCGGCCCGATCGTCCGCTCGGCGGCGGAGCTCCTCACGTCGGGCGAGCTCGAGCGGGTCCGCGAGTGCGACGGCGCGTCCTGCACCTGGCTCTTCCTCGACCGCAGCCGCAACCGCTCCCGGCGCTGGTGCTCCATGGAGAGCTGCGGCAACCGCGCCAAGGCCCGCCGCCATTACCGCCGCCGGGCGAAGGGCGAGGCTGCGACCGGCTGACCGGCCGCGTCTCAGCGGGGTCGCCGAGTGGTGGAGCCGAGCTTCGCCCAAACGGCGACTGCAGAACGTTGGATTCATCGGATCGCCCCCCTCTGCCTCGATCCCTCTCCCACTCGCGTGCTACAAACTTGACTCATCTGCCGACATCCCGACGGACCTGGCGGACCTAGCGGCGAGGGGTCACTCGTCGGCGCAGGCGCGGTCGGGCCGCGTGCGAGGGTGGCCGGGCGGGCCGGCGGGCGATAGCATCGCGCCCCGTGAGCCGACGAGGAGTCCTGGGGCGCCTGGCGCTCGCCGCCGTCTCGATCCTTCTGACCCTGCTGCTGGCCGAGGGAGCGCTCCGCCTCGCCGGGTTCGGCGGCGCCGGTCGCGGCTCGCCCTGGTTCGCCGGCGGCAGCCACCCGCGGTACCTGTTCCGGCCCGATCCGGCCACCGGCTACAGCCTGCGGCCCGGCTTCGTCGGGCGCGACGTCGCCGCGAGCGGCGAATTCGAGGTGCCGGTGGCGATCGACGCCCGGGGTCTGCGCCAGCACCGGCGGATCGCGCCGGCCGGTGGCGGGCCCGTCCTGGTCGTGGGCGACTCGATGACCTACGGCGAGGGGGTGCCGGTGGACGAGGCGTTCCCGGCGGTCCTCGAGGCGCGCCTCGGCCGGACGGGGGGCAGCAGAGTGATCAACGGCGGCGTGCCGGGCTACGACAGCCGGCAGATGGTGGCCCGCGGGCGCCGCCTCGTCGGCCGCTTCGACCCGCCCCTGGTGCTGGTCGTCTTCGAGGCGTCCTGGGACCTCGACCGCTGCTCGCATCCCTTCGTCTACCGCGACGGCTACATCGTCGCCTGGGGCTGGCGGCACCGCCTGGAGCTGGTCGGCGGCAACCTCTACTCCTGGGAGGTCCACTCGCCTCTCCTCGGGCCGTGGATCGCCCGGCTCGAGGGGCACTCGCGGCTCGCCCGGCTCGCCCTCCCGGCCGCCGTCCGGCTGGCGCGGCGCCTCGCCGGCCGGGGCGGCGGCGGCGCGGCTCCGCTGCCGCCCCCCGCCGACTGGGCGCCGTGCGAGGACGCCCTGGCGGGCTTCTCAGCCGATCTCCGGCGGGGCGGCCGCGACCTCCTGGTGGTCCTCGCCGACAGCCCAAAAGCCCGCGACCGCGAGGCCACGGCGCGCCTCGCCGCCCGCCTCGCCGGCCGCCGCGTGCCGGTCCTGCGTCTCGACGACCTCCTGCCCGCCGACCGGGTCGAGGCCCGCCGCTTCCCCCGTGACCGCCACTGGAACGCCGCCGGCCACCGGGCGGTGGGCGAGGCCCTGGCCCGAGCGCTCGCGCCGCGGCTCTCCGCCGCGGGAGGTTAGCCGCCCGCCTCCGGGCCGCGCCAGAGCTCGGCTCGGCCCTCGACCTCGGCCGGCAGCGCCACCGGCCGGAAGCCGTGACGGCGCAGCGCGCCGTGCAGCCACGCCGCGTGCTCCTCGTGGCCGGGGGCCTCGGGATCCCAGAGCAACACGTAATCGATGGCACAGCCCGCCCGGCCCCGGTAGCCGTCGAGGCGCGGCCGGGGCGACTCGCCGGTCAGCGCGTCCGTGTCGCCCAGCCGGCGCTCCGGGTCACAGGCAGGACGGTAGACCACGGGGAAGTAGCCGCGGTCCTCCTGGTAGTCGGCCAGGTCCACCAGCGCTCGCTCGGCCGCCGCGTAGCCGAAGGCGTTCTGGAACGGCTCGACCTTGAGCGACAGCGGCCGGCCCCGCCGTTCGCCGTGGTGGGCGAAGGAGAGCGGCAGCACCGTGCTGCCGGCCGGCACCGCCGCCGCGGCGGTCCGGTAGCGGGCGAGCTCCGGCGCCAGCCGGCGGTAGCTCCCGCCGTGGAGCAGGAGGAAGGCCAGGGCCAGGACGGCGCCGGCCCCGGCCACGAGGCGCGGGCGGCTCGCCGCCAGGGGCTCGCCGGCGAGCCATGGGACGAGCGCCAGGAAGACGAAGAGCTGGACCCGCTGGTTGAGGTAGCCGCCGCCCGAAAGGCCAAGCGGGGCGACGAAGTAGATCGCCAGGAAGAGCCCGGAGGCCAGGAGCAGGGCGTCGTGGGGCAGCGGCCGGCGCCGGCGCCGGAGGGCGAGGGCCGCGAGCGACAGCAGGACGACGCCGGTCGCGACGCTCGCCACGATCTCCAGCCGGCGGTAGGAGACCAGCGAGTAAACGAGCAGCAGGTGCTTGACCAGGGCGCGCAGCGGCAGCCGCACCACCTCGCCCGCCCCCTCCTCGCTCAGGAAGGAGAGCAGCAGGGCCAGCCCCGGCAGGCTCGCCAGGGTCACCCGGCCGGCCTGGGGCGCCGTCCGGCGCCAGCCGGCCCGCCAGCGCCTGCCAGCCGGCGCCTGGACCGCGGCCAGCGCGCCGTCCCAGGCGCCGATCACCCCGAGCAGCGCCACCGTCAGGACCCAGCCCACCGGGTGGGCGAGGGCACAGAGGAGCAGCCACGCCGCCAGCCCGGCGAGCCGGCCGGCGCCCCCCGCGGCGCGCCGCGGCCACCACCAGCCGAGGGTGAGGTAGAAGAGAGGCAGGGTGAAGCTGAAGTCGTAGAACCCCATGTGGGCGGGGTAGTTGAAGACGAGCGGGAAGGCGAGGAAGGCCGCCGCCGCACCGGCCGGCGCGACGGCGCGGGCCGCATAGAGGGCCGAGAGCGGCAGCGCCAGGGCGTAGAGCGAGAGCAGCAGCTTCTCGGCGGTCCGCGGCGGCACGGCCTCGAGGGCCGCGGCGAGCGGCAGGTAGACGAGCCAGTTCGGCTCCGGGCGGAGCTTCAGCCGCAGGTAGCGCTCGGTGAGGCCGTCCCCGCCCCCGGCGAGGCGCCGGATCTGGGCGCTGATCTCCAGGTGGACCGGCCCGTCCTGAGTCGGCACGGTGGCGACCGACCAGAGCGGCACGAGCTGGAGGATCAACAGGCCGACGAAGAGAACGAGCCCGCCGCGACCGAGGCCTCTCCTGGGTCCCCCCCGTATTCCTGGCGTCTCGTTCATGGACCCGAGTCACCCCGCGTGGCGTCGGGTCGGTGAACGAGCCGAGATCGTCGGTTCACGGAGACGGGGAGTGGGCGTCCCCTAACCCCCTTGGGGGTGGGAAGGGGATCGAGGGGATGCGGGGGGCATCCGATGAATCCAGCGGTCTGGAGTCGCCGTCCCGAGGAGCGCAGCCGCGATCGGTCGGCGTGGGCGGGGGACCAGCGACCCGTGGCGCCGGAGACGCTTCAGGCGCCTCGTCGGTTTGAGGCGGAGCTTCACTAGAAGAGGGTATAGATGAACGGCGCCGCGCCCTGGCTGGTGACCACCAGGAGGATGACGAGGACCAGGATCACCGCCATGGGCAGCATCCAGTAGACCTTGTGCTCGCGCGCGAAGGCGAAGAGCTCGCCGGAGAGGCGTCCGATGTAGCGCAGGCGGCGCATGGAGGAAGAAAGTCTAGCACCTCGCGCGCCGAGCGGACCGCCTCAATCGAGCTGGAGGTCCCGCCGCCACTCCCGCTCCTCCCGCCACGCGGGCTGGTCCGTCTTCGCGAGCAGGAAGGGACCGAGCACCAGGTGATCCATCTCGGTCCGCATGAAGCAGCGGTAGGCGTCCGTCGGGGTGCCGACGATGGGCTCGCCGCGCACGTTGAAGCTGGTGTTGACCACCACGGCGCAGCCGGTCCGGCGCTCGAGCTCGGCGAGGATGCGCCAGAAGGGCTCGTTGGTCTCCCGGTGGACCGTCTGGACGCGGGCCGAGTAGTCGACGTGGGTGACCGCGGGGACGTCCGAGCGGACGCGGTGGAGGCGCTCCCGGAGGCCTTCGGCCCCCTCGCCCTCCGGCGCCGGGAGGCGGCGCGCCGCGCGCACCCGGGCGACCAGCAGCATGTAGGGCGAGGCGCGGTCGAGCTCGAAGTAGTCGCCCACCCGCTCGGCCAGCACGGCGGGGGCGAAGGGGCGGAAGCTCTCGCGGAACTTGATCGCCAGGTTCATCCGCGACTGCATGGCCGGCGAGCGGGCGTCGCCCAGGATGGAGCGCCCGCCCAGGGCCCGGGGGCCGAACTCCATGCGCCCCTGGAAGAGGCCGACCACGGCGCCCTCGGCGATCCGGCCGGCGATGGTCGCCGCCCACTCCTCGGCCGGCGGCTCCCGGTACGGGATGCCCTCGGCGTCGAGGTAGTCGCGGATCTGCTGCGCCGAGAACTCCGGTCCCAGGAAGGCGCCCTGCATGGCGTCGGCGGCAGGAACCGCCCGCGCCGGCCGCTCCTCCCCCGCCCGGGCGCCCCGGTAGTAGACGGCCAGCGCCGCCCCCAGGGCGCCGCCCGCGTCGCCCGCCGCCGGCTGGATCCAGAGGTCGTCGAACAGGCCCGAGGCGAGGAGCTTGCCGTTGGCCACGCAGTTGAGCGCCACGCCGCCGGCCATCGCCAGCTGGCGCTTGCCGGTCGCCTCGCGGGCGTGGGCGGCGAGCGCCAGCACGGCCTCCTCGGTCACGTCTTGGATGGAGCGCGCGAGGTCCATCTCGCGCCGGCCGATCTCGCTCTCCGGGGCCCGGGGCGGCCCGCCGAAGAGCTCGGCGAACCGGTCGTTGGTCATCACCAGCCGGTCGAGGTAGCCGAAGTACTCCATGTTCAGGCGGAACGAGCCGTCCGGGCGCAAGTCGATCAGGTGCTCGCGGATCAGGCCGGCGTAGCGGGGCTCGCCGTAGGGGGCGAGGCCCATGAGCTTGTACTCGCCGGAGTTGACGCGGAAGCCGCAGAAGTAGGTGAACGCGGAGTAGAGGAGACCCAGGGAGTGGGGGAAGTCGATCTGCTCGAGGAGCCGGAGCTCGCTGCCTTCGCCGACGCCGATGGTGGTCGTGGCCCACTCGCCGACGCCGTCGAGGGTGAGGACGGCCGCCTCCGCGAACGGCGAGGGGTAGAAGGCGGAGGCGGCGTGCGCCTCGTGATGCTCGGTGAACAGGACCGGCTCCGGCACCGCGACGCCGCAGGCCTCGAGGGACTCGGCGATGCGTGGCGGGATCCAGAGCTTCTCGCGCAGCCAGACGGGGACGGCCTGGAGGAAGGGGGCAAGGCCCCGGGGCGCCACCTCGAGGCTGGTCTCGAGGATGCGGTGGAACTTGAGCAGCGGCTTGTCGTAGAAGACGACCCGGTCGAGCGGGCGCTCCTCGCCCGCGCGGCGGTCGGCCGCGGCGGCCTCGGCCAGGCAGTAGCGGATGGCGTGCGAGGGGAAGCCGGGGTCGTGCTTGACCCGGGTGAAGCGCTCCTCCTGGGCGGCGGCGACGATCCGGCCGTCCTCCACCAGGCAGGCGGCGGAGTCGTGGTAGTAGCAACTGATGCCGAGGATTCTCATCGGACGCCCCCGCCCGGCCTCTCTTCGGTCTTGTTCATCGCGGCGCGGGCTCAGAACTGCCGCTCGTAGCGGTCGGGGGTGGCGCGGGTCGGGTCCGCAGGGCGCCAGTAGCTGGCGGCGTCCCGGTCCAGGGCGCGGGCGATGCGGAGCCGGCCGCGCGCGCGGAGCACGAGCCCCAGGGGCACGAAGACCAGGAAATACACCGCGCCCAGGGCGGTCCAGGTGACCCCCAGGGCGACCGCCCGGCCGAAGGCCGCGAGGCCCCGCTCGATCCGGGGGTAGAGGGCGAGCGGCGAGGCGAGCGCCACGGTGACGACGAGCAGGGCGAGGCCCGCCGCCACCGCCCCGGCCGCCGGCTTCCAGAGAGCGAGGAGCAGGGCGACGCCGAGAGCGACCGCTCCCCGCGTCACGCCGCGCCGGCGGGTGCGCCCGGCGGCCGAAGGGTCGCCGTCCGCCGCAGCGCGCCAGGCCCAGACGGCGGCCGACGCCGGTGGCCCGGCGTCGGCGCCCGCTTCCGGAGGTGCTTCCCTGGCGCCGATCACGACCCTATTGTGCACCGGATTCCCGCCCCGGGTCACCGGAGCGCCCCTGCCGGCGGGCGAGCCGCGCCCGGACCACCTGGTCCTCGGCGCCGGGGCCGAAGGGGGTCTGCTCGAAGTCCCCCCAGACGTCGGTGACCTCGAAGCCCTCGAGCTCGAGCAGGCCCTCGAGCTCGGCGCGGGTGAACCAGCGCACGGTGGTCTCGATCGCGCCGGAGCTCCGCTCGCGGCCGCCGGGGGCCTCGACCAGCCACTCGAAGCCCACCTCGAAGGTCTGGCGCTCGGGGTGATGCTCGGCCCGGGAGACCCGCCGGATCCGCCTCCCGGTGCCGGGCTCGAGCCGCTCCACGTCCACCGAGACGGTGGAGCCCTCGGCGATCTGCTCGTAGTCGGGCTGGAAGACGTCGAACACGAGGTGGCCGGGAGGCTCGCGGCGCAGGTGGTGGGCGACGGTCCGGAGCCACGCGCGCTGGTCGGCGCGGGAGACGAGGTGCTGGGCCACGCGGAAGGGCGCAGTGACCAGGGCGAAGGCCGCCGCGCCGCCCGGGACCCGGACGCTCCGCACGTCCCCTTCGAGGGCTCGCACGCGGCGGCGGACCTCCTCCGGCTCGCCGGCCAGGTGGCCCTCCAGGCGCTCGAGCATGCCGCGGGAGGCGTCGACGCCCACGACCTCGACGCCGGCCCGCGCCACCGGCAGGAGCACGCGCCCCGTGCCGCAGCCGAGCTCGAGCACCGGCCCGCCCGCCGCCCGGGCGAGCTCGACGTAGAACGGCACGTCCTGGTCGTAGCCGGCGGACTCGTAGTCGCCCTCGTAATAGGCGGCGCAGAGGTCGTAGAAGCGGGGCAGGGAGGTCACGGCCGCTCCTGACCCTGCCCGTACGCCGCAACCCGAGCCGTAGGCGTCTCGCGCGGAGGCGCAGAGTCGCCAAGGCGCGGGCGAGTCTGGAAGGTCATGGGCGCGACGGGCGATGCCATATCCACACTGCTCCCCCGGGCGCAGTCGCCCTCGGCCCCGCCCATCGATCGCCCTCCTCTGCGTCTCTGCGCCTCTGCGCGAGGATACCTTGCATCGCTCGAGATGTGGCCAGTGACCCGTCCACCGTCAAGTGACCTGTCCCGGCGGTCCCTCCCGCTGCTGGCGGCGTTGCTCCTCCTCGACGTAGGCCCCGCTACGCCTGCGTCGGAGCGCCTTGCCAGCGACGAGAAATCCTCGCCAGATACCCTGTCACTCGACAGTGAACGGGTCACTAGGAGGAGCCCAGGCCCACCGCCTCGAGCAGGCGCAGGGCGTTCCGGGTGGGGGCGAGGCCCGGGCGCGCCCGGTAGTCGAAGGTCATCTCGGCGCCGCCGCCGGGGCGCGGGTGGATGGTCTCGCGGAAGTGGATCGGCCGGGCGGCCGCGGCGAGCCCCGGGCCCGCCTCGCCTCCGGTCCGGCCCTCCGTCCGGTCCTCCGGCCGACCGAGGATCTCCAGGTCGTGGGTGGTGACGGCGCCGATCGCCCCCAGGTCGAGGAGCTCCTCGATCACCCGCCGCACCGCCACCTGGCGCTCGGCGCTGTTGGTGCCGCGCAGGACCTCGTCCAGCAGGTAGAGCACCGTCTTGCCCGGCGCCGGGCGGCGGGCGGCGTCGACCACCCGCTTCAGGCGCAGGAGCTCGGCCATGAAGAACGAGACCCCCTCCTCCAAAGAGTCCTCGACCACCACGCTCGTCGCGAGCTCGACCGGCGGCATGGCGAGGCGGCGGGCCGCGACCGGGGCGCCGGCCTGGGCGAGGACGGCGTTGGCGCCGATCGCCCGGAGCAGCGTGGTCTTGCCGCTCATGTTCGAGCCGGTGACCAGGAGGAAGGTGCCCGGCGGCCCGACGGCGACGTCGTTGCCCACCCGGACGGCGTCGGAGAGGAGGGGATGGCCCAGATCCTCGGCCTGGAACAGGGCGGCGCCCTCGGCCGCGGGGGGATGGACCTCGGGAAACGCCCAGGCGGGCTGGGCGTGGGCGAGCTCGGCGAGCGCCGCCAGGGCCTCGACCTCGCCCAGGGCCTCGAGCCAGCCCCGGGCCTGCCGGCCCGCCCGGCGTTGCCAGACCTCGAAGCGGGCCAGGAGGTGGAAGTCCCAGAGCACCGTCACCTGGAGGAAGAAGTGGATCAGGCCGTGGCGGGCGTCCGCGAGCACGGTCAGGCGCTCGAGGCGGTCCATCCAGAAGGCGGCCGAGCGCTCGCCGGCGGCCAGGCGCGCGCGGAGATCGTCGAGGAGCGCCCCGTCCCCGGGGAGGCTCTCGAGCCGGCGGAAGAGCTCGCCGTAGCCGCGGAGGCCGTCGCCGCCGGCGGTCGCCCGGTCGAAGGCCTCGCCCATGGGTCCGGCGAAGCTGGCAGCGAGGAGATAGGCGCCGGCCGCGAGGGGCATCCAGGCCGCGTAGGCGAAGAGGCCGGAGACCCACGCCAGGAAGCTCGGCAGGACGAGCAGGGTGAGCGCCCGGGCGAGCCAGAGGAGGGCGGGGCGCCGGAGGAGCCAGGGGCCCGATTCGGCCCAGCCGTAGAAGCCCTCGAGATCCTCCTCGTCGAGGGTGCCAGAGTCCACGAGGTGGCCCGCGGCCTCGAGACCCTGGCGCCAGCCGAGCTCCGGGGCGAGGGCGCGGACCGCCTCCTGGCGGCGGGCGATCTCGGCCGGCGGCGCCGGGTCCGAGAGCCACGCGGCCAGACGGCGCCGCCCGGCGGGCGTCGTCGCCGTGTCCAGGAGCCGGAAGAGGGAGGCGTGGCCGAAGAGGCCCAGGTCGTGGGCGAAAGGCGGCGGCTCGGTGTCGAGGCCGGCCGCGCGGTCGCCGGCGCGGCCCGGCGCCGCCGGCTCCAGGGCCCGCCAATCCCGCCGCCGCCGGGCGAGCGCCCGCTCATTGACCTCCCGGAGCGCCTCGGCGCGCCGCCTCCGGCGGGCCAGGCGGGCGTCGGCCCTCACCAGGGCGACGAAGGCGACGAGCAAGACTCCGGCCGCGGCGAGCCAGGCGGGACGCGGCGAGGGGGTGCCGACGACCGCGCCGGCCACGGCCGCGGCGCCGGCGACGAAGCTCGCCAGGCGTCCGGCGGTGACCCGCCGGGCGCGCCCCGCGAGCGCCTCGGCCTCCCGGGCGAACGATTCCCGGCGCTCCCGGTAGCGGAGCTCGGGAGCGGCTCGTGCATACTCGTCGGACACGTGGCAGACCGTATCGCAAAGGAGCCGGCCGGGAGTCCCCCCGCCGCGCCCTGGCTCCGCCGAGTGACCTTCTACAGCCTGCTCGCCGGCCTCTGTCCGCTGATCCCGGTGCCGTTCGTGGACGACCGGGTGCTCGCCGCCGTCCGCCGGCGGCTGGTCCGGGAGCTCGCCCGGGAGCGCGGAGCGGCGCTCACCGCCCGGCAGGTCGACTACCTGGCGGGGACCGCCCGCGCGCCGCGCGGCTGCCTGGGCTGGCTCGGCTGGGCCGCCTGGAGCCTCACCGTCCGGCTCCTCGCGAAGCTCTTGCGCAAGGTGCTCCTGGTCTTCGCGGTCAAGGAGAGCGTCGACACCGCGTCGCGCACCTTCCACGAGGGCTACCTCCTCCACGCGGCGCTCGATCCGGCCGCCCCCGGCGCCCCGGCGCCGGCCGACGAGCTCGCGGCCTGGCGGGTGCGCTGGGCGATCGAAGGCGCCCTGGGCGAGGTCGACCCGCGGCCGGTCGACCAGGCGGTGAAGCGCGTCTTCCGGGGCAGCCGGCGGGCGCTTCGCCGGGGAGCCCGGCTCCTCGCCGCCCCCTTCCGGCGCGGAGGCCGAGGCGAGGCCGACCTCCCCGAGGACGAGGAGGAGCGCCTCCTGGGCGGCGTGGTCGACCGGCTGGCCGGCGAGCTCTCCCGCGAGCAGGGCTACCTGGCCGCCCTCGAGGTCCGCTTCCGGGCCTGGCAGGAGGCCGCTGCGGAGGTCGGAACCGGGCCGACCGGGCCCCGCCGCCGGCCGGGGGCGAAGCCGGCGGGCTGATCGTCAGGCGGTCCGTTCCAGGACCAGCGCCGTCCAGTCGTCCTGCCGGGCTCCGTCGCCGAGCCCCTCGAGCCGCTCCACCAGGGAGTCGAGCCAGGCCTCGGGAGATCCTCCGCCGCCCTCGAAGGTCAGCAAGCCCTCCAGTCGCTCGTAGCCCAGCGGCTCGCCCTCGGCCGTCTGTGCCTCGGGCAGGCCGTCCGAGAGGACGAGCAGTCGCTCGCCCACCTCCAGCCGGCCCGCGAGCGGGCGGTAGGAGAAGCTCGGAGCGCGTCCCCAAGGGCAGCCGCGGGCCGGGTGCCGAGAGCGCGCGGGGCGCCTGCCCGGCGGCGAGCACGTAGGGGTCCGGCAGGCCCGCGTTCGCCAGCTCGAAGGCGCCGGTCGCCGGCTGGTAGCGGACGAAGCAGAGCGCCACGAACTCCCGGGGGCCGAGCTCCACGGCCAGGTTGCGGTTGAGCTCGGCGAGGATCTCGGCCGGACCGCGCCCGGGGGCGACGAACGACACCATGGTCTTGACCGAGGCCATCACCAGGCTCGCGCCCAGCCCCTTGCCGGCCACGTCCGCAACGACCAGTCCCAGGGAGCCCTCCTCGCCCGGGCAGAGGTCGTAGAAGTCCCCCGCCACATATCGGGCCGGCAGGTTGCGGGCCGCCAGACGGTAGCCCGGGCCCTCGACGGGCGACGGCGGGAGGAGGCGCTTCTGGATGGCGCGGGCGGTCTCGAGCTCGCGCTCGTGGATCCGCTCGATCGACGTCTCCAGCCGGCCGCGCAGCACCTCGTAGCTGTAGAAGGCCAGCCCCAGCACCACCGCGATGCCGCCGGCGAAGACGAGCGTGACCGTCCAGTTCCCGACCTCGAATTTCCAGTGCCCTCCGGAGAAGACGAACACCACCGCTCTCGGCGCATGGCGCGGCCACCTGCTCTGTCCCCGAAGAGGGCGCATCGAGGGGCGGCGCGGCGCCCTGCTAGACTTCCCGCCGATGAACGAGCTGGTCCTGATCGTCGACGACGAGCCCGGAATCCTCGCCACCCTGTCCGACATCCTGGGGGACGAGGGCTACCGCACCCGTACCACCACCAGCGGTCGCGAGGCGCTCGAGATCTACCGGAGCGAGCGGCCGGACCTGGTCTTCCTCGACATCTGGCTCGCCGACCGGGACGGCCTCGAGACCCTCCAGGCCCTGAAGGAGGTGGACCCGGCGGCGGCGGTGATCATGATCTCCGGCCACGGCACCGCCTCGACCGCGGTCAAGTCGATCAAGATGGGCGCCCACGACTACCTGGAGAAGCCCCTCTCCTACGCCCAGACCCTGTCGGCCGTCACCGCCGCGCTCGCCCTGCGGCAGGGCGGCGGCGCCCGGAAGGGCCGGCCGCCCGGGGTGCTCGAGATCGAGCGGCGCATGGAGACCGCCCGCCGCATCGAGCCGCCGCCGGAGCTGCCGCAGCTCCAGACCGTCGACGTGCCGCAGCGCACGATCCGCGAGGCGAGCGTGATCTACGGCCTCGGGCTCCACTCGGGCGGCCGCACGGGCATGGTCATCCAGCCGCTCCCCCCGGACAGCGGCATCCACTTCCTGACCCTCCCCCAGGACGTCTTGATCCCGGCCCACGTCGCGGCGGTGGCCGACACCGACTACGCCACCACCCTCGAGGGAGGGGGCCAGTCGGTGCGCACGGTCGAGCACCTCCTCTCGGCCCTCCACGCCGCGGGCGTCACCAACCTGCTGATCAAGGTGCACGGCGAGATCCCGGTGCTCGACGGCTCGGCCTGGGAGTTCTGCGACCGCCTCCTCGAGATCGGCCTCGAGGACCAGGACGCCCCGCGCCGCGAGCTGGTCGTCGACCGCCGCTACGAGGTGGGCGACGGCCACGGCGGCGAGAAGGGGCTGGTGATCGAGCCGGCCGACGAGTTCTCGGTCTCCTATCTGCTGCGCTACCCGCCGCCGATCGGCGAGCAGTTCCACGCCTTCACCCTCACCGGGTTCGAGGCCTACCGCCGCGAGATCGCACCGGCCCGGACCTTCGGGTTCATGCGCGACCTGAAGATGATGAACGAGCTCGGCCTGGGCTCGGGCGGGCGCCTGGACAACTTCATCCTGGTGGGCGAGGACAACGTGATCAACACCGAGCTGCGCTTCCCCGACGAGTTCGTGCGCCACAAGATCCTCGACATCATCGGCGACCTCTACCTGCTCGGCTACCCGGTGCGCGGCAAGATCACCGCCAAGCTCACCGGCCACCGCGACAACATCGCCCTCCAGCGCGTCATCCTGGACGCGGCGCGGGCCGCCCAGGCCTCCTGAGCCCGTCCGGAAGCGACGTGCGCCGATCTACCGTCCCGGGCTCGAAGGCCCCCGCCGGGCCGCGCCTCGCCGCGGCCGCCCTCGTCGCGGTCCTGGCTCCGGTCCTGGCTCCGGCGCCCGCGCCGGCGGCCGCCGCCCCGGTGGCGCCGCGGGCCGGCGCGCGGGCGGCGTCGCGGCCCGACGCGGTCGAGCTCTCCTACTACCTGCCGGCGGGGGAGGCGTACGATCCCGCGATCCCCACGCCGCAGTCGGTCCTCGGCTACCAGGTGGGCGAGCGCCACGTCCGGCCCGACCGGCTGGTCGACTACATGGAGCGCGTGGCCGCGGCCTCGGACCGGGTACGGATCGAGGAGATCGGGCGCACCTTCGAGGGTCGGCCGCAGGTCCTCCTGACCATCTCCTCACCCGAGCACCTGGCGCATCTCGACGAGCTGGTGGCGCGCCACCGCGCCCTCTCCGAGCCGGGCGCTCTGCCCGGCGACGGGCCGGCGGCGGACCTCTCGGGCGAGCCGGTCTTCGTCTACCTCGGCTACAGCATCCACGGCAACGAGGCCTCGGGCGCCAACGCCTCCATGCTCGTCGCCTACCACCTGGCCGCCGCCCGCGGCGAGGAGGTGACGCGCTGGCTCGACCGGGCGGTCATCCTCCTCGACCCGGCCCTCAACCCGGACGGCCTCGGCCGCTTCGCCCAGTGGGCCGACCAGTACCGGGGCGCCCAGGCGGTGGCGGACCCCGCCGACCGCGAGCACGTGGAGGCCTGGCCCGGCGGCCGGACCAACCATTACTGGTTCGACCTGAACCGGGACTGGCTGCTCCTCCAGCAGCCGGAGAGCCGGCACCGGGTGGCCGTCTTCCAGCGCTTCCGGCCCAACGTGCTGGCCGACTTCCACGAGATGGGGAGCTCTTCGACCTTCTTCTTCCAGCCCGGTGTGCCCAGCCGCCAGAACCCGCTCACGCCGCCGGAGAACCTGGCGCTCACCCGCGAGCTCGCCCGCTACCACGCCCGGGCGCTCGACGCCGCCGGGAGCCTCTACTTCTCCCAGGAGCGCTACGACGACTTCTACTTCGGCAAGGGCTCGACCTACCCCGACATCCAGGGCGCGGTGGGCATCCTCTTCGAGCAGGCGAGCGCCCGGGGCCACGAGCAGGAGACCGGCCAGGGCTTGCTCACCTTTCCCTTCGCCATCCGCAACCAGTTCCTGACCTCGCTCTCGACGCTCCGCGGTGCGACCGACAAGCGCCAGGAGCTCCTCAGCTATCAGAGGCGGTTCTACGCCGACGCCCTGGCCGCCGCCCGGCGCTCGCCGGTCCGGGCCTACGTGGTGGGCGACCGCCACGACCCGGCCCGGGCCGCCGAGATGGTCGCGGTGCTCCGGGGCCACGGCATCGAGGTCCGCCGCCTGGCTCGGGAGCTGACCGTGGACGGGGAGACCTACGAGCCGGGGAGCGCCTACGTCGTCCCCACGGCCCAGCGCCAGTACCGGCTGCTCCAGGCCCTCTTCGAGCGGCCGACCGAGTTCGCCGACACGACCTTCTACGACGTCTCGGCCTGGACCCTGCCGCTGGCCTTCGACCTGCCCTACGCCGGGCTCGACGAGCGCGCCTTCCGGCCGGAGCTCGCGGGCGAGGCGGTCGGCGAGGCGGAGATCGCCCCCGGACGGGTGGCCGCCGGGAGGAACCCGGTCGCCTGGGCCTTCGAGTGGACCGGCGCCTTCGCCCCGCGGGCCCTCGATCGCCTGGAGCGGGCGGGGATCGCCGCCCGGGTGGCGACGGAGCCCTTCGCGGCCGACACGCCGGCGGGCCGCCACACCTTCTGCGCCGGCACGGTGGTCGTCCCCCTGGGGCTCCAGCCGGAGCGCTCGGACGAGGTCCGCCGGCTCCTCGAGACGGCGGCGGGCGAGGACGGCGTGGACGTCTTCTCGCTCGCCTCGGGGCTGAGCGCCGGCGGCGTCGACCTGGGCAGCCCGAGCCTCGAGCCCCTGGCGCTGCCCAAGCCGATGATCGTCATCGGCGACGGCGTCTCCTCCTACTCGGCGGGCGAGGCCTGGTTCCTCCTCGACCGGCGCGTCGGCATGGACGTCTCCCTGGTCGACCGCTCCTACCTGGGGCGGGTCGATCTCTCGCGCTACACCTCGATCGTCCTGGTCGACGGCAATTGGGAGGGGCTGAGCGAGGACGAGGTGCAGCGGCTCGGCGAGTGGGTGCGCCGGGGCGGCACGCTGGTCGCGACCGGACGGGCCGCGGTCTGGGCCGAGGGAGCCCTCCTCGGCCTCACCGGCGACGGCGCCCCGGGGCCTCCGCCGCTCCCTCTCTCGCCTCCCGAGCCCCGCCCCTACGGCCGGTTCACGAGCGACGCGGCGGTGCCGCTCGTGGCGGGGACGATCTTCGAAGCCCGGCTCGACCTCACCCACCCCCTGGCCTACGGCTACACCCGGGAGGAGCTGCCGGTCTTCCGGGACTCGACCCTCACCCTCACCCCGAGCTCGAACCCCTACGAGACCCCGGTGCGCTACGCCGAGGCGCCTCTCCTGGCGGGCTACGTCTCGCCCGAGAACCTGGCGCGGCTCGCCGGCACGCCGGCGGTCATCGCGACGCGCGTCGGGCGGGGGCTGGTGGTGCGGATGGTCGACGACCCGGCGTTCCGGGGCGTCTGGTACGGCACGGAGAAGCTGCTCCTGAACGCGGTGTTCTTCGGTCCGGTGGTCGAGCGCACCGACCTGCCCGCAGGCGTCCGCCCCCGGCAGTGAGGCCGGTCCAGTGAAGCTCCGCCTCAAACCGACGAGGCGTCTGGAGCAACTCTGGCTTCGTGAGTCGCAGGTCCCCCGCCCACGCCGACCGTTCACGGCTGCGCTCCTCGGAACGGCTATTCCAGACCGCCAGATTCATCGGATGCCCCCCGCATCCCCTCGATCCCCTTCCCACCCCACGGGGGGAAGGGGACGGTTGACCGGATGCCCCCCGCATCCCCTCGATCCCCTTCCCACCCCACGGGGGGGGAAGGGGACGCCCCCACCCTCTCGGTCTGTTGCTCGGGGAAGTCGGCTCGTTTCTCACGATTCTGGCCCGATCAGACCTCTAGTGAAACCGTGAGCGCAGCCGCTGGTAGCCCGGGTCGTGGTCGATGCCGCCGGAGAGGTGCTTCCTGGCGATCTCGGCGTTGACGTTGCGGATTCTCTCCTCGGTCAGCGGGTGGGAGGAGAAGAACTTTCCCACGCTGCTCGGCCGGCTCCGGCGCTGCTGGAGGAGCACGCGGAAGATCTCCGGCATGCCTTGGGGGTCGTAGCCCGCCCGGGACATGTAGACGACGCCCAGGAAGTCGGCCTCGCGCTCGGCGTCGCGGCTGAACTTGGCCATGGCGCCGTTGCCGACGATCTGGGCCAGGATCTGCTGGTAGACCGAGGGGTTCTGGCCGAGCACCAGGCCGGCGACGATCTGGAGACCGTAGGCGCGCGAGAGCTGCTCGGTGCCGTGGCGGGCGACGTCGTGAGAGATCTCGTGGGCCATCACTCCGGCGAACTCCGCCACGTCGCCGGCGGCCCCGATCAACCCGGTGTTGACGTAGACCTGGCCGCCGGGGATGGCGAAGGCGTTGACCTCCGGGTCGACGACGAGGTGGTAGTGCCAGGGCAGGTTGGCGAGCTCCGTCTGGGCGACGATCCGCCCGCCCACCTGGCTCACGTAGCCCACCGCCTGCGGGTCGTCGACCAGGCGGAGCTTGCCCCGCAGATCCTGGGACAGTTGCTGCCCGAGGCTCCACTCCTCCTGGAGCGAGATCAGGTTGACCTGGCCGGCGTTGACCCCCGAGGAGGCGCACGCGCCGAGCACGGCGCCGAGGGCCGCCAGGGCGACGGCGGCGGCGAGAGCGGCGATCGTGAGGTTGCGACTTGCGGCGGGTCTCATGGCGGATGGCTCCTTGTGACGGCGATGGGTCCAGTCCCAGCCCGTGGTGGAAGCAAGCCCCCTGCCACCCGGTCACGCCCGCCTCGTCGCAGGAGCCGGGCGGGGCGTCCCCTTCACCCGGCCGGGGCCGACGACACCACGGCCGCCCCGGGCCCGGGGCGGCCGTTTATCGAAAACGAGACGGCTCGGCCGGCGCCGGCCGGACCGCCCCGGGATTGTCGAATCAGTGGTGGAGCTCGGCGGCCGCGGTCCGGCCGTTGCCCGTCTCCTCACCGAACAGGAGGCGCCCCTCGCGGAACGAGGCACCGCGCAGCGTGACCGCCAGCACGTCGCCCAGCTCGTCGGCGGGGAAGACCTCGAGCGAGGCGCGGACGTCGTCGGGCAGGTCCTCGAGGTGGGACTCGTTCTCCCGCGGCAGGACGATCTTGCGGATGCCGGCGCGCACGGCGCCCAGCACCTTCTCCTTGACGCCGCCGATGGGCAGCACCCGCCCGGAGAGGGTCACCTCGCCGGTCATCGCCACGTCCTGGCGCACCGGTCGGCCCGAGAGCGCCGAGACCAGGGCCGTGGCCATGGTCACGCCGGCCGATGGGCCGTCCTTGGGGATGGCGCCGGCCGGCACGTGGATATGGACGTCGGAGTCGAACGCCTCGTCGGGAATCCCCAGCGCCGCGGCGTGGGCCTTGGCGTAGGTCAGGGCGGCGCGGGCCGACTCCTTCATCACGTCGCCGAGCTGCCCGGTCAGGACCAGATCGCCCTTGCCGCGCATGGTCGACGTCTCGACGAACATGATGTCGCCGCCGACCGGGGTGTAGTAGAGCCCCGTGGCGACGCCCACCGTGTCCTCGGTCAAGGCCTTCTCCGGGTGCACTCTGGGGCGGCCCAGCAGCTCGCCAACCCGCGTGGCGTCCACCTCGACGCGCTCGACCTCGCCGGCGGCGATCCGGCGCGCCACCTTGCGGCAGAGCTTGCCGATCGAGCGCTCGAGCTGGCGCACGCCGGCCTCTCGCGTGTAGCGGCTGATCACCTCGGAGATCGCCTCGTCGGAGATCGCGATGCGCTCCTCGTCGAGGCCGTTCTCCTGGATCTGGCGCGGGCAGAGATAGCGCTTGGCGATCTCGAGCTTCTCGCGCTCGGTGTAGCCGGAGAACTCCACCACCTCCATCCGGTCGAGCAGCGGGCCGGGGATGTTCTGGATGAAGTTGGCGGTGGCGATGAAGAGCACCTCCGAGAGGTCGTACGGCACGCCCAGGTAGTGGTCGGTGAAGGTGTAGTTCTGGGCCGGGTCCAGGACCTCGAGCAGGGCGCTCGCCGGGTCCCCCTGGTAGGAGACGCCGAGCTTGTCGACCTCGTCGAGGAGGAAGACCGGGTTCTTGGCGCCGGCCTGCCGCATGCCCTGGATGATCCGTCCCGGCATGGCCCCGACGTAGGTGCGCCGGTGGCCCCGGATGTCGGCCTCGTCGCGCACGCCGCCCAGGGAGACCCGGACGTACTTGCGGCCCATGGAGCGGGCGATCGACTGGGCGACCGAGGTCTTGCCCACACCCGGCGGGCCGACGAACAGGAGGATCGGCCCCTTGGTCGCCTTCTCGTCGGCGTTGCCCGGGACCTCCTCGGGAGCGGGAGGCTCGTCGCCGGCGGCGGCCCCGGCCTCGATCGGCCCGGTGGCCGTGGGCGGTGCCTCGGGGGCTCCCGCCGGCGCCTCGGGGGCGCTCGCCGCGAGCTCGAGCTCGCCGGTGCCCTCGGTCTCGGAGGCTTCCTCGGCCTCTTCCGCCCGGCGCCGCTGCTCGCGGAGCTGGCGCACGGCCAGGAACTCGAGCACCCGGTCCTTGACGTCCTCGAGGCCGTAGTGGTCCTCCTCGAGGATCTCCTCGGCGCGCTGGAGCTCCAGGTGCTCGTCGCTGCGCTCGTTCCAGGGCAGCTCGGCGATGGTCTCGAGGTACGTGCGGATGACCTGCGACTCCATCGCCTCTCGGTTCATCCGGCCGAGGCGTCCGAGCTCGCGGTCGACCTCCTTGCGCACCGCCTCGGGCATCTCCTTCTCCTCGAGCTTGACGCGCAGCTCCTCGAGCTCCTCGGGGCCGGCGTCCTCGCCCAGCTCTTTCTGGATGGCCCGGAGCTGCTCGCGCAGGAACATCTCGCGCTGGCGCCCGCCGAGCTCCTCCTGGACCTTGGACTTGATGTCTTCCTGGGCCTCGATGACGTTGATCTGGCGCTGTACGTGGACCAGCACCCGGCGCAGACGCTCCTCGACCGACAGGGTCTCGAGCAACATCTGCTTCTCCGGGTGCGGGATGTCACTGTAGCCGGCGACCAGGTCGGCCAGGCGGCCCGGGTCCTCGACGTTGGCGAGGAGCTGCTGGACCACCTCGCCGGGCAGCCCGGAGCGCTCGCCGAGCTCCGCCGCCTTGTCGCGCGCCTCGCGGTAGAGGGCGGTGAAGGCCGGGTCCTGGGAGTCGACCGGGCCGAGCTCCTCGGCCGCGCGGACCACCGCCTGGAAGTAGCCGTCGCCCTCGAAGATGCGCACCGCGATGCCGCGGTGCTCCCCCTGGAGGAGGAGCTGCATGCCGTTCAGGCCGCGCTGGATCTGGACGATCCGGGCGACGGTCCCGATGGTGTGCAGCTCTTCGGAGGTGGCGTCCTCGTCGGGGCTGCGCTGGGACACCGCGAAGATCTCCGGCGTGTCGCCGGCCTTCAAGGCGGCTTCGATCGCCTTGAGGGTGCGCGGGCGGCCGGCCTGGATCGGCGCGGTGACGCCCGGGAAGAGGACGAAGTTCCGCAGCGCGAGGACCGGGAGGGTGTTGGTTTCGTTCATGATCTCCGGCTTTCTGGTCGATTCGTCGTCGGTCATCGACTCTCCGTGGGAAGGTTCATGCAATTCCGCCGCCGCCGACTCCTGTCCCCCGGCGGCCACCGGGTCGATCGGCCCTCATGCTCGACCACGACCATCAGCCGAAGACTTGAGGGAACTTTACTCAGATAGTAGAAGGCGCCGGGGGGCGGTGAAAATTCCATTCCTCCTCGGTTGACTGGTCTCGCCGAGTTAGGCGCCGTCCGCGCGCACGGGCGGCTCGCCTGCATCCTGCCGCCGCGGGCGGACCTGGGGCAGCGTGCGCCCCCAAACGTCACGCTGCACCGCATCTTTCTCGAGCGCGAGCGCCGACGCCTGGGGGAGATGAGGCCGCTTTTCGAGCGCGGCGTCGTGCGGCCGCTGGTCGACGAGATCCTGCCCCTGGAGGAGGTGGGGCGCGCCCACGAGCGCCTCGACTCGGGCCACGGCAAGGGCAAGGTGGGCCTGAGCGCCGCGGCCTGAGAGGCGGCCCGGATGCGCCGGGTCGACGGCGGCTGAGAGCTCGACAGCCGACCTCACGTCCCGCTGCTGGCCCGCCGCGCCCGGAGCGTGCGCACGGCGCTCCGGGCGCAGCGGGCGATCTCGGGGTCCGGGTCGTCGGTAAAGCGGGTGAGGATGCCCTCGCACGCCGGATCGCCGATGTCTCCGAGGATCGAGAGCACGATAGGCAGGCTCTCCCGGCGGCCGAGAGCCTCTTCGAGGATGGCCTCGGCACGGCGTCCGCTCTGGACCAGCGACATGCCGGCGATCGTGCGAACGTTCTCGTCTTCCGAGGCGAGCGCCCGCACGAGCGCCCGGCCCGCCGGCCGGAAGCCGGTGGCCGCGAAGAGCGCCCGATTGGCGAACACGCCGGCGACTCGCGCGAGCTCCATGGCTCATCCAGCCTACCAGTGACGCTCCGCCAAGGGCTCACAGCAGGTTCGAGACCGCGTTTCGCTGCCAAACGGCCGGGTCGTGAGTCGCCGAGTGGTCGAACCAGACCGGGAGCACGCTCTCGCGAATCCTTGGATCGCGGAATCTCTGCCCGCCTCCGTCCGCGAAGATCACGAGGTCGAAGTGGACCCGGATCGAGATCACTTCCCTCACGTGGGCGAAGTCCGGATAGTACTTCGGCCAATGAACCGGGCAGCTCAGGAGGATCAGCTTGCCGATGTCGATCCCCTGGTGGCTCGCGAGCATCGCGATGCTGCCGCCGTGGCTGTGGGTGAAGAGATCGAGACCGTTCAAGGTGTGGTTCTGGACCCAGGCCACCAGATCCTGGGCGCCCAGCGCACGCGCGGGGTCGCTCCACCCGCCCGACCAGTCGAAGCGGTCCGGTGCCGCATAGAGAGGCGCCGAGTACCTGATCGTGGGGACTTGGGTGGAGACATAGGTGTGGAAGATCCCTCCGGGCTGCCACCAGGTCGCCCCGCGGGCCCACGTGCCGTGTACGAGCATCGAGGTGTGGGCGGGTTCGCCCGGTTCTCCGCCTTCCGAAGGCGCCTGGAGCTCTCGGAGCCTGGGGTGGTCGGGAGAGAAGCGGGCGAGGCCGGTGGCCGCGAGATCGCGCACCAGGGGATCGGCGCTCCGGGTGCCCCTCACGAGCGGCTCGAGGAGTGGCAGCGGATCGGCGACGACGCCGAGATACCCGATGGCCGCCGCGACGCGAACGAGCTCGTTCGCATCCTGCAGGCTGGCCTCGAAGAGCGCGGCCGCCGCGGTGACGGAGCGGCGCTCCACCACGGCGGCGGCGAGCTCGGCGACCGCGCCCGGTCGGGGCTCACCGAGCTCCTCCGGCTCGACAGCCATCTCTCGGGCGAGGAAGTCCATCGTCCTCTCCCGCGGCACGCGCTGGCCTATGGGCTCCAGGACAGGAACCTGGAGAGGCTCGATGTCCTCCGCGGGCGCCACGTCCGAAGCGGCTTCGGAGCTCTCGGCTCTGAGCGCCCGCGCGACGGGCTCGCTCTCCATCTGCCCACCGAGCAGCAGAAGGGACGCGGCACGAGAGTGGAGCGCGGCCTCGTCGTCGCGGGCGAACGCTTCGGTGAAAGGTACGGGCGCGGTGATGTCGTTCTCAGCCATGTGGTCTCCTCGTCATTGGCCGTGAGCCGGCCGCTGTCCTCTTCTTGGACGGGCACCCTCAGCGACCTTCCCCGTCCTCCGCGATCTCCTCCCGGATGTCCGCCACCAGCCGCCGAACCCTCCCGGCCCAGCCGGCGGCGGCGCGGCAGACGCCGAGGTTCGGCCGCCTTGCCCCGGTTTGGGCAAGCTCCGAGACGGCTGGGTCGTCGGGTGGCGGGGCTTGATCCCGTGGAGATCGCCCCGGAACGAAGGGTCTTGCGGCTGGTGACCCGTCAACCGTCAAGTGACGTGTCCTGGCGGTCCCTCTCGCCGCTGGCGGCGTTGCGCCTCCTCGACGTAGGCACCGCTACGCCTGCGTCGGAGCGCCTGGCCAGCGCCGCCAAATCCTCGCCAGATACCCTGTCACTCGACGGTTGGCGGGTCACTAGATGTCTGATCAGGCCAGAATCGTGACGAACGAGCCGAGTTCCTCGAGCCACAGACCGAGAGGGAGGGGGCGTCCCCTTCCCCCCCGTGGGGTGGGAAGGGGATCGAGGGGTTGCGGGGGGCATCCGATGAATCCAGCGGTCTGGAGTCGCCGTTCCGAGGAGCGCAGCCGTCATCGGTCGGCGTGGGCGGGGGACCAGCGACCCGTGGCGCCGGAGACGCTTCAGGCGCCTCGTCGGTTTGAGGCGGGGCTTCGCTAGATGAGGCTCTTCGACTGTCCGCCGTCGGCGTTGATCGAGGCGCCGGTCAGGAGACTCGCCCGGGGGGAGACGAGGAAGGCCACGAGGTCCGCGAGCTCCTCGCGGCGGCCGAAGCGGCCCAGGGGAATCGACTCCCGCACGAACTCCGCCATCGCTTCCGGCTCCTCCTTCGCCCGCCGGTCCCAGCTCCCGCCCGGAAAGCGGATCGAGCCCGGGGCGACCGAGAGCACCCGGATGCCGTCGGCGGCGAGCTCCTGGGCCATGGACTTGGCGAGGCTGATGACCGCCGACTTGGTGGTGACGTAGAGGGAGAGGCCGGAGGGGCCCGACTCCCGGCCCCAGATCGAGGCGATGAAGAGGATCACGCCCCCGCCCCGGGCGCGGAGGTGGGGCACCGCCGCCCGGCTCATCCGCACGTGGGCGCGGAGGTTGAGCTCGACGAGCTCGGTCCAGTCCTCCTCGGTCGTCTCGGCGAAGGGCTTCCTCCGGCCGCCGCCGGCGTTGTTGACCACCACGTCGACGCCGCCGAAGCGGCCGGCGGTCGCACCGAGAAGACGCTCGGCGGCGTCGGGCGCGGTGATGTCCAGGGGCACGGTGAGGACCTGGGCACCGTGCTCGGCCTCGAGCTCGCGGGCGGCCGCGGCCAGGTCCTCCTCGCCGCGGGCGCAGATCGCGAGACGGCAGCCCTCGCGGGCGAGCGCCCCGGCGATTCCCAGCCCGAGCCCGCGCGAGCCGCCGGTGACGACCACCACCTTGTCGCGGAGCCCGAGGTCCATGGCGCCGCCAGGCTATCACCAGGGCCGCCTCCGGGCCTGCGGATATCATCGGCCTCGCGCCCCCGAAGCCCCGCGGCTTCCGTACGTCGAGCGTTCTGCCCCTTCCCATGCCGCCCCGACTCCTGCTCGACCTGGCCCCGGCGGTGGCGCTGGTCGGCGTCGCGGCCGGCCTGTGGGCCGTCCTGGGCCGGTGGTTCGACCCCTTGCCGCGGCGGGTCCTGGTGGCATTCATCGCGCTCGTCGTCCTGGGGTTTCCCCTCGCCCTCCTCGGCGGGAGGGCGCTGCTTCCACTCCACCTGCTGACCGCCTCCCCTCCCCTGGCGCTTTACGCCGTGGTCCTGGCGACCGAGCGCGGCGCGCGACGGGACTGGGCGCTCCTGGCCCTCGCCGCCTGCGCGATCCTGCTCGCGGGCCATCCCGAGACGGCTCTCTTACGCCAGGCGGCGCGAGCGCTTTCCACTGGAACGCGCAATGCTCCGGGTCGGCGTGCCGCTCACCGTGGTGATCCTGGCCCGGCCGCCGGGCTTGCGTCATCGCCGCGATCCCCCGCCTCGATCGCTCCCCGGCCGACCACGCCCGGGTGGCCCTGCTCCTCGGCTTCTTCCTCGCGGTGCTGGGCGCCATGACCCTGGAGCGGTGGCGCACGGCGGAGCGGCGGCTCCGGACGCCGCCGGCGATCGCGGCGGCCCTGGCCGTCCTGATCCCGCTGACCTACCTGGCGTTCCGGCCGGAGGATCCGACGGCTCTCGCCGGGGTGCGCTGGCGGGCCGGGGCGGGACAGCTCCTGGAGCTCGCCCTGGCGGAGTCGCTCCTCGGTTTCGGCTGGAGAGTCCGAGCTCGTCGCGTGGTGCCGGCGCTCCTGGGGCTCGCGACCTTCGCCGAGCTCGCCCTGCTCCTCGCTCCGGCCAACCCGTCCCTTCCAAAGAGCCTCTATTACCCAGAAACCGTCGCCACTGAGTTCCTCGAACACGAGCTGCGCGCCGAGTCGCTGACAGGGGACCGTTTCGTAGGACTCGGCGACGTGCTCCCGCCGAACGTCCCGTCCGTCTACGGCCTCGCCGATCCGAGGATCTCGAACGCCTCGAAGCCGTGGAGCTACACCCTCCTGGTCGCGCCCCTCGTCCACTCGATCCGGGACATGACCGACGTCTTCGAGGTCGGCGACCATCCCCTCTTCCGGCTGCTCGGGGTTCGCTACCTGGCGATCAGGGAGCGGTTTGACCTGGCACCCCTCCGGCAGGCCTTCCGAGGCGATGGCCTTCGAATCTACGAAGCCCGCCAGCCGCCTCTCGGCCGGCTCTTCCTTCCGGAGACCGCCCAGGCGGGGCCGGGTGACTGGCGTCGCTGGACCGCCGCGAACGAGGACTTCGGCCGGGCGAGCCTGGTCGAGGTGATGCCGGACGGCCGGGACACCTGGAAGAGCGAGCGACCGGCCGGCTCGTCGCTGGAGCTCGACCCGGTGAGCTCCGCGGCCTACCTCCGCGCCAGGGCGCACCTCGTGGAGCCGCGCCTCCTCGCCTCGTCCATCTACCAGGACGGCAACTGGCGCGTCCTGGTGAACGGCCGGCGCGTCGCGACCGTCGAGACCAACGGCATCTTCGTGGGGGCGTGGCTTCCCGCGGGGCCCCTGCGCCTCGACGTCGTCTACCGGCCCGGGAGCTTCGTGGCCGGGCTGCTGCTGGCCGCCCTGGGCCTGGCCGCCGGCCTCTCCTGGTGGCTTCTACCGCCCCGGATCGGCCCACGCCCCGGGGCCTCACTCGGCGAACAGGCGCGCGAGCTCGGCGCGCGCCACCTTGCCGCCGGCGGCCCGGGGTAGGGCGGCGACGACGCGCCAGCGCCGGGGCACCTGGTAGCGCGCGAGGTGGGCCCGGCAGTGGTCGGCCAGGTCCTCGACCGGCGGCGGCTCGGTGCGGCGCCGGGGGACGACGACCGCCGCCACCGCCTGCCCCCACTCGGGGTCGGCCACCCCGGTCACCGCGCATTCCGCCACCTCCGGGTGGGCGCAGAGCACGGCCTCGACCGCCTCCGGCGAGACGTTCTCGCCGCCGGTCACGATCACCTGGTCCCGGCGTCCGGAGACCCAGAGCCAGCCCTCGCCGTCGAGGCGGCCCAGGTCGCCGGTGCGGTGCCAGCCCTCGCCGTCCGCCTCCTCCGCGGCCACCGTCGGCCCCCGCACCCAGATCTCGCCCTCCTCGCCGGCCGGCGCCGTCGCGGCAGGGCCGCCCCGGGCGCCCTCGCCCTCCCCCGCGGGTCGCCGGATCTCGATCTCCGAGCCGAAGAGCGGCGGCCCCGCCGAGCCGGGCTTCACGCCGGCCGAGCCCAGGGGCACGGTCGCCACCTGCGAGGAGGTCTCGGTCATGCCGTAGGTGGCGAGCACCGGCAGGCCCGCCGCCAGGGCCCGCTCGACCGTCGCCGCTGCCATCGGGCCGCCGCCCAGGAGCACCGCCCGCAGGCGCCGCGGGGTGATCGGTCCGGAGCCGGAGACGTCGAGGAGGCGGCGGACCATGGTCGGCACGAGCGAGGTCAGGGTGATCTCGCCGGAGCCCAGGAGCCGGGCGACCTCCCGGGGCTCGAACCCCTCCACCAGGGTGAGCGCCGTGCCGTAGAGGACCGAGCGCAAGGCGATGGCCAGGCCGCCGACGTGGGCCAGCGGCAGGCAGCAGAGCCAGTCGTCCCCGCGGTGGATCCCGAGGTTCAGGGCCGAGGCGACGGCGCTCGCCAGGTGGTTGCCGTGGGTGAGGGCGACGGCTCGCGGCCGTCCGGTCGAGCCCGAGGTGAAGAGGATCGAGCACGGCCGGCCGGCCGGTTGCGGGGCCGGCGGCGGCACGGGGAGGGCGCGCTTCGCAGCCGGGAGGAGCTCCGAGGCGGCCAGGACCGGGCAGGGGGAGCCGCCGCCGCCGGCCTCCCCCTCCGCCACCAGGAGCCGGGCGGCCGAGGCCGCGAAGCGCCGGCCGAGCTCCTCGCGCCCCAGGCGCGGGTGGAGCGGCACCAGCACGGCCCCCAGCCAGGCGATGGCGTGGATCGCCAGCAGGTGCTCGAGCCGGTTGGGCAGACAGACCGCGACCCGGTCGTCGGCCGCGACCCCGGCCGCGGCGAGGACTCCCGCCGCCCGCCGCACCGCCTCGCCCAGCTCGCCGTAGGTGAGCGCGGTTTCTCCGGCGCGCACCGCCGGCGCGCCGGGCCGGGCGCGGAGCTGATGGGCGAGCCAGCTCATGGGCCGAGGGCGATCGCGAGGGCGTAGAGGGCGCCGAAGGCGAGGAGCAGGCGGGCGGTCGCCCCCAGGGCGGCGTTGAGCCGGGGCCCGTCGCGGTGGCGCCGAAGGGCGCGCCAGGGGCCGGCGGCGAGGGGCAGGGCGGCGAGGGGCAGGAGCACCCACGGCCCCTCCCAGCCCAGCGCCCAGTGGACGAAGGGCGCGGCGAAGGCGGCCGCCACGGCGACGCCCCACTCCGCCACCGAAGCGCGCCGGCCGAGGCGGACGGCGAGCGTCCGCTTGCCCGAGGCGCGGTCGGTCTCGAGGTCGCGGGTGTTGTTGACCACCAAGATCGCCACCGTCAGGAGGCCGACCGGGAGGGAAGCGAGCCACGCCTCGGGCAGCCACGCCCCGGCCTGGACGTAGGCGGTGGTGGCGACCGCCACCGGGCCGAAGAAGGCGAAGGCGAAGACGTCCCCCAGGCCCAGGTAGCCCATGGACCGGCGCCCGCCCGCCGTGTACCAGACGCCCGAGGCGATCGAAGCGAGGCCGATCCAGAGCATCGGCCAGCCCGCCACGCGGATCAGGTAGAGCCCGGCCAGGGCGGCCAGGGCGAAGGCCGCGACGGTGCCGGCGACCATGGCGCGGGGCGCGAGCAGGCCCGCCTGGACCGCCCGCGTCGGCCCGATCCGCTCCTCGGTGTCGGCGCCGTGGACGAAGTCGAAGTAGTCGTTGGCGTAGTTGGTGCCGATCTGGACCAGCAGGGCGACCGCCAGGGCCGCGAGCGCCGGGGCGCCGGCGAACCCCCCGTGGTCGTAGGCGACCGCCGTGCCCACGGCCACCGGCACGACGGCGGCGGCCAAGGTCTTGGGCCGGGCGGCGTGGGCGAAGGCCGCGAGCGCCGCCCCGGGGCTCCCGCGGCCCGCGCGGCCCGCCACGAGCGCGCGGCCCGCGGGCGCCGATCCGGAGGGTCCGGAGGGGGAGCCGATCGCCGTCACTCGGGCAGCCAGGGGTACTTGCGGAACTCGGGCTTGCGCTTCTCGAGAAACGCCCGCTTGCCCTCCTGGCCCTCCTCGGTCATGTAGAACAGGCGGGTGGCGTGGCCGGCGAGCTCCTGGAGGCCGATCTGGCCGTCGACGTCGGCGTTGAACGCGGCCTTGATGAAGCGGATCGCCGTCGGGCTGTTGGCCAGGATCTCGCGCGCCCACTGGACGCCCTCGGCCTCCAGGCGGTCGACCGGCACCACCGCGTTGACCATCCCCATCTCGTAGGCCTCGGCGGCCGAGTACTGGCGGCAGAGATACCAGATCTCCCGGCCCCGCTTCTGCCCGACCATGCGCGCGAGGTAGGCCGAGCCCAGGCCGGCGTCGAAGCTCCCCACCTTGGGACCGGTCTGGCCGAAGACGGCGTTGTCCGCGGCCAGCGTCAGGTCGCAGATGACGTGGAGCACGTGGCCGCCGCCGATGGCGTAGCCGGCGACCAGGGCGATGATCGGCTTGGGCATCGAGCGCATGTAGCGCTGGAGCTGGAGCACGTTCAGCCGAGGCACGCCGTCGGCGCCCACGTAGCCGGCGTCGCCGCGCACCGATTGGTCGCCGCCCGAGCAGAAAGCGTGCTTGCCGTCCTTCGCCGGCCCCTCGCCGGTCAGGAGCACCACGCCGATCGACGAGTCCTCGTTGGCCAGCCGGAAGGCTTCGGAGAGCTCGAGGATGGTCTCGGGGCGGAAGGCGTTTCTCTTCTCCGGCCGGTTGAAGGCGATGCGGGCGATGCCCTCGTCGGAGGTCTTGAAGGTGATGTCCTCGAAGGTGCGAGGGGTCTTCCAAACGATGTCGGTCATGGTTCGAGTCCTTGCGGGCAGGTGAACGAGAAGGCGGTCCGGCAGACGGGACCGGTAGGCGAAGTCTACCCCGCGTCCGGCGCGGCCCGCCTCAAGCCGAGGCGGCCCGGACGTGGTCGAGGACGAGGCGGGCGACCGCCTCCGGCGCCTCGAGGTGGACGGCGTGGCCCGCTCGGGCGACGGTCTCGAGGCGGGCGTCCGGGAGGCGCCGGGCCATCTCGCGGCCGATCGCCAGGTACTTCGCATCGAGCTCGCCCACGACGAGCAGAGTGGGGCGGGCGAGCTCGCCCAGGCGGTCCCAGTAGCTCGGCTGGCTCCCTTGGCCGAGGGTGCGGAGCGCCGCGGCGTAGCCCCGGGCGCCGCCCGCCAGGCGCTCGGCCCGGGCGCGCCGGAGCCGCCGATGGCCCAGGCGCGACGGCCCGTCGTGCTGGGTGGCGAAGAACGGCCGGGCCATCCAGCGGTCGATGAAGGCGGCGAGGCCGGCCTCCTCGATGGTCCCGGCGAGCGCCTCGTCCGCCGCCCGGCGCGCGGCCCGCTCCTCGGGATCGGCGAGACCGGGCGAGCCGCCGACGAGCGCGAGGCTCGCCACGCACCCCGGCGCCTCGAGGGCGACGGCGAGGGCGAGGCGGGCTCCCAGGGAGTAGCCGACCAGGTGGGCGGGTCCGAGCCCGTGGCGCTCGAGGGCGCCCGCGACCGCGGTGATCGCCGCCTCCCAGGACGGCGCCGGCGCGGTCCCGCCGTGCCCCGGGAGATCGAGGGCCTCGACCCGCGGGCCGCCCGTCTCGCCCAGGATCGCGGCGAGGTCCTCCCAGCCGGCGGCCGCGCCGGTGAAGCCGTGGAGGAGGACGATCGGAGAGCCCTGGGCGGCGCCGGCGCCGGCGCCGGACGGGACGCAGAGCGAGACGACCCGGCAGGCGGGCCCCGGCTCGGCCGGTTCGTCCGGCGGGGCCTTCCGCGCCTCGAAAGGTGCGGCCTCCACCGCCGCTGCCACGGCCTCCAGGACCTGCCGGCGGAGCTCCCGGCCCCGCTCCCGGTCGATCCGGACGTGGAGGAGGTGGGGACCCGGCGCCTCGAGCGCGCGCGCGAGCGCCGCGCCGAAGCCCTCCCAGCCGTCCGCGGCGCGGTAGGCGAGGCCGCAGCCGGCGGCGAGCTCGCCGAAGTCGGCCCGCGGCGGCGTCGTCAGGTGGCGGCTGAAGCCGGGCTCGAAGCCGGCGGCGGGCAGGTAGTCGAAGATCGCGCCGCCGCCGTTGTCGAGGAGGACCACCGTCAGGTCGGCCGCCAGCCGCCCGGCGGCCAGGGCGCCCGAGAGGTCGTGGGCGAAGGCCACGTCACCGGTCACCAGCACCGTGCGGCTGTCCGAGTCGGGGATCGCGCGGCCCTCCGGATCGGCTGCGAGCCCCCGGGGCACCCGCCGCGCCAGGGCGATTCCGGCCGCGGTGGAGGTCACGCCGTCGATGCCGTTGAGGCCCCGGTTCGAGAAGAGGTCGACGGGGGCACGGCTCGCCGGGAGGAAGGCCTCGAGGTCGCGAAGCGGCATGCTGCTGGAGACGACCAGGGCCGCGTCCTCCGGCAGGAGCCGCCCGAGGTGCCAGACGACGCCGCCTTCGAAGAGGTCCCCGGAGGCGGTGAGGTCGCCCATCTCCCGATCCAGGGCCTCCCGGGCGGCCCGGTCCGCCGCCAGGTGCGCGGCGAGCCAGCCGCTCTCGGCGGCCACGGCGGGCGCTTCCGGGCCTGACAGGGAGCTCGAGCCGGGCGGCGACGGCAAGAAGCGTCGCCGCGGGATCCGCGGCCACCAGGCGGGCCACGGCGTGCTCCGGGTCGCGCCGCCGGCCCCAGGGATCGATCGCCACCTGGAAGGTTCCCGCCTCGGCGAGCTCCCCGGCCCAGCGGCGAAGCGGCCAGGCGAGGGGGGCCTCGCCCAGGCGCAACACCAGGTCCGGCCGGGCGAGCTCCCGGAAGCGCCCGCTCCCCAGGAGGAGGTCGGCGGTGGCGACGAGGCCGGGGCAGGGGCGCCGCGCGGTGCGCAGACCCGAGGCCGCCTCGGCCCAGACCGGCATCGGCAGGGCGGCCGCGAGCCGCGCCAGGGCCGTCCCCAACGCCTCGCTCTCGTCGCGTCCCGGCCCGGCGCCCGGTCCGACCAGGGCGCCGACCAGGACCAGGGGCCGCCGGGCGCCGGCCAGGGTCCGGGCGAGCTCCTCGGCGTCCGCCGCCGCCGGCGCCGCCGGGGCGGCCGAGGCCCGCCGCCAAGGCGCCCCGCCGGGCCGCCCCCGGAACCCGCTCGGGGCGCCGGGGGCGCGCGCCGCGTCGAAGCCCGGCGGCAGGGCGCCGGGACCGGCCGCGACCGGCGTCGGCGCGAGGGGCTTCGAGAACGGCAGGTTCAGGTGGACCGGCCCGGGCGCCCCGCCGACGCCCCCGGCGAGCGCCCACGCGTGGCAGGCGGTCGATCGCAGGTAGGCGAGCTTGGGCTCCTCGGCCGACGGCTCCGCCACCTGATGGAACCAGCGCACCCGGCCGCCGTAGAGCTTCACCTGGTCGGCGGCCTGGGAGTCGCCGGCGTCGAGGAGCTCGGGCGGCCGGTCGGCGGTGAGCACCAGGAGCGCCACGGCGGCGCGGTCCGCCTCGGTGACGGCGGGCAGGAAGTTCGCCGCCGCGGTCCCCGAGGTGGAGACCACGGCCACCGGGGCCCCCGTCGCCTGGGCCAGCCCCAGGGCGACGAAGCCGGCCGAGCGCTCGTCGATCACCGAGAGATCCTCGACGTCGGGGTGGTCCGCCAGGGCGAGCGCCAGGGGCGTCGAGCGGGACCCCGGTGCGACCACGGCGTGGCGCAGGCCGCAGCGGGCGAGCTCGTCGATCAGCACCCGCCCCCAGAGGGTGGAGAGGTTGGGCACGACCGAAGTCTGGTCAGGCTCGATCACGGCGGCCCTTGATGGCGCCGAGCACGGCCGCCAGCTTGAGGCGGGTCTCCTCGACCTCCACGTCGGGATCGCTGGTCGGCACGATGCCCCCGCCGGCGAAGACCCGGGCCCGGGCGCCGTCGAGCAGGGCGGACCGGATGGCGACCGCGGCGTCGCCCTCGCCGTTCAGGTCGGCCCAGCCCACGACCCCGGCGTAGAGCCCCCGGGGCCGGGCCTCGAGCCGGCGGATCGCCGCCAGGGCCTCGGCGCGGGGCATCCCGCCCACCGCGGGCGTCGGGTGGAGGGCGCCGACCGCGTCGAACAGGCTGACGCCGGGACGGAGCCACCCCGTGACCGGCGTGTAGAGGTGCTGGACGTTGGCCAGCTTTTCGAGGACCGGCTCGCCGCCGTGCTCGAGCTCCGTGCACAGGGGCGCGAGCGCCGAGGCGATCATGTCGCCCACGATGGCGTGCTCCTCGCGGTCCTTGGCGCTCTCGAGGAGCCGGCGGCCGAGGCGCAGATCCTCCTCGGCGGTGGTGCCCCGGGCGGCCGAGCCCGCGAGAGCGCCGGACAGGATCCGGCGGCGCCCGGACGAGCCGGGTTCGGTCGGGGCCTCGACCCGCGCCAGGCGCTCCGGCGAGGCGCCCAGGAAGACCGGCGCCCCGGGCGCCGGCCGCACGCTGAACAAGAAGCAGCTCGGGTGGGCGCGGGCGAGGTGCGAGAGGAGCGTCGCCGGGTCGAAGGGGCGGGAGCGGTAGACCTCGACGGCGTGGGCCAGGACCACCTTCGAGAGCCCCGACCCGGCGCGCGGTGCCAGGGCGTCGAGGGCCGCGGTCACGTTCGCCCGGTGCTCCCCCTCGGCCCATTCGACGACCAGGTCGCCGGCGAGCTCCTGCGCGGGCGGCGCGGACGGCCGCGAGCCCTCGGCCGAGCGCCGGAGCAGGCGCGCGAGCTCGTCGCGGAGCTCGGCCCGGCGCTCCTCGCCGCCCACCAGGACGGCCTCCACCCGCCCTCCCCGCCCCGGGTCCCGGCGGAGCAGGAGCTCGGGCACGAAGATCTCCAGGGGCGCGTAGCCCCGCCAGCGCTCCCGCTCGGCCCCCCGGCCGAAGGCGTTGCCCGGATCGAAGGCCGAGGTGAAGAAGGCGCAAAGGCTCCGGCGCCCGGCGTCGGCCGCCGGCCGCTCCGCCATCGCCTCGGCCACCATCTCGCGCAGGCGGCGGCCGAGGTCGCGGGCGTCGGGCTCGACGCCCAGCCGCCCGAGGGGGGCCGCGCGGAGCGCCGCTCCGAGTCCCAGGAAAGCGGTCCCGCCCGGTCCCAGCCAGAGCACGTGGCGGCGGTCGGCGCCGACGGCGGCGAGGAGGCCCGTCCAGTCCGGTCGCGCGTCGAGCTCGGGCACGGGATGGAGCTCGACCGCGAGCTCCGGCTCTCCGGCGGCGGGTCGCGGCGACGGCAGAGGGGTCTGGGTCTCGGAGGTGGTCACGGGAGCGTGGGAGAGCGGCCTGGGGCGGGGGCGGCTGTCCAGAGCGAGCATTCTATCTGCGATTCTGCGATCCGCCCGCGGGCGCTCCGAGCGTGGGGAGAGGAGCGGGACTCGGTGGCGCGGAATGGGCCCTCGCCGCCGGCCGTTTTCCATGGCGTGGAGCAGATCACGCCGAGCGACGCCCCGTTTACCATCTCGGGACGCTACTGGCACGCCCTCGAGGACGGCCGCGTGCAGTGCGACCTGTGCCCGCGCTTCTGCCGCCTGCGCGAGGGCCAGCGCGGCATGTGCTTCGTGCGCGGGCGCCAGGGCGACCGGATGGTGCTCACCACCTACGGCCGGTCGAGCGGCTACTGCGTCGACCCGATCGAGAAGAAGCCGCTCAACCACTTCCTGCCCGGCACCCCGGTCCTCTCCTTCGGCACCGCCGGCTGCAACCTGGCCTGCAAGTTCTGCCAGAACTGGGACATCTCGAAGAGCCGGGAGGTCCACACCCTGGCCGACCGCGCCGACCCCGAGACCATCGCCCGCGCCGCCCGGGAGCTCGGCTGCCGGAGCGTCGCCTTCACCTACAACGACCCGGTGATCTTCCTCGAGTACGCCGTCGACGTGGCGGCCGCCTGCCGCGAGCAGGGCGTCCGGACGGTGGCCGTGACCGCCGGCGAGATCTGCCCCGAGCCGCGCGCCGAGCTCTACTCCTGGATGGACGCGGCGAACGTGGACTTGAAGGCGTTCACCGAGCGCTTCTACAAGAAGATCTGCGGCGCCGAGCTGGGGCCGGTCCTCGACACCCTGGTCTACCTCAAGCGCGAGACCGACGTCTGGTTCGAGATCACCACTCTCCTGATCCCGGGGGAGAACGACTCCTCCGCGGAGCTCGACCGCCTGACCCGCTGGGTGGCGGCCGAGCTCGGCCCCGACGTGCCGATCCACTTCACCGCCTTCCACCCCGACTGGAAGATGCGCGACATCCCGCCCACGCCGCCGTCCACCCTGGTCCGCGCCCGGGAGATCGCCCTCGCCAACGGGCTCCTCTACGCCTACACCGGCAACGTCCACGACCGCGCCGGCGGCACCACCCGCTGCGCGGGGTGCGGCGAGGCCCTGATCGCGCGCGACTGGTACGAGATCCTGGCCTGGAACCTGACCGACGACGGCCGCTGTGCCTCCTGCGGCGCGGTCTGCCCGGGCCGCTTCGACGGCCCGCCCGGCACCTGGGGCAGCCGCCGGCTGCCGGTGCGGTTGGCGCAATGGCGGCGGGCGTCGTAGCGGCGTCGTCGCGGCCCCCTGCGTCCCCGCTCTCCTCCCCTCTGTCCCGTTTCCGGCCTCGGCCGCGTCTTGTACTGTGCAGTGTCGGTTTTTCGAAGAAAATCGATTGTAGGACGGATTCGAAACAGGGGGATTGTTTCTCATGGTGCGGAACCACGCTCCACTGCCGTACGCGCTCGCCACCGTCGCCCTCGTCCTCGCCGCGGGCGGAGCGGCCCGGTCCCAGTCCTCTCCCGGCTTCCCGGTCGAGCACCGGGACCTCTTGAGCTCGGCGTTCTTCCACGCCCTCGCGGCGGCTCCCGACCCGGGCGGGACGCCGGGGGCGCCGCCGGCCGGCCCCACCTCCGGCCCACCGCCCCGCGTCGGCCCCGCGCAGCGGGTCAACGCCCCCCAGCGGCCGTTCCCGGACGGCCTCCTCGGGCGTAGCGAGGCCACCGTGGCGGCCCTCGCCGAGGGGCGTCTCCTGGTCGTGGCCTGGAACGACGCCGACGGCTTCTGCGGCCCGCCCTTCGACGTCGCGTGCACCGTCCCGCCGGTGCCGGGCACGACCGGCTTCGCGGTCTCGACCGACGGCGGCGGCCGCTTCCAGGACCTGGGGGCGCCCCCCGTGGGCACCCGGGTCGGGTTCGGTCCGGGAGCGGCGGGAACCAGCGCGAGCGGGGTCT
Organism: uncultured Acidobacteriota bacterium; assembly: GCA_963741925.1. GTDB lineage: Bacteria > Acidobacteriota > Thermoanaerobaculia > Multivoradales > DATKCC01 > CAVUBL01. Next base: position 316,415 of record CAVUJU010000001.1, read on the forward strand.
TCGTGACCTCCGGCGACCCGATCCTCGACGCCGCGGGGGCCGGGGCCGGCGACGCGGTCTACCTCTCGAGCCTCGCCCGCTTCGACGACCTCGCGGCGCACACCGCCGGGGTGAGCGTCCACACCGGCCGCTTCGGGCCCGACGGCCGGTTCGCCTTCGGGCCCCCGGTGCTCCTCCAGTCGCCCGGCTACCCCGGCGACTTCCTGGACAAGGACAACCTCGCCGCCGTCCGCACGGGCGACCGGACCGCCCTCTACGTGACCGCCACCGACTTCGTCGAGGTGGCGGGGGTGCCCGGCTTCGGCCTCGGGCAGATCGAGGCCTACGGCTCGGGCGACGGCGGCGCGAGCTGGAGCCGGCGGGTGCTCCAGCCCGACGAGACCTTCCCCGGGGCGCCCGGCACGGGCGTGGTCGATCAGGGCGCCGAGCCGGCGGTCTCGCCGGACGGCTCGATCCACGTGGTCTGGGAGCGCGGCTTCCTGTCGCCGTTCTTCGCTCAGGGGGCGGCGGGCCAGTGGCCCGAGATCCGGGTCATCTCCTCGTTCGACGGCGGGGACACCTGGTCGCCGGCCGCCGCCGGGCCGCCCGGCTCGGGGGCCAACCCGGCCGGGGCGCGGGTGGCCGCGATCTGCGCCGGCGACCTGTTCCCGCCCTCGGGCTACGACCGCAACCGCTCCAACTCCTTCCCGCGCATCGCGGTCGCCGAGAGCGGAGCGCATCGCGGGCGCCTGTACGTCACCTGGCAGGACTGCCGGATCGCGAACGGCGGGCCGATGCCGGCGCCCCTCGGCCCCGAGGACGACTTCGGCTTCGACCTGGGACACCCCGACACCGACGTCTTCCTCGCCTACTCCGACGACGACGGCGCCACCTGGAGCGCACCGGTCCTGGCCGCCGGCGGCGGCGACGGCCTGATCCAGTTCTGGCCGACCATCTCGATCGATCCGACGGGGGCGGTGAACCTGACCTACTACCAGAGCTTCGAGCCCGACGGCACCGCTCTGCTGGGTGGCGGCTCCGGCACCTCGCTGGTCGACGTCTACTGGGTGCGCTCGACCGACGGCGGCCGGAGCTTCGCCCCGCCGGTGCGCCTCACCGGGGAGACCAGCGACTGGGGCGCGGCCGCGAGCAACATGGTGCCGGCCTTCGGCGACTACAACGACGCCGTGAGCCTGGGCGAGACCCTCTATGCCACCTGGGGCGACGGCCGCAGCGGCATTCCGGAGGTCGACTTCGTCTCCGCCCTCGGCGGGCGCTAGATTTGCTAGGCCCGCCGAGATCTGGACCAACGAGTCAAGTTTGTAGGACGCGAGCGGGAGGGGGCGTCCCTCTCCCCCCGCGAGGGTGGGAGAGGGATCGAGGGAGAGGGGGGCGATCCGATGAATCGGCGTCCCTCTCCCCCCGCGAGGGTGGGAGAGGGATCGAGGGAGAGGGGGGCGATCCGATGAATCGGCGTCCCTCTCCCCCCGCGAGGGTGGGAGAGGGATCGAGGGAGAGGGGGGGTGGTGTGAGGCGTCGCCTCGTTGGACGGTCCGCGAAGCGCTGAGATCGATCCTCAGGTCCTCAGCGCTTCATCCGGGCGCCCTTCTCCTCCACCGAGAGGATCCAACCGGTCACCTTGCCCGGCTGGATCTGCCGGTCGTCGTGCCAGAAGCGCGAGGTGCGCATGTGGCGGCTCGAGGAGTCCCCTTCCGGGATCGAGGCGACCTCGCGGTCGATCTCGCGGAACCGCTCCACCCAGCGGCGGCAGTTGGCCAGGCGCAGGTCGACCCAGCCGTCGTGGGCCCAGGCCTCGAGCCGCTCGGGGGTGATCTCCCGGCTGCGGGCGTCCTTGGGCACGATGATCTCGGGCCCGCGGATGATCTCGCCCGAGTCGAGCAGCACCGGGATGCCCACCGCCGCCACGTCGCTCGCCACCTCGGGGCGCTCGCGCACCAGTGCGTCGAGGCGGTCGCGAACCTGCTCGGGGCTCGCTTCGCGCACCGCCTCCATGGTGCCGAAAGCCTCCCGCAGCAGGTGCGCCTCGAACAGGAGCTTCGAGATGTGGGGGGGCCCCAGCATCTCGAAGGCGACGCTCGAGGTGCCGTGCTCCTTCTGGAGCTGGATCATCCGCTCGAGGGCCCAGTGGCGCAGCAGCCCGGCCCGGTAGGTCGGCCCGAGCACCGCGTTGTCCAGGGCGTTGACCACGTCGTGGCCGGTGTTGGCTCCCACGATCTCGGCCACCAGGTACTGGGCGATCTCCTCCGGGGTGACGAACTCCATCTGCTCGGCGGTGGTCAGGGCGGCGAACTCCTCGAGGCTGAAGATGCCGTTCTCGCCGGTGTCGATGTAGGCCGCCTCGAGGGGCTGGTCGAGGACCGTGGCCGCCTCCGGCTCGCAGCTCGACAGGGTCGCGCCCAGCGGTCGGGGCCGGGCCTCGATCCGGTGGATCTCCTTGCCGCGGCGCACGATCGGGCCGTGGGCGATCTTCTTCCAGGCGATGGCCGCCGCCGGCTTGATCTCCTTGGTGATCGGTGCCCCGGGGGTGCGGGCCATGAGGAACAGGAGCATCGACTGGGCGCCGGCCAGGGCGCTCTTCGACAGCAGCACCCGGCTCGGCCGCTCCTCCGAGTGAGTGTACGGAATGTTGAGTCCCATCCCCCCGGTGCCGGTGGTCCCGACCTTGACGTACACCTGGGTGCCGGCCTCGATCATGCCCTGGTAGAACACCTGGACGTGGCGGATCAGCCGCGGCACGTAGAGCGCCTCGAGGATCGACTCGACGGTGTCGTGGTCCACCTCGCGGCCGGCGACGAGGAGCTCCCGAGCCCGCTGTCCCCGGGCGTAGAGGTCCCGGTAGGCGATCGTCGTCGAGGTGTTCACGCAGTCGATCACCACGTCCGGCCGCGACCCGGTGAGCAGCCTGTAGAGCAAGAAGCGGGGGAGGTCCGCCTTGGCGAGCTGGTCGAGCTGGGAGGAGATCTCGTCGAGCCGCGAGCCGCCGTCGGCGAGGGCGAAGATGTCGCCGGAGGAGGTCGCGATCTCGGCGTCGGGCCACTCGGCGAGGAGCTCGGCGCGCGCCTGCTCGGACTCCTCGGCCCTCAGGCTGTGGATCTGGATCCGGCCCGGCTTGCGGGCGAGGAGCTCACGGCAGACGGCCATGCCGACCAGGCCGTACCCGCCCAAGACGAGGACGTTTCGATTCTCGATGTTCACGGGCGCCTCCAGAGGGTGGTGCTCTCGATCCAGGGGGGTTGCGGGAACGACGGCGCCGGCGGTGCCGGCCCGGCCGATTGTAGCGTGGATTCCGGGGGCACCGCCCGACGCGGTAGAGTGGGGGCTTCCCGCCGGCGGCGCCGGCGGACCATGCGATCGAATTCGAACGTTTGCGTCGACCACCGAGTCGACGGCCCGACCGGCCGCGCCGAGCCTCGCCGGCTGGACGGTAGCGAACACGAGGACTGCGATGGACGACCTGGGACCCTTCGTCAGCCGCTTCGGCCTGGACCGACACGGCATCACTGCGGCCCGCCGCGTCTACTGGAACCTGCCCTGCGCCCGCCTCTACGAGGAAGCGCTGGCCCGCGGCGAGGCGATCCTCGGGCACTGGGGCCCGCTGGTGGCCGATACCGGCACGCTTACCGGCCGCTCCCCCCGGGACAAGTTCACGGTCCGCGAGCCCGGCACCGAGGGCGACATCTGGTGGGGCGAGGTCAACCAGCCGCTCTCGCCCGAGCGCTTCGACAGCCTCCTGGCCAAGGTCCGGTCCCATCTGTCCGGGCGCGACGCCTTCGTGTTCGACGGCTACGCCGGCGCCGATCCGCGCCACCGGCTGCGGGTCCGGGTGATCACCGAGCTCGCCTGGCACAGCCTCTTCGCCCGCAACATGTTCCTGCGCGAGGAGGACGGCGAGGTGCTCGCCGGCTTCGAGCCCGAGCTCACCGTGATCGACGTGCCGGGTCTCGAGGCGGACCCGGAGACCGACGGCACGGCGACCGGCACCTTCATCGTCCTCGACCTCGACCGCTGCCTGGTGCTGATCGGGGGCACCGAGTACGCCGGCGAGATCAAGAAGAGCGTCTTCTCCGTCATGGGCTACCGCCTGCCGAAGCGCGGTGTCCTCTCCATGCACTGCAGCGCCAACTACGGCCGCGACCGCGACGACGTGGCCCTCTTCTTCGGCCTCTCGGGGACCGGCAAGACCACCCTCTCGGCCGACCCGGAGCGGACCCTGATCGGCGACGACGAGCACGGCTGGGGCGACGACGGCGTGTTCAACATCGAGGGCGGCTGCTACGCCAAGGTGATCCGTCTCGATCCCGAGGGCGAGCCGGAGATCTTCGCCACCACCCGCCGCTTCGGGACCATTCTCGAGAACGTCGTGGTCGATCCGGTGACCCGCGACCTCGACCTCGACGACGACTCGAAGACCGAGAACACCCGGGCGAGCTACCCGGTGACCCAGCTCGCGAACGTCGACCTCTCCGGCCGGGGCGGCCACCCGAAGAACGTCGTCTTCCTGACCTGCGACGCCTTCGGGGTGCTGCCCCCGATCTCCCGCCTCACCCCGGAGCAGGCGATGTTCCACTTCCTCTCCGGCTACACCGCCAAGGTGGCCGGCACCGAGCGCGGGGTGACCGAGCCCACCGCCACCTTCAGCGCCTGCTTCGGGGCGCCGTTCCTGCCGCTCCACCCCGGCGTCTACGCCGAGATGCTGGGCGAGAAGATCGCGCGCCACGGGGTCACGGTCTGGCTGGTCAACACCGGCTGGACCGGCGGCCCGTTCGGCGTCGGCCGGCGCATGAAGCTACGCCACACCCGGCGGATGGTGGCCGCGGCCCTGGCCGGCGAGCTCGACGGCGTCGAGACGACCGCCGACCCGACCTTCTGCCTGGCGGTCCCGAAGCGGGTCGAGGGCGTACCCACGGAGCTCCTCGATCCGCGCGCGACCTGGAAGGACCCGGAGGCCTACGACCGCCGCGCCGCCGCGCTGGCCGAGATGTTCGCCGAGAACTTCGCCAGGTACGAGGACGGCGTCGGCGAGGAGGTCCGCGCCGCCGTCCCCAAGGCGCCGGTGAGCTGAGGACGCGCCTCAGGGTCTCCAGGCGACGGCCAGCCAGAGGCGGACCTCGCCGGCCAGGTCGCCGGCCGGGTCGTCGAGGACATAGGCGGCGCCGGCCGTGGCGTGGAGGGCCGGGATGCCGACGATCGGCAGCGGCGGCAGGTCGCGGCGGAGCTCGAGGCCGGCGAGGTCGAGCCAGCCCCCGCGCTCGTGGCCCTCGTCCCAGACCCGGTGGCGCTCGAAGAGGAGGGGCGCCGGCAGGAAGCCCAGGGAGGGTAGATCGAGCTCGGCGCGCCAGGACTCGTGGTCGTCCCCCACCAGGTAGGCCGCCGGCAGGGCCGGCACCGGGACGACCCCGCCGTCGGCCTCGGCGGGCACCAGGCTCCGGGGGACGCCGCCCACCCGGAAGCGGTCGAAGGCCGCGGCGAGGTCGCGCGAGCCGCCGCGGCCCCAGGTGAGGTGGAGCCCGTCGTCGCCGCGCTCGACTCCCAGGCCGAGGGAGGCCTCCCACCGGCTCCAGCCGCGGCCGCCGGTGGCGCCCCGCTCCAGGTGGCCGGAGAGGTGGAGAGGCAGGCTCCAGCGGCCCCGCGACGGCGCCCGGGCGAAGGCGGCGCCGAGGCTCGCCAGCCGGCGCTCGAGCGCCCCGCCCCCGGCGCCGGAGGCGGGCTCGACCCGCTCGCCCAGGAGGCCGAGAGCCACGGCCAGCCCGCCGGTCGCCGAGCGCCGGTCCCAGCGCGTGCCGAGGGCGAGGCCCCGGCGCTCCCGGTCGAGGGCCGCCAGGGGACCGCCGGGGCGGAGCGCGGGCGGCGCGTCGGCCTGGTCGGACGGCGTCTCGGAGACCGCGAACGCCTGCGCCGAGAGCGCCGCCGGGAGGCCGCGCCAGGTCGCCGCGAGGGTCCCTCCCCGCGCCGCGCCGGCGCCGGCGAGCGACCCGAGGAGGAACCCGTCGAGCCGCCCCACCGGGTCGCCGCCCCGCACTCCCAGCTCGAGGGCGCGACCCGAAGGCGCCGCGACCAGGCCGACGAGGGGCTCGATCGACTGCGGGCCGAGGCCGTAGGGACGGCTCGGGGGAAGCTCCGCGGCGGGGAAGGCGGCGGCCTCCGGGGCGGAGCGCGCCCCGCCCGGGCGGGGCGCCGGCGCGGGCTCGGGCGGGAGCTCCCTCGCGACACCGGGCCCGGAGGCGGGAGCGGCCGCGAGGTCCAGCCGCCGCAGGTCGAAGCCGTCGTCTTCGAGCGAGAGGAAGTAGACGGCCGAGCCGTCCGGGGCGGGCGCCGGGGCGAGGGCGGCGCCCAGGGCGCGGGTGAGCCGTCGCTGGCCGGCCCCTGCCGCGCCGGCGCCGGCGGCGGGCCCGGCATCGACGGCCCACAGGTCGACGAACCCTCCGCTCCCCCGCGCCAGATAGATCGAGCGCCCGTCGGGCGCCCAGGCGGGGTCGGCCAGGGTCGTCGCCGGTCCGACGTCGACCTGCCGGAGGCCGGCGAGCCGGATCGCGTCGAGCCCGCCGGCGCCCGGGTCGGGGGTGCCGGACGTGGTGAGCTCGCCTACCACCAGGCGCCAGCGGCCTTCCCGGTGGCGAAGCGCCGCCAGCCGGCGGCCGCCGGGGGCGATCCGCGGCGAGGCCCAGACGGTGTCGGCGGCGGCCGGGGTCAGGGGAGCGACCCGGCCGTCGGACAGGTCCACCGCCACGAGCTGGGAGAGGCCGTCGCGGTCCCGCACCGCCACCGCCCATCCGCCGTCCAGGCCCGGATCGCTCGGCGCGCCGGGAGCCGGGTCGGGCGAGCGCAGGTCGGCGAGCCGGGTCAGGCGCTCGAGGCGCCCATCCTCCGGCCCCCAGCGGTAGAGGTCAGGGTGCAGGTCCCCGTCCGGGTCCGGGCCGAAGGCGACGAAGACCAGGCGCCGGCCGTCCGCCGTCCACCGCGGCGCGAGCGGTGCCCGGCCGTCGATCGTGGGCAGGACGGCGACCGGTGTGCGCGGCAGCGGCCCCGAGCGCACCGCCGCCACGTCCTGCCGGTCGCGGGCCAGGATCTCGGCCTGCTCCTTCCGGTGGCGTGCCTCCGCCTCCTCGTTCGGCCCGGTGGCGTAGACGACCAGGCGCGGCGGCTCGTCGCGCGGGCGCAGGACGACGGCGAGGCGCGAGCCGTCGGGGGAGACGGCCGGCGCCCCGACCTGGCGCGAGAGGTCCTGCCAGAGCTCCCCGCTCTGGCCGGCCGCCTCCTCGGGCGGTCCGCCCAGGTGGTGCTCGGCCTCGACGGCGCGCCAGGTGAGCTCGGCGCTGAAACGTCCCCATAGCACCTGGGGCGAGTCGCCGAAGACGCCGGCGAAGGCCTCCTCGAAGCTCCGGTTCCGGCGGGCGGTGAGGCGGGCCCAGAGGTGGGGAAGGCTCGCCGGACCGGCGCGCTCCTCCAGCCACTCGAGGAACGCCGAGCCGGCGAGGTAGGCCATCGACGGTCCGAGCCAGCTCCGGTCGCCGGCGCTCAGGGCGCCGTAGGAGGGCAGGAGCCCGGCACGCGCCCGCTCGCGCAGGACCGCCGCGCGCAGGTCGCTGTTGGGCCGCCCCGAGCCGGTGAGTCTCCCCTCGAGGAGCGTGGCGTACCCCTCGATTGCCCAGCGCGGCGCCCGCCGGGTGACCGGGCCGAGGCCGAAGCCCGGGAGCAGCCGCTCCGCCAGGCGCTCGAAAGGGTTGCGCGAGGGGCGCAGCAGGTGGACCAGGTGCGCTTCCTCGTGGACCGACACCAGCTCCCCCCAGTCCCGGTAGACGCCGAGGATCGAGGCCGGCTCCGGCGGGCTGGTCCAGAGCACCATGAGCGGGCGGCCGAGGAAGGGCCAGGCCGAGCCGTTGGGGCGCGCGGCGGGGTTCGCCACCACCACGTCGACCACCTGCGGCGGCTCGTAGCCGACCTCTCGGGCCAGGCGCGCGCGGATCGCCTCGAGGCGGCCGGCGACCCGCCGCGCCCAGACCTCGGAGGACGCCGGGTAGTGGACCCGGAAGTGGGGCAGGTCGAGGGTCCGCCAGGCGGCGGAGGGGGGCTCGGCCCGCCCCGGGGCGGCCCAGAGCGCCGCCAGCGCCAGGGCGGCGAGGAGCGGGCCGCTGAAACCGCGCGTGGGCATGGTTCGTGATTGTACGGGTGAGAGAGGGCCGCTCGTCGGGGCTCGTGCGCCAAATGGGCGCGAGACGGCACGCAACGCGCGTCCGATATCGTCTATCGTCGCGCCTTGATCGGGGCGGGGATTCCGCCGGGGATCGGGGCGGCGACGCCGCTGCCGGAGAGGGCCGGAGATCGGATGGCTGAGACCGTCGACATCGGAGCCAAGCGCACCAGGGCGTGGGCCCAACGGCTGCTGGGCTTCGCCGTGCTCGGCGTGGCCGTCTACCTGCTGCACCGGCTGGTGGGAGAGGTGGGCTGGCACGAGGTGGTCGAGCGCCTGGGCGAGGCGCGGGCGCCCTGGCTGGCGGCGGTCGTGGCGTGCCTGTTCGTGCAGCTCGGCCTGTGGGCCGCCCGCCTGCGCGTGGCGGTGCGCCGGATCACCAGCACGCCGCCCGCCTGGACCCTCTTCCTCGCCCTGGTGGCGACCGCGGCCGCCAACTTCCTCCTTCCCTTCGCCCGCCTCCTCGGCGGCTTGCTCCGCGCTCGGTTCATGTCGCGCGCCAGCTCGCCCAAGATCCCCAAGCGGGTCTACTACGGCGCAGTGCTCTTCGACCAGGCGGTCCACTTCCTGATCATGGGCACCCTGACCGTCACCGGTCTGGTGATCGGCGCCGTCGAGATCGGGCGGCCCTTCGCCGCCGGCTCGATCGCCCTCGGCCTCGCCGTGCTGGCCGCGGTGGGGCTGGTCTGGATCCGCCGCCGTACGGGGGCGACGAGCGGCGGCCTGGTGCGATTCCTCGCGCGCCGGACCGCCGAGCGGGAAGGGGTCCTGGGGCGCTTCCTGGCGAGCAGCGAGACGGCGGCCAAGATCTTCTTCCGCCTGGCCTCGGACGGGTCCCTCTGGCGCCGCGCCGGGGCGCTGGGGCTCGGGGTCTTCACCTGCGTCGCCGGCGCCCAGTGGTTCGCCTTCTACGCCCTGGGGGTGACGGTCAATCCCCTGCTGGTCCTGACCACGGTCTCGGCCGGTCTCTCCGCCGGCGTCCTGCTGGGCACCCCGGGCGGCCTGGGCACCACCGAGGCCACCATGATCGCCCTGTATCATGCCTTCGGTATCGGCACGGTCGACGCCGCCTCGGCGGTGCTCCTCTTCCGGGCCCTCCAGTTCGCGGTGGTCCTGGGCACCGGCCTGCCGGCGATGCTCGTCCTCGAGCTCTACGCCATCGCCGTCAGGCGGCGCTCGGAGGCGGTGGCGGCGCCCGACGAGGCGGCCGCGGCGGTCGAGCACGAAGAGCCGCTCCCGGCGGCGGAGAAGGCCTCCGGCTGACGACATGGACGGATCGATCCCCAACCTCGGTCAAGACCTCGAGCGGGACGTGGAAGCGCTCCGCCGGCAGTTCCCGGTGACCGGCGAGCTCGCCTACCTGAACCACGCGGCGATCGGTACCCTCCCCCGGGCGGCGGCCGACCGCATGAGCGCCGCCGCCGCGGCGGTGGCGGCGACCGGCGACCGGGGCTGGCCCGAGCGCAACCAGGAGGTCGAGCGGGTCCGGGGGCAGGCGGCGCGCCTGCTGGGGGCGCGCGAGCCCCACGAGGTGGCGTTCACCGGCAACACGTCGGAGGCCCTCTCGATCGTCGCCTTCGGCCTCGACTGGCGCGACGGCGACAACGTCGTCGGCCCCGAGCCCGAGTTCCCGTCGAACCTCTACCCCTGGATGGGGATCCCCGAGGTGACCGGGCGCAGCGTCGAGTACCGCCGTGTCCCGGAGCGCGACGGCCGGATCGACGCCGGCGACCTGGTGGCGGCGATGGACGAGCGGACCCGGGTCGTGGCCGTCTCCTGGGTGCAGTACGCGAGCGGCCACCGCCTCGACCTCGAGGCGCTCGGGCGCGCCTGCCACGAGCGCGACGCCCTGCTGGTGGTCGACGCGATCCAGGGGCTGGGGGCCCTCGCCCTGGACGTCGAGGAGGCGGCGGTCGACGTCTGCGCCCTCGCCTCCCACAAGTGGCTCCTCGGCCCCGAGGGGCTGGGCCTCCTCTACGTCTCGGACCGGGTGATCGAGCGCGTCCGTTCGACCCGGCGGGGCTGGCGCTCGGTGGCGGGCCGCTATCGCTGGAGCTCGATCGATCCCACGCCGGCCCCCGGCGCCCTCCGCTTCGAGGCCGGCACCCTGAACGTCTACGGCATCCACGCCCTGGGCGCGAGCCTCGACCTGCTCCTGGGGCTCGGCCCCGAGGCCGTGGAACGGCGGGTCCTCGCCCTCGCCGACCGGGTCGCCCGGGGCCTCGCGGAGCGGCGCTTCGCCCTCGCCGCCCCGCGCTCGCCCGGCGAGGTCTCGGGCATCGTCGCCGGCGCCCACCCCGAGCGCTCCGCCGCCGAGCTGGCCGACGCCCTGGCCGAGCGCGGGGTGATCGTCTCGGCCCGCGCCGGCCGCCTCCGGGTCTCGCCCCACGTGTACAACTCCGAGGAGGAGATCGACCGCCTCTTCGCCGAGCTCGACGCGCTGCTCTGACGGATTCCCCCCGGTTCCCCCCGACCCTGGCGGGCAAGTTGCATTCCCGCGGGCGTGGAGACCCGATCCGTGCTCCCGGCCCCCGCGATCCCGCTCGTCTTGTCGTGGCTGCTCCTCGCAGCCGTTTGGGTGGTTCTGTCGGGCGACGGCTCTCCCGGCAACGTCGCCGCCGCGCTCCTGGCCGCCGCCGGCGCGGTCTGGCTCGGGGAGGCCGCCCGCCGGGCGAACGCGGTCGTCGCCCGGCCGTCGGCGTCCTGGTGGCGGACGGCGGCCCGGCTGCCCCGCCTCGCCGGCCGCGACGCCGGGGGCCTTGCCGCGGCGCTCTGGCGGCGCTTGGCGCACGGCGAGGAGCTCCCCGGCGCCTTCCGGGCGGTGCCCTACGAGCGGGTGGGCCGGAACCCGTCGGAGCGCACCCACCGCACCCTCGCGACGATGGCGATCTCGCTTCTGCCGAACAGCTACGTCCTGGGGATCGACCCCGACGAGGAGCGGATCGTGGTCCACGAGATGATCGAGCGCGAGGGGCCCCTGCTGTGAGCCCGTGGCTCGCGGTCGCCGCCCTGCTCCTCCTCGCCCTGGCGGCCAGCGGCTGGGTGTGCGCCCGGGGCTCGGCCCTCGCCCGCCTCATCGGCCTGGAGACGGCGAGCGTCCTCGCCCTCCTCGTCCTGCTCGTCCTCGCCCAGGCGTTCGGCCGTGCCGCCTACCTCGACGTCGCCATCACCCTGGGCTTCGCCTCCTTCATCGGCTCGCTGGCGCTGCTGCGCTTTCTGGAGCGCTGGCTGTGAGCGTCGCCGGCGCCGCCGAGGCCGTGCTGCTCGTCGCCGGGCTGGCGGTGGTCGCGGTCGGGGTCACCGGGGTCGTGGTCGGCCGGGACAGCTACGCCAAGCTGCACTTCGCGGCGCTGGTCTCCACCCTGGCCGTGCCGCCGGTCGTGGCGGCCGTCGCCGTCGCCCAAGGGCTCACCACCGGCGGCGCCAAGACGGTGGTCGCCGGGCTCCTGGTGTGGGCGACGAGCCCGGTCCTCACCCACGCCACGGCGCGGGCGGCGCGGATCCGGGAGCAGGGGGGGTGGCGCGTCCTGCCGAGCGAGGAGGAGCCGGGCGAGGTCCAGGACGAGGACGGGGCCGGGACGGAGGACACGGGGTGACGACGATCGTCCTCATGCTGGTCCTCCTGGTGGCCGCGGGCGGGGCGGGCGTCGTCCTCACGCGCGACCCCCTGCGCCAGGCCATGGCCTCGGGCTTCTTCGCCCTGACGCTCGCCCTCCTGTTCCTCGTCCTCCAGGCGCCGGACGTGGCGATCTCCGAGATCGTCGTCGGGGTGGTGGTCGTCCCCCTCATGGTGGTGCTGGCGCTCGCCAAGGCCGAGGAGTTCGGCCGCCGCCACCGGCAGGCCGAGGGAGCGCGGGACGAGGAGGCGATGGCCGAGGACCCGGGCCCGGACGACGGCGGGGGGAAGGGATGAGCGCTCGGGTCCGCCTCTGGACCTTCGCGGCGGCGGCCCTCGCGATGGGCGGGCTGCTCGCCTGGGGCCTCCTGGAGCTGCCGCCGGTCGGCCGCTTCGCGAGCCCCTACGGCGAGCGGCTCACCGCCCTGGGCCTGGGCGAGCGCCACGCCGACAACGTCGTGACCGCGGTGCTCTTCGACCTGCGGAGCATCGACTCCCTGGGCGAGGAGCTCATCCTGTTCACCGCCGTCGCCGGGGTGGCCCTGCTCCTGCGGCCGCTGCCCGGGGAAGAGAAGGAGCGGCCCGAGGAGGACCTTCCGGGCCGCGAGGCGCCGCCGACCAGCGGCGCGGTCCGGGTGGTCGGCTTCGGCGTCGCCGCGGCGGCCGGCCTCTACGGCCTGCTGCTCGTCGCCCGCGGCCACCTGAGCCCGGGCGGCGGCTTCCAGGGCGGCGCCCTGGCGGCGGGCGCGGTGATGCTGATCTACCTGGTGAGCGACTACGAGGTCTTCGCCCGGCGAGCCTCCCTCCCCCTGGTGCAGCTCCTCGAAGGCACCGGCGTCGCGGCCTACTCGCTCGTCGGCCTCGCAGGGATGATCTGGGGCCCGGCCTTCCTCGCCGACGTCCTGCCCGTGGGACGCGCCGGCGAGCTCCTCTCGGCCGGGGTCGTGCCGCTCCTGAGCGTCGCCGTCGGCCTGGCGGTCGGGGGCGGCTCGGTCCTGCTCCTGATCAACTTCCTGGAGCAGACGCTGGTCATCCGCGCGGGCCGGTGGTGGCGATGAGCCCGGCGCTCTACCTGCTGGTCGTCTGGCTCGTCCTCGCCGGGCTGTACGGCATGGTGACCAGCCGCAACCTGGTCCACCTCATCGGCTGCCTGGGCGTCGTCCAATCCGCCGTCTACGTCCTGCTCCTCGCCCTCGGGTTCCGGCACGGCGGCACGGCGCCGGTCTTCGGCGAGATCTCCCGCCGCGCGGTCACGGTCGACCCGGTGGTCCAGGCCATGACCCTGACCAACATCGTGGTGGGCGCGGTGGTCACCGCCCTCCTGCTGGCGCTCGCCATCCAGGCCGAGAAGCGCTTCGGCACCCTCGACCCGGACGAGCTCCGGACCCTCGAGGGCTGAGCCGGCGATGGCCTCTTTGCTCGCGCTGGTCCCGCTCACCCTGGCGGTGCCCGCCCTCGCCGCCGCCGTGCTGATGGCGGCGGAGAGCCGGCTTCCCCGGTGGCTGGTCGCCGCCGTGGCGACGGCCGCGGCGGCGACCACCGCCGCCCTCTGCCTGGTGCTCTTCGTCGCCACCCGCGCCGGCGCCCTGGTCTACTGGTTCGGCGGCTGGCAGCCGCGCGGCGGCCAGACGGTGGGCGTGCCCTTCGTGGTCGACCCCCTGGCCGCCGGCCTCGCCGCCCTCGGCGCCGTCATGGTCCTCGCCGGGCTGATCTTCTCGATGCGCTACTTCGAGGCCGTGGGCTCGCTCTTCCACGCCCTGATGCTCCTGCTGCTGGTGGGGATGGTGGGCTTCTCGTTCGCCGCCGACCTCTTCGACCTGTTCGTCTTCTTCGAGCTCATGGGAGTCTCCGCGTACGCCCTGACCGGCTACCGGACCGAGGGTGCCGGGCCCCTCCAGGGGGCGCTCAGCTTCGCCGTGGTCAACACCCTGGCGGGCTCGGTGGCGGTGGTCGGGATCGCGCTCCTCTACGGCCGCACCGGCGCCCTCGCCTTCGCCGCGGTGGGCCGGGGCCTGGAACAGGGAGGGATCGACGGCCTGGTGATCGTGGCGCTCGCCACGACCTTCGCGGGCCTGCTGGGCAAGGCGGGCGCGGTGCCCTTCCACTTCGCCCACGCCGACGCCCACGCCGTGGGTCCGACGCCGGTGCTGGTCGTCTTCTCGGGCGCCATGCTGCCGGTGGCGGTCCTCGGCCTCGCCCGTCTCTACTGGTCGGTGTTCGCTCCCGCCCTGGGCGCGCACCCCGCCGGCCCGCGGGGGCTGCTGCTCGCCGCCGGCACCCTGACCGCCGTCGTCGCCGCCGTCATGTGCGTGACCCAGCGCCACCTGAAGCGGCTCCTCGCCTTCTCCTCCCTGAGCCACGTCGGTCTCTTCCTGGTCGGGCTCGGCCTGCTCGAGCCCGAGGCGCTCGCCGGCACCGGCGCCTACGTCGTGGGCCACGCCCTGTCCAAGGGCGCGCTGTTCCTGGTGGTCGGCGTGCTGCTCCACCGCTACGAGAGCATCGACGAGCTGGAGCTCACGGGGCGGGGCCGCGAGCTGCCTCTGGTCGGCGTCCTGTTCGGCCTCGCCGCCCTGGCGCTGGTCGGTGTGCCGCCCTTCGCCTCGGCCGTCGGCAAGTCGATGGTGGAGGAGGCGGCGAAGCGGACCGGCGAGCCGTGGGTGAGCCCGCTCTTCATGGTGGTCTCGGCGCTCACCGGCGGCGCGATCCTGCGTGCCGGAGGGCGAGTGTTCCTGGGCTGGGGCCCGCCCCGGGAGGAGCTCGCCGAGATGGCCAGCGAGGGCGAGGAGGTGGAGCGCGAGACCGAGGGCGCCTCGCGAACCACCCCGGCCGTGATGGTGGCGCCGGTCGTGGTCCTGGTGTCGGCGGCGGCCGTCGCCGGGCTGTGGCCGGGCTGGGTGCGGATCCTGGCGGCGGCGGCGGAGCGGTTCCAGGCGTCGCGGGGCTACGCCGCCCTGGTGCTCCACGGGGCCGCGGCGCCGGCGGCGGCGGTCCGGGGCGCCGGAGCGCTGGGCTGGGGGTGGCTCCCGGCGCTCCTGGCGCTGGCCGGCGCCGGCGCCCTGGCGGCGGCGAGCCTGTTCCGGGAGCGGGTGACCGGCGCGTGGTCGAAGCCGGTGATGAAGGCGCTCGTGCTCGCCGTCGCGCCGCTCAAGACGGCGCACAGCGGCCACCTGGGCGACTATGTGACCTGGCTCACCGTGGGGGTGGCGGCGGTGGGGCTGGCGGCCGCCCTGCTGCTGCGGTAGGCGGCCTGCCAGCGGCTAGAATCCCTGCGGGTCTTCCCGGGCGCCCGGCCGCCTCCGGGCTCCGAGCCTCTCGCCATGTCACGATCCCGCCTCATCGCCCTCCTCGGCCTGTCGGCCCTCCTGGTCCCCGGTCTCGGCCAGGCGCAGGAGATGCGCTACGCCCGGCCGATCGAGGTGCCCCGGGCGGGCTGGGTACGGGTCCCCCTCGAGCCCGAGGTCCTGCGCCGGGCGGCGAGCGCCGGCGGCACCCTGAGGCTGTTCGGTCCCGAGGGCGAGGACGTCGCCCTCCGCCGGGTGCCGGCGGAGGCGGCCGGCGAGCTCGTGCCGGCCGCCCGGGTGGCTGCCGGTCCGGGCGCCGAAGGTGGCTGGCAGGTGCGGGTCGCCCTGGGCGACGCGCCGGCGCACCACGACCGGCTGATCCTCGACCTGGCGGGCCCGCCGCCGGCGGGCGGCCTGCGCCTCGAGGGGAGCGCCGACGGCGAGAGCTGGCACCTGCTGGTGGTCGGCGGGCTGCTTCCGATCGGAGCCCCGGGGCCGGACGGCACTCTCGCCGCGGCCCTGCCCTACCCGGCCTCCGAGGTCCGCCTCCTGCGGCTGTCGGGATGGCCTCCGGGCCGCGGCGGCCCCGTGGTCCGCGGGGCCGCCGTCGAGGCGGTGCCTCCCCGCTCGTACCACCTGACCCTCCCCGGACCCGACTGCCGCTCGCCCGATCCGCCGTCCGCGGCCTCGGCGCGCACCGTCTGCCGGCTGCCGGTGGGCGGCTCGGGCCGATACTTGCGCCGGCTCGATCTCGTCGTGGCCGGCCGGGGGACGGTGGGGTACCGGCTGTTCCACGCCGAGGAGGGGCGCTGGGAGCCGGTCGGGGACGGGGCGTGGGGAGGCGTCACCGGCGAGGTGCCCCGCTGCCTCCCCCTCGAGCTTCCCCTCTCCGGGCCCGCCGAATCGTTGCGCCTGGAGCTCTACGCGGGCGGCGACGAGCCGCCGGAGGTCCGCTCCTCCGGCGCCGGCTTCGCGGGCGAGGCGATCCTGTTCCGGGCGCGCCGCGCGGGCACCCACACCCTCGTCTACGGCCCGGCCGTGGTCGAGAGGTCGCCGGCTCCCCTTCCGAGGGTGCCTTCGAAGCTCGAGGCGATGCGGATCGAGGCCGGCGCCGCCGAGGCGAGCGCGGCCCCCGGTGCGCTGCCGCCGCTGCCCGACTCGGCGGGCGCGGCTCCCGCGATCCACTTCGCCGGCACCTGGCCGGTCGCCACCGACGAGAGCGCCGAGGCCGGCGAGCTCTACCGCCTGGTGCTTCCGCCGCCGGTCTACGGCGTCGCCCGCGAGGACCTGCGCGACGTCCGCCTGATCGCCACCGACGTCCAGGTGCCCTACGCGCGGTGGCGGCCGGCCGAGCCGGTGCTCGCCGGAGGGCTGCGGGGGGCGGCGCCGGCGCCGGCGGAGACCTCGGGCCACAGCCGGCTGGAGATCGCGCTCCCCGCCCCGGGGCTGCCACTCTCCTCGCTGGTGGTGAGCGCTCCGGCCGGCCGCTTCACGCGCCGGGTGCGCGCCCTCTACCAGACGGCGGCCGCGGCCGGCGCGGACGCGGAGGAGCCGCGGGCGGCGAGCCCCTGGCTCGAGTGGCAGTGCGCCAGCCACCCGCCCGTGCCCTGTCGCCTCACCCTGGCGCTCGCCGGCGCCCCGTCCGGGCGGGTGATCGTGGAGATCGACGACCGGGACGCCTCGCCGCTCGCGAGCGCCGACCTCGAGCTCTGGCGCTGGCGCGACGTGCTCCTGTTTCCCTGGCCGTCGGGCGAGCGGGCCCTGGCCCTGGGCGCCGGGGCCCGCGACCTCGAGGCGCCCGACCACGACCTGGCGGGCCGCCTCGACGAGCTCCTGGCGCGTCCGTCGCGCGAGGCGCACCTGGTCCTCGACGAGGCGCAAGGCGGGTCCGGGGGCGGGCGCGTCGGGACCTGGGCGGTGGGCGTGAGCCTGGTCGCCGCGGCCGCGTTCCTGCTCCTGCTGCTCCACGGCGTGCTGAAAGAGCAGGGGAAGAGATAACGTCGGTGCCGGAGGGACCGATGGACGGCGAGCTCCCGCGCGGGTGGAGGCTGTTGCTGGGTGCGGCGGCGCTGGTGGTGGTGATCGCCGGCTTGAGGGCGGCGTCGGTCTTCTTCCTGCCCCTGCTGCTGGCGCTTTTCTTGACAATCCTGTCGCTGCCCCTGCTGCGCTGGCTCCGGGCCCGCCGGGTGCCGGCGGTGGTCGCGATCGTGCTCACCATGCTGGCGGTCGTCGCCATCCTGGGCCTGGTGGGGCTCGTCCTCTCCGCCTCGATCGATTCGCTCACCGACAAGCTTCCGGCCTACCAGGCGCAGGCTCGCCAGGGGGCGGGCCGGGTGCTCGGCTGGCTCGAGGTGCGGGGCATCGACCTCGCCGAGCGGATCTCGCTCGAGGCCCTCGACCTGGGGGCGGTGGTCAACGTGGTCGGCAACACCTTCCGGGGGGTGGCGACGGCGCTCTCGCGCTTCCTGCTCGTGCTCCTCATGATGGTCTTCATGCTCTGGGAGTCCATCATCCTGCCGGGCAAGCTCGCCGTGGCCGGGCGCCGGGGGCGCTTCGACCTCGCCCGGCTGGCGCCGATCGTCGGCCGGGTCCAGCGCTACCTGATCCTGAAGACCGCCGTCAGCCTGGCGACCGGCGTGGCGGTGGGGCTGGTGGCCTTCTTCGTGGGCCTCGACTTCGCCCTCTTCTGGGGGTTCCTCGCCTTCGTCCTCAACTACATCCCGAACATCGGCTCGCTGCTGGCCGCGCTGCCCGCCCTCGCCCTCTCGCTCATCCAGCTCGGCGTCGGGCGGACCCTGGTGATCGCCGCCGGCTACGTGGTGATCAACGCGGTGCTCGGCAACGTCGTGGAGCCGGCGGTGATGGGCCGCGGGCTGCGCCTCTCGCCGCTGGCGATCTTCCTGTCCCTGATCTTCTGGGGGTGGGTCTGGGGGGCCATGGGGATGATCCTCTCGGTGCCGCTGACCGTCTCCTTGAAGATCCTGCTCGAGAGCACCGAGAGCCTCGCCTGGGTGGCCGCGCTGCTCGACCGGCGGCCGCGCGAGGCACCGTGAGGCCCCGCCGCACCGGTCGAGGCCGGCGCCGGCGGACCGCCGGCGAGAAATTTCCCCGCCCCGTCAGCCGTTGCATGGGATGCCGCCGGCGAAGGGCCCTCCGGGCCTCGAACACCCCCTTCAGCCAGCCGGCGGCGACCTCCTTCGAGACGATTGACAGCGAGAGGCCCGGTGGTATGATTTGCCCGAATCAGCACTAATCTGGTACTGATTCGCGACGAGGCACGCGACGATGCTCCGGATCACCAAGCAGACCGACTACGGGATCGTGCTCCTGACCCACATGGCGAACGATCCCGAGCGGCTGGTCAACGCCGCCGAGCTGGCGCAGGAGACCTCCCTGCCCCAGCCCATGGTGGCCAAGATCCTGAAGCTCCTGGCGCGCGCCGCGATCCTCGAGTCCCATCGCGGGGTCAACGGCGGGTACTGCCTGGCCCGGCCTCCCGAGGAGATGGCGGTCTCGGAGGTGATCACCGCCCTCGAGGGGCAGATCGCCATCACCGAGTGCACCGACGACACCGAAGGCCTGTGCTCGCAGGAGCAGGTCTGCCAGGTGCGCAGCAACTGGAACCGGATCAACCTGGCGATCCACGAGGCCCTCGACCGGATCTCGCTGGCCGAGATGACCGGACCGGTGCGCGTGCCGCGGCCCGCCCGGCTGGTGCAGATCGCCGGCTGCCGCCCGTCGGCGGCCGAGGTGGTCGAGGCCGAGGCCCTGTAGACGACGAACGACGACCGGTCGCTCCGGCGGGCGCTGCGACGAGCCGCCGGGACCTGGACGAAGCGAGGACCCACACCATGGCCGAACCATCTGCCCAGACCCAGCTCCTCGAAGAGGTCGCGAACCGCGACTACGCCTTCGGTTTCGTCACCGAGATCGAACAGGACACCCTGCCCCCCGGGCTCGACGAGCAGGTGGTGCGCGCCATCTCGGAGCGCAAGGGCGAGCCCGGGTGGATGACCGAGTGGCGCCTCAAGGCCTACCGCGGGTGGCTCGAGATGAAGGAGCCGACGTGGGCCAACGTGCGCTACGAGCCCATCGACTACCAGGCGATCTCCTACTACTCGGCGCCCCGCTCGAAGGCGGATCTGCCGAAGAACCTGGAGGAGATCGATCCGGAGATCCTGCGCACCTACGAGCGCCTGGGCATCCCCCTCGAGGAGCAGAAGATGCTCGCCGGCGTGGCGGTCGACGCGGTCTTCGACAGCGTCTCGGTGGCGACCACCTTCAAGGCCAAGCTGGGCGAGATGGGGGTGATCTTCTGCTCCATGTCGGAGGCGATCCGCGAGCACCCCGACCTGGTCAAGAAGTACCTGGGCTCGGTCGTGCCGCGCAGCGACAACTTCTTCGCCGCCTTGAACGCGGCGGTCTTCTCCGACGGCTCGTTCGTCTACGTGCCCAAGGGCGTGCGCTGCCCGATGGAGCTCTCGACCTACTTCCGGATCAACGCCATGAACACCGGGCAGTTCGAGCGCACCCTGATCGTCGCCGACGAGGGCGCCTACGTCTCCTACCTCGAGGGGTGCACGGCGCCGATGCGCGACGAGAACCAGCTCCACGCGGCGGTGGTCGAGCTGGTGGCGCTCGACGACGCCCAGATCAAGTACTCGACGGTCCAGAACTGGTACCCGGGCGACCCCGAGACCGGCAAGGGCGGCATCTTCAACTTCGTCACCAAACGGGGCCTCGCCGCCGGCCGCAACTCGAAGATCTCCTGGAGCCAGGTCGAGACCGGCTCGGCGATCACCTGGAAGTACCCGAGCTGCATCTTGAAGGGCGACGGCTCGGTCGGCGAGTTCTACTCGGTCGCCGTGACCCGGGGCTACCAGCAGGCCGACACGGGCACCAAGATGACCCACGTGGGCAAGAACACCAAGAGCCTGATCGTGTCGAAGGGGATCTCCGCCGGCCACGGCCAGAACACCTACCGCGGCGGGGTGAAGATCCTGAGGAACGCCGACGGCGCGCGCAACTTCTCGCAGTGCGACTCGATGCTGATCGGCGACCAGTGCGGCGCCCACACCTTCCCCTACATCGACGTCCAGAACCCGACCGCCAAGATGGAGCACGAGGCCACCACCTCGAAGATCGGCGAGGACCAGATCTTCTACTGCAACTCGCGCGGTCTCGACGCGGAAGCGGCGGTGTCGATGATCGTCAACGGCTTCTGCAAGGAGGTCTTCAAGGAGCTCCCCATGGAGTTCGCCGTCGAGGCCCAGAAGCTCTTGGAGATCAGCCTGGAAGGCAGCGTTGGATGAGTCGAACCCCCGCCCGCCCCGGCCGAGACGGAGCTCGGCCGAACGCTTCCGGAACCGACGAACGCGACGAACGCAACACGAGATACGAGACCGACCATGCTGCTCGAGATCAAGAACCTCCACGCCTCCGTAGAAGGCAACGAGATCCTCAAGGGGATCGACCTCCAGCTCGACTCCGGGCAGGTCCACGCCATCATGGGACCGAACGGCTCGGGCAAGTCGACGCTCGCCCAGGTGCTCGCCGGCCGGGAGGAGTACGAGGTCACCGCCGGCGAGGTCCTCTACAAGGGCCGCGACCTCCTGGAGATGGCGCCCGAGGAGCGGGCTCGCGAGGGGATCTTCCTCGCCTTCCAGTACCCGGTGGAGATTCCCGGGGTGTCGAACACCTACTTCCTGAAGGCGGCGCTCAACGCCATCCGCAAGCACCGCGGCGAGCCGCAGGTCGACGCCATGGACTTCCTGGCCTTGGTGCGCGAGAAGATGAAGCTGGTCAGGATGGACCAGGCGCTCCTCAAGCGGCCGGTCAACGAGGGGTTCTCCGGCGGTGAGAAGAAGCGCAACGAGATCTTCCACATGTCGGTGCTCGACCCCACGCTGGCGGTGCTCGACGAGACCGACTCCGGGCTCGACATCGACGCCCTGCGCATCGTCGCCGACGGCGTCAACAGCCTGCGCAGCGCCGAGCGGGCGTTCCTGGTCATCACCCACTACCAGCGCCTCCTGAACTACATCGTGCCCGACGTGGTGCACGTCCTCGTCGACGGCCGGATCGTCCAGACCGGCGGCCCGGAGCTCGCCGAGGAGCTCGAGGAGACGGGCTATGGCCAGGCCGAGGGGCACCCGGCCGGGGCGGCCGGGGCCGCGGGGATGGGCGCGTGACCGTCGCGAACGCCAGGGCCGAGGTCGACCGGAGCAGCGAGAGCGCCTGGCTGGAGGGCTTCGAGGCCTTCGATGGCGCGCGCTCCGGCCGGGAGCCGGCGTCGATCGGCGCGATCCGCCGGCGGGCGATCGAGCGCTTCGGCGAGCTCGGCTTTCCGTCGATCCGCCAGGAGGAGTGGCGCTTCACCAACGTCGCCCCCATCGCCCGGCGGGAGTTCCACCGGCCCGAGGCGGGCGCCGGCGAGGCGGACCGCCGCGCGGTCGAGCCCTGGCTCTTCGAGAGCGCGCGGGCCCACCTCGTGTTCGTCGACGGCCGGCTCCGGCCCGAGCTCTCGAACACCGAGAAGCTGCCGGCCGGCACCGTGCTCGGCGGCCTGGGCGACGCCATGCTCGAGCAGCGGGGGCTCGCCGAAGCGCACCTGGCGCAGCATCTGGCCCGCCACGCCGCCTTCGACGAGCAGCCCTTCGTGGCCCTCAACACCGCCTACATGGCCGACGGCGCGTTCTTCTACCTGCCGCCTCGGACGGTGATCGAGGAGCCGATCCACGTGCTCCATCTCGCGACCGGCGCGATCGACCCCGCCGGCCGCCCGGCGGTCACCTTTCCGCGCAACCTCGTGGTGCTGGGCGAGGCGAGCCAGGCGACGGTGGTCGAGACCTTCGCCGGGCCGGAGGGCGCGGAGTACTTCTCCTGCCCGGTGACCGAGGTGGTCTGCGGCGACGGCTCGGTGCTCGACCACTACAAGATGCAGCAGGAGTCGACCGCCGCCTACCACGTGGCGACCTTCCAGCTCCACCAGGGGCGCTCCTCGAGCTACGCCCTGCACTCGATCTCCCTGGGCGGCGCCCTGGTGCGAAACGACGTCAACACCCGGCTCGACGGCGAGGGCTCGGACTCGGTCCTGAACGGCCTCTACATGGTCAAGGGGAGCCAGTTCGTCGACCACCACATGCGGGTCGAGCACGTCAAGCCGCACTGCCACAGCTTCGAGCTCTTCAAGGGGATCCTCGAGGAGCGCTCGCGGGCGGTGTTCAACGGCCTGATCCACGTCCACCCGGGGGCCCAGAAGACCGACGCCAAGCAGTCGAACCAGAACCTGCTCCTCTCGGACCAGGCGCTGGTCAACTCGAACCCCCAGCTCCTCATCTTCGCCGACGACGTCAAGTGCACCCACGGCTCGACGGTGGGCCAGCTCGACGACGACGCGGTCTTCTACCTGCGCTCCCGGGGGATCGGCCGGGAGGCGGCGCGGAGCCTGCTGGTCTACGCCTTCGCGAGCGACATCGTGGGCCGGATCAAGGTGCCCGAGCTGCGCCGCGACCTCGAGGAGCTCCTGTTCACCCGCCTGCCCAAGGGCGAGGTCGTCCGGCAGGCGATCTAGGGCTTGGCGACGAGGATCATGAGACCTCCGGCCACAGCGATCCCCGACGCCCGTGTCGCGGTCACCGAGTTCGACGTCGAGGCCGTGCGCGCCGAGTTCCCGGCTCTCCACCAGGAGGTCCACGGCCGGCCCCTGGTCTACCTGGACAACGCCGCCACCACGCAGAAGCCGCGCGCCGTGATCGCGGCGGTCGAACGCTTCTACACCCGGGACTGCTCGAACATCCACCGCGGCGTCCACACCTTGGCCGAGCGCGCGACGGCGACCTACGAGGGCGCCCGCAGGAAGGTCGCCCGCTTCCTGGGCGCCGCCGCGCCGGCGGAGGTCGTCTTCACCCACGGCACCACCGAGGCGATCAACCTGGTGGCGCGGAGCTTCGTCCGGCCGCGCCTCGGCCCCGGCGACGAGGTGGTGGTCTCCTGGATGGAGCACCACGCCAACATCGTGCCCTGGCAGATCGTCTGCGGCGAGGCGGGGGCGGCGGTGCGACCGGTGGCGATCGACGAGCGGGGCGTGCTCGACCTCGAGGAGCTCGAGCGCGCGCTCTCGCCGCGCACGCGGTTGGTGGCGGTCGGCCACGTCTCGAACGCCCTGGGGACGGTCAACCCGGTCGCCCGGATCGCCGAGCTGGCCCGCTCGCACGGCGTCCCGGTGCTGGTGGACGGCGCCCAGGCGGTGCCCCACCTGCCGGTCGACGTCCAGGCCCTGGGCTGCGACTTCTACGCCTTCTCCGGCCACAAGGTCTACGGCCCGAGCGGCATCGGCGGGCTCTGGGCCCGGCCCGAGCACCTGGCCGCCATGCCCCCCATGCTCGGCGGCGGCGACATGATCCGGTCGGTCTCCTTCGACGGCACCACCTTCGCCGAGCCACCGACCCGCTTCGAGGCCGGTACCCCGAACATCGAGGGGGCCGCCGGCCTGGCCGCCGCGCTCGACTTCCTCTTCGCGCTCGACCGCCCGGCCCTGGCGCTCCACGAGGAGGCGCTCCTCGCCCACGCCGTCGACGCGCTCTCGGCGATCCCCGGCGTCTCGCTGGTGGGCACCTCGCCCGACCGCGCGGCCGTCGTGTCGTTCACCGTCGACGGCATCCACCCGCACGACGTAGGCACCATCCTCGACGGCCGGGGGGTGGCGGTTCGCGCCGGCCATCACTGCGCCCAGCCGGTGATGCAGCGCTTCGGCGTGCCGGCCACCGTGCGGGCCTCCTTCGCCCTGTACAACACCCACGACGAGGTGGCGGCCCTGGCGGCGGCGGTGCGTTACGCACAGGAGATGTTCGGCGTATGAGCGACCTTCGCGAGCTGTACCAGGAGGTGATCCTGGACCACAACAAGAGCCCCCGGAACTTCCGGGCGATCGAGCACGCCGGCCACCACGCCCACGGCGACAACCCGCTGTGCGGCGACGTCGTGGACGTCTACGCCGAGGTCGAAGGGGACCGCATCACCGACCTGGCCTTCCAGGGCTCGGGCTGCGCCATCTCCCAGGCCTCGGCTTCCCTGATGACCGACGTGGTCAAGGGCCGGAGCGTGGCCGATGCCCGCCATCTGGTCGAGCGGTTCCGGGCGCTCCTCACCGAGGAGGACGGCGACGGCGCGGAGCCGGAGGAGCTCGGCAAGCTGGCCGTCTTCGCCGGTGTCAAGGATTACCCCATGAGAGTCAAGTGCGCGACACTCGCCTGGCACACCCTGGCGGCGGCCCTGGATTCGGCCGGCGAGAACGTGACCACCGAGGAGTGACATGGCGTACAGCAACAACCCGATGAAGCTCGATCCCGTGGGCGGCGGCGAGGACCACGACACGGCGGCGCGGGACGCGCCCGCCCCGGCGTCTCCGGAGCCGGCGCACCGCGACGAGGCTCCCGACCTCGAGGACCGGATCGTCCAGGCGCTGAAGACCGTCTACGATCCCGAGATCCCGGTGGACATCTACGAGCTCGGCCTGGTCTACGACCTCGCCGTCGACCCGGCGACCCGCACGGTCCACGTCAAGATGACCCTCACCTCGCCGGCTTGCCCGGTGGCCGGCTCCCTGCCCGGCGAGGTCCAGCAGCGAGTGGAGAGCGTCGCGGGGGTGGAGCGGGCCGAGGTGGAGATCGTCTGGGATCCGGCGTGGAACCCGAGCATGATGTCCGAGGTGGCGAGGCTCGAGCTGGGGTTCTTCTGATCCCCCGCCCATCCCCCATCAAGCCGCTTCCGAGCCAGGGCGAGCCCGCTGGCGGCGTGGCTCCTCCTCGCCTGGCCGGCGACGCGAGCTCCTCGCCAGATACCCCGTCCATGGAAGGTTGACGGACCACTCGTGCGGCTCGTCGAGGCCGCGTTTCGCCGATTCGGACGCAGGGCGGGACAGGAGGCACCGAAATGCGGTAAAGTATGCGTCCCAAGCCTTCGGTGGAGAGCGACATGTCGGCGATCGACCAACCTTTGGAAGAGGAATCCTTCGACGCGCTTCTCGAGCGACTCAAGCCGCGCCTCAAGCAGATCCTCTATCGGTACCAGGTTCCACCCGAGGATGCCGAAGACATCCTCCAGGAAGCCCTGCTGGCCACGGTGCTCAAGTGGGAGCGGATCAAGAACCCGGAAGCCTGGCTGGTCGTCACCCTGAAGAACCGCTGTCTGATCTACTGGCGCCGGCGCCGCGGCAGCCTCCTCACGGCGGTGGACGCCGTCGCCCTCGAGCTCCTCTCGGAGCCCGAGGACCCGCCGCAGGAGCGCGAGCACCTGCGCTGGGACCTCGACAACCTGATCGAGAACCTCCCCTCCCGCCATCAGGACCTGCTGCGCATGCGCTACCTCATGGGGCACAGCCCGTCGGAGGTGGCGGAGCGGCTGGGCTACCGCCAGTCGAGCGTCCGCAAGCTGGCGAGCCGCTGCCTGGCACGCCTGTGCGAGCAGGTGGAGGCCGAGAAGACCACGGAGTGACCCCGTCGTGAGCTCCTCTCCGAGCGCCCGGCGCTGCCGGGCTCGCGTGTCGCCGCTCGTCGTGCGGCGCCTCGCCGCCGCGATCCTGGCCCCCTTGCTGACCCTGGCCCCGGCCGCCTGCTCCCGCGGCTCGTCGTCCACCTCCGGGCCCTCCCCGGCCCAGGCCGGACCGGCTCCCGGGTCCGCGGACGCCGGCTCGTCCGCGGCCTCGGCCCACGCGGCGGCGGGCGCCTCCGCCGCCTACGTCTCCGAGATCGAGACCTGGCGCGAGGGGCGCCTCGCCTCCCTGACCGCGGACGACGGCTGGCTGTCGCTCGTCGGCCTCTACTGGCTCGAGCCGGGCACCAACACCTTCGGCAGCACCCCGGACAACTCCTTGATCTTCCCCCAGAAGGCACCCGCCCACGCCGGCACCTTCCAGCTCGCCGACGGGAAGGTCACGGTCGAGCCCGCTCCGGGCTCCGGGATCGAGCTGGCGGACACGCCCGGCGAGCCGGTGGCGGGCAAGGTGCTCGCCAGCGACGCCCAGGGCGAGCCCACCGTCCTCGAGCTCGGGAGCCTGCGCTTCTACGTCATCGAGCGCGGCGACCGGACCGGGATCCGGGTCAAGGACACCGAGAGCCCGGTGAAGGCGGCGTTCGCGGGGCTCGATTACTACCCTATCGACCCGGCCTGGAAGGTGGAGGCGCGCCTGGAGCGCGTCCCAGGCGCCACCGTGCCGGTGCCCAACGTGCTGGGCCAGGTCGAGGACGTGCCCTCGCCCGGCACCCTGGTGTTCCAGCTCCCCGGCGGCGATCGGACATTGCGCCTGCGGCCGATCCAGGAGGGGGATTCCGACGAGCTGTTCGTCGTCTTCGGCGACTCCACCAACGGCCGCCAGACCTACGGTGGCGGCCGCTTCCTCTACGCCGACCCGCCGGGTCCCGACGGCCGCGTGGTCCTCGACTTCAACCGTGCCTACAACCCGCCCTGCGCCTTCACCCCCTTCGCGACCTGCCCCCTTCCGCCCCCCGGCAACAAGCTGCCGCTCGCGGTGACGGCGGGGGAGAAGAAGTACGCCCACGAAGTGCCGCATCGCGGCTGAGGCCGGGCCGGGGGCTCCCGCCCTTGCGGACGGCGCGGCTTGCTCGCAAGGTGAGGCGGAGGAGCCGCGCCTCGGACATGGACCGCGCTTGGCCGGCCAGGACTCCGCGGGGTCTCGTTGGGCGCGGTCCATGACGCCGCCGGTCGGGAGCCCCCGGTCCTCCGTCGTCGGACTCCTCGATGGCGGGGATTCGAGCGTCCAGTCCCCGGGTTGCGGGGCCGGACTCCGCGGCGACAGCCGAGACGGCGCTCGGCCGCTCCATGAGCCTGGAGCGGTGGGAAGCGGCGATCCCGGTGGAAGCGGCCGAGCTCCGCCTCGGCCGGACGAACGGCTCGGCGGGCACCCACCGGCGCCGACCGGCACCGCCGGCGCCCACTTCATTCCGAGCCCCTGGCCGAGCTATGCCCTCCGCCCCGGCCCATGCCAAGAGCCTGCTTGACAGCCCGCGCCATGTCACGTATCCTTAGATCCGGATGAACGGATCGGAAGGAATCTTCCAGGACCTCTCGGCGCTCGCGGACGCGACGCGGGGGCGGCTCTTGCTCGCTCTCGACGGGCAGGAGCTCGCGGTTTCGGAGCTCTGCACGGTGCTCCAGGCGCCCCAGTCGACGGTCAGCCGGCACCTCAAGGTGCTGGCCGACGCCGGGTGGGTCGGCTTTCGGCCCGAGGGGGCGAGCCGTCTCTACCGGCTCGACCCGGGCCGCTTGGACGGCGGCAGGTTGCGGCTCTGGGACGCGATCCGATCCGAGCTCGCGGCCCTGCCCGAGGCGGCGCAGGACGCCCAGCGCCTGGAGACGGTGCTCGTCGAGCGGGTGACCCGGTCGCGCGAGTTCTTCCTCTCCTCGGCCGGCGAGTGGGACCGCCTGCGCTACGAGCTCTTCGGGCGCCAGGCGGGTCCCGGCCCGCTGCTGGGGCTGCTCGACGAGAGCTGGACGGTGGGGGACCTGGGCTGCGGCACCGGCCTCGCCGCGGCGGCGCTCGCGCCGTTCGTGCGCCGGGTGGTGGCGGTGGACGCTTCGCCCTCCATGCTGGCCGCGGCCCGGGAGCGCCTCGGCGGCTTCGGCAACGTCGACGTGCGCCAGGGCGAGCTCGAGAGCCTGCCGCTCGCCGACGGCGAGCTGGACGCGGCGGTGCTCTTCCTGGTGCTCCACCACGTCGCCGAGCCGCCCCGCGTGCTGGCCGAGGCCGCCCGCGGTCTCGCGCCCGGCGGCCGGCTGCTGGTGGTCGACATGAACCCGCACCAGCGCCAGGAGTACCGTCAGGAGATGGGGCACGTCTGGCTCGGCTTCGACCGCCGCCAGCTCGCCCGCTGGGCCGCCGCCGCCGGCTTCGAGGGCCTGCGCCTCGAGCCGCTCCCCCCCGACCCGGAGGCCAAGGGCCCGACCCTGTTCGCGGCCACCGCCAGGAAGGCGCAGACGAAGACGTCGTGAATCGACCTCAGGGCGGGCTGTCGGCCCGCCGTGACCACCGGCGGGCCCGAGGTCCGCCAGGCAAGAGACCTTGGAGGAACGAGAGATGACCGTAGCCGTGGAAGCCAAGCCCCACCCGTTCGACGCCGCGAAAGCGGCGGGCCGTCCGCCCTTCAAGGTGGCCGACCTGGCCCTGGCCGAGCTCGGGAGGAAGGAGATCCGCCTCGCCGAGCACGAGATGCCGGGCCTCATGGCCGTGCGCAGGAAGCACGGCCCCGACAAGCCCCTGGCCGGGGTCAAGGTCATGGGCAGCCTGCACATGACGGTGCAGACCGCCGTCCTCATCGAGACTCTCGTCGAGCTGGGCGCCGACGTGCGCTGGGTCTCGTGCAACATCTTCTCGACTCAGGACTCGGCGGCCGCCGCGGTGGTGGTCGGCCGGCCGGAGACGGGCGGCACGCCCCGGGACCCCCGGGGCACGCCGGTCTTCGCCTGGAAGGGGGAGACCCTCGAGGAGTACTGGTGGTCGACGAGCGAGGCCCTGATGTGGCCCGACGGCTCGGGCCCCGACCAGATCGTCGACGACGGCGGCGACGCGACGCTGCTGGTCCACAAGGGCCTCGAGCTCGAGCGCGTCGGCGCCGTGCCCGCCTTCGAGCCCGAGACCGAGCCCGAGGAGTGGGGCGTGATCCTCGACCTCCTGCGCCGCGAGCTCGAGCGCGACCCGGAGCGCTGGGCGCGGACCACGGCGACGCTCCGCGGCGTCTCCGAGGAGACCACGACCGGCGTCCACCGCCTCTACCGGATGGCCAAGGAGGGCACCCTCCTCTTCCCGGCGATCAACGTCAACGACTCGGTGACCAAGTCGAAGTTCGACAACATCTACGGCTGCCGCCACTCGCTGATCGACGGCCTGAACCGGGCCACCGACACCATGCTCTCGGGCAAGCTCGCCGTGGTCTGCGGTTACGGCGAGGTGGGCAAGGGCTGCGCCCAGGCGCTGCGCGGCCAGGGCTGCCGGGTGGTCATCGCCGAGATCGACCCGATCTGCGCCCTCCAGGCCGCGATGGAGGGCTTCGAGGTGCGCACCGTCGAAAGCGTCCTCGAGCGCGCCGACGTCTTCGTGACCGCGACCGGCAACCGGGACGTGATCACCGCCGCGCAGATGAGCCGGATGAAGGACAAGGCGATCGTGGGCAACATCGGGCACTTCGACAACGAGATCGACATGGCGGGCCTGAAGAAGATCCCGGGCATCGAACGCATCCGGATCAAGCCGCAGTACGACGAGTTCGTGTTCCCGGACGGCCACTCGATCCTGGTCCTGGCCGAAGGCCGCCTCCTGAACCTCGGCTGCGCCACCGGCCACCCGAGCTTCGTCATGTCGGCCTCGTTCACCAACCAGGTCCTGGCCCAGCTCGAGCTCACCCAGCACCCGGACCAGTACGGCAAGCAGGTCTACGTCCTCCCGAAGCACCTGGACGAAGAGGTCGCCCGCCTCCACCTGGCGCACCTGCAGGTCGAGCTCACGAAGCTGACGCCGGAGCAGGCCGACTACATCGGAGTCCCCCAGGAGGGCCCCTACAAGCCGGATCACTATCGGTACTGAGCAGACTCCGCCTCGAGTACGGAGCAGGCGTCGCCGGCATCGCCGTCGATCGACGCAGCAAAGACGGGTCCGGTGCGGGCCGGAGGGCGGAGGGCAGAGCTCGGCCAGAGCGCCCGGGGACGCGAGGGATGGCGGGCGGTGGCCGAGCTCCGGCGTTCGGTGCCGGTGGGGAGGCCTGGCCGGCCGAGGCAGAGCTCGGCCGCTTCATGGGTTCGGTGGCAGCCGCGGGGTCCGAGCCCGCCGATCCACCCCCTCTCCTCTCCAGGTTGCCGGCAGTCGACCAGCGGGGGAGGGGGCGCGGGTGGGCGCCACCAGGCCCCTCGGCCGCCGGTTCACAGAGGGCCGGTGCCCGGCAAGGGTTCGCCGGCGCAGTCTGCCGCCGAACCCTTGCCGGGCACCGGCCCGTTCGGTACCCCGCCCCCGTCCCAACGCCCCCCGCCTAGGTACCCCCGCCCGTCACCCGAAACCCCGCCGGCAACCCGTCCGCCACCGCCATCCCCCGCACCGTAGGCCGCAACCGACCCCCCTCCACCACCACCAACCCCTCCGCCACCAACCCCGCCACCAACGCCCGATTCAACCCCACCAGATCCACCCCGAACCGCTCCCGGAACGCCGCCAGATCCACCCCGTCGGCCGTCCGCAACCCCAACATCAGCGCCTCGAGCGCCAGCTCCTCGTCCGCCAGCACCTCGCCGCCCGCCACCGGTCGCTCCCCGGCCCCCACCCGCGCCGCCCACTCGGCCAGCGCCCGCTCGTTCCACCACCGCCGCCGCCCGTCGAACGAGTGCGCCGACGGCCCCAGGCCCAGGTACGGCGTGTGGTCCCAGTACTTCCGGTTGTGGCGCGAGCGGTGCTCCGGGGCGCGGGCGAAGCTCGACACCTCGTAGGGCGCGTAGCCGGCCGCCGAGAGCACCTCCACCACCCGCTCGTACGAGCGCGCCTGCGCCCCTTCCGGCAGCTCCCGGATCACGCCGCGCTCGACGCCGCGGCCGAACGGCGTCCCCTGGTGGACCGTGAGCTGGTAGCACGAGACGTGGTGCGCTCCGAGGGCCACCGCCTCCTCCAGGGTCCGGGTGAGCGCCGCCAGGTCCTGGCGCTCGTCGGGCAGGCCGAAGATCAAGTCGATCGAGACCGTGTCGAAGCCCGCCGCGAGCGCCAGCTCGACGCTTTGCCGCGCCGCCTCCGGCGAGTGACGGCGCCCCAGGAACTTGAGCGCCCGCGGGTCGAACGACTGGACGCCCAGCGACAGGGTCCTCACCCCCAGCTCGCGGAGGCCGGCGAGCGTCTCCGCCCGCACGTCCTCCGGGTTCGCCTCGAGAAAGATCCAGGCTCCGGGGGCGACCGGCAGCTCGGCGCGGAGCGCCTCGAGCACGCGGACGAGCTCGGCGCGGCCGAGGCGCGACGGCGTGCCGCCCCCGAAGTAGATCGTGTCGAAGGCCTCCTCCGGCCAGCGGCCCCGCCAGAGCGCGATCTCCGCCCGCAGCCGCTCGAGGTAGAGGGCGTGCCGAAGCGGCGTGTCGCGGCTCACCGCGAAGTCGCAGTAGGGACAGATCGCCGAGCAGAACGGCACGTGGACGTAGAGTCCCGAAGCGCGCCGAGCCCTCATGGGCCGATTCTAGCGGCCGCTCGCCGCCGGCCCGCCCGTGCGGCATCCATTTGGCATAATCATCAGCCTCGACCGCACGCCTCCCGTGTCCAGGTCGGCCCGAACCACCCCCGAGGAAGCGCTCATGGCTGACGATCCGAAGCGGAAAGACATCGATCCTCGCGAGACCCGGGAGTGGCTCGAGGCGCTCGAGGCGGTGCTCCGCCACGACGGGCCGGACCGGGCCCGCTACCTGATCGAGCGCCTGGGCGAGCGCTTCCACCGGGAGAGCGGTCAGATCCCCTTCACTCTGACCACCGAGTACATCAACACCATCCCCCCCGAGCGCGAGGCGCACCGGCCGGGCGACCACGACCTCGAGCGCCGGATCAAGAGCCTGATCCGCTGGAACGCCGTGGCCATGGTGGTGCGCGCCAACAAGCGCTTCCCGGGCCTGGGCGGCCACATCGCCAGCTACCAGTCGGTGGCGAACCTCTGGGAGATCGGCTTCAACAACTTCTTCCACGCCCCCAACGAGGACGACCGGGGCGACCTGGTCTATTTCCAGGGGCACAGCTCGCCCGGGGTCTATGCCCGCGCCTTCCTCGAGTACCGGCTGGACGAGGAGGACCTGGACAACTTCCGGCGCGAGGTCGAGACCCCGGGCCTGTCCTCCTATCCCCACCCCTGGCTGATGCCCGACTTCTGGTGCCTGCCGACGGTCTCCATGGGGCTGGGGCCGATCTCCGCCATCTACCAGGCCCGGTTCATGAAGTACCTCCACAAGCGGGGCATCCTCGACGCCGGCGGCCGCCGCGTCTGGGCCTTCCTGGGCGACGGCGAGATGGACGAGCCGGAGTCGGTGGGGGCGATCTCGCTCGCCGCCCGGGAGCGCCTCGACAACCTGATCTTCGTGGTCAACTGCAACCTCCAGCGCCTCGACGGGCCGGTGCGCGGCAACGGCAAGATCATCCAGGAGCTCGAGACCCTCTTCCGCGGCGCCGGCTGGAACGTGATCAAGCTGGTCTGGGGCCGGAGCTGGGACCCGCTCCTCGCCAAGGACAAGAAGGGCCTGCTCAAGAAGCGGATGATGGAGGCGCTCGACGGCGACTACCAGGCCTACGCCGCCAAGGACGGCGCCTACATCCGCGAGAACTTCTTCGGCGCCTATCCCGAGCTCGAGGAGATGGTCGCCAACATGACCGACGAGGAGATCTGGAACCTGAAGCGGGGCGGCCACGACCCGTTCAAGGTCTACGCCGCGTACCACGAGGCGGTCTCCAACCGGGGGACGCCGACGGTGATCCTGGCCCACACGATCAAGGGCTACGGCATGGGCGAGGCCGGCGAGGGCCTCAACATCACCCACCAGCAGAAGAAGATGGACGTCGAGGAGCTCAAGAGCTTCCGCGACCGCTTCCGGGTGCCGATCCCGGACGACGAGATCGGTGACATCCCCTACTACCGCCCGCCCGAGGACTCCGAGGAGTTCCAGTACTTGAAGCAACGACGCGACGCCCTCGGCGGTTGGATGCCGCGCCGGGTGACCGAGGCTCCGGCCCTCGAGATCCCGGACCTCGACGCCTTCAAGCTGGTCCTCGACGGCTCGAAGGGACGCGAGATGTCGACCACCATGGCCTTCGTGCGCATCCTGACGGTGCTGCTTCGCGACTCGAAGATGGCCCGCCACGTGGTGCCGATCGTCGCCGACGAGGCCCGCACGTTCGGCATGGAGGGGCTGATCCGCCAGTCCGGCATCTACTCGCCGGTCGGCCAGCTCTATGAGCCGGTGGACGCCGAGCAGCTCCTCTACTACCGCGAGGAGGAGAGCGGCCAAATCATCGAGGAGGGCATCACCGAGGCCGGCGCGTTCTCCACCTGGGTGTCCGCCGGCACCTCCTACGCCAACCACGGCGTCCAGATGGTGCCGTTCTTCGCCTTCTACTCCATGTTCGGCTTCCAGCGGATCGGCGACCTGGCCTGGGCGGCGGCCGACCTCAGGGCCCGGGGCTTCCTCATCGGCGGCACCTCGGGGCGCACCACGCTCAACGGCGAGGGCCTCCAGCACGAAGACGGCCAGAGCCACGTCCAGGCTTCGGTCATCCCCACCTGCGTCGCCTACGACCCGACCTACGGCTACGAGCTCGCGGTGATCATCCACGAGGGCTTGCGCCGCATGTTCGCCGAGCAGGAGAGCGTCTTCTACTACATCACCACGCTCAACGAGAACTACGAGCACCCGCCCCTGCCCAAGGACGCGAGGAAGGGGATCCTGCGCGGCATGTACCGGATCCGCAAGAGCGGCGGGCGCAAGAAGGCCAGGGTGCAGCTCCTGGGCTCGGGGGCGATCCTGCGCGAGGTGCTCGCCGCCGCCGAGCTGCTGGAGGACGAGCTCGGGGTCGACGCCGACGTCTGGAGCGTCACGAGCTTCACCGAGCTCCGGCGTCAGGGCCTGGCGGCCGACCGCTGGAATCTGCTCCACCCCGGCGAGGAGCCGCGCACGAGCTGGGTCGAGCAGTGCCTGGAAGACTCCCGCGGCCCGGTGGTCGCGGCCACCGACTACGTGCGCACCTTCGCCGACCAGATCCGCGCCTGGGTGCCCCGGCGCTACAGCGTGCTGGGCACCGACGGCTTCGGCAGGAGCGACACCCGCGAGGCGCTGCGGCGCTTCTTCGAGGTGGACCGCAAGGCCGTGGCGCTCACCGCCGTCAAGGCGCTGGCCGACGAGGGCACCGTCGACGCCTCGCAGGTCGCGAAGGCGATCAAGCTCCTCGAGCTGGACCCGGAGAAGCCCGACCCGTGGACCGTTTGACCGGGAGACTCGACCATGGCTAAGAGCGAGGAGATCCGGGTCCCGGACATCGGCGACTTCGACGAGGTCGACGTCATCGAGGTGCTGGTCGCGCCCGGCGACCACGTGGCGGTCGACGACGGCCTGATCACGCTCGAGAGCGACAAGGCGTCGATGGACGTGCCGTCGCCCAAGGCGGGGACGGTCAAGGAGGTGAAGGTCGAGGCCGGTGGCAAGATCTCCCAGGGCGAGGTGATCCTCACCCTCGAGCCCGACGACGAGGAAGAGAACCCCGAGGAGTCCTCCGAACGCGTGAAGCGGCCGAGCTCTGCCTCGGCCGGCCGGGCCAGACGCCGACACCCCGTCGACGAAGACGAAGCCGAGGAGGAGGCCGAGCCCGAGCCCGCCGCTGCCGACGGACACGAGGCCCGCGAGGCGGCGAAGCAGCGCCGGCGCGAGCGGGCGGCGGGCCCGCCGCCCACCATTCCGGTCCGGGACGAGGAGGTCGAGCTCCGCCCCCTCGACGAAGAGGTGGACGAGGAGGCCTTCGATACGGTCTACGCCAGCCCGGCCGTGCGCCATTACGCGCGGGAGCTGGGGGTCGACCTCTCCCGGGTCGAGGGCTCGGGCCGCAAGGGACGGGTCGTCCGCTACGACGTCCGGACCTACGTCCAGAAGCAGCTCGCCGAGGTCCAGGAGGCGCGGAGCCCCGATCTCGGTCCGGGCCTCGCCCTGCCCGAGCTGCCCGACGTCGACTTCTCGAAGTGGGGCGAGGTCGAGACGCAGGAGCTCTCGAAGGTCCAGCGCTTGACCGGACGCAACGTCCACCGGGCCTGGGTCACGATCCCCCACGTCACCCAGCACGACCTGGCGGACGTCACCGACCTCGAGGCGTTCCGCAAGGCCCAGGGCGACGAGGCCGAGCGCCGCGGGGTCAAGCTCAGCCCGATCCCCTTCCTGATCCAGGCGGTGGTGGCGGCGCTCCGCGAGTTCCCGCGCTGCAACGCCTCGCTCGCCGCCGGCGGCGACTCGATCGTGGTCAAGAAGTACTTTCACATCGGAGTGGCGGTCGACACCGACGCCGGCCTGGTGGTGCCGGTGGTGCGCGACGCCGACACGAAGGGCCTCTTCCAGCTCGCCGCCGAGGTGGGCGACCTGGCCGCGCGGGCGCGGGGGCGCAAGCTCAAGGCCGACGAGCTCGAGGGCGGCACCTTCACCATCTCGAGCCTGGGCGGGATCGGCGGCACCGCCTTCACGCCGATCGTCAACTGGCCGGAGGTGGCGATCCTCGGCGTCTCCCGGACCGAGTGGCGGCCCGTCTACCGGGACGGCGACTTCGTGCCCCGGCTCCTGATGCCGCTGTCGCTCTCCTACGACCACCGGGTGATCGACGGCGCCACCGCCGTGCGCTTCACCCGCTATCTGGCGACGGTCCTGGGCGACATCCGCCGCTTGTTGCTGTGAGGGAAGGCTCCCCGCACCATGCCCAAGACCGAGACCATCCGCGTACCCGACATCGGCGACTTCGACGCCGTCGACGTCATCGAGGTGCTGGTCGCGCCCGGCGACCACGTGGCGGTCGACGACGGCCTGATCACGCTCGAGAGCGACAAGGCCTCGATGGACGTCCCCTCGCCCAAGGCCGGAACGGTCAAGGAGGTGAAGGTCGAGGCCGGCGGCCAGGTCGCCCAGGGCGACGCGATCGTCACCCTGGAGCTCGACGAGGAGGAGGAGTCCACCGAACGCGTGAAGCGGCCGAGCTCTGCCTCGGCCGAATCCGAGGAGTTCGACCCACCCCGCGGGCGGCCGAGCTCCGCCCGCCGCCCTGAGCGAGCGGAGCGAGTCGAAGGGTCGGCCGGCCGTTCGCAGCCCGACCAACCCTCCGCCGACCTCCACGCCCAGGTCCTGGTCCTGGGCGCCGGCCCCGGCGGCTACACGGCCGCCTTCCGGGCCGCCGACCTGGGGTGCGACGTGGTCCTCGTCGAGCGCTACCCGGACCTGGGCGGCGTCTGCCTGAACGTCGGCTGCATCCCGTCGAAGGCCCTGCTCCACGCCGCCAAGGTGATCGACGAGGCGGCCGAGATGGCCGAGCGGGGCATCCGCTTCGGCAAGCCCGAGATCGACCTCGGTGCCCTCAGGAGCTGGAAGGACGAGGTGGTGGGCAAGCTCACGGGGGGGCTCGCCTCGCTCGCCAAGCGCCGCGGGGTGAAGGTGCTCCAGGGCACCGGCACCTTCGCCTCGCCCCACACCCTGGAGGTCGAGACGGCGGACGGCGAGACCCGTACCGTCTCCTTCGACGCCGCCATCGTGGCCGCGGGCTCCCGGGTGCTCGAGCTCCCGGGCATCCCGTGGGACGACCCGCGAGTGCTCGACTCGACCCGCGCCCTGGAGATCCGCGACGTGCCGGAGCGCCTCCTGGTCGTCGGCGGCGGGATCATCGGCCTGGAGATGGCCTGCGTCTACGACGCGCTGGGCTCGAAGGTGACGGTCGTCGAGCTCCTCGACCGGTTGATGGCGGGCGCCGACGCCGACCTGGTCAAGCCGCTCAGGAAGCGGATCGAGGCGCGCTACGAGGCGATCCACCTGGAGACCAGGGTGGCGAAGGTCGAGGCCGAGGAGGAGGGCCTCCGCGTCCGGTTCGAGAGCGCCACCGAGGGCGGCGAGGCGCCGGAGCCCGAGCTCTTCGACCGGGTCCTCGTGGCAGTCGGCCGCCGGCCGAACGGCGACCGGATCGGCGCCGAGGCCGCCGGGCTCGAGATCGACGACCGGGGATTCCTCCCGGTCGACGAGCACCAGCGCACCAATGTCCCCCACGTCTTCGCCATCGGCGACGTCGTCGGCCAGCCGCTCCTCGCCCACAAGGCGAGCCACCAGGGCAAGGTCGCGGCCGAGGTCGCCTCCGGGATGGGCAGCGCCTTCGACGCCCGGGCCGTGCCGGCGGTCGCCTACACCGACCCGGAGGTGGCGTGGGCCGGGGTCACCGAGGAGGAGGCGAAGCGCCAGGGCCTCGACTACGGCAAGGGGACCTTCCCCTGGTCGGCGAGCGGCCGCTCCCTCGGCCTGGGGCGCGACGAGGGGATGACCAAGCTGCTCTTCGACCCCGAGACCCGCCGGGTGATCGGCGCCGGCATCGTGGGCCCGAACGCCGGCGACCTGATCGCCGAGGTCGCCCTGGCGATCGAGATGCAGTGCGAGGCGGCCGACATCGGCCTCACCGTCCACCCGCACCCGACGCTCTCGGAGACGGTGGCCTTCGCGGCGGACGCGTTCGAGGGGACGCTGACGGAACTCTACAAGCCTAGACGGTGATGCCCCCCGCAACCCCTCGATCCCCTTCCCTCCCCACGGGGGGGAAGGGGACGGTTGACTGGATGCCCCCCGCATCCCCTCGATCCCCTTCCCTCCCCACGGGGGGGAAGGGGACAGTTGACTGGATGCCCCCCGCATCCCCTCGATCCCCTTCCCTCCCCACGGGGGGGAAGGGGACGCCCCCGCCCACGCGCCCACGTGGCAGGTCCGTGGGGCGAGGGGATTTGAAACACGACGGGCGGGTCGGGCGTAGGAAGAGACAGAGGAGGTCGCCGCACCATGATCGAGCTCGCCGTCTTCGTGACCGTGGCCTTCGCCTTCCTGGCGATCGCCTCCATCGTCCTGGCGATGGTGGGGCTGGCGCTCAAGCTCACCGTGGGAGTCGTGAAGCTCGTCCTGCTGCCGTTCGTGCTGCTCGCCGGCCTGTTCGTCGTCCTCGCCGCCGCGCCGGTGTTCATGGGCCTCGTGGGTCTGCTGGTGGTGTTCTGCGTGGTGGCGATCCCGGTGCTGGTCCTGGGCGGTATCGTCTGGCTGGGCGCCCACGTCCTGGCCCCCGTGGCCTGATCGGAACACCCCCGCATCGCGTCTGAGCCCCCGGCCCACCCGGGTGACCTCGGAGCCTCCCGAGGCCGAGGAAACGTTCCTCCCGAGATCCCTCGACTCCGCTTCGCTCCGCTCGGGATGACAAGAGAAGCTGAGGAGTCCGCCGAACGCCGATCCCCCCTCTCCCCACCCCACGGCGGAGGGGCACTCTTCCAACCGCCGAGGTAGCAGCCCGCGGGCGTGTGCTCCCTCGCCCAGCGCCACGCAGTCCGCCGGCGAGAAAGCCACCCGGCCCGCGGGCGTGTGATCGCGCACCCGCGCAGGACTTACATCCGCCGCCGCAAACTTTCCATCACCCTCCGCCCAGCGCCACCCCACCGCCCCCTCCCCCCGCAAGGAACGCCCCTTGCACACTTCCTTCCGGGTCATGTCAGCCCCCGTAGAAACCGCCGCCGCACCCCCGGCCACCGCCGCCTCCACCGCCACCACCGACGACCTCGCCCGCCTCGCCCGGCGCATCCGCTATCTGATCCTGCGCTCGACCGGCCAGGCCGGCTCCGGCCACCCGACCTCGTCGCTCTCGGCCGTCGAGCTCGTCACCGCCCTCTTCTTCGGCGGCCACTTCCGCTACGACCCGAAGCGCCCCGACCACCCCAACAACGACCGCCTGATCTTCTCCAAAGGTCACGCCTCGCCGCTCCTCTACGCGCTGTGGGCGGCGGCCGGCCAGCTCTCCGAGCAGGAGCTCATGACCTATCGCCACTTCGACAGCCCCCTCGAAGGCCACCCGTCCACCCGCTTCCGCTTCACCGAGGCGGCGACCGGCTCCCTCGGCCAGGGCCTTTCGATCGGCGTCGGCATGGCGCTCGCCGCGCGCCATCTCGACCGGCTCCCGTACCGCACCTGGGTGCTCCTGGGCGACAGCGAGATGGCGGAGGGCTCGCAGTGGGAGGCGATCGAGATCGCCGCCCACTACCGGCTCGACAACCTGGTCGGCCTCCTCGACGTCAACCGGCTCGGCCAGCGGGGCGAGACGATGTACGGCCACGACCTCGACGCCTACCGCCGCCGGCTCGACGCCTTCGGCTGGCGCACCTTCGAGGTCGACGGCCATTCCTTCGAGCAGATCCGGATCGCCTACGAGGAGGTCGCGGCCGAGGCGGACGGGCGACCGTCCATGGTCATCGCCCGCACGGTCAAGGGCAAGGGGGTCGCCTTCGTCGAGGACCGGAACGGCTACCACGGCAAGGTGCTCGAGGGCGAGGATCTCGAGCGCGCCCTCGAGGGCCTGGGCGAGGTCGACCGCGAGGCCGTCGGGGCCCTCCGGGAGCCGGAGGATCTGCGCCCCGCGCCCCGCGCCGCCGCGCCCGCGGCGGAGCCCGCGTACGAGCCGGGCGAGAAGGTGCCGACGCGCAACGCCTACGGTAACGCCCTGGTTCGCCTCGCGCCCCACTACCCCGCGCTCGTGAGCCTCGACGGCGAGGTGAGCAACTCGACCCGCGCCGCCTACTTCGCGAAGGAGCACCCCGAGCGCTTCTTCGAGATGTACATCGCCGAGCAGAACATGGTGGGCGCCGCCCTGGGCCTCGCGCTCCGCGGCAAGCTGCCCTTCGTCTCCACCTTCTCCGCCTTCCTCTCCCGCGCCTTCGACCAGATCCGCATGGCCCAGTACTCGGAGCCGAACCTGAAGCTGGTCGGCTCCCACGCCGGGGTCTCGATCGGCCAGGACGGCCCGTCCCAGATGGGCCTCGAAGACATCGCCATGATGCGTTCGATCCGCGACAGCGTGGTCCTCTACCCGTCGGACGCCTACTCGGCCGAGCGGCTGGTCGAGTGCGCGGCCGAGCATCCGGGGATCGTCTACCTGCGGACGACCCGCATGGGGACGCCGCTGATCTACGGCCCGCAGGACACCTTCCGCATCGGGGGCTCGGCGGTGCTCCGCTCGAGCCCGGACGACGCGGCCACGGTGGTCGCCGCCGGCGTCACCCTCCACGAGGCCCTGGCCGCCCACGAGACCCTGGCCGCCGAGGGTCTCGCGATCCGGGTGATCGACCTCTACAGCATCAAGCCCCTCGACCGGGATACGCTGTTGGCCGCCGCCCGCGAGACCGGGGCCGTGGTGACGGTGGAGGACCACTACCCGGCCGGTGGCCTGGGGGAGGCGGTGGCGAGCGTCCTCGCCGAGGCGGGGCTCGCGGTCGGGCTCCGCCACCTGGCGGTGGGCAAGAAGCCCCGGAGCGGCAAGCCCGCCGAGCTCCTGGCTTACGAGGAGATCGACCGGGACGCCATCGCCCGGGCGCTCCGCGAGCTGGTGTGAGGCCGGAGCTTCTCTAGATGTCTGATCAGGCCCGAATCGTGACGAACGAGCCGAGTCCCTCGAGAAACAGCCCGAGAGGGTGGGGGCGTCCCCTTCCCCCCCGTGGGGAGGGAAGGGGATCGAGGGGATGCGGGGGGCATCCGGTCAACCGTCCCCTTCCCCCCCGTGGGGAGGGAAGGGGATCGAGGGGATGCGGGGGGCATCCGGTCAACCGTCCCCTTCCCCCCCGTGGGGAGGGAAGGGGATCGAGGGGATGCGGGGGGCATCCGGTCAACCGTCCCCTTCCCCCCCGTGGGGAGGGAAGGGGATCGAGGGGATGCGGGGGGCATCCGGTCAACCGTCCCCTTCCCCCCCGTGGGGAGGGAAGGGGATCGAGGGGATGCGGGGGGCATCCGGTCAACCGTCCCCTTCCCCCCCGTGGGGAGGGAAGGGGATCGAGGGGATGCGGGGGGCATCCGGTCAACCGTCCCCTTCCCCCCCGTGGGGAGGGAAGGGGATCGAGGGGATGCGGGGGGCATCCGGTCGATCGTCCCCTTCCCCCCCGTGGGGAGGGAAGGGGATCGAGGGGATGCGGGGGGCATCCGATGAATCCAGCGGTCTGGAGAAGCCGTTCTGCCGAGCGCAGGCTCGATCGGTCGGCGTGGGCGGGGGACCAGCGACCCGTGGCGCCGGCGACGCTTCAGGCGCCTCGTGAGCTTCAGGCGGAGCTTGTCTAGATCATGCGAGTCCTGGCGGGCGACATCGGCGGCACCCACACCCGTCTGGCCGTGGTCGATTCGGACGATCACCGGATCGCCGACGAGGCGGAGTACTCGAGCCCGGAGCACGACGACCTGGCGAGCCTGGTGCACCGCTTCGTCGACGAGCGGGGCGCCGCCTTCGAAGCCGCCTGTTTCGGCGTCGCCGGCCCGGTCCGGGACGGGCGCGTGCGCGCCACGAACCTGCCCTGGGTGGTCGACGAGCGCTCCTTGAGCGAGGACCTGGGGGTGCCGGCGGCGGTGATCAACGACCTCGAGGCCGCGGCCTGGAGCCTGGCGATCCTCGCCCCCGAGGACACCCTGACGATCCAGGAGGGATCGGGAGGGCGGGAGCGGGGCAACCGGGCGCTGATCGCCGCCGGCACCGGCCTGGGCGAGGCCGGGCTCTTCTGGGACGGCTCCGAGCACCGGCCGTTCGCCTCCGAGGGGGGGCACGCCGACTTCGCTCCCGGCGACGAGCTCGAGCGGGAAGCTCCTCGCCCATCTCGCTCGCGAGCATGGACACGTGAGCTGGGAGCGCGTCGTCTCCGGGCCGGGGCTCGAGGCGATCCATCGCTTCGTGTGCGAGCGGCGGGGCGGCCCCGACGGCGGCTGCCCGGTCGCCGGCGTCGCGCCCGGCGAGGAGGCCGCGCCGGCGATCAGCCGCTCGGCCCTCGACGGCTCGTGCCAGGCCTGCGTCGAGAGCCTGGACCGCTTCTGCCGTCTGCTGGGCGCCGAGGCCGGCAACCTCGCCCTGAAGCTCCTGGCGATCGGTGGCGTCTGGATCGGCGGCGGCATCGCCCCGGAGATCCGCGAGGTCCTCGCGACCCCCGACGGGGCGTTCCTGGAGAGGTTCCTCGCCAAGGGCCGGATGCGCGACCTGCTGGAGCCGGTCCCGGTGCGGGTGATCCTCGACGGCAAGGCGGCCCTGCGCGGGGCGGCGCGGGTCGCCGCGCGGCGCAAGGAGGGGAGGCGATGAGCCCGCGCTCCCCCGGGCCGGGCAGGTCCGAGGGGTCCGATCCGGCCCTCGACCTGGCGCGCGCCGTGACCTTGCCGCGCCACGTCGCCGGCCGGGCCGCCGAGGCCGGTGCGGGCCCGGACCTCGCCGTCCTCCTGGGTCAGGTCGCCTTCGCCGCCAAGGTGGTGGCGCGCGAGGCCCGCCGCGCGGCCCTGGTCGGGCGCCTGGGCGCCGCCGGCACGACCAACGCCAGCGGCGACGCGCAGAAAGAGCTCGACCTGTTCGCCAACCGGGCTTTCCTCGCGGCGCTCTCCGACGTGCCCGAGGTCGCCGCGGTGGTCTCGGAGGAGCTCGACGAGCCGCGGATCCAGAGCTGCGAGGAGAGCTCGTCCTACCTGCTGGCGATCGATCCGGTCGACGGCTCGGGCAACGTCGAGACGGGCGCCAGCGTGGGCACGATCTTCGCCGTCCACCGCCGTCCCGCGACCGGCCCCTGCACCGACGTCGCCGGCGAGATCCTCTCCGGCGCGCCGCGCGTGGCGGCGGGCTACGTGCTCTACGGCCCGGCGACCGTCCTGGTCTACACCCTGGGCGAGGGGGCCGACGGCTTCACGCTCGACCCGTCGGTGGGGGAGTTCCTCCTCTCCCATCCGGACGTCCGGTGTCCCGAGCACGGCGAGACCTACTCGATCAACACCGGCAACGCCGACCGCTGGGAGCCGGCGGTCGGCCGGTTCCTCGAGCACCTGAACGACCCCGGCAGCGGCGCGCGCCACCCCTACAGCCTGCGCTACACGGGCGCCCTGGTGGCCGATCTTCACCGCATCCTCCTCGAAGGGGGGATCTACTGTTATCCGGCCGACCGCGAGCACCCGGAGGGCAAGATCCGCCTGCTCTACGAGGCGGCTCCCCTCGCCTTCCTGCTGGCGGCGGCCGGCGGGGCCGCGAGCGACGGCCGCCGGCCGATCCTGGAGCTCGAGACCGAGTCGCTCCACCAGCGCGTGCCGGTGGCCCTGGGCAGCCGCCGCGAGGTGGCCGCCTTCGAGCGCTTCGTCTCCCGGGAGGCGGCGTGATCGAAGTCCACCCCGACCCGGAGGCGCTGGCCGAGGCGGCGGCCGCCCGGTTCGCCGCCGCGGCGCGCGCCGCGATCGCGACGCACGGACGCTTCGCGGTGGCCCTGGCGGGCGGCCACACCCCGGCCGCGACCTACCGCCTTCTCGCCGCATCCGCCGAGCCGGCCGGCGCGGGCCGGGCCGCCGTCGACTGGTCGCGGGTCCACCTCTTCTGGGGCGACGAGCGGGCGGTGCCGCCCGACCACCCGGACAGCAACTACCGGATGGTCCGCGAGACCCTGCTCGCGGGCGCCCCGGTGCCGGCGGCCAACGTCCACCCGGTGCCGACCGGGCTGGGCTCGGCCGAGGCATCGGCCGCGGCCTACGAGGAGACCCTCGAGCGCTGGTTCGGTCTCGCCGCCGGCGGGGGGCCCGGCACCGAGCGCCCGCGCTTCGACCTCGTCCTCCTGGGGCTCGGCGAGGACGGCCACACCGCCTCGCTCATGCCCGGCTGCCCGGCGCTCGCCGAGACCGCGCGCTGGGTCGCCACCTGCGCGCCCCAGAGCCTGCCGCATCCGCGCATCACCCTCACCCTGCCGGCGATCAACGCCGGGCGCCGGGTGGTCTTCCTGGTCGCCGGCGCGGCCAAGGCCCCCGCCCTCGCCCGCGTGCTGGAGGGCGACGAGGAGCCGGGGCGGCTGCCGGCGGCGGGGGTCCGGCCGGGCGACGGCGAGCTCCGCTGGCTGGTCGACCGGGCGGCCGCCGGCCGCCTCCGCGCCGAAACTCTCGATACCACCGGCCGCGCCTACGGCGCGGCGAAAGGAACCGCCTCATGAACCCGTTGCTCGAGCTCCACCGCCACGGCCAGAGCTACTGGCTGGACAACCTCACCCGCACCATGCTCCGCGACGGCGCCCTCGAGCGCCGGGTGCGCGAGGCGGGCCTGCGCGGCGTCACCTCCAACCCGAAGATCTTCGACCGGGCGATCTCGGGCGGCGAGGCCTACGACGAGCAGATCGAGGAGCTGGTACGCCAGGGCCTCCCCGTCGACGAGATCTACGAGCGCCTGGCGGTCGACGACGTGCGCTCGGCCTGCGACGTGCTGCGCCCGGTCTTCGACGAGTCGGACGGCGCCGACGGCTTCGTGAGCCTCGAGGTCTCGCCCTACCTGCTCCACGACACCGAGGCGACCGTCGCCGAGGCCCGCCGCCTGTTCGACGCGGTCGACCGGCCCAACGTGCTGATCAAGATCCCG
Organism: uncultured Acidobacteriota bacterium; assembly: GCA_963741925.1. GTDB lineage: Bacteria > Acidobacteriota > Thermoanaerobaculia > Multivoradales > DATKCC01 > CAVUBL01. The sequence goes on from CAVUJU010000001.1 coordinate 360,649, forward strand.
GGCAGCGAGGCCGGGGTGCCGGCGATCGAGGAGAGCCTCTACCGGGGGGTGAGCGTCAACATCACCCTGCTGTTCTCGATCGAGGCTTACGAGGAGGTGGCCCACGCCTACGTCGACGCCCTCGAGCGCCGGGCGGCCGAGGGCCTGGACCTCTCCGGGATCGCCTCGGTCGCGAGCTTCTTCTTGTCGCGCATCGACGTCCTGACCGATCACCTGCTGGGCCAGCGCATCCAGCCGGAGGTGACCTCGGGTGACGCCGCGCGTCCCGAGCAGCTCCTGGGCCGGGCCGCGATCGCCAACGCCAAGCTCGCCTACCAGAGCTTCCGGGAGATCTTCTCCGGCGAGCGCTGGCAGGCCCTGGCGGCCCTGGGCGCCCGCGTGCAGCGCGTGCTCTGGGCCTCGACCAGCACCAAGAACCCCCTCTACCGGGACGTGCGCTACGTCGAGCCCCTGATCGGCCCCGACACGATCAACACCCTGCCCGACGCGACCATCGACGCTTTCGCCGACCACGGCCGGGTCGAGCCGGGGACGGTGGAGGAGGGGGTCGACGAAGCGCACCGGCTGATGGATGACCTGGAGGAGGTGGGGGTCGACTTCGACGCCGTGACCTGGCAGCTCCTCAATGAAGGCATGGAAAAGTTCGTCGCGCCCTACGACGACCTGATGGGCACGCTCGAGACGAAGCGCGAGGCGATCCTGGGCGCGGCCGCCACCCGCCAGGCCTACGCCGGCGACGGCCTGAGCGACGGCCTCGACGCCCTCGCCGAGCTCCGCTTCGGCCGCCGCCTCCACGCCCGGGACACGACGCTGTGGACCGGCGACGACGAGACCGCCCGGGCGATCTCCGAGCGCCTGGGCTGGCTCGACGCCGTCGCCACCTCCCGCGAGCGGACGGGCGAGATCGAGGCCTTCGCCCGGGAGGTGAAGGACGACGGCCTCCACCACGTCGTGCTCCTGGGCATGGGTGGCAGCAGCCTCTGGCCGGAGGTCGCGAGCCAGGTCTTCGGCCCGGCGGACGGCTGGCCGGCGCTCCACGTCCTCGACTCGACCGACCCGGCGGCGGTTCGGGCGGTCGAGGACGAGGTCGACCTCGAGCGCACGCTCTTCGTCGTGTCGAGCAAGTCGGGCACTACCACCGAGACCCTCTCCTTCTACCGCTACTTCTTCTCCCTTCTCTCGGAGCGCCTCGAGAGCGCGCCCGGCGAGCGCTTCGTGGCGATCACCGATCCCGGGAGCCCCCTCGCCGAGGAGGCCCGCGAGCGCGGCTTCCGCCGGGTCTTCGAGAACCCGCCCGACGTCGGCGGCCGCTACTCGGCCCTGTTCTACTTCGGCCTCGTGCCCATGGCTCTCCTGGGACGGGACGTGGGCGGGCTCCTCGAGCGCGCCGCCCGCCAGGCCGCGAGCTCGGCCGGCGCCGTGCCGCCGGAGCGCAACCCGGGCCTCCACCTGGGCGCGGTGCTCGGTCTCCACGCCCGGGCCGGCCGCGACAAGGTGACCTTCGTGATCGACGAGCCCGTTGCCCCCTTCGCTTACTGGCTCGAGCAGCTCCTGGCCGAGAGCACGGGCAAGGAGGGCCGGGGCCTGGTGCCGGTCGCGGGCGAGCCGCTCGGGAGGCCGGAGGACTACGGCTCCGACCGGGTCTTCGTCGCCCTCGAGCTCGCCGACGAGCGGGACCCGGAGCGGCGCCGGCACCTCCAGGTGCTCGAGGAAGCGGGCCATCCGGTGGTCCGGATCGCCCTCGACGACCGTCTCGACCTGGGCGCCGAGGTCTTCCGCTGGGAGGTCGCGACCGCCACCGCCGGGGCGATCCTCGGGGTCAACCCGTTCGACGAGCCGAACGTCACCGAGAGCAAGGAGAACACCCGCGAGCTCCTGGCGACCTGGCGCGAGCGGGGGAGCTTCGACGAGCCGGCTCCTACGGCCGAGGCGGAAGGCGTGGCGGTCTGGGCCGGCGGCGAGGCGCCGGACGGCGGCGGCGAGCCGGCCGAGGTGATCGGCGAGCTCCTGGGCGGCCTCGGGGAGGGGGATTACGTGGCGCTGCTACCCTACTTCCGGCGCACCCCGGAGCGCCAGCGCTCGCTCGAGACGCTCCGCCGGGCCGTCCGCGACCGGCACGGCGTGGCGACCACGCTCGGCTACGGTCCGCGCTACCTCCACTCGACCGGCCAGCTCCACAAGGGCGGCCCGGCGACGGGCGTGTACCTCGTCTTCACCGCGGACCCGGGGGAGGAGGACCTCGCCATTCCGTGCCGCGACGGGGACCGGTCGGAGGGCGAGGGCTACGGCTTCGCCACCCTGCTCCGGGCCCAGGCCCTGGGCGACTTCCGGTCTCTGGCCGAGCACGGCCGGCGGGTGGTGCGAGTCCACCTGGAGGGCGACCTGGACGCTCGGCTCGAGGCCCTCGTCGACGAGCTCACGTAAACGACCTGCAAGGAGACGGACCGCGATGCGCATCGGACTGATCGGGCTGGGCAAGATGGGCGGCAACATGGTCCAGCGGCTGGTGGAGAAGGACCACGAGGTCGTGGCGTACGACCTCGACCCGGAAGCGGTGGAAGCCGCCAAGGAGCACGGCGCCGAGGGCGCTTCGTCGCTCGGCGACCTGGTGTCGCGCCTCGAGCCGCCGCGTACCGTCTGGATCATGCTGCCTCACGGCGACCCCACCAACCGGACGGTCGGGAAGGTCCTGGACGAGCTCGCCGACGGGGACCTGGTCGTCGACGGCGGCAACTCCCACTACACCGACTCGCTGGCCAACGCGAGGCGATGCCGGGAGCGCGGGGTCGACTTTCTGGACGTCGGGATGAGCGGCGGGGTGTGGGGGCTCGAGATCGGCTACTGCATCATGGCCGGAGGGCCGGAGCGGGCGTACCGGCGGATCGAGCCGGTGATCCGGGCCCTCGCCCCGGTGGACGGCTACGCCCGGGTGGGCGACAACGGCGCCGGCCACTTCGTCAAGATGATCCACAACGCCATCGAGTACGCCATGCTCGAGGCGCTCGGCGAGGGCTTCGAGGCGCTCCGGCGCTCGGAGCTCGACGTCGACCTGGGCCGGGTGGCCGACCTCTGGAGCCACGGCTCGGTGATTCGCTCCTGGCTCCTCGAGCTCCTCACCCGGGCCTTCGACCAGGAGGGCGAGGAGCTCGCCGGCATCGCCCCCTACGTCGAGGAGTCGGGCACCGGCCGCTGGACCGCCCAGTACGCCCTCGAGCAGGGCATCGCCATGCCCAACATCACCCAGGCGCTCTTCGAGCGCTTCGCCTCGCAGGTCGACGAGCGCTTCTCGTACAAGGTGATCGCGGCGCTGCGCAACCAGTTCGGCGGCCACGCCGTCCGCCGGGAAGACCGAGACGGAGAGGAGAGCTGAGATGGCGGCCCTTTCCCAGGTGGGGGCCCAGACCGGGCCGACGGTGCTCGAAACCGAGCGCGCCGGGAGCCCGGAGACCGCCGCCGACCCCTGCGTGATGGTCGTCTTCGGCGCCTCGGGCGACCTGACGAGGCGGGACCTCCTGCCCTCGATCTTCGAGCTCGCGGCGCGGAACCTCCTGCCCGAGCGCTTCGCCGTCCTCGGGCTCGCCCGCTCCGAGATGAGCGACGACGGGTTCCGCCGCCGGATGCGCAAGGCGGTCGAGGAGGGCTGCGACTTCGACCGCCGGGTGTGGGACCGCCTCGCCCCCCGGCTCCACTACCAGGCGGGCGACCTGACCACCGAGGAGGACTACCGGGGGCTCGGGCGGCGGATCGAGGAGCTCCAGCAAGAGCACGGCGTCGGCGACAACGCCTTCTTCCACCTGGCCACGCCGCCGTCGCTCTTCGGGACGATCGCCGGGCAGCTCGGCACGTCGGGGCTCGCCCGCCGCGCGAGCGACCACGGGGACGACGGCGAGTGGCGCCGGCTGGTGATCGAGAAGCCGTTCGGCGAGGACCGGGCGTCGGCCCGGGCCCTCGACCGCGAGCTGCGCGCCGCCTTCGACGAGGAGCAGATCTACCGGATCGACCACTACCTGGGCAAGGAGACGGTGCAGAACATGCTCGTCTTCCGGTTCGCCAACCCGGCCTTCGAGCCGATCTGGAACCGGGACTTCATCGACCACGTCCAGATCACCGCCGCCGAGGACATCGGCATCGGCACCCGGGCGCGTTTCTACGAGAAGACCGGGGTCGTGCGCGACATGGTGCAAAACCACCTCCTCCAGCTCCTGTGCATGGCGGCGGTCGACCCGCCGGTCTCCTTCGACGGGGCGTCGCTCCGCGACGAGACGGTCAAGGTGCTGCGCTCGGTTCGCCGGCCCGCCCCGGAGGACTGCGTGCTCGGCCAGTACGGTCCCGGTGTGGTCGAGGGGGAGGAGGTGCCCGGCTACCGCGCCGAGGAGGGGGTCGACGACGACTCGACCACGCCGACCTTCGCCACCCTGCGCCTGGAGCTCGACAGCTGGCGCTGGGCCGGCGTGCCGTTCTACCTGCGCACCGGGAAGCGTCTCGCCCGCAAGCTCACCGAGGTCGCCGTCTTCTTCAAGCCGACCCCGCACCTGATGTTTCCCCTCGAGGAGAACCGCCCGATCCGCAAGAACGTCCTCGTCTTCCGGCTCCAGCCGCAGGAGGGGATCCTCCAGACCTTCATCGCCAAGCAGCCGGGGCCCGACATCCGCCTCACCCCCGTGACCTCGCGCTTCCTCTACGCCGACGCCTTCGGCGTGGGCTCGCCGCCGCGGGCCTACGCCTGGCTGCTCCTCGACGTCATGCAGGGCAACCAGACCCTCTTCGCCCGCGCCGACTGGATCGACCAGGCCTGGTCGATCGTCGACCCCATCGTCGAGCGCCACGAGAGCGGCCCGCCGGACGACTTCCCCAACTACCGCGCCGGCACCTGGGGCCCGGACCGCTCGCACGACCTCCTGGAGCGCGACGGCCGCTCCTGGCGCGCCCTCCAGGTGGGCACGAACGGGTAGGCGCAGGAGCCGGCGCCCTACTCGATGCCGTAGAGGCGAGCGGCGTTGCCGCCGAGGATCGCGGCGCGGTCCTCCTCGGAGAGGTCGACGGCCTGGAGGCTCTCGAGCATCAGCTCGAGGCTGCCGATCTGGTGGGGGTAGTCACTGCCGGCGAGGAGGTGCTCGGGACCGGCGAAGTCGATCGCCAGGCGGAGGGCCCGCGGGTCGAAGTTGACCGTGTCGTAGTACCAGCCGGCGAGGACCTCGCTCGGCGGCCGGTCCAGGTGGGTGCGGCACTCGCGGAAGGCGTGGTAGCCCCGGTCGAGCCGCTCGGCGAGGTAGGGGACGGCGCCGCCCAGGTGGGAGAGGACCCAGCGGATCCGCGGGTAGCGGCCGGCCACGCCCGAGAAGACCAGGCCGGCAGCCGCGAGGGTGGTGTCGAAGAGGAAGCCGACCAGGGGCATCAGCCAGTGCTCGGTCATCGCCTCGACCCCCACCGGCGCGGTCGGATGGATGTGGAGCACCGCGCCCAGGGCGTCGGCCTCCTCGTAGAGCGGCGCGAACCGCCGGTCGGAGAGGGGCACGCCGTTGACGTTGCCGAAGAGCATGGCGCCCGGCAAACCGAGCTCCAGGACGGCGCGGCGCAGCTCGGCGGCCGAGGCCTCGGGGTCGTTGAGCGGCAGGGTGGCGAGCGCCGCGAACCGGGACCGCCGCGCGGCGACGATCGCCGCGAAGGCGTCGTTGACCAGGCGCGCCAGGCGGACGGCGCGCGGGGGCGTCTCGACGTGCGTGCCGGGGGTCGTCAGGGTGAGCACCTGGGTCGCGATCCCCGCCCCATCGAGGACCTCCTCGCGGTAGGCGATGTCCCGGTGCCCCGGTACCGCGACGTTGTAGTCGCCCGGGTAGTGGATCCGGGCGTTGCCCCGGGCGTCCGTCGTCACCCGGACCGCGCTCGCCCCCTCCGCGAGCGCCGCCAGGTAGGCCGGGGGGTAGAAGTGGTTGTGGACGTCGATCACGCGCATCGGCTTCGCCTCCGGCGGGTTCCCGACATTCTAAGGGCCCGGGCTCGGTGGCGGGAATCCGCGCACCGTCCGTCTTGGCCTCCATTCCCGACGCAAGAGGTAACATATGGGGTCGCCGAGGATGGAGGTGTGTCGACCGATCCCCTAGAGCTCGTTGCCAGCACCGCCGATGCCGCGTTCGGCACCGACGAGCACGGGCGCATCGTCATCTGGAACAAGGCCGCCGAGCGCCTCCTCGGCTTCGCTGCGTCGGAGGCGCTCGGCAAGCCCTGTCACGAGCTGCTGTGCGGCCGCGACGTCTTCGGGAACCGCTACTGCGACGAGGACTGCCTCCCGGTGAAGATGGTGCGCCGCAGGGAGGCCATCCGCCACTTCCACCTGAACCTGCGCCGGGCGAACGCTCAGGTCGTCGCGGTCGAGATCACGATCGTCGTCGTGCCCGGTCCGCGGCCGCCCCAGTTCACCATGCTGCACCTGGTCCAGCCGCTCGCGGCCGCCGGCGTCGCCGTGGCGGCGGAACCCGGGCTGCGAGCCGGCCTGCCGGTCGTCTCCCCGCCGCCGGCGGCGGCCTCTGCGCCCGAGTCCCCGGCCCGACTCCTCACCGGCCGCGAGGTGGAGGTGCTCCGGCTGCTCGCCGACGGCACCGGCACCGAGGAGATCGCCGACTCCCTGTTCATCAGCATCACGACGGTGCGCAACCACGTGCAGAACATCCTGCGCAAGCTCGACGTCCACAGCAAGCTCGAGGCCGTCTCCTTCGCCCTCCGGCACCGCTTGATCTAGCAAGGCTCCAGACGCCTCGTCGGTTTGAGGCGGAGCTCCTGGCGGGGCACCCCGGCCGACCCATGATGTAAGTGCATCAACAAAATGATGCACACGGCGGATGGCGTGCCGCTCGCCTGCGACCTAGCGTGGGATTCACCGATTGGTTTGTCGACCAAGGAGGATCCCATGAGAGGAAGGAAAGCCGTTTCGAGGCGAGCGACGGTCGGTGCCCTGACCGCCGCCGCGGGGCTGCTGCTGGTCTTCGTGACCGTGGCCCCGACCCGCGCCGTCCCCGTCTTCGCCCGCAAATACCACACGAGCTGCCAGACCTGCCACACCGTCTTCCCGAAGCTCAACCCCTTCGGCGAGGCGTTCCGCTTGCGCGGCTACCGCCTGCCGGCGGAGACCGAAGAGCAGGTCAAGGAAAAGCCGGTCAGCCTGGGAGCGGAGGCCTACAAGCGGGTCTGGCCGAAGGCCGTCTACCCCAGCGACCTGCCCGGGAGCCCGCCGCTCGCGATCAACGTCAAGATGGCGGACCTCTACGCCTCCAGTCGTGACGAGGAAGGCCACCAGGTCACCCACAACGACTTCCAGTTCCCGCAGGAGGCCAACCTCTTCTCGGCCGGCACCCTCGGCGACGAGTTCAGCTTCTTCGGAGAGCTGACCTTCGAGCAGGCGCCCGACGGCAGCAGCGAGACCGAGATCGAGCACGCCCAGCTCCACTGGAACTCGCCCTTCGGCCCCCCTCAGACGGTCAACTTCAAGGTCGGTCGGTTCGCTCCCGACTTCGAGGACACGTTCCAGGAGATGTGGTTGATGACCGACAACGGCGTCGACACCCTCTTCGGCTACAACCCCATCGGCCTCCACGGCGGCACCGGGCTCGCCGAGGACATGGGCGGGATCAGCTTGCCGATGATGGTGCAGGGCATCGAGTTCTACGGCGTCGCCCACCATCGGCTCTTCTACACCGTGGGCGTCACCAACGGCCTCGGGCCCGGGACCAACGACACCTTCGACGGCAACAGCTCGAAGGACGTCTATGCCCGGATCGACTACAAGTTCGGGGGCATGGGCCTCGACGGCGACACCACCGGCGTCGAGCTGCCGCCCGAGAACTGGCGGGAGAAATCGCTCCGTCTGGGCCTGCTCGGCTACTCCGGGGACGGCTCGGGGATCGACTTCCCCGTGGCGGACGAGAGCGGGGTGACCTTCAACGTCCAGGACCGCCGCTACCAGCGCGTCGGCCTCTTCGCCTCCTGGCTCTGGAACGACCTGAACCTCTTCGGCGTGGCGCTCCACGGCACGGACCGGCTGCGGGTGAGCGACACCTCCGGGGTCCAGATCGACGAGCCGAAGCCCAGCTTCGACACCTGGTTCCTGCAGGCGGACTACGTGATCCGTCCGCCCTTCCAGGTCTCCCTGCGCTACGAGGACCTCGAGCCCGGCGACAGCTCCGCCTCGAGCCTGCGCTTCCTCAACGCCGACTTCACCTACCTGATGCGCGCCAACATCAAGACGATGCTGGAGTACCGCCGCGACCTCGAAGAGACCCAGAACTACCAGCTCGCGGCGGTCCTGCGCTTCGCGTACTAGCACAGACCCCGCTTCGGAGACGACATGATGAAAACCGCGCTTCTCCTCGCCCTCGTGACCCTCGTCGCCCTCGCCGGCCCGCTCGCCGCCGGCGAGATCCATGGCCAGGTGACCTGCAAGGGTCTCCGCAACTCGGCCGACGCCGTCGTGTACGTCGACCAGATCCCCGGCAAGACCTTCCCGGCGCCCGCCGAGCACGCGCTGATGGACCAGAGGGATCTGCAGTTCCAGCCGCACGTGCTCCCGGTGCTGGTGGGGACGACGGTCGACTTCCTCAACAGCGACGCCCTGCTCCACAACGTCTTCACGCCCGACAAGTGCGCCGACAAGTTCAACCTGGGGAGCTGGCCGCAGGGCCAGAAGAAGAGCTACACCTTCGCGAAGCCCTGCACCGCGGCTCTCCTGTGCAACGTGCACCCGGAGATGGAGGGCTACATCCTCGCCCTGCCGACGCCCTACTTCGCGGTCACCGACGCGAGCGGCGCCTACTCGATCGCGGGCGTGCCCGACGGCACCTACACGCTCAAGGTCTGGCACCCGAAGCTCAAGGGCGAGAGCAAGCAGGTGACGGTCTCGGGCGCCACCGAGGCGAGCTTCGAGCTCACCAAGTAGCCGCCGAGAAGGGATGACGATGTCCTGGCGCCGGGTCGATCGAGACTGGTTCGAGAGCAACTTCCCCTGCTACAGCGCGTGCCCCGTGGGCACCGAGGCAGGGCGCTACGTCGCTCTCGTCGCCGACGGGCGCTACCGCGAAGCCTATGCGGTCGCCCGGCGCCCCAACCCCCTGGCGTCGATCTGCGGCCGCATCTGCGCCGCTCCGTGCGAGGCTGCGTGCCGTCGGGGCGCCCTCGACGAGCCGATCTCGATCCGCGCGCTCAAACGCTTCGTCACCGAGCGCTTCGGCGTCGAGAGCATGATCGATCTCGAGGTCCTGCGGGAGGTGTACGGCCGGCGCGAGCAACGGTACCCCGCGGAGCGGGTGGCGATCGTCGGCGCCGGGCCGGCGGGCCTGGCGGCGGCCCACGACCTGGCGCTGCTCGGCTACCCGGTGACCCTGTTCGAGGCGCAACCGGTGGCCGGCGGCATGCTGCGGCTGGGCATCCCCGAGTACCGCTTGCCCCGGGAGCTCATCAAGCTGGAGATCAACGCCATCCTGAGCCTCGGCGTGGAGCTCGAGGTCAACCAGCGCCTGGGGCGCGACTTCACGCTCGCCGACTTGCGCCGAGAGGGCTTCCGGGCGGTGTTCCTGGGCATCGGGGCCCACAAGGGCCGGGACATGAACGTGCCGGGCGTCGACCTGGACGGCGTGCTCAAGGGGGTCGACTACCTGCTCAACGTCAACATGGGCTACCGCCTCGAGATCGGCCAGCGGGTGGTCGTGGTGGGCGGCGGCAACGTCGCCCTCGACGTGGCGCGGACGGCGCTCCGGGCCGGCGTGCCGGAGGAGATCGTCAATCGGGAGATCAACATCGTCACCGCCCTCGACGTGGCGCGCTCGGCCCTGCGCTTCGGCGTCAAGGAGGTGCACGTGGTCTCCCTGGAGTCCATGGAGGAGATGCCCGCCGCCCCGGAGGAGGTGGCGGAAGCGCGCGAGGAGGGCGTCGTCTTCCACCCCGGTCGGGGCTTGAAGGAGATCCTCGGCTCGGGCGGCCGGGTGACCGGGATCGAGACCCTGGAGTGCAGCTCGGTCTTCGACGCCGAGGGCCGCTTCAACCCCAGGATCGAGGAAGGCACCGAGCTCGCCTTGGCGGCGGACACCGTCATCCTGGCCATCGGCCAGGCGAGCGACCTGTCGTTCCTGTCGCCGGACAACGGCGTCGCGGTGACCCGCCGCGGCACGATCCAGGTGGACCCGGCGACGCTCGCCACGACCGCGCCCGGCGTCTACGCCGGCGGCGACGTGGCGTTCGGCCCGCGGATCGCCATCACCGCCGTCGCCGACGGCAAGAAGGCCGCCGCCTCGATCCACGCCCACCTCCGGGGCACCGAGCTCGGCGGCGAGCGGATGGAGGTGGTGATCGAGCCGCTCCCCGGATTCACGCGCCCCTTCGACTACGAAGGGATCCCCCGCCAGCGGCCGCCTGTCCTGCCGATCGACCGGCGCGTCGGGATCGCCGAGATCGAGCAGTGCTTCCCGGAGGCCGTGGCCCGGCGCGAGGCGGAGCGCTGCCTGCGCTGCTGGATCAACACGGTCTTCCACGAGGACCCGGAGCGCGGCACCGAGTGCATCCTGTGCGGCGGCTGCGCCGACGTCTGCCCCGAGGACTGCATCGAGTTCGTGCCCCTGGCCGAGATCGCGGCCGACCCGGCGCTCGGCGACGCGGCGGTGGCGGAGCTCGGCGCGACGGGCGCCGCGCTCTTCGCCGAAGGGGTGCGGGGCACGGCGCTGGTCAAGGACGAGACGATCTGCATCCGGTGCGGCCTCTGCGCTGCGCGCTGCCCGACCGGCACGATCACCATGGAGAGGTTCTCGATCGAGGAGGCGAGCCATGTCTGAGAAGAGATCGAAGCGCGACCCGGCGACCACCCGCCGCCACTTCTGCCAGGCGACGGGCCTCGCGGCGTGCGCCGTGGCGGCCGGCGGCGCCGCGGCCCTGTCCGCCGACTTCCTGCGGCCGCGCGCCCTGTTCGAGCCGCCGACCAAGTTCGACGCCGGCCCGCCGGAGGCGATCGAGGTCGGGCAGGTGGTCGCCAACGAGCTCTTCCGCGCCTACGTCATCCGGCGTCCCGACGGCTTTCGCGCCCTCTCCTCGGTCTGCACGCACCTGGGCTGCATCACGCGCTGGCTGCCGAGCGACGGGATCATCGCCTGCCCCTGCCACGGCAGCCACTTCGACCTCGACGGCGAGGTGATCGCGGGCCCCGCGCCGCGGCCGCTGCACTGGCTCGAGATGGACGTGTCCGCCAAGGGCGACATCGAGGTCGACACCTCCCTCGAGGTGCCGTTCGGAACCGTGTTCAAGCTCTGAGGAGGGCGACGATGGACCTACCCAAGGCGGCCACGGGCAACCGGGTGTGGCGCTCGATCTTCCGCCACGGCGTTCTCGCGACGAACCGCAACCGCGTGCTCGTCGTGATGGACAACGTCTTCCTCCACCTTCACTCGACCAAGGTGCGCCGGCGCAACCTGGAGATCACGAGCACCTTCTTCCTCGGCGCCATCGCGCTGATCCTGTTCGCCCTGCTGGTCGCGACCGGGCTGCTGCTGATGCTCTACTACCACCCCTCGGTCCCGCAGGCCTACTTCGACATGAAGGAGCTGGAGTTCGTGGTGGGCAACGGCGTGTTCCTGCGCAACCTCCACCGCTGGGCCGCCCACGCCATGGTGCTGGTCGTCTTCCTGCACATGCTGCGCGTCTTCTTCCACCGGGCGTTCCGCCCGCCCCGGGAGTTCAACTGGGTGGTGGGCGTGGTGCTCCTGCTGTTCACCCTGCTGCTGAGCTACACCGGGTACCTCCTGCCCTGGGACCAGCTCGCGTTCTGGGGCGTGTCGGTGGGCACCAACATGGTCCGGGCCATGCCGGTGCTCGGCTCCCAGGTGCGTTTCCTGCTCCTGGGCGGCAACATCGTGGGCGAGAACGCGCTGCTGCGCTTCTACGTCCTGCACTGCGTGCTCCTGCCCCTGGCCCTGGTCCTGGGCGTCGCCGTCCACCTCTGGCGCGTGCGCAAGGACGGTGGCGTCGCCGGCTCGGCGGGGCGCAAGCACGCCAAGCCTGACAAGGAGCCCAGGCCGTGAGCCGATACGTCCTCGAGTCGAACAGCGACGCCCGCGAGGTGCCCAAGCGCGTCGCGCTGATCCGCCGCGAGGAGCCGGCCCGGCTCCTCGAAGATCGCCAGGAGCTGGTGACCACCGCGCCCCACCTGCTGCTGCGCGAGGTCATCCTGATCGAGCTGGTGGTCATCGTCCTGGCGCTCGTCTCGCTGCGCTTCGACGCGCCGCTCGAGGGGATCGCCGACTCCTTCCACACGCCGAATCCGGCCAAGGCGCCCTGGTACTTCGTCGGGTTGCAGGAGCTGCTGCACTACTTCCCGCCCATCGTCGCCGGCGTCCTCCTGCCAGCTCTGGTCGTGGTCGCCATGGTGGTGATCCCGTACTTCCGGACCAACGTCGACCTGGTGGGCCTGTACGAGCGGCCCTGGAAGCGCCTCCTGGCGGCTCTCACCGTGGCCACGGCGGCGGTGAGCGCGCTGCTCGTCGCCTACCGCGTCTGGCCGGTCCTGGTCCCGACCCTGGCGGTCTACCTCCTGCTCCTGCTCCCCGCCCTGCCCTTCGTCCCGCGGCGGGTGCGCCGGCGGCTCGGACGGGTGCCGCTCGCCGACTGGATCATGGTCTGGTTCGTCGCCGTGGCGGTCGTTCTGACCCTGATCGGAATCTTGTTCCGCGGCCCCGGCTGGAGCTGGAGCTGGCCCTGGCGCGAGGGGGTGTACTGATGCCCGATCCCAAGGGCTCGGCCGATCGTCTCTGGCTCGGGTTCGCCGTCTCGAGCGTCCTCCTGCTGGCGGTCCTGGCGGTCTCGCCGGTGAAGGACTACTTCCGCGAGTATCGCGCCTTCCAGACCGGCTACCGGGCGCGGCTGCTGGCCGCGGCCGGCTCGTCCAAGGAGCTCGCCGCGGCGCGCGCCGAGACGGTGGGGATCCGCCAGATCTGGATCCCCGAGCTCAACGGCCACGTCGACCGGTGCACGACCTGCCACCTCGGGGTCGAGAACCCGAAGATGGCGGGCGCCCCCGAGCCCTACCGCGACCATCCCGTGACCCCCCACACGCCCGACGACTTCCAGAAGTTCGGGTGCGTCGCCTGCCACCGCGGGCAGGGGCGGGCGACGACCCGCGTCGAGGCCCACGGCGACGTCGCCGCCTGGGACTCGCCGCTCCTGCCGGTGCGCTACACCGAGGCCGGCTGCGGCACCTGCCACCAGGGGGACGTGGTCCCGGAGGCGGCGCTCCTCTCGCGCGGCCGCGCCTTGATCGAGCAGGCCGGCTGTCCCGGCTGTCACAAGCTGGAGCGCCACGAGGGCTGGCAGGGACAGGCTCCCGAGCTCGACGGCTTGGCGCAGAAGACCCACGTCGAGTGGCTGCGCGCCTGGCTGAAGGAGCCCCGGAGCCTGCGCCCCCAGACCTGGATGCCGAACTTCCACCTGAGCGACGACGAGGTCGACGCCCTGGCCGCCTTCCTCTGGGCGCAGCCGCCCCGCCACGCCATCGATCGGGGCGGGGAGCCGACCGCGGGCGATTTCGACCGCGGCAAGACGCTCTTCCGCGAGTCGCGGTGCATCTCGTGCCACACCGTCGACGGCCGGGGCAACGGCAGCGCCCCGGAGCTCGGCGGCATCGGCTCCGCGGTCGACCGGAGCTGGCTCGTCGCCTTCCTCGCCGATCCCCACGCCTTCCAGCCGGCGACGGCGATGCCCCGCTACGACTTCACCCGCCAGGATCTCCTCGACCTCGCGACCTACCTCGGCGAGGACCTGGTCGACCCGTCGGCGCCGGCGGCCGGGGCGCCCTACCGCCCGCCCCTCAAGCTCGTCCAGGCGGGCGAGGCCCTGTACCAGAAGTACGGCTGCGCCGGATGTCACCGGATCGCCGGCCGCAAGGACGTGGCGCAGATCGGGCCCGACCTCACCGGCATCGGGGGCAAGCCCGTGGCCCGCCTCGACTTCGGCTCCCGCGACGACCTGCCCCGGACCCTGCCCGACTGGCTCGCCGCCAAGGTGTCCCAGCCGCGCTCCTTCCGCGAGGGGCTGAAGATGCCCGAGTTCGGCTTCACCCCCGACCAGGTCGAGGCGCTGGTCACGGCGCTCCTCTCCTACGACGGCCGGGAGGTCCCCGAGGCCTACCGCGTGGTGCCGGCGAGCGCGCACTACGATCCACCGGGCCGCTTCGGTACCCTGGTGCGCCGCTACCGGTGCCTCTCCTGCCACCGGATGGAGGGCGCGGGCGGGGACATCTCCACCGCCCCGCTCACCGCCGAGGGCAGCAAGGTGACGGGCGAGTGGCTCAAAGGCTACCTGCTGCTGCCTACGACGATCCGGCCGATCCTGACCGACCGGATGATCCCCCTGCGTATGTCCGACGAGGAGGCGGGCTTCCTCGCCGACTTCGTGCAGAACGTGTTCGTCGACAACGACATCCCGGGCGAGATCTTCCCCGGCGGCGCGCCCGCTGACCAGGCCGGGCGCGGGCGTCGCCTCTACTACGAGCGCTTCGGCTGCCAGGCCTGTCACCAGCTCGGCGGGAGCGGCGGCTACTACGGCCCGCCCCTCGACGACAGCCCGCGAAAGCTCCGGTCGGGCTGGGTCGCCTGGTGGCTCCAGGGCCCACAGCGCTGGCGCCCGGACGTGCGCTGTCCCGACTACGCAATGGACGCGACCGACGCCCGCGACCTGGCCGCGTTCCTGGTCACGTACCCGGGCCCGGCCGGCTCGGCGGACGCCGGCGTGGGCGCCGGCGTGGGAGGACGACCATGAGACCGGCGTTGCTGATCCTGGCCCCGGCGCTCGGCCTGTCGTTGCTGGCCGTGGCCGCCGCCTGCCGCCACGAGCCGCCTGCAGCCGCGCCCGGCGCGGCGCACGACGCTCCGGCGAGCGCTCCCGCGGCGGCGGCCACGGCCGCGGCCTCCTCGCCGCTTCCCGTGCCCGACCTGGGCTACAACGAGCGGCAGGGGCGGGTGCTGTTCGAGCACTACTGCGTCACCTGCCACGGGGCCGAGGGCCGGGGCGACGGCTTCAACGCCTACAACCTGGATCCCAAGCCGCGCGACCTCTCCGACCCCGCCTTCCAGGCCGCGCGCAGCGACGACGACCTGGCCTCGATTCTCCGCATCGGGGGTGGGGCGGCGGGCCTCTCGACCGGCATGCCGCCGTGGGGGCACACCCTGGGCGAGCGCCAGATCCACGACCTGGTGCTCTACCTGCGCACCCTCAAGCCGGAACCCGAGGCGCCCTGACCGGCGGGGTCGCGGCCCGCGCCCGGCCGCCTCAGTCCGTCAGGTAGACGTAGAGGTCGGCGTCGACCGAGCGGTCCGAGGTGTTGTAGAGGAAGACCCGGTAGCGGGGGAAGCCGAGAACCTGCCGGGGTTGCCCGGAGGCGAAGTAGCCGCGCTCGTCCTTGCGCACGTCGGCGCGGACCTCCACCGGGAACTCGTAGCGCCCCTCCTCGCGCAAGGCCCGCAGCACCGGCTCCTCGTCGGGCACCAGGACCGCCGCGATCGTGCCCTCGCGCAGGAGGTTGCCCTGGACCTCCCCGCGCAGGCCGAGCACCGCGTGGGTGAACCCGGCGGTGTCGACCGTCCCGGCCTCGACCAGTCCGGTGGTGGCCGAGCGGGCGACCGGCGGCACGATGACGTCGAGCCGGCGGACCAGCGCGGAGTGCGGGATCGGCTCCCCCACCGACACCCTCCCTTGGATGCTCTGGACCTCGGGGAAGTTGGTCACGAGGACCTCCGCCAGGCTGTCGGCGGAGATCCCGGGAACGCCCTGGACGAGGAGCAGGGCGACGCCGAGGGCGAAGGCGGCGGCTACGGCGGTGCGACGCATGAGAAGCCTCCTTTGCTCCAACTCTACGGGCCGCCGTCGTCTGCCGTCCAGCCGCCCCCAAAAAGCCGACGGGCCGCGCCGATTGCTCGGCACGGCCCGTGGGTGCTACAGCCTGTGAAGCTGGCTCAGACCTTGCGGACGTTCTCGGCGGCCGGGCCCTTCTGGCCCTGGACCACGTCGAACTCGACCCGGTCCCCCTCGCTCAGGCTCTTGAAGCCGCTTCCCTGGATGGCGGTGTGATGCACGAAGCAATCCTTGCCGCCGTCCTCGGGGGTGATGAAGCCGAAGCCCTTGGTGTCGTTGAACCACTTCACGATGCCGGTGGTACTCATTTCACGTTCTCCTAAACTGTTACTCAGACTCGGGTCGGAGACGAGAAATCCGTACCTTCCGACTCGGTGCTGTAGGCGGGGCTCTTGTGGCCACACCTTGACGCCGCGAGCTCCGGGCACGGTGCCCGGCGACGATCTCGCGAACCGGACGCCAAAACCTCTACAGCGTCCGGTGCATTCCCAAACTCCAAAAAAAAGTGTGGCGAATCGCGGGTGACCGTGGCCCGGGCCCGGCCGCCGCCCCTCTGCGGTTGCGGAGGGCCCCTCTCCTCGGAGAGACTGTCCCCCCATGTCGCGTCCTCTGAAGAGCCCGCCGCCCCTCGATCTCGAGAGCGTCTTGAACCCGGAGCAGATCACCGCCGTGACCCACGGCGAGGGCCCGCAGCTCGTCCTGGCCGGGGCCGGCTCGGGGAAGACCCGGGTGATCACCTACCGGATCGCCTGGCTGGTCCAGGAGGCCGGCGTGGCGCCGGACCGGATCGCGGCGGTGACCTTCACCAACAAGGCGGCGGCCGAGATGCGCGAGCGGGTCGAGGACCTGCTGGGGATCTTCCCGCTGCCCACCTTCGTCGGCACGTTCCACCGCTTCAGCCTGGGGCTGCTCCGGCGCTATGGCGAGCGGGTGGGCCTCAAGCGGGACTTCGCCATCCTCGACACGGGGGATCAGCTCAACCTGGTCAAGCAGGCGATCGCGGCCGAGGATCTGTCGGACAAGTCCTTCACGCCGCGCTCGGTGCTCTCCGCGATCAGCGGCGCGAAGAACCGCCTGCTCACCCCGGACGCCTACGCCGCCGAGGCGGAGAACTTCTTCCAGAGGAAGCTCGTCGGCATCTACCGCCGCTACCAGGGGCTGCTCCAGAGCGTCTCGGGGGTGGACTTCGACGACATGATCGCGCTCGCCGTGCGCCTCCTCACCGCCGACGAGGAGGTGGGCGGGCGCATCCGCTCCCGGATCGAGCACCTGCTGGTCGACGAGTACCAGGACACGAACCACGCCCAGCTCGCCCTGATCCGGGCCCTGATCTCCGAGCCGGCCAACCTGACCGCGGTGGGCGACGAGGACCAGTCGATCTACCGCTGGCGCGGCGCCGAGATCGAGAACATCCTCCGGTTCGAGGCGAGCTTTCGCGGCGCCGTGGCGCGCAAGCTCGAGAGGAACTACCGCTCGACCCAGACCATCCTCGACGCCTCCGGCGCGCTGGTCGCCCACAACGAGCGCCGCCGGGGCAAGCGGCTGTGGACCGAGGCCGGGGACGGCGACCTCCTGGAGCTCTACCGGGCCGACGACGAGGGTGACGAGGCCCGCTGGGTGGTCAACACCCTCCAGTCGCTGCGCGGCCGCTTCGAGCTCGCCGAGATGGCCATCCTGGTGCGCACCAACGCCCAGACCCGCGCCCTCGAGGAAGAGCTCCTGCGCCAGGAGGTGCCCTACGTCCTGGTGGGCGGCACCCGCTTCTACGACCGCGCCGAGATCAAGGACCTGGTCGCCTACCTTCGGGTGCTGCGCAACCCGCGGGACTTGCTGTCGATGAACCGGATCTTGAACCAGCCGCCCCGGGGGATCGGCAAGACGACCGAGGAGATGGCCCGCCAGGAGGCGGCGGACCGGGGGCTGCCCTTCTGGGACCTCATCGCACAGGACGAGCTGGGCAACCTGCCGGCGCGCGGCGCGTCGGCCCTGCGCGCCTTCGGCGACCTCGTCCGGGAGCTCCAGGAGGCGGCCGAGGAGCTGCCGCTCCCGGCGCTCCTCGACCGTCTGCTCGACCTGACCGGCTACGCCAAGATGTACGAGGAGAAGCGGGACGCGGAGTCGGAGGCCCGCCTCGAGAACATCAAGGAGCTCCTGTCCGCGGCCCAGGAGTTCACCGAGGCCTCCGCCGTCACTTCCGAGGCCGCCGGCGACGACCTCCTGACCGCCTTCCTCGACCACGTCTCCCTGGTGGCGGACATCGACGCCTGGCAAGGGGGCCGCGGGGTCTCGGTGATGACGCTCCACAGCGCCAAGGGGCTCGAGTTCCCGGTGGTGGTGGTGGCCGGGCTCGAGGACGGCCTGCTGCCCCACTTCAATTCCCAAGGCACGCGCGACGACCTCGAGGAGGAGCGGCGCCTGCTCTACGTCGGCATGACGCGCGCCAAGCGGCGCCTGATCCTCACCTGCTGCGGTCGCCGCCGGCTCGCCGGGCGCTACCAGGACCAGCTGGAGTCGCCGTTCCTGGCCGAGATCCCCGGCGAGCTGTTGCGGGCGACCGAGAGCCCGAGCCTGTTCCACGGCCACCGGACGGGCGGGGAGCGGCTGGGCGGCGTCTACTCGTTCTTCGGTCACGACACGGCGTCGCGGGCGCCGGCCCCGGCCGCCGGCGCCGGGCGGACGATCCAGCGCGGCAGCCGGGTGGAGCATCCCACCCTCGGCCAGGGGGTGGTGCTCGCCACGGAGGGCACCGGCGAGCAGGCGAAGATCACCGTCTTCTTCGAGCGCGCCGGCCGCAAGAAGCTGGTGGCGAAGTACGCCGGTCTGGAGCTCCTCTAGCGAAGCTCCGCCTCAAACCGACGAGGCGCCTGAAGCGTCTCCGGCGCCACGGGCCGCTGGTCCCCCACCCACGCCGAGCGATCGCGGCTGCGCTCCTCGAAACGGCGACTCCAGACCGCTGGATCCATCGGATGCCCCCCGCATCCCCTCGATCCCCTTCCCACCCCACGACCCTCTCGGTCTGTTGCTCGGGGAACTCGGCTCGTTCGTCACGATTCTGGCCAGATCAGACATCTAGAGGCAGGCGAGCCAACCTACCGGTGGCCGGCGGCCAGCCAGTCCTCCTTGAGGATCGCGTACAGGTGGTTGTCCACCCGGCGGCCGTGGAGGCGGAAGTAGCTCCGGAGCACCCCCTCGTGGCGGAACCCGGCCTTTTCGAGCACCCGCTTCGAGGCGGCGTTGTCGATCGCGCAGCGCGCCTCGACCCGCTCGAGGCCGGTCTGTCCGAAGAGCTCGGCGACGAGCATCGAGAGGGCGCGGCTCATCACCCCGCGGCCCTGGCGCTCGGTGCCCAGGGCGTAGCCCACCTCGGCGAGACCGTGCTCCCAGTTCGAGACCACCAGGGTGATCCAGCCGACCGGCGTGCCGCCTTCCTCGATGATCCACTGGAACTTGTCGCCACGGCCGCGGTAGAGGTCGCGCATGCGCTGCGAGGCCACGTCCGAGCGCAGCTGGGAGACGGAGAGCTCGTGGAGGGGCTGGAAGCGGCGCACGCTCCACTCCTCGCGCCAGCGCTTGAGCCACTCGGCGTCGGAGGGCATGGCCGGCCGGAGCCGAAGATCGCCCGTCTCTTCGTGTTCCAGCGTGGCCATGGCCCGATTCTATCCGTCCGGCGGAGCCTCCGGGCCGCCGGACGGGCCGCCTCCCGCGACCCGTTGTAGAGTGGCCCGGATCCCGTGACGGCCTATCGCCTGATCCTCTCCTACCGGGGCGCCGCGTACGCCGGCTGGCAGCGCCAGGACAACGCCCTGGCCGTCCAGCAGGTGGTCGAGGAGGCGCTCGCGCGCCTGCTCGCGCCGGCGGCCGATCCCGCGGCGAGGCCGGTGCGGGTGGTCGCCGCGAGCCGCACCGACGCCGGCGTCCACGCCCGGGGCCAGGCGGCGCACCTGGCCTTCGCCGAGGAGGGGGCTCGAGAGCCGGGGCGATCGCCGCCCCTGAGGGCCCTGGTCCGCGGCTCGAACCGGTTCCTGCCCGAGGACGTCCGGGTGATGGCGGCCCACGCCGTGGCTCCCGGCTTCGACGCCCGCAAGCACGCGGCGGGGAAGGAGTACCGCTACCGGCTGAGCCGCGCGCCGGTCCTCTCGCCCCTCGACGCGCCGTTCGTGGTGCCGGTGGCGGGGGCCCTCGACCTCGCGGCGCTCCGGGCGGCGACGGCGCACCTCCTCGGGCGCCACGACTTCACCGCCTTCGCCCTGGCCGGCGGCGCCCACGGCCAGCCCTTCCGCACCGTGACCGCGGCCGAGTGGAGCGAGGCGGGGGACGAGGTGGTCTTCCGGATCGCCGGCGACGGCTTCCTGCGGGGCATGGTCCGCTCCCTGGTGGGCACGCTCCTCGAGGTGGGGCGCGGACGCCGGAGCCCGGCGGAGCTCGCCGGCCTCCTCGCGGGTCGGCCGCGCTCCGAGGCCGGCCCGACGGCGCCCGCCCACGGCCTGGTGCTCGAGCGGGTCGACTACCCCGAGGCGTGGCGTGCCCTCGAGACCTTTCCTTGATCGGAGTCCGGGCA
This sequence comes from uncultured Acidobacteriota bacterium, assembly GCA_963741925.1. Classification (GTDB taxonomy): domain Bacteria; phylum Acidobacteriota; class Thermoanaerobaculia; order Multivoradales; family DATKCC01; genus CAVUBL01. The sequence continues at coordinate 381,080 of CAVUJU010000001.1, forward strand.
GGTGGAGGGCCAAGATACAATGCCCCCGCCATGCCGTCCCCCGATCTCGCCCGTCTCGCCGAGCCCGGCTCGCCCGAAGAGCTCCTCGTGCGCCGCATCGACTTTGCGAACCTACCGCGCCACGTGGCCCTGATCATGGACGGCAACGGCCGCTGGGCGGCCGAGCGGGGCGAGCCGCGGGTCGAGGGTCACCGCGCCGGGGTCGACGCGGTGCGCGAGACGGTCGAGACGGCGGCTCGCCTGGGCGTTGGGGTCCTGACCCTCTACGCCTTCTCGGTCGAGAACTGGAAGCGGCCGCGCTTCGAGGTCTGGACCCTGATGAACCTGCTCAAGGAGTACATCCGCCGCGAGCTCGACGAGCTCGTGGCCAACGGCATCCGGTGCCGGCCGATCGGCCGCTGGCGCGAGCTCGACGCCTCGGTGGTGCACCTGCTCGAACGGGCCGTCGAGGCGACCGCGGGCGGCGAGCGCATGACCCTGAACATCGCCCTCAACTACTCCGGGCGCTGCGAGATCGTCGACGCCTGCCGGCGCATCGTCTCCGACTGGGCGGCCGGTAAGCGGGCCGACATCGACGAAGAGACGATCGGCGACTATCTCTACACCTCGGGGCTGCCCGACCCCGACCTGCTGATCCGGACCTCTGGCGAGCTCAGGGTCTCGAACTTCCTGCTCTGGCAGATCGCCTACACCGAGCTCTGGGTGACGCCGACCCGCTGGCCCGACTTCCGGCGCCGGCACCTGTACCAGGCGATCCTCGACTACCAGACGCGCGAGCGGCGGTTCGGCGGGGTGGGAGGCGGCGAGGGGGCCGCGAGCGACGAGCCCCGGCGCCCCGCCGCCCAGGGCCGAAGCGGCGCCTGAGCGCGACGACCCCATGCAACGCCTCCTGACCGCCGCCCTCACCGTACCCGTGGCGCTCGCCGCGGTCTTCTATCTGCCGAGCGTCTGGTTCTTCATCCTGGTGGCGGTGGTGATCGGCTGGGCCTCCGGCGAGTACGTGCGGATCACCCGCTTCTGGGCACCGGGGGCGCCGGTCGAGGCGGTCCTCGCCCTGGTGCCGCTGGCGGCGGTCCTGCTCGCGGGCTTCCTGCCGGTCTCCGGTGGGCCCGTGGGGCGCGAGCTCGAGCTCTTCGGCGCCGCCCTCCTGCTCTCGGTGGGGGTGGGCTCGCTCGTGCTCCTGGCCAAGACGCCGCTGCCCGAGGTGTTCCCGGCGTTGGCGGCCTTCTCCTTCGGCATCCCCTACTTCTCCGTGCCCATCGCGAGCCTCTACCGGATCCACCGGATCGGACCCTGGTGGGTCTTCCTGCTCTTCGCGATCGTCTGGCTGGGGGACACCGCGGCCTACTACTTCGGCTCCCGCTACGGCCGCCACAAGATGGCGCAGACCGTGAGCCCGAACAAGAGCTGGGAGGGGGCGGCCGCCGCCCTCGGGACGGCGGTGGTCGCGACCCTGATCTGGAGCCTCTGGAAGCTCGGCGGCGTCGACGGCCGGTTGCTCGTGGTGGGCGGCGCCACCTCGCTCGCCGCCCAGCTCGGCGACCTGGTCGAGTCGATGATCAAGCGCGGCGCCGGCCTCAAGGACTCGGGCAACCTGCTGCCGGGCCACGGGGGGATGTACGATCGCCTGGACGCCATGCTGTTCGCCGCGCCGGTCTTCCTGGTGGGCCTGTGGCTGACCGGCGTGTGGCAGCGAGCGGTGGAATAGCCCGGAATCCGGGCGCCTCACGCCCTGTTGTTCAAAGGCTCGACCCCCTGTTTCGGACCGATACTCATGAACTTCCTGACCAATGCCCTCGCCTTCGTCTTCGCCTTGGGCGTCATCATCTTCGTCCACGAAGCCGGTCACCTGCTGGTGGCCAAGGCCTTCGACGTCCGGGTGCTCGCCTTCTCCCTCGGCTTCGGCAAGCGCCTGGTGGGCTTCAAGCGCGGCGAGACCGACTACCGGGTCTCGATCGTGCCCTTGGGCGGCTACGTTCGGTTGGGAGGCGAGAACCCGGACGAGGTCTCCGACGACCCGCGGGAGTTCCTCAACAAGCCCCGCTGGCAGCGGATCGCCGTCTACCTGGCCGGGCCGGCGATGAACGTGGTGCTCTCGATCGCCATCATGAGCGTGCTGTTCTCGGCCGGCGCGTCGGTGACCGTCAACCCGGGCCAGGTGAAGCCGGTGGTGGGCGCCGTCGCCGCCGGCTCGCCCGCCGCCCGCGCCGGCCTCGAGGCGGGAGACCGGCTGGTGCGGATCGACGGCCAGCCGGTCGCGAGCTGGCAGGACTTCGCCGTCGCGGTCACCCTCGCGCCCGGCAAGCCGATGGCGTTGACCGTCCGGCGCGGCACCAAGTCGCTGGAGACCCGGCTCACCCCGGAGAAGGTCGAGCCCTACGGCTACGGCGACGCCGGGGTCGTGCCTCTGATCCTGCCGCGGGTGATGCAGGTCGTGCCCGGCGAGCCGGCCCAGGCCGCCGGGTTCCAGGAGGGGGATGAGCTGGTCTCGATCGACGGCCGGCCGATCGCCGATCAGACCGACTTCGTCCACTACCTCGAGAAGCATCCGGGCCGGAAGGTGACGGTGGGGGTGCAGCGCAAAGGTCGGACGATCAAGCTGCCCGTGGTGCCCAAGAACGTCGACGGCCAGGGTCGGATCGGCGTTCTGATCGGCTACTACATGCGCTACTCGCCCGGCGAGGCGTTCGTCCAGAGCGTCGCCTTCAACTGGAACATCACCACCCAGACGATCGAGATCCTGGGCAAGATCCTCACCCACCAGGTCTCGGCCCGCAACGCCGTCTCCGGGCCCATCGACATCGCCTCGCTCTCGGGCGAGGCGGCGCGGACGGGCATCAAGCCCCTCTTCTACCTGATGGCCGTGATCAGCGTCTCGATCGCCATCTTCAACCTGCTGCCCATCCCGCTCCTCGACGGCGGCCAGATCTTCATCCTGCTGGTCGAGACGGTGCGCGGGCGCGACCTCTCCCTGGTCTTGAAGGAGCGCATCCAGCAGGCCGGGTTCCTGGTGATCATCGTCCTGATGGCGGCGGTGATCCTGATGGACATCTCGAAGCGCCTGCCGAGCGGGTTGTTCGGGAATTGATTGGACCTCCCCCCTCACCCTCGATCCCTCTCCCACCTCCTGAGCCTCGATCCATGGGTCCAGGGAGCAGCGTTCGGTGCGGGCCGCGCCGTTCGCCCGGCCGAGGCAGAGCTCGGCCGCTTCACACGGGGTCGGACGCCGGTGAGGCGAGGCGGAGCTCGGCCCGTTCACACGGGGTCGGACGCGTGAGGGCCGAGACGGAGCGCGGTCGCTTCAGGCGGGGCTCCCCGTTCGGCGTCCGACCCCGCCGATCCACCCCCTCCCCCCCCTCGCCGGCGGAGCTGCCGCCCCAACCACCGAGGCGGCAGCCCGCGGGGCGCGGTGGTTTCTCGCCGGCGCAGTTTGCCGCCGAGAAAGCCATCCGCCCCGCGGGCGTGTGCCACGCCCCGCTGGGGTGTGCACTGGCACCCCCGGTCCAACTCAAACCAAGCTTCTGAGCAACTCCAGATCCCGCCGGTGACCCCCCTCGTCGTCGCCCATCGGCGTTTCCACCACCATCGGCCGGCCGGCGGCGCGCTCGTCGTGGAGCAGGCGAGCGAAGAGGTCCGGCCCGATCGCCCCCTGGCCGACGTTCTCGTGCCGGTCCTTGCGCGAGGCGAAGGGCTGCTTGGAGTCGTTGAGGTGGAACGCCGCAACCCGCTCCCAGCCGAGGAGCTCGCCGACCTCGGCCGTCCACTCGTCGTAGCCCGCCGGCTCGTGGACCGCGTAGCCGGCGGCGAAGGCGTGGCAGGTGTCGAGGCAGAAGCCCAGGTGACGGGCCGCCCCGCTCGCCGTGGCGATGGCCGCGAGCTGGGCGTTGGCATAGCCGAGGACGGTGCCCTGCCCGGCGGTGTTCTCCAGGAGCACCTTCGCCGGGCAGTCCGGGCGCTCGGCGAAGACCGCGTCGAGGGAGGCCGCGATGGCGGCGATCCCGGCCTCCTCGCCGGCGCCGAGGTGGGCCCCCGGGTGGACCACCAGGCCGGCGACCCCGAGGCGGGCGCAGCGGTCGAGCTCGTCGCCCAGGGCGGCGCGCGACTTGGCGAGGATCGCCGGATCGACGGCCGCGAGGTTGATCAGGTAGCTCGAGTGCGCGACCAGCGGGCCGATCGGCGAGGCGCCGTGGGCCTCGCGGAAGGCGGCCGCCTCCTCCTCGCCGAGCGAGCGCCCGCGCCACTGGCTGGCGTTCTTGACGAAGATCTGGAGAGCGTCGCAGCCCAGGTCCATACCGCGCTCGATGGCGTTCGGCAGGCCGCCGGCGATGGACACGTGGGCGCCTAAGAGCGGTCGGTCCATGGGCCGGCGATTGTATCCCCCCGCAACGCCTCGCTCCCCTCCCCGGGCCGGGGCCAGGTCCTCCGCGGTGTTAGACTGCCCCGGATGCTTCGGAAGGTCCTCCGAGCGCTCGGATTCCTCGTCTATCTCGGCCTGGTGATCGTCGTCTTCCTGCTGACGGCGTACGTCTCCTTCAACCTCTTCGTGCGCAGCGGCGCCACCCGCACGCCGGCGCTCGCGGGGTTGTCGCTCGACGACGCCCGCAGCCGGCTCGCGGATCAGGGCCTCGGCCTCCGGGTGGAGGAGGGGGGACGCTACGACGCCAAGATCCCCGCCGACCACGTCGTGCAGCAGAGCCCGCCCGAGGGCACGCTGGTCAAGCGGGGCACCTCGGTGGTCGTGGTCCCCTCGCTCGGGCCGCAGCGCGTGGCGGTTCCGGCCCTGGGCGGCCAGGGTCTCCAGTCCGCCCAGGTGCTGCTGGCGGCCGCCGGCCTCTCCCTCGGCCGGACCGTGGAGGTCTTCGGCCACGGCGTGACCGCCGGCTCGGTGGTCGCCCAGGAGCCGTCGCCGGGCGCGACGGTGGCGCCCGGCGCCTCGGTCGACCTGCTCCTCGCCCGCAAGTCCTCGGGAGAGACCTACGTCATGCCCGATCTCGTCTACCGCGACTACGAGGAGGTCCGCCGCTTCTTCGAGGGCCGGGGCTTCCGGCTGGGGAGCGTCAAGTACGAGCGCTACGAGGGGATCCGGCCGGGGGTGATCCTGCGCCAGTACCCGGTGGCCGGCCATCCCCTGGGAAAGGCCGACGCCATCGCCCTGGTGGTGGCGGCCGACCGCCAGCCCGGCGAGGAGGTCCCCCCCGCCCCGGCGCCGGCCCTGCGCGGAGCCGCCCCCCTGCCGGCCTCGCCGGCCGATCTCGGAGCCACGGAATGAAGCTCGCCCCCTCGATCCTCGCCGCCGACCTGGCCGACCTGGCCGCCGCCCTGGAGGTCTGCGCCGCGGGAGGCGCCGACCTGGTGCACGTGGACGTGATGGACGGCCACTTCGTGCCCAACCTCTCCTTCGGCATGCCGGTGATCGCCGCCCTCGCCCGGCGCACCGAGCTTCCCCTCGACGTCCACCTGATGGTGGCCAACCCGGAGCGCCTGCTGGAGGGCTACCTCGAGGCCGGCGCCGACCGGATCTCGGTCCACTGGGAGACGGCGGTGCACCTCGACCGGCTGCTCGCGCGCATCCGGGACGGCGGCGCGCGCGCCGGGGTCGCGATCAACCCGGCGACGCCGGTCGAGCTTCTCACCGACGTCCTGGGAGCGCTGGACTTCGTCCTCGTCATGTCGGTCAACCCGGGCTTCGCCGGCCAGGCGTTTCAGCCCCGGGCCCTGGACAAGGCGCGCCGGCTGCGAGACCTGGTGGCACAGAGGGGGCTCGCGGTGGAGATCGACATGGACGGGGGCCTGGACGCCGAGACCGCGCCCCGGGCGGTGGCGGCCGGCGTCGAGGTCTGCGTGGTAGGCTCGGCAATCTTCGGGCGGCAGGACCCCATCGCCGCCATGGACGAGATCCGCGCCCGCTGCCCCCGAGCCGAGTGATCGAGTGATCCGACCGATGACCTCCGCACGCCGAGCCCCCGCCGTCCTGTTCGCCCTGTCGGTCCTGCTGCTCCCCCTGGCCGGCTGCAAGAGCGGCGCCGCCGCCAACCCGATCCTGCACCTGTCCGCCCAGGAGGCCCTCGATCAGGGCAAGAAGCTCCTCGCGGACAAGAAGTACTCCCGGGCCCGGGACTACCTGCAGCACGCCTTCGAGGTCGAGCCCAACTCCCTCGCCGGGCGCGAAGGCCTGCTCCTGGTCGCCGACAGCTACTACCTGGACGGCGGGCGGACGAACCTCATCCAGGCCGAGGCGAAGTACCGCGACTACCTGAACCGCTTCCCGACCAGCGACCGGGCGGCCTACGTCCAGTTCCAGATCGGCAACAGCCTGGCCCAGCGGATGAACCCGCCGGACCGCGACCTGAGTGTCTCGAAGGACGCCCTCAAGGCCTACCAGGACCTGCTGCGCCTCTACCCGACGAGCGAGTACGCCGCGCAGTCCCGGGAGAAGATCGACCTCGTCAGCGAGAACCTGGCCGACCACGAGTACATCGTGGGCAACTTCTACCTCACCTATCGGCTGCCGCACGCCGCCGCGAAGCGCTTCTCCTACCTGCTCGAGAACTATCCCGGCTACAGCGAGCGGGACAAGGTGCTCTACAGGCTGGGGATCGCCCAGCTCCGGGGCCACGAGAACGCCGACGCCAAGAAGACCTTCGAGAAGCTCGCCCGGGAGTTCCCGGACAGCCGGTACGCCCACGAGATCCCGGACGTTCCCGAGCCCAAGAAGGAGCCGGCGGCCGCGAAAGACGGCAAGAGCGACGCCAAGACGGACCAGGAGGCTCGGGGATGAGCGGGCGCTCGGCGGCCCGGCTCGTCGTCGCCGCCCTGGCGCTCGGGGCCGTCTCCTGCTCCGGGGCGACCTGGGCACACCCGAAGAGCCAGGCGCCGCCCCCCTCCGAGGTGGCCGAGCTCAAGGCCCGGGTGCTGGAGCTCCAGCGCCAGGCGGCGGTGACCCAGGTCGAGCTCGAGCGCCTGCGCCAGGAGGTGGCCCGCCTCCAGGCGCGCGTCGGAGGCGGTGCGGCGCCCGAGCCCGCGGTGCCGTCGCCACCGCCGGCCGGCGCTGCGCGGGGCGCCGCGGGCGCGAGCCCCGGCGCGCGCCGGTCCGAGCCGGCGTTCGAGGTCGAGGACCTCTCGGACGAGAGCCCGCGTCCCGGCACCACCGTGGCCCCGTCGCCTCCGCCTGCCCCTCCGCGGGCGGTGGAGGAGCCGAACCCGTCCGCGTCCCGCCGCCCGGCGCCGCCGGCCGCCGAGCCCGCCGAGGACGCCGCGAGCGGCGGAGGTAGCGCAGTCCCGGGCACTGCCGAGGTCACCGCCGCGGCGCAGGACCTCTACGACCGGGGCTACACGCTCTACCACCAGGGGCGCTTCCTCGACGCCGAGGCGAGCTTCCGGCGCTTCATCCAGGCCTACCCCGCCACCGAGCTGACCGACAACGCCCAGTACTGGATCGGCGAGTGCCGGCTCGCCCGGGGGGACACCAAGGGTGCGCTGGCCGCCTTCCGGGAGACCGCGGACCGCTACCCCGGGGGCAACAAGGTCCCCGACGCCCTGCTCAAGGCCGGCGAGTCGATGGCCTCGCTGGGCGACGTGGAGGGGGCCCGCAAGGCCTACCAGGAGGTGAAGAAGCGCTTCCCGGGCACCACCGCCGCGGCGGTGGCCGACGACCGCCTCGCGGCCCTGCCCTGAACCCGGGTCCGCCCCCGTACACCTCAAGCTCTTCTTGAGCTTCCGGCGCCTAACCCTCGAACAAACCTTGACAGAATCGACGTCACGAGGTAGCGTTCATAGACGATTCACTATAGAAGGCGGCGGGGCCGGAGAGGGCCCGCGAGTCTGCCAGGTCTCCGAGAGGGTGTCGAACATGACCGATCTCAGGCGCGTCATCGTGCTCGCTGCGGTGCTGGTGAGCACCGCCGCCCTGGCGGCGGCCGACCGGCCGCCCCAGGACCTCCACCAGGTGGGAGACCACTGGACGGCCTGGGACCCTCCGGCGCCCACGACCTTCCCCCAGGGGGCCACCGTCTACACCATCGTCCGGGGCGACACCCTCTGGGACCTCGCCGCCCGCTTCTACGGCGACCCCTACCTGTGGCCCCAGCTCTGGGAGCAGAACCGCTACATCCTCGACGCCCACTGGATCTATCCCGGCGATCCCCTGCTCGTCGACGTGGAGGTGACCACCGCCGACGAGTACACCCAGTCGGCCGGCGAGGGCGGCGCCCCGGGAGTGGGTGGCGAGACGGCCCCGCCGGCGGCGGAGGAGCCCTTCCGCGGCGTGCTGACCGCCGACCAGGCCGCCGGGGCGCCGGTGCCGCTGGGGGCCGAGTCGGACATCTACTGCTCCGGCTTCATCGCGGCCCCGGACCTCGAGTTCCCGTACGCCTTGATCGGCTCGGAGCACGGCGCCCTCACGCCCAGCCTCGAAGGGGTGGCGGGGAGGGAGGACACCGGGTACTTCGGAGACATCGACACGGTGCGCTACGACCTCTCGACCGGCGACGTGGTCTACCTCGACGGCGGCCAGGCGGCGGGCCTCGCCCCCGGCGACGTGCTGAGCGCGATCGAGCCGGAAGAGCTGGTCCACCATCCCCACCACGTGGATCGGATTCTGGGCCGCTACTACCACCACGTCGCCCGGGTGAAGGTGCTCTCGGTGCAGGACGGGACCGCGATCGGTGAGATCGACGAGGCCTGCTCACCGGTCCACGTCGGCGACCGGCTGCGCCGGTTCGAGCCCCAGCCGGTGCCCCTGGGGCGCCGCACGCGGATGCGCCCGATCAACCTGCCGCCCCCCGCGGCGTCGCTCGAGGACGCTCCGGCGATCGTGCGCACCGAGGACAACGTGGTCAGCCTGGGGCAGGGCAACGTGGTGTTCATCGACCGGGGCGCGGAGGACGACGTGCTGCCCGGGGACCTGTTCACGATCTACAGGCTGAACAAGCCGGGCCTGCCACCCGTGGTGATGGGCGAGCTCGCGGTCATGTCGGTCGAGGACCACACGGCGGCGGCCCGGATCCTCGAGTCGCGCTACACGATCTACGTCGGCGACGTCCTCGAAGCCAAGAGATAGCACCCGCACCCGCCCTCGCGCCGGCTCCCGGATCGAGCGCTGTGGTATGCTCGCCGTTCTTTCCCGGGAAGAGATGGCGGTGAACGACCTCAACGGCCGATTGCGGCAGATCGTCGACGAGCTCGTCCGGCGTGGCCTGAGCTTGGAGCAGGCGCGCCGCGAGTTCGAGAAGCAGTTCATCATCTCGTCGCTCCGCTCCAACGACTGCAGCGTCGGCCGCTCCGCCAAGTGCCTGGGCGTCCACCGCAACACCCTCCGCAACAAGGTCTCGAGCCTCGGCATCGCCGTCGACGAGCTTCGCGGCGATCGCCGCCGCAGCCGTTAGGCTCCCCGCCTCGGCCGGTCCCGTGCCGTAGGAGCTGCCAGGCACGGATCTAGCAACGAAATGGCGCAGGAATTCGTATCCAGAAAGGATGGTTGTATTTCGCGATCGCGGGAACCTGTTGTGGAATTCTGTGGATGCCCTGAATTTCTCGCGCCCCACCCTTGCGGAGCAGAATTTACACGGACGTGAGTCTTCCATGAGGATGAGCATGCACTCATGACTGGGAAACACGGAAGCAGGGCCGCGCGGAAGCTGGGCGTGGTGGGAATCCTGACGTTCCTGTTCCTCTGGTTGGACACCGCTCCGACCGCTCCCGCCATGTCCATTTCGGTACCCGCCCCCCCGGACCTCGAAGAGGTGGCGATGATGGAAGAGATGGCCGACTGGCTGGTGGGCCCCGCCGCCCAGGGCCGCCATCTCGACACCATGGTCCGGGACAACCTGGCCGACCTCATCCGGGAGAAGCCCCGGAGCTTCGAGCTGTTCCGCCGCACGCTGGACAACGACGCCGAGCGCGAGTTCCTGCGCGGCCTGCCGTACGGCGACGTCATCCAGCAGGTCGCCGACGACAACCGCCTGGACGGCCTCCTGCTGGCGGCGCTGGTCGAGGTGGAGTCGAGCTTTCTGCCCGACGCCGTCTCCCCGGTGGGCGCCGTGGGCTTGACGCAGGTCCTACCGTCGACCGCCCGGTGGCTCGGAGCCCCCGGCGATCTCACCGATCCCGACTCGAACCTGGAAGCCGGGGCGCGCTACCTCGCCCAGCTCCTCGACCGGTTCGACGGCAACCTGGAGCTCGCCCTCGCCGCCTACAACGCGGGTCCGGCCGCGGTGCTCAAGTATGGCGGCATGCCGCCCTACCGCGAGACCCGGAGCTACGTCACCCGGGTTCTCGCCCTCTACGCGGACCACAACCGCGAGGTCTGGAAGACCTCCGGCGGTGTGACGCAGATTCGCCTGGCGTCGCTCGACTGATCGCGGCGCGTCGCGGCGAGGTGTAGAGGGGCGCTCCGGTCGGGCGATTCGGCCGGAGCGTTCTTGCGTTGTGGGACAGCGTGGGGGGAGCGGGTTCAGGTCCGGCGATCGGTGCCCGAGCCGGGCCCCTCGTCGAGACGCTCCTTGCCCTCGTCGTCCTTCAACCCCTTCTTGAAGTTGCGGATGCCCTCACCGAGGCCCTTGCCGAGCTGGGGGATCTTCGACGCGCCGAAGATCACGACGATGATGGCGAGGATGACCAGGAGCTCTTGTACACCGAGACCGAACATTGAGTGACTCCTCGGGCGCCGGGCCGAAACCGCCCTTCACCCTGTGATTGCACGGTTAGTCTAGCAGAGCCGGACACCGCAAGCCGGCGAGCGGGACCCGTCCGGCGACCACCGGCCGCCAGAGCTCCTCGAAGCGCTCGGCGAGGGGTGCCGTCTCGGGCACCCGGGCGAGGTGGGCGAGGGTCCGCTCGAGGGTCGGAGCGACGAGCGGCAGATGGCGCTCCGAGCCGCGGCGGGCGAAGGCGGCGTAGCTGCCCACCGCCTTGAGCGTCCGCTGGATGGCGGCGCGGTGATAGCTCTCCCGGTCCACCTGGCCGGCGGCGCCGAGCAGCGCCTGCTCGAGGCGGGGCGGCGGGAAGAGGCTGTCGTTGAGCAGGGAGGCCAGGTCGTAGGCCGGGGGGCCCAGGCGCAGGTCCTGGTGGTCCAGCACGCCGACCCGTGGCGCACCGCCGGCCGCGCCCTCGAGGGGCATCAGGTTGCGGGCGCCGAAGTCCCGGTGACAGGGGACCGGCGGCTCGGCGCCCAGCCGCTGGCAGAGGACCGCGAGCGCGCGCGCGATCTCTCGGCCGCCGGCGATCCCCAGGGGCTCCAGGAAGACGGTGCGGGTCTGCTCGAGCTCGCGCTCCAGCAGCTCCCGGTCGAGCGGTGGGTTGAGCTTGGCGACCACGTCCGGCGGCAGGGCCGCGATGCGCCGCGCGGCCGCGACCGCGGCCTCGAAGAAGGGGGCGAGCTCGCGCCACGGCCGGTCCCTCTCCTCGTAGAGGGTGCGCGGGCCCAGGTCCTCGAGCAGGGCCCAACCGGCAGGGCAGTCCTGGTCGAGGACCCGCGGCACCCGCACCCCGGCGCCGGCGAGCAGCCCGGTCGCCGCGAGGTAGCGCGTGCAGGTCGCCGCCAGCTCGGGCGGGTAGAGGGCGAGGACCGCGGGACCTCCCGCGAGGCGAAGCCGGAAGTAGGCCCGCCGGGAGACGTCTCCCGCCATGGGGGCGGCCTGCGCCACCCGGTGGCCCCGGCGGGCCAGCGCCTCGAGGGCGACGGCCAGCGGATCGGGAGTCGGCGGCGGGGTCATCTCCAGGCGGCGGGGCGGGCCGGGGGGGAGGCCCCGGGAGGAACGGAGCCGCTATTATACGGAGACCGGCGAGGCCGAGGCACCGCCGCCGGCGCTCGGAATGGCGTCTCCGGCGGCCTTGTTCTGATGCGCGCGCCCGGCCGCTTCGAGGCCGCGGCGCTCACGCCGTGGGAGACACGCCCTGGACGACAACATCCGACAGATGCTCCGCGACCTGGGACGGGCCCTCTCCGAGGCCATCACCGAGTCCTCGGACGTGACCGACGCCCTGCGCAAGCTCCACCGGGAGGGGTACAGCCTGTTCATTCTCCTCGATCGCCAGGAGACCCCGGACGGCGAGGAGCGCGAGGACGAGGCCGGCCCGGCGCACGTCGCGGCGCCCCGGGGCGAGCCCGTCTTCCGGATCCACGGCGGCGACCTCTCCTTCCTCCGCTCGATCGGCATCGACCCGACCCGCCGGGTCAAGGGGCGCCGGTGACGTCATGACCGCCACGCGGAGACCGGACCTCTTGGGCCTGTCCCTCGACGAGCTCGCCGGGGTGCTGGCTCCGGCCGTCGATCGCCCGTTCCGGGCCCGCCAGATCCACGACGCCCTGCACCGCCGGGCGGTGGCGAGCTTCGACGCCATGACCGACCTGCCGCAGGAGCTCCGCCGGCGGCTCGCCGAGGGGTACCGCATCGGCTGCCCCGAGGTGGTCCGGCGCGCGGTCTCCGACGACGGTACCGTCAAGTACCTCCTCGGTCTCGGCGACGGGGGGTCGATCGAAGCGGTCGACATCCCGGACGGCGCGCGGCGGACTCTCTGCATCTCGAGCCAGGCCGGCTGTGGGCTCGCGTGCCGCTTCTGCGTGACCGGATTCTGGGGTCCCGGCCGCAATCTGAGCGCCGGGGAGATCGTGGGGCAGGTGCTGGCGATCCGGCGCGACCGGGACCTTCCGCCCAACGGCTTCAACCTGGTCTTCATGGGGATGGGCGAGCCGCTCCTCAACCTCGACCAGGTGAAGGCCGCGCTCGATCTCCTGACCGGCACGGTCTCCTGGCACCGGATCACCGTCTCGACCGCCGGCGTGGTCCCCGGTATCGACGCCATGGCCACCTGGCCCCGCCGTCCGAACCTGGCGATCTCCCTCCACGCCCCGGACGACGAGCGCCGGAGCGCGCTGATGCCGATCAACCGGAGCTATCCGCTGGACAACCTGCTGGCGGCCCTCCATCGGTACCCCCTCGAGCGCGGCCGGCGGCTGACCATCGAGTACATCCTGATCCGCGACCTCAACGACGCCGACGCCGACGCCGACCACCTGGCGCGGCGGCTCCGCGGGCTGCGGGCCAAGGTCAACCTGATCCCGATCAACCCGGACCCGGTGCTCGGCGCGGAGATGGTGCCGCCCGCCGACGAGCGGATCGAGGCCTTCCGCGACCGCCTCGCCGCGCGCGGGCTGGTGGCGACCGTCCGCCGCCGGCGGGGCGACGACGTGTCGGCGGCCTGCGGCCAGCTGCGCGCCTTCACCCGGGACCCCAAGGGCTTCCGGGCCGGCCTCCACGAACGAGGCTCCGCCTCCGACCACAAGTCGGCGAAAGCATCCTAGAGAAGCTTCGCCTCAAACCGACGAGGCGTCTGAAGCGTCTCCGGCGCCACGGGCCGCTGGTCCCCCGCCCACGCCGACCGATCGCGGCTGCGCTCCTCGGAACGGCGACTCCAGACCGCCAGATTCATCGGATGCCCCCCGCATCCCCTCGTTCCCCTTCCCACCCCACGGGAGGGAAGGGGACGCCCCCACCCTCTCGGGCTGTTTCTCGAGGAGCTCGGCTCGTTCGTCACGATTCTGGCCTGATCAGACATCTAGTGACCCGTCAACCGTCAAGTGACAGGGTACCTGGCGAGGATTTCTCGTCGCTGGCCAGGCGCTCCGACGCAGGCGTAGCGGGGCCTACGTCGAGGAGGAGCAACGCTGCCAGCGGCGGGAGGGACCGCCAGGACACGTCACTTGACGGTTGACGGGTCACTCGTGACCGGGTGCCCTACCGGAGCCAGACGTAGGCGAGGTTCCTGCCCGCTCCCTTGCCCTCCCGGCGGTAGCTCCACAGGGAGCCGGCGTCGCAGCGCGTGCAGCGCACGACGATCCGGGGCTCCGGCACGCCCGCCGCGAGGAGCTGATGGCGAACCGCCCCCGGCAGGTCGAGATGGGGACGCTCTCCGGGGCCGAGCACCACGACGCGCTCGTGGCTCGCCGCCGCCACCCGTGCCGCCACCTCGTCGCTCACCTCGTAGCAGCAGGCACCGATCGCCGGCCCGATCCAGGCGCTGAGCTCCGCCGGCGCCACCTCGAGGGCGCGGACCGTCCGGGCGACGACGCCCGCCTCGATCCCCCGCCACCCGGCGTGGATCGCCGCCACCGGGCCGGGAGACGCGCCCCGCTGCGCGCCCGCCGCCGCGAGCAGCACGGGTACGCAGTCGGCCGTGATCACCGACAGCGCGAGGCCCCGGCGGGCGGTCCACAGGGCGTCCCCCTCGCCGCACGGGCCGGGGCCGGCCTCGAGGACCCGGCCGGAGTGGACCTGGCGGGCCGCGGCGACCGGCAGCCCGACGCCCTCGACCCGTTCCAGGATCTCGCCCCGACCGCCCCCGGCGCCCCGGCCGACGAAGCGCACCTCGACCGTTCCGGCCCGGGCCGCCCAGACCGGGTAGCCGCCCGCCGGGAGCGGCCCGCGCAGGGGCGCCGCGCGCGAGTCGGGTCGGGGCCGCGGGGTCGGGGGCATCGTGCGCATTGTAGCCAGGAGGCTCGGGAGCCTGGGATAAACTGAGCCCCCCCGTGATTCAGTTCTTCCACGTCGGAAAGCTCTACGCCGGAGGCCAGCTCGCCCTCGAGGACGTGAGCTTCTCCCTGCTCCGCGGCCAGTTCGCGTTCCTGACCGGGGCGAGCGGCGCCGGCAAGACCACGCTGCTGCGCCTCATCTACCGGGGCGAGGTGCCCTCGACCGGCCGGATCCTGGTGAACGGCCGCAACGTCGCCTCGCTCCCTCGCCACAAGATCCCCTACCTGCGGCGCACGATCGGCGTCGTGTTCCAGAGCTTCCGGCTGATCGAGCGCAAGACGATCTTCGAGAACGTCTCCTACCTGCCGCGCATCCTCGGCGCCGATCGCGAGAGCCAGAAGCGGGCGGCCCTGTGGGCCCTGCGCCGCGTCGGCCTGGCCCACCGCCTGAGCGCCTTCCCGAACGAGCTCTCCGGCGGCGAGCAGCAGCGCGTCGCGATCGCGCGGGCGGTGATCGCCCGGCCGGACATCCTGATCGCCGACGAGCCCACGGGGAACCTCGACCCGGACCTCTCCTGGGAGATCGTCCGCCTGTTCCTCGAGATCAACGTCCGGGGCACGACCGTGCTGCTCGCCACCCACGACCGCGCGACCATCGAACGGGTGGGCGGCAGGGTGCTCGGTCTCGAGAGCGGGCGGTTGGTGCGCGACGAGGATCTCGCCGGCAGCGACCCCCCGGAGATCCGGCCGATCGAGGACGAAGGGGAGGAGGGGCCTTGACCTTCGCCAAGGCCCTCGCCTACTTCCTCCGGGAGGCCGGGGTGAGCCTCGCCCGGAGCTGGAAGGTGAGCCTGATCGCGGTGGCGACCATCACCGTGAGCCTGTTCGTGGGCGGGGTGTTCCTGGTGGTGGCGGGCAACCTGGCGCGGGTGGTCGAACGGGCGCGGGACGAGAGCCGGGTGGTGGTCTACTTCGATCAGGGCACGCCGCGCGCGGCGATCGAGCACGTCGCCGGCGAGGCCCGGGGGGCGTCCTGGGTGCGCTCGGCCACCCTGGTGAGCGCCGAGCAGGCGGGCCGGCGCTTCGTCGGCATCTTCCCGAGCCTCGCCGACCTGGTGGCCGGAGGGGAGGGCGGTCTTCCGGCCTCGCTCGAGATCGACGCGGACTCCGAGGCCGCGGGCGCCGCGCGCTATGCGGCCTGGCTCGAGACGCTCCGCGCCGCCCCCGGCGTCTCGATGGTCGACGACGACCGCGACTGGGTGCGCCAGCTCGCCGCGCTCGTGGCGGTGGTACGGGGCCTCGGCCTGGCCCTCGGAGGGGTCCTCCTGGGCGCCGCCGTGTTTACCATCGGCAGCGTGATCCGCCTCACCGCCTACCTCTACCAGGAGGAGATCTCGGTCATGCGTCTGGTGGGCGCGACCGAGTTCTACATCCGGGGGCCCTTCTACCTCGAGGGGACCCTCCAGGGTCTCCTGGGCGGCGGGCTGGCGGCCACCGCCCTCGCCGGGGTCTTCTGGCTCGCCGCCCGGCGCCTCGGCGGCTCGCTCCTGGGCGGCGTCCTCGTCGCCCGTCCCCCCGGAGCGGGGAAGCTCTTCGCCCTGGTCGCCCTGGGCGCGGCGGCCGGGCTCTTCGGAGCGGTGTTCTCGCTACGCCGCGAAAGCCTCGGCGAGCCGCCGCTCGACGAAGGCGGGTGAGCGCGACCGAGCCCGACGGCACCGTGCGCCCGGCCGAGACGGAGCTCGGCCCGGGAACCGGGATGGGCGGAGGGTGTGGTTTCGGCTTCGGACAGCGGCTCGGTGCGCGCCGCAGGGATCGCCCGGCCGAGACAGAGCTCGGCCGCTTCATGGGTTCGGTGGCGCGGCCGGCGAGGGTGACGGCGCCTCATGGGTTCGGTGGCGCGGCCGGCGAGGTCTCGCGTCTCGAGGCGGAGCGCCCGAACAAAAAACCCCCGCCGGGTTGGCCCGGCGGGGGTTCGGAGGCTGCTGCAGTCGGGCCGCGCTACTCGAAGGTGATGATCACCACGGCGCGGCGGTTCTGCGCCCGGCCCGCGGCGGTGTCGTTCGACGCCACCGGCTCGGCCGAGCCACGGCCTTCGGTCCGGATGCGGCTGGGATCGATGCCGTGGCTCTGGACCAGGTAGGTCTTGACCGCCTCGGCGCGCCGCTCGCTCATCCGCTGGTTGGCGGAGTCCGAGCCGCGATTGTCGGTGTAGCCGACCACCAGGGCCTGGGCGCTCGGGTCCTGCTTCATCCTGAGCGCCACGTCGTCGAGCTTCGCCTTGGCGATGTTCGAGAGCCGGGCGGAGCCGTTGCCGAACTGCACCGTCACCCGCTCCTCCGGCTTCGGCTTGGGGGCCGGCGGCGGGGGTGGGGGCGGCGGTGGGGCCGGCTGCACCTCGGGGGCCGGCGGCGGTGGCGGTGGCGGCGGTTCGGGCGCCGGCGGCGGCGGTGGCGGCTGCTCGATGAACCGCGGGAAGTAGCTCACGCCGAGGAGCCCGCCCAGGGGGCAGTGCTCGTCGGTCTGGTCGAGCTGCAGCACGTCGGTGCGCAGGGCGAAGTTGAAGGCCCAGTTGCCGTCCGCACCGAACCACAGGCGACCGCCCGTGGTCAGGTCGACGCTGTCCTTGAAGATCGCCTTGTCGCTGTCGGTGGGGAAGGTACCCGCCAGCTCGGTGATCCAGTCCAGCCGATCGCTGATCGGGAAGACGTTGCCCACCCCGGCCGAGAGCTCGTCGGAGACCGACACGCTCTGGTTGCCGAAGCTGAGGTCGCCCGGCAGCCGGTAGCCGGCGTCGAAGACCCAGTGGCGGTTGGCCCACTCGAGACCGGCACCGTAGCCGGTGTCGCCGGCGAGGACCTTGTCGTCCCCGGTGGGGGCCTCGACGTAAGCGTTCAGGGCGAAGCCGCCCTGGCCGCGCTCGCCGGTCACCCACCACTTGCCGCCGACGTGGACGTTGCCCAGGCCGCTGTCGGCACCGCCGTCCAGGTCACCGAACATCTCGCTGTCGGGGAAGTCCCCGTCAAGGTGGAGATAGGGGACCTGTAGGGCGAGCTCGAAGCGGTCGGTGATACCCCACCCCAGGCTGGCGCTGAGCTGGTGGATGTCCAGGCCAGCGCGGTCGTCGAACTCGAAGACCCGGTCCCAGTTGTTGTAATAAAGACTGAACGACCAGTCCCCCTGGGGCAAGGTCTCCGGCGTGAAGAGTGTGAAGAGGCCCGTCTCCCCGGTGGCCGTCGGTGCCGAACCGGGTTGCGCCATAGCGGCCGGTGCCGCGAGCACCACAGCGAGGAGGTAGAGCCCGATGCTTCGTTTCCAACTCATGGATTCCCTCCGAATCAGTTGGGACAAATGCGGAAAAACTTTGAAGCCCCCCGATGGGACGTTGAACCGTCCCGAAGAACAGGAGCAAGAATCGTGCCCGTCCTAAGGGCCGGCCACAATTCTAACACAGGCTGACTCAGATCGCGAACCTGGCTCCATAGGAAGCGTACCGCGGATGGGGATCGAGGGGCCGTGGGCGGGGGAAGGCCATGTTCGCTCCGGCGCCATCGGCCAGGGCGCCCCAGCGCCTGGAGGCGGACCCCTTCATCAATGGTACGACTTCAGGGCGAAGCGAATCTTGAGCCCGCCCTCGGCGTTCAACGCCTGGGCGAACAGGCCGCTGAAGAAGAACTGGAAGTTCTTGAGCCGGAACGACGACTCGAAGCCGACGCCGACGTCCTCGACGTAGTCGTTGAGCTCCGTGAGCACCTGGCGGTCGAACCCGATGGTCCCGGCACCGGCGTACAGGACCCAGTACCAGTTGCGCCAGTCGAGCTGGAGCGCGGAACGGCTCTCGCCGACGAACCAGGGGAGGAGGACTTCCCACGTCCCCAGGGCCTCGTCGGTGCCCCGGAGGTCCTCGTCGAGCCCCTTGAGGTTGTCCCGCCCGTCGAGCCGGAAGAACTCCTCCCGGGGGATCGAGTACCGGCCGGCGAGCGGGAGCCGGGGGTCCTCCGCGAGGCTCCGGTCGAGGACCTTCTTCTCCAGGAAGGTGCCGCCGTGGAGCCGGCCGAACAGGAAGGCCCCGCGGGGCAGCTCGAAGCGCTTGATCCCCGAGACCTCGAGCTTGAGGTAGTCGAAGTCTCCCAGGACCAGGTCGGAGCCCCAGGTGAGGGCCCCGGTCAGGCCCGCGTCGCCGGGGCCGATCTGGCGGAAGGCCGTGAACAGGTGCTCGATCCGAGCCCGGCTCTCGCCCACGATGGCGTTCGATCGCTCGTCGTTGGGCGTGCCGATCTGGTAGCCGAGGCGCAGGAACGTGTTCGTCTTGCCGTTGTCGAAGACGAACGCCTCCTTGTTGGAGCTGATCCGATCGAGCTCGGTGAGCGCGAACGTCCGCTGGTTGTACGTCCGGGGCCACTCGGTCAGGAGCAGGATGCCCCGCGTGCGATCGAACTGGTTGGAGAAGCGCTCGATGCTCTCGAACTCGATCTGGTCGAAGACGCTGAGCTGGTAGGCCCGGGCGTAGCCGTAGTAGCGGTAGCGGAGGAAGGCGGAGATGTCGCCGTTGACGAAGTTGTACTTGACCTGGCCCTCGACGAAGACCTTCTTGACCAGGCGGTTGAGCCGCAGGTCGAGCTCGCCTTCGGGGAGATAGACGTTGAGCTCGGGGAAGAGCTGCTCCTGACCCGTGTTCCGGTTGTCGTCCACCGCCCCCGCCGGCTTCGCGACCTGCTCGGCGGCGGCGGGGCCGCCCGCCGGCGCCGGCGCGGCGGGCGTCGGCGGAACCTGGCTCGGCTCGGCCTCCTCCGCGGGCTCGGCCGGCGGCTCGGCGGAGCCTTGATCCTGGGCTCCGGGCTGGCTCGCGGCCGGTCGCTCCACCTGGGGCGGCGGGGGAGCGAAGGAGGGCTGAGACTGGAGCGGCGCGAGGACCGCCCAGACGCAGAGGATCGGGACCGAGAGCATGATCGCGCCGCATTCTAGCGCGGCCGGGTGGTCCTATCGTACGGCGAGCGGGGGGACGACGAAAAAGGGCCGCGAGTCGCGGCCCTTCGAAGCGTCCGTCGGGTGGAGGCGCTCAGCGCAGCGGCGGTGGCGGCCCGCCTTGCTTGAGGTCCTTGAGCTGCTTTTCGAGGTCCTCCTGCTCCTTGCGCATCTCCTCGATCCGCTGGTTCTCGGCCGAGATCTTCTGGTTCTCCTGGGCGATCTGCATGTTCTTCTCGACCCGGGCGACCGAGGACTGGTCGCCGGCCTTGGTGTAGGCGACCCGGGCTTCCTGGTAGTTCTTCAGCTTCTCGTTGACGAACCCGATCTGCTTGTAGATGCGGCGCTCGTTCTGCGCCGCCGGACCGGTCGCCAGGGCCTTCTTGAGGGCGGCCTCCGCGTTCTCGAACTGGCCGAGGGCGGTGTGGGCCTGGCTCGCGTAGTAGAAGGCGAGCCAATCGCCGGGCTTCTTGGCGGCGGCCTTCTGGAAGCTGTCGAGGGCGCCCTGGTACTGCTTGGCGCCGAGCTGGGCCTCGCCCAGGCTCAAGAGGTTGTCGTAGCTGGCGCTCTCGCCGACCAGGGCCTTGGCCTGCCCGACCGCCGCGGTGTAGCTGGCGTCCTTCCGGGACGGGTTCTCCCGCGCGTCGCGGATCAGGGCCTTGAGGTACGCCGCCCGGCTCTCGGGCGACGGCGAGGCCTTGACCGCCTGGCCGAGGGCCTTGACCGCTTCGGAGATCTGGCCGGCGTTGAACGCGGCGACGCCGTACTGGTACTGGAGGGCCGCGTCGTTGGGCTTGCTCCGGGCCGCGTCGCGCAAGCTGCCGAGCACGTCGCCCGAACGGCCGCTCTTCTCGAGAGCGATCGTCTTGTTTTTAAAATAGGCCGCCTGGTACTGCTTGGGCAGGCTCGAGGGGTCGATGCGGCCGAAAAGCTGTGCCGCGTCACCGTAGCGCCCGGTGGCGAGGAAGCCGTTGGCCAGCGCGAGCTGGTACTCGGCGTTGTTCGGGTCGAGATCGTAGGCCTTGCGGTAGGCCCTGACGGCGTCCTCGTCCCGGTTGAGCTGGGTCATGGACTGACCGAGCATGAAGTAGCCGGCGGCGTAGTTCGGCGTCGACTCGACGACGCCCTGGAACTCCTTCGCGGCGGCGCTGTAGTTGCCGCTCTTGAACGCCTGGACGCCCTCGTCCCAGCCGGCCCGGGCGGGCACGGCGGCTCCCAAGACGAGAACGACTGCGGTCAGTGCCTTCGTGATGTTCCTCATGGCCTTCTCCTTTCCTGGCCCGACGGCCCCGCGGTGTCGCTGGTCGTTCGAGGATGGGACCGATCGCCTCGTTCCCTCTAGCAAGTCTTGTGCCTGAGAAATTCCGACGGTTCGCCGCCCCCCGGACGGGGGGTCAACGGCTGTGCAACAGTGATCCCACGCGCTCCAGAAAGGCCTTGGACTGGTTCGGCCCGAGGGCGCCCGAGACGATCTTCTCCTCGGACCGGATCAAGTCGAGGACGGCGTCGACCTCGCGACCGTTCGCGAGCTCGGTCCGGCTCATCCGGTAGACGGCCTCCAGGTCCGAGAGCCGCTCGTGGTTGCCAAGGAGCGCGGTCGCCTGGCGGTGGATCGCCTCGGCGGTGGACTCGAGCTCGGCCGGCGCCAGGGTCTTCAAGCGCTCGGTCTCGGCCGAGCCGAGGCTCTCGCGCAGGCTGACCAGGCCCGAGGTGATCAGCCCGTAGAGCAGCTTGCAGGCCTCGAACGGGCTCATCCCGAGGCCCGCCGCGATCTCCTCGATCGATCGCCGCTCGTCGACCTTGCAGATCAGCTTCCACTCGCCGGGTGTGAACGAGACCGAGGTGGTGGCGACCTGGGTGGTGAACGCCGGGACCAGGCGCGTCGAGGGGATCCGCTTCGACAGCACCTGCCACTCGTCGATCCGCCGGGCCGCCTCCATCAGGAGGTTGGTGTTCGACTTCTGGATGGTGGTCGTCTGGATCTCTTTGCCCGGCGTGAAGACGAAGTCCCCCTCCGTCCAGATGGCGAGCTCGTAGACCGCCTCCTCCCCCGAGAGGTCGTCGGTCTCCGCGTGGACGATCTGCCCGTTGCGCAGGAAGATCTCGCCGCTCGCGCCGCCGCTCCTCAAGGTGAAGGCGCCCGTCTTCCCGGACACCGAGACGAGCTGGATGATGTCCGGGAGAGGTAGCTCCTTGAGCGAGCCCTGGAACGCCATCGCGCCAGCGCCTTATTGCAGCCGGAAGTTCACCGTCAGGTTGTAGTACACCGCCACGGGCTTGCCGTTCAAGGTCGCCGGCTTGAACTTCCACTGCTTGACGGCGTCGACCGTCGCCTGGTCGAGCCCCATGGGCAGCCCCTTGAGGACCTTGACGTTGGTGACGTTGCCGTCCTTGTCGATGATCGCCTGGACGATGACCACCCCCTGGAGGCGGGCCTTCCTGGCGATCTCGGTGTACTGGGGCTGCGGCGCGTTGACCTTGACCGGGGCGAGCACGTCGCCGCCGACCTGGATTGGCCCCTCGGGCTCCGGCGTCGGCGGCGGACCCTCCGGAATGTCGAACACGACGTCGGTCTGCGGCAGGTCGATCTCGGGCTGGATCTCCTCCGGCAGCCGGATCGGCTCGGGCTCGTCCGGCGTCGGGTCGGGGATCGGCACCTTCATCGCCTTCGGCTTCGGGATCTCCTGCTGCTGCTTGGGCGGCGGCGGCTTGAAGCGCACCTGCTGGACGACGTAGATCTTCGGCTTCTCGGCCGGCTTGACCGGCCCGGAGGTGAACGCCGGGAAGGTGATCATCAGCAGGATCAAGTGGACCACGATCGCGGCCGCGACCGCGATGCGCATGATCTTCCGGTCCTCCTCGTACTCCAGGGCGAAGGTCGTCGTGAGGTCGGAGGCCTCCTGGGCTTCCTTGCCCTGGGCGCCCTGCGCCGCGCTCGGCGAGCGGCCGGGTTTCTTGTCGTCAGCCATGACGTCTCCTCGTCAGTACCAGGGTCAGTACCAGAATGCCTGGATCTCCCGCTCCGTGGGGATCGAGATGTTCTTGATCTGGATGCCGATCTTGTCCTTCGCCTGCCGCAGCTCGTCGAACACGTCGACCATCCTGCCGTAGGGCGCGTCCGGGTCGGGCCGGATGATCACCGGCTTGAGCGGGTTGCGCTCGAGCTTGGGCTTCAGGTAGGGGAGCACCTCGTCGAGCTGCATCGGGCGGTTGTCGACCAGGAGCTCGCCGGAGGGCTGGATCTCGATCAGCACCGACTCCTCCTTCTCGACCGTGGGAGGGTTGTTCTCCTCCTTGGGGAGCTGGAAGTCGAGGCCCTGGGTCGCCGCGAAGGTCGTCGTGATCATGAAGTAGATGATCAGCAGGAAGGCGATGTCCGCCATCGAGGAGGTCGGAATCTCACTGCTGACGTCGGTGTCCCGGCTGAGCTTCACGGGCTGCCTCCTCCCTGGGCCTGGGCCTGGCCGGCCTGGCCCTTCTGGCCTTCCGCCCTCGAGAGCAGGTAGATCACCTCCACGCGCGCTCGCTTGAGGGCGTCGATGATGCCGTCGATCGTGCGGTAGGGCACCTTCTCATCGGCCTTGATCACGAACTCTTTGCCGGGGTTCGACGCCATCACCCCGGCCGCGAAGGAGAGCACGTCCTCCGTGCTCGCCACGGGAACGGACAGCTCTTCACCGCTCGACACCTTGATCTGGCCCGCCTCGTTGACCGAGATGTAGGCGGCCTTCTTCGGGACCTCGCTGCGCACCACCGTCGAGGGCAGCTCGACCCGCGTCTTGTCGACTTCGAAGGTCATGGTCAGCATGAAGAAGATGATGAGCAGGAAGGCGATGTCCGCCATGCTGGCGGTGGGGATGACGGCGCCCATGGTCTTGGCAGCGCGGAGCTCCATGGTTCGTCAGCCTCCCTTCCGTTGGAGCGCGAGGCTCCGGTCGATCCGGGCCGTCATCACTTGGAAGCGGCCTTGGCCGCCGTCGGCTCGACCGCGGGGGCCTCGGGGGTCACGCCGCTGCGCTCCATCTCGGTGAAGGCCTCCAGCAGCATGTTGGCGGCGGTCTCGATGTCGCGCACGAACCGGTTGATGCGGCTCATGAAGTAGTTGTAGGCGATCTGCACGGGAATCGCGATGAACAGACCGAAGGCGGTCGTGTAGAGGGCCTGCTTGATGCCGATGGCGACCAGGCCCGGGTTCGAGAGGCCCGCCTCCGCCAGGGCGTCGAACGACAAGATCATGCCGGTCACCGTCCCGAGGAAGCCGAGGAGCGGTGCGACGTTGGCGACCGTCGCGAGCACCGTGAGACCTCGCTCGAGGCGGCCCATCTCATACAGCGCGGCGTTCTCGATGGTCTTCTCGATCTCCTCCTTGGGCTGGCCGTACTTGACCAGGCCGGCCTTCATGATCGAGGCGACCGGGCCGCGGTACTGCTCGCAGATCTTGATGGCGTCCCGGACCGAACGATTGACGAGCAGGGCCTTGCGGATCTTCGCGAGGAACTCGTTGACGTTGATCTTGGCCCGGCGCAAGGCGATGAAGCGCTCGACGATGAAGGCGAGTCCCACGATCGAGAACACCAACAGAATCCACATCACGACTCCGCCGGTGTTCATGATCTCGACAAGGCTTCCACCGAAAATGTGCACGATGTCCTCCTCCTACGTGAATTGGACTCACTCGAGGTGAGCTGAGTTCCCGTGTTTCGCTTCCGAGGCGGGATCGCCGGCTGTCCGGGAGCGAGTCTGATCGACCGTCCGAGGCCGAGACGGCGTGCCGACATGCACGTTCAGCCGTGTCCACATCGGCGGGTCGAGGGCGGATGTTAGCATAGCGATTCGGCCAGCTTGTCCAGTCTGTACCGCTGGGCGCAGCAGATCGCCACGGCCAGCGCGTCGGTCGTATCCTCCGCCAGCGCCTCGCCTTCCAGCCTCAAGAGAAGCTGCACCATGCGTGCCACCTGCCGCTTGTCGGCCCGGCCGTTGCCGGTGACCGCCGACTTGACCTCGGCAGGGCTGTACTCGACGGTTTCGAGCCCGCGGCCGGCGAGCCCCGCGAGCAGCGCGCCGCGGGCCTGGGCCAGGACGATCAGGGAGCGGGAGCTCCTCCCGTGGAAGGGCGACTCGAGGGCGGCCAGGTCCGGCCGCACGCCGTCGAGCAGCTCGCCGAGGGACGCCACCAGGGTCGCCAGACGCCGGGGGAGGGCGTGGCTCCGGGGGCTCGAGATGCGTCCCCAGTCGACGGGCGTCAGCTCCGAGCCCCTCGCCTCCACCAGGCCGAAGCCGGTGTGGAGGCTGCCCGGGTCGAGGCCGAGGATCAACAAGGCGCTGCTCGGAGTCCCTACTGCGCGGCGAGGACCTGCTCGTCGACCTCGAAGTTCGCCCAGACGTTCTGGACGTCGTCTTGGTCCTCGAGGGCGTCGACCATCCGGAGCACCGCTCCGGCGTGGTCGCCCAGCTCCACCGTGGACTGGGGGATCATGGCGAGCTTCCCGGACCTCCACCGGGACCCCCCGCTCCTCGAGCTCGTCGCGCACCCGGTTGTAGTCCTCGGGGGTGGTGTACATCTCGTAGGCGTCGTCCATGGCGATGTCGTCGACGCCCAGGTCGAGGGCGAGCTCCATGAAGGCCTCCTCACCCATGGCCTCACGGTCGATGACGAAGTAGCCCCGGCGTTCGAACATCCAGGCCACGCAGCCGCTCTCCCCCAGGTTGCCGCCGTACTTGGAGAAGATGTGGCGCAGCTCCGAGACGGTGCGGTTGCGGTTGTCGGTCATGGTCTCGACCAGCACCGCCACGCCGCCCGGCCCGTAGCCCTCGTAGGCGACCTCCTCGTAGCTCTCGCCCTCGAGCTCTCCGGTGCCCTTCTTGATCGCCCGGTCGATCGTGTCGTTGGGGACGTTGTCGGCCTTGGCGTCGTTGACGGCGCTGCGCAGGCGGGGGTTGAAGTCGGCGTCGCCGCCCCCCAGGCGCGCCGAGACCATCACCTCGCGGATGAGCTTGGTCCAGCGCTTGGCCCGCTTGGCGTCGATCACCGCCTTCTTGTGCTTGATACCTGCCCACTTGCTGTGACCTGACATGACCTCTGCTCCTTGGCGGGCGCCCGCGGCCGGGGGCGGCTGGTGCCCGGGACCGTCTCCGGCGGCCCGGGCCGGCCTCCGATTTCCCCTCCGAATCGGGACCTCAGCTACGAGATGGGCTCCGCTGCCCCCGGCGAACCGTCGCGATCGGCAATTGTACAGGAGCCGTGGACCTCGCGTCTCGGGCCGGCGCCGTGGACCGCCGCGGTGCCCGCCGCGCCCCAGGCCGGGGGCCGGCCGATAACCCTCTACAGGTCAATGGGTTCGCCCGATTCACGATTGACTCCACGAAGCGGGAGTGCTAGAAACGGACGATGCCTCTCCCGGGAGCTCGGTCATGCCCCTGATCCTCGTCGTCGAGCAGGGCAAGGACGTTCTGGAGCGCGTCCGCGCCGCCCTCGGCCCGGAGGGCTGGCGGGTGGCTCGGGCGCGCGGCGTGGCGGAGGCGATGGGGAAGGTGGCCTCCGAAGCGCCCGACCTGTTCCTCGTCTCCACCGCGGTAGAGGGTGCCGGCGACATTCTCGAGCCCTTCGCTCGCCTGCAGGGCGGGCCGGGGACGCTGGCGCTGGTCCTGGAGCGCTCCGCCGTGCACGGCCCCGGCGCGGCGCCGCCCGCCGCCGCTCTCGGCGCCGACGGCGTGCTCGTCGAGCCCTTCGCGGCCGCCGACCTGCGCGCCGCGGTCGCGAAGGTCCTGCACAGCGCCGAGCGGCGCCGCGCGTCCCGCCAGCCCGGCGCCGACGAGCCCAAGCTGACCTCGGCGGACATCTTCGGCGAGCTGGTCGCCGAGGTCGAGAAGGAGGCCCGGGACAACGGTCCCTCCGCGCCGGGGCCGACCCCAGCTCCGGGTCAGGCTCCGGGTCGGGCTCCGGTCCTGCCGCCGGTCCAGAGCCAGCCGCCGGTGGCCGGGGGGCCGGCCCCGGCCCCGCCGCGGCGCTCCGACGGGGACGACGAGATCGCGCGCAAGCTCGAGCAGACCCTCTCGGGCGTCCTCGGCCCCTCGCGCCGCCCCGCGCCGTCGCCGGCCGAGCCGCCAGCCGCCCCGGAGACGGCCGCGGAGAAACGCTCCGAGGTCGACGAGCTGATCAGCAAGACCCTCTCGGGTCTCGACCTGGGAGGTGGAGGCCGCCGGAGGCCGCCGGAGGGTCCCTCCCGAGGCCCGGCCCCGGGAGCGCCTCCGAGCCCGGCTCAGGGGCCGGCTCCGGCGCCACGCCGCTCCGACGAGCCCTTCGACCTCTCCGACCTCGAGGAGATGATCCGAAGCCACAAGGGGGCGACCCGCCGCCCGGCGGCGGCGGGCCCGGCGAGCGCCGAGCCGGCCGCTCCGCCGCCCGCCGCCGCGGCGAGCGGCGCGGCCGGAGGAGCGCCCGCCGAGGAGAAGCTCCGCCGGCCCTTCGACCCGGCTCCCGAAGCCCCCCGCCAAGGACTCCGCCCCGGGCGTCGAGTTCGGGCAGTACCGGCTCCTCGAACGGATCGGCGTGGGCGGGATGGCGGAGGTCTGGAAGGCCCGCATGACCGGGGTCGAGGGATTCCAGAAGACGGTGGCGATCAAGAAGATCCTGCCCCACCTCACCGACAGCCCGGCGTTCGTCGACATGTTCATCGACGAGGCGAAGCTCGCGGCCCAGCTCAACCACGCCAACGTCATCCATATCTACGACCTGGGCAAGATCGGCGACGACTACTACATCGCCATGGAGTACGTGGAGGGCGAGAACCTCCGCAGCCTCCTGAACGCCGCCCGCGAGCGGGGCAAGCCCATGCCGGTCGGTCTCGCCCTGCATGTCGCAGCCCGCCTGGCGAGCGCCCTCGAGCACGCCCATCGCAAGCGGGACTTCGAGGACCGGGAGCTCGAGCTGGTCCACCGCGACGTGTCGCCCCAGAATGTCCTGATCGGGTTCGAAGGCACCATCAAGCTGTGCGACTTCGGCATCGTCAAGGCGGTTTCGAAGTCGAGCCACACCCAGATGGGCGCCCTCAAGGGCAAGCTCCAGTACATGTCCCCGGAGCAGGCCTGGGGCCGCAAGGTCGACGGCCGCTCCGACATCTTCGCCGTCGGGACGCTCCTCTACGAGATGCTCACCGGCCAGCGCCTGTTCGCCGGCGAGAGCGAGATGGAGGTGCTCGAAGCGGTCCGCGACTGCCGGGTCCAGAAGCCGAGCGAGCTCCGGCCCGAGGTGGGCGACGCGGTGGACGCGGTGGTGCTCCAGGCGCTCGAGAAGGAGCCCGGCGAGCGCTTCCAGAGCGCCGGTGACCTCGCCAAGCGCCTGGAGGACATCCTGGCCGCCATGCGTCCGACGCCGGGCCAGGCCGAGCTCGCCGCCTATGTGGCCGGGCTCTTCGACCGCGCCCCCGCCCCCGCGACCGCAGCCGGTCGCGGCCCGCTCGCCGCGCCGCCGCGCACCGAGTCGACCGCCACGCCGGCGCCGGGTGGACCGCCGGCGGGAACGGCGTCGGGCACCGGCGCGGTCGCGGCCGCCGCCGCGCGGCCCCCGTCCGCTCCGGGCGCCGCCGGATCCCCGGCCTTGCAGGCGGTCGAGCCGGTGAGTCAGATCGAGCCCGAGGAGGGCGGTGGGCGCGGCAAGGGCCTGCTGGTCGCCGCGATCGTGGTGGCCCTGATCGCCGGTGCGCTGCTCGTCTGGTACCTGCTCCGCCCGGGCGCCGGCACCCGGCCGGCCCCCGAGCCCGATGCGCAGGCGCAGGTGCCCGCTCCGGCACCGGGACCCGGGAGCCCGGGCGGCGGGGAGGGCGCCCGGGCCGGAAGCCCGATCGAGCCCGGTGCCCCGGCTTCGGAGCAACCCCCGGCCCCCGTGCCGCCGGGAGCTCGTGCCGCGTCGGCGGGCGCGGAGCCGGGCGCCGACGGCGGGGTGAAGGCCGCGGGGGCCCAGGACGCCCAGAAGGCCACGACGCCGGAGGTCGCGGCGGCCATCGACCGCGCCCTCAAGGAGCGGATGGCGGCGCGGGAAAAGGAGCTCCGGAGCCAGTTCGAGGCCGAAGAGCGCCGCCTCAAGGACCAGCTCGAGGAGATCCAGAAGCAGAAGCCGGAGCCCGAGCCGGCAAAGACGGAGGCCGCGACGCCGCCGGCGCAGGTGCCGGTGCCTGCTCCTCAGCCGCCCCCGACGTCCGCCCAGGCCCCGGCTCCGGTGGCGGCGAAGGCGGCCGCCGCGGGCTCGCCGCCGCCGGAGCCGTCCGCCGCCGCGGGAGACGCCGGCTCGGCGCCGCCCGCGAAGACGGCGCCCGAGGAGACCCCGGCCGCCGACTCCGGGGCGCGGCAGCCGGCTCCGGAGCCGACGCCTCCGCCCGCGTCCCGCGAGCCCGCCGTGCGCGAGGGGGAGCTGGTCTCGGACGGCCCGGGAGTGGTTCGCCCGCGGGTTGTCTCGCTGGCGAAACCGGAGTATCCTCCCATCGCCCGGAGGCTCCGGGTGCAAGGCGAGGTGGTGGTTTCGGTGCTGGTCGACGAGACCGGACGGGTCGTCGACACGCGTCTGGAGAAGCGGGTTTCCCAGCACGTGGGGCTCAACGAGGCCGCCGTCGAAGCCGCCCGCAACGCTCGGTTCCGACCTGCCACCAAGAACGGCGTGCGGGTGAAGATGTGGACGACCATCGGTTTCCCGTTCAAGCTGTGAGGCTGTGAGGCCGTCGCCGGCCGGCACCAGCGGCCACGGGAGCACGCGCGGAGAGAGAATGAGCCTGACCGACGAACAGAGACGCTTTTACGAGAACACGCTGACGGTCACCCGCACGGAGATCGAGGAGCTGGACGAGGCGATCGAGCGGGAGCTCGCCAAGGTGAAGGACACCCTGGCCGAGCTGCAGGCCGCGAAGAAGGCGGCGCGCCAGATGTACGACGCGGCCTGCCAGCGTCTGGGCCGTGCCAACGACCTCGATATCGAGGACGAGGGCGAGGCGGTCTGAGCGTCCGCGAAGGCATCCGCGAAGCCGCCCCGCGGCCCCGCCCCCCCGCTCCGGCCCCTCGCGAGATCGGCGGGGCTGCCCGTCGACGCGTCCGCTCGCCGGGGTGACGACACTCCATGGCCTGGTTCAAGAAAGCCAAGAAGTCCAAGCGCAAGCCGACGGCCGACGGGCGTCCGCTGAGCCCGGTTCCCAAGGGGCTCTGGGTCAAGTGCGAGGGCTGCAAAGAGGTCATCTACTCGAAGGAGCTGGACCGCAACCGGCGGATCTGCCCCCGCTGCGGCTACCACTTCCGGATCGACGCCCGGGAGCGGATCCGCCTGCTTCTCGACGAGGAGGAGCCCGTCCGCCTCTTCGACGACATCGCGCCGCTCGACCCGCTCGGCTTCAAGGACTCGAAGCGTTACAAGGACCGGCTGAAGACCTACCAGAACGCCCTCGATGAGCGTGACGCGGTCGTCGTGGTCGAGGGCCACCTGGAGTCGATCCCGGTGGTCCTGGCGGTCATGGAGTACCGCTTCATGGGCGGCTCCATGGGCTCGGTGGTGGGCGAGCGGATCACCCGCGCCATCGAGCACGCGATCGAGGCCGGGCGTCCCCTGGTGGTGGTCTCGGCCTCGGGCGGCGCGCGGATGCAGGAGGGGGTCCTCTCGCTCATGCAGATGGCGAAGATCTCGGCCGCCCTCGCCCGCCTGCGCGAGGTTCCCCTTCCCTACCTCTCCATCCTCACCGATCCCACCACCGGCGGCGTGACCGCGTCCTTCGCCATGCTCGGCGACCTCAACCTCGCCGAGCCCGGGGCGCTGATCGGCTTCGCGGGACCGCGGGTGATCGAGCAGACCATCCGCCAGAGCCTGCCGGAAGGCTTCCAGCGCAGCGAGTTCCTCCTCGAGCACGGCTTCCTCGACCTGGTGGTCGGCCGCCAGGAGCTCAAGCAGACCGCCGCCCGCTGCCTGCGGCACTTCTTGTAGAACGTCGGATTCACCGATCCCCCCCCAGCATCCCCTCGATTCCCTTCCCACCCCCAGGGGGGGAAGGGGACGCCCCCGCCCACCTCGCATGGCAGGGGAGAGGTTCGGCCGCTTCGCACAGATCGATCTCGGTCGGACCCTGAGAAGGCGCTCGGCCTCGACCGCCGCGGCACGGGAGCCTTCTTCGCCCTCGCCCGGCACCGGCCAGCGCTTGGCGTGAGGTAGGCTCGCGGGCCGTGGCGCTTCCCCCCGAAACCGCGGCGGCCCTCGACCGGTTGGGCCGGTTCGGCGTCCGCCTGGGACTCGAGCGGATCCGGCGGCTCCTCGCCGCCCTGGGCGATCCCCAGGCGGGCCTGCCCGTGGTCCTGGTGGCGGGAACCAACGGCAAGGGGACGGTCTCGGCGCTGCTCTCGTCGTTTGCCGTGGCCGCGCGCTATCGCACCGGCCTCTATACCTCGCCCCACCTCGAGACGGTCGAGGAGCGCCTGCGCCTGGACGGCGCGGCGATCGCCCCCGAGCGTCTCGCCGCGCTCCTCGATCGGGTCCTCGCGGCCGGCGACGAGGCGCTCGAGGAGCCCCCGACCTACTTCGAGGCCCTGACCGCATGCGCCCTCGTCTGGTTCGCCGAGGAGGGGGTCGACCTGGCGGTCCTGGAGGTCGGCCTCGGCGGGCGCTTCGACGCCACCAACGCCACCGAGCCGGCGCTCTCGGCGATCACCTCCATCGATCTCGACCACCGGGAGCACCTGGGTGCGACGCGCGAGGCGGTGGCGCGGGAGAAGGCGGGGGTGATGCGCCCCGAGCGGCCCGTGGTGGTGGCCGCGAGCGGCCCCGGGGTCGCCGCGGTGCTCGAGGAGGAGGCCCGGCGCACCGGCGCCCGCCTCGTGGTCGCCACGGAGCGGTCGCCGATCGACGCGGTGCAGCGCTTCAAGCCCTTCGTCGACCCGCCGGAGCGGCGCCAGCGGATCTGGGTGCGCGAGGCGGACGGGCAACGGCGGGTCTACGAGACCGCTCTCGCCGGACGGCACCAGGCCGAGAACCTGGCCCAGGCCCTGGTGGTGGCGGCGGCGCTCGCCGAGGAAGGCTGGGATCGCCTGACCCACCGGGCGATGGCCCGGGGCTGCCGCGCCTGCCGCTGGCCCGGCCGGCTCGAGGAGGTGCCGCTGCCCGACGGCGGCCGGGTGCTCCTGGACGTGGCCCACAACCCGGGCGGCGCGGCGGCGCTGGCGGCGGCCCTCGACGACCTGGACGAGCCGGTGGACCTCTTGTTCGGCGTGCTGGCGGAGAAGGAGGCCGAACCCATGCTCGCCCACCTCGCTCCCCGCGCCCGGCGCCTCACCCTGACCCGCCCGTCGGGGCCCCGGGGCCGCGAGGCCGCCTCTCTGCGCCCGCTGGCCGAGGGGAGAGGCCGCGAGGTGGCGGTCGCCGAGGCGCCCGGAGAGGCGCTCGCCTCCGCCCTCCGGCAGGCCGCGGGGCGGATCGTCGTCTGCTGCGGCTCCCTGGCGCTGGTGGGAGAGCTTCGCGCGCTGCTCCACCGGCGCTACGGCGTGCCCCGGCCGGCGGTGGAGATGACGGTCGGAGGCGTGGACCTGGAAACCGAATCGCCTTGAAGATCCACCCAGCCGGGAGGGGGCGTCCCCTTCCCCCCCTCGGGGCGGGAAGGGGATCGAGGGGATGCGGGGGGGATCCAGTGAACCCCCCGGTGTGGTGAAGGCAAGCAGATGGACGCAGTCTTGGCCGATGGACGTGGGCGGTGGAAGCCCTCGGTTCCGGGGCTCACGAAGCCCCGGATCGAGGCAAAGTCTTCTAGATGTCTGATCAGGCCAGAATCGTGACGAACGAGCCGAGTTTTCGGACGTGGCAAGCCCGGGAGGGGGCGTCCCTCTCCCCCCGCGAGGGTGGGAGAGGGATCGAGGGTGAGGGGGGAGATCCGATGAATCGACCGGTCTGGAGAAGCCGTTCCGGTGAGCGTAGGCTCGATCGACCGACGTGGGCGGGGGACCTGCGACTCACGAAGCCCAAGACGCTCAAGACGCCTCGTCGGTTTGAGGCGGAGCTTCGTTAGGACAGAGGATCGTAGAGCGGGAAGCGCGCGGCCAGCTCCTCGACCCGCCGGCGGACACCGGCGCGGACCGCGTCGCTGCCCGGGTCGTCGAGGACCTCCGAAACCAGGTCGCCGACCCGGTCCATCTCGTCCTCTCCCATGCCGCGGGTCGAGAGCGCCGGCGTGCCGATCCGGATCCCCGAGGCGACCATGGGGGGCTTCTCGTCGTAGGGGATGGCGTTCTTGTTCACCGTGATCGCCGCCGCCTCGAGGGCCTCCTCGGCGAGCTTGCCGGTGAGCCCCTTGGAGGCCACGTCGAGCAGGAAGAGGTGGTTGTCGGTGCCGCCCGAGACGATCCGGAACCCCCGCTCGTGGAGCCGCGCGGCGAGACGCCTGGCATTGGCCAGGATGCGCCGCTGGTAGGCGTGGAACTCCTCGCCCAGGGCCTCGCCCAGGGCCACCGCCTTGGCGGCGATCACGTGCATCAGCGGCCCGCCCTGGAGGCCGGGGAAGACCGCTCGGTCGAGCGCCTTGGCGTGCTCCTCGGTCGAGAAGACGAGGCCGCCCCGGGGGCCGCGGAGCGTCTTGTGGGTCGTCGTGGTGACGAAGTCGCAGTGGGGGAACGGCGAGGGGTGGAGGCCGGCTGCCACCAGCCCCGCGATGTGGGCGATGTCCGCCATCAGGAGCGCGCCGGCCCTCCGGGCGATGGCGCCGAAGCGCTCGAAGTCGATCACCCGGCTGTAGGCGCTCGCCCCGCAGACGATGAGCCGGGGGCGGTGCTCGACGGCCAGGCGCTCCACCTGGTCGTAGTCGATCTGCTCGCTCTCGCGGTCGACGCCGTAGGAGACGACCTGGAAGTCGCGCCCCGAGTAGGACAGGCGATGGCCGTGGGTCAGATGGCCGCCGGCGGCGAGGTCCATGCCCATCAGCGTGTCGCCGGGCTTCAGGGCGGCGAAGTAGACCGCCATGTTCGCGGAGGTCCCGCTGTGCGGCTGGACGTTGGCGTGCTCGGCGCCCGGGAAGAGCTCGAGGGCGCGCTCGATCGCCAACCGCTCGACCACGTCGACGTGCTCGCAGCCGCCATAGTAGCGCCGCCCCGGGTAGCCCTCGGCGTACTTGTTGGTCATCACGCAGCCGGTGGCCTCGAGGACCGCGCGGCTGACGAAGTTCTCCGAGGCGATCAGCTCGAGCCCGGAGTTCTGGCGCTCGCGTTCGGCGGAGATGGCGTTGTAGACGTCCGGGTCGACGGCCTTGAGGGCTCGGAAGTCGGACATGAGGGGGGCCGCCTACTCCTCGGCCTTCTCGGCGGCGCTCGTTTCCTCGGCGGCGGCCGGGGTGGTCTCGGCGGCGGCCGCGGTCTCTTTCTTGCGGGCGGTCTTCTTCTTCGCCGGCGCCTTGCGGCTCGTCTTCTTCGCCTTCGCGGGCTTGGCGGAGCCGCTCTTCTGGCTGGCGAGGAGCTCCTCCTTCGCCCGCCTCTTCAGGTTCTTCCCGCGCCGGTGGCGGCGACGGCGCAGCTCTCGGTCCTTCTCGCGCATCGGTGTTCCTTTCTGGGGAAGCTTCGCCTCAGCCCAACGAGGCATCTCGACAGGGATTTCCACAGCCGCGAGGCCGGGTCGAGCTTCTCCCACGCCACCTCCGCTGTCAAGGAGCGCAGGCGGAGCGCCTCACAGCGGCAAGTTCCCGTGTTTCTTGGGCGGCAGCTTCTGGCGCTTGCCGGCGAGCTGGGCGAGGGCCCGGATGATCGCCGGCCGGGTCGTGCGGGGCTCGATCACGCCGTCGAGGAAGCCGAGCTCGGCCGCGATGTAGGGGTTCGAGAACTTCGCCCGGTACTCCTCGATCCTCTCGGCGCGCACCCGCGCCGCCTCGTCCCCGGCCTCCTCGAGCTCGCGCCGGTAGAGGATGTTGACGGCGCCCTCCGGGCCCATGACCGCGATCTCGGCGGTCGGATAGGCCAGGTTGACGTCGGTGCGGATGTGCTTCGAAGCCATGACGCAGTAGGCCCCGCCGTAGGCCTTGCGGGTGATCACGGTGATCTTGGGCACCGTGGCCTCGGCGAAGGCGTAGAGGAGCTTCGCGCCGTGCTTGATGATGCCGCCGAACTCCTGCCGCGTCCCGGGCAGGAAGCCGGGCACGTCCTCGAAGGTGACGAGGGGAAGGTTGAAGGCGTCGCAGAAGCGCACGAAGCGGGCGCCCTTCAAGGAGGCGTCGATGTCCAGCACGCCGGCCAGGTAGGCCGGCTGGTTGGCCACCACGCCGACGCTCCGGCCGCCGAAGCGGGCGAAGCCGACCACGAGGTTCCGGGCGTAGGCCGCGTGGACCTCGAAGAAGCTGCCCCGGTCGACGACCCGCTCGATGAGGTGCTGGATGTCGTAGGGCTTGTTGGGGTCGGCCGGCACCAGGGTGTCGAGGGCCTCGTCTTGGCGCTCCGGCGGGTCGTCCGCCGCCACCGTCGGCGGGTCGTCGAGGTTGTTCGAGGGCAGGTAGGAGAGGAGGCGGCGGATGGCCGCCAGGCAGGCGGCGTCGTTCGGGACCGTGAAGTGGCAGACGCCGCTCTTGGCGGCGTGGGTGGCCGCGCCCCCCAGCTCCTCCTTGGTCACCTCCTCGTGGGTCACGGTCTTGATCACGTCGGGCCCGGTGACGAACATGTAGCTCGTCTCCTCGACCATGAAGATGAAGTCGGTGATCGCCGGCGAGTAGACCGCCCCGCCGGCGCAAGGGCCCAGGACCGCGCTGATCTGGGGCACCACGCCCGAGGCCAGGGTGTTGCGCAGGAAGATGTCCGCGTAGCCCCCCAGCGAGGCGACCCCTTCCTGGATCCGGGCGCCGCCCGAGTCGTTGAGGCCGATCAGGGGCGCGCCGTTCTCCATCGCCAGGTCCATGATCTTGACGATCTTCCGGGCGTTGGTCTCCGAGAGGGAGCCGCCGAAGACGGTGAAGTCCTGGGCGAAGACGTAGACCAGCCGGCCGTCGACGGTGCCGTAGCCCGTGATCACGCCGTCGCCGGGAATCGTCTTCTCCTCCATCCCGAAGTACCGGCAGCGGTGGCTGACCAGGGCGTCGAGCTCGACCAGCGAGCCCGGGTCGAGCAGCAGCTCCACGCGCTCGCGCGCGGTCAGCTTGCCGGCCGCGTGCTGGCGCTCGATCCGCTCCTGCCCGCCCCCCTGGCGGGCGGCTTCGAGCCGCCGCTCGAGCTCTCCGAGCCGGTCGTCGATGCGGATGGTGGTCACGTCGGGGTCCTCCTGGCGAGGTCGGGTTTCGGGCGTCGTGCCGCTTGCGGACCGCCGCAGCTTATCGCCTTGCCCGCTCGGACGTCCGTCCGGCCTGCTGTGCCAGAATCGTCGCCCATGTCGTTCGAGAGCCTGGACACGGCCGCCGTCGCCCGCGCCCTCTCGCAGCTCGCCGAACGCGACGACGACCTGGCCGACGTCTTCTTCGAGCGGCTGGAGGAGGTGGAGCTGCCGGCGGACGGCGCGGCGCCGGGGTTCCGGGTGCGGCGCGAGGAGGGCCTGGCCGTGCGCCTGGTGCGCGAGGGCCGCACCTGGCTCTCGGCCCGCGACGAGATCGAGCCCCGCGCCTTCTCCGACGCCCTGCGCCAGGTCGCGCGGGCCCTGCCCTCGGCGCTCTATCCCGAGCCCCGCCTGGAGGTCGCCCCCTGGGAAGCGCCGCCCGACCCGGCGGAGCTCGCCGCCTTCCCCCTGGCGGTCTCGCGGGCGATCCGCGACCGGCACGTGGCCTTCCCCGCCGGCCTCACCGTGCGCCGCCACCGGCGCGAGATCCAGGTCGTGGGTCCCTGGGTGGTGCCGGCGGCCGAGACCGAGACCTTCTTCAGCGTCACCGCCCAGCTTCCGTGGGCGACCTGGGGCACGCTCGTGCCGTTCCTCGAGGAGGCCGCCGAGCCGGTGGCCGAGGCGCTGGTCGAGCGGTTCCGCTGCCGCAACGCCCCGTCGCCGGAGGCGCGGCCGACGGCGGCCGTGGTCCTCGGCCCCCACGCCGCGGCGGTGCTCCTCCACGAGGCGGTCGCCCACGCCCTGGAAGCGGACACCCTGGCGCTCACCAGCCGCCCGGAAGCGGCGACCGGAGTCGTCCTGGGCCCCGCGACGCTCGCCGTCCTCGACGACCCGGGAAGCGCTCCCGAGCCCGTGCGCCGGACGACCGACGACGAAGGCGTGGCGGTGGTGCGCCGCTGGTTGCTCAAGGAGGGGGCGGTCCAGCAGCCGCTCGCCGACCGCTTCTGGGCTCGGGAGTCGGAGCTGCTCATGGCCGGTGCCGGCCGGCGGGGCAGCCGGCACCATCGCCCCGGGCCCCGCTCGAGCCACCTCGAGCTCGTGGCCGGCGACGCCGGGGACGACGAGCTGCTGGCGGGGGCCGACGGCGGGTTCTTCGTCGCCGAGGCCGCCCGCGGCAGCCTGGACCCCCTGACCGGCCGCTTCACCCTGGAGGTGCCGTGCGCGCGGCGTATCCGGAGCGCCACGCCGGCGGACCCGGTGGGGGCGTTCCGGCTCGTCGGCTCGGTGGCGGACCTCCTGGGTCGGGTGGCCGCCCTGGGCGCCGCCCGGCGCTCGACCGGCGCCGGTTGGTGCGCGAAGGACGGCCAGAAGCTCCCGGTCTGGGCCACCGCCCCGGCGCTCCGCCTCGAAGGCGTGGAGATCGCCCCGTGAGCCCGCCGGCCGCCCGCCTCGACACGCCCCTGGCCGAGGTGATCGCGGCCCTCGAGCGGCGGGGCCTGCCGGAGGCCGAGGTGTACGCCAAGCGCGGACGTTCCCGCGGCGTCGAGCGCAGGCCGCAGGGGACCACCGTCTCGCTCCACCGGGAGGAGGGGTGGGCGGTGCGCGCCGGCGACGACCGCCGCTCCTTCTTCGCCGCCGGCACCGGCCGGCCCGATCCGGCCGGTCCCGGAGGGCACTGGCCGGAGGCGGACGGGGAACGGCTCGTCCTGCCGGAGCCGGGAGCGGTCCGGGAGGCCGCCGCGCCCTGGTCGGAGCCGCCCGACTTCGACGCCTCCCTGATCGGCGAGCGGGAGGGGATCGCTCTCCTCGACACCCTCGCCGAGGCCCTCGCGGAGGAGCTTCCCGCGGCCGGCCTGCTC
This sequence comes from uncultured Acidobacteriota bacterium, assembly GCA_963741925.1. GTDB lineage: Bacteria > Acidobacteriota > Thermoanaerobaculia > Multivoradales > DATKCC01 > CAVUBL01. The sequence goes on from CAVUJU010000001.1 coordinate 418,593, forward strand.
GCCGCCGCCCTGGCCGACGGCGCCAGCGAGGCCGAGATCGCCAGCAGCCGGGGGATCGCGGCCACGGTGCGCAGCCGCACCGCCTACCTGCGCCTCGAGGCGGCGCTCCCGGGCGAGGGGGTGCGGGCCGCCGTCGAGCTCGCCGGCCGCGAGGCCCGGAGCTTCGAGCCCCGGGCGATCGCCCGCCGGCTGGTCGATCGCCTCACGGTGGCCGCCCGCGGCCGGAGCCCGGAGCGGGACCGCGCCGACGTGCTCCTGGCGCCGCCCGTGGCTGGCCGCCTGCTGGCCGGTCTCCTGCCTCTCTTCGTCGGCTCCCGTGGCGCGGAGCTCGCCGCCCGGGTCGAGGACCGCCACGGCCGGTTCGGCGCCCGCGGTCTCACCCTGGTCGACGACCCCCGCCTCGCGGGCGGCGTGATGGCCGCTCCGGTCGACGGCGAGGGTCTTGCCACGGCGGCGGTGGTCCTGGTCGAGGACGGCAGCTACCGGCAGCCCCTCGTCCCGTGGTACGAGGCGAGCTCCGCCGCCCGCGCCGGCCGGGGCCCGGGCCTCCGGACGGGCGGGCCGGGGCGCCGCCCCGCCGCCTGCAGCCGCCGGCCGGGCTGGCGCGACCTGCCTGCGCCCGGCCCGAGCCATCTCTACGTGGTGCCCGCCGATGCGGTCCCGGTGGGTGAGCTCCTCGCCGGCCTGGCCCGCGGCTACTACCTGCTCGACGCGGACGGAGCCGGCCGCTTCGACTTCGAGCAGGGGCGCTTCTCGCTGCCGGTCGTCGGGTTCGCGGTGGAGCGGGGCGAGGCCGCCGCCCCCCTCGCCGGTGCCCGCCTCCAGGGAGCGATCGGCGCCCTGCTCCGCGGGGTCGACGGCATCGGGCGGGACCTCGCGTTCGGTCCCCTCGCCGGCGCTCTGATCGGCGCGCCGACCCTCCGGGTGACCGGCCTGGAGGTGGTCAGGGGAGGCTGATCACCCCGCCGGCGCGGGCGCTCGGTCCGGCGGCGATCCCGGCAGCAGCTCGGTCTCCAGCCGGCCGGTGCTCGGGACGCCCGGCACGAAGTGGGTCGGTCCTCCCGGCCGCACCGCTCCCGGCTGTCCGGGGAAAGGCCGGCCTTCCGGGGTCGTCGCGCGGCCCCGGTCGGGCAAGCCCGGCGTCCCCCGGCCCTGGGGCGACCCGGGAGGCATGGTACGGACCCGGGTCCCACCCTGCGGCGGGATGTAGGTGCCCCCCGGGGTGATCGCCTGGTTGAGGTCCCGCTGCCCCTGGAGGTCCTCCTGGCGCAGCACTCTCTCGGCGTCCGCGGGGCCGACGTTGGCCCCGCCGCGCTCGCCGGGCGCGGCGAACGCGGGCTGCGGCCTCATGCCGGGCGCCGCGGCGCCCTGGCCGCCGGCGGTCGCCGGCTGGCTCGTCTCGCCCGCCGGCGCGGCGCTCTCGGGGAGCATCATCGCCACGATGTGCGACGGCTCCTCGTAGCTCTTGGGAGCGCGGCTCGCGAGCGGCAGGCCGCGGTAGGCCTGGAGCATCGCCTTGGTCACGTACTGGTTGTCGATGATGTGGGGGTTGACCTCGGGGAACGCCAGGTCGGGGTCGAGCCGGAAGGCCTGGGCGTACTCGGCGACCGCCTTGCGCTCCGAGCCCTGGGCCGCCCAGACCACGCCGAGCTGGTAATGGGCCCAGGCGTTGTCGGGCTCGGCCGCGAGGACCTTGCCCAGCTCCTCGCGGGCGTCGCGCCAGCTCTTGCGCTGCTCGAGCAGGAGGGCCAGGTTGTAGTGCGCCGAGGTCGTCTGCGGCGCGATCTCGAGCGCCCGCCGGTAGGACGACTCGGCGGCATCGACCTGGCCGGCGAGCATCTGCAGGTTGCCCAGGTCGTTGAGCACCTTGGGATCGTCGGGATGCTTCGCCGCCAGGTCGGTCTGGGTGGCGAGCGCCCGATCCAGGTTCGGCGGAGCCGCGGCGGGAGCCCTGAGCGCCAGGAAGGTGACGGCGCCGAGGACGAGGAGGGTGACGGACAACAGGTTCTTGGACACGATAGGGCTCCTGTGATGTTCGGGACTGCGTTCGCGGCTCAGGCCGGCCGGAGCGGCTTGGCCCTGAGCTTCATCCTGCCGTCTTCTTCGGCGATCCGGAAGAGCACCCGTTCGCACCCGGTCTTCTCCCGGATCGTGGCGAGCTGCCGTCCCAGGTAGGTCCGGAAGCTCTCGAGGTCGAACCGCGGCTGGGCACCGGCAAAGCGGTGGAGGCCCTGGTAGAGAGCGGTCACCGCCTCGTCGGCCATGGCCTCGTCGATCACCAGCCCGCGGGCCGGGTCCGGGGCGACCGCGGCGGCGCGGTGGGCGGCGGGCATGGTGCCTTCCTCCTGGGCGCGCACCCGGCGCCCGTAGAGCTCGCAGTAGCTGTGGAAGCGAGCCTCGGAGCCGCCCAGCCGGAAGTTGTCCTCCACGCTGTTCAGATTGCCGTTCCTCAGCTCGCGCAGCTCGCGCGCGATCTGGTGGCGGAGCGCCTCGGGCGGCGTCTCGAGGTTGCCGGACAGGAAACGCTCGTATTCGATCCGGAGCTCGTGGATCGAGCGGTCGAGCTGATCGATGCGTTGACCGGGCGTCATGGGGAAGAGATCGGATGTACGGCTACAATTCTCTCGAGCGTCATGAGCCACCTCACCTCCGACGACCCACGCCGCCGCATCCCGCCGGTGGACCGCTTGCTGGGCGATTCCGCCTTGCAGCACCTCATCGGAGTATACGGCCGTGAGGTGGTGAGGGTCCAAGCGCGGCACGTGCTGGAGGAGCTCCGCAGGAGCCTGGGAGCGCGCGATCCGGACGCGGGCGAGCGCGCCGGGGCCGCCCCCGGCGAGGAGGACGAGGGCGCCGTGGCCGGGCGCGTCGCCGAGCGCGTCGAGGCGCTCTTCGGCCGGCCCCTCGAGCGGGTGATCAACGCCACGGGGATCTTCATCCACACCAACCTGGGCCGTTCGCCCCTGCCGCCGGAGGTGGCCCGCGAGCTGCCGGCGCTCCTCGACGCCTACTGCAACCTGGAGATGGACCTGGCCACCGGCCGGCGGAGCGACCGCAACCGCCGGGTCCGCGCGCTGCTCGCCGCCGCCACCGGCGCCGAGGACGCCGCACTGGTCAACAACAACGCCGCCGCCGTCGTGCTCGCCCTGGCGGCCCTCGCCGCCGGCCGCGAGGTGGTGGTGTCGCGCGGCGAGCTGGTGGAGATCGGCGGCTCCTTCCGCATCCCCGAGATGATGACGGCGGCCGGCGCCGAGCTGGTGGAGGTGGGCACCACCAACCGGGTGCGCCTCGCCGACTACGCGGCGGCGATCGGGGAGCGGACGGCCCTGTTGCTCAAGGTCTTCCCCTCGAACTACCGGATCGTCGGCTTCACCTCCGCCGTCGCTCCGGCCGAGCTCGCGGCCCTGGGCAAGGAGCGGGGCGTGCCGGTGGTGGTGGACGAGGGGAGCGGGCTGCTCCGGCCGCACCCGGCCCCCCAGCTCGCCGACCATCCCTCCCACGCCGAGCTCGTCGCCGCCGGTTGCGACCTGGTGACCGGGAGCGGCGACAAGCTCCTGGGCGGGCCCCAGGCCGGGATCATGGTCGGCCGCCGGGCGGTCGTCGAGCGCTGCCGCCGCCATCCTCTCTACCGCCCCATGCGGCCCGACCGCGCCACCTATGCCGCCCTCGAAGCGGTGCTCTCCAGGCACCTCGCCGGCCGGCCGATGCCGCTCGATCGCCTGTGGCCCGACCCGGACGAGCACCGCGCCCGGCTCGACGCCGTCGCCGGCGAGCTCGCCTCCGCGGTCCCCGTCGAGCGAGTGAGCGCCGAGGCCTTCCTCGGCGGCGGCTCGGCGCCGGAGCGGCCGATCCCCGGGGAGGCCCTGGCGCTCGCCGCCGGGGAGGCCGTCCTCGCCCGGATGCGCACCGGCCGCCCGCCGGTCGTCGCCTACCTCCGGGACGACCGCCTGATCCTCGACCTGAGGACCGTCGACCCGGCCGACGACCCGGCGCTGGGCGCGGCGGTCCGCCGCGCCCTCGAAGCCTGAACCGGCCGAGCTCGTGACGAAGAAGCCGAGTCGTTTCGACCCGCCGAGACCGAGAGGGGGCGTCCCCTCTCACCGTGAGGGTACGGGGGGGATGAGATGACTCGCGGCCGCATCCTGCTGGTCGAGGACCGGGACTCCCTGCGCCGCATGCTCGAGCGAGCCCTGGCCGCCGAGGGCTACGAGGTCACCGCCGTGGCCGACGGGGAGGCCGGGATCGAGCGCCTCCGCGGCGGCGGTCTCGACCTGGTCCTGACCGACCTCAAGCTGCCCGGCGCCTCGGGCCTCGAGGTGCTCGAGGCGGCCCGGGAGCACGCCTCCGGCCTGCCGGTCATCGTGCTCACCGGCTACGGCTCGGTGCCCACCGCGGTGGCGGCGATGCGCGGCGGCGCCTACCACTTCCTGGAGAAGCCGGTGGAGATCGACGATCTCTGCCGCTTGATCGCCGAGGCCATCGGCGGTGAGAGCGGTCAGGGCGGGGCGGACGGCGGCGAGGTGGGCGGGCTCGACCTGGCCGGTGGGCCGACCCTGGTCGGGCGCCACCCGAGCTTCCGGGCGGCTCTCAAGCTCCTGCGCCGCGTGGCGCTCACCGAGAGCACGGTCCTCCTGACCGGCGAGAGCGGCACCGGCAAGGAGCTCTTCGCGCGCGCCATCCACCTGCTTTCGCCGCGGGCGCGCGGCCCCTTCGTGGCGGTCAACTGCGCCGCCATCCCGGAGGCGCTGGTCGAAAACGAGCTCTTCGGCCACGAGAAGGGGGCGTTCACCGGCGCCGACCGGCTCCAGGAGGGGCGTTTCGAAGCGGCCGAGGGGGGAACGCTCTTGCTCGACGAGATCGGCGAGCTGACGGCGCCGGTCCAGAGCAAGGTCCTGCGGGTGCTCGAGGAGCGGACCTTCGAGCGGGTGGGTGGCGGCCGCACGCGGACCGCCGACGTCCGCCTGGTGGCCGCGACCAACCGGGAGCTGGGGGCGATGGTCGAGGCCGGGAGCTTCCGCTCCGACCTCTACTTCCGTCTCGCGGTCTTCCCGATCGAGCTGCCGCCGCTGCGCGAGCGCGCGTCGGACGTTCCGCTCCTCGCCCGCCACCTCCTCGGCGAGATCGGGCGCCGGCTCCAGCGCGCGCCGCCGGTCCCGGACGCGGCCGCCCTCGAGCTGCTCGCCGCCCAGCCCTGGCCGGGCAACGTCCGCGAGCTCGCGAACGTCCTCGAGCGCTCGGTGATCCTCGCCGAGGGCCCGCGCCTCGCGGCGGCCGACTTGAAGCCGCTCCTGGCCCCCCTCGAGGGGATCGGCGAGCGCGAGCGGATCCGGCGCGCCCTGGAGGAGGCGGGCGGCGACCGCCGGCGGGCGGCGACGATCCTGGGCACGAGCTACCGGACGCTGCTGCGCCGCATCCGGCAGCACGACCTGGGCGGGTACCCGGAGTATCGCTGAGCCGACGCCGAGCTCGGCCCCTGATCCGAAGGCGCCGGCCGGTTGGTGAGCACCAGGTCACCTCGGAGATGAAAGTCAGCCTGGGCGTAGTGGAGGACGTTGGGGAACGAAACCCTGAAACCAGCGCTCGCTCCTGGGGAGAGGGACTTCGAGGTGAGCACGGCCTCTTCCTTGCCGATCTCCTCGCCCGCCTCGTCGAGAAGCGTCACCGTGAGACCCACTCCAAGGGCCGTGCGGCTACTGCCGTTCTCCACGGTTCCCGTAAAGCTCAAGGCCTCTCCAGCGCCGGTGGCCACCTCGCGCCAGTTGGCCACCCGGAGGGCCGACTGTGCCTTGCTCTTCTCGTCCGGCTTCTTCTCCTTTTCAGCGGTCTCGCCTTCATTCTGAGGCTCGGCCTGCTGGGCAGGAAGGTCCTTTTCCGTCAAGCGGAGGACCGGCTTGCGCGTCTTCCTCTCCTTCGCCTGCTGTGGCTTCGGGGGTCGTGCCGCCCGCTCCACCATCTCACGGCTGAGGGCCTTACTCGCATCGAGATCGACGTCGGACAAGCGTAGCGAGGCAAAGGTTCCGTTTGGGCGTTTGAAGACCACCAGGCGGTTCTGCACCTTCCAAGGGCCGACCGTCTCGAGCTGGCTTCCGTCCCTGGTCACCAGCCAGTCGGCAGCCGCAGGAAAGAGAACGGCGGCGGCGACAACGCCTGCGGCGACCACGATCGACCAGCGCATCAGGCGGCTCATTCCGAGACCTCCTTCCAGTTCTTCTCGATGATGCAGATCGGCACTGTCGCGACGCGCTCGAGCTTGGTATCGGCCCGGATCACCTTGATGTCGATCCTGTGGTTGCCGAACTTGCAGTTCTTCGGGAAGAGACTCTTCAGGTTCTCCAAGAGCTTCTGCTCCGACTCGGTAAGCGCGTCGGCGACCTGGTCGCCGGTTCCAGTGCCGGATGTGTCCTGGCTACGGGTCACGGCCTGCTCGGTGAACGGGCTCGTCACGAACTGGTTCGGGATCTCGTGAAACCGCGTCGGTGTGGTCCCGTCGGCTTGGGTCAAGAAGCGATCTGCGTCGGTCGTCCCGAGCACGTAGACAAAGCTCGTCCCGTTCAGCCGGCACAGTGGACCGGTCTTGCAGCTCGAGTCCGAGACATCGCATCCGTCGTTTTGCACCACCGGCAAGAAGGTCGCGAAGAAGCTCACACCCGAGAACCCGAACGGCTGTCCGATCATGCGCTCATCCGCGAGGAGGGTGATAAACCAGCCCCTATGCCCGACTGGAATCGTGGGATCGGTCAGCAGATCGGCATGGTCTCCCGAGTCTCGGCCGACCTCTGTGAGTTTGGCAGCGGTCATCGGCAGGTCGGCCGAGTCGAGCCGCGAGCTCTCGTCCACGAAGGCGTAGATCCGCCCGTGCCGCGAGTCCACGGCGGTGAGGTCGTCTCGATCTCCGGTACCGAGAGCGAGGGCGTACTCGCCGAGATTCGAGACGAAGAGGACCGCCGGTGGGAAGAAGAGCGGCAGGCCTTCCGTGTCGAAGATCTTCTTCGGTAGCCAGAGCGCGGCGTTCGGGTCGGTGACGCCTCCGATCCTGGCGACATCGTGCTGCAGCTTGTCCAGCCCCGTCACACTGTCGGCACCCAACGCACCCAACGCCGGATACAAGCTGGTGCCCGACGAGTCCACGGCGGTCAAGTCCACTCGGTAGAGGTACCCGGCGTCGGTGCCGATGTAGATCCGATCGATAAAGCTGTCCTGGTCCGTGTCCACCGCAGCCGCGTCGCCTACCGCGGAGCCCTCGAGCTCCTTCTTGTACAAGGTCTGGCCGGTCTCGGTGTCGACGATGTAGAGGAAGTTGCCCCGGCTTCCGACCTTGGCGGGGTCGAGCCCCCCTCCGAAGACCGCGACGTACTTGCGGACGAGCTGGCCGTTCTCCAACACCTGCATCCGGCCGATGTCCGGGGTCGACCAGGTCTCGCCCAGGTCGGCCCGGCCATTGGCGTCCTCGTCGAGGCGCACGTAGGCGCCTTTGCTCCCGTCGTCGTTGACGATTGTCGAGTCCCAGACATCGTCTTCGAACTCCCAGAGTGGTGAGGCGTACTTGATGTCCGAGTCGCAGCCCTTCTCGCCATCCCCCGTCTTCTCGACGCAGTCCGGCAGGAAGTACGTGAGGTTCTTGGCCTTCTCGCGGAAGTCACCGGGCGTTCCGACAGGTACCGTTGAGGAGGTTCCGGACGGGTGCTTCTGTGGCACGAAGACGGTGCGTTCCCCTCCAGGTGGTCCAATGGTCGTGGTCGTAAGCTCGTCGGGCTGGGTGATGTCCAGGGCGTAGTAGCCCGAGCCGCCCTCTCGGAGGCCGCCCACGACGACCGTTCTCCACCGCCGCTTGGCAGGGTCGGGCGTGCCGACGTGGTTGGGATCGATGAAGACATCGCCTCCGGCCACGGCGCCGTCGACGCTCCAGCGGTGCGATTCCGGGTTCTCTGCCATGGTCTTCACGGTGGGGAAGACCTCTCGAGGGATGTAGGAGAAGATCTCCCGACCGGTGCCCACGGTGAACCGGATGTCCTTACCCGCTTCCGTGGGGCCGGTCACCACGCCGGCGGTTCCCGCGTCGAAGGCGTGCAGCTCCCCGTCGTTCGCCCCCGCGATGACCACTTTGCGCCGGTTTTCGAGCTTCTCGAAGAAGTCCTGATACCCGGTTCCCTTGGGGTCGCCGTTGGTGTCGAAGGTCTCCTCGGCGTCCACGGCGAAGTAGCGGGTGTTCGTCGGGCTGCCGACAACGAGTGGGTTCGAATGGAAGATCTCGCCCAGCACGTACTTGGGAAGCCAGTCGGGGTCCGGCGTTTCGGGAGCCGGAGGGTTGTTGGATCCGACGGGACTGTCCTTTTGGACGAGGGTCTGCTCGACGATGGCATTGGCCCGCCGGCGGGCCTCGACGATCGAGGAGCTGTCCGCGGTGTCGAATGGCAACTGGAAGGCGTCCCAGAAGTCGAGCTCGCCGGCGCTCGGCGACGCGTTTGGATCGTCCGTGTTGGTTCGCAGGAAGTACTGGCGGTTCTCGGGCCACGAGGCGAGCGACGAGACGTTCGGTTTCCGTAGCTCGGAGTAGAACACCCGCCGGCCACCGGCGCCGACGGTAGGGCCAACTTTGAGGTCCGTGTCCCCCGCGACGGGCGCCTGGTTGAGCATCTCGGCCGCCGCGTCCCACAGGTGAGCCGGGTTCGTGCTGTCGGGTGGCTTCGTGGGATCGAGAGGCCGCAAGAAGGAGTGCAGGTGCCCCTGCCAGACGCCCCGGTTGTTGAAGGGGTTGAATTTCGTCAGGTAGATCTGACTCTCCACCGCCGACTGGACCGAGGGAACGGCGGCGGTCGCGAACGTCCGAGACGCCTGGCTGATGTCGCCGATCACCGCCTTGAGCTGGGTTTCGAGGTCGCTTTCGTCTTGAACGAGGATGATCTGGCCGTCTCCCGCCTTGAAGTTGAATGTGGAGCGCAGGTTGGGGTTGTCGTTGAAGGTGAAGACGATGGTCTTGAATCCCTCGCCCTTGAAGTCGCTGATGTCGGCGGTGGGGTTCTCCCCGCTCGAGTTCTCCTCGCCGTCGGTGATGACGATGAGGTACGGCACGCGGCATTGGTACCACTTGTCACGCAACCGGTACAGCGCGTTCCAGCCCGGGTCGAAGGGTGTGGCGCGGCACTTACCCTGTCCGGTGTTGGACTCGGTACCGAGCACCCAGCAGCGGAAGTCGTTGATCGCCCGGCCCAGAGGGCTGTTGCCGTAAGCGAGGAGGGGCCGGGCGTCCTCGTGCTTGAGCTTCAGGAGGCCGGAGGAGTCTGGGGTGTCCTGGAAGAAGCCAGCGACCCCGAAGTACTTCTCCGAGTCCTCGTCGCTCGGATTGAAGTCGGGGTGGAGCGGATTGACCCGGCGCAGGAACTCCTCCCGGTAGTCCACCTCCCAGTCGAGGGGGATGACGTCGCCGAAGTCGAGCTCGTTGTCGGCCTCGTTGGGAAAAGGCACCGTAGGAAAATTCACGTCATAACAGCCGTCACTCTCGGAGCAGCTGGCCAGCGGCTTCGGATATGTGTCGAGGTCCTCAGCTCCGGCCAGGGACCCGGGGGAGTCGGAGTTGGCGTCCCAACCCCGGCCTGTAAAGGGCTGGCTCGAACCGTTGGGGTTGCCGCAGGTGTTGATGGCGGCCATGTCCTGGTATTGCCAGAAGCCGGCCACCGTTTCCTCGCTGGTGCACAGACTGGTTTCGGGCTTTGGCTCGTAGATGGCGGGGGCGCCGTGGACGCCGGGATTGCTCGATTTGCTTGCGCCGGTGACGTCAGTCTCGACCATGATGAAGTCGGTGATCTCCTTGAACTGGATCGTCCGGGTCATGCTCAGCTCGGCGTCCGGTGAGCCGCAGTCGTGGACCGGGGTGAGCTCCAGGTCCACCGAGAGCGTGGGACTACCGAGCCTTGCGGTCACGCCGGGCGTCTGGCGAACCTGGAGGCGATAGGTGGTGTTCGACGTCTCGAGCCACAGGGTGGTCGTGTCGAGGCCCATGACTCCCAGCTTCGGGAACCGGTTCAGCTTGATGTCGCCGTTGTTCTGGTCGAAGTCGATCGGGTTGGCACAGCTCCCGGCCACCCCGGCGTTGAACTGGGCGCCGAAGACCCAGCTCCCCTTGAGGAGTGACATGTTGTCGGTTTTCTCGATGTCACGCCAGTTCGCTTTCAGGCTCGAAAGCTCGTATGGGGGTGGCGCCGGGTAGGTGAAGGCGGGCGTGGTCTCGAAGGTCGCCGCCGCCTCGGGTACGTAGAGCCAGTGCTTGGCACGGACTCGCACTAGGTCCTTGTTGAAAGTCGCGATGCCGAAGTGGACGTTGTCCACCTGATAGAGGGCCTCGTAGAGGGCCTCCTTGACGGCGAAGAGCTTCGAGCCCTTGTCGTCGGCGTCGGCAGGAGAGAGGTCCCCAAAATCGCTTGAGCTGGAGCCCTGTTGGCTGGCGGGCGGGTTCAGGTTCATCGACGCCGATGTGTCGACCAGCACCATAACGAACGGCGTGCCGCCGTTCTCGCGCAGGAGGTCGATGTCGTCGGCCGCCTGTGCTCGCCGCACGACGCCGACGACAGTGGAGCAAAGCAGAACGGAGGCCAAGAGAGCCTTGGCCGATGGGCGAAACCCGGGTCGATGAGCCATCGTTGCCTCCGTCTCAGAACTTGATCTTCGCGAGCTGTTTCGGGTCCTTCGCCGCGAGCAGCGACGCCGGAGGCAGCTCCCACGGCTGGAACTCCACCATGGCCGTCAGTGACCGCTCGGCGAGGCTGACCTGGTCGTTGCCCGGCAGGCGCCGGATGGCGGTGGAGGTGACGGCGTGATTTGCCTTCTCGTAGGTGTGAACCCCGTACTGGCCGGCGTTGCTGATGTCGCAGAGGTTGCACGGGCCCGACGAGATGGGGAAGAAGGGCGAGACGTCCACCTCGTTGGTCAGCGCGAAGGCCCTTCCCGTCGGGTCCGGCAGCTTGTAGATCTCGCTCCAGGCCGGCCGGTGGGTGACCAGGGTGCTGGCGGTCGCCAACGCGATGCCCGAGTCGGCGGAGTAGAAGGTGCGCTCGATGGACTTCTCGTTGGCCCCGATCTGCATCTCGGTCTGGGTGATGAGCGAGAGCGAGAGCCCGATGATGGTCAGCACGACCAGGGCGAGCAGAGCGATCAGGTAGGCGCTGCCCGCCTCCGAGCGGCGGTGAAGGGCGGCGGCGGGTGCGAGGGCTCGGGGTCTCATGACACGTTCCTCAGGTCCACCACGGTCTGGAGCAGCCGGCGCCGGTAGGCGCGGGCGAGCTCGGTGCCGGCCACCGGCTGGGCAGGCTCGTCGTACGCGTGGTCCTCGATCGCCTGGATCGGCGGCGAGACGTACTTGGGATCGGCGTGGTCGGTGCGGGCCAGGGTGTCGATCCGCACGTAGTAGAGCGGCTTCGTATCGCCGTTCCAGTGGGTCGGGTCCGGCCCGCCGCCGGAGGAGTCCGCCGGCGAGTTGAACAGCCAGTCGTCCGAGCCGTCTGCGGTGTCCTCGATCGTCTCGTTGTTGTTGGTGTCGACCCCGAGGGCGACCTGGAGGTCCAAGATGTTGTCGGCGATGTCCTGGTGCAGGTTGTCGGTGTCGCCGGCGTCGCCGGCGTAGGCCGCCTCGGTTCCCGGGTAGAGTCGCGCCCGGGAGAGCACCGGTCCGGCCGCCTGCTTGCGCACGTAGTAGCGATACTCCTCGAGGAGGCCCACGGCGGTCACGGTGGTGAGCGTCGCCGGAAAGGCGCCGCCGGAGAGGCCGAGGTAGTCGGGACCGTGGGTCCCGGCGATCGTGTAGGCGAGCACCACGTTGTCACCGTTGTCCTTGGAATCCGAGGTCAACTCCACGACCGCCTGGATCGAGTCGTCGAGGGCGCTGACCAGCAGGAGCGCCTCGGGGCGTCCGCCGGAGATGGCGTCCTTGAGCGGCTGGAGGTCTTGCGTGATGCCGGTCGGGCTGACCTCCCGGACGGTGACCTCGCCCGTGCCGGTAGCGTTGATCTTCCCGTCCAGGGGCGTATTCACCTGGTACATCGGGCTGTCGAACACCCCCCGGATGGTCAGCACGTCGGTGCCGGCGACGACCTCGGGCCCCGCGCCGCCGCCGACCGTGGTGCCGTCGGGCACGTTGTTCGCGACCGCGACGGCGACGCCGTCGGGCAGGGAGTGCGCGCCGGCGAAGACCGGCAGGCTGCCCCGGCCCGCCATCCGGATCTCGCGGCTCATGCTGGTCTGCGCCGCGCGCAGCGACTGCTGCATCTCGGCCACGTTCACCTGGGCCCGGGCCACCCGGCTGTTGAACTCGAAGAGCCCCAGCAGGCCCACCAGGACGAGGGCCATGACCGCCAGGGAGACGAGCGTCTCGATCAGGGTGAAGCCGGCCGAGTGACCGGGTGCCCCCCGCATCCCCTCGATCCCCTTCCCTCCCCACGGGGGGGAAGGGGACGCCCCCGCCCGACCGGGTGCCCCCCGCAACCCCTCGATCCCCTTCCCACCCCACGGGGGGGAAGGGGACGCCCCCGCCCGGCCTCGCGGCGCTGAACAGCTCGGTTTCTTGGTCACGACTTCGCTCCGATCAGGCGTGGTATGGGCCCTATTGGGACTTGAAGACCCGGACCGCGATGCTCTTGCCGGTTCCGAGGGCGCCGCTGCCGTGGCTGCCCTGGATCTCCACCGTGACCTCCTTGAGGTGGACCGCGCCGGGAGGAGCGTCTCCGTTCAGGGGGTTCGTCAGATCACCGACCGAGAACTGGCGCACCGTCGTGGTGCGGGTGAAGAGGGCGGTGTCGTCGGCGGCTAGCGCGTCTTCCCAGTCGTGCTTCCTCAACGAGTAGAAGTCCGTGACCGGGAGCTCGGTGGCGCCTGGCGGCACCGTCAGGGCGGCGCTGTTGAACGGGAGCTCGAGGTAGGCCTCGGCCCGGGACTTGGCGAAATTGCTCACCCGGGAGTAGTCGAAGCCCTCGAAGTTGCTCCGGATCGCCCGCGTGTAGAGGGGCACGAGGCCCAGGGCGATGATCCCGAGAATGAGGGCGGCCACCAGGACCTCGATGAGCGAGAAGCCCCTCTCGCGAGAAACGTGTCGAACGCGCATCACTTCCACTCCCAGCGCTTGGAGTCCGGGTCGGACGGGTCCCGTGAGCCGAGCCATTCGCCATCCTGGTACTTGAGGACCTTGATCTTGGCGGTGGCCGGCGGGGCCACCTGCACCTCGAGCGTGTTGTCCCGCGCGTCGGCGATCCGGAAGGCGAACGCCTGTGTGTCGGTCTTGGGGTCCGCGATCGACCCGTCTGGCTGGAAGATCGCGGCCTTGCGGTCCTGCCCTCCGAGGGAGACCATGCTCATGCCGTAGATCGAAGCCTCGCCGGTGGCGCCCGCGGGGTCCCGGTAGGAGAGATAGGTCGGCAGGGGGAGCCGCATGATCTGGTAGTCCAGGGTCGCCGGCGGGTTTCCCGAGTCGGGATCGAACGTTCCGTCGGCGTCGGCGTCGAGGAAGGCCACCATGTCGTGGGTGGCCGGGTCGACCGCGACGGCGGCCGGCCGGTTCTTCTTGATCGACTCGAGCCGCGCGCGTTGCATCACCATGGCGAGGTCGCGGGCGAAGCCCTCGGTCCGGCTGCGCAGGATCAGGTTGTGGAGCGCCGGGATTCCCAGGGCCAGGACGATCCCCAGCATGGCGAGCACCACGAGCAGCTCGATCAGGGTGAAGCCGCCGGAGCGGCCTCGCGGCCCACGCGTTGTCGGTTCCACGCCCTCTCCCTACAGCAACTCCGGTGCCATCGATCGGGGAAGCTCCGGAAACGCCTCGGGATCAGCAAGTTGCGCGGTCACCCCTGGGGCGGGGTGGCGTCTCGCGCCTCGCGATCGAAGGGCTCGATGTTACCGTTCGTAACATCCTCGCCAGTCGGCAGGGTCACCCGGGCGACCGTGCCGCCCCCCGGCCGGTCCTCGAGCTCCAGGCGGCCGCCGTGGACCACCACGATGCGCCGGGCGAGCGCCAGGCCCAGGCCCACGCCTCCGGGCCGGCCGCTGGCGAAGGGATGGAAGAGACGCTCCCGGAGCTCTTCGGGGACTCCCGGACCCCGGTCCGCCACCGTCGCCACGAGGGCGTCGCCGGAGTGCCCGACGGTCACCTCGACCGCTCGGCCCCCGCCCTCCCGGGCGGCCTCGACGGCGTTGTGGAGGAGGTTCCTGAAGGCGCGTTCGAGGAGCTGCGGGTCGCCGAGCAGGGCGTAGCGCGCGCCGGCGCGGGGCGCCAGCTCGACGACCGCGCCGGCGAGCACCGGGTCGGCTGCGGCCCGCGCGACCAGCTGGTGGAGATCCACCTCCTCGAGGCGCACGGTGCCGGGGCGGGCGAAGGAGAGGAAGTCCTCGAGCACCCGCTGGAGGTGGTCGGTCTCATGCCGGATCTCGCCGACGTAGTCGGCCATGTCGTCGCCTTCCGCCGCCGGCCGCGGTCCACCACGGGGCGCGGCGCTCCGCTCGATCAGGGTGAGGTAGCCCTTGAGCGTCGCCAGGCTGTTGCGCATCTCGTGGGCGACGCCGGCGGCGAGCTCGCCGACCTGCTGCAGGCTCTCGGCGAGGCGGGTCTGCTCGGACCGGCGCCGGACCTCGGTCAGGTCGGCGAAGAGCACCAGGAAGCCGCGGGAGGCCCCGTCGTCCCGGCGCAGGGGATGGACCGTGAGCCCCAGCGTCAGGTGCCGGCCGGACGGCGTCACGGTGGCGATCTCGCGCCGGCGCACCCCGCGCTCGCCCGCCACGGCGCCCGCGAGCAGCCGGGCGAGCGCCGGGTGCTCGGCGAGCACCTCGGCGAGCGGCCGCGCGGGCGGGCTCTCCGCCAGCTCGAGGAGCTCGGCGCCGGGACCGTTGACCGCGAGCACCGTCCCCTCGCGATCGAGGAGCAGCACCCCGCTCTCGAAGCTCGCGGAGAGGGTCCGCTGCAGGACCGCGATCTCCTCGTCGGCAGGCGGGGGCTCGACCCGGGCCATGGAGCGCAGCGCGCGCTCGAAGGTGTCGAGCAGGAAGGGGATCTCGTCCTCCCGGTCCGGCGGCGTCTCGCCCGCCAGCCGGGCCCGCTCGAGCAAGCGGTCGAAGGGGGCGAGCATGTGGCCGAGGAAGAGGATCACCAGCAGCGCCAGGGCGGCGTCGCCGCCGAGCACCACCCAGGTGAGGACCCGAGCGCTCCGCCGCTGGAGGGCGAGGGCCGGAGCGGCGAGGTCGACCCGCGCCCAGCCGCCGCCCGCGCCGACCGGCGCCAGGGCGACCACCGCGTCGCCTCTGCGCTCGTCGGGGCCGACGGCGCGCGCCGCCGGCGCCCGCGAGCCGTCGAGCGGGCCGAGAAGCGGCTCGTCCGGCAGGCTCCCCGCGTGGGCGCGGACCTCGCCCAGCGGTCCGAGGACGCTCACCCCCTCCGCGCCCGGCGCCAGGGCGCGGAGGGCCGCCGTGTCGAGCTTCTCCGCCCGCGGCCGCGCCCGCCACCCGCTCGGCGAGCTTCAGGGCCTCGGCCCGGCGCTCCTCGATGAGCAGCGCGATCCCGCTGCGGTAGGACAAGAGCGTGAAGACCGAAAGGAGGACCAGCAGGAACACGGCGACCGGCAGCAGGACCAGGACCTCGCGGCGCAGCCCGACGCCGCGGGACCGGCGGCGCCGCCGTGGGTCGCTCGCGCCCGGCCCGCTCATGGGCCGGCGGCGAGCGGGGGGATGCCGAAGGCGGTCCGCAGGTAGAACGAGACCAAGGCCCGTCCCGCGAACAGCGCCACCAGGCCTCCGAGAGCCAGGAAGGCGCCGAAGGGGATCTTCGAGCGCAGGGCGCCGCGCCCCACGGCCAGGAGGCCGAGGCCGAACGCCGCGCCGGTGAGCGCGCCCACGAAGAGCGACACCGCGACGCCGCGCCAGCCGAGGAAGGCTCCAATCATCGCCAGCATCTTGACGTCGCCCAGGCCCAGCCCCTCCTCGCGCCGGACCAGCCACCAGAGGCCGTACGCGGCGAGGAGCAGCCCCGCGCCGACGAGCGCACCGACGACGCCGGCCACCATCCCCCCCCAGGGGACGAGGAGCTGGAGGACGATCCCGGCGGCGATGCCCGGGAGCGTGATCCGATCCGGGAGGATCAGGTGCTCGAGGTCGATCCAGGCCAGCGCCACCATCAGGCTGCAGAAGATCGCCGCCAACAGGGCCGCGCCGCTCGGACCGAAGCGCTCCAGCGACGCCACGAAGAGGGCGCCGGTCAGGGCTTCGACCAGGGGGTAGCGGCCCGAGATCCGCGTGCCACAGGCGCGGCACCGCCCTCGGAGGAGGAGCCAGGAGAGGACGGGCAGGTTGTCCCGGGCCCGGATCGGCGCGCCGCACGTCGGGCACCGCGAGCGGGGCAGCACCGTCGAGAGCCGGCGGGGCAGCCGGTAGATCACCACGTTCAGGTAGCTGCCGGTCACCAGACCGACGAGGGCGGCGTAGAGGTCGAGCAGGACGTGGACGGCCACGGCGGCGATTGTAGCCGCCCGGACACCCCGATCTCGGCAACCGCCGCGATCCGGAGAGCGCACGGACCAGCCGTCGACCGAGACCCGCCTCCCCGAGGCCACACCGTCTCACCCGGAGGTGGTCGCGCAGGCTTCGACGATCTGCTTCATGCGCTCGACGCCACGATCCAGCTCGTCGAGCGGGATCGACTCGTCGGGGCCGTGGATGCCGAAGAAGTCCTGGGGCTCGAGGAAGAAGGGCGACACCCCGTAGGCCGGGATGCCCCGCGCGCGGAAGTAGCGCGAGTCGGTGAAGCCGGCGATGAAGGCGGGCACCGGCGGCGCGGTCTTTGCGAGCACCTTCGCCACTGCCCGGTAGATCGGGTCGTCGACCGGCGCCGGTGGCAGGGGGGGCGAGGTCAGGAGGACCTCCACGTGGAGCCGGTCGCCGAGGGCCTGCTCGATCCGGGCGAGGTAGGCCGGGCCGTCGGTCTCGGGGAGGAGCCGGGCGTCGACCAGGGCGCTCGCCTCGCCGGGGATCACGTTGATCTTCTGGCCGCTCCGGAGGACCGTGACCTGGAAGGTGTCGAGAAACAGGTTGGCGAGGCCCGGGATGAAGTCCTCCCTGGGCCCATCCTCCCGGATGACGTCGTCGAGGTGGGTGAACATCGTCCGGTACTTGGCGTTGTGAAGGGGGGCCAGGGCACCCAGGTAGAGGCGGGCGGCCTGGGTCACCTTCCAGCGCAGGGGCAGGTCGAGGACGCGGGCGAGGCCGCGGACGAGCTCGTGGGTGGCGCTCGAGGGGCTCAGCGCGGAGCCGTGGCCCGGCCGACCCGTCGTCGAGATCCGGAGCCAGAGGGGCCGCTTCTGGGCCACCTCGATGCCCGCCCACAGGGCGCGGCCGTTGACCGTCCGGTTGGCGCCGCCCTCGTTGAGCACCGCGGCGGCGCCGGCGAACAGCTCGGGGTGGCTCGCGAGGAGCCACCCCACCCCCTGGCGTCCGCCCCGCTCCTCGTCGGCGACGGCGAGCAAGACGACGTCGCGCGCCAGCGGCACGCGCCGGCGGTGGAGAGCGACGAGCGCCGCGAGATCGGCGATCCCCAGGCTCTTGATGTCGAGGGCGCCCCGCCCCCAGAGGCGGCCGTCCTTCACCGTGCCGGCGAAGGGCGCCACCGTCCAGTCCGGGCCCGGGGGCACCACGTCGATGTGGTGGAGGAGGACGAGCGCCCCACCCGCCCGCCGCCCGGCCGTCGGTGAGGCGGGGAGCCGGGCGTAGAGGCTGGTCCGCCCCTCCGGGCTCACCAGCAGGGTGGTCGCAATCCCCTCCCGGTGCAACAGGCCGGCCAGGTAGGCGGCACCCCGCTCCTCGTGGCCGGGCGGATCGGTGGTGTCGATTCGGAGGTAGGCCTGGAGCCAGCGGGCGGCTTCCGAGAGGCCACCGCTCCGGGGGACGGAGCGGGCCGGGGAGGGGGCGGAGGCGGAGCCGAGGAGCGCCGCCAGGAGAAGGCCGGAGAGGACTCGGCGTCGGCTTGTCACGGGTCAGGATCAAACGAAACCGCCCGCCTCCGGGAGGCGGGCGGCTCCGAGCGTCGCCGGACTTTCCGACGGAGGACGATCGTCGCCTCCGTCACCCGACGGGATCAGCTTCAGCTGATGTTCTTCTGCGGATACCGGAGAAAGAAGCCGTCGGACCAGACGAGGTCCTGATCGTAGTCCGTCGGATCGAAAGCCCCTGCCGTGATCGTGGCTCCGCAGGGACCCGAGATCTGGAAGTCGGTGTCGCGTCCCCGCGAGGCGATCCCGAGGGTCGACTGGCCAGACGCTCCGCCCTGGGCGACCACGTCCGTGATGGCGGGAGGGCGGCAGTACGCGTAGGTGTGGTTCCAGGCATCACTCTGCTTGACTTCCTGGATGTACTGGGGCTGGAGGTCGGTGACGACATTGTCGAAGGCGTAGGCGGACGCGAGGGTGACCGTCTGGGTCGCTCCGGCCGCCGCCGCGGCGCCGTAGAGGTCGGTGAGCCAGGACATCCAGGCGGTGCCCGTGTCCTTCATGTCGCCCATGGTGCGCTTCTGCTTCGCCTTGTTGAGCGCATCCAGGAAGTTGGGGATCAGCAGGGCGGCGATGATGCCGATGATCGCGATCACGATCAGCAGCTCGATCAGCGTGAAGCCGCGCTGCCGGTTGCGGAGTTTCATCATCATGGTTCGTCCTCCTTGGACCGGGAAACCGGTTGAGCCGAGAAAAATCCGTAATTGCTTCTCGTGCAGGGAATGTGCCAGGGTGGTCCCTTCCCCCTGGGCGGTTTCCCATGGGGCATCGGCCGCCGGCGGACCTCCCGCGAGTGACATGGAGTGTCATCCCGCCTGGCGAGGATTGTCAGCCGCGAGGCGCCGCACGAGGCGCTTGTAGAGCGCCACGCCGTCCACGTAGTCGGGCAGCGCGATCCGCTCGCCCGCACCGCTGACCCGCAGGGCGTCCGAGGTGAGGATCAGGAACGGCGAGAACCCGTAGGACGGGATGCCGTAGGCCCGGAAGAAGCGCGAGTCGGTCGCCACCCAGGAGAGGAACACCGGTCCTGCGGGGACCTCCGGATGGGCCTGGGCCACGAGGTCCTGGACGGCCCTCATGACCCGGCTGTCGAGGGGGCTCCCGTGGTGGGCCGAGGCGTCCGGCTCGATCGTGGTCCGGACGCCGTAGAAGAGCCACTCGGGGAGCAGCTCGTCGCGCACGTCGTCGAGCTCGACGCCGGGCAGGAGGTGGATCGTCACCGGCAGCTCCCAGCCGCCGCCCTCGGCGTGGCGCACCTGGAGCGGGTGCAGCTCGTCGCGGAACATCGAGCGGACGTACTGCGGCAGGCTCTCGAACAGAACGCGGTCCCGGAGAATGCGCTCCGGATGGGCGAAGGCCTCGCGGTACGCCTCGTGATCCCGGGACGGGGCGTAGCGAGGGAGAAACTGCCGCACCTCGTCGACCAGCCGCAGGTGCGGCTCGGGGGTCTCGTTGTGGCGCACGTCCTCCCGGAGCGCCTCGAGCCGCTCGCGGGACGGATCGCAGGCCAGCAGGGTGACGAACCTCTTCTGGGCGAACTCGGTGCCCCAGTACTTCAAGTCCTCGCCACTTCGCCCCTCGACCACTCCGCCCTCGGTGAGCACGACCCCGAAGCGGTCGGCGAGCTCCGGGTGCTGGTGGAGGATCCAGCGGGTGCCGAGCTCGCTGCCCGTCTCCTCGCCGCTGGTCGCCAGCAGGATCACCGACCTGGCGGGCGTCCTGCCGCTCTTGGCCAGGTCGAGGAAGGCCAGGAGCTGGGCGATCCCGATGCTCTTCATGTCGAAGGTGCCCCGGCCGTACATCCAGGGCAGGGCGATGTGGGCGCTGAAGGGCGGGTAGGGCCAGGCCTCGGGATGCGCGATGGGGTCGGTGTCCATGTGGTGGTGGAGCACCACGGCCTCCCGGCTCCTGCCGTCCAGGACCGCCCACAGGTTCGCGTCCTTCTCGCCGATGCGCTCGAGGTGGTACGGGATGCCCGCTCTCTCCAGCACGCCGGCCAGGAAGCGGGCCCCGGCGAGCGTGCTGCCGGTCGCGGCCGAGGTGTCGATGCGCACGTAGTCCCCGAGCAGACGGACCGCCTCCAGCGAGGCGTAGTCCACGCCGCCCCACGTCACGCGCGGCTCCTGGACCAGGGGCTCCGCCGTCAGCAAGACGAGCAGGGCGCTCAGGGCGACGAGGAGCGCGAAGCTGCCGTAGAGGGCGATGCGGGAGACCCTTCGGAGACGGCGCTGGAGCGGGGAGAAGGCCATCGCGACGGCGAAGTTTAACGAGGCTCCGCCTCAGACCACAAGGCGGCAAGAGCATCCCAGGCCTCGTGACCGGTAGCTCCCCCGCCCACGCCGACCGATCGCGGCTGCGCTCCTCGAAACGGCGACTCCAGACCGCCAGATTCATCGGATGCCCCCCGCATCCCCTCGTTCCCCTTCCCACCCCACGGGGGGGGAAAGGGGACGGTTGACCGGATGCCCCCCGCATCCCCTCGATCCCCTTCCCACCCCACGGGGGGGAAGGGGACGCCCCCTCCCCGTATCGCCGCGCTGAAGAAACTCGGCTCATTCGTCACGATTTGGCCCAGGGTAGACATCTAACGAAGCTCCGCCTCAAACCGACGAGGCGTCTTGAGCGTCTTGGGCTTCGTGAGTCGCAGGTCCCCCGCCCACGTCGGTCGATCGAGCCTACGCTCACCGGAACGGCTTCTCCAGACCGGTCGATTCATCGGATCTCCCCCCTCACCCTCGATCCCTCTCCCACCCTCGCGGGGGGAGAGGGACGCCCCCTCCCGGGCTTGCCACGTCCGAAAACTCGGCTCGTTCGTCACGATTCTGGCCTGATCAGACATCTAGAGAAGCTTCGCCTCAAACCGACGAGGCGTCTGAAGCGTCTCCGGCGCCACGGGCCGCTGGTCCCCCGCCCACGCCGACCGATCACGGCTGCGCTCCTCGGAACGGCGACTCCAGACCGCTGGATTCATCGGATGCCCCCCGCATCCCCTCGTTCCCCTTCCCACCCCACGGGGGGGAAGGGGACGCCCCCACCCTCTCGGGCTGTTTCTCGAGGAACTCGGCTCGTTCGTCACGATTCTGGCCTGATCAGACATCTAGTGGACTCGCAGCCCGTGGCGAGGGCCCCGGGGTATGCTTCGCGGTCGATGTCGCGCCCGGCTCCATCGCTCCCGCGGGCTGCGCCCTGGTGGGTCCCGGGGCTGCTCGCCGCCGCGGCGGTGACGACCGCCGCGGGCTACGCCATGGCCGCCGCGTACGTGGTCGGCGGCCGGCCCACCCTCCCGCTCGACGACGCCTGGATCCACCTCGCCTTCGCCCGGAACCTGGCGGCGGGCCACGGGTTGTCCATCGTGCCCGGGCAGCTCGTGCCCGGCTCGACGGCCCCGCTCTGGACCGCGCTGGTCGCCCTCGGGCCCGCGGCGGGGCTCGACGGCGTGGCCTGGATGCAGCTCCTGGGCGTGGCCTTCGAGGCCGCGGGGGTGGTTCTCTCGTGGCGCCTGGCCCGGGAAGCTCGACCTCTCCGGCGCCCTCTCGGCGCTGGCGGCCGGCCTGGTGGCCGCGACGAGCTGGATGGCCTGGTCGTCGCTCTCCGGGATGGAGATCCCCCTGTTCGTCGTCCTCTCCCTGGGCGGCCTGGTCCTCCACCTGCGGGAGCGGGCGGATCCCGGGAGGCCCCGGCTCTCCCTGGCCGTCCTGGGCCTCTCGGTGCTCGCCCGGCCCGAAGGGCTCCTCCTCCTCGCCTGCGCCGCCCTGGACGGCGTCCTGCTCTGGCGCCGGCGGCCCGACGGCGCTCTCGGCTGGATCGGCCGGCGCGCCCTCGCCCCGGGCCGGCTGGCCCTGCCCCTGGCGGTGGCCTCCCTGGCCTTCGTGCCGATCTCCCTCTGGTACCTCTGGAGCGGCGGGTCGCCCTTGCCCACCACCTTCGCGGCCAAGGCCGGAGGCGGAGGGGTCCACCCGCCGGACCTCCACTACCTCTACCTCGCCGCCGGGGTCTTCTTCCGGCCGCAGCCCTGGGCGCTGGTCCTGGCGCCGGCCGGCGCCGTGGCGCTGGTCCGCCGGCTGGGCACGCCGCGGGACCGGGGGCTTCTCCCCGCCCTCTGGACGGCGGCGCTCCCCCTGGCCTACGCCTGCCTCACCCCGCAAGCGGGCGGCCCGCTGCTCGGCAACTTCGGCCGCTACCTCTTCCCGCTCTTCCCGGTCCTGATCGTGCTCGGCGTCCTCGGCCTCGAGCCGGTCGCGGAGGCCCTGGGGCCGAGCTGGCGGAGCTCGCGCCCGCGGCGGGTCCTGACGCTGGCCGGGCTCCTCGTGCTCCTCGCGCCGCCGCTTCTCGCCTTGGCCCGCGGCGCGACGCTCTACGCCAGGAACGTCCGCGACGTCGAGTCGGGCGACGTGGGGATGGCCCGCTGGCTCGCCGGACGGCTGCCGCCCGGGGCGGTGGTCGCCACCATGGACATCGGCGCCCTCTCCGCCCTGCTGCCCAACCGGGTCGTCGACCTGGCCGGGATCGCCGACCCGCGCGTCCTCGACGCGGTGGCCGAGGCGAAGGCCCGGGGCGGCACCTGGCAGGAGGGCGTCCTCGCCTTCATCGCCGAGCGGCGGCCGGACTACCTGGTCGTCTTCCCGGACTGGCTCGCGAGCGTCGACCGTCCGGGGTCGGGCTTCACCCGGCTCCACGCCCTCCACGTGCCCGGCAACATCACGCTGGGCCACGACACGCTGGCCCTCTACGCCACCCCGTGGACCCGGGAGCCGCTCGGCCCCGGCGCCGCGGCCGGCACCCCAGGAGATGTCCCATGACCATTCCCTCCTTCGACCTCCGCCGCGCCGCCGCCGCTCTCGCCGAGCCCCTCGCCGAGCGCTGGGCGGAGCAGGTCGGGGCGGCGGCCTTCATCGGGGGGCCCGAGGTCGAGCGCTTCGAGGCGGCCTTCGCCTCGTACCTCGGGGCCGGCGGCTGCGTCGGCGTGGCCAACGGCACCGACGCGCTGGTCGTCGCGCTCCGGTCGCTCGGCCTCGAGGCCGGCGACGAGGTGGTGGTGCCCGCCTTCACCTTCGTCGCCACCGGCTCGGCCGTGGCGCTCGCCGGCGGCGTGCCGGTGTTCGCGGACGTCGAGCCCGGCACCCTCAACCTCGACCCCGCCTCGGTCGAGGAGCGGATCGGCCCCCGCACGGTGGGCGTGATCGGAGTCCACCTCTTCGGCCGGCCGTTCGACGTCGAGGCGCTCGGCGCGCTCTGCCGCCGCCGCGGCCTCTGGCTGGTCGAGGACGCGGCCCAGGCGCACGGCGCGCGGGCGGAGGGCCGGCGCGTCGGCACCTTCGGCGAGCTCGCGTGCTGGAGCTTCTACCCGACCAAGAACCTGGGCGCCTTCGGCGACGCCGGGGCGGTGACCGGCGGCGACCCGGAGCTCCTGGCGCGCGTGCGCCGGGTGGCCAACCACGGCCGCACCGAGCACTACCGGCACGGCGAGCTGGGCACGAACAGCCGGCTCGACGCCCTCCAGGCGGCGGTCCTGGCCCTGCGCCTCCCCCGGCTGGAGGAGGCGAACGCGCGCCGAAGGGAGATCGCCGCGGCGTACCGCGCGGCTCTCGCGGGCCGCGGCGGGATCGAGCTGCTCGCCGATCCGGCCGGGAGCGAGCCGGTCTACCACCAGTTCACCCTCCTGGCGGAGCGTCGCGACGCCCTGCGCGAGCACCTGGCCGGGCGGGCCATCGGCTCGGCCGTCTACTACCCGATCCCACTCCACCGCCAGCCGGCCCTGGGGCGGTTCCACCCCGAGGGGCTCGAGCTGCCGGTTGCGGAGCGGGCCGCCGAGCGGGCCCTCAGCCTGCCGATGTTTCCGGAGCTCACCGACGACGAGGTGGCGACGGTGACCTCCGCCCTCGACGCCTTCTTCGCCGCCTGAGGCGGCCCCGATGGAGCTCTCACCGGCCCGGGACGTGCTCGGCGGCGCCGCGGCGGCGGTGCTCTTCGCCTCGCTCGGCTGGCTCGGCTACCGGCTGGCGTGGCGGCTGGTCCCCGGGGCGGGCGTCGCGACCCGCTGGAGCGCCGCGGCGATCGCCGCGCTCTGGCTGGCGGTGGCGTCGTTCTGGGTGCTCGGCTCGGTCCACGTCTTCCGCCTCCCCGTCGTCCTCGTGCTCGCGGCCGGCGCCGCGCTCGTCCGGGTGCGCCGGGAGGAGGGGTTGCGGGCGCCGTTGGCGTCGCTCCGCGACGACCTGGGCCGGCTCCGGGCCTTCGCCGGCTCCCTCGGTCCGCTCGAGCGGTCCGTGGCGGGCGGGGTCCTGGCCGTGGCGCTCGTCCGCTGCCTCCGCGCCCTGGCCGCGCCGCCCCTGGGCTGGGACAACCTGACCTATCACCTGTTCAAGGCCGGGCGCTTCGTCCAGGCCGGGGGATTCACCGACGCCCCGGCGCCGGACGCCTGGGGCGCCTACCGGTTCTTCCCGGTGGCCGGCGAGATCCTCTGGTCCTGGGCCATGCTGCCGCTCCACGACGACGCCCTGATCGCGCCGGCGGGCCTCCTGGTATGGGGCCTGGCGCTCCTCGGGGTCTACGCCGCGGCGCGGGAAGCTCGGAGGACGCCCGCGGCCGGCGTTCCTGGCGGCCCTGGCCGTGGGTGCGATGCCGGCCG
Source organism: uncultured Acidobacteriota bacterium (assembly GCA_963741925.1). Taxonomy (GTDB): domain Bacteria; phylum Acidobacteriota; class Thermoanaerobaculia; order Multivoradales; family DATKCC01; genus CAVUBL01. The sequence continues at coordinate 443,220 of CAVUJU010000001.1, forward strand.
CCCTCGCCTACGTGGGGACCGCCTACGTCGACAACCTGACCCTGGCGGGAAGCGCCCTCGGTGCCGTCTTCGTCGTTCGCGTCGCCCGGGGCGGCCCTCCGCGCGAGGCGCCGCTGGCGGTCGCCGCGCTCGCCCTGGCGGCCGGCGCCAAGCTCCTGGCGCTGCCGCTGCTCGCCCTGGGCGGCGCGGTCGTCCTCCTGCAGCTCGCCCGCAGCCGCGCGGCCCCGCGGGCGCGCGCCGGGGCGCTGGCCGCTCTCGTCGTCGCGTCGGCGGTGGCCGCGCCGACCTACGTCCGGGCCTGGGTCGAGCGCGGGTCGCCGCTCTACCCGGTGCCGCTGCATTTCGCGGGGGTCGAGCTCTCGGCCGGGAACGCCGAGTCGGCGGCGGTGACCCGGAGGATCATCGAGTCCCCGCGCCTCCGGCTCTCGACCCTGGACTCCCTTCGCTACCTGCTCGTGCGATGGGCTCCCTCGGGCGCCTTTCTGAACCCGGGGCCGGGCGCCGCCCTCGTCTTGCTGCTGGCGCTCGCCGCGGTCCCGCGCTTGCGCCGGCGGACGCTCCCGGCCGGGATCTACCTCGGATCGGTGGCCGCCGTCCTCCTGGGCGCTTACGCGAGCGGCGCCATGGAGCTGTTTCGGACGACCTCCATGGTGACCACGTCGGGCCGTTACCTCGTACCGGCCTTCGCCGCCCTGGGTGTGCTCGCCGCGCTCCTCGACCATCGCGTGGCGAGGACCGTGGCGGCGGCCGCGGCGGTGAGCGGCGCGCTCTTCTCCGTCCCCCTGGGCTGGCACGCGGTCGACCTCCGGGCGACCGCCTGGGTGCTCGTCCCGGCGGCGGCCCTCGCGGCGGCGGTGGGGGTCGTCGCGCGCCGGGCCGCGGGCGGCGGCCGGGCCCGGCGGCTGGCCACGGCCGCCCTCGTGCTCCTGGTCGCGGGTGGCGCCGCGGCGGGGGTGGAGGTCGTGCGGCGGGCGTTTCGCTATCCCATCTACGCCGCGGCGGCGGATCTGGCCGATCCGTCGTACATACTCCATCCTCTCGACTCCCGGTACACCACGGCCTGGCCGGTCTGGCGGGCCTTCGACGACGCGCGGCCCCGGAGGCTGGCCGTGGCGGCCGGCTTCGACGGCCTCGGCCACAACTGGTATCTCTACCCCCTGCTCGGGAGCCGGCTCCAGAACCGTGTGCTCTACGTGCCGGTGACCGCCGACGGCTCGGTGGTCGACTACCGGTTGCGCCGGGAGCTTGCCCGCCGGGCGAGCCGTCGGTGCTGGCTGGAGCGCCTCCGGCGGCGCGGGATCGACGGCGTCGCCCTCCTCGCGCCCCGGCCGACGGTCGAGGGGGGCTGGGTGGGGCAATCCCCCGAGCTCTTCGAGCCGCGGGTCGAGACCGCCGGGAAGCGGCACGCGGGCTACGACGTGGACCGCGAAGGCCTCGCCGCGTCGTCCGGCGCAGGCGAGTGCGGGGCGGCCGGACGCTCGCGGTTCTCCGGCCCGAGCTCGTAGATCCGGTTGGTCTCGTCCTCGTAACGCAGGGCGAAGCGCTCCGGGTGCTCCTCGACGAACCGCTCCTCGAGGGGGAAGTCCACCACCGGATAGCGGCTCAGGAGGACCCAGCGGACGTCGTGCTTGGCGAGGTTCCGGAGCCAGGCCTCGGCCGAGGGGTGGACCCGCGGGTCGCACCCCGGGTAGGCGCCGGCCGTCGGGTGGTCCTCGCGGTTGACGTTGACGTAGATCGCCCGGCGCTCGAGCCGGGGCCCCATCGCCGGGTAGATGAAGTAGCTCCCGGGCGCGCTGTCCACGGCGACGGTCCCGTCCCCCCCGTGCTCGTCGAGCCAGGTCCAGGCGCCGGCGAAGAACCGGCTGCCGGTCAGGTGGGCGGTGTACTCCCGGGCCAGGGCGCGGCCGCGGTCGGCGATCCGGAAGGCGGCGAGACGCGGGGCGAGGAGGACGGCGAGGATCAGGGCGGCGACCGCGAGCTTCCCGGCGGCGCTGCCGGACGACGCCCCGCAGCCCGGCGGAGACGAGCAGCCCCGCCGCCACCAGGTCCGCGAGGGCCACCACCACCCGGACCTCGAAGGGCATCTCGGCGTGGAGCATGAGCAGGTCCTGGATCCCCAGGGCGACGGCCAGGTAGCCGACGGGCCCGGGCCGCATCCCGCGCCCGTCGGCGTAGGCGACGGCGGCGGCCATGGCGAGGGCGATGCCCGGGATCAGATACCGGACGTTGGCGAAGACGTGGTTGCTTGCCGCGAACGGCACGAAGAGCCAGAGAGCGAGCTCCACCACGATCTGGCTCCAGGCGATCCAGGCCAGGCGCCGGCTGGACGCCGCGACGAAGGCAGGCAGGGCGAGGAGGAAAGGAAGGAACAGGATGGCCTGGGGACCGACGCCCAGCTCGAGGCTGGACAGGCGCGAGGTGCCGAGGAAGGCCTCGAAGAGCGTCCCCCGGCGCACCATCGGGCCGATCATGCCGGCGACCGTGTGCTGGCGCGGGAACTCGGGCAAGAGCTGCTCCGGCACGCCGCCGCCCGGCCGCTCGCACTCGACGGCGAGCGGGCTCACCCCCAGCGCGAGGTTCCGGACGTAGAAAAAACCGCCCAGGAGGAGCAGGGCGAGGGCCCCGGCCGCGAGCTGTGGGACCCGCAGGCGGAGCCTGCCGCGCACCGCGAAGAGCAGGGCCGCGACGAAGGCCGCGGCGTAGGGCAGGGCGAGCTGCTTGGTCCCCGCCGCCAGGCCCAGGGCGGCTCCGGCGAGGAGGGCTTCCGGCCACGCCGGCTCCTCGAGCCACCGGAAGGCGAAGCCGATCCCGGCGAGGAGGAAGGCGGCGACTGCGATGTCGACGTACTGGGTGGCGGCGAAGCGCACCACGGTGGGCGTCAGGAGCACCAGGTAGGAGGCGATCGGCCAGTACCGGCGGGCGCCGAGCCGGCGGGCCACGGCGCCCACCGCGAGCCCGAGCAGCAGCCACTGGGCGAGATAGGCGAGGTTCACATAGAGCTCGCTGTGGGAGGGGGCCATCCACCACCAGAGCCAGATCGACCCGTTGCCCGGGTTGTAGCCGTAGAAGTTCGTCGGGTGGGGGCCGAGGACCGGGCGCAGGTCGCCGTCCTGGAGCCAGCGGGCCGCGAGCAGCAGGTGGTACATCAGGCTGTCCCAGGAGAGCGGAGGGCGGACGAGGCCGCGGAGGGCCTCGCTGCCCACGGCGTGCACGGCGATCAGGGCGAGGACCGGGTGCTCGCGGAGGCGCGCCCACGTCGCCCGGCCGAGGGCGCCGGCCGCCCGCGCCGCCCGCTCGCCGCCGCTCCGCCGCTCCGCCCAGGCGAGGGCCAGGGCCAGGGCCGCCGCGAGCGCCAGGGCCAGGTCGATCCGGAGCCGGCCCACCGACCCGAGGGCGAGGCCGATCCCGACGGCGATGGCGATGGTCGCGACCAGGGAGGCGATCGCCAGGGTCAGGGGCTCGCGCTCCGCGCGCGCGCCGAGCAGGTGGAGCGCGGCGAGGAAGCCGCCCAGGAGCAGCAGGCCCAGACTGATCAGGGTGGTGAGGGCGCCCAGCAGGTCGATGAGGGCCATGGCGGGGATTGTTAGCACGTCGGGCGGGCGCCGAGCCAGTCGTTCCTAGCGAAGCTCCGCCTCAAACCGACGAGGCGCCTGAAGCGTCTCCGGCGCCACGGGCCGCTGGGTCCCCCGCCCACGCCGACCGATCACGGCTGCGCTCCTCGGAACGGCTACTCCAGACCGCCGGATTCATCGGATGCCCCCCGCAACCCCTCGATCCCCTTCCCACCCCACGGGGGGGAAGGGGACGCCCCCTCCCGCGCTCTCTGCTCCTCGGGAAACTCGGCTCGTTCGTCACGATTCTGGCCTGATCACACATTTAGTCGTGGCGGTCCCAGTGGGCCCGGTGGAGGCTCAAGCGGCGCCGGAGCGGCGGGGGCAGCCAGGCGGCCTTGCGGCCGGTGGCGAAGCCCAGGGTCCGGACGAGCTCGTGGGCGAGCAGGTAGGGGATCCACCGCGCCGCGCCCCGCCGCCGGAGCGCCCCGGCCGCCGCGCGGACGAAGCCCAGCTCGTAGGCGAGCATGGCCCGCGGCGAGTCGTGGGTGACGCCGAGGAGCGAGTACCCGCTGTCGAAGTTGCGCCGGAAGACCTTGGCGAGGGGGTAGCGGTGGGAGTGGAGGACCGCGGCCGCCGGCCGGTAGGCGATCCACCAGCCCGCCTCGAGCACGTCGCGGGCCCACTTCTGATCCTCGCTCATGATCAGCGTCTCGTCGAACGGGAAGCGTCTCCAGACCGCGCGGCGGACGGCCGAGCAGACGTTCGAGAAGAACAGGGCGCCGATCCCCACCCGCTCGCCGGGGCTGGGGTCGAGGCGGCGAAGCGCCGGCTCCGCCGGGTAGGTCCGGCGCAGGAACTCGGCCTCGACCGGCGTCGCCTCCGGGCGCGGGATCTGCCGGCCGTAGGCGGCGGCGATCCGCGGGTCCGCCGCCAGCGGCTCGACCAGGCTCTCGAGGAAGCCCGCGTCGGCGGGGGTGGCGTCCTGGACCAGGAAGACCAGGACCTCGCCTCGGGCCTCCGAGGCCCCGAGGTTCCTGGTCCGGCCGTGGCCGAACTCCTCGGGAGCGATCCGGAGGACGCGTGTCCGCGGGAACGAGGCGGCGAGCTTCCGGGGTGCCGTCCGCCGAGCCCGAGTCGACGACCAGGATCTCGGACTCCTCGAACCCCCGGCAGGCGGCGAGGGCGGAGAGGACCTCGGCGAAGCGCTCTCCGGCGTTGCGGGTGAGGACGATCACCGAGTAGCGGAGCGCCGCGCCCCGCTCGCTCTCCGGTGTGGCGGTCGCGGCGCTCACGGCCGGGCGTAGGCGTCCAGCCAGTAGGCCCATCCCGTGCGGACGTCGAGGCGGCTGGCGCGCAGGCCCGCCATCACCCCGCGCAGCAGGAGGCCGGGCTCGCCCATCAGCAGCAGGCGGGTGAGCACCGGATCGGAGGCGCTGGTGGCCCCCAGGGTGACCTCCGAGGCGCCCGCCGCTTCGAGACAGCGCGCGAGCGTACCGCGGGTGAAGAGGTTGACGTGGCCCGGAAAGGTGATCCGCCGCGTCTTGATCCGCGAGAGGAGGCGGTGTTTCCAGACCGGTTGGACCTCGTTCGGCACCTGGAACCAGGCGACGCCCCCCGGCGCGAGGAGGCCGAGCACCTTGCGGGCGGCCGCCACGGGGTCCGCCAGGTGCTCGAGCACGTTGTCGAGCACCGCCAGGTCGAAGCGCTCGGCCGGGCGGAAGGTCTCGATCCGCTCCGGCACGATGGTGATGTCGGGGTCGTCGGCCCCCTCGAACCTCGCCCCGAGGAAGGGCTCGAGGCCGGTGTAGCGGTGACCGAGCCGGCGGCAGGCGCGGGCCAGGGCGCCGCCGCCGGTCCCCACCTCGAAGACCGAGAGCGGGCCCTGCGGCAGGCCGAAGCGGCCGCGGATCGACTCGAGCCGCCGGGCGAGCAGCGGCACCCGGGCGTCGCGGAAGCGATCGAGCCAGCGGTAGAACTCGTCGATCTCGGCGGCGATCTCGTCGTCGCGGAAGTCGCCGCTGCGCTCCTCGGTGAACCGGAAGCCGCAGTCGCGGCAGCGCCGGATCGCGATCCAGCTCTCGGCGTGGACCGGCCGGCTCGAGGTCGCGCCGCACAGGGGGCAGGGCGGGCCCGAGCCGGTCGGGGTGCCTTCGGTGGCGGCCACCTCGCGGCCCCTCACCGCCGCGGGATCAGCATCAGGCTGACCAGGAAGGAGCCGAAGACGGTCTCGAGGCCCAGGACCATGGCGGTCATCCCGATGACCACGCCGCGCACCGCCATGAGCTCGCCGCCGCCGGCTTCGAGCCAGTCGAGGACGATCTTCACCTCGAGCCCGAGGCCGGCGAGGAAGACCAGGGCGCCCACGAGGAGCCCCCGCTCCAGGGAGAAGAGCCGGACGACCCCCCGGATCCAGGCGCCCGGCCGCGCCAGGCCGGCCCCCACCGAGAAGGTCTTGGCGAAGGTGTCGAAGAGGACGAGCTGATAGCCCACGATCAGGGCGATGGCGCCGAAGAGCAGCGGGTGGTAGTCCCAGCGGTGGCCGAGGAGCATCCGCGGCCCGCCGGCGAGCGCCAGGACCAGGAAGGCTCCCACCGCCATGAGGACCAGCCCCGGGAGCTGGAACAGGTAGCTCGGCGAGTAGAGGAGCATGAAGCGCACGTGGCGCCAGGCGTCGCGGACCCCGGAGAGCTTCGACTCCCCCTCTCGCGGGTGGTAGGTGATGGGGATCTCCCGGATCGCGAGGCCCTCGCGCAGCGCCCCCACCACCATCTCCGAGGCGAACTCCATGCCGGTGGTGCGCAGGGCGAGGCGCCGGTACGCCTCCCGGGAGATGCCGCGCATGCCGCAGTGGGCGTCGGCGATCCGGGTCCGGAAGAGGACGCGGAGCATCCCGGAGAGGATCGGGTTGCCGATAAAGCGGTGACTCCAGGGCATGGCGCCGGGCAGGATGTCGCCGCCCAGGCGGTTCCCCATCACCAGGTCGCACTCGCCGCGGGCGAGCGGCGCGACGAAGCGCGCCAGGTCCGCGAGGTCGTAGGAGGTGTCGGCGTCGGCCATCACCAGGTAGCGGCCGCGCGCCGCCTCGAAGCCCCGGAGGTAGGCCGAGCCGTAGCCGCGGCGGGGCTCGCGCACCACCCGGGCGCCGGCGGCGGCGGCGACCTCGGCCGAGCGGTCGGTCGAGCCGTTGTCGACCACCACCACCTCGCCCGTGACGCCCATCCGGGCGAGGGCCTCGAGGGCCGCGCGCACGCATAGAGCGACTCCCCGCTCCTCGTTCAGGCAGGGCAGCACCACCGACACCTCGACCGGCTCGGGAGTGGGCGCCGCGGTGGCGGCTCGGCTCGAGATGGTCACGCGGCGGCCTAGAGCCCGAGCTCGCGGAGCCCGGAGGCGTCGAGGGCGCGCCGATGGAGGTGGGAGAGCTCGTCGGCGGAAGCGATGGCCCGGAGCCGCGCCTTCGACTCCTCGGAGAGCGGCCCGAACCGGAGCTCGAGGAGATCGGCCAGCAAGGTCCGCATCCCCTCCAACCGGCCCTCCTCCTTTCCCTCCAACCGGCCCTCCTTCTTTCCCTCCAACCGGCCCTTCTCCAGTCCCTTGGCTTCCATCCTCTCGGCCCAGGTCATCTCCATGGTCGCCACCTCTTCGTTTCCCTCCTCGGCCAGGAGAGCTTCGTACTCCTCCTGTGCCGCGTCATCCAATTCTATGTAGGTCTCCACGATGTTCGCCAGCAGGAACCTCCGCGCATCGTCCACGTCGGCACGGCCGACCCGCCGCAGGCACTCGATCCGGTGCTCCGGTGCCGAGAGGTCACCCCGGTCCATCAAGGCGGCGAGCGCCGCCGCCAGGGCCTCCGGCCGGTCGAGGTACTCCTCCGCCCGGCTCCGGGAGAGGCCGAAGGTCCAGTAGGTGAAGGTGGCGAGGTCCTCTCCCTCGAAGCTGTCGGTCAGGGTGACCCGAGAAACGTCGGGCGCGCCACCCCGGAGGTAGAGGACGATCGGCAGCACGTGCTTCGCGCCCCGGAGCCGAAGCTGCATGGCGTAGCTCCACATGCGCTGGCCCATGGCCTCGCCTCCCCGGGCTTTCGCCTCGATCTCCACGTGGACGAGGACGAGCTCCTCCTCGCCTCTCGTGGTCTCGACTTCGGCCACGAGATCGAGGTAGCGGTGCTCTCCCTCGGTCGTGTCGGTGAAACGCTCCTTGTCGCGGAAGCGCGGCTGCTCCAGGCGGAGGCGGTCCGCGAGGCCCGGTAGGACGAGCCGGACGAAGTCCGCGAAGAACGCCTGGAGGAGCTCCTTGAAGAGCTGGTCATGCACTCGATCCCTCCGGTCAGGTGGTAGGTAGGTGTGCGAGCCCCGGCCGCTCCGAGGCGTCCATCTCATCAGGACGCGAAAAGCCCGTCTCGATCGCTCGCCCGAGCCCAACGAAGCCCGACCCCGCGTGAAGCGGCCGAGCTCCGTCCGCCGCCCTGAGCGAGCGAAGCGAGTCGAATGGGTCGGCCGGCCGATCGTCACTCCGGGCTTCGAGGAAGGCTCATCGGCCCCCGATGATGCCCCACCCGAGCCCAACGAAGCCCGACCCCGCGTGAAGCGGCCGAGCTCCGACTCGGCCGGCCGATCGTCACTCCGGGCTGCGAACGATTCCGGTGGCCGAGTTTCTCGCCGGAAGCGGAGAGCCTTCTCGTGGTCCGTCAGTCTTCAAGTGACAGGGTACCCGGCGAGGAGCTCGCGTCGCCGGCCAAGCGCTCCGACGCAGGCGTAGCGGGGCCTACGTCGAGGAGGAGAAATGCCGCCAGCGGCGTGAAAGACCGCCAGGACACGTCGATTGAGGATTGACGGACCACTAAAGCCCCAGCTCGACGAGACTCCCCGCCTCGAGGGCGCGTTCGAAGAGGCGGGTGAGCTCCTCGGGTGACCCGACGGCGCGGAGGCGCCCGCGCGTCTCCTCGGAAAGCGGTCCGAACCGGTGCTCCAGAAGATCGGCCACCAGGGCGCTCATCCCCTCCAGCCGGCCCTCCTGCTTGCCCTCTGCTCTGAGTGTCTCGGCCCAGGTCATCTCCATGGTCGCCACCTCTTCGTTTCCCTCCTCGGCCAGGAGAGCTTCGTACTCCTCCTGTGCCGCGTCATCCAATTCTATGTAGGTCTCCACGATGTTCGCCAGCAGGAACCTCCGCGCATCGTCCACGTCGGCACGGCCGACTCGCCGCAGGCACTCGATCCGGTGCTCCGGTGCCGAGAGGTCACCCTGGTCCATCAAGGCGGCGAGCGCCGCCGCCAGGGCCTCCGGCCGGTCGAGGTACTCCTCCGCCCGGCTCCGGGAGAGGCCGAAGGTCCAGTAGGTGAAGGTGGCGAGGTCCTCCCCCTCGAAGCTGTCGGTCAGGGTGACCCGAGAAACGTCGGGCGCGCCACCCCGGAGGTAGAGGACGATCGGCAGCACGTGCTTCGCGCCCCGGAGCCGAAGCTGCATGGCGTAGCTCCACATGCGCTGGCCCATGGCCTCGCCTCCCCGGGCTTTCGCCTCGATCTCCACGTGGACGAGGACGAGCTCCTCCTCGCCTCTCGTGGTCTCGACTTCGGCCACGAGATCGAGGTAGCGGTGCTCTCCCTCGGTCGTGTCGGTGAAACGCTCCTTGTCGCGGAAGCGCGGCCGCTCCAGGCGGAGGCGGTCCGCGAGGCCCGGTAGGACGAGCCGGACGAAGTCCGCGAAGAACGCCTGGAGGAGCTCCTTGAAGAGCTGGTCATGCACTCGATCCCTCCGGTCAGGTGGTAGGTAGGTGTGCGAGCCCCGGCCGCTCCGAGGCGTCCATCTCATCAGGACGCGAAAAGCCCGTCTCGATCGCTCGCCCGAGCCCAACGAAGCCCGACCCCGCGTGAAGCGGCCGAGCTCCGTCCGCCGCCCTGAGCGAGCGAAGCGAGTCGAATGGGTCGGCCGGCCCGACGCCGGGGCCGGCTCCGAACCGTTGGGCCTCGGCGAGACGGGCCCGGCCCCGCACGGAGCCGGGCCCATCGCTTCACTCGCCTCCGTCGTGCGCTCCCTCCCCGACCGCGTCGCGCATCTCCGCCGCCACCTCGCCTGCGTCGCGGTGCCTCGTATCCAGCCCCACGGCGTCCGCAACGCGACCGTGCGGACTTTCATCACGGGCTGCTACCGGCCGCCCGGCAGACGCCGAGGTCCGCGGCGGCTACGCCCAGCTCGGCCGGCTCCTCCGCGAGCCGCTGGAGGTAGCGGGCCAGGTCTTCGAGATCGGCCGCCGCGGCGCGGACGTCCCCGCGAGGGATCGAGAGCCCGTGGCCCAGTCCCCAGTCCCAGTAGGGGCCTTCCATGGCGATGTCATCGAGCGCCCGGCCCAGGCGGCGGAGGAGCTCCACGTGCCCGGGCTCGGTCAAGCACCACAAGAACGTCTCGCGGAAGGCGGTTTCGAGGTTGGGCCGGCCGGCCGGCTCGGTGGGGTTGGCCTCGCCCGCGCTCATCACCGGGCCTCCCGGAGGAGCTCCATCAGGGTGCGCCCGCTCCGGCGGAGGGTCTCGTCGGGGACGGCGAGGAGGTAGTGGGCGAAGGCGAGGGGCTGGACGCGGAGGTCGGCGAGGCCGGAGAGGATGGGCGGGAAGGAGTCGCCGCCCACCTGGATCAGGCCTGGGGACGTTCCCACCGGGCGGCCGTGGTGGAGGAGGTGGAGGCGCCGGGCGGCGTCTTCCTCGAAGCGGGAGGCGGCGGGCCGCTCGGCGACGGCGAGGGCCGCCGCGCTTCGTGGCAAGACACATTCTCTTACCCTATGGTTCGGCTGCTGCGATGGCGGCGGGAGGTGACTCGGCATGAGCTATCGGGAGGTTCCTTGTCCGAAATGTGGCGGTACGGGGAAGATCACTTGTTCCTGGTGCCATGGCGAAGGGGGCTGGAACGAGGTATCCGGCGGTGAAACGACTTGGCACGAGCGCGGCGACTGCGACGGTGGCAAGACCCGGTGCGACAACGGCTGCGTTCACGGGTACGTGCGAATCGACGAGTAGGCGGCTGCGGTGAGCTGGAGGAGGCTTGGTCGGCCCCTCGGAAGCTGAGGCGGTGAGGCGAGGAACATCTGGCGCCGGCTCCCGTCGCCGAGAGATGGAGCGGGCGGCCTCTTACGACGGGCCGGAGCCCTCGCCGTAGACGATCCAGAGCACGGCGAGCACCCAGAGGGCCAGGTTCACGAGGAAGGGCGGGTCCGCGAGGATCGCCTCGGTCGGGTTCTTCTCGGCGGGGGCCTGGTAGATCAGGTAGAGGTAGCGGAAGATCCCGAAGAGGACCAGTGGCAGGGTGTAGACGAGCCACTCCGAGTGATAGCGCTGCGCGGTCTCCGGCGAGACGGCGTAGAGGGCGTAGGAGACGACCGACGAGGCCGTGACCACGTTGATCATCTGGTCGAGGAACGCCGGGCTGTACTGGTCGAGGACCCGCCGCTGGCCCGCCGCCTCGCCGGCCAGGAGCACGATCTCGTGGCGCCGCTTGGAGAACGCCAGGAAGAGGGCCAGGAAGATCGTGCACAGGAGCAGCCAGCTCGACACCTCGACCCCGATCGCCAGGCCGCCGGCGAGCACCCGGAGCACGAAGCCCACCGCGACGATCATCACGTCGAGGATCACCACGTGTTTCAAGCCCGCCGAGTAGAGGACGTTCAGGAGGGCATAGAGGGCGACGACGCCGGCGACCGCCGCTCCGGTGGCGAGCGCCAGGGCGCCGGCGCCGGCGAGGAGCAGGGCCGCCGCCGCCCAGGCGGCGCCCACCGGCAGGGCGCCCGAGGCGATGGGCCGCCGGCTCTTGAGCGGATGGCGCCGGTCCTCGTCGCGGTCCCGGACGTCGTTGATCAGGTACACGGCGCTCGAGGCGGCGCAGAACGCGGCGAAGGCGAGGGCGGCCCGCGCCAGCGCGTGCGGATCGGTCAGGGCCCGGCCGAAGACGAGCGGTGCCAGCACGAAGGCGTTCTTGACCCACTGGTGCGGCCTGAGCGAGCGCACCAGGGCCCAGGTCGTCGAGGCCCGCCGGATCGGAGTCCCCACGGCGGCGTATTGTAGCGGCGCTTCCCGGTAGACTGCGTCTCCGCTCATGAGCTCACCGGCGCGCAACTCGTCCCGGGTCCGCGACCTCCTGCTGTTCGGTCTGCCGGGCCTGGGGCTTCTCGGCCTTCTCGTCCTCCCCCTGATCGCCGGCACCGGAACGTTCATTCTCCGCGACGTGCTCCAGGTGCACTTGCTGGTCAAGATGCCCCTGGTCCGCGCCCTCGAAGCGGGCTACTTCCCGCTCATCGACCCCTTCCGCAGCGGCGGCCAGCCCCTGGCGGGGAACCCGAACGCCCTGCCCTTCTATCCCGACAACCTCCTGTTCCTCGTCGCGCCGCTGCTCTGGGCCTTCAACGCCCACTTCTGGATCCACCTGCTGCTCGCGCCGGCCGCCGCCTACTGGATGGCCCGGGCGTGCGGCCTGTCCCGTCCGGCCTCCTGGGCCGCGGGCCTCTGCTACGGCGCGAGCGGCTACATGCTCTCGCAGCTCAACCTCTACAACCTGGTGGCCGGGGCCGCCCTCGCCCCGGCGCTGGTGGCGGCCGTCCTCCGGGCCGGGGAGGGGCGGCGCCGGGCGGCGGCCGCCGCCGGCCTCGTCTGGGGCTTGCTCTTGGTCGCCGGCGATCCCTCGACCGCCCTGGTGGCCGCGGTCCTCGCGGGCACGGCCCTGGCGGTCATCGTGGGCCGCCGGCTGCGCCGCGCGGATCTCGGCTGGCTCCTCGGTGCCCTGGCGCTCGGCACCCTGGCGGCGCTTCCCCAGATCGTCGAGCTCCTGCGCATCCTGCCCATCTCGTACCGCGGCTACGCCGGCTACGCGGAGTGGCGCTCGGTGGTCGGTGCCTGGCGTCCGGCGCACGCCCTCGAGTGGCTCGTCCCCCTGGCCTTCGGCCGGATGGACCGGGCGAGCGGCGTCGGCTTCTGGGGCACGAGGTTCTTCGACGGGCATCTGCCCCTGTTCCTGTCGCTCTACCCGGGGCTTCTGGCGCTGGCGCTCGTGGCGACCTCGGGCCGCCCGCGGAGCCGCGGAGCGTGGTGGGCGTGGGGGATGGTCGCCCTCGGTCTCTTCCTCGCCCTGGGAGGCAACAATCCCCTGGGCGCCTGGATCTTCGATCTCCCGGGGGCGGAGACCTTCCGCTATCCGGTGAAGCTCTGGCCGCTGGTGGCGGTGGGGGCGGCCCTGCTCTGCGGGATCGGCTTCGAGCGCGCCCTGGGGGCGGCGCTGGCAGGCTCGGGGCGGATGCGGCTGCGTCCGCCGGCCCTGGTGCTCCTCGCCCTCGCCGCGACCTTCGCTACGTCGTGGCTCGTCCTGGTCCTCGAACGGGGCCGCTTCGAAGAGCTGATCCTGCGCCTGGCCGGCGCCGGCTGGCCCGCCGGCCTGGTCGGCGTCGAGTGGGCCCGCTGGGTCGGGACGATGGTCGCTTCCCTGGCGGTCGCCGCGGCGCTCCTGGCCAGCCTGGCCCTCGCCCGGACCCGGCTCCGCCTCGGAGCCGGCCTCCTGCTGGCGGTGCACGTCGCGGGGCAGCTCTATCTCCTGGGCTCGCTGGCGGTCACCGACGCGGCGGGCTTCTACCGGCGACCTCCCCCGGCGCTCGCCGCGGTCCCGCCGGGCGCCACCGTGGTCCACGCGGAGTTCGTCGACCTGTTCGGCGAGTCCCCGGTCAAGCTCCACCTCGGCCGCGGGTTCTCCTCGCTCATCCGCCAGGACTACCTGGCCCTCGATCCCTTCTCCGGGGTCCTCCACGGCCGGCGCTACGAGCTCGACCGGACCCCGGAGGGCCTCGAGACCTACCTCGCGCGGATCGCCGCCACCGCGATCACCGGCGCGGGCGACGACGCCACTCGCCTCCGCGCCCTCGCCCGCTGGGGCGTCGACCGCGTGATCAGCGAGGACCCGCTCACCGGGGTCCCGCCGGAGGACGGCCGGATCGTCGGCCGGTTCCCGGGGATCGACAAGCCGATCACGGTCTACCGCCTGCCCCGGGCGGCGCCGGATCTCCTGTTCGCCGAGTCCGAGCTCCGGGTGCCCCACCTGAATGCCGCGTGGGCCCTGTTCACCGCCCCGGGCTTCGATCCGGACCGCCAGGTGGTCCTTCCCGGGCCGCCGGACGCGCCGGCTCCCCCGCCGCCGGGGCCGGGCGCGCCGGAGGGCCCCCAGGGGCGCCTCCGGCTCCTGCGGCGGAGCCCGGAGCTCTTCGGGGTCGAGGTCGACTCGCCGGTCCCCGGCGTGCTGGTCGTCCAGCGGGCGGACCTGCCTCTCTGGCGGGCGACGGTCGACGGCGAGCCCACCCGCATCCTGCCGGCGAACCTCTACCGGATCGGCGTGCGGGTGCCGGCGGGGCGCCACCGGGTCCGGCTGTGGGTCGATCGCCGGCCGCTCTACGCCTCAGGAGCCGGCGCGGTCCTGGGCCTCGCCGGTCTCGTCGCCCTCGCCGGGCTTGCCCGCCGCCGGCGCCTGGAAGCGGTAGAGGTAGAGGGTCCCGCCCAGGACGTCTGAGGGCTCGTAGCGGCGGAGCCAGTCGCTCGCCGCGCCCGTCGCCTCCGCCTGGTGAAGGCCGCGGATCAGGTACTCGGCGGAGATCACGTAGTCACCGGGGCGGGGCGCCCGGAGCCAGTCCGAGGGGAGCATCGGCTCGCGCTCGACGCCGTAGGCCGCCGGCACCCCGGCGCCGTAGTAGAGCAAGCGCACCGGGCCGACGCCGCGCGCCGCGAGCCAGGGTGCGAGGCGCGCCAGATCCTGGCCCCAGTCGAGGTTCGAGTCGTCGAGCCAGCGGACCCCGCCGCGCTCGCCGCCGGCCAGGCGATTGAAGAAGGGCAGGTAGTCCGGGTGCGCGGCGAGGGCGGTCGAGAGCTGGGCCAGGGCGAGCACCGCCGGCAAGGCGAGGGCGATCCGGCGCCGGGCGATCCCGCCGGCGTCGCCGGAGACCGCGCGCCCCGCGGCCGGGACCAGGCCGCCCGCGAGGACGAACAGGAGGGCGTAGACGGGCAGGAGGTAGCGCACGCCCAGGTCGAGGGCGAAGGCGCAGTGGACGGCGAGCCAGAGGGCCGCGGGGAGCCAGAGGTAGAGGTCGTCCCGCCGGCGGGGAAGCCGCCGGACGAGGGCCCGGCCGGCGAGCGCCAGACCGCCCGCCATGGCGGCGAGCCCGGCGAGAGAGCTCTTCACGGCGAGGGCCACCGGGAAGTACTCGGGGAAGCTCCCGCGCCGGAACCGTCCCGCGAGGTAGTAGAGGGCGTCCGGGTCGTTCTCCCGGTAGAGGTGGCGCAGGTCGTGGACGTAGCGGCCGAGCCCCCCCGAGCCCAGGTAGAGCGCCTCGACGACCAGCGCGGCGACCGGCACGACGACGCCCCAGCGCACCAGGCGGCGCCGCCAGACCGCGCGGCCCCGCACGCCGGCGGCGCCCAGGTCGGCGAGCGCCAGGGCCGGCAGCAGGATGAGGCCGCTGAACTTGGCCCCCAGGGTGAGGCCCAGGGCGAGGCCGCAGGCCGCGGTTCGCGCCAGCCGCCGGTGGGTCCCGGCGCCGTCCCCTGGCGCCTGGGAGCGCCAGGCGAGATAGAGGGTCCAGACGCCGCCCGCCGCGACCGCGGCGTCCATGGTCACCAGGCGGCCGTGGGCGAGGACCGTGGGGGAGAAGGCGTAGAGGGCGAGCGAGAAGAGCCCGCCCCCCGGGCCGAAGCGCCGGCGGCTCCAGAGGAAGACGCCGAGGCCCCCGAGCATCGAGAGCGCCACCACCGGCAGCCGGCCGCGGAACAGGAGCGCCCGCGCCTCGTTGCCTTGGGCGAAGAGGACCGCGCGCCCGAAGGCCCACTCGTTGGCCGCGCGGTAGGCGGTGGAGTCGAGGGGCAGCGCCGGACTGAGGGTCGCGGCGGCGAGCCCCGAGAGGAGCTTGACCAGCGGCGGATGCTCGGGGTTCAGGCGCAGCTCGCCGGTCTCGACCGCGGCGAGGCCCGCGGGCAGGTGGGCCAGCTCGTCGTTGGTCACCGACTTGACGGCCAGCGACGAGACGGCGAGGCCGGCGTGGGCGACCAGGAGGAGGGCCGCCGCCAGCCCGGCCCAGCCGGGCACCCCGCGGAGACCGGGCCCCCGCCTCGCCCCGGCGGCGTGTCCCGTCTGCCCCGGCATGGCGCTGATACTATTCCCCGCCTCATGCCCCACCCGCCCGAGCGGTCGATCCGCAAGGTCCTGATCGCCAATCGGGGCGAGATCACGGTGCGCATCCTCAGGGCGCTGCGCGAGCTCGGCATCCGGGGGGCGGTCGTCTACTCCGAGCCGGACCGCACCGCCCTGCCCGTGCTCCTGGCCGACGAGGCCTACCCCATCGGGCCGGCGCCGTCGCGGGAGAGCTACCTGCGGGGCGACGCCATCGCGCGGCTCGCGCGCGAGATCGGAGCCGACGCCGTCCACCCGGGCTACGGCTTCCTCGCCGAGAACGCCGACTTCGCCCGGGCGTGCCGGGAGGCGGGCGTGGTCTTCATCGGGCCGTCGCCCGAGGCGATCGCCGTCATGGGCTCGAAGGTCGAGAGCCGGCGCCGGATGATCGAGGCCGGCGTGCCGGTGGTGCCGGGGGGCAAGGACCCCCTGCCCGAGCTCGCGGACGCCCGCTCGGCGGCGGCGGAGATCGGCTACCCGGTCATGCTCAAGGCGGCGGCGGGGGGCGGCGGCAAGGGGATGCGGCGCGTCGATGCCCCGGACAACCTCGCCTCGGCCTACCGGGCGGCGCGCTCGGAGGCGGCGGCGAGCTTCGGGGACGACTCGGTCTACCTCGAGAAGTACGTCGTCGAGCCCCGGCACGTGGAGATCCAGGTGCTGGGCGACGAGCACGGCCGGGTGGTCTCGCTCGGCGAGCGGGAGTGCTCGCTTCAGCGGCGCCACCAGAAGGTGGTCGAGGAGGCGCCGTCGCCGGCGGTGGGTCCGGAGCTGCGGCGGCGGATGGGCGAGGCGGCGATCCGGGCGGCCCAGGCGGTGGCCTACACCAACGCCGGGACGGTCGAGTTCCTGCTCGCCGGAGACGGCTCCTTCTACTTCCTCGAGATGAACACCCGCCTCCAGGTCGAGCACCCGGTCACCGAGATGGTCACCGGCGTCGACGTCGTGGAGGCCCAGATCCGGGTCGCCGAGGGTCGCCCGCTCGGGCCGCCCTTCGACGCGACCGACTGGATCGAGCCCCGGGGGCACGCCATCGAGGTCCGGATCTACGCCGAAGACCCCTACCGGGGATTCGCCCCGTCGCCGGGCCGGATCCACCTCCTGCGGCTCCCGGAGGGCCCGGGCGTGCGCACCGACTGCGGGGTCGCCGAAGGGGGCGAGGTGACGATCCACTACGACCCCATGGTGGCCAAGCTCATCGTCTGGGGGCGCGACCGGGAGCGGGCCATGGCCCGCCTCGGTCGGGCGCTCGCCGAGCTGCGCATGGAGGGGATCCGGACAACCGTCCCCCTCTTCCGGGCGCTTCTCGCCGACCCCGACTTCCGCGCCGGACGCCTGGACGTCGCCATGCTCGACCGCAAGCTCGCCGCGGGGAAGCCGGCCGCGGGAGGACAACGGGGCCCCCGGCGACCTGGCGATCCTCGCCGCCGCCCTCGCCCACGAGCGGGAGGCGAGCCGGCGGGCGGCGGCGGCCGCCGTTCCCGGCGGGCGGCGGCGGACGGCGTGGGCCGAGGCGGGGCGCCGCGAGGGGACGGGAGGCGGCGCGTGGAGCTGATCGCGCGGCTCGCCGAGGAGCAGGGCGAGCGCGAGGAACGGGTGCGCGTGGAGCGCGAGGGCCGCCGCTACCGGGTGACGGTGGGGGAACGGACCCACGAGGTCGACGCCGTGCGCCTGGACCTGCATCCGGAAGCCGCCGGGGGGCTCTGGACCCTGATCGTCGACGGTGCCCAGTACGAGGTGGCGGTCTCCCGGGTGGCGGGCAACGGCTGGACCGTTTCGACGGCCGGCGGCGGCGAGCAGCGGGTCGAGGTGACCGATCCGCTGACCCACCTGGCGCGCGCCGCCCACGGTGCCGCCGCGGGCGGCGCCTCCCGGAAGGTGACCGCCTACATGCCGGGCCGGGTGGTGGCGGTGCTGCTCACCGAGGGCGACGAGGTCGAGGCCGGCCAGGGGGTGGTGGTGCTGGAGGCGATGAAGATGGAGAACGAGATCGCCGCCGAGCACGCCGGCCGGATCGCGAAGATCCACGTCGAGGAGGGCCAGGCGGTCGAAGGCGGGGACCTGCTGTTCGAGCTGGCCGCGGGAGGCGGCGGCGCGGAGCCCGACCCCGCCTGAAGCGGCCGAGGCAGAGCTCGGCCGAGGGTTCGGAGTCCTCCGGACCGTTCGCCCGGCCGAGGCGGAGCTCGGCCGCTTCATCCGGGCTTGCCTGGTCTCGGCCGCCTTCGTACGCCGATCCACTCTCAACGAGGGAGGGGTTCGCGCGCAGGCGCGGTTTTGGGAGGTCCCCGGGCGACGATTCCATCCCAACGAGGGAGGGGTTCCCGCCCGGGGACGTCATGGACCGCGCCCAACGAGGCCTTGCGGAGTCCGAGGCGGGCGAGCGCGGTCCATGCCGAGGCGCGGCTCCTCCGGCCCGACGTTCTAGCCAGCCGCGCCGTTCCCCGGGCGGGAACCCCTCCCGAGGCCCCAGCGGTCGTGCATCCACAACCACATCTCCGGCCGCTTGCGCACCGCCCGCTCGATCACCTCGAGATAGCGCCGCGTGAGCTCCGCCTCCGCCGCCTCGCGCTCGAGCCCCGCCACTTCCTGGCTCCAGATCGCCGGCTCCACCGCCACCCGGTACCGCCCGCCCGCCTCCGGGTAGGCGAACATCGGCACCACCGGCGCCCCGGTGCGCAGCGCCAGCCGGGCCAGGATCGGCGTCGAGTAGGCCTCGAGGCCGAAGAAGGGCACCCAGATTCCCTCGCCGGCGCGCGCCCGCTGGTCGATCAGGATGCCCACCCGCCCGCCCCGGCCGATCGCCCGGAACATCGGTCGCACCGCGCCTTGCTTCGGGATCAGCCGGTTGCCGAAGCGCCGGCGCGCGCGGGCGAGCTCGCGGTCGAGCCACGGGTTGTCGAGCGGCCGCCCGATCACGTCGACCGGACCGCCGTAGAGTCCCGCGGCGTAGGCCGCCATCTCCCAGAGCCCCACGTGGCCGGTGAGGAGGAACGTCCCGACCCCCCGCTCGCGCGCCCGCGCCTCCGCCTCCTGGAGGTTCTCCCAGCCTTCGAGATCGAGGCGCCGGCAGAGCTCCTCGAGGCTGAACCGGCGGGCCGAGATCGTGTCGCAGAGGGCGAGGCCGAAGTGCTCGAAGCAACGCCGGACAACCGCCCGGCGCTGGTCGGCGGAGAGCTCGGGCAGGGCGTGCTCGAGGTTGATGCGGGCGATGCGCCGGTGTCTGGCGAGGAGCCGGTGGCCGAGCCGGCCGATCCAGCGGCCCAGGCGCCGGGCAACGCCGTGGGGCAGGAGGCGCAGGAACGAGCGCACCCCGAGGAAGGCCGAGTACTCGACCAGGTGGCGGACCGGCGCGTCTTTCATCGCCCCTCCGCCGCGCCGCCGGCCCCGCCCAGGAGCGGGCCGAGCCGGTCGTCGAGCCAGCGCCAGAAGCGGGGCTCGGGCCGCGCTTCCATGGGGAGCTCGGCCCACGGGAGCGCGAGTCGGCCGGCGAGCTTGACCCGGTCCTTGGCGGTGGTCAGGACAACCTCGGCGCCGGCGCGTCGGAAGGCCTCGGCGATCCGCTCGAGGCTCGACGGCGGGTAGCGGTGGTGGTCGGCGAAGCGGAGCTCGCCGGCGACCTCGAGCGGCAGGCCCGCCACCGCCCGGGCGAAGCCCTCGGGCCGGGCGACGGCGGAGACCAGGAGCACGCGCGTGCCCGGGGCGAGCTCCTCGCCGGCCGCCGTCCGGGGCGCTCCGAAGCGGGCCGGGGCGGCGAAGCCGGGCCCCGTGAAGCCGAAGCCGGCGAGGGCGGCGGCCAGGGCCTCGCCGTCGCCGGGCGCGGCCTCGCCCGTGACCAGAGCGGCGTCGGCCGCGGCCGCCGAGACCAGGGGCTCGCGGAGACGCCCCGCCGGCGCCAGGCGCCCGCCGCCGAACGGATCGGCGGCGGGAAACACCAGGAGATCGAGGTCGCGGGCGAGCGAGAGGTGCGAGAAGCCGTCGTCGAGCAGGAAGAGGTCGGGGCGAGGCGCGAGACGCTCGAGGGCGTACCGGCCGGCCGTGTGGCGCTCGGCGGCGACCAGGACGGCGACCCCCGGCAGCTCGGCAGCCAGGAGCACCGGCTCGTCACCGCCGAGCGCCGGGTCGGCGAGCGGCGCCTCGGAGGCGACGCCGGTCGAGACCACCCGCACCGGCGGATCGCCCGGGCGGCGGGAGCGCCCGTATCCGCGCGAGAGGATCGCCACCGCGAGCCCCGCGTCCCGCCAGTGGGCGGCGAGGGCGGCGGTGAGCGGGGTCTTGCCCGCCCCGCCCCAGTGAAGGTTCCCGACCGAGACCACCGGCCGGGGCAGGCGCTGGGCGCGCTTGCGCCAGTAGGCTCGCCGCGCCTGGTGGGCGGCGCCGTAGACGAGCTGCCACGGGGAGCGGGCCGGCGGGGGAGCGGGGGGCAGGGGCATCGGTCGTCCGAAGGTCATCGGAGCAGGGGCCGCAGCATCTCGACGGTCCTCGCGAGGGCGCCCCGGTTGCCCTCGACGAGCTCCCGGCCGCGGCGCCCGAGCTCGCGGGCGTCGTCGGGCCGGTCGAGCCACCCCCCCCAGGCGGCGGCGAGCCCGGCGGCGCCGGCCACGCGCGTCCAGGCGCCGGCGCGGTCGAAATCCTCCGCGATCTGCCGGAAGTTCTCCATCGACGGCCCCGCCGCCACCGGCACCCCCCAGCGGGCGGCCTCGAGGGGGTTGTGACCGCCGGCGTCGACCAGGGTACCGCCGACGAAGGCCGCGGCGGCCGTGCGGTAGAGGGAGGCGAGCTCGCCCAGGCTGTCGAGGAGCACGACGTCCGCCGGTCCCGTCAGCCGGCTCCGGCGGGCGAGCGCCAGGCCCCGGGCCTCGATCGTCGCCGCGACCTCGTCCCAGCGCTCCGGGTGGCGCGGGGCCAGGATCAGCAGCGCCCGCCGGCCGCCCCCCAGGAGCTCGAACGCCTCGAGCACCCGGCCTTCCTCGCCGGCCATGGTGGAGCCGGCGACCAGCACGGGCCGGCTCGCCGCCAGCCCTCCGAGCCGGGCCTCGAGCTCGTCGAGCGCCGGGGGCTCGGCGGTCTCGTACTTGAGGTTGCCGGTGACCGTCACCCGGGCGCGGTCGACCCCGAGCTCGACGAGCCGCCGGGCGTCCTGCTCGGTCTGGACGCCGAAGCGCTCGACGCCGTCGAAGAGCAGCCCGAGGAGGCGCCTGAGGCGTCGCATGCGCCGGAAGCTCCGGTCGCCCACCCGGCCGTTGACCACCGCCACCGCCACGCCCCGGCGCTTCGCCTCGCGCAGCAACAGGGGCCAGTAGTCCCCCTCGACGAGCACCAGAACCCGGGGCGAGAAGCGACGGAAGAACCGGGACACGGCGAAGCCGAGGTCGAAGGGGAGGTAGGCGACCTCCGCGGTTTCGCCGAAAGCCGCGCGCGCGCGCTCCTGCCCCGTCGGGGTGACGGTGGTCACGACCGCCGGCGGCGCTCCCGGGAGGGCCCGGGCGAGGGTCGCGGCCACTCCGACCTCGCCGACGGAGACGGCGTGGATCCACAAGCCGCCGGTCACCCGGGGCGGCCGGGCCACGCCGCGCCCCAGCCGCCCGGCGAGCGTCGGCAGGTAGTGCCGGCCTCTGCGCGCCAGCAGGAGCGGCCCGGCGCAGGCGAGGGCGACGGCGAGGCTCCCCTGATAGAGGAGCCATCCCAGGCTCCGGTTGCCGGCGGGGGTCCGGGTTGCTGCCGCCGATGGGCCCGCTGGGTCCGCTGGGTCCGATGGATCCGAGCCGCTCACGGGGGCGCAGTATAATTGGCCTCTTGGGCCGCGTCCGGATGTCACCCGGAGGCGGCCGACGGGCGAGCCGTGAGCGCCATGAGGGACGATCTCCATAGACGCCGGCTGGCCGGCGAGCGTAGAAACCGGCGAGGAAGGGACATGCCGGAGCTCGTCTACTCAGAGTCACACCAGCGCGCCGCCTGGGCGGACCGGACCGACCGGGAGTTGCTCGAAGGCATCCGTGCCGAGAACGAGACCGCCCTCGACGAGCTCATCGAGCGCAAGACCGGCCCCTTGCTCCAGCTCGCCTACCGGATCGTGGGCGATCGGGAGGAGGCCCGCGACGTCGTCCAGGTGGCCTTCTTCAAGGTGTGGGAGAACCGCGCCCGCTTTGACGACCGCTGGAGCCCCAATACCTGGATCTACCGCATCGTGAACAACCTCGCCATCGACCACCGGCGCTCGCGCCAGAGCCGGGAGCGGCAGGCCGAGCCGGTCCGGCGTCACATGCTCCACGTGGCCGACGGGCGGTCCCGGCGGACGCTCTCGAGCCTCGACGGCTCGGAGGTCATGGGAATCTTTCGCGAGCTCGCCCGGGAGCTGACCGACCGGCAGCGCTCGGTCTTCATCCTGCGCGAGCTCGAAGGGCTCTCCTCGCAGGAGGTCGCCGAGGTCGTGGGCTGTCGCGAGTCGACGGTGCGCAACCACCTGTTCAACGCCAGAAAGATCCTGCGCAAGGCCCTGGTGGCGCGCTACCCGGAGTACGCGGGAGCGTTCGCCGCCGGCGACGAGCCTGCGGGGAGCCGGGAATGAGCTGCCCGGACTGGACCCGGCTCGCCGCCGAGCGGCGGGACGCCGCGGGCACGCAAGGCGCTCCCGAGCCGGCCGAGTGGGCCGGGGCGCTGGCGCATCTCGACGACTGCCCCCGTTGCCGGCGCGCGGCCCTGGAGGCCGATCCACTCCTCCTCTTCCGGCGTCTCCCGCGGATCGAGAGCGACGCCGAAGACGTCCGGCACGTGCGCGCGGGCGTCGAGGCCCTGCGAAGCATGCGCCGGATCGAGGGTGAGGACGCCGGCGGCGCGCGGGCTCCGGAGGGCCGCTGGTGGCGCCGCGCCGCGGTCGCGGCCGGCCTCGCCGGGATGCTCCTCGGCGTGCATCCCTCGGCGCACGACGGAAGCGCCGCGATGGACTCCGCCGCCCGCCTCGGATTCGGCGCCAACCTCGCGCGAACGGCTCCCGCCTCGTACCCGGAGGACGTCTCGGAGTGGGCCGCGGTCGACGAGATCGAGCGCCCGAACGCCAGCGTCTACCACTTCGACGGAGACGACGTCGGAGTGGTGATGGTGGTGGACGCCGGTCTCGACGTCTGATCCCGGGCTGACCCGGGCTGACCTCGGGCTGACCTCGATAGGGGCGAGCCGTCCTTCGATGAAGACGATCCGATCGAAACTCCCGAGCGCTCTCGTGCCGCTCTGGCTCGCGTGCGGCCTGGCGCTGCCGTCCGCGGCCCTTGCCCAGGGCGTACCGCGGGGCCAGAGCGCGCCGCGGGCCTCGGCCCGGGCGCCCGCCCGGCCGGCCGCGCTGCAGGTCTACGCCTACACCTTTCGGCACCAAGCGGCAGCCGAGGCGCTGGTGCTGGTCAAGCCGCTGCTGAGCCGGGAGGGGACCCTCGAGCTGCAGCCCGAGACGAACACCTTGGTCGTGCGCGACACGCTGGCCGCGCTGGGCCGGATCGTGCCCACGCTGCGCGCCTACGATCGGCCGCCCGAGCCGCTGCGCGTCCACGTGATGCTGGTCCGGGCCTCCATGCGCGTGGTATCCGGCGTCCCGGAGCGAAAGCCGCTGCCCCCCTGGCTCGAGACGCGCCTTCGCGGGCTGCTGCGCTGGGACCACTACACCGTCCTCGCCGAGTCCGGCCTCGACACCCAGGAGGGTCAGGACGTCTCCGACGAGGTCGGCGAGCTCTACGGAGTCAGCTTCCGGCTGGGCAACGTCTTCGAGAACGAGCGGGTGCAGCTCCGGGACTTCAAGATCTGGCACGCGGACCGAAGGGGCGACAAGCCCCTTCTCCAGGCGACGCTCAACCTCTGGCTGGGCAAGCCGAAGGTCCTCGGTCTCGCCAACAGCGAGTCCTCCGACCAGGCCCTGATGGTGGTGCTCACCTGCGAGCGCCCGGCGGCCGCCGAGGTCCCGGCCGAGCGGCACTTCTCGCCCGTTCCTCCACCGCCGGGAGGGCCGTGATGCAGTTCGTCGTGCGCGTGGGAACGCCCGAGGGGCGGGTGATCGAGGAGCAGCACAGCGCCTCGGACGCCGCCAGCCTGCGCAGCGAGCTCGAGAAGCGGGGTCTCCACGTCTTCGAGCTCCGGCGGCGCGGCCTGGGGGGCGGGCTGGCCCTTCCGGCGCTCGCCGGCCGCCGGCGCAAGCCGATCGACGAGGCGCAGTTCCTGGCCTTCAACCAGGAGCTGGCCGCCCTGCTCCGCGCCGGTCTGCCGCTGCTCCAGGCGCTCGACCTGATCGGCACGCGGATGAAGCAGGGCGGCTTCCGCGCCGTCCTCGACGACGTGCGCCAGCGGGTCAAGACCGGCGAGGATTTCTCCGAGGCCTTCGCGGTGCACCGCGAGCTGTTCCCGCGCCTCTACCCCTCGATCCTCAAGGCGGGCGAGCGCAGCGGCGAGCTCGAGGCCGTGATCCGCCGCTTCATCCGCTACCAGAAGCTGGTCCTGGACGCCCGCAAGCGGGTGGTCTCGGCGCTGGTCTACCCGGCCGTGCTGATCTGCTTGTCGGCGATCATGATCGCGATCATGATGACCTTCGTGGTGCCCAAGTTCAAGGTCTTCTTCGCCGGCACCCAGGTCACGCTGCCCTTGATCACCCGCATCATGGTCGGTACCGGCACCACGATTCAGGCCAACTGGCTTCTGATCGTCGTGGTCCTGGGGGTGGGGACCTTCCTCTTCTGGCAGTGGCAGCACACGGCGGCGGGCTCCCTCGCCCTCGACCGGATGCGCTTGAAGGTGCCTTTCCTGGGCCCCGTGCTCCACCGTTTCGCCCTGTCGGAGTTCTGCCGGTCGCTCGCCACCTTGCTCGCCGGCGGCCTGCCGCTCGTGCCGTCGCTCGAGATCGCGGTGGCCGCGGTCGGCAACGGCGAGGTCCGGCAGCGTCTCGGGCCGGTCATCCAGAAGGTGCGCGAGGGCGCGTCGTTCTACGGGGCGCTCGAGGAGAGCGACGTGTTCACCGACCTGGCGGTCGACATGGTGCAGGTGGGCGAGGCCACCGGCGCCCTGGACGAGATGCTGTCGAACGTCTCCGACTTCCTCGACGAGCAGGTCGAGACCCGGATGCAGCGGCTCTTGACGCTGATCGAGCCGATCATGCTGGTGTTCATGGGAATTATCATTGCGACCATTCTGATTTCCCTGTACCTGCCGCTGTTCAGCGCGCTGGCTCAGACACAGGGATAGGCGGGGAGCAGGAAGCCCCCGGGCGGAGCGGGACGCGGTGACGAGTGGAGGACCGGTGCGGGCCGCTAGACGGCCGGGCCGCGGTACGCGTTAGAAGCGGTAGAAACGGACGAGACACGAACGATGATCGCATCCGACCAGCCGACCCTGGAGACGGTCGAGGCCGCCGAAGAGCGCCGCGACCGGGAACGCCGCGAGGCCCAAGCCCTGGCCGCGCGCTACGGCCTGGATTTCGTCGACATGGCGCGCTTCAGGATCGACAACGACCTGTTCCGGTCGATCCCCTTCGACTTGATGCTGCGCTACGGCTTCGTGCCGGAGCAGCAGCTCCCGGGCCGGCTGGCGGTGGTCATGGCCGACGCCTCCGACGTGACCAAGATCGACGAGCTCGAGCTGCTACTGGGCCAGCCGGTCGAGGTGCGCCTGGGCGCCCGCGCGGCGATCGAGGAGATCCTCCAGAAGTCCGAGAGCGCCCAGCGGGTGCTCGACGAGGCGACCGAGGACTTCCGCCTGCAGCTCGTCCAGGAGGACGAGGAGGGCGAGGAGATCCTGTCGATCGACCGGATCAGCCACGACACGAGCCCGATCATCAAGCTGGTCGACTCGACGGTCTTCAACGCCATCCAGCGCCGGGCGAGCGACATCCACATCGAGACCCGCGAGACCGAGGTCATCATCAAGTACCGCATCGACGGTGTCCTCTACCAGGCGATGGAACCCATCGACAAGCGCCACCACCAGACGATCATCAGCCGCGTCAAGGTGATGAGTGACCTGGACATCGCCGAGAAGCGCATTCCCCAGGACGGCCGCTTCAAGCTGCGCCTGAAGGGGCGCACCATCGACTTCCGCGTCTCGATCATGCCCTCGGTCCACGGCGAGGACTGCGTCATCCGGATCCTCGACAAGGAGTCGATGAACAAGGAGTTCAAGAACCTCCGCCTGGATATCCTGGGCTTCGACGAGGAGACGCTGCGCAAGGTCCGCAAGTTCATCCGCGAGCCTTACGGAATGGTGCTGGTCACCGGTCCCACCGGCTCGGGCAAGACGACCACGCTCTACGCCTGCCTCTCCGAGATCCAGTCGTCGGAGGACAAGGTCATCACCATCGAGGACCCGGTCGAGTACCAGCTCCGGGGCATCACCCAGATCCCGGTCAACGAGAAGAAGGGCCTCACCTTCGCCCGCGGGCTGCGCTCGATCCTGCGCCACGACCCCGACAAGATCATGGTCGGTGAGATCCGCGACGAGGACACGGCCCAGATCGCCATCCAGTCGGCCCTGACCGGCCACCTGGTGTTCACCACCGTCCACGCCAACAACGTGGTCGACGTCCTCGGCCGGTTCCTCAACATGAACGTCGACCTCTACAACTTCGTCTCGGCGCTCAACTGCGTCCTGGCCCAGCGGCTGGTCCGCAAGATCTGCGACCATTGCCGGCAGCCGATGAAGGCGTCACGCCAGCTCCTCGAGGAGAGCGGGCTCGACCACCGCAAGTACGGCGACGTGCAGTTCTTCGAGGGGACCGGGTGCATCGAGTGCAACGGCACGGGCTTCCACGGCCGGCTCGCCGTCTCCGAGCTCCTCGACCTGTCGGACCGCATCCGGGAGCTGATCCTGGAGAAGCGGCCGGCTTCCGAGATCCGTCGGGCCGCCAAGGAGGAAGGCATGATCTTCCTGCGCGAGTCGGCCCTCGAGAAAGTCTTCCAAGGGATCACCACGCTGCGTGAGATCAACAAAGTTACCTTCGTCGATTGAGCGGCTCCTGGGAGCGACGCCCATCGCGCCGCCGCCCTTCGCCTTCGCCTGCTCGCCTTCCCGGCTCGCCTTCGCCGCCTTCGAGCGCGAGGGCGAGCGGCTGGTGCTCGCCGAGTTCCACGCCGAGGAGCTCCCGGCCGAGACCTTCCAGCAGGGGCTGCTGGGCGGCCCGCCGAGAGAGGCTCGGGCCTTCGAGGACCGGGTGCGCGCGTTCGTCTCGGGGCTCGCGACGCCGGTCCGCGAGGCCTCGCTGGTGCTGCCCGACGCCTGGTTGCGCACCGCCTTCGCCGAGGTCGACCAGGTCGCGGGCAACGGGCAGAGCCGGGACGACATGCTGCGCTGGAAGCTCAAGCGGCTGGTCCCCTTCCGGGTCGACGAGCTGCGGGTCCGCGCGGTCGAGGTGGAACCGGTGCCCGGGCAGAGCGAGGCACACCGCCTGCTCCTCGGCTTCGGGATCGAGACGCTCTTCGGTCAGCTCGAAGCGGCCTTCGGCGCCGCGGGAGTCCATCTCGGCCGGATCTCGAACCGCGGGCTCGCGGCCTGCGGCGGCCTGCTCGGGATGAAGCCCGGAAGCGGGCTCGAAGGACTGGTGCTCGTGACCGAGGAGGGCTACACCCTGGTCTTCACGCTCCACGGCGAGCCGGTGCTCCACCGCTTCAAGAACCTCTCCGACGACCTGCCTCTCGAGGTGCACGGAGCCGCGGTGCGCCGCGACCTGCGCCTGACCCGGACGTTCCTCGAGGACCGCTTTCCGGGAGAGGAGATGGCGCCGGTCCTGCTCGCCGCGTCGGAAGGCGAGGCGCCGTCGTGGGCGGTCTGGCTCGAGGAAGGCCTCGAGCGACCGGTCGAGCTCCTGGGCCCGGACCACGTGGTGCCGCTCGACGCCCGCGGCGGGCTCCCTCCCTGGCCTGAGCTCCTGCCCCTGGCCGGGGTCGCGTGCGAGGAGATCGCCGGATGAGCCGGCGCCACCTCAACCTGGCGGCGGCGCCGTTCGTCAACACGCGCCCGGTGATCCGGCTCTCGGTCCTGCTGTGGCTCGTCGGCCTGGTCTTCCTGGCCGGGAACGTCTGGCTGTACTGGGATTTCCTCACCGGGCGCAACGACGTCCACGCCCGGCTCGTGGAGGTCGACCGGTCGATCGCCACCGAGCACGAGCGCATCGGCGCCCTCGATCGGGAAGCTCGCCGGCTTCGACCTCGAGCAGCAGAACGACCAGGCGACCTTCCTGAACGACCGGATCGAGCGCCGGCGCTTCTCCTGGAGCCGGCTGTTCGACGAGCTGACGGAGATCCTGCCCCAGGACGTCCGGCTCCAGAGCCTTCGGCCCATCTCGATGAACGAGCGCGGGGCAAAGGCCGGCCGGCCCCGGACGGCCCCGGAGCTCGCAGAGGGCGACCGGGTTATCCTCGACATCCAGGCCCAGGCGCGCACCGACCAGGCGATCCTCGCGTTCGTCGACGCGCTCTTCGCCGACTCGTCGTTCGAGAAGCCGGACCTCCAGCGGCAGGCGCTAGAGAACGACAACTTGATCGGCTTCACCCTCGACGTGATCTATCGCCCCCCCAGCGCCGACCGGGCCACGGCTCCGGCTCCAGCCCCTGCGGCTCCGCCACCGGCACCGGCTGCGGCCCCGGAGGGGTCCTCATGAGCCTCGGAACCGGCATCTGGAAGCGCCGCCTCTGGGTCTGGCTCCCGGCGCTCCTCTTCTTCCTGCTGACCGTAGCGCTCTTCTCCACCTATCGACTGGTGGTCGCCGGCCGGCTCCAGGCCGCGCGCCAGGAGCTCACCGCCAAGCAGAAGATTCTCGAGCGGCTCCGGACCCAGAGCGGGGCCCTCGACCGGCGGGTGGTGGCGGCCCATTCCACGGCCGACCGGATGCGCGAGCTCTACCAGGACCGCTTCTCCACCCAGAGCCGGCGCTTCACGGCGGTCACCGCCGAGATCCGCGACCTCGCCCGGCGGGCGGGGCTCGAGCCCTCGGCCATGAGCTATCCGAGCGAGGAGATCGAGGACTACGGGCTGGTCAAGCGCAGCTTCACCTTCAGCGTGGAGGGGACCTACCAGCAGCTGCGGCAGTTCATCAACCTGCTCGAGCTCACCCAGTCGTTCGTCACCCTGGAGCAGGTGAGCCTGAATGGGGAGGAGGGCGCCCGGCTCGGGATCCGGTTGAACCTGTCGACGCTCTTCGCCGCATCCGAGACGCCGGGCACGGGTACGAGCCCCGCGCCGAAGGGGGCTCGGAGCCAGGCCCGGGAGTCGGCCGAGGGGGCCAGGAGTGGCGCTTCGTGAGCCGCCGGACCTGGTTCCTGGTGGCGATCCTCGGGTTCGCCGTCCTGCTCGCCGTCCTCAGCCGGGGCGGGGGCGACCGAGGCGAGCCGGTCGCCCCCGGACGGCCGGCGGCCTCCCGGGACCATGGACGAGGCGCCGCCAAGCAACCGGTGGACCGGGTCGTGGAGCTCGAGCCGGTCGAGCCCCAGAACGTCGCCTCGAAGTACGAGCCCGGGCGCGACCCGTTCCGCTTCTATCAGCCGCCGCCTCCCCCGCCCCCCCCGCCGCCGCCGCCGGCGCCGGCGCCGGTCGCGCCGCCCCCCCCGCCGGTACCGACCGGGCCGCCCAAGCCCCAGCCGCCGCCCCTCGACTTGACGTACCTGGGCAGCTTCGGGACCGCGGATCGCCCCATCGCCGTCTTTTCCGGCGGCGAGGACATCTATAACGCCCGCGAGGGCGATGTGATCGACGGTAAGTTCCAGGTGGTCCGAATCGGCTACGAGTCGGCCGACCTGGCCTTCGTCGGTTTCCCCGACGTGCCGCCCCAGCGGGTGCCGGTCGGCAAGAAGTGAATCGGAGGGTATGGGAATGACGGGTACGAGAGCGATAGGAACCCTCGCCGCGGTCGTCGTCTGCCTGGCGTTCGCCGGGTGCAGCGGGTATCGGGCGTCGCGCCAGGCGGAGATCGCCACCCAGTCCGGCGACTGGGACAACGCGGTCCTCTACTGGTCGCAGGCGATCGAGCAGGACCCGACCAACATCTCCTACAAGGGGGCGCTCCTGCGGGCCAAGGTGCGTGCCTCGCAGCAGCACTTCGAGAAGGCGAAGCAGTTCCACCAGGCCGGAGTCCTCGAGCGCGCCCTGGTCGAGTACCAGCAGGCGGTGCAGCTCGACCCGTCGAACCAGTATGCCCAGGTCGAGCTCCGGAAGGTGCGCGACGAGATCGACGCCGCGCGCCAGGGGACCGACCTCGAGACGATCGACGAGATGAAGCGCAGGGCCCAGGGCATCCGCCCCCAGCCGCCGCTGCTGAACCCGCGCTCGAACGAGCCCATCTCCCTCGAGTTCCCGGAGCCGGTGCCGATCAAGCAGATCTACCGCGCCCTGGGCAAGGCCTTCGGCATCAACATCCTGTTCGACCCGAACCTGAAGGACATCGAGATCCCCATCGTCTTGAAGGACGTCACCGCCCAGGACGCTCTCGAGATCCTGATGCGCGCCGCCGGCCACTTCTACAAGGTGCTCGACCCCCAGACGATCATCATCGCCGCCGACACGCCGCAGAACCGGCGCAACTACGAGGACCTGGTGATCCAGGCCTTCTTCCTCTCGAACGCCGACGTGAAGGACGCGCTCACCATCCTGCGCAGCCTGATCGGTGCCCGCCAGATCGCCATGGACGAGCAGCTCAACGCCATCATCCTGCGCGACACCGCGGACAAGGTGAAGGTCGCCGAGAAGATCATCGACACCATCGACAAGTCGAAGGCCGAGGTGGTGGTCGACGTCGAGCTGCTCCAGCTCTCGACCAACCGGCTCCGGGACCTGGGCGTCGAGCTCCAGCCCTACACGGTCAGCCAGAGCCTCGACCTGGGCTCGGACACCGCCAAGCTCCACGTCTCGGACCTCGAGTTCCTGAACCAGAGCAACTGGGCCCTGACCATCCCCACGATCATCTACAACTTCATCAAGACGAACACCGACGCCCAGCTCCTCGCCCAGCCGAAGCTCCGGATCAGCGAAGGCGAGAAGGCCCGCCTGGTGATCGGCGACCGCGTTCCGATCCCGGTGACCAGCTTCAACACCGCCAACACGGTGGGCGGCAACATCGTGCCCATCACCTCGTTCCAGTACCAGGACGTGGGCATCACGATCCAGATCGAGCCGCGCGTCCACCACAACCGGGAGGTCACCCTCAAGCTCTCGGTGGAGGTGAGCCAGGTCTCGGGCCAGGTCTCCGGCGGCTCGGGCCAGGGCTCCCAGCCGATCATCGGCACCCGCACGATCGAGTCGACGATCCGCCTCAAGGACGGCGAGACCAACCTGCTGGCCGGCCTGATCCGCCAGGACAACTCGGCCAACGACTCCGGGGTGCCGGGCCTCTCGGACATCCCGGTCATCGGGCGCCTCTTCTCGCACAACACGAAGCAGAACCAGCGCACGGACGTCCTGCTCACCCTGACGCCGCACATCGTCCGCCTGCCCGACATCACCGAGGAGGACCTGCTTCCGATCTGGGTCGGCACCGAGCAGAACATCACCTTCCGCGGCGGCAGCCCGCAGGTCGAGTCGAACGTCGAGGGGCCCTTCGACACCGGCGAGCAGGCCACCCCCGAGGAGATCCGCGAGCGGATCCGCGAGCGGCTCCAGAGCCTGCCGCGCGGCCTCCGCAGCGACGAGCAGGAGCAGAACGGGAACCAGCAGCAGCCCGAGGTCCCCCCTGGCCAGGAGCTGGTGCCGGGCTTGCCGCCGCCGGCTCCCTTCGAGCAACCGCCGCCGCCGACGGAGCCGCCGCCCGAGCCCGAGGAGGATCGGCCGCCCCTGGACGCCTCACCCTCGGGCGGCGCGACCGCCCTCGCGGCGCACGCGGACTACGACCAGGTGATCGACGGAATGGTTGCGGACACCGTCGCGTTGGCGAAAGCGCAGGACGAGGCGGCGTCCTTCGGCCGCTTCGCGGCGGCCACCAACTCCCCGCTCTCGACCGCGACCGACGTCGTGCTGCGCATGGTGCCGGAGGAGCTGACGGTGGCCCCGGGCGACACCTTCGAGGTGACCCTCGAGGCCAGGGCCCTCGACCCGGTCTCCCACCTGCCGGCCACCTTGACCTTCGACCCCGAGGTCCTGGCGGTCGAGAAGGTGACCCCGGGCGCCTTCCTGGGCGGGCCGGACGCCGCCCAGGTCCTGGCCGACAGCTCGACGCCGGGACGGCTGGTGATCGGCGCGAGCCGTCTGGGCAAGGTGGCGGGCGTGGCCGGCGAGGGTGTCGTCGCGCGGATCGAGTTCCGGGCGCTCGCGGCGGGTGCCGCGAAGCTCGCGTTCGACCAGGCCAAGGCCCTCGACTCGGCGCTCCGTCCCCTGGCGATCGGCCTCCGTCCCGCCCGGATCGAGGTCGGCGGTGACGCCGCGCCCGTCCCCGAGAAGCCCAAGACGCCGGCGAAGCCCGCGAAGGCGGTCAAGAGCGGGGCAGCGACCACGACATGAAGAGCGAACCGGAGCGAGCGCCAGGCCGGGGGCGGGCCGAAGCCGGCTTCACCCTCATCGAGATGGTGGTCGTCGCGGCGGTCCTCTCGATCCTCGCGGCCGCCGTCATCCCGTTCGCCCACTACGCCCAGAAGCGCAGCAAGGAGATCGAGCTGCGCGCGGCGCTCCGCGACATGCGCTACGCCATCGACGAGTACAAGCGCTACAGCGACGCCGGCCTGATCCCGGTCGACCTGGGGACCGACGGCTATCCGCCCGACCTCGAGACCCTGGTCGACGGCGTCGACCTGATCGGCCAGGTCGACAAGAAGGTGAGGTTCCTGCGGCGGATCCCCCTCGACCCGATGACCGGCGACACGGAGTGGGGCTTGCGCAGCTACCAGGACGATCCCGACGCCGACTCGTGGGGAGGCGAGGACGTCTACGACGTCCACTCGCAGTCCGAGGGCGTGGCGCTCGACGGGACCCCGTACGCCCAGTGGTGACCCGGGAGGAGACCATGCCGTATCGAAAGAGCATGAGGACGAGAGCCGGCCGCCAGTCGGGGTTCACCCTGATCGAGCTGATCGTGGTGATCGCCATCATCGGGATCCTCGCGGGCATCGCCCTGCCGCGCCTCGTCGACGCGCCCCGTCGAGCCCAGGAGGCGGTGCTCAAGACCAACCTCCGGGCGATCCGCGACACGATCAACCAGTACTACGCCGACAAGGGGCACTACCCGACGAGCCTCGACGTGCTGGTCGACGACGGGTACCTGCGCACCATGCCGATCGATCCGATCACCGGGTCGACCGACACCTGGGTGCCCGAGTACGAGGAGATCGACCCGGAGGCCCAACCGGCGGAGACCGATCACCCGGAGGACGGCCAGCCGGGAATCTTCGACGTCCACTCGGGCTCGGAGGCTCTGAGCCTCAAGGGCGATCCGTACTCCGAATGGTGACGCCGTGCTGACGCCGCGCCGACCCGAGCCCCGCGACCGCGCCTCCGAGGGCGGCTACACCCTGGTCGTCCTGGCGATCGCGGTGACCGTGATGTCGATCCTCGTGGCGGCGGCCCTGCCCGCGTGGAGCCACCTCATGCAGCGCGACAAGGAGGAGGAGCTGATCTTCCGGGGCTGGCAGTACGCCGAGGCGATCCGGGTCTTCCAGCAGCGCCAGGGGCGGTTGCCCATCCGCCTCGAGGAGCTGATCGAGGTCAAGCCCCGGTCGATCCGCCACCTGTGGAAGGACCCGATGACCAAGGACGGCAAGTGGGGCCTGGTCTTCCAGGGCGTGGGCGCCTTGCCCGGGCAGGGCGGCGGGACGGAGCTCGGCGGCGGCGGCGGACCCAAGGGGCCGCCGGACCGGAACGGCCGGCCCGGCGGTCAGCCCGGGAAGCGCGGCCCCCACGGCGAGGTCGTGACCACCGGTCCGATCATCGGCGTTCACAGCCTCTCGAAGGACGAGTCGATCAAGACCCTGTTCGGCGAGGAGCACTACGACAAGTGGCTGTTCACGGTGCAACGGCTCACCGCGCCCCCGCGACCGGCCGGGGGGGGCAGCGCGGGGATTCCCCGGGTCAAGGACGCCGGCCCGGTGATCCCGCGGGCCCGCTGGCTCGGGCGGCCGTTCCGGAAGGGGATCGAGCCCAAGGGGGGGCTGCCCCCGGGTGGCCTGAACGCTCCAAGTGCCCCGCACGCCCCTTCCCGCCCCCCGGGCACGGGCGGCAACCGGCCGCCGGGCACCGATGGCCGGCGTGGCGGCGCCGGCTGAGCCGCGCGACGACGATGAAGGTCCGCCTGCGCCGCCTCGACCACGCCCGCGGCCTCCCGCTACCCGCTCCGGCCTCGGCGGCGAGCGCCGGCGTCGACCTGCGGGCGGCGGTCGAGGCCGACCTGGTGCTTCGTCCCGGGGAGCGGGTCCTGGTCCCCACGGGCCTGGTGCTCGAGATCCCCGCCGGCTACGAGGGCCAGATCCGGCCGCGGAGCGGCCTCGCGCTGGCGCACGGCGTGACGCTCGCCAACTCGCCGGGGACGATCGACAGCGACTACCGGGGCGAGGTCAAGGTGCTCCTCATCCACCTGGGCGACGCCCCGCTGACCGTGGCGCGCGGGGATCGGATCGCGCAGCTGGTCGTCGCGCCGGTCGAAGCGGTGGAGTGGGAGGAGGCACCCGAGCTCGGCCCGAGCGACCGCGGCGCCGGTGGCTTCGGCTCCACCGGCCGAGAGTGAAGGTTGGTCAGCCCGCAGCCCGGACCGAGCCCAACGCCGGGGATGGGGGTCGATGCGACGTGGTAGCAGGCGGCTGGCGAGAGGTCCGGGCTACTTCGGCTTCGAGCCGATGGCCAGGAACAGCTCGCGCACGACGTCTTTGAGGTCGGTCGTGTAGTCCCCCAGCGTCTTCAACGCCTCGTCGACCTCCTCGATGCCGGGGGAGTGGAGCCGGCTCCGCCCGTGGCGGCGGATCTTGTAGGTCAGGTTGTCGTCCAGGTACTGGAGCCGCTCGTAGGCGTCCTTGAAGCGCTTGGGATCCATGGGTCGCGAGCCCTACCGGCGGAAGACGTCGGTCGAGGTGGCCTGATCGCGGGGGCGCACGACGATCTCGTCGACGTTGACGTGCGGGGGGCGGGTGGCGGCCCAGGCGATGCACTCGGCGACGTCCTCTGCGGCGAGCGGCGTCATCCCCTGGTAGACCGCCGCGGCCCGGCGCCGATCGCCGCTGAACCGGACCTTGGAAAACTCGGTGTCGGCCATTCCCGGGCAGACCTCGGTCACCCGGATCGGCTCGCCCAGGAGCTCGAGCCGCAGGGTGCGGGTGAGCGCCCGCTCGGCGTGCTTCGAGGCGGTGTAGCCGGCGCCGCCCGGATAGACCTCGAAGCCGGCCGTCGAGCCGACGTTGACGACGTGCGCGTCGCCGGCGGCGCGCAGCGCGGGCAAGAGCGCTCGGGTCATGCGCAGCACACCCATGACGTTGAGCTCGAACATCGCCTGCCAGCGCTCCTCGACGGCCTGCTCGATCCGGTCGAGACCGAAGGCCGCGCCGGCGTTGTTGACCAGCAGGTCGGCCCGATCGAGCTGCGCGACGAACTTGCGCACGCTCGCCGGGTCGGTCACGTCCAGGGCGTGGAACTCGGCCGCGGGCGACCCGCCCAGGTCCTGGGCCAGGCGCTCCAGCCGCTCGATGCGGCGGGCGCCGAGCAGCACGTGGAAGCCCTCGCGAGCGAGGACGGTCGCGGTGGCGGCTCCGATCCCGGAGCTCGCGCCGGTCACGACGGCGATCTTGTGGCGTTCGGTCATGGCGCTCCGGTGGGGCGTGGTCGAAGGACTGCGGCGAATCCTACCATCCGGAGCTCACACGAGAACCTGCCACCGGTCGGCCGCGTCGCCTTCTCCCCCGTGGGGGCCTCCGATCAATTCGTCTCGACTCCCGCCCCGCCGGTCCACGAGGGCAGGGCGGCCGGGTCCACCCCCACCGAGCGGAGCGCCCCCTCCCAGACCCCCTCCGGATCGGCGGCGAAGACCAGGTCGTCGTTGACCGGCGCGAGCAGCCAGTCGTCGCGCAGGATCTCCTCCATGAGCTGGCCGGCGCCCCAGCCCGCGTAGCCGAGGTAGAGGCGCAGGCGCTCGGGCGGCGCCTCGGCGAGGGCGCCCAGGTCGCCCACGTGATGGGTCAGGCCGAGGCCGCGGGTCACCTCGGTCACCGCGGCCAGGCGCGAGAGCGCCTCGGGACCGGCGCCGCCCGGCCCCCGGCGGGCGAACAGGACGCTCCCGAGCTGGGGCTGGACCGGTCCGCCGAAGAACGCTGCCGCCTCCTCGCCGCCGGCCCAGGAGATCTCGAGGCCGCCGAGGATCTCCGAGACCCGGATACCCGTCGGCCGGTTGACGATCAGGCCGAAGCTTCCCTCCTCCTCGTCCTGGTGGACCAGCAGCACGACGCTCTTGTGGAAGAAGGGGTCCAACACCTGCGGCATGGCGATGAGAAGATTGGGGGCCTCGAGGGCGGTCTCGGCGAGGTCGTTCACCATGGCCCATGATAGCGGAAGGCCCGGCCCCGGTGCCGGCGTGGCGCGACGCCGGTGTAAAGTAGAGGTGCGAGTTGGGTGGGAGGTGGATCGTGGGAGAGGGGGGCGATCCGATGAGTCCAACGTCCAGGAATAGCCGATCAGATGAGCGCGGTCCGCACCGCTTGACGTGGGTGGGGGAGCAGCGACTCACGAAGCCGGAAACGCTCCAGGCGCCTCGTCGCTTCGAGGCGGAGCTTGATCAGGACGAGCCATGAGCGACACGTTCTCCAGCCACGGGACCCTGGAGGTCGGCGACCGCAGCTACCGGATCGCTCGCCTCGAGGCCCTCGAGTCCCACGGGCTGTCGATCGCCCGCCTGCCCTACAGCCTGAAGATTCTCCTCGAGAACCTGCTGCGCCGCGAGGACGGCGAGACGGTCACCGGCGAGGAGATCGAGGCCCTGGCCCGCTGGCGCCCGGAAGCCGAGCCCGCGCGCGAGATCGCCTTCATGCCGGCGCGGGTCCTGCTCCAGGACTTCACCGGCGTGCCGGCGATCGTCGACCTGGCCGCCATGCGCGACGCCATGGTGGCGATGGGCGGCGACGCGCGGGCGATCAACCCCCTGCAGCCGGCCGAGCTGGTCATCGACCACTCGGTGCAGGTCGACGAGTACGGCTCCCAGGCGGCGTTCCTGATCAACGCCGAGCGCGACTACGAGAGGAACGGCGAGCGCTACGCCTTCCTGCGCTGGGGGCAGAAGGCCTTCGACAACTTCAAGGTCGTGCCGCCGGCGACCGGCATCGTCCACCAGGTGAACCTCGAGTACCTGGCGCGGGTGACCATGACCGGACCGGCCGGCGGCGACGGAGGGGCGCCCTTCGCCTATCCGGACACGCTGGTGGGCACCGACTCCCACACCACCATGATCAACGGCCTGGGCGTGCTCGGCTGGGGCGTGGGCGGGATCGAGGCCGAGGCCGCCATGCTCGGCCAGCCGATCTCCATGCTCATCCCCCAGGTCGTGGGCTTCCGCCTGGTCGGCCGCCTCGCCGAGGGCGCCACCGCCACGGACCTGGTGCTCACGGTCACCGAGATGCTCCGGCGCCGGGGCGTGGTGGGCAAGTTCGTGGAATTCTTCGGACCGGGCCTGCCGAGCCTGCCGCTCGCCGACCGGGCGACGCTCGCCAACATGGCCCCCGAGTACGGCGCCACCTGCGGCATCTTCCCGGTCGACGAGGTGTCGCTCGGCTACCTGCGGTTCACGGGCCGGCCGGCCGAGCGGGTCGCGCTGGTCGAGGCCTACACCAAGGAGCAGGGCCTCTTCCATACGCCCGAGAGCCCGGAGGCCGAGTACACCGACACCCTGGAGCTCGACCTCGACACCGTCGAGCCCTCCCTCGCCGGACCGCGCCGGCCGCAGGACCGGGTGCGCCTCACCGACGTGCCGGCCGACTTCCGCTCCCAGCTCGACGAGCTGATCCAGCCGGAGCGCGCGCCGGCCAACTCCCCCCTTCGAGTCACTCGCCAGGTCAGCCGCTGGGAGGGCGAGGGGGGAGACGGCGAGGCGATCGCCGTCGCCGAGCCCGAGGTGGTCGACGGCCGGGTGCGGATGGTCTACCAGGGCCAGGAGCTCGAGCTCGGCCACGGCGCGGTGGTGATCGCCGCCATCACCTCGTGCACCAACACCTCGAACCCGTCGGTGATGGTCGCCGCCGGTCTGCTCGCGAGAAAGGCGGTCGCGCTCGGCCTCCAGGTCAAGCCCTGGGTCAAGACCAGCCTCGCCCCCGGCTCCAAGGTGGTCACCGACTACCTCGTCGAGTCCGGCCTCATGAAGGACCTCGAGGCGCTCGAGTTCTACCTGGTGGGCTACGGCTGCACCACCTGCATCGGCAACTCGGGGCCGCTGGCGGCGCCGATCTCCGACGCCATCCGGGCCGGCAACCTGGTGACCGCCGCGGTGCTCTCCGGCAACCGCAACTTCGAGGGCCGGATCAGCCCCGACGTGCGCGCCAACTACCTCGCCTCGCCGCCGCTGGTGGTGGCTTACGCCCTGGCCGGCCGGATCGACGTGGACCTCCGCCACGAGCCCCTGGGCGAGACCCCGGACGGCGAACCGGTCTACCTGAAGGACGTCTGGCCGACCCGGGAGGAGATCCGCGACACGGTCCAGCGCTCGGTCCACTCCGAGATGTTCACCCGGGAGTACCGCGAGGTCTTCACCGGTGACGAGCGTTGGCGGGCGCTGCCCACCCCCGAGGGCGACACCTTCGAGTGGCGGGACGACTCGACCTACGTCAAGCTCCCGCCCTTCTTCGAGGCGATGGGCCGCGAGCCCGCGCCCCCCGCCGACATCGCGGGCGCCCGGGTGCTCGCCCTCCTCGGCGACTCGATCACCACCGATCACATCTCGCCGGCCGGCGCGATCAAGGCGGACAGCCCGGCGGGCCGCTACCTCGTCGAGCGCGGCATTCCGCCGCGGGAGTTCAACTCCTACGGCTCGCGCCGCGGCAACCACGAGGTCATGATGCGGGGCACCTTCGCCAACGTGCGCCTGCGCAACCGGCTGACCCCGAAGATCGAGGGCGGCTACACCCTCCACCTGCCCGACGGCGAGCCCATGACCCTCTTCGACGCCGCCATGAAGTACCGGGACGAGGGGGTGCCGCTGGTGATCCTCGCCGGCAAGGAGTACGGCACCGGCTCGTCGCGCGACTGGGCGGCCAAGGGGCCGGCGCTGCTCGGCGTGCGGGCGGTCGTCGCCGAGAGCTACGAGCGCATCCATCGCTCGAACCTGGTGGGCATGGGGATCGCGCCGCTCGAGCTCACCGGCGGCGCTTCGGTGGCCGGCCTGGGGCTCACCGGCCGCGAGACCTTCGAGATCGAGGGCCTCGCGGCGGGGGTCGCCTCGAGCTTCGCCGGCGGCCGCGAGGTGACGGTGCGGGCGACGCCGGAGACGGGCGAGCCGATCGTCTTCCGGGCCCGGGTCCGCCTCGACACCCCCCAGGAGGTCGCCTACTACCGCCACGGCGGGATCCTCCAGTACGTGCTCCGGCAGCTCCTGGCGGCCTGAGGGAAGGCGCCTCTCGACCCGGATCGACGCCCCGGGGAAGCCCGGGGCAGACCCGTGGCGGGTCGTCCCGGCCCAGGAGCTCATGGGCTTCCGACGGCGAGAGGCTCCGGCCCGCCGCCCGGCAGGGTGGCTCTCGACCGATCGCGACCGGCCAATCCGGCCGGGCGCCGCGGTCGTATCATGGGGTGCGACGCGAGGCCCTTTCGCTCCGCCCGGAGCGGGTCTTCTCTCCCCTGGAACCAGCGAGTAGGATGACCATCATGAACGCACGCACGATCTTGACCCTGACCGTCGGTCTCGCCCTCCTCACGGGCTGCACGCTCGAGGCCGAGCCGCCCGCGGGCGGCTCGACGGGCGAGACCTCCCGGCAGCCGGCGACCGAGATGGCACAACGCCCCTCAGGAGACACGTCGATGGAGAGCTACGTCAAGCCCCCCGAGCAGGAGCTGAAGCAGGAGCTCACACCGCTCCAGTTCGAGGTCACGCAGCACGAGGCCACCGAGCCGCCGTTCAAGAACGAGTACTGGGACAATCACCGGCCCGGCATCTACGTCGACGTGGTCTCGGGCGAGGTGCTGTTCAGCTCCAAGGACAAGTTCGAGTCCGGCACCGGCTGGCCGAGCTTCACCAAGCCGCTCGACCCGGACAACGTCGTCACCAAGCGGGACTTCAAGATGCTGGTGCCGCGGACCGAGGTGCGCTCGAAGCACGCGGACTCCCACCTGGGTCACGTCTTCAACGACGGCCCGCCGCCCACCGGCAAGCGCTACTGCATGAACTCCGCGTCCCTGCGGTTCATCCCGGCGGACAAGCTCGAGGAGGAAGGCTACGGCCAGTACGCGCACCTCTTCAAGGACGACAAGGACGGCGGCGGGCGGTAGGGCGGCTTCGCTCACGCCGGCGTGACCGGCGGCTGTCTCGGCGGCAAACTGCGCCGGCGAGACACCACGCGGCCCCATCGGCTGCCACCTTGGCGGTCGGGGGCCGGCTGTCCTGGCCGATGAGGGGATGGGATGGCTCGGCGTTCGCCGGACGGTCCGGCGCTTCGTGGTCCGGAGTCCTCCGCCGCGTGAAGCGGCCGAGCTCTGCCTCGGCCGGGCGATCGGTGACTCCGGCTCCGGACGCCCCGCCGAGTCGAGGGGCTCGACGAAGAAGCAGGGCTGGTGGCGTCCCGTTCCTCCTCGAGGGTGGCAAGCGGATCGAGGGGATGCGGAGCTGAGCCAGTAAAAAACCCCGCGCCGAGGAGGGAGCCGACGCGGGGGAGGAGAGGGAGCTTGAAGGAGATTGTCGAGGCTCCCGTCCTGGCGAGCCCAAGAGCCGGGCCAACTCCCGACCAGCCCGTCTCATGCACTTATAACAGTGCAAGGTGCAGGCCAGATTCCCCGTCTCCGAGCCGCCCCCGAGGCGGGGCCTCGCCCCTTCCCCTGAGCGACACCTGTAGACTCGTGGGGTCATGAGGATCCTCCTGACCGGCGCCACCGGCTACATCGGCTCCGCCCTCGTCCGGCGGCTCGCGCACGACGGCCACGAGCTCCGGGCGCTGGTGCGTCCGACCAGCCGGATCGGCGAGCTCGAGGAGCTCGGCGTGGCGACCTTCACCGGGGACGTCGGTGACCCCGAGACGAAACGGAGCTCGCTCCGCGAGGCCATGTCGGGCTGCGACTGGGTGCTCCACCTGGCGGCCGAGCTCGACCCGGGGGCCCCGCTCGAGCGCATGCGCCGGGTCAACGTCGAGGGGAGCGAGGCGGTCGCCTCGCTGGCCTACAAGCTCGGCGTCGGCCGGCTGCTCTCGGTCTCCTCGGTCGCCTACTTCGGCGGCAGCCCGGCGGACGGCACGCCGGCGCGCGAGGAGACGCCGGCCCAGACCCCGTTTCCCAGCGCGTACAGCCTGACCAAGCACGAAGGCGAGCTGGCGATCCGGGGCTGGGCGGAGCGGGGCCTCGCGGTGAACACCATCTACCCGAGCCTGGTCTATGGCCCGCCGGGCAAGAAGCAGGGGGCGAACTGGCTCCTCAGGGCGATCTTCAAGGGGCGCTTCCCGGTGATGGTGGGCGCTGACCGCAAGACGAGCTGGGTGTTCCTGGACGACGTGGTGGACGCCGTCGTCCGGGTGATGGACCGCGCCGCGCCGGGGCGGGCGTACCTCGTGGCCGGCGACCTCGCGACCGTCCGGCAGGTCGCCCGGTGGATCCACGAGCTGGGCGGTGCTCCGCCGCCCAGGATCCACCTGCCGCTCGGCCTCGCTCGCGTGGGCACGGCGCTCACCGCGCCCCTCTTCCGTCTCGCCGGCAAGCGTCCGCCCCTCCCTCCGGAGCAGCTCGCCAACCTCGCCCGCCACTGGGCCTTCGACGACTCTCGTGCCCGGCAGGAGCTCGGCTGGCAGCCGCGGAGCCTGGCCGAGGGCCTGCCGCCGACGATCGAGTACATCGAAGAGCAGGGGTGATCATGGCGCCGCGCTTCACCGTCTTCAAGGACTTCGACCTTTCGGCGGCCCATGCCATCCGCGGCCACACCCGCGGCTGCCAAGACCTCCACGGCCACAACTACCGCGTCCGGGTCCACGTGGCGGCCGGCGAGCTCGACCGGCTCGGCATGGTGATCGACTTCGCCGACCTCAAGGAGATCGTCTCCGAGGTCGCCGGGCCCTTCGACCACCGGGTGATCAACGAGATTCCCCCCTTCGACCGGGAGAACACCACCGCCGAGCTCCTCGCCCGCCACGTCCACCGCGAGGTGACCCGCCGGGTGGCCGAGGCGACCGGCGGGCGGGCCGGCGTCACACGCGTCGAGGTCTGGGAGACGCCCACCTCCTGCGCGATCTACGAGGAGGTGTGACGATGGCCTCCCCCGCGAGCGGCCGGGCGACCCGTCCGGCCGACCCGCGCGTCGCGCTGCTCCCCGAGCGGCGGCTCCGGGTCACCGAGATCTTTCATTCGATCCAGGGCGAGTCGACCTTCGCCGGCCGGCCGTGCGTCTTCGTACGCCTGACCGGCTGCCAGATGCGCTGCCGCTGGTGCGACACCGAGTACGCCTTCCACGGAGGCGCCTGGTGGACGGTCGACGAGGTCCTCGAGGAGGTGGCGGGCCACGAGTGTCCGCTGGTCGAGGTCACCGGCGGCGAGCCCCTCCTCCAGCCGGCGGCCCTACCGCTCCTGGCCGCGCTCGCCGACCGTGGCCACGAGGTGCTGCTCGAGACCGGGGGCGGCCTCGATATCGGGGGGGTCGACCCCCGGGTGCGGCGGATCGTCGACGTCAAGTGCCCGGGCAGCGGCGAGTCCGAAGCGAACCGCTGGGAGAACCTGGAGCTGCTCCGCTCCACGGACGAGGTGAAGCTCGTCGTAGCGTCGGAGGAGGACTACCTCTGGGCCCGGCGGGTGATCCGGGAGCGGCGCCTGGCCGAGCGCTGTCCGGTGCTCCTGTCGCCGGTCTGGGGCGAGCTCGAGCCGGTCCGGCTGGCCGAGTGGGTCCTCAGGGATCGGCTGCCGGTGCGCTTCCAGCTCCAGGTGCACAAGCTCTTGTGGGGAGACCGGCCCGGCGTCTGAGCCCTGACCCCGCCCGCGGCCGTTCCTTGCACGCGTTTCGGCGGAGGCGGTAAGATCCCAGGGGGCGTCGCCCGCTCCCGACTTCGACAGGACTTCGGCCGGGCGGTGTCTTCGGTCCGGCCAACCAGGTCACTCTGGCTGTTCCCGCCGCATACCGTCGTAGTCGTTCTTCGGTCTCACGCCCGAGTGGAGAGGTGTCATGAGCAAGGCTAAGCTGACGTTCGAGGACAAGGAAATCGAGCTGCCCCTGGTGGTGGGCTCCGAGGGCGAGGAGGCGCTCGACATCTCCCGCCTCCGCGCCGAGAGCGGCATCATCACCCTCGACCCCGGCTACGGCAACACCGGCTCGTGTACCAGTGACATCACCTTCATCGACGGCGAGCGCGGAATTCTGCGCTACCGCGGCTACCCCATCGAGCAGATCGCCGCCAACGCGGAGTTCACCGAGGTCTGCTACCTCCTGATCTTCGGCCACCTGCCGACGCGCGAGGAGCTCGACGCCTTCCGCCAGCGTTTGACCGGCCACACGCTGCTCCACGAGGACATGAAGAAGTTCTTCGAGGGCTACCCGCCCACCGCCCATCCCATGGCGATTCTCTCGTCCATGGTCTCGTCGCTCTCGGCCTACTACGGCGAGAGCGACGAGGAGGCGATCGACCTGAACATCATCCGCCTGCTCGCCAAGACCCCCACCATCGCCGCCTTCTCGTTCAAGAAGACCGTCGGCCAGCCGTTCATCTACCCCCGGAACGACCTCTCCTACTGCGGGAACTTCCTGCACATGATGTTCGCCGTGCCGGCCGAGCCGTACTCCGTGCCGCCGGTGCTCGAGCGGGCGCTCAACATGCTGCTCATCCTCCACGCCGACCACGAGCAGAACTGCTCGACCTCGACGGTGCGCATGGTGGGGTCGTCGCAGGCGAACCTCTTCGCCTCGATCGGCGCCGGGATCAACGCCCTCTGGGGCCCCTTGCACGGCGGCGCCAACCAGCGGGTGATCGAGATGCTCCAGCGGATTCGCCAGGACGGCGGCGACGTGGACAAGTACGTGCGCCTGGCCAAGGACAAGGACAGGAGCTTCCGCCTGTTCGGCTTCGGCCACCGGGTGTACAAGAACTTCGATCCCCGGGCGAAGATCCTCAAGCAGTCGGCCGACGAGGTGCTCAGCGAGCTCGGCATCGAGCACGACCCGCTGCTCGACATCGCCAAGCAGCTCGAGAAGGTCGCCCTCGAGGACGAGTACTTCATCGAGCGCCGCCTCTATCCCAACGTGGACTTCTACAGCGGCATCATCTACCGGGCGATGCGCATCCCCACCCAGATGTTCACCGTCATGTTCGCCCTCGGCCGGCTGCCGGGATGGATCGCCCAGTGGAAGGAGATGCGCGACGATCCCGGCGCGCGCATCAACCGCCCGCGCCAGGTCTACACCGGCGAAGGCGAGCGGGACTTCGTAGCCCTCGGCGACCGCTGAGCGCGCCTGGGCTCATGGGAGGTCGGTGGGCCGGTGCCTCCCGGCCAAGCTCCGCACCGGAGCGCTACTGCAAGTACCCCAGCGCCTCGAGCCGGCGACGCTCCTCGGGGGTCAGCGCGGGGCTCGCCGACTCGCTTCCCGAGCGCTTCATCGCGGCGAAGAGCTCGGCGTCCGCTTCGAGGCGCTGCCGGATCCGCTCGCGCATGCGGACGAGGACCTCGGGCCGCCGGGCGGCCAGGTCGTGCTCCTCGCGGGGGTCGCGGGCGAGGTCGTAGAGCTCCGGAGGGTC
Organism: uncultured Acidobacteriota bacterium; assembly: GCA_963741925.1. Lineage (GTDB taxonomy): Bacteria > Acidobacteriota > Thermoanaerobaculia > Multivoradales > DATKCC01 > CAVUBL01. The sequence continues at coordinate 487,747 of CAVUJU010000001.1, forward strand.
GGTGGGCGGGAAGATCGCCTGCAGGCCGCCGGCGATGATCGACTTGTCCGTGGTGCCCGAGAAGACGGGGGCCGCGGGGTCCCGCTCCGCCAGGATCGAGCCCGGCAGGTCCGGGGCGGCGATGCCCGCGGCGGCGAGCAGCGTCGGGGCGAGGTCGATCGAGGTCGACGGCGTGTCGCGCCGCTCGCCGGCGTGCTCGCCGCCGGGCCACTTGATGAGCAGCGGGACCTGGAGGATCTCCCGGTGCATCGTCGAGTGGAGGAGCTTGCCGTGCTCCAGGAACCCCTCGCCGTGGTCGGCGGTGACCACGATCAGCAGGCGCTCGAAGAGCCCCTCCGCCTGGAGGTCGCGGAAGAGCTCGCCCAGGGCCGCGTCGGCCACCGAGATGCCGGACCGGTAGAGGTAGCGGAGGATCTTCGGCTCGTGCGGGATCAGCGCCACCTCGCCGTCGTTGATGTGGATCAGCAGGTTCGAGGCGCAGAACCCCTGGCGGCAGCCGTAGCCCGGCACGCCGAAGAGCTCCTCCACGGTCGCCGGGTGCATCCCCTCCGACTCGTACGGCAGGCGCCAGGTGTCGGAGTGGGCGGTGAACAGGTGCAGGAAGTAGAAGAAGGGCTCCGCGCGGTGCGCGGCGATCCAGTTGGCGGTGGCGTGGGCCTCCTGGTCCGCCCGCCAGCGCACCACCCGGTAGCGGTCGAACCCGCGGTCGAAGCCCCAGCGCTTGTCGAGCCAGAGGCAGTCGTAGACCAGCCCGGAGGTCGCGAACCCCGCGGCGTGGAAGCGCTGGGCGAGGGTCTCGACCGCGGGCGAGATCGCCTGGTCCTCGAGCTGGGCCCGGTGCACCTCGACCGGCAGGCCGGTGAGCATGCTGGCGTGGGAGGGCTTGGTCCAGGAGGCCGCCGCGTAGTGCGGCGACCAGATCTGGCTGCGGGCGGCGAAGGCGTCGAGCTCCGGCGTCGCGTCGCCGCCGCCGGCCAGGGCGTCGACGGCGTCGGCCCGGAGGGTGTCGAGGGAGACGAGGAGCACCTGGAGGCGGGGGGCATGGGCGGGGCGTACGGCGGCGATCCGGTGGCGGACGTAGAGCCGACTGACGAAGAGCTCGCCCTTCTGCGGCAGGTCGGCGTGAATCCGGAGCGTCACCGGCGAGCCCGCGAAGCGGCCGAGATCGAGGCTCCGGCGGCTCCAGGCCCCCCGGGTCACGGGCATTCGGGACTCGGTGGAGAGTCCGTCCGGACCCTCGACGGTGACCGTCACGTGCCCGCGGGCCGCCTTCTTCACGCAGCCGTCGAAGACCAGGCTCGGCTCCTCCCCGAGGCGGGTGGTGAGCTCGACCGTCGCCCGGGGGGCGATGGCCACCCCGTAGCGGGTCTCGTCGGCGCAGAAGAGCTTCTCCCGCTCCCCGCTTGGCGTGGACCGCGGCCAGCGCCGACGCCAGCTCGCCGGAGACGACGAAGTCCTGGTAGCGGACCGAGGCTCCGGGCTCGCAGGCGAGGGTCGAGAGGGCGGCGGCGACGCACAGGGCGGCCAGCCGCCGAGCTCGACGAGTGGTCTGATTCACGAATCCCTTGTCTTTCGTTGCGGCGCCCCCTATCGGAGTCAGGGGCCGGATACCAGGCGCCGCGACGCAGGCGATGCCGAGCCATCGTCGAGGAGCGGCAACGCCGTAGACGGCCGCGCGCCGCCGCAACCCGAAGGGCGCAGGGGGGTTGCGGGCGTCTCCTGCGTTGCTCGTCGTCGACGATGCTACGGCATCGCCTCCTCCTCTCGCCTTGGATCCACTCCGCAAGACCTCTGCGCGAAAGATAAGGGATTCGTGAATCAGACCACTAGTGCCGGTCAAGCTCGGCCTCGCGATCGACCCCGTCGACGTCAGGGGGCACCGGGATCCCCACCAGCGCGGCGACCGTCGGCGCCACGTCCGCCGCCGAGACCGTGGCCGCGATCCGGCGGGGGGCGATCCCGCTCCCACGGAGCAGCCAGGGAACCCGGGTGTCGTACGGGTAGGGCGAGCCGTGGCTCGCCACCACCGGCGGTCGGGCGTCGAGGACGTGGGGATCGAGCTGGACCATCAGGTCGGGGCTCCTGCGGGCGTCGAAGGCGTTGAAGAAGAGGCGGGCGTACGGGGCGTCGGGCAGGGGCGTGCCCTCGAGCTCGCTCCGGGTCCAGACCCGGGCGACCCCCGGGCAGCGCTCGAGGAGCTCCGCCGCCGCGCTCTCGACCGCGCCGAGCTCCAGGTGGTGCGCCGCCACCGCCTGGCGGTCGATGAAGGGGCCGGGCCGGAGCCACCGCGCCGGGCCGAGCTCGGCTTCGAGGCCGGCCTCGACCCCCTGGAAGCAGAGGGCGTCGCGCGCTCCGGCCCGTCGCGCCGCGTCGCCCCGCGCCACCGCCACCTCGGGCGCCGAGTCCACTCCGTGGTCGGCCGACAGGACGATCAGGGTCCGATCGAGGCCCACCCGGCGGTCGACGTCGTCGAGCAGGGCGCCCACGGTCCGGTCGAGCCGCGCCAGGGTGTCGGCGAACTCCAGGCTGTCCGGACCGTAGAGGTGCCCGACGGCGTCGAGCGCGGAGAAGGAGACGGCGAGCAGGTCCGGGGCGCGGTCCTGCCCCAGGCCCTCCTCGGCGAGCAGGGTTTCGGCGAGCTCGGCCAGATAGGCGTCTGCGAAGGGGGAGCGGTAGAGGTCGGCGAAGTAGGCCGGGCCGGGGGCGAGCTCCAGGCCGCCCAAGGCGTGTGGGAAGCTCCGGGACGCCTCGACGGCGCCGAAGTCGACGCTCGCCGCCCCTAGCCCCGGCGCCCGGGCCGCCACCTCGGGCAGCGGTTCCCAGAGCTTGCCGAAGCGCCGCGTGGGGGGGTGGTCGCGGTAGAAGCCGGCGAGCCAGGCGGGGCCGTCCTCGCCCCAGGGGTAGTAGGCGCTGCTCTCGAACCGGCCGCTCGAGCGGTCGTACCAGAGGACGCCGTCCGGGTGCTGCCCGCCGAGCAGGATCGCGGCCCGGTCCTTGTCGCTCACGGCGAACACCTTGCTTGCGGGAACCGCGTCGTGGAGCCAGTCTCCGAGCGCCTCGCCGTGCAGGTTGCGAGGCGAGCGCTCGACGTCGGGATCGTCGACCGAGTAGACCTCCTCGCCGCTCTCCGGGTCGATCCACTCGTTGCCGATGATCCCGTGGCTCCTGGGATGCCGGCCCGTCGCCAGGGTGGCATGGCCCGGGGAGGTCTCGGTCGTCGCGTGGTCCTGCCGGGCGTCGGTGAACCAGGCCGACTGCTCGAGCAGGCGTTCGAGGCCGGCGCCGAGCAGGGGTCGCCAGCGCTCGATCTGGTCCTCCGCCCCCTGGTCGATCACCAGGAAGAGGATGAGGACCGGGGCGTCGGCGGGAAGCTCCACGCCGCGGCCCGCCGGCCGGGGGCGTTCCGGCGCCGCCTCGCGCCGGGCGCAGCCGGCCGTCGCGAGGGCCGCGCAGAGCAGGAGGGCGGCGAGAGCTCTCGGTCTCGGCATCGCGCGGAATCCACCGGCCGGGCTACGGGATGCGCACGGCCGACCAGTTGTAGTCGGTGAGCAGGGGCCTGCCCTTGCCCGATCCCAGAAGCCAGAGCAGCGAGGGATGGGGCTCGAGGGCCGCGATCTTGAAGCGGCCTTCCCGCGAGCCCAGGACCAGCGCCGAGACGGCCAGGGCCTGGGCGTCGACCGCCAGCTCGGTCACGGCCACGGTCGCCCAGACCCCTTCCGGGGGCTTGCCGGTCCGCTGGTCGACGTAGCGCGGCACACCCTCCTCCCAGTCCGCCCGCCAGACGACGGCCAGAGACTGGTCGCGCAGGACCACCCGGTCGAGGGGCTGGTCGAACCCCTCGAAGACCGGCAGCAGGACCGGCCAGCCGTCGTCCTCCGGGGCGGCCGACCCGGCCGGGCCGTTCGGGCCGGGCCCGAAGGCCCGGACGATCCGGCCCGCCCGGACCCGGCCGTTGGTCACCCCGGCGGCGCGCAGGGCGGCCACCGCCTGGTCGACGGCGAACCCGGCGGCGAAGCCGGCGAACGCGACGCGGCTATGGGCGGCGATCCAGACCTGGGAGGCCTTCCGGTCCACCGTCAGCCGGTCGCAGGCGGCGCTCTCGACCAGCGCCGGGCCGGGCGGCGGCGCCCCGGGGTTCGCGCCCACCGCCTGCAGATGGGCGGCGAGGTCGCCGCCCAGCGGGCCGTGGGCGCCCCCGGACCAGGTGCAGAAGTGCTCGGCGCGCTCGAGCAGCTCGGCGGTCTCCGGCGAGACCTGCATCTCCCGCTCGAGCTCGGCTCCGTCGTCGATCTTCCGGGCGTCGCGGGCGAGCAGGGTCTCGACCTCGTGGAGCCGGTCGAAGGCCTTGTGCAGGGCGGCTCGGGTGGCGGCCCGGGAGAGGCCGTCGGCCTCGATCTCCACCGGTGCGCCGAAGGCCCGCGCCTCGAGCTCGAGGGCGTCGGACGCCGGGGCCGGCGCCGAAGCGCTCGGCGCCGGCCGGCCGGCGCCGGTGGCCGCGGCCGCTCCCCCGGCCAGGCCGAAGCCGAGCCCGAGCCCGGCGGCGGCGAGCAGCCCCGCGAGTTGTCCGGTGGGCCCCATGAGCGGCCATCATACCCGAGCGGTAGCCGTCGGGCGGCCGCGCTCGGGCATGCACCTTGCTTGATCGAGACGTTGTAGACTACCTAGCTATAGTAACCGGTCCGGTTCGGGGGTCTCACATGACGACGAGATGGGTTCTTTGCTCATTCGCCTTTGTAATTCTTGCCATGGCCATCGCCGCGCCGGCGCACGCCGGCGTCGTCGACGTGACGGTCGACGGCGACAGCCTCGCCCTCCAGGTCCGCCTGCCGGGCGTCGGGGCGGACGTCACGGTGAGCTTCGAGCAGGTCGTGGGGCTCTCGCCGGAGAACCTGGGGATCTCGGCCGAGCTCCTGGGCCCCGTGGAGCTGAGCCAGATCGCGAGCCGCCTGCCGAGCAGCCTGGTCTCCGTGCCCACGGGCTTCCCGCTGCTCCTGACCCTCGAGCCGCCACCCTCCGGCGGCCTGTCGTTCTCTGGCGTCGTGACCATCGAGCTCTACACCCACGACCTGGTCTACGTCCCCGGAAGCCCCCTGCGGCTGTTCTCCGCCCCTCTCGACGGGCCGTTTCGCGACATCACGGAGTCGGCGAGCGCGGGCAGCTACCGGGTCCGCGGCCGGAAGGGCCAGTTCTGCCAGTTCCTGATCGTCTCCGACCTGCGGCCCGTCGACGCGGTGATCGCCACCAAGCTCACCCGCCTGCGCGGCGAGCTCGACGACCATGGCAGCGAGATCGAGCCGACGGAGCTCGACGCGCTGGATGCGCTGCTCGCCGACGTCGAGGCCGCGGTCTCCGCGGGCGACACCGTGGCGGCGATCGAGAAGGTCGAGGCCTTCGAGGCGGAGGTCCAGGCGGCGAGTGGGGCCAAGGTCCCCGACGTCTGGCGCTCCGCGGGCGACCTGACCGACGTCGCCGGCCGGCTCCGCGCCGCCGCGAGCACCCTGCGCTACAGCCTCCTGCTCAAAGACAACGGTGCGTCGTGAGCGCTCCCGAGCCGCCATGCCCGCGCTCCTGACGCTCCGCTACGCCGACCGGCCAGCGCGCCGGTTCGTGCTCGAGGAGGGGACGAGGCACCTCGTCGGCCGGCTCGAGACCTGCGACGTGCAGGTCGGCGACACCCGGGTGTCGCGGCGCCACGCGGCCCTGGAGGCGGGGCCGGCCGGCTGGATCGTCGCCGACCTGGAGAGCAAGAACGGGGTCGCGGTCGACGGCCGGCCGGTGCGCGGTGGCGCGCTCCTCGCCCCGAGGTGCTGGCTCAGCCTGGGCGGTGTGCTCGCCCGCTTCGAGGTGGTGAGCGAGGCGGACCGCCGGGCCGCCGCCGACCGCGAGCGGGACCGCTGGCAGAGCACCCTGGGGTTCGGCGAGCGCCTCGACCCGGCGGCGGGCCTGCCGATCCTCTTGCGCCAGGTGCTCGACTCGGTCGTCAAGCTCGCCGGGGCCGAGCGCGGCTTCGTGCTGCTGGCCGGCGACGACGGCGAGCTCGAGGTCGCGGCCACCGCCGGCCTCGAAGCCGAGGTCCTGGCGAGCGAGGAGTTCGCCGGCAGCGCGGGAGCGGTCGAGCGCGCCCTGGCCGAGGGCCGGCCGGTGGTCGCCTGTGACGCCCGCGGGGACTTCGACCTCGGGCGGCGGCCGAGCATCGTCGAAGGAGGCATCCGGGCGCTCGCCTGCGTGCCTCTCCAGATCCTGGGCCGGAAGATCGGCGCGATCTATGCCGACAGCCGGTGCCCGGGGAGCGCGTTCACCGAGCTCGATCTCGAGATCCTGGAGGCGCTCGCCGGGCAGGCCGCCCTGGCGATCGCCGTCGCCCGCCTGTCCCACGAGGCGGCGGGCCTGGCCGGCGAGGTGCCGACGAGCTGGGACGCCGCCGAGGTGCCCGTCGACCTCGGCCCCTGGCCCGACCTGCTGCCCGTCTACGAGCCCCGCCCCGGAAGCCGGACCGGCGCCTGGCGCCACCTGCCGAACGCGGGAGAAGGCTCGACCGACGAATCCGCCCTGAAAGCCTGAGCCCCGGGAGGGGATGCGAGAGCTCGGCGAGCCCACCGGGCCGGCGGTGCCGCCAAAGCTCTGAGGTAGTCTGAGCCGCAGGTGCCCAAGCCTGCCGACAGCGACGCACAGCCGACCCGCACGAACCTCGCCGAGGGGTACCTCCTGGCGCCCGGCACCGAGGTCGCCGGGCGATACCGGATCGAAGAGCTCCTCGGCGCCGGCGGCATGGGCATGGTCTACCGTGCCCGGGATGAGCGCCTCGATCTCGAGGTCGCCTTGAAGGTGCTGCGCCCCGAGGCCGCCGGCGGCGCCCGGGGCGAGGAGCGTTTCCGCCGCGAGCTGGTCCTCGCCCGCCAGGTGACCCACAAGAACGTCGTCCGCATCCACGACCTGGGGGAGGACGGCGACCTGCGCTTCCTCACCATGGACCTGGTGCCCGGCCGGTCGCTCCAGGAGGTGCTGGCCGAGACGGGCGCCCTGGCGCCGGAGCGGGCGGCCGCCATCGCCCGGCAGATCGCCGAGGGCCTGGCCGCCGCCCATGGGGAAGGGGTGGTCCACCGCGACCTCAAGCCGGCCAACGTCCTGCTCGGGCACGACGGCACGGCGTACGTCTCCGACTTCGGGGTCGCCCGTTCGATGGCCGGGGCCGGGCTCACCCGGGCCGGCAGCGTGATCGGCACGCCCGAGTACCTGTCGCCGGAGCAGGCGCGGGGCGGCGAGGTGGACGGGCGCAGCGACGTCTACTCGCTCGGCCTGATCCTCTTCGAGATGCTCACCGGCGAGCTCCCCTTCCGGGGGGAGACGATGAGCGAGGCCCTGGCCCAACGCCTCACCGGCCGGCCCAGGACGGCGCGCGAGCTGGGGGTGCGGATCCCCCGGGCGCTCGAGCGGATCCTCGCCCGCTGCCTGGCCCGCGAGCCGGCGGATCGCTACCAGGACGCCGGCGCCCTCGCCGCGGACCTGGCGTCGAGCCACGCCGGGGGGTGGGCCCGCCGTCCGCGCGCGCGCCGTTGGGCCGCCCGGGGCGCGGCGGCCGTTCTCGCCCTGGCGCTGGTGGCAGCCCTCTGGCTCGCCTTCGCCCGCCGCGGGGCACGCCTTCCCGCCTCCGGCGCCGCCCCGGTCCACGCGGTCGCCATCCTGCCGCTCGCCGACCAGACCGGCCGCGCCGAGCTTCTCCTGGACGCCCACCGGCCTCGAGGAGATGCTGACCTCGGCTCTCGCCGAGAGCCCAGCCTTGCGGGTGGTCGACAGCCAGAGGGTGAGCCGGACGGTCCGCGACCTCGGCCTCGCCCCGGGGCCGCCGGCGGTCTCCGAGGCCCGCCAGCTCGCCGAGCTCCTGGACGTGGACCGGCTGGTGGTGGGCACGGTGCGCGCGGCCGGCGGCGTCCTGCGCGTCGACGCCCGCCTCCTCGGCCCCGAGGGCACCGCGGTCGGGAAGGAGATCTCCATCGAGAGCGGACGGGGGAGCGGCGGTGCCGGGGGCGGCGCCCTCTTCCGTCTCGCCGAGCGCCTGGGCGGCGAGCTCCGGAGCCGCCTGGAGGTCGCCCCTCCGGCGGCGCCGGCCCCGGCGGCGGCCACCTCCTCGACCGCCGCTCTGTCCGCCTACTCGCGAGGCGTCGCGAAGCTCCAGGCGGGCGACGCGGCCGGCGCCGCGCCCGACCTCGAGCGGGCGGTCGCCGAGGACTCGGGCTTCGCGGCGGCCTGGGTGAGCCTGGCCGCTGCCTACGACGAGCTCGGCCACCACGACAAGGCCCTCGAGGCGGCCCGCCGGGCGGTCGCCGAGCTGCCGGCCGAGCGCGGCCGGCTGGCGTACGAGGCGCGGGCCCGCGAGGCGCTGCTGGCGGGCGAGCCGAAGCGGGCCCAGGAGGTGCTGGCGGCCCTGGTCGCGCGCTACCCGCACGACGTCGAGGCGCGCATCGGCCTCGCCCGCGCGTACGGCGACGGCGGCCACTTCGACAGGGCGCGCGAGCTGCTCACCGGCGTGACCGGAGAGGAGCCGAACCATCCCCGCGCCTGGTACCTGCTCGGCAAGTACGCGGTGCTGGCGGGCGACAGCCGGCGGGCGGTCGACGAGTACCTGGTGCGCGCCCTGGTGATCCAGAACCGGCTGGGCAACGACAAGGGTCGCGCCGACGTGCTCAACGCCTTCGGCGTCGCCTACGACGACCTGGGCGAGCTCGACCGCGCGGCCGAGCGTTACGGCGAGGCCGCTCGCATCCGGTCCCGGATCGGCGACCGCCGCGGCTACGCGGCGACCCTCACCAACCTGGGCTCGGTGGAGTTCCTACGCGGCCACTACGCCGAGGGCCGCTCGCGCATGGAGGAGGCGCGGGGGATCCTCGAGCAGATCGGCGACCGCGAGGGCGTCGCCGGTCTGGAGAACGACTTCGGCATCCTCGAGGAGGAGCGGGGCCGGTATCAGAAGGCTCTGGAGCACTACCGCCAGGCCCTCCAGATGCGCCAGGACCTGGGCGACCGGCGGGCCCTCGCGGAGAGCTACAACAACGTCGGCTTCGCCTACTACCTCCTGGGTCAGTACGACAACGCCGGCGTCTACTGGCGCCAGGCGCTCGACCTCTACCAGACGAGCGACAACCGCGAGGGCCAGGTGATCGCCACCCAGAGCCTGGGCCTGCTCGACCTGGTGCGCGGGCAGTGGTCCTCGGCCCTCCAGGCCTTCCTCTCGGCCCTCGACGAGAGCCGCTCGCTGGGCCTGCACGACGCCGAGGCGGTCTCCCTCGGCCACCTGGGTCGGGTCGCCGAGCTCCAGGGGCGCTACGGGGCGGCGCTCGAGTCCTACGGCCAGGCCCTCGGCATCGTCCGGGACCTCGGCGACGCCCGCGGCCTCGCCGAGTTCTCGCTGCTCGAGGCCGGCACCCTGATCGAGACCGGCCGCTCCGGCCCGGCCGCCGAGCAGCTCGACCACGCGGCCGGCTCGCTCGACGAGGCCGGCAACCAGGAGCAGCAGGCGGAGCTCGAGCGGCTGCGCGGGCAGCTCGCTCTCCTCTCCGGCCACCCGGACGAGGCGCGCAAGGCCTTCGGCCGGGCCCTCGCGGACGCCCGCACTTCGGGGAGCTTCCTGGCCGAGCTGCGCGCCCGCCTCGGTCTCGCCGCGGCCGATCTGGCCAGCTCTCGGCCGCGCCCCGCGGTCGTTGGGCTAGAGTCGGTGGCGCGCGACGCCGGCCGCGCCGGCTGCCAGATGGTCGCGCTGGAGACGACGGTGGTCCTGGCGGAGGCGCGGCGCGCGGCCGGCGACCTCGCCGGCTCCGAGGCCGCGGCGCGGGACGGGCTCCGGCTGGTGGAGCGCACCGGGCCGTACGCGCGGGCCTGGCGCTTGCACCGGACGCTGGCGGAGGTCCTCGAGGCCCGTGGCGACACCGCCGGCGCCGGCGAGCAGTGGGCGGCGGCGGGCCGGGAGGTGGATCGGCTCCGCGAGTCGCTCGCGGGCGACGCACGCACCGCGTTCGAACGTCTGCCGGAGGTGAAGAAGGTTGTCGAGACCGTCCGAGATCGAGCCGCGGGAGCGACCGGCTGAGGGCGCCGCCACGGGCGAGCCTCGCGGCGACGCCGCGTCCGCCGATCTGGGGGCGCGCATCCGGGGCATCAACGAGGAGAACGAGCGCCTCTTCCGGCGCCTGGTCGAGGGCGAACGGCGGTTCCGCGGCCTGGCGCGGGCGGTGTGGGAGGTCCAGGAAGAGGAGCGCCGCCGGATCGCCCGGGAGCTCCACGACGGCCTCGGCCAGACGCTGACCGCCCTCAAGATCCGCCTCGAGCGCCTCGGCGCTCGGGCGGCGGCGATCAGCCCGGAGCTCGCCGGCGAGGTGGCCGCGGCGGTGGAGATCGCGGGCGTGGCGCTCGCCGAGGCGCGGCGCCTCGCCCACCTGCTGCGGCCCCAGATGCTCGACGACCTGGGGCTCTGCCCGGCGCTTTCCTGGCTCGCCCGGACGCTGGGCGAGTGGGCGGGCTTCGGCGTCACGCTGGAGGCCGGTCTCGACCCGGAGGAGCGCCTCGACCCGGAGGTCGAGACCCTCGCCTTCCGGGTGGTCCAGGAGTCGCTGACCAATGCCATGCGCCACTCGGGCGCGGCCGGCGCCCGGGTCTCTGTCGCACGCGCGGCGGATCGGCTCACCGTCCGGATCAGCGACGCCGGCCGCGGGTTCGATCCCGCCGCCGTCCTCGCTCCGGCCGAGGAGGCCTCGGGCTTCGGCCTGCGCGGCATGCGCGACCGGGTCGAGCTGGCGGGAGGCTCCTTCCGGATCGTCTCCGGCCCGGGCGAGGGCGCGCGGATCGAGGCGAGCCTGCCGCTCGCCGGCCGCGAGGCGGAGGCCTGATGCCGGCGGGCCTGCCCATCCGGGTGCTGGTGGCGGACGACCACACCATCGTCCGCGAGGGGCTGGTGAGCCTGCTCGCGGAGGGACACGAGTGCGAGGTGGTGGCTCAGGCCGCCGACGGCGCCGAGGCGGTGGAGCGGGCGCTCGCGACCCGGCCGGACGTGGCCGTCCTCGATCTCTCCATGCCCCGGCTCTCGGGCCTCGAGGCGGTGCGCCGGATCCACGACGAGCTGCCCTCGACCCGCATCCTGGTGCTCACCATGCACGAGGACGAGGAATACGTGGTGCGGGTGGTGCAAGCCGGCGCCGACGGCTACCTGGTCAAGGACAGCGCCGGCTCGGAGCTTCCTGGCGGCGGTCCGCGCCCTCGCCGCTGGCCAGGGCTACTTCGGGCCGCGCCCCGCGCGGGTGCTCGCCGAGCGCTACCGCGACCCCGAGCGCACACCGGAGGACCCCTACGGCTCGCTCACTCCCCGGGAGCGGGAGGTCTTTCACCTGGTGGTCGAAGGGAGCACGACCAAGGAAGTCGCCCGGGCTCTGGGGATCAGCGTCAAGACCGCGGAGAACCACCGCGGCCGCATGATGGAAAAGCTCGGCGTCCACAACACGGCCGAGGTGGTGCGCTACGCCGCCCGCAAGGGCCTCTTGGGCTGAGAGCGGTTCCCCACCTTCCTGTTCGAGGCCCAGGCCATCCACCGCCAGGCCCTCGCCGCCCTCACCCTCTTCCGCCAGGCCGCCCTCTGGATGTCTGATCAGGCCAGAATCGTGACGAACGAGCCGAGTTCCTCGAGAAACAGACCCAGAGGGTGGGGGCGTCCCCTTCCCCCCCGTGGGGTGGGAAGGGGATCGAGGGGTTGCGGGGGGCATCCGATGAATCTGGCGGTCTGGAGTCGCCGTTCCGAGGAGCGCAGCCGTGATCGGGCGGCGTGGGAGGGGGACCAGCGGCCCGTGGCGCCGGAGACGCTTCAGGCGCCTCGTCGGTTTGAGGCGGAGCTTCGTTAGGATCTCGTGAGCGTCCAGGAGGTCCGGCGGGTCGCGCGCCATCTCTCCGAGATTCCCCGCCTCGCCGGCGCCGAGCTCGCCTCCTGGCCCGCCTCCTGAGGCAAATCCCCCAGCTGGACTGAGGAGTCTCCCGGCTGCACCGGTCCCGCCGGCCCCGAGAGACTGGAGCCGGCCGCATGGGACCGTGATCCCGTGTCGTTGAAGTGCTCAGATCCGCTGGCGGTGTCGTTCGTGTCGAGGTCAGCGCCGCCGTCGGAGCCGGGTCCGGGGCGCATCGGCGCCCCACCCGGTCTTTGCACGGCCGCCCGGGGGTCGTGCGTCATCCCCGGGCGGCCTGCCCTTTTCTTACGGATTCCGCCTGACCCTCCCCGGTCCCTCGCCGACTAGTGGTCCGTCAATCTTCATTTGACAGAGGTATCCGGCGAGGATTTCGCGTCGCTGGCCAGGCGCTCCGACGCAGGCGTAGCGGGGCCTACGTCGAGGAGGAGCCACGCCGCCAGCGGCGTGAAGGACCGTCGGGACCCGTCAATTGAAGGTTGACGGACCACTAGGAACCAGCCGTACCCAGGACCTGAGCTGGACAGGTCTCGGGCAGAGCCGCAGAGTCGCAGAGGCGCGGCTGTGGAGTCGATCCGATTTCGGCGACACCTCGGAGGGGCCCCGAGTCGTAGACGCTCCACCGAATGCCACACAGGCCCAGCCGTCCTCCTCTGCGTCTCTGCGCCTCTGCGCGAGACCAGGACGGGTCACTGGCCGACCGTGACGCGGGCGAAGCGGCGCTTGCCGACCTTGAGGAGGTAGGGCTCGGGGCGGGGCTCGAAGCTCGGCGAACGGGTCCTTTGCCCGGTCGCCGTCGACCGACACGGCGCCTTGCTGGAGCAGGCGCCGGGCCTCGCTGTTCGAGGCGGCGAGGTCGGCCTGGGCCAGGAGCTTGAAGAGCGCCGTTCCGGCCGCGACCCGGTGCTCGGGCATCTCGTCCGGCGTCCCGCCCCGGGCGAAGACCTCCTCGAACTCCTCCTCGGCCCGTCGGGCGGCGCCTTCGCCGTGGTACTGGGCGGCCAGGCGCCGGGCGAGCTCCTGCTTGACCTCCTTGGGGTGGAGCTCCCCGGCCTCGACCCGGCGTCTGCGCGACGCGATCTCCTCCTCCGGCAGGTCGGTCAGGAGGAGGTACCAGTCCCACATCAGCTCGTCCGGGATCGACATCGTCTTGCCGTAGATCTCTTCGGCCGGCTCCTCGATGCCGACGGCGTTGCCCAGGCTCTTCGACATCTTCTCGACGCCGTCGGTGCCCACCAGGAGAGGCACGGTGAGCACCACCTGCGGCTCCAGCCCCTCCTCCTTCATCAGGTCGCGGGCGACCAGGAGGTTGAAGATCTGGTCGTGGCCCCCGAGCTCGACGTCGGCTCGGAGGGCGATCGAGTCGTAGGCCTGGGCGAGGGGGTAGAGGAGCTCGTGGAGCGAGATGGGCTGGTTGGTCTCCCAGCGCTTGCGGAAGTCCTCACGCTCCATCATCCGCGCCAGAGTGTAGCGCCCGGCGAGCCGCACGATCCCCACCGAGCCCAGCTCGAGGAGCCAGCGGCTGTTGTAGTCGATGACGGTGCGCTCCCGGTCGAGGATGCGGAAGGCCTGCTCCTGGTAGGTCCGGGCGTTGGCCCGCACCTCCTCCTCGGAGAGCTGGGGCCGCGTCGCCTTCTTCCCCGTCGGGTCGCCGATCAGGGCGGTGAAGTCGCCCACCAGGAAGACCACCCGGTGCCCCAGGTCCTGGAAGTGCTTCATCTTGCGGATGAGCACCGTATGGCCCAGGTGGAGGTCGGGCGAGGAGGGGTCGAAGCCGGTCTTGACGGTCAGCGGCTTACCCGTCGCGCGCGAGCGCTCGAGCTTCGAGGCGAGCTGCTCCTCGTCGACGAGGTCGACCGCGCCGCGGCGCAGGAGCGCCATCTGCTCGTCCACCGGCAGGAACTCGTGCTTCGCCATGAGGCAGGGGAGGTTACCAGAACGGCGTTCGGTGGGCGGATCGTCCGCCCGGCGCGAGCGAAGGGCGCCCGAGGAGCCCTCGGCCCGTCCTACCAGGAGATGTAGTCCAGCCCCGGTTGCAGCCGCCTCGCCTCGCTGTGCGTCTCGAGCACCGGCCGCTCCCACTGCAGCCGCAGCCACGCCCGGAAGACCGCCGTGAACATCTGGAGCCGGGCGCGCGAGCCGAGCACCAGGCCGCGCTTCCTCTCCTTGACCAGGTGCTTGAGCCGATAGAGGACCGTGGTCTGGAGGCGCAGCCCCTGTCGCCGGCAGGAGTAGTTGAGGGCCGTCTCGACGGCGAAGCCCGCCAGGTACTCCTCCGGGAGCGCCTCGAACACCCGCCGCTCGAGGCACCGGATGCCGGAGAGCAGCGGGCCGAAGCTGGCGTGGAACCAGTCGAGGAACCATCCCCGGTGGCGGATGCCCACGTTCATCGACACCTCGCCCTCCACCACCGGGCCGATCAGCTCGCCGATCAGGTACTCGGAGAGGTTCATGATGTCGCCATCGACGAAGACCAGCACCGGCGCCGTGGTGTGCATCAAGCCCAACGCCATCGCCATGCCCTTGCCGTGGTTGCGGCGCAGGTGGATGGTGCGGACCCCGAGCGCCCGGGCGATGCCCACCGTCTCGTCGGTGGAGCCGTCCGAGACCACCAGGATCTCGTCGACCAGCGGCGACGACTTCAAGACGGAGAGGACGTCGGCCAAGGTCTCCTGCTCGTTGTAGGCGGGGACGATCGCCGCCACGCGCGGTGAGCCGGAGGCAGCGGCGGAAGGCTCCTGCGTGCTCGTAGGCGTCACGGATGGGCTTCCTCGAGGGGGACGGCTCCTGAGTCGACGGCTGCGAGGAGGGCGGACAGGGTTCTCGCGGGGGATCATAGCTCATCGACGCCGGCGGGCGCCCGCGGGAGGGCTCAGGCCCGCGGCCCGCGACCGGGCAACGGCCCGTGAGCCCGCCACGGGGTCTGGGCCGCCTCGGGCAGCAACCGGCCGTGGGCCAGGATGCGGGCGTCGCCCGCCAGCGACCAGCGTTCGAGGCGGCCGCCGCTCGCCTCGCCCTCGACCGTGAGCACGAGCCCGCCCCGGGTGAGGGCGGCCACCGGCAGGCGCAGCGTCCCGGCGGCGAGGCCGGCGGCGACCGCGGCGAGCACGCCGGTGCCACAGGCCAGCGTCTCGCCCTCGACCCCGCGCTCGAAGCTCCGGATCGCGAGGCTCCCGGGGTCCCCGACGGCGACGAAGTCGACGTTCGTCCCGGCGGAGCCGAAGGCGTCGTGACGCCGCAGCCGGGAGCCGAGCGCCGCCACCGGCGCGTCGTCGAGGCTCCCCGCGCCGCCCGGGGCCGCCGCAGGCCAGAAGAGGACGAAGTGGGGTACCCCCACCGTGACCGCCCGGCCGGGCCAGGAGCGGCCTTCGACCTCCGGGGCGCGGGGCTCGGGTGGCCGCTCGGGGAGCGGCACCTCCAGGGAGACGGTGGTCGCGTCGAGCCGCCGGGCGGCGAGCGGTCCCGCCCCGGTCTCGACCGTCACGCGGTCGCCGTCGGCCCAGCCCAGCTCGAGCGCCAGGCGCGCGGCGCAGCGGGTGCCGTTCACGCACAGGGCCGCCTCGCCGCCGTCGGCGTTGTAGTGGATCATCCGCACCCGCCCGGGGCCGGTCGGCACGAGGGTGAAGACGCCGTCGGCGCCCAGGGAGAGGCCGCGCGTGCACCAGGCCCGGACCTCCTCCGGGCGGGGCGGGGCCTCCGAGGCCGGCAGAGCGAGGAAGTCGTTGCCCGCGCCCGACAGGCGGTAGACCTCGCGGCCCGCCGTCTCCCCGTGGTCTGCCGGGCTCACCGGGTCCCTCCCCCGAGCCGCCGGACCTATCTCACCTCGACCATCGCCGGCTCGGAGGGCTTGCTCTCGTTGCCCACGCGGTCGACGGCGGTGACGCGGTAGGTGTAGCTGGCCCCGGGGGCGAGGTCGCGATCGACGAGCTCGGTGGCGGTCACGGGCTCCTTGGTGAGGGGCCGGAGCTCCTGGGTCTCGGGCCCTCGCCGGTAGACCTTGTAGCCGGCCAGGTCCGCCGCCGTGCTCGCCTTCCAGACCAGGCGCACCCGGCCCTCGCCGTAGAGGGCCACCAGGCCCTCCGGCGTGGGGGGCGGGTAGCGGTCCTGGTACTCGACCTCCACCTCCTCGCCGAAGGTGCTCTCCACCAACGTCGGCTGCCGCTCCGAGACCGCCGTGACGGTGTAGATGTAGCGCTGCCCGAAGACGGCGCTCTCGTCGAGGAAGCTCCGGGCGGACGCGGCGACGAAGCGCAGCGGCCGCGCGTAGGTCTTCTCCGTCGCTTGGCGGCGGTAGACGTCGAACCCCTCGACCCGTCCGTGCTCCGGGCTCGCCGCGGCTTCCGGCGTCGCCGGCTCGGCCGCCGCGGCCGGTTCGGCCGGGGCCTCGCCCGGCTCCGGCGGGGTCGCGGTGGTCGCAGCCTCCGGCGGGGCCACGGCGGCGGGAGTCTCGGGCGGCGGTGGCGGCGCGGTCTCCGAGACCGGGTAGCTCCAGCTCACCTCGACGCCTCCGGCGCCGGGGTCGAGCCCAAGGCCGGTGGGCGGCGCCGGGGCCTCCTGGATGGGGAACACGATCAGGTTCGAGAGGGCCGACTCCTCGCCGGTCGGGCCCTGGGTCTTGACCGCCAGCGCGACCATCGCCTGGCCCGGGCCGGCGGTGGCCGCGGCCGTCGCCGGAGCCGGCTGGGGGGTGGGGGGCTCGGCAGGCGGCTCGGCTGGAGTTTCGGCCGGAGTCTGGGCCGGAGGCTCGGCTGGAGTTGGGGCTGGAGTTGGGGCTGGAGTTGGCGCGGGCGCCGTGGCCAGTGCGATCGCCGGTGGCGGCGGCACGGGCACGGAGAGCTTCACCCGGTCGCCGGCGACCGCGGCCGCCAGCTCGTCGTGCTCCAGGACCTTCACCGGGCGCGCCCCGGCGAGGAACTGGTGCGGATCGACCGTGGTGGGGGTCGGGGCGCCCGCCGGCACCCGCCAGACCAGCTCCCAGACGGCGATCTCGGAGAGCCCCGAGAGCGGCGTGCCGGCGGCGGTCGCCTGGGGGTAGCCGAAGTCGAGCAGGACGTCCCCGTCGCGCTGGACGGCCACCAGGTCGTTGGTGGGAGCGGGGATCATCCGGATGGGGGGCTGAGGGTCCCCCTTCTTGCCGCAGCCGGCGAGCGCGGCGACACCGAGCACGAGGGCGACCAGCCGGACCGCCCCCCTCACCCTCGATCCCTCTCCCGCCCTCGCGGGGCGAGAGGGACGCCCCCGCCCGGAGCTCTCGGCTCGAACCCTGGACTCACCGGTCATGGAGTGTGTCCCTCTCGATGGCTACAGCACGTAGCGGCTCAAGTCGTGGTCCTGCACGATGTCGGCGAGGATGCGGCGGACGTAGTCGCCGTCGACGGTGAAGTCCATCCCCGCCATGTCCGGCGCCTCGAAGGAGATCTCGTCGAGGAGCCGCTCCATCAGGGTCGCCAGGCGCCGCGCGCCGATGTTCTCGGTGCCGGCGTTGACCTCCACCGCCAGGCGGGCGATCTCGGTGACGGCGTCGCGGGTGAACTCGAGGCGCAGGCCCTCGGTGGAGAGCAGGGCGGCGTACTGTTTGGTCAGGGCCGTCTCGGGCTCGGTCAGGATGCGGACGAAGTCCTCCTCGGAGAGGGCGTGGAGCTCCACCCGGATCGGGAAGCGCCCCTGGAGCTCCGGGATCAGGTCCGAGGGCTTCGAGACGTGGAAGGCGCCGGCGGCGAAGAACAGGACGTGGTCGGTGCGCACCATGCCGTACTTGGTCGAGACCGTGGTCCCCTCGACGATCGGCAGCAGGTCGCGCTGGACCCCCTCGCGGGAGACGTCCGGCCCGCGGCCGCCCTCGCGGCCCGCTACCTTGTCGATCTCGTCGAGGAAGATGATCCCGCCCTGCTCGACCCGCTCGCGCGCCTCCCGGGCCACCTGCGCCCGGTCGATGAGCTTCTCGGCCTCCTGCTGGGTGAGGATCTCGCGGGCGTCGGTGACCGTGACCTTCTGGCGCCGCCGCCGGTTGAACATGCCGGGGAGCATGTCCTTGAGGTTGATCCCCACCTCCTCGACCCCCTGGGGCGTGAACATCTCGAGGCTCGGGAAGCTCGACTCCTCGAGCTCCACCTCGACCATCCGCTCGTCGAGCTGGCCGGCGCGGAGCTTGGCCCGGAACTTCTCCCGGGTCGCCTGGAGGCTGGGCGGGGCCTCGCCCGGCTCGCGGACCTCGTCGCCCTCCTCGCCCTCCCCCTCGCGCGGCTCCACCGCCGACGGGGAGTAGCCGGTGAGCGGGGAGTAGCCGGGACCCGAGGAGCCGAAGCGGCTGGCCGAGGGCACGAGGAGCTCGAGAAGGCGATCCTCGGCCCGCTGGCGGGCGGGCTCGATGACCGCCTGGCGCTTCTCCTCCTTGACCATGGCGACGGCGATCTCGGTCAGGTCGCGGACCATCGACTCGACGTCGCGGCCCACGTAGCCGACCTCGGTGAACTTCGACGCCTCGACCTTCAAGAAGGGCGCACGGGCGAGGCGGGCCAGGCGGCGGGAGATCTCGGTCTTGCCGACGCCGGTCGGGCCGATCATCAGGATGTTCTTGGGCGCGATCTCCTCGGCCAGGGCCGGATCGAGCTGCTGGCGCCGCCAGCGGTTGCGCAGGGCGATGGCGACGGCGCGCTTGGCCGCCCGCTGGCCGACCACGTACTTGTCGAGCTCGGCCACGATCTGGCGCGGTGCCATGTCTTCCAGGTGGAGTCCGGGGGTCACCGGCTCGGCGGGCTTTTCGGTGGCGGTGCTCACAGCTCCTCGACGGTCAGGTGGCGGTTGGTGAAGATGCAGATGTCGGCGGCGATCCCCATCGCCTCCTCGACCACCTGACGGGCGGAGAGGTCGGTGTGGCGCAGCAGGGCGCGGGCGGCGGCGAGGGCGAAGTTGGCGCCGGAGCCGATGGCGATCACGCCGCCGTCGGCCTCGTCGGGCTGGAGCAGCTCGCCGTTGCCCGCGACGAAGAAGGTCGACTTGTCGTTGGCGACCAGCATCACCGCCTCGAGGCGGCGCATGGTGCGGTCGGTGCGCCAGTCCTTGGCCAGCTCGACGACTGCCCGCTCGAGGTTGCCCGAGAACTCCTCGATCTTGGCCTCGAGGCGGGAGAAGAGGGTCAGGCCGTCGGCGCCGCCCCCGGCGAATCCCACGAGCACGCCGCCGTCCTTGCCGGCCCGCCGTACCTTCTTGGCGCTCGCCTTGACGACCGTGGTCTGGGCCAGGGTCACCTGTCCGTCGCTCGCCATGCACACCTTGCCGCCCTTGCGGACGAGGAGCACGGTGGTGGAGCGGATGAGGGGGGCGGCACCCATGGGGGCCGAATTGTAGCAGGGACTCGACGCGCCGCGGCGCGGCCGGACGACGGGCGAGCCGCTCTCAGCCGGTTGCGGAGAGGGCCGCCGCCTCGCGCGCGAACCGCCGGGCGTCGAGGTGGCGAGCCTGGGGAAGCCCCCAGAGCTGGTGCTCCCACCACGCGGGCTCGGGCGGTGCCGAGCCGGCCTGCCAGCGGGCGTCGCGATCGAACAGCATGTAGGTATCCCACGCGGCGTCGTCGAGGTGGAACGTCTCGTCCCCCAGGTGGAACGTGCGAAAGAGCCCGCCCACCCGCCGGGAGCCGTCCCAGAAGTACCGTGCCCGCGGGTCGTCGATCAGGGTCGTGGCGTCGGCCACGAACCGGGGCGCGCCGCCGCGCTGGCTCGACCAGACGACGAAGACCGCGTAGTCGAGCTTCGGCTGCCTGGCCAGCCACTCCGTCTCGAGCGAGGAGACCCCCCGCAGACATCCCCCTCAGGTGGGGGAGGCGAGGACGATCGCCCGGACCTTGCCGGCCGCGGCGTCGAACGCCGCGCGCAGCGGCTCGACGCCCCGGTCGAGGGTCACGAAGTCCGCCGGCGCCTCGGAGCCGCCGCCGGCGCAGGAGACGAGGAAGAGAAGAGCAAGGGCAAGGAAGGGTCTCATGGCACGATTCCGCCGAGACCACCGCGCCACTGGATCACCGCGGAAGCGAGCCACACCAGGCTCGCGAGCCAGAGCATCGCCCGAGCGGCACGGCGGGTCCAGAAAGTGGCGCGGCTTCCCGCAACCGCGCAGCCGCGTCGCCGGCGGGTGGTCCAGAAGCCGAAGCCGATGAGCAGCAAGGACGCCGCCGACAGGTACGGGCTGTAGGGCTTGAGCCCGGCTGCCCAGGCTGCGCCGCCCGCCCCCAGGACCGTGACCACCAGGGTGGCGATTCCCGGCCCCGTGCAGCAGACGGCGCTCGCCGCGGCGAGGAGAGCGGCACCCGTACCCGAGGCCGCGGCGCCGGCGGCTCCGAGGACCCTGGCGCCCTCGCGGGCCTCGCCCCGGTCGGAGCCGGCGGCGGTCACGAAAGAGCCTCCCGCAGCGCCCGGGCGATTTCGGACGGCTCGGGCGCGGGCCGGAGGGCTCCGTCCCGATCCCGGAAGACGCGACAGGCGCGGCTGGTCTCGCCGGCCGGGGCGCCCGTCACCTCGCGCCCGGCGACGAAGATCGACGGCGAGCCGAAGCCGGCCGCGTAGCCCGGAAGGGCGGGGTCGTCGCTTTGCCATTCCCGCCACTCGACGGCCTGACCCGCGAGCTGGAGACCCTGCCGCAAGGCGTCTCGCGCCGCCTCCACGTGGGGGCAGCCGTCGAAGTACACCAGGTCGATCTGTGCGCTCATTCCACTCCTCCTGTCAGGTGCCGGCCTCGATCCGCGCCGGTGCTCGGCACGGGGAGGTCGCCCTCCTCGCCGGTCAGTGCCGAGAGGATGGGGCACTCTTCGGTCTCGGCGCGCTTCGCGCAGGCGTCCACCAGCTCGCGTAGCGAGGTCCGGACCCGCTCGAGCCCCCGGATCCGGACCTCGACGTCGGCCAGGCGCAGCTCGGCCTGCCTGCGGGCCTCGTCGCAAGGCGCGTCGTGGCGGACCTGGAGGGCCAGGAGCTCGCCGATCTGGTCGAGCGAGAAGCCGAGCGCCCGGCCTCGCCGGATGAACCGCAGGCGGGCGACGGCCTCGGGTCCGTAGAGGCGATAGCGCGAGGGCGTCCGCCCGGCCGGCCGGAGGAGCCCCCGTCTCTCGTAGTAGCGGATCGTGTCGACGCCGACTCCGGCCCGGCGCGCCAGCGCGCCGATGCGAAGGCTCATCCTCTCCATGACGACAAGTCTAGACCCTGGAGTCGACTCCAGAGTCAAGCGGCACGCGGCGGACGACGACGCCTCGCTCCGGCGGCCGGCCCCGGGCCTTCGGCCAGGCGGGCCAGAAAGTGCTGGGGCAGCGGGTCGGTGTAGGTGCGGTGGGAGATCTCGGGCAGGGTGCCCGAGCCGGCTGCGAAGGAGGCACCGTTGCCCACCGAGACGCCGCTCCCAGCCTGGTAGTCGGTGCCGAAGGGTTCGAAGCCCCCTTGCCAGACGAGGGCACCGCCGTCGTCGGTGGCGATGAGCGGGGTGCCGAGGTGGTCGGTGGTGAGGTAGGTCCAGGTCTCGGTCGTGTCGTCGATCGCCACCTGGGCCACGGGGCGGCCGGCGAACTAGAGGACGGTGACCTGCTCTTCGGGGGAGCCTGGGGCCGCCTGGCGTTGGAGGGCCTGGAGCCAGCCGCTCGAGTCGTAGATGGGGACGACGGTCGCGGTGCCGCCTGCGGTGGCGGCGGCGGCGCCCAGGAAGCTACGGCCGTCGTAGGTAAACGCGGCCGTCTCGCCGGCGGAGCTTCCGCGAGATCTGGGAGAGCCTCCCCGCGTCATCGGTCGTAAGGTCGATCACGTTGCCCGCGGCGTCGACCTGGGCAAGATGCCCGGCGGCACCCCAGGTGTAGTCCCGGGTGCCGCCGACGGCGAGGCCGATCGCATCGAGGATCGGGGTGTTGCCGCTCGAGCCGTTGGTCAGGTAGGTGTAGGTGTCGGCGGTCAGGCCCTCGTCCTTGCTCTCGGAGAGACGGTTGCCGATCGTGTCGTACGTCCAATCGCGGGTGCCCCACGGGCCGTCGGCCAAGGTGAGAAAGTACTGCGGCGCCTGGTAGGCGTAGGTCCGGTGCGAGAACTCGACGGGCCCTCCCGAAGAGGCCGTGAAAAGAGCTCCGTTGCCAACCGAGAAGCCGTCGCTGAGGATCACCATGCCCTGGGCCTGAAGCGTCACGTTCCCTGGCGACTCGACCGAGAAGCCGTTGCCCGCCTGGAGGTCTGCGCAGCTCGTGAAGGTCTCGGTCGTCGAGACGGTCTGGTTCTCGAGGAGGACGGTCGAGCCGCCGCCGGCGCAGCCCGGCATCTCGACGATCTCGAGGACGTTGCCGACGCGGTCGGTGGTGTAGGCCCAGGTCCGGTCGCCGAGGCCGCCGGGGTCGGTTGAAAGACCGATCCCGGTGGGCACGTCGCGGCCGTCGAAGGCGCGGCTCTCGGTCGAGCCGCTGCCGAGCGTGAGGGCCGAGAGCGGCCCCGACGGCAGGTACGAGGCGGCCGTCACCACCGGCTCGGTGCCGCCGAGCGTCGTGGTCACCGAGAGGGTCGCCTTCCGGTCCGCGAAGTCGAAGCCGTACGACGCGCTCACCTCTCCAGGATAAACCACCTCCGTGCGGTTGCCGTTGTCGTCGTAGCCATAGGTGAGCTCGCCGTCCCGGGTGACCCGGCCGAAGCGGTCGTAGCAGTAGTCGACGCTCTGGCTGTCGCGGGTGATGGAGGCGAGGCGCCCGATGGGGACACTCGTGCCCGAGCAGGACGTGGGCGCCGTGTCGTAGGTGTAGACGGTGTCGAGCGTGGAGGTGGGGTAGGCGGCCTCGGTCACCCGGTCGAGCTCGTCGACGGTGCGGGCGACCGTCACGCCGCGGGCGTCGGTCGAGCTCGTCTCCTCGCCGTGCTTGTTGTAGACGTGGGTCGTGGTGCCCCGGGAGCCCAGGTGCCGCATCGCCTTCTGCGAGCCCTTGAAGGTCTCGTGGTAGTAGTCCACCACCTGGTAGAGCAGCTCTTGGCCCTCGGCGTCCAGGTCGAGCAGCGAGGGGAGGTTCTGGCCGGTGGACCGCCGGACCGGCGGAGCGTCCGGGACGGCACCCGAAGGACGTTGCCGGCAGATCCTCGCGGAGGAGCTGCCCAGCTGCTAGAGACGAGCCCTCGGGTCCACAACCGGTGGGAACCGGATCGGCCCTACCGCGCCTGGATTCTCGTCCAGGTCGCCGATCTCCTTAAAGTCAGCCTCGACGAACTCGTCGGCCGGGAGGATTTCGAGGAACACGAGCTCCGGCTCCGAAACCCCAAGCTCCACGAGCTCTACCGAGAGATCGACCGGCTCTCCGACGAGGACCAGAAGGCCCTCGGCATCCTCCTCGACTCCCTGGTCAAGCGCTCACAGATCGGCAGGGTCCTGGCGGGGTAAGAGACATGGACTCCGAGCCGCGGTAGCTCGAAATGGACGGAGCTGAGACGACAAGAACCGGCTCATCGCGGGCTCTGTGGTTCGTGTAGCTATCGCCGACCGCGGGCTGGCGCGGCTTACCCTGTGTCTCCCGGCGCCTCCGACCCTGCCTCGGACTCTTCGGCCGACACCCTGAAGCGCCTCGCCGACGCCCTCGCCGTCACCGGCGACTTCCTGCTTGAGGGCGTCACCGACGAGGCCGCCAAGGCCCGCTTCGAGGACCGCGAGCTCCTCGAGCAGTTTCAGGAGGTCCAGAAGCTACCCGACGAGGACAGGGCCCTCGTCAAGTCCTTCCTCCGTGCCTTCCTCTTCAAGCGCAAGGTCCAGGGGTTGTCAGCTCGATAGAGAGGGTCGGCTCTGAGCGCTGGAAGCTAGGACCGGCTCACCAGCACGAGTGAAGCCTCTGGCTCGGCATAGTGAACGAGGCCAAGCTTGTCGAATTCGACGAGGATTCCCTTCTTGAGCTCCAGCCACTCTCGACGGGGATATTTGTCCGAGAATTCGTCCGTATCCAGCGAGCAAACGACCACTCCACGCTCAGATTCTCCCAGGCGGACCTTGTCTCCAATGTAGGCTTCCTCACCGCTTGGGTATCGCATGAGAGTCCGTCCTCCTTAGTTGGCGAACGGCTGAATAGGAATCCACCCGGGTTCTGCCGGCGGAGGCACCGTTCTGACGTACTGCCAGAAACATTGGCAGTTATGGGGGTTCTGGTTGGCTACGTAGAGGTTGAAGTGCGGTCCCACGATTCCATGTTGTGGCGTTGACGGCTCGTCGTATCGGTAGGCTATCTGGCCGATCGGAACGACCGTGCCGTCAAGGAGCTGGCAAGGAGGGCAGGGCTTCGGCTCGTCCTCGCACTTGTCCCTGCAGAAGAGTAGTCCAGCTGCCGTTCCCAGCGTCCCGCCAGCTGCGCCACCCCCAGCAGTGCCTATTGCCACGCCACCCGCACCACAGCCGATCGTGCCGAACCCAGGCGCCACGAGTGTGCAAGCCCCGCCAGCAGCCACACCCCCAGCCACCGCTCCTGCAATCGCTCCGGCCGCCAGACCCGAGTTCGTCCACCGGCGAATGCACTCCTGGCGTGCCGATTGGAGTCCCGATGGATCGAAAAAGATCAGAGGATTCGACCGCCCGTAGGGGTACAGATTGATGTCAGATCTGAGCCCGAGCGGATCGGGCCGCGTGTAGGAGCCGGTCGCAGGTGAGTACCAGCGGTACACGTTGTGGTAGAGCTCCGCCCCGGAGGCTGCCTGGTCCCAGGTGCCATCGTCCCACTGGCCAGGCAGCCGGAGATGGATCCCATTCTCGCTGGCTCCGCTTGGTGTTCCCGCCTGCCAGTCGTTGCCGAAGGGTTCGAAGCCGCCTTCCCAGGTGATCGCGCCGCTCTGGTCGGTGGCGATGAGGGGAGTGCCGAGGTGGTCGGTGGTCAGGTAGGTCCAGGTCTCGGTGCCGGTGCCGTCGATTTGGAGCTGGGCGACGGGGCGGTCGGCGAGGTAGAAGAGGTAGGTCGTGTCCACCGGGTCCGTGGGACTGGGCTTTCGGCGGAGGGCGTGGAGGAGGCCGGAGGAGTCGTAGAGCGGGGTGACGGAGGCGGTGCCGCCGGCGGTCTCGCTGGCGCTCCGGAGAAAGCCGCGGCCGTCGTAGAGGAAGCTCGCGGCGCCCCCGCCCGAGGCGGTGCGATCGGCGGCGAGGCGGCTCGCGTCGTCGAAGGTGAAGTCGACGAGGTTCCCGCCGGGGGCCACGGAGTCGAGGTTGCCGGCGGCGTCCCAGGTGTAGTCGCGGGTGCCGGTGACTGCGAGGTTCACCTGGTGGAGGAGCGGGGTGTCGCCGGAGGCGGCGTTTGTCGCGTAGACGTAGCCGTCGGCGGTGGCGCCGCCGTCGCGGCTCTCGGACAGCCGGTTGCCGATCTTGTCGTAGGTCCAGTCGAGAGTGCCCCAAGAGCCGGCCGCGCGGTCCAGGGTGGCCGAAGTCAGAAAGTACTGCGGCGGCTGGTAGCCGAAGGTCCGGTCGGAGTATGTCGGAAGCGAGCCCGCTCCGGCGGCGAAGGAGGCGCCGTTGCCCACCGAGAAGCCGCTGGTCAGGACGACCTTGCCCTGCGCCTGGAAGGTCACGTTCCCGGGGCTCTGGACGGCGAAGTTGTTGCCCGCTTGGAGATCCGCGCAGGATGTGAAGGTCTTGTCCGCCGTGACAGTCTGGTTCTCGAGGACGACGGTCGAGCCGGCGCCGGCGCAGGCCGCGGTCTCGACGATCTCGGTGACGTTGCCCACCGGATCGGTCGTGTAGGTCCAGGTGTGGCCGGGCACGCCTCCGGCCAGGCCCGAGAGGGTGATCCCGGAGGGGACGTAGCGGCCGTCGAAGGCCCGGGTCTCGGTGGTGGCGTTGCCGAGGGCGAGGCTCGAGAGCGGTCCCGAGGGCAGGTAGGCGGCGGCCGTGACGACGCCGGTGGGCGTGACGCCCCCCGCGGGGGTCGTCACCGAGAGGCTCGTCTCCCGGTCGGCGAAGTCGAAGCCGTAGGCGGCGCTCACCCCTCCAGGATAAACGATCCCGGTGCGGTTGCCGTTCATGTCGTAGGCGTAGCCGAGCTCGCCGTCCTTCACCATCCGCCCGAAGTGGTCGTGGCAGAAGTCCAGGGTCTGGCCATTGCGGGTGATCGAGGCCAGGCGGCCGACGGGTGCGCTCGGGCTGGCGCAGGAGCCGGGCGCCGTGTCGTAGAGGTAGGTCGTGTCCAGGGTGTCGTCGGGGTAGTCGACGTTCGTCACCCGGTCGAGCTCGTCGATCGTCCGGGCGACGGTCACGCCCCGGGCGTCGGTCGAGCGGTCCTCCTCGCCGTGCTCGTTGTACTCATGGGTCGTCGTGCCCGAGACGAGGGAGTCCTCCTGGGTCAGGAGGTCCCGGTCCGAGTCGACGTAGGTGGTCGGGTTCCCCTCGGCGTCGGTGACGCCTGTCAGGTGGTCCTGGACGTCGTAGGAGTACGTGGTCACGGCCGTGCCGGGGGTGCCGCCGGCGGGCGTCCAGGCCTGGGTGACGGTGGTCAGCCTGTTGAGCGCATCGTAGGCGTAGCTCGTCGTCGGCGGGTCGGTCGCCCGGTCGTGATTCGGGTCCCAGATGGAGGTCAGGTTGCCGTCGCAGTCGTATTCGAAGGCGGTCGTCGCCTCCTCCGGGGTGTTCGGCGCCTGGCGGACCTGGTCCACCTGGCAGCGGTTCTGGTAGTCGTAGGCGGTGGCCGAGAAGGGCACCCAGGTGGAGCTCCCGGCGTCCCACCTCTGGCGCTCCTCCCGGGTCCGGTTGCCGGCGGCGTCCAGGGTGTAGACGACCCGCTCGCCGTGGGTCGTGGCGTCGGGCCGCCGCTCGATCGAGGTCAACCGGCCGGCGGGGTCGTAGGCGTACTCGACGACGTTGCCGGCGGGCAGGGTGGTCCGGAAGAGATCCCCGAAGCTCGTGTACTCGTAGGCGGTCACCAGGTCGTCGGTGGGCGTCGCGGGGCCGAGCTGGCGGACCTCGGTCACCCGGTCGAGCTCGTCGTAGGCCGTGGTGGTCTCGAGCCCGTTCGGGTCGGTCACCGAGGTCCGGCGGTTGAAGGCGTCGTAGCCGAAGGTGGTGGTCATGCCGCCCGAGGGCGAGCCGGGCAGCGGGTCGGTCCGGGTCAGGGGAATCAGGCCGGTCGCGTCGTAGGTGAAGGCCGTCTGGTCGGTGGTCGTGTAGCCGGGCGGGTCGATGGTCAGCGGCTGGCCGGCGGCGTTGAAGCCGGTCGCGGTCGTCAAGGTGAAGGCCGAGCCGGCTTCGGAGCCCGAGATCGTCCGGTCCGTCGGGTTGCCGGAGCCGTCGCGGGTCCAGTCGGTCGTCCGCAGCGAGGCGCCGCCGGCGACCGAGGGCTGGTCGATCGAGGTCGCGAGGGCCGGGAACGTGGCGTCGTAGCTCCACTCGGTGGTCCGGGCCTCGGGCTCGCCCATGGCCTCGGTCCGGGAGGTCACCTGGCCGTGGGTGTCGTAGCTCATCGCCGTGGTGATGCCGCGGCCGTCGGTGGTGGCCGTGGGGCGGAGAGGGTTCGCGGGATCGGCGTAGGCGAGCTGGACGTTCGGGGCGAGGCCACAGACGGGGCAATCTCCCGAGATCTGCGTCACCCGGACGTTCGGGCTCGCCGGGTCGAGCTCGTAGGTGTAGACGATGGGCTTGCCGAGCGGATCGGTTACCGTCGTCTGGGTCGAGCTGTCGTAGGAGAGCTTCCAGTCCTCGGTGCCTGCGGCCGGGGTGTCGCCGCCCTTCCAGGTCTCGGAGACCTTACCGTCACCGTTGTACGACCAGGCCTTGAGCACCCGGGTCGAGGTGCCGTCGTCAGCTCGGAGGGTGACCTTCGACATGTACCCGGTCGTTCCGTCGTACTCGAAGAGGAGCGCCGTCCCGTCGGGGCGGTCGATCTCGGTCAGGTCGTCGCCGGTCCACCTGTAGTCCCACGCGGGCAAGTGGGTGACGCCGTCCGTGCCGTACTCGGTGATCGACGCGAGCTTGCCCTCGGCGGGATCGCCCGCCGGGTAGTAGGTGAAGTCCTCCCGGCGGCCGTCCGGCAGGGCGACCGACGTGAGCTGGCCGGCCGTGTAGGTCGCGATCTTCTGGTTGAGATTGCGGTCGGTGGTCGAGAGCCAGAGCCCCGCGGCATCGAACTCGTCCACGGTCCCGTCGAGGTCGGTCAAGGTCCACCCGGAGCCGGTCCAGGTGAGGGTGCGGTACTCGTCGGACGGCGAGACGGTCGCGTAGACGCCCGTGCCCGCGTCCGGAGCGCTCCACTCGCGGAAGGTCCCGTACTCCGTGATCATCCAGACGTGATCCTCCGGGTTCGGGCTCCCGACGGCGACGATCCGCTCGGCGTAGTCGTGGCTCCAGTAGCGGCCCAACGCGACGTTCCAAGAGGGCGTGCCGGGGTAGCCAGGGTGGCCTGCGCCCTTAGCCGAATATCGCAACGTCGCGTTCGGGCCGGTCGCCCCGTCCCCCGGCCCGCCGTACCCGGGAAGGCCGAAGCCCGGGCCGACCCCGGCCGGCGTGCACACCTGGCAGCTCGATGCGTCGCCCGCGCCGCAGTTCTGCTTCGGCGGGTCCGGGCAGCCGAGGGCCGCCTTGGTGACGATGAATTCGATGGGTGCCCGGTCCACCCAGTGGCCGCAGCCGGGCGTGAAATCGCAGGTGCCCGGCCCACCGCAGGTCTCGGCCCGAAACGAGTACGTGCCGAAGTCGTACGGGGCTCCGTTGCAACTGAGGTTCGTCATCTCGACGTAGCACTTCGCGCGGTCCGACGAGCGCCAGTTGCACCGCACGAGCTTCGGTGCCGACTCGCAAACGTCAGGCACGTGGTCGAGCTTGTACCAGGTCATATTGAGGGTGCCGTCCGGGAAGTAGTAGCGCGACCCGGAGCTCGAATCGCCTGCGACACCGTTCCAGAGTGCCTCCACATACATCGTGAGGCGAGCCGTGAGGCTGCCGTCCGCTTCCACGATCGGCTCGATCGCAGGACCGGTCACGGCGGGGTCCCGGCAGACGGCGAACGAGCAGCCTCCCGCGCACTCGGCCGGGTTGGCGGGATCTGGATGGTTGATGAAATCGAGCTTGCAGATCCGGATGTCCTCGCCGCACCGCCCGGCCTTGAAGTCCCCGGGGCAGAGGGCACAATCGAACGGCGCCGCGGCGTGAAGCGGCGGGAGGGATGACGAGACGAGCGCGAGGAAGAAGGCAGCGCTCGCGAGGCGCCGGACGCCCTGTTTCAGAGATGGCACATGGGCCGACTCCGGCCGGGCCTTGGCCAGGATGTGCGCCGGCGCGACCGTGCGGGAGCTAGGGGGAAGAGCTCGGCGAGCTCCAGGCATGCTGGACCTCCTCTCGAGGCTGCCGGCGGCATCCGGTCGCCCGAAGGCCTCCGGAGCGGCCAAACATCCAAACGCA
This sequence comes from uncultured Acidobacteriota bacterium, assembly GCA_963741925.1. Taxonomy (GTDB): domain Bacteria; phylum Acidobacteriota; class Thermoanaerobaculia; order Multivoradales; family DATKCC01; genus CAVUBL01. The sequence continues at coordinate 517,023 of CAVUJU010000001.1, forward strand.
TCGAAGTTGCCGTCGGAAAGTCTACACAAGAGGTGCGAACACGCGCAAATCGCCGGCCCGCACCGAACCGGAGTTGCGAATATCCGGAGCCTCCGCTCACGCCTTCTCCGCCCGGTAGCCCGCCCGGTGGGCGCGCCAGAGGGCCTGGCGCTCGGCCTCGGTGGGGGCGCCGGACGCCAGGAGGGCGCGGACCTCGGCCGGGGCGAGCGGCGCGCCGCCGCGGCTGACCAGGCTGGTGGCGACGGCGTCCGGCGGCTCGCCGCCCGCGACCAACCGGCCGGAGCGGACCGTGCCGTCGGGGGCGACGTAGAGGACGTTCACCGGGGCGCCTCCCGGGCTCACTGCCGGTCGCTCCAGTCGCGGAGGGCGGCCGCGAAGTGGCGCGCGGTCTCCTCCTCGTCCCAGGCGTAGATCGTGATGCCGTCGCCCAGGGCGGAGCCCACGGCGGGGCACTCGACGCTGTTGCCGATCTCGTGGCCCACGAGCCAGTTCCTCGCGGCCTCGGCCGCCTGGAGGTAGCGGAAGAGCTCCCGGTCGCCGACGGCGAGGGCGGTCTCGGGTGACGGCGCGTGATCGAGCACCTGGGCGGCGAGCTCGAGCAGGGCGAGCGACGTGGCCACGCGAAATCGGGCCTCCTCGGCCATCGCCATCGGCGTGCCCAGTGCCGGTTTCATGACCTTGGGTCTCCTCGAGTCGACGCATCATCCAGTGCGGGATCATCGGTGACACCGAGTTTCGAAGATGAGCATAGTCCATATCGTCACGCAATACAACTACCGTGAGTGAATTGCAGGGAGATCGTGCTCCTGCCAGAGGTGCTCCGGTGGTAGAGTCCCGGAATGGCCAAGAAGAAGCCGATTCGCGAGCTGGAGACGAAGACCGCCGGCGGGCTCGTTCGTCGGACAACCTACCTGCCGGTGCAGATGGCCGAGGGGCTGCGGCAGCTCTCCGAAGGCCTGGTGCGCCCCGAATCCGACCTCATCCGGGAGGCGGTGCGCGAGTACCTTCACCGCCGCGAGGCGCCCTGAGGGCCCGACCCGTTTCCGGCTCGAGCTGTCAGTCGCGCCTTCGCGCCTTCGGGCTTTGGGGTGGCTCGCACGGTCGACGCCGAGGGGGTGTCGCGCTGGGTGGTCGAGAGGGAGCTGCGGCCTGGAGCTCTTCGGGATCTGGACGCCGGGGGCAGGGCGGGAGGCCCCGGGGGCAGGGCGGGAGGCCGAGCCGACGGACGGCCGGCGCCGCGCCGGATGGGCTCAGCCCCAGCGGGCGGAAGGGTCGAAGCGCAGGTGGGGGTTGTTGCGGGTGCGGCGCAGGTAGCGGAGCATCTCTTCGAGGAGGCCGACGGAGGCGGTCTGGGCGCGGGCGGCCTGGCGGAAGAGGTAGAGGGCGCCCAGGGCGTGGCGGTGGAGCTCCTGGGAGGTGAAGACCAGGGTGAGCTCCTCGGCCAGGTCCTGGACCCGCGCCAGCTCGCCTTCCCGGAGATAGACGACCGCGAGCTCCAGGCTCACCATGGCGAGCTCGTAGGGGAGCTCGCGCTCGGCGGCCTCCAGGCGCACGTCCTCGAGGGCGGTCCGTGCCAGCTCCAGGTCGCCCAGGCCGGCGTAGATCCTGCCCTCGAGCCAGCGCACGCGGAGCTGGAGCGCCGGCTCCCGAAAGTGCTCGGCGAAGAGGGCCTCATTCTTCTGGAAGCGTGCCAGAGCCTCCAGGGAGTCGCCGGCGTCCACCAGGAACTCTGCCAGGTTCCTCTGAGCCCAGGCTAAGAGCAGAACCTCTCCTTCGGCCTCGAGGAGTGGCGTCGCTTCGTTTAGAAGCGTGATCGCCTTCCGAGGGTGACCGTCGTAATCCTCGACGTTCGCCATCTGCAGGAGCACCTTCGCCTCGCCCACCGGATCCGCGAGCTCGCGGAAGTCGCGCCGGGCCCGGCCCAGCACCTCCCGGGCCTTGGGGTAGCGGCACTGGTCGATCCGGAGCGAGCCGAGGAGGCTCCGCACCTCGGGCATCTCCGGCGCGAGGGGCTGGTCCGGGCCGAGGAGGCGCGCGGCTCCCCGGAAGGCGCACTCGGCGCCCCGGAGGTCGCCGGCGATCCGCCGGGCGTTGCCCAGGCAGGCGTGGGCGTAGGCCGCCTGGTCCGCCGCGGCGCCGGCGAAGTAGACGTGGGGGTCCAGGGCCTCGGCCACCTCCACCGCCAGCTCGGAGAAGCTCCAGCGACCGGGCCGGGTCCCGGTGCGCCTCCCGGCGGCTCGCCTCGGCCAGGTGCTCGGCGAGGCCGTAGAGGCGGAAGCGGCGGCCCGCGCGCACCGCGGCCCGGCGCGCGGCGGGGGGCCGCGCCTCGAGCTCCGCCAGGAGGGCCGGGGCCAGGGCGTGCTCGGCCTCGTGGACCGCGAGCAGGCGCTCGCCGATCCGGAAGACGCCGGCGATCGCCTCGTCGGACTCCTCCTCGGAGACCGGCCCGCCCAGGCGCCGGGCGAGGATCAGGTTCTGGAAGTGGTGAAGGAGCTCGCCCAGGTCCTCCTCGGCGGCGGCCAGGAGCTCGTGGGCGGCGAGAATGCAGGCCAGGCACGGCCCGGCGGCCAGGTGGGTCCGGACCGCCTCGACCTCGTCCTCCGAGAGGCCGCCCTGGAGGAACCGGTCGAGGGTCTCACGCGTCGGGTGGTCGCTTGTCGTCATGCTCGGGCTCCTTCGTCTCGTTCTCACGCTCCCGCGCGTAGGCCGCGCAGCCGGCCTCGACCGCCTGCAGAAAGTACCGCCGCGGGTACCGCAGCCGGCGGCAGTGCACGACCAGCCGCCCCACCGCGTCGCGGAGGATGCGGCTCGCCGCCTCGGGTGGCACCCGGTAGCCCGCGAAGAGGTCGGAGATCGCGGGCCGGAGGCCCAAGACCAAGCGCCCCACGGCGCCTGGCCTGGAGGGCGGTTCGGAGCGTGGCGCGCTGTCGGTCATGGTCAGCTGACACAGAATACCAACATTGCGTACCCTCTGGAAGGGTGCGCCGGCGCCGGCCGGCGCCGGCGCACCCGGAGCGAAGCGAGGCGCCGGTCTCCGGTGCCCCTAGCCGCTAGGGTCGATCCAGGCACCCCCTTCCGTAGTCACCGTGCCCGGAGCGCCCGAATCGGGACTGGTCGCGGTGCCCGAGGTGCCGTTGGGGTCGATCAGGCTTCCACCCGGCGCTGCGACGTTCCGCAGGCCCGACGGTCCGTTCGGGTCGACCGGGCGGCCGGGCGCGCCGAGCCAGCCGCCGAGCCAGGTGGCGAGGTGGTCGAGAAGGTCGAGGGCCGGGCTCGTGGCGGTGGGGCCGGCGGGCGCCCGGGGCGCGGCGAGGGCCGGCGCGGCCGGCGCCACGGCAAGAGCCGCGGCGAGCAGGCCCGCGAGGGTCGTCCGACGAAGGACGTGGTGCATGGTCTCCTCCTCCTGCCGGCCGGTCGAGGCGGCGCCGGCACGGCTCCGCCCGCCTGCCGGCTGCGACGCATTGTCCCTTGAAGAGTGCAGCCCGGGTCGCGAATGCGCCGGAACCGCCGGAGGAGAGGCGCGGGAGACTCCGACCTCCGTGTCGATCGGCTCGCTGAACGTGTTGATCGGGTCGAGGTCGGCGGTCGTCCTCGAGTCGAGCCGCCACAGGGGCGCGACCCTCCGGACCGGCGCTGCCTGAGCCAGCCGCTCGGCCGTGTTCCGCCGCACCTCGGGACCAGGCCGTGCCTGTGCCTTCCGCGCCATCTCGCGGGGCGCGGGTCTGCGCCATCCGTCACTCGCGCCCTCGGAGACCATGGAAAGGAGGAGCGAGGCGCACGAGCCACGGCGGGGGAGGGGGAAGCCCTGCTCGAAACGGCGGAGCCGGCCCGGGAGGCTCTTCACGCTCGGGACTTTCGGGACTTTGCTTTCGGATGGCTCTCGCGGTAGACGCCCAGGAGGCGCTCGACGTCGAGGTGGGTGTAGCGCTGGGTGGTCGAGAGGGAGCTGTGGCCCAGGAGCTCCTGGATCGAGCGCAAGTCCGCCCCCGCCTCGAGCAGGTGGGTGGCGAAGGTGTGGCGCAGCGTATGCGGGTGGACGCCCGAGGCGACCGCCGCCGCGGCGACCTGTTTGTCGACGACCCGGCGCACCGAGCGGGCGGTCAACCGGCCGCCCCGGTGGTTGAGGAACACAGGCTCGTCCGCGGGGTCGGCGCCCGCAGCCTCGGAGCGCACCTCCCGCCAGTCGGCGAGCCAGGCGCGCAGGGCCTCGGCCGCCGGCCGGCCGAAGGGGACCATGCGCTCCTTGCCCCCCTTGCCCACCACCCGGAGCACCCGGGCCGAGAGGTCGAGGTCCGGCCAGCCGAGGCTCACCAGCTCGCCCACCCTGAGGCCCGTGGCGTAGAGCAGCTCGAGGATCGCCCGGTCGCGCCGGCCCAGGGGGAGGGAGGCGTCGGGGCTCTCGAGCAGGGTCTCGATCTCCCCGGGGCGCAGGTGCCGCGGCAGGGTCTTGGGCGCCTTCGGGGTCTTGACTCCGTGGGCCGGGCTCGCGCCGAGGGCGCCCTCGCGGAGCGCGTAGCGGAAGAGGCCGCGGACGGCCGAGAGCGCCCGGCCCTGGCTGGTGCGGCCGAGGCCCGAGCGGCCGAGGGCGGCGACGAACGAGCGCACGGCGAGGCGGTCGACGTCGGCCGGGGCGATCTCGTCTGCCGGGCGCGCCAGGAAGTCGCGGGCGAGAAAGTCGGCGAAGCGCCCGAGGTCTCCCTGGTAGGCGCGCACGGTGTGGGGCGAGAGGTTCCGCTCCTCGGCCAGGTGGCGGAGGTAGCGGTGGACGAGAGCGGCGAGGGAGCCCGGGGGCGGCGGTGGCGAGAGGCCGGCCGGCGTGGCTCCCGCTCCGGCCGTCCGGGTCACGGCGCCGCCACGGCCGCGGCGGGCCCGGATCCCGGCCGCCCGGATCCAGCGGATCCAGGCGCCGCCGCCGCGAACGGCGCCGCGCTCGCCGCGAGCCCCTGGCGCGCCGCCCAGGCGAGCAGGTCGCGCCGGGCGCGCTCGGCGTAGGCGCCGCGGCGCTCGCGCTTCCGGACCTTCCCGGGCAGCTCCTCGAACAGGCCGTAGTTGACGTTCGCCGGCTGGAAGCGCTCGGGATCGCTCTCGGTCAGGTGGCGGGCGAGGGAGCCCAGGGCCGTGGTCGCCGGGATCGGCTCGGGGCCGTCCCCGTCGCCTGCGCCGCCGCCCCGGCGGTCGCGGGCCCGCTCGAGGGCGAGGTAGAGGGCGACGGCGAGGCCGGTCGCCGCCGATTCGAGGTAGCCCTCGACGCCGGTGAGCTGGCCGGCGAGGCGCACGCGCGGCGCGGCGCGGAGGCGATAGAAGGGGTCGAGGTGGACGGGGGAGTTGACGAAGGTGTTGCGGTGGATCTGGCCGTAGCGCACGAGCTCGGCGGCTTCGAGCCCAGGGATCATCCGGAACACCCGGCGCTGCTCGGGCCACTTGAGGCGCGACTGGAAGCCCACCAGGTTGTAGTGGCTCCGGGCCAGGTTCTCCTGGCGCAGCTGCACCACGGCGTAGGGCCTGCGGCCGTCGGGGGCGGTGAGGCCCACCGGCTTCATGGGCCCGTAGCGCAGCGTCTCGACGCCGCGGCGGGCGATCTCCTCGACCGGCAGGCAGCCCTCGAAGAAGAGCGCCCGCTCGAACTCGTGGAGCGGCAGGACCTCGGCCGCGACGAGGGCGCGGTGGAAGGCCAGGTACGCCTCGCGCGAGAGGGGGGCGTTCAGGTAGTCGTCGCCGCCCCCCTTGCCGTAGCGCGACTGGGCGAAGAGGCGCGAGCGGTCGAGCGACTCGGCGTCGACGATCGGGGCGATGGCGTCGTAGAAGTAGAGCCACTCGCTCCCCAGGAGGCGGCCGAGGGAGGCGGCCAGGGCGTCCGAGGTCAGGGGGCCGGTGGCGATCACGACGTCGCCGGCGGGCAGCTCCGCCACCTCCTCGCGGCGCAGCTCGACCCCCGGCGCGGCCGCGAGCCGCGCCGTCACGGCGCCCGAGAAGCGCTCCCGGTCGACGGCCAGGGCACTTCCGGCCGGCACCGCCGCCTCCCGCGCCGCCGCGATCACCAGCGAGCCGAAGGCCTCCATCTCCCGCTTCAGGAGCCCCGCCGCGTGCTCCGGGTCGTCGCTCCGCAGCGAGTTCGAGCAGACGAGCTCCGCGAGGTCGCCCGTCGTGTGCGCCGGGGTCGAGCGCACCGGCCGCATCTCGTGGAGCACCACCGGCACGCCGCGCCGGGCGAGCTGCCAGGCGCACTCGCTGCCGGCCAGGCCGCCGCCGATCACGTGGACGGGCTCGTCGCGCATGGTGGCATTATAGGGAGGCGCGGTGCGGAGAGGCCCGCCGGACGCCCGCCGGGCGTCGACTCGGCGGGGCGCGCCCGCGCGGGCCGTGAAACGAGAGGAGATTCCCATGGTCACGACCGTCGTGCTGCTGAACGTCCAGGGCAACGAGATCAACGAGGTCGCCCAAGCGCTCCTGGAGATCCCGGGGGTCACGGAGGTCTACTCGGTCGCCGGGCGCTACGACCTGGTGGTGATGGTGCGCACCCGAGGCACCGAGGAGCTGGCCGAGGTGGTGACCAGCCGGATGCTCAAGGTCCCCGGCATCACCCACTCGGAGACGCTGACCGCCTTCCGGGTCTACTCCCACCACGATCTCGAGCGCATGTTCTCGATCGGCCTCGAGGCCGGAGGCCCCGAGAGCGGTGCCATCCGGGGGCCGTCGTGAGCGGCGCGGGGCGTCCCGACGGGGAGCTCCGGCGCCGGCTCGCCGACCAGATGGACGCCCGCAGCGCCCACGTGGACCTCGCCCGGGCCATCGAGGGCCTGCCGCGCGAGCTCCGGGGCCGCCGGCCGGAGGGGTTTCCCCACTCGCCGTGGGAGATCCTGGAGCACCTGCGCCTCGCCCAGGAGGACATCCTGGAGTACAGCCGGAACCCGGACTGGGTCTCGCCCGAGTGGCCGGAGGGCTACTGGCCTCCTTCGCCGGAGCCGCCGGACGAAGCGGCCTGGGAGGCGAGCGTCGCCGCCTTCCGGCGCGACCTCGCGGCGATGCGGGCCCTGGTCGCCGACCCGGCCAACGACCTCCTCGCGCCCTTCGCCTGGGCCGCGGAGGGGGCCGACGGCGCGAACCTCCTGCGCGAGGCCCTGCTGGTCGGCGACCACAACGCCTACCACCTGGGCCAGCTCGTCGACGTCCGCCGCCTCCTGGGCGCCTGGCCCCCGGCGTAGGAGGCTCGGTTTCGGGCCCTTCGAGGCCCGATCGGGTCATAATGTCTCCAGCTTCTCGCGTTCGACTGTGGTCCGACGTCTGCTGGAGATCCCGTTCCGGTGCCCCGAGACCCCCTCCCAGAGCCCTCCGACGAAGAGATCGCCGAGCTCCGCGAGCAGCTCGTCCGCGCGGTCGCCAGGATCTGCCCACGCTGGCTCGCGGCCGAGGCCGACGACCTGGTCCAGTGTGCCCTGCTCAAGGTCCTGGAGATCGCCCGCCGGCGTGAGGGAACGGCCGAGTTCTCGACGTTCTACTTGCGGAGGACGGCCTACAGCACCGTGGTCGACGAGATTCGACGGCGGCGCCGGCGCCGGGAGGTTCCCCTGGACGAGGGGCCGGGCATGGACGACCGGCCGGCCCCCGCGGCCGATCCCGAGCGGCTCTCCTCCGACGGCGAGCTCGGCCGCGCGATCCGCGGGTGCCTCGAAACGCTGATCCGCCCTCGGAAGCTGGCGGTGACGCTCCACCTCCAGGGTCATCGGATCCGGGAGGTGGGCGAGCTCCTCGGGTGGAGCGCGAAGCGGGCCGAGAACCTGATCTACCGCGGGCTCGACGACCTGCGGGGATGCCTCGAGCGGAAGGGGTTCGGCAGATGAACGTGGACAGTCGGGACATGGAGAGGGAAACCGAACGGCTCCGCCGGGGCTTCGCGGCCGACCGCGGCGCCCCGCGGCCGGCGGACTGCCCGCCGCCGGAGAGCATCTGGCGGGCGGCTCGGGGCGAGCTCGGCGCCCGGGACGTGCGCGAGGTGGTGGCGCACGTCGCCGCTTGCGGCGAGTGCGCCGAGGCGTGGCGCCTGGCCCGGGCCTTCGCGGAGGAGGCGGACGGCGAGGAGGGGGCCGCCGAGCCGGTGGCGCCGGCCGGCCGCCGCCCGGTGCTGCACCTGGGCCAGTGGGCGGCGGCGGCCGCCGCGGTGCTCGCCCTGGTCGCCGCCGGGCTCTGGTGGTCCGGCCGGCCCGGGGAGGTTGGCCAGGCGCCGGTGTACCGCGGAGAGGGCGGGGAGGTGACGATCCGTTCGCAGGTGCCGGAGGGCCGGGCGTTGCCCCGGGACCACGCGGAGCTCGCCTGGAGCGGCGCGCCGGCGGGCTCGACCTACGACCTCTCGGTCTCGACCGAGGACCTGCGCACCCTGGACCAGGCCGAGGACCTCGAGGAGCCCCGCTACACGGTCCCGGCGAAGGCCCTCGACGGCCTCGCCGCGGGCGCCAAGGTCCTCTGGCGCGTCGAGGCCCACCTGCCCGACGGCCGGACCGTGGCCTCGCCGACGTTCGTGACGGAGATGGAGTGAGGGAAGCGGACGCCGGCGCTCGTTCTCCCCGGTACCCGTGGGAAGCACCGCCGGAGCGGTGAAACGCTTCGCGGCCGGCGGGTCACTTCCAAACACCGAACCTGGAGAAAGACGATGACCGAACCGATGATGAAAACCGTTCCGCAGAACCAAGACGACAACGCCGAGGCCGGTCCGGGTGCAGGCGCGTCGAACGCGGCGACCTCGACAGATCGTGGCAGCAGAACGAAGGAGAGTCGCTGGGAGCTCGGTGTCTTCGCCCGAAAAGTGACCACGGAGAGCGCCACCCCGCCAGACTGGGACGCAGGCCCGCAGACCTCGCCCTAGTGACCCGTCAACCGTCAAGCGACGTGTCCTGGCGGGCCCTCCCGCCGCTGGCGGCGTTGCTCCTCCTCGACGTAGGCCCCGCTACGCCTGCGTCGGAGCGCCTGGCCAGCGACGAGAAATCCTCGCCAGATACCCTGTCACTTGACGGTTGACGGGTCACGAGTCCACTCGGCCCACCGAGATCTGGACAGATGAGTCAAGTTTGTAGGACGCGAGCGGGAGAGGGATCGAGGGAGAGGGGGGCGATCCGAAGCCAGGCTCCACCACTCGGCGTGGGCGGGGGAGCTACCGGTCACGAAGCCTCGGGTGCTTCTGCCGACTTGGGGTCCGAGGCGGAGCCTCGTGAGTAGCTACTGGTCATCAAGAATGGTCTTGACACTCGTGCGCAGCGCAGTAGCCGTTGGGGGCTTTCTCGCGGTCGTCGTCTCATCGGCCCCGGTGAGCGCGGTGCAGGATTGCCACTGGAGTCCGCGGGCCGGGCCGGACGCGGCCAGGGCGGCGGGCGCAGCTCTCTCCGACAGGGCTCGCCGAGCAGACGGCAGTTCCGTTCAAGCCAGACAGTGCCTGCAGCGACTGGTGCAGGAGTTTCCCGAGCAACCCTGGTTCACGTTCTCTCTCGGCGTCGCTGAGTGGAACAATGCGCAGGTGGCACAGGAGCTCTTCGGGCGCGCGGCCGCCGGATTCCAGGCCGAGGCCGATTGGGAAGCTGAGGTCAAGGCTCTCGGGAACCGGTCCCAGCTGCTCTTCAAGCTCAACAGGCTCGAGGAGTCGGCCTCGGAAGCCGAGCATGCCTACCATGTCGGTGTTTCGTCAGGGGATGTCGACGTCGCGGCGAACGCTCGCCTGGTGCTGGCCCGCTCTCTGGCTCAACGAGATCGCCACCTCGATCGCGTCTGGACTCTTCTGCGAGGCGAGTCCGAAAGCGGCAGCGGTGAGCCCTGTGCGCGAGGGATCTACCAGACCCGTCGAGATTGCTTGCTCACCCTGGGCAACGTGGCTTCGGACCAGGGTCAGTTCGAGAGGGCAAGCGACGCGTTCCATCGCCTGCTCGCACTGACAGTCGATGCTGGCGATGTGTATGCGGAAGCTGCGGCTCGATATGGCCTCATGCGCGTGGCAAGCGAGAAGTTGGTCGAAGAGCCCGCCGCTCGGAGCCGGGGCGGGGTGATTCGGCTGGCGCAGGAGGCGCTCATCGCGGCACAGCGCGCGAGCAATGAAGGTATCGAGGCCAAAGCCTCCTGGGTGCTCGGTTCCCTGTTGTCGGGCTCGGACGCCCTGTCTTACTTGAAGAGGTGCGAGGAAACGGCGGCAAGCGACCGGGATCGAAGCTACTGCTTGAGCGCCCGCGCACGGCGTCGCGCAAGCTCCGACCCCGCCAAAGCCGAGGATCTGATGAGCCGCGCGGTCGCCCTGGCGGGCCAGGCGAACGATCCCTTCTCCCAGGCGTTCGCCGAGCGCGAGAAGATGCGGATGGCCTGGACGCTCGAGCCGCCGGAGCGGGCGACGGCGGACTCGTGGGCGGCACTCGACTCGATCGAGACCCTGCGCGCCCGCCAGCCCCAGGGCTCCGCCGTCCAGGCCGGGCTCTTCTCCACCTGGGCGGACGACTACCTCTGGCTCTCGGGGCGCCTCCTGCGGGCCGCGAGCGAGGGCAAGGCCGACGCCGGCTGGGCCGAGGGCCGGGCCTTCGAGGTCACCGAGCGGATGCGCGCCCGCTCGTTGATCGACGACCTGCGGGCCGCCAAGGTGAAACCCAGGGGCGCGCCCGCCGGGACCGGCGGCTCCTTCGCCACCCTCGAGACCGTCCGCCGGGCCCTGGCGCCGGACCAGGCCCTCCTGTCGTTCCAGGTGGCGCCGTCCGAGGACCTCTCGGGCGACTTCGGCGGGGGCGCCTGGCTCGTCGCCATCACCCGAGCCGGCGTGCGCGTCTACCCGCTGCCGGACCGGGGCGAGCTGCGCCACGCGGTCGCCTTCTTCGACGGCCTCTTCACCGGCCCGGCCGGACGGGAGGAGACCGAGACCGCCCTCGCGATCCGCCTTTACCGCCGCCTGCTGGCGCCGGCGCTCGCCGATCTCCCGCCCCGGATGACCCGGCTGATCCTGGTCCCCGACGACGCCCTCCACCGCCTGCCCTTCGAGGCCCTGCGCACCGCGGCGGACGAGCCTCCCCTCGGTGCGCGCTACGCCCTCTCCCGGGTCCCGTCGGCCACGCTCTGGCTCCGCTGGCGGAGCGAGGCCCCGCCGAAGGCCCCCCGCACGGCCCTGGTGCTCGCCGACCCGGTGCGCCCACCGGCGGCCGCCGAGCTCGCCCTGGCGCCCCTCGCCCACGCCCGCTCCGAAGGCTGGGAGGTGGCCCACGCCCTCGGCCGCGGCAGCTCGCTGCTCGAGGGCGAGGAGGCGAGCGAAGCGGTGGTCAAGGGGCGCGGCCTCGCCGACTTCGGCGTCCTCCACCTGGCCGCCCACGCGGTCACCGACGAGGCGCACCCGGAGCGCTCGGCGGTGGTCCTTGCCGCCGGTGGGGCCGCCGGTGGGGCCGCCAGTGGGGCCGCGAGTGGGGCGGCGGCCCGGGCGGGGGCGGCGGAGGACGGCATGCTCCGGGCCGGCGAGATCGCCCGGCTCCACCTCGACGGCCGGCTGGTGGTGCTCGGCTCCTGCCGCAGCGCCGGCGGCCAGGTGCTCCGGGGCGAAGGGGTGATGAGCCTGGCCCGGGCGTTCTTCCAGGCCGGCGCCCGCACCATCGTGGCGACCCTCTGGCCGGTGCGCGACGATGACGCCGAAGCCCTCTTCGAGCGCTTCTACGGCCACCTGGCCCGGGGCGAGACGGTGGCCGGCGCCCTGCGCGAGGCGACCCGGGAGCGGATCGCCGCCGGTGCGCCGGCCTCCGCCTGGGCCGGTTTCGTGGTCCTGGGAGACGGCGACGCCCGGCCGGTGGCCGCGGGCGGCACGCACCTCGCGTGGACCCTCCTCTGGATCTGGATCGCCGCCGGCTGCCTGCTTCTCGCCCTCGCCGTCCTGGTCGCCCGTCGGCTCGGGCGCGGCGTCCTCCGCCGCCGGCGCGACCCCGGCTTCCACACCACCCGGTAGAGCGCCCGGGGCGCCAGGCGCGAGGCGATCCCCGCGCGGAGCCCGGGGATCCTGCTCGCGGCGCGCCCAGCGCACCTTCATCTCGCGCACCGCCCGCTTGTCGGCGACCTCCTGGCGGAGGGCCGCAAGACCCACCGCCATCGCCGGGGCGACGCTCCGGCGAACCCGCGACCCCAGGCGGTAGGATCGATCGACCATGCGAGGTGTCGAGCAGATCCCCTGGCTCTACGACGGGTACATGTACCTGATCGAGTCGATGGGGCTCGGTCGCTGGCGGTGCTGGCTCGCCCGCGGAGCCGCGGGCCGGGTGCTCGACGTGGGCACGGGAACCGGCCGCAACCTGCCGCTCTATCCCGAGGGGACCGAGGTCGTCGCCCTGGAACCCGATCTGCGGATGCTGGCGACCGCCCGCCGGCGATCGAACGGGAGCGGGTGCGAGCGCCTCGTGGTGGGCGACGCCATGGTGATGCCGTTCCGGGACGGCACGTTCGACACGGCGGTGAGCGCTCTGGTGTTCTGCTCGGTGCCGGATCCGGGCCTGGGGCTCAGGGAGGTGCGGCGGGTCCTACGGTCCGGTGGGACGCTCCGGATGCTCGAGCACGTGCGGCACGAGCGGCGATGGATCGCTCGTCTCCAGGACCTCATCCAGCCGTGCTGGACGCCGCTCGCCGGCGGGTGCCGCCCGAACCGGGACACCGAGGCGAACGTCAGGTCCGCGGGCTTCACGATCGATCCGACGACCCGCCGGGCGAACGGGACCTTGCGGAGGTTCGTCGCGCGGCCGGAGGGTTGAGGGCGCAGGGTCGCGAGTGGTTGCCGGTGCGTACGCGCCGGAAGCACCGAAGATCCGAATGTGCGTCTCGGTGACCGGCTTGGTGGTGTACTGGATGCGGATCGCGGGCCCACCGGCGAATTGGGCTACACTCGCGATCACCTGATACGACGTCTGCATCGTTTCTGGACCGCCCCGGCGAAGGCCGGACATCGGAAGGGGGCTCGCCATGGATCCGCTCGTCACGACCACGGTGCTCGGGGACAAGACCGACCCGGAGACGCTCGGGGGCGAGCACCTGATCCGCGCCGTCCTGAGCCTGGAGAGCCGGATCGTCGGCGCGATCGAGTCCGGGGCGCAGTGGGAGATCTGGCTGCAGGTCGAGCTGATGGCTGCCCTGCGCAACCGGTACGGAATCAACGGCAGGGAGTGGACCCTGCCGGGCACCAGCGAGTCCGTCGACCTCGCCTTCACCTACAAGGGGCGCTACTACTTCGTCGAGATCAAGGTCGAGAGCGCTCACAACGCCGGCCAGTTCGCCGGCAAGACCTGCGAAAAGGCCGTCGAGGCCGACCTGGAGAAGCTCGGCCGCATCTCCCTGTCGGGCACCGAGGGGTCGATCGCGATGCGGGCGGTGCTGGTCGTGGGATGGTCACCGAGCGGCTCGAGGGGGTACGAGACGGCCGCGGCCAACTACACCTTCCACATGCAGGTCCCCGGACACCGGATCTTCGCCGCGGTCTTCTTCGTCGACAGCGAGCTCTGACGCGCCCGCCCGGAGGAGCCGGGCCGGCGCCGGTCACGCCGGTCGCGGTACGCGCGCTCCCAGCAGCGACTTCTCCACCCTGCCGCGTCTGGAGGCGGTCCTCGCTGCGATCTGGGAAAGGTGCCAGCCGATTCGCAAGTCATTACGCATCAGGCACTTGTCATTCGGCTGGCACCTCTTCGGCAGCACCTCTTCGGCACCTCTTCGGGCACCTCTTCGCTTGTCATTCGGCTGGCATCTCTTCGCTACTCCGTCGAGGACGGCAAGCTGGTGATCCGGGCGGTGTAGGTGGTCAGGAACCGAAAGGCCCGGGTGGGGCCGGACGTCTGGTCCGGGCTTTGGGCTCTCGTGGGTCCTCTCGCCGCTACCCGTGAACCGGAGCCTGCTCGTCCACGCGCTCCAGGGGCCGGATCTTCTGGATTGCCTTCTGCTCTTCTTGCATCGCCCCATAGAGGTCCCAGCGCTGCTGGAGATTGAGCCAGAAGTCCACCGAGATGCCGAAATAGCGGGCGAGGCGAAGAGCTGTGCTCGGCGTGACGCCGCGGCGACCGTTCACGATCTCGTTGACCCTCTGGTACGGAACCTGAATCGCGTCGGCGAGCTGCCGCTGGGTTACGCCGAGTGGCCGGAGGAACTCCTCCCGGAGCATCTCACCGGGATGGGTGGGTGGGCGGTGGGTTGGAACTCGAACCATTGCGACCTTCTTCGCGCGTCAATGGTAGTCAGTGACCTCGACTTGCTCGGGGCCCTCAGCGGACCACTCGAAGCAGATCCTGTACTGCTTGTTGATCCGGATCGAGTGCTGACCAGCTCGTCTCCCTTCAACACCTCCAGGAAGTTGCCCGGAGGGGCTCGGAGCTCGTCGAGACGGGTCACAGAGTCGATCTGGTCCAGCCTCCTCGCTGCCAGCTTCCAGAGACTCCTCGGGAGAACCTTCCGAGCTACCTTGGTGTTACGCCCGTTGAAGAGATCCTCCGTCGCACGGTCACGGAACGACCCGATCACGGTCGCATGATAGCACGGATATCAGGCTACAGTGGAAAAGGTGCTGGAAAAGGTGCCAGCCGATTTGCAAGTCATTACGCATCAGGCACTTGTCATTCGGCTGGCACCTCTTCCGGGAAGTCATCCACGCCCTGCGCCGCGGAAGCTCGCTCCTCGAGGTGGCTCTCGCCGCGGGCGGGGGGCGGCGCTACCCCGTCTTCCACACCACCCGGTAGAGCGGCTCGGGCGCCAGGTGCGACTCGATCCCGACCCGGATCTCGTCGGCCGTGGGCGGCGGGTCGGTGACGCGCCGCTCGACCGCCAGCACGGCGTCGAGCGAGACCTGCTCGCTTTCGCCGCTGCCGCGCGCGCGAAGCCGATCGACCGTGATGAGGAGGGGATCGGGTGCCAGCCAGACCCCTTCGAGGGAGGTGAGAGCTTCCCAGAGGCTCACGCCGGGGACGGTAAGCGAGCCGTCGCTCGCCTTCGCGAACCCCTCCACGTCCACCACCGCCCCCGGGAGAGTGACGCGGAGCCGGGCCGGGAAGGGGTCGAAGGCCAGGCGCGAGAGCTCGTCGATGGTGAAGGCTTCCCGGTCTGCGACTTCGAGGATCCCGGTCGCCTCGTCCCGCGCGTCCTCGACCGCCTGGACCAGAGGATCCTCCTCGGGGGTGAGGAGCTCGTCGCGCGGCGGCACGTCGTCCTCGACGACGTCGCGCAGGAGCTGGGCGAAGACGGGGCGCGCCCGGTCCGGGTGCCGGTCGAGATAGGCCCAGAGCTTCGAGGCGGCCCGGAAGTAGCCGGCGAGCACCGCGGTCCAGGACTCCATGGCCCGGTCCAGCCGGTCGCGGTCCCGGCGCCGCAGGCGCCCCGGGGCGAGGGGCTGGAACGAGAGCTCGGACCAGCCGTCCTCGGCGCGGTAGGCCACCTCGACCAGGGTGTCGGAGAAGAAGCGGCCGAGCGCGTCCGGATCCTTCGCCAGGTCGACCGAGGCCATCTGCGCCGCCTCGGCCAGGTCGCCGCCTTCGCGGTGGAACGCGGTGTCGTAGGTCTCGGCTCGAAGGCGCTCGAAACGAGGCGCCCACTCGTCCTCGCCCAGGAGCAGGCGCCGGCGGGCTTCCTCGAGACGCGATGCGAGCACCGGGTTGCCCTCGCGCTCGTGGTCCGAGAAGGAGGTCGAAAGCTCGACGCTGGCCGTGCCGTCGGGTGCGAAGCGCAGCACGAGCCCCTCGCGCACCGGCTCCTCGAAGCAGCCGGCGAGGCAGAGGGTGAGACAGAGGCCGGCGGCGGAAGCTACGTGCCTTGCTGGGGAACGATTCATCGGCGTTCCTCGGGGGAGGAGCACCGAAGAGTCTACAGGGGTCAGCCGCGGGCGGCGGCGCCGGAAGCCCTCCGCTCGCCGTCCTCGGCGGGCCCCGCGTCGCCGACCGGCTCCTCGTAGTCGCAGCCCTCGGCGGGGCAGACCAGGTGCGGGCCCTTCTTCTTGGTGGACTTCTCGACCAGGAAGGGGTGGTCGCAGGCCGGGCAGGGCTTGGCGACGGGCTTGTTCCAGAGCGCGTACTTGCAGTCCGGGTAGCGGTCGCAGGAGTAGAAGATCTTGCCGCGGCGCGAGCGCTTCTCCTGGATCTCCCCTTTGCCGCACTCGGGGCAGGTGACGCCGGTCGGCGTGGGCTCGGCCCGCTGCTCCTTGGCGGTCTTGCGGATGTTCTTGCAGTCGGGGTAGTTCGAGCAGCCGTAGAAGACGCCGTAGCGGCTGCGCCGGAGCTTCATGGGGGCGCCGCACTTCTCGCACGGCGGCACCTCCTCGGTGGCCGCGGCCTCCTCTTCGCCGGTGGTCCCCTCCGGCTCCGGGTCGCGGGTGTAGGTGCAGTCGGGGTAGTTCGAGCAGCCGAGGAAGGTGCCGTAGCGTCCGAAGCGCATGACCAGCTCCGAGCCGCACTCCGGGCAGGTCTCGCCGGTGGGCACGCCCTCGCGCTTGACGTTGGGCATCTCGGCCTCGGCCGACGCCAGGTCCTTCGAGAGCTGCTCGTTGAACCGCGCCAGCGCCTCTTTCCAGGCCGTCTTGCCGTCCTCGATCTGGTCGAGCTCCTCTTCGAGGGCCGCGGTGTAGCCCTCGTTGATGATCCCGTGGAAGCTCCCCTGGAGCATCCGGTTGACCAGCGCGCCGAGGGCGGTGGGGGCGAAGCGGCGCGCGACCCGCTCGACGTAGTCGCGGTCGGTCAGGGTAGCGAGGATCTGGGCGTAGGTCGAGGGCCGGCCGATGCCGTTCTCCTCCAGGGCCTTGACCAGGGTGGCCTCGCTGTAGCGCGCCGGCGGCTGGGTGAACTTCTGGTCGCTCCTGAGCTCCAGGAGCTCGAGCTCCTGCCCCTCGCGGAGCGGCGGCATGACGGCGCCCTCGCCGTTCTCGTCCTCCTTCGCGCGGGCGTCCTCGTCCGCCGCCTCCTGGTAGACGGCGAGGAAGCCGGGGCTCTTCAAGACCTTGCCCCGGGCGCGCAGGGTGTACGGGCCGTTGTCGATGTCGACCTGGGTCACGTCGAAGACGGCGGGCTTCATCTGGGAGGCGATGAAGCGGTCCCAGACCAGCTTGTAGAGCTTCAGCTCCTCGGGCTTCAGGTAGCGCTGGAGCGCCTCCGGCGGCAGGTCGAAGTTGGTCGGGCGGATCGCCTCGTGGGCGTCCTGGGCGCCCTTCTTCGAGCGGTAACGCACGGGCTTCGCCGGCAGCGAGACCTCGCCGTAGGTGGCGGCGATCACCTTGCGGCTCTCCTCGAGCGCCTCCTCGGCGACCCGGGTCGAGTCGGTCCGCATGTAGGTGATCAGGCCGATCGCGCCCCGGTCTCCGATCTCCTTGCCCTCGTAGAGGCCCTGGGCGACCGCCATCGTCCGCTTGACCGAGAAGCCGTAGCGGCGGGCGGCGTCCTGCTGCAGGCGGCTGGTGATGAACGGCGGACCCGGCGTCTGGAGCGACTCCTTGCGCTCGATGGAGCGGACGGTGAAGCGCCCGGAGCCGAGCGCCGCGACGATCTCGGCGGCCCGCTCGCCGTCGCCGACCACGGCCTTCTCGCCGTCGATCCGGTGGAGCTTGGCGGTGAACGGCGGCGGCTGGTCGCCCTGGAGATCGGCCGCGAGGATCCAGTACTCCTCCGGGACGAAGGCGTCGATCTCGGCCTGCCGGTCGCAGACCATCTTGAGGGCCACCGACTGCACCCGGCCCGCCGAGAGGCCCTGCTTGATCTTGTCCCAGAGCAGCGGCGAGAGGCGGAAGCCCATGAGGCGGTCGAGGAGGCGGCGGGTCTGCTGGGCGTCGACCTTGCGGTCGTCGATGCGGCGCGGGTGCTCGAGCGCCGAGAGCACGGCCCGGCGGGTGATCTCGTTGAAGGTCACGCGCTCGACCTTCTCCGGATCCTTGTCGAGCACCTGGGCGATGTGCCAGGCGATCGCCTCGCCCTCGCGGTCGGGGTCGGGGGCGAGGTAGACGACGTCGGCCTTGCCGGCCGCCTGCCGGAGCTTCTTGACGACGTTCTTCTTGGCGTCGAGCACCTCGTAGTGGGGCTCGAAGTCGGGGCCGATCCCCATGTCCTTCTTGACCAGGTCCCGGATGTGGCCCATGGAGGCTTCGACCTGGTAGTCGCCGCCCAGGAACTTCTTCAAGGTCCGGGTCTTGGCGGGGCTCTCGACGATGATCAGGTGCTTGCTCACGGTTCGGGTAAAGCGGTTCTCGCGATGAGTTATTCCTAGAGGTCCGGCGCCCCGGAGGGGCGGAGAGACCCGGAGCCGCGGGACTGGCGCCGGACCGTAGCACCCGCCGCCGAGGCTCCGCAACCGCCCGGATTCCCCCGCCGGATCACGGCCGGCGGACGTAGGCCGGACCCGGATAGCGGCGCACGCGCCCCTGGAGCTCGAGCTCGAGAAGCGCGCCGAGCACCCGGTCGACGCTCCTCCCGAGGCGGGCGGCGACGGTCTCGGGGGCGGTCGCCTCGCCGGGCGTGAGGGCGGCCAGGACCTCGCCGGGCAGGCCCTTGTACGCCGCGCCTCCCCCGGGGCGCGCCGGGGATGCCGGCGCCAGTCCGGCCACCGGCACGCCGAGCCTCTCCAGCAGGTCACGCGGATGGAGCGCCACCTGGGCGCCGTCGGCGATCAGGGCGTTGGTGCCGAGCGAGCGCTCCTCGAAGATCCGCCCCGGCACCGCGAACACCTCCCGGCCCAGGTCGAGGGCGAGCCGGGCGGTCACCAGCGAGCCCGAGCGCGGCGCGGCGCGGACCACGAGGACCGCCGCGGCGAGCGCCGCGATCAGGCGGTTGCGCACCGGGAAGTGCCAGGCCTTGGGCTCGAGGCCGGGTGGGAACTCGCTCACCAGCGCTCCGTGCTCGGCGATCGATTCGCCCAGGCGCCGGTGCCCCCGCGGGTAGTCGACCCCCAGGCCGGAGCCGAGCACCGCCACCGTCGGGCAATCGCCGGCGGTCGCGGCCTCGAGGGCTCCCCGGTGGGCCGCGGCGTCGATCCCCCGAGCGAAGCCCGAGACCACGGTCAGGCCGGCCTCGGCGAGCTGGCGGGCGAAGAGGCCGGCGACCTCCTTGCCATACGGGTCGGCCCGCCGCGAGCCGACGACCGCCACCGCGGCCTCGGGCCCCGCGACGGGGAGCCGGCCGCGGACGAAGAGCGCCGGCGGAGGCAACTCGAGGTCGTCCAGGGCGGCGGGGTAACCCGGCTCGCCGAGGGTGAGGACCTCGGCGCCCAGCTCGGCGGCGCGGCGCAGCTCGCGCCCGGCGCGGGCGGCGGCGCCCTCGGCGAGACGCCGGGCGGTGGCGAGGGCGTCCGCCGGAACCCCCAGGGCCTCGGCGGTGGCGGGGTCGGCGGCCCAGCCGGAGTCCTGCCAGCGGTCGAGCAGGCGAGCCAGCCGGCAGGCGGCCGGGCGCGGCAGCGCGTAGCAGGTGGCGAGGGCGATCAGGACATCTCTACGGTTCGGCATGATCTCGCCTTGTAAGGACGCGAACGGGAGCGCCGATCGCTCAGGTAGGGGCCGGAGCGGTGGCCGCGAGAGGCACCGGGGCTCGTATATACTTGCCCGACTGAACAGACCGATCACGCCCGGAGGTCACCGCCTGGAAGTCGCTCCACGAGGCCGAGGCCGTCCGCCGGGGTCGGCTCGGAGCCCGAGCGGGGAAAACCATGAGACTTCGCGCCACGTCGAGCCTGCGTTGGATCGTCTGCCTCGCTCTCGCCGCCGCCGGGGCCGGCTGCAGCGGCTACTCCCCGGGCGGCGACGCCGGCGCTCAGCTTCGCTTCGGCGTCCAGATGGCCCAGCGGGGCCTCTGGAACGAGGCCCTGTTCCGCTTCCACAAGGCCGAGCAGATCGACCCCAACAATCCCCGGATCCTGAACAACCTGGCGGTCGCCCAGGAGGCGGCGGGTCGCTACGACGCCGCGCTGGCCACCTACAAGAAGGCGCTCAGCCTGGCGCCGGGCGACAAGGACCTCAAGGACAACTACGCCCACTTCGTGGACTTCTACCAGAGCTTCCGGCCCCCCAACCCGGGTCAGGCGCCCGGAGCGCCGGACGCGGCCGCCCCGCCGAAACCGGTCGAGCCGCAGCCGGGACAGACGAGTCGTCATGATCAGGCCGGAATCGTGACGAACGAGCCGAGTTTTCGGACCCAGCAAGACCGGGTGGGGGCGTCCCTCTCCCCCCGGAGGGTGGGAGAGGGATCGAGGGAGAGGGGGGAGATCCGATGAATCCAGCGGTCTGGACTCGCCGTTCCGAGGAGCGCAGGCGTGATCGCTTGACGCGGGCGGGGGAGCTCCGGCCCACGAAGCCGAAGGATCTCCAGACGCCTCGTCGGTTGGAGGCGAAGCGTTTCCGGGGAGGGTTTGCCATGACTTTGCCGCCGCGCCGATTCCTCCCGCTGGCCGCCACCGCGCTCGCCGCGCTGCTCGCGCTCGCCGCCCCGCCCGCGCGCGCCGAGGTCCAGGTCAAGCTCAAGCTGCCGCAGCGCGCCAAGCTCGACCTCCGGGGCAAGGACTCGGTCACCATCGCCCCGTTCATCGTGGTCGCCAAGGAGAGCGAGACCAAGGGCGAGACCAAGAACGTCGACGTCGAGAAGGAGTTCCGGCGCTACCTCGAGAAGATCCTGCGCCGCGAGACCGGCCTCAGGGTCATCGACCCGGGACCGGTCTACCTCCCCACCTTCGATCTCGACGAGCTGGCGAAGAACCGGGACTTCTGGCGCGACGTCGGAGATCGCACGCAGGCCGACCTGATCGTCACCGGCAGCCTGGACTTCGACGTCCAGGACCGCTCGGGCTACAAGACCGAGGAGTTCGTCTCGCCGGTCGACGGCCGCACCTACTACCGCCAGGTCCTGGTGGAGCAGACCGGTTTCCAGTACGACATCCTCATGGTCGTCGTGGACGGGGGCACCGGGGAAGAGCTCTACCGGGACAACTTCAAGGACTTCCAGAGCTTCCAGAAGGACGACGTGAGCGCCATCGCGGGCATGTTCGAGAACCTCTACTCGCTGGAAGACAAGATTCTCGGCGTCTTCTCGCAGAAAGAGGTCGAGACCACCCGCGTGCTGTTCACCCACAGCCGGTGACCCCGGGGGACGGGGGAGCGAGGCCTTCGCTCGACAAGGAGGGGATCTTGGATCGTTCCAGCAGCCGATCGACCCGACTGGCCGTCTTCGCCGCGGCGCTCGCGTTCCTGGGGGGCGCGGTCGCGACCCGGGCGCAGTACTTCTCCGAGTATCAGGCCAACTACTTCGGGAAGAACAAGATCACCTACCAGCATTTCTCCTGGACCATCTACCACTCGCCCCACTTCGACGTCTACTACTATCCCGGCGAGCAGGAGAGCCTGAAGAAGATGGTCTCCTTCGCCGAGAGCGCGTACGATCGGCTCTCGCAGCGGCTCGACTACCAGATCAAGGAGCCGACCCCGCTGCTCATCTACGCCACCCACTCGGCCTTCGAGCAGAACAACGTCATGGTCGGGTTCATCCCGGAGGGCGTGGGCGCGTTCGCCAGCCCGGTGCGCTTCCGGATGGTCATGCCCATCGACCTGCCCGATCCCGAGCAGTTCGAGCTCGTCCTGCACGAGCTCACCCACGTCTTTCAGTACCACATCCTCTTCCAGAGCAACCTGGGACGCGCGCTGGCCAGCCGGATCCCGACCTGGTTCATCGAGGGCATGGCGAGCTACATGGCCAAGGACGAGCAGTCGTGGGACAAGATGTACCTGCGCGACGCGGTGGTCAACGACCAGATCCCGCCCATCACCCGGAGCAACGTCCAGGGCTACTTCGCGTACCGCTTCGGCCACGCGGTGTTCGACTACATCGAGGAGAAGTACGGCCCCGAGGGCGTCAACGACCTGCTCTACGAGGTGCGCAACACGATCGGCGGTGACGTCGGCCGGGCGGTCCAGCGCGCCTTCCGGATCGAGCCCGAGGAGTTCGACACCCAGTTCCGGCGCTGGTTGCGCGAGCGCTACCTGCCGAAGCTGGTCGAGAGCGGCGAGCCCTCGGACTTCGGCCGCCCCTTCCGCGCCAGCGAGAACCGCTCGAGCTGGAACAGCTCCGGCGTCGCCTCGCCGTCGGGCGATCTGCTGGCGGCCTTCACGACGGTCAAGGGGGAGATCGATCTCGGCCTCTTCGACACGAAGCATCGCCGCCTGGTGCGCAACCTGACCGCCGGCTTCACGAACGACTACCAGTACCTCGTCGCCCAGCACCTGAGTGTCGGCCGGATCATGGGCAACGACCTGGCGTTCTCGCCCGACGGCGACCGGGTGGCGGTGTTCGCCAAGCGCGAGTCGGGCCGGAGCCTGCTGTTGATCGACGTCCTCGCCGGCAAGCTCGACCGGATCATCGACATGGGCAAGCTGGGGGTGGAGCAGCAGCTCTCCCCGGCCTTCTCGCCGGACGGCACGAAGGTGGCCTTCTCGGCCTGGAAGGACGGCCGGTTCGACGTCTTCGCCTACGACCTCGAGACCGGCGAGCTCACCAACGTCACCGACGACGACCTCTACGACGGCGCCCCGGTCTACTCCCCCGATGGCAAGTCGATGGTCTACAGCGCCGTGGTCGGCGGCTACCAGAAGCTCTTCCGGGTGGACCTGGCCGACCCCTCCTCGCGGGTCCAGCTCTCCTTCGGCGACTCCCACGAGCGCGACGCCGCCTTCTCGCCCGACGGCAAGGACCTCTTCTTCACCTCCGACCGGACCGGCGCCGAGAACATCTACTCGGTCGACCTCGAGACGGGCAGGCTCCTGCAGTGGACCAACGCCGTGACCGGCTGCATGACGCCGACGGTCTACGTCGACCTGGAGGGCCAGCAGCAGCTCGTCTACACCGGGTACTGGAAGCGGCGCTTCGACCTCTACCGCTCCGATCCCACGGTCGCCCCGAAGGAGGTGACCGGCGAGCCGGCGCTGATCCAGCTCGGCGGTGCGGGCGAGAAGCCCGCGGCCCTGCCCCGCTTCGAGCCCGACATCCAGGTGACCCTCGATACCGCCAACGAGGAGACGTACCACGGCCACAAGCTCTACCTCGAGGACCTCGACACCCTGGTCGCCGTCGACAGCGGATCGAACCTCTACGGCATCGGCGTGCTGTCCTTCTCCGACCAGACCGGCGACCACCGGTTGAGCGCCAGCTACGCCGCGGTCTCGTACTTCTCGAACTTCGACCTGGGCTACGTCAACCTCTCCCACCGCACGCACTGGAGCCTCGACCTCTACGACACGCGCTCGTACTTCTTCGCCGTCGACAGGAGGAACCGGCTCCAGCGCCAGTCCTTGTACGGCGAGACCGGGCTCATCGCCTCGGCAGCCTACCCGTTCGACTTCTACCACCGCGCGGAGCTGGGGGCCGGCGTCGCCTACCGCAAGATCAGCCGGCCCGCCTTCGCCGTCAACCGCCGGACCCAGGAGGTCTTCCAGGTCTACAGCCCGCGCGAGGACACCTTCCCCGTCGTCCGGGGGGCCCTGGTCGGGGACAGCGTGCTGTTCGCGGACTACGGGCCGATCGCGGGGCGGCGCTGGCGGATCGGCGCCGACTACGCACCCGACCTCGACGCCGGCGGCACCCTGACCGCGAACTACCTCCTGGACGCCCGCCAGTACATCCCGGTGACCCGCCGGAGCAACTTCGCCTTCCGCGCCTACGCTGCGGTCTCCGAGGGGAACCTCACCGAGCCGACCTTCATCGGCGGCCTGGACACCCTGCGCGGCCTGCAGTTCCGCTCCGAGGTGGGCGACCGGGCGTTCTTCGCCAACGCCGAGTTCCGCTTCCCGGTGATCGACGTGCTCCAGACTCCCGTCTTCGCCGTGCAGGAGGTGCGGGGGCTGGTCTTCCTCGACGTCGGCGGGGCCTACTTCGCCAAGGTCCAGGACTTCAACTTCTACAACCAGGACACCGACCGGCTCGAGGACGGCCTCTCGTCGTACGGCTTCGGCATCTCGGCGGTGCTCTTCGGGCTGCCCGTGAACTGGGACTTCGCGAAGCTATGGGACCTCAAGCACACGACCACCGGCTTCCAGACCTCGTTCTGGATCGGCACGAGGTTCTGAGGCCCGATCCTGGTGGCGCCGGTCCTTGTGGGGACGGCGGCGGCGGGGGTAGACTCGCCGGCAGCGCATGAGAATCGAGGTTCTGGGCAGCTACGGGGGCGAGAGCCTCGAGTGCCGGATGACCTGCCTGTTGATCAACGGCACGGTGGCGCTCGACGCCGGATCCCTGACCCAGGCGCTTCCCCTCGAGCGCCAGGTGGGGGTGCACTCGATCCTCTTCTCGCACTCCCACATGGACCACACGAGCGCGCTGCCCTTCTTCATCGAGAACGTCTACGGGCAGAGCTCGGGCGCCATCGACCTCTACGGCTCGGGCCCCACCAACTACGCCATCCGCAAGTACCTGTTCAACAACGCAACCTGGCCCGACTTCACC
The DNA here is from genome assembly GCA_963741925.1 of uncultured Acidobacteriota bacterium. GTDB lineage: Bacteria > Acidobacteriota > Thermoanaerobaculia > Multivoradales > DATKCC01 > CAVUBL01. The sequence continues at coordinate 541,427 of CAVUJU010000001.1, forward strand.
CGCCTGCCCAACCACCTGCTGCCCGCGGTGCGCTTCCACGAGATCCGGAGCGAGGTCCCGCTGGAGATCGACGGCGTGCGCTTCACGCCGATCCCGGTCGACCACCTGGTCCCGACCCACGGCTTCTTGATCCAGGCCGACGGCGCGGCGGTGCTCTGGTCGAGCGACACCGGCCCCACCCGGCGCCTCTGGGAGGTGGCCAACCGGACGCGCAACCTGAAGGCGGTCTGCATCGACACCAGCTTCGACAACGCCCTCCAGCAGATCGCCGACGTCTCCCTCCACCTGACGCCCCGGACCCTCGCCGAGGAGCTCGAGAAGCTCCACGTCCCGGTGCCGATCCTGCTGCACCACCTCAAGCCTCCCTGCATCGCACGGATCCGGGACGAGGTCGAGGCCCTGGGCCGGCCCGACGTCGGCTTCCTCGAGCAGGGCAAGGTCTACGAGTTCCCGTAGGGTCCTCCCGCCGCGCGGCGGCCGATGCGCCCCGGCGGCGGCCTCGCGCGCCGGCCGTCGCGGGGCGATAGAATGAGATGCGTCTCGCTACGGGCGTTACGACGGCAAGCCTCGTGATCAGCATGCCCTCAAACCACTCCGAGCGATCCCTCGAGCTCCTGGGCTTGCTCCAGGCTCTGCGCCCGCGCATCCTGGACCTCCTCGCCAGCTACCAGGTGCCGGAGGAGCAGGCGGTGGAGATCGTCCACGACACCTTCATCGCCCTGGCGGTGCGCTGGAACCGCGTAGGCAACCGCCAGGCGTGGCTCCTCGGCACGCTCGAGGCCAGGTGCCGCGCCTGCGCCGAGGAGCGCCGGGCGGAGGCCGTCGAGCGGCGGGGTCCGGACGGCGGAGACGGCGGCGGAGGCACGCCCGGTTCGTGATAGCGTGTCCCTCGTCGCCGGGCCCCGGGAGCCCTGAAGCGGTGCTCCCGGCGTCGGGTGAGGTCTCCACCACTTCGACCGGCACCATGCGCATCGCGATTCTCGGCTCGGGCAGCCGCGGCAACGCCGTGGTCATCGAGTCCGGAGGCCGGCGGATCCTGGTCGACGCCGGGTTCTCCTGCCGCGAGCTCGAGCGCCGCATGACGCAGGTCGGGATCGAGCCCGAGACCGTCTCCGCCCTCGTCGTGACCCACGAGCACACCGACCACGTGCGCGGCGCCGACCGCTTCGCGCGCCGTCACCGGGTGCCCCTCTTCGCCACCGGCGGCACGCTCGAGGCGAGCGCCCTCTCCACCGAGACCCGCGGGGCGGCCGTACGCCTCGTCTCGGGACGGCCGGAGGAGGTGGGCGGGTTCTCGGTCGAGCCGTTCTCGATCCCCCACGACGCCGCCGAGCCCGTGGGCTTGACCGTCGAGGACGCGGGAGGTTGCCGTCTCGGCCTGGTCGCGGATCTCGGGAGCCGCAGCCGGCTCGCCTGGGGCCGGCTGGTGGAGCTCGACTACCTGATTCTCGAGACCAACCACGACCTCGGGATGCTGCGCGACGGCCCGTACCCCTGGTCGCTCAAGCAGCGGGTCGCCGGCCGCCACGGCCACCTGTCGAACCGCGACGCCGCCGACGGCATCCCCGAGCTGGTCTCGGACCGTCTCCGCTGGGTGGTGCTCTATCACCTCTCCCAGACCAACAACTCACCCGCCCTGGCGGCCGAAGCCGTGGCCGAGGCGCTCGCCGCCGAGGGCTCGCCGGCCCGTCTCGCCGTCACCGAGCAGGACCGCCCGACCGCATGGTTGGAGCTCGCGTAGGAACCGGGCGCGCGGCTCTCTTTGGAGGAAGGCTTCCGTGAAGGCAACCGTCACCGTGTATCCCCGCCCGGAGATCCTGGACCCCCAGGGCAAGGCGATCCGCGACGCCCTGGGGCGGATCGGCTTCGAGGGGGTCGAGGACGTCCGCGCCGGCAAGAGCTTCGAGATCGAGCTGGCGACCGACGACCGGACCTCGGCCGGCGAGCAGCTCGACGCCATGTGCCGCAAGCTCCTGGCAAACCCGGTGGTCGAGGACTACCGGATCGACCTGGACGGGAGGTGAGGCCGTGAAGTGCGGCGTCGTCATGTTCCCCGGCTCGAACTGCGACCACGACGTCTACCACGTCTTGAAGCACGTGCTCGGGCAGGACACCGTCTTCCTCTGGCACCAGGACCGCTCCCTGCGCGGCGCCGAGCTGGTGGTCTTGCCGGGCGGGTTCTCCTACGGCGACTACCTCCGGGCCGGCTCGATGGCGGCGCTGTCGCCCCTGATGGCGGCGGTCAAGGGCCACGCCGAGGCCGGCGGCCTGGTGCTCGGAATCTGCAACGGCTTCCAGATCCTGGTGGAGAGCGGCCTCCTTCCCGGCGCGATGCGCCGCAACCGGGGGCTGCGCTTCCTCTGCCGGGACGTCTACCTGCGGGTCGAGCGCGACGACCTGCCCTTCACCCGCGGCTACCGTGCGGGCCAGGTCCTGCGCATGCCGATCGCCCACTCCGAGGGCAACTTCGAGGACTCCGCGGAGCACCTGGACGCGCTCGAGGCCGCCGGGCGGGTGGTCTTCCGCTACGTCTCGCCGGCGGGCGAGGCCGCCGACGGCGACCCGGCCTGGAACCCCAACGGCTCGGCCCGGGCCATCGCCGGGGTCACCAACGAGGGGGGCAACGTCCTGGGGATGATGCCCCACCCCGAGCGGGCGTCGGAGCAGGTCCTGGGCGGCACCGACGGCCTCGCCCTCTTCGCGAGCGCCGTCGGGGTGGCCGGCGAGCTCCTGGAGATGGCGCGATGAGCGGCGAGGGAGGCGGGGCGGCGACCCTCGACGAGCCCCGGGTCACGCCGGAGATGGCCGAGGCGCACGGCCTCTCCGGCGAGGAGTACGAGCGGCTCCGAGAGGTCCTCGGGCGCGAGCCGACCTACACCGAGCTGGGGATCACGGCCGCCCTGTGGTCCGAGCACTGCTCCTACAAGTCGTCCAAGGTCTACCTCCGGGAGCTCCCCACCGAGGGGCCTTACGTCGTTCAGGGGCCGGGGGAGAACGCCGGCATCGTCGACCTCGGCTACGGCTGGGTGGCCGCCTTCAAGATGGAGAGCCACAACCACCCGAGCTTCATCGAGCCCTACCAGGGGGCGGCGACCGGAGTGGGCGGGATCCTGCGCGACGTCTTCACCATGGGCGCACGGCCGGTGGCCTGCCTCGACTCCCTCTTCTTCGGCGACCTCGCGGCTCCCCGCATGCGCCACCTGGTCGACGGCGTGGTGCGCGGGATCGGCGACTACGGCAACTGCGTGGGCATCCCGACGGTGGGTGGACAGACCGCCTTCCATCCGTCGTACGACGGCAACATCCTGGTCAACGCCTTCGCCCTCGGGGTGGCGCGCAAGGAGCGGATCTTCCACGCCCGCGCCACCGGCCCGGGCAACCCGATTCTCTACGTCGGGAGCCGCACCGGGCGCGACGGCATCCACGGCGCGACCATGGCGTCGGAGTCGTTCGGCGAGGAGAGTGAGACCAAGCGGCCGACCGTGCAGGTGGGCGATCCGTTCACCGAGAAGATCCTGCTCGAAGCCTGCCTCGAGGCCATGCGCACCGGCTCGATCGTGGCGATCCAGGACATGGGCGCGGCCGGGCTCACCAGCTCGGCCTTCGAGATGGCCGACCGCGGCGGCACCGGGCTCGCCCTCGCCCTCGACCGGGTGCCGCTGCGCGAGGCGGGGCTCGGGCCCTACGAGATCATGCTCTCGGAGTCCCAGGAGCGGATGCTCCTGGTCGCCCACCGGGGCCGGCAGGAGGAGGTGGCCCGGGTCTTCCGCCGCTGGGGTCTCGAGGTGGTGGCGATCGGCGAGGTGACCGCCTCGGGCCGGGCCCACCTCACCTGGCACGGAGAGACGGTGGCCGACGTGCCGGTGGGGGCGCTCACCGAGACGGCACCGGTCTACCGCCGGCCGGTGGCCGAGCCCGCGGACCTGGCCGCCCGTCAGGCGCCGCCCGAGGTGCCGGAGGTGGGCGACCCGGTGGAGACCCTGGCGGCGCTCCTCGACACGCCGGACTTCGGCTCGAAGGAGTGGATCTGGCGCCAGTACGACTACTCGGTCCGCACCAGCACGGCGACCGGCCCCGGCGGCGACGCCGCGGTTCTCCTGCTCAAGGGGACGCCGGCGGGCCTCGCCCTCACCACCGACGTCAACCCGGTCTACACCTGGCTCGACCCGGCGGTGGGCGGCGCCCAGGCGGTCGCCGAGGCGGTGCGCAACCTGGCCTGCGTCGGTGCCGAGCCCCTGGGCCTGACCGATTGCCTGAACTTCGGCAACCCGGAGCGGCCGGAGGTGATGTGGCAGTTCCGCGAGGCGGTCCGGGGCATGGCGCGGGCGTGCCGGGAGCTCGGCGTGCCGGTGGTCTCGGGCAACGTGTCGTTCTACAACGAGACCGGCGACCGGGGCGTCCACCCGACGCCCACCGTGGCCATGGTGGGCCTGGTCCCGGACGTCGACTCCCTGCTCTCGGCCTCGTTCGTCGCGCCCGGCGACCGGATCGTGCTCTTCGGCGAGACCCGGGACGAGCACGGCGGTGGCGCGTACCTGCGCCTCGTCCACGGCATCGAGCAGGGGCGGCCGCCGGCGCTCGACCTGGGCGCCGAGGCGCGGCTCGCCGAGCTCCTGAGGACCCTCGTCTTCCAGGGCCGGGTGCGGACCGCCCACGATCTCTCCGCGGGCGGTCTGGCCATCGCCCTCGCCGAGGCCACCTTCGGCCGCGGCCTGGGCGCCCGGGTCGAGGTGCCCTTCTCGCCCACCGCCCTCTTCGCCGAGAGCCAGGCGCGCGCCCTCGTCGCCTGCGAGCCGAAGTGGCTGGACAAGGTGCTCGCGAGCGCCGAGCGGGCCGGCGTGCCGGCGGCAGAGATCGGCGAGGTCGGGGGCGGCGAGCTCGTGATCGCGACCGACGGCGAGACCCACCGGGCCGCGGTCGAGGACCTCCACTGCACCTGGTCGACGGCGCTGCCGCGGGCCCTCGAGGAGAGCTAGCTCACCCATGTGCGGCATCTTCGGCATCGACGGCAAGCCCGACGCGGCGAACTTCACCTACCTGGGCCTCTACGCCCTCCAGCACCGGGGGCAGGAGTCGGCGGGGATCGTCTCGTGGGACGGCGAGCGCCTGCACGTCGAGCGCGGGATGGGGCACGTGGCGGAGCTCTTCGGCGCCAAGGTGCTCCAGCGCCTGCCCGGCGCGCGGGCCCTCGGCCACACGCGCTACTCGACCGCGGGCACCAGCGTGATCGCCAACGCCCAGCCGATCGTGGTCAAGACCTCCATGGGGCCCCTCGGCGTGGTGCACAACGGCAACCTGACGAACGCCGTCGAGATCCGCAACGAGCTCGAGGCCGAGGGGGCGATCTTCCAGACGACCAGCGACACCGAGGTCATCCTCCACCTGATGGCCCGCAACCCGCGAGAGGACGTGGTCGAGTCGCTGATGGAGGCTCTCGAGCGAGTGCGCGGCGCCTACTCGCTGCTCCTGATCGCCCAGGACTGCCTGATCGCCGCCCGTGACCCCAACGCCTTCCGGCCGCTGGTCCTGGGCGAGCTCGACGGGGTGCCCTGCTTCGCCTCCGAGAGCTGCGCCTTCGACCTGCTGGCCGCCGAGCCGGTGCGCGAGATCGAGCCCGGCGAGGTGGTGGTGGCGCGGGGCGGCCGCTTCGACGAGATCGAGAGCTACCGGCTGGCCCAGGCGGCGCGCCCGTCGCGCTGCGCCTTCGAGCAGGTCTACTTCGCCCGGCCGGACAGCCGGGTCTTCGGCGACTCGGTGGCCGAGGCGCGCCTCGCCATGGGCGCGCAGCTCGCCCGCGAGGCGCCGGTGCCGGCGGACCTGGTGGTGCCGGTGCCCGACTCGGGCCTCTTCGGCGCCCTGGGCTACAGCCGGGAGTCGGGGCTGCCGTTCGAGTTCGGGCTGATCCGCAACCACTACGTGGGGCGTACCTTCATCGAGCCCAAGCAGTCGATCCGCCACTTCGGCGTGCGGATCAAGCTCAACCCGGTGCGCGAGCTGATCGAGGGCAAGCGCGTGGTGCTGGTGGACGACTCGATCGTGCGCGGCACGACGGCGCCCAAGATCGTGAAGATGGTGCGCGACGGTGGCGCCACCGAGGTGCACGTCAGGATCTCCTGCCCGCCGACCCGCTGGCCGTGCCACTACGGGATCGACATGCCGACGCGCGAGGAGCTCGTGGCCTCGAACCACTCGGTCGAGGAGATCCGGGACTTCCTGGGCGCGGACAGCCTCTCCTACCTGTCGCTCGACGGGATGCTCGGCTGCCTCTCGGGCGAGCGGACGTCCTACTGTACGGCCTGCTGGACCGGCGACTACCGGGTGCCGATCTCGGCCCAGGACCAGCGCCAGGCGGAGCTCTTCCCGATCCGCTCGGAAGAGCGGGACGAGTAGGGAGGGGAGCGGCTCGCGGCTCGGGGCCGCTGAGTGCGGTTGAGTCGGAGGCTTCGTCGTGGGGTTTGCCGGGAGGCCCCGCTCCGCTCCATGCTCGGAGCGCTCGGTGCTGTGCCGGGAGGGAATAGCAGTCAGCCGCCAAGCTCCTCGCGCAGCGCCGGGTACAGGTCCCAGCGCTGCTGGAGGTCGAGCCAGAAGTCTGCAGAGGTGCCGAGACAGCGGCCGGGGCGGCGGCTCGTATTCGCCCCCGCGGCGCTCGCATCGCGACAGCGCGTTTCTTCCGCGCAGCCTCCCAGGGCGGTGAGTCGACGGCCGAGCCCTTGTCGCCCCGCGCGGCCTTCCGGGTCCTGGACGTCTCCGTCCGGGCCTTTTCGCCTGCGTCGTGGGACGGCGGCGCGGCGGCCTGGGAGCTGCTGCTCCTCGCCGGCCTCCTGGCCGTGGCCGGCGGCGGCCTCCCGCTCTTCCGCGACGGACGCTCCGCCGAGCTCAGCGCCAGCGTTCGAGCTCCATGCGCCGGGCGACCGCCGTGTCCGGGTAGACGTTGGGACCGGGGACGGGCTCGAGCTCCACCCCGAGGTGCCAGATCTCGCGGCGGGGGTAGGCCGCCTCGGCGGCCCGGCGGAGCGCCGGCACGTCGTGCACGAAGACCCGCCCGGACCTCTGTGGCGGCAGCGTCCCCGAGAGGAGGAGGGGGCCGTAGACCGGCGGCAGGGCCTGGACGAAGACGAGGGCGCTCGGGCCCACGCCGCGTCGCTCCACGAGCTGCAGGGGAAGAGCCGAGGTGACGTGGTACCAAGAGGAGAGTCGCGCCAGCTCCGCCGGGAGCCGCCCGTGGAGCGGCGGGATGGCGAGGAGCGCCAGGGCCAGGGCGCCCAGGAGGGGCGCGAGGCGCGGGCTCCGGGCGGCTCCGATCCGTTCGAGAAGACGGCGGAGGCCGGCGTAGAGGGTCTCGAGGGCGCGGGCGGCGAGCAGGGCGAGGGGTCCCATGGCCTCGAACACCAGCCGCGGCCCTCCGTAGACCACGTCGGCCCAGTAGTAGAAGCTGTAGCCGACGACCAGGCTGGCCGCCGACGCGAGAAGCAGGGCGTCCCGACGGCGGCCGGCCGCCGGCCAGGCGAGGGGCAGGAGGAGCGCCAGGTCGGGAACCGGCAGCCCCCAGAGCGACCGGTCGAGCTGCCGGACGTACCAGGGGAGGTGATGCCGGAAGATCGCGAGGAGCGGGAAGTGGACGCCGTGCTCGCCGGTGAAGGTGTGGGTCGGATCGGCGACCCGGTAGCCGGTGGCGAAGGGGCTCCCGAAGACGGCGGCGTCGAACGCCAGGAGGAGGAGCACGGGCGGGAGGCCGCCGAGGCCGAGTCGGGTGAGCGCGGCGAGCCGCTCGGGCGCACCGCCGGCGCGGCGCACCGACCAGAGCGCCCACGGCCACAGGAGCGCCACCGCCGTTACGGGTCGGATCGCCACGGCCAGGCCCGCGAACAGGCCGGCCGCGAGCCACCGGCCCGGCCGGTCGGGACGCGCCGCCGCGAGACAGAGCATCGAGGCCAGGCTCGCCGCCAGGCAGGGCACGTGAGCCATGAACCCCGAGCCCATGGCCAGGGCGAAGGGCGAGACCGCGAGGCAGCCGGCGGCGAGGAGGCCGGTGCGCGGCGCGAAGAGTGAGCGCCCCAGCGCCCACACGCCGGCCACCGAGAGTCCGAGGAGCAGCGGAGCGGTGAGCCAGGGCGCTCCGAGCCACCAGCCGACGGCCAGCAGGGCGGGCCAGCCGGGCGGGTAGATCGCGACCCAGCGCCGGGCATCGAGGATCACGTTCTCCAGGCCGAAGAGGCGCGGCAGGGCGGGCGGCTCGAGCGCCAGGTGGCCGCCGGCGAAGACCTTTCCCTGGAAGGCGTAGGCCACGCCGTCGGCGACGTGGGGCACCCCTCCCAGGGCCTGCCGGGAGATCAGGGCCGCCACCGCGAAGGCACCGAGGGCGAGGGCGGCGACCGCCGCCAGCTCGGCCGGCCTCGGGCCACCAGGAGCTCGAAGGGCGCGCATGAGGTGAGGAGAGGCTACCGCAGGCGGGAGCCGCGACCGCGCCGGGCGGCCTGACGCCGAGCACAGCGCCGCCCGTCTATGATGCCCCCGTGTTCCGCGTCGAGCCCCTCTCGCCCACCCTTCCCGTCACCCGCATCCGGATGGCCAGGACGTTCCTGGGCCGCCCGCTCCACGAGGTGTCGGCCTACCGGATCGGCGACCTGCTGGTCGACACCGGACCGCCCCCGACCGCGGGGCGCCTGGTCGCGTGGTGCCGGGAGGCGCGGGAGCACGGCGTGCTCTCGCGGGTGGTCCTGACCCACCATCACGAGGACCACGTGGGCGGGGCGGCGGCGCTCCGGGAGCTGGGCCTGGCGGTCGAGGCGCCCGCCGCGGCGGTGCAGATCCTCGCCGAAGGGTTGCGCATGCCGCTCTACCGGCGGGCGGTCTGGGGAACGCCGCGCCGGTTCCGGGCGGAGCCGCTGGGGGAGGAGGTGGTGGCGCGCCTCGACTTCGATCAGGGTCTCCACCCGGGGTGGGGCGAGCTCCGGTTCCAGGTGATCCCGACGCCCGGCCACGCCTTCGACCACGTCTGCCTCTGGGAGCCGCGCCGGCGGTGGCTCGTCTCGGGCGACCTCTTCGTCCACGAGCGGGTCAGGTACCTGCGGCGGATCGAGGACGTCCGGCTCCATCTGGACTCCCTGCGCCGGGTCCGTGCCCTCGGCCCGGAGATCCTGATCTGCGCCCACGCCGGCCTGGTGGCAGACGCCGGCGCCGCGATCGAGCGCAAGATCGCCTGGTGGGAAGGCCTGGCCGAGGAGGCGCTCTCGCTCCGCGAGCGGGGTCGCTCGCCGCGTGCGATCACCCGCGCTCTCCTGGGCCGCGAGGGCTTCCTCTTCTACGCCAGCTTCGGCGACTTCTCGGAGGCGAACCTCGTTCGCGGCCTGCTCCGGCCTCCGGCGGCGGGCAGGGCGGTCGGGCGGACCGGGTGAGCCGGGCGGCTGCACGGCGGCCGCCGCATCGGATACGCTGCCGGCCATGAGTGGAGCGACGGACGAGCCGGGCTCGAGCGCCTACGCCGCCGCCGGCGTCGACATCGACGCCCAGGAGGCCGGCCTGCGCGAGGTCAAGAAGCTCGCGCAGGCGACGTTCACGGCGGGCGTCCTCACCGAGATCGGAAGCTTCGGAGGGCTCTTCCGGCCCGACCTCGCGGGGATGGCGGAGCCGGTGCTGGTGGCCTCGGCCGACGGGGTGGGCACGAAGCTCCTGGTCGCCCGCATGGCCGGTGACTACTCGACCGTGGGCCGCGACCTGGTCAACCACTGCGTCAACGACGTCCTGGTCCAGGGGGCGCGGCCGCTCTTCTTCATGGACTACGTGGGCGCGGGCACGCTCGAGCCCTCCTCGATGGTCGAGCTCGTCGCCGGGGTCGCCCGCGGGTGCCGGGAGAACGGCTGCGCGCTGCTGGGCGGCGAGACGGCCGAGATGCCGGACGTCTACCGTCCCGGGGACTACGAGCTGGTGGGCTTCATCGTCGGCGTGGTCGACCGGCCGGCGATCCTGCCCGGCGAGCGGGTGCGGGTGGGCGACGTGCTGATCGGCCTGCCGTCGGCCGGCCTCCACACCAACGGCTACTCGCTGGCGCGAAAGGTCCTCTTCGAGCGCCTGGGCCTGGGGCTGGGCGACCGGATCCCGGGGTCTTCGAGCCGGCGGACGGTGGCCGAGCTCCTCCTCGATCCCCACCTCTCCTACCTGGCCGTCGTCGCGCCGCTCCTCGACCACGGTGGGCTCCACGCCCTGGCCCACGTCACCGGAGGCGGCCTCACCGACAACTTGCCCCGCGTGCTCCCGGCCGGCACTCACGCCGCGATCCGGCTGGGCTCCTGGGAGGTGCCGGAGATCTTCCGCTGCCTCCAGGAGCACGGCGAGGTCTCGACCGCGGAGATGCTCCGGGTGTTCAACATGGGCATCGGTCTGGTGCTGGTCGTGGCGCCCGAGGCCCGGGGCGAGATCCTGGCCGGCCTCGGAGACTCCGCCCGGGGGGCCCGGGTGCTGGGCGAGGTCCGGGCAGGCGGATCGGGGGTGGTCTACGAGGCGGAGGTGCCGAGGTGAGCGCGGTGGCGGGCTCGCGTCCGGCGCGCCTGGGCGTCCTTCTCTCCGGCCGGGGCAGCAACTTCCTCGCCATCCACCGGGCCATCGAGCGGGGCGAGGTGCCGGCCGAGATCGCCCTGGTCGTCTCCAACCGGCCCGAGGCGGCCGGCTTGGCCCGGGCGCGAGAGCTCGGTCTCGAGACCGTCGCCCTGCCCCACGACGCCGCGCCCGACCGTGCCGCCCACGAGGCGAAAGTGCTGGCCGCCCTCGAGGCGGCGGGGGTGGAGTGGGTCTGCCTCGCCGGCTACATGCGCCTGCTCTCCCCGGCCTTCATCACCCGCTTTCGACAGCGCATCCTCAACATCCACCCGAGCCTCCTGCCCGCCTTCCCCGGGCTGGACGCGCAGCGCCAGGCCGTGGAGTACGGCGTCCGCGTCTCCGGCTGTACGGTCCACCTGGTGGACGAGGGCCTGGACAGCGGGCCGATCGTGGTCCAGCGGGCCGTGGAAGTGGCCGACGGAGACACCCCGGAGAGCCTCGCCGCCCGCATCCTCGAGGAGGAGCACCGGGCCTATCCCGA
>CAVUJU010000001.1:557500-559749 GCA_963741925.1 uncultured Acidobacteriota bacterium
CCACCCTTGACGTAGTGGAGTTCTAACCGAGGTCCGTGATCCGGATCCGGGACACTGTCAGGCGGGTAGTTTGACTGGGGCGGTCGCCTCCCAAACAACAACGGAGGCGCGCGAAGGTTCCCTCAGGCTGATTGGAAACCAGCCGCAGAGCGCAAAGGCAGAAGGGAGCTTGACTGCGAGACCTACAAGTCGAGCAGGTACGAAAGTAGGCCTTAGTGATCCGGTGGTTCCGTATGGAAGGGCCATCGCTCAACGGATAAAAGGTACTCCGGGGATAACAGGCTGATCGCCGCCAAGAGTTCACATCGACGCGGCGGTTTGGCACCTCGATGTCGGCTCATCACATCCTGGGGCTGAAGCCGGTCCCAAGGGTTCGGCTGTTCGCCGATTAAAGTGGTACGTGAGCTGGGTTTAGAACGTCGTGAGACAGTTCGGTCCCTATCTTACGTGGGCGTAGGAGACTTGAGAGGATTCGTCCCTAGTACGAGAGGACCGGGACGGACGAACCTCTGGTGCACCAGTTGTCGCGCCAGCGGCACAGCTGGGTAGCTACGTTCGGAAAGGATAACCGCTGAAAGCATCTAAGCGGGAAGCCCCCCTCGAGATGAGGTCTCCCTGAAGGCCCCTCGTAGACGACGAGGTTGATAGGCGGGAGGTGTAAGCGCTGCAAGGCGTTGAGCTGACCCGTACTAATCGGCCGTTCGGCTTGACCATTATCTTCACACCTGGCGGATCCTATAGTTCTTGACCCGATTCAGCGGCGCGCTTGCGCGCCGTCCCGAGCGCAGTCGAGGGATCTTGTGACAGAGATTCTTCACCTCGCCCGGGACCCGTACAAGGTACTGATTTCCCGGTGATCCTAGCGAGGGGGAAACACCCGTTCCCATTCCGAACACGGCAGTTAAGCCCCTCAGCGCCGATGGTACTGCACTGGAAACGGTGTGGGAGAGTAGGTCGTCGCCGGGAGTTGATCATGAAAAGCCCCCGAAGGCCGTCCGAGCGGACGCCCCGGGGGCTTTCGCTTTTTCAGCATTTTCGATGCGGTGAGGGCATTGCAAGCTACCAACTGGCAAAGGTAGCCTGGACGCCGGAGGAGGACAACGAGATGAACGCTCGGAAGCGTAGCACCGTGCATGCGACCCCGGCCCTGGCGCTGGGAGTGACCCTGGCCCTGACCTCGACCGCCGCGCTCGCCTGCCACCCGCCGGGCCGGGAGGCCGGGGCGGAGAGCGCCCAGCCGGCCGCGGGCGCCGAGGCGGCCCAAGTGGCCCCGAGCGCGGCCGCCGCCGGAGCCGTCGAGGCTCAGACCTGGCTCGACGACTTCACGATCGGCCACCAGGTCGACACCGAGGGGGCGATCCCCCTCGCCCAGCAGGGCGACGACTTCACCCCGGGCCAGACCGTCTACGTGGCGATGGAGGTGGGGGACGCGCCGGCCGGGGCCTCGGTGCACGTCAGGTTCGAGGAGAAGTCCGGACGGACCGTGGCCGAGGACGAGAAGAAGGTGCCCGTGGGCACCAAGTACCTCTACTTCGACTCGGGCGACACGTCCTCCTGGAAGGCAGGCGACTACCGGGCCGAGATTCGGTCGACGGCCGGAGCGTCAACGACCAGCACTTCAAGCTGAGCGCGGAGCGCGGCACCGGGACGTGAGCCGTGAAACCATTTCCGGCGCCGGGCGTAGGATCGGGTGCAACCGTCCGGAGGTCCGATCATGCGAATTCACCCTGCGCTCCTCGCCCTCGCCCTGTCGCTCGTCCCGAACCTCGCCTGCCGGGTGGTGATCGCCGACAGCGACTGCAGCCACACCGCTCCCCGGGAGGCGACGATCGACGCCGCCGGCGCCTCGCGCCTCGTGTTCGAGGCAGGCGCCGGGAGCCTGGAGATCCACGGCACGCCGGCCCTCGCCGAGGTGCGGGTCCACGGCACCGCCTGCGCCTCCCGGGAGTCGATGCTCGAGTCGATCCAGATCGACACCCACCGCCGGGGCGACACCGTCTACGTCACGGCCCAGGTCCCCGACGTCCACTACGGCAGCGCCGCCCTCGACCTCTCGCTCGAGGTTCCGGCGAACCTCGCGGTCGAGGGTCGCGACGGCAGCGGCTCGGCCACCGTCCGCTCGGTCGCCTCCCTCGACGTCCGCGACGGCTCGGGTGCGCTGGAGATCTCCGACGTCGCCGGCGCGGTCCGGGTCCACGACGGCTCGGGTCAGAGCACCGTGCTCGGCGTCGGCGGCGACCTCCAGATCG
>CAVUJU010000002.1:0-1490604 GCA_963741925.1 uncultured Acidobacteriota bacterium
ACGCCCAGGGCGCGGGCGAGCTTGCGGAGCTCGCCCTGGACGAGGCGCTCGTTGTCCGACCCCATGCGCAGGAGCTGCTTCTGGGCCTCCGAGAGGGCCTGGAGGCGAGGGTCGGCGTAGTGGTAGCTCAGCACCTGACGCTCGAGGACCGGCGGCTCGGCGGGCACCGGCGTCTCGAGCAGGTGGAGGATCGCCTTCTGCAGGCTCTGGTCGAAGCGCTCCGCCCCGTAGCCCAGGCTCTCGCGGCTCGCCTCCTCGATCAGGGGCCGCAGCCGGCGGTACGTGGCGACGGCGCCGCGGGGGTCGATCGAGGCGAAGACCGCCGCCGGCACGTCGTAGCGCCGGTAGCTCGCCGGGTCGGCCACCGCCACGCCTCCCTGCTCCCGCGCCTTGAACGGCCGGTCCGGCTTCAGGCTCTCGGGCAGGACGGGGCGCGGCACGAGACCGGCGGCGACGTTGTCGACCACCAGGACGAAGCGCCGAACCAGGTGATCGGAGACCAGGTAGGAGGCGAGCGCCGGGTGCTGCGAGACCTCCCCCACCAGCCGGCGCACGAGCTCGTCGCTCTCGCCGAGCGGCGGCATCTCGACCGGCTCCTCGGCCGGTGCGGGGGCGGCCGCCTCGGCGGGCTCCGGGGCGGGCGCCGGCGGCGGAGCCGGGGCCCGGGCGAGCCGGCTCGCAGGGCGGACGAAGAAGCCCCAGTAGGCGCCGGCGGCGATCAGGAGGATCACGAGCACGATCACCACCCAGCGCCACCCTCCGCCGCCGTGGCCCCGGTCACCTCCGCTCCGTCCGCCCTCGCCGCCGTGAACGGTAGGGTCTAGCTGCACGTCGTCGAGCTCGGGCATGTCGGTCTCCTGTCGGTGGGCGGCGAAACGGGGAGGAGCTATTCTACCGATCCGCCCGGCGTCCCACCGCGATCCAGGGGGTCGGCCGCTCCCACCGCCGCCTCGGCCCGCCGGTTGAGCCGGACGAGGCCGGCCTCGAGGGCTGCACGGCGCGCCTCGAACGCCTGGGGCGAGAGGTCCCGCTCGACCGTCTCCGGCGCACCGATCGCCACCGCGATCCGGGTGAACGGGCGCGGCACGAGGAGGCGGTCCCACGAGCCGAGCGCCCTCGAGTGCTCCGCGGCGAACCCCAGCAGGACGATGGGCGCCCCCGAGAGGCGCGCGATCTGGAGCGCTCCCGGCTTGAAACGGTAGGCGGGCCCGACCGGTCCGTCGGGAACCACGATCGGCGACGAGCCCTGCTCCCCCACCGCCCGGACCGCGCCGCGCAGGGCCTGGCGCCCGCCGCGGGTCGAGGAGCCGCGCACCACCGAGGCCCCCTGGTTGAGAATGAAGCGGGCGAGCAGCTCGCCGTCCTGCGACTGGCTGACGAGGAGCGTCATGGGCACGCCGCGCCGGAAGATCCGATCGCGGAGGAAGGGGGTGCCGAGGAGCGCCCGGTTGTGCCACAGGCAGACGATCACCGGGCGGCGCGCGGCGAGGAGAGCGTCGAGCTGCGCCGCGCCCTCGACCACCCGGAAGCGGCAGGTCCAGGCGACCACGTTCACCAGCAGGCCGGCGAGCCGGGCTGCCAGGCCGGTCAGCCATGAGCCCCAGCGGGTCGAGGGATCGATGCGCACGGGGGTGCTCGGGCGGTGCGGAGCAGCGGGCAAAGGCAACCCGTCGGGCGGCCGGCGGCGGCCGGCGCGTCGCAGTGTGCCTGGAGTCTAGCAGGCCGGCGCCGCCGCTGGGGCCGAGAGGGCGGCCTCCGGGGGCGCGCCGGCCAGGGTCTCCTCCACCGCCTGGAGCAGATCTTCGGGGCTGAACGGCTTCTGGAGCAGCCTCGTGCCCTCCATCAGCACCCCCTTGCGGTTGAGGACGTGATCCGAGTAGCCCGAGATGTAGAGCACTCGGAGGTCAGGCCGCTCGAGGGCCATCCGCCGGGCGAGCTCGTCGCCGGCGACGCCGGGCATGACGAGATCGGTCAGGAGCAGCTCCACCGCACCGCGGTGGCGGGCCGCCACCTCGAACGCCTGTTGGGCGTCACCGGCCTCGAGCACCGAGTAGCCGCCCCGGATCAGCACCTCGCGCACCAGCGACCGCACCGCCGGCTCGTCCTCGACCAGGAGCACCGTCTCGGTGGCCGGGGCGCTCTCGCGCACCGGCGGCACGGGGAGCGGGGAGTCCTCCTCCACCGCCCCCTCGCACAGGGGCAGGAAGATCTGGAACTCCGAGCCCTCCTGCGGCCGGCTGTCGACCCAGATGTAGCCCTGGTTCTGCTTGACGATGCCGTAGACCGTGGCGAGGCCGAGGCCGGTGCCCCGGCCCTGGTCCTTGGTGGTGAAGAAGGGCTCGAAGGCGTGGGCCAGGATCTCCTCGTCCATGCCTTCGCCCGTGTCGCTCACGGTCAGGTAGGCGAACTCGCCCTCGGCGACCTCGAAGATGTCGCCGGGCCGCGACTTGTCGAGCCGCCGCCGGCCGGTGGCGATCTCCAGCCGGCCGCCCGACGGCATGGCGTCGCGGGCATTGACCGCCAGGTTGATCAGGAGCTGCTCGAGCTGGGTCGGGTCGCCCCGCACCGGGCACGGCTCCGGAGCGAGCCGGCACTCGAGGGCGACGTCCTCGCCGATCATCCGCCGGATCATGCTCACCGAGTCGCGCACCACCCGGTTCAGGTCGAGCCTCCGCGGGTCGATCACCTGCTTGCGGCTGAAGGCGAGGAGCTGGCTGATCAGGGTGGCGGCGCGGCGGGCCGCGCGCCGGATCTCGCCCACCTCCCGGAGCTGCGGATGCGAGGTGCCGAGGCGTAGCGCGAGGAGGTCGCAGTAGCCCAGGACGGCGGTCAGGAGGTTGTTGAAGTCGTGCGCCACTCCGCCCGCCAGCCGGCCCACCGCCTCGAGCTTCTGGCCCAGGCGCAGCCGTTCCGCCAGCCGCTCGCTCTCGGCCTCGGCCTCCTGGCGCTCCCGGACTTCGCGCTGGACCTGGCGCGAGGTCACGCTGCCCAGCGCCACCGCGAGCAAGAAGAGGACGACCGAGCCGATGAGCTGGACGTGGCGATCGAAGAGCCCGGTCAGGGTGATCCCTCCTTGGAGCAGGAGGATCACCACGAAGGCCATCACCAGCAAGTCCAGCTTGTGGCGGAGGCCGATTCGATGACGGGGAGGCGAGGGTCGGCGCATGGCGAGGACCGGAGCGGATCGCGGCTTCGGAGCCACCACCCTAGCGACGACGGTGATGCCGTGCCATCGCCTTCGCTCCGGTCCGCCTGTCAGTGTTTCTCCGACAGACCGCCCCCCAGCCGGATCTCGAACCGGAACCGGGCGTCGCGGTCTTGGTCGGTCCAGGGGTACCAGAGGGGCCAGTTGGTGTTCCAGACGTTGTTGGCCAAGTTGACGAACATGCCCTCTGAGGGATCGACCGGCTGGTTGTTGAAGTCGACGAGCGACGGGGCGCCCGGCGAGAGGACGCTCGCGTCCGAGGTGTCGACGGCGAGCGATCCCTTGGCGTCCCGGTAGGAGACGCCGTCCCACACCGCCGCCAACGGGGAAGGGCTGCCGGCAGGGCCAGCCTCAACGGGTGGGGGAGAAGACTACTCGGCCGGGCGTTTTGCCCCGGCGGAAAAGGGCCCAGGATACTCGCTGAAGACCACTCGACTCGCGAGGGAGAACATCGAATGAGCACCGCAAAGCTCCAGTTGAACGGCAAAGAGTACGAGCTGCCCGTCGTCGTCGGCACCGAGGACGAGGTGGGGCTCGACGTCACGGCGCTGCGCCAGGCGACCGGCGCCATCACCCTCGACCCGGGCTACGGCAACACCGGCTCGTGCCAGAGCGCCATCACCTTCATCGACGGCGAGCGCGGGATCCTGCGCTACCGCGGCTACCCGATCGAGGAGATCGCCGCCTCGGCCTCCTTCGAGGAGGTCTCGTACCTCCTGATCTACGGCCAGCTGCCCACCGTCGCCGAGCTCGAGCAGTTCCGCGAGAAGCTGACCTACCACACCATGCTCCACGAGGACATGAAGAAGTTCTTCGAGGGCTTCCCGCCGTCGGCCCACCCGATGGCGATCCTCTCGGCCATGGTGGCGTCGCTCTCGACCTACTACCCGCAGGTCGTCACGGGCGACGGCCAGGACCTCAACATCGTCCGCCTGCTCGCCAAGGCGGCGACGATCGCGGCCTTCTCCTACAAGAAGTCGGTCGGCCAGCCCTTCGTCTACCCGCGAAACGACCTCTCCTACACCCAGAACTTCCTGCACATGATGTTCGCGGTGCCGGCCGAGCCCTATCGGGTGCCGAACGTGATGGACAAGGCGCTCAACCTGCTGCTCATCCTGCACGCCGACCACGAGCAGAACTGCTCGACCTCGACCGTGCGCATGGTCGGCTCGTCGCAGGCCAACCTCTTCGCCTCGATCTCGGCCGGCATCTGCGCCCTCTGGGGGCCGCTCCACGGCGGCGCCAACCAGAAGGTCATCGAGATGCTCGAGCAGATCCGGCGCGACGGGGGAGGCTTCCAGAAGTACGTCGACCTGGCCAAGGACAAGAGCTCGGACTTCAAGCTGATGGGCTTCGGCCACCGGGTGTACAAGAACTTCGACCCGCGGGCGCGGATCCTCAAGGCCTCGGCCGACGAGGTGCTCGCCGAGATGGGGGTCAAGGACCCGCTGCTCGACATCGCCAAGAACCTGGAGGAGGTCGCGCTGTCCGACCCGTTCTTCGTCGAGCGCAAGCTCTACCCGAACGTCGACTTCTACAGCGGCATCCTCTACCGGGCGATGGGGATCCCGACCGAGATGTTCACGGTCATGTTCGCCCTCGGCCGGCTGCCGGGCTGGATCGCCCAGTGGAAGGAGATGGTGGAGGACCCGAAGGCGCGCATCAGCCGGCCGCGCCAGATCTACGTCGGCGCCGGCGAGCGGCCGTTCGTGCCGCTCGCCGACCGCGAGCGTGAGCTGGTCATGGTCTAGAAGCCGGGTCCGCGGCGCGCCGGGGGAGTCCGGGAGTGCGCCTCCGGTGCGCCGCGGCCCGCGTTGTTCGACGACAGCGAAACGGGGGCGGACCGTCCGCCCCCGTTTTCGTGTTGCGTGACCGGCGCCGAGCCCTCTCGACCTGGCCTTTTGCACTCCGAGCCCGGCGGGTGTAGCGTCGTACACCCGCCTCCGATGACACGACGACCGCACGGGCTCGACGAGCTTCGCCGCGACCTCGCCTTCGCGGTCCGCGGGCTCGTGCGCAACCCGAGCTTCACCCTGGTCGCGGTTCTCACCCTCGCCCTCGGGATCGGCGCCAACACCGCCATCTTCAGCGTGGTCGAGGGGGTGCTTCTCGCCCCGATACCCCTCGCGCGCCCCGGCGAGCTGGTGGTGGTCTGGGAGACCGACCGCGCCTCGGGGACCGTCCGTGAGCCCGCCTCGGTGCCCGATTACCTGGACTTCACCCGCCGGAGCCGGACCCTGGCGGCGCTCTCGGCGGTGATGGGGGGGCGGCAGAGCCTCGCGGCCCAGACCGGCGAACCCGAGCGGGTGAACACCCTGCGGGTGACCCCGGGCTACTTCGCCATGGTCGGGGCCCGGCCGCTCCTGGGCCGCGGCTTCGAGCCTGCGGAGGGGGCGGGCAGCGAGACGGCCGGCGCGGACGTGGTCGCCCTGGGCGAGCGGTTCTGGCGCGCGCGATTTGCGGCCGACCGCGGGGTGATCGGGCGGACCGTCCGGCTCGACGGTCGAGCGGCGACGGTCGTCGGCGTGCTGCCGGAGAGCGCCGGGTTCGGGATCGGCACGGTCCTGGGCCGGGCCGACTACGGAAATCCATTCGCCGAGGGCGAGCCCACCGAGATCGACGTCTGGCTCCCGCTGCACCCGGACCCGGTGGCCCTGCCGCGCGAGACCCACCCGATCCTCCAGCTCGGGCGGCTCGCCCCCGGCGTGGGGATCGCCGCCGCCCAGGACGAGCTGGCGGCGATCGCCTCGGACCTCGAAGCGGCCTACCCGGAGAACGACGCCCACGGGGTCCACCTGGAATCGCTCTCCGAGGCGGTGCTGGGCCCCGTGCGTCCCGCGCTCCTGGTGCTCCTGGGGGCTGTCGCCCTGTTGCTGCTCGCCGCATGCGTCAACGTGGCGAACCTGTTCCTCGCCCGGGGCACCGCCCGTGGCCGCGAGCTGGCGCTGCGCACGGCGCTGGGCGCCACGCCCGGTCGTCTGGCCTGGCAGTTCCTGGCGGAGAGCGCGCTCCTCACCGCCCTGGCGACCGCCGCCGGCCTCGGGGTTGCCTTCGCCGGGCTACGGCTCCTCCTGGCGCTGGCGCCGGCCGACCTCCCGCGGATCGAGGCGGTGGGGATCGACACCAGGGTGCTGGCGGCGACCGCCGGTCTCGCCGTGGTGGTGGCGCTCGCCTTCGCGCTGGTGCCCCTCGCTCAGGCCCGCTCCCGCGACCTCGAGGCCGACCTGGGGCGGGCCGCCGGCGGCGGCGACGGGCGCTCGCGGGTGCGCGGCGCCCTGGTGGTCGCCGAGGTGGCCCTGGCGACGCTTCTCGCGATCGGTGCGACGCTTCTCGTCCACAGCTTCTGGCGGCTCTCGGCGGTCGATCCGGGCTTCCGGACCGAGGGGGTTCTGCGGGCCGAGGTGGAGCTGCCGGAGGTGCGCTATCCGAGGGACTTCGCCACCTGGCCCGCCTGGCCGGCGCATCACCGGTTCGTCACCGCAGTGCTCGGCCGGCTCGAGGCCCGGCCCGACGTCGAGGCGGCGGCGGTAGCCGGCGCCAACCCCCTGGCGGCGGGCTTCACCAACTCCTGGGCGGTCGTCGGCCGCGAGGCCGAGAGCCGCGACTGGCCCGAGATCTCGATGCGCCTGGTGACGCCCGGCTACTTCGCCACCGTCGAGCTGCCGGTGCTCGAGGGTCGGGGACTGGAGGCGGGCGACGACGCGCGGGCGCCGAGGGTGGCGCTCGTCAACCGGGCCGCCGAGCGGCGTTACTTTTCCGCCGGCTCACCCGTGGCAGAGCAGATCGTCCTCTGGGGGCAGCGCTGGCGGATCGTCGGCGTGGTCGCCGACGAGCATATTCACGGCCTCGACGCCCCGGCGCCTCCTGCCGCCTACCTCGCCCTCGACCAGGCGCCCACGAGCAGCGCGACGATTCTGGTGCGGACTGGCGGCGACCCGGCGGCGCTCGCGGGGCCGGTGCGGCGCGCCGTCGCCGAGACCGATCCCCAGCTCGCGGTCTTCGACGTCGAGCCGCTCCGGGCGACGCGCGACCACTCTCTCGCCGCGCGGCGGTTCTCGATGACGCTGCTCGCCGCCTTCGCCGGCGTTGCGCTGTTCCTCGCCGTCCTGGGCGTCCACGGCGTCCTGAGCTACGGCGTGGCGCGGCGGGCACCGGAGCTCGGCATCCGGATGGCGCTCGGAGCGAGCCGGCGTCGGGTGGTGGGGACAGTCGTCCGGCAGGGGCTCACCCTGGCAGCGCTCGGTCTCCTCCTCGGTTTGCCGGCGGCCGCGGGCCTCGGGCGCCTGATCGCCGCGCTCCTGTTCGAGACGACGCCGTACGATCCGCGCCTCTTCGCCGGCGTGGCCGCCGCGATCCTCGGCGCGGCCGCCCTCGCTTCCTGGCTGCCCGCGCGCCGGGCGGCCCGGGCGGACCCGGCGGCGGTGCTGCGCTCGGAGTAGCCCGGCGCGCTACTCCACCCACTCGGAGGCGGCGAGCTTGAGCACGCGGTACTTCGCCTTCAGGCGCTCGAGGCCGCGGCGGTAGTCGTCGAGGGGCTGCGGACCCAGGGCGTGCTCCAGCTCGCGGCGGCGCAGCTTCATCTCCCGGATCTCGAAGGCGTAGATCGTCTTGAGCAGATGGTAGGCCGTGGCCGGCGGGGTGGCCGGGCCGGGCGCGATCCCCCAGCGGGCGAGCTCGTCGAGCACGAAGGAGCGATAGCGGTAGGGTGGTTCGGGGGGCACGACGGACTGAGTGTACCGGCCGGCGGGCGAGGGCGAGATCGTCGTTCCACCGCGCTCGCAATCGGTTTAGACTCGCGCGCGACAACCGGGTTCAGGTCGGTTCGTGCAACCGGGAGGCCCCGCCATGAGGCTCTGCATCCTGAGCGATGCGTACGAGGACTCGCAGTCGCCGCTCAAGGCGGTCGACTTGCCGTGTGATCCGACCCCCTATTTCGCCGAGCACGAGTGCCATCGGGTGGTGCTCAAGAAGGCGACCGCGATCCAGGACGTGATCCGGCTCGCGCGCGAGGGGTTCGACGTGTTCGTGAACCTCTGCGACGGCGCCTGGGACGAGGACCGGCCGGGCATCGAGGTGGTCCAGGCCCTCGAGCGGCTCGGCCAGGCCTTCACCGGTGCCACGTCGTCCTTCTACGAGCCGTCGCGCGAGGCGATGAAGCGCGTGTGCCACGCGTGGGGCGTCCGGACGCCGGCCGGTCTGGAGGTCACGGACGCCGCCGGCATCGAGCGCGCGGGAGAGACCCTGCGCTTCCCCCTCATCGTCAAGCACCCGTCGAGCTACAGCTCGATCGGCATGACCCGGGAGTCGCGGGTGGAGTCGCCGGCCGAGCTCGCCCGCCAGGCGCGGCGGATGATCGACTCCTACGGCGGCGCGCTGGTCGAGGAGTTCATCGAGGGGCGCGAGCTGAGCGTCCTGGTGGCCGAGAACCCGGACGATCCGGCCTCTCCCACGGTCTACGAGCCGGTGGAGATCACGTTCCCGCCGGGAGAGACCTTCAAGCACTTCGCCGTCAAGTGGATCGATTACCTGGGGATGGACTGTGTGCCGGTCGAGGATCGCGACCTGGCCGGGCGCGCCAAGGAGGCCTGCCGCCGGCTTTTCGTGGGGCTGGGGGGCGCGAGTTACGGGCGGTGCGACCTGCGGGTCGACGCCCGGGGCGAGGTCTACGTGCTCGAGATCAACGCCAACTGCGGCGTCTTCTACCCGATGGACGATCCCGGCACCGCCGATCTGATCCTGGACCATGCGCCCGGCGGCCACCGGGCCTTCGCCGAGCAGATCCTGCAGGCGGCCGTGGCGCGGCGCGAGCGGCGGCGGCCGAGGTGGGAGGTGCGCTCGGACCGGGAAGGCAACTACTCGACCGTCGCCGTGCGGCCGATCCGGGCCGGCGAGCGGATCGAGGCCCACGAGGGCGCCGCCCATCACCTGGTGACCCGAGGGCACGTGGAGGCCTGCTGGGGGCCGGTCGAGCGCGCCTGGTTCGAGGGGTATGCCTGGCCGCTTTCGGACGAGGTGTGGGTGACCTGGAGCCCGGACCCGGAGGCCTGGAAGCCGATCAACCACTCCTGCGACCCGTCGGCGTGGCTCGAGGGGCTCGACGTGGTCGCGCGGCGGGACCTCGAGCCCGGCGACGAGGTGACGCTCGACTACGCGACCTTCTGCACCGAGCCGATGCGGAGCTTCGAGTGCGCCTGCGGGGCGGCCCGGTGCCGGGGCGAGATCCGGGGCACGGACTACCTGGAGGACTTCGTCGAGCGCTACGGCGACCACCTCTCGCCCTACGTCCGCGCGCGGCGGGACGAGGCTCTGGCCGCCGGCGAGCGGCTCCGGAAGGCCGAGCGACGGCGCCAGTTCCGCCGCCCCTAGCCCCACCCTCCGCAAGGTGCCACCCGCTTTTCAGCACCGTCCGGGCCGAAGCTCGAAGACCCCCGGAAGGTGCCAGCCGCTTCTCAATCCCGGTGCCGTTCAGGGGGCCACGAAGCGTCGGATCCTCTCTCCGAGCCGCTCGGTCGATGCGCGCAAGGAGGCGACCAGCCGATCCCGCCGTAGGGCCCAGACGATTCCCAGGAGGAGCAGCGCCACCAGGACCGGGAAGCCCACCGCTGCCTCCGGCACCCATCTCTCGAGTGCCGCCAGGTGAAGGCCCTGGCGGTCGATCATCAAGTGAAGCGAGGCGACGACGGTGAACAAGACGGTGAACGGGTTCCGGTAGACGGCGACGAAGGACACGACCAGGGCAAGGTACTGGTTGGCGGCTGCAGGCGAGAAGGCGACGAGCAACGCCGTGTAGAGCAGCAGGGCGCGAACTGGGGGTGTGCCCTCGAAGATCCAGGCCCCGGCGACCAGGGCGGCGAGGAAGACGACCGTGGACAGCACGCTCACGACGAGTGGCAGCTCCTCCACCACGTAGGCAGGCAGCCATCCCCCGAGAAGCGGGATCTCGAAGCGTGCCTTGTAGAGAAAGACGTTCTCGAGGATGCCTCGGGCTCCTCCCTCGCCGAGGTACGGGAGGAACGAGACGAAAAAGATCGCGGGAGGAACGAAGAGGACCAGCAAGCGCTCACGACGGCGCGGCTGTCGGACGGCAAGCCAGAAGGGGAACGCGAAGAGAACGTGCTTCGCCAGGAGTGACGCTCCGAGAGCACCGAGGCCGGCCCACCGGGCCTTCCCGAGCCCGCCGTCCCGGGCGCTTTGGTCTCCGGGGCCCGCCCGCTCGAAGGCGAGCACGGCCACGAAGCCCAGCAGGAGAGCCACGGAGCCAAACTGACGGTGATAGCCCGAGATGAGGATCGAGACTGGGTTGAAGAGGAAGTAGAGCGCCGCTCCCGGGCCGAAGCGACGCAGCAGGATCGCCCCCAGGGCGAGGTCGACCAGCGAGAGAAACGTGGCGACACCGTAGCCGAAGGCGAGAGCCGGGTCGCGCCAGTGGTTTGCCACCCAGCGCAAGAGACGGAGCAGAAGGAACCAGCCCGGAGCGTAGTTGTACTTCGAGGTCTCGGCGTAGACGTTGCCGCCGTGATGGACGATCTCCGCCACCTCGCGGTAAGCGGCAAGATCGTAGTTCGAGCCGTAGCCGGCCGCGAGGAGACGCAGAGCGACGGCGAGGACGGCGACGAGGAGCCAGACCGGCCAGGCCCGGCCAAGCCAGCCGCCGGTGGCAGGCGGCGAGGAAGAGGGGCTCCCCGAAGGGAGTGGTGCCGTGGTCTCGATGTCTGGGTTCTATCCCATTTCCCGGGAGCGGGCAAACGCCTCCGCAAGGAAGCCCATAGAGTGCCACC
The DNA here is from genome assembly GCA_963741925.1 of uncultured Acidobacteriota bacterium. Lineage (GTDB taxonomy): Bacteria > Acidobacteriota > Thermoanaerobaculia > Multivoradales > DATKCC01 > CAVUBL01. Next base: position 10,984 of record CAVUJU010000002.1, read on the forward strand.
CACCTTTCAGACTCCTCGAGAGACCGACCGGGCCGGGCGATCCGCAGGGCGTTTTGCGTCCTAGAAGAGTATGCCCCGTCGGAAACGATTCGTCCCATCCCGCGCCCTGGTCGAGGTGAGCGCCAGAACCATCCAGGCCCGGTACCTTCTCCGCCCCAGCCCGGAGCTGAACCGACGCTTCATCGGTGTCCTCGCCTGGGCCCAAAGCCGGTACGATGTCCAGATCCATGCCGTGGTCTGTCTGTCGAACCACTGGCATGCCCTGGTCAGCCCCAAGGACGTCTGGCACCTCGCCCGGTTCATGAATTTCGTCCAGGGCAACCTCGCCAAGGAAGCCGGAGACCTCCATGGCTGGGACGGTCCCTTCTGGAGCGGTCGATACCATGCCGTTCTCGTCAGCGACCGGAGCCTGTCAACCCCGGTGAGACGGTGGGTTCGATCAATTAGGGAGCCTCTCCATGGTTGTCGGGTGGGTTGATCCAGACGGCCTTGGGTAGCTCGGGTGGCTTCGGGTGGCCGTGGACGAAGCGCTCCGGGTTGGCTTCGAAGGCGGCGGTCAAGATGCGTTGGCGTTCGGCCCGTAGCGCCTCGGCCTGGCCGTAGTGGACGGCGGCTGGTGTCATGAGGCCGAGGCCGGAGTGGCGATGCTCGTGGTTGTACCAGTCGATAAAGGTCCGGCCGAAGCTCCTGGAGTGGAGCATGGAGCCGAAGCGGTCGGGGAAGTCGGGTCGGTACTTGAGGGTCTTGAACTGGGACTCCGAGAACGGGTTGTCGCTCGAGGTGTAGGGGCGCGAGTGGGTCTTGGTGACCCCGAGATCGGCCAGCAGGTAGGCCACCGGCTTGGCCGTCATCGCGCCGCCGCGGTCGGCGTGGAGGGTCAGCTGGCCGGGGGCGATGCCCTGCTGCTCGGTCGCCTGGGCGATCAGCTGCTCGGCGAGCGCGGAGGATTCCCGGTACTGGATGGTCCAGCCGACCACGTAGCGGCTGAAGACGTCGAGGATCACGTAGAAGTAGTAGTAGGTCCACTTGGCCGGCCCGCGCAGCTTGGTGATGTCCCAGCTCCAGACCTCGTTGGGACGCTCGGCGAGCAGCTCCGGCTTGGCGTAGCGAGGGTGCGTGAGCTGGTCGCGCCGCTCGCGCACCTCGCCCTTCTCGGCGAGCAGCCGGTACATCGTGCGTTCGGACGCCAGGTAGCGGCCCTCGTCGAGCAGCGTGGCCCACACCTCGGCGGGCGAAGAGTCCACGAAGCGCTCGCCGTGCAGCTCGTCGAGCACCGCCTGACGCTCGGCAGGCGAGAGGGCCCGCGGTGGGGGATCTCGTGGCTTGTGGGGCCGTGGGTCGGGAGGATGCCGGCGCCGGTAGATCGTCGCCGGCGACGCACCCAGCGCTCGGCACGCCGGCCGGGTCCCGACGAGGGGCGTGAGCTCTTCGACGGTCTGCTCGATCATGGCTCGATGCTCTCCTCCGCGCTCCTGGGCTCGAGCAGCGCTCCCAGAAGCGCGGAGACGTTTCTCTGCACCTCGATCACCTTGCGGGCCGTCTCGAGCTCGCTCTCGGCGCGCTCGGCACGCCGGCGAAGACGCTCGATCTCGGCGGCCCGGGGATCGGCCCCAGGGCGGCCCCGACGCTTCGACAAGGCCTCCAGGGCCCCCTTGTCCCGTTGCTTGCGCCACTTCGCCAGGTGCGAGGAGTGCAGCCCCTCACGCCGCAGCAGAGCCCCGATCTCACCCGGCTCCGTGCACGCGTCCGCCGCGCGGACGATCTCGAGCTTGTACGCCGCCGTGAACCTGCGCCGACGCGGACGCTCGATGAGCTGGGGATTGGGCGCCGAGGTCACGCGGCCCGGCCGCTTCCGGTCGCCTACGGCTCCCTCCAGCGGCCGGGCCGGAGCTCCGTGCCCTCCCGAACCGTTCTCCTGCTTCGTCTCTGGCATACGGTGCCTCTCCTCTCGCCCTCGGCTTCCTTCATTCTCGTGGCTGCATCGTCTCACCGTATGTTGGCAGAGAGGGGACGAGCCAGAGGCCCAGTACCGTCGGCTGGCCTACTGCCTTGCCCAGGGTGCCAAGGAGGGTCTCGTGGCCCGACCCGATCTCTGGCCCGGTGTCCACTCCGTTCACGCTCTACGCGACGGAGAGCCCCTCCGTGGTGTCTGGTACGACCGCACAGCCCACAGCCTCGCCAGTCGGCGAGTGGGGGAGTCCCCGAGCCTGGACGAGTTCGCGTCCGAGGAGGTCCTCGTGCTCGATCCCCTTCCCTGCTGGGCCGCAGAGGGTCTGAGTGAAGCAGAAGGCCAGCATCGCGTCGCCGAGCTGGTCGAGCTGCTCACCGAGGAAGCGGCCACGGAGCATCGGGCGCGCGGTACTCGGCCTTCGGAGCCGGAGGCCTTCCTTCGCGTCCACCCGCACCAGAGACCCGCGCGCACGAAACACTCGCCTGCCCCTCTCGTCCATGCCGTGACGCGCGAGGTCCGGCACCTCTTCGCCGAGGCCTACGCGATGTTCCTCGAGGCCTATCAGGATGCCTCGGCGCTTCTCCGCGCGGGACATCGGGATGTCGAGTTTCCCGAAGGCAGCTTCCCGCCGCGCCTCCCATTCGTCCCGGCCCTCGAACCCGGGGGACTCTGACTCTTCCCGTCCGCCGTAGCAATCCGCTTCGGGCGCCGCTGCCAACAACTCAGCCGCGCGCCGCCCGGGCTCGCTCGGCTCTCGGAAACCCGCCTACCTGCCGTCGAGCCAAGGCCCTTCTCTTGAAGCGCAGGTAGTACCTTCTCACGGCACGCTTCTCGCCGAACTCTCTCGCCTTTTCTCGCGCCAGGCTCCGGGCATGGGCTCAGACGGAGGTCGGCTCGCGGCGGGGAGGGGCGCGGAAGGGGTTGGAGCGCCGCGAGGCGGCCGGACCCTGGCGAGACAGGGGGTCGGAGGGGCAGACTTGGCAATCGGGATAGGCCCGGGCGAGCAAGCCCGCCCGGGTCCCCCCACAGATCCGGACGTGCGGATTTCCCGCATCCGGCTCCTCGTGACACGGGTTCGCTGCACGACGTCAAGCGGCGTGGACGATCTTCGGCCGCGGCAAGGGGTAGGCGCCGAGGAGGCGGACGAACCGCTCCCAAGGCATCGACCTCTTGCCCGACCGCCGGTCGAGCCACTTGCGCCACTCGCGCGTGACCTGGCGGTAGAAGTTGTCGAGTGCGTGGAAGTTGCCGGTAATGCCGTAGTAACCGTAGTGGCCCTGCAGCGCTCGCGACAGCCGTCGCTGCTGCGTCGCCACGGGGTCGTGACGGCCCTGCCGACACCGTTCCCGCATCCGACTCATCGACCGAGCAAACCGACTCGCGGCCGTCGTGCGCTTGACCACCCACGACCCTCGCTGCCGCCCGCCCTTGCCCCAGAAGTGCGTGAACCCGAGGAAGACGAAGCAGCCCGGACCCTCGGGCCCGGACCCGTCGCTCCCCCACCGTGGCCGGCGGAAGCGCACCCGTCGCGTCTTCTCCGGGTGCAGGCGCAGACCGAAGCGGGCGAGCCGCTTCGGCAGCACCTCTTCCACCCGACGGGCATCGTGCTCGTCGGCGAAGACGATCACCAGATCGTCCGCATACCGCACCAGCACAGCGCGCCCACGAAGCCGCGGTTGGACCTCTTCCTCCCACCACCGGTCCACCACCTCGTGGAGGTAGACGTTGGCCAGCAAGGGCGAGATGACGCCTCCCTGCGGAGTCCCCGCCTCGGGGTGACGTACACGCCCCTCTTCCATCACACCCGCCTGCAGCCACTTGCCAATTGCCCTCCGGATCACGCCGTCGCGCACCCGGCGGTCGAGAAAAGACGGCTCTCCTCAACTATGAGTGGGTAGCTGAAAGCCCGTCGGCGGTCGGTGCTCGGAGCGGTAGGTCGCCAGGGTCAGAGGCCTGGGAGGAGGGGGTGTGGTGGCGCTAAGGGGTTGAAACGCATGGAGTTTCCTGCTCTCCTTGGTGCATCCAAGGAACCGAGGAGGGAGGAGCGACCCCATGCGCCTGACCACTGTACTGCGTCGTCTGATCGGTGTCACGAAGATGTACGTCGAATCCACGCTGTTCCGGCGGGACGGGACGTTGGTGGTCCGTGTCCGCCCTACCTGGCGTCGGTCTCGTTGTGGCGAGTGCGGCCGGGTCGGACCGCGCTACGACCGTCGCTACGAGCGAGAGTGGCGCCACCTGCCCTGGGGGCGCCATGTGGTGGTGCTGCGCTACGCGCCCTGGCGAGTGGAGTGCCCTCAGTGTGGCGTGCGCGTGGAGCAGGTCCCCTGGGCGCCCTCGGGAGGTCGCTTCAGTGAGGCGTTCGAGGAGCTGGTGGCGTACTTTGCGCAGATCACCGACAAGACCCAGGTGACGCGCGTGCTCGGGATCGCCTGGGAGACGGTCGGTTCCATCGTCGCGCGGGTGGTCGAGCGCCGCCTCGACCCCGAGCGGCTGGTGGGCCTGCGCCGGATCGGCATCGACGAGTTCAGCTACAAGAAGCGTCACCACTATCTCACCGTCGTGGTCGACCACGACCGCGGTCGCGTGGTGTGGGCCGGCGAAGGCCGTAGCGCCGAGGCACTCGCGCCCTTCTTCGAGCAGCTCGGCGAGGAGGGCTGCAAGGCGATCGAGATGGTGACCGTCGACCTGTCCGCGGCCTACACCAAGGCCGTGCGCGAGAGGCTGCCCGACGCCGAGATCGTCTACGACCGCTTCCATGTCCAGCGCTTGGTCAGTGATGCGCTCGACGAGGTGCGGCGCGAGCTGGTGCGCGAGCTCGCCTCCGACCCCGACGAAGCACGTGCCCTCAAGCGCACCCGCTTCGTGCTGCTGATGAATCCGTGGAACCTCAGCCGATCCCAGCGCCGCAAGCTCTCCGAGCTCCAGCGAAGCAACCAGCGGCCCTACCGCGCCTACCTGCTCAAAGAGACGCTCGCTCAGGCCCTCGACTACCGCCAACCCTGGCGCGCCGAACGAGCGCTCCGAGCCTGGCTTGCCTGGGCCTCTCGATCTCGGCTCCCAGCCTTCGTCAAAGCAGCCCGAACCATCCGCAAGCATCTCTCCGGGATCCTCGCCTACATCCGAACCCGCCTGACCAACGGCGTGGTCGAAGGCCTCAACAACCGGATCCGCATGATCGCCCACAGAGCCTACGGCTTCCACTCCCACCAGGCTCTCGCTGCGATGATCTTCCTCAACTGCGGGGGCATCCAGCTCGACCCGCCTCTACCCACTCATAGTTGAGGAGAGCCGAAAAGACCTCAAGTGGTCCCGATCCAGCTCGTCGAAGAAGCTCTGGATGTCGACCTCCAGTACCCACCCACCCCCGAGCTCGGAGAGCTCCTTGCGCAGAACGCGCAGCGCATCGTGCGCCGAGCGACCGGGCCGAAAGCCGTACGAGCAGTCCAAGAAGTCCTCCTCGTAGATGGCCTCCAGCACCATCGTCACCGCACGCTGCAGCACCTTGTCTTCGAAGGTGGGGATCCCGATCGCACGGGTCTCCGACCCGGTGCCTTTCGGAATGTGAGCCCGCTGGACCGGCGGCGCTCGGTAGAGGCCTGACTTGAAGCGGTCGAGAAGCGACCGGAGGTTGCCCCCGAGGTTCTCCTCGTACTGCTTCGCCGTCCGGCCGTCGATGCCTGGCGCTCCGTCCTTGCGGGTCCGGGAGTAGGCCTCCCAGAGCCAGTGCTCGTCGATGTAGTGAGCCAGACTGAGAAACGACCGCTCGTGGTCCTCCCTCGCCAGCCTCGCTATCCGACGAAGTCGCGTTGAGATGCTCCCGAGATTCGGCGATCCCGACATCGTTCCCCTCGTTCGGTTCCGTGTCCCGGAGCCCCCCTTCCCTCCACCGGGTCCCTTGGGTCGGTTCCCCGGCTTCCACGGTACTACGGGGGCTCTCTGACTCCCCACCACCCTTCCCGCCGGGCTCGGTTTCCTTCGCCGGGCGGTACCGCCTGTGCGACCGCTCCTTCGCTCCCGGGGTGCGCGGTCGGCCTCGACCACGGGCCTGGATCTTGGGTCAGCCGGGACCCTCACCGGCACGTTCTTCGGCGGAGATGGAAGGGCCTCCCAGGTTCCTGGAGGGACCCTTGGACGTATGCCGTGCTCTCTGACCCCGGCCGAGCCCTTGCGCCAGGCCATTGCGGCGCTCGGGTGCTGTCGCCCGTTCCACTACGGGGACAACCTCAGCGAGACGTGCATTTCGAGGCTCCATCACACGGCCTCCGCCCTCGCTGTCTACGCTTCGCAGGTGCCCTTGCGGTGCCGCCCACGCAAGACTCGCTTCTGGCTGGTGGCCAACCTTTGCCAGGCGGGGCTCACACCCGCCGGGTCCCATCTGGAAAGTTTCCGGCTCTGTTGACACGCGTCTACATCACCTTCCTCCTTCCCCAGGCTTTGCCTGGCGCACAGCGGCTGGCACCTTCTCGGGCGAGATAGGGGGTCGGAGGGGCAAACTTGGAAAGCCCCTCTCTGCCAACATACGGTGAGACGATGCAGCCACCAGAATTAAGGAACCCGAGGGCGAGAGGAGAGGCACCGTATGCCAGAGACGAAGCAGGAGAACGGTTCGGGAGGGCACGGAGCTCCGGCCCGGCCGCTGGAGGGAGCCGTAGGCGACCGGAAGCGGCCGGGCCGCGTGACCTCGGCGCCCAATCCCCAGCTCATCGAGCGTCCGCGTCGGCGCAGGTTCACGGCGGCGTACAAGCTCGAGATCGTCCGCGCGGCGGACGCGTGCACGGAGCCGGGTGAGATCGGGGCTCTGCTGCGGCGTGAGGGGCTGCACTCCTCGCACCTGGCGAAGTGGCGCAAGCAACGGGACAAGGGGGCCCTGGAGGCCTTGTCGAAGCGTCGGGGCCGCCCTGGGGCCGATCCCCGGGCCGCCGAGATCGAGCGTCTTCGCCGGCGTGCCGAGCGCGCCGAGAGCGAGCTCGAGACGGCCCGCAAGGTGATCGAGGTGCAGAGAAACGTCTCCGCGCTTCTGGGAGCGCTGCTCGAGCCCAGGAGCGCGGAGGAGAGCATCGAGCCATGATCGAGCAGACCGTCGAAGAGCTCACGCCCCTCGTCGGGACCCGGCCGGCGTGCCGAGCGCTGGGTGCGTCGCCGGCGACGATCTACCGGCGCCGGCATCCTCCCGACCCACGGCCCCACAAGCCACGAGATCCCCCACCGCGGGCCCTCTCGGCTGCCGAGCGTCAGGCGGTGCTCGACGAGCTGCACGGCGAGCGCTTCGTGGACTCTTCGCCCGCCGAGGTGTGGGCCACGCTGCTCGACGAGGGCCGCTACCTGGCGTCCGAACGCACGATGTACCGGCTGCTCGCCGAGAAGGGCGAGGTGCGCGAGCGGCGCGACCAGCTCACGCACCCTCGCTACGCCAAGCCGGAGCTGCTCGCCGAGCGTCCCAACGAGGTCTGGAGCTGGGACATCACCAAGCTGCGCGGACCGGCCAAGTGGACCTCCTACTACCTCTACGTGATCCTCGACGTCTTCAGCCGCTACGTGGTCGGCTGGACCATCCAGTACCGGGAATCCTCCGCGCTCGCCGAGCAGCTGATCGCCCAGGCGACCGAGCAGCAGGACATCGCCCCCGGCCAGCTGACCCTCCACGCCGACCGCGGCGGCGCGATGACGGCCAAGCCGGTGGCCTACCTCCTGGCCGATCTCGGGGTCACCAAGACCCACTCGCGCCCCTACACCTCGAGCGACAACCCGTTCTCGGAGTCCCAGTTCAAGACCCTCAAGTACCGACCCGACTTCCCCGACCGCTTCGGCTCTATTCTGCACTCCAGGAGCTTCGGCCGGGCCTTTATCGACTGGTACAACCACGAGCATCGCCACTCCGGCCTCGGCCTCATGACCCCCGCTGCCGTCCACTACGGCCAGGCCGAGGCGCTACGGGCCGAACGCCAACGCATCTTGACCGCCGCCTTCGAAGCCAACCCGGAGCGCTTCGTTCACGGCCACCCGAAGCCACCCGAGCTACCCAAGGCCGTCTGGATCAACCCACCCGACAACCATGGAGAGGCTCCCTAATTGATCGAACCCACCGTCTCACCGGGGTTGACAGGCTCCGAGCGGCCGGCACCTTCTCGGGGTGTCGGAGAGGCGACCTTGAAAAGTGGCTGGCACCTTCTCGCCTTCTCGCTTGGCGAGCGGGGCTGAAGAGTGGCTGGCACCTTCTGGCTCTTCGACTGCTCCCTCGATTACCTCGCCTTCGACGATCGCCCCGACTCCCGCGCCGGCGGCCAGATCGCCGACCGTGAGCTCCTCGAAAAGCTCCAGGCCATCGACCGGCTCCCCGAGGCCGAGAAGGCCACCGTCAAGGCCGTCCTCGACTCCTTCATCCTCAAGGACCGCTTCCAGAAGCTCGCCGCCGGCGGCTCCGCCCCGGCCTGATCGGTGCCGGGGCGGTGAGCACCTGCGACGGCGCGCCGCTCGGCCGCGGCGGACTCCTCATCCGTGCAAGGGCGCGGAGCGCTCGGAGTCCTAGGGGGTTCGCGCGGCCGTGAGCTCGCTCCTCTCCACCCTCCTGGTCTTCTTCTTCAAGACCTTCGAGGAGATCTTCCGCTGGCTCCTGCGATCGGGCAGCCGGCCGCCTGAGGTCGACCTCCGGCTCACCCCCCGCGAGCGCGTCCTCGAGCTCGACCGCATCCGCCGGGGACGTGGCTACAAGCCCGGCTGGCTCTTCTACCGATGCCGCGAGCTCGGCCTCGAGGACACCCTGCAGGAGCTACGCGACGAGCAGGTCCTCCCCTGAGCAGGACGGTGGGTGGGGCGTCGGCGGAGGCCGGCGCGTGGCGGGGTGGGGGCGCGGGGGGTGGCAGCGCCGCGCGGCGGCCGGGCCCGGGCGAGATCCTGGCGGGAGCTATGGCTGAGAGGTTGGTGGAGGGTTACCTTCTTACTCTCCGGAGATGGCGGCTAGAGAATTGACCCGCCGTCAAAGCGCCGAACGCCGAACCAGCGCCCAAGGACGAAGATGCGCAGCTCCTTCTCGCGATAGTCATAGCCGATGGCCCCCTCACCGTATCCATCGGCCACGTCGACAACTCCCACAAAAGGGGCCTGCCACAGCTCAGTAATGCAAAGGGAGGAGGCCACGCTGTGGCTAGCTGGTAGGGCGCCTTGCGGCGTCAGATCCTTCGATGTGATCAAGGTGATCCCCTGTGAGCTTAGTCTCGACCTGACCCTCGAAGTTGTTCGGTTAGAGAGTTGGTCCAGCAAGGCTGGACATACAAAAAGGTACCTCGGGCGGTCGCCAGCCTGGCCCCTGGACCTGAGATGTCCGACTAAGCCATTGACACTTTCCCTGAGCACAGCATCGTCCAGATCACCTCTACCCCAGACAGCCCAACTCACGATCTGAAAGAAAGCGGCGCTACTGACCACGATAGCGGCAAACATCTTATGCTGGCGAAGCCAGATCATGCTCGTCTTGTGACGGTTGTGGTCGTCATGGCGGAGGGCTCTTGTCCCCTTTGAACCTTGTCCAGGCCTCGATACATGCCTGGCCCGACGTTTGGAGATCCCCGCGGGCCACGCAAAACATCTTTCGCATGCACAGGTCCGACCCCCAATCGCCAGCTGGGCAAACGACTGCGGGCACGCCGTGAGCACGTCGGAGTGGAAGCCCAAGGACAGAGCGATATTCATCCTCTCTATCGACGGCGTACTGGTCAGTTGGACCCTGGCCTCCCCTCAGACGGTACGTGTCTGAAAGGTTCAGGTCAAAGGCTCCTAGAGAGTGTCCGAACTCGTGGAGAAGTGCAACGTCGAGTGGGATCGCCTCCCAGCCCATGAGAAATAGTCGAGTGGTGTCGAAGCTGCCGGCCGACAGGTCACCGAGCCCTAGCTTCATCCTGCTATCAGCGATGATCGAGGGGTCGATCTGCGTCCTGAAGTGGTAGAGTTCCCCTTTTCGTATTGCTACCGGGCTCGTCAGCGCTCCACTGAATTTTGCGAGGTCCTCGTTGTGAGCGAACTCAAGATCGATTATGACCCGGGGCTCTGTCACTACGCGGAATAGGAACCATAGGGACCTACTTGTCTTGACAAGCTGTAGCCAATCTAGGAGCTTTCCTTGTTCGATCTCCACCTCGCCGTGATTTAACACGAGCGTCCTGGATAAGGCAGTGTAGCCAAGCTTCCTGACGATCAATCGGATGACGTCCAGCTCCTCGGGCCCAGTATTCACAATCAGGCCAAGAGCATCCCGGCGGTTCATCGGGCTGTTAATGAGAGCTGAATACAGGCTTGACGAGTCTGAGTAGCCCAGCGGGTCCGTGGAGACAAACCGCCCCATCTCCGGATCCAACCACCGGTTCCGGACGTAGACGAGCCCCGTCGCCGGATCCTTCTCCAAGCCCTGGAAGCCGGCCCGGTTCCCGACCGTCGACGCCGGCGTCTCGCGAGGATCCGGAGCCAGGTAGAGGCTGGCTTCCTGGGTCAGGGCCGGGGCGATGGCGCTGAGGGGCGCGGCCAGCGTGGTGCCCGCGAGGTCGGTCAGGGCCATGCCCACGGTGATCGTGACCGGGGGATCGTCCAGGGCTTCGTTGCTGCGCAGGGTGTAGCCGTCGGGGTCGAGGGTCCAGGTTAGGCTCTGGCCGGGGGCGGTGACGGCGGCCTCGACCGTGGCGAGGTCGGGTTCTTCGGAGAGCTCGATCTCGACCTTGCGGCCGACGAGGCGGATGGCCTCGACCCGGGGCGCCGCCGTGTCGTCGAGAACCGCCTCGCCGGCTGGCCAGTCGAAGGTCTGGACGTAGTCGGCCGCCGGCTGGTTGGCGAAGGCGTCGACCAGGGCCGCCGGTTCGATCCGGAGCTCGAGGGCGGTGCCCTCTGCAGGCACGCTGGCCGGCGTCAAGATGATCCGGCGGAAGGCCTCGCGGCCCTCCTGGATCGGCTGCGTCGCCGTGAGGGTGATTTCGGTGCTGGTCGCCGTGTCCGTCAGGCTCACCTGGCCGGCGGTCACCGCGTCCTGGAGGGCCTTCGCATTGACCCCCTCGGAGATTTCGAGCCCGAGGGCGCCGTCCTTCACCCGGAGCTGCTCGACCGCCGGCGGGCTCGAGTCCACCAGGATCGTCTCCTCGCCGTAGGGAGTGTGCCGGTAGCGCTCGATGGGCTTGCCGGTCGCGGCGTCCGCCAGGACGGCGAGGTTGCCCGTGTGGTCGTAGACCGGCGTGTACTCGTGGTCGATCGTGCCGTCGCCGTCCAGGTCCTCCTCCAGGCGCACGACGTCGTCGAGCCCTGAGCCGTAGGTCCGGCGCTCGGCGAGCTGGCCGTCCCGGTAACGCTCGAGGGCCCGCCAGCCGGACCAGGCGGTCGTCTCGGTCGTGCCGCCGGTAGTCCTCGAGACCTTCCGGTTGAAGGCGTCGTAGGCGTAGCTCGCCACCTCGGCGCCCGAGCCGTCGGTGACCCTCGTAAGGCGGTTCCGGTAGTCGTAGTGGAGGTGGAGGTCCCCCTTCTGGACGAGGTTGCCCTGGGCGTCCCAAACAAGGCTGGTGCCGTCTACTTCACCGGGCCGGTTACGGCCCGAGCCGTCCAGGGGCATGTCGGTCACGGTCTCGACGCCCTCCTCCCGGTCCGTCCGGGCGAGGAGGTTTTGAGCCGCGTCGTACTCGAAGCCGAAGCCCGAGGCGCCGGCCGGGACCGCCGGCGTCGAGTTGCTCGCGGGCTGGGTGATGGTGCGCTCGGCCGCCACCAGCCGCTCGGCCCCGTCGTGGGCGAGGACCAGGCCCGTCCCCACGTCCGGCCGGCTGATGCCCACCTTGAGACCCCGCGGGCTCCAGGCCAGGTGCTCGTCGAAGACGGTTCCGGAGGCGGAGCTCGAGAGAAGCTCCCGCGTCGGCCGGCGGGCGCCGTCGTAGGTCGTGGTCCCGGAGAGGGCTCCGACGGTCTTCTGGGCCACCCGGTCCGGGCCGCGGTAGCCGTAGCTGGCGACGCCCGGGATGGCCTCGAGCCGGTCGAGATCGTCCACCTGGCGGGTGACGGTCACCCCGGAAGGATACGTCATCGCCGTCACGTTGCCGGCGGGGTCGAGCTGGTAGCCGACGGTCTTGCCGGCGGTGGTCTCGGAGGTGACCCGGGAGAGGGAGTCGTAGGTCCGGGTGCTCGCGACCGCTCCTGCGCCCGTGCCCGAGGTGGCCTGGGTGAGGCGGCCGAGGCCATCGTAGGCGTAGCTCTCGGTGGTCGGGCCCTCGAGGCCGCCGGCCAGGGCGATCGTACGCCCGGTCATGCGGTGGGCGGCGTCGTAGGCCTGGCTCACCCTGGTGCCCGAGGGCTGGGTGACCTGGGTGGCGTTGCCCGCGGCGTCGTAGACGGTAGCCTCGGTCGTGGCGTCCGGGTAGTGGACCGCCGTCACCCGATCGAGGGCGTCGTAGTCCCAGGTCGTGGTGTTGCCCCGGGCGTCGGTGTAGGCGGTGCGGTTGCCGTTGGCGTCGTAGGCGAGGTCGATCCGGATGCCCTCGGGACGGGTCTCGGACGTCATCCGCCCCAAGCTGTCGTAGACCCGCTCGGTGGTGTTGCCCTCGGGGTCGGTCACCAGCCGCGCGCGGCCCGCGGCGTCGAGGGTGAAGCGGGTCGTGTTGCCCAGGGGGTCGATCGCCGCCGTCTCCCGGCCCAGGGCGTCGTACTCATGGGTCGTGGTGGTCGCAGCCGAGCCGCCGCCCGCCACGACCTCGGTCAGGGTGACCGCCTCCGGCTGGCCCGTGGCGTCGAGCTGGTAGGTGGTCTCGTTGCCCGCCGCGTCGGTCTGGGCCACGAGGCGCTCGGCCCCGTCGTAGGCGAAGACCGAGACGCGGCCGAGGGGGTCCCGGGTCAGGACCACGTTACCCGCCGGGTCGTAGTCCGTGGTCGAGGTGGCCTCGGCCGTGGTCGCCCCGTTTCCGTCCAGCAGGTACCGCGTCCGGGCCGTCGGCCGGCCCAGCAGATCGTAGGTCGCTCCGCTCTTGGCGAGCAGGCTCCCGCCGGCGCCCTTCCCCCGGGTTTCGGTGACGTGGCCGCCATCATCGTAGAGCTGCTCGGTCCGGTCGCCCAGGGGATCGATCGAGGCGGCCAGCCGGCCGTAGCCGTCGTACTCGCTCTTCCACTCGCGGCCCAGGCCGTCGGTTCGGGTGAGAAGGCGACCCTCCTCGTCGTAGGCGTAGCTCTCCGTGACCGCCGCCGCCGAGCCCTGCCCCATCGTGCGGCTCATGGGCTGGTCGCGGTCGTCGTACGCGGTCGCCGTCACGTGCCCGTCCGGATCGGTGACCTTGGTGGGGTTGCGGTTCTCGTCGTACTCGTACGTCGTCGTGGCGACGGTGCCGGTGGCCTCGATGTGGCGGGCGACCGTGAGCACTTCGCCCAGCGGGCCGTACGTGGTCTCGGTCGAGGCGGTGGCGGTGCCGATGTCGTAGGGCTCGCGGACCTCGATCGCCTGGCCGGCCGGGTCGTAGACGTAGGTGGTCTTGTAGTTGAGGGCGCCGGCGGCCTGGGTATCCGAGACGAGCCAGTCGAGCTCGTTGTAGGTGCTCGTGTGGCGGGTGCCGCGGGGATCGACGACGGCGGTCACGTTGCCCCGCGGGTCGACCTCGTAGCGGGTGGTCAGCGCCAGGCCGCCGGGATCGACCGTCTCCTTCTGGAGGTACCCCTTGGAGTCGCCATCCGCGTAGTAGGCGTACTCGGTCACGTGGCCGTTGGGGTTGGTGGCGCGGGTCACCTGGCCGTAGTCGTCGTAGTCGAGCGTGGTCGTGGCCCCCTCAGGCGCCTCGATCCTCGTCGGCAGGCCGGCGGCGTTCCGCGTGTACGTGGTCACCACCCCCCGCGGATCGGTGACCGTCGCCGGCAGGTTGGTGGCGGGGTCGTAGGTCGTCTCGGTGATGAGGGTGCCGGACGAGCCGTTGGCGCCGCGCGTGTCGGCGGTCACCTCGACCTGGAGGGCGTTGCCCCGGCTCCGGCGCTCGCCCGTCGTGTCGTAGGTGATCTGCGTCACCCGGCCCAGGGGCTCGGTGCGCGTCGTGAGCAGGCCCTCGGCGTCGTAGGCCAGGGTGGTCGCGACGCCTGTCGGGTCAGTCACCTGGGTCGGGTGGCCGGCGGCGTCGTGCTCGTAGGCCCAGGCCTTGGCCCGGCGATCGGTGACCGTGGCCTTGTGGTTCGCGAAGTCGTAGGCGATCGAGAGGGGGTCGCCACCCCAGGTCTCGGCGGTGACCTCGTCGGCCCGGGTGTCGCCGTCGGCGTCGGAGTAGGTAGCCGTCAGCCACTCGACGCGCCGGGGGTCGGTCACCGAGGTCAGGTCGTCGCGCGAGGCGAGCGCCGCGGCGAGGGAGCCGGCGCTGAGTGGCTCGTAGCCGTAGGTGGTCGTCAGGCCCGCCGGGAAGGTCGCCTCGCCCACGGCCACGACCGGGCTCCGCACCGACGCAAGGCGCCCGTCGGCGTCGTAGGCGTACTGGACCTCGCGCCCGGTGAAGTCGGTGAGCTTCGTGAGGCGTCCGGCCTCGTCGTACTCGAGCGTGTAGGCGCGGCCCAGGGTGTCGGTGATGGTCGCGAGATTTCCGGCCAGGTCGTAGCCGAAGCGCATCTCGTTGCCGGTGTCTTCGGAATCCTTGACCGCGTCGGCGATCGCCTCGAGGCGCCCGAAGCGGTCGAAGCGCATCTGGCTCTTGTGGGGGCCGATCCAGACCCAGCCGGTGGCCGTCTTCGAGAGGTCGACGAAGCGGCCGGCAGGCGCCGTGTAGCCGGCGCCCGCGCCGGCCCCCCTGGTGAAGGTCTCCCGCCGCCCGCGCCCGTCGTAGGACTCGACGTCGCCGTCGGGGAGCTCGCGGAGGCGCCGGTGGAACCCGAAGTCCCAGCCCGGGCCGAGCGGGCCGGCGCCCACCGTCTGGCTGCGGTAGGTGCGGGTGAAGGCGAAGTCGAAGCCCCGGCTCTTCACGGCGAGGTCCGTCGCCTCCTGGGTGAGCTCGCCCGAGGCGAGGAGGGTGCCGGGGGCGACGTCGCCCGTGCCGAGCGACGGGTTCAGGGTCGGCTCCTGGCGCAGCGCCGGGCTCGCCTCCCAGCGCACGCTCGGGATCTCGAGCTCCGCGGCGTCGAGCCGCACCTGCCCGAAGATCGGCTCGAGGGCGCTCCGGGTGGCCGCCGAGAAGCGCACCGCCACGGCGTCGCCCGAGAGGATCTCGTGGGCGCCGGCCGGTGCGTCGCAGCGGGTGCAGGCCGCCGTCTCGTCCACCGTTCGGCCGTAGCCGTGGGCCGCCCTGAGGTCGGCCAGCGTCGCCACCTCGTCCGAGAGGTAGGTCTGGTAGCCGTCCTCGAGGGGGCTGTCCGCCAGCCGGTGGAGCACCAGGGCGTCGGTGCCCTCGAGGGCCACCGGCGGCAGGTCCTGGATCGCCGCCGGGTCGCCGGCGCCCGCGATCCGCTCGCCGCCCGGCCCGAGGCTCGCCACGTCGAGGCTGACCGTGGCCCCCAGGCCGCCCGGCAGGTGGGCGAGGATGCGGAAGGCGCCCGGCAGGTCGGGCGAGCCGGCGGCTTCCGACTCGGCCGCCGTCGGCACCCCGAAGGGTGCCAGGCGGCTCACCTGGCGCCAGGCGGCGCCGGTTCCCGCGCTGGCCTCGGCGGCGACGGCGAAGAGCTCCGGCCCCGCCACCTGGACACTGTGGAGACCCTGGTCGGAGGTGCCGGCGAAGGCCACGCCCAGCTCCGGCACCAGGAGGATCGGCGAGCTCGCCGTGGCCGCGCCGCTCCCGTCGTCGAGCTCGATCGTCTCGACCACTCGGTCGTCGAGGCCGTCGCCGTTGGCGTCGATCGGATCCCTGCTCGGCGCCCGGTCGAGGTCGACCACGTAGATCCCGCCGCCCGCCCCGGCCACGTAGAGACGCCGGTGGTCCCGGTCGACGCCCAGGGCGACCGCCTCGCCCGGCAGCTTTACCTGGCCGGCGAGGACGAGGTGGTCCCGGTCCTGGGCGTCGACGATCAGCACGCCTTCCGTCCGGTGCGCCACCAGCAGGTAGTCGCGCACCTCGGATGTCTCGTAGCGGCCGTCGCCGTCGAGGTCGAACGGGTAGTCCTCGAGCACCGCGAGCCCCGAGACCCACGCCGAGCCCTCGACGTTCAGGCAGAGCTGGTGGAAGGGCGAGAGGTCGCCCGCGTCGGCGAGGCTGCTGTCGAAGAGCGCCAGCCCGCGGAAGGCGATCAGGCTCACCAGGGTCAGCGGGTGCGCGGTCGCCGCCGGATCGATGAGCGCCCCCAGGTCGAGGATCGAGCCGCCGATGTCGGACACCGGCGCGTTGCACAGCTCGAGGTTCTGCCCCACGCCGGTGTAGGCACCCACCAGGTTCGAGGGCGGGCCGGGGTTGGCCGGGTCCTCGTTGTAGAAGGCGTTGACGTCGACCACCTGGAGGCCGATCCCCCGCGTCGCGACGTAGGCCAGCGAGCGCCGGTTGCGGAGCAGCTCGACCACGTCCCCGGCGGCGACCTTCAGGGTGACCGTGTAGCCGCCAGCGGGGTCCGTGTCCGTGCGGCTCCAGCGGCCCCGGGTGAGATCGTGGACGGTGATCGGGTGAATCCGTCCCGGGTGGTCGGGATCTCCCGCCCAACCGGAGCCGCTCATCGTGACCTCGTACTCGCCGCCTCCCGGCGGCGGCACCTCGGGCGACACCGTCACCCCGGCCGGCGCGGGCCCGACCCCTATCGCCCAGCGGTCGCGCTGGTCGTCGGAGACCGCCGTCACCCGGCTCGGCGTGCCGTCCCCGCCGCCCGAGCCCAGGGGGTTGGAGAGCACCGAGATCCCCTTGAAGGGAGCGGAAAGGAGGTTCAAGTTGGTCGGGTCGGCGGCGATGGCGTCGATCGCGGTTTGGTCCAGGGCGAGGGGATCGAAGATCCGGATCACGCCCTCGCCGTTCACACCGCCGCCGACGACCAGCACCCGGCCATGGGGATCGACCGCCACCCCGCGCGCCGGGTCGCCCAGGGGGAAGGGGAAGGTGACGAGGTCGCCGTTGGCCTTGTGAACCACGCTCACGAGGTGCGCCGGATCGCTCGCGTCGAGCACCGCCAAGCCCTGCGTGTCGGCCGCCACGAAGAGCCAGCTCCCGAGCCGGGCGACGTCGCGCACGTGGGCGAGCTGGATCGAGCCGAGCCGCCGGCTCGCCTCGGTCCGGAAGTCGATGGCGAGATCCTTGCCCCACGCCTGGCCCGAGCCGTCGGCCAGACCCGGACCGAGCACCAGCGTGTAGACCTTCCCCGCGCTCCACGGCACCTGGGGCGTGATCGCGACCGCCCGGGCAGACCCCGCCGGCTCGACCACCGGGGCGAGCGGGTGACCGGAGGCGTCCCGCACCTCGATGCCGGCGAACGACGGGTCGAGCCCTTCGCTGAAGCCGATCCGGAGGACGGCGTCGATGGGCACGACCGCCCCGACCGCCAGAAGGTAGCGGTGGCCCCGGGTGACCGCGACCGTCTGGTCGAAGACGCCGGGGTCCGCGCCCGCGGCGTCGTGGGTGCGCAGAGCCTGGTTCACCGCGTCGTCGAGCCCCACCAGGCGGAGCTGGACGTCGGTCTGGGACGCCCCGAGGTCGCCGTGGAGGCGGAGATTCGCCGTCTGGGCCTCCTGGCTCCCATCGTCGGAGACCCCGTAGGCGATCCCGGGCTCGACGGACTGGTCACCGTCGCCCCCGGGCTGGAGGACGAAGAACCGCAGCGGCGAGCCGTTCACCGGGTACGGGGCCTCCGAGTCGTCGAACAGATCCGGCGGCACGAACAGCACGCCCCCCTGGGACGGCGGGTCGAGCGTCACGTCGAGCAGCCGGTAGCCGGTCGTCAGGTCGCGGGCGACCAGGTGGACGGGCTGACCCCGGTGGATGGGCAGGAGGAGGCCGGTGTCCCGGAGCCTCCGGACGATCGCGGCGTCGACGATGGCGGCCAGGTAGTCGGTGCCGGCCGCAACGAAGAACTCCGAGAGCCCCGAGGCGAGCGGGATCGACAGGAAGTCGTACTGGTCGTTCGTGTACATCACCCGGTAGTCGCCCGGATAGAGGACGCCCGGCAGGTAGGTCTTCTGGTCGCCGAGCGTGGCCGGGGCCGGCAAGGGCTCGAGCCGCGCCGCGAGCCGGGCGCCGGCCCGGGCCTCCACCCGGGCTCGGGTCTGGACCTGGCTCTGCGCGGCGACGTCCGGAAGCTCGGTGGTGAGGCTCGCCCCGTCCTGGCGCAGGAAGTCGAAGAGCATCCAGTAGCGCTCGCCGAGGAAGCTCTCGGCACGCAGGAGCATCAGCCGCTCGGACGAGGTGTCGGGGATGCTGGGCGTCCCGGGCGGCGCCTCGATCGTCACCTGGACCGGCTTGGCCGCCTCGGCGCCGCCGAAGTCGAGGGCGAAGGCGGAGAAGCTCGAGCGCGCCCTCCGGGGCCGGCACGGGAGCCGGATCGAGGGGCCGGGGCTCGGCCCGGACCAGCGTCGGGACGTCGAAGGTGCCCGCCTCGACGTGGAGGGTCAGGCCGTCGACGGTGGTGAAGGTGGAGCCCTCGGTACCCACACGGGCGGCCCGACCGTCCGCCGTGAGGAAGGGCGCGAGCTCCACCACCACCTCGTTCTGGCCGGTGACGACCACGTGCAGCAGGAGGTGGTCGCCGAGCGCCGCTTCCACCGAGAGCTCGAAGCCGCCGTCCTGGCCCGCGGTCACCGAGGGGGTGGAGATCAGGCGCGAGAGGTTCTCGACGAAGACCAGGGTGCCCGCCGGCACCGCGCCGGGCCGGCCGAGGACCCGGGACATGCCGGCCGCGTCCGGCTCGAAGAGGTGGACCCGAGTGAGGTCGAGGGTCTCGCTCGAGGCGATCTCGAGGGTGGTGAAGGTTGTGGTGAGGGCGCCCGTCAACCGGTTGCCCTGGAGGTCTCGCACCGCCGTGTTGACCCGGAGCTCGTAAGCGACGCCAGGCCGCAGCGTCGCGAGGGGCTTCAGTCGCACCAGGGCGCCCTGCACCTCCTGGGTCACCGGCACCGCGTCGGCGCCGTCGTAGAGGAGCACGCCGGAGGGGGTGGACGTCGGGTCGACCGCCTCGGTGAGGCGGACCGTGGGCTCGATGCCAGGGGTGACATCCGCCGCTCCGTCGGCCGGGTTGACCTCGACCACCTCGGGACCGGTGACCTGGAGGAAGAGGTCGAGGTCCACCCGCGCGTCGGCGGCGGGCACGGTGGCCGATCCCGCGCCCTCATTGCCCGTCACCGGGTCGAGGGCCAGGACGGTCACCCCGGCCACCGGCACCGGCAGCACGTAGCTGCCGCCGCCGGCCGAGAGCTGGACCCAGGGCACCGAGTCGGCGGCGGTGGCCGCGCTCACCAGGGCGCCGGGCAGGCCGAGGCCGTCGAGGCCAAAGACGGTGCCGCGGAGGAAGCCCACGTCTTCCGTCCAGCGGGCGAAGAGATAGCTCCCGCCCTTGCGTACTCCCGGCCAGGCGAGATCCTGGGGGTCGATGGCCGCCGTCGTCCAGCCGGACGCGGTCGCCGCGAGGGCCGCGACCGGACGCAAGACGGGGCCGGAGCCGGGGTCGATCACCTCGAAGAGCACCCCCGCCTCCCCTGCCGCGGGCGGCGCGCCGAGCTCCAGGGTGAGGGCCGCCGGGGCGGCCAGCGTGCGGCCCGAGAGGTCGAGCTCGAGGAGGCCCAGGAAGGCGGTGCCCGCCGGCACCGGAACCGGCAGGTCGCCCTCGGCCCCGCGCTCCAGAAGGACGGCGGTGGGCTCGGTCACGGCACCCGCCGGCAGGTCGACGCGGTCCCCCTCCGGAGTGGCGACCGTGCCGCCCGCCGGTCCGAGGACGTTGCCCTGGACGGTCTCGCCGCCGTAGGGGCGCACGGTGACGTCCTCGGCGCCCATCTGGACGGGCAGCGCCTGGGCCAGCTCCGAGGGCCGGAGCCGGAAAAGCGAGCGCGCCGCGCCGTCGCTGCCATGGTAGAGGGACAGGTCGGCCTCGTAGGGTGTCTCCCGGCGCACGGTGCCATCGAGGAGTGTCAGCTCCTCGCGGACCACCACGGTGAGCGGCAGGCCGCTCGGAGCCTCGGCACCCAGGGTGTAGCCGACGATGGTCCGGGCGCTCTGCGACGGCAGGACGGTCGACGGGTCGAAGGCGATCGCCGCCGCCGTCACCTCGTCCCCCCCCGGAGCCGGCGACGAGCCGAGCACCGTGCCGGCCACCGGGGCCGGTGGCGCCAGCGCGCCCGTGTCCGCCTCGACCGCGGCGTAGGCGCCCTCGGCCGTCACGTCGACGCTCACCTCGCCGGCCGCCGCCTGGGAGACCGCCTCGACGTGCCATTGGAGGGTGGCGAGGTCGAGGCGCACCAGGGCGAGCTCGGAGCCGTCGGGCGCATCCACCGGCAGCGTCAGGGTCGCCGGGGCGGCCAGGGTGGCGCTCGCGAGGTCGAGCCAGGCGGCGCCGCGGGGGGACCAGCCGAAGGGTAGCAGCGACGGCAGGGCCTGCTCGCCGAGGGCGGTCAGCGCCACCGGCGTGTCTACCGTCAGGGCATCCACCGGCACGCTCAGGGCCGGGCCGGGGCTCGAATCCGCGCCCGCCGCCGGCTCGACGGTGCCGCCGGCCCCTCCCACGGTCACCGCCGAGGTCGCCGGGGTGAGGCGGGGATCGAAGACGTCCGCCCCCAGACCGGAGGTGGCGGCGACGATCCGGAGCGCCGGGGTATAGCCGGGGCGCACGGCGTAGAGGGCGTGGGTGCCCGCCGGCACCGGGATCCGGAAGCGGCCGTCGGTACCGGTGGTCTGCTGCGGCTGGGGTTCCGGGTTCACCACCCCGTCGGTCGAATCCACCACCACCGTGGCGCCCGCCAGCGGGCGGCCGGTCGTGGCGTCGAGCACGCGCCCGGAGAGGAAGCTGTCGGTGACGCCCACGCCGAAGATCCGGGAGTAGGGGTAGGCCAGGGCGTTGCCGGCCAGGTCCCGGACGTCCTGGGAGACGTCGAGGCGCAGGATCTCGGCAGGCAAGGGATCGGGGGCGGTGAAGACGACGCTGGTTGCGGCGCCGTCGAGGGCGACCGTGCCGGCCACGGGCCCCGAGGCGCTCGACAGGGCGACGACGCCGGGCGCCGTGGCGCTCGCCCCGTCGATCGGCTCGTCGAAGGCGACGCTCACCGTGTTGCCGCCGAGCTCGGCCGAGACGACCTCGGGTGCCACGCAGTCCTGGATCACCTCGACGACGAGGGGAGCGGAGCGGTTGCCGTCGGCGTCGGTGGCGGTGAGCTCGAGGCGGTTGATCGCGGCCGGCAGGAGCTCGACGACCAGGCTGAACGTGCCGTCCGTCGCCCGCGCCGACGCCCCGGCGGCACCCCCCGAAACCGCGACAATGGACCCGGCCTCGGCGGTCCCGGAGAGGGTCACCTGGGAGGCGCAGAGGTAGCCCGGAGGCTGGGCCGTGAGGACCGGCGGCGCCGGGGCGTCGACGTCCCGAACGGTGAAGGTGAGCGTCGCCTCCGGGGCCAGGGCGTTGCCGGCCCGGTCCGCGATCCCCGAGGTGAGGACGAGATGGATCTCGGCCTGCGACGGGAGCGGCGCGTCGGGGACGACCTGGAGGGTCTCGCCGGTCACGGCCCCGGCGGCGCCCAGGGCCTGGCCGTCCGCCGCGAGCTCCAGGCGCCAGGCGCCGGCCGCGAGGTCGCCCAGGGGCTCGGAGAAGGTGAGGTCGAAGACCGTGTCCGGCGGCACCGCCAGGGCGCCGTCTCCCGGGTCGGAGGCCACGAAGGTCGGAGCCACCGTGTCGCGGTAGACGATGCGCGTGTGGGCGCCCTGGTTGCCCGCGGGGTCGATGACCCGGGCGATCAGGCGGTTCTCGCCCTCGACCAGGGGGACGGCTGCGGCCGTGAAGGTGTCGGGGGTGGTCGTGGTGTCGAGAGTGCCCGCCAGCCCGTTGACGGTCACGGAGATCCCCGGCTCGTCGCCCACCGCGCCGCGGACTTCGACGGCGTCGCCCTGGAGGTAAGCCCCCTCGGCGGGGCTCTCGACGTGGATCTCCGGCGCCTGGCTGTCCCGGATCACTGACACCGAGGCGGCGGCGCTCCGGCCCAGGGTGTCGAAGGCGGTGGCGGAAAGGGTGTTGGCTCCCTCGGTGAGCGACACGGTCGCGCTCCAGGCGCCGGCCGCGAGCTGGGCGGCGACGCCGTCGACCTCCACCCGGTCGAGGTGGGGGTCGGCGGCCGTGCCGGAGACCAGGATCGAGGCGCCCGGCACGACGGTGCCGGCGGCCGGGTCGGTGATCGCGACGGCCGGGGGCTGGGTGTCGAGGACCGCCGTGCGGGTCGCCTGGGCGGTGTTGCCCGCGGCATCCCTCGCCTCGGCGACGAGCTGGGTCGAGCCCTCGCCGAGGGGCACGCCCTGGGCGAGGAAGCTGGAGCCGGTCACCTTGGCCGCGGTGCCGTTGACGGTCACCGAGGCGAGGTGGGCGTCCGAGGCCGTCCCCACCACGTCCACCGGGCTCGACGCGAGGACCGTTCCCACGGCCGGCTGGCCGATGGCCACGGTGGGCGCCGTCGCGTCCCGGACCAGCGAGTGGACGAGCTGGGCGCCGTTGCCGGCGGCGTCGGTAGCGACCAGGGTCCAGGTGTTCGCGCCTTCGGCGAGGGCGTAGGGGCCGGCGGTGAAGGAGCCGCTCACCAAGGTGACGGCTTGACCGTCGACGGTGAGCGAAACGGCGCCCGTCACCTGGCCCTGGAGAGTGACGTCGGCGGCGGCCGTCAGGCTCCCGCTCTCGGGGGTGACGGCGCCGAAGACCGGCGCCACGGTGTCGATCTCGAAGCTCACCGTGAGGGAGCCGGCGTTGCCCGCGTCGTCGGTCGCGGTGACGGCGAGATCGTGGGAGCCCTCGCCGGAGACCGCGGTACCGGAGGTGAAGGCCACGCCGTCGAGAAGCGCGTCGACGGTGGTGGGCGAGGCGTCGGTGACCGCGATCGCCGGCGTGACCGCGCGATTGAAGAGGGCGCCGTCGGCGAGCGGCGCGCCGCTCTCGAGGATCTCGATCAAGGGCGGGTCGACGTCCTGCGCGCGGGCGACCGTCGGCGCCAGGAGCGCCGGGACGAGGAGGACCAGGAGGTGGAGGGCTCGCTTCATGACGTCTTCATGGAAGGGTGATCACCTGGGAATCCGCGTCCACGTCGAAGGTGCCCACCTCGGCCGTGTCGAGGAACTCGAGGACCGCCCCGCCGTGGACGGTGACGGTGTCGAACTTGTAGACCCCCTGGTAGAGGTCGCCGACGCCGACCAGGCCGGCGGCCCCGTCGAGCAGGAGGCGCCGGCGGTCGGCGGTCTGGTCGAGCACGCGGTAGTCGGAGCCGGAGATTCGGACCCACATGCCGGTTGCGCCGAGGTCGAACAGGGCCGTCGGGTCCTGGGGCTCGATCCAGAGGTCCGCCGGGTCCGCAGTGTCCGCCTCCGCGAAGCCGACCGTGCCGGTGGCGACGGTGGGGAGGACAGTTTCGGGGTGCGAGGAACCCTGGACTCCACCGTAGCTCACGATCAGGTCACCGTAGGTCGAGACCCCGCCGGTGAAGACCAGCACTGTGCCCGGAGCGCCGTAGACGTAGGTCGTGTTGCCGTAGTAGCTGCGCCCTCCCTGCACCTGCACCTGCGTCACCGGATCGAATCCCGCCAGCGACCCTACGTACAACGCCACCCGGCCGCCGCCGCCCGAGCCCTCGATCCCGTAGCCCGTGTTCGTCCACGAGTCCCCGCCCGAAGCGTCGATCCGACCTACGCCCGAGAGGCTGCCCGACACCCGTAGCAGCACACTCCCCCCGGCGCCGCCCGACTGGTAGCTCCCCCGCGTCTCGCCCCGCGCCAGAACCTCGCCGTCGACCACCGCCGAGCCCGCCGTGACCCAAACAACGCCACCTCCCGCCCCGCTCACCTGGCCCCCGTCCGTCGTGTTGCGCAGCGCGCCGCCACCGCCCGCCAGCGCCGGCTCGTACACGCTGTCGTATACCTCCCCCGCCGAGCCCGTCGAGTCGTGCTCGCTTCCCGCCCCGCCGTGGCTCCCCCCGGCGTCCGGCACCGACGGCGTCACCCACTCCGGGGCCTGCCCGTCCGGGTGGCCCGAGTAAGCGCCCCGGTGCCCCTGGACCGACACGTCCAGCGAGGCCCCCGCCTCCACCGTCAGGGTCCCGCCCACGTCCAGTCGCAGGGTATCCCCCTGGGCCACCGAGACGCTGGCCCCGCTCACCACCGTCACGTCGCCGGTCACGTCGAGCGCCGCCGGCAGCCGCGAGCCCCCCTCGGCGCGCACCGACTCCGCCTGCAACCGGTCCGAGGCCACCAGGCCCGCACCGTGCGAAAGCGTCACTCCGTCGAACCGGTACTCCCCCCGGTAGCTGCTCGGTGATCCGACCGACCCCGCCCCCTCGAGCAGCGCCCGCCCCGTCTCGTCCACCGCCGCCACCTGGAACGTCCCCAGGTCGCTCCCCGAACCGTCCTCGAGCGCCATCCACGCCCCCGTCCAGCGCGGCGCCAGCGCGCTCGCTCCGCTCACCCAGGCGTCCGCTCCCGCGATCTCGAACCCGGCCACCGCGCCCGAGCCCAGCTCCGGCAGCTCCGTCGCCGGTCCCACCCGCTCCGTGCCGTCCGTCTCCGCCCCGGCGTCGACGATCAGGTCACCGTAGGTCGAGACCCCGCCGGTGAAGGCCAGCACCGTGCCCGGAGCGCCGTAGACGTAGGTCGTGTAGCCGTAGTAGCTCCGCCCTCCCTGCACCTGCACCTGCGTCCCCGGATCGAATCCCGCCAGCGACCCTACGTACAACGCCACCCGGCCGCCGCCGCCCGAGCCCTCGATCCCGTAGCCCGTGTTCGTCCACGAGTCCCCGCCCGAAGCGTCGATCCGACCTACGCCCGAGAGGCTGCCCGACACCCGTAGCAACACACTCCCCCCGGCGCCGCCCGACTGGTAGCTCCCCCGCGTCTCGCCCCGCGCCAGAACCTCGCCGTCGATCACCGCCGAGCCCGCCGTGACCCACACCACACCGCCTCCCGCCCCGCTCACCTGGCCCCCGTCCGTCGTGTTGCGCAGCGCGCCGCCACCGCCCGCCAGCGCCGGCTCGTACACGCTGTCGTATACCTCCCCCGCCGAGCCCGTCGAGTCGTGCTCGCTTCCCGCCCCGCCGTGGCTCCCCCCGGCGTCCGGCACCGACGGCGTCACCCACTCCGGGGCCTGCCCGTCCGGGTGGCCCGAGTAAGCGCCCCGGTGCCCCTGGACCGACACGTCCAGCGAGGCCCCCGCTTCCACCGTCAGGGTCCCGCCCACGTCCAGTCGCAGGGTGTCCCCCTGGGCCACCGAGACGCTGGCCCCGCTCACCACCGTCACGTCGCCGGTCACGTCGAGCGCCGCCGGCAGCCGCGCTTCCCCTCGGCGCGCACCGACTCCGCCTGCAACCGGTCCGAGGCCACCAGGCCCGCACCGTGCGAAAGCGTCACTCCGTCGAACCGGTACTCCCCCCGGTAGCTGCTCGGTGATCCGACCGACCCCGCCCCCTCGAGCAGCGCCCGCCCCGTCTCGTCCACCGCCGCCACCTGGAACGTCCCCAGGTCGCTCCCCGAACCGTCCTCGAGCGCCATCCACGCCCCCGTCCAGCGCGGCGCCAGCGCGCTCGCTCCGCTCACCCAGGCGTCCGCTCCCGCGATCTCGAACCCGGCCACCGCGCCCGAGCCCAGCTCCGGCAGCTCCGTCGCCGGTCCCACCCGCTCCGTGCCGTCCGTCTCCGCCCCGGCGTCGACGATCAGGTCACCGTAGGTCGAGACCCCGCCGGTGAAGGCCAGCACCGTGCCCGGAGCGCCGTAGACGTAGGTCGTGTAGCCGTAGTAGCTCCGCCCTCCCTGCACCTGCACCTGCGTCCCCGGATCGAATCCCGCCAGCGACCCTACGTACAACGCCACCCGGCCGCCGCCGCCCGAGCCCTCGATCCCGTAGCCCGTGTTCGTCCACGAGTCCCCGCCCGAAGCGTCGATCCGACCTACGCCCGAGAGGCTGCCCGACACCCGTAGCAGCACACTCCCCCCGGCGCCGCCCGACTGGTAGCTCCCCCGCGTCTCGCCCCGCGCCAGAACCTCGCCGTCGACCACCGCCGAGCCCGCCGTGACCCACACCACGCCGCCTCCGGCCCCGCTCACCTGGTTCCCGTCCGTCGTGTTGCGCAGCGCGCCGCCACCGCCCGCCAGCGCCGGCTCGTACACGCTGTCGTATACCTCCCCCGCCGAGCCCGTCGAGTCGTGCTCGCTTCCCGCCCCGCCGTGGCTCCCCCCGGCGTCCGGCACCGACGGCGTCACCCACTCCGGGGCCTGCCCGTCCGGGAGACCGCCGTAGCCGCCCACGTACCCCTGCGCGGACACGTCGAGCGCCCCCCCGCACTGTAGGCGTAGAACGTCGTTGACCGCGAGCCGCACCTGCGCGGTACCGGCCACCAGTTTGGCGCCGTTCAGGAGGGTGAGGGAGGTCGGAGAAAGTGACTCGCTCGCGGTGAAGGTACCGCTCCCCAGGACGATGTCCTGGCCGTCGAACGAGGAGTCGAGAGTCTGGCCGCCTGCGAGCAGGGTGCCGCCCGGAGAGCTCAGGGCCAGGGCCTGCGTCGTCACGTTGCCGGCATAGTCCTCGGCCTGGAACTGGAGCGAGAACTGAGTTCCCGGAGGGGTGCCCGCGGGCGGCGTCCAAGTCACGGTCGGCGACACGGTGGGCTGATCGACGTCCAGCAACTCGTCGACCACCTGGCCGTCCACCAGGAAGGCGTAGCGGAAGAGAAGCTCGTTGTCGGCGACGCGGAAGGCGAGATCGAGCGGCGCCCCCGCGGCGATCAGGTCGCCGTCGCGAGGGCAGTCGGGAATCGTGACGCTCGGAGCCGTGGGATCGGGGTTGGGCGTGTACTCGACCGTCGTCGTGCTCTCGACTTCATAGCCGGAGTGGTCGACGACCGTGACGCGGATCTCGTGATCGCCGGGCGCGGTGACCGGGGGAACGGTGATCGACCACGAGTAGGGCGGCGAGGAATCGACAATCTCCTGGCCGTCGAGAGTGAGATGGAGGTCGGAGACACCATAGGCGTCGTCGACCGTCGCCGTGACGGTGAGCGTCGAGCCGCCCGCGAACGACTGGCCGGCCGTCGGGTTGGTGATCGTGATCGTCGGCTGGTAGGCGGCGGTCCAGCTCGCTCCCGCCTCGACCTCTGGCGGCGCCGTGGAGCTCACCGGGTTCCGGGTCACGCCCTCCGCGCCACCTCGGACGATCACCCGGTCGAACCGGTATAGGCCCTCGTAGGTGTCCCCGGGGCCGGCGGTGAGCGGCTGGCCGGAGGTCGCGAGATCCAGTGTCTGTCCGTGGAGGGCGTTGCCGGTGACAGTCCAGAGCGCGGACGTGTCGCCGTTGAAGAAGACCTCGATCCCCGCCAGGTCGTGGAGGAAGTCGGCGGCGGCGTCGGTAAGGCTCGTCGCCGTCACCGAGTCCACGACTCCAGGCAAGACCGGGAGGAGCACGGTGGGCTGATCGCTGACCAGGCCGCCGTTGTCCAGAATCAGGGTACCCAGGGGATCGGCGTCCTGCTTGACGTAGATCGTCCCCGCGGCGCCGCGGCGCGTCGAGGTGTCTGCGTCGCCGCCGGCCGCCAGGGTCCGGTCGACGAGCGCTGGATCGATCGATCCGCCGTAGAGGGCGATTCGCCCGCCGCCGCCCGCCGCCGGGAGCGAGTGCCCGTCGCCTCCCGAGGCGTCGAGGCTCCCCAGGCCGCCGATAGAGGTGCCGTCGAGGCGAATGGACCCGCCAGCGCTCGAAGAGCGGAGGCTGGGCGAGATCGCACCCCGAGCAGAGACCGAGCCGTCAACCACCACCTGCCCGGCGGCAGCGATGCCCACGACCCCACCGCCCACCGCCGCGCTGATCCCACCGCCCCCGGCACCCGGGTCCTTGGGATTGAAGAGGTTGCCGTAGACCAGGTTCGAGCCATCCGAGGCCCCCCCCCGGCCCCCGTGACTGCCGCCGGGGAAGACCGACGGACCGTCGAGGGGACGAGCGACCACGTCCTCGAAATAGGAGCCCGCGTTCGCGGCGCAGAAGACCCCTATGGTGCCAGTCGCCAGACTCGTGTCGGACACGTCGAAGATCAACTGGCCGTCGATCCAGACCTGCAAGCGGGAGCCTTGTGCCACGATCTCCACCTGGTACCAGGTGTTGGTCGCGTACACCACCGTGTCCTGGGCGAGCGTCGTGCGAACGCCTCCAGTCACTTTCTCGAGGAGCCGGAAGCCGCTCTGCCGAGCCCACACGAAACGATAGGTGTCCCCGGCATCGACGTAGCGGAACAGGAGCCCTAGCCAGTCGTCATCCGTGGACCTCAGGAACGCCGAAACACGAAAGTCGCCGTTCGGCAAGCCGCCCGCCCAGACCAGGTTCGTACCGAAGCCCGTGTGGAGGTTCGAAACGATATTCGTCGTCTGCCGCAGTGCACCGCCCGACACCGACCAGTTCGAGGGGCCACCCTCCTCCCCTTCGTCGACCGCTTGCCACCCGGCGATGTCGCCGTCGTTGAAGTCGTCCGCCATATAAAACGGCTCGATTCCCGCCTCGTGGTAGGCCACCCCTCCCTGATAGCCCAGGGCGTCGGCGTCGATCGCGCCCCCCGGCGCCACGAAAAGGTCGCGCGAGAGGTTGAGCTCCAGGCGGTTCACCTGCTCCGCCGTGGTGGCCGGGTGCGTGACGCTGGCGCCGTCGAGGACCACCAGGTCGCGGAACGTGTGTGGCCCCTCGACTGTCAGCGTGCCGGCCGCCACCACCACGCTCGTCCCGTCCAGGCTCGTGTCGGTCGAGGCGATTGTCGTATCCGCCGTCACCACGTTCGCCGCGATCACCTGCACCAGGTAGGTCGCCTCGCCGTAGACACCCCCCAAGCTCCGGGCGCGGAAGTGGAGGACGTAGGAATCCCCATCGACGGCGGCCGCCGGAACGTCGAAGTGGAACTCGTGGGGAGCGTCGAAGTCGATGGCCACCACGGTCGGGTCGCCATTCACCAGGAGCTCGACGCGATCGATGCCCTCGTCCTGGCTCGCCTGGACCGAGAAGTCCATCCCCATGCCGGGAGCCAAGCGCAAGCCGGGGCTCGGCGAGAGAACAGAGACCACCGGAGGGTCGCCGGGAGCCACCGGGCGCACTCGGATGGTCTGGGTGATCGAGCCCGCGTTGCCGTTTCCGTCCAGCGTCTCGATCAGGATCGGCACGTCCTGCTCGACCTCGACCACGGGGGCTGGCACGGTCCACTCGTAGGGCGCGGTGTCGTCGACGAAGCTCTGGTCGCCTAGGCGGAAGGTCACCGAGACGACCCCGCTCGGGTCGGTGACGTCGGCGGCGATGGCGACGGGGTCGCCAGCCGTGAAGAGGGTCCCGCCGGCCGGCGAGGTGACCGTGACCTCCGGCGGATCGAGGTCGAGGCGGACGACGGACGAGCCGGGGTCGATCACCCAGCTCCCGACCTCGTCACCGTCGTCGATCTGCAGGTGGGAGTTGCCGGAGACGGTCACGGTGTCGAACTTGTACACCCCCACGTAGGCATCGCCCACCGAAACCCCGCCCGCGGGCCCGTCGAGGAGGAGCTGGCGCCGGTCGGCGCTCTGGGCGACGACCGGGTAGTCGACGCCGTTCACGCGGACCCACATGCCGATCACGCCCAGGCCGTAGAGCTTCGCCGGATCTTGGTCTTCGATCCAGGTGTCGGTTGGATCAGCCGTGTCGGTTGTCACAGTGCCGATCACGCCCTTGCCGATCGAGGGAAGCACGGTGGTCGGAGGCGAGATGCTTCCGTCGCCACCCTGGTCCACCCGGAGGCCGCCGAAGATCGAAGCCAGGGGCCTGGTGAAGATCGTTCCTGCCGCCGCCGTCGCTTCCACTGCACCCGTGCTGCCGAAGAGGCTGCCACCCCGGGCCAGCACCTGGGTCGCCTCGTCGAAGCCGGAGAGGTCATCGACGTAGAGCGCCACCCGGCCGCCGCCGCCCGGCGGGCTCCAGGGACTCCCGGTCCGGACGTAGTCCCCGCCCGAGGCATCGATTCGGCCGCCACCGCTCAAGCTGGCCGCCGTGACCGTCACCGTCCCACCGGCGCCGGCGCCGGCATACTCCCGGTGAGGATCTTCGCCTCGCGCTCGGATCTCCCCGTCGAGCATGACGCTCCCGGCGTCGATGTGGATCACCCCACCGCCCGAGCCGCCCCAGTACGTGGAGTTCGCACGCCCGCCCCCACCACCGCCCAGCGACGGGACGTACACGCTGTCGAAGACCTCGCCCGGTCCCGGTGGCGACGTGTCGGGCCCCTGGCCGCCCATCCCGCCGTGGCTCCCTCCCTCGTCGTGGCCGGACCCGGCGATACCCTCGGGCGCCAGCCCCGCTTCGTGCGAGCCGTTGCCCCCTTCGTAGCCGTAGCCCGTCGCGTCGAGCACCGCCCCGGCTTCGATCGTCACCACGCCGGTCATCGAAATCGACACCTCGCCACCGGCCGCCGGCCGGACGAGCGCGCCGGAACGAATCGTCAGTGAGGTGCCGGTGAGCTCGGTCGGGAGCCCCACGGCCCCCTCGAGGTCGAGAGCCCCACCGTCGAGGGGATCGATCGTGTTCAACGCCGCGCCGCCGGCTATCAGGATCTCGTCGAACCGGTACTCCCCAGCGTACGCCGCGGCACCGCTCACTCCGGCGGCTCCGGCCAGCAGCGCGCGGCCCGAGCCGTCCACCTCGAGGACGCGGTAGGACCCGAGGTCAGCTCCGGCCGCGTCACGGATCCTCATCCAGCTCCCGACGTGGCGCTCCCGGAAGGCCGCTTCGCCGGTCAGCCAGGCGTTGGACCCCGTGGCCTCCCAGGCCGCCACCGCGCCGCTACCCAGCTCCGGCAGGTCCGTCGTCGGCACCGCGGTCGGCTGCCCGCCATCGACCCGGAGGCAGCCATAGGTCGACCCCGATTCCACGACGTAGATCGTTCCCGCCGCCGCAGTGGCCTCCACCTCTCCGGTGGTCCCGTATCGGCTGCCGCCCCGGGACAGCACCTGGGTCGCCTCGTCGAAGCCGGAGAGGTCATCGACGTAGAGCGCCACCCGGCCGCCGCCGCCCGGCGGGCTCCAGGGTTCTCCCGTCCGCACGTAGCCGCCGCCTGAGGCATCGATCCGTCCGCCACCGCTCAGGCTCGATGCCGTGATCGTCACGGTCCCGCCCGCCCCGGCGCCCGCATAGTCGGCATGCGGGTTCTCTCCCCGTGACCGGATCTCGCCCTCGAGATCCACGCTCCCCGCCTCGATCCGGATCACCCCGCCGCCCGAACCACCGAAGGAGTAGGAATTCGTACGCCCGCCCCCACCACCGCCCAGCGACGGGACGTACACGCTGTCGAAGACCTCGCCCGGTCCCGGTGGCGAGGTGTCGGGCCCCTGGCCGCCCATCCCGCCGTGGCTCCCTCCCTCGTCGTGGCCGGACCCGGCGATACCCTCGGGCGCCAGCCCCGCTTCGTGCGAGCCGTTGCCCCCTTCGTAGCCGTAGCCCGTCGCGTCGAGCACCGCCCCGGCTTCGATCGTCACCACGCCGGTCATCGAAATCGACACCTCGCCACCGGCCGCCGGCCGGACGAGCGCGCCGGAACGAATCGTCAGTGAGGTGCCGGTGAGCTCGGTCGGGAGACCCACGGCCCCCTCGAGGTTGAGAGCCCCACCGTCGAGGGGATCGATCGTGTTCAACGCCGCGCCGCCGGCCATCAGGATCTCGTCGAACCGGTACTCCCCGGCGTACGCCGCGGCACCGCTCACCCCGGCCGCTCCGGCCAGCAGCGCGCGCCCCGAGGCATCGACCTCGAGGATGCGGTAGGACCCGAGGTCGGCTCCGGCCGCGTCACGGACCCTCGTCCAGCTCCCGACGTGGCGCTCCCGGAAGGCCGCTTCGCCGGTCAGCCAGGCGTCGGACCCAGCGGCCTCCCAGGCCGCCACCGCGCCGCTACCCAGCTCCGGCAGGTCCGTCGTCGGCACCTCGGTCGGCTGCCCGCCATCGACCCGGAGGCGGCCGTACGTCGATCCCGACTCCACGAGGTAGATCGTCCCCGCCGCCGCCGTCGCCTCCACTGCACCCGTGGTCCCGTACCGGCTACCGCCCCGGGACAGGATCTGGGTCGCCTCGTCGAAGCCGGAGAGGTCCTCGACGTAGAGCGCTATCCGGCCGCCGCCGCCCGGCGGGCTCCAGGGTTCTCCCGTCCGCACGTAGTCGCCGCCTGAGGCATCGATCCGTCCGCCACCGCTCAGGCTCGATGCCGTGATCGTCACGGTCCCGCCCGCCCCGGCGCCCGCATAGTCGGCATGCGGGTTCTCTCCCCGTGACCGGATCTCGCCCTCGAGATCCACGCTCCCCGCCTCGATCCGGATCACCCCGCCGCCCGAACCACCGAAGGAGTAAGAATTCGTACGCCCGCCCCCACCACCGCCCAGCGACGGGACGTACACGCTGTCGAAGACCTCGCCCGGTCCCGGTGGCGACCTGTCGGGCCCCTGGTCGCCCATCCCGCCGTGGCTCCCTCCCTCGTCGTGGCCGGACCCGGAGATCCCCTCGGGCGCCAGACCCGCCTCGTGCGAGCCGTTGCCCCCTTCGTAGCCGTAGCCGGTCGCGTCGAGGAGGCCGCCGCACTCGACCGTCAGAGTCCCGGCGACCGAGAGATGGAGATCCTCGAGCTCGGCCGCAGGCCTCACCTCGGCGCCATACAGCACTGTCAGCTGCGCCAGGGAGACCGCGCCCGGGACCGTGTACGAGCCCGGCCCGAGGATGAGCTGCTGGCCGTCGTACGAGTCGTCGAGGATCTGGCCTTCGCCCAGCAGCGTCGCGCCGATCACCTGCTGCGAGCGAGACTCGGTGGCGACGTTCCCTGCATAATCCTCCACCAGGAACTCGAGGGAGAAGTACGTTCCGGGCAAAGCGTCCGCCGGCGGTGTCCAGGTCACGGTCGGCGACGCGTTCGCCTGGTCGACGTTCCGCTCCTCGTCGACTACTTCACCGTCGACCAGCAGCGCGTAGCGATACAGGAGCTCGTTGTCGGACGCATCGAACGTCAGGCTGAGGGGTGCGCCGGCGGCGATCGGGTCTCCCTCGTGCGGGCAGTCCGGAATCGTGACGCTCGGCGCCAGCGGGTCGGAGTTCGGCCGGATGCGGATGGTGCGGGTGTCCGAGGAGAGGTTGTCGTTGTCGTCGAGCGCCTCGACGCGGATCGGCACGTCCTGCTCGGCCTCGACCCTCGGGGCCGGAACCGTCCACTCGTAGGGTGGCGTGTCGTCGACGAAACTCCGGTCCCCCAGGTGGAAGGTCACCGAGGCGATCTCGCCATCGTCGGAGGCGTCGGCCGCCATCGCCACCGGGTCGCCGGCCGTGAAGAGGGTGCCGGCGGCCGGCGAGGTGACCGTGACGTCCGGCGGATTGAGGTCGAAGTGCTCGACCGAAGAACCGGGGTCGACGACGAAGCTCGCGACTTCGTCGGCATCGCGGAGCTCCAGGTGGGCGGCGCCGGTGACGGTCACCGTGTCGAACTTGTAGACGCCGACGTAGGCGTCGCCCACGGCCACCGCGCCGGCGGCCCCATCGAGGAGGAGCCGCCGCCGGTCGGCGCTCTGGTCGATCACCGGGTAGTCGACGCCGCCCACGCGAACCCACATTCCGGTCACGCCCAGGCTGAAGAGCTTCGCCGGATCCTGGTCTTCGACCCAGACATCGGTCGGGTCGATTCCATCCGCTGTGACGCTGCCGACCACACCCTTGCCGATCGGGGGCAGGACCGTGGTGGGGATCGGGAAGGTTCCGTCGCCGCCCTGGTCGACGTAGAGGTCGCCGAAGGTGGAAGCGGCCGTCCGGAGGTAGACCGTCCCGGGGGCCCCATAGCCGACGAACGCGCTGCCGTTCATCGACAGTCCGCCCCAGGCGCGGATCTGGGTCGCTGGATCGAACCCCGTGATCGTGCCGGCGATCACGGCCACCCGCCCACCGCCGCCAGCGCCTTCCGGATCATTGCGGCCGCCCTTGACCGCATCCCCTCCGGAAACGTCCACGCTCCCCGAGCCGCTCAGACTTCCCAAGCGCAGCATCACCGCGCCGCCGGCTCCGGAACCACGCCAAGCAGCGGACACGACGCCTCCGAGGGCGCGGATCTCTCCCTCGAGCTCCAAGGATCCCGCGTCGATCACCACGACCCCGCCCCCCGGTGCCGCTCCGGATCCAGCCCCTCCGCCGCCTTCGAGCTGTGGCGAGTAGACACTGTCATAGACCTCGCCCGGGACCGCCCCGGGGTTCTGGCCAGCTCCCCCCGCGCCGCCATGGCTGCCACCTGCCGTCGGAGTCGACCCGGAGACCCCATCCGGCGCACTGCCTCTCGGAGCCGCCGAAGTCCCCCCGGGATAGCCCAAGCCCGTCACATCGAGCACCGCCCCCGACTCGATGGTCATCGCTCCGGTGAGGTCGAAGCGCAAGGTCTCACCGGTCGGGGGTTGCACCACGGTACCGCTCGTGATCACTGCGCTTTCGCCTCGGACTGTGGCAGAGAGGGTGGTATCGCCGTCGAAGGTCCAAGTTCCACCGACAATGTCGTCCGAAGCCTGCAGAGTTGCGCCTTGTTCCAGCACCACGCGATCGAACTGGTACCGACCCCGGAATGCGCTCGCCCCGGTAACCGACCCCGCCCCTTCGAGGCGGACACGTCCGTCCTGGCCGATCTCGGCCACCCGGAAGCTGCCGAGCTCGCTTCCACCGACATCGAGCAACACCATCCACGCCCCGAGCCAGCGAGCTCGCATCGGCGTCTCCGAAGTGATCCACAGATCGGGGCCGGCCACCTCTGCGCTCACGATCCCGCCCGACCCGAGCGCCGGAAGGTCGAGGCTCGGCCCTCGCCGAACTTCTCCTGTCGCGGTGAGCCCCGGGTCCACCACCAGAGAGCCATACGTGGCTGAACCGTCCCGGAAGTAGACGGTTCCCGGGCCCGCATAGCCGAAGGGCGTCCCATCCGATGCCGCGTACTGACCACCCCACGCCTTCGCTTGCGTCACCGGATCGAAGCCGTCGAACGAGTCCACCAGGAGGGCGACTCGGCCGCCTCCACCGCTGCCGTTCCAACAGAAGCTACCGCTTCGGAACATCGTCCCGCCCGACGCGTCGACCTGCCCCCCGCCGGAGATCACGTTCGCCCGGACCACGACCGTGCCGCCGGCCCCGGACCCGGAGTCCGGACTGCAATTCGCCGCGTCGGCTCCCCGAGCCCGAAGATCGCCCTCGAGCACCAGGGATCCCGCCGCGATGTCCAGCACACCGCCGCCAAAGGCACCGACTCCGCTGCTCGAAGAACCCATATACGAACCGCCTCCTCCAGGAAGGGTCGGCTCGTAGATGCTGTCGAAGACCTCCCCCGCCGCACCCGGGTGGCTCCATGGAGCTCCAAACCCCCCGTGGCTGCCTCCAAGGTCTCCTCCGGGGCCCGAAACCCACTCCGGCGCCCCGCCCGTCCGCGAGGCCGCCGTACCACCAGGGTAGCCTCCTCCGGTCACGTCGATCACCGCGCCCGCCTCGACGGTCAGGGTGTCCGTAACCTCGAACCGCAAGCTCCCATTCGGCCCGGGCCGCACCACCGCACCCCTCTTGACCAAGATGTTGTCCGCTTCCAAACGGCCGCTCAGCGAAGCCTCACCCTGGATTTCCCAATCGCTGCCCTCCACCTTGTCGCTCGACCCGAGGCTGCCACCAGACGGCAGCACCACCCGGTCGAACCGGTACAAGCCCCGGAATGCGCTCGCCCCGGTAACCGACCCCGCCCCTTCGAGGCGGACACGTCCGTCCTGGCCGATCTCGGCCACCCGGAAGCTGCCGAGCTCGCTTCCACCGACATCGAGCAACACCATCCACGCCCCGAGCCAGCGAGCTCGCATCGGCGTCTCCGAAGTGATCCACAGATCGGGGCCGGCCACCTCTGCGCTCACGATCCCGCCCGACCCGAGCGCCGGAAGGTCGAGGCTCGGCCCTCGCCGAACTTCTCCTGTCGCGGTGAGCCCCGGGTCCACCACCAGAGAGCCATACGTGGCTGAACCGTCCCGGAAGTAGACGGTTCCCGGGCCCGCATAGCCGAAGGGCGTCCCATCCGATGCCGCGTACTGACCACCCCACGCCTTCGCTTGCGTCACCGGATCGAAGCCGTCGAACGAGTCCACCAGGAGGGCGACTCGGCCGCCTCCACCGCTGCCGTTCCAACAGAAGCTACCGCTTCGGAACATCGTCCCGCCCGACGCGTCGACCTGCCCCCCGCCGGAGATCACGTTCGCCCGGACCACGACCGTGCCGCCGGCCCCGGACCCGGAGTCCGGACTGCAATTCGCCGCGTCGGCTCCCCGAGCCCGAAGATCGCCCTCGAGCACCAGGGATCCCGCCGCGATGTCCAGCACACCGCCGCCAAAGGCACCGACTCCGCTGCTCGAAGAACCCATATACGAACCGCCTCCTCCAGGAAGGGTCGGCTCGTAGATGCTGTCGAAGACCTCCCCCGCCGCACCCGGGTGGCTCCATGGAGCTCCAAACCCCCCGTGGCTGCCTCCAAGGTCTCCTCCGGGGCCCGAAACCCACTCCGGCGCCCCGCCCGTCCGCGAGGCCGCCGTACCACCAGGGTACCCGTCCCCCGTCACATCGATCGCGGCGCCGCACTGCAGGTCCAGGCCCTGCTGAACCTGAAGCACCATCTGGCTGGACCCGGAAGGCAAGATCAGGGTCGTGCCCCGCACCACATGGAGCGCCGAGAGGTCTAGAGGCTCCCGGAGGACGAAGTCGCCCGCGGCGAGCGTGAGCTCTTGGCCCGCGTAATCGTTGAAGAGGCTTCCTCCGCCCAGCTTGATGACGCCGGAGGGCACCGAGACGCTGAGCTCCCTCGAGCCCATGTTCCCTGCGAAGTCGCGGGCTTCGAGCCTCACCGTGAAGCTGGTACCCGGCGTCGCGCCGGCTGGAGGGGCCCAGAGGAATGACCTCTCGTCCCGAGGCACGTCGAGTTGGTCGATCCCGTCGATCAGCTCCGAGTCAACGAGGAAGCGGACGCTCTCGATGGCCTCGTCATCTTGTATGGAGTAGCGGAACTCCGTCTTGATACCTGGAACCACGACTCCGCCCTCGTGGCCACAGCTCGCCGAGATCTCTGGCGCGGAGAGATTCGGGTTCGGCGCGACCTGGATGGTGCGCTCGACCGTGGCGACGTTGCCGTGGCTGTCGGTCGCCGAGATCGCGACCGTGAGGTCGCTCGTGGCGGCGACGATGGGGGCGACGCCGGTCAGCTCCCAGGGCTCGGCGTCGTCGCTCCAGCTCCAGTCCTGGATCGCGATCCCGACGCTCGCCACACCCCAGTCGTCGGTCGCGGTCACCGTCACGGGCACGTCGTCGCCGGAGGTGAAGCTGCTGCCCGCCGGGAACTCGATCGAAACGATCTGGGGCGCGATCGTGTCCACGCTCCAGAAGGTCGTGGTCACCGGCTGGCTCATGGCGTTGCCGCTGTGGTCCCGGACGGCCTGGATCGTGAGCTGGTAGTGGTGGTCGGCCTGGAGGCCCGAGGCCGGGGTGAGGAGCACTTGCCGCTCGCCGGCGAGCTGCTGGAAGGTCGTCGTCACGCCGCTTCCACCGGTCAGGTCCGTGAGCTGGAAGGCGGTGCCCGAAAGAGAATCGAAGGTGACCTGCTCGGAGAAGGTCACGAGGACCGAGGCGTCCACCGGCACCTGGCTCTGGCCGTCCCGGGGCACGATGTCGACGACGGTCGGAGGCACCACGTCGACCGTGTTGAAGGTGGTCCGCGCGATCTCGCGCAGGCTCCGACCGGCGAAGTCGTAGCCCCCCTTGACCAGGACCTCGTATCCCGTGAAGCTCGCG
This sequence comes from uncultured Acidobacteriota bacterium, assembly GCA_963741925.1. Classification (GTDB taxonomy): domain Bacteria; phylum Acidobacteriota; class Thermoanaerobaculia; order Multivoradales; family DATKCC01; genus CAVUBL01. The sequence continues at coordinate 48,824 of CAVUJU010000002.1, forward strand.
AGCGGCGCGTTCGGCGTCAGGGTGAGGACGGTGTCGCCCTCCGACCAGGCCGGCGTGTAGCCCACGCCCGAGCTCGCGAGCTTGCGGAAGGTGATCCACGAGCCGCTCCAGCGGGCGACGTCCACCGGCTCGCTGAAATGCACGGTGACCGCGCTCGAGAGCGGCACGTCCGCGCTGCCGGAGACGGGCTCGATCGAGACGACGGCCGGATCGTCGTCGTCGAGCACCAAGGTGCCCAGGTCGTCGACCTCGCCGTTGCTCGCCATCGAGCCCGAGCGCTGGATCGTTCCCGGCCCGAAGCTCTGCTGGACGAAGACCGTGTAGCCTCCGAGGGGGACCGAGCTGAAGGAGAAGTAGCCGTCGGCGTCGGCCTGGAGCTGGAGGGTGCGACCGCCGCGCGTGAGGACCACCAGGGCGTCGGCAGCGGGAGTGAGCCCGTCGGAGGTGAGGACTCGGCCCTGGACGACCCCCGAGTCCTGGAGCTGGACGACGAGCGCGAGCTGCTCGCCGTCGAGCGTGAGCTGACCGTCGGTCGAGCCGCGGAGCTGGCTCACCGGCTGGACGGCGGAGACGCTGACCGGGCCGGCTCCGAGCCCGGCGAAGACCGCCCGTCCGTCCGGGCCGGTGCTCGCCGACAGCGATTTCCAGCCGTAGAAGCTCCGATTGCCCAGGCGGACGCTGGCGCCGGCCACCGGGTTGCCCTGGCTGTCCTGGACCGTGACCGCCGCCGCCCCGAGCGGCTCCATCCGCACGTCGATCGTGATCTCCGCCTCCCCAGGCTGGAGCTTCCCGTAGGCCCGCCCTCGGTGGTCACCGCCGTTCTCGTGGGCGTCGATTTCCAGGGACCTTCCGGCGATCACACCGTCGAAAGCGTACGGGTTGTCGAGGGTCGCGCCCACGACCGTCAAACCCTCGTAGATCACGACGTCGGAGTTGGCGAAGAGCCCGTCGGGCTGGCCCACGGGCGCCAGCACCGAACCCACGACCCTGCCCACGGCCTCCAGGTAGAGATCGACGGTGACCACCTGGTCCTCGGCGACGATCTCTCCCGAGCCCGAGGCCCGGCGCCGGCCTCCGGGGTCGCGCGTCGTCAACGTGAAGGCGCCCTCGGGGATGCCCGCGAAGTCGAAGTGCCCGTCGACGTCGGTGCTGGCGTAGGTGGTAAACGGCCGCAGGGAACTGGTGCGGAGGGCGATCGTGGCGCCGGGGATCCCGAGGAGACTCTCGGGCTCGTAGAGGTGACCCTCGACGATGCCCCGGACCTCCAGGGTCAGGGGGATGTCGACGACCTGGCCGTTGGCGGAAACGTCGGCCCAGTCGGTCTGTCCGACCCGTCCGGTCGAGGGGTCGAAGGCGCGCACGCGGTAGGAGGCCAGGGGAAGCAGCCGGAACCGGAACTCCCCCTCGTTGGTGGTGAGGGTCTCGATCGTGTCGTAGCTGGAAATGCCGAGACGACGGTCGATCGCCACCTGGACCGTCGGCACGACCTCCCCGGTCTCGGGGCTCAGGACGCGGCCGGTCACCTCGCCGGTGGATTCGAGGGTGATGACGCTGTAGACCTCCTGGCCCTCCTCGACGATCTCGACCTGGTCCCGGCCGCCGAGGCCGCCGAGCGTGGGAGCCTGGGCAGAGAGTGAGACCGGTCCGGCGAAGACGTTGGTGAAGCTGAAGTTACCGTCCGCGTCGGTGTTGTGGACGAGCGTGCGGTTGGGGAAGACTCCCTCGCGGAGCGTCACGACTGCGTTAGGCACCAGGGCGCCATCGGCGTCCGCCACCCAGCCGCTCACCGCCCCCTGCATCGGCAGGGTGATCTCGACCTCGAGATCCTGCCCGGCGCGGGTGAGCGCGGCCCAGATCCGCGCGCTCCGGTAGACCCCGTCGCGTTCGATCTCGGCGTCGATCGCGAAGCGGTCCGAGCCGGGCGGGATGAGCTCGAAGGCGAACTTCCCCTCCGCGTCGGTGGTCAGGTCGTACTGGCCAAATGCGGGATGCCGGAGGTTGACCGTGACACCGGCGACCGGCGTCGCGCCATCCCAGTCGAGGACCGTGCCGTGGACCCGGCCGGAGGGCTCGAAGAGGAAGTCGTGCTCCTCGACCTGGCCGTTGGTGACGATCTCGCCGCGCGCCGTCCTCTCGCCGAGGAAGGCGTTCGAGACCGTGAGCTGGTAGGAGCCGGCGAGGACGTCCGGGATCTCGAAGGTGCCGTCGGCGTTGGTCTCGAGCGTGTGAGTCCTGTAGTCGAGGCCAACGATCCCGTATAGAGGATTGACGACCGTCGTACGGTAGGTAACCAGGGAGATCACTCCCACGGTCTGGCCCTGCTCGTTGATCGTCTCGGTCTTGCCGCGGATCGTGCCTCTCTTGAACTGGATCCGGACGAAGGGCGTCTCGCCCTCGTAGTGGATGGTCGCTCCCTGGGCGATGCCCACGTTGCCGGCGTAGGCGTAGATCTCGTAGCTGCCCGGGGGCAGGTCGGGGAGCGTGAATCGGCCGGAGGTGTCGGTAAACGTCGCCTTCCACCAGCCGCCGGAGTTGTTGCCGAGGTGGATGGTCGCCCCCGGTACCGGGTTGCCCGAGACACCGAGAACCTCGCCCGCGAGCCCGCTCCCTACGCTCTCGATGAAGTAGAGATCGCGGTAGGCCGTCTGGCCTCCGGGCTGGACGGTCACGCTGTCCCTGACCTCGGCCTGGTTCTCCAGGTCGGCGGCGAGAATCTGGCGGCTGCCTGCGAAGACCCCCTCCATCCGGTAGAAACCGTCGGCGTTGGTGACCGTGTTGAACGGGGTGCCGCTGACCCAGACGACCGCCCCCTCGACGGGCGTCACCGAATCCAGGCGCTGGCGATAGACGTGCCCTTCGACCGCTCCGCGGTCGTCCTTGAGGAGGACGGTCACCTCGTTGACCTGGTCGGCCTGGACCTCGAAGAAGAGCTGGGCGCCGGACAGGCCGGTCGCGCCATCGAAGGCCTCGATCTCGGCGAGGCCGGCGGGCACCGTGCCGAAGTCGAAGATGCCGTCGGCGCCGCTGCGCTCGACGCCCGAGAGCTCCCCATCGACGTAGAGAGCCACGTACGCGTCGAAGATCGGAGTCGTGCCGTCGGTGGCGAAGACCGTGCCGCGCACGTCGCCGGTGGCCTCCTCGGGAGAGCGCCGGATGATCGTCAGGTTCCGCTCGGTGACCGACCCCGCGGAGGGGATCTCGACCGTCTGATAGACATACCCTCCCTCGTAGTCTGTGGCGCCGAGGCTGATCGTTCCCACCGGCAGGTCCCGGATCTCGTAGGTGCCGTCGGGGCCCAGCTTCGCCTCGCTGCCCTCGAAGAAGACCGGGCTGTAGCCCACGACCTGGAAGCTCTCGGGGACGCTTCCGTCCTCGTACGTCACCCGCCCCCGGACGGTGCCCCGACCGAGCATCAACACGTCGAGCTCGACGGTCTGGCCGATGAAGCGCACTCGCCCTCGGGCCGAGCCGTGGCGTCCGCTCGCAGGGTCGCTGCCACGGATCTCGTAGAGGTCAGAGCAGGCAGTCTGGCGGACGTAGTCGAGCTCGAAACGACCCGCGGCGTCCGCCTGGACGAGAGCGGTCGGGTGCCGGTAGCACTTGCTGTCGAAGTAGGTGTACAGCTGGTCGGCTTCAACCAGCTCGACCTGGGCGTAGGGCACGGGCTGGCCGCCCGGGCCGAAGACCCGCCCCTGGACGATCGTCCCCGGATCGGTGACCGTGGTCTGCACGGAGACTGGCACGGTCGAGACCGTTTCGCCGGTGACGCTCGCCACGCCCTGGACGGTGAGCTCATGGGTCTTGTACGGGCTCACCGGGTTGTTGAACAGCACCCGAACCACCCGCGTGTTCAGGAGGCCCTCGAAGGGGTTCTGGATCACGTACGGGTTGCTCTCGTCGCCACAACCGGCGGAGCTACAGCCGCCGAGAAGGCCGCCGGCCAGGTCCGCCTCGACCTGGACCAGGCCGCCGTTGGAGACGTTGCCGGGAAGGCTGAAATGGTTCGGGTCGCGGGGGTAGAGCGACTGGAGATCGACGTCTTGGCTGAAGAGGACTTCGATCGAATGGCCCGCGTGATCGGTGGGGTCCTGAACCGCTGAGAGGACGGAGAAGGGGCGCGGCGCGAACGTGCTCTCGAGGCCCGGGACCAAGCTCTCCGCCTGTCCATCGCCGTCGGCGTCGACGGCGAGGGCGAGCTGGCCGTCCGTGGGCTGGTACTCGACCTCCGCCGACCCGCCCGGCGCGAGCGACAGGCCGTTCCATTCGACCTTGCGCAGGACTCCGGCCTCGTCGCGAATCAGCAGGTGGAGCTCCTGGCCACCGCCGTCCGCGTCTTCGAGGCGGATCCGGTACCCGCCCTCCTCCGGCGAGGCCATCAGGGCCATCTGGGAGCCGCCCAGGTCGTAGAGGTCGGCGAACGCCAGCTCGCGCACCCGGAGGGGGTCGATCCCGGAGCCCACCACGGTCTTGCCGCTCGTCCGGCTCGCCACGGTCACCGAGACGCCGGGGCCGACCCCCAGGGCCGCTTGCAGGGGGCCGAGGTAGGCGGTGGTGCTCGCGAAGCGGTCGAAGGCGGCTGAGGGACTCGTGGCCGTGGCCTCGGCCGCGAACACCTGGGCCAGCGAGTCGCCGACCAGGCCGCCTTTCTGGGTGATCCGGCGCAGGCGGTCCCATTCCCAGTCCGGATTGCGCGCCCCCGTCCACTCGGCGGCCAGGACCGCCGCGCTGTCGAACAGGTCCTCGCCCAGCTTCACGTGGCGTCCGGCCTGGCCGAGCCAGTAGACCTTCTCGTGGAGGCCCCGGAGGTCGATCTGGGGCAGGTCCGGCCGGATCGCCTCGCTGGGCGCCGTTCCCAGGGAGTACGCCAGCCCCGAGAGGGCGAGGGCGTTGCGCACCAGCCCGGGGGAGCTCCGACGTGGAGTCGGGCAGGATGATCGTGTCCGGCGAGAGCGGGATGCCCGCCTCGCCCACGCCCACGGCGAGCTCGAAGCGGGGATCGATCTGGCTGCCGTGGCGGATCGAGCTCGCCACCACCTTGCCGGTGCGCAACGACTTGAGGCGGAACTCGACGACTTCCGACTCGCCCGAGGGCAGGGTCGGGATCGTCTTCGAGCCCTCGCCCACCACCTCGACGCCGGAGAGCGCCGCCACGGGAAGGCTCACCGTGAGCAGGTTGACCGGCGCGTTGCCCGTGTTCGAGAAGGTGAGGAGGAGCGAGTACTCCTCGTCGGTGCGCACGACGTCCGGATGGGTGATGGTCAGGCCGAGCGTCGGGTCGCGGACCACGACCGCCCCCCGCGCCTTGCCGGAGATCTTCCGGATCTCGCCGTCCGGGAAGCCGTCGAGCACTCCCTGGAGATCGAACTCGACGACGTGAGTCCCTTCCTGGCGGCCCTCGACGAGGACCTCGGCCTGCCCTTCGGCCTGGGCGACGAGGAACGTCAGGTCGTCGCCCGTGCCGAGCTCCCCGTCGGCTCCCGGAACCCGGACGGGGACGGGCACCCCGAGCGGGGTCGGCGGCTCCGTCTCGGCGAGGCGGAGCCCGGGCGGGAGACTGATCTTCGCGGTCAGGTCCCGGATCACCAGGGAGTCGCCCTCGGGCGCGTCGTTCTTCGCCACCACGACGACCGAAAAGAACTGGTTCAACAGGCTGACGTCGGTCGGGAAGAGGATGACCCCGGGCAGGGTCAGTGGCGCGCCGACGTCACAGCCGTCGATGCTGAGGCAGCCTTGGTTGAGACCTCCGTAGGGCTTCGTGGTCTCCAGGGTCAAGGTGAAGGGCTCGAGCCGCGGGGGTTGAAACCTGGGGCCGGTAGTGCCGCCGAAGCTGCCGAACGACAGCGCGGGCTGGAGGACTTGGATCGAAGGACCGCCTCCGGTCGCGCCTCCCGGGAGCAGCAGCACCGGCAAGTTGTAGTCGAAGACCCGGCCGGCGACCGCGAATCCGAAGGTGAAGTTGAAGGCCCTCATCCGTTGGTCGTCGGTGACCACGCCGTAGCTGCGGAGCTCATCCAGGGTGAGGGCCCGCGAGGTGACCCGGGTCACCAGCACCTGGGTCACGAGGACGCCCGCCGACCGGGGCTCGCCGTAGGCCAGCAGCTCGTCGCCTTCGACCAGGCGGATGTTGTCGAGCTCGTACTGGCCCTCGAGGTGCAACCGGGGGACGCTGAAGGGCTCGCCGGGCGAGGTCTCGAGGGTCAGGACCCCGTCGATCTCCGGCCCGGTGAAGTCGGCAAGGACCCGGAGGTCGGCGGGCAGGGCGCCGCTCGTGACGTCGTAGCCCTGAAGGCTCGTCTTGACGATGGTCGCCGTGTCGAAGGGGACGGTCTGGGCCTCCGGCTCGACGGTCAGGCGGGTCCCGGCGATCAACAGCCGGGCGTTGCCCAGGTCGGGGGGCGACGACGCGTGCACGGCCCCGCCGGGCCCAATCGGGCAGGAGAAGGCCACCAGGGCCGCGAAGAGCGCGTTTCGACGCGCGAGTCGACCGAACGACGACATCATGCATGGCCCCGGAGCGGCGGGCTCGCTGAATTAGGTCAAGCGTTCGCCGCTGACCCTAGGGACGCGCGTTGCCCCTGTCAACACCCGAGAACTCTATTTATATTTTCTGCACTTACAGCACACCTGTCGATCGCGCCGTGGCGCCTGGAAACGCAAGAACAGCCATGCATCGCAATGCCTGCATGCAAGGAGGCGAGGGTCGCCAATCCCTCGCCTCCGGGCCGGATGAGAGGGCCGGCGGAGCCAGGGATCGATAATTGTTACTTAGTTGAGTAGAAATATCACGTATCGCCGCCCCGGTCCACGAGGCCCTCCGTCGCGCAGGCGAGGAGGCGCACAGTATACCGCTCCATTACCGCGGCGTCGCGTCGGGCAACCCTCCGTCGACGGGGAGCGTGGCGCCGGTGGTGGGGGTCTGGCGGGTGGCGAAGAAGAGGACGGCGCGCCCGACGTGGCGGGCGGTGATCTCGGCGTGGAGGAGGTTCCGGCCCCGGTAGTAGGCCTCGAGCCCGGACTCGCTGAGGCCGCGGGCCTTCATGCGCGCCGGGCCGACCTCGGCCCAGAGGCCGGAGTGGACGTCGCCCTCGGCAAAGACCGCGTCGGGCGCCACCATGTTGACCCGGACACCGAGCGGCGCCAGCTCCTGGCTCGCCACCCGCGCGAGCTGGTGGGCGGCGGCCTTGGTCGCGCTGTAGGCGCCGAACGAGGCGCCGGGAGCGAAGACGTTCTTGGTCGAGACCAGGACCACGTCACCGCCGGTCGCCTGGAGGCGGAAGCGACGCGCGGTCTCGGCCAGGGGGAGGAGCGCCCCGTGGACGTTGATCCGCTCCAGGCGCTCGAAGTCGGCGAGGCGCAGCTCCTCGAGCGGGGCCACGTGAGCCGCGCCGGCGTTCACCACCAGGAGGTCGACGCCCCCCCACTCGCGGGCCGCGGCGTCGAAGGCGGCGGCGACCGAGGCGGGATCGGTGACGTCCATCGCCGCGGCCAGGACCCGCCCGGGGGCCGCCGCCGCCAGGTCGGCTGCCAGGCGGTCCAGCCGCTCGCCCGCGAGGTCGGTCGCCACCAGGTGGGCTCCCGCCGCCAGGAACTCGCGGCAGACCCCCGTGCCGATGGCGCCGGCGGCGCCGGTCACCAGGGCGACCGTGCGGGCCAGCGGCGCCTCGTCTCGACCGGCTGCGAGGCGGCCGGAGAGCTTCGCGAGCTGGAGGGGGCGGTGCTCCATGGCCGCCAGGTGCTCCTCGGCGAGGCCCTGGTAGCGGGCGCCGGCGGCGGCCATCCGGGCCTTGGTCTCGAGGGTCCGGAAGGTGATGTCCCGAGCCACGTCCGCCTCGGCCGCCGAAGCGCCGACGGTCACCACGCCGAGGCCGGGGACCAGGAGCACCCGGGGCCGCTCGAAGTCGCCCGCGACTCGGCCGGCGCCTTCTGAAAGGTGGCTGGCACCTGGCGGGGAACCTTCTGAAAGGTGGCTGGCACCTTGCGGGAGGTGGCGTTCGGCGTAGGCCCGGTAGTCGCGGACGTGGCCCTCGATCGCCGCCTCGAGGTGCGCGCGGAGGGCGGGGGCGTCGTCCCACGGCGGCTCGTCGACCCAGAGCGGCCAGGGGCCGGTACGGATCAGGTGATCGGCGGTGAGGGGCGGCGACACAGCCAGCTCCCGGGCGTCGGAGCGGGCCAGCAGCGCGAGCAGCCCCGGCTCCTGGAGCGAGCGGAGGATCACCCGCCGGTACGGCCGGTCCGGGTCGCCCGAGGGCCGGGCGAGGAGCCCCCGGAGGACCGGTGCGACCCGCGCCAGCCGCTCCCGCGCGACCTCGGGCTCGACGACCGCGCCCGCGCGCACCTCCACTCCACCCCGCCCGGCCTCCCGCGCCCGCGCGATCTCGCCTCGCAGGTACGCCTCGGCCCGCGAGACCAGCTCGATCGTCCGCTCGTACGATTGCCGCGCGCTCTCGCCCCAGGTGACCAGGCCGTGACGCGCCCAGACCATGCCGGGGACGTCCGCCGCGTCGCGCCCCGCCGCCGCCAGCGCCGCCAAGCCCCCGCCCACGGCGGCGGCGAGCGCGAGCCCCGGCACGACGTAGGGGAGGACCACCACGTCCGGCCCCAGCGCCTCCCGGGCCACGGCCTCGCCGTCCGGGCGGTTGGTGAGCGCCAGGATCGCGGCGGCGTGGGTGTGGTCCACGAAGCGCGCCGGGATCGCGGCGTGCACCGGCGTCTCGATCGACGGCGTGGGCGCGCGGTGATCGAAGCGGTGGTTGCGCAGCTCGTCGGCGAGCGCCGGGTCGTCGAGCCCCGCGCCGTCGAGCCGGCCGGCCAGCGCTGCCAGCCGGCGCACAGCCACCAGGTCCACCGCCACGTGGTCCGCCGGCTCGGCCCGCGCCAGATCCCGGCCCGAGGCCTTGACCCAGAGGACCGCGTGGCGCTCGCCGAAGCGGTCGCCGAGCTCGCCCTTGACCGAGGTGTTCCCCCCGCCGTGGAGCACCAGGGACGGGTCGACGCCCAGGAGCCGGCTGGTGTAGGTGCGAAGCGCCAGCGGCTCGCCATGCTCGGCCCCGTAGCGCGTGACGAAGCGCTCGGCCTCCTCGTCCGACCAGCGGCTTTCCATCGTCTCGTTCGGTGCCGGAGACGCGCCGGACCGGCTACACGCCGACCGGCTCGTTGGCGAGCTCGCGATAGAGCTCGTAGGCCTCGGCGGGCGCCGCGCCCTCGTGGACGACCCGGCGCACCGCCTGGATCATCGCCGCCGGGTTCTCGGACTGGAAGATGTTCCTCCCCATGTCGACGCCGGCGGCGCCTTCCTGGATCGCGCGGTGGGCGAGCTCCAGGGCGTCGCGCTCCGGGAGCTTCTTGCCCCCGGCGATGACCAGCGGCACCGGGCAGGCCGCGGCCACCGTGTCGAAGCCGTCGGCGACGTAGTAGGTCTTGACGTAGGTCGCCCCGAGCTCGGCGCAGATCCGGGTCGCGAGGCGCATGTAGCGGGCGTCCCGCGTCATCTCCCGGCCGACGGCGGTCACCGCCAGGGTGGCGATCCCGTGGCGGTTGCCCTGGTCGACGAGCCGGGTCATGTTGTGGACGGTCCGGCGCTCGCTCTTGCCGCCGATGAAGACCTGCACGGCCACCGCCGCGGCGTTCAGCCGCACCGCCTCGTCGAGCGACAGGGCGAGCGCCTCGTCGGTCAGGTCCTCGGCCAGGATGCTCGGGCCGCCGCTCGCCCGGAGCACGATGCCGCCACGGTAGGTGGGCGGGATCGAGGTGCGGAGGATCCCCCGCGTGCACATCAGGGTGTCGGCCCAGCGGGCGAGCGGCACGATGTCGAGGTCGACCCGCTCGAGCCCGGTCGTCGGGCCCTGGAAATAACCGTGATCGAAGGCGAGCATCACGGTATGCCCCGAGCGCGGGTCGAAGATGCTCGCCAGGCGGTTCTTCAAGCCCCAGTCGAGCTCGTTCGAGCCCTTGAGGAAGAAGGGCTCGCTGCGCTGAGGGACCTCCGGCCGGAAGTTCTTGGGGCTGCTGCTCGAGTCGGCCTCGGCCACGGTGCTCTCCTCTCTCGCGCGCGTTCCGCCGAAGCCTATCGCAGCCGGCCACCTCAGAGCTTGTGAAGGACGCTCCGGCGGCCTCAGGCCGAGGCCCGGTCCGGCGTCTCCAGGACCTCGTAGAGGACCGACCGGAACAGGCGGCGGAACCGCTCCTGGTCGTGCTCGCCGGGCTTCTTGAGCGTCCACTCGGGAAGCTCCTCGGGGCGGAGGCTCCGGAGCTCGCGGATCCCGTGCCGGCGGATGAGCACCGCCAGCCCGGCGCGCCCCAAGCCCATCTTGCGCAGGTGGTCCTGGACCCGGAAGTAGACCAGCTCGTCGCCGCTCGCGGCGGCGATGCCGAAGGTGAAGCGGAGCTTCCCCACCGTCGCCCTGCCCGACGCTCGTCGGGTCGCGCACCACGAGCCGGAGGACGAAGAGGCGGTCGACGAGGCCCGGGTTCTTCTCCGTCAGCCGGCGCAGGAGAGAGAGCTCGAGGAAGTTGACGCGCGGGTCCGCCGCGAGCTCGTCGAGGGCCCCGGCCCGATCCAGGCGCTCCTCCTCGGCGATCAGATAGCCCGGTCCGAGGCCGAGCCGGTGCTCGGAAAAGGTCTGGAAGCGGGCGCCGTAGGTGCTCGCGGTCACCGCCCAGGTCACCCGGAACATCCCCGACCAGGTCCAGTGGTTGAAGAGGTTCATCCACCCCCGGTTGTCCGGGTGGTCGTGCTCGCTCTCGAGGCGCAGGTCGAGGTAGACCGTCTCCATGAGCTGGATCAGGGCGGTGCAGAAGAAGAAGCCGGCGCGCCGCTCCTCGTAGGTCTCGGGCAGCCAGAGCTCGGCCGGCGGCCGGTCCGCCGTCCCCCCGGTCAGCTCCCGCCACTCGGGGTAGAGCTGGGCGGCGAGGAAGCCGAGCTCCTCCTCCGTGGAGAGCCGCTCGAGCAGCTCGCTCAGGGCGTGGGCGTGCCGGCTGAAGGAGCCGGCCTCGGCCGTCGCCGGCGGGTACCAGACCTCGGCGAGGTCGACGAAGAGGCGCTCGACGTCGGCCGTGCCCGGATCCTCGGCCGCCGGGCGCAGTACCGAGAGGACGACGTGCTCGCCGAGCTTGCGGTAGCTCTCGAACTGAGACTCGCCGAACCACTGGTCGGCCGTCGACTGGTGCGGGAACTCGGCGTGCTCTGTGGCGTAGCTCTGGGTGTCGGCGGGCTCGTCACCGGTCAGCGAGGCCTTGACGTAGACCAGCGTCCCGGGGGCGGCGCCGGGGTCGATCCGGTCGTAGCGGATGCTGCCCACGGCGCAGTGCCAGAGGCTCTTGCCGGTGGCCGGGTCGCGGTGGATCTGGGTGGTGTCGACGTCGACCTCGATCCCGAAGTCTGTGCAGCACTTGCGCACGAGGTTCCCGAGATCGCCGAAGGCCAGGCCGGGGTCGGCACCCGCGTCGGTGGCGACGATGAACCGGCAGCGCCGCCGGATGAGCTCGTAGAGCGCCAGATTCTCGAAGTGCCCGCCGTCGGAGAGGTAGACGAAGCGCGAGGTCTCGTCGGTGTGGCCGAAGAGCTCGGAGAGGAGAGTTACGAGGCCGAAGGTGGGTCCCAGCTTCGCCCAGGTCGACTCGCGGCGCGGATTGCCCAGCCACCAGCCCAGGCGGACGTTGAACACGGTCAAGAGGAAGGCCATGGCGGGCGTGGTGCCGGCGCCCATGTTGGGGCTGACCGCGGCGCCCGAGATCCCCATGGCAGTGCCCAAGGTGAGGCCCCGCGGCTTCGGCTCGTAGCCCCCGGTGGGCCGGAAGCCGTCGGCCGCGAGGTTCCGGCTCGCCTCGCCCTCGTAGACGTCGAAGCCGGTGAAGAGCGGCGTCGCGACGAAGGCCGAGGCCTTCCTCTCCTGCCAGGCGAGCTCCTTGCCGGCCACCAGGTTCAGGGTGATGTTGTGGATCGGGTACGGGCCGTCGTAGGGCCTCGCCGGGGCGCCGCCCGAGCCCAGCCCGACGAAGGGCGAGAGCGTGGCGAGGGGCAGGTCGTCGGCCGGGTCGAAGCCGGTGAACGGCTGCTGCCGGCGGCTGGGGTTCGACGCCCCGAGGTAGCACCGGATCAACCGGTTCCGGTAGAACAGGTGCATCGAGAAGTCGTTGATGTCGACCCGCCAGGAGAGCACTGCGGCGACGAACGCGAGGAGCGCCAGGAGGCCCCAGGTGGCGCCCGGAGTGGTCCCCGCCCAGTCGCGCGCGGACTCTCGCAGCAGGACCGCGTGGGCCCCGGTGGGCGCCGCCGCCCCGCCCCCCGCGGCCGCTGCCGGCTTCGGGGCCCCCGGCGCGGCCTGGTACGGAGCGGTCGCCGCGGCCCGGGTCCGGGCTGTGGCGACCGCGGCGTCGACCTCGGCCCGCGAGGGGCTCAGGACCGCGTGCAGGCCGAGGGCCACCAGGGCGAGGAGGCCCACGATGAAGAGCTGGGGCACGACCGCGATCACGATCCGCCGCACGAGCGGGGGTTTCTGGTCGGTCGACGCCGGGATCGAGGAGCCCTTGCCTACGAGAACCCCGGAGACGGTCGAGGCCAGCCAGCCGCCGCCCAGGGCCCATGCCAGCGCGTCGGGCAGCAGAATCAGGATGTCCGGCCCGTAGATCGCGATCCCGAACAGACCCAGCCAGGTGACCGCGTAGATCAGCAGCCAGGCGCCCAGCCGGCTCCACCACTGGCGCAGCGACTCGGGGAACGCCCGTCCCATAAGGCCGGTGTGGACGAAGGCCGTGAGCAGGAAGACCACCGTGATCGCCGGCGGCTTCCAGATGTTGATGTGGAGCAGGTGCCAGGCGGGCGGGTAGGCGATGTGGCTGAAGTACCCCTGGGCGGCCGCCGACACGCGGGTGACGCCCCAGAGGAGAAAGCCCCCGACTCCCCCGGCGATCGGCGCGCCGCCGAGCACGGCGACCCAGAACCGGCCGATCGATCCCGTCCCGCCGGGCTTGCGCTGGACCAGCCACCAGGTGAAGGCCAGGAGCCAGACCAGGGTGTAGACCAGGGCCGCGAGGACGATCCATGCGACCACCTCGTGAGCGCGGTCGCCGAGCCGCAGGCCGGCGTAGCCCGGGACCCACCGGGAGAGCCACTCGGCGAGGGAGAAGCCGCCGCTCGCCCCGGCTTCGGCGCCGGCCTTGGTGAACCAGAGCCAGAGGCCCGTGAACCACGCCGACACGAAGAGCGGCGCCACGACCAGGAGCTGGGTCCAGCTCTGATCGGTCAGCTTCGGCCACGGCTCGTGGTCCCGCCGCTCCCGGTAGAGAATCTGGAACATGTTCCAGCCGATGCCGACGACCGCGACAGCCAGGAAGACCAGGGCCAGGCCGAAGAGGAGGTAGCCGTCGTGCTCGTCGAAGTGCTTCGAGAGCAGGAGCACCAGGCGGGGCACGAGCAGGATCGCGCCCAGGGCGGCGACCAGGATCACCTGGTTGAGGAGGAGGTTGCGCAGGTAGGTGGTGACCAGCGTCCAGGTATCGGCCGAGAACGCGCCGACCCGGGGGGTCAGGTAGTTGCTGAACCGGCGCAGGAACCGGATGGTGCCGGCCTCGACCTCCTGGCCCTCCTGAACCTCGCCCTCGGTCGCCGCCGGGCCGGTCTCGTGCTCGCTCCGGGCGGCCGCGGCCGCGGCCGGGCGTTCAGCCTCGGCAGCCCCGGCGACCTCGTCCTCCGGGCTCCGGCAGGCGTCGGTGGCGAGCTCGCGCTCGACCCGGGCGAGGCCGCGGCGCCGGATCCAGGCGGTCAGCCAGCCGCCGATGTATCCGCCTCCCGAGTTGACCGACAGGTAGTCGAAGCGGCCGAGCAGGCCGAGGCGGGCGAGGCCCTGGATGATCCCCAGGTTGAACGTGGCGCTCCGGATGCCGCCGCCGGAGAAGGAGAGACCGACGAGGCGGGCGTCGTGGGCCCGTTCGACGGCCGAGTCCCCCCGGAAGGGCTCCTGTGGGCGCCCGGTGCGCAACCGGCGGCCCTCGCGGACCGCCGCGAGCTCGGCGTCGAGCACCTCCTCGAACGAGCGGGCGCGCGTGTCCTCGGCGTCGATGCCGGCGCTCGAGGGCGGGCGCCCTGGGGACGGGGTGGGCTCTCCTCCTGGCGGCACACGGGGCTCGTCGGCCATCTTGTGCTCCTGCTCACGGCATGGGGACCGGGGCTCGGTCCCGGGAGGCGCCCGGGCCGGCTCCGCCGGGTGGCCGCAGCACCCGGACGTCCTGCACTTCGTTGCTTGAGAAGCCGGACTATACCTCATCCGCAGCCGGTGCGTGAATCCTGACGCGGAATCGCAATGTACTAAGCTTGCGCCCGAACTCTCAACTGAAGGGAGCGCCGACGATGGAGTACGTGCTCATCCGAACGAGCGACGGGACGGACCGCCCCGTCTGGGTCGACGACCGGCAGAGCGGCCGGACGAAGGTGGTGCTGGAGGTCCAGAAAGGCACGCACACCTTCGCCCTCTGCGCCTGCCCGGGCGACGACCACGACCCGGGTTGCCCGGCCGCCGGTTACACTCCGGCGCGGCAGACCCTCGCTGTCTCCGGGACCTTCCGGATCCGACCGCTGGAGGTGGACTTTGCGTTCTCCGAGAGCTGAAACGACTCTGCTCGCCTGCGGCCTGGCGCTCCTCGCAGCGGGCTGCGCTCATCACTTCGTCAACCCGCCTCTCACCCACGTCGACCCGGCGGCGGGCTACCGCTTCTCGCGGCTCGCGAGCCCGGGCAACAGCGACCGGCTCTTCGTGATCCTCACCTTCTCGGGCGGCGGCACCCGCGCGTCGGCCCTGGCCTACGGCGTGCTCGAGGCCCTCTCGAAGATCGAGATCCCCGCCGAGGGCGGCGGCACGACCACCCTCCTCGACGAGGTCGACGTGATCTCCTCGGTCTCGGGCGGCTCCTTCACCGCCGCCTACTACGCCCTCTTCGGCAAGGACAAGCTGTTCTCGGAGTTCGAGCCGGTCTTCCTGCGCCGTAACATCCAGGGGGACCTGAAACGCCTGCTCCTCTACCCGTCGAACTGGGTGCGCCTCGCCTCGCCCAACTTCGACCGGATCGACATGGCGGCCCGCTTCTACGACCGCCACGTCTTCGAGCACAAGACCTTCGAGGACCTGGTCGAGCGCGGCCGGCGGCCCTACGTCATCATGAACTCGACCGAGATGGGCGAGGGCGCCCGCTTCGAGTTCACCCAGGACCAGTTCGACTTCCTGTGCTCGGACCTGGGCCCCTACCCGATCGCTCGCGGCGTCGCCGCCTCCTCGGCCTTCCCGGGACTGCTCACCCCCATCACCCTCCACAACCACGCCGACGCGTGCGGCTACCGGGTGCCCCAGGCGCTGTCCAACGCCCTCCAGGACCGGTGGTCGAACCCCCGCCGCTACATGGCCGCCTGGGAGCAGGCCTCGTACCTGGTCGAGCATCACCCGTACGTCCACGTGATCGACGGCGGGGTGGCGGACAACATCGGCCTCCGGGGGCCCTTCTACGCCCTGACCTCGAACGACAGCCCGTGGAGCCTGGTCAACGAGATGAACAACGGCCAGATCGAACACGTCGTGGTGATCGTGGTCAACGCCCAGAAGGAGTCGGCCAACACCCTCGACGACCGGCACAACGCCCCGAACCTGATCCGCACCCTCCAGACCGCCGCCGGCACGCCCATGGCCCACTACTCGTTCGAGACCATCGAGCTGCTGCGCGACCACTTCGAGGAGGAGCGCAAGGCCCACGAGCTGCCCGAGGTGGTCCGCCAGGCCTGCCCCGGGTGCCGGATCCCGCCGAGCCCGGGCGACGTGGTGGGGTTCCACGACATCGAGGTGTCCTTCGACAAGGTCGAGGACCCGGCCGAGCGGACCTACCTCCAGACCCTGCCCACGAGCTTCGCCCTGCCGGACAAGGCGATCGACGCCCTGATCCGGGTCGGCCCGGAGGTGCTGGAGAAGGACGCGGGCTTCCAGGAGCTGCTGCGCACGCTGCGCAGCGAGACCCCGGAGACCCCGCCCAGCCCACCCACCGCGAACCGATGAGCGCAGCACCGGGCGGGGGCGTCTTCTTCCCCCCCGGGGGAGGGAAGGGGATCGAGGGGTTGTGGGGGGGACCGGTTGACGATCTTCGACCTGCTGGCCATCCACCGGCGCGAGCGGCCCGGGGCCGTGGCGCTGGCCGGGGAGGCGCCCGGGGGGACCTTCACGTATGGCGCGCTCGGGGGAGCGCTCGAGCGCTCGGCGGCCGGGCTCGCCGCCCGGGGCCTCGGCCGCGGCGACCGCGTGGCCTTCCTCGCCGGCAACCGGCCGGAACTCGCCGTCGCCTACCTGGCGGCGCTTCGGCTGGGAGCCCTGGCGGTGCCCGTGAACCTCGCCTACCGGCCGCGGGAGGTGGCCCACCTGCTGGCCGACGCCGAGCCCCGGCTGCTGGTCGCCGAGGCTCATCGCGCGGCCCCTCTCGAGGAGGTGCCGGCCGAGGCGCGCGCGAGTCTCGAAGCCGTCGTGAGCCTGGAGGAGGTGGCCGGCGGGGAGGTGGCGGCGGGGGCCGGGGCACCCCTGCCGGCGCCCCCGGACGGAGCCGACCCGGCGCTCCTCGTCTACACCTCGGGCACCACCGGCGCCAGCAAGGGGGCGGTCCTCACCCACGACAACCTGCTCGCCACGGTCACCGGCCTCCTCGCCGCGTGGGCCTGGCGGCCGGACGACGTGCTCCTTCTCACGCTCCCGCTCTTCCACGTCCACGGCCTGGTCGTGGGGCTGCTGACGGCCCTCGCCGCCGGCGCGCGGGTCGAGCTCCGGCGCCGGTTCGACGCCGGCGCGGTGGCGGCCGAGCTCGCCGCCCCGGACGCAGGTGCGGCGGGCGGCGGCAGGCCCACCCTCTTCTTCGGCGTCCCCACCATGTACGTGCGCCTCGTGGCCGCGCTCGGTCGGCGCGAGGAGCTTTCCGGGCTCCGCCGGATGCGCCTCTTCGCCTCGGGAAGCGCGCCCCTCTCGCCGGAGACCTCCCGGGCCTTCCGCGCGGTTACCGGCCACGAGATCCTCGAGCGCTACGGCATGAGCGAGACGGGGATGAACCTCTCGAACCCCTACGCCGGTCCACGCCTTCCGGGGACGGTGGGGGTGCCGCTTCCCGGGGTCTCGATCCGGATCGTGGACCCGGCGGGCGAGCCGCCGCTCGAGGACGTCGCCCCGGGCGAGGCGGGCGAGCTCCTGGTCTCGGGGCCGAACGTCTTCGCCGGTTACTGGCGGGCTCCCGAGACGACCGCGGCGAGCTTCGTCGCGGGCGCCGACGGCCGCCGCTGGTTCCGGACCGGGGACCTCGCCCGGCGCGACCCGGCCACCGGGTACGTCACCCTCCTCGGCCGGCGCCACGAGCTCCTGATCCGGGGCGGGCTGAACGTCTACCCGCGGGAGGTCGAGGAGGTGCTCGAGCGCTTCCCCGGCGTCGCCGAGGCGGCGGTCGCCGGGCGCCCCGACCCGGAGTGGGGCGAGGTGCCGGTGGCCTGGCTGGTGGCGGCCGACGCGGCGGGCGTCGACACCGAGGCGCTCCTCGCCCACTGCCGCCGCGACCTCGCCCCCTTCAAGGTGCCAGCCGAATTTCACGTCGTCGCCGAGTTGCCCCGAAACGCCCTCGGCAAGGTCCAGAAGCACCGGCTCGAGGGCTGACCGGACGGCCCCCTCGGAAGGTGCCAGCCACTTTTCAGGTGGGACCGGACGGCCCCCCCCCGGAAGGTGCCAGCCACTTTTCAGGTCCTCGGCCACGAGATTCTCAGGCAGCATGGCCGTGAGCTCGGTCTCGCCAACGGCCCGCGGGCTGCGCGGTGTTCACGAGCCGGTTTCCGGCTCCCCGGGCCTCCGGCGGCTCTTGACCCGCTCCCGCAGCTCGCGGAAGCGTTCCAGCCGCGCCCGGAGCTCGGCCTCGAAGCCGCGGTCGGTGGGCTGGTAGAAGCGCTCGCCCTGGAGGGCGTCGGGGAGGCAGTCGAGGCCGCCCACGCCCTCCTCGACGTCGTGGGCGTAGACGTAGCCGGCGCCGTAGCCCTCGGTCTTCATCAGGCGGGTCGGGGCGTTGCGGATGACCTTGGGGACCGGATCGGCCGGGCGCTCCTCGATCGTCCGGCGGGCCTTGCCGTAACCGGTGTAGAGGGCGTTGCTCTTGGGCGCCAAGGCCAGGTAGAGGCAGGCCTGGGCGAGGGCGAGCTCGCCCTCGGGGGTGCCCAGGCGGTGGTAGGCGTCCCAGGCGGCGAGCGTCTGGGGAAGTGCCCGCGGGTCGGCGAGCCCCACGTCCTCGCTCGCGAAGCGCACCATGCGGCGGGCGACGTAGAGCGGGTCCTCGCCGGCGGCGAGCATGCGAGCGAGCCAGTAGAGGGCGGCGTCCGGGTCGCTCTCCCGGAGCGACTTGTGGAGCGCCGAGATGAGGTTGAAGTGCTCCTCGCCGGCCTTGTCGTAGAGGAGCGTCTTCCTCTGCTCGACCTGGCGGACCGTCTCGACCGTGAGGCGGGCACCCTCCCCGGCCCCCCACTCCAGGACGTGGGCCACCGCCAGCTCGAGGAGGTTCAGGGCCCGCCGGGCGTCGCCCGAGGCGAGCTGGGCGACGGCGGCCAGGGCCTCGGGGTCGGCCGTCACCCCGGCCGCTCCCAGGCCGCGTTCGGGATCGGCGAGCGCCCGTGCGAGGAGCGCCTCGAGCGCCTCGGTCGCGAGCGGCTCGAGCACCACCACCCGGCAGCGCGAGAGGAGCGCCCCGTTGAGCTCGAAGGACGGGTTCTCGGTGGTCGCCCCGACCAGCACGATGTCGCCGCGCTCGACGTAGGGCAGGAAGGCGTCCTGCTGGGCCCGGTTGAAGCGGTGGATCTCATCGACGAAGAGGAGGGTGCGCCGGCCGGTCGCGCGACGCAGGCGGGCCGCCCCGGCCATCACCTCCTTGACCTCCTTGATTCCCGAGGTCACCGCCGAGAAGGGCACGAACTGGAGGTCGGTCCGGGCGGCGATGATCCGCGCGAGCGTCGTCTTGCCCGAGCCGGGAGGGCCCCAGAAGATGAGCGACGGCACCCGCCCTTCGGCGATCGCCCGATGGAGGAACGCCCCCTCCCCCACCACCTTGTCCTGCCCCACGACCTCGTCGAGGCTCCGCGGCCGCACGCGCTCGGCGAGCGGCGTCCCCTCCTCGGACACGCTCCCGACGTGCGCGGTCTCGGCAGGAACCTGGTCGTCAAAGAGACTCATGGGCGGGGGCGTCCCCTTCCCAGATCTAGAAAAGCTCCGCCTCAAACCGACGAGGCGCCTGGAGCGTCTCCGGCTTCGTGAATCGCAGGTCCCCCACCCAAGTCCAGCGATCGAGCTTGCGCGCAACGTAACGGCGACTCCAGACCGCTGGATTCATTGGATCGCCCCCCTCACCCTCAATCCCTCTCCCACCCTCGCGGGGGGAGAGGGACGCCCCCTCCCTCTCGGTCTGTTGCTCGGGGAACTCGGCTCGTTCGTCACGATTCTGGCCTGATCAGACATCTGGTCAATCCGTCTCCGGCCGGTTCACCGGCACCCCCGCCTCCAGCGTCTCGACCACCGCGTCGGCGAAGCCGGAGGTCGTGGCCTCGCCCCCCAGGTCGCGGGTCAGGATCCCGCGCTCGACCACCACGTGGCGCAGGGCCCGGCGCAGGCGGTCCGAGACCTCGTGCATCTCCAGGTGCTGGAGCATCATGACGCCCGAGCGCATGAGGGCGAGAGGATTGGCGACGTTCTTCCCGGCGATGTCCGGGGCGCTGCCGTGGACGGCCTCGAAGATCGCTACGTCCTCGCCCAGGTTGCCGCCGGCCACCACCCCCAGCCCGCCCACCAGGCCGGCCGCCAGGTCCGAGACGATGTCGCCGTAGAGGTTCTCGAGCAGCAGCATGTCGTAGTCCTCCGGCCGGAGGACGAGCTGCATGCACAGGTTGTCGATGATCCGGTCGTCGGCCTCGATGTCCGGGTACTGGGTGGCGACCTTGCGGAAGCAGTCGAGGAAGAGGCCGTCCGAGAGCTTCATGATGTTGGCCTTGTGGACCGCCGTCACCCGGCGCCGGCCGTTCTTGCGCGCGTACTCGAAGGCGAACCGGGCGATCCGTGTCGAGGCGCGCTCGGTGATGATCTTCAGGCTCTCGACGACTCCCTTGACCACCTCGTGCTCGAGGCCGCCGTAGAGCCCCTCGGTGTTCTCGCGCACCACCACCAGGTCGACGTCCTCGAAGCGGTGCGGCATGCCGGGCAGGGTGCGCACCGGGCGCAGGTTGGCGAACAGCTCGAGCTCCTGGCGCAGGCGCACGTTGACCGACTTGAAACCCTTGCCCACCGGCGTCGTGACCGGGCCCTTGAGCGCCACCCGGTTGCGCCGGACCGACTCGAGGACCTGCGCGGGCAGGGAATCCCCGTAGCGGGCCACCGCCTCGGTGCCCGCGATCTGGACGTCGTAGTCGAAGCCCGCGCCCGCCGCGTCGAGCACCCGGCGGGTGGCCGCGGCCACCTCGGGACCGATCCCGTCGCCAGGAATGAGTGTGATGGTCTGGCTCATGGTCGGGTCACAGTCGTGCCAGCTCCACCAGCCCCTCGCCGGTGAAGACCGCGGAGAGCGCCTCGACCGCGGCCCCTTGCGCGTAGTCGAAGCAAAGGTCCTGCCGGTCCAGGCGGCCGGGGATGCCCCCCTTCGGTCGATCCTGGTAGAGCACCACCACCCGGGCGCCGACCCGGAGCAGGTCGCCGGCATGGACCCCCGCTGGGGAGCCGCCCCAGGCGGGGCCGTCGTCCAGGTCGATCCGCCGCCAGTCGAGCGACTCCGACTCTCGGCCCGCCGCCTCGATCATCCCGTGGAGCAGGGTGACGCGCGAGAACGCCAGGTGGCGGCGGGTGAGGTCCGCAAGACGATGGAGGAGCCCGGTTCCCGTCGCGGCCGGCGGCTCGATCTCGGTGAGCCCGAAGGCGAGCGAGGCGGCGCCGGCGGCGGCGCCCGGCAGCGACGCGTAGACCGTGGGGAAGCTCGCCACCTGATCCGGCAGGGCGTCGCCGCCGGGCGAGATGAACCGCTTGGTGGGCATCAGGTCGTCGTCGTGCTCGAAGAGCTCGATCCGCACCTGGTAGCGCTGGGTGCCGAACGAGCGTCCCGCGGGCGTCGCGCCCCCATCCTTCGCCAGGCCCTCCGAGAACCGGGCCTCGAGCCGGCCCGGCGCCGACCAGTCCGCCGGCCACTCCGGGCGGAAGAATTCGGTGAAGCGGAAGCGGTCGAGCTGGCCCGGGGCCTCGAGCTTGAGGTAGGGAGCCGGCCCCTCGACCGTGAACCAGAAGACCTTCACCTTCCAGGGCCGGTCCCAGGTGCGGAGCGCCTCGGCCGGCACCCGCCGCCCGTCGATCTCGAGAGCCGGCGCCCGGGTGTAGTACACGGGGGACCCGTCCCGGTCCCGGGCCTCGAGCACCGCGTGGAGGGTGAAGGCGGTGCCGGCCGGGACCTGCACCGGTCCGACGACCGCCGCCTCGGCCCCGGCGGGCTGGATCGCGACCCGGGCCGCCGTGAGGGCCGGCGCGAAGCTCTCTTTCGCTCCGGGATAGAGGAAGACGACGGCGGCGACGACCAGCGCCACCCCCACGACCGTCCAGATGATCCGCCGGCTCGAGTCCATGGAGCTCCTCGCTCGCGGACCTGCGATACGCAGGATCAATGCCGGGGCTCGAGCTCGGCGAGCCTCGCCACCACGTCCCGGTAGTTGGTGTTGACGCCGTAGAGATCGACGAAGGTGTGGTAGGCCGACGCGGAGTCGCCGGCGGCCGCCTGGGCATTGCCCAGGTCGTAGAGCAGGCCGAGCTGCTCCTCCTCGCTGATCCCCGGCGCCTCGAGGCCCCGGCGGTACCACTTCACCGCCAGCTCGGGCAGGCCCTTCTCGAGGAAGCAGAGACCGAGCATCGACGCGCAGGTGACCAGGAAGCCGGGGTCCTTCGCGGCGAGCTGGAACTCGCCGATCGCCTCGTCGAGGAGACCCATCTCCCGGTAGGCGATCCCCAGGTCGAAGTGGGTGTCGTGGTCCTCGGGCGAGAGGTTCTCGGCCACCCCCCGCTTGAACCCTTCGACGATCTCCTCGAGCGACTGGTCGGCGCCGCCGATCAGGAGCTCGTCCTCGGCCAGGGCGTCCTCGGCGGAAAGCTCCTGCTCGAGCTCGGCCCCGAGGTCGAAGAAGGCGTCCTCGTCCTCCATGGCCTGGTCCGCGGAGGTGGCGGCCGGCACCTCGTCGAGCCAGCTCACCCCGGTGTCGTCGAGATCCCCTGCGCCCTCGCCGCCCGCGGCGACCGCGGCCTCCTCCTCGCCTTCGCCCGCGAGGTCGATCTCCTCGCGCAGGCTGTCGCCCAGGGCGCGAAGAGGATCGACCGCCCCGGCGGCGGGCGGTGGGGGCTCGGCCGGCGGCGCGGCCGGGGGCTCGGCGGCGGGCGGTGGGGGCGCGGCCGGGAGCTCGGCGGGCGGCGGCGGGGGCTCGGGCGGGGGCTGGGCGGGCGGCGTGCGCTTCTTGCGCTTCGGTCCCAGGAAGCGGCCCGCGAGGTCGGCGAGGGTCGCCTCGACGTCGCCGCGAGCCCGGCGGCCCTTCTTCGGCGGCGCCGGCGGCTCGGTGGCCTCCTCGGCCTCGGCGGCCGGGACCACAGGAGTCTCGGCCTCCGGGGCGGCCTCTGGGGCGGCCTCCGGCTCGGCGACCTCCAGGCCCTCGCTCGGCTCCTCGGCGGCCGGCAGGAGGTCGTCGTCGAGCTCGAGCTCCAGCTCCCTCCCGGATTCGGCTTCGGGCCGGGCCTCGGGCGGGGCCTCCGTCTGAGCCTCGGTCTGAGCCTCGGCCGCGACCTCGGCCGCGACCTCGACGGGGGGCTCCCCGCCTTCGGGCGCCGCCTCCGGCGGCGAATGGACCCGCTCGCCCTCCACCCGGTAGCCCGCCGCCTCGAGCTCGCTCCGGACCCCGGGCCAGACCGTGTCCTCGCCGAGCCGCGCCGAGATCGCGAGGAGCTCGCCGGCCAGGGCGGCGACTCGGGCGTGGTGGCCGGCCTCGAGGTGGACGCCGATCATCAGCCGGAAGGCCTCGAGGTTGTCCGGCTCCCTCTGGAGCAGCTCCGAGAGGCGCTCGAGGGCCTTCTCGGCGATGCCGTACTTGATGAGGACCTCCGCCTCGGTGAGCAGGTCCTCGGGTTGGGCGATCCGCTCCGGCGCCACCTCGGCGGCGGTGCGCTCGAGCAGCGCGTGGTCGAGCTCGTCGCCGAGCGGGGTCGCGGCCGGCTCCGGCTCGGCCTCGTCCACCGTCTCCAGGAGCCCGTCGGCGTCGGCTTCGAGGTCGAGCTCGAACTCGAAGGTGTCGGTGAGCGAGTCGCCTCCGGCGGCCGGAGGGGTCTTTGCCGGCGTCTCGACCGGAGGGGGCGCGGCGGCCTCGGCCGGCGGCGCGCTCCAGGCGCCCCGCTCGCCCCAGGCGGCGCCCCGGAGCTCGCTGTCCTCGAGCATGTCCGGCGGCGGGATGACCAGGCTCTCGGGCGCCTCGTCGTCGAGGTCGAGGACGAACAGCTCTCCCTCGTCGAGGAGGGGCGCCTCGCCCGGCTCGGCTCCCGCCTCCCCGGCCTGCACCGTCGCGGGCGACGCCTCCGCACCGGGGAGCTCGAGCTCCATCTCGGGCTCGCCGATCGGGAGCTCCAGCTCGAGCTTCCGACTCGGCGATCGGGGGGAGCGCCTCGAGGCGCCCGGCGGGCTCGAGCGCCTCGTCGGCCGGCGCGGCCTCGCCGCTCTCCACGGGCTCGGCGGCGGGCTGGGTGCCCTCGTCGTCGGCCGGCTCCGCGCCGGCGGCGGGCGGCGCGGAGCGCTCCTGGAGCCCGGCGAGCTTCGCCACCTTGGCGGCCTTCGGGTTGCGCTCGACCGCCAGCGAGAGAAAGCGGGCCGCCGCCGCGACGTGCCCCTCCTCCTTGAGCTTCAGGACCGCGTCGGTGATGAACCCCAGGTCGTCGGCCGAGACGTCGAGGGCGCGCTCGAACACCTGGGCGGCCTCGGCGCCGCGCCCGTGCTCGAGCATGAGGTCGGCGATGGCCCGATACTCGCCCATCGCCCGGTCGACGGCGCCCTGCTGGCGGTAGAGCTCCGCCAGGCGCACGTGGTGCGACGGGTCGTCCGGCTCGAGCTCGGCCATCCGCTGGTAGATGCCGACGGCCGAGGAGGTCTTGTCGTGCTTTTGGTAGTAGTCCGCCAGCACCTGGTACTGGGTGCGCGCCTCGTTGACCAGCCCCTGGCGGTGGTAGAGGTCGGCGAGCTTCTCGTAGATCTCGAGCAGGGTGGGATCGAGCTTGATGATCTTCTTGTAGATCGCGATCGCCTTGACGAAGAAGCCGTCGGTGGCGTACTGCTCCGCGATCTGCGTGAAGAGGTCGATCGCCTCGCTGTTGCGGTTGATCCGGGCGTAGAGATCCCCCACCCGGTTGAGGGTCGAGATGTCGTTCGGGTTGTCGGCGAGGAGCTTCCGGTACTCCTTGATGCCGGACTCGATCTTGCCGCGGGAGACGTACTTCTCCGCGTTGTGGACCACTTTCTCCCGCGGCGCCGCCATCCGAGGTTCCTCAGTCGGACGCCTGCTCGACCCGCCGCTCCTCGATCCGCGCCGCCTTGCCGCGCAGGCCGCGCAGGTAGTAGAGCTTCGCGCGGCGGACCTTGCCGCGGCGGACGACCTCGAGCTTGTCGACGTTCGGCGAGTGGAGCGGGAAGATCCGCTCGACCCCGACGCCGCCGCTGATCTTGCGCACCGTGAAGGTCTCCCGGGTGCCGCCGCCCTTGCGGGCGATGACCACTCCCTGGAAGATCTGGATGCGCTGCTTGTCCCCTTCGACGACCCGCACGTGGACGCGCACGGTGTCGCCCGGACGGAAGTCGGGGACGGTGTCCTGGCGCTGGTACTGCCGTTCCACGTCCTGGAGCTGGTTCATGGCCTCGATCCTCTCTCTGACCCACCCGCGAGGGGGCAAAGTCCGATTATTTCCAACGAGCTGGGCCGGCGCAAGACGCCGGCGCCTCAGCCCTCTACGTCGTGGTCGCGTCGCAAACGCGCAAGCTCTCGACGCTGCTCCTCCGTCAGCCCGGCCCCTGCCAGCAGGTCGGGCCGCTTCTCCCGGGTGGCGCGGAGCGCCTCGCGCGCGCGCCAGCGCTCGATCTCCTCGTGGTGGCCCGAGAGCAGCACGTCGGGCACCGCCAGGCCTTCGACCTCCGGCGGCCGGGTGTAGTGCGGGTGGTCGAGCAACCCGTTCCGGAAGCTGTCCTGCCGCACGCTCTTCTCCAGCCCCACCACGCCCGGGACCTGCCGCGAGACGGCCTCGATCACCACCATCGCCGGCAGCTCGCCGCCCGAGAGCACGTAGTCGCCGATCGAGACCTCCTCGTCCACCACCAGCTGCCGCACCCGTTCGTCGACCCCTTCGTAGCGGCCGCAGAGGAGCAGCAGATCCTCGCGTCCGGCCAGCTCGCGCACGCCGCCGTCGTCGAGGCGGCGGCCCTGGGGCGAGAGCAGCACCCGCCAGGGCGTGCGCTCGCCCGCGACCGCGCGCACCGCCCTGACCCAGGGCGGCGCGCTCATCACCATGCCGCCGCCGCCGCCGTAGGGCTCATCGTCGACGCTCCGGTGGCGGTCCTCGGTGAAGTCCCGCAAGTCATGGACCGCGACCGCCAGCAGGCCCCGCTCGATCGCCCTGCCCACCAGGCTGGTCCGGAGGAAGGGCTCGAACAGCTCGGGGAAGATGGTCAGGACGTCGATGCGCATGCCTCGAGCAACCCTTCCGGCAGATCGAGCTCGATGCGGCGCGTGCGCGGATCGACCTCACGGACCATCTGCCGCACGAACGGCACCGGCAGCCGCCGGCTCCCGTCGTCGACGAGGAGCAGCACGCCGCCGCCGTCCTCGACCACCTCCACCACCTCGCCCAGGTCGCCGTGGCGCCGGTCCCGGCAGCGGCAGCCGACGAGCTGGAAGTAGTACCAGGTGTCCGCCGGCGGCTCGGGAACCGCCGAGCGCGGCACCCGCAGCAACGTGCCACGGAGGGCCTCGACCCGGTCTCGGTCGTCGACGCCCGCAAAGCGCACCAGGAGCCAGGCGCGATGGGGCCTGACCGACTCGACCGTCAGGCTCGAGCTCGCGCCCGCCGGGGCGCCGGGGCGCGAGGCGAGCAGCTCAGCGCCGGGCCGGAAGCGCTCCGGGACGTCCGTGAGCGGCTCGACCACCGCCTCGCCGCGCACCCCGTGCGGGCGGACGACGCGGCCGACCTCGACCGGCTCCGCCTCGCCCTCCGGCGGCGGGCTAGAGCTCGTGGGTGAATCTCCGGCCGTCACGAGGGCGTTCCCGCGCGCCCCCCGCAAGGCGCGCCGACGCAGGCGTAGCGGGGCCTACGTCGAGGAGGCGCAACGCCGCGAGGGGTGATGCGGGGGCGCCCGCAGTAGGCCGGAGAGTCATTCACGAGCTCACAGCTCGTCTTCTTCGAGGATCTTGAGCTCATAGCGGGCGCCGTCCTGCTCGCCCCGCACGTCGAGCAGCGAGCGCAGCGCCCGCGCCGTCCGGCCCAGGCGCCCGATCACCTTGCCCAGGTCCTCCGGGTCGACGGCGAGCTCCAGCCGCACGGTCCGGCCTTCGGGGACCTCCCAGACCTCGACCTCGTCCGGGTAGTCGACCAGGGTCCGGACGAGCTCTTCGAGCTCTTCACTGATCGGTGGCACGGTCCTCTGCCTCGGCGCTCTCGCCTTCGGTGCCCTCTGAGTCCTCGGTGTCCTCGGCGGCCGGAGCGGCCTCCTCGGCGGCGACCTCGGCCCCGGCCGGCTCCTCCGCCGAAGCCTCGGCCGCGGCCTCGGGAGACGCCTCGGCCTCCGGCGCCTCCTCGGCCGGCGCCGGCTCGGGGGCGGGCGCCGGGGCGGCGGCCCTCTTGCCCCGCTTCGTCTCGGGCTCGGCGGGCTTCTCGGCCCGGCCCGTCCTCGCGCCCTTGACCAGCTTCTTGACGGTCGGGGACATCTGGGCGCCCTGGCCCACCCAGTGCTCGATGCGCCCCAGGTCGATCGCGACCTGCGGCCGGTTCATGGGATCGTAGTGGCCGATCTCCTCGACCGCCGGTGCCCCCGGCACCGCGCGGGAGTCGGAGACCACCACCCGGTAGAACGGGCGGTGCCGCTTGCCCATTCGGCGGAGCCGAATCTTCAACATCGTCCTATACCCTCCAGGTTCTCGATCTGCTGGACTGCGTCGCGCCGCCTGATGGAGGTCGACCACGGTTGGAGCGCACACTTACGCTACACGGGCCGGGTGGCCCGCGGCGCAAAGGCGGAGAGCATAGCAGCAAGCGACCGCGCGGGCAAACCCCGCCGTGGGCTGGCCGGCGCCGCCCGCGTCATCGGCCCGGCAACCCCATGTCCCCCATCCCGCCCATGCCGGTCATCATCCGCTTCAGGAGGCCGCCCTTCTTGACCGCCTTCATCATCTTCTTCATCTCCAGGTAGCGCTTGAGGAGCCGGTTGACGTCCTGCACGCGGGTGCCCGACCCCTGGGCGATCCGCTTGCGGCGGCTGCCGTTCAAGACCTTGGGCCGGCGCCGCTCGAGGGGCGTCATGGAGTTGATGATCGCCTCGATGCGGGTGAGCTCGCGCTCGTCCACGTTCGCCCCTTCGAGGCCGCGGAACGGCCCGGCCTTGGGGAGCATCTCCATGATCTGGGAGAGCGGGCCCAGACGCCGGATCTGGCGGAGCTGGTCGCGCAGGTCCTCGAGGGTGAACTCCTCGTCGACCAAGCGCTTGGCGAGGCGCTCGGCCTCGCCGCGGTCGATGCGCTCCTCGGCCTGCTCGATGAGCGACATGACGTCGCCCATGCCGATCATGCGCGAGGCCATACGCTCGGGATGGAAGAGCTCGAGGTCGGCCGCCTTCTCGCCCACGCCCACGAAGCGGATCGGCACGCGGGCGACGGTGCGGATCGAGAGCGCCGCGCCGCCCCGGGAGTCGCCGTCGAGCTTGGTCAGGATGACGCCGGTCAGGGGGACCGCCTGGGCGAAGTCGGCGGCGCTCTTGACCGCGTCCTGCCCGGTCATGGAATCGGCGACGAAGAGCGTCTCGTCGGGCGACAAGATCTCGGCGAGCCCCCGGAGCTCGTCCATCAGGGCCTGGTCGACGTGGAGGCGGCCGGCGGTGTCGACGAGCACCGTGTCCCAGCCGTGCTCCTTCGCCTCCTTGACCGCGCGGCGGACCAGGTGCTGGACGGGCTCGCCGCCGCCGGCGGGCGTCACCACCGGCACGTCGACCCCGGCGCCCACCTGGACGAGCTGCTCGACGGCGGCGGCGCGCTGGAGGTCGGCGGCCACCAGCACCGGGTGGCGGCCCTTGCCCTTCAAGCGCAGGGCGAGCTTGCCGGCGGTGGTCGTCTTGCCCGAGCCCTGGAGCCCGCACAGGAGGACGACCGCCGGACGCGCCGAGAGGGCGAGCTCGGCGCCCTCGTCGCCGAGCAGGGCGGCGAGCTCGTCGCGGACGATCTTCACCACCTGCTGGGCCGGAGTCAGGCTCTGGAGCACCTCCTGGCCGAGGGCGCGCTCGCGGATCCTGGCGATGAACGGCTTGACCACCCGGAAGTGGA
Source organism: uncultured Acidobacteriota bacterium (assembly GCA_963741925.1). Taxonomy (GTDB): domain Bacteria; phylum Acidobacteriota; class Thermoanaerobaculia; order Multivoradales; family DATKCC01; genus CAVUBL01. The sequence goes on from CAVUJU010000002.1 coordinate 77,424, forward strand.
CGTCCGCCTCGAGCAGCGCCAGGCGGATCTGGCGCAGCGCCGCGTCGAGGCTCTCCTCCGTGACCTTGCCCTCGCCCTTCATCTGGCGAAAGACGTCCTGGAGCTTGGTCTGCAGACCGTCGAACATCGGGTGGGGCTCCTGTCGAGCGCGGGTTCCGGCGGGGCGCCGCGGGAACGGCGCCGGCTACCGCACGCAGGATGCTACCACGCCGGGGCGAGGCCCCGGCCGGCTTGCGGCCGGCGGCTATACTCCGCCTCCCATGGAACGGCGAGCCAAGATCATGGCCACCCTCGGGCCGGCGAGCGCCGCGACGGAGGTGATCGGCCGGATGCTCGATGCCGGGCTCGACGTGGTCCGCCTGAACCTCTCGCACGGCGACCACGAGGAGCACCGGGCCCTGATCCGCGCCGTGCGGCGCCTCGCCGGCGAGATGGGCCGCTTCGTCCCCATCGTCCTCGACCTGATGGGCCCCCGCTACCGCCTGGGCGAGCTCCCCGGCGGGAGCCGGACGCTCGCCGACGGCCAGACGGTCCGGCTGGCCGCGGACGGCCCGGGCGAGAGCGGGGCGGGGGCCGCGGAGGGCCCGGCCCTGCCCATCGGCAACCCGGACCTCCTCGACCACCTGCGGGTCGGCGAGCGGCTCCTGATCGACAACGGACTGGTGGAGCTCGGGATCGAGTCCACGGCGGGCGGAGCGGTCACCGCCCGGGTCGTCCACGGCGGGCGGGTCGCGAGCCGCAAGGGCGTCAACCTCCCCGACACGTCGCTCCCCTTCCTGATCTCGGACAAGGACCGCGCGGACCTCGCCTTCGCCGTCGAGGAGGCGGTCGACTACGTGGCCGCGAGCTACGTCAACCGGGCCGACGACCTGGCGGCGCTCCAGGAGGTCGCCACCGCGGCCGGAGGCCGCCTGCCGCTCATCGCCAAGCTCGAGCGCCAGGGCTCCATCGATCGCCTGGGCGAGCTGGTGGAGGCGGCGGACGCCGTCATGGTGGCGCGCGGCGACCTGGGGGTCGAGGTGCCGCTCTACCGGGTGCCGGTGCTCCAGAAGGAGATCATCGCGGCCGGGCGCGACCAGGGCAAGCCGGTGATCGTGGCCACCCAGATGCTCGAGTCCATGATGACCCAGCCGCGCCCCACCCGCGCCGAGGCGTCGGACGTGGCGAACGCCGTGCTCGACGGCGCCGACGCCCTGATGCTCTCGGGCGAGACCGCCGCCGGGAGCTTTCCGGTCGAGGCCGTGGCGATGATGGACCGGGTGATCCAGGAGGCCGAGGCGTACGACCGGCGCTCGCAGAGGGTGGGCCGGGAGAGCCGGCCGTTCCCGGTCTTCGGCGGCGACCGGCCGCGGGACGCGAGCCCGCTCTCGATCGCCGAGGTGGTCTCGGCGGCCGCCGTCTACGCCGCCGAGCGCCTGCCGGTCCAGCGGATCGTGGCCTTCAGCCAGGGAGGCTTCACCGCGCGGATGATCGCCCGCAACCGCCCGGCGGCGTCGATCCTGGTCTTCACCACCGATCCGGCGGTGGCGCGGCGCATCCAGCTCGTCTGGGGGGTCCGGCCGCGGCTCCTGGAGACCGACGTCGAGCACCATGACGAGGTGGTCGAGGTGGTCGAGCGCCAGCTCCTCGCGGCCGGCCTCGCGAGCCCCGGCGAGGCGATCGTCATCCTCATGGGCGACCCCATCGACCGGCGACCGCTCACCAACCTCGTGCGCGTCCACCGGCTGGCGGAGGCGGGGTAGGCGCGATTCAGGCGCCTCCGGGGCTCATCCGAGCCGGGCGGTGGCCTGGCGGCCGAAGAAGGGGTTGTCCTCGCGCTCCTCGGCGAGGGTGGTCTCGGGGCCGTGGCCGGGGTAGAGGGTGTAGTCGCCCTCGAGCTGGAAGAGACGGTCCTGGATCGAGTGGCGCAGCGTCTCCGTGTCACCGCCGGGGAGGTCGGTGCGCCCCACGCCGCGCTGGAAGATCACGTCGCCCACCAGGATCTGGCGGCTCGCCTCGTCGATCAGCACCACGTGGCCCGGCGTGTGACCGGGGCAGTGGAGGACGCGCAGGGTGAGACCGGCCACCTCCAGCGTCTGGCCGTCCTCGAGGAACGCCTCGGGCTCGGGCGGCGGCCGGTAGCCGATCATCGCGGCGTACTCGGGCATCTGCGGGTGACGCAGGTAGGGCAGGTCGCCGGCGTGGATGCGGAGGCCGATGCCGTACCGCTCGGCCACCTGGGCGGCGTGGGCGATGTGGTCCAGGTGGCCGTGGGTCAGGAGGATCGCCTCCGGCTTCCACCGCTGCCGCTCGATCGCCTCGAACAAGCGCTCGCTCTCGGCCCCCGGGTCGACCACGGCCACCCGCGGCGGCGCGCCGATCAGGTAGCAATTCTCGGCGAAGGGGCCGACGGTGAAGCGGTCTACGAGCATGGGGGGATCATGCGGGCATCCGGTCCGCCGCGGCGGCCTCGTCGGGCAGGGCGACGCCGCACGTGCGGCAGATCTCGTAGACCTCCGCCTCCTCGAGCACGCGGATCGAGGCCTTGGCGCGCTCGAAGATCGCCTGGACCAGCTCGGGCTCGGGCTCGATGCCGCGCTCCCGGAGCCAGAAGACGACGTTCGACTCGCCCGACATGGGACCGACCTCGATCTCCTGCTGCCGGCCCACCAGGCTCGCCGGCACGGCGCTGTAGACCAGGTCGGCCAGCCAGTGGTCGCCCTTGGCCCGGGCCTTGATGATCGCCGCCGCGTGGACGCCCGTGCCGGTGCGGAAGGCGTCGCGCCCGACGACCGGGTAGTTGTCGGGCAAGGGGATTCCGGTCACCCGCGAGACGTACCGGCAGTAGCCGGTGAGGTCGGTCAGGTCCCGGTCGATCCAGCCGAGCAGGTGCATGTTGACGAGCAGGAGGTCGATGGGGCAGTTGCCCACCCGCTCGCCGATCCCCACCGCCGTGCCGTGGATCCGGTCGGCGCCGGCCGCGGCGGCGGCGAGCGCGTTGCTGACCGAGAGGCCCCGGTCCCGGTGGCCGTGCCAGTCGACCTTCACCTCCTCGCCGGTCCCGTCGACCACCTCGCGGACGAAGCGGATCACGTTGCGAGCACCCGCCGGCGTCGCGTGGCCCACGGTGTCGGCCACGCACACCCGCCGGGCGCCGGCCTCGACCGCCGTCGTGTAGAGCCGGCGCAGGTCCTCGCGCGCCGCCCGCGTCGTGTCCTCGGTGACGAACATGACCGGCAGCCCCTCGGCCACGGCGAACGACACCGCATCCTCGGAGAGCCGGAGCATGCGGTCCATGTCCCAACCCTCGGCGTACTGGCGCACGGGCGAGGAGCCGATGAAGCAGGCGGCCTCGATCGGCAGCCCGACCGCTTGCGAGATCCGGGCGATCGGCTCGATGTCGGCGCGCACCGTGCGGGCGGCGCAGTTGGGCTCGACCGGCAGGCGCTGCTCCACGATCTCCCGGGCCAGCCGCTCGACGTCGGCCGCCACCTGGGGACCGGCGCCGGGCAGGCCGATGTCGGCCGCCTCGATCCCCAGCCCGGCGATCCGGTGCAGGATCTCGAGCTTCTCCGCGATCGTCGGGCTCGCCACCGAAGGCGACTGGAGCCCGTCGCGCAGGGTCTCGTCGTCGAGCTCCACCCGCCCCCGGGCGGGCCGGAGATCAGCCCCCGAGGCGGTGTTCCAGTCGTAGATGAGGTCGGATTCCTTGGGCGCCATGGGGTCCCCTCGCAAGAGGGGCCATTATAGACGGACGCCCTGCGCAGAAGCCTGCCGCACCTCGGTCCGGCCTGGTGGCCCGTCAAGCTCCGGTCGATGGACCACTCTCCTCCAGCGACGCGCAATGCTCGCAGCAATTCACTGGAACCCCGGCCTCATGTCGTGAGGTCGGCCACGGCAGATTGAGGGTACCTCGTCAGCGCCGGCTGTCCAGAAATCGGACCTCTCCAGGCATCATGCAAGAGTCGACATCAAGAACTCCACGGGCACACGATACGGAAACCCGTGTTGAAGCAGCAGCCTCCGTCGCAGTCCAGGAGAAGAAAGAAGCCGCAGCCAAAGCTCTTGGGCTCGCACCTTCCGTTCCCCCGAACGCAGATCACAGTATTCGGAAATCCTCCGCAGGCATTCTCGATATCACCTGTGTTGCAGTCGCATGGAGGCGGCGAGTCAGAGGAAACGACGCCGAAAGGAGGCGAGAGGATCGCCGACACTTCGACGGGGGAGAAGGCCTTGGACAGGACCTCGTGAATCGCTTCGAGTTGTCGACGAACCGACTCTCCCCCCTCGTCCTTGGCGCGGGCGAAAAGCTCGGGGGTCAGGAGAGTCAATGCCTGCCGGAGGGCGTGGCGCTCGGCCGGTGTCCGAGCGTCCGACTGGAACGACTCGACGTGCCTACGCCAGAATTCGAATTGATCCTGCGGCGAGAGTGAAAGAATCGCCTCTTTCTCCAGTGTCAGGGGCCTGCCGACCCGAGGGGCCGTCATGGCAGCGACCTCGGCCCGGGAGAAGGTGCTGAGGAGCAGTTGCTGTAAGGCCTCGAGCTCGGCGGAGACCGCCGAAGTGCCCTCCCTCGCGGCTCGATCGAAGAGCTTCCGGCTTGATCTTGTCGATGACCTGTTGCAAGACACGGCGTTCCTGGGCGCTCAGGCCTGTCGTCAGAAACGTGCGCAGGTGGTGTTGCCAGAAATCGGCCTGGCCCTTTGCAGGGAGAAGGTGGAGGACCTCGCCGAGGGCCGGGGTCGGGAGGATGATGAGCTCGCCGTAGCTCGGGAGGCGACCCTGGCTCGCCAGGAAGTTGTCGAGCCACTTGAGCGCCTTGGTCGTCGACCTTGGGCACGCCGCCGAGCCCCGCGCCTGGCTCAGGCCTTGCGCCCCCTGAGCGGCAGAGGTCGGCGCCGCCAGGGTCAGCAGCGCGAGACCGAACGCGAGATACAGGATTACGTGACCACTGAAGGAACGACCCAGCGACCGCGGAATCCAGCGTGCGAGCCTCATCTCGCTGTCCTTTCTCGTGTGAGTTTGAAGAAATACCCCATTGCCGTATATCACGACCAAAGGTGTTCGTCAACCCCACCGCCGCCGCGCCAGCCATTTCGGAACTTGGTTCCACGAGGGCGAGGGAAACGGCCTGCCGGCGGGGTTTTGAGGAGCTGCTGGTCGGTTCGGGTAGGGCGGGTATCGTCGCGGAGGGCAATCTGGGGGCTGTTTTTGCGCTGAGAGCCTGTGAAAAAATCTCGGCCCTACTGCGGGCGGAGATTTCTTCACAGGCTCTGAGGCGAGACGTCCCCCGGAGGCGCGAGGCCTGTCCGCAGGGGGGCCAGCGCGCGGGCAGGCTCAGCTCGTGTCGACCGGCGGCGGCGCAGGAGCTCGATGGCGGTGCGGGGGCGGTGGGTGCCGCGGTGCAGGTAGCGCAGGCGCCAGAGGCGCTCGAGGGTCATGGCGAAGACCAGGAGCAGCCAGTCGACCTCGAGGCTCCCGGCGTGGTGATGGGGGACGTGGCGCAGGCCGTAGCGGGTCTTGGCGTCGTTGAACCCCTGGTTCTCCACCTCCCATCGGCTCTTGGCCAGATGGTAGAGCTGGCGCGAGGCGACCTGGCGACGGGGGAAGTCGGTCAGCCAGTAGGCCTCGACGATCTGGCCATCTTTCTTGGTCTGCCGGTAGCGCAGCACCCGGACGGTCGGCCAGCGCAGGCTCGTCCAGGGCTCGATGTCGAAGGGCAGGCTCAGGCCGGTGCCCACGACGCTGATCAGGCTCAGCCGGTGGTCGTAGCCCACGACCTCCTGCTGGGCGTTGACCTGAGGACGGCACAGAGGGCAGCGCGGCTCGGCGCTTCCCCCGGTGGCGGTCCCGTCCACCGCGAAGCCGATCCACACACTGCTCTGAAAGGCTTTGTTGCGCTTGACCCGGCGCAGCACTCCGTGGGCCGCCTCGCGGGTCGGCTCCGGTGAGAGCCGCTCGGTGAAGTCGTCGAGCGTGTCGTCGCTGAAGCGCCGGGGCACGCCCAGAGCCCGGCGCGCCGGCGAGCCCACCAGGGCCTCGATTCCCAGGAACGACCACTCTCGCAGGACGAACCCCGCGAGCAGCGACCACACCAAGAGGCCGGCCTCGATCTGAGGCTGCTCCCGGCCGTCGCCCGGGTGCTGGAAGTAGGAGGCGAGATGGAGACGCCGGTCCAAATACCGATGGAAGCCCGCGATCGAGACCGAGCTCACCGACCCTGTTGACGGCGCCAGAGCACCAGAAGCTGGGCGTTGGCGCGGAGGATCTCCGCCAGCGCGCGCTTGAACTCCCGCCCCTCGTCGACTCGGCACTGGACCTCCGCGACCCACTCCTCCGGGATGCGCTCGACCCGCTTCTTGCCGTCCACCATGAAGGTCAGAAGCCACTGCCCATGCCCCGGCCCTTCCCGCGCGCAGTGACAGCTCGGCTTGCCACAGCGCCGGAAGGTCTGGGCGAGCGATCCCGCGATCGCCTCCTCCGGCAGCCTCAGCTCCCGCAGCAGCTCGTGCTTGCGCTGGCGCAGCCGGGCGGCCTCCTCGCCCTTCGGGTGGATCTTCATCCGGGGCATTCTATCTCGTCTGCCTGTAATACTACATGCAGATTTTCGCCAATGCAAGCCCCTTCCTCAAATGAGAAAATAGGCTTCGCGCCCTACCGAGCCCCTCGGCGCCCTGAAACCACGACCGATCAGTGCTTCGCGAGGACCCTCCGAAGAGACTTCCGAAACGGCTGCCGCCGCGCAGGCGCCACCTGGTACCTCGCCCGGATCGACCTCCTCCTCGGTGGGATCCCGCGACCTCGCCGGCTACCCCGCCACCGCGCAGGCGATCCGGTCGCCCACCGCGGAGGTGGTCAGGTCGCCGCCCAGGTCGACCGTGGTCTGGCCCGTCTTGAGGGCGCCGGTGACCGCGGTCTCGACCCGCCGGGCGGCCTCGCGGTGGCCCAGGAAGTCGAGCATCAGCGAGGCCGAGAGGATCGCCGCCAGCGGGTTCGCGCGCCCGGTGCCGGCGTACTTGGGGGCCGAGCCGTGGACCGGCTCGAACATCGAGGTGCGCCCCGGGTGGAGGTTGGCCGAGGCGGCGAGGCCGAGGCCGCCCTGGAGGGCCGCGCCCAGGTCCGAGAGGATGTCGCCGAACATGTTGTTGGTCACGACGACGTCGAGCTCGTGGGGCTTCCGCACCATCTGCATGGCGAGGGCGTCGGCGAACATGTGGCGGTGCTCGATGTCGGGGTACTCCGCCGCCACCTCGGCGAAGCAGCGCTGCCAGAGGCCGTGGGCGTGCTGCATGACGTTCGACTTGTCGGCCATGAGGACCTCGCGGCGGCCGTTGTCCCGGGCCCACTCGAAGGCCGCGCGGAGGATCCGCTCGACCCCTTTCCTCGTGTGGATCTCCTCCTGGACCGCCACCTCGTCGGGAGTGCCGAGCTTGAGATTCCCGCCGGCGCCGACGTAGGCGCCCTCGGTGTTCTCCCGAAAGACGACGAAGTCGACGTCGGCCTCCTCCCGGTCTTTCAGGGGACACAAGCGCTGGTCGTAGAGCTTGATCGGGCGGAAGTTGATGTAGAGGTCGAGCCCGAAGCGGGTGCCGAGGAGGATGTCCGCGGCGTGCTTCATGTCGGGCACCCGCGGGTCGCCGTAGGCGCCGATGAAGATCGCCGAGTAGTTGTCCCGGAAGTCGTCGAGGGCGCCCTCGGGGAGGGTCTCGCCGGTCGCGAGATACCGGTCGGCGTCCCAGTCGAGCCGGACCAGCTCGAGGGGCAGGTCGAAGGCCGAGGCCGCGGCCTCGATCACCTTGACGGCCTCGGCGGTGACGTCCTTGCCGATGCCGTCGCCGGGCAGGACGGCGATCCGCTGGGGACGGCGGTCGCGCGGATCGGTGGTGTTCATGCCGGGCGGGATCGTAGCACGCGGCTCCCGCCGGGACGGCCCAACGAACCCGCCCCCTCGCGCGTCGGACCGGGTGTGAGCGAGACTTGGACGATGAGCCTGGAGCCGGCGAGCGAGCGGATGAGAGCGAGCGAGCAGCGGGGCGCCGCCGGCCGCGAGCCGCTGGCGCGGCTGGGGGCCCTGTTCGACGCCCACCAGGCGCGGCTCCACCGGCTCGCCCGGCGCATGCTCGCCGACGGCGAAGAGGCCCGCGACCTGGTGCAGGAGACCTTCGTCCGCGCCGCCCGGCGGCTGGCCGCGGTCCCCGCCGCCGACGGCGACGCCGCCGCCTGGCTGACCCGGGTGCTGGTGAACCTCTGCCGGGACCGCCGCCGCCGTCTCACCGTGCGCCGGCGCGAGGCGCCGGGCCTGGAGCACCACCTAGGCTCCTCCGCCGCCGCCCGGGAGTCGAGCGTCGAGGGCCGGCTCGCCGCCCGCTCGGCGGTCGAGGCCGCCCTCGCCCGGCTCTCGCCGCGGCGCCGCGCGGTCGTGGTGCTCCACGAGATCGAGGAGCGGAGCGTCGCCGAGATCGCGCACCTCCTCGGCCTCGCCCGGGTCACCGTCCGCTGGCACCTGGCCGTGGCGCGCAGGGACCTCGCCGCGACCCTCCTGACCGGAGACCGATCGTGAAGCGAGACGACGTCGAGGCGCTCCGTGCCGCCCTGCGCCGGGGGGACCCGGCTGCCGACCTCTTCGCGCCCACGCCGGCCGACGTCGCCCGGATGCGGGAGCGAGTCCTCCAGACGCACCGTTCCGGGCGCGCGCCCGGGCCTGGCGAGGGCGATCCCTGGCACCGATCGCCCCGGCGGGCCTTGGCGGTCGCCGCCGTCGCGGCCCTCCTGGTCCTCGCCCTGGGCGCCGAGCTCTGGCTGCGCCGGGCCGCGGTCGACGCCGGCCGCCGGGCCACTGCTCCCAGCGCGCGGGTCGCCCGGGCGGCGGACGAGCCGGCCGCACGCGGACGCCAGGTCCACTTCACCACCCCGGGGGGGACGCGGATCGTCTGGGTCCTCTTCCCCGCGTCCCAAGCCACCGAGACTGACAGAGACCGCGGCCGCCGCGGTCCGGGAGATCCCTGATGCCTCGCCCCCCTCGCCGGCGCCAGCGCCGGCTCGCTTTGACGCTCCTCCTGACCACGGGCCTGGTGGCCGCCCTCGCCGCCTCGCCGGCCCTCCTCGCCCAGCGCTCGCCGGGCGTCGCTCCGGGCGCCCCGGGGCCGCGCGCGACCCCACCCCCGCGCCCCGAGAGCCCGGCCGTGAGCCAGCTCTTCCACATCACCCTCGTCGCCGCCTCGAAGACGGCGGGCCCCGGCGCGGGCGAGGCCCTGCCCAAGGCCGTCGCCAAGGCGCTCGACGACATCCGCGACTTCCTCCCCTACGAGGGCTACCAGGTGGTCGACGCCGCCCTGGTGCGCGCGACGCACGAGGCCCGCGTCCGCCTCGCCGGCCCCGGCCGTGCCGAGTACCAGGTGGTGATGTTCTTCCGCCCCGAGCTCGCCAGCGCCGCCGGCGGTCCGCCCGCGGCCTACCTGATCGACCGCTTCGAGATGCGCCAGGAGCCCTCGCCGGCGGCCCTCCAGAAGGAGGCCCAGCGCGGCGGCGAGCCGGCTCTCGCGCCCCTGCCCCCCGAGTCCAACCTCACGGCGTCCTTCCGCATCGCCCGGGGCGAGACGGTCGTCGTCGGCTCCTCCCGCCTCGACGGCGGCGACCGGGCCATGATCGTCCTGCTCACCGCCGTGCCCTGAGCCTCCGGGCACCCCGTGCCCACCCGTCTGTCCCTCACACCCCACCCGTTCGGGTCGGGCGTCGAGTCGAGCCCCGCGGCTAGAGTGACTGGGGAAACGTGAGGGAGAAGATCATGAAGGAGCTGCTGCCGGCGAGGGCGAGGGACTACCAGGAACGGGCGCACCACGTGGCCGAGACGGCGGTCCGGCCGGTGGCGGCGGAGCTCGACCGCACCCGCGCCTACCCGTGGAGCGTCGTCCAGGCGCTGCGGGACGCCGACTTGATGGGGCTCTGGATCCCGGTCGAGTACGGCGGCCAGGGGGCGGGCGTGCTCGACCTGTGCGTGGTGGTCGAGGAAGCTCTCGCGGGCCTGCGGCGGCGTGGGCGTCGCCTACGCGGTCAACGCCCTGGGCAGCTTCCCCATCATCCTGAGCGGCAGCGAGGAGCAGAAGCTGCGCTGGCTGCCGTCGGTCGCCGCGGGCGAGAAGCTGATCGCCTTCGGCCTCTCGGAGATGGCCTCGGGCTCCGACGCCGGGAGCCTCCGGACCCGGGCGGTCCGCGACGGCGACTGCTACGTCGTCGACGGCGACAAGAAGTGGAACACCAACGCCGACGCGGCGTCGATCTACACCGTCTACTGCTCCACCCGGCCCGACCGGGGGAGCCGCGGCATCTCGCCGATCGTGATCGAGAAGGGCACGCCGGGGTTCGAGATCGGCAAGCGCGAGGACCTGATGGGCATCCGCTGCGTGCCGGTCCACGAGCTCCACTTCCGGGGCTGCCGGGTGCCGGCGGAGAACCTCCTGGGAGAGACCGAGGGCCAGGGCTTCAAGAACGCCATGCGGACCCTCGACCGGGCGCGGCCCGGGGTCGCCGCGCAGGCCGTGGGCCTCGCCCAGGGCGCCCTCGAGTGGGCCATGCGCTACACCTCCGAGCGCCGGCAGTTCGGCCAGTCGGTGATGAGCTTCCAGGCGATCCAGTTCATGCTCGCCGACATGGCCACCCAGGTCGAGGCGGCGCGCCAGCTCGTCTACTCCGCCGCCCGCGCCATCGACGCCGAGCACCCCGGGGCCTCGAAGTACGCCGCCATGTCGAAGGTCTTCGCCAGCGACGTCGCCATGCGGGTGACGACCGACGCCGTGCAGCTCTTCGGCGGCTACGGCTATTGCCGCGACTACCCCGTGGAGAAGTACATGCGCGACGCGAAGATCACCCAGATCTACGAGGGCGCCAACCAGATCCAGCGGATGGTGATCGGCCGCGCCCTGACCAAGGAGGCGACCGGGCTCGGGTCACTCCTCGACGTGCGGGTCGAGCACTTCCCCGAGCTCGAAGAGGCCGAGGTCGCCCTGGCGCAAGCCTGAGAAAGGACCGGACGATGCCCATCACGATCACCGACGTCGAGCTCGACTGCACCGGCGAGGTGCTGCTGGGCCCCCTCTCCCCGTCCACCCTCGCGCTCCTGGCGGGGCTCGGCGGCGAGTGGCTCGAGCTCGGCCCGCAAGGCCGCAAGCTCCTGCCCTGCCACGTTCAGCCCGGCGGCACGCCCACCCTCGCCGCCCTGCCGGCGGAGCTCATCGCCTTGCTCGACGCCATGACGCCCGAGGAGCGCGCCGCCATGCCCGGAGGCACCCTCGTCGTCCGCGACCGCGCCGGCTCCGTGGTCCGCCTGCTGGTCGTCCAGGGCGAGATCCACGTCCAGTGGCCGCGGGAGGACTGGTCGCAGGTCGAGCCGGTCGACCTCGACCGGGTCCTCGCCGAGATCGACGCGGCCTCGGCCCGAATCTCGGGCCGGGTGAGCTTCGACGCCGAGCCGGGCGCCGAGGATCGCCTCGTGGAGTTCGTCGGGCGCTTCGACGGGCTCTACCCCGAGGGCGACCTGCGCGCCGAGCGCCAGGGCGGCCAGGACCGGACCCTGCGGGCGACGCTCACCGACGTCAACGTCGGCCCCGGGCAGCTCCTCGCGACGCTGCGCTGCATGGCCGACCCGGCGGAGTCGCTCGAGGGCGAGATCGAGGTGGGCTCCTTCCTGCCCCACGCCCAGGACCGCGACTTCCGCCTCACCTTGCGCCGCGGCACGGCCCAGGCGGTCCGCCCCGCCCTCTGGCCCGCGGGCTGAGCCGCCCCCCTCCCCGCCCCTCCCCCGCCGCACGCCCGTCCGGGGCCAACGGCACCGGTCGGAGAGCGTGTCCCTGCACGTTCGTTCGGGTGCACCTGGAAGTATAAAGAACCGCTCGGAAGCGATGAAGGCGTTCGAGGGGCGGCGGCCGGGGGGGAGTCGCCCTGCGCCCTTGGCGCCGCGATGCAACGGACCGCGCGGAGGCGCGAGACAACGCGCCGACCGAGCGCCAACCGATGCCTGGATCTCGCCCCGGCCGGAGAAAAGTTCGCGAACTGGCACCCGGGGAGTAGACAAGACCCTACTCCTCGTGAGAGTGTCCTTGCGAAGTCACCGCCGTACCGTATTCAGACGACTGTCCTCGAATGGCGCCCACCACGAGCGAGACTTCCGCGCTGCCCCGCCGGGCGACTGCCGCCGGCGGGCCGGCGGGCGTGCGCGACCTCTGGCGGCCGATCGCCCGCGCGCTACGCCCCCACCGCTCCCGGCCGCTCCTCAGCCTGGTGATCGTCCTCTCGCTGGTCCTGGGCATCGGGGTCAACACCGCGGTCTTCTCCCTGATCGACGCCATCTTCGTGCGGCCCCTGCCGGTTCCGGGCCTGGACCGGCTGGTGGCCGTCTACCGCTCCGTGCGCTCCGACTCGGGCGTCTACACCGGGAGGGGCCGCTTCTCCTACCCGACCTACACCGACCTGCGGCAGCGCAACCGGACGTTCGACCGCATGGGCGTCTACACCTGGGGACCGGTGAACTTCTCCGGCGACGGCGTCGAGCCGCTGCGGGCGATCGCCATGTTCGCCGACGCGGGGTACTTCGAGACCCTCGACGTCGCGCCGGCGGCCGGCCGTTTCTTCCGTCGCGACGAGACCGATCCCCACGCGGCGGCTCGAGTGGCCGTCCTGAGCCACGCCACCTGGGTCCGGCGCTTCGGCTCCGACCCCGGAGTGATCGGGCGGACCGTCCGCATCGACGCCCTGCCCTTCGAGGTGGTGGGCGTCGGCCCGCCCGGCTTCCGGGGGACCCAGCTCCACGTCGGGGTGGACGTCTGGGTGCCGGCGCAGAGCTACCGCGAGCTGGGGGTGCTCGGCGACTCCTTCGACCAGCGCGACGTCGCGATCTTCTCCGTGATCGGGCGCCTCGCGCCCGGCATGTCGCCCGAGCGCGCGCAGGACGACCTGATGGCCCTCGGCCGCCGGATCGAGAGCGAGTACCCGGTGGCCGAGGAGGGGCTGGGGGCCTCGGTCGAGCCCCTCCTCGACGGCGTCCTGCTGCCCCGGGAGCGGCCCGCCTACGTCGGCTACGCCCGGGTCCTCTCCCTGGCGGCGGGCCTGGTGCTCCTCGTCTGCTGCCTCAACGTCGCGGTGCTCCTCCTGCTCCGCGGCCTGGAGCGGACCCGGGAGCTCGCGGTCCGACAGGTGCTCGGCGCCCGGCGCTCGCGGCTGGTGCGCCAGCTCGTGGCCGAGAACCTCCTCCTCTTCGCCGCCGGCGGCCTGCTGGCGATCCCCGCCGCCGGCTGGACGCAGGGCCTGCTGTGGAAGTTCCGGCCCCCGAGGCTGACCGAAGGGCTCCTGGACTCGGGGCTGGTGGACGAGCGTCTCCTCTGGGCGCTCGGGCTCCTGGCCGTGACCACCGTCCTGGTGGGCGTCCTGCCTGCCTGGCGGAGCGCCCACCTGGACCCGGCGCGCTACGTCCACGGGCACGACCCGGCGGGCGGCAGGTTCCGCTCCGGTGACCTCCTGGTGATCGGGCAGGTGGCGCTCGCGGTCGTCGCCCTGGTCGGCGGCGGCCTCTTCGTGCGGCACCTGGAGCAGACCCGGGAGATCGACCTCGGCTTCGCGCCGGAGCACCTCGCGGTCCTGACCGTGGCCCCCGGCGATCAAGGCTACGGCGCCGAGCAGGTCCGGCGGTTCTACGACGAGCTCGAGGCGCGGGTGCGGGCCCTGCCCGGCGTCCAGGCCGCGAGCTGGTCGGAGAACCGCCTCCTCCGGGGGGCCGTGATCCAGCACCAGGTCTTCCTGCCCGGGAGCCAGGAGCCGGCGAGCGGCGGCGGCCGCCTCTACCACCGGACCGACGCGGTGCGGCCCGGGTTCTTCGGCACGGTGGGGATCACGCTGCTCGAGGGCCGGGACTTCGACGACTCCGACCTGGCCGACGGTCCGCCGGTGGCGATCGTCAACCGGACCATGGCGGAGCTCGCCTGGCCGGGGAAGGACCCCGTCGGCCAACACTTCCACTTCGACTACCCGGACAACCCGGAGGTCGAGGTGGTCGGGGTGACCGCGGACGCCAAGTACCGCTACATCCACGAGGATCCGCAGTTCTTCATCTACGTCCCCTTCTCCCAGGCACCGCCGGCGGCGGCGACCCTCCACGTCCGGACCGCGGGCGATCCGCGACAGGTCCTCCCCGCCCTGCGCGAGGCGACCCACGCCCTCGATCCCACGATGCCGGTGGCCGACCTCGCCACGCTCGGCACGTTCGTCGACGACGAGCTCTGGCTGGAGCGTGCGGCGGCGAGCTTCCTCGCGGTCATGGGCCTTCTGTCCCTCGTCCTGGTGGCGGTCGGGGTCCACGGAGTGATGGCCTTTTCGGTCCAGCGGCGGGCGCGGGAGCTCGGCATCCGGCTCTCCCTCGGGGCCCGGCGCTCGCAGGTCCTGCGCCAGGTCCTGGGTAGCGCGGGCCTGCGCGTGGCGGCGGGGGTCGGCCTGGGAGTGGTGGGGGTGGTGACGATCCTGCGGCCCGCCGCGGCGAGCTTCCTGCGCGGCGTCGACCCCTTCTGGACGGCCGGCCTCGCCCTGGGGGCCGCGGCCCTCGTCACGGCCGCCGCCCTCTCCGGCACTCTCCGCCTCGCTCGGAGCGCCGCCGCCGTCGACCCCTCGGCCCTCCTGCGGGAGGAGTGAGAGCGCACGGGCGGCCGGCGCGGAGTGGAGGAGTGCGGAGGCTCGTCCGGGCCGCGGCCCCAACCTCGTCACGGCGTGCTGGTGAGCCTGCCGGTCACGTCTTGGCCGCGATCGACCGAGGCCGGGACGATGGTACGCTCCCTTGGTGGTCCGTCCGGGCCCTGCCGTGAAAGTTGAGAGATGTCCGTCCCCCGCGCCCTCTCGATCGCCCTCCTCGTCCTCCTCGCCTGCCTGACGCTCGCGGCGTCGGCCCCCTCCCAGGCCCAGGCCCCCTCCCAGGCCCAGATCCAGGCGCAGGCGGGCGGCTGGCTGCAGGCCGAGAGCCGACACTTCACCCTCTTCGGGAACCGCCCGCGGGAGGAGCTGGTGAAGGCGGCGACCGACCTCGAGCGGCTGCGCGACGTGCTCACCCGAATCGGCCCGGGCGAGAGCTTCGACGCGCCGGTGCCCAGCTACTTCTATCTCTTTCGGGACGCGGCGTCCTTCGCCCCGTTCCGCCTGCCCGGGGGCGCCGCCGGCGAGGGCGGCTACCTGGTCCCGGGCGAGGACGGCGACTACGCGGCGGCGGTGGGCGGCCAGCCGACCCGGCTGGTCTACCGGGAGTACGTCCACGAGCTCCTCCACCGCCAGCTCCCGGGCCTTCCGCCCTGGCTCGCCCAGGGACTCGCCGAGTACTACAGCACCTTCGAGGCGGACGAGACGGAGGCGCGCATCGGGCTGCCGCCCGACGTGCACGCCGTGTGGAGCCACGCGGAGCGGAGCGACCTTCCTCCGGTCGAGACGCTCGTGGCGATGAAGAGCTTTCCCCTCGGCCAGGGGCTCGACTCGGCCGCCTTGCTCGGCGAGTCCTGGGCGGTGGTCGACTACCTCATGGCGGGCGACGTCGCCCAGCGGCGCCGGATCGGCGCCTACATCCGCCTGGTGCAGGGCGGCGAGGACCCGGTCGCGGCCTTCCGCGAGGCGTTCGAGACCGACTTCGCCACCTTCGAGACCGGGCTCGAGGCCTATCACAAGGCGGGAGAGCTGGTCTTCCTGAGAGTGCCGGCCGGCACGAGCGGGAGCTTCCCGGTCGCGGTCCGGCCGCTCACCGAGGCGGAGACCGCCTGGCGCCTCGGCGACCTCCTCGTCCACCTCGGCCCGTCCCACCGGCAGGCCGCCGAGGAGCGCTTGCGCCGGGCGGTGGCGCTCGACCCCGGGGAGGGCGCGGCCTGGGCCGCCCTGGGGCGCCTCGCCGAAGAGGCCGGCGACCGGGCGGCGGCCCTGGAGGACTACGAGCGCGCCCTCGCCCTCGCTCCCGACGACGTCGCGACCCGGCTGCGCTACGGCCAGGCGAAGCTCCGCTCCCTCGGCGGCCGGCGCGCGAGCGACGAGGCGGGGACGGCGGCGCTGGCCGCGGCGCGGGAAGCCTTTCGCCGGGCGACCGAGCTCCGGCCCACCTCCGGCGAGGCCTGGGCCGGTCTCGGCCAGGCCGGCGTCCTGGCGACCGAGCCCGACCCCGAGGCCCCGGCGGCCCTGGAGAAGGCCCTGGACCTCCTCCCGGCCGGACGGACCGACGTCCTCTACAACCTTCTCCTCGCCGACGCGAGAGTGGGAGACGGCGACGGCGTGGAGCGGGCCCTGGCCGATCTCCGGGCCGCGGGCGCGGACGACGCCCTCCTCGCCCGGGCCCGCCAGGTCCGGCTCCAGGTCGATCTCCAGGAGGCCTACCTGCTGGCGACCCACGACCAGCTCGACGATGCCGTCGCCCTCCTCGCCGTGGTCCGGGCCGAGAGCGACGACCCGCGCCTGACCGCCCAGGCGACAGCGCTCTACGACAAGCTCGCCCGGGCCGAGACCCACAACCGCTTCGCCGAGGGCTACATGGAGGCGGTCCGGCTCTACCACGCGGGCGACCTCGACGGCGCCGCGCAGGCGGTCGACGCCATGCTCGCCACCGCCGGCTCGGATCGCCAGAAGGAGGCCCTTGAAGACCTCCGGGCGCGGATCGAGGCCGACAGCGGCGGGCCGGGGCCGCGGTAGAGTCCCGATACCTTGGATCGCGGGCCGGAGAGCTTCTGGGACCTCTGCTACCGGGACGGCTCGTACCTGGAGCACTGGGAGCCACTCGGGGTGCCGGAGGAGCTCGCCCGGCTCGCCACTTCGGGTCGGGTGCCCGCTGGCGGCACCTGCCTCGACGTGGGCTGCGGGGCCGGCCTCGAGGCGCTCTACCTCGCCTGGGAGGGTTTCGAGGTGATCGGCGTCGACTCGAGCGAGCCGGCCCTCGCGCGGGCGCGGGAGCGGGCGGTGGCGGCCGGTGTCGAGGTCGACTTCCGGGCGGGCAGCGTCTTCGACCTGCCGGTCGCCCCGGCCTCGGTCGACCTCGCCCTCGACCGCGGCTGCTTCCACTGCCTCGACCGCGAGGACCGGCCGGACTACGCTCGGGAGATCGTCCGCGTGCTCCGGCCCGCCGGCTTGTTCCTCTTGCGCGGCGCGCGACACGACGACGAGGAGCAGGGGGTCCTCGGCTTCGACGCCACCGAGCTCGACGCCCTCTTCCCCGCCCCCGCCTTCACCCGCGGCCCGATCGAGCCGATCGAGCTCCGGGCCCGCGCCGGCAGCCTCGCGGCCCACCTCGTGCTGCTTCGCAAGCAGGGCGGCTGACCGCCGGCCGGGCCGTAGCGCTCAGCCGCTCGCCACCACCGGTAGCTCGAGGGGCGGCAGGGCGGCCTCGATTGCCTCGCGGTCGGGCTCGAGCCAGGGCGGGAGGATCAGGGTCTCGCCGAGGCGCTCCGGGTGCTCGTCGCGGTCGAAGCCGGGGCCGACGGTGGCCAGCTCGAAGAGCACGCCGCCCGGCTCTTTGAAGTAGACGGAGCGGAACCAGAAGCGGTCGATCTGGGGCGTCGGGTAGAGGCCGAAGGCTTCGATGTCGCGGCGCACGGCCATCTCCTCGGCGGTGTCCTCCACCCGCCAGGCCACGTGGTGGATGCCGCCGGTTCCCCAGGCGCCGCGGCGCTCGCCGGGGAGCTCCTTGACGTCGACCAGGCGACCCGAGCCACCCCCCTCGACGGCGAAGCGGTGCCAGCCACCCTCGGCGCCGGCGGGCGCGAAGCCCAGGACCTCGGTGAGGAGCCTCCCGGTGGCCTCGAGGTCGTGCTCCCAGAGGCGCACCGAGTGCATCCCCCGGAGCTGGTGCGCCGCCGGCACCGGGCTTCCCTCCCACGGGACCCAGGGGCGCTCGGCCGCGGTCTCGACGAGCGCGAGGGGCAGGCCGTGAGGGTCGCGCAGTCGCAGCGTCGGCTCGCCGAAGCGCTGCGACTCCCCTTCGACCTGGGCGCCGTTCGCCGCCAGCCGCTCGCGCCAGTAGCCGAGGCTTCCCGGAGGCACGCCGAACGCCACCTCGACGGCGAGCCCCGGGCCGCGGCGCGAGCGCCCCATCCGCGGCCAGGGGAAGAAGGTGAGGTCGGTGCCCGGGGTGCCGGCGCCGTCGGCGTAGAAGAGGTGATAGGTGTCCGGGGCGTCCTGGTTGACGCTCCGCTTGACCAGACGCAGGCCCATCAGGGCGACGTAGAAGTCGAGGTTCTCCTGGGGGTCGCCGGCGATGGCGGTGACGTGGTGCAGGGCGTGGACGGCGGGCGGCATGGTGGGCGGCTCCTCTCGCGGCGAGCTTACTCCAGGGCGCGCCGGGGACTCGAGGTCCTGGCACCTGGATTGCTTCGCATCGCTGGCACGGGGCATCGGCAAAGCCTCCGGCGGGGTGCGATCAACTTCTTTGAGGAGATTCCATCATGAATCAGGTGACGTGGATGTGGCTCGCCATCGCGGTCCTCGCGGTGGTCCTGATCGTGCTTGCCGCGTGGGTGGTCTCGCGCATCCGGCGGCGCTCCCACCTGAAGCAGACGTTCGGTCCCGAGTACGACCACACCGTGGAAGAGGCCGGCAGCCAGACCGCCGCCGAGGCGGAGCTCGCCGAGCGCGAAAAGCGGGTGGAGGGCTACGAGATCCGGGAGCTCTCCGCCATCGAGCGGGACCGCTTCGCCAAGCGCTGGCAGATGGTCCAGTCCGACTTCGTCGAGAAGCCCGAAGCGGCGGTCGCCGAGGCGGAGCAGCTCGTGCAGGAAGTGCTCGAGACCCGCGGCTTCCCGGTGGGCCACTTCGAGCAACGGCAGGCGGACCTCTCGGTGCGCTATCCGCAGGTCGTGCATCACTACCGCGACGCGCGCGAGCTCGCGCGCCGCAACCGGGAGGGCGAGGCGACCACGGAGCAGCGCCGTCAGGCCATGCAGCACTACCGGGCCCTGTGCGACAGGTTGCTCGGCCACTCCCATCCGGAAAGCGAGGTGGCCTGAATGAGCGTCGTAACGCAGGAGCCGAGGACCGGCGTGCCGCCCGAGGGTCTCCGCGACGACCGCCGGCCCGCCACTGACGAGACCGACGGCGAGCGCCTGATCCCGCACTCCGAGACCGAGGAGCTCCGCCGGCGCTGGGACTCGATCCAGGCCTCCTTCATCGACGAGCCGCGCCAGGCGGTCCAGGAAGCCGATCGCCTGGTGGAGGAGCTGACCGGCCGGATCACCGACCGGTTCGCCGCGGAGCGCCGAGCCCTCGAGGAGCGCTGGAGCGAGGGCGACGAGGTGTCGACCGAGACGCTGCGCCAGAGCCTGCAGCGCTACCGGGGCTTCTTCGACCGCCTGCTCCAGCTATGACGGAGCGTCCCGGCGAGCCGGACCGCGCCGTCACTTGACGGTTGACGGGCCCCTCGGCAGGAACTCGATCCCGCTGACGGGTCCCGACGGTCCTTGACGCCGCTGGCGGCGTGGCTCCTCCTCGACGTAGGCCCCGCTACGCCTGCGTCGGAGCGCCTGGCCAGCGCCGCGAAATCCTCGCCGGATACCTCTGTCAAATGAAGATTGACGGACCACTAGAAGCTTCGCCTCAAACCGACGAGGCGCCAGAAGCGTCTCCGGCGCCACGGGTCGCTGGTCCCCCGCCCACGTCGGTCGATCGAGCCTACGCTCACCGCAACGGCTTCTCCAGACCGGTCGATTCATCGGATCGCCCCCCTCACCCTCGATCCCTCTCCCACCCTCCGGGGGGCGAGGGACGGAGAACCCTCCGGGTCTGAGCTCGGAGAGGCCGGCGACCTCTGGACGGCCGTCTCCATCCACGAGTTCGCCTAGCGGGCCCGAGCGCCCGCCATGTTTCGACCCTGCCGGCCGATCCTTGCGACCTCGGCCGGCCGCGGCTGCGTCCCACGGCGCACGAGCCGGCCGGGAATTCCGGCCGGTGTGGCCGTCTAGATCTTGCGCAGACGGCGAAGTGGCCCGGCTCGCCGCGTGTGAACAGGGCGGAACGAATCGGAAGCGGCGAGCCGGGCTCTGCCGCCGGTCCCCTGGAGGCGGACATGGACAGCGAAGAGCGCAATCACTCCCTCATTCCGATCTCGATCATCCTGGTCCTGGGCCTCGGAAGCTATTACCTGCTGGACCTCCCCTACCAGAGCTGGAGGCCGTCCCCGCCGCTCGCAACGGTCGCCCACCGAGACTCCCTCGAGGACCTCGACGCCCGCCTCTGGGAGGACCCGTTCGGCGCGCTGGGCCGGAAGGTCCAGGACTTTGCGTGCGCGGAGCATCTGGGGGAGCCGAGCCCGATCACCACCTCCGAAGCGGCGAGCGACGAAGCGCGACCGTCCGATCGACCCCGGAGGAGTCTCGACGGGTTCGCCGAAGGTGCGAGTCACGAGATCTGGCAGCTCGCCCACGAGGTCCGAAGGCGTTCGGACGAGATCGTTTCGGGCGGCGCCTCGGACCGCATCGTGATCTTGCCGGTCCTGGTGCCGGGAGAAGGGTACGCCGAGCAAGCGGAGCAGCGCCGGCGCATTCGGTACGCGGTGCTTTCCGGTCTGGGAGAGGTGGGATACGTACCGCAGTCGAGCGATCACGTCGGCCTGGTCGAGACCTGCTGGAGCTCGGAAGATCAGCTCAAGACGGCGGTCGGATATGGCATTCCCGTGCCCTACGAGTGGCTCGAAGCAGACCGGCTCCGGCCCTCTCCGGCGGCGGGCGGGAACGCCCAAGTGCTCGTGTTGTGGCTCGACGAGAGCGAGTTCCAGGCGGATCCCTGGCCGCGAATCGATGATCTGCTGCGCCACCTGGTCGGATATTGCTACCCCCAGACCGAGACGAAGACGACGTGCCTCACCCAGGAACAGGTCTCGAGCCGCTTCGTCCTGCGTATGATCGGCCCCGCGGACTCCCAGACCCTCACCGAGATGCTGCGCCAGAAGCGGTTGGAACACCCGGTAGCTGGGGAGCCACGACGGGCTTCCCTCACATCGGCCGGTGAGGCCGGCCCAGCCGGTCGCGCGAGGGTGCTCGCCGTCCAATCGATCCGCTCCGGCTCGATCCGCGATCCGGCCGAAGGCGCGTTCCCGCTCGGAGTCTGGCTGCCGGGCTTCATCGAACCCCCCGCCGACCAGTCCGCCGACGAGCTGGCGCACGAGCTCTGCCTGCGCCTCGGTAGGGAAAGCGACGGCTCCCTTCAAGCGACGGGTCCGCCGAGCTGCGCTCCGGATCCTCCGGCAACGGCTCAGGCCTCCGGCCTCCAGGCAACGCTCGCCGGGGAGATCAGCGCGAGGTGGAAAAGGCTCGACCGGCCGTCGAGCGCCGTGCCGCTCACCCTCTGGGCCCAGGGCCTGCAAGACGGCCTCACTCAGGCGGTCCAACAATGGTGGCAGCTCCGCGGGAAGACCTTCGACGAGAGCCGGACGAGCGCGCTGATCGGGGATTGGCTGAGCACGAAGGAGGACACGATCTTCGGCGGGTTCTCACCGCTGGAATCCGTGCTGCCGGAGCTGGTCTTGTACTTGAACCGCGCCACCGCTCCCGTCAGCCTGCTCCTGGCCGGGGACGCGGATGCGGACTCCGGCCAGGTCACGAACTGGGGACTCCCGCCAGGGCGCGGACGGAGAAGACCGGGGCTCGGCGGCCCAGACCAAGGAGCAGGGCGAAGCGACGGCGCTCGGCCGGCTACGGCTTTTCGGGTGGCGCAGCGCCCTCGAACGAGCCGACGGCGACCTCCAGTACGACTACATGCGCCGGCTCGCCGACGAGCTCTCCGAGCGCGCCCGCACCTTGCGGCGGCACGACGGTCAGCTCGACGTCATCGGCGTCGTGGGTTCCGACACCTACGACAAGCTCGTGGTCCTCCAGGCGCTCCGCGAGCGCTTCCCGCAGGCGATCTTCTTCACTACCGACCTCGACGCCCGGCTCTTCCACCCCGCCGACTTCCGCTGGAACCACAACCTCCTCGTGGCTTCGAGCTTCGGGCTCGAGCTCGACAGAGGGCTGCAGGATCGGGTCCCTCCGTTCCGAGACAGCTACCAGACCGCCACCTTCCTGGCGGCACAGATGGCGCTGGCGGAAGTCGCGCTTGGCGCCGGCACCCAGCTTCCGCCGGAGGATCTCGCCCCCATGCAACCAGAGGTGCGCCAGATCGCACTCTCGGCCGGCAACCTGAAGGACTCGCCGAAGCTGCCCATCCCGGTGACCACCATCGAACAGCTACCTCGGCTGCAGAGGCTCCGGCTGGCGGCCTGGGCCTCGCGCCAGGGCTCCGAGGCGCTTCGAGGCTCGCCGAGACTCTTCGAGATCGGACGCGGCGGCCCCTACGACATCACCCCGGGGGCCGACCCGCTCGGCCTGAGCCCCCCTCGTCGGACGTCTCGTCCGAGCCGCAACCGAATCCTCGGCGGGTTCGAGATCTGTGCCCTGGCAAGCCTCCTGTTGATCCCCGTCGTACCGGGCCTGCGGCGGTTCACACTCGCGCGCTGGAGCGACGCCGACGCCCGGCAGCGGTTCGCGATGAACACGCTCACCGCCCTCGCCCTCGTCACCTTCGTCGCGTACGCCTGGATCGTCTATCAGGCGACCGGCGATCCCGGGGGCGAGCCCTTCGAGCTCAGCAAGGGGATCAGCATCTGGCCCACCGAAGGCCTCCGCCTGCTCGTCGTGTTGCTTGGGCTTTCGTTCCTCGCGCTCGGCTCCGCCCATCTGAAGAAGAACGACGAGCAGCTCACCCGAGACTACGGGCTGGCGCCGAGCTCGGAGCCGCACCGAGACGGGATCTGGAGCCCGTGGTGGGCCGCGCGCCCCCGGCGCGAAGGCCCGGCGGGCGACGCCGCGGTCTCCGGAGCCGCGTCGAGCGAGGGTCCGACCTATCGGTGGTTGTCGAAGCGCGCCGGGTCCTGGTGCCGCTGGCATCTCGCGTGGAACCACTTCCGGAGCGGGATCAGTATCAACGCCTGGCGGCAGCAGGACAGGCAAGACCTCGATCGGCGGGCTCACGGAGACGAAGAACCGGTGGAGGCCGCGGTCGCATGGCAGAGGTACCGCCGCCTCGGCCGTTGGGGCCACGTCCTGACACGCTGCGTCCCGGGCGTGGTGCTCTACATCGTCCTCGGTCACACCCTGGTCGCTTTCTTCGGGCACCCCCACACACCGTTTCGGGGCGACCTCTCCCTCGTCGCCGACCTGCTGTTCTTGATGATCGTCTCGCGCGCGAGCCTGTTCGATCACTGGAACTGGCCGCTCTCCCTGTTGCTCATCCTCGGCATGTCTTCGGCCTACGCCGTGCTCTGTGTGGTGGTTCTGCGGCGGGCGGCGGAGCGCGCGCGAGCCGAGACCGTGGAACGGCTCCGCTCGAACCTCTTCGCGGCGATCGAGGCGGAGCGTCGCGAGGACGGCCCGAGGAGTCGGCAGATCCGCCTGCTGATCGAGAAGGCCCAGGGCCTGCGCCGAGGCTCCTTCGCCCACTGGTCCCACCATCCGCTGGTCAAGGCGGTCCTGCTGCCCTTCGGCGGCATCGGCGTGCTGACCGTGCTGGAGCTGCTGGCATCGATGAACCCGTGAGCCGGCCCGTAGGCCCGACGGCCCCACGGCACCGGCGGCGGGTCAGCGTAGGGGCTCGGGGGCGCCGGCGTACTTCCGGTAGCGGCCGAGGAGCGTGCCGAGGGCGACCTGGACCGGGAAGACGAGCCGCTGGACGACGATGGGGATCTCCACGATCCCGAGCTCGCTCCGATAGCGCCTCAGCAGGTAGGCGGCGTCGAGCGGATGGGGTCGCCGGCCGCGGTTGCCCTTCGTCGAGGCGAAGAGGGCGGCGAGGAAGTACTCGACGTTGTCCGCCGGCTGGACGAAGCCCGAGCACACGAGATCGTCGTCGCCGGCGTTCCAGAAGCGGTGTGCCTCGCCGGCCTCGAAGACCAGGGTGTCGCCCGCCACGCCGAAGCGCGACTCACCGCCCAGGCGCCGGTAGCCGATCTTGCCCTGGCAAACGGTCAGCGACTCCCGCTGCCGGTGGTGCACGTGCATCGGCGGGCCGGCGCCGGGCCGGACCCGGTTCTCGACCTCCAGGCGGTCGCCGGCGGGGTCGGGCACGAGCCCGAGGAAGGTGAGCCACTCACCTGCCCCGTTGCCGATCGTGTACGGGTAGGTCGTCATGCTCCGGAAGCCTCCGCGTCACCGGATCCTGCCAGCCGCCGCGCCGGCTCCAGGACCTCGGCGACGCAGGCGAGGAGCTCGGAGGAGCCGAAGGGCTTGTGGAGCAGGGGCGCCCCAGAAAGGATGCCGCCGTCCCTCCCCAGCGCCTGCTCGTTATAGCCGGACATGAAGAGCACCTTGAGACCGGGCCGGACCCTAATCACCTCCGCGGCCAGGTCCGGCCCCGGCAGCTCGGGCATCACGACGTCGGTCAGCAGGAGGTCGATCGGACCGTCGAACGTCGTGGCGACCTCCAGGGCTTCCGGGCCTCCCGCGGCTTCGAGGATCCGGTAGCCGCCGCCGGCCAGGATCCGCGAGGCGAGCTTCCGGACCAGGGCCTCGTCCTCGACCAGGAGGATCGTCTCGCCGCCGCCGCGGACGACGGGCGCGGGCGCCGGCTCCTCGGCTCGCCCGCCGGCGGCGGCCCGCGCCCGCGGCAGGTAGACGCTGAAGGTGGCGCCCTGCCCGAGCTCGCTCTCGACGAGGATGTGCCCGCCGCTCTGCTCGACGAGCCCGTAGACCACGGACAGGCCGAGCCCGGTGCCCTCCCCCACCCGCTTGGTGGTGAAGAACGGCTCGAAGATGCTCTCGCGCACGGCGGCGGCGATCCCCTCGCCGGTGTCGCCGACCTCCAGGCGCACGTAGTCGCCGGGGGTCAGCGCCGGGTATCGCCGGACGAGCCGCTCGTCGACCGCGACGTTCGAGGTGGCGATCGTCAGCCTGCCGCCGGCGGGCATCGCGTCGCACGCGTTGACCACCAGGTTGGTGATCACCTGCTCGACCTGGCCCGGGTCCGCCACGACGCCGTGGAGGTCGGGCTCGAGGATCGTGACCAGCTCGATGTCGGCCCGGATCAGGCGCCGCAGCATCTGCTCCATCTCGCTCACCACCTGGTTGAGCCGCAGGTGTCGGGGCCGGAACGCCTGCCGCCGGCTGAAGGCGAGGAGCTGCCGCGTCAGGTCGGCGGCCCGGCGGCCCGCCCGGCCGATCTCGGCGACCTCGGGGTAGTTGCGGCCGTCGCGGCGCATCTGGGCTGCGGCCAGCTCGCAGTAACCGAGAATGGCGGTGAGCAGGTTGTTGAAGTCGTGGGCGACGCCGCCGGCGAGGCGCCCCAGGGCCTCGAGCTTCTGGGACTGGCGGAGCTGTTCCTCGAGCCGGAGGCGGTCACGCTCCGCGGCGTGCCGCCCGGACACGTCGCGGAAGCTCCAGACCCTGCCGACGCACTCGCCGTCGAGGCGCTGCGGCTGGGAGTAGCGTTCGAAGACCCGCCCGTCCCGGAACTCCAGGATGTCGAAGCTCTCCGCCTCCGGCTCGCCGTAGAGCTCCTCGACCTTGGAGAGAAAGCCCACCGGGTCGACGAGCTGATCGAGGACCGACTCGAGGGCGCTGCGATCCTCGCCCGCGGCGAGGGCCTCGGCAGGGATCTTCCACATGTCCGCGAACCGTCGATTGGAGCTCACGATCCTGCCGCCGCGGTCCACCACCAGGATGCCGTCGGCGGTGGACTCGAGGGTCGCCTGGAGGAGCGAGAGCGACTCCTCGCGCTCGCGCTTCGCCCGGGCGACCTCCTGGAGGTCCCGGCGCAGCTGCCGGTTGCGCTCGAGGAGCTCCTGGGAGGTGAGATCGAGCGAGCGCTCGAGGAGCAACCGGCCCTCGTCCGCCTGCAGGTAGGCCTGGTCGACGACCGCCAGGAGCGGCGCCAGCTCCGGGGGGACGCGCTCCAGGCCACCGTAGAGCCGCCGGAGCTGACGCTCGAGAAGGCGGTGCAAGATCTACCGCTCCGCCAGCGCCGTGATGGTCATCGTCTGGTTGTGGAGCTCGCAGCTCGCCGCGCTCGGGTGGTGGGGAGAGATCTCGCCGTAAGAGTAGAAGCCGGCCACCGCCGAGCTCTCGCCCAGGACCTCGCGCACGCACTCGATCTCCTCTTCGACCCGCTGCAGGAGGACCAGCTTGCGGCCGACGCAGCTGATCAGGAGGGCGAGCTCCGGAGAGAAGGAGCCGAGGGCGCGGGAGGTCGCCTGCGCCGCGCCGGCGGCGCCGTCGATCAGGCGGTCGAAGTTGGCCTTCATGAAGCGGCCGAGGGCGCCTTCCGGGACGTCGCCCGCGAAGGTCAGGCTGCCGGCCTCCTCGTCGATCGCCAGGATCGTCCGCACCAGGGAGTCCTCCGAGCCCGGCCGGCGCAGGCTCAAGGGAAAGAGCAGGCCGCTCGCGGGGAGCCCGGCGGCGCGCTCGCCCAGGTAGCGCTGGTAGAGCTCGAGGGCACTCTGGTCGTCGAGCTCGTAGAGCACGTTGCCCGCCGCGCGCGTGACCAGCCGCTCGGGTCCGAACGGGTCCCACCCACCCATGGAGCCGTAGCCCACCTGGAGGCTCTCGCCGTAAAGGCCGACGGCCACGACGCGGCCGGGCCGCGGCGGCGCGTCGAGCGACACCAGGGTGCGCCGGAAGCGGTCGCCGTCGGCCGCGAGCCCCCCGGTCACCGCCACGTCCGCGCCGAGCTCGTCCGCCATGCCGTGGACCAGGGCGGTGCCGTTGACCCGCAGGCCGTCCGAGAGAAGCAGCACGTGGGTGAGGCCTGCCGCGGGCAGGAGCCCGGCGAGCGCCGCGCCGGCGGTCCGGCTGTCCGGCCACTCGGCGAGCTCGATCGCGCGGGCCTCGACCCGCGTGCGCTCGAAGCGGATCGCCGTGGCGACGACGCTCCCGTCGAGGACCCGGGAGCCGACGATCTCCCCCGCCGTCGAGGCGCAGCAGAGGTGGGCCTCCGGGTAGCGCTCCCGGAGCTCGGCGAAGGTCTCCGGGGCCGCGAGCGGGCCGGGCGCTCCGAAGGCGAGCACCAGGTGCGCCGCGGCGCCGAGCCCGGGCGGCTCCCGGCCCGCCCACCCCTCGTCGCTCCAGATGACCTGTTCGATCTCCATGGCTCGGGCCACGTCCCTGGCGTCATTTTATGCCCACCGGCGGACGACCCGCCCTGCCGCCGGTCCGTAACTTGCACCTATTACTATCTTTGGATAGTTTATTGACAAGCCGCGCCGCATCTGCGACCTTGGGAAGACCCTTGGCGGTGCGGTGGGCGAGCCTCGCGGCTCGCTTCCCCGTGCCTCGAACCTCGCTGCAGGCGGCCGGTGCCGCCGGGAAGGAGAACCGTGAGTAGGACACGTCGAAGCCACCGAAGGCTCCCCATCGCTTCCGTCGCCCTGGCGGTCGGCCTGCTCGTCGTACCGGCCACCGTCCGGGGCGCCGAGCTCGCCCTCCACCAGGGAACCGTCCTGTTCAGCGACCTCGACGGCGGGCCGGCCGATGAAGACGGTGCCCCCGACGGCACCCTCACCGTGAGCTCGCTCGTCGTCGACGGCAGCGCGAAGCTGCTCCTCGACGTACCCTCGGCCAAGGTGAGCGTCGCCGGGGACGTCTCGCTCGCCGGCGAGGGCTCGATCCTCGCCCCCGCGCCGCTTCCGGCCCAGGGCCCGGATCTCGAGCTCCGGGCCGGCGGCACCGTGCGCCTCGTGGGCACCTCGTCGATCCGCGCCGACGGCGCCACGGCCGGCGGCAGGCTGCGGCTGTGCAGCGGCGCCGACCTGGAGGTCAAGGGCGACGCCGTGGTCTCCGCATCGAGCGCCGCCCTCTCGGGGCCCGGCGGCTCGGTCCACGTCGAGGCCGCCGGGCAGGTGCGGATCGCTCAGCCGGCCGGCTCGATCCGCGCCAGCGGCGCCGACGGCGGGCGGGTCGAGGTCGTGAGCTGCGGCACCGACGCCGGCTCTCCGGCCCATGCCGCCGGCGCCTCGGCGATCGCCGTCGAGGGCCGGATCGAGGCGTCGGGAGCCAGCGGCTCGGGCGGCTCGGTCGAGATCGACGCCCGCCGGGGCGGTGTCGCCTTCCTGCCCGCGGTCACCACGGTCGACGCCCGCGGCGCGGCGGGCGGCGGCAGCGTCACGGTCACCGCCGCGACCTCGGTCACCCCGGCCGCCCCGCCCACCGCGCCGGCCGCCGTCGTGACCACCCGCACCCCGTCCGACGAGCCCTGCGATTGCCCGAGCGCGGTCGCTCTGGGCCTCTTCATCCACGCCGAGGTCGATCGGCCCACCGGGCTCGCGGGAACCACCTTCCGCTTGACCGGCGAGATCTTCCGGTCGAGCTCGCCGGTGGGCGACTGGACCTGGACGCTGAGCGACGGCCGCACCTTCGACGGCCGGACGATCACCGTCCAGTTCGCCGCTCCGGGGCTCTACTCGGCGAGCGTGACGACGTCGAACGAGGAGGGCTTCCAAGCCTCTGCCGACACCGCCGTCGTGGTCTTCGACCCGAACACCCAGGCCCCGCCCGAGCTCCATCTGCCCGACCGGATCGGCGACGTCGACGGCGACGGCGCCATCACCCTGGCCGACGCCCACCGGATCGCCAAGCAGGCCTCGAGGCTCGAGGAGCTGCCCGCCGACGCCCGGAAGACGGCCGACGTGGACCTGGACGGCGAGGTCACCGACCGCGACGCCCGCCTCCTCGGCCAGGCGGTGGCGGCCGGCGAGCCGCTGCCCCGCTCCATCACCCCGGAGCACGGCGCCCCCGGCGCCAAGGTGAACCTGATCTCCCCCGAGCTCCTCGATCCCGAGGCGCTGATCGAGGTCCAGGTCGGAGCCTCCCGCTGGGTCCAGCGCCCGCTCCGCGTCGCCCGCGGGTACGGCACCTTCTCGATCCCGCTCGACCCGACCACCGCCGGTAGCCTCGACGTCGAGCCCGGGCCGGTGGAGATCCGGATCGTCAAGGACGGCCAGGTGGTCGAGACCCACACCTTCCAGGTCGAGGCACCGCCGCCGTTGCCGGCCGATCCGAAGGCCGAGCTGGAACGCTTGCTGGACAACTACGTCGCCCTCTTCGACAAGGACAAGGCCGCGGTGGCCGACGCCCTGGACTTCGTGGGCGCGTCGAGCGACACCCGCGACGTCCTGCTCGCGGCCTTCGACCTCGCGCACGAGGATCTCTCCGCCAAGGCGGCCGGCCTCCGGGAGCTCCTCGATCGACCCGGAGGCGACGAGATCGCCCGGCTCTTCTTCCGCTTCGCCGACGCCAACGGCTACCAGGACTTCCGGGCGCGACTGGACGCCTACCTCGCGACGCCGATCTCCCAGATGGGCACCTCCCTCGCGGAGCGCGCCGGGACCGCAGATACCGAGGCGGCTCTCGCCGCGCTCTGCGCCGTGCACAAGGCCGCCGAGCTGATCGGCACCGGAGGCACTCTGCTCAATGTCGGCTGCGACCTCTTGCTGGCGAGCGCGGTCGCCGCCGTCTTCGTGCCCGCCGTGGGCGAGGTCGTCGACGCCGCGGCCCTCTTCACTTGGGCCACCGAGTGCGGTGGCGTCGCGGCGACGGTCGAGCTGGCGAAGCTCGTCGACGAGATCATCGGGGACGCGGACGCCGAGCTACGCTTCGACGCCTCGCCCATGGCCCCCCAGGCGGGCGAGGCGGTGACCCTGGAGGCGAAGCTCGACCTGGTCGGGCTCGACGAGGTCTGCTCGGGGTTCGTCGACGTGGGCGTCGACAAGCTCACCGACCTCATCGCCGAGAAGACGGTGGAGCGACTCCTCCGGACCCACGTCGTCTTGAAGTCGGTCGCGAGGTTCCTCGAGCTGGTCTCCTCGGCGACGCTCGACAAGCTCACGAAAAGGCTCTCGAAAGCGGTCGGGCACGTGATCGACCTGACCGGCCTGGGAAGCGCCATCGAGGAGCTGGCGAGCGACGCGTGCGCCTCCTTCGGCCTCGGGGTCCCCTTGCCTCTCGACATCCAGCCGATCCTCTCCGGGCCGGACCCGAACGTGGGCGCCCTCACCTTCCCGGGCGACGGCACGGCACAGTACATGTGCCCCACCGACCCCGACCAGACCGCCGACTCGGTGAGCTTCACCGTCGAGAAGCAGCTCTGCGAGGAGGAGCCGGACACAGAGAGCGCCACGGTCGAGTGCCAGGCCAAACCGGTCACCATCACCATGGGGGACAACGGCAACTTGAACGACGACATCTTCGAGGTCCAGATCGAGGGGGAGACCGTGCTCACCAGCAGCGTGCCGGTGCGCTCGATCTCCACCACCGTCGAGCTGCCGCTGGGCGATCACACGGTCGAGATGATCGGCCGGGCCGCCCCCGACGGCATCGGCACCTACTTCATCAGCTTCTCCGGCGCCACGGTGATCGGCGGCGACGCCTTGTCGGGAACCGACCTGACGCCGGGCACCGTGAAGACCTTCATCATCCGAGTCCAGTGAAGAGGAGAAGACCATGACACGACAGAGACTCGTTTCCGTAGCGATCGTCGCCGCCCTGGCCCTCGCCGGCGCCCCGGCGGCTCACGCCCAGTTCGTGGGCGACATGTTCTTCGCCCAGCCGTCCGTCGCCGTCGCGGAAGGCGGCACCGCGACCCTCGAGGCCGAGCTCTTCTCGGGAGCGATCCCGCTCGGAGCCGCCCACTTCGACCTCCTCTACGACCCCTCCCAGGTGGAGGTCGTCGGCGTCTCCGCCGGGAGCACGCGGGAGATCGAAAACGGCGTCGCCTCGGCGCCGGCGGCCCCGGGGCGCACCGGCATCGTGGCGCTGAACGGTGCTTCCCTCGACCACCCCATCGGCACCGAGAGCCTGGCCCGGATCACGCTCCGGCCGCTGGTGCCGGCCGGCTCCATCGTGTTCTTCCAGCTCGCCCCGCGATCCCTGCTCCGGACGAACAGCACGTCGTTCCCGGCGGGCCGCGGCTTCTTCGGCGAGCTGGTGGTGGTGTCGGCGGGCCCCCAGGCCCAGGCCAAGGCCGGCGGTGCCCCGCCGGCGGGCGACCCGGTGGACGCCGATCACCGGGCCCGGGCCCTCAGGCTCCGCCGGCCGGGCACCCTGGTGGACCTGATCGACGCCGAGCCGCGCGGCGGCCGGATCGTACCGGTCACGAAACCGGTCATGGTGCCCGACCCGAGCGCCCCCAGCGAGGCCGGGACGCCCTGAGTCGAACGCGCCGCGGCGGGCGTGGGTTCTCCCGAGCCACGTCCGCCGCGGCGCGTCGTACGGAGGGTCAGCCGGTCGGTCCGATCACCAGTCGCCAGAGGCCGGCACCGAGGAGGACCACCCCGATGGCGAATCGGAACACCAGGATGACCGACCAGAACACGAACGGCTGATCCGCGCGGACCGCCTTCTGGCGCACCACGAGCGCCCGTCCGGAGCGGAGCTCGTTCACGCCCCAGAGGAGCGCCGAGACTCCCAGCAGGAGGGCGAAGACCCCGGACTCGATCCGGCGGCCGGTGGGATCGTGGGTGTGGGAGTAACCCCAGGCCACGCCGAGGGCCACGACGAAGAGGCCATAAGGCAGGTATTTCATCACCGCCGCGAAGTATACGGCGAGCGCCGTGGGAGACTCGCCCGGTGCGACGCGCGGGCCTCTGCCTCGTTCTGGGCGTCGCCCTCCTGGGCGGCGGCGCCTGCGCCGGCCAGGAGCGGGGCGGCGGGCGGACGACGATCCGCTACTCTGGAAGCGCCGTGGGGGCCGAGGGCGAGGTGCTCTCGCGCCAGATCGCGCGCTTCGAGCGGCTCCATCCGGACGTCCGGGTCGAGGTGACGCCGACGCCCGACGCCGCCGACCAGCGCCACCAGCTCTACGTCCAGTGGCTGAACGCCGGCGCCCCGCGCCCGGACGTCCTGCAGCTCGACGTCGTCTGGACCCCCGAGCTCGCCGCGGCCGGGTGGATCCTGCCGCTCGACGGCCGCGGCCTCGACGAGGACGCTTTCCTGGCGCCGGCGATCGCGGCCAACCGCTGGCAGGGGCACCTCTACGGCGTGCCGCTCTTCGTCGATGTCGGGATGCTCTACTGGCGAACCGACCTCCTCGACCACCCGCCCGCCACCTACGCCGAGCTCGCCGCCCAGGCGCGCCGGGCCATGCGCGACCACGGCGTGCGCTACGGCTTCGTCTGGCAGGGGGCGCGCTACGAGGGGCTGGTGACGGTCTTCCTCGAAGAGGCCGTGGGCTTCGGCGGCGGCATCCTGGGTCCCGGCGGGCGGCTCCTGGTCGACTCGCCGGGCTCGCGGGCGGCCCTCGCCTGGCTGCGCGGCGCCATCCGCTCCGGGATCGTGCCCGAGGCCGTCCTCGGCTGGCACGAGGAGGAGAGCCGCTTCGCCTTCCAGAACGGCGACGCCGTCTTCCTGCGCAACTGGCCCTACGCCGACCCGCTGATGGCGGACCCGGAGACCTCGGCGGTCGCCGGCCGGTTCGCCGTGGCCCCCATGCCCGCGGGGCCCGGCGGGCAAAGCGCCTCGGCCCTGGGCGGCGCCGAGCTCGCGATCAACGCCCGCTCGCGCCACCCCGACGCGGCCTGGGCCCTGGTCGACTTCCTCACCCGACCGGCCCAGATGATCGCGCGGGCGCGCATCGCCGGCGAGTACCCGCCGCGCCCCGCCCTCTACCGCTCCGGGGCCCTCGACGGCGTGCTCCCCGTGCCCGCGGCCGAGGCGCTCCGGATCATCGGCACGGCCACGGCGCGCCCCGCGACGCCGGTCTACTCCGAGCTCTCGGCGGCGCTCCAGGTGGAGCTCCACCGCTCGCTCTCCGGGCAGGCGGCGCCGGGGCCGGCGCTCGAGCGGGCCGCCCGCGAGATCCGGGCGGTCCTCGCTCGCCTTCGGGGGCCGACGCCCGAGGCCGGAGGCGGGAGCCGCGGCCTCCTCCTGCTCGGCCTGGCGAGCGCCGTGGCGACCCTTGCCGCCCTCGCCGCGCGCCGCCTCCGGCGCTCGCCGCGTCCCCCCGACGGCCGCCGGGACCGGCGCGAGGAGCGCCTGGCCTGGCTGCTGGTGGCGCCGGCGGTCGCGGCGGTCGCCGGGATCGCCTTGGCGCCTCTCGTCTGGACGGCCTGGGACTCGCTCCACGCCCACGACCTGCGCTTGCCCTGGCAGGGCCATCCCTTCGTCGGCCTGGCCCACTACGCGGCCCTCGGCCGGAGCGCCCGCTTCTGGGAGGCCCTCGCCCACACCGCCGTCTTCACCGCGCTCAGCGTGAGCCTCGAGGTGGTCCTCGGCCTCGGCCTCGCCCTGGTCCTCGACCGGGTGCGGCGGGGGCGGGGCGCGGTCCGCGCCGTGGTTCTCCTCCCCTGGGCCATCCCGACGGTGGTCGCGGGGCTGGTCTGGCGCTTCATGTTCTCGGAGCGTGGCGTGGTCAACGCCGTCCTGGCGGCCTCGGGCGCCGTCCCCCACGGGCCGGACTGGCTGGTCCACGCCACCCTCGCCTGGGTCCCCCTGGTCGCGGCCGACGTCTGGAAGACCACGCCCTTCGTGGCCCTCCTCTTCCTCGCCGGGCTCCAGGCCATCGACCCGGCGCTCTACGACGCGGCGCGGATCGACGGCGCCGGAGCGTTCCAGCGGCTGGTGCAGATCACGGTGCCGCTACTCCGCCCGGTCCTCCTGGTGGTGCTGGTCTTCCGCACCCTGGACGCCGTCCGCGTGTTCGACCTGGTCTACGTCCTGACCGGCGGCGGCCCGGGCACCGCCACCGAGCCCATCGCCCTGCTCGCCTTCGACACGCTGCTCCGGGACCTGCGCTTCGGCCGCGGCGCGGCCCTCTCGGTGGTGGTGTTCGCGGTGGCCTTCGGCCTGGCGCTCGCCTACGTGCGGCTCCTGGGCCGGGACGTCGCGGGAGAGGCGCGGTGAGCGGGCGCTGGGGGCGCGGGCGGTGGGCGGCGGGGCTGGGTCTGCTCCTTCTCCTCGCGGCCCTGGCCTTCCCGCTCTACTGGGCCGTCGTCGCCTCTCTGGCTCCCGAGGCACGCCTGGCCGCCGCGCCCTCGCTCGTCCCTCACGACCTCTCGTTCGACAACTACCGGACGCTCTTCGCCGAGCGGGACTTCCTGACCCCGGTCCGCAACTCGCTGGTGGTGGCGGCGACGACCACGGCCTTCGCCGTCGCCCTCGGCTCCCTCGCGGCCTATGCCCTGGCGCGCCTGCGCTTCCGCGGGCGCTCGCCGATCCTCGCCGGCATGCTCGCGGCCGGCATGTTCCCGCAGATCGCCATCGTCTCGCCCCTCTACCTGGGGCTCCGCGCCGTCGGGCTGATCGACACCTACCCGGGCCTGGTGCTCCCCTACCTCACCTTCGCCATGCCGCTCACGGTCTGGCTCCTGGTGGGCTACTTCCGCCAGCTCCCGCCGGAGATCGAGGAAGCGGCGCGGGTCGCCGGCGCGTCGCGCCTGCGAGCCCTGTGGGACGTCGTCCTGCCGGTCGCCCTGCCCGGGGTCGCGACCACCGCCGTCCTCACCTTCATCTACTGCTGGAACGAGTTCCTCTTCGCCCTCTCCTTCACCACCGGGCCGGAGCGCCGGACGGTGCCGGTGGCGATCGCCCTCTTCCGCGGCCAGTACCAGGTGCCGTGGGGCGAGATCCTGGCGGCGACGGTGGTCTCGACCCTGCCGGTGGTGGCCCTGGTCGTCGTCTTCCAGCGCCGGATCGTACGCGGCCTGACCGCCGGGGCGGTCAAGTGAACGGGCCTCCGGGAGGGCCCGACGACCTGCGGATTCCCGCCGGCCTGCGTGGTAGCCTGCCGGGATTACCGATCCCCGGGAACCGACACCTGGCCGGCACGTGCCTGAAGTCGCCTTCTTCCTCGACGATCCGCGGCCCCTGGCGGAGCTCGCGCGTCTCGACCCGGACCGGGACTGGCGCGAGATGGTGCGCGGCGAGCGGGTCTGGATCCTCAAGACCTTCCTCCACCTGCGCTCCGCGGGCCACCCCGTGCGGCTGGTCGACGCGGCGCCGCGCGACGGCCTGGTCGTCTTCCACGCCAAGCAGCGCCGCGCCGTCGCGCGCTCCCTCGCCGCCGCCGGCCGGCGGGCCCCCGGATGCGTCCTGGTGGGCGTCCGCGCCGACCTCCGCGAGCCGCTGATCGCGGACTTCGAGATCCTCCAGAACGGCCGCTGGGCGGGGCCGGGGCGCTTCGCCGTCCGGCACTGGCCCCAGGGCGGCCTGGTGCCGCGGGACCCGGGGCGCGGCACCCGGATCGAGCACGTCGCCTTCAAGGGCTACGCCGCGAACCTCGCCGCGCCCTTCCGCGGCGCCGCCTGGGCCGAGGCCCTCGCCCGGCGGGGCCTCGCCTGGCACGCGGACGCGGTCGAGTTTGCCGGCCTCGCCACCGACGAGGCCGCCCTCGACTGGAACGACTACCGGCAGGTCGACCTGGTGGTCGCCGTCCGCCCACCCGACCGCCACCTCTGGACCTCGAAGCCGGCGACCAAGCTGGCCAACGCCTGGCGCGCCGGGGTGCCCGCCCTGCTCGGCCCCGAGTGGGCCTACCGCGAGCTCCGGCGGGACAACCTCGACTACCTGGAGGTCGAGTCCGCCGGGGAGGCCCTGGCGGCCATCGACCGCCTGCGGGCGAGCCCGGAGCTCTACCGGGCGATGGTCGAGCGGGGAGCCGAGCGCGCGGCGGAGGTGACGGTCGAGGCGATCACGCGGAGCTGGGCGGAGGTCCTCTTCGCGCGCATCCCGGCACGGCTCGCCGCCGACTCCGGCCTCGCGCGCCTGCGCCGCTGGCCGCTTCCGGTCCGGGCCCTGGTGCGCCGGGTCCTCCGCCTGGCCACGGCCCGGCCGGCGCGCTGACGGGGACGCGGGCGACTCCGCCCCCGAGCTCTCGCCGCCCGGTCTATGCCGTCTCGAGCTCGACGCCGCCCACCAGCCCTGCCACCAGGTTGTAGACGGCGCTCGAGATCAGGCCCGCCACGAAGCCGAGGCAGCCGTAGAGGACCGGTAGCAGAATCACCGCCCCGACGCCGAACAGCGCCCCGAGCCAGGCCTCGCCCGACTGGTCGAAGGCCGAGCTGAAGGCCGCGCCGAGCAGCGAGAAGAGGGAGAAGAAGAGCCCCACGAGCAGGCCGATCAGGGCGTACATGACGCCCATCACCTAGGCCAGCGAGAGCACACGAATGCGCCGAATCACCATCGGTGACCTCCTTTGAGCGAAGTCCGAGCCACTCCCTGGAACGTCGAGTTGGAGGGAGTCTACCCGAAGACCCGGCGCCGAAGGGCTGGGGAGGTCCGAGGAGGAGGCGCCGTAGGATGATCCTCGAGTGATGCAAGCTCGCTGGGTCGGCCGCGCAGGCCCAGCGCAGCTCGATCGTGGAGGGGCTCGTCGCCGAGGCGAGACGCCAGTCCAACCCGACCGTGATGATGGGCAAGCCCGTGGTCGTCGGCACCCGGATCACGGTCGAACTGACCCTCGAGAAGCTCGCAGCAGGCGAAACGGTGGACAACCTCTTGGAGGCGCACCCCTACCTCACCCGAGAGGGTCTGTCGTCGGTGGGGGGGCCGACTTTTCAGCTCTGCCGCTCGCGCTCCAGGGCCGCGACGGCCCGCTCGAGGAGCTCCCGGGTGAGGGCGTCGCGGCGGGCCGCCGCTTCCAGGAGCTCGAGGGCCGCCCGGGTCTCCCGCTCCACGTCTTGCTCGGCGAAGACCGCCAGGGCCTCGAGCGCGAGGCTCTTGACCTTCGCGGTCCGGCCCCGGACCAGCTCGACCAGGGCGAGCTCCAGGCCCACCAGACAGGTGTCGAAGGGGATGCCGCGCTCGCCGGCCCGGCGGTAGGTCTTCCGGAACCGGCGCTCCGCCTCGCCCAGCTCCTCGCGGCTCCAGGCGATCCGGGCCCGGAGCCAGCTGACGTGCAGCTCGAGCCACTCGCCTCCACTTGCAAAGAGATCCTTGTGTTCCGTCAGCGCTAGCTCCGCCTGTTCCGTTTCACCCTGGCTGTGCTGATAGAAGGCGAGGTTGTAGGCTGCAGACGCGCGTAGCACCAGGTCAGAATCCTCACTGAGAAGGCTCAGCGCTCGCTTGGCAGCCTGTACAGCAGCGTCGAAGTCGTGGAGGCGGTAGTGGACACCGCCAAGCTTCAGAGCTGTCGCTGCGGTCTTCTCCCGGTCGCCGACAATCGGATAGATAGAAGCGGCGCGCTCCAGATGCTTTGTGGCGTCACTGAGGCGCCTCTGGTCCTTTCTTAGAGATCCCATGAGAAAGTCGATCTCCGCCGCGATCGCCAGGTCGTCGAGCTCGGAGCGGTCCAGGAGCTTTCTCGCTTCCAGGAGGTCCTTCTCTGCCTCTACCAGCCGGCCGAGGGCCCGATTGGCATTTCCCCGGAGCGCCAGGGCCGGCACCCGCACCTGCGGGTCGGGCTCGCTCGGGTGGGTCACCTGGCAGGAGATCAGGGCCGCCTCGGCGAGGGACAGGGACTCGGCGGGATCGGCCGGAATCGCCCGTCGCGCCTCCTCGAGGAGGAGGGTTCCGAAGATCAGGCCCCGGTAGCGTTTGTACGCGCCGACGATCGCCCCCCGGCGTCCGTCGGCCGGGACCTTCTCGAGGAACCGCTTGAGCCACCCCCGAGCCGTCGCCAGGTCGTCCTGCATCTGGGGGTGAGAGAGGCGCAGCCGGAGCCGGACCGCCTCCAGGGGGTCGGTGGTGGGCCGGGGCGCACTCCCGCCCAGCTTCTCGGCGCCGGCGGCGAGGAGCTTCAAGCCCTCTGCGCAGGTCGCGCAGAGCGTCTTGAGGTGGTCGTGGGCGACCTCCTCGAGGATCTCCCGGGGGAGGTCCCCGCGGAGGACGGCGGCGACGAGGCTGGGCGAGAGGTGCATGGGCGCTCCAAAGCGAGTGCGTGGTTGCGCAGGTATCTGTCCTCACTTTGAAAGTGCCCTCTCCGGGAAGAACGGGACGGCTCGGCAAAAATGAACCCGGCGCCGGCATCCGAGCCATGGCCGGCGCAGGCGGAGCAGACTAACCGCTAGGGTCAATGTCTGGGCCGAGCTGCGGCGTCGCGACCGGCCAGTCGGCCGTCGTCGCCTTGGTCCCGTACGGATCGCCCTCCGGCCCCAGCGGCGCCGGGGCCGCCGTCAGGCTCGGGCCGGCCGGGGCGCCCGGAAGCCAGGCGGCGAGCCAGGCGACGAAGGTCTGGACGAAGGACGATCCGTGGTCCGCGGTGCGGGCCGGGGCGGCCGAAGCCGGCGCGGCGAGGACGAGCACGAGGGCGAGCGCCAGCAGCAGGGCTCCCGCCCTGCGAGGTGCGGTCGAGTGCATGGGAGGCTCCTTGTGGAGGCGGGCCCGGAGCACCGGCGGCAGGCCGGCACCGTCCACCCCCTGCTACTCATCGTGCATCGAGTCGGACGTTTCGGGGCTTCGAGGCCGTCAATTGGCGGCCAAAATGGCACCAAACGCACGCTCTCCGGGCGCCAAACGATCGCCATCTTGCGCTTGTGCCGTCACCGGGGCGACCTCTAGCCTTACCGCATGCATGAGCTCCAGGTTGCACGCACCGACACCGCCATGCCGGGCGCCTCGCCGGGGGGCGGGGGAGGCGATCCGTCATGACCACGGCCTGCGAAGCGCCGGCGGCGCCGAACGTCGAGCGCGCCCGGACCCGGGTCGGCCTGGCCCTTTCGCTCGTCGAGCTCGCCGGCCAGGTGCTGGCGGAGCTTCCGGGGCCGGATCTCGCCTTTCGCCACGGAGATCCGGAGCTCTTCCGCTACCTCCAGGCGGCCGAGACCATGACCGCCTGGCTCGTGGGCCCGGGCCCCGGCGACAGCCTCGATTGCCCCGGGCCGGAGTCCGCCCTCGGCGACGGCATCCGGATCTTCGAATGGGGCGCGGAGGAAGCGGAGCGTCACTTCCAGAGCGCGTGCCGCGAGTGGAGCGAGAGGCAGTGACGGCCGCTTCGCCGAAGGCGTTCGAGGGCCTCGGCTCGGCCCTCCAGGCCCTGCGCGCCGAGGCGGGCCTGTCGCGGGGGGACCTGGAACGGGCGAGCGGCCTGAGCGCCGCCTCTCTCGCG
Organism: uncultured Acidobacteriota bacterium; assembly: GCA_963741925.1. GTDB lineage: Bacteria > Acidobacteriota > Thermoanaerobaculia > Multivoradales > DATKCC01 > CAVUBL01. The sequence goes on from CAVUJU010000002.1 coordinate 116,385, forward strand.
AGCTACGAGTCGGGGCGGAGCCTGCCTCGCCTCGAGAAGCTCGACGCCATCCTCTCGGGGCTCGGCATGGACGCGCTCGACCTCGCCCTCGCCCTCTACCGCGAGCAGGCGAAGGCGATTGCCCGGGAGCGGCCGGTCTCCGATCGCCCGGACCTCCTCGCCAGCCCCGCGGGCCGCCAGGTCCTCGACCACGCGCGGACCCTCTACTTCATGGGCAACTTCTGGATCGACTCGGCCCTCGCCCTGCTGCCTGCCGCCCGCGCCAAGGCCCCGGCGGGGAAGGGAGGCGGCGGCGGCAAAGGCTCCCGGGCGAACGCGGCCGAGAGCGGCGCCACGGAGACCACGGACCATGCAGGGGATCCTTGAGCAGTTGCCGACCCTGTTCCGACTCCTCCGCTCGTACCTTCACCGGCAGTGGTGGCGGAGCCAGTGGCGCGACGAGACCCTGGCAAAGGTCGGACGCCTCGAGAGCCGGGAGGAGCCACCGTCGCTCGAGGAGCTGGCGGAGCTCCTGGAGTCTTCCGGCGTGGGCTTCGGGAGCTTGGCGAGAATTCAGCATGGCATCGCGCTCCACGTCTTCCCCGACCACCACCACCGCCGGGTCTCGCCGAGGCTCGTCCTCCTGCGGCTCGACCTGGGCCTGCGGGCCCTTCGGCTGGCGCGCGGCCTGACGCAGGCCGAGGCCGCGGAGGCCGCCGGCTTCACACCGAGCGAGCTCTCCGCGGTCGAGGATCCGCGCCGACGCGAGACGCCGACGCTGGCGTTCCTCGATCGCATGCTGCTCACCCTGAACGCCTCCTACCGCGACCTCGAGGCCGCCGCCCTCCGGCCTCTCCGCGTGGCGGAGAAGCTGGCGAGAAGAGCGCGGGCCGCGGAGCGCCGGGCGCGGGCGCTGACCTATGAAGGCAGCGTGCTGCCGGCGATCGTCTCCGAACGGCTCGACCTCGCCCTCCAATCGCTCCGCCTCCAGGCCGGCTGGAGCCGGCCGCAGCTTGCGGAGGCATCCGGAATCTCCGCGGAGAGGCTCCAGGCTTTCGAGTCGCCGACCCACCGGATGCGGCCGTCGGCGCTCGAGCTGGAAGCGATCTCGAGGGCGCTGCGGGTCGGGCCGGAGCAGCTCGAAGCCGCCGCCACCCGGCCGCTTCGCGGTCTCCCCGAGCTCACGCCGCACCGCCGGCCGTGGCGCAGAAGCAGGCCCCGCCGGTCGCTCCTGGCCTCGCCGCCCGGGCCGGTGCCGTCGAGGCTCGCCCGAGCTTCCCGCCGGCTCGAGGTGGCGATCGAGGGGCTACGGGGCGCCGGCGGGCCGGAGCACCGGCGTCCGGCGGGCGGCGAGGGCCGCCGATGAGCGCCGGGAGCAAGATCAGCGAGCGCATGCCGCCGGCACCGCCGGGAAGCCCGTACCTGTGGGTCCGCCTGCACACGGCGCTCTCCATCCTGGCGGCGGGCGAAGACGTCCTGGCCCGGATGGCAGAGCCGGAGACGGCGTTCGAAAGCGGAGACCGCGAGCGCTTCCGCCTCCTCTCCGCCGCCCGGGCGGCCCGCTCCTGGCTCGTCGGCCACGGCGCCGGCGACGAGCTGGGCCGCCCCGGCCCCGACAGCGCCTTCGGGGGAGCGTTCGCGGCTCTCGGCTGGACCCGCGAGGAGCTGGACCGCTATTACGAGACCGCCCTCGCCGACTGGCACGAGGGCGGGGAGGATGGGGACTGACCCCGGCGAAGTGGTCGTGAACGTCCTCTACGTGGCCCCCGACGGCACGGTCCGCTCCGGCCGGCTGGTCGCGCGCGGCGAGCCGCCGGACGCCGTCGCCACCAGCCTGGTCAGCCGCGGCGGCGAGCCGCTCGCCCCGGCGGAGGTCCGCGCCCTCCTGGCGTCCGGCGCCCCCACCGAGGCCGAGCGCCAGGCCCTCTGGCGGGCCCACCTGGCCGGCTACCGGGTCGAGGAAGGCTGAGCGGATGTCGGCGATCTCTGCTGCCCGGGTTCTGCGCGCATACCTCGTTGCACGCTTGCGGCGTGGGCGAGCCGCAGAGAGGGTTGCTTGCTTGCGCGTTCTCGAAGGATCGGCTACACTCGGCGATACCTCGTCGTCTTGGAAGAGAACCGATCGGCCGGCTCGGGGCCGAAAGTCCCCCCCGTGCCGGCCGGCCCGGACTTGAGGAGGTCCATGAGATGCGGCTCTACCTTCCGCTCCTTCGCTTCCGCCGCCTGGCGGCCGTGGCGCTCGCCGCCCTCGCCCTGGGCGGCGCCTCGACCGCGGCCGCCGCGCGCTCCCTGCCCGAGGACCCGCGCCCGCTCTTCACCCTCCGTGCCGCGAGCGCGCCGCCGGAGCTCGCGGTCACGTTCGAGGAGGCGGCGGTGGTGGTCTCCGACGCGACCCCCGGAGGCGACGTGGTGGTCTTCGGCATGGCCCGGGTGCCGTGGGGGGCCTACACCCAGGTGGTCCGGCGCGCGGACGTGCTGGCGGCCGACGCCTTGGGGGAGGCGCTGTACGAGATGCCGGACGGCAAGGCGGTGCCCTTCAAATCGCTCTGGGCGGCGGTGGATCTTCAGACGGGCCACTACGCGGTGGCGGCCCCTGGGGACTTCCCGCTCCAGGAGATCGAGTTCCCGGGCCAGGGGTTCGAGGTCGGCGCGCCCGGTCTGGTCAACCGCCTGCGCCACCGCTTCACCTGGGTCGACGAGCTCCTGGTGCGCCCCGGCGTGGGCGCCTGGGTGCTCCACGGCGCCGACGGGGCGCCGGAGGACGAGGACGGCGAGGCGAACGGCGCCCTGGTGACCGGGCTCGAGAGCCTGGAGCCCCTGGAGCCGGCGGGGCCGGATCCGCCGGCGGGCTTCGCGGCCGGCGACGTGCTGGTGATCGTCAACCCGCGGGACCTGCGCGTCTACGCCACCCGCCTCCTGGGGCCGCCGGCGTGAGGAGGCAGGCGATGAAGATCGTGATCGCGAGACTCGCCACCGGCCTGCTGGCGGTGCTCGCCCTGGCGCCGCCGGCTCTCGCCCAGCACCCGAACCAGGCCCAGGGGTTCCGGCCGGAAAACGCCTTCCAGGTGGGCCAGCTCCAGCACGTGAACCTGTTCAACGGCAACCTGACCCTGACCCTCCCCATCGGCCAGCGCTACACCCTGGGGCCGAAGCTCTCTTACGGATTGACACTTGTCTATACAGGCAATGTCTGGAATTGGGAGCAGCGGTGCAAGGACAACTCCGACCCGGGCACCTGCTACTTCCAGGCCCTGCCCCGGACCGAGGACGGCGAAAGCGTCGCCGGGTTGGGCTGGGACCTGACCTTGGGCAAGTTCCTGACCCACGACGACCCGGCCAACTCGAGCCCGGACGGCCCGGTCTACCTCGGTCCGGACCAGGCCTACCACGTGCTCCACGACCAGATCCTCCACCCCGGAAGCGGCACCGAGCCCGGCTTCAGCTTCAGCCAGGACAGCACGTACCTGCGCTTCGACAACGCGGCGGCGCGACTCGAGTTTCCAGACGGTACCTACCAGCAGTTCGAGACTCTCCAGGGCCGGAGCCGGCTGACCGAGATGGGCGACCCCTACGGCCACACGCTCACGATCGCCTACTCGAGCTACGACACGACCGCCCACCACTTCCTCCTCTGGACCCTGACCGACTCCTACCACCGCACCCACACGCTCCAGTTCACGACCCGGGCCGGGGGCACGGTGGCCGTCGTCTCGCGGGTCACCCTCGAGACCTTCGGCGGCACCCACGCCGCCTACAACTTCAGCTACCAGGACGTCCCGCTGCCCCGGGCCTGCAACGTGCCGACGAGCTGCACGACGAACGGCTGCGTCATCGCCAATGCCACCGTGCCGCTCCTCACCCAGGTCACGCTGCCCGATGACTCGAGCTACGGGATGCCCGTCGCGACCAGCTACCACGTGGACTCGGCGGCGAGCTGCACCGACAGCTCGCGCAACCTGAGCGGCGTCCTCGAGAAGCTGAAGCTTCCCACCGGCGGCGCCTTCGAGTGGGACTGGAGGGTCTGGGGCTTCCCGCGCGAGTCGGGGCGCCTCGGCGTCTTGAAGAGCGGGCCTCAGGGCCCGCCCTTCGACCGCGCCGTGGGCCTCGCCGCGCGCCGGTGGATCCAGCGCGGCGGCGCGACCCTCGGCACCTGGACCTACCGCCAGAGCCTGGTCCAAGACGCCTCGACCCCGCGCCAGGTCGAGGAGCGGGTGGACGTGACCGATCCCCAGGGGGCGAAGAGCGAGCACTACTTCAGCGTCTACGCCGACGACCAGGACGTGAAGACGACAGAGCCCGCCGGCTGGCACGAGGAGGAGTACGGCTTGCCCTTCACCCGCCGGGTGAGCGACGGGACGAGCCCGGGGCGCTACCTTTCGAGCCGGGTCTTCGACAAGGGCGATCATCTCCTGCGCTCGACCTACGTGCGCTACGAGCGAAGCGGGGGGACGAAGGCGAACCCGCGGCTCGCCTCGGAGCGCACCGTCTACCACGACGACGCGGGCCGCCACGCGGACCTCGACGAAACGGGATTCGACGGGCTCGGCCACTACCGGACCCAGACCTACTCGGGAACCTTCGGCGCCGGCACCAACGCCCGGACGGTCTCCACCGACTTCAACCCGACCCGGAGCGTCTCGAGCATCCCCGGCACCGGCGAGCCGTGGATCCTCGACACCTACGACCTCCGGCAGACGACCGAGGCCGGCCGGACGGTGACCGAGGAAGCGGACTTCGAGGCGGCGACCGGGTTTCTCCTCCGGACGCGGCGGCGGCAGGCGGCGGCCTGCGGCGGCCACGACGTGGTGGTCTCCCGGGTCCGCTTCCCGACGCGGGACGCCCAGAACAACCTCCAGCCGGACGCCGGGTTCCCGGCCCGGGAGGACGTCTTCGGCGGCGACTCCCAGACGCTCGCCTGCGGTGCTCTCGCGACCCTGGCGCTCCCGGCCCAGCCGGTCTACCGGCAGAAGCACACCTACGTCTGCGGGAGCCTCGCCACCAGCCGGTGGTTCGTGCCAGGTGGCAACGCGCTCTCCTTCCTCTCGGCCGACCGGACGATCGACTGCTCGAGCGGCCTCGCCGCCTCGAGCCGGGACACGGCGGGCCTGGCGACCACGTACCACTACGACACGCTGAGCCGGTTGACCCAGGAGGACCTGCCGGCGGGCGAGGGCCAGGCGGTCCACATCTACGCCCACGAGACCGCGAGCTCGCCGGCCAAGGTGGCGACCCGCCGCAAGAGCCCCGCCGGCACCGTGCTCGCCGGCTCCCAGGTGCTCTTCGACGGCTTCGGCCGGCTGGCCGAAGAGCAGCGGACGCTGCCGGACGGCTCGACGACGGTACGCACCTCGGCCTGGACCGCCCAGGGCTGGCTCGACCAGCGAAGCACCTGGCACCTCCAGGGCGCGAGCGGCACGAAGACCTTCTTCAGCGCCTACGACCCCTTCGGGAGGCCGGGTACCGTCACCCTGCCCGACGGCCGGCGGATCACCATCGACTACGCGGGCAAGGGCCGGCGCTCGATCTCGGTGCCGGTCGCGACGGCCATCGATCCGACGACGAACGAGCCGATCCTCTCGAGCGCCACGACCACCGAGGTCTACGACCACTTCGGCCGCCTCGCCCGCCTCACCGAGCCCGACGGCACCCGGACCTCATACACGTACGGCCCCCAAGACGAGCTCACCCAGGTGCGTGAGAACGACCTCGGAACGCCCATCCAGACCCGGAGCTTCACCTACGACGGCCGGGGCTTCCTGACCTCCGAGACCCATCCCGAGCTCGGCACATCGGTCGTCTACTCGGGCTACGACCCCCTGGGCAACCCGGGGCGGATCCGCCGCGGCGGCCAGGACCTCTCCTACGCCTACGACGCGGCGGGGCGCCTCACCGCGATCACCGAGACCGGCACCTCCCGGGTCTGGAAGAGCTGGACCTACGCCACGGCCAACACCCACGGCTCGAGCAACGGCAAGCTGGTCGCCGCCTCGCGCCTCAACCGCCTGCCCTACCCGCCGGCTCCGAGCGTGATCATCGAGCCCCGGGTGAGCGAGACCTACACCTACGGCGGGGTGGGCGGCCGGATCTCGCACGTCACGACCCGGGTGGAAAACGTCGGAGACCCCGACACCCATACCCAGCCGGTCTTCGAGTACAGCCTGGCCTACGACCCCCTGGGCGACGTCGCGAGCCGCACCTACCCCGACTGCTCCTACCTCCACTGCTCCGAGGCGACGGCCTCCCACGTCGTGACCCAGGGCTTCACCGCGGGGCTCCTGACCTCGGTGCCGCAGTTTGCCTCCGCGATCACCTATCACCCGAACGGCCTCTGGGCGCACGTGGCCCACACGAACGGCGTGACCGACGTCCAGGAGGCGGACGTCTCGGGGCTCGGTCGCCCGGGGCGCCTGTCGACCACCGGGGCCTCGGACAACTTCGACTCCGGCGCCATCGCCTATGATGGGGCGGGAAACGTGACGAAGATGGGCGCCGACCGCTATGTCTACGACCTCCTGTCGCGGGTGAGCGAGGCTGCCGTCGAGGTGCCGCACGAGAGCTGCGGTCAGCTCACCGTGGTCCAGGGCAAGACCGACACGACGACCAAGAGCTACCAGAGCTGCGGCACGGTCCAGGCCGGCCCCGGCTACACCGTGGGCTCGGGTGGCAACGTCACCCTCACGGCCGGCCACCAGGTGGTCTTCGCGAGCGGCTTCTCGGTCGCCTCGGGCGGGCGTCTCGCGGCCGGCGTCGATCCGGCCCTCGACCCGCCGGGCCAGCCGACCGCGGCCGGGCAGACCTACACCTTCGACCGCTTCGGAAACCTGACCCAGATCACGACCTCCCGCGAGGGCCACGCGGACGAGGTCCAGGGCATCGGCACCTTCTCGAACACCAACCGGCTGAGCGCCGGCGGCTACGACGACGCGGGCAACTTGATCTCGTTCCCCGGGGTCTCCTGGACGTACGACCCCTTCAACATGATGACCCAGGAGGCGAGCTCCGCCGGCAGCCACTTCGACTTCGTCTACGGCCCGGGCGACGAGCGGCTCTGGACGATCGACTGGTCGGCCGGCGCCGCCCCGTCCAACTGGCGCGAGACCTGGACGCTCCGGGACCTCGACGGCTCGCCGCTACGCCAGTACGTCTCGATCGGCGGCAACAACGCCCAGGCCAACTGGCAGGCGGCCTCTCCGGACTTCCCGCGGGACTACGCCTGGCGCGGCGGCTCGCTCCTCGCCTCCGTCACCCAGGCCGGCATCCTCCGCCATGACCACCTCGACCACCTGGGCTCGCCACGGATCGTCACCGACGCCGCCGGCAAGACCCTCGCCCGCCACCTCTACTTCCCCTTCGGCCAAGAGGCCACCGAACCTGACCAGGACGACCTCGCCCTCAAGTTTACCGGCCACGAGAGAGACGACCTCGACTCGGGAGGCACGAGCTACGACCTGGACTACATGCATAGGCGGTTCTTCAGCCCCCAAGTCGGCCGCTTCCTGAGCACCGATCCGGTGGCCGGCAATCCCTCCGCCCCACAGAGCTGGAACCTCTACGCCTACACCCTGGGCAACCCGGTCAAGTACACCGACCCCAGGGGCATGGACATCAGCGGCCTCTTCGAAGACGTGCTGCGATTTATACCCGAGCAGTACACGACCACTTTCTTTGATAGCACGACCGTTCTCGGCGCGTTCATTCAGATCCACCCCAACGCCCAGACCGGAGTTGGAGGACTCGGAGAGCTCATTGGTGGAAGATTTCTTCAGAACTCCCTGGCCGAGGGTGGCCCGGGACGAGGGTTTCCTGGGCAGGGGTTGCCGAAGTTGATCAAGGCCATGGCGGCGGTGAGTTGCCCAAAAATGGCGCAAGGTTTCTCTATAGACGTTTCTACTATTAACCCTTGGTCAAGCGGTGGAGGTATTATTGCGGGGCTAAATCTCGAGTGGGTACCAGGTAGTGGTTTGGGGCTTTATGGGTACTACACTCCGCCCGCAGCGAAACGGGCTGGTTTCGATGCTGGCATCGCCCTCACCGCGAACGCAGCCATCGGCAGTGGGCCGTGGACGGGTGATTTTCTGAGTGCCGTCGGGAACTTCGAGGGTTTGACTTTCGGGGGGTTCGGGCCGGCCGTTCAACAGCCCTCAGGCGGTTTTGCCCAGTCTGGCACTGGCTGGTATGGGCTTCAGGCGGGAGGTTCTGGTGGTCCCCCAGGTATCGCGCAATACACGACACGATATAGGCCGGTGATAGATCTCGGCTTCTTGACTCCCTGGTGTCAGTAATGCCCAACGCGCCAGGTGTCGACCTCGGACCGATCACCCTATTGCTCATGGTGGTCTTCGCGCTATCCGGCGCTTATGTAGCCGTCGGGAACTTTGTTCTATTCGTCATAATGAAGCAACGAGGCAGTAGGCTCAATGGCCTCTTCGGAGGATTAGCTGTCGCAGTCTACTTCTGCGACCGAAGGGCCGTTAGGTCAAAAAAGCTGGACCGGTTCGCAGTTTCCGTTGCAGCCAGCGTCCCTATTACCATCCTTGCTGTGGTCTTACTCTTCCCGCGGATTTGGGGGCCAATGATGGAGGAAGATTCGCGGCTTTCAAGTCCAGGCTATGGGTCAGACTACTTCCCTTCGCGCCTATTTTCGGAGGACTCTACCACCAATGAGCAGATCGCGGCGACAACGGCACAGTATTTGGATGGGCTCGGCGAGGGTCCTCTGATCGGCCCAAGGACTTCCAGCGAGATATATCGGGTGCTCTGGATCCCCGCAAAGGAGCCGGCGGTCTTGGTCAAAGTCACGATCTCGGACCGATCGGTCCTGGTCGCGCGGTTCCAGGATTTGTCTCGACAGAAGCCACCTACGTTTCGTACTCTTCGCTTGAGCCAGAAGGCTGCGAGCGAGCTCGACGCGTCTTTGACAGGCGCTGGGTTCTGGACTTCACTCGAGAACCGTGTCGATCCACCGGGCAGGCGCCTGGACGGTGGTCCCCGGTGCGTCATCGAAGGATTGCGGCAGGGTTCCTACAAGGTGGTCCAGAGGGCACTACCGCGCGTCAGCAGGCCCGGTGATCGTGATTTCTTGAGGGCTGCGAAAGCGATTTTGCGTGCAGGCGCGGTTGAGATCCACGAATTCCGGTAGCATGGAGGGGCCCGTAGGGAACTGTTTAGCGATTGGCGACTGGTTCTTGCCGACTGAAGTGGCCAGTTGCGCGCGCCGTTCCCCGGCGAGCGACCCCCGGACCGCCCCCTGCCCACAGGCCTCTCCGATTCGCGTCGCGCCAGGCGCGAGACTCCGGTCGAGGCGACGAGATAGCTGGGCTCATGGATCGCGAGCTTCCGACCCGGATGATCAGTTGGGAGTGGGTCGGGGTGACACGTTGAGGCGGCAGCCAACAGGGTGAAGACCGTCGGGCGGTGCAAGGGTGTGGAGACCGCGGAGGCAGCCTTTCAAGCGAGCCTTGACAACTCCGAGGCGGTAGTGTAGCGTAGGTTCTGTCGACGAACTGGAGAGAGGAGGGCCGCGACAGGGAGACGAGCTCGGAACGACACGACTGCTTCGCCTGAGGTCCGGGTGGCTTGGAGGCTGCCGGGCCCACGAACTTGACCCAGGCGGGCACGGCAGCGGTTGGAGCCACTGCCGCGCCCTGGCCAACGCAAAGGAGCTACCCCAATGCGTCAGCGTGATCCGAAGTGTAGCAACCCTTCGTCCGCTCACCACAACCCGCACGACAACCGAGAAGAGCCTCGCAGCCGGGCGGGGGCGCCCTCTCCTCCCCTCGGGGGCGAGGACAACGGATTCTCCCCAGACTTCCTCGCCGAGCTCGCCCTGCGCGAGCCTGCCCCCGCGACCCCCGAAGCCGACCTCGCCGGCCCCTGGCGCGTCACGGCCCTCTACGGCGCCGGCGCCGACCCTCGCTGGGCCTGCCTCGCCGCCGGCGAGCACCGGCCCCGCCTGACTCTCCAGGCGCCCGACCTCGCCTACCTCGCCACCGCCGCCCTCGCCGTCGCCGAGCGGGCTGACACGGCAGGGGCCTTCCGCTTCCAGGAAGACGCCGACCGGCGCCTCCACCTCCTCTGGCACGGCCGGCCGGTCGGCACGGCCCCAGGCTTGATCCAGATGGGCGGCGACACCCTCCCCCTCCACCTCGGCGCCCTCGCCGGCCTCCGGGTCCAGCCGCTGGCCTTCGCCCACTACCTGCTCTCCGTGCCGGACGAGACTCTCCGCCGGAGCGGCCGGATCCTGATGGAGCTCCTCCGGGAGGCCGGGCGATGAGCGAGACGGCGTTTCGGGAGACCTACTTGTGGTGCTTCCGCGAGCCCGAGCACGTCGAGATCCTCCGGCGCCTCGGCGAGATGCTCTACGACGTCGCCATGGAGACGCCGTACTGGGACTGGGGCGCGAGCCACGGCCTGACGACCCCTCGGGGCGACGCCTTCGCCGCCGCGGCCGACCTCGAGCGGCTCGCCGACTACGTCCAGCGAATCGCCGACGATCCGGCGGAGCTCGGCGTGTCCCGGGAGGACCTCCCGCTGTGCCGGGCCGCCACCGGCTGGGCCCGGCGGGTCCGGCGGGTGGCGGCCGAAATGCGGAGGGCCATCGGGGAGGAGGAGGACGGGGAGGCGGCGGAGGGCGACGGCGGCGGATGCGGATGAGAACGGGGGCCCGGCTCCGGAGGCGGAGCCGGGCCCTGAGGGTTCGGTGCCCGCCGTGGCGTTGGGCCGGCCGAGACGGAGCTCGGCCGCTTAATGCGGGGTACCGGTATTCTTCTGCTGCCCCATGCACCCCGCCCCGACCAGCGAAGCACCTGGCACCTCCAGGGCGCGAGCGGCACGAAGACCTTCTTCAGCGCCTACGACCCCTTCGGGAGGCCGGGTACCGTCACCCTGCCCGACGGCCGGCGGATCACCATCGACTACGCGGGCAAGGGCCGGCGCTCGATCTCGGTGCCGGTCGCGACGGCCATCGATCCGACGACGAACGAGCCGATCCTCTCGAGCGCCACGACCACCGAGGTCTACGACCGCTTCGGCCGCCTCGCCCGCCTCACCGAGCCCGACGGCACCCGGACCTCGTACACGTACGGCCCCCAAGACGAGCTCACCCAGGTGCGTGAGAACGACCTCGGAACGCCCATCCAGACCCGGAGCTTCACCTACGACGGACGGGGCTTCCTGACCTCCGAGACCCATCCCGAGCTCGGCACCTCGGTCGTCTACTCGGGCTACGACCCCCTGGGCAACCCGGGGCGGATCCGCCGCGGCGGCCAGGACCTCTCCTACGCCTACGACGCGGCGGGGCGCCTCACCGCGATCACCGAGACCGGCACCTTCCGGGTCTGGAAGAGCTGGACCTACGCCACAGCCAACACCCACGGCTCGAGCAACGGCAAGCTGGTCGCCGCCTCGCGCCTCAACCGCTTGCCCTACCCGCCGGCTCCGAGCGTGATCATCGAGCCCCGGGTGAGCGAGACCTACACCTACGGCGGGGTGGGCGGCCGGATCTCGCACGTCACGACCCGGGTGGAACACGTCGGAGACCCCGACACCCATACCCAGCCGGTCTTCGAGTACAGCCTGGCCTACGACCCCCTGGGCGACGTCGCGAGCCGCACCTACCCCGACTGCACCTACCTCCACTGCTCCGAGGCGACGTCCTCCCACGTCGTGACCCAGGGCTTCACCGCGGGGCTCCTGACCTCGATCCCCGGCTTCGCCTCCTCGATCACCTACCACCCGAACGGCCTCTGGGCGCACGTGGTGCACACGAACGGCGTGACCGACGTCCAGGAGGCGGACGTCTCGGGGCTCGCCCGCCCGGGCCGCCTCCGGACGACCGGGGCTTCCGAAAACTTCGACACCGGCGCCATCGCCTATGATGGGGCGGGAAACGTGACGAAGATGGGCACCGATCGCTACGCCTACGACCTCTCGAGCCGGGTCCGCGACGCCCGGGTCCAGGTGCCGGGCACCCCGTGCGGCCAGCTCCTGGTGGTCCAGGGCAAGACCGACACGACGACCAGGACCTACCAGAGCTGCGGCACGGTCCAGGCGGGCCCCAGCTACACCGTGGGGGGGACCGCCAACGTCACCCTGACGGCGGGTCACCGGGTGGCTCTCGCGAGCGGCTTCTCCGTCGCCTCGGGCGGGCATCTGGCGGTGGGCGTCGACCCCGCCCTCGACCCGGCGGGCCAGCCGACCGCCGCGAGCCAGGACTACGCCTTCGACCGCTTCGGGAACCTGACCTCCATCACCACGAAGCGCGACGGCCAGGCGGACGTGACCCGCACCATCGCCACCAACGCCGCCACCAACCGGATGAGCTCCGGCGGCTACGACGCCTCGGGCAACCTCGTCTCGTTCCCCCAGATCTCCTGGACGTACGACCCGTTCAACATGATGACCCAGGAGGCGAGCTCCGCCGGCAGCCACTTCGACTTCATCTACGGCCCGGGCGACGAGCGGCTCTGGACGATCGACTGGTCGGCCGGCGCCGACCCCTCGAACTGGCGCGAGACCTGGACGCTCCGGGACCTCGACGGCTCGCCGCTTCGCCAGTACCGCTCGAGCGGCGGCAACAACGCCCAGGCCAACTGGCAAGCCAACCCCGACTTCCCCAAGGACTACGTCTGGCGCGGAGCTTCGCTCCTCGCCTCCATCCCCCGCGCCAACGTCACCCGCCACTTCCACCTCGACCACCTGGGCTCGCCCCGGATCGTCACCGACGCCACCGGCAAGACCCTCGCCCTCCATCTCTACTTCCCCTTCGGCGAAGAGGCCACCGACCCCGCCCAGGACACCACGAGCCTCAAGTTTACCGGCCAGGAGCGCGACGACCTCGACCCAGGCGGGACGACCTACGACTTGGACTACATGCATAGGCGGTTCTTCAGCCCCCAAGTCGGCCGCTTCTTGAGCACCGATCCCGTCGCCGGAAATCCGGCAGCTCCGCAAACCTGGAACCTCTACGCCTATACCCTCGGCAATCCAGTCAAATACACCGACCCGAGGGGCATGGACATCAGCGGCCTCTTCGAGGACGTGCTGCGATTCATACCCGAGCAGTACACGACCACTTTCTTTGACAGCACGACCGTTCTCGGCGCGTTCATTCAGATCCACCCCAACGCCCAGACCGGAGTTGGAGGACTCGGAGAGCTCATTGGTGGAAGATTTCTTCAGAACTCCCTGGCCGAGGGTGGCCCGGGGCAAGGGTTTCCAGGCCAGGGGCTACCGAAGTTGATGAAGGCGATGGCGGCACAGATGTGTCCGCAGATGGCCCAGGGCGTGTCCGTTGATTTCTCGACGATCAACCCTTTCACTTCGGGTGGTGGCGGCTCATACGGGTTCAACTTGGAGTATGTGCCGGGCAGCGGGCTAGGCTTCTATACCTTTGGCACGCCGAAGAACTCGACATCAATTGGGTTTGACATTGGTCTTTCGGCAACCGTCAATGGAGCGGTTGGAAGTGGACCGTGGAGGGGCGACTTCTTGATGGCGATGGGTTCCTACCTGTACGGTGCAGCTGGTGGATTTGGAACTCCCTCTAGCCAGGCTACAGCCCAGAGCATCGGCTGGCATGGCGTCCAGTTAGGAGGCACTATTGGTTTCCCAGCTGGCGTGGGTGCAACTGTTACCACATACACTCCCCGAGCGGACCTGAGCTTCCTACTCCCGTGGTGTCAGTGATGAACGACGCTGAGCCACTCAGCAGCTTCACCTGGTTCCTGATGGCGCTATTTTTGTTCTCAGGTATCTATGCAATCATCGGCCACTTCATTTTGTATATCCTTGTCCAAGGAAGAGTACGTACGGTTCGCTTCCTCGCGAATACCCCATTTTACGCGGTCGCCCGCTACTTCGCGCAGGACCCATCGCTCCGGTCACGAAATCTCGATATATACGCAATCACGGTTGCGGCGAGCGTTCCGATCTTGATCCTGAGCCTCGTTCTCTTGTACCCGAGGATCTGGTCGTAGAGCATCTGCCCATCAGTGCAGGCTCAAATCCTAGTCACACTTGCTCAACCGGCAGCAGTCGCGGCAGGACTACCCAGCCAATCGCTGGATCTGCTTCTTGGTAAGGAAGGCGTCGAGGAGCTTCTTGACGACGAGCTTGTCGTCGTCGGGGAGGGACTCGACCGCCTGAAACTGCCGTAGCAGCTCACGGTCTTCGAAGCGGGCCTTGGCGGCCTCTTCGGTCGCCCCCTCCATCAGGTAGTCGCCTGAGACGCCGAGGGCGTCGGCGAGGCGGTGGAGCGCCTCGGCCGAGGGCTTCGAGGCGCCGGCCGAAGAAGCACCTGGCACCTCCAGGACGGCCTTCACCTTGACGACGGCGAGCAGCTTCAACGCCGCCGGGGAGCCCCTGACGATCGACCCGCCCGGCTACACGACCACCGACCGGACGGCCTTCACCTACGACGGGACCGGCCTGATTCCCCTGACCCGGACCGATCCCCTGGTCGGCACGACCACCTTCGGCTACGACGCCTTCAACCGCCGGATCTCGGTGACCGACCCGAACGGCCTCGAGACCACCACGGCCTACGACGAGCTCGACCGGGTGACCGAGGTCCGCCAGCTCGGCCCCGCGACGCCCACCGACGACCTGGTGACCGCCTACGAGTACACGAGCTTCGGGGATCTCTTCCGGACCACCCTGCCCGCCGGCAACGTCGTCGAGTACGCCTACGACCCCGCCGGCCGGTTGACCTCGATCGAGCGGCGGCCCGACGCCACGACCCACGGCGAGCGGGTCGTCTACACCCTGGACGCCGCCGGCAACCGGACCCGGGAGGAGCGCCAGAGGTGGGACGCCGGCAGCTCGGCCTGGGTGCCGTTCTCGGCCACCGCCTACGACTACACCAACCGCTGCCAGGTCGACCAGATCCGCCAGGCGCCGGGCACCCCGGAGGAGGCGACGACCGCCTTCGAATACGACTGCGACGGCAACCTGACCTCCATCTGGGACCCGAACCACGACCGGGCGACCGACCCGCCCACCACCACCTATGCCTACGACCCCTTGAACCGCCTGACGAGCGTCTCTCAAGCCTGGCAGCCTCCCGGCGGGACCCCCGGCACGGCCGTCACCACGTACTCCTATGACGTCCAGGACCACCTGACCGGCGTCACCGACGCCGAGGGGAACCCGACCACCTACGTCGACTCGGACCGGGACCTCCTGACCCAGGAGGACTCCCTCGTCTCGGGGACGACGACCCATCGCTACAACGAGCACGGCGAGGAGGACCGCTCGACCGACGCCCGGGGGATCGTCGTCGCCCGGACGATCGACGAGCTCGACCGGGTGAAGAACGTCGACTACCCCGACGACACCCTGGACACGACCTACCTCTACGACACGGCGCCCGGCTCCTGCGCCGCCCCGGGCTCGCCCCTCGGCCGCCTGGCCTCGATCACCCGGAACGGCGAGACGCTCGACTTCTGCTACGACCACTTCGGGAGGACCACGAAGGACGGCGAGCTCGGCTACGCCTGGGACGCCAACGGCAACCGGACCGGGATCGCGTATCCTTCCGGCGTGAGCGCCGCCTACGGCTTCGACTTCGCCGACCGGGAGACGAGCCTCTCGGTGACGACCCCCGCGGGGGGCGTCACGCCCACCGGCGTCGTCACGGCCGCCGCCTACCTGCCCTCGGGACCGCTCTCGAGCCTCGCCCTCGGCAACGGCACCGCCGAGGCCCGGGCCTTCGACGGCCGCTACGTCCCCACCGGGATCACCCTCTCGGGCCTCGCCACCGGCGTCCCCGGCCACACCTGGACCTACACGACCGATCCGGTGGGCAACGTCACCGAGATCGTCGAGACGGCGGCCTGCGCCGGCGCCGGCTCGACCGTCGTCCTCGAGAACCAGACCGTCACCACCGCCAAGACCTTCACCTCCTGCGCCGACCTCCAGGCGGGAAACGGCTTCGCCGTCCAGAGCCCCGGGAACGTGACCTTCCAGGCGCAGGGCAAGGTCGTCCTGACCAGCGGCTTCTCGGTGGGCAACGGCGCCTCCTTCGCCGCCGGCTCCGGGGCGCTGCCCACCTTCTCCGACCGGACGTTTGGCTACCAAGCGCCGCAATACTTCCTCACCTCCGCCGCCCTCACCCGGCCCGCCGGCTCCTGGGGCACCCGCGACTGGTCATACGACAAGATCGGCAACCGGCTCAGCGAGAGCCGCGACGGCGGCGCCAGCGCCGACGGCTACGTCTACACGACGAACGCCGCCTCCGGCGACACCCCCGTCCTCGACCTCGTGAACCTCGCCGTCAGCGGCACCCGCGACTACACCTGGGACGCCGCCGGCAACCTCGACTCCGTGGCCCCCGGCGGGAACCTCGTCGACTTCACCTTCGACGACGCGAGCCGCTTGTCTGCCGCCGATCACCCGGCCTCGGGAGCGAGCGCCGCCTTCCTCTACGACGGCCGAGGCTTCCTCCGGAGCGCCACCCAGACCGCCGGCGGCACCTCCTCCGTCACCCCGCTCTACGACTCCGGCGGCCTCCTCCACGCCCTCCGCCGCCAGCCCAGCCCCACGGACCCGGAAGCCACGACCTACGTCTTCTACCTCGCCGGCCGCCCCGTAGCCCAGCTCCAAATCGACGGCACCGGCACCGAGACGTGGACCTACTTGACGACCGACCCCCTCGGCACGCCCCTCGTGGCCACCGACCAGACCGGGGCGATCACCTGGCAGGGAGGCTTCGAACCCTTCGGCAACGACTACCAGCAGGGCACGATGGCCGGAGCGAGTGAGAACGGGATCGACCTCCGGTTGCCGGGCCAGTGGGTCGACGACACCTGGGCCGACGCCACCTCCGGCGCCGGCGTCTACTACAACGTCTACAGGTGGCTGGAAATGGGAACCGGCAGGTTCACTCGGACCGATCCTTTCCTGGCTGGGCCCGTTGATCCTGGTTTTCTCGAGGAGGGTCACCAACCGCTGTTCGCCTATACGGGGAACCGCCCCACCATCCTGAGTGACCCGCTTGGACTTCTGGCGTTACCTCCGGGCAAGGGGTGTGAGAATTTCAACGACATCATCGGAGGCCTTGAACAACTCTCCAACAACTGCTCCTGCGCCAAGTTCTTCTCAGACCTCGGCGTCGACCTCCCCACGCTGATCTCCGGGGCACCTCCCTTCCTGCAAACCACTCCTACCCCCACGATCTATAGCCCTCGAAAGCGCTTGGGCTTCGTCGACTGTGAACGCGACCCCGACAACATCCATGTAGCTCAGAAGTTCTGCAACCGCCCCTTCTTCTTCCCGAGGCGTCGCATCCGGAAGGCGACTGTGCTCGTGGTCCATGAACTTGCCCACTGTGCCGACTGCCACGGGAACAACAATCAATTCCCCGGGGAAGAGGGGCAACAGGCGGAGATTGCTTGTTTCGGCAAAGTCCTCAGCGGGGATGTCAATTGACCCTCACGAGCCTCCGCCGCATCTGCTTGCTGGCCACCGTGCTTGGGGTCGCTGTGAGCGCCAGCTGCAGCTCTGCAGGGCCTCCGCCCTCTTCCAGGGACCAGACTCTTGAAGTATCTCTGCTTCAAGTAGCGCCGCCTACTGACTACGTGGTTAACCTGACCAATAGCGGTTCGGCACCCATGACAGTGTGCCCCTGCATTGGCCCTCCTCACCGTATCATCGTCTTCGACCTGTACTACGAAGACGAGAAGCGCCAGGTAGGCTACCCCGAGGTGCTTTACTCGGATGGAGGGGTGAAGCGCTTCTATCACTGCCTAGAGCCGGGCGAAAGCCTGCGTGTCCGGGTAGACCTCCGAAAATGGGAGCCCGTGTGGGACCAGCAGCGTGAGCCTTTCCCTCCGATCAACTTGCTCGTTGGGCCGGGGTCGTATCGCGTACGCGCGCACTACACCGACTCAGGTGAGGTCGGCCGGCGAAACTGCTCCGGCTTTCGAGGGGACGCCGTCTCCGAGTGGGTAGTTTTCGAGTCTCCAGAGTAGTTGCCGCAGGAGCGTGGCTGGTGGGAATATGACATGAAGCGCCTGGGCGCATCATGCCATGGGGCGACGCCAACGGCTTCGCGCGCCAAGCCGTTGGTGCCCCGCGGAGTTGCTGGGCTTGTCAGGTCGGTCTTTGAGTCGACCGCCAGCTCCAAGACCCGCCGGAGTTGTGGAGTCACGCGCACCGAACGGGTCTGGCGGACCGCGAGAATTCCCAGCCGGTCCCGCTTGGCCTTGACCGTCGACGGATGGAGATCCAGGCACTCGGCGATCTCGGTGTCGGGGCGGGTGCCCAGCAGGGCGAGCTGCTCCTCGGTCCAGGGAAAGACCTCCTTGGGCGGCACGAACGGTGGGATGCCCCGGCTCCTGCGCTGCCTGCCGACCGTGACTTTGGAGAGGCCGAGACGTCGCGCCACCTCCACGTCGGGCAGGCGGCCGAGCAGGGCCACGTGCTGCTCCCTCCATGGGAAGCGCTTGTGCTTCTGAGGCCTGGCGGGAGGAATCCCCAAGCTCAAGCGCCGGTGGGTGACGGAGTGCGTGCGGACCCCCAGCTCTTCGGCAACGGCCCTGTCGGTGCCCGTGCCCAGGAGCGAGTCCATTTCCGCCGTCCACTCGACGGGCTTGCGGCGGCGGTCGAAGGGTGGGATCCCGCGGCGCAGGCGCTCCAAACCGACGGTGCGTGGGTGAACACCTGCCTTCCGGGCGAGTGCGCGATCCGACACCTCTCCGAGAAGCGCGAGAGTCTCCCCGGTCCAGGCGACCTTTGTTCGTCGCCGGCGCTCGACATCCACCTCGTGGGGCGGGAGCGTCGTCCTGGTTCGTGAAGCTCGATAGGCCATAAAGCGTCGATTGTTCCACAGCGCAAACGGAGAAGCCGCCTCGGCTCAGAACGGCCGCGACCGGCCTGCGGAGCTCCTTTGAGTCTCGTCGCGAGAACGTCCGGCTCCACGGCGCTGCGCACCCTCCACCCCACAGAGCCGGCTCAGTCGCCGATCACCCCGCCCCGCGCCCCGTCCCTCGCCCCCGAAGAGCTATCCGTCGGCGGCAAAGGCGGTGGAGTCGCTCGCTACGAAGAGCCATGCCTTGGCAGCCGAAGCAATCAACTCTCTCACCACGAAGAGCTGCGCCTCGGCGGCGAAGACAATCGACTCCCTCGCCGGCACGGCGGCGATCGGGTCGATCGACCATCTGCGGATGCTCCGAGGGAGCTCGTCGCCGCCGTCGCCGAAGAGGATGCCTTCTCGGGCCACCACTCGACGAAGCGCAGCGAGAGCTGTGGCCTCCGGCCGCCAGCTCAGCGTGACAGCGCGGGGGCGGTGTCCAGGAGGGGCTCGCCGACGGCCTTGCCGAGGGCCTCGCGGGCCTGGTCGCGGAGGGCCGCCAGGGCGCGGAAGCCGGCGGTCTCGGGGGGCGGCGCGAGGGGCTCGAGCACCCGGACCTCGATCCGGGCCGGGCGCGGCAGCCGGGCGCCGCCGGGGAACGCGCGGCGGGTGCCGGCGAGGGCGACGGGCACGACCGGCAGCCGGTGCTCGGCGGCCAGCCGGAAGGCGCCCAGGCGGAAGGGCAGGAGGCCGGCGGTGCCAGTGAAGGTGCTCTCCGGGAAGACGTGGAGCGGAGCGCCGCCGGCGCCGAGCGCCTCCGAGGCCGCGTCCAGGGCGCCCAGGCGGGCGCCAGCCGTGGCGCGGTCGACCGGGACGGCGCCCAGGCGCCGGACGTAGGCGCCGACCAGGGGCCAGGCGAAGACCTCGCGCTTGGGGGTGAAGACGAGGGGGCGGTCGAAGGCCGCGAGGAGGGCGAGGGCGTCGAGGTAGCTCGCGTGGTTGCTCACCGCCACGAAGGGCCCGGGCGGCAGGACGCCCGCGACGCGCGGGGCGAGCCCGGTCAGGCGGCCGGCCAGGCGCAGCGCCCGGTGGACGAACCGCCAGGCCGAGCTCGGGCGGCGGGCGAGAGCGAGACCCAGGCCGGCGGCCGGCAGGACGACGAGCACCGCCACGGCCCAGGTGTAGACCCCGAAGGCCCGACGCGCCGCGGCGCCGGCGGCCCGGGCGGCCCGGCCCGCGGCCTCGCGGGCGGCGAGACCCGCCACCACCCGCCGGGTGCCCCGGCGCGCGGGCGGCGCGAGCGTCCCGGCGAGGAACCGCGCCCGGCTCTCCCGGCGGCGGAGCTTGCCGCTCGAGGTCTTGGGGAGCGTCCCGGGCGCCACCAGCTCCACCCGGTCGGCGGGGGTCCCGACGGCGCCGGCGACCGCCTCGGTGATCCGGCGGGCGAGCTCGCCGTGGCCCGCCGCCGGCTCGCGGGTCTCGGCCACCACCACGATCGCCTCGCCGCGCAGCGGATCGCGCAGGTCGAAGGCGACCACGCACCCTTTCCTGACCCCCGCGACGCCGGCGGCGGCGCGCTCGATGTCCTGAGGGTGGTACTTGCGCCCCCCCTTGATCACCAGGTCCTTGCTCCGGCCGGTCAGGTAGAGCTCGCCGCCGGCGACGTAGCCGAGGTCGCCGGTGTCGATCCAGCCCTCGCGGCGCACCGCCGCCGTCGCCTCGGGGTTTCCGAAGTACCCCTGCATGGCGCTCGGCCCGCGGAAGACCACCCGCCCCTCGGTCCGCTCCGGCAGATCGCGCCGCGCCGCGCCCTCCGCCTCGACCACCCGGACCTCGCAGTTGTCGAGGGGCACCCCGCACGACACGAAGGTGAGGGCGGGCTCGGCGGTCGCCGGCACCGCCCGGCGCTCGCGCTGGAAGACGTCGCGCTCCACCCGGTCGTAGCGCGGGCCGCGGCCCACCGGCAACAGGGTGAGCGCGACCGAGTTCTCGGCCAGGCCGTAGGCGACGTGCATCGCCTCGCGCCGGAAGCCGTAGGGGCCGAAGCGGCCGGCGAATCGCTCGAGCGTCTCCGGCCAGACCGGCTCGGAGCCGTTCATGGCGTAGCGCCAGGAGGACAGATCCAGCCCCTCCACGTCCTCGTCGCGCACCTTCCGGCAGCAGAGCTCGAAGGCGAAGTTCGGGCTGGCGGAGAGCGTGCCCCGGTAGTGGTGGAAGGCCCACAGCCAGCGCGCCGGGCGGGACAGGAACTGGAGCGGCGAGAGCACGACCATGGGCATGCCGTAGACGAAAGGCGTCAGCCAGGCGCCGATCAACCCCATGTCGTGGTAGAGGGGCAGCCAGGAGACCACGACGTCGTGGGGCACCATCTCCACCGCCCGGCCGATGGCGCCGATGTTGGCAAGCAGGTTGGCGTGGGAAAGGGCGACTCCCTTGGGATCGCCGGTCGAGCCCGAGGTGTACTGGATGAGTGCGAGGTCGTCCGGCCCGACCCGGGCGGCGCCCGCGGCGACGCCGGCACCCGAGGCTTCGAGACGCGCGACGGAGCCCACCCGGATGCGGCCCGCCCCCGAGGCCCTGCCGGCGCGGTCCGCCAGTCCCGCCAGCCGGCGGGCGACCGGCAGCAGGCGTTCGTCGGTCACCACCGCCGTGGCGCCGGCGTCGGTCAGGATCCGGGCGTGGCGCTCGAGGTAGGCCGCGAGCTGATCGAGCCGCGCCGGCGGGTAGATGGGCACCGGCACGCCGCCCGCCGCGAGCACGCCCAGGAAGGCCGGGAAGAAGTCGAGCCCGGTGGGCAGGACCAGACAGACCCGGTCGCCCCGCGCCACGGGCCGGCCGGCCACGCCGCCACCCGGAGCCGCCAGGGCGGCGGCCACCGCTCGCGCGCGGCGCCAGAGATCACCGAAAGTGAGCGTCTTCGCCGAGAGGTCGTCCGCCAGGAGGTGGATGCCGACCTCTTCCGCGTCGTGCTCGGCCCGGAAGCGCGCCACGTCGAGGAGGGTCCGCGCGCCCGCCGGCGGCCCCCAGAAGGTGAGCGCGGCGGCGGCCTCCCCGGCGCCGGGCGTTCCGGGAGGCGCTCCCTCGAGCCTCGGGAGCGCGGGCCCGGCGCGCCCCCGACCCCCCGCCAGGGCCGCCGCCACCGCCGCGGATAGATCGCCCGGCGTGTGGCCCTCGGCGACCAGCTCGTCGGGCAGGGCGATCCCGAAGGCGTCCTCCAGCCGGGTCAGGAGCTCGACCCGCTCGAGGCTCCCCAGACCGAGGTCGCGCTCCAGGTCCGAGCCGGCCCGGACCGGCGCCGCCCGGCCCCCCGTCTCGGCCACCAGCGCCTCGACGGCGGCGAGCACCGCCGGCGCCGGGTCGGGGACGGGCGGTGCGGGGTCCGGAGGCGGTGCCATGGCGGTCTGTCGGGGCCTCCTTCGAGGCCCGGTCGGCGCGAGCCGGGCGCGTGCCCGGCCCGGTCAGAGCGGCGGGTTGGCCAGCTCCTCGTCCGCCTCGAGGCCCATCCGACGCAACAGGTTCTGGAGGATCCTGGCGGTCAGGCCCCAGATCCGGCGCCGCCCCACGTGGTAGATGCGCAGTGTCCTCTGGATCCCGTTCAGGGTCACCGCCCGGTCCTCGACCAGACGGGGGTTGGCCAGGGCCGAGAGCGGCAGGCGGAAGACCTCGGCGATTTCGGCCTCGTTCGCCCGCGGCTCGAAGCCCTGGGGGATGGCCCCGACGCAGGGCACGATGCGGAAGCCCGAGGGGGTGTCGGCCTGGTCGAGCTCACCCAGGCGGAGCACGTCGTCCGGCGCGAGGCCGACCTCCTCGCGCGCCTCGCGCAGCGCCGCCTCCCACATGTCCTCCCCCAGCTCCCGCCCCCCGCCGGGAAAGGCGATCTGGCTCTTGTGGTGCGGCAGGTCGGGGGAGCGCTCGGTGAGCAGGGTCCAGATCTCCCGCGCCTCCACGTAGAGCGGCACCAGAACCGCCGCGTCACGCCCTTCCCCCGCCGCCAGCCGGACGGGCGGCGGGCTGGCGAGCCGCTGGCGAATCTCCTGAATCCAGCTCTCGGACGGCTCGCTCACGGGGTCTCCAGCGTGTTGTAGAGGGGCACGAGGCCGACCTCGAGGGGCTTGCCGGACACGGTCTCCGGCACGGTCACGATGAGATGGTAGAGGTACTCGTCGCCCCGGGTCCACCACATGGGATGGACGCGGCTGGGGCGGTCGAAGTCGAGGACGAAGCGCACTCCCCCGTCGGGGGTCAGGACGGTCGGCCCGGGCCGCGCGCCCCGGGTGGTGACCTGGGTGGGCGCGCCGGGGCCGAAGTCGAGGCGGACGGCGGGCAGCGGCACCGCGCTCCCGAGGAGGAGGTCCCCGGGCTCACCCGGGGTGAGACGCAGCCGGCCGCGGGTGCCTTCGCCGACTCCCGCCGACAGCAGCCGTACCCAGAGCACCCCCTGCTGCGCGTCGCGCACGCCGGGCAGGCTCTCTTGGGTCGACTCCTCGGGCAGGACCCGGCGCGCCACGGCCGAGACCGGGACCCGTTCGGCCGCCGGCGCCGCCGACGCCGGCTCGGGTCCGGGGGCCGTGAGGCTGCGCGGCGCGAGCCAGAGCGGGTAGAGGTAGAGGCCGGCGAGCGCCGCCACGACGACCACCCAGGCCGGCCGCGTCGGGCGCACGGCGAGGAACCAGAGGGCCGGGTAGAGGGGCACGAAGAAGGCGTTCCCCAGCGTCCAACCGCCCATGCCGAGCCCGGCGCCGGCCAGGTCGAAGGGCCAGACCAGGATCAGCGCCGCCAGGGCCACGAGCACGG
The DNA here is from genome assembly GCA_963741925.1 of uncultured Acidobacteriota bacterium. GTDB lineage: Bacteria > Acidobacteriota > Thermoanaerobaculia > Multivoradales > DATKCC01 > CAVUBL01. The sequence goes on from CAVUJU010000002.1 coordinate 139,948, forward strand.
CCGCCGCCGCCGCGCCCCGGCCTCGCTCCCCGTGGAAGGCCACGAGGCCGAGGACGAGGGGCAGGAAGTAGGGCAAGAGGCCCAGGTGGCGGCCGGCGGCGAGGAAGAGGGCGTCCCACGCCCACAGGCGCCAGGAGACGACCGGCTGGACCTCGCCTCCGGGCAGCCACGCTGCGAGACCCTGGGGTGCCGCCTCCGCGGGCCAGCCCGAGACCGGGATGTCCACCGCCGGGAACCCGGTGCCGGGGGTGAACAGGCGCCCCCCCCGGTCCCACGGCACCCAGGTGCCGCCCGCCAGGTGCCCGAGGAGCCCGAAGAGCGCCAGCACCGCGAGCGCGGTCCCGACCAGCGCCAGGCCGCTCGTCCTCCGCCGCCCGCGCGGCGCCGCGGCGGCCAGGGGAACGGCGAGGACCAGGTAGAGGGGATGGAACGCCGCGGCCAGGGCGAGGAGCCCTCCCACCGTCATCCAGCGCAGCGGCGACCGGCCACGCTCCTCGCCCGGGAGCGTACCGGCGAAGATCTCGGTGAAGCGCCGGGCCGGCGGCCCCTCGCCGCGGTAGGCCAGGGCGAAGGCGACGGCCACCGCCGCCAGGGCGAAGACCGACGGCTGGATCCAGAACGTGAACGCGAAGGTCGCCGAGGCGAAGACGAAGGCCGCGACCCAGAGCGCCGCCGCCGGGCCGAGGCGGCGCTCGAGGGTCGCGGCGGCGGCCAGGGCGGCCAGGGCCAGGAAGAGGGCGTTGGCCGTCGCCGGCCCGCGCACCGGCGCCACCCGGACGAAGGGCGCGAGGGCGAGGGCGTACGGCACCGGGGTGCCGAAGGCGATGTGCGCGCCCCGGTCGAGGCTGCGCAGCACGAGCCGCGGCGGCGAGCCGTGCCAGGCGGTGGCGAAGCGGTCGTAATCCTCCCGGCCGTACGCGAGGTCGAAGTCGTGCGCCACGCTCGAAGCCTGCATGGCGTAGGTGGCGCCGTCGCCCAGGAGCGTCCGACGCGCCCCCGCCGGATCGAGGGTCACCGCCCCCGCCACGAGCGCGGCGAGGAGGACCAGGAGGAGCGCCCACGAGGCGCGGCGCATCCCGAGACTGCCCACGCCGGCGCCGGGCAGGCGCACGCCGCGGCGCTCCGGGGTCAGAGCCATGCGAGGTCTCCTCTCCGAGTCCCTTCCCGGGTCCCCTCCCAGGTCCCCTCCCAGGTCAGGGTCGCGCCCCCCAGGAACGGGTCGCCCAGGGGGAAGCCGCCCAGGACCTGCGGCACGAGGCGCAGGGTGGCGGGCCCCGGCGGGCGGCGGAGCTCGAGCTCGGCGGTCCAGCTCTCCCCCGGCTCGAGGTCCCGAGGCAGCCCCAGCCAGGGCCGGCCGGCGAGGAGGTCGCCCGCCGGGGTCAGGAGCTCCGCCTGCAGGCCGATGCCGCCCGCTCCGCGGTGGGCCGCCAGCCAGCGCGCTGGGCCGGCGTTGGTCAGCGTGACCGCCAGGTGCCGGCGCTCCCCCTCCGGCCAGGGACCGGGACGGCCGCGGCCGCCGGCGCGGGCCACCTCGATCGTCCCCGGGAAGCTCTCCCAGACGCGGCTGGTCGGCGGCGGCACAGCGACCGGCCGGTCCCCCGGCGGCGTGGCGGCGGCCCACTCCCGGCAGGCCGCGGCGACCGCCCGGGCGGCGGCGGCCGGGTCGTGGCGGCGCCGGACGTGCTCGCGGGCCGCGCGCCCCATGGCGGCCAGGCGCCCTGACGCGGATCGGGGCGCCGCCAGGAGCTCGGCCAGCCGGGCGGCCAGGGCCGGCACCTCGTCGTCGTCGCCATCGACTCCACCCAGGGGCACCTTGACCACCACGTCGTCGGGGAGCTCGGCGAACTGCGCGTAGTCGGAGACGATCGCCGGCCGGCCCACCGCCAGGACCCGGAGCAGCGAGGCCGAGGTCTCTCCCGCCGTCGGGTAGCGCAGGTTGAGCCCGAGGTCCGAGGCGGCGATGGCCGCGGCGAGCTCGGCGAAGGGCACGAAGCCGGTCTCGTGGACCCGCTCGGCCACCCCGAGCTCGCGGGCGCGGGCGGAGACCTCACCGCCGGGGCCCACCGCGGGGCCTTCGCCCACCACCAGCAGGTGGACGCCGGAGAGGCTCCCCGCGCCCAGCCGGGCGAGGGCCTCGACCACCCGGACGGTGCGCTTGATCGGCGTCTGGAAGCCGAAGCTGCCCAGGACCAGGGCATCTTCGGGCAGGCCGTAGCGGCGCCGGAAGGCGAGCCCCGCCGCCCGGTCGGCGGGCGGCGGCAGGGGCACCCCCATGGGGACCACCTCCACCCGCACGTCGGGCTCCTCGCGACGGATCCGCTCGGCCGCCCAGCGGTTGTGCACCAGGATCCCCCGCTGGCGCCGGACGAGCCGGCGGTGGACCGGCAGCTCGAAGAGGGCCGCCCCCACCTCGGCGCCCCACTCGCGGGGGGCCGCCACCGCCTCGCCGATCCAGCCGTGGTCCACCACGAGCCGCGTCCGGTACGCCGCGAAGTCGCGCTCGCCCAGGGTCTCCTCCGACACCAGGTGGTGGAGCACCAGGTCGTGGAGGGTGAGCACCCCCGGGCGCGCGAGGGCCATCGCCTCGACCCCGGAGTGATAGCGGTTGTTGCCCATCTGGTAGAGGGGCAGGCGATCCTCGCCCCAGCCGCCGGCCGGCCGGGCCTCGGCCGCCGGCACGACGGCGAAGCGGCGCGCGACGTCCGGGTCCACCGGCTGGCCGGGCAGGCCGAGGACGCGCACGTCGGCGAGCTCGGCCAGGTGCGGCAGCAGGTCGAGGGAGTAGTCCGCGATGCCCGAGCGCACCGGCGGCAGGGGCGAGACGAAGTCGACGGCGAGCCGCGGGTGGCGGGTCACGGTCGCCGTTATGCGGTCCGGCTGGAGACTGCGCCGGCGGCGGCGCGGGCGCCCTCGCCCATACGGCTCCGCAGCCAGGCCTCGATGAACGGTTGCAGGTCGCCGTCGAGCACGCCGTCGGCGTCGCCGCGCTCGAAGCCGGTGCGGTGGTCCTTGACCATGCGGTAGGGGTGGAGGACGTAGCTCCGGATCTGGCTGCCCCAGGCGCTGTCGGCCTTTTCGCCCTCGCGGATCGCCTGCTCCTCCTCGCGCTTCTTGATCTCCCGGTCGTAGAGCCGCGCACGGAGCAGCTTCATGGCGGTCGAGCGGTTCTTGATCTGGCTCCGCTCGTTCTGGCAGGAGACCACGATGTTGGTGGGCAGGTGGGTGATGCGCACCGCCGACTCGGTCTTGTTGACGTGCTGGCCGCCGGCGCCCGAGGAGCGGAAGGTGTCGATGCGCAGGTCCTTGTCGTCGATCTCGATCTCGATGTCGTCGTCCACCTCGGGGTAGACGTCGACCGAGGCGAAGGAGGTGTGGCGGCGGCTCTGGGCGTCGTAGGGGCTGATCCGCACCAGCCGGTGCACGCCGGCTTCGGACTTGAGATAGCCGTAGGCGTAGGCCCCGCGGATCGCGAGGGTGGCGCTCTTCAACCCCGCCTCCTCGCCCTCCTGGCGGTCCAGGAGCTCGACGTCGAAGCCCTGCTGCTCGGCATAGCGCAGGTACATGCGCAGGAGCATCTCGGCCCAGTCCTGGGACTCGGTGCCGCCCGCGCCGGGGTGGATCGCCATCAGGGCGTTCTTGTCGTCGTCGGCGCCCGAGAGCATGAGCTGCAGCTCGAGCCGGTCGAGGTCCTTCTCCAGGGCGGCGAGGAACTCGTGGACCTCGGCGTCGGCCTCGCCCTCGCTCACCAGCTCGCGCCAGGCCTCGAGGTCGCCGCCCTGCTCGCGCAGGCGCTCGAGCACCTCGACCTGGCGCTCCAGGGCGCGGCGCCGCCGCAGGATCGGCGCGCTCGCCCCCGGGTCGTCCCAAAAGCCGGGCGCCCCCATCTCGCGGTCGATCTCCGCGAGGTCGGCCTCCAGTCCGGCTTGCTCAAAGATACCCCCGGAGGTGGTGGAGCCGCTCTTCCAGGTGGTCGATTCGCTGGTGGATCTCTGTGCCGATCATGGGCTTCTCCTGCGGGCGAAGACTATAGCAAAGGCCGCCAGGACGGCCGCCGCCGCCGGCACCGCCCAGGGCCGGCGGACGAAGGGTGAGAGGTCGCGGCGCCCGACGATCCGGGCGGCGAGCACGCCCTGCTCGCCGACGCCCAGGAGACGCCGCACCGAGCCGTCCGGGCCGATCACTCCCGAGACCCCGGTGATCGCCGCCCGCACCAGGGGGCGCCGCGTCTCGGCAGCGCGCCAGCGGGCGGCGCGGAAGTGCTGCCAGGGGGCCGACGTGTCGCCGTACCAGGCGTCGTTGGTGATCGTGACGAGGGCGGTCGCGCCGGCCCGGACCAGCTCCGCCACCTCGCCCGGGAAGGTGACCTCGAAGCAGATCGCCATCCCCAGCCGGTTGCCCGCCCAGGGCAGCAGGGTCACGCGGTCGGCCGCCGAGTAGTCGCCGGCGCTCCGCGCCAGCCGGTCGAGAAAGGAGAAGACACCCTTGAGCGGCACGTATTCCCCGAACGGCACCAGGTGGCGCTTGTCGTAGTGCGCCACCACCCCGCGCGGCCCGACCAGGTAGGCGGAGTTGAAGTAGCGCCCGTCCGCCGCGCGGCGGGTCGAGTTGAGGAGCACCGGGCAGCCGCGCGCCGCGAGCTGCTCGACGTCGAGGCGGAAGAGGGCGTCGCGCTCGAGCTCGTACGGCCAGGCGGCGCTCTCCGGCCAGACCAGGAGCGCTCCCGGCCGGTCGCAGGCCCGGCGCGAGAGGGCGAACAGGCGCTCGTAGTCCTCGCGCGTGACTCCGGGGTCGTAGCTCACCTGGTTGTAGATCGCCGGCTGGACGACGCGGACCGCTGCGCCCGGTCCGGAGGCGATCCCGGAACCGGCCGCGAAGACCGCCGCCGGCTCGATGCCGGCGGGCGGAACCGCCCAGCGGCCGGCCACCGGCAACAGGAGGAGCGGCACCAGGAGCCAGCCGGCCGGCCGCCAGCTCCGGACGGCGACGGCCCGCGCCACGGCGCCGTTGGCGAGCAGCACGAGGTACGAGACCCCCCAGACGCCGATCCAGGCGGCGAGCGGCAGGGCACCGGCGACGTCGGTCCAGGCGTAGCCCGCCAGGTTCCACGGAAAGCCGGAGAAGAGCCAGCCCCGGAGCCACTCGAGGGCCACCCACAGCGCCGGCAGGCCGGCCAGGGCGAGGAGGCCGGCGCGCTGCCAGAGCGGTGCGCCGAGGGCCGCGAAGACGGCGGTGAAGAGGCCCAGGTAGAGGGCGAGCGCCACCAGCAGGACGACCGCGAGCCAGGGGGCGAGGCCGCCGTAGGTGCGCAGCGTCGGGGCGATCCACGGGATCGAGACCAGCCAGAAGGCGGTGCCGTGGAGCCATCCCAGGCCGAAGGCGGAGCGGCTCCGCCGGCCGCCGAGCAGGAGGAAGAGGGGGGCGAGCGAGACCCAGGGGGCGACCGCCTGGGCGTGGACCCCGAAGGCCGTCGCCCAGAGCGCCCCGGCGGCGGGCGCCAGCACCCAGGCTCGTCCGGCCAGTCGTCCGTCGAGCTTCAAGTGGCAGGGGTCGTGGCGGGGATTTGGCGTCGTCGGCCAGGCGCTCCGACGCAGGCGTAGCCGTGCCTACGTCGAGGAGGAGCAACGCCGCCGCCGGCGCGAAGGACCGCCCGGATCACTGGGTGATCCAGGTTTCCAGGTTGAGGGACCGGTGCAGCCGCTCGGCGACCTCCTGGGCCTCGTTCTTGTGCTCGAAGGGGCCGACCCGGACCCGGTAGAGCGTCCGCCCGCCGTCGAGGACCGGCGAGAGGAAGGCGCGGAAGCCGTGCTTCGCGAGGAGGTCGAGCACGTCGCGCGCCTTGGCCTCCTCGCCCGAGGAGAAGACCTGGATGACGACGTCGCCGGTGGCGAGCGAGCCGCTCGGATGGGTCTCCGCGGGGACCGCGGCCTTGGCGGCGCCGGGGGCGCTCCGTCCCGTGGCGGCCGTCGGGGCCTTCCGGTCCGGAGCCGGAGCCGCGGCGGGCGAGTCGCCCGCGCCGGTCTCGGCGGGCGGCGGGGTCGCCGGCGCCGGGGTGGCCTCCTCGTCCGGGGTCGCCGGCCCGGAGGCCGCGCCGGCCCCGGCCGGCGGGGTCGCGGGACCGGCGCCGCCGGCCGCTTCGCCCCGCTCGCCCGCCCGGGGCGCCGGCTTCTCGTCGAAGAACGACAGCTCCCGGCCCCGCGGCTCCTCGGCATCCCCCTGCCGGGCCACCGTCTCGGCGGCTCGCTCGCCGTCGCCGCGGCCCCCCCGGCCCACCCAGACGCCGGAGAAGAAGGCTGCCACCAGGCAGACGAGGAGGATCACGAAGCCGGCCAGCACCTGCCGCCCGGTGAGCGCGATCTCGTAGTAGCTCGGCTCGTACTGTTCGCTCACGGCGTGTCGGTTACTCCCGATCGGCTCGCTTGCCCATCGAGTCCAGGGCGCGGATGAACTCGATGGGGATGGGGAAGAAGATGGTGGAGTTCTGCTCCGAGGAGATGTCGACCAGCGTCTGGAGATAACGCAGCTGCAGGGTCACCGGATTCCGCGACACGATCTCGGCGGCCTCGGCGAGCTGCTTCGAGGCCTGGAACTCGCCCTCGGCGTTGATGATCTTGGCCCGCTTCTCGCGCTCGGCCTCGGCCTGGCGCGCCATGGCGCGCTGCATCTCGGTGGGCAGGTCGACGTGCTTGACCTCGACCATGGAGACCTTGATGCCCCACGGGTCGGTCTGGGCGTCGATGATCTCCTGGAGCTGCTCGTTGAGCTTCTCGCGCTCGGAGAGGAGCTCGTCGAGCTCGGCCTGGCCGAGGACGGAGCGCAGCGTCGTCTGGGCGAGCTGGCTGGTGGCGTAGAGGTAGTTCTCCACCTCGACCACCGCCTTGGCCGGCTCCACCACCCGGAAGTAGACGACCGCGTTGACCTTGACCGACACGTTGTCCTTGGTGATCACGTCTTGCGGTGGCACGTCGTGGACGACGGTCCGCAGCGAGATCTTGACCACCTGGTCGATGGGCCAGAAGACGAAGATCACCCCCGGCCCCTTGGCGGCGGCGAGCAGCCGCCCGAGGCGGAAGACGACCGCCCGCTCGTACTCGTTGAGCACCCGGATCCAGCGGGTGAGCAGGAAGAGACCGATGACGATGATGATGAAGACGCTGAACAGGCTTCCACCCAACATGACGTTTCCCCCTTGTGTCCTTCCCGGTCTATCCGTGGATTCCGTGGGCCAGGACCTCGGCCGGTGCCGCCAGGCCCCGGACGCGCAGCACCATGCCTTCGACCGCCACCACCTCCACCGGCTCGCCGGCCGCCACCGGAGCCTCGGCCATGGCCTCCCAGATCTCCCCGTGGACGAACGCCTTGCCCGCGGGATCGAGGGCGGTCCGCGCCCGGCCGCGCTCGTGGACCATCCCCTCGAGCCCGGTGCGCACCTGGCGGCGATGGGCGCGGAGGACCTGGAACATCAGGAACACGACGACGACGACCGCGCTGCCCGCCGCGGCCGCGATCACCTGCACGCTCACCCGTAGCGCCGGATCGGCGCTCTTGAAGAGCATCAGAGACCCCAGGACCAGGCTCACCACGCCGGCCAGGGTGAGCAGCCCGTAGCTCGTCACCTTGATCTCGGCGACGAAGAAGATCAGCGCCAGGGCGATCAGGGCCAGGCCGGCGGCGTTGAAGGGCAGCACCGACAGGGCGAAGAAGCCGAGGATCAGGCAGATGCCCCCGATGACGCCGGGGAAGACCGCCCCCGGGTGGTAGAGCTCGAGGAGCAGCCCGAGCGAGCCCATCGACAGCAGCAGGAAGGCGATGTCCGGGGTCGCCAGCACACCGAGGAAGCGCTGGACCGCGGACGGCTCGAGGCGGCGGATCGTCGCCTGGCGGGTGGCGAGAACGACCGGCTCGCCGCTCGGCGCGCGCACCGTGCGGCCGTCGAGCGCCGCGAGGAGCTTGGGGAGCGAGGGCGCGATCAGGTCGATCAGGTGGTCGTCGAGCGCCTCCTCGGCGTCGAACGAGCGGGCCTTCGTGACCGCCTCCTCGGCGAGCTTCACGTTGCGCCCGTTGCGCTTGGCGAGGGACCGGATCTGCGCCGCCGCGTCCTGCTCCACCTTCTTGCCCAGGGTGCCCTCGATGTCCTTGCCCTGGGGGCCCACCGGCGAGGCGGCGCCGGCGTTGGTGCCCGGCGCCATGGCGGCGACGTCGGCCGACATCAGGATGAAGAAGCCGGCCGAGGCCGCCTGGGCGCCGGCGGGGGCGACGTAGACCACCACCGGCACGGACGAGGCGAGGATCGCCTGGGTCATCTCGCGCATCGAGGTCATCAGGCCGCCGGGGGTGTCGATCTCGACCACCAGAGCGGCGGCCCGGGAGCTCTCGGCCTCGGTGATGGCGTCGGAGAGGACCTGGGCGGAGACCGGGTGGATGGGCGAGCGGATCTCGACCACCAGGACCTCGGGCTCGGAGGCGCCGGCTTCCGAGTCGGCCACGCCCCGAGCGCCGTCCTGGCCGCCGGTCTGGGCTCCCGTCTGAGCTCCCGTCTCGGCCCCCGTCTGAGCCCCCGTCTGAGCGACCACGGGCAACGCCAGCCCCAGGCAGGCGCAGGCGAGCCAGGCGAAGGGAGCGTGAGGACGGGCGGGGCGGCGGACGATGGGCATGGGCCTCAAGTGCAAAGTATACCGTTTGCTAGATTTGTCGCCATGATCGAGACCCTCTTGCTCGCCGCCGCGCTCGCCGCGCCGCCGGCTACGGCGCCGGCCGCCCCCGACCTCGTCCCCTCCTACCTCGACCGCTACTTCGAGATGTACCCCTTCCGGGCCACCGAGGCGGGCCGCCACGACCGGGACCGCGAGCTCGAGGACCCGAGCCCGGCGCGGATCGCCGCCTGGGTCGCCTTCAACCGCCGGACCGTCGAGAGACTGAAGGCGCTGCTCGCCGCGGCGGACCAGGGCTCCCGCGACGACCGCATGGACCGCGAGCTCCTCCTGCGCCACGCCGAGCGCGAGCTCTTCGACTACGAGACCGTCCGCTCCCCCGCCACCGACCCCCTCTACTGGACCGGCGTCGCGGGCAACGCCACCGTCTTCCTGCTGGTGCGCGACGACCTGCCCGAGCCGGAGCGCCTGGAGCGGGCCGCGGCGCGCGCCGCCCTGCTGCCCCGGCTCGCCGCCCGGGCGGAGAAGGCCCTGGCGGCCTCGAGCCCCTCGGAGATCGCCCCCGAGATCGCGAAGATCGCCGCCGGCCAGGCGGCCGCCACCGCCACCTTCTACCGCCAGGGCTTCCCGCAGCTCGCCGAAGGCCGTTCCCCCGAGCTCGCCAAGGCCGTCACCGCGTCCTCGGCGGCCGCTGCCGAGGCCCTCGACCACCTTTCGGCATTCCTCACCCACCTGGCGGCCAAGGCGACCGGCTCGCCGCGCCTGGGCGCCGAGCGCTATGCCACCCTCTTCCGCCTCTACACGGGCGTCGAGGAGCCCGTCGGCAAGGTGCTCGAGGAGGCCCAAAGCGATCTCGCCGCCAAGCGCTCCGAGGCGGCGGCCTACGGCCGGAAGGTCTGGAGCCGCTACTTCCCCGAGGAGAAGGCGCCGGCCGACGACCGCGCGCTGCTCGCCCGCCTCTTCGCCCGGGTCGCCGAGGACCGGGCGAGGTCGACCGACGAGCTGGTGGCCGACTTCCACGACCTGGTCGAGCGGGCCTTCGCCTTCACCCGCGAGCACCACGTGGTCACCCTGCCCGACCCGGTCACCCTGAAGGCCGGCCGCTCGCCCTCCTACTTCGTCGGCCAGAGCGTGGGCGGCGTCTACCCGGCCGGCCCCTACGCCCCCGACGCCGACACCCTCTTCTACCTGCCCACCCCGCCCGACTCGGCGAGCCCGGCGGAGAAGGACGCCTTCTTCCGCGACTTCAACCACCACTTCAACGTCATGATCACGCCCCACGAGATCGTGCCCGGGCACTACGTGGAGCTCAAGGTGGCGGCGCACGGCGCGCACAAGGTGCGGGCGCTGTTCGGCGACGGCGTCTACACCGAGGGCTGGGGGACCTTCTGCGAGCGCCTGATGCTCGACCTCGGCTGGGGCGGCCCCCTCGACCGGCTGGCGCACCTCAAAAAGCAGCTCGAGAACATCGCGCGGACGATCGTCGACCTCCGGGTGCACACCGGCGACATGACCCGCGAGCAGGTGATCCGCTTCGTCGAGGACGACGCCTTCCAGGACCAGCAGTTCGCGCGCAACATGTGGACGCGCTCGATCACCAGCGCGCCGCAGATCACCTCGTACTACCTGGGCTACCGCGAGATCCGAAGCCTCTACGAGGACGTGCGCAAAGCCGAGGGCAAGGCCTTCCGGCTCCAGGACTTCATGGACCGGATGATCGCCATGGGCCCGGTCCCGGTGGCGCGCTACCGGGAGGCCCTCCTGGGCGGATCGTCGACGGGCGGCCGGGCCACCCGCCGATAGCGGCCGTTCGGCGCCGGCCGAAGGGATCGCCCGGCCGAGGCGGAGCTCGGCCGCTTCAGGGGTTCGGTGCGGTGGGCGGAGGCAATGCCGGATGAAGCGACCGAGCTCTGTCTCGGCCGGGGCGGGCGGGGGGAGCGGTCCCCGCGGCGAAGCGCCGGGCGGGGGCCTCCATTCGTCGAAGTTGATGGCCTTCCGATAGCCTCGCCGGCGCCTGACGGAGCATCCTCTACAAAAACGTGCTCGCCAGATTCGCCAGCTCGCTCCGCTCCCCCTTCTCGAGATTGATATGCGCGTAGAGCGGGTTGCCGCGCAGGCGGTCGATCAGGTAGGAGAGGCCGTTCGAGTGGGCGTCGAGGTAGGGCGTGTCGATCTGGTAGACGTCGCCGGTCAGGACGATCTTCGTCCCCTGCCCGGCGCGGGTGATGATCGTCTTGATCTCGTGCGGGGTCAGGTTCTGCGCCTCGTCGACGATGAAGATGATGTTGGCGAAGCTCCGCCCGCGGATGTAAGCCAGCGGCACGATGTGGAGCTTCTCGTGCTCGATCATCTCGTCGATCCGCTTGTACTCCTTCGAGGTCTCGCTGAACTGGTTCTTGATCACCGAGAGGTTGTCCCACAGCGGCTGCATGTAGGGGTTGACCTTCGAGTGGATGTCGCCGGGCAGGTAGCCCAGGTCCTTGTTCGAGAGCGGCACCACCGGCCGCGCGAGGTAGATCTGGCGGAACTTGCGCCGCTGCTCGAGGGCACCGGCCAGGGCGAGGAGCGTCTTGCCCGTCCCCGCCGCGCCGCTGATCGAGACCAGCGGGATGTCCGGATCGAGGATGGCGGCCAGGGCGAAGGTCTGCTCGGCGTTGCGCGGCGAGATGCCGTAGGCCGGCGACTTGGTCACCCGCTCCAGCCGCCCGCTCGCCGGGTCGAAGTGGGCGAGCGCCGACTTCGACGTGCCGTTGCGCAGGATGAAGAAGTGGTGCGCCAACGGCGGCTCGTCCAGCACGTCGGCCGCCGGCAGCCCCTCTTCGGCGTGCAGGCGGTCGATCAGGCTCTGGTCGGCGAGCTCCACCTGGCTGGTGCCTCGGTAGAGATGGTCGACGTCCTTGATCCGGACGGTCTCGTAGTCCTCGGCGGTCAGCGACACCGCCCGGGCCTTGACCCTGAGGTTGATGTCCTTCGACACCAGGATCACGCGGCGCGGGGCCTCGCGCCGGGCGAGGGCCAGGACGGCGTTGAGGATCCGGTGGTCGTTCTTGCGCGCGCCGAAGACCTCGGCGGCGTCGATCTCGCCGCCCTCCTCGGCGATCACCCGGAAGCGCCCCTTGCCGGCGCCGTTGATGGGGATCCACTGACGCAGGTCGTGGTTCTGGGAGAGCCGGTCGAGCTGCCGCATGAACTCCCGGGCGTGGAGGTTGATGACGTTGTTGCCCTTCTTGAACTGGTCGAGCTCCTCGAGGACGGTCAGGGGCACGGCGACGTCGTGCTCCTCGAAGTTGCTGAGGGCCTTGAAGTCGTAGAGGACGACCGAGGTGTCGAGGACGAAGACCTTCGGGGACTGCTTCTCAGGCATCGAGTTCGGGGTAGGGGCTTCAGTTCGCCTTGTCGTCCTCGCCCTTCTCGGCGAGGCGCGCCTGGGCGATCTCGTAGGCCTCGCGGAGAACCTCGGTGTCCACGCTCTCGATGAACAGCTCGGCGGCCCGGGGGTTGGAGACCAGAGCCCGGAGCACCCGCGCGACCGACTCCTTCTGGCGCCGGATCCGCACCTCGGGGGCCTCCTCCTCGGCGATCTCGGACGGTGCGCCCAGGCCGCCCGGTCCGAGGATCTCCGGCGCGGCGGCGGTGAGGAGCGCCGCCATCAAGAGCGCCGACTGGCGGTCGTCGAAGGGCGGGCCGGCGACCTGGCCATCCTCGCTGCGCACCCGCCAGGTGCCCGGCGTCTCCGCCTCCTCCACCTCCCAGACCGGGCCGGAGATCGGCGGCCCCTCGCCCGCCGGCACGCCGACCTCGGCGATCTGGCGCAGGTAGGTCTGGACGAACTCGGAGAGCTCGTCGGTCTCCAGGGATTCCGGCGTGTCGTCGTCGCGGTCGTCGAAGTCCATGCTCGCGCTCTCCGTTCGAGGCTGCGGGTTTCCGGGATCATCCCACATCCTCGGGTGCGTGGGCCAAAAAAGAAACGACCCCCGCGGATCGCTCCGGGGGGTCGTTCGCTTGCGTCCGGTGTCTTGGTTCAGGCCGTCTTCGAGACGTTTTCCGCCGCCGGGCCCTTCTGGCCCTGCACGACGTCGAACTCGACCCGATCGCCCTCCGCCAGGGTCCGGAACCCGTTGCCCTGGATCGCCGAGTAGTGGACGAAGCAGTCCTTCGTTCCGTCCTCGGGGGTGATGAAGCCGAATCCCTTGGCCTCGTTGAACCACTTGACTCTTCCGGTGGTACGCATCTGGCACTCCCTAAATTTCTCGCCGTAGTCGGGGACCAAAATGCGATACCGACCGACTACCTGCAGTTGCTCCGCGGATTCAAGCCCCGCGTCGGCTCGCCCCGGGCCTACCGGACCTCCCGGTAGACACCCGCGGGCACACAAGCCCCCCTTGACACGAAAGCGGGACCGACCGCCGGGTCGCTCCCGCCGAGTGCTCGAGGGTCCTGCGGCACGCCCCTCGACGCGCCTGTTCTCCCGAGGGAGGTTATTACACTTCCGCACGAAAAGTCAACCCGGCCACGTTGGTCGGGTGTACGACACAGAAGTGACGGAGTGATTAGAGGGCCGTGTACGGGGGAGTTGTGGGCCGTCTTTCTGTCGGCTACTATCACCGACAGACAAGGAGGTGTCCATGACCCCGGCAGAGGAGATTCCTGAGCAGGTCCGTGTCCTGGCGCAAGCGCTGAGCCGTCCGCGGCCGATGCGTCGAGGCTCTCTCGGCGCGCGGTTGATCAAGTGTGGCAAGGAGCGGTGCGCGTGTGCGCGGGACGAAGAGGCCCGTCACGGGCCGTACTTCAGCCTCACCCGCAACCAGGACGGCCGCACGCAGTCGCGCCGTCTGACGGCACAGCAGGCCGAACGAGCGCGCGAGCAGATCGCAGCGGGGCGGGCGTTTCGCGAGCAGGTGGAGGCGTTGTGGCAGGCCTGCGAGGCGTGGGCCGACGCCGAGCTGGAGGACGAAACGGCCCGGGGGGCCGAAAAAGGGGCTCCAGACGATCCTCGCCGCCGAGGCCGCGGCCGAGATCGAGGAGCTGATCGGGCCGGAGGCGTCGGCAGGGCTGGACTTCGAGGCTCTGGAGACGGCGCTGCGCCGGCAGGTCCTGGAGCTGGCCGCGCGCGCCGTCGAGCGCTGGCTCAACGCCGACACCTCCGACGGCGCGCAGCCTACGCTCGCGTGCTCGTGTGGCGCGCTTGCCCGCTATGCCGGCCGGCGGCCGAAGTGGCTCCAGTGCGTGCTCGGCACGCTGCGCTTCGAGCGGGCGTACTACCACTGCACGAGGTGCCAGACAGGCTTCTGCCCCCGAGATCGGGAGCTGGGGCTGGACTCCGGCTCGCTGTCGCCGGCGGTGCGTCGCATGGTGGGCGCGGTGGGGGCCTTGGTGAGCTTCCAGGAGGGCAGCCAGTTGCTCGAAGAGCTCGCCGGGGTGGCCCTCGACCCGAAGCAGGTCGAGCGCACCGCCGAGCGACTCGGCCGCGAGATCGCCCAGGACGAGCAACGGGTCGTGATCCCCGAGCTGCCCCCCGCCCCCACCCTGTACCTGGGCCTCGACGGCACCGGCATCCCGATGCGAGCCTGCGAGCTGGAGAACCGAGCCGGCAAGCAGCCGGACGGCTCCGCCAAGACCCGGGAAGTCAAGCTGGTGACGCTCTGGACCGCGCAGCTCCGCGACGAGAAAGGCTTGCCCCTGCGAGACCCCGGCTCGGTGAGCTACTCGGCAGCCCTCGAGAGCGCCGCCTCGCGCGACACCGACAAGCAGCTCTCCCCCTTCGCCCAGCGGGTCGAGCGCGAGGCAAGCCGGCGGGGGTTCGATCGCGCTCGCCGCCGCGTCGTCCTGGGCGACGGCGCTCCTTGGATCTGGAACCTCGCCGACGAGGTCCTCCCCGGGGCTCTCCAGATCGTCGACCTCTACCACGCCAAGGGACATCTGTGGGATGTGGCCAAGGCCATCTACGGCGCCGGCACCGACCTCGCCGAGCAGTGGGCCAAGACCCGGCGCGACGAGCTCGACGAGGGCAAGATCGACGCCATCCTCGCCGCCCTACGCCTCCACGCGACCACCCACGACGAGGCTCGCAAGTGCCTCGACTACGTCCAGCGCAACCGGACCCGGATGCGCTATCCCGAGTTCCGCGCCCAAGGGCTCTGCGTCGCTTCGGGCATCGTCGAGGCCGGCTGCAAAGTCGCGATCGGCACTCGCCTCAAGCGCGCCGGCATGCACTGGACCGTCGCCGGAGCCGACGCCATTATCGCCCTGCGCTGCTCCAGGCTCAGCGGACGCTTCGATGGCTTCTGGTACCGCCGCTCTCAGCTCTCATCCGCCCCAGCCCCTGCCCGATGACCTCACCTCACAAATCTGTCGTGCACCCACGTTGGTCCGTTGCTCCCGACGGGCTCCGCCTGGCGAGAGACTCGGCTCCTTCGCCCGGAACCGGCCTCGGTCAGGGCCGGGATGCCCGATACCGGGCCGTCGCCAGGGCCAGCATGCGCGCGGCTTCGGGCGCCTGGTCGACGACCGGCGCGTAGGCGCCGAGCAGGCGCTCGGCGTGCTCGGCGAAGCGGCCCTCGCCGGTCCGGCGGGCGAGCTCCAGGAAGTTCAGGGCGGCCACTCCGTTGGCGGCGGGCGTCGCGCCGTCGAAGATCTCCTGGCTGCGGAAGAGGAGGTCGGGGCGCTCGGCGGCGTTGTAGAAGCCGCCATCGGGATGGGCGAGGCGCTCCTGCTGCTCGTCGGTGAGCGCCACGGCCCGCTCGAGGAACCGCGCCTCGCCGCTCACCTCGTGGAGCCCCAGGAGGGCCCGGACCAGGAAGGCGTAGTCGGAGAGGAAGGCGGGGACGTGCCCCGTGACCCCGGCGCCGCCGGAGACCGCTCGTACGGCGTGGAGGAGCGTCCGGCCGCCGGGGCGCATCGCCTCCCAGATCCAGTCGGCGGCGCGCTCCGCGAGCGCCACCAGCGCGGGCTCTCCCAGCGCCCGCCCGGCCACCGCCAGGCCGCGGATCGCCATGCCGTTCCAGTCGGCCAGGACCTTGTCGTCGGTCGCCGGGCGCGGCCGCGCCGAGCGGGCCTCGAAGAGGCGGCGGCGCAGGGGCTCGATCTCGGCCAGCAGCTCCTCGCGGCTCGTCTTCCGGCGGGCGGCCTGCTCGGCGAGGGCCGCCGGCAGGTGGAGCACGTAGGCCTCGTCCTCGAAGAAGGGGGGGCCGTCGAACCCGTAGATCGGCGCGAGGAACGGGTAGTCCTCTTCGCCCAGGACCGCGCGGAGCTCGGCCGCGGTCCAGACGTAGAAGGCCCCTTCGCGGCCGCCCGTCTCGGCGTCGATGGCGCTCCAGAAGGCGCCCCCGCCGTCCCCGGGCAGGGCGAGCTCGCGCTCCAGGAAGGCCGCGGTCTCGCGGGCGATCCGCGCCGGCTCCGGCGCCCCGGTGCGCTCGTGCTCGAGAGCGTAGAGCTCGAGCAGCGAGCCGTTGTCGTAGAGCATCTTCTCGAAGTGCGGCACCCGCCAGGCGCCGTCGGTCGCGTAGCGGTGGAAGCCGCCGCCGAGCTGGTCGTAGATCCCACCCCGCGCCATGGCGTCCAGGGTGCGCCCGAGCATCGCGCCCGCCTGCTCCGCCTCGGCGGCGCCGGCGAGCTCGTGGAGGAGGTAGAGGTTCGCCGGGGTCGGGAACTTGGGCGCGGTCCCGAAGCCGCCCTGGACCGGATCGTAGGTCCGCAACAGGGCCTGATAGGCGCGCTCGGCGACGTCGGCACCGGCCGGCTCGGCACCCGGCTCGAACCGCTCTTCGAGGATCCGCTTCATCGCCTGGGCGACCTCGCCGGCCTGGGCGTGGACCTCGCTGCGGCGGTCCTTCCAGGCGCCGGCCAGGCCGGCGAGGACCGCGCGGAAGCCGGGCCGCTCGTAGCGGTCGTCCGGGGGGAAGTAGGTGCCGGCGTAAAACGGCTCGAGGGCGGGGGTGAGGAACACCGAGTTGGGCCAGCCGCCCTGCCCGGCGAGGATCTGGGTCGCGGTCATGTAGACCTCGTCCACGTCCGGACGCTCTTCCCGGTCGACCTTGACGCTGACGAAGTGCTCGTTCATCAGGCGGGCGATCTCGGGGTCGGAGAACGACTCGCGCTCCATCACGTGGCACCAGTAGCAGGTCGAGTAGCCGATCGAGAGAAAGATCGGCTTGGCCTCCCGCCGCGCGCGCTCCAGCGCCTCGTCGCCCCAGGGGTACCAGTCGACCGGGTTGTGGGCGTGGAGCCGCAGGTAGGGGCTCGACTCCGCCGCCAGGCGGTTGGTGGCCGGGGCGTTCGGGGAGGCGGGAGTTTCGAGGCCGTCGGTCATCGCCCGAACAGTGTAGCCCTTCCCGTGTCTCGCGCAGAGGCGCAGAGACGCAGAGGAAGGTGATCGCCGACGCTAGAGCCCCATCTCCGGGGACCGCTTGTCGAATGAAGGATGACACCACCCGATCTCGTCGTCGACCTCCCAGACTCCGGCGCGCCTCTGCGCCTCTGCGCCTCTGCGCGAGAGTTGTCCAGGTCGACTTCCGGAGTACGGGTAAACCCTACTTCCAGGGCCTCTTGCCGGCGCGGCGCTCCTGGCGGCGGCGGCTGTCGCTCATCGCCCAGGAGCAGATCGGGCAGGCGTCGACGTCATGGCTCCGGGCCGGGCAGTGCTCGCGGCCGAAGTAGATCATCTCCAGGTGGGCCCGACCCCAGGCCGCCTCGGGGAAGACCGTCTTCAGGTCGCGCTCGGTCCGCTCGACGCCCTTGCCGTTCGACAGGCCCCAGCGCCAGGCGAGGCGGTGGATGTGGGTGTCGACCGGGAAGGCGGGCTCGCCGAAGGCCTGGACCCTGACCACAGACGCCGTCTTGTGGCCGACCCCGGGCAGGGCCTCGAGCGCCTCGAAGTCGTGCGGCACTCGGCCGCCGTGCTCCTCGACCAGGATCTCGGAGAGGCGCTTCAGGTTCTTCGCCTTGGTGTTGGCCAGGCCGATCTCGCGGATGAGCCGCCGGATCTCCTCGATCGGCGTCCGGGCGAGCTCCTCCGGGGTCGAAGCGCGCGCGAAGAGCGCCGGGGTGACCTGGTTGACCTTCTTGTCGGTCGTCTGGGCCGAGAGCACCACCGCCACCAGCAGGGTGAAGGGGTCCCGGTGCGCCAGCGGGATCTCCGCCTCGGGGTAGAGGCGGTCGAGGATCTCGAGGACCCGCCGCGCCGTCTCGCGCCGGGTCACAGGTCGCCGAACAGGGCGTCGAAGGCCTTCTTGGCGTCGCCCACGGACGGCCCCTGCCCTTCGGAGGCGAACTCCTTGGTCTCCTTGGGCAGGAACACCGGGCAGGTGTTCGCCTTGGCCTTGCGGGTCACCTTCTCCGGGATCGTCTCGTGCCGGCGGCACTCGAGGGGCGCCGAGGGGTCGAAGTGGGCGCAGTTGGTGCAGGTGTGGAGGGGGGCCTTGCAGTGGGGGCAGTCGGCGTCGAGGGGCATCTCGCCGATCACCTCCACCCGGCCGCCGCAGGCGGCGCAGCGGAAGACGCTCGCCGTCGGGGCGCCCAGGCCGCGGCCCCGCGGGCCTTCGCGGCGCTCGCGCGGCGGCCCCGGCCGGCCGGGGCGGGGACGATCGTCACCGCCGGAGTCCTGGTAACCCCGCTGTCGATACTTTCTGTCGGACATGTGCCTCCTTTATAGCACGATGGCTCCGGCGTCGGCGCGCCGTCGCAGCCAGGCGACGACCTGCGCGATGAGCCGGGTCTCGGGGCGCCGCTCCGCCGGCTCTCCCAGCCGCAGCCCGGCGCCCCGGGGAAAGGCGATGTGACCGCCCGGGACCCAGGCGACCTCGAGAGACGTCCGCCGTCCCTCGAGGATCGGCCGCACGGTCGACGCCGGCACCATGGGGTCGCCCTCGGCCTCGACCAGCAGGGCGGGCACCGCCAGCCGCTCGAGCAGCGGAGCCACCGAGACCCGGGCGTGGTAGTCGTCGGCGTCGCGAAACCCGTGGCGGGCGGCGACGACGCGCGTATCCCACTCCCGGAACCTGCGGATCGCCGCCGCGTCGTCCACCGGGATGGGGACCGGCCGCCGGCGGGCGACGGCGCGGTAGATCTCGATCAGGCTCGCGAACAGGTAGCGGCGGTAGAGCCAGAACTCGGGGCGGTCCATCCGGCGGCCGCCCGCCGCGAGGTCGAGAGGGGCGCAGACCGCGGCGACCCCCCGCGCCCGGGCGCCCGCGCCCGGGGCGCCTTCGGCCGCCCAGCGCAGCGCCAGGTGCCCGCCGAGGGAGAAGCCGAGCACCAGGATCGACGGGTAGCGCGCCAGGGCGCCCGAGGCCACGGCCGCGGCGAGGTCGGCGGTGAGCCCCGCGTGGTAGTAGTCCTCGCCCAGGCGGTCGGCGCCCCGCAGGTTGAGCCGCAGACAGGCGAGGCCCGCCGCCGCCGCCACCCGTGCCGCCCCGACCGCGTAGCTCGAGTCGGCCGAGCCTCCGAGACCGTGGATGACCACTAGGACCGCGCGCGCCCCGGCCGGCTCGGTCAGCCGGCCGGTGAGCCGGATCAGCCCCACCACCGGGTCGACCAGCTCCGTCGACCAGGGCGCCGACTCGGGCGGCGCCTCGGGGCGCAGGCTCCACGCCAGGCGCCGCCCCACGGTGAGGGTGTGGCCACGCAGGTGGGTCATGAGAGGCACGGCGTTTGCTTCGGCACGGGGCGAGCTGCCGCCCGCGGGCGGCGCCATCCAATACGGAGGAATTCGATCATGTCACGAACTCGGCTCACTTTCGCAGCCTTCGCGCTTCTCGCGGCCGCCGTCATGGCGGCGCCTCGCCCCGCCCGGGCCCAGATCGACCTCGACCTGCGCGGCGGTGTCTACACGGACTCCGACGCGGGCTTCATCGGCGGCGGCATCCTCACCGGCCTCACCGCCGGCTGGTACTTCAACCCCAACCTCGAGTACGTCTTCGTCGATCCCGGCTCGCTATGGACGGTCAATGCCGACTTCCACTACGACTTCACCCGCGCCGGCGCCTGGTCGATCTGGGCGGGCGGCGGTCCGGCTCTCGTGGTGCGCGACTTCGGCAACGACCGCCGACATCGCCGGCAGGACACGACCACCGACTTCGGGATCAACGCCCTGGCCGGCGTCGGCCTGCTGCGCGGGCCGGTCCGGCCCTTCGCCCAGGTGAAGATCCTGCTCTCCGACAACACCGAGGGGGTGCTCGCCATCGGCGTGCGGTTCTGACCGGATCCCCCCCGCACCCCCTCGATCCCCTTCCCAATCCGAGGGGGACGCCGATCGATCGGACCGCCCCCCTCACCCTCGATCCCTCTCCACCCCTCCGGGGGGAGAGGGACGCCGATCCATCGGACCGCCCCCCTCACCCTCGATCCCTCTCCACCCCTCCGGGGGGAGAGGGACGCCCCCTCCCCGCAAGTCACAGTGGTTGCACCGAGGTGCTTGGCTGGGCCTATGCCGCAGGGAGCGCAACGCCGCCAGGAGGGATGGATTGGCGCCCGAAGGCAGCACGTATTCCGGCACGAGACCTTACTTCACCAGGAGAACGGGGCAGTGGGCGAGCACCGCGACGCGGTAGCTCAGGGTCGCCCAGCCCTTGCCCGGTTCGTCCGGCGCCACGGTGTGGGAGCGGAGCAGGATCAGGTCCGAGGCCTGCTCGGCGGCGAAGGAGAGGATCTCCTCCAGCCGGTGGCCGAAGAGCACCTGCCGGCCGACCCGATACCCCTCGCGCTCGAGCTCCTCGACCCAACCGTCCAGCACGCCGACGGCCCGGTCCTCCAGGCGGCGGTAGAACTCCTCCATCTCGTCGAAGGGAACGTCCTCGATGGTCTCGACCACGTGGAGCAGGGTCACGTCGGCCCCGGGACCGCCCATCCGCGCCACCGTCTCGAGGACCTTGCGGCCGCGCTCGGACAGGTCGACGGGTACCAGGATCTTGTCGAACATCAGGGCCTCCTTGGTGCCGGCTGCCGGCCGTGCGCTCCCCGGCGGACCGATTCTACCGTCCGGCGCCGCGCGTCGCCCCCGCCCGGCGGGAGGGGGGGATCGAGGGGATGCGGGGGGCAGCCGGTCGACAGGCACCGTCGGGTGCCCCGCGGACCGTTCGCCCGGCCGACCCGTTCGACTCGCTTCGCTCGCTCAGGGCGGAGGGCAGAGCTCGGCCGCTTCATCGGTTCGGAGTGATGCCGCAGCCAGGAAAGCCGATGGGAGGGGGCGTCCCCTTCCCCCCCCGTGGGGAGGGAAGGGGATCGAGGGGTTGTGGGGGGCATCCGGTCAACCGTCCCCGTCGCGTGCCCCGCGGACCGTTCGCCCGGCCGACCCGTTCGACTCGCTTCGCTCGCTCAGGGCGGAGGGCAGAGCTCGGCCGCTTCATCGGTTCGGAGTGATGCCGCAGCCAGGAAAGCCGATGGGAGGGGGCGTCCCCTTCCCCCCCCGTGGGGAGGGAAGGGGATCGAGGGGTTGTGGGGGGCATCCGGTCAACCGCCCCGGAACGCGAAGGCGCCGTAGCCGACGACGGCGGTGCGGTCGCCGGCGGTGTCGCCGGAGCTCCGGAGATCGAGGAGCGAGGGCTCGAGGCCGCGGCGCCGGGCGGCGGCGAGGAGGCCGTTGGCCGGGGCCGCGCCGCAGGCGTCGTAGGGGCCGAGGGTCGGGTCGAGGGCGAGGACCTTGTCCGCGGTCGCCCGGTCGCGGCGGCGGGCCTCATCGTAGGGCAGGTAGTGGGAGAGGTCCGAGCTCACGACGATCGCGGTCTCGTCACCGCCCCAGACGGCGTCGAGGACGGCGGCCACCTCGTCGGGGGAGGCGTCGCCGACGACGAGGGGGAGGAGAGTGAACCCGGGCGACTCGCCGAGAAGCTCCTGGAGGAACGGGAGCTCGACCTCCAGGGAGTGCTCGGGGGCGTGGGCGCGGAGGTTGGGGACGACCTCGGGCAGGGCCTCGGCGGCGGCGACCAGCTCGGCGTCGACGGGGACCTCGCCCAGGGGGGTCTCGAAGGCGTCGGCTCCGGGGGTCCCGAGGCCGCGGAGCGGGACGCGGTGGGAGGGGCCGAGGAGGACGATGCGGCGGAGGGTCGCGGCGGCCGGAGCGAGGGCGCGGAAGGCGGTGCCGGCGATGGGGCCGGAGTAGGGGTAGCCGGCGTGGGGGGCGATGACGGCCTTGGGCGGGGGGAGGTCGGCCGCGGGCGCCTCGGCCTCGTCGAGGTAGCGGCGCACGTCGGCGGCGAGCCGGCGGGGGTCGCCGGGGTAGAACGTGCCGGCCACGGCGGGCCGGCGGACACGGTGCGCGGAGCTGGGAGCCACCGATCCTCCCTCCATGGAGAGTGTACCGCGGGGTTCGGAGAGCTGGCTCGGGTGGGCGGGGGCGTCCCTCGCCCACCTTGAGGGTGGGAGAGGGATCGAGGGTGAGGGGGGTGATCCAGTCGATCGACGTCCCTCGCCCACCTTGAGGGTGGGAGAGGGATCGAGGGTGAGGGGGGTGATCCGGTAGCCCCGGGTTGGAGGCGGCGGGGCGCCCGCTCTGAGGAACGGCGCGCGCTGCTCGTGGGCGATGGGGCGTCGGCGCGCGCCTCGGCTTCACCTCGCCCCGCGACGGCGTGGGCTGCCCATCGGGGTTGCGTCGGCTCGGTTCAGACGTCCTCTGAGCGGGCGCCCCGCCGCCTCCAACCCTCCGTTCGGTGCTGGTTGAAGGGGTGGGCCTCCAGGACCTCGAGGGGGCGTGGGCGGCCCACCGGCTTCGCGCCGGCTCGGCTCAGACGTCCTCTGAGCGGGAGCCCTCGACCCCCGCCCACCCTCCGTTCGGTGATGGTTGGAGGAATCCAGGCTTGTCGCCTGCTGTAGCGCGCGCCTCGGCTTCACCTCGCCCCGCGACGGCGTGGGCTGCCCATCGGGGTTGCGTCGGCTCGGTTCAGACGTCCTCTGAGCGGGCGCCCCGCCGCCTCCAACCCTCCGTTCGGTGCTGGTTGGAGGGGTGGGCCTCCAGGATCTCGAGGGGGTGAGCGCGGTCCAGGACGCTCCGCCTCTCTCCTCATGGTCCATGCGACCGAAGCGGAGGCACCCTTCCCCTTGTCATTTTCACCGGAGCGGATGCCCCCTTCCTTGTCCTTTCGACCGGAGCGAATGCCGCTTTCCTCGTCCTTTCGACCGGAGCGAATGCCCCCTTCCTCGTCCTTGCGTCCGGAGCGAATGCCGCTTTCCTCGTCATCTCGACCGGAGCGAATGCCCCCTTCCTTGTCCTTTCGACCGGAGCGAAGCGGAGTGGAGAAATCTGGGAGGGGGAGTCAGCCACCCGACGACGCCATCAGCTCCAGCACCCGCTTCCGCCCCGCCTCGTCCAGGTGCTGCCCCAGGATCTCGCCGAACCGCTCCTCGCCCAGGAGCTCCCGCTGGCGGCGCAGCCAGCGGAGGTCGATCCGTACCTCGGGGACGCCGATCTCGAGGCGGGTCGCGAGGCTCCGGAGGTTGAGGGCCACGCCCTGTGCCGGCTCACCCCGCTTCGTGGCCAGGACCCCGAGCTAACTGATCGAGCTCGCCATCCCCGACCGGTCCCCCAGCTCCTCCTTGATCTCCAGGGACTTGCGATACCAGGAGAGCGCCTCCTCGTACGAGCCCCGCTTGTGGGCCACGATCCCGAGCTGGTGGTACGAGCTCGCCATCCCCGCCCGGTTCCCCAGCTCCTCCTCGATCTCCAGGGACTTGCGGTACCAGGAGAGCGCCTCCTGGTACGAGCCTTGGTCCTGGGCCACCATCCCGAGCTGGTGGGAGTACACGGCCTCGTTCCTCGAGCCCTTCGGCACCCACGAGAGGGTCTCCCGGTAGAGCTGCTCGGCCCGCCGGTAGGCTCCCTGGAGATCGAGGCGCCGGCCGATGGCGTCGGTCGTGCCCAGCGCCTCGTCGAGCTCCCCCGCCCTGGTGATAGTGAAACCGCGCCTCGTAGAGCTGCTCGAGGTCGGCCTCCGGGCTCTGGGGGACCCGCTCGACCCGGAAGCGCCAGTACCGGGCGGCCCGGCGGTGCGCCTCCCGGAGGGCTTCCTCCTCCGCGAGCTCCGCCAGCGCCCGGGCGGTCCAGCGGTGGACGGCCCACAGGGATCCCTCCCCGTCCCGGTCCAGCGGGGAGAGGAGACCCAGCTCCAGGAGGGCTCCGACCGCCTCGTTCAGGCCCTCCGGCGCCTCGACCGGGGGTCTCTGCCAGGCTTCGAGATCGGCCTGGAGCTCGCGCCGGCCGGCCTCGTCGTAGCCCAGGGCCTCCGGCGAGGGGTCCTTCTTCGCCCGCACCGCTTCCTGTCGCCGCTCGAAGTAGGCCCCGACCCGTTCCCGGAGCTCCGGATCGGCCTCCTGCACGTCTCCGACCTGCCACACGAGCCCCAGGTCGTCCACCGGTAGCCGGAAGACCGAAGCGCCCAGGAGGAGCTTCCGTGCCAGGGGCCGGGCCTCCAGCCTCTCCAGGAGCTTGCCGAGAAGCACGTCGTCGACCGCCAGGGTGACCGTCTCGGCCAGGGCCCGGTCCAGGTCCCCCGCCACCCCGGTGAGCCACTCGGCGGGGCGCTCGATCCCCTCGCGGGCCAGGAGGTGCTTCTCCAGGCTCTCGGCCACGTCCGGGAAGCGGGCTCCGTCAGGTCCGCCGCCCCGGAGGAGGGCGTCCAGGTACTCCAGGGCCCGGGGGTGACCGCCCACGTCGGTGTAGGCCCGGAGCTGCTCCTCCGCCTCCAGGGCATCGAGGGCCGGGAGGCGCCAGAGGAGCTTCCGGGTCTCGGCGAAGGAGAGGGGTCCCAGGTGAAAGGCGGCGAGGCGGCGGTGGGCGTCGTCGGGCAGGGGGAAGGGGTAGCGGCAGGTCACCAGGAGGCGGCTCTCGCCCGGGTTCCTCGCCCAGCGGGCGAGGAGCGCCCCGAGGTCGGCGTCCTTGAGCTCGAAGCCCTCCTCGGCCGCGATCAGCGGAATCAGGTTGTCCTCGAAGTTGTCCAGGAGGACGAGGAGGGGGGTGCTCGCCAGCACGCTCCGGGAGAGGACCTCGAAGCGGTCTTCCCAGTCGAGGTCCGAGCGGCGCAGCACCGCCGCGAGCCGGCGCCGGGGGTGTTTCTCGTCGCAGCCCCGCGCGACGGCCTCGGCGAAGAGCTCCCTCCCGAGGGCCTCGAGGATGCCGTCGGGGGAGGTCTCGCCGGCCACCGAGATTCGCGGCCAGCCGGACTCGGCCAGGCGGTGGACGAGCTGGGCCGCCAGGGTGCTCTTGCCCACCCCGCCCAGGCCGTGGAGCAGCACGCCTCCCGAGTCCGGGTCCCGGAAGGCCCGGAGCGCCAGGCGCTCCTCGCGCCGCCGCCCCACGAACTCCCCCACCCGGCGGACCACGACGCCGTCGGCGAGGCGGGGCTCCGGCGGCTCCGCGAGCGCCTCGGCGACTCCCCGGGGATCGTAGAGGGGCAGGGGCGGGCCCCGGAGGTAGAGCGAGGGCGTGGCCCACTCGGCGAGCCGGCGGAGGGCCTCCTTCTCCTCCTCGCGCCGCTCCGCCTCCAGGCGCCGCCGGGCCTCGGCCAGGGCGCGGAGCGGGACCGGCTCCTCCGAGGTGGCCAGGGCGCCGAAGAGCGCCGCCCCGAGTCGCCGGGCGTAGACGTCCGTCACCGGCGCCTGCATGGCGAGGACCGCCGGCACCCCCTGGCGGAGGAGCCCCTCGGCCAGGCCCGGCAAGTGGCTCGCCGGAGCCCCGGGTGCCGGAGCCTCTTCGGCCTCGCCTCCGGCCTCGGGCCTCGCCGCCTCGCCGACTCCCCCCGGAGCGCCCGGCACCCCGAGCGCCGGAGCGCCCGGCACGCCCAGAGGCACCCCGAGCGCCGTGGCGCAGCCGGCGAGCACCACCAGGGGCGGCTGGCGGTCCTTGGGCAGGGCCTCCTCCCAGAGGCGGGCGCTGTCCACCCGGTCGGCGCGTCCCTCCTCGTCTTCCAGCACGAGCACCCGGGGCCGGCGTGGCAGGAGACGTAGAGCACGTGGTACCGGCGCTCGGCGAGGGCCGCCCGGATCGCGGCGACGGTGCCCCGGTGGAGGATCTTGACGTACGCCTTGCCCGCCCGGCGGGCCGGCTCCACCGCCTCGAGGATCCGGCCGAGCTCGGCCTCGTAATCCAGGAGCTCGCCGCCCCTCTGGGTCTCCGGGCTGCCGATCGCCACCAGGATCCGGAGCGGCCCGGGAACCTGGATCGCCGGGGAGGGCCCGAGGCCGGAGACGGCGCGATAGAGCTCGACGTTGGGGTGGAGGACGAGGGGTGGCCCCATCCCCGCCGCGCCGCCCTCCCCGTCTCCCGCCGGCACGCGGAGCGTCTCCCAGGGGAGCGAGGCCAGCACGCCGTCGTCCTTCTCCGCCTTGATCTCTTCCTGGACCTGCACGGCGATCTCGAGCGACGCGCCTTGCCCCGTCGCCTCCTCGACCGCCGCCCGCAGGGCGGCGCCCACCGCCCCGGGCAGAAACGCCCGGGTGAGCGACGTGCCGACCTCCAGGAGGCTGGCGTGGAGCTCGACGACCTCGGGCGCCGTCGCCGCGTTTGCCGCCTCGCGGGCCGGAGCGCCCGAGGACGCGCGGCGCCGGGCGCGGGCGAGGAGCCAGAGGTCTTCTTCCTCGGCGCCTCCGAGCTTCCGCGCCTCGGCCCGCACCTCCTCCGGCCCACCGGCCCAGAGCACCTCCCGCCACCCCAGCCGGAGGATCCTCCGGATCGGGCCGGCGGCCCGGAAGCCGGTTCCGGGCGGGGCCGCGAGGGCCTCGCCCCGTGGCGGCCGGGCGCCCTTCTCGCCCCGGAGCGCCGCCGCCAGCTCCTGGACCCGCCGGAGGTACTCGGGGCCGTCCGCCCCCCGGAAGTCGACCCAGACGCGGGCGGCGAGGAGCGGCGGCATCTCGGCGTCGAGGAAGAGCGCCGGGATCAGGCGCTGCTCCCCGGCCACGGCCCGGGTCATCATGGCTGCGTACTCCTGCTGGACCCAGGCGCTCGCGAGCGCCGCCGGCGTCACGACGAGCACCCCGGCGGCGGAGTTCAGGAGGCCCCGGTCGAGCTCGTGGACCAGCACGTCGCCGGGCGCGATCTCCCACCGGTCGAAGAAGACGCGGAAGCCGAGCCGCTCGAGGTTCCCGGCCAGCACCTCGGCCCACTCGCCGGCGTCGGCGCGAGCGTAGGAGAGGAAGGCGTCGAAACGGTCGTCGGGCATGGCGGTCCGGGTCGGTCGCAGTCCCTCAAGTGGCGAAGAAATACGATACCACCGGTCCAGGGTGACGAGGTCGAGGGCCCGGGCGAGGGCGAGGTAGCTGGCGTCGTAGGCGGTCAAGCCTTCCTTCTCCGCCAGGTCCACCACCTCCACGAACTCGACGTCCACTTCCAGGATCTCGAGGTCCTCGGCGAGGGCGTGCGCGGCGAGGAGCGCCTCGCGCTGCCCGAGATGGCGCTGGATCTTCTGCCAGCAGACGTTCGCCAGCTCGAAGCGCAGCAGCGCCGGCGCGACCAGGAGGCGGCCCCCGAGCCGCTCGCCCACCTCGCCGCCCTCCGGCTCACCGAACAGCACCGCGGCGAGCGCCGAGGCGTCGACCACCCGCGCCCAGACCTGATGGGCCCGCCCGTCAGCGCTCATCCCGGTCCTCGCGGACCAGGCTCTCCCCCACCCACCGCTCGCCGCTCGTCGGAACCTCGGAATGTCTGCGGCCGAAGAGCCGCGCGCGCTTCTGCGCGGTCCGCAACGGCCCCGGGAGCGACCGTCTCCCCCCCCCTTGTCATTTCGACCGGAGCGAAGCGGAGTGGAGACATCTCGACGGGCAGCCCGGGAGGCGCACTCGGTTGTTGACACCCGCAAGACGAGCCTCGCGCAATCCGTCCTCCAAGTCGAGGACACACCATGCGACGACGATTCTGGGTCTACATCCTGGCCAGTCGCTCCCGAGTCCTGTACGTCGGCGTGACCGGCAACCTGGACCGACGCATCGACGAGCACAGGAGCGGTCGGTCGAGGTTCACCCGCCGATACCAGGCGAAGGTGCTGGTCGACTTCGAGGTCTTCGAGTGGGTCTGGGAGGCGATCGCCCGGGAGAAACAGATCAAGCGCTGGCGACGGGAGACGAAGAAGGCGCTGATCGAACGGTTCAACCCGGAATGGCGTGACCTGTCGGATCAGCTCGACGAGATTCGCTGGGGGATGCTCGGGCGGTGAGGCGACCGAGTCGAGGTTTCTCCACTCCAGCCCGGGCTCCGCCCGGGCCTCCGGTCGAAACGACAAGGAAACCAAGAGCGACCGCCGGGCGAGCTCACGGACCGCGCGCGCTTCTGCGCGGTCCGCAACGGCCCCGGGAGCGACCGTCTCCCCCCCCACTTGTCATTTCGACCGGAGCGAAGCGGAGTGGAGACATCTCGACGGGCAGCCCGGGAGGCGCACCCGCAGCGGTGGACACCCGCAAGACGAGCCTCGCGCAATCCGTCCTCCAAGTCGAGGACACACCATGCGACGACGATTCTGGGTCTACATCCTGGCCAGTCGCTCCCGAGTCCTGTACGTCGGCGTGACCGGCAACCTGGACCGACGCATCGAGGAGCACAGGAGCGGTCGGTCGAGGTTCACCCGCCGATACCAGGCGAAGGTGCTGGTCGACTTCGAGGTCTTCGAGTGGGTCTGGGAGGCGATCGCCCGGGAGAAACAGATCAAGCGCTGGCGACGGGAGACGAAGAAGGCGCTGATCGAACGGTTCAACCCGGAATGGCGTGACCTGTCGGATCAGCTCGACGAGATTCGCTGGGGGATGCTCGGGCGGTGAGGCGACCGAGTCGAGGTTTCTCCACTCCAGCCCGGGCTCCGCCCGGGCCTCCGGTCGAAACGACAAGGAAACCCAGAGCGCCCGCCGGGCGAGCTCACGGACCGCGCGCGCTTCTGCAGGCACCGGGCTCCGATCCCCGACCACCTCCCACCGGCAGGTGGCCGGGGGCCACGGCGTCCGGACCCGGAGGGCCGAGGGCCTCCGGTCGAAACGACAAGGAAACCAAGAGCGACCGCCGGGCGAGCTCACGGACCGCGCGCGCTTCTGCGCGGTCCGCAACGGCCCCGGGAGCGACCGTCTCCCCCCCCTTGTCATTTCGACCGGAGCGAAGCGGAGTGGAGACATCTCGACGGGCAGCCCGGGAGGCGCACTCGGTTGTTGACACCCGCAAGACGAGCCTCGCGCAATCCGTCCTCCAAGTCGAGGGCACACCATGCGACGACGATTCTGGGTCTACATCCTGGCCAGTCGCTCCCGAGTCCTGTACGTCGGCGTGACCGGCAACCTGGACCGACGCATCGAGGAGCACAGGAGCGGTCGGTCGAGGTTCACCCGCCGATACCAGGCGAAGGTGCTGGTCGACTTCGAGGTCTTCGAGTGGGTCTGGGAGGCGATCGCCCGGGAGAAACAGATCAAGCGCTGGCGACGGGAGAAGAAGAAGGCGCTGATCGAACGGTTCAACCCGGAATGGCGTGACCTGTCGGATCAGCTCGACGAGATTCGCTGGGGGATGCTCGGGCGGTGAGGCGACCGAGTCGAGGTTTCTCCACTCCGGCCCGGGCTCCGCCCGGGCCTCCGGTCGAAACGACAAAGAAACCAAGAGCGCCCGCCGGGCGAGCTCACGGACCGCGCGCGCTCCAGCAGGCACCGGGCTCCGATCCCCCGCAGCCACCTCCCAACGGAGGGTGAGCGGGGGCGGGGGCTCCCGACCGGCGACGTCTGAACCGAGCGGGCGCGACCCCGGCGGGAAGCCCATGCCTTCCCGGAGCGAGGTGAAGCCGAGGCGCGCGTCGACGCCTCACCGCCCACGAGCAACGCGCGCCGTTCGCGAGGTCGGGAGCCCCCGCCCCCGCTCACCCGGCCCCGCCCTCACCGCCTCCCGAGCGCCTGCCGGCACTGCCGCTCGGCCCTCGTCCGGCCGGGCAGCGGCAGGTCCTCCAGGAGCACCAGCTCCCGGCCGTCTCCTCGCTCCAGGTGCGACAGCACCCGCCGGAACTCGTGCTCGGCCCGCGCGCCGTGGCCCAGCCGGCCCAGGCAGTCCGCCAGCAGCAGGCGCGGCTGAAAGAGGGCCGGGTCCAGGTAGAGCGCCGCCCGGTACGCCGCCACCGCCCGCTCCGTGCGGTCCGCCAGGTCGTGGAGAAACCCCTCCAGGGCGTAGACCGCGGGCTCCGACGGGTCCGCCTCCCGCGCCTCGGCCACCAGCCGCTCGGCCGCCTCCACCCGGTTCTCGGCCAGCTCCCGCGACGCCCGCACCAGGAGGTCCTGGGCGCTCCCGCCGTCCCGGCTCGGGCGGGGGGGCTCCGGCTCGGGCGCCACCTCGTCGGCCACCACCGGCTCCGGGGGCGCCGGCGGCGCGGGGGGTGGGGGCGGCCGCCGCGGCCCGGCCGCCGGCGGGACCCGGACCCGCCGCGGCGCCTGGCGCTCGGGCGGCGCCGTCTCCGCCGTCTCCGCCGGGTGGCGGTAGGCGAAGCACTCCCCCAGGTCCACCGGCCCGAGCCGGTCGTAGATCTGCCAGAGCGTCTCCGAGGCCCCGAGGAACAGGTAGCCCTCCGGCGCCAGGCGGCGGGCCACCTCCGCGACCACCCGCCGCTGGAGCGGGCGCCGGAAGTAGATCAGCACGTTGCGCAGCAGCACCAGGTCGAAGGGTTCCTCCGGTAGCTCCCGGTAGGGCGGCCGCGAGAGGTTCACCCGGCGCAGCTCGATCCGCGAGCGGACCGCCGGGGCGAGCTCGAACAGGCTCCCCCGGCGGGTGAACCACTTCTCGCGCAGCCGCGCCGGCACCTGCGCGACCGCCCGGTCGCCGTAGAGGCCCCGCTCGGCCGCCGCCAGGGCATCGGCGTCGAGGTCGGTGGCGACGATCCGCCAGTCCCAGGCTCGGAGCGCCTCGTGCTCCGCGAGGATCAGGGCGAGGGTCGCCGGCTCCTCCCCCCGGGCGGCCGCCGCCGACCAGATGCGCAGGCTCCGCCGGTTGCCGCGGGCGGCGAGGATCCGGGGCAGGACGTGGCGCTCGATCGCCGAGAACTGCTGGGGGGCGCGGAAGAAGTAGGACTCCTTGACGGTCACCAGCGGGACGAGCTGGTCCCACTCCCCCTCGAGCTCCCCGCGGGCGAGGGCCGCGACGTATGCCGTCCCGTCGAGGAACCCCCGGGTGCGGGCCCGGCGGGAGGCGATCTCCTCGAGGAACGAGAAGCGGGCGCGCGGAATCACGTTGCCCGTCTCCTCGCGCACCAGGGCGACGAGGCGGGCGAGGGTGTCCTCGGTCACCGCCGGCCCCGGGCTCATGGCGGCGTCGGCCGGCCGGCCTTGGGTCCGGCCAGGAAGCGGGCGATCTGGCGCGGGGCGAGCTCGACGTCGGCGGCCCCCCGCTCCACCGCCACCCGCGGCATGCCGTAGACCACGCAGCTCGCCGCGTCCTGGACCAGGGTCAGCGCGCCGGCCTGCTTGAGCTCGGAGAGGCCTTCGACCCCGTCGCTCCCCATGCCGGTCAGGAGCACTCCCGCCGTCGTCGCCGGCGAGCAGCGGGCCAGCGACGAGAAGAGCACGTCCACGGAGGGACGGTGGCCGCCCCGGGACGGCGTGCGCCGATCGACCCGCAGGACGCCGTCGGGGTCGAGGAGCAGGTGGGCGTCGCCCGGGGCGAAGCGGACGGTGCCGGGCGCCGCCTCCTCCCCGTCCTCGGCCAGGCGCACGTCGGGCACGAGCTCCCGGTTCAGCCAGTCGGCGAGGCCGGCCTCGAAGCCGCTGGTGATGTGCTGGACCACCAGCAGGGTCATGGGGAACTGCTCGGGCATGGCGTCGAGGAGCTCGCGCAGCGCCGCCGGCCCGCCGGTCGACGCTCCGATGCCCACCCAGCGCAGCGGCCGGGCCGCCGCCGCGAGCGCCGGCAGACGGGCCGGCCGAGGGGACGGCCGAGGGGACGGGCGGGGGGACGGGCGGGCCCGGGCGGCGGCGGCGGTGCGCACCATGGCGGGGAGGGTGTCGGCGAGGGCCCGCCAGCTCCCGGTGTCCTCGGGCTTGCCCAGGACCTCCACCGCCCCCCGGCGCATGGCTTCGAAGGCGGTGCGGATCTGGTCGCGGTTGGCGCGCGAGGAGAGGACCACGATCGGGGTGGGGCGGACCTCCATGATCCGCTCGGTGGCGGCGTAGCCGTCCATGCCCGGCATCACCAGGTCCATCAGCACCACGTCGGGCTGGAGGGCGACCACCTGCTCGACGGCGGCGGCTCCGTCGACCGCCTCGCCCACCACCACGATGTCGTCGGTCCAGGAGAAGAAGCGGCGCAGCACCGCCCGGACCGACGCCGAGTCGTCGACCACCAGGACGCGCAGGGGGGCCGGGGCGTCGCTCACCGCGTACCGCTCAGACGCCGCACCAGGTCGACCAGCTCTCCGGCGTCGAGGCCCTGCTTGGTGAGATAGGCGTCCGCCCCGGCCTGCAGGCCTTCGAGGCGGTCCTCGGGGCGGTCGCGGGTAGAGACCACGATGATCGGGAGCTGGGTGAACTTGGGGATCTCCCGCAGGTGGCGGGTGAACTCGTAGCCGTCCATGCCCGGCATCTCGATGTCGGTCACCAGGCAGTCGAACCGCCCCTCGCCGAGGTAGTTGAGCCCCTCGTCGGCGTCGACCGCGGCCCGCACCTCGAAGCCGGCGTCCTCCAGCAGGCGCCGCTCCATCTCGCGGGTGACCAGGGAGTCGTCCACCAGGAGCACCCTGACCCGCTCGGCCGGCGCCTCGGCGACCACCGCCGGCCGCGCGCTCCGGAGGAACTCCTGCTTGGCGATCGCCGCCGGCGAGAGGACGCCGATGGGGTCGCCCGAGGCGAGCAGCGCCATGCCGTCGACCACCACGTCGACCGCGGCGGTGCGGGTCATGGGGCGCACCAGGATCTCCTCCTCGCCGTCCACCTCGTCGACCGCCACCGCCAGCGGCTGGCCCGAGACCCGGCCCCGGAGCAGGAGCTGGTGCTCGGCCGGCACCTGGCCGAACAACCGGGCCAGGGGCACGAAGGGCACCAGCCGGTCGTCGAGGGTGAGGAAGCTCCGGCCGTCGCGCTCGCGCACCCCCTTGGTCTCGAAGGGCACGACCTCGCGGATCGGCGCCGAGGGCAGCGCCAGGCGGGCATTGCCGACCCGCACCAGGAGCACCTCCTCGCCGCGCCGGGCGACCGGCACCTGGAGGATCACCGTCGTCCCGCGGCCGGGCTCGGCGGCCAGGAACACCTCGCCGCCCACCCGGTTCACCGCCGAGGCGACCACGTCGAGCCCCACGCCGCGCCCGGAGATCTCGGAGACCTTGCGCCGGGTCGAGAACCCGGGCGCGAAGAGCAGCCGGAAGACCTCGTCGCGCGACAGGGAGTCGGCGGTCGAGGCCTCCACCAGGCCGGTACGCACCGCCAGCTTGACCACCTCGTCGGGCTCGATGCCGGCGCCGTCGTCCGCGATGGTCAGACGCACCCGGCCGGCCTCGGCCTCGGCGGCGAGGCGGAGGCTGCCGACCGGCGGCTTGCCCCGCTTCGTGCGCACCGCGCGCGGCTCGATGCCGTGGTCGACGGCGTTGCGCACCAGGTGGAGCAGGGAGTCCTCGAGCTCGCGGGCGATCCGGCGGTCGAGCCGGGTCTCCTCGCCCTCGATCTTCACCTCCACCTCGCGCCCCAGCGAGCGGGCGAGCTCCCGGGCGTAGCGGCCGAGGTGCAGGAGATAGGCGCGCAGCGGCTGGAGCTGCAGGGTCAGGAGCTGGTCGAGGCCGTCCTCGGCCGAGCGCACCAGGCGCCGCTGGCCCGACTCGACGTCCACCGCCAGGCGCCGGAGCATCGCGCCGAGCACCGCCAGCACCTGCTTGGGCTGCTCCTCGCGCAGGCCGTCCTCGGCGAGCTTCGCGAGGTCGTACATGCGCTGGACCGAGGTGCGGGTGGCGAGCGCCAGGATCCGCACCTGGGTCGCCGAGTCGGCGACCGAGTCGAGGGCGGCGGCGTCCACCCGCACGTCGCCGGCGGCGGGGCGGCGGCCGGGCTCGGCGCCCGCGGCGGGCGTCTCGGCGGCGGGCGCACCCGGGGCCTCGGCCGGCGCCGCTTCCGACGGGGCGGCGGCCGCCGGCGGGTCGCCGCTCTCCCGCGCCGAGGCGAGGAGCGCCAGCAGCTCGGCGTCGGGCTCCGGGCGCTGTCCGCCCGCCACCGTGTCGATCATCGCCGAGAGCCGGTCCACCACCCGGGTCAGGATCGCGGAGACCTCTTCCGGGGCGGCCTCCACCAGCTCCTCCGAGGCGTGGCAGAGCTCGGCGATCTGGCCGATCTGGAGCATGCGCGCCGCCCCCTTGATCGTGTGCAGCTCCCGCTTGACCTCGGCCCGGGACTCCGGGTCCTCCGGCAGGCGGGGCGCCAGGGTGGCGAGCCGCTCGATCCGGTCCCGCGCCTCGTCGACGAAGAGCGGGATCAGGTCGCGCAGCTCGGGGTCGAGCGGTCTCTTCTTCGCCATTCTGAACGTCCGATCAACGACCTACGAGACCTCTGGAGGTTGGTCTGGAGGTCGGTCGAGAACCGAAGCCGGAGCTCCCCCGCCTATCGCCAGCGACCGAGGCTGCACTCATCATCAGGGCTTCTCCGGGACGCTGGATTCATCGGATGCCCCCCGCATCCCCTCGCTCCCCTTCCCGCCCCACGGGGAGGAAGGGGACGCCCCCTCCCGGCCTCGGCGCGGTGCACGGCTCAGAACCCGGCCCATCCTGTGCCTAGATCCGGGTCCAGCTGTCGACGTTCACGTCCACCCCCAGGACGCCGAGGATCCGGCCGCCGTCGTCCTTGACCGGCGCCGCGACGGTGAAGCACTGCTCGCCCGAGACCAGCGAGTCGTAGAGCGGCGTGATGATCGTCCGCCCCTCGCGCATCACGCCGCGGAACCAGGGGCGCTCGGTGAGCCCCTCGCCGGTGCGCACGGCGGTGGGGATCTCGCGCCGCCCGGCCACCTCGGGGTTGAGCGAGATGGCGAGCTGGGTGCCGCTCGCGTCCATGACGTAGCCGAGCTCGACGAAGCGGTTGTCCTGGAGCAGCTCGGCGAGGAGCGACTCGATCGCTTCCCAGCTTCCGAACCGCTTGCGCACCTCGCTCGCCCAGCGGCCGGCGAGGTGCTTCAGGCTGTGGGGCGAGTCGAGGTGGAAGGACTGGGCGACGAGCTGGATCGCGAGCCCCAAGTCGTTGAGCTTGTCGGCCGTGGAGGAGAACTGCTTGAGGCTGTCGGCCATGCGCTGGACCACCTGGCTGACCTCCTTCAGGGTCAGCACCACCTCGTCGGAGGCGGCGTTCTGCTGCTGCGTGGCGAGGGAGATCTCCCGGGCCACCCGCGCCGTGTCGCTCGAGGCCGAGCGCAGCTCGTCGATGGCGGAGGCGGCGGCGCGCGCCCGCTCGAGCACCCGGCTGGCCTCCTTCGAGCCCTCCTCGGTCGCCACCACGGTGGCCCGGATCGAGCCGGAGAACTCGTCGAGCAGGGTGCGCACCGAGTCCACGGACTCCTGGGAGCGCTGGGCGAGGCGGCGCACCTCCTCGGCGACCACCGAGAAGCGCCGGCCGTGCTCGCCGGCGGCGGCGGCCTCGATGGCCGCGTTGAGCGACAGGATGTGGGTCTCCTGGGCGATGTCGGTGATCAGGTCGAGGACCCGGTAGATCTCCTTCGAGCGAGTGCCGAGGGTGTCGGCGCGGGCGGCGATGCCGCTGATCCGCTTCTTGACCTCCTCGACGCCCGCGACGGCCTCGTCCACCGCGCTCGAGCCGACGTTGCCGCTGGCCTCGGCCTGGGCCGTGAGCTCGGCCTGCGTCGAGGCGTTGTCGGCGATCTGGGCGGCGGTCCGGGCGAGCTCCTCCATGGCGGCGGTGATCTCGACCACGGAGGCGGCCTGCTGGGAGGAGCCGGAGGCGAGCTCGGAAGCGATCTGGTTGACCGAGTTGGCCGCCGAGGCGACGTCGATCGAGCTGTTCTGGATCTGCTGCGCCAGGGCGTTGATCGCGTCGGCGGCGTTGACGAACCCCTGCTGGAGGCCCCAGGGGAGGGCCGCCGCCTTCTCGGAGCAGGAGACCATGTCCCCCGCCCGCAGGGCGTCGAGGACCGACACCAGGTCGGTCTCCAGGTGGCGCCGCTCGGTCTGCGCGTCGTTGAGCTCGCTCTGGTAGAGGCGATGGCGCAGGAAGCCCCTGAGGACGTAGAGCGTCAGCCCGCCCGCGCACAGCACGAGGAAGAGGCCGAACGGCCAGATCGGCCCTCCCTGCGCGTTGGCGGCCAGGAGCAGGAGCAGCCCCGCCGAAGCCAACGTGACGACCGTCACGAGGCCCACCCGCGCCGAATCGAGCAGCCGGACCCTTGGTCTGTCCACCGTCGTCGCCATCGAACACCTCCCTCTCTTCGTTCAGCTAGTGGTCCGTCAACCTTCAATTGACGGGTCCCGACGGTCCTTCACGCCGCTGGCGGCGTGGCTCCTCCTCGACGTAGGCCCCGCTACGCCTGCGTCGGAGCGCCTGGCCAGCGACGCGAAATCCTCGCCGGATACCTCTGTCAAATGAAGATTGACGGACCACTAGCGGTCCATCACTCCTCGATCGACAGGGTACCCGGCCGCAGGAAGGAAGGCGGGCTCTCCGGGTCGACCACCACCAGGGGGGTGTCGCCGTGCACCGCCAGACCTCCCGCGGGCTCGCTCCAGAAGCGTGACAAGACGCCTCCGGCCGGATGGATCGCCACGTCGTCCACCACGCCCACGACCTCGTCCGCCGCCAGCTCCTGCCCGCCCCCGCTCCCGACCCATAACCGGTACCCTCCCCGGTGCTCCTCGGAGCGCTCGACGGCGACGACCGCCGCCTGGGAGATCCCCCAGAGCACCCCGTCGCGCCGCACCAGGACGAGCCGTTCGGCGCTCATTTCGGCCGCCCCAGGGCCGCCAGGCTGACGATGCGCACGTCGCGCTCTCCGAGGACCGCGTCGCCGCGGACCACCCCGTCGCCCCCCGCCACCACCGACTCCGCCGGGACCTCGACCACCTCGATCACCGCGTCCACGGCCAGGCCCACCAGCTCGCGCGCCGTCTCCGGCCCCGCCCAACCGATCACGGTGACCGAGTAGAACGGGGTGGGACCCGGCGTGGCGCCCACCAGGCGCGCGAGGTCGAGCACCGGCAGCGGCTCGCCGCCGAACTCCGCCAGCCCCTTGAGCTCGGGCGAGGCCCCGGCCAGCGGCGTGACCTTGAGCTCGCGGACGATCCGCCGCACCCGCGCGAGCGGCAGGGCGCAGTGGTCCGCCCCGGCCTGCACCAGCAGGTAGCGCTCGCCGGCGCCGGCGGTCTCCGGGCTCACGCCGGGGCTCCGGAGAGCCCGGCGGGGAGCTGTCTCATGGCGACTCCATCAAGGCGCGCACTCACTTCGGTTCCGCGGCGAGGATAGGGAATTCGCCGGTCGAGAGCAAGCAGGCGGTCCGGGCGGCGGACTCGTGCTTCATCGTGTCCGTGCCGCCGGCGGCGGGACAGCCGCCCCGGCTCCGGGCTTCTCCCCGGCCCGGCTGCGGCCCTGTCCCGATCACCCGGAGCGGAGCACTGTGAAGCCGGAAGGGCTTGGAGGTCGATCGCCCGACCGCCATCGAGGACCGCGAATCGCGCGCACGGGGCGGTTTCGTCGCCCGCGGCGGATCGGTTTCGGGTCGGTTTCAGGGAGGAGTCGGGGGCATGCGCAAGTACACGGTCGAGACGACCGACTACGGTCTGCATCTGGTCTTCAACGGGCTCGTCGGCCCGACCGACCTGGCGGCGATGAACCGCGAGGTCGAGCGCGCCGCGAGGCGGCTCCACCAGGACTTCGGGGTGCTGCTCGACATGCGCGCGAACCGGGCGTTCTCGAACGAGGTCGCCGAGCTGCTGAAGACCCAGGTGGGCATCGTCAAGGAGGCCGGCATGGCGCGCGCCGCGATGGTGCTCGAGAGCGCCGTCATGACCCTCCAGGCGCGGCGCATCACCACCGAGTCCGGGGCGACGGAGATGATCCGCTTCATCGACGCCGCGGCCGACGAGGAGTGGGAGACGGCCGCCCTCGACTGGGTGGCGGAGGGCGTCGAGCCGCCGGTCCGGGTCACCAGCATCGCCTCGTAGCCGCGAGCGCGGACAAGGACCCCGCGGAACGGGCGGGGCCGGCTCGGGCCGGTCCCGCCTTTCTCGTCTTTCGGGATGGATTGGAACTTGGTCGGGGCGAGAGGATTTGAACCTCCGGCCTCACGGTCCCGAACCGTGCGCTCTACCAGGCTGAGCTACGCCCCGTACCGCTCCGCGCCGGGGCTCGCAAGCCCCGGCGCGGAGGCGAAAGGTTACCCCTCCGACCGGCCCCGGTCAAGCGACTGCGACGGGGCCGAAACGGGAGGCCTCACGGTTGCTGCGGCGGCGACCAGCGCGGCACGCCGCGACCCGGGGTCCAGGGCCCGCCCAGGTCTTCCACCTGACTCTCCAGGCCCGCGAGATCGGTCTCGACCAGGGTGCGGAGCTTGGCGAGGACGTCGGCGAACTCCTGCCCGGCGATCTCGAAGTTGCGGCGGTGGGTCGCCGTCGGCGCCGAGGTCGCCCCCCAGCTCCCGTAGACCACCTGCTGCACCCGATCGACGATCGAGGGCGGCGTCGGCTCGTTGTACTCCGAGATGACGGGGTCGCCCTGGAGCTGGATCTGGAGGTCCTTGAGGCGCAGGTCGAGGGCGTGGGCCTGCTGGATCAGCGAGGCGTCGGCGGCCGGGGTGTCGATCAGCGCCTGCTCGAGGGCGTCGAGCCGGCCCTGGGCCTCGTCGGCCACGCGCACCGCGCCGAGGACCGCGCGCTGGAGATCCGCGCTCTGGCGCTGGAAGGCCTCGAGGGCCTGGCGGTCGGACGCCGGCAGCGTCGCGCGACCCAGCGGCCGGGTGGTGAAGCTGCGCTCCTCGCCCACGGGGGTGACCTGGCCGTCGACCATCTCGGCCATCTGCACGGTGAAGGTGCCCGGCGCGGTCATCGGCCCGGTGGGCGGCTCGGCGAACGGGTTGTCGCGCTCGCCGCCGGCATGGGTCCGCACCGGCGTCGCCGGCGGGAAGTGGAGGTCCCACGCCAGCCGGTGCAGGCCGGCCTTGGCCGGCGCCGTGAGCCGCCGCACCACGTTGCCGTCCTGGTCGCGGACCGTGAACAGGATCATCGGCGGGGGCTCCCGCTCCTCCTTGCGAAGCTCCTCCCAGGTCGGGATCTCCACCGGCTTGCCGGCCTTGACCAGGTCCGACTCGAGCTTCTCCCGCTTCGACTTCAGGCTCTCGAAGGCCTCCTTCAGGTAGTAGGTGAAGACCGCGCCGTAGGGCGGGTTGTCGGCGGTGTAGTAGGAGGCGCCCTGGAACCCGTGACCGCGCAGCCCGATCGCCGAGTACTGGGGGTTGTAGACCATGGGGTCGGGGACCGGGAAGAGGAGAGCATTCTGTTCCAGGGTCTCCTTCGTCAGACCGCGCAGCGGCGTCAGGTCGTCGAGCACCCAGAAGCCGCGGCCGAAGGTGGCCAGCACCAGGTCGTTCTCCCGCTCCTGGATCGCCATGTCGCGCACCGCGATCGTCGGCAGGCCGCCGGTGAGCCGGATCCAATGGCCGCCGCCGTCGAGGGTGAAGAAGGCACCGAACTCGGTGCCCGCGAAGAGCAGGCCGGGCGTCACGGGATCCTGGACCACGGCGTAGACCGTGCCCTTCTCCGGCAGGTCGCCGGCGATCGACGTCCAGGTGCGGCCGCGGTCGGTGCTCTTCAGCAGGTAGGGCTTGAAGTCGCCCATCTTGTGGTTGTCGAAGGCGGCGAAGACCGTGTCGGGGTCCTGGCGCGAGGCCTCGAGCTTCGCCACGTAGGCGTGGTCGGGCACGCCGGGAAAGCTCTCCTCCTTGCGCCAGCTCCCGCCGCCGTCCTCGGAGACCTGCACCAGCCCGTCGTCGGTGCCGACGTAGAGCAGCCCCTCGACCTGGGGCGACTCCGAGAGGGCGACGATGTTGCCGTAGAACGAGGTCGAGGCGTTTTTGGCGACGGCGCCGATCGGCCAGACCCGGCCCATGATCTCGAGCTCGTTGCGGTTGACCTGGCGGGTCAGGTCCGGGCTCACGGGCTTCCAGGAGTCGCCCCGGTCGTCGCTCCGGAACAGGCGGTTGGCCCCGAAGTAGATGCGGGTCGCCGAGTGCGGGCTGACGATCAGCGGCGAGTCCCAGTTCCAGCGCAGGGCGGGCTCCCCGGCGCCGGGCTGGGGCTGGATGTCGACCAGCTCGCCGCTCGCGCGGTCGAAGCGCGCGAGGCCGCCGTACTGCGACTCGGCGTAGACGATGTTCGGGTTCTCGGGATCGACCCGGGGCTGGAAGCCGTCGCCGCCGACGGTGACGAACCAGTCGTCGTTGGTGACGCCGCTGGCGCTCGTGGTCTGGGTCGGGCCGCCGAGGCTGAAGTTGTCCTGGGTCCCGCCGTAGACGTGGTAGAAGGGCTCGGCGTCGTCCAGGGCGAGCTTGTAGAACTGGGTCACCGGCAGGTTGGGGACGAAGCGCCAGGAGGCGGCGCGGTCCCAGCTCTCGTACAGGCCGCCGTCGCAGCCCGCGACCAGGTGCTCGGTGTCGCGCGGGTCGATCCACAGGACGTGGTTGTCCACGTGCTTGTCGCGCTCGCCGGCGCCCTGGAACGTCTTGCCGCCGTCGGTGGTGACCTGCATGAAGGTGTCCATGGAGTAGACGCGGTCCACGTCCTCGGGGTCGGCGAACAGCTCCTGGTAGTACTGCGGGCTGCCGGAGACGTAGTCCGAGCGCCGCTCCCAGCTCTCGCCCCGGTCGGTCGAGCGGTAGAAGCCGCCCTTGTCGCCGGTCGCCTCGATGACGGCGTAGACCACGTCGGGGTCGGCCGGCGAGACCGCCAGGCCGATCCGGCCGAGGTCGCCCTTGGGCAGCCCCTTCTCGAGCTTGCGCCAGGTCGCGCCGGCGTCCTCGGACTTGTAGAGGGCCGACTCCGGGCCGCCGTCGATCAGGGTCCAGACGTGGCGCCGCCGCTGGTAGGACGCGGCGTAGAGGACGTCCGGGTCGCGCGGGTCGAAGGCCGCGTCGGTGACGCCGGTGTCCTCGCTGATCGCGAGCACCTTCGCCCAGGTCTTGCCGCCGTCGGTCGTCTTGTAGAGCCCGCGGTCGCCGCCGGCGTTCCAGAGCGGCCCCTGGGCGGCGACGAAGACGGTGTCGGAGTCGCGGGGGTCGACCAGGACCTTGGCGATGTGCTGGGAGTCCTCGAGGCCCATGTCGGTCCAGGTCTCGCCGCCGTCGGTCGACTTGTAGACGCCGTCGCCGTAGGAGACGCTGCGCTGGCTGTTGTTCTCGCCGGTGCCCACCCAGACGACCTGCGGGTTGTTCGGGTCGACGGTCACGCAGCCGATCGAGTACGAGCCCTGGTCGTCGAACACCGGGCTCCAGGTGATGCCCGAGTCGCCGCTCTTCCAGACACCGCCGGACGCCGACGCCACCCACCAGGTGTCGGGCGCCTGGGGCGAGATCGCGACGTCGACGATCCGGCCCGAGGTCACCGCCGGTCCGATCGAGCGCAG
The DNA here is from genome assembly GCA_963741925.1 of uncultured Acidobacteriota bacterium. GTDB lineage: Bacteria > Acidobacteriota > Thermoanaerobaculia > Multivoradales > DATKCC01 > CAVUBL01. The sequence goes on from CAVUJU010000002.1 coordinate 181,107, forward strand.
AGTGAGACCGGCGAAGGTGGCGGGGGCCAGCACCTCGGGCTGTTTCGCAGCCTTCTCGTCGGCTCCTTTCGCGGTCTTGTGGCGTGCCGCCGACACGCCGACCGGCGCCAGGAGCAAGAGAAGCACGAGGGTAAAGAGCGATCGAGTCACCAGATCCTCCTTTGTGTTCTGTGGTTCGGTGAGTGGACGGCGAGCCGGGGCCACGAGGCCGCCGCCGCCCAAGGATGCCACAAAGACGGTCCGGCCGAGCCCACCCCGGCGGACGGCTCGCCGCCCGGGCGGTAGAATGGAGGGATTCGACGCGCCCCCGCGACCGGGTCGCGCTCCGAGCCAAGCCGAGAAGGATCTCCCCGAGGAGGTTGTGCACCATGGCCGTGACCACCCTTGCCGAGCTGTTCCTGCACGCCGCCGGGCACCGGAAGCCCGACGCCCTGCTCCACAAGGTCGGAGGCACCTTCCAGCCGGTCTCGACCGCCGAGCTGGTCGACCGGGTCCGGCGCCTGGCGCGCGGCCTCGAGAAACGGGGCGTCGAGAAGGGCGACCGGGTCGCCCTGATGGCCGAGAACGGGCCCCACTGGCCGATCGTCGACTTCGCCACCCTGTGCCGGGGCGCGGTGACGGTGACGATCTACCCCACCCTGCTGCCGGAGCAGGCGGCCTACATCGCCCGGGACAGCGGCTCGAAAGTGGTGTTCGTCGAGACCGGCGAGCAGCTCCGGAGCCTCCTGGACGTCGCCGGCGACATGCCCGAGGCGGAGCTCTTCGTGCTCATCCGGGGCGACGCCCGCGAGGCGCTCGGGCGGAGCGCCGACAACGTGACCACCATGGCCCAGCTCGACCGCGACGGCGGCGACCTCGACCCCGAGGCGTTCGGCGACCGGATCCACGAGATCGCGCCCGAGGACCTGGCCACCCTGGTCTACACGAGCGGCACCACCGGCGAGCCCAAGGGGGTGATGCTCACCCACCACAACCTGGTCTCGAACGTCGAGGCGTCCCTCGAGGTCTTCCCGCTCAAGCCCGAGCACCGGGCGCTCTGCTTCCTGCCGCTCGCCCACGCCTACGAGCGCATGGTCGACTACCTCTACTTCTACCTCGGCTGCACCATCGCCTACGCCGAGTCGGTGCAGACCCTGGCCGAGGACCTGGCGCTGGTCAAGCCGAACGTCTTCGTCTCGGTGCCGCGGGTGTACGAGAAGGTGCTGGCCAAGATCCAGGAGAACGTGGCCCGGAGCTCGGGGACGAAGCAGAAGATCTTCGCCTGGGCCCAGGGGGTGGCCCACGAGGCGCTCCCCGACCGCCTGCGCCACGAGAAGCCCTCGGGGCTCGCCGGGGTGAAGCTCGCCCTCGCCGACAAGCTGGTCTTCGGCAAGATCAAGGAGCGCCTCGGCGGCCGCTTCGTCTTCGCCCTCTCGGGCGGCGCGCCCCTCGCCCCGGAGATCGCCGAGTTCTTCTGGGGCGCGGGCATCGAGATCTACGAGGGCTACGGCTTGACCGAGACCTCGCCGGTGATCTCGGTCAACACGCCGGAGGCGGTGAAGCTCGGCACCGTCGGGCGGACCATTCCGAAGGTCGAGGTGCGCATCGCCGAGGACGGCGAGATCCTCTCGCGCGGCCCCAACACCATGAAGGGGTACTGGCGCAAGCCCGAGGCCACGGCCGAGGCGATCGACTCCGAGGGCTGGTTCCACACCGGCGACATCGGCGAGGTCGACGGCGACGGCTTCCTGAAGATCACCGACCGCAAGAAGGAGATCATCGTCAACGCCTACGGCAAGAACATCGCCCCGGCGCCGATCGAGAACGTGCTCAAGACCAGCCGTTTCATCAACCAGGCGGTGGTCATCGGCGACCGCCGCAAGTTCCTCTCCGCCCTGATCGTGCCCGACTTCGACGCCCTCGACGTGTGGGCCGGCGACCACGGCGTCGCCGCCTCGGACCCCGAGGCGCTGATCGCGGACCCCAAGGTGCGCGAGCTGATCGGCGGCGAGGTCGACGGCGTCAACCGCCGCCTCGCCCACTACGAGCAGATCGTCGCCTGGGATCTCCTGGGCGAGGAGCTCTCCATCGAGAACGGCGAGCTCACGCCCACCCAGAAGGTCAAGCGCCGGGTCGTCGACCAGCACTACACCGACCAGATCGACCGGATGTATCGCGACGCGCGGGCCGCCCAGGGTTAGGAGAGACCCTTGAGCCCGGCATTCCACCTGGACGTCGGCACCGACCGCCTGGCCACCCTCACCTTCGACTGCCCGGACCGGAAGGTCAACGTCTTCACCCGGGAGGTCCTGGACGAGCTCGAGTCGCTCGTCGACCGGCTCGCCGGGCGCGACGACGTCGACGCCCTGGTGCTGCTCTCCGGCAAGGAGGGAAGCTTCATCGCCGGCGCCGACGTCGCCCTGATCGCCGAGGTGGCGGACCCGCTCGCCGCCGAGGCCGGCGCGCGCTTCGGGCAGCGCGTGTTCGCCGCCTGGGAGAGCCTGCCCTTCCCCACCGTGGCGGCGATCCGGGGGATCTGCCTGGGCGGCGGCACCGAGCTCTCCCTGGCCTCGACCTACCGCGTGGCGAGCGACCGCGACGACACCCGGATCGGCTTTCCGGAGATCAAGATCGGCATCCTGCCGGGCTGGGGCGGCTCCACCCGCCTGCCGCGCCTGGTGGGGGCCGAGCAGGCCCTCGACATGATCTTGACCGGCGGGAACGTCCGCCCCAAGAAGGCACTCGGGATCGGCCTGGTCGACGCCCTCCTGCCCGACGCCCGGTTCCTCGACCTGGTGCGCGACTTCGCCCTCGCGCGGCGGGGGGCGAAGGCCCCGAAGCGGGGCGGCACCGGCCTCAAGGGGCTCTTGCTCGAGAAGAACCCCGTGGGGCGCCGCATCCTCTTCGACCAGGCCGCGAAGCGAGTCGCCGCGCGCACCGGCGGCCACTACCCGGCGCCCCCGGAGGCGCTCCGGGTCGTCCGCACCGGTCTCGAGCAGGGCCTCCAGGCGGGGTTCAACGCCGAGGCGCAGGCGGTGGCCGCCCTCGCCACGTCCCGCGTGGCCAAGAACCTGATCCACGTCTTCCGCCTGACCGAGGAGGGCAAGAAGCAGGCGGGGCTGCCGGGCGGCGAGGCCCGCGAGGTCGCCGAGGTCGCGGTCGTCGGCGCCGGCGTCATGGGCGGCGGCATCGGCCAGCTGGTCGCCGACCGCGCCGGCGTCCCCGTGCGCTTGAAGGACATCGCCCGGGAGGCTCTCGCGAGCGGCATGGCGCACGCCGCCGGGGTGTTCTCGAAGCAGGTCCGCAAGGGGCGCCTGACGCCGGAGGGGATGCGGCGCAAGATGGCGCTCCTGCGCCCCACCCTCGACGGCTCCGGCTTCCGGCGGGCAGACCTGGTGGTCGAGGCGGTGGTCGAAAGGCTCGAGCTCAAGCAGGCGGTGCTCGCCGAGGTCGGCGGCCGGGTGCGCGAGGACGCCGTGCTCGCCACCAACACCTCGTCGCTCTCGGTCGACGCCGTCGCGCGGGACACGGCCCGTCCCGAGCGGGTCGTCGGGATGCACTTCTTCAACCCGGTGGACAAGATGCCGCTGGTCGAGGTGGTCGCCGGCCCGCGCTCGGCGCCCTGGGCGGTCAACACGGTCTTCGAGCTCGCCCGGCGGCTGGGCAAGACGCCGGTCCTGGTGCGCGACACGCCGGGCTTCCTGGTCAACCGGCTCTTGGTCGTCTCGCTCGCCGAGGCGCTCTGGCTGCTCGAGGAGGGGCACCGGATCGACGCCCTCGACCGGGTGATGAAGGGCTGGGGGATGCCCATGGGGCCCCTCGCCCTGACCGACGAGGTCGGGATCGACGTGGCGGTCGAGGTGGCGCGCGTCCTCCACGAGGCCTTCGGCGACCGGCTGCCGCTGCCGGGCTGGATCGACCGCCTCCGGGAGGACGGCCGGCTGGGGGCGAAGAACGGCCGCGGCTTCTACCGCTACGACGACGGCGAGCGCACCGGTCCCGACCCGGAGGTCTACGGCCTGCTCGGCCTCGCGGGGCGGATCGAGGAGCCCGATCCGGAGCGGATCGTGGACCGGATGGTCCTGCGCATGGTCGACGAGGCCGCCCGCTGTCTCGCCGAGGGCGTGGTCCGTTCCCCGGCGCAGCTCGACCTGGCGATGATCTACGGCACCGGCTTCCCGCCGTTTCGCGGCGGTCTCGTCCACTGGGCGGACCAGCGCGGGGTGGGCGAGATCGTCGCCACGCTGGAGCGCTTCTCGACCTCGGTCGGCGCGCGCTACGCCCCGAGCGACGCCCTGCGCGCCGCGGCCGCGAGCGGCGGCGTGTCCGCCCACGACTGGGGCGCGGGCTCCTGAGTGCTCCGTGGCGGCGAGGAGCGTGGCTCCGCCACGGCGTACGAAGAACCCTGCGGGCCGGGAAGGGGACCGACGAGTCGAGGGAGGAGCCCATGGCCCGTCGCTTGCAGAAACTACATGAGGGTGCAACGAGAGCGACGGGGAGCGAGGCTCGCCCGCAGGCACAGCGACCTCGGGAGCCGACACCACCGACCACAGAAAGGGGCAACTGGTACATGAAGACACACGTCGTGACCATCCTCACCCTGGCGCTACTGGCGGCGATGCCGTTCGCCGCGGCCGCCGCCCCGCAAGAGGCCCAGAACCCGGCTCAGACCGGCGCCCAGGCCCCGGGCCAGTCCCAGCCCCAGGGCCGCTTCGGCGAGCAGATGGAGGTCTCCGAGGTCCTGATGGACGTGCTGGTGACCGACCCGCAGGGCAACGTCATCATCGGGCTGGGGCCCGACGACTTCGTCGTCGAGGAGAACGGCGAGACCGTGCCGGTCAAGAGCGTCAGCTTCTACAGCAACCGCCGGCTGGCGACCCCGGCGCCCCAGTCCGTCGCCGGCAAGCTCCACATCGACACCCTGCCCGAGGACCGCTACTTCATGCTGCTCTTCGACGACCAGCGCCAGAGGAACGCCGATACCTCGGTCGACCTCGTGCGCCGGCAGCTCGACGCCGCCCGCTTCGCCGAGCGCTGGGTGCGCCAGGAGCTGCTGCCCCACGACTGGGTGGCGGTGGCGAGCTACGACTTGAAGCTCAAGGTCCAGACCGACTTCACCCAGGACAAGGCGGCGATCGTCGACGCCATCCGGGCGGCGGTCAAGGGCAAGGACCCGGGCGCCAACTGGCCGTCCCGGGTGCGCGACGACGGCGGCCCGTCGCTCGTCCAGGGCCTTCCCCGGGGCAACGACCTGCGCAAGGAAACGCCCCGGATCTACCCGGCGATCCAGCTCATGGCCGAGAGCGTGGGGTCGATCCGGGCGCGCAAGAACCTGGTCCTGTTCACCACCGGCTTCGGCCAGGTCAACTCCTGGGGCCAGTACCTCCAGGACCCGCGCTACTACCCGCCGATGATGCAGACCCTCAACGACAACAACGTGGCGGTCTACACCATCGACCTGTCGCCGAACACGGTCGAGCACACCATGTCCGACGCCATGAACCAGCTCGCGGACGAGACCGGCGGTCGGTACTTCTTCAACTTCACCAGCTTCCTGACCCCGCTCACCCAGCTCGCCGACGAGAACAACGGCTACTACCTGCTCTCCTACACCAGCCGCCACCCCGCGGGTGAAGAGGGCTACCAGAAGGTCACGGTGCGGACCAAGAACCCGCAGTTCCAGGTCAAGGCCCGCCAGGGCTACCACTACGGCGACCAGCCGGTCCAGCTCTCCGGCACCCAGCCGGCGGACTGACCCCGGACCGGGTCTCGGGTGATCCGCTCCGACCCGCTGTTCGCCGTCCACTGCGGCCGGTGCGCGGGCCCGTACCCGGCGACGGGCCTGCCGCCGGCCTGCCCTCGGTGCGGCGGGTTCTGGTGCTATCGGAAGGCGCCGGGCGGCCTCGCCTGGCGCCCGCCGTCCGGGCTCCCGGCCTCCGCCGGCCTCGCCGCCTGGCGCGGCGTCTTCGGGCTCGATCCCGGGGAGCTGCCCGCGCGACCGGTCGGCCGTCCCGTTGAAGCCTTCGGGGGCGTCCTGGTCGCCCACGAAGGGGCGGCGCCCGGCGGCTCGTTCAAGGAGCGGGGGGCCGAGGTGCTGGTCGCGGCTTGCGCCCGCCGGGGTCTCCGCGAGGTGTTCCTCGACTCCTCGGGCAACGCCGGCATCGCCGTGGCCCGGGCCGCCCGCGAGCGCGGCATCGCCTGCCGGGTGCTGGTGCCCGAGACGACGCCGGCCGCCAAGCGCGCCCGCATCGAGGCCGCCGGGGCCCGCCTCGAGGTCGTCCCCGGCGATCGCCGCGCCACCTCCGAGGCCGCCCTGGCCCTTGCCTCCGAGCTGCCCTACGCCAGCCACGTCGTCCAGCCCTTCTTTCAGGCCGGCGTCGCCACCCTGGCCTGGGAGCTGGCCGAGGCGCTCGGCGGCCGGGCGATCGAGCGGCTCCTCCTGCCCGCGGGCAACGGCTCCTTGCTCCTCGGCCTCGCCCTGGGCTTCGACCGGCTCCTGGCCGCCGGGCGCCTCGAGCGGTCGCCCGCCCTCCACGCGGTACAGCTCTCCGGCTACGCGAGCCTCGCGCCCGGCGGGCCGGGGCCGCGGGCCGCCGGGCCGCCCCGGGCCGCGGGCATCGCCATCGAGCTGCCGCCGCGGCGCGAGGAGATGGCCGCCGCGGTGGCCGCGAGCGGCGGGGACGTGACGGTGGTGGGCGACGACGCGATCGCCCGCGCCCGCGCCGATCTCGCCGCGGCCGGCCACGCGACCGACGCGACCGGCGCGACCGCCTGGGCGGGCCTCGCCGCGCGCCCGGACCTCGGCCGCCCCGGGACGGTAGTGATCCTCACCTCCCGCGCGGAAAGCTAACGAAGCTCCGCCTCAAACCGACGAGCTGAGCGGACAGAAGCGACTCCGGACACGGCGGCCACCGCCCGCGGCAACCCGCTCGACGAGACCTCACCGGCCCGGGCCTTGCTCGTCGCAGAGACCTTCCGGATCGCCCCCCTCACCCTCGATCCCTCTCCCGGTCTGGCGGCGGCTCAAAACTCGGCCCGAACGTCATGATTTCGCTCCGATCAGACGACTAGACGTCTGATCAGGCCAGAATCGTGACGAACGAGCCGAGTTCCCCGAGCAACAGACCGAGAGGGTGGGGGCGTCCCCTTCCCCCCCCGTGGGGTGGGAAGGGGATCGAGGGGATGCGGGGGGCATCCGATGAATCCAGCGGTCTGGAGTCGCCGTTCCGAGGAGCGCAGCCGTGATCGGTCGGCGTGGGCGGGGGACCAGCGGCCCGTGGCGCCGGAGACGCTTCACGCGCCTCGTCGGTTTGAGGCGGAGCTTCGCTAAACCCGTCTCGAGAACCGCTCGAAAGGACCGCGATTCGACGGCCGGCCCTTCGGAACCGACTGAAGCGGGCGGGGGCAACGACGGGCGGAGACGCCGGACCTCAATCGCAGGCTTCAGCGATCAATAAGACGACCGTAACATTATCGTGCCCGCCCCGGGCGTTGGCCTCGGCCACCAGGCCGCGGCAGGCGAGGTCGGGCCCCTCCCCCGCCGACGCCCGCAGGCAGGCCTCGATCTCCCGGTCGTCGAGCATGGTGGTCAGGCCGTCCGAGCACAGAAGGATCGCGTCGCCCGGCGCGATCCTCCTCTCGGTCACGTCCACGCTGACCTCGCTGTCGCCGCCCAGGGCGCGGGTGACCACGTTCTTGAGGGGATGGTCCCGTGCCTGCTCCTCGGAGAGGTACCCGGCGACCACTTGCTCGTTGACCCAGGTGTGGTCCTGGGTCAGGAGCTCGAGGCGGCCGTCGTGCAGGAGGTAGGCCCGGCTGTCGCCGACGTGGGCGACCGCCGCCTCGCCGTCGCGCACCAGGCAGCCGACCACCGTCGTGCCCATGCCGTAGAGGGTGCCGTCGCGCCGGATCGCCGAGAGCACCTGGTCGTGGGCGAGCCGGACCGCGGTCTTGAGGACGTTGCCGGGGCGTCCGAGGCGGGAGTCGTACGCGAAGGGCCAGGTCTCGTCGGGCTCCTCGCTGCGCCGCACGAACTCGCGGATGGCGTCGACCGCCATGCGCGCGGCCACCTCCCCGTGGCTGTGGCCGCCCATCCCGTCGGCCACCACGTAGATCTCGTGCTCGCCGTCGACCTCGAAGCAGTCCTCGTTGTGGCTGCGGACCCTTCCGGCGTCGGAGTGCCCGCAGGCCCTCACCCGCACCCTCACGTCGCCTTCCCGAAGAAGCCCCGCCGGCCCTTCTTGCCACCGCGCAGCTCCTCGAGGGCGGCCTCGACCTCGGCGTCGGAGCCGCCCCAGGTCAGGGCTTCCTGGAAAAAGCGCTCGGCCTCCTCGGGCTTGCCGGCGCGGGCGAAGAGCCGGCCGGCGAGCTTCAGGTAGGAGGGCTTCATGGGCTCGATCTCGCAGGCCCGCTCGACGGCCTCGACGGCCCGGGCCAGCCAGCGGGCCTCGCGGCTGCAGGTCAGGGCCAGGTTGAACCAGGCCTGCGGGTTCTTCGGCTCGACCCGGGTCGCCCGGTCGAAGCTCTCGGCCGCCGCGCTGTAGTTGCCCTCCTTGTACGCCTGCACGCCGCGGGCGAGGTAGGACTTGACGAGCTGTGCGCGGTCCTGGTCGCCGGGGGCGCCCGAGCGCGCCAGCAGCGTGCCGTGGCGCGACAGGTCGAGGTCGTGGAGCCGCCGGCGCTCGGCGTCGATCAGCACGTTGAAGGCCTCGGTGAACGCCTGAAACTCCGCCTCCGCCGCCTCTTTCTCCGCGCCCTGGAACCGGTCCGGGTGCTTCTCGCGGGCCAGTTGCTTGAACCGGCTTCGGATCTCCTCCCCGCTGGCGCTCTGCGGGACACCCAGGACACCATAGTAATTCTTCGCCATGTGGGGGCTACCTGCGCTTCATTTTATACAAGCGCTCGGCCTGCGACCGGACCGCGCTCGAGACGTTGTGGTCGCGCACGAGCAGGCCCAGCTCGCGCACGGAGAGCCGGGGCAGCAGCCGGACCGCGACGCCGGGCGGGGTGCGCGGGTTGTGGACCAGGGCGTGGGCGATCTTGTACTTGGTGATCCACTCCCGGTGACGGCCGATCTCGTCGAGCACCTCGCCGGGCACCGCGCGGCTGGCGGCGATCTGCTCGACGTCGCCGTCGGCGAGGCCCCCGTCGCCGATCGCGGCCACGGCCACCTGGGGGTTGCGGTCCTTGACCAGGATCATGCGCAGCGAGCGGGAGGCTCCGCGGGCGAGCCGCCGCCTGACCCCAAGCGGCAAGGAGTGGATCTGGGCGTCGCTCAGGCCGGTCTGGACGTCGACCTCTCCGGCCGTGGGCGTGCGGCGGGCGGCCTCGATCGCCTCCGCCACGTCCTCCTCCGTAGCCTCCTCCGCCGCCTCCCTGGCCGCCTGCGGCACCTCGCGCGGCAAGAGGTGCTCCCGGTACTCGCCGATGCGCCTCCGGGCGTACGGGGAGAGGGCGGGGTTCTTTTCCAGGGCCCGGAGGATCTGGGGCCGCGCGAGGATCGCGTCCTGGCGCTGGAGGAGGATCTCCTGGAGGCTCGGCGAGAGGCGCCGTCCCATGTCGGCCAGGAGCTGGAGCGGCGCGTCGCGCCGCCTGAGGATCGCCTCGAGGATCGCCGGCTCGTCGCTCGCACGACCGTAGTGGTCGAGCACCTCCCGGGGGATGCCGTGCTGGATCAGGGCGTTCACCTGCGCCGCGGGCAGGGCCTCGAGGGCACGCGCCGCGGCGGCGGCGAGCGCTGTGTCCCGGCCGTGGGCCAGGGTCACCTGGATGGGGACCAGCTCCTCGGGCGGCAGGGGGAGCAGCCCTTCGGCCGCGAGCCGGGCGAGCTCCGGATCCCCGCCGGAGAGGACGCGTTCGACCAGGAGCTGCTGGCTCTCGGACACGGATCAGGGCCGAGGAGCGGTCGGCGCGGGAGCGGAGGGCCGGGGCGCGGCGGGCCCGGGCGACGGCCCGGCCGCCTTCGGGGGCGCCTCGATCTCCAGGTGGCGGACCTGGCCGGGGGCCGCGTCGAAGGCGTAGGGCTCGCCGTTGACCTCGATCGCCACGGCGCCGGCGTTGCCCAGCCGCAGCTCGACCTTCTTCTGGGCCTGGAGCTGCAGCGACTCGCCCTGCACCCGCATCTCGGCCACCCTGGGCTCGCCGTCGACGCTCGCCTCGACCCAGCAGTCCTGGCGGAAGTCGAGGGTGACGGTGAGCGGCACCTCGGCGTTCGGCGCCGGCGCGGGCGGCGGCGGGGCGGGCACCGGCGGCAGGCTCACCTCGGGGGGCGCGACGCCCCGGGGGGGCGTCCCGGGGCCGCCCCCGGGGCCGCCGTTCATCAGCCGCGGGACCAGGAAGACCAGGGCCAGGAGGACGGCCGCGACGAGCACCACGAGGAGGACGTGCTTCCACGCTCCGGCGGCGCCGGACCGGCGCAGCGAGGCGACCGCTCGCTCCTCCTCGCCGCCGTCGCCTTCCGGCTCCTCGCCGCGACGCGCCACCAGAAAGCGGTTCACCGCCTCGTCCGGGTCGAGGCCCACGTACTTGGCGTACTGGCGCAGGAACCCCTTGGCGAAGACGATCGCCGGCAGGAGGTCGAAGCGCTCGTCCTCGAGCGCCTCGAGGTATCTGAGGCTGATCTTCGTGGCGTCCGAGATCTCGCGCAGGGTGATCTCGCGCATCTCGCGCTGCTGGCGCAGCCAGACCCCGAAGGGAATCGACTCCGAGTCCGCTTCGCGCTCCCAAGGAGGCGGCGGTCGGTTCCCGGTGCGTTGCGGCTCGTCGGTCATCGCCAGGGAGGGTCCGGCCGGCCGCCGCGCCCCGGGGGCCGTCGCCGGGTGGCTCAGCACTCCGGCACGAAGCTGTTCGTGATCGGCGGATTCGGTCAGCTCGAGCGGCCTGCCCTCGGCCCTCAACTGTATGTCTCCAAGGCCTTTGGGGTCAAATCAGCTCCGCCCTTCCCACCCCACGGGGGAAAAGGGCTATCGGGCCTCTCCGAGCAGCACCTCGACCCGGCGCCTGACCACCGGGGAGAGGCGCGGCCGGCGGGCCACGACGCGCAGGTCCGCCTTGCGCAGGTAGGGCAGGATCGCGAGCACGGTCGGCACCCGCGTCCGCGGGTTGAGGCACAGCCCGAGGCGGACCTCGGAGCGGGCGCCCCACCGCCGGTCGCGGGCCACCACGTCCAGCACCTCGGGCCGGGCCTCCTCGCTCGCGACCAGGGGCAGGAGCACCCCCTCGGTGAGGCGCGGGTTCTCGAGCAGGGCCGCCACCACCCGGGCGCTCGGGTCGTGGCGCAGGCGGCCGAGCACCCGCGACGACGCCCGGCGCGCGAGGGCCGACTTCTCGCCCACCGCCAGCGCCGGCAGCCGCGCGACGAGGCGCCGGTCGGCCGCCCGCCGCACCGCCGGCCGCACCCGCGGGTCGAGGCCGAGCTCCACCAGGTCGTGCCAGAAGAGGGCCGGCACGAACCGTAGCGCGAGCGCCTCGGGGGCGCGCGGGTGGAGCGCGATCAGGCGCTTGATCCCGTACGCCGGGAGCAGCCGCCTCTGGGCGGCGACGAGCTCGAGGCCCTCGCGCCCGAGGAACGGGTTGCGCAGGGCTTGCTCGGCCGCAACCAGGTCGAGCTCCGCGGCGTGGCGCCGGAGCAGGGCCAGGAGCTCGTCGCCGTCGACCTCGCGCAGGCGCCCGGCCAGGTCTCGCGGTGCCCGGGGGGCCATGGCGTCAATGTACCCTCTTTCCTCGCCGCCGGAGTCTCGCCCGACCCTCCCCAACCTGCCCCAACCTGTTAGTCTCAGCAGCCCCATGACGATCTCTCGCGACATCAAGCACTATCTGGAGACCGAGGACTTCGACGCCCTCGAGGACGAGTGGCTCGGCCGGATGGCCGAGGGCTCGGCGGACCTCGGCTACTTCGTGGGTATCGCCCGCGCCCTGGTCGGCTCCGGCGAGGAAGAGCGCTCCCGCTTCCTCCTGGAGATGCTCGACGAGCACCTGAAGGAGCATGGGAGGTGGGAGACGCGGCTCGCGCTGCTGCGCCGGGCCGGCAGCCTGCTCCTCGACCCGGAGGCGTTCCACCCGGAGATCCTGGCGACCCTCGAGACGCTCCACGGCGACGCGCCGAGCTTCGCCGGCCTGGTCAAGGCGGTCCGCCTGGACAAGGCGCCGCACGACCTGGAGAAGACCTGGGAGAAGGTCGACCGGCTGCGCCAGCTCGTCCCCTTCGCCGTCGGGGTCGTGGTCTGGATGGCGGGCAAGGGCGCCGGGCGGGTGATCGACGTGAACCTGGAGCTCGAGAGCCTGAAGGTCGACTTCGAGCGCGCGCGGGGCCTCACCGTGGGCTTCCGGGCCGCGCCCAAGCTGCTGGAGATCCTCGACTCCGAGCACGTGCTGCGGCGCAAGATCGAGGAGCCGGAGGTCCTCGCCGGTCTCGCCCGCTCGGACCCCCCCGAGCTTCTGCGGGTGGTCCTCACCAGCTTCGACCGCCCGTTGACCGCCAACGAGATCCGCACCCACCTGGCCGGCATCGTGGACGAGGGAGGCTGGACCAGCTGGTGGGGCGCCGCCCGCAAGCACCCCCAGGTCGTGGCCCACGGCTCCGGGCGCCACACCTACACCTGGCTCGCCTCGCAGGAGGACGCGGTCGAGGCGGTCTGGAACCGCTTCGCGGCGGCGGACCCCGCGACCCGGCTCAACCTGCTCAAGAAGGAGGGCGCCCGGGACCCGGAGCTCGCCTCGCGCATGGTCGAGGAGCTCGCCTCGACCGCCCGCGAGGCGGTCGAGGACGATCCCGGCCTCACCTTCGAGGTCGCCTGCGCCCTGGAGCGCGACAGCGGGGCCGGGCAAGCGCCCGAGGATCTGCCGGCGCCGGCCGATCTGGTGCGCGACTCGGACCCCAAGCTCCTCCTGCGCGGCATCTCCGACCGCGGCTGGAAGGAGCGCGGCTACACCCTGGTGCGGCAGCTCCGCGACGACTGGCCGGAGGTCTACGCCGCCCAGCTCGGCGAGGAGGAGGACGCCCGCCTCCTCGACGTCCTGGCCGACGCCCTGGCCGCCGAGGCGCCGCAGGCCCTCTGGCGCTTCACCGACGCCATCGCCGGCCAGCCGCACAAGAACCCGGCGGCCTTCACCTGGCTCGCCGAGCGCGCCGCCGAGGACGAGACGCTCCGCGCCCGCAGCCCGCTGCGCCTGCTCCAGCAGCTCTTCGCGTGCCTGGTCGACAAGCGGTTCGTCCCCTACCGCCAGCGGCTGGTCAAGCTGGTCGAGTCGGGCGGCACGGCGCCGCGCCTGCTCGACCACCTCGAGCCCCGCCACGCGGCCCAGGCCGAGGAGGTGATCCACCGGGCGGCGGGCCTCGAGTCCTACCAGCGCGACGCCCTGACCAACGCCCTTCATCTACGCTTCCCGGTGCTCCGCGGCGAGGACGCCCAGCAGGTGATCTACTCGACCCCCGAGGCGATCGCGGCCCGGCGCAAGGAGCTCGAGAACCTGGTCAAGCGCGAGCTGCCGGCGAACCGCAAGGCGATCGAGGAGGCCCGCGCCCTGGGCGACCTGCGGGAGAACTTCGAGTACAAGGCGGCGCGCCAGCGCCACGAGTACCTCTCGTCGCGCCAGGCGCAGCTCGAGCGCGACCTCACGCTCGCCCGCCCCATCGACGTCACCCGCATCGACCTCTCCGAGGTCCGGATCGGCAGCCGGGTGGAGCTCGCCCGCGACGGGAGCCGGCGCACGATCACCATCCTCGGCCCCTGGGACTCGAAGCCCGAGGACAACGTGCTGGCCTACGAGTCCGACCTGGCGCAGAGCCTCCTGGGCAAGAAGGTGGGCGACGAGGTCGAGGCCGGCGGCGCGACCTGGGAGATCGCCTCGATCGGCCGCTACACTGAGGGGTAGGCGCTCAGGGCGCGGCCCCGCCCGCCTTCTCTCCCTCGATCAACACGGTCCGCCCCTGCGCATCGGCGAGCACCACTCCCTCCGAGTGCGCCAGCAGGTCGCGGAGGCGCGGCGTGGCGTCGAGGATCGCCCGCGCCTCGGGCGTGTCCGGCGCCAGCCGAACCTCGGGCTCGCCGGCGCCCACCTCGCGCCAGAGCGCCCCGTCGCGGTCGAACCGGTGGTCGCCGACCACCGCCGTGACCAGCTCGAGGCCCGACCACTCGGCCCGCGCGGCCTCCCGCCGGCGCGCGCTTTCCTCGAGGCTCGAGCCGAGCAGGGCGAGCATCGCCGCGAGCGCCACGACCACCCCGAAGGTCACCAGCGTCCCCGGCTCGACCTTCCAGCGCTGGAGTGCAGCCTCGACCCGCGCGACCAGGCCGACCGGCCGGCCCTCGACGTCGAGGCGCCGGGTCACCTGTCCCGCCAGCACCGGCGGCGGCGCCTGCCGCTCCAGGCGCCGGAGCGTACCGACCACGGCGGCCAGGCCGTCGAGCTCGGCCCGGCAGGACGGGCAGCCCTCGACGTGCTCCTCGAGCGCCCGGACGTCCGCCGCCGGCAGCTCGCCGTCGAGGTAGGCCGAGAGCCGGTCGGGTTCCGCGTGGACCACGCGCAGGGCTCGGGTCATGCTCGTTCCTCCAGGAACGCCTCGCGCAGCATCCCGCGGCCCCGGGCGATCCGCGAGCGGACCGTTCCCGGCCGGACCCCGAGGATCTCGGCGATCTCGTCGTAGGCGAGGCCCTCGAGGTCCCTCAGCACCACGGCCTCGCGGAAGGGCCGCGGCAGCCCGGCCAGGGCCCGCTCCACCCGCCGGGCCTCGTCGCCCGCCATGGCCCGCTCCTCGGGGCCCCGCCGCGGGTCGGCGAGGCGGGCGAGCCGCTCCTCGTCGTCGGCGCCGGGCCGCGACGGCGGCCGGCGGCGGGCGAGTCGGCTGCGGCAATGGTTCACCGCCACGCGGTAGATCCAGGTCTTGAGCGACGAGCGGCCCCGGAACTGTCCCAGGTGCCGGTAGACGCGCAGGAAGATCTCCTGCGAGAGGTCCGCCGCCCGCTCCCGGTCGCCCGACAGGCGCAGCGCCAGGTTGAAGACCATCTCCTCGTAGGCGCGGTAGATCTCGTCGAAGGCTTCCGAATCGCCGTAGAGGTGTCCCGCGGCCGGCGACGCGCCGGCGGCACGGGTCGGAGCGAGGTGTGCGGCTCGCAGGACGCTCACATGGAGTTAGACGCCGCGCAGGAGGCGATTTGTTCCCGAGGACGCCTCGCCGCTCACTTCGCCGCCGCGACCACCGTCTCGCCGTCGTCGAAGGTCTCGCCCTGGCCGTAGTAGCGCAGGATCGCCTCCACCACGGCCTCGGCGACCGTCTCGCGGTAGGCGCGGGTCTGGAGGAGCTTGCGGTCCTCGGGGTTGGCCAGGTTGCAGACCTCGAGCAGCACCTTGGCCGGCACCTCGTTGTAGCGCAGCACCGCGGGCACGTACTCGCTGCGGTTGCGGACGATCTTCTCGCGCACCGGCTTGTAGGGATGGACCGCCACCTGGCGCCGGGCGAGCGCGCCGATCACGTCCTCGGCGAACTGACGCGACAGGCCCTCGCTCTCGACCCGCTGCTTCCACGAGAAGGAGACCGCCGGCTGCTCGCGCCACTCGCGGCGCTCCCGGTACGGCCCGCCGGTCTTGCGGAAGGTCCCCTTGCGCTTGGAGGCCGCCGGGATGTAGGCCATGGCGCCGCGCAGCGAGGGGTGGAGCGAGTCGGCGTGGATCGACAGGAAGATCACCTTCTGCGGATCCCCGTCGCCGTCGATCGCCTTGGCGTAGACGCTGTTGGCGAGGTACCACCGCAGGTTGACCCCGATCGTGCTGTTGCTGATCGGGTACGGCGGGTGGGTGAGCACCACGTGGTCGCGCGAGAAGGGGAGCACGTCCCGCTCCGGGATGCGGTGGTGGTCGCCGTCGCGGGTCGTCGAGACCACCCGGGCCGCGGTGTGGAGCTCGAGCAGCCGCTCGATCCGCGCCTTGATGTCGTAGACGTAGAGGCTCTCCCAGACGCCGGCGAAGGAGGCGCCCACGTCGACGCCCCCGTGGCCCGCGTCCAGGATCACCGTGATGCCGGCCAGGTCGCGGGTGCGCACCCGGTTGGTGAACCGGCCGCTTTCGCGCAGCGAGGCCTCGTACTCCTCGCGCCGCGGGTCGCCCGGCGGCAGGTACTCGGGGAGCATGAGCTCGAACGGGACCTTGACCGGATAGCCCACCGGGATGTCGGTGACGTCCGCGATGCCGCTCCGCTTGGCGATCTCCGCGGCCAGGCTGTTGACGTCGGCGGCGTAGAGGGCACCGGTGAAGCGCACGACGACGCTCGAGTAGAGGGCCTCCCCCGGCTGCAAGCGGTAGATCGCGTACTCGCCCTTCGCGTCTTGCCCGTACTCCAGGCGGTAGGGCGCCGAGCCCTCTTCGATGCCGGGCGAGGCGGGCGCCGCCGCCGGGACCGCTTCCGGGACCTGGGCCGCCACCTGGGCCGCCACCTGGATCGCGGCGGGGGCCGCGCGGGTGGCCTGCGGGTCCGCGCTCGCCGCCGCCGCGCGGAAGACCGGGCGCAGGAGCCGCGCCGGGATGACCACCTCCTGGCCCGCCTCGAGGTCGTCCTCGACCAGCCCGTTCTCCTCCCGGATGGCCCGGAAGTTCGCCCCGTCGCCGGTGAACCACTCGGCCACCTGCCAGAGGCTCCCCCGGCCGAGGGGATCGGCCCCCCGCACGCGGTGGCGCCAGCCGGCGGGGTCGCCCCGGTCGCCGTCGAACAGGGCGCGCACCACGCGAAGCTGCATCTCGGAGCGCAGGGCGTCGTAGGGCACCCGGTAGCGCACCCCGGCCAGGAGCTGCTCGGCGCCGCCGTTGGCCCGGACGATGGCGGCGGCGGCGTCCCCGCTCCCGCACAGGCGACGGGCGAACGCGAGCAGGCCCTCGCCCGGCAGGGGGCGGGCCTCGAGGTAGAGCTCGTTGCGGTCGGTGAGGAGCGCCACCAGCTCGTCCTTGCCCGCCCCGCCCGCGGCCGGTCCGGAGAGGGAGCGACGCACGGCCGCGGCCGCGAGCGCCGGGGCCGCCACGGTCGCCGCGGCCAGGACCCCGAGCAGGGCGAGACACGCAATCCTTCTGCGATGATCGCGAGTTACAGCCATTTTCCTGAGACGGGAGTTTAACTTCTCCTCGCCGCCGCCGCAATGCGCCCCCGCGGCGCGCCGCGATCGCCCGTTGGCCCCGCCCCGGCGCCCTGCTACGCTCGCGCGAGGCCATGACGAGCGGACGCGAGCCGGCGCGGGTACTCCACGTTCTCCTCCACCACCCGGCGGTCCAGACGCTGGTCGCCGTGGCGCGGGAGGCGGGGAACGTCGAGTGCCACCTGGTGGGGGGGGTGCTCCGGGACCGGTTTCTGGGGCTGCCCGGCCGCGACCTCGACGCCGTGGTCGCCGGCCGGGGGGAGGAGATCGCCGGCCGCCTGGCCGGCCGCCTGCCGGCCCGCCTGGTCCATCTCGGGGGCAAGGCCTTCGGCGCCTTCCGCCTGCTGGGCGAGACCGCCGGCGGCCCGTACGTGCTCGACCTGTGGGACCGCGACGGCACCTCCCTCGCCCAGGACCTCGCCCGGCGGGACTTCACCGTCGACTCGGTGGCCCTGTCGGCCCCGGGCGGCGAGCTGATCGACCCCCACGGCGGTCTCGCGGACCTGCGCGCCCGCGTCCTCCGGGCGACCGGGCCCGCAAGCTTCACCGCCGACCCCCTGCGCGTGCTCCGCCTGCCCCGCCTGCTGGTGCAGCTCCCCGGCTTCACCGCCGATCCCGCGACCCTCGCGCTCGCCCGGCGGGCGGCGCCGGGCCTCTCCGGCGTCGCCTCCGAGCGGGTGCGCGACGAGCTCGCCCTCCTCTTCGCCCAACCCGAGGTGGCCCGGGGAATGGCCGTGGCCGGCACCTTGGAGGTCTACCCCGGCCTCTGGCTCGGGCGGCCGGGCGAGCCCTCCCCCGAGCCCGCCCCCGAGCCGGACACGATCGGCCGCCTGTGCCGCGAGCTGGGGCGCCTGGGCTGGGCGGCGCAGCGCCTCCGGGAGCTGGCCGGCGGCGCCCTCGCCCTGGCGGTCGATCACCAGCTCGCCCGGGTGGCCCTCAGCTTCGTCAACCTGCCGGCCGGCGTGGACCGGGCGGCGACCCTCGAGCGGGTGGCCGAGGCGGGCTACCTGACCCATGCCCACCGCCGCGCCGTGGCGAGGATCGTGCCCTGGACCCGCCTGCCCGCGGAGCCGATCCCGCAGCGCCGCCTGCTCCACCGCCTGGGCGAGCTCGGCCCACGGTCGCCTGCTTCGCGGGCGTGCGCTCGGAGACGCGGGGGGAAGCGGCAGGGTGGGAGCGGGCTGCCCTCGAGCTGGTGCGGCTCTTCCGGCGCGAAGGCGAGGCGATCGTCCGGCCGCCCCAGCTCCTCGACGGCCGGCAGGTGGGCGAGATCCTGGGGGTGCCGCCCGGCCCCGAGATCGGCAGGGCCCTCGACGCCCTGCGCTGGGCGCAGGTGGACGGCACGGTGCAAAACGAGCGAGAGGCCCGCCGCCTGGTCGAGGCCCTCGCGCCGTAGATCGGGGCCGAGGACGGCGGTGACCCGCCGGGCGGGGGCGGGGTGGCTCGGGGCAACCGTCCAGCGCTTGCCGAGGGGATCGCCCGGCCGAGACGGAGCTCGGCCGCTTCATGGGTTCGGTGCCTGCGCCCGCCGAGGACGGCGGTGACTCGCTGGGCGGGGGCGTCCCCTCCCCCTCGGAGCCTCGTCCTACCGAAAGATCCCTTTCTTCTCTTCGCCCAGGAGACGCTGGTTGAGCTCCTTGATCCGCTCCATGAGCTTGTCGATCTTCTCCTGGGCCTCCTGGCGCAGGCGGGCGTAGTCCCCCTTCATGTGGTCCCGCTCCTCGGCGGCCTCCTTGAGCTGCTCCTGGAGCTCGTGGAGCTTGGTGTCGCGCTCGCCGAGCTGCCCCTCGAGGGCGGCGATCTCCTCGTCCTTCTGCCCCAGGCGCGCCCGGACCTTCTCCTCCTGTTCCTCGTACAGGCGCCGGTACTCCTGGAGCTCGAGGATCTGGGAGAAATCGGATGTGGACGGGCTCATGTCGCCTCCTCGTTCCTCGATCTTGGGGAACATCTTGCGCAGCTTGAGGGAGAGGTCTTCCGGATCGGAGGACTGCGTCATCGCCTCCTGGTAAGTGATCGTGCCGTGGACCAGGAGCGCCAGCAGCGACTGGTTCATCGACTGCATCCGGTAGTAGCGCACCGAGCTTCTCCACCTCCTCGAGCAGCCCGGCGGTCTCGCCCGCCTCGACCATCTTGGAGATCTTCGGCGACGCCTTGAGGATCTCGAGCGCCGCCACCCGGCCGCCTTCGGCGCGCTCGACGAGCTGCATGGAGACGACCCCCTTGAGCACCTGGCCGAGCTGCGCCCGCACCTGGGCCTGCTGGTCCGAGGGAAAGCTGTCGAGGATCCGGTCGATGGTCTGGGTCGAGCTGTTCGTGTGCAGGGTGGAGAACACCAGGTGGCCGGTCTCGGCGGCCGTGATCACGGTCGAGATCGTCTCGCGGTCGCGCATCTCGCCGACCATGATGACGTCGGGGTCCTGGCGCACGGCGTTGCGCAGGGCCTCGGTGAAGTCGATCGTGTCCGTGCCCACCTCGCGCTGGGAGATCGAGGCGACCCCGTCGGTGAACAGGAACTCCATGGGGTCCTCGATGGTGATCACGTGAACCGGCCGCGTCTCCGAGATGTGCTTGATGAGGGCGGCGAGGCTGGTCGACTTGCCGCTGCCCGTGGGGCCCGTGACCAGCACCAGCCCCTGGTTGATCTTGCAGAAGTCGAGGAGGGCGTCGGGCAGGTCGAGCTCCTGGGTCGACTGGATCTCGTAGGGGATCCTCCGGAACGAGGCCGCCATGGTGCCGCGCTGCATGTAGATGTTGCCCCGGAAGCGGGCGAGCCCCGAGACCCCGTAGCCGAGGTCGACCGCCAGGCGCTCCTCGAGCCGTGCCGTCTGCGCCGGCGTCAGGATCGAGAGCAGCATGCGCTCGATCTCGTCGGGGCGCATGGTCTCGGCCTCGACGGGCATCAGGCGGCCGTCGATGCGCAGCAAGGGCGGCCGCGTCGGCTTCAGGTGAAGGTCCGACGCACCCTTCGCGGTCATGAGCTTGAGCAGACTGTCGAGCTCCAAAACGCCTCCTCGGAAAAGCTCGGCTATTCTACATGCCCGTGCCTCACCTGGCCTCGGCCGCGAACCCGTCATCACAAGCGGAGGTTCCCCCATGCGCCGCATCCTCGCCCTCGTCCTGCTCGCCCTCGTCGCCCCGGTCGCACTGCCGCCGCCCGCCCGCGCCGCGGAGCCCGCGTCGCAGTCGTCGCGGCTCACCTTCGACGACCTGTTCGAGAAGGAGCACGCCGGCCGCCGGCCGGAGCAGCTCGCCTGGCGCCCGGACGGCGCCGCCCTCACCTACCTGTGGGACGCCGGCGACGGCGAGGCCTTGTGGAGCATGGACCCGGCGACCGGCAAGAGCGAGCGGCTGTTCACGGTCTCGGACCTCGAGGGGCTGGGCGGAAGCCTGGACGCCTACCACGGCTTCCCCACCGGCGCCGCCGAGGTCCTCGAGGCGGGCGGCGACCTCTTCCTCTGGCGGCCGGGAACGGGCCTCGATCGCCTCACGAAGACCGAGGCGCACGAGGAGGCCCCGACGCCGTCGCCCGACGGCACGAAGCTCGCCTACGTCCGGGAGGGAAACCTCTACCTGCTCGACCTCTCGGTGCCGGCGGCGCGGCGCACCGAGCGCGCCCTGACCACCGACGGCGAGCCGGGCAAGACGCTCGACGGCACCAACGACTGGGTCTACGGCGAGGAGATCTGGAACCGCTCGCCCGAGGGCTTCTGGTGGTCGCCGGACAGCCGCCGGATCGCCTACTACCACTTCGACGACACGGCCGTAGGCGAGTACACCCTGCTGCCCGACTACACGCCGCCCTACCCGACCCCCCGCGTCCAGCGCTACCCCAAGGCGGGCACCGCCAACCCGAAGGTCCGCTTCGGGGTGCTCGAGCTGGCGACCGGCAAGACCACCTGGCTCGCGACCGAGAGCCAGGAGGAGACCTACCTCGCGCGTCTCCACTGGCTGCCGGACGGCGAGAGCGTCGCGGTCGAGCGGCTGAACCGCGAACAGACCGACCTCGACCTGCTCCTGTGCTCGCCCACGACCGGGGCCTGCCGGACCGCCCTCAGCGAGACCCATTCGACCTGGGTGAACCTGGGCACCGAGACGACCTTCCTTTCCGGCGACCGCTTCGTGTGGGCGTCGGCGCGCGACGGGTGGCGCCATCTCTACCTCTACTCGCTGCGCGCCGGCGCCCGCGCCACGCTCGTGCGCCGGCTCACCTCGGGCGCTTGGGCGGTCGCCGGGGTCGCGACGGCGGGCGACGACGCCCTCCTCGTCACCGCCTACGGCACCGGGCCGCTGGGCGCGGCGCGCCGGCGCCTGCTCCGGGTGCCCCTCGACGGCTCGCCCCCCCGGGAGCTCGCCGCCGGCCCCGGCTGGCACGAGGCGGACGTGGCCCCCGCCGGGCGCTACCTGGTCCACACCTGGTCGAGTGCCAACGAACCGGGCTGGCAGCGGGTCGAGTCGATCGGCGCGGACGGCACCCTGCAGCGCACCGCCGAGCTGCCCTCGACGCCGCCCACCTTCGATCCGGCGGCTCTGCCGCAGTGGCGCTTCTTCCAGATCCCGGCCGGCGACGACGCACCCGAGGGCACGATGCTGCCGGCCGCCGAGCTCCTGCCCGCGGGCGTCGGGGACCGGCACCCGGTCGTCATGTACCACTACGGCGGTCCCGGCTCCCAGGTGGTGGTCGACCGCTGGGCGAGCCGCGGGCGCGGCCTCTGGCACAAGATGATGGCCCAGCGCGGCTTCGGCGTGCTCAGCGTCGACAACCGGGCCTCGGTGTTCTTCGGCAAGGCCGGCGAGGACCGGGTGCACCGCCGCTTCGGAGAGGTGAACCTGGCGGCCCAGAAGGCGGGAGTCGAGTACCTGAAGACCCAGGCCTGGGCCGACCCGGCCCGGATCGGCCTCTGGGGCTGGTCCGGCGGCGGCTCGAACACCCTCTACTGCCTGCTCAACAGCCCCGGCACCTGGCACGCGGCGGTGGCCGGGGCGCCGGTCACCGACTGGCGCTACTACGACACGATCTGGACCGAGCGCTACCTCGACTCCCCCCAGGACAACGCCGACGGCTACGAGGCCTCCTCGGCGATCAGCTACGCCGACCAGCTCGCCGACGCCCTGCTCATCGTCCATGGCACGGCGGACGACAACGTCCACCCGCAGAGCACCATGGCGATGGTCGACGCCTGGGTGAAGGCGGACATCCCGTTCGAGATGGCGATCTACCCCGGCGAGAAGCACGGGTTCCGCGACCCGGCGAACCGGCACTTCTACGAGCGGATGACCGAGTTCTTCGAGCGCAAGCTGGCCGCGGGGAACTGACCCCCGCCCACCCCGGCCGAGACGGAGCGTCGGCCGGGCGAACGGTGCGCGGGGCTGCGAACGCTCCGGCTCAGCCGGCCCAGCGCCGCAGGATCAGGGCGCCGTTGGTGCCGCCGAAGCCGAAGGAGTTGGTGAGGCCGTACTCGAAGTCGGTCTCGCGCGGCCGGTGGGGCACGAAGTCGAGGTCGCAGCCCTCGCCCGGCTGGTCGAGGTTCAGGGTGGCGGGCAGGATCTGGTGCTTGAGCGCCAGGGCCAGGATGCCGCACTCGAGCCCCCCGGCGGCACCCAGGAGGTGTCCGGTGGAGGACTTCGTCGAGGAGACCGCCAGGCGGTCGGCGTGCTCGCCGAAGACCCGGCGGATCGCCTTGACCTCCCCCAGGTCGCCCAGGTCGGTCGAGGTGCCGTGGGCGTTGACGTAGCCGATCACCTCCGGCGCGAGCCCCGCGTCCTTCAGGGCCGCCGTCATCACCCGCGCCGCCCCGTCGCCCTCGGGATGGGGCGCGGAGATGTGGTAGGCGTCGGCGCTCATGCCGTAGCCCACGACCTCGGCGTAGACCGGGGCACCCCGCCGGCGGGCCGTTTCGAGCTCCTCGAGCACCACCACCCCGGCGCCTTCACCGATCACGAAGCCATCCCGGTCCCTGTCCCAGGGCCGCGACGCCCTCTGGGGATCGTCGTTGCGGGTCGACAGCGCCCGCATGGCCGAGAACCCGGCCACCGCCAGCGGCGTGATGACCGCCTCGGTACCGCCGGCGATCATGGCGTCGGCGTAGCCGTGCTGGATCTTGCGGAAGGCGTCGCCCACGGCGTGGAGGCCGGTGGTGCAGGCGGTACAGGGGGATTCGTTGGGGCCCTTCGCGCCGTAGCGGATCGACACCTGCCCGGCCGCCATGTTGACGATCAGGCCGGGGATGAAGAAGGGGGAGATCCGCCCCGGGCCGCGCTCCAGGAGCACGGTGTGCGTCGTCTCGATGAGCGGCAGGCCGCCGATCCCCGAGCCGATGATGACCCCGACGCGCTCGGCGTTCGCGCCGGTGACCTCGAGGCCGGAGTCGGCCATCGCGAAATCGGCCGCGGCGATGGCGTAGAGGATGAAGCGGTCGCTCTTCTTGACGTCCTTCTTGTCCACGTAGGCGAGGGGGTCGAAGCCCGGCACCTCCCCGGCGATGCGGCACGGGTAGGCCGAGGCGTCGAACCGGGTGATCGGTCCGATGCCGCTCGCGCCCGACATGAGGCCGTTCCAGGTGGCCTCGGTCCCCACACCCAGGGGGGAGACCAGGCCGACCCCGGTCAGGACAACGCGCCGGCGGGCGCTCGCGGTCGCGGGCATCGTCTCGCCCTCGCGCGCGCTCACGCGGTCAGTTGCCTTCGCCCGAATGCTTTTCGATGTACTCGACGGCTTCCCGGACCCGGCTGATGTTTTCGGCTTCCTCGTCCGGGATCTCGATGGAGAACTCCTCCTCGAGCGCCATCACGAGCTCGACGATGTCCAGCGAGTCGGCGCCGAGGTCGTCCGTGAAGCTGGCGTTCAGGGTGACCTCGTCCTCCTCGACTCCGAGCTGCTCGACGATGATGCTCTTGACCCGGTCTTCGATCGCAGACATGTGCACTTCCCTCCTTAGGATTGGGCCGTTCGGCCGAACCCCCCGGTTCTAGCACATCGGCTTCGGGGGAGTCCATGGAATCTGTTCGGGTTGCGGCGGGCCGGGACCTCAGATGTAGAGCCCGCCGGAGACGTTGAGCGTGTGACCGGTAATATACCCAGCTTCCTCGCTGGCCAGGAATACCACGCACCAGGCCACGTCGTCGACGCCGCCCAGGCGGCGCAGCGCGATCGAGGCCTGGAGCGCCTTGCGCGACGCCTCGGGGAGGTGCTCGGTCATGGCGGTCTCGATGTAGCCGGGCGCGACCACGTTGACCGTGATGTTGCGGCTCCCCAGCTCGCGGGCGAGGGACTTCGAGAAGCCCACCAGCCCCGCCTTCGAGGCGGCGTAGTTCGCCTGGCCGGCGTTGCCCATGAGAGCGACCACGGACGAGATCGAGATGATCCGCCCCCAGCGCCGACGCATCATGCCACGGATCACCTCCTTGGTCACCGCGAAGGCGCCGGTCAGGTTGGTCCTGAGCACCGTCTCCCAGTCCGCGAGGGAGAGGCGGGCGAGCAGGTTGTCGGCGGTGATGCCGGCGTTGTTCACCAGGACGTCGACCTCCCGCCAGGCCTCGGGCAGCGAGGCCAGGGCGCCGGGGACCTCTTCCGGGCGCGAGAGGTCGAGCTCCAGGACCTCGGCCTCGCCGCCGGCGGCCGCGAGCTCCGCGGCGAGCTCCCGCAGCCGGTCGCCGGTGCGCGCGGCCAGGATCACCCGCGCCCCTCGCTCCGCGAGCCGCCGGGCCACGGCCTCGCCGATCCCCCGGGAGGCCCCGGTCACCAGGGCCGTCTTGCCGTCGAGCTGGAAGATCATCGCATCCCCCCCGCATCCCCTCGATCCCCTTCCCACCCCCGGGGGGGAAGGAGACGCCCCCACCCGGGGCTCTTCTCGAACAGGTTGGCTCTCGGTTCACGGTCGCTCCCGATGTGATCAGTGGTATCTCAGGCGGCGGTCAGGGCGTCGAGGCCGGCGGGCTCGGCCAGGCCGACGCGCGCGGCCTCCGGCCGGATGCGCCGGATCGTACCCGAGAGCACCGCCCCCGGGCCCACCTCGACGAAGGTCGTCACCCCGGCCTCGTCGGCCATCCAGGCGACCGACTCCACCCAGCGCACCGGCGAGTCCACCTGCCGGGCGAGGGCGTCGCGGGCCCCCTCGCCGGTCACGACCGGCGTCGCGTCCACGTTGCTCACCACCGGCACCGACGGGTCGCAAAAGGCGGTCGCGGCGAGGAGCGGCTCGAGCCCGCGGCGGGCCGGGGCCATGAGCGAGCAGTGGAAGGGCGCCGAGACCGGCAGGATCCGCGGCTTGCCGCCGCGGTCGCGAGCCATCGCCACCGCCCGCTCCACCGCCTCGCGGTGGCCCGCGATCACCACCTGGCCCGGGGCGTTCTTGTTGGCCACGGCGAGCACCCGGCCGCCGGCGGCGTCGGCGACGAGGGCCTCGACCTGCGGATCGTCCAGGGCGAGGATCGCGGCCATGGCGCCCTCGCCCACCGGCACCGCCTCCTGCATCAGCTCGCCGCGGCGCCGCACCAGCCGGAGGGCGTCGGCGAGCTCCAGCGCCCCGGCGGCGACCAGGGCGGAGTACTCCCCGAGGCTGTGGCCGGCCACCGCCACCGGTACCGGCAGGCGCGGGGCGGCGGCGCGCAGGATCGCCACCGAGGCGGCCACCAGGGCCGGCTGCAGATTGGCGGTCAGGGCAAGCTCCTCCTCCGGGCCCTCCCAGCACAGGTGGGTGAGCTCCATGCCGAGCACCCTGTCGGCCTCGTCGAAGACCGCCCGGGCTTCGGGGTACGCCTCGGCCCACGCCCGGCCCATGCCCAGCTTCTGGGAGCCCTGGCCGGGGAAGACGAGGGCGATTCGCTCGGTCCGGGTCCCGGTCATCGGTCGCTCGAGGGCACCGCCACGGCCGCCGGTCCCGGGTGGGGCGCCAGGCGCTCCTCCTGGCTGTGCAGCTCGGCCACCCGGTCGCGGATCTTCTCGTGGACCCGCGCGTCGGCGAACTCGGCGGCGCGCCGGACGGCGCTCCGGATCGCCCGCGGGTTCGAGCGGCCGTGGGCGATGAAGCAGCCGCCGGCGAGGCCCAGAAGCGGCGCGGCCCCGTACTCGGCGTAGTCGGTGCGCGTGCCCAGGCGCTCGACGGCGGGCCGGGCGAGAGCGAAGCCGAGACGCGTGCGCCAGCTCGCCGCGGCCACCTCCTGGCGCAGCATCCGGGCCGCCTGCTCGACCAGCGCCTCGGAGCTCTTCAGGACCACGTTGCCCACGAAGCCGTCGCACACCACCACGTCCGCCCGGCCGCTGAAGATGTCGCCGCCCTCGACGTTGCCCACGAACTCGAGGCCGGTCGCCTGGAGGGCCTTGAAGACCTCGCGGGTCAGGTCCGATCCCTTGCTCGCCTCCTCGCCGATCGACAGCAGCCCGACCCGCGGGTGGGCCGTGCCCAGCACTTCGCGGGCGTAGGAGTGGCCCATGACCGCGAACTCCCGCAGATGAGCGGCGCGGGTGTCGACGTTGGCACCCACGTCGAGGAGCACCGTGCGGCCGGTGGCGTTGGGCAGCACCGCCGCGAGCGCCGGCCGGTCGACACCCGGCACGGTGCCGAGGAGCACCTTGGCGGCGATCACGGCGGCGCCGGTGTTGCCCGCGGTGACCAGGGCCTGGGCGCCGCCCGAGCGCACCAGCTCCACGCAGACGCGGATCGAAGCCAGGGGCTTGCGGCGCAGCGGGGTGACCGCGGGCTCGTCCATGCCCACGACCTCGGGGGCGTCGACCACCTCCAGCCCGGCGGCCGTCCCCGCGCCGCCCAGGCGGGCCAGCTCGCGCTCGACCGCCTCGCGGCGGCCGACCAGGGTCACGGGGATGCCGTCCTCGACCGCCGCCCGGAACGCGCCCTCGACCACGGTCGCGGGCGCCTGGTCTCCGCCCATGGCGTCGACGGCGATGCGGGAGATGCGCCTCACGGGGTCAGGAAAAGAGCCTACTGACCCGTCAACTGTCAAGTGACAGGGTATCCGGCGAGGATTTCTCGCCGCTGGCCAGGCGCTCCGACGCAGGCGTAGCGGGGCCTACGTCGAGGAGGAGCAACGCCGCCAGCGGCGGGAGGGACCGCCGGGACACGTCACTTGACGGTTGACGGGTCACTACAGGGTCTCCTTGACCTCCATCACCTCGCGGCCGCGGTAGTGGCCGCAGTGGCGGCACACGCGGTGGGGCATCTTGGGCTCACCGCAGTGCTCGCAGGTGGAGGACGCGGGGCGGTCGAGGGCGTCGTGGGCGCGCCGCTTGTCACGGCGGGCCTTCGAGTGACGTCGCTTCGGATTGGCCATGGCTTGACTGAACCTCGATTCAGGAATCGTTCGTGTCGTCTGTCGCTTGCGGATCCGCCGGATCGGCCAGGGCTTCCCATGGTCCCGGATCCGCCCCGCGCAGGGTCGTCGCTCTCTGGGTCTGGTCCTCTGGTCCTCTAGTCCTCGGGCAAGCTGTCGCGCAGGGCGGCGAGACCGGCCCACCGGGGGTCGGCCGGCCGCGGACCGCAGTCGCAAGGCCCCTCGTTGAGATCGGCGCCGCAGGTCGGGCACAGGCCCGCGCAGTCCTCGCGGCACAGGGCCCGCATGGGAACGTCGAGCTGGATCTGCTCTTCGAGGAGCGGGGAGAGGTCCAGCTCGACGCCGGCGACCACCAGGACACCGAGGTCCTCCTCTTCGAGCTCCCGCTCCTCGAGCTCCGAGCCCGCCTCGTGATGCAGAACCAGCAGCTCGATCTCCTCCTCCACGGGCTCGGTGACCTCGCGCAGACAGCGCTGACACGCGAGGGTCTGCCGGTAGGCGAGCCGGGCGCGGAGCAGGAAGCCGTCGCCGAGGCGCGAGATCTCACCCGACCAGGCGACCGGGCTCAAGGCCACGAGCTCGGGCCGGTCGAGGGCCTCGGGGGAGACGGTCTCCTCCGCGTGCCATCGGTACGGCTCGTCGCCGATCTGG
The DNA here is from genome assembly GCA_963741925.1 of uncultured Acidobacteriota bacterium. GTDB lineage: Bacteria > Acidobacteriota > Thermoanaerobaculia > Multivoradales > DATKCC01 > CAVUBL01. The sequence goes on from CAVUJU010000002.1 coordinate 209,135, forward strand.
TCCAGACGGATTTTCATAGAGCACGTCCCGTCGAGCAGACAGAATGATGAGAGTAGCGAAGCGGCTCCAGGGGTGTCAAGGTGACGCGGGCGGCTCGGGGCCGGAGACCGCCGTCGCCATGGTCGAGAACAGCGGGCGACGGGCGGGCGATTCCTCGACCCTCAGGAGCGGGGGGCGACCTCGACCACGACCTCGGCCGTGGGCGAGCCCTGCTGGGCGAACCAGACGACGTGCTCGGCCACCAGGTCGAGGACCAGCCGGTAGCTCCCCGGCCCCTCGAGGCCCGGCAGCTCCACCTCGACGGCCCGCTCCTCCCCCGGGTCGACGTCGGCCCCCAGGGAGACCCGCAGCCAGTCGAAGTCGAGGAGCTCCCCGGGGGGCGGCCCGGCCTCGGCGGATCGGCGGCGAGCGTAGAGGTGGACCCCGAGGCGGGTCCAGCCGGGGCGCTCGACGGTGGTGGCGAGCCACCGGGTGTCGCCCAGGTTGGCGATGCGCAACCGCAGGCGGGCGGCCTCGCCCGGGGCGAGCCGCACGGGGCCGGCCGGCGCGACCACCTCGATCTCGGCGCGCAGCTCGCCGGGGCTGCGGGTGGTGGGGTACCAGGTGCCCTTCTGGAGCACCAGGTAGCGCGTGCCGCGGCCGACCCCGGCCCACATATCGAGCAGCGCCTCGGTGGCGGCCAGCCCGGAGGCGTCGGCGAGCGGCACGGCGCGCGCCCGGTCGAGGGAGAGCGGCACCAGGCCGACCTCGGTGAAGCCGGCCTCCCGGGCCATCGCCTCGAGCTCGCCCAGGACGATCTCGTTCTCGAGCACGCCGGTGGTCTCCACCTCGCGGCGGCTGTCCTCCGACTCGGCGTGCCCCGGGCCCGGCTCGCACATCGCCACCAGCCCGCCGTTCGGCAGCAGGCGGGCCATCTCCCGGAGGATCTCGGCCGGATTGGGCAGGTGGTGGAACGCGTCGTTGAGCACGATCTTGTCCACCGCGCCGGCCGCGAGCGGGATGTGCCGGCCGTCGTAGACCAGGAACTCGGGCCCGGCCTCCCAGCGCGTCGCCGGGTCGCGCTCGAACAGGGTGCGGCCCAGCTCGAGCGCGGTCTTCGAGACGTCGACCGAGATCGTCTGGCAGCCGTAGCGGTTCAGGAAGTGGGAGAGCCAGCAGGTGCCGGCGCCCAGCTCGAGCACCCGGTCGTGGGGCGAGAGGCGGAGGAAGTGGAAGAGGACGCCCAGGTCGAAGAAGCGGTGGGCGAGCCGGCCCTCTTCGGTGAACGGTTTGCCGAGGATGAACTCGGGGTCGGAGTAAGTGGCGAAGTAGCGCTCGGCGGCCTCGTTGAGGTCGTCGGTGCGCGCCAGGAGCGCCGCGGGCTCGAGGTCGGCCCGGCGCTCGACCGGGTCCCGAGGACGGCCGTAGGCGAGCTGGATGAGGACGGCGAGCGACCGCTTGGCGCCGCGGCGGAGCCAGCGGCTGCGCCGGGCGAGGTCGCGGAGGCCGAGGAGCGGCCCGCGGCGGCGCGGCGGGGGGGAGGGCATGGGGCATAAGGTAGTACATCGGCCGGGCGGGCGGAGGAACGGCGCCTCGACCGGAGCCGAGCGGAGAGGAGAAACCCGGGCGGGGGGCCCGGCACTCGGTGCCTTCGGCTGGATATCATCGGCCGCCATGGGCTCCCGGGCGCGGCGGTCGACCCCTCCTGCTGCCGGCCTCGTCCCGTCCGCCGCATGGCTGGCCGGGGTCGCTCGGGCCACCCGCGCCCGGCGCGGCGAACGGCGGCTGACGGTGGCGGTCGACGCAGCCGCCTACTGGGAGCCGCTGACCGGCATCGGCGGCTACCTCGACGCCCTGCTTCGCCACCTGGCCCCGCGCGACGACCTTCGGCTCCGGCTCTACGGCGAGCGGATGATCGACGGCCCCTGGGCGCCGCCGCCGGCCGCCCCGCTCCCCGAGGGGCCGGCGATCGAGGAGGTGCGCTACCCGCTCCCCGCGGGCTCGGTCCTGGCCTCGAAGGCGCTCCACCCCGTCCTCGCCCGGTTGCGCGCCCTGCTCATCGCCGCCGACGGCAACCGGGTGCTCTTCGCGCCCAATTACTTCCTGCCTCGGCGCTTCGCCCTGGCGCTGGCGGCGGAGACACCCCTGGTCGCGACGGTCCACGACCTGGGGTACCGGAAGGTCCCCTGGGCGATCCGGCCCGAGACCCTCGCGGAGCTCCAGCGCAACCTGGACTTCGTGTGGACGCGCGCGCGCGCGGTCCTCACGGACTCCGAGGCGGTCCGCCGAGAGATCCTGGAGGCCGGGCTGGCGGGGCCGGAGCGGCTGCGCTGCGTTCCCCTGGCGCCGGTCCTCCAGGGCACGGTCCGGACCGGCCGGCCGCCCGACGGGACACCGGAGCGCTTCGGCCTGTTCGTGGGCACCGTCGAGCCCCGGAAGAACCTGGGAACCCTCCTCGAAGCCTGGCGCCGGCTGCGTCGGCACCTGCCGGAGCCTCCGGCCCTGGTCGTCTGCGGCCCGATCGGCTGGGCGGGCGACGAGCTCCTGGAGGAGCTCCGGAGAGCGGCCGACGAAGGATGGCTGGTGCGCTTCGGCTACGTCGGGAGCGACCGGCTCGCCGCCCTCTACCGGGGCGCGACGGCGCTCCTTCTCCCATCCTGGTATGAGGGCTTCGGGCTGCCGGCCCTCGAGGCGGCGGCCCTCGGGACGCCCGTGTTGGCGAGCGACCTGCCGGTCCTCCGGGAGGTCCTCGGCGACGCCGCCCTCTTCGCCCCTCCCGACCGGCCCGAGGCGTGGGCCGCCCGGCTCGAGGAGCTCTTCGCCGACGAGGCTCTCCGCGGCGACCTCGGCCGGCGCGGCGCGGCCCAGGCGCGGGCCTTCAGCTGGGAGCGGGCGGCCGAGGCGACGGCCCGGGCCTTCCGGGCCGTGGCGGCGGAGGCGGGACGGTGAGCGCCGACCCGGCCGCGGGCAAACCGCTCCACAAGCGCCTCCTCGGGCCGCCGTACCGGGTGCTCCGCGAGCGTCTCTGGGCGTTCCATCCCCGGCGGATCGCCGCCCTCCTCGCCTGGGGGGCCTCGGTCGCCGGGACGATCCTCCGGCGCCGGCGCGACCGGCGCCTCACCGTCGGCATCGACGTCTCGCCGCTCTTCGAGCCGCTGACCGGCATCGGCTGGTACCTCTACCGCCTGCTCGAGGAGCTCGCGCCGCGCGAGGACCTGGCGCTACGCCTCTACGGGCCCAGCCTGGCGGCCGACGAGGTGGCGCCGCCGCCGTGCCGTCCGATTCCCCGGGGCCCCGCCATCGAGGTGGTCGCCTACCCGACGCCGGCGGGCGCGACCCTCCCCCGGGGCCGCCTGATCTCCCTGCTCGGCCGCCTCGCGCCCCGGCTGATCGCCGCCGACGCCAACCGCGTGATCTTCGCCCCCAACTACCTGCCCTCGGAGCGCTTCGCCCGCGCCCGCGGCGCCCTGGTGGCGACGGTCCACGACCTGGGCTACCGGATGGTGCCCTGGTCGCTCCAGCCCGAGACCCTGGAACGGCTGGAGGGAGCCCTCGACGAGGCCTGGTTCCGGGCCGCGCGGGTGATCACCGACAGCGAAGCGGTGGCCCGGGAGATGCGCGCCCAGGAGCTCGCCGGCCCGGGGCGGGTGCGGGTCATCCCGTTGGGACCGGCGCACGCTCCGCCCGACCCGGCCCGGCTCCCGCCGCTTCCCGCCGGCCTCCGGCCGCCCTTCGGCCTCTGGGTGGGCACCCTCGAGCCGCGCAAGAACCTGGCGACGCTGCTCGAGGCCTGGCGCCTGCTGCGCCGCCGACGGCTGCCGGAGGCGCCGGCGCTGGTCCTGGTGGGGCGCTTCGGGTGGAAGAGCGAGGCCCTCCGGCGCGAGGTCGAGGCGGCCGAGCGCGAGGGGTGGCTCCGCCACCTGGGCTACCTCCGCGACGCCGAGCTCGCGGCGCTCTACCGGTCGGCCGCGGTGTTCGTGTTCCCGTCGCTCTACGAGGGCTTCGGCCTGCCGGTGCTCGAGGCCCTCGGGGCCGGCGCGCCGGTCGTGGCGAGCGACCTGCCGGTGCTGCGGGAGCTCGCCGGCGAAGCGGCGGTCTATGCGCCGCCCCGGGACCCGGAGGCCTGGGAGCGCGCGGTCGAGCGGGTCCTCTCGGACGCCGCTCTCGCGCGGCGCCTGGGCGAGCGCGGGGTCGAGCGGGCCCGGCGCTTCACCTGGGCCGAGGCCGCCCGCCGGCACGTGGAGGTGTTTCGTGATGCGGCCGACCTCCTCCCCCCCACAACCCCTCGATGCCCTTCCCACCCCCAGGGGGGGAAGGGGACGCCACCACCCGCCCGGTCGTCCCTCGACCGGCTCGAGGATACGGACTAACGCTCCTCGATCGCCTCGAGCAGGACCTCCTCCATCGCCGCCGCCGCGGTCTCCCAGCGCAAGGCGCTCGCGCGCTCGAGACCGCGGCGAGCGAGATCGCGCTGGAGCGCCGGGTCCGCCAGCAGGTGACGCAGGGCGCCGGCCAGGAGCGACGGGTCCTCCGGGCGCACCATCAGGCCGGCGTCGCCCACGACCTCGGGGAGGCTCGAGCGGTCCGAGGTGACCACCGGTACGCCGGAGGCCATGGCCTCGGCCACCGGCAGGCCGAACCCCTCGTAGAAGGAGGGGTAGACGAAGGCCGTGGCGCCGCGGTAGAGCCGGGCCAGGGTCGCGTCGTCGACCCGGCCGAGGAGCTGGAGGCCCGGGCCTGCCCCGGGCTCGCGGCGCAGCCGCTCGATCCGCCGCACGAGCCCCTTCGAGCGCCAACCGTAGCCGCCGGCGAGCACCAGGGGCGGCGTCGCCAGGGCGTCGTCGTGGCGCAGCGCCAGCCACGCGTCGAGCACCGCGGCCACGTTCTTGCGCGGCTCGAGGGTGCCGACGTAGAGCAGGTAGCCGCCCGGGCAGCCCAGCTCGCTCCGGATCGCGGCGCGCTCCTCGTCCCCGGCCGGCCGGAAGCGGGGCGCCACCCCGTGGGGGATGACCCGGAGCTTCCCGGGCTGGCCGAAGAAGGCGTCGGGGAACTGGCCTTCGAGGTCGCGCGCGGTCGCCGCGGAGACCGCCACCACCCGGCGGGCGCGGGTCAGGGAGCCCTCGAGAAACGGCACCTGGCTCCAGCGCACCTTGGCGCGGTGGGCGTCGGGCAGGAGCAGGACGGTCAGGTCGTGGACGCTCACCACCGCCGGCACCGGGCAGGCGACGGGGAGGGTCTGGAGGGGCGACCAGAGCAGGTCGACCCGTCCCCGATCCCGCAGCCGCGCGAGGTGCCGGGGAAGCACGAGCTGCTGCCACAGGACGCCCAGGGGGGCGGCCCGGTGCTCGATCCGCAGGCCGCGCTCGACCAGCTCCGCGGCACCCCGGGGCTCGCGGTGGGCGAGGCCCAGGAAGTCGATGGCGCCGCGCTCGAGGAGCGCCGCCAGGAGCTCGCGGGTGTAGACGCCGATGCCCGTGGCCTCGGGGACCAGGGCGCGGAGGTCGACGGCGACGACGGGACGACGAGGCACGCCGGGAATGATAGATCGGAGCGCAGGCTCATCGGGCCGCCCCCCTCACCCTCGCTCGCTTCGGGCCGGCGGTGGTAAAGTGCCTGCGACCTTCCTCCCGAGCTTCCCGCGGGTCATGCGCCGTTCCACCCTCAGCCTCCTGGCGGCCTCGGTCCTCCTGCTCGGCCTGGCCTGCTCCCTCTCCACCCAGGGCCGCCCGGCCGTGGGCGACGAGGCGACCTACCTGCTCGCCGCCGAGAGCCTGTGGCACGAGGGCGACCTGCGCTACGACCAGCGCGACCTCGAGCGCGCCTACCGCCAGTGGCCCGACGGGCCGCGCGGGCTCGCCCTGGCGCCGAGCGCGGGCGGCGGGAGCCCGGCCTTCGCCCGGCCCCTGCTCTACCCCGTGGTCGCCGCCCCCTTCTACGGCCTCCTCGGCCCGCGGGGGCTGCCGGTGCTCGACATGCTCCTCTTCCTGGCGATGGTCCAGAGCGCCCTGCGCCTCTTCGCGGCGCCGCTCGCGGGCGCGACGGGTCCCGCCGGGGGCCGCCGGCGCGGCGGGAGCGCCCTCCTGGTCGCCGCCTTCTTCTTCGCCTCCGCCGCCTTCGCCTGGGTCTTCCGCTTCCAGCCCGAGGCGCTGGCCATGGCGTGCGGCTTCTTCGCCCTGGCCCTGTGGTGCCGGGTGCGGACCCACCCGGTCTTCGGGCGGCGCGAGCTCGCGCCCCTCGTCGCCGCGGGAGCCTTGCTGGCCGCGGCGGCCTCGTACCGGCCGTCCCTCGCCCTGCTCGCCCTGCCCGTGGCCGTCGACCTCCTCTGGACCCGGCGGGTCAAGGCCGTGACGGTCTTCGCCGCCGCCCTGGTCGCCACCGGCCTCCTGCTCGCCGGCGCGCAGCAGCGCCTGACCGGCGCCTGGGGGCCGGCCTTCGAGCGCTTGGCTCGCGTCGACGCGGCGACGTCGACCCCGGGGAAGCTCCGAGCGCCGCCCGTCGCACACCTCGGCGAACGCCCCCGGCCCGGAGGCCGGGCCCCCGGAAGGCGCCCGGCCTCGGGCCCACCTCGTGCGCGACGCCGGCTACTTCCTGGCGGGCCGCCACGTGGGCCTCCTCCCCTACTTCCCGTTCGCCCTCTTCGTCCTCCTCCTGTACCTCGCCGACCTCCGGGGGCCCGGCGGCAGGTCGCGCCACCTCCTGGCCGGCGCCGTCGCCCTCTACTGCGCGCTGGTGATCTTCGACCTGCCGGCGGCGGCGGCGCCGGGGGCCGCGGGCCCGGCGGTCCCCGGCGACCGCGCCTTCGCCCTGGTCTACCCGGCCCTGCTTTTCCTCCCCCGCCGGCTCCGGGCCGGGCGCGCGGCGCTCCTCGCCTTCGCCGCCGCCGGCCTCTGGACCGCACCGGCGCTCCTCGCGGCGGTCGGCGGCGCCGCCCCCGACTTCACCCTGGAGCTCCACGCCCGCGGCGCCGCCTTCCGGCCGCTTCCGGTCGAGCTCACGCTCCTCGCCGACGGCCGCCTCCCGGGCTACGCGCGGGCCGACGCCCGCCTCGCCCGGGGCGGCGAGGTGTGGTGGGTGCCCCGGGAGAACTTCTTCCTCGGCGAGCCGAACCCCGACGGCGTCTGGGTGCGGGGGGCCAGCCGCTCGGAGCTCTTCGTCGCCGCCCCCGAGCCCATCGAGACGCTCCGGCTCGAGGTGGAGTCCATCGCCGCCGACAGCGTGCTGACCCTGCGCGGCGCCGCCGGCGCCCTCCGGGTGCGCTTCGACTCGGCGGCCAAGCGCCTGGGCACGCCGGTCGAGATCCGCCCCGAGTCCCTGGGCGAGAGCCGGGGGCTCTTCCTCGCGGGCGGCGTGCCCGAGCACCTCTACCGGCTCACCCTCGAGGTCTCGGGCGGCGAGGTGCCGGCGCGCGTCGACCCGCAGAGCCGGGACACCCGCTACCTCGGGGTGTTCCTGCAGTCGCGGTGACGAGCCTCCTGTACAATCCACCGCGGGCCGCCGTGCCGCGTTCGGCTCGGTCTCCGAGACCGACCTTCGCCCCCCCTCCGGAGACATCCCCCTTGCCCTACACCATCGGCATCGACGCGCGGAAGGTCCAGGACTTCGGCATCGGCACCTACATCCGCAACCTCGTCCGGTCGCTGGCCGAGATCGACCGGGAGAACGACTACGTCCTGCTCACCGGCCTCCAGGGCCGGGAGGCCCTGGCCGAGCTTCCCCGAGAACTTCCGGGTGGTGATCGAGCGCTCTCCGGTCTACTCCATGCGCGAGCTGGCGGCGCTCTCCTGGCGCCTCTGGCGGCTGCGCCTCGACCTCTACCACGCCACCCACTACGTGCTGCCCATCGCGCCGCCCTCGCGGGTGGTGGTGACCATCCACGACATCATCCACCTGCTCTACCCCCAGTTCCTGCCCAACCGCCTGGCCTTCATCTACGCCCAGCGGATGATGCGCCGGAGCCTCGCCCGGGCCGACCGGGTGATCGCCGTCTCGGAGAACACCAAGTCCGACCTGATGGAGTACTTCGAGGTCGACGGCTCGACCATCGAGGTGATCCACAACGGCGTCGACGAGACGTTTCGGCACAAGCTCTCCGAGATGGACCTCGACCGCTGGCTGCGCCAGCTCGGCATCCGGCGGCCGTACCTGCTGTTCGTCGGCAACCCCAAGCCGCACAAGAACCTGGACCGGGTGATCCAGGCCTATGCCCGGGCCGTCGAGCTGGCCGACTTCGACGCTCCCCTGGTGTGCGTGGGCGACCGCACCGCCGCCCAGTTCAAGCTGCGCCAGAGGGCCGAGCAGCTCGGCATCGCCGATCGCCTGTACCTGCTCGGCCACGTCGCCCAGGAGGCGTTGCCCGCCCTCTACCAGGGCGCGACGCTCTTTCTCTACCCGACGCTCTACGAGGGCTTCGGCCTGCCGGTGGTCGAGGCGATGGCCTCGGGCACTCCGGTGCTGACCTCGAACACCTCGGCCTTGAAGGAGGTGGCCGGCGGCCACGCTCACCTGGTCGATCCCCTGGACTGCGAGCGCATGGCCAAGGCGATCGCCCGCCTCGTGACCGACGATGATTACCGCGAGAAGCTGGCCGAAAAGGGCATGGCGCGGGCGGCCGACTTCCGCTGGGACCTGTGCGCCCGTCAGACCCTGGAGGTCTACCGGGGGGTGCTCGAGGCCAAGGGCTCGTCGGGCCTCCGGCGGCGTCTCGCGGTGGCGCGGGATGGACCGCCATGAGCGCACCGCCACCGGAGCGCAGCGCCGCCAGCGCGGCCCCCCGCGTGGCGCTGGTCCACGACTGGCTGACCGGCATGCGCGGCGGCGAGAAGGTGCTCGAGGCGATCGCCGGGCTGTTCCCGGGGGCGCCGATCCACACCCTGCTCCACGTGCCCGGGAGCGTCAGCCCCGCCCTCGAGGCGCACCCCGTCGAGACCAGCTTCCTGCAGCGGGCGCCGGGCGTCCGGCGCCACTACCGCCGCTACCTCCCCCTGTTTCCGGCGGCGATCGAGGACTTCGACCTCTCGGGCTTCGACCTCGTCGTCTCGAGCAGCCACTGCGTCGCCAAGGGGGCGATCCCCGGCCCCGGCGCGGCTCACCTCTGCTACTGCCACACGCCCATGCGCTACGCCTGGGACCAGGAGCACGCCTACTTCCCGCGCCGCCGCGGGATGGGCGCCCGCCTCCGCGGCCTCGCCCTCTCCGCCCTCAGGACCTGGGACGCGGCCTCCGCCTTGCGGGTGGATCGCTTCGTCGCCAACTCCCGCTTCGTGGCCGAGCGCATCCGCCGCTACTACGGCCGCGAGGCCGAGGTGCTGGCGCCGCCGGTCGACACCGCGTTCTTCACCCCGCCCGACGAGGCGGCGAGCGCGGAGCGCTCCTTTTGCCTGGTGGTCTCGGCGCTCGCTCCCTACAAGCGCATCGACCTCGCGGTCGCCGCCTGCCGGCTCGCGGGTGTGGAGCTGGTGGTGGTGGGCGACGGTCCCGCCCGCCGCCGGCTCGCGCGCGGGGGGGAAGGCGGTGTGCGCTTCCTCGGCCGCGTGGAGGGAGAGCGCCTGAGGGACCTCTACCGGCACGCCCTGTGCTTGCTCCAGCCCGGTGTCGAGGACTTCGGCATCGCTCCCGTCGAGGCCCTGGCGTGCGGCACGCCGGTCGTGGCCCTGGGCCGGGGCGGCGTCCTCGACATCGTGGAGGACGGCGTCCACGGTGTCCTCTGCCCGCCGTCGGCCGGCGACGCCGAGCGCGTGCGGGAGCTGGCGGCGGCGATTGACAAAGCGATGGGAATCCGATTCAATTCCTTGGAACTACGGAACCGGGCCGAGCGGTTCTCGGTGGAGCGTTTTCAACAAGGCTTCCGTTCTCTGATCGACGGCCTCCCGCCAGGAGCGCGCCGATCGGGGGGATTTACTCCTTGATCCGTCAACGCCGTCAGTCGATCGCGATCCTCTACCTGCTCGGCGACCTCGCCGGAACCGTCGCGGCCTTCTTCGTCGCCTGGCTCCTCCGTTTCGAGATCCAGGTCGTCCCGCTGACCAAGGACGTCCCCGAGCTCGGGCGCTACCTCGAGCTGCTGCCCTTCATCCTGGCCCTCTGGCCGGTGGTCTTCTACTTCCACGGCCTCTATCAGAATCGTCGCGGCCGCAGCCGCGTGGACGAGGCGCTCACCGTCCTGGTGGCGGTGATCCTCGCGTCGGTGCTGCTCTCGGTGGTGGTCGCGTGGTACCGGCCCCCGCTCGAGCCCGGGAGCCGCGAGTACTTCACCTACAGCCGCGCCTTCCTGGCGCTGTTCGCGGTCGCCGACCTGGCGCTGGTCCTCGTGACGCGCAACGTCCTGCGGGAGGTCCTCAACCAGCTGCGCCGGGCCGGCCACAACCTGCAGCACATCCTGGTGGTGGGCGCCGGCGCCCTCGGTCGGGAGATCACCCAGAAGCTCCTCGGGCACCGGGAGCTCGGGATCGAGGTGGTGGGGTTCCTGGACGACGACCCGGGCAAGCAGGGGGCCAGCTTCTCGGGCGTGCCCGTGCTCGGCTCGACGCGGGACATCGAGGCGGTCCTCGCCGCCCGACCGGTCGACCAGGTGTTCGTCGCCCTGCCGCTCGAGGCGCACCGCAAGATGCTGCGCATCCTGCAGGTGGTGAGCCGGGAGTGCGTGGAGGTCAAGCTGGTGCCCGACATCCTCCAGTACGCGACCCTGAATGCGTCGCTCGAAGACGTCGACGGCACCCCGGTGATCAATCTCTCCCAGGTGCCGCTCCAGGGCTGGAACAGCCTGGTCAAGCGGGGCATGGACGTGGCGCTCACCCTGGTCGCCATGGCATGTCTCCTGCCGCTCCTCCCGCCCATCGCGCTGATCATCTGGTTCGAGGACCGGGGGCCGATCTTCTACCGCCAGGAGCGCATGGGGCTCGACGGCAAGTCCTTCATGATCCTGAAGTTCCGCTCCATGCGGGTGAACGCGGAGTCCTCGACCGGGCCGGTCTGGGCGGTCAAGGACGACCCGCGCCGGACCCGGATCGGCCGGTTCCTACGCCGCTGGTCGCTCGACGAGCTGCCGCAGCTCTGGAACGTGCTCAAGGGCGAGATGTCGCTGATCGGGCCGCGCCCCGAGCGCCCCGCCTTCGTCCAGGAGTTCAAGCACAAGATCCCGCAGTACATGGTCCGCCACCGGGTCAAGTCGGGCATCACCGGGTGGGCCCAGGTGCACGGCTGGCGCGGCAACACTTCGGTCAAGAAGCGGATCCAGTACGACCTCTATTACATCGAGAACTGGTCGCTGAAGCTGGACATGAAGATCCTCTGGATGACCGTGCGGCGCGGCATACGGCACAACGCGTACTAGTGGTCCGTCAACCTTCAATTGACGGGTCCCGACGGTCCTTCACGCCGCTGGCGGCGTTGCTCCTCCTCGACGTAGGCCCCGCTACGCCTGCGTCGGAGCGCCTGGCCAGCGACGCGAAATCCTCGCCGGATACCTCTGTCAAATGAAGATTGACGGACCACTAGCAGGCGACAGAGGACCCCCTACCGCGGCGATTGCCTGCGCCTCGACGTTCCCCCTCCCACGATAGCCGTCGGTGCCGAGACCGGCCCGGCCCGAGCCTCGACCCCCGCAGAGACCGAGCGGATCCCCCCTGCAACCCCTCGATCCCCTTCTCACCCCCGGGGGGAGAAGGGGACGCCTCCACCCGGGTTCTCTTCGGCGGGGGGGGCGGTTGGCGGTGGCCGGGTGTAGCCTTGCGCGATGGGGAGCCCGCCGCCGCCTGACCCTCGCCCCGGTGCGGGCCGGCGGTGGTGGCGGTGGGGCGGGATGGCGCTCGGGCTCCTGGTAGGCCTCGAGCTGCTCTATCTCGCCGCCGCCAACCTCTTCCTCTCGACCGACCTCTCCGGCCGGGCGCTCAATCGCAGGCCCGAGAAGCTCCTCGTCACCTACCGCTCGGCGTGGTCGCCCTGGCCCGGCGAGGTCCGTGTGCACGGGCTGTCGATCCGCGGGCAATCCCGGTGGGTGCAGTGGGTCGCCACCGCCGGGCGCGCCTCCGGCCACATCTCGTTGCCGTCGCTCCTGGCCCGAAAGGTCGAGGTCTCGGGCCTCGAGGCGCGGGCCGTCGACTTCCGGCTCCGGTTGCGCGCCGACCGGCCGGCGCCCGGGCCGGTCGCCGCCCCCGACTCCGCCGAGGCCCTCGGATCGCCGCCGATCCCCGGCCTCGCCAACCCGCCCCGGCCGCCTCCGGAGGACCTCCACCACCCCGCCCGGCCCCACCGCCGCCACTGGACCGTAGACCTCGCGGGCGCGCGCCTGGAGGAGATCTCCGAGATCTGGATCGACCGCTACCGCCTGCGCGGGCGGATGGCCGCGACCGGCGGCTTCGAGGTTCGCCTCCGCGAGTCGACCCGCATCCTGCCCTGCCGGTTGGAGCTCCACGCCGCGCGCCTGTCGCTGGGCGAGCAGCCGATGCTCCGGGAGGGTGAAGGCGAGCTCCGCCTCTCGTCGGAGGCGTTCGACCAGACCGAGCACCACGGCTGGGACTCGGTCCGCTTCCTCGACGCCGAGGCCAAGCTCGAGGCACGGGTCGCCGGCCTCGCCTTCCTCGACACCTACCTCGGCCCCCACTCGGGCCTGCGCTTTTCGCAGGGCACCGGCACCCTGCGCTTCGCCGCGCGGCTGCACGACGGACGGCTGCAGCCCGGAAGCCGCTTCGACGTGGCGTCGCCGGCGGTCGCCGTCGGCTTCCTGGACTACACCGCCCAAGGTCGGGGAAGGGTCGCCCTCCGGGTCGGGGACGGGGCCGCCCGGCTGGCGGCGACCCTCGACACCTACCGGATCGCCCGCGACGGCTACGACAGCGCCCACGTCCAGGGCCGCGGGCTCGCCCTGCGGGTGAGCGGCCTCGGCGTGGGCCTGCCGCCGTCGCTCGAGACGGCCGAGGTGGCGATCGAGATCCCGCCGGCCGAGGTGCCGGACCTGACCTTCTACAACGCCTACCTGCCCCCCGCGGCGGGGATCGAGATCCGCGGCGGACGCGGGACGCTCCAGGGGAGGTTCGAGGCGCGGCCGGCGGCGGGGACCGGGACGGGCGCGATCACCCTGACTACCGAGGGCCTGCGAGCCGACGTCCGCGACGCCCGGGTCACGGGACGGATCGAAGCTCGCGGCCAGGTTTCCTTCCGTCGATCTCGAAGGCCGCCGCTTCCGCCTCGACGGCACCCGGGTGAGGGTCGAGGACGCGCGCGTCGCAGGCGATCCGGCGGACGCGCCCTGGGCCGCCCGGTTGACCCTCGAGCGGGGCCTCCTGGCACCGGGCGAGCCCGAGCTCCTCCGCGCCGAGGCCCGGGGGACCCTGACCGACGTCCGGCCGCTCCTCGGCCTCGCCTCCGGCGGGGGGCTGCCGGCCTGGATCGCGGACGTCCTGGGAATCGCCGACGTCGAGGCGCGGGCGCGGATCACGGCCGGCGAGCGGATACGCCTCGGCGACCTCCTCGCCCGCGCCCACGACCTGCGCGTCGCCGGCGATCTCGACCTTGGGAAGGGGACCCGGCGCGGCCGGCTGCTGGTCACCTACAAGGGCTTCGACCTGGGCCTCGCCCTCCACGGCCGCGCGACGGACTTCAAGCTCCTGGGCGCCCGGGAGTGGTTCGACAAGGGAAGGTGAGGGTCGGCTTCCCGAAGGGCGATCTCGAGGAGTCCGACCCCGCAGGGCCGGGGGGTCGCGACCGGCCCGTCTCAGCCCGCCTTGCGCAGCACAGCGAGCGCCTCGCCGAGGGCCTCGCCGAGGCGCTCGCGCTCCGCCTCGCCCAGCTCGCGCTCGGCGAAGCTCTCCTCCACGTAGAGGCGCACCACGTCGCGGCCCGCCCCCGCCACCTCCGGGAACCGGCGGCCGAAGCTCTCGCCGAACCCGAGGGGCGGGTCGGTGCTCCCGATCGCCAGGCCCGCCCGCTCGGCGCTCCGGCGCAGCCGCCGGTAGGCGTCGATGCCGGTCAAGGGGCGCCGGGCGCGCCGGTAGAGGGCCACGGCGGTCCCGGCGAGGGCGAGCAGCAGGGCGGCGAGGACCGCCAGCCACCAGCCCCAGGACAGGAGCCCGGAGACCGGCGAGGGCGCCGTCGCCGCCTCGGGCGCTCCCGTGGCGTCGACCCCCGGCGGCTTCGGGCCCGCGCTGTGGAAGAACGCGACCAGGTCGCGCCACAGGCCCCGGGCGAAGAGCAGCACCTCCACCTGGTCGCTGAACCCGTAGGTGAGGACGTAACGGTCCCAGCGAAAGAGCAGGTAGTCCCAGGCGTCGGCGACGACCGAGACCATGCCGTGGTCGGAGACCACCGGCCGGCCGGCGGCGGGCGTCGGGTCGAAGGTGGTCCAGCCGGATGCGGGAAGGTAGGCCTCCACCCAGGCGTGGGCGTTCGACTCGCGCACCACGTAGTAGCCCTCGAGCCGGTTGTACTCGGCCCCCAGGTAGCCGGTGGCGAGACGCGCCGGGATGCCGACGCTGCGCAGCATCAGCACCATGGAGCTCGCGAAGTACTCGCAGTGCCCCTCCTTGCGCTCGAAGAGGAAGGCCGCGATCGGGTCGTCGCTGGCCTTCCCCATGAAGTCCAGCGAGTAGCGGTAGTTGTGCATCAGGAACTGCTCGAGGTTGCGGGCCTTCTGGTAGGGCGTGCCCCGGCCGGCTTCGCGGGCCGCGAGGGCGGCCACACGGGGGCTCACCCCCGAGGTGTCGAGGAGCGCCTCGCGGTTCGTCTCGCTCCGCGCCGCCGCGAAGCGCCGGGCGAGCACCGAGCCCTCGGCGGCAGGATCGAGGGAGATCGCCTTCGAGACCGGGTGGCGGGCCAGGCCCACCCGGTACTGCTCGGGCTCGTCGGCGGTCCGGTAGTGGTGGAGGACCCCGGCGTCGTCGAGGGCGAGGCCCCGGGCCTCCCCTTCCACCACCACGCCCTCGACCGGGATCATCAGCCGGCCCCGGGTCACCGGCAGCAGGTAGACGTCCACCCAGTGCGCCGGCTCGCCCGCCGCCAGCCGGACGCCGTCGTTCCAGCGCCGGATGGGACGAACGTTGAGGTGCTCCGACGCGCGCGGCTTCCAGACGCCGTGACGGTAGAGATCGAACGCGCCGCCCTGGTAGCGCATCTCGTGGCCGCGCGGCACGCCGTCCTCGTAGCGCAGGCGCATCACCACCTCGTGGCTCGTCCGGATCCGACCGATGGTGTCGAGCGTCACCTCGTCGGCGAAGCCGGTCACCGCCCCCAGGGTGCCGAGGCCTTGACCGCGCCCTCCCGCGAAGGGGCTGCGCACCCGCGGAAGGAGGACGAACAGGAGGATGGAGAGGAGCAGGGTCGCCCCCGTCGCCACCACCAGGAAGCGGCGCATGGGCACCGCCAGCAGCGCCCGCTGCTCCTCCTCGGTCGTCCCGTAGCCGGCCATCAGGTGGAGCTGGGCGAAGCGGGCGAAGAGCAGCAGGGACAGGAGCAGGAACACCACCAGGTAGAGCGCCACCGAGGGATGCACGCTGGTCGCCATCGAGGCGAGGAACAGGAAGAAGACGGCGATCATGGTCTGCCACTTGTCGCGCTCCCGGCGCAGGGCGAAGAGCTTGACCAGCACGGTGAACAGCAGCAGGTGGGTGACCGGGGCCACCAGGCGCCCGCGCGAGAGGACGGCGAGGTCGAGGATGAAGTAGGGCAGGTAGGCCACGGCCAGGACGTTCATCGCCCAGGTCGGGAGCCAGCCGCCGGGATCGCGCGCGGCGCGGCGCAGGAAGAGCGCGACGACCAGGAGGTAGGCGATGAGATGGGGCCACTCCAGGATGCCGTTGAACGGCAGCGGCACCGGCGCCAGCAGGGCGAGCCATCCCACCAGCAGCCGCTTCTCGCGCGCGAAGCTCACCCGGCCACCTCCAGCGGGCGGTGCGGGCCCCCGGGGTGCTCGAGGGCCAGGCGCACCTGGGGGGCCTGCGGGTCGCGCGTGCGGAGGGGCTCCAGCGAGCGCGCCACCGGCTCGACGACCGCCAGCGCCTCGAGGATCGCCGTGCGCTGGCGTCGCCCGCGGGCGAACGGCAGGGCCCGGTCCCGGGTGACGAGCTCCACCTCGAAGTCGCGCGCCAGGTAGTCGACGGCGGTGGTGGCGGCCTCGCTGACCAGGCGCTCGAAGCGGGCTCCCGCCCGCTCGTCGTCGAGGGGGCCGGCCCCGTTGTCGAACAGGATCGACAGGCGGCGGGTCTGCTCCGACTCGCGCTCCATGTAGACCATGGCGCCGGTCTTCGCCGTCTGCTTCCAGTGGATCCCCCGCGGATCGTCCCCCTGGCGGAAGCCCCGCAGGGCGTAGAGGTCGTGCCCCCATCCCGCCCGGGCCGAGCTCGCGTCGCCGAACCGGCCGCTGCGCTCCACGGCGACGCTCGCCGCCGGGTAGAGCTCGGGCAAGACGATCAGCTCCTCGTCGACGGGATAGCGCACGCCCTTCTTGAAGAAGCCGAACGGAAAGAGGCTCGAGACGTGGACCGCCGGGATCTTCTGGAGCCCCCGGCGGGGCAGCAGGAGCTCCAGCCGCCCGCGGCTCGACCCCTTGCGCGGCAGGTAGGGCACCAGGCGCGGGGCACCGCTCTTCGAGGCCGCGACCAGCAGGAGCCAGTGCGGGAACAGGCGGCTCCGGTTGGCGAGGGAGAAGTCCACCGTGAACGGCGCGTTGGCGAAGACGTCGCCGTGGACCTCGACCGCGGCGTCGAGGCGGTCCACGTTGTAGCGCGAGACCACGCCCGAGACCACCAGCACCCCGAGCATGACCGCTACCACCAGGTACAGGGCGTTGTTGCCGGTGTTGGTGGCGGCGATCGCCACCAGCACGGCGAACAGGACGTACCACAGCCCGACCTTGGTGATCCGGATGCCCTCGGGGGCCCTGGCGGCGCGGCGGCGGGGACGGTGGCGCTTCATCGGTGCCCCATCCAGAACACGCCGCGGCGTCGTCGCCTTCCGCGGCGCGCCGCTCGAGCCGGCTCAGACAGGCACGGGGACCGCGTCGACGATCCGGCGGATCGCCGCGCGCGCGGCCTGGAGGTCGCTCGCGCCGCGACGCAGGATGACGCGGTGGGCGAGGACCGATCCGGCGAGGCGCTGGACGTCGTCGGGCACCGCGTAGCCGCGCCCATGGCAGAGGGCCATGGCCTGGGTCGCCCGGTAGAGGCCCTGGGCGCCCCGGGTCGAGACGCCGAGCAGGAAGTCCTTGTTCTCGCGGGTCGCCGTGGCGATCGCCAGGATGTACCCGGCGAGCTTTTCGGCCACCCGCACCTCGCGCCGCCGCCGCTGGAGATCGAGGAGCTCCTCCTTGGAGACCACCGGCTGGAGGCCCGCGAGGATCTCCTCGACGCCGCCCGAGAGCAGGAGCGCCCGCTCCTCGTCCGGGGGCGGATAGCCCAGGCGCACGGAGAGCAGGAAGCGGTCGAGCTGGGACTCGGGCAGCGGGAAGGTGCCGTGGTACTCGAGGGGGTTCTGGGTGGCGAGGACGACGAAGGGGTCGGGCAGGGCGTAGCGCTTGCGCTCGACCGACACCTTGTGCTCGCTCATCGCCTCGAGCAGGGCCGACTGGGTCTTGGGCGTCGCCCGGTTGATCTCGTCGGCGAGGACGACGTTGGCGAACAACGGCCCGGGAACGAACTCGAACGCCTGCTCCTTCTGGTTGAAGATCGAGACCCCGATGATGTCCGACGGGAGCAGGTCGCTGGTGAACTGGACCCGCTGGAAGGCGAGGCCCACCGAGCGCGCCAGGGCCTGGGCGAGGGTGGTCTTGCCGACCCCGGGCACGTCCTCGATCAGCATGTGGCCTTGGGCGAGGAGCGAGACCACGGCCAGCCGGATGACCTCCGGCTTGCCCCGGATCACCCGGGCGATCGAGCGCTCCAGGCGGTCGAGGCCGGCGGCCGCGGACGTGGCGTCGAACCCCGGGGACGGGCTGGACGGGGCGGGGGCGGTGATCTCCAACCTACTCGCCCTTGCCCGCCCCGGCGCTCTCCTCGAACTCCCGGTACTCGCCCCGCTCCGGGGCCGGCACCGGCTGGCGCACCTCGGCGTAGAGCTTGTCGCCCTGCTGGTAGTCGATGTCGTCGAGGGTGTAGGAGATCTGGGTCCCGGAGCCGGGCAGCACGCTCGAGACGTCGAGGTAGGCGCGCCAGTGAGCCTTCTCGTGCCCCTGCCGGTCCTCCTGGCCGATGTCCACCGTCAGGTGGTCCAGCCCCTGGCGGCCCTTGCGGCTGACCAGGAGGTCGAGGATTGCGCTCTGGTGGACCGGGGGCGACGCCGGCACGCTCAGGTCGCCGGCCTGCACCGTCTCGCCGCCCTGGGTCGCCGGCCCCTGCGCTCCGGTCTGGCTCCCCTCCGCGCTGCCCATACCCTCCTGCGCCATCTCGCCTTCCGGCGCCTCCGCCGTCGGCTGCTGCTTGATGGCGAAGCCGTTGAGCTCGGCCGTGTACTCGGAGCGCAGCTCGGCGACCTGTTCCTCGTGGCTCTTCGGCTGGCCGCAGGCGAGCGCGGCCAGCACGACGAGGGCGGCGAAGGCGAGGGCGATCGATCGACGGAACACGGGAACCTCCTTGGCGATGGACGAGTCGTTGTAGAGCCGGTACGAAGCCCGAGGCGAGTATATCGGAGCCCCTCCCGGGCCGTCGCGGCCGTCGCTCCCGGCCTTGACCCGCCGCGCCCCGTGGGCTACAGTGAGTCTCGCCTTGCCCGTCATCGCGTCCGGTCCGCCTCGGCTCGAGGCCCCCTCGAGGAACGGCCCGGCGCCCGGCGTCCTCCCGCTCGGACAACTCCGCAGTCGCCCGACGTGGGCGAGGAACCCCGAGCGTCCCAGAGCACGGGACGCGCGTTCCCCTATCTGTTAGATTGCCTGACCGAGCTGTCCGGACAACCGCGCCGCCGGGCCGGCCGACCCCGGCGGGCTCGTGCCGCAAAGGAGTCAAGGACCCATGGCAGACGAGAGAACCGAGAAGCTGAAGGCCCTGGACGGCGCCCTCACCCAGATCGAGCGCCAGTTCGGCAAGGGCGCGATCATGCGCCTCGGCGAGCAGCCGCACATGGAGGTGCCCTTCATCCCGTCCGGCTCGCTGGCCGTCGACTACGCCATCGGCATCGGCGGGGTGCCCCGCGCCCGGGTGGTGGAGATCTACGGCCCCGAGTCCTCGGGCAAGACGACGCTCGCCCTGTCGATCATCGCCCAGGCCCAGCGCCGGGGCGGCACGGCGGCGTTCATCGACGCCGAGCACGCCCTGGACGCCGAGTACGCCCGGAAGATCGGCGTCGACATCGACGACCTCCTGGTCTCCCAGCCCGACAGCGGCGAGCAGGCCCTCGAGATCGGCGAGATGCTGGTGCGCTCGAACGCCGTCGACGTGATCGTGGTCGACTCGGTGGCGGCGCTGGTGCCCAAGGCCGAGCTCGAAGGCGAGATGGGGGACTCCCACGTCGGCCTGCACGCCCGGCTCATGAGCCAGGCCCTGCGCAAGCTGACGTCCATCGTCTCGAAGTCGCGCACCACCCTCATCTTCATCAACCAGATCCGCGAGAAGATCGGGGTCATGTTCGGCAACCCGGAGACCACCACCGGCGGCCGGGCCCTCAAGTTCTACGCCTCGGTGCGGATCGACATCCGGCGGATCGGCTCGCTCAAGGACGGCGACACGGTGGTCGGCAGCCGGGCGAAGGTGCGGGTGGTCAAGAACAAGGTCGCCGCCCCCTTCCGCCAGGCCGAGTTCGACATCGACTACGGCGAGGGGATCTCGCGGGTGGGCGAGCTCATCGACCTGGGGGTCGACTACAAGCAGGTCCAGAAGAGCGGCGCCTGGTACAGCTACGGCGACCTGCGCCTCGGCCAGGGGCGGGAGAACGCCAAGCAGTTCCTGCGCGAAAACCCTGAGCTCGCCGCAGAGATCGAGGGAGATTTGCGGGTCCAGATGGGCCTGCCGGCGCTCAAGCCCGGGGCCGCGGCCGCGGGCAAGGCGGCGGAGCCGGACGAGGCGAAGCAGAAGGAAGCGTCGTAGGGCCCCCGGGGCGGCGCCGGGACCCTCGTCCGGGCTCCCCCGGGCTCCCGACGCCGCTCGGCGACCTCCCGCGGCCCGCGGCTTCTGGTAAGGTCGCGCCGTTTTCGTCGAACCACGGAGCCTTGCCCATGGGACGTGTCCTCGCCGCCCTCCTGCTGACTGCGTCCGTCGCCCTCCCTGCGAGTCTCTCGGCCCAGTCGCCGCCGGCCTCCCCGGCCGCCCCGAGCCTGGCCGCGACGGCCGACGGCGCGAGCCTCCACGGCGGCGAGGTCCATCTCGACGTCACGATCGCGGGCGTCCCGGCCGAGCACCCCCTCGACCTCCGGGTCCTGATCGACGGCCGCGAGGTCGACCGCCTGTCCCTCGCCGAGGGGCAGCACGCGGTGACCGTGAGCGACCCCTCGCTCGGCTTCGGCGGCCACTCGGTGGCCCTGGCCGCGGGCGCCCTCCGCGCCGAGACCTCGGTGCAGGTGATCCCGGGCTGGCTCTCGGTGTTGCCGCCGCTCATCGCCATCGGCCTCGCCCTGGCCTTCCGCGACGTCCTCCTGTCGCTCTTCATCGGCGTCTTCAGCGGCGCCCTCATCCTCGCCGGCTGGAACCCGGTCTCCGCCTTCGCGCGCTCGATCGACAGCTACATCGCGCCGGCGCTCGCCGAGCCGAGCCACGCGCGGATCCTGATCTTTTCGTCGCTCCTCGGGGGGATGGTGGCGGTGATCTCCAAGAGCGGCGGCACCCGCGGCGTGGTCGAGCGGCTGACCGGCTTCGCCTCGAGCCCCCGGCGCGGCCAGCTCGCGACCTGGATCATGGGGGTGGCGATCTTCTTCGACGACTACGCCAACACCCTGATCGTCGGCTCCACCATGCGGCCCATCACCGACCGGCTGCGGGTGAGCCGCGAGAAGCTCTCCTACATCGTGGACTCGACCGCCGCGCCGGTGGCGAGCCTGTTCCCGATCTCCACCTGGATCGGCTTCGAGGTGGGCCTGATCGGCAGCTCCTTCGCCGACCTGGGGCTGCACTTCAACCCCTACACGACCTTCATCGCCACCATTCCCTACCGCTTCTACCCCATCTTCGCCCTGGTCCTGGGCTTCGCCATCGCCGCCACCGGCCGCGACTTCGGTCCCATGTATCGGGCCGAGCACCGGGCGCGGATCCACGGCGAGCTCCTCGCCGCGGGCGACAAGGCCCTGGCCGACTACACCAAGGACGTCCTCGAGCCGCCGCCGGGGGTGCCCCACCGGGCGACGAACGCGGTGCTTCCGATCCTGGTGGTGGTCGGCGTCACCCTGGCCGGCCTCTACACCAGCGGCGCCTCGGGGCTGGTGCGCAACCCCGCGAGCGGCACGGTCGCCTGGCTGCGCGACGTGTTCGCGGCCTCGGACCCGTACAACAGCCTGCTCTGGGCGAGCCTCGCGGGGGTCGTGACGGCGGTCGCGCTGCCCCTCGTGCAGCGTCTGGTGAGCGTGCGCGACACCATGGAGGCCCTGGTCGAGGGCTTCAAGTCCATGATCCTCGCCCTGGTGGTGCTGATCCTCGCCTGGTCGATCTCGGGGGTGTCCACGGACCTGCACACCGCCGAGTACCTGGTGGGGGTGACCCAGACCGTGCTCTCGCCGCACTGGCTGCCGGTGCTGGTCTTCGTCCTCTCGGCGGCGACCTCGTTCGCCACCGGCACGTCCTGGGGGACGATGGGGATCCTCATGCCGCTGGTGATCCCGATCGCCAACGGCCTGTCGACCGCCGGCGGACATCCGGTCGAGGACCCGATGTACTACGTCCTGATGCTCGGGACGATCTCCTCGGTGCTCGCCGGGAGCGTCTGGGGGGATCACTGCTCGCCGATCTCGGACACGACGATCATGTCGTCGATGGCCTCGGGCTGCGACCACATCGCGCACGTGCGCACGCAGATCCCGTACGCGGTGGGGATCGGGATCGTGGGGATGCTCACCGGCGACATCCCGACGGCCTACGGGCTGTCGCCTTGGGTGTCGCTGGCCGTGGGGACGGCGGTGATCGTGGCCGGGGTGGTGTGGCTGGGCAAGAAGGTGGACGCGCCGGATCCTGCGTAAGCACGGGCCGGGGGCTCCCGCGCTTGCGAACGGTGCGCGCTGCTCGTGGGCGATGGGACGTCGGCGCGCACCTCGACTTCGCCTCGCCCCGGAAAGCCGTCGACTACCCACCGGGATTGCGCCGGCTCGGCTCAGACGTCGCCGCGCGGGAGCCCCCGGCCCTCCGGGGTCGGACTCCCCGCGGTCGGCCCCCGCGTCGTGGAGCACGGTCCTCGGCGTCCCCCGGACGGCACGGCCCTCCGCGGTCGGACTCCGGGGCTCGGCCGAGGCGGAGGTCGGGTCGGGCCACCGTCCGGTGCCGGGGGCCGGGTTCGCCCGGCCGACGCGGAGGTCGGCCGCTTCACCCGTCCGAGCCCTTCCGGTACGGCGATCCCACATGAAGCGGCCGAGCTCTGTCTCGGCCGGGCGAACGGTGGGAAGCCGCCGAACGGCGCCGCGGACCGACCCTGTCGTGACATCCGTCCCGCCGGCTCGCTATGCTTGGCGGCCATGGCACGACGCGCGCTCTCGGCCCTCGCTCCCCTCCCTCTCCTCCTCGCCTTCGCCACCGCCCCCGCCGGGGCCCAGAGGCCGCCCTGCCGGCCGTGTGCCGGGCTGGTGGCGGCCTCTCCGGCCCAGGTGGACGCCATCGCCTCGGAGGTCGCCGCGAG
Source organism: uncultured Acidobacteriota bacterium (assembly GCA_963741925.1). Taxonomy (GTDB): domain Bacteria; phylum Acidobacteriota; class Thermoanaerobaculia; order Multivoradales; family DATKCC01; genus CAVUBL01. Next base: position 231,839 of record CAVUJU010000002.1, read on the forward strand.
CGCCGGCTTCGAGGAGCGCCACCCGATGTACGTGGCCTGGAGCTTCGCCCTCGACCCGGGCGAGGCGACCTCGCCGGTCGGCGTCTCGGCGGCGGTCGCCGCCACGAAGGCGGTGCGGCAGGCGGGTGCCACTCCCTGGGTGCGCCTCCTCTTCTCCACCCCTCCGCCCCTGGTCGAGAACACCCCTCGCCTCGACCTCGAGCTGGCGGCGGCGGCGGCGCTCGCCCGGGACGCGGCGGACGCGACCCACTTTGAGATCGTCTGGCAGCCCCGCGGCGCAGCTTCGGAGACCGCAGCCTCGGAGACCGCCGATCCCGAGGCGTACGCCTTCCTGATCAAGCGCGCGGCCGTGGCGATCACCGGCGCGCAGCCCGACGCCCGGGTGATCGCCGGCCCCTTCGCCGCCGACCCGGACGCCCTCTCCAAGCTCTACGGCCAGGACGTGGCGGCCTACCTCGACGGCGTCGCCCTCGCCCTGCCCTCCGGGACCGGGCCGGGAGCCGGCGCCGCCGACGCCCTGGCCCCGGCTCTGGCGGCGCTCGCCGAGCTCGACCCCGGCCGGCCGGTGGTGGTCGACGGCCGGCCGCTGCCCGACCCGGCTTCGGCCGCTCTCGCCGAGGCGGCCCGCCTCGCCGCCGCCGGGGTCGCCGTGACCCTCTTCGACCTGCCGGAGGGGGCCGAGGTCACGCCGGCCACGGTCTCGCCCTTCGTGGTCCTCGCCCGGGAGTTCCGGGGCGACCTCTCCTACGACGCCTCCTACGGCCCGCAAGGCGCGCCGGACGGCGCCTGGAGCTTCGTCCGCGGCAAGGACCTCGCCCTGCGGGTGATCGCCACCACCGGCGGGACCGGGGCCCCGCCGGCGGGCGAAGAGGCCCCCGCAGCCCCCGAGGTCACGCTCACCTTCCCGGACCCCCAGCTCATCTCGCCCGACGAGGTCGACCCCGCCACCGGCGAGGTCCGGGCCCTCTTCGGCGTGCGCCGGACCTCCGAGGGGATCACCGTGCCGGTGCCGGCCGACCAGCCGGTCGCCGTGCTGCGCGTGGAGCGGAGCGAGGCGACCGACCTCGCCTCGACGGTCAAGGAGCGGGTCAACGTGGCCGGCGAGCGCCAGATCCCGGTCGAGGAGATCCTGCGCCGGCTCCAGGCCAACGAGGACGCCCAGGCCCGGCGCCTCGACCACTTCAGCGCCACCAACACCACCCGCCTCGCCTTCGGTGCCGGCGCCGGGCAGCAAAACGTCGAGGCGACCCTGGAAGGCGCCTTCTTCTTCCGCCAGGGCAAGGGCTTCGACTGGGCCTGGCAGCGCTTCTACATCAACGGCGTGCGCTGGCGGGGCAAGTCGATCCCCGAGATCCCCCTCGTCCAGCCGGAGAAGGCCGCCACCCTGCCGATCGAGATCTCCTTCACGCGCCAGTACACCTACCAGCTCGCGGGCAGCGACACCGTGGCCGGGCGCGAGTGCTGGGTGGTCGAGTTCCGGCCGGCGGTGGCGCCGGAGAAGGGCAAGCTCTACCGCGGCCGGGTCTGGATCGACAAGCAGCTCTACCTCCGGGTCCGGAGCCGCGCCGTCCAGCTCGGTCTCGAGGGCGAGGTGCTGTCGAACGAGGAGACCCTCGAGTACACGCCGGTCGACGCCGCCGGCCGGCCGACCTCCTGGGGCGCCGCCGGGAGCTTCGTGCTGCCGCTGCGCCTGACCGGCCAGCAGCTCCTGTCGGTGGTCAACGCGACGACCCTGGTGCAACGCGAGACCGACCTCACCGACGTCACGGTCAACGGGCCGCACTTCGAGGAGCGACGCGCGGCGGTCCTGTCCTCGGACGCCACCATGGTCCGCGACACGGACCAGGGCCTGCGCTACCTGGTCAAGAAGGAGGGGACGCCGGGCCGGGTGGTCAAGGAGGGCTTCGACACCGGCCGCCTCTTCGCCCTGGGCGGCGTCTTCTACGACGACTCGCTCGACTACCCCCTGCCGCTCGCCGGCGCCAGCTACTTCGACTTCGACTACCGGAAGACCGGCAACCAGATCAACCTCTTCTTCGCCGGTGCCCTGGACACGGTCAGCTACGCCGATCCCCGGGTGGGCGACAGCCGCTTCGACGTGGGCGGCGACCTCTTCGTCCTCGCCGTGCCGTTCACCGACACCGTCTTCCGCGACGGCCGCGAGCGGACCGACGAGGAGGTCAAGGCCCGCACCTCGAGCGTCGCCCTCAAGGCGGGCCACCCGCTGGGCAACTTCGTCAAGCTCGGCGCCGAGTACGATCTCACCTGGCTCGCCTACGGCACGACCGGCAACACCGCCGACGGCTTCCGCGCCCCCTCCGACCACCTGCGCCACACCTTCTCCCTGAACGGGCGCTTCGCCCGGGCCGGCTACAGCCTCGGCCTCTCGGGCGCCTACAACCGGCGCTCGAAGTGGGAGCCCTGGGGCCTCACCGGCAACCCGGAGTTCAGCCCGGACCAGCAGGAGTACCTCACCTGGCAGGGATCGGTCGCCAAGACCTGGTCGCTGCCCAAGTTCCAGAAAGTCGGGGCGGAGATCCACTACGCCGGCGGCAAGGACCTCGACCGGTTCAGCAAGTACCAGTTCGGCTTCTTCGGCAGCAACCGGGTGCAGGGCTACCAGTCGAACCGGGTGCGGGCCGAGAAGCTCTGGGCGACCCACGTCTCCTACGGCTTCGAGATCGGCGAGGTCCTGCGGATCGACGCGGTGGGCGACGTGGCCTGGGCGAGCGACCGGCTCTCCGGCCTCGACCACGAGATGCTCGCCGGGGTCGGCATCCAGGGGACCTTCATGGGGCCGTGGCAGACGGTGGTCAACCTCGACGTCGGCACCCCCGTGGCCGGGCCGGACCACGGCTTCGGCCTCTACCTGGTCTTCCTGAAGCTCTTCAACTGGCCCCGCCTCGAGCACTGGCTCGACCCGACCGATCAATGACCCGCCGCGACGAGCCCGGCGCGGCGGACGAGGCGGTCGAGCTCGAGATCACCGACGTCCTCGACCTCCACTCCTTCCCGCCCCGCGAGGTCCCGGACCTGGTGCGCGACTACCTGGACGCGGCGTACGAGAAGGGCCTCCGGGAGCTGCGGATCATCCACGGCCGCGGCGTGGGGGTGCAGCGGCAGACGGTGCGCACCCTGCTCGAGCGCGACAGCCGGGTCGCCGGCTTCCGGGACGCCCCGGGCGAGGCCGGCGGCTGGGGGGCGACGCTCGTCACCCTGCGCTGAGGCCGCCCGCGCTCCCGACCCCCGGGCCGTCACCGCCAGCGGACCTCGAAGCGACACTCATCGCCCCCTCGGGCCAGGCACCGGGTCTCGCGCACGGTCGCGTCGTGTCCCCCGGAGAGCTCCACCGAGCGGCGGTAGAAGGCACGGGCGATCCGGCACACGCGGGAGCTCGTCGTCGGCGCCCGCACGGTGAGGCTCACGTGCGTCTCGCCCTGCCGCTCCACCGCCATCTCGCCCGGATCGTTGAGCATGGAGTGCATGGGGGCCATGCTCTCCAGGAGCCCAGCCGGATCCTTGGCGCGGTAGTACACCTTGTACGCGCCGGCGGCCTGGCTCTCCGCCGTGTGCTCGCCCACCTGGTCGAGGACCGCCTCGTCGCCACCGCCCACGGTCTCGACCAGCGCCTCGACCAGTCGCTCGTAGAGGTCGATCGAATACCACCCCACCCCGACGGCGGTGCGCACCGCCGTGGCGTCCGCGGGGCCCAGCGCCTGCAGCAGCCGGGCCACGCCCTCGTCGCCATGCCGCTCGCGAACGAAGGCGAGCTTCGACGTGATCTTGGTTCCCTTGACGCGGGGCATCGCGGCACTCCCTCTCTGTGGTTCGACGGGCGGCGACGGGCGGGATCCGGGCGAGCGTCGTCTCTCGCCCTCTCCCGTGAGTGGAAGGGGTCTCTCTCTTTATGGTGCGGCCCGGCTCGCAGGCGAGACACGGCCGGGAGGCCGGTGTCGCGGCACTCCATACCGCAGTGCGGCAAGAATCGGGGTAGGATCGCGCCATGACCACGAAGGCAGCCAAGAAGGCCACGGAAGCCGGCCGCCCGACCCTGGAGACCATCCCCGTCGTCAACCCGGCCACCGGCGAGGAGGTGGGCGCCGTCCCGGCCACCGCTTTGGGCGACGTGGCGGAGGTCGTCGAGCGGGGGCGTCGCGCCCAGCGCGCCTGGGGCGCCGCGGGCTTCGACGAGCGGGCGGCGGTCGTCCGGCGCTTCCACGACGCGATCCTCGACGAGTCCGACCGGGTGCTCGACACCCTCCAGCGCGAGACCGGCAAGGCGCGGCGCGACGCCCTCACCGAGCTGGTGACGGTCGCGGGCACGGCCCGCTACTACCTGGCCCACGGCAAGGAGCACCTGCGCGACCGTCGCCACCAGCCGGCGGTCGCCGGCCTCACCTCGGCACGGGTGATCCACAAGCCGGTGGGCGTGGTGGGGCTCATCACCCCCTGGAACTTCCCTCTGCTCCTCTCCATCGGGGACGCGCTGCCGGCGCTCCTCGCGGGCAACGCCGTGGTCGTCAAGCCGTCCGAGATCACCCCGCTCTCCGCCGAGCTCGGGCGCGAGCTCCTGATCGCCTGCGGCCTCCACCCGGACCTCCTGCAGCTCGTCCACGGCGACGGCGCGGTGGTCGGCCAGGAGCTGATCCGCCACGTGGGCTACGTCGGCTTCACCGGCTCGACGGAGGTCGGGCGCCTCGTCGCCGAGGCCGCCGGCCGGAACCTGATCCCGTTCTCCCTCGAGCTCGGCGGCAAGAACCCCATGGTGGTGCTCGCCGACGCACCGGTCGCCGACGCGGTCACCGGCCTCATCTCCGGCGCCTTCGCCAACTCCGGCCAGACCTGCATCTGCACCGAGAAGATCTACGTCGAGCGGCCGATCTACGACCGCTTCCTGGCCGAGCTCGTCGAGCGCGTCGAGGCGATGGACGTCGGCTGGTCGCTCGACTTCGACAAGGACATGGGCAGCCTGATCAGCGAGGAGCACACGGCGAAGGTCTGGTCCCACGTCGAGGACGCCCTCGCCAAGGGCGCGACGGTCGTCACCGGCGCCCGCCTGCGCTTGGACCTCGGCCCCTGTTTCCTCCAGCCCACGGTGCTCGCCGACACGACACCGGAGATGACGCTCTACGAGGAGGAGACCTTCGGGCCGGTGGTCTCGGTGGAGCCGGTCGCGAGCGCCGAGGAGGCGGTCGAGCGCGCCAACGCCTCGCCCTACGGTCTCAACGCCTCGGTCTGGGGCGGCGACGGCGATCGCGCCTTCCGGATCGCCCGGCGGCTCGAGACCGGCACCGCGGGGGTCAACTCGACCCTCATGATCTACAACACCTTCGACGTGCCCATGGGCGGGGTCAAGGCGAGCGGCATCGGCCGCCGGCACGGCGATCACGGCATCCAGCGCTACACCCAGGAGCAGTCCATCGTGGAGAGCTTCGCGGCCGGCGGCGGTTACGACTCGATCCCGGTGCGCATGGACAGCGCCGCCAAGGCGAAGGGGCTGATCACCGCCTTCCGCCTCTGGCGCAAGATCCCGTTCCTGAGGTAGGAGGTCGAGCCCATGGCCCCGGACGACGCGCTCCGGCAGGGCCTCCGGCGCCTGGCCTGGCGCGTCGCCCAGCTCCTGGGCGTCGGGCCGGTCACCGAGCTCGTCTACAGCGGGCGCTACGTCCTCGACCTCGCGCGGAGCCTCGCGGACCCGCACCGCGCCGACCACATCCTCACCTTCCTCGCCTCCGAGGGCCTGGTGCGCCGCGGCAGCCTCCACTGGCCCCACGCCGCGAGCTTCGAGCAGCTCTGCCGGGTCCACACCGCCGACTACCTCGAGGGCCTCCGGGAGCCCGGGGCGCTCACCCGGATCCTCGGGGCGCGCCTCGCCGCGGCCGACGAGGACCGCTTCGTCGACCTCCAGCGCTACATGGTGGGCGGCACCCTCCTCGCCACCCGCACGGCGCTTGCGACCGGCCGGATCGCGATCAACCTGGGCGGCGGCCTGCACCACGCCCACGCCGACCGGGGCGGAGGCTTCTGCGTGCTCAACGACGTGGCGGTGGCGATCACCACCTTCCGCGAGCACGGGTTCGGCGAGCCCGTGCTGGTCGTCGACCTCGACCTCCACGACGGCGACGGCACCCGCGCCATCTTCGCCCGCGACCCGAGCGTCCACACCTTCTCGCTCCACAACCAGGCCTGGGAGGACGACCGGGCGGTCGAATCGACCAGCGTCGCCCTGGGCGACGACGTGGACGACGCCGCCTACCTCGCCGCCCTCGCCGCGCACCTGCCTCGTCTCCTCGAGCGCTTCCGGCCCGCCCTCGTCATCTACCTCGCGGGCTGCGATCCGGCCGCCGACGACGCCCTGGGCAACTGGCGGGTGACCCCCGCGGGGATGCTCGAGCGGGACCGCTACGTGATCGAGCAGCTCCGGCGCGCCGGCAGCCCGCCGACCGTCGTCACCCTGGCCGGCGGCTACGGTCCGGAGGCCTGGCGCTACAGCGCCCGCTTCTTCGGCTGGCTGCTCTCGGCGGACCGGGAGATCGCGGTGCCCACGACCGACGAGGTCACCCTCCGGCGCTACCGCGTGCTCTCGACCCTGATGTCGCACTCCGAGCTCACCGGGCTGACCGGGCGGGCGGGCGGCGACGACTTCGGTCTCACCGAGCAGGACCTCCTGGGGGCGCTCGGGACGACGCCGCGCGAGACGCGCTTCCTCGGCTACTACTCGCGCCACGGCCTGGAGCTCGCCCTCGAGCGGCTGGGGATCCTGGCGCGCCTCAGGGCCCGCGGCTTCCCGCAGCCGACCCTCGACTTCGGCGACCTCGACAATCCCGCGGGGCAAACCCTCCGGGTGTTCGGGGACCCGGAGACGACCGAGCTCCTGGCCGAGCTGCGCGCCCGGCGGGACGCGCGCACCGTCCCCGGCATGACCATGCTCCGGGTCGAGTGGCTGCTGCTCCAGAATCCCCGGGAGCGCTTCGGCCACGGCCGCCGGCCGCTTCCCGGCCAGAAGCACCCGGGGCTCGGGATGCTGCGCGACGCCGCGGCGATGCTGATCCTGATCTGCGACCGGCTGGGCCTCGACGGCGTCCTCTTCGTCCCCTCCCACTACCACCTCGCCGCCCAGGCGGGCGAGGTGCTCGCCTTCCTGGAGCCCGGGGACGCCGCCCGCTTCGACGCCTTCCGCGACGCGGTCTCCGCACTGCCGCTCCCCGAGGCCACCCGGGCCGTGGACGAGGGGCGGGTGATCGACCAGGCGACCGGCGAGCCGGCTCCGTGGGTCCCCGCCCCCATGGTCCTGCCGGTCTCCGACCGGCTCAAGGAGCAGATGGCCGCCCCCGACCGCCAGGAGCGGCGGGAGGCGGCGAGGCAGCACTTCGACCACCGGCTCACGAGCCCAGGCTGAGGTCGCCGCCCGCAGGAAGGTACCCTTCAGTGCAGGCCGCTGGGGTCGGCGCCGCGGCGCCTCCGACGACGAGCAAGGCTTCCTGGAGGGAGAGCCGGCAGTAGGCGTACTGCCCCGAGGGCATCGCGGGGACCGAAAGCACACCGTTGTGCCAGCCGGTCACTCCGTTCATGCGCGCCCAGAGCTCCAGCCGCGGGAGATCGATCGGCTCTCCCTGGACGAGCAGCAAACCGACCGCCCCCTCTGCCTTGGGAGCCGAGGCGAGATGCAGGGTGCCCCCAACCGGGCTGAGAGGAACCACCAGGCTCGCTCCCCGAGTAGCCCGAGTCAGCGCCAGGTCATACCCGGGAGCAAGCACGAGCAAGCGCACGAGGGCGGCACTTCGGGGAATCTTCACCTCGAATCGGCCCCGGACATCGGTCCTGCCTTCGGGAAGGCCGATGGTCGCCGGCCGGCCGGCGGAATCGACCGGGTAGGCGATCACGCGGGCGCTTGCCACCGGCCCGGAGTCCGCGACCACGTTGCCCGCCAGAATCCGGTCGGCCTGGAGGGTCAGGTGAACCGTCGGAGAGAAGTGGTCGCTAACGCTCGTGAGCACCGAGTCGGAAGTCTGGTCCGCGCTTTCGGCCTCCACTCCGTAAGGTCCCGGGCTCAGGCCGCGGATCTCGAAGCGGCCCTCCGGGTCCGTCGGGACCTTGAAGGCGCCCTGCCACGTTCCGAACGACGAGATTCGAACCTCGGCTCCCGCCACGGACAGTCCTACCTCGTTGACCACGTCCCCGGAGATCGAGGTGTCTGGAACCTCGATTCGCACATCCGCCGTGCGTAGCCCTCCGACCGGCTCGACGTCCACGGACAGCCCGCGGCTGGTAACCGGCGGGGAATCCGCCTGCACGTCGACGGTCCACTCGCCCTCGTGTGGCAGGATGGCCAGAAACTCGCCGGAGTCATCCGAGTCGGCCTCGACGCTCTCGGTGCCGCCGATGCCTCCGAACCAGAGGTGAGCCGAGAGAGGCTCGCTGCCCAGGACGACCTTCCCTTCGACCCAGATCAGCGGGATCTCTACGGCGACGTCCTGAGAGTCCGGTTCGAGATCGATCTTCCGCCAGGCGGCGCGATTGCCGTCGCCATCGACGACTTCCAGGCGATAGGCGCCTGCAGCGAGCGGAGGGGACCGCCAGAAGCCCGTCGTGTCGGTGGTGCCATCGGCGACCTGGTCCATCGTCTCGGACCCGGCCGAGCGGTGAACTCGTAGGTGCCAGGGCTTCTGGTACGGTCCGTCCGGCGGCTCGATCGTCACCGAGAGGCGGAGCGGCCGGCTCAGGACGAGAGGGTCTTCGAGATCGGTAGCCGTCCCCCTCTTCACTACGACCGGGGAGCGAACGGCCTCCGAAAAGTCCGGCTGGCTTGCCCGAAGCTCGTACGAGCCGGGCGCCACGCCCTCGAACCGGAAGTAGCCCCACTCGTTGATCTCGGCCTTGCTTCCACGTTGCTCGAGGCTCCTGGTCTCCTCCTCACTGGAAGGCCCGCGGTCGGTCAGCGGCTGGATCACGACCGAGGCTTGGCGCCGGTCCGCAGGCCCCTCGGCGGTGATGACTCGACCGGAGACCGAGCCGCCCAGCTTCAGCGCCAGCTTGCCCAGGTCGAGGCCGTGCGCGGCTTCGATCCGCCGGTCCCAGAGGAAGTGTGGTGCGAAGCCCGGTGCCTCGACACGAACGTTCCATCGACCGAGAGGCACGGAGCAATCGGCCAGCCGCTGCTTGTCGAGCCGGCAGTCGACGGACGCTGGCTCTCGCGGCTGGCCGACGCCGGCTGCTCCCGGCACGAGACGGAGCCGGAGACTCACTCGATCCGGTGCCTGCGCTCCCTCGGGCGGGCGCAAGACACCTCGCGCCGGAGCCGCCGGCCACAGGGTGATCTCCAAGCGCCGGCTGGAGCCCGGCGGCAGAATCGCCGCCGGGCTCCAGTAGCCAGGTGCAGACGCCTCGATCACCCAGGTCTTGCCGGGGCCTAGGACGAGCTCGACGCGGCCCGAGCCGTCCTCGATCTGGACCGTCCTCGAGCTTCCGGAATCGGCGCTCTCACCTGATGGAACGGCGTTCAGCTTGGCGAGGACATGCCTGCGACCGTCAGAGACTCGGGTGGTCACGGTCACCGGTAGAGACCCGCCGCTTCTCACCGCTTGCTGCTGCGCTGGTAGCGGTCGACCTGCCGCCCCCCAGAGGAAGAGCGCCACTCCCAGGAGCGTCACCGGTGCTTTCACCACACGACCTCAGACTGCGTTGGGATCGCTGCAGCTGAAACATTCAGCGGGGCAGAAGGTCCCCCCTTCGCAGGTGCTGGTGCCACCGCCTCCGGTACCTCCACCGCCGGTGCCGCCACCGCCGTCAGTGCCGGTGCATGAGTCACCCGACAAGTGGCATGGCGTTGCGTCTCCGTCTACACAGATGGTCATTCCCTTCTCACCGGATCCCGCAGGCCAGCACACTTCTGGCAGAAACAGCCCGCCTCCAGCGCATTTGTTGCAGGCATACGGGCCTGCATACGCGGGACTAGCCCACAGCGCCGAGAACATCGTGAGAGCAGCAAGCGCGACCAGAGCCCATGGGGGCACTACGAGGCTTCCAAGGTGCAACGCCAGCTTCCTGTAGATGCTCACAAGTCAGCTCCTTTCTTGCCTTCGTGTACTCATCACCGACTAGAAGGACTAGACTTAGCACACATGGACCACCAGAGCAAGAGCAAGCTCAGAATATGTCGTGCACCCCTCAGAATAGGGTGTACGTCACGATCGTGACGGCGAGAGTCGGGTCCAAGTGGGCAAAGGCCCGCGCGCTCCTGCTTGGCAGTGTTATAGACTGTAAGATAGTGAAAGCTGACGATGCCCCATACCGAAGAGCTCGAGAGACGACGCAACGAGATCCGCAAGGAGCTGGCCGACATCGGGGAGCTTCGGCCCGGTTCCCTCGTCGCCCGGTATCGCAAGTGCGGCAAGCCAAACTGCCACTGCGCAGGGGAGGGGGAGCGCGGTCACGGGCCGAGCTGGTCCCTGACGCGTCGGGTCGAGGGCAAGACGGTGACGAAGGTCGTTCCGGCCGGCGCGGTGGCGCAGACGAAGGCGCAGATTGCCGAGTATCGGCGCCTGCGCCGACTCACGGCGGAGTCGTCGAGGTCAGCGAGAGCCTGTGTGATGCACAGCTGGCCGCGGAGGGCGCAGGTCGATCGGTGGGATCAAGAAAAGGGGCTTCAAGGAAGCCTTCGACACGGAAGTCGTCGCCGAGATCGAAGCCCTCGTAGCTCCTGACGCCGTCGAGGACCTCGACTTCGGGGCCCTCGAGATCGCAGCGCGTCGGCGCGCGCTTGCCCTCGCAGCGCAGGCGGTCGAGAGACGATTCAACGCCGATCACTCCGACTACCGCGGCCCGACGCTCCCGTGTCCATGCGGCCACCCGGCGCGCGATGCCGGTCGGCGGCGCAAGAGGTTCAGCACCGCCCTCGGAGAGCTGTGGCTCGAGCGCGCCGACTACCACTGTGCCCAGTGCGAGGGCGGCTTCTGCCCCCGCGACCTGGCGCTCGGAGTGCAGGGCACCTCCCTGTCTCCCGGAACGACGCGCATGGTGGGCCTGGCCTCGGCCCTTGTGAGCTTCGCCGAGACCAGCGAGCTGATGTGCGAGCTGCCCTCTCTGCCAACATACGGTGAGACGATGCAGCCACCAGAATTAAGGAACCCGAGGGCGAGAGGAGAGGCACCGTATGCCAGAGACGAAGCAGGAGAACGGTTCGGGAGGGCACGGAGCTCCGGCCCGGCCGCTGGAGGGAGCCGTAGGCGACCGGAAGCGGCCGGGCCGCGTGACCTCGGCGCCCAATCCCCAGCTCATCGAGCGTCCGCGTCGGCGCAGGTTCACGGCGGCGTACAAGCTCGAGATCGTCCGCGCGGCGGACGCGTGCACGGAGCCGGGTGAGATCGGGGCTCTGCTGCGGCGTGAGGGGCTGCACTCCTCGCACCTGGCAAAGTGGCGCAAGCAACGGGACAAGGGGGCCTTGGAGGCGTTGTCGAAGCGTCGGGGCCGCCCTGGGGCCGATCCCCGGGCCGCTGAGATCGAGCGTCTTCGCCGGCGTGCCGAGCGCGCCGAGAGCGAGCTCGAGACGGCCCGCAAGGTGATCGAGGTGCAAAGAAACGTCTCCGCGCTTCTGGGAGCGCTGCTCGAGCCCAGGAGCGCGGAGGAGAGCATCGAGCCATGATCGAGCAGACCGTCGAAGAGCTCACGCCCCTCGTCGGGACCCGGCCGGCGTGCCGAGCGCTGGGTGCGTCGCCGGCGACGATCTACCGGCGTCGGCATCCTCCCGACCCACGGCCCCACAAGCCACGAGATCCCCCACCGCGGGCCCTCTCGCCTGCCGAGCGTCAGGCGGTGCTCGACGAGCTGCACGGCGAGCGCTTCGTGGACTCTTCGCCCGCCGAGGTGTGGGCCACGCTGCTCGACGAGGGCCGCTACCTGGCGTCCGAACGCACGATGTACCGGCTGCTCGCCGAGAAGGGCGAGGTGCGCGAGCGGCGCGACCAGCTCACGCACCCTCGCTACGCCAAGCCGGAGCTGCTCGCCGAGCGTCCCAACGAGGTCTGGAGCTGGGACATCACCAAGCTGCGCGGACCGGCCAAGTGGACCTCCTACTACCTCTACGTGATCCTCGACGTCTTCAGCCGCTACGTGGTCGGCTGGACCATCCAGTACCGGGAATCCTCCGCGCTCGCCGAGCAGCTGATCGCCCAGGCGACCGAGCAGCAGGACATCGCACCCGGGCAGCTGACCCTCCACGCCGACCGCGGCAGCGCGATGACGGCCAAGCCGGTGGCCTACCTGCTGGCCGATCTCGGGGTCACCAAGACCCACTCGCGCCCCTACACCTCGAGCGACAACCCGTTCTCGGAGTCCCAGTTCAAGACCCTCAAGTACCGACCCGACTTCCCCGACCGCTTCGGCTCCATTCTCCACTCCAGGAGCTTCGGCCGGGCCTTTATCGACTGGTACAACCACGAGCATCGCCACTCCGGCCTCGGCCTCATGACCCCCGCTGCCGTCCACTACGGCCAGGCCGAGGCGCTACGGGCCGAACGCCAACGCATCTTGACCGCCGCCTTCGAAGCCAACCCGGAGCGCTTCGTCCACGGCCACCCAAAGCCACCCGAGCTACCCAAGGCCGTCTGGATCAACCCACCCGACAACCATGGAGATGCTCCCTAATTGATCGAACCCACCGTCTCACCGGGGTTGACAGGCTCCGCTGGCCGGAGTGTCGATCGATCCCAAGCGAGTGGAGCGGGCCGCCGAAGCACTCGGCCGGGAGATCGCCGCCGACGAGCGCTCCGTGGTCGAGCCGCAGCCTGCGAGCGCACCGACGATGTACCTCGGCCTGGACGGTACCGGTGTGCCGATGAGAGCGTCGGAGCTGGCCGGTCGCCAGGGCAAGCAGTCGGACGGCACGGCCAAGACCCGCGAGGTCAAGCTGGTCACCCTCTGGACCGCAGAGACCACCGACGAACGCGGCGTGCCGGTGCGCGATCGCGGCTCGGTCAGCTACTCGGCGGCTCTCGAGAGCGCGGCCTCTTGCGATACCGATCGCACCCTCTCGGAGTTCGCCCAACGGGTCGAAAGAGAAGCGCTGCGCCGCGGATTCGACCACGCTCGCCGCCGCGTCGTCCTGGGGGATGGCGCCCGTGGATCTGGAATCTGGCCGACGAGATCTTTCCCGGCGCCATCCAGATCGTCGACCTCTTCCACGCCAAGGGACATCTGTGGGATGTGGCCAAGGCCATCTACGGCCCCGGTACCGACCTGGGCGAACGCTGGGCCAAGCAGCGACGCGACGAGCTCGACCAGGGCAACCTCGACGCCATCCTCGCCGCCTTGGCCGCCCACGAGCACACCCACGACGAGGCGCGCAAGTGCCTCGCGTACCTCGCCCACAACCGCACCAGGATGCGCTATCCCTGGTTCCGCGCCCAGGGTCTGTGCGTCTCGACCGGCGTCGTCGAGGCCGGCTGCAAGCTCGCCATCGGCACACGCCTCAAGCGTGCCGGCATGCACTGGACCCTCGCCGGAGCCGACGCCATCATCGCCCTGCGCTGCTGCAAGCTCAGCAGCCGCTTCGATGACTTCTGGACACGGCGCGCCGCGGCCAGCGCCTGACCGCCTACCTCACAAATCTGACGTACGCCTCTCAGAATACCTCATCCCCCGATCCGGTAGCGTAGGGTCACGTTCGCCGAGACCGTGACCTCGCCGGCGGAGACCGGGGTCTCGGGGGCGCGGGCCTCCATGGCGAGCATCCGGGTGCCCCCGAACTTCGGCGTCTGGATCGAGATGCCGCCCTCCTGGACGTCCTGTACCGGTCCCAGCTCGATGCCGAGGGCCGAGGCGATCGCCTTGGCCTTCCCCCGCGCCTCGTCGACCGCCTGCTCCAGGGCCTTCCGGCGCGCCTCCCGGTCGTCCTCGAGCTGGAAGTCGACGCCCTCGACCCGGTTGGCGCCGGCGTCGACGGCGGCGTCGATGACCGGCCCCACCTTGGCGAGGTCCGCGAGCCGGACCGACACCACGTTCGAGGCGCGGTAGCCCACGAGGTGCGGCGCTTCGGGGGCCTGGCGCTGGGGATTCGGCTGGTCGTAGACCGGGGTCAGGACGAGCTGCGCGGTCTGGATCGCCTTGGTCTCGACGCCCAGGGCCGAGACCTTCTGGAGGATGGCCCGGGCGATCCGGTTGGCTCCCTCCTGGGCCTGGCGCGCGGTGTCGGCCTGGGCGACGACGCCGAGCTGGACGATCGCCAGGTCGGGCGCGGCCCGGACCTCGCCGGAGCCGTTGACGGTGATCGAGGGGATCGGCTGTTCGTCGGAGTCGTTCATCTGGGCTCCCGCGGGAAAGGTCGTGGTGGCGGCGAGGGCGCCGAGGACGAGGGTGGCGACGACGGGGATCTTCGACATGGAGCACCTCCTGGGAGTGGGCTCGATGAAGTAGCAAGGAGAATACCAGGGTGGCGGACGCCGCGTCTTCAGCGCCGGCGGGAGAGGAGCCAGCGAGCGAGGGCGCGGCCGAGGCTCCTTCGCCGGCCGATGCCCGCGCGCCGCCGCCCGGCGGGGGAGAGGGCGGCCGCGGGGCCGCCCACCTCCTCGACGACCCGCGCCGTGTCTTCCCCCAGCTCCGGGTAGCGCTCGCCGGCCCGCGGCCGCTCGCCGTCGAGGCGGGCCGGGAAGGCGAGCCGGTAGAGGCCGTCGCCCGCGCGGCGGAGGAGATCCCGCGCCCGCGCCTGCGGATGAGCGGCGGCCGCGGCGGCGGAGAGCACCGGCTCGACCGGCAGGTCGAGACCGGCGAGGACCTCGCGCCACGCGTCGAGGGTGCGGCCCGCCACCACCTCGGCCACCCGCTCGCGCGCCGCGGCGGTGGCGCGGTACTGGAGGGCGACCAGGTCGGCTCGCCCGGCCGCCTCGCAGAAGCGGCGCCAGAACGGCGCCTCGAGGGCTGCCACCGCCAGCCGGCCGCCGTCGGCGGTCGGGTAGAGGTTGTAGCAGGGCAGGGCGCCGGTGAGGCCGTAGGGCTCGCCCACCGCCCGCGGGCGCTCCGGGGCTGCGGCCCCCTCCTCGGCCCAGGCGGTGAGGTCGAGGTGGAGGGCGGCGTCGAAGAGCGAGGCGTCGATCCGGGCGCCGCCTCCGCCGGGCGAGCGCTGCCGCTCGACCAGGGCCGCGAGGATCGCCGCCAGCGCGCTCCAGGCGCCCACCATGTCGGCCGCCGGGTAGGGCGGCATGGCGCCGGTCGCCCCGAGGGCACCGGCCTGGGCCTGGTAGGTCAGGTCGTGGCCGGCGCGGGGGGCCCACGGGCCGTCCTGGCCCCAGCCCGAGAGCGAGCAGACGACGAGGCGGGGATGGCGCTCCCGGAGCTCCTCCGGCGGAAAGCCGAGCCGAGCGAGGGTGCCCGGGCGGAAGCTCTCGAGGAGGACGTCGGCGCGCTCGAGGAGCCGGGCGAGGACCTCGCGGCCGGCCGGCCGCTTGAGGTCGAGGGCCACGCTCTCGACCCCCGAGAGGAGGAGCGCCGCCAGGCCGCTCCGGCCGCGTGCGAGGGGCGGCGCCAGGCGCACCGGATCGCCCGCCCGCGGCTCCTCCACCTTCACCACGCGGGCACCGAGGTCGGCCAGCAGGTGGCCGACCAGCGGCCCGGGTAGGTGGCGCGAGAGGTCGACGGCCAGGAGGCCGTCGAGGGGGGTCGCGGACATGACGCGGGGCGCGGTCGCGGGCGGCCGACGGCGGCGGCCTACTCGCGCTCGACCACCATGGCGTGGCCCATGCCGCCGGCGGCACAGACGGTCAAGAGACCCAGGTTTTCGCCCCGGCGCCGCAGCTCGTAGAGGAGCTGGGTGACGATCCGGGCGCCGGTGGCGCCGAACGGATGGCCGATGGCGATCGAGCCGCCGGTGACGTTGAAGCGGTCGAGGTCGATCTCGCCCACCGGCTTCGAGCGGCCGAGCTCGGCCTCGGCGAAGCGCTTCGACGCGAAGGCCTTCATGTTGGAGAGGATCTGGGCCGCGAAGGCCTCGTGCATCTCCACCAGGTCGACGTCCGAGAGCTCCAGCCCGGCCCGCTCGAGGGCGAGGGGCGCCGCGTACGCCGGCCCCTGGAGGAGCTGGCCGCCCGGGTCGAGGGCGGTGAAGGCGTAGGAGCGGATGAAGCCCAGGGGCTCGAAGCCGAGGGACCTCGCCTTCTCCTCGCTCATCAGGAGCACCGCCGAGCCGCCGTCGGTCAGCGGGCTCGAGTTGCCCGCCGTGAGCGTGCCGTAGCGCCTGTCGAAGACCGGCTTCAGGGCGCTCAGGGCTTCCATCGAGGTGTCCGAGCGCACGCCGTTGTCGGCCGCCACCGCCCGGTCGTAGCGCGGCGGCGGGAAGGTGGTGGCGATCATCTCGCCCATCCGCCCGTCCTCGGTGGCGGCGGCGGCGCGCTGGTGGGACAGGAGGGCGATCTCGTCCTGCGCCCGGCGCGAGACGTCGTTCTCCTTGGCCATCTTCTCGGCCGACTCGCCCATGGTCATGCCGGTCGTGTACTCGGCGATCGCCGGCGCCACCGGCGCCAGGTCGGCCGGCCGGAGCTGGGCCAGGGTCGAGACCTTGGCCGGCAGGCTCTTGGCTCGCGAGAGCTCCATGAAGCGGCGCGAGGCCCGCTTCGAGAACAGGATCGGCACGTTCGACAGCGACTCGGCACCTCCGGCCAGCACCACCTCGGCCTCGCCGGTCAGGATCGCCTCGGCGCCGAAGCAGATCGCCCGGTTCGACGAGGCACAGGCCAGGTTCACCGTGGTGCCCGGGACGTCCATGGGAAGCCCCGTGCGGAAGACCACCTCGCGCCCCAGGTTCGGGGCGTTGACCTGAGGGATCACGGTACCGAAGACCGAGAGGTCGATCGCGGCCGGATCGATCCCCGTGCGCGCCACCAGCTCGCCCGCCGCCATCCCGGCGAGGTCGATCGAGTCCATGTCGCGAAACAGCGTGCCCGCCTTGACGAACGGCGTGCGGCAGCCGTCGACGACGGCGATCCGCCCGCCCGGCCCCTTGAGGTTCTGCTTGCCGGTGCGCCGGAGCGAAACCGCCAGCCCGGTCTTGACCGTGTCCGCCCGCTCCCGGATCTCCTCCAGCGCCGAGGCGTCGTTCGGCGGCCGGAGCGGCGCCGGCAGACCGGCGTGCCCGTTGCCTCCCGCGGCCGCGGCGCCCGCCGCGCCCTCTGGTTTCGTCTTGCTCGCCATGGAAGCCCTCCTTTTCGCCGTCCCCACCCTCCCTTATACCATGCCGCATCGCGGCGGGAGGCGGCGAAACGTGGGCGCCCGATCGGCACCTTGACCGGTTCAAGGACGCTCGACGAACCCGACCTTCACGAAGTCGCTGTCGAAGGTGAAGACCTCGGTCAGTCCGCGCTCGCGGAGGAGGGCAAAGGACGTGCAGTCGGTGAAGGAGAGGACCTTGTCGTCGTAGCGGGTGAAGAGGTCCCAGGCGCGATCCCGCCGCTCACCGTCGGTCTCGGCGATCTCGATCACCCGGCTCTCACTTTTAGGGCCCGCGTAGGAATCACTCCCGCATTCGAGCGTAATTCCATCAACCCTCGCGGCGTTGCGCTCCCTGCGGCATAGGCCCCGCTATGCCTCAGTCGCGCGCCTTGCGAGGATTGCGCCCTTACGCCCTCGGTGCTGGGAGTTATTCCTGCGCGGGCCCTGACCAGCCGATGGAACTCGACCGCCCCCTCGAGGCCCGCGCGGGTCCGGCGGATCAGGGTGTAGGTCTCGTCGAGCACGTCGTCCGTGGTGAGGATCGGCCGGCGCTCGCTTCGTACCCGGTCCCAGTACACGGCGGCCCGCGCGTGGTCCCGGTCCCGCTCGTTGAACAGGGCGACCCACGCGCCGGTGTCCACGAAGAGCGGCGAGGGCTTCACCCGGAGTCGCTCCTATTCCTCGGGCCCGTACAGGAGGGTGTCGTGGTCTCGCGCCGCGTCGTCGCGTCCGAAGTCCCGCGCCCGCTCGGGGAGGCTCCAGATGGGGTCGTTGCGGAAGGCCTCGTCGTCGAGGGCCGTCGGCCCGCCGAGATGGGCCAGGTACAGGTCCACTGCCTCCCGCACGACCTGGGCCATGCTCGTCTCACGCTCGCGAGCCACCCTCTGGAGCTCCCGGTGCTGGTCTCGAGGAAGGTAGATCTGGGTTCGGGCTTCGGCGAGCTTGGCCATGGTCGGGCCTTTAGTGCTGTAGATTTATACAGCACATGACCTGGCCGCCGGCGCCAGCCTCCCCCCTCGAGCGACGGCCGGACCTCGCCCTCGCCCGGGAGCTGGTGCTCGCCCACGGGCGCAACGCCACCTGCTACCAGATCTTGAACCCCGGCTTCGCGCGCTGGTTCTCGGCCGCGGGCGACGCGGTGGTGGGCTACGTCACCGCCGCCGGCGTGCGGGTGGTGGGGGGCGCACCGGTCTGCGCGCCGGAGCGGCTCGCGGCGGTGGTGGCCGCCTTCGAGGACGACGCCCGGCGCAGGCACCGCCGGGTGTGCTACTTCGGTGCCGAGGAGCCCCTCGCCGAGGTGCTCCGGGAGCGCGGCCCCTGCGACCGCCTGGTGCTCGGCGCCCAGCCCCTCTGGACGCCGGCCTCGCTGGTCGACGCCTTCGCCCGCAAGGCCTCGCTCCGCGCCCAGGTCAACCGGGCGCGCAACAAGGGCGTCGCCGCCCGCCGCTGGCCCTCGGCGGAGGCGGCCGGGCACCCGGGGCTCGAGCGCTGTCTCGCGGAGTGGCTCGCCACCCGGGGCTTGCCGCCCATGCACTTTCTGGTGGAGCCGGAGACCCTGGAGCGGCTCGAGGACCGCCGGGTGTTCGTCGCCTCGCGCGGCGGCGAGCCGGTCGCCTTCCTGGTCGCCTCGCCGGTGCCGGCGCGAGAGGGCTGGCTGATCGAGCAGATCGTCCGCGGCCGCCGAGCGCCCAACGGCGCCTCCGAGCTCCTGCTCCAGGCCGCGGCGCTCGAGCTCGCGGCCCACGAAGCCCGGTTCCTCACCCTCGGCCTCGCCCCCCTCTCCGAGCGCGCCGGCGACGGCGGCAGCCGCCCACCCCGGCCGATCCGCTTCCTCCTCGATCGGGTCCGTGCCCACGGCCGGCGCTTCTACGACTTCCGGGGCCTCGAGGCCTTCAAGGCGAAGTTCCTCCCCGACGCCTGGGAGCCGATCTTCGCCATCTCCGCCGAGCGCCGCTTCAGCCTCAGGAGCCTCTACGCCGTCGCCGGCGCCTTCAGCGGCGCCTCGCCGCTCGGCTTCGTCGCCCGCGGGGCGCTGCGCGCGCTCGCGCCGCACGGATCGCACAGATGAGGAGGAGCCGGCGAAACGGACCCGCCGTCCGGCGCACTCCCAGGCAGCGGAAGATAGACTGCCGCCAGCGCGTATCCATCTGCTGAACGCTGTCTCGCGGCAGGTCCGGAATGGGTGTTTTGTCCACGTTCTCCTGGCTGCTCCTGGCGGCCGCCGTCCTGTTCTTCTTCTACCTCTTCGTCAAGCTGCGCTACAAGAAGGCCGGGCCGGACGAGGCCCTGATCATCTACGGCCGCCGAAAGCTCTTCGGCCCCAAGGTGCGCGACGAGAAGGGCAAGGTCGAGGGCTTCCGGATCGTGCGCGGCGGCGGCGCCTTCGTGGTGCCGGCCTGGGAGCAGGCGGCCTTCCTGTCGCTCAAGATGATGACTCTGGAGATCGACCTCCAGCACGTCTACACGGTCCAGGGCATCCCGATCAACGTCAAGGCGGTGGCCCAGGTCAAGATCGGCGGCGACGTCCAGGAGATCAGGAAGGCCGCCGAGGGCTTCCCGGGCATGGATCACGACCAGATCAAGGGCACCTTGAAGGAGACGGTGGCCGGCCACCTGCGCGGCATCGTCGGCACGCTCACGGTCGAAGAGCTCTACCGCGACCAGAAGCGCTTCCAGGAGCGGGTCCGCGAGGAGGCCCACGTCGACCTCGAGGGCATGGGCTTCGAGTTCAAGTCGTTCGTCTTCCAGGAGATCCAGGACAACGGCGGGTACCTGAACGCCCTCGGCCAGCCGAAGATCCAGGAGGCCCTCAAGAACGCCCGCATCGCCACCGCCAACGCCGACCGCGACGCCGCCATCGAGGAGGAGCAGGCGCGCCAGCAGAAGGAGCAGAAGCGACTCGACGTCGACAAGCAGATCGCCGACTCGGACAAGGCCCTGTCGCTCAAGAAGGCGTCGATCAAGAAGGAGGTGGACGTCGCCGAGGCCCAGGCGACCAAGGCGGGCGAGATGGAGACCAAGGTCCAGGACATCTCCATCGCCGAGAAAGAGGTCGATCGCCGCAAGCTCGAGCTCAACGCCGTCATCCGCGAGCAGGCCGACGCCAAGAAGTACGAGACCGAGCGCGCGGCCGACGCCGAGCAGTACCAGGTGGTGCGCGCCGCGGAGGCCGAGCGCAAGCGGCGCGAGGAATAGGCGAAGGCGGTGATCGCCGAGGGCCAGGCCAAGGCCGAGGCCGAGTCGGTCATGCGCCGGCAGATCGGCACCGCCGAGGCGGACGCCATCCTGGCCAAGGGGCGGGCCGAGGCCGAGGCGCGGCTGAAGCTCGCCGAGGCCCTGAAGATGTACAACGAGGCCGGCCTCTCGATCGAGGCCCTGAAGGTGCTCCCCGAGATCGCCGCCGCCGTCTCCGAGCCGCTCGCCCGCGCCGGCAAGACGACGATCATCAGCCAGGGCGACGGCCACGCCGGCACCGGGGCGGCCAAGCTGACCGAGGACGTGGTGCAGGTGCTCTCCCAGCTCAGCCCGATCATGGAGCAGCTCGCCGGCGTCGACTTGAAGAGCTTCCTCCAGGACCTCTCGCGGATTCCGGCGCGGGCCGGCCAGCCGCCCGCCCCCGCCGTGAGCGCCGAGCTGGCCCCGGCCGCGCCGAAGCCCAAGGAGCGCGGCGGCGAGCCGAAGGCGAGCTGAGAGCCTGTGAAAAAAATCTCAGGCCCTGCTGCGGGCGCCCCCAAATCACCCCTCGCGGCGTTGCGCCTCCTCGACGTAGGCCCCGCTACGCCTGCGTCGGCGTGCCTTGCGAGGGGCGCCTGGATGACACCCTCGCGACGAGCGGAGATTTCTTCACAGGCTCTGAGCCGTGTCCGCAGGTGACCTCAAAGGTCTGCTCGGCGAGCTCCGGGCCGCCGGGCCGGTGGAGCGCGTCCGCCTCCTCGCGCGGAGCCTCTCGGCGCTTCGCCGCCTCTCGCCTCTCGACCGCAAGGTGCTCCTGCGCATGGCCGGGTTCGAGGGCGCCGAGGCGCTGGTCGAGCGCCTGGCGGTGGGCGGCCCCGAGACCGCCGAGGCGCTCGAGGGGGTGCTCGGGCGCCTCGAGGCCGATCCGGGAGTCGTGAAACGACTCGCCCGCGCCCTGGCCGACCCCAGGCGCCGGGGCCGGGCGCTGGACAAGGTCCTCGGCGAGGTCGACCGGGCGCTCGCCGCCTCGGAGGGGCCCGCCGGCGAGCCGGCGCCTCCGCCGCCTCCTGCGGGAGCTTCCCCGGCCGGTGAGGTCGAGCCTTCAGCCCGGGAGGTCGAGCCCGAGGCCGAGGAAGCCTCGGCTTCGGGGCCGGGGCCCGCTCCGGAGGAGCCGATCACGCCGGCGGAGGAGGCGACGGCAGCGTCACCGCCCGAGCCGGCGGAGGAGGCGGCGGCACCGTCACCTGCCGAGCCACCGGAGGGGGCGACGGCACCGTCACCGACCGAGCCGCCGGCCGGGCTTTCGCCCATCCCCCGGCCGCCCTCGCCCGCGGCCGGGCCTGGGGCGAGGACGACTGGCTCCGGATCCTCGCTCAGGCGCCCACCCCCGCCGCCCGCCGCCGCCTCGAGGCCCTCCGAGCGCCCGGTTGACGACCTCACGCGGCCCGCACCACCCCCACCTCCCGCTCCAGCCAGTACGACAGCGCCGAGGCCCCGATCCGCCCGGGGCCCAGGAGCACCACCGTCCGGAGGCGCCCGAACGACCGCCGCGGGCGCCGCCGGCCGAGCCGCCGGAGCCAGCCCGTGACCCGCCTCTGTTCGAGTCGGCGCGCCACCTGCTCGAGCGCCGCGAGGCCGCGCAACGGCCCGGCCACCAGCGTCGGCCGCGCCCAGACGGCGACGCCCCCCAGGCTGCGCGGGTCGGGCTCGAGGACCAGGGCGGCGCCGCTCTCGAGGGCCCAGGCGAGGAGCGCGCGGCCATCGGGCTCGGCGAGGTCGAAGCTCGCCAGGGCGACCTCGCGCCGGTCCTTCCGGCGGGACCGGACGGATGCCACGGCCTCCAGGCAGGCCGCCACCCGGCCGGCGAGCGTGCGGCCGGCGGCGAGGAGCGCCTCCTGGCTCTCGGTCCGCCAGGCCCGGTCGACCGTGCCGGCACCCTCGCCCGCGGCCCGCACCAGGACCGAACCGCCGCCGGCCGGCCAGGGCGCGGGGGGGCTCCGCCGGCGCGTGGACCGGCTCCACGCCGGCGCCGCCTCCGGGAGGCGCACGGCGGGCAAGTCGCGGGGCGCCGGCTCGCCGGGCAGCGTCAGCCAGGCGGCGCATCCGGCCCCGGCCGCGTTGGCCCGGGTCTCGTCGCGCCCAGTCTCCGGCGGCTCGGTCCCCGGGCCCACGGGCACCGCCGTCAATCCCGCGCCCTGAATCGCCAGGTCGGCGGCCACCGCGTCCGGCCCGACCCGCCAGCGAAAGGCCACCCGCTCGCCGGCGGCGAGGCCCAGGCCGGCGAGAGCCGCGGAGCCGCCCGCCGCCTGGGCCGCCACCGTCCGGTACGGGCGCCAGCGCATGTCGAGCCCGTCCGGGTAGAAGAGGAACGGCCGCTCGGGGGTCGACGCGGCGTGCGTCGCGAGGAGGGCCGGCAGCGAGCGCGCCGCCGCGGGCCCCGCCGGGCACGTCTCTTGCGTCGCCTCCCCCGCGATGTCCGGAGCCTCGACCCGTGCACTCATCGCCGGCAAGCTAGCACACGGTGGGAGGGCTTTCGGAGGCCCGTTCGGCAGGTTCGCCGGCTGATAGGCTGATTCCCGTGAGCCCTCTCGCGTCCCGTCCCCCAGGGCCCGAGCACTCCCCGCTCGACCACCCCCACCACGCCCCGCTCTCCCACCGGCTGCGGCGGATGCTGATCGCCGGCCTGCTCATCCTGGTGCCGGCGGCGCTCACGCTCTACGTGCTCCTCGCCCTGTTCCGGCTGATGGACGGCTTCTTCGGTCCGCTGGTCGACCGGGGGCTGCGGGTGTTCATCCCCAACGCCCACGTTCCCGGGCTGGGGCTGGTCATGACCCTGCTCGTGGTCCTGCTCCTGGGCTGGCTCTCGACCAACGTCGCGGGCCGCCGGCTGATCGCCTTCTTCGAGCGCGGGATCCAGAAGGTGCCGGTGGGGCGCACGATCTACGCCTCGACGAAGGGCGTCCTCGAGGCGGTGTCGAAGGACCAGACCGAGGCCTTCACGCGGGTGATCCTGATCGAGTACCCGAAAAAGGACCTCTTCGCCCTCGGCTTCGTGACCCGGGGGGCGCAGTGGGGGGGCGTCGACCCCCGCGCCGCCGACCTCCTCCTGGTCTTCGTGCCCACCACGCCGAACCCCACCAGCGGCTTCCTCCTCCTCGTGCCCCGGGCCGAGGCGATCCCGCTGCCGATCAGCGTCGAGTCGGGGATCCGGATGGTGATCTCGGGCGGCATCCTGCTGCCCGACCTCCCCGAGCTCCACGGCCGGCCCGCCCCGGTGCCGCGCGCCGAAAGCGCCTCGCCGTGATCCTCGGCCGCGACCCGCGGGCCCCCCGGGAGTTTTCCGACTCATCGAGCGGTTGCTATGAAAACAGCGGGCTCGTCGCATCCCTGGAGGCATGCCCCTGGACATGGCCATGACCCATCGCCTCACCGCCCTCCTCACGGTCGCCACCCTCCTCGCGGCGTCCGCCACCGCCGGGGCGCAGACGATCGCCAACCCGGAGCTCTTCAAGAAGAGCGCGCAGGTGGCGGCGAAGGCGGACGAGGTCTGGGGCGCCTACGACGACCCGGAGGTCCTGGCCCACGTCGCCGAGATCGGCTACCGCGTCGCCCGCCAGTCGGGCTTCACCGAGATGCCGTTCACCTTTCACCTGATCGACATGCCGGCGCCCAACGCCCTGGCCCTGCCCGGCGGCCAGATCTTCGTGACCCACGGCATGCTCGACCTGGGGCTCGACGACGACATGCTCGCGGCGCTCCTCGGCCACGAGATCGCCCACGTCGTCCTGCATCACCAGCAGAAGATGCAGAAGAAGGCGACCCTGCTCAACGTGCTCAGCCAGGCCCTGCTCGTGGGGGTGCTGATCTCGGCCAAGAACAGCCGCTCGGACTACGGCGGCTACGCGACCCGCCCCTGGGACCCCAACGACCCGACCGCCGACGAGCCGAGCCAGGGCGAGGTCGTGCAGGGCGCGGCCGCCGCCAGCCTGGTGCTCGGCGAGCTGCTGCTGCGCGGCTACAGCCGCGAGCACGAGGACGAGGCCGACGAGAACGGCCAGCGCTGGGCGGCCGCCGCCGGGTACGACCCCGCCGGGGCCCAGAAGCTCATGGCCCTGATGCACGCCCGCCTCCCCCAGTCGAAGGAGTACGGCTACCTCCAGACCCACCCCTTCCTGGACGACCGCATGCGGGCCGCCGAGGCGCGGGGCAAGTACCTGAAGGCCCAGGAGCCCAAGCCCTGGGACGAGTTCCGCGAGAAGACCCAGGCGACGCTGGTCGCCTTCGCCGACCAGACGAAAGAGCTCGAGGCCCCGGTCAAGACCTTGCTCGAGGACGACGCCCTGGTGGCCTGGCCCGCCGGCCCCGCCGCCGAGAAGATCCGCCTCGCCCGCCTCCACACCCTGCGCGACGAGGAGCTCGGCGAGAAGGTCGTGGCGCGGGACTACGGCAAGGTGCTCCGGGCGTACCAGCGCCAGGTCGACGAAGTCCGCCGCCTGACGCCGGACAGCGAGATCCTCGCCACCCTGAAGGGCGAGGCCGCGAGCCTCGAAGCCGCCCGGGACAAGGCCTACCCGGAGGCGGTCGAGGTGCTCGGCAAGGGGGTCTACGAGACCTCGTTCCTCGAGACCTTCCTGAGCAACTGGCCGGACGCTCCGGGGGCCCCCGCGGCCGCCCTCGCCCTGGGCGACGCCTACAGCCGGCTCCAGCAGCCGACCGACGCCGTGGGCGAGTACCTGGCCGCCTGGCACGCCGGGCCCGACAGCCCCGAGGGCCGCCGGGCCCGGGAGGGCTTGAAGAACCTCGCCCCGAGCCTGCACGAGCTGGCCGCGCTCCAGAAGCTGGCGGCGCAGCACGACGACCCGGAGCTCGGGGAGCTCGCGACGGCGCGCCTGAACGCCGAGTCGAAGACCTTCGCCGAGCTCCGGAACGGTGACGAATACCTGAAGCGCTTCCCCGAGGGACCCTACGCCGCGGCGGTGACCGACCGTCTCAACGCCCTGGCCGACAAGCTCTACAACGAGGTGGTCCTGTACCGCGCGGTGGGGGACAACCTGCAGGCCCTCGACCGGATCCAGAAGATCCTCACCCACGCCCCCCTCTCTCCCGCGGCGCAACAGCTCCGAGAGCAAGCGGTCCTCGAAGGCTGATTCCGCCGCCTCCCTCCGGTCCGCGCTTCCCGGCCTCCACGCCTCCGGACCGGCGGCGACGGAAGGCGGCCTGTGCTCCCGCGTGGGCAGCGCGCCGGCGCCGGAGGGTGGCCGGAAGGGGGCGGTGAAGTAGACTTCCCGGGTCATGATCGAGCCCCGAACCCCGGACAGGATCGACTGGCGGATCGCGTCGCCCGAGACCGGCGGCGAGCCGGAGCGGAATCCGCGCAAGGCCTACTTCCGCTGGCACCACGGCGACTCCATCCTCGAGACGCAGGACTTCACCCAGGAGGAGCTCGAGGCCCAGATCCGCACCCTCGAGCAGCAAGGCGAGCCGGTGCCGCCGGCCTTCCGCGCCGCCCTCACTGCCTTCGAGAAGGGGAGCGCCTGAGAGCCTGTGGAAAATCTCGGCCCTACTGCGGGCGCCCCCGAATCGCCTCTCGCGGCGTTGCGTCTCCTCGACGTGGGCCCCGCGACGCCTGCCTCGGAGCGCCTGGCCAGCGACGCGCAGGCCTCGCCGGATACCCTGTCGAGTGAAGCTTGACGGCCCACTGGACCTCCGGATGGGTGTGCTCCGACGCCTCTCGACCGCCGTCCCGCCGGTCCTCTTCCTGGTCCTTCCCGCGGCCGCGGCCGCCTGGGGACCGACGGGTCACCGCGTCGTCGGGCAGATCGCCGAGGACCACCTGTCGGCGGCCGCCCGTCGCGGCGTCGAAGCCTTGATCGGGCCGGAGAGCCTGGCCGAGGCCGCCACCTGGGCGGACGAGATCCGCTCCGACCCGACCTGGGACAAGGCCGCCCCCTGGCACTACATCTCGATCGACGACGGCGAGACTCTGGAGACGACCCGGCGCTCGTCCGACGGCGACGTGCTCTGGGCCATCCACCACTTCTCGGACGTCCTCCGCTCGGCCGACGCCTCCCACGAGGAGAAGGGGGAGGCGCTCAAGTTCCTGGTCCACTTCGTGGGCGACGTGCACCAGCCGCTCCACGTCGGGCGGCGCGCCGACCAGGGAGGCAACTCGGTGCAGGTGAGCTGGTTCGGCGAGACGACGAACCTGCACCGGGTCTGGGACTCGGAGATGATCGACCACGAGGGGCTGAGCTTCACGGAGCTTCGCCCGCTTCCTCGACCACCCGACGAGCGAGGAGGTCTCGGAGTGGCAGGCCTCGAGCCCGGAGGACTGGGTCCGGGAGTCGGCCGCGCTCCGCGACCAGGTCTACGACCTCGGCGACGGCAAGCTCGGCTACGCCTACGCCTACCGGAAGCTCCCGATCGTCAGGAAGCGCCTGCTCCAGGCCGGCGTCCGCCTGGCCGGCCTGCTGAACGGAATCTTCTGCCCTCCCGCCCCCGACGCCACCCCGCGGTAGACGAGCAGATCACTGCGGCTTGTAGAAGACGGTCAGCTTGACGCGCCGCGTCTCGTCCCCTTTCCCATTCTCGTACGCGCTCGCCACCACCATTCCCCCCGGCCCCCGTTCCAGGAACGGGTTGCCCACCCAGTGTCCGCCGCGGCCCGCCGGGCACTCCTTGTCCGGCAGGCAGGGCACCCAGCCCTCGCCGCCGGTCGCCTCGTAGCGGTAGCCGATGAAGCGCGCCCCCGCGGGCAGGTGCACGGCCATCAGCCGGCAGGCCGAAGCGCCCACGAGGTACGGCGCCAGAGCCTCGGCCACCGGCGGGCCGGCGGCGCCGAGAGGCGGCACCGCGCCGGCCGCGTCGACCTCGGCGAGCGGCCCGGCGTAGGTGGCGAGCCCCGCGACTCCGGCGGCCTCGAGCGCCGCCGCCGCGGCCTTCACCCGATCCCCCAGGTCACCGGGGCAGCCCTCGCCGCCGGAGCCGGCGAGGCCT
The DNA here is from genome assembly GCA_963741925.1 of uncultured Acidobacteriota bacterium. Lineage (GTDB taxonomy): Bacteria > Acidobacteriota > Thermoanaerobaculia > Multivoradales > DATKCC01 > CAVUBL01. Next base: position 259,202 of record CAVUJU010000002.1, read on the forward strand.
GGAGCCGAGACCGCCCACTCCCCCGGCTGGCACTCGGGGCAGGTGCCGTCGCGGAACGAGCGCACGTAGGCGGCCGCCGACCAGGCCCCGGGTGCGGCCGAGGGAGCGGGGACCGGAGGCGGAGGCGGCTCGGGAGGCGCAGGTGACGGCGGCTCCGGGGCCGCCTCGGGCGCTGGTTTCGGCGCCGGCAGCGGGGCGGGAGCGGGCGTCGGCTCCGGGGCGACCTCGGGGGCCGGGGCCGGCAGCGGCGCCGGGGCGGGAGCGGGTGCCGGTTGCGGGGCGGGGGCGGGCTCCGGCCGCGGCCGGGGCGCGGGCTCCGGACGGGGCGCGGGCTCCGGACGGGGCGCGGGAGCCCGACGGGGCGCCGGGCCCTGGACCTCGAAGTAGCGCAACCGCAAGGACTGGAGCGAGTCGCCGGTCTTGACCTGGGTGGCGCTCAGCTCGCGCGGCCGCCGGCCCTCCCGCACCTCGAGGTTGGCCACGTACGAGAGGTAGTCCGGATGGCGCACCTGGAGCAGCCACCGCCCCGCGGCCAGACCGCGGACCTCCGCCCGTCCGTCGGCCCCGGTGTGCACCACGCCGGGCCCGCCGCCCTCCTCCGTCTCGCCGTAGAGGAGCTCGAGCCTCCGCGCCCTCGACCGGATGTCCGCTGCGATCGGTCGCCTCGACCCCGACTCCCGCCCGACCGATCCAGGACTGCCCGGCGAGCGCGCTCGCCGTGAGGCCCGCGAGCATCGCCGCGCTGATCGCCACCTTCCACCTGACCATGAGGCCCCCCTTCCCGTTGCGGTTCACGCAAAGAGTACCCGATTCGCCCGCCGGCCGGCAGGCGTGAACCGTAGCGCCGCGGCGGTGGACTCAAGGCGTGTGAGACGCCTGCCTCGTTTCCTCGCCCTCACCGCGCTCACCTCCCTCGCCCTGGCCGGTGGGTCGCCGGTGCTCGCCCAGACCGAGATCGCGCCCCACGAGTCGCTGCGCTTCGACCGCCCCGAGGCCTGGGCCATGAAGTACTTCGGCTCGGTGGCCCTCATGACCGGCTTCGGCGGCGGCCGGGAGCTCGCGCCCGGCGGCCTCGAGCTCGGGCTCGAAGGCGCCTGGGTGCCCTCGCTCTCCGCCGAAGAGCGCACCGTGGGCTTCATCGGCACCAAGGAGGAGGACCTCAACCGCACCGCGGTCTTCGGTCGCCTGCGCCTGGCTGTGGGCCTGCCGGGCCGCCTCCGCCTGACCGCCGGTTTCGTACCGCCGGTGAAGGTCGAGGGCGTCACCCCACGGTTCGTCGCCCTGGGCCTCGAGCGCCCCCTCGTCGAGGGCAACCGCTGGCGCCTCGGGCTCGGCCTCACCGGCCAGACCGGGACGATCCGTGGCGACCTGACCTGCAGCCGCGCCGCGGCCGCGGCGGGCGACGACCCGGAGCGCAACCCGTACCGCTGCCAGGAGCCGTCGAACGACGAGATGACGGTGCGCTCGGCGAGCCTCGAGCTCTCGGGCTCGCGGCGCTCGTCCCGCGTGCCCGGGCTGGAGCCCTACGCGGCGCTCGCCGCTCACTACTTCGACGACGACTTCCAGGTGCACGCCCGCTACGGAACGATCATCGATCGCACCCTGCTCTCCACCGACGGCACGACCTACTCGGCGACGGTGGGATTGGGCTTCCAGCCGGGAGAGCGGCTACGCGTGGCGGGAGAGCTCTTCTACAGCCCCCTCGACGTGGTCCGCGACAGCGCCAGAGGGTCCCAGAACGACCCCCTGTTCAACGCACGCGTGCTGGTGGGCTACCGCTTGAGGTGATTGATTAAGCTCCGCCTCAAACCGACGAGGCGTCTGGAACTCCTTCGGCCTCGTGAGCCGGTCCGTCGACCCTCGATGGACGGACCCCTACCTGCGCAGGTCCTCGAGACGCTGCCGGTACTCCTCGCGGTCGATCTCGCCGTGGGCGTAGCGCCGTTTGAGGACCGCCTCCGCCGACTCGCCGGGGCCGGGTCCGGGCTCGGGCGAGCCCACGCCGGTGCGGACCGCCCAGACGGCAAGCCAGACGATGGCGGCGCTGATCGCCAGCCAGCCGACCCACATCCAGACCATGTGCGCTCCGGAGAACCAGCCCATCGTCTTCCCCAATAGAAAAAATGCCTGCGGGGCCCTCCGGCGCGGTGGTCTGCCATCGCCGCCCCCGCAGGCAGTATCGTTGGAGACGCTGCTGGGTGGGGGCTCCTCCCCTGGCGTTTGTCCCCCACCCAGCAGCAGACTCCCGAACCTGTCGAGAGCAAGACTAGAGCGTCACCGAGGGCGCGAAAACGCCCCGCGGGGTGGTCTTTCGAGCCCACCCGGCGGGGTGGGACGGCGCCTGGGGTAAGCTCCCGCGGACCATGTCCTCCGAGCTCGAGGCCCCCCTCCAGGCAGAGCGCCGAGCAGAGCGTGCCCCCGCCGTCGCCGGCAAGTGGACCCAGGTCTCCCTGCTCGCCGTGGCCGAGACCCTCGCCATGGGCCTCTGGTTCTCCGCCTCGGCGGTCGTCCCTCAGCTCCGCTCGGCCTGGGATCTCGGGACGGCGGGCCAGGCCTGGATGACCATGAGCGTCCAGCTCGGCTTCGTGGTCGGCGCCCTGGCGAGCGCCCTCGCCAACCTCGCCGACCGTCTCTCGGCGCGCAAGCTCTTCGCGGTGAGCGCCCTGCTGGGCGCGCTCGCCAACGGCGCGATCCCGGCGCTCGCCACGGCCGGCGCCGTGCCGGCGGCCGCCCTGCCGGCCGTCGCCCTGGCCCTGCGCTTCGCGACCGGAGTGTCCCTCGCCGGCGTCTATCCGCCGGGCATGAAGCTGGTCGCCTCCTGGTGCCGGGAGGACCGGGGCCTGGGCATCGGCATCCTGGTGGGCGCCCTCACCCTGGGCTCGGCGGGCCCGCACCTGCTCAACGCGCTGCCGATCTTCGGCGCCGGCGGCATGCCGCCCTGGCCGCGGGTGCTCTACGCCGCCTCGGCACTCGCCCTGGCCGCCGCCGCCCTGGCCGCGGTCGCCCTGCGCTCGGGACCGTTCCTGCCCGAGAACGCACCGTTCGACTGGCGCTTCGCCGGCCGCGCCCTGGCCCACCGCCCGACCCGCCTGGCGCACTTCGGCTACCTGGGGCACATGTGGGAGCTCTACGCCATGTGGGCGTGGGCGCCGGTGCTGCTGCTCGAGGCCTACCGCCGGGCCGGCTGGAGCCTGGCCGGCGCCCGGCTCGCCGGGTTCGGGGTGATCGCCATCGGCGCCGCCGGCTGCGTGGCCGCCGGGCGCTGGGCGGACCGGCTGGGGCGCACCCGGGTGACCTCCTGGAGCCTGGCGGTGTCCGGCGCCTGCGCGGCGACCGCCGGGCTCCTGTTCGACGCGCCCGGGGCGCTCACCGCCCTCTGCCTCGTCTGGGGGTTCGCGGTGGTGGCCGACAGCGCCCAGTTCAGCGCCGCGATCTCCGAGCTGACCGACCCGCGCTACGTCGGGACGGCGCTGACCGTGCAGACCAGCCTGGGGTTCCTGCTCACCCTGCTCACGCTGCGCCTGGTCCCGGCGCTGCTGGGCACGCTCGGGTGGCGCTGGGTGTTCGCGGTGCTGGTGGTGGGGCCGGCGGCGGGGATCGTCGCCATGCGGAGATTGCGGCGCCTACCGGAGGCCGCGAAGATGGCCTCCGGTAGGCGATAGACCGGATGCCCCCCGCATCCCCTCGATCCCCTTCCCACCCCACGGGGGGGAAGGGGACGCCCCCACCCTCTCGGGCTGTTTCTCGAGGAACTCGGCTCGGTCGTCACGATTCTGGCCTGATCAGACATCTAGGCGGCGTGGTGGGCTTTGTGGTCCTCGACCAGCTTCTCCACGACGCCGGGATCGGCGAGCGTGGTGACGTCGCCGAGGTCCTCGTACTCCCCCTGGGCGATCTGGCGCAGGATGCGGCGCATGATCTTGCCCGAGCGCGTCTTGGGGAGCCCCGAGACGATCTGGACCTGGTCGGGCGAGGCGATCGGCCCGATCACGTGGCGCACCTGCTCCTTCAAGGCCCCGATCAGCTCGTCGGGGCTCGTCTCCCGGAACTCGGGCACGATGTCGACGTAGGCGAAGATCCCGGTCCCCTTGATGTCGTGGGGATAGCCGACCACCGCCGCCTCGGCCACCGCGTCGTGGGCGACCAGGGCGCTCTCGATCTCGGCCGTGCCCAGGCGGTGGCCGGCGACGTTGAGCACGTCGTCGACGCGGCCGGTGATCCAGTAGTAGCCGTCCTCGTCCCGGCGGCATCCGTCGCCGGTGAAGTAGAGGCCGGGGAAGCGGGTGAAGTAGGTCTCCCGGAACCGTCCGTGGTCGCCGTAGATGGTGCGCGCCTGGCCCGGCCACGGCCGCTTGAGGCAGAGGTTGCCGCGCACCTCGTTGCCCTCGAGCACCTTGCCCTCGTCGTCCACCAGCACCGGCTCCACCCCGAAGAACGGCAGGGTCGCCGAGCCCGGCTTGGTGGGAATCGCCCCCGGGAGCGGGGTGATCAGGATGCCGCCGGTCTCGGTCTGCCACCAGGTGTCGACGATGGACGCCCGGCCCTCGCCCACGACGTCGTGGTACCACTGCCAGACCTCGGGGTTGATCGGCTCGCCGACCGTGCCGAGGATTCGGATGCTCTTGCGCGAGTACTTCTTGACCCAGGAGTCGCCCGCTCGCGCGATGGCGCGGATCGCGGTCGGCGCGGTGTAGAAGACGTTGACCCCCAGGTCGTCGACCACCTGCCAGTAGCGCCCGGCGTCCGGGTAGACCGGGGTCGACTCGAACATCACGGTCGTCGCGCCGTTGGCGAGGGGCCCGTAGACGATGTAGCTGTGGCCGGTGATCCAGCCGATGTCGGCGGCGCACATGAAGACGTCGTCCGGCTTGAGGTCGAACACCAGCTCGTGGGTCATGGCGGCGTAGAGCAGGTAGCCGGCCGTCGTGTGGAGCACCCCCTTGGGCCTGCCGGTCGAGCCCGAGGTGTAGAGCACGAACAGCGGCGACTCGGCCGCCATCCACTCGTTGGGGCAGGTGGAGCGCTGCTTCCCTGCCTCGTCTTCGAGCCAGTGGTCGCGGCCGGTGCGCATCTCGACCTCGGTGTCGGTGCGCCGCACCACGAGCACGGTCTCGACCATCTCCAGGCCGTCGATCGCCGCGTCGGAGGTCGCCTTCAAGGGGATCCGCTTGCCGCCGCGCAGCCCCTCGTTGGCGGTCACCAGCATGGTGCAGTGGGCGTCGATGATCCGCTCGCGGAGCGACTCGGCCGAGAACCCCGCGAAGACCACCGAGTGGACCGCGCCGATCCGGGCGCAGGCGAGCATGACGTAGGCGAGCTCGGGGACCATGGGCAGGTAGACCGCCACCCGGTCGCCGCGCCGCACCCCGTGGTGGAGCAGCACGTTGGCGATCCGGGCGACGTGGTGCTTGAGCTCCCGGTAGCTGATCTTCTCGTACTCGCCCGGCTCGTCCTTGGCCCAGATGATCGCCGTCTTGTCGGGCTGGGTTGCCAAATGCCGGTCGACGCAGTTGAAGCAGGCGTTGAGGCGCCCTCCGGCGAACCAGGAGAAGTCCACCGCCTCCATGTCGTAGTCGAACACGGTGTGCGGCTGGTGGTACCAGTCGAGCCGCCCGGCCTCCCGGCGCCAGAACTCCTCCGGCTTCTCGAGCGACTCCCGGTACAGCTCCCGATACTGCTCCATCGAGCTCACACGCGCGCGCTTGGCGATCTCGGGCTTGACCGGCACCATGGGTCGACCTCCTCCTCGTTCAGTCCTTCCGGTCGGGGGTGGGACGGCACGTTTTGGGGCCGGATTATACCCCATGGGCCAGTGCCCTCCGGGCGCTTCCCAGGCCTCGCGAAACGTTGACACCGGACCCCTGAACGCGTAGTGTTCGGCTCAGTCTTCACCGTGCCACCCCCGACGTTCCGGCGCCTCGCCGGGCCGCGGCGTCACTCCCGGGCAGGAGTGTCGCCGGGCGCTCGCCAGGCGTCTTGAATGTGGTCCAAGCCGCCCATCCGGGCGGCTTGGAGTTGAACCGAGCGCCGGCCCCCGGGAGGTCTCCGGACGTCGGCGCCGCCGACCGGAGGAGGACTCCGCATGGAAGACAGCCGTAAGGGGCAGGACGCCATTCGGGCGTACTGGCGAGCCAACAAGCTGCTCATCGCGGTGCTGCTCGTCATCTGGGCTCTGGTCTCGCTCGTCTTCGCGATTCTCTTGGCCCGGCCGCTTTCCGCGCTGCACGTCGGCCATCTGCCGATGAGCTTCTGGTGGGCTCAACAGGGCTCGATCGTCGTCTTCGTCATCCTCATCTTCGTGTACGCCTGGTCCATGGACCGGCTGGACGAGAAGTACGACGTCCACGAGGACCGGCCCGTCCGCCGGGCCGGGAAGGGAGGCGCGTCATGAGCGTCGAAACCTGGACCTACCTCCTCGTGGGCCTGAGCTTCGCCGCCTACCTCTACATCGGGTACTTGAACCGGGTTCGCGACACCCGCGGCTTCTACGTCGCCGGCCGCGGCGTGCCGGCGATCTTCAACGGCGCCGCCACCGCCGCCGACTGGATGTCGGCCGCTTCGTTCATCTCGATGGCGGGCCTGATCTCGTTCATGGGCTTCGACGGCACGGTCTACCTGATGGGCTGGACGGGCGGCTACGTGCTCCTGGCCCTGCTGCTTGCGCCCTACCTCAGGAAGTACGGCAAGTACACGGTGCCCGACTTCATCGGCGACCGCTACTACTCCTCGACCGCCCGCGTGGTCGCGGCGTTCTGCGCGATCTTCGTGTCGCTGACCTACGTCGCGGGCCAGATGCGCGGTGTGGGCATCGTGTTCAGCCGTTTCCTCTTTGTGCCGATCAACACCGGCGTGATCATCGGCATGGCGATCGTCGCGTTCTTCGCCGTGCTCGGCGGCATGAAGGGCATCACCTGGACCCAGGTGGCGCAGTACTCGGTGCTGATCGTCGCCTACCTGATCCCGGCGATCGCCATCTCGCGGGTGCTGACCGGCAACCCGGTCCCGCAGCTCTCGTTCACCTTCAGCGACATCATCGACAAGCTGAACCAGATCCAGATCGACCTGGGGTTCACCGAGTACACCCAGCCGTTTCGCACCAAGACGATGCTCGACGTCTTCTGCATCACCCTGGCGCTGATGGCCGGGACCGCCGGGCTGCCGCACATCATCGTGCGCTTCTACACCGTGCCGAGCGTGCGCTCGGCGCGCTACTCGGCCGGCTGGGCGCTGCTCTTCATCGCCCTGCTCTACACCACGGCGCCGGCGATCGCCGCGTTCGCCCGGTACAACCTCATCAACTCGCTCAACGGCAAGAGCCTCGACGAGGTGCATCAGCACTCCTGGGTGCAGAAGTGGGAGGTGACCGGCCTGCTCGGCCTGACCGACAAGAACGGGGACGGGAAGATCGAGCTCACGCCCGATGCGGACACCACCGAGATCACCATCGACCGGGACATCATCGTGCTCTCGACCCCCGAGGTCGCAGGGCTCGCACCGTGGGTGGTCGGCCTGGTGGCGGCGGGCGGCCTGGCGGCCGCCTTGTCGACCGCGGCGGGCCTGTTGCTCGTCATCTCGAGCTCGATCGCGCACGACATCTACGACCGGTTGATCAACCCAGGCGCGAGCGAGGCCAAGCGCCTGATGGTCGGCCGGATCATGATCTTCGTGGCGGTGGTCGTGGCGGGCATCTTCGGGATCTACCCACCGGGGTTCGTCGCCCAAGTCGTGGCCTTCGCCTTCGGCCTCGCGGCGGCGAGCTTCTTCCCGGTGATCCTGCTCGGCATCTTCGACAGCCGGACCAACCGCCAGGGCGCGATCTGGGGCATGGTCGCCGGCATCGGGTTCACCGGGTACTACATCATCGGCAACAAGTTCTTCGGGATGTCGCCGTGGTTCCTGGGGATCAGCTCCGAGGGCATCGGGACGATCGGCATGGTGATCAACCTGATCGTCACCTTCGTCGTCTCGCGACTGACCCCGCCGCCTCCGGAGGAGATCCGCCAGATGGTCGAGGACGTCCGCGTGCCGCGAGGCGCGGGGGCGGCCGAGGCCCACTGAGCGGCAGTCGTACTCTGGACGCCCCCTCCGCACCGTGCGGCGGAGGGGGCGTCTTCGTCTCGAGCCCGCGATGGAACCCGACGTCTTCCTGCCCCGCCACCCGCCGTTCGACCGGCTCCGGAGCGACCTCGTCGAGCGGGTGCTCGAGCGCCTGGAGGTGACCTACGTCCCGCGGGGCGAGGCGGTCATCCGCCGTACCGACCCGGAGAATCGGTACCTCTACGTGGTGAGGAAGGGCGCGGTGCGCCTCGAGCGCGACGGCGCACCCCTTCAGGTGCTCGAGGAGGGAGAGGCCTTCGGCTATCCCTCGCTCCTCGCGGGGGGACCCCCGGGCAACGACGTGATCGCCGAGGAGGACAGCCTGCTCTTTCGGATCCCGGGCGAGCTGTTCCACCGCCTCATGGAGGAGCGCGAGTTCGCGGACTTCTTCGTCGCCGGCCTGGCGAGCCGCCTGCGCCGTGCCGCCCAGGCCGAGTCGCCCCTGCTCTCGGGCGACCTCTCGACCCCGGTCGCAACGCTCGTCACCCGGGCCGCGGTCTTCGTGCGGCCGGAGGCGACCGTCGCCGAAGCCGCCCGGGCCATGACCCGCGAAGGGGTGAGCTCGATCCTGGTCGGCGGCCGGCCGCCGGGGATCGTCACCGACCGGGACCTGCGCCGCCGGATCCTCGCCCGCGGCCGGCCGGTCGATACGCCGGTCTCGCGCGTGATGAGCCGGCCGCTCCTCACGATCGCGGCCGGCACGCCGGTGTTCGACGCCCTCGTCTCGATGCTCGAGAACCGGATCCACCACCTGGCGGTGGCCGAGGGCGACGAGGTGCTGGGGGTGATCACCGACAGCGACCTGCTGCGCCACCACCACCGGAGCCCCATCTCCCTGCTCTCGCGGGTCGAGAAGATCGAAAGCCCCGACGCCTTCCCCGACTACTCCGCGCAGCTCGGCGGCATGGTCGAGGTGCTCTTCCGGGGCAACCTCGACGCGGTCGAGATCGGCCGCATCGTATCGAGCGTCAACGACGCCGCCGCCGCCCGCCTGCTGCGGCTGGCCGAGCGGGAGCTGGGGGAGCGGCCCTGCCCCTACGCCTGGATCGTCTTCGGCTCCGAGGGACGGCGCGAGCAGGCACTCCTCACCGACCAGGACAACGCCCTGGTCTACGCCGAAGACACCGGCGAGGCCCGGCGCTACTTCACCGAGCTCGCCGCCCGGGTGACCGGCGGCCTGGTCCAGCTCGGCATCCCTCCCTGCCCGGGCGGCTTCATGGCCGACCGCTGGCACCGGCCGCTCGCCGCCTGGCTCGAGCTCTTCGGCGGCTGGCTCGCGGCGCCCGAGCCCCAGGCCCTGATCGACGCCGCCAACTTTTTCGACTTCCGGCCGGTCCACGGCACCCTCTCGCTCGCCCCCCTGGACGAGATGATCGGCGAGGCCCGCGGCCAGCGCTCGTTCCTCGCCCACATGGCGAAGAACGCCCTCGACTTCCGGCCGCCGATCGGCCTCTTCCGGCAGATCCGCGAGCGCTCCGGGGGCGTCGACCTGAAGCGCGGCGGCATCGTCCCGGTGGTGAGCCTCGCGCGGCTCTGCGCCCTGGAGGCCCGGGTTCCCGTGCGCGGCACGCTCGATCGCCTGGCGGCGGCGGCCGTCGCCGGCAGCCTGAGCCCCGACGGCGCCGAGACGCTGTCGGAGGCCTTCCGCTTCCTGCTGCGCCTGCGCCTCGAGCACCAGCTCGAAGCCGTGCGCCGGGGGCGGGCGCCGGACAACCTGGTCCCCCTCGACGAGCTCTCGCACCTGACGCGGCGGCACCTGAAGGAGGCCTTCCTCGCCATCCGGGAGATCCAGGAGGCGGTCTCCCTGCGCTACGGGACGGACCGGCTGGGCTGAGACCCATGCTCTTCGCCTCCCCGCCCTGGGACGAGGTCCTCTACTGGGCCCTCGACCTCGAGACCTCCGGCCTCGATCCGCGCCGCCACCGGATCCTCTCGGTGGGCATGGTGCCGGTGCGCCGGGGCGCGATCCGCTGGGGCGAGCGCTTCTACAGCCTGGTCCACCCCGGGAGCTTCGAGGGCCTCGACGACGAGGCCGTCGGGGTGCACCACATCCTGCCGGCGGAGCTGCACCGGGCGCCGCCGCTCGCCGAGGTCGCCGCCCGGGTCGAGGAGCGGCTCGACGACGCGGTCCTCCTGGTCCACCACGCCTCCCTCGACGTCGCCTTCCTGCGCCGGACCTGGCGCCGGCTCGGCCGCCCCTGGCCGCGGCGCCGCCGGGTGGTCGACACCCAGGCCCTGGTCGGCCGGCTCGAGCACCGCCTGGCGGCGATCCGGGCTCACGAGGAGCCCCTTCCCCGCGGCCTGGCGGAGCTGCGCGAAAGCTTCGGCCTGCCCGCCTACGACTCTCACCACGCCCTGACCGACGCCCTGGCGACGGCCGAGCTGTTCCTCGCGCTCCGGGCGCGGCTCGGGGCCGCGCGGCTGGGCAGGCTGACGGTTTGAAGGGCAAGGCCGGGGGCGGGGCGAGATCACCTCGCCCCCGGGCGGGTCATCCTAGCGAAGCTCCGCCTCAAACCGACGAGGCGCCTGAAGCGTCTCCGGCGCCACGGGCCGCTGGTCCCCCTCCCACGCCGAGCGATCACGGCTGCGCTCCTCGGAACGGCGACTCCAGAACGTTGGATCCATCGGATGCCCCCCGCATCCCCTCGATCCCCTTCCCACCCCACGGGGGGGAAGGGGACGATCGACCGGATGCCCCCCGCATCCCCTCGATCCCCTTCCCACCCCACGGGGGGGAAGGGGACGATCGACCGGATGCCCCCCGCATCCCCTCGATCCCCTTCCCACCCCACGGGGGGGAAGGGGACGATCGACCGGATGCCCCCCGCATCCCCTCGATCCCCTTCCCACCCCACGGGGGGGGAAGGGGACGCCCCCTCCCTCTCGGGCTGTTGCTCGGGGAACGCGGCTCGTTCGTCACGATTCTGGCCTGATCAGACATCTAGAACACGAAGGTCTGGAAGTTCAGCCAGAACTGGTCGCGGTCGGAGGTCCCGTCCTTCGAGAGCCTGCCGTAGGAGAACTTGAGGTTCCCGTTGTGCCCGCGGAACATGTAGCCGACGCCCACCTGGAGCTGGTCCTCGTCGCCCAGGGCGGGATCGTCGAAGTTGCGCTTGGCGTACTGGACGAAGGGCAGGAGCTTGGTGGCCGCGGAGTAGAACCCCACCTCCGCCAGGGCGTCGTCCTGCTTGGGCAGGGTCGGCAGGAAGACATCGCCGTCGTAGCTGGTCCAGTCCGCCTGGAAGGTGAGGCCGTTGCCGCCGGCGAGCGGCTGGTCCCAGTACACGTCGCCGTCCCAGGCGTCGTAGTCCTCCTGATGGTCGACGCTCGCCCCGAGCGAGAGGATGTGCTTCTTGCCCAGGGTGGTGCCGCTGTAGAACAGGCCCTTCTCGGCGCTGAACACGTTGTAGACCACCCGGCCCACGTAGCGGAAGGAGTTGTCGGCGTTGGCGCCCCGCTTGCCCTGGTAGATGCCGGCCCGGTACTCGAAGTGGTCGTTGGCGAGATAGCCGCGCGCCCGCACCCCGTAGTCGCGCCCCACTCGCTCGTCGAGCGGCCCGGAGGAGACGAACGAGTACGGGCCGTAATCGACCGCCATCAGCGTGGCCGCCGACTGGTTCGAGTTGTGCGAGGTCTCGATCAGGATCATCCCGGTGTCGAGGTTGAACGCGTCGCCGGCCGGCTTGTAGGTGACCACGAAGTCCTGGATGAAGATGTCGCCGGCGTCCTTCGTGCCGCTGGATCCCGCCTTGCCCAGGTTCGGGCTGTCGGTCTCCATGAAGAAGGAGAGCTGGTCGGTGATCTTGCCCCCGGCGAGCAAGCGCAGCCGCCGGAAGAACAGGTTCTGAGCCGTGTTGTCGCCGGTGTCCAGCGACTCGGCCCTCATCTGGGAGAGAAAGCCGAACTTGATCGAGCTGGTGCCATCGGGCGATTCGATCTGCCACTGCGCCTGGAGGGGTACGGCTGCGAGTGCGAGGAGCAAGGTGGCAAGCACGTAGAGCGGGGTGAAGCGTGAAGCTTTCCGACCCATGAAGAGCTCCTTTCTCGTCGGTGCGCCCACCCGCGTACGTCCCTCGCGAAGGTACCCGACAGCTCGCCGCAGGTGACCCGCAGAACCGGACGATGGGTTGTTGCGTTGAGTGCGATTATCGCACGAATCCGCGGCGGCGACTCACCTCGGACGCGCTGCCCTTTCCCGGCTCGCGGCGACCGCCCGTACAATGGCCCCGGACGGGTGGACCATGAGCCGCGGACCCAGCGACGAGCCGAGCGAGGACCGGGATCTCTTCGAGCACGCGATGCGCGACGTCGTCCGGCTGGAGACGCGCTCGGCGCCACCCCCGAAGCGCCGTCCGGCGGCGCGCCGCAAGGGCCCGGGCGGCCGGGTGGACCACGGCCCGGGAGCGGCGATGGCGCCCTTCGAGGTCACCCGCGACGGCGAGCGCCTGGTGGCGCACGTCGCCGGCGTCGCCCCCGGCCAGCTCGCCGCCCTGGGCGCCGGGGAGCTGCCGGTCGAGCTCACCGTCGACCTCCACGGCTTCCCCGCGGCGGAGGCGCGCGGGGCGCTCCGCGACGGCCTCCGGCGCGCCCGGCGGGCGGGCCTGCGCTGCGTCCGGGTGGTCCACGGCCGGGGGCTGAGATCGGCGGCGGGACCGGTGCTCAAGGAGGGCCTGCCCGGGTGGCTCTCGGAGGCCCCCATCGCCTCCTGGACCCTCGCCTTCACCTCCGCTCCACCGCGCCTCGGCGGCACCGGCGCCACCCTCGTCTTGCTCCGCGGCCGGCGGGACGGGGCCGATCCGTAAGGGCTCGTGCGGGAATACGTGCTGGCACCGAGGGCGTCGAGGCGCCCTCCTCGCAAGGCGCGCGCCCCGTCCCCGCCCTCAGGGAGGTCGCATCGATGGGATCGCAGGCCCAAGTTGACAGCCACCCCCTCGGCCCTCTACCCTGGGAGTGAACCGGCCCAGGGATCGGTCCGTTCCACCCGCGACTTCCCACACGCCTGACGGTTGCGCATCCCGCGCGGCGTCCCACCTGGACCGGTGGCAAGACCCTGCCGCCCCGAGGGAGTCGTGTTGCGAGAGGAGTCGATTTGCCGAAAGAAGAAGCGCTGGAATTCGAAGGTGAGGTCGAGGACGTCCTGGGGAACGGAAACTTCCGGGTCGCCCTCGAGAACGGTCACGAGGTGCTCGCCCGCATCGCGGGCAAGATGCGCCGGTTCCGGATTCGGGTCTTGCCCGGCGACAAGGTGAAGCTCGAGGTCTCCCCCTACGACCTGAAGCGCGGCCGGATCGTCTACCGGTACCGCAGCTAGCCGCCTCCCCCCCCTTCCCCCCTACCGACCCGCCGCCCCTCCCACGGCCTCCCCCGCCAACGCGGCGGCCACCGCCTCGAGCTCGGCCGGGCCCGTGACGTCGCTCGGCAGGAGCGGCACCGCGAGGCGTGGCAGGCCTGCGAAGGCGGCGTCGATCTCGGCGAGATAGGTCGCCTCCTGGCGCCTCCGGGCGGCGAAGAAGCCGCTCTCGCCCGCCTCCACCGGCAGCACCCGGTTGACGATCAGCCCGGCCACCGGCACGTGGTGGCGGCGGAGCACCTCGATCGCCCGGGAGGTCTCGAGGATCGGAAGCCGCTCCGGGACCAGCACGAAGACGAAGGCCGAGCGCCGCTCGTCGAGCAGCAGGGTGCGCACTCGGTAGAAGGTGCGGCGCCGCTCGAGGAGCACCGCCTCGATCGGATCCTCCGGCCGTTCCTCGGCGCCCCGGCCCACGGTCATCCGGCGCCACATGTCCGAGAGGCGCTCGACGTTGCGCCGCCGCTCGAGGAGGCCGTCGACCCAGGCCTGGAGGAGCTCGGGCAGGGTCAGGAGCCGGAGCGTGTGGCCGGTCGGGGCGGTGTCGAAGACCAGCAGGTCGTAGCGCCCGCCGACCGCGTCGACGAGCGCGGCCATGCGGTCGAAGAGCGCCGCCTCCTCCGCTCCCGGAGAAACGCGGGCGAGCTCGATCTGGCGCTCCATCTCGGCGCGCAGGTGGGGCGGCGTCACCCGCCCGAGATGGCCGCGGACCCGCTCGACGTACGCCGCCGCCTCGGCCGCCGCGTCGATCTCCAGGGCCGAGAGCCGGGGCGCCACCTCGCGCTCCTCGGGGCCGAGCGGCGTCGCCAGGACGTCGGCCGTCGAGTGCGCCGGGTCGGTCGAGACGAGGAGGGTGCGCCGCCCCGAGCTCGCCGCCAGTCGGGCGAAGGCCGCGGCGCAGGTGGTCTTGCCGACGCCGCCCTTGCCGCCGAAGAAGACGACGCCGCGGGCGAGCCACTCTCCGAGCGCTCCCCCCGGCCCCCCTCCCCCGCCGGGGGAGGCGCCGCTCAGCATCAGCGGAAGCCTTCGAGCGGCGAGCGCTCCATGCCCTGGGCGAGGTGCCACTCGTGGAAACGCTCGAGCATCGCGGGCAGCAGCTCCAGGGTGTAGTAGTTGACCGGGTTGGGGATGCCCAGGAGATCGGAGAAGCAGAGGAGCAAGAAGAGATCCTCCCGGTCGCGCCGCTCGCGCGCCAGGCTCCCGCGCCAGCGGGCGAAGAAGACCTCGTCGTAGGCCGCCGCGAAGCGGCGAAGTGCGGAGCGCAGCCGCTCGGCCCAGCCGCGCCGACCGCGCCCTTCCGGCCCGTCGCTCATGGCCGGGTGGTCTCCCGGACCGCGCCCGGCGCTACGGGCGCGCGCAGGGCGATCACCGCCTCGAGGGCCATCCAGACGGCGGCGCCCAGCACCAAGAGGCCCATCACCCCCAGCAGGTAGTTGGGCGTCTCGCCCAGCCACCAGGTACCGAGGGAGCTGAGCATGGCCCAGATGGTCATCACCAGCACGAAGACCATGGGCACGAGAGTCGGCACCAGGCTCCGGCCGAGGCGCCGCAGGTAAACCGAGACCACGATCAGCGAGAGCGCCGCCAGGAGCTGGTTGGTGGTGCCGAAGAGCGGCCAGATGACCAGCCCCCCGGAGCCCACCCCGCCGCCCGGCGCGTGGGCGCCGAAGGCGAGGAGCATGCAGGTGCCCACCGCCAGCAGGGTGGCCAGCGTCGGGTTGCCGAGCGCCCGGATGCCCCAGGTCTCCCCCACCTCGTGGATGATGTAGCGCTGGAGCCGGACGCCGGTGTCCATGGTGGTGGCGGCGAAGGAGACCACGATGACCGTGGCGAAGACCTCGCCGAGCGCCACCGGCACGCCCAGGTTCTCCGCCATGTGGGCGAGACCCGACACGAAGAAGCCCGCCGCGCCGCCGCTCGCCGCCGCCCAGCTCGTGTAGTAGTGCGACAGCCACTCGCCGCGGGTCGCCGCCAGGCCGGCGGTGACCGCCAGGATCGAGCCCAGGGCGAGGGCGCCCTCGCCCACCGCCCCCATGTAGCCCACGAAGCGGGCGTCGGTCTCCTTGTCGAGCTGCTTCGACGAGGTGCCCGAAGCCACCAGGCCGTGGAAGCCCGAGATCGCGCCGCAGGCGATGGTGATGAAGAGGATCGGCACCACCGGCGGCGCGCCGGCCGGCGCCGGGTTCCAGGCCGGGGCCACCATCGCCGGCATGCCCACCAGGAGCCCCAGGTAGAGGACGCCCAGGCCCACGATCAGCTCGTGGGAGTTGACGTAGTCGCGCGGTTGGAGCAGCAGCCAGACCGGCAGGCGCGAGGCGAAGAAGCAGTAGGCGAAGAGGAGCACCACCCAGATCGCCGCCGGGTCGAGCCCCACGGTGCTCGCCGGCAGGGAGATCGGCACCCGGCTTCCCACCCAGATGAAGAAGTAGAGGGCCACCAGCGCCCCGATCGAGGGCCAGAGGAGCTTGCCGCCCCGCCGGTAGAGCCACCAGCCGACCAGCATGGCGATGGGGATCTCGATCCAGATCGGCAGCACGCTGCCCGGGAACTTCACGAACAGCCGGGCGATGATCACTGCGAAGACCGCGTTGACCATCAGGAGGAGCAGGAAGATCACCACCAGGAACAGGGTGCGCGAGCGCCGGGAGATGACGTCCTCGGTCAGCGAGCCCATGGAGCGGGCCTTGTGGCGGGCCGAGATCCACAGCGTCGCGAGGTCGTGGACGCCGGCGAAGAAGATGGTGCCGAAGATCACCCACAGCAGCGCCGGCAACCACCCCCAGAAGACCGCGATCGCCGGCCCCACGATGGGCGCGGCGCCGGCCACCGAGGTGAAGTGGTGCCCCCAGAGCACGTGCTTGTTGGTGGGGACGAAGTCGGTGCCGTCCTGGAACTCGTGGGCCGGGGTGACGTAGCCGGGATCGAGCCGAAAGATCCGCGTGGCGAGGAATCGGGCGTAGAAGCGATAGGCGAGCGCGTAGGCGACCAGCCCCAGCGCGGCGATGAGGATCGCGTTCATCCCTCCTCCTTCATAGCAGTTTCCCGGCTCCCAGGAGCTCCTCAGTCTCCGCCCCGTCCACGGTCCTGTCAACGACTCGCTCCTGCCTCGCGGTGCCACTGGAGCGTCGCGCAGGCGTTGCGAGGAGCGAAGCGTTCCCATGCGCCTCGCTCCGGCCCCGTCGCCCCCGTCCTCCCGGTCCCCGTCGTGCGCCCGGTGGCCGAGGGGATTCCCGGGTTGCGGAGCCTGTCAACCCCGGTGAGACGGTGGGTTCGATCAATTAGGGAGCATCTCCATGGTTGTCGGGTGGGTTGATCCAGACGGCCTTGGGTAGCTCGGGTGGCTTCGGGTGGCCGTGGACGAAGCGCTCCGGGTTGGCTTCGAAGGCGGCGGTCAGGATGCGTTGGCGTTCGGCCCGTAGCGCCTCGGCCTGGCCGTAGTGGACGGCGGCGGGGGTCATGAGGCCGAGGCCGGAGTGGCGATGCTCGTGGTTGTACCAGTCGATAAAGGCCCGGCCGAAGCTCCTGGAGTGCAGAATAGAGCCGAAGCGGTCGGGGAAGTCGGGTCGGTACTTGAGGGTCTTGAACTGGGACTCCGAGAACGGGTTGTCGCTCGAGGTGTAGGGGCGCGAGTGGGTCTTGGTGACCCCGAGATCGGCCAGCAGGTAGGCCACCGGCTTGGCCGTCATCGCGCTGCCGCGGTCGGCGTGGAGGGTCAGCTGCCCGGGTGCGATGTCCTGCTGCTCGGTCGCCTGGGCGATCAGCTGCTCGGCGAGCGCGGAGGATTCCCGGTACTGGATGGTCCAGCCGACCACGTAGCGGCTGAAGACGTCGAGGATCACGTAGAGGTAGTAGGAGGTCCACTTGGCCGGTCCGCGCAGCTTGGTGATGTCCCAGCTCCAGACCTCGTTGGGACGCTCGGCGAGCAGCTCCGGCTTGGCGTAGCGAGGGTGCGTGAGCTGGTCGCGCCGCTCGCGCACCTCGCCCTTCTCGGCGAGCAGCCGGTACATCGTGCGTTCGGACGCCAGGTAGCGGCCCTCGTCGAGCAGCGTGGCCCACACCTCGGCGGGCGAAGAGTCCACGAAGCGCTCGCCGTGCAGCTCGTCGAGCACCGCCTGACGCTCGGCAGGCGAGAGGGCCCGCGGTGGGGGATCTCGTGGCTTGTGGGGCCGTGGGTCGGGAGGATGCCGACGCCGGTAGATCGTCGCCGGCGACGCACCCAGCGCTCGGCACGCCGGCCGGGTCCCGACGAGGGGCGTGAGCTCTTCGACGGTCTGCTCGATCATGGCTCGATGCTCTCCTCCGCGCTCCTGGGCTCGAGCAGCGCTCCCAGAAGCGCGGAGACGTTTCTTTGCACCTCGATCACCTTGCGGGCCGTCTCGAGCTCGCTCTCGGCGCGCTCGGCACGCCGGCGAAGACGCTCGATCTCAGCGGCCCGGGGATCGGCCCCAGGGCGGCCCCGACGCTTCGACAACGCCTCCAAGGCCCCCTTGTCCCGTTGCTTGCGCCACTTTGCCAGGTGCGAGGAGTGCAGCCCCTCACGCCGCAGCAGAGCCCCGATCTCACCCGGCTCCGTGCACGCGTCCGCCGCGCGGACGATCTCGAGCTTGTACGCCGCCGTGAACCTGCGCCGACGCGGACGCTCGACGAGCTGGGGATTGGGCGCCGAGGTCACGCGGCCCGGCCGCTTCCGGTCGCCTACGGCTCCCTCCAGCGGCCGGGCCGGAGCTCCGTGCCCTCCCGAACCGTTCTCCTGCTTCGTCTCTGGCATACGGTGCCTCTCCTCTCGCCCTCGGGTTCCTTAATTCTGGTGGCTGCATCGTCTCACCGTATGTTGGCAGAGAGGGTTGACGCCTCCTCCCCGGGTGGCGTATCCTCCCCCTCCCATGCACCGCCTGACCTGGTATCGGTTCTCCTTTACCAGCCGTCTGCGAGACGGCCGGCCGAAGGAGCGCCGCCCGGGGTAGACCGACCGCACCGAGCGACCCAGACGATTCCGACGCCGGCCTTCCGAGGCCGGCGTTTTCGTTTTCTGGGGATCTCCGAGCGCGCTTACGGGAGGACCCGATGGAGCTGAATGACCTGAGGCGAGAGATCGACGGCGTGGACGACCGGATCCTGGAGCTCCTGGCCGAGCGCCGCCGCCTGGTCCGCGGCGTGGCGGACCGGAAGGAGACGAGCCGCGCCGCCGTCCGGGCGCCGGACCGGGAGCAGGCGATCCTCGACCGCCTGGTGGGCGCCGGTCGCGAGCGGGGGCTCGACGGCCGCCTGGTGAGCCGCGTCTTCCAGGAGATCCTGGAGGACTCGGTCGGCCTCCAGGAGCGCCTGGCTCAAGAAGGCGCCAATGGAGGCCGGGCCGCCGCCGCCCCCGTGCGCGTGGCCTTCCAGGGAGTCCCGGGCGCCTACTCCCACCTGGCGGCCCGGAGCGCCTTCGGCGACGAGGACGGCGCGGCCTACGAGGGCCTGCCCGAGTTCTCCGACGTGGTCGCCGCCGTCGAGGGCGGGACCGCCAGCCACGGCGTGCTGCCGGTGGAGAACACGACCGCCGGGAGCGTCCACCCGGTCTACGACCTCCTCCTCGAAACGCGCCTGGCCGTGGTCGGCGAGATCGTGCTCCGGGTCGAGCACTGCCTGATCGGTCTCGAGGAGGTCCCGCTCCAGAGCCTGCGGCGGGTCCTCTCCCACTGGCAGGCGCTCGCCCAGTGCTCGCGGTTCCTCGCCGGCCTGCCCGAGGCCCGGCGGCTCCCCTGGGGCGACACGGCGCTGGCGGTCGCGAAGGTCCGGGAGGACGGCGACCCGGCGCAGGCCGCGATCGCCAGCGAGGCGGCGGCGCGCCTCCACGGCCTGCCCGTCCTCCGCCGGGACATCGCCGACGAGCGGGAGAACCTCACCCGCTTCCTGGTCCTCGCCCCGAGCCGCGTGCGGGTGGACCCGCGGGTCCCGGCCAAGACCTCGCTCCTCATGGGCACGCCGCACCGCCCGGGCTCGCTCCTCGAGCCGCTCTCGATCCTCGAGCGCCACGGCCTCAACCTGACCAAGCTCGAGTCGCGCCCGCGCCGGGGCTCCCCCTTCGAGTACCTCTTCTACCTCGACTTCGAGGGCAACGTGGACGAGCCCCGCGTGCGGGAGGCTCTCGACGAGCTGCGCCGGACGACGAGCTTCCTGCGCGTCCTCGGTTGCTACCCGACCGGCCAGCGCCCGCGGGTCGCGCCCTCGCCCCGGGCCCTCGCCGCGGCGCGCGAGCCGGAACCGGCGGCGCCCGCGGCCGCGGCGCGCGCTTCCGAAGCGCCGCGGGGGAACGGCCGCCGCCGCCTCGTGGACCGCGGAGCGCCGGGCGAGACCACCGTCGTCCGGGTCGGCGGCGTCGAGATCGGCGGCGACGCCTTCGTGGTGATCGCCGGCCCGTGCGCCGTCGAGTCGGCGGACCAATTGATGGCGTGCGCCCGCCAGGTGAACGAGTGCGGCGGCCAGATCCTCCGCGGCGGCTGCTTCAAGCCGCGCACCTCGCCCTACAGCTTCCAGGGCCTGGGGTGGGAAGGGCTCGAGCTCCTGGCCGAGGCCGGCCGCCGGTTCGACCTGCCGGTCGTCACCGAGGTCCTCTCGCCGGCCGACGTCGGCCGGGTCGCGGAGCTCGCCGACATGCTCCAGGTGGGCGCCCGGAACATGCAGAACTTCAGCCTCCTCACGGAGGTGGGGCGGGTCGACCGGCCGGTGCTCTTGAAGCGCGGGATGTCGGCCTCCCTCGACGAGCTCCTGAACGCCGCCGAGTACGTGCTGGCCCAGGGCAACCGGCGGGTGGTCCTGTGCGAGCGCGGCATCCGCACCTTCGAGACCGCCACCCGGAGCACCCTCGACCTGGGCGGCGTCGCCCTGCTCGCGGAGCTCACCCACCTGCCGGTGATCGTCGACCCGTCCCACGCCGCCGGCCGCCGGGAGCTCGTCCGCCCCCTCGCCCTCGCCGCCCGCGGGGTCGCCCGCCACGGGGTGATGGTGGAGATCCACCCGGCGCCCGAGACCGCCCTCAGCGACGGCGCCCAGGCCCTCCCCTTCGGCGAGTTCGCCGAGCTGATGCGGGAGCTCGCCGGGTAGGAGCCCGCACTCCGGACGGCGTTGGCTACACTGCCGGCGTGCCCCCGCGCCGCGCCCTCCACCCGGACCTCACTCCGGCCGAGCGCCTCGCCCGCCTCGGCGAGGGCGCCGCGCACTTCAACGCCGGGCGCTTCTTCGAGGCGCACGAGGCGTGGGAGGAGATCTGGCGCTCGACGACGCCCGAGCCCCGGGAGCTCTGGCGCGGACTGATCCAGGTCGCCGTCGGTCTGTACCACTACGTCGAGCGCGGCAACCCGGGCCCGGCCCGACGGGTCCTCGACCGCGGCCTCTCCCGGATCGAGCCCTACCCCCAGGGCACCGAGGGCCTCGACCTCGACCGCCTCCGCGCCGGCGCTCGGGCCTGGCGCGACTGGCTCGAAGCCCCGGCCGGCGAGCCGCCGCCCCGGCCGGTCCTCCGCCGGCTCTGGACTTAGGCTCCGCGCAAGAATTACTGCCTGGACCGAGGGACTTGGCCTTCGAGCTCGCCCCTTGCGGCCGGTTTCGAGTTTCGCATGTGGATTATAATGTGGATCGGGATCGCTAGAAGGAGCCACCATGAGGACGATACAGATGACACTCGACGAAGCCCTGGTCGAGGAGGTCGACCGGGTCGTGAAGGAGCTGGGCACCTCCCGCTCGGCCTTCGCCCGGGACGCCCTCCGGGCGAGCTTGGAGCGCCGGCGCCTCCGGAGGCTCGAGGATCGGCAGCGGGAGGGCTACCGCCGCCATCCGGTCCAGGCGGGTGAGTTCGACGTCTGGGAGGACGAGCAGGCCTGGGCCGAGTGATGCCCCGAGACCTCGCTCACGGAGAGGTCCGCTGGTACCGCTTCCAGCGCCCGGACAAGCGCCGCCCGGTCGTCGTCCTCACCCGCAGCTCGGCCCTCGAGTTCCTTGTCGAGGTGACGATCGCTCCGATCACGACCACCCTCCGCGAGATCCCCACCGAGGTGGTCTTGAGCGAGGACGACGGAATGCCCCGCACCTGCGCCGTCAACCTCGATCACGTGCAGACCGTCACGCGCGGCAAGCTCGGCGGCCTGATCACCACCCTGACACCGGCCCGCCTGGAAGAGATTCGCGAGGCCCTCCTCTTCGCCCTCGGCTTGCGGCGCTGAGAGCCCTTACTCGACGTCCCCCGCCGGGGCCGGCTCCTTGGGCTCCGCCGCGAGGTCGAGCTTCGGCAGGCCGGCTCGCTCGAGCTTCCGGTTGAGCTCGGGCACCTCGGCGGCCAAGGACTGCCAGCGCTCGAGGGCGGCGGCGAGGTCGCTGTCCACTTGCTTCGCCGCCTCGGCCTGAACCGCGGTGGGCGCCACGTCGGCGGCGCCGATCTGGCCGTAGAGCGAGCCGGCACGGCCCTGGAGGGCCTGGAGGCCGGGCCGCGGCGGCGGCCCGGCCTGAGCGCTCTTCGCGGCCTCCCGCTGGGCGCCCTTCTTCGCCGTCTCCTGGGCCCGGTCCTTCGTCGTCTCCCCTTCGAGGGCGCTCTTCACCCGCCGGTCGAAGGCGTCGAGCTCGCGGCCCAGCCGGCCCTTGGCCCGCTCGCCGAGGGCCGCGATCTGCTCGCGGACCGCGCGCGCCGAGGAGACGGCGTGGGTCGCGTCGCTCATCCGCCCGGAGAGCATCCGCTCGAGGGCGAGCTGCCGGGCGAGCCCCTCCTCCGGCGTCTTCACCCGCGGGTCCAGGGTCACCTCGAGCGGCGCGGTCTGCGTCGTTCCGTCCACACTCAGACGGACGGTGTAGCTCCCCGGCACCACCTGCGGCCCCTGGGGCACCCGCGGCGTGTCGTGGGGGACGGCCGAGATCGGGTAGCTCCGCTCGGCCGTCTCCGGCGGTGCGTGGCGCAGGTCCCATACCCAGCGGTGCATGCCGGGCGTCGCCGGCAGGCTCCGGAAGGGGCGCACCCAGTAGGTGGGGATCATCTGCTTGGCCAGGTCCTCGGCCGAGAGCTCGGGCTGGTCGGTGCTCGAGTAGGTCCGCACCACCTGGCCGGCGCCGTCGAGGATCTCCAGGGTCACCGGACCGGTGGCGGCCCGGCCCAACGTGTAGTCGATCACGGCGCCGGCGGGCGGGTTCTCGCCCATGGGCTCGCCGGCCGGGAGCGGCGTGTCGGTGTAGACGTCCCGGCGCACGCGGACGGCCGGCGCCGGGCGGAAGAGGTGGGCGGCCTCGCCCGCCACCGCGGCGCTCGCCTGGCGCAGCGGCGCCAGGTCGTCCAGGACCCAGAAGCCCCGCCCGTGGGTCGCCACGATCAGGTCGTCGTCGTGGATCCAGAGGTCGCGCATCGAGCTGTGGGGCAGGTCGAGCTGGAGCGACTGCCAGTGTTTGCCCTCGTCGAAGGAGACCCAGACGCCGGTCTCGGTGCCGGCGTAGAGGAGGCCCTGGCGGACCGGGTCTTCGCGCACGGCGTCGACCGGCGCGTCGGAGGGCAGGCCCGCGGTGATCTTCTGCCAGCTCTCGCCGCCGTCGTGGGTCCGGTAGATGTACGGCCGCAGGTCGTCCACCCGCAACCGGCTCACCGAGGCGTAGGCCGAGCTGTCGTCGAAGTGGGAGGCCTCGATCTGGGTCACCTTGCTCCACGGCTCGAGACCGGCCGGCGTCACGTCCTTCCAGCTCTTCCCGCCGTCGCGAGTCACCTGGATCGCCCCGTCGTCGGTTCCGGCCCAGAGGGTGTCCAGGGTCTTGAACGACGGCCCCAGGGCGTAGACCGCGCCCCGCTTGCCGGCGGCCGCGGGGTCCTTGTCCGCCAAGGTGCCGAGGCTCGCCGGGATGCCGGGGTTCTCGCGCGCCAGGTCCGGGCTGATCCGGCGCCAGGTGGCGCCCCCGTCGCGGGTCTCGAAGACCTTGTTGGCGGCGTAGTAGAGGACGTGGGGGTCGACCGGCGAGAAGATGATCGGCTGGGTCCGGTCCACCCGGTAGTCGTCGCCCAAGACCGGAATCGGCGTCACGTTCTGGGTCTGGCCGGTCGACCAGCGGTACTTCGAGACGACGTTCCGGCCGGCGCCGTAGACGACGTCCGTGTCCAGCGGATCGGGGGCCACGTAGCCATACTCGATGGCACCTACCGGGTGCCAGTCCCGGATCGTCACGGCGCCGTCGTCGCCCCGGTTCGAGATGCATACCGAGCCGCTCTCCTGCTGGCCGCTGCACACCTTGTACGGGAAGTCGTCGCTCGCCTGCACGTGGTAGAGCTGCGCCGTCGGCTGGTTGTACCAGGAGCTCCAGGTGGCGCCCCGGTCGACCGAGACGATCGCGCCCTGGTCGGCGGCCAGGAGGATGACGTTCGGGTCCTCGGGGTCGATCCAGACGTTCTGGTAGTCGTCGCCGCCCGGCGCGCCGCGCAGGCTGGTCCAGGTCGTGCCGCCGTCCTCGGAGCGCACGGTCACGATCGAGGTGCTGTAGACGACGTCCGGGTTCTGCGGATCGACCCCCAGCATGGGCAGGTCGCCGCCGCCGATCCGCATGAGCGGCCGCGGGTCGTCGGTGGCGCTCGTCCAGGTGGATCCGGCATCGTCCGAGCGGTAGAGGGCCTGCCCCTTGCCGGACTGGTAGTCGCTCTCGTTGGTCGTCGCGAGGACCACGTAGAGGCGGTCCGGCCGGCTCGGCGCGATCGCCAGGTTGGCCTGGACGATCTTGTCCGGCAGCCCCCCGGCGAGCTTGGCCCAGGTCGAGCCGCCGTCGGTCGACTTGTAGATGCCGCCGTTGCCGCCGCCGTAGGCGTTGCCGTACTCCCAGGGCCCCTGGCGTCCCTGCCAGAACGTGGCGTAGACCACGTCCGGGTTCGCCGGGTCGACGTCCACGTCGTTGGCGCCGGTGTCCCGGTCGAGGAAGAGGACCTTCTCCCAGGTGGCGCCGCCGTCGGTCGAGCGGTAGAGGCCCCGCTCCTCGTTGGGGCCGTACGGGTGGCCGAGGACCGCCGCGAACACCCGGTCCGGATCGTGCGGATCGACCGCCAGGGCCGGGATCTGCTGGCCGTCCTCGAGCCCTGAGTGGCTCCAGGTGGCGCCACCGTCGGTCGACTTGTAGATGCCGTTGCCCACCGAGAGGTCGGGCCGCTGGAGGCCCTCGCCCGAGGCGACGTAGATCGTCCGCGGGTCCGAGGGAGCGACGGCGATGGCGCCGATCGACTGGGTCGGCTGGTCGTCGAAGATCGGGGTCCAGGTGCGCCCGTAGTCGCGCGAGCGCCAGACGCCGCCGTCGCAGACGCCGATGTAGAGCGTCGCCGGGTTGCCCGGCACGCCGGCGACGGCCCGCGTGCGGCCGCCGCGGAACGGGCCGATCGAGCGCCAGTGCATCTCCTGGTAGAGGCTCGCCGGCACCTCGACCAGGCCTTGTGCCTGCTCCCAAGCCGGAGCCGGAGCGGGGCCGGCCGAGGCCGGGCCGGCGAGCAGGATCGTCGAGACGAGGGCGAGGGTGGCGAGGGCGGCGGGCAGCAGCCGGAATGGACGGAGTCGCATCGGTCGAGACCTCCTCGGGCAGTGGCGGGTGTCGGAGCGCCGGCGGAAGACGGCACCCCCATTCTCTCGCCTCGCGGCTGGAAGCGCCAGGGGGGCGTCCCGGGGTGGTTGCAATCGAAACGAGTGCGGCTTAGAATTGCACCTGTCATGCTGCCGCTCACCCAATCCCGCCCCTCGGCACCGGCCGTCCTGACTAAGGCGCTGGAGCGCGCCGCCGAGCTCCTGGGCTTCACGGACCGGGAGATCGCGGCGATCCTCGGGGTCAGCCCGGCCTCCGTCTCGCGCCTCTCCCGCGGCACGCGCACCATCGACCCGGGCAGCAAGGAGGGGGAGCTGGCCCTCCTCTTTCTCCGGGTCTTCCGCAGCCTCGACGGGCTCCTCGGCGGCGACGCCGAGCAGAGCCGCCGCTGGTTGCGCGCCTCCAACCACCACCTCGCGGGCATCCCCGCCGAGCTCCTCCGAACGGCCCAGGGGCTGGTCCGTGTCGCCGACTACCTGGACGCCCTCCGCGGTCAAGGCTGAGGCCGCCCCCCTCGAGGCCCGCCCCTGGCGGGTGGTCGAGGCCCAACACGTGATCTCCACCCGCAAGCTCGTGGACTCGGCCGCCGAGCAGGCGCTTCTCGAGGAGCTGATCGAGCGCGCCAAACCGCCGCTGCCGCCGGAGCCGGAGCTCGCCGGGCTCCACTACCTCCTCGCGACCCCGTTTCGCTACCCGCCGCTGCCCCACGGCTCCCGTTTCGGCACCCGCGCCGAGCGCGGCGTCTGGTACGGCGCCGACCGGCGGCCGACGGCGCTCGCCGAGGCGGCCTACTACCGGCTGGTCCTCCTGGAGGGCACGGAGGCCGAGATCGAGCCGATCCTGGTCGACCTCTCCGTCTTTCGGGCCGAGGTCCGGACGGAGCGGGGCGCCGACCTCACGAAGCCGCCCTTCGCCGCGGGCGAGGCGGAGATCTCCTCGCCCGTCTCCTACGCCGCCTCGCAGGCGCTCGGCCGGACCCTCCGCGCGGCCGGGATCGAGGCGTGCCGCTACCGCTCGGCCCGGGACCCGGACGGCGGCACCAACCTGGCGATCTTCACCGCCCGCGCCTTCGCCTCCCCGCGGCCGCGCGAGCCCGAGACCTGGTACTGCGTCGCCACCCGCGCGGCCGTCGAGCTCTCCCGCCGCCGCCGCCCGGTCGACGTCGGCGTCCAGGCCCAGGCCGCCCGCCGCTTCCCCCGCGAGCTCTTCGAGGTGGCCGGCGGCCTGCCGACGCCGTCGGTGTAGCGGCCCCTCGGCCCGGGGTTTGCACGCTCTTCGCGGGGGTCGAGCCCCGCGCGATCGACTAGATGTCTACCCTGAGCCAAATCGTGACGAATGAGCCGAGTTCCTCGAGAAACAGCCCGAGAGGGAGGGGGCGTCCCCTTCCCCCCCGTGGGGTGGGAAGGGGATCGAGGGGTTGCGGGGGGCATCCGATGAATCCAGCGGTCTGGAATAGCCGATCGGGTGAGCGCAGTGTTCACCGCTCGACGCGGGCGGGGGAGCAGCGACTCACGAAGCCGTAGATGCACCAGACGCCTCGTCGGTTTGAGGCGAAGCTTCACCAGGAAGGAGATTCCATGCCTACCGCGACCGAGACTGCCGACACCACGATCAAGAAGGTCAGCTCCGCCCACTCGCCCGCGGGCAAGATGGGCCAGCGCTACCTGGTGATGGGCAAGCGCCTGTCCATGCGCCTGTGGGAGGAGGAGCCGTCGGACAAGGAGGGCGAAGGCGCCCACGCCCGCGACTACGAGACGATCGGCTTCGTCCTCGCCGGCAAGGCCCACCTCCATCTCGGCGGCCAGGAGATCCACCTCGAAGAGGGCGACTGCTGGCTCGTCCCCGCCGGCGCCCCCCACCGCTACGAGGTCGTCGAGACCTTCCGCGCCGTCGAGGCCACCTCGCCTCCCGCCGAGGTCCACGGCCGGGACGAGGGGTGACGGAGGACGGCGGCTACAGCTGGTAGTGCTGCGGAGTCGCGGGTCCCGACCTCGAGACCTGCGAAGCTAGTGGTCCGTCAACCTTCAGTTGACGCGTCCTGGAGGTCCTTCACGCCCCTGGCGGCGTTGCTCCTCCTCGATGTAGGGCCCCGCTACGCCTGCGTCGGAGCGGCTGGCCAGCGACGCGAAATCCTCGCCAGATACCCTGTCACTTGAAGATTGACGGACCACTAGTGAATCTCGATCTGGCGTGGGCTGCCAGCTTCGAGGACCTCGGCGCGGATCTCGTCGCCCTTTTTCCTGTATAGCTCGGCCAGCTTCTCTCGAACGAAGCTGTTCTTGGCATCTACCGTCAGCGCTTCTTCGAGCGTGTCGATCGCGGGGTCATCTCGTCCGGCGAGGTACAGGGCGAAGCCCAGATTGGCTAGGATCTCAGGCTGTTCTCTCTTCTCGGCGAGCGCCTTGTTGAATCTGTCGATGGCGCCTCTGAGATCACCCTCCTGCAGCAGGAGGGTCCCGAGGTTGTTCTGGGCGGGGAGAGACCGGGGATTGATCTCGACAGCCCTGCCGCAGGCTCGCTTCGCCTCGGGCAGTCTTCCCTCCTTGCTGAGCACGAGACAGAGATTGGCCTCGATCACTGCGGACTTCCGCCCGTGGAGCGTCGCGGATTGCAGAAGCGCCTCCGCCTCGGAGAGCCGTCCCTGGTCGATCAGGATGTTTCCGAGACACACCACTGCCTTTGTCCGCCCTCGCTCATTCGACAATTTCTTGGCCCCGTCGCATAACCTCGTCGCCCTTTCCCAATTGCCCAGCGCCTCGTAGTACATCCCATCGTAGAGCAGGACACTCGGGTTGTCGGGAGCGACTACTCGAGCTCGGTCAAGGCTGCGACGAGCATTCTCGAGCTTCCTCGGGTCCCTCGTGAGACTGCCGTACAAAGACGCGTCCTCAGTGCCGCTGAGCGAATCCCGTGCGTCGTCCAGAAACTGCAGGAGCTGGAGACGTTGGCTCATCCAGCCTTGGCGGTAGGACAGGTAGACGCTGAACAGACTTAGCGCGACCGCGACGATGCTCACGATCAGCGCAGACCAGTTGCGCACCTTGTCCCATCTGGAGCTGTCTGATCCCACGGCCTCTTATCCCACGAAGAGATCAACTGACAAGCCACACAGACCGCCAAGCCACTCAACGAGGAGCCATCCAGGCTCCCAAGCGAGGCGTCCCATAAGGGGCGGAAGGCCGCGTGGACTAGAACTCGCGTCCTACGATCATCAGTGGCCCCGACTCCCAGGTGACGTTCCACATGACGGCTGGGAGATTCGGCACGCTGTCCCAGTTCACCGTCAGGGCAACCTTGCCCGGCGCCACTCCGATGAACCGGAACTGGCCATCCGCGGAGGTCGTAGTTGTCCGAGTCCCAAGAGTGGAGAACGGATGGCCGTTCGAGACGCGGAGGTCCTCCTCCGAGGGACGGCCATCATCGCTGGCCCTGAGGTCCGCATCAGGGCTGACCGAGTACGTCAAGAGCCGGACCTCCGTGTTGGACAGGGGCTTCCCTTGAGGGCTGCAGATGATACCCTCGACCATAACGGAGGAGCCCGCGTATTTCGCGGAGAAGTCCAGGGTGCTGACACCGCCTCGCTCTGCGCCAAGAATTCTCTGGTTGTCTGCGAGCGCATGAGTGCCGCCGAGAGACTGACACTGAGACGGCTGCGCCGAGAGCGACGTGGGAAGAAGGAGGCACGCCGTCAGCGCGAATCCCATGAGTAGGGTTGCCTCGATTCTCGTCATGAGCAGGATCTCCTCGACTCGATTCCGTGTTTACCATGCTTTAGCGAAGCAGCAATACATGGCTCGTTGACCGATTCTAGCTCATTCACGGCGGAAGGGGGTAGCCGCTCACCTCTGCTGGCTCGGTTCTGGTCATCAACGGCTCACACCTTTGGAGGTTCACAGCAACTGCAGCAACTGCCGCAAGAGGCTCCGACGAAGCAGCCGCACCCCTGGACCCCGCCGCACGTCAAACAGCATTCCTCTTGGACGCCGAAGTCGCCAGATTGATGGCCTTTCATCGCCAAACCCGGGTCCTGCGGCAAGCCCGAGGCTTCAGGAGCTTGCCGGAAATCGACGGCCTCGACGTCGACTTGGACGAGAGCCGGATCCGACAGGAACGACGGGAACCCGACCTTGGCGATCAAGCGCTCGACCACCCTGTCAGCTGCGTCATCCGCCTTCACCCGGACCACTTCGATCTGGAGATCGCCAGAGCTGGAGTCGACAATGGGCGTCAAGCGGAATTGCTCCGCCGTGGTCATCAGCTTGAGCACCGCCGCGTGATGGTCGCGAACCGAGAACCGCATCCACTTCCCATCCGCGGTCTCGACCTTGAACGTGACAACTGCAGTTACCTTCGTTCGACAGGTCGGCGCCGGCGAGTTCTGCGCTTGGACTCCTGAAGATAGCCAGAGGGTGGCGACGACCCAGAGCACGCCCGCGAGCACGCTCTGCCAGCTCTTAGCCTTTGGACTCACGTTTTTCTCCTTCGGTAGACGGATTGCGCGCGCATCTCCTCCATAGGCCCGGCAGCAATCGGTTTCTCCTCTAAATCGAGACGCATTATATCGGCCCTTCGCGACTACGTCAACCATGGCGCGCCATAGGAGTCGGCCCTCCGGGGAGCTCGCGGGGCCCGCCAGGAGGATTGGTGCGCCGGAGATAGGTTCGCCGCCCGCACGGCCGTACTCTATACAAGACATTCGGTATCGTCAACACGGGACCAGATATCGTGGTCTCATAGCATTCCTGGCCGGGATTTCTTCGACAGGCATCCCACTGACCATGCCACCATGCCACCATGCCTCATTCCGTTTTGCCGCCTGGCAGTCTCAGGTGAACCTCCGACGCTGCGGAGAC
Source organism: uncultured Acidobacteriota bacterium (assembly GCA_963741925.1). Classification (GTDB taxonomy): domain Bacteria; phylum Acidobacteriota; class Thermoanaerobaculia; order Multivoradales; family DATKCC01; genus CAVUBL01. The sequence continues at coordinate 289,055 of CAVUJU010000002.1, forward strand.
CCGGGCAGCGTACCGTCCTCTCCACGCTGAAGAACGACCCCTGGTTTCGTAGGTGCTTCGCTTGTGGAAATTCGGGACAGCCGGCAACTCGAATGACGAGCGGGGAATGAGACTCGGACCCTGGCAGGCGGCAGCGGAGGCTGCAGTCGTCTTTGTGGGCTACCTCTCGTAGTGCCCGCCGAGGGCGAAGACGTAAATGGCGTCGGCGTCGAAGCGGTAGATCAGACGGTCGGCGTGGGAGAGACGGCGGGACCACAGCCCACTCAGGCCGTGTTTCAGAGGCTCCGGCTTGCCGGTACCGCGGGCCGGGTCGCCGCGGCGCATCTCCTCGAGCTGGCGGCGGAGCGTCTGGTGGAGGGAGGGGTCCTTCTTGCGCAGCTCCTCGTAGCGCTCCCAGGTGTCGCCCTCAAAGACGATCGATCGCATCCAGCTCCTCGTCCGAGGGCCGATACCCCGCCCCCGCCTCGTGCGTCTCGGCCGAGCGAGCGATCTGGCGCATCAGCGACCGGTTCTCGAGCACGAAGAGCGTCTCGCGCTCGCGCTCCCAATCCTCGGCGCTCACCACCACGAAGTCGCCGCCCCCGCGCCGGGTGACTCGGAGTGGCTCGTGGGCGCCGAGCACCCCCTCGACGGCGGCCCTGAGCTTGCTGCGAAACTGGTTGACGGACATCTCCCGCATGGCGACCTCCACATCGAAATGTACACATCTCCCGTACATCCAGTCAAGTGGCACCAGCCCTCCGGGTGCACGTCACGATTGTGAGGGTGTGAGTCGGATCTTGATGGCAGGGGGTGTGGCGTGGTAGTCTGACAGTACTATAGACTGTCAGAGAGGAGGGACCGGACCATGGACCACACAGACGAGCTCGAAAGGCGACGCAACGAGATCCGCGGGGAGCTGGCCGATGTCGGGGACCTGCGGCCCGGATCTCTCGTGGCCCGCTATCGCAAGTGCGGCAAACCCAACTGCCACTGTGCAGGCGAGGGGGAGCGAGGTCACGGCCCGAGCTGGTCCTTGACGCATCGGGTCGAGGGCAAGACGGTGACGAAGGTCATTCCCGCCGGCGCCGTCCCGCAGACCCAGGCACAGATCGCCGAATATCGGCGCTTGCGCCGTCTGACGGCGGAGCTCGTCGAGGTCAGCGAGAGCTTGTGCGATGCACAGTTGACCGGGGAGGACGCTGGTGCATCGGCGGGGTCGAAAAAAGGGGCTTCAAGGAAGCCTTCGACGGGGAAGTCGTCGCCGAGATCGAAACCTTCGTAGGTCCTTGTGCCGTCGACGACCTCGACTTCGAGGCCATCGAGATCGCAGCGCGACGGCGGGCGCTGGCTATCGCAGCGCGGGCGGTCGAGAGACGATTCAACGCCGACCGCTCCGATTACCGCGGCCCGGTCCTGGCCTGTCCCTGCGGCCACCAGGCCCGCTATGCGGGAAGGCGGTGCAAGACGTTCAGCACCGTCCTGGGCGATCTGTCGCTCGAACGGGCCTACTACCACTGTGCCCGGTGTCAGGGCGGCTTCTGCCCGCGCGACCTGTCGTTGGGGGTCCAGGGCACCTCCCTGTCGCCGGGGACCCAGCGCATGGTGGGCCTGGCGGCGGCCCTCGTGAGCTTCGCCGAAGCCAGCGAGCTGATGCGCGAGCTGGCCGGAGTCTCGGTGGAGCCGAAGCGAGTCGAGCGGGCCGCCGAGGCCCTCGGCCGGCAGATCGCCCACGACGAGCGCTCCGTGGTCGAGCCGCAGCCTCCGAGCGCGCCGACGATGTACCTCGGCTTGGACGGTACCGGCGTCCCGATGAGAGCCTCGGAGCTGGCAGGCCGTCCCGGCAAGCAGCCCGACGGCACAGCCAAGACGCGCGAGGTCAAGCTGGTCACCCTCTGGAGCGCTGAGACCACCGATGAGCGCGGTGTGCCGATGCGGGATCGCGGCTCGGTCAGCTACTCGGCGGCGCTCGAGAGTGCCGCTTCCCGCGATACCGACCGTACCCTGTCGCAGTTCGCCCAACGGGTCGAGAGAGAGGCGCTCCGCCGCGGATTCGACCGTGCTGCGCGCCGCGTCGTCCTGGGCGATGGCGCCCCGTGGATCTGGAATCTGACGGAGGAGATCTTCCCCGACGCCATCCAGATCGTCGATATCTTCCACGCCAAGGGACATCTTTGGGATGTGGCCAAGGCCATCTACGGCCCCGGCACCGACCTCGGCCAACGCTGGGCCAAGCAGCGACGCGACGAGCTCGACGAGGGCAACATCGACGCCATCATCGCTGCCTTGGCAGCCCACGAGCAAACCAACGACGAAGCACGCAAGTGCCTCGCCTACATCACCCACAACCAGACCAGGATGCGCTATCCCTGGTTCCGCGCCCAGGGCCTGTGCGTCGCCACCGGAATCGTCGAAGCCGGCTGCAAAGTAGCCATCGGCACTCGCCTCAAGCGTGCCGGCATGCATTGGACCGTCGCCGGAGCCGATGCCATCATCGCCCTGCGCTGCTGCAAGCTCAGCAACCGCTTCGACGACTTCTGGAAACGCCGGGCCGCACGACAACTACCTTGACACCGCCCGGCCGCAGCAACCGCCTGACCGTCACCTCACAAATCTGACGTACACCCCAGCCCTCCGGCGGGCTACCAGCCCTCTCGGCGCAGGCCTCACCTCGCCTGCTGGAAGCGCACGGTGAGCTGGTAGTAGACGGCGACCGGCTTGCCGTCGCGCCGGGCCGGGCGGAAGCGCCAGCCGCGGACGGCCTCGGCCGCCGCCTCGGTCATCCCGAAGGGTGCGCCGCGGAGCACGCGGACGTCGCGCACCCGGCCCTGCCGGTCGATCACGGCCTGGAGCACCACCAGGCCCTCCCGGCCGGCGAGCCGGGCGAGCTCCGGGTAGCGCGGCGCCGGCGCGTCGATCGTCTCCGGCGGCTCGATGCCACCGACCACGTAGACCGGTCCATCCTCGGGCGGTGGCGAGGGCGCGGGAGGCGGCCCCTCCGGGATCGCGGTGAACGGGCCCGCATCCATGTCGGAGACGGCGAGATCGGGCACTGGCAGCGGCTGGTCGCTCGGCAAGGGTTCCGGATCGTCGATCTCCGGCACCGGGATCGTCGCCACGGGCTCCCGGGGCCGGTCCGGCGGATCGACCGGCGTGGGCGGCTCGGGGGGCGCCGGCCGCCGGTTGACGATCTCGAACACCGGCCGCGCCGGCGGCTCCACCGCCGCGTCGACGGCGCTCGTCGGCACCGGCACCGGCAGCAGCAGCGCATGCACCGCCACCGCGCCGGCGAACGACCACCGGAGCACCCGGCCTTCCTGGCGGTCCCTGGGGTCCTCGGGCTCGGGAAGGGGCAGGCGACGCGTCGCTTCGCTCATGGGAGTCTCCTTTCATCCCATGAGACTCCTCGGGGGCGGCGGCAGTTCCCGGCCCGCCCCGCGAGCTCCGAACCCCTGTGCTAGCGTGCCGCCATGCCCCGCCGACCGCGCCCGGCCGATCCCAGGACCCTGCCCGCGGCCCCGGAGCGCGACTCTGCACAGGCCGATCCTTCCAAGAGCGGTGTCGACGACAGCCTCATTCGCTGGATGCTCGGCCTCTCCCCCACCGAGCGGCTCCAGTGGGCGCAGGAGATGGTCGACACGGTCGAGGCCCTCAGGGAAGGCCGTGAGCCCTAGGTACCTCGAGCTTCTGCGGGCGCTCGGGCGCCACGGCGTGCGCTACGTCGTGGTAGGAGGCGTCGCCGCGATCCTGGAAGGCGCCCCGATCACGACGCTCGACCTCGACATCGTCTACGACCGGCGCCCCGAGAACCTCGAGCGGCTCCGCGCCGTGCTGGAGGAGCTCGACGCCCGGTACCGGGACCCCGCGGGGCGTGAGATCCGGCCGACGCTCGACCGCCTTCAGACGCTTCGGGTCCACCTCCTGCTCACCGAGCTCGGCCCCCTCGATCTCCTCTTCGAAATCGGGAGCGGCTGGACCCACGACGACTTGCTCCCGGCGACGACCCTACGCACTGTGGGGAAGCTCGAGGTCCGGGTGCTCACCCTCAGAAAGCTCATCGAGGTGAAGGAGCTCACTGACCGCGACAAGGACCGGGCGATGCTGCCCCTCCTCAGGCGGGCGCTCGAGCTCCGAGAGGGCGGAGGCGACTGAGGTCCTCAACACCGCCTCCACTCGCCGGCCGAGGGCGCGGCCCCTGTCCAGATAGATTCCGGCAGCGCCTCCGCCGGCAGCACCGCCATCCGGAGGTGCCAGGCGCTTCGAGGCGGCGGCACAGAGTCACCGACAGCCGGGTTCCGACTCTTCCCTCATCCGCTCGAGAACGCCCAAGAGATCGCTCCGGGCCAGGGCCTGCTCGAGCAGACGGAGGTAATGGCGCGAACGATCGAGGTCGAGCGCCTCGCCCTGCTCCCGCAGGATTCCCCGCACGTCGTCGAGGTCCTTCGGCCGGCCGGCGAGAATCTTGGTCACTACCAGATCTTCGGGGCTGATGACCGGAACCTCGACACCTCCGAAGTCGACGAAGCGGCGATGCGCCAGGAACTCTTGCTCGAGACCCGGCCCGGCGACGACCAGGTCCACGGCCAGGCCCGAGACGCGGTGGGCGACGGGCAGGACCCGCGCGCGTTGCAGGAGGTCTTCCGGATTGGGCGCGCGCGTCTCGAAGCCTCCTTGCTCGAGAGCCGGTACCAGCCTCGACGCCCGCTCCAGACTGGCCTCGAGGGTCACGTCGAGGTCGGCGGTCAGCCGCGGCTGGCCGTAGACCACCACCGCCTGGGCACCGAAGACGTACCAGCGAAGGCCCTCCCGGTCGAGGACCTCCCGCAGGTCCCGGAGCGCGTCAAGGAAGCTCGGGAGGCCGGGACACGTCGCAGGCACTCCGAGACTCGAGCGTGCAGCTCCAGGTCGGCCTGGCGCTCGGCGGGACTGGGCCAGTCCGGTCGCTGGGCGATGACGAGAGCCCGGAGCTCCGCCGCCATCCGGATGCCTTCGGCCGGCCCGAGCCGCCGCTTGCGCTCCAGCCAGTACGCGGCGTCCGCCTCGCCGAGAACCTCCCACGGGCGGTTCGCGAAGCGCCGCAAGTCCCGAGGTTTCATTGCCTTGAGTCTACCATCCAGGCACCAGGACGTCCCACCCAGAGGTGCCAGGCGCTTCGAGGCGGAAGAAAAGGGATTCGTGAATCAGACGCCAAGATCCACTTCGACCTTCGCGCCCAGTGCCTCGGCGACCCGCCGCAACATGCTCAGGGAATGGCCCTCGTAGTCCGCACTCTCGAGCCGGCTGATGGCGGACTGCGTGGTCCCGACTCTTTCAGCCAGCTCAGACTGGCTCAGCCCGGTAGCCGTACGGAGATCGTAGATTTGTCGGGCCACCTTGGCGTGGACCCGCTCCTCTTCGAGGCTCGCGAGGTTCTCGGGGCGACCATCGATGTAGCGCCTCCGGAGGATCTCCAGCGCGTCGGTGGTCCGTTTCTTGCTGGTCATGATCGCTCTCCTCTGGCCCCCCAGGATGATCCCAGGCGGCGCAACTCCTCTCCTCCCTCTCATCTCATCGGGGAGCATCTCATTTTTGCGATGCACCGTAAACGCCCCCCCCTTCCTGGAGAAGTCGGCCAGGGGCCCTGAACCGACCGAGGGGCCCCTGGCCGGATCTCGGACCCTCTACCCTTCGCCCCTCTCTAACACCGCCTCCACCCGCCGGGCGAGGGCGCGGCCGAGGATCGGGAGGGCCTCCGGGCCGACCGACTCGATGAGGAGGGCGAGCGCCTCCGGGTTCGCCGCGAAGTAGCGGGCGAGCTGGAGGTGGGAGACGAGCGCCTGGCGCCGGGCCCACCCCTTCTTGGCCGCCGTCTTCGCGTCCTCGACCTTGGTGAGCCGCGCGACGTGCGCCACGTCGCGCCGGCCGAGATGGAGCGCGTAGCCCATCCGCTTCGGCTTGTCGCCCAGGTGGTACGGGTTCTCGGCCGGCACCGCCGGCAGCACCGCGGCCAGCCGGAGCGCCTCCGAGCGGTGGCGCGAGATCGCCGCCGCCCGGCCGCCGGCCGCCACCGGCTCGGCCGCCCTGACCACCGCCCAGGCCGCGCCGCCGCGGGTCCGGACCCGCTCGACCGCGAGCGGCCCGGAAAGTGCCGCTTCTGCCTCGGTGGGCGCCTCCGCCTCCTCCGCCTTGTCCTCATCGAGCCGCCGCACCGCCAGGCGTAGCTTCTCGAGGAACGACTCGGAGAAGGCGCTTCCCGGGAGGCGATAGCCGCCCCGGGGCGTCGTGGGTGCTGGACAAGTCGGTGAGGGTGCGTTGGAACGGATGGATCGACTGGACTGCGGAGCTTCGCTGCTACACTTCGTCTTCGCCTGCATGGAGTCATTCCCTCCTTGCGGGTGAGGCCCGGGCGAGCTCGTATCTCGTTCGGGCCGTTTCTGTGTCAGGCCGCACGGGAACGCCCCGAGGCGGCCTCAGTCCTTCGTCAAGAGATATTCTACCGCCTACCTACCGCCAAGGTCAAGCGATGACATCGCGCTCGCCCATGGTACCTTCAACGATCCACTCGCGAGCTCCACAAGAGCTACCCCTTGCCCTGCTGAACCCGGCCAGATGACACACTCCCCGCGCAGCAAGGTCGTCCGCCTCTTAGGGCCCGCGCAAGAATTACTGCCGCATTCGGGCGCAATTCCATCAATCCTCGTGGCGTTGCGCTCCCTGCGGCATAGGCCCCGCTATGCCTCAGTCGCGCGCCTTGCGAGGATTGCGCCATGACGCCCTCGGTGCAGGCAGTAATTCTTGCGCGCGCCCTACGTCAGTCTTCGGATCCTCCAGATCGTCAGCGCCGCCACGGGTTTGCTCTTCTTGATCGGCATTCTGATCGTCTTCCTCGGTGGCCCACGGGACCCGGCCCGGGGAACGATCTGGTTCGCGGTCGTCCGGGCCTACCTGTGGCGGAGCCTCGTGATCGCCGTTGGCGGGGTTGGACTTGCAGTCGTACTCGGCCTTCTCCTCGCCTCTCTCGGGAAGCGCTGGCGGTGGCAGCTGGGGAAGTACCGGTGACCGGGGCCAGCGTCGCCGCCACGGCTGGATTCGACCTGCTCCCCGAGAAGCTCGCCGCGGATGTCGAGGAAGCCTTGACCAAAGCCCTTGCGGGCGGAGTCGTCTTCCACTCCGGCTCGAAGCCTCTTCAGGTTTTTCGAGGTGCCGTGGCCGAGTCTCTTCGCGAGATCGAGACACATCCCATGGGCCGGTTGCTGACTCGCTTCTTGGCCGAGGGACCCTACGAAGGCTCTGGGCCGATTCCAGAGGAGCTCCGAGGCCGACGGCTCAGCGACGATGAGACCGCGCGGGCTGTCGGCTTCACCTACGCCTCCGTAGTCAACGCATTCAAGGGCCTCCTCGCCGAGCTGCTCGCCGCCCGACCCTTCCTGGAGATCATCGACGAGCTGAAGAGCCGGATGAAGCTTCCGGCCGAAGCACGGCTCTTTGCCGGCGACGCCGTCCAAGTGAGAACCGTAGCTCGCAAGACCTGGGCAAAAGGCGCCGACTTCCACCTCCTCGAGGTCCATCCGCAGAGGGTCGGGCTCTGGGGCGTCGGCGAGGTCAAGTCCTACCCGCGGCCCCGAAGAGGACTCGACACGCAGATCGAACAGCATGTCCAGCGAGCCGTGGGCGGGCTCAGCCTGGGCGGTGTTGCTTTCGAAGGCCCTGACGTACTCGTGGCGAACGGTGGCGCTGATCTTCTGAGAGTCGAGGTCACGACAGAGCGGTGGAAGCTGACGCGCGAGTTCTCGTTGGATGACGACGGCGGTCTTCAACTGCCTGCGGTCGAAGTTCCGGGCGTCCTCCAGGCGCAGGGCGACCGACGCCTCGTACGGGAAGCCCGGCGGCGGCTCCGGGACATGGGGGTGCCAGTTCGCCGGAAGCTCCCTCCGGCCCTCGGGATCGACCTCCGTCTGCCGGGCGCGCCCGAGGCGCCGGTAGAAGTCGTCGAGCGAGTGGACGTAGGCGTCGAGGTGGGCCGGGAAGAGGCGGATGCCCCAGCTTCCGAGCCCGCCCCAGTAGGCCGCGCTCGGGAGGCGCTTGAGCGCCCAGCCGGACGAGGAGCCGAAGACGCCGTCGGTATCCGCCCCGGCGCAGAGCACCTGGTTGAGCTTCAGCTCCTCCGACCGGGCGCGCTCGGCGGCCACGGCGGACGGCACGCGGAGCCGCTCGAGGCGGAGGAAAGTCCAGGGGAGCAAGAGGAAGTAGCAGGCGCGGGTCTGGATCGTGCTCGTCCCGGGGAAGAGGAGATCCGAGAAGCTGTCCCGGATCGCCCCCATCCCCAGCTCGTCGAGCGTGCCGGTCTCGCGGAAGAGGTCGATCACGTCGAGCGCGCGGCGCCGGTCGCGCTCGGAGTCGTCGAGCCAGGTGAGGGCGGAGGGCATCGTGCGCCGCCACGGACCTCAGCCCCGCGCCCTCCGTATCGGGTTGGACTCCAGGCATCAGCGGGCCGAGAATCGCGCGATCGCCGGAGGAGCGCTCCGGGCGGGGCCGGAGTCGCGCCGGCTCCGGAGCTGCGTTGAGGAGGTGACGCTCATGGCGGTAGAGTCGGAGGGCCTCGGCGAGAGCGAATGGCGGATTCGACCGTACAGCCCACGACCCAGTGCGCTCGGGTTGACCCAGGCTCGGGGCTTCGCCGGGTTCTCCGAGAAGAGCTCCTCTTGGGCGGGAACCTCATGAGAAACCGGACGTCGTGAGGAAAAATGGCTAGACGGAAGAGCACGAAGACGACCGACAAGTCCGCGAACGGTGCGACGCTCGGATTCGAGGCGAAGCTCTGGGCGGCGGCGGATGCTCTGCGCAGCAACATGGACGCGGCGGAGTACAAGCACGTCGTCCTCGGCTTGATCTTCTTGAAATACATCTCGGACGCGTTCGAAGCGAAGCACGAGGAGCTCCAGGCCCAGGTCGCCGAGGGCGCCGACCCCGAGGACCCGGACGAGTACCGGGCCAAGAACATCTTCTGGGTCCCGAAGGAGGCGCGCTGGTCGCACCTGAAGGCCACGGCGCCGCAGCCCGAGATCGGCACCCACGTCGACGACGCGATGGAGGCGATCGAGCGCGTCAACCCGTCGCTCAAGGGCGTCCTCCCCAAGAACTACGCCCGCCCCGGCCTCGACAAGAGCAGGCTCGGCCAGCTCATCAACCTGGTGAGCAAGATCGGGTTGGGCAGCCCCGCCGATCGCGCCAAGGACGTCCTCGGCCGGGTCTACGAGTACTTCCTGGCGGAGTTCGCGAGCGCCGAGGGCAAGCAGGCCGGCCAGTTCTACACCCCGGCGCAGGTCGTCCGCGTCCTGGTCGAGATGCTCGCGCCCTACAAGGGCCGCGTCTACGACCCCTGCTGCGGCTCGGGTGGCATGTTCGTCCAGTCGGAGCGCTTCGTCGAGGCGCACCGGGGCAAGCTCGGCGACATCTCCATCTACGGCCAGGAGTCGAACTACACCACCTGGCGGCTCGCCAAGATGAACCTCGCCATCCGCGGCATCGACGCCCAGCTCGCGCACGGCGACAGCTTCCACGCCGACAAGTTCCCGGACCTGAAGGCGGACTACGTCCTCGCCAATCCGCCGTTCAACGACAGCGACTGGCGCGGCGAGCAGCTCGAGGACGACCGGCGCTGGGCCTACGGCACGCCGCCCGCGGGCAACGCCAACTTCGCCTGGGTGCAGCACTTCCTCCATCACCTGGCGCCCACCGGCACCGCCGGCTTCGTCCTCGCCAACGGCTCGATGTCCTCGAGCCAATCGGGCGAGGGCGAGATCCGCGAGCGGATCGTCGAGGCCGACCTCGTGGACTGCATGATCGCCCTGCCCGGCCAGCTCTTCTACTCGACCCAGATCCCGGTCTGCCTCTGGTTTATCGCCCGCGACAAACGCGGGCGACCCTCACCCGGTGCTTCGCACCGCCCTCTCCCAAAGGGCGAGGGCCATTTCCGCGGTGGATTCGACTTCTCCGGCCAGCTGAAGCTGGCGCGAGCGCTTCGGAAGCAATCAACTCCCGCCGAAGATTTCGCTTGGGAGCTGCTGCGCGATCGCCGACTCCTTGGCCTGAAGTTCCGAAGGCAACACCAGATCGGTGAGTACATCGCTGACTTCTTCTCCGATGAGGCCAAGCTGGTTGTTGAGCTCGACGGGCAGGTTCACGAAACTGCCGAGCGGCGTGAACTGGACCAAAAGCGGGATAGGTATCTGCGCTCGGTTGGCTTCAGCGTGGTGCGGATCCCGAACAAGAAGCTGCTGGAGAAGACGGCGGAGGCGCTTGCCGAGATCGCGCAGGCGTGTCACCCCTCTCCTCGTGGGAGAGGGGCTGGGGTGAGGGGAAGAGGACTTCGCGACCGCAGGGGCGAAGTCCTCTTCATAGACGCCCGCAAGCTCGGCACTATGGCCGACCGCACCCACCGCGAGCTCTCCGAGGAGGACATCGCCAAGATCGCCGGCACCTACCACGCGTGGCGCGGCGACGAGGGTGCGGGCGACTACGAGGACGTCCCCGGCTTCTGCAAGTCGGCGAGCCTCGAGGAGATCCGCAAGAACCGCCACGTTCTGACCCCCGGCCGGTACGTCGGCGCCGAGGAGCAGGAACAAGACGACGAGCCGTTCGAGGAGAAGATGGATCGCCTCTCCGAGCAATGGCGCGAACAGGTCGCGGAAGCGCGGAAGCTCGACGAGGCGATCCAGGCGAACTTGAAGGAGCTTGGGTTTGGTGGGTGAGACATGGACGGAGATGCCGCTCGGCGAGTTCGTAAGGCTTCAACGTGGCCACGATCTTCCTGACGAAAGGCGGCGTCCAGGCCAAGTGCCAATCCTCGGCTCATTCGGAATCACCGGTTGGCACGATGAATCCAAGGCTTCGGGCCCTGGTGTGACGGTTGGCCGAAGCGGTGCCTCATTTGGCGTTGTCAGCTATTCACCGGTCGACTACTGGCCCTTAAACACCGCGCTCTATGTGACCGACTTCCGCGGCAACGATGAGCGTTTTGCCTTCTACTTCCTCAAGCAGTTCGACTTCCGGAGCTACAACTCCGGGAGCGCGCAGCCCTCGCTCAATCGCAACTTCGTTCATCCTGTACCAGTCGAGGTACCGCCGCTCGCCGAACAGCGCGCAATCGCCCACATCCTCGGCACGCTCGACGACAAGATCGAGCTCAACCGGAAGATGAGCGAGACGCTCGGGGCGATGGCGCGGGCGCTGTTCAAGTCATGGTTCGTGGACTTCGACCCCGTCCGCGCCAAGATGGAGGGCCGCTGGCGCCGCGGCCAGTCCCTTCCCGGCCTCCCTGCCCACCTCTACGCCCTCTTCCCCGACCGCCTCGTCGACTCCGAGCTCGGGGAGATTCCGGAGGGGTGGGAGGCAACATCCATCGGCGAACTCTTGGAACTCGCATACGGCAAGGCTCTGAAGGCAGAGAATCGGCGCGGCGGAGAGGTGCCGGTCTACGGATCAAACGGAAAGGTGGGCTGGCACGATGAACGACTGGCCAAGGGGCCGGGAATCGTGGTTGGCAGAAAGGGCAATCCCGGAATTGTAACCTGGGCGCCGACGGACTTTTTCGTCATCGACACGGCGTTCTACGTCATGCCGAAGGGCAGCTGCCATAGCCTTCGCTTCCTCTTCCATGCCCTTCGCGCTCATGATCTCGCGTCCCTAGGCGCAGATTCGGCTGTACCTGGACTCAATCGCAACCTCGCCTACATGAGCCCGCAGATCCTGCCATCTCCGTTGGCCTTGGAGCGGTTCGATGCGATTACTCGGAGGCTCGGTGACCGCGTCCATGCGTGCAGCCAGGAGACCCGCACCCTCGCCGCCCTGCGCGACACGCTGCTCCCCAAGCTCATCTCCGGCGAGCTGCGAGTGAACGCCGCCGCTGATTGTATTCAGGAGGCAACCGCATGACAGTGCCCGACGATCTTTCCGCGCTTCACGAGAAACCCTTTGCCGACGCCGTGGTGAAGTTCGAAGAGTTGCTCGCCCAGAGCGGCCGAGCCTTCTTGATTGGGGCTGGGTGCAGCAAGTGTGCAGGACTGCCACTCACAGACGAGCTCACCAAAGAAGCCCTCAGCAGTGACGCGCTCGACGACACGACGAAAAAAGTTCTTGCTGCGCTTCGTGGTCTCTTCGCGGGCGCTGCCGACGCAAACATCGAGGACTATCTCAGCGAACTCATTGATCTGCTGGCGATCGCTGAACGCCGGACTTTACGGGGTGCGACACAGAAGGATGTCACTCTCGGGGGAGTTTCCTATAGCGAAGCGTTACTGCGAACCGCAGCCGATCAAATCAAGAAGGGCATCGCTGGGGCCATTGAGAAAAAGGTGTCGATCGCAACCCACCAGGACTTTTGCCGGGCTTTGCATCGTCCGCAACGCCCGGGCAAATCGCCGTCCGGTCAGACAGTGGACTACCTCGTATTGAACTACGACACCGTACTTGAGGATGCCCTCGCCTTGGAGCGCGTACCGTTCGCAGACGGGCTCGACGGTGGCGTGACTGGTTGGTGGAGTCCTCAGACATTCGATCGAGATGGTCTGGCCGCGCGTGTATTCAAGCTGCACGGATCGATCAACTGGTGCGAGTTCCCAGATGATCCTTTGCCGCGGCGCGTCGGAGATCGACTTCAGATCGCGGGAGACAAAGAGCGTCGGATCCTCATTTGGCCGGCTTCGACCAAATACCGTGAGGCGCAGCTTGATCCGTACGCGCAACTGGCAGCGCGCGCGCGCCGAGTGCTCCGGCCAAACGGCGGTTCCCAGTGCGTTCTGGTCGTCTGCGGGTATCGCTTCAGCGACGCTCACATCAATCTTGAGCTTGATCGCGCGCTTCGAGAATCGGGAGGACAACTCACGATTGTTGTCTTCACTTCTGACAACGAGCCGTCTGGACAGCTGGCAACGTGGCATAAGGACGCCGCCGTAATGGAGCAGGTACTTGTGTTTGCCAACCGAGGGTTCTTCCACGGCACCCAGTCAGCGCCCACGACGACGGACCTCCTCTGGTGGAAGTTCGAGAACATCACTCGGCTGCTTGGAGGTGAGCGATGAACGCCGACAAACGCAATCCGGCCGATCCGATTGAGAACCTGGCTATCGGCAAGATCATTGAAGTAGACGGATCCCACGTTATTGCGGAATTGGATCCCGGACTGACAGAGCTTTCTCGTGTGTATGCAGGGGAGACGTATCCAATCGGCCAGTTCGGCTCGATCGTGCGGATACATTTCGGTCGCCGACTAATCTACGCACTCGTGGGCCGACTCAGGATGAAGGCGGAGTACGAGGCCGAGCGCGGAGCGGTGCCTCACGCCGGGCCAGATGAAAGGATTGTTGAGGCTGACTTGTTCGGAGAAGGAGAGTGGACACACGACGAATCCGGCAAGGGCAACCTGCAGTTCGAGCGTGGGGTCGCGACGTACCCCTTACCCCAACAAACGGTCTATCTCACACCGAAATCGGAGTTGCGGTTCATCTATGGCCACTTCAAAGGCGCGGTGATACGGATCGGCGAACATGTCGGTACGGGCGGAGCGCCCTGCTATGCAGATTTGAATGAACTACTTGGCAAGCACACAGCGGTGCTTGGCTCGACAGGTGCAGGAAAGTCGGGTGCTGTCGCGGCAATTATCCACAGTGTCTTGGATCGAGGTAGAGATGAAAGTTACGCGAGGTGGAATCCACGGATCATCATCCTGGACCCACACAACGAGTATGGTGCCGCGTTCTCAGCGGCTTCCAGACTCTCTACGGATGACGGAACGCTCTCGCTTCCCTACTGGCTCCTCAATTTCCAGGAGATGGTCGCGCTCTTGATCGGGAAGACGGAGTTCGTTGCAACCTCGCAGGCAAACATTGTGAAAAGCGCACTGATGGACGCGCGCACGGAGGGGGCTTCGCTGCTGCACCTCGACGCTGGCCGTATCACCGTCGATTCGCCGGTACCCTTCAAGCTCGCAACCCTCAAGGCCAAAATTGAGGCTGACAAGCCAACGCAACAAAGTAAGCAGGACTCCCACAATTCCATCCTTCAGAAGCTCGCTGTACTCGTGGCTGACGCTCGACTGAAATTTCTCATGACTGAGTGGGGCGGCGGATCCGACGACCCGTTTCCGCAGATCGTTACTCAGCTCGTTGGCTGTGGACCGCAGCCGAGTGTAGTCGATCTCTCCGGCGTGCCAAACGAGGTTGCGGGTGTATCGAGTGCCGTCATTGCGCGGACGCTCTTCAACCTGAAAGTCTGGCAAACGCCCGACGAGCGCGCTTCCGACCCTGTGTTACTCGTATGCGAGGAGGCTCATCGATATGTGCCGAATCGTGGCGAGGCGCAATACGAAGCGGCGCAAGAGGCAATACGGCGGATTGCCAAGGAAGGGAGAAAGTACGGTGTTGGCTTGCTGCTCGTCTCACAGAGGCCCAGCGAAGTTGAAGCGACCGTTCTGTCGCAGTGCAATTCGTGGATAGTCCTGAGAGTCACTAACGATTCCGACCGCGAGCACGTAAAGGCGATCTTGCCTGATTCAATGGCGGGCCTGACAAAGATGCTGTCGGGCCTGCGACGACAAGAAGCCATCTTCGTTGGGCAAGCAGCCATGCTTCCATCCCGAATCATGATCCGCGATCTGGCGGTCGACCAGCTACCGAAATCAAACGACATCGACTTTGACAAAGGATGGCGGAGTGAAGCGATGCCGGCAGAACAACTCGCCGCAGTCGCGAACCGCTGGCGCTATCAGACGCGATGAGCGTGGCACTTACCGAATCAGCCGTCGAACGGGCCACGCTGACGTGGGTCGGAGCCGCCAGCTGGAAGGTCGCGCACGGGCCGGACGTCGCCCCGGACCTGCCCGAGGCCGAACGCCGCGACGCCGGCGACGATGGCCACATGCCCAAGCGCGAGTGGGGCCGGCGGTGACCGACCCAGGCGAAGTGGACACCCCCCGCGGCGAGGTCGTCGTGTACGAGGCCTCCGACGGCGAGGTCAGGGTCGACGTTCGGCTGGAGGGTGAGACGCTCTGGCTGTCGCTCACCCAGATGGCGGAGCTCTTCGGGCGCGACAAGTCGGTGATTTCCAGGCACTTGCGGAATGTCTTCCGGTCCGGGGAGTTGGTTCGGGAGGCAGTTGTTGCAAGAAATGCAACAACTGCCTCCGACGGGAAGACCTACCAGGTGGAGTTCTTCAACCTCGACGCGATCCTCTCCGTCGGCTACCGGGTGAGCTCGAAGCAGGGCACGCAGTTCCGGATCTGGGCCACGCGGATCCTGCGGGATCACCTGCTGAGGGGCTACACCCTCCGCGAGCGTCGGCTCGCCGAGCGCGGGCTCGGCGAGATCGAGCATGCCGTGGGTCTCCTGGCGCGGACCCTGACCCAGCACGCGCTGGTGACGGACGAGGGCAAGGCCGTGCTCGCCGTGGTCCAGCGGTACACCCGGTCCTGGCGGCTCTTGCTGGAGTATGACGAGGAGCGCCTGGCGGGCAAGCCTGCCCATCCCGTGACGCCGACCGACAGCCTGAGCCTGGAGGAGGCACGAGCGGCCGCCGCCAGCCTGCGCGAGGATCTCGCGGCACGCGGTGAAGCAGGCGCGCTCTTCGGCCGAGAGCGAGGCGACGCTCTGGCAGGGATCCTGGGCGCGATCGAGCAGACCTTCGGAGGCGAGCCGCTCTACCCGAGCGCACAGGCACGCGCCGCGCATCTCCTGTACTTCGTGATCAAGGACCATCCTTTCAGCGACGGCAACAAGCGCATCGGAACGCTGCTCTTCCTCGACTCCCTGCGGCGAAGCGGGCTGCTTCTGCGCGCCGATGGGGAGCCAAGGCTCGCTGACAACGCGATGGTGGCGCTGGCGCTCTTGATCGCGGAGAGCGAGCCCGGGCAAAAGGACCTGATGATCCGGCTGGTCCTCAACCTGCTCGAAGGCGAAGCGCCATGAGCGCTCGCAGCTTCACCGAATCCGACGTCGAGCAAGCGGCGCTCGATTGGTTGAGCGAGCTGGGCTATGGCTACAAGCCGGGGCCGGTGATCGCTCCCGACGAGCCCGGAGCCGAGCGGCGGGACTTCGGACAGGTAGTGCTCACCGCGCGGCTGCGCGCGGCCCTCCGCCGGCTCAACGCGGACCTTCCTGGCGAGGCGATCGAGGAGGCGTTCCGCAAGCTCACGCGGATCGACGGGCCCTCTCTCGTGACGCGCAATCGCTCCTTCCACCGCATGTTGGTCGACGGCGTGACCGTCGAGTATCGGCGCGAGGGCGGCTCGATCGCGGGCGCCCAGGTGAAAGTGATCGACTTCGACCATGCCAACAACAACGACTGGCTGGCGGTCAACCAGCTCACGGTGATCGAGGACAGGCACAAGCGCCGGCCGGACGTGGTGCTCTTCGTCAACGGCTTGCCGCTGGTCGTCGTCGAGCTCAAGAACGCCGCCGACGAGAAGGCCGACGTGTGGAAGGCGTTCCGGCAGCTCCAGACCTACAAGGAGGAGATCCCTTCGCTGTTCACCTACAACGCCGCCCTGGTCGCTTCCGACGGGCTGACGGCGCGAATCGGCTCGCTGACCGCCGAGCGCGAGCGCTTCATGCCCTGGCGGACCGTGGGCGGCCAGGCGCTCGCCAGCGTGCATCGCAGCGAGCTCGACGTGCTGTTGAACGGAGTCTGCGAGAAGCGCCGGCTGCTCGACCTGCTGCGCTACTTCATCGTCTTCGAGGACCAGGGGGGCGGTGAGCTGGTGAAGAAGGTGGCCGCCTACCACCAGTACCACGCGGTGAACGCCGCCGTCGAAGAGACCCTGCGCGCCGCCGCATTCGCTTCCTGGAAGAAGGTCGCAGAGGCAGGTCGCTACGAGGCGGGCACGCGCCGCGGCGGTGAGACCGGGGACCGCAGGATTGGCGTGGTCTGGCACACCCAGGGGGCGGGCAAGAGCCTGACGATGGCGTTCTTCGCCGGCCGGATCATCCTCGAGCCGGAGATGGAGAACCCGACCATCGTCGTCATCACCGACCGCAACGACCTCGACCAGCAGCTCTTCGGCACCTTCTCGCGTTGCGAGGAGCTCCTTCGCCAGCCGCCGGTCCAGGCGCAGAGTCGCGAGAACCTGCGCGAGCTCTTGACCGTGGCGGCGGGCGGCGTGGTCTTCACCACGATCCAGAAGTTCTTCGGCGAGCCGGGCGGCGGCACCGAGGCGCTCTCCGAGCGCCGCAACATCGTGGTGATCGCCGACGAGGCCCATCGCAGCCAGTACGACTTCATCGACGGGTTCGCGCGTCACCTCCACGACGCCCTCCCGAACGCTTCGTTCATCGGCTTCACCGGCACGCCGATCGAGCTCACGGACAAGAACACCCGCGCGGTCTTCGGCGACTACATCAGCGTCTACGACATCCAGCAGGCGGTCGAGGACAAGGCGACGGTACCGATCTACTACGAGAGCCGGCTCGCCAAGCTCGAGCTCGACGAGAGCGAGAAGCCGATGATCGACCCGGACTTCGAGGAGGTCACCGAGGGCGAGGAGGTCGAGCGCAAGGAGAAGCTCAAGACCAAGTGGGCCGCGCTCGAGGCGGTCGTCGGCACCGAGAAGCGCCTGAAGCTGATCGCCGAGGACATCGTCAGCCACTTCGAAGGGCGGCTCGAAGCGCTGGAGGGCAAGGCGATGGTCGTCTGCATGAGCCGGCGGATCTGCGTCGAGCTCTACCGGGAGATCGTCGCCCTGCGCCCGAACTGGCACAATGACGACGACGCGGAGGGGCTCATCAAGGTGGTCATGACGGGCTCGGCCTCCGACCCTCTCGAGTGGCAGCCGCACATCCGCAACAAGCCGCGCCGCGAGCTCCTGGCCAAGCGCTTCCGGAACCCCTCCGATCCGTTCCAGATGGTCCTGGTCCGCGACATGTGGTTGACCGGTTTCGACGCCCCCTCTCTTCACACCATGTACCTCGACAAGCCGATGCGCGGGCATGGGCTGATGCAGGCGATCGCCCGTGTCAATCGGGTGTTCCGCGACAAGCCCGGCGGCCTGGTGGTCGACTATCTGGGCGTGGCCCACGAGCTCAAGCGCGCCCTCGCCACCTACACCGAGAGCGGCGGGACGGGGACGACCGCACTCGATCAGTCGCAGGCCGTGGCGGTGATGCTCGAAAAGTACGAGATCTGCTGTGGCATCCTCCACGGCTTCGACTGGTCGAAGTGGACCTCGGCGGAGGCCGGGGAGCGGCTCTCGGTGCTGCCGGCGGCGCTCGAGCACATCCTGGAACAGGAGGACGGGAAGAGCCGGTTCGTCCGCGCCACGCACGAGCTCTCGCAAGCGTTCGCTCTCTCCGTTCCCGCAGCCGAAGCGGTGCGGATCCGCGACGACGTGGGCTTCTTCCAGGCGGTGCAGGCCGCGCTGGTCAAGGCGACCGTCGACGGGGCGCCCAGCGAAGAGGATCTCGACACGGCCGTTCGTCAGATCGTGTCGCGGGCCGTGGCACCGGGCGGCGTCATCGACATCTTCGCCGCCGCCGGCCTCAAGAAGCCCGACATCTCGATCCTCTCCGACGAGTTCCTGGCGGAGGTGCGCGGGATGCCGCAGCGAAACCTCGCCGTCGAGCTGCTCCGGAAGCTCCTCGCCGGCGAGATCAAGGAACGCGGCCGGAAGAACGTCGTCGAGGCGCGCTCCTTCGCCGAGCTTCTCGAGCGTACGATCCGGAAGTACCAGAACCGCGCCGTCGAGGCGGCCCAGGTGATCGAGGAGCTGATCCGACTCGCGAGAGAGATGCGCGAGGCCTCCGCACGCGGCAAGAAGATGGACCTGACGGACGACGAGCTGGCCTTCTACGACGCTCTGGCGGACAACGGGAGCGCGGTGGAAGTGCTCGGCGACGAGAGCCTGCGCGATATCGCCCGCGAGCTGGTCTCCGCGGTGCGCAACAACATCACGATCGACTGGACGGTTCGCGAGAACGTCCGGGCCCATCTGCGCGTGATCATCAAGCGCATCCTCCGGCGCCGCGGCTACCCGCCGGACAAACAGGAGAGCGCCACCGAGCTGGTGATCCAGCAGGCCGAGGTCCTCTCCGCGGAGTGGGCGGCGTGACATACAAGAAGACCTGCACGGCGTCAACGAAGGGGTCAGCCGGCTCCGGCTCGTGCTGATTCATGACTCGAATGCGTATCGCCACCACGCTCGCCTATCGGATCCTTCACGTCGACAATCTCGACTTGCTCGCGCGACGAGGTGGCCTGCACGCCCCATCCTGTGCTCCCGACGACAACCTGGCATACCGACCGATCCACGACCAGGCGATTCAGGCGCGGCGCGGTGGACGGAGGGTCCCGTGTGGGCCGAGAGGCCACATCACGGACTACGTGTCGTTCTACCTGGGTCCTCGGAGCCCCATGCTGTACCGGATCTGGAAGAACGAGGTCGCGGGCTACGAGGACGGCCAGCGCCCAATCATCTACGCCGTCACCTCGGTCGAGAGGCTCCAGGAGCTCGGTGTCGACTTTGTCTTCACCGACGGCCACAGTCTCGCGGAGCTGACGGACTGGTTCGACGACCCCGCCCGGCTCGCCGACCTCCCCTGGGATGACATCGAAGCCGACTACTGGTTCGACACGCCAGAAGATCCAGACCGTGGACGCCGGAAGCAGGCGGAGCTTCTGGTTCACGAGCTCGTGCCCTGGAACGCCCTCGTGGGGCTCGCAGCGATTGACGACGAGATGGTGGCCGAGGTCGCGAAGAGGCTGGGCGCTTTGGGCCTCGAACCGCCTCACCTGAAAGCGATGCCGCGCTGGTACTATGGGACCTAGCAAAGCAAAGCCACCGCCTAACGCCATGATCACCCAGACCCGCGGCAACCTGCTCGAAGCCGACACCGAGGCCCTGGTCAACACCGTCAACACCGTCGGTGTCATGGGCAAGGGGATCGCACTCCAGTTCCGGCGCGCATTCCCGGAGAACTACGAGGCCTACCGGCGGGCCTGCGAGCAGAAGCAGCTCCGGCTCGGCGAGATGTTCGTCTTTGAGACCGGTCGGCTAAGCCCGCCGCGGTACATCATCAACTTCCCCACGAAGGAACACTGGCGGTCGAAGTCGAAGCTAGAGGACATCGAGTCAGGCCTCGAGAGCCTGAAGCGGGTGATCCGGGAGCTGGGAATCCACTCCATCGCCGTCCCTCCCTTGGGCTGTGGCAATGGACGGCTGGCCTGGGAAGACGTTCGTCCACGCATCGAGGCCGCTCTGGCCGAACTGGAGGACGTGGACGTGCGGCTCTACGAGCCTGCCGGGGCCCCCGACCCACGGACCATGCCGGAGCGCCGAAAGCGGCCCAAGGTCACCCCGTCGCGGGCTGTCCTCATCGAGCTCATGGACCGGTACGGCGAGCTTGGGTACAGCCGCAAGCTCCTCGAAGTCCAGAAACTCGCCTACTTCCTCCAGACGGTCGGACAGCCCTTGCGCCTGCGCTATGCCAGGGGCCGGTACGGTCCATTCGCCCATAACCTCAACAAGGCGCTCCAGCAGCTCGAGGGGCATTTCATCGTCGGTCTCGGCGACGATGCCAGGCCGACGGCGCAGATCGAGCTCTTGCCCGGCGCCGTCGAGGAAGCGCGCAAGGTCCTCTCCGCACAGCCCGAAGCCCGTGAGCGCTTCGCACGAGTCGCCCGGCTGATCGAGGGCTTCGAGACCCCGTACGGCCTCGAGCTTCTGGCCTCGGTCCATTGGCTCGCCGAAGAGGAGAAGACCGCTTCGAACGCTTCCCAGGCAACGACCGCGCTCCGGGCGTGGAGCCCGCGCAAGGCGCATCTCTTCCGCGCGGAGCACGTTCAGAAGGCGTGGGACCGCCTCCAAGCGGAGCGCTGGCTCTCGGTAGCCTGAGAGCCTCCTCAGCAATTGGCTCGGCGAGCATCAGTCACGAGCGCCTCCAGGAGCGGCCCGATCAGGGTCTTGGCACCGCAGACCTCGAAGACTCGCCAGAGGGCTTCGGGCGTCGTCCGGCGTTGATCGACGACCTCTGGGCCTGCCCCGGTTTCTTGGATGGTCTACGACTTGTGGCCCGTGCCGCGACCCATGAACAGCTCGTCGCCTCCAAAGATCGTCGCCCTGGCGGGGCCGAACGGCGCCGGCAAGTCCACGGTGGGGCCGGCTCTTCTCAAGGACACGCTGGGGATCACCCGCTTCGTCAACGCGGACGTCATCGCTCAAGGGCTCTCCGCCCTCGATCCCACCGCCGTGGCCTTCGAGGCCGGCCGCTGGAATGAGATCCTCAAGGGGCGCGATGACGTCTTCGTCCGCCAGGAACTCCTCGCGGGAGAAGCGCCTAAAGCTCTCGAGCGTCGCGCGATACCCTTCGAGCGCGCTCAAGCGGCTTGCGAGCACGTGCTGATCGATCACTCGGCTTGCCCTCCAAGAGGCGCCAGCGGAGCGCTCGTCGGTAGAGGCGCCGCGCCCACTCCCGATCGCCGTACTCCTTCATGGTGGCCACGCGGAGAGCCTTCCAGGCGGCAGGGTCGCGGCAGAGGACCATCCGCCCCTCCTCCATCACGCGCTGCCGCAGGGTGTCCGGCGCTTCGTCCAGGAAGACCACGTCCACGCGGCCTTCGGGAGCGAGATCGGCCAAGGCGACGGACAAGCGCTTCTGGAGCGTGTGACGCCGGAGGGCTTCGTCGTGCTGCCCGCTCTCCCGGCTCGGCAGCACGGCCATGTCGAGGTCGCTTCCGGGGCGCGCTGTGCCACGAGCCCGAGACCCGAACACGAGGAGGACCGACAGGTCCGGAATCTCGGCCACCGCCTCGCGCACCCGATCTTCGATCGGCTCCATGAGATGGCGATCGTAGCACCGGGGAGATCGGCGCCGCCGGGCTGAAGAGCTGTCAGGTGCCTCGCGGCTGTTCCGCGACACCGAAACGGATGCATAATGGAGTCCGCGATCGAGAGGACTCGAGCATGGCGACACTGACACTCAAGAACGTCCCCGCCGAGTTGGTGCGGCGCCTCAAGGCAGAGGCCAAGCAGAACCGGCGCAGCCTCAATCAGGAGACTCTGGCGCGGCTGGAGGGCAGCCTCGCCCACCGGCACCGCGACGTAGAGGAGACGATCGCCTCGCTCCAGCGCCTCCACCGGACCATGGCGGACCTTCCACCGGTGGACGACGACTTCATCGACCGTGCGAAGCGCGAACGCCGCCTGTGATCGTCGTCGACACGAACGTCCTCGTCTACGCCGTCCGGCCCGGCGAGCAAACCGAACTGGTCCTGGCGGCGAAGCGCAAGGACCCGGACTGGCTCGCGCCGGCCTTCTGGCGTCTGGAGATGCGCAATGTCCTGGCGCTTTCCATGCGGGTCGCGGGCATGGCGCTCGCCACCGCGATCGAGGCCTTCTCGGCCGCCGAGGGCCTGGTGGAGGACCTGGATCTCGAGCCGGGCGTCGAAGAGGCTCTTCGGCTGGCCCAGGGCGCCGGGATCTCGGGCTACGACGCCGAGTTCGTCTTCGCCGCGGAGCGACTCGGCCTTCGACTCGTCACCGCCGACCGGCGTCTGGCGGAGCGCTGTCCGGAGAATGCCGTGAGCCTGTCGGCCTTCGTCGCCGAGGGGTAGTCCCCATCGGGCGACGGGAGCTTCCCGCCAGGAGACGCCGGCAGAGCTCTCGCGGCGCTGAAGAGGCGCTGAAGAGGTGCCAGGGGCTTCGGGGCGGGGCGCGTCCATCGCCGTCTGGAGGGACGGCGCCGTGGCCTGGATTCCGGCCGAGGAGATCGAGATCCCACCCGAGGAGGAGGGCGAGTGACGTAACCAGAAGGTCTAATGCATCGAGCCTCTGCACTTGATGCCGCAACTCCGCGGCCCATCCCGCGGGATCGGCAGCCTCGACTCGTAGAGGCCTTCGGGGTGGCTGATCCGCTTCACTCTCCGATCCGCGCCAGGGCGGCTTGGATGGAGAGGATCGGGACGCCTTCCGCCCCGGATGGAAAGTGGCGGCCGTCCTCGGTGACGAAGGCGTCGGCCCGGTGCTCGACCGCGGTGGCGAGGTGCAGGGCGTCTGGCGTGCGGAGGGTGTGCGTGGCGCGGAGATCGGACGCGGTGTCGGCGACGGCGACATCGATCGACGCGACCTCCAGGTTGGGGAAGGACTCGAAGACCTCGCAGTACTGCCGACAAAGATCGTGCTGCCCGCGACGCTTCGGAACCACCAGGACCTCCAGACGCCCGAGAACCGAGATCAGGAGCCGGCAGCGACCCTCCTCGGCGGCTCGCAGGAGGGCCGCGGCCGCGGGCCCGAAGGTCGCGTCATCCTCGAAGTGGTAGATCAAAACCATCGAGTCGATGGCGAAGAGGGGCGGCCTCGTCGCCTTCCTCGCAGGCGGTTTCTTCGCCCCCTGGGCGGCGCTCACCGCCACGAGCTCCGTTCGGCTTCGATGGCCGCGGCGCCACCCCCCTCGGCGCGCCAGAGCTCGGCTCCGAGGCCGCGTGTGCTCTCCGTCCAGCCGCCCCTCGCCGAGTGGAGGACGACGCGGCCCTCCTCGACGCTCAGATAGACGCTGTCGCCCGCCTTGAGGCCGAGGCGTCGCCGGATCTCTGACGGAATGGTGATCTGGTACTTCTCGGTGAGCTTGGCGCTGGCGACGGCCATCGGTGTCCTCCTCCCTCCACCGCTTACATCATAACACAGAGGTAAGGCGTCGAATCGGAGGGACCCGGTGCCTCGCGGTGGCTGAGCGGGGTGGAACTGCTGAAGAGGTGCTGAAGAGGTGCCAGGGACTTCGGGACGGGGCGGCTGCTGAAGAGGTGCCAGGGGCTTCGGGACGGCGGCTGAAGAGGTGCCAGGGGCTTCGGGACGGCGGCTGAAGAGGTGCCAGGGGCTTCGGGACGGCTCTGTCAATGAGGCCCTTCGCGCCATCCTTCGAATGGCGCCGAAGGAACCGGGTGGCCCTGCTGCTCCGGCGGACGCCGCGCCGCGCCGCCGGTGAGCGGCGAGACCGGTCGAGGACGTGCGGCGAAGGCGGAGGCGGGAGTGGGCCTGCCCTGGCCTTCGTCCGTCCTTCCGGCAGGTGCTACCGTTCGGGCATGGCCTCGACTCGCATCCGGCGCCACGTGGGGGCTCCCCGGACGAGGGTCTACCGGGCGCTCCTCGATGCGCGTTCGGTGGCGACGAGGTTCCATCCGGAGATCCTCGATCCGCATCAGGACGAGGTCCTGACCTCGGTGGGTGCCGCCGTCGCGCAGAGGGGCTATCACCTCGGCGAGGGCACCGCGCTGGCGCTGGTGTTCGGGCACCGAACGTCGGTGGACTTCGACCGGTTCTCCGAGGCGGCGATGGGGGATCCGATGCGCCTCGCCGGGTTTTCGCCTCGAGTCGTCGCAAGGGCTTGACGGGAAGCTTGCAATACGGTTTACTGGCGCCATGAAGGCGACGATCGACGTTCCGGACGAGCTGTACCGGAAGGTGAAAGCCAAGAGCGCTCTGGAGGGCCGCGCGATCCGGGAGGTCGCCGTCGAGCTCTTCCGCGGCTACGTCACGGGCCAGGGCCGCCCCTCCCCCGCCGAACCCACGGCCACGCAGGAGGCCAGACGGATCCTGCCAGGACAGGAGATCCCATCGTGGTTTGGAGCCCTGGAAGCGCAGGCACGCGAGATCCAACAGCACGACATGGAGGCGATCCGCGAGAGCATCGGGCGCGGAGTCGCCGCTGAGCGCGGGCTGTGACCCACGGCCTCGACACGTCCGTTCTGGTACGCCTGTTGACCGGTCGCCCCAGGGACCTCGCTCTCGTAGCCCTCTCCTTCGTCCTCCAGTCCCGGCGAGCGGGTGACCGGTTGCGGGTCTCCGAGCTGGTCGTGGCGGAGGCGTATTACGCTCTCCAGCACCACTACGGAGTCTCCAAGAAGCAGACGCTGGCTGCACTTCGCCAGTTCTGCGCTACGCCGGGTGTCGAGGCCGAAGGAGACGTGTCGAAACTGCTTGCGACGCCTCGTTTGGAGTCCGCCAACCCGGGCTTCGTCGACCGCGTCATCCACGGCAGCTATCGCCGCTCTGGTGTCGAGCAGCTCGTGACGTTCGAGAAAGCTGCCAAGAAGCTCCCCGGGGTCCTCGTTCTCTCCGCCTGACTCGATGGCGCGGGGATCTCGCGAACCTGGGCGTGCACCAGCGCCACGGGAAGGCCGACCGGGGGTGCCGACCGGGGGTGCCAGGCGCTTCGCCGGGGGTGCCGGGTGCTTCGCCGGCCCGCTCGGTGACCGCCGGCCTGGTGGGCCGGGTGGCGCGGCACCAGGGCGCGGGCGGGAGGCGTTCGCCCGGGAAGGGTCGAATCGCGATCTCGGAGCTCTTGCAAGCCGACGATGACCGTCTCCGAGTATGCTCCCGCCGCCGCGGGGACTGATCCCCGACCCGCTCGAGGAGACTCACCATGAGGTACCTTCACGCCACCCTGTCCGCTGCGGTCCTCCTGTCCGCGCTCGCCCTGGCTCCCGCCGCCTGGGCCGGCACCCAGGACTTCACGCTCGTCAACCAGACGGGCGACGACGTCTTCAGCCTGTTCATCTCGGAGAGCAAGAACGACGACTGGGAGGAGGACGTCCTGGGCGAGGACACGCTGCCCGACGGCGACCGGGTCGACATCACCTTCTCCGGCCACGCCTCCTGCCTGTGGGACATGATGGTCACCGACTCCGAAGACAACGAGCTCACCTTCGAGGGAATCGACCTCTGCAAGACCTCCGTCGTCGTGCTGCACTGCAACGAGAAGGAGTGCTGGGCCGAAGCCGAGTAGCGGCGACGACGGGCCGGCGGCGCCCCTCCGCTCCCGGCCCCCGTGCTACCCTCGGGCAAGACCTGCCGTGCCCTCCCCCGAAGACAGCGCTCCGACCGGATTCTTCCCGCCGGAGGAGTTCGCCGGCCGCCGGGACCGGGTGCGCGACGCGATGGCCGCGCGCGGGCTCGACGCCTGCCTGATCTCGGCGCCCGAGAACATCTACTACCTGACCGGCCTCGACCACCAGGGCTACTTCGCCTACCAGGCCCTGGTGCTGCCGCTCGAGGGCCCGCCGGTGCTGGTGACCCGCGCCATGGAGCGGGCGATCGTGCGCGACCAGGTGCCGTCGCTCGCCCACGTGGGGTACTCGGACGGCATCCGGCCGCTGCCCAAGCCGTCGGACCGCGAGGAGGACCTGGTGATGGCGACCCGGGACTCCGCGGGCGAGATGGCGGGGCTCCGCCCCTGGGAAGGGAGCCTCGGCGTGTCGGTCCGCGGGCCGGTGACGGCCGGCGTCGAGCCGCCGGTCGAGGCGACCCTCGAGGCCCTCGGGCAGGCGGGAGTGGAGGCGGGCCGCCTGGGGCTCGAGAAGCGGAGCACCTTCTTGCCCTTCGCCATCGCCGAGAAGCTGGTCGCCGGCCTGCCGCGGGCCGACTGGCTCGACTGCTCGGGCCTGGTCGACGACTGCCGGCTCGTCCAGTCGCCGCTCGAGCAGCAGTGCACGCGTCGGGCGGCGCGGGTCTCGGAGTCGATGATGCTGGCGTCGATCGCAACCGCCGGCGCCGGCGTGGCTGAGCAGGACGTGATCGCCGCCGCCTACGACGCGATGTTCCGGCGCGGCGGCACCTACCCCGGCTTCGTGCCGCTGGTCCGCTCGACCCGCACGATCGAGCACGAGCACGGCACCTGGCAGGCCGGGGCTCTGCGCGACGGCGACCTCCTGTTCCTCGAGATGGCGGGCTGCGTCCGGCGCTATCACGCCCCGATGGGGCGGCTGGTCTTCATCGGGGACGCGCCCGACTCGGCGCGGACGACCCTCGAGGTCTGCCGTGAGGCGATCGAGCGGGCGGCCGAGGAGATCGGCCCCGGCGTGCCGGCCGGCGACGTCTACCGTGCCTGGCAGAGCCGGATCGACGCCGCCGGCCTCGCCGCCTACCGGCGCCACCACTGCGGCTACTCGGTCGGGATCGGCTACCCGCCGAGCTGGTCCGGGAGCGGCACGCCCCGGGGACTGCGCGAGGACTCGGAGCTGGTGCTCCAGGCCGGGATGGTCTTCCACCTCATGTCGTGGCTTCTGCGCACCGGCCAGGGCGACTCGTTCCTCTCGGACACGGTCCTCGTGACCGACGACGGCTGCGAGCTCCTGACCCGCGTCGACCGCGGCGTGCTGGCGCGCTGACCTGAGCCTCAGCTCACGTCGAGCGCCGCGGCCACGATCTCCGCGAAGGCCTCGACGTCTTCTTCCGTCGTGTCGAAGGCGGTCATGGTGCGGACGATCGAGCGCGGCGGGTCCCAGACGGGGAGGCCGGTCGCCCGGCGGAGCGCGGCGAGCCGCTCCGGGGCGACCCGCAGGAAGACGGCGTTGGTCTCCACCGGGACCGCCAGCTCGAGGCCGCCCACGGCGGCGAGGCGTTCGGCGAGGAGGGCCGCCATCTCGTTCGCCCGGCGGGCGTTCCGGAGCCAGAGATCGCCAGTCAAGAGAGCCTCGATCTGCGCCGCGACGAAACGCATCTTCGAGGCGAGCTGCATCCCCTGCTTCTGGACCCGCGGGGCGTCGTGCGCGACCTCGGGCCGGAGAAAGAGGACCGCCTCGGCCGCCAGGAGGCCGTTCTTGGTGCCGCCGAACGAGACGACGTCGGCCCCGGCCTCGCGGGTGAGGCGCGCGAGCGAGACCCCCAGGGCGGCGGCGGCGTTCGCGAGGCGGGCGCCGTCGACGTGGAGCAGCAGGCCGTGCTCGTGGGCGAGGCGGGCGAGCTCCGCCATCTGCTCCGGGCGGTAGACCGTGCCCCACTCGGTCGCCTGGGTGATGGAGAGCACCCGCGGGCGGGACTGGTGCACCCCGCGCTCGGCCTCGAGGTGCCGGCGGACGAGCTCCGGCGTGAGGCGCCCCTCGGGGGCCGGCACCGGCACCATCTTGGCGCCGAGGAAGCGCTCCGGGGCGCCGCATTCGTCGAGCCAGAGGTGGGCCGAGTCGGCGCAGACGACGGCGTCCGTCGGCCGGGTGACCGCCGCGAGCCCCAGCACGTTGGCCGCCGTGCCGCCCAGAACGAAGAGCACCTCGGTCTCGGCCCCGAACACCTCCCGGAGCCGCGCCACCGCGCGGCCGGTGTGCTCGTCGGCCCCGTAGGCCGGGGCGTCGCCCCGGTTGGCCCGCGAGATCGCGGCGAGCACCTCCGGGTGGATGCCGGCCTGGTTGTCGCTGTAGAAGAGCCGCCCCACGGGCCGCGACCTTACCCTAACGAGGCTCCGCCTCAAACCGAAGCGACTAGAACGTTTCCGGCGGCAGGCGCCGCTTGTCCCCCGCCCACGTCGAGCGGTTGCGGCTACGCTCATCGCAGCGGCTACTCCAGACCGCTGAATCCATCGGATGCCCCCCGCAACCCCACGATCCCCTTCCCACCCCACGGGGGGGAAGGGGACGCCACCTCCCATTCAGCGTGCTCCTCGAGAAACTCGGCTCGTTCGCCACGATCTCGCCCTCGTCAGACGTCTACGGGCTCCTCCACGTGGAAGGCGATCGTCTGGAGGTCGCCCATGAACTCGAGCACCTGGCGCCCGCCGAGCCGGCCGACGCCGCTCGCCGTGCCCGACATGCCGCCGAAGGGCACGTGGGGCTCCCAGTAGTTGGAGTTGTCGTTGACCACCACGAGGCCGGTGCGCAGCCGCTCGGCCCAGCGCCAGGCGCGGTCGAGGTCCTCGGTGAAGAGCGACGAGGCGAGCCCCGTGTCGCACGAGCCGATCAGCCGCCAGGCCTCTTCCTCGTTCCGATAGGCGCGGATCGGGGCGATCGGGCCGAAGGTCTCCTCGGTGTTGACGAGGCTGTCCTCCGTGAAGCCGACGAGCACCGTCGGCTCGAAGAAGAAGCCCGGGCGCTCGGGCGGCTTGCCGCCGGCGACCACCCGGGCGCCCTTGCCCACGGCATCCGCGACGTGGCCGGCCATCTTCTCGACCACGCCGGGGTTGTTCTGCGGCCCCATGGTGGTCGACTCCTGCCAGGGGTCGCCCAGGACCCAGGAGCGGCTCGCCGCGACCATCGCGTCGACGAAGTCCGACTCGAGCTCGCCCGGCACGAAGATCCGTTCCGCCGCCGAGCAGACCTGGCCGGCGGCGAAGAAGCAGGCCGGAGCGATCGCGCGGGCCGCCTTCTCCGGGTCGGCGTCGGGCAACACCACCGCCGGGCCGTTGCCGCCCAGCTCGAGGAGCCGCGGCTTGAGGCCCGAGCGCGCGGCGATCGCGCGGCCGGTGGCGGTGCTTCCGGTCATGGCGACGGCGTGGGTGCCCGGGCTCGCGACCAGCTCGTCGCCCACCTCGGCGCCGGGGCCGATCACCAGGTTGACGACGCCCTCGGGCAGGCCGGCGTCCGCGAAGATCCTCATGAGCGTCACCGCGGTGACCGCGGCGGTCGGAGCCGGCGTCCAGACCACGGTGTTGCCCTGGACCAGGGCGTAGGGGATGTACTCGCTCGGGATCATCGCGGGGAAATTCCAGGGCGTGATCACCGCGACGACGCCGCGCGGCCGCCGGGCCGAGACCAGGCGCTTGTGGGCGTCGCGCCCCAGGAAGGCGGCGCCCTCCTGGTAGCGGGCGAGCTCGGCCGCCTGGCGGTAGAAGACCGGCACGAAGGCCTCGGCCTCGACCGCCGCCTCCGAGTGGCGCGGCTTGCCGAGCTCGCGGCAGAGGACGTCGGCGAGCTCGCCGCTTCGGGCTTCGAGCAGGTCGGCGATCCGGATCAGGTGGTCCGCGCGCTCCCAGAGAGGCGTCGCCGACCAGGCGGGCAGCGCCCGGTTGGCCGCCTCGATCGCCCGCCGGGCGTCGTCGCGGCCGCCCCACGCGACCTCGGCGAACGGCTCGCCGAGCGCCGGGTCCACCGCCTCCCGGGTGGCGCCGGATGCCGCCCGGCACCATCGGCCTCCGATGTTCATCTCGTGCACGCTCACGCTCGGCCTCCTTGTCTTCGATTCACGGATTCGGGCTCCCCCCCCAGTGTAGTGGGTGGAGCGAGGCCGCATCGTCACGTCTCGCCACGGACACCGATGATAGGGTCGAGGCACCGTCCCATCAGGGCAGGTCGGCCGCCGACCAGGCATCGACGACCGACGAGCCCGGTCGCCGGAGTGCAGCCATGGGTAAGCAAGCCCTTGTCCTCTTCTTGAGTCTCCTCGCCATCCTCGTGGTTTTCGGAGCGGCACCTTCGCGGGCACAACCGCCCGTTTCGAAGGCGAGGGGAGCGACTCCCGCTGCGGCGCCGGGGGATCTCGCCGAGAAGGTGGAGGCGGTTGCCCGGCGGTTGGGGGTCCGGGTTCCGCCCGGGCTCGGACCGGCGAGCCGGGTGCGATTCCTCCATGACCGACTGCTGGAGCTGGCAGACGATCGAAAGCCGGCGTCCTCGGGCTGGCTACCCGGCAACCTCGTAAGGTACTTGGCCGTTGCCCTCGAAGGCGCGCCCTCCGAAGTGTGGCGTCGAGGAGTCCGCTCGCCATCGGCTACGGATCGTTCGGCGGCTGCCGACCTCGCTCTCCTCCTGGATGCGATCGACACGAAGCTCGACCACTTCGAAGCCAAGCAATCGGCCTTCCCGCAGGCGACGACGACGCCGGCCAACGACGACTGCACCCAAGCCATCGCCGTCGGAAACGAGAGCGTCGCGGCGAGCACTCTCGGGGCCACCAACGACGGTACGGCCTCCTGCGGGGCTTCGGCCGCTTCACCGGACGTCTGGTTCCAGTACGTGGCTCCGGCCTCCGGGCTTGGCGTCGACCACAGCCCGGAGATGGTACGCCTCGCCCGGGAGCAGAACCGGGAGGCCGTGGCCCAGGGACGGCTCGAGGTCCGGGAAGCCCGGGCCGACCGGCTCCCCTTCCCCGACGAGACCTTCACCTGCGCGGCGATGAGCGGCGTGCTGGGCTTTCTCCCCGACCCGGTGGCGGCATTCGCCGAGATCCGGCGCGTGCTCCGCCCCGGCGGCCGCTTCATGACGCTCGGCAGCGACCCCGAGCTGCGCGGCACGCCTGCCGCCCCCGAGCCCATGGCTTCGCGCCTGCGCTTCTACGAGTCCGACGAGCTCGAGGCGTTCGCCCGCGCCGCCGGCTTCGAGGAGGTCGAGGTGAGCCGCCGCACGCTCGACCACTACGCCCGCGAGGCCGGGATCCCCGAGGAGCACATCGCCCTCTTCGGGGACGCGGGATCCCGCTTCCTCTTCGCCCGGCGGCGCTGAGCGGCTCGGGCGCCCTGCGCGCTCAGTAACCCGGATCGGGCGGCGGCGCGCTCGCGCCCACCCGCACCGAGCCCTTCATGTTGCAGCAGTCGCGGTGCGTCTGGCAGAAATAGTTGAACGTCTTGCCATCGTCGGCGGCGCCGAAGGTGTGCTGGAAGACCTGGTCCCGGTGGTCCAGGGTGAAGCCGCTGTCGAAGCTGCCGTCGAGGGCGGTCACGGTGTGGTCCTTCATGTCGCTGTGCAGCTCCCAGCGAACCGTCTGGCCGGGCTGGATGGTGATCGAGCGGGGGTCGAAGAAGTCGTCGTGGATCTCCACGACGTCGGACATGGTGGGGTTGGGAGGGGCGGTGGGGTTGTCCATTCCGCCTCCGCCTCCTCCACCGCAGGCGAAGACGACACCGAGGACACCGAGTACACCCGCCAGGGCGAGAGCCAACGCGAGGGCTCGACGAGACATGTGCTTCCTCCTCCAGGGCGCCTGTGAGGTCGGTGGATGTCCCCCTGCGAGGGTCAGTCCGCCTGGCCGGCCGGGCGGTTCTCGCGCTGGAGCGCGCGGGACGTCGTCTATGATGTTCCGGCCATGGCCGAGCTCGCTCCTCCCCGCCTCCCCACCCTCGACGAGATCCGCGCCGCCCAGGGGCGCATCGCCGGCACCGCCGTGCGCACGCCGCTGGTGCGCCTGGAGGGCACCTCGGCGCCCGAGATCTGGCTCAAGCTCGAGAACCTCCAGCCGATCAACGCCTTCAAGATCCGGGGCGCCGCCAACGCCGTCGCCACCTTGCCCGAGGCCGAGCGCGCCCAGGGCGTCTGGACGGTGAGCGCCGGCAACGCCGGCCAGGGCGTGGCCTATGCCGCCCGCGCGGCGGGCGTGCCGGCCACGGTCCTGGTGATCGAGACGGCGCCCGAGACCAAGCTCCGGCGGATGCGCGACCTGGGCGCCCGGCTGGTGCCGGCGCCGTTCGACGAGTGCTGGCAGGCGATGGAGGCCCGCGCCTACCCGGGGATCGACGGCACCTTCGTCCACCCCTTCGACGACCACGAGTTCATCGCCGGCAACGCCTCGATCGGGGTCGAGGTGCTCGAGGATTTGCCCGGGGCGCGGGTGGTGGCCGCGGCGGTCGGGGGCGGCGGGCTGACCTCCGGGATCGGCGCCGCGGTCAAGGCGCTCGACCCCGCCGTGCGGGTGGTGGGCGTCGAGCCCGAGACCGCTTCGCCGGCGGCGCTCTCCTTCCTCGAGGGCGCGCCCCAGGTCTTCCCCAAGTGGACCGCCTCGTTCGTCGACGGCGCCGGCGGCAAGAGCCTCTTTCCCCGGATGTGGGAGCGGATGCGCCAGGTGCTCGACGAGGTCGTGGTGGTGGAGCTCGACGAGATCCGCGAGGCGATGCGCGTGCTCGCCGAGCGCTCGCGGGTCATCGCCGAGGGCGCCGGCGCCCTCTCGGTGGCCGCCGCGCTCACCGGCAAGCTCGGCACCGAGGGCCCGGTGGTGGCGGTCGTCTCGGGCGGCAACATCGACCTCGCCACCTTCTGCGAGCTGGTGGGCGCCGCCCCGGTGGACGACGCCTCCTGAGCGCCCAGCCCGGCGGAGACCGAGTACAGTTCTCGGCCATGTCCGACCTCTTCGACGAGCTCGCGCCGCGGATCGAGGCGCTCGCCCGGCGGATCGCCCGGGGGCCGGTCGCGACCGGCGCGACTCCCGGCGAGGTCCGCCGACACCTGGCGGAGACCTTCGACCTCGACCGCTCCATGCCTCTGCCGCGGGTGGTCGAGGAGGTCACGGCCATGCTCGAGCGCTGGCAGGTGCAGGTGACCCACCCGCGCTACTTCGGCCTCTTCAATCCCAGCGTCACCACCGCCTCGGTCGTGGCCGACACGCTGGTCGCCGCCTACAACCCGCAGCTCGCCGCCTGGTCCCACTCCCCCGCCGCCAACGAGATCGAGCGCTTCACGCTGCGCGCCGTCGCCGCGCGGATCGGCCTCGACCCGGAGGCGACCGCCGCCCACTTCACGAGCGGCGGCGCCGAGGCGAACCTGACGGGCGTGGTGGCGGCGCTCGCCGGCGCCTTCCCGGAGTGGGCCGAAGGCGGCGTGCGCGCCCTGCCCGCCGAGCCCCGCCTCTACGTCTCGGGCGAAGGGCACCACTCGGTCCACAAGGCGGCGCGCGTGACCGGCCTCGGCTGGGGGGCGATCGGCCGGGTGGCCACCGACCGCGCGGGACGGATGAAGCCGGCGGATCTCGCGGCGCGGGTGGCGGCCGACCGCCGGGCCGGACGGCGGCCGTTCCTGGTGGTGGCGACGGCGGGGACCACGGGGAGCGGCGCGATCGATCCGCTCCCCGAGGTGGCCGCGCTGTGCGAGCGGGAGGGGCTCTGGCTCCACGTCGACGCCGCCTGGGCCGGAGCGGCCGCGCTCTCGGAGCGCCTGCGCCCCCACGTCGCCGGCCTCGAGCGGGCCGACTCGCTGACCTTCGACGCCCACAAGTGGCTCTCGGTGCCGATGGGCGCGGGGATGTTCTTCTGCCGCCGGCCCGGAGCCCTCGAGGCCGCCTTCGGCCAGCGGACGCCCTACATGCCCGCCGCGGCCGAAGGCGGCGAGGTGGAGGACCCCTTCTCCCACTCCCTCCAGTGGTCGCGGCGATTCATCGGCTTGAAGCTCTTCATGACGCTGGCCGAGGCCGGCTTCCCGGGGGTGGTCGAGCGGGTCGAGCACCAGGCCCGGGTGGGCGATCACCTGCGCCGGCGCCTCGCCGACGGCGGCTGGACGATCGCGAGCGACACGCCGCTGCCCGTCGTCTGCTTCACTCGGCCGGGCCTCGACGTCCGCCGCCTGGTCGCCCGCCTCCACGCCGAGCAGATCGCCTGGATGTCCCCCATCCGGATCGCCCGCGGCCCGCTCCTGCTCCGCGCCTGCATCACCAGCTTCCGCACCACGGAGGCGGACGTCGACTGGACCGCCGACCAGCTCGGCCTCCTGGCGGGCAGGTGAAGCGGTCTCACGCCTCCGGCGCGTCGTAGCGCTCGACCGTCGCCTGCAGCTCGGGCCGGCAGGGTCTCGACGAGAAGAATCTCGTCAGAGGGGGCGCCGCAGCGATCGGAGTCGATCACATCCCTCCCCGCGGTTGCCGCAAGGGTGTGAGGCGGCGCGGGTCTGGCGGTGGCGAGCAGGCCTCCCGGCCCTCCCGTCCACGGCCTGATCCGGGGCCTCTCGCGCTGGTTCGCCGTCAGCAGTCCGGCGTCTCGGGGCCGGCGTCGGCGCCGCCGACCACGCCGGCCAGGAGGGCCTGGAGCTCGGGCAGGCCGGCCGGCTTGACGAGGTGGTGGTCGAAGCCGGCCTCGCGGGTCCTCTCGCGGTCGCCTTTCTGACCCCAGCCGGTCAGGGCGACGAGGGTCACCTCGGCTCCCCACGAGGTCCGGCGCAGGAGCCGCGCGGTCTCGTAGCCGTCGAGGCCCGGCATGCCGAGGTCGAGCAGGACGACCTGGGGCCGCTGCTCGGCCACCGCGGCGAGGGCCGACGCGCCGTCGTAGGCCGCGCGGGCCTCGTGGCCGAGAAGCGCCAGGAGCTCGCGGAGCGCGTCGGCGGCGTCCTGGTTGTCGTCCACGATCAGGATGCGGAAGCGGTCGTTCGCGGCGGCCGAATCCTCGCGCTCGGCCTCCGCCTCGGGCGCTGCCGGCCGCGCTTCGGCCGGCGCTCCGGTGGCGACCGGCAGCCGGACGATGAGCTCGCTCCCGAGGCCCGGCCCCTCGCTCCGGGCCTCGACCCGGCCGCCGTGGAGCTCGGCGAGGGAGCGCACCAGAGTGAGGCCGATGCCCAGGCCGCTCCGGGTGCTGTGCCGCTCCTCGTTGCCCTGGACGAAGACGTCGAAGATCCGCTCGACCATCGCCGGCTCGAGGCCGGCTCCGGAGTCGGCCACCGTGACCTCGACGTCGCCGTTCCGGCGCTCGGCGGCCAGGCGCACCCGGCTCCCGGGAGGGCTGTAGCGGGCCGCGTTGTCGAGGAGGTTGGCGAACACCTGGGCGAGCCGCGTGGGGTCGGCGTCGAGGACGACCGGCTCGGCGGGGAGATCCACCTCGAGGGTCTGGGCGGCCTCGTCGAAGGCCGGCCGGCTGGTCTCGACGGCGCTCTCGATCACCTGGCCCAGGGTCACCCGCCGACGGCGAAGCTCGATCCGGCCGCGGGTGATCCGGGAGAGATCGAGCAGATCGTCCACCAGGCGCACCAGGAGCCGGGTCTGGCGGTCGAGGATCGCCAGCACGCGCTCGGTGACCTTGGGGCCGCGCTCGGCGGCACGCAGGAGCTCGAGGCCGCTCGCGATGGGTGCCAGGGGGTTGCGCAGCTCGTGGGCGAGCACGGCGAGGAACTCGTCCTTGCGCCGGTCCGCCCGGCGCAGCGCCTCCTCCATCTGCATGCGTTCGGTGATGTCGGTGTTGGTGCCGAACCAGCGCAGCACCTCGCCCCGCTCCCCGCAGATCGGCAGCGCGCGCGACAGGAACCAGCGGTAGGTGCCGTCCCTGCCCCGGAGCGGGAAGGTGTCCTCCCATTCCCGGCCGGCCTCGATCGCGCGCCGGAACTCCTCGGTCACCCGCTGGAGGTGATCCGGGTGGTGGACCTTGCGCCACCCCCAGCCCGCCACCTCGTCGAGGGTGGTGCCCGTGTACTCGAACCAGCGCCGGTTGTACCAGAAGATCGAGCCGGACGGGTCGGCCATCCAGGCGAACTGCGAGATGTTGTCGGCGAGGGTGCGGAAGCGCTCCTCGCTCTCGGCGAGCTCCCGCTCGGCACGCACTCGCTCGGTGATGTCGCGAGCGACCTTGGAGGCGCCCACGATCCGGCCGCTCCCGTCGCGGATCGGGGAGACGGAGCCTGTCAACCCCGGTGAGACGGTGGGTTCGATCAATTAGGGAGCATCTCCATGGTTGTCGGGTGGGTTGATCCAGACGGCCTTGGGTAGCTCGGGTGGCTTTGGGTGGCCGTGGACGAAGCGCTCCGGGTTGGCTTCGAAGGCGGCGGTCAAGATGCGTTGGCGTTCGGCCCGTAGCGCCTCGGCCTGGCCGTAGTGGACGGCAGCGGGGGTCATGAGGCCGAGGCCGGAGTGGCGATGCTCGTGGTTGTACCAGTCGATAAAGGCCCGGCCGAAGCTCCTGGAGTGGAGAATGGAGCCGAAGCGGTCGGGGAAGTCGGGTCGGTACTTGAGGGTCTTGAACTGGGACTCCGAGAACGGGTTGTCGCTCGAGGTGTAGGGGCGCGAGTGGGTCTTGGTGACCCCGAGATCGGCCAGCAGGTAGGCCACCGGCTTGGCCGTCATCGCGCTGCCGCGGTCGGCGTGGAGGGTCAGCTGCCCGGGTGCGATGTCCTGCTGCTCGGTCGCCTGGGCGATCAGCTGCTCGGCGAGCGCGGAGGATTCCCGGTACTGGATGGTCCAGCCGACCACGTAGCGGCTGAAGACGTCGAGGATCACGTAGAGGTAGTAGGAGGTCCACTTGGCCGGTCCGCGCAGCTTGGTGATGTCCCAGCTCCAGACCTCGTTGGGACGCTCGGCGAGCAGCTCCGGCTTGGCGTAGCGAGGGTGCGTGAGCTGGTCGCGCCGCTCGCGCACCTCGCCCTTCTCGGCGAGCAGCCGGTACATCGTGCGTTCGGACGCCAGGTAGCGGCCCTCGTCGAGCAGCGTGGCCCACACCTCGGCGGGCGAAGAGTCCACGAAGCGCTCGCCGTGCAGCTCGTCGAGCACCGCCTGACGCTCGGCAGGCGAGAGGGCCCGCGGTGGGGGATCTCGTGGCTTGTGGGGCCGTGGGTCGGGAGGATGCCGACGCCGGTAGATCGTCGCCGGCGACGCACCCAGCGCTCGGCACGCCGGCCGGGTCCCGACGAGGGGCGTGAGCTCTTCGACGGTCTGCTCGATCATGGCTCGATGCTCTCCTCCGCGCTCCTGGGCTCGAGCAGCGCTCCCAGAAGCGCGGAGACGTTTCTTTGCACCTCGATCACCTTGCGGGCCGTCTCGAGCTCGCTCTCGGCGCGCTCGGCACGCCGGCGAAGACGCTCGATCTCAGCGGCCCGGGGATCGGCCCCAGGGCGGCCCCGACGCTTCGACAACGCCTCCAAGGCCCCCTTGTCCCGTTGCTTGCGCCACTTTGCCAGGTGCGAGGAGTGCAGCCCCTCACGCCGCAGCAGAGCCCCGATCTCACCCGGCTCCGTGCACGCGTCCGCCGCGCGGACGATCTCGAGCTTGTACGCCGCCGTGAACCTGCGCCGACGCGGACGCTCGATGAGCTGGGGATTGGGCGCCGAGGTCACGCGGCCCGGCCGCTTCCGGTCGCCTACGGCTCCCTCCAGCGGCCGGGCCGGAGCTCCGTGCCCTCCCGAACCGTTCTCCTGCTTCGTCTCTGGCATACGGTGCCTCTCCTCTCGCCCTCGGGTTCCTTAATTCTGGTGGCTGCATCGTCTCACCGTATGTTGGCAGAGAGGGAGACGCTGAGCGAGACGTGGACCTGGCGGCCGTCCTTGGCGACCCGCACCGTCTCGAAGTGCCCGATCCGCTCGCCGCGGCGCAGCTTCGCGAGGATCTCGTCCTCCTCGCCGTGGCGCTCCGGCGGGATGATGAGGGTGATGTGGCGGCCGACGGCCTCCTCGGCGGTGTAGCCGAAGAGGCGCTCGGCGCCCGGGTTCCAGGAGCGGACCACGCCGTCGAGCGTCTTGCCCACGATGGCGTCGTCGGACAACTCGACGATGGCGGCGAGGAAGGCGCGGGTCTCGGCGGGACCCAACGCCGGGACGTAGGGTTTCCCCGTTGCGGATACGTCAGGTGGCCGGCCCGCGGACCCGGCCACGCCTGTGCGGTTTCGCATCGATGCCGCTCCCCGCCATGGTGGCAGCACGATCCATACCAGCGCGGGCCCGCAAGCGGGCCGTCGACGGTCCGGGCGCCTCGCTCAACCGGGCAGGCGGGTGACCCGCCGGCGGAACTCGTCGGAGCTGAGGATGTCGTTGATCACGGCCTCGTAGCGGCCCCTGCGCAGGTCGTCGCCGTAGGTCTTGGCGCCCGCGGGGTCGGGCTCGCGACCGAGGAGGCCGCGATAGAAGTCCGCGAGCAGCTGGTCGGCCGAGCGCCGCCGGCGCAGGTCGCCGAACTCGGGGCCGCTCAGGAGGGAACGGACCACGTCGCCCGTGTTGTGGCGGCGGACCTCGTCGGCGGCGGCGGCCAGCCAGCTCGGGTCGGGCTCCCGATCGAGGACGGCGCGGAAGATGGACGCCGCGACCAGCTCCTCGCGGGTGTCGATCCCGCCGGAGATGTGTTGCGGCTCGTCCCGCGGGGCCGTCCCGCCCACCTGGATCTGGAGGTGGTGGTCGAGGTTCATGTTGTTGGGCACCCAGAACAGGACCTCGCAGGTCCCGGCGCGCTTGCCGGTCTGGAGGGAGATGGTGCCGTGGGAGAAGCTCTCGAGCGAGACCAGGCCCTGGCACGACGAATCCAGGTCGAACCCGAAGCGGAAGTTCTCCTGCGGGAACGGGCGGCCGTGCTGGTCCACGGCCTCGGCCTCGATCACGATCCGCTGGTGGAGCGGGAGGTAGAGGGTGTCGCCCTTGGCGGCGCCTTCGCCGGGAACGCGCAAAAGGGTCTGGGCGACCACCGGCTGGTCCCAACGGCTGAGGTCGACCTGGGCGTCGGCGGCCGGGGTGGCCGCGGCCACGACGAGGGCGAGCAGGGCGGTGACGGTCAACGTGAAGCGGCGCATCGTAGGTACCTCCTGAGGTGTCGATCCGAGACGGTGATCGGCGGTGCTGCCGGGTTCGCCTTCAGAAGAAGCAAGACTCGTGCCGCCGCCCGGCCGGCGGAGCCGGCGGGACCGGCGAGCTGGGCGGCGGAGCCCGGGGCGAAGCGGAGCTTGCAGCTCTGGGCCCCGATCCTGACTCGGGGCGCCGGCCCCAGCCAGTCGGCTAGGATGGCCGCCGTGCCCGACTGGCTGATCTACGTCGCCCTCTTCGTCACCGGGGCGGTCGCCGGCGCCCTCAACGTGATCGCGGGTGGGGGGTCGTTCCTTACCCTGCCGGTGCTCATCTTCGCCGGCCTGCCGGCGACCGTGGCCAACGCCACCAACCGGGTCGGCATCCTGCTCCAGAACGTGGGCGCCGTCTGGGGCTTCCACCGCCACCGGGTGCTCCCCTGGCGGTGGGCGCTGGTGGCCACCGTGCCGTCGCTCTTCGGCGCCGGCCTCGGGACCTGGGGCGCCCTCGAAGTGAGCGACCAGGCCTTCCGCAAGATCCTCGCGTTCCTGATGGTGGCGGTCAGCCTCTGGAGCCTCCTCGACCGCTCGGGCCGCACGGCCGAGGAGGGCGCCATGCCGCCGAAGGCGTCGGGTGGCAAGCTCACGGTGCTCGCCGCCGGTTTCTTCCTGGTCGGCCTCTACGGCGGCTTCGTCCAGGCCGGAGTCGGCTTCCTGACCCTGGCGGTGCTCTCGTTCGCCGGTTTCGACCTGGTCCGGGGCAATGCCATCAAGGTGCTGACGGCGCTGCTCTTCACCATCCTGGCGCTCTCGATCTTCGCCTGGCAGGGCAAGGTCGAGTGGCTCCCCGGCGTGGTGCTCGCCGCCGGGAACCTCGTCGGCGGCCTGGTCGGCGTCCGGCTCACCGTCCTCAAGGGCCACCGCTGGGTCAAGGGCGTGGTGACGGTGACGGTGATCGTGTTCGCGGTGCTGTTGCTGCTGGAGTAAGGCTGAGGGCGGGCCGGGCTCCTCGACAACGCCCTCCGTACGGGTCAGTCCCCGGCAGGCGTTCGGTGCCGTTCGCCCGGCCGAGGCAGAGCTCGGCCGCTTCAGGGGTCTGTCGGACGGCGAGGCCGTCGATCCACCCCACCCTCTCCCCACTGCGCGGTAGGGGCAGCCGCGGGGTCCGGTTCACGCAGGTCCCCAGCCACCGAGCCCGTCGATCCACCCCACCCTCTCCCCACCGCGCGGTAGGGGCAGCCGAGGGGTCCGGTTCACGCAGGCCCGGCGGGTGCGTGGGATTTCGCCGGTCGCAGTCCGCCGCCGAAATCCCACCGCCCGCCGGGCCGTCGCCACCCCTCCTCCGTCTCAACGATCTCCTGATACTCTTACC
Organism: uncultured Acidobacteriota bacterium; assembly: GCA_963741925.1. Classification (GTDB taxonomy): domain Bacteria; phylum Acidobacteriota; class Thermoanaerobaculia; order Multivoradales; family DATKCC01; genus CAVUBL01. The sequence continues at coordinate 329,273 of CAVUJU010000002.1, forward strand.
GCTCCCGACCCCTCCCAGGAGCCCCACAGCATGAAACCGCGCGTCTTCTCCGGCATCCAGCCATCCGGCCAGCTCCACCTCGGCAACTACTTCGGGGCCATTCAGAACTGGGTCCGGATGCAGGACGACCACGACTGCATCTACTGCATCGTCGACTACCACGCCATCACCCAGGCCATCGAGCCCGCCCTGCTGCCCCGCCGCAGCCTCGACCTCGCCGCCGACCTGATCGCGTGCGGCATCGACCCCGAGCGCTCCATCCTCTTCGTCCAGAGCCACGTCCCCGAGCACACCGAGCTCGCCTGGGTCTTCAACTGCATCGTCTCCTACGGCGACCTGACCCGCATGACCCAGTTCAAGGAGAAGTCCGAGCAGGCCGACTACCTCTCAGGCGCCCTCTTCAGCTACCCCGTGCTCCAGGCCGCCGACATCCTTCTCTACCGCGCCTCCCGGGTGCCCGTGGGCGAGGACCAGGTCCAGCACCTCGAGCTCACCCGCCGCATCGGCCGCCGCTTCAACGCCGTCGTCGGCCGCGACTACTTCCCCGAGGTCGAGCCCCACCTCTCGCCGGCGCGGCGCATCATGTCGCCCGCCGACCCCACCAAGAAGATGTCCAAGAGCCTCGGGCCCAGCCACTACATCGGCCTGATCGAGGACCCGAAGGAGACCTGGAAGAAGCTCCGCTCGGCGGTGACCGACGTCGGCGGCGGCGAGGAGGGGACGATGAGCCCCGGGGTCGAGAGCCTCTTCCTGCTCCTGCGCATGACCGCCCCCGAGGAGGTCATCGAGGCGTACCTCGAGCGCTACCGCTCGGGCGAGCCGATGTACGGGGACCTGAAAAAGGCGGTCCGGGACCACCTCGAGGAGACGCTCGCCCCGATCCGCGCGCGGCGGGCCGAGATGGAGGATGGAGAGGTGCGGAGGGTCTTGGCCGAGGGGGCCGAACGCGCCTCGGCCATCGCCAGGAGGACGATGGCCGAGGTACGCGACTTGGTGGGCGTCGGCCCGGCCGCGCTCGACCGGGCGTAGGCCGGGCGTGTCGCCCGCCGGGGCCCGCCGTCAGTGGGTGGCGGCGGCGTGCTCGTGGCGGGGCTCGGCGAGGTGGTCGGCGAAGGCGTCGAGCTGGTGCTCCGCCTCCTCGCGCCGGACGCCGTAGCGCTCCTGGACCGCACCGACGAGGCGGTCGCGCAAGCCCTTCGCCTGCTTGAGGTCGTCGTCGGTCAGCTTGCCCCACTTCTGCTCGAACTTGCCCCGAAACTGCTTCCAGTTGCCTTCGATCTGATCCCAGTTCATAGGCTGTCTCCTTTCTTCAGGGTGACGGTCCCCCTCGATGTTCATACCGTCGGAGACAAGCTGCAGAGGCCGTGCCAGGGCGGCTCTGGACGATGACCCGGAACGGGCGGCCATCCGGGGCTCCTGGGCGCCGCGGATCCAGCGGATCGCCGGCGCCGGCCAGACGCCGAGCCCGAGGAGCACCAGGCCGAGGACGGCGAGCACCACGCCGGTCGCCGCCGGCACGCCGCGGGGCGCCCGCTCCTGCTCGGGCGGCGCCGAGGCCATCGCCACGATCACCCGCAGGTAGTAGTAGAGACCGATGGCGCTGGTTCCGACCAGCACCAGCACCAGGACCCAGCGCGCGCCCTCCACCCCTGCCGCCACGACGTAGAACTTGCCCACGAAGCCGGCGGTCAAGGGGATGCCGGCGAGCGACAGGAGCGCCCCGGTGAAGAGCGCGGCGAGCCAGGGCCGGCGCCAGAAGAGGCCCCGGTAGTCCTCCACCGCCTCGGCCTCCCCGTCCGGCCCCGAGAGCGCGCCCACCACCCCGAAGGCGGCGAGCGTGCTCGCGAAGTAGGCCGCGAGGTAGAAGGTCACCGCCTCGCCCGCCAGGGCGCCGCCGGCCAGGAGCGCGACCAGGAGGTACCCGAGGTGGGCGATCGAGGAGTACGCGAGGAGCCGCTTGACGTCGTCCTGGAGCAGCGCCAGGAGGTTGCCGGCGACCATCGAGGCGAGGGCGACAGGCGCCAGGAGCACGAAGAGCGCCCACGACCACCGGGCCCCCGAGGCCGCCGCGGCCGGAGCCGGCGCGAGCGCCTGGGACCAGCGCAGCAGCAGGCCGAGCACCGCGCCCTTCGAGGCGGTGGCCACGAAGGCGGTGACCGGCGCCGGCGCCCCTTGGTAGACGTCCGGCGTCCAGAGGTGGAAGGGCACCAGGGCGAGCTTGAAGCCGAGGCCCACCAGGACCAGGGCGAGCCCGGCCACCGGCAGGAGCCGGCTGCCCCCCGCGCCGCCGGTCGCGGCCACCCAGGAGGCCAGCCGCGAGAGCTCCAGGGTGCCGAAGGCGGCGTAGAGGAGCGCCATGCCGAAGAGCAGGAAGGCCGACGAGGCGCCGGCCAGCACCAGGTACTTGAGCCCCGCCTCGACCGGCCGCTCCCCGTCGTCGCGCAGGTAGGCGACGAGCACGTAGAGCCCCACGCTCAGGGTCTCGAGACCCAGGAACAAGGAGACCAGGTGGACGCTCGCCACGAGCACCAGGCAGCCCAGGGTGGCGATCAGGAGGAGCACCGAGAGCTCGCCGGTCTCCCGGATCTGCCGGCGCTCGAGGTAGCCGTGGGCGAGGAGCGCCACCGCCAGCGCCGCCCCCAGGACCAGCGCGGAGTAGGTCAGGGAGAGACCGTCCACCACCAGCAGAGGCCCGACCGGCCGCGGCGCGCGGGCGGCGGCCCAGGGCAGGGCGGCGAGGGCCCCGGCGAGCCCGAGGACCGCGACCGCCGCCGAGGCCCGGTGGCTGCGGGTGAAGGCGGAGACCAGGAGGGTCGCGAGGGCGGCCCCGGCGACCACCACCAGGGGGACGAGGCTGACGAGGTCGGCGGCGGTCACGGCGTCGTCTCCGGCGCCGTGGGGCCGCCCGTCTCGCCGCGGGCGCTCCGCGCGATCGCGGGCGGCGGCGTTCGAGCCGCCGCCGTCAGCCGCTCGAGGGCCGGCGCCACCACCGCCGTCGCCGGCCGCGGGTAGAGCCCGAGCCCCAGGAGCCCGGCGACCGCCACCGCCAGCACCGCCAGCTCGCGGACCCCCAGGTCGGGGATCTCCCACCCCTGCCGGTTCTCGCCGTGGAAGGTGCGCTGGACGATCCGCAGCGAGTAGACCGTGGCGAGCACCAGCCCGGCGGTGGCGACCGCGGTCCAGAGGTGGCTCGCCCGCCACGAGCCCACCAGGGTCAAGAGCTCGGCGACGAAGTTGCCGAGCCCCGGCAGGCCGAGGGAGGCGAGGGCGAAGAAGAGCCCCAGCGCACCCATCCGGGGAACCGTCGCCCACAGGCCCCCGAGGCGCCCCAGGTCGCGGGTGCCGGTCCGCTCCTGGAGGGCGCCCACCAGGATGAAGAGCGCGCCGGTCGAGAGCCCGTGGCAGAGCATCTGGAGCACCGCCCCCTGGAGCGCCAGGGCGTTCCAGGCGTAGACCCCGAGGAGCACGAACCCGAGGTGCGAGACGCTGGTGTAGGCCACCAGGCGTTTCAAGTCGGTCTGGGCGAAGGCGAGCCAGGCGCCGTAGAGCACCCCCGCCGCCCCCAGGGCCATGGCCACCGGGGCGAAGCGGTGGGCGGCCTCCGGAAAGAGCGGCACCGCGAAGCGGATCAGGCCGTAGCCGCCGGTCTTGAGCATCAGCCCCGCCAGGACCACGCTGCCGGCGGTGGGCGCCTCGGTGTGGGCGTCGGGCAGCCAGGTGTGGAACGGCACCGCCGGGAGCTTGACCGCGAAGGCCGCGAAGAACCCCAGCATCAGCCAGAAGGCGAGGGTGCCGGAGAGGGGCGTGCCGAGGAGCGCCCCGTAGGCGAAGGTCCAGGTGCCGGTCGCCCGGCCGTGGGCCACGTAGAGGCCGAGGATCGCCACCAGCATGAGGAGACCGCTCGCCTGGGTGAAGAGGAAGAACTTGATCGCCGCGTAGACCCGCCGCTCGTGGCCCCAGATGGCGATCAGGAAGGCCATGGGCACCAGCATCAGCTCCCAGAAGAAGTAGAAGAGGAAGAGGTCGAGGGCGAGGAAGACCCCGACGACGCCGGCCAGGATGGCGAGGAGGTTGACGTGGAAGAAGCCCACCCGCTCGGTCACCTCGCGCCACGAGCAGGCGACCGCGAGGAGCCCGAGGACCGCCGTCAGGACCACCAGCAGGAGGCTCAAGCCGTCCATCCCCAGGCGCAAGCCGATCCCGAGGCGCGGGATCCAGGGCCACTCGGCGTGGGCCAGCCAGGCGCCGCCGGCCGCACCGGACGGGCCGGCCGCGTCGCCCCCCGCGAGCCCCGTCCAGCGTCCCGGCGCCTGCGCCCAGAGGGCGAGGGCCAGCACCAGGTCGAGGGCCAGAGCGGCGAGCGAGATCCAGCGCGCCACCGCCGGGCGGCCCCGCCAGACGAGCCCGGCGAGGCCGGCGAGACAGCCGCCGGCGAAGGGCACGACGATCAGCCAGACCAGGATCACCGCCCGCCTCCCCCTCCCCCGCCACCGGCCCAGACCGCCCAGATGGCGAGCGCCAAAAGCGCCACGCCACCCGCGGCGACCGCCGCCGCGTACCAGCGCAGCCGGCCGTTCTGGGTCCGGGCGAGAGCGCGGTGGCTGCCCCGGGCGAGGCCGGCGACGGCGCGGGGCAGGGCGTCGACGACGTCGCCCCGGTTCCAGGAGGCCAAGGCCAGGAAGGGGCGCACCAGGAACATGGCGTAGACCGTGTCGAAGCCCCAGCCGCCGCGCCAGAAGCCCTCGACGACCCGGGGCGTGCCGGGGAGGGTCTCGCTCCGCCGTTTTCCGGGACGGCCCCAGGCGAGCCAGGCGAGGCCGATGCCGGCGAGCGAGGCGGCGGCCGAGAGGACCTGGAGGAGGAGCTCGGTGCCCTCCCCGTCCTGCGCCCCGTGGGCCGCGGCCGTCCCGGCAGCGAGCGGCCCGGCGAACGACGGCTCGAGGAACCGGGAGACGCCGTCGAAGCCGCCCAGGGTGCGGGGCAGCTCGACGAAGCCGCCGACCAGCGACAGGATTCCGAGGGCGACCAGCGGCACGGCGATCCGCGCGCCGGGCCGGCGCTCGGCCTCGGTGCCCGCCTCTCCGAAGAAGACCACGAAGACCAGCCGGAAGGCGTAGAGCCCGGTCAGGAGCACCCCCAGGAAGCCGGCCGCCCACAGGTAGTGCCCGCCCTCCGGGTGGGTCCAGGCGCGCCAGAGGATCTCGTCCTTGCTGTAGAAGCCGGCGGTCACCAGGGGGAAGCCGGCGAGCGCCCCGGCGCCCGCGAGGAACGTCCAGTAGGTGACCGGCAGCCGGTCCTTGAGCCCGCCCAGCCGGAAGATGTCGTGCTCGTCCCGGCAAGCGAGGAGCACCGCGCCGGCGCCCAGGAAGAGGAGCGCCTTGAAGAAGGCGTGGGTCATCAGGTGGAAGACCGCCGCCGACCAGGCGCCGACCCCGAGCGCCAGGAACATGTAGCCGATCTGGCTGATCGTCGAGTAGGCGAGGACGCGCTTGATGTCGCGCTGGGCGAGCGCCGAGACGCCGGCCACGAGCAGGGTCACGGCGCCGATCCCCGCCACCAGGGTCAGCACCCGGGGAGCGAGCTCGAAGAGGGTGTGGGTGCGGGCGATCAGGTAGACCCCGGCGGTGACCATGGTGGCGGCGTGGATCAGGGCCGAGACCGGCGTCGGGCCGGCCATGGCGTCGGGCAGCCAGGTCTGCAAGGGGAGCTGCGCCGACTTGCCCACCGCGCCGGCCAGGAGGAGGAGCGCCGCCGCCACCGCCACCCCCTCGCCCGGCGTCCAGGCCGCCGCCGCCCGGCGGAGGAGCGCCTGGAGGTCGAGGGTCCCGAGGCGCGTGAACAGCACGAAGAGCCCGACCGCCATCGCCGCGTCGCCCACCCGCGTGACGATGAACGCCTTGCGCGCCGCGCGGCCGTTCGCCGGGTCGCGGTACCAGAAACCGATCAGCAGGTAGCTGCACAGGCCCACGCCCTCCCACCCCAGGTAGAGGAGCAGGAGGTTGTCGGCCAGCACCAGCACCAGCATCGAGCCGACGAACAGGTTCAGGTAGGCGAAGAACCGGGAGTAGCCGGGGTCGCCGGCCATGGACTCGGCCGAGTAGAGGTGGATCAGGAACCCGACGCCGGTCACCACCAGCACCATCAAGAGGGCGAGGGGGTCGAGGTAGAGGCCGATCCGAGGGGCGAAGCCCGCGACGGCGATCCAGCGCCAGAGGACGAGCCTCACGGGCTCGGCGAGCCCGGGCCCCCCGGCCGCGGCGAGCCCCGCGAGACCGAGACCGCCGGCCGCCGCAAGCCCCACCGAGCCGACGCCGATCCACGCCACCACGCCTTGCCGCCCGCGCCGCGTGAGCCACCCCCCGGCCAGCGCCAGCGTCACGAACCCCGCGAAGGGGAGGGCCGGGACGAGCCAGAGGAGGGTGGTCATCGGGGTCAGCCGCGCAGGGTGTCCGCCGCGTCGGCGTCCAGGGTCTGTCGGAGGTGATGGAGCCGGAGCACCAGGGCGAGGCCGATCGCCACCTCGGCCGCCGCCACCGCCAGCACGAAGACGAAGGTCACCTGGCCGTCCGGGCCGCCCCAGCGCGCGCCGGCGACGACGAAGGCGAGGCCGGCGGCGTTGAGCATGATCTCGAGCGACATGAGGACGAAGAGGACGTTCCGCCGCACCAGGAGGCCGAGGACGCCGAGGGCGAAGAGAACCGCCGCCAGGAGAAGGCCGTAGCCCATGGGCAGCGTCATCGGATCCCCCCCGCATCCCCTCGATCCCCTTCCCTCCCCCAGGGGGGGAAGGGGACGGTTGACCGGCCCCCCCCCGCATCCCCTCGATCCCCTTCCCTCCCCCAGGGGGGGAAGGGGACGGTTGACCGGATCCCCCCCGCATCCCCTCGATCCCCTTCCCTCCCCCAGGGGGGGAAGGGGACGGTTGACCGGATCCCCCCCGCATCCCCTCGATCCCCTTCCCTCCCCCAGGGGGGGAAGGGGACGGTTGACCGGATCCCCCCCGCATCCCCTCGATCCCCTTCCCTCCCCCAGGGGGGGAAGGGGACGGTTGACCGGATCCCCCCCGCATCCCCTCGATCCCCTTCCCTCCCCCAGGGGGGGAAGGGGACGGTTGACCGGATCCCCCCCGCATCCCCTCGATCCCCTTCCCTCCCCCAGGGGGGGAAGGGGACGCCTCCACCCACTCCCTCCGCGTCCCAAGAGCTCGGCTCGTTCGTCACACTGTGCCACCAGTCAAATTCTTGGAGGTGCCGGCCGGATCGGCCGCTGGGTGGGCGTCGTGGCGGCGGGGCTCGGGGCGGTCCTTTCGGCCCAGGTGGTAGGCACCCACCAGGCCCGCCAGGAGCAGGAAGCCGGCGAGCTCGACGGCCAGCACGTACGGCCCGAAGAGGGCGGCTCCCACCCGGCGGGGCTCGACCATCTCCCCGCCCACCGGCCGGCCGGTGCCGGCGAGCACCCAGACCATCTCGGCGAGGAGCACCAGAGCGAGGAGCCCGGGCCCGATCCAGACCGGCCCCGAGAGCCAGCTCCGTTCCCGGCGCTCGGCGGCGTCGTCGCCCCCCGAGGCCGGGTTGAGCATCATGACCACGAACAGGAAGAGCACCATGATGGCGCCGGCGTAGATGATCACCTCGAGGGCGGCGACGAAGGGCGCCCCGAGGGTGAAGAAGACGACCGCCACGGCGAGCAGCGAGACGATCAGGTAGAGGAGGGCGTGGACGGCGTTCGCCCGCGTCACGACCAGCGCGGTGGCCGCGACGGCGACGGTGGCGGCGATGTAGAAGGCTACGGTCATTTAATGAAGCTTCGCCTCGAGCTCACGAGGCGTATCGGAGGCCATCGTCTTCGTCCGCCGTAGGCTCCCCCGCCCACGTCGAAAGATCGAGGCAGGCTCAACCGGCCGGCTACTCCAGAACGCTGGATCGATCGGGTCCCCCCCGCATCCCCTCGATCCCCTTCCCTCCCCCAGGGGGGGAAGGGGACGCCCCCTCACGCTCACGAGTCTGGGCGCCGGCGGAATACTTGACTCTCCATTCACGAAGTGGCTCCTTGTCGATGTTCCTGTTCAGGGCATCAGGGTCTTGAGGTCGACGGGCGGCGCCTCGTGCTCGGCCTCCCCCTTGTCCTTGCCGCCGATCGCGAGCCCCGCGTGGCGGTAGAAGTCGTAGCCCGGGTACTTGCCGGGGCCGTCGATCAGCAGGTGCTCCTTCTCGTAGACCAGGTTCGGCCGCTCGTACTCGCCCATCTCGAAGTCGGGGATGAGCTGGATGGCGTAGGTCGGGCAGGCCTCCTCGCAGAAGCCGCAGAAGATGCAGCGGGAGAAGTTGATGCGGAAGAAGTCCGGGTAGCGCCGGCCGTGGCCATCCTCGGTCGCCTGGAGGGCGATGCAGTCGACCGGGCAGGCGATCGCGCACAGGTAGCAGGCGACGCAGCGCTCCTCGCCGTCCGGGTCGCGGGCGAGGACGATCCGGCCGCGCCAGCGCGGCGGCAACTCCTTCTTCTCCTCCGGGTACTGGATCGTGTTGCGAGGGCGGAAGGCGTGCAGGAAGACGCGCCAGATGGTCCGCAAGATGCTCATCATCTAGGGGCCTCCTTTCCACACCACGAACGCCCCGGTGACGACCAGGTTGGCGAGAGCCAGGGGCAGCAGCAGCTTCCAGCCCCAGGACATGAGCTGGTCGTAGCGCGGCCGCGGCAGCGACGCCCGCATCAGGACGAAGAAGACCAGGAAGACGGCGGCCTTGAGAAGCAGCCAGACCGGCCCGGGAAGCCAGGGGCCGCGCCAGCCGCCGAAGAAGAGGGTGGCGATCAGCACCGAGATCAGGGTGATCCCCACGTACTCGCCGGCGAAGAACATGCCGAACTTCATGCTCGAGTACTCGCTGTGGTAGCCGGCCACGAGCTCGCTCTCGGCCTCGGGCAGGTCGAAGGGCAGGCGGTGGGTCTCGGCGAGCCCGGCGATCAGGAAGATGACGAAGCCCAGGAACTGGGGCACCACGAACCAGACCCCCCTCTGGGCGCGGACCACGTCCCAGAGGCTGAAGCTGCCGGCCTGGGCCACCACCCCCATGAGCGAGAGGCCCATGAACACCTCGTAGGTGAGCATCTGGGCCGCCGAGCGCAGGCCCCCGAGGAGGGCGTACTTGTTGTTCGAGGACCAGCCGGCGAGGACCACGCTGTAGGCCGCCATCGACGAGGTGGCGAGAAAGAAGAGGAGGCCGACGTTCAGGTCCACAACCCCCCAGCCCCCGGCCACCGGCACCACGGCGAAGGCGAAGAGGGTGGCGGTCATGACGATAGTGGGCGCCAGGACGAAGACCCAGCGGTCGGCAAAGGGCGGGATCCAGTCCTCCTTGAAGAACAGCTTGACGACGTCGGCCATCGGCTGGAGAAGGCCGAACGGTCCCACCCGGTTCGGGCCGTAGCGCTCCTGCCAGAGGGCGAGTCCCCGGCGCTCGACCCAGATCATCACGGCGGCCAGGTTGAGCGGCACCAGGAGCACGCAGGCGATGGTGAGAAGGCTCTTCCAGGGCTCGCTCACGGCCGGAGCCTCCCGGTGGCGGGCAGAGCGTGGTAGCCGACGCCGGCGAGCCCTACCGGCAGGCCCGCCACGCCCGGCGGCAGGTCGGAGCGGAGGCGGACCGGCAGCCGGAGCACGCCATCGGTGAGCTCCAGGACGACCTCGTCGCCGTCGGCGACCTCGCCGGCCAGGCGGCGGGCGTCGTCGGGGCGGAGCGCCAGGTAGGGCGCCGGGGCGCGCTCCGCCACCGCCGGTGCGCGCGCCGAGAGCTCCTCGCCGCCGAAGACGTGGTGGAGGGCGACCACGGTCAGGAGACCGTCGCCGGGGTCGCCCTCGGGCTCGGGCGGCGGCTCCGGAGGCCGGCCGCGGTCGCCTCCACGCGCCTTCGTCGGCTCCCCCGGCTCGACGAGGCGCACCCCGGCGTCGCCGCCGCGCAGGGGCCCCGCCACCTCCTCCTGGAGCTTGTTGAGCGCCTGGACCGAGTTCCAGCGCGGCGCCCAGTAGGCCGGCACCAGGGCCGCCGGCGGCTGGCGCCGGGTCCCCTCCATGGAGAAGGCGAGCGGCGCGTCCGGGTCGGCGGGTGGCGCCGGCTCGTGGACGGTCAGGGCGGCGTGGATCGAGGTCCGGCCGCTCGCGCGCGCCGGCTCGCGGGGCACGGGAAGTCCCGCCTGGCGGTAGCCGGCGTCCGGGAAGGCGCCGGGCAGGGCGGCGAAGGCCGGAAGCTCGGCGGCGAGGGCCGCTACCACGTCGTCGAGCCCCGGCCAGTCGAAGCCCTCGGCGGCGGCGCCGCCGCGCTCGGGGCTCCGGCAGCGGGCGATCTCGGCCACCCAGCGCCAGCCCTCCCGCACCTCCCCCTCTTCGGGGACGAAGACCTGGTAGCCGCGCTGCGCCCGACCTTCATTGGACACCCAGGTGCCGTCGCCCTCGGCGAAGGTGGCGGCGGGGAGCACCAGGTCGGCGGCCTCGGCGGTCCGGTGGGCGAGGTGGTCGAGGACCACGAGGGCGGGCACGGCGGCGAGGAAGGCCGCGACCTCGGCCTCCGGCGCGCGGCGGAAGAGGTCGTTCTCGAGGACGACGACGGCGTCGGCCTCCCCCCGCCGAACGGCTTCGAAGGCGGCCTCGACCGGCCGGCCGCCCACCTCGGCGCCGTCGCCGATCCCGTCCTCGGCCCCCTCCTCGGCACAGAGCAGGGCGACCCCCAGGCTGTTTGCCTCCGGCAAGGTGAGGACGAGGCCCGGGGGAGCGGGCCCTCCGAGCTCGCCCTTCGTCGCCCCCTTCGTGGACCGGGTCGCGAGGAGCGCCCGGGCGACCGCGGCGGCGGCCTCGAGCACCGCCCGGCTGCCGGCGCCGGTTCCCGAGACCACCAGCGGCCGCTCGGCCTCGCGCAGGTGCCGGGCGATCCGGGAGGCGAGCTGGAGGAGCTCCTCCGAAGCCCCCGGGGCGGCCGGAGACTCGGAGTCGAGGGCCCGGGCGACGGCGAAGCCGAGGCGGGCGATCCCGTCCGGCGCGGCGCGCCGCGTCTCTCGCGCCAGAGCGTCGAGGCGGGTCGCCGCGGGGGTGGCTACGTAGAGCGGCCCCTTCCGGTCCTGGACCGCCTCCCGGACCGCCCGGTCGTGCCACTCCGGGATGCCGAGCTTCCGCGCCACCGCCAGGGGCTGGCGCTCGACCGAGCGGCGGAGCGCCAGGGCCAGGATCGGGGCCGTGTCCGACGGGTCCTCGCCGAGGACGAGGACGGCGTCCGAGCGCCGCACCTCCTCGAGCGACGGCGTGCGGACCGGCCCGTCCCGGAGGATCGCCAGCGCCGCCGCCACCAGGGCGTGCTCCGCCCGCCCCATGCCGGTCGAGAAGCGCTCGGGGCCCACCAGGCGCCGGAGGGCGAAGCTCGCCTCGAGGGAGGCCCGGGGCGAGCCGATCCCCCAGATCCTGGGGCGGCGGCCTTTGCCGCCCGCGGCGACGAAGATCTCTCGCAGCCGCTCGCGGGCGCCCAGGAGGCCCACCGGCTCGAGGCCCGCCGGGCCGGGGCCGCGCCGCGCGAGCGGCCGGCGCACTCGCTCGGGCGAGTTGACGAACTCGTAGCCGAAGCGCCCGCGGTCGCACAGGAAGTAGCCGTTGACCTCGTGGTGGTAGCGGTTGAGGATCCGCCGCAGCGTCCCGTAGCGCTCGCCGGCGATGGTGTTGCACCCGAGGCCGCAGTGGACGCAGATCGAGGGCGCCGTCTGGAGGTCCCATTTCCTGGTGTAGTGGCGCTTGAGGGTCTTGTCGGTGAAGACGCCGGTCGGGCAGACCTCCACCAGGTTGCCCGCGAATTCACTCTCGAGCGCGCCGTCCGCGTGGCGCCCGAAGTAGACGTGGTCGTGGGCGCCGAGGACGTCCAGGTCCCGGCCGCCGGCGTGGTCGCGGTAGAAGCGCACGCAGCGGTAGCAGGCGATGCACCGGTTCATCTCGTGGTGGATGAAGGGACCCAGGTCCTGGTTGCGGTGGGTCCGCTTGTCGAAGCGGAAGCGCCGGTAGTCGTGCCCGGTCATGACCGTCATGTCCTGGAGGTGGCACTCGCCGCCCTCGTCGCAGACCGGGCAGTCGTGGGGGTGGTTGACCATCAGCCACTCGATGACCGAGGCGCGGAAGGCCGCCGCCTCCTCGTCTTCGATCGAGATCCGGGCGCCATCGTCGGCCGCCGTCATGCAGGCTATGACCAGCTTGCCCCGGGTGTCGTCCTCGTCCTCGAGCTGCTTGACCGCGCACTGGCGGCAGGCGCCCACCGAGCCGAGCGCCGGGTGCCAGCAGAAGTAGGGCAGGTCGAGGCCCAGGGAGAGGCAGGCGTGGAGGAGGTTTCTCCCCTCGGGCACCTCGTAGGGCGTGCCGTCGACCACGATCCGGGGCATCAGGCGCCCCCCCACGGGCAGGCCTTCTCCGTCAGGTGGCGCTCGAACGCGTCGCGGAAGTGGGAGAGGGCCGAGCCCAGCGGCGCCATCGCCCCCGGCGCGAGAGCGCAGAAGGTGTGGCCCGGCCCCAGGCGGCCCACGTGCTCCTCGAGGATCTCCAAGTCCCGGGGGCGGCCGAAGCCGGCCTCGATCGCCATCAGGGTCTTCTCCACCCAGGGCAGGCCGTCGCGGCAGGGCGTGCACCAGCCGCACGACTCGCGGGCGAAGAAGCGTTCGAGGGAGATCATGGTCGAGACCGGACAGGTGTCGCTGTCGAGGACGACCAGGGTGCCGGTGCCCAGGCGGCTGCCGGCCTTCTCGACCGAGTCGAAGTCCATGGCCACGTCCAGGTGCTCCGCGGTCAGGAAGTCGGTCGAGGCGCCGCCGGGCAGGAAGCCCTGGAGGGAGAGGCCGTCCTGCAAGCCCCCGGCGTGCTCCTCGAGGATCTCGCGCGCGGTCGTGCCGAGGGGGAGCTCCCAGGCGCCGGGCCGGCGGACCTTCCCCGAGACGCCGTAGATCTTGGTGCCGCCGTCGGCGCTCCGGCTGATCGCCTGGAACCACTCGGCACCGCGCTCGACGATGTGGGGCACGCAGCAGAGCGTCTCGACGTTCTGGACGATGGTCGGCTTGCCCCAAAGGCCCGAGACCTGGGGGTAGGGCGGCTTCGAGCGCGGCGTGGCGCGGCGCCCCTCGAGGGCGTTCAGGAGGCCGGTCTCCTCGCCACACATGTAGCGGCCGGCCGAGACGTGGACGTCGAGCTCGAGGGAGAAGCCCGAGCCCAGCACGTCCACGCCCAGGTAGCCCGCGTCGTAGGCCTCGGCGATCGCCTTCTCGAGCAGCCGGTAGGCCTCCCGGTAGGCCCAGCGCAGGAAGACGTAGGCGCGGTTCGCGCCGATGGCGTAGGCCGCCAGGATCATCCCTTCGAGGAGCTGGTGCGGGTCGCCCTCGAGAAGCAGGCGGTCCTTGAAGGTGCCCGGCTCCATCTCGTCGGCGTTGGCCAGGAGGTACTTGGTGTCGGGAACGTCGCCGTCGCCGTCCGGGCCCTCGGGCATGGGCACGAACGACCACTTCGTGCCGGTCGGAAAGCCCGCCCCGCCCCGGCCGCGGAGGCGCGAGTCCTTGACCGCCTGCTGGACGTCCTGCGGGCTCATGGACCGGAGGGCCTTGCGCAGGGCCCGGTAGCCGCCGGCGCGCTCGTAGGCGGCGCGGTCGAGGGGGCCGTCGGCGGCCAGCAGGCGCTCGGTGAGGGGCCGGGCGGAGCTCTCCTCAGTCATAGCGCTCCAGGATCGCGTCGAGGCCGTCGGGGTCGAGGTCGCGGTGGGTGTCCTCGTCGATCATCATCACCGGCGCGTGGTCGCAGGCGCCGAGGCAGGCCATGGGGAGGATCGTGAAGCGCCCGTCGCCGGTCGTCTCGCCGAGGCCCACGCCCAGGCGTTCGGAGAGCGCCGCCAGCACCCGGCGGTAGCCCACCACCCAGCAGCTCACGCTGTCGCACAGCAGGATCACGTGGCGCCCCACCGGCTCGCGGTAGATCAGGTTGTAGAAGGTGGCGACGTTGTCGAGCTCGTCGGGGGTCATCTCCAGGAAGGCGGCGAGGTCCCGGAGCGCCTGGTCGGAGATCCAGCGGCGGTGGCGCTGGACCACCTTCAGGGCTTCGATACAGGCGCCCCGCCGGCTGGGGTACTGCTCCAGCTCGCGCTCGATCTCTCGTTGTTCCTCGTCGCTCAGCATCGCATCGCCCCCTTCACCCTCGATCCCTCTCCCTCCCTCGCGGGGGGAGAGGGACGCCCGATCCATCGCATCGCCCCCCTCTCCCTCGATCCCTCTCCCGCCCTCACGGGGGGAGAGGGACGCCCGATCCATCGCATCGCCCCCCTCACCCTCGATCCCTCTCCCTCCCTCACGGGGGGAGAGGGACGCCCGATCCATCGCATCGCCCCCCTCTCCCTCGATCCCTCTCCCTCCCTCGCGGGGGGAGAGGGACGCCCGGTCCATCGCATCGCGCCCCTCTCCCTCGATCCCTCTCCCGCCCTCACGGGGGGAGAGGGACGCCCGGTCCATCGCATCGCCCCCCTCTCCCTCGGTCCCTCTCCCTCCCTCACGGGGGGAGAGGGACGCCCCCGCCCGGTCCCGGGTTCGCGGGTGGCTCGGTTCATCGGTCCACGTCGGCCAGGACGAAGTCGATGCTCCCGAGGATCGCCAGGAGATCGGGCACCAGGAGACCGCGGCTGATGAGCGGGAGCATCTGCATGTGGGGAAAGGACGGCGCGCGGATGCGGGTGCGGTACGAGCGCACGTCGCCGTCCGAGACCAGGTAGTAGCCGTTCGCCCCCTTGGTCGCCTCGATCAGCGAGGCCGCCTCGCCCGGCGGGATGACCGGCCCCCAGGAGACGGCCAGGAAGTGGGTGATCAGGGTCTCGATGTCCTCCATCGTCCGGTCCTTGACGGGCGGCGTGGCGAGCGGATGGCGGGACTTGTAGTCTCCCTCGGGCATGTTCTCGAGGCACTGCTCGACGATCCGGAGGCTCTGGCGCATCTCCTCGACCCGCACCTCGGCCCGGGCGTAGCTGTCGCCCCCTTCGGCCACCGGGACGTCGAACTCGAAGTCCTCGTAGCCCGAGTAGGGGCGCATCTTGCGGAAGTCCCACTCGAAGCCGCAGGCGCGAAGGCCCGGTCCCGTCACCCCCCAGTCGATCGCCTCGTCGATCGTGTAGGCGCCCACACCGACCGTACGGCCCTTGAAGATCCGGTTGGCCATGACCATCCGGTCGTAGTCGGCGAGGCGCTTGGGCAGGTACTCCAGGTACTCCCGGATCAGCCGGTCCCAGCCCCGGGGCAGGTCCTGGGCGACGCCGCCGATCCGGAACCAGTTCGGGTGCATCCGGCCGCCGCACACCGCCTCGACGATGTCGAAGATCCGCTCGCGGTCCTCGAACATGAAGAAGACCGGCGACATGGCGCCCACGTCCTGGGCGAAGGTGCCGTACCAGACGAGATGGCTCGCGATCCGGAAGAGCTCGGCCAGCATCACCCGGATCACCCGCGCCCGGGGCGGCACCTCGATGCCGGCGAGTTGCTCCACCGCCAGCAGGTAGGCGAGGTTGTTCATCACCCCGCCCAGGTAGTCGACCCGGTCGGTGTAAGGGATGTAGGTGTGCCAGCTCTGGCGTTCGCCCATCTTCTCGGCACCCCGGTGGTGGAAGCCGATGTCGGGCACCACGTCGAGGATGCGCTCGCCGTCGAGCTGGAGCACCAGGCGCAGCACCCCGTGGGTGCCCGGGTGCTGGGGACCGATGTTGAGGAACAGGAAGTCGGTGTCGTCGCCCCGGCGCTCGAGCCCCCACTCCTCCGGCCGGAAGCGGAGCGCCTCCTCCTCGGCCGCCTGCTTCGCCTCCGGCAGCTCGAAGCGGCCCATCTCGGTGGCTCGCGCCGGGTGCTCCTTGCGCAGCGGGTGCCCGTGCCAGGTGCGCGGCATGAGGATGCGCTCGAGGTGCGGGTGGCCGTCGAAGACGAGCCCGAACATGTCCCAGGCCTCGCGCTCGTACCAGTCGGCGTTGGGCCAGAGGTTCGTCACCGAAGGCAGCGACGGCGCCTCCCCGAGGAGCGGCACCTTGACCCGGACGTCGGCGTTTCGCTCGAACGAGAGGAGCTGGTAGACGACGGTGAAGTCCGACGCCGGCTGCCCCTCCCGCCGCGTCCGCTCTCGCTCGTCGATCGCCGTCAGATCGAACAACATCCGAAACGGCCCCGCCACCCCCTCCTTCAACCAGCGAAGAAGGCCCGGTGCGGCCTCGGCCCCAACCCAGACCGTCGGCATGTGATCCGCGGTCTGCTGCACACCGAGAACCTGCTCGCCGAACCGGTCCCGAACGTCGTCGGTGAGGCCGCCGGCCCCGTTCATCCCCCCACCCCCCTTCTCAGCGAAGGGGCCAACCCCCCCAACCACCGACCCCGCCGATCCCCTCGCCGCTCCCTCTCGACGCGCCAAGCCCGACGCCGAAACCACCGGTCGTACGCAGGCACCGGGGCTGCGTGGCTCTCCGCCGGCGCAGTCTGCCGCCGGAGAGCCACCTGCCACGGCGCCGTCGCCACCCCGCTCCGTTCCAGCGACCTCAAGCGACCCCGCCGATCCCCTCGCCCCTCTTTCTCAGCGCGCGACGCCCGACGCCGAAACCACCGGTCGTACGCAGGCACCGGGGCTGCGTGGCTCTCCGCCGGCGCAGTCTGCCGCCGGAGAGCCACCTGCCCCGGTGCCGTCGCTACTCCGCTCCGTTCCAGCGACCTCAAGCGACCCCGCCGAGCCCCTCGCCCCTCTTTCTCAGCGCGCGACGCCCGACGCCGAAACCACCGGTCGTACGCAGGCACCGGGGCTGCATGACTCTCCGCCGGCGCAGTCTGCCGCCGGAGAGCCACCTGCCCCGGTGCCGTGTGCTCCCACTTCCGTCCCAACAACCTCAACCTCCGTCTCGACCTCCGTCTCGCGCTCCGCATCCCCTCACACCTCATCCGGCGTCCTCAAGACCCGCAGCTTCGCCCGCTCCTCCCGCTTCCGATCCCGCATCGACTCTTGCTCCCCCCTCAGCACCCCCTGCGGCCCGATCACCCAGGACAGCGGCCGCCGCTCCCTCCCGACGGCCTCCCGCAGCAACGTCACCCCCTCCAGGAACGCCTCCGGCCGCGGCGGGCACCCCGGCACGTAGACGTCCACCGGCAGGAACGAATCCACCCCTTGCACCACGCTGTAGATGTCGTACATGCCGCCCGAGTTGGCGCACGACCCCATGGAGATCACCCAGCGCGGCTCCATCATCTGCTGGTAGAGCCGCTCGATCACCGGCGCCATCTTCACGAACACCGTGCCCGCGATCACCATCACGTCGGCCTCCCGGGGCGTCCCCCGGATCACCTCCGCGCCGAAGCGCGCGATGTCGTGCCGGCTGGTGATCGAGGTCGCCATCTCCACGTAGCAGCAGGAGAGACCGAAGTTGAACGGCCAGATCGAGCTCTTGCGCCCCCACGCGACCAGGTCCTGGAGGCGCGAGAAGACCAGCGAGCGGCGGAGGGCGTCCTCGAAGACCGGATCCCCCTCGTCCCGGTCCGGGGCCGCGCCGCCGCGCGGCCGGGTAATCGACCAGCGCATCCTCAGCTCCCCGGCTTTCTCGCCGCGAGCAGCCGGCGGCTCGCCTCGCGCGCCGTCCGGGCCCGCTCCTTCGCCCCCTCGGACCAGCCCCAATCGAGGGCGCCACATCGCCACTCGTAGACCAGCCCGGCCACCAGGATCGCGACGAAGACCAGGAGCCCGGCATAGCCGGCCCAGCCGCCGGTGCGGGCGGAGACGGCCCAGGCATAGAGGAAGGCGGCCTCCAGGTCGAAGATCACGAACAGGAGGCCGACCAGGTAGAAGTCGGCCGAGAGGCGGACCCGCGCCGAGCCGGTCACCGCGACGCCCGACTCGTAGGGGTCGCCGGTCGCCCGCTCGCGGTGGCGCTCCCCCAGGACGAAGGAGACGCCCACCATCGCCGCCACCAGCAGGACGGCGGCTGCGCAGTAGACGACCAGGGCCCAGAGGGTCACCGCCCGGCGCCTCCGGCCCGGCCCGCCTCCCGGTGTCCGGTGGTACGGTCCTCGCAGCTTCCGAGAGGGCACGCGCGCCGGCGGTCGACCCACGCGGAATCGGCCTCGGCATACCCCCAGCGTCTCGAGATCATCGCCCCCCGATCGTGCAAACCGCGCACCAGGAGCCGAAGAGATGAGCCCACCCGAGCCCCGCGATCCGTCGGCCGGGGCGTCCGCCTGGGTCGACGACCGCAACGCGGCGCTCTTCACCGACCTCTACGAGCTGACCATGGTCCAGGCCTACTGGCGCGAGGCGATGGACGGCGAAGCGGTGTTCAGCCTCTACTTCCGCAACCTCCCCGAAGGACGCAATTTCGCTCTGGCCTGCGGCCTGGCCGACGCGCTCCACTACCTCGAGACCCTGCGCTTCACCCCCGGGGACCTCGAGTTCCTGGCCCGGCAGGAGCAGCTCTCGGACGAGTTCCTCGCCTGGCTCGCCGAGATGCGCTTCGCGGGCGACGTGTGGGCGCTGCCCGAAGGCACGCCGGTCTTCCCGGACGAGCCGCTCCTCGAGGTCGTGGCGCCGCTGCCGGTCGCCCAGCTCGCCGAGAGCTTCATCATGAACCAGGTCCACCTGCAGACGGTCCTCGCCTCGAAGGCGGCGCGGGTGGCCGAGGCGGCCGCCGGCCGGCCGGTGGTCGACTTCGGTCTGCGGCGCATGCACGGCACCGACGCGGCGATGAAGGGGGCGCGCGCCTTCCACGTGGCGGGCCTCGCCGGCACCAGCAACGTCCTCGCCGGCAAGGTCTACGGGATGCCGATCAGCGGCACCATGGCCCACAGCTACGTCCAGGCCCACGACGACGAGCTCGAGGCCTTCCGCGAGCTCGCCGCCCTCTATCCCGAGACGGTGCTGCTGGTCGACACCTACGGCACCCTGGCGGGGGTGCGCCACGTCGTCGGCCTCGCCCACGAGCTGGGCGACGCGTTCCGGGTGCGGGCGATCCGCCTCGACTCGGGGGACCTGGTGGAGCTGGCGAAGGCATCGCGCGAGATCCTGGACCGAGCCGGCCTCCAGGCGGTGGAGATCTTCGCCAGCGGCGGCCTCGACGAGCACGAAATCGCCCGCCTGCTCGCCTCTGGCGCGCCCATCGACGGCTTCGGGGTGGGCACCCGGATGGGCGTCTCGCACGACGCCCCGGACCTCGACATGGCCTACAAGCTCACCGCCTACGCCGGCCGCGGACGGCTCAAGCTCTCCCCCGGCAAGACGATCCTGCCGGGGAGAAAGCAGGTCTTCCGCACCGAGCGCAACGGCGAGGCCGCGGGCGACGTGGTCGCCCGCCACGACGAGGCGCTCCCCGGCCGCCCCCTCCTGGTTCAGGTGATGGCGGGCGGCGAGCGCCTCCCCGCCGGCCGCGAGAGCCTGGACAACGCCCGGGAGCGGGCCCGGCGCGAGCTCGCCGCCCTGCCCGAGCGCCTCCGCGCTCTCGAGCCCGCCGACCCGCCCTACCCGGTCTCGGTCAGCCCCGGGCTCCGGGCCTTGCAGGAGCAAGTCGTCGAGCGCGTCGAGGCCGAGCAGTCCGTCGAGCTCGCGACCTGAAAGACTTACAAACCCGCCCGCAGAAGGTACAGGTGAAGCGGTCTGGAGTAGGGGAGAGGTGTCGTGCCGCGGCGACGGGCGAGAGCCCGGAGACGAAGGCTCCGTCTTGGGTATCCTGGTCGCGTCATGACGGAACCGCGGGACTACCTGGCGGCCGGCACCCGGCGGGCCTGGACCGTCCATCCCCGGGAGCCCACGGTCGTCGGCCACCGCCAAGACGCCGTCCCGCTCCGCCTCGGTCCGGAAGACCAGCTCGCGGGCGGCGACGTGCTCCCCGGCTTCTCCCTGCCCGTCGCCTGGATCTTCGCCCAGTGACCGAGTCGCCGCGGCGCCCTCGCCGCCCGGACCGAGGGCAGCCCGGGCCGTGCGACCCGCCTCCCGGCGGCCCGGCTACCGGCCCCGGCGGCTGAAGCGCTTGCAACCGGCCGCGGCGCCGCCCACCGCCAGGTAGCCGGCAGCGGCGCCGCCCACGGCCACCGCGCCCAGGGCCGCGCCGCCCAGCGCCGCGAGACCCACCGCCACCCCGCCCACCGCGACCGCCCCGAAGGCGACACCCCCCAGCGCCACGAAGCCGCGCGAGACGCCACCGACGGCGAAGCCACCCGCCGCCCGGCCGCCGAGGGCGAACAGCCCCCGGGCCTCGCCGCCGAGGGCCAGGACGCCCTCCGCCCGGTCCCCGACGGCGATCACGCCGCGGGCGCGGGCCGGCTCACCGGTCTCCGGGTCGGCCCCCACCGCCACGTCGACCAGCGGCAGGCCCCACAGGCTCCACGCGGAGGTCCGCCGAACCGGAGAGGCCGCCCGGTCCGCCGCCGAGCGCAGGGTGCGCATCGCCTTGTCCTTGATCGAGTCCATCGCCGCCGCCTCCTTCACCAGGTGGGTCGTCCCCCGTGGCTTCCTCATCTCAGGGGCCGCGTCAGAAGGGCTTCCGTCACGCCTCACGCCACGCGATAGGCGAGGGCGTTGACGTTCATCCCGGCGCCGACCGCAGCCAGCAGGAACAGGTCGCCCGGCTCCGGGCGGTGACCCTCGATCTCGCCGCGCTCCATCAGGTCGAGGAGGGTGGGCAGGGTGGCGACCGAGCTGTTGCCCAGCCAGCCGACGGTGAGGGGCGCGATCTCCTCCGCGGAACGCGGATCGCCGGCGGCCTTGAGCAGGCGCTTGACGATCGCCTCGTCCATCTTGGCGTTCGCCTGGTGAAGGAGGACCGTGTCGACCTCGGCCAGGCCGACCCCGGCCCGGGCAAGGCACTCCTCGGCCACCGCCGGCACCGTCTTGACCGCGTACTCGTAGACGCGATGGCCGTCCATCTTGAGGAAGAGCTCGCCGTTGGCCGATTCGGGGCGCGAGGAGGCACCCATGCGCAAGAGGTACGCGTGCTCGAACGTGTCGGAGCGCGTGGCGTGGGCCAGCACGCCTACCGGCTCCTCGCTCTCCCGCGCCTCGAGCAGGACCGCGCCCGCGCCGTCGGAGTAGATCATGCTGTCGCGGTCGTGGGGGTCGGAGACGCGCGACAGGGTCTCGGCCCCGATCACCAGGCAGCGCCGGACGTCGCCGGAGCGCAGGTAGTAGTCGGCCTGGATCACGCCCTGGAGCCAGCCGGGGCAGCCGAACGGCAGGTCGTAGGCGACGGTCCGGGGGTTGCGGATGGCGAGCTTGGCCTTGACTCGGGCGGCCAGGCTGGGGACGAGGTCCGATCGCCGGTTGCCCGCCGTCACGTCGCCGAAATTGTGGCCCACGATGAGGTAATCGAGGCTCTCGCGGTCGGCTCCGGCGCGCTCGAGCGCCGCCTCCGCCGCCAGGGCCGCGATGTCCGAGGTCACCAAGTCGTCCGAGACGTAGCGGCGCTCGGCGATCCCGGTGATCTTCTCGAACTTCTCGATGATCTCCTCGGTCGGCTGCTCGAAGCGGCTTCCGCCGGGTTCGAAGAACTCCGACTCCAGGAAGTCCCGGTTGGTCACCATGTGGGTCGGCAGATAGCTGCCGGTTCCGATGATGACGCTGCGCAGGCTCCCGTGCATGGATCTCTCCCCGACGTCGACCAGTCTACCGCGCTCGGCCCTCGGGGCGTGGGTCATCGTTCGGTCACGATTGCGTCAGGGCCCGCCGCGGGGCCCGCTCCGCGACGTCTCACGCCCGGGCAGCGGCCCGCTCGAGCACCTGGGGCAGGAACTCCTCCTGCGCGACCGGAAGTGGGCGAAGAGACCGCTCTACGATCGATCTGTTGCGTCGAGCACGGGCATCGACGATGCCCGAGAAGGAGGGAGAGACCACGTGGGCCCGGCGCTCGAGCAAGCGTTGTGGAGGGAGAACAGGTTGGCCACCGCGGAGCGTCTTGCGCAGCTCTTCTAGGTCCGGGATGAGGGAGAGATCCCGGGCTTCGACCTTCCCCGCCAGGGCCCAGAAGCTTCGAGAGCGCCGTGGCTCTCGTAGAAGAGCCGGTGGCTTGCGAGGATGAGCTCCCGGACGTCCGGGTCCCCGAGCTCGGGGACGACGCGACCGCGATAGGAGAGCTCGTCGAGCGGTTGCGCCCACTTCCAGACGCGGCGGGCGAAGCTGGCGGCGTAGGTGGGCGAGTCCTGAGCGATGGTGTCGACCGCGCGCTCGAGGTCCTGTCAGGCGAGCTCGGTCCAGACTACCGATCGAGCCATCGGGCCATCCGCCGCTCGACCTCCTCCGCACTCAGCACCCGCCCTTCTTCGATGTCGCGGCGGCCGCGCTCGATGTGCTGGAGCACGGAGAGGTGGTACTGGACGTCCTCGAGGGAGGCGTCGTCGGGGAGCTTCGCGAGCACCCGCTCGACCTCTTGCTTCGCGGTGGGCTTGGTCGCTGGCATCGAGCAGAGTCTACCGCGGCACGGCTGGGGGACCAGCGGTGGTTCTTCTCTTGGCTGCCTTCGGCGTGGGTGGAGGACGCCTCGCTGGGCACCGGGGGAGGCCGGCCCGCGGCGGGGTGGGCGCGCGGGGGGAGGCAACGCCGCGGGACGGCCGGGCCTGGCGCAGGAGGGGCAGGTAGAGCGGGGCGGGCGGGCGGTGGCACCGGGGCTGAAGCGGGTCGAGCACGGGACGGCGCGAAGCGACGGCCCGCGCGTAGCGTCCGAAGCATGCCCTGAGCGAAGTCGAAGGGACCCGGTGCCCGAGGCCCCTTCGAGGGGCCGGAGGGAGGGCGGGCGGGGCGGGGTGGTCGAGGTGGGGTCGGCCCGGCGGCGCGGGCGGGTGGCGCGGGGGCGCGCCGCCGGGCCGGTCCGCTTCAAGGGGAGAGGGCCCGGGCGGGGCCGGCGAGCGGCTACCACCGAGGTTCAGGGCGCGGTTCGGCGAAGCCTCGAGCCTTCCGGCCGCCGCTCCGGGAGCCCGACCCAAGTTGACATAGTGCTTGAGCATTATGTCAAGGCGCAGACCAAGGCGGGGGCGGGCGAGGGCCAGGTCGGAGAATGCGCATTCTCGGACAGCGGAGGACTGCACGGCGCGTGACGGCGGGGGCCGGCGCGCGACGTGCCCCGCAGCGGCTGGCCCGTGCCCGGAGCGCAGCGCAGGGACGGACGCCCCCGCCGCCGCTTGGGCCGGGCGGCAAGCTACGCCACCGAGCAGCTCGGATAGCTCGCGCTCTCTCCAGTCTCGCGGCTACCGCGAGGTCCTCGCCGGCCCGGTCCGGGCCCGGGGGCGGGGGAGGTCCAAGATGGGCGGGTGGGTGGGGAACGGGGCTCCGGCCGGGCCGAGCGGAGGACCCGCCGCCAGGCGGGGCCGCAGCGGACCGGACGCAGACCCGGCCGCTTCAAACCTCGGTGGCCTCGGCCTTCCTCGCCTGCTCCACGTCGCCAGCCAGCCCGTCACCCCGCGGTCTGAAAGACGCCGAAAGACGGCTGGCACCCTCTCCACCCTCCTCCTTCCCCAGGCTTTGCCTGGCGCACGGCGGCTGGCACCTTCTCACCTTCTCAGGCTCCTAGCCACCCCCAATTCGAATGAATTCTTCTTCGATTCCTGCGATGATTTCTCGCAGTCGAGTGCGCTCGCTCTCGGAGAGAGCTGAACTCTTCTCTCGAAGAATCTTTGGCAGCAGCAGACGTGCCTCACCATATAGCTCAGACGTACTGCCACTAGCATACCTACTTACCTCAAATACCTGCTGCGCTGCGTCCTTCTCGCCACTTTTTTCAAGCACGGAGGCTAGCGAGATTAGGAAGGCATAAAGCCCTGCCGCAAGCAATCTCTCTTCCATCGAGCCACCTACGGCATGTAGAACCAGCGACTGGCGACGGCACCAGGGTTGACAACCGCTTCCATCGCACCCCCAGCATTGCCTCCTAGTCCAGGAGCAGTACGGGTTATGACCGGAGCGCTTTCTCTCAGCACGCCCCCCATTATCCAATCAACCTGCGGAGCTGCACCACCAGGCATTCCCATCTCAGCCGCGAACCCTGGTGTAACTGCTGGGTTCTTCAGTGACCAGAATTGCGCTCCCGTAGTCTCCTGCACGCCGAGAGTACCCTGGCGGTAAAGCATCGTACCGGAGCGGACTTGCGCAAGAGCCTCCCGGGCAGCAGCGCTCTCCTCCTGAATGGCAACGCCATAGGGCGTCTTAATGCCCACGGTACTCTGAGGCACCTCGAACCTTGGCGTGACCTCCGCAACGCCCTCAGCCGCGCCTTCGTTGATCCCCGCAGCTGTCGCCTCGCCGAGCTCGTCGCCGAACTTTCCGATCGAGGCGGCGTCCTCGAGGAGGGCCGCGGCGCGCTCGACCTCCGCGGTGTTGCCCACCCCGCCCAGGAGGACCGTCGAGAGCACAGTCTCGCCGAAGATCTCCCCCTGCTTGTCCTCGTCGGCGTTGACGTAGGCCGTGACCGCGTGGCTCGCAACCTGCTCGACGTCGATCCGGTCCCAGTTGACCGCGAGGTTGGCGGCGCCCTGGCTGACCGCCTTGGCGCTCTGGATTGGGTGCGCCGCTAAGTGGACCAGCCCCTTGCCCGTGTTGCCGAGCCCCTTGACCTCGCCCTCGCCGAATCTCAAGCTCCGCTTCAACGCGCCGAAGCTCAGGAAGCTCTCCCGGACATCCTTACAGGTCAGCGGACCCTTGATCCCCAGGCAGTCGAGCCCCATCGGGTCGGTGCCGAGGTTCGGGCCCCAGGCGACGAAGGCGTAGAGGTTGGGGCTGTCCCTGTCAAAGAGCGGGTCTTCCGACAGCCAGGTGGCGTTCCTGGCGTCGTACCAGCGGGCCCGAGCATAGCTGAGTCCTGTGACGGGATCGGTCCAGAGGCCCTGGAAGAGGCGGCTTTGGCCGGCGGGGAAGCGGCCGGCGGCGGTGGCGCCGGCGGCTTCGTAGCTCTCGTAGGCCGTCGGGAAGCGCTGGTCGTACTGGACCGGCGGGATCGAGCCCGTGTCCGGGGCGGCGGGGATGCTCCACTGGAGGTCCTGGCTCTGGCCGTAGCCTCGGCCGAGGCGGTCGGCGAGGACCGGGGTGAGACGTATGCGGTAGCTCGTGCCCCGCTCCCAGCCGCTCGCGAGGACCACTCGAAGGTTGGTCGAGTCGTCGCCGGTCGAGGCCCCGTCGTCGGGCCTGTGGCCGAGGATGAGCTCGCCCGCCGGCACCGCCGTCCAGCCGGTCGCGGCCTGGAGCTGCTCGACGGCGAGGCCGGAGGCTAGAGTCGCCTCATCCAGGGGAATCGACCAGGAGAGGAGGACGCCGCCGGGGGCGGCCACGGTCGCGTCGGCCACGGCCTGGGTGACCGTGCCGCCCGCGGTGTCCGCTTCGGTCAGGTCGGCCCGGTACCGGGCCCGGAGCAGCTCCGGGCCGGTCTCGGCGTGGGCCTCGCCGTACGGGGTGTAGCGGTAGCGGATGGGGACCGGCGGGCGGGCCCTATCCGTAGAGCCGGTGCCCTCGTCCTCGGCCACGAGGCCCACGATCGTCCCCAGCTCGTCGTGGAGGTAGGTGTAGGTCCGGGCCTCGCCCGAGTACGGCGAGCCCGGCTGAAACACCTCCATTACCACCTGGGTCGGGTCGTCGAGCCCCGAGGGGCCCGGCACGTAGGTCCGCCGCCAGCGCAGGTTTTCACCGGTGTCCGAAGGCCCGTAGGCGGACTCGGCCGCCAGGCGGTCCTCCTCCCAGACGTAGCGCCGCTCCTCGATGAACGGCCGCGTGCCGTCGGCCGCCGCCACGCCCTCGTGGAGCCGGCGCTCGAGCCGCCCGCGGGCGTCGTAGACGTAGCTCACCTTCTGGCCGGCGTAGGGCGAGACGTCCGGCTCGCCGTCGCCATCGGCATCGGGCCAGCTCGCCTTCACCTCCACCGAGACGAGCTGCCCCCGCCAGTCCCAGCGGTAGACGAAGCGGTCGTCCTCGAGCCGCCGGCCCACCGGGTCGTACCCGAACGCCGCGCCGTCCCGGGCCGCGATCCGTCCGTAGTCGCCCAGGGTGAAGCGATCGACCGCTCCGGTCGCCTCCCGCACCCGCTCCTGGAGCTCGTCGCCGGCGCCGTAGCCGAAGGTGAAGCGGTCCGCCGCCTCCGGGTCCGGTGCCCCCCCGGTCTCCGTGGGGGTCCCGGTGAGGCTCCCCGGCCCGGGCACCGCCTCGCCGAGGCGCACCCCGGCGTCGTAGCCCCAGGACCAGCCGAGACCCGCCAGCACCCCCGCCTCGCCCGCCGCCGTCCCCAGGACCTGCCGGCCGACCTTCGCGCCGTCCGAGGGCGCCCCCTCATCGCCCCGCCAGCCGTACCCGAAGTCCCCCCAGGGAACCGCCGGCGCCGCCGTCGGGCCGGCGCTCCCCACCGCGCCCCAGGACAGGCGCCCGAGCTTCCACGCCGAGGAGGCCTCGGGCGCGACTCCGGGCGATTGACCTGGAATCTGGGGTCCCGCCCCCTGGTGGTAGCCGAGGCGCATGCCGGTCCCCAGGGCGCCTTTCGTGGTCATGGCGTAGAGCCGCGACGCCCCGCCCCACGACCAGGTCGCCCCGAGCGGCGTCGCCGAGAGCCCCGCCACCCCCAGGCCGGCCGCCGAGGCCAGGTGGTCCAGCGTGTCGTAGCTCCGCGAGAACCCCTCGAAGGCGCCTCCCGCCGCCCGCCCCGGGCCCGCCGGCAGATGCACCTCGCTCGGCCGCGAGAAGACGTCCCAGCTCCAGGCGAGGAAATCGCGGCTCCCCACCACCTCGGCCGACGGCCGGGAGGCGAGGTCGTAGCTCGGGTAGGCGACGGCGAGCTCGGAGTCGAGCCCCGTCACCCCCGGCCGGCCGCGCTCGAGCTGGGTCGGCCGCGAGAGCGGGTCCCAGGAGTAGGCGTCGCCCGCGTCGAGCAGTGTCGTCCCCGCCCCGCCCGACGGCACGACGGTCTGCGGCCGGTTCGCCGCGTCGTAGGTGTAGCCGAGCGTGATCCCGTCGCGGGTCGTGACCGTCGCCACCTGGGAGTCGGGGAAGTAGGTCCGCTCCTCCCGCGTGCCGTCGGCGTAGTCCATCGCCGCCACCCGGCCGGTGGAATCGTAGGTGGTCGTCGTCTGCCACTGGGTCGCGCCGTCGGCCGTCGCGCTCGTCTGGACGAGCTGCCGGCCGTCGAGGTCCCAGGAGTAGAGCGTGGTGCCCCGGCCCCGCGGCCGCACCACCTTGACCGGCAGGCCCCGGCCGTCCCGGCCGTAGGACGCCTCGGTCCCCGCCCCGGTGCGCACCCGAAGGAGATCCTCCGAGCCCCGGTCGTAGAGGTAGAGGTGCTCCTCGCCGTCGCTTCGCCGCTCCAAGAGCGTCCGCCCGAAGACGTCCCGGCCGAAGCTCGTCCGGAAGGTCTCGACCAGCCCCGGCTCGCCCGGCACCGACTCGAGCGAGGTCTCCGCCGTCGGCCACGGGATCGCCCCTTCGCTCGAGTACTCGAAGCGCTCGGCGTGGAGCGGGTCCTCACCGAAGCCGCCCCCGAAGCGCTCCTCGAGCACCCGGCCCGACGCGGGCTCGTAGACCGTCTCGACCTCCCGCCGCGCCCCCGCCGGGTCGACCCGCCCAAGATCCCCCTCCGGACCGCTCCACACGCTCCCGGCGTCCTCGAGGACCATCCAGGTCTCCGGGACGGCCGGCTCGACGAGCGGCGGCTCGGGGGTGCGGACGAAAAGGTGGCCGTCTTGCGGCGACGGCGCGGGCCAGGGGGTGAAGGCTCGGTGGGCGGGCGGCTCACGGGCCGGCGCCGGGGCTTGAGCCGCCGCCGCGGTCTCCCGCAGGGGCTCGAGCACGCGATCGCCGGCCGGCTCCTGGCGGGCGAGGGCTCCCGCCTCGGTCAAGGAGGCAGCCGCCGGCGACAGGCTCGCGCAGAGGGCGAAGACGAGGCCGAAGAGGGTGGCCCTGGCGCGAGTGGCGGCCATGCTCTTTTCCCAGCTGCTCGAATGAGCTGCTGAGGGATTGTAGCCGCCCTTCCCCACCGGGCCGGAGCGCTGAGCGGCTAGGGAGAAAGGCGGCTCGGTCGACCTACGGCTCGCCGTCGTCCTCGACGGCGGCCGGACTGAGGTGGTAGCGCCTCGCCTCCGCGGCTAGGGCGGCCTCGGCGTCCTCGGCGGAGGCGTCGCGGTCGCGGGGGGCGAGGCGGGCCCCGGGGTGGGCGGTTACGGTATTTGATGGCATGGTGATCAGGGTATTTGAAGGCCGATCTGTGCAGCGAAGAGGTTAGCCGCGCCAAGGAGCCGTGGAGTGGAGGTGATCCGGCTTTGCAAAGCTGAGCCTAGCCGGGTCTATGCCGAGTACGGGACTATGCGGAGTTGGGACGGCGGAGCCCGTGAGCGGCTGGGTGGAGGTGCCCTTGCTATGCGAAGCTCCCGCATAGCCGCGGCCGCGTTATGTCAAGCCGGAGACCGAGCGGCGGGGGCGGCCGAGGGCCAGGTCGGAGAATGCGCGTTCTCGGAGGGTGAAGGACTGCACGGCGCGTGACGGCGCGCGAAGTGCCCCGCAGCGGCTGGCCCGCGCCCGGAGCGAAGCGCAGGGACGGACGCCCCCGCCGCCGCTTGGGCCGGGCGGCCGCTACGCCACCGAGCGGCCCGGATATCCCGCGCCCCGACAGCGCCGGCCTTACATTCCGCGCATCTCCCCGGCGATTTCTGGGCAATTTCTCGGCGTAAGCCATTCAGAAATCAGTGTCTTAGGTCTTCCGATTCGAGGATGAGCTGGGCGGTCTCGGCCTCCCAGAGTCGCAGTAGGCGCTGGATCTCGCGGTAGTTGGCGATGCCCCGCTCGAGGAGCTCGGCCTGGCGGGGCGAGACGACACTGTGGCGGTATCGACCTTCGACCCTGCGCGTCCACTCATGGTAGGGGCCGTGGCGGGCGTCGGGGTCGATGGCGCAGCGGCACGCCTTCTGACCGCAGACCTTGGTGCGGGTCGTCAAGGTTCCCGAGCAGACGAGGGTCAGGGCTTCGAGAGCCTCCCGGATCGTCCGGGTGCGCCGGCGGAGCTCGCGCTCCAGCCGGGCGAGCTCGGAGGGCGAGATTTTGCTTGACGTGTCCATGGTCTGGCGATACTATAATCGCCAGAATGACACCCCGTCAAGGGCCGCGCCTGAGACCGAGCGAGCTGTCTCTGGTGTCCCAGAGGCTGGGACCGCTGCCGGTGGTCAACCACTTCCTCGGACGGCTGCGGCTCGACGAGCACCTCGACCGCTTCGTGCCGACCCCGGACCGCCGGACGAAGCTGCCCTACGCCCAGGGCCTGGGAGTCCTGCTGCGCTCGATCCTCGTCGAGCGCGAGGCGATCTATCGCCAGCACGAGACGGTGGCCACCTACGCGCCCGAGGCCTTCGGCCTGGCGCCGCAGCGCGTGAGCCATCTGAGCGACGATGCCCTCGGCCGGGCTCTCGATCACCTCTTCGACGCTGATCGCGGGAGCCTGCTGACGGCGGTGGTCGTCGCGGCCGGCGAGGCGTTCGACCTCTGCTTCGACGAGCTCCACAACGACTCGACGACCGTCCGCTTCTCCGGTCAGTACCGGGACTCGGGGCAGCCGGTCCGGGGCCGGCGCTCCCCGTGGATCACCTTCGGCTACTCCAAGGACCACCGGCCGGACCTCAAGCAGCTGCTCTTCGTGCTCACCACGACCCGCGACGGCGCCGTGCCGGCCCAGTTCCGGTGCGAGGACGGCAACGCCAGCGACTCCCGGACCCATGAGGCGACCTGGGACGCCCTGCGGCGGGTCACGGGGCGGGCCGACTTCCTCTACGTCGCCGACTCGAAGCTCTGCGGCGCCGAGGCGATGAGTCACATCGACCAGCAGGGCGGCCGCTTCGTCACCGTGCTGCCCCGCTCGCGGCGCGAAGACGGCCACTTCCGGGAGTGGCTCCAGACCCACGAGCCGGATTGGGAGCTGATCTGGGACCGGCCCCACCCGCGGCGCGAGGACGGCCCTCGGGACCGCTGGTGGACTTTCCGCGATCCGCTGCCCTCGCGCGAGGCCTGGCCGGTGACCTGGGTCTACAGCAACCTGCTCCGGCTGCACCAGAGCCAGCGACGGCGCGAGCAGATCGCCCGAGCCCGGCAGGAGCTCGAGGCCCTCGACCAGCAGCTCGCCGGCAAGCGGCCTCGCCTGCGCAGCAAGGCGCGCATCCGCGAGCGGGTCGACGAGATCCTCGACCGCTGCAAGGTGGCTCGCTACCTCCGCGTCGAGATCCGCTCCGAGGCCCGGCACGACTACCGCCAGGTCGGCCCCGGCCGGCCCGGCGCGGCGACCCAGTACCGCAGGAAGACCACCCGCCGGTGGCGTCTCGACACCTCGCTCGACACCGAGCGCATCGCCTACGACAGGAAGAGCGACGGCATGTATCCGCTGCTCACCAATGACCCGAGCCTCTCGCCCCGAGAGGTCCTCGAGGCCCACAAGCGCCAGCCCGCGATCGAGAAGCGCTTCGAGCAGACCAAGGCCGTCTTCGAGATCGCGCCGGTCCTGCTCAAGAACCCCGGTCGCGTCGAGGCCTTCTTCTTCGTCTACTTCCTGGCCTTGCTCGTCCAGGCCCTCCTCGAGCGCGAGCTGCGCCGCAACATGCAGGCGCAGGCCATCTCCTCCTTGCCCCTCTATCCCGAGGAGCGCCGCACCCAGCGGCCCACCGCCGAGCAGATCCTGCGCCTCTACAGCCTGCTCGGGCGCCACGACCTTTTCGTCGGCGGTGAGCTCGTCCGCTCCTTCGAACCCGAGCTCACCCCTCTACAGCAGCAGGTCCTCGAGCTCCTCGGAGTGCCCGAAACCGCCTACTTAACCTGAGAATCCGGCCGTGGTCGCCCGGCGAAATTGCCCAGAAATCCCCGCCGACATGTGCGGAATGTCAGGCCGGCGGCCACCACCGGCTCCTCGCCGGCCCAGTCCGGGCCCGGGGCCGGGGGAGACCCAAGATGGGCGGGCGGGTGGGGAGCGGGGCTCCGGCCGGGTGAGAGGCGCCGCGATAAATGATGGACCCGAGATCACGCTAATCGATGGAGGTCCTGCAAGTGAGGCACCTGCGCCCGTCGGGAGAGCCTGCTGAGCAGGTGTTCAGCCTGATCCTGGGCGGGAAAGGAGCGCCGGAGGCGGAACGTGATCATTGCACCTGGAAGGGCGCCCGCCACGCTACTTGAGGGAACAGGTCTCTATCTCCTTTCCGCAGAGAGAATTGCCCACGAGAAGCCTCCGAGAGCTCATCCAAGATCCGCCCGCAGCCTTCAGGTGCGCGTCGGCCATCAGCGACTGCGATCGAGTGGCTATCCCACCAGGTAGGCTCCAGCCCAACATTCGCCACGCAGTCCCGGCCTCACTCCCCACCATGCCTCCACCGGGCGGCGCGCCCTCACGGGCGCGGATGATGCCGATTCGTGAGGGACCCGAGCCCCCTTTCCTCAATTACTCTGATCAGAATCGCCGGAGATCGCCTCACCTTACCTGGCGATTCTCACCCCCGGAAGCTCCGTGCCCTCCCGAACCGTTCTCCTGCTTCGTCTCTAGTCGTCTGATTGGGGCGACTCTTGGATAAAGAGGCCGAGTTTTGGTCGAGAGATCTGCATCCGGGAGGAGCTTCTCAGGCGGCCTTCTGGTGTGGCGGGAAGGCGTGTTGAATGAGGGAATCGAGCTGGTGGTCGACGCGGTGGAGAGCTTCAGCGAGGCGAGGGTGAGGCTCGGCGACGCCGGGCCCTTCAATGGCGGTCAGTGCAGGCCGCAGCACGCGGGCATCGAGCCGGGCGTAGAAGCGAGCGAGCTTCCAGCCGTAGGGCGTGACGAGGTAGCGATAGGTCCCGGGAGCGCGATAGATCAGGCCCTTGCGTACCAGGCGCCGGAGGTCGTAGCTGGCCTGGGCGCTGGTGTAGGCAGGCTCGGTCGGTCCCAGGAGTTGGCAGACGTTGCGCCGCAGGTCCTGGTTCCGGAAGCCGTGGATCAGGTGGAGAAACAGGCTGAGGCTGAGCATCAGGGCCATGACGCGGGGATCGCCGAAGCGAAGGCCGGGGGCTTTGTGACCGTCGTCGGTGACGGTGGGCTGCACCACGCGTTGGATGCTGCCGGCGGACAGCCCGCAGTTCTGGCTGACCCGCTCGACCTCCAGAAGCCGCCGGTTGATGTGGCGTCCGATCTGTTGCAAGTAGCCGAAGTTCGCCAGGCCCTTGTTGACATCGAAGTCCTTGGGGTTGCGGAAGGTCCCCTCGGTGCGCAGCGCTCGTCCCTCCTTGAAGTACTGCTTGAGATCGAAGCTCTTGTACTCGATGTGGAGGCTCGGCGAGACACCCTGCTCGACGACCCGGGTGCGGAAGGTGCCTGGCGTCCGGCGGGTGACGCGCCGGTCGAAGACGAGCTGCACCCGCCCTCTCTGCCAACATAGGGTGAGACGATGCAGCCACCAGAATTAAGGAACTCGAGGGCGAGAGGAGATTCATCGTATGCCAGAGACGAAGCAGGAGAACGGTTCGGGAGGGCACCGAGCTCCGGCCCGGCCGCTGGAGGGAGCCGTAGGCGACCGGAAGCGGCCGGGCCGCGTGACCTCGGCGCCCAATCCCCAGCTCGTCGAGCGTCCGCGTCGGCGCAGGTTCACGGCGGCGTACAAGCTCGAGATCGTCCGCGCGGCGGACGCGTGCACGGAGCCGGGTGAGATCGGGGCTCTGCTGCGGCGTGAGGGGCTGCACTCCTCACACCTGGCGAAGTGGCGCAAGCAGCGGGACAAGGGGGCCCTGGAGGCCTTGTCGAAGCGTCGGGGCCGCCCTGGGGCCGATCCCCGGGCCGCCGAGATCGAGCGTCTTCGCCGGCGTGCCGAGCGCGCCGAGGGCGAGCTCGAGACGGCCCGCAAGGTGATCGAGGTGCAAAGAAACGTCTCCGCGCTTCTGGGAGCGCTGCTCGAGCCCAGGAGCGCGGAGGAGAGCATCGAGCCATGATCGAGCAGACCGTCGAAGAGCTAACGCCCCTCGTCGGGACCCGGCCGGCGTGCCGAGCGCTGGGTGCGTCGCCGGCGACGATCTACCGGCGCCGGCATCCTCCCGACCCACGGCCCCACAAGCCACGAGATCCCCCACCGCGGGCCCTCTCGCCTGCCGAGCGTCAGGCGGTGCTCGACGAGCTGCACGGCGAGCGCTTCGTGGACTCTTCGCCCGCCGAGGTGTGGGCCACGCTGCTCGACGAGGGCCGCTACCTGGCGTCCGAACGCACGATGTACCGGCTGCTCGCCGAGAAGGGCGAGGTGCGCGAGCGGCGCGACCAGCTCACGCACCCTCGCTACGCCAAGCCGGAGCTGCTCGCCGAGCGTCCCAACGAGGTCTGGAGCTGGGACATCACCAAGCTGCGCGGACCGGCCAAGTGGACCTCCTACTACCTCTACGTGATCCTCGACGTCTTCAGCCGCTACGTGGTCGGCTGGACCATCCAGTACCGGGAATCCTCCGCGCTCGCCGAGCAGCTGATCGCCCAGGCGACCGAGCAGCAGGACATCGCCCCCGGGCAGCTGACCCTCCACGCCGACCGCGGCAGCGCGATGACGGCCAAGCCGGTGGCCTACCTGCTGGCCGATCTCGGGGTCACCAAGACCCACTCGCGCCCCTACACCTCGAGCGACAACCCGTTCTCGGAGTCCCAGTTCAAGACCCTCAAGTACCGACCCGACTTCCCCGACCACTTCGGCTCCATTCTGCACTCCAGGAGCTTCGGCCGGACCTTTATCGACTGGTACAACCACGAGCATCGCCACTCCGGCCTCGGCCTCATGACACCCGCCGCCGTCCACTACGGCCAGGCCGAGGCGCTACGGGCCGAACGCCAACGCATCTTGACCGCCGCCTTCGAAGCCAACCCGGAGCGCTTCGTCCACGGCCACCCGAAGCCACCCGAGCTACCCAAGGCCGTCTGGATCAACCCACCCGACAACCATGGAGATGCTCCCTAATTGATCGAACCCACCGTCTCACCGGGGTTGACAGGCTCCGCCGGTCCGGCCGGCCGAGGTCGAGGTTCTCGCGCAGCACCTGCTCGAAGAACTCCCGGCCGCGGGCCGGCCGATCGAAGACCTGAGTGAGGCTGACCTCCATCTGCCAGATCGAGAGCTTCCAGTCGTACCCGGCCGCGCGGTCCTCCGGCGACAGGGGCATCGGCAGCCGTTCGAGCCAGCGAGCCAGGAAGGCTTCGATCGCCGCCGGGCCGAGCTCGTCGCAGATCGTTTGCAGCGCCTCGGGGTCCGCGCACGAGAGAAACCCGTTGTCGAGCGCTTCGTAGGCGATGCCGCGCCGCTCGAGCTGGCGCTTGGCCCACTCGTGCCCGTTCAAGCACAGCTTCAGCGACCACGGGGCGTAGCTGCACACCTTGAGGAACGCCGGCCCGAACTCCTCGTCGTCGACGTAGAAGTAGTAGTGGTTGACGTAGACGTCCTTGTCCCGCGTCCAGTCGAACCACCCCGCCCCCTTCTCTGGCCTCGGCTTGCCCTGAAACGCCTTGGTCTTCTCCTGCGCCACCCCGATGAAGACCACCCCGTCGCGCACCCCCCGCTCCCGGCGCAGCCGGTTCGCCAGCTCGTCCTTGCGCTGCTTGGAACGAAACTCAACCCAGGGGATCTCGTGACTCTCCGCAAACCCCTTCACCGCCTCGCGAAAGCGCGTCGTGATCTGACCCAACACCGCCGGCGACGGGATTGGCTTGCCCAGGTGCTCGCGCAGGAAGCCCGTCATCCCGGGACCCGTCGCCAACGCCGGCACGTACCCGTTCAGGTACAGCCGGTCCACGCATTCCACCTCCAGCGTCACATGCCCTTCGAGAAGCTCCGCCACGGTCGTCATCGGAGCATCCTATGCCCACACCGGTTCAACCGCCCACGGCCTACTCGTCGGTTTGAGGCGGAGCTTCGCTAGCATACGGTGCCTCTCCTCTCGCCCTCGGGTTCCTTAGTTCTGGTGGCTGCATCGTCTCACCGTATGTTGGCAGAGAGGGCCGATCCTGACAGTGAAGCACCCAGCCTGCTCCAAGGAGGACTCTGAAAAGCGGTTGGTACCTTCTCACACCCCTTGTCGCCACCTCCTCCGACTCCTACTACACCGCCAGCGCATGGAGAACCGCCTGCAGCACCGTCTTTGCTTGAGCGTCGTCCATCCTGGGGTAGCCACTGACCTGTACCACCTGCTTAGCCAGTTCTCTCAGGCGGTCTTGCGAAACGGGCGGTGCAACACGGTACTCCTTTTCGAGGATAATCACTGACCAAATTGCGTCAATTGCCTCCCCGATTGTTGATTTCTTCAACAGCGACTCAATTGCATCCACAACCGCGCGCTCGGCCTCGGCCTGGGCTCCGTGATCCTCAGCCCAAAGCTGGAGCTGGTGGAGTACCAACAACCTATCGTGGCTCTCTCGAAAGGTCGGGTCGGGGATGAAGAATTTGTCAGCTCCAACCAGGGCCGCCGACGCATGCCCTTCGTCGAAGTACCGCCATAACCTCGAATTGACGGCCGTCAATTACCTTCCTCCGCCCAGGATAGTCACCTGTACTCTGGGGTCGGTCTTGAGGGGGCTGTCGATAGTGGCCTCATTGAGCCCACCAGTGGTCAAGCCTGTACCCGGTCGGTGGTGTATGTTGCCTGTGGATGGATCAGGAAAACGCAGATTCCTGGCCAGCGGATCCTGGACATCGACTCGAACCAAGAGGCCGCCCTCCAGTGCTCCTTGCTCAAGGCCCAGAGCAACCTCCAGGTCGTGCCTCGAGGTCGCGCGCAAGAGGATCTCATCTACCTGGTGCAATGGCGATACATAAAGACCGCTTGGCCCCCCGTATGTCGGTGAAGCCAGGAACCGAGCGAGGCGTGCAGTCGTCGTTATATGAGACCCACCATCTGAGAACGGATGGCGCATGAGCGCCGTCTCGCCACTGCCCCGTGCGTCAGATGGCAAGGATTCGACGTTATGCCCCGACGGCTGGCGTAGGTACTGAACAACATTCCCTGAAGCATCGAAGAGCGGCGTCCACTCCTCTCCGGGCCGGGATCCTGGGCGCGGGGCATAGGGATTGGTTTCAAAGGAATCGTTGAGCTCTTCCTTCGAGAGCAGCAAGCGCAGGAGGAGGCCCCGGACCCGATCGTCGACGGTTTTCCCGCCTCCCGTCGGTATGTGGCCGATTCCGCGACCGGCCGCGTAGCCAACCCCGAACCCACCGACCACGACACCGCCAGTTACCAGCACGGGTGCCGCCGTTACGGAGGTCCCTGCAAGCGTACTGATCGTGGTCGTTGCGGAGCTAGCGGCGGCAGCGCCGCCTGCAGCGCCCCCGCTGATGAGCCGCAGCGCCGGCCGCACGTAATTGTCGTTGGCCGCGACCGGCGTCACCATCTCCTGGGCAACCTGCACTGGGCTCTGCCGACCCATCGGATCGGTGCCCATGGTGGGCTGCCAGGCGACGAAGGCGTAGAGGTTGGGGCTGTCCCTGTCAAAGAGCGGGTCTTCCGACAGCCAGGTGGCGTTTCTGGCGTCGTACCAGCGAGCGCGGGCGTAGGCGAGGCCGGTGACGGGATCGGTCCAGAGGCCCTTTTGGGTGGGTCCGACGTAAGTTTCCCTCAAGCCGAGGGTGTATCTTGTTGCGGTTTCTCGGCTTACGCCGCTTGATCCCAGACGTAAATACGGCTCGAAAAGGCCGAAGGCCCGGACGCGAGTTTCGGGCAAGCTCCCGGCCTCCTCGAGCGCAGTCCGGAGCCCGCGGACGGCCGGCTCTAGAAGCGGCGGCTCCGGAGTACGGGCGAAGAGCTGGCCGTCCGGCGGTGGGGGCTCGGGCCAGAGGGTGAAGGCCGGGGCAGCGGCCGGCTCGGGCAGGGTCGGAGCCGCTGCCTCGGTCTCCCGGAGCAGCTCGAGGACGCGATGGTCGGCCAGGTCGCCGCCGGCGAGGCCGTGGGGGTCGGGCAAGGAGGCGGCCGCCGGGGACACGGCCGCGCAGAGGGCGAGGACGAGGCCGAGGAGGACGGCCCTGGCGCGGCTGTCGGCCATGCTCTTTTCCTAGCTGCTCGAGGAGCTGCTCGAGCGATTGTAGCCGCCCTCCCCCACCGAGCCAGAGCGGGCTGCAGCGGCGAGCGACTAGGGAGAAAGGGGGGCTCCCACCGGGTTGCCTCGGTGGGAGCCCCGCCTCCGGCCGCTTCTACTCCTCGGTCGCCGAAGCCACCACGGCTTGCTCGATCTCGCCGGCGAGCTCGTCGACCTTCACGGCCCACTCCTCACAGCGCTCGGCCAGGTGGAGCTCGGCGGCCGTGAAGCTCGTGTGCGCCCGCTCGTCGGCGAGGGCCTCCAGGCACTGGCGCGCGAAGCGGAGCT
This sequence comes from uncultured Acidobacteriota bacterium, assembly GCA_963741925.1. GTDB lineage: Bacteria > Acidobacteriota > Thermoanaerobaculia > Multivoradales > DATKCC01 > CAVUBL01. The sequence continues at coordinate 366,580 of CAVUJU010000002.1, forward strand.
CGCCCACCGTCGCCCGCAAGCGGGCGGCGAGCCAGCTCCCGGGCGGGGCGTAGAGCCCCACGCGGTCGAGGATCTCGTAGAGGGCGCGGCCGAGCTCGCGCATCGAGTCGGCCACGTCGGGCGAGAGGTGGAGCAGCAGGGCCTCGCGGAAGCTCGGCCACTGCTCCCAGTGGTCGGGGTAGGGGGAAGTAGACTTCTTCTGGTCACTCATGGAGTCCGTTCTCCTTTGAGTGGCAAGGCTCGGCGGGGTGTTGGTAGCACCTCGCCGGGCCGCCTGGTTCTTGGTGTGTCGCGTCGTCAGGTCCTGCCGTTGGTCGTTCGGTCACCTCCTTTCTCGTCGTTCTCGTTCGCCTCCTCGGCCGCTTCGCCGAGGGCGGCGCGCCGGGCCGCCTCGGCCCTGGCGGCCTCGGCATCCTCGGCGTCCGTGTCGCGCTCCCGAGGAGCCAGGCGGGAGCCGGGGTGGGTGGCGGCGTGGATCTGCTGGAGCTTGGCCAAAGCGACGTGGGTGTAGACCTGGGTGGTCTCGAGGCTCGCGTGGCCGAGCATCTCCTGGATGAAGCGCACGTCGGCGCCGCCGTCGAGCATGAGGGTCGCCATGGTGTGGCGCAGCAGATGGCAGCCGCCGCGCTTGGTGATGCCGGCGCGGCGGAAGTAGCGGCGGACGAGGTCGGTCAGGTGGTGCGGGCTGATCGCCTCGCCGTGCTCGGTCAAGAAGACCTCGCCTTCGTCGTGGCCGCTCTCGAGCTTCGGCCGGGCGCGGGCGAGGTAGGCCTCGAGCCAGGCGAGGGCGCGCTCGCCGATCGGTAGCATGCGGTCCTTCTTGCCCTTGCCCTCCCGGACGTGGAGGGTGCCGCGGCTGCGGTCGAGGTCGTAGAGGCGCAGGCGCAGCAGCTCCGCCCGGCGGATCCCGGTCGAGTAGAAGAGCTCCAGGATCGACCGGTCCCGCAGGCCCAGGACGTCCCCCACGTCCGGCTCGGCCAGGACCGCCTCGACCTCCTCGACGGTGAGGGCCTCCTTGAGCACCCGGGGCTGCTTCGGGATGACGAGCTCCGAGGCGGGGTTGGCGGGGATGTGGTGCTGGCGGGCGAGCCAGCGGAAGAAGCTCCGGACCGAGGTCAGGCGCCCCCGCTGGGTGAAGACCGAGAGGGGCTTCCCGTCGTCCTTGCGGTAGTGGAAGAGCGCCGCCTGGTAGCGCTCCAGGACCGAGGAGCTCACCTCGCCGGGGGCGGTCACACCCCGCTCGGCCGCCCAGGCGAGGAAGAGCCGGAGGTTGCGTGCGCTCTCGGCCACGGTGGACTCGGCGTAGTGGCGGACCCGCTGCCACTCCAGGTACGCCTCGGCCAGGCGCTTCACCTCGCTCGCCGGGCGTGGCCGGAGCCGGCGCTGCTTGCCGCGCTTCAGGCGGACCGGAGGGAGCTTGCGGTACGGCATCAGGCGCGCGGTCCTTCCGCCCGGGCGGCGCTGGCGGCGATGGCGGGGCCACGGTCGCCGGGGGTTCCTGCTTCTTGGTCCCCGAGACGTGGAGTTTCAGGCGGAGCCGAGCCGTTGCCGCGGAAAGCCCTGCCGTTGCTGGGGGAAGCGGCATTTTGGGAGGGCCGATCACCCCCCGATTCGGGGCCGATTTGGGGCCGATTCGACCCCGAGAGGTCGTCCCCGGACCCCGAGAGGTGGGGCTCAGACCCCGAGAGGTTGCCTCCGGACCCCGAGGGGTTCGCGGTCTCCGTACCCTCCTTCAGGTCCTCGACGTCGATCAGCTTCGGCACAAACCGCCGGCCGGCGTCCCTGCCGGCGTCCCTGCCATCCTGATAAACCAGCTCATAGACGTAGGTCTGCCCCCGGCCGCCGCGGTGGACCACCACGTACTCGAGGTCCACCAGGCGGCTCATGTGGAGCCGGAGCTGGGTCTGCCCCCAGCCGATGGCCTCCCGGATCTCGCGAAGGGTGAAACGGAAGCCGCTCCGATCGAGGCCCCGTTCCCCACAAGCCGCGCCCACGAAGCCATCCAGGAGGGTCAAGAGACGCCGGGTCTGCGGCGGCAGCTCGTCGAGCGTTCGCCCCAGGACCTGGTGGGCCAGGCGGTTGGCGAGGGCGACGTCCTCCGGCGCCACCTCGACGCACTCGATCGTCCCGCGGCGCTTCGTCTCGACCGTGACCCGCCGGCGCTGGTGCTGGTGGAGGTAGGTGATCGCGGCGATGAGGCCGAGGTACTTCGTGTGGTCCCGGCGGGTGCGCACCTGGGTGTCGAGAAACTCCAGGCGCGGGGCGTGGGGGTTGACGACGGGCAGGGGCTCAAGCAGCCGCTGGGCGTTGCGGTGCCGGGCGAGGACCGCCTCGCGCTCGTCCTTGCGGGCGAGGCCCTCGAGGGTCCAGCTCTCCCGCTGGTAGCGGTGGATCGCCCGCGTCTGCTCCCGGTCCTCGTCGACGCTGAGCACGAGGCAGCGGTTCAGGAGCTCCTCGTCGAGGTCGACCGCCGTCGTCGTCATGAGGATCGCGACCGGCCCCTCCACCCGGTACTCGTGGGTGACGAGCCGTCCGGACTGCGGGTCCTTCCCCGTCGAGGCGATCGTCAGCTCGCCTTCCGACTGGAGGAGCTTCAAGGCGTAGCTCGCCCGCTCGGCCCCCTCCTCCTCGACGAGCGCCAGGATCTTGTGCCGCAGGTCCTGCTCGCTCATGTAGAAGAGCGACTGCCCGGTCATCGCCGAGTACTGGACCCGCTCCTCCTCCGGCATCAGGGCCAGGATCGCGTCCAGCAGCGCCGACTTGCCGGCGGCGGAAGACGACTGGATCACCACGGCGAGCGGCGAGGCGAGGTGCCGGGAGGTGGCGGCCAGGTAGCCCACCAGGGCGTTGGCCTCCTCGCCCACGATCCCGGCGCGGGGGAAGTCCTCGAGGAGACGCTCGACGAGCCGGGGATCCCGGAGGAAGGCCAGGGCCTCCTCGCGCTCGGCCGGGGTCATCGCCGGCACCTCGGGCTCCGGGTGGAGCTCGCGCTCGATCGCCTGCTGCTGCAGCTCCTCGAGCTTCAAGAGCACGCGGCCGACGTCGTGGCGCACCACCTCCTCCTCGACGCCCAGCTCGGCCGCGGCCTGCTTGACGAAGCCCAGGCGCAGGCGCGCCGAGTAGAGGTCGAAGGTGTCCACGTGGAAGGCGTCGTCCCGGGAGGCTAAGAGGTTGACCTTGAGCAGCTCGTAGGAGAGGTTCTTCTGGAGGCCGCGCACCCGGTAGCGCCGGTCCCCGAGCCAGAGCACCACCTCCTCGCTCCGGACCTCGGCCGGCACGTCCGCCCCCGGCGCCGGCGGCGCCGGCGAGGCCGCCGGCTCCTGGGCGGCGGCCCGGGCGGCTAGGGAGGAAGCGATGGCCTCCGCCGCCTCCGCGCGGGCCTGGAGCTCGCCGAGCGTGGCGGGCTCCTCCGCGGGCGACTCCTCCTCTGCCGGCGCCGGTGCGGGCGCCTCGGGCTCGGCTTCCGAGGCGACCTGCCCCGGCCGCTCCTCGCCCCCGAGCACCACCGTGCTCGCCGCCGGGGGCTTGCCCTTCCCCATCCACTGCGCCTGGCGCAGCGCCAAGCCGAGGCTCTTCTTCGCCGGCTGGACCTTGCGGGCGTACTGGTTGGCGTCCATGCCCCGGGGGAAGAGCACCCGGAAGCACTCGATGCCGGAGGCGAGGAGCTGCTCGGCCACCTTCGCGGCGCCCTGGTCCCCGGCGTCGTCGCGGTCGTAGGCGAGGAGCACCCGCTTCGTGCCGTAGCGCAGAAGCGCCGACAGGTGCTCGCTCGTGAAACCGTTCGCGCCCCACGAGGAGAGGACGTTCTCGAAGCCCGCGGCCCAAAACGTCATCGCGTCGAGGGGCGCCTCGCACAGGATCACCTCCCGGTGGGCAAGCAGCGCCTGCCAATGGAAGACGCCGCGCCGGGGGCCGGGCAGGTAGAGGTGCTTCGGGGTCCCCGAGCCGTGCGGGTCTTGGACGATCCGGCCGTAGAGGCCGACCACCAGGCCGCTCTCGTCCCGGATGGGCAGTGTCACGCGGCCGATCATGTGCTCCTGGCCGCTACGGGGGCGCATGATGCCGAGATCCTGGAGGCGCTTCCGGAAGCGCTGGCCGGGCTTGCTCTGCCGCGGCGGCATCTGCCGGGCGAGCGTGCGGTCCGAGTAGCCCACCTCGAAGTGGTCGAGGACCTCCGGCGCTCCCATCCCGCGGCGCTCGAGGTACGCGCGCGCCTCCTCGCTCTGCCCCAGGCATTCCCGGTAGTAGGCGATCGTGCGGTCCCACAGCTCCCGGTCGTCCATCCACGGCTCGAGCACCTGGGCCGGCTCGTCGCAGACCTCCGGCGGCGGGTTGGAGGGAGGAGGCTCGGCCGGCCGGCCGCCGGCAAGGCGCTGGAGGCGCTCAACGGCCTCGCGGAAGCCCACGCCGTCGCTGCGCATCACCCAGTCGATCACCGAGCCGCCCGCAATCGATCCGGCCGAGCCGCAGGCCCCCAGGCAGTGCCAGAGGTTCTTCCCCGGCGTGACGACCAGAGACGGCTCCTTGTCGTCGTGGAAGGGGCACAGGCCCACCAGATCCTCCCCCCGGCGGGTGAGCTTCACCCCCGCCGCCTCCACCAGCCGCGCGACCGACACCTCCCGCTTGAGCCGCGCGACCTCCGCCCCCGGCACCCGCGCCACCGCCCTACTCCTCGGCTCCCGGCTCGCAGACCTCCGAGACCGGCACCGCCTGCGGCAGAGCCGTCAGCACCAGCCGGCCCGGCTCCATCTCGACGTCGATCTTCGTCCCGAGGCCGAAGCCCAGGCCCCGGAGCCAGCGGCCCGACAGGCGGATCAGCGGGTGAAACGACTCCGGCCGGCGCCGGCGCTTCTTCCACTGCGGCGCGGCCGGCGAGGTCCCCTCGTACCGCCGGTAGGAGACGGTGTACTCCCTACGCATGGACCGCCACCTCCTCCCGCTCGTCCCGGACCGCCTCGGTGCCTTTCTCCGTCAGGACCCAGCGCTCGGGCCAGCGCGCCGGCTCCTCGACAGCCTCGTCCACCCGGGTGAGTACCAGGCGGCCGTCCTCGACCGCCTCGACCGCCACCCGCGCGCCCACCGGGAAGCCCGCCTCGGCGAGCCAGTCCCCCACGAGCTGTACCAGCGGCAGCTGCCCCGAGGGGAAGACGTGCTCCCCGGCCGGGTACAGACCGGAGACTCTCAGCTTCAAGGTCCGCATCCTCGCTTCCTCCTTCCGTCGCCTACCCCCGCCGGTCCCCGCCGATGGCCGCCGAAGACCCTGACTCGTCGGTGAAAATGCAATCCAACCTCGATGGTGGGGAATCTACCATCGATGGTGAGCGTCCGTCAACCATGCATGGGGAGAAATCCACCATCTGCGAGGGGGAAAACTCGACGATTGCTACCGAGGACGCTAGACTACGGAGGTCCATACACCCGGAAAGGGTGGGTAGCCATGCAGAACGGATTCGCCGACCGACTCCGACAGCTCCGCAAGCAGCGCGACCTCTCCCAGGCCGAGCTCGCCGAGCTCGTCAAGCTCCACCAGAATCAGATCGGCCGCTTCGAGCGCGGCGAGTCCCGGCCGTCCGCGGACACCCTGAAGCGCCTGGCCGACGCCCTGGGCGTGACCGGCGACTACCTGCTCGAGGGGGTGACCGACGAAGCGGCCAAGGCGCGCTTCGAGGACCGCGAGCTCCTGGCGCAGTTCCAGGAGGTCCAGAAGCTCCCCGACCAGGACAAGGCCCTCGTCAAGTCCTTCCTCGACGCCCTCCTCTTCAAGCGCAAGGTCCAGGGGCTCAGCGCCAGGTAGGGCCGTCCCATGCCCGAGATCTCCCTGACCAGCTTCGTCGATTTCGTCTCCAAGTCGGGCCGCCCGAAGCTGACGGTCCTGCGGAAGACCAAGAAGCAGATCGAGGACGGCTACGGCCCCGAGAAGGACTTCTACAAGAGGATCCGCGAGGCCCTCGTGGAGATGCACGGCACGGGCGGCACGATGCGCGACGTCTCCGCAGTGCTCCCCGCTTTGACCGACCAGAAGAAGGTCGCCCTCTACCCAAAGCTCGTGGAAGGGTACCGGCGCTGGTCCGGCCGGAAGGGAGCGGAGTGGTTCGAGCCCACCCACATCGTCTGGCGCCACGACAAGCTCGGCGTGCGGGTCAATCCCGAGCTGGGGCTCACCATCAAGGGCGTACCCCACCTGATCAAGCTTTATTTCAAGCAGGAGTCGCTCGCCAAGACCCGCATCGACGTCATCACCCACCTGATGGCCGTCGCCTGCGGCGAGCAGGCGCCCGACGGCTGCGTCATGGGTGTCCTCGACATCCGCCAGTCGAAGCTCTTCAAGCCCACCGTGCCGATCGACGGGCTCGACACCATGCTTCGCGCCGAGGCCGCTTATTGGATCTCCGCCTGGGACGAGCTCGGTTGAATCTGACCTTCGATCAGCTCGCGCTCTTCCTTGTGTTCGTCGCCCCTGGCTTCGTGGCGATGAAGACCCATGACCTTCTTATCCCAGCAGACCGCCGGGACTGGGGAAGTTCGCTGATCGAGGCGATCAGCTACAGCATGCTGAATCTCGCGCTGCTCTTCTGGGCCGTCTATCTGCTCCATCGAGACGGGTTCCAGGACGAGCACCCGGTGGGTTACTACTTGGGCATGTTCGGAGTGCTCTTCGTCGCGCCCGCCGTGTGGGCGATTCTCGCCCGAGCTCTCCGGAGCTTGCGAGTCGTTCAGCGCTTCGTAGTCGACCCGCGGCCGACCGCCTGGGATTTCTTCTTTGACCAGCGCCGGCCGGTCTGGGCGCTCTTCCACCTCAAGACCGGCCAGAAGCTCGGAGGGCTGCTCGCTGAAAGTTCGACGGCCTCGGCCTACCCATACCTGCCCGACATCTACGTTGAGGAAGTGTGGCGGATCGACGAGCAGGGCCGCTTCTCTGAGAGAATCGACCAAACAGCCGGGGCTCTCGTCAAACGCGACGACTGCTCCCACATCGAGTTCTTCACATTGGAGCCAGACGATGGACGATTCGCAGAGTTCAAAGGGAAGAGAGCAGGTGACCAAGCTGGCCGCCTCGAAAGCCGACAGTAAAAACCTGGGAAGTTACCGCCCCTCCTATCGCACCAGCCCGGTAGGCGGTGGTGAGGATAAAGGCGGCTATCGACCTGTTTCTCAGCAACCGGCGGTGACACCCCAACCGCCTCAGGGCGGGACCGGCACCGTGCCCACAGCACCGGCATCGCCCGCTGGCGGCGGATCGGGAGGTGGCGCGACTGGCTCGACTTCGGGCGAGTAGCAGCGTCTACCTAGCGACCTGGGCCTACCCAGTCCTCGCGCCGGATTGCCGGCCTCTGAGGCAGCGCGCTCAGTTTCTTCCTTTAGCTGCTGGCGATGGCAGCACTGGCAAGGGTGCCAAGACGGGCCCGCCTCGGCCGGCTCCCCCCCGCCCACCAGAGAAGGCCGGCACCGGAGCCGGCCGCCACCCGCCCCCCTGGCCCCCGTGCCGATCGATCTCGATTCCCCCCGCCCCCGGGGCCGGACCGGGCCTGTGGCTCCGGGAGTGGTCGCGGTGGCCGGAGCACCGGCCCGGGGTGGGGCCCTTCGTAACCGAGTCTTCGTGCCTCCGCCGGAGCCCGCCCCAAGCGGCGGCGTCGGGGCGGGCGTCCCTCCGGTCGCTGCGCTCCCTGCGGGACCGGTCCAGGTCCGATAAGGGCGCCCTTATCAGACCTGGACCTCGCCCGCGCCCCGCCTTGGGCTGCGCCTTGACATAACGCCCGGGCGTTATGTGCAACTTGGGGCGGGCGAGGGGGGTGGGGGTCGAGGCCCTGGCGGGTCTCGGGAGCGCGCCCCACCCCGGGCCTCGGAGGCTTCGCCCGGGCGATCGTGGGGGCCCCGTCCGGCCCCTCCCGCCCTGATGAGGCCCGGCCCCGCGGCGCTCCGCGCCGCCGGGCCGACTTCACCCGATGGCGCCGGCGTCTTCGGACGCTGCGCGCGGGCCGCCTTCGGCGTCCCGTGCTCGGCCCGCCTCAGCCACCGGCGCCTCCCCCGCCCCCGCGAGTCTCAGAGGTAGCGCTGGATGTCCAGGGCTCCGTGGAAGACGCCGAGGATGGTGACGTCCTGGTGCTCGTCGACCGTGTAGGCGATGCGGTAGTGGCCGTAGAGCAGGAGCCGCAGCGACTCGCCGCTACGGCTCGTGTGGCGGTAGCCGCGCTCGGGGAAGTCCGCGAGGGACAGGCCCCGTTCGTAGATGCCGCGGACGGTGCGCTGCGCCGCGCCGGGGTTGTCGGCGGCGATGTGGTCGTGGATCTCGGAGAGCCAGCGCTCGGCCTCAGCCGTCCAGACTACTTGGCCCACGACTCGATCCTGCGCTTCATCTCCTCGCTCGAGATCGTCCGGCCGGCCCTGGCGTCGGCCAGGCCGCGCTCGATCATCCGCTCGAAGGCGAGCTCGCGCAGGATGTCCTCGTAGGAGCTGTCCTCGGGCAGCTCGTCAACGATCTGGAGGGCGCGCTGTTTCGCGGTGGTGAGATCTGTCGGCATCGAGGGCTCCTTCCCGGTCATCTCGATTCTACGGGAGCGTCGAGGCCGGCGTTCCCCCTGCCCGATCCCAGCGCCACAGGGCCGACTTCACCTCGAGACCGCCGGTTCCCCACCCGGGCGGCTAAGGAAGTAGCAGCCGAGCGAGCTGGCGGCTCTTCTCCTAGCTGCCTTGGGCGGGCGGGGGAAGCTTCGCCGGCCACCGGGGGGGGACGGTTCGCGGCGGGGTGGGGGCGCGGAGGGCGCCAACGCCGCGGGCCGGCCGGGCCTGGCGCACGAGGTGCGGGGTGACCGGCGGGCGGGGGTGGCGCCGGGGCTGAGGCGCACGAGCACGGGACGGCGCGCAGCGACGGCCCGCGCGCAGCGTCCGAAGCGCCGGCGCCCGAGGCCCCTTCTGAGGGGCCGGAGGGAGGGCGGGCGGGGCGGGGTGGTCGAGGTGGGGTCGGGCCGGCGGCGCGGGTGGGTGGCGCGGGGGCGCGCCGCGGGGCCGGGCCGCTTCAGGGGGAGAGGGCCCGGATGGGGCCGGCGAGCGGCGACCACGACAGCCAGAGGGCGCGCTTCGCCGGAGCCTCGACCCTTGCGTCCACCGCTCCCGGAGCCCGGCCCAAGTTGCCACATAACGCCCCGCGTTATGTCAAGCCGGAGGCCGAGCGGCGGGGGCGGCCGAGGGCCAGGTCGGAGAATGCGCATTCTCGGACAGCGTAGGACTGCACGGCGCGTGACGGCGGGGGCCGGCGCGCGCCGTGCCCCGCAGCGGCTGGCCCGTGCCCGCAGCGAAGCGCAGGGACGGACGCCCCCGCCGCCGCTTGGGCCGGGCGGTCGCTACGCCACCGAGCGGCTCGGACACCTCGCGCCGCCTACAGACTTGGCGGCCACCCCGGAGCTCCTCGCCGGCCCGGTCCGGGCCCGGGGGCGGGGGAGATCCAAGATGGGCGGGCGGGTGGGGAGTGGGGCTCCGGCCGGGCCGAGCGGAGGACCCGCCGCAAGGCGGGGCCGCAGCGGACCGGACGGAGACCCGGCCGCTTCATGCCTCCGTCGGTGCCGCCACCACCAGTTGCTCGATCTCGCCGCGCAGCACGACTTGTCGATTCCTGGCATGGGCGGCTGCTTCATGGCATGAGCTGTGGTCGCCCGTACCACGAAACCCGCGTCGGGGGTATCAAGAAATTGCTCCGAAATCGCACCCGTAGATCGTCCGTAAATCGCGTCACCACAGAAGATGCCTCGCCTTTGGGGGCAGGCTGGCGTCGGGCCATACAGAGACGTCAAGGCCCGTCCCTGAAAAGCGGGTGGCACCTTCTCGGAAAAGTGGCTGGCACCTTCTCGGCGACGCACCACGTTCTCGGTCCCGCGCGATGGCCACGGCCGGTGGTGGACGATCGCGGAATACGCTCACGCCACGGCCGAGATCAAGATGGTGGACGTGCTCGGCGAGACGGACCCTGCCAGCGCCCCGGCTCTCAGAGCTGACCAAACCGCCGCGCCACGTCGAAGTCCAGCTCGGTAACACCGGCCTCGGTGCTGGTGGCCACCCGCAGCGTCACCGCGAGGTGGCGCAGGTCGACATCGGGCACGTAGTCCTCGGCGTCGCCGATCTCGGCTACCAGGGCGACGAAGGCTACCGCCGCGCGGATCGTCGGGAAGAGGTAAGTGCGCTCCAGCGCCCGGCCGTCGCCAGCGAGCTCCCAGCCGGGCAACTCCTCGAGCTGCGCCTGGATGCGCTCGGGCCGTAGCCGGGTCTGCACCCGCTCCGGCTTCAGCCGTGACTGCACCCGCTCGGACTTGAGCTTCGAGCCGATCCGCTCCGGCCGGAGCTGGCCCTGCACGCGCTCGGACTTCAGTTTGCCTTGGATTCGTTCCGCCTTGAGGCGGGTGGTCGGGGTGGTTTTCTTTGCCATGTCGCGGCTCCTTTCCAGTCGGCTCCTCCAGCAGCCCTCCTCCTCGATGGGGTCGCTGCCGGCGGCGCCTACCCGGTGCAGGCGACCGGCAATCCTCCCGAGATCATCAAGCCACGGCCACCGCCGAAGCGGCGGCCTCTACAAGGTGAGTACGGACGTAGGTGGTGCGGGGTTGCCCGCTACCGTGCTACGAGCGCTAGCTGAGCGCAGCTTCCAACCCAGCCAGTAGCAACTTCAGCCGGCTGTCGGCTTCGGCCGATATCTGCAGCCGAGCGGCCTGGAGCTGCTGGGCTTGCCAACGTAGAGCCATCAGGATCTCCGTAGCCGTGAAGCCTCCTTCTATCGCTTCTTCGAGCCGGGCTGCCCAGTCGTCGAAGCCCTCATCTGTTAGATGGCTAGCGAGCTCACGAGCTTCTGCGTAGTAGTCCCGAGCAGCGGACATGCCTCAGCCTCCCCCCCCAAGGTGAGAGAAGTTGCGTAGCCGCACGCCGCCCTTCGGGACCACGATCTCAATGCCGCCACCGACGTTGGTCCCGACCGGAGGCGCGATGCGAGTGACGAAGGGCGTACCAGGACGGAGGGTGCCCGCCTCAATGAAGTTGAGGTTCTGGACGTTCTCCGGCGGAATCCCATACCGACTGGCGAAACCTGGTGTTGACGGATGCTCCAAAGCCCAGAATTGAGCTTCTGCCGCTCCACTCCTTCCGGTCGTGCCCACGCGGTAAAGAGTGGCCCCCTCCTGAACCTGACTACGTGCTGCTAGAGCTGCTTCGGAGAGATCCTGTGCAGCCGGCCCGTAGGGAGTTGGTATCCCCCTTGGGACTTCTGGCACTCTGAACCGGGGTGTGAGCTCCGCAACGCCCTCAGCCGCGCCTTCGTTGATCCCCGCAGCTGTCGCCTCGCCGAGCTCGTCGCCGAACTTTCCGATCGAGGCGGCGTCCTCGAGGAGGGCCGCGGCGCGCTCGACCTCCGCGGTGTTGCCCACCCCGCCCAGGAGGACCGTCGAGAGCACAGTCTCGCCGAAGATCTCCCCCTGCTTGTCCTCGTCGGCGTTGACGTAGGCCGTGACCGCGTGGCTCGCAACCTGCTCGACGTCGATCCGGTCCCAGTTGACCGCGAGGTTGGCGGCGCCCTCACTGACCGCCTGGGCGCTCTGGATTGGGTGCGCCGCTAAGTGCACCAGCCCCTTGCCCGTGTTGCCGAGCCCCTTGACCTCGCCCTCGCCGAACCTCAAGCTCCGCTTCAACGCGCCGAAGCTCAGGAAGCTCTCCCGGACATCCTTACAGGTCAGCGGACCCTTGATCCCCAGGCAGTCGAGCCCCATCGGGTCGGTGCCGAGGTTCGGGCCCCAACCGACGAAGGCGTAGAGGTTGGGGCTGTCCCTGTCAAAGAGCGGGTCTTCGGAGAGCCAGGTGGCGTTTCTGGCGTCGTACCAGCGGGCCCGAGCATAGCTCAGGCCGGTGACGGGATCGGTCCAGAGGCCCTGGAAGAGGCGGCTTTGGCCGGCGGGGAAGCGGCCGGCGGCGGTGGCGCCGGCGGCTTCGTAGCTCTCGTAGGCCGTCGGGAAGCGCTGGTCGTACTGGACCGGCGGGATGGGGCCGGTCGCGGGGGCGGCGGGGATGCTCCACTGGAGGTCTTGGGCCTGGCCGTAGCTCCGGCCCAGGCGGTCGGCGAGGGCCGCGGTGAGGCGGATGCGGTAGCTCGTGCCCCGCTCCCAGCCGCTTGCGAGGACGATCCGGAGGTGGGTCGAGTCGTCGCCGGTGGAGACCCCGTCGTCGGGGCGGTGACCGACGACGAGCTCGCCCGCCGGCACCGCGGTCCAGCCGGTGCCGGCCTGGAGCTGCTCGACGGCGAGGCCGGAGGCTAGAGTCGCCTCATCCAGGGGGAGCGACCAGGAGAGGAGGACGCCTCCGGCGGCGGCCGTGGTCTCGTCGGCCACGGCCTGGGTGACCGTGCCGCCCGCGGTGTCCGCTTCGGTCAGGTCGGCCCGGTACCGGGCCCGGAGCAGCTCCGGGCCGGTCTCGGCGTGGGCCTCGCCGTACGGGGTGTAGCGGTAGCGGATGGGGACCGGCGGGCGGGCCCTATCCGTAGAGCCGGTGCCCTCGTCCTCGGCCACGAGGCCCACGATCGTCCCCAGCTCGTCGTGGAGGTAGGTGTAGGTCCGGGCCTCGCCCGAGTACGGCGAGCCCGGCTGGAACACCTCCACCACCACCTGGGTCGGGTCGTCGAGCCCCGAGGGGCCCGGCACGTAGGTCCGCCGCCAGCGGAGGTTTTCGCCGGTGTCCGAAGGCCCGTAGGCGGACTCGGCCGCCAGGCGGTCCTCCTCCCAGACGTAGCGCCGCTCCTCGATGAACGGCCGCGTGCCGTCGGCCGCCGCCACGCCCTCGTGGAGCCGGCGCTCGAGCCGCCCGCGGGCGTCGTAGACGTAGCTCACCTTCTGGCCGGCGTAGGGCGAGACGTCCGGCTGGCCGTCGCCGTCGGCATCGGGCCAGCTCGCCTTCACCTCCACCGAGACGAGCTGCCCTCGCCAGTCCCAGCGGTAGACGAAACGGTCGTCCTCGAGCCGCCGGCCCACCGGGTCGTACCCGAACGCCGCGCCGTCCCGGGCCGCGATCCGTCCGTAGTCGCCCAGGGTGAAGCGATCGACCGCTCCGGTCGCCTCCCGCACCCGCTCCTGGAGCTCGTCGCCGGCGCCGTAGCCGAAGGTGAAGCGGTCCGCCGCCTCCGGGTCCGGTGCCCCCCCGGTCTCCGTGGGGGTCCCGGTGAGGCTCCCCGGCCCGGGCACCGCCTCGCCGAGGCGCACCCCGGCGTCGTAGCCCCAGGACCAGCCGAGATCCGCCAGCACCCCCGCCTCGCCCGCCGCCGTCCCCAGGACCTGCCGGCCGACCTTCGCGCCGTCCGAGGGCGCCCCCTCATCGCCCCGCCAGCCGTACCCGAAGTCCCCCCAGGGAACCGCGGGCGCCGCCGTCGGGCCGGCGCTCCCCACCGCGCCCCAGGACAGGCGCCCGAGCTTCCACGCCGAGGAGGCCTCGGGCGCGACTCCGGGCGGTTGACCTGGAATCTGGGGTCCCGCCCCCTGGTGGTAGCCGAGGCGCATGCCGGTCCCCAGGGCGCCTTTCGTGGTCATGGCGTAGAGCCGCGACGCCCCGCCCCAGGACCAGGTCGCCCCGAGCGGCGTCGCCGAGAGCCCCGCCACCCCCAGGCCGGCCGCCGAGGCCAGGTGGTCCAGCGTGTCGTAGCTCCGCGAGAACCCCTCGAAGGCGCCTCCCGCCGCCCGCCCCGGGCCCGCCGGCAGATGCACCTCGCTCGGCCGCGAGAAGACGTCCCAGCTCCAGGCGAGGAAATCGCGGCTCCCCACCACCTCGGCCGACGGCCGGGAGGCGAGGTCGTAGCTCGGGTAGGCGACGGCGAGCTCGGAGTCGAGCCCCGTCACCCCCGGCCGGCCGCGCTCGAGCTGGGTCGGCCGCGAGAGCGGGTCCCAGGAGTAGGCGTCGCCCGCGTCGAGCAGTGTCGTCCCCGCCCCGCCCGACGGCACGACGGTCTGCGGCCGGTTCGCCGCGTCGTAGGTGTAGCCGAGCGTGATCCCGTCGCGGGTCGTGACCGTCGCCACCTGGGAGTCGGGGAAGTAGGTCCGCTCCTCCCGCGTGCCGTCGGCGTAGTCCATCGCCGCCACCCGGCCGGTGGAATCGTAGGTGGTCGTCGTCTGCCACTGGGTCGCGCCGTCGGCCGTCGCGCTCGTCTGGACGAGCTGCCGGCCGTCGAGGTCCCAGGAGTAGAGCGTGGTGCCCCGGCCCCGCGGCCGCACCACCTTGACCGGCAGGCCCCGGCCGTCCCGGCTGTAGGACGCCTCGGTCCCCGCCCCGGTGCGCACCCGGAGGAGATCCTCCGAGCCCCGGTCGTAGAGATAGAGGTGCTCCTCGCCGTCGCTTCGCCGCTCCAAGAGCGTCCGCCCGAAGACGTCCCGGCCGAAGCTCGTCCGGAAGGTCTCGACCAGCCCCGGCTCGCCCGGCACCGACTCGAGCGAGGTCTCCGCCGTCGGCCACGGGATCGCCCCTTCGCTCGAGTACTCGAAGCGCTCGGCGTGGAGCGGGTCCTCACCGAAGCCGCCCCCGAAGCGCTCCTCGAGCACCCGGCCCGACGCGGGCTCGTAGACCGTCTCGACCTCCCGCCGCGCCCCCGCCGGGTCGACCCGGCCCGGATCCCCCTCCGGACCGCTCCACACCACCGTCGGCCGCCCGGAGCCGTCGAAGGTCGTCTCGGTCACCCGCCGCTCGCCGCCCTCGGTCAGGTCGTCGATCCGCCGGTCCACCGCCCCGAAGCTCGTGACGTGGAACCGGCTGTGGGCCAGGAGCTCGGCCGCCGGGTCGGTCGTCGGATCGGCCGAGAAGGTCTGGGTCTCGATCGGCTGGCTCGCCTTGTCGTAGCGCGCGAGCGTCACCGCGCCGGTCGGCAGGTCCTCGTGGTAGAGGCGATTCCAGGCGTCGTAGCGACCGCGCCAGATCCCCTGGTCGCCGTCGGTCCGGAAGACCACCCGGCTCATCGTGTCGTAGCCCATCCGCCGCTCGCCTTCGGCGCCGGTGGTGCTCCCGGCCACGCGCCCCGCGTCGTCGTAACGGTAGGTGGTCACCAGGTCCGGCCGCGACACCGCGTCCATTCGCGTCTCGGCCAGGCGGCCGTGCTCGTCGTAGCCCAGCTCCTCGACCCGCCGCAGCGCCGCGCTCACCGCCCCGGGCCGGGTCGGGTCCGCCAGGTAGGTCTCCTCCACCCCCACCACCTGCTCGCGCAAGTTGTAGGTGTAGCGCGTCTCGACCCAGCGGCACGCCGCCGCGCCGGTCGCCGGCTCGATGTCGTCCTGGAGGTGGCGCTCCCGCACCAGGTGGCCGGCGGCGTCGTAGGCCCGCTCGGTCAGCGCGCCCCGACTCTCGCCGCAGGGCGCCGCCCCCACCGGCGCCAGCGGTCCGCCCTCGGTCACCCCGCTCTCCACCCGCACCGGCCGGTCCCAGGCGTCGTGGCGCAGGTGCTTGACCTCGCCGAACGAGCTCCGCATCGTCTCGACGTTGTCGGCGTCGTCGTACTCCAGGCTCTCCCAGGAGGCCGTCTGGTCGCCCGCGCCCTGCTGGATCCGCGACGGCAGCCCCGCCCCGCTCTCGCCCCGGGCGTCCTCGCCGTACTCGAGCTCCACGTGCGGCGCGGCCGCGCCGCCGCCCTCGGCGGTCTTCGGCCGCCCGTAGGCGTCGTAGGTGAAGCGCGCGCTCACCCCCTCGGCCTGGAACGCGGCGCGCGCCTGGCCGTCCGCCTCCGGCACCGGCACCTCGATCGGCCGGCTCTCGCCGTCGCTCACCCGGGAGACCAGGTTGTCCTCCTGGTAGCTCGCCGTGGTGTCGATCTCGGTGTAGTCGGCCGTCCCCTGGGAGCCGCCGGTCGCCGCGTCCACCCGCGCCACCACGTCCGGCCGCGAGAGCAGGTCGACGCCCGGGTCGCCGCCCGCCGGGCAGCCCGCGCCGCCCTTCCCGTCGGCGTAGCAAAGCGCGGTCCGGCCGCCGTCCGGGCGGAGCGTCTCGGTCAGGCGCCCGTCGCCGGTGAAGGAGAACGTGGTCGTGACCGTCTCCTGGCTCGGGATGCCGGCCGGGGAGTAGACCTCGAGGGTCTCGCCGAGGCTCGTGACCCGCCCGTCGCTCAGGTGGTGCTCCATCCGGTGCCCCCACGGGGCCTGGACGTCCACCTCGGCGACCGGCCCGGCGGTGGGGGTCGTACCCGCCGGCTCGAGGCGCCACTCGACCGAGCCGCCGGCGCCGTTGGTGTTCGAAGGCGTCGGGAAACCCACCGTCTCGAGCCGGCCGGTCTGGCTGTCGTAGCCGAAGCGCGCCCGCGGCTCGCCGCTCACCCCGTCGACGAAGCGCGGCAGCTCGCACGAGGCGAGGCGCAGCGAAGCGAACTTCCCATGGAGGCGCGCGGTCGCGTTGCCCTCGTCCGGGCTCACCCCGGACGGCGGGTCGTAGCGGTAGCGCAGGGTCGGCCGGGCGTCGCCGGTGTAGGAGAACTGGGCGTAGTCGGCGACCGGGTTTTCGACCTCGGGCAGACGCACCTCGGCCAGGCGCCGCTCGTCGTCCCACCGGTACTCGACCGTGCGGCCGACGAAGTCGGTGAGCTTCTCGAGCAGACCGTAGCGCGGGCCGTCGCCGCCCTCGGCCACCGGCCGCGGATCGTCGTGGTACTCCAGGCGGTAGCTTCGCCCCAGATCGTCGACCACGCTCAGGAGCTGGCCGAACGGGTCGTAGTGGAAGACCAGGCGGCTCCCCCGGTCGCCGGCCGTGCCGCCCCGGAAGTGGCGGTCCGCGATCTCGATCAGGCGGCCGGCGGCGTCGAAGCGGGCCGTGCCGTGCTGGGTGCTCACCAGCAGCCACCCCTGGCCGCCGGCGAGCTTCTCGAGGCGCACGAAGAGCCCCTTCGGCACGTCGTAGGAGCCGGACGGGTCGGCCTCGTAGCCCTCGGGCACCGGCTCGAGCGTGCCCGGCGGGAAGCGCCAGACGTGCCCCTGGCCGTCCTCGTAGTCGACCTCGCCGCTCGGCAGCTCGCGTAGCCGTGCGAAGAGCGGCGACCACCACCCCGCCGCCCCGAGCGGACCGTAGCCCAGGGTGCCGGAGCGGTAGCTCCGCGCGAAGACGAAGGGGATCGAGCGGCCGGCCACCGCGTGGTCCGCCGCCGAGAGCAGGAGCTCGCCGCCGGTCAGGGCCGAGGCGACGCCCGCCTCCCCCGCGTCCCACATCGCCGGGTTGGCCGCCGGCTCGGCGAGGGAGACCTGGAGGGGCGAGGGCACGCCGGCGGCGGCCCCGGCGACCGCGGCGGTGCCGGTCGGGAGCGGGTAGTTCTCGCCCCGCGCCTCGAACCAGGCGATGGCGTCTCGGGTCGTCTGCTCGGTGGTCGCGCCGGCGACGTCCGAGGGGTAGAGGAAGGCCCGCACGTAGCGCCCGGCGAGGAGCTCCTCGACGTCGCCCAGGGCCGGGTCGGTGCCCGCCGGGTCCGGCAGGTAGGCCGGCCAGGTGCAGCGGCGGCACTGCCCCTCCTCGTCCGCCTCGGTGCCCGGCGCGTCCTGGCGCCGGTAGTCGCGCCGCGCCCTGGGGTCGGCCACCAGGAGCACGGTCTCGACCGACTCGTAGAGCTGGTAGGCGGGCCCCAGGGGGCCGGACTCGCCGGTCGCCAGGGCCGCGCCGCCCGGCTCGTCGGCTCCCACCCCGAGGCGCCGCAGCCGTACCACCACCTCGTTGTCCGGCCAGCCCGGCCCTCCCGGCGGCTGGACCGAGGGGCCCACGTCCTCGCTCGCCAGGTAGCGCTCGCCGGGCAGGGCGCGGAGGGACTGGATCTTGGCCGTGAGCTCGGGGCCCAGGGAGCCGGGCAGGGCGACCCGCAGCTTGAAGGCGGCGGTCGACTGGCGCTCCTCCAGGTGGAGGTCCTCCGGGCTCTCGGGGGCGAGCTCGGCCCGCACCGGTACGCCCAGTGGGACGAAGCGGCCGGTGGTGCGCTCGACGGCGGGGACACCGCTCGTCGCCTCGTCGTCGTCGGGGCGGTAGAGCCCGGAGAAGACGAGCTTCGGCGCCGCGAACGGCACCACCTGGGGGCCCTTGTCGCGGTCCCAGGTGTAGACCAGGCCGGTGCCGGCGCCGTCGAGGCCCAGATGGTTGGTGTTCCAGGCGGCGTGGAGGGTGGCGAGGGGCACCGGCTGCGACGCGAAGCCCGGGGCGCCGTTGATTGCCGAGAGGTCCCAGACGTCGATCACCGGACCGCCGGTCGCGACGTCGGTGCCGCCGGCGAAGAGGAGCTGGCGCACCGGGTCGGCCTCGACCCGGAAGATGCTGTGCCCCGGCACCCGCAGGTGGCCGATCAGGGCCGGGCCGTGGCTGGTGCTGGTCACGCTCCGCTCGGAGACGTCGAACACGAAGACGCCGGGGTTGCCCAGCGAGAGGGCCATCAGGTCGCCGGTGACGACGCGCGGCGCGACCGGCGTCGCCGGCTGGTGGAACGTGCCGTCGATCTCGCCGTAGAGTCCGCGGTCGAGCCAGGAGACGTCGCGAGCCACGGCGACGTCGCGCAGGAAGGTCCACTGGCCGCCGACGTCCTGGATGCATGCGGCGAGCTCGGCCTGGGGGGCGATGTCGCCCGGCGCGCTCGCCTGGGAGACGGCGTGGAGGGCACCGATCCTCAGGATCGGGCCGTAGACGTCGATCGTCCCCGCGCCGCGGCAGGCGCCCTGGTCGCAACCGGTGGCCGACACCGTCTCCACCGCCGGGGTCCAGGCGATGCCGGTGAACAGGCTGATCGACGAGGGGGCGCAGGCCGGGTACTGGATCTCCTGCCCCTCGTACTTGCCCAACCGCCGCCCGCACTGGCCGCCGCCCGGTGTCTGGGAGGGCTGGAGGAGGCGGTAGAAGCGGTTCAGGTCGACGACGGTGATGCCGCTCCCGATGATCGCCACGTGGCCGATGGCGCGCAGGTTGTAGCGCACCCGCAGGCGGTCGCCGCGGCGGGCGCGCACGCCCTGGAGCACCGCGCGGCCGTCGCCTTCCCCATCCGGCCAGACGTTCTCGACGTCGGTCGACCAGCTCTCCCCCGTGGTCAGGTTGTCGACCGTCACCCGCTGGTAGCGGTCGTAGTCCTCCTCGCCGTCGCACACCTTCTCGCGCCACGCGGCGACCGCCGGCGGCGGCGGGGTGCCCGGCGGCAGGCTCGGCTCGACCTGCCCGGCCTGGCCCCGGGCCAGGGTCGAGACGAGCTGGACCGGGAAGGTGTAGACACCGTCGGCGTCGGGCACCAGGTCGCCGAGGCCGCCGCCGGTCGGGCCGTAGTCGGCGACGAAGTCCGCGAGCGGGAGGTCCCGGCCCTTCTCGTCCTGGGTCAGCACCGCCAGGTCCGCCGGCGTACCGGAGGGGAGTGTCCCGGCGGCCAGCCACTCCGACGCGGTGAAGCCGCTCGTGAAGCCGAGGGCGTAGGCCACCCGCACCGAGCCCTGGACGCCGTCGAAGCACGGCAGGCCCGCGGCCCAGGCGGGCTGGCCGCCGCAGGTCGCCCCCGCCTCCCGCACGTCCTCGAGGCGCAGGGCCTTGATCCCCCAGATCGGCCCGAACTCCCCGGCGTAGAACACCCGGTTGTGGCCGTCGGTGGCGAGGGCCCGGACGAAGCTCGAGGCCCGGTTCATCACCGCGTAGCGGTGCAGGCCCTCGGGATCCGTCGGGTCGCTCGCGTCGATCGCCACCATGTCGCCGTTCTCGGAGGCGACCAGGAGGAGGTTGCCGAGCTTGAGCATGTCCCGGGCGACGTCGGTCGAGCCGAGGGACGGCTCGCCGGCGGGCGTGGTCGCCACCGGCTCGCCCGGCACCGCGCGGGTCGCGAAGTCGAAGCGGTGGGGGCCGGTGTCCCAGGCGGCCAGGCCGCCGCCGCCGTCGCCAGCCAGGGCGCCGGGCTCGAGCTCCAGGCGGAAGCGATGGCCCGCGGGCAGGGCCACGGCGGCCGAGACGACGAGCCGGCTGCCTCGCTCCTCCTGGCCGAGGACGACCGGCAGGTCGCGCGGGTAGCCGGCCTCGCCCGAGGCCCCGCAGCCGTCGAGCGGCCCCAGGTCCAGGAGGTGGGCCACCTGGTCGGGCGGCGTCTCGGTGAGGTCGACCAGCGGCCGGTCGAACTGGAGCTCGAAGACCCCCGCCGAGGCGGCGTCCAGATCGCCCGGGGCGACGACCAGGAGCATCTCCTCGCCCGCCGGCATGGGGGCGAGCGACCACGCGGCCGCCGGGTCGCAGACCGTGAACGACGGCCCGGCCACCGGCGGCTCGGCGGTGGCCTCCGGGTCGGCGGGCAGGGCCGGCGTCAGGTCGTAGAGCGCGACGCTCGAGCCCGCCGCCAGGGAGAAGTCGGGGACCGACGAGACGACCACCGTGTCGCCCTGGGCGCCCTCCGCCTCGATCTCGAGGGCCAGCGGGTCGCGCTCGTCCGGCGCCGGCGGCCGGAAGCGCACCAGCCGGAAGGGCGTCGCGTCGGTCAGGAGCGGGCGGCTCGCCGGGCCGCCGGGCAGGAAGCCCACGTCGACCACCGCCGAGCCCGACGCCGGCGGCGCGTAGGGCGTCTCGGCGAGGATCCAGCCGGTCGCCACGTCGCGGCGCACCAGGGTGAGGGGCTCGTCAGAGAGGACCGGCAGCACGAAGCCGCCGTTCCAGTCGTGGGGGGCCGGCACGTAGACCCAGAGATCGGCGAGCTTGTCGTAGATCGCCTCGAGACCGGTGCCGACCCCCAGGGCGAACGGCTCGACCGCCCCGGAGACCATGGTCCAGCTCGCCCCGAGCTGGTAGAACCAGGCGGCGGTCGTGCGGTCCTGGAACTCCTGCATCCGCGAGGCGAGGAAGCGGCGCGGCAGCGACCTGGGCGCGAGCGCGACCTCCGAGCCGTCGGCGGAGCGGCCGGTCAGGTTGCCGCCCGTCGACTGTGGGAGCTCGGGCTGGAGCGACGCGTCGTTCGACAGGAACCGCCCGTCGGGCCGATCGACCACGGCGCCCACGGTCAGGAACTTCAGCCGCTTGCCCCACGGCAGGGTGGTGGGTGCGCCCACGTAGACGGTGGCGCCCACCGGCGCGTCGGCCGGCGCCGGCACCTCGAGGCGCAGGCTCTCCCTGGCCTGGCCCGCGAAGTCGAGGTCGACGTAGGCGCCGAGGGCGAGCCCGCCGGGGGTCGGGAGCCCCAGGGCGCCGGGGTCGAGCATCTTCACCGTCACCAGGGTCGGCGTGTCGAAGGCGCCGGCCGGCACCTGGACGCCCACGCCCTCGGCGCTCCGGAAATCGACCGCCTCGCCCACCGGCGCCACGAAGCCGCGGCCGTCCGGGGTCTCGAACGGCCCCAGCCGGACCTCGGCCGCGAGGGCGCCCGAGGGGTCGAAGACCTTCAGCCAGACGCGGCTCCCCAGGTCGACGACGAAGTCCGGCGGATGGCCGACGGTGCCCGAGAAGCCGCCGTCCGAGCGCACCTGGAAGGTGTCGCGCACGGGATCGGCGAACGGTCCCTCGATCTCCGGCGTCACCACCCAGGGGGTCGAGCCGGCGGGGACCGAGGGGACCGCCCCCGGATCGCCGTAGATCCGGGAGACGCCATCGATCGGCACCTGGACGTGGAAGAGCTCCGGGTGGACCTGCCCGCCGGCCACGACGGCGGTCCCGGTGGTGAAGCTCCAGGCGACCGGCGCGCCCTGGTAGAAGGTGCCGCCGGCGTCGGCCACACCGCCGGTGAAGCGGGCGAGGAAGGTGCGGCCGCCCAGGAGCGGCCGGTCCGGGGTGAAGAGCACCCGCAGGCCGTCGGCCGAGAGGCTGACGCTGCCGTCGACCACCAGTCCGGTGGCGCCGCCGTCGGCGCCGGCCAGCTCCAGGGCCACGGTCGAGGCGCTCACCGTGCCCGGGGCCAGGGGCTCGCTGAACAGCACGGAGACCGCGCTGCCCACCGGCTGGTCCGTGGCGCCGTCGGCGGGCGCGACGGAGACGACCTGCGGCGGGACGGCCTGGACGGTGAGGTCCAGGCTCACCACCTGCCCCGGACCGAGGTCCGGGATCGACGCCGACCCGGTCTCGTCGAGGACCGGATGCCGGGCGCGGAGCGTGGTGCCGACACCGGCCGGTGCCGGCACGCTGTAGCGGCCGCCGGCGCGGGTCAGGTCCGCGGTCCCCAGCCCGTCCGCCGTCACCCGCGAGGCCTCGAGGGCGTTGCCGTTGGCGGCGTGGACGAACCCGGTGGCGAAGCCGATCGGCTGGCGGGCCTGGAGGACCAGGTAGAGCCCCTCCCGGACCAGGCCGTCGAGGGGCAGGGCCCCGGCCTGGTCCGGCGAGGCGACGATCCGGGCCGCCTCGCCGCTGCCGTCGAGCCGCGCGCGCTCGACCAGACGCGGATAGGCGGCGCGGCCGTCGGCCGGGGCGTCGAGGCGCTCGGCGAGGATCAGCCGGGGATCGCCGGCCACGGCGGGCGCGGTGGCGGCGGGCGCCGGCAGCGACAGGGTGGCGGGGCGTCCCAGGGTCTGGCCGGCCAGGTCGATCCGCACCGCGGCCAGGACGTCGAACCCCTCGACCGCGGGCAGGGTGGCGAGCTCGGCGGCGTCCAGCAGCTCGGCCGCCACCGGCACCTGGACCGCGAGGGCCCCCTCGGGCACCTCGAGCACCACCCCTTCGGGCGTCTCGACGGTGCCGCCCGGCGGCCCGACGATCGGCTGGCGCTCGATCTCTTCCGGGAAGGGGAAGAGGCGGACGTTCTCGTAGCCCACGTCGAGGAGCACCTGGGCCGCCCGCGGGCTGGGCGAGACCATGAGCTCCAGGGCGCCCGCCGCCCCCGCCGCCGCTCCGCCGGCCTCGGCGGCCGAGAGGTGCGGATGGTAGAGGACCAGGTCGGCCGAGAAGGGTGCTTCGAGGAGCTGGCCGCCGGCGCCGGCCAGGATCAGCTTCTCGTCGAGATAGGCCTGGACCGCGAGACCGCTGGGCCAGGGGGTCAGGCCGTCGGCCGAGCGGGCGACCACGCGGGCGCGCGAGCGGCCGGTGGGAGGCACGACCGGCGGGTCGAGGGTGAGGTCGGCCGCAAGCTCCGGGGCCCCACGCGAGGAAGGGCCCGGCGCCTCGACCCCGACCAGGGCCTCGCCTTCGGTCGCCGGGATCGCCGGCGGCCGGGTGGCCGGGTCGGCGTCGGGCACCACCACCGCGACGGTGCCGGGCCCGGGAAGCTCCAGGCGCACCCGGCCGTTCGCCAGGCGCTCGGGGGCCGGCAGGGCGAGCCAGCGACCGCCGCTCGCCTCGTGGCGGACCGCCACCAGCTCGTCGCCCGCCGCCACCCAGGCCGGCAGCGCGAGCTCCAGGTGCACGCCGCCCGGCAGCCAGCCGGCGTCGCCCTCCGGCAGGGCCGCTCCCGCCGCCTCGGCCTCGACCTCGGCCGCCACGGCCGGCGTCCAGCCGAGGGGCAGGAAGTCGGGCAGGCCCTGGCCGGAGAGAGGGGTCAGGCGGAAGCTGAGCGCCTCGCTGCCGGCGAGCGCCCCGGCCCCGGCCTCGAGCGACAGGTCGCCGGCGGTGAGCGCGCCGCCCGTCGCCGGGTCGAGGCTCCCTGCCGGCTCGGCGCGCGGGGTGAGGCGGCTGTCGAAGGGGACGCTCCCCTGGGCCGGGGCGAGGGAGAGACGGCGGTAGACCCGGGTGTGGTCCGCCGCCTCGAGCACCAGCACGTAGCGACCGGAGGCGACGTCCCCGGCGAAGACGAAGCGGCCCCGCCCGTCGGTCGTGGCGGCGGCCGCCGGCGCGCCCTCGGAGCCGGCGGCAACGGCTCCCGGCAAGGCCGCGCCGGCCGGGAAGAGGCGGGCGGTGGCGCCGGCCAGCGGGCGCCCGGTCGCGTCGTCGTAGGCCTCGCCGAAGAGGAACCCGCCCGCCACGCCCTCGGCCGCGCCGGGGAAGAAGACGGTCTCGTAGACCGCCGACATGACGTTGCCCTCGAGGTCCGCCGCCGGCGGGCCGACCTGCAGGCGCACCGGCCGGTCGCGCCACCAGGCCGTGGGCGAAGCGTCGAGCGCGAGCTCGGCGACGGTGCTCGAGGGGAAGGCGACGGCCGCGCCCTCGAAGACCCCGGGGACCTCGGCGTCGGTGAGGCGGATGGCGCTCGCCTGGTCCCCGACCGCCACGGTCGCCGGATCGACCGCCTCGCTGAAGGTGATCCGGAGGGTCGCGGTCTCCCGGTCGAAGCGGGCCTCGACGACCTGGGGCGCGCTGCAGTCGATCCGCACGACCGCGTCGGTCTCCGGGCTGGCGGCGCCCGAGGTCGGATCGAGCGTGCGCACGGCGAGCAGGTGATAGCCGCTGCCGGCGGCGGGCACCGCCACGGCGAAACGGCCGGCGGCGTCGGCGAAGCCGCGGAAGGCGAGGTCGCCGTCGCGCACCTCGACCGTGGCGCCGGCCACGGCGGTGCCGGAGACGCTGATCTCCTGGGCGCAGACGACGGCGGGGAGCGGGTCGAGCGACGGCGCGTCGGCGGCGGCCGCCGCCGCCACCGTGAACGACGCGGTGACCGGCGCGGCGAGGGCGTTGCCCGCCCGGTCGGTGACGTCTGTCCCGGCGCGGAAGACGTAGCCCTCCCCGGCCGCGAGCGCCGCGCCCGGGGCGAAGGCCACCGCCTGGCCCGCGACCGTGCGCCCGCCGACCACCGCCTGGCCGGTCGCGTCCCGGGTCAGGGTGAGGCCGTCCGGGGCCGCCAGCGAGGCGTGGAGCACCGGCTCCGAGAAGAGAGCCAGGAGGAGCGAGTCGGGATCGACCACCGTCGTGCCGTCGACCGGCACGGTCTCGACCACCGTCGGCGGCGTCGTGTCCCGGAACAGGAGGCGCCGGTCCTGGGCCCAGGTGCCGTCGAGCTCGGTGACCCGGGCGACGACGGCGAAGGCGCCGTCGCTCGCCGGCAGGGCGACAAAGGTCGTGAAGCGCACGTGCCGCCGGCCGTCGGCGGCGGCCGCATCCCAGGCCAGGGTCGCCGGGTCGAGGTCCGTCCCGTCGACGCTCAGGGCCGCACCGTCCTCGGCCCAGGCGTCGCCCGAGACGGTGAGCTGGGCCGGCGCGGAGGCGCCGTAGTCGCGGAGGTCCGCGGGGGCGTCGAGGGCGAGGCCCGGGCCCGCCGGGTCGAAGTAGACGCCGACGCTGCTGGTGCCTGCGTGGCCGGCGGCGTCGGTGGCGGTGACGGTCACCGTCTGGAGCGCGTCGGCTCCGGCGCCGGCGTCGAGCGGCACGGCCGAGGCGACGAAGGCGCCGGTGGCGGGATCGACGCTCGCCGTCACCTGGCCCGAAGGCGAGGAGACGACCACCTGGGCGAGGTTGGGCTCGGTGTCGAGGTCGACCAGGCCGGCCACGTCCACCGCCGCCGCGGCCGAGGCGAGGCGCCCGACCCGCGTCTTGTTGTCGGGGCGGGTGATCTGCACCCGCGGGGCCTGCGTGTCGCGCTCCACGACCACCCGGTCGGAGCCGGTGCGGCCGGCGCCGTCCACCGCCCGGGCGGCGATGACGTTGGGGCCTTCGACCAGCGGCACACCGGCCGCCGTGAAGGTGTCCGCGCCGCTGCCTGGCGAGACCGCCGCCGGCAGGCCGTTGACCGTCACCGTGCCCGCCGTCACCGTGCCCCGGGCGCCGACCGTGTCGCCGGCGAGGAGGGCGCCGTCGGCGGGCGCGGTGAGGGTGACGGTCGGCCCCTCGCCCGCCGGCAGGCGCTCGATCGGATGGTCGAGCGTCCGCTCGGTGCCGCCGGCGTCGGTGCACACCAGCACCAGGGCGTTGGTCCCCACCACCGGCAACGGCACGTCGCCGGCCAGGAAGGTCCCATCGGCGACCTGGGCCGGGTAGTCGGTCGCGCCGCCCGAGCCGTTGGGCACGCGGACCGAGACGACCTCCGCCGCGCCGCTCCGGCCCACCAGGGTCACCGAGGCGGCGCCGACCGCCGCGCCGGCCGGCGGCTGGACGTCGGCGAGGGCGCAGCCGCCGAAGTCGAGGATGAAGCTCCGCTCGGCGCGGGTCTCGTTGCCCGCCTCGTCGGTCGCCACCACCGCCACCACGTAGCCGCCCTCGTCGGGGACGGCGATCTCGGTCCGGGGCGAGGCCGCTTCGGGCCGGACCACGCCGTTGAGTCGCACCACGGGGACCGGCGGCGTGGCGGCGTCGTCCGAAACCTCCACCGCGAGCGTGACCGGTCCCCCGAACGAGGCGCCCTCGGCGAGGGGCGCGCCGCCGGCCGAGAAGGCGATGGTGGGCGGAGCGAAGTCCGCCGTCACCTCGACCTCGGCGCTGCCGACCCGATCCTGGGCGTCCCGCACCTCGGCGCGCAGGGTGTTGGCCCCGGCGGCGAGCGCCAGGTCGGCGGCGCGGAAGGTGCCGTCGGCGGCGAGCGCCACGGTGGTCGAGGCGCCGGTCGCCGGGTTGCCGACCGTCACCATGCCGTCGGCGGTGGCCGGGCGTCCGCCGACGACCACGCCGGCCACGTCGATCCGGTCGCGCGGGGTGAGCACGCCGTCCGGCGGCTCGAGGATCAGCACCTGGGGCCCGCTCGCCACCCGTTGCACGGTCACGCCGTCGGTGGCCGTGCGGCCGGCGGCGTCGCGGGCGACGGCCTCGAGGACGTTGGGCCCATCGGGATCGAGGGCAACGGCGGCGACCTGCCAGGTGCCGCCCGAGACGGCGGCGGCCACGCCGTTGACCGCCACGCTCACGCCCTGGCCGCTCACCGTGCCGGCGACGGCGACGGTGGGCCCGGAGACGACCGAGCCGTCGGCCGGCGCGGTGATCGCCACCTCCGGGCCGGCGCCCAGGTCGACGGTGAAGCTCACCTGGGCGGCGGCCGTGCGGCCCCAATCGTCGTGGACGGTCGCGGCGAGCTGGTGGAGCCCGGAGGCCGACACCTCGGTGCCGCTCGCGAACGGCGCGCCGTCGAGGGTCGCGGCGACCGTCGAGCGCGAGTCGCTGGGGCGGATCTCGGGCCGCACGGGGCGGAGGAAGACGGCGCCCTCGGCCAGCGGCGCGCCGCTCTCGAGGATCGCCACCGAGAGGGGGACGGTGCGCACCTCGAAGGCGACGCTCTGGAGCGAGCGATTGCCCGCCAGGTCGACGAGCTCGACCGTCACCTCGTTGGCCCCTTCCTGCCAGGCGAAGGGCGCGAGCTGGAACGAGGCGCCGTCGAGGACGGCGTCGTGTCCGTCGACCCGGGCGGCAGAGAGGGGCTCGCTCGCGACGCCCGAGAAGAAGCCGACCGCCGCGGTGAGCTTCGCCCCGGCGGCCGGCGCCGTCGAGACCAGCGCGGGCGCGGAGCGGTCGATCCGGAAGAGGGCGTGGACCGCCGCCCCGTGGCCGGCGCAGTCGGTGGCGGCGGCGACCAGCAGGTGCTCGCCTTCGGCGTCGATCGGCGTGCCGGCGGCGTAGGGGGCGCCGTCCAGGGTCAGGCTCGCCGGCGGCGGCGGCGAGCCGGCGCCGTCGTCGACCCGCACGCCGGCCGCGACCGCCCGGCCGAGCAGCACCGGAGCCTCTCCGGCGGCCGGCGCGGCGCCCGAGGCCTGGCCCGGGAAGGGCGCGCCGTCCAGGGTCAGGTCGACCGCCGGCGGCGTGGCGTCGAGACGCCAGGAGGCCGAGGTCCGCGACGAGTTGCCGAGCAGATCGGTGGCCACCACCGTCGCGATGGCGGTGCCGTCCGAGGCTCCCAGGTCGATGCCCGCCAGGCTCCACCGGGTACCGTCCGCCGACAGCGCGCCGGTGTACCCGGCAGCGGCTCCCCCGGCGGGTCGCACCTCGACCCGGACCGCCGGCGGCTGGCCGTCGAGACCGGTGGCCGGGTCGGGATCGAGGAAGGTCCCGCCGAGCGGCCGGGACGTCCCGGCCGCCAGGCAGCCGCCGGGGGGCGGCGCATCGATCGAGACCACCGGCGGCAGGGTGTCGAGGCGCAGCTCGGTCCGGCGGGTGGCCGATCCTCCGCAGTTGCTCGCCACCAGGGTCAGGGGCACCACCCCGTCGCCGCCGAGCTCGAAGCCGCGCAGGACGAAGGTGCCGTCCCCCGGTACCTCGGCCGGAAGCCCGTTGACCGTCACCCGGTCCGCGGTGCCGCAGAGGCCCGAGAGATCGACCACCGGTCGGCCGACGACCGAGCCGGGAACCGGATCGAGGAGCGTCGCCTCCGGCGGCACGATGGAGACCCGGACCTCGACGCGGGTGACGTTGCCGGCCCGGTCGCTGGCCTCCACCACCACCAGGCCGGGGTCGTCGGTGTACAGGCTGGTGGTGACGGCGAACGTTCCGTCCTCCGCCACCTGGGCCGCCTGGCCGCCCACCGTCAGGGTGATCGGCCCCTGGGCGTCGCGCGCGGAGCCGGTGACCGGGATCTCGCAGCGCTCGACGACGTCCCCCGGCAGCGGCGAGGTGACCTCGAGCTCCGGGGGCGCGTCGTCGACCACCCGGCGCACCCGCGACCCGCCGGCGACGCTCACCCGGTCGCCCTGGACGGCGCCCGCAAGCCGGCTGTGGCCGGCCAGGCTCACCTCGGCGGCCGGAGCGTAGAGGAAGGCGTCGACCACCGCCCGGGAGGCGATCGCGACCGACGCGCCGCTCGTCCACAGGTGGAGCTGCCACGGGTCGCCGTCGAGGTTCACGTGGCTGCCGCCCTCGACGTCGATGGCGCCGGTCACCAGGATCTCGACCGGACCCTCGAGGGCGAGGCTCGAGTTGCCGGTCAGGCGGAGCTCGCTCAGCAGGTAGGTGCCGGCGGGCAGGCTCAGGCTGTCGCGGCCCGAGAGGACGAGCGCCCGGCCGTCGGCGCCGCCCAGGGGCGGGTTGCCCTTGGCGGTCGGGGGCAGGGTATCGTCGTCGTTCGCCGCCTCGATCTCGGCGGCGAGGGCGTCGAGGTCGACGGGGGCGCACTCGAAGGCGTCGGTGGCCGAGCGCCGGTCGCCGGTGACCAGGGACGGCTTGCCCCGGAGGATCACCTGCCGGCCCGGGCCGGCGACGGCGTCGCCGTGGACCTCGACGCCGCCGTTCAGGATCACGTCGCCGTCGCTCCGCACGTGGCCCTGCTCGCCTTCGGCGCTTCCGGTGCGCAGCCCCTCGGAGGTGACGACGGCGCTGCCCGAGAGGGTGAGGTCCCGGCACGAGAGGATGGCGTGGGCGCGCAGGTCGTCGGGCACGGTGAAGCCGTCGGCCCGCACCGGGACGGCGACCGCCGCGGTCAGCAAGGCCACCACCAGCGCTCCCGCGGCGCACCGCAGTGGCCTCGCGCCCTTCGCTCGTCCCCTCGGTCTCGATTCGTCCATCGTTCCGGATCCCATGCTCCCGATCACCCCTCAGTTGCCTTCGCCGGCGCCGGACATGGCGCGGTCCTGCTGCGCCGTGGTCTCGAGGTAGGCCACCGCCGCTTCGAGCGGATGCGGGACGCGGCGCAGGCCCTCCGGGACCGTCACCAGATCCTCGGGGAAGTCGTCGATCGGCTCGAGCCGGGTGGTGACGTCCTCGAGCCGGGCGCGGGCGGAGGCCGGGCCGTCGCCCACCGTGCGCACCGTGCGCACCGGCAGGGCGCCGGCCGCGTGGGCGCGGGCGAGCGCCAGGTAGCGACCCACCGGCAGCGGCTCCCGGTCCTCGCCGGGCGCCCTCGCGCTCTTCGCGGCCGGCGGCTTCGGCCCGCCGAGGGCCGACTCGAAGGCGGCGAGGGCGTCCATGGCCGCCGCGCCGAGGCGCACCTCGGGGTCGACCCAGACCTCGACCCCGGCCGTGGCGTCGTCGGCCCGCGAGCGCTCGACCACCCGCAGGTGCTCGACGCCGGGACGCTCGGCGACCGCCGCGCCGGGGGCGGCGGACCGCCGGGCGGCGCCCGGCAGCTCCTGGACGATCAGCTCGGCGCCCGCCGCGGCCTTGGCGGCCGTCGCCTCGCCGGCGTCCTGCGCGTCCTCCGCCGGCTGGGGGGCACCGAGCTTCTCGGCCCTGGCCAGGCGGTCGGCGAGGTCGGCCAGGCGGTCGAAGCTCAGCGACCAGTAGGTGCCGCTCTTCGGCTGGACGCCGGTGACCTCGCGGCGGGCGAGGTCGACCACCAGGCGGCTGCCGTCCGGACGCACCGAGACGATCCACGAGCCGCCGTAGTAGTCGGTGACCGGCTCGGTCTGGAACCGGCTGCCGTCGCCGTCGGTCTGCACCAGGTGGTGCTCGGCGAGGAACGGCCGCGGGAAGAGCGGGCCGCCCTGGGCCGCGGCCGGGGCGGCGGCGACGGCCAGCGCGACGGCGCCGGCGCGGACACAGCGAAAGATCGGAGAGGACGTCATGGCACTCCCTGGGATCGAGGGACGAGCTCGGCTCCGGGCCGGCCGGGGCCCCCGGACAGCGGGCCGTCGGGCACCGGGCCCGCGTCGAGGGGCGTGGTGGCGCGGACCACGCCGTGGTGATCGATGGCGATCAGGGTCAGCTCGCGGCCGGGCTCGCCGGTCGCGACGAAGGTCGCGCCTGCGACCGGCGACCAGGGGCGCGAGAGCCAACGCGTCCCGTCGCCCAGGCGCAGCTCGGAGATGCCGTCGGAGTCGGCGACCGCGAACGGCGCCACCACGAGGCGGAAGTCGCCGCGCCTCGGACCGGCCGAGATCGTGACGCCGGCGGGGTCCCAGACCGGGGCGTCGAGGTTGCCCCAGGCCGCGGCCGCCGAGAGGCTGCCGGTGGCGAGCTCGATCACCGGGTCGACCGACTGGAGGGTGGCACCGCCGGTGACCGTCACCGCGTCGAAGCGGTAGACGCCGGTCCAGGTGTCGCCCTCCTGGACGTCGATCGTCTCGGTGCCGTTGGGCGCCAGGGTGAACGAGGCGCCGGCGATCGAGGCGATCCGCCAGGTGCCCTCGATCGCCCGGCTCGGGGTCTCGACCTCGACCCAGTGGCCCACGAAGTAGGCCGGGATCGCCTCCGTCTTGTCGGTCACCACCAGGGCGCCGGCGGTCCCCGCCTGGGCGAGGCCGGTGCCCAGGGAGGGCAGGTCGGTGACCCGGCCGGAGACGCCGTCGTTGTCGACCACGAGATCGCCGTAGGTCGAGCCCGGGCCGGTGACGAGGACCGTGCCCGCGCCGCCGGGCTTGCCGAAGGAGCCGGTCGTGGCGGCGAGGTGGTCGAGGACGGTGCTGCTCGCCTCGAGCACGTCGTACTGCACCGCGATCGCGCCACCGCCGCCCTCGCCCTCCGCGCCACAGCACGCCCGCCCGCCCCGCGCCTCGATCAGACCGGTTCCCGCGATCGTCCCCGTCGTGATCCAGACCGAGCCGCCGGCGCCGCCTTCATCGGCCCCCTGGCCGTTCGCCCGGATCGCGCCGTCCACCTGCACCCGGTCCGCCGCGATCCGCACCACGCCGCCGCCCACCCCCTGGTACCCCCCGCCGCCCGGCTCGTGCGGCCGGTCGACGCTGCCGAAGGTCTCCCCTGCGGGCGCGCCGTTCACCCCGCCCTGCCCCATGTGGCTGCCGCCGCTGAAGGAGCCCGGCGGGACGTGGCCGGGGTAGGTCTGGTCCACCCGGTAGCCCTGGGACGAGACGTCGATCGCCCCACCCGACTCGACGATCAGCTCCCCCACGTCGATGGCCAGCGATTGGAGGTTCGCCGGATCGGTCGTCGGGTACTGGGTCAGCGTGCCGTCCGGGGCGACCCGGAGCGATGCCGCGTCGATCCGGTCCGCGTGGACGGTGCCGGAGGCGATCACTTCCTGGCCCGAGGCCCGGATCGGGTCGTCGCTCACCAGGCTCACGCCGCCGGTCAGGGCCACGCCGTCGAAGCGATAGACGCCCTGCCAGAGGTCGCCCTCGGCGACCCCGAGGTCGGCGTCCAGGGTCACGGTCAGACCGTCCGGGCCGATCGAAGTGACCCGCGCCGTGCCCTCGAGGCTCGTGGTCGCCGGGTCGTAGACCTCCACCCAGTGACCCACGAAGTAGGCCGGGATCGCCTTCGCGCGGTCGGTCACCAGCACCGCTCCCGAGCTTCCCCGCCTGCGCCACCCCGGCCCCCAGCGCCGGCAGCACCGTCGTCCCCTGCACCCCGCCGTTGTCCACCGTCAGGTCGCCGTAGCTCTGGCCGGGACCCCGGACGTACACG
This sequence comes from uncultured Acidobacteriota bacterium, assembly GCA_963741925.1. GTDB lineage: Bacteria > Acidobacteriota > Thermoanaerobaculia > Multivoradales > DATKCC01 > CAVUBL01. The sequence goes on from CAVUJU010000002.1 coordinate 398,596, forward strand.
CTGCCCGCCCCTCCCGGCTTCCCGAAGGTCCCGGTGGTCGCATGGAGCGAGTCGAGCACCGTCGCCCCCGGCTCGAGCGCGCCGTACTCCACCGCGATCGCGCCACCGCCGCCCTCGCCCTCCGCGCCACAGCACGCCCGCCCGCCCCGCGCCTCGATCAGACCGGTTCCCGCGATCGTCCCCGTCGTGATCCAGACCGAGCCCCCGGCGCCGCCTTCATCGGCCCCCTGGCCGTTCGCCCGGATCGCGCCGTCCACCTGCACCCGGTTTGCCGCGATCCGCACCACGCCGCCGCCGACCCCCTGGTACCCCCCGCCGCCCGGCTCGTGTGGCCGGTCGACGCTGCCGAAGGTCTCGCCGGGAGGATTGCTGTTGACCCCTCCCTGCCCGATGTGGCTGCCGCCGCTGAAGGAGCCCGGCGGGACGTGGCCGGGGTAGGTCTGGTCCACCCGGTAGCCCTGGGACGAGACGTCGATCGCCCCACCCGACTCGACGATCAGCTCCCCCACGTCGATGGCCAGCGATTGGAGGTTCGCCGGATCGGTCGTCGGGTACTGGGTCAGCGTGCCGTCCGCGGCGACCCGGAGCGAGCCCGCGTCGATCCGGTCCGCGTGGACGGTGCCGGAGGCGATCACTTCCTGGCCCGAGGCCCGGATCGGGTCGTCGCTCACCAGGCTCACGCCGCCGGTCAGGGCCACGCCGTCGAAGCGGTAGACGCCCTGCCAGAGGTCGCCCTCGGCGACCCCGAGGTCGGCATCCAGGGTCACGGTCAGACCGTCCGGGCCGATCGAGGTGACCCGCGCCGTGCCCTCGAGGCTCGTGGTCGCCGGGTCGTAGACCTCCACCCAGTGACCCACGAAGTAGGCCGGGATCGCCTTCGCCCGGTCGGTCACCAGCACCGCTCCCGAGCTCCCTGCCTGCGCCACCCCGGCCCCCAGCGCCGGCAGCACCGTCGTCCCCGCCACCCCGCCGTTGTCCAGCGTCAGGTCGCCGTAGCTCTGCCCGGGACCCCGGACGTACACGCTGCCCGCCCCTCCCGGCTTCCCGAACGTCCCGGTGGTCGCATGGAGCGAGTCGAGCACCGTCGCCCCCGGCTCGAGCGCGCCGTACTCCACCGCGATCGCGCCACCGCCGCCCTCGCCCTCCGCGCGACAGCACGCCTGCCCACCCCGCGCCTCGATCAGACCGGTTCCCGCGATCGTTCCCGTCGTGATCCAGACCGAGCCGCCGGCGCCGCCCTCGTCGGCCCCCTGGCCGTTCGCCCGGATCGCGCCGTCCACCTGCACGCGGTTTGCCGCGATCCGCACCACGCCGCCGCCCGCCCCGTGGTACCGGCCCCCGCCTCCCGGCTCCCGAGGCCGGTAGACGCTGCCGTACGTCTCCGCCGCGGGGGTGGCGTTCACCCCACCTTGGCCGATGTGGCTGCCGCCGCTGAAGGAGCCCGGCGTCCCCTCGCCCGGGTAGGTCTGGTTGACCCGGAACCCCTGCGACGAGGCGTCGATCGCCCCGCCCGCTTCGACGATCAGCTCGCCCACCTCGAGGGTCAGCGACTCCGGGCTGGCGGCGTTCGTCGTCGGGTAGTGGGTCAGGGTCGCCCCGGCGGCGATCCGCAGCCTGCCGGCCTCGATCCGGTCGGTGCGCACCGTCCCCGACGCGATCACCTGCTCGCCCGCGACCCGGATCGGGTCGTCGCTCACCAGGCTCTCCCCGGCGGCGATCTTCAGGTCGTCGAAGCGGTAGACCCCCTGCCAGAGGTCGCCCGGCACCACGGAGAGATCCGCGTCGAGGGTCACACTCAGGCGATCGGCACCGATCGAAGAGACCCGCGCCGTGCCCTTGAGCGCTTTGCTCGCGCCGTCGTACACCTCGACCCAGTGGCCCACGAAGTAGGCCGGGATCGCCTTCGCCCGGTCGGTCGCCAGCACCGCCGCCGAGCTCCCCGCCTGCGCCACCCCGGCCCCCAGCGCCGGCAGCACCGTCGTCCCCGCCACCCCGTCGTTGTCCAGCGTCAGGTCGCCGTAGCTCTGCCCGGGACCCCGGACGTACACGCTGCCCGCCCCTCCCGGCGTCCCGAAGGTCCCGGTGGTCGCATGGAGCGAGTCGAGCACCGTCGCCCCCGCCTCGAGCGCGCCGTACTCCACCGCGATCGCGCCACCGCCGCCCTCGCCCTCCGCGCGACAGCACGCCTGCCCGCCCCGCGCCTCGATCAGACCGGTCCCCGCGATCGTTCCCGTCGTGATCCAGACCGAGCCGCCGGCGCCGCCCTCGTCGGCCCCCTGGCCGTTCGCCCGGATCGCGCCGTCCACCTGCACGCGGTCCGCCGCGATCCGCACCACCCCGCCGCCCGCCCCGTGGTACCGGCCCCCGCCTCCCGGCTCCCGAGGCCGGTAGACGCTGCCGTACGTCTCCGCCGCGGGGGTGGCGTTCACCCCACCTTGGCCGATGTGGCTGCCGCCGCTGAAGGAGCCCGGCGTCCCCTCGCCCGGGTAGGTCTGGTTGACCCGGAACCCCTGCGACGAGGCGTCGATCGCCCCGCCTGCTTCGACGATCAGCTCGCCCACCTCGAGGGTCAGCGACTCCGGGCTGGCGGAGTTCGTCGTCGGGTAGTGGGTCAGGGTCGCCCCGGCGGCGATCCGCAGCCTGCCCGCCTCGATCCGGTCGGTGCGCACCGTCCCCGACGCGATCACCTGCTCGCCCGCGACCCGGATCGGGTCGTCGCTCACCAGGCTCTCCCCGGCGGCGATCTTCAGGTCGTCGAAGCGGTAGACCCCCTGCCAGAGGTCGCCCTCGGCGACCCCGAGGTCGGCGTCCAGGGTCACGGTCAGACCGTCCGGGCCGATCGAAGACACCTGCGCCGTGCCCTTGAGCGCTTTGCTCGCGCCGTCGTACACCTCGACCCAGTGGCCCACGAAGTAAGCCGGGATCGCCTTCGCCCGGTCGGTCGCCAGCACCGCCGCCGAGCTCCCCGCCTGCGCCACCCCGGCCCCCAGCGCCGGCAGCACCGTCGTCCCCGCCACCCCGTCGTTGTCCAGCGTCAGGTCGCCGTAGCTCTGCCCGGGACCCCGGACGTACACGCTGCCCGCCCCTCCCGGCGTCCCGAAGGTCCCGGTGGTCGCATGGAGCGAGTCGAGCACCGTCGCCCCCGGCTCGAGCACGCCGTACTCCACCGCGATCGCGCCACCGCCGCCCTCGCCCTCCGCGCGACAGCACGCCTGCCCGCCCCGCGCCTCGATCAGACCGGCCCCCGCGATCGTCCCCGTCGTGATCCAGACCGAGCCGCCGGCGCCGCCCTCGTCGGCCCCCTGGCCGTTCGCCCGGATCGCGCCGTCCACCTGCACCCGGTCCGCCGCGATCCGCACCACCCCGCCGCCGACCCCGTGGTACCGCCCCCCGCCCCCCGCCTCCTCCGGCCGGTAGACGTTGCCGAAGGTCTCCCCGGGGGGATTGCTGTTGACCCCTCCCTGCCCGATGTGGCTGCCGCCGCTGAAGGAGCCCGGCGGGACGTGACCCGGGTAGGTCTGGTTGGCGCCGTAGCCGCGCGCGCTCACGTCCAGCGCGCCGCCGCAGGCGACGTAGACCGGACCGCTCGCCGCGACGTGGAGCGGCGCCTCCGGGCCGAGCGACGCGAGGCGGGTGACGGTCGCGCCCGGGAGGACGATCAGGCCGCCCAGGTCGACCGCCTGGTCGAGGCTCAAGGTACCCGAGCGCAGCACCGCCACCTGCCCGGCGAGGGCCGTCCAGTCGTTGCCGCCGGCGCCGTCGGCCGCCAGGTCGACCGCGGCGACCGTCTCGACGGCGATCTCCTGGCTCGTCCGGTTGTTGCCGGAGTCGACCACCTCGGCGCGGATCCGCGTCTCGCCCACGACCGGCGGCAGGGTGAAGGTGGCGGTGGCGGCGAAGCCGGTCGCCGAGCCGGCGGGCGGCGTGACGTGGGCGAAGGGCTCGCTCGCCCCGTCGGCGAAGAAGTCGACCCAGGCGACCCCCAGGTCGTCGCTCGCCCGAGTGCTGATCCCGAGCGCGTAGCCCACCGGCAGCACCGCGCCACCGGTCGGGCAGGTGAAGGCGATCTCGGGCGCGACGTCGTCGGGCAGCGGCTCGATGGTGACCTCTCGGCTCGCCGAGCCGACGTTGCCGGTCGGGTCGGTCGCCTCGGCCGACAGCGTGACGGTCGTCGGGGCGGAGACCGGCGGCACGGTCCAGGTGACGTCGATCGGTGAGCCGTCGGAGGTCTGGGTGGCGCCGTCGACCGTCAGCGAGAGCGCGTCGACCGCCACGTCGTCCGTGGCGGCCGCGCTCACCTGCACCATGTCGCCCGAGGTGTAGGTCGTGGCCTCGGGGTCGAGAGTCAGGGTCACCACCGGCGCCTCGGTGTCCCCGACGATGGGGATGTCGAGGGGCGCGGTGGTGAACGAGGCGCCCAGCCGGTCGGTGATCACCGCGGCGACCGAGAGCGTGACCAGCTCGGCGTCCGGAGCCGCGGTCACCGTGAAGCTCTCGACGGCGTCGGTGCCGGAGACGGTCCGGCTCTGGACCGGCTCGGTCGCCGGTCCGCTCACCTGGAGCTCGATGGTCGCCAGGCCGTCGCCGTCGGAGGCCGTGACGCGCACCGTCGTCGACTCGCCCGGCTTGACCCGCGCCCCGGCGCCGGCCGCCAGCCCCAGAGTCCCGGTGGGCGCCGGGTTCGCGGCCACCGGCACCGAGAGGGCGTCCGAGGGGGTGGTGGCGCCCGAGAGGTCCTCGGCCACCGCCTGGAGCACCACCGGCTGCGATCCGTCCGCCGTCGGGTCGACGTCGACCTCGAAGGTGAGCTCGGTGGCTGTGCCGCTGACCTCCTGGCGCTGCGAGGCCGGGCTCACCGGCCCGGTGGCCAGCAGCGTCACCGCCGCCAGACCCTCGCGGTCGGCCGCCTGGACGACCACCGACAGCGGGTAGCCGGCCGGCGCCGGCGTCGTGGCGCCGGGCGCCAGGACCACGGCCGCCGACGGCGGTTCGTCGGGGAGCACCGTCCAGGTCGCCTCGCCGCCCGCGGTGCGGCCGGCGAGGTCGGTGCCTTCGACGTGGTAGGTCACCGGGCCGGCCGGCGTGTCGAGGGGGATCGAGAGCGTCACCGGGCCACCGGCGACGCTCGAGGGCTCGCCGCTCACCGCGTTGGTGGCGCCGCTGCCGTCGAGCGACCAGGAGGTGGCGCTCGCGGTGAGGCCGAGCGGGTCGTCGAGCTGCCACGAGAGCTCGATCGACGAGCCCAGGAGGACCTCGCCACCGGCCTCCGGCGTCGCGGTCAGCGTCGCCTCCGGTCCTTCGCCTCGGAGCAGGGCCCGCGCCGAACCGGTGAGCTCGAGCCGCGCGCGGTCGTTGAGGGCCGGCGCCGGATCGCCGGCGACCCCGATCTCCAGGTCGTCGTCCGCCACCAGCCGCACGGCGCCGGAGGCGGCCACCGACTCGAGGCGCGCCCGGCCGTGGAAGCGGACGGGTCCGCCCGCGGCGAGCTTCGCGGCGGCCGCGTCGAGGCCGCCCGCCGGCGCGTCCACCACCAGACGGACGCGGTTGCCCTCGGGCGCCGTCGGGTCGGCGAAGCGCTCCTGGGAGAGGATCGGGAAGACCCCGAGCCCGCCGCCGTCGCCGGTCTCGAGGACCAGCGACTCCCCCGCCAGGTCGCCCCGGACCCGGGGCACGTCGAGGACGACCGCGGCCGGATCCGGGTCGAGCGCCGGCTCGATCGTCGCCACCTCGCCGTCGCCCAGGGCGGGAAGCGGGGTCAGGGCCGCCGGCAGCTCCTCGGGGTTGCGGACCTGGACGCGGCCCGGGCCGAGGGGCGCCCCGGTTCCGTCGCGGGCCTCGAGGTAGATCGTGCCCGCCCCGCCGCGGCGCTGGGCCGAGGCGTCGCTCGGGTCGTTGGCGCCGCCCGAGGCGTCGAGCTGGGCGGCCAGGTCGACCTCCGGAGCGAGCTCGGCGTAGGTGATCGAGATCCGCCCGCCGCCGCCGCCGCCGGCCCGGGAGCCGGACGTGCCACGGCCGCCCGCCGCCGAGATCCGGCCGGTCCCTTCGAGGCGCCCGGCCGCGAGGCGGATCGCGCCGCCGGCGCCGCCGCCGCCCGTCCCCCGGCCGCCCTCGGCCAGGAGGTCGCCCGCCAGGTGCACCACCGCGCCGCCGGCGTCGATCCGCACTACGCCGCCGCCCGCCCCGCCCGGGCTCTCGTTGGGACTGGCCCCGCCACCGCCCGGCAGGTAGGGCTCGCGCAGGCTGTCGTAGACCGAGCCCGGCGCCGTCAGGTCGCTACGGTTCCAGCCGCCCGCCGGTGAGCCGAAGCCGCCCCGGCCGCCGTGGGAGCCGCCGGCCCAGGCCGCCGACCGGCTCTCGCCGGGCAGCTCGAGGGCGCGGGTGGGCGTCGCGCCCAGGAGCCCGCGGCCGCTCAGGTCGATCCGGCTTCCGTAGCCGACCGAGAGGGCGTCGGTCACCGTCAGCTCGAGCGGCTCGAAGAGGATCGCCGAGTCGTAGGTGGTGATCTCCGGCGCGGTCAGCACGCTCGGATGCTCCACGATCGCTCCCGCGTCGAGCTCGCCGCCGGTGAGCACGTGGACCGCCGGCAGGCTGCGCACCGAGCCGTCCTCCCGGGGCCGCACCGAGAGGGTGGTGCCGTCGAGGAGAAAGACGGCCCCCGCGGGGTCGGCGCCCGCGGCGAGCATCGGGTCGTCCGGCGCCACCGCGGTGATCACGCCCTCGTAGACCCGTCGCGCCGCCTCCGCGGTCATCCGCACCTGCTCGACCGTCGCCGTGCCCGCGCCGTCGATCAGCCGCGCCTCGAAGGCGAGCTCCGTGCCCGCCGGCACGCCGTTGGGCACGCGCCAGAGCGCCTGGTAGGTGCCCCGGCCGGGCCCGCCGGTGCCCGCCACCAGGACGCCGTCGGTCCAGTCGGGCGCGAGCTCGAGGTCGCCCGTGTCCGGGTTCCGGCGCGGGCCGCGGAAGCTCACCGAGACGAGGTTCCCCGGCACCAGATCGCCGCTGGTGTCCTCCGAGGCGTCGGTGGCGTCCACCCGCAGCAGGAGCGCCGCGCCGTCGGCCGAGAGCACCGAGGTGGAGTCCGCCGGCCAGGGGGCGCCGTTCCACGGGTTGATCCAGGTGCCCACCGGCGCCGTCGGATCGGCCTCCGGCGCCACGCTGAAGGCGAGGCTCTCCCGGGCGTCGTTGCCGCCCACGTCCCGCGCGTCGAAGGTCGCGACCACGGCCGTCTCGCCGCTCACCCCGTCGATGGGCACGGTCGAGGTGGAGGTGCGGTAGAGGTCGGTCGTCCCCGCCACCTTCGAGACGGTGAGCGGATCCGGGAAGAGGTCCGTGCGGTCGAGGGACGCCGTGACCGTGTCGACCGCCGTCTCGGCGTCGCTCGCGTGGAGCTCGAAGTAGAACGACTCGCCAATGAAGAAGACCGTCTCCGGGCGGCCGTCGGCGAGCTTCGCCACCAGGCCGGTGACGCTCGCCGGCGTCGCGTCGTCGGCCACCGGGAAGCGGTCGCTCTCGAGGGTGCCCAGGGTGCCCTGGGAGTCGATCGCCCGGGCGAGGAAGTAGAGCGGCGTTCCCTCGGCGAGGTCGAGCGGCAGCTGGAAGTCGAACGTCTGGGGCGCCAGGTCGCTCCACAGGCCCGAGGCGGGCCGCGTCACCAAGCGATCGGGGCTGTCGGCGATCACCTCGGTCGTGCCGTCGGCGCGGAGCTCGACGGAGAGGGTGAGCTGCGAGCCGTCGAGGTCCTCGAGGCCGCCCACCGTGGCGCGCACCGACGAGCCGGCGTAGAACGTCCCCGCGATCGGGGCGAGCGCCTGGGCGGCGACCGCGCCGACGGTGGGCCCGGTGTTGGGCAGGACCACCATGTCGACCTCGACCACGTTGCTCTCGTTGGTGCTCGAGTCGACCGCCTGGACCCAGACCGGGAAGGGCCGCGGCGTCACGCCGTCGCCCGAGTAGGCGCCGACGAAGGGATAGGTGAACGGGAAGGCGACCGCGGAGTACGAGGGCCTCACCGGGTGGGTCGGGTCGGTGGGGTCCTCGAAGTAGAAGTCGACCCGCTCGAGGTCGCCGCCCGGCGCCTCCGGCGTCGCGTCGTCGATGCCGGAGATCGCCGGCACCAGGAGGTAGTCGACGCCCTGGACGAGCTGGCCGTCCGGGGCACCCGCCGGGAAGGGCACGGCGTCGAGCACCGGCGGGTTGGAGTCGAAGAGCCGGAAGGTGCGCTCGTAGACCGGCATCTCGTTGCCGTAGACGTCGCTCAGGCGGGACACGACGACCCGTCGCCGCAGGGTGTCGCCGGTGAGGGTCACGCCCGCCACCGCCTGGGCCTGGAGCGAGTAGCCGCTCCGGGTCAGGAACAGGGTGACCGGCAACGCCACCCACTCGCCGGTGTCGCGCTCGCCGTAGAGCTCCACCGCGTCGTCGACCCCGTCGCCGTCGAGCTGCTCGTCCGTGCCCTGGACCGCCTCGTTGAAGTCGAAGCGGATCGGTACCGTCGGGTCGACCGGCCGCTCGAGCGACGGCGTGGTGGCGATCACCTCGGGGCCGATGCCGTCCGCGGTCTTGAAGTTCGACCCGACGTTGCCGCTGGTCGTGAGCGGCCGGCCGGTCCGGTCCCGCACGCCTCCCGATCCGCCGCCGATGGTGAGCGTGTAGGTGGTGAAGTTCTCGTACGGCGTCGAGGGCGTGAAGCGCACCGCCTGGTAGCCCTCGGGATCGACCTGCGAGGTCCAGACGCCGGCCGCGGCGACGCCGTCCGCCGCGTTCAGGTGGAAGTAGGGGCTGCTCGTCTGGCCGGTGGGCAGCACCGTCGCGAGCAGCGGCTCGGAGAAGACGATCTCCACGGCCGCCGTCCGCGAGACTCCCTCGAGCCCCGGCGGCGGCACGATCGAGACGATCCGCGGCGGCGAGGCGTCGAGCAGGAGCGCCGGGATCGGGTTGTCGAAGCCGTCGGGCCCGACCAGGGTGCCGCTCGTCGAGGCCAGCTGGTCGCCGTTCGAGCTCTGGGCCGAGACGCGATAGCCGCCCGTGGGCAGCACGTCGAAGCGGTAGGCGCCGGCATCGTCGGTCAGGACGAGCTGGTGGCCCCCCTTCGAGTCCTGGATCTGGACGATGATCCCGGGCGCCGGCACCAGGGTCGACGGGTCTCCCGTGTAGCGGTCGTCGGCCACCGGCTGGTAGACCACGCCGTGGGCCGCCACCGCCGGTGCGAGCTGGACCACGAGCTCGACCACCTCGTCGTCGTAGGTCAGCGTGGCGCCGGCGGTGCCCCCGGTGCCGGTGGCGGGCGAGGTCGCGCTCGCCGTGAGCGGGCCCGCCGGCACCGCGGCGAAGCTCACCCGTCCATCCGCGCCGGTCACCGACGGGAACCGGACGCCCGAGGCGTTGAGCGTCACCTCGGCTCCCGCCACCGGCGTGCCGGTGGCGTCGACCACCGACACGCCGACCGCGCCCTTCGGTCGCAGGACGAGCTCGAAGGGATCGGCCGGGCTGCCGTCGCCGGCGACCGGCGCCGGTCCCAGGAAGTTGCCGAAGCGGGCCACGGCCGAGCGCTGCTCGCCGGAGATCTCCGCGGCAGAGAGGGTCGCCGAGCGCGCGGCCAGGAGCTCGGGGAAGAGGTACAGGTCGGTGCCGTCCTCGGGCTCGGCGCGGGTGAAGTCGTACCCGCTCTGCTGGAAGCGCACGCCGAAGACGCCGCTCGCCGGATCGATCGCGGACAGGCCCGCGGTGAGCTTCTCGAACAGGCGGACGTAGGCGTCGGTGACCGGCTCGAGCACCATCACCACGTCGGCGACCGGCGAGGTCTCGGTGAGGGTGGCCTCGGCGCGCGCCCGCCGGGCCGAGGTCTGGAGCGCCGCCTCGAGGGCGAAGGTCCCCTCCGGGATGCCGAGGAACGAGAAGCGGCCCTCCTCGCCCGAGGTGCTGCTGGTGGAGGCGAGGGCGGTCACCCGGCCGCCGGCGGTCTCGCCGTCGAGGCGGACGATCCCGGCCGGTACGCCGACCGTGCGCGTGTCGTCGTCGTAGAGGGTGCCGCGCACCTCGCCGCGCTCGTCGAGGTAGACGGTGCCGTGGAGGTGCTGGCCGGGCGAGGAGAGCGACAGCCCACCCAGGCGGCCGCTCCGGCCGGTCGGCGCGTGGAAGGCGTAGATCGAGTAATTGCCCAGGGCCAGGGCGTCGAACACCACCGTCCCCTGGGGATCGGTCACCGTCCACTCGCCGTTCGACAGCCGCACCTGGGCGTCGGCCACCGGGCCGCCGGTCTCCGGGTCGCGCACGACGACGTCGAGGGAGCCGACGCTCGTGGCCATCACGATGTCCGGGAGGTCGACCACCGACCAGTCGGCGTCGATCGTGCCGCGGGCCGAGCCGGTGCGACTGACCTGGCCGCTGTCGCGGGCGACCACCGTCACGCCGCCGGCGTAGACGTGGGAGACCTGGTAGCGGCCGTCGGCGTCGGTCAGGAAGAAGGTCCCCGCCGCCGGCAGGCGGCGGTACGGGAAGGCGTTTTCCTGCACGTAGTACTGGGCGAAGGCGAGGGGCTGGACGTCGCCGTTGAACGCCTGCACCACCCGGCCCCGCACCGAGCCCTGGGCCTTCATCTGCACCTGGAGGTCGAGCTCCTGCCCGCCCAGGCTCACCGAGCCGTAGGTACGGCCGATCCGCTCGACGGTGCCCACCACGCCGGCGGCGGTTACCACCACGCTACCCTTGGGCACCAGCTCGAAGCGGAAGTTGCCCTGGGCGTCGGTGCGCTGGGTCTGGGGCAGCAGGTGCGCGGTGGCGAGCGTCACCTCGACGTCGGGAACCGGCGTGTGGCCGTCGACGTCCAGGACCTGGCCGCCGACCGTGGCGGCGTCCTCGAAGACGATCTCGTGGTGCACCGTCTGGCCGGCGTAGGTGAGCGCGCCTGCGATCGTCTTGATGCCGAAGAACGGGTTGTAGGCGACGATCTCGTACCGGCCCACCGGAAGCTGGAGCTCGAGGTTGCCGTTCGGGTCGGTCGTGGTCTCGATGTGCGAGCCCTTGAGCTTGATCGTCCAGGACCCCTCGTGGAACCAGGTCGGCTTGTAGTAGATCGGGGTCAGGACCCCGGTCGCGGTCTGGGTGGTGGTGTGGATCGTGACCACGCCGCTGCCCACCATGCGCAGGTTGACGAACGGCCGGTGGCCGCCGTAGACCACCGACGCCTCGACCTGGCCGAAGTCGCCGACCCGGCCCGGCTGGAGACCGTCGCCGACGTGGGCGAGGACGGTGTGCTTGCCGATCGCCACGTCGCCGAACGAGAAGCCGCCGTCCGGCCCGCTGATGGTCGACCGGCTCGGGTAGAGGATGACCTCGACCCCGCCCATGGGGCGGCCGAGGGGGTCGAGCACCACGCCGTCGATGCCGCCACGCATCTGCTCGAGCACCACCCGCTGGGCCTCGATCTCGTCCCCCGTGGCGTCGACGATCGGAGGCAGCAGGACGCGGCCCTCGAGCCCGCGGCCGTAGTCGATGGCGGCGACCTGGTACTGCGACTCCCCCGCTCCCTGGACCGGCACGCCTTCGATCCGGTAGCGGCCGGTGGCGTCGGTGTAGGCGAAGACCCCGGGGCCGGGGATGAACGCCACGGCGCCCTCGACCGGCACGTCCATGTTGGTCACCGCGTCGTGGAACACCACCAGGCCGGTGACCGTGCGGGTCGCGCTGTCGGCCAGCCGCAAGGTCAGGTCCTGGGTCTCTCCGGCCGCCAGGCTGACCGCGCTCACCACCGAGCTGCGGCTGATCTCCCAGGCCGCGGCCTGGACGCTCACCTGCCCCGCCGGCACGTCGTCGAACCGGAACCGGCCGAACGGGTCGCTCCTGGTCTGGGCGATGCCGTGGCCGTTGCTGTAGACCGCAACCGTCGCCCCTTCGACCGGGTCGCCGGTCGAGAAACGCAGCACGTGGCCGGTGATCGTGCCGAGCGAGGGCGGGGCGCGTGGGATCTCGAGGCGCACGTCGACGGTGGCGCCCGGCTGCTCGACGCCGACTGTGGCGTAGACCTTGCGCCCGTCTTCGTCACTGCCGGTGAGGGTGATCGGCCCCACCGGCACGCCGCCGATCCGGAACGAGCCGTCGGCCTCGACGTCGACCCGCTTGAGCTCGTTGAACAACGTGCTGGTGGCGGTGACCGTGCCCTTGGGCACCGGCGTGCCCGTGTCCTGGTAGACCAGCTCGCCGGTGATCACGCCGCGGCCCAGGAGGGCGATGTTGACGTGGGCGAGGCGGTTCTGGAGCCGGATGCGCGAGCCGATCTCCACGACGTCCGCGGGCTCGAGGTCCGGGTCGTCGCCCTCCGGCACGATCGCCCGCAGGCGGTACTCGCCGCTGACCTTGGGGTCCCAGTGCGGGCTCTCGACGAAGTCGAACCCGAAGTGGCCGTCGGCGTCGGTGGTCGTCTCGCCCGCCAGCTCGAGCACCGCCTTGCTGCCGAACAGGGTCTCCTTGAGCCAGATCCGGATGAGCTGCACCCGGGCCCCGGCCGCCGGCTCTCCGGTGCCGCGGACCACCCGGCCGTCGACCAGCGCGCCGACGTGGAGCGGCGACGTCTCGAGCGTCGGTGGCGGCACGGCGGGGTCGAGGTGCTCGCCCCAGGTGTCGACCAGGGCGGCGGTGTCGAGGAGGTGCTCCTGGTCGAGGAGCGGCCCGCCGGTCGCGGGATCGAGGAGCGCGCTCACCGGCTCCGAGTAGCGCACCGCCACCACCCGCGGGTCGTCCTGCACGAACGCCGCGGTGCCCACCTTCTCGGTGGTCAGGCTCGCCGGCGCACCGCCGGTGTCGAGGCCCTGGAAGCTCGAGCGAATCCGGAAGCTCGCCGGATCGAGATCCGAGGCGTCCGGCGGCCGGTTGAACAGGTAGAGCAGGCCGTTGCCGTAGCGGTTCGGCCGGTAGACGTTGCCCAGGGCGTCCGGTCCGCTCTCCTTGAGCCGGAAGTCCTGGACCGCGCCGATCAAGCGGAAGGGCGGCCGGTCGACCGGGCTCTGGGCCGCGGAGCCGCCTGCCGGCGCGCCGGTCGCCAGGTGGTAGCTGGTGAAGCCACCCTGGCCCGGAGAGGGTGTCGAGATCCCGGCCTCGACCGCCACCGCGTCGCCCGGCGCCACCTGGACGTGGCCGAGGTCGAGGCGCCGGAAGTCGCGCGGGTCGCCGTCGTCTGGAAGCACCAGGACCAGGTGGCCGGCGGCGGTCACCGACCCGTCGTTGCGCAAGACCACCTCGAAGGTCTCGGCGGCCTCGAGATGGCCGACCACGGCGAGCGGCACCCGGGCGCCGCCGCTCGCGGTCTCGTGGACCTCGAAGACGTCGCCGTAGGGCAGCGTCCGGACCACCGGCACCGTGCCGTCGAGCCCGCCGGCGGGTCCGCTGAGACGGCCCAGGCCGTCCTCGGTCGGCCGCCGCAGCTCGAGCGTGGGCAGCGGCGCCGAGCCGTCCGGCACCAGCGTGGCGGCGAGCCAGGGGGCCGTGTAGGAGGCGGTCGAGGCGAAGTGGTCGAGCAGCTCGAGGGCGTCGAGCCCCCTGGCCTCCTGCTCGTGGCGCAGCAGGGCCGCCATCTCCTCGGCGGCGGCCTCACCCTTGGCGAGGCGCCGGCGCAGCTCGTCGAGCTCGGCCAGCGGGTCCCGGTTGCCGAGCTGGTCGAGGGCCAGGACCTCGAGGGACTCGAGGAGCGGCTCGCCCGCGAAGGTGCGGAGCCCGGCCTCGCCGAAGTCGATCGCCCGGCGCTCGACGTCGGTGCGGATCACGTGCGGCAGGTCGGGCGGTATGTAGGCCGACGGCGCCACGGCCAGGCTGTAGGCGAGGCCCAGGAAGCGGACGTTGGCGCGCAGGAAGTCGCTCGACGGCAGGTACGGAGCGTCCAGCCGGTCGCTGAAGCGAGGCAGCACCAGGGTGGCGGGCGACAGCGGGATGCCGAGCTCGCCGACGCCGGCGAAGAGCCGGATCGTGCCCTGCCCCGCCGAGGAGCTCGACTGGAACGTCGTGGCCACGACCTTGCCGTCGAGCTCGGCCACCAGTCGGTACTCCAGGGTCTCGGCCTGCCCCGGCTCGAGGGTGTCGATGGTCTGGCGCAGCGGGTCGTTCGGGTCCTCCCGGTGGGCGCCCGAGAGGTGCTGCTCGTCGAGGTCGACGGTGATCAGGTTCTGGGTCGCCCGGGAGAGGTTGGTGACCGTGACGAAGAGCGAGTAGGCCTCGCCCTCGCGCACCACGTCCGGGTGGCTGAAGGTGAGGTTGAAGCGGGCGTCGACCACCTCGACCGCGGCCTGGGTGCGCGAGAGGACCGGCAGCGGATCGCGCCCGGGGCGGTCGATCTGGCCGGTGACGTCGATCGCCATCGTGTGGGTGCCGGCTGCCAGCCCCTCGATCGTCCAGGCCGCGCTCCCCTGCTCTCCCGGATCGAGCACCCGGCCGCCGTCGGCCTCGACCACCGGAACGAGCTGGCCGGCGGCCACCGCGGGGTCGGTGGCCACCACCCGCAGGACGTCGCCCGAGGGCAGCCGCACCGAGGCTCCGAGGTCGGAGAGCTGGACGTTCGAGCCCGCCGCCGCGCCGTTGGCCACGATCAGGCGCGCCTCGAAGAACTGGTTGAGGTAGCTGACGCTACCCGGCAGGACGATCGCCCCGAACAGCGGGAACCTCAGGTCCACGTCCTCCTCGGCGGTGAGCTGGGGCCCCTCGGGCTCCTCGCGCTCGAGGGCGAACGGGATGATCGTCGGCGGCTGCCAGCGCTCGACCATCTTGACCACGTTCTCCGGCAACCCGTCGAGCGTGACCCGCGGAGCGCTCAGGGCCTGCACCGGCTCGAAGCCGTTGTAGACGATCGGCAGCTTGATCTCCACCGTCTCGCTGCCGAAGGCGAAGCCGACGGCGAAGTCGAACGCCTGGAAGTCCTCCTGGCCGATCGAGATGCCGCGCGCCTGGAGGTCGGCGAGCGACAGCGCCCGCACCGTCGCCGAGGTGAGGACGATCTCCGTGACGTGGAGCAGCGCCACCGACGGCTCGGCGGCGCCCAGCACGCGGCCGGTGGCCTCCTCGACCAGGCGGATGTTCTCCAGGCGGTAGTCGCCCTCCTGCTGAAACCCCGGCAGCACGAACGTGCCGCCCGGGAGGGTCTCGAGCGGCAGCGCGTCGGCCACCTCGGGGCCGGCCAGCTCGGCCCGCACCACCAGCCCGGCGACCCGGGGGTCACCCGGCAGCACCGAGCCGCACGGGTCGTCGATCCCGCCGAAGCAGGTCCGCACCCGTGCCCGCTCACCGACGTCGATCGTCTGGTCCGCGTCGGTGGTGAGCGCGTCGGAGTAGAGGGTGAGGCGGCTGCCCTGGATCAGGAGCTGACCCGTGGTGATCGGGCCGCCGGCGGCGTGCGCCGACCGGGCGGCCAGGGCGCAAGAGAGGACGAGCAACAACGCGCTCGCCGTGCCGGCGCGACGGCAAGCCGGCACTGAGCCGGGACCAGATGCGGATCGGGCGCTCATCAGCAACCCGCGAACGGCGCGAGAGGGCGCCTCCGCGGTCGAGAGACTCCAGGTGTGCGCCGAAGGTACTGGCGCGTGCTTTCGCGTGTCAACCCGTGAACTGATTGCGCACCCGGTTGCCGAAGCCCGGGCCTCGGACGGAGCTGAGCAAAGGCTTTGACACCAAGGAATTCAGTGCGCGAAACCGAGAGTGCCGCATACTTCGTACTGTCAAAATGCAGATATCCAAATATTTCGCCGAGCGACCGGCGGGCGGGAGTAGCATGCGGCGCGATGAATCGCGCGTCCCGCTCCGTGCTCGGATTCCTCCTCCTGCTCGCCGTCCTGCTGCCGCCCAAGCTCTGGCGGGCGAGCCTCGAGAGCACGCTCTGGATGGACGAGACCTACACCCTCCTCCTGGTCGAGCGGCCGCCCGCCGCCATCGACCGCCTGACCGCCTACGACTCCCACCCGCCGCTCTACTACCTGGGCCTGCGGGCCTGGCTCGCCGCCGGCCGGTCGCTGGGCGTCGAGCCCGGGATCCTCTGGGCCCGGTCCCTGAACGTCGCCTTCTGGGTGCTCGCCGCCGGTGCGGCCTGGACGATCGGCCGCCGGCGCCTCAAACCGATCGCCGGCACCCTGGTCGCCTGGGCGGTGGCGGGGGCGGCCGGGCTCGCCCAGATGGCCCAGGACGCCCGGAGCTACGGCTTCGCCTCGGCGGGCCTGGCCGTCTGCTTCCTGCTGCTTCTCGAGCCCGCCGGCGAACGCACGCCGCGCCGGGAGATCGGCCGCTGGAGCCTCTACGCGGCGGCCGCGGCCTTCGCCCTCTGGTCCCACCTGCTCTCCGGGCTGGTCCTCGCCTGCCTCGGCCTGGTCTGGGCCGGCCTCGCGCTGCGCCGCGGGCGCGGGCTCCGCGCGCTCGCCCCCGCGGTGGCGGCGAACGCCGCCGCCTTCGCTCTCTTCCTTCCCTGGCTCGCCCGGGTGCCGCGCCAGCTCGCCTACCTGGAGCGCGCCGGCACCGAGTGGATGACGCCGGCGACGCTCCCGAACCTGCTCTATACCTGGATCTGGTGGCTGCCCTTCGGCCGCCTCGGCCCGCCGGCCGCGCCCCGCCTGGCGGCGCTCCTGCCCCTGGGGATCGCGACCCTGGCGCTGCCGCTGGCGGCCTGGCTCGCGGCGCGTTTCCCGGACCGGGCGACCGGCCACGACGACGACCTCCTGGCGCGCCTCGAGCACGGCGCCGCCCTCGGGCTGGGGACCGGCCTCCTCTTCAGCGTCCTCCTCTGGGGGCTCGCACGGTACGGCCTCGCGCCGGTCTTCTACGGTCCCCGCTACCCGCTGATGGCGGCCGCGGCGTGGGGCGGCGGCCTCGCCTGCCTCGCCGCCGCCGCGGCCCGGAGGCTGGGCGGCGGCCCGCGGCGGCCGTTGCCGTGGCTACCCTGGGGGCTCCTCGCCTGGGCCCTGGCGGCGCCGTGGCTCGCGGCCGGCCTCCTGGGACCGATCCGGAGCACCCTGGGCGAGTCCCAAACTGGCCTGGCGAGCGCGCTGGCCCCCTTCGCGAACGACCGCTCCTTCGTCGATCTCTACGTCATGCCCCCGGAGCTCCTCCCCTACTTCCGCGGCGAGCTCGCCGGCTTCCGCGTCCACCCGATCGAGGAGCTGCCGTGCGACGCCGCGGTCCGGCCGGAGCTCTGGAGCGGGACCGCGGTCCTCGACCTGAACCCCTGGCCCCAGGTCGCGCGACGCCGCGACCGCGTGGCGCGGCGGCTGATCGAGCGGCGCGCCCTGGCCCGCCGGGTGGCGACCCACGAGCTCGAGTGGAGCTCGGTCCGGGCGACCCTCTACCTGCTCCAGGGCATCCGCCTCGGCGCCGCCCGCTATCTCTGCGCGCGGGGCTTCGCTCCGTCCGGCCGGCTCCCGGGCCGGGCCGCTCGCCGCGGCATCCAGGATCGACACCCGCAAGCCACTCGGGTGAGCCGGCGAGCGGAAGACCCGGTTGGTCACGGCGACGAAGTCCTCGCCCCGCGCCCGGTAGATGTTCTCCACCCAGCTCTGGGGGTTGCGGTCGATGAGCGGGAACCAGGTGCTCTGGACCTGGACCATCACCCGGTGGCCGCGGAGGAAGGTGTGGCAGACGTCCCGGAGCTCGAAGGCGACGTGGGTCACCGCCCCCGGCTCGAAGGGCGCCGGGTGCTCGAAGCTCTCCCGGAAGCGGCCGCGCATCACCCCGGCGCGGACGAGCCGCTCGGTGCCGCGCAAGTCGGGGTCCGGCGCCGTGGGCCGGCCGGTCACGAACTCGGGCGGGTCCTCGGGTTCGACGTCGATCAGCTTGACGATCCAGTCGGAGTCGCGGCCGGTGGTCGAGACCCAGAGGTCCGCGGTGAGGGGGCCGGCGAAGGTCAGGTCCTCGGCGAGGGAGTCGCTCTCGTAGACCAGCACGTCCGGACGCCAGGCGGCGAAGCGCTGGTCCTCGGTCATGTAGTCGTGAGGCCAGTGGTTGGTGATCGTCATGGTGTAGGGCACCGGCTTGGCCGGGTCCGATACGTAGGCGTCCGAGGCCTCGCCGGCGTCTCCCGCGGCCGGCGCCGCGGCGGGCGGCTCGAAGGAGAGCCGACCGCCCGAGCGCAGGTAGAGCTCCTCCCGGCGCAGCCCGGGCGGCGGCCAGGAGGGGAAGTGGCGCCAGCGGCCGGCGCCGGTCTCGAACACCAGGGCCTCGCTCGGGTGCAGCTCGCCCTCGCCCTCGAGGTAGTGGCGGAAGAAGGGCAGTTCCACCTGGTCGCGGTAGTAGTCCGCGGTGGCGAAGCCGAAGTCCTCGCCGCCCAGGGACCGGCCGTCCGAGACCGCCCAGGCGCCGTGGAACCACGGGCCCATCACCAGGACGTTCGAGATCCCCGGGTTCTGGCGCTCGATCGCCTGGTAGGTGGCGAGCGGGCCGTAGAGGTCCTCGGCGTCGAACCAGCCGCCGACGTTGAGCACCGCGGCACGCACCCCGCGCAGGTGCGGCAGGATGTTGCGCGAGCGCCAGAACTCGTCGTAGTTCGGGTGCTCGACGATCTGGTTCCAGAACGGAATCTCGCCGTGGAGGTAGCGCTCGTCGGCCGCGGCGAGCGGCCCCATGCGCAGGAAGAAGCCGTAGCCGTCGGGCGTGCCGTGGTCGAAACGGGGCGGCCGCGCCGTGGTCAGCCCCGGTCGCGGCCGGCCGACGACCGAGAAGAAGTCGAAGCCCATGACCAGGCTGAACGCGCCGTTCCGGTGGAAGTCGTCCCAGAACCAGTCGGCGATCGGCGCCTGGGGCGAGACGGCCTTCAGGGCCGGGTGCGAGCGGATGGCCCCGGCGGCGGCGTAGAAGCCGGGGTAGGAGACGCCCCAGGTCCCCACCCTGCCGTTGTTGCCGGCGACGTGGCGGACCAGCCAGTCGATGGTGTCGTAGGCGTCGGTCGACTCGTCCACCCCGCCCGGCCCCGGGTCGGCCTCCGGTCGCATCTCGACGAAGTCGCCCTCCGACATGAAGCGGCCCCGGACGTCCTGGTAGGCGAAGATGAACCCCTCCCTGGCGAAGGCCGGCGAGGGACCCAGGGAGGGCTTGTAGGCGTCCGGGCCGTAGGGCATGACGGCGTACGGCGTGCGGTTGAGCAGGATCGGGTAGCTCCTCGCCGCCCCGGCCGCACCGGCCCCAGCGGCCGGGGCGATTTCGTTCGGCACGTAGATCGCGGTGTAGAGCCGGGCGCCGTCGCGCATGGGGATGCGCTCTTCGCGCTTCGTGTAGTGGGCGCGGACGTAAGCGGCCAGCGACTCGGCGGCCGGCGCCGCGGCCGCCCGCGAGGCGAGGGCGGCGAGGGCGAGGGCCGCCGCCGCCAGAGCGAGGGCGACGGCGGAGCGCACGGGTCGTGGGCGCGCGGGTCTCGTCGGCATCGTTCCCATCCTCCTCAGTAATTGCGGGGATCTTACGATACCGAGGGGAAGCTCACTCCTGAGCGAGGACCCAGGCCACCGCCCGGCGGGTCAGCTCGGCACCGCTTCCGAGGGCCAGCTTCTCCTTGAGGTGCTCGCGGTAGGTCTCGACGGTCTTGACCGACAGGCCGAGGCGCTCGGCGATCTCCCGCGTCCCGAGACCGCGGCCGATCAAGGTGAAGACTTCGAGCTCGCGGTCGGAGAGGCGCGACAGCGCCGTGTCGTCGCCCGCCTCCCGCCGGCCGAGCTTCGCCTGCTCGAGCCGCCGGGCGATCCGCGAGCTGACGTAGCGGCGGCCGGCGAGGACCTCGCGCACCGCCGCCATGATCTCCTCGGTCGGCTCCTGCTTCTCGACGTAGCCCCGGCTGCCGGCGTGCAGGGCGGCGTTGGCCACGGCCTCGCGGGCGATCCGATAGAGCGAGTCGGCGACCTGCTCGTCGCTCACGTCCAGACCTTCCTCGACCTCGACCCGGCAGTCGATCCGGTAGACGTCGCAGAGCTCGGAGATCAGCTCGTCGAGCGCCGCCAGGAGGAGCGCGGACCGGCCCGGGGGCGAGCCGCCCGCCGCGGAGTCGTCTTCGTCCGGTGGGTCCTTGGACGGCATGGTCGGGGCCGCAGGTCTCCACGACCCGCGGTCAAGCGGAACCGATGGCGGCTGTTTACACTCTAGTGGTCCGTCAATCTTCATTTGACAGAGGTATCCGGCGAGGATTTCGCGTCGCTGGCCAGGCGCTCCGACGCAGGCGTAGCGGGGCCTACGTCGAGGAGGAGCCACGCCGCCAGCGGCGTGAAGGACCGTCGGGACCCGTCAATTGTAGGTTGACGGACCACTAGACGTCTGATCAGGGCAGAATCGCGACGAACGAGCCGAGTTTTCGGACGTCGCAAGCCCGCGAGGGGGCGTCCCTCTCCCCCCGCGAGGGTGGGAGAGGGATCGAGGGTGAGGGGGGAGATCCGATGAATCGACCGGTCTGGAGAAGCCGTTCCGGTGAGCGTAGGCTCGGTCGACCGACGTGGGCGGGGGACACCTGCGACTCACGAAGCCCAAGACGCTCAAGACGCCTCGTCGGTTTGAGGCGGAGCTTCGTTAGTGGCGGGTTTCGCCGAGGGCGGGGCGGCGAGGCGGGCGGGAGAGGCTGGACGGCGGCGCCCGGGGAGGGGCAGGGTGAAGTGGACGGCGGTGCCGACCCCTTCGTGGGTCTCGAACCACAGGCGCCCTCCCGAGCGCTCCACCGCCTGACGCACGATCACCAGGCCCATGCCGTTGCGGGGTGGGGTGCCGTCCGGAGCGCCCGGCGGATCCTCGAACAGCCCGGCGCGCAGCTCGGCCGGGGTGCCCACGCCGTTGTCCCGGACGCTGATCTGGAGCACCTCCTCGCCGTCGCCCGCCGCGCTCGCCGCGAGGCGCACCCAGCGCTCCGGCTTGCCGCCGTCGGCGTGGTGGATCGCATTGCTCATGAGGTTGACCAGGATGAGCTCGAGGCGCGCGGCGTCGACCTCCACCGCGGGCAGCTCGCCGTCGACCTGGAGCTCGACGCCCTCTTCCTCGGCCAGGTCGCGGCTCGCGAAGACCAGGTCCTCGACCACGACGCGCAGGGGCAGACGCGGGACGTCCACGCGCGCCGACGCGGCAGAGCCCGCGGGCAGGGCCGCAGCGCGTAGGTCGTCGGCCACCGCCGCCAGGTGGCGCAGCGCGCGCCGCACCGGCTCGAGGGCGTCGCGGACCTCGGGAGCCCTGGAGCGAGCCTCGGCGTGGGCGAGCGCGAGCTCGACCGCACCCTCCGTGGTCCAGCCTCGCCAGTGACAGACGACTACGATCCCACGGGAACAGAACCTGCGCAATCGGGGAATCCCCCATGCGCAACCGGTCGCGTGCGGAGACGATTCGGGCTCCCCTCTCGGTCGTCCCGAGCGCCGGCCCGCGCTCCCCCTCGTCGTCGTCGCGCGAGGGAGGGCGAGGAACCGAGAGCGATCGAGGGTGAGGGGGCGATCCGATCAGCCGACGAGCTCGGGTTCCGGCTCCGACGCGTACGCGCCGGGGAACTCGTGCTCGGAGAAGATCCCCTCGGCCGGCTCCAGGCGCGCCGCGCAGACCTTGTACTCGCCGGTGCCGGTCACCTTGTCGCCGGCGTCGGTGGTCAGGCGGTTGGTGCGCGCCTCGGGGAAGTGGAACGGCATCCAGATGACGTTCGCCTTGACCTGGCGCGAGAAGAGTGCCCGGGCGCGCACCCGCCCGCGGCGGCTGACCACGTCGACCAGCTGGCCGTCGGCGAGACCGAGGCGCCGGGCGGTCCTGGGGTTGACCTCGACGTAGGCCTCGGGCTGCTTCGACGACAGGCCCGTCGAACGCCGGGTCTGGGTGGCGGCGTTGTAGTGGTAGAGCGTGCGGCCGGTCGAGAGCACCAGCGGGTACTCCGGATCCTCGATCTCCGCCGGCGCCCGGTACTCGACCGCCTCGAAGAGCCCCTTGCCCCGCAGCACGCCCCCCTTGTGGAGGTACTCGGTCGAGGGGGACTCGGGGGTCGGCACCGGCCACTGGAGGCCGCCCTCGCGCTCGATCCGCTCGTGCGAGATGCCGGCGAACTTGGGGGTCACCGAGGCCATCTCGGCGTAGACCTCGCGCGGGTGGGCGTAGGCGGGCTGCTCGAGCCCCGCGCGGCGGATCACCTCGGCGAGGATCTGCCAGTCGGCACGCGCCTCGCCCGGCGGCTCGACCGCCTTCCTCACCCGCTGCACCCGCCGGTCGGAGTTAGTGAACACCCCTTCCTTCTCGGCGAAGCAGGCCGCCGGCAGGATGACGTCGGCGTAGCGGCAGCTCTCGTTCAGGAAGATGTCCTGGACCACCAGGAAGTCGATCTCGTTGAGCGCCTTCTCCACCCGGCAGGCGTTGGGCTCGGAGATCACGATGTCCTCGCCCATCAGGTACATGCCGCGGATCTCGCCGGCGGTCATGGCCTTCATCATCTGATTGAGGTTCAAGCCCGGCGTCTCGGGCTGCGCGACGCCCCACAGGCGCGCGAACTTCTCGCGCACCTCCGGGTCGTCCCAGGCCTGGTAGCCGGGGTAGAAGACCGGCGTCGCGCCGGCGTCGTTCGCACCCTGGACGTTGTTCTGGCCGCGCAGCGGATTCATCCCGGCCGAGCGCACGCCCAGGTGGCCGGTCAGGAGCACCAGGTTCGAGAGGGCGTAGACGTTGTCGGTGCCGGTCGTGTGCTCGGTGATCCCCAGGGTGTAGTAGATGCCGGCCTTGGGCGTCGTGGCGTAGGCGCGGGCGACCTCGCGGATCGTCTCCGCCGGCACGCCGGTGACCCGCTCGGCCTCCTCCGGCGGGTAGCGCAGCACCGCCTCGCGCATCGCCTCGTAGCCCTCGGTGTTGCGCTCGATGAACTCCCGGTTCTCGAGGCCCTCGGAGACGATCACGCAGGCCATCGCGTTCAGGAGCCAGACGTCGGTGCCGGGCTGGATCTGGAGGTGCCAGTCGGCGATCTCGGTGAGCCAGATCTTCCGCGGGTCCGAGACCGCGAGCCTCGCCCCGCGGCGGACCGCCCGCTTCATCTCCATGGCGATGATCGGGTGCGCCTCGGTGGTGTTCGAGCCGGTGACGAAGAGGAAGTCGGCGTCCCGGATCTCCGGGATCGAGTTGGTCATCGCCCCCGCGCCGTACGTGGTCACCAGACCGGCGACCGTGGGGGCGTGTCAGGTGGCGGCGCATTGGTGGACGTTGTGCGTCCCGAATGCGCCCCTCGCCATCTTCTGGAGGAGGTAGTTCTCCTCGACCGTGCAGCGCGAGGAAGAGATGAAGGCGAGCGCGTCGCGCCCATGGCGGGCAGCGACCGCCTGGAGGCCCTTGACCGTCCGGTCGAGCGCCTCGTCCCAGGAGGCCTCGCGGAGCTCGCCCGAGACGGGGTCGCGCACCAGCGGCACGGTCAGGCGGTCCGGATGGTGGATGAAGTCGTTGGCGAAGCGCCCCTTGACGCAGAGGTTGCCGTCGTTGACCGTGGTGCCCGGCGGCGGGCTCGTCGCCTTGACCACCCGGTTGGCGGCGCGGTCGACGTTCAGGTCGAGCTGGCAGCCGACGCCGCAGAAGTTGCACGTGGTGCGCACCTTCTCGAGCTCGCGCTCCGGCTTGCCGTAGGCGAGGGCCGGCTTCTCGGTGAGGGCGCCGGTCGGGCAGACGTCGATGCAGCCGCCGCAGAGCTCGCAGGTCGAGTGCTGGAGCGAGACGGAGTCGGCGGTGGAGATCGTCGTCTCGCCGCCGCGGCCGGCGAGCGTGATCGCCGAGACCGCCTCGACCTCGTCGCAGTAGCGCACGCAGGCCGCGCACAGGATGCAGCGGTCGGGGCGGAAGGCGACGAACGGGTTGTCGTCCATCGGCCGGCCCTTCCTGGGCGAGGCGACCGGCGTCCAGGTGCCGGCGGTGCCGTAGCGCTCGGCGTAGTCGAAGAGCCGGTTCGGGTTGGCGTCGTCCGCGACCTCGCGCTCCTGGACCGTGTCGGCCATGTGGAGCGAGAGGAGGAAGCGGCGGTTGCGCAGGGCGCGGTCGCTCGCGGTGTGCACCGCCATGCCGGGGGCAGTCTTGTACGCGCAGGCCGGCTGCATGAGGCGCTGGCCCTCGACCTCCACCAGGCAGATGCGGCAAGCGCCGGCCGGCTCGAGGCGGTCGTCGTGGCAGAGGACGGGGATCTCGGTCCCGGCGCGCCGGGCCGCCTCGAGGATCGTCTCGCCGGGGCGGAGCTCGACCTCCCGGCCGTCGATGGAAAGGGACTGGCGGTCGCTCATTGCGGGGCTCCAAACTCCTCCGGGAAGTGCTTCATGGCCGTGGTCAGGGGGAGCGACGCCGCCTGCCCCAGGCCGCAGATGCTCGCTTCGGTCATGCCCCACGAGACCTCGCCGAGGTCGGCCAGGGCGGAGGGATCCCGGCCGGTCGCGAGGTAGCGCTCGAGCGCCTGGCGGATCATCTGGGTCCCGATCCGGCAGGGCGAGCACTGGCCGCACGACTCGTCCTCGAAGAAGACCGCCTGCGCGAGCGCGGCCTCGACCATGTCGGCGGTGTCGTTCAAGACCACGATGCCGGCGGAGCCGAGCATCGATCCGGCGGCGGCCAAGGCCTTGAAATCGAGCGGCAGATCGGCCGCCGAGGCGGGCAGGAAGCCGCTCGAGGCGCCGCCCGGCGAGAAGGCCTTCAAGGTCCCGGTGACGCCGCCGGCGAGCTCCAAGAGCTGGTTCAGGCTCGCCCCCAGCGGCGCCTCGTAGACCCCGGGCCGCGCCACGTGGCCCGAGAGGCAGTAGAGCTTCGAGCCCGGCTGGGTGCGCCCGGCGCGGCGGAACCACTCGCCGCCGCGGGTGAGGATCGCCGGCACGCAGGCGATCGTCTCGACGTTCTGGACCAGGGTCGGCTTGCCCCGGAACCCCTTCTCGACCGGGAAGGGCGGCCGCAAGCGCGGCATCCCGCGCTTGCCCTCGAGCGACTCGAGGAGCGCCGACTCCTCGCCGCAGATGTAAGCGCCGTGGCCGTCGGCGAAATGCCAGCAGATGGGCCCGGCGCCCGAGCCGTTGGTCTCGAGCTCGCCCCGCTCGCGGGCCTCGGCGAGCGCCCCTTCGAGCGCGGCCCGGCACATGCCGAACTCGCCGCGCACGTAGACGTAGACGTCCTGCGCGCCGAGAGTCACGGCGGCGATCGCCAGGCCCTCGATCACCAGGTGGGGGCGGCGGAGCATGACCTCGCGGTCCTTGAAGGTCGCGGGCTCCCCCTCGTCGGCGTTCAAGACCACGTAGCGCTCGGTCTCGGCCTGGCCGCGCACCCCGCGCCACTTGACGTGCGACGGGAAGCCGGCGCCGCCCCGGCCCTGGAGCCCCGAGGCCTCGAGCTCGGCGCACACCCAGTCGGCGCCCCGCTTGCGCGCCGCGGCGAGGGCGGCGTAGCCCACGTGCTCGGGCGCCGCGAGGTCGATGGCGTGGTCGGGCGAGGAGGGCGAGAGGTGGACCGGCAGGGCGTCCTCGGCGGAGGTCTTCCCTTCGCCGCGGCGGTGCCAGACGGCGGGCGCCGCGTCGCAGCGCCCGAGGCAGGAGACGAAGCGCGCCGTCTCGCCGCGCGCTTCGAGCTTGCGCTTGGCCGCGTCGCAGCCGGCCAGGCGGCAGGAGAGGCCCTGGCAGACGAAGGCGTCGGTCTCGGGATCGGCGAGCAGGTGATAGAAGGTGGCGACGCCGTAGACGTCCGCCTCGGGCACGCCGGTCGCGAGGTGGACCTTCCGGGCCACTCCGGGTCGCAGCCCACCTTCTTGATCGAGGATCTTCAGGACGTCTTCGCGGCGTGCTCGCTTCGGTTCCATCGCCGTTGAAAATCCTAACACGGGGGCTCGGACGGCGACCGCGGGAGGCGGATCTTCCCGTACCTGGAAATCTCGACCTACTCGACAAACTACATCTTCGCGCAGAGGCGCAGAGGCGCAGAGAACGGCGATCGAGGGGCGGGGCCCAGGAGAACCGCGTCTACGGGGACGCTGTTGATGCGTCCTACGAAGTCCACGTGTAGCTCCTGAGCTCGGGTGCCAATTCCGATCAAGGATCAAAGACGGAAATCACCCTTTTCGGCGTTCGACGCTTCAGTCGGAACTCCGCCTCTGCGTCTCTGCGCCTCTGCGCGAGACTTACCCAAGGTTAGCGCGCCGAGCGCCTCGAGGTTGCGCGCCTCTGCGTCTCTGCGCCTCTGCGCGAGACTTGCCCAAGGTTAGCGCGCCGAGCGCCTCGAGGTTGCGCTCCGCGTGCGCCGCCGGCCCGCGCCGGACCGCCTCCTCGAGCGCCGCCTCCGGCAGCAGCCCCAGCTCCCGGACCGCCGCACCGATCGCGGCCAGGGCGAGATGGGTCTTGGCGAGCCCCCGGGGCATCGCCGCCGGATCGAGGACCACCACGCGGGCGCGGGTCGCGAGGGACCCGGCGGCGGCGAGCTCGCTCGGGGCGAAGACCACTCCGGTCTCCTCCATCCGGGCGAGCTGCGGCGCCGCTTTCTTCCGCCCGATCTCGGAGAGCACGAGGAGCACGTCCGGCCGCTCGACGCCCGCGTACTCGATGGGCTCGGGCGAGAGGACCAGCTCGGCGAGGCTGTGGCCGGTCTTGACCGTCACCGGGTAGTCGTCCCTCTGGCTCGCCCAGAGGCCGGAGAGCACCCCCGCCTGGGCCAGCAGGCGCACGGCCGAGCGCACCCGGTCGCCCGCCGAGCCGGCGGCGACCAGGTAGATGGGGCGGTCGAGGGCGACCCGGAAGCGGGGCTCGATGGGGCGGGCACCGGCGGCGCCCTCGCCCGGATCGGCGCCCGGCTCGGCGACCGGATCGGCGGCATGGGCCCAGCGGTAGGCCTCGGCGAAGTCGCTCGCCTCGCGCCGGGCGACGACGCCGCTGGCGAAGTCGAGGCGCGCCAGGATCTCGCCCAGGGTCTTCTTCGAGGCCCGGTTGGCGGGCACGAAGTGGGCGGTGCACAGCTCCCATACGTCGAGCAGCGCGAAGCCCGGCGTGCGGACGGCTTCGGCGATCCGCTCCGGGAGGTCGGCGTCGAAGCTCGTGCCGCGCCAGACGTAGGCCGCGCCGTTGACCGCCGCCGTGGCGCAGAGGTCGAGGGGACGCTCGAGGTTGCCGCCCGGGGTGGTGGAGGTGACGGCGCCGGTGGGCGTGGTCGGCGAGTGCTGGCCGCCGGTCATGCCGAAGTTGAAGTTGTTGAACACCAGGGTCTTGACCCCGACGTTGCGGCGGGCGGCGTTCAGGAAGTGGGCGCCGCCGATGCCCGTGCCGCCGTCGCCCAGGAGGACGATCACCGTGAGCTCGGGCCGGGCGAGCTTGATGCCGGTGGCGTAGGTCAGGCTCCGGCCGTGGAGGCCGTGGAGGGCGCTGGTGGCGAAGTACTGGTCCGAGAGGCCGGAGCAGCCGATGTCGCTCACCAGGACGACCCGGCTCGGGTCGAGCTCGAGCGCGACCAGGGCGCGGTCGAGGGCGTCGAGGATCGCGTGGTGGCCGCAGCCCGGGCAGAAGGGATACGGGCGCTCGTTGCGGTAGGTGGCGAGCGGGGTGACGGTGGTGGTCAAGGGAGGGTCTCCAGGAGCTGGTCCGGAGTGATCAGGCCGCCGTCGAGGCGGTCGAGCCCGACGACCTCGGGCCGGCGGGCGAGGCCGCCCGCGAGGCGTTCGATCTCGCGCCGGTACTGGCCGGGGTTGAGCTCGGCGACGACCACCCGCTCGATCCCCTCGAGGGCCGCCGCCAGGGCGGTCTCGGGCACCGGCCAGAGGCTCTGGACGACGGCGGCGGAGACCTTGCGGCCGGAGCGCCGGGCGCGGGCCACGGCCGCGCGCACGGCGCCGGCGGTGATGCCGTAGGCGAGCCAGAGGGTCCGGGCGCCGGGCTCGAGGTCCAGAGTCACCCTCTCGATCTCGTCCCGGTGCGCCTCGATCTTGGCGATCAGGTGGCGGTTCAGGGCCTCGATCGTGGCCGGGTCCTTGGTGATCCAGGCGCCCTCGTCGTGGGTCGAGCCGGTGAAGCGCACGGTCCCGTCGCCGCCGTAGGGCCGCAGCGGCGGCACGCCGTCCGGCGGGTCGTAGCAGTACGGAGGGTCGGCGCTCTCGCCGGCGAACGAGGCCGCGAGCCTCGGGCTCGGCGGCGCGACCTCGCCCCAGTCGGCCTGGTCGACCGTCCCGAGGGTGAGGCCGAGCTCCTTGTCGGCGAGCAGGAAGACCGGGCAGCGGAAGCGCTCGGCGAGCTCGAAGGCGCGGGCGGTCAGGCGGTAGCACTCCGGGATCGACGACGGCGCCAGGGCGATCACCGGGTAGCCGCCCGAGGTCCCCCAGCGGACGAGCTGGACGTCGCCCTGGCCGACGGTGGTCGCGCCGCCGGTCGAGGGTCCCAGGCGCTGGACGTCCACGATCACCAGCGGCACCTCGCCCATGATCGCCAGGCCGATCTGCTCGCTGTAGAGGCTGATGCCGGGGCCGCTGGTGGCGGTCATCGCCCGCGAGCCGGCGAGTGTCGCGCCGATGCACATGCCGATCGAGGCGATCTCGTCCTCGCCCTGGACCGCCACGCCGCCGCGGCGGGGCACCTCCTGCATCATGGCCATGAGGATCGGGGAGGCCGGCGTGATCGGGTAGCCGGCGAAGAAGTCGCAACCGGCGGCCAGGGCCCCCCGGACGATGGCGGTGCAGCCGTCGACGAGCTCGCGCATGGTGGGATCTCCCGGAAGGGGCGGAGTCCGCCCTCCCGGCAGTCATCCTGGCGTTCGGCCGAGGCCGCCGAAACACCCGCTGGGGTAGGAAGGTGAGGAAGGGGATCGGGAAAGGCGTCTACCCGCTACGGCGGGAGGTCGCCGCCCGAGTCGAGCTCCACGAGCGCGAGGGCCGCCACCGGCTTGCCGTCGAGGAGGGCCGGGCTCGCCGGCGGGCTGGCGCGCAGGGTCTCGAGCGCCCAGTAGACGGTGACCGGATGGCTCCAGTCGCTGAGCAGGACCGGCTGGTGGGGCACGCCCTGGGCGTCGAACAGGACCTCGAGCTGGACCGGCGGCAGGTGCTTGCCGAGCGCCGCGCTGTTGAGGTGGCCCACCGTCGGTGGCCGTTCCTTCTGGACCGGCGGCCGGTAGTCGCTCTTGGTGAGGACGATCTCGGGCGCGTGGTAGCCCTCCGGATACTCGCCCCGGCGGCGCAGCGGGTGGGTGTGGAGAAGGTCCGCCGCCTTCCCGTACGGCGCGAGATCGGTCTCGGCCACCCCGCGGTCGAGGCTCAGCGCCTCGTGCCAGTCCCAGATCGCGTCGTCGTCCCGGCCCAGGTTCGCCTCGGCGATCGCCCGCTGGAGCTCCAGGTTCCCCAGGACCGCGCCCAGGTCGGGCTCGTACCAGCTCGTTTCGGAGACCTGCTTGCGGAGGCGGTCGACGCACTGGAGCCCGCGCTTCCAGCGCGCGTCACGAAGTCTGTGGTCGCAGCGCTCGAGATCGTCCCACCAGCGCGAGCGCTGGTAGCCGGGCCGGGCGTCCCGGCCGGAGGCGGAGGGCACCGCGGCGAGCGCCACGGCGAGACCGAGCAACGCCGCGGCGAGCCGGCGTGATCGTGCCGGGAGCTTGGCGGCGGGCGCCCTCAACAGGATCCTTCGCGCGACGGACACTTGGGACAATTGTACGCGCTGCGGTCGGAGACCTCGAGAGTGACGATCTCGCCGCCGCCGTCCCCGTCGGTGGACGCGAAGAGCCACTTGCCTTGGCGGCGGGTCGAGGCGAGCTCGCGCCCGGCGAGTACCTCCTTCGCCGACCCCGGCGACGCAAGGCCGGTTCCGGGCCGGATCAACCGTCCCCGAGCCGCTCCCGCGCGCTCGCCAGGCTGCTCGCGTGGCGGCCGATGTCGGCCCACGGGTCGTCCTTCTGGGCCAGGCGCCGGAAGAGGTTCTGGAGCGTGTAGCGCCGGGGGTCGAGGCCGTCGAGCTCGTCCCAGCCGACCGGTGTCGCGACCGGCGCCCCGGGACGGGCGCGGACCGAGTACGGGGCGACGGTGGTCTGGGCGTAGCCGTTCCGGAGGTAGTCGAGAAACACCCGGCCGCCGCGCTTCGCCTTGCGCTGCTCGACCGTCAGGTGCTCCGGGTCGGCGTCCGCGAGGCGGCGGGCGAGGCGGTGGGCGAAGTCGCGGACCTCGTCGAAGCCCTCCTCGCGGCGGAGCGGCACGACCACGTGGAAGCCCTTCGAGCCGGTGGTCATGAGATACGCCGGCAAGCCCAGGGCCTCGAGCCCGTCGTGCACCCGCCGGGCCGCACGCCGCACCTCCTCCCGGTCGCGCTCCGGGTCGTCGCCCGACGGGTCGAGGTCGAAGATCATGCGGTCGGGGCGGTCGAGGTCGTCGATCCGGGAGAGCCAGATGTGGGGCGTGATACAGGCCTGGTTGGCGAGGTACACCAACGTCGCGGCGTCGTCGCAGACCACGTGGGTCACCGAGCCGCCCTCCTTCGCGATCTCCTCGGTGTGGATCCAGCCCGGGAAGTAGTCCGGGGCGTCCTTCTGGAAGAAGGACTTGCCCTCGATGCCGTCGGGGAAGCGGTGCATGGAGACGGGTCGGCCGGCGAGGTGCGGCAGCATCGTCGGGGCGATGCGCCGGTAGTACTCGACCAGGTCGCCCTTGGTCAGCCCCGCGTCCGGGAAGAGGACCTTGTCGGGGTGGGAGAGCTCGACGGTGCGGCCGCCGAGCTCGATCGTCTCAGCCATCGGCGGCGATCTCCTCGAGGGTCTTGCCGGAGAGGACCGACTTCGGCTTGGTGCTCGTCGGGTTGCGGCGGGCGTCGGCCTCGGAGTCGTCCATCTTGACCAGGAGCCAGTTCTTCGGGTCGCCGCGCATCTTCGTCTGGGTCAGGGCGTAGCCGCCGCGGAGCTTCTCACCTTCGAGCCAGACGGTCAGGTGGCCGTCCTCGAGGGCCTCCGCCATGCTCTTCGGCTCCTCCTCGCCGTCCTCCTCCTTCAGGTTGCGGTAGGTGCCGCGGTCCCACACCAGCACCGTCCCGCCGCCGTACTCGTCCTCCGGGATCACCCCTTCGAAGTCGACGTAGTCCAGCGGGTGGTCCTCCGTCCGCACCGCCAGGCGCTTCTCGCGCGGGTCGGTCGACGGGCCCTTGGGAACCGCCCACGAGACGAGGGCGCCGTCGATCTCCAGGCGAAAGTCGTAGTGGAGCGAGCTCGCGTCGTGCTTCTGGATAACAAACCTCGGGTCGCCGTCGTCCGAGGCGGAACCACCGCCGTCGCCCCCCCGCGGCTCGGCCGTCCTGCGAAAGTCCCGCTTCTTCCGGTACTCTTCTAGTCGATCGTCGGTTGTCATCTTTAGCGTTCCTGGGAGCGTGCAATCGAAAGGCGCGTTGCCCAGGTGCAAAACCTGCGCCGTCTCCGGGGCCCACGGCAGAGCACGACCGGGGAGGGCTCCCTCCCCGATCCTCCGCCGCGAGCGACAGTCGTCGCCCAGGCCGCCGAGGCGTTGCGCCTTACAAACCCGGCGGGCGAGCGCGGCCCCGACGGCCGCCATCCGTTCCGCCTCCAGAGGAGGAATGTCATGGTACGGAAGAAGCTGTCAACGATCGTGGTGGTTCAGGCGCTGGTCCTCATGCTGGTCTCGCTGGCCTGGGCGACGCCCGCGGCCGCCCAGCCGCGGAGCGGGAACGACGTCGTTTCAGTTGCCCTTGGAGGTCTCTCCAATCTCGCGGATCTGACTGTCGATCAGGCACTCGGGTGGCTCCAGAGCCTCTGGGCACCAAGTGGCGGTTACTCAGACCCCGACGGAATCGTCACGCCACCACAGGCCCATTTTCGGCATTTTGGAAGAGCGGCCTTCACCGTAACGAAGCGACCTAAGTGACAGGCATCGCCGCCGACGAGGATGTTAGGCCTCAATTTGAATTCTTCTCTAATAGCCACTCCTCTATAGACTGAGAGGAGAGGGTGGGCCGGTAAGCAAGGACGCCGGCCCGCCCTCCCTCATCCGACGATTTCTTCCGTCTCTCGGTTCGTGGCCCTGGACTCTCCACGGCTCGATCGTGTAGTCTCAGATCTCAGTTCGCAAGTGCGAAGGAACGAGTCGCCCCCGAGAGTGCCACGCCGCTCGCCGGGCGACCGCCACGGGGGAGGCGAAGCTGATAGGCTGAGAGCTCACCGCCTGGCCCGACGCCATAGAGGAGACGGAGGATGACCAGGACCGCCGCTCACCGATCCCACCCCGACCGGAGAACGCTCGCCGCGTTCCTCGCCGGGACCCTGCCGCCGGACGGAGACCGCCGGGTCGAGGAGCACCTCCGGGCCGCCTGCCTGCCCTGCCTCCTCGGCGCCAGGTCCCTGGTGCTCGAGACGAACGGCGAGTTCCGCGAGGCGCTGGCCCGAGGGCTTCTCGACAGCTCGGCCGAGGGCCGGAGCCGGCAGGATCTGCTCGAGCGTTACAGCCAGCGGATCGAGCGCAAGGCCTTCTTGATCGTCGCCGAGGAGCAGGTCGTGCCGGCCCTCATGTCCGAGCTCATGCTGCGCCCACCTGCGGCGCGCCGCGAGTCGGTCCGGAGCAGCAAGCGCTACCAGCTCCTTTCACTGGCCGAGGCCCTGCGCCAGGAGAGCCGGTCCGAGGGTTTCCGGGACGTGGCCCGGGCCGTCGAGCTCGCCGAGCTGAGCACCGAGGTGGCGGAGTGCCTCGACCCGGAGTTCTACGGCCGGCATCTGGTGGCCGACGCCCGGGGCATGGCATGGGCGATGGCGGGGAACGCCCGGAGGATCGCCGGCGACCTCTTCGGCGCCGAGCGGGCTCTCGAGTCGGGCCTCGGCTTCCTCGACGGCGGCACCGGCAGCGCCTCCGAGGGGGCGGAGGCCCTGAGCCTGCTGGCGTCTCTGCGGATCGACCAGTCCCGCTTTCCGGATGCGATCGACCTCTTGGAGAAGGTCGTCGCCACCTACCGGCGACTCGGTGAGCCCGGCCTAGAGGGCCGGACCCTAATCAAGCTAGGGAGTGCGGCTGGTTACAGTGGTAAGCCTCTCCGTGCGGTCGAGGTCCTCCGGCCGGCGATCGACCTGCTGACGAAGGCCGGCGATCTCCATGCCGCCATGTTGGCGAAACACAACGTCGCCTGGTCTCTGGCTGAGGCCGGCGAGTATAAAGAGGCTGAACGGTATCTGGCGATCATCCGCTCCGAGTACCACCGCTTCCCCGAGGACCCCTCCACGCAGATCCGCCGCCGCTGGCTCGAGGGGCGGATCCACGAAGGACTGGGCGAGCTCGACGAGGCGATGGCCACCCTTCGCGAGGTGCGGAGCATCTTCGCCGAGGAGGAGCGGGCGTTCGACAACGCCCTCGTCACCCTCGACCTGGCGGCGGTCTACCTCCAGGCCGGGAAGACCGACGAGGTCAAGCGCCTGGCCGAGGAGCTGTACCCGGTCTTCCGCTCCCACGACGTCCATCGCCACGCCGTCGCCGCCCTCATCCTCTTCAAGCAGGCGGCGGCCACCGAGGCCGCCACCGTCTCCCTGGTGCGCGACCTCTCCCGCTACCTCACCCGGGCGCGGAACAACCCGTACCTCAAGTACGAGCCGACCGAGCCGGTCAGCTAGCGAAGGTCCACCTCAAACCGACGAGGCGACTGGAACGTTTCCGGCGGCAGGCGCCGGTGGACCCCCGCCCACGTCGAGTGATCACGTGGGCTGCGAGCGGAGGCCCTGCCTCGCAGCCGTCACTGCGTCCGGTCGCCGCCCGATGGCCGGTGGTTACTGCGGAGACTCCGACTTCACCTTGGCGTCCGTGCTTTCGCCGGAGGCGCCACCACCCTTCAGGCTCAGCTCGAGCGCGCCGTACGGCGAGAGAACGCCGGTCACGCACGAGCGGCCCGGAGACGCGGCGCCGTTCTTGTGGGCGTAGAGGTCAGCGAGCCGGTCGTAGGTCAGCCAACAGGCCGTGTAGTCACCAGGCGGCATCTCAGGCAGGACCAGGCGCCGCGGATCCCTGACGTCGGCCAACTTGAGCCGCGCCCACCGCAGCAGCAGGGCGCTATCCAGAACCACGCCGTCGTACTCCACCATCGGGCTGGGAGCCTGACGGTCCTTCTGCCATTCCGTCGTGCCACCGAAGCCGAGGCGCAGGGTCCCTCCATGCTCGACCACGGGCAATTGGATGGGCTCCTCAGAAACGCCGGCGATCCGATGTGTCGTCAAGGCAAAGCCTGGGGGAAGGACGACGTAGTCGATGAACTCGGCGTCGTCCGGCACGAAGAGCTCGAACGAGCCGTGGATGTCCGTGACGGCCTGAGGGCGCAGCATGAACGGATACTCCAGGCCCCCCTTCTTCGGGATTCCCATGACGATGGCTCCCGGCACGGGACCCCGGCTCGAAACGACCGTGCCGTGAACCGTTGCCCTGCGGTGCACCACCAGCTCGACCTCGGGTGGAACGATGTTCTCGGAGACCTGGACCGTGACCGGATCCGAGGACACGTCCTCGGCGACCGTGGCATCCAGGGCCAGAGCACCTTCGGCGAAGCCATGGAAGCTGAATCGCCCGTCCTCATCCGACTTCTCCCACGTGACGGCTCCTCGACTCATCTCGGTCGCTTTCACGATCGCACCGGGAACGGCTCGACCACGAGTGTCGGAGACCTTGCCCCGGACGACGGTGTCGGGAAGCGCGATCTCGACCTCGGCATACCGATCGCCCTCGTCGAGCTCCACCTCGACGCTGACGGTTCTGTCGACTTTGGGCTTGGCCGATTCTATGAATACATCCCAGTCGCCGGCCTTGGGGAGGAACCCTCCGAACTCGCCATCGTCGTCCGATTTGATCGGAATCTGGACGGGGCCGTTGCGCCCACCGAACGTGAGGTTCGCCTCCAGGGGCTCATCTCCAAGGGTTACCTCTCCCTGCAGCCAGATCACATCCAGACTCATGAACACCGGAGGGCTGCTGCGGTCGAGCTCGAGTTCCTGCCAACCGAATCGGGCTCCGAGCGAATCGGTGGCTGTGATCACGAAGCGACCGGGAGTCAGCCCGGAGGCGACGTACCTCCCTGCCGAGCTGGCGGCGCCTTCGCCGACCGGGTCGAGGACTCCCGGAATCTCTCCGAACCGTCGAACCCCCACGGTCCACGGCTGGCCGTAAGGATCCTGAGGAGGATCCAGGAAGATCTCGATATCGAGGGGGCGCTCCAACAAGAGGGGTCGCTGCAGAGCGGTTTCCGACCCCGGTAGCACGCGGACCGGATGCAACGAGGCCTTCGCGAATCCGGGCTGCGCGGCGGAGAGCCGGTATTGTCCGGGCGCGACGCCTTCGAGTTGAAAGAACCCTCGATCGTTGACGCCTGTCGCGAGCCCTCCCTCCTTCCGGCGCGCCTCGCCGGCCGGGCTGCGGGCGGCACCTCCTACGTCCGCATCGAGCCTGACTCGAACGCTCTTCGGCTTGAGCGGCCCGTCCGCGGCCACGTACCCGACGACGGACGCGCCCGGCTTGAAGACCACCCGTCCGAGCTCGACCGGCTTGCCCCGTTTCACGCCCACGCTCCACAGGTAGTGCGAGATATAACCTTTGGCCCGGAGACGCAAGTCGAGCTCCGCCGCAGGGACCTCGCAGCTGAACGTGCTGTCCCTCACGGGGCAACGAACCGTCGTGGGAGGGACCTTTCCGCTCGGCTCTTGGCTCGTGCCGGCCGGCGGAGCAGACTCGAACCTTGCGGAGATCGTCTCGGGATCATCGCGATCCCGAGGCACCTGGATCTTCCCTCGAACGATGCCGGTTTGCCAGACAGTAAGCTTCGCTTGACGTTGGCCCGCGGTGAGGACAGCGTCGCGGCACCAGAGTCCCTCTGCGACGAAGCTCAGCCTCCAAACAAAATCTTCATCGAGCGCGACGGTCGTTTGCCCTGGGACGCGGACGTGTCCGAATCGTAACCTCTTGGCGACACCGGTTCCGTCCGAGGAGATAGCGGCTGCTTCGATCACACCTTCCGCCGATTGACGTGCCACGAAATTCGCGCTCGTCAGCTCGATCCTCACGGGCACATCGGCGGCGATGAGCCTTGCCGGAAGGAGGCACACTCCTCCGAGAAGGAGCAGCAGGGCCAGGAGGCGCGCTGAGACTCTGGTCCGGATGGTTTGGATTCGTTGCATGGCGCCAGAGCTCGTTGAGCGAGCCGCTTCCAGAGGGGCTCACCTGCGCTCGGTAGTCAGAGCCTCGACCTCGTGGAAGTGCTCGTCGCGGGTGACCAGGACGAGCTCGTGCTGGACGGCTGTGGCGGCGATCCAGAGATCATTCTCCGGAATCGGCCGGCCCCGCCGGCGAAGGCTCTGCTTGATCCGGCCGTAGTGTCGCGCCGTCTCGGCATCGCAAGCGAGCTGCGTGCAGGTGGCGGCAAACGCCTGGATCTGGTCGAGCTGTTCGGCCGTCCGCGCGGAGCCCTCCGCGCCAAAGTGCAGCTCGCCGAGGACCACCACGGAGAGAAAGACGCGCTCCGCCTGCCTCAGGCGCTCCTGGACGATCGGCTCGCCGCGGAAGAGGAGGATGATGACGCTGGTGTCGAGCAGGTACTCACCAGGCATCGAGATCGACTCGCTCGCAGCCTTCTTCGATCGTGCGCTCCATCTCGCGCGCGGCGACCTCGTCGAGGAGGCCGGCGAAGCGTAGCAGCTCCTTGCCCGGGGTGCCCTCGGGTCGTGAGGCGGAGACGGCAAGGCCGTGGACGATCTGCTGCGCCCGGCGTTGCAGCTCCGGCGACAGGCGGTCGAAGTCGTCGAGGATCTGTTGCTTGATCGACGGTTGAGCCATGGCGGGTTCTCCTCGGGCTCATTCTAGCCGCCGTGCCACGTTCGCGCCGACGGAGCAGCTTCTCGTGGGAGACCGGGCGAGTGGCGAGGCCGCAGGTACTTCCCCTGCCCGCCCGGGCGGCTCAGAGGACGGAGCCGGAAGAGCCGGCAGCTCTCCTTCTCGCTGCCGTGATCGGCGTGGGCGTTCACCGGCCCGAGCTGGAGGCCGGCTCGCGGCGGGGTGGGGACGCGGGGGGTTGGAGCGCCGCGGGTCGGCCGGGCCACGCGCACGACGTGCGGGTTGACCGAGGTCGGGTGGGGGTCCGGGCGCCGGGGCTGAGGCGAGACCGAGCCCGAGACGGCGCGGGCGCTCAAGACGCCTCGTCGGTTTGAGGCGCAGCTTCGCTAGAGCTGGTACCATCTGCGGCCGGGATGCCGCGCCGACCCGCGCCGGCCGGCCGCCCGCTCGTTCCAACCATGGCCGTCGATCCGTCCAAGCTGTCCGTCGGTGAGCTCCGCCAGCGGTTCGTCCAGGGAGGCGAGCCGGCCTCGGGGCACCTGCTCAACAAGCTCCGCCGCGATCCCCGCCAGGGGGCGCTCCAGGTCTACGAGGCGCTCCGGCGCCGCCAGGACCAGGAACGCGAGGAGCGCCTGCGCCTCGACGCCATGCTCAACTTCGAGCGCCTGCTCTGGCGCTCGGGGATCACGAGGATCGCCGGCGTCGACGAGGCCGGGGTCGGGCCGCTCGCGGGGCCGGTGGTGGCGGCGGCGGTGGTGTTTCCGCCCGGCACGGCGCTCGCCGGCGTCGACGACTCGAAGCGTCTCGATTCCGGGCGCCGCGAGGAGCTGGCGGTGGAGATCCGCGAGGCCGCGACGGCGGTGGCCGTGGGCGTCGCCCAGGTGGTCGAGATCGACCGGATCAACGTCTACCACGCGGGGATCCTCGCCATGCGGCGGGCGGTGGAGGGCCTGTCCGAGCCGCCGGAGCACGTGCTCCTCGACGCCCGGGAGATCCCCGAGCTCGCGATCCCCCAGAACCGGTTCGACAAGGGCGACGGCCTCAACTTCTCCATCGCCGCCGCCTCGATCATCGCCAAGACCCACCGCGACCGGCTCATGTGCGAGCTCGACCGCCGCTATCCTCGCTACGGGTTCGCGAACCACAAGGGCTACGGCACCGCCGAGCACCAGGCGGCGATCCGCGCCCACGGCCCGTGCGAGATCCACCGCATGTCCTTCCCGGTGATCGCCGAGCTGTGCGGCGAGTTCTCGGAGCTCTTCTACGCCCTGCGCGAGCGGCTGGAGGGGGTCGCGAGCCGCGCCGAGCTCGCCACCTTCGAGGACGACCTGGCCGGCCAGCGCCGGCGCCTCGCCGAGGAGGAGCACCGCAAGCTCCGCCTGATGGTCACCCGCCGCTGGAACACGGTCTAACGAGGCTACGCCTCAGACCACCCCCTCCTCACCCCGACCCTCTCCTCACCCTCGCGGGGAGGAGAGGGCGCTTCCTCCCGGGCCGCGGGCCGGGGGTCGGCAACCGCGAGGACTCCGGTCGTCGGTGGGGTTCGGAGCCCGACGCACCGTTCGGCCGGCCGAGGCGGAGCTCGGCCGCTTCATCCGGGGTTGCCGTCTCGAATGTTCACGGGCGGTTGCAGCGTCCGACCCCGGAGGGCCGGGGCGCCCGGCCTCACCCTTTCGGCGGATGCAGCACCTTCAGCCGCCCCTGGAGCCCGCTCGTCGTCTCCACCTTCCCGTGGTCGTCGACCAGCACCGCCTCCACGCCGTCGAGCCGCTCGGCGAGCGCCAGGCCCTTCTCCGCGCCCATCACCATGATCCCGGTCGACAGCGCGTCGGCCAGGACCGCGTCGGGCGAGATCACCGTCACGCTCCGCAGGCCCTTGGACGGCCAGCCGGTGCGGGGGTCGAGGATGTGGTGGTAGCGCACCCCGTCGGCGATGAAGTAGCGCTCGTAGTCGCCGCTCGTCGAGACCGACCTGTCCACCACGTCGAGCACGGCGAAGAAGTCCTCGGGGTCGCCCCGGGGATCGCGGATGCCCACCCGCCAGGGCCGCCCGCCGCCCTCCCGGCGCTCGCCGGCGGTCATCACCTGGCCGCCGCCCAGGATCATGAAGCTCCCGAGGCCGCGGTCCCGGAGCGTCTCGGCCGCGCGCGCCAGGGCGTATCCCTTGGCGATCCCGCCGAGGCCGATCTTCATGCCCTTCTCGGGCAGGCGCACCGTCCCGGCCCGGTCGTCGATCTCCACCTTCCGGTAGTCGATCCGCTTCACCCGGCGGGCGATCTCGGCCGGATCGGGCACCCGGGGCTCGGGCGCTCGGAAGTCCCACACCCCCCAGAGCGCCGCCCAGGTGACGTCGAAGGCGCCGCCGGTCAGGTCCCCGATCTCGATCGCGCGGTGGAGGACCTGGCGCAGGTCCTCGGGCACCCGGACCGGGCCGTCGCCGGCGTGGCGGTTGACCGCCGACAGCGGCGAGGTCGCCTGCCACTCGCTCATCCGCTGGTCGACGAGATCGAAGACGTCGAAGACCGTCTCGGCGTTCTCCCGCGCGTCGCGCCCGGCGGGCACGACGGCGCGCACCGTGGTCGCCATGACCTGGTGCTCGAAGGTCTCGTAGGCGGTGTCCGGCCCCCCCTCGGCGCCCTCCGTCTCGCGCCAGCCGCGAGGCGCCACCGAGGTCAGCCGCCAGACGATCAGGGCGAGGAGCGCCGCCAGCAGGACGAACCCCACCGCGATCCGGGCGTTGCGCGTCATGCGGTGGACGGTATCAGCCTCGGACCCGCAGCCGGACCCTCTCCGCCCGCCAGTCGATGGAGAGGACGTCGATCGCCACCGGCCGGCCTCCCGCCTCCATCTCCAGGGTCTCGGCGCCGAAGGTCGCCCGGCGGACGACGGCCCCGTCGTCGGCGCCCACGGTGACCCGGACGAAGCGCTGCCCGGCCGCGCTCAGGAAGTCGACGGTCACGAAGCCGGGGAGATCGGGGACGCGCACCGTCTCCCCCGAACCGAGGGTCTGGACGGCCGGAGCCCGGGGAGTCGACGGCGCCGGCCGCGGCGCGGCCGAAGCGGCTGGCGGGCTCCCGGCCCTGCCCGCCACGCCGGTGCCTAGCCGGGCGCCGGCCACGGCCAGGGTGGCCGCCAGGAGGAGCCCCGCCGCGCCCGCCAGCGCCCGCCGCCTCCGGCCCGGCGAGGCTCCGGGAAAGAGCCGCCCGTCGGGAGCGCGAAGAAAGAGCGCCGGGGTGGCCCACTCCGGCGAGCCCGGGAGCCTCCGGTCGACGGCGAGGCGCGCCTCGGCGACCGCCAGCTCCACCGGCCGGCCGCGCGCGAGCTCCCGGTAGACGGCGCGGCTGACCTCGATCGCCGCCCGGTCGCTCACCGGGTGCTGCATGGCGAGGATCGCCGGCACGCCCACCTCGGCGAGCGCCGTCGCCACCCCGGCGAACGGCGCGCCCGCCGCCGCTTCGGCCGTGCGGCAGGCGTTGAGGAAGACGAAGCGCAGGGGCGGCACGAAGTCGGCGAGCTGGCGGGCCAGCCGCGGCCCGGTCACCGGATCGGGCCCCCTCCGCTCGTTCTCGAAGACCAGCGCGCCCTCGCCCGAGCGCGGCTCGAAGGTGCCGTGGCCCATGAAGTGGAGGGCGTGCACCTCGCCCGTCCGGCAGGCTTCCACCAGAGCGTCGAGCGTCGCGCCCCGGAGCCGGCTCACCCGCACCCCACGCCACCAGGAGGAAGCACTCGCCTCGAGCCGGCGGAGCTCCCCGGCGAGGTCGAGGGCGGGAAGGCCGGCCGGCTCCGGCGCCACCGCCAGGAGGTGGAGGGTGGAGGGCGCCGGCGGCACAGCCGGACCCTCACGCTCCAGATAGCGCACGACCGGCGTGCGCCGGCTGAGCGCCAGGAAGCCCGCGCCCTCGGGTCGGCGGAGGAGCTCCCAGGGAAGGCGATGGAGCGCGGCCGCGGCCGCCGTGCCGCGATCCCCGAGGTCCAGGCGGAGTTGGATCCGGACGCCTCGCTCGCCCCGCCCCAGCCCCTGGCTCAGGCTCTGGAGGAGGCGATCGCGCACCGCCCCGGAGAAGAGCGCCTGGAAGAGGCGGGCGCCCACGTCCTCGAGCCGGCGGCGCGTCGCCCCCGGCGGCCCTGCGTCGCCACCGGCCGGAGCCAGGTTGCGTCCGGAGTCGGGCCCGCAGTGGCGCCCGGAGTCGGGCCCAGGCGCCGGCCCTGGATCGCCGGCGGCCTCTTCGAAGAGTGCCACCACCTCGGCCAGCTCCGCGGCGTCGAGCGGCCAGGCGAACGGGGCCCGCGCCCGCTCCCCCGCCGGCGAGTCGAACACCCGCACCTCGAGGCCCTCTGGCCCGGCGACGACGCCGACCGAGAACGTCCGGTAGTCCACGTTCGGCCAAGACACCGAAGCGGCCCGGAGGGTTGGGAGGAACCTCGGAGAGTCACCCCTCTTGCCCGCGGCCGGGTCTACGAGCCCGAGACGAGAAAGGAGCTCCCATGCCCGGTCTCCCGCCCCATCCCAGGCCACCCCGCGCGGTGGGCCTCGTGCTCCTGGCCCTGGCCCTCGGCGCTCCGGCCGCCGCCCCGGCGCAGGCCGCCCAGGCTTCCGCGATCGCCGGCCTCGCCCGCGACCTCGCCGGCGAGCTCGCGCCGCTCCGCGTCGAGGCGGTGGCGGTGGTGGACTTCACCGACCTCCACGGCCGGCCCACCGAGCTCGGCCGCTACGTGGCCGTGGAGCTGGCAGCCGCCCTCGGCGACGCCGCCCCCGAGCTCGAGATCGTCGACCGCTCCCACCTGGCGCCCGTGCTCGCGGAGAAGAACCTGGCCGCGACCGGCCTGATCGACGCCGAGGAGCTCCGCGCCGCGGTCCAGCTCGCGGGCATCGACGCCTTGGTGACCGGACGGCTCACTCCGTTCGCCGACACGGTGCGGCTCCAGGCGGTGGTCCTCTCGGCCGCCTCGGCCGAGCAGCTCGCCCACGCCGAGGCCGACCTGCCGCGCACGCGCACGATCGAGGAGCTCGAGGCCCGGTCCCTACGGGTCGGGGGCCGCCTCGTCGAGGGCTTCCCGGTTGCCGCGACGGCGAGCTTCGAGGGCATCTCGGAGACGGTCCGGACGATCCGCCTCCTCGAGCTCCACGCCTACGGCTTCAAGGTCCAGTTCGCCGGCGTGCCGATCGAGTAGCGGGGGCGGCCGGTTCACGCCCCGCCAGCACCCCCCGGATCGCCTCCTCGATCGCGCCGGGCTCGAGCTCCTCGAGCTCGTAGCTCACCGCGGCGATCGGCTTCGAGACCTGGAGCACCCGCTCGAGGGCGATGGGCGTGCCCTCGACCACCACGTCGACGGACGCCGCTTCGATCGTCTCGCGCAGCTCCTCGATCTGCCGCGCGCCGTAGCCCATGGCCGGGAGGATCTTCCGGGAGTTGGGGTACTTGGCGTAGGTCTCCCGGATCGAGCCCACGGCATAGGGCTCGGCCGACACGATCTCCGCCGCCCCCGCGCGCTCGGCGGCGATCCAGCCCGCCCCGTAGCTCATGCCGCCGTGGGTGAGGGTGGGGCCGTCCTCGATCACCAGCGCCCGCTTGCCGCGGATCCATTCCGGATGGTCGACGGTGATCGCCGAGCGGCACTGGACCACCCGCGCCCGCGGGTTGTGGAGGCGGGCGCTCTCGAGCACCCGGGCGACGTCCGCCGGCTCGGCGGTCTCGACCTTGTTGACGATCAAGAGATCGGCCATGAGGAAGTTGGTCTCTCCCGGGTAGTAGGAGAGCTCGTGGCCCGGCCGGTGGGGATCGAGGAGGGTGAGGTGGAGGTCGGGCCGATAGAAGGGGGTGTCGTTGTTGCCGCCGTCCCAGAGGATGACCTCGGCCTCGCGCTCGGCCTCGCCGAGGATGCGCTCGTAGTCGACGCCGGCGTAGACCACGAAGCCGTGGTCGATGTGCGGCTCGTATTCCTCGCGCTCCTCGATCGTGCACTCGTGGCGGTCGAGGTCCTCGTAGGTGGCGAAGCGCTGGACCGCTTGCTTGGCGAGGTCGCCGTAGGGCATCGGGTGGCGGATCGCGACGACCCGCTTGCCGAGGCGCTTCAGGATGCCGGCCACGTAGCGCGTGGTCATGCTCTTGCCGACGCCGGTGCGCACCGCGGTGACTGCGATCACCGGCCGGCTCGAGGCGATCATCGTGCGGGTCGCCGAGCAGACCCCGAAGTGGGCGCCCCAGGAGATCACCTGGCTCGCCCGGTGCATCACGTAGGTGTGCGGGACGTCGGAGTACGAGAACCAGACCTCGTCGATCTCGTGCTCGCGGACCAGCGCCTCGAGCTCCG
Source organism: uncultured Acidobacteriota bacterium (assembly GCA_963741925.1). Classification (GTDB taxonomy): domain Bacteria; phylum Acidobacteriota; class Thermoanaerobaculia; order Multivoradales; family DATKCC01; genus CAVUBL01. The sequence continues at coordinate 441,590 of CAVUJU010000002.1, forward strand.
CCTCCGGCCGGATCGGGATGCCCTCCGGGTAGAGGCGGCCGGCGAGGGACGGCGGGTAGGTGCGGCCCTCGATGTCCGGGATCTGGGTGGCGGTGAAGGCCACCACCTCGTAGCCGTCGTCGTCGCGGAACAGGGTGTTGAAATTGTGGAAGTCACGACCGGCCGCGCCCATGATGATCACGCGTCTCCGGGCCATCGCTGCCTCCTCGCTCTCGGGTCGAATCGGATCGAAACGATCGGAACGATCCGATCGATCGGATCGATCCTACGGCGCGGCGGCGGCGCGGTCCCCGCGCGGCGGGGTGGGGCGGCGGCCCCGGCGAGCGGGGCCGCCGCCCGGAGTCGGACCGCTCAGAGGGTGTGAATGAATCTCCGGCCGTCGCGAGGGCGTTCCCGGGCGCCCCTCGCAAGGCGCGCCGACGCAGGCGTAGCGGGGCCTACGTCGAGGAGGCGTAACGCCGCGAGGGGCGATTCGGGGGCGCCCGCAGTAGGTCGGAGATTCATTCACAAGCTCTCAAGGCACCGTCGGGTCCTTCGGAGGGACGGCTTCGACCGGCGGCTCCTCGAACACCTCCACCTGGTTGAGCTCCACGTCCACCGCGTCGACGTTGTCGCAGGGCTCCATGCCGATCGTCCTCGCGCGCAGGAAGGGGCAGAAGACGCCGGTGAAGTCGGTGACGAACAGGTCCGCCGCCGAGGAGCCGGCGAGCGACGGCGAGCCACGGTCCAGGGAGAAGAGGGCGTAGTCCGTGCCCGGGTCGGCCTTGCCGTTGCCGTTCGTGTCCCACACCGCCAGCGCGTCGACGTTGTCCCGGTTGGTCAGGCCGAGCTGGGCGGCGAGGGCGAAGACGACGAAGCCCGGGGCGCCCGGGGGCGAGAAGAGGACGTCGGCCGGGCCGCCGGCGTGGCTCGGCCCCACCTTGTCGACCGTGAAGTAGATGGGGAAGTCGTGGATGTGGTCGCCGTCGAGGTCGAAGAGGCTGAGCTCCAGGGCGTCCAGGTTGTCCAGGTAGCGGAGCTTGTTGAGCGTGCTCGCGCCGATCGACGGGATCTCGTCGTAGCGGTCCTGGTTGACCGACAGGACGTTGACCGGGCGGGTCGGGAAGACGGGCGGACCGAGGGCGGTCGCCGCGCAGGCCGCGAACGCCGCCGCCGGCGAGGCGACGGTGAAGCCGTTGGCGACGAACCGGTCGCCGGCGGCCTGGAGGTTGTTCGCCTCGATCCGGTACTCGGTGCCGGGGAGGCCCTGGGACGCCCGATCACCGGAGAAGTAGACCGCCTGGGGCGCGAACGGGTCGCGTTCGCCGCGCGAGTGGCCGTCGTTTTCGTCGCTCGCGGTCAGGCCGAAGTTCACCGCCGGCACGTGGAGGATCGGACCGGGGCCGCCCACGTCGCAACCCATGGCGCCGAGGCCGATCAGACCGTAGATGTCGGCCGCGTTGGTCGGCGGCGCGCAGAGGAAGTTCGACGGCGAGTGGGCGTCGATCGAGATCGGGTCCGGCGGCGGGTCGGCGAGAGCCGCTCCGGCCGTCAGGAGCAGGGCGAGGCCGATCACGAGCAGGGTGAGGGTACGGGGGATGCGCATGGATACCTCCTTGGGATCCTCCAGCAGTTCGATTCGAAGCGACTCCGCGCCGCGCCGGCGCCGGGGGCCTGCCGCGGGCCCGGGAACCGGCCCCCCGGCGCGGCCCGACTCGAGTCACGATCGTATTTACTAAGTATCGTCATAGCAAGGGAGCGAGACAGCCGCCGGCACACCTCTTGCTCCCTGCGGAGGGCGAGAGGAGACGACGACACCATGCCGGGACCGATCGGAACACGACGCTGGGCGATCGCCGAGGGCTACATCCCCACCTGGGGCCACGGCCCCGAGCCGGAGATGCTCTCCCACGAAACCGCCTGCCTGCTGAACTCGGGCGACCGCGACGCCCGGGTCGAGATCACCGTCTTCTTCGCCGACCGCGAGCCCGCCGGCCCGTATCGCGTCGAGGTGCCGGCCCGGCGCACGCGCCACGTGCGCTTCAACGACCTCCAGGATCCCGAGCCGATACCGCGGGGAACCGATTTTGCAACTCTGATCGAGTCGGACGTGCCGATCGTGGTCCAGCACACCCGCCTCGATTCGCGCCAGTCGGAAAACGCCCTGCTCTCGACGATCGCATTCGCCGAGTAGCGAGCCGCCGCCCGGGTGGCGGCTGGACCTGGAACCTGTATTGCTCGAACCTTGGAAGGAGCCCACCATGGCAGACCGCGTCAGCGATTTCCTCTTCGAACGCCTCCGGGATTGGGGCATCCACCGCATCTTCGGCTACCCGGGCGACGGCATCAACGAGATCACCGGTGCCTTGCGCCGATCGAACGGCGACCCCGAGCTCGTGCAGGTCCGCCACGAGGAGATGGCGGCGTTCATGGCTTGCGGCCACGCCAAGTTCACCGGCGACGTCGGCGTCTGCCTCGCCACCTCCGGGCCCGGGGCGATCCACCTGCTCAACGGCCTCTACGACGCCAAGATGGACCACCAGCCGGTGGTCGCGATCGTCGGCCAGCAGCCGCGCAGCGCCCTGGGCGGCCACCAGCAGCAGGAGGTCAACCTCCAGAACCTGTTCGCCGACGTCGCCCATCACTACTGCCAGACGGTCATGACCCCGGAGCAGCTCCCGGCGGTGGTCGACCGCGCCGTGCGCATCGCCCGGGCCGAGCGCACGGTGACCGCGCTCATCTTCCCCACCGACGTCCAGGAGGCAGGTGCGGTCGAGACGCCGCCCCACGAGTTCAAGATCAACCCCTCGAGCGTCGGCTACAGGGAGCCGGTCGTCCTGCCCCACGAGGAGGACCTCGCCCACGCCGCCCGCGTCCTCAACGAGGGCGAGAAGGTGGCGATCCTGGTGGGCCAGGGCGCCCGCCGGGCGGCCGACGAGGTGATCGCGGTCGCCGAGCGCCTGGGGGCCGGCATCGCCAAGGCGCTCCTGGGCAAGGACGTGATCCCCGACGACCTGCCCTTCGTCACCGGCTCGATCGGCCTGCTGGGCACCCGCCCGAGCTACGAGATGATGATGGACTGCGACACCCTCCTGATGATCGGGTCGAGCTTCCCGTACTCCCAGTTCCTGCCCGAGTGGGACCAGGCCCGGGGCGTCCAGATCGACATCTCGGGCAAGATGATCGGCGTGCGCTTCCCCATGGAGGTGAACCTGGTGGGCGACGCCCGCCAGACCCTCGAGGCGCTGCTGCCCCGGCTCGACGCCAAGAGCGACCGCAAGTGGCGCGACCGGATCGAGGGCAACGTCGCCGAGTGGTGGCGGCTCATGGAAGAGCGGGCGATGCAGGAGGCCGACCCGCTCAACCCGCAACGGGTCTTCTGGGAGCTCTCGAAGCGCCTGCCCGACGACGCGATCCTCACCTGCGACTCGGGCTCGTCGGCCAACTGGTACGCCCGCGACATCAAGATGCGCCGCGGCATGCGCGGCTCGCTCTCGGGCACGCTCGCCACCATGGGTCCCGGCGTGCCCTACGCCATCGCCGCCAAGTTCGCTTATCCGCACCGGCCGGTCTTCGCCCTGGTGGGCGACGGCGCCATGCAGATGAACGGCATGAACGAGCTCCTGACCGTCGCCCGCTACTGGCGGCAGTGGGACAACCCGCGCCTCGTCTTCCAGGTCTTGAACAACCGCGATCTGAACCAGGTGACCTGGGAGATGCGCGCCATGGAGGGGGACCCCAAGTGGGAGCCGTCCCAGAAGCTGCCCGAGATGAGCTTCGCCCGCTTCGCCGACGAGATCGGCCTTCAAGGCATCCGGGTCGATTCGCCCGAGGACGTCGGGCCGGCCTGGGACGAGGCGCTGTCCGCCGACCGGCCGGTGGTCTTCGACGCGGTGACCGACCCGGAGGTGCCGCCGCTGCCGCCCCACGTCACCTTCGAGCAGGCGAGCTCGATGCTCAAGGCCCTGTTGAAACGCGACCCGGAGTCGAAGCGGATCATCAAGCAGAGCTTCCTGGGCAAGATCGCGGAACTGGTGAGCCACTGAGGTGAACGCCCGAATCGAGCGCCTGGGGGTCGTCGCGTACACGGTGCCCACCGACGCCCCCGAGTCGGACGGCACCCTGGCCTGGGACGCGACGACCGTCGTGGTGGTCGAGGCCGAGGCCGCGGGCACGACCGGCCTCGCCTACGGCTACGCCGACGCCGCCACCGCCCGGCTCGTCGCCGAGACCCTGCGCCCGGCGGTGGTCGGGGGCGACGCGTTCGGCGTCTCCGCCGCCTGGGAGGCGATGGTCCGGGCCACCCGCAACCTCGGCCGCCCGGGCGTCACCTCGATGGCGATCGCCGCCGTCGACAACGCCCTCTGGGACCTGAAGGCGCGGCTCCTCGGGGTGAGCCTGGTCGACCTGCTTGGGCCGGTGCGCGACGCCGTGCCGGTCTACGGCAGCGGCGGCTTCACCTCCTACTCCCCGGAGCGCCTCGGCGAGCAGCTCGGCGGCTGGGTCGCCGACGGCATCGGCAAGGTCAAGATGAAGGTCGGCCGCCGTCCCGACGACGATCCCGAGCGCGTGCGCGTCGCCCGCCGGGCGATCGGCGAGACGGCGGGCCTCATGGTCGACGCCAACGGCGCCTACTCGCGCAAGCAGGCCCTCGCCCTGGCCGAGACCTTCGCCGGGGAGGGGGTCACCTGGTTCGAGGAGCCGGTCTCCTCGGACAACCTGGCGGGGCTCTCGCTGCTCCGCGACCGCTCGCCCGCCGGGATGGAGATCGCCGCCGGCGAGTACGGCTACGACCGCGTCTACTTCCGCCGCATGCTCGACGCCGGCGCCGTCGACGTGCTCCAGGCCGACGCCACGCGCTGCGCCGGGTTGACCGGCCTCCTGGGCGCGGCGGAGCTCTGCCGCGCCCGCAGCCTGCCGCTCTCGGTTCACACCGCGCCCACCCTCCACGCCCACCCCGGCTGCGCCCTCGACGTGCTCCGCGACGTCGAGTACTTCCACGACCACGTGCGGATCGAGCGGTGCGTCTTCGACGGCGCCCTGGCGGCCGAGGGCGGCTGCTTGCGCCCCGACCGCTCGCGGCCCGGGATGGGGCTCGAGCTCAAGCGCGCCGACGTGGAGGAGTATCTTCGCTTCCGGGACAACGGCCGCTGAGCGCCGCTCCCCCGCCGACACGACCGAGGTGATCGATGGCAGATCGCAACGAGGACACCAGCCGACCCACAAGCCAAAACCAGACGGGAGGGGGCGTCCCCTTCCCCCCCGGGGGAGGGAAGGGGATCGAGGGGATGCGGGGGGGAGGGAAGGCGACCGAGGGGATGTGGGGGGGACCCGCTGGACCCGCGAGCCCCCGAAGTCCTGGCCCGGCGACGCCCGCGCCCTGGCCCGCGACCTCGCCGCCGAGCTCGCCGGCGAGGTCCGCTTCGACACCAAGCACCGGGGCCTCTACGCCACCGACGCCTCGAACTACCGGCAGGTGCCCATCGGCGTCGTCTTCCCGCGGAGCGCGGCCGACGTCGAGACGACGGTGGCCGTCTGCCGGCGCCACGAAGCGCCTCTGCTCGGCCGGGGCGGCGGCACCAGCCTCGCCGGCCAGTGCTGCAACCTGGCGGTGGTGCTCGACTTCTCGCGCCACATGAACCGGGTGCTCGAGGTCGACCCGGAGCGCCGCCTGGCGCGGGTCCAGCCGGGCGTGGTGCTCGACGACCTGCGGCAGAAGACCCTCGAGCACGGCCTGTCCTTCGGCCCGGACCCGGCGACCCACGACCACTGCACCCTGGGCGGCATGATCGGCAACAACTCGTGCGGCGTCCACTCGGTGCTCGCCGGGCGCACGGCGGACAACGTGCGCGAGCTCGAGGTGCTGACCTACGACGGGCTGCGCATGCGGGTGGGCGCGACGAGCGACGAGGAGCTGGCCGCGATCGCGGCCGCCGGCGGCCGGCGGGGCGAGATCTACCGGGGGATGGCGAACCTCCGCGACCGCTTCGGCGACGCGGTCCGCCGCGCCTTCCCCGACATCCCGCGGCGGGTCTCGGGCTACAACCTCGACGAGCTCCTGCCCGAGCGCGGCTTCCAGGTGGCCCGCGCCCTGGTGGGCAGCGAAGGCACACTGGCCCTCACCCTCGAGGCCACCCTCGAGCTCATCGAGTGGCCCACCGAGCGCGTCCTCCTGGTCGCCGCCTTCGAGGACGTCTACACCGCCGCCGACCACGTGCCCGAGATCCTGGAGCTCTCACCCGTCGGGCTCGAGGGCCTCGACGACGTCCTGATCAACGACCAGAAGAAAAAGCACATGCACCCGAAGGCGCTCCGCCTCCTGCCCGACGGCGCCGGCTGGCTGTTGATCGAGTTCGGCGCGACCACGCGCGACGCGGCGCGGGCGCGGGCCGAGGAGGCCCAGGCCCGGGTGGCTGCCATGGACAAGGTCCTCCACACGGCGGTCATCGGCGACCCCTTCGAGCAGAAGGAGATCTGGGAGGTCCGCGAGTCCGGTCTGGGGGCGAGCGCCCGGGTGCCGGGCCAGGGCGACACCTGGCCGGGGTGGGAGGACTCGGCGGTCGCCCCGGAGGAGATGGGCGACTACATGCGCGAGCTGCGCAGCCTCCTCGACCGCTACGGCTACCAGGGCGCCTTCTACGGCCACTTCGGCGACGGCTGCCTGCACACCCGGATCAGCTTCGACCTGCGCTCGGGGCCCGGAGTCGACGCCTGGCACGACTTCCTGGGCGAGGCGACGGACCTGGCGATCGCGCACCGCGGCGTGCCCTCGGGCGAGCACGGTGACGGCCAGGCGCGGGGCGAGCTCCTGCTCCGGGCCTACGGGCCCGAGGTCTGCCGGGCCTTCTCCGAGCTCAAGCACCTCTGGGACCCGGACGACCGGATGAACCCGGGCAAGGTGGCCGACCCCTACCCCATCACCTCGAACCTCCGCCTGGGCGCCGACTACGAGCCCTGGGAGCCCGCGACGAAGTTCGCCTACCCGGACAACGACTACCACTTCTCGCGCGCGGCGCTGCGCTGCGTCGGCGTCGGCAAGTGCCGGCGCGAGTCCGGCGGCACCATGTGCCCGAGCTACATGGTGACCCGCGAGGAGGAGAACTCGACCCGCGGCCGGGCGCGGCTGCTCTTCGAGATGCTCCAGGGCGACGAGATCGCCGACGGCTGGCGCAGCGACGCCGTGGCCGAGGCCCTCGACCTGTGCCTGGCGTGCAAGGGGTGCAAGAGCGACTGCCCGGTCAACGTCGACATGGCCACCTACAAGGCCGAGTTTCTCCACCACCACTACCGGCGCCGGCTGCGCCCGCTGCCGGCCTACTCCATGGGCCTGATCGGCCTCTGGGCGCGGCTCGCCGCGAAGGCCCCCCGCCTGGTCAACGCCCTCGCGCAAGGGCGCTTGACCGGACGGCTCCTCAAGGCCGCCGGCGGCATCGCCCCCGAGCGGCCGGTGCCCGCCTTCGCGCCGCAGACCTTCCGCCAGTGGTACGCGGAGCATCGCAGCGGGGTCTCGCGCCTCGGCAGCGCCGAGCGGCGGATCCTCCTCTGGCCCGACACGTTCAACGACGCGTTCCATCCCGAGACGGCGATCGCCGCCCTCGAGGTGCTCGAGGCCGCCGGCTTCCGGGTGGACCTGCCGCCCGGGTGGCTCTGCTGCGGCCGGCCGCTCTACGACTACGGCATGCTCGATCTCGCCGAGCGGGCGCTCCGGCGGATCCTCGACGCCCTGCGCGCGGACGTCCGGGCCGGGGTCCCCGTCGTCGGCCTCGAGCCGAGCTGCGTCGCCACCTTCCGCGACGAGCTCCCCGCCCTCCTGCCCCACGACGACGACGCCCGCCGCCTCTCCGAGCAGACCTACACCCTGGCCGAGATCCTGACGGAGCGGGCGGACGGCTTCGAGATCCCGAAGCTCGACCGCCGGGCGATCGTCCATCGCCACTGCCACCACCGCGCGGTGATGGGCCACGACCCCGACCGCGAGGTCCTCGACCGGCTGGGGCTCGACTACGAGGTGCTCGACTCGGGCTGCTGCGGCATGGCCGGCGCCTTCGGCTACGAGCGCGGCACGAAGTACCGGGTCTCGATCGCCGCCGGCGAGCGGGTGCTCCTGCCCAGGGTCCGCGACGCCGACCCGCGGACCCTGATCGTGGCCGACGGTTTCTCCTGCCGGAGCCAGATCGAGCAGACCACCGAGCGCCGTGCCCTCCACCTCGCCCAGGTCCTCCAGATGGCGCTCGCCGAGGGCCGCACCGGCCCTCCCGGGACCCTGCCCGAGCGCGACTACGTGGCGGACTACCGCGGCGAGCGTACCCGGGGCCTCCTCGCCGGGCTGGGCGCGGCCGCCCTGGCGGCCGGCGGCACCGCCCTCTGGCTCTGGCGCCGCCGGCGACGCTAGGAGCCTGCGCGGCACCCCTGTCACGTTTCCGCCTCACCGGCGCACGGGAAAAGGTGTGAGCCCAGCTTCGTCAGAAGTTTAGGAAGTCTCAAAGGTTCCCCCCCCCAAAGGAGGAAGGAATGAGCCATGTCGTCAGCCGTACCCTCGGCCTGTGCCTCGCGCTGGCATCGGCCGCCACCTTCGCGGCCGGGCCCGCGACGGCCCAGAAGCCGCCGCAGAAGGCCGGCCGGCAGGTGATCCTGTCCGGACCGATCCGGCTCCAGGCGGTGCCCGAGACGCTCCGCGAAGGAGCCGCCCCGGTGACGCCGGCGCACGCGCGGATCCAGCTCCAGCCGATCTACGAGCACCTCAAGGTCGACCCCAGGTTCCAGGCGCTCCAGGCCCGCCTCGCGGGCAACATGGACCGCCCGGAGATCGTCGACAGTTACCTCCAGTACCTGCCGATCTCGCCCCTCGAGTACCTCCAGATCGACATGCAGACCCGCCGCTACGAGATCGCGATCCCGCGCTACCTCTTCGAGTGGCACCTGCGGTGGATCCACTTCCACGAGGCCGAGGCCCGGGCGATCTACGGCGACGACTACGTCGACAGCGCCCTCGCCGGCGTGCCGGTCGCAACCGAGGGCGAGGGCAACGGCCTCGCCACCCGGGTGAGCGTCGGCACCAACCGCAACGTGGCGGCCACCTTCACCCCCGCGCCGGAGACCTTCCAGGGCGAGATCCAGGTGGCGGTCAACCCCAACAACTCGAACCAGATCGTGTCGGCGGCGAACACCTGGGACACCATGGGCGGCGCCTGCGCCGGCGGCATCCAGGCAGTCTTCTACTCCTCCGACGGAGGTACCACCTGGGGCTACACCTGCCCGCCCGGAGCGAGCGCCTACGGCATGAGCTGCAACGGCACGGTCTTCGGCTCGGACCCGGCGGTCTACTGGAACGACAACAACGAGGTCTTCCTCAACCACATGCTGCTCTGCTCCATCGGCAACCAGACCCAGTTCGCCATGGTGGTCGCCCGTTCGATCGACGGCGGCGCCCACTGGAACGGCCAGGGCGTGGTCACGAACAGCTGGGGCACGACGACCGGCGAGGACAAGAACTTCTTCGTCATCGACAACAACGCCGCCAGCCCCTTCCACGGCCACCAGTACACCTGCTGGGACCGGGACAACAACGAGAAGTCGGCCCATTCGAGCGACAACGGGGCGACCTGGAGCGAGGTCGACATCCCGACCCCGTCGGGCGGCGGCTTCGACCTGGGCTGCGACCTGGCGGTCGAGGACAACGGCACGGTCCACGTGGTCTTCGACACCTTGACCTGCGGCGCCTCCTGCACCAACGAGCGGATGTTCTACACCCGCTCGACCAACGGCGGCCTGTCCTGGTCGACCCCGGTCCTGGTGCGCGACTTCAACCTGGTGGGCTTCTCCAACAACAGCAACCCGAGCGCCCAGGACAACCGGGGCATCGGGCCGTTCGGCGCGGTCGACGTGGACAACACGGGCGGTACCTGTGACGGCACGCTCTACGCCACCTTCGGCGACACCTCGTCGAGCACCGCGAGCGCCAACACCGCCGACGTCTACGTGGCACGCTCGACCAACGGCGGCGCCACCTGGTCGGCGCCGGTCAAGGTGAACGACGACGGCCTCCCGGGCAACGTCCAGTTCCACCCCTTCCTGGTCGTCGACCCGTCGAACGGCCAGGTGGTGGTCGCCTGGCACGACGCCCGGAACGACACCAACAACCGGAAGGTCGACTTCTTCGTCGCGCGCTCGACCGACTGCGGCCAGACCTTCCAGGCCAACCAGAAGGTCTCGGCGGCCTCGTCCGAGTTCAATAACAGCACCATCTCCTCCTCCGACGAGAACACCACCGACAACCCGAACGCCAACCCCAACCAGTACGGCGAGTACCTGGGTCTCGACGCCCGGAACTGCAAGGCGTACCTGTCCTGGACCGACACCCGCCACTACTTCCCGAGCTTCACCACCGAGAGCCAGGCCGAGAACCTCGGCTTCGCGACCGTCGACTTCCAGTGCGGCACACCGGTGTGCGGCAACAACACCACCGAGACCGGCGAGACCTGCGACGGCACCGACCTCGCGGGCCAGAGCTGCACCACCCAGGGCTTCACCGGCGGCACCCTCGCCTGCAACTCGACCTGTTCCGGGTTCGACACCTCCGGGTGCACCACCGGCGGCGGGGCGGTGTGCGGCAACGGCGTCCTCGAGACCGGCGAAGTCTGCGACGGCGCCGACCTGGGCGGCCAGACCTGCCAGAGCCAGGGCTTCGCCGGCGGCACGCTCTCCTGCAACGCGACCTGCTCGGGCTTCGACACCTCCGGGTGCACCACCGGCGGTTGCACGACGCAGACCCTCTACGCCAATAACTTCGACGCGACGTCGGGGCTCTCGGACTGGACCCGCGGCACCTTCAACGGCTCCAGCACCAACGTGTGGCGGGGCGTCCAGAGCTGCAGCGCCGCGAGCTCGCCGAACATCTTCCGCTTCGGCGGCACCGGCTGCACGAGCAACTACAGCTCGAACCGCTTCATCTTCTCCCAGCCCCACGGGGCCACGGGGATCGCGGTACCCACCGGCTCGACCGACGCACGCCTCTCCTTCGACCACCGCCGCCAGTTCGAGACCGGCTACGACGGCGCCCTCGTCGCCCTGTCGCTCGACGGCTCGAGCTACACGGTGGTGCCGGCGTCGGCCGTCCTCTCCGGCGCGTCGTACAACGGCACGGTCAACGCGGCGTGCGAGCCGGCCGGCTCGGCGGGTCTGCCGATCTTCACCGGCACCCAGACGTCGTTCGTCAACACGCTGATGGACCTCGACGCCGCCTGCAACCTGGTCACCGGCGGCACCGGCGGCTGCGGCGGCCGGTCGCTGTTCATCGCCTTCACCGGCATCTCCGACTGCTCGGTCACGGCCGACGGGTGGTTCCTCGACAACGTCACGGTCACGGCCTGCGTGCCCTGACCCTGGCGCTGCGGTAGCCGAGGTTTTGGCGGCCGGTCCGATGCGTCGGGCCGGCCGCTTTTCGTTTTCTCCGGCGAGCTCCAGGGCCTGGCCGCTCTCGATCGAAGGCCGGGGGACATCCTCGATCTCGACCTTCGCGGGGCCGCCGAATGCGTGGATGCGCGCTGCTTTCATGCGAGTCTCCTTGTCTCTTGCGTCCCCTGGGAGACCCGGGTGCAACCGCACTGCCGGCCGGTCAGCGGAAGAGGACGCCGAGCTGCACCGTCACGAGCTCCGCGTCGAGAGCCGGTACGCGGTGATCGTCGGCGCCCAGCTCCAGGCGGTAGGGCGCCTTGATCGCTAGCTGGAACCCCAGGCCCAGGTTGAAGCCCGCCTCGCTCGAGCCGTTCTTGGGCCGGTAGACGCCCGGCCCGGCCTCGAGGAAGAACGAGGGGCCGCTGGGGAAGGGGAAGAGCACCCGGCCGTCGAGCGACGCGTGGAGGAACCGCGGGTGCTCGATGGCCGCCGCACTCTCGGCGGTGAGCTGAGCGAGGCCGGCGGCGAGCTCCAGCCGGAAGCGATCGGTGAGGGTGTAGCCCAGATCGGCCCGCACGTAGACGTTGGCGTCGGAGACCGGATCGAGCTTGCCGACCGGGTGCGCCGAGCCCACGTGGAAGCTCCCGAGCCACCGGCCGGGCAGCGCGCCGCCACCCGGGCCGGCGCCCACGCTCACCACCGCCTCGTCCACATCGGAGAGGCCGCCCCGGTCGGTGACGCGGAGCCGGATGCGGTGCAGCCCCGCGGCGAGCGGCACGCTCGCCGACGCTCCCGAGGCGAGCGCCACGGGCGTGCCGCCGGTGACGTCGAACCACTCGAAGCCCACGAGGTCGTCGTCCGTGCCGGGCGAGGAGTCGGGGTCGGACGAGGCCGAGCCGTCGAGGCCGACGCCAGGGCCCGCCGGCACCACCCGGTCGCCGCCTGCGTCGGCCACCGGGTAGACGTTGGTCACCTCCTCGGAGCGGAGGTCGAAGCCCGGCTCCTCCTGCGGGCGCCCTCGGTGATCGGCGGCCAGCTCGTGACGGGCCTCCACGCGGACCCGGGCGGTCCCGCCGGCGGCTGCTTCCGGATCGACGGACTGGGCGTGACCGTGATCAACCAGCTCCAGGTGGTCAAGATCGGCCTGCTCACGGGGCCCACCGGCGGCGGCCGGGCGAACTCGTCCTCCGAGGGGCCGGGACGGCCCAGGTCGAGCTCGGCCTGGACGCCGTTGGCGGCGCAGGTCGGGCTGGCGGCGACGGCGTCGCGCGCTCGCACGAGCACCGTCTCCTCGGCCTCGCCGGCGCGGTAGGGCACCGCCACGGTGCACAGCGGCGCCGAGCCGACCCGGCGCTGGACGATCGCCATCAGGTGGAGCACGCCGCCCCTGGCGCCGGGAGTCGCCTGGGGACCCCCTCCCCCACCCCTTCCCAACGGGCCGGCGCCGAGCTCGGCCAGGCCGAGCTCGGCGAGGCTGCTCGGCGGGTTGTCGAGCTGCGGGCAGCCGATGACCGTCGCCGTGGCGAGCTGGCCGCCGCAGACCACGGTGACGGTGGAGAGCGGGTCGGGATCGCCGTCGCCGTCGGCGTCGTCGTAGCAGCTCTGGATCGGCACGTGCCCGATGCAGTCGCCGTTGAAGCAGGCCCAGGCGACCTTCCGGCCCTGGTACATGCTGACCCGGCTGGTCTGGAGCACGCCCGAGCCGTCGGTCTCGATCGTGCCGCCCATGACGTCGACCGTGCCCGAGGCGCAGACGCTGCCGTTCGACTGGAGGATCGAGAGGGTGCAGGTGCCCTGGTTCGGGAGGAAGTTCTGGCCGTAGACCGGGATGTCCCAGATCCGGTCGTTCACCCAGCCCTCGAAGTTGCTGAGGAACGGCTTGCCGAGGACGAATGCGCCGCGGCCGTGGGTGGCGGCGTAGATCCGGCCGTGGGTCTCGTCGATCGAGATCGCGTCGACCGGCGCGTTCGGCAGACCCGCGGCGAACGCGCCCCAGGAGCCGCCGCCGTCGAGGCTGCGATAGAGGCTGGCGCCGTCCGGGCCGCTGTCGAGGCCCAGGTAGACGCGGTTCGGCACGCTCGGCTCGATCGCCACCGCGTTGGCCGGCAAGCCGGTGTCGATCTCCACCCAGCAGCCGGGCGCGTCGCAGGGCGCCGGGTTCGAGCGGAAGAGCTCGCCGCCGTAGTAGCCGAGGTAGACGCGGTTCGGGTCGCTGGGCGCCACCGCGATGGCGGTGATCACGTTCTGGCCGGTGCCCGCCGCGATGTGGGCCGAGGTGGATGCGGCGGTCACGATCTCCGGCTCATCGCCGGTGGCGAGCACCGGGCTGAGGGCCACCCACGCGCCGCCCATCGAGCTCCGATAGAGGCGGTTCGAGCCGTAGTAGAGCGGATGGTCGCCCCCCGCCCCCGCCGTCGAGTCCTGGACGAAGGGGGCGTAGAAGAGCCGCGGGTCGGAGAAGGGGATGCCACCGTTGAACGAACCCCAGCTCATGCCGCCGTCGGTCGACCGGGTCACGCTGCCGAAGTTGGTCCCCGCGTACATGGTCAGCACCGAGTCGTCGTCGAGCACCCCGTAGCCGCCGTCGCCGCAGCACGAGCGCCAGCTCCAGTGGCGGCTGGGCTGGATCGACCGCCAGGGCGTGGGTGTAGCGGCTGTAGCCGGGGGTGCCTCCCCCGCCGTCGGCGGAGATGCCGGCGCGCTGGAGCTGCCAGGTCATCCCGTCGTTACCCGACCGGTAGACCGCCGCCGAGCAGTTCTGGATCAGCCGGTCGGCGCACATTCCGAAGGTGGCGTAGACCACCTGGGGGTCGCTCGGAGCGATGGCGATCTCGACGTGGTCGAAGCTCGTCGTGCCGACGTCTGGGAGGCTCTGGTTGGGACAGCCCGCCGGCCGGGGGATGCCCTGGTCGAGCGGGCACCAGGTGGCGCCGCCGTCGACGGAGCGGAAGACGCCGCGACCGGGGTGCGGCTCACGATGATCCTTCCTCGAGCCCCGGGAACACCCGGTGTCGGCCGGAGATCGGCCCGCGGGGGTGGGGCTGTGGAGGAAGAAACGCGCGCGCGCCTCGGACTTCCTCACTTGCAAAGCTGCTCACCGAACCAGCGCGTAGCCGAGCTTGAGGAAGAGGGTCCGGCTCGTCTGGTCGAGCTGGTCGAGCGAGCGCGTCTCGCCGGCGTAGTCGTCCGCGTAGCCCAGGAAGAGGACGGTCTGGGGGTTGACCTTGTAGGAGAACAGGAGCTGGTTGAAGAGGGTGTCCGAGTGCGCCTTCGTGGCGAAGGTGTAGAGCGCCGGGTCGCGCTCGAGGTCGAAGTACTGGGTGACCCAGCGCACGAAGGTGCGGACGTTGATCTGGTAGGTCGTACGCAGGTCGGTCAGGTTCGCGGTGTAGAGCCGGCCGCCGGTGACGTCGAGGGTCTCGTAGTGGTGCTCCAAGGTCACCCGCAGGTGGCGGCCGAGCTCGAAGCGGGCGCCGGGGACCAGGCGCACGATGTCGCCGTCGCGGGTGTTGTCGTAGTCGATCTCCTGGCCGATCCGGCTGCTCAGGCTCAGGTAGATCGAGGAGGTCGCCTGGATCTCGCCGTCGACCAGGACGAAGTTGCGGTCGAAGAGGTGGCCGTCGAAGTAGCTCGGGCCCAGGCCGAGGTAGACGTGGAGGTTCGACTGGCGCGGCCCCTGGAGATTGAAGTACGGCGCGACCTGGCGCTGTAGCGGGTGACCCGCGTAGTCGTAGGTCCAGGTCGACTCCGCGCCGACGGTGAACCGGCTCCACCAGGTCTTGCCCGCCTCGCCGTACCAGTAGCGCTCGAGGGTCCCGAAGCCGGTCCGGTAGTCGGCCTGGGGGATGAACCCGAGGTCGGCGCGGAACTCGCCCGAGACGTCGTTGTAGAGAAGGTAGCCCATCCACCTCTCGGTCTGGTGCTGGTAGGCGAGGCGCATGGCGGTGCCGCGCAGCTCGCCGTCGCTCTGGCCGAGGCTCTGCTGGACCTCCGAGGGGTAGGCCGTGTCCGAGCCCAGGACCTCGACGCGAAAGGCGTCCCCGTGGTGCCACTTCAGGAGCGCGTCGGCCCCGACGACGTGGTTGTGATAGCCGTCGCCCTCGCGGCTGGTGACCAGGGCGCCGAACGCCGAGGAGCCCGAGACGTCGCGCCGGTAGCGGAAGATGGAGGAGGTGTTCTCCCGCTGGAGCTCGCCGAGCCGGGAGCCCTGGCTGCCGGGAATCAGGAGGTTCGTACGGGAGTCCTGGGCGACGATGGCGCCGTAAGCGCTCGGGCCCGCCTTGCCGGTGAGCTTGATCCCCCAGGCGGGGTCGGCGATGGTCCGGGTATAGACCGCGGTGAGCTTGGTGTCGAAGATGTCGCCGCCCTCGAGGAAGAAGGGACGTTTCTCGGGGAAGAAGAGGGCGAACTGGGTGTTGACCGCGAGCTGGGCGGCGTCGGCTTCCACCTGCGAGAAGTCGGGGTTGATCGCGCCCGAGAGCGTGGTGCCGGGGGTGACGCCCCAGCGGGCCGTGAGACCGAGCTCCTGGTCGTCCCGGGTCTCGAACGGCACCGAGGCGTCGGGGCGCATGGCGACGTCGTTCGCCGTCAGGGTCGGGTCGAGCTCGACGTTGCGGCCGGGGGTGATCCCCTCGAAGCCCCGGAGCTTGGCGGTGTTGCAGAGATAGCAGTTGCGCCCCCGGGGAAGCGGGTTGAGGCCGATCCGGACGCGCTGGTCCCGCGGCCGGACGCGGAGCGCGTCGATCCCCCAGGTCTTCGCCCCGGAGCCGCGGGCGAAGCGGAGGGACGAGAACGGGATCGCGATCTCCACCTCGTAGCCGCCCTCGGTGAGGCGGCCCGCGGAGTCCCAGAGCGTGTCCCAGGACTCGTCCTCGTTGCCGGTGACGTCGTCTTCGAGCAGATCCATCTGGACGCCGAGGGGGTTGACGAAGAACTCGAAGGCCCGGCGCTCGTCGTTGAAGGTGTCGAGCACCACGCCGACGAAGTCGTCCTGGAAGGCGTTGTCCCGGTCGCGTAGGTGGGCGCGGATCTTCGCCGGCTCCGGGTCGTGGGCGCGCACGCCCACGAAGAGGGCGTGGGTGTCGTAGGTGATCCAGAGCTCGGTCCGCACCCGCGGCGCCACGTTGTCGCCGGGGAAGGTCTCGTAGTCGAGGGTGAAGGTGGGCGGGCCCTGCCAGGCCGCCTCGTCGAGCTTGCCGTCGACGTGGATGCCGCCGCCCGCCGGGTCGAGGGGGTGCACCCGGAAGACCCGCGGCGCCTCGCGGCCGGGAGTCTCCTGGGTCGCCCGCGCCACCGCGGACACCGCCGAGAGGGCGGAGAGAAGGAGGACCGCCGCCATCCGGGCCAACCTCGTGTCACCTCGCATCTAGGATCTCTTTCAGGCCTCGCGCACCGGCTCCCTGGCGGCCCACTCGGCCGGCCCCACCCCTTGTACTGGAAACGGCGGGAAAGGTTTCGGAGGCCGGACAGCCTCGCCCTTCCGGCGACCGCCGGCTGCTACTGTTGCCCTCCGAGGCGGGAGAGAGTATCCCCATGCGCGTCCTGATCGTCGAAGACGACCACAACATTCGCGAGTTCCTCGAGCAGAGCCTACGCGAGGCCGGCTTCGCCGCCGACGGCGTCACCGACGGCGCCTCCGCCCTCGGTTCCGCCGTGGAGGGCCCGTACGACGTCCTCGTCGTCGACCTCGGCCTTCCCGACATGGACGGCCTCGAGCTCATCGACGGCCTGCGCCGCCGCGGCGTCGACACCCCAGTCCTCATCCTCTCGGCCCGGCGCTCCGTCGACGACCGCGTCCGTGGGCTCGAGCGCGGAGGGGACGACTACCTGCCCAAGCCCTTCGCCGTCGCCGAGCTCGTCGCCCGCCTCCGCGCCCTGATACGCCGCGCGGGCCGGCGCGGCGCCGAGACCGAAGCCACCGCCATCCGCGTCGCCGACCTCGAGATCGACCTGCTGCGCCACGAGGCCCGACGCCGCGGCGAGCGCCTCCCCCTCTCCCCCCGGGAGTTCCAGCTCCTCGAGTACCTGGCCAGGAATCCGGGTCGCGTGCTCACCCGCACCATGATCCTCGACCACGTCTGGCAGATGCGCTTCGATCCCTCCACCAACGTCGTCGACGTCCACATCCACCGGCTGCGTGCCAAGGTCGACCGCGAGAGCTGGCCGGCCCTGATCCACACGGTGCGGGCGGTCGGCTACACGCTGCGCGCCGATGGCGGAACCGATGCCGGGTAGGCGCCGGAGTGCGGTTTCGCGCCGGAGTGCGGCTTGGCGCCTCACTGTCCCTGCCACCCTCGCCTTCGCGCTCGGCAGCGCCACCGCCCTGTGGGTCGCCTACGGGGTCACCGCGGCCCTTGTCCGGCGGCAGCTCGACGCCGTGCTCGCGAGCGAGGCCGCCGACCTCGCGGCGGAGGCTCGAAGCTTGCCCCGGGACGGGCTTCCGGCGTGGCTCGAGACCGAGCGCGGCGACCTGCTGCGCTTCTTCGGACTGGCGAGCAGCCGGACCCTCGCCTCGGGAGTGGACGAGGCCGTCCTGGTGGTCGTGGCCCCGGACGGCTCGGCCATCGCCTGGTCCGGGGTCCCCGACCCGTCGCCGCTCCTCGCGGCGCTCCGATCCCGGCGGGCCGCGACGCAGGGCCCGGCCACCCTGTCGGTCCCCGGGCTGCCCCGGCCGCTCCGCGTCGTCGGCTGGAGGCCCCGGAGAGCGGTGGGCGTCGTCCTCGGCGTGACCCCGCCCTCCGCCCAACCGCTCCTCGCCCGCATCGCGACGATCCTCGCCATTCTCTGGGCCGTCGTGGTGGCGATCGGCGCCACCCTCGCCACCTGGAGCGTACGGCGCGCCCTGCGACGGGTGGAGACGATCACGCGGGCCGCCGCGGCCATCGACGCGCCGGAAACCGGCCGGCGCCTGGAAGGGGGCGAGGCCCGCGACGAGATCGGCGAGCTCGCCACGACCCTCAACGGCATGCTCGACCGCATCGCCGCCGGATCCCGGGAGATCCGCCGCATGTCCCAGGACGCCGCCCACGACCTGCGAACGCCCCTCACGGTCATCCGCGGCCGGCTCGAGGTGGCGCTGGCCCGAGCCCCAGACAGCGCCCCGGACGGTGACTGGCAGGCGGACGTGGCGGAGGCGGTCGAGGGCCTGGACCGCTTGTCGGCGATGCTCGAGGCGATCCTGGATGTCGCCGAGGCCGAGGGCAGCGCCCTGCGGCTGCGGCGGGAGAGCATCGACCTGGTAGAGCTGGCAGCCGAGCTGGTGGACCTCTACGCGCCGGCCGGCGAGGAGCGGGGCCTCGAGCTCGCCCTCCACGCCTCGGGGCCGGTGCCCCTGCGCATCGACCCCCACCTGCTGCGCAGGGCCGTCGCCAACCTCCTCGACAACGCCCTCCACCACGTGCGAGGCGGGCGGCGGGTCGAGGTGCGGGTGGCGCGGACGAGCAGCGGCGAGGCGCTCCTGGAGGTCGCCGACGACGGCGCCGGGTTCTCCCCGGAGCTCGGCGAGGCGGTCTTCCAGCGCACCGTCCGGGGCCCGGAGTCCCCCGGGTTCGGGCTCGGCCTGCCCCTCGTGCGGGCCGCGGCGCGGGCCCACGGCGGCGACGCCACGGCCGGGAGGAGCGACCTCGGCGGCGCCTCGGTGACGGTGCGCCTGCCCCTGGGAGATCGCTTCCTGACAGAGTCGTCATCGAGCTGAAAGAGAGGGTTCATGCTCGTGCGATCTGCTTGGCGGGTTGGCCGGCCCACGACGGCGTTTCCCGGGAGGGCTTCCCGGCCTTCTCCATCCGCTCAACTGAAGGAGTTGCCATGACACTTCGAGTCTGTAGCCTTCTCGTCTCGGCACCGCTCGTCCTACTGCTCGGCGCTTGCAACGGACACCAGGCTGCGAGCCCGTCCGGATCCGGCACCCCCGAGGCCCAGGCCGGCGGCCAGACCTCGTCCCAGGCCGGCGAACCCGGCGCGGAGCTCGCGCCCCCCGGGAAGAGCAACCTGCCGCCCGAGCTCGTGCGCCGGGCGAGCGTGTCGGTCGAGCAGGCCCGGGCGATCGCCCTCGCCAAGGTGCCCGGCGCCACCCTCGACTCCGAAGAGCTGGAGGAGGAGAACGGCTCCCTGATCTACTCCTTCGACCTGGTGGTGCCGGGCCGGACGGGGATCGACGAAGTCAACGTCGACGCCAACGACGCCTCGAAGGTCGTTGTCCAGCACGAGGGGCCGGCCCAGGAGAAGGCCGAGAAGGCCGCCGACGCGAACCCCGGAAGCTGATGTGGCCCGCCGGCCCCGAGTCGCGTAAGCTCGGCCGGCGATGCTCCGCGGGCGAATCCCGTCGTCGATGCATATGAGTGCGCTCCTCATATGTCTCTTGCTCGGCCTGTCGGCCGGCGCCGGCGGCGCCGCTACGCCCGGCCTGACCCTCGACCAGGCCGTCGCCCGGGCGCGCGAGGCCAACGCCCTGCTGCCGGTGGCGGCGCTCGACCCGCGGATCGCCGAGCAACGCGTGCGCGAGGCACAGGCGCAACGCCGGGTGATCCTGTCGGCCGACGGAGACCTGTGGGTGGCGCCGGGCAACGGCTACGACGTCGTCGTCAGCAACCGGGGAGAAGAGCGCCTCCAGGTCGTCGCCGAGAAGACGATCTACGACGGCGGCGGCCTCCGCGCGCAGGAGCGCAAGGCCCGGTCCGAGGTGCGCGTGGCCGAAGCGCGCTACCGCCAGGCCGTGGCCGACGTCGATCAGGAGGTCCGCGACAGCTTCGCGCGCCTGCTCGCCGCGCAGCGCGAGGCCGAGGTGCGCGAGGAGGGCCTCGGCCGCCTGCGCCACTACGTCACCCAGCTCGAGCAGCGGGCCCGCGCCGGCCAGCCCTTGGCTCCCGACCTCCTGAGCGCCCGGGTCCGGATGGCGAGCGACTCCGCGGCGCTGGCCGACGCCCACGGCCGAATGGCCGACGCCCGCGCCGCCCTCGACGTCCTGATGGGCGCGCCGCCCGACGCTCCGTTGCAGGTGACGCCGCTGCCACCGCCCGAGCCGCCCCTCGCGGCCGGCGAGGCGAAGCCCGGGCCGGCCGCCGAGCCCGCCGGCGCGGCGGAGCTGGCGGACGTCGTCGCGGCCAGGGAGGCGGCCGAGTCGGCCGGGGCCGATCTGAGCGCCTCCAAGGCCGAACGCTCTCCCGTCGTCACCCTCCAGGCCGACGCCGGCCTCTGGGGGTCCGACCCGCTCCACGCCGTGCCCGACGACCTCGCCGCCCGCCACCCGGACGCCACCTTCGCCGACCGACTGAAGCGGGACGCGGGCTATTCGCTGATGCTCAGCGTCCACCTGCCGCTCTTCGACACCGGCGGCGTGGCGGCGCGAATCGCCCAGGCCGAGCTCGCCCTGGAGCAGGCGCATCGCACCCTCGACCAAGCCCGCGCCCAGGCCGGCCTGGAGCTGGCGCAGGCCCGCCGGGCGCTGACCAGCGCCTACGAGCAATACCGGACGCTTTCGGCGGTGATCCCGGTGGCACGGGACGCCTATCTCGACGCCGAAAGCCGCTACTGGGGCGGCGCCGCGACCTATCTCGAGGTCTTGGACGCCTTCTCCACCGCGGTCGACACCGCCGTCCAGCGATCCCAGGCCGAGCTCGCCTACCGCGAGGCCGAGGCACGGGTCCTGCGCTGGGGAGGAACACCTTGAAGACCACCCTCTCTCTCTGGCTGCTCGTCCTCGCCGCGGCGCTCGCCCTGGCCTGCGGCCACGGCGCCACCGGCTCGGACGACGCGGGCTCTGCCGGCGACGGTGGAGTCCAGGCGACCGGCGGTGGCTCGAGCCCGGCGGGCACGCCGGTCCAAGTCGCCCCGGTCGAGCGGGCCACGATGCTCGACCGGGTCTCGGCCCCCGGCCAAACCGAGGCGCTGATCGAGCAGAAGGTCCGGGCGCCGTTCGACGGCACCCTCACCGAGCTCGACGTCGTGGAGGGCAGCCGGGTGACCAAGGGCCAGCGGATCGGCGAGATCGTCGCCCGGGACAGCGCGGCGGCCCTCGACGGCGCCCGCGAGATGCAGCGCCAGGCCCGCACGGACACCCAGCGCTCCGAGGCCGCGCGGGCGATCGAGCTGGCCCGGGAGAACCTGGTCATGGCACCCTTGACGACCTCGGTCGCCGGCCTGGTGACGATGCGCTCAGCCGCCGGCGGCGACCGCGTCACGGCGGACCAGGAGCTGGTGACCATCGCCGCCGCCGACTCCCTGATCTTCCGCGCCGACGTGCCCCAGAGCGAGCTGGAGAGAGTCGCGCCGGGCCAGAAGGCCGCGGTGGAGCTCGCGGGTGGAGCGAAGCCGCTGCCGGCGCGGGTCCACGGCCCCTTGACGCCCGATACGAAGAGCGACCTGACCGCCCCCCTCCGCCTCGACTTCACCCACCGCCCGGCACCTCTCGATCGGGCACCTCTCGTTCCGGGGCGCTTCGGCACCGCCCGGATCACCGTGGCTGAGCACCGCGACGTGCCCGTGGTGCCTCCCGCCGCGGTGCTCCGCGACGACGTGAGCGGCACGAGCCGGGTCGGCACCGTCGGCGACGACCAGACGCTCCACTGGGTCGTGGTCGACACCGGCATCGAGGACGGAGATCGGGTCGAGATCCTCTCGCCGCCCCTCGCCCCGGGGACCCGGGTGGTGGTCTCGGGGCAGGTGGGTTTGGCCGAAGGCACTCCCCTGGCGATTCAGCCGTGAACGTCGTCGAGGGCGCCCAGAGGCGGGCCACCGCCATCTTCCTGCTGCTCGTGGCGCTGGTCGCCGGCGGCGTGGTCTCGGCGCTTCACCTGCCGGCTTCGATCTTCCCGGCGGTCACCTTCCCCCTGGTCAAGATCATCGCGGACGTCGGCGACGAGCCCGCGGTGCGGATGATCCCCACCGTGACGCGGCCCCTTGAGGAAGCCGTGGGCCGAGTGCCCGGCATCCAGACCGTGCGCTCGATCACCTCCCGCGGCTCGACCGAGATGAGCGCCGAGTTCGCGTGGGGCAGCGACATGCAGGTGGCCCTCGACCGGGTCAACGCCGAGGTCGCCCGGGTGCGCCCCGATCTGCCCGCCGACACGCGGGTCGACGTCGAGTGGATGAACACCTCGATCTTCCCCATTCTGGGCTACGCCCTCACCTCCGAAAGCGTTCCGCAGTGGCAGCTCTGGCAGCTCGCCGTGTACACGTTGAAGCCCGAGCTCATCCGGATCGACGGCGTCTCGAGCGTCCAGATCCAGGGTGGGCGCCAGCGTGAGATCCAGATCCGCCTCGACCCGAGCGCCCTCGCCGGCCGGCATCTGACCCCCAACGACGTGGCCGATGCGCTCGCCAAGAACCACCAGATCCTCTCGGCAGGCCTGATCGAGCGCAACCACGAGCTCTACCTCGCCCTGGTCGACGGCCGCGCCGGCGGCCTCGCAGCCCTCGCCGACCTGGCGATCCCGGTGGCGGGCGGCGTGCCGGTGCGCCTGGGCGACCTCGGAACCGTCGCTCCCGGCGACGCCGTCTCCTACATCCGGACCAACGCCAACGGCCATGAAGCGGTGCTCATCAACATCGTGCAGCAACCCTCGGCCAACACGGTGGCGATCGCCGAGGGGGTCCGAAAGCTCCTCCACGACCACCCCGACCTGATCCCCGCCGGTGTCGAGTGGAGCAACTTCTACGACCAGGCCCGGTTCATCTCCGACTCGGTGCACGGCGTGCGCGACGCGATCCTCATCGGCGTCGTCCTGGCCGCAATGGTGCTCCTCGCCTTCCTTCGGCGCTGGAAGCTGACCGTGGTGGCGGTGGCCTCCCTGCCGATCACCGTGGCCCTGGTGTTCCTGGGGTTACAAGCCTTCGGCATGACCGTCAACCTGATGACCCTGGGGGGGATCGCCGCGGCCCTCGGCCTGGTGGCCGACGACGCCATCGTGGTGGTCGAGAACATCCATCGCCACCACGAAGAGGCCCTGTCGCTGCGCCCAGCGGTGAGCGCTACCCGCGAGCTGCTGCCCGCTTTGATCGGCTCGAGCCTCTCGACGATCGTCGTCTTCGTCCCCTTCTCCCTCCTTTCCGGGGTCACGGGCGCCTTCTTCAAGCCCCTCGCCCTGACCATGGTGCTCGCCCTCGGCGCCTCGTTTCTGCTGGCCGCCTTCGCGATCCCCGCGGCCATGCGCCGGGCCGAAGCCGCGATGCCCGAGGAGGACGACGGGCCTCCGGAAGACGCAGGGCCCTGGAGCCGCCGGTTGATCCGCTGGTGGCCCCTGGCGCTACTGTTGGTGGCCGGCCTCGGCGGCCTCGGGGTCGTGCTCTACCGGGCCGTCAACACCGACTTCCTGCCGGCCATGGACGAGGGCTCGATCATCCTCGACTACTGGACGCCGGCCGGCACCTCGCTCTCCGACACCGACGAGATGTTGCGCCAGGCGGAAAAGGTGATCCAGGGGCTCCCCGACGTCGCCGGGTACTCGCGCCGCACCGGCACCCAGCTCGGCTTCTTCGTCACCGAGCCCAACCGGGGCGACTACGTGATTCTGCTCAAGCCGCGCAGCCAGAGGCGGCCGGTGGACGAGGTGATCGACGCCCTGCGCACCGGCATCGCCCGGGTCGAGCCGGCGATCCATACCGATTTCGGACAGCTCATCGAGGACGACATCGGCGACCTCTCGGGCGGCGTGCCCCAGCCCATCGAGGTCAAGATCTTCGGCGAGGACCAGGCGGAGCTCCAAACGACGGCGCGCCGGGTGGCCCACCTGGTCTCCGGCATCCAGGGGATCGAGGACGTCTTCGACGGCATCACCATCGCGGGCCCCGCCCTGGATCTCCAGGCCCGGAGCAACGAGTTGGCCCGCCACGGCCTGACCACCGACGATCTCCAGGGACAGGTCGAGGCGGCGCTCGTCGGGACGGTCGCGAGCGACCTGCGGATCGGCGAGCGCGTCTACGACGTGCGGGTGTTCAGCGACCACCGCGGCGCGCTCCCCGACCTGCGCATCCTGGGCTCCGACGGCACCGCCGCCCGCCTCGACGACCTGGCGAGGGTGACCACCGGCCCCCCCGAAGCGGAGATCGACCGCCAGGACCTGGCGACCTATCTCGGCGTCACCGCCCGGCTGACCGGCCGCAGCCTGGGCAGCGCCGTGGCCGAGATCCAGCGCACCCTCCGCGGGAAGCTCCACCTGCCCGCCGGCATGTCCATCGAGTACGGAGGCCTCTACGCCCAGCAGCAGCAGTCGTTCAAAGCCCTCCTCGGAGTGCTTCTGGCCGGCCTGCTGCTGGTGGCGGTCATCTTGCTCTTCGAGTTCGGCGACTGGCGGGCGCCGCTCCTCACCGCGGCCATCGCCCTGGGCGTCCTGCCGGGAGTCTTCGCAGCCCTCCTCGTGACCGGGAAGACCCTCAACATCTCGAGCTTCGTCGGCGCCATCATGATGGTGGGGATCGTGGGCGAGAACGCGATCTTCGTGATCCACGAGGGCCGGCTCGAGCTGGCCCGGGGCCTGGCGGTGCGGGAGGCGTGGGCCGTGGCCGCCCGCCGCCGGCTGCGACCGGTGGCGATGACCATCCTCGCCACCGCCTGCGCCCTGGCGCCCCTGGCGCTCGCCCTGGGGGAGGGATCGCAGCTCCTGCAGCCGCTGGCGATCGCGGTGATCGGCGGCTTCGTCCTCTCCGGACCGCTGGTGCTCTGGGTGCTGCCGGCCCTCTACGCCCGCCTCGACCCCCACGGCAAGCTGGGCCGGCCCCTGGACCGCCCGGACCCCGAAGGCTGACCCATCGACCGCCCCCGCCGCCACTCGTCGGCGATCCGGCCAGACTCGTGACGAACGAGCCGACCTTTCGGTCCCAGCAAGACCGGGAGGTGGCGTCCCTCGCCCCCCGGAGGGAGGGAGAGGGATCGAGGGAGAGGGGGGAGATCCGATCGATCGGCGTCCCTCGCCCCCCGGAGGGAGGGAGAGGGATCGAGGGAGAGGGGGGAGATCCGATCAGGGCGTCTCGCGGACCACGTCCTCCGGCTCCTTGTCATGGCGCAGCCCGAGGAAGCGCGGGTGGCGCAGCTTCAGGTCGTCGGTCCACTCGGTGAAGCCGATTTCGGCGACCAGGTTCGGGGTCACCCAGTGGACCCCCTTGCGCGGCAGGCCGGTGTCGTCGGCGGTAGATCCAGTCCGGGTCGGAGAACCGCTCGTCGCTCAGGGTGGCGAGCATGGGCTCGGTCCACTCGGGCTGCTCGGCCTCGGGGAGGTCCAGGGAATCGAGGAGCTCGTCGAGAGATCGGCCGGACACCGTGTCGCCTTTCCGCCACGCGAAGCCGGGAGGCCGCGCGGCTGCCTGGACAGGCGTTGCAACCGGCGTTCCGGTCCGCCTCGGCCGGCCTTGCGGCGACGCCGCCCGATGGATCGGCAGCCCTTCTCAACAAAGCGCCAGCCAAGGTGTCTGATCCTTCCGAGACCTCGCGCGGGCGGGTCCCTCGACCCCCCGCGCGGCTCGGGGGCCTGCTTTCGAAGCCGGCTCCGGGAGAACCGAGCGGGAGATCGTCGTCGTGAGACCGACCGACCCAGCGGCACCATGGCCCGGCTCGGTCGCCGGGCTGCTCGCCGAGGAGGAGCAGCGACAGGCGGCCGAGGCCCTGATCCGGCAGGCGGTGGCCATCGTCCAGCCCGCGGAGGTGACCGCCGCCGGCGATCTGATCGAGCCCTTGATGGATCGGATCGCACGCGGCGAGAGGATCGAACCGGGCCCGGGCGACGGCCCGGGAGGATTCGGTACCGCGGAGCTCGTGGTCTGCGCGCTGACGCCGTTGGTCCTCCAAGCTCTCGCCAACCTCCTGCGGGAGCTGGGCCGACACTGGGTCCGCCGGATCGAGGTCCAGGATCCCGTTCAGCAGGTCGAAGGCGGCACCCGCGAGGACGGTCGGCCCTTCGCCCTCTCGCTCGAACAGGCCGGGGTCGTCCTGCGTCTCTCCGGCATCCCGTTCCGTTCCGAGGACCTCCCGGAGCTGGTCCGCGCCGTCCGCGCGGCTCTTCTCGCCTACGCCGAGCGGAGCGCTTGCCCAGCCGCCGGGCGGCCCCCTCGGGCGCGGCCGCGGTTCCGGGATCTCGCTCTCCGCTTCGAACCCAAGGGTGACGGCGGATTTCGCACCCGGGTCCTCCCCACCGCCGCCGGCGGCGCCCCGGCGGACTTCGAGCCACCCTTCCCCCTGGCGGACCTGCCCTGGCTCGTCCAGAGCTTCGAGCACGCCGCGTGGACCCACGCCCGAACGGTCGAGACCGCCGGCCACGCCTTCGCGGGCCGCGACGCCACGGGGTTTGGCGGTGACCTCTTCGACGCCCTGTTCACCGGGGGTGTGCGAGACGCCTTCGAACGGAGCTCGGCCGCGGCGCGGGCACACGGAGAGGGTCTGCGCCTGCGCCTGGTCCTCGACCCGACCTACCCCGCCTTGTGCGCCTGCCCGTGGGAGCTGCTCTTCGACCGCCGCCGGGGACTCTTCCTCGGTCACGACCTCGCAACCCCGGTGGTGCGCCAGCTCGAGACCGCCATGCCGGAGGCGCCTCGCCTCGAGCCCACCGCCCCACCGCTCCGCGTCCTGGTGGCCTCGGCACAGCCGGCCGGCACCGGACCGGTCGCGGCGCGAAACGAGGTGACCTCGATCGTCGAGACTCTCCGCCATCGCACCGGCGCCGAGGTCACCGACCTGCCCGGGGCGACCAGCCGGGCGCTTCGCCGAGAAGCTCCGCAAGGTCTCCCCTCACGTTCTCCACTTCATCGGGCACGGTTCGTACGACGAGACGAAGGACGAGGGCCGACTCCTCCTCGCAGGCGCGGACAACAGCTCCGACGCCTTGACCGGCAAGGACCTTTCGACCCTCTTCTGCGGCATCGACGACCTCCGCCTCGTCGTCCTCAACGCCTGCGACACCGCCAGGCTGCCGCGCAGGGACGGGCTCGACGTCTTCTCCGGCACGGCCGCCGCCCTGGTTCTGGCCGGGTTCCCCGCGGTGCTGGCGATGCAGTTCCCGATCTCCGACGAGGCCGCCATCCGCTTCGCCGAGGCGTTCTACGCGGCGCTCGCCGCGGGCGACCCGGTGGAGGCGGCGCTGGTCGAGGGACGCCAGGCCATCTTCGACCTCGACCGGCGTCGGGGGGGCTTCGAGTGGGCCACGCCCGTGCTCTATCTGCGCGTCCAGGACGGCGACCTGTTCGGCTTCGACGGCCGACCCGGCCCGGTAGCCGGAGGGGGCCGGCCATGAGGCGCGAACGACGACGCGCCGCACCGATCACCGACCTCGATCCGTTCAGCCTCCCCACCGAGACCCGGGGGAGGTTCTGGATGCTGATCACGGCGATGCTGTTCCTCACCTGGAGCGCGGCCGGCCTCGTCGCCCCGGGGCTCGCCGTGACCGACCAGGAGCTGCAGGCGGCCCGCCTTCCGGCTGGGCTGACCCAGAGGATCGCAACGGCGGGTGGTCTGGCCGGCCTCACGGACCGGGATCTCCGGTACCTCGAGGACCCCGCTCGGCTCGGCACCTCGCTCGAGATTCTGGCGAAGTGGGCGGCTCGCCTCGGCCTTGCGCTGCTCCTGGTCCTCCTGACGGCCGCCACCGCCGTGCTCGTCTACCGGCTCCACCCGCGCTGGCGGCGGCTCTCCGCCCGTGTCCGATCCTTGGCGCCGGACGAGGCGCCGAGGGCGGTGGCGGAGATCCGCGCCCTCGTCGCCCGGGCCGGCTTGCCGGCGTCCATCGAGCTGGTTCACATGCCCGGGCTCTTCACCGGCATGGCCTTCGGGACCCAGGGTCGCGAACGGCTCGTCCTCGCCTATCCGAGTGGGCTTCTCGACGCCGCCTGGGACGAGACCCTCCGACCCGTCGCCTATCACGAGCTCGGGCACTTCGCCAACGGCGACATCCGTCGCCAGGAGATCACTCGGGCGATGGGGATCTCGACCGCCCTGCTGATGCTCGGCGTGTGGCTCCAGGCGGCCTTCTCCGGGGGCGCTCCGGGGTCCGCCCGGACGGTCCCCGAGCTCCTCGCTCTGGCGGTCCGGAGCCTGGCCTTCCTGGGCGTCCTCTGGTGGACCTGGGCGGGTCTCCTCAGGGTCCGGGAGTTCTACGCCGACTGGCGAGCCGTCTCCTGGGGCCGAGGCGAGGCCCTGCGCGGCCGCCTCCGCCTGCGCCCCAGCCATCGGCCCTGGTGGCAGCGCTGGGGCGCCGCGCGCCGCGGCCTCGCCCGGCATCCACGCCTCGAGCGGGCTCTCGAGGCGCTCCGCGACTACGGCGCCTATCACCATCCCTCCCCGAGTCGCCGGCTCGCGATCCTCGACGATGCCGGCCCCCTGTTCCGGGTCTCCCCCGACCTCGCATTCCTCACCGGGCTGCTGGTCACCACGGTCCTGGCCAATGCCGGCGCAATGTTCTCCGACGTCGTCCAGATCGCGCGCTCCTCGATGACCGTCCTGTTCTTCTTGCTCGGCCCTCTGGCGTTGCTGGCGCTCCTGGGGATCGCCCTGGTCGCCTTGGGAGCCTTGACCTTCCTCTTGACCAGCACCCTGGGAGTCCAGGTCCAGCGCGAGGCGGTCGCCGACCTGGCGACCGGTTCGCAGGGCGACTGGGGATACCTCCGTCAAGGACGGACCGCCCTGCTCTTCGCTCTCGGGCTCGAGGCCGGCCTGCTGGCGACCCCGGCGAGTTTCCTACTGGCACCGGTTTCCCCGCTCTACGTCCTGGCCTGGCTCGCCGGCTTCACCCTCCTGACCTGGATGTGGCTGGTCTACTGCCGTGCAATGGCCCGCTTCGCCCTCGGATCGGCCGGCGGCTCTCTCCCACCCTGCCGACGCCAGGCCTGGCTCACCTGGGGTTCGGCGCTCCTGCTGGCGGTCTTGTACAGCCCCGCCCTGGCCCTCCGCGTGACGCTCCAGAAGGTGGGCGACGCGGAGCTCTTGCAGAGCCTCTCGCGCCTCGGAGGATCGCCTCGGCAGAGCTTCGTCGTCGTCTTCGTGCTGAGCAGCCTGGCGCTGGGGTGTACGTCAGATTTGTGAGGTGACGGTCAGGCGGTTGCTGCGGCCGGGCGGTGTCAAGGTAGTTGTCGTGCGGCCCGGCGTTTCCAGAAGTCGTCGAAGCGGTTGCTGAGCTTGCAGCAGCGCAGGGCGATGATGGCATCGGCTCCGGCGACGGTCCAATGCATGCCGGCACGCTTGAGGCGAGTGCCGATGGCTACTTTGCAGCCGGCTTCGACGATTCCGGTGGCGACGCACAGGCCCTGGGCGCGGAACCAGGGATAGCGCATCCTGGTCTGGTTGTGGGTGATGTAGGCGAGGCACTTGCGTGCTTCGTCGTTGGTTTGCTCGTGGGCTGCCAAGGCAGCGATGATGGCGTCGATGTTGCCCTCGTCGAGCTCGTCGCGTCGCTGCTTGGCCCAGCGTTGGCCGAGGTCGGTGCCGGGGCCGTAGATGGCCTTGGCCACATCCCAAAGATGTCCCTTGGCGTGGAAGATATCGACGATCTGGATGGCGTCGGGGAAGATCTCCTCCGTCAGATTCCAGATCCACGGGGCGCCATCGCCCAGGACAACGCGGCGCGCAGCACGGTCGAATCCGCGGCGGAGCGCCTCTCTCTCGACCCGTTGGGCGAACTGCGACAGGGTACGGTCGGTATCGCGGGAAGCGGCACTCTCGAGCGCCGCCGAGTAGCTGACCGAGCCGCGATCCCGCATCGGCACACCGCGCTCATCGGTGGTCTCAGCGCTCCAGAGGGTGACCAGCTTGACCTCGCGCGTCTTGGCTGTGCCGTCGGGCTGCTTGCCGGGACGGCCTGCCAGCTCCGAGGCTCTCATCGGGACGCCGGTACCGTCCAAGCCGAGGTACATCGTCGGCGCGCTCGGAGGCTGCGGCTCGACCACGGAGCGCTCGTCGTGGGCGATCTGCCGGCCGAGGGCCTCGGCGGCCCGCTCGACTCGCTTCGGCTCCACCGAGACTCCGGCCAGCTCGCGCATCAGCTCGCTGGCTTCGGCGAAGCTCACGAGGGCCGCCGCCAGGCCCACCATGCGCTGGGTCCCCGGCGACAGGGAGGTGCCCTGGACCCCCAACGACAGGTCGCGCGGGCAGAAGCCGCCCTGACACCGGGCACAGTGGTAGTAGGCCCGTTCGAGCGACAGATCGCCCAGGACGGTGCTGAACGTCTTGCACCGCCTTCCCGCATAGCGGGCCTGGTGGCCGCAGGGACAGGCCAGGACCGGGCCGCGGTAATCGGAGCGGTCGGCGTTGAATCGTCTCTCGACCGCCCGCGCTGCGATAGCCAGCGCCCGCCGTCGCGCTGCGATCTCGATGGCCTCGAAGTCGAGGTCGTCGACGGCACAAGGACCTACGAAGGTTTCGATCTCGGCGACGACTTCCCCGTCGAAGGCTTCCTTGAAGCCCCTTTTTTCGACCCCGCCGATGCACCAGCGTCCTCCCCGGTCAACTGTGCATCGCACAAGCTCTCGCTGACCTCGACGAGCTCCGCCGTCAGACGGCGCAAGCGCCGATATTCGGCGATCTGTGCCTGGGTCTGCGGGACGGCGCCGGCGGGAATGACCTTCGTCACCGTCTTGCCCTCGACCCGATGCGTCAAGGACCAGCTCGGGCCGTGACCTCGCTCCCCCTCGCCTGCACAGTGGCAGTTGGGTTTGCCGCACTTGCGATAGCGGGCCACGAGAGATCCGGGCCGCAGGTCCCCGACATCGGCCAGCTCCCCGCGGATCTCGTTGCGTCGCCTTTCGAGCTCGTCTGTGTGGTCCATGGTCCGGTCCCCCCTCTCTGACAGTCTATAGTACTGTCAGACTACCACGCCACACCCCCTGCCATCAAGATCCGACTCACACCGTCACAATCGTGACGTGCACCCCTGGCGCTTCTGGCCCTTGCCCTGCTCGTCTACTTCCTGCTGGGCTTCGCCTCGGTGGTCTTTGCCGCGTCGTGGCTCGGGTTTCACCGCCAGGAGTGCGAAGTCTGCGGTGCGCCGGCAACGGCGCGCCTGGTCCTCGGGCGACGCTGCCGGAGCTGTGGCCACCGCCTCGCCGCCTGGCCCTTTCTGGCTCCCTCGGAGCGCGCGGAGACCCTTCGATGAGCCGTGCCAACCTGCTCGCTGTGGGATTCGTCCTCGCCGGCCTGGGCTGCATCCTTCTCGGTCTCCTGGCTTCCTCTGCTCCGCTGATCGAAGGGCCGGATGCGGTCTTGAGATCCATCGAGCCGACCTACCCGCCCGGCGAGGGCCCATCGCCCCTGCTCGCCGCTTGGGTCCGGCAGGCGCCCCACCTCTTCTGGCTGGCCGGGGTTGCGGTGTGCACCCTGCCTGGCATCTTCCTGTTCCTGGTCGCCGCCTTGATCCGTTTCCAGGTGGCGAAGCCGCGCGAGCTGGAGGATCTCCGCCAGGCCGCAGCCGGGCCCGCCCGGGAAGCCCATCTCCAGTGGCTCCTCCGCGAGTGTGTCGAGGGCTCCGTAGAGGCCGCTCCGGCCCGCGCTGCCAGAATGTACAGGGCCGCAACCCGAAGCTTCGCGGAGCTCGACCCGGACCGGCGAGCGCGGTTTCACCTTTTCCTTCGGGAGGCAAGGCTCGAGCCGGTGGGCTTCGAGCTCCCCGCCCCCGTCGCAGCGCCGGCGCCGCCCGACTTTGCGCGCCGGCGACTCTGGGCCCGGCTCGTCACCCTCGCGCTCTCGATCGCAGCGCTTCTGGCGGGTCTCTGGGGCCTCCTGTGCTTCGCGTTCCTGGATCACATGGCTCAGGCGATGCAGCTGTACCTGGGACCGCACGAAGGCGCCCTGATGCTCGCCTTCGTCTGGCTCGTCGCGGGTCTTCTGGTGCTCGGGGCACTGGGCGTCGCGGGCCTGTCGCGCCTCGACCGGAAAGCGGCTGGGTGCTGGGCCGCGGGATTCGCCGCGTCCTGTGACCGACTTCTCGCGGCAACTCGAGACTGCCTGGAGCGGGCCGCCGCCCTCCACGGCAACGACTCGGCGTGCGCTGCCCACCTCGCCCGAGGCTTGATCCTTTCGGGGTTGCGGGGACTGGACGCCTCCCGCAAGCGAGCCTTTCTCGTCGCGGCGCGCGAGGCCGGAGCACTCCGGGCGCACCTCGACCTGGGGGCGGCGGATCTCCGGGACTCCGATCTCTCCGGCCTCGACCTGTCAGGCCTCGGGCTGCGGAAGGCCTATCTCTCGGGGGCTTCGCTCGCCGGCGCGAACCTGGCCGTCGCGGATCTCCAGGAAGCCGACTTGCGCGCCGCGGACCTGCGCGGGGCGAACCTGCGGTCGGCCGTCCTGCGCCAGGCCCGGATGGAGGGGTGTCGCCTCCACCAGGCGTTTCTCGCCGGCGCCGACCTCTCCGGCGCGCACCTCGAGGGGGCGAGCATCTGGCAGGCCGACCTGGCCCGGGCCGATCTCTCGCGCGCCGAGGTCACGAGCGCCCAGCTCGAGCTCGCTCGGAGCCTGACCGGAGCGCTCCTGCCGGACGGCCTCGGGCCGGGCCCGCCGTTCGCGCGCAGCGGAGCGTAAAGGCATGCGCGCCGATTCCGCCAACCTGGTGCTCGAGATCGTGCTGCTTCTCGCCTTCTTCGCGGGGCTTCCATTCATCCTGCTGGGCGTGGCGACCACCTGGGCCCTGGTCGCCCAGGGGGTCTTCGAAGCCGGCTCGCCGACGCCGAACTCTCCCGGCGACTGGTCCTATCTGATGATCTACCTGGAGCTGACCATCCCTCTGGTGGGCCTCGTCCTTCTCGGGTGGGGACTCCGCCGCATCCTGCGGGGAGGGCGAGAGCCCGAGTCCCGGGCCTAGCGCCGGACCCTTCCGGTCTCCGGTCGAGGTGCCGCGGTCGAGGAGCCGGTCGAGGTGCCACCCGTTTCGCGGCCTCCTCTCAAGCTCCCCTGCGCCGGCGCCACCAGTCGGCGATCTGGTCCTCCCCGATCGGCCGGTCGCCGGCCGGGATCCTCAGGCTCTCGCGGACCGCGGTCCAGGTATCGGGCTCGACGATCACCGCCACGACGAAGGTGACGGCCATGGCGAGGAGGGCGCCGATCCCGGCCATCAGCATGTCCTTCTGGGCGTCCCAGATGTCCCCCTGGGCGCCGAGGAAGGCGAGGCCGGCCTCCGACCCCGAGGTCACCGCCGCGATCCACTCGAGGATCTCGTAGATCGCGGAGAAGGCCAGGGTCAGCTCGACGGGCAGGTAGTAGTTCCAGAACCCCCGCGCCCGGGAGATCCGGATGAAGACCTCGCGCACCGGGTAGGCGACCAGGAACCCGAAGCAGAAGTGGACCAGGCGGTCGTACATGTTGCGCTGGGCCCCGAACCAACGCTGGAGGGTGTCGCCGAAGGGGACCTCGGCGTAGGTGTAGTGCGAGCCGATCACGTGCAGGATCATGAACACCGTGAGCAGCGTGTAGGAGATCAGCGACAGGCGGAACCAGCGCCCGAGGACGAGGATCAGCGGCACGCCGAGGAACACCAGGTAGTTCTCGAGCAGCCAGTCGTCGGGAAAGACCGGGCGCACCGCCGCCCACACCCAGACCGCGGCGAAGACCAGGAACAGGCCGAGGAGATAGAGCTTTCGGTTCACGGAAACCTCCTCCTAGCGAAGCTCCGCCTCAAACCGACGAGGCGTCTTGAGCGCCTTGGGCTTCGTGAGTCGCAGGTCCCCCGCCCACGCCGACCGATCACGGCTGCGCTCCTCGGAACGGCGACTCCAGACTGCCAGATTCATCGGATGCCCCCCGCAACCCCTCGATCCCCTTCCCACCCCACGGGGGGGAAGGGGACGCCCCCTCCCCGTATCGCTGCGCCGAAAAACTCGGCTCGTTCGTCACGATTCTGGCCTGAGCAGACCTCTAGTGGTCCGTCAACCTTCAATTGACGGGTCCCGACGGTCCTTCACGCCGCTGGCGGCGTGGCTCCTCCTCGACGTAGGCCCCGCTACGCCTGCGTCGGAGCGCCTGGCCAGCGACGCGAAATCCTCGCCGGATACCTCTGTCAAATGAAGATTGACGGACCGCTAGAAGCGCGGTACGAGACCGAACCTTCGGTTGGACACCGGACGGCCGCCGACTCTATCGCGACGGCCGCGGTTGCTCCGGAGCATCTGATATGCTAATGTGGCATGGCCTTGGACGCCTTGGACCGCCTTCCTCACTCCTCCCTCCAGAACGTGGCCGCCGCCGCGGGTCTGTTTCTCCTGCTCGCGGCCGCCGGCACCGTCCACGCCGACCGCCTCGACCCCCAGGCCACCCTCGCCGGCCCGCCCGCCGTCACCGCGGCGCCGGAGGGAGGGTTCCTCGCCGTCTGGCCGCGCTGGCAGATCGTCGCCCTCCCCTTCGGTCCGAACAGCTGCCAGCAGGTGAGCCTGGTCGGCGCCCTGCTGGGCGACGACGGCGGCCGGGTGGGCCCGCTCCACGAGGTGCGCCTGCCCGGCGGCGAGGTGGGGACCCACCCCCGTCTCGCGACGAGCTCCGAGGGCGACGTGCTCTTGTCCTGGACCTCGCCGGCCGGTCTCCAGGCCGGCCCCCTGGACGGCTTCGCCGTCGACCGGGCGACTCTCCTGACCTCCTGTGCGCCACGCAGTCACGCCCTCGTCGCGGCCGGCGACGGCTTCTGGGTGGCCTGGAGCGAAGCCTGCGGGGCGTTGCGCGTCCGCGCCCGGCGATTCGACGGGCGCGGCCGGCCCCAGGGCAGCGCCTTCGACCTGGTGGCCCCTTCCGACGAGCCGGGCGCCGGCCTCGCGATCGCCGGGCGGTCGGACGGCGGCTTCTACGCCGCCTGGGTCCAGGACGTCGGCGACATCCCGCGCCGGCTGGTCGGCGGACACTTCGATCCCGAAGGGACCCTGGTGAACACCTACCCGGTGAGCGCCGGCACCGCGATGCCGGGCACCGCGATCGCGGCCTCCAGGCTTCCCGGTGACGGCGTCGTCATCGCCTGGGAGAACGGCGACAGGACCATGACCATCGAGCGGTTCGCGAGCGGCTTCGTCCCCCAGGGGCGTACGGTGCAGGCGGCCGAGACCACGGTGGTCCCCGAGGACGGCCCGGTCCTCGCCACCGGGCCCGGGGGCTTCTTCGTGCTCGCCTGGCACCGGCCGCTCCCCGGCGAGCCGGTCGTGGAGTGTCCCCTCCGGGTCTACTCCGCCGAGCTCGAGCCGCTGACCGGCGAGCTCTTCCTCCCCGAGGGCTGCGCCGGCCCCACCGCCCTCGCCTTCGCCCGGGACGGCTCGCTGCTGGCCACTTGGGACCAGCACCTCCTGGCGGACAACCTCTGCCCCGACACCCAGGTCGCTCCCCTGGCGCCCGACCCGCTGCCCCCGCCGGTCCCCCCGATCGGCCTCGACCGCTTCCCCGGCTTCGCCTTCCGGGTGCGGATCGGCGGCGACGAGCCGGCGCCCCGGATCGGGACCGAGGACCCGGTCTGCGTGCCGGAGACCCTGTGCGTCGGCGGCGCCCTGCCCGGCCGCAGCGAGGTCCTGGTGCGGATCGTGGGCCCCAAGCCGAACGGTTACCTGTGGCCGACGGTCGTCCGCTTCACCACCGCCACCGTCGAGCTCTGGATCGAGCAGCTCGCGACCGGCCGCGCCCGCTACTACCGCCTGCCGGGCCCCGGCCCGTCGTCCAGCGAGCTGCCCGGTTTCTTCGATCGCACCGGCTTCGAGCCGTAGCCGGCGCGCTGGCTCGCTGGTTGCAGGGGCGTCCGGCGAGCGTCGCCAACCGGCGGCGGAACTGGTTGACGGACAGCGAGTTACGAGCCGTGACACACGAAGATGAAGGCACCGGCCCCGCGACCTCGAGCCCCGTGCGCCTCTCGGCCCTGATCGAGGACGTCTGGTCCACGACCCGGTCCTACGCCGAGCTCCGCTCGAGCCTGCCGGCCGAGCGCTTCGTCGAGGTGGACGGCCGCCAGGTCTACGTGGAGCAGACGGGCCGCGGCGAGCCGCTGGTCCTGCTGCACGGCTTCGCCTGCTCGAGCTACTCGTGGCGGGAGGTCGTCCCGACCCTGTCGCGCGGCTACCGGGTGATCAACGTCGACCTGCCCGGGTTCGGCTACTCCGAGCGACCCGAGGACCCCGCCGCCTACACCATCCCGGCGTACGGGCGCGTGATCCTCGAGCTCCTCGACCGGCTCGGCGTCGACGCGTGCCACGCCATGGGGCATTCGTTCGGCGGCGCCCTCGCCGTCTGGCTCGCCGCCCATCACCCGGAGCGCGTCCGGAGCCTCGTCCTCGTGGCGTCGGCCCTGCCCGAGTACATGGACGAGCAGCGCCAGCTCTGGGCCCGCTTCCGCTCGCTCAATTACCTCCTGCTCCACGGGCTGTTCCTCAGCCGGAAGCTCGGTGCGCCGAGACCTCGAGACCTGCTACTACGACGACTCGCTGGTCAGCGACGAGCTGGTGGAGGAGTACCGCGACCGCCTCCTCGTCGAGGGCGTGGAGGAGGCGTTCTTCGGTCTCATGGCCCCCTGCGACGACGGCGCCTGCGAGGCCCCGCTCGAGGCGATCGAAGCGCCCGCGCTGGTGATCTGGGGGGTCCAGGACCGCGTGATCCCCCTCGAGCGGGCGCGGCGCGAGCTCGGCCGCCTGTCGCGGGGACGGATCGTGGTCTTCGAGCGCTGCGGCCACGCTCCCATGGAAGAGCTCCCGAAGCGGTTCCTGCGCGTGGTCACTCCCTTCCTCGCCGCGCATCGCCGCTCGCTCCTCGAGCGCCTCCGCTCGCTCCTCGGGCGCCAGGGATGGGCGAGCCGGCTGACCCGCCCCGCCCTCCCGCCCTTCTCGCCGCCGACGGCGACGCCCTGAGGGTCGCCGGCCGCGGCCGGCGACGCGAGCCGGGCCCACGCTTCCCCGCGCGGACGGGTCGGCTCGCCTCTTGCAAACACCCGACGGAGCCGCACGACGATTCACTGACAGCCTTTTCCCCGACCTCTGGCGGATCCAGCGCTCCGGTGAGTCTCGCCGGCGATGCTCCCGACCATGCCAGCGCGTTTCTCCAGATCGGCCAACGCCGCGTTCCGTTGGATTTTGGTCCTCGTGCTGCTTACACCCGTGCTTGTAATTCTTGCCAGCATGGGGTGGGTCCGCACCCCCTACGCCACCGGCCAGGGCGAGCTCCTCGAGCAGCCGGTCCCCTTCGACCACCGGCACCACGTGGTCGACGACGGCATCGACTGCCGCTACTGCCACACGACGGTCGAGACGGCCCCCTCGGCGGGCATCCCGTCGGCCGGCCGGTGCATGGGCTGTCACAGCCAGGTGTGGAACGACAGCCCGCTCCTCGAGCCGGTCCGTGAGAGCTACTACGAGGGCCGGCCGCTGCGCTGGCAACGCATCCACCGGCTCCCCGACTTCGTCTTCTTCGACCATTCGGTCCACGTCGACAACGGCATCGGTTGCGAGACCTGCCACGGCCGCGTGGACCGGATGGCGCGGATCTACCAGGCCAAGCCCCTGACCATGGGCTGGTGCCTCGGCTGCCACCGGGACCCGGAAAAGAACCTCCGGCCCCTCGACGAGATCACCACCATGGGCTGGAAGCCCGCCGGGTCGCAGGCCGAGCTGGGAGCGAAGCTCGCCCAGGCCTACGCCATCCGCCCGTCGACCGACTGCTGGGCCTGCCACAGGTAGGCCGACCGACTCGAGACACGACCACCACGGACCGCCTACGACCCCAGGGAGACCATGAATCACAGGAGCGACGAACCAGGAGCGGGCCCGGCCGGCGGCTGGGTCGGCGAGCTCCCTCCCGGCGCGGACCGGCCGCCCACCGGCCTCTCGAGGCGCGGCTTCCTCGAGCTCCTGGGAGCGAGCGCCGCCCTGGCGAGCCTCGTCGGCTGCGGCCCACCCGACGAGCTGATCGTCCCCTACGCCCGCAAGCCCCCCGAGGCCACCCCGGGCGTCCCGCTCACCTACGCCACCTCGATGGTGCTCGACGGCTACGCCACCGGCCTGCTGGTCCGGAGCCGCGAGGGACGCCCGATCAAGGTGGAGGGCAACCCGGATCACCCGGCGAGCCTCGGCGCGGCCGGCCCGTTCGAGCAGGCCTCGGTCCTCGGCCTCTACGATCCCACCCGGGGGCAGGGCGCGCGCTGGCGCGAGCGTCCGGTCGACTGGCGCCAGCTCCGGGAGGCCTTCGGCGGCCCGCGCGGGGACCGCGGCGAGCGCCTGCGCTTCCTGCTCGAGCCGACCGCCTCCCCGTTGCGCCGCCGCCTGATCGACCAGGTCCGGGAGCGCCACCCGCGCGCTCGCTTCACCTTCCACTCCGCGACCTACGACCCGGCCCCGTTCGAGGCCGCGCGCGAGGTCTTCGGACGGCCCCTCGCCCCGCGCTTCCACTTCGACCGGGCCGACGTGGTGGTGATCGTGGGCGCGGACCCGGCGGCCTCCGGTCCGTTCCACCTGCGCTACGCCCGGCAGCTCGTCGCCAGGCGCCGGCCCACCTCTCTCGACGAGGCGATGAGCCGGGTCTGGGTCGCCGAGGACTCGCCCACCCCCACGGGGGTCCTCGCCGACGAGCATCTCGCGCTGCGGCGCAGCGACATGGTCCCGCTCCTCGCCGCCCTGGCGCGGGCCGCGGCCGGGAACGGCGCCGGCCGCCCGGGGGAGGAGATCCCGCTCCCCGAGGAGGCGCGCGCCTGGGTCGAGACCGCCGCCGGCGACCTCCGGCGGGCCCGCGGACGGGGCGTGGTGGTGGCCGGGGAGGGCCTGCCGCCGGCCGCCCATGCCCAGGCGTACCTCCTCAACGAGCGGCTCGGCAACGCCGGGATCACCGTCACCTACGGCGAGCCGGCGCTCCTCGAGGCGGGCGAGCCGTCCCACGACCTGGCGGGCCTCGCCGCCGAGCTGCGGGCCGGCCAGGTCGAGACCCTGGTGGTGCTCGAGGGCAATCCGGCCTTCACCGCGCCCGCGGACCTGGGGCTCGCCGGCCTGTTGCCGGGCGTCGCCCGGAGTCTCTACCTCGGTCAGCACGAGGACGAGACGGCGCTCCTCACGGCTGGCTACGTCGCCGCGGCCCACTACCTCGAATCCTGGGGCGACGCCGGCGCCTGGGACGGCACCGCCTCGCCGGTCCAGCCCCTGATCCGTCCCCTCTACGGCGGCCGGACCGCCGACGAGGTCCTGGCCCTCTTCGCCGGCCGCGGCGAGGCGAGCGCCCACGAGCTGGTGCGCGCGGCGTGGCGCGCGGCGGTCCCCGGCCCCGTGGCCGCCTTCGAGAGCTTCTGGAACCGGAGCCTCCAGCGCGGCCTCTTCCCTGACACCGCCTCGCCGGACGTCACGGCGACCCCGGCGGCCGGCGCGGTCGAGCGCTTCGGCGCCGGGCGGCCGGCCGCCGCCGCGGGTGCCGCGGGCCTCACGGACCGGGCGGCGAGCGGCCCCCGGCCCCTCGAGCTCGTCTTCCGGCCCGACCGGAAGGTCCACGACGGGCGCTTCGCCGGCAACGCCTGGCTCCAGGAGATGCCCGACCCCGTGACCCGGATCACCTGGGACAACGCGGCGCTCCTGTCGGCGGCGACCTGCGATCGGCTGGGGATCGAGCGCGGCCAGGTGGTCGAGCTCGCCCTGGGCGAGCGGCGCCTCCGGGCTCCCGTCTTCCCCCTGCCCGGCCACGCCGACGACACGGTGACCGTGCACCTCGGCTACGGCCGGCGCACCGGGGCCGGCGTCGGCCAGGGGGTCGGCTTCGACGCCTACCGCCTCCGCACCGGACGCCAGGCCTGGCTCGCGTCCGGTCTCGAGGTCCGCCCGCTGTTCGCTCCGGCCCGGCGGATCGACGGCGCGCCGCGCGAGGAGCACGGCGAGGCGCTCCGCCACGACCTGGTCTCGACCCAGGACCACTGGTCGCTCGAGGGGCGCGAGGTCGCCCTTCACGACACCCTGGAGGAGCTCCGCCGGCACCCGGAGAAGGCCGAGCGCCACCGCGGCCCGGTGGCCACCCTCTACCAGGCGCCCCCCATGGACGCGC
The DNA here is from genome assembly GCA_963741925.1 of uncultured Acidobacteriota bacterium. Taxonomy (GTDB): domain Bacteria; phylum Acidobacteriota; class Thermoanaerobaculia; order Multivoradales; family DATKCC01; genus CAVUBL01. The sequence goes on from CAVUJU010000002.1 coordinate 481,881, forward strand.
CCCACCAGTGGGCGATGACCATCGACCTCGCCGCCTGCACCGGCTGCTCCGCCTGCGTCGTCGCCTGCCAGGCCGAGAACAACGTGCCGGTGGTCGGCAAGGAGGGGGTCGCCCACGGCCGCGAGATGCACTGGCTGCGGATCGACAACTACCTGGCCGGCACCCCCGGGCACCTCGGCCGGGTCCAGCAGCCCATGCTCTGCCAGCAGTGCGAGAAGGCGCCGTGCGAGTACGTGTGCCCGGTCAACGCCACGGTGCACAGCGACGACGGCTTGAACCAGATGGTCTACAACCGCTGCGTCGGCACCCGCTTCTGCTCCAACAACTGCCCGTACAAGGTGCGCCGCTTCAACTGGTTCGACTTCAACCAGGCGCGCAGCGACACCGAGTGCCTGGTCCTGAACCCGGACGTGACCGTGCGCGAGCGCGGCGTGATGGAGAAGTGCACCTACTGCGTGCAGCGCATCCGGCGCGCCGAGAACCGGGCCGACGTCGAAGGGCGCGAGCTCGCCACCGACGAGGTCGCCACCGCCTGCCAGCAGGCCTGCCCCACCGGGGCGATCGTCTTCGGGTCGATCACCGATCCCGCGAGCCGGGTCGCGAAGAGCCGCGAGAACCCCCGCATGTACGAGGAGCTCCACGACCTGGGCACCCAGCCGCGCACCCGCTACCTGGTCAAGGTCTCGAACCCGAGCCCGGAGCTCGAGCGGTGGCGCCGGGAGCACAGGCCAGGACGCGAAGGGGCCGGCGCCGGGGGGCGGGGCCGCGTCTCCACCGGTTCGGGGGGCGCCGCCGTGGGCACCCACGGCGAGGAGGCGGGCGAGTGAGCGCCGGCCACGCTTTCTCGCCCGGGCCGGTCCTCGCCGGCCGGCCGGGCGACGCCGAGCTGACCGACCAGATCCTGGCGCCGCTCTGGAAGTCCTCGGCCACCTGGAGGGCCCTCACCGGCTTCTCCTTCCTGGGCACCCTGGGGCTCGGCCTGCTGGTCCTCTACACCTTCTCGACCGGCATCGGAGTCTGGGGCAACAACATCCCCGTCGCCTGGGCCTACGCCATCATCAACTTCGTCTGGTGGATCGGGCTGGGCCACGCCGGCACCTTCATCTCCGCCTTCCTCCTCCTGCTCGAGCAGCCCTGGCGCGGCTCGATCAACCGGATCGCCGAGGCGATGACGCTCTTCGCGGTCATCAACGCGGGCCTCTTCCCGCTCCTCCACCTGGGGCGCCCCTGGTTCTTCTACTGGCTCCTGCCCTACCCGGCGACCATGCGCCTCTGGCCCCAGTTCCGGAGCGCCCTGCCGTGGGACGCGGCCGCCGTCGCCACCTACTTCACGGTCTCGCTGCTCTTCTGGTACGTCGGCCTGGTGCCCGACCTGGCGGCGGCCCGGGACCGGGCGCCCACCCGGCGCGCCGGCCGCCTCTACGGCCTCGCCGCCCTCGGCTGGCGCGGCTCGACCCGGGAATGGAGCCGCTACCGGGTGGCCTACGGGCTGCTCGCGGGCCTCGCGACGCCGCTGGTCATCTCGGTCCACAGCGTCGTCTCCATGGACTTCGCCATCGCCCAGCTCCCGGGCTGGCACTCGACCATCTTCCCGCCCTACTTCGTGGTCGGCGCGATCTACTCCGGGTTCGCCCTGGTCCTGGTGCTGGTGATCCCCATCCGGCGGATCTTCCACATGCAGAACGTCATCACCCTGCGCCACCTGGACGTGCTCGCCAAGATCCTCCTGGTGACCGGCTCGCTGATGTTCTTCTCCTACGTCGTCGAGATGTTCTCGGCCTGGTACAGCGGCGAGCCCTTCGAGCGCTACGTCTTCCTCTTCATGCGCCCGCGCGGTCCCTACGCGCCGGTCTGGTGGACGATGATCTTCTGCAACGTCGTCGTGCCCCAGGTCTTCTGGTTCCGGCGCATGCGGCGCAACGTCTTCGTCCTCTTCGTCGGCTCGTCGCTGATCGTCGTCGGCATGTGGATCGAGCGCTTCGTGATCATCGTCACGTCGCTCGCCCGCGACTTCCTGCCCTCGAGCTGGGCGATGTACTTCCCGACCTGGGTCGACTGGGGCATCCTGGCCGGCACGCTCTCGTTCTTTACGTTCCTCTACTTGATCTTCATCCGCTTCGTGCCGTTCGTCCCGATCCACGAGGTCAAGGAGCTGCGCCACGAGCTCGACCGCGAGGAGCGGGAGGAGAAGGACGACGACGAGGAGGGGGAGGCCGCGGAATGAGCCTCGTCGTCGACCCGATGCGGATCGCCGTGGCGGCGGAGTTCGCCACCCCGGGGAAGCTCCTGGCGGCGGCGCGGGCGCTCCGCGAGCGGGGCTACGAGCGCCTCGACGCCTACACCCCCTATCCGGTCGAGGGGCTGGCCGATCTCCTGGGGATCCGGCGCACCCGCCTGCCCTGGCTGACCCTCGCCGGCGGCGCCTTCGGCGGCCTCTCGGGCTACCTCCTCCAGTGGTGGTGCAACGCCGTCGACTATCCCTTGAACGTCGGCGGCCGGCCCCTGAACTCGGCGCCCGCCTTCATCCCGGTCACCTTCGAGATGACCGTCCTCTTCGCCTCGCTCTTCCTCTTCTTCGGGCTCTGGATCGGCGCCCGGATGCCCGAGGTCTGGAACCCGCTCTTCGAGCTCGAGGGCTTCGAGCGGGCGAGCGTCGACCGCTTCTGGCTCGCCGTCGACGCCCGCGAGGCGCGGCTCGAGGAGGAGGACGAACGCGACGAGCTGGTCGAGCTCCTGACCGGCGGGGGCGCCCTCCAGGTGGTCCACCCGGAGCAGGTCGTGCCGGCCGTCGAGCTGCCGGGAGGTGCGGCGTGAGGCTCGGGCGCCGAGGGCGCGGCACGGCGCGCGGGCGGGAAGGCCGCCTCGCCGGCCCCGTCGCCGCCGGGCTCCTCGCCGGTTTCGCCGCCCTCTGGGGCTGCCAGGCGCCGAACGAGAAGGTGCCCTCCGAGACCTGGAACTTCGAGCGCATGATCCAGCAGCGAAGCTACCGGGCCTACGAGCCGACCGACCTCTTCCCCGACGGCACGGTGATGCGCCCGCCGCCCGAGGGCACCGTCCCCCGGGAGCGCCGCCTCGGTCCACCCGAGCTGGTCGACGGAACCTCCGGCGGCAGGCCGGTCGCCCGGGTCCCGCTCCAGCTCACGATGGAGCTCCTCGCCAAGGGCCGCCACCACTTCGACATCCTGTGCGCCGCCTGCCACGGGCCGGCCGGCGACGGCGTGAGCCCGGTCGCCGAGGTGATGGCCCTGAGAAAGCCCCCGTCGCTCCACCAGGCGCGCATCCGGGACCTCCCGGACGGCGCGATCTACCGCGTGATCCGGGACGGCTACGGCATGATGCCGGGCTACGGCTCCGATCTGACGATCGAGGAGCGGTGGGCGGTGGTGGCCTACCTCCGGGCCCTCGAGCTCAGCCGGCGGGCACCGGTCGCCGAGCTGCCGGCCGGCATGCGCCGCGAGCTCGAGCGCGCGGCCGCGGCCGCCGGTCCACGCCGCCGGGAGGCGGGCACGCCATGACGGAACCGCCCGTCCTGACCTCGGCGCGGCGGGTGATCGTGCCCTCGGCGGCGGCCGCCCTGGTCGGCCTGGTGGTCTGGGCCGTCGCCCTGGTCGGCCATCCGAAGGAGGCGCTCTACGCCTACCTCGCCGCCTTCGTCTTCGCCATCACCGTGGTGCTCGGCGTCCTCTGCCTGGTGATGATCACCTGGGCGGCCGGGGCGAAGTGGTTCGTGGTCATCCGGCGCGTGGCCGAGGGGGTCGCCGGCTCGCTGCCCCTCTTCGTCCTGCTCATCCTGCCGGTGCTGGTGGGCGTGGGTCGCCTCTACCCTTGGGTCCCGCCCCTCGACGGCCTCTCCCACCACGCCCGCGAGGTGATCCACGCCAAGGACGCCTACTTGAACGTGCCCTTCTTCGTCGTGCGCTCGCTCGTCTACCTGGCGATCTGGACCGGCCTGGCGCTCGCGCTGCGCCGGTGGTCGTTTGGCCAGGACGACGGCCGCGCGGCGCCCCGCGAGCGCCCGGTCCTGCTGAGCGGCCTCGGGCTCCTGGTCTTCGCCTTCACCCTCCACTTCGCGGCGGTCGACTGGCTGATGTCGCTCTCGCCCGAGTGGGTGTCGACGGTCTTCGGCGTCTACGTCTTCATCGGCGGGATGGTGGGCGGCGTGGCCCTCATGGTGCTCCTCACCCTGTTGCTCGAGCGCGGCGGCCCCCTGGCCGGGCGGGTCTCCCCGGCGCACTACCACGCCCTCGGGCGCCTCGAGCTCGTCTTCGTCATCTTCTGGGCCTACATCGCCTACGCGCAGGGCTTCCTGGTCTGGATCGCCGACGAGCCGGCGGAGGCGAAGTGGTACCTGGCGCGCTGGGACGGCGGCTGGAAGTGGGTGCTCTGGGCGCTCATCGCCGGGCACTTCTTCCTCCCCTTCCTCGCGCTCCTCTCCCGGCGCCTCAAGCGCCAGCCGACGAGCCTGGCGGCGGTGGCCGTGTGGCTCCTCGCCCTGCACTACGTCGACGTCCTCTGGCTGGTCCTGCCGGCCCTGGGCGCCGGCCATCCGCCCGCGGCCGCGGCCCCCGCCTGGGAGTACCTGTGGCTCGACGCGGCCGCCCTCGCCTGGGTGGCCGGGGCCGCCCTGGCCTTCGGCGCCTGGCGCCTGACCGGCCGCCCCCTCGTGCCACGCCGCGACCCGCGCCTGGCGCGCTCCATGGAGTACGAGAGCCGATGAGTGAATACCGCGAACGCCGCGCCGGCGAGCCGAGCCGGGAGAGCATGACCCACCCGCGCCAGGAGGCCGACACCCTGCGCTCCTGGACCTCGGTGACCCTGATGGTCTTCGGCGTCCTGGTCGTGGCGGGCGGCATCTGGTGGGCCTGGGGCGAGCTCGGCAGCGAGATGGCGCGCGCGCGCCCGGGGCTCCACCTCGCCTACGGACCGGCGCCCGAGGAGCGGCCGCCGGCGCCCCGCCGGCTGGGCGGTCTGCTCCAGGGGCCGGTCGGCCGGGGCTGGGGGGAGCGCGAGGAGCCCGCTGCGCCGCCGCCCGCCGAGGACCTCGACGCCTGGAGCTGGGTCGACGGCGGCCACCGCTACGCCCGCATCCCCATCGGCCGGGCCATGGAGCTGATCGTGGCGCGGTCGACCGGATCCCCCCCGCATCCCCTCGATCCCCTTCCCTCCCCCGGGGGGGAAGGGGACGCCCCCACCCGGTCTCACCACGGCCCGAGACAGGGCCACCGGGAGGTGGATCGTGAGGCGGCGGCTCGTCCTGGCCGCAGTTCTCCTCGGGACGGCCCTCGTCGCCGCCCCGCCGCCGTCGCGGGCCGACGTCGGCGAGCCGGCGATCCTGAAGAAGGTCGGCCTCGACCAGCACCCGGGGGCTTCCCTGCCACTCGACGCCCGGCTCGTGGACTCGGCCGGCCGGCCGGTGCGCCTGGGCCACTTCTTCGACGGCAAGCACCCGGTGGTCCTGGTGCTCGGCTACTACACCTGTCCCATGCTCTGCAGCCTGGTCATCGAGGGGGCGACCCGGGCCCTGGCCGCCTCGAAGAGCGCCGCCGCGAGCGGGGTGCGGCCGGTCTTCGTGTCGATCGATCCGCGCGACGGGCCCGCCGACGCCCGCGCCAAGCGCCGGAGCCTGGCGAAGTCGGTGGGCCCCCGGGCGGCGGCCGCCTGGTCCTTCCTGACCGGGCCGAAGGCCACGACGAGCCGCATCGCGAAGGCGATCGGCTTCCGCTACGGCTTCGACCGCAGGTCGGGCCAGTACGCCCACCCGGCGGTGATGGTGGCGGTGGCCCCCGACGGCCGGGTGTCGCGCTACGTCGTGGGGGCGCAGCCCGAGCAGACGACCTTCGACGACGCCCTCGAGGCGGCCGCCGCCGGCGAGGCGGGCCGGTCGATCCAGGATGCGATCCTCCAGTGCTGCTACCGCTACACGCCGTCGCTGCGCCGGTTCGCGGGTGCCCTCACCTGGTTTCTGCGGCTGGGCGGGGTGTTGATCCTGGTGGCCGCCGGTGCCGGGATCGCCTTCGCCTTGCGGTGGGTCCGGCGCCGCGCAGTGGGGCCCCCCGCCCGCCCCGGCCGAGACGGAGCTCGGCCGCTTCACCCGGGGTCGGACGCCGGACCGCGATACCCGGGGGCGGGCGCCGGGCCGCCACACCGACGGTCGGACGCCGGGGCGCGTTATCCGGGATCGGGAGCCGGACCACCACACCGACCGTCGGACGCCGGACCGCGTTACCCGGCGTCGGACGACGGGGCGCCACGCCGAGGGGCGAGCGCCGGGGCGCGCTACCGGGGATCGGACCGAGGGGTGCCACACCGGGGGTCGGACGCCGAAGCGCTCGGGACGGAGGGCGCATGAGCGGCTGGCCGCGTCTCGGGCCGTTCCTCGCCCCCCTGGCGGCGGCGCCGGCCCACCCGCTGTCGGACGTCTTCGACGCCGTGCAGGCGGTCCTCCACCGGCTCCTCGCTCTGCCGGTCCAGGCGTCCCAGGCGGCGCCCCGCCTCGACGACCTCCAGTACGTCGAGTTCTCCTTCTTCTGGTTCCTGGGGATCGTCACCTTCGTCGTCACCGGCTGGTTCTGCCTGCGCTACCGGCGGAGCCGCCGCGGCGAGGACCGCGTCACGACGCCCGAGGTCCGCTCGCCCCTCTGGCTCGAGCTCGGGGTGAGCGCCTTCCTCCTCGCCTTCTTCTTCCTCTTCTGGGTGGTCGGCTTCCGCCAGTACGTCGACTCGACGATCGCGCCCGAGGGGGCGCTCGACGTCTACGTGACCGCCAAGCAGTGGGTCTGGAAGTTCACCTACGCCGACGGCCAGGACTCGGCGGGCGTGCTCTACGTCCCCAAGGGCCGGCCGGTCCGCCTGCTGCTGACCTCGCGCGACGTGATCCACAGCTTCTTCGTGCCCGCCTTCCGGGTCAAGCAGGACGCCGTGCCGGGCCGCTACACGAGCACCTGGTTCGTCGCCACGCGGGAGGGCGACTACCAGCTCTTCTGCGCCGAGCTCTGCGGCGCCGGCCACTCGCGCATGTGGGGCCGGGTGGTGGTGCTGCCGGCCGAGCGGTTCGACGCGTGGCTCGAGGGCCGCGAGCCCGAGGCTCCGGGAACCACCGGGGAGCCGGTGGTCGCCCGGGCCCTGGCCGCCGACCAGCCCACCCCGGCCGGCGGCTGGGAGACGCCCCGGGGCGGCCAGGCCGTGCCCCCCGGCGGCCTGGCCCGGCGCGGGCTCGAGGCCGCGAGCCTCGCCGGCTGCATGCGCTGCCACACCCCCGACGGCACGACCCACATCGGGCCCACCTGGCTCGGCCTCTACGGCTCCAGGGTGAAGCTCACCGACGGCACCACGGTGGTCGCCGACGAGGCCTACCTGACCCGCTCGATGATGGACCCGATGGCCGAGATCGTCGCCGGGTTCCCGCCGGCCATGCCCACCTACCAGGGCCGCCTCGACCCGCCGGAGACGGCGGCGATCCTCGCCTACATCAAGTACCTGCGCGAGCCCGGCCCGGACCTCGAGTCGGTGATCCCGCGAGAGGAGACGACCCCATGAGCCCAGGCGCGGCCGCCGTCGCCAGCCGACCCGACGCCGAGGACCGGCGCGGGGCGAGCTACCTCACCTCCGAGCGCGGAGTGCTCTCCTGGCTCGGCACCCTGGACCACAAGCGGATCGGCATCCTCTACCTGGTGAGCGTGCTGGTCTTCCTGGCCCTCGGCGGCACCTTCGCCATGCTCATGCGCATCGAGCTCATCGCCCCGGGCCCGACCATCGTCAGCGCCGAGACCTACAACCGCCTCTTCACCCTCCACGGCGTGGTGATGGTCTGGCTGTTCATGATCCCGTCGATCCCGGCGACCTTCGGCAACTTCTTCCTGCCCATCATGATCGGCGCCGAGGAGGTGGCTTTCCCGCGCCTCAACCTGGCGAGCTGGTACATCTACCTGACCGGCGCGGCGGTGATCCTCTGGGGCCTGGTCTCCGGCGGCGCCGACACCGGCTGGACCTTCTACCCGCCCTACTCGGCCCAGTCGCCCTCGCAAGTGGTGCCGGTGGCGATCGGGGTCTTCATCCTGGGGATCGCGACCATCATCACCGGCGTCAACTTCATCGTCACCACCCACACCATGCGGGCCGAGGGCGTCACCTGGTTCAAGATGCCGATCTTCGTCTGGACCATCTACTCGACCAGCATCATCCAGGTCCTGGCGACGCCCGTGCTCGGTCTGACCCTCGCCCTGGTGGCGGCCGATCACCTCTTCCAGGTCGGCCTCTTCAACCCGGCCGAGGGCGGCGACCCGATCCTCTACCAGCACCTGTTCTGGTTCTACTCCCACCCGGCGGTCTACATCATGATCCTGCCCGCCATGGGGGTCATGGGCGAGGTCGTCTCGGCCTTCTCGCACAAGAACCCCTTCACCTACCGGGGCCTGGTGGTGGCCTCGCTGGGCATCGCCTTCGTCGGCTTCCTGACCTGGGGCCACCACATGTTCGTGGCCGGGATCTCGACCCTCGACGCCGGGATCTTCGGCGCCCTCTCCATGTTCGTCGCCATCTTCTCGGCGGTGAAGGTCTTCTCCTGGGTGGGGACCCTCTACAAGGGCTCGATCTCCTTCGCCACGCCGATGATCTACTTCTTCGAGTTCCTCTTCCTGTTCGGCGTCGGCGGCACGACCGGCGTGGCCCTCGCCTCGACCTCCCTCGACATCCACTGGCATGACACCTACTTCATCGTCGCCCACTTCCACTTCATCATGGTGGGCGCCACCCTGACCGGCTTCCTCGCCGCCCTCCACTACTGGTTCCCCAAGATGTTCGGGCGCATGTACCCCGAGAGGCTCGGCCTGGTGGCGGCGGTGCTGGTGTTCATGGGTTTCACCGGCACCTTCGTGCCCCAGTTCCTCCTGGGCAACGCCGGCATGCCCCGGCGCTCGGCCGACTACCCCGCGCACTTCCAGACCCTCCACGTGGTCTCGACGGTGGGCTCCTGGTCGTTCGCCGGCGGCCTGACCCTGATCCTCGTCTACCTGCTGTGGGCCCTCGCCCGCGGCGAGCGGGCGGGCAGGAACCCCTGGGGCTCCCGGGGCTACGAGTGGGAGACGGAGACCCCGCCGCCGCCCCACAACTTCGAGGAGCCGCCGGTCTTCGACCGCCGGCCCCACGACTACTACCGGGAGAGCGGCACGTGAGCGCCGCGGCGAACGCGGGCGTCGGCGCCGCGGCCGGCCGGGCCGAGAGCCCCGAGGCGGTCCGCCGGCGGCACCTCAAGCGCCACTTCCAGGACCTCGACCAGCAGGCCCACGCGGCCCAGCTCGGCATGTGGGCCTTCCTGGGGAGCGAGGTACTCTTCTTCACCGGCTTCTTCACCCTCTACGCCGCCTACCGGGTGACCTTCCCGGCGGTCTTTGCCGAGGCGGTCCAGCACACCGACCTCTGGCTGGGAACGGCCAACACCTACATCCTGCTGGTGGCGAGTTACCTCGTGGCGCTCGCCGTCGGCGCGATCCGCAAGGACCGGCCGAAGGCCTCGTCCTGGCTCCTGGCCGGGGCGTCGGGGCTGGGGGTGCTCTTCCTGGTGCTGAAGGGGATCGAGTACGCCCACCACTTCCGCGAGGGGATTTACCCCGGGGCCTACTACCACTACGACAAGCTCACCGGCCCGGGGGCCCGGGTCTTCTTCTCGCTCTACTACCTGATGACCGGCCTCCACGCCATCCACGTGATGGGCGGGATCGTGGTCCTCGGAGTCCTCGCCTGGCGCGCCCGCCGCGGCAGGTACTCCTCCACCTGGCACACCCCCCTCGAGCTCGGCGGCCTGTACTGGCACTTCGTCGACATCGTGTGGCTGTTCCTCTGGCCGATGTTCTACCTGATGAAGTGAGCCGAGCCATGCTGCGATACACCCTCACCCTGGGCGGCCTGCTCCTCCTCACCACCCTCACGCTCGGGCTCTCGTTCCTCCAGCTCGGGCCCTTCGCGGTGCCGGTGGCGATGGCGATCGCGGTGGCGAAGAGCGTCCTCGTCGCGCTCTTCTTCATGCACCTCGTGGAACAGAGGACCACCAACTGGGTGGCCTTCGTGGTCTCGCTCCTGATCGCCGGCACCCTGATCGGGCTCGCGGCGCTGGACGTCCTCTCCCGGGCCCAGGTCCACCTGCCGCCCCCGATCCTGCCGGGCTGAGCCGCCGCCGAGACGCCCCGGGCGCCCCGGGCGCCGCCCGCCCGCCCCCTGTCACGCTCCGGAGGGTCCCCGTCACCTAAGAATTGTGGCCGGCCTCCCGCCGGCCGGGCCCACGCTCCATCATGCTCGACCAGGTCCCGACCATCGCGCTCCTCGGGGGCGAAGGGGTGGGCCCGGAGGTCGTCGAGGCGACCGCCGAGGTGCTCGCCGCGCTGCTCCCCGCCGCCCGCTTCGTGCGCCCGCTCCACGGCCCCGACGCCCTCGAGCGCTGCGGCGACGCCATGCCGGGCGCGGCCCGCGACGCCTGCCGCGAGGCCGACGCCGTCCTCTTCGGCGCCACGGCCAAGGCCTGCCTGCCGGTGCTCCGGTTCCTGCGCTGGGGGCTCGAGACCTACGCCAACCTGCGACCGGCCCGCACCCTCCCCGGGCTCGCCTCGCCGCTCGCCGACGGCGCCCCGGTCGACCTGGTGGTGGTGCGCGAGAACCTCGAGGGCGAGTACCCGGGGCGCGAGGGCGAGGTGGCCGAGCTGCGGCGGCGCTGGCCCGAGTTCCGGGACAACCTGGGCCGGGAGCTGCCGGAGGAGGGGCTCTTCACCCTGCGCCTCACGACCGAGCAAGGCACCCGGCGGATCGCCCGCGCGGCCGCGCACCTGGCCCTCGAGCGGCGCGCGGCCGGCCGCCCCGGGCGGGTGACCGTGGTCACCAAGGCGAACATCCTGCGCAAGACCGACGGCCTCTTCCGGAGCCTGGCCGAGGAGGTGCTGGACGGGGCCGGGGTCGAGCACGACCACCTGTTCGTCGACGACGCCTGCCGCCGGCTGGTGGCGGAGCCCGAGCTCTTCGACGTGATCCTCGCCCCGAACCTCTTCGGCGACGTCCTCTCCGACGTGGCGGCGGAGCTCACCGGCGGCATGGGGATGGCGCCCTCGGCCTGCCTCGGCGACCGCCACGCCTACTTCGAGTCGGTCCACGGCGCGGCCCCGGACATCGCCGGCCGCGGGATCGCCAACCCGCTCGCGACCGTCCTCTCGGCCCGCCTGATGCTCGAGCACCTGGGCCGCCGGGGCGAGGCCCGGGCCCTGGGGCGGGCGGTCGACCGCCTGCTCGCCGAGCGCCGCGTCCTCACCCCCGACCTCGGGGGCAGCGCCGGCACCCGCGACGTCGCTCATGCCTTGATCGATCACCTCGATTCCTGTTCCGCCGGACCTGACTGAGGAGCTTCTCCATGCGCATTCCCGAACCCGTCGTGCCCTCCACCGCCAACGTCCTGACCGGCCCCTTCGAGGGGCGGATCGACCAGCCGATCGAGGTCCTCGACACGACGCTGCGCGAGGGCGAGCAGCCGCCGGGCGTGGTCTTCAGCCCCGACCAGAAGCTCGAGATCGCCCGCGCCCTCGACGAGTTCGGCATCCACTGGGTGAGCGTGGGCTTCCCCGCCGTCTCCGAGGAGGAGCGCCGGACCGCCCGCCGGATCGTCGACGGCGGCTTCCGGTTCAAGACCGGGGCGCTGTGCCGGCTCCTGCCCTCGGACGTCGACGCCACCGTCGATACCGGGGTCGACCTCGTCTCGCTCTTCCTCGGCGGCTCGCAGACCCACCTCGTCGACAAGCTCAAGATGGGACCCGACCAGGCCCTGGGCAAGATCGAAGCCGCGGTCGCCCGGGCCAAGGAGCACGGCGCCCTCGTCGCCTTCGGGGTCGAGGACTTCAGCCGCACGCCGCTCTCGCGCCTCCTGCGTATGCTCCAGACGGCGGTCGAGGCGGGCGCCGACCAGATCACCCTGCCCGACACCCTGGGGGTCCTCACCCCCACGAGCACCCGCTGTGTCGTGCGCATCCTGAAGGCCCTCCTGCCGCGCCCGCTGGTGCTCCACTTCCACGACGACCTGGGGCTCGCCCTCGCCAACACCCTGTCCGGCCTCGAGGCCGGGGCCGAGGTCGTCCACGTCACGGTCAACGGCGTCGGCGAGCGCGCCGGCAACACCTGCCTCGAGGAGCTGGCGGTGGCGCTCAAGGTCAAGTACGGGCGCGACCTGGGGTTCCGGCTCGACAAGCTCTGGGAGCTCTCGCAGCTCGTCCACCGGGTCTCGGGCACCGAGCCGCCGAGCCACAAGGCGGTCACCGGCCGCTGGTGCTTCACCCACGAGGCGGGGATCCACGTGGCGGGCGTGCTCGCCAACCCGGAGTGCTACCAGCCCTACCCGCCAGCCCTGGTCGGGCGCCACCACGAGGTCGTCTTCGGCAAGCACTCGGGCTCCCAAGGGATCCAGTTCCTCGCCGAGAGCCGCGAGCTGACGCTCTCCGAGGAGGCCCGCCGGACGGTGCTCGAGAAGGTCAAGCGCGAGGCCGAGCGCCATCCCGGGACGGTCGACGAGGGGAAGATCCTGGCGTGGATCCGGGCCGAGGCCCCGTCGCCCGAGGCGGTGGGCGGCGTCGGCTGAGCGGCCGGGGGCTCAGGCCAACGGCGCGCCTTCGTAGACCGGGGTGCGCCAGCCGAAGGGGTCCTCGACCTCGCCGTGGGCGATCGCCTCGAAGCGCGCCATGAGCCGCCGGGTGACCTCGCCCGGGCGGCCCGTGCCCACCGCCACCCGGTCGACCGAGCGCACCGGGGTCACCTCCGCCGCGGTGCCGGTCAGGAAGAGCTCGTCGCAGGCGTAGAGGAGCCCCCGGGGGATCGCCTCCTCGCGGACCGGGATGCCCATCTCCCGGGCGAGGACCAGGATCGAGTCGCGGGTGATCCCGGGCAGGATCGACGACGCGAAGGGCGGCGTCCAGAGCTCCCCGCGGCGGACCAGGAAGAGGTTCATGGCCGCCCCCTCGCTGACGTTGCCCTCCGGGTCGAGGACGATCCCCTCGGCGTAGCCGTTCTGCTCCGCCTCCAGGGTCACCAACTGGGCGTTGACGTAGGTCCCGGTGACCTTGGCCCCCGTGGGCAGGACGTCCGAGGGCCCCCGGCGCCAGGAGGAGACCCCGACGTCGATCCCCTCGAGGTCCGCGCCGTCGCCCAGGAACCGCCCGCGGGTCGGCCAGGCGGCGACGAGCACCTCGACCGGGCAGGCCAGAGGGTTCATGCGCATGGAGCCGAAGCCGCGGAAGACCAGGGGCCGGATGTAGCTCGCCTTGAGCTCGTTGGCGCGCAGGGTCTCGACGACCGCCGCCTCGAGCTCCTCGACGGTGTAGCCGGGCTCCATGCGGATGGCCTTGCACGAGAGCTCGAGGCGCCGCAGGTGGTCGGTGAGGCGGAAGACCGCCGGGCCGGCCGGGCCGTCGTAGCTGCGCAGGCCCTCGAACACCCCGGAGCCGTAGTGGAGGGCGTGGCTCAGGGGGTGGACGCGCGCCTCGTCGAAGTCGACGAGGGCGCCGTTCATCCAGATCGACCGGACCTCGGAGAAGGGGAACTGTTCGCGCGGGGTCATCGTGGGCTTCCTCACGCACAGAGTGCCCCCGGCGCGGCGATCCGAGACATGAGGGCCGACCGGCCGCACGCCGGGTCCCGCGGCTGTCACAGGGCCGAGCCGGCGGGCACCTCAAGGGGTGGACCCGACTGGGAGACCCTCCGGCATGACCCCGCCCGCCAACGACCGACCCCGCACGCTCCTCGAAAAGGTCTGGGACGACCACCTGGTGCGCCGGACCCGCTCCGGCGGGCCGACCATCCTCTACGTCGACCTCCACCTCCTCCACGAGCTGACCTCGCGGCGGGCGTTCGCCGAGCTGCGCCGCCGCGGCCTCCCGGTGCGCCGCCCGCGCCGGACGCTGGCGACCATCGACCACGTCTTCCCCACCGGCCCGCGGCGCGCCGATGGCAGCCTGCCGGTGGTCGACGCGACGGTGCCCGCGACCCTCGAGCAGATGGCCGCCAACTGCCGGGACTTCGGCGTGCCGCTGCTCGGCGTCGACAGCCCGCTCCGCGGCATCGTCCACGTCATCGGCCCCGAGCTCGGCGCCACCCAGCCGGGCATGACCGTCGTCTGCGGCGACAGCCACACCAGCACCCACGGAGCGTTCGGCGCCCTGGCCTTCGGCATCGGCTCGAGCGAGGTCGCCGAGGTGCTCGCGACCCAGTGCCTGGTGCAGCGACGCCCCAAGACCTTCGAGGCGCGGATCGACGGCCGCCTGGGCCCGGGGGTGACGGCCAAGGACGTGATCCTGGCGCTCCTCACCGAGATCGGCGTCGACGCCGGCACCGGGCACGTCTTCGAATACACCGGCAGCGCCGTGGGCGCCCTCTCGATGGAGGGGCGGATGACGATCTGCAACATGTCGATCGAGGGCGGCGCCCGGGCCGGGATGATCGCGCCCGACGACACCACCTTCGAGTACCTGGCGGGCCGGGCGCTGGCGCCCCGGGGCGCGGCGTGGGAGCGGGCCCTCGCGCGCTGGCGCCGCCTGCCCACCGATCCCGGCGCCCGCTTCGACCGCGCGGTGCGCCTCGACGGCTCGGCGATCGAGCCGATGATCTCCTTCGGCACCAACCCGGGGATGAGCATCCCGGTCACCGGCCGGGTGCCCGAGCCCGCGGCCGAGACCGACCCGGAGCGCCGCTCGGCCCTCGACCGGGCCCTCGCCTACATGGCCCTCGAGCCCGGCCGTCCGCTCCTCGGCCGGCCGGTGGACGTGGTCTTCCTGGGCTCGTGCACCAACTCGCGCCTCTCGGACCTCCGCCTCGCGGCCTCCGTCCTCGACGGCCGCCGCGTGGCGCCTGGCCTGCGCATGCTGGTGGTGCCCGGCTCCCAGCAGGTCAAGCGCCAGGCCGAGGACGAGGGGCTCGACCGGGTCTTCCGCGCGGCCGGCGCCGAGTGGCGCGAGGCCGGCTGCTCCATGTGCATCGCCATGAACGGTGACCAGCTCGCCCCGGGTCAGCTCGCGGTCAGCACCACCAACCGCAACTTCGAGGGGCGCCAGGGCCAGGGCGGCCGCACCCTGCTCGCGAGCCCGCTCACCGCGGCCGCCACCGCCGTCTCCGGCCGGGTCGCCGATCCCCGGCGGCTCGAAGTACCGGCCGCCGCGCTGGACCCCTGAAGAGGCCGAAATTGTGACGAATCCACCGAGCTCTTCGAAGTGGCGAGACCGGGAGGCGGCGTCCCTCTCCCCCGGGAGGGTGGGAGAGGGATCGAGGGAGAGGGGGGAGATCCGATCGATCGGCGTCCCTCTCCCCCCGGAGGGTGGGAGAGGGATCGAGGGAGAGGGGGGAGATCCGATCGATCGGCGTCCCTCTCTCCCCCCGGAGCGTGGGAGAGGGATCGAGGGAGAGGGGGGAGATCCGATCGATCGGCGTCCCTCTCTCCCCCCGGAGCGTGGGAGAGGGATCGAGGGAGAGGGGGGCGATCCGATGAATCCAGCGGTCTGGAGTCGCCGTTCCGAGGAGCGCAGCCGTGCTCGGTCGGCGTGGGCGGGGGACCAGCGACCCGTGGCGCCGGAGACGCTTCAGGCGCCTCGTCGGTTTGAGGCGGAGGCTCACTAGAAGATGGAGCCGTTCACCCCCTTCGAGAGCGCCCTCGTGCCGCTGCCGCGGCCGAACGTCGACACCGACCAGCTCACGCCGGCGCGCTTCCTCAAGACCTCGCGTGGCCCCGGCGGCTACGGCGAGATCCTGCTCCACGACTGGCGCTTCGACGAGGGCGGCCGGCCGCGACCCGAGTTCGTCCTCAACCGCCCCGAGCGCCGAGGCGCCACGATCCTCGTGGCGGGCGACAACTTCGGCTGCGGTAGCTCGCGGGAGACCGCCGTCTGGGCCCTGGTCGAGTACGGCTTCCGGGCGGTGGTGAGCACCTCGTTCGGCGACATCTTCCACACCAACGCCCTGAAGAACGGCCTGCTGCCCGTCGCGGTCGCTCCGGCCGATCTCGAGCGCCTCCTCGCCCTGGCCGAGGACCCCGCGGCCCGGGTGGCGGTCGACCTCGCCGCGACCCGCCTCCGGCTGCCCGACGGCTCCGAGATCGCGTTCCCGGTCGACCCCTTCGCCCAGGAGTGCCTGCTCCAGGGCCTCGACCCCATGGGCTACCTCCTGGCGCTCGACGAGGCGATCTCGGCCTACGAGGCCGCCCATCCCCTGCCGGGGATCGAGCTGCCGGAGTGACGGCCCCGCCGCCCCCCCGGCGCCTGGGCCGCCTCGACGTCGTCGGCCTGGGGGTCAACTGCGTCGTCGGCTCCGGGATCTTCCTGCTGCCCGGACCGGTCACCGCCCGCCTCGGCCCCGCCGCCCTCCTGGCGGTGGTGGGCGCCGGCGTCCTCGCCTTCGTCATCGCGCTGTGCTTCGCCGAGGCCGGCTCGCGCTTCTCGGGCACCGGCGGCGCCTACCTCTACTCCCGCGAGGCCTTTGGTCCGGCCGTCGGGTTCGCCGTCGGCTGGGTGTCGACCCTCGCCGGGATCGTCGCCTGGGGCGCCCTGGTCAACGCCTTCGCCGTCGCGCTCGGGCACTTCGTCCCCGCCGCCGGGAGGCGCCCGCTCCAGCCGGTGGTGGTGGCCGCCTTCGTCGCCGCCCTCGCCTGGATCAACCTGCGCGGTACGAAGCAGGGGGCGCGCCTCTCGAACCTGTTCACGGCGTCGAAGCTCCTGACCCTCGGAGCCTTCGTCGCGGCCGGCGCCCTGTTCGTCGAGCCGGCCCACCTCCGCCCGTTCGCTCCCCACGGCTGGGCGCCGTGGCCCGCCGCCGTCCTCCTCATGCTCTTCGCCTTCGTGGGCTTCGAGAACCTGGTCGTGCCCGCCGGCGAGATGGAGGCGCCCGAGCGCTCGGTGCCGGCGGCGATCCTCTGGATCATGGGCCTGGTCACCGCCCTCTACGCCGGGGTGCTGTGGGTGACCGCCGGCACCCTGGGCCCGGCCGCGGCCGGCGCCGGCGACGCGGTGGCCGACGCGGCCCGGAGCTTCCTCGGGCCGGCGGGCGGCGCCCTGGTGGCGGCGGGGGTGGTGATCTCGATCGTCGGGGTGAACGCCGCGAGCGCCCTGATCCTCCCCCACCGCCTCTCGGCGCTGGCCGAGCGGGGCGACCTGCCGGCGGTCTTCGCTCGCACCCACCCCGTCTACGGCACGCCCTGGGTGGCGATCGCCGTGACCTTCACACTGGTCGGCGCGGTGGCGATGAGCGGCTCGTTCGAGGAGCTCGCGGTCCTCGCCGTGCTCGGGCGCCTCTTCCAGTACCTGCCCACGTGCCTGGCGGTCCTGGTGCTGCGCCGCCGCCGCGGCGCGCCGGAGGCGGCCTTCCGCATCCCCCTGGGCCCGACCGTACCCCTCTTCGCCCTCGCCCTGGGCCTCGCCCTCCTCGCCCAGGCGACCGCCGCCCAGCTCGCAGCCGGCGCCGTGGCGATCGCGGCCGGCGTGCCGGTCTACCTCTGGCGCCGGCGGCGCCCCGCGGCGCCGGTCGCAAACGGCAGCCCGGCCCCATAGGCCCGCGCTGGACAGATACCCACGGGGTTCGGGTGGGGCGGTCCGAGGCGAAGCCTCGATAGACTCGCCGCGAACCTCGACCCCGGGAGCCCGCCCATGCCCAGCCTTCGCCCCTCGACCTGCCCCTTCCGCGCCCCGCGCCTCGCCCTCGCCCTGCTCGCGGCCGCGGCCCTCGTCGCCGCCCTGCCCGCCTGCGGCGAGCCCCCTGCGGCCGCAGCGGCCGACTCCCCGGCGCCGGCGCCGAAGGCTCCGCCAGGCAAGGCCTCCGCCGCCACCTCGGCCCAGGTCCTCGCCGCCTCGAGCCCTTCGGACTGGCGGCCCCTCGACCCGGCGACCACCCTCTACGTCGAGCTCCCGGGCGGCCGGGTGGTGATCGAGCTCGCCCCCGCCTTCGCCCCGAAGACAGTGGCGAACCTCGAGCGCCTCGTCCGCCAGCGCTACTTCGACGGCCTGGCGGTGGTGCGCTCGCAGGACGACTACGTGGTCCAGTGGGGCGACCCCAACGCCGACGACAAGGCGAAGCGCCACTCCCTGGGCGACGCGAAGGCGACGATCCCGGCGGAGCTCGACCGGCCGATCGCGCCCGACCTGCCCTTCACCCCGCTGCCCGACGGCGACGTCTACGCCCCCGAGGTGGGCTTCACCCTGGGCTTCCCCGCCGCCCGCGATCAGGCCACGGGCCGCACCTGGCTCGTCCACTGCTACGGCATGGTGGGCGTCGGCCGGGACGTCGCCCGGGACTCGGGCAACGGCTCGGAGGTCTACGTGGTGATCGGCCACGCCCCGCGCCACCTCGACCGGAACGTCACCCTGGTCGGCCGCGTGGTCCAGGGCATGGAAGTCCTCTCGACCCTCCCGCGCGGCACCGGCGACCTCGGCTTCTACACCGACCCGGCCCAGGACGTGCCGATCCGCTCGATCCGCGTGGGGACCGACGTGGCGCCCGCCGAGCGCGCGAACCTCGAGCTCCTGCGCACCGACACCGACACCTTCCGCGCCTGGATCGATTCCCGCCGCTTCCGCCGCGAGGAGTGGTTCCTCGACCCGGTGGGCAAGGTCGGCCTGTGCAACGTGCCCCTGCCGGTGCGGGAGCGCAAGGCCCAGGCGGCGAAGGCCGGCGGGTGACGCCTCGGGCAGACCTTCTCCGGTATCGGGAATTCGTATCGGAGAGTGTGATAGAATCATTGTCTCTCCTCCCCGGTCGAGAAAGGTGATCCTCGATGCGCGAGATCCAGAGCGTCGCACTCTCCGAAGTGATCGTCCACATCCTGCCCAAGGAGGGCGATCCGGAGCTTCTCCGAGCTGCCGATCCCGGCGGGCAGCGACGCGCAGATCTTCGAGTACTTCGAACGCCATATCCGGTCGTCGCTCGCGGACGGCGGCGCCCGGCCGGCGAAGTTCTCGGACCCTGCCGAGGAGCCGGCGTCGGTCTGCCAGGACATCCTCACGGGCGACGGCCTGGTCGCCGGATCCCGGGAGCTCGCCCGCCGGCTCCACGGAATCATGAAGCAGGACAAGCGGATCTCGGCCGGCGACCTCGCCGTCTGCACCTTCGAAGGCATGCTGGACGGGACGAAGCAGCGCTTCCTGGCGATCATGAAGATCGATCCCACGACCGCCCTGCGGCCCACGCGGGAAGAGGTCGGGGGGCAGCTTCTCATCACCTTCGAGGTCGAGCAGCAAATGCTCCCCACCCAGGGCGAGAAGCTCCAGAAGGCGGCGTTCATCTGGAGCCTCGAGCCGCGCGCCGAGTACGACATGCTGCTCATCGACCGGCAGGTCAAGCCCCCTGAAGGGCCGCGGATCGCGCAGTTCTTCTCCCGGCGGTTCCTCGGGGCGGTCGAGGCGATGAGCTCGGAAGAGGCCACGGCCTCCCTGGTCCAGAAATTGGGGAAGCTGCAAGGGATCTTGAAAGGGCAGCTCGAGCCGGCAGCGGCCCAGCGGTTCGACCAGGCCGTAGCGGCCTTGACGACCTCCGCCCGGGTGGACCTGGACGTCTGGCCCGGCACCTTGGCGCTGCCCGACGCCGCCCGGCGCGAAGTGGAAAGGGCCCTGGCCTCTCCGCGCTTCCCCGAGCGCCAGTTCGAGATCTCGCCGGATGTGGTCGCGCAGCAGAGGGTGAAAAAGAGGGTCTTCCTCGGCGACCACGACGTCCGACTCGAGATACCCGGCGACTTCCCGGAGGACAACTTGCGCGTCGCTCGTAAGAAGGACCCCCAGAAGTTCGGGGGCAAGTCGTACCACGTCGTGACCATCGAGACCGAGACCTGGCGGGAGCGCTCCTGAATGGCCCTCGACCTCGGGAATCCCTCGGCGCCCCTCGAGGCCCTCGGCCGCTGTCTCGGGTTGTCGTCCCGGAACCCCTGGTACGACGAGGGGCTGGACGAGATCACCGCGCCCGGGAACACGAAGCTCAATGCCGGGAGGCTGAAGGAGTGCCGGCCGCAGGTCGTCGGCCTGGTCGAAGCTTATGGGGCGGCGCTCACCTCGGCTCGAGGCAAGTCGCAGATCCACGGAGTCGAGACCTTTGACAGGTCGGAGCTTCCTCTCCGGCCCGGCTTGACACTCACGGCCGTCGACAAGTTCCTCGCGGACCTCCAACGGGACTGCGAGAACGAGAGGCAGTTCCTGGAGTACCCGCTCGACCTCATCCTGCGGCTCGACAAGCCCACGCTGCTCAAAGCCTCTCTGGGCCCGTTTCCGGCCAACGTGAGGCCGGCTCTCATGTTTCGGACCGAGAGGTTCGCCGAGTTTCTCGCAGGGGACTTCCAGGGAATCGAGCCCTGGTGGCGCAAGGACGACCCGCAGCGC
The DNA here is from genome assembly GCA_963741925.1 of uncultured Acidobacteriota bacterium. GTDB lineage: Bacteria > Acidobacteriota > Thermoanaerobaculia > Multivoradales > DATKCC01 > CAVUBL01. Next base: position 502,238 of record CAVUJU010000002.1, read on the forward strand.
CTGGTGGTGTTCGTGCCGGCCTGGGATCACTTCCTCACCGGGCCGTTCTTGACGGTGGTGGGCGGCGACCCGCGGGCGGGCCTCGATCGGCTCGGCCCGGGCGGGAATGCCGCGCCCGCCGAGCCGCCGCCGGCTGGCGCCGGGGGCCCCGCGCGGCTCTCTCCTGAAGCGCCTGCGGTCGGCCTTGCGGGCCTTTCGGAACCCTCCGCGGGACCCGCCCTCTGCGGAGCCGGCACCCGAGGCGCCGGCGCCTCCTCTCACACCGGAGGTGCTGTACGAGAGGCGCGAGAGCCAGGTCAACTGGAACGTCACCTGGGCGGACCACCTCACCCCCTTGCATCTCGCGACGCAGGGGGACGCGCCCGACCACGACCTCATCGCCCGCCCGCTGAGGGTCCAGGCCGCAAACCTCTGTGTCTTGTTCCTGGCCGACTGGAGCCGGCGGTCACCCGACGGAACGAGGCGGATCGCGGCCTTCGCCGGCCAGGGGCACGAGGTCCGGGTCGTCCTGCCCGAGCCCGGCGACCCGTTGGCCGTGGTCGGCGGCGCGGCCGCGAAGGCCCTGGTCACCCTCGTCGAGTGGGCGTACACCACGGACAAGGGAGGCGAGCGGCTGAGCTTCGTGCAGAGCACCATCGCCAGGGCCCTGGGACCCGGCGACGATCCCGAGGCGGCCTATCGGTCGCTCATCGCGGGGGTGGAGACGATCTTCGGCCAGGTCAGGACGGAGTGGAAGTTCTTCCTCGACGAGAAGGTCGAGGAGTTCGTGCATCAGGTCCAGGCGCTCGAGGACGAGGTCGCGGCAACGGTCCAGGCCTTCGCGGACCGCACGTCCGCCATGATCAAGAGCCTCTCCGACACGGCTCTCGCGGCCGTGGCGGCTCTCCTCGGCTCCTTCATCGCGACGCTGGTCAAGGGGGGAGCCGGCCTCTTCGTCCTGTGGATCGGGGTCGCAGCCTACCTGGTCTACCTCGTCGTCTTCCCCCTCGCCTACAACATGACCCAGCAGTGGCAGAGCTTCACCACCCTCGGCGAGCAGTTCGCCGCACGCCGTCAGCGCATCGAGCTGCGTCTGTCCGCGGCGACGGTCGAAGGAATCGTCAAAGCTCGCGTCCGGCGGAGCCAAGAGCGGTACCGCGTCTGGTTCTGGTGCACGGTCGCGGCCTACCTGCTGATCGCCGGCGCCATGATCGCCGTCGTCCGGTGCATCGGCCCTCGCCTCCAGGGCGGCTGACCGGCGATTCCGGCGATCCCGCCCTCCGGGGCGGTGCGTCCGCGGAGCGTTCGCCTGGGGGTGACCTGGAGCGGCGGCGCGTCGACGCTCGAGCTCTGGGCGCCCACCGCCCGCTCGGTGATCCTCCTGCCCGGGGGCCGGCCCGGCTCGTGGCGGCCTTTGGCGAGCGGTAGGGGCTAATCGGCCTCTACTCAATCCGTAGGTCGCGGAGGCTCCTAGTGGTCCGTCAATGTTTGGCGCAGCTCGCGGGCAAGCTCCCCAAAAGCCGGAATGCTGAGGAGCCGGTCGAGGGAAATCGTTTCCCCCAGCTTTCTCAGATAGACCGACTGGTTGGGGCCTCTCGAACGTCGACCGAGACGGCAGGCCTGCTGGAAGGCTCGTTTGGGGTCTGCGATGCCCTGGACCCGCGCTGGAGGAGCCGGAACGCCGAGCTGAGAGTCCGTGAAAGTCACCCCGAGAGCCGCCCTCAGGGCATCGCCGTCACCCAAGATCCAGGCCTCGGTCTCGCGCACCGGCACGAGGCCCACGACGAATCCGTCGTCCTCCATCAGGTCGCGAAGCGCCTGGACCGCGGGCCCGACCCGCTCGGCTCGAGCCCGTTCCGGGTTGGCCGCACCATCCGTGTGGACGAAGAGGACATTCCACTGGGGCCAGGCTTCCCGGGCGGCGCGGGAGATCCGTTCGCTCCGGGTCCCACGAGTCGAGTCGGCGGGGGAATGCAGGGAGACGACGCTTCCGACGTCGACGACCTCCCTCGCGTGTCGTTTGCACTGCTCCTCGGTCAGTCGCCGCAGCAGAGGCGAGAGAAACCGATGGTCCGAGGGCCCTTCTGCGAAGAGCGCCAGCCCGAGGTACCTCACACGAGCTCACCCGCCCTGGCCGTGTCGAGGTACTGCTCGACCTCGAAGGCCGATACCAGGTCACGGGTTTGTTCGGGTGTGAGCTCACCCTGGCGGCGGACTTGTCGCATCCGCGTTCGATGAGAAATGTGTCGGGAAGAGGGATCGACTCGGTCGACGACATCGACGAACAGCACCTGGCTCGGGGGATCGTCCTGCAGCGCGGCCAGGACCACCGGAGAGTGGCTGTTCATCACGAGCTGCGTGAGCGGCTCGACTTCCGAGGTTCCAGGCTCGGCGACTTCATCAACGGCTCCGAGTCCGAAGCTCGAAGATTCGGTGGGATCGGTCACCATCTCCCGGAGCTGGCGGATCAGGAGCTTGAGCTGAGCTGGGTGAATCCCGTTCTCCGGCTCCTCGTAGCAGACCAGGCCGCGATGTCGAGGATCGTTGAGAAGTGTCAAGAGGGCGAGGAGCCGCAGAGTTCCGTCGGAGATGACCGAGGTCGGGAGCCAGGGCTCATCCCGAAGTCGCACTCTGGCTCGGTACTCTCGGAGGGACTCATCGAGCTGGACGTCGAGGTCCAGTACACCGGGCACGAGCGAGCTGAGCTGTGCAGCGATGTCGGCGAGCGCACCGCGGGGCATCCCGTCAGTTCGGGTCTCCGCCTCGATTCGCGCCAGTACCGCCGCCACGTTCGAGCCGTCGGGAAGAAGCTCTTCTGGAGCCGTCCGCGGGCTGGGCTTGCGGAGAGACGCGGGGTCGAGCTGAAGGAGGCGCCACGAGAGCATCTCTTCTCGCAGGGCGAACAGGTGGGGGAACTCGGCGGCCCGCATGCTCGAGAGAACGGTCGCCTCCGGAGCCTCCGCGGGTCGACTCCGCCCGGCGTGCCCATCCTGAAAAATGCGGAAAGTAGCCCGCGAGGCCTCTTGGCGGGTTTCCAGAAGGGGCGATTTCCGGCGGTAGTGGAGGTGGCAGGAGCGAAAGTCCCTGGAGGGCTTCCCATCGAAGGGCTGCCAGCGGTCCTCCGATGCCCGGAGGGGAACGGCTCGCTCGTGAACGACGACCAGGCGGTCGAGCCCTCGTTCCAGCCGTCGGCGCTCGATCTCCAGCTCGTAGCGCATTCGGGTCTGAACGAGCTCGACGTGCTTGCCCCACGGGTCCTCGATCGTCGGGTCCACCAGGACCTCGACGGCCAACTTCATTCGATCGGCCGGCTTCCCCGAGGCATCTCGCCGGAACAGATCGTCGGCTTCGCCACGTCGCCCCGAGAAGCTCTGCCGGAGATCCTCGGCAGCCAGCCTGGACAGGAGCTGGATCACGTCGAACAGGTTCGACTTTCCCACGGCATTCGGGCCGACGACCACCGCGAAGGGACTGAGATCCAGAGCGAACTGGTCGAAGGTCTTGAAGCCGTCGATCTCGATTCGGGTCAGCATCGTCTTCCACCTTCTGTCAGGCCGCTCCTCGGTGCTGCCGGAGCCGGGAGAGCCAGGCAGATTCCGGCCGTCCACTGCATTCTAGCGGCACCCCGATTCTCACTCCCGCGAGGATGTCGACCGTGCCCCGGCGGCGCCAGCCGGAGAACCCATCGAGGCCGCCGCGCCGCTTCACCCACCGAACCGCACCAGGGTGGCCCGGAGAGTGCCACCCCCTTTTCAGCGCATCGAGCTGCGTCTCTCCGCGGCGACGGTCGAAGGAATCGTAAAAAAATCGCGTCCAGCGGAGCCAAGAGCGGTACCGCGTCTGGTTCTGGTGCACGGTCGCGGCCTACCTGCTGATCGCCGGCGCCATGATCGCCGTCGTCCGGTGCATCGGCCCTCGCCTCCAGGGCGGCTGACCGGCGCGCCCCGCCCTTCACTGTCCCAGGAGCTGGCGGTCGAGGAGGTCCTTCAGGCCCTGGAGGTCGTGTTTCCGGCCTTCGAGCTCGTTCTGGAGGTCGAGGACCCGCTGGGTGGCTTCCTGGTGCCGTACGTCGATGACGTTGAGCTCGGTCTGCGCGTTCTGGAGGCGGTGCCGGTACTCCTGGCGCTTCTCCTCGAGCTCCGAGGGGCTCATGGCTTGGAGCTCTTGGGTCATGGAGTCGATCTGGGCGCGCAAGCGATAGCGCTGGTCTTCCATGGCGCGCTTGTCCCCGTCGGCCCGCTCGAGCTCCTGCTCGAGGCTGGTCACCCGGCGGTTCCCGATTTCGACTCGCCGGAGCAAGAGCTCGAGCTTCTGGCCGTCGAGCTGGCGCTCCAGGAGCTGGGAGATGTGCTCGAGGGTAGCGTTGAGATGGGCGAGCTGCTCGGGGACGGGCGCCGCCGGCGGGGCGACCGCGGGCCGGGCCGCAGGAGTGGCGGAAGCCGGAGCCGGCGGCGGGGCCGCGGCCAGGGGCAGGGCGAAAAGGGCCGCGAGGGCGGCGATTCGTAGGGTGTGCATGGGACCTCCTTCTGCCCCATGCTACGAAGTCCGAGGCATCGATGTTGCCTTCGCTGCTTGGACCCCGCTTGGACCCCACCAGGGATCTGGCGCTTGGTTGGAGGCTCGATCAGGTTCGCCAGAGAAAGATCAGCTCACCGCGTAGCTCCTCCGGCGCGCTGGCCTTCGCAATGAGCTCGAGCTGCTCGAGCTGCTCCCCGACGCCAATCCGGCGCTGTGATGCGAAAATCACTCCCGCGAACGGCTCACCCGCGAGCTGCCGTCTTCGGGCCTCCACCACCAGGTCCACGTCGGTGCTGTAGAGGACCCGACCTAGTGACCCGTCAACCGTCAAGTGACGTGTCCTGGCGGTCCCTCTCGCCGCTGGCGGCGTTGCTCCTCCTCGACGTAGGCACCGCTACGCCTGCGTCGGAGCGCCTAGCCAGCGACGAGAAATCCTCGCAAGATACCCTGTCACTTGACGGTTGACGGGTCACTAGCGTCGTCGACCTGTCGAGGAGTGCCGGGTCCTGAAGCTCGTGCGCTCCGTCTTCAAACGCTGTCAGAACGTCGACACCACAGAGACGAAGCCCTTGGGCGACGGCCCGCTCGACGTTGTGGTCCATGTAGAGCCGGACAGGCACAACTCAAGTCTGCTTGGTGGCCCGGAGCTTGGCGACCAGGGGATGCTCGCCGACTTCCTGCTGGAGGCGATCAACAAGCTCGTGGCGGCGCTTGAGGTCGGCGTCGACCTCCTCGCGGTGGTCCCAGTAGTAGGCGAGCGCGGAGTGGACCTGGGCGAGGCTGAGGTGCGGATGCTGGTAGGCGAGCTCCTCGGGGCTCCAGCCGTACGCCTTGACCTCGGCGACGAGCTCGACGACCTTGGTGTTGGCGCCCCCGATCCAGGGGACGCCCTGGTCGTCGAGGATGATATGCGCGTAGGTGACAGCTGGCTCGGCCATGGTGGGCTCCCCTCGCGCCAAGTCTACAATTTTCGGCCCCGGGGGATCGGACCCCGGGGCCGCTCGGTTCCTCGGCTACTGGATCAGCGCCTCGATGTGCCGGGCGAGGGTGCGGACGAGGATGGGCAGGGCCTCGGGGCCGGTGGATTCGAGGAGGAGGGCGAGGGCGCGGGGGTGGGCCGCGAGGTGGGCGGCGAGGTCGAGCTGCGTGACGAGCTGGAGGCGCTCGTCGTCCGGGAGGTCGCCGGCCGCCGGGGCGAGGTGGCCGAGGAAGCGGCCGCCGTGGTGGAGGGTGAAGCCGTGCTCCCGGGCTTGGGCGCCGAGGCGGTGGAGGCCGGGCGCGGTGACGGCCGGGAGGACGGCGGCGAGGCGGAGGGCGTCGCGGCGCCGGTCGAGGACGGCGACGGGGCCGTCGTCGGAGGGGAAGGGGCTCGCGGGATCGCCCGGGCGGAGGACGGCGTAGCCGGGGCGGCCTTTGGGGCGGGGGACCTCGCGAACGGTCCAGGGGCCGGTGAGGAGGGCATCTCGCGGGGCCGGAGGCGCGCCGTCCTCGGCCGCGTCGCGCTCGATCTCGCGGGCGAGCCGGGCGAGGAGCCGGAGCTTGTCGAGGACGGGGTGGGAGTAGGTGTCGGCTTCGGGTTCGGCTTGGAAACGGGGGTGATTGGTAGACTGCGTCTGGCTCGGCATGGAGCTCAATCCTCCTTGCTGGGTCGGGCCCGGGCGAGGTCGCGTCTCGCTCGGGCCGTTTCTGTGTCGGACCGCCCGATCGCTCGGCGGGTCCGGTTTCGTTGCCGAGAGCCTACCGCCTCGATGCCGCGTTGTCAACCTCCGGCGCGAATGCTACGGATGGGGCCAGCGGCAGATGGAGCGTTCGGAGTGGGGCCGGGGCGGCGGGCTCCCGCTCCCGGGGGACGGCGAGCGTGGGCAGGACTTCCGGGCGCAAGACGCTCGCCTCGGCACGGCCCGCACGTCGGCGCTCTCGGACTCCGAAGGGTCGCAGTGCGTGCGGTCCGAGACGCCCCCGGAGCGGGAGCCCGCCGCCCCGGCCCTTCGGTACCCTCGACAGACCTGCCACCTACGTTCAAGTCGCGAAAAGCTGTAGCAATTCCATTATCCGCGCGAGTCAGGTTCAGAACGGCGGATTATCCCTTCTGCGAGTTGCCATCCGGTTTCGATGCTTCCGACAAGAGCTTGGCCCTCCTCTCTTAACTGAGCCTATATTCCCTCCCAAACTGCCCGACACGATGCTTCAGATAGCCCTCCTCTGAGAGTCGATCGACTATCACACGCACAATTTCCCGTTCTATGCCGAGCTCAGCGCCCACCGCCGCTTCAGGGTAATACCAGTGGTCTGGATGCTTCCGGAAGAAGTCTCGAATGCGAGTTTCATTTTCCGGCCCCGTTAACCGCTCCTTTAGCTCAAGAACAGACTGAAGGGCTTTCTCATAGTGGCCCCGCGAGCGTAAGTCGAGTGCGAGAAACCGCGCAAGATCACCTAACATCTGTTCCAAGTCGGCTTTCACCGAGCATGAGAAAGCATTCAGGTCCTGCACTGGACCATGCAAGACGCTCGCCTCGATGCCTGGGCCGAGGAGAGGCAATATTCGCTTACCAAGTCCCCAACGTGCCCCCATTTCAAAAAGCACCCAGGCCGACGCAAAGCTCTTTCGTGTAATGATCGCTAGTAGCACAGCAGCCTGGTCGATCTCAGCCCGAACCCTATCGCTCGTCCTGTCTCCTCCGGAAAGCTTGTACCCGGGTAGGCTCGTACAACGTATATCACCTGGCTCAACAAGAAGAGCCGCTTCGATCAAGTCTAGGATTCGTCGAACGATCTCGATATCTTTTGATGAATGACTTACAAAGATCCGTGGCGCCATGAAATGGCTCCTCCTTCTTGGAAGACTAAGCCTAGGGTCTAACAAGCTGGGCTGTTAAGAACGTCATCATTCCTGAGCTCCTCGGAGTGCCAAATACATGACGACTGCGTCGCAGAACTCCCCTTGCACCTGCCTGCGCGTTCTTCGACTTATCCTTGGCCCCAGAAGAGCTTGACTCTGCAGCGACGCGTCATCGAAGACCAGTGCTTGCTGCACAGGCGCTTGAAGGATCAGCATCTCATCGGTCTGCGATTCGTTCGCGTTGTCCTCCCCGGACCTGCTGGGGGCTGTCTTTTCTGGGGTCAAGAGACTCTTGGTCAGATCGAGTATTTCAGTAATATCACTTGAGTGGCCAGAGCAGTAAGACGAAAAGACGCGCTGGGCACTCCGATCGAAGCCCTGAGCAATCGAGGAGCGGGAAGTTAAGCCCAAGACAGCAATGACAATGGTGGCCGCAACGATCAAGGTTACCAGTAAGTCCGCTCGTCTTGTCCTCGGACCCCACCGCTGTCGCGCTACGAGTAGCATGATCAGGAGCAGGCCAACGGCGACGGGCAGGAGCGAGCTGACGCCATTCAAAGCCGTGATGTTGGCGAGAAGCGGCGGGGTCGTCCAAGAACTAGGCCCGCCGGCACTCAGCACAGACAGTCCCGCGAATGCGCCGACGAGATCCAGGTAGAACTTCTGAAATGCCTTGAGGGCCTTCTCCTCATCCCCAGACAAGCCACGAGCGGCTGCAGACACAGTTGCAGCCAGGAGTATCGCCGTTAGGAAGCCGGCTGACCCGTGCAGGCTAAGTTCACTGAGCATCTCCTCCTCCCGATCCCCCATCCGGATCAAGTTAAGGCTAGATGGCTACGCTGCAATGACAGTTTAGCACGAACCGTGGCCTAAGCGGATTTTTTTTTGAAGCTGAGACGCGTGGTTGCGTAACGCCCCTTGAATGAGGGGGTTGCGGCAACTTGCAGCGCACAAGTGTACCCATGGTAACGTCCTAATATACTCTTGAGGATGCCTGACGCGGTGACGGACAGCCACAATGATGGTGGCCATGTACATCGAGGCCGTCCCCAATCGGTCGTCCCCGAGGCGAAAAGGTGCCACCCGCTTTTCAGATCGTCCCGGAGCCCAGGGCGGGAGGGCAGGGGCCGGGGGCTCCGCTCCGCGCCGGCGCTCGGCGGATGCGGAGGGGTGCCACCCACCCTTCAGGCCGTCCGGTAGTCCGAGGGGGGAGGGCAGGGGCTAGGGGCTCCGAGCCGGTATAGGTGCCGCTCGCTTCGTATACGGGAGGTCACTGGGGCATTGGAGTGGGGCCGGGGCGACCCTTCGGCCTCTGGTGGTGGTTGGGGCCTGGCCGCCTGGGAACCAGCTTGCCGCACCGTCGCGAGCCGCTGGCCCTCGGCGAGCATCTGGGCGCTGTGCTCCACAGTTCCTGTGAAACTGTGCTAACCTGGCGCCATGCGCAACCTGACTCTCTCCGTTCCCGACGAGGTCTACCGCAAAGCGCGAGTCAAGGCCGCGGAGCAGGGCCGATCTTTGAGCGCGCTCGTGGCCGAGTTCCTCTCCTCACTCGACAAGGCGGACGAGGAGTTCGAGCGGTTGGTCTCGCAGGAAGAGCAAGTCCTGGCGGAGATCGAGGACTTCCGCGCCGGAGACCGCCTGGGCCGCGACGAGGTGCACGAGCGTGGACTTCGTTGACACCAACGTCCTGCTTTACGACGTCTCGAAAGCGCCGGACGAACAGGCGAAGGCTGCGATCGCGAAGAGGATCCTTCGCCGGCGGGATCTCGCGCTCTCCGTCCAGGTGCTCCAGGAGTTCTATGTGCAGGCGACCCGCGAGACTCGCCGCGGCCGCCTTCGCCAAGACCAGGCGGTGCGCCTGATCGAGTCGTTCTGCCGGTATCCCGTGCAGGAGCTCACGCTTCCGATCGTCAAGGCGGCTTTCGTTACCCGAAACCGCTGGAAGATCTCCTATTGGGACGCAGCCATCTTGGAGGCGGCCCGCTCCGCCGGCTGCGATGTCGTTCTGTGCGAGGACTTATCTGACGGAGAGGACTACGGCGGCGTCCGCGTGGAGAATCCCTTCCGCCAACCCAATTGACGACTGGAGCCCAGGGTCCCGTCAGGGACTCGGCGCGACGGCGACCGCGATGTCTGTCTTCTCGAAGTCCTCGCCCTGGAAGAGGAGCGGCTCGCCGAGCTGGTGGGCCAAGGCGTAGGAGAAGCAGTCGCCGTAGTTCAGCCCCGCCGGGTGACGCCCCCTGCCGAAGCGGCTGAACGCGCGGCGGGCCGCCTTGCCCTGGCCGACGTCCACGGGTACCAGCTCGAGCGCCGCGCGGTCGACGAGGAGGTCGAGATCGCGGAGCCCTTCGGCCCCCCAACGGGCCTCCGCCACGATCGAGACCTCGAGCCAGGTCGCCACTGAGACGCGGCGAGCGGCGGCCGCCTCGATCGCCAGATTGAAAGCGCGCCGCTCCGGCTCGTCTTGGAGGATCGCGAGCAGTGCCGAAGTGTCGATGACCATCAGCGTGGGAGCCCGTGCTCGTCGTATCCGAGGATCTCGTCCGCCGTCCTGTCATCGAGGACCGGAAGGCTGGCGCAGTGACGCGCGATCTCATCGAGCTCGTCCGCGAGAGAGCGCTGGCTGCGCTCTCGCCGCAGGCGCTCGAGCCGGTCGCGGAGGGCGACGGTGACCGCCTCGGTCTTCGTCTCCCCCGCAAGCTCGGCTACCGCCTTGGCCAGCCGTTCTGCTTCGCGGTTTCTGATGTTGAGTGCCATAGTTCTACACGGGTAGATCGATAGCTACACAGTATCACGCAGCGAACGTCCGGGCGACGGATGGGCACGGGCAGGCAGAGCCGTGACGCCCCCCGGCCCCGGGGGATCGGACCCCGGGGCCGCTCGGTTCCTCGGCTACTGGATCAGCGCCTCGATGTGCCGGGCGAGGGTGCGGACGAGGATGGGCAGGGCCTCGGGGCCGGTGGATTCGCGCGGCCGAGAGGTGCCACCCACCTTTCAGGCCGTCCCGTAGTCCGAGGCGGGAGGGCAGGGGCCGGGGGCTCCGAGCCGGCGCTCGGCGGATGCGCCCGCCGGCCGAGGCCGGTCGTGGCGACGGTGGCCGCGAGGCGAGACGGTCGGAGCCCCGCCCACGGCCGCCCGCGAGCCTCAGCGCCCCGGACAGGCTCTCGGCGGTCGGAGGGCACCCTCCGGCCCGGTCCCGTGCCATCGACCGCAGTCCACTCCCGCCGCATGCGGGCTCAGGAGCCGACGCCGGGCGGAGCCCCCGGCCCCTGCCCGTCGGCGGAGGCAACGAGCCTGGCCGCCCGGCAGCCTACACGCCGCGGTCCGGCACTCGAGGAGTCGAGAAAGCCAGCGCGGACTCTCGCTGCCTCTGGTACTCTCGCAGTCGAGAGGGAAACCCCATGGAACGCGTGCTCAGTCTTCATATCGAGAAGCTCCCCGAAGGCGTCTATCTCGCGACCTCAGAGGACGTGCAGGGCTTGGTGGCCCAAGGCCTAACGATCACCGAGACCCTCGAGATCGCCCGGGACGTGGCCAAGAAGATCCTCGAGGCTCGCGCGGAGCGCAACGGGGTTCCAGTTCTCCGCCCGACGGCCGACGTCTTCGACTATCCCCTGATCGTCAGCGCCTGATGGGTCGGCTCGCCGGCTACCGATTTCGGGAAGTCGTCCAGAGGCTCAAGTCCTCGGCTTCGAGTTCGACCGTCAGGCAGCCGGTAGCCACGAGATCTGGTACAACCCCGCGAGCACGCGCTACACCACGATCCCGAACCACCCTGGCGATCTTCCAGAGGGCACTTTACGGGCTATCCTGAAGCAGGCGGGAGTGAACCCGAGCTGCCCGTGCCCTGCTCTTCTCCATCGGGCTCGAGGCGACCTCCCATGGCGGCTTGGTGAACCTGCTAGGTGAGCACTTCGTCCGGCCGGGGCGTCTTGAGCCGGAGCTGGCTGCCGTGCCTCCTCCAGGCAGGTTTCGGCTCGTTCGAGCTCTGTCCGAGCGTTGCTCTCGCGATTCTCGCCGGTCACAGCCGAATGCCCTCGTGCTCGAGCGCGAGCCCGATGGCGAGCTCGTGCCGGACGAGCTCCCCGAGCTGCTCGTCCGTTATCACCAAGGGCTCCAGGCGGATCCCGAAGTTGTAGGCCGTATCGAACGTGAGGCCGTAGACCTCGCGCCGCAGCTCCCGACCTCGTGGCGTGACGACCAGCGCCACGTCGAGATCCGACGCCTCGTCTCCTCCGCCGCGCGCGCGGGACCCGAACAGCCGGGCTTCCAGCAGCTCGTCTCCCAGGAGCGCCCGCGCCCGATCGAGAAAGTCGGCCAAGGCCTCGCTCTCCGTGGCACCGAGGTGAGCCGGAAATCCATCTGTCGCCCCGAGGCGAGTCTCGTTGACGGCGGTAGAGGTCATCGCTAGCGGTTCCTCGGCTCAGAGTCTACCGCCGAGGGGCTCGGTTCCAAAGGCATGTAGACGGAAGGGTTCCCGGAAGGGCGGAAGGGTTTCACCCCCTTTCAGCTTTGCAGACCGACTCGGAGTCCGAGGGTGGCAGGGCAGGGGCCGGGGGCTCCGAGCCGGCGCTCGGCGGATGCGCCCGCTCGGCCGAGGCCGATCGTGGCGACGGTGACCGCGAGGCGCTTGACGATCGTCGTACAGGCTTTCTCGGCGGATGGTCAAGAGCTACGGGCTTTCGAGTGGATCAGGCTGGTGGTGGCGCGGACGTCGCAAGGTCTAGAAGCCAATCCGAAAAGGTGCCGCTTCTCATCTCCCTTGTTCCATCGAGGCCCCGGCCCGGCAACGCAGGCAACCCGCCCCTCGATGTCCCCCCGACCGATAGGATCGGGCAAGCCGTGCGGTCCCCCTTCATCGAAGACCAATCCCTGGGACGCGCACGCCGCCTACTGGACCGGTTTTGAGGACAAACGACCCCTCCGAGTCCCCCCTGATCCTCCTGACCGGTGCGACGGGATATGTCGGCGGGCGCTTGCTGCAGGTGCTCGAGCAGCGGGGGTGCCGCGTGCGCTGTCTGGCACGACGGCCCGACTTCCTCGCGCCCCGGGTGGCCGCCTCGACCGAGGTCGTGCGAGGCGACGTGCTCGATCGGGAGAGCCTCCAGACCGCCTTGGGCGGAGTCGACGTCGCCTACTACCTGGTCCACTCGATGGTCTCGAAGGGGTCCTTCGAAGAGGACGACCGGCGGGCGGCCCGCAACTTCGCCGAGACGGCGAAGGCGGCGGGCGTCGAGCGCATCATCTACCTCGGCGGGTTGGGGCCCGACGAGGAAGACCTCTCCCCCCCACCTCCGAAGCCGCCAGGAGGTCGGCCGGATCTTGCGCCGGACACTACGCTGGCACCTACCGATCGCCGGCTCAATCAACCTCAGTCCGGCGCCCTGATGGCGGCGGCATCCCCGCCCGCCCCGATCAAGCTGATCAGGCCAGGTCGAAGCGGTCGAGATCCATGACCTTCGCCCAGGCGTCCACGAACTCGTTCACGAAGGCTTCCTGGCCGTCGGCGGAGCCGTAGACCTCGGCGATCGCCCGAAGCTGCGAGTTCGAGCCGAAGACCAGGTCCGCACGCGTCCCGGTCCACTTGAGCTCGCCCGACGCGCGATCGCGCCCTTCGTAGACTCCCTCGCCGCCCTCCGACGTCTTCCACTCCGTGCCCATGTCGAGCAGGTTGGCGAAGAAGTCGTTGGTCAGCGTACCGGGACGGTCGGTGAAGACGCCGTGCTTCGACCCGCCGGCGTTGGCGCCCAGCACGCGCAGGCCGCCGACGAGCACCGTCATCTCGGGAGCGGTCAAGGTCAGGAGCTGCGCCCGGTCCACCAGCAGGTGTTCCGCCACCGCGGCGCACCCGTTGCCCGCGTAGTTCCGGAAGCCGTCCGCCCGGGGCTCGAGCGGGGCGAAGGAGTGAGCGTCGGTCTGCTCCTGTGAGGCGTCCGTGCGCCCCGGCGAGAAGGGAACCTCCACGTCGTGGCCGGCGTTTTTCGCCGCCTGCTCGACGGCGGCCGAGCCGCCGAGGACGATCAGGTCGGCGAGCGAGACCTTCTTGTCGCCGGATTGGGCGCCGTGGAACTTCTGCTGGATCCCTTCGAGGGCGGCGAGCACCTTGGCCAGCCGCTCCGGCTGATTGACCTTCCAATCCTTCTGCGGCGCCAGGCGGATGCGCGCGCCGTTCGCCCCGCCGCGCTTGTCCGAGCCGCGGAAGGTCGAGGCCGAGGCCCAGGCGGTCGAGACCAGGTCCGGGATCGACAGCCCCGAAGCGAGAATCTCGCGCTTGAGCTCGGCGATGTCGTACTCTCCGATGAGCTCGTGGTCGACCGCCGGGACGGGGTCCTGCCAGATCAGCTCCTCCTTGGGAACCTCGGGCCCCAGGTACCGCGAGATCGGCCCCATGTCGCGGTGGGTCAGCTTGAACCAGGCGCGGGCGAAGGCATCGGCGAGCTCGTCCGGGTGCTCGTGGAAGCGGCGCGCGATCGGCTCGAAGATCGGGTCCATGCGCAGCGACATGTCGGCCGTGGTCATCATCGGCGGATGCTTCTTGGACGGATCGTGGGGGTCCGGCACCATGTCCTTCTCGGCGACGTCCTTCGGAGTCCACTGCCAGGCGCCCGCGGGGCTCTTCACCACCTCCCACTCGTAGCCGAAGAGCATGTCGAAGTAGCCGCTGTCCCACTGGGTGGGGTTCGGCGTCCACGCGCCTTCGATCCCGCTGGTGATGGAGTCGTCCCCCTTGCCGCTTCCGAAGCTGTTCTTCCAGCCCAGGCCCTGCTCCTCGATCGGCGCGCCCTCGGGCTCGCGGCCGAGGTACTTCTCGGAGGGAGCCGCGCCATGGCACTTGCCGAAGGTGTGGCCACCGGCGGCGAGCGCGACGGTCTCCTCGTCGTTCATCGCCATGCGGGCGAAGGTCTCGCGCACGTCACGCCCCGAGGCGACCGGGTCGGGATTGCCGTTCGGGCCCTCCGGATTGACGTAGATCAGGCCCATCTGCACGGCGCCGTAGGGGTTCGCGAGCTCGCGGTCGCCGCTGTAGCGCTCGTCGCCCAGCCACTCGGCCTCGGCGCCCCAGTCGATGTCCTCCTCCGGCTCCCAGACGTCCTCGCGGCCGCCGCCGAAGCCGAACGTCTTCAAACCCATCGACTCGAGGGCGCAGTTGCCGGCGAGGACCATCAGGTCGGCCCAGGAGATCGTCCGGCCGTACTTCTGCTTGATCGGCCAGAGCAACCGGCGCGCCTTGTCGAGGTTGGCGTTGTCGGGCCAACTGTTGAGGGGCGCGAAGCGCTGTGTGCCGGTGCCGGCGCCGCCGCGGCCGTCGCTGATCCGGTAGGTCCCGGCGCTGTGCCAGGCCATGCGGATGAACAGCCCTCCGTAGTGCCCCCAGTCCGCCGGCCACCAGTCCTGCGAGGTCGTCATCAGCTCGTGGAGGTCCTTCTTGACCGCCGCCAGGTCGAGGCTCTGAAACTCCTTCGCGTAGTCGAAGTCCTCGCCCATCGGATTCGACACGGAGGAGTTCTGATGGAGGATCTTGAGATTGAGCTGGTTCGGCCACCAGTCGCGGTTGGTCCGGGCGCGCCGCCCGTGATCGGCGGCGGAGGCGTGGCCTTCATGAGCCACGGGGCAGGTGTTCGTCTGGTCCGACATGTCGTTCTCCTTCTCGTTGCCTACACGGCTGTGGTTCGTTCGCCGGGCCGGGCCCGCGGCGGTCGTCGCTTGCAGGATGTAGGGGATCGGTCCCGTCTTGACTTGATTCAGTCTCGGATCGACTCTTGGGCGTTCGCGAGGCAGTCCGGGCAGCGGCCCCAGTAGACCACTTCGGCCTCGTCGATCTCGTACCCCGCGTCGTCGGCGGGGGTCAGGCAGGGCGCCGCGCCGACGGCGCAGTCGACGTCGACCATGCGGCCGCAGCCGCGGCAGATCAGGTGGTGATGGTTGTCGCGGACTCGATCTTCGTAACGTGCCGGCGACCCGGCGGGCTGGATCCGGCGGATCATGCCCTTCTCCGCCAGGAGGCCGAGGGCGTTGTAGACCGCCTGACGGGAGATGGTGCCGATCTCGACGCGGACGGCCTCGGCGACTTCGTCCGCGGTGCAGTGCGGGCTCGCCGACACCGCAGTCAACACCGCCAGGCGTTGCGCCGTGACCTGAACGCCGTGTCGGCGAAGGAGATCTGGCGGGGCGTGGGGCACAGCCATAGTCTATGTCCAATTTTGGACTGCGTCAACGACTCGACCCCCGGTAAGGTCCGCCCGCCGGATCCCCGAAGGCGCACCCAGTCTGGAGGCCGAGGGGGGGTGGTGTCGCCACCCAAATGGGTGATGGCCGGCCACTGGCAAGCCGGGCTTTCGGGTCGGCGAAGGTACAGGCCTGGTTCGCTTCGGATGAGGGATTCCGGTCGCTGCGTCGTCCCATCCCATGTAGGGACGGAGGGCGGGGCCCCCGAGCAAGATGCCGACGGCGAGCGGCCACCTCGGACGCCGCGCCCTCCGAACGAGACGTCCCATGAGTCGAAGCCGCATCGAGAACACGGTCGGAAGCGCCCGTCGGGTGCTGGCCGTCCTCCGGCTCCCGGCTCGGTGAACGAAATCCCCACTCATCAGGAGGAGATACAAGATGGCAGTGAAGTTGTCCGACGGATTCAACCTTGCTTCCGTGATCTTTCGACTCGACCCGGGGCACCCGGCAGACATCCGGGACATGAAGGAGAGCCCCGTCGGGTACAAGTCGAAATCGATGGAGATAACGTCATGTTCCCCACCCTCTCCCCCGAAGGCACCCGATTGACCGATCGACAGATCGAGCGAGTCCAGAGGCGAATTTCGGCGAGCGGCGCCGGAGCGCAGTTCCGCATCGAGTAAACGGAGAGCGCGCGCCCTATTTGCCCTTCGAGCCGCCCCCCGGCCGCCGGAGGGGCCCGACCCGGAGCCCTGCGGCCGAGTCCTCGATCAGGGTGTCGAGGCGCCGCTCCTGGGTCTCCGGCCGCTTGGCGCTCTGGACCCAGTGGAGGGCGGTCCGCCGGTACCAGGGCGGCTGGGCTTGGAAGAACTCCCAGGCCGCGGCGTCGGCCCGGAAGCGGGCCGCTTGCTCGGCGTCGAGCTTCGCCTCACGCCGCCGCTCGAACGAGTAGACCCGCTGCTTTTCGGGGTCCCGTGCCTCGTAGAGCGCTCGGCCGGGTGGATGCATCCGCCCCTCCGCGATCAGCTCCTCGACCCGGGCGAGGTTCTTGGCGCTCCAGATGCTGGTCGGCTTGCGCGGCGTGAAGCGGATGACGTAGCTCTCCTCGTCGAGCTTCTTGCGCACGCCGTCGATCCACCCGAAGCAGAGCACCTCGTCCACCGACTCCGGCCAGGTCAGGCTCGGCCGCCCGCTCCCGACCTTGTAGAACCCCACCCACAGCTCGGCCTCCTGAGCGTGGTGCGCCTCCAGCCAGCGCTGGAAGTCGGCAGGCGTGGGGAAGAAGGTCGGTCCCATGAGGAGTGCCCAGCGACAATTAGACCTGTGCACTGACGACAACTACTTCTGTGCAGTCTGAGCGGCGTGCCGGCGTGTGGCCGGCGGTCGGAGAGAATGCCGGCTCTTCGAAGAAGGGAGAGCCGGTTTGGTGACAGACGCACAAGTGAGGAAGTTGATGCGCGAGATCGAAGAGCACGGTCAAGTCGGGATGGCGGCGCTGCGGAGTGGGATGCACCGCAACACGGCGCGGCGGTACGTGGTATCGGGCAAGCTCCCATCGGAGTCGGTGGCGCCTCGGAGCTGGCGCACACGGGAGGATCCGTTCGCCGAGGACTGGCCGGAGCTGGCCGAGCGTCTGGCGGCGGCGCCGTCTCTGGAGGCGAAGGCGCTGTTCGAGGACCTTCTGCGGCGCCGCCCGGGGCGCTACGAGCCAGGCCAGGTGCGGACGTTCCAGCGGCGGGTCCAGCAGTGGCGAGCCACCGAGGGGCCGGAGCAGGAGGTGTTTTTTGCTCAGGATCACCGCCCGGGCGAGGCGCTGCAGACGGACTTCACGTGGGCCGGCGAGCTGGCGATCACGATCGGTGGCGAGCCCTTCGACCACCTGCTGTGCCATTCGGTCCTGCCGTACAGCAACTGGCAGTCGGTGACGGTGTGCCACTCGGAGTCGATGCTGGCGGTGAAGCGGGGCGTGCAGACGGCGGTGTTCCGGCTGGGGCGGGTGCCCCGGTGGCACCAGACGGACAACTCGACGTCGGCGACGCACGACCTGCGCACCGGCAAGCGGGGGTTCAACGAGGAGTATGCGGCCCTGATGCGCCACCTGGGGATGGAGCCGCGGACGATCGGGATCGGCGAGAGCCACCAGAACGGCGACATCGAGGCCGCCAACGGTGCTCTGAAGCGGTGCCTCGAGCAGCACCTGCTGCTGCGCGGCCACCGGGACTTCGAGAGCGCGGCGGCCTACGAGGCGTGGATCGACGCGGTGATGCTCGGCGCCAACGGCCTGCGTACGAAGCGCCTGGACCAGGAGCTGGCGGTGATGAAGGCTCTGGTGGCGAGGCGCCTGCCGGAGGTTCAGCTTCTCCGGCTGCGGGTCAGCTCCGAGGCGACGATCCGGGTGAAGAACAACACCTACTCGGTGCCGTCGCGCCTCCAGGGCGAGCGCGTCGAGGTGCACCTGCGCGAGCGGGATCTGGAGGTCTACTACGGCGGCCAGCGGCAGCTGGCGGTCGAGCGGCTCGCCGGCGAGGGCAAGCACCGGATCAACTACCGCCACATCATCTGGTCGCTGGTCAGGAAGCCCGGCGCCTTCCCGCGCTACCGCTACCGTCAGGACCTCTTCCCCCAGGAGGCCTTCCGGCGCGCCTACGACCGGTTGGCCGAGGCCCTGGGAGAGCGCCAGGCGGACCTGGAGTACCTGCGGGTCCTGCACCTGGCCGCGGCGACGATGGAGTGCGACGTGGCGGCCGCACTGGAGCTGCTCTTGGCCGAGGGGACGCTGCCGCGCTTCTCTGACGTGTGTTCGCTGGTCGTGCAGGCACAGCCCGAGGTGCCGGCGATGGCGTCGCTCACGGTCGATCTCGGCGCCTACGACGTGCTGCTGCCCCGCTCGGCCCAGGCAGGTGCGCGATGAGCGCCGGCACCGAGGGCGTCGGGGTCCTCCTGCGGGCGCTCAAGCTGCCCGGTTTCCTCGGCCACTTCCAGGGCGTCGCCGAGCAGGCCGAGCGCGAGGGCTGGGGCTTCGAGCGCTACCTCCACCACCTGGCCGAGGTCGAGCTCGAAGAGCGCGGCCGGCGCAAGATCGAGCGGCTTCTCACGAGCTCCGGCCTGCCCCTCGAGAAGACCCTCGCCACCCTCGAGCTCGACCGACTGCCGGCCCCGGTGCGCCGGCAGGTGCCCCGGCTGTGCGAGGGCGACTTCGTCGAGCGCGCCGAAAACCTCCTGGCCTTCGGCCTGCCGGGCCGGGGCAAGACCCACCTGCTCTCGGCCATCGGCCACGAGCTCGTCCAGCGCGGCTACGCCGTACTCTTCGTGCCCGCCTTCAAGCTCGTCCAGCGCCTGCTCGTCGCCAAGCGCAACCTCGAGCTTGAGCCCACCCTGCGCCGGCTCGACCGCTACGACGCCGTCCTGCTCGACGACATCGGCTACGTCCAGCAGAGCCGCGACGAGATGGAGGTGCTCTTCACCTTCCTCGCCGAGCGCTACGAGCGGCGCAGCGTGCTCATCACCTCCAACCTGGTCTTCTCCGAGTGGGACAAGATCTTCCACGACCCCATGACCACCGCCTGTGCCATCGATCGGGTCGTCCACCACGCCACGATCCTCGAGCTCGCCGGAGAGAGCTACCGGGCCGAGGCCGCCCGCGGCCAGGCCGCCACGAGGAGTCCCCGATGAGCCACCTGTGGAAATCTCCCCCCTCCTCCCCGGACCCCTCCGCCCCCGGCCGGACGGCTGCCGGGCCATGGAAAGCTGCCCCCCCGCCCCACCCCCCGGCACCTTCCCACAGCCCTTGGAAAACCCTCCGGGTTTCCCACAGTCTTACCGGCCACGGCGGCGGCTCTACCGAGAGGAGGCTTGCACAGTTCTAATTGTCGTCGTGCACAAAAGTAGTTGACGTCGGGGAGAGGAGTCCGATTCTAGCGGGCAGGTACGGCCGGAGAGGTGCTGCCCGGAGAGGTGCCAGCCACTTTGCAGGCAGCGGAGAGGTGCCAGCCACTTTGCAGGCCGGCCACTTTGCAGGCCGCCACTTTTCAGGCCGTCCCGCAGTCCGAACCGGGAGGGCAGGGGCCGGGGGCTCCGAGCCGGCGCTCGGCGGATGCGCCCGCTCGGCCGAGGCCGGTCGTGGCGACGGTGGCCGCGAGCCGAGACGGCTGGAGGCCCGCCGACCGCCGACCGCGAGCCTCAGAGCCCCGGACAGGCTCTCGGCGGTCGAAGGGCACCCGCCGGCCCGGTCCCGTGCCATCGACCGCAGTCCACTCCCGCCGCATGCGGGCTCAGGAGCCGACGCCGGGCGGAGCCCCCGGCCCCTGCCCGGCAGCGAAGGCGACGACCCCACCCACCGCCACGTCACCTAGACCCCTACGGCACCGCGCGCGGGCCGACCCGGTAAGATACTCCCGCGATGGCTGTAGCCCAGCACACCTCCCCCGCCACCCGCCTCGGACTCGATCCCGAGCGCCTCGCCGTCTTCTGCCGGGCCTGGAAAGTCCAAGAGCTCGCCCTCTTCGGCTCCGGTCTCCGCGGAACCCTCCAGCCGGGAAGCGACCTCGACTTCCTCGTCACCTTCCACCCCGAAGCTCGATGGAGCCTCCTCGACCACGTACGCATGGAACGAGAGCTCGCCGAGCTCGTCGGCCGGGAGGTGGACCTGGTGAGCCGGCGAGGCATCGAACGGAGCGCCAATTGGATTCGCCGGAAGGCCATCTTGGAAGAGGCCCGGCCCGTCTATGCAGCGGGATGACGCTACGCTCCTCGACATCCTCCAAGCCGCTCGCCGGGCTCAGGAGTTCGCAGCCGGTTCAACCCAGGACGGTTTCCTGGAAAAGCTCCAGGTCCAAGCGTCACTCCTCTACCAGCTCGTGATCATCGGCGCGGGAGTTCGGCGCCTCTCCAATGAGTTCCGTGAGGCCAACGGTGAGCTGCCGTGGCGCGAGATCGCCGGGATGAGGGACCACCTGGTTCTCGCCTATGACGCAGTGGACCTCGAAGAGGTCTGGAACACGATCCAAGTCGACCTCCCAAAGTTGATCCAGTGGCTCCAGACCCATCATCCCGCCGAGGAGCCGGAGTGAGTGGCCGAGAAGGCCGGAGCCGACCCCGGAGATGCGGAGATGTGTCACCAACCTTTCAGACCGTGACAGGTTCTCGGCGGTCGAAGGACACCCGCCGGCCCGGTCCCCCGCCAGAGCGGGTCCTTGCCGCGAAGCGGCTTCCAGTCGAGGCGGAGGGGGCGGGCCTGGGCGGCGAGCTGGCGCACGGGGCCGTGGATGTCCCCGATCACCACGATGCCGGAGACGTCGCAGAGCTGCGCGCGGGCCTCCGCCGGCACCGCGTCACCCCACCCTCCACCCGGTCCGCCACCACCACCTGCCCCGACACGTCCCGAGCCTTTACGGACTTGCCGACACCCCCCGAAGGCCGCACGAGCACGACCAGCAGCACGACATAGAGCACCACCCCCACCGCCAGGAGGCCGACACCGATGTTGGGATCCATGCTGCAATCCTACAGCGACGTCTCAGCTTTGCCGGCCGGTGAGACCTCGATCCACCTCCGTCGCCCGAGCCCCTCCGACTCCCCCGCGCCGCTCGCGGCCCCGTACCGGTGCGCGAGGTCGAAGCCGATCCCCGGACTACAGTAGATCGAGAAACTCCTCCACACTCAGCTCGGCGACACGGAGGATGCTTCGAAGGGTACCGCGGTCCAGCTCCCGATGAAGGGGGACCGTGACGGGTTGTCTTCCCGGCGCACTGAGGCGGACATGACTACCGCGCTGGCGGGCGACTCGGTAGCCAACCTTCTTCAGGGCCTCGATGAAGGCATGGCCGGAGACCACCGGCAGCGGTGGCATCAGGCGCTGATGGGGAGGTCGACCACCTCGTACTCGGAGGGGAGTGCCCAGCCTTCCTCCTCCTGCGAATCCAGGCAGAGGGCGATCGCTTCAGCGATGTTGCGCAGAGCGTCCTCGCGGTCCCGTCCTTGACTGATGCAGCCGGGGATCACGGGGCACTCCGCGACGATCCAGCCGTCTTCACCGGGATGAAGGACAACAGGGAGCTTCGACGTGATCGAGCGTGTAGCCATGCTCCGAAGGATATACGAGGAGGCTGGCAGCGTGGGGAGTCCCTCGGTCTCTCGATGCAGGCCGAGTAGCACGCCCGGCTGCGGAGCGCCGGAGCGGAGAGGTACCACCCACCCCTCAGGCCGTCCCGTAGTCCGAGGTGGGAGGGCAGGGGCCGGGGGCTCAGGAGCCGACGCCGGGTGGCGCCCCCGACCCCTGCCCGGCGGTGGAGCCGGGATCGGTTCGACCTCCGGCTCGAACGCGGGAGCTACCCGGGCGAGGCCGTCTCCAGGTAGTGGGCCAGGCCGGGGAAGAAATCCTGGTCCAGGCCCTCGAGCTCACGGCCCGGCGGCACCCACTCGAGCGCCGTCTCCCAGCTGCCGTCACCCGGGCCCCCGTCGCCATGGCCCAGGGCCCGCCACAGGCGGCCGGCGAAATCCGGCATGATGGGAGCGGCGACGAGCGCCAGCACCTTCGCCGCCAGCAGCTCCAGGGCGATGCCGGTGCGGTTCTCCTGACTGCGCGAGCCCACCAGCTTCCAGTAGCGCTCGCCCCGGCCGAAGCGCCGGGACTCGCGCACCAGGTCGCTGAGCGCGTCGGTGACCTGGTGCAGGGAGAAGCTCTCCGGCTGGTAGCCCTCGACGGCGTCGCGCAGGTGCTCCTGCAAGCGGTGGAAGAACCGGCGATGGTAGTCGATCCAGTCGCCGGTGGCGGGCACCGTGCCGCCGAAGTCCGCCGCCAAGCGCGCGGCCAGCGTCGCCAGCCACCCCTGGATCCCCTCGGCCAGCTCGCGCCGCACGGTGCCCTGGAAGCGCTCGAGGGTGAAGTTGGCCTCCTCGCGCTCCGGGCCGTCGAAGGCGAGGAAGTAGCGCACCGCGTCGCGCGGCGCCACGGCCAGCAGGTCGCGGGCCAGGATGCGGTGATTGCGGCTGGTGGAGAACTTCTTGCCGTCGAGGCGGTAGAGCTCGTTGACGATATAGGCCGCCGGCAACCGGATCTCCGGGTCGTAGGCGAGGTAGACGGCGTTGAGCAGCAGGCCGTCATAGAAGCTGTTGTCGAAGCCGATCAGGCGCACGATGCGGCCGGCCGGCGAACGCCAGTAGGCCTGGTAGCCGTCCTCGAGGCCCAG
The DNA here is from genome assembly GCA_963741925.1 of uncultured Acidobacteriota bacterium. Lineage (GTDB taxonomy): Bacteria > Acidobacteriota > Thermoanaerobaculia > Multivoradales > DATKCC01 > CAVUBL01. The sequence continues at coordinate 524,927 of CAVUJU010000002.1, forward strand.
CTTCTCGGCCATCAGGCGGGCGTAGTTGAAGTACCGCGGCCCGAGCTCGAACCACGACCACATCCGCTGGTCTTCGTAGCCTGCCACCGGCACCGGCACCCCCCAGTCCGCCGGGTAGGTGATGGCGACGTCCGGCGCCCCTTCCTCCAGCACCTGCTCGCAGAAGGCGCGGAAGCGCGGGCTCGACGGCGTGAAGCGGTGGTGCTCCAGAAGCTCGCGGGTGAAGCGGCCGAGGGGGAAGAAGAAGCGCTTGACGTCGCGGCTGCCGGCAGCGCGGCCGCAGCGGGTGCATTCGGGGTCGACCAGCCGGGCGGGATCGTTGTACCAGCCGCAGGCCTCGCAAGTGTGGCCGATGACGCCTTCTCCGCAGTGGGCGCAGCGGCCGCGGACGTAGGGCTCGAAGAGGTGGAGGTCGCAGGCCTCACAGTAGGGCAGCGGCGCCGCTCGCTCTTCGAGAAGCCCTTTCTCGCGCAGGCGCGAGAAGCACTCCTGGACGATCGCGATGTGGTGCTCGTCCTTGTTGGGCTGCGGCGCCAGGGTCCGGTGTACCCCCGCCATCTCCAGCGTCTCGCCGATCGCGTCGTAGAAGCGGTCCGCCGTCTGTTGGGGGGTGAGGCCCAGCTCCTCGCTCAGGCTCTTGACGAACCAGGAGTTGTCGTCGGTGCCGGCGCCGTAGTGGGCGTCGTAACCGCGCAGGCGCAGGTAGCGGGTGAGGATGTCCGAGCACAGGTAGGGGCCGGAGAGGTGGCCGAGATGGAGGTCCCCGTTGGGGGTGGGGGCCGCCGAGGTCACGAGCACGCGCTCGACGCCCTCGCCGGTCACCGGCCCGCGGCCCACCGGCGCCGCCTCGCCGGCGAGCTCGCCCACCGGGTCGGTCCACAGCTCCTTCTGCTCCCAGTACACGTCGAGGAAGAAGAGCTCTTCGGTGTCCGAGACGTTGGTCAGCTCGTGCTCGTCGAACGGGCGGTGGAAGGTGACGTCGCCGGGCTCGAGGAGGGCCTCCTCCTGGCCGATCTTGATCCGCCCCCGCCCGCTGGCGATGAAGAAGCTCTCGCATTCCTGGTGGGCGTGGGACTTGCTGGTCTCCCCGGGCCGCAGCACCGCCCACACCGCGCCGTAGGGAGGGCTCACCACCCCCTCCCACGGATAGACCTCCTGGAGGTCGGCGTTGTAGGCACGGACGAACGATTCTCGATCGAGCTTGCGGATCAGCACTGTAGGAGTCTCCTCGGACGTGATCATGGGAACGGCGGCAAGCTGCCGTCACTCCTGCAAGTGCTCTATCTTAGCGCGGAGCGGACATCTCCTCCCCGACCGGGCGTGACTCGCCGAAGGAGCGCCCGCAGGTGCCACCCACCTTTCAGACCGCGTCCCCGGGCCTTCGGAGGGGGCCGACCCGTAGCCCGGCAGCCGAGTCCTCGATCAGAACGTCGAGGCGGCGCTCGCGGGTCTCCGGGCGCTTGGCGCTCAGGACCCAGTGGAGAGCGGTTCGCCGGTAACCGGGCGTCGAGCTTCTTGCGCACTCCGTCGATCCAGCCGAAGCAGAGCGCCTCGTCCACCGACTCCGGCCAGGTCAGGCTCGGCCGTCCGCTTGCCACCTTGTAGAACCCCACCCACAGCTCGGTCTCCTGCGCGTGATGCGCCTCCAGCCAGCGCCGAAAGTCGGCGGGAGCGGGGAAAAAGGTCGGATCCATGGCGAGCCCGAGTCTAGCGGGAGGGAGATTTCCCTGGGGCCACCACCCACCTCCGACTCTCCGTTCGACCGGCGACTGGTCGCCCAGACCCAGCTCGAGGATCTCGTCCTGGTCACGGCGGACCCGCAGCTCGCGCCCTACGGAGTCTCGACCGTCATGGTGAGCCAGGAGCCTGCGCGGCGGAGACACCCTCCGTACCAACGCCTTTGCGTGCGGTTACGTGCTTCTGCCGCGCAGGCTCCTGCCGTCCAATTGCCCCGGGGCGCCGCACCTCGCGGCCGGCGCCGAACGCGCGGGCCAGCGACTGCGCCCTGTGCGACAATCCTCGTCATGTGCGGTCGCTACACGTTGACCACTCCCGGCGAGCTGATCGCCGAGCTCTTCGGCCTGGAAGAGGAACCCGAGGTCGAGGCCCGGTACAACGTGGCGCCGACCCAGGAGGTGGCGGCGGTGCGGATCGACGAGGCGGGCGGCCCGCGGCGCCTCGTTCGCCTGCGCTGGGGGCTGGTGCCCCACTGGGCCAAGGACCCGGCGATCGGCAACAAGATGATCAACGCCCGTGCCGAGAGCGCGGCCGAGAAGCCGGCCTTCCGCTCGAGCTTCAAGCGGCGGCGTTGCCTGGTCCTGGCCGACGGCTTCTACGAGTGGAAGAAGGCCGAGGGGGGCGCCAAGCAGCCCTGGTACTTCCGGCTCGAACGCGGCGACCCCTTCGCCTTCGCCGGCCTCTGGGCCTCGTGGGGCCAGGGGGACGAAGAGCTCGAGACCTGCACCATCTTGACCACCGAGGCCAACGAGCTGGTGCGGAAGGTCCACCCCCGGATGCCGGTGATCCTCGACCCGGGCGACGACGACCTCTGGCTCGACCCGGCCGAGGGCGACCGGGAGAGGCTGGAAGCCGTCCTCGATCCCTTCGACCCGGCGGCGATGATCGCCTACCCGGTCTCGACCCGGGTCAACAGCCCGGCCCACGACGAGCCGTCGGTGATCGAGCCGGCCGGCGAGGCCGAGCGGGCGGGCAAGGCCCCGCAGCAGGCCGAGCTGTTCTGAAGACCTCCCGAAGACCTGTAAGGGCGCGTCCAGAACGAACTGCGGCATTCGGGCGCCCCTGCATCCCTCCTCGCGGCGTTGCGCTCCCTGCGACATCGGCCCGGCGATGCCTCGGTCGCGCGCCCTGCGAGGATTGCGCCATGACGCCCTCGGTGCTGGCAGTAATTCTTGCGCGGACCCTAAGTCCATGATCCCGGGCTCTCTGGCCTCGCCTCTCGCGGCGGCGCGGCGCCTCGGCGCCGTGGCCTGTCACGTTCGGGCCATCCGAAAGCACTTACGTCTACGCATATGCAAATGACAGTTACAAGGTCAGCTTCGCCGATGATTTCGGACACACAAACCCTGGCGGGCGGTACCGGCAGATCGGTCGCGGGCTTCGCCCGGCCCGCCGCAGCGAGAAGGAGAGATCCCATGCAGCGACGTATTCTGGTGCTGGCAGTCCTCGCCGCGTTGGCCGGCGCTCTGGCCGCGTCGGCGGCCGGCGCGCCGGTGGTCACCCTCGACGACCGGCTGGCGGCCCTGACCACGACCGTCCCCGGCTTCGGCGGCCTGTACCTCGACCAGGACGGGCACCTCAACGTCTTCCTCGAGGACGCCGGCCAGGCCGCCGCCTTCCAGGCGATGGACCCGGACGTGCGAATCCATCCGGCGCAGTTCGATTTCGCCCAGCTCCAGAACTGGCGGCTCGCCGCCCGGCCCGCCGTCCTGGCCCAGAAGGGCGTGGTCTTCCTGGACGTGGACGAGACCCGGAACCGGCTGGAGATCGGGGTCGACCGGTCCTTCGCGGGGGCCGCCACGCGCGCGGTGCTCGGTGCCCTGCGCACGGCGGGGGTGCCGCGCGAAGCGGTGGTGATCGAGCCCACCGATCCGATCCGGTTCATGGCGACGCTGCAGGACAAGACCCGCCCGGTGCCGGGCGGCGTGCAGATCCGCTTCAGCAACTTCCTGTGCAGCGTCGGCTACAACGCTACCCGCGGCGGGGTCGCCGGCTTCGTCACCGCCTCCCACTGCACCGACAAGCAAGGCGGAGTGGGAACCAGCCCCACACTCTATTACCAGCCGCTCAACCAGGTGGCCAGCGAGCTCATCGCCACCGAGCGGGTCGATCCGGACTACTTCCGCAACCAGCAGGGCTGCCCGCGGGGCGCCAAGTGCCGCTTCAGCGACAGCTCCTGGGCGGAGTACGACACGGCGAGCCTGTCGGCGGGCGACCGGATCGCCCGCACGACCGGAGCCAACAACGGCTCGCTCACCATCGACGCCAACAGCCCGACCTTCAGCGTGACCGCGAAGGACGCGAGCGGCAACCAGCTCGTGGGGACCGTCGTCAACAAGGTCGGCCGCACCACCGGCTGGAGCCAGGGCGCGGTGACCAACTCCTGCGTGGACACGGGCGTCCAGGGCTCGAGCTTCGTGCTGCTGTGCCAGGACTTCGTCAGCGCCACGGTGGGCGGCGGCGACAGCGGCTCGAACGTCTTCCGCGTCACGGGCAGCAATAGCGTTTCGGTGGTGGGAAGCCTGTGGGGCGGCAACTCCGCCGGGACCCAGTTCGTCTACAGTCCGTACTCGGCGGTCCAGGCCGAGCTCGGCCTCGACTAGGCGAACCCGGAAGGCCTGGGTTTCCGCCCGGAGGGCGAAGCTCTAGCATGCCGCGCCGTTCCTCCCGGCGGAAGCCCCCGGCCCTGCCTTACATCTCCATCACCGCCCCGACGTCCTCCGCCACCTCTCTCCCCCCTCGCCCACCCAGCCAGCTCCACGCCAGCAGCACCGTGAACGACGCCGCCAGCGCCAGCGCCGAGGGGAGCACCCCGGCCGGCAGCCACGCCCGCCCCCAGAGCTCGAGGCCCACGTTCAGCGCCAGGCCCGTCGCCATCGAGGCGCTCGCCGCCCCCGCCGTCACCCGCCGCCAGTTGAGCCCCACCGCCAGCGCCGGAGCCAGCGCCGCCGCGAAGGTGCCGAAGGCGAACGTGCCGAGCAGAGCGATCAGGTCGCCGTAGAGATAGGCCACCACGGCCGCCGCGAGCGCCACCCCCACCACCGCCGCCCGCGCCCAGCGGAGCTCGTCGGCGAGCGGCCGGCCGAGGGCCCGCGGCAGGTCCCGCACCAGCGCCGCCGCCCCCAGGTTCACGAACGAGTCCGCCGTCGACATGATCGCCGCCAGCACCCCGGCGAAGGCGAGCCCGGCGACCGCCGGCGGCACGAACCCCAGGAGCAGCGCCGGCGCCGCCCGGTCCGGGTCCGCGAGCGGCGCCAGGCGCCCCTGGGCGACGAGCGCCGGAACCGCGAGACCCACTCCCAGCCAGATGAGAAGGCACAGGCTCTGGGAGACCGCGATCACCAGCGGCAGCCAGCGGAGCTTCGCCGGGTCGTCGAGCATGTAGAACTTGTGGAGCATCTGCGGCTGGCCGAGGGTGCCCACCGAGAAGACGAAGAGGAACCCGAAAGCGCTCACCGCGGGCACCGTGCCCAGCGGGTCGAGGAAGCGGGCGCCGAAGGCCTCGGAGGAGGCGATCGAGCGGGTGATCTCGGTCCAGCCGCCGCCGGCGTGGAGCGCCCAGGCGAAGACCGCCACCGCGGCGCCCACCATCACCGCCCCCTGCAGCAGGTCGGTGTAGACGCCGGCCACCATGCCGCCGGCCACCGCGTAGGCCAGGATCAGGACCACGCCGGCCGCCATCGCCGCCGCCAGGCTCCAGGGCCCGAGCAGGCGCCGGGTGCCGAAGATCGCCTCGATCAAGACCCCCAGGGCGAGGAGCTGCGCCCCCAGGTAGGCGACGGTGCCCACCAGCACGGCGAGGGCGGCGAGGGCCGTCGCCCCCCGGCTCCGGAAGCGGGCGGCGACGGCATCGGGGACGGTGAAGACCTCCCGCGCCTCGGCGAGCAGGCGCAGGCGCTTGCCCACCACCCAGCACAGCATCCCCGAGGTGAAGCTCGCCGAGACCACGAGGAACAGGGAGGCGATGCCCAGCCGGTAGGTCAGCCCCGGCCCGCCCAGGAAGACGAAGCCGCTGAAGGCCGCCGAGGTGGTCGCGAGGCCGGTGACCAGGAGGCCGATCCCCTGGCCGGCGATGAAGAAGTCGCGCGCCGTCCGCGTGCGCCGCGCCGCCCAGGCGCCGATGGCGAGGACCAGGGCGAAGTAGACCCCGGCGACCAGGGCGATCGCCGGCTGATCGAGGATCGGCACCTCGCCCTCAGCTCTCCACGCCGTGCCGAAGCCGCCCCTGCAAGCGCCGGAGGTCGTCGCGAGTCGGACCGGTGCGGTGGAAGGTCAGGGCGTAGCCGAAGACGACGAGGGGCAGGGGCAGCAGCCAGAATCCGGCGAGCTCGGCGAGGGCGGCCGGGGGCAGGCCCGCGAGCCGCGGCGCGAGCGCTCCGGCGAGGACGAGGACGGCGACGGCCGCGCCCTCGAGGACGACCGCGAGGAGCAGGAGGACCCAGGCGACCGACCCGGCGAGGCGCCCGCCCCGCGCGGCGCCGAGAGCGATCAGGGCCACCGGGACGAGGACCGAGACGAGGGCGAAGACGCCACCGGGCCAGCCGGGGCCCCGGTCGGGCGGGGGGACGAGCTGCACCGCCACGAGGACCGGCGCCGCCAGGCCGAGGAAGACCAGGCCGGCCCGCTTCACGGGTGCCGCCTCACACCTCGCCCTGATCTTCCAAGGCCGGCTCGACCTCGTCGAGGTCCTCCAGCAGCTCCAGCGCCTCCGCCTCCTGGCTCGGCGCCACCCGGATCTCGGCCCCGCTCTCCGCGCCGCTCTCCTCCGCCTCGCCGCCTTTCCCGAACACCTCGCCCCGGATGGCATAGGCGATCCCCGCCCCCTCCAGGACCGACTCGGCGAAGGCCAGGCGGCTCGAGTCGTCGGTCTCGAGGACGGTGACGAGGCGGGGCGTACGGTCGGGGTGCTGGCGCGGGCTGTTGCCGTCCTCGATCCAGATCGTGGCCCCGGCGGCGGCGGCCAGCTCGTCGGGCTCGCCGATCTCCCGCGCGTACTCGACCAGCTCCACTTCGAGGTCGTCGAGCTCGGAGATCTCCTGGTCCCCCGCCCGGAAGCCGCGGCTCTCGAAGAGCCGCCGGCACCCCTCGTCGGTCGACTCGACCGCCGCCGTCACCTCCTCGATGCCGGCCTCGGCAAGGTCCGCCAGCCCGCGGGCGAGCAGAGCGCTCCCGATCCCCTGGCGCTGCCACCCCGGCTGCACCGCGACCCGCGCCACCTCGGCGGCGGAGCCCTCCCGGACCAGCTCCGCGAAGCCCACGACGGAGTCGCCGAGGGTCGCCACGAGGAACGAGGAGCCGTGATGGCCGATGTCCTCGCACAGGGTGTGGCTGGGGTAGAGGTGCTCCAGCATCCGCCGGCGCTCCGCCTCGCCCATGAGGTCCGAGTAGGTGGCGTCCCAGGCCTCCCGGGCCACCTTCTGGATCGCCGGCACGTCCTGCTCCCGGGCCGGGCGGAGGATCAGGCGGACTCGCTGTGGCCGCAGGGTCATGGCTCTGTCCGGCCTCCCTAGGCGGACACTCGCACCGCGAAGACCGGCGCCAGCCGCCGGGCGACGCTTTGCCAGCTCGCGCCGCCGTCGCCCGAGCCGAAGACCTCGCCGGAGGTGGCGCCGAAGTAGAGGCCGAGGGGGTTTCCGCCGTCGCCGCAGAAGGCCTGGCGGAGCACGGTCGTGTAGGCGTCCTCGGCGGGGAGTCCCTGGGAGCACGAGCGCCAGGTGGCTCCCCGGTCCCGGGTCTCCCAGACCTCGAGCTTGCCGCCCGGGGCGACCCGGTCGACGTCGGCCACCAGGGGGATCACGAAGGCGCGCGCCGGGTCCCGCGGATCGACCACCAGGGGGAAGCCGAAGTCCGCCGGCAGGCCCTGGGCGATGTCGTTCCAGGTGGCGCCTCCGTCATCCGAGCGGTAGACCCCGCCGTGGAACTGGAGGTAGAGGGTCTCGGGAGCGAGGGACGCCCGCTTCATCGAGTGGACGCAGAGGGTGATGGCGTCGTCCCGGGCCTCCTCGGGAAGGTAGCGGGGCACGAGCCCCTTGCCGCCCCGGCGCCAGCTCGCGCCGCCGTCCTCGGTGATCCAGACGCCCGCGGCCGAGATCGCCACGGCCAGCCGCTGCGGCTCGCCGGGCCAGAGGCAGATCGAGTGCAGGCAGAGGCCGCCCGCCCCGGGGTTCCACTCGGCTCGGGTGGGCTCGTCCCAGAGCGCCCGGTTGAGCTCCCAGGAAAGGCCGCCGTCGGTGCTCCGGAAGAGCGCCGCCGGCGCCACGCCGGCCCAGAGCTCGCCCTCGGCCTCGCCGGGCTCGACCACCCAGATGCGCTCGAGCGCCGCGCCGGTGTCCTCGGGAAAGACCGGGCCCTCGGCCTGCCGCCAGTCGTCGGTCTCGGCGGTGGAGTCGTCGGAGAGGAAGAGGTGCGGGCCGTACTGGAAGTGGGTCACCGACGCGATGTAGGTGCCGCTCCGCGGGTCGCGCATGGCGAACTCCACGGGCAGCCCCTTGAAGCGGCGGGCGACGACCTCCATCGGGCCGCCGGGCTCGCCCCGGAGGACGAAGAGCCCCTTCTTGGTGCTCACCAGGAGCTCGGCGGGGGCCTCCTCCGGCACCGGCTCGGCGACCGCGCCGCCGGAGATCGCCGGCACCACGTCGACCCGATCGCCGGCCGCGAGCGGCGCGTCGGGCGCCAGGCGCTCACCGCCGCGGAAGAGCGCCACGTGCTGGCGCAGGCGGCCCTGCTCGTCGAGCACCCAGCCGGCGAGGCGGGGGTAGCTCCGCTCGAGGCGTGCGAGCACCTCGGCGGCGGTCGTGCCTTCGGCTTCCAGGAGCGCGCGGCCACCGACCAGGGACTGGAGCGAGGAGGGCAGTTGCACACGGGGCATGGCTCACCTCGGAGGCTGTGGAATCAATGGCTGAAGGTACCCACGAAGGCGCTGCGCTTGGCCGGGCTGGACCAGGTCACCCCGAGGCCGTCGCCGGCGAAGCGGTGCACCAGGGTGACCGCCGGGGTGGCGTGGACGGTGGGAGTGAGGGGGTCGTAGTAGACGATCTCGTTGCCGCACAGGTGGTCGGCCGGGGTCAGCCCCCGGGTCGAGAGCTCGGCCGCGGCGCCCGCCTTGACGTGGGCGTAGCCCGGGCGCGAGCCCACCGACATCTCGATCGGCGCGGCCTCGACCGCGTGGACGTGGGCCAGGAGCTCGCCGCCCATCTCGCGGGCGAGGTCCACCAGGGCGCGGCGCTGCGCGGCGTTCGCCCGCTCGTCGACCAGGAGCACCGAGCGGGCCGGCTGCGGATCCTCGTAGGGGTCGCCGAGGGTCCCGTGAGCGGCGACCACGGCCACCACCGAGAGATCCGAGAGGTCGACGCCGTCGAGCTCGCCGCCGGTCACCCGCCAGGCGAGGATCGCCTCCTTGCCCGCGAGGTCGACCTCGGAGTTGGCGAAGCAGGGTCCGGTGTAGACGTCGGCGGTCCGGGCCTCGAGGTACTGGCCGGTGACGGCGGCCACCGGCGAGGCGGCGCCGAGGGCCAGAGCCACGAGGCCGACGGCCGCGATCACGATCAGGTTCGAGGGGGACGCGGTTCTCATGGCACCTTCCAGCTTACACCTTCTCGAAGCAGCCCCGCCCCGGCCGACACCGCGCCGGCGACGCCACCTCGCCGTCCGGCCCGAGCAGGGTCATCGTGTGGACGCACCAGTAGAGACCGTCACGGGTGTTGGGGACCTCCGGGTCGGGCTCGGCGTCGATGAACATGCCCTTGTTGCGCAGCCGGCGGCAGGTCGGCTCTCGCCGGCCGGGCCTCTGGACCGGATCCGGCCGCGTGGCGTCCCGGGTCTCGCTCGCCATGGCCTCAGCCCTCCTTCCCCGCCGCGCGGGCGAGCGCCCTCCGGGTGGCGACCCGCGCGAGCTGGATCTTGTAGCGGTTCTCGGAAAGCGCGCGGGCGCCGGCGACCGCCGCCTCGCCCGCCTGCGCCGCCAGCTCCGGCGTGAGCCTCTTGCCGGCGAGGAGCGCCTCGGCCTCGCGCGCCGGCCACGGGGTGGGCGCCACCTGCCCGAGGACCACGCGCGCCGAGCGCACCGTGTCGCCGTCGAGGTCGAGGGCCACCGCCGCGGTCGCGAGGGACCAGTCGAGGCTCTTGCCGCTCCGCACCTCGTAGCTGGCGGTGGCGCGCCCGGACGGCGGCGGCAGGCGGAGTGCGGTGACGACCTCGGCGTCGCCCAGGTCGTGCTCGCGCTCGCCCTCGGCCGCCGGCACCCGGTAGAAGCCGGCGAGCGGCACCTCCCTCGTCCCGCCCGGCCCGTGGATCGAGACCCGGGCCTCCAGCGCCACGAGCAGCGGCACCACGGTCGACGGGCTGACGAACAGGGCGTCGCCGTCGTTGCCCAGGATGGCGTGGTAGCGGTTGGCGCCCGCGCGCACCATGGACTCGCCGCCCGCGCGCGGTAGCAGGCCGTAGCCCAGCCGGAAGTACCAGCAGCGCGGGCGCTGGCAGAGGTTGCCGCCGATCGTGCCCAGGTTACGGATCTGGGGGCCGGCGGCGTGGGCCACCGACCAGGCCACGGCCGGGTAGTGGCGGCGGAGCTCGGGGTGGGCGGCGAGCTCGGTCAGGGTGACCGCGGCGCCCGCCCGGAGGCCGTCCCCGGGGGTGAACGAGACCTCCCGGAGCTCCGGGATCGACTTGACGCTCACCAGCCGCTCGGGCTGGCGCACCCGGTCCTTCATCAGGGCCAGGAGGTCGGTGCCGCCGGCCAGCACCTCGGCCGCGCCCGGCCGCTCGGCCAGGAGCCTGGCGGCCTGCGCCAGGCTCGTCGGGCTCGCGTACTCGAAGGCTTTCACGACGCCACCTCCTTCCCGGCGGCGCCGCCCGCCTGGAGGGCGTCGAGCACCCTCCTCGGGGTCAGCGGCAGGTAGGGCACCCGCACCCCGATGGCGTTGGCCACGGCGTTCGAGATCGCCGCCCCGGGCGAGATCACCGGCGGTTCCCCGAGGCCGATCGGGCCGCGCTGGTCGTGGGGCGGGCCGGTCATCATGTGGACCTCGAGGCGGGGGACGTCGCCGTAGCCGGCGATCTTGTACGACTCGAAGTCCACGTTGAGCAGGCGGCCGGTGACCGGATCGACGACCTTCTCCTCCGAGAGGGCGTAGGAGATGCCCATGATCATGCCCCCGTAGACCTGGCTTTCGGCGGTCTTCGCGTCGACGACGAGGCCGCAGTCCTGGACCGCCACCATCCGCTCGACGCGGACGACGCCGGTCTCGACGTCGACCGCGACCTCGGCCATCTGGACGCCCCCGACCCCGCTGTCGTTGAGGTCGCCGGGCCCGGGGTTGTGGCCGGTGACCGTGATCGGCTGGACGCCCAGCTTGGCCGTGGCCTCCTTCCAGGCGAGGCTCCGCGCCGGCTCGCCGGTGACCCGGATCCGGCCGCCGTGGGCTTCGAGCCGGTCCGGGGGGACCCCGAGCGCCGGCGCCACCGCGGCGAAGAGCTGCGCCAGGGCGTCCTGGGCCGCCCTCCGGGTGGAGGCGCTGACGCCGCCCACCGTCGTCGAGCCGCCCGATGGTCCCGAGGGCGGGTAGCTCGAGTCGCCGATCTCCACCGTCACGTCGCCCACCTCGAGGCCGAAGGTCTCGGCGAGGACGATGGCGATCACCGTGCGGGTGCCGGTGCCCAGGTCCTGGCTTCCCAGGCGCGCCCCGACCGCGCCGTCCGGATGGACCCGGACCTCGCAGGTGGAGCGGTGGCCGCGGCCGCCCCAGGTGTGGAGCGAGAGGCCGAGCCCACGGCGGATCGGCCCCTCGGCGCCGCCCTCGCCGCGCGGATGCCAGCGCTCGCGCCAGCCCATCCTGCGGGCGGCGATCGGGAGCTCGGCCCGGTAGATCGCCTCCAGCCGGCCGGTGTGCCGGAGGTTCTTGTCGAGGAAGTCCAGGGGGTCCATCCCGAGGGCCGCCGCCGCATCCTCCAGGGCCGCCAGGGTGATGAAGCAGGCCTGCGGGTGGTTGGGCGCCCGCCACGCCTTGGAGCTCGCGACGTGGGTGGGCACCGAGGTGTGGGCGTGGTGGCGGTCGGGGAAGGCGAAGACGTACGGGATCGGCGGGCTCCCCGAGCCCCCGAGACCGCCCGAGCCCCAGGAGGTGGAGCGCCAGGCGGTGACCGTGCCGTCCTTGGCCACCCCGACCTCGACCCGGGCATAGGCCGACGGCCGGTCGCCGCCGACGGTGAGCTCGGCGTCGCGCTCGAGCATGAAGCGCACCGGGCGGCCGGCCTCGCGGGCGAGCCGCGCGCACTCGATGCCCACCCGGTCGGGCCCGAACTTGCTGCCGAAGCCGCCGCCGACGTACTGGCAGATGGTGCGCACGTCGGAGGCCGGCACCTCCAGGGCCTCGGCGAACTGCCCCGGCTGCACCGACACCCCCTGGCTCGAGGTCCAGGTCGTGAGCTTCCCGCCCTGCCACTCGCAGACCGAGCCGTGGGCCTCCAGGCACTGGTGCGCCACCGAGGGCAGGCCGTAGTCGCCGCGGACCACGCGGTCGGCCCGGGCGAAGCCGGCGTCCGGGTCGCCCTCGGTGACCTCCTCGCCCGGGCTGGTCGCGGGCGCCTGGTCCTTGGCCTCCTCGGTCACGAAATGGGGCAGCACCTCCCACTCGACCTCGATCGCGGCGACCGCGTCCCGCGCGGCCTGCTCGCTGGTGGCGGCGAGCATCACCACCTCGTCGAGGGCCCACTTCACCTCGTCGCCCTCGGGGTGGATCACCCGCAGCGCCTTGACCGCCTTCATCGCCTTGGCGGGCGCCACGTCCAGGCGCCGGACCCGGGCGTGGGCGTGGGGGCAGCGCAGCGCCGCGCCGTAGAGCATGTCCGGGCGCTGGACGTCGTAGGTGTAGCGGGCGGCGCCGGTCACCTTGACCGGCCCGTCGATCCGGGGGATGCGCCGGCCGATGACGTCCCGCTCCTCGGGCCAGCGGTACTCAACCACGGCGCCCACCCCCCTCCATCACGCCCCGGATGCCGGCGTAGGTGCCGCAGCGGCAGAAGTTGCCGGCCAGGCCCCGCTCGACCTCCTCGGGAGTGGGGTCCGGGGTCTCGGCCAGGAGCGCCGAGCAGGCCACCACGAACCCGGGGGTGCAGAAGCCGCACTGCTGGGCGTCGTGCTCGACGAAGGCGGCCTGGAGCGGGTGGAGCGCCGCGGGCGAGCCCAGGCTCTCCACCGTGCGCACTTCGGCACCCTGGGCCTCGATCGCCAGCACGCTGCAGGCGTAGGCGGTCCGGCCGTCGAGGGTGACCGTGCAGGCGCCGCAGGTGCCCCGGTCGCAGACCCGCTTGGCGCCGGTCAGGCCGAAGCGGTCGCGCAGGGCGTCGAGCAGGGTGACCCGGGGCTCGAGCTCGGCCTCGTAGGTCGTGCCGTTGATCCGGAAGCGCATGGGGACCGCGCCGGGGCCCACGACGCCGTCGGCCGCGGCCTCGCCGGCGGCCGCCCCCAGCCCGCCGGCGACCAGCCCCCCGCCCAGGAGACCGGGCACCAGGGCGCCGGCGGCGCCGCCGCGCAGGAAGTCCCGGCGCGAGAACCCCGTCGTCCTCGCCTCCCTCCGATCGGTTCCGTCGTCTTTCGCCATGCTCCCTCCTCCATCGATACAGGAGCATTGTAACGGACCCTCCAGGAGCGGGTCGGGAAGGGGTGACGCGACGCCCCTCCCGAGCCTCGACTCCGCTCGGAGCTCTGACTCCCCCCTCGGACTCCCCCGTTTGACTCCCCCGTCACCGGCCCAGCGGAGCCCCGCCGCGAGCTACTGTCTCCCGGCCGAGGAAGGTCATCGCCTCGGCCAGGTCCGTCTCGACGTGCCGCTCCAGCACGCCTCCGAGCTCCGTCCCGCGGAGCGCTGCCGCCAACCGAGCCTGCTCCTCCACCGCCTGCTGCGCAGGAATCTCCGCCTTCCATTCCAGGCCCTCTCGCGTGCGGAGCGTGTATCCGACCGTCTTGCCCGATCCAGCGACGAAATCTTCGGCGATCGAGAAGAACTTGCGCAGGCCGCTCGCCGTGAGGCCATAGTCCTTGGTCACCTCGAGCCACCAGCCGGATTCGTCATCGACGAGACGCGTGCGCTCGAGGCCCGCGCTCGCCGTGAGGGTCCTCTCGAGAATGAGATGCCGGCCCCCGGGAGCTCTCACGAAGAGCCGTTGCGTGAAGCCGAGCTCAGCCACGCGGAAGAGGAAGAGACCTACCCCTTGCTCGCCGCTCGCGCGGGTCCACACGATCTTCTGGTAGACGGCATGGTTGCCCCCGGTGTACTCCTCGTAGGCCGTGCCGCCGTCGTGCCCCGCCTCTCTCGCCGCCCACGCCACACCCCATCCCGCCCCGGACGTCGAGACGACCCCGAGGACACCGGCCACGGCGCCGAGGAGGAGGAGCACTTTCCGGAGCGAGCCGGAGAGACGAGGACGCGATCCATGGCGATGTGAGCTCATCGCTTTCGGTCCTTTCTTTGATGCGAGACGCTCGTAGGCGCCCATGTCGGCACCTGTCCGGAAGGCAGTTCCTGCAGGTAGACCTGAAAGCCCGCCGGCCGGCGGCCCTCGGTGGAATTCTCCTGCAGCGGCGGCCGCCGAAAAGCCCCTCACGTTGCCCTCCACAAGAACGGCTAGGGGTCAGGCGCGTCCGTGAATCGCTTGTCTTGGTTCAATACCTCCACGGTGCCCGCCGGCAGCGGGTTCGTGGGATCGACAGACGGAAACTTCGACGCAAACACGATCGCCGAAGAGTCAGAGAGCTCCAAACCGTTGACGGACTTTCCCTCGACCTCGTGCCACGAGCTTGTGGTGGCGTCAGCCGAAATATCGAGAGCTTCGGAGAGGATTTCGATTATGCCTCGAGAATAGGAGAGCTCGACCTGGAAGGCCGAACCAAGAAATCCAAGAGCTTCTGCGACACCCTCCGGCAAGGTGCGCGATGATACGTCGCGTCTCGATCTCTTCAGGAGCTTGGCGAACTCGGAGTGCTCTTCAGAAGGTCGCTTCCGATCCGGCACCATCGCCGAGAAGGAAAGCCCATCCGTCGTCCACAAGCTCATCGCGATGTCTCTTTCCTGCCCAGGCACCTGCTCCTCGAGGACCCTGGCCAAGTATTCGGCAAAATCCGGAGCGCGGACATCTGAACGCTTGGTCAGCTCCGCTTGCCATCCTGTTTCCTCGTCATGCAACTCCTCGCGGCGGAGGCCATAGCGGACCAGTAGTGTCGAGGTGAGCACCAAGTGGTGGTGCCCCGGGGTCTCGATCAGGAACCGCGTGACAGTCCCTGGCGCCGAAGACTCGAAGAACATGAGCCCCTCGGCACTCGCACTGGAGCTCTGCCACTGTAGGACGCGGTAGAAGCCTGTTGGCCGATCGAAGCCCTTGTCTGCGGCGACGGCCCATTGTTGCCAAGCGATGACCATCGAACCTGCCAGGAGCACAACTGACGCTGAAGTTCTTTTGCTCATATCCATGCCCTTTACATAGCTGAGGATCAGTCTACTGCTCTCGAGTCCAAGCTGGCATTAGCAGCCGTTTCCCTCCCAGCTGCTCTGGCAAACACCCAGGCATCCATCGAGATACGTGCGTAAGCGTCCGGCCAACCCACCTTCCGCCGGCCGGGCCGGCTCGACAAGATCGGCGCCAGGAGGTGGCCCATGGCACGGAAGCCAGTCGAGTCGTCGGAGCGCGAGACGAAGTGGCGGCGGTTGGTGGGCGAGTGGCGCGAGAGCGGGCTGACGCAGGAGGCGTTCTGTCGGGAGCGCGGGGTGGCGGTGGCCTCCTTCCGGTGGTGGAAGTGGAAGCTGGGCCTTCCGGGTCGGCCGGCCGCGGAGGGTCGCGCCCGGCGCGAGCGTCTGGAGCGACCACTGCCGGCCTTCGTCCCGGTGCGGATCGTAGAGCCGGCCGCTCGGCCGGCCGGCGCGCCCGGCCGTGGCCACTTCGAGCTCGAGCTGCCGGGCGGCTGGGTCCTCCGGGTTCCGGCGGACTTCGAGGCGGAGTCGCTCGCGCGGCTGCTGGCTGTGATCGAGGAGCATGGCTCATGTTGAGCTTGCCGCCGGCGGTCCAGATCTTCGTGGCGACGGAGGTGGTGGACCTCCGGCGCTCCTTCGACGGGCTGGCGGCGACGGTGCGCAGCCTCGGCGAGGAGCCACTCTCGGGACACCTCTACGTCTTTCGCAATCGTCGAGGCGACCGGGTGAAGATCTTGTACTGGGACCGGACCGGGTTCTGCCTCTGGTACAAGCGGCTCGAGCGGGGAGTGTTCCACCTGCCCGTCGGCGCGTCCGGGTGCGTCGAGCTCGAGGCGTCGGAGCTGATGTTGCTGCTCGAAGGCATCGACCTCGCCGGAGCCCGCCGGCACAAGAGATTTCGCCTCGCCGCGAGCTGAAAAAAACCTTTCCTTCGGACGGGTTCTGAGGTAGAATCCGTCCATCGAATGAGCCCTCCCGCGACGCTCCCGGACGACCCGGGCCTGCTCAAGCAATTGATCGCGGAGCTCCATCAAGAGCTCCAGGAAAGCTATCGTCGCCAGGAGCAATTGCAACATCAGATCGACGCTCTCGCCCGGCGGGTCTTCGGCCGGAGCTCGGAGCGGATCGATCCGAATCAGCTCGCCCTGGCGCTGGGAGAGATCCAGGGCCTGGCCGCCGCGGCGCTCCCGGAAGAGCCCGACGACCCCGAGGAGCCGCCGCCTTCTGGACCCCGGCGTCGGGGCCACGGCCGCCGACGGCTGCCGGAGGATCTGCCACGCCAGCGGGTCGAGCACGAGCCCTCTGAAGACGAGCGCCAGTGCCGCGGCTGCGGTGCCCCGATGGTGCGCATCGGCGAGGAGGTCAAGGAGCAGCTCGAGTACGTCCCGGCCTCCTTCTTCGTCCTCGAGACCGTGTGCGGCAAGTACGCCTGCCGACTCTGCGAGGACGGGGTGGTCACGGCGTCCGCGCCGGCCCAGCCGATCGCCAAGGGCCTGCCCGGCCCGGGCCTTCTGGCCCACGTCGTGGTCAGCAAGTACGCCGACCACCTGCCGCTCGCCCGCCAGGCGGGGATCTTCGCCCGCCACGGTGTCGAGCTCTCGCGCTCGACGCTCTGTGACTGGGTGGGCGCGGCGGCGGCGCTGGCTGCACCGGTGGTCGAGGCCATGAAGCGCGACGTCCTGGCCTCGAAGGTCCTCCACACCGACGACACGCTGGTGCCGGTGCTCGACAGGAGCCGCGAGCAGACCCGGACGGCTCGG
The DNA here is from genome assembly GCA_963741925.1 of uncultured Acidobacteriota bacterium. Lineage (GTDB taxonomy): Bacteria > Acidobacteriota > Thermoanaerobaculia > Multivoradales > DATKCC01 > CAVUBL01. Next base: position 541,884 of record CAVUJU010000002.1, read on the forward strand.
CTCTGGGTCTACCTCGGAGACCGAGACCACCGCCACGCGGTCTTCGACTACACCCCGGATCGCAAGCGCGACGGACCGGCGCGCTTCTTGGAAGGCTATTCGGGGTTTCTCCAGGCCGATGCCTATGGCGGCTATGACGGAATCTATGCCGGTGGCACGGTCACCGAGGTCGCCTGCTGGGCCCACGCCCGAAGGAAGTTCTACGACGCCCGGACGACGGACCCCGAGCGGGGATTGACCGCGCTCGCCTTCGTGCGCCAGCTCTACCAGGTCGAGAAGCGGGCGCGGGAGCTGGCGCCCGAGAAGCGCCTGGAGATGCGCCGCGCTCACTCGGTGCCGGTCCTCGACGTCTTCGCCCTCTGGCTCCAGGAGGAGGCCCCGCGGGTGATCCCCAAGAGCCCGATGGGCGGAGCCTTCACCTACGCCCAGCTCCAGTGGCAGGCGCTTCGCCGCTACACCACCGACGGCGATCTCGCCATCGATAACAACAACGCCGAACAGGCACTACGCCGGGTCGCCGTCGGCCGGAAGAACTGGCTGTTCGCCGGCAGCGACGAGGGAGGCCGCCGCGCTGCGATCCTCTACAGCTTGATCGCCTCGGCTCGCCTCCACGACCTCGACCCCTTCGCCTACCTCCGCGATCTCTTCGAGCGCCTGCCCACCCACCCGCGCAACGCCGTCGCCGAGCTCACCCCCGCCGCCTGGGCACAGGCCCTCGAGCCGCAAGCCCGGGCCGCCGCCTGAGCGGCTGGCTGGACACCCGCGGGCTCCCGCCGCGGGGCTCAGCGCCTGAGGGTGGGTTCACCGGACGCTTACGGTCTGCTCACAGCGGCACCTCCCATAGCGACTTGACCGGGGTGACGAACTCTGCCCGGAGCTTCACCAGTTCGGGATCCGAAAGCGCAAGACCTGGCTGCATGGGATCGACTTCCTCGTGCCATGAAGCGCCTGCCGAGTCGGGACGGGGCCAAAGGGCGATGAGGACACCGGCTGCAGCTCCCAAGCGATCGTATTGCGGCGCGCAACTTAGAAAGGCGACGGCTTCGGCAAGGTCCGTCGCGAGGTGCTCCTCCAACACACGCTCGAGATGAGTTCCTCGCAGCGCCTCTGCCACCGCGGTGCGCTCCTCCCGCGGTTGTTGCGCAGGAATTGTCGTCTTCCATTCCAACCCTTCACGGGTCCGTAGCGTGTATTCGACATCCTTGCCTGACCCGCTGACGAAATCCTCCCCTACTGAGAAAAACTTGCGCAGACCCGTCGCCGTGAATCCATAGTCCTTGGTCACCTCAAACCACCAGCCGCTCTCGTCGTCGATGAGGCGCATGCGATCGAGCCCTGAGCCTGCTCGAAGCGTCTTCTCCAAGATCAGATGCCGGCCCTCCGGCGTCTTGATGAAGAGCTGCTGCGTCAGGCCGGTTTCAGAAACGCGAAAGAGGAACAAACCCACCCCTTTCGAGCTGCCTGGCCCGAACCACTGGATCCCGTGGTTGACCGCGTTGTTATCACCGGTGTACTCTTCATATACACCAGTGTCCTGCCCCGAAGCGCCCAGCGTCGACGCGCTCGCGCTGGGCGCTCCAAGCAACCGGATAGACGCAGGGATGACCAGCGCGATTCCGAAGAGCAAGGGCGCTTTCAGAAAGGTAATGGTGAGCCGAGAGCCGCGGACTCTGTCACGATGCGAAGCCATCGGTGTCGCTCCTTTCTCCGATGCAGGAAGCCCGGTTGCGTCTAATTGCACCTATCCGTGAGGCAGTTTGTCATACATGCCTGGTACTCAGACAACGCCAAGTCTGGGTTCTTTCCCTTGCAGAGCTTTTCGTTGTAGAGATTACTGCAGCACGTCTTGCAGTCGGTACACGTACCGGTCTGAGAGGTACACGTCTTAGCAGGATCGTACCCCTTCGGGTTGAAGGTCTTCTGGCACATCTTCGCCTTTCCGAAGCCGAAGATCCCTTGGTCCTTCTGGTGACACGTCACCGTCGTGACCACCTCGGAGCCGGAGAACGAGATGCCGGAGTCTGCGGCCGTCGACGAGGTGATGTTGAAGGTGTCCCAGTTGAACGGCGACGGCACCGTGGTCGCCGTCACGTAGGCGTGGTAGGGACCCATGACTCCCGTGCAGTCCTGGATGGTCACACAGGCGTCGAAGGCGGGGCTCTGACCCGGGGTGAAGGCAACCTCCGACGGGATGATCGAGCCCGAGGCCGTCTCGGCGCAGCAGCCGAAGCAGTCGAAGCCGAACCCGTCGTCGCGCTGCCGCTCCTGCACCTCCGTACGGCCGATCAGCTGGGCATCTCCGCTCATCGCCCGCCACTTGACGACGCCCTCCGGCCGCAGGGGATCGAGTGTCCTGCCCAGCAGATCGGGAGCCGCGGTCTCGGCGAGCTTCTCGAGGTCGACAGTCTTGCTGGCCCCGGCCGGAATGAGCAGGGGCTCGACGGAGTACGTACCGCCCTGCCAGTAGACCTGGAAGGCCACCCTCGCCTCGTCGGGAGCGAGGTTCACGAGTGTGGTCACGGTCTTGAAGTCGTGCAGGTCCGGGAGGGGGTACGTCCCCATGGCGTGAACCTTCTCGAAGGGGAAAAGGGACACCTCGTGAGGATACCGGCCGGACCACGCCGTCACGTGCGCCAGAATCGGCGTGTTGTCGGCGGCGATGCTGAGCCGAACCGGCGGCTTCGCACCCCGGAGGAGCTTCTCCCAGGGCGAGGGTTCGGATCTCCTCGCCTTCGAGACGAACGGCCGCCCGCCTCTCCTCCGTACCGCGGTCGGCGTCGAGCACCTGGATCGAAACGCTGCGCACCTCGCTGCCCGGATTGAACAGAGTCAAGGAGGACCTGCCGATTGCTACGGAGGAGGTAAGCGGGACGGACTCGAAGCGGCGGTGAGCCGCGACTTCCGACTCCCCAAGGACCTCGACGCGAGCCAGGGGCCCAGCTCCGCCGGCGACCCCGACGACGAGAAGATCGCCCGGCTTGCCATCGTGCACGAGGCGCACCCAGGAGCGCTCGGAGCGCCCGGGGCCCGGCTGGGGCACGCGGACTCGATGTCGGGGCGCCACCGTGAGGGTCTCGCCCGTGCCCTTCCCCGACCTGGACAACGTCACCTGGTGCGGCGTATCGGAGGTGTTGAGGAGGTAGAGATCAACAGGTTGTTCGGCGGCTCCGCCCGAGACCGAGGACGAGCTCCAAAAGGCGAGGAACTCACGATCTCCCACGGCCTCGGGGGTCGCGATTCGCAATGACAACGTGCCAGTGCGCTCACCCCGCACGACCGCCCACCCCTGCAGGGCGTCGGCGTCTCCCACGATGCTCATACGGAGGCTGCCCGAGGAGAACTCGTCGCCGAAGCCGGCCAGGAGCTGCCGCACCGAGAAGCTCGATGTGGTGCAGCGGCTCGACGGTGACGGTCCCGAGCGGAAGCGGGTCGCCGCTCGGGCTCCAAGCCACCAATCGGACGTCGAGGGGATCGGGAAAGGTGTTCATCAAGAAAAGCTCGGTGTCGACGTCCCGGCCCACCAGTCGTCTACTATGGGCCAAATCGTGACGAATGAGGCGCGTTTTCGGGTGCGGCAAGATCGGGTGGTGGCGTCCCTCTCCCCCCGGAGGGTGGGAGAGGGATCGAGGGTGAGGGGGGAGTTCCGATGAATCCACCGGTCTGGAGTAGCCGTTCAGGCGAACGTAGGCTCGACCCGTGGGCGTGGGCGGGGGAGCTCCGGCTCACGAAGCCCAAGGATCTCCAGACGCCTCGTCGGTTTGAGGCGGAGCTTCACCAGGTAGTAGGGCGCATAGAAGTCGAGAGCGTGGGCGCCCGCCCTGCGCCCTGCCTGTGCCTGCCGTGCAAGGTCCTCGCCGCCGGCGGAAAGGGCGCCCCTGGGGGACGGCTGTCCGGAGCCGGGCGATGGGTTCGGCGGGTTCGGCGAGCCTGCGTCACCGGGTGCTGGCCACGCCGCGGCGACGGGACAACAGAGACCTACGACCAGAAGGGCCCTCGCCTTCCAACCCAACGTCCAGGGGAAGCGATGCCGGGGGTTCCTGAGATCCACGATGGGCGCTCCTTTCTCCAGCCCAACGAGAGGATCGTGGAGACCCGCCCCCGACCCATGCGGCCCCGGATCTCAGCGGCCCATGGGGGCGACACTCCTTCGTCTCGCAGAGGGGAACCCGTGGCGACAGAACCGCCAGGCGAGGAACCAGCATGTACGGCAAATCAGTCCACCTACACACGTCATACTACAGTAACCGGAGCTTGTCAACCCGGTGAGACGGCGAGATCGAGCGATCCGGGATCGTCTCCGCGATCGTCGGCCGGGTGGATCCGGACGGCGGGCGCCGTGCCGTCAGCCGCCCTTGCGGCGGGCTTCGAGCTCTTCCAGGGTCCGCGGCCAGTCGTCCTTCATGAGGCGGGAGAGCACCCGGTCGGCGAGGAGCTTGCCGCCGGTCTGGCAGGTCGGGCAGTAGTTGGCCTCGTTCTCGGCGTAAAGGACGTGCTGGATCGGCGTGCCGCAGACCGGGCAGGGGCGGCGGTAGCGGCCGTGGACCGCCATCCCCTCGCGGAAGGCGGTGACCTTCTCCGGGAACCCCTCCCCCACCTCGCGGCGGGTGCGCTCGAGCCACTCGGCGAGCACCTCGCGGCTGGCCCGGAAGAGGCGCTCGAGCTCCTCGCCGGAGAGGTCGCCGGTGCGCTTGAAGGGGGAGAGCCGGGCGCGGTGGAGGATCTCGTCGGAGTAGGCGTTGCCGATGCCGGAGAGGATTCGCGGATCGGTCAGGGCCCGCTTCAGGGTGTGGCTCTCGGCGGCGAGCGCCGCCCGGAAGGCCGGGAGGTCCGCCTCGAGCACCTCGAGGCCTCCGGGGTCGTGGGCGGTGAGCGCCGCCTCGCCCGCCACCAGGTGGAGCGAGGCCCGCTTCTTCGAGCCGGCCTCGGTGAGGAGGAGCGTGCCGCCGGGGAAGTCGAAGGCCGCGAGGCCCCGGCGGCCCGGCGGCTTCGCCCCCCGCGGGCGCCAGCGCAGACGCCCGGCGATCATCAGGTGGAGGACGAGGAAGAGCCCGCCCTCGAGCTCGAGGACGATCCGCTTGCCGAGCCGCCGCACCGCCACCACCCGCCGCCCCTCGGCCGCCGCCGGCGGCGGCTCGACCGAGCGCAGCACGAAGGGGCTCGCGAGGCGCACCCGCTCGAGCGGCTCCCCCAGCACCCGCCGCGCCAGGGCCTCGACGTAGACGGCGACGTCCGGGAGCTCGGGCACGGCCTTATCCCGGCGCCGGCCGCTCCCCGGCACCTACCCGCCGCACCGGCGACCCCGGTTTGGCCTCGTCGGCCGCGCGGGCGATCCCCGAGGTCCTGGCGGGAGCCGCCCCGGCGCAGCAGCCGACGGCGCGAAGTCGAAGCATGTCGTCTCTCCTTGGAGCTCGATGCCGGTCAAGCGACGGGGCCGGTCCGGACGCCGGCCAGGAGCTCGGCCATGCGCCCGAGACCGCGCTCCAGGGTTTCGGTCGAGCACGCGAACGAGATGCGCACGTGGTCGTCGGCCCCGAAGGCCGCGCCCGGCACCAGGGCCACGGCGGCCTCCTCGAGCAGGAGCTCGGCGAAGGCGACCGACCCCTGGCGCCCTTCGCCGTACGCCCCGGCCACCCGGGGGAAGGCGTAGAAGGCGCCGGCCGGCGGACGGCAGGAGACGCCCGGCAGCTCGTTGAGCCGCGGGATCAGGAAGTCCCGGCGCTCCCGGTAGGTGGCGATCATCCGCTCGACGTCCGGGCCGGCCTCGCGGAGAGCCGCCAGGGCGCCGACCATGGCGAAGCTCGTCGGGTTGGACGTGGCGTGGCTCTGGATGTCGGCGACCGGCCCCAGGACGCTGCGGGGCCCGAGCACATACCCGAGGCGCCAGCCGGTCATGGCGTAGGTCTTCGAGAACGACCCGACGAGGACCACCGTCTCCGGGTACTCGGCGGCGAGCGCCGCGACGCTGGCGTGGGCGCCGCCGTAGACGAAGCGCTCGTAGGTCTCGTCGGAGATGACCAGGATCCCCCGCTCGGCGCAGGCGGCGACCAGGCGGCCGAGGTCGCCGGCCGAGATCATGCCGCCGGTGGGGTTCGAGGGCGAGTTGATCAGGACCGCGCGGGTGCGCTCGGAGAGGGCCGCGATCAGGGGATCGACGTGGATCCGGAAGCCGTCCTCGGGCGAGGTCGGCACTGCGACGGGACGAGCGCCGGCGAGGCGGATCTGCTCGGGGAAGCTCACCCAGCAGGGCGACGGCAGCACCACCTCGCCGCCCTCGTCGAAGAGGGCCAGGGCGAGCTCGAAGAGGGCCGCTTTGCCGCCCACCGTCACGATCACGTCGCCGGCCTGCCATGGCGCCCCGTAGTCGCGCTGAAAGCGCTCGGCGAGGGCCTCCCGGAGCTCCGGGATGCCGCTCGACGGCGTGTACTTGGTGAACCCTTCGGCCAGGGCCCGGCGCGCCGCCTCCACCGCCACCGCCGGCGACCGGAAGTCGGGCTCGCCGGCGCCGAAGTCGACCACGTCGACCCCGCGCGCGCGCAGCTCGGCGGCGCGGCGCGTCACCTTCAGCGTCGCCGACTCACCGATCCTCGAGACCCGCGCTGCCAGCCGCATGCCGGGCGGATCGTATCACCGCGCCGGCGCCCCCACGGGAATCTCGCGCGTCGCCCCGGAGGTTGAACCCATCGAGGCACGCGAGCGTAGAACCACCAGGGGCGGGCGGCCTCGACCCCGGTGCACCCCGCCGTTCCAGGAACGACCGATACCCGAAGGCGAGACCGATGACCCGAATCCGCCGACCCCGACCCGGCGTCCCGACCTGGGCCGCCCTCACGATCGGAGCGCTCTTGGCGCCGCTCGTCTCCGCCCCGCCGGCCGCCGCGCAGGGCTTCGGCGGCCCCCCCAAGGCGCACCTGGAGCTGGTCGCCGACCACACGTCCTACGCCCCCGGCTCGCCCGCCCGGATCGCCGCGCGGGTGACCATCGACCCGGGCTGGCACGTCAACAGCCACACCCCCACCTTCGAGTGGCTGATCCCCACCGAGCTCCGGCTCGAGCTGCCCGACGGCTGGAGCGCGGCTCAGGTGCGCTACCCGCCCCACGAGCTCAAGACCTTCGCCTTCGAGGACGAGCCGCTGGCGGTCTACGACGGCCGGGTGGTGATCCTCGCCGACCTCGTGGTCCCCGACGGCGTGGCCCAGGACCAGGTCGCGATCGGCGGCGTGCTCGCCTTCCAGTCGTGCAACGACCGCCAGTGCCTGCCGCCCACCGAGGTGCGGGCGAAGCTCGTCGTGCCCATCGGCACGCTCGGCGATCCGGTGGAGCCGGCGCTCTTCGAGGCCCCGAGCGCCGGCGGCGCGGTCGAGAGCCAGAGCGCGCCCCTCGCGGCGGCACCGGCGGTGGGCGGCCCGCCGCCCGGCGCTTCCGAGGGCGCTCCCGAGCAAGGGGCGGAGCGCCCGAGCGGCGCGGCCGGACCCTCCCGGCAGGGCCTCGCCGCCATACTCCTCCTCGGGGTGCTCGGCGGACTGATCCTGAACGCCATGCCCTGCGTGCTCCCGGTCCTCTCGCTCAAGGTCTTCGGCCTGGTGCGTAGCGCCGGCCTCGGCCGGGGCGCCGTGGTCGGCGGGGCGCTCGCCACCGCCGCCGGCATCCTGCTCTCGTTCTGGGCCCTGGCCGGGGCGGCGGCGGGAGCCAAGGCGGCCGGCGCCGCCGTCGGCTGGGGGGTGCAGTTCCAGAACCCGGTCTTCGTGACCTTCCTGCTGGTGGTGGTGGTGCTCTTCTGCCTGAACCTCTGGGGCCTGTTCGAGATCCAGGTGCCCGGGGTGATCGCCCGCGCCGCCGGCTCCGGCCCGCGCGAGGGCGTGGCCGGGCACCTCGCCTCGGGCCTCTTCGCGACCCTGATGGCCACGCCCTGCTCGGCTCCCTTCCTCGGGACCGCGGTCGCCTTCGCCCTCGGCCAGTCGACGGCCACCATCTTCGCCGTCTTCACCGCCGTGGGCCTGGGCATGTCCCTGCCCTACCTGGTCCTCGCCGCGGCGCCGGGCGCCGGGCGCTGGTTGCCCAAGCCGGGCGCCTGGATGGACACCCTGCGCCGGGTCATGGGCTTCCTGCTCGCCGGGGCCGCCGTCTGGCTGCTCTACGTGCTGGGCCGCCAGGTGAGCCTGGAGGCCCGGGCGTGGATCGAGCTCGCGCTCCTGGGCATCGCGCTCTTCGTCTGGCTGCGCCATCGCGCCGGCGCGGGCAGCGTCCTCCGGTGGCTCTCGGGCGCGGCGGCGGCGGTGCTGGCCCTCGCGGCCCTGGGGATCGGCTGGCAGGCGCGGGCGGCGACGGCCACCGCGGAGACGCCCGGCTCGCCGGCGGCCGGCCTGATCCACTGGGTCGCCTTCGACCGCCGGCAGGCCGAGTCCCTGGCCGCCTCCGGCCGGCCGGTGTTCGTGGACGTCACCGCCGACTGGTGCTTCACCTGCAAGTTCAACGAGAAGCTGGTCCTCGACAGCCCGGAGGTGGCGGGCGCCTTCGAGCGCTTCGGCGTCGTCCCGATGCGCGCCGACTGGACCAACCGGGACGACACGATCGGCGCCTTCCTCGAGGAGCACGGGCGCTACGGCATCCCCTTCTACCTCCTCTACCGCCCGGGCGAAGAGCCCCACGTGTTCAGCGAGCTCCTCACCAAGGAGCGGGTGCTCGACGCCCTCGACGGCCTCGAGGCCACCTCCTCCACCGGCGGCTGAGGCGCACCGCCTGAGATGACGCCGGATCCAGTCCTCCGCGGGGACCTCCGACGACACGCCGTCGCCGCCCTCGAGGCGGGGATCGCGGCGGTGGAGCCGGAGCGCCTCGTCCGGGAGTACCTGGACCATCATCCTGACCTGCTTCCGGCGGGCGCCGGCGTGTGGGTGGTGGCGGTGGGCAAGGGGGCGAGCGCCATGGCCCGGGGCGCCGCAGGCTGGCTCGGCGAGAGGGGGCGAGACCGCCTCGCCGGGGGCGTCCTGATCGCCCCCGAGGGGGTGGCCAAGGAGGGGCCGGACGCGCTCCGGCGCTTCGCCGGCGGCCACCCGGTGCCGAACGCCGAAGGGGCCGACGGTGCCCGGGCGGTCCTCGAGCTGGCGCAGGAGCTGGGAGAGCGGAGCGAGGGTGGCGGGGAGGGCATCCTCCTGGTGCTCCTCTCGGGCGGCGGCTCGGCCCTCATGACGCTACCGCCCGAAGGCGTGTCCCTCGAGGACGTCCAGGCGACGACCGAGGCGCTCCTCGAATCCGGCGCGCCGATCCGCGAGGTCAACGCCGTGCGCAAGCACCTCGACCGCCTGAAGGGGGGCCGGCTGGCCCGGGCCGCGGCGCCCGCGCCGGTGGTGGCGCTGGTCCTCTCGGACGTGGTGGGCGATCGGCTCGACGTGATCGCCTCCGGCCCGCTGGCACCCGATCCCACGACCTACGAGGCCGCCGTGGCAGTGCTCCAGGACCGCGACCTGTGGGAGGGCCTCCCCGAGAGCGTCCGCGAGTACCTGGAGCGGGGGCTCTCGGGCGACGAGCCCGAGTCGCCGGGCCCGGGAGATCCCTGCTTCGAGCACGTCGAGACCCGGATCGTGGGCAACGACGCCCTGGCCGCCGAGGCCGCCTGCCGGGAGGCGGAGCGGCGCGGCTACCGGAGCTCGCTCCTCTCGACCCTGGTGACCGGCGAGGCCCGCGAGGTGGGGCGGGTGCTCGCCGGGCTCGGCCTCGAGACGGCGCGCCGCGGGCACCCGGCGCCCGTCTGCCTGGTCGCGGCCGGCGAGACCACGGTCCACGTGAGCGGCGACGGCAAGGGCGGGCGCAACCAGGAGGTCGCCCTGGGGGCGGCCCTGGCCTTGGGCGAGCTCTCCCGCGACGACGACCCGCCGCTCCTCGTCGCCTCGGCCGGCACCGACGGCATCGACGGCCCGACCGACGCCGCCGGCGCGCTGGCCGACGCGGGCACCGTTCGCCGCGCCCGCGAGCTCGGGCTCGACGCCGCCCGCGCCCTCGCCGAAAACGACGCCTACCCCTTCTTCGACGCGCTCGGCGACCTCGTCACGACCGGCGCCACCGGCACCAACGTCATGGACCTCATGCTGGTGCTGGTAGGAGTCCCCGAGAACCAGGGCGAGCCCTGAGCCTCAGGGCGGCGAGTGGGCGTCGGCCGTGAAGCTCGCCCCCGAGGCCACCGAGAAGCCGTTGCCGAGCACGATGTGGGGCGCCCGGAAGGTCACCGTGTCGGGCGCCGTCGTCGCCACCTCGAAGCCGCTGCCGGCGGTGATCGTGTCGCAGGCCTCGTAGGTCGTGGTGCTCGTGACCGTCTGACCGGAGAGGGTCTGGCTGGCGGCGGCGGTGCACGCGACGTCGAGGTAGATCGTGTCGCTCGCCTGGCGGACGGTGGCGCCGTTGCGGATCTGTGCGTAGACCGTCTGGGTGCCCGCGCCGCCGCTCAAGGTCCAGACCGCGTCCGGCTGGTAGGGCTCCCAGGCCGACCAGGTCGCGCCGTCGTTCGAGAAGCGCATCTCCTGGGCCCAGCCCTGGCCATAGACGTAGAGGTCGACGGTCGTCGACGTGGTCGAGGGAGCTTCCCGGTCGATGACCACCGGGTAGACGCCGGAGCGGCGGCCGAAGTCCTCGGTCCAGTAGGCGTAGTAGGGGCCCTGGTTGAAGAAGTTCGCCGTGCAGTCGTTGGAGTCCGGGTTGAGCCGGATGTCGGCCTGGTCGGTCGACTGGTAGACGTAGCCCACGCCGGTCTCGTAGTTGGCGGTCGAGATCATGTTGGCGTAGTGCCCCGGGCTCGCCACCCAACCCGCCACCACGCTCTCGGGCGTCCCGTAGCCGGCGGCGATGTTTTCGGCCGCGGTGACGAAGCCGGTGTAGCCGGCCGCCGTCATCCGGTTCCACGGTTGGGTCTTGGTGTCCAGGTCGCAGTGGGAGAAGAAGTCCCGCCCCGCCATGTTCGAGCTGTGGGTCTCGGAGGCCGCGTCGAGGGTGGAGACGTCCTTGAGCGGCGGGAGCCCGCCGGCGGCCAGGCGCTCCTGGTTCACCAGGTCCACCACCTGCGCCTCGAAGCTGGGCGTGGGGGCCGACTCGGGTGCCAGGGTCCCGCTCGGCGCTTGCGGCGCGGCCCCGGCCAGGATCTCTGCCTGGGGCGCCACGAGGGGCGGTGGAAAGCGATCGACCGGCTCTCCCGGGCCGGTGGCGCCGCCGGCCGCCACGGCCGGGATCGACAGAGCGAGGCCCAGAACCAGGGTCGGAAGGGGGCCCACGAGGATGCCTCGGCATGCAGACATTGCTCTATGCAACAGGGACGAAGCAAGGAGAATGCCCGGCCCGTGGACACGGAGAGACCGCGGGCCGCGGCCCCGGCGAGGGGGCCGCGGTACCGCTGGCTGTCACCGTGGGTGACAGGGAACGGCAGTCGTTTGGAGGGTCACTCCTCCGAGTCGGACTTCGGCTCCTCCACGATCACCGCCGGCACGCCGGCGGCGGCCGCCAGGCGGTTGACCTCGGCGAGGCCCTCGCTCCACAGGGTGTCGAGGGTCTGGAGCTGAGCGTCGATCGAGGCCTCGAGCTGGTCCCTGACCTGGACCATCGAGTCGGTGGGCCGGGAGTCGCCCAGCCGGGCGAGCCCCAGGACGTTGGCGAGCTTGTCGTTCAGCCGGATGGGGAAGTTGAGCGGGTCCTGGGAGCTCTGGTTCTTGGTCTGGTAGAGGGCCTCCTCGACCGCCGTCAGCTTGCCCGTCAGGTCGTCGATCGCCTTGCGCACGTCGGGCGCCTGGTCCTTCTTCTCGAGGCGCTTCTTCAGGGTGCCGAGCTGGTCTTCGGCCGCGCGGATGCGGCGGATCGCGCGGTTCGTCCGGGTGAGCTCGTCGCGCACCTGGGTGACGAAGTCGAGCTGCGCCCGGTAGTCCTCCGGGGTCGCGGACGACCGCGGGTCCGGCACCACCCGGAACGGCACCTCGCCGCTCCAGTCCCCCACCGTCAGGCGCGCCCGGTAGTCGCCGGGCACCGCCGTCGGCCCGTCGAGGTTGCGGTTCCAGAGGATCATGCCCGGGAAGCTCTCGGCGCCGGCGTAGGAGAGGTCCCAGACCACCCGGTTGAGCCCGGCGTCGGCGGTGAGGACCGGCAGCTCCTTCTTGGCCGCCTCGCCGCCCTCGTCCTCGTCGCCCCCCTTCTTCTTGCCCTTGTCCTTCGTCTCGGCCGGCTTGCGGGTGAAGCTCCGGATCACGTCGCCGTCGGGCTCGAGCAGGTCGATCCGGAGCTTCGTGTCCTTCGCCGGCTCCTCGGGCAGGAGGTAGTAGAGCACCAGGCCGGTGGGCGGGTTGGCGCCGGCCGCCTCCGGCTCGCCGAAGCCGCGGCCGCCGCGCAGGCGGATGGCGGGGCGCGGCGCGAGGAGCGCCGGCTCGCCGGCCGCCGCCGGCTTCGCGGCCGAAGCGGCCTTCTTCGCGGCGCGCTTGCCGCGCTTCGTGCCGCCCTTCGCGTCGGCCGTCGCCTTCGCGGCGTCCGGCGGGACGGCGGCCGCCTGGGCGGCGGTGAGCTCGCGCAGCGGCGACAGGTCGTCGAGCACCCAGAACGCCCGGCCCTGGGTGGCGACCACCAGGTCGCCTTCCTTGATCGTCAGGTCGGTGACCGGCGTCACCGGCAGGTTGAGCTGGAGCGGACGCCAGCTCGCGCCGTCGTCGAACGAGACGTACAACCCCTCCTCGGTACCGGCGTAGAGCAGCCCCCGGCGCACCGGGTCGGCGCGGACGACGCGCGTGAAGTGGTCGTCCGGGATGCCGCCGGTGATCTTCGTCCAGGTCTTGCCGAAGTCGCTCGTCTTGTAGAGGTAGGGGTGGAAGTCGTCGAGCTTGTAGCGGGTGGCGGCCACGTACAGGCCCCCGGCCTCGAACGGGCTCGGCTCGACCTCGTTGACCTGCATCCACTCGGGCCAGTCGGGGGTGACGTCGGTCCAAGTGGCGCCGTCGTCGCGCGAGACGTGGAGCAAGCCGTCGTCCGAGCCGGCCCAGAGGACGCCCTTCTCCACCGGCGACTCGGCGGCCGCGAAGATCGTGGCGTAGTACTCGACGCTGGTGTTGTCCTTGGTGATCGGGCCGCCCGAGGGGCCGAGGGTGTCCGGATCGGCACGGGTCAGGTCCGGGCTGATCACCTGCCAGCTCTGGCCGCCGTCGAGGCTGCGGAAGAGGACGTTCGCCGCGGCGTAGAGCTCGTCCGGGTCGTGGGGCGAGAAGAAGACCGGGTAGTTCCACTGGAAGCGGTACTTGCTCGCCCCGGCGCCGGCACCCATGGGGTCGTCGGGCCACGGGTTGACCGCCCGCACCTCGCCGGTCGCGTGGTCGATCCTCACCAGCAGGTCGCCGTACGAGCCGCCGTAGACGACGTCCGGGTCGTCCGGCTTGGCCACGATGTAGCCGCTCTCGCCGCCGGCGGTGGGCTCCCAGTCGCGCTCGCCGATCGAGCCGCCGTGGGTCGAGCGCGAGCGGATGCGCACTGCCGAGTTGTCCTGCTGCGGCCCGAGGATCCGGTAGGGGAAGGCGGTGTCGGTCGACACCCGGTAGAACTGGGCGGTGGGCTGGTTGTCCTCGCTCGACCAGGTCTCACCGCCGTCGGTCGAGACGTTCACTCCGCCGTCGTTGGCCTCGATCATCCGCTGCGGGTCGTCCGGCGCGATCCACAGGTCGTGGTTGTCGCCGTGGGGCGTGCGGACCGCCTCGAACGTCTTGCCCCCGTCCTTCGAGCGGTGGAAGCGGACGTTGACCACGTAGAGCGAGTCCTCGTCGGCCGGGTCGGCGTAGATCCGGGTGTAGTACCAGGCCCGCTGGCGGAGCTTGCGCTCGGAGTTGGTCTGGTGCCAGGTCTTGCCGCCGTCCTCGGAGCGGAAGACGCCGCCGTCCTCGGCCTCGACGATGGCGTAGAGGTTGTCGGGGTTGGTTCGCGAGACGGTGATCCCGGAGCGCCCCCAGATCCCCTTGGGCAGCCCCTCGTGGTGGGTGAGCTCCTGCCAGGTGTCGCCGCCATCGGTGGACTTCCAGAGGCCGGAGCCCGCTCCGCCGCTCTCGAACGTCCAGGGCTTCCTCACCACCTGCCAGAAGCTGGCGTAGAGGATGCGCGGATTGGTCGGGTCCATGGCCAGGTCGACGGCGCCGGCGTCCTTCGAGACGAAGAGGATGCGCTGCCAGCTCTTGCCACCGTCCCGGGAGCGGTAGACGCCCCGCTCCTCGCTGGGGCCGAAGAGGTGGCCGAGGACCGCGGCGTAGACCAGGTCCGGGTTCTTCGGGTGAACGCGGATGCGCACGATGTGGCGCGAGTCCTCGAGGCCGACGTGGGTCCAGGTGCGGCCGGCGTCGGTCGACTTCCACAGCCCCGAGCCTTCCGAGACGTTGCCGCGGACCGTCGACTCGCCGGTGCCGGCGTAGACCACGTTGGGGTCCCAGTCGGAGACCGCCACCGCGCCGATCGAGCCGCCGAAGGCGCCGTCCGAGACGTTGGCCCAGCTCCCGCCGCCGTCGGTCGTCTTCCAGACGCCGCCGCCCGCCGAGCCGAAGTAGTAGGTCTGCGGGTGGCCGGCGACCCCGGTGACCGCCGCCGCCCGGCCGCCCCGGAAGGGCCCGACGAGGCGCCACTTCAAGGGCTTGAAGAGGGCGTCGCCGAGGGCCGAGGCGGCGATCGGGCCGGGTGCCGCCGAGGCGGCCGAGGCGGCGGGACCGGCGGGGGCGGCCTGTCCGGCCTGGGCGGCCGCGGCCGGCCCGGCCGGCGCGAGACCGGCGAGGACCGTGACGCCGGCCAGACCGAGCGCCGGGACGAGGGCGGCGCGGACGAACGAGGGGAACCGGGAACGGAGCGGTCGGGACATGGCAAGACCTCCTGCGAGCTGGGTGGCGTCGCGCGGCCTGGAGCACCGCGGTGTCGTGGGTCGCACCGATTCTACCCGCCCGCGAGGCGGAGTGCCTCCGCAAGGGCTGTGGCGATCGTGGGCCGGGACGGAGCGGCTACTCGAGCGCCCCGGCGCCTCGCAGGAGGGGCACGCGCGACCAATGCTCGCGCAGCGCCGTGGCGTGGCTCGGAGGCAGGGGCCACCCACCGTGGTGATCACGCCAGACGGCCCGAACGCGATCGAGCGTCGAGTCGATGACCTGCAACACTCTCGGCCTCTCGATCCCGGCTCGGTCCGCGAAGCGCTCGAACGATCTCCGATCGATTTCGCCGAAGGCCTTGACGCCCGCGAGCTTGAGCGCCAGGCTCCGAGCCGGCGCCTCCCAGGCGACGGTCGCCACCTGGTCGTAGAGCGGGGACCACTCGGCCCGGATCCGGTCGGGATAGACGAGCGACCAGTTCTTGAGGTGCGCATCTCCGTTGCCGCTCGCCACCGTGAAGACGAGCCGCCGGACGAGCTCGTCGACCGCCTCGTCGTCGACGAGCGTGCGAACGAGGCGGGCCATCGCTTCATAGGTGACGTGCTCGTACTTCTTCCTCGCCGGCAAGCCGACCACCTGGGCGAAGTCCTCCTGGTGGATCCGACCTTCCGGCGACCGGTCGTAGCGACGGATGGCCAGTACCCGAGTCCTCGGGCTGGCGAACCGGCGTGGAAAGCCTTCGACGGCCTCGACGGGTAGAAGCGAACATTCCGGAACGTCGAAGCCGGCCGCCCGAGCCCATTCCAACATGGAGATCTCGTTCTCCGGGAGCTGCGGGAAGGTCGGCGTGTCGAACTTCACGATCCATTCGCCGCTCTGATCTCGGGCGGGTAGCGTGACCTTTTCCTCGGCGAGGAGCATCGAGAACTTGAGCTGGACTCCGGCCAGGGAGAACCTGAGCGCCTCGCGATCCGGCGAGAGAGCCTCCTCCTCCGTCGCCGCATCTCCCGAGCCTCGGGGTGCCAGGCCCTCCTCGTCCGCACTCGGCGCGACCTCGACCGCTCCCGGAAGGTCCCCACCGACGAAGGCCAGGAGGGCGAGGTCGTCCCCCGGCTCGAGACGCGCCGTCTCCTCGATGACCTCTCGGAGGCGCCCTTCCGGGATCAGGTTCGAGAAGAAATCCGGTAGAGTCTGGCCCCGGCGGCTACGGAACCGCGCATACAGGTCGTCCTCGAACCGCTGACCGAGAACGGGACGGGGAACCCGATCGAGATACGCGGCGAGAAAACGGAGCTCGCTGCCGCCTTCCGGCAGCTCCGAGATCTCCCCGGTGCCGGCGCCATGAAGCAGGACCTCGAGGCGGCGCGTCACGCCTCGACCCCGGCGCGATCGAGGAGGTAATCGAGCGACGGGCGATCGCTGTGATCCCACGCGGCCATCCGGTCGCCGAACTGTCGAACCACGCCGACGAGCGTTTCGGCGCGCCGCCTCAAGAACCCGGCGAGGTCACCGGCCCGCAGGACTTCCGCCGCTTCCAGATCGATCGCATGGCTTGCGAGAACGGCGTCCCGCGCTCCGTCGAGAGAGAGCCGCTCTAGAAGGAGCTTCGCCACGGCCCGTCCCTTGGGCTGGACGAGCCGGTTCGCCGGGCTTCGGGAGTATGGTTCCCCCCCCTGCTTCAGAATCTTGACGAACGCCCCCTTGTCCTCGCGTTCGAGCAATTCGGCGATGTCGATCGGCTGGCCGTCGACCAGGTCGCGGGGGTCGAGATGGGCAAGCGCCAAGAGGATGATCCGGCTATCGTCCGCTCGCGCATCGAACGAAGCCGGCAGGTCGATCGGTCTCGGTCTCTCTTTCCTCACCAGGGCCAGGAGGTTTTGAACACTCTCCTCCTCGTCGTCGACGACGGCCCCGACGCCGCGGCGGCGAAGGGTTCTGTCGTCGTAGGACCCCGCTCCCAGAACCGTCCGCCAGAACCAGCGGGAGAGCAGCGCGCGGCTCCGCGCGTTCGGCTCTCCGTGGCAAGCAAAAAACCGGGTGAGGACGTCCAGCAGGACCGACTGCGGCAAGAGCCGCAGGTGGGGAATGCATGCCTCCCGGCGCAGAAACGACAGGACGCGGCGCAGGACCGGCAGTGCCGCCCGGACCGCGTCATGCAGGAACTCCGGGTCCCGCCGATAGTGGTCGGCAAGGCTGCGCGTCGGGTCCCTGCCCCGCAGAGCGAAGAGGCAGGTCAACAGGCGACTCTCGTCGAGGCGGCCCATTCCGACCTCCAGCAGCTCGTCGGCCAGGTCCTCCAGGGTCGATGGCACCGTGCCCTCACCGCCGAAGAGCGCCTTGTGAACTTCCTTCCACCTGAGCGGCTTTCCCGCCTGGTTGATCCGGTAGAAGATCTGCTCGGCGACCTGGGGCTCTTCCGTCTCGATGAGATACAGCGGGATCGGGTAGTCGCGGATGCGGGTTCCCGCCTCGAAGACGACGCGGCGGAGGTCCTCGTCCTCTCGATGGTTCCAACCGAAGACCCACTCGCTCAGCCGGGTGGCGTCGAGCAGATAGGGCAGCTCGACCCAGGTGTCCCCGACGTTCCCAGCGTGCGGCGGTGCTTGGAACCTCTGTTCCGAGGGATCGAAGAAGACCACGTAGGGATCGCGCTCGCTCGGGCGCGCAGGCAGCGGCACCGGCCGGACGAGGGACGCGGTGAGCGCGGTGATCCTCTGCTGCCCGTCGACCACCCACCACGCCGCCTCGGTCGCGGGGGCCTCGATCGTGAGGGGGCCCAGCTTCAAGCGCTCAGGCGCAGCAGGGCGCTTGAAGAACAGGAGCGAACCCACCGGGTAGCCACGATAGAGACTGTCGAAGAGATCGAGGACATCCGAGCTGACCCAGTTCAGTCGCCGCTGAAACCGCGGGACACGAACCGAGCCTCGGCGCACCCTCGCCACCAGGTCTTCCACCTTCTCCGACCGGGCCTCGGGCTTGCGGGGCAACCGCGGCGGCGCCGACATGCGGCAGAGAGTAACACCGCCCGCCTCGCCTGCTGCGCGCCTACCGCCGGCCTTCCGTCAGCTCGAGGCTTCGAGGGATTCCACGTCCTCGAGCACCTGGCGGGCGTGACCCTGGGCGCGGACCTTGGGGTAGGCCTTGAGGACCCCGCCGTCGGGAGCCACCACCCAGGTCGCCCGGGAGAGGGCCGGGAAGCGCTTGCCGTCCCACTCGATCTCGCCCCAGACGCCGAGCTTCTTGGCGTAGGCGCCTTGCGGGTCGGAGAGGAGCGGGAAGGTGAGGCCGTACTTGTCGGCGAAGTCGCAGTGCGACGGGGCCGGGTCCACCGACAGGCCGGCGATCTCGAAGCCCCGCTCGCGCAGCTCGGGGAGGACGTCGCGGAAGTCCTTCGCCTCGAGGGTGCAGCCGGGGGTGTCGTCCTTGGGGTAGGTGTAGAGCACCAGGCCGTTGGGGCCGGCCAGATCGGCGAGGGTGCGGGTCGTGCCGTCCTGGTCCGGGAGGGCGAGGTCGGGGAGGGTCTGGCCTTCCTGCGGGGTCTGCTCCATGAGCTGTCTCCTGGGGTCGTGGCTAAGGGCTCGTCATGAAATAACTGCTGCATTCGGTCACCAATCCATCCCTCCTCGCGGCGTTGCGCTCCCTGCGGCGTAGGCCCGGCTATGCCTCCGTCGCGCGCCTTGCGAGGATGGCGCCTTGGCGCCCTCGGTGCAAGCAGTTATTTCATGACGAGCCCTAAGTGGTGTCCGAGGTCTTTGGCGTGGGTCGCCTCCGGGATCGTTCCCGGGCGGGCGCGTTCGGTTCAGGTCGGACGGTGGCGCCGCCGGGCCGTCAGGGCGTACGGCCGGGACAACGAGGCGTCCGACGCGGCATGGTGGGCTCCCTGCCTTCCGGAGAGATCGGAGTGCAAGACGCGTTCCGGCCGGCGCCCTCCGGCGGGCCGGCGAGTGTCCCGCACCCCGCCGCCAGGATCAACCTTCCGGGAAGACGATCCGGCCCGCGGCGCGGAGGGTGCCGTCGAGCCAGGCTCGGCGGAGCGCGGCGTGGCGGAGCTTGCCGTTGGCAGTCAAGGGGATCGAGCGCGGCGCCAGCAGCACCACCCTGCCGGGGCGCAGGCCGAGGCGGTCGTGGAAGGCGACCACCACCTGCCGGGCCAGCTCCTCGAGCTCCTCGGCGGGAGGCGGCGCGGCGCGGCGGAGCTCGGCGAAGACGACCGCCTGCTCGCCCTCGGCCCGCCCCCGGTCGATCCCCACCGCCGCGGCCCGGCGGACGAAGGCCAGCGCCTCGACGGCCTCCTCGATCTCCTGGGGCGCCAGGTTCCTCCCCGCCTGGATGATCACGTTCTTGGCCCGCCCGACGAGGAAGACGTTCCCGGCGTCGTCCCGGAAGCCGAGATCGCCGGTGCGGATGACGCCGGGGCGCGCGAAGAGCGCCGCCGTCGCCCGCGGGTTGCGGAAGTAGCCGGGCGTGTTCGCCGGGCTCACGATCAGGAGCTCGCCGACCTCGCCCGCCGCCACCTCCCGGGACGCCCCGTCTCGAGCCACGATCTCGATCCGCACGCCGGGAAACGGCCGGCCGACGGCGACCAGCCCCCGCTCCGAGACGACCGGCGCCGTGCCGGGCGGCTGCATGGACACCCCGACGGTGGCCTCCGCCAGGCCGTAGCCGGCCACCACCACCCGGGAGAGCCCGAACGTTTCCTCGAAGCGGCGGATCGTCTCGGCGCGCACCGGCTCGGCGGCGTCGAGGGCCACCCGCAGGCTCGAGAGGTCGTAGCGCGACGGGTCCCGGACCGAGCGCAGGGCCAGGCGGTAGGCGAAGTCGGGGGCGGCGGTGAAGGTGCCGCGATGGCGCTCGATCGCCGCCAACCAGCGGCGGACGTCGGTGAGGGTGGTGGGCAGCAGCACGAGGGGGGCGCCGAGGAAGAAGGGCACGAGCGTCATCAGCACCAGGCCCATGTCGTGGTGCACCGGCAGCCAGCTCACGAAGCGGTCGGCGGCCGTGATCTCCATGCCGGCGATCATCTGGGCGACGTTGGTGAGCGCCATGGCGTGGCTGACGATCACCCCCTTGGGGTCGCCGGTCGAGCCCGAGGTGTACTGGAGGAGGGCCGGCTCGTCCGGGCTCACCGCGGGCCACGAGGCCGGGTCGGCGGGGGCGTCCCCGGCCACCGACCGCGCCGCCGGCCCGCCGGGCGCCGCCCGCAGGACGCGCGCTCCGGCCGCCGCGGGCCGGGCCTCGAGCCTGCGCGCCAGCTCCTCCGTCGCCGCCTCCGGCGTCTCGCCCCCGGCGAGCACCACCGCCGACGCCCCGCACAGCGCGGCGAGGTCGGCGACCCGGTCGAGGCCCGACTCGGGGTAGACCGGCACCGGCACCGCGCCGGCCCGCTGGGCGCCGTAGAACGTCGCGAAGAAGGCCGGGCCGTTGGGCAGCACCAGGACCACGCGGGCACCTCGTTCGACGCCCGCGGCGAGGAGCCGCGCCGCGCAGCGCCCGCTCGCCGCGGCCAGGGCGCCGAAGGTGACCGCCAGCTCGCCGAAGCGGAAGGCCACCCGGTCCGGGCACTCGGCGGCCTGGAGGTCGAGCATCTCGACGAGGGTCGCGGGCTCTCTCGGTCGCGGCATGGCCAGAACGGGGGCGAGGTCGGACTCGAAGTGTAGTCTCACCCCGCATGCGCCGGAAGCTGGGGAGTTTCGAGACCGCGGCCACGCTCACGTCGGAGCGCGCGCCGTTCAACGTCGTGGTGGTGGTGCGCCTGGGCGGCGGCCTGGACCCGGAGCGCCTCCGCCGCGCCCTCGATACGCTCCAGCGCCTCCACCCGCTCCTCGGCGTTCGGATCGTCGGGGACGGGGGCCGCTTCCGCTACGAGCCGGACGGGGTGCCGCCCGTACCGCTCCGCCTCCTCCCCCGCGCCGGGGACGAGACCTGGCGGGAGGTCGCCGAGGAGGAGCTCAACCGGCGTCTCGACGCGGCGCGCGGCCCGCTCCTGCGCTCGGCGCTCCTGCTCGAGCCGGGCGGCACGCGCCCCGGAGCGGCCGACCCGGCGGACCCGTGCGAGCTGGTCCTCACCTTCCACCACGCGATCGTCGACGGCGCCTCGGCCGGCGCCCTGATGGGCCGGCTCCTGGCGCTCTCGGACCCGGCCGCCGAGGGCGCCGTCCCCGCCGCCCTCGAGCCCGCCCCCGCCCTGCCGCCGGTCGAAGCCCTCCTGCCGGCCGCCTGGCGCGGCCTCCGGGGGCGCCTGCACCTCGCGGCCTTCGTCGCCCGCCAGGCGGCCGACGAGATCGCCTTCCGGTGGTACACGCGGGGCACGCGGCCTCCGAGCTCCGGGGCGCCGCCGGCACCGGGGGCCCCCCGCTCCCGGATCCTCCCGGTCGGGCTCGACGTCGAGGAGACCTCGGCCCTGGTGCGCGCCACCCGCCGCGAGCGCGTGACGGTCAACGCCGCTCTCGCCGCCGCCTTCCTCCTCGCCGCCTGCCGCCGCCTGCGCGCCGGAGAGCCCTCCCTCTTGCGCTACATGACCTTCGCCGACCTGCGCCCCTACCTGCGGCCGGCGGTCCCGGACGACGGCTTGGGGGCCTACCTGGCGATGCTCCGCTACACCCTCGAGGTCGTGCCCGACGACGACCTCTGGGCGCTCGCCCGGGACGTCTCCGCCCAGGTCGCGTCCGGCTTCCGGCGGGGCGACAAGCTCTCGTCCGCGCTCCTCGCCGAGGCGGTGATGCGCCGCGTCCTCGGCCGGGGAAGCGGACGGATGGCGGCGACCGCGGTCAGCTACACGGGGCCGGTCCGCCTAGGCCGCCCGCAGTGCGCCCCCCCGGTCCGCGGCCTCCACGCCTTCGTCTCGAACTTCCGACTGGGCCCCGAGTACACGGCGCTCGCCCGGATCTTCGCCGGCGAGCTCTGCCTCGATATCCTCTATCTCGACTCCGACCTGGACGAACCCGCGGCCGCCGCGATGGCCGGCGAGGTCCTCGACATCCTGCGCTCCGGCGCCACGAGGTCAACCGCTCCATGAGCCCCACGATCGAAGAGATCCAGAAGCTCGTCGCCCTCCAGCTCGGCAAGCGCCGGGTCGCCGCCGGCGACCGCCTGGTCGAGGACCTGGGCGCCGAGTCCATCGACCTGGTCAACCTGGTGGCGACGGTCGAGGACCGCTACGACATCGAGATCGCCGAGGAGGAGCTCGCCGAGCTCCGGACCGTGGCCGACGTCCACGAGCTCGCCCGCCGCCGAAGCGGAGCCGGCTGAGCTCAGAGCTTGTGAGTAAATCTCCGGCCGTCGCGAGGGCGTTCCCGGGCGCCCCTCGCAAGGCGCGCCGACGCAGGCGTAGCGGGGCCTACGTCGAGGAGGCGTAACGCCGCGAGGGGCGATTCGGGGGCGCCCGCAGTAGGTCGGAGATTCATTCACAAGCTCCTAGCGCCTGGGCGCCCGCATGTCCAGGCCGTTCTGGTGCAGGACGAGGGAGACCACCTTGCCCCGGTCCTCGCGCTCGAAGTCGATCTTCGCGTCGACCACGTCGTACTCGAAGCGGTCCTTGCCCACGGAGAAGACCGGCAGCTCCGGCTGGCCGGTGAGCCGCACCAGGAGCTGCTCTCCCACGGCCCGAACCGTGATCGTGGCGCCGGGCCTGTAGAGGCCGAAGTCGTAGTCGCCGGCGTAGTCGGCGAGCTCGGCGGCGTCGGGGAACTCGACGTGGGGCGGCGGACCGGCGTCGCGCGTGGCCGGGACGTCGCGGCCGTTCTGGTGGAGCGTCACGCTCGCGACCTTCCCCTGGGCGTCCCGGTGGAAGCTCAGCCGGGCGTCCACCACCTTGTAGAAGAGCTCGTCCTCGGCGCTGGGGTAGATCGGGACGAACGACTGGCCGGTCAGCCGGGCGGCCAGGCCGTCGCCCCGCCGGACGATCGTGAAGCGCGCCGAGTGGGAGATCGAGTAGACGCCCACGTACCGATCGAGCGTCTCGGCGGGCAGGTCGATCTCGGTATGCGCAGCGGGCTTCGGTTCGCCGTCCTGCCACGAGGCGAGCCACGCCTGGGGCACCGCCCGGGCGTTGCTCGCCAGGAGGACGAAGGCGCGGCCGCTTTCCGGCCGGACCTGGAGGAGGCTCCGGTAGCCGCCGGTGCCGCCGTCGTGCCAGTAGGCGTCCTCGCCGTGGTCCCGGGCGTGGACGAGGGCCAGGCCGATCTCGCCGCCCTCCATCGGCATCGGGGCGTAGTCGCCGGCCAGCACCGGCCAGGCCGCCCCCAGCGGGCCCTTCGCGCCGGCCAGGAAGGCGTCGGCGAGCTTCGCCATGTCGGCGAGCGTGGAGCGGAGCGCGCCGGCTCCGGCCATCGCCTGGAAGGTCCACGGGTGCGCCGGCTCGGCGCCGTCCCAGGGGAGGGCGAAGCGCGATTCCTGGTCCGCCGAGAGCTCCTGGGCGGTGTCGCCCATGCCGAGCGGCCCGGTGATCTTCTCGGCGACCAGCGCGGCCCAGGGCTTGCCGTAGGCCTCCTCGAGCACCACGCCGAGGGTGCCGAAGCCGAGGTTCGAGTAGTCGGCCGTGCAGGGCGGCTCGCCGGCCGACTCGGCGCCCTCCAGGTACGCGAAGAGCGTCTTGCGGTCGTAGCGCGCGTAGGGGTCGGCGGTGTCCGCGCCCGCCATGTTGGTCGGCAGGCGGGGCAGGCAGGAGGTGTGGGTCGCCAGCTCCCGGAGCGTCACCGCGCCGGTCGCGGCGTGCCGGAAGTGGACCTCCGGCAGGCGCCGGGCGAGCGTGTCGTCGAGCCCGAGCTTGCCCTCCACCACGGCGTCGGCCAGGAGGAGGCCGGTGAAGACCTTGGAGATCGAGCCGATCTCGAAGAGCACCCGCTCCGGCGCCACCGCCGGGTGGCCCGCGGCGAAGGGCTCGCCGGCCAGGGCGAAGTGCCAGGCGCCCTCCCGCTTCTCCGCCGTCGCGACGGCACCGTGGCCGAGGCCGGCGGCCCAGCCGGCCGCCCGGTCGCCCAGGGGAGGCGGCTCGGCGGCCGAAGCGGCGGCACCGGCGGGACCGGCGGCGCCCAGGACGGGGACGAGGAGCAGGAGACTGAGAGCGAATCGCATGCCGGTCCTCCGGAGGTCATGGGGTCCGGAGCAGGATACGCGCGGCCGAGGCCGTCGATTCCGCCGGCGGCCGGCAAACCGGCACCGCCTGCCCGGTGCCTGGCGTATGCTGGCCGCCATGAACCGTAGCGAGATCCTCCTGGTCACCGCGGCGCTCCTCCTCCCGGCCGGCCTCCACGCCGCGCCGCCCCCGGCGGCCGCCCCGCCTCCCCCCACCCCCGAGCTCACCGCCCACCCCGTCGCCGTCCCCGGCGGCGAGGGCGGCGTGGGCTTCGACGACCTGGCCTTCGCGCCGGCGCTCGGCAAGGTGCTCGTGCCCGCCGGCAGGACCGGGAACCTCGACCTGGTCGACCCGGCGAGCGGCGAGGTCGTGGCGATCCCGGGCTTCGGCTCGGCGCCCGCCGGCGTCCAGGGCGCCCACGGCCACGGCGAGGGCACGACCTCCGCGGACTTCGGCCGCGGCCTCCTCTTCGCCGTCGACCACAGCTCGCAGAAGCTCGACGTCGTCGACCCCGCCCGGCACGAGATCGTCGCCTCGGCACCGCTCGCCGCCGGACCCGATTACGTCCGCTGGGTCGAGCGCGAGGGCGAGGTCTGGGTGACCGAGCCCGGCGCCGAGCAAATCGAGATCTTCCGCCTCCCCGCGGGCGCCGCCCCGACGCCGGTCCACCAGGGCGCCGTCTCCGTGCCCGGCGGCCCCGAATCGCTGGTGATCGACACCGCCCGCGGCCGCGCCTACACCAACCTCTGGACCGGCACGACGGTCGCGATCGACCTGGGCAAGCGGGAGCCCGCGGCGCGCTGGCCGAACGGCTGCGAGGGTTCCCGCGGCCTCGCCCTCGACGCCCGCCGCGGCTTCCTCTTCGTCGGCTGCGCCGAGGGCAAGGCGAGCGTCCTCGACCTCGGCCACGGGGGCGCCGTCCTCGACACCCTCGCCCACGGCTCCGGGGTCGACATCATCGCCTTCGACCCGGCGCGCTCTCTCCTCTACCTGCCGGGCGGCCGGAGCGCCACGATGGCGGTCCTCCGGGTCTCCGACGCCGGCGAGCTCTCCCTCGCCGCGACCGCCGCGACCGCATCCGGCGCCCACTGCGTGAGCGTCGACGACCGGGGCCAGGCCTGGGTCTGCGACCCGGGAGGCGGCCGCCTGCTCCGCTTCCCGAGCCCCACCTCCTGAGTGCCGCCCACCCCAGGCGCCTCGTCGGCTTGAGGCGGAGCCTCGCTAGAAGTCCTGTAGACTAGGAAATACGTCGCCACGCTCACGCACGCGAAGGAGGGAGAACGGTATGGCCGAGCCCGCCCCGCAGCCCGACCCGCGGTTCCTGGGTCCCGAGGGCCTGACGGACGAGGACCGCCGCTACGGCGGCTCCCGATTCCGGGAGGTTCGCGACGCCCTCTTCGCCAATCCCTACTACGGGGTCTGGGGAGGCCCGGGCGAGCCGTCGCTCCCGGTCTACCGGGTGACCCTCGGCTCGGTGCTGACCGGCGTCCTTCCCTTCGGCGGACGGTTCCGCTTCCTCCAGGCCGCCCGGCGGGCGGTCGGCTCCGAGGCCGACCTGCGCTGGGGCCCCGACGGCCGCGGCTTCCGGCGCCTGCTCCATCCCAACGGGGTCTGCCTCACCGGCCGCTGGCGGATCACCGAGCCGACGCCCTACTCCGGCTACTTCCGGCAGGGCAGCGAGGCCCTGGCGATCGGCCGCTACTCGACCTGCTGCACCGAGACGCGCCGCGGCCACGAGCGTTCCCTGGCGCTGGTCGGCAAGCTCTACCCCACCACCGATCCCGATCATCCGGATCCGCTGCGCACGGCGAGCTTCATCACCCAGCAGGACCTGGGCGGCGAGGCGACCGAGTTCGTCAACGACGCCGAGCTGCGCAACGCCCCGGACACCACGGCCGCGCGCCGCGGCTGGGGCGTGCCGACCTTCCTGGTCACCGGCCTCGTCTTCCAGCGCGCCGACAAGCAGCCCGCGAACCGCCAGCTCTACGAGATCGCCGAGCTCGGCAAGCCCGCCGGCGAGCCGACCCGCACGCCCCGCTACCTGCGCTTCCTGGTCGACCAGGACCAGCCGCGCATCCCGGGCGAGGCGCTCGACTTCCGCGACGAGATCCTGGGCCAGATCTACGACCCCGGCGACCCGCTCCCGAAGCGCCGGCTCACCTTCCATATCGAGGTCGCCGACCGGGGCACGACCCGCGGCCTGCCGATCCGCCAGCGCCGCAGCCTGGGGCCCTGGAGCCGGATCGGCCGCCTGGTCTTCGACGAGGCCGTGGCCTCCTACAACGGCGACTTCGTGATCCACTTCCACCATCCGCGCTGGCGGGACGATTTGGACCGCTGAGATTCCGGCGGGGCCGCCGGCGCCCCGAAACGCAAGCGGCGGGCCCGGGATCGACCCCGGACCCGCCGCCGGCACAGGCGCCGCGCCCGCCCGCTCAGTCGAACATCACCATCGCCCGGCGCAGGCCGCAGCCGTTGCGGTCCGAGCTTCCGACCGACCGGTTGAGGCCGACGAAGATGTCCCGGTTTTCGGGCAGCATCGGGTGGTCAGGGAGGAAGAAGAGCTGCTCGAGGGAGGGCGTCGCGAGCGTCGTCAGCGGCTGGCCCCAGGAGACGGACTGGTTCGAGACCTCGAACCGGAGCGCGCCGTCCGTCAGCCCGAGGCTCTGGGAGATGATGGTGTCGACGGGCGGCGCGGAGGCCGCGTTGTAGCCGGTGAGCCGCTGATCCAGGATCTGGAGCTCGGCGTTCTGGCCGGCGGGCAGGGTGCCCCCGTCGCCGCCGAAGCCGTTGTTGGTCTCGGAGTCGCCGATGTCGAGCGTCCAGCCGTGGGGCTCGCCGGCGTAGTCGAGCCAGACCTCGGCGCCGTGGCATCCGGGCGGCACCGTGACCCTGACGACGGTGGCGTAGGCCGTGGCCGGCGCGCAGTCGGCGTTGCCGTTCGGCTGCAGGGGCACGGGGAAGTGGAAGTAGGGGCTGTTGGTCGGGACCGGCACCGAGACGCCGGCGACGAGGTCCAGGTAGAGCAGGTGCCCCGCGGGGCACTGGGCGTGAGCCGCGACGCCGCTCAGCAGGAGCGCGACGCCGAGACAGGACGCCAGGAAGCTTGGAGTGCGATGGGACATGACCTTCTCCTTTGGTTCGGTTCGATCGTGGGTGTGGCTCGAGAGGCCTACGCGGTCGCTCGCCTCCTGACAATCCGAAGGGCGGCGGTTCGGGTGCCATCCGCGGCGATTTCGGGTTTCACTGATAGATTACTCCTATCTGTTCACGAAAAGCTCTTCGTCCACCGTCGGAGACGCGGGAATGAACGACCACGGAGGCCCCTCGCCCCGGGATGCCGGCCCGTCGTCGGGGCCGGATGCCGGGAATTCCGGCGAGGACCGGATCGCCGAGG
Source organism: uncultured Acidobacteriota bacterium (assembly GCA_963741925.1). Classification (GTDB taxonomy): domain Bacteria; phylum Acidobacteriota; class Thermoanaerobaculia; order Multivoradales; family DATKCC01; genus CAVUBL01. The sequence continues at coordinate 569,197 of CAVUJU010000002.1, forward strand.
CGATCCGGCGCTTTCAGCGCGGCGCCGATCGCGACGCGGCCTTCCGACTGATCTACGAGACCTACTTCCGCGCCCTCCAGCGCTTCTTCGCCCGCCGCGGCGTCTCGGCCGACGACGCCCTCGACCTCACCCAGGAGACGTTTCTCGGGATTTACAAGGCGTTGGAGACCTACGAGCACCGCGGGCGGTTCGCGGCGTGGCTCTACCAGGTCGCCACCACGACCCACTTGAAGTGGCGGCGTCGCTCCGCCACCGGCAAGCGCTCGGGGGTCGAGATCTCGCGGGACGCCATGGACCAGCCCGAAGCCATCGCCAGCACCCCCGGACGCCAGCTCGGGACGCTCGTCGCCGAGGAGCGGCGCCGCGAGCTCCGCGCCGCGGTCGCGGAGCTCCCCGAGCAGATGCGCGAGTGCCTGACGCTGCGCCTCTACCACGACCTCGCCTACCGGGAGATCGCCCGGGTCAAGAAGATCTCGGTCGAGACCGTGAAAGCCCATCTCTTCCGGGCGCGCAAGAAGCTCCAGGAGCGCCTGGCCGATTTCGTGTTCGGAGATTCCGATGTCTAGCTCGAAGAGGACGAAGGACGAGGAGGCCCTGGCCGCCGAGCTGGCGGCTGCCGCCCGCGAGGCCGCGGGACCCGCCGGAGCCGAGCCCGGAGCCGGGCCCGGGAGCGAGGACCTGCTCGACTACCTGGAGGACCGCCTCTCGCCGGAGGCCGAGGCCGCGCTCCGGCGCCGCCTGGTCGCGAGCCCCGAAGCGACGCGCAAGCTCCTCGACCTGGCGGACCTCGCCGACGCGCGGGCGGAGGCCGAGGCTGCCGACGAGGACCGGCCGGCCGACCTCGCGGTGTACGCCGCCTGGCGGGACTTCGAACGGCGGCGCGGCGGGCGGCCCGCGGCCCGGCGCCGGGCGCCGGCGTGGCTCTCGGCCCTGGCGGCCGCGCTCCTGGTCGCCCTGGTCGGCCTGGGCGGCTGGATCTGGCGGCTCGAGAGCCGGGACGGGGGGACGGTGGCCAACCTCCGGAGCCTGGAGCTCGTGGGCGCCCTCCGCTCCGGGCAAGAGGCCACGGTGGCGCTGCCGAAGGGCGACCCCCTGCGACTCGTGCTCGCGCCCGCCGAGCCCTGCCCCGACTACCGCGCCGATCTCGAAGGCCCCGCCGGCCGGCAAAGGATCCCCGGGCTCGAGCGCGACGAGCTCGGCCGGTTGACCCTGTTGCTCGGCCGCGCCGCGCCGGGCCGTTACACCCTCCGGCTCTCGGGCTGCGAGCCCGAGAGAGAGATATCGACCTATCGCTTTGAAATCGTCCGGCCGGGCGGCGCCACTTGAAGGAGGAATGACTCCCGAGCGCAGACGAAGCGGAACCCGGCGGCGCTTCGCCGTTGTGAAGCGGATCGCTGCCCTCCTGCCGATCCTCCTCGCCGCCTCCTGCGCTCCGGCCCCCGACGAGCGGCCGGCGGGCGCCGTCCCGAACCCGGCGTCGCAGCCTGGCCCGGCCGCCGCGGCGCCCGCTGCGCCGACGCCGCCGCCGGCGGCGCTCGAGGAGCCCGAGCCGCGCGAGTGGCCGGCCGGCGCGCTCCGCACCGGCGGCGCGCTCTCGGCCACGCTCGGTCCCGGCGAGACCCATCGCTACCGGCTGCCCCTCGAGCGGGGAGCCTTCCTCCGCCTCCAGGTCGAGCAGCACGACGTCGACGTCGAGATCTCGCTGCTCGCGCCCACCGGCGAGCGGCTCCTCTTCGCCGACCGCTGGATCAACGCCCGCGGCCCCGAGCTGGTGATGGCGGTGGCCGAGACCGCCGGCACCTACTCGCTGCTCGTCCACGCCACGCCCCACCACGGGCCCGGAGCCTATGACGCGCTGATCGAAGCTCTCCGCCCGGCGACCGGCCGGGACCGGCTGGCCGCAACGACCTACCGGCTCTTCCGCGACGCCGAGGCCGAGGCCCACGACGCCCGGCCGGAGGCGCTCGCCGGGTGGTCTCGGGCGCTCGCCGTCTGGCGCCGCCTGGACGAGCCGGTCCTCGAAGCGGAGGTCCTGGCCCGCCAGGCCCAGGATCACTACGAGCACGGCGAATACGGACCCGCGGCGGCGGGCTACCGGGAGGCGGCGGCGCTCCTCGCCCGGAGCGGTGAGCGCTACTGGGAATCGCTGGTGCGCTCCACCCTCGCGGCCTGCCTCGTGGCGACGGCCGAGCCGGACGAGGCGATCGCAGAGTTCCGGGCGGTCGCGGACCTCGCCCGGACAACCGGCGACCGGCAGCTCGAAGGGGCGGCGCTCAACGGCCTGGGGACCGCCTACATGAACCAGGGGGAGATCCAGCTCGCCCTCGGCGACTTCCAGGCGGCGCTCGACGCCCTGCCGGCGGACGACCCGAACACCCGTCCTCTGGCCCTCCACAACCTGGGGCTGCTCTACCTGCGCTACTTCCAGGACCCGGACCGCGCCCGCGAGCTCCTGCGCGCCGCCCTCGCCCTCTACCGTCCCGACGAGATCTTCACCCACCCCGCCTGGAAGGCCCGGACCCTGAAGCGGCTCGGCCTCCTCGCCGAGGGCGAGGGGCGGCCGGAGGAGGCCCAGCGCGACTTCGAGGCGGCGCTCGCCGTGCCCACCGGGTTCGACGCCTGCGGCCGGGCGACCGCGCTCGCGAGCCTGGCCCTGCTCGAGGACCGGACCGCCGGCCGCGCGCCGGCGGACGCCCGCATGGCCGACGCCTTCGCCGCCCTGGCCGGCAACACCTGCCCACTCGAGGAGGTGACGCTCCAGAGGATCGCTGGCGCGCTCGCCGAGCGGCGGGGCGAGGCGGCAGAGGCGCTGGCGGCGTACGCGCGGGAGCGCGACCTGGCCGCCGTCCAGGGCGACCGCTCGGGCCTGGCCGACGCCCTGACCGCCGTCGCCCGCACCGAACGTTCCCTCGGCCGCGACCGCGAGGCGCTCGCCTCGAACACCCGAGCGCTCGCGATCCTCGAGGACGTCCGCCCGACGGTCCTCCGCGAGGACCTCCGGGCCGCGTTCTTTTCGACCGCCCAGGACAGCTTCGACCTCCAGATCGCCCTGCTCACCACCCTCGGTTCCGACGAGGCTGCGTGGGCCGCGGCCGAGCGCGCCCGCGCCCAGGCGCTGCGCGACCTCGTCCTCGGGTCGGGGGCCGGCCTCCGGGGCCGCGCCGACCCGGCCCTGGTCGAGCGCGAGCGCGGCCTTCAGCGCCAGCTCAACTACCTCGACTCGACCGCCGCCAGCCTGCGCGGCGAGGCGCTCGCCGCCCGGCGGCGCGAGATCGACGCCCGGGTCGCGGCGCTCGAGACGGTGCGCGGCGAGATCCGCCACACGAGCCCCGCCTACGCCGCCCTGACGGCGCCGGAGCCGCTCTCGCTCGCCGCCGTCCGGCGCGATCTCCTCGACGATGGCACCCTGCTGCTCGAGTACCGGCTGGGCGAAGACGCGAGCTGGCTCTGGGCGCTCTCGCGGGACGGGTTCGCCGCCTTCCGCCTGCCGCCGCGACGGGAGATCGAGGCGGCGGCGGGAGAGACCGGGAGCTGGCTGCGGAGCCTGGAGTGGCCGGGGCGGAACCCGCCGGCGCTCTGCCGGCTCTCGCGGCAGGTGCTGGCACCCGCCGCCGGCCTCCTCGGCGACCGGCGCCTGGTGGTGGTCGCCGACGGCGCCCTCGAGACGATCCCCTTCGCCGCCCTGCCCGACCCGGCGAGCGCCGGGCCGTGCGCCGGAGCCCCGCCCCTGGTGGCGGGCCACGAGGTCGTCGACCTCCCCTCGGTCGGCGCGCTGGTCGCCGAACGGCGCCTCCGGGCGAAGCGCCGGCCGGCGCCCGGCTGGCTGGCGGTGGTGGCCGACCCGGTCTACGGTCCGGCCGACGAGCGGCTCGCGGGAGCGAGGAGGGCCGTGGCCGCCGGCCGCCGGGCGGCCGCCACCGGCCGCTTCCGGCGTCTCGCTTACTCGGGCGAGGAGGCGGCCGCGGTGGTCGTCGGCCTGCCGCCCGAGAGGGTCTTCGCCGCGACCGGCTTCGCAGCCTCGAAGGCCACCGTCACCGGCGGCGCCCTCGCCGGCTTCCGGGTGCTCCACTTCGCCACCCACGGCGTCCTCGACGCCCAGCAGCCGCTCCTCTCCCGCCTGGCGCTCTCCGATCGGGATCCCGACGGCCGGCCGATCGACGGCGCCCTCTACGCCCACGAGATCTACGACCTCGATCTGCCCGCCGAGCTGGTGGTGCTCTCGGCTTGCGACACGGCCCTCGGCCGGCCGGTCCGGGGCGAGGGGCTGGTGAGCGGCCTGCCGCGGGCGTTCCTCGCCGCCGGCGCCGCCCGCGTGCTGGTGAGCCTCTGGCAGGTCGAGGACCGGAGCACGCGCGACCTGATGGAGCGCTTCTATCGCGGCCTCCTCGGCGGGGGTCTGCCGCCGGGCCGCGCTCTGCAAGAGGCCCAGCGCTCTTTGTGGCGCGCCGGCCGGCCGCCCCGGCAGTGGGCGGCATTCGTCCTCCAGGGCGACTGGCGACCCGTTGCCACGCTCCCGATCTGACCCCTCGCCGCCCCGAGAGGAGGCGCGTCGCGCACCCACTCCGGCGGCGACGGGATTTCACTCCAGCGGGCTCCCCAGCAGGGGCGCCGTCGCTCAGCAGAGGCAAACCGACCGACCCCACGAGGTGACCCGATGACGACTCGTAGCCTGCAGATCAACATCTTCGAAGGCGCCGGCGGGCCGCTCCGCGGCACCGGCCAGTCCTCGCGCCCGGGCGGTTCCGGCTCCGATCCGGGAGACAGCTACGTCATGCCGCCTCCCGGCGACCCCGGCGACAACTACGTGATGCCCCCGCCGGGCGATCCCGGGGACAACTACGTCATGCCGCCTCCCGGAGATCCCGGGGACAACTACGTCATGCCGCCTCCTGGCAGCCCGTCCGCCGACCTCCCCGGGTACCTCCCCGCCTACGCCGCACCTGCCGGCGTGGTCACCGCCCAGTACCTGGCCCAGCCGGGGCCGGCCCAGGCCTGCTGCTGCTCGAAGCCCTGCCCGGACGAGACGGCCGAGCCCGCCAAGTACGGGGTCTCGGAAAGCGAGCACAGCGGCTTCGTGATCGTCCGCGTGGCGCCGGGGGTCGGACCGCTGGCCGTCGACAGCCTCTGGCAGCTCGCCTGCATCTCGCACCTCGACGGCCTGCTCGCGGTCCTCGAGCTCTCCCTCGACGAGTCCGAGCGCAAGGGGCGCGAGGCCTGCGGGCCCACCGAGCGCCCCGACGGCGTGCCGCCGCCTCTGGAGCCTTCGGGCACGCTCGTCTCCCGGCCGCTCGTCAACGTCCCGGGGTGGAAGCAGAAGGCCACCGTCTCCGCCATCGTCGAGCTCGAGCAGCAGGCGGCCAAGAGCTACCCCCGCCCGCTCCACAGCCTGTCGCAGTACTGGCGGGTCGACTTGCGCCCCTACCCCGAGCTGGTGGCGGACGTGGTGGCGGCGTTCAACGCCCTGGCGGAGGTGGACCTGGCCTACCGGGAGCTCGACGCGATCGACAGCGGCCTCCTGATGGGCGACGTGACCGGCGAGACCCTGGCCGAGGACCAGAGCTACTTCGATCCGGCGCCGGTCGGCATCGGCGCCCACGGCGTCGAGACCCGGCTCCAGCCGGCGGAGAAGCCCCTCCGGCTGATCGACCTCGAGCAGGGTTGGAGCGCCGGGACAGACCTGCGCCTGAACCAGGACATGAGCCACGAGCAGCTCCGCGACCTGCACCTGCCGGGCCTCCCGCTCCTGGTCTACGGCGAGAACCGGCAGAGCGACGAGCCGGGCGCCGGCAACCACGGCACCGCCGTCCTCGGCCAGCTCGCGGCGGCAGGCGTGGGCACGTTCAAGGTCCGGGGCGCGCTCCGGGGCCACGCGCGGTTCCGGCTCGCCTCGCACTACCGGGCGAGCCCCCGCCTCCCGGGCCAGAGCGAGATCGAGAACCCGTTTCCCGGCACCAACGGCCACGTGGCGGTCGCGATCTTCAACTGCCTCGCGGCCCAGCCCTCCGTCGGCCAGGCCCGGATCTTCGAGTCGCCCTTGAGGACGGGCGACGTCCTGCTGCTCGAGGTACAGCGCGGTCGCCTCCCGACCGAGATCGACGCCGCCGACCTCGATGCCATCCGGCTCGCCACGGCGCTCGGCGTGATCGTGATCGAGGCCGCGGGTAACGGCAACCTGGACCTCGACCGCTGCGTCGATCCGCGGACCGGCCGGACCCTCCGGCGCGGCTCCGCCGGCTTCGTCGACTCCGGGGCGATCCTGGTCGGAGCCTCCTTCTCGGCCCTGCCTCACGACCGGGCGCCGTTCTCGAACTACGGCTCGCGGGTCGACTGCTACGGCTGGGGCGAGGCGGTGACCTCCTGCGGCTACGGCGACCTCGCCGGCGACTCGGCGACTGACTACTACACCAACACGTTCAACGGCACGTCGAGCGCCTCGCCGATCATCGCCGCCGCCGCGGCCCTCCTCCAGTGCCTCCACCTGCAGCAGACCCAGAAGGCGCTCCTGCCCGCCCCGATGCGCGCCCTCCTCGCCAGCCGCGCGACCGGCACCCCGCAAGGCCCGAACGTCGGCGGCCACATCGGGGTGATGCCCGACCTGGGCGCGATCGTCCGTTCGGCGCTCCAGCTCGTCCCGGACGTCTACTTGCGCCGGAGCCTCGCCGACGACGGGGCGGCGCCGGCGCCCGGCGAGGAGGTCAGCTCGAGCCCGGACGTCGTGGTCTCGGCCCAGCCCACGCCACCCGCCTCCGGCCTGGGCGAGGCGAGCGGTACCGAGAACGACCCGGCTCCGGGAGAGCCGTGGCCGGTCGGCGACGGGGTCGAGCGCTCGCTCTTCGTGCGCCTGCGAAACCGCGGCGCTTCCGCCGGCGAGAGCTGGGTGCGCCTGTTCGCCAGCCCCGCGGCGACCCTGGTGGCCCCGGAGCGCTGGATGGACCTGGGGGCGGTCAAGGTGGCCCAGGTGCCGATGGGCGACACCTTGAGCGTGTCGGACGGCCTCGCCTGGACCGAGCCCGCACCGCTCGCCCCGCCGGCGGTCTGGCAGACCGTCTTCAAGGGGCCGCCCGCACTTCCCCTGAGCTACTGCTTTCTGGCAGTGGTCGAGGACGAGGCCAACGTCGCGGCGTGGTTCGGCACCGGCCCGCCTTCCCCACCCCCTTCGCCTCTCCCGCCGGGCGGCAAGTACTTCGACTGGCGCGCCTGGCGGGCCTTCCTGCGCGGCCCGGGGGTCGCCTGGCGCAACGTCCACCGGGCGCCCGCCGGACCCGGCGCCGACCTCCCGTTCCTCCTCGCCGGCACCCTGGACCAGGAGCGGGAGTTCGACCTGGAGGTGATCCAGCGCCTGCCGGAAAAGGCGACCGCCACCCTGCACCTGCCGGACGCCCTCGCGCACCGGCTCCAGCAGCGCCAGCCCGGCCTGCCGGTGCCGCTCGAGCTGCCACGGCGCCGCCTCACCCGGTTCGGCCGGGTGCGCCTGCCCCGCGGGCTCTGCGCGCCGGCGCGCATCGAGGTGACGGCTCCCGGCGCTCCGCTCACGGCCGGTCACGGCGTGGCCGTGCGCCAGCTCTGGCGGGGCGAGGAGGTCGGGCGGATCACCTGGCATTTCGTCAAGTAGACTCCCGAGGTGCAGGAGCCAGCGCTTCTCCCCTACCTGCCGACTCTCGGGCGGCTGGCGCTGGCGCTCGCCATCGGGCTCTTCGTGGGCCTGGAGCGAGAGCGCCGCCGCAAGGAGGCGGGGCTGCGCACCTTCGCCTTCGCCGCGCTCCTGGGCTGCGTCGGCGGTCTCCTCGGCGCGCCCTTCGGCGTCCTGGCCCTGGCGCTGCTCGGGATCCTGGTGGCGCTGCTCAACGTCGACACCATCCGCCGCGGCGAGGGCGCCGAGCTCACCACCTCGGCCGCGCTCCTGGTGACCGCCTTCGCCGGCCTCCTCGCCGGCCAGGGGCATACCTTCACGCCCGCGACCATCGGGGTGGCGACCGCCGCCCTCCTGGCCTGGAAGTACCCCCTGGCGGGCTTCAGCCACGCGCTCACCGAGGCCGAGCTGCGCTCGGCGATCCTGCTCGCGATCCTGGCCTTCATCGTCTACCCGGTGCTGCCGCGGGGGACCATCGATCCCTGGGGCCTGGTCGAGCCACGCGCCGCCTGGGTGACGGTGATCCTGATCGCGGCCCTCGGCTTCGCCAACTACGTGCTGCTCAAGCTCTACGGCGCCCGCGGGGTGGACGTGACCGGCTTCCTCGGCGGCCTGGTCAACAGCACGGTCACGGTGGCCGAGCTGGCCCACCGCACCCGGCGCTCGGAGGGCCGCCTCGCCGACGCGGCCTACCGCGGCGTCGTCCTCGCCCTGGCGGCGATGGTGGTGAGGAACGCGGTGATCCTGGGCCTGCTCTCGCCCCAGGCCCTGCTCGACGCGGCCGTGCCCCTGGCGCTGATGCTGGTGGCACCGGTGACGGCGGCCCGGCTCTGGCGCCGGCGGGGGCGGAGCGCGGAAGAGGCCGGGGCGAACGACGGCGGCGCGTCCGGCGAGCCCGCTCCCAAGACACCGCTCGCCGACATGGGATCGCCGTTCTCCCTGACCGCGGCGCTCAAGTTCGGCGCCATCCTCCTCGCCCTCCAGGTCGCCGGAGCGCTCGCCCAGCGCGCTCTCGGCAGTCCCGGGCTCTACGGGGTCTCGGTGCTCGGCGGCCTGGTGTCGAGCGCCAGCGCCGTGGCCTCGGCGGCGAACCTGGCGGCGTCCGGCGCCGTGACCGCGTCGGTGGCGGCCACCGGCGCGGTCCTCGCCTCGATGACCAGCGCCCTGATCCACTGGCCGATGGTGGCGCGAATCGCCCGGGACCACCGGCTCACGCGGCGGGTGGCCTGGCTGCTCGGCGCCGCGGTCCTCCTCGCCGCGATCGGGATCGCGGCGCAGTCGGCCCTCGTCGCGTCCGGCTCCTGGCCGCGGCTCGACTCGCTCCGGGGCCTCCTGCTCGGGAAGCGCTGACCGCGGTCCGGCCGGCCCCGCGTCAGCGGCGGAGCTCGCGCAAGAGGTGCGGCAGCTCGGGGACGATCAGCTCGTCCATCGCCAGGCGTACGGCGGCGACCGAGCCGGGCAGGGCGAAGAGGGCCGTCCGGCCGGCGAGGCCGGCGACCGCGCGGCTGAGCATGGCGGCGGCGCCGATCTCCCGGTGGGAGAGCACGCGGAAGAGCTCGCCGAAGCCCTCGAGACGCTTGTCGAGGAGCCGCTCGACCACCTCCACCGTCGTGTCGCGGAGCGAGATCCCGGTGCCGCCGGTGGTGACGATCACCTCGACGCGGCCCTCGGCGAGCCAGCGGTGGAGCCGGGCGTCGATCTCGCCGGGCTCGTCGGGCACCAGGGCGCGCTCGGCCACCCGGTGGCCGGCCGCCTCGAGGGCCTCGACGATCCGCCGGCCTCCCTCGTCGCTCGCCTCGGTCCGGCTGTCCGAAACGGTGAGCACCGCGCAGGCCGCAGTGAGGCCGCGGGCCGTCTCCCGGTGCTCGTCGCTGCTCCGGCTCATGGCGAGGGGGCGACGGGGCGGCGGCGGCGAGCGCGCATGGACGGACCTCCGGGGGGGTTCAGCGGCGGTTCGAGAGATGGTCGAGTATACCGCCGCCCGCCCCCTCGAAAGGCACGGCCCCGCCCGGGAACCCCACGCCCGGGCCGTGCCTCTCAAGGGGTGAGCGGCGGCCGCGACAGCCGCCGGCACGACCACTCCGGAGCTCGACTACCGATGACCCTCGAGAACAAGATCCGCGCCTTCGCCGGGAGCTTCGTGCTCGCGAGCCTCGCCCTGGGCTGGTGGGTGCACCCGGGCTTCTACCTGGCGACCGCCTTCGTCGGGGCGAACCTGCTCCAGAGCGCCTTCACCGGCCTCTGCCCGCTGGAGAAGATCCTCCAGCACTTCGCCCGCCGGCGCGAGCAGCCGGCCCGCCCCTGAGCCGACGGCTCAGCCAGGTAGGCGGCCGACCCGCAGACCGAGCGGCCAGCGGACCCGGCGGCGCTCGCCGTCGGGCCAGAGCGGCGCGAGCCGGGCGTCGAGATCCGGGAGCGGGTCCTCGCCCACGGCGCGGCGGTAGCGCATGGTCGCCGACCAGGTGCCGAGATAGCCGAGGAGCTCCGCCCGCGTCCAGTCGGCGACGAGCTCGAAGCCCGGGGCCTCGATCTCGGGGAAGGGGAACGGGATCGTGCGGTAGCCGGCGTCGAGGAGGCGGCGCTCGGGCGGCCAGTAGGCGTCCATCCGGTCCCGGTAGTAGCCGTCGACCACGGGGTCGATCTCCGGGGCGACCCGGCAGAGCGTGTAGTAGGAGGCCGCCACCACCGCACCGTCCCGCGCCACCCGCCGGACCTCGGCCCAGAAGGCCGCGTGGTCGAGCCAGTGGAGGGCCTGGGCCACCAGGACCAGATCCACCGAGCGCGCCGGCAGGGCCCCCGCCTCGGCCCGGGCGACCCAGAAACGCACCCCCGGGGCCCCTTCGCGCGCCATCACCTGCCGGACGCTCGCGTCCGAGGCCAGGACCTCCTGGAACTCCGCGGCCAGCCCCCGCGCCGCCTGCCCGTTGCCGGTCGCCGGGTCCCAGGCCCGCTCGCGCCGCGCCACGAGCGAGGCGAGGTAGGCGAAGAGCTCCGCCGGGTAGCCGGGGCGGTAGACGGCGTAGCGCCGGGCCTGGGCCGAGAAGTGGTCCTGGAAGGGGGCGGCCATCAGGCGCCGGGCTCCGGCGCCCGCGCGCCGGCCCGGCCCCGCTCCCGCGACCAGGGCGTGTGGATCACCCGGCCGGTGGCGGTGCGGTAGGCGACCTCGATGGCAAAGGCGAGGCCCAGGAGTGCGGCCAGAACCCAGAGCTTCCCCGGCGCGCCCGTGGCCGTGCGCCAGACGAGTGCCGCCAGCGCCGCCAGGCAGGCCAGGCAGCCGGTGGCCGAGAGCCAGCGAAGGCTCTTCGTCTCCCCCGCGACCTTGACGTTCGCCCAGTTGACGGCGGCGAAGATCAAGAGAAAGCCGGCGCTCCCCAGGGTCGAGATGCTCGACAGATCGAAGAGGTTGGCGACCAGGAGGGTCGCGCCGGCGGTGATCAGGAGACCCTCGAGGGGCTGGTGCCAGACCTTCTTCTCGAGCTCCGCCGGCAGCTCGCCGTCCTTGGCGATGACGTAGGAGAGCCGCGCCGCGCCGTAGAGGGTGGCATTGATCGCCGAGGCGGTGGAGAGGAGCGCCGCGATGGCGATCAGGGTGAACCCGGCGCTCCCCAGGAGCGGCGCCGCGGCCCGGGCGAGGGCGTAGTCGCGGGCGGCCACGATCTGCCCCACCGGCAGGGTGCCGACGGTGACCAGGGCGATGAGCACATAGAGGACGAGGACGAAGACCACCGCCGACAGGTAGGCCCGGGGGAGCATGCGGGCGCCGTCGCGGGCGTCGCCGGCGGTGTTGGCGATGAGCTCGAAGCCCTCGTAGGCGACGAAGATGATCATGCCGCCCGCCACCAACGCGAGCGGCGGCGTCCAGGTCGCCGGCGCCAGACGGGCCGGCTGGATCCCCCACAGGCCGACGCCCACGAACAGGGCGAGGATGGCGAGCTTGAGCCCCACGATCCAGTCCTCGGCCCGGGCGATGACGTCGGCCGCCAGGAGGTTGAGGCCGGTGACCGCCAGGATCACGACGCTCGCGAGCACGTGCTTGCCGAGGCCCGCGGCCGCGCGCGGCAGGAACGTCGCGCCGTAGCTGCCGAAGGCGTAGGCGTAGAGCGCCAGCATCACGACGTAGCTCAGCCAGAGAAGGACGTTGAGCGTGCCGGTGGCGAGCCCGGGTCCGAAGGCGTGGTCGAGGAAGGCCACCGTGCCGCCTGCGCTCGGGCAGGCAACCGAGAGGCGGGCATACGAGTACGAGGTGAGGAGCGCCACGCCGCCCGCGATGGCGAAGGCGACCGCCGTGCCGCCGCGTGCCATCTCGACCGCCAGCCCGAGAACGGCGAAGATCCCCCCGCCCACCATCCCACCGACGCCGATCGACACCACCCCCCAGTAACCGATTCCGCCGCGCGCACGCCGAGCCATCGCCCGAGCTTATCCGACGCCCGCGCGGCCGCCGCGTGGGCTCCGCGCGCGCCGCGGCCGAGCTTCGCTAGACTGCGCCGCATGGCGCAAGCGATCGAGTTCCTGGTGCGCCACGGCTACCTGGTGCTCTTCGGCTTCGTGCTGGCCGAGCAGGCGGGGCTCCCGGTGCCCGCGCTGCCCGTCCTGCTGGCGGGCGGCGCCCTGGTGCGCACCGGGCAGCTCGGCGCGGCCGGGCTCCTCGCCGCGTGCGTCAGCGCCTCGCTGCTCTCCGATCTCGCCTGGTTCGAGGTCGGGCGCCGCCGCGGCGGCCGGGTGATGGGGGTGCTCTGCCGCATCTCGCTCGAACCGGACTCGTGCGTGCGCAACACCGAGCGCTTCTTCGCCCGCCACGGCGCCCGCTCGCTGCTGGTGGCGAAGTTCGTGCCCGGCCTCAACACCGCCGCGCCGCCCATGGCGGGCATCTTCGGTATGCGCCGGGCACCCTTCATCCTCTACAGCACCGCCGGGGCCCTGCTCTGGGTGGGCACGGCCGCCGGCCTCGGCTACGTCTTCGGCGACCAGCTCGAGGAGGTGCTGGCGTGGGCCGAGACGGCCGGTGTCCGGTTCGGCGCGGTCCTGGGCGGCGCCCTGCTCCTCTATCTGGGCGTGAAGCTCGTCCAGCGCCAGCGCTTCCTGCGCGAGCTGCGCATCGCCCGGATCGCGCCCGAGGAGCTCCGGCGGCGCATCGAGCTGGGCGAAGAGATCGCGGTCATCGACCTGCGCCACTCCAAGGACTTCGCCCTCGACCCGCAGACCGTACCCGGCGCCTTCCACCTGCCGGTCGAGGAGCTCGGACAGCGGCACCACGAGATCCCGGAAGACCGGGAGCTGGTCCTGCTGTGCACCTGACCGAACGAGGCGTCGAGCGCCCGGGTGGCGCTCCTGCTCAAGCGCCAGGGAGTGCGCCGCGTGCGGCCCCTGGCGGGCGGCCTCGCCGGCTGGCGTGACCTCGGCTATCCGCTGGCGCCGCCTTCGGAGGGCGCCGGCGGCGGCAGCACCGGGTGGAAGTCCGGGTAGGCGGGCGTCTCGTAGGTCGGGAGGGGGTGCTCCTTCAGGTCCTCGAGCAGTACCTCGACCGCCTTTTCGAGCTGGGGGTCGTGGCCCTCTCGGACGAGCTTCGGGTCCTGCCAGACCTCGACGTCGGGGGCGATGCCGTGGTTCTCGACCTCCCATTCCCCCTGGAGGCCGTAGATCGCCCAGCGCGGTGCGGTGACCCGGCCGCCGTCCATCAGCTCGGGGTAGCCGCCGATCCCCACCAGGCCGCCCCAGGTCCGTTCGCCGACCAGGGGGCCGACGTGCTCGCGCTGGAAGAGCCAGGGCATGGCGTCGCCGCCCGAGCCGGCGAACCGGTTGATGATCATCGCCTTGGGCCCCGGGATGAGCTCGGTGGGTTCCGAGAAGGGCTGGCCCTCGCGGGTCAGCACCCACATCCGGACCTGGCGCTCGAGGGCGTCGATCACGTAGTCGGCGATCTGGCCGCCGTGGTTGAAGCGCTCGTCGATCACCGCCCCCTGCCGCCCGACCTGAGCGAAGTAGTAGCGGTTGAAGTTGGTGAAGCCGCCACCGGCGGTGTTCGGCATGTAGACGTAGGCGAGGCGGCCGCCGGAGAGCTCGTCGACCTTGCGGCGGTTGGACTCGATCCAATCGAGGCGCCGAAGCTGGTTCTCGCTCTCGACCGGCACCACCGTCACTTGCCGCGAGCCGCTGCCGTCCGGGTTCGGGCCGACCGTGAGGACGGTCTGCTTGCCCGCCGTCTCCTGGAAGAAGCTGAACAGGTTGTCGGCGCTCGTCACGCCGCGCCCGTCGACGGCGAGCAGGTACTCGCCCGCCTGGACGTTGACCCCCGGCTGGGTGAGCGGCGCCTGGAGGTCCGGGTTCCAGTTCTCGCCGTCGTAGACCTTGGCGAAGCGGTAGCGCCCCTGGTCGATGGCGTAGTCGGCGCCGAGCAGGCCCACCTTGACCGCGTCGACGTCGGGGCGGTCGCCGCCGTTCACGAACATGTGGCCCACCGACATGTAGGAGAGCATGCGGCGGAACAGGAAGTTGAGGTCCCCGCGGCTCGCGACCCCGTCCAAGTAGGGCGCGTAGCGCGCTTCGGCCGCGGCCAGGTCGAGGCCGTGGTAGTGCGGGTCGTAGAAGAAGTCGCGCTCGATGCGCCAGACCTCGTGGTACATCTGACGCCACTCGGCGCGCGGATCGACCTTGACCTCCATCCGGCCGGTGGCGAGGGGGCCCGCGTCGTCGTCGCCGCCGCCGGGCGCGGCCGGCGGCCCGTCGGTCTTGGCGATCCACCAGCTCTTGCCCTTCGGGTAGAGCATCTTCTTGCCGTCGGCCGAGACCGAGAGGCCGGAGACGCCCTCGACCAGGGTCTTCGCCTTCCGCTTCTCGAGATCGAAGCGGACGATCGAGAGGGCCGGCGGCTGGCGGCTCGTGGGCAGGAAGACGAGCGGCGCGTCGAGCAGGAAGATCTCCCCCTCCTTGCCGGCCTCGAGCCCCTGGTAGTTGCTCGGGTCGATGGGCAGGGCCAGGGTCCGCTGGAGGATGCCGTCGAAGTCGATCCGCACCGGCTCGGGCGCCGGCTTCGCCGCGCCCTCCGTCTCGTCCCCGCTCGCCTGTTTCGCCTTCCGGGCGTCCTTCTTCCCCGGGTCGCCGGCCTGCGCGCCCGGCTCGTCCGGCGCCGTCTCCTCCGTCGCCTCCTCGTCGCTTTCCGGCGGGATCGGCGACGGCAGGTCGCGGCGCAGCACCGCCACGTAGACGCTCCGGCTCTCGGGGCGGGCTTCGCTCGTCATGTCGAGCCAGCCGGTGGCGAGGCCCCGGTCGGTCGACGCCGTGAAGTAGAGGTACTTGCCGCTCCGGTCGAAGGCCGGGTAGAGGCAGTCGCTCATGCCGTCGGTCACCTGGGTGGCCTTGCCGGTCTCGAGGGAGTCGACGAAGACCGCCCGCAGGTGGTTGGGGAGCTGCTTGGTGTAGGCGATCCAGCGGCTGTCCGGCGACCAGACGGTGTCGAGCTCGTGGAGCGGCGTGTCGTAGAGGTCGGTGTCCACCTTGACCGGCTGGGCGTGGCCGTCGCCCAGGTCGACGATCCAGAGGTTCAGGCGCTTGTCGCTGTAGGCGATCTTCTCGCTGTCCGGCGACCAGGTCGGGGCGTAGAAGAAGGAGGGCGGGTCGCCGAGGCCGATCTTCCGGACCGCGCCGAGGCCGTCCTGGCCGACGACGTGGAGGGCGTACTCGCCCGACTCGTCGGAGAAGTAGGCGATCCGGGTGCCGTCGGGCGACCAGGCCGGGTCGCGCTCGGCCACCCCGGGCGTACGGGTCAGGTTGCGGACGTCCCCCTTCTCCGCCGGCACGGTCAGGATGTCGCCGTGGGCCTCGAAGACGGCGCGGACGCCGGTGGGCGAGATGGCCGCGTGGACGATCTGGTCGCCCACGGTCTCGAAGTGCGGCCGGAGCTGCGGCAGGTCGCCGGCGATCTCCACCGGCACCGGGTGCTCGGTCCCGGTCGCCGGGTCGAAGAGGTGGAGCGCGCCCATCCGGGCGTAGACGATGCCCCCGGGGCCGGCCTGGGCCGAGTCGATGTCGACGGGGGAGTCGGGCAGGAGCTGGCTCACGTCGCCGGCGTCGGGGCCCTCGCCGAGACCGTAGGAGTACAGGTTCATCGCCCCGTCCCGGTCGGAGAGGAAGTAGATCGTGTCGCCCACCCACATGGGGTTGCGGTCGTTGGAGTTGTCGCGGGGGACCTTCACCACGCTCGAGTCGGAGAGCCGGGCGATCCAGATCGGCGTCGTCTGGCCGCCCCGGTAGCCCCGCCAGTCGGCCTCCCACTGGAAGTAGGGGCTGTAGGCGAGGCGCGAGCCGTCCGGCGAGTAGGCGCCGTCCTCGGCCTGGGGCAGCGGCAGCTCCTCGGGCAGGCCGCCGTCGAGCCCGATGGTGAAGAGGTGGCCCGAGTCGGTGGCCTGGGCGCGCTCGGAGCGGAAGAGGATCCGCGAGCCGTCCGGCGTCCAGCCCACCGCCTCGTCGCCGCCCGGGTGCCAGGTGAGGCGCCGCGGCGTGCCGCCGGCGACGTCGATCACGTAGACATCCAGGTTCTCGTCGTAGTCCGCCGAGTAGGCGATCTTCGTGCCGTCGGGCGAAAAGATCGGCCGCTGGGCGCGCTGCGTGCCGCTCACCACCCGGTGGGCCGTGCCGCCGGCGCGCGGCACCAGCCAGATCTCGCCGCCGTAGGCGAAGGCGATCTGGGTCTGGGACAGCGACGGAGTCTGGAGCAGGAGCGGCGGCCCGGCGAGGGCGGCCGCGGGGACGAGCAGGACGGTGGCGAGGCAGACGGCGAGCAGGGATCCGCGCATGGGGTCTCCTTCCTTCGGGGGGTTACGGAGAGGATTCTACCGACAGGTAGCGCAGGCCCCGCTCCATCAGCTCGACGAACGCGTCTTCGTCGCCCGCTCCGATCACCGCGTGCAGCCTCTCGGTGCTCGCCCGCAGCGCGTCCAGCGCCTTCTCTGCGTGGCGATTGAGGTGCTGGATCTCGAAGTAGAGATGGGGGTTCTCCCGCGCCACCCGGGCCGCGACCTCGAGCTGGCGCTGGAAGGTGGAGCTGGAGAAGGAGGCCA
The DNA here is from genome assembly GCA_963741925.1 of uncultured Acidobacteriota bacterium. GTDB lineage: Bacteria > Acidobacteriota > Thermoanaerobaculia > Multivoradales > DATKCC01 > CAVUBL01. The sequence goes on from CAVUJU010000002.1 coordinate 585,883, forward strand.
GGCGGCAGATCGGCAGGTCCTGCGACTCGAGCGCCGCGATGAAGGCGAGGTTGACGGCGTGGGACAGGCCGAGGATCCAGGCCATCAGGCGGTCGTGCTCCTCGAGGTCCATCTCCACCAGCTCGGCCATGGTGGAGGCGAAGAGCTCCCGGGCGAGCGCCGTCGCCCGCGGCCGTCCCAGGTCGACCAGGACCACGTGGCGGCCGGAGAGCATCGCCACGTCGGGCCCGAACAGCGGGTGGATCGAGACCGCGTCGACGCCTTCCGCCACCAGGGCCCCGAGGGGCTCGGCGAGGGGGGACTTCAAGGAGCCGAGCTCGAGGACGACGCCGGGTGGCCGGCGCGCGGCGAGTCCGGCGAGGACCTCGCAGGCCACCCGCAGCGGCGTCGCGATGACCACGAGGTCGTGGCTCACCGTGGCCTCGCGCCAGTCGGCGTAGGAGGGCCGGAGCTCGCTCGGCGCGGGGTCGGCGACCTCGACCGCCCAGCCCTGGGAGGCCAGGAAGCGGCCGAACCAGGCGCCCATCCGCCCCGCGCCGCCGATCACCAGGGCGCGGCGGCCGTTGCCGCCGGCGGAGCTCTCGACGCGCTGCTGCTCCTGGGCGGCGAGGGAGGACTCGATCAGCCGCTCCAGGAGCTCGCGGGCGAGGGCGGGATCGAGGCCGAGCCGCCGGGCGGTCTCCTCGGTCCGGGAGAGCACCTCCCGCTCGCGCTGGAAGTCCCGGATCGGCCGGCCGGCCGCCGCCTTGACCTCCTCGATCCGGCGGGCGAGCCGCTGTCGCTCGGCCGCCGCTTCGAGGATGCCGCGGTCGATTCTCTCGAGCTCCTGGCGCAGGTCGGCGAGGTCCATCGCTGGCGAAGCATACGCGAGACGGGACGAAGAGTTGCGCGACCGGGAGATCGGCGGCGCGGATCGCGTCCTTCATGGGGAACGGCCGCCGCGCGGGCGGCCGTGATCACCCACCCGCCGCCGAGGCCGTCCGGGCGCCGCCCGGGGGCACCGCGGCAGAGAGCGAGGAAGGAGCCGATCTTGAGCTTGACAGAACCGAACGAAAGCCCCGCCGTCGAACGCCGCGCCCGCCCGAGGTGCCGGCCCGTGATCCCGATCCCGGCCCCCGTGCCTGGAGCCGTCCCCGCCTGTGAGTTTCCGACCGCCGAGCCCCGCACCGGTTCCGCCGCGCTGCGCGAGCTCGGCCGCGCCTACCTGTGGAGCGGCGAGCCGGAGGCCGCCCTGGAGATCCTGGCGCCGCTCCACCGCGAGCGGCCGGCGGACCGGGAGGTGCAGTCGCTCATCCTGGAGTCGCTCTTCGCCCTGGGCAAGGGCGAGGCGGACTACCCGTGGGTCGTGCCGCCGGAGGTCGTGCGGGTGGGCCCGGAGCTCCTCGAGCGCCTGGCCGGGCTCCTGGCGGCTCAGTTGAGCGGCTGCACGCTCCTCGACCTCTGCCTCGCCGCCGCCGAGCGCGGGCACCCGGACTTCTCCGCCGCCGACCTCCTGGACGCGATCGAGGCCGACGAGCGCTTCGCGGTCCGCCGCTCCGGCTTCGCCCCCGAGTGCGCCCTGGTCTGGCTCCGGCGCCACCCGGGAGCCCGCGGCTGCCCCCGCCTCGCCGTCAGGGTCGTGGCGGAGGACGCCCCGATCGGGTGAGGGCCGGCCGTCGGGAGGGGGCCCTCCGCCCCGGGGCGGAGGCCTCTCCCGGCGCGGAACGGCGTTTCCTCTTGGCTCCTAGTGAAGCTCCGCCTCAAACCGACGAGGCGTCTTGAGCGTCTTGGGCTTCGTGAGTCGCAGGTCCCCCGCCCACGTCGGTCGATCGAGCCTACGCTCACCGGAACGGCTTCTCCAGACCGGTCGATTCATCGGATCTCCCCCCTCACCCTCGATCCCTCTCCCACCCTCGCGGGGGGAGAGGGACGCCCCCTCCCGGGCTTGCCACGTCCGAAAACTCGGCTCGTTCGTCACGATTCTGGCCTGATCAGACATCTAGTGGCCTGATTCACGAATCTCTTATCTTTCGCGCAGGGGTCTTGCGGAGTGGATCCAAGGCGAGAGGAGGAGGCGATGCCGTAGCATCGTCGACGACGAGCAACGCAGGAGACGCCCGTAACCCCCCTGCGCCCTTCGGGTTGCGGTGCCGCGCGGCCGTCTACGGCGTTGCCGCTCCTCGACGATGGCTCGGCATCGCCTGCGTCGCCGCGCCTGGTATCCGGCCCAGTGCCACCGCAACGAAAGACAAGGGATTCGTGAATCAGACCACTAGAGCCCCAGCAGCAGCCGCAGCCTATCTTCAACGGCTCGGACGGTCTCCGGCCTCACCGTCCCGAGACGCTTCTCCAGCCTGGCGAGCGAGATCGACCGGACGTCCTCGCACTTGACGTAGCTGGTCCGATCCAGGCCGGCTTCCGGCGCGGGCACCCGCACGTGGGAACGGACGCGCTTGTCCCGGCTGGTGATCGGAAGGACGACGGCGAGCTCGGCCGCGCTGTGGTTGAGCGCGTCGACCGAGATGACGAGGGCCGGCCGTTGGTCCGCCTGCTCGTGTCCGCGGACCGGGTCGAGGTCCACCCGCCAGACGTCACCGCGGTTGGGCCGAGGCATGCTCAGCCCTCCTCCAAGTCGTCGCCCAGGGTCGCGTCCCAGGCTTCCCGTTCCTCGAGCTCGTCCCGCCATGCGGCAGGGTCGCTCCTCAACGCTGCGAAGTCCGCCGCCAAGCCCTGCAAGAAGCTATGACGACGGAGCTCCTCCACCGCCTGGTCGAGGAGCTCGGGCATCGAACGGCCGGTGTGGCTGGAGAGCTCGCGGAGGGCGTCCCGGGTCTCTTTCCGAACACGGACTGTGACGGTCGACATTTCTTGCACCTCTTCCGTATACGAATTCCGACACAGGAAAGATAGCACCGCATTGCTGACGGTCGCATGAACGCCCCGGCCCGAGGGACCGAGCCCCGAGCCGGGACGAAGGACCGGCATCAGGGCAGCAAGGCCTCGACCCGCCGCGCGAGGACGCGGCCCAGGAGCGGCAGCGCCTCCGGCCCGACCGCCTCGAGCAACAGGCCGAGCGCGTCCGGATTCGCCGCCAGGTGCCGGGCCAGGTGGAGGTGAGACAGCACACAGCCGCCCGCCGCTCCGGCGCCAGTCGGCAGACGTGCCCCACGTGGCGGTCATGGTCGTGGAGCGGCTACCCCAGCCGCTTCGGCTTGTCCTTCAAGCGATATGGCGACGGCGGTGCCACGGCCGGCAAGACCGCCGCCGCCAGGAGCGCATCCGAACGGCTTCGGAACACCGCGGCCGCCTTCCCGCCCTCCGCCACCGGCTCGTCCCGCCGAACGACTGCGTAACGAGCTCCGCCGGTCGCGGTGGTGACCTCCTCGACCGCCAGCGCCCCCGACACCAGCGCCTCCGCCTCGGTCGCGGTCACCTCCCCTGCCTCGGCCGCGGTCCGCGCTACCAGCCGCAGCTTCTCCAAGAACGAGGCTGAGAACGCGCTCCCGGGAAGCCGGAGCGCCCTGCCCGGCGACGATTGCGGTTTCGAAGGCTCCGAGCCGGAGGGCCGAGGCGGCACCAGGGGCGGAGCCGATGGCGGCGAGGCCGTTGGCGAGGACGACGAGTTGGAAGCGATCGAACGACGGAACGGACTGCTAGACTGCTCTCGATTCTGCATGGAGTCTTGATCTCCTTGCGGGATCTGGCCCGTGCGAGCCACCACTCGCCCGGGCCGTTTCTGTGTAGGGCCGGCGCCGAAACCTCCGGCTCCGCTTCTTCACGAACCTCCAGTCGGCGTTCGCCTCCCATCTCGACCGCCGATCAGCATTGCGTTTCATTACCGCCAGCCTACAACTTCTCCCATTCGTCGTCAAGTCCTTCATAGCGTGCCACCGTGAAGGCGGCCCACGAAGCACAGGAGCGCCTCTCGGTTCGGGCGCGTGCGGCTGACCGTTTGCCGCACGCGATCATGGAGGGCGAACCAGTTGCTCGCCACGAGGAGTGACCCCGCGCGCGTTGGCACGGCCTCCTCCACTGCGTCCGCCGCCTGCTCGACCGACGAGAGAGCCGCTTCGACCTCCCGAGGGACTTCGCCATACTCCGCCACGCAGCCTCGACGGATCGAAGGCAGGTAGAAACGGAGCCCGAGGCGGTCGCCGGGCCGCTCCTCGACAACCCGAAACCAGCTCGACGGCTCGCCGTCTGCGTAGGCGAACGGGAGCGCCGTCTTGCTGAGGAGCTCGAGTGCCTCCTCGCCTCGCGAACTCCGGCAGAGCCCTTCCACGACACGCTCGACCGAGGCGAGACGCCAAGCGCCGCAGTCTCCCCCACGAGGGTCGGGCCGTGTGACGAGCACCAAGCTGGCCTCCGGTCGATCCTCGTGGGAGGCGAAGTCCCCATGCCAGCCGATCGGCTCCGGCCGGTCGAACGGCGCCGCTCGGCGGGACCGGGTCGGCTCGGTGCGAAGCACGGGCTCCTCGGGATCGCAGCCGGGTGGCACGTACACGTCGCCGAGGGCGCGGGCCCTCTCGAGCAGCACGCTCGGGGCCGCCAGATCGAGCGCCGGCAGGTGCGAAACGGCGTAGCCATCACGGCGCAGCCTCGCGAGCCACTCTACCGACCTCTCCGTCACCTGGCTCACTCCCGAGCCTTCGCTCGCCGCCGGGACTCGCTCTTCTCCAGCGGCACCGTAAACCGCATCCTCATGGAGGTCGCCGCCGCCTCGTCGAGAAGCCCTCGCGCGTAGGAAGGGTCACAGAACTTGTCAGCGCAGACCATCCCGGCCCATGCGTAGGCGTACTCGTCGGCGAGCGTCGTGGCGAAAGTGATGGGATCGTCCGTGCTAATCGTCCAGGTCAGGGTCTCCATCTGCTGCGGGTCGTTGCCGGTGGCTCTGCGGCGCAAGAAATCCTGGGCCGCCCCGACCGCATCGAGGCCGCCTACGACGAAGTTCGAGCTCGGATTGCACTCGATGCACACCTGCATGCGGGCCATCTCGCGGACAAGACGCCTCCGAGCCTTCTCCAGCAGCCCGCATTCCGGAGAGCTGGGATTCGCGATCAACCGGACTTCCTTCTTGGCGAACTCTTGCGTGCTCCGGTTCCAGAGATAGGCGCGGATCCATCGCTCGTGGAGCTTCAAATCGGCCGGGCGCCAGGAGGTCCCGAGCTTCCGCGCCGTCGCCGTCCCCAGCGCTCGCCAGAAGGCCCTCACCTCGTCGACCAGACTAGACCCGGCCGGTGGCTGTCCTCCCAGGCGAAGCGCTTTGAGCGCCTCCTGCACCTCCGTGTCCAGCCATTCGCTCTCGTCCTTGTTTCGCTTCCCGGTTTGTGGCTCGGTGTACGCCGCCAAGAAGGCCAGATCCAGGAGGCGATTGATCCACTTGATCGGCTCGACGTCCTCCTTGCTGTCCGCCCGAGCCTTCCACCATCGCCTAGGCTCGAAGGTCACCGCGATTCCATGTCCGATGCGGTCGCCTCGCTCGAGCAAGCCCCAGACGAATGGCTCCGCGACGGCTCGAACTCCGCTCGTCAGCCAGCGGAAGTCCTCGCCTGCATGGAGCGTCAGCCCCAAGGGACGAAGGTCCGAGTAGGGGCTCCTGCCGGCGATCCGGCGCGACTCCGCGCGGACCCGTCGGATCGTCTCCGCAGCGACCCATAGCGGCTGGGCCTCTTCGACCCCGCAGAGGTCGATCCCGCGGAGCCACCGTAGACGCTTGGGATCTCCGGCGAGGGCCCGGATGATTCGGTGGCCGTCCCGCTCCAGGTTCCGAATCGACGACCCGAAGAGCGGCACCTTATCGCCACAGCCCTCGCGCTTCAGGTGGATCAACCAGGCCGACTCCCCGTCCTGCGAGCCGTCCAGAGCAGCCGCTTCGATCCCTCCAGTCTTTCGCCTCAGAGTCCGGAACCACGCACCCGGTGCCACCCGGTACTCGGTCGACTTGACCTTCAGGCCCGGTTCTTCTCGCGCCACCGGGCTCAAGCCTTCCAGCTCCGGCGCATACACCTTGACCTGCTGGAAGTGCTCAAGGAACTCGGCCAGCCCGGGCTCGCCCGGACCGTGCACCAGAAGTCGAAAGACCGCGGTCTTCACCCGCAGGTACTGGAGGAACAACACTTCCAGCTCAGGGTCAGGGGAGGCCTCCTCCTCCGTGAGGAGGAAGCGGAAGACGCGACTGATTAGACCGACCTCAGACCTCATCCGCCGCTCCATGTAGGCTTGGCGCGAGAGCCCACCCGTACCGGTGATCTCCCTGTCCTTCGCTTGCCGCCACTCGTGGGCCATTCTCCAAGCTTCGGCCCGCCACGGATAGCGTGTCGCCGTCGAACGGTGAGGCCTCACTCCCCCCCTCCGAAACCACCGTAGCTCTCGCTCCAGGACCGGCAGGCAGAGCTTGCACGTACCGTCGATCTTCTCCTTGGAGTGGTCCAGATGTCTCGAGATCAAGCCTTCCGCCACAAACGCCTGGCAGATGAGATCGCTCCAAGTCGCCATGTGCTTGCGGTGCCCACTGCGTCGTGAGGGGAAGCGCTCCAGTTCGCTCCGTCTCCGGTCCTCGCGCTTCTCCCCGAGGCACTCTTCCCGGTGGAGCCCGGGACAGGCTGCCCTTACGCTACAAAGGCTCTCGGTCAGCTCCCCTGGTCGCAACACCGCTCGGAGCCTGAGCCCTTCCCAGACCTCTTCGAAGGAGCCCATGGCCGCATGGTGGATGTGGTTGTGGGCCACGGGGAGATCCGGAGCGATCGATTTGTCTAGAATCCGCACCACCGGCAGTAGAGGTCGCCTTGCCGGCGAAACCGACGCTACCAAGATGCTCGGCGGCAGGGCCAGCGAAACCAGGCGCCAGCGCAGAATCTCCTCCGCCGCGTCCTCGAACCTCACGCGGATCACCGCCTCTTGACCATTCGCCTGCAAAAGACTCCGCGCGGTCCGATTGAGCAACACTGGCGTCCGCACCCGCTTCTCGGCGAGTTCCGGTGGGGGGCTCTCGGCTTCTGGGTGACGACCACAGACTTGCCCCATCAGCAGTTCGCCAGCTTGCTCGATCGCGTCCTCCAGCATGCCCGCGCTGCAACGGAAATCCCGTAGGTAGTCAGCGGCCCGCGATCGAATCCACTCTTCTAGCTCTTTCCAGGTACTATCCCTACTCGCGCTCGAGAATCTCTGCGGCTCGCGGAGACTCACGGCAAGTGCGTCGGCGTACACTCGCCGAGCGAGAGAGAGCGCCTTCGCCGCCTCCTGTCTCCGCCGGGACAAGTACCTACACCTCCACGGCCTCAACAATTTCTTTCCAATGATTCTGCGAGCCATGGCCCTTTTCGTAAATATGATCAATTTCCTCCACGAACTGCTCGACCTCCGCATCAGTCGGCAACTTCTCTCCGGCCCCCCCTCGCTGGATATCCCATGCCACAAAGGCATCTGTAACTAATCGCCGCCGTTCCGCCTTTAGCTCTTCCAACGTCGCCTTTCCCTCGCCCTGGTTGTTCTGCCCAATGGGCTCCAAGAGCACCTCTTGAACCTGCAGCGGAAAACCCAACTCAGGACGTGCAAGAAGGGCGAGAGTGTTTCGCCGCCACTTAAAATCGCCCCAGTCCGCTGCGAGCCCGTTGACCTCATTGCACAGGGCTTTCAAGTCGAGTTTCCCGCCGTCCCTAAGTTCCTCGGGAACTACGACACCTTTTGGCGGAGTTCGCTTACGCCACTCCTTTTGGAAATAGATCCAGGCGTAAGCCCATCTCTCTTGCTGGTCTTCGTTTCCGCTCTCGCCCCTGGAAGCCCGCTGGGCCTTCACGAACTCCGCCCACTCCGTGACTTGCTGCAAATGCTCGTCAGGGCGCGGATGGAAGGAGCGAGTCCATGCGAAGGGGAGCCTTTTCCCCAGAACAGACCACTCAGTCCAAGCGTGGCTCAGATACGTGCTCCAGGTCAAGGAACTGGCAACTACTGGGAAATCTAGCTCTTCTAGCACCTTCGCGACGAGGAGACCTGTAGAATTGAGATGGCGCCCTTCCTCAGAGCTTATGCGAACAGGTTTCCGAACACCGTTTTCAAGGTAGACGAAGTCCGGTCGAGAGCTCAAGACCAAGGTGTATTCTCCCGCCTGGATCGTCGGACCGGGCCGGTGAAGGGCCGCAATCTCACCTCTTATCGGTAAGTAGATGGACGGCCCTTCCAGAACAACTGCCTGCTCGCCTTCGCCGCTCCCGGAGATTAGCTGCCCAAGAACCTCCATACCCTTCCTCTGGCTGCGAGGCTCGAACTTCTGAACGTAGTCATGCAGTTGTGCGGCCGTCCTATAGGTCATCACACCGCCCAGCTCAACGTCGGTGGCGGCCGATTCGAAGCGTTGGATCAAAAGGCCCGCATTCCCCTCTCCGCCAGTTCCATCCTCTGGCTCCTGCTTCTTCTTCCCCTTTCTCCCTTCTTCGCTTCGACTCGCTACTCCTTCTTTTACCGAACCGGGGATCGATTCAAGACTGTCGAGGAACGTCTCCTCAAGAGCAGAGCGTCGTCCTTCTTCCGTGGAACCGGCGTCGACACCCCGGGGAAAGTTGAGAAACTCACGAAGCGAAAGCCTCTTGACTTCCCATCGATTCCTCCGAGCGAAGACCTTCTCCACGGAGGACTGCGCCAACTCGACACTCCATGGCTCAGCGTGAATAAGCTTGTCGAGAGGTTCGGAGATCGCATTATGATGCCGAGCCAATTCAACCTGCTGGCCGTAAAAGGTGGCTCTCAGCATCTGTGTCATGTGTTCTCGGTCTGCGGCCACCAAGAACACAACTCTTTCGTGGTAGAGCATCCGAAGCGCCGGCAATAGTTGCCGGATCCTGCCCACCTGGAGATCGACGTCGTCGATCATGATGACGAAGATTGCCCTCTCTGAAAATCCACCGCTCTGCGACGAGCATCTACCCCCAGACTTGATCAGTCGGTCAAGGAAGTCCTTCCACCGCTTACTGAGGTTGTGCCAATCTCCGACCTGCTCTTGCCGGTCCAGCACCTGCTCGATCAGACCCTGGGCTGGCGGAAGATCTGTCCAACCGACAACCGAGAATCGGAACAGTTGGTGCCATAGGTCCAGGACAGTTCCGTTCTCCTCGTCTGCCGAGTCTCCGTAGCCACTCATCCTCTCATCGTTGAAGTTGTCGGCGATCGTTCGCCATGCCTGGACGATGCCAGCAATTACTGGCACCGCCGGGGGCAAGGGATCGAAGTCCAAGATGTGACCGACAATGATGACGTCCTCGGGCGGCGCTGGGTCAAGCTCTTCCTTGGTGGTGGCAAGGCCAGATTTCCTCATCTCCTCGATACGCCTCTCACACTCCTCCAGGTCGCTTTCATAGCACTGGCTCGCCTTATCGAGCGTCCATCTATGCGCCATCGTGAGGAGTAGGGATGTCTTTCCCGTGCCTCGGGCACCGTCCAGCAGAAGAGCCCTTCGGTAGCGGCTTTCAGGTGGGGACAGGTACCGAGCCTGCCTGTAGCGCGGACTAGCCCCTGGCTTGGGATCCCCGAGGGAGCATTGGATGTCTCTGAGGCGACGCTCGATCTGAAGGATCAGATGAAGCTCGTGGTCGGAGAGTTGCTTCAGCGTAAGCGGTGCCGAGTCGATCGGATCCTTGCTCCGCTCCATCAGGTCGCTATGCTCAATCATGCGCTGGTACTCCTACAGATGGTTCCGTCGGTCTCAGACCCTTCCCACGACGAACGGTGAAACGGAGTCGCACTTTACCACATGCACCTCTTGGAATCCCGCGGCCCGAAGAGTGTCTGCGATCACGAGGGGGTTCGCGAACCGGAGCTCGTGCTGCTCACAGAGGAGCTCCCCCAGCGCCTTGCTGGCGTAGACGTAGTCGATGATCGCGCTGTGCTCGCCGTCGTGCACGGCTCGGAAGCGGTGGATGAAGAGGGTGTCGTCCGGCTCTCCAGATGGACCCGGTTCGCGATCCACGTTGACCGCTCCGGTCATCCGCTCGTCGTTGGCGACCTGGAGGATCAGGCGACCTGCAGGACGCAGGGCGCGATGGCAACGCTGGATCACGTCTTCAAGCTCCTCCCGACCTCGGCAGTAGTGGATGGCCCAGGACAGCGAGCAGACGACGTCGTAGGCGCCCTCGGCGAGAATGTCCTGCATTCTTTCCACGCGAACACGATGGGGCTCAACCCGCTGGCGGGCCACTGCGACCATCTCCGATGCCGAGTCGATCCCGTGGGCGTCGATGCCGGCCGCGATCGCCTTCTCCAGGAGCACACCCGTGCCGCAGCCGACGTCCAGCAGCCGACAGGAGTCCGGTGCGACGTCGAGCGCCGCTTCGGTGACGAAGGCCTGATCGTCTCGGTAGTGGTCCGGCGGCGTGTGCAGGTCGTAGCGGTGCGCAAACTCGCCAAACAGCCTATAGGCCTCACTCACTGGCAGAGCCCTCCGCTCTTGCCGCGGGCATCGTGGTGAACGCCTTCACCGCCGCCTCGGTCACCTCCAGAGGTCGAGACCGGTTCGAAGAGGCAAGCGGAGCGAGGCAGTCGAGAAGCCGCTCCAACGTGCGTTTCTGGCGCGGCGTCGCCGGCTTCAGCTTGCAGAGGCCGCCCAACTTCCGTTTCTCGTCCCGGAGACTGGCCCACTCCGCGAGGTTCGAGTCGGCAAGAGCCAGGAGCCGCGCGTAGCGTCGAAACCCGGTTGCCTCGCAGCGCGGGCAGGGCGTCTCCTTCGAGCTCTCCTGGAGGCTGCGCGCCCACTCGTCGTCAGGGCTCCTCTGCGATTCATCCAGGAGGCGGCGAAAGAGGCCGTCCCAGCGCAGCCAGGAGGACACCTGGGCCGGGTTCGAGCCGCGCTTCTTGAGAAACGAGCCTGGGCCCGGACGCGACCAGAAACCGTAGAGGATCAGTTCGCGGCCTCTGCCGTCGAGGCGTTCGAAGGGGGTGCGGGCCGTCCAGAGACCCTCCCGGGCCATCCGGCTGAGGAACGGCTTGAGCTCGTTGCGGCGGACGCCCTTCATCACGGCATTGGCCTGCGGCGTCAAGAACCCTTCCTCCTCCGGCGCCAACCGTCGATTCGCAACGACCAGCGCCTCGTCTAGCGTTCTGACCGTCCGGCGACCGCCGCACATGAGGCAGCGACCGGCGGGTTCGAGCCGCGAGAACTGAACCGGCACCGGCGCCATCGGCCCCACCAGGCCTCTCTCGAGGTCGAGTAGACGTTCCGAGCTGGCGGCGACCAGACGGCCGTGGGCGTCCCGAAGCTCCACGTAGCGGGAGCCGACGGCGAAGGCGTCTCGAAGCACCTCGGCCCTCTCCCTCCGCCCGCCGGTCTTCGGCACGAGGCGGTCCCCCGTCGCCCGAAGCCTCCGGACATCCAAGCTCGCTTTTCGAGACGCCCACGGCTCGCCCTTCTCGGTCACCAGCCGGAGGCCTTCCTTCGACAGATGATCCTCGGTGGTCTTGACCACCGATTGGGGGAGGTCCACTCCCCAGACCTGGAGATCCGTCAGGAAGGGATGGATTGCCAGCCATCCCCCGGGGACGATCTCCCATTCCGCGAGAAGGTCGTCGAACGCTTCGCCAGGCGGCTTGCGCAGGTCGAGCAGGAGCTTGGGGAGCTCAAGGTCCAGTCCGGCTACCTCCCAGGCCTCGGCGCCCGCCTCGGCTAGCTCGTAGAGGACCACCACGGGTTCAGCGAGGCCGTCTTCGGCCAAGGCCTGGGGAACTCCGTCTCCTTGGATGAGCGTTCGCAGGAGGGAGCGGGTCCTGGAAACCTGCTCCGGCACGGACAGCTTCTTCCCGCCGACTCGAGGTCGGGAACCGGCCGGCTTCTCGGGCTTCGGCAACTTGCCGGCGAGAGCGCGCCCTGTCGGCGTCGGAGCCTTCTCGAGCCGGCCAGGGGGACCGGAGAACACGATCTGCCCTCCATTTGGGCCACTGCCCGGCCCGAACTCGAGGACCCAGTCCGCGGCTCGAATCAAGCTGAGATCGTGCTCGACCATGACGATCGTGTTCGCCCCGTCCTCGAGGAGTCGCTCGAGCGCGCTGGCGAGGCGCCGAACATCCTCGCGATGAAGCCCGACCGCCGGCTCGTCGAGGAGGTAGATCGTGTGCTTCCCTACCGACCCACTCAGGTGCATCGCCAGGCGCAGGCGCTGGACTTCACCTCCGCTCAAGCTGTCCAGACGCCGGCCGAGCGCAACGTAGCCGATACCGAGGTCGCACATGCCGCTGATCAAGGGCTCGGAGATGCCGAACGTGTCGACCAGGCGGCCGAGCCGATCGACTGGCATCTCGAGGAGCTCTTGCACGTTGGTGCCTGCCACGCGGACCGACAGCACCTCATGCGTGTAGCGCGAGCCGCCACAGCGTGGGCAGACGGAGAACCGGCTACCGTCTTCCACCTCCCCCAGGCCGGCGCAGACCGGACACCGGCCGTTGCCGGCGTTGACACCGAAATCGCTCGGCGACAGTCGTTCCCGACGGGCGGCCGGCGAGGATCCGAAGGTCTTGCGAATGGCGTCGAAGTCGCTTGAAAAGGTGGCAACGAGACTTCTGCGGTTGGCTGGCGGTGTCGCCTGGTCAAGTGCGACGATCTCCTGAAGGGAGCTTAGCCCGGAGATCGACTTCCAGCGACCGCGGCGAAGCGAGAATTCCTCAGCGTCGTCCCCCACCTCCTGAAGCAAGGCCGGGGCGAGCACCCCCCTGAGGAAGCTCGACTTGCCTGAGCCGGAGACGCCACAGATGCAAGTGAGCCGGCCGAGGGGAATCTCACAGTCGACATCCTCCAGGTTGTAGATCGAAGCGCCGCAGACTTCGATCTTCGGATGGTCGCGGGCGATCTTCGAGGGCTGCCGCAGCCGATCCTCTCCTGAGGGCCGTGGCCAGTTGCGCCGTGGGCCGGCGTAGACGACCTCGCCGCCCTTCGAGGCCGCGCCAGGCCCTAGCTCGACGAGCCAATCCGCTGCCTCCCAAAGAGTCTCGCGATGCTCGTTGAGAATGACCGTATGGTCGTCGCGCAGCCGGTCGAAGGCGGCGGCTAGCGGAGCCAGGTCGGACTCGTGGAGCCCCCGGGCCGGTTCGTCGAGAAGCAGGCACAGGCCGCGTTCCCCGGCGTCGAGAACACGCGCGAGTCGGACTCTACGGCTTTCCCCCTTGCTCACCTCGATCATGCTTCGGTCTCCGGTGAGATAGCCGAGGCCGACCGAGATGAGAGACGAGGCATGCCTGCGGAGGTGTCGGACAAAAGGGACTCCTTCACGGGGGACAGCCTGTACGAGATCTCCCTGGTCCGCCGTCAGGTCGAGAACCTGGCGGAAGGTCATGGCGAGAATCTCGGCGATGCCGTACCTACCGACACGTAGCGCTCTCGCCTGGAAGGACCAGCGCGTCCCGCCGCAGTAGCTGCACGGCCCGACCTCGACGAAGGCACCCAGGCGCTCGCCGGCCTTGGTCTTTCCCGCCACCTTCTCGAACACGATCTCTTCGAACCCGGCGAAGGGCCGTGGCCTGCCGATCTTGCGACCGGAGGCGTCGCGATCGAAGACGGGCTCGTCGCCGCTCCCGCCCAGTACGAGAGCTCGGGCGTCGTCGGAGAGCTTCGACCAGGGGATGTCCGGAGAGAAGCGGTGCATGCCCCGCAGGCCTTCGATTGTCTCATGCTGAACATTCACATACTTGTAGTTCTTCTCCGTCCAGATCGCGAATGCGCCGTCTCGCATGGAACGTTCCGGGCGCGAAACGAGGCTCTCCTCGTCGAGTCGGTAGTCCACGCCTGTCCCATGACAGTTGGTGCAGGCCCCGCTCAGCTCATGATCCGGGGCGTTGAACGAGAGTAGATGCGGAGATGGCGGCGCGAACACTCCCGGAGTCTCTGGGTGGACCCAATGTTTCGTCGAATCGAGGCGAGCTCCGAAGGGCCCCATGAGGTCCGGGTTGGACGACTCGGGCAGCATGACGACCACCGAGCCCTTGGAGGCCGCGAAGGCGAGCTCCAACATCTTGCGCAACGCCTTCCTCTGGCCAGGGCCATTGACTTCGATCTCCCCGATCGATGCCTCGATGGTGTGCCGCACGTTTGGGTTAAGTGGCTTGAACTCGGTCGTGGGGATCGAGCGGCCAGCCTCACGGATCGACGCGGGGTCGGTCTCGCTGCGGACCACAAGCTGCTCGATACCCTTAGATGCCAGCCGCCGAACCGCGATGCGGCCGTCCGTTCGCTCGTTCCGGATGGGAGTGGCCCAGACCTCGGCGGTGCCCCGGTAGTGTTTGGCAATCCAGCGGGAGTATGTCTCCGCCGAGGGCGGTGGCACCTCGGCTCGGGCGCGCTCGGAGTACGGCTTGGAGGCGAGGACGAATAGCCGGCGAAGCACCGACAGGAAACCCGTGGCCGTGCCGACGGTTGTCCTGACGCTCGGCTGGAAGCCGCGCTGCCCTACCAGGACTGTCGGCGGCATCCTGCCGACAAAGGCCCGCACGTCGTCGCGTTCGAGGTCATCCTGCGTGGCTCCCAGGAACAGGCGGGTCCGGCGTGCTCCCTCGGCCGCCAGCGTGTCCGCAAGAAGGGAGCTCTTCCCTGATCCGGAGACTCCCGTAACGACAGAGATTCTTCCCAACGGGAAGGCGACATCGACGTTCTTCAGGTTGTTGGCGTCGCCACCGACGACTTCGATCGCTTCCGAGCTGCGAGGACGTGCCGTCACGCCACAGGTTCCCCGAGGTGAAGGACGAGGACGGACCGGGAGTCGAACTCGGTGGGAAATCGCGTGAACCGCACCGAGCAAGCGCCTCGGTAATGGAGTGCGGTGCGGTTCGACATGAGCACCGTATCGCCTGGGCGGGTGTGGAAAGGGACCGAGACATCCAGCGCAGCCCGGTGGATCGTGTCGATCATCGTCTCGAGGCCAGGTAGCGGAGCGTTAAGACGCTTGCAGGCGACGCGGAGGCTCGCTGGGTGATAGCGGATCGTCCGCTCGTTCACGAGCCGCCCTTGCCAGATCGCGGACGAGTGCTCTTGGGCCAAAGTGATCTCGGATTCGGTCAGGAACGTCAGCGTGGCAACGTCTGCGGGGGCATCTCTCCTCAGCCGCGCGAGCAAGTCGGGCAGGAAGGCGACCCTCTGCTCCGCATACTCGGGGCCCCCCGGGTCTTCGATTTCGCATTGGAGCGCCGTGCAGCAGGGCGGCCTCGCAGAGACATTCGCATCAGTGTGGAACTCGCCAGCTTGCGTAGTATGTGAAAGCTCCTTCGTCCATGGCGACATTCGGAAGCGCTTGACGATCCGGCCCGGGGGATAGGTCTCGAAAGAAGCGCCGAGCGCGCAGCTCGCAAGGAGCAGGGATCGCCCCCCATCCACCTGGAGGCTCCGGACCACGGCGTAGCCGCAATCGGCGATCGTTGTGCGTACGTGCTCGGAGAAGCCCTTCCAAGACTCCAAACGCTGGATGCGTGCCGCTAGGTGGCCTCCAAGTGCCTCTCGCTCTGCCTCCTCTAGGCAGTCGAAGCGCCCTGCCAGGTGGCAAATCTCGCACCTCAGATCCGCGCTGACCTGAATCTCAGGAAGTAGCCGCGCGGACATCGGCCACCTGGAGACGGAAGATCAGTTTCTGCCGGTAGTGGTGCTCGAGCATGGTTCGCACGTCCGGGTAAGTGAACTCGGCGTTGAGCGGATCGTAGGTCACCCACCCCGATCGGCGCAGAGGTTGCACCGAAGGCAGAAGTCCCGCCTCAGACGCAGCCCTCATCACATCCAGCGGAGCGTGATCGTAGACCTGGTGGCCGGCGGCGACCAAGGTCTTTCTCCACTCCTGCCACAGTGGGTTCTCGGCGTGGGCACCCAGCACGACATAGGCGACACCGCTTGGAGCCAAGACCCTGCGAATCCGCCCCATCGCCTCTCGAAGATCGTGCTCGAGGTACAGCTCCTCGTGGCTCGTAACTAGATCCACGACACCGTCGGGAATCTGGCCCCAGTCGCAGGAGTCGAGAAGCCTGACTCGCGCCGAGAGAGACGCGAGGCGTCGGCTGGCGCGACTGCGGGCGTCGCCCAGCGGCTCGACTCCGAAGATCTGGACCGGGCGAAAGCGGCGGGCCAGAGCCTCGAGAAGGCCTCCAGTATGGCAGCCGATGTCCAGGATCACTCGCGGTTCAGCTTGGGAGTCCGTTTCGACATGCCTGATCACAGACGCCCAGAATGCCTCGTTGGCCCGAGGCAAGCCTTCATCGAGCGCAGGGTCGCCGAAGAAGGTCCGAGGTTCCGAGCCGGCGGCCTTCAAGGGCATCGCTGGGAGGAACAGCCTCGCGCCCTGGTGTCGCCGGCAGTGGGATCGATTCCGAAGTGGAGGATGAACTTCTCGACGGAGGCGCGAAAAGTGCGCTCCAATGCGGCTTCGTCCTCTGGGCCCCGCATCCCGAAATACGGGAAGTGATGAAGGAACTCGCCGAAGACCTCGTCGCAATCGCGCGCATAGGCACGTGTATCGAGAATATGAGCGTGCCAGAAGGTGTCGATCGGCCCGGTGGGGCAGACCTTCTCGTCGCGATATCGGGCTGCTAGAGCGAGGAACTTTCTGTAGAGATCCTCGACCTCGTCGCAGAACTCGGGCGCCCAGCCTTTCTCCTCGTTCAATTTCCTCTTGAGCAGGCCGAAATCGAGCTTATCGACGCGATCGAGCGCCTGCTGGAGGGCCTCGTCGATGCCGACCATCGCCTGCGCGGCCTCGTAGGAGATCGGGCCATCTTGGTTGAACTCAGGCATGTCGTGGGCTTCCCTCCTCCGGTGAATCGGTCGAGCGGGCTCACCAGCGTGCATCGCACGGAGCCGGCTTCTGACTCTGATGGGATGGCGTGGGTCTTCGTTCCAAAGCGAGTATAAGACAGGCCGCGGCCCGCACCAAACCGGCAGGCACCCAATCTACCGCACGGCGACCACCGACCCTGCTGGCTTGACGGACGAGCCCGACGACGAGCTCCCGGGTGCTAGCATCCCACCATGGTCGAGATCGAGGCCGTCTCTGCGCCGCTGGTGCTGTCCGTCGTGGGCGAGCTCGCCCGGGCGCTTCGGGAGCGGTTCGGCGGCTCGGTGGTCGACGTGCGGCTCTTCGGGTCGTTCGCGCGGGCCGAGGCCGACGAGGAGTCGGACGTGGATGTCGCGGTCGTGCTGGATCGGGTCGACTGGAAGACCCGCTGCCAGGTGATCGACCTCGCCACGGATACCGGCCTCCCCCACGACCTCCGGATCTCGCCGACGATCTTCGAGCGCGAGACCTTCGAGCGCTGGCGGGCGCAGGAGCGGCCCCTGGTCATGGACATCCTGCGCGACGGGGTGCCCCTGTGACCGGCGAGGGCCGGAGTCAATCGGCCGCCGCGGAGCTCGGTCTCGCGGACGAGGAGCTCCGCGCCGCCGGAGAAGCTCCTGGCCGCCGGCTTTCCCCGGATCGCCCTCGCCCGCGCCTACTTCGCGCTCTTCCACGCCGTCCGGGCCCGACTCTACGCCGAGGGCCTCGAGCCCCGGACTCACGCCGGCGTGCAGCACCTGTGGAACGTCCACCTGGTGAGAACCGGGGTGTACGGCCCGGCGACCTCGCGCCTCCTGGCCCGGCTCCAGAAGTTCCGCGAGGAGGCCGACTACGCCCAGGCCTTCGTCGTCGACGAGGCGGGGGCGCGCGAGGAGATCGAGGCGGCCCGCGGGCTCGTGGAGAGAATCCGCGGCGACCTGGTCTGACCTCCCTCCCCTACTCGCTCCGCAGCGCCACCACCGGGTCGACGCGGGTTGCGCGCCGGGCGGGCAGCCAGGTGGCGAAGAGGGCGACCGCCAGGAGCACCAGGGCGACGGCGGCGAAGGTGAGCGGGTCCCGGACCGTGATCCCCACCACCAGGCTCCGGAGGAAGCGGCCGGCGAGGAACGCTCCCGCCAGCCCCACGGCGACCCCGATCCCGACCCGTGCCATGCCCTGGCGCACCACCATCGCCGTCACCTCCCGGCGCTCGGCGCCCAGGGCGAGGCGCAGGCCCATCTCCGAGGTGCGCTGGCTCACCGAGTAGCTGATCACGCCGTAGACCCCCACCGAGGCCAGCACCAGGGCGAGCCCGGCGAAGAGGGCGAGGAGCATCGCATTGAAGCGCCGGTCGGCGAGCGAGTCGGCGACCACCGCCTCCATCGTCTCGACCCGGTAGACGGGGAGGTTCGGATCGACGTCGTGGACCGCCGCCCGGAGCGCCGGGGCCAGGGCCGCCGGATCGCCCGCGGTGCGGGCGACGACCGTGGCGACGTCGAGCGGGGTCTGGAAGGCCGAGAGGTAGGTCTCCCCGTTCGGCTCCTCGGCGAGGCTCTGGTCGCGGACCGACCCCACGACGCCCACGATCTCCACCCACTCGGCGTCGGGGTCGGTGGGGTCGCCGAAGGTGATCCGGTGGCCGATGGGGTCCTCGCCGGGGAAGTTCGTGGCGGCGAACGTGCGGCTGACCACGGCGACCCGCGGCACGCCGGCGCGGTCGGAGACGGCGAGCCCCCGGCCGCGCACCAGCGGGATGCCCAAGGCCTGGAGGTAACCGGGGGTGACGAAGCGCATCCAGGACTTGGGCGACTGGTTGGGAGCCGGCGCCGGGCGGCCCTCGACCGCGAAGGAGAGGACGTAGCTCGAGCCGCCCAGGGGAAGCGGGAAGCCGGTGCCGGACGCCTCGACCCCGGGGATCGCCCGCAGGCGCTCGGAGAGCCGCTCGTAGAAGGCGGCCTGAGACGCGTCGTCCGGGTAGGTCGACTCGGGCAGCGAGAGCCGGAGCGTCATGACGCCCGATGGGTCGAAGCCCGGCGAGACCCCCTGAAGGCCGACGAAGGTCCGGATCAGGAGCCCCGCCACCACCAGGAGCACGAGCGCCGCCGCCACCTCGACGAGCACCAGGGCGTCCCGGACGAGCCGGGCCCGGCCGCCCGCCGACTGCCCCCGGCCGCCCTCGCGGAGCGCGCCCTGGAGGTCGCCCTTCGACGCATGGAGGGCCGGCAGGAGCCCGAAGACCAGGCCGGTCGCGAGCGCCAGGGCCAGGGTGAAGCCGAGGACCGTCCAGTCGAGGCCGATCTCGCTCGCCCGCGGGATCGCGTCGGCGCTCATGGCCACGAGCGCCCGGGTGCCGGCGACCCCCAGGCCGAGGCCCACGAGCCCACCCGCCAGGGCGAGCACCAGGCTCTCGGCCAGGAACTGGCGTACCAGGCGCCAGCGCGCGGCGCCCAGGGCGCCGCGGATCGCGATCTCCCGCTCCCGCGCCGCCATCCTGGCGAGCAGCAGGTTCGCCACGTTGGCGCAGGCGATGAGAAGCACCACGCCCACCGTCACCATGAGCACCAGGAGGGCCGGCCGGACGTCCTCGACCACCCGGTCCCTGAGCAACAGGAGGTTCACGCCCCAGCCGGTGTCGTTGTCCGGGTATTGCTGCTCGAGCCGGCGGGCGATGGCGCTCATCTCGGCCTGGGCCTGCTCGAGGGTCACGCCGTCGGCGAGCCGGCCGATGACCCCCAGGTAGTGCGCGCCCCGTTGCTTCGGGTCGTTCTCGAGGGCCAGGGGGACCCAGGCCTCGGTGTCGCGGCTCGGGAAGTAGAAGCCCTCCGGGGCCACGCCCACCACCGTGTGCGGCGTGCCGTCGAGGGTCACCCGCCGGCCGACGACGCCCGGGTCGGCGCCGAAGCGGCGCTGCCAGAGCCGGCGGGAGAGCACCACCACGTCGCCGGCGCCCGGCCGGTCCTCCTGCGCCCGGAACGCCCGGCCCAGGGCCGGCGGCACGCCCATCACCGCGAAGAAGCCGGCCGACACCCGGGCTCCCTGGATCCGCTCGGGCTCGACGCCGGGCGCCGTGAGGCTGAGGTTGGTGCCGGTGAAGGCGGCGAGGTCGGTGAACGAGTGGGTCTGGGCCCGCCAGTCGGCGAAGTTGGGGGGCGAGGCAGCGAAGCGCGGGAAGCCCGCCGTGGGGTTGCTGTCGATGAGCAGGGTCAGCCGGCCCGCGCGCGGGTAGGGCAGCGGCCGCAGCAGCACGCCGTCGACGACGCTGAAGATCGCCGTGTTGGCGCCGATCCCCAGGGCCAGCGCCACCAGGGCGGCGGCGGTCAGGGCCGGCGTGCGGACGAGGCCCCGGATGGCGATCCGGAGGTCCTTGAGCACGGTCTCCATCGACGCGTCTCCTCCTCCCCTCTAACGCACGAGGCCGCGCGAGGTTGCGAAACGGGGGCGAACGCCGGGCGGCCAAGTGACCCGTCAACCGTCAAGTGACGTGTCCTGGCGGTCCCTCCCGCCGCTGGCGGCGTTGCTCCTCCTCGACGTAGGCACCGCTACGCCTGCGTCGGAGCGCCTGGCCAGCGACGAGAAATCCTCGCCAGATACCCTGTCACTTGACGGTTGACGGGTCACTAGCCGGCCGGCCCGTCGTTCTCGGGCTCGCCCGCGCCCGTCACCTCGGCGAGCAGGGCGCGGGCCTCCTCCTCGTCCTCCCGCGGCACCCGGAGGACCGCCCCGAGCCCCCGCTTGCCGAAGAAGCCGGGCGTCGTCAGGGGAAAGAGGCCGAGCGAGGACTCCCCCTCGACGACGAAGGGGATGTCGGCCGAGGCGAGCACCGACTTCGCGAGGCCGAGCTCGGCCATGTCGTGGGTCTGGAGCAGCTCGACCCAGGCTTCGCTCCCACCGCCGGCCATGGTCACATCACCCCGTAGGCGAGCATGGCGTCGGCCACCTTGACGAAGCCGGCGACGTTCGCCCCCTTGACGTAGTTGACCCGGCCGTTGTCGCGGCCGTACTCGACGCACTGCTCGTGGATGCGCCGCATGATCCGCTGCAGCCGCTCGTCGACCTGCTCGCGGGTCCAGTTGAGGCGGATCGAGTTCTGGGTCATCTCGAGCCCGGAGATCGCCACGCCGCCGGCGTTGGCCGCCTTGCCGGGGCCGTAGAGGATCCCCGCCTCCTCGAAGCGGTGGGCCGCCTGCCAGTTGGCGGGCATGTTGGCGCCCTCGGAGACCAGGCCGCAGCCGTTGGCCAGCAGCCGCCCGGCGGCCTCCTCGTCGATCTCGTTCTGGGTGGCGCACGGGAAGGCCATGTCGCACGGCACCTTCCAGGGGTGCTCGCCGGCGTGGAACTCGCAGCCGTACTCGTCGGCGAAGCTCTCGAGGCTCGAGCGGCGGGCGGTCTTGAGCTCGATGACGAAGTCGAGCATCTCGGGGGTCAGGCCGTCCGGGACGTAGATGAACCCGGAGCGGTCCGAGAGGGTCACCACCCGGCCGCCCAGCTCCATGAGCTTCTGGGCGGTGTACTGCGAGACGTTGCCCGAGCCCGAGATCACGCAGCGCTTGCCCTCGACGTCCTCGCCGTGCTGGCGCAGCATGCTCTGGGCGAAGTAGACGCAGCCGAAGCCGGTCGCCTCGGTGCGCACGAAGCTGCCGCCGTAGGAGACGCCCTTGCCGGTCATGGCGCCGGTCCACTCGTTCTGGAGGCGCCGGTACTGGCCGAACAGGTAGCCAATCTCCCGGCTGCCCACGTTGATGTCGCCCGCCGGCACGTCGACGTCCTTGCCGATGTGGCGGAAGAGCTCGCTCATGAAGGACTGGCAGAAGCGCATCACCTCCATGTCCGAGCGGCCGTGGGGATCGAAGTCCGAGCCCCCCTTGGCGCCCCCCAGCGGCAGGGTGGTGAGGCTGTTCTTGAAGGTCTGCTCGAAGGCGAGGAACTTGAGCACCGAGAGGTTGACCGAGCTGTCGAACCGAAGGCCCCCCTTGTAGGGACCGATGGCGCCGTTGAACTGCACCCGGTAGCCCCGGTTGACCTGCACCTCCCCCTGGTCGTCCTGCCAGCAGACCCGGAAGGAGAGGATCCGGTCGGCCTCGGTCATGCGCTCGAAGATCTTCTCCGCCTCGTAGCGCGGGTTCTGGTTGATGAAGGGGATCACCTTCTCGGCGACTTCGCGGACGGCCTGGTGGAACTCGGTCTCACCCGGGTTGCGCCGCATGAGGGACGCCATGAACGCATCGAGGTCCATCGCCATGGGATCGGGGTCCTCCGTCTGGGGTGTGAATCGGGATGACGCAGTGGCGATCGGAGGAGCCGACCGCCCATCGGCTGGGTGTCTCGGGGGTTTTTCCTAGTCTGCCACAGATCGATCCACGGGGCGAGCCGCCCGCGCCGCCACCGCCGCCACCGCCGCCGCGACGAGGGCGAAGCCGTTCACTCCGGGGCCGTCGCCGGGTCGAGGATCCAGCCCTCGGCCGGGTCGGCCCCGGGGGGGATGCCGAAGCCGTCGTCGCGGCGGGCCCAGGCCCAGGCGGCCTGGACGGCTCCGAGGACCGCGTCGAGCAGGTCGCCACGGGGGTCGTCGATCGCCCCGGCGGCCAGGAAGTGGCCGATCTCGACCGTCACGCCGTAGCCCGCGGCGAGGCGCGGCGAGCGCAGGCCTTCGAGGAGCTTGCGGCGGGCGTCGCGGCGGGCCTGCGCCTGGCTCGGCTTGGCGTCCTTGTAGGGCCGCTTGCCGATCAGGTGGCGGGCGACCAGCGCCGGGTAGATCTCGAGGACGGTCCGCGGGTCGCCGGTCGGGCGGCAGGGGCGGACGTCGAGGGGAGCCTGGAGCAGCCGGGGCGCCCCTTCGTAGAACATCCGGGCGAGGGGTGGGCGGACCCACTTCATGGGGCTCTTGGCCCGGGCGAGCCGGTCCGTCGGCCGCAGGTGCTCCTTGTCCCCCGCGGGCCGAGAGGCCCGGTACATCTCGAGCAGCTCGCCCCACTCGACCTTGGTCATGGCGGCCACGCGCTGAACGCAGCCCTCCCAGCTCGCGGGCCACTCCAGGTCGCGCAGCAGGCGCCGCGGCTGGCCGAACGGGAAGTCCATGCCGGCCACCCAGGGGCCGGGCCGCTCGAGGCCGCGATCGAGCTGGGCGAAGCTCGTCAGGCGCAGCAGGTCGCGCACCCGGAGCCGGTCGCCCTCGAGCTCGCACTCGGCCACCGCGATCGGCTTCGAGCGGCTCGGCGCGGAGGTGAAGTCGACGCCGTAGACGCGCACGGGCGGCAGTGTACCGGAGCCACCGCCGCGAGCCTGTAGACTCTCGCCCATGCCCGCCGCGCACGAGCCCCTGATCGTAGCCGAAGGGGTGACCTTCGGCTACGGCGACGAGGCCGTGCTCCGCGACGTCGACCTGACCGTCCACCGCGACGACTTCCTGGCCATCCTGGGGCCCAACGGGGGCGGCAAGACCACCCTGGTCAAGGTGCTCCTGGGGCTCCTCGAGCCGTGGGACGGCACCGTGCACCGTCACACCTCGGGCCGCCGTGGCGCGCTGGGCTACGTGCCGCAGCTCGCCGAGTTCGACCGGCGCTTCCCGCTCCGGGTCCTCGACCTGGTGCTCATGGGCCGCCTCGGCCTGCGCGGCGCCTTTCGGCGCTACACCGCGGAGGACCGGGCGGCGGCCGAGCGCGCGATCGAGACGTTCGGCCTCGGCCCGCTCGCCCGGCTCCCCATCGACCGGCTCTCGGGCGGCCAGCTCCAGCGCGCGCTCATCGCCCGGGCGCTCGCCGCCGAGCCGGAGCTCCTGATCCTCGACGAGCCCATGGCGTCGATCGACGCCGAGAGCCGCAAGGTGCTGCTCGAGACCCTCGAACGGCTCGGCCGCGAGATCCCGATCGTGGTGGTGACCCACGACCTGACACCGCTGGCCGGCGTGGTGCGCCAGATCGCCTGCGTCAACCGGCGCCTCTTCTACCACCCGGGGGGCGAGCTCGACCGGGAGATGCTCGAGGAGGTCTACGGCTGCCCGGTGGAGCTGATCGCCCACGGTGTGCCGCACCGGGTGCTGGTGGACCACTGATGCCCAATCGGGAACGCTGCGCGGCGAACGATTCCCGCCTTGCGGCGGAGCGAGGCCGGGCGGCGGCGTCCCTCTCCCCCCGCGAGGGTGGGAGAGGGATCGAGGGTGAGGGGGGCGGTCCGATGGCGGCGGCGTCCCTCTCCCCCCGCGAGGGTGGGAGAGGGATCGAGGGTGAGGGGGGCGGTCCGGTCTGATGCTCCACCTGCTCTCCTATGACTTCCTGCGCCATGCGGTCGTGGCCGGCCTGCTGGCCGCCGTGCTCTGCGGCGTCGTCGGCACCTTCGTGGTGGTCAAGCGCCTCGTCTTCCTGGCGGGCGGCGTCGCCCACGCCGCGTTCGGCGGCCTCGGGGTGTGCTACTTCCTCGGCGTCGACCCCCGCCTCGGGGCGGCGGCGGTGGCGGTGGTCTCGGCCCTGGCACTGGCCGGGCCGGGGCGCGAGCGCGGGCGCTCCCACGACGCGGTGATCGGCATCCTCTGGGCCGTGGGCATGGCCGTGGGCGTGGTCTTCCTCTACAAGACTCCGGGCTACGCCCCGAACCTGATGGCCTACCTGTTCGGCAACATCCTGACCGTCGGCGCCAGCGACGTCGCCCTGACGCTGGGCCTGGTGGTCGTGGTGGTGGCGCTCTTCGCCCTCTTCTTCAAGGAGAGCGTCGCGGTCGCCTTCGACGAGGAGTTCGCGGCGGTGCAGGGCGTGCCGGTGCGCTGGGCGATGGTCGTCCTGATGCTGCTCGCCGCCCTGTCGGTCGTCTTCCTGATCCAGCTCGTCGGGATCCTCCTGGTGATCGCCCTGCTCACCATCCCGCCGGTGATCGGCCTGCGGATCGCCCGGAGCTTCCCGGCCGTGGTCGGCCTGTCGATCGGGATCGGGGTGCTCATGACCCAGACGGGCCTCGCCCTGTCGTACCTCTACGACCTCCCCTCCGGCCCGGCCATCGTCCTCGTGGGCGCGGCCCTCCTGGTCGTGGTCGACGTGGCCCGGCGCGCCGGCGCCCGCGGCCGCCGCGTCAGCGACGTGGGCTGAAGAGCCCTCCCGCGGCCTCGGCGGCCCGCCGCGCGGCGCCGCGCCCTCGTCCGGCGCCCCGTGCAACACTTTTCCGGCGGCACCTGTATACCCCGGTAGAGAGGAGAGCCGGGTGATCCCAGGGGACTGGACCGCAACCGCCGTCGAACGGGCGGCGAAGGAAGAGGAGGCCGGCGGCTTCGACGAGATCGTCCGGCGCCACGAGCGGCAGGTGCTCGGCCTCGCGCGCTGGCTCCTCTCGCGGCCGGAGGACGCCGAGGACGCGGCGCAGGAGGCCTTCTTCCGCCTCTACCGGGCTCTGTCCCGGAGAGGGAGCCGGCTCGACCCGGAGCGGCCCCTCGCCCCGTACCTCTACCGCGTGACGGTCAACGTCTGCCGCGACCTCGGCCGCCGCCGCGGACGCTCCCGGGCGCTCTCGCTGGAAGACGTCCGCGAGGCCGACGCTCCGGCGGATCCGGGGCCGGACCCGGAGAGCGCCGCCGCCCTCGCCGAGGACCACCGGATCGCCGGCGTCGCCCTGGCCGAGCTGCCGGTCCGCCAGCGGGCGGCGCTGGTGCTCCGCGACGTCCACGGCCTGTCCACCCGCGAGGTGGCCGAGGCCCTGGGCATCCGGGAGGTCACGGTGCGCACCCAGATCTCCCGGGCGCGGCTCAAGGTCCGGGCGATCCGGGACCGCCTGCTGCGCCGGGAGGAGGACATGCCATGAGAGGTCACCGCTCGCTTCACCCCCGGCGCGGGATCGCGCTCTACGTCGCGGGCGACTTGCCGGAGCGGCGGGCGGCCCGCCTCGCGCGCCACCTCGCCGGCTGCCCCGACTGCCGCGAGCTCGCCCGGCGCCTCGCGGAAGACCGCCTGGCGCTCGGGCGCCTGGCCGGACAGCCCGTCGAGGAGCGATCGCTCCGCCGCGTGCGAGCCGGGGTGGCCGCGCGCATCGGCGGGCTCGAGACGGCCCGCGAACGCCGGTCTCCAGGCGCCGCCCGGCGCCTCGCGGCGCTGGCCGCCGTCCTGCTCCTGGCGGCGCTCGGCCTGATGATCTGGTCCCCGCCCCGGACCCCTTCCCGGCCCGGCGGGCAGGCGGCCGGACCGCCCCTCGACCGAATCGCCTCCACGGCCCCGAGCCCGCCGGTTCCCGAGACGGCCGGCCCGGTTGCCGCGCAGCCTCCGCCATCCGCGGGCCACCCTGCGCCCGAGGCGAGACGGCCGGCCCCGGCGCCGGCGCCCGCCCCGCGCCCGGGCACCGCCGTGACGCCTGCGCCCTCCGGAGCCCACCGCCGCCCCCGCCGCCGCGCCGCCGCCGCGCCGCCCGCGTCTCGACCTTCGGAGCCCCTGGTGATCCAGGTGGTCTCCGATCATCCCGACATCGTCTACTACTGGCTCGCCGAGCCCGAGGAGACTCACCGTGAGAGCACGTCCAGGTAGGACCGTCATCGTCGCCGTCGCCGCCATCGCCGCCGCAGCCTTCGCCCTCGCGCCGGGCACGCGGGCGGCCGCAGCGCAGGAGAACCCGAAGCCCGACGCCCGGAGCGCCGCCCCCGAGGCCGGTCAGGAGGCCGGTCAGGAGCCCGGTCAGAAGGCGGGAGAGCCCGTCGGCCAGGAGATCGTCCGGATCGAGCACGCCAACGTCGAGGAGCTGCCGCCGGTGCTGCGGATCTTCCACGTCCACGCCCAGGCGCACCCGAGCCTGGGCATCCTCACCCTCGACGGGCCGGCGGACCAGGTCGCGGCCGCCGCGGCCGCCGCCCGCGAGCTCGACGTCGCCCCGGCCCCGACCCCCAGCCTGGAGGTCACGGTCTTCGTCCTCGGGGCGTCGAAGACCCGGCCGCTCTCCGGCCAGGTCCCACCGGCGCTCGAGGAGGTCGCCCACCAGCTCAAGGACGTCTTCGGCTTTCGCGGCGTCGACCTGATCGACAGCATGTCGGTGCGGGTCCTCGACAGGGGAAGGGGGGGCATCCAGGGCATCCTCTCCGCCGCCGACGGCGTGCCGGCGCTGCCCTACCGGTTCGGTTTCAACCGCGCGACGCTGGTCGAGCGCGAGGGAACGGAGCCTTCGGTCCGTCTGGCCGGCTTCCAGTTCGAGGCCGCGACTCCGCACCTGCTCGCCAGTCTGCCGTCGAACCTCGCGCACTCGGAGACCCCGGCGGCCGACTTCCAGACCGAGCTCGCGACCGACCTCGAGCTCCGCGCCGGCCAGACCGCGGTCGTCGGACGGGCGGCCACCGCCGGCGGCCGCGACGGCCTGATCCTGGTGGTCCGGGCGCAGGTCGTGGAGTGAGCGTCAGACGAGGCCGAGGAGATCGGAGAGGACCCCGTAGGCGGTGGTCGTGAGGTCGGGGTCCTCCTCGACCAGGGTGATCGTGCCCAGGAGGTCGGCGGTGATCGTGAGGGCCGAGCTCGTGCCGTCGAGCCGGGCGAAGGGGTGTCGCGCGGGGAGCTCCCGGGCGGCCACCCCGGCCCGCACCGCGCCGCCCTCCCTGGCCGCCTCGCAGACCATCTTGAGCCGCCGGCCGGAGGCGCGCACGCTCCGCGCCCGCTCGCCCAGGGCGGCGTCGACCACCTCCCGCGCCACCGCCTCCGGCCGGAGCTCCGGCTCGCCGTCCTCGACCAGCAGAACGTTGGCCAGGGCGGCGAGCTTGACCGCCCCGTCCCAGCCCTCGAGGTCCGCGGACGGGTCCGCCTCGGCGATCCCCAGCGCCCGCGCCCGCTCGAGCGCCGCCTCGAGGCCGAGGCCCTCCTCCATCGCGCCCAGCACCACGTTGGTCGTCGAGTTGAGGACCCCGGCGAGGCGCTCGACGGCCGCTCCCCGGAGGCCCGACCGCGCGAGGTCGAAGACCGGGGCGCCGTCCATCACGGTCGCCTCGAAACGGAAGAGGACGCCACGCTCGCGGGCGAGGTCGCGGAGGCTCCGGTAAGCCCACGCCACCGGCCCCTTGTTCGCCGAGACCACGTGCCGGCCGCGCTCGAGGGCCGAGCGCACCCGGCCGATCGCCGCCGCGCCGCGGCCGGCGACGTCGAGCGGGGTCATCTCCACCAGGACGTCGTAGTCGCCCTCGGCGACCGCGCGCTCGCCGTCGAGCTCCGAGAACGCCGGATGCGCCGGCGTGAAGCCGCCGGCCTCGTAGGCGGCGAGGGCCGCCGCCAGGTCGAGCCCCGCCGGGTCGGCCAGGGCGCCGTGGGCGCCGGTCGCGATCCCCACCACCCACAAGTCGAGGCCCGCGAGGGCCGGATGCTCGCCCCGGTGGACGAGGAGACGGGCCACCTCCCGGCCGACGTGGCCGAAGCCCAGGAAGAGCGCGCGGAGCGGGCGGGCGGGAGCGGCGCTCGAACCCGGAGGCGGGCTCACCGGCCGGCCCGCTCCAGCGCGCCGGAGGCGCTCGCCGCCGCGCCCACCGTCCCGGCGATCTCGGCCACCCCCGCGACCAGGCGGTCCACCTCCTCGCGGGTCGTGTAGAGGGAGATCCCGGCGCGCAGCACGCCGCCCCGCTCGGCCAGGCCCAGGGCCTCGATCGGCCGGGGGGCGTAGAAGTCGCCGTCCCAGACCAGGACCCCGCGCTCTCCCAGCCGCCGGGCCGCATCGAGGGGCGTCACGCCGTCGATCGTGATCGAGACCGTCGGCGCTCTCCTCCCGGCACCGAACCCCGGCCCGTGGACGGTGACGCCCCGGATCCGCCCGACCCGGCCGGCGTAGTCGCGGGCCAGGCCGTGCTCGTACTCCGAGATGGCCGCTACGCTCGAGACGATCCGGGCGCGGAGCGACTCCCCCTCGCCCCAGGACGCGAGGTACTCCACCGCCGCGGCCACGCCGCAGAGCGCCGCGTGGTTCAGGGTGCCGGTCTCGATCCGGTACGGGGCCTCGGCGTCGTGGACGCGGAGGCGGTCGCAGGCGAGCTCCTCGAGGAACCCCGGCCGGGTGTACAGGATGCCGACGTGAGGGCCGTAGAACTTGTAGGCCGAGCACAGGAGGAAGTCCGGGGCGAGCGCCGCCACGTCGAGGGGGAAGTGGGGCGCGTAGTGGACCGCGTCGACTACGAGCCGGGCGCCCACCGACCGGCAGAGGTCGGCGACGGGGGCGAGGTCGGTGACCGTGCCCAGGGCGTTCGAGGCGAGGCCGGCCGCCACCAGCCGGGTGCGCGGGCCGACGCTCGCGGCGAAGCCTTCGGGATCGAGCGTGCCGTCGGGCCGGAGCGCCACCTCGCGCACCGCGACACCCCGCTCCTCGAGCCCGAGCCACGGGCCCCGGTTGGCCTCGTGGTCGAGCGCGGTGACCACCACCTCGTCGCCCTGCGCCATCCGCCGGCCCAGGGCGTGGGCCAGGGAGTACGCGAGGCTGGTCATGTTCTGGCCGAAGGAGATCTCTCGCCAGGAAGGCGCCCCGAGGAAGGCGGCCATGGCCCGGCGGGCCTCGAGGATCCGCTCGTCGGACTCCCGGGAGGTCGCGAACTGGCCATGGGTGTTGGCGTTCGAGCGCCGGTAGTAGCCCGAGACCGCCTCGATCACCGCGGTCGGCACCTGCGTGCCGGCGGGGCCGTCGAGGAAGGCCAGGGGGCGTCCGGCGAGGGTGCGGGAGAGCGCCGGGAAGTCCTCCCGGGCGCGGAGCGCGTCGCGTTCGGTGAAGGCCATGACGGGCGATTGTACCGATCGGATCGCCCCCTCACCCTCGGTCCCTCTCCTCCCCGTGAGGGTGAGGAGAGGGTCGGGGTGAGGAGGGGTGGTCTGAGGCGAAGCCTCGCTAGACATCTAGCTTTCGCAGCCAGCGGCCGAAGCCGGCGTCGAGCTCGGCCCAGTCCCGGCCAAGGCTCGCCCGCAGCGCCGCCGGCCCGCCGTCGCCGCCGGCGGCGATCGCGGCGAGGTAGCTCCGGAAGCCTCGGGCCAGCGCCTCGTCCCCGCCGTCGAGGAGGTAGCGGACGAAAAAGGCGCTCTCGGCGTAGGCATCCTCCCGCAGGCCGGGATCGACGATCTCTCGCCAAGAGAGGCCGGTGAGCTCCGCGAGCGGCGGCAGCCGCCCGCGGTTCAGGAGCCTGGTCAGCCGACCGAGGGCGGCGTAGGCCCCCTCCGTGGTCACGGTGATCTCGATCCGGTCCCGTCCCGCGGCGCTCGAGGCCTTGCGCTCGCTCACCGACTCCTCGCCTCCGAGGCTCCCCGGGAGGAGCCGCCCCGCGGCGTCCACCCGCGAGTCGCCCAGGTCGTCGGCCAGGCCCTCTTCGAGCCAGGGCGGCGTTCGCGGGCCCAGGGCGCGGCCGTTGATCAGGTGGGTGAGCTCGTGGACGAGGAGGGCGCTCACCTGCCAGTCCTTCTTGCCCTCGGCGAAGAGCGCCGCCACCCCGAAGCCCGCGTGCCCGCCCTCCTCGAGGCCGGCGTAGGCCAGGTCGCCGGAGGCGAAGGCCCGGTAGTCGGCCTCGCGGGAGAAGAGGACCACCGCCTGGCCGGCCGCCGAGCCCGAATCGAGCCCGTAGCGGCTCCGGTACGTCGCCTCGAGGCCCGCGGCGACCGCCTCCAGACGCCCGAGGAGCTTGGAATCCCCGACGTCGGTATAGACGGCGTACGGACCGAGCTCGCGGCGGGTGTCCTCTCCGGGCAGGGCGGCGAGGGCCCGCGCCAGGATCTCGCGGTCCGCCGCCCGCGCCGGCAGGGCGCCGGCCGGGCCCGCGCCGCCCGCCTCCCGCGCCAGCGGCACCCACCCCTTGAACGCTCCGTACCGGACCAGCGCCCACCCGCCGCGGCGCTCGACGAGAGGCAGCTCGGACGGGGCGTCGACCACCGCCAGGGCCGCCGCCCGGGCGTCGGGGAGCTCGTGGAGGGCGGTGCCTTGCGCCACCTCGATCCGGGGCTCCGCGAGGTCGGCGGAGCCGAAGGCCGCGGGGGCGCCCAGAATCTCCGACGGGCTCTCCGGCGGGCTTGCCGGGGACGGCGCGGCCGACGGGGCGGGCCGCGGCGCCGGGGGCTCGGCCGACGCCGCCGTCTGCGGCGCGAGCGACGCCGACGCGGCGACGACGAAGGCCAGTACGGAGCGCCCGGCCCGGCGCCGGCCCCGGCCGGTCACCGCACCATCCGGACGTCGCCGGCCGCCGGCCCGGTCTCGATCGTCTGCGGCAGGTGCAGGCCCCGGAACCAGACGATGCGCTGGCGCTCGAGGGTCCGCGACAGCTCGTCGACCGCCCGCTTGAACCCGCGGCGCGAGTAGACGCTGTCGACCTCGCCCCAGGTGGCCGTGACCGGCGGGCTCACCGACTTCTCCACCGACCAGACGAAGAGGGGCACCCCGAGGTCGGTCAGGTAGCGCCGGACCGCCCGAGGGGTCATGCGGCTCGCGTCGGCGGGCTGGGCGCTCAGGACCAGGACCACGGCGCGCCGCCGGTCCCGGGCCGCCGCGCTCATGCCGGCCACGGCCACGGCGTCGGCCAGGCGCTGGCGGCGGAGATCGAACGGCGGCTGCTGGGCCGCCGAGAGCAGGTAGTAGACGCCACCGTCCGACGGCAGATGCTCCTCGGAGCGGGCGAACAGGTCGTAGCCGACGCGGCCGTTCTCGCGGTGCAGCGAGAACGGCCAGAGGAACCGCAGGCTCTGATCCCGGTCCAGGCGCATGGCGGAGCGGAGCAGCTCGCGGGCTCGCGGGCCGGTTCCCACCGACGGGAAGGCCCGGCCGTTGGAAGGCACCCAGCGGGGGGCGAGGGCCCACAGGCCTTTTTGGGCCGCGCGGTCCATCACCACCACGACCTCGGCCGGCCCTGTCTCCGCCGCCACCGGCTCCAGCGGTTGACCCTGGGCCCGGAACCACCCGGCGAGCTCGGCCGGCGCCGGCAGCTCCTTGCGACCCTCGAGCTCGACGGCGGCGGCGCTCAGCTCGGTCTCGGTCGCCTGGTGGTAGGCGCCCCCGAACGCCGTCTCGACCACCGCGGAGAGGTGGGACGGGAAGTCGAGCTCGGCGTGCAGGAAATGCAGCTGGTCCGGGTCGTGGGGCGGCAGCTCGATCCGGTGCGGATCGGAGACCGCGAGCGGCCGGCCGTCGAAGCTCACCGTCACCTTGCGGGGCGCGTCGCCCGAGACGCTCTCCCAGGTGAGCCGGGCGACGACGCCCCGGCCGCCCTCGCCGCCCTCGAAGATCACGTGGCCCTCGGCCTCGGGCCGGGGCAGGTTGATCCACTGGCGCGCCCGGCCCAGCTCCCGGCCGTCGGCGGCGCGGGCGATCGCCTCGAGCCGGTGGGGCTCGAGGGCGGAGCCGAAGTCGCAGGGCAGGGTCCAGGGAGCGCCCCCCATCTGCCCCACGCTGCGCCCGTCCAGCACCAGCTCGACGGAGGCCACCCCCTGCCCCACGGCGAGCTCCACCGGCTGGACACCCAGGACCAGGCCGAGGAACAGGCTGGCGAACGCGACGATCACGACGAGCTCCTTCGAACGTCCCCCTGATTGTAGCGCCCGGCCAGCAGGGTGTGCTCAGAGGATCAGCCGGTCGATCAGCCGGAGCACGGCGCCGGCGAAGAGGGCCGACGCGCCGGCGGCGAAGAGCAGGATGGCCCCCATCGCCAGGGTCAGGAGGTAGAGCCCGAGCAACAGGAGCGGCCCCATGACCAGGGTGAAGACGATCATCTCCACGACGCCGCGCCGCCCGTCGCGGCGGAGCCGCTCCCGAAACCCCGGCCGCTTCGCCGTCGCTGCCGCGAGCGCCGGGTCCGAGGGGTCTGCGCCCAGGGCGGCCAGGCGGCGCAGGCGGCGCTCGAGCTTGGGATGGGAGCCGACCGGGACCGGGTGCTCGCCTCTCCCCGCGCTGGGCTCCGGCGCCGCCACGAACAGGTGCTCGAGCCAGGCGCCGCCAGGGGACGCCACTGCCCCGCCCCCCAGGGCCGCCAGCCCCCGGGCGACCTCGGTGGGGTCGCGGGTGAGCTGGACCGCGGTGGCGTCGGCGAGGTAGCGGCGGGCGCGGAGCATGCCGCCCACGAGCGGGCCGACGACCACCAGCCGCAGCATCTGGACCTCCAGGCGCACCAGGTGGACGACCAGGTAGACGAGGAGGAACGGCAGGAGGAAGAGCTTGAGGACGGGGAACCGCTTGAGGAGGCGCCCGCCGCGGCTCCGGGGCTCGGCCTCGTCGGCGTCGCTCGCGAGCCCCAGCAGGCCGTCGAAGCGCTCGGGGGCGAGGCGCCCCTCGAGGCTCCCGGCCACCGCCTCCGCGGTCGCCGGCGAGCGCCGCCCCCGGAGCATCCAGCCGAGGGCCCTGACCATCTCGCGCCAGGCCGCGGGGCTCCAGCCCATGAGGGCGTCGAGGAGGGTGAACACGAAGCCCATGGCCTGGAAGACCGCGGTCACGGCGAGGGCGAGGCGAGGATCGCCGTTGGCCGCCGAGGCGACGAGCAGGGCGGCGACGCCCTGGGTCTCGCCCCGGTCGCAGCGCTCGAGCACCCCGCGGGTCACCACCACCACCGCGCGCTCCGGGGACGGCCCGACCAGGGCGGCGTTCGGCGCCTCCTGATCGATCAGGAGGACCCGCGGCGCCGGCACGCCCGCGGCGATCGCCATCTCCTGGACCACGTCGACGAGCTGGTGCTCCTCGAGGTCGCCCGCGCGGGGCTCGCGCGCCCCGAGGCGGGCCAGCACGGCGCCCGGCACGACCTCGCTCGCGAGGCGCCGGAAGCCCGCCCAGACGGCGACCATGGCCGCCACCCCGGGCACCAGGAGGACGGCGAGCGCCGCCGCCAGGTCGAGGCGGCCGAGCGCACCGGCCGGCGCGCTCCCGGTCCACGCGTCCAGGGCCGCCGGCACCAGCCCCGCCAGGTGGTGCAAGGCCGCCCACACCGCAACCGGCACCGGCGTGACCAGGCCGACCAGGCGCACGCCCACCGCCACGACACCGAAGACCAGGGGGGTGAGGACCGCCGTGAGGGGCAGCCCCATGACCAGGATCGCGACCCCGCACAGGGCCGCCCACCAGCGCGCGTGGCGCCGCCGGCTCGCCTGCTCGTCGTAGAAGCTCCGACGGCGGGATGGACCGGCGGCGGAGTCACCAGGCGCTTCGCGCAGCACGGCTCAGGCCAGGAAGACCCAGTAGCTGCCGGAGGCCGACCGTCTCTCCGACAGGCCGAAGCGCTCGCCGGCCGACTTGCCGTCCCGCAGCAGGTAGTACACGTCGGAAAGAACCGATCGATTGTCGCCGTAGTAGAAATGCCCGACGAGGTCCGTGTCCACCGCCGAGGCGTCGATCGTTTCCACCTCCGGGACCACCACGATGTTCGCTCCGGCGTCTCCCGCCCGCGGGTAGCCGTGAAACTTCCGGGACGCCTCGAGGGCCCGGTCCTTGTCGGAGGCGTAAAGGGTCACCCGGCGAGCCGCCCTTCGCAAGGCGGACGCCATCTGGCGGAAGACGTCGGCGTCGATGTCGGGAGCGGTGAGCACGACCTCGCTGAAGGCCGGCGTGCCGGGCGCGGCCATGGTTGCGGCGATCTCCCCGAGGGCCCGGGTCAGTGCGCGGTTGCCCATGCTGTGGGCGATCAGGTGGATCGCCCGCGCTCCCGAGCCCGACGCCAGGTCGACCAGGAACGACTTCAGGTGGGGCACCGTCCACTCCACGTTGGTCTCGTCGTGGGCGTACCCGGTGAGGGAGAGCTTCCCTTTCGACGGCCAGCTATAGAAGACCGGCGCGCCCTCGAGCTTCAGGTCGTAGGCGAGCTGCGCGGTGCGCCTGGCGGCGTCCTCGAAGGAGACGTTGAAGCCGTGGAGGAAGAGCAGGATCTCACCGCGAACAGAGGCCTCGAGGCATGCCGAGAGCTCGGCGAAGAAGCCGGCCGCTTCGGCTTTCCGGAGAGACAGGAGGACGACGTGCTCCCGCGGGTCCCTCCGCAGCTCGAGGCGCCGCCAGGAGGGTCCCTCCAGGGCGCCCATCCGGTGGTCCCTTGGAATGCTCACCTCGCAGACCCCGTACTCCAGGGAGCCGTCGCCCCGGGTCGAGCCGAAATGGCGGGCGGCCGGGCGCGATCCGCCGGGCTTGCGGTCCGTGGCGTAGAAGACCTCGACCCGGTGGTAGGGGACTCGGGGAGGCGCCTCGTAGGCCTCGTCTGGGGCGCCGCCCCCCGACGTGTCATGCCCGAGCCCCGTATCGGTGTCGTAGGCTCCTTCCACCTCGACACCCAGGTCTCTCCCGGCGGTTCCCCGGCTCGGAGCCCGCGGGGCGCCGCCCGCTCTCTCCCCGCGCCGCCTCGTCTCGTCGGGCCGACGCCGGCTGGGCCGCCGCCCGGTTCCAATCCTCTCGGTGCCCTGGCTCGGCCGCGCCGGTCCAAGCAGGTCGTCAGGGGGCCGGAAGCGCACGGCGAAGCTCTCCCGGATCCGGATCGGCGCTCCCGTCGCGGGACTGCGCCCGGGTCTCGCCGGCCGCCGGTGGACCGAGAACGCACCGAAGCGAGGGACGGTGACCCGCTCACCGCGGGCCAGGGCCGCCCGGATCGCCGCGAGCACCGCGTCGAGGATCTCGGCGGCCTGGCCCTTGGTGAGCCCGTCGACGCTCTCCCAGAGGTCCTCCACCAGGTTCGCCCTGCCCGCCATCGTCCGTCTCCTGGAATCGTCTTGAGGATGCGCAAGGGATCTTATACCTCGCCCCTCCGGCCGCTCCCCGGGCGCGCAGCCCGGGAGGGCTCACCAGCGCACCACCCGGTCCGCTTCGGCGATCATGCGGGTGAACCGGGACCAGCCGCAGATCAGGTCGACCTTGCCCTGGACGCGGGCCGTGTCGAGGTCGAGCAGGCGCACCGAGGCGCTGCACGCGAAGAGGCGGAGACGACCGCTCGTGCGCGCGCCGGCGATCAGGTCCGAGAGGGGTGGGAATCCCAGCTGCTCGATTCGCTCGGCGGCCAGCGGCGGCGCCGGGTCGAGGCGGTCCCAGCCGTCCCGGACCCAGGCGTCGAGGGCGGCGAAGAAGAGGGCGAGGTCCACCCGGTCGCCCTGGCCCGCGGCGCTCGCCGCCAGCGAGCTCACCTGGAAGCGCGTGTCCCAGGTGCCGTCGTGGGCGAGGACGAGGAGCTTCACGCCGCGCGGGAGGTCACGAGACGGTCCAGGTGTCTCCGCTGTAGAGCAGGTCCTCGAGGCGGGTCTGGCCGGCGCGCTCCACCTCGTGCTCGACCTGGGCGACGACCTCGGCGTCGTAGGCGGGCTCGTCGACGGCGCGGAAGACCCCGAGCGGCGTCGGGAAGTCCGGGGGCAGGAGCTGGGCCGCCATGAAGGCGAGGGCCGGGTTCGGC
This sequence comes from uncultured Acidobacteriota bacterium, assembly GCA_963741925.1. Taxonomy (GTDB): domain Bacteria; phylum Acidobacteriota; class Thermoanaerobaculia; order Multivoradales; family DATKCC01; genus CAVUBL01. The sequence goes on from CAVUJU010000002.1 coordinate 621,907, forward strand.
CGCCGCTCGTCCCAGACCAGGCAGTCCTCCTCGGAGACCCCCCCTCCGGATGGATCCAGGGTCACGATCTCGGGCTCCATGCCGTCGAGGCGCAGGCCGCGCTTCGTCTCGCCGCCCCAGACCACGGGCTTTCCGTGCTCGAGGTAGAGGGTGCGCTCGACCCGGCCCTCCTTGTCGGTCATGTACTCGAAGGCCTTGTCGTTGAAGATGTTGCAGTTCTGGTAGATCTCGACGAAGGCGGAGCCGCGGTGCTCGGCGGCGCGCTTCAAGACCGCCTTCAGGTGGGGCTGGAAGATGTCCACCGTCCGGGCGACGAAGGTGGCGCCGGCGCCCAGGGCCAGGGCCGCCGGGTTGAACGGCCGGTCGATGGAGCCGAAGGGGGTCGACTTGGTGCGCTTGCCGACCTCGCTGGTGGGCGAGTACTGCCCCTTGGTCAGGCCGTAGATCCGGTTGTTGAACATCAGGATCTTGACCCCGACGTTGCGCCGCAGGACGTGGATCAGGTGGTTGCCGCCGATCGACATGGCGTCGCCGTCGCCGGTGGCGATCCAGACCTCGAGGTCCGGCCGGGTGACCTTGAGCCCCGTGGCGATCGCCGGCGCCCGGCCGTGGATCGAGTGGAAGCCGTAGGTGTTCATGTAGTAGGGGAAGCGGCTCGAGCAGCCGATCCCCGAGACCACCACCAGCTTCTCCTTCGGGATCCCGAGCTCCGGGAAGACCGACTGGACGGCGGCCAGGATGGCGTAGTCCCCGCAGCCGGGGCACCAGCGCACCTCCTGGTCGCTCTGGAAGTCCTTCTTGGTGAGGGTGGGGGCTTCGATCTCCGGCATCGCTCGTCTACCTCCCGGACTCCAGGATCTCGAGGATCCGCTGCTCGACCTCGGCGCGGAAGAACGGGCGTCCCTGGACCTTGTTGAAGGAGATCACGTCCTTCAGGTACCTCGCGCGCAGCAGCAGGCTGAGCTGCCCCAAGTTCATCTCCGGCACCAGCACCCGTTCGAACCGGCCGAGCACCTCGCCCAGGTTCGCCGGGAAGGGGTTGAGCCAGCGCAGGTGGGCGCGGGAGACGGCGACGCCGCGCTCGCGGAGGTTGCGCACCGCGCCCTTGAGCGCCCCCTCGGTCGAGCCCCATCCGAGCACCAGGAGCTTGCCCTCGGCCGGGCCGTCGACGGCGAGCGGCGGCAGCTCGCGGGCGATCCGCTCCACCTTCTCGGCCCGGAGCCGGGTCATCCGCTCGTGGTTCTCCGGATCGTAGGAGACGTTGCCGGTCACGTCCTCCTTCTCGAGGCCGCCGATCCGGTGCTCGAGCCCGGGCGTTCCGGGGAGGGCCCACGGGCGGGCCAGGGTCTCCGGGTCCCGCACGTAGGGGCCGAAGCCCTCCGGGTCGGTCCGGATCTCCGGGGCGAAGTCGGGCAGGTCCTCGACCCGCGGCAGCTTCCAGGGTTCCGAGCCGTTGGCGATGTAGCCGTCCGAGAGGAGAACCACCGGCACCATGTAGCGGACCGCCACACGGCAGGCTTCGAGGGCCGCCCAGAAACAGTCGTGGGGCGACGCCGCGGCGACGATCGGCAGCGGCGACTCGCTGTTCCTGCCGAACATCACCTGGAGCAGGTCGGCCTGCTCGGTCTTGGTGGGCAGGCCGGTCGAGGGGCCGCCGCGCTGGATGTCGCACACCACCATCGGCAGCTCGACCATCACCGCCAGGTTCATGGCCTCCGCCTTGAGGGCGATCCCCGGGCCGCTCGAGCCGGTGACCGCGAGCGCGCCGCCGAACGCCGCGCCGATCGCGGCGCAGACGGCGGCGATCTCGTCTTCGGCCTGGAAGGTGGTCACGCCGTAGCTCTTGCGCGAGGCCAGCGCGTGGAGGAGCTCCGAGGCCGGGGTGATCGGGTAGGCGCCCAGGAACAGGGGGAGCCCCGACTTGCGGCTCGCCGCGATGAACCCGAGCGCCAGGGCCTCCGAGCCGTTGATGTTCCGATAGGTCCCCGGCTCCATCTTCGCCGGCTCGACCTCGTAGCGCGTCTGGAAGAGCTGGTGGATGTCGGCGTAGTTCCAGCCCGCCTTGAGCACCCGGACGTTGGCCTCGGCGAGCTCGGGCCGGCGCGCGAACTTGCGCTCGAGCCACCGGACGGTGTTGTCCAACGAGCGGCTGAAGAGCCAGTAGACCATCCCCAGGGCGAAGAAGTTCTTGCACCGGTCCTTGGTCTTGACGTCGAGCTCGGCGTCCTCGAGGGTGCGCCGGGTGAGGGTCGTGAGCGCCACCGGGTAGGCGCGGAACGCGTCGAGGGAGCCGTCCTCGAGGGGATTCGCCGCCAGGCCGGCCTTGTTGAGGTTGCGCTCCTTGAACTCGTCGCTGTTGACGATCACCACGCCGTTCGGCTTCAAGTCGCGGACGTTCTTGACCAGCGCCGCCGGATTCATCGCCACCAGCACGTCCGGGGCGTCGCCCGGGGTGTGGATGTCGTAGTCGGCGATCCGCACCTGGAAGGCCGAGACCCCGGGCAGGGTGCCGGCGGGCGCCCGGATCTCGGCCGGGAAGTCGGGCAGGGTCGCGAGGTCGTTGCCGAAGAGCGCCGAGGTGGTGGTGAACTGGCTGCCGGTGAGCTGCATGCCGTCGCCCGAGTCGCCCGCGAAGCGGACGACCACGTCCTCGACCTTCTTGCGCTCGCTCGGCGCGGGTGGCTGGGTTTCGGTGGTGTCGTCGGCAATCGCCATCGGTCTCGGTCTCGGCTCCGATCGGGTCGGAAGGGTCGGCGGCGCGTCTCGCCCGGTCTCGGGCTAACCGCCCGAGCGGGTGCCTCCCTCGGTGGGTAGGGTCATCCGAGGGATCATAGCAAGAGGGGTAACCGCCACCCGGCCGGGGCCATTCCTCCGGCGTCGGGGCCGGCGGCGGCCGCCTCACGCCCGGAGCCGGGCCCGCGCCGGTGCTGGTATAGAGTCGCGGGACACCCCACGCCGACGACCCCCGCGCCCTCTCCCCCGCCTGCGATGAGAATCCGGTCCTTCGACGAGCTCATGCCCCTGCCGGAGCACCTCGCCGTCGAGCGGCACTTCGACGGCATCAACTGGCTGCGGGCCCGGTGGCTCTTCGCCGGCTACCTGGTCGCCTGCCTCGTGACGCTGGCGGTCTTCCTCTCCGCGCGAGACGTCCCGCGCGCCTGGGTCTCGATCGCGGACCTGGCGCTCCTCGCGGCCCTCTTCCTCACCCGCAACGGCGCCTGGGCCGAGGGCGGTTTCCGGCCCCTCCTGATCGCGCTCCTCGTCGTCCAGCTCGTGGTGACCGGGCTCTGGGCGAGCGAGCTGGCCCTCGTCCTGGTGTTCGCGGCCGGCGTCTTCCCGGCGCTCCTGGTCGTGCTGCGCTTCCGGACCGGCGACCTGGCGCTCCTCGCCGGTTGCTTCGTCGCGGTGGCGGCGGGGTGGGAGATCCTCCAGGGAGTCTCCTTCGCCACGGTGCTGCGCCACGCGGCGGCCGTCGCCGTGCCCAACGGCCTGGCCGCCTTCGCCGGCGCTCGCCTGACCCGCGCCGCGCGCTCCGAGTTCCTCGACCGCTGGCGCCGGGCGGTGAGCCGGGAGCGCGACCGCCAGCGGATGCGCGGCGAGCTCGCCGATGCCCGGAAGATCCAGCTCAGCATGCTGCCGGCCGGCGACCCGGTCCGCGACTGGATCGAGGTGTCGGGGGCCTGCATCCCGGCGGCGGAGGTGGGCGGCGACTACTACGACTACATCTCCCTGGGCGAGGACGCCTTGGCCATCGTGGTGGCCGACGTCGCGGGCCACGGGGTGGCGAGCGGCCTGCTGATCGCGGGGCTCCGGAGCTCGCTCTACGTGCTCCAGGACGAGCTCTTCTCCCCCGCCGGGGTGCTCGAGAAGCTGAACCTCATGGTGCGCGCCTCGGTGCGCGCCCGGACCTTCGTCACCGTGACCATCGCCGTCGTCGAGCGCGCCACGAGCCGCCTGCGGGTGGCGAGCGCCGGCCATCCGCCGGTCTTCCTGCGGCGCGGAGACGGCTCGGTGGCGGAGCTCGGGGCGCCGGCCCCGCCGCTCGGCACCCGCCTGCCGAGCCGCTACTCCGAGGAGAGCGCGCTCCTCGAGCCGGGCGACCTGTTCCTGCTCTACACCGACGGGCTGGTCGAGGCCATCGACTTCCGGGAGGACTGCTACGGCTTCGAGCGCCTGCGCCAGGCCCTCTCCCGCTCCGCCGCCGGCGGCCCGGCCCGCGACGTCCGCAACGACCTGCTGGACGACATCTCCCGCTTCAAGGGCCAGGCCCTCCAGACCGACGACCTGAGCCTGGTCGTCGGCCGGTGGCGGGCGACGGCGGGGTGAGGCGCGGGAAGCCGAGCGAAAGCGGCTCGGTCCGTCGGCCTCGTCCGGCGTAGTAGCCATGATCTCCTCCTGAGATCACGAGCAGTCGGTCAGAAGCCGGCCCGCGCCTTCGAGGACAGCCTGCGGGGTCGTCAGCGACAGTCCTTCGAAGCACCGTCGCTGGAAGGTGGGGTCGCCGAGGAGGGCCTCGATGGCCTTCTGGAGGTCACGGCGAACCGGCGCGCCGTAGGCGGCCTCGGCCTTGGACCAGGCTTCGTCCGGGATCGGGCCGACCTGGGTACGGAGCAGCGCGAGGTCGATCAGGTCGCGGGCCAGGAGCTGGCGGTCGGGCCAGCGATCGGAGTTGGCGAGGAGCTTCTCGGCGTACGCATCGGCCACGGTGAGGCACACCACAGGGGACCACGCGGGGCGCGACCCGGCGTCGAGCGCGATACGTCCCTCGTGGATGATCTCGAACTTGATCGGCAAGCCGTCGAGGACCAGGGGAAACCGGATCCCATACTGATCGGTCCGGACCTCCCGCGGAAGCCCGAAGCCTTCGGGAAGATGTTTGTCTCGGAAGAGTCCCTCGGCCCCTCGTTGTCGGGCGAGACTTCTCAGCTCGGCGAAGGCGGGCGCGTCGGAGCTCAGGAAGTCGATGTCCTGGGAGATGCGGTACTCGCCGAGCTCGAGGACGAGCCGGGTGCCGCCTCCGAAAAGCGTGTGGTGCGTCGCCAGGAGGTCGGCGTCGAGCGCCTCGAGAACCCGCAGGACCGCCCGATGCTCCTCACGCCGGAACATCGATCGTGCTGCCGTAGTCTGCGACGAGGCGGCGGATGAAGCGCCACTCCTCGGGGCTCGGTTCGGCGAGGACGTGGAGGTGGCGCCAGCCGGATTCGTAGCGCCGGAGCATGTCGAGGGGCGAGAGGGACCTGTAGTCGCGGTCGAACCAGGAGATGCTGGCGAGGAACGGGAGGTCGCCCGGAGGCTTGAGATCCGCCTCGTCTCGAGGGTCACGCCGGGGCTCTGCCGTCCTCTCCATGGTGAGTCCGATTGTACTTCGGGCCCGAGAGTCGGCTCGATCCTTCCCTCCTACGGCTCGTTCTCAATGCCGTCCGCCTGCACGACCCGCCGGATCAGGCGTTCCTCGATGGGGCGCCGCATGATGAGGACGTCCTCGCGTCGGCCCGGGAGAGTCGCCGTGAAACGGTACCGACGGGAAGGGTCTCGATCCACCACCAGGCATCCGTGCTTGAGGACCTGGAAGGCGAGGATCGGCGAGGCCTGGTCCAGATCGACAAGGTCCACGGCGCGGCCCAGGAGCGCCTCGGCGTCGGCCCGGAGGTCGGCGAGCTTCGCCGCCGACAGCCGCTTGCGCGCCAGCACCGCGACGTCGAGATCCGAGTCGGAGCGGGCACGACCCGCGGCCACGGACCCGTAGACCCACAAGCAGTCCACGCCGAGGCGCTGGTCGAGGAGGTCGAGCAGCTCGCGGGGAAAGGCGTCCATGGCGAGTCGATTGTACTTCCAGCACCCGCCGGGGTTTTCCCCCGCCCGGGCTCCCCTGCTTCGGCGCACTCTTCGAGCGCGCCGTCGGTCGGAACGACCAGGAGAGAGGAGGACGACGCGCGGAGCGCGATCGGCCTCAGCTCGCCGGCGGGGCCGGCTGGGCGGCCTTCTGCTTGGCGGCGCCGACCAGGTCGAAGGCCTCGCGGCGCATCTTGGCGCGCTGGACGTCCTCTTCGGGGAAGCTGGGGCGGTAGCCCAGGCGGTCCTCGTCGAAGGTGAAGGGCTTCATCAGGTCCACCTTGCCGACGATCGACTGCTCGCGCGTGAAGTAGGCCATGTCGTAGTTGTTCGACATGATGATCGCCTCCTCCGGACAGGCGTCCACGCAGTAGCCGCAGAAGACGCAGCGCAGCATGTCGATCTCGTAGACCTCGGGGAACTTCTCGATGTTCTCGTCCGGCTGCTCGCCGGCCTCGATGTGGATGCACTCGGCCGGGCAGTTGGTGGCGCACAGGAAGCAGGCCACGCAGCGCACCGACCCGTCGGGCCGCGTGGTGAGAATGTGGTGGCCGCGGTAGCGGTGCGAGTACTGGCGCCGCTCCTCCGGGTAGTTGATCGTGTACTCGGGGCCGTGGAACAGATTCCGGAAGAAGTGGCGCAGGGTCACCATCATGCCGGCCACGAGCGGCAGGTAGAGCCGCTCGCCGAGGCTCGGCCGGTAGGGCTCGACCTCGGTCGGATGGTAAACCGGGGGCGGCAGCGGACGGCCGGAAGCGCCGCCTTGCGGGTGGGCGTGGAGCGGCGGCGAGGGTTGGCTCATCGTTCGAGCTCTCCGGCGATGACGTTCAGCCCGCCGAGGGTCACGATGACGTCGGAGACGCTCGCGCCCTCGATCAGGTCGGAGAAGGTGGAGAAGATCGGGAAGCAGGGCGGCCGGACCTTGATCCGGTAGGGGTGCGACGAGCCGTCCGAGACGATGTAGAAGCCGAGCTCGCCGTTCGCCCCCTCGACCATGTCGTAGCGCTCGCCGGGCGGCACCTGGATGCCGTCCATGATCAGCTTGAAGTGGTAGATCATGGACTCCATCTGGTTGTAGCACGCCTCCTTCGGCGGCAGCGCCACGTGCGGATCGGAGACGATGTGCCCGCCCTCCGGGATGCCCCGGTCGAGGAGCTGGCGGATGATCGAGAGGCTCTGGCGGATCTCGGCGTTTCGCACCCGGTAGCGGTCGTAGACGTCGCCGCCGTGGTAGACCGGCACCTCCCACTCGACGGTGTCGTAGAGGTCGTAGGGGGCGGCCTTGCGCACGTCGTAGCCCACGCCCGAGGCCCTGAGGCAGGGGCCCGTCCAGCCCCAGTTGACCGCGTCCTCGGCCGAGATCGCCGCCGTGCCCACCGCGCGCTTCTGCCAGATGCCGTTCTTGTCGACCAGCTTCTCCACGTCGTCGATGAAGGGCGGGATGATCTCGAGCAGCTTGCGAGCCCGCGCCATGAAGTCGGGCGGCAGGTCCTGGGCGAGGCCGCCGATCCGGCCGTAGGAGACCGTCAGGCGCGCCCCGGAGCAGGCCTCGAGCAGGCCGTAGATCTCCTCGCGCGGCTGGAAGTAGTACCAGAAGTTGGTCAGGGCTCCGGCGTCGACCAGGGTCGAGCCGTTGCACACGCAGTGGTCCATGATCCGCGAGAGCTCGGAGAGGATCGTGCGCGCCCAGACCGCCTTGGGCGGCGGCTCGATGCCGAGCATCTTCTCTACCGTCCGGCAGTAGCCGACGTTGTTGATGAACGAGGAGCAGTAGTTCAGGCGGTCGGTGTACGGGATGACGTGCTGCCAGGTGTGCGTTTCGCACATCTTCTCGAAGCAGCGGTGGAGGTAGCCGATCTCGACCTCGCTCGCGACGATCGTCTCGCCGTCGAGCTCGGCCACCACCCGGAAGGTGCCGTGCATCGCCGGGTGCGAGGGGCCGATGTTGATGGTCATCCGCTCGAACATGTCGTCGGCGACGCCCTCGGGCACCTTGAGCTTCGGGCGGTAGATCTTGTCCTCGGTCAAGATCCAGCGCCGGGTGGCGTCGTAGTCCTTCCTCAGCGGATGCCCCTGGAAGGCGTCGTGGGTGAGGATGCGGCGCAGGTTCGGGTGGCCCTCGAAGCGGAAGCCGAACATGTCGTAGGCCTCGCGCTCGAACCAGTCCGCCGCCTTCCAGACCGGGATCAACGAGGGCAGCGTCGGGTCGGCCTCGGTGAGGGGCACCTTGAGGCGGAGGCGCTCGTTCCTGGGCAGCGAGTAGAGGTGGTAGACCGCCTCGAAGCGTTCCTCGCGGTCCGGGTAGTCGACGCCGCAGACGTCGAGGAGCATGTCGAGCTGGGTCGAGGGGTCGTCGCGCAGGTCGCGCGCGAGCTCGGCCAGCACGTCCCGGCTCACCACCCAGGTCGGCTGGTCCCTGATCTCATCAGGGCCCTCCTGGGGCAGGATGCTCCCGGCCGGGTACTTGTCGAGCAGAGACGGCGTCTCGATCGCCGTGGGACTCATCGGATCACCCTCCTCATCCTCGTTCCCTCTCCCGCTCGCGTCCTACAAACTTGACTCATCTGTCCAGATCTCGGTGGGCCTGGTGGGCTAACGAGGCTCCGCCTCAGACCACAAAGCGGCAAAAGCATCCGAGGCTTCGTGACCGGTAGCTCCCCCGCCCACGCCGACTGGTTGAGCCTAGCTTCGCCCAAACGGCTACTCCAGAACGTTGGATCCATCGGATCGCCCCCCTCTCCCTCGATCCCTCTCCCACCCTCCGGGGGGAGAGGGACGCCCCCTCCCGCTCGCGTCCTACAAACTTGACTCATCTGTCCAGATCTCGGTGGGCCTGGTGGACGAGCATGGTCCATTCGGTTCAGCCGGCGGCGGCCGCCGGCTCCTCCTGGACGCGGGTCTGGGACTCTCGGGCGTACCGCTTGCGGTCCCGGACCACCTTCTCCTTGAGCTGCAGGATGCCGTACATCAGCCCTTCCGGGTTCGGCGGGCAGCCGGGGACGTAGACGTCGACCGGGATGATCTCGTCGATGCCCTGCATCACGTGGTAGGCGCGATAGAACCCGCCGGAGCACGCGCAGGCGCCCATCGAGACCACCCACTTGGGTTCGGCCATCTGGTCGTAGATCTTCTTGAGCACCGGCGCCATCTTGTCGTTGATCGTGCCGGCGACGATCAGCAGGTCGCTCTGACGCGGCGAGAAGCGCACCACCTCGGAGCCGAAGCGAGCCATGTCGTAGTGGCTCGAGACGGTCGACATGAACTCGATGGCGCAGCAGGCGGTGCCGAACGGGAAGGGCCAGAAGGAGTGGCGCTGGGCCCAGTCCTCCACCTTGTCGAAGGTGGTGGTCAACCAGCTCTCGCCGGTGTGGGCGACCGGGCCGCCGCGGGTCTCTTCCTGGTCCAGGACTTTGAGGCTCATGGTTCCTCCACGCCGTGGAGTCTAGCGAATGTGACCGATGGTCACAAGCTCACGAGAGCTCGGTTCGGCGGGTGTTTCGACCGCCGGGGCGGCGGCACGGGCACGGCCGTGGCGCCCGGGGTCGTAGTATCGTCAACCTCCGGCCGGGAGCAGGGATTCCGCCCCCGCCACCCCGCGGCCGGCCCCGCGCCGCCGCTCTGGAGCCACCGATGGAGATCACCCTCACCCCCGCCGCCCGCGAGGCCGCCCGCCGCGACCTCGGTCCCGGCGAGCACCTGCGGATCGCCTTCGCCGGCGGCTGCGGCGCCATGGGGTTCCGCCTCGGGGCCACCCGGCTCGTCGCCGAGGGCGACCTGCGCCTGGAGTGGGACGGCGTCACCTTGGCCCTCGACCGGATGGCGGCGCGCGAGCTCGACGGCGCGATCCTCGACCACGACGAGGAGGATGGGTTCGTCCTCGACCACCCGGCGTGGGGGCGAAGCTGTTGAGGGGCGGTCACCGAGAGGTGCCTTCCGCACCGATCGGCCGGGCCAGCACCGAGACCGGCACCGAACGCAACGCGTGAGGCGATCTCCGCCTCAGCCCACCGCCACCGGCTCGGCCATCTCCGCGGGCGCGGGCACGTCGCCCTCGGACGACTCGAGGGCCCGCCAGAAGCTCCTCCAGCCGCCGCAGGTGGTCCTTCTGGACCTCGATCACGCGCTGGAACAGGCCCACCACCTCGTCCGGCCCGGACAGGCCGATGAGCTTCGGGTAGAGCACGTCGTTCTCGTAGCGCTCCTCGGCGATCTCGGCCCGGAGGTCGAGGGCGCGGCCGCGGACCTTGCCCGCCGCCTCGAGCTGCAGGCGCGCCAGCTCGTCCTTGCCCTCGGCGAGCCGGAGCCAGTGCTCGGCCAGATGGGGCAGGCCGTCCTTGCGGGCGCGATGGGCGTAGGCCCGGTACTTGGCGGCCGACGCCGCTTCGGAGGTGAAGCCGGTTTTCAGGTGCTCCTGGACGCGGGGGATCCTCGACACGGTCTCTCCTCGTTGTGGAAGCTAAGATGATCCCCGGCGTCCTCCTCGGAGAGGGCGCGGGGCGGCCCGATTCTACGCCAGCCCCGCCCGGGGTCAACCGGGCCGCCGGGGCGGAACATCCGCCCGCCCGCTGCGTAGTGAAGCACCAGACACCTGCAAGGGCGCCCTTCGTGACTCGCGAGTCAACCTCCCCCCCCGAACCCGAGCCTCGGGGAGGGGGCTTCGCCTTTCCCCTCCGGGGGTGGGAAGGGGATCGCCGGGTTGCGGGGGGGATCCGATGAAGCACCGCGCCAGGCGCCTCGTCTGGCTCGCCGTGATCCTCGCCGCGACCGGCGCCCTCGGCTACCTGGTGGCGATCCCGGTCGCCGGCGCCATCGCCCGCGTCGTCTTCTGGGTGGTCCTCTGCCTGAGCGCCGCCTTCCTGCTCTTCCGCGCCTACCAGCGACTTCTCTGGCACGTCAGCGGCCGCCTCGCCTTCTCCTACTTCCTGATCGGGGTGGTGCCGATCCCGCTGGCGGCCGTCCTGTTCGTCCTCGTCTGCTACTTCGTCGCCGGCTTCTTCCTCGGCCACCTCTACCGCGACACCCTCCAGGGGCTCGAACGCCAGGTCGAAGCGGCGGCGGCCCACGCCGGGAGCGGCGGCGAGGGCGAGTCCGCCACCCCGGAGACCGTCGCCTGGGCCGTCTACCGGGACGGGCGCCGGGTGGCGGGCGATCGGCGGGCGCCGGAGGCCTGGCCGGCGTGGCTCGACACGCTCCCGGCGGACGCGCCGCCGCCCTTCGTCGCCCTCCCCGACGGCTCGACGACGCTCGTCGCGACCGCCGCGCAGCCGGGGGGGCGGCGGGCCCTCGCCTTCGTTCCGGGCGACCTGTCGCAGGTGCTCCGCGAGCGTTCCGGGGTCTGGGTGAGCCTGCTGAGCAACGCCGGGGGAGCCAAGAGCGCCCAGGTGTCGGTGGGCAGCGCCGGCCTCCACGTCCGCCTGGCCCCGGTGAGCGCCGGCGAGCGGGCCGAGCTCGAAGCCGCCAAGGCCCGCTTCTTCCAGCAGCACCAGGTCTCCGGCGGCTGGCGCGACCGGCCGGTGCTCAGCTGGGTGGAGCTCGGCGAGCCGGAGCACGACCTGGCGACCGGCGAGGCCGCGGCCGGCGACACCGCCGTGATCCTCACCGCGACGCCGCGGACCCTCGCCGAGCGCCTGTTCTCTCCGAGCGCGGAGGTGGGCAAGGCGTTCTGGGTGGCCCTGTTCGTCGTCTCGCTCCTCCTGCTCTCGATCTACGCCGTCGCCGAGCTGCTGGCGGTGACCCTGATCGTCGGGCTCTCGCGCGCCGTCTCGCGCCTCTACGACGCCACCTCGCGGGTCGCCGCCGGCGACTTCGCGGTGCGCATCCCGGTGCGCCGGCGCGACCAGGTGGGCGCGCTGCAGCGCTCGTTCAACTCGATGGCCGAGAACCTCCAGGACCTGGTCGCCACCGCCGCCCAGGCCGAGCTCCTCGAGAAGGAGCTCGACGATCGCCCGCCAGGTGCAGCAGAGCCTGATCCCCAAGAACCTCCCCGAGGGCGAGGCGGTCGAGTTCTCCACCCTGTTCGAGCCGAGCGCGGCGATCGGCGGCGACTACTTCGACGTCCTGCGGCTCTCGGACCACGAGCTGGCCGTGGTGGTCGCCGACGTCTCGGGGCACGGCCTGCCGACGGGGCTGCGGATGGCGATGGTCAAGGCCGCCCTGGGCATCCTGGTGGTCGAGACCCAGGAGGCGGACGAGATCCTGCGCCGCCTCGACGGGACGGTCCGCTCCGGCGACCCGGGCGGCGGGGAGTCGCGCTTCTTCGTCACCGCCACCTTCGCCAAGGTCGACTTCCGCGCCGGCCGGGTGGAGCTGACCAACGCCGGGCACCCCCCCACCTATCACCTGCGCGACGGCCGGGCCGAGGAGATCCTGCTCCCCGGCTCGCCCTTGGGCGGCCTGGGAACGTCGTACGGCCACCGGACGATCGAGATCGAGGCCGGGGATGCGCTCGTCTGGCTCTCCGACGGGCTGATCGAGGCCGCCGACGGGGACGACGAGCCGTTCGGCTACGACGCGGTCCGCGCCGCCCTGGCCGGGCCGTGCGAGTCGGCGGTCCAGGTGCGCGACCGGTTGCTCGCGGCGGTCGAGGCCCACACGGGCGGCCGCCCGGCCCTCGACGACCGGACGCTGGTGGTCATGCGGTACCGCAATTGACAGGTCCCCCCGCATCCCCTCGGATCGCCCCTCGATCCCCTCGATCCCCTTCCCTCCCTCGCGGGGAGAGAAGGGGACGCCCGCCGCCCGATCCTTCCGGGCGGCGGGCGGGACGCGGGGGCGGCGGGGCGCTACTTCTGCACCTGCGGGGTGGCGGCGGTCCAGACGGTCACCGGCTGGAGGCCGACGTTGACCACCTGGACCAGGTAGAGGCCGGGCACCGTGACCGGCACCTCGAGGCTCGCGAGGCCGTCGGTCGAGGAGTCGACCGCGTCGAGCACCTGGCCCGAGGGGTCGAGCACCAGCAGGCGGAACGGCACGTCGCCGTCGGCCTCGGCCACCACCGCGACGGAGAGCGCGTCGGTGGGCACGGTGAGCCCCGCGGCGAGCTGCTGGCCGGCGGAGACCTGCCGGGTGTCCGAGGTCGTCTCGCCCGGACCCGACGTCGCCCGGGCGCTCGCGCTGCCGCCCGAGACGCAGAGCTCGTCCACGTAGGCCCCGCCGGTCACGTTGCGTAGCTCGAAGGTGTGGCTCCCCGCGCCGGCGACGGCGAAGGTCGCCGTGGCGCCGAGCTGGGGATCGCGCAGGCTTCCGGAGCCGCCCTGGTAGCTGACCGTGCCGGCGAGCTCGCCGTCCAGGTAGACGTCGGCGCTGCCTCCCTTGGTGCTGGTTGCGAACGCGTAGTCGAGCTCGCCCTGGTCGCTCGCCGAGTCGAAGGCAAAGCTCATCCCGTGTTGCCCGCCCCGGGCGCTCAGCAGCCGGAAGTGCCCGCCGGAGGCGCCGGCGTCGTTCACCGTGTGCCAGCCGCCGTCGTAGGCCAGGTGCGGGTCGTCGTCCTCGAAGCAGGTGGGCGGCGACGGCTCGACCGTGATGGTCGCCGTGGCGGCGTTCTGACTCCGGGCGTCGTGGGAGTCGGTGACCGTCAGGCTGGCCCGGAAGGTCCCTTCCTCCTGGTAGGTGTGGGAGACCGTGGGCGTCGCCTGGGTCACCGGGGCGCTCTCGTCGCCGAAGTCGAAGGTGTAGCTCGCGACCGAGTCGCCCGGGTCCGGATCGCTCGAGCCGGAGGCGTCGAAGTCGACCGTCAGCGGGACGGAACCGGCCGTCGGCGAGGCGGCGAGCGCCGCCAGCGGCGGGGTGTTCGGGGCGCAGCTCGCGTTGTCCTGGACCGTCAGGGAGCCCTGGTACACGAGCCCGTCGGGCATCTCGTCGACCGTCGCCGCAGCGCCGCCCACCGGCGTGTTCGCCGCTTGCACCGCGGCCGCGTTGAAGCCGGTGATCGTGTCGCCGGGCGCCAGCCCGAGGTCGGCGATCGGCACCACGATGACGACGGCGCCGTGGGCCGCGTCGTAGAAGCTCGCCGGATCGGCCGGCTTCTCGCTGCCGCTCGCGACGAAGCGGCCGTCGACGCCGCCCGAGGTGTTCGGCGAGGCGACGTAGGACTGGAAGGCCGGGGCGAGCGGCGACGTCGCCTCGAACACCATGCGCACGCCGTGGACCTGGCCGTCGGGCTCCTTGAACGAGACGTACCAGTACGAATCCGGCGGCTGCGGGACCTGGCCCGGATCGGTGTCGAGCTGGAAGCGCAAGGCGATCCGGCCGTCGGCGGCGAAGGGCTGGGCCACCTGGAGCGACTTGAGGTCGGTTCCCGGCGTGGCGGTGAGGCTGTCGCCGCCGGCGTCGGTGAGGAGGGTCGGGCCCGGCGGGTCGCAGACGCTCACCGTCTGGCCGCCGGCGACCTCGAGGACCGCCTCGTTGCTGGCGGCTCCCTCGCCCTGGGCGTTGACCGCGACCACCTGGTAGTAATAAGCCGGCTCCGACGGGTCGACGGCGGCGTCCTGGTAGCCGGTCTTGTCGCCGCCGACGGTGGCGAGCAGGCTTTCGGCGCCCGAGGCGGTGCCGCGGTAGACCTCGTAGGCTGCGATGTCTGCGCCGCCGTCGTCCGGAGCGTTCCAGGCGAGGTCGGCCTTGGCGGCCGTGCGCGTGCCGGCGAGGTACGGAGCGCCGGGCACCGCCGGTTCGACCGGGTCGAAGCGGGCGAAGAGCGGCTTGCCGCCGGTCTGGCGCGCCACGCGCTGGTACGCGACGAAGTCGTTCGCCGCGCCGCCGCTCTCGATGCAGGTGTCGCTCACGCAGCCGTCGTCGTAGCCGAAGAGCACGCGGCCGTGGTCGTCGATCGTCACCTCGTTGAAGTCGAGGAGGTTGCGGTTCGGGTTGCCGCCGCCGCTGTTCCAGATGCCGCCCGCGCCCTGCACCGGATCGCCCGGCGTGGCGTTGACCGTGGTCCAGGTGCGGCCGCCGTCGTAGGTGGTGGCGATGAACAGGTACCAGCTCCCGGGGAAGTCCAGCGACTCGTGGTTACCCGCCGCGTCGGTACCCAGGAAGCCGCACGCGGCGCGGCCCGCGTCGCCGGCCACCGCCTCGGGGAAGACGGCGTTGATCACGCCCACCGCGGCGCCGAGGTCGGTGTCGTCGCTCCACGTGGCGCCGTGGTCGTGGCTCACCGCCACGTGCACGTGGTGCTCCGGCCCCTGGCCGTCGACGTAGCACTCGTAGACGGTGTCGTCGGCGTCGATGGCGATCGACGGGTCGGTCGAGCCGCCGGCGAAGGACTGGCTCTCCGGGATCAGGAACTGGCTCCAGGTGAGCCCGGCGTCGAGGCTGACCACGCCGCCCTGATGATCGCCGCACTGGGGCACCGGGACGTAGACCGCGCCGTCGGGGCCGACCTTGACGTGGCCGTGGAGGCCGCCGCAGTCGGTGACGGCGATGCCGTCGTAGATCGGCACGCCCGGCTCGAAGCTGGCGCCGCCGTCGTCGCTCCGCTGGCAGAAGGCGGGGCCGACGGCGTCCTGCGAGCAGTAGTACAGGGCGTTCGGGTAGGCCGGGTTGGGCACCGGGACGAGGGCCGGGTACGGCCCGGTCCCGAGGGTCTGGTGATCCGCGCCGCCGTTGGGCGGCGCCGCCGAGGCCTGGATCCAGCTCGCGCCGTCGTCGTCGCTGTAGGCGAAGAGCGCCTCGGCGCCGGTGGTCTGCATGGACTCGAAGGTGCGGCCGGTCACCTGGTCGGTGTGGAGGATCGGATCGAGGGTGGTGGTGCCGACGATCGACGGCGAGACGTTGGTCCACTCGGCCGGCCCGGCCGCGGGCAGCGGCGGCGTGCGCAGCTCGGGCGGCGTCACGCGGAAGGTGTCGAGCGACGAGAGCGTCAGGACGTTGCCGGTCGCGGGGTTGAACCCGATGCTGAGCTCGCCGGAGCCGCCGTTCGCCGCCGAGCCCTCCGGCGGGAAGAAGTTCTGGTAGCGCGGCACGCCCGGCGCGGTGGGCGTCGCCTGGCCGAACGAGCTGTCGCCGGCGACGGCCACGCCGGCGACCAGCTCGGCGGTGACGCTCACCGTCTCGCCGCTGGGCGTGTACGGCACGACCTTGACGGTGAACGTCCGGGTGCCGCCCGACGTCCGGAGACTCGTCTTCTCCGGGTTCGCGGTGCTGGCGCTCTGGCTCCGCGCGGCCTGCGAGCCGTCGGTGCCGGTCACCGTCCCGTCGTAGACGTAGAGGTCGTAGTCCGAAGCGCCGGTGCCGGTGTCGCCCCAGCTCAGCGTGATCTGGACGAGCTCGCCCGGATGGGTGTCCGCGAAGTCGCTCGGCAGGGCGACGGTCAAGGCGAAATCGTCGCACGGCTGGACCGGGTTCGAGCACTCGGGCCCGCTGTCGAGGAGGGGGACCGGGGTCGGGTTGGCGAGCGGGAACGGCCCGGCGGTGTACGTCACGGGGCCGGAGGTGTCGGTCAGGGTGCCGCTCGCGGGGGTGGCCGCGCGGGCCGCCGGCGCGAGCAGGAGGCAGGCGAGCACCGGGGTGGCGAGCCACCCGGGGATCGCGGATCGGTGAAGGCGACGAGCCGGTCGAGACGGCGGTCGTTGGCAGGTGTGCGTCATGTGCGTCATGGCGGAGTCTCCTGGTCGGTGCTGGAGTCTTCTTGCGTCCCGGCGAGCGGGGGGCACCGGCTCACACGGCCGAAGCCCCGCCGCCGCGGCGGGCGGATCTCACACCACGAGCTTCGAGCCTTCCGTCGCTCCGGACCATCCGGAGCTTCTCCTCAGAGAGGATGGGGAGATTCCCCCAGGGGCCGCCCCGTCGGCCTGCCGGACGGCGGCGTCCTACAGGGTCGTGGCGATGCGGGTGGGCTGGGCGATGCCCAGGGTCGTGAAGATGTGGCGGATGTAGGTGCGGGTCTCGCGGAAGGGAGGGACGCCCCGGTAGCGCTCCACCGTGCCCTCGCCGGCGTTGTAGGCGGCGAGGGCCAGGGAGAGGTCGCCGTCGAAGCGGTCGAGCAGCCACCCCAGGTAGCTCGCCCCGGCGTCGACGTTGGCCGCCGCATCGAAGACGTCGGCCGCGCCCAGGCCGAAGCGCCGGGCGGTGGCGGGCATGAGCTGCATCAGGCCGCGGGCGCCCTTGGCCGAGAGCGCCCGCACGTCGAACGCGGACTCGGCCCGCACCACGGCGGCCACCAGCTCGGGGTCGAGGCCGTGCCGGCGCGCCGCCTGGTAGATCTCACGGCCGTAGGGGACCTGGGGCACGGGCAGCCCGTCGGAGAAGCGCCAGCTCCGGTCCGGCGCGGCGGCGGACGGCTCCGGCGGATCGGGCGGCACCCACTCGTCGTCGACGACGTTGGCGACCCGGTCGAGGGGCAGGGTGATCCGGCCGCCCGCGCGCAAGGTGAGGCGGGCCGAGTCCCCGCGCGTCTCGTAGGAGGTGACCTTGTAGAAGCGGCCGTCGTCGAGCACCACGAGCTCGGCCCGGAGCGCCGGGGCGAACAGACACAGGGCGAGGCCCGCGCTCAGCACGCGGGTCACCCACCGTCCCCTTCGCCTCGTCGCTTCGCTCATCGCTCGCTGCTTGTAACTCGGTTCGGCCTCGCTCTTATTCTACCTAGGAAGCTTCGCCTCGAGCCGACGCGGCGTCTGCAACACCTCCGGCTTTGTCGATCGCTGCTCCCCCGCCCACGTCCAGCGATCGAGCTTGCACGCAACCCAACGGCTACTCCAGACCGCTGGATTCATCGGATCGCCCCCCTCACCCTCGGTCCCTCTCCCACCCTCCGGGGGGCGAGGGACGCCCCCTCCCGGGTCTCAACTCCGCTCGAAAACTTGACTCGCCTGTCACGAAGTGCGGCTTTGTCGACGTCCACGCAGGTCGCGGCTCAGCGGTTCCTGACGAGGAGCACGTCGCGCCCGGCGAGGTGGGTCTCGTCGATCACCCGGGCCCGCGCGCGCGCCGGCGCCGGCATGTCGTCGAAGCCGGCGCGGCTCGCGACCGCCCAGACCTCGGCGGGCTGGGCGAGGTGCTCGGCGAGGCGCTCGGGATCCTCGGTCTCGACCGTGTAGACGCCGTCGCCGTAGAAGGCGAAGGCCTCGGGCAGGTTGCTGAGATCGAGGGCCAGCACCCGGTGGCCGGCGGCCCGGGAGTCGGCGGTGGCGGCGGCCATCCGCTCGGCGAAAGGGCGCGCCGACTTGATCGGCTCGAGAGCCGGATAGAGGAAGGTCACGGCGAAGAGCAGGCCCGCCGCCAGGCCCGCCGCCGGGGCGAGGGCCGCCCGGAGCGCGAGCCCGCGGCCGCTGGCCCAGAGGGCGGCCGCGCCGGCTGCGAAGAGGACGCCCGCGATCACCAGCGCCATCCAGTAGGGCGCCTCCTCCCGCCCCCGGGCGACGAAAGGCAGGGCGAGGCCGACGAGGACGAACAGCGAGCCCACGGCGATCTGGCCGGCGAAGAGCCAGCGCCGGTCGATGGGCGCGTCGGCATGGCGCCCGCCGCGACGCAGCGAGACGACGGCGTCGACCAGCCCCGCCACCAGCAGGGCGAAGGCGGGCACCGCGGGCAGGGCATAGAGCTCGCGCTTCTCGGGCGAGATCGAGAAGAAGACCACCACGAAGAGGGCGGCCACGAGCAGGAACCGGTCGCTCGGCCGGCGCCGGCGCCAGGCGAGGACCAGGGCGCCGGGCACCAGGCCGGACCAGGGCAGGAGCTGCACCGGCAGGACCTCGAGGAAGTACCAGGGCGGCTGCTTGTGGTGCATGCCGTGGAGCGCCCTCCCGATGAAGTGCTTCTGGAGTGCGCCCCAGACCGAGTACTCGCCGTGGCCGCCGACGGTGGCCGCCACCATCCAGGCCGCCACCACGGCGAGGAACAGGAGCGGCCCGACGACCGGCGCGAAGCGCTTCCACTCCTTGAGGCGGCGGTCGAAGGCGAGGGTGACCAGGGCGATGCCCAGGGGCAGGAGGAACCCCACCGGCCCCTTGGCCAGGACGGCGAGGGCCGCGGCGAGCCAGAAGAGCAGCCCCGCCCGGCGGCCCCGGACGTCGCCGGCACGCCACGCCTCGAAGGCCGAAAGGGAGATCCAGATCAGGAAGCACAGGAGCGAGTCGATCTGGCTCCAGCGCGCCTTGTCCCAAAACATCAGGGTGGTGGCGAGGACGAGGCCCGAGAGCCAGGCGAGGCGCTCGCCTCGCTCGCCTCCGAAGCGCCGCGCCAGGCGCATCGCCAGCAGGAGCGTCCCGAGGGCGGCGAGGACCGACGGCAGGCGCGCGGTCCAGGGGGTCACCCGGCCCACCGCGAGCGAGCCCAGGGCGATCAGCCAGAAGAAGAGCGGCGGCTTGTCGGTGGTCACGACGCCGTTGACGTGGGGCACCCACCACTGGCCGTCGACCACCATCTCCCGGGCACCCTCGGCGAAGTAGGGCTCGTCCGGGGCCCAGAGGTCGTGCCCTCCCAGGTGCCAGAGGAAGAGAAGCGCCGCCCCGGCCAGGACCAGGCGGCTGGCGTTCCGCCCGGTCATGAGGCCGCGGCGCGGACGGCCCGGTCGGTGAGAGCGGGCTCGCGCCCCGCCTCCTCGTACGGCACGGCGGCGCCCTCGCCGAACGTCCGGTCGCACCAGAGGTCGAGGGCGAGGAGCGTGAAGAGGGGCTTCCGGTGATCCGCCACCCGCGCCTGGTGCTCGCCGATCAGGCGGTCGACCGCCTCGAAGGTGAAGAGCCCCCGCGCTGCCACCCGCTCGCGCGAGAAGCGCTGCCGCAGCGTCTCGCCGAGGCCGTGGAGCACCCAGCGGGAGAACGGGATGTTGAAGCCGCGCTTCCGCCGCTCGAGGACCGCTGCCGGCAGCCGCCCGCGCACCGTGCGGCGGAGGATCGCCTTGGTGGTCAGGCGCCGCACCTTCCAGCGCGACGGCATGCCCGCCACGAGCTGGGCGAGCTCGTGATCGAGGAAGGGCGCCCGGGCCTCGAGCGAAGCGAGCATGCTGGCGCGATCGACCTTGGTCAGGAGGTCGTCCTGGAGGTAGAGGGTGAAGTCGGTGTAGAGGAGCTCGGCCAGCGGGTCGGCGAGGGGGTGCGGCGCCCCGCCCACCGCGAACGGCAGCGCCAGCTCCGCCTCCCCCACCGTCTCGGCGAGCCCGGGCGCGAGGAGGGTGCGCAGGCGGTCCGGGTGGATGCTCCCGAACCAGGCCTGGTGGCGCTCGAGGCGCGGGCGGTCGAGGCCGCCGGCGAAGCACTGGACCAGGTAGTCCATGGCCACGTTGCCCATGGAGACCGGCGTGAGGCGGCGCAGGCCGCGGACGGCGCCGTTCCGGAGGCCGGCGGGGACCCGCGCCAGGACGTCGGCGAGGCGGTGGCCGAGGTAGGTCGGGTAGCCGCCGAAAAGCTCGTCGGCCCCCTCGCCCGAGAGCACCACCTTGACCCGCTCGCGGGCGAAGCGCGAGAGCAGGTAGGTGGGGATCGTCGAGGCGTCGCCCAAGGGCTCGTCCATCTCGGCCCCGATGTGGCGGAGCCCCTCCTCGAGGTCGCTCTCGCCGAGCACCAGCTCGTGGAAGTCGGCCCCGAAGGCGCGGGCGGTCTCGCGGGCGAAGCCGGACTCGTCGAAAGCCGTGTCGGCGTGGCCGATCGAGAAGGCCGGCACCCCCGAGCCGTGGATCTCGGCGAGGTAGGCGAGGACGGTCGAAGAGTCGAGGCCGCCCGAGAGGAAGACGCCGTAGGGCACGTCGCTCCGCGAGCGGCGGCGGACCGCCCGGACCAGGTGGTCGTCGAGCTGGGCGACGAGCTCTCCGGCCGAGCGCCGATCCCGGGCGCCCGGGGCGGCGTACCAGTCGGCCAGGTCCCAGTAGCGGGAGACCTCGACCTTCCCCTCTCGGGAGAGCAGGACGTGGCCGGCGGGTAGCTTGTGGACGCCCTGGAGCGGCGAGCGCGGCGCCGGGATGTAGCCGTGGGCGAGGTAGCGCACCAGGGCCACCGGGTCGAGGCGCGCCGGAACCCGCGGGTGGGCGAGGAGCGCGCGGACCTCCGAGGCGAAGAGCAGGTGGCTGCCGTCGCTCCAGTAGAAGAGCGGCTTCTCGCCGGCGCGGTCGCGGCCGAGCATCAGGGTCCGGCTCCCCGAGTCCCAGACCGCGAAGGCGAACATCCCGTTGAGCCGGTCGACCAGCGCCGGGCCGTGCTCCTCCCAGAGGTGGAGCACGACCTCGGTGTCGACCGCGGTCCGGAAGCGGTGGCCTTGGGCCTCGAGCTTCTCGGCGCAGCTCGTCGCTGTTGTAGATCTGGCCGTTACACACGCACAGGACCGTGCCGGTTTCGTTCCGGAACGGGCCGGAGGCGGCCGGCAGGTCGACGATCGCCAGGCGGGCGAGGCCGATGACGCAGTCGCCCTCGGCGGCGAGCCCGGAGCCGTCCGGGCCGCGGTGCGCCAGCGTCT
Source organism: uncultured Acidobacteriota bacterium (assembly GCA_963741925.1). Classification (GTDB taxonomy): domain Bacteria; phylum Acidobacteriota; class Thermoanaerobaculia; order Multivoradales; family DATKCC01; genus CAVUBL01. The sequence continues at coordinate 643,120 of CAVUJU010000002.1, forward strand.
CGAGCATTCGCTGGGCGGGCTCGGTGCCGCGCTCGCGGACCTCCGGTCCGAGGATGCCGATGATGCCGCACATGGTGAGGTCGTCGAGGTCGGGGGCGCGGGCCGGGTTCGGGCGTGAGTGCCCGGCTACTATACGCGATCGGAGCGGCCGTCAGGCGCGGGGATGGAAGCGCTGGTAGAGGCTCTTCAAGCGGTGCTGGTGAATGTGGGTGTAGATCTGGGTGGTCGAGATGTCGGCGTGGCCCAGCATCATCTGCACCGCGCGGAGATCCGCCCCGTGCTCGAGCAGGTGGGTCGCGAAGCTGTGGCGGAGCACGTGGGGCGAGACCTGCCGCACGCCGGCCTCGCGGGCGTAGCGCTTGAGCGTCTGCCAGAAGGCCTGGCGGGTCATCCCCCGTCCCAGGCGCGAGAGGAAGACGGCGTCGCTCCGGTGCCCGCGCTCGAGGTCCGGCCGGGCCTCCCGGAAGTAGCGCCCGAGCCAGCCCTCGGCGCTCTCTCCCACCGGCACGATCCGCTCCTTCGAGCCCTTGCCGAACGCCATCAGGAACCCCTGGTCGAGACGGAGCTGGGCGAGAGCGAGGCCGACCAGCTCGCTGACCCGGAGACCCGTGGCGTAGAGCAGCTCGATCATCGCCCGGTCGCGCAGGCCGCGGGGAGTCGCCACGTCCGGCGCCTGGAGGAGCGCCTCGACCTGCTCTTCCGAGAGCACCCTGGGCAGGCGCTGGAGGAGCTTCGGCGAGTCGAGCTCGGCCGCCGGATCGTCCGGCCGCTCGCCTTCGGCCACCAGGTAGGCGTAGAACCCGCGCGCCGCCGAGACCGCCCGCGAGATCGAGCGCGGCGAGAGCCCCTCGTGGCGCATCCGCCGCACCTGGGCGGCGAGGTCCGTCGGCCGGGCGCGGGCCAGGTCGACTCCCTCGTCGGCCAGCCCCGCCCCCAGCCGCACCAGGTCCCGGCGGTACGAGGAGACCGTGTTCCCCGCCAGCCCGCGCTCCACCGCCAGGTGGTCGAGGTAAAGCTCGACCAGGCGAAGCCACGGAGGCGGCGCAGAGGGTGTCGAGGACATCGGCCGGGATGCTACCGCGCCGGCGGCGGCCTACGAGCTCTCTTCTCGCGCCTGGTCGATCAGCCGGACGAGGGCTTCCGCCGCATCCTTCTGGGAGGACGGCAGAGTTTCCCACAAGCTCCAGAAGGCCTCCTCCATGAGCTCGTAGGCCGGGTCCCCCTTGATCTGCGCCAACGCCATCAGGCGGCGCTTGGCGTCGGGTGTCAGTCGGGCCGTGAACGGCTCGAGGTCCCGGACCCGTCCGGCGCTTCCTGCTTTCTTCGCCGCCATGGGCTAGAGCTTGGAAGAGAAGAGACCTCGTTGTCAAGACAGTCGCCTGGTTGGATTCTTGGCGCTTTGATTCCTGTCCTGCGGCTCGGCCGGTTGACCCTTCCTGCTCGAGACCGCGAGATCCGGTTTCGCCGCCTTCGCTCCGAGAGGAGGAAGCCCCGGGAGTCGTAGTTGAAGAGCCGGGTCTGGGTGAACGAGGTCCCGGCGGCGTTCTTCGCCGTCTGGCTGACCCGCGCGAGGCGCGAACCCACGTCATAGGAATAGGTCGTCGTCGAGTCGCTGCCGTTCGGGTTCGCCGGCTCGAAGACCTGGTAGAGCCGCCCCTGGCGGTCGTAGATCTCGGTCGTGGTCGCCGAGGACTCGGTGACCGCCGTGCCGTTCCAGGCGGTGCCGACCTTCACCGTGCGATCGACCTGCCGGACGCCGTGGTAGGTCAGGGTCACGTCGTGGGCCGAGCCGTCGGGCGGCTGGATCAGCGTCGGGCGGCCGAAGGGGTCGAAGTTTCGATAGATCGTCGCGGAATTCGTCGCCCACCCGGTCTTCGACCTCACCCAGCCCGCCGCGTTGTAGTTGGTCGCCCGGCTCGAGATCGTGCCGTCGGCCATCGTCCGGCGCTCGAGGGAGACCCGGCCCAGGCCGTCGAAGTCGAGCTCCCGGGTCGAGAGGGGCGAGCCGCCGCCGTGGGGCTTGCGGTAGATCCAGACCTTGGGCGGGTCGGTCGGGGCGCTGTAGAGGAACTGGGTCCGCCCTTCCTGGGCCGGCAGGACCAGGGTCGGCCGCCCGAGGACGTGTCCGGTTGGCAATCGGGATAGGCCCGGGCGAGCAAGCCCGCCCGGGTCCCCCCACAGATCCGGACGTGCGGATTTCCCGCATCCGGCTCCTCGTGACACGGGTTCGCTGCACGACGTCAAGCGGCGTGGACGATCTTCGGCCGCGGCAAGGGGTAGGCGCCGAGGAGGCGGACGAACCGCTCCCAAGGCATCGACCTCTTGCCCGACCGCCGGTCGAGCCACTTGCGCCACTCGCGCGTGACCTGGCGGTAGAAGTTGTCGAGTGCGTGGAAGTTGCCGGTAATGCCGTAGTAACCGTAGTGGCCCTGCAGCGCTCGCGACAGCCGTCGCTGCTGCGTCGCCACGGGGTCGTGACGGCCCTGCCGACACCGTTCCCGCATCCGACTCATCGACCGAGCAAACCGACTCGCGGCCGTCGTGCGCTTGACCACCCACGACCCTCGCTGGCGCCCACCCTTGCCCCAGAAGTGCGTGAACCCGAGGAAGACGAAGGTGCCCGGACCCTCGGGCCCGGACCCGTCGCTCCCCCACCGTGGCCGGCGGAAGCGCACCCGTCGCGTCTTCTCCGGGTGCAGGCGCAGACCGAAGCGGGCGAGCCGCTTCGGCAGCACCTCTTCCACCCGACGGGCGTCGTGCTCGTCGGCGAAGACGATCACCAGATCGTCCGCATACCGCACCAGCACAGCGCGCCCACGAAGCCGCGGTTGGACCTCTTCCTCCCACCACCGGTCCACCACCTCGTGAAGGTAGACGTTGGCCAGCAAGGGCGAGATGACGCCTCCCTGCGGAGTCCCCGCCTCGGGGTGACGTACACGCCCCTCTTCCATCACACCCGCCTGCAGCCACTTGCCAATTGCCCTCCGGATCACGCCGTCGCGCACCCGGCGGTCGAGAAAAGACCTCAAGTGGTCCCGATCCAGCTCGTCGAAGAAGCTCTGGATGTCGACCTCCAGTACCCACCCACCCCCGAGCTCGGAGAGCTCCTTGCGCAGAACGCGCAGCGCATCGTGCGCCGAGCGACCGGGCCGAAAGCCGTACGAGCAGTCCAAGAAGTCCTCCTCGTAGATGGCCTCCAGCACCATCGTCACCGCACGCTGCAGCACCTTGTCTTCGAAGGTGGGGATCCCGATCGCACGGGTCTCCGACCCGGTGCCTTTCGGAATGTGAGCCCGCTGGACCGGCGGCGCTCGGTAGAGGCCTGACTTGAAGCGGTCGAGAAGCGACCGGAGGTTGCCCCCGAGGTTCTCCTCGTACTGCTTCGCCGTCCGGCCGTCGATGCCTGGCGCTCCGTCCTTGCGGGTCCGGGAGTAGGCCTCCCAGAGCCAGTGCTCGTCGATGTAGTGAGCCAGACTGAGAAACGACCGCTCGTGGTCCTCCCTCGCCAGCCTCGCTATCCGACGAAGTCGCGTTGAGATGCTCCCGAGATTCGGCGATCCCGACATCGTTCCCCTCGTTCGGTTCCGTGTCCCGGAGCCCCCCTTCCCTCCACCGGGTCCCTTGGGTCGGTTCCCCGGCTTCCACGGTACTACGGGGGCTCTCTGACTCCCCACCACCCTTCCCGCCGGGCTCGGTTTCCTTCGCCGGGCGGTACCGCCTGTGCGACCGCTCCTTCGCTCCCGGGGTGCGCGGTCGGCCTCGACCACGGGCCTGGATCTTGGGTCAGCCGGGACCCTCACCGGCACGTTCTTCGGCGGAGATGGAAGGGCCTCCCAGGTTCCTGGAGGGACCCTTGGACGTATGCCGTGCTCTCTGACCCCGGCCGAGCCCTTGCGCCAGGCCATTGCGGCGCTCGGGTGCTGTCGCCCGTTCCACTACAAGGACGACCTCAGCGAGACGTGCATTTCGAGGCTCCATCACACGGCCTCCGCCCTCGCTGTCTACGCTTCGCAGGTGCCCTTGCGGTGCCGCCCACGCAAGACTCGCTTCTGGCTGGTGGCCAACCTTTGCCAGGCGGGGCTCACACCCGCCGGGTCCCATCTGGAAAGTTTCCGGCTCTGTTGACCCGCGTCTACATCACCTTCCTCCTTCCCCAGGCTTTGCCTGGCGCACAGTGGCTGGCACCTCTCCGCCGGCACCAGGGTCGGCCGCCCGCGAGGACGTCACCGGTTGAAAGGCGGCTGGCACCTCTCTACAGCTTACCACCCCTCTTTAGCAGCGGTCACTCGTATGAGCAACGGGAGCTGGAGCTCGATCCGCGCGTTCGCGCTAGAACCGGTAGGTCTCTGTTCCAAGTGATAGACGAAGGTGGTCGTCAAGGTCTTGCTCGTTTCGGGGCGAAACTGCCATGTTTCGATGTTGGCGGCGGCCTCGGCGCCGAGAAGGCGTTCTCCCGAGAGCAGCTTCGTGGAAATCACCTTTCCTGCCTGCACTACGACTTTCAAGACCACTTCGCCCGAAATTCCGGCTCGCCGAGCCATCTCAGGATACTTAGGTACTTCCGCCGCAACGACTAGAGGCGGCTTTTCCTCCGTTCGAAATCGGATTACCCTGGCAGCGATCTCGCGCGGCGCGGGATGCGCTTCGAGAACCTCGTTCACGACAAGCTTGGTGCGGAAGCCGTCAAGATGCCCATATCGCCTTCCAGAAACCCGATTCGCATACGCCACAATGGGATTCACTGACAAGTCCTCGGGACCCAAAGGCTTCGGGCCGTAGAGTTCGCCGCGAATTGTGACCGAGGCAGAGTGGGACGCCTCGAGAATTCGATCTAAAACGTTACGCCCTGGAGCCTGCGAACTGACTTCGACCCACGTCGAGGGCTGGACGTCCCATGGGCACAGTGGGTAGTCCGGATCAAAAAAGACCTGTTGCTCCATGCCACTCAGGATTACTCCAGAGAGGCGAACAGGGATCCGTTGTCCCGCGTTCGCCCTTACCAATGCGGAGCAGAGGTAGAGAACTTCTTCCTGGTTCCTCGCAGTTTGAGCCGGCTGGCCGCCCAGCACGGTCAGAAGAATTGCTGCTCCTACGCTCAGAGTGATGCTCTTCATAGTCATTGCCAGTCTGGAAGCTGGCGTGGCCCTTGGTCCTCGGGATTTACGTGGTAATCGCCACTAGGGTTTGCCAAAATTCTCTTGATGGCCATGTTCACTTCTGCGTCCGTCTTCAATCCACCACCGAGAACGCACCCGCTGCAGCCGGTCGAGTATCGTTCGCCGGCCTGTCTGTACACGGAGTTAGTCAAGTGGAAGGCATTGGTCTCGGTCTGATAGACAGTCAGGTTCTTAGATATGTCATATGTAACCCACGGCGCGGACGGCAAATTCTGGAAAGTGCTGACAAACGCGCCAGCATCAAGGAGATGTTGTCCTTCGTGAGCGACAGCCGCTCTCAGCTCGGTCCCATTGAGACCTGGTTTTAGAGTGACGATTCCGCCCAATAGCCAGCTGCCATCGGCGTTGTTCTGCGCGTATGCCTTGGTCGTGCCGCTAGCTTCTTTGGTATCGCCGAAAGCCACCGTGATGCCGTTGCTCTCGCCAGGCTCGCCGTAAGAGAGAGCTGCATTTCGGACTGCTTCGTCCTTGCTCTTGAGGTCCTCTTGACGTGCGTTCTCGAAGGAGGCGGAATCTTTCTTGCACTGCCCTTCGTCGTCGATGGAGCAATTCACAACATAGTTGCCGGTCGGATCTGTGTATTTGAGAGGATTGTCCTCGGTGTACGCATAGCGATTCCACGACTGCGGCTGGCGAGCGTTTCCGAGAACTGGGTCCACCCGTAGGAACCGCCCGAGCTGGGGGTTGCAGAACCTCGCATGCATGTAGTCCAAGTCGTCGGCCGCCGAGCTCGTATTGGCGAGATCTCTCTCGTGGCCGGCGAATTTCATGCGCTCGGTGTCCTGGGTGGGGTTCGTCGCCTCTTCGCCGAAGGGGAAGTAGGCGTGGTAGGCGAGGCCCTGGCCCGAAGCGTTGGTGATGAACCGGACCGAGCCCAGGTGGTCGAGGTGGAAGTGCTGGACCCCCGAGGGGGTGACCGCCGCCAGGAGCTGGCCGCCCCGGTAGACGTAGTCCCGGTCGACCGACCAGCCGCCGCCCAGGTTCTTGTAGTCGCGCAGGACCTTGCCGTCCAGGTCCCGGACTGTCCAGTGTGAGGTGTTCGCCGCCAGGTCGTAGGACCAGATCCGCTCGCCGTCGGCCGTGTAGAGGTAGAGCCAGTCCTTCGAGCCGGGGTTGAAGTCCCACATCTGATCGAGGGCATCGTACTGGTAGGCGTTGCCGTTCCAGGACGTGAGGTTGCCCGCGGCGTCGTAGGAGACCGCGCCGGTCAGCCGGTTCGTGGTCGAAGAGGTGGGCGTCGAGCGGCCGGTCTTCGTGGTCATGGCCTGGAGGTTTCCGAAGCCGTCGTACGTGTGGCTGAAGGCGTAGCCCCCCGCGGCCGTGCCGCCGCCCTGGCCGACGTACTGGACGCCCGAGAGCACTCGGTTCACCTTGTCGTAGAGATAGTACGAGCTCCCCATCTTGGTCACGTCGCCGGCGCCGTCGAAGGTGTAGAGCCCGGTCTGGTAGAGGAGCGTCGTGCCGCGCCTGGCCTCGATCTTCTGCGGCCGGGGGAGGTTGTAGGGGTCCTTCGCGTAGGTGTCGGTCACCCAGGTCGCGGCGTTGCCCGGCGTGTTGACGTGGGTCACCTGGTTCACCTGGCCGTTCGGGTGGTAGGTGATCGAGCTCGAGTAGCCCGGCACCGCGGTCAGGAAGCCGTTGGTGTAGGTGGGGCTCACAGTCCGAACCGTCCCGGCAGAGCAGCCCGCCTGCGTGCACCGCGGGTAGGTCACCGACGCCGGATCCCCCAGGTCGTTCCAGACCCAGCTCTGGGTGAAGCTCTCGGCAGCCGAGCCGTTGACCACGTTGACCGTGTTGCGATTCGAGACCCGTCCCTCCTTGCCCCCGTAGGCGTAGGTCTCATCGATCTCGACGGTGTAATTCGTCGCTCCGATCACCGGGTAATTGTACCCCCGGGCCACCTGGAGCTTGCCCAGGCGGTAATCGCCCGCGCCGTTGGCCGTGGCGAAGGTGAAGCTCTTCAAGGGGCGGTAGAGGCCGAAGCCCTGCGACTCCTCGACCTTGGTCAGTCGCTCGGCCCCGTCGTAGGTGAAGCGGAGGGTATTCGGCCCGTCCGTCATCTGCCCCGCGTGGCCCCGGGCGTCGTAGCTCCCGTAGGTGACGTAGCCGTTGCCAGAGGACCCCGTCTCCGGATGGCGCTCCGAGAGGAGGAAGCCCCGGGAGTCGTAGTTGAAGAGCCGGGTCTGGGTGAACGAGGTCCCGGCGGCGTTCTTCGCCGTCTGGCTGACCCGCGCGAGACGCGAACCCACGTCATAGGAATAGGTCGTCGTCGAGTCGCTGCCGTTCGGGTTCGCCGGCTCGAAGACCTGGTAGAGCCGCCCCTGGCGGTCGTAGATCTCGGTCGTGGTCGCCGCGGACTCGGTGACCGCCGTGCCGTTCCAGGCGGTGCCGACCTTCACCGTGCGATCGACCTGCCGGACGCCGTGGTAGGTCAGGGTCACGTCGTGGGCCGAGCCGTCGGGCGGCTGGATCAGCGTCGGGCGGCCGAAGGGGTCGAAGTTTCGATAGATCGTCGCGGAATTCGTCGCCCACCCGGTCTTCGACCTCACCCAGCCCGCCGCGTTGTAGTTGGTCGCCCGGCTCGAGATCGTGCCGTCGGCCATCGTCCGGCGCTCGAGGGAGACCCGGCCCAGGCCGTCGAAGTCGAGCTCCCGGGTCGAGAGGGGCGAGCCGCCGCCGTGGGGCTTGCGGTAGATCCAGACCTTGGGCTCTCGTCGCTTCCTCGGATTGACGTGATCAAATTTAAAGTTCGCTCTCCGGCCGAAGAAGCCACTTGGCGTTGCTATGTAAGACGCTCGGCGTGGTCTCTTGCGCAAGCCAACAGCAATAGGCCCAACTTACTGCGCGTGATGCAGTGATTGTCTCCAAACTGTCTCAGACTGGGGTCTGGGTCCAGTGGTCGTGACAAAGACAAGCTCCCTCTCCTCTGCGTTGGAGGCGTCGACGAGCAGCCGATCCGCTCCCGCTCGACGCACAGTCGTTGGTGACAAGCTTTCGGAGCGCCAGACTTCCCACTTGCTCAGCTCTTCGTCGATCGTCTCGATGTGGCAGTTCTTGGGGTGCGTGGGGCTGACCACCTCGCAGCTTGCGACGTAGGCTTGCTCTCCTTGTCCGTAAATCCACAAGACGTTCTTTATCTTGAGCTGATCGAGACTAAAATCCTTCCAGATGTACACTCGATCGCCTTTCCTAAGCAGTAAGCTTGCTCCGACACGGACAACATCATCTGGCAACCAAGACCAAGGGAAAGTATGATCGACGAACCGCCCGAGCGGGTCGACCTCGCGGAGAGCTACGCCTCCGTCAAGCCGCCGGAAGCAGGTCGCTCTTCCGTCTTCTCCGAACCGGGGGAAAAGGCAATCGAGCGGCAAGAGAAGCGACCTCCGTAAAGGCCCTCGTGCTGACATAGGTGGGATTTCGATGTCGCACATATCAATATCTATTGTTGCGTTACAAAGAATGACGTCGCCAGCTGCGTCCTCGGCAGACACGGCTGAGAGACCAAGAGCCATGTCGAGGTATCTCGAGGTCATAGGGGAACCTCCCTCGTCGAGTACGAGAACCCTGCCTTCTTCCTGGTGTCCCCGGAGAAGCACCACGGTTGACCCCGATGAGGTCTGCCAGAAGGAGCTGATTAACCGAGCATTCTGGCCCTTCAGAAGCGGCTCCCATCCGCGCTCAATACTCCACGAACATATGCCATCATCTTGTGGGCATAAAAGAGCAAAGCCCACAGGACTCTTCGACGTCGGTGAACTCTCAGCGCTTAGTGAGAAGCCAAGTCTCATGGCCAGTGCTCCGAGGACTATCAAGGAGCGTGAGACGTGAGAAAGCTTAGCGGTCAGGCGGTATCTTCTCATGGACGGTTTCTCTGTATCTTCAATAGTCTTGGTGCACAAGCCTGTCGAGCAGATCCCGGCCAGCTCTCAAAGAACCTAGACCTGAAATTGCGTTTAGCTGTTGCTGTCTCTCCCTTCTGTTCCTTGGTTTCTTTGCTTCTTTCAAATCTTTGGCGATTTGCTTCTGAGCCTTGAGCGCCGCGTCCGACTCGTAGCCGGTGTATGATAGCCGAACTCCCGTTTCATTTTTTTTGAAACGCGCCTTAAGTGTCATTCCTGTTTCGCGCAGCTCCAAAACGTGGAACAACTCGTGACCGACGCGGGCAGCTCCGTAGTCGCCGACTCGTAAGTGGATGACTACGCTCACTGCCCCGTCCTTGTAGAGAGTTTGGTCTTGGACGGCGTCGCTGCCCGGCGGCGACGTTGCCTGGGGAGCTCCAAAGTCCACGAGTACTTCGCTGGCTGGAAGGTTGTCTAGGGCTGTAAAGATTCTTTCGAACTCAGCGCTGTGAGAACGTCCGCTTGTGACGCTTTCCTGTAGCCAGTCGGGAACACGTACTTCTTGACCGTCGGGATCAGTCAAAGTTAGTGGGTTGGCTCTTGAATAGAGATAACGGTTCCAGCTCTGTGGCTCGGCTGGCACAGCTGCCTCGGTAACATCAGTCGAGAGAAACCGCCCAAGCTGCGGATTGCAGAACCTGGCATGCATGTAGTCGAGGTCATCCGCAGCCGAGCTCGTATTGGCGAGGTCGCGCTCGTGCCCGGCGAATTTCATGCGCTCGGTGTCCTTGGTGGGGTTCGTCGCCTCTTCGCCGAAGGGGAAGTAGGCGTGGTAGGCGAGGCCCTGGCCCGAAGCGTTGGTGATGAAGCGGACCGAGCCCAGGTGGTCGAGGTGGAAGTGCTGGACCCCTGTGGGCGTGACGGCCGCCAGGAGCTGGCTGCCGCGGTAGACGTAGTCGCGATCGACCGACCAGCCACCGGGGCCGTTCTTGTAGTCGCGCAGGACCTTCCCGTCCAGGTCCCGGACCGTCCAGTGGGAGGTGTTCGCCGCCAGGTCGTAGGACCAGATCCGCTCGCCGTCGGCCGTGTAGAGGTAGAGCCAGTCTTTCGAGCCGGGGTTGAAGTCCCACATCTGGTCGAGGGCATCGTACTGGTAGGCGTTGCCGTTCCAGGCCGTGAGGTTGCCCGCGGCGTCGTAGGAGACCGCGCCGGTCAGCCGGTTCGTGGTCGAAGAGGTGGGCGTCGAGCGGCCGGTCTTCGTGGTCATGGCCTGGAGGTTTCCGAAGCCGTCGTACGTGTGGCTGAAGGCGTAGCCCCCCGCGGCCGTGCCGCCGCCCTGGCCGACGTACTGGACGCCCGAGAGCACTCGGTTCACCTTGTCGTAGAGATAGTACGAGCTCCCCATCTTGGTCACGTCGCCGGCGCCGTCGAAGGTGTAGAGCCCGGTCTGGTAGAGGAGCGTCGTGCCGCGCCTGGCCTCGATCTTCTGCGGCCGGGGGAGGCCGTTCGGGTCCTCGAAGTAGGTGTCGGTCACGCCGTTCGTCCGGACGACCTGGTCGACCTGGCCGTTCGGATGGTAGGTGATCGAGTTGCTGTAGCCCGGCACCGCGGTCAGGAACCCGTTGGTGTAGGTGGGCGTCACGGTGCGGATCGTCCCGGCCGCACAGCCCGCCTGGGTGCACCGCGGGTAGGTCACCGACGCCGGATCCCCCAGGTCGTTCCAGACCCAGCTCTGGGTGAAGCTCTCGGCAGCCGAGCCGTTGATCACGTTGACCGTGGCGCGATTCGAGACCCGTCCCTCCTTGCCCCCGTAGGCGTAGGTCTCATCGATCTCGACGGTGTAGTTCGTCGCTCCGATCACCGGGTAATTGTACCCCCGGGCCACCTGGAGCTTGCCCAGGCGGTAATCGCCCGCGCCGTTGGCCGTGGCGAAGGTGAAGCTCTTCAAGGGGCGGTAGAGGCCGAAGCCCTGCGACTCCTCGACCTTGGTCAGTCGCTCGGCCCCGTCGTAGGTGAAGCGGAGGGTATTCGGCCCGTCCGTCATCGTCCCCGCGTGGCCACGGGCGTCGTAGCTCCCGTAGGTGACGTAGCCGTTGCCAGAGGACCCCGTCTCCGGATGGCGCTCCGAGAGGAGGAAGCCCCGGGAGTCGTAGTTGAAGAGCCGGGTCTGGGTGAACGAGGTCCCGGCGGCGTTCTTCGCCGTCTGGCTGACCCGCGCGAGACGCGAACCCACGTCATAGGAATAGGTCGTCGTCGAGTCGCTGCCGTTCGGGTTCGCCGGCTCGAAGACCTGGTAGAGCCGCCCCTGGCGGTCGTAGATCTCGGTCGTGGTCGCCGAGGACTCGGTGACCGCCGTGCCGTTCCAGGCGGTGCCGACCTTCACCGTGCGATCGACCTGCCGGACGCCGTGGTAGGTCAGGGTCAAGTCGTGGGCCGAGCCGTCGGGCGGCTGGATCAGCGTCGGGCGGCCGAAGGGGTCGAAGTTTCGATAGATCGTCGCGGAATTCGTCGCCCACCCGGTCTTCGACTTCACCCAGCCCGCCGCGTTGTAGTTGGTCGCCCGGCTCGAGATCGTGCCGTCGGCCATCGTCCGGCGCTCGAGGGAGACCCGGCCCAGGCCGTCGAAGTCGAGCTCCCGGGTCGAAAGGGGCGAGCCGCCGCCGTGGGGCTTGCGGTAGATCCAGACCTTGGGCGGGTCGGTCGGGGCGCTGTAGACGAACTGGGTCCGCCCTTCCTGGGCCGGCAGGACCAGGGTCGGCCGGCCGAGGACGTCGTACTGGTAGGTGGTGGCGAGCCCCGAGACGTCGCGGCTCGTCTTGACCAGGCCGCTCCCGAGGTCGATCACCCGATCCAGGGACTTGAACGGCTGGCCCGAGTACTGCGAGCTCGCCAGCACGCCGGCCTGGTAGCTGTGGTCGATCTGGTACCTCGCGGCCGGCAGGGCGAGCCCGCAGAGGCCCCCGGTCCCGAGGCCCTGCGTGTCGCCGCCGAAGAACTTCTCGCTCGTGACGTTGCCCACGCCGTCGCGGACGTAGACCGTGACGAGGTCGGTCGAGCTCCGGGTCGTCCCGCTCCGAAGCGTCCGGGTACTCGTGAGAGCGCCCGTCGTGCCGTCGAAACAGGCCTCGGTTTTGGCCGTCACGCCCCCCTCGGTGACCGTTTGGTAGGTGTAGGTGCCGAGCAACCAGGCCGCGCCTGTCGCCGGCGTGCAGGTGGCGCAGGAGCCCGGGTTGTAGTTGGTGAAGGTGGTGCGCACGTTGCCGGCGGCGAAGTTGCCGCCCGTCGCGACCTGGCGGTAGTGGCCCAGGCCGTCGAAGCTCGAAGAGTTTGTGTCGGCAAAGGTCCCGCCGTCGTCCACGTAGACCGTCCGCTCCGAGGCGACCCGCGGGTTGAAGTCCTGGCCGCTCGACTCGTAGCGCACGTAGATCCGCCGCTTGACCGCGCTCGCCCCCTGGCGGATCTCGCTCGAGAGGAACCGAGTGCCGCTCGCGTCCTTGGCGTTGCGGGTGAAGGGCAGGCCGTAGTCGTGGTACGACCAGCCGCCCGGGTCCGGGTCCTGGGTGGAGCAACCGCTGATCCCAGGCTGGCAGGCGTAGACGCTGAAGTAGTGGGTCGTCTGGTTGCCGAGGGGGTCGGTCACGGTCGTCGTCGACGCGCGCCCGATGCCGGAAGAATCGGAGGTGAACCCCTCCTGGTAGGTCCACGTCCCCTCGACCGTGCCGTCGGCCTGGACCGTCTGGCGCTGGACGACCCCCACCGAGCGGCTGAAGGGCCGCAGGCCGAAGCCACCGCTGGGCCCCTGCTTCAACACCCCGCCCAGAGTCTCGGACCTCTTGGGGAAGAGGTAGTAGTTCCAGCTCCACCGGAGCGTGCCGTGGGTCGGGAGCGTCATCGAGAGCAGGTGGGCCGACCGGCTGTCGGTCTGGGCGAGGTCGCAGGCGCCGTGGTACGGGCCGGGGTCGTAGGTGAAGTCATAGGCCGGCACCTGGCTCTGCGGCGTCCGCGGGTCGCTCCGCGTGATGCTCGTCAGCAGCGGGACGACCACCGTGGTCGAGGCGTAGGCGCACGAGAGGGCCGGATCGGTCATCCCTCGCGTCACCTCGGTCCCCGAGTAGTGGAAGGTGTAGGTGAGCGTCTGGCCGCCGAAGGCGGTCACGACCACCCGGTCCACGACGCCCTCCTTGTACACCTTCGCGAGCGCCGGCGCCGGCTTGAAGTAGATCATCTGGACCCGGTGGAGTGAGTCGGTGAGCCTCCAGTTCTCGAGGCCCGGGTAGGTTGCCGAGGCGAGGTACTCGATGTTCAGGAAGTTGCCGAACCGGTCTTCGATCCGGGTGGGCCGTTCATTCCCCGTCTTCGAATCCTTCACCAGATCACGCCGGGTGCCGTCGGGGAACTCGAGAACGTGGGGCGCGACGCTGGTGTTGTAGCGCAGGTAGGTGCTGTCCTTCGTGTACTTGAAGCCGGTGGCGGTCGACCCTCCGAGGTGGAGGCTGACGGCGAGGGGGTGTTCGGCTCCGTCGGGGCTCCGGTAGCCGCCCGGGTTGGTGTTGGTGGTCGGCTCGACGGTCCCGAAGGAGAGGTGCCAGCCGAGCCCCGAATTGTCTGAGGCCCGAGGCACGGCCATCAGGTAGTAGCCGCCGGTGGCGAGGTTCTCGTCGAGCTCGTAGTCCCAGACATTGCCTGTATACGTCAAGACGAGGGGTACAGAGAAGCCGCCGTTGACCGGGTACGAGGCGAGCGGAATCTGTACCGTGAGGTTTCCGTTGAACTCGTTGATGCTGTCGAGGTCCCCGAGCTGGTAGAGGTGCTCGGGCTGGAAGCCCTGGGCGTGATTCGGGTGCTGGAGGCCCGCGGCCGGCAGGGCGGCCAGGGCGAGGAGTAGGGCGAGCCCGGCGGCCGGGCGAAGGGTGGAAGGGCGGGGCGAGGCGGAAGGGCTCATGGTCGTCTCTCCGGGGCGGGGTCGGTTCAGGGCTCTTGGCCCGGCGGCACCAGCCGGGCGGCGAAGTAGTCGAGGGTGTCCAGGTTGACCGCCATCACCACGTCGCCGACGGCGAGCTCGGCCGGCGGTGCCGGGGCGGCCTCGATCGGAAGGGCCGAGGCGAGGTCGACCTCGGCGCCGGCAGCCGTCGGGCTGCCTTGCGCCCCGCGCGACGCCGCCCCGCGCCAGGCCCCCACCCCGGGCCGGACGAAGAGGACCTCCGCCCGCTCCCAGGAGGTGTGGAGCCGCCTCACCACGCCCCCCGGCGCCTGGGCGAGACCGTCGGCCGGGAAGGCGACCTCGTGGGCGATCGACCCCTCCGGGCTCGCGAGGCCGAGCTCGCCGGTGCCCGTGTCGATCGCCGCCCAGACCGAGAACGGGGCGACGCCGTCCGGCACTTCGTAGCGGAGGGTGCCCGTCGCGTCCGCCGTCAGGACCTCGTCGGTCGGTACCAGCGCCCAGTAGTAGACATCGTGGTAGCGGCTCACCCCGTGGAGGATCACCTCCGCCGCCGGCCCGAGGCCGCTCACCACCACCGCGTCCGGCTCGAATGCGATCTCCGGCGGCGAGCTCGCCGCCGGCTTCAAGGGGATCGGTGCCATCGCCCCCGCGGCGACCGACCCCGCGAGGAACGAGGTGAGGACCAGGAAGCCGACCCGCCAGGAGGCACGAAGCGGCCTCGCGACCCGGCAACCAGGAGACCAACGTCCGTAACCCCGCGAAGGATCTGTCGCGGTCGAGTCCTTCGGTCTTCTTGTCATGAGCATTCTCCCAATATGTAGCGAAGCGTCGGGCCCTGTCCGAGCGGCCACCGCGCCGGGCTGCGGGACCACCTGGCCGCCCTCGATCTGCACCAGTGCCCTCAGACGACGCCCGGCGTCGTGCATCAGGCGAGCCGTGAAGGGCTCGAGATCCCGGACCCGCCCATCTGCTTTGGCTTTCTTGCTGACCATGGGCTTGAGCTTATACACGGAGATGTACGCATGTCAAGAACTTTCTGCATTGAGATTCCTGGCGCCCAGATTCACGCCGGCGGGCTGGCGGAGAGCTTCCGGGGCCTTCCGGGTGGCCGGCCTCGGGTGACACAGGGTTCAGGTAGAGCGAGGATGACCTGGCGGGCCACCGACCGGCGAGCGGGCGATTGTCGGACCTGGCCTATCGCCAGGTCGCGGCCCGCCGGCGCAGGGCCTCGGCCTCGGCCACCTTGGTCGGCAACTCGAGCCGGCGGAAGACGGGGAGGGCTTCCTCCGTCAGGCGTTCGACCTCGTGGCGTTCATGCTGGTCGGCTTGGAGCTCGGCCAGATCGAGTGCCACATGCGCCGCGTCGTAGAAGAGACCGACCGCAGCGAACTCGCTGCGGACTCCGGTGAGCCCCGCGAGAGCGTCTTCCCGGTCGCCGCCTCGCCGGGAAATCTTCGCCATGACCCATCTCTGTCGAAGTCGGCTGATGGCATCGCTCTGGCGCTCGAAGAGCTCCTCGCTTTCGCGGGCCACTCGGATCGCCTGCTCCAGATTGCCGGCGTCGCATTGGTAGTTCACGAAATGCTCGCGCGCGAAGCGCAGCAGGCGCGCGTCCGGTGCCGCCTGCAGCACCCTTTCAACTTCGCCAACAGTTGCCAGGGCAGGTTCAAACTGACCCTGCCTGCTCTGTGCCCGACCCAGGTTGAGGAGCGTCGAAGCGGCCAATCGTGGCCTGCTCTCCAGGCGGTACACCATCAATGCGCGCAGTAGGCGCGAGATTGCCAGGTGAGGGCGCCACTGGTCAGTCCGGAGACTCCCTTCGAGACCATCCAGCTCCGCCCGGAGAAGGCGGTCGCCGCAGCCGAGGGTGCGGAAGAAGTACCGGGCGTCGCCCAGGATTTGATCGGCCCGCGGCAGGTCGCCGATGACCCGGATCGCGTTGGCCAGGTAGGCGAGGGCGCGGACGTAGAGCTCGCAGGCGTAGGCGGAGAGTGGAGTGTGGTGGAGGACGAGGCGGGCGAGGCGGGCGTGGGTGGCCGCTTCCTTCGGACGCTCCGGGGCCTTCTTCCGGCTGTCCTCGATGAGCATCTCGGCCAGGAGGAGGCCCGCGAAGCGCTCCGGCTCGCGGCGGACCCGCTCCGCCTGTTCGGCGGGCGAGAGGCGAAGGAGCTCCTCGGCCCCGGAGCGGGCCTCACGCTCTTCGGCCGCGGCCCTGGCTTCCTGGGCGCCCGGCACGTCGTTCGAGTTGGCGGGCTTGGGCGCCACCCTGGCCCGGAACCGATCGAGGACCGCCTCGTAATCCTCGGGGCCGGTCGCGGGGACGCCCTCGCCCAGCTCCCGGCGCCAGGACTGAAACTCCCTACGGCACCGCGGGCAGAGCTCGAAGAGGTGAGCCAGGGCGATGGCGGCCAGGTCGCCGGGGTTGCGCCAGCCGCCGGAGATCGCCCGGAAGAGGTCGCGGGTGACGTGCTCGTCGGTCACCTGCGCAGAGTAGCACTCCTCGGCGCGCCGATCGAGCTACGGCAACCCGTTTCGAGTCACCTGGAATTGGGCCGACGAGAGGTGTTCTCGCCCCACTTGCGGGCGGGCCCGGGACTCGCCCGCGATCTTCCGGGGCTCGGCCTCGACCTGGAGACCGATCGGCTCGGACAGTCGCGGCTGGACGTCGAAGGCCGCGGCCCGTCGCTATTCACGACGTCGACCAGATTCAAGGTTGCTGTGCTGCGGTCGGCGTGCTCGATCTTACGCGCTGGCGGCTCGCCGAACCAAGCTCTCGGCCTCGACCACCTTCGTGGGAAGCTCCAGCCGTCGGAAGACAGGGATCGAGTCCGCCATCAAGCGCTCCACCTCGTGGCGATCTCCCTGGTCAGCGTAAAGGCGAGCGAGGTTTAGTGAAGCCAGCGCACGGTCGTAGAAGAGGCCGTGGTCGGAGAAGCCCGCGATGACATGTTGCCAGAGCTTCGCCGACCGGTCGAGGTCACCGAGGCCTTCGGCGATCGAGGCCTGCCTCCACGCTACTCGAAGCGCCATGACCGGACCCCTGAACTGCTCACTTGCGCGCTGGATTGCTTCGACCGCCTCTGGCAGCCGGCCGGACATCTCGAGGATCACCGCGAGATTGTCTTGCACAAGCGACGAAAGCCATGCGTCAGGCGCCACCTCGAGCACTCGTGAGGCCTCGTCTAGTACTTCCATGGCGGCTGATAGAGCTCTGCGGCGGTAGTGGGCCCTGGAGAGCGAGATCAAGACGGCCGCGCCGTTCTCGAACTGGCCCTCGAGCCGATAGGCCATCAGCGCCCGCAGGAACAGAGAGACCGCCTCCTCGGGGCGCTGTTGGCCGACCCTCAGCGTTCCTTCGAGCTTGTCCAGCTCTGCCCTAAGAATGCGGTCGCCGCAGCCGAGAGCGCGGAAGAAGTAGCGAGCATCACCGAGGATCTGGTCGGCGCGCGGAAGGTCGCCGATGACGCGGATGGCGTTCGCGAGGTACGCGAGGGCGCGGACGTAGAGCTCGCAGGCGTAGGCGGAGAGTGGAGTGTGGTGCAGGACGAGGCGGGCGAGGCGGGCGTGGGTGGCCGCTTCCTTCGGACGGTCCGGGGCCTTCTTCCGGCTGTCCTCGATGAGCATCTCGGCCAGGAGGAGGCCCGCGAAGCGCTCCGGCTCGCGGCGGACCCGCTCCGCCTGCTCGGCGGGCGAGAGGCGAAGGAGCTCCTCGGCCCCGGAGCGGGCCTCCCGCTCCTCGGCCGCGGCCCTGGCATCGAGGGCGCCCAGCGCCTCGTTCGAGTTGGCCGGCTTGGGCGCCGCTCGTGCCCGGAAGCGGTCGAGGACCGCATCGTAGTCGTGCGGGCCGGCCGCGGGGACGCCCTCGCCCAGCTCCCGGCGCCAGGCCTGGAACTCCCTGCGGCAGTGCGGGCAGAGCTCGAAGAGATGGGCAAGCGCGATGGCGGCCAGGTCGCCGGGGTTGCGCCAGCCGCCGGAGATCGCTCGGAAGAGGTCGCGGGTGACGTGTTCGTCCATCGCGCTTTACTCCTTCGATGAGTGATGGTCGCTGGCTACGAGCTGGCAGCTCGCCGAGCCAGCGTTTCAGCTTCAGCCACTCTGGTGGGCAGGTCCAGCTTCCGAAATACAGGTACCACCTCTGCCACAAGGTGCTGAACCTCTTCCGGTTGAGCCTGCTGAGCGAGCAGGTCGGCCAACTCAAGCGAGACCACTGCCTTGTCATAGAAAAAATCACGAGAGCTGAAGGCTTCGCGAACTGAGCTCAGCCCCTTTACCGCTTCTTCTGTGTTCCCAGCCTTGCGGTAGATCTTCGCCACAGTCCACTCATTCCGGACTTTACTGATGAGATCTCTCTCCTGGTGACCGTCCTTGAGATCCTGGGCCAGGCTCATGGCCAGTCCGAGATCTCCAGTCGTGCAGAGGAAACCTACGCGGTTGGCGTAAGCTATCCTGGAGAGTCTTGGGTCGGGTGCGTCATCGAGAATACGTTCTACTTCCCCGACTAACTTCAATGACATATCGGCCGCACCACGCCTCTCGTGTGCGCGACCAATAGTGAGAATTGTTCCCGCGACCATTCTGGGTTGGTTCTCGAGCCGATAGACCATCTGAGCGCGGAGCAAGACGGAGACCGCGGCCTCAATCCGTAGCTGGCCCACCCGCAATGTCCCTTCAAGCCGATCCAGCTCCGCCCGAACAAGACGGTCACCGCAACCTAGAGCGCGGAAGAAGTAGCGAGCATCACCGAGGATCTGGTCGGCGCGCGGAAGGTCGCCGATGACGCGGATGGCGTTCGCGAGGTACGCGAGGGCGCGGACGTAGAGCTCGCCGGCGTAGGCGGAGAGTGGAGTGTGGTGGAGGACGAGGCGGGCGAGGCGGGCGTGGGTGGCCGCTTCCTTCGGACGGTCCGGGGCCTTCTTCCGGCTGTCCTCGATCAGCATCTCGGCCAGGAGGAGGCCTGCGAAGCGCTCCGGCTCGCGGCGCACCAGCTCCGCCTGCTCGGCGGGCGACAGGCGAAGGAGCTCCTCGGCCCGGGAGCGGGCCTCCCGCTCCTCGGCCGCGGCCCTGGCATCGAGGGCGCCCGGCGCCTCGTTCGAGTTGGCCGGCTTGGGCGCCGCTCGTGCCCGGAAGCGGACGAGGACCGCCTCGTAGTCGTGCGGGCCGGCCGCGGGGACGCCCTCGCCCAGCTCCCGGCGCCAGGACTGAAACTCCCTACGGCACCGCGGGCAGAGCTCGAAGAGGTGAGCCAGGGCGATGGCTGCCAGGTCGCCGGGGTTGCGCCAGCCGCCGGAGATCGCCCGGAAGAGGTCGCGGGTGACGTGCTCGTCAGTCACCTGCGCAGAGTAGCACTCCGCGGCCTCGAAGGGCTTCGCGAGCGCTCTCCCACTCGACGCTGGGTTTGGGCAGGAGCGAATGCCGCCAGGGAACCGGTTACAGAGCTTCGCCGGAAGGGGCTTGGTGGGACTGGATCCCACGGATGCGGGCCGCCACCTCCTCGATCACCCGCACCGTCGCGGCCTCCTGCTCCACCGCCTGGCGGAAGACGGTCCAGGCCATGATGGCTTCGCGGTGGATCTGCCGCGAGGCGAAGATGGGGAGCATCTCGGCGGCGAGCTGCTTGACTTCGGCGGTCCGGCCGGTTTCAAGGTAGAGGGTCGCAAGATCAAGGGAGACGAGGGCGACGTCATTGCCGATCTCGGCCGCGATGAAGCCCTCGCGTACTTGCCTGAGGGCTTCCTCGGCCAGCTCAGTTTGGCCCAGTTTCCTGCAGATCAGACCTTCAGTCCATAGAAGACGCAGGCGATCCAGGCGGTTTCCATGTTTCCGGCCAAGCCTGCGAACTTCTGGAAGGAGCGCAGCGGCCTTCTCGGGCAGCCCAGCGTCGTTCAGGTTGAGAACCAAATTCTGGCGCAAAGCGAAAAGCAAGAATGGATCACGGTCGCCATCAACTAGCTCGCTGGCTCGTTCAAGCAGAGGGATACTCTGCTCGACTCGTCCAGAGTCTCTCAAGAGCTTGGCCTTTTGAACCAAGGCGCGACCCTCAAGGTGTGAATCTCCTGCCGCGCGATAGGCGAGACTCGCTTGGTCTAGCAAGTTGTTCGCGCCTTCGAAGTCACCAATGGTTTCCAGAAGTGACGACCGAAGATTGAGGATCTGCGCTCTCTCCAAGGCATCACCTGTCCCTAGCTGGAGGTAGGAATCAGCCTCTCGAAATGCCACTTCGGAAGTCCGGAATTCGGAGAGGATGCGGCGGCAGTTGCCGACGTAGCTCCAAGCTTCGGCCTTTAGATCGTTGAGAATCGCACCACGGAACCCCGGGGCTTCAATTTGCTCGGCTACTGAAACGGCCAGCAAGGCCAACTCCTCAGACTTCGCTGGGTCCTCGGCCCAGCCGGCCCTACAGGACTCCAATAGCTTTTCAACCAACCCCCAGCTTTGATAGCGATAAGAGTTTCTTACTCTGAGTTGTGCCCGCGCAAGAGGCAGCCCCCTTAGCTCGGCAACCAGGTCCGGAGCCTGATGCCGGTCCAGCTCAAGCCGGACATTTTCTGCCAGTACACCTTGAAATGCGCGGTCGACGGCCTGGGAGTAGGCATCCTCTCGCGGTGAATCACAGGGTCCGCGCCCTCGACCTTCCAAGTAGATCTCCAAGACTAGGCGCTGAGGAGTCGGTAGAGCCCTCACGAGCGACCTGCAGTGGGAGCAAGACCGCAGGTGGCTAATCGCGCTCCAAACCCTCTCTGGTCCCATCTCGCAATCGACTAGACCTCGGAGTTCCGCGCTGGTCAGATGGCGCTTGTGCATCATGTTCATTTCAGAAAAGACTCACTCCACCTGCGGGGAGTGACCCTCTCTAGCCGCCGTTCGGGTCGACCCCAGGCCCGCCATCCGTCGTCGCTGCCGTACCAGAAGCACCCGAGCACGTCGGGTCCGTCGCCGGGTCGCAGGTCGCCGCCTTCGTCTGGCTCTGGATTCCCGAGTCGGCCGGTTGTTCCGAGAACCAGCCGAGCGGGTCGAGCACGACCTCCTGGATCCAATGCTCGATCGAGACCCATAGTCCTGCCGGACCCCTTTCCGGTGCCCTGTCCGCCGCCTGGAGCGCTGGAGCCACGAACAGGCTCAGCGCCAGGGCCAGGACGACCACGCCACAGAGCGCTCGCTTCCTCCGCATTATAGGCTACGCCCTTTCCAGCGGACCGCAGAGAGACCTTCATGGCCGCCCATGGCCGCTTCCTCCGTCTTGTCAGTGCGCGACGAGTCGCGAAGCGGGACGCGTGAGGACGGAACTTCTATGTCCTTGAATAGAAGTATTGAACCTTTGGAATACGTCGAATCACGGCGCGGGCGGGAGCGGCGGAGTCCCGGCGCTCACTCCGGCCCTCCATTCGCCGCCGTCTTCGCGCCCCGCCGGCGCTCGCGGAGCGCCAGATAGGCCGGGAGCAGCGTGATCGCCACCAGGGCCGTGCTGAGCGCCCCGAGGACGGCCACGTACCCGGTCGAGCGCAGCCCCGGGTAGCGCGAGGTGGCGAGCGAGCCGAAGCCGACCACGGTCGAGAGCGACGCCACGACAATCGCCTTGCCGGTCTCGATGAACCCGCCGTTCAAGCGTTCGAGCCGGTGTCGATGCACCTGCGGGTCGCTCACGTCACTCAGCAGATGGCGCGACTCCCGGTACCGGTGCACGGCGTGCACGCCGTAGTCCACCCCGATGCCGATGATCATGGTGGTCACGAAGACGTTCATGAAGTTCATCTTGATCTCGAACAGCGCCATCCCCCCGAGCATCCAGAGGAGGCCCACGAGGAGCGGCGTCAGGGCGAGCAGGACGTCGCGCAGGCGGCGGAAGTCGATCCACAGCAGCAGGGCGACCAGGAGGAACCCCAGCACCGCGGCGACCACGGCGTCCCGGCGCACGCGCTCGCGCATCCGCTGATTCACCACGTTGGGGCCGGTCAAGACCACGGCGGGCCCCAGCTCGTCGGCGAGCGCGACCGCCTGGGGTGGCGGCCGGCGCCGCCACTGGTTGTTCGGCGGGTAGAGGTACACCACGCTCACCCAGCCGCCCCCCTCGGCGGGCGCGACCCGTTGCAGGTAGCGGTCCAGGAGCTGGCCCGCCTGCCCTTCGGGGACGAACTCCCGGGGCGGGATCGGCCGGCGCACGGAGAGGGCCTTCGCGAAGAGGCCGAGCCCCTTCTCGAACGGCTCGGCGCGCATGCCCTCCTCGGCCAGCGCCCGGCGGAAGTCGGCGTCGATCCGGCCCGTGTCCAGGAGGCCGCTGGCGCGCTTCTCGGCGAGCCAGGCGAGGGCCTCCCGCTGGCGCCGCGGGCTGGGCACGAGCGACGTGAGGCCCGAGTAGCCGAGGATCACGCCCTGCCTGGCGAGGCGTTTCGCCCCGGCGGCGGCGGCCTCGGAGCGCTCGAACACTTGATCGAGGGTCTTGCCGCGCACCATGAGCATCATGGCGTCGAAGCCCGAGTCGAAGTGCTCGGCCACCTCGCGGCCCACGTCGATGCCCCGGTTGCCCTTCTCCGGGCGCATGGACTTCATGCTCTCCTCGAACTGGAGGCCCAGGGCGCCCCAGACCGCGAGCACCGTGATCGCCGCCCCGATGGCGAGGGTCGAGCGTGGGTGGCGGGTCGAGAACCGCATCAGCGGCCCGGTGCCGAAGCTGTGCAGGTAGAGGTTGGGCTGGGTCTCGCGGCGGCGGTGCCGGTGCTCGCCCCACGAGATCAGCGCCGGCAGCAGGACCAGCACCGCCAGCATGCAGAAGAGGATGCCGGTGCCGGTCAGGAAGCCCATCTGGCGCAGGCCGGTGAAGTCGGTCACCAGGAAGGCGTAGAAGGTCGCGGCGGTGGTCACCGCCCCCACCACCACCGCGCGGCCCGAGGTGGTGGCCATCACGGCGAGAGCCGGCTCCATGTCGGCCCCGCGCCGGCGCTCCTCGACGTAGCGGCCGTAGGAGACGATCACGAAATCGATTCCCAGGCCGATCAAGAGCGCCGCCGTGCCGCTGGTCGCCGAGGAGAGGGTCCCGACGGTGACCGCCGAGAAGCCGAAGGTCAGGACGAGGCCGGCGGCCAGGGGGAGGATGGCGTAGAGCAGCGGCCCGAGGCGCCGGAAGGCGAGGAGGAAAAGGAGCAGCACGAGGGCCGCCGAGGTGGCCATGTTGCGGACCATGTCGCCCCGGATGAGCCGGTAGTCGTCGAGGGCGGTCAGGTACGAGCCGCCGAGGTCGATCTGCGGGGCCGGCGGGGCGGCCTCGCCGCGGGTCGCGGCGCCCACGATCTCGCCCCACTGGGAGAGCACCGAGTCGACCTCGACCTGCACCGCGTCGACCATCTCGCCGTCGAACTCCGTGTCCTGCGGCGGTTTGACCGGCCGGCCCAGGAGCAGCAGCAGGCGGTGGTCCCGCGACAGGTAGTAGCCGCTCGTCCAGTCGACCGAGAGCTGGCCGCGGGTCGCGTCCAGGCGGTTCAGGAAGATCTCCGACAGGCCGAACGGATCGACCTTGATCAGGTCCTTGACCGCCACCCCCTGCGGCGTCGTGAGGACGCGCCGGAGCTCGCTCACCCGGGCGCGGATGCCCTCCGGCGAGATCCGCCGGGCCAGGGTCTCGCGTCCCTTCGGGTCCAGAAACAGGACGGCCTTGGGAAAGAGCGACTCCACCAGGGTCTCGGGGGAGCCGATCTCGTAGTCCACCTTCGCGAGCTGGGGGAGCGCCTCGAGGCGCTTGCCGAGCCGGCTGACCAGCAGCTCGTAGGGCTCCGCCACCTCGCCCTCGGGGACCCGCACCACGACCAGCAGGTAGTCGACGGTCCCGAAGCGCTCCATCGCCTCCAGGAAGTGCTGGATCTTGGGGTCGTGCTTGGGCAGGAGGTGGAGGACGTCGGTGTCGAAGTGGAGCCGGGTGGCGAGGACCCCGCCCAGGGCCACGAACAGGGCGACCGCCACGAACACCCGGCGGTAGTTGCGCCCCGACAGGAGGGCGAGTCGCTCCAGCGGACGAAAGCTCATGCGGTGACCGGCGACCGAGCGGCGGGGGCGGCGGGAGCGGCGGGAGCGGCGCGGGCTCACCGGCGGAGCCCGCGGTTGCGCCGGGTCACGAGGCCTCCCTCGAACCGGGGCTCTCGAGGATCATGCGGCCGTAGCGGATGAAGTAGTCGATCCCGGAGACGACGCTCAGCGCCACCGAAGCCCAGAGGACGGTGGGCACCAGCCAGTGCGGCGCCACGCTGCCCAGGTCCTGGAGCCGCTCGTGGATGATGCACACCGAGATGGCGAGGGTGTGGACCCCGGTCTTGAGCTTGCCGGAGAGCCCGGCGGCGATCACCACGTCGTCCGAGGCGGCGAAGCTGCGCAGGGCCGAGACCGCGAACTCCCGGGCCACGATCACGACGACCATCCAGGCCGGCGCCACCTCGAGCTCCACCAGGGAGATGAACGCGGCGGACATGAGAATCTTGTCGGCCGCCGGATCGAGGAGCTTGCCGAGGCGGGTGATCTGGCGCTGGCGCCGGGCCAGGTAGCCGTCGAGCACGTCGGTCGCGGCGGCGACGAGGAAGACCCCCAGGGCGACGTACTCCTTCCCCTCGAACTTCGTGAGGAGCGCCACCACGAGCAGCGGCACGAGCAGGATCCGGAAGAGGGTGAGGAGGTTCGGGACGTTGAACATGGAGGGGATCTCGGCGCGACGGGCTGCCGGGCGGGGATTGTACGTCACCCCGGCGGCCCGGCGGGCCCGGTCGGCCACGGCCTCGGGGCTCACTGCACGTTGGTCAGATGGATGCGCGGGCCGTCCCGGCGCCAGCGAACCGGCCGCGCCGGAGCCTCCGCGCGGACCGGGGCGGCCAGGGCGGCGGCCCCGTCGCCCCGCCACATGGCGAGGATCCGGCGCACGTACTCGACGGTCTCGGGATACGGGGGGATGCCGCCGTACTGGGCGACCGCCGCCGGCCCGGCGTTGTAGGCGGCGAGCGCCAGCTCGACCCGCCCGAAGCGGTCGAGGAGGCTTCGCAGGTAGGCCGTACCGCCGCGCACGTTGGCCGCGGGCTCGAAGGGGCTCGCGACCGCCAGGTCCCGGGCGGTCTCGGGCATGAGCTGCATCAGCCCCATGGCGCCCTTGTTCGACAGCGCCTCGGGGTTGTAGCCCGACTCGACCTGGACCAGGGCGCGCACGAGGACCGGATCGAGGTCCACCGCCCGCGCCTGGCCGTCGATCAGGTCGAGGATCGCCGTGGAGGGGGGCTCGACCAGGCGCGGAGCGAGGCGGCGGGCGCGCTGAGCGTCGTTCTCGTTGCTGATCACCTTGCGGCCGGAGTCGGCCTGGTGGACCTCCACCCGGGCGGCGGCGGGAGCCGGCACGAGGAGCCCCATCAGGAGCCCCGCGGGAAGCAGAGAGCTCCAGGCGCAAGCGCGCACGATGGCGTACGGTTCCCTCATCGAATCGGGTGCCAAAAAAGAAGCCCGCAAATTGTAACAGACCCGATCCTCCGGCGGGCCGTCGCCTGCTTCAGCCGAGATCGACACACTCCACGGCCGGGTGGGACGTGGGGTGGGAAGGGGATCGAGGGGTTGCGGGGGGCATCCGGTCAACCGAGCAACGCGCGCACCGTCTCGGGCACCGCGGCGAGCGCCGCGGGCAGGTTCTCGGGCTCCTTGCCGCCCGCCTGGGCGAAGTCGGGCCGGCCCCCGCCGCCGCCGCCCACGCGCGCCGCGAGCGCCTGCACCAGGCGCCCGGCCGGCACCCTGCCGGTCAGGTCCTTCGTCACCGCCGCGACCAGCGAGACCTTCTCGTCGTCCCGGCTGCCGATGACCACGACTCCGGAGCCGAGCTTCGAGCGCAGCACGTCGGCCATGTTGCGGAGCTCGCCGGCCGGCGCCGCCGGCACCTCGCGGGCGAGCACCCGGATGCCGTCGACCTCCACCGCGTCCCCCTGCCAGTCGCTCCCGCCCCCGCCGCCCGCGACCCTCTCCATGCGGAGCCTGGCGAGCTCTCTGTCGCGCTCTTCGACGCGGCTCCGGAGCGCGGCGATCTCCTCGGCCGCCCGCTCCGCCGGCGCGCCGAGGGCCCCCTCGACCTCGGCGAGCACCGTCTCGCGCTTCCGGACCCGGGCGATCGCCCCCTCGCCGGTGAGCGCCTCGATCCGGCGCACGCCGGAGGCGATGCCCCGCTCGGCGGTGACCAGGAAGAGGCCGATCTCCCCGGTGTTGGCGACGTGGCAGCCGCCGCAGAGCTCGAGGCTCGCCCCGGGCACCTCGACGGTGCGCACCCGCTCGCCGTACTTCTCGCCGAAGAGCGCCATGGCGCCGGCCGCGACCGCCTCCCGGTAGCCGGTCTCGGCGATGCGCGTGGGCACCGCCTCGAGCACCTGGGCGTTGACCCGGTCCTCGACCGCGCCGAGCTCCGCCGGCTCGACCGGCCGGTGGAAGGTGAAGTCGAAGCGCAGCCGGTCCGGGGCGACGAGCGAGCCCGCCTGGCGGACCTCGGTCCCCAGGACCTCCCGGAGGGCGGCGTGGAGGAGGTGAGTCGCCGTGTGGTTCCTCTGGGTCGGCACTCGGAGCTCCCGGTCGACCTCGAGGCTCACCTCTTGGCCCGGGCGGAGCGTCCCCTCCTCGACCTCCAGGAAGTGGAAGAAGAGACCGGTCGTGTCCTTCTGCGTGTCGGTGACCCGGGCGCGCCCTCCCGGCCAGGCCATCGCCCCCCGGTCGCCCACCTGGCCGCCCGACTCGGCGTAGAAGACCGTCCGGTCGAGGACGGCCACGCCTCGATCGCCTGCGCCGAGGCCGGCGGCGGCGACCGGCGGCCGGCCGCCCCCGTCGCTCACCAGCCGCTCGACGCGGGCGCCTTCGAGGCGCAGCAGGTCGTAGCCCAGAAACGAGGTGCCGGCCACCTTGCCAGAGCCGCCCTCCTCGTCGCCGCGCAGGACCCGGGCGAGGGCGGCGAGGCGCTTCTTGCCTTCGCCGGCGGCCTGGCGCGAGCGCTCCTGCTGGGCCTCGAGGGCCTCCTCGAAGCCCGCCTCGTCGAACCCCAGCCGCTCCTCCTCGGCGATCTCGCGGATCACCTCGCGGGGCAGGCCGTGGGTCTCGTAGAGCCAGAAGGCCCGCTCGCCCGGGAGGGTCTCGAGACCCAGGGCTCGCGCCGCCTCCACCTCCTCCTGCACCTGGCGGGCGCCGCTGGCGAGGGTGGAGAGGAACTTCTCCTCCTCGGCGCGCACCGTCGCGACCGACGCCTCGCGGGTCGCGTCGAGCTCCGGGTAGGCGCCGGCTATGGCCTCGCCCACCACCGGCACCAGGCGGTGGAGGAAGGGCTCGTCGAGGCCCAGGCGCATGCCGTGGCGCACCGCGCGGCGCAGGATCCGGCGCAGCACGTAGCCCCGCCCTTCGTTGCCGGGGATGACCCCGTCGGCGAGCAGGAAAGCGACCGAGCGCAGGTGGTCGGCGATCACCCGCAGGGAGACGTCCTCCTCCGGGTCCTCGCCGTAGGCGACGTGGGCGATCTCCCCCGCGGCCTCCAGGATCGGCAGGAAGAGGTCGGTGTCGTAGTTCGAGGCGACGCCTTCGAGCACCGCCGTCAGCCGCTCGAGCCCGGCCCCGGTGTCGATCGAGGGGTTGGGCAGCGGCGTGAGCTCGCCCGACTCGTCGCGCACGTACTGCATGAAGACCAGGTTCCAGAGCTCGAGGTAGCGCCCGCTCTCCGAGCCCTCGTCCCAGGCGACCTGGGGCCGCTCCGGCTGGAGGTCGACGTGGATCTCGCTGCACGGCCCGCACGGTCCCACGTCGCCCATGGCCCAGAAGTTGTCCTTCTCGCCGCAGCGGAGGATCCGCGCCTCCGGGAGGCCCGAGATCCGGTGCCAGAGGTCCCACGCCTCGTCGTCCTCCCGGAAGACGGTGGCGAAGAGGTGCTCCGGCGCCAGCCCCCAGACGCCGGTCACGAGCTCCCAGGCGAAGCGGATCGCCTCGTCCTTGAAGTAGTCGCCGAACGAGAAGTTGCCCAGCATCTCGAAGAAGGTGTGGTGGCGCGGCGACGGGCCGACGCTCTCGAGGTCGTTGTGCTTGCCCGAGACCCGGAGGCACTTCTGGGCGGTCACGACGCGCGGCGCGGGCGGCTCCTCGAGACCCAGGAAGGCGTTCTTGAACTGCACCATCCCGGCGTTGGTGAAGAGGAGGGTGGGATCGCCGTGGGGGACCAGGGGCGCGCTCGGGTGGGCGCGGTGGCCGCGCTCGCGGAAAAAGTCGAGGAACGAGGTGCGGATGTCGTGGCTCTTCATGAGAGGGGTCCCGGGGCGCCGAGTCTACGTGCCCTCGGAGTCGGGTACAACGTCGGGAGGGAGGCGCCGCCTTCCCGAAGCGCGCCGGCCTCGGCGGCGGACGGGCGCGGCGTAGGGTGCCGGCCGCGGCGTCGGGCCGGCCGAGACAGAGCTCGGCCGCTTCACCCGGAGTCGGACTCCTCCCGGCCCCGCTCGCGGAGGACGGCGGCGATCGCGCGGGCGGAGAACCCGCGGCGCTCGAGGCGGCGGGCCAGGGCCTCGGGAGCCTTCCTGCCCGCGGCGCCGGCCCACCGCCGCGCCTCGGCGCGCGCCGCCGGCAGGTCGTCCTCGGGGAGGAGATCGTCCAGGACCTGGCGCGCCACCTCGCCCTCCACGCCGCGCGCCGCGAGCTCCGCCGCCAAGCGCGCCCGGCCGTAGCCGCCGGAGCGGGCGAGGCGTCCGGCCACGAACTGCCGGGCGGCCTCGGCGTCGTCCAGGTAGCGGCGCGCGGCGAGGCGCTCCAGGGTCTCTGCGACCTCGTCGGCCGGGTAGCCGCGGCGGAGGAGCTTCTCCTCGATCTCGCGGCGGAAGTGGGTCCGCCGGGCGAGGAGCTTCACCGCCTGGTCGTAGCAGGAAGGCTTCGAGCCCGCCACGGGCTCCTAGCCTTGCTCCAGCTCGAACGGGGAGTCGGCGCCGCCCAGCAGGTTGTCCTCGCCGCCCACGCCCTGGAGCTGCTCCTCCATCTGCTCGCGCGAGATGTCGGCGGTGAACTGCACCCCCTGGATCTTGAGCTTGAACTCGTCGGGGTTGGTCGCCCGGCGCAGGGCCTCGTCGAGGGTGATGAGGCCGTTCTTGTAGAGCTGGAAGAGAGACTGGTCGAACGTCTGCATTCCGTACTGGCTGGTGCCGAGAGCGATCTGCTCCCGGATGTACTTGGTCTTGTCCTTGTTCTCGATGCACTCGCGGATGTAGGGGGTCGAGATCAGCACCTCGACCGCCGGCACCCGGCCGATGCCGTCGGCGCGGGGCACGAGGCGCAGGGAGACGATCGCCTTCAGGACCTGGGAGAGCTGGATCCGGATCTGCTTCTGGTGGTGGGGCGGGAAGACCGCGATGATCCGGTTGACCGTCTCGGTGGCGTCGAGCGTGTGGAGGGTCGAGAACACCAGGTGCCCGGTCTCGGCGGCGAGGATCGCCGTCTCGATCGTCTCGTAGTCGCGCATCTCGCCCACCAGGATCACGTCCGGATCCTGCCGGAGGGCCGACCGGAGGGCGCCGGCGAAGCCGCGGGTGTCGACGTCGATCTCGCGCTGGTTG
Organism: uncultured Acidobacteriota bacterium; assembly: GCA_963741925.1. Lineage (GTDB taxonomy): Bacteria > Acidobacteriota > Thermoanaerobaculia > Multivoradales > DATKCC01 > CAVUBL01. The sequence goes on from CAVUJU010000002.1 coordinate 672,638, forward strand.
ACCAGCGAGCGCTTGTCGCGGTGCAGGAACTCGATCGGGTCCTCGACCGTGATCACGTGCTCGCTGCGGGTGGAGTTGATGTAGTCGACCAGCGCCGCGAGGGTCGTCGACTTGCCCGAGCCGGTGGTGCCGGTGCACAGCACCAGCCCGCGCCGCTCCTCGGCGATCTTCTCGAGCACCTGCGGCAGCATGAGCTCGCGGATCGAGAAGATGCGCGCCGGGATGACCCGGAGCACCAGGCCGACGCTGCCGCGCTGCTGGAAGATCGCGCAGCGGAAGCGTCCGAGGCCGGGCACCGAGTAGGCGATGTCGATCTCGAGCTCCTCCTTGAAGCGCTGTTTCTGGCGGGCGTTCATGATCGAGAACGCCATCGCCACCGTGTCCTCCTGCATCAGGCGCTTCAGGTCCGACAGGGGCTCGAGCTGGCCGTCGACCCGGATGATCGGATGGCCCCCCACCTTGAGGTGGATGTCCGAAGCCTTTCGCTCGACGGCGATCTTCAGCAGGTCGTTGATGTTCATGGCGCTCTCCCGCGAGCCGCTCGCCCCAGGGCTCTGCAGGTTATCGATGAAGGGGCATGGTATCACCGCGAGGGCCGAGGAGCAGGGCGGCGGCCGCCACCGACGCCGCCGTCTCGACCCGCAGGACCCGCGCGCCGAGGTCGACCGGCCGGCAGCCGAGCTCCTCGAGGGCCTCGGCCTCGGCCTCGCTCCATCCCCCCTCCGGCCCCACGAGGACGGCGCCGCGCCCCTCTCGCCCCGCGCAGAGCTCGCCCCAGCCGCCGGCGCCCTCCGCCGCGAGGTGCAGGAACCAGCGCTCGGGCAGGCCGGAGAGGAGCCCCGGCAGCTCGTCCCAGCGGTGGACCCCGGTCACCTCCGGCAGACGCGAGCCGCCGCACTGCTCGAGGGCGGCGGCCGCCACCCGGCCGAGGCGCTCGAGAGTGCCGCGCCCGAGCTCGCGCGGGCTCCGCTCCGAGGCGACGAACCGGACCGCCGCGACCCCCAGCTCGGTCGTCTTCTCGACCAGCGCCGACGCCCGCTCCCGCTTGGGGGTCGCCACCAGGAGCTCCAGGCGGTACGCCGGCTCGTTGGCCGGCGCCGGGCCCAGGAGCCGGAGCGATCCCCGGCGCCGGTCGACCGCCTCGACCTCGGCCCAGCGCGCGCCGCCCCGCCCGTCGACCACCCGCAGCCGGTCGCCCACCGCCAGGCGCCGGGCGCGGAACAGGTGGCGGTAGGCCTCCCCCTCGACCGGCGCCCGCTCGCCGGCGAAGAGCCCGGCCGGGAGGATCAAGGTGGTCACGGCTCCCCCGCGGGCGCCCTCGCCAGCCGAAAGGCGATCCACTCGCCGGCCGAGCGCTCGGCGACCGGCTGGAAGCCGAGGTCCCGCCAGGTGGCGAGGATCGGCTCGCGGGAGACCGCCAGGGCGCCGGAGACGACGGCCTCGGCGCCGGGGGCGAGGAGCGGTGGAAGGAGGGGCAGGTCGGACGCGATCACCTCCGGGATCACGTTGACCAACGCCAGGTCGAAGCGGGCCCCGGGGCGAGCCGGCCGGAGGGCGGCGAGCGCGCCGGCGAAGAGCGCGGGGCCCATGCGGCCGCCCCGGCCGGGCCGGTTGAGGCGGCGGTTCTCCCGGGCGTGGAACGGCGAGGTCGGATCGACGTCGAGGCCGACCGCGCTCCGGGCGCCGAAGGCGAGGGCGGCGAGCGCCAGCACGCCGGTGCCGGTGCCCACGTCGAGCACCCGCCGGCCGGCGAGCGCCATCCCCTCCAGGAGCTCGAGCGCCAGACGGGTCGACTCGTGGCTGCCGGTCCCGAAGGCGCCCCGGGCCGGCACGCGGAGGGCCCGGCGGCCGGGCGGGGCCGGCTCCCGGGAGGCGTCGGGCTCGCGCGGATCGAGCCACAGCCGCTCGCCCACCGGGAAGGGCCGCGCCGCCGCGCGGTAGGACGCCAGCCAGTCTTCGGCGGGAACCTCTTGGGACCCTGCGGGCTGGGCCCCGGCCACGGCCCCCGGCGCCTCGGCGTCGAAGTAGGCCTCGAGCCGCACCTCCCCGCCCGCCGCCTCGATCACCTGCACCCCCAGGGTCCCCAGCTCCCAGAGCGCCGCCACCATCTCGTCCTCCCGCTCGGCCGGCACGAGGTAGGTCACACGCATCGTCACCCCGCGGAACTTACCGGAAGAAGGGCGGGTGGGGCGGGAAGGGGATCCGAGGGGTTGCGGGGGGCAGCCGGTCAATGGAACATCTTCTTGACCCGCTCGATCACCCCCTCGCGCACCGGCTTGCCCTCGATCTCGGCCAGCCTGCGGAGCAGCTCCACCTGCTCCTCGGAGAGGTCGTGGACCCGCGGCACCTCGATCCTCGCGAACACCACGTGATCGCCCCGGCCGTGCCGGTCGAGGCGCTCGATCCCCTTGCCGCGCAGGCGGAAGCGGTGACCGGGCTCGGTCCCCGGCGGCACCTCGAGGGTCTCCGGGCCGTGGAGGGTCGGCACCTCGAGCGTCGCCCCCAGGACCGCCTGGGGGAAGGAGACGTCCACCTCGGCGAGCACGTGCGGCCCCTCGCGCCGGAAGGTCGCGTGCGGCCGGACCCCGACGACCACGTAGAGGTCGCCCGCGGGCCCGCCGTGGCGCCCGTGCTCGCCCTCGCCCTGGAGGCGCAGGCGCGCCCCCGCGTCGACGCCGGCCGGGATCTTGACCTCGATCGTGCGCTCCCGCTCCACCAGCCCCTCGCCCCGGCACTCGGGGCACGGGTCCTGGATCACGTAGCCCTCGCCCTGGCACTGGGGGCAGGTGCGGGCCATGGTGAAGAAGCCCTGGGTGTAGCGCACCTGGCCGCGACCGCCGCAGACGCCGCACGCCTGGGGCGGGGCGTCGCCGGCGCTGCCGCTGCCGCCGCACTCGGAGCAGCGCTCGAGGCGCGGGATCTTGAGCTTCTTCTCGACCCCGAAGGCGGCCTCCTCGAACTCGATCTCCAGGTCGTAGCGCAGATCCGCGCCGCGGCTCGGGGCGCGGCCGCCGCGGCGGCGACCGCCGCCGAAGCCGAAGCCGAACAGGTCGCCCAGGATGTCGGCGAAGTCGCCGAAGGTCGACGGGTCGAAGCCGCCCGCGAACGGGCTGCCGGCGGCGCCGCCCACCCCCTGGTGGCCGAAGCGGTCGTAGCGCGCTCGCTTCTCCGGGTCCGAGAGCACGGCGTAGGCCTCGGCGGCCTCCTTGAAGCGCTCTTCGGCCTGGGCGTCGCCCGGGTTGCGGTCCGGGTGGTACTGCACGGCGAGCTTGCGGTAGGCCGACTTGATGGTGGTCCCGTCGGCCTCGCGGGAGACTTGCAGGACTTCGTAGTAATCGCGTTTCGAAGGCATGACGTCGGGAGCCGGGGAGGTCCGAAGGCCGTGGGCCGGGCCGCGAGCGGGGCGGCGGACCGACCGCGGGAGGGCTACCCCCGGCTGAGCATGAGGTCGGAGAGCTTGGCCGAGATCCCGTTGAGATCGTACATCGTCGCCTCGAGCTCGGCTTTCTCGTCGACGGTGAGGGTCATCCGGGCCTGGAGCAGGGACTCCCGGATGCGCGTCTGCTCCTCGGGGTCGAGCATGTCCTTGAACTGGCCGAAGACTCGCTCGTTGGTGTAGATCAGGCCCTCGAGGCGGTTCTTCAGGCGGCGCATCTCCTTGCGCTCCTGGTCGAGAACGCGGTGCTCGTCCGCCTCGACCACCAGGCGGTCGATCTCGTCGGTGGAGAGCCCGCCGGCCGGCGAGATCTCGATCGACTGCGAGCGGTCGGTGGCCACGTCGCGGGCCGAGACGTTCACGATGCCGTTCGAGTCGATGGCGAAGGTCACCTCGATCTGGGGCACGCCGCGCGGCGCCGGCGGGATGCCCACCAGCTCGAAGCAGCCCAGGGACTTGTTCTCCTTGGCGAACTCGCGCTCGCCCTGGAGCACGTGGATCTCCACCGTGTCCTGGTTGTCGACCACCGTGGTGAAGAGCTGGGTGCTCTTCGTCGGGATGGTCGAGTTGCGGTCGATCAGCCGCGTGAACAGGCCGCCGTGGGTCTCGATGCCGAGCGACAGCGGGGTGACGTCGAGGAGCACCAGGTCCTTGATGTCCCCCTTGAGCACGCCGCCCTGGATGGCGGCGCCCATGGCCACGACCTCGTCCGGGTTGATCTTCCGGTTGGGCCCGCTGCCGAAGATCCGCTCCACCAGCTCGCCGATCAGGGGCGTGCGGGTCTGGCCGCCCACCAGCAGCACCTCGTCGATCTGGTCCGGCCTGAGCCCGGCCTGCTCCAGGGCGTCCCGGCAGGGGCCCTCGGTCGCCTCGGCGAGGTCCCGGATCAGGTCCTCGAGCTTCTGCCGCGACAGGGTCCGGGCGAGGTGGCGTGGGCCGGCCTCGTCGGCGGAGATGAAGGGCAGGTTGACCTCCGCCGTGTCGCTGGTCGAGAGCTCGCACTTGGCGCGCTCGGCCGCCTCCTTGAGGCGCTGGAGGGCCATGCGGTCGGCCCGGAGGTCGACGCCGGTCTCCTCCTGGAACTCCTCGATCAACCAGTCCATGATCCGGTTGTCGAAGTCCTCGCCGCCCAGGAAGGAGTCGCCGGCGGTCGAGCGCACCTCGAACACGCCGTCGGTGAGCTGGAGGATCGAGATGTCGAAGGTGCCGCCCCCCAGGTCGTAGACCGCGATCATCTGGTCGCTGGCGCCCTCCTGGAGGCCGTAGGCGAGGGCCGCGGCGGTGGGCTCGTTGATGATCCGGGAGACCTCGAGGCCGGCGATCTTGCCCGCGTCCTTGGTCGCCTGGCGCTGGGAGTCGTCGAAGTAGGCGGGCACGGTGATCACCGCCTCGGTGACCTCCTCGCCGAGCGCCTCCTGGACGAACTCCTTGATCTCCTCGAGGATGAAGGCGGAGATCTCCTGCGGGCTGTACTCGCGCCCCCGGATCTCGAGCTTCACGTCGCCGTTGGCGGCGCGGGCGAGCTGGTAGGGCAGGACCTGGGCCGCCCGCTGCACCTGGGGGTCGTCGAACTTGCGGCCGATCAGCCGCTTGACCGCGAAGACCGTGTTCTGCGGGTTGGTGATCGCCTGGCGCTTGGCGATCTGGCCGACCAGCCGGTCGCCGTCCTCGGTGAAGGCGACGATCGAGGGCGTCGTCCGGCTTCCCTCGCGATTGCCCTGGACCTCGGGCGTCAGGGCGTTGATCGCCACGGCGCAGCTGTTGGTGGTGCCCAGGTCGATGCCGATGATCTTGCCCACGGGGTCAGTGCACCTCGTCCTCGGCAGGCACGGCGACCACGACCCGCGCGGGCCGGAGCAGGCGGTCGTGGAGCGTGTAGCCCTTCTGGTACTCCTCGGCCACCGTGGGCTCGGAAACCTCGGCGGAGGGCCGGCTCGAGACCGCCTCGTGGACCGCCGGGTCGAACGGCTCGCCCGCGGCGTCGAGGGCCTTCACCCCGTAGCGGCGAAGCAGGTCGGTGAGCTGGCGCAGGATCATCTCGATGCCCCGCTTCAGGTCGTCGGCCGAGCCGCCGGCGGCGAGGGCGCGCTCCAGGTTGTCCACCACCTCGACGAGGTCGCGCATGGGCTCGACGAGGGCGTAGCGTTTCGTCTCCTGGCGCTCGCGCTCGGCCCGCTTGCGGAAGTTGTCGAAGTCCGCGAGGGTCCGGACCGAGCGGTCGCGCAGGTCGGCGATCTCCTGCTCGAGGCGCTCGACGTCGCTCGCGCCGCCGTCGTCGTCGCCCCGGGCGGAGACGTCGTCGACGGCGGCCACCGCCCGGCGCATCGCCTCCTCGATGTCCTCCTCCTCGTCGGACTCCAGATCGATCGTCTCGACCTCCGAGTCTTCGAGATCGTCGTCGAGACGCCGTTCGTCGTCTGCCATCATGCTCCTCGCCGGCCGGCTCGCTCCGCGTACGGCGCGCTATTGTATCCGTTCATCCCTCGTTCCGTCCGGTCATCCGGGCTCGGTCGACACCGCCGCGAGGACCTCGCTCAAGGTCTCTCCCAGGTAGTGAACCAGAGGGATCACCCGCTGATATTCCATCCGGGAGGGTCCGAAGATCCCCAGGGTCCCCAGCTCCCGCTCCCCGACCCCGTAGCGCGTCGCCACCAGGCTGAAGTCGAGCTCCGACGTCAGGTCGCTGTCCTCGCCGATGATCACCCGCACCCCCTCGCCCGAGACGCAGGCGTTGAGCATTTGCACCAGGCGCACCTTGTCGCCGAAGGTCTCGATCAGGCGGCGGACCCGCTGCACGTCGGAGAAGCTCGGGGTGGGCCAGCAGCGCGGAGGTGCCGTCGACCAGCACCTCGCGCTCGGCCACCAGGTCGAGGCTCCGGCGCGCCAGGTCCAGGGCGGACCCGAGGAGCTGGTCGACCTGCGTGCGCTCCTCGGCCATCAGGGCCAGGAGCCGGTCGCGGATCTGGCGCAGGGTCTTGCCGCCGAAGTTGTGGGTGAGGTAGTTCGACGCCCGCACGAGCTCCTCGCGCGGCAGGGGCCGCTCGGTGTCGATCACCTTGTTGTCGACGAAGCCGCTCTCCGAGACCACGACCACCAGCACCCGGGAGCCCGACAGGGGGACGAAGTCGATCGCCCGGAGCACCGTGTCGCCGATCGCCGGCGTCACCACGATCCCGACCTGCTGCGAGAGCTCGGAGAGGAGGTGCGAGGTCACCTCCACCAGGCCCTCGGCGTCGGCCGGCGCCTCGCGCAGGTGCTCGTCGATGTAGCGGCGCACGCGGGCGGGCACCGTGTGGGGGCCCATCAGCGACTCGGCGAACAGGTGGTAGCCGGCGCCGGTGGGTACCCGCCCGGCGGAGGTGTGGGGCTGGCGCAGGTACCCGGCGTCCTCGAGGTCCGCCATGATGTTGCGGATCGTGGCCGCCGAGAGCCCGAGCCCCCCGTGCTTCGAGATGGCGCGCGAGCTCACGGGCTCGGCGCTCAGGATGTACATCAGGATGATGTCCCTGAGCACCTCCCGTTCGCGGGGGTTCAGCGGTCGTTGGGTCGGCGGATCGGGCATCGTGACACGGGCTCCTCGGCACGGAGCGCCCTCGGGGCGCGGGGTCGGCTGCTATTCTAGTCGAGTGTCGACCCCCGGGCCCGGGCGCCGTTCCAGCGCGCCGGCTTCGCCGCTGGCGGGGCTCAGGCTGTGCCTCGCGGGGCCCGGCCGCGTGGGCGTCAGCCTCGCCTCCTGGGCCGTCGCCCGGGGCGCGGAGGTGGTGGCGGTGGCCGGCCGCGCCCCGGAACGCACGGCGCCGGCGGCGGCCGGCCTGGGGGCGCGCGCCGCGCGGCTCGACGAGCTCTCGAGCGCCGGCTGCGACCTGCTCCTCGTCGCGGTCTCGGACGGCGCCATCGCCCCGGTCGCCGCGACGCTCGCCCGCCGGCCCCAGGCGGCCGTGGCGCTCCACACCGCCGGCAGCCTCGGCGCCTCGGTGCTCGCGCCTCTCGAGACAACCGGCTCGGCCGTCGGCTCCTTCCACCCGCTCAAGGCCTTCCCGCGGCCGCTCCCCGATCCCGCCGAGGCGGCGGGCGTCTTCTTCGCCACCGACGGCGCCCCGCGGGCCCAGGAGCTCGCCGGGCGCCTCGCCCGGGCGTTCGGCGCCGAGGCCCACGAGGTGCCGGAGGGGGTCCGGGAGCTCTACCACCTGGCGGCGAGCGTCGCCGCCGGCGGCGTCGTGACCCTGGTCGCCTCGGCGGCGGCCCTCGCCGCGGGCCTCGGCCTGCCGGACGCCGTCGGCCGGGGGTACCTCGCCCTGGCCCAGGGAGCCCTCGCCGAGGCCCGCCGCGACGCCCGCGAGCCGCCGGCGCCCCCCGCGGCGCCGCCGATCGCCCGGGCCCTGACCGGTCCCCTCGCCCGGGGAGAGACCGGCACCTTCCTGCGCGAGCTCGGCGCCCTCGCGGCCGCCGGCGCCGAGGGGGCGCGGCGTCTCGACCTCTTCGCGCGCCTGGCCCTCGAGACCGTACGCCTCTCCGCCGGCGGCGAGGCGGCGGCCGGGCGTCTCGCCAAGTCCTTGAAGGACGCAGGTTTCCTTGACCCCTCCGGGGGCCGATGCTAGTCTTTCTATCCTTTCGGCCGGGACTCGGCGCACATGGTCTTCTTCAACTACAGCACGATGCAAATGGCCGCCAAGGTCGTCTACTACGGCCCGGGCCTGTGCGGGAAGACCACCAACCTCCACCACATCTACAGCCAGACCTCCTCCGAGTGCCGCGGCGAGATGGTCTCGCTGGAGACCGAGACCGACCGCACCCTCTTCTTCGACCTGCTGCCCATCGACGTCGGGCAGATCGCGGGGTTCAACACCCGCATCCAGCTCTACACCGTGCCGGGCCAGGTCTTCTACAACACCACCCGCAAGCTCGTGCTCAAGGGGGTCGACGGGATCGTCTTCGTCGCCGACTCCCAGCGCCCGATGCTCCAGGCGAACCTCGACTCCCTGAGCAACCTGGAGCAGAACCTGGAGGAGATGGGGCTCAAGCTCGCCGACGTGCCCCTCGTCCTCCAGTTCAACAAGCGGGACCTCGACGACGTGTGCACCGTCGACGAGCTGAACCAGGAGCTCAACCGCGCGGGCTGGCCCGTCTTCGAGGCCTCGGCGCTCCTCGGGGACGGGGTGTTCGAGACCCTCAAGGGGATCTCCAAGGTCACCCTGATGTCGCTCAAGAAGCGGCTCTCCGGAGGCGAGCCGGCCCGAGCTACGGCCGCCGCCGGCCGCCCCGAGAAGGCCGCCGCCGAGCCCAAGGCGGCCGGGCCGGCCGCGGCCCCCGCCGAGGCCCCGGCCCGGCCCAGGTCCGCGCCGCCCGAGGCCGCGGCGCCCGGGCCGGTGGTGGGGCACCCGGCCGCCCGGCCCGCCGCCCCGGTCCGCCCGCGGGCGGAGGTCGAGGCGCCCGGTCCGCCGCCCGAAGCCAAGATCCGGCGGACCTCCAACCGCAACGTCCTGGACGAGCTCGAGCGCCTGCGCCAGGAGGCCATGGGCCCGCCCTCGGCCAGGTCCGCCTCCGCCCGTCACGCGGCGGCCGGCAACGGAACCGGCGAGCTCCGCCGGGACATCCAGCTCACGCTGCCCGAAGAGGTCTTCCGGCGGGCGCGGCGCTTCTCCGTGACCCTCGAGGTCGAGGACGACGACGACCATGTGGTCGAGGCGGTGCGCAACCTGCGGGTCGACCTCCGGGACACGGGGAGCCTCGAGAAGCTCCTGCTCCGGCTCAACATCTCCGTGGCCCCCAAGTCGTAGACTCGGGGCCCGGGGCGTGAGTGCGCCGGCCTCTCCATGTCCGCCCGTCACATGATCCCCGTCTCCCGCTTCCAGAGCGAGCTCGACCGGCTCTTCGACGAGGCCCTGAACCTGGCCGCCGGCCAGCCCCTCGCCGGTGAGCTCCAGCCGCCCATCGACGTGGTGGAGACCCCGGGGCAGGTGATCATCCTGGTCGAGGTCCCGGGCATCCCGGCGGAGAACCTCGAGGTGGAGGTGCAGGGAGAGACGGTCACCTTGCGTGGGCGCAAGCCGCCGCCGCCACCACCCGGTGAGCCGTCCCGGTTCCACCGCGTGGAGCGGCTCCACGGCAGCTTCGAGCGGCGCATCGACCTCCAGCGTCCGGTCAACAGCCGCGCCGGCAGCGCCCGGACGGCCGACGGTCTCCTGATCGTCGAGTTCCCGAAGGTCGAGGAGAAGCGGGAGCGCAGGCGGATCCTGGTGGTCGACGGCGGTACGCCGGGCGAGGACGAGCCGTGAGCCGGGCGCGCGACACCGAGGCGCCGGCGGCCAAGGAGCGCTCCAAGCCGCGGGCGGGAGCGGACCCGCCGGCGCCCACCTCCCCGGAGGAGCCGGTCAAGATCCCGGACGTGCTGCCGGTCCTGCCGCTGCGCGACACGGTCGTCTTCCCCTACATCATCCTGCCGCTCTCGGTGAGCCGCGAGCCGAGCGTGACCGCGGTCGACCGGGCCCTGGCGGAGAACCGGATCATCCTGCTGGCCGCCCAGCGCGACGCGTCGCTCGAGGAGCCGGGCGAGAACGACCTCTACTCCTGTGGCACGGCCGGGGTCATCATGCGCATGCTCAAGCTCCCGGACGGGCGTATCCGGATCCTGGTCCAGGGCCTCGCCCGGGTGCGCATCCAGCACCTCTCGCAGAGCCACCCCTACCTCCAGGCCAAGGTCGAGCGGATCGACGAGCAGCCGGCGGCGCGGGGCCCCGAGGGCGAGGAGGAGGCGGGGCTCGCCGCCGAGGCGATGGTGCGCAGCGTCAAGGACAGCCTGGACAGTGCGGCCGCCCTGGGCAAGAACATCTCGCCCGAGGTCATGGTCATCGCCGCCAACCTGGAGGACCCGGGGCGGCTCGCCGATCTGGCGGCGTCGAACCTCGACCTGAAGATCGAGGAAGCCCAGCGCATCCTCGAGACCGTCGACCCCCTCGAGCGCCTCAAGAAGGTGAGCGACTTGCTGCTGCGCGAGGTCCAGGTGCTCACCATGCAGCAGGAGATCTCGTCCCAGGCCCGGGGCGAGATGGACCGCACCCAGCGCGAGTACTACCTGCGCCAGCAGCTCAAGGCGATCCAGGAGGAGCTCGGCGAGGGCGACGAGCTGGCCCAGGAGATCGCCGGCTACCGGGAGCGCGCCGAGCAGAAGGGGCTCTCGGCCGAGGCCCGGGAGGAGCTCGACCGGCAGGTACGCCGCCTCGAGCGGACCCATCCGGACAGCGCCGAGAGCGCCATCATCCGCACCTACCTCGACTGCCTGACCGGCCTGCCCTGGAACACCCTGTCGGACGACGACCTCGACCTCGACCACGCCCAGCAGGTGCTCGACGAGGACCACTACGACCTCGAGAAGGTCAAGGAACGGATCATCGAGTACCTGGCGGTGCGCAAGCTCAAGCGCGACACGCGCGGGCCGATCCTCTGCTTCGTCGGCCCGCCGGGCGTGGGCAAGACCTCCCTCGGCCGCTCGATCGCCCGGGCCGTCGGGCGGCAGTTCGTCCGCATCTCCTTGGGCGGCGTGCGCGACGAGGCGGAGGTCCGCGGCCACCGGCGCACCTACGTCGGGGCCCTTCCCGGCCGGATCGTCCAGGGCATCCAGCAGGCGGGCACCTCGAACCCGGTCTTCATGCTCGACGAGATCGACAAGATCGGCTCGGACTTCCGTGGCGATCCCTCCTCGGCGCTCCTCGAGGTGCTCGACCCGGAGCAGAACGCCACCTTCCGGGACCACTACCTGGGGGTCGAGTACGACCTCTCGCGGGTGCTCTTCATCGCCACGGCGAACCTCCTCGAGCCGATCCAGCCCGCCTTCCGGGACCGCATGGAGGTCCTGCGCCTCTCCGGCTACACCGAGGAGGAGAAGCGGATCATCGCGCGGCGCCACCTCATCCCCAAGCAGCTCGAGGCCAACGGCGTCGGCCCGGAGAACGTGGAGATCACCGACCCCGCCCTGGGCGAGATCATCGCCCGCTACACCAAGGAGGCGGGCTTGAGGAACCTCGAGCGCGAGCTCGCCTCGATCTTCCGCAAGGTGGCGGTGCGGGTGGCCCGCGGCCAGGTTTCCGGCGGGGACGGCGCCCTCTCGCCCCTGGTGGTCGACCCGGAGCGGGTGGCCGAGCTCCTGGGGCCGGCGCGCCACTTCACCGAGGAGCTCCTGGACCGGGACCGCGTGGGCGTGGCCACCGGCCTCGCCTGGACCGCCGCCGGCGGCGACCTGATGTTCATCGAGGTCGTGGCGGTCGAGGGCGAGGGCAAGCTCCGCCTGACCGGCCAGCTCGGGGAGGTGATGAAGGAGTCGGGGCAGGCGGCGCTCTCCTTCGCCCGCGCCTGGTCCGAGAGCTCGACGCGAATCCCCGCCGAGCGGCGCCGGTTCTTCTCGGCGCACGACATCCACATCCACGTGCCGGCCGGGTCGGTGCCCAAGGACGGCCCCTCGGCGGGCATCACCATCGCGGCCGCCCTGCTCTCGGTGCTCACCGGCCGGGCGGTCGACCGCCGGGTCGCCATGACCGGCGAGATCACCCTGCGCGGCGACGTGCTGCCCATCGGCGGGCTCAAGGAGAAGGTGCTGGCGGCGCGCGGCGCCGGGATCTCGGCGGTGATCCTGCCCCGCCTGAACGAGCGCGACCTGGTCGAGATCCCCGAGCACCTCAAGGAGGGCGTCACCTTCCACCTCGTCGACTCGGTGGACAACGTCGTCGAGCTGGCGCTGCTCGCGCCCGAGGCGCCGTCGGCGCGCGGCAGGGGCCGGCGCAAGGCGGCGGCCGCGAGCCGTGCCTAGCGGCCCTAGCGGCGAGGACCGCCTGCTCGCCTGGCTGCGGGAGCAGCCGGGCACCGAGCTGCTGGGCGACGACGTCGCGTTGCTGCCACCGCCCGGGGCCGCCGGGCCCTGGCGGGCGAGTGTCGACTCGCAGATCGACGGGGTCCACGTCCCGCCCGGCCTCGATCCCGCGATCCTCGCCCGTCGCCTCCTGCAGGTGAACCTCTCGGACCTGGCGGCGAGCGGCGGGCTCCCCGCGGCGGCCCCCGACGGCCCGCCGGCGGCCTGGGCCCTGGTCGCCCTCTCGGCGCCGCCGGGCTTCGACCGCCGCGCCTTCTTCGAGGCCCTCCTCGACGAGTGCGCCGCCACCGGCGTCCGCCTCGCCGGCGGGGACCTGGCGCGCAGCCCCACGGCGACCGCCACCCTCACCCTCCTCGCTCCCCTCCCCCCCGGCGCCCGCGCGCTCCACCGCCGCGGCGCCCGCCCCGGCGACCGGCTGTGGGTCGGGGGAACGCTCGGCGAGTCGGGCGCCGGGCGGCTCCTCCTGGCGCGCGGGGCGCGGCTCGCCGCGGAGGCGACCGAGGGCTCGGTCGCGCTCCCGGAGGCCGTCTCGCGCCCCGCGGCGCTCGCCCGCGCCGCCCGCCGCGCGGTCGTCCGGCACGTGCGCCCCCGGGCCCAGCTCGCCCTGGGGGGCTGGCTCGCCGGGCGCCGGAGGACGGCGGCGGCCATGGACCTCTCCGACGGCCTCGCCCGCGACCTCCCGCGGCTGGCCGCGGCGAGCGGAGTCGGCGCCCGGGTGGCGGCCGGGGCCCTGCCGTTCGCCGAGGGGTTCGGGGCGTTGTGCGCCGCCCTCGGGCAGGACGCCGTGGACCTGGCGCTCGCGGGAGGCGAGGACTACGTGCTGCTCTTCAGCCTGCCGCCGGGCGAGGCGCCGCCCGCCGGCTTCGGCTGCACGGAGATCGGCGAGGCGACCGAAGACCGGGAGCTCGTCCTCGTCCGCGACGGCACCCCGTGCCCCTGGCCCGAGAGCGGGTGGGACCACCTCGAGCCCTGAGAGCTTGTGAATTTTTCGCCGACCTGCTGCGGGCGCCCCCGAATCGCCGCTCGCGGCGTTGCGCCTCCTCGAAGTAGGCCCCGCTACGTCTGCGTCGGCGCGCCTGGCGAGAGGCGCCCGGGAACGCCCTCGCGACGGCCGGCGATTCATTCACAAGCTCTGAGCCTCGCGGCCCGCCTCACGCGAGGCGCGGCCGCGACACCTCCGGGCTCCCCCGTACCGCGAACCTGAGCGGCCAGCCCGCCGCCGCCCCCGCGTAGTCCACCCCCACCCGAGTCCCCCGGACCACCTCCCCGTCCGCCACCGGCTCGCCCGCCGCCAGCATCAGCTCTCCCTCCCAGAGCCGCGCCCCGTCCAGGCGCTGGTCGACCTCCAGCGCCTGGCAGAGCTTGCCCGGCCCCCCGGCCAGGTCTCCCGGCTTGAGCCGCCGCTCCGGCGCGAACCCGCGCCGCGCCTTCATCGCCTCGGCGCCCGCCACCGCCTCCCCCGCGCGCAGGAGCACCGCGTGGCCGTCGTCCTCGGTGCCGCAGACCGCGTTCAGGCACCAGTGCATGCCGTAGATCAGGTAGACGTAGGCGTGGCCGCCGCCCCGGTAGAGCTTGCGGCTGCGCTCGGTGACCGGCCCGGCGTGGGCATGGCTCGCCCGGTCGCCCTCGCCGAGATAGGCCTCGGTCTCGACCAGGCGCAGCACCAGGCGCTCCCCCTCCGGCGTCCGCCGCACCAGGTAGCGCCCCAGGAGGTCCCGGGCGACGGCTTCCGAGGGACGCCGGTAGAACCGGGGCGGCAGGGGGGCCAGGCAGTCCATGGCGCCGAAACCTACCACCGGCCCCCACCCGGGCCCCGGAGGCCCGGGAGGTCTACCGGCAGATCGCCGAGCGGGCGGTGGCGAAGGTGCGGGCCAGCGAGTAGGCTCGCAGCGGTGGAATCGAAGGACGGTTCTCCGGAGCCGCCCTTCGTCGTCTTCGGTTAGGGCCCGCGCAGGAATAACTCCCAGCACCGAGGGCGTAAGGGCGCAATCCTCGCAAGGCGCGCGACTGAGGCATAGCGGGGCCTATGCCGCAGGGAGCGCAACGCCGCGAGGGTTGATGGAATTACGCCCGAATGCGGGAGTTATTCCTGCGCGGGCCCTTAGCCGAGGATCTTCCTCAGAGCCTTCCGCACGTCTTCTTTGGTCTGCGGGTCCAGGTGGCCGAGGCGCTTCTGGATGAGTCCCACCTCGAGGGACGTCACGACTGGCTTCGTGACGGATGGCTTGGGGAGGCCGCTAGCTCGCCAGTCGCGCACTGTCACCGCGCCAAGCCGCTGCCCCTGCGCGAGGTCGCTCGGGATGGCCATCACGATCACGTCCTGGAACTTCTGGTTGTAGGCATCGGCACTCACGACCGTAGCGGGCCGCCGTTTCGAGCTGGTCTGGTTGGTGAAAGGAAAGGGGACCAACAGAACGTCGCCGAATCTATAGCGTGTCGTAGATGGCATCTTCCTCGTTATCCCAGACCTTCCGGAATGACTCCTCAGCCAGCGCTGTATAGGCGCAGACTATCTCCGCGCGCCCCGACGAGTCGCGCAGCTCATCGAGATCGATCAGGGCGCTTCTGAGGGACACATCCGAAGCGGCACGAGCGCCTTCTCGAGTCGTGGCGTTCGTGTCGTGGCCTAGCTTCAGGCTGAAGAAGAGCCGCTCTGGCTCGGAAAGGCGAGTCGCGGCCCAGCCGTGGACGGGTCGTATTCGCAGTTCGGAGCTGTTGGGTACGTCTTCATACTTGAGGGCTGTTGCGCTCATTCTGAGTTCTCCCCGTCCGCAAGGGCGGCTTCCATCTTCTCCGCCATCTCGATCTTCGACCTTAGCCACTTCGACACCGACTTGGCGAGCTCAAGGTCAAGAATGATGCCAACATCGACTTCCCTCACGATCGCGTCGCGCGACTCGCGGCCCAGCTCCTTTCCCAAATCACCGCTCGGCTTGACCTCCTGAATGATCCGCGTGGGAATCGGGGTACGCGTGTTCCAGAAGTTCATGTTGATGAATCCGCGCGGGGTTACGCCGCCCCAGACGCCATCGGCATGGACTACCCGAAAAAGCGGGCTCTTGATGTAGTCAAAGTTGACGGTCGTCGGAAATTCCGGCTTGACCGCCTTCTTCTTCTGGGCCATAACCCTCCCTTGGTTGTCTCGCTTCGACGCAGAGTGCGCGCCGATTCTACACGAGCCGGGGAGAATGCCCCTCGGATGGGCCACAGCTAAGGCTGTGGAACCCCTTCAAGGGAACCGGCTCCCGCCGGTTGGGTTCGAGAGTCCCGCGCCCTCCGCCTACCAGTCTACCTGCTGGCCTAGCTCTTGACGAGCCGCAGGCAAGAGAACCTCCCGCAGCCGCTCGGAGAACGTACCCGTCCCGCGACGCTCAGCGGCATGCTCCGCTGCTCGCTTGAAACATCCCCTCCTACCCGGCTCAGAGCTTGTGAATGAATCTCCGGCCGTCGCGAGGGCGTTCCCGGGCGCCCTCGCAAGGCGCGCCGACGCAGGCGTAGCGGGGCCTACGTCGAGGAGGCGTAACGCCGCGAGGGGCGATTCGGGGGCGCCCGCAGTAGGTCGGAGATTCATTCACAAGCTCTCAGCTCTTCTCGTGCTACGTCCGTCCGGCGCTCAGGGTTGAGTCGACGGAGTGCGGTCGCAAACTGGAATCTCTGGTCCGGCGGGAGCCATTCGTAGGCGGTCTGGAGGAGTTGAGCTACGGCACCGTCTACCGCCCGTCTATACTCTCCGCGCCATGGCCGCCCTTCCGCCGCTCTTCGAAGAGATCCCCGAGCCCTTCCGCGGGGCCTTCGAGCCGGAGGCGCCGTGGGCCCTCCTCGGCGAGCCGCTCGACCGGTTCCTCGGGGGCCTGGCCGGGCGCGAGCTCGCCGTCGAGCTCGGGCCGGGCGTCCACCTGCGCGGCGAGGGGATCGTCA
This sequence comes from uncultured Acidobacteriota bacterium, assembly GCA_963741925.1. GTDB lineage: Bacteria > Acidobacteriota > Thermoanaerobaculia > Multivoradales > DATKCC01 > CAVUBL01. The sequence goes on from CAVUJU010000002.1 coordinate 688,852, forward strand.
TCGGCGCCGGGACCACGGTGGCGCCGGGAGTGGTGATCGACGGGCCGGCGTGGATCGGCGAGAGGGTCACGATCCGCACCGGCGCCTACCTCCGGGGCGGCGTCTGGATCGGCGACGGCGCCGTGGTCGGCGCCAATACCGAGGTCAAGCGGGCGATCCTCTGGCCCGGCGCCAAGGCCCCTCACCTGGCCTACGTCGGCGACTCGATCCTGGGCACCGGCGTCAACCTGGGAGCCGGGACCATCCTCTCGAACTTCCGCCACGACGGCGCCGACATCGTGATCCCGGGCTCGGATGGGAGGCGCATCGCCACCGGCCTCCGCAAGCTCGGCGCCGTCCTGGGCGACGGCGTCGCGACCGGCTGCAACTCGGTCCTCCACCCCGGGGTGGTCGTGGGCCGGGAGTCGATGACCTACCCGGGGGTGATGCTCCGCTCCGGGATCTACCCCGAGCGGAGCATCGTGAAGCTGCGGCAGAATCTCCAGATCCTCGAGCGCCGGAGGTAGGGTCGGGCCGGGGTCCGCCGGCCCTCGGAGTCGTAGCCGTTCGGTGCCCGGCGCGAGGCTCGCCCGGCCGAGGCAGAGCTCGGCCCGGGCATCGGCATGCATGGGCCGGCCGGGATCGCCTCCGGCCTGGCGCTCGGTGCCCGGCCCGCCGTTCGCCCGGCCGACGCAGAGGTCGGCCGCTTCAGCCGGGATTGCCCTCCTGGAGTCCGAACCCGGAGGGCCGAGGCCTCTCGCCCGGCGTGGCGACCGTATCCCGTATCAGTCATGGGGCCTCTTGGCAGCCCCCTTCCCCGAGTTGCCCGCCGTCTCGACCGGGACCAGCGCCAGGGTGCCGTCGGCGTCGCGCTCCACTTTCAGGCGGACCGTCTTCCCGCGAGCGCCCTTGAGGAAATACCGTGCCGGGAACTCGAAGAGCTTGGCGACCTCCGGATCGAGGACCTGCCACTCGTCCTTCGGAGACGCTCTGAAGCGTAGACGACCCGCCTCCGAATAGGAGAGCTCGATCTCCTCCGCGTCCTCGAGCATTTCGTCTGCGATCCGGGCCGCTCGAGCCTGGCGCTCGATCTGTTCGACCCGCGCCTGCTGCTCGCGCGTCAACGGCGGCACCGCACCAAGCGTGACGACGAAGGTCTTGACCTCTCCAGCCCGCCGCACGACGACCTCGACCTCCTCTCCCGCTTTGAATCGGACGAACGGAGCGATCAGTCCCTGGTCGCGCGTCGGAGCGGGTGGCTTGCCGTCGACGAGCACGATGACGTCGCCTTCGCGGATACCGGCTGTCTGCGCCGGTCCGTCTGGTATGAGCGCGGTGACCGTCACTCCTTCGCCCGTGAGCCTCGGCGTGAAGCCGAAGAAGCCACGCCCTCCATCGGGTTGCTTCGCGGCAGCTTGTGCCGAGCACGAGAGGGCTACCAGAAGGATGGGCGCCACCCATCGTGCCAGGAATCCCGGCCTCAGTCGCTTCCTCATTTCGCTTCCGAGAGACTCAGCTCCGAGCTGCCCACGGCGAAGACCGTCCCCTGCCAACAGTCACCCCGGCTGGTGCACAGCCGGTACTGCCCGGGAGCGAGGCCCGAAAGGGTGATGCTCTCGCCGAAGGAGATCGCCCCGGGCGCCAGGGTAGGCAGCAGCCGCAGGGCAAGGGCTCCGCCCGGTTCGGAGATCAGGGTGCCCTCGTGAAACACGTCGTAGGGAAGATCGGAGAGTACGAGGCTGCCCTCTCCGGCTGCCATGGGGACGATGAGCGGAGCCTGCGAGCCGGAGTCGACGGGCGGCACCCGAAAGGGGACCAACGCCAGACCGTACCCCGGTGCTTCGACCACCAGCGTGCCCGTCTTTCCCGGAGCGAGCTCGAGCCTTGCTCGGCCGTCGGGACCAGAGACTCCCTGCGCGGACTTTCCGTCGGGCACGATGGCCGTCACGGCGGCTCCGCCTACCGGCCCGACGGCAGAAGAGAGCTGGACGACGAGGCCGGTCTTCGCGTGGAGCACCAGCTCGATCGGTTGCGGCGACTCGTCTCCCTCATCGAGGTACACCGTGACCCAGTCGGACTCGTACGGCGGATCGCCCAGCATGGCGCCGACGTGGGCCTCACCAGGTTCGAGACCCACGAGCTCGAACTTCCCGTCGTCACTCCAGATCTGGGCTTGGCGGCCGCGATCCTCCAGGGGCCCGGACGCGCGAACGACCACGATCGTGGCGCCCGCGGCGAGGTGCCTCGTCGTCTCGCCGGTCGGCGCCGTCTGCTCGACGACCACACGCCCGCTGAGCTTCGTGTCCGGGATGTCGATATCCAGCAGAGCCTTGCCCGACGGACCCTCGTAAACCTCGATGGGGGGTATGCGCAGGCTTCCCTCGGTACCGTCGCACGGAGCGCAACCCAGGTCCTTCGAGGCGATCTCCACCTCCCAGCGCCCTTCCTCTGGAAGGAAGCCCGCAAAGTGGCCCTCCTCGTCGGTGGCGAAGGTGAGCCGACGGGAGCGGTGAAGCCCTCCGAAGATCAGCTTGCCGACGAAGGGCTCCTTGCCCCGCCGGGCCGTTCCTTCGACCGCCACCCGAGGAAGCTCGAGGTTTAGTACCTGGTCCTCGTCCACCTTTAGCTGCTCGCTGAACCAGAGGGAGCCAGCCGAATCTTCGACGAGCAGGAGATAGTCGCCGGCCACGACGCTCGCGATGGATTGCCAGCCCGTGGGGTCGGTCGTCGCCGAGATGGGACTCTTGACGCGGTAGTTGCTCGACCTGGGGACAATCCGAAGCGTCCAGGCCTGGCCACTACCGTCCTGGGCAGGAGTGCACTGGATGCCCAGCGTCGCGACCCTGGGCAGGGAAAGCTCCGGCAGCGTCGCTTCGCTGACACCCTCGGGGACGACGACCTGGGCCCGAGAAAACCGTCCGTTCCGGGCCTCGAGACGGTAGACATAGGCCCCGGGAGCCACGCCTGTGAACTGCACGGCGCCTCCCCGGGGCAGCTCTGTCGTCTGACGAGCGAAGGCGAGGCGCGCCTCGTCATCCTCAAGACCGCGAGGAACCAGGCTCGCCACGACGTCGCTCTCGGAGACCTCGCCCACAAGCGTCACCGCCTCAGGCACTCTGAGCCTCTCGCGCACCGTTCCCGCCGGCGGCACCTGGAGATCCCAGAGGAACGAAACACCGAACGGCGGAAGATCGATCCTCAGGCTGAGGCTTCCCGCCGGGGTGGCGCAGAAGTAGCTCGCTCTTTCGCTCTGCGTGTTCGCAGCTCGCTCTCTCCGCTCGCAGAGCACCCTGTCCTGAACCGGCTTCTCGTCGCTCGCCCGAAGCACGCTGGCGACGAAGGCTCCCGGGAACGACGACGAGGACGATCCCGATCGCTCCAGGGCGAGGTGGAGGATGCCGCCGGGCTGAAGGTCGGGAGGCGGCCTGGGCGTCGGGCTCGCCTCCTCCGAATTCAACGGTGAAGCACTGTGCCCCCACAAGCCTTCACCGCGGGCGAAGACTTCGCCCCGGCACGTGGAAAGGGCCTCGCCCATGACGCCGGCGACACGCAACGAACCGTTCCTCGACGTCACGCACCGGAAGGCCACGGCGGGCGATGAGGACGCTCGGACCGAGGCCGGTCCGCAGAGGAGGACGCTCAGGAGGAGGCCCAGACTCCTCTCCAACCAGAGGAACGACCGAGCACGAGAGCGCCTGCTAGACGGCACAGGGTACGGATGCCTCGCAAACAGTGCCTTCCACCCGGATCAGGCGCCCCATCACGACCACCCACTGGTAGCCCGGTCTCACAGAACAGACCACGAAGTCCGGTGGCGGGGACACACACGCGGGCTCGTTCAAGATCACGGCGCAGTCGCCGCAGATCGCTTCGAGAGGTGGGGCGGCGACGATCAGGGCGACGACCAGCATGAGGACCGCGGTCACCAGCGTCAGCGGGCGACTCTTCCACATCATCGACCTCCTTCTGTTGGCTTCGAATTTTCGGACATGCCTACGGTATCAGGACCGGCTCGAGATGTCAAATTGCGTCGTCCGGCCGGCCGACCCGGACGGCGGGCGGATACCGCACCACGACCAGCGTCCGGTCGTCGTGCGGCGGGCGACCGCGGCTGAAGTCCTCCACGTCGTCGAACACCGCCTGCACGATCTCCTCCGACGGGCGGTCCCGCCGCGCCCGCACCACCGAGAGCAGCCGCTCGACCCCGTACTCCTCCCAGTGGTCGTCGCTCTTGCCCCGGGTCTCGGTGAGCCCGTCGGTGTAGAGCACCAGCAGGTCGCCCGGCCCGATCGTCACGAAGCCCCGCTCGTAGGTGGCGTCGGCGACCGGGCCGAGCACCGTGCCCCCCTCCTCGAGCGGCCGCTCCTCGCCGGCGGCCGACAGGTAGTAGGGCGGCGGATGCCCGGCGTTGACGTAGATGAACGTGCCGTGGGTCTCGAGCTCGCCGTAGAACATCGACACGAAGCGGCTGGTGAGCGTCGACTCGTGGATGATCCGGTTGAGCCGCTCGACGGTGCGCACGATCTTGAAGTCGCGCCCGAGCCCCATCCGCAGGCCCATGTGGATGTCGCGCGTCTGGAGCGCCGCCGGCAGCCCGTGGCCCGAGACGTCGGCGAGCGCGAGGCCCAGGATCTTGTCCGACAGCGGCACGAAGTCGAAGAAGTCGCCGCCCACGCTCTCCACGGGGACGTTCTTGCCGTAGATGTCGAACGAGCCGAAGACCGGCGGCCGCTTGGGGAGGATCGACGCCTGGATCTTGCGCGCCTCGCGGAAGATCCCCTCGAGGCGCTCCTGGCGGATCTTCTGGTTCAGGCTGTGGCGCAGGATGCCGAGGGAGAAGAGGATGTCGTCCCGGTGGTGGCCCGGCGCCACGTTGAAAGCCAGGATGTAGTCGTCCGCCACCTCGATGGCGGCGAACTGCTGGACTCCAAGCTCCTTCTCGAGCGAGCGGTCGAACCGGGGGTCGGCCTCGTCCATGTAGACCAGGCCCTGGTCCAGCAGGATCTGCACCGCTTCGTAAGTGATCGGCACCCGGATGCCGGTGGGCGCGACCTCGGTGTCGCCGAACACCTTCTCGAGCACGAAGTACTTGCCGTGGCGCCGGTAGAGCCGGCCGGCGTAGAGGCCGAGCTCGGCGCGGAACTGGCGGATGATGAGCGAGACGACGGTGTGGATCGTGTCGCCCACGTCGTCGGTGCGGTCGATCGCCTCGACCGCCCCCTCCACCTTCTTCATCAGCTCCCGGTAGTTCACTGGAACACCCCCCTCACCCTCGATCCCTCTCCCACCCTCGAGGGGGGAGAGGGACGCCACTCTACCCGCACCACCCCCCTCACCCTCGATCCCTCTCCCACCCTCGAGGGGGGAGAGGGACGCCCCCTCCCCCTCGTGCCGCAACGGGGTCTTCTTCTCGTTCGTCACACGTCTGCCTCGTAAGTTGTCCAGCGACCGGGCTCGTCAGCCGTGATCGACGATGGCTCGAACGATGGCGTCCTGCGCCTTTCGGGCCTGCCAGGCGCTCTTCGTCCGGTTGGCGAGGATGGAGAACACGTAGAGGCGTCCCGAGCGGGCCCGGGCATACCCGGACAGGGCCGAGACGCCGTCGAGGGTGCCGGTCTTGGCGAACACGTTGCCCCGATAGGGAGCCTCGGTCAGGCGCTTCTCGAGCGAGGCGTCCTCCTCGCCCGACGCCGGCAGCGAGCGCAGAAGCTCCCCTCCCCAGCGGTGAGCATACATGTGCCGCAGCAGGCGCACGACCTGGGCGGCCGAGAAGCGGTTCGCCCGGCTCATGCCGGAGCCGTCCACCATCCGGTAGCTCCCCCGCTCGATGCCCGCGCGATCGAGGAAGCCGGCCACCGCCTCGATCCCCCCCGACCACGAGCCCGCGCCGCAGCGCTCGGCGCCCAGGGTCTTGAGCAGGCTCTCGGCGTAGAAGTTCTGGCTCCGCTTGTTGGCCACCTCGATCGCCGTGAGGAGCGACGTGCGGCGGGCGGCGACCCGCTCCCAGGCACCGGCGGGAAGCCGCTCGACGGGGACCGGCCGGCCGCCGACCGCCACGCCTTCCTCGCCCAGGGCCTGGACGAGCGCCGCCCCGAAGTAGGCCACCGGGTCGGGCACGGTGATCCAGGTGTCGAGCGGATCGGCGCCGCGGTAGACCGAACCCCGGACCTCGATCTCCGAGGAATCGGGCGCGCGGGTGACGACCACGTAGTGGGACCGGCGCGAGGCGCTCACCCGGGTACGGTTCTCGACCGGGAAGAGGCCGAGATGCGGCAGCACGTCCACCCGCGCCCGCCCCGCCCGGCTGGGCGAGACCTGCACCCAGACGCAGTTGTCGTTGAACGAGAGAGCGGCGACCGGCGCCTCGTACCAGCGGGCGAGCTGGTCGGTCGGCCAGTCGGGGTGGATCTCGCGCCGCTCGAACAGGCCGTCGACCAGGAGCAGGTCGCCGTCGACCCGCCGGATCCCCCGCTCGCGAAGCGCCGCCGCCCAGGCGCGGAAGGCCGAGTAGCCGTCGCCGGTGAAGCGCTCGGAGATCGTCGGGTCGCCCGAGCCGACCACCGCCAGCTCGCCGTGGAGCACCCCGCCCTCGACCCGCCCGCGGGCGAGGAGCGGGGTCTCGAAGACGTAGCCCGGGCCCAGCTCGGCGAGGGCCGCCGAGGTGGTGAAGAGCTTGGTGTTCGAGGCCGGGATCCGCAGCTCGTCGGCGTCGTAGGTGTAGATCGGCGCGCCGGTGGCGAGGTCGGCGACGACGACGCCGAGCTCCGGGGCGACCCGCAGGGCGCCGCGGACCTGGACGTTGACCGCGTCGTGGAGGGCGTCGAGGTCGGCCGCCGGCGGGGCGGCGGCCGCCAGGCTCCCGGCGACGAGGGCCAGCAGGACGAGGAGCAGGGGCGCCGGGAAGGCCGCGCGGCGCCCGAAGCGAGGGAACCTACGACTCACGACGGCATCCGAGCTCCACGACCATGGGACCGGCAGCGTAGCCCAAGGACGGCCGCGGGACAAGCCGGGCCGCTCCTCGCTCCTGTACAATTCCGCCCGAATCCGGACGATCGACGAGCGAGGAGGTCGGCAGGTGGCGAAGGAACCAGGCGGAGCGCGCACGGTCCGGCACGGCCCCTACCCGGAGCTCACCTGGGCCGCGATCCTCACCGGCTACGCCATCGGCTCGCTGATCGCCGTCTCGATCGGCTACCTGGCGCTCAAGCTCGGGTTCTCGATCGAGGGCTCCGAGCTCGCGGCGATCCTCGGCTTCGGGGTGCTGCGCGGCGCCCTGCGGCGCAACTCGATCGTCGAGAACAACATCGTCCAGACCCTGGCCTCCGGGGTCAACGGCGCCTCGCCCGGGATGATGTTCTCGTTGCCCGCTCTCTTCATCCTCGGCTACACCGGCTTCAACCGCCCGCTGGTGGTCGTCGGCTGCATCGCCGGCGGCATCCTGGGGGTGGCGTTCATCATCCCGCTCAGGAAGCAGATGATCGACTTCGACCGCCTGGCCTACCCCGGCGGCATCGCCACGGCGGCGGTGCTCAAGGCGCCCGGCGCCGGCATCCGCAAGGCGTGGCTGCTCCTGGGCGCGGCCCTCGTCTCCGGCGCGGCCCAGTACTGGAGCCTCTCGACCGGGGTCGAGAACTGGAACCTGGGCGCGACCCTCGGCATGCCGGCCTACATGAACGGCATCTGGTACCTGTCGCTCCTGACCCTCGGGGTCGCCTACCTCGCCGGGCGCGGCGGCTTCTTCTTCGTGGTCGGCGGGTTCGTCTGCTACTGGGTGCTGGCGCCGCTCCTGGCCTCCCAGGGACTCTTGCCGCCGCCCGCCGAGCTCGCCGGCACCGACGTCGCCTCCTGGCTGCGGGTCACCCTCTTCCGGCCGGTGGGGATCGGCATGCTGGTGGGCGGTGCCCTCACCGGCATCGTCCTCGCCCTGCCGCTCGTCGCCTCGGCGATCCGCAGCATGCAGAACGCCGCCAAGACCCGCTCGGTCGTCTCGCGCGACGAGATGCCGATCAAGTTCCTCTACTTCGCGATCGCCGGGGCCCTGGTGCTCCTCTCGGTGATCGCGGTCTTCTCGGTCCCGGAGATGAGCGTCGGCCGGGGCATCGCCATGGCGGTCCTCGGCACCCTCTGGATCTGGGTCGCGGGCGTGGTGCTCTCCGAGTGCATCGGCCGCACCAACTGGTCGCCGCTCTCGGGCATGACCCTGATCGGCGTGACCATCCTGATCTTCGTCGCGAGCGGCATGAGCGATCGTGCGACGGTCGTCGCCTCGGTGGTGGTCGGCTCGGCGATGTGCGTGGCGATGGCGCAGGCGACCGACCTGATGCTCGACCTGAAGACCGGCTACCTGGTGGGTGCCATCCCGCGGCGCCAGCAGATCGCGCAGTTCCTCGGCACCTGGCTCGGACCGATCATCGTCATGACCGTGCTCGTCGTGCTGTGGAAGGCCCACGGCATCGGCGGCGACGAGATTCCGGCGCCCCAGGGCCAGGCGCTCGCGACCGTCATCCGGGGCATCCTCGGCGGCGACATCCCGCTCGCCAAGTACGCCGCCGGGGCCGGGCTCGGGGCGCTCCTCTCGTCCTCCGGCATCGGCGGCCTCGGCGTGCTGGTCGGCCTCGGCTTCTACCTGCCGTTCAACATCGTCCTCACCTACACGATCGGCTCGCTGCTGCGGCTCGCCTCGGACAAGCTCGCCGGCGCCGAGTTCACCGAGCACACCGGCGTGCCGATCGCCGCCGGCCTGATCGTGGGCGAAGCGCTGGTCGGCGTCGGGTTCTCGATGTTCGTGGTGCTGTCGGCCTGAGGGCGAGGCGCGAGACGAAAGAGACCCCATGCGAGCCCTCGGTTACGTTCTGATCACCCTCGGCTTCCTGGCCGGCGCGTACTTCGCCGTCGCCGACCCGCACCTCCTGCCGGTGGTGCCGTTCCTGGTCTCGCTCGCCGTGGGCGCCCTGGGGATCGTCCTGGTGCGCCGGGCCCTCACCCGGACCGCCACCCACGCCGGGCGCCTCACCGCCGACGTGGCGAGCCTCGAAGAGAGCCTGGGGCGGATCGCGGGCCGCGCCGCCGAGCTCGAGGCCGGACGCGACGCCATCGGCGTCTACGACCTCCGCCTCCGGATCGACGCGCTCTTCCCCATCGAGCTCGCCCGCTTCGCCGACGCCCGGCAGGCTCTGGTCCACCGCTTCGGCCTCCAGTCGTACGCCGACGTGATGAACCCCTTCGCCGCCGGCGAGCGCTACTTGAACCGCGTCTGGTCCGCCTCGACCGACGGGTACGTGGACGAAGCGCACGAGTACCTGACCCGGGCCCGCGAGCAGTTCGAGGAGGCGCTGGCGGTGGTGCGGCGGCTGCGCGGCGGTGAGGCCGCGGCCGGCTCCGCAATCGCGGGTCCCACGCCGGTCACGGCGCCGGAGAGCCCCTGACGGTGCAGGTGCTGTTCGTCTGCCTGGGCAACATCTGCCGCTCGCCCACCGCCCGAGGGAGCGGCGCCTCGGCCACCAGAGAGGTGGAGGTCGGCGACGCGAAATCCTCGCCGGATACCTCTGTCAAATGAAGATCGACGGACCACTAGCTGTCCGCGGGCAGGAGCTGGAAAGGCTTGCCACCGCGATCGAGAATCGTCCGGAAGTCCCGCTCGTCGACGGTGAGAATCCGCCTCGTTCGGAGCCGCTCCGCCGTCGCGATCACGGCGGCGTCCACGAGCCCGGGATCGAGATCCCGATACCGTTCCAGGATCTCGCGGCAGCGCTCGAGATCGCTCTTCGTCACCGGTTCGAGGACGAACCCCCCGGAGACGAGGCTGTCGAGGAAGTCGAGCTCCGCGTCGATTCCGAGAAACTCCCGCAGCAGGTAGTCGAGCTCCCCGAGGATCGCCATCGGTACCACGACCGGACCGCGCTCACGCTGGAGGGATGCGACGACCGCCGCATGATGGCTGTCGTCGGCGTCGTATAGCGCGTAGATCGCCCCGGTGTCGGCGACCACGGTCACCGAGATCGCCTCGCCGCCCGGCGCAAGAGATCCTCAGCGTGCTCGGAGACGTCCGAGCGCCCGCTCGCATAGGCGCCGATCCCCCGGATGCGAGGCCGCTCCGCCTCGTGAGTGAAGCGCTCCAGTGCCTCGCGGATCACCTCGGCCTGACTCCGGTGATCGGTCCGGGCAATCTGCCGGATCTTCAAGGCAACGACCTCGTCGAGATAGACCGTGGTCTTGACCATAGAAAGGAGGCTACCATAGGTGGTACCACCCGGTCGAAATCGAAACAGGCACCAGACTCCCGATCTGATCCGGCCACGCTCGGGAGGCCACCGACCTGTCGCCCCGTGGTAGCTTCGGAGCGTGCAGTTCGAGCGCGTCCTGACGGCGTTCGCCGAGCTCTTCGAGCGGGAGCGGATTCGTTACGCGCTGATCGGCGGGCTCGCCGTTCACGCGTGGGGACGGGTCCGCCCGACGCAGGACGTGGACTTCGCCGTCGCCGGGGATCGATCGCCGGAGGTCGTGGCGTTCGCCGAATCGCTGGGCTTCGTGACTCGGCACACGAGCCAGGCGTTCTCGAACCACGAGCACGCGGACCCCGACTGGGGCTCGGTCGACTTCATGTACCTCCGTGGCCGGACGGCCGACTCCGTCTTCGCCGCCGCATCCAGCAAGGCGCTCGTCGAGGGGCATCCGATGCCGGTCGCGAGCCCCGAGCACCTCGCGATGATGAAGGCGGTCGCGATGAAGAGCTTTCCGCACCGCGCGCTCTACGAAGGCGAGGACGTGCGGACGCTGCTGAACGTGCCGGGCGTCGATCGCGAGGCGGTCCGGGACTACTTCGAGCGCCAGGGCCTGTTGGAGCTGTTCGATGCCATCGAAAAAACGCGTTGAGCCGCTCGATTCCTTCGAGAGCGACGTCCCGATCACGCCCGAAGACCGGGAGGCGCAGTGGCGGCTGCGGGCCGAAGCGACGATGAGCTCGAAGGAGTACCTCGCCTGGTGCTCCTGGATCACACGCGGCTCGGTCGAGCCCCGCAGGGACTTCCCGAAACAGCCCTTCGAGCTGCCGAACGCGAAAGCGGGCGCGAGATCGGACAGGCGTAGCCGAGGCGCCGGTCCGGGAGGCAAGGGCCGCTAATGGTCTGATTCACTTGCGGAGTGGATCCAAGGCGCGAGGAGGAGGCGATGCCGTCGCATCGTCGACGACGAGCAAGGTCATGGGAGCGCAAGGACGCGAACACGCCCTGAAGCCGCTGGAGTATCCTTGGCCTCGGAGATGCGGGGGTTGCTCTGGAGGGCCAGCTCAGTGATCTCGGTGAGATACGCCATCCGCTCTTCGACGGAGAGCGATCGGAACCATCGCGCCTTCGCTTCGAGGCTCTCGTCGTCCCGCGAGTGAGAGACACCGTGAACCGGAGTCGGGGTCACGGCCGAACCGGAGATCGCTGATGGCGGCGGCTTCATTCTCTGCCGAGGATACCAGCCGGCGGGCCGCTGCCACTCCTCGAGCGGAACCAGCACCGCGGTCTCCTCGCCCCGGCGGGTCACGATCTGAGGCCCCTCTCGGAGGCTCGTCTCCAGCAGCTCACTGAAGCGCGCCTTCGCATCCTGCACCGGCCAGCGTCTCTTGGGGGTATCGACAGCCATCACGATCTCCTCGGTCCGTGGACTTCACGTGGTTCGCCGGCGAGGTCGCAATCCCTCCGCAGAGCCCGGTCGGTCATCCTCAGTACGCTGGCTGGAACCGTAAGGCCCTCACCACCGTCCCCTCGCGCACCTCTTCGTCGTAGGCCTTCTTGCGCCGCAGCCAGGTTTCGTGCAGACCCTTCCAGCGGCTGAAATCGACACGGCTCTCGTCGAACTCGTCGAAGTGCGCTAGCTCGCCGGCCATCAGGGCGCGGTAGAAGTCCTCGCTCAAGACGCCGTACTTCTCCTCGTAGAGCGTCAGCCGCCGCTCCAGCAGCTTCAGCTCCAAGACCAACTCGTAGAGCTCCATGTCGAATCCTCCTCTGGCCTGTCCTGGCAGACGAGGCCCTCTTCCGGGCCATCTTCGCGCCAGGGCAAGTGTACACGCGTTGGCTGCCGGGCACCTGTGGGCCTCCGACCGCCGCGACGCGCCGGTGGCCTCGAGAGCCGCGATCCCGGTCGACTCCAGGGCCTGCGGGCGGTTCTCGCGGTAACGGTGGAGGACCACCGCGGCGTTAGGCACCTTTGCCCGGACCTCCTCGGCGAAGGCGACCGAGGAGCCCGGCAACCGGTGGAGGTCGTACTGGGCGATCCGGAGGACCACGTTCTTGGCCTTGGGCGGAGTGAGCTGGCCGCGCGGGCGGCCCGAGGTCGAAAGCAGGGCGAGCTCGTCATCCTCCTGAGCCGCGTCAGCCTTGGCGCCGTCGTATGCGGTGCTATTAGTGACGCAGTGAGGCGGGTGGTGGTGGACACGAACGTGCTGATCGCCGGGCTCCGCGGGCGCGGGCCGGCCGGCGCCGTGATCGATGCCTGGGTCGAGCTCCTGGCATTCTTGAGAGAGAAGAGCCCATGAGCCGTATGACCGTCCGCCTTCCAGAGTCCCTCCACCGCTGCCTGGCCGAGCAGGCCGAGCGCGAGGGGATCTCGCTCAACCAGTATGTCGTCTACTCGCTCACCCGATCGGTCACCGCCGCCGACCTCGAGGCACAGCGGCAGACTTTCGAAGACCTCCGCCGACGCTTTCCCCCCGAGGAGGCCGAGGCGGCCCTGCGCGAGCTCCTGGCCGCGCGATAGGCCGTCGAGGCCAGAGGGCGCTCGAGAGCCGAGTCCGTGCCGGCCGGGGCGGGGTCGGCCGCCCCGGCCGGCGAGGAAGCGCCCCGTGCCTCAGCCGGCCCGCTCCAGCCGGCGCATGAGCGCCCGGCCGAAGAGGACCAGCGTCTCGTAGTCGAGCGCCTCGGCCAGGAGCACCAGCGAGTCCGGGCGGGCCGCGAGCGTCCGGGCGGCGTGGAGGTCCCGCGCGAAGTGCTCGCGGGGCCGCGCGAGGTGGCCCAGGTGCCGCCGGCCGTCGTGGACCGGCAGGCCCAGGCGCTTCGCCTTCTCCCCCACCTGGAGGTGATTGGGCGAGGCCTCCGCCGGCAGCACCGCCGCCGCGAGGAGCGCCGCCGTGCGCTCGAGGAAGACCGCCACCGCCGGGTGCCCGTCCGCGACCCGCTCGCCGCGGCGAACGACCGCCCACAGCCGGCCCGAGCCCGCCGGCACCGCCTCGACGTCGAAGGGCCCGGCGGCGAGGGCGCCGGCCGCGAGGGCCGGGCCACCTCGAGCGTCCTCGGGCTCGCCCGCGTCCCGCCGGCGCCGGGCGGCGTCCAGAAAGGCCGCCGAGAAGGCGTTGGCCGGCGGCGTCGGGCGCCGGGCCGCAGTCGAAGAAATGGTACGGGCGGGCGACGAAGTCCTGCTACTCTCTGTCTCGGCTCGCATAGGGACTTCTCCTTTGCGGGTCAGGCCCGGGTGAGGTCCAAGCTCGCCCGGGCCGCTTTCGTTTCGCTCCCCGGCACCGCCGATCTCTTCCGAGGACGGGGCCAGCAAGCGGCTTCGTTGAGGGAATGCTAGCGGAGACGCGGCGGAAAAGCAAGCGCCGAGACCGAGAAGCCCGCGGTCCGCGCGGGGCGCAGGTTGTGGTGCGGCCGCCCCCGTCAGAGTGCCGACGCCAGCTACCCCCACCTTGGCGCGCCACTCGGCGCACAGGCGGTTGATCCGTACCGAATCCTCCTGCGGCTCGATCAGCGGCTCGAGCTGCCTGCGCAGCCTCGCCATCTGCTGGTCCTCCAGCAGACACTCGAAGACCGAGAGCTGCACCCGGCGGCCGTAGTTCTCCAGGGCCTCGGCCACCCTCGTGACATCGCCCTATCCATCCTGTCAATTTGCCGCTATAGTGTGGTGGATCATGACATACTTCCCCCGCGAGATATCGTCTCTGGTGCAGGAAGCCTTGGGCAGTCTGCCCGTGGTGGTGGTCACTGGGCTCCGCCAGGCGGGCAAGACGACGTTCCTCCGATCGGATCCCGCGCTCGCCGACCGTCGCTACTACAACCTCGACGACTTCGCGACCCTCGAGGCCGCGCGTCGCGAGCCCGAGGCACTGCTTACCGGCGACGAGCCGGTGACCATCGATGAAGCCCAACGCTGTCCCGAGCTGCTGGTAGCGGTGAAGCGTCAGGTCGACGCCCACCGTTCTCCCGGAAAGGTGCTGTTGAGCGGCTCGGCCAATCTCGCGCTGCTCGGAGGCGTCAGCGAGTCGCTCGCCGGCCGGGCCCTCTACCTGACCCTCGAGCCCTTCAGCCGCCGGGAGCAGCTCGAGCTTCTCGCCGAACGGCCGTTTCTCTCACGCTTCATGGAGCAGCCGGGTCTCCCTGCCCGTCACGAGGCGGCCGCTCTCGGCGAGGAGGAGATCCTCGACGGCGGAATGCCGCCGGTGGCCCTCGGCGAAGCGGCCCGACGCGACCTCTGGTTCCTCGGCTACGAACAGACCTACCTCGAACGCGACGTGCGGGCGCTGTCACAGGTCGCGGACCTGGTGAGCTTCCGCAACGCACTGCGTCTAGCCGCTCTGCGCACAGCCCAGATCCTCAATCAGAGCGAGCTGGCGCGCGACGCCAAGCTACCGGCGTCCACAATGGCGCGCTATCTAGGACTGCTCGAGACTTCCTTCGTCCTGCGACGGCTCGGGCCCAACCTGCGAAACCGCGCTTCGCGCCTCATCAAGTCTCCCAAGCTGTTCGTCGCCGACTCGGGCCTGGCCGCCCACCTGGCCGGCGTACGCGAGCTTGGCCCGACGGCTGACGAGCCGCTGCGCGGCGCCCTCTTCGAAACCTACGTGCTGCAGAACCTGGCCGCCATTCTGGGTGCCCACCACCCCGAAGCGGAGCTGGGCTTCTGGAGCGTGCAGGGGCGCCACGAGGTCGACTTCACCATAGCTCTCGGTCGCGCTACCTACGCCATCGAGGTCAAGGCGTCCAGCCGATTCGGGACGCGCGATCTCGCGGGCCTCGAGGCACTCTCCGCTCGGGCACCGGGCTTTCGCGCAGGAGTGCTCGCCTACCAGGGCCGCGAAGCGCTGCAGGTGGCCAAGAACCTCTACGCCGTTCCGCTGGGATTGCTGCTGTCTTAGTACTCCGTGGCAGAAATACACTCGCATTCGGGCGCCGCTACATCCACGCCAGCGGCGGTCCGCTCCCTGCGTGCGTATTCCGCTCGAAGGCGGCCAGATTTCGGCCGTCCGTCGTAAGGGTGGCCGCCTTCGGTCGGAATCGTCGTAGGCCGAGGTCACTGGGCTCACCCAGCCCATGGGACGGGCCCGCGAGCTCAGCGGTTTTTCCTGAAGGGCGATGTCCGCTGCGAGGAGCGGCCGAGGCGACCCTGCCGGTAGATCTCCTTGCGATCCGCAATCCGGATGACCACGACGACGAGATGCTCGTCCTCGAGGGTATAGACAATCCGATAGCGTCCCTGGCGGACTCTGAAGAGGTCTTCGACGCCCGAGAGCTTGACACATCCTGGCGGGCGAGGCTCTTCAGCTAGCGCCTGAATTCGGTGGATGACAGCCTGGCGGTCCTTCTTCCGCGGTAGGGCGCCGAGCTCCTCGGCCGCAGCCGCGGTGATCCGGAGCTCATATCCGGCCACGGCGCCTCAGGTCCTTCACGACCTCATCGAAGCTCAGCACCGGCTCTCCGCGCCTCGTCTCCAGGGCATCGAGGTCCGCAGCGTCCTCTCCCAGGGCGAGCTCTACAGCTTCGTTCACGATCTCGGAGACCGAACGGTCCAGGGCGGCCGCCTTGAGCCGCAGGGCGCGGTGGATTTCCGGGTCGAAGTAGACGGTGGCGCGCTTCGAGCTTGGCATGAGGTCACCATAGCGCCGAAGCGTCAAGTCGTCAACGGATCGCTCGAAGAACGATGCCGAGGTGAACCGGACGGCCCATCCTGCCTCGTCGGTACGAAGCCGTGCGTCCTCCGTGCTGATCAGGGCAGTTCCGACGTCAGCAACAGCGGGCGGCCCAAACGCTGGCAAACGCGGGTCGCAATCCCTCCGTGCTGATCAGGGCAATTCCGACACATCAAACTATCGATCGATCCACGAGTCCCACCCCTGTCGCAATCCCTCCGTGCTGATCAGGGCAATTCCGACTTCACGGACTCAGTTCAACCAAGGAGGTTACATGAGAAAGGGTCGCAATCCCTCCGTGCTGATCAGGGCAATTCCGACGAATTCGCGGAGTTCTTGCGCCGAGAGCTGGGATTGAGAGTCGCAATCCCTCCGTGCTGATCAGGGCAATTCCGACGCCCAGAAAGGCGACGAGCTCCGGACGACTTGGGGTGAGAGAAGTCGCAATCCCTCCGTGCTGATCAGGGCAATTCCGACGCTCGCCCTGGTCCAGAACCCCGATGGCAGTTGGGGCAGTAGTCGCAATCCCTCCGTGCTGATCAGGGCAATTCCGACCGAGGGATTCGTCGGAAGTAGAGGCGGCGGCGCTATAATGTCGCAACCCCTCCGTGCTGATCAGGGCAATTCCGACAGTAGCAATAGTTACGGTGGAGCTATGGGCTTCACCTAGTCGCAATCCCTCCGTGCTGATCAGGGCAATTCCGACGACAAAGTTCTCTACTGGCACGAGTTTACCCTGCGCGAGAAAAGTCGCAATCCCTCCGTGCTGATCAGGGCAATTCCGACCAAAACCACGACTCCTCCCCTGGGGAGGGGAAAGGATAGAAAGTCGCAA
The DNA here is from genome assembly GCA_963741925.1 of uncultured Acidobacteriota bacterium. Taxonomy (GTDB): domain Bacteria; phylum Acidobacteriota; class Thermoanaerobaculia; order Multivoradales; family DATKCC01; genus CAVUBL01. The sequence continues at coordinate 705,549 of CAVUJU010000002.1, forward strand.
TCCCTCCGTGTGAGCGGTTGTCAGTAAGCGCGGGAATCCGGCGATCAGGACGCGGTTCAGAATCATCGTCGCGCGCGCGAGCTCGCTCGCGTTAGAGTGCTGGGATGGCACGGTCAGACAGGCAGGTAGAGACCCAACGGCGGTTCCTCTGCGACCGCTGCCAGACCCCCGTGGTGATCTGCACCCGGTGCGACCGCGGCCAGAGGTACTGCGGCCGCTCCTGCGCCCGGGCAGCACGGTGCGAGAACCAGCGAGCCTCCAACCGTAGATACCAGGCTACAGAGCGGGGCCGGAGGCTCCACCGAGCCCGCCAGGCACGCTACAGGGACCACCTCCGCCCGTCGACCCTGCCAACCATCGTGACGGAGCATAGTCTTCGCAGAGCAGCCTCCAGGCCGCGCAACGCGCTTCAGCATTCCCCAGGCCGATTCTGCCCAGTCTGCGGTGCGCCGAGGGTGCAGTTCCTCCGTTCGGAGTTCAAGTCGCTCTCTGCCAAGAGATTGCGCTCACCCAGGCCGCACCTTCGCTCTCACCATCCCAAAGGTCGATCCTCCCCAACCCGCGCTTCCCACAGCCAAAATCCCGCGGTTTCCGACCGCCGCTAACACTCCGTGCTGATCAGGGCAATTCCGACGTCGAAGCCACGTACTATGACAACTTCGGTCGTGGTCTTCGTGTCGCAATCCCTCCGTGCTGATCAGGGCAATTCCGACGAGCCGAGGGCTGGAGCTGGAGTGGTCGCTCCGCGAGTGGGTGTCGCAATCCCTCCGTGCTGATCAGGGCAATTCCGACCACGAAGTACGAGCATCACACCCAAGGTGCCGCTCGCGCCGTCGCAATCCCTCCGTGCTGATCAGGGCAATTCCGACGATTTAGCCTCTACTCTCTCGCTCCCTGGTCTCCTCGGGAGTCGCAATCCCTCCGTGCTGATCAGGGCAATTCCGACTCGTCCCATATGTATTGGGACGATGGATGGAGAAGCAATAAGTCGCAATCCCTCCGTGCTGATCAGGGCAATTCCGACGGCTGGAAGGTCTTCCTGATGAAGGCCGATGGCTCCCTCGAGCCGAGTCGCAATCCCTCCGTGCTGATCAGGGCAATTCCGACGCTGCCGTCGAGAGGATTCTGCGGTCGCAGGAGCTGACACTGCCCGTCGCAATCCCTCCGTGCTGATCAGGGCAATTCCGACGGTGCTTTGGTTGTACCGATCCGTTGGGGTCGCCCAACGAGGTCGCAATCCCTCCGTGCTGATCAGGGCAATTCCGACCGCTCGTCGCGGCACTCACCCTGGCAGCGGCGATCCCCGCCGTTGTCGCAATCCCTCCGTGCTGATCAGGGCAATTCCGACGGCAGTGTCTTTCGGATACTCCACCACGGTCAGCGACACGTCGCAATCCCTCCGTGCTGATCAGGGCAATTCCGACGGACGATTTGATTTACGCCTCTTTCTCCCTCTTCGACGAGAGTCGCAATCCCTCCGTGCTGATCAGGGCAATTCCGACTCGTGAAGAGTGGATCGCGGAAGATCGCCCTATCTCGTGGCAAGAGAAAGTCGCAATCCCTCCGTGCTGATCAGGGCAATTCCGACCTAGTGGGCAGCCGTGGATCGTCTAGGTCTGGTTGTAGGGTCGCAATCCCTCCGTGCTGATCAGGGCAATTCCGACTGCATCACCTTCGCGGAGAAGCCGGAGCCCGAGATCCTGGCGTCGCAATCCCTCCGTGCTGATCAGGGCAATTCCGACTGCTGCTGGCCAGCTGGGCACTCGGCCGTCGGTCCGTAGGTCGCAATCCCTCCGTGCTGATCAGGGCAATTCCGACATGAGCGTGAGATCCCCGTCCTCCTCCGACCCATCGTCAAGTCGCAATCCCTCCGTGCTGATCAGGGCAATTCCGACCATTGGAAAGACAAGAAGGAAGAACTTGTCCGGTATGCCGAGGAGTCGCAATCCCTCCGTGCTGATCAGGGCAATTCCGACGGGAGGAGAGGAGAAGAGATGAAGTATCCGATCTTGTTGAATGGTGTCGCAATCCCTCCGTGCTGATCAGGGCAATTCCGACCGGTGGCGGAGCGCCGCGTCACCGAGCTCCGCAAGGAGAAGTCGCAATCCCTCCGTGCTGATCAGGGCAATTCCGACGGGAGATTAGCGAGCTCTGCCGAAACTTCGGTCTCGAGAAAGTCGCAATCCCTCCGTGCTGATCAGGGCAATTCCGACGGTGCTCGCGCGTCCGAAGGAGTTCATCGACTTCTCGAAGTCGCAATCCCTCCGTGCTGATCAGGGCAATTCCGACAGCAGTAGCTCTAAGTCTTTTACCGTCAGGTAGTTCGCGGGTCGTTTTCCGTAACCTAGGGTTTCGGCCATCCTCCGGGCTCCTCCGCGGTCGTCTTCAGGCCTTCTCGACATCGGCTAACCTCCTGATGTCAAAGAGCTTGCGGCGTTCGCCGTAACCTCGATGCCAAAATGGCGGTTTCGGCCTGGCATGAAGTTTGCCGGAATCTCGCCGCTACGCCTGAGCTTCGCGTAGTATACCTCAAACGATGTAGACGTCCGGATCCTCGGTCAAGATGCCGACCCCGACCACCTCCACCTTGCCGCGACACTCGGCGCACAGGCGGTAGATCCGTACCGAGTCCTCCTGCGGCTCGATCAAACGTTCGAGCTGGCGGCGCAGGCGCGCCACCTGCTTGTCCTCCAGCAGACACTCGAAGACCGAAAGCTGCACCCTCCGGCCGTAATTCTCCAGGGCCTCGGCCACCTTCGTGCGCCGGCGGTTATCCCGGATGTCGTAGCTCACGGTGATCAGCATGGGTAGCGGAAGGCGCGGTAGGGCTCGCCGCCCTGGAGCGCGCGGGCCAGGCGCTCGGCCTGGCGGCGGAAGAGCTTGCGGAAGCTCGTCTCCTCGCCGTCGACGGTGAAGGGCGTCTCGAGCTCGGCCTCGTAGGCCGCGAAGTAGCGCTTCTTGGCCTCGTGGCCCAGGTAGGCCCCGCCCTGGGGCGAGGAGGTGAAGTCGCGGGCCGCAAGCACGCCAAGGTTCAAGAGCTTCACGCTGAAGCGGTCCACCAACGGCGCCCGGAGCTCTTCGAGCAGGTCCAGCGCCAGCGACGGCCGGCCGTAGTCCACCTGGTGGTAGAAGCCGATGTACGGGTCGTAGCCCATGCCGTCGAGGAGGCTCTGGAGCTCGTTGCCCACGAGGACGTAGCCGAAGGAGAGCAGTGCGTTCAGCGGATCGCGGGGCGGTCGGCGGTTGCGCCCGGCGAAGCCGAGCTCGGGGGGAATCGTCCGGCCCAGGAGACCGAAGTACCGGGCCGCCGCCGTGCCTTCCAACCCCAGGAGGCTCTCCAGGCTCTCGGCCTCACCCGCCCGGGCGCCCGCCGCCTCGAGGTCGGCGATCTCGGCGAGCTCCAGGGTCTCGGGGTGGTTCTCGCGGTAGCGCCGGAGGACGGCGGCGGCGTTTTCGACCTTCGCCTGGACGACCTCCCGGGCGAAGGCGAGCGAGAAGTCCGGCGAGCGGTGCAGGTCGTACTGGGCAATCCGGAGGACGACGTTCTTCGCCTTGGGCGGGGTGAGCTGGCCCCGGAGCCTGCCGGAGGTCGAGAGCAGCGCCAGCTCGATCCCGTGGTCGAGCATCTCGACGGCTGCCTGGGTGGTGAACTGGACGTTGCCGAAGACGAGGACGGCGTCGAGCTTGAGGCAGGGAACCTCCAGGAGGACCTCGCCCTCCTTCTCGACGATCAGACGGTCTCCTGTCTTCCGGAGGACGGCACCTTGCTCGGTCAGATAGAGGTTGGCCACGGCTGCTCTCCGGCCTCCCGGAGCTCGAGATAGGTGCGCAGGTCGAGGGGCGGTGGGAGCCTGGGCGCAGCATGCTCGGGCCGCCCGCGCTCGAACGGCAAGAAGATGCTCTCGCCCACGAAGAGCGCCCCCAGGAACTTGAAGCCGCCGTCGAAACTCTGGATGGCAGTCTTGTCGCGGTTGAGGTCGAGATCCAGGGCTTCGAGGAGGTCGTCGGTGAGCTCCAGGGCCTCCTGGGCGGCTGCCTCGTCGCGGCAGAGCACCGCGAAATCGTCGGCGTAGCGCACGGCGACGAGACCCGCCGCGGCGAGCTCCTCGTCGAGACGGTCGAGAAAGAGATTGGCGAGCATGGGCGAGACCACCGAGCCCTGGGGCACGCCCTCGTCGAGGCGGCGGAGCGAGCGGCCGTCGTAGATCTCGGCGCGCACCCAGAGCTCGAAGAGGTGCTCGACGTAGGGGTCGAAGCCGAGGCGGCCTAAGGCTTCGAGCAAGCGCGCGTGGGGGATGCGGTCGAAGAAGCCGGCGATGTCGGCGTCCACCACCCAGCGGTGGCCGCGGTCGCGGAGCTCGCGGAGCTTGGCCACGGCGTCGCGCACCGACCGGCCCTGCCGGAAGGCGTAGCTCGTGTCCTCGAACTCGGCCTCGAAGCGGTCCTTCGTCACCAGGTAGACGGCGCTCTGGACCACCCGGTCGCGGACGCTCGGAACCGAGAGGAAGCGCTCCCCAAAGCCGTTCGCCTTGGGCACCGGGAAGCGCAGGAGCGGCACCGGGTGGTACGCGCGGCGCAGGAGGCTCTCCTGGATCGAGTCGAGCTCCCATTCGAGGCCTTCGCGAAACGCACCCACGCTCACGCCGTCGGCCCCGCGGCAGCCGCCGTTTTCCCACACCCGCTGGAAGGCGCGGTAGAGAGTGGCGCGATCGAGGATCTGGTCGAGGACGGGGTCACTGGCTTGGGGAGTGGTCACAGGCCGGATCCGCCAAGATCACCGATCGAGGGGCAGCCCCGCGGCCAGCGGAGCGGAAAGGCCCAGGTCGTCTCGTAGGTAGCGTGCAATGCCCGACCCTTGGGCGAGCTGTGCCACCGAGCTTGGCGACCACGTGGCCACCACGAAGTACCCGTGACCGGCTGCCGGAAACACGCGCCACATCCACGGAGAGGCCAGCCTGGGTCCCGGGGGCCGACCGAGCTCCTGGCTCTCTTCGGCTCCTCCAGGTGCCGTTCGGCGCCGGAGCCCGTGCAGGCGCTCCTCCATTCCGCGTTCGAAAGAGGTATACCCGGCCACGAGAGGCTCGCCGACGAACACCTGGTCCATGGTCTGGAGGCGAAACCAGCCTCCGGTGGACCGCGTCCCGCAGGCCGTGGGGACTCCGAGCCGCCGCTCCACCTCGTCGAGACCGGAGCGCAGATAGGCCTCGAGGTCGCCGCGCGAGGCGAGCGCCTCGCTCCGGTCGAGGACAGGGAAGCCTTCGAGCGCGTCGCCTGCGTGTGGCCTCCAGAGCAGCGATCCGTAGCCCCGGCGCGCTCGTCGGCCGATGGTCCCCAGGTGGAGCCACGTCCAGAGCACCGCCTGAAACTGGAGGCGGCTGGCCTCGGAGAAGCCCCTGGGAATTCGAAACCTCAGTCGGAAGGCGCAGCAGGGTGCAAGAGCCGGCATCTCCGAGTCATGGGGCGGCTCCTTGTGCGGAAACAACCGGGTCCGGCTCGTCGACTGAGCTACGGTCACCGGCAGAACCACGATCCGCTGGCCTCTCTCGATCGCTCCGAAGAGCTCCGTCTCGAGCTCCCATGGAGCGCGCGGCCCGGAGAGCGCGCGGCACCAGAACCGCAACTGGCCCCGGAGCGATGGTGGCCTCAGCGTTGGGGGGGAGTCGAGCTGCTTCTCCTGGTACCCGCTGACCAGCGCGGGGCTCACGAGGTCGACGTCGAGGAAGGTGATCACGTCCCCTCCTCGCCGAGAACCCGATCGAGCCAGGCGAGGCGCTTTCGCGCCGCGCCTCGCAAGGAGTGTTCCCGCCAGTCCTCGACCACGGCTGGGTAGAGCTCGATCACTCGAGCGGCCGCCAGCTTTGCCCGCTCCGCGTCCTCCTCGGTCATCAAGTCTTGTACGAGTTGCGCGACGTCCCCCTTGTCGAGCCCCTCGCCGACCCTCTTCCGGACCCACAGCTCGGCGGCGGAGAGCCCTCGTTCGCTCCGGATCCGCTGACCGCGGACCTCGTCGATGGTCGGCACCCCGCTCGCCTCCTCCGGCCCCGGCACATCACCGAAGAACCCGTAGCCGGCGCTCGTCTTGCCTCCGAGGCCCTGCTCGGTGAGGGCGGTGGTCAGCCAAGCCCGGACCCGGGCGAGCACCTCCTCGGCCGAGACGGCGCTCAAGATCAAGCGCCGCTCCCTCGAATCGTCGTCCTCGGCCTTGGAGTCCTCCCACGCCCGACGGTCGAGTCGTGCGCGGAGCTCGAATCGCACACCCGCCCGGACGGCGAGGAACGGGAGCGGGTTCGGGCCCTCGGTATCTGCCGGCTCGAGAGTGGCACCTCCACCGGCGATCCGCTGTTCGCGGGCCTTGTCGTAATACGCGCGGTAGTGAGATGTCAGGACGTCCGGCTCGACCAGGGGGTTGCCCGCGAAGGCTCGACGGTCGGGCACGGCATCGAGCCACGAGACGAGCGCCCCGATTCCCGGTGCCTCGACGAGCCTCGCGAGCGTTTCGGCGGAACACCGCCAGGGTTCGGGAATCTCCTGGTTGAGCTCTTCCTGCTGCACCAGGCGAATCGCGTCGAGCCAGGGGCGAAGCCGTTCCGACGGACCGAGCGGCCCCACGCGGATCTCGTGCCCCACTCCCTCCGCTACACCCTGCTCGGCGCTCAGCGAGCCGAAGACCAAGCGCACCAGACGGGCCTCTGCGAGCGCCAGGTCGAGCTCCTCCGGCGGCTCGGCTGGAAGCTTCGCGGGACACTCGGGAACCAGGGGCGCCAGCTCGACCTCAGCCACGGCGTGCACCGCTCCCTTCAGAGACGAACCGGGCACATAGGGGAAACCGAGGAAGGGATGGAGCGTGAGCCCTGTCTCGAGCGCGGGGTTGGTACCCCATCCACAGACCAGGCGCCAGGCCGTGGTCGGCGAGGCGAGAAGCCGGTAGCCGGCCTTTTCGGCGCCCCTGCTGAAGGCCTCGTGCCAGGTGGTGTAGCGAGGGGCGTTGGTGGCGTGGATGGCCCCGGAGGTTCGCTCGAGAAACCGCCCCTTGCTCGCCTTCTGATCCAGGAACTTCGACTTGGCATCGGGCGGGGGATCGTCGAAATAGTCGTACTCGTGCCACCGGAGATAGAAGAGCAGAGGGCTCGTCTCGCCGTCGACCTCCACGGGGAGTGTCCCGCCTGGAGCCGTGAAGCAGCTCACGCCGCCGCCTCCGCCGCCCTTTTGAGCCACCCCGCGAGCTGCGTCGCTTCCTCGGTCAGGCGCCGGAGGCGTGCGCCCGAGAGACCTGAGGCCCCGTTCCCAACCCACCCCTGGAAAACCTGTTTGGCCCCACCGGGCTCGACGGAGAGCCCGAGAGACTCCTCGCGGAAGTGTGGAAGGAACGCCTGCTCCAGGCATTGCGTGTAGACCCCTTCCTTGGCGAGGCAGAAGGCCCAGGTGGCGAGCAGGCCGTTCCTGTGAAGAATCGCGGGGAGCTTCTTGGCCACGTCGAGCAGGTCGGAGGAAGCCCCCTCCACGACCGCGTAGGCGCGAGCGGCACGGACCTGGTCGAGGCTTCTCATCATGAGGACTCCTCCCAGGCGAGCTTCGTCAACCCGAGCCCTACGCTCTCGCCTCCGCCCAGGACCAGATGACCCTCTGACGAGGAACCCGAGTCGCAAGCGACGTCGTGAAGCTGCTTCCGCACTTCTGAGGCGCTCCAGCGTGTAGACGCCTCGGTGCGCTCGGCGTGGGCTCCGAGGAAGAGATAGAAGACGGCCTCGGGAGGTACGGCCTCGATCGAGAAGAGTGCACCACGGAGCACCGTCTTTGCCGTCGAAAGACGGTTCCTCTGTTGGACGACCGTGGCATTGCGCGCGAAGTAGGCGAAGACCTCGTCGGAGACGAGCACCAGCCGCTCGGGCTCGACACCCGCGGGAGGCGACGGCCAAGACCACCCTTGGGCTTTCTCGAACGGGAACTCCTCGAGGAAGAGGCGGTCCGGGCCGGAGCCGGCGTAGGAGGCTTCACCCGGAAGCGGGTCGGGGAGATCAGGGATCTCCGTCGGGGCCGCACCCAGGAAGTACTCCCGGTCGCGGCGGTATCGCTCCAGCACGAAGGGGCACGTCAGCCAGTGAAAGACCCCGGCTGACGAGCGGACCGGGAAGAAGAGGAGCCGGGCGTCGAGGACCGAGACACAGCCGGCCGCGAGCTCGCCTTCCCAGGGCCCGAACATCCGCTCCACCAAGCTCCGCGTCCCGTTCCTAGCCGGGCCGCCGCTCCCGGCCTCCTCGGCCGCCGCTTCGCCCTTCTTTGCGCCCTCTGCCGACGCCTGCCGCTCCTCGGCTCTGTCCCGAAGGGCACCACGGATTCCTGAGCCCGGGACGAAGGGATACCCCGTGGTCACCTCGCGCGCCACCGGCAGGTCTACCACCCCGACGTCCTGGCCCACCCCGACGTGGAGCGGTGTGATGCAGCGCAGTGTCGCCTGCGAGAAGAGGTAGGCCTCGTGTGGCTTGGCTTCCGTGGTCATTCAGAACCTCCTAAAGGGGCTTGGTCACAGGAGTTTCGTCCCAGATCACGTTCAGCACCAGGCCCACCGCCAGCGACCACACCGCCCAGGAGATCACCTCTCCTGGAGAGGGCGCCGGCCAGTCCTGGGGTTGAACGGTGTGTGCGACAGTGAGCCCGACGAGGGCTACGGCGATTGCGTGAGCGAGCCCGCAAGAGCCGACCGCCGCCCAGCGCCGCATCAGTCCTGCCGTCCGCGGCTGAACCTTCCTGGCGATCAGCAGCGCGAGATAGAGAGCCGAAATCACCAGGACGACGGCTGTACCGACGAGCCCCCACCCCGAGGCGCCCCATCTCGGGACCTCCGCGAACGAAGCGACCGCGATCCAGCCCACGATCACCGCCGCCCCTAGGCGCGGGACTAGGGACTGGGCGGCGAGCACTAGAAGTTCGGAGTAACTACGCCGCTTGTCCTTGTCGTGGTGGTCCGAGAGGAACCGGGGCAACAGGAGGAGGATGAGCGCATAGCAAGCAACGGCCGCTACCGCTGGCGACCAAGGAGCACAGAGCCAGAGACATGGTAGGGCTACGCAGACGAGGGCCAGCAAGAGTCCTAGGACAAAGTGAGCAGCCACCGGCTGGTGACGTCGTCGCAGGAGCTCCCGCGCCTTGCCCGGGTCGAAGCGGCTGAGGTACCACACGAAGAGCCGATCCTCGTAGTATCGCGCAGACCACAGCTCGCCCTGCAGCTTCTTCAAGTCGGCCAGACGGACTTTGAACCAGAGCTTGAGGATGCTTTCGTCGCGGTCTATCTTGGGCTGAGCTTCGATGAGGTACTCCCAGATGCCGTTGGAGCGCTCGTCATCCACCAAGTAGCGAAGAAGTGCAAACCTAAGGCGGGAGATTGAGTTAGCGGAGGCTTGTCCGCCGAGCTGCTCGTGGAAGGACTCCTGAACCTCCTGATCCGAAAAGTCGCTCGCGACGAGGCAAGAAATCTTCTCGCGGTGGAAACGAGCGGCTTTTCCCACCTCAATGTCTGGGTTCATATCCTTGTCTCTAGCGATGGCTTCGTAGAGGCCGCGTCCACCCTCAGAAGCCAGGCTCGCCAGGCTCTACTTCGACGACCTGATTATCGATACGCAGGCCCTTCCAGTTCTCGATGATGGGAACTACAGCGTGCTCATGCAAGTAGATCGTCCTCCACGATCGGTGGCTTGCCAAGTGTCGCGCTGCGACGGTCGCGTAGGCCTTGTAACCCCCAGAGACAACGATGTGGACTTCGCCCTGCGCCTCCTCTCCTAGGCGTCGCAAAGTGATTTCGAACTGCTCCATGCGATCTCTGAGGGCGGTTCCGTCCAGCTCGCACAGGATGATCCTGTCGTAGCCTGTGAGCTTGCTCAAAGTTTTGCGGAGGTGGCGGGCCACTGCGTGGCTTTCGTCCTTAGGGCTCTTGGCGGCGATCAGTTCGACATGATCATAGGCTTCGAGGAGCTGAGCGAGGTCGGTTTGGCCCAGGGGAGTCTTCTGCATGCCGAACAGAGTGGAGATCTCGGCGCAGTATCGACTTGGACAGCTCGGACCATCCAATGCCACGAGGTCGTCGAGCTTTGCCGGCTCGCGACAGGTGTCGAAAAGAAGGTTCTCGACGGCGTCTTCTACACTGCGCCCCGAGGCCTTCCCCTCGCACATCTGGGAGCGCAGGCGTGGCGAGCACAGGAAAGGCTCCTCCGTCCAGCGCCGATACCCGGAAATCTTCGCAAACGGCCCGTCCGGCCGCCACGTCGCGGAGTGAAAGAGTGACGAGCCCACGGTGATCAGCAGGCGCTTCATCTCGCCGGATCCCCTACGGTCACGCGGCCTCCGAGAGCAGAACCTCCGCGTAGCGGCGGAGCCACAGCACGCGAGCTTCGAGCTCGGGCGGCGACACTTGCGAAGCGCCGGCGAGCGCCTCGACCCGCTCGCGCACGTCCGATGGGGACGCGTTCTCGGGCAGCCCGAGGACGATCTCGAGCAGTCGACGGTTGGCCCGGGCCTCGTCGGCGAGCCGGGCCGACTTTGCGAGGTCCGCTTTGGCGGCACAGAAGGCCAGGGTCCTGGCGAGCCCCTGGAGTCGCCACCGAGGGCCAATCTCCCTGGCGGCGGTCGAAAAGGCGGCCGCCCACGACTGGCCCTGGGCCGCGCGAACGGCCTCGTAGACCGTCACCATCACTCGAGACTCGGACTCTATGGCCGGGCTCTCGGCCGGCACGTAGCTCCGCTCCTCGCCGGCACGGTGAGCAGCGCCGCGCTCGATTACCTCGCCTCGTAGAAAACCGGCGCCGATGGCTTCCCAGGCCCCTACTTGGATCTGCGCTGGGAAGCTCGAGGACAATTTCACCACCGCTCGAGTTGGTGACCACCGACAGGAACACCGTTCCAGCAGGTACCAGCTCGATTCTCCGAAGCGAGCCTGCTTCGACCGTCTTGCCGGAGCGGGTCAAAGCGGTCTGGACGCGCCGCTCGGTCGCGAGCCGGAACAGGTGGGCCGCGGCCTCCCGTCCGGCGACGATCCACGCCCCGCTCAGCGAACGACCGACGAGGCTCGACAGCTCGCTGACCTTGGCTGCCACCGGGGTCGCAGCCAACCGTGAGGCGGCCGGGCCCAGGGCCTCGACGGTCGCCGCGCCCCCCCAGCCCCAGGCGGGAGGCCAGACCCGCAAAGCGGGCCAGAGCCCGAGTCGGGAGAGGTGCGCCAGAGCGTCCGCTGCTAGTAGCTCCGCCGGAGCCCCGCCAAGGAGCGGCAGGGGCACGCACACGAGCTCTCCATCGCCGAAGCGAAGGACCCCGGCGGTGCCCTGCCGGAACTCCTCCTCCGCCTCGTCGTCGCCGGCGCCGAAGATCTCCCTTCGCAGGGAGCCGCTCCGAGCCTCGCCGGCGATCACCCCCTTGATCGCGGACCATGGAATGTAGGGCAACCGGCTCCAGCAGTCCAGAGCCAACGGGCGGTCGAGCTCCGCCGACCCGCGGTCCGCACCGAAGTTCCCCGGGGTGACGAGCGTCAGGCGCAGGAGGCTCTCTCCCCGCGGGAATCTCAAGAGCACGGCCACACCCCCGGCAGGACTCGCCCGAACCCGGCCGCCGCACCCTCGGCGTCGGGAGCGGCGAGCCACAGCCGACGCATGAGATCGGCGCGGCCCGTAGTGCTCGCGCCCCCCGGCCACCGATAGAAATAAACCGACCCGGCAGGAGCCAGCGCACGGAGAGGGCGCGGCGCCGAGAGTTGGGAGTTCCAGCCGCTCGTGTACCGAGGCTTGCCCACGGCTGCCGCCACGGGAGCGAATCCGTCGATGACCGGTCCCGCCTCCGTGCCGATCCTGGGCGTCAGGAGGTAGACCAGAAACCCGTCGCTCTCCTCCTCGGAGACCGCCCTCTCGATCGAGCTCCGGAGACTCGGGAGCGGACACGCACCAAGACCTGCAATCTCCAGTCGTACGCGGCCGCGGTCCCCGCCCAAGAAACCCGTGCCCTGGAGGCTCGCTCCGGTAGACGTTTCTTCGGCGAGGACACCGGGGGTCTTCAGCCAAGCGCGAAAACCGCTAGCGAGAGCATCGGACGCCTCATCGGCCCGCGGCGAGTCGAAGCGCCGGTACGGACGGGTGAAGAGCATTCCCTCGGCGGCGACCCCGCGGACCGGATCGACCGCCAGGCCCGGTCGAAGCTCGCGGTCGTAGATCTCCCCCGGAGTCACCGTCTGCTCGGCGATCGACGGAGGGAACCGTCCACCGAGGATCTCCCCGAGCAGCGGGAGATCGACCAGCACCGGCCCCTCGTGGTCCTGCTCGTCGTCGCTCGTCCCGGTGAGCAGGAGCTCTCGCTCGGGAGCCTCGCCGGCTGCGCCGGAGAGAGACTGCGGAGCGAGGAGACCGACCGGCTGGAAGGCGCCGCTCCAGGCGAGTCGCCGGAGTCGAAGGTGTCGGGGGCAGTGGAACCAGAGACGCCCCTGGTGGTCGTGAGCGAACCCCAAAAGGCTCGCCACGGACTGAGGGTCGGCCTCGAAGATGTCGTCGACCCGTGGCCCGAGACGATGCTCCGGCCAGACCGAAGCCCCGCCGGCCACGAACTGCCCGATCGCACCGTGTATAGCGTGGGGTGAGACGTCCTGGTCAAGCCGGACGTGGTCCAGGCCGGCCCGGGCCGAGCGGTTGTCGCCGAAGAGCAGAGGATCGATCGGCTGGATCCGGACCTCGTAGTAGTACCCCGTCTGGGCCATGTCAGGCGGCCTCCGCTGCGCCGCCAGGATGTCGTGCCAGGTATCCGACGAGGTGGAAGAGGTCGGGAACCTGGGAGAGCGTCTGCGGCTCGGGAATCTCCTGCCAAAGGGCCGGCCCTGCGATCTCCGACCAGACTTGCTCGGGAGAGGAGCCGGCCAAAGTCCGGCGGCGCGTGATGCGTTCGATCTCGGCTCGCAGCGCATCACGGAACCCCGAGCCCTCGAGCTCTTCGAGTGGCATCGAGCGGAGGAGCTCCTCGACGTCGTACGCCCATCCGGAGGAGAGCTCTCCGCCACGGACCAAGCGGACCGCTGCCCGAACTCGATCCCACTCCGCTCCCCAGTGCTGGCAGACGTGCCACGTGCTCCCCGAAGCCGTCTGCACGGTCACGCTCAGGCCGTCCTTGCCGTCGAGTGCCTTCGCGGCCTCCACGCCAGCCTGCGCTTCGAGGATGGCCCCACCCATCGGACGTTCGCGGTCGAAGATGCAGACTCCCATGGACAGGGTCGGTGGAGAGTCCCTACTGCCGGCGGTCGAGGTGGCCGAGCGCAGCGTCTCCTGCCACTGCGCCTGAATCGCCTGACTCAAGGCGAGGACCGTCTCGATCGGACACAAGACGACGCCCTCGTCGCCTCCGAGGTAGACCGGCGTGGCGTCAAACCTGCGGACCATCTCCTCGAGAACCCCGGCGAAGGAGCCCAACCGGTCTGCCATCACCTGGGGCTGCCGATGAACGGCCCGGCCGACGTCGTCCCCGTCGAAGACGACGACTGCCAGGGAGTTCGAGGGCTCAGGGCCGAAGGATGGCGAGCTGCCGGGCCCAAGCCGGTGACGGATGCTACTCGCCAACGCCTCGGCAGTCGCCTCCAACTCGGCGATCGCGCGGGGCTCTCGTTCCAGGCGTGAACCCGGGCGAGCGCTGCGCTTCAAGGCTCGGCGCGAGCGCCGGAAAAGAAGCGGGAAGGGGTCTTCGTCAAAGCCCTCGATCTTTCGGGCCTTCGCCAGGACGGCGTCGGCCAGGCTCCGGAGATCGTCGAAGCTCCGGACCGTGTCGAGCCAGTGATCTGCCGCGACCTGGCTCGTCGAAGGCATCTTCGCCTCTCTGGAGAGGTATCCGGCCAATCGCTTGACGAGGCATACCGAGCACAGCCGGTCCGCCGGGTCGAGGCGCAGCCCCAAGATCACTTCGCGAACTTCGGAGAGCCTGCGCTGGGTCCTCCGCCAGGCCTTCCAGGCGTGCCCGCCCACCGCCTCGCGGCGGCCACACTGCCCGCATTTTCCCACGGGCATTCCCCGGTGGTCTGCTCCGGGCCGATCCCGCTTGACCGCCGCGAACACCCGATCGGCCTCGGCGAGCCCCTCCTCCAGCGAGACACCTGCCAGCCACCGACCCGCCCAAACGAGCCCGACCGGGCAAGGCACCGACTCGATCTCGGGGCGCAAGAGGCTCCAGGCTTCACCCAGCCCACCAGGGCCACCGTCATGCTGCACTTCGGACACCACCTGCTGCCAGGCCGGGCGGACGATCCCCTCCTCGAGAGCACGGAGCGTTGCTTCCACCGATGAGGCGATTCCGTTCCGGGCCCAGCCGCTCGCCCGGTTGGAGAGGCCGTAGGTCCCCGCGGCAAGAGCGGCTCGGAAGGAACCTCGGGGCGAGCGCTCTCGAAGCGCTTTCCCAGGCACGACGATCTCCGCCCCGGCCTCAGACAGTCGAGCCAGGACTCTGGCCATGGCCCAGGCGAGAAAGGCCGAGCCCACGAGGAGATCCCGAGAGCGGCGCCCCGCAACGATCCACGCTTGGACCGGGATCAGAGAGAGCGACCAGTAGAGGTCGGCATCTTGGGGAATGTGCCTTGGTTCAACCATGCCAGGGGAGCCCCAGGCGCGTCCAGCGCTCGCGGAGCGAGCGATGGTCTCTCAGCCGGCAGGTTGTGGAAGCATCTCGCGCCATTGAAATATGTCTACCTTGCTCCAGATCTGAAACTACGGACACCCTACACCGCACATCACCTATCGCGCAAGGGGGTTGGAGGAGATGGCCTCCCGGCAGCCCGCCTTGACGCGAAGGGCTCCGAACCGAACCATGAAGCGAGAACCCACTCGCGCACGGGAGTCTTTTATCACAGCTCAGCCCTGTCGATTCCAGGGTCCCAGCCGGTGGATCACGCCCCACGCGGAAGGAACCAAGGCTACGCAGCAAGCTTCTCTCCGCAGTGACGAAGGACAATTCCGACCCGAAGATGCCTGCGCAGCTCTGAGTCTGGGTGCGGCGTCGCAATCCCTCCGTGCTGATCAGGGCAATTCCGACTGTAGGTGGGCCATGGATCATCCCCGTGGCGGCGTGGTGTCGCAATCCCTCCGTGCTGATCAGGGCAATTCCGACACCGACATGGTTTCCTCATTGGGCAGGCAATCCATGTGATCGACATTGAGTCGCAATCCCTCCGTGCTGATCAGGGCAATTCCGACGACAAAAATCCTCCTCGTGCAGTCCGAGGCGGGTAGCGTCGCAATCCCTCCGTGCTGATCAGGGCAATTCCGACCTAGAAAACTGGCGTAGCGCGGGGAGGGGGCCGGATTATGTCGCAATCCCTCCGTGCTGATCAGGGCAATTCCGACAGCATACTTGACGCCTTTCTCATTTTCAAAGGCCCGAAGTCGCAATCCCTCCGTGCTGATCAGGGCAATTCCGACAACAAGACAAGCAGAAGGGTGGCCTCATCGCTCGACTGATGGTCGCAATCCCTCCGTGCTGATCAGGGCAATTCCGACCAGCACGTTCTCGGCTCTGGGAGGAGAAGTCTACAGCATGGTCCGCTAAGTCGCAATCCCTCCGTGCTGATCAGGGCAATTCCGACCTCGACCTAGAGATTCGGGGGTCTGGTTCTCTGCGGGTCCACGCAGAAGTCGCAATCCCTCCGTGCTGATCAGGGCAATTCCGACTGCGACCGTGACTTCGTTCTTCGCTGGCGACGGCAAGGAGAAGGTCGCAATCCCTCCGTGCTGATCAGGGCAATTCCGACGACATCGATACCTCTTCCATGCCGTGCATCTACGTGGCCCGGTAGTCGCAATCCCTCCGTGCTGATCAGGGCAATTCCGACTGACGGCGAACCGGACATCGTCCCGCTCGGCGTAGACCCAGTCGCAATCCCTCCGTGCTGATCAGGGCAATTCCGACCCTGCAAGTTCTCGACCGGCAAGCCCTCTTCGGATGCCGTCGTCGCAATCCCTCCGTGCTGATCAGGGCAATTCCGACTCTCTGTAGCGGGTTGTCTTGTTCACAATTCGTCAATCCTAAAATGTCGCAATCCCTCCGTGCTGATCAGGGCAATTCCGACGCTGACCGACGCTCTCCTTTCCCTCGTTGCTTGGTGTGTAGAAGTCGCAATCCCTCCGTGCTGATCAGGGCAATTCCGACCGTGAAAGATGCGGCGCGCGGAGGGAAGGTCTCCGGCGTCGCAATCCCTCCGTGCTGATCAGGGCAATTCCGACCGGATCGCTCTGCATAGTGGTAGTGGCGGGCATCACAGAAAGTCGCAATCCCTCCGTGCTGATCAGGGCAATTCCGACGGGAGGATGACTAAGCCATGACTACCACGATCCACGTCTCGTCGCAATCCCTCCGTGCTGATCAGGGCAATTCCGACGCTGATCCGGCCGGAGTATGAGAAGCCGTTCGTTCAGCAGTTTGAAAGTCGCAATCCCTCCGTGCTGATCAGGGCAATTCCGACCGGAAGCTGATCCCGGAGTTGGCTGACAGGATCACGGTGGAGAAAGTCGCAATCCCTCCGTGCTGATCAGGGCAATTCCGACTCAAGGCGAGGGTAGGCGACAACCCCCGGCCCCTCCCGTTCGTCGCAATCCCTCCGTGCTGATCAGGGCAATTCCGACGTGCATACGTGCCCCCGGCGGTCGCCCGTGTCCTGGCGAGAAGTCGCAATCCCTCCGTGCTGATCAGGGCAATTCCGACTAAGAAGAGAAGCTGCAGAGAGGAGAAGTTATGGCTCAGACTCTCAAGTCGCAATCCCTCCGTGCTGATCAGGGCAATTCCGACCACCACCTACAGGGAGGTCCGTGGCACCTGGCCGATGATGAAGAGTCGCAATCCCTCCGTGCTGATCAGGGCAATTCCGACGATGAGCGCCCGACTTTTCGTTTTGGGGCCGAACAGCCCCAAGATGTCGCAATCCCTCCGTGCTGATCAGGGCAATTCCGACCCCGGAGCACGGAGCGCGCCCGCGAGCTGCTCGACCTGACGTCGCAATCCCTCCGTGCTGATCAGGGCAATTCCGACTGTAAAATCTCAAACAAACACCCTGCCGGCGAGAAGTCGCAATCCCTCCGTGCTGATCAGGGCAATTCCGACTTGCTACTGTGTACTACACCGAGAACGCTGGACGGCAGGTCGCAATCCCTCCGTGCTGATCAGGGCAATTCCGACGCTGGCCTCCCTGCCGGACGGGCTCCAGGTCGGGGGCTGGCTCGTCGCAATCCCTCCGTGCTGATCAGGGCAATTCCGACGCCGCATAGGCACTGCGTCAGCAGCCAGCGCTCTACCCGTCGCAATCCCTCCGTGCTGATCAGGGCAATTCCGACAGGACCACCGCAACTTGAAAAAGGAGACAGCGATGCAGAAAGTCGCAATCCCTCCGTGCTGATCAGGGCAATTCCGACGGCAGTAGCTCTAAGTCCTTTGCCGTCAGGCGCTTCGCGGGTCGTTTTCCGTAACCCCTGGTCTCGGCCATGCTTCCGGCTCCTCCGGCGGTCCTTCCGGGCCTCCTCGACATTGGCTAACCTTATGATGTCAAAGATCTTGCGGCCTTCGCCGTAACCTCGGTGCCAAACTGGCGTTTTCGCCATGGCATGAAATTTGCTTGCGGCAGACGCCACGCCCGGCTTTTGATGGAGTGTACCACAAGGTGGCAAGGCGACGTGCCCCGCCCGCGGGCGGCGTTCCCCGGGCCTGCCGCGGGCGGCCGCGGTCACCGCAGAATCTCCACCTTCCCCAGCCCGAAGGTGGCGCCCTTGCCCACGTGGACGATCTCCGCGGTCCGGAGGAGGGGCAGGAACGGGGCGAGATCGCCTTCGAGGTCGATCTCCCCTTCGAAGCCGCCGATCGGATGGGTCGTCTTCTGGCGGCTCGAGTAGCGGCTCTGGTCGTGCCAGCGCAGCGCCGAGCGGGTCACCCGGACGGTCGCGGCCCGGTCGAGGAAGGGCTTGAGCTCCCAGTCGGGCCGGGCGCCCGGCACGTGGCAGTGGGCGATCTCGAGGACGCGGCGGAGAGCGTAGAAGGCGAGAGTACGGAAGTCCACGCGGTCTTGGAGGGAGCCGTTCTTCTTGAGCCGGGTGGGGGTGGCGAAGCGGAGGGTCAGCTTCTCGGGCGCGCTCTCGCGAGCGGCTCCCGGGGCCGGCCCGGCGGCGGGGATCGTGGCCAGGGGCTCGACGGTCCCCGGCCAGCGGCGGCCCCCGGAGCGGTAGCCCGGCCGCCAGACGAGGGTCTTTGCCCCGGGACCGGCCTCGCGGGCCGGGTAGTCGACGCTCTCGAGCTCGAAACGGGCGCGGTCCGGGCCGAGGCCGGCCTCGGCCATCCAGTCGAGGGCGAGGACCGCGTAGCCCTGGAGCTCGGTCGCCTGGCCGAGGAGCAGGAGGTCCGCCTCGAGGGGGTCGCCGGGACCGAGATCCCGGGCCGCCGAGCGGGGCTCCACCACGTAGGGCCGCGGCGCCGTCGCGATTCCCTGGAGGAAGGGGGGCGGCTCCCCATCGAGGAAGGTCTCGAACAGGCGCGTGTAGACGCACGGCCCGCGCAAGAGGCAGGTGGCGCAGGGCTGCTCGGGCCCCATGGTGCAGACCGCTCGGCGCAGGGCGTGGCCGAAGGCCCCCCGCAGAAGCGAGCCGTGGAAGGCGGGCAGACGGGCCCGCTCGCGAGCGCGGAAGGTGGCCCGGAGGCGCAGGTACGGGATCGCCGGGAGGCGATAGGGGGCCGCGGGGTCGGCGGTAGGCACCCGGACATTGTAGCGAACGCTGGGCGGTCCGCCGCGGCGGCACGGGTCTTGCTGAAGACTCTGTTCCGAAGGCCGAGCTGGGGGACGGGATCCCGGCCTTGTTCCGGGGTCCATCGTGGCCTGGAGGACTGGAGTCATGACCTCGACACACCACCGTCGCCTCGCCCTCGCGGCCGCCGCCCTCGCGGCGACCTTCCTCACCACCGCCGCCGGCGCCTACGTCGGCCCCAAGCCACAGAGCTACGACGTGGAGCTCGCGCCGGTGGGCGACTCCGGCGTCACCGGCATCGCCCACCTGGTGCTCCGCGGCGACCAGCTCTCGATCCAGATCCGGGCCTTCGGCCTCGATCCGCTGGAGGTCCACCCGGCGGCCCTCGACGGTCCCCGGGCCGGCCGCGCTTCGCGGTGCCCCCGCGACGGCGCGTCGCCGACCGCCCAGGTTTACGTGGTGAGCTCGACCTCGACCGGCTCCCTCTCCGGTCCCGGCCGCCTCGCCCTCGTCCCGCCGCCGGCGGCCGACGGGCAGGGCGCGGTCGTCTTCGAGCACCAGTACACGGTCGACGCCGGCCGCTTGGGCCCCCTGACGCGCAGGACGCTGGTGCTCTACGACCTCGACTCGGGAGGCCGGGCGGTGGCCTGCGGACGCATCGAGCCGTACGAGTAAGTCGATATCCTGAAAAAAAGATCGGCCCGGACACATCCGCCCCCGAGGCACCGGCCGTAGACACGAACGAGTGGACTGCTCGCCGCGCCGGTTGACGGCTTCCTGGCGAGACCAAGTCGACAGGGGCGGGGCTCCGGATCTGCAGGAGGCGTTCTCCATCCGGGTCCCGCCCTTGTGTTTCTCTGGACGCCCCCCCCCGCATCCCCTCGATCCCCTTCCCTCCCCCGCCCGCCGGTTCCGGAGCGCCCGGGTAACGATCCCGGTTGTTGCTGCGTACTGGAGGGCATGACCCTCGACGGCTTCTGGCAGGATGTACACGCCGCCGGGCGATCGGTGCTCAAGCGGCCCGGCTTCGCCCTCCTCGCGGTCCTCACCCTGGCGCTCGGCGTGGGCGCCAACACCGCCACCTTCAGCGTCGGCAGGCGGCCTGGCCCGGCCGCGACCCGATCGGCCGCAAGATCACCGGCGGCGGCATGGACAACTTCTGGAACCAGGACAAGTGGGCGACGGTCGTCGGGGTCGTGGGCGACGTCCGTAACCGGGAGCTCACCGAGGCCGACGGGCCGGCGGCCTACTTCGCCGCCGCCCAGCGCCCGTATCGCCTCGGCCACGGCGCGCTCGTGGTCCGCCTGGCGGGCGCCGCCGGGCCGGTGGCGGCCGCGGTGCGCGAGCGCCTCCGCGCCCTCGACCCGAACGTGCCGTTCGAGCTCGAGAGCATGGACCGGGTCGTGTGGAGCTCGCTCGCCCGGCGCCGGTTCACCCTCGTCCTGCTCGCGGCGTTCGCCGGGACCGGCCTCCTCCTCGCCGCGGTGGGCATCGGCAGCGTGGTCTCCTACACCGTCGCCCGGCGGCGCCGCGAGCTGGGCATCCGCCTGGCTCTCGGCGCGCGGCCCTCCGGGGTGCGGAACCTGGTGCTGCGCGGCTCGCTGGGCACGGTGGGGCTCGGAATCGCCCTCGGCCTGGTCGCCTCGGGAGCCTGCTCTACGGCGTGGCCCCCTCGGACCCGGCGACCCTGGCGGCGGTCGCCGGCCTGCTCGCCGCCGTCGCCGCGGTCGCCGCGTGGCTGCCGGCACGCCGGGCGGTGCGAATCGACCCGATCGAGACGCTGCGCGAGGGATAGCGATCGATCGGATCGCCCCTCTTCACCCCGTCCCTCTCCTCACCCTCGCGGGGAGGAGAGGGCG
This sequence comes from uncultured Acidobacteriota bacterium, assembly GCA_963741925.1. Lineage (GTDB taxonomy): Bacteria > Acidobacteriota > Thermoanaerobaculia > Multivoradales > DATKCC01 > CAVUBL01. Next base: position 726,127 of record CAVUJU010000002.1, read on the forward strand.
CCACCGCCCGGACGGAGCCCGAGCTGCACGAGTCTCGCGCAGAGCCGCAGAGGCGCAGCTCACGCCATCCTGGCTCCGATCGGCGCCGAAGCTCTGGGTGAGCGACGTCTAGTGAAGCTCCGCCTCAAACCGACGAGGCGCCTGAAGCGTCTCCGGCGCCACGGGCCGCTGGTCCCCCGCCCACGCCGAGCGATTACGGCTGCGCTCCTCGGAGCGGCGACTCCAGAACGTTGGATCCATCGGACGCCCCCCGCAACCCCTCGATCCCCTTCCCACCCCACGGGGGGGAAGGGGACGGTTGACCGGATGCCCCCCGCAACCCCTCGATCCCCTTCCCACCCCACGGGGGGGAAGGGGACGCCCCCTCCCTCTCGGTCTGTGGCTCGAGGAACTCGGCTCGTTCGTCACAATTCTGGCCTGATCAGACATCTAGTCCGCCCTGGGGACCTCGGCCGGGTCGAGGCGCGCGGCGCGGCGGGCGGGCAGGTAGGCCGCCGCCGCGGCCACCGTGCGTCCGCTGCCCGGCGTCCAGGCGGCGGGCGTCACCTCGAGCCTGCCTCTCTCCGGCTCGGACGCCGCCGCGGCACCTCGTTGTGGATCGGTGGCAGCGTGCGCAGGTAGCGGTAGATGGCGCGCAGGTCGTCGTCCGTCATGCGTCCCATCTGGCGCCACGGCATGAAGGGGTCGAGGTGGACGCCCGAAGGGTTGACCCCGGTGTGCATCGTCTCCAGGAACTCGGCCTCGCTCCAGGCACCGATGCCGGTCTCGTCGTCGGGCGTGAGGTTCGAGGGATTGGACGGAAATCCCTTGGGGGGGTCCGCCGTCCCGGCGAAGAGCCGGCTCCGGTCGGGCCGGGACTGGAGGCCCTTGCGGGGCGTGTGGCAGTCGGCGCACAGGCCGACGTCCAACGCCAGGTACTCGCCGTACTCCGCCGTCGCGCCCCGCGGGGGGGCGGTCGCGGAGACCCCGGGCCTCGGGCGCAGCAGGAGCGCCTTAGCCAGTCGGAAGACGAGGCTGGGGCTCTGCTTCACGGCGTGGCGTACCGGCTGCAGACTCTTCAGGTAGACAGCCACGGCGAGGGCGTCCTCGTCGGACATCCCGTGCAGCCATTCGTACGGCATCACCGGGGCGAGCAGCCGGCCGTCCTTGCTCTGGCCGTTGCGCAGGGCGCGGACGATCTCCGCCTCCGTCCAGGTGCCGAGCCCGGTCGCGTCATCGGGCGTCAGGTTCGCGGCCCGGATCGTGCCGAGGCGCCAGTTCCGGAACTCCAGCCCGCCGGAGAGCGGCCCGTCGGGGTCCTTCTCGGCGTCGGCGGCGTGGCAGTGGCCGCACGCGGCGACGCTGCGCACCAGATATTCGCCCCGCGCGGCGATCGCCGCCTCCTGGGCCGCGGGAACCTGCGGCAGCGTCGGCAGCCGGATGTGCGCTCCGGCGCACGCCAGCGCGAGGAGCGCAGACGCGACGAGGATGAGGGTGCCTACGCGGCGCTTCTCCTTGTGCATTCCGAACCTCCCTTCGGTCTACAGGGCGCCGGCTCGGACGGTATCACCTCGAAGCTTCGCTCTCCGGGACGCGATCTACGCCGGCTCCCGGGTCCCGCCGGCTCGGCGCGGCGCCGACCGTCTCGCGGATCGGCCGGACGGGCCGGATCTCGATGGTGCCGACACGGGCCGGCGGGATCCGCGCTGCGACCTCGATCGCCTCGTCGAGGTCGCTCGCCTCGATGAGGTAGAAGCCGGCGAGGTGCTCCTTGGTCTCCGCAAAGGGCCCGTCGGTGACGGTGCGCTTGCCGTCGCGGACGCGCACGGTCGTGGCGGTCGCCACCGGCTCGAGCGCTTCGGAGGCGAGGCAGACGCCGCACGTGCGGATCTCCTCGTCGTAGCCGACGCACTCGCCGTCCGGCACGCTGTGCAGGGTGTTCTCGTCGCCGTACACGAGGCAGAGGTACTTCATCTCGATCTCCTTCGGGGGCTCGCGGCGCCGGGCCAGTGTCGTCCGCTCAGGGACGGTTCACGACGCACGCGCCGGCCGGCGCGCCGCGAGCGCCATCATAGCCGGTGCGTCCGGGCGCAGGTCTTCGGGCGACGCCGGACACGGCGGGCCGTCCGCGCTCCGTGAGAACATCCGCTCCATGAGCCGCCCCACGAGACCAGACTCCGACCTGCCCGCCGTCGCCCGCCGCTTCCTGCGCTACGTCCGGATCGACACCCAGAGCGATCCGCGGTCGCAGACCGTGCCCACGACCGAGAAGCAGAAGGACCTCTCCCGCCTCCTCGCCGAGGAGCTCCGGGCGCTGGGCGCCGGCGACGCCGAGATGGACGAGCACGGCTACGTCTACGCCACCGTGCCGCCGGCCGGAGCGGCCGCGGCCGGGGCGCCGGTCCTCGCCCTGGTGGCCCACGTCGACACCTCGCCCGACGAGCCGGGCGGGCCGGTCCGACCCGTGGTCCACGAGAGCTACGACGGCTCGGTGATCGCGCTGCCGGGCGATCCCGAGGTCAAGCTCGACCCGTCGCGCTCGCCGGCGCTCCTCGACCACCTGGGCCACGACCTGATCACCAGCGACGGGACGACGCTCCTGGGAAGCGACGACAAGGCCGGGGTGGCGATCATCATGCAGCTCGCCCACGACCTGGCGCGGGACCCGGCGCTGCCGCGGCCGCCGCTCCGGGTCTGCTTCACGGTCGACGAGGAGGTGGGCCGGGGGGTCGACGCCCTCGACCTCGAGCGCCTCGGGGCGAAGGTCGCCTACACCCTCGACGGCGGCGCCGTCGGCCAGCTCGACACCGAGACGTTCAACGCCGCCTCCGCCGTCGTCCGGGTCCACGGGGTGAACGTCCACCCGGGCTACGCCAAGGGGGTGATGGCCAACGCCGTCCGGATCCTCGCCGAGATCCTGGCCGCCCTGCCCGGCGACGAGAGCCCGGAGGCGACCGACGGCCGCCAGGGCTACTTCTTCCCCCACCGCCTGGACGCCGGCGGCTCCGCCACCCTGGCCGAGGCCCAGATCTTGCTGCGGGACTTCGAGTCCGCCGGCCTCGAGCGGCGAAAGCGCCTCCTGGGTCACCTGGTGGACGCCGCCCGCCTCGCCCACCCGCGCTCGACGATCGACCTCGAGATCGAGGACAGCTACCGCAACATGCTGGACTACATCGAGGAGACCGACCCGCGGGCGATCGGCTTCGCCTTCGCGGCGGCCGAAGCGATGGGCCTGCCGGTCGAGGCCCACCGGGTGCGGGGCGGCACCGACGGCGCCCGCCTCTCGGAGATGGGCCTGCCCACCCCCAACGTCTTCACCGGCGGCCACGACTTCCACAGCCGCTTCGAGTGGAACACGGTCCAGAACCTGGAGACCGCCCTCGCCTACACCCAGCACCTGGTCGCCTACTGGGCCGAGCACGGGTCGGAAGCGGGCTGATCGCGAGCTATCCCTCGGCGGCGTCGAGGATCCTCAGCAGATCGGTCGGCGAGTAGACGGCGAGCGTGGCCTGGCGGAAGTCGTCCTGGTTCCGGGTGACGATAGCCTCGGCGCCTCCGGACCGGGCGGCCTCGTGGAGGACCGCGTCCTCGAAGTCCGCGAACGGCAGGACGAGGGCCTCTTGAAGCACCGCGCGGGTCACAGGAACGATCTCGAACAGCGCAAGGAGATCCGCGACGGCCTCCCGCGCTCGCCGCTCGCCGAGAACCTTGCGCGCCAGGTACTGGGTCGTAGTAATCGTGCTGGCGCCGAGACACCCTTCGAGCTTCCCCCCGTTCGACCCGCGAGGCGAGGTCGGCAGCCGCCTCGGCGAAGGGCTGCCGTTCCAACAACAGGTCGAGGACCACGTTGGTATCGAGCAGGACCCTCAAAGGTACTTGGCCTCGAGGTGCCGGCGGTAGGTCTCCTCATCCACGTCGGCGCCACGCAGGATCCCCTTCAGCCTGCGCACTCTCGGGGTCAGCTCGGCCCTCCCCCGGCCGGGCGGCGCCGTGAGGACCGCGAAGTACTCTTCCACGATCTGGGAGACGGGCTTGCCGACTCGTCTGGCGTGGGCCTTGGCCTTGCGGATCAGCTCGTCGTCCAGGCGCAATGTGAGCTTGGTGTTCATTCGGGCTCCCGCGACGTACAACCCCTCCACCATTGTACGTCACCCCCCCGGCAAGCTTCCTCGGCCCCAGCCGACTCAGACGGGAGGGGGCGTCCCCTTCCCCCCCGTGGGGTGGGAAGGGGATCGAGGGGATGCGGGGGGGATCCGGTTAGATCGTCCCCTTCCCCCCCGTGGGGTGGGAAGGGGATCGAGGGGATGCGGGGGGGATCCGGTTAGATCGTCCACTGGTCGTGGATGATGCCGACCAGGTACCACCGTCCCGGCTCCCCGGCGTCCCCTTCCCCCCGCCGCTTCTCGAACACCAGCCGCAGGCTCTTCCAGTCCATGCCGCCCGAGCGCTCGTCGGTGCCCGGCACGTGGTACTCGACGATCCGGCCGCCGGGGTACGCCTCCCGGGCATCGTCGAGCGCGGTTCCCGCGCCCTGCCGGGTGTCGACCGCCACCTGTCCGCTCGCGGCGTACGGCGCGTCGTCGACGAAGCGGTCGACGTACTCGCGGAAGGAGAGGCGGATCGGCTCGCCGCTGCCGTCGTAGTGCCCCCACACCCGTTCCAGCCGCTCGCCGCGCGCCACCGCCCGGAGGTCCTCGGGGCTGAGCACCACCTGGTGAGCGGGGTCGACGTGGGCGTACGGCGAGAAGCGCACGCCCTTGGCCGGGTGGACCAGCCCGGCCAGGCGGGCGAAGTCGCGCTCGGCGAGAGCCGCCACCACCTCGCCGGCGGCGCTCCGCAGGTCGGCGGGGGGCGGCGGCCCCGTCGCGACCGGACCGGCGGCCCGCCGCGCCCCGCAGCCGGCGAGGAGGGCGCCCGCCGCGAGGAGCGCGAGCGTGGCGATCCGGAGTGGGACGGCTCTCCTCATGGCCCGAGAGCTTACCCGCGGCCCGCGAATCCGGTCCCGTATAGTCTCTCTCCATGCCGCCGCGCTTCGACTCCGACCGCCTGACCCTCGAGCTCTCGGTGGCGGACCTCCTCGACCGGCAGCTCGCCGGCAGCCTGGGCTTCGCCAACCGCGGGGGGTACGAGCGCCTCTGGCTCGGCCAGGCGATCCACAGCCGCTACCAGGAGCAGACCCTCGAGGAGGACGCCTCCTACCGGCGCGAGGTCTGGGTGCGCCACACCCTCGGCCACCGCGGCTGGCAGGTGACGATCTCGGGGCGTCTCGACGGCCTGCGCCACGATCCCGACGGCGCCCTGGTGGTCGAGGAGATCAAATCGGTGCGCCGGGGCGGTCAGCTCGGCCAGGCGGTCCACGACCTCTACTGCCAGCAGGCCCGGCTCTACGCCTGGATGCTCGCCTGCCGGGAGGGCCACACCGAGGTCTTCGAGCGCCACCCGGACGAGGTCGCCGAGGGCCCGCCCGAGGTGCGGGCCGAGCTGGTGCTGATCGAGATCGGCAGCGACGTGGTCGACCGCGAGGCCGTGCCGGTCGACCTCGAGGGCGTCGGCACGGCGGTCGGCAAGCGGCTCAACGCCCTGATCGCGGTCTACGTGCGCCAGCGCCTGGACGCCGAGCGGCGCCGGGAGGCGGCGGAGCGGCTCACCTTCCCCTACCCCGAGGTCCGGCCGGGCCAGGGGGAGATCTCCGAGGCGGTCGCCCTCGCCCTCGAGCAGGGCGAGCACCTGCTGCTCGAGGCCCCCACCGGCATCGGCAAGACGGCGGCGACCCTCTTCCCGGCCCTGCGCTACTGCCTGGCCCACGAGAAGCGCCTCTACGTGCTGACCGCCAAGACCCTGCAGCAGGAGATGGCCACCCACGTGCTCGGGCTCCTCAACGGCGAGGGGGCGTTTCGGTCGCTACGCCTGCGGGCCAAGGCCAAGATGTGCGCCAACGGCCAGGTGCTCTGCCACGAGGAGTACTGCCCGTACGCCAAGGACTACCAGGCCAAGCTCCAGGGCACGGGCCTCCTCTCCCGGCTCGTCGGCGCCCACCCCTACCTCGACCCGGACACGATCTACGACGCCGCCCGCGAGGCCGAGGTCTGCCCGTTCGAGGTGAGCCTGGAGCTCGCCGGCCGCGTGCAGGTCACCGTCTGTGACTACAACTACGCCTTCGACCCCTACGTCTCGCTCTCCGACTTCGGCGCCGAGGCCGACCTCTCGGACGCGGTGCTGGTGATCGACGAGATCCACAACCTGGTGGACCGTGGACGCGGCTACTACAGCCCCGAGCTCTCCGCCGGCGCGATCCGGCGGGCGGCCGAGGCGACGGCCACGGCGGGGAGGGGCGGCGAGGCGATCCACCGGCGGATCCAGGCCCTCTGCCTGGAGCTCGCGGCCCTGGTCGAGGGCACCGTGGGAGACGCCCTGGAGGAGGGCCCGGGCGGCGACCGCGCGGTCGAGGCCACGCTCCCGGAGGACCCTCTCTGGCGCCTGCGGCCGAAGCTCGACGGGGCCTTCATCGACTACCTGGAGTACCAGCGCGAGACCAGGACCTTCCGCCCCGACGACGAGTTCGTGGAGCTCTACTTCGGCCTGCTCCGCTTCCTGAACGCGCTGGTGGTCTCCGACGAGGCGTTCAGCCACCTGGTGGAGCGCCGCGGCGGCGACGCCCTGCTCAAGGTCCTGTGCAAGGACCCGAGCCGGTTCCTCGGCCGCACGATCAACCGCACCCACTCGACGATCGGCCTCTCGGCCACCCTCTCGCCGCCCGAGTTCTACCGCGACCTGCTGGGGTTCGACCCCGAGCGCACGTCGTCCCGGTCGGTCGCCAACCCGTTCCCGCCCGAGAACCGGCGGGTGGTGATCGACGCCTCGGTCGCCACCACCTACCGCGAGCGCCCGACCTACTCCCCGCGGATCGCCGAGAGCCTGGCTGCGTTCGCGGACTCGGTGGAGGGCAACTGCCTGGCCCTCTTCCCGAGCTACGACTTCCTCGCCCAGGTCGCCGGCCACCTGGAGCCGACGGCCAAGCGGGTGCTGGTGCAGCGCCGCGCCTCGGGCGACCGGGAGCGCGAGGAGATCCTCGAGACGCTGCGGGGAGCGATGCTGGGCGACGTGCTGCTGCTGGCGGTGGCCGGCGGGGTCTTCGCCGAGGGGGTCGACTACCCCGGGGACATGCTCCGCGGCGTCGCGGTGGTGGGCCCCTGCCTGCCCGCCCTGACCCTCGAGCAAAAGCTGCTCTCGAGGTACTACGACGAGCGCTTCGACCGCGGGTTCGAGTACGCCTTCGTGGTGCCCGGGATGACCCGGGTGGTGCAGGCGGCCGGGCGGCTGATCCGCTCGGACCGGGACGTGGGGGTGATCGCTCTGCTCGACCGGCGCTTCCTCCAGGGGCCCTACACGAAGCACCTGCCCCTCGACTGGCTGCCCGAGGAGGGCCCGGAAGGGCTCTCGGCCCACCCGGGCGAGGTCGCGGCCGAGTTCTTCGCCGCGCTTCGTCGATCGAGTCTCTGAGCTGGTTTTCGCCCCGGCGCGTGCGCTTCGGGGCTCCATCGAGAGACCCCGATCTCATGCTGCATAAACATTTCGCGGCCCCGGTGCGTAGACACTGATGAGAGACGAGGCTAACGCACTCGAGAGACACTCTCCTTCCTCCTCCCTCCGATGCCCCGTCGGTCCCCCCGGCGGGGCGAATTTTTTTGCCGCGGAGGTCGATCCGCTGTCGCGAGGTGGGGCCGCCGTCCGACGCCCTCCGAGCCGTTCGCCCGGCCGGGGCGGCCTGCCGTCGCGGCGCAGGCCGCGCGGGGGTCGGCCCGGGGGCCGGGGCGCGTCACCGTGCCGGGGGCGGCTCCGTCCTGGCGTTCGGTGCCCGCCTCCCCGTTCGCCCGGCCGAGGCAGAGCTCGGCCGCTTCATGGGTCGGGTGCGCTGGGCGACGGCGATCCCGGGTGATAGGGGTAGGGAGGGCAGGTTGGATTCCCTGCCCCCCCTCCCTCCGAACCGGACGTGCGGATCTCCCGCATCCGGCTCTCCGGTTGGTGGTTCACCTACGAGAGGACTGCGGGTCCGAGGCATAGGCGGTTTCGAGGCTGAACAGCCCATGCTCGGCGAAGAAGGCGTTGGGCCAGCGCTGGTGGTCGCGACCGCGGCCCCGGCCTCGGCCTCGGCGACGCTTGCGTAAGATGCTGCGCAGGCGCATGCGGATCCACCGGTCGAGCGGCCGGAAGGTCGTCGGGTGGCTGTAGCGGTAGTACTCGTACCAACCACGCAACGTCCGGCTGACGTCCCAGGTGATCCGATCGAGGCTGTGACCGTTGGTGCGCCGGGTCTTGCGGCGCAGGGTGTCCTTGAGCTTCCGGAGGCTCTTGTCGCGGGGCCATTGGTAGCCCCGTTCGAAGTGGTACCCCAGGAAGTCGAAGCCACCCCGCTCGGTGGTATCCACCACCGCCGTCTTGTCCGGGTGAAGGCTCAGGCCCTCCTGGGCCGTCCACGCCTCCACCAGGGCAAGCGCCCGGCGGGCCTCGGTCTCGCTCCGACACAGGATCACGAAGTCGTCGGCGTAGCGCACCATCTCGAAGCCCTCGCGGGCCAGAAGATGGTCCAGCGGGTCGAGGTAGATGTTGGCCAGTAGGGGGCTTATCACCGCGCCTTGCGGGGTTCCCCGCTCGGGCGTCCAGCTCTCCAGTCCGTCCAGTACCTCTTGCTCGAGAAAGGACTCGACCAGGGCGAGCACTCGCCCGTCCGATACCTTCTCGCGCACCCGCGCCAGCAGGCGCTCCGGATCGATCGTGTCGAAGTACCGGCGCAGGTCGGCGTCCACCACCCAGGTGTGGCCCGAGTCGAGGAGCTCCTCGACCCGCTCCAGCGCTTCCCGGCACCCGCGCCCCGGGCGGAAGCCGTAGCTGTGCTCGGCGAAATCCCGCTCGAAGATCGGCTCCAGGACCAAGCGCAACGCGCCCTGCACCACCCGATCGCGCACCGTCGGAATCCCCAGGGGCCGCTTCTCGCGGCTTCCCGGCTTGGGGATCCACCGCCGACGCACCGCCTGCGGGCGGTAGCTACCGTCCCGCAAGGACGCCGACAGCGTCTCCACCTCTTCCTCCAGGCGCGATCCGTAGTGATCCACGGTGACGTGATCTACCCCCGCGGCGCCCCCGTTGCGCTCGACTCTCTCGAGCGCGCGCAGAAGCGTCTGCTTCCGGCAGACCTTGTCGATCAGGCTGAACCACGTCCCTCCTCGGACCCCGGTCTCCAGGGCCCGCAGCATGCGCTCCGTCCAGACCGAGGGTTCGGCCCAGCCCCATCGGGACCGGACCTCTCCGCCGGGGTTAGGGGCTCGCCCCACTCGCGCCGGGGTCTCGTCTCTCGTCCTGGCCGTCACGCATCCACCTTCCTGCTTCCCTTCGCTCCACGCCCATTACGGCGCTTCCTCGCTACTATGGAAGCTCTGACTCCTGCCGCCCTGCTTCTCCTCGTGGACGACAGGTCTCCCCGCTTACGGTGCCTGGCCGTCGCGATCATTCCGTCCCCAACCACCTGTAGGCCCCCCGCCCACGCTTTCGCACGCTACCCCTCAGCGCGACGGGCACCCCGGCTCTCCCGGGTCCGGGCTTCGCCATTCGCTTGCAGGCTCGCCGAGTCCTACCGGCCGAATCGGGTTCGTTGCCTACGGACTGATCGCTCATCTCCTCCTACTCCCCACCCCGCCTCGCGGCGACGCAGTCAGAGTCGATTACAGGCCGGAGAGCGTATGCCTGGAGAGGACTCGCACCTCTCTGACCATGCACCCTCGCGGGCGTACAAGCGGCCGAGCTCTGCCTCGGCCGGGGCGGGCGGCGGCCCGCCTGGGAGCCTCCGGCCACCGCCCTACGGTGGCGGGGGACGGCGGAGCCGGCCGCGGGCGAGCGGGCCGCGCGGGGGTGGGCCGGCGGGGCGCCCTTCGCCGGCGCCGCGCAGGCGGGCCAGGAACCTGAGGTACGCGCGCTCCTGCTCCGGATCGAGGAGCTCGCGGGTGGCGAGCACCGTCTCCACCAGAGCCCGGTCGAGCCGCCGGCGGGTCGCGCCGAGCTCGTCCAGGATCTCGCGCAGCCGGTCCCGCGACGGCTCCGGCGCGGTGAGCTTCCCGGCGCAGGGACCGCTGGAGCTCCATCCCCTTCTCGTGGTCGCTCCGCGTCTCGCGGAAGAAGCGACGCTGGAGCTCGAGGAACCGGTCGCGGCGGTCGGCCTGGAGGCCGAGTCGGCTCGCCAGATCGCCGAGGCGCCACTCCATGCCGGGCGGCAGGCCGCCGCCCTCCCCGCCCGGCCGGCCGGCCGGGCCCTGGTCGCCTGGCGGCCGCGTCTCCCCGGGGGCCGGCCCCTCCGGCGGCCCGGCCACCGGCTCCGCGGGCGGGCCTCCGGTCTCGCCGCCGGCCGGCGTGCCCCCCGCCCCCGCGGCCGTGCCGCCGCCGGCGCGCGGCGCCTCGCGCAGGCGCTCGACCGCCAGGGTCGCCAGGATGCCGGCGTTGACGCCCAGCGACAGGAGCAGGGCGAGACCCAGCCAGCGCCGGCTCATCGCACGCTCTCCGCCTCGCCGCTCTTCGTCTCGTCGGAAGACAGCGCCGTCCAGTACGCCTCGGCGAGGCTCGGGACGGAGTCCGTGCCGTCGAGGGTCGTGCTCGAGGTCGTGCTCGAGGTCGTGGCCGCGGCCGTCGCCATCGTGGCCGCCGCAGCGCTCGGGGCCGGCGCAAGCGGCGCCGCGAGCCAGGAGAGGGACGCCCCCGCCGTCACGCCCAGGGCCACCGCCAGGGCCCCGGCCGCCCGCACCCAGGCCGGCGCGAAGGCCTCGGCCTCGGCGCTGGACCGCGCCCGGGCCTCCTCGGCACGCGCCGCCACGCGGGCGGCGAAGCCCGGCGGCGCCGGCGCCGCCGGCGGCAGCTCGAGGCGGCCCCAGGTCGCCGCCAGCCTTCGGTAGCGCCGGGCGAGCTCCGGCTCCCGGGCGATCCGCGCCTCGAGGCGCGCCGCGCGCTCGGGCGGCAGCTCGCCGTGGAGCCACCGCATCAGGTCTCGCTCGTCTCGGATGTGCATGCCCTGTCTCCAGTCTATGAAACCCCCGGGCCGGCGATCTCTTGCGACTGCTCGAGGCGCCGCATGGCCCGGAAGAGACGGCTCTCCACCGCCCCGACGGTGATCCCCAGCACCTGGGCGATCTCCTTGTACGACAGCCCCTCGAACCGGGCGAGCACCAGGACCGCTCGCTGACCCTCCGGCAGCTCGCCGATCGCGCGCCGGACCGCCCGCCAGCGCCGCCGAGCCTCGAGGGCGGCCGCCGGGTCCGGCGCCTCGTCGGGCGGGTCGAAGGGCTCGCCCCCGGCCGCGCCCTCTCCCTCTTCGCCTCCCCGCTCGAGGGCGCCGAAGGAGAGGAAGCGCACGACCTTCCGCCGGCGCAGGCGGTTCAGGCAGTGGTTGACGGCGATCCGGTAGATCCAGGTGGAGACGCGGGCCGTGGGGCGGTAGCCGGAGGCCTTGCGGAAGACCTTCAGGAAGACCTCCTGGGCCGCGTCGCGGGCCGCCTCCCGGTCCCCGAGGAGCCGCTCGCAGAGCGCCAGGAGCCGGCCCTGGTGCCGGCACACCAAGCCCTCGAAGGCCCGCGCGTCGCCGGCGGCGACCCGGGCCAGGACCGCCGCGTCGGGATCGGCCTCCGGAAGGCGGTGGGCGGGACGGTCCACGTCGGAGAGTGAAACACCCGGGCGGGCGAAACCCTGCGCCGCTCGCCCGGCCGTCAGCTCCTGACCGCCGCGACCGCCTGGGCGAGCTGGGCGCCGTCCGCGTAGCGCTCGGTCGGGTCCCGCGCCAGACAGCGGCCGAGCACCTCCGCCAGGCCCTCGGGGAGGATCGTCGGGTCCAGGGGCTCCGGCGGCCCGGCGGCGATCTCGTCCCGCAGCGCCTGCCAGGACGCCCCGGCCGGGGCGGCGCCGTAGATCGGCCGGCCGGTGAACGCCTCGACCAGCACGGCGCCGGCCGCGTAGACGTCGGCCGGGGCGCTCGGCTCGCCCCCCGCGAGGCGCTCCGGAGCGAGGTAGCGGGGCGAACCGAGGAGCGAGTCCGCGTCGGGATCGGTACCGGGCGGCAACAGCAGGGCGGCGACGCCCAGGCCGCTCAGGCGGGCCTGCCCCCGCGGCTCGAGAACGACGACCGCCGGCCTGAGGGCGCCGTGCGCCAGGCGGGCGCCGTGGACCGCCGCCAGGCCCGCCGCCAGGTAGCGCGCCAGGCGCAACGCCGCCGCCGGCGGCAGGGCGCCGCCGCGCGCCAGGATGCGATCGAGCCGCGGGCCCTCCACCCACTCGCAGGCGAGGAACGGGACCCCGGCGTCGACGCCCAGCTCCACCACCCGGGCGAGGGCCGGATGGGCCACGTGCAGCACGCTGCGGATCGGCCCGCCGAGCTCTTCGAGGGCTCCCGGGTCGGCGAGGAGCGACCGGCGGAAGGCCTCGAGCAGCACCGGGGCGTCGGTCTCCCGGTCGCGGGCCCGGAAGGCCACGCGGGCGTCGCCGCCTTCGAGCCGCTCGCCGAGATCGAAGCGGTCGGCGACCCGCGCGCCGGGAGCCAGGGCGGCGAGCTCGGAGCCCGCGGGGGTCCGCTCGCCGGTGCCCAGGGCGTCGGCCGCCCGCCCGGCGCGCTCGGCGTCGAGCAGGTAGACCGGCTGGGGCGTCAGGAGACCGCGCTGGGCGGTGAGCTCCAGCCCCGCGGCCTCGAGCGCCCCGCGGAGCTCGGCGGCGACGCCCTGCGCGAGGATCAGGTCGCCGGAGGATGCCTCGCGGAGCAGGCCCTCGGCCTGCTGGACCGGCAGGCCGGTCATCGTCCGCGCGCCTTCGCCGCCGGCGACGATGACGGGCCCCGAGGCCAGGGCCACGGCCGGCGGCACCGGCTCGTCGAAGGCGTTGGCCGGCGCGGAGAGGAGGTGCAGCACCTCGGCCCCCGCGCCCAGGGCGCGCGCCGCCGCCCGGTCCCCGGTGAATCCGGCCAGGACCCGGTGGCCGAGGGCCGCCTCCACCCGGCCGCCGCGGGCGGCCACCGCCCGCCGCACCCGCAGCAGGTCCCCGGTGAGGCGTTCGGCGACCTCCCGGGGCTCGTCGCTCCCCCGGGTGCGGCCGTAGCGCGGCATCTCGACCACCAGCACCGCCATCGAACGCCGCTCGGCGGCGCCCCCGGCCTCCTCCGCCTCGCCGGCGGCGGCCGCCACCACGCCTTCCAAGGCGCGTTTCTCCACCAGGTCCCGGAAGAAGTCCGCGAGGGGCGCCGGCACGTCGTGCCGCGCGGCGGCGGCCAGGTCCCCGCCGCGGGCCGCGACCGCGGCCTCGGCCACCTCGCGCACCGGTGCCGTCGCCGCCCGGGCGATGAGCGGCGCCCCGGCGAGTCCCACGATCAGGGCCACCAGTCCCGCTCCCAGGGCGACCTGCTCCACCCGCCGGAGGGTCGGCGAGCCGGTGCCCCGCTCGGCGAGCGTCACCTGCGCCGCGACCGGCCGGCCCGCCGGGTCGGCGAGGGGCTCGACCGTGGCCGCGAAGCTCCGGCCGGCGAGGGTCACGTCGACCGGCCCGATCCGGGAGCCGCCCCGCGCGGCCTCGGCCAGGGCGTGCGCGGAGGTGAGCGCCGGGACCAGGGCCTCGGCACCCTCGCGGCCCAGGGTGGAGGCCGCGAGCCGAGCGCCGCCGGTGCTCTCGCCGAGGACTACGTAGGCGGTGTCGGCTCGCGCCAGGGTCTTCGCCTGGAGGGCCAGGGACTGGTTGACCAGGTCGGCCACCGCCACCACCCCGAGCGGCTCGAAGGCCTGCTCGACCCGGCGGGCCGCCACCAGGTAGAGCGCGCCGCCGAGGGTCAGAGAGCCGCGGGCACTGCCCTGGTCGGTGGCCCGGACGGCGGCTTCGGAGGCGGCGAGGGCGCGGACCGCGGCGTCCGGTCCGCCGGCCGAGGCCACCACCTCGCCCGCCGCGTCCCGGACCACGATCAGCTCGATCTGGCGGCGGTCGAGCTGGTCCTCGAGGGCGCGGGTGAGCGGGCCGGGCCCGGCCGGGGGCTCCGGGCTCTCGGCGCCGGCGGTCGGCCGGCCCGCCGGCCGCTCCTCCCCGGAGATCGCGGTCGCGACCTCCGGGCGGGCGGCGAGCTCGGCGGCGGCCAGGCTCAGGCTCTCCAGCCGCTGGTCGTTGAAGGAGGCGAGGGCGCGGGCGGCCGGGTCCACCTCCTCATCCCCGCCGGCCGGGCCGCTCCGCAGGAGCCACTCGACCGAGGCGGCGGTGGCGCCGGTCACGAGGACCACCGCCAGCGCCACCAGGAGGACGATGCGCGGCGTCAGGCGGGGACCGGTGGTGGAGGCCGGGGTGGATCGGGGAGCCACGTCGGGTCTCGGGGGGCGCCGGGGACCGGCGCGCATCGTTCGGTTGACGGAAATCCGCGAGTCATCGTAGCACGGCGGCCTGCGGGCGTTTGCCGTATCCTTCCGCCCATGGCCAAGGAGCTCGTACGACGCATCCGCCACTTCATCGAGGACCCCGCGGCGGGGTCGTTCGAGGAGCTGGCCCTGCAGGCCTTCGCCTGGCAGCTCGAGAGGATCCCGGCGCTCCGCGGCCTGGCGCGCTCCGCGGCCGATGCGGGCGACTGGCGTTTTCTGCCGGCGGTGCCGACCCTGGCCTTCAAGAGCCTCGACCTGACGCCCCGCGGGGTCGACCTGTCGAGCGCGCCGGTCTTCCGCTCGAGCGGCACCACCGGCGGCCCGAGGAGCGTCCACCGCCACCCCTTCCCGGGCCTCTACCGGGCGGTGATCGACGCCTCCTTCCCCCGCTTCTGCCTGCCGGAGCCGGGCGGCCGCGCCGGCCGGGCGCGCCACCTGCCGATCCTGTCGCTCGTCCCGCCGCCGGCGGACCTTCCCGACTCCAGCCTGTCGTTCATGATCGACCACGTCGTGCACCGCCACGGCGCGGCCGGGAGCGCCTGGGCGTTCGGCCCGGACGGGCTCGACGCGCCGGCCGCCGACACCTGGGCGGCCGCGCGGATGCGCGACGGGCGGCCGGGGCTGGTCGCGGCCACCGCCCTGGCGCTCGCCGCCTGGCTCGACGCGCTGGAGGCCGCCGGCCGCGCGCACCGGCTGCCCGCGGAGACCGTCCTCTTCGAGACCGGCGGCCTCAAGGGGCGCCGCCGGAAGCTCTCCCGGGCCGAGCTCCTGGAGCGGGCGGAGGCCCTCCTCGGCGTGCCGCCCACGCGCGTGGTCCGGGAGTACGGCATGACCGAGCTCACCAGCCAGCTCTACACCCGCACCCTCGAGGGGGGCGACCCGGACCTCTTCGTCGCTCCCCACTGGATGCGGGTGCGGGTGCTCGACCCGACGACCCTGCGGGAGGCGCCGCCGCGGACGGCGGGGCTGGTGGCCGTCTTCGACCTGGCGAACCTCTCCTCGGCCGTCCACCTGCTGACCGAGGACCTGGGGGCCCTCGAGGCGGGCGGCCTGCGGTTGCTCGGCCGCGCGGCGGGGGCGGAGCTTCGCGGCTGCTCGCTCGCCGCCGAGGAGATGATGGAGGTCGCCCCCTGAGGCGCGCGCCGGGGACGGCGATGGCGGGAGGACCGGAGGATTGGATCCGGCAGGCCGAGCGGCTCGCCACGCGGGGCGGCGCCGTCCTCGAGACGCTCGGCGACGGGGAGATCCTCGCCGCCTGGGAGGCCGCCGTCGAGGCCTTCCTCGACCCCGCCTCGCCGGAGCGGCGCGGGCTCACGACCCGGCTCGCCCGGGCCACCCGCCTGTCGGCCGCAGGGCTCCAGGCCGGGCTCGAGGCGGTCCTCGGCGGCGTGCGGGGCGAGCCCACGGCGGCGCTCTTCGCCCGGGCCCGGACGCTGAGGGACGGCCGGCACGACGGGCGGGCCCCGGATCCGCGCGGCGGCCTGCTCCTGGTGATCCTGGCCTCGAACCTGCCGGCCCTGGCGGTCCAACCCCTGCTCCCGGCCCTCGCCGCCCGCCGCCCGGTGCTCCTCAAGTCGCCCGCCGCCGAGCCCCTCTTCGCGCCCGCCTTCGCCCGCGCCTTGGCCCGCCGCCTGCCGCCGCTCGCCGAAGCGGTGGCGACCGCCTCCTGGCGCGGCGGCGACGAGGCCGTCGAAGCGCCGCTCCTGGCGCGCGCCGAGACGGTCCTGGCCTACGGCGGCGACGAGGCGATCGCGAGCCTCCGGCGGCGCGCCGCGGCGGCCGGGACGGCGCGCTTCGTGGCCTACGGCGCCCGGACCAGCATGGCGGTGCTGGCGCGGGAGGCCGAGCCCGGCCGCACGGCCGCCGGGATCGCCCGCGACGTGGCGCTCTTCGACCAGCGGGGCTGCCTGTCGGTGGCGGCGGTCTACGCGGAGGGGGACGCGGCGCGGAGCCGGGAGGTCGCCCGCGCCCTGGCCGGCGAGCTCGGCGAGCTCGCCGAGCGCTGGCCGCCGGGACCGGCGGAGACGGCCGAGCTCGCCGGGGTGCGGCAGGTGCGCTCCGAGGCGGCGCTCCGCGGGCTCGCCGCGCCGGCGGTGGCGGGGGCCGAGGAGGACCCGCGGCGGGGCACGGTCGTGATCGAGCCCCGGGCCGGCTTCCGGCCCACGCCCGGCCTCCGCACCGTCCGGGTGCACCCGGTGGACGACCTCGCCGCGCTGCCGGCGATCCTCGAGCCCTGGCGCGGGCGGCTCCAGGGGGCCGCGCTCGCCGGCCGGAACGCGACGGCCCTCGTGGGCGCCCTCGAGGCGCTCGGGGTCTCGAGGACCGCCCCGCCGGGCGAGCTCCAGAGCCCCGACGCCCGCTGGCACAACGGCGGGATCGATCCGTTGGAGGTCCTGCTGGAAGGTGAGAGCCGCGGCGGCGCTACGAGGCGGGCGCCTTCCCCAGCAGCACGTTCTTGATCGCCAGCTCCGGCGACTTCCACCCCTCCCCGACGATCCGCCCCACCTCCTTGCCCTTCACGTAGACGATGCCCGTGGGCGTGCCGTGCACGTCCTTCGCCTCCATCACGGGATCTTTGAAGCTGTCGGGCACGCCGTAGTAGTCGAAGGTGATCTTGGGGTTGTCGAGCGTCTCCTGGAGCTTGATGATCCTCGGCACCATCAGCCGGCAATGGGGGCACTTCGAGTTGAAGAAGACCTGCACCCGCACCGGCTGGCTCTCCTTGTCGAGCTCGGAGACCAGGCTCGGGTTCGGCCGGTACGCCGCCGCGCCCCGGGCGTAGGACGGGTCGTACGCGGTCAGCTCGGCGGCCTTGTGCGGGCCGACGAGCGACGCGCGTTCCGCGAGCTGGTACTCGTGCCCGCCGGTCTTGAAGCTCACCCCGGAGCCCGCGATCTGGAACGGCCCCCGCGGCGTGACGGCGGCGTCGGCGAGGATGTCGATCGAGCCGTCGCCACGCTTCGCCAGGCTCATGATCCCCACCGCCTCCACCTGGCGGCTGCGCAGGTCGACCAGGAGCGGCTGCTCGACCCCGGAGCCCAGGAGCAGGAACGCGCGCGCGCGCTCCGACTGGTAGACCTCCGCCCGCGGCTCCACCTTGCCGTCGATCGACAGGGAGTAGGTGCCGATCGGCTCGAACCCCTGGAGGAACGGGTCGGGGGCCGGCTGGGCCGAGAGCGGCGGCGCGGCGAGCCCGAGCAGGCCGAGCAGGAGCGCCGCGGCCAGAGAGGCCGGGCGGAGGCCGGGGTGGCGGGGGGAAGACGTCGGTCGGGGTATCGGCATCGGATCTCTCCGGAGGTTGTCAGCGATCACTCGGCTTGGCCGGCGGCTTGCGCTCCGCCGCCCGCGGCGGTCCAGCGGTCGAAGGGCGGGAGGCCGTCCCAGGTCTCGCGCACCTCGCCGTCCTCGACCAGGAAGGAGCGGGGCAACCGCCGCACCAGGGGCTTGACCAGCGGCTCCGGGGCCTCGCGAATCTCGAAGCCGGGCCCCCACTGCCAGAAGAAGGCCTGCTGCGTAGCCCGCTCGGCCGTCGTCACCACGAAGACCGGCGGCGCGTCGGGGTCGAACGCCTGCCGATCGAGGTAACCGTTGATCCGGGCCACCTTCTTCCCGAACGGCTCGTCGAGGGCGGCGAGGATCACCAGGTGCTCCCCGTGGTCGAGCTCGGGGACCACCGAGTCGAGGCAGATCCGGTCGCTCCCCTGGCCGGCGCAGAGGGTCGAGACGTGGACCCCGGGCGAGAGACGCGTCGCCCAGTCGTCGAGGGGCAGCTCGGGCGCCTTCCAGGCCAGGAGCACGGCGGCCGCGGCCACCACGAGCCCGGCGGCGGTGCGCGCCGGCGGCAGGCGCCGGGCGCGCGGGCAGCGGCCGAGGAAGGCGAGGACGAGGGGCGGCACGAGGAGCAGGAGGTCCTGCCAGAAGGCCTGGGCCGGGCTCCGGACGACCAGGTTGCCGAAGCAGCCGCAGGACGCCGAAGCGGGCTCGAGACCGTGGGCGGCGCGGTAGTAGTCCTGGCCGGTCAGAGACAGGAAGAAGGCGACCAGCAGCGCGGCGGGCACGAGCACCCAGAGGCGGCGCACGCCGAGCAGGAGGAGCGTCCCAAGCCCGGCCTCGAGGGCCAGGGCCAGGTAGGCGACGGGCGCCGCCCCGCCCAGGACGCCCAGGCCCCGGGCCTGGACGTCGGCCACGAAGGCGGCCGGGTCGATCGCCTTGGCCCACGCCGCGAACAGGAAGACGCCCCCCAGGACGACGCCGGCGAGGATGCCGACCACCTGGAGCGCCCGCGGCGGCCGCGACGCGGTGTCCGCGGCGCGTGGGGCGGAGGGCGTTGTTCCAACGGTTTCAGCCATGACGGAACCCCGATGGTACGGCGAGACCGGCCCGGGGGCAAGGCGGGCCAAGCTGGTCACGTCCGTGAGGGTGAGGAGGGGGTCGGGGTGAGGAGGTGAAGGGGTGAGGACGTGAGGAGAGGCGCAGCCTCGTTGATCTATGCTCCGGCTCATGGACGGTCTCTGGCAGGACGTTCGGCTTGCGCTGCGCAGCCTGCGCCAGCAGAAGGCTCTCTCGCTGGCGGCCCTCGTGTCGCTGGCCCTCGGCCTGGGCGCGAACGCGGCGCTCTTCTCGGTCGCCTACGGGGTCCTCGCGCGGCCTCTGCCCTACCCCGGGGCGGACCGCCTCGTGCGCCTGGGCGAGGTGCACCCGGGCGCCAGGGCGGCCTTTCGCGGGTCCCTGCTGACCGACCGCACCTTCGACGCCTGGAGCCCCCACGCCACCACCGTGGAAGGCATCGCCGCCTTCAGCCGCGATACGGTCGTCGACACGAGCGGCGACCGGGCGGTGCGCCTCGCGAGCGCCTCCGTCTCTCCCTCGCTGTTCCGGCTGCTGCGGGCGCGGCCCGAGGCCGGGCGCCTGCTGGTGGCGGACGACGCCGCCCCCGGGGCGCCGCCGGTGGCGGTCATCTCCGAAAGCTTCTTCCGGGAGCGCTTCGGCGGCGATCCGTCCGCTCTCGGCGCGACCCTCACCCTCGACGGCGTGGCGCACACGATCGTCGGGGTCGCGGCCCCCGGCTTCTTCTTCCCGGACCGGGAGGTCCGGCTCTGGACCCCGTACGCGATGCCGCCTCCCGGAGGAGGCAACTCGATCCGCCTGTTCGCCGCCATCGCGCGCCTCGCCCCGGGCGCGAGCCCCGCCCAAGCCGCGGCCGAGGGCACGGCCGCCGCGCGCAGCGTCGAGCGGCCGCCGATCGTCGACGCGATCTTCGGCAAGGGCGGACCGGTGGAGGTGCGGGTCCACACGCTCCTCGAGGAGATGACGGCGAGCGTGCGGCCGGCGCTCCTGGTGCTCTCGGTCGGCGTCGGCTTCGTGCTGCTGATCTGCTGCGCCAACGTGGCCAACCTCCTCCTCTCCCGCGGCGTCGCCCGCGCCCGCGAGCTCGCGGTGCGCACCGCCCTCGGCGCCGGCCGCAGCCGCGTGATCCGCCGGGTGCTGACGGAGAGCCTGGTGCTCGCGGGCCTCGGGGGGCTCCTCGGCCTGGGGCTCTGCCGCGGCCTCCTCGCGGCGCTGCCGAGGCTCGCGCCGGCGGACTTCCCGCGCCTGGACAACGTGCGGCTCGACGGCCGGGTGCTCGCCTTCGCGGCCCTGGCCGTGCTCGCCACCGCGCTCCTGGCCGGGCTGCTCCCCGCTCTCCGCGCCGCCCGCCGCGACCCGCTCCCGGCGCTGCGCGACGGCACCGGCGGCGCCACCGGGGCGCGCTCGATGCGCCTCGGCGGGAGCCTCCTCGTGGCCGAGGCGGCGCTCGCCGTGATGCTCCTGGTGGGAGCGGGCCTGCTGATCCGGAGCTACGCCGAGCTGGTGGCGGTCGATCCGGGATACGACCCGGGCCACGTGCTGGTGGCACAGGTCGACCTCGGTGGCGAGGACGAGACCGCGGCGGCGCACCAGCTCGCCCTCGACCTGGCGGACCGGGTCGACGCCTTGCCGGGCGTCGAGGCCGCCGGCGTCGCCAACATGGCGCCGCTCGGCAACTCGACCGCGATCCGGCAGTTCACCTTGCCGCCCTCGGTGACCGGCGGCGAGCCGGTCACCGCCCGCGCGATTGCCTACGCCGTGACGCCCGGCTACGCGGAGGCGCTCTCACTGCGGCTCGTCGCGGGGCGGTTCTTCGTGCCGGAAGACCTCGGCGCCGGGGTGCGGCCGATGCTGGTGAACGAGGAGTTCGTCCGCTCGTACCTGCGCTCCGACCTGTCCGGGGGGCGTCCGGTCGTCGGGCGCCGGTTCGAGGCGGGAGACGGCGAGGAGGACGCGCGGCCCACGGAGATCGTCGGCGTCGTCGGCAACGTGCTGCACGACGGTCTCGACGCCGAGCCCCGGAGCGCGGTCTACGGCCTGCCCCGCTCCCGGATGCCGTCGTGGTTCTTCCTGGTCGTGCGGACCGCCGGGGACCCGGAACCGTTCATCCCGACGCTGCGCTCGGTGGCGGCCGACCTGGCGCCCATGGCGGGCCTGGAGGTCGCGACGCTCGCGAGCCGGGTGTCGGCCTCGGTCAGTCAGCCACGATTCGCCGCCGTCACCCTCGCGAGCCTGGCGTTCCTGGCGCTCGCCCTGGCGGCGACCGGGCTCTTCGGCGCCCTGTCCTACAACGTCGCTCGGCGCCGGCGGGAGATGGGCGTGCGGGGCGCCCTGGGCGCCGACCGGGGCGCGATCGTCGCCCTGGTCCTGCGCCAGGGCCTGCTGGTGACCGGCGCCGGCCTGGTTCTGGGGCTCGCCGGCGCGGCGGCGCTGGCGCGGCTCCTCGCGAGCCTGCTCTTCGGCGTGACGCCCTGGGACGTGGTGGCCTTCGCGGCCGCCCCGGCCGTGCTCCTCGCCGTCGCCCTCGGCGCCTGCCTACTCCCCGCCTGGCGCGCCGCGTCGGTCCCTCCCACCGAGGCGCTCCGGGCGGAGTGACGCGCCCGGCCGCCGGACGGCCCGCAGGGTCCCGCTCCCGCCCCCGCCGCAAAAGAACCGGTCGCCGCCATCGGACTCGAGACCCGAGACGCCCGCT
Source organism: uncultured Acidobacteriota bacterium (assembly GCA_963741925.1). GTDB lineage: Bacteria > Acidobacteriota > Thermoanaerobaculia > Multivoradales > DATKCC01 > CAVUBL01. Next base: position 747,553 of record CAVUJU010000002.1, read on the forward strand.
CCGGGCGGCATCTCGAGGATCTCCAGGACCTCGCCCGTCCCGGGGTCGACGCGCCTCAGGTCGCTCTCGTCGCCCTCCCAGGTGCCGTGCCAGAGCTCGCCGTCGACCCAGGTGACGCCGGTGATCTGGTCGACCGCTGGGGGGGGCAGGTCAAGTCGACCATGGGGAGTAACAAACTCGTCGTGAATCCCGCCGCGGGCGGCGTCGTCCAGCGACGCGACCGTCCGCGGCACCGGCGCCGCGCGCCTGGGGCCGCTGACCGCGGTGGTGGGCGCGGGCTACTTCGCCGTCTGGATCGCGATCGGAGCGGCGGCCTTTCCGCTGGGCGTCGCGCTGGCGGCGGTGGAGATGCGGCTGCCGCCCCTGGCGCGCGCCGTCGGAGTCGCCGTCGTCGGGGTCGGGCTGGTGCTGATCGTCCGCGCCGCCGGGCTCGGATGACGCCCCGGCTCCGCCGGCCGGAGTCTCAGGCCAAACCCCTGCCAGGCCAGAGTCGGCGACCACGTATATCTCTTTCTCGGATCGTAGATACTCTCGGCATGGCGAAGCGACTCGTGGACATCGACGACGACCTCCTGGAGCGAGCGCGAAGCGCGGCGGGCAGCGACACGATCAAGGACACGGTCACCAAGGCGCTGCAGCGGCTCGTGGACGACGAGACCGCCTTGCGGCATGTCCGGCGGCTCCGCCGGCCGGGCGCCCTCGACCTGGCGAAGATCGACGAGGCGCGGCGGCCGCGCCTCGGGAGCTGAGCGCCATGCGCTATCTCGTCGCTACGTCGGTGCTCGGCCGCGCCCACCAGGAGAGGGTCGGAGACCGGCTCGAGGAGTTGGCCAAGGCGGGCCGCCTGTGGACCTGCGGCCTGATCGACCTCGAGGTCGTCTACGGCTCCAGGGCCCGGGACGTGGCGGAGGTCATCGAGGAGCGGAAGGCGTTGCCGGAGGCTCCCATCACGCCCCAGGTGATGCGCCGGGCGGTCCAGGTCGCGGGCGGGATGGCGGCGGCGGCCCTCCACCGTGGAGCCAAGCCCGCGGACCTGGTGATCGCCGCCGCGGCCGAGGCCGCAGGCCTCGCGGTCCTCCACTACGACGACGACTACGACCGCATCGCGGCCGTCACGCATCAGCCCACCGAGTGGGTCGCCCCCGCCGGCAGCCTCGACCACTGAGCCGGGCCGCCCACGGAGGGGCGACAGGGACACCGGGCAGCGCCGACCCCGAACGGCGCGACACCTGGTGAACCCGGCGGCGGTTGCCGGGTTCCCGGCTGGGCGAGCTTGCGGATCATCCGCCGGACCCCGACCTGGAGCGAGACGACGTACTGGCCGCGCTGGAATACGCCCGCTGCGCCGTTGGAACGGACGAGCTGATCCTGGACACGGCCAGAACAGCTTGAGGTTCCTCGCCCTCAGCTGGACGTCCGGTGACCGAGCTCTTCGAGGTAGGAGAGTAGATCCTCGAGCTCGTCCTGGAGCTCTTTGAAGACCTGGGCCAGGTCCTGAACGAGCGGGTCGATCCTCTCCTCGTGGAGCTCGAAGCCATAGATGTTGCGGACCACGTGGCGGAACCGGAGGTAGTCCGTCAGGCGGTCGGCGAGCTCGGGGCTGAGAACTCGCGGTCGGACGCCCGGAACCTCCAGCGTCATCGTCCGAAGGAGCCGCAGGTGCCAGTCCGGCGTCTGAGGCAGGCCGCCGTTGATCTCGCCCGCGACCTTCTCGAAGATCCTTTCGCAGGCCGTGTAGAAGTTGTGGAGGCGCAGCGCCGTGCTCTCGACGTAGGGCCGGCGGTCGGCATCCGGCAGCGTGCGCCCCTTCGCCCAGGTGACCGGGATCTCCTCGGCGAGGCGCTCCAGGCTCCCGAGCTCCTGGCGGATCTCGGCGGCGAGGGTCAGGAACCCACGGTCATGCTGCATGGAGAACGAGTCCCTCCTCCTCGATCCGGCGGCGAAGCATCGGGGGGCAATCGCCGAGGAGCTTGAGGTCGACGGGGATCGGGATCTCGCGAGCCAGCTCGGCGTCGGCCCGGAAAAAGCGTCGCGGCGCGAGGCCTTCGACGGCGAGATCGATGTCCGAGGTGAGACTCGGGCGGCGCCAGGCGAGAGAGCCGAAGAGGATCACCCTCCGCACGCCGTAGCGCTCGACCAGGAGGCCGGCCGCACGCCGCGCCGCCTCCAGTGCCCGGGCGCGGTACTCCTCTTCGGCCGCTCGCTGCTCGGCGAACCGCCGCCGCCAGGCCTCGACGTAGGAGGCGTAGCGATCGCCTCCCGATGCCACTGAGCTCATCATGCTCCCCTTTCGAAGCCTAGCAGAGGGGGGCGATCGAGCGATGACCAAAAGCTGTGGATGGAGTGAGGGGAGAGGGCGGCGTATCCTTCCTCAATCGATCAACGAGGCCCCGCGGGATGCGGGGGACAAGGAGACGCCACCCATGCTGAGGATAGTCGAGGAAGAGAGCGAGGAGAAGGCCCAGGGCGACGGGTACTGACGCCGCAGCAGTGCCTTCAGGAGATCAAGCCATGAGCAAGAGTACCTATCCGTTGAAGGGCTAGGGTATTCCATCCGACCCCCAGGTGGCAAGCAGGGCTGGGAGGGGCTCGGTGGAGGCCTCGATACCCTCCGGAAGCCCGGATTCGGCTCCGGCTGGCCGAGCTCGCGGGGCTGGAGAGGGCGGCTTCGGAGCTCCAGCCTCTCGAACGGCTCTCGGAGGCCGGAGAAGGGCTGAGAAGCCGAAGTGGAGACGCACTCTTCCTGGCCGCCTGTCGCCTTGGCGCCAGCGGATCAGGAAGCGAGCTCGGCGGGAGTGCCTGGAGGCCCGCGCTCGGATTCGGTGGAGCCCTTCTCGAGGTGCCGGAGGATCTTGTCGACTACCGGCGGGTCGGTGAGGAAAGAGATCACTCTCATTTGGTGCCCGCACTCGCAGCAGAGCAGCGGGTCCGCCTCGTAGATGCGGCGGATGAGCCGTGCTCACTGGCGCCGGAGCCTCCTCCTCTCCGCTGGCGGAGGGGTCTGGTCGTCGGGCGGTGTGGTTGACGTTTCTGCGTCTTCGGCCACGGGCTCTGCCCCTGCTCTCCGGGGGCGGGCGGCGCTGGAGTCGTGGCCGTAGTAACGCACCCGATGGATCCGGGGCTGTGGCACGTGCATCAGCAGGCGCGCCAAGAGGTCCCCAGCGTCGAGGGCCGCTTCGACGAGGCCGAGCCGCTGCTCCGGCGGTCCCTGGCGATGCGCCGGGAGCTCTATCCGCCGACCGACCCGCGGGTGGCCGAGACCGAAGGCGAGCTCGGCGCCTGCTACCTCGCCGGCCACCACCCGAAGGAAGCCCGGCCCCTGCTGGAGGCGAGCTACCGCGCGCTCGCCGAAGGGATCGGCAGGGACCACCCGCGCACCCGCCGCGCCCGCCGGCTCCTGGAGGCGCTCCGGCGGGCCGGGTCGTCGCTGGCGATCACGCCCGCAGCAGGGCGAGTGAGCCCGCGGCGGCGAGGAGGAGGGCGAGGAGGGCGAGGGCCGGCATGCCGAGGGTGGGCACTTCGGTCGCCGGGGCGCCCGCGCCCGGGCCGATGGTCACCGCGGCGTCCTCGACTTCGCCGTCGGGGGCCGGGCCGCCGGGGCCGAGGCCGCTCGTCGTGCTGATCCGGAAGCGGGCGAAGCTCGGGCCGGCGCTCGCCCCGGCGGGGACGGCGAAGGCGAGCGGCTGGCTGCCGGTCGCGACCACGACGTCGGTGGCGATCCGCTCGCCCGGGTCGCTCCAGTCGCCGTCGCGGTCGAAGTCGATCCAGGCGGAGAGGAAGGCAGTTCCGGAGGGGACGGTCGTGGGCACCGTGACCAGGGGCGTCGAGCCGGGGACCAGCGGGCTTTCGAGGCCGGAGACGGGGGACTCGTCGGCGCTCCCTGCGGTGTCGTCCCCCGTGGCTGCCGCGCTCGGCTGGCCGTCGTCCTCGAGGTCGGGCGGGGTGGGGCCGAGCGAGGGGCCGGGGGCGGCTCCGGAGCCGTTGTGGAAGGCGCCGCCGTCGGCGAAGAGGGTCGGGTAGGGCGCCGGCGCGTCGCCGAAGTCGGCCGGCTGGAAGGTGAGGGCGGCGTCGACCTGGAAGAAGTCGACTTCGCCCGAGCCCGTCACGATGGTGGTTCCGGTACTGTCGCAGAACACGCCTCCAAACAGGCTGTAGGACTGGTGGCCCAACGGTGCGGCGCCGCCGCTCGAGTCCACGCCGCGGCCGGTCGTCGCCGCCACCTGGGCGGCCACGGCCGGGAGGCTGTCGACGAGCTGGTCCCCCGCGTTGCCAAGCTCGACCAGGTCGGTGGTCAGAAACTGGGCGTTCGTCAGCGTGCCGAAACCGTCCACGAGCTGCTGGCCGAAGGTCGAGCCGAGCGGGAAGCCGGGATAGGTGTCGCGGATCGTTTCGGCGAGCTCGCTCGCGAGGAGCGTGCCGGCCGCCACCCGCTCGAGGTCGGCGAGCCCGGAGCCCGGCGGCATCGTCACCGTGCCGAAGCCGACGCTCGTGTCGACGGTGTGGCTCTCGAGCTCGGGCACGGGATCGCTCGCCGGATCGCAGAGGACTGCGACCGCCGCCGGTGCGTCGCTCGCGGTGGCGGCGGAGGAGACGGTGAAGGGCGTGGTCGTGAGATCGACCAGCGCGAGGTCGGCCGCGGGCGCGCCGCTGCCGCCTGGGTTGGCGGCGAGCAGGAGATCGCCGTCGAGGGAGACCGCCAGGGCGTCGACGCCGAGACGGAGGTTCACGCTCGCGTCGCCCGGCAGGTCCGCGGCCCCCGCCGCGGAGAGCGTCACGTTGCCGGGGCCGAGGACGTCGAGCACCGAGACCTGGTCGGGCGACGGGTCCTCGGAGAGGACGAACGCCTGGGAGCCGTCCGGGGCGAAGGCGATCGACTGCTGCTCGCCGGGCAGGCCGCTCACGGTGGGCGTCGTGCCGGCCGAGAGCGTGCCCGGGCTGCCGGCGATCTCGAAGACGCTCACCGTGCCGTCGCCGCCGTTGGCGACGAGAAGGGTGTCACCGTCCGGCGAGAAGGCGGCGTTCACCGGGAACGAGCCCGTGGCAAGGGTCGACTCGCTCGAGAGGGACGCGGTCTCGGGCACGATCAGGCCGAAGACGATCCGGTCGTTGGCGCTGTCGCAGAGGACGACCCGCTGTCCGTCCGGGCTGATCGCCACGCAGGAGGCGGCGGCTCCCGGTGTCGTGAGCGTGTAAACGCCGGTCAGCGTGAGCGGGTCGAGGTCGAGGACCGCCAGCTGGTTGCTGCCGGAACCACCGGTCACGACGGCGTAGGTACCGAACGGCGCGATGGCGACGTCCTCGGGAGAGAACGGCAGGGTAACCGAGGCCGCGACCGTCGGAGCGGTGGGCGTCGTGAGATCGATGCGGTAGACGGTGTTGCTGGCGAAGTTGGAGACCAGGGCGAAGCGGGTCTCGACCGGCGGCGTCGAGCTGTCGTCGAAGGAGAAGGTCGCCACGTCGAGGATCGAGCCGCTCGACCCCAGCTCGCCTCCGACGAAGAACGGTCCGGAGAGCATCGGCGGCGAGGTGCCGAGATCCAGCACGTGGATCGTCCGGTCGTGGTTGCTGGTGACCAGGGCGAACGGCGCCGCCCCGGCGCTCGCCGCTCCGAGCATCGAGATCGCGGCCCACAGAGCCGCCTGTCGTCGAGGTCTCATGCCTCCTCCTCCGTCCGTGGAGCGGGGCGTTCGTCGCCCGTACTCGAGGTCCTTACCCGACAAGCGAGATTCCGCCCGATCAGGGGCCACGCCGGCGCGCGGGGGCGGCCCAAGGTCGGGTGAGGATGCCGCCGGCGTGGGCCCGGACGGCGCGTCGATGAGGGATGATGCTCGCCGTGCAGCCGCCTCCCGCATCACCGCAGAGGGCGCCGCGCGCGCCGCACTCCCCCCTCGGGATCCTCCACTTCACCGTCTTTCTCGACCTGGTGGGCTTCGGGATCGTCTTCCCGGTGCTGCCCCTCTATGCCGAGCGGTTCGGCGCCTCGCCGCTGGCCATCGGTGCGCTGATGGGCCTCTACTCGGCGATGACCTTCGTCTTCTCGCCCGTCCTCGGCAGGCTCTCCGACCGCTTCGGCAGGCGGCCGGTGCTCCTCGCCAGCCTGCTCGGAAGTGCCTGCGGCTTCCTGGTGATGGGCGCCGCCCGGGCGCTCTGGCTGCTGTTCGTGGCGCGGGCGATCGACGGCGTGAGCGGCGGCAACGTCTCCACCGCCCAGGCCTACCTCGCCGACGGCACCCCGGTGGAGGAGCGGGCGCGGGCGATGGCTTCATCGGTGCCGCCTTCGGCGTGGGCTTCGTGGTGGGGCCGGCGCTCGGCGGCACGATGAGCGTGATCTCGCTCAGCGCCCCCTTCTACCTCGCCGCGGCGATGGCCGCCGTCAATGCGGCGCTGGCCTACCTGCGGCTGCCCGAGAGCCTGCCGCCGGAGCGCCGGTCACGTCCCCACGAGAGGGGCCGGATGGCCGACGCCTTCCGGCACGGCCGCGGTCTGGCGCTCGGGGCGGTGGTCCTCACCTACTTCTTCGGCACCGTCGGCTTCGCCATGATGACCACGCTCTTTGCGCTGTTCACCGAGCACCGTTACGGCTACGACGCCGTGCACACGGGCTATCTCTTTGCCTTCGTCGGCATCGTCGGCGACGCCGCCGACCGCTACGGGCGCACCCCGTTCTGGGCCGGCGGCGCGCTCTTGCTCGTCGCCTTCGGGCTCACCCTGGGATGCGCCGGGCTCACCGAGCCTCGGGAGACCGGGGCCGGGCCGCTGGATAGGTGAACGACCGGGCAGGGGCAGGGCCTGGGAGGCTACGTGGCCGTCTCGGCCTTCCGCCGCCCCGGGGGGCGCACGTCGCGGCCCTCGACGTAATAGATCACGTCCTCGGCGATGTTCGTCGCGTGGTCGGCGATGCGCTCCATGTTGCGGGCGATGAGGAGCAGGTGGAGGGCCCGGGTGGTGGTCAGGGCTGACGGGTGTCAGGGGACGTTGCAGGGAGTCCAGAAAAGGGCACGATGCGTGATATTCTTACCACGAGTAAGGGCTTCATTCAGGAGGCGAGCCATGACGACGGCAACCATCACGAGTAAAGGTCAGATCACGATCCCCAAGGCCGTTCGCGAGCACCTTCACGTGGCCGAAGGGGATCGCATCGACTTCCATTTCGGAGAGGATGGCTCGGTGCGCCTCATCCCCCTCGCGCGCCCCGTCCACGAGCTGTTCGGGATGCTCCACCGGCCCGGAATGAAGCCGGTGAGCGTGGAGCAGATGAACGAAGACATCGCCGCGGGACGCGCCGAGGCCGACCGCCGCACTCGCACCTCCGGTGCAGAGCACTCGTGAAGGGGCTCGACACGAACGTCCTCGTCCGCTACGTGACCGCCGATGACCCTGAGCAGGCGGAGGTGGCAAGGGCGAAGATCGAGGGGGCTGAGGCCCGGGGCGAACGGCTCTTCGTCAGCGCGATCGTCCTGTGCGAGCTCGCCTGGACGCTCCGCGGGGGCGTCTACCGGTACGCGAGGCGCGAGATCACCGAGGCCCTCCAAAGCCTCCTCGACGCGCCGGTGTTCGAGATCGAACAGCGGAGCCTCGTGCACAAGGCGCTGTCTCGGTACCGCGAGAGCGGCGCGGACTTTGCCGACCACCTGCTCGGCCTGGTCCACGAAGACGCCGGCTGTGATGAGACCTGGACCTTCGACAGAGAGCTGGCGAAGGCCCAGGGCTTCGCGGTTCTCGGTGCCTGAGCCAGGCCCAGAGGCAGGTGGCCCGGGCCAAGCAACTGTGCGGGGGTTCAGCGAGGGTGACGCGGCGGCCCCCCGAGGGTCCCAAGGCCCGCGCCACGAACTGGAATCGTCTCGATGTACAGTAGCTCGCGTGGCCACCGTCCACGTGCCGCCGGAGCTGCTCTGGGACGACCGGGTGCCGCCCGAGGACCCGATGGGGCGGCTCCAGCGCATCGCCGACTGGTTCCCGGCGTTCGGCCGCGACCGCGAGACGGTCGCGCAGCTCTACGCGTACCGCGACGAGTTGAACGTGCCGCCGGAGGTGCGGTCGCTGATCGAGATCTACGAGAAGGTGTGGCGCGAACGGGAGGCGGACCCCGGCGACGGGTGAGCTGACCTTCGGCCGCAGTGCCGACGTCAACCCCGCCCCACTCAGCCGTACCGCTCCTCAACGCGTGTAGGGGCGGAGCTTGCCTGCCCTGAGCGAGCGGAGCGAGTCGAACGGGCCTCCGCCCGCGCTGCGGTCCCCACCCCCGCCCCGGGAGGAGACGAGCTCCTCCCCTACACGCAGGATCGGGTTCGCGACCGGCTCAGAATCCCGCGCCTGTCGCGCTGGGTTACCGTACTGGTCGATCCGGCGGCTCGCCAGGTGCGCGCACCTGCGGATTCCCGGGTTCGAGGCGAGCCAGAGCCTCCTCGATGGGCTCGAGGAGGTCCGTATCCGGTGCCGTCCCGGCCTCCTCACAGCGGGCGCGGTAGACGCGGGCCATGATACGCATCCAGCCGGCGAAGGCCCCTGGGAGGCGGAGGAAGAAGGAGGCGAGGATGCGGACGGCCTCATTGCTGGCCTCCAGGGCGTCCTCGCGGCGCCCGAGGCCGGCCAGGCGGAGGCTCAGGTTGTTGAGGAGCCTCGCTCGCTCGGATTGGGCAGCCTCGTCCGGTTCGGGGTTCGCCGCCTGGTGCTCGCGGAGGACTCGCTCGGTGGCGGTCGCGGCGGCGTCTCGGAGGGATACCGGGAGGTGCTCTTCAGCGTCGACTCGACGTAGCACTTCCTCGGCCAGGGCGAGGGGGAGAGTCGCATCGAGCAGGAGCCGGCCCACCACGACCAGGCCGTCTTGAGCCTGTCGTTCGTCTCCTCGATCCAGCACGCGCCCGAGCAGGGCCGGTTCCTTCGTGAGGACCTGGAGGACCAGCTCCTCGCCCAGGAGATCAGGCTCCAGGGGTGAGATGAAGCGGCCGTCTGAGGCGGGGTAGAGCCGGTGGAGCAGGTCGACCATGCGCACGACCGTCTGGCCTCCGACGGGTTCCGCCGCCGCTTCGATCAGGGCGCGGGTCTCCGCCTCGGAGCCTGTGCCCTGGACCAGGGTCACCGCCGCCATCGCACGGTCCGCCGCTTCACGAGTGCTCTCGCCCACCGCTCGGACGCCGGCCATCTCCTTCCAGTGCCTCCACCAGGCGCCGCGCTCGTGGTCGAGGATCCGGGCGAGGGGGCGGTCCTGCTCGGCCGCCTCGCCGAGCACCTGGAGGAGCGCCTCGACGTGGAGGTAGAGGGCTCGCTCGTAGCGCGGGTGGGCGTAGTCGCTGGGCGGGACGGGTTCGGGGGCGTGTTGGCCGCGGGAGGCGGCGAACGCGTCGGCGGCTCGGGCCACGACCTGCGCGCGCTCCTCGAGGGCGGGCACGAGGGGCGTGACCTCGATCGGGTCCGGCGAGGCGAGGGCGAGGTCCTCGACCGTCCGGTCGTCGCGCTGGAGCTGGCGCCACCACGCGCCGGCGGTGCGGGCGAGGAGGGCGATACGGACCTTCGGGCCGCCGGTCTCCGGAAGTCGGGCGAGGCGGTGGAGGACGGCGCCGACGAGGCCCGGGCGGGTCTCGCCGTAGTCGATCACCACGAGGCGGGGCGCGGCGCCGTCGAAGAGCGGCCCGAGGTCGGCCTCCTCCGCGTCCCGGTCCAGGAAGCCGGCGTGCCACCCCTGGTGGCGCAGGCGGCGGCTCCACTCGATGAGGAGGCGGGTCTTGCCGGCGCCGCCCGGGCCGTGGAGGAGGAGGACGCTGGCCAGGTCGGTCGACTGGCACCAGACGGTGAGCTGCTGGATCTCCAGTCGGCGGCCCGCCTCCTCGAAGGGGACGACCTCGTAGCGGGCGGTGAGGAGCTTGCTGGGCGGGGCGTTGGCGGGAAGCTCGCCGTGGCCGGCGGTGAGCAGCGGGCGGAGTGCCTTCTCCTCGTCGAGAGTCTGGCGGAGCTGCGTCGCCCGCGGCGTGGCCGCCCAGGTGGTGAGCTCCCGCTCGGTCAGAGCCAGGAGCTCGGTCAGGTCCGGCTCGGTCAGGACGCGGTCGCTCGGTTTCGGGCGGGTGGAGGCCTCGAGGACCCGGGCGAGCAGGCGGTCGGTGAGGGTCTCGTGGAGCTGAGGAGCGGCGCCGCGATCGGCGAGGAGGCGGGCCACGGCGGAGCGGGTGCGATCGATGCCGGGTGCGTCGAACCGCCAGTCGACGGACGCCAGGAACTCGTCCCAGGCTCGGTGCTCGTCCAGCCAGGCGAGCGCCTCGTCGACCTGGCTCGTGTCGTCACCGGCGGCGGGGCGGCTCCAGTCCCGCACGCCCTGGACCAGCTCCTCCCGGCGGCCGGGGACCTTCCAGAGCCGGAGGACGTCGACGCCGCTCCGGGGCGGCCGCCGGGGCGCGGTGGTGGTGAAGACGAAGCGGCGCTCTTCGCCCTGGCGGCGCAGCGCGACCCAGGTGGCGAGGAACCGGGCCAGGGTCTCCCGGACCACCCGGTCGCCGATGCCGAGGGGGCCGGAGTAATCCTTGACCTGCTCGCTGGTGGCGATGCCGTCCCGGATCAGCCGGTCGAGGTCCTCGTCCCCCTCGCACAGGATCGCGTCGGCCGGCTCGCCGTCGGTGCCGAGCCGGAGCCAGCGCTCGACGCCGAGCAGCGACTGGTAGAGGTAGCCGCGGATCGAGGCGTGCGCGGAGCGGCGCGGGGCGAGGAGGTCGAGCATGGCGCGGGAGGCGTCTCCGACTGGAGTGACGAGCCCGGCACGATTGTTTCAGCGGCGACTGAGAGGGGCAAGGCGGTGTGGCGGGCGGATGCGAGCTCCGGGTTCCGGAGGGTCCGGAGGTGCCAGCCGCCTTGCAGGTCGGCCAGCCCGGCGCGGAACCTCGTCACAGCCTGTCCGGCCCGCGCATCCAGGCCGGGACGTCTCGCCGGCCGCGCAGCACGCGCCAGACGTCGACGTGGTCCTCGCCCTCCAGGTAGAAGACCAGTTGGGGGAATCTGGGCAAGGGCCAGCAACGGAGGCCGGGGACGTTCAGCTCCACCGCGTAGCGTGGCGAGCCGGAGGTGGGGTGGCGGCCGATGTGCCGGAACGCGCGCTGGAGGGCGTTCGCGAACCGGAGCGCCACGCTCTCTCCACCTTCCGCCAGGTAGTACGCGACGGCCTCCTCCACGTCCCGCTCGGCCAGCGCGCGCCGAACGACCGGCTGCGCCGTCACGAGCGAGCGCGGCGGCGTACGCTCTCGCGCAGGGCTTCGAAGTAGGCCGCGTCGGCGGGCTCGGACGGCGGCGACGCGGCGCCCTCGAGCAGCAGGTCTCGCAGGTGCAGGCGATCCTGGTCCCTGCGGATGAGCTCCCGGACGTACTCGCTCGTCGTTCCGTAGCCCTGCCGGGTCACCTGCTCCTCGACGAAGTCCTTCAGGGAGTCGGGTAGAGAGACGTTCATAGTGCCCATGGCAGGACGGTAGCGAGATTGGCAGAAATTGGCAAGAGCGTCGGGGTTCGTTTCACCTGACTCGGTCGAGACGTTCCGGCCGCTTTTCAGGCCGCGCGCTGTCGTGGCGGTCGGTCTCAGAGGGGCCGCGCTGCCAACACCAGGTGTGCTCGGCGTCGGGCTCCCGGCCGCCGGCGGCGATGCCGGCGCAGAGGGTGTCGCCGTCGCGCCGGTTGACGATGCGCTGCGGGAGGTCGTGGCCGGGGTTCTCGAAGACGGCTTGGCCCGGGGCGGACTCGGTGAGGCGGAAGGCGGTGGCTGCCGAGCTCGGTCAAGGCCGCCGCCGCACGCCTGGCCAAGGAGGACGGGGGTTCCCTCAACCAGTTCCTCGCCGCCGCCGTCCCAGAGAAAGTCGGCACCCTGGAGACCGCCAAGGAGTTTCTGCGGCGCCGCGCCGCCGACGCGAAGCCGGAGGACTTGCTGAGCTTCCTGCGAGGCGCGCCGGATGCCGCCCCGGCTCCCGAGGACACCCGATAGACCGACGGGAGGCAGGTACCGGTCGGCCCCGCCGGTGCCGGCCGCCAGCCGCTGAGCCCGCACCCATCACCTCGGCTTCTTGACCTGGGTGCCCCCCGGAGGGGCGGGCGCCCGCCCCTCCGGGCCGGAGTGCTGTCAGACCAGCAACAGCCGGCGGGCGAGGGCCCGGCCGAGGACCGGGATCTCCTCGCGCCCCAGGGCCTCGACCGCGAGGGCGAAGGACTCCGGTGCGGCGAGGAGCGCCCGGGCGACGTGGAGGTGCTCGACGATCCGCGGCTCCGGCCGCGCCAGGTGGGCGACGCAGAGCCGGCCGTCGTGGACCGGCGTGCCCAGGCGCTTCGCCTTCTCGCCCAGGCTGAGGCGGTTGGGCACCGCCAGGGCCGGAAGCGTGGCCGCGATGAGCAGGGCGTCGGCGCGGTGCCGGGTCAGGGCCGCCGGCTCGTCGCCGGCCGCCATGGACTCGCCCCGGCGGACCACGGCCCAGCACGCGCCGTGCTGGAAGACGACCGGCTCGACCTCCCACGGCCCGGCCCAGCAGGAGCCGCCGGCGAGGGCGGACGGCGCCGAGGCCGGGGCGTCTTCGAGCCGGGAGGCTTCGAAGAGGAAGCCGGGGCTGAAGGCGTTGGCTGAGGTGGAGGGCGTGGAGGGGGTGCCGCCGTCGCCGCTCGTGGCCCCCGTGGCGAGACCGGTGGCGGTGGACGGCGTGGGCGGCTGCGGCGTGCGGGTGCTACTCTCTTCGCTGTTTCGCATGGGAGGTGATGTCTCCTTTGCGGGACGGGCCCGGGCGAGCTCGAACTCGCTCGGGCCGCTTCGTTGTCAAGGCGCCGCGCCAGGGAACGCCCCCGGGGCGGCGGTGGATCTACCGGGACCGGCCGGATCCAGCGGGCTGGCCAACCCTCGATCGCTCAGCGAATGCTAACGGATGACGAGGCGAAAGTCAAGCGGTAGGGCGGGCGTGCCCCCGACGCCCGACAGCCGTGCGGCAGGCGCGTCGGGCGCCGGACCGAATGCCTGGAGGTCGGAGCACAGGCCGAGGGGCGGTTCGGGGCCTCCCCTCCTGGCGACGAGCTATAACCAAAAGTTGTGGATGGAGTGAGGGGAGACGGGCGGCGTATCCTTCCTCAATTGATCAACGAGGCCCCGCGGGATGCGGGGGACAAGGAGACGCCACCCATGCTGAGGATCGTCGAGGAAGAGAGCGAGGAGAAGACCCAGGGCGAGCTGCCGGTGCTGCTGGACGAGATCGCCCGGGAGGGAGCCCGTCGGATGCTGCTGCAGGCGCTCGAGGAGGAGGTGGCGGCGTACCTGGCCGCCCACGTCGAAGCGCACGACGAGGCGGGGCACCGCCTGGTCGTGCGCAACGGGCAGGCGCGGGCCCGCAACGTGACGCTCGGGACCGGGACCGTGGAGGTCCGGGCCCCCCGGGTCAATGACCGGCGAGTCGACGAGGAGGGCCGGCGGAAGCGGTTCACGAGCGCGATCCTGCCACCGTACATGCGACGCTCGCCGAAGGTGGCCGAGGTGCTGCCGATCCTCTACCTGCGGGGGCTGTCGACCGGGGACTTCCAGCCGGCGCTCGAGGCGCTCCTCGGTGCGGAGGCTTCCGGGTTGTCGGCCACCTCGATCCGCCGCATGACCCGGATCTGGGAGGAGGAGTACGAGGGCTTCCGCCGCCGGGACCTGTCCGAGCGCGACGACGTCTACGTGTGGGTGGACGGCATCCACCTGGAGGTGCGCTTGGGCGAGGATCGCAAGCTCTGCCTGCTGGTGATGATCGGCGTGCGGCCCGACGGCACCAAGGAGCTCGTCGCGGTCGAGGACGGCTACCGGGAGAGCACCGAGAGCTGGGCGGCGCTGCTGCGCGACTTGACCGCCCGCGGCATGCAGGCGCCGGTGCTCGCCGTGGGCGATGGCGCGCTGGGCTTCTGGAGCGCCGTGCGAGAGGTCTGGCCCGCGACCCGAGAGCTGCGCGACTGGGTCCACAAGCTGGCCAACATCCTCGACAAGCTCCCGAAGCGGCTCCAGGACCGGGCCCGCGAGGAGCTGCGCGAGATCATGTACGCGGCGAGCCGGAGCGACGCCGAGGCGGCGATCGCCGACTTCGTCGAGGCCTACGGCGCCAAGTACCCGAAGGCGGCCGAGTGCCTGACGCGCGACCAGGAGGAGCTGCTCGCCTTCTTCGACTTCCCGGCCGAGCACTGGGTCCACGTGCGCACGACCAACGTCATCGAGTCCCCGTTCTCGACCGTGCGCCTGCGCCAGCGCGTCACCAAGGGCGCCGGCACCCGCACCAAGGGCCTGACGCTGGCCTACAAGCTCCTGGACATGGCCCAGCAGCGCTGGAGACGACTCAACGGCCGCGAGCTCCTACCCCTCGTCCGGGCCGGAGCACGCTTCAAGGATGGAGTGCTGGTGGAACGAACCGATGCCGAGGACACGGATCAGGCCGCCTGATCCCACGCCCGATCCACAACATTTGACAATAGCTCCGCGGGTGGTACTCTCAGTTTCTGAGGCACCATTCCACCGAGACGAAGAAGGAGCCATCGATGAAGAGGCCCAAAGCCGAGACTACCGCGAAGGCCAACGCCCCCGCCGCCGTTCAGTGCGACCGGATGTGCGACGAGTGCACCAACACCTGCACCCGGGACTGGGGCCACAGCGGCCCGCACAGGTGTGACACCCACGCGCGGGGGTAGCCGAGCCAGGGGCCAGTGGTGACTTACGAGCAGGGCCCAAGTGAGACCATGACGAGACCTCTCCGCGCCAGCGGTTTCGAGTTCCGGCATCGCGTCTGGATCATCGCGGCGATCTTCTTCTTGGGCTTCGGGCTGCGAGCGGTGGACCGGGTGAACGCCGCCGTGGCCCTGGTGCGGCTTGTCGCCCCGGCGGGCTTCGAGATCGACTCGCCCCGGGGCCAGCTCGCCCTGCGCGGGGTCTTCGCCTTTCTCGGCACGGGGTTCCTGGCGAGCTTCCTTGCCAACCTCCGGGCAAGCTCGGCCCGGCGCAGGCTGCGGATTGAGGGCACGAGCCCCGTCCAGGGGGGGGGCGCCGCAGAAGTAGGCGTTGAAGTCGCGCTTGAACTGGAACATGTTGCCCAGGTCGTCCGCGCCGGGGAAGTCGAAACTGCGATGGACCTCGGGCGGCACGTCGTTGTAGCGAACCTCGCGGCCCAGCGCCGCGGTGAGTGCGGCGGCCATCTCGGCGCCCGTCGGGTGGCCCGCGATGCCGACGGTCTCGCCCACGAGCTCGTGGCCCCGGCGGAAGATGCCGTAGGCACAGCCGCCGATGTCCGCCGCAGCGATGCCCGGTAGCTTCGCCTCGCCCATGGGCATGGTGATCGCGAGCACTCCGTCCGGCCCCGGCTTGGGGCCCATCCCGAAGTAGATGAGGTTGTCCCAGTAGAAGGAGGTGACAAGGAAGGTCGTCGGGACACCCCGCTCCGTGAAGCCCTGGTCGGCCTCGCCCTTGGCGTCGAAGTGCGGCACCTTGTACTTGCCCATCAGCGTGGGCATCCGGTCGTCGTCGAGCGGCACCCACTTGCGCGTGTCCTCGAGGGTGGACCAGATCACGTGCTCGACCCCGCGGCCTTCGCCGCCTCGGCCATGTTCGCCGCCTGCGCCAGCTCCTTCTCCGGCGAGAAATGCTCCCAGTAGTTGGTCACGCAGAACGCCCCGTGGGCGCCCTCGAAGGCCCGCTTCAGGCTCTCCGGGTCGTCCAGGTCCGCGGCCACCACGTCCGAGCCGGGGCCGGCGAGAGCGGCCGCCTTGTTCGAGTCGGGCTTCCTCGTCAGGGCGCGAAGCCGGAACGGACCGTCCGCATCGTCCAGAATGGCGCGCGCCAAGCCGAGGAGGGTGCCGCCCACTTTTCAGATCCTCCCGAATCCGAGGCGGGAGGGCAGGGGCCGGGGGCTCCGAGCCGGCGCTCGGCGGATGCGCCCGCCTGGCCGAGGCCGGTCGTGGCGACGGTCATCGCGAGGCGGGAAGGTCGGCGACCACCGCCCCCACCCGCAAGCCTCAGAGCCTCGGACAGGCTCTCGGCGGTGGCAGGGCACCCGGCGGCCCGGTCCCCCGCCGCCGACCGGAGAGCTCCCCCGCCGAATGCGGGCTCAGGAGCCGACCCACCGCCCTGAGCGAGCGTAGCGAGTCGAACGGGCCGGGCGGAGCCCCCGGCCCCTGCCCCGCGGCGAAGGCACCTACCGTGGAACGAATCGGGATAGGCCCGGGCGAGCAAGCCCGCCCGGGTCCCCCCACAGATCCGGACGTGCGGATTTCCCGCATCCGGCTCCTCGTGACACGGGTTCGCTGCACGACGTCAAGCGGCGTGGACGATCTTCGGCCGCGGCAAGGGGTAGGCGCCGAGGAGGCGGACGAACCGCTCCCAAGGCATCGACCTCTTGCCCGACCGCCGGTCGAGCCACTTGCGCCACTCGCGCGTGACCTGGCGGTAGAAGTTGTCGAGTGCGTGGAAGTTGCCGGTGATGCCGTAGTAACCGTAGTGGCCCTGCAGCGCTCGCGACAGCCGTCGCTGCTGCGTCGCCACGGGGTCGTGACGGCCCTGCCGACACCGTTCCCGCATCCGACTCATCGACCGAGCAAACCGACTCGCGGCCGTCGTGCGCTTGACCACCCACGACCCTCGCTGCCGCCCGCCCTTGCCCCAGAAGTGCGTGAACCCGAGGAAGACGAAGCAGCCCGGACCCTCGGGCCCGGACCCGTCGCTCCCCCACCGTGGCCGGCGGAAGCGCACCCGTCGCGTCTTCTCCGGGTGCAGGCGCAGACCGAAGCGGGCGAGCCGCTTCGGCAGCACCTCTTCCACCCGACGGGCATCGTGCTCGTCGGCGAAGACGATCACCAGATCGTCCGCATACCGCACCAGCACAGCACGCCCACGAAGCCGCGGTTGGACCTCTTCCTCCCACCACCGGTCCACCACCTCGTGGAGGTAGACGTTGGCCAGCAAGGGCGAGATGACGCCTCCCTGCGGAGTCCCCGCCTCGGGGTGACGTACACGCCCCTCTTCCATCACACCCGCCTGCAGCCACTTGCCAATTGCCCTCCGGATCACGCCGTCGCGCACCCGGCGGTCGAGAAAAGACCTCAAGTGGTCCCGATCCAGCTCGTCGAAGAAGCTCTGGATGTCGACCTCCAGTACCCACCCACCCCCGAGCTCGGAGAGCTCCTTGCGCAGAACGCGCAGCGCATCGTGCGCCGAGCGACCGGGCCGAAAGCCGTACGAGCAGTCCAAGAAGTCCTCCTCGTAGATGGCCTCCAGCACCATCGTCACCGCACGCTGCAGCACCTTGTCTTCGAAGGTGGGGATCCCGATCGCACGGGTCTCCGACCCGGTGCCTTTCGGAATGTGAGCCCGCTGGACCGGCGGCGCTCGGTAGAGGCCTGACTTGAAGCGGTCGAGAAGCGACCGGAGGTTGCCCCCGAGGTTCTCCTCGTACTGCTTCGCCGTCCGGCCGTCGATGCCTGGCGCTCCGTCCTTGCGGGTCCGGGAGTAGGCCTCCCAGAGCCAGTGCTCGTCGATGTAGTGAGCCAGACTGAGAAACGACCGCTCGTGGTCCTCCCTCGCCAGCCTCGCTATCCGACGAAGTCGCGTTGAGATGCTCCCGAGATTCGGCGATCCCGACATCGTTCCCCTCGTTCGGTTCCGTGTCCCGGAGCCCCCCTTCCCTCCACCGGGTCCCTTGGGTCGGTTCCCCGGCTTCCACGGTACTACGGGGGCTCTCTGACTCCCCACCACCCTTCCCGCCGGGCTCGGTTTCCTTCGCCGGGCGGTACCGCCTGTGCGACCGCTCCTTCGCTCCCGGGGTGCGCGGTCGTCCTCGACCACGGGCCTGGATCTTGGGTCAGCCGGGACCCTCACCGGCACGTTCTTCGGCGGAGATGGAAGGGCCTCCCAGGTTCCTGGAGGGACCCTTGGACGTATGCCGTGCTCTCTGACCCCGGCCGAGCCCTTGCGCCAGGCCATTGCGGCGCTCGGGTGCTGTCGCCCGTTCCACTACGGGGACGACCTCAGCGAGACGTGCATTTCGAGGCTCCATCACACGGCCTCCGCCCTCGCTGTCTACGCTTCGCAGGTGCCCTTGCGGTGCCGCCCACGCAAGACTCGCTTCTGGCTGGTGGCCAACCTTTGCCAGGCGGGGCTCACACCCGCCGGGTCCCATCTGGAAAGTTTCCGGCTCTGTTGACACGCGTCTACATCACCTTCCTCCTTCCCCAGGCTTTGCCTGGCGCACAGCGGCTGGCACCTTCCGCGCCTTCCGCGGCCTTCCGCGGATTCCACGCCGCAGCAGGCTTCAGAAGCCCGCGAAGCGCACAAGGGGTGCCCGAGCGCAGCCGGTTCAGTGCTTGAAACGTGGTATGATTACGCATAGCTAGCAATGGCCCGTCCCCTGCGCGCTTCGCGTCCCGTGAGCCCCTCGCGGGCCGCGGATCCTCCCCCATCGGATCGGCGACACCGAACCTCGGCTGGCCGTCCACCGTCACGCCTCCACGACGGGAGTCGGCCTCCGAACGACGAGGAGGATCGACCATGTCGAAGCGCATCTGGATCTGTACCATCCTGCTCCTGGCGGCGGGCGCCGCGGGCGCCTATGGCTCGACCTGCCCGACGACCAACGTCGTCCAGGACCCGCCGCTCTTCCAGTGGACGTACCACCCGGTCACGACGAACAACCCCGAGGCGTACTACAGCGGGACCCTGGAGATGGGGGAGGCCACCTTCACCATCGCCGGCGACACCCTCACCACCCGCGCCTACCGCCAGGCCGGCGGCACGTACACGATCCCCGGCCCGACGCTCGTCATGGTCCCGGGCCAGAAGTACGTCCTGAGCCTCCACAACCTGCTCCCCTACGAGCCGCTGAGCACCGCGACCAACGTCTTCAAGGACCCCAACGTCACCAACCTCCACACCCACGGGCTCCACCTCTCCGGCGAGTCGCCGGGCGACGACATCACCCGCTTCTTCGAGGGCCAGCACGGCGGCGATTTCGTCTACGACATCCCGGCGGACCACATGGGCGGCACCTTCTGGTACCACCCCCATCACCACGGCTCGACCTATCTGCAGGTGGCGAGCGGCGCCTTCGGGCTGATCGTCATCGACGACTCGTTCGACAACATCCCCACCAACGTGGCCGCCATGACCGAGCGGCAGCTTCTGGTCGCCTACCTGGATCCGGCCGTGGCCGGGACCGGCGGCGACACCCTGATCTCCGGCACGCTCTCCCCGACCTGGACCTTCAACGGGACGGTCGCCGGAAACCTCTGCATGCCGCCCGATACCTGGCAGCACTGGCGGCTGCTGCTGGCGGACCGGGACGCCAAGACCAAGACGCTGACCGTCGGGTCGGGGTGCGAGGTCGCCCTGATGGCCCGCGACGGCGTGTGGCGGACCGAGGTCCCCAAGGTCCTCACCACCAACTCCCTCAACCTGACCGGCGCCTCGCGGGCCGACCTGGCGGTGCGCTGCAGCACCGACTCGACGATCCAGGTGGGCGCCACCGTGGTGGGCCACATCTACGCCGACGGCACGGCCGACCCGCTGCCCAACCCGTGGGCCGCGGACGGCACCTCGACCTGGCTCTCCCAGCGGCCCGCCTACCTGCGGGACCTGCGGGGGACGACGCCGGCCGACACCGAGACCATCAACATGGGGGCGCGCACGATCAACGGAGCGAAGTTCGATCCGAACGTGCCGACCTTCAGCCTCCCGGCCGCGGGCGTCGAGCAGTTCTCGCTGAAGGGCGCGACCAACCACCCGTACCACCTGCACGTCTACCACGTCCAGATCCAGGGCGCGTGCGGTGACTACGAGAACGGCGAGTACTACGACACCGTGGCCGCGAACTGCACGCTCCGCTTCGACCTGAGCCCGGCTACCTCCACGGTCTACGACGGCCGGACCATCATGCATTGCCACATCCTCGAGCACGAGGACCAGGGCGCCATGGGGTGGCTGGACGTGATCGGAGGCCTGCCGCCGCCGACCTTCCCGAACGACGGCGACCTGGCGACGCCGTACGCCGCCTACTACGCCCTCCCCGGGGCGCAGCCGGTCGTCGGGAGGCCGATGGCCCGGCGGTGATCGAAGCGAGCCGGGCGGCGGGGGCGGAGTCGGCTCCCCCCGCCGCCCGGCTCGCCCGCCCTGCCCATGCGATCGCTTCGTCCCGCACTTCTCACTTCTCTCGAATTTCAATCCTCTGGACGGCGGTGTTCGATTTTGTGGACGCCCCGCCGCGCGGCGGCCCGCGGACCCGGAGAACCAGAGGCCCGAGGCGCCCGGCTTCGCCTTTCGCGCGAGGTGCGTTCTCTGCTTGTCAAGACGACGACCATCGTTCGATCGACCTCCCCGGCACCCGGAGGATCGAGATGAAAGCGGGACCGGGAAGGACTTCGTCTACGAAGTGGAGATGCCGCTGCACGAGGGGCGTCACGAGGTGGCGGTGGCGGTCTGCGACGAGATCGGGGGCACGACCTCGTTCCTGCGCGAGACGGTCACCGCGGGCGGTAGGCGTACCTCGCCTCGTGGCGCTCTTCCCACGCCCCTTGACCTCCGGGGGAGGATCCCGAGGTAAGATCAGATCTATGAAGAAAAAATCTGAACTTGCCACTCCCATCGAGGCACGGGTCTCTGCCACGGAGGCGAGCCGAGCGTTCTCCAAGCTGCTCGACGAGGTCGAATCCGGTCGTCGGTTCGTGGTCCACCGGCGCGGGCGAGATCTGTGCACGATCGCGCCGGCTGCGGTCGAGGGCCGCCGCGCGTCCGAGTGCCTCGACCTTCTCCGCGCGCGCTCCCCGGTCCTACTCGACGAGGGCTTCGGCGAGGACCTGCTGCGCGTCTTGGCGGACGAGTCCCCGGAGGAGCGTCCTTTGTGGGGCTCTTGATCGATTCCACCCTGCTCATCCACGCGGAGCGGAACCGATTGACTCCGGCGCGTCTGATCGCCGAGCTCCTGGAAGGGTGGGGAGACGCGGAGCTGGCGATCTCGGCGATGAGTGCGGGCGAGCTCCTCCACGGCTGCTGGCGGGCCGACTCGCCCGCTCGCCGTGCGCGCCGCGAGGAGTTCGTCGAGGCAGTCCTCTCCGCTCTACCGGTGATTGCCCTCACCCTTCCCATCATGCGCGTCTTCGCCGAGGTCGACGCGCGCCTCTGTGCCTCCGGGAGCAAGCTCCCGACCTCCGACCTGCTGATCGCCTCGACCGCCCTGTGCCGTGGGGACGAGGTGGTCACCGGGAACACCCGCCACTTCGACAAGATCCCGGGCCTGACCGTCCATCAGGAGCTCTGAACGCCGGAGAGGCGCCTCCGGCCCTGCGCGACCACGGTCCCAGGAACGTCGGGTTTCAGGTCCTTCGCCGCCCGCTGCCGGGAGCCAGACCTCCATCTCGTCCGGGCCCCGGTTGGCCCAGGCGAAGTAGGGCACGGCCAGGAGGTGCTGGCCCGGCTTCCCCGTCGGCGCGGCGAGGGTGACGACGCCGCCCAGCAGGTCCGGGCGCCACGCGGCGGCGATCTCGCCTTCGGCCGGCAGGTGGAGGCCGGCGAGGGAGCCGCCGTTGTCCACACTCTCGACGGCGTAGACGAGGGGGCCGCGCTGGAGGGCGAGTCGGCCGGCATCGGCCTGGACCTTCGGGTTGGCGGCGACCCGCCGGGCGGGCATGGGCAGGACGAGATCCACCCCCGTCCCGTCGGGAGACCACACCCGGCGCACCCGCGCGAAGCCTCCCGCGACCACGACCTCGCCGCGGTCTTGCCCAGGCAAGGGATGCCGCCCCGGGGTGAGCTCCACCGCCTCGCCGCCCACACGGAGCGTCGGCGGCGGCGGCGGGGGGCCGAGGAAGCGATAGAGGTCGCTCGGCACCGGACGCTCCCGGGCCCAGCCCGGAATCCGCAGGGCGAGGACGAGCTCCCGCTCCCGATCCGGGTGGAGCTCCACGTGGACCTCGCCGCTCCAGGGGTAACGGGTCCTCTGGACCACCCGCACCGGCCCCTCCGCCGTCTCGAGATCTGCTCCGCTTCCGACGTAGAGGCCGACGACGATCTCTTCGTCGCCGCCGGGGCGGCCCGCTGGGACCGGCCGGCCGTTTGGCCCCGGGGGCCTGCCGACCGCGTAGACGTAGGTCGGAAGCAGCGCCATCATCCGCGCCAGGTTCGCCGGGCAGCAGGCGACCTCGAAGTAGGCCGAGCGCTCGACGCCCCCGGACGAGGCCAGCGGGTTGGTGTAGAAGAAGCGGTCGCCGGAGAGCGACACGCCGGAGAGGAAGCCGTTGTAGAGGACGCGCTCGACCACGTCCAGGTAGGCGGCCTTGCCGGTCGCCAGGAACATCCGGTGGTTCCAGAGGTCGTTGCCGACGGCGGCGCAGGTCTCGGTGTAGGCGGTCTCGTTGGGCAGCTCATAAGGCGCCCCGAAGGACTCGAAGGTGTCGCGGGCGCCGAGGCCCCCGGTCAAGTAGAGCTGGTGCGAGACCAGGTCGTGCCAGACGCGATCGAGGCCCGCGCGGTAGCCGGGCGCGTCGGTGCGGGCGGCGACGTCGGCCATCCCGGAGTAGAGATACATCGCCCGCACGGCGTGCCCCTCGACCCGGCGCATGGCGGTCACCGGCCGGTCGTCCTGGCGGTAGGGCCGGTCGTTGTAGATGGCGAAAGGGGTGTCCGCGGGGTAGGGCTGGTCGTCGTGCCGGCCGCCGCGCCCGTCGAGGAAGAAGCGGGCCAGGTCCAGGTAGCGCCGGTCACCCGTGGCGTCGGCGAGCTTGACCAGGGCGAGCTCGACCTCCTCGTGGCCGGGGACGTCGTGGCGGGCCTTGGGGCCGAAGTCGGCGGCGATCCGGTCGGCGAAGCGGATCGCCACGTCGAGGAGCGTGCGGTCGCCGGTGGCGCGCCAGTGGGCCACGGCGGCCTCGATCAGGTGGCCGGCGTCGTAGAGCTCGTGGCTCCCGGTCGAGACGTGGATCCAGCGCTCCGGGCCCAGCCCCGGTGCCGGATGGGCGGGGTCGATGGTGCGCCCCGGGATCAGGTAGCCGTCCGGCTGCTGGGCTGCCGCGATCCGGCGCACGAGGTCGGCGACCTGGGCCGCGAGCGTCGGGTCGTGGGCCGTCGCGAGGGCGTAGGAGGCGGCCTCGATCGCCTTGTAGACGTCGGTGTCGTTGAACCGGCGCCCCTGGTAGGCGCCGGAGGCCTTCCCGGCGGCGCGGTCGAAGTTCGCCACCCGTCCGGTCTCCCGGTTCTCCTCCAGGATGTGGGGGATCGTGACGGTGCGGTTGCGCTCGAGGCGCGGGCGCCAGACGTCGTCCGTCAGGTGGACGTCCCGAAGCGACGCCGCTCGGTAGGCGGTGGGAGACGGCGGGGCCGCGGCGGGCGACGTCGGCGGGGGCGCCGGGCCACCGCAGGCTGCGGCACCCAGAAGGAGGCCGGCGAGGACGAACCGCGCGGGGCGCCGCCGCGGCACGATCGCCTACCGAGGCTCCACCTGAACGTCGGTCTTGACCGAGCTGGCGATGAAGCACGCCTCGTGGGACTGGTGGTGCATGCGCTCGACGACCTCGGGGCTCGGGGCGGCCTCGCGGAAGGCCACCTCGGGGCGCAAGACGACGCGCGTGATGGCGAGCCTGCCCTCGGCGTTCTTCTCCAGGAAGCCGACGGCGGCGTCGTGGTAGCCGTCGACCACCAGGCGCTTGCGCGCCGCGAGGGCGAGGAAGGTGAGCATGTGGCAGCTCGAGAGCGCCGCCACGAACGCCTCCTCCGGGTCGACGCGGCCGGCGTCACCCCGAAACCCGGGCGCCGCCGAGGCCGGCACCGTCACCCCGCCTTCGAAGGTCCAGACGTGATTGCGCGAGTAGGACTCGTAGGTGAAGTCCTCGGTCGTGCGCTCCCAGGAGACGGTGACGTGGTGCTCGGACATGCTCGCTCCTCGGCGGGTCGGGTCGGCCGGTGGCTCGGGGAAGGCCGGAAGGCTACCACGGGCGGTGCGTGGGCAGCTCGCCGACGCGCCAGGCGGGTGGCAGGTTGCTGCCGGGCGAGGACCTCCAGCCCGATCGCGAGCTCGAGGGTGTCCGCTTCCGCGATCCCTTCCGCGTGGACGATCCCTTCGAGCTTCCCGAGGAGCAGGTCCGAGCCGAATCGACCGCAAGCTCTACGAGCCCAGGGACTGCGAGCGCGCTCACCCCGGTGCTACGGTTCCCCGGTGCCGGCCCTCCTCGTCGGGCGCTGCTGCCCGCGGGCGTCCTCCAGCAACCAGAACACCAGGTTGTCCGTGAACACCGGATCCCGGGTCAGGCCGAGGTGGCTGCAGAACAGGAAGAGAACGTCGGACCACGGGATCGGCGAGGGGAGGTAGGGGCGCCAGGCGGCGCCGGTCCGCTCGTCGAACAAGGCACTGGTGCGCAGGACCGTGCCGTCTCCGGGGGCCCGGGCGGTGACCTCCAGCCGCCCGGTCCGGGGGTCCGCCCGGACCGCCGCGGCGGTGGCGACCGCGTCCCCGGCCACCAGGAAGAGCTTCAGGTGGGCCGGCGGCGGCGGCGGATCCCGGTCGAGGGCCGCGGCGAGGGCAGAGCGGCCCCGGCTCTCGGCGACCCCTACTCCGTCCGGAGCGCCACGAGCGGGTCGAGGCTCCCGGCGCGGCGGGCCGGGAGCCAGCCGGCGAGCACGGTGACCGCCAGGGCGACGAGGGCGACGGCGGCGTAGGTCCAGGGGTCGGTGGCGGCGACGCCGTGGAGGAGGCTCCGGAGGACCCGTGCCGTGGCCCACGCACCGGCGAGGCCGAGGACGGCGCCGGCCCCGCCCAGGCGCAGCGCCTGCCCGACCACGGCGGCCTCGATCTGCCGGCGCTCGGCGCCGAGCGCCATCCGGACCCCGAGCTCGCGGATGCGGCGCGCCACCAGGAACGACAGCAGGCCGTAGATCCCGATCGCGGCCAGCGCCGCGGCGACGGCCGCGAAGACCGCCACCAGGAGGAGCGTGAAGCGGGGCTGGCGGAGCTCGCGGCCCATGAGCTCGCCCATCGTCGCCCAGCGCCCGGTCTGGAGGTCGGGGTCGAGCTCGGCGAGGCGCGCCTTCGCCGCCCGCACGAGGAGCGCCGGATCGCCCGCCGTGCGGATCACCAGGAAGACCGCCCAGCGCGGGAACTGGGCGTAGGGCCAGTAGACCTCCGGCTCCACCGGGTCGCCGGCCGCGAGCGGCGGCACGTCGCGGACGATGCCGACGACCTCCAGGCGCGCGCCGGCGTCGTCCATCCAGAGGAGCTTGCCCACCGGGTCCTCGCCGGGCCAGAGCCGGCGCGCCGCCGTCTCGTTGACCAGGGCCACGGCCGGCGTCCCCCGGCGATCGGCCTCCGAGATGCCCCGGCCCCGGACCACGGGCACCCCCAGGGTCGCGAAGTAGCGCGGCCCGACGTCGTACCAGCGAACCGCCGTCCCCTCGCCGCCGGCGGTGCCCGGACCCCCGGCCGGGACCGAGTCGACCGGCACCGCCTTGCCGGTCTCCCGGCCGCCGAAGAGGGGGCCCGCGGAGGCCATGCCGACAAAGCGCACGCCGGGCAGCGCCGCCACCGCCTCGGCGTCGGCCTGGTGGGCGCGGAGCACGTCGTCCGCGCGCGGGTACTTCCCCTGCGAGGAGAAGAGAAAGACGGTCACCAGGCCCTCGCGCTCGAAGCCCGGGTCCCAGCCGAGGAGGTTGACGAAGCTCCGCACCAGGAGGCCGGCGCCCGCCAGGAGCGCCACGGCGATCGCCACTTCCGCCACGACGAGCGCTCCCCGCAAACGCGCCCGCGACGGCCCCTCGCCGGCGCTCACCTCGTGGAGCAGGGCGCTCAGCGGCCGGTCTGCCAGGCGCGCCGCCGGGAGGACGCCGAAGACGAGCGTGGCGAGGCCCGCGAGCAGCAGAGCGAAGGCGAGGACACCCGGGTCGATGCGGACCTGGTCGAGGCGCGGGATGCCCGGCGGCGCGAGGCCGAGAAAGGCGCGGGTACCGACGAGAGCGAAGAGGAGGCCCAGGCCGCAGGCCGCGAAGGAGAGGAAGCCGCCCTCGGCGAGGGCCTGGCGGGTGAGCTGGGCGCGCGACGCCCCGAGTGCCGTCCGCACCGCGAGATCCTTCCGCCGCGCCGTGGCGCGGGCGAGGACCAGGTGCGCGACGTTGGCCGCCGCCACCAGGAGCACCAGGCCGACCGCGGCCAGGAAGAGCAGCAGGGTCGAGCGCACGCCGCCGACCAGGTGGTCCTGGAGGCCCTCCACGGCGACGCCCCAGCCCGCGTGGCTGTCCGGGTACTCGCGGCCCAGGCGCCCCTCGATCACCGTGAGCTCGCTCGCCACGTCGGCCGCCCGCCGCCTGGGCGCCATCCGGCCGAGCACCACGAAGCCCCGCCAGCTCCGGTTCTCCGGGTCGCGGAGCGCGAACGGAAGGGGTACCCAGAGCTCGACGCGCTCGAGCCGCGGCATCTCGAAGCCGGCCGGCAGCACGCCGATCACCCGGTGGGGCTCGCCGTCGAGCGTTACCAGCCGGCCCACGGCCGCCGGGTCCGCCCCCAGCTCGTCGCGCCAGAGCTCGTGGGAGACGAGGGCCACCTTGGGCGCCGCTGCGCCGACGTCGCCCGCGGCGAAGAGGCGGCCGAGCTCCGGGCGCACGCCGAGGGTCGCGAAGAGCCCCGGCGTCGCCCACCCCCCGGCGACGCCCCGGGGTCCTTCCGGGCGGTTCCAGAGCATCGGCCACTCCCGGCCCAGGCCGATCCGCCGGAGGGTTTCGCTCTGCTCGGACCAGGCGGCCACGGTGGACGGCGCCGCGATGCAGAACCCCGCCACCTCGGGGTTTGTCTCGCACAGGGTCACGAGCTCGTCCGGCTGCGCGAAGGGCAGCGGGCGCAGTAGCACCCCCCGGACGACGCTGTAGATCGACGTTTCCGCACCGATGCCGAGGGCCAGGGTGAGCACCGCGACGAGGGTGAACTCGGGCGAGCGGGCGAGCGCCCGCAGGGCGTGGCGTAGGTCGTTCGGCACGATCGCGGCTCCTTCCGGCGGCCAGGGGAGCAACGGCATCGATCTGTGGCCTCGATCGAGTCTACGGCGGCAGCCGGAGGAAAGTTACAAAATGTCTGGCATCATCCTTGCGCTCACTGAGAGGTGCGGACCGCAGCCCCGGGGCGTCGCGCCAGCAATTGCAGGCACAACCCGACGACGACAGAGCGGTTCGGCGGCGCCTCGAGGGGACAGGGCGGTCCTCGAAAGGTGACCGATATGAAGATCTCGAGACTGGTCCTCCTCGCCTCGTTCCTGCTGCTCCTGGCCACTGCCGCGCCGAGCCGCGCCTACCACCGCGGGCCGCGGCTGTCCCTCGACGTCAGCGTGTTCTACGACGGTCTCGCTCCCTACGGCTCGTGGTACTCGAGCCCGCGGCTCGGCCTGGTCTGGGCGCCGTACGGCGTGGCCGCGTCCTGGCAGCCCTACAGCTACGGGCGATGGGTCTACACCGACTACGGTTGGACCTGGGTGTCCGACTACGAGTGGGGCTGGGCGCCCTTCCACTATGGCCGCTGGGACTTCGATCCGGTCCTCGGCTGGGTCTGGGTGCCGGGCACCGAGTGGGCCCCGGCCTGGGTGGACTTCTACCGGAGCGACGGCTATGTCGGGTGGGCCCCCCTGCCGCCGGGCGTAGGCTTCTCCAGCCGCTTCCGGCCCCGCGCGCCGGACGCTTGCCTCTTCGTGCCGGAGCGCGAGTTTCTGGCGCCGCGGGTCGGGCGCTGGAACGGACCGGTGAGCCACCGGCGCGCGCTGCTGCGGCGGGCCGCCAACGTCACCCGCTACCAGCCGGCCCGCGGCACGTACGTCAACCGCAGCGTCTCGGTGGACCGCATCGAGCGGGCGACCCACCGCCGGGTGGCCCCGTACCGGGTGGTCGACACCCGAGCCAGGACTCGGACCCGCCGGGAGCGCGGCCGTGAGATCGAGATGTTCCGGCCGGAGATCCGCTCCACTCGCCCGGCCCACCGGCCGGCGGTGGCCCGCATGCCGCGGCCCCGTGTCGGGAGCGCGCCCCACGCCTCCGTCTCCGGGTCCCGGGGCCGGTCCCGCGAGCGCGGGCGAGGGCACGCGGCGGCTCCGAGCAGGATCCATCGCAAGCCGGCGCACGTGCACTCCCGGCCGCCGGCGCACCGCCTGCGGGCCACGGCGTCCCACGCGTCCCACGCCCACGGCTCGCGGGCGACCCCGCACCGGGCCCATGGCGCCCGCGCGGCTTCGCACCCGGTGCACCGGCAGCACTCGGCCCGTGCCCCGCGGGCCCGGGGGCGTGCGCCGGCCCGGCAGCAGCCACCGCACCGCCGAGCCCGCGGCCGCCACCACGGTCACGGCCGGCCGCCGGTTCAGTGACACGTCAACCGTCAAGTGACGTGTCCTGGCGGTCCCTCCCCAGCGGCGGGCTGCCGGACGGGCGGCCCGCCGCACCCTCCCCTCCGGGTGCGACATAATCGGCCGGTCCACGAACGTCGATCCCAGTCCTGATCCCGAACGGCCCCGTTCGGTCAGGTCGACCCCGCGAGGAGGAACCATGCATCGCCGCCGCTCCCTGAGCCCATTCGCCGTCCTCTGCCTCGGACTGCTGCTCGCGCTACCGCTCGCCGCGCAGCCGCCGGACGCCGTCGTCACCCCGGTGCGGCCCATCGTCTTGAAGGCGGCCCACCTCTTCGACGGAGTCTCGGGCAAGCTGGTCGACGACGGCGTGGTGGTGATCCAGGGCGCGAAGATCGCGGCCGTCGGCCGGAACGTGGCGCTGCCGGAGAACGCCCGGGTCGTCGACCTGGGCGACGCGACGCTCCTGCCCGGCTTCATCGACGCCCACGTCCACCTCACGATCCAGCTCTCGGACGACTACTACAAGTCGTTCTACGAGAACACGTTCCGCTTCCCGGCGGAGAAGGCGCTCTACGGCGCGCGCTACGCCAAGCGGACCCTGGAGGCCGGGTTCACCACCGTGCGCAACGTCGGCGCCTGGGACTACGTCGACGTCGGGCTGCGCAACGCGATCAACGCCGGCGTCACCGAGGGCCCGCGGATGCTGATCGCCGTCCATCCCATCGGCTCGACCGCCGGCCACGCCGACAACCCGCCCTACCCGCCCGACTTCGTCAAGCCCTTGGGGCCGATCGACGGCGTCTGCAACGGCCCCGCGGAGTGCCGCGCGGCGGTGCGCTACCAGATCAAGTATGGCGCCGACGTCATCAAGTTCATGCCTTCGGGCGGCGTGCTCTCGGCGGCCGACCCGGTGGACGTGCCGGAGCTTTCCCAGGCGGAGATGGACGCCATCGTCTCCGAGGCCCACGCCTGGCACCGAAAGGTCGCGGCCCACTGCCACGGCGACCAGGCCGCGAAGATGGCGATCCAGGCCGGCGTCGACTCGATCGAGCACGGCACGTTCCTCCAGGACGACACCCTGGAGCTGATGAAGCAGAAGGGGGTCTACCTGGTGCCCACCCTCTACGCCGGCTGGTGGGTCGGCCAGAAGGCGGACCACTACCCGCCCGCGATCGCCGCGAAGGCGCGGACCGCGGCCGCCCAGGTCCTCACCATGTTCCAGCACGCGGCGAAGATCGGCGTGCCGGTCGCCTTCGGCACCGACGCCGGGGTCGAGCCCCACGGCACCAACGCCAAGGAGTTCACCCTGATGTCCGAAAACGGCATGACCCCCGCCCAGGCGTTGATGGCGGCCACCCACGGCGGGGCGGACCTGCTGGGGGTCGCCGACGTCACCGGCTCGCTCGAGAAGGGCAAGGCGGCGGACATCGTGGCCGTGCCGGGCAACCCGCTCCAGGACATCTCCGCGACCGAGCACCCGGTGCTGGTGATGAAGGGGGGCGTCTTTGTCGTGGGTGGGGACAAGTAGGATCGCCGCCCGAAGGAGCCCCATGATCGATCCCCGCCGCTCGCCGAGCCTCCGGCCGATCGCCCTCGGGATCGGCCTGCTGGCCCTGGCGGCGGCGCCGGCCCTCCGCGCCCACCCGCCGCTCGCGGAGCGCCTGGAGCTCGTCGAGCAGGCGATCGCGCAGGCTCCGGGCGACGCCCGGCTGCTCCTCGAGCGGGCGGAGCTGCGACGCGAGGAGGGCGACTCCGAGGCCGCCTTCGCGGACTACGAGCGGGCCGAGCGGATCGATCCGGAGCTCGCCGAGGTCGATCTGGGGCGGGCGCGGCTCGACCTCGCCCTCGGGCGCGCCGCCGAGGCCGAGGCGCGCCTCGAGCGCTACCTCCGCCGGCGGGCGGACGACCCGGAGGGCGCCCTCCTCCGGGCGCGGGCCCGGCGCCTCCTGGGGCGCTTCCACGAGGCGGTCGAGGACTACGACCGGGCGATCGCCGAGGCGCCGTGGCCGGCGCCCGACCTCTACCTGGAGCGCGCCCGGGCGGCTGCGGCCGCGGGCGGGCCGCAGGCTCCGGCGCCGCCGCCTCGCCGCGCGGCGGCCCCGCGCACCGTGGCGCCCCGGAAGATCGTCGCCCCCGGGGGCGCGGCTCCCTCCCCCGCCAACCCGCCGGCGTCGGCGGTCGTCCGCGGGCCCTACCTGCAGCTCGGCACCCCGACGAGCGTCGTCGTCCGGTGGCGGACCGACCTCCCGACGGCGAGCCGGGTTGCGTACCGGGCCGAGGCGGGCGGACCGGTCTTCCTGGTGGGCGACGACACCCGGAGCACCGACCACGAGGTCGCCCTCTCCGGCCTCTCCCCCGCCGCCTCCTACCTCTACGCCATCCACGACGCCCGCCTCCCCGCCGGCCTCGGGTCGCCGGCCGGCGAGATCGCCTTCCACACCTCGCCCCCGGCCGGAGCCGACGTGCCGGTGCGGATCTGGGCGATCGGCGACTCCGGAGCGGCGAACGCCGACGCCCGCGCCGTGCGCGACGCCTACCGCGCGTTCGCCGCGGACCGCCCAGCCGACCTCTGGCTGATGCTGGGCGACAACGCCTACCCCCGGGGCACGGAGGAGCAATACCAGGCGGCGGTCTTCGACACCTACCCGGAGGAGCTCGCGACGACGGTCCTCTGGCCGACGCTCGGCAACCACGACGGCCTCTCGGCCGACGCCGCGACCGGCAGCGGCCCGTACTTCGACCTCTTCACCCTCCCCCGGGCCGGCGAAGCGGGCGGCCTCGCTTCGGGCACCGAGGCCTACTACTCCTTCGACTACGGCCCGGTCCACTTCGTCTGCCTCGACTCCTACGACCTCGACCGCTCGCCCGCGGGCGCGATGCTCACCTGGCTCGACGCCGATCTCGCGGCCACGCACCAGCCCTGGATCATCGCCTACTGGCACCACCCGCCGTACAGCAAGGGCTCCCACGACTCGGACACGGAGGCGCGTCTCGCCGAGATGCGCGAGAACGCCCTGCCGATCCTCGAGCGCCACGGCGTGGACCTGGTGCTCGGCGGCCACAGCCACGCCTACGAGCGGAGTGTGCTCCTCGACTCGCACTACGGCCCGTCGACCACCCTCGCGCCCGGGATGGTCCTCGACGCCGGCGACGGCGACCCCGCGGGCGACGGGGCGTACGCCAAGCCGAGCGCTCGCGGGGGCCACCAGGGCGCGGTCTACGCCGTCGACGGCAGCT
Organism: uncultured Acidobacteriota bacterium; assembly: GCA_963741925.1. Lineage (GTDB taxonomy): Bacteria > Acidobacteriota > Thermoanaerobaculia > Multivoradales > DATKCC01 > CAVUBL01. The sequence goes on from CAVUJU010000002.1 coordinate 779,086, forward strand.
CGTCCGAGCTCGGCGGCGGCGCTCTCGACCACCCGGCGATGCGGGTGTCGCTGCGCGAGCTCGGCTCGCTGGTGCTCGACGTCGACGGCCGGCGCCTGGACGGGCGGTTCCTGGACGCGACCGGCGCCATCGCCGACCACTTCACCCTGCTCCAGGGCCCTCCGCCGCCGCCCGCCGAGCTCCTCTCCGATCCGGACTTTCCCGACTTCCGCTTCGGCGTCGCCATCACCGGCAGCCCCGGCCAGACGAGGCTCGGCGCCTCCGAGGCCGCCTGCCTGCCCGAGGCACTTTGCGTGAGCGGCGCCGTGCCCGGCCGCACCGAGGTCGTCGTGCGGATCGTCGGGCCGAAGCCGAACGGCTACCTCTGGCCGACGATCGTCAAGCTCTCGACCTCGCAGGTGGAGGTCTGGATCGAGCAGGTGTCGACCGGCGAGCTCCGCTACTACCTCCTGCCCGGCGCCGGCCCCGGCGACGACACCCTGCCGGGCCTCTTCGACCGCCGGGGCTTCCGGCCGCCCGGAAACCTCGCGGCGCCTCCGCCGTAACGGGGTTCCAGAGGAGGAAGACCCGATGCGCCTGACCCGCTGGATCGACGAGATCACCCAGGACCTGCGCTTCGCCGCGCGCCAGATGGCTCGCGAGCCGGGCTTCACCCTCACCGCGGTCGTCATCCTGGCGCTCGCGATCGGCGGCATCACCGCCATCTTCGGCGTCGTCGACGCCGTCCTGCTCGAGCGGCTGCCCTACCCCGAGCCCGAGCGCGTGGTCTGGATCTGGGAGACGACGCCCCAGGGCGCGCACTTCTCGGCCTCGCTCCAGAACGTCGCCGACTGGCGGCGGGAGAGCTCCTCCTTCTCGGCCCTCGCCGCCCTCGAGGAGCGCTCGCCGGCCCTGACCGGCGACGGCGAGCCGGCGCGCCTCCACGGCGCCGCGGTGACCCCGGCCTTCTTCGCCGTCCTGGGGGTGGCCCCCGAGCTCGGCACGCCCTTCGCGGCCTCGGCCCGGGACGGTCTCGACGCCCCGGCCGACGCCGACCGCGCGGTCCTCTCCCACGAGCTCTGGCGGAGCCGCTTCGGCGCCGACCCGGCGATCGTCGGGACGACGGTCGTCCTCGACGGGCGGCCGACCGTGATCTCGGGCGTCATGCCCGCCGGATTCGCCTTCCCGCCGGGCACCCAAGTCTGGACGCCGCTCGCCCCCGATCCCGACCGCGACCGGGACAACAAGGACTTCGGCGCCCTCGCCCGCCTCGCCCCCGGCGTGAGCCTGGGAGAGGCCCGGGCCGAGCTTCTCCGCCGTCGCCCGCCACCTCGGGGAACGCTACCCGGAGGCCGACGGCGGCTGGGGGGTGGAGCTCGCGCCGCTCGCCCGGGCGCTGGTCGGCCCCGACGCCCGGCGGGTGCTCCTGGTCCTGCTGGTCGCCGTCGGGCTCCTCCTGCTCCTCGCCTGCGCCGACGTCTCCGGCCTGCTGGTGGCCCGGGGCACCGCCCGCGCCGGCGAGATGGGCATCCGCTCCGCCCTGGGCGCCGGGCGCCGCCGCCTGGTGCGCCAGCTCCTGGTGGAGAGCCTGGGCCTCGGGGTCTTGGGCTCGGCGGCGGGCCTCGCCCTCGCCACCTGGCTGATCGCCCTGGTCCGCGGGCTCGACGCCACGGGGATCCCGCGGCTCGAGGGCGCCGCGCTCGACGGCCGCGCCCTCGCCTTCACCGCCGCGGTCGCCCTCGTGGCCACCCTGCTCTTCGGCCTGCTCCCCGCCCTCCAGGCCTCTCGCGTGGACCTCTCGGGGTCGCTCCGGGCAGGTGGCCGGGGGGCGGTCGGTGGATCCCGCCGGCTGCGGAGCGCCCTGGTCGTGGGCGAGCTGGCCCTGGCCGTGGTGCTGCTGGTCGGCGCCGGCCTCATGGGGCACAGCCTCGTCCGGCTCCTGGGCGTCGCCCCCGGCTACGACCCCGCCGACGTGCTGGCCGTCCGCCTCGACCTCTCGTCCGGTCGCTTCACCGACGAGAACCTCCCGGCCTTCGTCGACGGCCTGGTCGATCGGCTCGAGGCCCTGCCGGGCGTGGCCGCCGCCGGCGGTACCGTGGTCGAGCCGTTCTCGGCCTTCCACACGGTCAACCGGATCGCCGTGCCGGGCCGGGCCGCGGCGCCGGACGAGTACCTCCAGGCCCAGTGGCGAAGCGTCACGCCCGGCTACTTCCGGGCCCTGGACGTGCCGCTTCTGCGCGGCCGCTACCTCGACGCGCGGGACCGGGACGGCGCCCGGAAGGTGACCGTGATCACCGCCTCCCTCGCCGAGCAGCTCTGGCCGGGCGAGAACCCGGTGGGGCGCGAGATCCTGTTCGGCGGGCCGGACGGCAGCTCGCGGACGGTGGTCGGCGAGGTGGGCGACCTGCTCGACGTCTCGCTCGAGGGCGGGCCCCAGGGGACGATGTTCCTGGCCTACGACCAGCTTCCCTGGGACGCGATCACCCTGGTGGTCGAGGCCGCGCCGGGGCCAGGCACCGGTAGCGGCGCCGGCCGCCCCGATCCCACGGCGCTCGCGTCCGCCGTGCGCCGGGAGATCCGGGCCGCGGACCCGGACCTCCCGATCCCCGACCTCCACCCGCTGGCCCGAAACATCGGCCAGGCCCTCGCCCGCCCGCGCCTGGGAAGCCTCCTGCTCGCCGCCTTCGCCGCCCTGGCGCTGCTGCTCGCGGCCTCAGGCGTCTACGGCCTCATCGCCTACACGGTGGGCAGCCGAACCCGCGAGATCGGCGTGCGCCTGGCCCTGGGCGCCCGGCCGGCCGACGTCACCCGCATGGTGGCCGGCCAGGGAGCGGCCCTGGTCGCCGGAGGCCTCGCCCTCGGCCTCGCCGCCGCCTGGGCCTTCGCCCGCCTCCTCCGGGGTGTGCTCTTCGAGACCCCACCCGGCGACCCCGCCACCTACGCCGCGGTCACCCTCCTCCTCGCCGCCACGGCCCTCGCCGCGACCTACCTCCCGGCCCGGAGAGCCGCCCAGGTCGAGCCGGCCGAGGTGGTGCGGGGGGAGTCGTGAGACCGTCTTTGTCGGGCCCCGTCGTGGTCACCAGATCCGACAGACCTTCTCCCGGACCATGGGCTGGCCCGGCTTGCAGGAGAACGCCTGGGCGAACTCCGGCATGTTGGCGACCACGCCGTCGATGCGCCAGCGGCCCGGCGAGTGGGGGTCGGTGGCGGCGCGCAGCCGCTGGGACTCGGGTCGCACCTCGTTGCAGGCCCACTGCGCGAAGCCCACGAAGAAGCGCTGATCGGGGGTCAGGCCGTCGCGTGGCTCGAGCTTCTGGTCCGCGGTCGCCTTCTTCCACGCCTCCCAGGCCAGGATGGTGCCGCCCAGGTCGGCGATGTCCTCGCCCTCGGTGAGCTTGCTGTTGATCTTGATCTCGTCGATCACCGGGTACTCGGCGTACTGATCCACGACGCAGGCGGCGCGCTTCTCGAACGCCTTGGCGTCGGCCGCGGTCCACCAGTCCGCGAGGTTGCCGGCGGCGTCGAACTGGCGCCCTTCGTCGTCGAAGCCGTGGGTGAGCTCGTGGCCGATGGTGGAGCCCGTGTTGCCGTAGTTGGGAGCGTCGTCCAGCTTGGGGTCGTAGAGCGGTGGGATCAGGACCCCGGCCGGGAAGTTGATGTCGTTCATCGACGGGTTGTAGTAGGCGTTGACCGTCGGCGGCGTCATCCCCCACTCGTCGCGGTCGACCGGCTTGCCGATCTTGGCGAACTCGCGCGCGGTCTCGAAGGCCGAGGCGCGTTCGAGGTCGCCGAAGTAGCCGTCGCGACGGATCTCGAGCTTCGAGTAGTCGCGCCAGTGCGCCGGATAGCCGATCTTGTTGCGCATGGCGTAGAGCTTGGCGAGCGCCTGCCGCTTGGTGGCGTCGCTCATCCAGTCGAGGGCCGCGATCCGCTCCGCCATCGACTGCTCGATGAGCGCCACCATCTTCTCGGTCGCCGAGCGCGTCTCGGGCGTGAAGTTCTTCTCCACGAAGACCTGGCCCAGGGCCTCGCCGAGCTCGCGGTCGACGCCGGAGACGCAGGTCTGCCAGCGCGGCGGCATCTGCTTGGCGCCGCGCAGGGTGGCCTGGTAGAAGTCGAAGTCTTCCTGGCGAAACGGCGCCGAGAGCGAACGCGACGCGGCGCGGAGGAGGTGCCAGCGCAGATAGGTCTTCCAGGCGTCGAGCGGCTCGTCGCCGAGGAGGGTCTCCACCCGCGCGAAGAACTTCGGCTCGGTGACGTCGACGGCGCCGCCGGCCGGGGCACCGATCGCCAAGAGGTACTCGCTCCAGTGGAAGCTGGGCGCGATCTTCGCCAGCTCCGGAACCGTCATCCGGTGGTAGACCTTGTGCGGGTCGCGCTTGTCGACGCGGGTCAGCGAAGCGTCGGCGAGGGCCGTCTCGATCCGCATCACGGTGGCCGCTTCCTTCTTCGCCACGTCGGCCGCGTCGCCCAGGAGCTCGAAGCTCCGGGAGACGTGGGCGAGGTACTTCGCCCGCAGCTCGACCGACTTGGGGTCGTCCTTGAAGTAGTAGTCACGGTCGGGCAGGCCGAGGCCCCCGGCGCGGGCGTAGGCGATGACCTGGGCGGCGTCGCCGGGATCCTGCTCGGAGCTGTAGCCGAAGAGCATCGAGGGGCCGACGACCCCGCGTTGCATGGCGCCGACCAGCTTGGCGATCTCCGCCTTGGATTCGAGCGCCGCGATGGCGTCGAGATCGCCCTGGATCGGCTTCATTCCGGCGCGGTCGATGGCGTCGACGTCCATGCAGGCGGCGAAGTAGTCGCCGATCTTCTGGCGGTTGGCGTCGCGCGACGGGTCGGGCTTCGAGGCCTCGTCGAGGATCCCCCACAGGTATTGCTGGTTGTCCTGGTAGGCCTTGCCGTAGACGCTCCAGCTCGTCTTGTCGGGCGGAATCGGGTTGAGCTTCGACCAGTTGCCGCACGAGAAGGCGTAGAAGTCGACGCACGGGTCGACCGAGCGATCCATGAACGCCGGCTCGAGGCTGGGCGTGTAGGGCAGCGCCGCCAGCGGGCGCGCCTCCGTCGTCGCGGGCGCGGGCGCGGGAGTGTCGGCGGCCGACGCCCACGAGGTCGTGCAGAAAGCGAGGGCGAGCGTGACCGCCCAGCCGGTTCGAAGCTTCATCTCGTGCCTTCTCCTCTGGCTCTTCCCATCGGAGCTGCTCCAACGGTCCGTTGTTCGGGGGCGCAAAGGGTGGAGCCCTGCCGAGCCCAAGCCTATCTGTACGTCACCCGCGGCTCAAGGTTGCGGGGTTCAGCCCTCCAGCAGGGAAGCGATCTTGCCGACGGTGCGCCAGTTGCGGTCCGTCATCGCGACACCCAGCTTCCTCTCGGCAGTCGCCGCGAGCTTGCTCCGCCCGATCCCCTCCGGTGCGTGCAGGTAGAACGCCTGCCCCTTCAGCACGAACCTCTCGCTCGGCGCCTTGACGGCCTCGAGCGTATCCAGATCCGGGTTCGCCGGAACGGAGTCCAGAAATCCGAGATGGAGCGTCCCGGGATCCGACTCGGCTTCGGGAAATGGATTCCCCCCGACGGCCTTCATGAAATCGGCCTTGCCGAGGATCAAGACGTGCGGCGCGAATCCCCGCCGCTGCTCGATCTCTCGAGCGACGTCGCGAGACAAGGAGGCACTGCTTCGATCGCTGCGAAGCACGACGTTGCCGCTCTGGATGTACGTTCGGACGCTCTCGCAGCCGAGACCTTCGAGGATCCCGGTCAGCTCCTTCATCGGGAGAGCGTTCCTGCCACCGACGTTGATGCCCCTCAGCAGGGCCACGTAGACGTTCATTTGCATGCTCTCCACCAACCCACGTACCGCCGATTCAGGCCGTTCCGGACCCGAGGAAGTGCCAGGCACTTCTCGCCCGCCTGCCAGAGGACTCTAGCATCGAGACCAACGACGATCCGATCGCTCCCGGGCAACGCCCTGAAGGGGTCATCCCGGAGTACGAGACGCCGGGCACCGTTTCAGCCAAGGCTGCCACGACGGAGGGCCCGCTTCTCGGTGCCGAGTCGTCGGCCACGATGTCCCAACGCGCTTGAGCTACCCGACACCGCCAGGAAGAATGTCAGTTGACATCACCCGCAGGGTTAGATAATATCTACCCAGCCGGGGCTTGCTATCTCGCCATTCCTCGGTAAAGGGGAGAAGACGATGCTATTCCAGCCCCCGGATCTAGACAGTCAAGAGAAGGCGGTCCTCAGCAGAGTGCTCCGCCTCAAGAAGGAGCTGGACTTCATGATGCCGCCAGGAAGATGGTTCGGCTCCCTTCGGAGAGACACCTTCGCGCGAGCCGTTCGAGCATCCAACAGCATCGAAGGATACGACGTCTCTCTGGACGACGCGCGCGCTATCGTCGACAACGACGAGCCGATTGAGGCCGGAGCGGAGTCGAGGGCGGCCAACAGCGGGTACAGAGCCGCGATGACACTCGTCCTCCAGAAAGAGGAGGACCCATACTTCAGCTACTCGTACGAGTTCTTGAACGCCCTCCACTTCTTGATGATCGGATACGACCTGACGAAGAACCCCGGGAGGTGGCGACCGGGGGTGGTCTTCGTCTACGACGACCTCAAGGAAGAGCGCGTCTACGAGGGCCCGAGCCTCGAGATGGTTCCCCGACTCATGACAGAGCTCATCTCCTCGCTGAATGCACCAGGCACCACGCATCCGATCATCTCGGCCGCGATGGCTCATCTGAACTATGTGATGATCCACCCGCACTCGGATGGCAACGGCCGCATGGCACGCTGCCTCCAAACGCTGGTCCTGGCGCGCGGAGCCATGGGAAGGAACCCGATCTTCGTCAGCATTGAAGAGTATCTTGGGCGTAACACTCCCGAATACTACGATGTCCTCTTGGAGGTCGGGCAGGGTTCCTGGCATCCGGAGAACGATGCCCGTCCCTGGGTCAGGTTTTGCCTGGTCGCTCATTACCGTCAAGCGATGACCGTAAAGCGAAGAGCTGAGCGTTGGAGTGGGATCTTCAGTCTGATCGAAGAGGAAGTCGAGCGACGAGGGATCCACGAGAGAGCCACGATTGCGTTGGCCGAAGCCACGTATGGATTCCAGGTCAGGAATGCCACGTACAGGAAGAGTGCAGAGGTCTCGGACGCGTTGGCCTCCCGGGACCTGAAAGAGCTGGTCGACGCGGGTTTGCTGGTACCCCACGGGGAGCGGAGAGGGCGATACTACACGGCAGCCAAGCCACTTCTAGAGATCGCCAACGAAGTGCCTCGGCCCGCGCGGCCAGGTGATCCGTTTGAAGAGCTCGCGATGAACGACGATCAGCAGCTCCTGTTCCCAGGTTGACCAGCTGGTCCCCTCCGCTTTTCGAGTGACCCTGGATTGCTCACGGGCTTGCGAGCCCGAATTTCTCACCGAGGAGGTGCCAGGCACTTCTCGTCTGCATCGTCGCACGAGGCCGGTGAGATGTCCGGGCTAGTAACACCTCAGGGAACGCTCGGTGTCTTGAAGTAGAGGAACACGTAGTAGAAGCCCAGCTGCGGGCTGTGCATGAGCGAGGCGAACACTCTGAGGTTCTCCGGGCCGCTCTGAGGATACAGGTGGAACTTGAGCATCTCGACCTGGAGCTTCTTACCCGTCGTGAGCTGATCGAGTTGCGGCTCAGTCTTCTTGAAGGCGTCCGGTACGAGCGCGTCGAGCTCTTCCTTCGAGAGGCCGGCCGGGATGCGACCTTCATCCGTCGCCAGGGGACCGTACTGGTCGGACAGGTAGCCGTAGACCCCGTGAAGGGCCTCGAGGGCCGACGAGTAGTCTTGCCCCTCGTACGCCCAGAGCTGGATGTGGAAGAGGCCGCTCGAGCCGAAGACGAAGGAGGCGGTGATCGTCTTGCCCTCGAGCTCGGCATGGCGAGTTTCGAGGCCGCCGGTGCTGGCCACCGGCTCGTACGGACCGAATTCGGAAACCGCCGCGACCTGCTCCCGAGACATGCCCAGGTGCCACGGACCGTAGCCCGGCGCCTCGACCCCGCCGGCCGCGGCCGGAAGCGGAGCTACGAGCAGGCCGAGGAGAACCAGTGTCTTCATGGACCCATCCCCCTTCTGCGGGGTTCTACGGCTCTTCACGCAAACTGAAGTCGTCGCCCCTTCGGCTCTGGCACCGATCGCCCGAACTCCTTGGCAGTTGAGATCCAGAGCTCGATGGCCTCTTGGCAGTTTGCCAGTGCGGCATCCGCCGTGTCCCCATCAGCTGCGCAGCCCGGAAGCTCTGGCACCTCGGCAATGAAAGCATCGTCCTCGTCACTCCAATAGATGATGATCTCGTATTTATGCATTGCTCCTCGCTCAGCTCTTCTACCCAAGGCTTGACGAACAGGTGGTGGCTGCTGCTCGTGCGCTCCTCAAAGCCAAGATTCCGCAGGAGGCTACAGAGGTCCGCGAACCGGATGTTGGCATCCGATCGAGCCCGTAGAACCTGCCGCAGGACCTTGTCTTGTTTCGCCACGACGCCATTCTACCAGCGGCCACCGAAGCCGCGCCACGGCGCGCCGCTTCCGGCTGCTCATCCACCACGATCTTCGCGGGCTGTAGAACGCTGTTGCCGCTGATCGGCGCAGCGCAGCGGTGCCCGCTCCAGCGGGCGGGATAAGCGGCAACTACGGTACGCCTCATGGCCTATGAACCTCTTCGACGCGGGCAGCCCGATCCAGGTCGTGGTTCTCGGGTACGACGAAGTAGCACCGGGAACAGTCCGGACAGTCAACCCGGTATCCGTCGGTTACGCCTTCAGCCAGACCAGATCGGCCTATCAAGGGAAGCTCACGGCCACAGGGGCAGAGCCAGGCTGCGTTGTTGCCTGTCGCGCTAGCTGTTTGCTGGTTACCGTCTGAGAAGTGGACTCTTACGGTGCGCTGTTCTTGTGGCATCGGATCTGTCGCCTCCTATTCTTGCCGTTACTTGACTGAAATGAGCGGCGCGCTCTTCGCGTCTTCTCCAGCGATCATTTGTGCGGATGTTTCACAGGTGCGTCATCATATCTTGCACGATCTTCTGGGTCTCCTCAACTTGGAGTGGGCGATTCCGGACTGCTGCCGGCTGAAACCGCCCGGACACTCAGGCGCCCGTCGCTCCAGGAGCTCTTCCGCTCCGTGCTCGTTCCCTCCAAGCCTTCCCCGCCGCAGTCGCCGGCCCTGTGGGAGGGGCGGAAAGCTGGGTAGGGAGGGCAGCCTTGGGCTTTCCGCGCCTTCCACAGGGCGCCTCCGGGGTCGCCAGATCGACCCACTCGAAGTTGAGGAGAGCCGGAAATGCACGCGACAACGGAATCCACTGATTCTGGTCTACGTAGATATCCATTGACAAGCTCTGAGAGACGGCCAACGAAGAAGGTTCTATCTGAAGCCCTCGTCGGCGGTTCGAGGTCCGGGGCCTCGTCCCCGGGCTTCAGATAGAACCTGGTTGAACGAAACCGCGGGCCGCGAGCCACGAGCGTCTATGGGGCTTCTATCGTGGCTTTCCGGGACAGCGCTCGGGTGGTGCAGCGGTGGGGGCAGCTCCCAGAGCCCCCGGTGAGGGGTTCCGGAGCCGCGGAGCTGGCTCCCAGAGCGCGAGGATGGCCCGTGCGGTGCCATGAGCTCGTTGCGAGTCTACTCGATTGCGAGAGGGAGACGCAAAGCCTCCGTGTCCGAGCGCGAAGCAGCCGGACCACAGCCTTCACGAGAGGCTTCTTGCTGAGGGGGCCGCGCGGCTTCTTGCGCGGATCTCCCCAACGGAGAGCACCATGGCCTCGCCGCACTGCGGGCAGCGGGTGGGGTCGGCACCGGTGAGGCGGGCGAGCAGATCGGCCCAGCCGACCTCCTGGCTCGGTGGTGGATCGAGCGGTCGAGCGCCGAGAGCCTCTCCCTCGGTGGCTCAGGGAGTTTGTCGCGCTTGACAACCGGGGGCCTCATAGGGGTTGGGCGCCAAACCTATGCGAACATCAGCCTCCCGCGAGGCTCCGGGATCGAACGGCCGAGTGCCCTCGCTGTCTCAATCCACTCCTCGATGATGACTTGAACGTTCGCTAGCGCCAGCTCGTACGTCTTACCATCCGCCGCGCAACCTGGCAGCTCGGGGACCTCGGCGATGAAGGCATCATCCTCATCGCTCCAGTAAATGATGACCTCGTATCGAAGCTCACTGCCCATCACTACCTCCAGCGAGACGGTACTTTAGGACGACAGTCCGGACTTGCCGAACCTGGTACGCCTTGGCCTTGGACCCTTTCGGCTGCAGGTTCAGAATCTCCGGGATGCCCTCCATCGTGTAAATGTGGTGGCTCCCCTTCGTTCGCTCGTCGAATCCCAGATCACGGAGCAAGGAACAGAGGCCCTGAAACGGGACGTTTGCATCAGCGGTGCCGCTCAGGACCTGATCGATAACCTTCTTCCGCCGCGCCATGACCTTAGTCTACGTTACTGGCGCCCAAGCATGGAGCGAGCGAATGGCTTTGCTTGCCGTCTCGAACGGCTCCGTGACGCCTATCTCGACTGCCCCCTGAGTCACCATAAGCTCATCTCCTGCGTGTGCCTTGCTTTACTGAATGTAGCAGGGGCTCGGGTCTTCGTCAACGCGACGTCCGAGGGGACGGCGAACGCGCCTGGCCCGATACGGAGAACGCGCGGGCTCGGCAACGGTCTTGGCAGGGGCGAGCGGGCCGGGGGCCTCTCCTGGCGGGGACGTCTGAGCCGCGGTGGGGCTTGGGCGCTGGGAGTCCGGCAGGCGCGGTGGTCCGCGGGGAAGCCGAGGCGCGCGCCTCCGGTGCATGGTTCGAGGAGCGCGCGCCGGTCCCCGACGGGAGAGGCCCCCGGCCCGCTCTCCGGCGGAGGCTTCCCCGCGCCCGGCCTCCTGCCCCCAGGCTCCTCGACAAGCTCGGGGCGACACGATGGAGCGGCCTCGGGGAGAACAGGGAGCGCAGATTTTCAGATGGCGCTTGACTTCTCGCAGGCGGTAGTGTAGCGTAGGTTCTACTGACGAACCGGAGAGAGGAGGACGCCGACAGGAGCTGACCACAGCGTGCACCGCGATGTTTCTTGAAGACCCGATCCGGGCGATCCTCGTGAGGCTGCCGGATCGACCAGACAACCCAGGCGGGCACGGCAGGGTCGTGAGCCACTGCCGCGCCCTGGCCGACACATGGAGCCTAAGTCCATGAGCCAGCGTGATCCGAAGTGTAGCAACCCGCAGTGTTCCTACAACGATCTTGAAGGCCGTGGCCCTCGGGCGGGGGCGCCCTCTCCTCCCCTTGGGGGTGAGGAGAGGGTCGGGGAGAAGGAGAGGGGATCCGGTCGAACGGGGGCGCCCTCTCCTCCCCTTGGGGGTGAGGAGAGGGTCGGGGAGAAGGAGGGGGGATCCGGTCGAACGGGGGCGCCCTCTCCTCCCCTTGGGGGTGCGGAGAGGGTCGGGGAGAAGGAGGGGGGATCCGGTCGCTTCCCCAACGCCTTCTCGGCCGACTTCCTCACCGAGCTCGCCCGGCGCGACCCTGCCCCCGCCGCCCCCGAGGCCGACCTCGCCGGCCCCTGGCGCGTCACGGCCCTCTACGGCGCCGGCGCCGACCCCCGCTGGGCCTGCATCGCCGCCGGCGAGCACCGGCCCCGCCTGACCCTCCAGGCGCCCGACCTCGCCTACCTGGCGGCCGCCGCTTTCGCCGTCGCCGAGCGGGCTGACACGGCAGGGGCCTTCCGCTTCCAGGAAGACGCCGACCGGCGCCTCCACCTCCTCTGGCACGGCCGCCCGGTCGGCACCTCCCTCTCCAGGGGAGACACCCTCCCCCTCGTCCTCGGCGCCCTCGCCGACCTCCGCGTCCAGCCCCTCGCCTTCGCCCACTACCTCCTCTCCGTCCCCGACGAGACCCTCCGGCGGAGCGGCCGGATCCTGATGGAGCTTCTCCGGGAGGCCGGGCGATGAGCGAGACGGCGTTTCGGGAGACCTACTTGTGGTGCTTCCGCGAGCCCGAGCACGTCGAGGTCCTCCGGCGCCTCGGCGAGATGCTCTACGACGTCGCCATGGAAACGCCGTACTGGGACTGGGGCGCGAGCCACGGCCTCACGACCCCTCGGGGCGACGCCACCGCCGCCGCGGCCGACCTCGAGAGCCTGGCCGACTACCTCCGGCGGATCGCCGACGACCCGGCGGAGCTCGGCGTGTCCCCGGAAGACCTTCCGCTGTGCCGGGCCGCCACCGGCTGGGCCCGGAGGGTCCGGCGGGTGGCGGCGGAGATGCGGAGGGCCGTCGGGGAGGGGAAGGACGGGGAGGAAGCGGAGGGCGACGGCGGCGGATGAGAACGGGGGCCCGGCTCCGGAGGCGGAGCCGGGCCCTGAGGGTTCGGTGCCCGCCGTGGCGCCGGGCCGGCCGAGACAGAGCTCGGCCGCTTCACGCGGGGTCGGGCTCCGGGTGGAGGCCGGAGCCCGGCCGCGGGGTCGGACTTCGGCCCGCTCTCGGCGGGAGATCGCGGACGGACTTCGCGTCCTGGGTACCTGAAAGCCTCGGAGCTGCCGGGGCTCGTCTCACCCACCCACCTGACCGGAGGGATCGAATGCACGACCAGCTGTTCAAGGAGCTCCTTCAGGCGTTCTTCGCGGACTTCGTCCGGATCGTCCTGCCGGACGTGGCGGCACGGCTCCGCTTGGAGACGCCACGTTTCCTGGACAAGGAACACTTCACCGACACCACCGAAGGCGAGCACCGCTACCTCGATCTACTGGCCCAGGTCGAGGCGGTGGACGGTGAGGAGGAGCTCGTCCTCATCCACGTGGAGATCGAAGCCGAAGCGCGCGGGACCGACGCCATGGGCCACCGGATGTGGCGCTACGCGATGCAGCTCTGGCTTCGGGGCCACGAGACCGTGGTGCCGATCGTCCTCTACGTTCGGGGCGGCGAGCCCGACGTGGCCGAGGTCAAGATCGCCCGCAGCTACGCCGGCCACGAGCTCGCCGCCTTCACCTACTGGACCTTCGGGCTTTCCCGGAGCCGAGCTGGCGAGTACCTGGACCGGCCGGAGGCCCTCGCCGCGGCGCTCGCCGCCCTGATGGACCCGGGCGAGCTGTCCGCGCCGGAGCACCGGATCGAGTGCCTGAGAAGGGTCGGGCGGGCCGACGTCGACGACGCCCGGCGCTTCCTGCTGGCGAACATCGTGGAGACCTACGTAGAATTGGACCAGACCGCGCAAGAGGAGTACGAGAGACTCCTCGCCGTCGAGCCGAACGAGGAGGTACGCGCCATGGAGATGACCTGGGCCGAGAAGATGGAAGCCAAGGGCATGGAGAAGGGCATGGAGAAGGGGTTGGAGAAGGGCATGGAGAAGGGGTTGGAGAAGGGCCGGGTGGAAGGGATGCGGACCCTGGTCGCCGACCTACTCGAGCTCCGCTTCGGGCCGCTGTCCGAGACGTCGAAGGAGCGCCTCGAGGCAATCGAGTCTGCCGACGAGCTCTTCAGGCTCCACCAGCGCGCCTTCGACGCTGCCAGCCTCGGCGAGCTGGGCCTCTGACGCTGCCGGGCAGTCGCCGACTCAGCGCAGAGGAGCTCGAGGACCGAACCGCCCCGCAAGAACCGTCTCGATGTACTTGCCGCCCAGGATCGAGGACCCGATCCGGAAGCAGTACACCGCCGCCGGAATGAAGTCGATCTCTACGCCCTGGGCAGTCTTCTTCCCACTCTTGGATCGAGTGGTGGCGCTCGCTCTGCGCAGGTCATTGGCGCGACAAAACCGCAGCAGGCTTCTCAGCTCTTGGGGCTTGGCGAAGTACCGATCGCTCCACTTCGCCTCGATCGCTCCCCGAGCCTTGCCCGCCGCATCCAAGGGCACCAGGTCGACCTCGCCCTTGGACCACCGAGCGTAGTGCAGCTCGCTTCGCTCCTCGTGAAACCACTGCGCGAAGATCGCGGTCTCGACCAGGGCACCCATCGCGGGGTCCTCCGCTTCGACCGGGGCGAAGAGGGCTGCCCGCATGGAGGGATTCGTCAAGTACACCTTGAAGAAGTTGGCCCGCTTGAACCTCCTGCCGTTGCGGTCCACCCGGTGGACAACCTTGATCAGGAACGCGGCTTCGAGGTACTCCATGTACCTCTTGATCGTGTTCTTCGCGACACCGGCGCCCTTGGACAGCTCGTCCAGCGACACCTCGCCAGCCGTGTTGTACGCCAAGGTCGTGAACAGGTAGTTGAGCTCCTGGATGTCCTGGATTCCATAGAGGCTGGGGAGATCTCGCAGGAGGACCTTGTCGATGATGTCCGCCTTGATGAACCGCACCGGGTCGGACTGGATCGCTTCGGAGAACAGGACCTCCGGATAGCCGCCGAAATTGAGGTAGTGAACGAAGTCTCGGTTCAGCTCCTCGAGATCCTCGACGACCAGCTCACCGCCGGTGTCGAGCCGAATGACGTCGCTCTTGTCGAGAAGCTCGAGGTACTCGTGAAAGGTGAGCGGAGGCAGCAGGAAGTCGGTGAATCGGCCGGCTCCGGATTCCCGGCTCTTGAGACGGAGCGCAGCAGCCGCGGAGCCGGAGCCGATGGCGCGCAATGGCTCGAAGTCGTCCACCAGGGCCTTGAGGTGCACCTCCCAATCCCGGAGGTACTGGATCTCGTCGAAGAAGACGTACGTGGGGGTCGAGGTGAAGTCGGTTCCCGTGGCCTCCCGGAAGTACCGGAGGAAGCTCTCGAGGCTCAGGCCGTTGTAGAGGGGATGATCGACGGAGAAATAAGCGATGGACGTCTTCGTGGCGCCTTGCTGCAGTAGCCGCTGGATCGCGTGGTGCAAGAGCACCGTCTTCCCGACCCGCCGGGGGCCGAGAAGCACGATGCCGCGCCGGACTTCGCGCTGGCTGACCAGAGGAAAGAAGAGGTCCAGGTAGGGTCGAGGCCGGAGGCGGGCCATGGTTTGGGGCACCTCGCCGGTCTCCCACCATGGGTTCTCCGTCCGTATCCGGGTAAGTATCTGTTCCTCAGGGACTTCCCTCATGTTGCCTCTCTAGTGTCAGTGCACTGATCTTATCGGTGAATTCGCCGCCAGGTCAAGCGAGCCCGGCGGGCGATCCCGAGTCGCCGACCCGCACCGGGCCCGGCGCGCTGTGAGAAACTGGCGGGCCCGGGCGGGCCGCACTCCCCGGCCGTCGCCGTCCCATGGCCGATCCCTCCAGCCTCCAGTCCGCCGCGCGGCGCGCGCCGCTGGTTCTCGGCATCGCCGCGGTCCTGGTGGGCGGCACGCTCCTGGTGATCCGGGTGGGCTCGCCGTGGACCGGGCTGAGCCTCCTGGGCCTGGGCGTCGTGGCCCTGTCGCTCGAGCACTGGTGGGCGGGGCGCGACACCGGGAACACCTGGGTTCCGTTCCTGCTCGGGGCGGCCGTGCTGCTCGGCGGAGTGGTCTTCTGGCAGGGGCTTCGCGCCCGCGAGGACGCGGCGGTCGACCGCCGGACGGCGCTCGCCGCGCGCAGCGCCCGCAACGAGGTGGAGCGCCGCCTGGACTCGATGACCACCGCCCTGGTGGGCCTGGCCGACTCCGGGAGCGGGGCGGGCGCTCCGCGCTCCCTCCAGGACTGGCACGCGGCCCTGCGTCACACGTTCGAGAGGTTCCCGTCGCTCAAGGCGGTCGAGTGGATCGGCCCGGACGGGGCGATGAAGCTCCTGGGGCCGGGCCTCGACCAGTCGGCCGGGCCGCGGCTCTCGCCGGACGGCCGCACGCTGCTGCTCGACGCCGCGGAGCGCACCCGGAGCACCCGGCGGCCGGAGGTCGTGGGGCCGTTTCGCTCCAGCGAGATCGGCACGGCGGTGCGGATCGTGGTGCCGCTGACCACCGCGGGCGGAGCGCCGGCGAACCTCTCCGGGCTGTTTTCGCTCGGCGACGCCCTCTCCGGCCTGATGGACCGCGCGGCCCCGGCCCACCGGGTGCGGCTGCTGGCCGACGACCAGGAGGTCTTCACCGCCGGCCCCGTGCCCGCCGAGCCGGCCGGGCGCTGGCGCCAGAGCGTGCCCGTGACGGTGGCCGGCGCGGTGCCCTGGAAGATCGAGGTGAGCCCGGGGCAGACGCTCGTCGACGAGGAGCGCTCGGGCCTGCCCGAGATCGGCCTGGCCATGGCCGTGGTGGTCGCCCTCCTGCTCTCGCTCACCTCCTGGTTCGGCGAGCAGGCCGCGCTGCGGGCCCGCCGCTTCGCCCGGGCCGTCGCCGAGCGCACCTTCGAGGCCGAGGCGGCCCGGGCGGAGGCGCAGGCCGCCAACGTCGCCAAGGACCACTTTCTCGCCATGCTCGCCCACGAGCTCCGCAACCCCCTGGCGGCGGTGAGCACGGCCCTCGAAGTCCTGATGCGCGAGGACACGGACGAGCCCGAGCGGGTCACGCGGATGCGCCGGATCGCCCGCCGCCAGATGAAGCACATGGCCCTCCTGGTGGACAACCTGCTCGACATCTCCCGGATCGAGCGCGGCAAGCTCTCCCTGCGCCTCGCACGGCTCGACCTGGTCGAGCTGGTGCGGGATCTCGCCGAGGCCGAGCGCGCCCGGATCGAGGCGGCGGACCTCGCCTTCTCGGTGGTCCTGCCCGACGAGCCGCTCTGGGTGGACGGCGATCCGACTCGCTTGACCCAGGTGGTCCTCAACCTCCTCTCGAACGCGGCCAAGTTCACCGACCCCGGGGGGCGCGTGGAGATCCGTGTGGCCGCGGCTCCGGAAGGCCCAGCGGGCCCCGCGGAGCCCGCGGGTGAGACCGCCCTCGTCAGCGTGCGCGACACGGGAGCGGGGCTCGCGCCGGACGAGCTCGAGCGGATCTTCGAGCCCTTCGCCCAGACCCCGGACGCCGTCGCGCGGGCGGCCGGAGGGCTGGGACTGGGGCTCCCCATCGTCAAGGGCCTGGTGGAGGCGCACGGCGGCACGATCCGGGCCGAAAGCGCGGGGCGCGGCCGCGGCGCGGAGCTGACGGTGCGGCTGCCGCGTCGCCCCGCCCCGCCCCCCGAGGCCGGCGAAGCTCCGGCGCTCGAGGGGGCGGCGCCGTCGCGCATCGTGGTGATCGACGACCACCGGGACACGGCCGAGGGGCTCTCCGAGCTGCTCGGCCTCTTCGGTCACGAGGTCGAGGCCCAGCGCGACGGCGAGAGCGGGCTCCAGGAGATCCGCCGCTTCCGGCCCGACGTGGTCCTCTGCGACCTCGACCTGCCCGGTGAGCTCGACGGCTACCAGGTCGCCGAGATCCTGCGCTCCAACCCGCGGACCGCGGGCATCCGGCTCGTGGCGCTGACCGGCTACGGCGACGACGAGACCGTGCGCCGGACCCGGGAGGCCGGCTTCGACCATCACCTGACCAAGCCGGTCGACGCCGAGCGCCTGCGCGAGGTCGTGGGAGGGGCCCACAGGTCGTGAGCCGGGCCTCCGGCCCGGCCGGCCGAGACAGAGCTCGGCCGCTTCATACGGAATGGGATTCCGGGGCGCTCGGGCGCTTCCTACGGGATAGGAGTCCGGGGCGTCCTACGTTACCGGGGCGCCGGCGAGGGCCCGGACGCCGCGCTCGAGACGGCGCACCAGCTCCGGGAGGTCCTCCTCGGCCACCGAGCAGTAGGCGATCCGGAGGTACTCCTCGCCCACCGCCACGAGCCCCGTGTCCTCGGACGCGAGCAGGTGGCGCCGGACGCCGTCCGCGGTGAGGCCCGCCTCCCGGGCGCGCGGCCCCAGCTCGACCAGGGCGAAGCACCCGGAGTTGAACGGCAGGGCGGCCAGGAGCTCGGGGTCGCACTCGGCGAGAGCCGCCCGGAGCACCCGGTGGCGGGCGGCGAGGAGGCGCCGGACCGCCTCGACCTCGGCGGCCGCCCGGCCGCTCTCGAGGGCCTGCAAGGCGAGCACCTGGGAGGTCGCGGCCGGCGAGCCGATGCCGGCCCGGACGAGGCACTTGGTCTTGCTCTCCAGGGCTTCGGCCACCGCCGAGCCGGGCTCGAAGGGGAAGGTGAGGAAGCCCACCCGGCCGCCGAAGTACGAGAGCTCCTTGGTGGCGCCGTCCACCTTCACCGGCACCAGGTTCGGGTGGCGGCCCTGGAGGTCCCAGAACATCGAGCGCGCCGGAACGCCTTCTTCGTAGACGAGGCCGGCGTAGGCGTCGTCGCAGACGACCACCAGGGGTCGGCTCTCGGCCGCGCGCACCAGGGAGGCGGCGATCTCGTCGCGCGCGCCGGGCGAGGGCGAGTGGCCGCCGGGGTTCGACGGCAGGTTGAGGATCGCCACCGCCGGCTCGCCGGCCGGGAGCTCCGCCGTGGCGAGGGCCTGCTCGATCGCCCGGGGCTCGAAGCGCGCCGCACGCTGGGAGGGGGCATGGGGGGAGGCGTAGGCCGGAGCCGTCACCATCCGGGCGCCGGTCCGGAGGGCGAAGCTCTGCCGGTAGTTGCCCCAGAACGGCCGGGGCACCGCCACCGCCCGGCCCGGGCCGGCGAAGAGGTCCGCCACCAGGGAGAGGCCGTGGGTGAGGCCGGAGGTCACCACGGGGAGTGTCGCGTGGACGCCGTCGGGGATCCCCGGGAGGCGCCGCTGCCACTCGCTCCACAGCCGGCGGAGCTCGGGGATGCCCTCGACCGGCGAGTAGAGGAGCGCCCGGTTGCGCGCCGTATCGGGCAGGCCGGTGAGGCCCGCCGCCAGGGACGGCAGGGGAACCGCCCGCCCCCGGCCGTCGGTGATCTGGCCGATCGTGGCGTTGTACCTCGTGCCCCGCGCCTGGGCGGCCTGGAACGGGATGTCCGGTGGGAAGAAGGCCCGCCGCCCGAGCGGCGACAGGGCGTCGTGGAGGGCGCTCGAGGCCTCCCGGATCGCTTCGTTGGCACGCTCGACGGACTCGACCATGGGGCTCCCTCCGGCTGCGCAGTCTACCGCGCCGGTGCGCCGGGGCGGGCGCGCCGGAAGGCCGGTCCCTGGCATTTCCCGGCGCCACTGGATAAGGTTGCTCCTCCGATGCGCCGGTCTGCCTCGATCGCCGGGACCCTCGGGCTGCTGGCGACCCTCGTGCACCCCTGCGCCGCGACTCCGGAGACCATGCGCCCAAACTCCCGCTCCGCCCCTGCCGCCGGCGAGCCCCGCGAGGCCGCGAGCCCGGCGCCCGTCGTCTTCACGCTCCGGTTCCCGGACCCGGCGAGCCACCTGGTGGAGGTCGAGGCCGAGGTCCCGGCCGGCGAGCCGGACCGCGACCTCGAGCTGATGATGGCGGTCTGGACGCCGGGCTCCTACCTGGTCCGGGAGTTCGCGCGGAACGTCGAGTCGCTCGCCGCCGAGACGGTGGACGGCGCGCCGGTGGCGGTGGAGAAGGTCACCAAGAACCGCTGGCGGGTGGCGAGCGGCGGCGGCGCCGTCCGGATCCGCTACGCCCTCTACTGCCACGAGCTGAGCGTGCGGACCGACTTCGTGGACCGGGATTTCGCCCTGCTCAACGGCGCGGCCACCTACCTGGTGCCGGCCGGCGAGGACGGGCCCCGGCCGGGAGCGTTCGAGGTGCGCCTGGAGCTGCCCGCCGGCTGGCCGCTGGCCGTGTCGTCGCTGGAGAGCCCTCCGGAGGAGGCTCCCGGGGGCCCGATCCGCGCCTTCCAGGCGCCGGACTACGACACCCTGGTCGATTCCCCGATCTTCGCCGGCACCGGGCGGATCGGCAGCTTCGAGGTGGACGGCGTGCCCCACCGCCTCCTCGAGCACGGCGGCGAAGGGATCTGGGACGACGCCAGGGCGCTCGCCGACGTCGAGAAGATCGTCGAGACCGAGCGCGACTTCTGGGGGGAGATCCCGTACGAGCGCTACGTGTTCATGAACTTGATCGTCGAGGCCGGCGGCGGGCTGGAGCACGCCCGCTCCTCGGTGCTCATGACCAGCCGCTGGAAGGCCGGGACCCGCAAGGGTTACCTCGACTGGCTGGGGCTCGTGACGCACGAGCTCTTCCACGCCTGGAACGTCAAGCGCCTGCGCCCCGCCGAGCTCGGTCCCTTCGACTACGAGGCGGAGACCTACACCCGGAGCCTGTGGGTGGCCGAGGGCGTCACCTCGTACTACGAAGACCTCCTGGTGCACCGCTCCGGCCTCTCGACGCGCGACGAGACGCTCGAGCGGCTGAGCCGCCAGATCGAGCGCCTCCAGACCACCCCGGGGCGCCGGGTCCAGCCCGTGGAGCTCGCCTCCTTCGACGCCTGGATCAAGCTCTACCGCCCCGACGAGAGCACCGTCAACACCGCCGTCAGCTACTACACGAAGGGCGCGGTGGTGGCCTTCCTCCTCGACGCCGAGATCCGGCGCGCGACCGGCGGCACCAAGACCCTCGACGACGCGATGCGCCTCGCGTGGCGGCGCTTCCCGCCCGAGCGCGGCTTCCGCCGCGAGGAGATGCGCCGGGTCTTCTCCGACGTGGCGGGGCGCGACCTGGGAGACTTCCTGGACCGGGCCCTCGACTCGACCGACGAGCTCGACTACGGCCCGGCCCTGGCCTGGCTCGGCCTGCGCTTCGCCGAGCCCGAGGAGGACACGAAGCGCAAGGGCGAGGAGAAGGCGGGCTGGCTCGGCGCCGACACCAAGGTCGAGGACGGGCGCCTGCTGGTCACCCTGGTCCGACGGGACACGCCGGCCGCCGAGGCCGGGCTCGACCCCGACGACGAGATCCTGGCGCTCGATGGGTTCCGGGTGCCGCCGCGGGAGCTCGACGAGCGCCTCGAGGCCTACCGCCCGGGCCAGGCGGTGAAGCTCCTCGTCGCCCGCCGCGGGCGCCTGATCGAGCTGCCCGTGACCCTGGGCGAGAAGCCCCCGGAGAGCTGGAAGCTCGAGGTCGACCCGAAGGCGACCGAGGAGCAGGCCGCCCACCGGAAAGCCTGGCTCGAAGGACGTTGACCGGTATCATCCGGTCCATGCCCCCACCGGCCGGAGCGAGCGTTCGCGGGACCGCGCGGCCCCGCCGGAGGCGGTGGCGGCGCCGGGCCCTCTCGAGCGCCGCCGCGGCCATCGCGGTCCTCGTCTCGGCCGCCCTCGCGTTCCCCCCGGCCGCCGGGGCCGCCGCCTCGGCCTGGGCCGTGAACCCCGAGTCCCGCGTGCGCCTCGTCAGCCCGTACCGGGTGGCCCCGCGCCAGGGCGAGATCTGGCTCGGGCTCCACTTCACCCTCTCCCCCGGCTGGCACGTCTACTGGAAGAACAGCGGCGACGCCGGGCTGCCTCCGGCCCTCGACCTCGCGGCGACGCCCGAGATCTCGTCGGCCGAGCTGCGGTGGCCCGCGCCGGAGCGCTACGAGCTGCCCGGCGGGCTGGTCGCCTACGGCTACGGCGAGGAGGTGGTCTACCCGGTCCGCGCTCGGATCAGGGCCCGGATCAGGGCCGGGACCAGGGCCAGGATCGACGCGCCCGGATCGCCGGGCCGCGCCTCGATCGCCGTCTCCGGGCGGGTCGACTACCTGGTGTGCGAGGTGGACTGCGTGCCCCACGGCTACGACCTGAGCTTCGAGCAGCCGGTGGGCGACGAGCCCGAAGCCGACCCGGAAACCGCGCCGCTCCTCGAGCGCTGGCGCGCCCGCCTGCCCGTCGCCGCCGGCGCGCTCCCCGGCATCTCGAGCCGCGCCCGCCTGGACCTGGCCGATCCCGAGCATCCGGTCCTCCGGGTCCGCGTCGACGGCGCGCGGCCGGCGGGCTCCGAGCCCACCGAGCTCTTCCTGGGCGTCCAAGACCTCTTCGAGCCGGGTCGGCCCCGCCTCGAGCCGCTCCCCGGGGGGCTCGCCTTCCGGGTGCCCATGGACCTCCGAAGGACCCTCGCCCACCCGCCCACGACGGTGCCCTTCGACTGGACCGTCACCGGGTTGAGGGCGGCCGCGCCCGCGGGCGGCGGGCAGGCCGGGGGAAAGGAGGCGCCGGGGACGGCCGGGGCGGTCTTCGCCCTGGAGGCGAAGGGCGACGTCCCGGTCGTGCGCGGCGGCGAGGGAGGGACGGCCGCCCCGGCTCCCGGCGCCGGGAGCCGCCCTCTGGAGCGGCCGGCGCTGGCCACGGCCGCGGCCCTCCTCCTGCTCGTCGCGCTCCGCCTCTGGGGCCTCCTCGGCCGTTCCGGCCCCGTGCCGGGGCGCGTCCTCGCCCGGCGCCAGGGCCTGGGCTTCTCGACCGCGGGCGTGCTCGTCTGGGTGCTCTACCGGCTGGCCGGCCGGATCGATCCCGTCCGCCTGGCCCTCGCCGAGCTCGCCCTGCTGGTCCTGGCCCTCGCCGCCTGGCTCACCGGGAGGGTCCGGCGACCGGCGGCCCGCCGGCTCGCCTGGGCGCTGCTCGTCGCCGCGGCGGGCGCCGCCGTCTGGCTCGCCGGCGTGGGATAATGCCGGCATGAACCGATCGGCCCTCCGGCGCGTCGCCATGCTCGCCCTCGTCACCTTCGCCGTCGCCCTCGGCGCAGCCTGCAGCGCCGCGGCGGACGCCGTGGTGGGCGAGCGGGCCCCGAGCTTCACCCTCGAGGACCTCGACGGCCACCAGCACAGCCTCGCCGACTCCCGCGGCAAGGTGGTGGTGCTCGAGTGGATCAACCCGAAGTGCCCCTTCTCCCGGCGGCACGCCGAGCAGAAGACGATGATCCACCTCCACGACCGGCATCCCGACGTGGTCTGGCTCGCCGTCAACAGCACCAATCCGGACCACGAGGACTACCTGACCCCGGCCGAGCACCAGGCCTACGACCGGAAGGAGGGCATCGACTACCCGGTGCTCCTCGACCCGACGGGCGAGGTGGCGCACGCCTACGGCGCCAAGGCGACGCCGCACATGTTCGTCATCGACGAGACGGGGATGCTCCTCTACAGCGGGGCGATCGACGACGATCCCCTGGGGCGCCGGAAGCCCGACAAGCGGACCAACTACGTGGCCGAGGCCCTCGCCGCCCACGCCGCCGGCAAGCCGGTCACCCCGGCCACCACCAAGCCCTACGGCTGCGGCATCAAGTATTGACTGGATCCCCCCCCCGCATCCCCTCGATCCCCTTCCCTCCCCCAGGCGGGGAAGGCGACGCCTCCACCCGTCGGCCGCTTCACGCGTGCGGAGGGCGGCATGCAACCGAGGCGGAGCTTCCGGCGTTCGGTGCCCGCTAGCGGGCGAGGCAGGCGTCGCGGAACTTCCGGAGGCGGCGGACGTAGGCCGTGCCGCCCTGAAGGTGGACGTCGTTGTGGCCGTCGCTCTCGACCTCGTAGAGCTCCTTGGGCGGGGCGGCGGCCTCGTAGAGGCGCCGGCTCAACGAGGCGGGCACCGTGGGGTCGCCGGTCGCCTGGATGAAGAGCTTGGGCAGGGTCAGGTGGGCGACCTTCTCGATCGAGCGGAAGCCGTTGCGCGTGATCAGGTGGAGGGGGAGCTTGGGGTAGAGCACGCGGGCCATGTCCTTCAGGTCGGTGAACGAGGACTGAACCACGAGCCCCGCCGCCGAGCGGTCGAGGGCGACGTCGATCGCCACCGCCCCACCCAGGGAGTGGCCGAAGAGCAGGAGCTCGTCCGGCGAGCGGCCCAGGGGGCCGACCAGGTGGTCGTAGGCCGCCCGCACGTCGGTGAGCAGGCCGCGCTCGCTGGGCACCCCTTCGCTCTGCCCGTAGCCCCGGTAGTCGAAGGCGAAGACGTTGACCCGCACCCTGTGGAGCTGGCGGAACACCCCGATGCGGTGGGCGATCGTGCCGCTCGAGCCGTGGCAGTAGAGGATCGTGCCGGCGGCCTCGGGGTGCTCCAGCCACCAGCCGTGGAGGCGCACGCCCCGTCCCGGCGGACCCGACTCGAACCAGACGTCCTCGGCGGTCAGCCCCTCCGCGCTCGCGTCCAGGACGCCGCTCGGCGCCTCGCCGGGCAGGAAGAGCGTGTTCTTCTGGTAGCGGCCCCGGAGGTAGCCGAGGGCCCCGATCCCGCCGACGCTCCCCAGCAGCGCCGCGATCCACGGCGCCGCCTCGGACAGGCGGGCGCCGCCGGCCGGTGCTTCGACCGGCGCGGCGACCGCCGGAGCGAGGTCGACGGCCTCCGGCTCGGCGCGGTCGGGAAGGTCTTCCGACGGTTCAGGCATCTCTGCCCGGAAAACCCCGGCGGAAATGTCGGATATTCCGTTCGGTGCCGGCCGCAAGGATCGCCCGGCCGAGGCAGAGCTCGGCCCGGGCACCGGGAGGCGTGAGGGGAGGCGAGACGCCTCCGCTACGTCGTTCGGTGCCCGTCGCGAGGATCGCCCGGCCGAGGCAGAGCTCGGCCGCTTCATGGGTTCGGTGCCGCGGCCGAGTCGGGGCCGCGGAGCGACGGGCGGGGGCGTCCCCTTCCCCCCCGTGGGGTGGGAAGGGGATCGAGGGGATGCGCGGGGCATCCGGTCAACCGTCCCCTTCCCCCCCGTGGGGTGGGAAGGGGATCGAGGGGATGCGGGGGGGATCCGGTCAGAACGGACCGCCGAGCTCCTGGATCAGCGGTTGGACCTTCGTGGCGATCCCCAGGCCGTCGCCGATGGGCAGCACCTGGGCGCGGAGCTGGGGGTGGATCATCAGGTAGCCGTTGAACGCCCGGAGCGCCTCGGCCTCTTCGTCTTCCTCTTCTTCCTCCGGCGGCTCGGCGACCCAGCCCTTCCAGAGGAGGTTGTCGAAGAGCATCAGGCCGCCGACGGCGAGGCGCGGGAGGATGCGGTCCAGATAGCGCCGGTACTCGGTCTTCTCGGCGTCGACGTAGACGAGCTCGAACGCCCCTCCGGCCGGATCCCCTTCCGGATGAGGGAGGCGGTCCAGGACGTCCAGGGCCTCGCCCGCGACGAGCTCGACCCGCTCCAGGACGCCGCCGCGCTCGAGGTAGCCCCGGGCGCGCTCGTGCATCGCCCGGTCGCGGTCGATCGTCACCACCCGCGCCTCGGGTGCGCCGCGGGCGAGGAGCAGGGCGCCGTAGCCGATGGCGGTGCCGACCTCGAGGATGCGCCGCGCGCGGCTCGCTCGGGCGAAGAGCTCGAGCAAGCGGCCGACCTCCGGGTCGGAGATCGGGACGTTGTGCTCCGCCGCGTAGGCTTCCATCTCCCGGAGGAGGGGGTCGCGGGGGGGCTGGATCCGCTCGAGGTAGCGCTCCTGGCCCGGGTGGAGGATGGCTCCGGCGCCGTGCTTCATGCGCCGGATGATACGCCACCCCCCGGAGACGGCTCGCGGGCTCCCGGATAGAATGAGTTCTTCGGGACCCCCCAAGGAAGGAAGCCTCCGATGAATCGATCCGCCGCAGCCCTCGCCACGATCCTCGCTCTCGCCGCTCTCCCCGCCTTCGCCCTGCCGGCCGGCGCCCAGGACAAGCCCGCCACCGAGAAGGCCCCGGAGCCGGCGGCGAAGTCGCCCCTCGCCCTGGAGGGGCTGAGCGTGGAGCCCTCCAAGCCGGGGACCGAGACGCTTTGCCACCTCACGGTCAAGATCGCCAACCACGGCGAGAAGATCGCCACCGCCTTCGCCTTCACGGTGGCGGTGGCCGGGCACGAGCTGCCGGTCTACCGCAACCAGGTGTTCGTGAAGCCGGTGCCGGCGGGCCAGACGGTGGAGCTGGCGCTCTACAACTTCTGGACCAGCGAGACCGGGCGCCCGGCGCCGACCGACGGCAAGCTGCCGGTCAAGGTGACGCTGCGCGAGGCCCGGTGGACGGAGAAGAGCGAGGAGAAGGGGGTCGAGGTCTGGAAGCTCCAGGAGCCGGTGCCCGGCCTGCCGGTCGAGGCCTCGGTGACGGTGCCCCTGGCGAAGTAGGCAGAGCCCCCGTGCGCCCGGGGCCGGCGGCTACCGCTGCTTCCAGGCCAGGACTTCGAGCAGCATCGACCTCCCCGCGTCGCTCTGGGGGACCTCCGGGCTCTTGGGGACCATGGTGAAGTTCGGGTCGTAGCCGATCACGCACTGGCCGTCCTCAGGCGCCACCGGGATGTCCACGTCGTGGGAGCCGGCACCGGAGACCCCGGCCTCGAACCCGCTGCAGTCGGCCGACAGCGCGACCCGGGCCTCCTCGCTTCCCGTCCCGTCCTCGATCTGGCGCCGCATCGCGCCGGTGTCGACCGACGGGATCTGGATCCGCGCCCAGAGCGTCCCCGGGCCCCGGATGTGCGTGAGCCGGATCGACCCGTCGTGGTAGAGCCAGCGGAAGGCGATCACCTGCCGGTCGGCCCCGGCCAGGTTCGCGCTCCAGGTGCGGGAGAACTCGAAGTCGGGCAGCTGCGGACCCTGGCTCTTGCCGTGGCCCTGGCTCGAGCCCGGCACGTGGACGGTCACCATGGCGTACTCGCCCTGGCCGCGGCGCTTGCCCGCGGTCTCGAGAGGCCAGCGCCGGCCGCTGTCGTCGTAGAGGCCCGCGGTGAGGGTGTAGTCCCCGGGCGCGAGCGGCGGCGCCATCAACGACTGGTAGATCCTGAGCGGCGTCCGCTCCGCTTCGCCCACCTGCCAGACGCCGGGGACGTCCTCGTCGAAGGTCCGGCTCAGCCGCCCCTCCGCATCGAGGAGGTGGGCGAACACCCGGAGGTGGCCGGTGACGTCGCCGAGCTCCGCCCGGGGGGTCCACGAGAGCTCGAGGTCGGTGAACGACCCGTAGGGCAGGTCGACCTCCCCGGGCTCCAGCGCCAGGTGGGCGACCGGCTCCGCTTCGCCCCCGCCGCAGCCTAGCGGCGCCAGGAGGAGGGCGGCGAGGGCCACCGCACCGAGCAGGAGCGGTGGGACGGGGAAACGATCAGGCGATGTGAGCATCTCGATGGTCTTCCTCTCTCCGTGGCGGGCCGGAGCGGGCCGGCTTGCACCGGAAGCCTTCTGTCGGCCGTCCAGGGAATGCTACCAGCCCTCGGTGACCGGCGAGAGGCCCGGGGCACGAGCCCTCAGGGGCGGTAGGTGGCCGAGCAGTCCGGACCCTCCCAGACCGTGACCTCCCGGAGACCCGCCGCCGGCAGGCGCCGGGCGAGCTCGTCGAAGAACCAGGCGGCCAGGCGCTCGGTGGTGGGGCTGGTCCGGTCGAAGGGGGCGACGGTGTTGATGTCGCGGTGGTCGAAGCGGCCGGCGAGGTCCGCCAGCGACCGGCGCGCCGCCACGAAGTCGAACCCCATGCCCTCGTCGTCGAGCTCCTCGGCTTCGAGGAGCGCCTCGACCTGCCACGAGTGGCCGTGGACCGGCTCGGGCGTGCCCCGGTACGAGGTCAGGTGGTGGGCCGCCTCGAAGCGCGTGCGGACCCGCAGGAGGTAGGACATGACCGCGGATTGTAACGTCGCCGGCGGACCTGGGGCGCGCCGGCCACGGGTCACCCCCTGCTAGACTCCCTGGCCCGATGACTCTTCAGATCGCCCTGCTCCTGGGCATCCTCGCGTTCACGCTGGCGTCGTTCGTCTTCGAATGGCTGCCCCTCGACGCCACCGCCCTGGTGTCGCTCGGGCTGCTGCTCGTCGCGAACCTGGTGAGCCCCGAGCAGGCGATCGCGGGATTCTCCAACCCCGCCGTGGTGACGGTGCTGATGATGTTCATCCTGAGCGAGGGGCTGGTGCAGAGCGGCCTGGTGCGGCGCATCGGCTACCGGATCGCCCGCGCCGCCGGGAGCTCGAGCTGGAAGGCCTCGACGCTGCTGCTCACCCTGACCGGCTTCATCTCGGCGTTCATCAACAACACCGCCGCCGTCTCGCTCTTCATCCCGGTCGGCCGCCACCTGGCGGAGCATTACCGGGTGAGCCCGTCGAAAGTGCTGCTGCCGCTCTCCTACGCCGCGATCTTCGGCGGTACCTGCACGCTGATCGGGACCTCGACCAACCTGCTGGTCAGCGCCCTCGCGGTGAGCCATGGGGAGGAGGCGTTCCACCTCTTCGAGTTCCTGCGCCTGGGGGGCGTCCTGTTCGTCGTCGGCATGCTCTACAACCACTTCGTGGTGACGCGCCTGCTCCCCGACCGGCCCGCCCCTCCGAGCCTGACGCGCAAGTACCAGATGGGGGCCTACCTCACCGAGTTCAAGGTCCCCCGCGGCTCGAACCTCACCGGCCGCACCGTGCTCGAGGAGCAGCTCAGCGACCGGTTCCGGATCAACGTGCTCGAGATCATCCGGGGCAAGAAGCGCATCGCGACCGACATCCGCCACACGCCCCTGGAACCCGCCGACACCCTGATCGTGCGCGGCTCGATGGAGGACATCGTCGCCTTCAATGAGCAGAGCGACCTGCTCTTGCTCTCGGACACCAAGCTCGACGACTCGGACCTGGCCGACGCCAACAACATCCTCGCCGAGGTCCAGCTCGCGCCCACCTCGCGGCTGATCGGCGAGTCGCTCAACGAGATCGACTTCCGCAAGCGCTACGGCTGTTTCGTCCTCGCCCTGAACCGCACCGGCGAGGTGATCCGGGAAAAGCTCGCCTGGGTGAAGCTCAAGCCCTGGGACACGCTGCTCGTCTTCGGGCCCCGCCAGCGGGTCGAGGGCTTGCAGAGCCAGCAGGAGGACTTCATCCCCCTCCAGGAGCTCGACATGCGGCTGCGCCTGACCCGGCACTGGTGGGTCGGCGCCCTGACCATCCCGATCGTCGTGGTGCTGGCGGCCACCGGGGTGATGTCGCTGCTCAAGGCGGCGATCCTGGGCGTGGTCCTCCTCCTCGCCACCCGCACTCTGCGCATCCAACAGGTCTATCGCTCGATCGACTGGACGGTGATCTTCCTCCTGGTGGCGATCCTGCCGCTGGGCACCGCCGTGGAGACGACGGGGCTGGCCAAGATCCTGGCGGAGCGGATCGTCGATGCCGGGGCGCCCTTCGGGCCGGAAGTGGTCCTGTCGCTGGTCATCCTGGTCACCTCGGTGCTCACCTCCTTCATCACCAACAACTCGGCCGCGGTGCTGATGGTGCCGATCGCGGTGTCGGTCGCCGCGCGGCTGGGGGTGGACGCGAAGCCGCTCTTGATGGGCGTGGCCTTCGCCGCCTCGATGAGCTTCGCCACGCCCATGGGCTACCAGACGAATGCGATGGTGCTCGGGCCCGGCGGGTACCGGTTCATGGATTACGTGAAGGTGGGGGTGCCGCTGACGCTGATCCTGTGGCTGGTGTCGAGCCTGCTGATTCCGATGATCTGGCCGCTTTGACCGGCTCCCCCCCGCAACCCCTCGATCCCCTTCCCTCCCCCGAGCCGGCGCGGAGCTCGTGCCTTAGGGTCCGCGCAAGAATTACTGCCTGCACCGAGGGCGTAATGGCGCAATCCTCGCAAGGCGCGCGACTGAGGCATAGCGGGGCCTATGCTGCACGGAGCGCAACGCCACGAGGATTGATGGAATTGCGCCCGAATGCGGCAGTCATTCTTGCGCGGGCCCTTAGAGGCCCAGGAGCTCGGGTAGGTCGACGATCGAGCCGATGGTGGCGTCGGGGGCGGGGCCCGCCTCGTCGGGGCTCCGCACCCAGACCGCGCGCAGGCCGGTGGCGCGGGCGGCGGCGACGTCGCTGGACCGGCGGTCACCCACCAGGATGGCCCGCGAGGGCTCGGCCCCGAGCGCCTCGAGGGCTCGGCGGGGAAGCTCGGGGGAGGGCTTGCGGGCGCCCTCGTCGTAGCTGAAGCACAGGCGGTCGAAGAAGGCGGAGACCCCCTGCGCCTCCAGGACCCGGCGGAAGAAGCGGCCCGGCAGCGGCACGTTCGAGACCAGGGCGAGGGAGAGGCCGGCCGCCACCAGGCGGCCCAGGGTCTCGACGGCGCCGGAGACGGTGCGCAGGCCCCCGAGGTACGGCCCGGCCCACGCTTCGAGGAGCGCCCTCGCCTCGGCGGCGGCGGCGGTCCGGCGGCGCAGCCGCTCGACGTGCGGCTCCCACGGGGCCTCGCGCCCCCGCCGGTAGCGCGCTTCGTACTCCCGCCGCCAGGGCGTGAAGAGGAGGCGCTCCAGGGCGCTCTCGTCGGCCTCGCCGCCGGTCCCGCGGACGAGCTCCAGGAGCTCCAGCCGGCCGCGCCGGTCGAGCTCGCCCCACGGCAGGCCCCGCGCCTCGCCCAGGTCGAGGATCACGCCGCCCATGTCGAGCAGCACGACCTCGACGGCCCCGAGGTCCGGCTCCTCGGGATCGGCGGCCGCGGGCCCCGCCCCCACCTCGGGGGCGAAGCCGGCCGCCGCCGCCGGCTCCCGGTCGTCCTCGCTCATCGCTGGCACCTCGGGCAGTAGAAGGTGCTCCGGTTCGAGTGCAGCCGGCGGCGCAGCAGGGTCGAGCACGCCCGGCAGGGCTCCCCCTGCCGGCCGTAGACCGCCAGGGAGACCTGGAAGTAGCCGCTCTCGCCGGCGCCGTTTCTGAAGTCGTTGAGGGTCGTGCCGCCCTCGGCGATGGCGTCCGTGAGCACCTCGACGACGGCCCGGGCCAGCCGGTCCCAGCGCGCCGGGGCGATGCGGGCGACCGAGCGGGAGGGGTGGATCCCGGCGCGGAAGAGGGCCTCGCAGGCGTAGATGTTGCCCACCCCGACCACCGTCCGGGCGTCCATCAGGAACGGTTTGACCGGTCCCCGGCGGCCGCGGGCGGCGGCGCGCAGCCAGGCGCCGGAGAGCTCGCCCGAGAGGGGCTCGACCCCCAGGTGGACGAAGTGGCCGTCCTCGGGCACGCCGGCCGTCGCCAGGGCGAAGGCGAGGCCGAAGCGCCGCGGATCGCGCAGCCGGAGCTTCGTCCCCGAGGCGAGGTGGAGCGCCAGGTGCTCGTGGCGCTCGGGCGGCGTCTCGCCCGGGACCACGGTCAGCCGCCCGCTCATCCCCAGGTGGAGCGCCAGGGTCGAGCCGCCGTCGACGTCCACCAGCAGGTACTTGGCGCGCCGGCCGAGCCGCTCGATCCGCCGGCCGGCGAGCCGCCGCTCGAGCTCGCCCGCGTCGAGGGGCTCGCGCAGAGCCGGGCTCCGGACCTCCACCCGCCGCACCTCGTCGCCCACCAGGTACGGCTCGAGACTGCGGCGCAGGACCTCGACCTCGGGCAGCTCGGGCATGGGAGGTCGATTCTACTGCCGGGCGGACCGCCCACCCCGGGGCGCGGCGCACCGCCGGGGCGGATGAGGCACAATGGAGCCGAGGAGCCCCACCATGAGACGAAACCGCAAGCACCCCACCCCGCCCCCGCCGGGCGAAGCCCGCCCCGAATCCCTGATGATGAGCTACGGCTACCGGCCCGAGTGGTCGGAGGGCTCGATCAAGCCGCCGGTCTTCCAGACCTCGACTTTCGCCTTCCGCACCGCACGGGAGGGCAAGGACTACTTCTCGTGGGCCTACGGCCTGACCGAGCGCGATCCGGCCCGGCCCATGGGGCTCATCTACAGCCGGCTCAACAACCCGAACCTCCAGATCCTGGAGGAACGGCTCAACCTCTGGGACCGCGCCGAGGAGACCGCCGTCTTTTCCTCCGGGATGGCGGCCATCTCCACCTCCATCCTGGCGACCGTGCCCATGGGCTCGGGCGTCGTCTTCAGCGAGCCGGTCTACGGCGGCACCGACTACCTGATGGCGCACGTGCTCCCGGCGATGGGGATCGCCACGCGCTGCGTCCACGCCGGCGACGGGCCGGAGGCGATCGAGGCCGAGGTCGCCCACCTCGAGGCCGCCGGCACGCCCTGCCGACTGGTCTACCTCGAGACCCCCTCGAACCCCACCATCGTCTCCACCGACATCGCCGCCGCCGCCGAGGTGGCGCACCGTCATGGCGCGATCTGCGCGGTGGACAACACCCTTCTCGGCCCCCTCTACCAGCAGCCGCTCGAGCACGGTGCCGACCTGGTGCTCTACTCCGCCACCAAGTACCTGGGCGGCCACAGCGACCTGGTGGCGGGCGCCGCCCTCGGCTCGGCCGAGCTGGTCCAGCAGATCAAGATGCTCCGCACGATCCTGGGCAACATGCTCGACCCGCACTCGGCCTGGCTCCTGCTCCGGTCGCTCGAAACCGCGAAGCTGCGCATGACCTGCTCGCGCAAGAACGCCGAGCGAGTCGCCCGCTGGCTGGCGAAGCACCCGAAGATCTCCCGCGTCGACTACCCCGGCTACCACGAGGACCCGCGCCAGCGGGCGATCTTCGAGCGCCAGACGAACGGCGGCGGCGCCCTGCTCTCCTTCGAGCTCGCCGCCGGGACCGAGGAGGCGGCCTTCCGCTTCCTCGACTCGATGCACCACGTCAAGCTCGCCGTCTCGCTCGGGGCCAACGAGTCGCTCGCCGAGCACCCCGCCTCGATGACCCACGCCGACGTGCCGCCGGAGCGCCAGCGCGAGATGGGGATCACGCCCGGCCTGGTGCGGCTGGCAGTGGGAATCGAGCACCCGGACGACCTGATCGCCGACCTCGAGCAGGCGCTCGAGAAGGTCGCGGCGGTGGGCGTCGAGGCGCCCGAGGCGGAGCCCGTCGAGCTTTGACGCCTCACCCCGCCGTCCGCCGGATCATCGAGCGGTTCGGCCTGGCGCCGCACCCGGAGGGAGGCTTCTACCGCGAGGTCTACCGCGCCGATCTCGCCCTGGTACATCCCGGAATTCCGGATGGATCGGAGAGCCGGGAGCGCTCCGCCTCGACCGCGATCTACTTCCTGCTGCCGGAAGGCGAGATCTCGGCGTTCCACCGCGTGCGCTGGACGGACGAGGTCTGGCACCTCTACGCCGGCGGGCCGCTCGAGCTTCACCTGATCCACGAGGACGGAAGATACGAGAGGCGCCTCCTGAGCGGAGATCCCGCGGCGGCCGGCCGAGAGGCCGGGCCCATGGCCGTGGTCGAGGCCGGCTGCTGGCAGGCGGCCCGGCCGGCCCCGGGCGCCGGCTACGCCTTCGGCGGCTGCACGGTCGCCCCCGGCTTCGACTTCGCCGACTTCGAGCTGCCCGCGGCCGACGAGCTCGTGGCGCGGCTCCCCGAGCACGATGCGGTGATCCGGGCCCTCGCCCGGCGGTGAGCGGCCCAGCGGGTTGCCGCCGGCACCTTGCCGCGGCGCCATAGGCCGGGCGGCTCCGTCAGTGCCCGGAGGGGCCCGCGTCCGCCGCCGGCGCCGCCGCCTCGGGCAGGTCGCCCTCGACGTCTCCGACGATCGTCATCTCGACCTCGACCTGCTTGGCGACCCGCAGCACGAAGAAGCTCGGGTCGTGGAGGCCCCAGTCCACGTAAGGGATCTCGATCTTGGCGTCGGCCCGGACGCGGCGGCCGTCGAGGGTCGCCACCGCCGGCACGTCGATCGGGTGAGCGTCGCCCTTGAGCTCGAGGGTGCCGTGGAGCTGGAGGTCGTTCTCGCCCTGGTGGAGCCCCGCCGGCAGGTCGACCCGCTCGACGTGGTAGACGGCGGTCGGGTAGCGGTCGGTCGCGAGCACCTGCTCGTGCATCTTCCGGTCCCGGCGCTCGATGCCGGTGTCGGCCCTGGTCAGGTCGATCGTCACCTCGCCGCTCGCCAGCCCCGTCGCGGGATCGAAGGCGATCCGGCCGGACGGTGAGCCCAAACTGCCGTGCACCGTATGCATGGTGGCGCCCAGGGTGAAGCCGAGCGAGCTCTCCGCCGGGTCGACCTTCAGGACCAGCATCTGGCCGGCCGAGGCTCCACGCGGGGCGAGGAGGAGGCCCGCGGCGAGCAGCGCACAGAGGGACGGGAAGAGGCAGGGACTCCAGAGTCTGGACATGGCGCTCCTCGTCGGGGCGTGACGGCGCCGCGGTGGGGTCCGCGGGCCTGGACCGGCCGGGAGCCGGGGCTCGGCACCGGTAGGTCTCCCGAAACCCGCGGCCGGTTCAAGCCAGGGACCCGCCTCCGAACGCTACCGCATCGCCGCCGGCTGGTGCTCGCGGGTGACGTCCTCCTCCTCGTCCTCCTCGGGCTCGGGCTCCGGCTCCCCGGCCTCAGTCGGGGGCGGGGGGGCACCGGGCGCCGCGAGCGCCGGCTCGGCGGGCTGGGGCCCGGTCGGCTCGCCGCGCCCGAGCACGCCGTGCAGGTGCCGCTTCAGCCAGCCCTGGAAGTGCTCCATGTAGACGTAGACGACCGGCGTGATGTAGAGGGTCAGGAGCTGCGAGAAGAGGAGCCCGCCCACCACGGCGATGCCCAGCGGCCGGCGGGACTCCGAGCCCGCGCCGGTGCCGAGGGCGATGGGCAGGGTCCCCACCAGGGCCGCCATCGAGGTCATCATGATCGGCCGGAACCGGACCATGGAGGCCTCGTGGATCGCGTCGACCGGCTCGGCGCCGTCCTTCCGGCGCTCGATGGCGAAGTCGACCATCATGATGCCGTTCTTCTTGACCAGGCCGACGAGCATGATGATGCCGACGAAGGCGTACAGCGAGAGCTCCTGGCGGAAGACGAGGAGCGTGACGAGCGCCCCGAAGCCGGCGAGCGGCAGGGCCGAGAGGATGGTCAGCGGGTGGATGAAGGACTCGTAGAGGATGCCCAGGACCATGTAGATGACCAGGATCGCCATCAGCAGCAGGAGGCCCATGCCCTTCAAGGACGACTGGAAGGCCTGGGCCGTGCCCTGGAAGCTGGTGGAAACGTCCGCCGGCAACACCTCCCTGGCGATCCGGTCGACCGCCGCCACGCCCTCGCCGAGGGAGGTACCCGGCGCGAGGTCGAAGGAGAGGGTGACCGAGGGGAGCTGGCCCGAGTGCGCCACCGACAGCGGCCCCACCTCGTTCTCGACGCGCGCCACCGCGGCGAGCGGCACGAGCGTGCCCGAGCTCGACCGGATGTAGAGCTTCTGGAGGGCCGCCGGATCCTCCTGGTACTTCGGCTCGAGCTCGAGGAGCACGTCGTACTCGTTGTTCGGAGCGTAGATGGTCGAGACCCGGCGCGAGCCGTAGGCGCTGTAGAGGGCCTCCTCGATCTGGCGCGCGGTGACGCCGTAGGCCGAGGCCTGGTCGCGGTCGATCCGCACCACCGCGTGCGGGTTCTTGAGCTGGAGGTCCGAGGTCACGTCCACGAAGCCCGGCTCGTGCCGGAGCTTCTCGAGGAGCACCTCCGAGTCGTGGTACAGGCGGTCGGTGTCCGAAGCCTGGAGGGTGTACTGGTACTGGCTCTTCGAGAGGTGGCCGCCGATCCGGATCGGCGGCGGGTTCTGCAGGAAGGCCCGAATGCCGGGCACCCGGGCGAGCTTCGGTCGCAGCTCCTGGATCACCTGGTCGACGGAGAGGTCCCGCTGGTCCCGGGGTTTCAGGCGGATGAAGAGGATGCCCGAGTTGCCCGAAGCGGCCTGGGAACCTCGGGCGCCGACGAACGACATGAACTGCTCGACGTTCGGGTCGGCCTGGATGATCTTCATGAGCTCGAGCTGGTGCGCCTTCATCGACTCGTAGGAGATCCCTTCGGCGCCCTCGGTGAAGGCGAAGATCGAGCCCGTGTCCTCGCTCGGCAGGAAGCCCTTGGGCACCAGCCCGAAGAGCCAGACCGTGGCGCCCAGCACCAGCACCAGGACGCCCATGGAGGCGAGGCGGTGGCGGAGCACGCCGGCGAGCGTGCGGTCGTAAAAGCCCAGCGCCCCGTCGAAGACCCGCTCCGAGGCGCGGAAGAGGCGCCCGTGGTGGATCTTGCCCGGCGGCCGCAAGAAGCGACTGCAGAGCATGGGAGTCAGCGACAGGGAGACGAAGCCCGAGATCAGAACCGCCGTCGCGATGGTCACCGCGAACTCGTGGAAGAGGCGCCCGAGGATGCCGCCCATGAACAGGATCGGGATGAACACCGCCGCGAGCGACAGGGTCATCGACACGATGGTGAAGCCGATCTGGCGGGAGCCCCGGAGCGCCGCCCGGTAGGGCGGCTCCCCCATCTCCATGTGGCGCACGATGTTCTCGAGCATGACGATGGCGTCGTCCACCACGAAGCCGACCGACAGGGTGAGCGCCATGAGCGACAGGTTGTCCAGGCTGTAGCCCGCGAGATACATCACGGCGAAGGTGCCCACCACCGACATGGGCAGCGCCAGGGCCGGGATCACCGTCGCCGAGAGGTTCCGGAGGAACAGGAAGATCACCAGGATGACCAGGCAGAGCGCCAGGAACAGGGTGAACTTGACGTCCGAGACCGAGGCCTGGATCGACTCCGAGCGGTCGTAGAGGACGTGGAGCGAGACCGACGCCGGGAGCTGCGAGCGGAAGGTGGGGAGCAGCCGCCGTACCTCGCCCGCCACCGCCACGGTATTGGTGCCCGGCTGGCGCTGGATGGCGAGCACCACCGAGCGCTGGTCGACGTACCAGGCGCCGGTCTTGTCGTTGGCGACGCTGTCGATCACCCGGCCGAGCTGGTCGAGGCGCACCGGCGCCCCGTTTCGGTAGGCGACGATCACCGGGCGGTAGGCGGCGGCGTCCTCGAGCTGCCCGTTCGCTTCGACGGTGTAGGCCTTGGTCTTGCCGTAGAGCGTGCCGCTCGGCAGGTTGACGTTGGCGTTCTGGACCGCCTGGGTGACCTCGTCCAGCCCCAAGCCCCGGGCGGCGAGGGCGTCCGGGTCGAGCTGGATGCGCACGGCGTACTTCTGGGCGCCGTAGACCAGCACCTGGGCGACGCCGGAGACCGTGGAGATGCGCTGCGCCATCAGCGTCTCGCCGTACTCGTCGAGCTGCGAGAGCGGCAGGCTCGGCGAGGTGAGCGCGAGATACAGGATCGGCGAGTCGGCCGGGTTGACCTTCTGGTAGGTCGGCGGCGACGGCATGTCGGGCGGGAGCTGGCGCTGCGCCGCCGCGATCGCCGCCTGGACGTCCTGGGCCGCGGCGTCGAGCTCCCGCGAGAGGTTGAACTGGAGGGTGATCTGGGTCGCCCCGACGCCCGAGGTGGAGCTCATGGAGTCGAGGCCGGCGATGGTCGAGAACTGGCGCTCGAGGGGCGTCGCCACCGACGAGGCCATGGTCTCGGGGCTGGCGCCGGGCAGGGAGGCCGAGACCTGAATGGTCGGAAAGTCGACGTTCGGGAGGTCCGAGACCGGCAGCAGGCGGTAGCCCATGACGCCGAACAGGACGATGGCGATCATGACCAGCGTGGTCATGATCGGCCGGCGGATGAAGACCTCGGAGACGCTCATGGGCTCACTCCCTGGGCTCCCTGGGCCGCGCCGCCCGGCGCCGCTCCCGCGGAGCCCTCGCCGGCGCTCTGGGACAGGACCTCGACCGGTGCGCCGGGCACCAGCCGGAGCTGACCGTCGGTGACCACCGTCTCGCCGCCCGAGAGACCTTTCGCGATCACCGCGCGCTCCCCCATGGTACGACTCACCTCGACGCTGCGCGACTCGACCGTGCCGTCGTCCTTGACTACGAAGACGTAGTCGCCCTTCTGACCGCTCTGGACCGCCGGGGCCGGCGCCACCACCGCGTCCTGCTCCACCGCCAGGTCGAGGGTGACGTTGACGAACTGACCGGGCCAGAGGGCCCGGTCGCGGTTCGGGAAGGTCGCCTTGAGCTCGATCGTCCCGGTGGTCGGATCGACCTCGTTGTCGATGAAGGTGAGGGTGCCCTGGTGCGCGGCGCCGCCCGGGGGCGCGGCGGTGGCTGCGAGCTCGCCCGAGGCCTGCCGGCCGCGGATCTCGTCGAGGTAGCTCTGGGCGACCGAGAAGGAGACGTCGACCGGCTCGATCTGCTGGATGACCACGAGGGGCAGGTCGTTGGCCTTGACCACGTTGCCGGCGTGGATCAGGACCTTGCCGGTGCGCCCGGCGACGGGCGACGAGATGGTCGTCCAGCCGAGGTCGAGACGGGCCTCCTCGAGGGCCGCCTCGTCCGCCTTGACCGTCGCCTTCTGCGACTCGGCGTCGGCCTGGATCTGGTCGTACTGCTCCCGGGTCACGTAGTCCTTCTCGACCAGGTCTGCATAGCGCGCGACGTCCGCCTCGGCGTTCGCCGCCAGGGCGCGGTCGCGGGCGAGCTGGGCCTCGGCCTTCTGGACCGCGGCGCGGTAGGGGCGCGGGTCGATGGTGAAGAGCGCCTGGCCCTTCGTGACGTCCTGGCCCTCGCGGAAGTGGACGGCGGTGACCTCGCCGCCGACCTGCGCCTTGACCTGGACGGTCGAGCGGGGGGCGACGGTGCCGATGCCGTGGACCTCGACCGGCACGGTCTCGCGAGTCACCCGGCCTACGTGGACGGGTACCGCGGCCGGGGCCTGGCCGGCCGCGCCGCCCTCCGCCTGGGGAGCCTCGCCGCCACCGCCCGAGCACCCGACCGCGAAGGACATGGCAACGGAGACCGCGAGAAGCACGGCCACCCCACGAATCCGCCGAGGACGAGGCCGAGGGGTTGCGGGGGGGATCCGATCAGTGGCTTTCATGGTTCGACGGCGTCTCCATGCGAGATCGTTTCGGCGAGGCCGCGGGGCCCCAGGTTGGCGAGCACGCCGGTGTCGCGGGCGAGCTGGGTCAGGGCGAGGAACCAGGAGGCCCGGGCCTGGACCTCCTGGGCGCGCGCGCTGGCCAGCGCGCTCTGGGCGGAGAGCAGGTCGAGGACGCTCCCCACGCCCGCCTTGTAGCGGCCGCCGGCGACGTCCGCCGACTGGCTGGCGCTGGCCAGGAAGTCGCGGCTCGTCGCCACCTGCTTGGCGGCGGTCTCGAGGGCGTAGTAACTGGTCCAGACCTGGAGCATCACCTGCTGGGAGAGGTCGTCGACCCGGGCGCGGGCCACGTCGGCGTCGGCCTTCGCCTGCTCGACGTCGTGATAGGTCTTGAAGCCGGTGAACAGCGGATAGCTCACCACCACGGCCCCGGAGTAGTTGTTGGAGGGCTCGGCGCCCGGAATGTCGTAGTAGACCCGGCTGGCGCCCGCCTGGAGGGAGATCGTCGGCAGGGCGTCGGCCCGGACCCTGGCGACCTTCGCTTCGGCCGCTCGGGCGTCGGCGCGGGCCGCCGCCAGGTCCGGCCGCGCCGAGAGGGCCCGCCCCAGAGCTCCTGGATCGAGGCCGAGAGGGTGTCGATCGGCACGTCGCTCGGCAGCTCGCCGGCGTCGACCGGCACGTCGGGCGAGACCCCGATGGCGGTGGCGAGCGAGCCCCGGGTCGCCGCCAGGTCCCCCTGGACCTGCTGCAGGACGAGCTGGGCCTGGGAGCGGGCGGTCTTCGCCTGGAGCACGTCGGCGATCGTGGCCACCCCGGCCTGGTGCCGGTCCTGGGCGGCCTGGAGGTTGGTCTCGGCGCTCTCGATGTCCGCCTGTGCCGCCTCGAGGAGGGCCTTCTCCCCCTGGTAGGCGTAGTAGGCCTGGGTGACCTCGAGGACCACCTGCTGCACCTGGGCGTTGTGCTGCCAGTCGGCGGCGATGAGCTGCTGGCGGGCCTCCTCCACGTCCGCTTTCCGGCCGCCGAAGGAGAAGAGCAGGTACGAGAGGTCGAGCGACGGCCCGTACTGGGTGATCTGGAAGGTGAACCGGTTGCCCACCGCCGACTGCTTGACGCGCTCGATCTGCGCGCTCGCGTCGAGCTGCGGGTAGTAGGCGGAGCGCCGCGAGCCCACCTCCTCGGCCGCCGAGCGGGCGGCGGCCCAGGTCTCCCGGGTCTGCGGGCTGTTCTGGAGGGCGAGGTCGATCACCGTCGGCAGGTCGACCGTGGTGCCCGGTGCCAGCAGGTCGGCCGGGATGTCGGTGCGATGCGGGATCGGCTGCGGCCCGGAGGCGAGCGCGGGCGGCGGCTCCCAGGCGGCCGTAGCCGACTCGGGCAGGGGCGTGGGCGGGCCGGCGCTCGCGCAACCGGCCGCCGCGGCGGCGGCGACCAGAGCCACCGCGAGGAGGCTCGTCGTGGTGGTCGAAGGGTTCATCCTCTCCTCTCGAGGCTCTCGGCCGGTCGGGCGAGGGCCCGGATGCCTGCGGCCGAGAAGCGGACCGTGTGGGTCACGAGCTCTGGAAGGTCGAAGCGGAAGGGCCTCCGGGCGCTCTCCTCCCGCGCGAAGTAGTTGGTCAGGTGCACGATGTGGCTGAGCTGCCCGATCAGGGAGTGGGTCGCGAGCTCGGCGTCCTGCCGGGCGAGGCCGGGGCAGACCTGCCGGAGCGCCTCGGCCAGGGCGTCGCGCACCGGGTCGACGATCTCCTCGCGGAACATCTCCGGCGGCAGGTGGGGATCGAGGAGCTCGCGGCTCATCAGCTCCATCCACATCCGGCCGGTGCTCTCCGCCACCAGCGGCTCGAGGAACCCGACGGTGAAGGTACGCAGGAGGAGCTCGAGGGTTGCGCCCTCCCCAGCCTCGTCGAGGCTCCGGCGCACGCTCGCGGTCCGGCGCTCCCGGAGCGCCGCGAGGCGACGCCGGAAGACCTGCCGGTAGAGGCCCTCCTTGCCGCCGAAGTAGTAGTTCACCCCGGCGACGTTGCAGCCCGCCTCGAGGGTGATCTCGCGCACCCCGACCTGGAAGCCCTTGGTGGCGAACAGGCGCTCGGCGGCATCGAGCAGGCGCTCGCGGGCCGACCCCTGGTGGAGGTCGTCGGTAGGGCGTTCGAGGCGTTGGAGAGGCATGGGCGGGAGGAGGGATCCGATCGGGTCGAAACGCGAGTATCAAACATCTGTTTCGGCCCGTCAAGAGCGCGCCGCCGGAGATCGCCTCGACGGGCGATCAGTGGGAGTTCTTGCCTTGCCGGAACTCTTCGAGGACCCGCTCGAGCCGGCCGAGCTCCTTGGGCTCGGAGCCGGCGAGGTTCTTCGTCTCGTGGGGGTCGGCCTGGAGGTCATAGAGCTCCTCGCTGCCGTCCGAGCCCGAGATGAGCTTGTAGCGCGAGCCCCGGACCGTGGTGAGCGCGCGGGCGAAGCGGCTCGTGTCCCAGCCCGAGATCTGCTTGTGGATCACGTCGAGGAAGATCTGGGGGTAGGCGAGCTCGGAGAAGGTGTAGGTCTCCGGAGCGGCCTCGGCGCCGGGCAGCTTCGAGGCCTTGCCCCGGTCGACCCCGGCGAGGTCGAGGATCGTGCCGAAGAGGTCGAAGCTCTGGACCTGGCCGGCGATCCGCTGACCCGCCGGGATGTGGCCCGGCCCCCAGACGACGAGCGGCACGTGGAGCAGCGGCTCGTAGACCGAGAGCTTGTGCCCGAGCATGTGGTTTTCGCCCAGGTGCTCGCCGTGGTCCGAGGTGATCACCAGGACCGTGTCGTCCGCCAGGCCGCGGGCGCGCAGGCCGTCGACCAGCTCGCCGATCTTCGAGTCCACGTAGGCGATCTCGCCGTCGTAGAGCCCGCGGAGCACCTCGAGCTCGCCCGCGCTCACCTTCATCCAGGGGACGTTCAGGATGTAGCCGTACTCGCGTGGCGAGTAGAACGAGCGCATGCGCTGGACGAGCGCCGGCGGGGTGCCCGGGGGCAGGAAGTCGTCGTCGAACGGCTTCGTGGGGCGGTACGGGAGGTGCGGCTCGAAGAAGTTGATGAAGACGAAGAAGGGCTTGTCGTCCTTCAGGCCGTCGATCCACGAGAGCACGTCCTGGTCGGTCTTCGCCGCCCCCATGTCGGTCGCCGGGTCGTCGTCCGAGATCCCTTCGGTGCGCGACTTCTGGAGGCGCCAGAGCTCCTCGAAGGTCTGGAAGCCCTGCTCGAGCCCCGAGTCCGGGTTGGTCCAGACGTTGTTCGAGAAGCCGCCGGTGTGGTAGCCGGCCCGCGCCAGGCGCTCCGCCAGGGTGTCGTAGCTCGGATCGAGGACCAGGTGGGCCGAGCTCGTGTGGTGGTCGCGGACGTAGAGGCCGGTGAAGAGCGAGGCGTGGGACGGCAGGGTCCAGGGGGCCGCCGAGATCGCCTCCTCGTAGAGCGTGCCCTGGGCCGCCAGGGCGTCGATGTGCGGCGAGGTCTTCTTGTCGTAGCCGTAGGCCGAGAGGTGGTCGGCCCGCAGGGTGTCGATGACGATCAGGAAGACGTTCGGCCGGCGGGCGCCGGCAGGGTGCGACGGGGGCGACGGGTGAGCGGCCGGGGCGGCGGCGTGCGCGGGCGCGGTCGCCGGGGAGGCGAGGACGAGACAGCCGGCGGCGAGGAGGGCGAGGCGAAACGGCATGACCGGACGAGTCGAGGTGAGCCGCCCCGGGCGGTGCGAGGCGGACCCCCCGAGGCTACCATCGTCGTCGGGGAGCGGTCACTCCAGGGCGAAGGCTCCAGGGCCTCGGACCGCTAGAGGCCCAGCTCCTCGATGCTGGCGGCGTCGAGGACGCTGGCCAGGAGGCGGGAGATCTCTGCCGAAGAGGTCCGGTTGCGGACCCGCTCCACCGTCGCGGCCTGTAGCGGCCCGAACCTCCGCTCGATCATCTCGAGCAATGCCTCGCGCCGGCCTTCCTCCCGGCCCTTCTCCATGCCTTCCTCCCGGCCCTTCTCCATGCCCTCCTCCCGGCCCTTCTCCATGCCCTCCTGCCAGCCCCTCTCCATGCCCTCCGCTCGCAACGTGTCCGCCCAGGTCATCTCCATGGTCGCCACCTCTGCGTTTCCCTCCTCGGCCAGGAGAGCCTCGTACTCTCGCTGCGCCGCGTCGTTCCATTCTACGTAGGTCTCGATGCAGTTGACCAGCAGTACCCGCTGCCGGTCGGTGAGAGTCGCCTTCGAGATCGGCGTGAGGCACGCGAGCTTGTGCCGGGCCGGCGACTCGGCCCCCGGCTTCATCAGCCCGGCGAGGCCCCAGGCCAGGGGCTCCGGGCGCTCCAGGTAGGTCGGTGCCTCGCTCCTCGACAGCCCGAAAGCTAGATAGGAGAAGGAGAGATAGGAGTCCTCGAAGACCTCGATCCGGACCTCTTCTCGAGTCACGTCAGGCTTGCCGCCATGGAGGTAGACGACGATGGGCACGATCGGTTGGTGATGCTCGAGCCAGAGCTGCAGGGAGTAGTCGAGCAGCCGCCGGCCCATCGTCCTGCGGGCACGTCCTTCGACCTCCACGTGCACGAGTACCACTTCAGGCGCGTCCTCGCCGGCCTTCACGCGAGCCACGAGGTCGAGGTACCGGTGCCGCCCCTCGGGAAACCCCGTGAAGAGCTCGCTCTCGAGGAACGTCGGCTCCTCCAGCCGCAACCGCGCAGCCAGCTCCGGCGCCACGATCCGGACGAGATCGCCGAAGAACTCCTGGAACAGGTTCTTGAAAAACTGGTCGTGGTCCGTCACGGCTCCCCCTCCGTCGTAGGCCGGCCCGGTCCCGGGGACGATCCGGGACGTTCACCCTTGGAAGACGCCATCCGGCGTCGCGATCTCCCGGGACTGACCTGGAATCGATCGACGAAGGCCGAGCCGACCGGCCCAGCCTCGGTGGCCCGTCAGTCCGGGCCGTGGTGACCGGGACCGGGGTCAGGGTGGCGACGTCGAGTGGAGGACTTCGAAGACCTCGAGCTTCGGGGCGGTCGCCGAAGCGACGAGGGCGAGGGAGAGACGGACGGTGACGCGCTCCTCGCCAGTGTGGCAAGGTAGGGCACCATGACCTGGATCCGAACCGTCGATCCGTCGCGGGCGACCGGCCTGCTGCGGGAGCTCTACGATCATGCGCGCGAGCGCGCCGGCAGGGTCTTCGGCATCCTGCGCTGCCAGAGCGTACGGCCGGAGGTGCTCGAGGCGTCGACCGCGCTCTATCTGGAGGTCATGGTCTCGGAGCGGAGCCCGCTCTCCCGGGCGCAGCGCGAGATGATCGCCACCGCCGTCTCCCGCGCCAATCGCTGCTTCTACTGAACCGAGGCGCACGCGGACAACCTCCGGGCCGAGGTCGCGGATCGAGAGGATGGCGAGGCGCTGGTCGAGGCGGTCAAGACCGACTACCGCGAGGCCGGGCTCTCGGCGGCGGACCGGGCGATGCTCGACTACGCCGTGAAGCTCACCCGCGAGCCTGCCGCGATGAGCGAGGCCGACGTCGAGACGCTCCGCGCCCACGGCTTCGACGACGTGGCGATCCACGACATCGCCCAGGTGGCCGCGCTCTTCAACTACTACACCCGCCTGGCCGACGGCCTGGGCGTCGACCCGGAGGAGGGGTGGACCCGGCGGTAGGTGGAGAGCCGGGAGCCGGCCCCTCCCGAATCTCACGCCGCCTCACGCCAGGAGCTTGCGCTCGAGGTACTTCTCTGTGCCCTCCTCGAACCAGGGGTAGGTCCAGGAGTCGTCGGGGGCGAGGTAGGGACTCCGGGTGGGCTTCTCGCCCTTCTGCTGGGCGGCGTACCGGCTCGCGACGTCGCGGAAGTAGAAGTGGGTGAAGAGGCGCATGAACTCGCCGATGTACATGTCGGCGAAGCTCCGTGTCGCCGCGCACGACCACCATGTTCTCGTCGTTGTCGGTGGTCGAGGCGGCGCTGAAGTTGGCCGACCCGGAGATGACGATCGGATCGTCGGTGAGGGCGTCGAGCAGCATGTACTTCGTGTGCAGGTACCTGACGTGGGAGTTGAGGTCCGTGAGCTTCTCCTCGAGCCAGCGGTGAAGCTCGCCGCCGACCGCGTCGTCGTCGGCGGCGGCCTTCCGGCCGGCGAGGATCGCCCCCTTGGCGATCCGGTTGTTCCGGACCGCCTGGATGTCCTGGAAGGTCTGGAACTGGCT
Source organism: uncultured Acidobacteriota bacterium (assembly GCA_963741925.1). Taxonomy (GTDB): domain Bacteria; phylum Acidobacteriota; class Thermoanaerobaculia; order Multivoradales; family DATKCC01; genus CAVUBL01. Next base: position 823,366 of record CAVUJU010000002.1, read on the forward strand.
CTTGGGTGGCGGCTCGCCGGGCTTGGCCTTGGGCACCGTGCGGTTGCCCTCGCTCTCGACCAGGATGAAGCGCAGAAAGGGCCGCTCCTCGAGCAGCCGGGGCGCGAGCGTCGACGAGATGCCGAAGGCGGCCGTGAACCCCACGAACTGGCCGGCCGCGCCCATCCGCTCGCCGTACCACTCGAGGGCGCCGAGGTCGGTCCGCGGGCTGAAGAGCGGGGTGGTGCCCGGTGCCGGGGGCCCCGCCGGCGTGGGCGTCGCGGTGACGTTGGCGGGCCGGATCTCCTTGAACTGCGGATCGGCGCTGAGGCGGGTCCAGTAGTCGAGGTACTGCCCCGCGACGACCGGGTCGCGCAGGACGAACCCGACGTTCGACTGGCCGAAGATCCCGCCCTCGGTGAAGTTCGTCGAGCCGGTCCAGACCTGGCGCGGCGCGCCGTCCTCGAGGAGCACGATGAACTTGTTGTGGGAGATGGCGCTATTGGTCCGCCGGGGGATCATGAGCTCGCCGATCCCGGCCGCGGCGACGGCCTTCTCGGTCTCCTCGAACGGCCCCCGCGTGCGCCGGTCGTAGACGATCTTCACGTCGGCGCCGTCGTCCGCCACCTTCCGGAAGGCCTCGAGGACCTTGTGCCAGCTGAACTCGTAGACCGACGCCCGGAGGGCGAAGCGGGGACCGCTCGCCTGGCCGATGAAGGCGAGGATCGCCTCCTCGAGCCCACGCGAGAGCCAGCGGTAGGCCTCCTTCTGCTTCTCCGGGTCGCCGGCGAGGTCGGCCGGCGACAGGTTGCCGAACTTGCGGGCGTAGGCCTGGCTGCCCGCCACGCCGCGGTTGAAGTAGACCGCGTGGCCGCCCTGCTCGGGGTCGGAGGTCGCGACCTCGATCGCCACCTCCGGACCCATCTTCAGGTTGGCGGGGCTGCCGTAGAGGGGATGAACCGTATAGGTGTAGCGGTGGTCGGGCTTGGCGGTGTAGTCGCCCCAGTTGAAGGCCTGGATCGGGTGCTCCATGGTGCTGACCAGGCTGCCGGGCGGCGGGTTGGGGGCGGTCGCCTCGAAGGTGCGGAAACCCTTCAGCCAGTAAGCCTCCTTCTCGGTGTGGTCCACCCGGTGGATGGCGAAGCCGAGGAGGCCCTTGCGTTTGGCCGCCGTCACGTCGAAGCCCAGCAGGACGACGAATGGCCCCGCGATCGCCTGGACCGAGATGCCGGAATGCTTCTCCCGTCCTCGCATGACGCCCTCCTGGCCGTGGTGACGTAGAGCTCGCTGTATCGTATCACCGAAAACACATGCCCGGCGGGTTAGCGGGGGATTTGTCGGCGCCTTCGCGCGCCGGACGTCGTCATCGAGGCCCCGCCGGAGCCTTTGGCCGCGCTCGCCGGACGCTACTTCCCGCGACTCGCGAACCGGCGGTCGTGATATGCTGTGCGATATGAAGACCATATCGATCGCCGTATCGGAGTCCGACTACGAGGTGTTTCGGCGAGCGGCCCGGCAACGGGAGCAGCCGATCGCGCAACTGATCCGAGACGCCATGCGCCGCTTCCGCGAGACGGAGCTCGAGCCGCGCTCGCCGCTCCGGGAGACTCCGGTCCTTGCCGGGCATCGTCCGCTCGGCGAGCTGCCCTCGCGCAGCGAGCTCTACGACGAGATGTTCGCCGAGTCCTCCGGGTCCGCCGGGCGCCAGGCCCTGGTCGCCGAGGACGAAGGAGAGGGCTGGTGAAGATCGGCCTCGACACGAACGTCCTGCTCCAGGCGCACCTCCCCGTCCTGGACCGGCACGAAGTCGCTCGCCGCTACCTGATGAAGCAGCTCGCGCTCCCGGACGTGACGTTCGTCGTGACGCCGCTCGTCCTCCACGAGCTGGTGCACGTCCTCACCGACCGCCGCCGGTTCGATCCGCCGGTCGGCATGAGCGAGGCGATCTCCGTCGCCCGCGGCTATCTCGGGCGCTCGAACGTCGAGTGCCTCGCCGCCGACGAAGCCTCCATCCTCCTCGCCCTGGATCTCCTGGCCCAGCACAGGCTGGGCCGCAAGCGAATCGCGGACACCCTGTTCGCCGCCACCCTCCTCGCCCACGGCGTGCATCGCCTGGTCACCTTCAACGTCTCCGATTTCCAGGTCTTCGAGGGCCTCACGAGCACCGAGCCGGGGTAGGCGTGCCGGAGGCGCGCGGCCGGGTCCGCCGATGGCGTCGAGGTGGCGAACCCCGCTCCGGAGCGATCCCGGCCGGTCCCGACCGCAAGGATCTCATCCGGCCGGAGGCGGTGGGTCCTCCCCGTCCGTCTGTGCGCCGCCGGCCTCGTGGGAGCCGCGCGCGCGCCGCCAGCGGACGACGCCCCAGATCGCGAGGCCCAGGAGCGCGATTCCCGCCGCCCCCAGGATCTCGTAGTGCGCGGCCCGGCCGAGGAGGCGCTCCACCGAGTAACCGAAGAGATAGCCCAGACTCGCAACCGCCGTGGCCCAGACCGCGGCGCCGGGGAGGTCGAGGAGGAGGAAGAAGAGGGGGCGCACCCCGCTCAGGCCGATGGCGAACGGAGTGACGATCCGGATGCCGTAGACGTAGCGGAATCCCAGGATGAAGAGAAGACGGTGCCGGTGGAGGATCGCGAGCGGCCGTTCGAGCTTCGCCCGCCAGCGGGGCCGGGCGGCGAGGATCTTCGCCCCCTGGATGCGGCCCACGTGGAAGGCGAGCTGGTCGGCCGAGAAGGTGCCGAGGAAGGCGAAGGTCACCACCCAGCCGAAGTTCAGGTAGCCACGGCTGGCGAAGAACCCGCCGATCGCCAGGATCGTCTCGCCCTCGAGGAAGGTCCCGACGAAGACGGCCAGGTAGCCGTAGGTCGAGACGATCGCTTCGAGGTTCATCGGGCCGCGGCGGCCACCTCCGCCACCAGCTCGGCGAGGGCCGCCTCCGGGTCGCCGCTCTCGCCCTTCAAGGCGAGCTCGGTCTGGAGCACCCGCCAGGGCAGCCGTGCGAGGTAGGGCTCGGGCATGCCCGAGGCGGCGAGGTAGGCCCGGTGCAGACGGAAGGGATGGAGGCCCGCGAGCGGGTTCTTGCGCCCGTCGAGGTCGCTCTGGAGCGCCGGCGCGAGGCGCTCCTTGAACCGCGGGTAGCTCCGCTCGCCGGGGCGCACGCCGGCCGCGCGCACCATCCCGGAGACCGCCGTCAGGTGGCGGCAGAAGCCGGCGAAGAGGCCGAAGAACGAAAGGCGGGCCCCGATCGGGTCGGAGGCCGACGCCAGGTAGCGGCGCAGGCGCTCGGCCGCCTCGGCGCCGCGGCCGGCGCCCACCGCGTCGAGGATCTTGAAGACGTCCTCCTCGCCCCGGTCCTCGACCGCCTCGGCCACCAGCGCCGCGTCGATCCGGGTGCGCCCCAGCCCCTGGGAGAGGTTCGCGAGCTTGCGGTACTCGGCGGCGAAGCGGGCGGTCGAGTCCCCCGCCACGCCGGTCTTGCCGAAGCCCGACTCCTGCCGAAGGGTGCGCCGGGCGAGCTCCTCGAGCCCGTCGCGTCCGATCGCGACGTCGGTCTCGCGAGCGAGCTCGGCGGCCAGGCCGTCGAGCCCCTTCCAGCCCTCCCGGCTCGACTCGACCGCCGCCAGGCGGAGCACCGCCCGGCGCTCCTCGAGGGTCGCCACCACCGGGTGGTCGGCCGCGACGGAGCTCTCCGCCAGCACCAGCACGTGGCCCTCGGGAAGCCCCTCGCGGACCACCGCGGCGAGCTCGGAGGCCTCGTCCTCGCCCATCCCTTCGAGCCCCGCGGAGCGGGCCGCAGCGAGGAGCGGGGCGAGGTCCTCCCGCAGGGCTTCGACCTGCTTCTTGCCCCGGGCGCGGCTCCGTCCTCCGGCCCCCTTGGCGCCCTGGAAGGCCCACTCCGGCAGGCGCTCGAGCACCGCCGCCGGGTCCCCCCGGTACGGGTCGACGTCGAAGAGACGGATCGCCTGGAGCAGGCGGATCGCGGCCCGGCGCTCGGCCGGCGAGAGGTCGTCACCGCCGGAGAGGGGGAGCGCCTCGGCGGCGTCGTCGACGAAGGCGGCCGCCGCGCCCCGATCGGCGAAGACGCCGCTCTCGACCGCCAGCACCACCTTGGCGGACGAGAAGAGGGCGAAGGTCCGGAGGTCCTCCAGGATGGGCACGAGCCGCGGGGGGTGCCGGTGGGTCTCGACCTGGCAGCCGGCTCGCTCGGCGACGGCCGCGGCCAGGCGCTGGCCGGCCGGCTCGGCGAGCACGCGGTCGCCGGCGATCAGGTAGACGGGGCCGCCGGTGCCCGCGACGGCCCGCTCGAGGAGCTCGTCGAGCCCGGCGGGCTGGCGGGGGGCGGCCATCGCGAGGAGAAGGTCGGGGTGAGGCGAAGCCTCGTCAACTCTCCTCTTCGGGCTCGAGGAGCCCCTTCTCGATCTTGTCCTGGACGTCGACGGTGTAGCGCGCCCAGGGCACGGCGTGGAGGCGCTGGAAGGCGATCGGCTCGCCCGAGTGCTGGCAGAAGCCGTAGGTGCCCTCCTCGATGCGCTGCAGGGCCGCGTCGATCATCAGCAGGTGGCGGCGCTCGCCGTCGGACAGCGCGAAGTTGAACTCCCGGTTCCAGGCGGCGTTGGCCTGGTCCACCAGATCCTCCGTGCCGAAGTCCACCGACTCCTGCCCGGCCTTCAGGTCCTGCTGATACATGTCGATGATCCGCTGCTTCTCCTCGAGGAGGCGTCCGCGGAGAGTCTCGACCTGCCCCGGCTCCAGGATATCCGCCGTCGTGCGCCCGTTACCGTTGCTTCCCACGGTGTGTCTCCTTTCCTCAAGATCACGCGCAAACCTTGACCCCGACGTCAAAGTGGTTGCCGATGGTACTTGATTCCGGCGTGGATGGAAAGAACCCGGTAGAGCTGCTCGTAGACCATCAATCGCGCGAGCTCGTGGGGGTAGGTCATGCGGCCGAGCGACAGGCGCAGGCGGGCATTCCGGAGGACCTCCGGGGCGAGCCCCAGGTCCGATCCGACGAGGAACGCCACCGGGTGCGGCCAGTCCCGCCGGAGCCTCGCGAGGCGCTCGGCGAGCTCCTCGGTCGAGAGCTCTCGGCCGCGCCGGTCGAGGGCCACGATCCAGCACGGATCGGGCAGCGCCGCGAGCAGCGCCTCGCCCTCGGCCGCCAGGCGCTCGGCGCCCTCGCCCGTCCCCCGCACCTTGACCGCGAGCTCGCGAACCGGCACCCAGCGCTCGATGCGCTCCCGGTAGCCGGCCGCCAGGCGCTCCCAGGCGTCGCGCCGGTGGCGCCCGGCCCAGGCGATGAGGTATTCACGAGCCATGGTTCCCCCGCACCCGCCGTGGGCGCGGCCGGATAGTCTATCCGGCCTGCGGGTACAATAGGCGGCCCCGGCCGGCCTCCTCCCACGCTCCGGCCGGGCCAAATCCCGACTCATCCGCTCTGGACCTTCCATGACCGAGACCCGATTCCCCGACGTCCCGACCGGCTACCCGTTCCCGCGCCTCGAAGAGGAGATCCTCGAACGCTGGCGCGAGCTCCGGATCTTCGCCAAGTCGCTCGAGCGGCCCGCGCCGCGCGGCGACTTCGTCCTCTACGAGGGCCCGCCGACGGCCAACAACGTGCCCCACGTGGGCCACGTGCCGGCGCGGGTGGCCAAGGACCTCTTCCCCCGCTTCCGCACCATGCGCGGCTACCACGTGGCGCGCAAGGCCGGCTGGGACACTCACGGCCTGCCGGTCGAGATCGAGGTCGAGAAGCGCCTGGGCTTCTCCGGCAAGCAGCAGATCGAGGAGTACGGCATCGCCGAGTTCAACCGGGCGTGTCTCGAGAGCGTCCGCACCTACGAGCGCGAGTGGCGGGCGATGACCGAGCGCATCGCCTACTGGACCGACCTCGACCACGCCTACTACACCTTCTCGAACGAGTACGTCGAGTCGGTCTGGTGGGCGCTCTCGGAGCTCTGGAAGCGCGGCCTGCTCGCCCAGGGCTACAAGATCCAACCGTACTGCGCCCGCTGCGGCACGACGCTCTCGTCCCACGAGGTGGCGCAGAACTACAAGGAGACCGAGGACCCGTCGGTCTGGGTGCTCTTCCCGGTCGAGGAGGGCCAGACCCTGAAGCCGGTCGAGGGCGCCGCCTGGCACACCGCCGGCCGCCTCGAGCTCGTGGCCTGGACGACCACGCCCTGGACGCTCCTCGCCCACGTGGCGCTCGCCGTCCACCCGGAGCAGGTCTACCGGGTGATCGCCCACCCCGGGGACCCGGAGCGCTTCCTTCTCTTCGGCGACGAGCTCGCCCAGCCGGTGCCCCTGGACGTCGAGGTCGACGGCAAGCGACAGCGCCTCGATTTGCGCGCGCGGCCGGCGCTCGCCCGGGTGCGGGGCGCCGATCTCGAGGGCCTGCGCTACGAGCGGCCCTACCGCACTTCGATCGAGGGCTGGCGCCGGCGGTGCGAGGCGGCCGGCACGCCCTACGACGGCCCCGACGACGAGCACGGCTTCCGGGTGGTCCCGGGCGGCTACGTGACCGCCGACGAAGGCACCGGCCTGGTGCATACCGCCCCGCGGTTCGGCGAGGACGACTACCAGACCGGCCTCGCCTACGGCCTGCCCATGCTCGAGACGATCGACAGCGAGGGGAACGTGGTGGGCTTGCCCGGCATCGAGCGCTTCGCCGGCCGCCACTTCAAGGCCGCCGACCCGGAGATCCTCCGCGACTTGAAGGAGCGCGGCCTGCTGCTCCACACCGAGCGCTACCGCCACAACTACCCGTTCTGCTGGCGCTGCGACCAGCCGCTGCTCTACTACGCCACCGAGAGCTGGTTCGTGACGACGACCGCGAAGAAGGAGCGCCTGATCGAGCTCAACCGCCAGATCGCCTGGCACCCGGAGCACGTCGGCGAGGGGCGGTTCGGCAACTGGCTCGAGAACATGGTCGACTGGGCGCTCTCGCGGCGGCGGTACTGGGGCACGCCGCTGCCGGTCTGGCAGTGCGACGCTTGCGAGGCGACCGCCGTGCCCGGCGCCTACGCCGAGCTCTTCCGGCTCGCCGGCCGCGACCTTCCCGAGGATCCCTACGACCCCGAGGTCTTCAACCCGCACCGGCCGGCGATCGACGAGATCACCTGGCCCTGCGCAGAGTGCACCGGCACGATGCGCCGGGTCGAGGAGGTGATCGACGCCTGGTTCGACTCGGGCTCGATGCCCTACGCCCAGCACCATTACCCGTTCGAGAACCGCCGAGACTTCGAGCGCCAGTTCCCGGCGGACCTCATCACCGAGGGGGTCGACCAGACGCGCGGCTGGTTCTACACCCTCCACGCCCTGGGCGGCCTGCTCTTCGACTCGGTCGCCTACCGGAACTGCATCGTCCTCGGCCACATCAACGACGAGCAGGGGCGGAAGATGTCGAAGCGCCTGGGCAACGTGCTCGCCCCGGGCGAGGTGATCGCCGAGACCGGGGCGGACGCCCTGCGCTGGTATCTCTGCATCTCGAACCCGGAGCTGACGTCGCGCTTTTCTGCCCGGCTGGTCCGCGAGTCGGCCCAGAACTACCTGCTGCCGCTCTGGAACGCGCTCTCCTTCTTCACCATCTACGCCAACCTCGACGGCTGGCGGCCGGGGGCGGCGCCCGAGATCCCGTTCGCCGGCCGGCCGGCGCTCGACCGCTGGATCCTGCTCCGCCTCGATCGGGTCGCCGAGGCGGTGACCGAGGACCTCGACGCCTACCGGATCGTCGAGCCGGCGCGCACGCTCGAGGCGTTCGTCGACGACCTGACCAACTGGTACGTGCGGCGCAGCCGGGGCCGGTTCTGGGCGAGCGCCGGCGGGGGCGGGGAGACCGCGGCCTCCAACAGCGCCGCGGCCTCGGATCGCTCCGCGGCCTCGGACAAGGAAAGCGCCTACCAGACCCTCTACGAGGTGCTCACCACCTTCGCCCGGCTGAGCGCGCCCTTCACACCGTTCGTGGCCGACGAGCTCCACGGCCGCCTGGTGCGGAGCCCGGCGGCCCGCGCCGCCGGCGCCGAACCGGTCGCCGAGAGCGTCCACCTCGAGGACTGGCCGCTCCTCGAGGGCTCGGCGGCGCCGACTCGCGCCGAGCCCGAGCTCGAGCGGGCGATGGGCGCGGTGCAGCGGATCGTCCGGCTCGGCCACGCGGCCAGGAACACCCACGGCTTGAAGACCCGGCAGCCCCTCGCGTCGGTCACCCTGGTGAGCTCCGACGCCGACCTGCCGGCCCTGATCGAACCCTACGCCGAGCTGGTGCGCGACGAGCTCAACGTCGCCCGGATCGTCTGGGCGGCGGACCGCTCGGCCTACGTCCACCACGAGGTCAAGCCGGTCTACCCGAAGACCGGGCCCCGGTTCGGCAAGCGGATGAAGGAGGTGGCGGCGGCCCTCGCCGCGGCCGACGGCGACGCGCTCGCCGCGGCCCTCGAGCGCGACGGCCGGGTGACGCTCGGGCTCGCGGACGGCCCGGTCGAGCTCGCAGCCGCCGAGCTCGAGGTGCGCCTCGCCGAGCGCCCCGGCATCGCCGCCCAGGGCGACCGCGAGCTGCTGGTGGCCCTCGACACCGAGCTCACCCCGGAGCTGGTCGCCGAAGGGCTCGCCCGGGAGGTGGTCAACCGCATCCAGACCGCGCGCAAGGAGGCCGACCTCGACTACGCCGCCCGCATCCGCGTGCGCTACCGGGCCGGCGACGAGCTCGCCCGGGCGATCGAGGCCCACCGCGACTGGATCGCCGGCGAAACCCTTGCACGCGAGCTGGACCGGGTCGCCGGCGACGGGGCGTGGGACGAGGCTCCCTCCGGCCTCGCCCCGGCGCCGGTCGACGAGCACGACTTCGCGTTCACCATCGAGACCGTCGAGGATTGAACCATGGCTGGCATCTTCAAGGCGTACGACGTGCGCGGGATCTATCCCACCGAGATCGACGAGACGGTGGCCGAGAAGATCGGCCTCGGCTTCCGGGCGGTGCTCGACGACCTGGACGACCCGGACGGCGAGGCGACGGTGGTCGTCTCGCGCGACATGCGCTCGCACGGCGAGCCGCTCGCCGAGGCACTGATCGGCGGCCTGCGCCGCGCCGGTCTCGACGTCATCGACATCGGCCTCGCGACCACCCCGATGAGCTACTTCGCCGTCGGCCACCTGGGCGCGGACGGCGGCATCCAGGTCACCGCCAGCCACAACCCGGCCCGGTACAACGGCTTCAAGCTCAGCCGCCACGAGGCGCGGCCGGTGTCGGGCACGCACGGCATCCCGGCGCTCGAGCGGAAGGTCACGAGCGGCGACCTCCCGGAGGCCGCCGAGCCGGGCGAGCTGCGGCGCGAGGAGGTGTTCGACGACTACTCCCAGCACGTCCTCGCCCAGCTCCGCCGGCCCGACGACGCGCGGCGCCTGACGGTGGTGGTCGACGCCGCCAACGGCATGGGCTCGCTCTACCGGCCGATCCTCGAAGCGCTGGGCATCGACCTCGTGCCGCTCTACTTCGAGCTCGACGGCACCTTCCCCAACCACGAGGCCAACCCCCTCAAGCCGGAGAACCTCGTGGACCTCTGCCGGGCGGTCGGCGAGCACGGCGCCGACCTCGGCGTGGCCTTCGACGGCGACGCCGACCGGGCGGCCTTCGTCGACGAGCGGGGCGTGCCGGTGGGGAGCGACCTGGTGACGGCGCTCGTCGCCGGCGAGCTCCTGGCGCGCACGCCCGGCGGGGCGGTGATCTACGACCTGCGCTCCTCCCGCGCCGTGGCCGAGCACATCCGGGCGGCGGGCGGCGTGCCGATCCGCGAGCGGGTCGGCCACTCCTTCATGAAGGCGACGCTCCGCGCGCGCGACGGGATCTTCGGCGGCGAGCTCGCCGGCCACTACTACTTTCGAGAGAACTTCGACGCCGACTGCGCGATCCTGGCGGTCGTCGAGATGCTGAACCTCCTGTGGAAGGAGGACCGGCCGCTCTCGGAGATCGTCCGGCCGCTCGCGCGCTACGCCAAGACACCGGAGACGAACTTCGAGGTCGAGGACAAGGAGGGGATGCTCGAGCGCCTCGCCGAGCGCTACTCCGACGCCGAGATCGACCACCTCGACGGCATCACGGTCCAGTACCCCACCTGGTGGGCGAACGTCCGCCCCTCGAACACCGAGCCCCTCCTGCGCCTGGTCCTCGAGGCCGACACCGAGGAGGAGATGGAGGCGAAGAGGGCCGAGCTCGTCGCCCTCCTCGGCGAGCCGGTGTAGCCCCCCCCGGGGCCGGGTCCCGGCCCGGCCCGCGCGCCGTCCTGCACGGGCCCCGCGGTTGAGCCACAATCGAGGGCGCATGGAGATTCTGCTGGACGGGGCTCGGGGCATCGCGGCGCTGGCGCTGGCGGCGTCCATGGCCTGGCTCGGCTACCGGCTCGCCCTCTGGTGGCTGCCGCGGGCGGGACCCGCCGCCCGCTGGAGTGGCGCGGCGGTCGCGGCGCTCTGGCTCGCCGTCGCCTCGTTCTGGGCGCTCACGCCCCTCCACGCCTTCCGGCTCTCGGTCGTCCTGCCGCTGGCACTCGGCGCCGCGCTCCTCGGGGGCCGGACCGTGGGCCGGGCCGGTGCCGCCGCCCGAACGCTGCGCGAGGACCTCCGCCGCCTCGGCCGGCTGCTGGGCTCCCTCGGCCTCCTCGAGCGGGGGGTCCTGGGCGCGGTCCTCGCCGTGGCCCTCCTCCGCGGTCTCCACGCGCTCGCCGCCCCGCCCCTCGGTTGGGACGACCTCACCTACCACCTGCTCAAGGCCGGTCGCTTCGTCCAGGCCGGAGGGTTCGTGGACACCCCGGCGCCGGATGCCTGGGGGGTCTACGGCTACCTCGCCGTCGCGGGAGAGATCGTGTGGTCGTGGGCGATGCTGCCGTTCCACGGCGACGCCCTGATCGCCCCGGCCTCGCTCCTGGTCTGGGGGCTCGCCGTCCTCGGGGTCTACGCCGGCGCCCGGGCGCTCGGCGCGGCGCGGAGCCCTGCGCTCCTCGCGGCGCTCGCCGTCGGCGCCATGCCGGCGGCGCTCGCCTACGTCGGGAGCGGCTACGTCGACAACCTGACGCTCGCCGGCGCGGCCCTCGGCAGCGTCTTCGTCGTCCGGCTTCTGCGCGGCGCCCCTCTTTGCGAGGCTCCCCTAGCGGTCGCGGGCCTGGCGCTCGCCGCCGGCACCAAGCTCCTGGGGGTGCCGCTCCTCGCCCTCGGCGGCGCGGCGGTCCTCCTGCGCCTCGCACACGGGCCCGCGACCGCGCGTGCTCGGGCCGGTGCGCTCGTAGCGGCCGTCCTCGCCTGCGCGGTGGCCGCCCCGACCTACGTGAGGACCTGGGCCGAGCGCGGGTCGCCCCTCTATCCGCTGAGAGTCCAGGTGGCGGGCGTCGAGCTCTCGCCCGGCAATGCGGAGTCGGCGGCGGTGGCCGCGAGGATCCTGCGGACGCCACGCCTCAGGCGCACCGCGCCGCAGGCGCTGGCGGTCCTGCTCTTCCGGCGCGGCGCCCCGGGCGCCTTTCTCGGTCCCGGACCGGCGGCGCCCCTGCTCCTGCTCTTCGCGCTCCTCGCGCTCCCCCGGCTCGCCAAGACCAGCGCCCTGGCCGCGCTCTATCTGTCGCTCGTCGCGGCGACCCTTCTGGGGGCCTTCTGGAGCGGTGCCATGGAGCTCTTCCGGACCACCTACATGGCCGGGACCACGGGGCGGTACCTCCTGCCCGCCTTCGCCGCCCTCGGTGCGCTTTCGGCCTGCGGCCGACCCCGCGTCACGCGGGCCGTGGCGGGGGTCGCCACGGCGCTGGGGGTGCTCCTCGCGGTTCCGTGGGCGGGCTGGCGGGCGCCCGATGCGCAGGCGACCGCCTGGGTGCTCGTGCCGGTGGCGGGCCTCCTCCTCGGCGGGTGGGCCGCCGCCCGCCTCGTGCGCTCCGCAAGCCGGCCCTGGCGGGTCGCGGCGACCGGGATCGCCCTCCTCGCCACGGCGGGCGGCGCGGCCGGCGTCGAAGCCGTACGCCGAGACTTCCGCTACCCGATCTACAGCGCGGCGGCGCGCCGGGGCCGCCCCACCTTCCTCCTCCACTCCCTGGCCGCCCGCTACGCCGCCGCCTGGCCGATCTGGCAGGCCCTCGACGGCGCCTCGCCGCGGACGATCGCCGTCGCGGCCGGCTTCGACCGCCTGGGCCACAACTGGTATCTCTATCCGCTGCTCGGGAGCCGGCTCCAGAACCGCGTGGTCTACGTGCCGGTGACCGAGAGCGGCGCCGTGCTCGACTACCGCCGCCTCGCCCGGGTCCGGCGCCGGGCTTGCCGGAGGTGCTGGCTCGAGCGGCTCGACGCGCGAGGGGTCGACGACGTGGTGCTCCTGGCACCGCGCCGAACGGTCGAGGAGGGCTGGGTGGCCCGGTCGCCGAAGCTGTTCGAGCGCGTGGCGGTGGCCCGCCACCACCTCCACGCCGCCTACCGCGTCCGCCGGGGACGCCTCGCCCACTCCGGCCGCGAGGACGAGGAGCACCCTCGCGGCGAGCGGCGCGCTGGAGACCCGGCGCCGAGATCGGAGTGAGGCCTCGACGGGATCAGGTTCTCGAGCCGGCGGGCGCCCTCCACGGCGAGGGGGTCGAGGCCAAGCTCGCGGTGGCCGGAGCTCCTCGCCTACCGCCGGCCGCCGAGGAGGCCGGAGCGCACGAGGAAGTAGAGCAGGGTCATCAGGGTGGAGACGACCGCCGCCACGTAGGTCAGGGCCGCGGCGTCGAGGACCTTGTCCATGCCCTGGCGCTCCTGGGCGGAGACGATGCCGTACTCGACCGCTAGGCGCTTGGCGCGGCGGGTGGCGTCGAACTCGACCGGCAGGGTGATCACCTGGAAGACCAGCACGGCCGAGAAGAGCAGCGCGCCGACCAGGACGATCGACTGGCCGAGGGCGAAGTTGCGGGTGATGAACATCAGGAAGAGACCGCCCAGCATCACGAAGTAGCCGATCCGCGAGCCGATGTTGGCCGTGGGCACCAGCGCGGAGCGCAGCCAGAGCGGCTTGTAGTGGTGGGCGTGCTGGACGGCGTGGCCGGCCTCGTGGCAGGCGACCCCGATGGCCGCCACCGACGGCGAGTCGTAGACTCCTTCCGACAGGGCCAGGGTCTTGGTCGCCGGGTTGTAGTGGTCCGAGAGCATGCCCCGGGTGCGGGTGATCGAGACCTCCCGGAGCCCCGCGTCGTCGAGCATCCGCCGCGCCGCCTGGGCGCCGGTCAGGCCGCTCATGGCGCGGACCCGGGAATATTTCTTGAATGCCGAACGCACCCGGAAGCTCGCCCACAGCGAGAGGGCGAAGGCCGGGAGGATGAACAGGAGCCAGGTCGGGTCGAAGAACATCTCTATGGTTCCCCCTTCGTCCGATCACAACGAACGGGAGCCCGGGAAAAATTCTCCGGGCGGATCACCGAGGAGAGGTCATGAGCGACGACAGGGACGTGAGCGAGGAGCGCGTGGCGATCGTCACCGGCGGCAGCCGCGGGATCGGCCGCGCCGTGGTGGAGGCCCTGGCCGGCGACGGCTGGCGGGTCTTCCTGTGCAGCCTGCACCGGGAGTCGGTGGAGGAAGCCCTCTCCGAGCTGGCGCCCGAGCACGGCGACCGGGTCGCCGGGCGGGCGGCGGACGTGCGCGAGCAGGAGGAGGTCGACGCCTTCGTCGGGTGGGTGCTCTCCGAGGCGGGGCGGGTGGACTGCCTGGTGAACAACGCCGGGCTGGGCCGCTTCGGGCCGGTCGACGAGCTCTCGGGCGACGCCTGGCGCGAGGTGCTCCGGACGAATCTCGACGGCGCCTTCTACTTCATCCACGCGGTGGCGCCGGAGATGAAGCGCCGGGGTGGCGGGTTCATCGTGAACGTCGCGTCGCTCGCGGGCAAGAACTTCTTCGCCGGCGGCGCGGCCTACAACGCCAGCAAGTTCGGGATGCTGGGGCTCTCGGACGCGGCCATGCTCGACCTGCGCCACGACGGAATCCGGGTGGCGGCGATCCTGCCCGGGAGCGTCGACACCGGGTTCAGGGACGACGGCAAGGACAGCTCCTGGATGCTCACCGGAGAGGACGTCGCGCGGGTGGTCATGGACCTGCTGGCGTTCCCCGAGCGGGCGCTGCCCAGCCGGGTGGAGATCCGGCCGTCGAAACCGCCCAGGAAGTGACGAGGGGGGTTACAGTACCTTCAGCTTCTCGTCGCCGTAGAGCACCTGCGGGCCTTCGGGCATCGGGGCCTTGGCCTGCTCCTCGGACTCCAGCGTGATGATGATCGACACCATGTGGTGGTCCGTGGCGATCTGCGCCGGGAACATCAGGCCCGCCTCGTTGCCCGAGTCGATCACGCCGACCGGCATCGGCCCGTCCGCGGTGTTGAGCCAGACCTTGTAGACGCCGCCCCCGGAGGGCGTGAGGTTCGAGGCCGCCAGGTACCAGTGCTCGTCGCCGGGCGGCATGTAGAGGACCGCGAAGGCGTCGGGCACCATCGGCTTGTCGCCCACCGGGCGGAGCGGACAGACCTCGACCCCCTTGGTCGCCACCGCCGAGATCAGCTCGCTCATCGTGCCGATCTGGTGCAGGCTCGCCTCCTGCGCGTCGAGGCGCGTCGTGAGCTGGCCGCGCTCGAGGCGCATCTCGGCGAGGGTGCTCTGGGTCTTCTGGAGCTGTAGGTAGAGGAGCGCGGCCAGGCCCAGGGCGACGAGGGCCACCGCCGCGGCGACGTAGGAAAGCCACACATGCCGGCGCGCCGGCGGCGCCGCCGGGACGGGCGCCGGCTTGCGGCCGGCCGCGATCGGCACCACCCGTGAGGCGCGCGTCTCCCGGGCCGCGGGCCGCGGCGCGCCCTCCCCCGCCAGCGCCGCCATCAGCCGCTCCTTGAGCTCGGGCCGGGGCGCCGCCCGCTCGAGGGCGTAGGGCAGGAGCCCCAGGGCTTCCAGGTAGAGCCGGCGGAGGGTCTCGTCGGTCTCGGAAGCACGGGGCGCGCCGGGCACGGCTCCCCCCGCGGCGGCCGGGCTCCCGGCCGGGCGGTCGGCCTCGGGGGCCTCGAGGACCGCGAGGATCGTCTCGTCCTCGTGGCTGTACGGTTCGTTCACAACAGCTCCCTGATCTCGGTACGCAACGCCTTGCGCAGCTTTTTCATGGCGAGGAGGGTACGGGTCTTGACCGTTCCCAGGGGGATCCCGGTCTCTTCGGCGATCTCTCGCTGGGTCAGACCCCGGTAGAAGGCCAGCTCCAGGACCTCGCGCTGCTCCTGAGGGATCCGGGCCAGCTCTTCCCGCACCCGACCCCGCCGTTCAACGTCTAGTACGCGCGAGGCGCCGGCGGCGGATGCATGCTCGACCGCCGACTCCTGGTAGGCGGCCGCGTGGGTGCGATCGACCACCTTGCGGCTGCGCAGCCGGTCGATGGCCCGGCTCCTGGCGATCAGCACGAGCCAGGTCGAGACCGAGGAACGGTCGGCGTCATAGCCCGCCGCCCGGTTCCAGACGTGGACGAAGACCTCCTGGAGGATCTCCTCGGCGTCCTCGGAGCTGCCCAGGATCTTGCGGGCGAGCCCGAGGAGCATGGGGGCGTAGCGGTCGTAGAGCTCGGCCATGGCCTCCTGGCTGCCCTCGGCGATCGAGCGCACCACGGCGCCGTCGGAAGCGGCGAGCAGCGAGGCGTCGGAGACGAGAGCGTCCATGGGAGGGGCGGAAAGGGGAGGTTCGAACGTGGCGCTAGGAGCTCCTAGGATACCATCCCGCAAGGGATGACGCCGTGAGCGACGACCTGCGACAGGGGCCCGGCCCGGATCAGCCCGCGATCCGGGTGATCATGATGCCGAAGCACACCAACGCCCACGGCACGATCTTCGGCGGCATCATCCTCTCCCACATCGACCAGGCGGGAGCGGTCGAGGCGCACCGCCACGTCTCCGGGCGCCTCGTGACGGTCGCCATGCGCGAGGTGGAGTTCCACGCCCCGGTCTTCGTGGGCGACCTGGTGAGCTTCTACACCGAGACCGTCCGGGTCGGCCGCACCTCCCTCACCGTGCGGGTGACGGTGGAGGCCGAGCGCACGCAGGCCGTGGGCAAGGTCAAGGTCACCGAAGCCGAGGTGATCTACGTGCAGGTCGACGAGACCAACCAGCCGACTCCGATCTCCGGCTAGCGCAGAGGCGCGGCTCATGGCTCGCCCCCTTCTGCGCCTCTGCGCCTCTGCGCCTCTGCGCCTCTGCGCCTCTGCGCGAGAGCAGACTCCCCCCCGAGACGACTCGTGATCTCCGCCGAGGCCGCGCGAACGCTGCTTGCAGAGACCGGCCGGGGCTCCTATCCTTGCGGTGATGGCCGAGCCACGCCGTACCCACCGGATCTTCAACTACGAGCAGGCCCTCGAGACCTTCCCGGCCGTGCGCGACCTGACGGCCGCGGCGGTGCGCCAGGTCGAGTCGCTGGTCAACCGCGTGCAGAGCCTCGAGGAGATGGAGGCGCGCAAGGGAGAAGCTCGAAGAGGCCTACGCTCGGGTGGTCCAGGCCTGGACCGACGAGATCCGGCGCCTCGGTTGCGAGGCCAAGGGTCTCTGGCTGGTCGACTGGGACTGCGGCGACGGCTATTACTGCTGGAAGTACCCCGAGGAGATCCTCTCCCACTTCCATTCCTACGACGAGGGCTTCGCGGGACGGGTGCAGATCGTTTGATTGGATGCCCCCCGCATCCCCTCGATCCCCTTCCCGCCGTTCGGATCGCCCGGCTCACACCGGCGTGGCGAGCAGCTCGTCGGCCGTGACGTCACCGATCCGCGCCACCACCCGGTCCGCAAACGCCAGCTCGGCGGCCGGGTAGGTGTGGGCCACCGCCAGGGTGGAGAGCCCGGCGAGGCGGGCGGCCTCGATGCCCGCCGGCGTGTCCTCTATGGCGAGCGCCTCGTGGGGGTGGAAGAGGCGCTCGGGCAGCGGCGGCACGGTGTTGAAACTCTCGATGCCGCGGCGATACCCCTCCGGATCGGGCTTGCTCCGGGCCACGTCGTCGGCGGTCACCAGCACCTTGAACCGCCCCAGGAGCCCGCCCTGGCGCAGGGCCCCCTCCACCTCGTCGCGCAGCGCCCCGCTCACCAGCCCGAGGGTGAGGCCGGCGTCGGCGAGGGCGGCGACCAGCTCCCGGGCGCCGGGAAAGAAGGGATAGCCCTCGCGCCGGATCCACTCCTGGTAGTAGCTCGACTTGCGGGCGATCAGGCGCATCAGGCGGGGCTCGGAGGGCGCCTCGCCGGGCTGCTCCAGAAGCGCCCGGAAGCAGGCCCGGTCATCGAGGCCCACGTAGTGGCTCCAGTACCCCTCCGCGGAGAGCTCGACACCCTCCTCGGCGAGCACCCGCTGCAGGAGCGCCAGGTGGACGGGCTCGTCGTCGACCAGGACGCCGTTGAAGTCGAACAGCACCGCGCGGAGCATTCACCGATTCTAGCGGGAATGGGCCCCGCGCCCGGGGGGTTTTGCCCAGTAGCGGGTAGAATGCCCGACGGACCCGCACGCCATCACATCCTCGAACGTTCCGGAGAAAGCCAGCGCCATGGAACCGACCTCCCCGACCCAGAGCCAGCCGACCCCGCCTCAGGCCGTCCCCGAGGTCCCGGTCTCCCTCACCGAGAAGGCGGTGCGCATGATCCAGCTCACCCGCGAGGAGGAGGGGATGGAGGCGAGCGCCGGCCTGCGGGTGGCGGTGCGGGGCGGCGGCTGCAGCGGCTTCGAGTACGCCCTCGACTTCGAGACCGAGGCGCGGGCGAACGACTTCGTCTATCAGCAGGGCGAGCTGACCGTCTATGTCGACGGGATCAGCGCCCGCTACCTGGAAGGCACCACCATCGACTACGTGATGGGTGCCCAGGGGGCGGGGTTCAAGTTCGACAACCCGAAGGCCGTGGGAAGCTGCGGCTGCGGATCGTCGTTCGCCGTGTGAGGCGTCGTCAGTCGACCAGGGGCAGCTCGGTGACCTCGGCCTCGCCGTCGCCGGCCACCTCGAGCCGGGTGCCCGGCTCCGCCCCCCGCTTCTGGACCATCGCCAGCCCGACCGGGCCCTCGAGCGTCGGCGAGACGGCGACGCTCCCCACCCGCCCCACCGGCCGGCCGTCGAGCAGCAGCTCGGTGCCTTCGGCCGGCGGCTCGTCGCCGTCGAACTGGAGGCCGCAGAGCCGGCGGGCGACCCCGCCCCGGTAGTGGATGCGCGCCACCACTTCCTGGCCCAGGTAGCACCCCTTCGTGAAGTTGAGCGCCTCGTCGAGCCCGGTCTCCTGGGGCAGGCTCGACTCGTCGTAGTCCCGCCCCCACCAGGCGACGCCGGCCTCGAGCCGTACCGTGTCCAGGGCGTCGTAACCCAGGGGGCGGACGCCGGGCAGCCGGAGGAGCTCCCGCAGCACGGCCGGTGCGTCCGCCACCGGCGTCCAGAGCGTCCAGGCCTCGGCGCCGAGCAGCGGTCGGTTGGCGAGGCGCACCCGGGTCGCCGCCAGCTCGACCGGGGCGTGGCCCCAGCGCGTCTCGGCGGCCGGCGGGATCCCGCCGTCGATCGCCTCGCGCAGGGTCTTGCGCGCGAGCGCTCCGATCACGGTGAGCGGCAGGACGTCGTCGAGAGGCCGGAGCTCGACCCGGTCGGCCAGGACGTAGCGGCCCAGGTGCTCGGCGACCGGCTCGCCGCGGCCGGCGGGCAGCTCCAGCCAGAAGCTCTCCGCCAGGGCCAGCAGGCCGAAGTCGGCGACGATGCCCCCCTTGCGCGAGGTCAGGAAGCCGTAGGCGCCCCCTTCGGGGCCCAGGTCCCGGACCTCGCAGGTCACCATCCCGGAGAGGAAGCGCTGCCGATCCGGCCCGGCGATCTCGAGCCGGTCGATCCAGGACCGGTCCACCAGGCCGCACGCCTCGCGCACGGCCTCGACCTCCTCGGCCACCCCAGCGTACGCCGCCGGCACCAGGACCCCCTGGCGCTCGGCCACCTCGGCGCCCAGCTCCCGGTGCAGCTCGAGCAGGGGCGTCGCGCAGTGAGGCACGATATGCGTCTCGCCCATCGCGATCAGTCTACCAAGCCGCGGCGGGGAGGCTTGTACAATGGCCGCCATGCGCGCCACCGAACCCTTCGTGCTCGAGACCCCCTCCGGCCACCGGATCGACGGCCTGGTCGACCTGCCCGACCGACCGGGTGAGCGTCCCACGGTGGTCGTGGCGCACGGCTTCAAAGGGTTCATGGACTGGGGGTTCTTCCCGCACCTGACCGAGCTCCTGGCCCGCCGCGGCTTCGTGGTGGTGCGCTTCAACTTCTCCGGCTCGGGGCAGCGGCCCGGCGAGGACCGGGTGAGCGACCTCGAGGCCTTCCGTCACAACACCTTCAGCCGCGAGCAAGAGGACCTGCGCACGGTGCTCGACGCGCTCGACGACCAAGTCGCGCCCGGGCGCGTGGACCTCGATCACCAGGGCCTCTTCGGCCACAGCCGGGGCGGCGGGGCGGCCGTCCTCGCCGCCGGGCATCCCGACCTGCGGGACCGCTTCGCGGCCCTGGTCACCTGGGCCGCCGTCTCGACCTTCGACCGGGTGGGCCCGGAGGAGACGGAGCGCTGGCGCGCCGAGGGCGAGCTGGTGGTGGTCAACAGCCGCACCGGCCAGGAGCTGCCCATGGGCCTCGACGTCCTCGAGGACCTGGAGGCCCACCGCGACGAGCTCGACATCCTGGCCGCCGCCGGCCGGGTGGCGGCCCCCTGGCTGATCATCCACGGCGAGGCCGACGAGTCGGTGCCTTACGAGGAGTCCCTCCAGCTCGAGGAGGCCGCCGAGACCAACCGGGGCCGGACGGTGGAGCGCCTGACCGTCCCGGGCGCCGGCCACACCTTCGGCGCCGTGCACCCGTTCGCCGGCCCCACCCCCCACCTGGTCCAGGCGCTGAACGCGACCCAGGCCTGGTTCCGCCGCTACTTGACCTAGCGACCCGTCAACCGTCAAGTGACGTGTCCTGGCGGTCCCTCCCGCCGCTGGCGGCGTTGCTCCTCCCCGACGTAGGCACCGCTACTCACGATTCTGGCCTGATCAGACATCTAGACTAGGAGCCCGAGGGCCAGGAACCAGCCGTACCCAGGACCTGACTGGACAGGTCTCGCGCGGAGGCGCAGAGGCGCAGAGACGCGGCCCTGGAGTCGACCCGATTTCGGCGACACCTCGGAGGGGCTCCGAGTCGTAGACGTTCCACCGAATGCAACAGGCCCAGCCGTCCTGCTCTGCGTCTTTGCGCCTCTGCGCGAGAACAGGACTCGTATCCCGCGAGCCTGGCGAAGCTCCGCCTCAAACCGACGAGGCGCCTGAAGCGTCTCCGGCGCCACGGGTCGCTGGTCCCCCGCCCACGCCGACCGACCACGGCTGCGCTCCTCGGAACGGCGACTCCAGACCGCCAGATTCATCGGATGCCCCCCGCAACCCCTCGATCCCCTTCCCTCGCCGCAGGGGGAGATGGGGACGCCCCCTCCCGGAGCTCGGCGTGGGCGGATAGGCGCTCAGCCGGCGAGCTCGCCCGCCATCCCCTCGAGGCTCGCCACCACCCGGTCCGCCCCGGCCGCCTCGAGGTGCGCGGCCGAAGTCCAGCCGGTGGCCACCGAGAGCACCGGCAGTCCGTGGCAGTGGGCGCACTCGACGTCGCGGACGCTGTCGCCCACGATCAGCGTGTCGCCCGGCCCGAAGCGGTGGCCGGTGGCGGCGAAGGCCCGCTCGAGCGCCACCGGCGGCAGCTCCCGTCGCTCGACGCCGTCGTCGCCGAAGGCGCCGAACGGGAAGAAGCGCTCGAGGCCGAAGCGGGAGAGCTTGATCTCGGCGCCGCGCCGCCAGTTGCCGGTGACCAGGCCGAGAACCACCCGGGGGTCGCCGTGGAGCTCGGCCAGCAGCTCGGCGACGCCGGGCAGCACGGTCATCCCCGCCGGATCGAGGCGTGCCTCCAGGCGCTGGAGGTAGGCGTCGCGCAGGCGCGGAAGGCCGGCCGCGGCCGGCCGGCGCTCGAGCCCCGCGAGCTCGAGCAGCTCGAGGACGATCTGCTGGTCGGTCTTGCCCGAGAAGTCGAAGCCCTCGACGGCCAGGCCGTCGGTGACGCCGTAGACCTCGCCCAGGGCCTCGGCGAGGAGCGGCCGCACCTGGGTGCCGCACCGCACCAGGGTGCCGTCGACGTCGAAGAGGATGAGTCGCATCGGGTCCTAAGAATCCCCAGTCATCCGCTGCGGGTCGGGGGCGTCCCCTTCCCCCCCCGGGGGAGGGAAGGGGATCGAGGGGTTGTGGGGGGGATCCGTCGTGCCCGGAGTCGATCCCCTACGGATCATCCACCGGCCTCGGACGGAGCGTCTTGGACAGCACCACGATCCGGTCGCGGTAGCCGTGACGATGGTAGAAGTCGAGGGCGCCCCGGTTCTCGCCGAGCACCTCGACCTCCATGAGCTCGGCGCCGCACCCCCGGGCGTGCTCCTCGGCCCGCGCGAGGAGGCGTCCTCCGAGGCCGGCGTCCCGCTGTCCCGCGGCGACGTAGAGGTCGGCCACGACGCCGTGGACGTCGCGCCGCTCGTCCGGCTCCTCGCGCTCCTGCCGCCCGAAGACGCACACGTAACCCACCAGGCGGCCCTCGTGCTCGGCGACGTAGAAGGTCCCCGCGGTCTCGGCGGCGGTCTCGGTCAGGTAGCCGAGGTAGCGGTCGACGATCTCCTCGCCCGGCGCCAGGCCGTCGTCCAGGGGTCGCAGGGTCTCGTGGAGCTCGAGCACCATCTGGCGCAACCGGTCGCGGTCCTCCTCGCGGGCTTCGCGGATCGTGGTCATGGAGGTCTCGATCTTACCCGCTTCGAGCCGGCCCGGCGCGCGGGCCCCGGCGCGGCATCTGGCCTGTCCGGGATGCAGTGAGATATGGTCATGCCTACATGTCGTACGTCTTCCCGCCTGAAAGGAGAGATCCCGTGATCCGAGGCAAGCTACTCATGCTGTCCTGTCTGCTGGCGGCCCTCGCCCTGCCCGCGGCGGTGAGCGCCCAGCCCGCCACCACCTACCGCGTGACCATCACCAACCTGACCCGGTCGCAGCCGTTCACCCCGCCCGTGGTCGTGACCCACAGCATCGACGTCCACCTCTTCATCCCCGGCCAGCCGGCGGCGGCGCCGCTCGTGCCCCTCGCCGAGGAGGGGGACACCAGCGAGCTGGTCGACGTGCTCCAGAGCGCCGGCGGCATCCTCGACGTGGCGGTCGCCGACGGACCGATCCCGCCCGGCGGCTCCGCGACCGTCGACGTGACCGCCCGTGGCAACAAGGTCTTCCTGAGCGCCGTCGGCATGCTGGCCACCACCAACGACGCCTTCTTCGGGCTGGACGGCGAGCTGCTCAGCGGTCACCCCCGGGCCTGGCACGTCGAGGTCCCGGCGTATGACGCCGGCAGCGAGGCCAACTCCGAGACCTGCGCGACCATCCCCGGGCCGCCCTGCAACAGCGCCGGGGTTCGCGACACCGACGGCGCCGAGGGCGTCGTGAGCCTCCACAACGGCATCCACGGCGTCGGGGACCTGGACCCCGCCCAGTTCGACTGGCGCAACCCGGTGGCGCGAATCGACGTCGTCCGGCTCCCCGGGCACGGTCCCCGCTGAGGACGGAGCGGGGAGGGCCGGACGCCACGGGGCCCTCTCCGCTCCGCGTTCGGCGCCGGGCGGTGACGTACCATGGCGCCATGACGGCGAGCGAGGAGCCACGAGAGGCGCCGGAACCCACCTTCGCGCCGGGCACCCTGTGGCG
Organism: uncultured Acidobacteriota bacterium; assembly: GCA_963741925.1. Taxonomy (GTDB): domain Bacteria; phylum Acidobacteriota; class Thermoanaerobaculia; order Multivoradales; family DATKCC01; genus CAVUBL01. The sequence continues at coordinate 846,066 of CAVUJU010000002.1, forward strand.
CCTCGTCCGGGAGCGCAGCCGCCACGCGCTGGCCGCGGGGGCGCTCCGGCCGATCGAGACCGAGCGCCACACCCTCCCCGAAGCCGGGATCCCCTTCTCGCTGCGCCGGGTCTCCACCCTGCGCGAGAAGGAGCGCGCGCAGCACGAGGACGCCGCCTCGGGCACCGACCCCTTCCTCCCCCCGGACCCCGACCTGCTGGTGGCCGGCGTCTCGGCGACCCACCTGGCGGTTCTCAACCACTTCCCGGTGCTGCGCCATCACCTGCTCGTGGTCACCCGCGAGCCGGAGGACCAGCAGCTCCCGCTCACCGCCGCCGACTTCGACGCCCTGGCCCGCTGCCTCGCCGAGATCGACGGCCTGGGGTTCTACAACTCCCACCCCGAGGCCGGCGCGAGCCAGCGGCACCGGCACCTCCAGATCGTCCCCTTTCCGGTGGGCGACGGGCCGGCGCCGACTCCGGTCGAGGCGGCGCTCGGGCCCGTCCTCCAAGATCCGGCGCGCTCCACCCTTCCGGCGTATCCGTTCGCCCACGCGGTCTGCCCGCTCCCCGCGAGCGCCTGGCGAGCCGATGAACCGGTCCCGCGGGCCGCCGCGGCCATGGCCCTCGCCTACCGCGCGCTGGGCGTGCGCCTGCGGCTGGGGCTGGGCATCGGGCGGGAGACGGCGCCCTACAACCTGCTCGCGACGCGCCGCTGGATGCTCCTCGTGCCGCGGAGCCGGGAGCGCTTCGAAGGGGTGTCGGTCAACGCCCTGGGCTTCGCCGGCGCGCTCCTGGTCAAGGACCACGCCGGCCTCGAGGCCGTCCGCCGCCACGGCCCCCTGGCGGTCCTCCGCGCGGTGGCCGTCCAGTGACCGGTCAACCGTCAAGTGCCGTGTCCTGGCGGTCCCTCCCGCCGCTGGCGGCGTTGCTCCTCCTCGACGTAGGCCCCGCTACGCCTGCCTCGGAGCGCCTGGCCAGCGACCCGAACTCCTCGCCAGATACCCTGTCACTTGACGGTTGACGGGTCACCAGCGGAGCTCGCGGTGAGCCGTTCGACGCTCGCCTCGAGGATCGGCCGGCCGAGACAGAGCTCGGCCGCTTCATGGGTCCGGTGCCGTGTGCGTCGAGCCCGGCAGCCTGCCGGGCGGGGGGCTACCGCCAGGTCGGCGGCGTCTTGTGCTCCAGGAAGTACGCGATGCCGCGCTTGCAGTCCTCGGTCGAGCGCGACAGGGCGTTGACCTCCGCCGCTCGGTCGAGCATCTGGTCGAACGGCCGTCCGACGACCTCGAGCAGCAGGCGCTTGGTCAGGGCGATCGACTGCGAGCTGGCGCGCTCCAGGATGCCGGTGGCGAGCTCACGGCCCGCCGTCTCGAGGTCGCCCCGCGCCACCACGCGGTTGACCAGGCCGATCTCGAGGGCCCGCGCGGCGGGGACGAGCTCCGGGTTGAGCAGCAGCTCGCGGAGATCCGAGCCGCGCACCCGGAGCGGCAGGAAGGTCGCCACCAGGGCGGCGACGAAGCCGATCCGCACCTCGCTGTACATGAACCGGGCGTCCTCCGAGGCGACCACGAAGTCGTGGGCGGTGGCGAGGCCGCAGCCGCCCGCCACGCACGCGCCGTGCACCAGGGCGACGGTCAGGACCTCTTGGTGGAGGACCGCCTCGAAGAGGCTGCGCAGGCTTTGCGAGTCGCGCCGGTGATCCTGGTAGGACGCCTCCTGCTGCTCGCGCAGGTGGGCGAGGTCGGCGCCCGCCGAGAAGTGCTTGCCGGCGCCGGTGAGGAGCACCGCCCGCACCCCCTCGTCGCGGAGCGGCCGGCGGTAGAGGCGGGTGATCTCCTCGGTCAGGACCGGCGACAGGGAGTTGGCCTTGTCCGGGTTGTCGAGCGTGACGTGGAGGAGGTCGTCCTCCCGCCGCACTTTCAGGCTCTCCCAGCTCTGTTCGTCCGCGGGGTCAGTCATCGAGCAGCTCCTCCGGCACGTCGATCTCCATGACTAGGAGGCCCTGGGCGTGGGTCTTGCCCTGGGCGTCGGTCAGCAGGCTCTCGGTGCCGCCACCGCCCAGGGAGTCGTGGAGGATGAAGTTGAGGGCCAGCAGGTTCGGCACCTCGAAGCGCTCCACGGGACCCCGGCAGACGCGGGCGAAGTGGGCTTTCACCCGCTCCGGGGTGACCTCGCGCCGGATCACCTCGTAGAGCTCCGGGGTGCGGGCGATGAGGCCCACGTTGCTCGCCTCGCCCTTGTCTCCGCTCCGGGCGTGGGCGATCTCGTACAGGCGAATTCGGGCCACGGCTCAGCTCCTTCGGCGATGCAGTGCGCCGGCGTAGCTCGCCAGGGCCGCTCCGGCGGCGGCGGCGGCGAGCAGGTAGTAGGTGGCGGCGCGGGTGGCGAGGGGCGTGTAGAGGGCGGGCGCGACCGCCCGCAGGCCGACGTCCAGGCTCTCGGGATCCCGGGCCTCGAGCCAGGCGAAGAGCGCCAGGGCGGGCGCCAGGAGCGCCGCGGCGCGGGCCGCGATCCGCCACCGGGCGTCGGGTCGTCCCCAGGTGGTCTCGAACGCCCGCCGCAGGACGAGGGCCGCGCCGACCGCGGCCGCGATCCCCCAGCCGGCGAAGACCAGACGGTTGGCCAGCGCGCTCGCCCCGAAGCCGAGGAGGAGCACGGGGGTGACCGTACCGAGGAGCGTCGCGTACCAGGAAGAGCGGGCGCTCATGCTTCCTCGACGGTGACCTCGAGCCGGCCCTCCACCTCCTCGCGGGCGAGGAGCGCCGGCCAGTAGGCCACCACCTCCTGGGGCTTCGGCCGGCCGCCGGCGAACCCGGTCACTCCCGGCGGGCCGGCGGTCACCAGCGGGGCGATCTCCTTGCCGAAGCGCTCGACCTTGTCGCGGTCGCCGTCGCGGACGGCGAGGCGCAGGACGACCTCGGGCGGCTCCTCCTGCGCCTCCCAGATGCCCGGCAGCACCGCGCCCTGGCCGAGGAGCTCGGTCTCCCGGCAGCCCTCGCCGAAGGTGACGCCGGCGCGCTCGAGCCGCTTCCAGACGGTCTCGGCGGCGAGCCGCGCCTTGTCGACCGCCCGCGGGCCGGAGACGGTGAGCTGCCCGGAGCCCTTGTAGCCGGCCAGGTGGGACGCGGAGACCTTGAGGAACGGCGTCTTGGGCCGCCCCGCGATCCCGTGGACCCGGACCCGGTCGGGGCCCTCCTGGGTGAGACGGATGGTCGTGAAGTCGGCGACCACGTCCGGGGTGATGTACTCGTTCGGGTTCGCCATCTCGTAGAGGAGCTGCTCGGAGACCGTGTCGACGGTCACCATGCCGCCCGTGCCCGCGTGCTTGGTGACCACGAACTCCCCGCTCGCCTCCATCTCGGCGATGGGATAGCCGACGTTCCAGAGGTCCGGCACCTCCCACCAGCGCGAGAAGTTGCCGCCGGTCGACTGGGGGCCGCACTCGAGGATGTGGCCGGCGATCGTGCCGGCGGCGAGTCGGTCCCAGTCGTCCTCGGCCCAGCCGAACTCGTGGATCGCCGGGGCGAGCGCCAGGGCGGTGTCGGTGACCCGGCCGCAGAGCACGATGAGCGCGCCGCCGGCGAGCGCCTCGACCACCGGCCGGGCGCCGAGGTAGGCGTTGGCGCTGGTGAACTGGTCCACCAGCGGCGCGATCGGCTCGCCGGTGTCCATGTTGGCGAGCTCGTGGCCGGCCGCGACCAGCTCGGGCAGGCGCGGCAGCAGGTCGTCGCCCTCGACCACCCCCACCCGCACGCCCGAGAGCCCGAGCTCCCTCGCGACCTCGAAGATCTTCTCCCGGCAGGCCCGCGGGTTCAAGCCGCCGGCGTTGGTCAAGACGCGGACGCCGCGCTCCTTGAGCTCGGGCAGCACGCGCCGGACGAAGTCGATGAAGTCGGTGGCGTAGCCGAGCTGGGAGTTCTTGAGCTTCTGGCGCATCATGATCGACAGGGTGACCTCGGCCAGGTAGTCCATGCCGATGTAGTCGATCGCGCCGCCTCGCAGGAGCTCCACCGGGGCGTCGACGTTGTCGCCCCAGAACCCCTGGCCGTTGCCGATGCGGATGGTCTTCGCGGAGGTCATGCAGCGCTGGAGGTTAGCACGGAGGTCGCGGCGAAGCCGGGCCGCGCCCCTGCCGAAGGAAGGGGAGCTCGAGTCGAGTCGCTACGTCTGCAGCACGCCGGTCTTGAACTCCGGCAGGTCGGGGTTCATCGCGGCGCAGGCGAGGGAGCGGGCGAGGACCGCGCGGGTTGCGGCCGGGTCGATGAGGCCGTCGAGCCAGAGGCGGGCGGCGGCGTAGCGCGGGTCGGCGGTGGCCTCGTAGCGGGCCTGGATCTCGGCCAGGCGCTCCTTCTTCTCATCCTCCGAGACGCCCTCGCCCCGGTTCTTGAGCTGGATCTCGAGCAGGGTCCGCGAGGCCTGCTCGCCGCCCATGACCGCGATGTGGGCCGAGGGCCAGCCCCACGAGAAGCGGGCGCCGTAGGCCTTGCCGCACATGGCGTAGTTGCCGGCGCCGTAGGAGTTGCCGGTGAACAGCGTGATCTTGGGGACCACCGAGTTGGCGACGGCGTTGACCATCTTGGCGCCGTCCTTGATGATCCCGCCCCACTCGGCGCGGCTCCCGACCATGAAGCCGGTGACGTCCTGGAAGAAGACCAGGGGGAGCCCCTTCTGGTTGCACAGCTCGACGAACCGGGCGCCCTTGTCGGCGGCGTCGGAGTACAGCACCCCGCCGATCTGGAGCTCCTTGTCCCGCGGCCCGGTGCCGGTCGCCCGGTGGGTGACCGAGCGCTGGTTGGCGACGATCCCCACCGCCCAGCCGTCGATCCAGGCGGTGCCGCAGAGGAGCGTCCGGCCGTAGGTCTCCTTGAACTCGTGGAATTCGGAGCCGTCGAGCACGCGGGCCAGGACCTCCCGGGTGTCGTACGGCCGGGCCCGCGAGACGGGCATCACGCCGTAGAGCTCCTCGGCCGGGTAGAGCGGCTCGGCCGGCGCCCGCCGGGCGAAGGGTGCCCGCTCGGGCTCGGCGAGCTGGGCGAGCTGGGCGCGCATCGTCTCGAGGCAGGTCACGTCGTCCGGGTGGCGGTGGTCGACGACCCCCGAGACGTCGGTCTGGACCACCGCCCCGCCCAGCTCCTGCGGGTCGATCACCTCGCCGATCGCGGCCTTCACCAGGTGCGAGCCCGCGAGGAAGATCGAGCCGGTCCCTTCGACGATGTGGGACTCGTCGCTCATGATCGGGAGGTAGGCCCCGCCGGCCACGCACGAGCCCATGATCGCCGCCATCTGGAAGACGCCGGCGGCCGACAGGCGGGCGTTGTTGTAGAACACCCGGCCGAAGTGCTCCCGGTCGGGGAAGATCTCCTCCTGCATGGGCAGGAAGACGCCGGCCGAGTCCACCAGGTAGACGATGGGCAGACGGTTCTCGAGGGCGATCTCCTGGGCTCGGAGCACCTTCTTGCAGGTGATCGGGAACCAGGCGCCGGCCTTGACCGTGGCGTCGTTGGCGACCACCACCATGTCCCGGCCGTGGATGGTCCCGATGCCCGCGACGGTGCCCGCCGCCGGGGCGCCGCCCCACTCCTCGTACATCCCGTGGCCGGCCCAGACGCCCATCTCGAGCAAGGCGCTCCCCGGGTCGCAGAGCGCCTCGATCCGCTCGCGGGCGAGGAGCTTGCCGCGCGCCACGTGCCGCGCCCGGGCCCGCTCGCCGCCCCCTTCGGCGATCGCCGCCTCCTCCTCGTGCAGGCGGTCCACCTCCCGGCGCCAGTGCTCGTCCCGGCGCGCGAAGGCGTCGTCTCTTGCGATGGTGCTCTCGAGAATGGTCACGTTCCTCGGATCTCCCCCTCAGCCTCGGTCCCTCTCCCACCCGGCTCTTGCCCCGACTCGACTCACCTGTCACGACAGGTGCCCACGAGGCGGCGGGCATTATAGCGGGGCCGGCGGGCGCGGCGGGGTAGGATCTGCCCGTGAAGATCCGGGTGCTCGCCTTCGCCTCCGCCTCCGACGCCCTGGGCGCCGGGGAGCTGCCGGTGGAGCTGCCGGACGGCTCGACGGTCGGCGATCTCAGGGCCCTGCTCGAAGCGCGCCATCCGTCGCTCGCCGCGCTCTGGCCCCGCCTCGCGGTGGCGGTCGACGGCGAGATCGTGGGCGCCGGAGCGGCCCTCGCCCCGGGCTCGGAGGTCGCCCTGCTGCCCCCGGTCTCGGGCGGCGCGCCCGCGGCGCCACCGGCCGAGCGGTTGCGAGCCGAGCTCGTCGAGGCGCCGATCGACCCGGCGCGCGTGGCCGCCGCGGTCTCGGCGCCGTCGCGCGGCGCCGTGCTCCTGTTCCTCGGCACGGTCCGCGACGGCCACCGGGGCCGGCGGGTCGAGCGGCTCACCTACAGCGCCTACCACGCCATGGCCGAGGCGCGCCTGGCCGCCATCGTCGGCGAGCTCGAAGCGGCCGGCGAGGACCTGGCCCTCGCCATCGTCCACCGCCTGGGCGAGGTCCCGGTCGGCGAGGCGAGCGTGGTGATCGCGGCCGCCTCGCCGCACCGGGCGGCGGCCTACGAGGCCAGCCGGCGGGCGCTCGAGCGCCTGAAGCACGAGGTGCCGATCTGGAAGCGCGAGCACTACGGCGACGGCGACTCGGCGTGGCGCGAGGACGAGTCGCTGGCTGGAACCCCGACCCGCCGGCGCAGGTAGGAGCCCTCGCCAGAGACCTCGTCGCGGACCCCCACCGCCACCTCGGCGGGACCGTCCGGCAGGTCGATCGCCACCTCGAAGACCCGTCGCCCGCCGGCGACGTCCTCGCTCTCGGGCACCTTGACCGGCGCGAGCTTCTGCTTGATCGGACCCCAGTGGCCGGCCGCGTCGCCGGCCGTCAGCACCAGCCGCAAGCGGCCGAGCGAGAACCCGGCTCCCGGCTCGAGGGTGATCGAGGTGAGGGGCACCTCGATCCGCACCGTCGCCGGGCGCGTGCCGGCCTCTCCTGGGCCGGTTTCACCGAGGTCGCCGACGCTCACCGTCACCTCCAGCGGGTTGGCCTCGGCCCCGAACAAGAGCGTCCCGAGCATCGAGTCGGCGACCCGCTCGTCGACCGGCTTGGCCCGGTAGGTCTTGCGGAATCGCATGTCGTAGGAATGGCCGGGCACCTCCACCTCCAGGTGATGGACGCGGCCGTCGCCCTGGTGCGCCGAAACGAAACCCAGGGAGTAGTGAGTCTCGACGTCGCGGGCGATCGCCTGGAGGGGCGCCTCGAACCGGTTGGCGTTGAACGCCGTCGTGCCGCCGGTCTCGTCGGCGAGGAGAAAGAGGGGGTGCTGGAGGTTCGCCCGCTCGACCCGCTTGGTGAGGACCGACGGACGATGGAGGATACCGGGCTGGTTGCTCGCCAGGCCCTCCGTCACGTCGGCGTCCGTGGTCAGCCCCGTCGCCTCCAGGGAGTAGAAGGTCACCCGGTTCGCCGCGGCGTCGGCGGCGAGGCGCAGGTAGTCGCCGCTCAGGTCGTCTTCCTGGTAGTAGGCCGCGACGTCTCGCTCTTTTTCCGGACAGAGGTCCGCGATGTAGCGCAGGAGACCGAGGCTCGGCCGCAAGGCGAAGCCGTCCGATCCCAGGAGCACCACCTTTTCGCCAGGCAGGCCTCGAAGGCTCGCCACCAAGAGAGCGAGGCCGTCGACCGTCCTGCGGGCGTTGTCGCTCACCTGGCCACCGTACTCCCGGGCCACGGCAATCATGTCGGGCAGCGCCCGGTCGCAGTCGCCGTACTGCTCCAGAAGCTCCCGCATGCGCGCCATGGCCGAGCGGCGCTCGCGATCCTCGAGGACCGCCCCACCGGCGACCTTCGCCTGCTCCTGGAGCGCGGCCAGAGTCGCCTGGCGGTCGGTGGTGGGCGGCGACAGGATCGCGAACCCTCCGGCGTCGGCGGCGACCAGCACGGGCACGTCCGGGGCCAGTCCCTGGACGAAGCTCTCGAGGCCCGCCAGGAGCCGGCTCCGCCCGCCGGGATCGAGATGGAGCTGGTCGAGGAAGATGGCGAGCTGGGGCGGCGGCTCGCCGGAGGTGGCGAGGGCCGTCGGCGGCGGCACCGCCGCCGCCGGGGCTTCCGGCGCTTCTTGGTACGGTCTGCGCTCCGCCTCCTCGCCCACCTCGGCGAAGTAGGTGATCTCGACCTCCTGGCCGTCCTCGAAGAGCTTGAAGTCGTCCCGCCCGAGGCCCTCGATCGGCCGTCCTTTGCGGTCGCTCACCCGGACGTCGACGTTGACCACGTGCACCTCGACCGACTCGGAGAACTCCCCCGCCGGCGGCGCCGCGGCCTGTTGCTGCGCCCCGGACGGGAGCGCCACGAGGAGCAGGCCGAGGACCAGAACCGGGTCGTGGAATCGTCGCATGGAGGGACTTCAACGGGGAGGTTTGGCGGCCTGTTCCGGTGCCAGGGCCGCCACCTCCAGGTGGTGGCGGAGATACGAGACGCCGCCGCCCAGCTCGTCCCGCACGCCGACGGCCACCTCGTGGCTGCCCGGCGCCAGGTCGAGCTCCACCTCGATCAGCCGGTCGGAGCTCGTGTCCGGCTCCTTCCCGGCGTCCGGAGTGACGGTCACCGGTACCTCCTTCTGGCGCACCGGGCCGAGCTTGCCCTGGGTGTCGGAGTAGGCCATGAGCACCCGCAGCCGGCCCGCCGGGCCGCCGTCCTTGGGCAGCAGGGTCACGGAGCCGAGGGGAACCCAGAGGCGGATCGGCACCCGGAACACCCCACCCGGCGCCGCCGTCGGCTCGCCGGTCTCGATGCGCACCCCCAGCGGGTTGGTCTCGGTCCCGAACTGCGCCACGCCGCGCACCCGCTCGGCCATGCGCTCCTCGGGCGGCTCGTCGACGTAGGTCCGCCGGTAGCGGACCACGTAGCCGTCGCCGCCCGGGACCTTGACCTCCAGGTGGTGCACGCGGCCGTCGCCGTGGTGGATCGGAAGGAAGCCGAGGGAGTAGAAGCTCCTCAAGTCGCTCGCCAAGCGAGTGAGCTCGGGCTTGAAGTCGCCGGCATCCAGGATGGCGCGTCCCCCCGTCTCGTGGGCCAGGTAGGAGAAGCCGTCCTCCTTGTTGCTCTCGGCGAAGCGCTGGACGGCGGTCGAGGGCCGGAAGGTCTGGCCGTGGGAAGCGTGACCCTCCCGCTGGCCCTGCGGAACTCCCGCGCCGCCCGACGATCCATTCCCCGGGCCCGTCGGCCCCGGCCCGCCGCCGCTCGAGCCCTCGGGAGGCTGCTCGTGCGGGACGAACCCCGTAAGGCTGCCGATCGGGCCGGCCGAGCCCAGGTCCTCGTCGCCCCCCGGAGTCGCCGCTTCCAGCATGTAGAAGGTCACGCCCGCGGAGTTGGCGCTCTTCGCCACCTGCTCGTAGAGCCAGGTGACGTCGAAGTTCGAGTACTGGAGCGCGATGTCGGACTGGTGATGCGGGCAGATCTCGCCCAGGTAGTGGAAGACGTCGAGGCCCGGGGTCTGCTCGAGGGCGCCGCCGACGTAGACCAGCATCTTGCGGCCGGGAACGCCGGCCAGGATCTGAGCCATCGACACGAGGGCGCCGCCCGACTGTTCGTAGACGCCCTGGAGGTTGGCCGAGTAGGACCTCGCGGCCGCCTCCATGTCACCCCACGCGGCGGTACACGGATCCGCGCCGGCACCCAACCCACCGTGCGCGTTGAGGTCTGCTACGGCCTGGTAGGCCTCTCGGATCGCGTTCATCGCGCTCTTGCGGTCGGAGCGGAGCTGGACGCCGGCGGGCGAGCTCCGGGCCACCCGGTCGAGGGCCCGGGCCAGGGCCTGGCGGTCGGACGTGAACGGCTGGACGAGCTGGATCGAGCGGTCGTGGGCCGCGATCATCACCCGGTCCTCCGGCCGGAGGTGATGGTCCAGAAAGTCGCGCAGCCCATCGAGCGCCCGCGCCCGGTCCTCGGGCCGGACGGTCCAGTTGTCGATCAGGACCGACAGGTAGAGACTGTTCTCGGGCGAGATGCCCGTCTCCGGGGCGGCGGCCCCATTCCCCGGCTCCGCGGTCTCGCGTGGCTCGCCGGAGGCCGGCGCTTCCGCCACCGCGGCGGTCTCCGGGCCCGTCGCCTCGGTCGCACCCTGCGATCGGGTCGTGTAGGAAGAGAAGTTGGTGATGTCGACCAGCTTGCCGTCCTCCACGAGCTGGAAGTCGTCCTTCGACAGCCCGGGCACCGGGTTCCCCTTCGCGTCGCTCACCCAGACCTCGAGGTTGACGACGTCGACCGAGACCTCCTCGCCGAAGCTCTCCTGAGCCGGCGGCGGGGCGTTGTCGGGCGGCTGCTGGGCGACGACGGCCGCAGTGGCCGCGGCGAAAAGGGCGGCGACGAACGTGACCGTGGCGCGTGTCTTCATGGTGCGGCCTCCTTCCGCCTCGCCGGGGTCGGACTATCCCTCCGGCGGGCTCGCGACTCCGGCCGGCGGCGGCTGGACCACGTGGATCGTCTGGCGCAGGTAGGCGACCTCGCCGCCGAGCTCGTCGCGCAAACCCATCGCCACCAGCGCGTCCCCGGCGGGCAGGGCGAGGGTCACCTCGACGAGCTTCTGTCCGCCGGGCTCGTCCGGGCCCCGGGCCTTGCTCCGGGCCTTCTTGACGTCGACTGGAACGAGCTTCTGGCGCACCGGGCTCAGCCTGCCGCCCGGCTCCCCGATCGCCATCAGCACCCGGAGCTGACCGTGGAGCCCGTCCTTGCCCGGCACCAGGGTCACCGCATCGAGGGGCACCCAGATGCGCAGCGGCACGCTGACCCTGCCGTCCGGCCGCGCCACCATCTCGCCGGTCTCGAGCCTCACCCCGAGGGGGTTGCGCTGGTCGGCCAGGCCCGCCACGCCGCGGATCCGCTCGACCAGGCGCTGCTCGAACGGCTTCGCGACGAAGGAGGTGCGATGGCGTACCCGGTAGCCCTCGCCCGGCACCCGGACCTCGATCCGGTGGCGGGAGCCGTCGTCCGGACCACGGGGCGAGAACCCCAAGGAGTAATAGCTTCGCAGGTCGGACCCGATGGCGGCGAACGGGCGAGTGAAGTCGGTGGCGTCGAGGATCGCCCGGCCGCCGGTCTCGCCGGCCAGGAGCTGCAGCGGGGCCTGCAGGGCCTGCTGGTGGAGGCGCAGCACCGTGCTCGGCACCCGGTATCTTGGATCGGCCGGCTGGTCGTCGGCCTCGAGCAGCCTGGAGGGGTCCTCGGCCTCCAGGGTATAGAGGGTCACGCCCTCGGCGTTGGCCTGGTCCGCCACCTTGGCGTACACGGTGCTCAGGTCGTACTCGCCCGCGAAGTTCGTGTTCTCGACGCTGGTCGCCGGGCAGAGCTGCCGGATGTACTCGTAGAGATCGACCCCGGGCTGGTCGGGCAGGCCGTTGCCGACGTAGAGGAGCACCTTGCCCCCGGGGATCCCGACCTGGGACTTGATGACCGAGCTCAGGGCCGAGATCGAGCCCTGGGCGTGGGAGACCGCCTCCGCCGCGTAGGAGCGGACCGCGTTCTCCATGTCCGGCCAGGCGTCCTCGCACGGGTCGTCGCCGACCCGGCGCGTCGCGGTGTCGAGAACGGTCTGATAGGCCTCGGCGACTTCGCGGAAGGCCTGGCGGCGCTCGGAGTCCAGATGGACGCCTTCGGAGGCCAGCCGTTCGACCTGGTCGAGGCTCCGGCCCAGGGCCTCCTGGTCGTCGGTGTAGCTCTGGGCGACCCGCAGCGACCGGCCGTCGTAGGTCACCACCATGGCCTGCTCGCCCGGCCGGAGCGACCGGCCGAGGAAACCGCGCAGGTCGCCGAGGACCCGGGAGCGGTCCTCGGGGCGCAGGTTCCAGTTGTCCACCAGGACGACGACGTGGAGCCGCTCGGCGTCGGGAACGCGCTCGAGGCTCCGCGCCGGCAGGCTCGCCGCCGGGGTCTGCGCCGCCGGGCCGCTCTCCGAGATCTCGGAGAAGTTCGTGACCGGCACCGGCTTGCCGTCCACCAGGAGCTCGAAGTCGCCCTGGCCGAGGCCGGTCACCGGCCGGCCCCGGCGGTCGCTCACCCAGACCTGGACGTTGACGACCTCGACCGAGACCTCCTCGCCGAAGCTCTGGAGCGGCTCGAAGCCCTCGGCTTCCGCCGGCGGCTGAGCGGCGAGGGGGGCGGCGAGCGGCGCGGCGGCGAGGAGCACCGCCGACGCCGCCGCGAGGCAGAAGGAGCTGGACACGCAGAGCCGGCGCCGAAGCCGGATGGAGGCGTTCGAAGACGTCATCTCGAGAATCTCCTGGTCGGCGAGCCCGAAGGCGAGAGAGCCCGCATGGGCGATTTCGCGGAGTCTTCGCCAACGATACAGCAAGAAGACTGCCAGCGCCGGCCGCCCGGCGGCCGGCGCCCGCGGCCGCCGAACGGCGCGGCGGCCGTCCCCGCACGGGGACGGCTGCGTCCCACGATCACACGCCGAAGTACTTGGCGTCCGGGTGGTGGAAGACCAGCGCCGAGACGCTCGCCTCCGGGTCCATCATGTCGCCCTCGGTGAGCTCGACCCCGATCTCCTCCGGCCGGAGGGCCGCGAACAGCGCCCGCTGGCCGGCGAGGTCGGGGCAGGCCGGATAGCCGAAGCTGTAGCGCTTGCCCCGGTAGCGGCCCGAGAACAGGCGCCGCGGCTCGAGGTCCGGCGGATCGGGGAACCCCCACAGGCCGCGGAGCCGCCGGTGCAGGTGCTCGGCCGCGGCCTCGGCGGTCTCGAGCGCCAGGGCGGCGAAGGCGTGGCTCTTCAGGTACTCGCCTTCGCGGCGCCAGCGGCCGGCCTTGTCGGCGACGTTCTCGCCGCCCGAGGGGCCGAAGCTGGTGACGAACAGGGCGACGTGGTCGCCGCGGAGGACGTAGTCCGCCAGGCAGAGGCGCTCCCCGCCGGCCTGGCGCGGGAAGTCCCAGGCGGCGGCCGGCGCGCCGCTCTCCGGGTCGAGGAGGGTGATCCGCTCGCCCTCGGCCCGGGCCGGGAAGAACCGCCAGACGGCCCGCGCCCGCATGCCGTCGGCCAGGACCTCGCGCTCGATCCCGGCCACCACCTCGCGGAGCATGGCGAGCTTGGGGTCGCCCGCCGCCTCGAGCCGGGCGATCGATCCCTTGAGGCCCAGGTGCTTGGCGTAGAGCATCTGCGGGTTGACCAGCTCCCAGACCTCGCCGAGGGGGAGCTCCTCGACGTGGCGCGCGAGGTCGGGCGGCGGCGGGGGCTCGAGGTCCCGGCGCACGGCGGCCGAGGGGCCGGCGGCGCCGCTCCCGGCGGCCCCGGGGAGGCCACCGCGCCCGCCGCCCGGGGTCTCCGCCGCGCGGTCCTGCTCGGCCTCCTCCGCCACCTCCCGCGCGAGCTCCAGGCGCCCCTCCGGGGTGCACAGCCGCTCGACCAGGGCGAGGCCGCTCATGGCGTCCTTGGCGTAGGTGCAGAAGCCGCCGTCGTAGGCGGGCGCGATCTTCTTGTGGGTGAAGCGGCGGGTGAGCGCCGCGCCGCCCACCAGCAGCGGCACCTCGATCGCCTCGGCGGCGAGGTCCCCCGCGGTCGCCACCATCTGCTGGGCGCTCTTGACCAGCAGGCCCGAGAGGCCCACCACGTCGGGCCGGTGCTCGCGAACCGCCTGGATCAGGACCTCGCTCGGCACCTTGATACCCAGGTTCACGACCTCGAAGCCGTTGTTGGTCAGGATGATGTCCACCAGGTTCTTGCCGATGTCGTGGACGTCGCCCTTGACCGTCGCCAGGATCACCCGGGCGCGGGCGCGCGAGCTTCCGTCGGCCCGCTGCATGTGGGGCTCGAGGTGTGCCACCGCCTTCTTCATCACCTCGGCGCTCTGGAGCACCTCGGCGACGATGAGCTGGTTGTCGTTGAACAGGCGCCCCACCTCGGCCATGCCGTCCATCAACGGGCCGTTGACGATGTCGAGCGGATCGGGCCAGCGCGGATCGGCGAGCGCCGCGTCGAGGTCCTCCTCGAGGCCCACCTTCGAGCCCTCGACGACGGCGCGGGCCAGCCGCTCCGGGAGCGGCAGCTCCTCGCGCGGCCGGGCCTTGGGCGCCGAGCTCATCCCCCGGAAGTGCTCGGTGAAGGCCTCGACCGCCCGGCGGCCCGCCGCCGGGTCCCCGGGCTCCAGGTAGATCAGGGCCTCGGCGAGGCGCCGCTCCTCCTCCGGGATCTCGGCGTAGCGAGCGAGGCGCTCGGTGTTGACGATGGCGGCGTCGAGCCCGGCCTTGGTGGCGTGGTAGAGGAAGACCGAGTTGAGCACCTCGCGGCCCGCCGCGGGCAGGCCGAAGCTGACGTTCGAGACGCCCAGGATGGTGCGGGTCGCCGGCAGCTCCCGCTTGAGCCGCCGGACCCCCTCGATCGTCGCCGCGGCCGAGCCCAGGTAGGCCTCGTCGCCGGTGCCGCAGGGAAAGACCAGGGCGTCCCACCAGATGTCCTCGGGCCGCACGCCGTACTCGCCGGTCAGGAGCTCGTAGCTCCTCCGCGCCACCTCGAGCTTGCGCTCGGCGGTCACCGCCATGCCGAGCTCGTCGATCGCCCCCACCACCAGCGCCGCACCGAAGCGGCGGGCGAGCGGCACCACGGCGTCGAAGCGGGCACGGCCGTCCTCGAGATTGATCGAGTTGAGCACCGCCTTGCCCTGGCACCAGACGAGGGCCCGCTCCATCACCTCGGCGTCGGTCGAGTCGATCATCAGCGGCGCCCGCACCAGGCGGGTGACCTGGGCCAGGAAGCCGTCCATGTCGGCCACCTCGTCGCGGTCCGGATCCTGGAGGCAGACGTCGATCACCTGGGCGCCGGCCTTGACCTGGGCGCGGCCCACCTCGGCCGCCGCCTCGAGGTCCCCCTCGGCGATCAGGCGCTTGAACTTCCGGCTGCCCAGGACGTTGGTGCGCTCCCCGACCAGGAGCGGCCGGTTGTCCTCGGTCAGCTCCACCGCCTCGAGGCCGGAGACCCACGCCCGGTGATGGTCACTCACCGGCCGCGGACGCCGGCCGGCCGCCATCCGGACGAGGGCCGCCACGTGCTCGGCGGTGGTGCCGCAGCAGCCGCCGACAAGGTTGAGCCAGCTGCTGGCGGCGAAGCGGGCGAGGGCGCCCGCCAGGTCGTCCGGCCCCTGGGGATAGCACCCCTCCTCGTCGGGCAGGCCGGCGTTGGGCACGCAGGCGACCCGGGTGCGGGCGAGCTCGGCCAGGGTCCGCACGTGGTCGGTCATGAGGTCCGGGCCGGTGGCGCAGTTGAGCCCCAGGTAGAGGAGGTCCTCGTGGGCCAGCGAGACGGCCAGGGCCTCGGCGTCCTGGCCGGCGAGCATGGTGCCGGTGGGCTCGATGGTCGCCGAGACCGCCACCGGCACCCGCCAGCCGACCTCGGCGAAGGCGCGCTCGATCGCCGAAAGGCCCGCCTTGACGTTGCGCGTGTCCTGGCAGGTCTCGAGCAGCAGGTAGTCGGCGCCGCCGGCGAGAAGCCCCAGAGCCTGGACGTAGAAGCTCTCGGCGAGCCCCTCGAAGGTGATGCCGCCGGTGACCGAGATCGCCTTGGTGGTCGGGCCCATCGAGCCGCAGACGAAGCGCGTCCGTCTGGAAGTCGAGTGGCGCCCCGCGGCGCGCCGGGCGATCGCCGCCGCCAGGCGGTTGATCTCGAAGGCGTGGTCCGCGAGGCCGTACTCGGCGAGCACCAGGGGCGTGCCGCCGAAGCTGTTCGTCTCGATCACGTCGGCGCCGGCTTCGAGGTAGCCGGCGTGCACCGCCTCGACGACGTCGGGGCGGGTGCGGCAGAGGTTCTCGTTGCACCCCTCGAGCTCGGGGCCTCCGAAGTCCTCGGCCGTGAGCTCCCGGGCCTGGAGCGCAGTGCCGGTGGCGCCGTCCAGGACCAGGATGCGCTCGGCGAGCGCGCCCTCGAGCGCGGCGGTGCGCTCGGCCACGTCGGCCGGCCGCCGGGGAAGGGTCAGGGTGGGCATCGAAGTCGCCTCCAAACAGAAAAACCCGCCTCGCGAGCATCACGAGAGCGGGTTTCGGCCGCCGGACAGTTCGTTGCCGCCCCTCCGAGGGCCTCGGGAGGCGACCGCATCCTCGCTCGCCGGGAGCGAGAGGGCACCTTGGGTGTCCGTCCCAGGTTGCCGCGCCCGGCCGATGAAGACCGAGCCGCTCGCGATGCAACGATCAGCCTAGAGGGAGGCCGGGAAGCTGTCAAGAGGCGGTCAATCGAGCTTCAGCTCGCAAAGGAGCTTGCGGATCGCCCGCGAGCTCTGCATGACGTAGAAGTGGATCGACGGCGCGCCGCGCTCCAGGAGCTCGCGCGACTGAGCGAGGGCCCACTCCACCCCGATGTCCTCGGCCCGCTCCGCCGGCCCCGCCTCGACCTCGGCGGAGAGCTCGGGCGGGATGTCGACGTAGAACACCCGGGGGATCGAGGTGAGCTGGCGCTGGGAGGAGAGGATCTTGATCCCCGGGATGATCGGCACCTCGATGCCCGCCTCCCGGCAGGCGTCGACGAAGGCGAAGTAGCGCGCGTTCTCGAAGAACATCTGGGTCACGACGTAGTCCGCCCCGGCGTCGACCTTCTGCTTGACCCGGCGGACGTCGGTCGCCAGGTTGGGGGCCTCGAAGTGCTTCTCCGGGTAGCCGCCGACTCCGACGCAGAAGTCCGAGGGCTCGGCGTCCAGGAGGTCGTCCTCGAGGTACTTTCCCCGGTTCATGGCGGCGATCTGGGCCACCAGGTCGCAGGCGTAGAGGTTGGCGCTGCGCCCGAACTGGAGCGGTTTCTCGTAGCCGCTGTCGTCGCCGCGCACGGCGAGCACGTTGTCGATGCCCAGGTAGCGCAGCTCGATCAGGAAATCCTCGGTCTCCTCGCGGGTGAACCCGCGGCACAGGATGTGGGGCACCGCGTCGACGCCCCACTTGTTCTGGATCAGGGCGCACACGCCCAAGGTGCCCGGGCGCTTGCGCTTGACCCGGCGCTGGAAGCCCTGGGAGGTCTCCTCGTAGATCACCTCGGCCGCGTGGCTGGTGATGTCGATGAAGGGCGGGCGGAAGCGGATCAGGTCCTCGATCAGCGCCAGGAGCTCCTGGACGTTGCCGCCGCGCACGGGAGGGATGATCTCGAAGCTGATCAGCGGGCCGGTGGCCCGGGCGAGGTGCTCGGTGACCTTCATCGCGAGCGAGAAAGTATATCCCTGAGCGCCGAGCGGAGGCTCGGAGCCGGCCGCGGAGCCTGGCCGGCCGAGGCGGAGCTCGGCCGCTTCATCCGTCCATGCAGCACCCCACCGCAACAGGCCCATGATAGGGGTAGGGAGGGCAGGTTGGATTCCCTGCCCCCCCTCCCTCCGAACCGGACGTGCGGATCTCCCGCATCCGGCTCTCCGGTTGGTGGTTCACCTGCGAGAGGACTGCGGGTCCGAGGCATAGGCGGCTTCGAGGCTGAACAGCCCATGCTCGGCGAAGAAGGCGTTGGGCCAGCGCTGGTGGTCGCGACCGCGGCCCCGGCCTCGGCCTCGGCGACGCTTGCGTAAGATGCTGCGCAGGCGCATGCGGATCCACCGGTCGAGCGGACGGAAGGTCGTCGGGTGGCTGTAGCGGTAGTACTCGTACCAACCACGCAACGTCCGGCTGACGTCCCAGGTGATCCGATCGAGGCTGTGACCGTTGGTGCGCCGGGTCTTGCGGCGCAGGGTGTCCTTGAGCTTCCGGAGGCTCTTGTCGCGGGGCCATTGGTAGCCCCGTTCGAAGTGGTACCCCAGGAAGTCGAAGCCACCCCGCTCGGTGGTATCCACCACCGCCGTCTTGTCCGGGTGAAGGCTCAGGCCCTCCTGGGCCGTCCACGCCTCCACCAGGGCAAGCGCCCGGCGGGCCTCGGTCTCGCTCCGACACAGGATCACGAAGTCGTCGGCGTAGCGCGCCATCTCGAAGCCCTCGCGGGCCAGAAGATGGTCCAGCGGGTCGAGGTAGATGTTGGCCAGTAGGGGGCTGATCACCGCGCCTTGCGGGGTTCCCCGCTCGGGCGTCCAGCTCTCCAGTCCGTCCAGTACCTCTTGCTCGAGAAAGGCTTCGACCAGGGCGAGCACTCGCCCGTCCGATACCTTCTCGCGCACCCGCGCCAGCAGGCGCTCCGGATCGATCGTGTCGAAGTACCGGCGCAGGTCGGCGTCCACCACCCAGGTGTGGCCCGAGTCGAGGAGCTCCTCGACCCGCTCCAGCGCTTCCCGGCACCCGCGCCCCGGGCGGAAGCCGTAGCTGTGCTCGGCGAAATCCCGCTCGAAGATCGGCTCCAGGACCAAGCGCAACGCGCCCTGCACCACCCGATCGCGCACCGTCGGAATCCCCAGGGGCCGCTTCTCGCGGCTTCCCGGCTTGGGGATCCACCGCCGACGCACCGCCTGCGGGCGGTAGCTACCGTCCCGCAAGGACGCCGACAGCGTCTCCACCTCTTCCTCCAGGCGCGATCCGTAGTGATCCACGGTGACGTGATCTACCCCCGCGGCGCCCCCGTTGCGCTCGACTCTCTCGAACGCGCGCAGAAGCGTCTGCTTCCGGCAGACCTTGTCGATCAGGCTGAACCACGTCCCTCCTCGGACCCCGGTCTCCAGGGCCCGCAGCATGCGCTCCGTCCAGACCGAGGGTTCGGCCCAGCCCCATCGGGACCGGACCTCTCCGCCGGGGTTAGGGGCTCGCCCCACTCGCGCCGGGGTCTCGTCTCTCGTCCTGGCCGTCACGCATCCACCTTCCTGCTTCCCTTCGCTCCACGCCCATTACGGCGCTTCCTCGCTACTATGGAAGCTCTGACTCCTGCCGCCCTGCTTCTCCTCGTGGACGACAGGTCTCCCCGCTTACGGTGCCTGGCCGTCGCGATCATTCCGTCCCCAACCACCTGTAGGCCCCCCGCCCGCGCTTTCGCACGCTACCCCTCAGCGCGACGGGCACCCCGGCTCTCCCGGGTCCGGGCTTCGCCATTCGCTTGCAGGCTCGCCGAGTCCTACCGGCCGAATCGGGTTCGTTGCCTACGGACTGATCGCTCATCTCCTCCTACTCCCCACCCCGCCTCGCGGCGACGCAGTCAGAGTCGATTACAGGCCGGAGAGCGTATGCCTGGAGAGGACTCGCACCTCTCTGACCATGCACCCTCGCGGGCGTACAAGCGGCCGAGCTCTGTCTCGGCCGGGCGAACGTCTCGGCCGGCAACCAACGCCTCTTCGGGCCGCATTCCGTCTCGGCCGGCAACCAACGACTCCTTGGGCCGAGCTCTGTCTCGGCCGGGCGAACGTCTCGGCCCGCAACCAACGGCTCTTCGGGCCGCATTCCGTCTCGGCCGGGCGGGCGGCGCAGGTAAGATCGCCGCGATGTTTCGGCCCGAGCCCTGGTTCCGACGCTGGCTGCGCCTCGCCGGCGACATGGTGGTCGCCCTCGTCGCCTTCTACCTGGCGTTCCGGCTGCGCATCCACCTGCCGGTGCCGTTCACCGAGTACCTCCTGCCGGCGGACCGGATGGTCTTCTTCCGCCAGTACTGGCCGCTGCTCGCCCTCGCTCAGCCGGTGGTGCTCTACTTCTTCGGGCTCTACGATCCCCCACATCCGCGCTCCGGCCTCGAGCTCGGGCGCCGCCTGCTGCCGGCGGTCTGCCTCATGGGCCTCACGCTGGGCGCCTTCTTCTTCCTCGCCGAGCGCACCTTCCCCCGCTCGGTGCTCGTCGTCTTCGTGCTCATCGACCTCCCGCTGCTGCTCGCCTGGCGCCTGGGCGGCGTCGCCGGGCTGATGGTCGCGCCGGCGCGGGTGGCGATCATCGGGGCGGGCGCCCCGGCCGCCGAGCTCGCCGGCCGGATCCACGAGCACCCGATCCAGGGCCTGACGATCGTGGGGTGGGTGCCGGCACCGGGCGACGCCGCGGCGGCCGGCCGGGACCCGCCGGACGAGCTGGGCCGGTGCTTGGGAACGATCGACGACCTCCAGGACCTGGTCGCCCGCGGGGAGGTCGACCACGTGATCATCGCGGAGACGGACTCCTACTGGAAGACGCGGCTCCTCGACGGCCTGGCCGCCTCCGGCACGCGCGCCCGCGGCAGCGTCCTGATGCTGCCCGGCCCGTTCGAGAGCCTGATCGGGCGCATGCGCTACCGCTGGATCCGGGACATCCCCCTGATCGACGTGGTCCGCGACTCGGAGTGGCGGCTCTTCCGGCCGGTCAAACGGGTCTTCGACCTCGGCGCCGGCTCGCTCATGCTGCTCGCCGCCGCGCCGGTGATCGCCCTCTGCGCCCTCGCCGTGCGCGTGAGCTCGCCGGGGCCCGCCCTCTACCGCCAGGAGCGGATGGGTCGGGGCCTCCAGCCCTTCACCCTGTGGAAGCTCCGCACCATGCGGGTCGACGCCGAGTGCGACTCCGGAGAGGTGCTGGCGCAGCCGGGCGATCCCCGCCTGATCCCGGTGGGCGCCCTCTTCCGCCGCCTGCGGCTCGACGAGCTGCCGCAGCTCTGGAACGTCCTCGCGGGCTCCATGAGCCTGGTCGGGCCGCGTCCGGAGCGCCCCGGCTTCGTGGCCCGGTTCCTGGAAGAGATCCCGGGCTACGCCGAGCGCTTCTCGGTGGCGCCCGGCCTGACCGGTCTCGCCCAGGTCAACGGCGAGTACCACTCGAGCGCCCAGAACAAGCTGCGCTATGACCTCGCCTACATCGCCAACTGGAGCTTCTGGCTCGACCTGGCGATCCTGGTGCGGACGGTGAAGATCGTGCTCACCTCGCGAGGCGTGTGAGCGCAGCGGCGGATCAGGAGCGGGGCCGCCCCGCGGGACCGGGGTCGAGGGCCCGGGCCTTGGCGAAAGCTTGGCGCGCTTCCTCCGTGCGCCCGGCCGCCCCGAGGGCGCGCCCCAGGTCGTCGTAGATCTCCGCCCGGGGCTCGAAGGCGAGCGCTCGCTCGTAGGCCCCGACCGCCAGGTCGTACTGCCCGGTCAGCATGTACTGGCCGGCGGTGGCGACCAGGGGCTCGACCAGGGAGGGATCGAGGCGCTCGGCCTCCCGCAGGAGCCGGAAGTCGCCGGCGATGATTTGCGGCGGCGCCTGACCGAGCGACGCCATGCGCGAGCTCACCGTCTGCACCACGCGCAGGCGCTTGCTGGCCCCGATCCGATCGACGGCGCGGCCGGTCTGGGCCACGAGCGCCGCGGCGAAGACGGCCGCGGCGAGCCACGCCAGCAGGCGGCGCCGGCTCACGCCGCCTCCTGCGCCCGCGCCCGGCGCGAGATCCACGCGAAGACGAGGAGGTAGGGGTAGGCGACGAGGGCGAGGTGGAAGGGGAAGTGCCCGAGGGCGAGGAACGCCGCGGCCGCGACGGCGGCCCAGGCGAGCGCCTGGTCCCCGGCGTCGCCCCGGCGGGCGCCGGCGCGGAGGCTCCGGAGCAGCACCCAGAGCGCCCATGCGAGGGCGGCGAGCCCCGGCAGCCCCCACTCCGCGGCCGCCTCCAGGTAGTCGTTGTGGGCGTTGGCGAAGAACGGCTCCGCGTGCCCGCGATAGGGGGTGAACCCCTGGTCGACGAGCGCCAGCTCGGCGCGCGCGAACTCCGCCCGGTAGGCGCCCTGGCCGACCCCGGTCCAGGGGTGCCGCTCGAGCATCCAGACGGCGGCCCGCCAGCCGTCGAGCCGGCCGGAGAGGGCGGCGTTCCACTCGCCGTCGGCCACCTGCCGCCCGACCGTCGCGAGCCGCGCTCTCAGGGGCGGCGCCAGGGCGCCGGCCGCCACCGCCAGGACCAGCGCGACGGCGGCGGCGGCGAGGGCGCGGCGCCAGGGCAGGGCGACGAGCCAGAAGACCAGGCTGCCCGCGACCAGGGCGACGGCCGCGGTCAGGGTCTGGCTCGCCACCAGGCCGCCTACCAGCAGGGCGAGGCCGGCGCCCCACAGGACGACCCCCGGGTGCCTGCCACCGCGCCGCCGGGTCCCCCGGGGCAGGGCCCGCAGCAGGCCCCACTGGGCGACGAGGGCGGCCAGGACCAGGAAGTCTCCCAGGTCTCCCGGGTTGCCGGCGAGGGCGGTCACCCCCAGCCGGGACGTCTCCTCCCCACCGGCGAAGGCGAACGGGCGGTAGACATCGAGGAGCTGAAGGACGCCGAGCAGGGCCATGAGCGCCGCCGGAATCGCCAGCCCGGCCAGGAGGCGGCGCAGCCGGGCGCGGTCGAGGGCGAGGCTCCAGCCGACCAGGCAGGCGGCACCGATCCACAGGTCGACGACCGCCGGCCGAGCGTGGCGCGGGTGCTCGCCGATCACCAGCGCGAGGCTCGCGATCCCCACCATCGGCGCGACGGCGAGGAGCGCCGGCTCGCGCCACCAGGGCGCTGCGGCGGGCCGCTCGCGGGGGCCGCCCAGGGCGGCGGCCAGGGCGAAGGCGAGGAGCGAGGCGAGGCCGAGCCACTCGCAGGCCATGAGCTTCGGTAGCCGGAAGGTGTCGACCGAGGTGAACGAGACGGCGAACGGCGCGACCACCACCAGGGCCCAGACCGCCAGGTCGCCCAGCCGCGAGAGGAACCGGGCGAGAAGCCGGTCGCCGGAACGGGCCTCCGCTCGCGGGTCCGGCGGCCTTCCCGGCCGCCGCGACGCCGGGGCGCGCGCCCCGGCCTTCGGATGTGCCTTGGATGGAGCCGCTTGGGTCACGCGGAGTACGATACCTTGATCCATGATGAGCGACTCCCGAAGGCCCCGCGTCGCGAGCGCGCTCCTCGTCCTGGGCGCCGGGCTGGTGATCGTCGCCGCCGTGACGGAGCTCGCGGCCCTGGGCCGGACCCGGTCCGAGCTGCTCGCGACCGCCGGCCGCCTCGGCGTCGCCCATCCGGCCCTGGTGCGGGCCGTGCGGCGGGCCGACGACGGCGACCGGGCCCGGATCGCGGTCGCCGGGAGCCTCCTCTACGAGGCCATGGACCCCGGGGCCGACGCGGCCGGAGCCGAGGCGGAGGATGCGGCGCGGGACCTCCGCCTCGCCCGCCTCGCGACGGCGGATCGCCTGGCCCGCCGGGTGCTCGCCGAACGCCCCTCCTCGTGGCAGGCGGCGACCCTCGCCGGCGCGGCGACCTACCTCTCGTGGTCCCTCACCCGCGATCCCCGCCTGCTCCAGGCGTACCGGCGCTGGGAAGAGCCCCTCTCGCTCGCCCGGCGGCTCGCTCCCGAGGAGATCGAGCCGGCCCGCTACCTCGCCACCGCCTATCTCGAGCTCTGGCCCGCTCTGTCTCCCGCCAAGCGCCGCCTCGCCCGGCACCTGGTGGGCGAGGCCTTCAGGGATCCGCGCACCTTCGACCGCCTGATCGAGCCCTGGATCGACCTCGCCGGCACCGGCGACGACGCCCTGGCGCCGGTGCCCGACGCGCCGTGGGCCTGGCAGCGGGTGCGGCTCGCCATGGCTCGTCGCGGCGACTGGGCCGGCTACTGCCGCTCGTGGCGGCGCGAGAGGCGGGCCCTGCGCGACGAGATCACCGGCCAGCTCCAGGCCGCCGATCGCGACCTGGCGGTGGAGCACCTCCTCGCCGCCCGCCAGGAGCTCCTGGGCGTCGCAGTCGAGGCGCCTCCGGACCGGGCGTTCGCCCCTCTCGTCGACCGGGCGATGCGCGCCGCACCCTACGGCCCGGTCCGCCAGGAGGAGGCTCCGCCGATGCTCGCCTGGCTCCGTTGGGCGCAGGACCAGCGCCTCAACGGCCAGACGCCCCTCTCGCCCGGCGCCATCGCCCGGCTGAGCAGCGCCGTGGCCGCCGGCGTCGGCACACAGGACCCGGAGGCCGCGCTCCTCGCCTGGGCGTCGCTGGCATCGGGACGGCTGGACCGGGCCGAGAAGCGGGAGAGCGGGGCGGCGGCCGCGTGGAGCGAGCCGTGGGGGCCCTACCTGATCGAGAAGGCGCGCCTGCTCGTGAAGCGCGGGGACCTCGCCGGCGCCGCCGAGGCCCTGGACCAGGTCCACCCCGCCTGGCGCGACCATCCGGCCTATCTCGAGGGCCGTCTCGCCGTGGCCGTCGGAGAGGGCGGCGGCGCGGCGGCCGCCGACGCGCGCGCCGCCGTCCGGGCCCGAGAGGCTCGCCGCTGGCCGCCCTTCGCCTGGTCGATCCACGACGCCTCCGCCCGCCTCGAGCTCATGGCCGACGGGGCCGCGCCGGGGCTTTCGCTCGCCTTCTCCACCGTCCCCGCGGACGGCGCCGCCGTCGAGGTGCGCTGGGACGGCGGCGCCCAGGGCTGCTACGAGGTGACTCCCGGCGCCTCCCTGACCCTCGTCACCGAGGTCGCGCCCGGGCCCCATCTGCTGGAGGTGGAGACCCTGGCGGCCAGCTCCGGGGATCGGGCGTGGCCGGGGGTCGTGGCTCTGCGGCCGAGCTCCTCGTCAGCGCCCCCGCCGCGCAACCCGTGACGACCGCCAGGGTGAAGCTGTTGGCGGCCATGGTGAGCCCGAAATCGACCCACTCGTGGAGACCGACGGCGACCAGTGCACCGAGCGCGGCGAGCGCCGCCGCCCGGTCCTCGCTGCGCAGGCCGCCGACGAGCACTCGGCCGAGTCGGACCACGAGGGCGGCGAGGCCCACCGCCGCCAGCGCGGAGCCGATCGCGCCGGCGGTGACCAGGAGCTCGATGGGATCGCTGTGGGCGTGCCACCAGGTGAGCTCGGCGACGGCTCGGGGTTGCACCAGGGGAAAGGCGTCCAGGAAGGTCCCCAGGCCGCAGCCGAGCCAGGGGAAGAGCCTCCAGAGATCGAGAGACCGGCGGTAGACCTCCAGGCGCACGTTCAACGCGAGGTCCTGCGTGGAGGTGGCGAGGAGCCGGCCGAAGCCCTGCTCGGGTCCGGTCGCGAGGACGGCCGCCACCCCCAGGGCCACGACGACGAGCCCGGCGAAGGCCCAGAGGGCGGACCGCCGCCGCGTCCCGGGGCGGCGCGGCGCCAGCAGGCCCTGGACGAGGCTGGCCACCACGGCGGTCGCCAGGCCGGTGCGCGAGCCGGTGAAGGCGAGACCCGTGAACAGGGTCAACCAGGCCAGCGCGGGCGGGGCCACCAGGGCGACCTTCCGCTCCGCGGCGCTCTCCCGCGCCGCCCGGCCCACCGCCCACCAGGCCCAGGCGAAGGCCACGGCGAGGGCGATCTCCAGGTACACCGCCAGGTGGTTGGGGTTGACGAAGGAGCCGTGCAGGCGGTCGCTGCCCGCCACCTCGACGCCCCAGATCGTCCGCGAGCGGGCGAACCAGCGCGGAATGCCGTAGAGGATCTCGCCCAGCGCCGCGGCGAGCAACGCCCCCGCGACCAGGCGCCGGGCGAAGCGCCAGCGCCCGACGGCCGCGCCCCCCGCCAGGGCGGCCGCCAGGCCGGCGAAGAGGAGGGCGGTGCGGCGGGTCGCCGAGGGCGCCAGGCTGAGCGCCACGGGGCCCGCCCGCCGCGCGGACGCCTCGGGCTGCCCGGCCTCGCGCGCCTGGAGAGTGAGGAGGGCGTGCTCGGGCGACACGCGGGCCACCCACGCCGCCGGCCAGGAGACGCTCTGCAGCACCCCGAGGAGGGCGAGGGCGAGCAGGGCGCAGGCGGGAACCGCGACCCGCCGGAGGGCCCGTGCGCTCCCGAAGCCGACCAGGGCGACGGCGGCCGCCGCCGCCGACCCGGCGCTGAGCGCCGCCGCCGCCCAGAACGGCACGCTGCCGAACGGCCAGGGGGCGAAGAGCAGCAGCGCGGCGAAGAGTCCCGCGGGCACCAGGGCGGGATGCCGTATGATCGCCCGACCGGACAACCTGGAGCCCGCTCGCGGGCCGTAGATTTCATGGATCACGGGAGGACCATGCGCCTCGAACGCAAGCTCGCCTTCGTCGCGGCGACCGCCCTGGCGGCCGCCGTCTGCACGCCCGCGGTGACCTGGGGGCAGTTCACGCAGTATACGCAACCGGGGAGCGTCTCGCCCCGCCAGCTCAAGTCGCAGCGCGAGCTCCTGGACGAGGAGGCGGCGCAGGCCCGGTGGCACCTGGGCCAGCTACGCGTCGATCCCTGGCTCGCCCTGCGCGACCTCACCTGGTCGGACAACCCGGGAGGCCAACCGGAGGGGGCCCAGGCCCAATCCGACCTCTCGGCCACCGCCGGGGCCGGCCTGGCGGCCTTCCTGCACACCGGCCCCAAGGTCATCTGGACGGCCCACGCGCTGCCGGAGTACGTCTGGTGGAAGAACGACGCCGACCGCCGGCGGCTCAACGGGCGCTACGGCCTGGGGATGTTCGCCTTCTTCAATCACTTGAGCCTCCAGGCGACCGCCCGCCGGACCGAGCGGGTGGCGGTCCTGAGCGCGGAGGTGCCCGAGCAGGCCAACACCCGGCGCGACGAGCTGGCGCTCTCGGGCGCCGTGCGGCTGGGGTTCTCGACCTCGGTGTTCGCCGAGGTGGGCCGGGCCAGCTCCCGCGACCTGCTCAACGCGGCCGAGCGGCGAAGCGGCCCGCAGTTCCAGCTCCTCGACCGCGACGAGGACCGGCTGCGGGCGGGGTTGCGCTACGAGCCGCGGGAGCGCTGGAGGTTCGACGTCGGGGCGGAGTGGACCAAGGCCGACTTCCTGCACGCCGAGCGGGACCTCTCGAACTCGGGCACCGCGCCCCTGCTGGGCGTGGCCTACCAGGGGCCCAAGATCTCGATCTCCGGGCAAGCCGAGCTGCGCTCGCTCAAGCCCCGGCCGGGCTCGGAGTTCGTGCCCGTCGACACCACCACCGCCTCGTTGCAGGTGGCGGCGGAGGGCACCCGCCTGACCCCCGCGGTCTACGCCCGGCGCAGCCTCGCGTTCTCGATCACCGACGGGTACTCGAGCTTCGCGACCGACGTCGTCGGGCTGTCGCTGGGGCTGAAGCTCGGGCTGCGCTCGAACCTGCGAAGCTTCGCGGAACGCGGCCGGAGCGACTACACGCGCATCTCGGCCGACGTCCCGGCGCGCCGGGACGACATCTCCTCCTTCGGCGCCGAGCTCACCTTCCAGCTCGCCCGCAGCACCTCCCTGGTCCTCGGCGGCTCGCGCTCCGTGTTCGACTCGAGCCTGCCGGGCGAGGACCGCTCGCTGACCTCGATCCGCGCCGGGCTGACCTTCGGGATCGGCGCTCCGAGCTGGATCTGAGCGCTCAGAGCCTGTGAAGAAATCTCCGCCCGTCGCGAGGGTGTCATCCGGGCGCCCCTCGCAAGGCGCGCCGACGCAGGCGTAGCCGAGCCTACGTCGAGGAGGCGCAACGTCGCGAGGGGTGATTCGGGGGCGCCCGTAGCAGGGCCGGAGATTTTTTCACAGGCTCTCAGGCGGCCGTCGGCAGGCGCTCAGGGCAGCGGGCCGCAGAGCAGGTCGTAGCCGTGGGCGTGGTCCTGGCGCACCTCGCAGTCGTCGAAGCGGCCCAGCTCCCAGGCGAACATGTGCTGGAGCTCGTGGGTGAGGACCGCCTCGACACCCACGCGCATGCGGATCTCCCGCTCGGCGCGCAGGTGCTCGCCGTAGCGACTGCCGTTCGCCCAGTCCGCGGGCATGACCACGATGCGATACCCGTCGAGCCGGAGCCGGTCCACGTGGTCGCCGATCTGCGCGCGCCCCTTGGCGTACCCCGCGGCGATCGCGGCGCGGGCGGCGCCGGCGTCGAAGGGCAGACCGTTGGTTTCGACGGTCACGGAGCCCCAGTCGGTCGAGAGGCCGAGGGTCGCGCTCTGCGCGGGGTCGGTCGGGCTGGCCGGCCCGCTCCCGCCCGAGCCGCCGCCGCAGGCGACCAGGACTACGGGGAGGAGCAGGGCGGCGAGGGGGGACCAGCGAAGGAACTTGTCACGATGGCACATGGTTGACGACCTCCTGGGTCTCGGTGGCGAACCGCGAAGGGCCTCGAGAACAGCTCATGGGCCGGCCGCGGCGCTCGCAATTTCGGTTCGAGATCAGCCTACGAAGCCGCAGGGCGGCGCGGAATCGGCGACGCTCCGACGTTTGCGTCGGCCCACAGCCCGTCCGCGCGAAGGGGATGCGGCGGGTGCCTGCCGGACGGCGTCCGAGGCGGGGTCGGACGAACCCGGTCAGGGATGCCGGAGAGAGCTCGCGGAAACGGAGGACGGTCGGGCGTCAGACAAACGCCGACACGAAAACGCGCGATCCTCCGTCAGACGAGCCGCCCCGATCCTGATAGATACAGGGATAGATATAAGGGCGCTCGGGGAACCACTGGAGGGGGCTCATGATTCGGATCTTGCTGGCAGACGATCACCAGATGTTCCGCGAGGGCGTCCGAGGGCTCCTCGACACGCGCTCGGACATGGCCGTCGTGGGGGAAGCGGGCACCGGCGAGGAGGCCCTCGCCCTGGCCTCCGAGCTCCA
Organism: uncultured Acidobacteriota bacterium; assembly: GCA_963741925.1. GTDB lineage: Bacteria > Acidobacteriota > Thermoanaerobaculia > Multivoradales > DATKCC01 > CAVUBL01. The sequence goes on from CAVUJU010000002.1 coordinate 874,308, forward strand.
GCCCGACGTCGTCGTGCTCGACGTCTCCATGCCGGGCCGGGGCGGCCTCGAGACCGTTTCCGAGATCAAGAGGCGCAACGCGCGCATCAAGGTCCTGATGCTCACGGTTCACCCCGAGGAGCGCTTCGCGATCCGCAGCTTGAAGGGCGGGGCGGACGGCTACATGACCAAGGACAACGCCGCCGAGGAGCTGATCGGTGCGATCCGGAAGGTCTTCTCCGGCGGCAAGTACGTCAGCCCCAGCTTGGCCGAGAACCTCGTGATGAGCCTCGACCGGGACTTCGGCTCTCCGCCCCACGAGACCCTTTCGGACCGGGAGTTCCAGGTGATGCGGATGATCGCCTCGGCCAAGACGGTCTCGGAGATCGCCGGGGAGCTCTGCCTGAGCGTCAAGACGATCAGCACCTACCGCTCGCGGATCCTCGATAAGCTGGCGCTCAAGAACAACGCCGAGATCATGCAGTACGCGATCGAGCAGAACCTGGTGGAGCTCAACGTCGGGGGCTCCTCGGGCCCGCGCTGAGCCCTCGGGGCTCGGAGAGCCCCGCTTAGGGCGCGTCCCTACCCTCTCAGCCCTCGCCCAGGACTTCGCGGACGACCCGGAGCAGGGTCTCCGAGTCGTAGGGCTTCGCCAGGAAGGCGTCGGCGCCGTCCTCCTCGCGCTCGAGGCGCGCCGGGCCCCAACCCGCGCCGCTCGAGGCGACGAGCTTGACGGCGGGGTCGATCCTCCGCAGCGCCCGGAGCGTCGAGGGGCCGTCCATCAGGAGGAGGCCCATGTCGACCAGGCAGAGGGCGATCCGGCCCAGGCGGTCGGCCAGGAGCGCCACGCCCTCGGCGCCGTCCGCCGCCGTGATCACCCGGTACCCCTTGGACTCGAGGACCGCGCGGGTGACCTCGCGCACGTCCTCCTCGTCCTCGATCACCAGGATCTCCCGCGCCTCGTCGCCGCGGGCCGTCCCCGGCGGGCGCCGCCCGGCCCGCGCTGCGCCCTGCTCGGGGGGCTTCGCCGGCGGCCGCAGCGCTCCTGCCGCCTGCGCCGCGGCGGGAAAGACCAGCCGGAAGGCGCGCGCCGGTCCGGCCGCCGGAGCCACCTCCAGGGTGCCGCCCTCGGCCGCGACGTCCTCTCGCGCCGCCGCCAGCTCGCCGCGCCCGGCGCTCGAGGCCCACGCCACCGTCGCGAGGTCCGCGCCCCGGCCGGCCGCCACCACGATCGCCACCCCGGCGGCCGGCGGCCTCCCGCCCGACCTCGTCGAGAAGCTCGACGTCGTCGCCCCGGAAGATGAGCTCCTCACCCTCCCGGGCCGCGTAGAGGGCCCACCGGCCCAGGCCGGCGAGCAGCTGCAGCACGCGGGTGGCCTCGACCCGGATCGGGGCCAGGTGGGGCGGGTACTCGCTGAGCACGCGGCGGGACCCTCCGAGGCCGTCGCGGAACCGTCCCGCGGCGATGGCCACGAGGTGCTTCGCGCGCACCTTGAGGGGCCGGCCCGGCGGCGCCAGCACCAGCTCGGAGAGCTCGCGCACGGCCCCCATGGAGCCCCGCACCGAGGTACGGATCGTCGCCATGTGCCCGGTCTCGGGCCTGGCCAGCCCGGGTTCGCTCATGAGCTGGAGGGCGAGAGGGATCGGTGCCAGCAGGTTGTTGAGGTCGTGGGCGATCCTCCCGGTCAGGGCCGTGACCGTCTCGGCGTGGAGGTCGGCGAGAAGCCGGGCGGCGAGCGGTGGCAGGCGCTCCGGGCGGTCCGGATCGAGGACTCCGTAGGCCCCCCGCTCGAGGCACTGGACGGCGGCGGCGGCGGCCCGGGGATGGGCGACGACGATCACCCGGACGGCCATCGCTTCCCGGCGGATCGCCGCGAGGGTCGCCAGGGAGCGGCCGCCGGCCTCGTCGTCCCAGACGAGCACCAGGTCGAGGGGCTGGCGCAGCGCGGCGGAGAGGGCGGCTTCGTCTCCGGCGACGACCCGCCGCACCGCGAAGCCGGCCCGGCCCAGGCCCGCGAGCCAGGGCTCCGCCTCCTCCGGCCGGGCGCCGTGGACGGCGAGGTGGAGAGGGCGCGGCTCCGCGATCTCGTCCGGGTCCTCAGGTGGGCTGGGGGATCTCAAGGATCTCTCCGAGATGGGTCAGGAGCTCCTCGGCCGAGAACGGTTTCTCCAGGAAGGCCGCGAGGCCGTGCTCCTCGATCTCGCGCAGGCCGTGGCGCTCCGCGAGACCGCTCATGGCGAGGATCGGGACGCTGCGGTTGAGCCGCCGGATGGCCCGGATCGCCGCCGGACCGTCCATGATCGGCATCGCGAGGTCGGTGACCACCGCGGCCACCTCGCCGTTGTGGCGCGCGAACGACGCCACCCCTTCGGCCCCGTCGGCGGCGGTCAGGGCGGTGTAACCGAAGACCTCCAGGGTCTCCCGGCAGACGTCGCGGATCGTCGGCTCGTCGTCGATCACCAGGATCAGCTCGCCGCGGCCCCGGGGCACCGGGCGCTGGACCTCGGGGCTGGCGAGGCGCGCGGAGGCGTCGGCGACGGGCAGGCGGACCCGGAAGACCGACCCCGCCCCCGGCGTGCTCTCGACGAAGATCACGCCGCCGTGGCTCTTGACGATGGAGTGGGCGGTCGACAGGCCGAGGCCGGTGCCTTCGCCCGGCGGCTTGGTGGTGAAGAAGGGCTCGAAGATCCGGCTCTGGTCCTCGGGCTCGATGCCCGTGCCCGTGTCGGCGACCGACAGCTCCACCGAGAGCCCGGCCGGCCCGCGGCCGCCAGGCGCCGCCGGAGCGTCCTCGGCGTCGAGGAGCCGGGCCCCCAGGCGCAGGCTGCCACCCCGCGGCATGGCGTCCCTGGCGTTGAGCGCCAGGTTCATCAGCACCTGGTAGACCTGGGTCGGGTCCCCCAGGACCGCCGGCAAGCCCTCGCTCACCTCGGTGCGGACGGAGATGTTCCTGGGGAAGGACTCCCCGACGATCTTGTGGACCTCTCCGAGGAGCGGGCCGGCGTCGAAGACCGTGCGCTCCCCCTCGACCCCGCGGGCGAACCAGAGGACCTGGCGGACCAGGTCCATCCCCCGGCGCGTGCTCCGCTCGACCGACGCCAGCAGGCGCTGGCCCCGCTCGCCGCCGACCAGGTCCCGCAACAGGTCGACCGACATGAGGACCGGCGCCAGGACGTTGTTCAGGTCGTGGGCCATCCCCCCCGCCAACGTGCCGATGCTCTCGAGGCGCTGGGCGTGAAGGAGCTGTTGCTCGGCCAGCTTGCGCTCGGTGATGTCGATCCAGTAGCAGGTGATCTCGCGCAGCTCTCCGCCCCGACGCTCGGCCACCAGGCTGCCGAGCAGGTGGAGGGGGCGGCCGTCCCACCGGGTCACGGAGGTCTCCAGGGCGCGCACCGAGCCCTCCTCGCACACCCGACGGAAGAGCTCCTCGAGCGCGCCGCAGTCCTGGACCAGGGCGCGGACGTTGACCTCGAGGATCTCGGCGACCGAAAGAAAGCCGAAGGTCCCGGCGAAGGCGGGGTTGGCGGCGGTGATCTCGCCGTCCGGCCGCACCACGCAGACCGCCGAGAGGTTCTCCTCGAAGAACTTCCGGTAGCGCTCCTCGCTGGCGCGCAGCGCCTCGTCGGCCCGCGTGCGCTCGAGCTCGGCCGCGGCCCGCATGGCGAAGACCTGGAGCACCGAGGAGACCAGCGGCACGTCCTCGACCGCGCGCCGATGCATGGTCACGAGGACGCCGAGCGGCGCCCCGGAGCTCGCCACCAGGGGGACGCCCACGTAGGCGTCGACCTGGAGCTCAACGAAGGTGGGGTCGTCGGGGAACTCCCGGGTCATGCCGGTGGGATAGCTGGCGAGGCCGTCGGCCAGCGCCCGCTGGCAGGGGGTGCCCGCCACCTGGTAGGAGAAGTTGGGCACCAGGCCGGCGGGGCCGCAGGCCGCGAGGCTGGTGATCTCGTCGCCGGCGGGCGAGAGCTCGCCGACCATGGCGTAGTCGAGGCCGAGGATCTGGGTGAGCTCGCGGACCAGCGAGCGGAAGAACTCCGCGCCCTGGACCGCGCCGAGGCTCGCCGCCAGGCGGTGGATCGCCTGTTCCGTCGCCCAGGAGAGAACCGGTTCGTCCCGCCGCGGCCGGGCTCCCTCCTCGCCCGCCGTCGAACGGATGGCGTCGTCGGGTGCTCCCTCGGGCAAGCTCTGCATCGACGGATTGGAAATCGACTCGTTCTATGAGATGGGAACAGGAGGAGGGCGGCTCGTAGCACCCCATCTTAGCCGAGCGTCCGAGGGGGCGACGACCGGTTCCGATCCGAGCCTGCCGTCCGAGAGACTCCGACGTCGCTGTCGGTGTTTGTCCGATCCAGCCGGAGAGTGGACGGGGCCGGCCAACTGGGCTAACATGTTTTGGATGAGCAGGATGGCTGCGCTTCTTTGCATTCTCGCAAGCATCTCCCCGGTGACGACCTCGGCGGGCGCGCAGACCCCGACCGTGGATCGCACGCCGACCCGGGCCGACACCCGCGCCGCGGATTCGAGCTCGAACGAATATCACATCGGACCCCGGGACCTGGTGGCGGTACACGTGTTCGAGGAGCCGCAGCTCAACGTCGACGTGCGGGTCAACGAGGACGGCACGATCCGGCTGCCCCTGGTGGGCAACGTCCCGGCCGAGGGCCTGACCGAGAACGAGCTCGCCGCCCGCCTCAAGAAGACGCTCGAGTCGTCCCTCCTGCAGCGGGCCTCGGTCTCGGTCGAGGTGCTCGAGTTCCGGTCCCGCCCGATCTCGGTGATCGGCGCCGTCAAGAAGCCCGGCAACCTCGACGTCTCGGGGCGCCTGACGCTGCTCGAGGCGCTCACCGCCGCCGGCGGGCTGGGGGAGAACCACGGCAACAGCGTCAACGTGCTGCGCCGGGCGGAGAACGGCCTCACCGACCAGGTGTCGATCTCGGTGGACGAGCTCCTGGTGCAGGCGAACCCCGACGTGAACATCCCGATCTTCGCCAACGACCTGATCAACGTGCCGGCGGCGGTCGACCTGACCGTATACTGCCTGGGCGAGGTGGGAACGCCGGGCGCCTACTCGTTCCACAGCTCGGAGCGAGTCACGTTGCTCGCCGTCATCGCCCGCGCCGGGGGCTTGACCGACCGGGCTTCGAAGAAGATCCTGATCAAGCGGCCTCAGCCCGGCGGCAAGGCCAAGGAGATCGTGGTCCACTACAAGCGCATCATCTCGGGCGCGGAGCCCGACATGGAGCTGCAACAGGGCGATGTGATCGTCGTCAAGGAGTCCTTCTTTTGAAAACCTTGGGTCCCCTCAGCCCGCCCCCGTTCCCCGACGAGGCTCCGGCCCCGGCCGGCCCCCCCGCGCCCGTCACCTTCGCCGACCAGGAGCCGGAGTTCCACCTGGGCGACTACCTGGAGCGGCTGCGCTCGCGCTGGAAGCTGATCGCGGCGTTGCTCGTGGTCTGTGTGGCCGGCTCGGTGCTGCGCTACGCCATGACGCCGAAGGAGTACCTGGCGACGGCGCGGATCCAGATCGAGCGCAAGAGCCTCTCGCCCGTGGGCGGGGCCGATAACTTCTTGTTCGAGAACTGGTTGGACATGCAGTACTACCCCACGCAATACGAGCTCCTCGCAAGCCGCGGGCTCGCCGAGCGGGTGGTGGTCGACCTGGGGCTGGCCGACGACCCCCAGTTCAACCCCGGGGGCAAGGCGCTGGCCCCCGCCGACGGCAAGGAGCTCGACCCGGAGAGCGCCGACGCCAAGGTGCTCGGCCAGCTCGCCAACCGCCTCCTGGGCGGGCTCGACGTCGCACCGTTGCGCAACACGCAGCTCGTCGACATCCACTACCACTCCTCTTCGCCCGCCTTCGCGGCCCGGGTGGCCAACGGCTTCACCGAGGCGTTCATCGACTGGGGCATCTCGAACCGCACGCACACCGCGGGGCGGGCGTCCTCGTTCCTCGCCTCCCAGATCGACGCCTTGAAGCGCGAGATCCAGGACCGGGAGGCCAAGCTCCAGGCCTTCAGCCGGAAGACCGACATCATCTCCCTCGATCGGGATTCGAACGTGGTCCTGCAACGCCTCCAGGCGATGAACAAGGACTACACCGAGGCCAAGGCCGAGCGGATCCAGAAGGAAGCCACGTACAAGGAGCTGCTCGAATCGCCGCGCCAGGACGTGGCCGACTCCTACTCCGGCGGCACGATCGGCGAGCTGATGCGCGACCAGATGAAGCTCGAGCGGGACTACCAGACCAAGCTCCAGACCTACAAGCCCGAGTGGCCGGCGATGGTCGAGCTGCAGGCCGAGATCGAGCAGGGCCGCGAGAACGTGAACAAGGCGATCGCCGACAACGTCGAGAACGCCAAGCAGGCGGCGTTCGCCGACTACCAGACCGCCCTGCGCCGGGAACGGACCCTGGAGAAGGAGCTCGAGGACGCCAAGAGCGAGCTCCTCGACCAGAGCTCGGCCGCCGTCGACCTGACCAACCTCCAGGTCGAGATCTCGAGCAGCCGGGACCTGCTCGACAAGCTCCTGCGCCAGCAGTCCGAGACCGAGGTGGCGGGCCGCCTCCAGGTTACGCGGGAGTCGAACGTGCGCGTGGTGGATCGGGCGCTGGTGCCCGGCACCCCCTACCAGCCCTCCCTGCGCCAGAACCTGACCATGGGGCTCGGCCTCGGCCTGATGCTCGGCATCGGGGCGGTCTTCCTGATCGAGTACATGGACCGCACCCTCAAGAGCGCCGAGGAGATCGAGCGGCGTCTGCGGCTCGCCAACCTGGCGGTGATCCCGGACGTCTTGTTCAGCGGGCGCTCCCTGGGCAAGGGCGGTTACGGATACGGCTACGGCACCCGCAGCAAGCGGCGCAAGGCGGGCGACCTGCTGCGGATCCGGCGTTCGGCCGACCGCGAGGAGACCACCGGCTCGCTCGACCGCATCGAGCTGGTACCCCACGAGCGGCCGCGCCTGTCGGTATCCGAGGCCTACCGCTCCCTGCGCACCGCCCTGCTGCTCTCGAGCGCCCAGGAGCTCAAGGTGGTGGCGATCACCTCGCCCGGCTCCGGCGAGGGCAAGACCGCGACCTCGGCCAACCTGGCGGTGGTGATGGCGCAGCTCGGGCGGCGCGTGCTCCTGATCGACGGCGACCTGCGCAAGCCCCGCCTCCACGAGGTCTTCGGGATCTCCAACCGCACCGGTCTGGTCAACGTCCTCGCCGGCGGCGAGGACCCGGGCCAGGTGATGTCCGCGGTCGAGGTGCCGAACCTGAACGTCATCCCCTCGGGCCCGATCCCGCCCAACCCGTCCGAGCTCCTGGCCTCGGCGCGGATGCGCGAGCTCCTCGCCCGGGCTCGCGCCCGCTTCGACTTCGTGATCATCGACACTCCGCCGGTGCTGGCGGTCACCGACGCCACGATCATCGGCTCGCTCACCGACGGCATGGTGCTCTGCCTGCGCGAGGGGAAGGTGCTGCGCGAGGACGCCAAGGCCTGCCGCGACCGGCTCCTGATGTCCGAGGTCAAGATCCTCGGAACCGTGCTCAACTGCCATCGGAACACCGGCGGCTCGAGCCGCAAGTACTACTACTACGAGGCGTACGCCGCCGAGGAGCCGCAGTCGGGCTCGGCGGCGTGACGATGATCGACATCCACACCCACGTGCTCCCGGAGATCGACGACGGAGCGAGCAGCCTCGACGAAGCGGTGAGCATGTGCCGGGCGGCGGCGACCGACGGCTGCACCGCCGTCGTCGCGACGCCCCATCAGCGCCACGAGGCTTGGTGGAACGCGGACCTCGGGCGCCTGGAGAGCCTGCGCCGGCGCGTGCAGGCGGCGGTGGGGCCCGAGCTCCGGGTCCTGCCGGGAGCGGAGATCCGGGTCGGTGACGGCCTGCTCTCGGCCCTCGATCGGTGGCCGACCGCCGAGGTCCTGAGCCTCGCCGGCTCGCGCTACCTGCTCATCGAGTTCAGCCGCCACCAGCCCGACCCGGACCCCGCGGGCCTCGTGCACGAGCTGGTGGTCGGGGGCTGGCGGCCGATCCTCGCCCACCCCGAGGAGATGCACTGGCTCGCCGAGGACCTCGGGACGCTGCACCGCCTGGTGGCCTTGGGCGCGACGCTCCAGCTCACCGCCGCAAGCGTGACCGGCCGCTACGGCCGCAAGACCCAGGATCGGGCGCATCGCCTCCTCGACGAGGGGCTGGTCCACTTCGTGGCGAGCGACACCCACGACACCTCCACGCGGCCGCCCGGCCTGAGCGAGGCTTCGTCCGAGATCGCCCGCCGGTGGGGCGACGCCGTGGCCCGCCTGCTCACCGTCACCAATCCCCGGGCGGTCCTCGGAAACCAGCCGCTGGCGCCGCCGGAGCAGGCCCTCTCGAGCCCCGATGAGTAGACCGCTCACCCCGCTCGTCGCGTTCGTCGTCCTCGGCCTCTCGCTCACCCCGCCCGCCGCCGAGGCGGCCAACTCCCACTACTTGCGCCTGCTGCGCCAGGGCACGTTCGCCCTCGAGCGCGGCGACGACGCGGCGGCGGCCCACGACCTGCGCCTTGCGTGCTTCGGGCTGCTCGACGAGCCGCCGCGCCTGGCCACCTGCCTGACCCGGCTCGGCCTGGCCCAGGCGCGCAGCAGCGACGACGAGGGCTTCGGCGAGACGTTCCGCCGGATCGTCGAGATCGAGGAGCGCTTCGGCGCCTACCGCGCCGCCGATCTCGACCCCGCGACGCGAGAGGCGTTCGAGGCCGAGGTGGCCAGGCGGGTGCCGCCCAAGCTCCTGGCCAGGACGCCGGCCTTCGCACGCCTGGTCCCGCGCGAGGAGGAGCCGGCGGCGACCGGCGACGACGCCGTGGCGGCCGCCGAGCCCGAGGCCGCCGAGCCCGAGGTCGCCGAGCCCGAGGCCGCCGAGCCCGAAGGCGCCGAGGGCCTCCCGTCGCCCTCCGGGTCCCCCGCCGCGGCGCCGGCGAAGAGCGCTCCCGCCCGGCTCACGGCCGATCAGGCCGCCGAGCTCGACCGGGCCCGCGAGCTGCTCAAGGCCTCGCGGCACCGCGGCGACCTCGCCGAGCCCCTGCGGCTCGCCCGCGAGGTCGCCGACGCCCGCCCCGACTCGTCCGAGGCGCAGGCGCTCACGGCGGCGATCGCGTACCGGGCCTCGATGTGGCAGGAGGCGGTGACCTATTTCCATCGCGCCGGCGACGCGCTGCGGAAGGACCCGGAGATGCTCTTCTACCTGGCCGTGTCGCTCTACGAGACCGGCGACCGGCAGGGCGCGGCCGACGCCCTCGAGCGCAGCCTCCCCCGGATCGAGAAGACCCCGTTCGTCCTGTCGTACCGCGACAAGATCCTGGGCTCCGCGCCGCCGCCCGGCGGCGGCTCCTCTTGACAACAGAGGCCGGAGGCTCTACATTGAGAGGCGTTCCGAGGAGAACTTCACCCATGATTCGTGCGCCTTTGGCGTATTCGCTGACCGTCATCCTGGTCCTGGCCGTCGCGTCGACACCCGCCTTGCGGGCCGAGGAGCCGTCGATCCAGCCCGAGCAGATCTCCTGCTTGCCGAACAACGCGAACGGGTTGATCCATGCCACCGTCCAGCCCGAGGTCGGCGGCGCCGAAACCCGCCTCTACTTCCGGTGGGACGGGCACGGCGAGTTCTACTATGTCGTCATGGAGGCCGCCGGCGCGGGCGCCTACTGGGTCACGCCTCCCAAGCCGACGGACGAGAACCACCGGATCGAGTACTACACCGCGGTCGTCGGTCCGGACGGGAAGGTCGTGAGCGAGAGCGGCCACCTGACCGCCCCCGTCACCGCGGGCTGCGACGTCGAGCTCGACGAGCAGCAGATCGGCATGGCCGAGAACCTGATCGTGGGCGAAACCGCCGACGAGCAGCGGGGCAACCCGGTCCTGGGATTCCTCTGCGACGGCATCATCTCTCGGATGGGTCCGGACAACGTGCTGCGGGCCGACGAGATCTGCCGCCGCTGCATCGTCGCCTGGTGGGACCGGCCGCAGGCCCTGGTGCCCGCCGCCGTCCTCCTCGGCGGCGGGACCACGATCACCAAGATCGAAGCCTCCCCTTCCCGCCCGTAACGCCGCCTGTGAGACCGGGCGGGCCGCCCCTCCGCGCCCGCGGCGGCCGCCTTATCTCAAATTATATTTCAGGATGCACCAGATCGCGCGGAAGCCATCCCTCCAGCCGATCTTCTTCCCCTCCTCGTAGGTCCGGCCATGGTACGAGATGCCGACCTCGTACAACCGCCAGCGGCCGGCGGCGACCTTGGCCGTGATCTCCGGCTCGAAGCCGAAGCGGGGCTCTTCGATGGTGAGGCCGGCCAGGACCTCGCGCCGGAAGACCTTGTAGCAGGTCTCCATGTCGGAGAGGTTCAGGTTGGTGAAGGCGTTCGAGAGGAGGGTGAGGAAGCGGTTGCCCAGCGAGTGCCAGAAGTAGAGCACCCGGTGGGCCTCGCTGCCGGCGAACCGCGAGCCGTAGACCACGTCGGCCTGGCCGTCGAGGATCGGCTGGAGGAGCTTCGGGTACTCGCGCGGGTCGTACTCGAGGTCGGCGTCCTGGACGAGGACGACGTCGCCGGTCGCCGCGGCGAAGCCGGTGGCCAGCGCCGCCCCCTTGCCCTGGTTCACGCCGTGGGTGAGCACGCGCACGCCGTCCCGACCGTCGAGGGGAGCGAGGACGGCGGCCGTGCCGTCGGTCGAGGCGTCGTCGACCACGACGATCTCCCGGTCCACGCCCGCGAGCGCCACCTCCCGCACCCGGGCGAGGAGGTGCTCCACCGTCGACGCCTCGTTGTAGACGGGGATCACCACCGAGAGCTTCACCGTTGCGCCTCCACGAGGCGCTGATCGTAGCAGCCCGGCTCGCGGCGCCGCGTTGCAAAACCTCACCCCACCTGCAATACTTCGACTCCCAAGCAATACCTCTCCACGCGACCCGCCCCATCCAGCGAATCACACAGGGAGTTGTTACCTCAATGACTGCGTCTCCGTCCGACCCGTTGCCCTTCCCTTCGCCGGCGGCCGCCGGCAAGGCCGCCACCTCGCCCGACCACCTGATCGCCCCCCACGGCGGACGCCTCGTCGACCCCATGGTCGACGCCGACCGCGCCGCCGAGCTCAAGGCCGCCTCCCGCGACTGGCCCTCCTGGGACCTCACGCCGCGCCAGCTCTGCGACCTCGAGCTGATCCTGAACGGCGGCTTCTCGCCCCTCGATGGCTTCATGGGGCAGGCCGACTTCGAGTCGGTCGCCGAGTCCATGCGCCTAGGCGACGGCACCCTCTGGCCCATGCCCATCACCCTCGACGTGACCGCCGAGACGGCCGGGGGGCTCGACCGTGACAAGCCCCTCGTCCTGCGCGATCCCGAAGGGGTCATGCTCGCCGTCCTCCACGTCGCGGATGTCTGGGAGATCGACCGCGAAGCCAAGGCCCGGTCGGTCTTCGGCACCGTGGACCACGCCCATCCCGGCGTCGCCCATGTCTTCCGGCGGATGAACGACATGGGCGTCGGCGGCCGCCTCGAAGGCGTCCAGCTCCCGGCCCACTACGACTTCCGCACCCTGCGCCGCACGCCGGCCGAGCTGCGCGCCCGCTTCGCCAAGCGCGGCTGGCGGAAGGTCGTCGCCTTCCAGACCCGGAACCCGATGCACCGCGCCCACTTCGAGCTCACCCTGCGGGCCGCCCGCGAGCTCGAGGCGAACCTCCTGGTCCACCCGGTCGTGGGCATGACCAAGCCGGGCGACGTGGACCACTACACGCGGGTGCGCTGCTACCAGGCCCTGCTCGAGCACTACCCGCAGCAGACCGTCGATCTCTCGCTCCTGCCCCTCGCCATGCGCATGGGCGGCCCGCGCGAGGCGGTGTGGCACGCCATCATCCGCAAGAACTACGGCTGCACCCACTTCATCGTCGGCCGCGACCACGCGGGCCCGGGCAACGACTCCCAGGGCAAGCCGTTCTACGGCCCCTACGACGCCCAGGCGCTGCTCGCGAAGCACCAGGACGAGATCGGCGTCGCGATGGTGCCGTTCAAGATGATGGTCTACGTCGAGGACCAGGACACCTACATGCCGGTCGACGAGGTGCCCGAGGGCACCCGGACGCTCTCGATCTCGGGCACCGAGCTGCGCTCGCGCCTCGCCGACGGCCGCGAGATCCCCGAGTGGTTCACCTTCCCGGAGGTCGCCCGGGAGCTGCGCCGCACCCATCCGCCGCGCGCCAAGCAGGGCTTCACCGTCTTCTTCACCGGCCTCTCGGGCGCCGGCAAGTCGACGCTCGCCAACGTCCTGCTGGTCAAGCTCCTCGAGATGGGCGGCCGGCCGGTGACGCTCCTCGACGGCGACATCGTGCGCAAGAACCTGTCGTCGGAGCTCGGCTTCTCGAAGGAGCACCGCGACATCAACATCCGGCGCATCGGCTTCGTGGCCTCCGAGATCACCAAGAACGGCGGCATCGCTCTCTGCGCGCCGATCGCGCCCTACGAGCGCGTGCGCCGCGAGGTGCGCGAGCTGATCGAGCCCGGCGGCGGCTTCATCCTGGTCCACGTCTGCACCCCCCTCGGCGTGTGCGAGGACCGGGACCGGAAGGGCCTCTACGCCAAGGCCCGCCAGGGGATCATCAAGGAGTTCACCGGCATCTCGGATCCGTACGAGGAGCCGGTGGAGCCGGAGCTGACGATCGACACCAGCGACCTCTCCCCGGACGAGGCGGTGCAGAAGATCATCCTGCACCTGGAGCGGGAGGGGTACATCGGGGTGCAGTGATCTGGGTCCCCCCCGCAACCCCTCGATCCCCTTCCCACCCCCAGGGGGGGGAAGGGGACGGTTGATCGGATGCCCCCCGCATCCCCTCGATCCCCTTCCCACCCCACGGGGGGGGAAGGGGACGCCCCCTCCCATCGGCTTTCGTGGCTGCAGACTCACTCCGAGCCCATGAAGCGGCCGAGCTCTGTCCTCTGCCCTGAGCGAGCGAAGCGAGTCGAACGGGTCGGCCGGGCAAACGGAGCGCGGGGCACCGAGCGCTGCTTCCGGTCCATGGAGTTTCCATCGACGAGCATGGTCCTCTGGCCGAGCTCTGTCTCGGCCGGGCAAACGGAGCGCGGGGCACCCGACGGTACTCTGTGACACGATCCCCCCCGCAACCCCTCGCAGACCTTGCGTGGCAGCGGGTATCGTTCGTCCGTGAGGCGCTCCGAACCGATGGGCCCTGACCGAGAGCGCGAGCCGGCCCGGCGCCGGGACCTGGTGCTGGTCACGGCGGGCCTCGGGCTCGACGGGGGCGGGCGGGCGCTGGTGGGGCGGCTGCTGGCGCGGGCGGGCGCGGACTACGCGCGGGACCGCGGCGTCGGCTTTCGGGTGCTGGAGCTCGTCGGGGAGGTCGGCTCCGGCGGCGCCGCGTGCCCTCCGGGCGTCGAGCTCCGGAGCTTCTCCGGGCGCCGGGCGGCCCTCGCCGGGGCGGTCTGGGGCGCGCAGCTCCACCGGCCGCCACCGGCTCTCGTCTTCGACCTGCTGGGCCTCGCCCGCCTCCAGCCCGCCTTGCCCCGATGGCTCCGGGCGCCCTACCTGGTCTGGATCTACGGGATCGAGGTCTGGCGGCCGCTCGACCGTCTCCGGGGGCGGGCCCTGGCCGGCGCCGCGCGGCGCCTGACGATCTCCCGCGCGACCCTGGAGCAGGCGCGCGGCCACCTCGTGGAGCCCGTCCTCGACTGGCAGGTCGTCCCGCTGGCCCTCGAGGAGCGACCGCCGGCCGGCACGGCCGACACCGGGCTCCTCGAGCGCGCCGGGCGCGGCTTCGTCCTCACCGTCGGCCGGATGGCGGCCTCCGAGCGCTACAAGGGGCACGACGAGCTGATCGCGGCGTGGCCTCGGGTGCTCGAGCGCCATCCCGGAGCGCGCCTGGTGGTGGCCGGCGGCGGCGACGACCGGCCTCGCCTCGAGGAGGCGGCGCGGGCCGCCGGCCTCGCGGAGCAGGTCCTGTTCACCGGCTTCGTCTCCGAGGCGACCCTGGCCGAGCTCTACGCCCGCAGTGCGTCCTTCGCGATGCCCAGCCGTGGCGAGGGCTTCGGCCTGGTCTTCCTCGAGGCGATGCGCGCGGCGAAACCCTGCGTGGCGCTCGCCGGCACGGCGGCCGAGGAGGTCGTCGACGGCGGCCGGACCGGCCTCCTGGTGGCGCCGGACGACGCGCAGGGGCTCGCCGGCGCCGTCGCCAGCCTGCTCGCCGACCCGGAGCGGGCGCGAGCCCTGGGCGAGGCCGGGCGCGAGCACTGGCGGCGGCGCTTCGGGTACGATCGCTTCCTGGCCGCCTTCGAGCCCCACCTGGACGCTCTGACCGCCCGCTGAGGGGCGAGGGCCAGATCGGTATGTGCGGTATCCACGGCATCTTGCGCCTGTCTCCCGACGCCCCTCCCGTCGACCGGGACGAGCTGTGCTCGACCGGCGAGCGGCTCGCCTCGCGGGGACCGGACGGGACCGGCTCCTGGAGCTCCAAGGACGGCCGGGTCGCTCTCGGCCACCGGCGCCTGGCGATCCTCGACCTCTCGGAGGCCGGGGCCCAGCCGATGGCCTCGCCCGACGGCCGTTACCGGATCGTCTTCAACGGCGAGATCTACAACTTCCGGGAGCTCCGGGGCGAGCTCGAGGCGCGGGGCTGCGCCTTCCGATCGAGCGGTGACACGGAGGTGGTCCTGGCGCTCTATGCCCGCGAGGGGCCGCGGGCGTTCGCCCGCCTGCGCGGGATGTACGCCCTGGCGATCTGGGACCGCGCGGAGCGCGCCCTCTGCCTGGCCCGCGACCCGTTCGGCGTGAAGCCGCTCTACTACGCCCTCGACCGCCCGGGCGGGACGCTGCGCTTCGCCTCGCAGGTCAAGGCGCTCGAGGCCGGCGGCGGGATCTCCGGGGAAGTCGACCCGGCCAGCCTCGCGGGCTTCCTCCTCTGGGGGAGCGTCCCGGAGCCCCGGACGATCCTCCGCTCGGTCTCCGCCCTGCCCGCGGGCACCTCGCTCGTCGTCAGGGCCGGCGAGAGCGCCACCGTGGGCGAGCCCGTGCCGATCCGGCCGGAGATCGCCGAGCCGGGCCTCGCAGACTGGCCCGGAGCGCTCGAGGCGTCGGTCCGCGCCCACCTCGTCTCCGACGTACCGGTCGCCGTCTTCCTCTCCGCCGGGCTCGACTCGGGCGCCATCGCCGCGCTCGCCCGCCGGCATCTCCCCGAGCCGCCGGTCACCTTCACGCTCCGCTTCGAGCCGCTCGTGGGCACCGCCCGCGACGAGGGTCCGCTGGCCGCCGAGGTCGCCCGCACCCTGGGCACCCGTCACGTCGAGGCGACCGTCGGCCGCGACGAGTTCCGCGCCCTCTGGCCCCGGGCGCTCGCGGCGATGGACCAGCCGTCGATCGACGGCTTCAACACCTATCTCGTGAGCCGCGCCGCCCACGAGGCGGGGCTCAAGGTCGTCCTCTCCGGCTTGGGCGGCGACGAGCTCCTCGGAAGCTACCCCTCGTTCGCCGACGTCCCCCGCCTCCTCCGCTGGGGCCGCCGGGTCGGGCCCGCCGCCCGCCTTCCCGGGGTCGAGCGGCTGTGGGCGGCCTCGGTCGGGGCGGCCGGCGCCCGGCCCAAGCTCAGGGGCCTGGCGCGCCATGGCGGGAGCCTCGCGGGGGCGTACTTCCTGCGCCGGGGGCTCTTCCTGCCGGCGGACCTGCCCGCTCTCCTCGGCCCCGACCTCGCGCGGGAGGCCCTCGCCGCCTACGACCCGGTCGCCGACGCCCGCCGCTTCCTGCCGGGTCCGGACCGGGCGGGCCGGCGGGAGGGTGGCGACTCCTGGGCCGCGGTCCAGGCGTTCGAGACCGGCCTCTACCTGCGCAACCAGCTCCTCCGGGACGCCGACTGGGCGTCGATGGCCCACTCGCTCGAGCTGCGCGTGCCGATGGTCGACGCCTGGCTGCGCGGCGCGCTCTCGCCCGCCGCCTGGGAGGCCGCCCGCACCGGCGGCAAGGCCGCGGTCCTGCGGCGGGTCGCCCCGGAGCTGCCCGACGCGCTCTTCCGGCGGCCCAAGAGCGGCTTCTACATCCCGGTCATGGACTGGCTCGACGAGACCGGCGCCCCGGAGCGGAACGAGCCTCGCGATCTCGGCCGGGAATCCCGGCGCCTGGCGCTCCGAGTGCTCGCCGCGCGCGGCATCGAGCTTCTCCGGCCCGACCGCGGCCGCCCGCGCCCGGAGGGTGCCGGCTTGAACGTCGAGGGGCCGGTCCTCACAGACCCGCCGGCCGAGCCCGTGCCGGAAGCGGCCGCGGCGCTGCCGCCCGAGTCGGTCGCGCCGACGCCGGAGACCAGCTTCGGCCGGGTGCTGCGCTTCCGGCTCCTCCAATGGACCAAGATCTTCTCGGCCTACTTCTCGGCGCAGTCGGCGGCGCAGCTCCTGGGGATCGGCGCCGGCATCCTGTTCGTCAACTTCATGCCCAAGGGGGAGTTCGCCCTCTACACGCTCGCCTTCTCGGTCGTCTCCTTCTTCCACTTCCTGACCGACCTGGGCTCGACCAGCTCGCTGGTCTACTTCCGGAGGAAGGCCCTCGCCGAGGGCGAGGCGTTCGGCGACTACGTGGCGGCGGTGCTCTCGCTGCGGAGGGTGCTCTTCGCCGTCGGCGCCGTGGCCGTCCTCGCGGGCTTCCCCTTCTGGGCGCGGGCCGAGGGGTTCGGCGCCCTGGAGTCGGCGCTCGCAGCGGTGGCGGTCGCCCTCGCGGTCTGGTTCCAGCTCGTCTCGTCGATCCGCCTCCTGGTCCTCCGACTGCACGATCGCTACGGGCGCTCGTACCGGGCCGAGATCCTGGGCGGCGCGCTGCGCTTGGCGCTGGCCGGCGCGATGGTCGTCGCGGCGCTCCTCCACGCCTGGCTCGGCGTGCTCACCGCGGCGGTCGCCTCGGCGGGCGTCGCCTGGGCGGCGCACGACCCGGAGAAGGAGCGCGCCTCCGCCGCCGACCTCGCGCCCTACAGGAAGAAGGTCGTCCGCTACCTGCTCCCGACCCTCCCCTCCGCCCTCTACTTCTCGATCCAGGGCCCGCTGGTCGTCTGGCTCGCCGCCACCTTCGGCGACACCGGCAACATCGCCGAGGTCGGGGCGCTCGGGCGGCTGGGGATGGCCTTCGGCCTCTTCTCCGGGCTCACCGGCCTAGTCTTCGTCCCGCGGCTCGCCCAGGTCACCGACGAGCGGCACTACCGGCTCCGCTACGCCCAGTACGGCGCCTTCATGGTCCTGATCGCCATCGCCCTGCTCGCCGCCGCGGCCCTGTTCCCGCGGGCCTTCCTGTTCGTGCTCGGACCGCACTACTCCGGCCTCCACCGCGAGCTCCTGCTGACCGTCGGCGGATCGGGCCTGACGCTCCTCGGGGGCTACGCGGTGGCGATCAACCTGGCCCGCTCCTGGAACCGCTGGCAGGGCGCGGCGGCCGGTGTGCTCTGCCTGGGCCAGGTGATCCTCGTCGCCTTGGTCCCGCTCGGCACGACCAGCGGCGTGCTGACCTTCAACCTCCTGACTGCCGGCATGGGGCTGGCCATCCAGCTCGGCATCAACGTCGCGGGCTTCACCGCGCCGCGCTGGGTCACTTGGAGCTGATGCGCGTGCCCGCACTCAACCGAGACTCCCCGCGCGTCGGAGACCCCGTCCCCCATCGCCTCAATCTCGGCTGCGGCAGGGACCGCAAGCCCGGCTGCCTGAACGTCGACGTCAATCCGGCGGTCGAGCCCGATCTCGCGTGGGACCTCGATCGCCGGCCCTACCCTCTGCCGCGGAATCATTTCGAGACGATCTTCGCCAACGACGTCGTGGAGCACCTCGACGACCCGATGGGCTTCCTGACCGAAGTCCACGACCTCCTCGTCCCCGGCGGCAAGGTCGTGATCACCACGCCCCATTTCTCGTGCTCGAACTCCTACACCGACCCCACCCACCGCCGCCACCTGGGGTACTTCTCCTTCGACTACCTGACCGAGGAGTCGAGCCTGAGGTTCTACACCGGCGTCCGGTTCGCCATCACGAAACGTCTCCTGGTCTTTCAGAACGGGCGCCTCGACCGGTGCGTGGCCTGGTGGGCGAACCGCCATCCGGCGCTCTACGAGCGGCGGTTCGCCTGGCTCTTCCCCGCCTGGTTCCTGATCTTCGAGCTGAGCGCGGTACAACAGGACGAGGCGCCTCGTTGACGCTGCTCATCCGGGGCCCGGAGACCGCTCCCCTCGTCTGCCACGTCTGCCCCACCCACCTCGGGCCGGGAGGGATCATCGGCGGCGCCGAACGGTTCGTTCACGAGCTCGCCCGCGCCATGGCCCGGAAGGTCCGGGTTCGGATCGTCTCGTTCGGCTCCGAGCGGCGGCGCGAGGTGCTGGGACCGCGCTGGGAGAGGGTGATCCTGACCCGGCGCACGCGCAATCCAGCCTCCACTCCGTCGTGGCGCCTCTTCGGTGAGCTGCGTGAGGCCGACGTGATCCACTGCCACCAGTACTACGCTCTACCCACGTTCCTCGCGGCGCTCTACGGCCGGCTCCGGAAACGACCGGTCTTCGCGACCGACCTGGGAGGTGGCGGCTGGACTCCGGCCTACCACCTCGATCAGTCGCGGCTTCTCACCGCCCACCTGCCCTTGTCGAAGTACGCCGCGAGCCACCTTCCCGGGCACAACCTCCGGCACTCGGTGATCTACGGCGGCGTCGACCTGGCGTGCTACCCGCGGCGCGAGGCGCCGACCCAGGACGGCTCGGTGGTCTTTCTGGGCCGCATCCTCCCGCACAAGGGAGCGCACTTCCTGATCGAAGGTCTGCCCGAGGGAATGCCTCTCCACGTCGTCGGGCCGGTCGCCGATCCGGCGTACCTCGAGCGTCTCCGGGACCTGGCCGCCGGCAAGGACGTCCGCTTCCACCACGGTCTCGAAGACCACGAGATCGTCAAGCTCCTCGGCCGCGCGATGGCCCTCGTCCACCCGACGCCGGTCGACGAGCACGGCTCGCCGGGCGCCAACGAGCTGTTCGGCCTGGCTCTGGTCGAGGCCATGGCCTGCGGTTGCCCGGTGGTGGCTTCGGCGGTGGGCCCGCTGCCGGAAGTCGTCGAAGATCGCCGGACGGGGCTCCTGGTCCCTCCCAATGACCCCATCGCCCTCCGGACCGCGCTCGAGAAGCTCCGAGCCGATCACGCGACCTGGCGCGAGCTCTCGGCGGCGGCGCGCCGACGGGTGGAGGAACGATTCACCTGGGACAGTGTGGCTGACCGCTGCCTCGCCGCGTACGGTCTAGGCGATGAGGTGCCCTGAAGGTGCGGATCCTCCTGGTCAGCCGTCCGTCGCTCCTCGGCAAGGTGGCCGCTGCGCAGATCGCCTCGAATCTCGGCGAGGCGCTCCGGGCGCCGGCCCTCGGCCTGGCGCAACTCGAGCGCATCGAAGACTGCCTGGCAGCCCGGGACGCGGTGGTGTCTCGCCCAAGATTCCCGAATGGTCCCCGGTGCCTATCTTCATGCGTCTTCTGATCGCCAGCCCCGAGCCTTTCCGTGCCGAGACCGGCGCCGGCCAGCTCGCCGCCGGGCTCGCCCGGTCCCTGACAGAACGGGGCCACGCGGTAGAGACTTGGGCCTCACCCCCGGTGCCGGGGAGCGTTCCATCCAGGCAAGCATGGCGCTGGCGCCGCTACCGGCTGGCCGAGCACCTCGAGCGCGCCGGCCCGTTCACCGTCGTGGATCTCCCGCCGATGATGGCGGACGGCCGGGTCGCGTCCCGGACGAGTTTGATCGTGCGGTCGATCCAGCCCGAGTTGAGCTATCTCGGCTGCTCGCTGTGGCATCAGGCCCGCACCCCCTTCCGCTCCCCGGGGCCGCTGGCGGCGGCCACGATCCTGAGCCTGCTCAGCGCCGGGCGGATTCTCCGGAGCTGGTCGCTCGCCGACGTCCTGCTCTGCCTCGGACCGGCGGAGCAGCGCATGATGGGACGACGGTTCCCTTGGCTGCGGCCGAAGCTCGCCAGCTATCTGGCGGCGCCGCCTCCCGACGACCGTCGCGTGCTGGCCGAAGTCCGCAGGAGGCGGAGGTTTCCAGATCCCGAAGCCGGCGTGCGCTTCTTGTGGCTCGGCCGCTGGAGCCCACACAAGGGAACGCGCCGGCTGGTGGACTTCATCGCCTCCCGCGCCGCCTCTCGGCCGCGGGACCGGTTCACCATCGCAGGCTGTGGCGAGCAGGCCACCGCCGACCTACCACCCGATCTGCTGGCTGCGGGAACACTTCGGGTCGTGCCGCGTTACAGTCGAGCGCAGTTGCCTCTCCTGCTCTCCTCCCACGACGCGGGTCTGTTCACTAGCGAGGCCGAGGGCTGGGGGCTGAGCCTGCAGGAGATGGTGGAATCGGGCCTGCCGGTCTACGCCACGACGGCCGGCGTGGTCGAGGAGCTGCGCCGCCTGCTTCCAGCGTGGGTCCGGCCCTTCCCCCCGCCGAACGGCCCGCTCGAGCTGGCGACCGATCCTTCTCCGGAGGCCTTCTCGCGCTACTTCGGGTGGTGTAGCTGGACTGCGGTCGGCGACGCCTACGAAAAGGCAGTGCTGCGCGCCGCTCGAGCTTCGTCATGACCTGTCTGTTCATCATCCACTCGCCTCGGGATCCCCTGAGCGCGGTGTTCTCGTACGTCGAGCGTCGAGCCGCCTACGTCGAGCGCCTCGGAATCCCGACCGAGATCTGGAGCCCCCAGGACTTTCCCCGCTTGCGTCGGGTCCGGCCGGCGCTCCTTCCCGTGCTGTACGCGGTCGCCGTCGCTTGGCGGCTTCAGCGCCATCGCCCGCGGCCCACCCTGGTGATCTTCCATTCCCACTCGGGATGGCTCGCGTCTTGGGTCCGGCGCTTCTGGAAACGGACGACCCCGCGCGCCGTGATCCAGTTCCATGGCCTCGAGCCGCTCTACTACCGAGCGGTCGCCCGCGAAGCCGAGCTTGCCGGCGCACCGTTGCCGCGCAAGCACCGGGCCATGCAGACCACCCTGATGCCTCTGCTCCTGAAAATCGCCTGCCGGAACGCCGACGCCGTATGGTGCCTCAACACGACCGAGCGGAGCTTTCTCGTCGAGCACCGGTGGGCGCGCCGGTCCTCGGTCCGCATTCTCCCCAGCGACGTACCCGCAGAGCTCCTGGAGATTCCGCCAGAGCGACCCCCCGGGCCTCCAAGGATGCTCTTCCTGGGTCAATGGCTGCCGGCCAAGGGAATTCGATATCTCGTGGAGGGCTTCGCCCGGCTTGCCGACCGCTGGCCGTCGCTCGAGCTGATCTGCGCTGGAACGCGGGCGACCCCCTCGGCGGTGCTCGCCTGGATCCCCGCCCATCTCCACGGGAGAGTCCGGGTCCGCCCCACCGTCGAGCGGTCCGAGCTGCGGGACCTCTTGAGGACGGCGACGCTGTTCGTCCACCCATCTCTCTCGGAAGGATCGTCCCTGGCCCTGCTCGAAGCGCTCGCAGCGGGCCTGCCGGGCGCGATCACCTCGGTGGGCGCCGCTCCCGACATTCTGACGGACGGCAAAGACGCTCTCCTGATCCCGCCGGGAGACTCTGCCTCCCTCGCCATCGCCGTCGATCGCCTGCTCGGGGAGCCCGAGCTTCGGGCCCGGTTGGCGGCCGGCGCCCGCGAGACGGCCCGCTGGCTGACTTGGGAGCACCTCTGTGACGGCTACCGCCAAGCCCTCGCCGAGGCCTTGGGCTGCGACCTGCCGCCGGAGGCCGGCAGCGGCCCCGGAGGCGGTGAGGATCGGGATGACCGAGATGGGTGACCGGATCTCCGAGGTCGTGCACCTGGTCCCCGGCCTGCCGCAGCCGCTGGACGGCGTCGGCGCCTACGCCGTTGCGCTCGCCTTGGACCTCGGCCGCGCCACCGGGCTGCCCCAGAGGCTGGTCCTCGGGACGCCCGGCGACCGGCCACCACCCCTCGCCGACGGGCTCGAGATCGAGATGGTCCCGGAACGTTCCGCCCGCGGCCTGGTGTGGGCCATCGAGCGTCGCCGGGGCACGCCGAGAGCCGTCATCCTCCACTATGTGGGCTACGGCTTCGCGGGGCGAGGGTGCCCCCACTGGGTCGCAGCGGGGCTCGAGGCCTGGCGACGCCACCCCGGAGCCGAGGGGAAGCGCTTGGTGACCATGTTCCATGAGGTCTACGCCTCCGGTCCTCTCTGGCGCAGCTCATTTTGGCTCTCGCCCATCCAGCGCCGGATCGCCGCCCGCCTAGCATCGTGCAGCGACTCGGTCGCGACGAGTCTCGGGCTTTACGCCAGGCTCCTGCGCCGCTTCGGCACGGGCTCCGAGCCGCACGTCCTTCCGGTCTTCTCGACCGTAGGGGAACCAGGGCGCGTCGAGCCCCTCGATAACCGTGAGCCGACGCTGGTCGTGTTCGGCGGGGCCGGCAACCGCGGTCGCGTCTACCAGGACCATGGCGCGAGTCTCGCCGCCGTTTGCCGGGACCTGAAGCTCCAGCAAATCGCGGATCTCGGCCCACCCATCCGGGATCTCCCGCAGTCCCTGGGTGGCACACCCGTCGTTCCGTATGGCGTCCTGACCTCAGACGACGTGAGCCAGCTGTTGCGCCGCGCCCGCGTGGGATTCGTGGGCTACCCGCCGGCATTCCTCGCGAAGTCGACGGTCCACGCCGCATACTGCGCCCATGGCCTGCTACCACTCTCCCCGGCGGCCCGGGGCCGCACCGAGACCTCTGAGGCCCCGTCCTGGCGAGTCGTCCCAGGCCGGGAGGCGGTCCCCGACGACGCTCAAGAGATCGCCGAGGCGGCGCGCTGCTGGTACTTGGGCCACCGTCTCGACGTGCAGACCGGCCGCTTCGCAGAGTTGCTAGGAGCGGGGGTCAGGGCTTGAAGCTCCTCCTCTACTCTCCGGCGTTCCATCCCCGTGTCGGCGGCCTCGAAGGCGTGGTCGCGATGCTGGCGGACGGCTTCCACGACGCCGGCCATCGCGTCGTGGTGGTGACCGACACGCCGTCCGAGGTACCGGAACCCTTTCCCTACCCCGTCGTGCGCCGGCCCGGCCCTCGTGAGCTCCTCGGCCTCACCCGCTGGTGCGACGTCTTCTTTCAGGCGAACGTGAGCCTCAAGGGTCTGTGGCCGCTCGCCTTCGTGCGACGCCCGTGGGTCGTCTCGCACCACTCGTGGTACCGGCTGCCGGACGGCCGACTGAGCCTGCGGGACCGGATCAAGCGCCACCTGCTGCGCCATGCGGCGGCCTCGATCGCGGTCAGCCGGGCGATGGCGGACGACGTGGGCACCGGGTCTGTGGTGATCGAGAACCCCTACCGCGACGACCTGTTCCGTCTCCTTCCCGGGGTAGTGCGCGACCGCGACTTGGTGTTCGTCGGCCGCCTCGTCTCGGACAAGGGAGCCGATCTCCTGGTCGAGGCCATCGCCAGGTTGCGGGCCGCGGGCGTCCAGGCCCTGGCCACTCTCGTCGGGGCGGGCCCGGAGGAGCCGGAGTTGCGGCGCCAAATCGCCGGCCACGGTCTCGGAGACCAGATCGAGCTCGCCGGCCCATGCGGCGGAGAAGACCTCGTCCGGGTCCTGAACCGGCATCGCGTTATGGTCGTGCCCTCACGGTACAATGAGCCCTTCGGGATCGTCGCGCTCGAGGGCCTCGCGTGCGGTTGCGCGGTGGTGGGCTCGGCAGGGGGTGGGCTCGCCGACGCCATCGGAGCTTGCGGGTGGACCTTTCCGAACAGAAACGTGGAGGCCTTGGCACGGCTCTTGGGCGATGTCCTCCGGAGGCGCGTCGAGCCGCCGGCGGCCGAGGTCGTCGCCGCGCACCTGGCGCGCCACACCCGCGGGCGGGTGTGTAGGCTTTACTTGGACCTTCTCGAGGCCATTCCCGGGACGGCCGGAGCCTCGAGCCAGGCGGATTCTCGACCACGATGATCAAGCTCGGCATTTTGGTGGCCCTCGCAGCGCTCAGCGGCGTCTGGGCGTTCAAGAGGTGGAACCGGGCCATCCAACTCGTCATGGTCCTGCTGGTGCTCGAGGGCGCGTTGCGAAAGTGGGTGTTCCCCGGCGCCCAGGACGCCCTCTACTTCGCCAAGGACGGCCTGCTGCTCGCAGCCTATGCTGGCTACTGGAGCCATCGCGGGCAAGCGCGGACGAGCGGGCTCTCCCTGAAGACTCCCCTACTCGTCGTCCTCATCGGGCTCTCGGCCTTCCTCGGCCTCATCCAGATCTTCAATCCCGACCTCCCCAATCTCTGGGTCGGGCTCTTCGGCTTCAAAGCATACTTCCTGTACATCCCGCTCCTCTGGCTGGTGCCCGCTTCGTTCTCCAGCCGGGAAGAGCTGTGGCGCTTCCTCTACCTTTACGTGATCCTCGTGGTCCCGCTCGGCTTGCTGGCGCTCGCCCAGTTCGCGAGCCCCTCCACGAGCACCCTCAACGGCTACGCGCGCGGCGGGTCGACCTACGGCGTGGTCGCGACCTTCGGATCGAGCACCCACGTGCGAGCGACCGGCACGTTCTCCTACATCACGGGCTTCGTTTCCTACCTCTACGCGGTCGCCCTGATGATCTTGAGCCTTCTCTCCACGGTCCGATGGCGCCTCCGAGGGTACACGTTGGCCTACGTCGCCATGGCGCTGACACTCGTCGGCATGTTGGCGAGTGGCTCGCGGGCTCCGGTCCTCATGTTCGCGGTGACCTTCCCGCTGTTCTGGTGGTTCGTTGCGGCAGGGGACCAACGCAGCCGCGCCACCTTTGGCCGGATCCTCTTCGTGGCGGTGATCTTCACGGTGGCCTTGTCCTTCGGGACAGGTGACGTGGTGGGCGCTTTCTACGGTCGGGCGCAATCGACCCAGGACCTGCCGGACCGGATCCTGGCGCCGTGGATCGAGCCGATTCGAGTCCTGCAGACCTCGGGACCGCTCGGGATCGGGATCGGCGCCACCCACCAAGCTGCGAGCGCCCTCGTCGACGATTCTGGTCCCCCGGCCTGGCTCAACGGGATGATCTTGGAGGGGGAATCGGGGCGGGTCATGCTCGAAGTCGGATTGCTCGGGTTCTTGCTCGTCTACGGCGTCCGGGTGGCGATGATCGTGATCGCGTTCCAGCAGTCCCTTCGCCTCCAGGACCGCTTCTGTCGCTCGATCGCCATCTCCTGCACGCTGTTCTTCCTGGCCCACCTACCGGCCGGCATCATCTTCGACGTCACGGCATCGCTCTACTTCTGGTTCTTCGGCGGCCTGCTCTTCCTCGTCGTCCGTCTCGACCGGGAGTGCGTCGCGAGCTCGCAGGTCCGTCGAGCGGCCCCTGAGAGCCTCGGCGGGCGACCGGCCTTCGCCTCCCCATTGATCGCAACGCGGAAGGCATAGTGGTCGGGCCACCAGGCGTCCTGGTCACCCACCCCGGGCGCCAGCACTCCCACCAGGCCGCTCTCGCGCTTCACACGGCTGGGCTGCTCGCCGGCTACTGGAGCGGCGTGCCCTCCGTCGCCCACCACCTGGACCGCTGGTCCGGCCGGCTCGTGCGGCGCTTCGTACGCTACCCGCCGCTGCCCCTAGACGACGGGCTCGTCCGCTGGGCACCGCTCGCTCCCGTGGTGCGGCGGCTCTCGGAGAGGCTCTTGCCCCGCGGGCCGGCGGGACGGGCCGATCTCTACGCCTGCCGCGCCTTCGACCGTTGGGCCGCACGCCGGCTCGACCGGGCAGGTGCCGGGGCGGTGATCGCCTGCGAGATCTCGGCGCTCGCGACCTTCCGGCAGGCGAGGCGCCACGGGTGGCTCACTCTCCTCGACGCCCCGTCGTTCCACCACGCGGCCCAGGACCGCCTCCACGGCTACTCCGAGTCGCCGCGCCTCCACGCCCGAATCCTCGCGGTCAAGGACCGGGAGATCGAGCTCGCGGACCACGTGCTGACCGTCTCGGAGCTCGCCCGCCGGACCTATCTCGACGCCGGTCTGCCGGCGGACCGGGTCCACGCCGTGCCCCTGGGGGCCGATCTCGAGCTCTTCCGACCCGGCGAGCCGCCGTCCGGCCCCGGTGCGACCTTCCTCTTCGCCGGCGCCTCGATCCGCCGGAAGGGGTTCGACCTCCTCGTCGACGCCTTCGCCCGGCTGCTCGACGAGGAGCCCTCCGCGACCCTGCGGATCGTCGGCCCCCGGGGCGAGCTCGCGCCTCTGGCCGACCGCCTCGACCCGGCGCGCGTCTCGGTCACCGGCCCGATCACCCAGAGCGCCCTGGCCGACGAGCTCCGGCGCGCCGACTGCCTGGTGCTCCCGTCCAGGAACGACTCCTTCGGCATGGTGGTGGCCGAGGCCCTCGCCTCCGGCACGCCGGTCGTCGTCTCCGAAATGGTGGGAGCCAAGGACCTGGTGAGGGAGGGCGAGTCGGGATGGGTCGTGCCGGTCGAGGACGCCGACGCGCTCGCCTCCCGGATGCTCGCCTGCGCGCGCGACCCGGAGGCGCTCCGGGCGATGCGCCCGGCGGCGCGCGAGGCGGCCGAGGACGCCACGTGGGCGGCCTACCGCCGCCGCTTCGCGGCGCTCATCGGTCGGCTCCTGGACCGAGGGCCGGCGAGCCCGTGAAACTTCTCCACGTCGTCCCCACCTACGTCCCGGCCTGGTCGCACGGCGGCCCGATCCTCTCGGTCCACGGCCTGTGCCGGGCGCTCGTCGGGCGCGGCCACCACGTCTCGGTCCTCACCACGGACGTCGACGGCCCGGCGGGAGACCAGCGCCTCCCGGTGCGTCTCGGCAGGCCGGTCGACGTCGAGGGCGTCGAGACCTGCTACTTCCCCGTCGCCTTCCCCCGGCGGCTCTACCGCTCGCCCGCGATGGGCCGGGCCCTCGCCGAGCGGGCGGCCTCGTTCGACGCCGTCCACCTCCACTCGGTCTTCCTCTGGCCTACCGCCGCCGCCGGCCGCGCCGCCCGGCGAGCCGGCGTGCCCTACCTCCTGGCGCCCCGCGGCATGCTGGTGCCCGAGCTCGTCGCGCGACGAGGGAGCCTGCGCAAGCGGGCCTGGCTCCGCCTGGTCGAGGCCCGGAACCTCGCCGGCGCCGCCGCCCTTCACGCCACCACCGAGCTCGAGGCGGAGGACGCCGGCCGCCTCGCCCGGAGCCTGGGCCTGGCCCTGCCGCCGATCCGGATCGTGCCCAACGGCGTCGACCTCGAGCCGTTCCGGGGCGGGCCCCCGGCAGCCGAGTCGCCCGACGTCCGCGAGCTCGTCGCCGGAGCGCCGTACTTCCTCTTCCTCGGGCGGATCAACTGGAAGAAAGGGCTCGACCGGCTGGTGCCGGCGGTCGCGGCGCTGCCCGGCGCCCGGCTGGTGGTCGCCGGGCCGGACGAGGAGGGCACCCGCTCCGGGCTCGAGGCCCTGGCGGCCGAATGCGGCGCCGCCGAGCGGGTGCGCTTCGTCGGGACGGTCGCGGGAGCGGACAAGACGGCCCTACTCCGTGCCGCCCGCGCCCTGGTCCTGCCGTCGGCCTCGGAGAACTTCGCCAACGTGGTGCTCGAGTCGATGGCCGCCGGCCGGCCGGTGATCGTGACGCCCGGCGTCGGGCTCGCCGCCCGGGTCGAGGAGGCGGGCGCCGGCCTGGTCGCGGAGCCCGAGCCGGCGAGCCTGCGGCAGGCGCTCGAACGGCTGCTCGCCGACACCGCCGCGGCGGACGCCATGGGCCGGCGGGGCCGGCGGGCGGCGGCGGCCTTCGCCTGGCCCGAGATCGCCCGCCGGATGGAGGAGGTCTACCTGGAGATCCTCGCCGAGCGCCACCCGGGCGGCCCGGAGGGCGGCCGATGAGGCTCCTCTTCATCGTCGAGCGGGCGACCCAGTTCGAGGCGCCCTTCTTCCGCTACGCCGCCGGCCGCGACGAGGCGGAGCTCCAGGTGCTCTTCACCCGGCCGGCCCCGGGTGGGAGCGTCTACGATCCGGAGCTCGGTCACGAGGTCTCCTGGGGCATCGACCTGCTGTCGGGCTACGAGTGGGCGGCGGCGCCGGAGCGGGGCGCCGGGCGCTGGCTCGGCGGGGAGATCGCCCGCCGCCGGCCGGACCTGGTGATCGTCAACGGCTACACCCGGCGGGACTACCTGGCGGCCGCCTTCGCCGCCCGGCTCCGCGGGGCGGCGGTGGCGCTGCGGACCGACTCCGTCCTCTGGCCCGGCGAGGTGGCGCCCCCGCTCTCGCGCCGCCTCCTCTACCGGCGCGCCTTGCCCGTGCTCTTCCGGCTCTTCTACACCACCGGCAGCCTGGGGCGCCGCTACCTTGAAGCGTGCGGCCTCCCCGCGGAGCGGATCGGCCGCTTCCCCTACGCGGTCGACGTCGAGCACTTTCGCGCCGCCTCGGCGCTCGCGCCCGCCGAGCGGCGGGACGGGCGGGCGAGCTTGGGGATCCCGGAAGCGACCCGGGTGGTCCTCGCGGTCGCCAAGATGAGCGGGCGCGAGGCGCCCTGGGACCTGCTGCGCGCCTTCGCGGCGCTCCCGGGCGAGGATCTCCGCCTCCTCCTGGTGGGCGACGGGCCGGAGCGGGGCGCCCTCGAGGGCTTCGCCGCCTCCCGCCTCGCGGGACGCGCCATCTTCGCCGGCTACGTCCCCTACCCGGAGCTGCCCCGGATGTACGGCCTCTCCGACCTCTTCGTCCACCCGGCCCGCGAGGAGCGCTGGGGCGTGTCGGTCGAGGAGGCGCTGGCGGCCGGCCTGCCGGTGGTGGCCTCGTCCCGGGTCGGCGCGGCCCACGACCTGGTCCGGCCGGGGGCGAACGGCCGGCTCTACGGCGCGGGCAGGTCCGACGAGCTGGCGAGCGCCCTCGCGGCCGCCCTGGCTCTCGATCGCCAGGCGGTGGCGAGAGAGAACGTCTCGGCTCTGGCGGGATGGGACTACCCGGCGGCCTGGGAGAGCGTGGTGGCCGGCGCTCGGCTCGCCCTCTCGCGAGACACTCGGGCCCGGGTCTGAGGGCTCGTGCGCATCGGATATCCTTGCTCGACGCCCGCATGCCGACTTCCCGAGGCCCCTCTCTGCCCCACTCGTTACTCAGCGCTCCGGCTCGATGGGTGCGGCCGCTCACGCTCCGCCTCCGGACGCGCCCGGTGCTCGGACGGCTGGCACTCGGACTGGTACCGAACTGGACGATTCGGCTGCGCCTCCCCGTGGTCGGGCCGTTCCTCATTCGGCTCCGGCAGCACCGCTACTTCTGGCTCCGCGACCCGCTGGAGAGCGAGCGGGTGCCGTTCTCCATGCTGCGAGCGCTCGTGCGGCCGGGGGACGTGGTGCTCGACGTGGGCGCGAACATCGGCCTCTATACCCGCTTTCTCGCCACGCTCGGCGCCGGCGAGATCGTGGCCTTCGAGCCGGTGGAGAGCAACCGCCGGCTGTTCCTGCGCAACATGGCGCTCGGCGGGGTCGAGAGCTTCCGCTGCCTGCCGATCGCACTGGGAGATCGGGACGAGGAGGCGGAGTTCCAGATCGATGACATGCAATCCACCTCGGGCGCTCTCGACCGGGTCACCGGCGGCGCTGCGGCCGAAGGGCGGCGCAATCTCGGCATGCCACCCAAGACGGCGCGAGTCACCTGCCGGAGGCTCGACTCGCTGGTGGCCGAGGCTTCCATCCCCTCGCCCGACGTCGTGAAGCTCGACGTCGAAGGAGCCGAGGCTCTGGTCCTGCGCGGTGGTCTGACGACGCTTCGTACGGCGAGCCCTCGCCTGCTGGTCGAGCTTCACGGCGCCGCGGTGTCTAGGGAAGTCGCGACGCTCCTCCTGGACGAGGGGTACTCCTGTCTCGCCGAGATGGTCCCGGAGCTCGCACCGTCGGGCTTCGGCCGGGTGACGCGGGAGCTCGTGGTCCGCATCCGCGGCCTCTACGACCTGCGCTTCCTGGTGGCTTCCAAGGACCCCGCGGACCTGCCGGCGGAGCTATGACCGAGCCCCGCCTGCCCGTCACCGTCCTCGTCACCACCCGCGACGAGGAGGCCAACATCGGCCGCACCCTGGAGGCGATCCACGGCCGGGTGGACCAGGTCTTCGTGCTCGACTCGGAGAGCTCCGACCGCACGGTCGAGATCGCCGGCGCGTATGCCGACCAGGTGGTCGACCTCGCCTACGAGCACGGCCGGATCATCCCCTGGATCTTCCAGTGGGGCCTCGACCACCTGCCGATCCGGAACGACTGGGTGCTGATCCTGGAGGCCGACCAGGCGGTGACCCCGGAGCTCGCGGCCGAGCTCGCCCGCCTGTTCCAGGACGGCCCCGAGGCGGTCGGCCCGGACGGCTTCTACATCCGGCGCAAGCAGGTCTTCCGCGGCAAGTGGATCCGCTGGGGAGGGTACGGCAACAAGTACCTCCTGAAGCTCTTCCGGCGCTCGAAGGGCCAGCTCGACCCGCTCGAGCAGGACACGCGGGTCTACGTCGCCGGGACGGTGGCGAAGCTCCGCGCCCCGCTCGAGGAGTGGAACCGCAAGGAGGACGCGATCCTCTTCTACCTCGGCAAGCACCTGCGCTACGCCGAGGCCTTCGCCCGCGAGGAGCTCGAGCGCCGGCGCCGGGGCACGCCGTTCAAGGCCGAGCCGCGGCTCCTGGGCACGCCGGACCAGCGGGTGCTCTGGCTCAAGCGGCTCTACTACGGGGCGCCGCTCTACTGGCGGCCGTTCGGGTACTTCTTCTACCGCTACGTCCTGCGGCTCGGGATCCTCGACGGCAAGCAGGGGTTCGTCTTCCACTTCCTTCAGGCGTTCTGGTTCCGGCTGGTGGTCGACGTGCGGCTCGAGGAGCTGCTCGGCGAAGCGCCGGCGGACGCCGTGCCGGAGGCCGAGGCCGCGCCTCCCCGGACGACGGAGGGCGCCCGGCGATGAGCGCGATCCTCGGCGTCAACGCCTTCCACGGCGACGCCTCGGCCGCCGTCCTCGCCGACGGCCGGCTCGTGGCCGCGGTCGAGGAGGAGCGGTTCCGGCGGGTCAAGCACTGGGCGGGCTTCCCCGAGCAGGCGATCCGGTTCTGTCTCGAGGAGGCGGCCGGCGGCGAGCTCGCCGGGCTCGAGGCGGTCGCGGTGGGCCGCCAGCCCCGGGCCTACCTGGGCCGCAAGGCCGCCCTCGCCCTCAGCCATCCCCGGAGCCTCCCGCGGGCCATCGGACGGGCGCGGAACCTGCGCCAGGTCGCCTCGCTCGAGGAGCGCCTGGCCGCGGCCTTCCCCGGGCCCGGCGCGCCGCGGGTGATCCCGGTCGAGCACCACCTGGCGCACCTCGCCTCGGCCTTCTTCTGCTCGCCCTTCGAGGAGGCGATGTGCCTCTCGGTCGACGGCTTCGGCGACTTCGTCTCGACCATGACCGGGGTCGGCCGGGGGACCGCGATCGAGGTCCTCTCCCGGGTCACCTACCCCCACTCGCTCGGCCTCTTCTACCAGGCGATCACCCAGTTCCTGGGCTTCCCCAAGTACGGCGACGAGTACAAGGTGATGGGGCTCGCGGCCTACGGCGAGCCGGCCTTCGCCGCCGAGCTCCGCCGCATGGTCCCGGCGCGACCGGACGGCACCTTCCGCCTCGACCTCACCTGGTTCCGGCACCTCTCGGAAGGGGTCGACATGACCTGGGAGGACGGCGAGCCGAAGCTCGGGCCGGTCTGGACGCCGGCCCTCGAAGGGCTCCTCGGCCCGGCGCGCCGGCCGGAGGAGGAGATCACCCAGCGCCACAAGGACCTCGCCCGCTCGCTCCAGGAGGTCTACGAGGAGCGCTTCTTCGCCCTGGTCCGCGCGCTCCAGGCGCGGACCGGCCTCGCCCGGCTGACCCTCTCGGGCGGCTGCGTCATGAACTCGGTCGCCAACGGCAAGCTCTTCGAACAAACCGACGTGGAGGAGGTCTTCGTCCAGTCCGCCGCCGGCGACGCCGGCACCGCCCTGGGGGCGGCGCTCTACGCCCAGCACGCCCTCCTCGGCGCCCCGCGGGGCTTCGTCATGGAGCACTCCTACTGGGGGCCGTCCTACGGCCGAGAGGCGATCCGGAGGGCCCTCGCCGAGGCGGTACCCGGCTCGGAGGGACGGGACGGCCGCTGCGGCGAGATCGAGATCGAGACCGCCGCCGACGACGACCTCCTCTCCTTCGAGACCGCCCGCGCGCTCGCCGCCGGCGAGGTCGTCGGCTGGTACCAGGGGCGCTCCGAGTGGGGACCGCGGGCGCTCGGCAACCGCTCGATCCTCGCCGATCCCCGGCGCCGCGACATGCGCGATCTGCTCAACCACAAGATCAAGCGCCGGGAGTCGTTTCGCCCCTTCGCGCCGTCGATCCTCGAGGAGCGAACCGCCGACTGGTTCACCGAGAGCTACCCGGATCCCTTCATGCTCAAGGTCTACCCGATCCGCCCGGAGCGCCGCGCCGAGATCCCGGCGGTCACCCACGTCGACGGCACCGGCCGCCTCCAGACCGTCTCGAAGACGGCCAACCCGCGCTACTGGAAGCTGATCCGCGCCTTCGAGAAGGAGACCGGGGTGCCCATCGTCCTCAACACCTCGTTCAACGAGAACGAGCCGATCGTCAACACGCCGGCCGAGGCCCTCGACTGCTTCTTGCGGACGCGGATGGACCGGCTGGTGCTGGGGCGGACCGTGCTCCGGCGCGGGCATCCCAAGGGACAATCCGGCGTCCCATAGCCGTCACGGCACCACCAGAATCTCGCGCCGGTCCGCAGGGATCGACTGGAACCGATGACCCGCCAGCTCGAAGCGTCGGCTCGGCGGCAGCCCGGCGCAGGCCGTCGCCTTCGCGGCGGAGATCACCCACACCTGGTGTCGAGGCTTCTCCCGGACGGATCGGGGCCAGACCTCCGGCCAGGGCTCGGCGAAGTTCCAGGCCACCGCCCCGGCCGGAAGCCGGTAGTCGAAGACCCGCCTGGCCGCGACCTCGTCGACTGCCACCACGCCTGCCGACAGAGAGCACAGACGAGCCTCGACCTCGCCGGGCCTGGAGCTCGGCGACCGGATGTCGGCGAGCCAGTCGAGGCCGACGTACGACTCGTGCACGACGAAGAGCAGGAAGACCAGCGCCAGTGAGGCTCGTCGCCACCGCCTGCTGGAGGACCACGTGGCCGCCAGAATCGAGGTCGCCGCAGCACCGAAGAACAGGGCGCTCCACTGCATGCTGCGCGAGTAGAGAATCACGTTCACCACGAATCCCACCGAGAGGATCGCGACCACCCAGCGCACGGGGAGAGCGATCTTCTTCCACCGAATCGCCAGGAGGACCCAACCGACGACGACGAGACTGTAGATCGGAAGGTTCAAGATCTCGGCGTAGCCGTTCGTGAGCTGGAAGCCGAGCTCGCGGGGGAGGTCCGACAGGCTCGGCCGGACCGTCGCCGCGTGGTGCGCCAGGTCGCTCAGGAAGAGCAACGGCCGGAACCGAAGGGCCCAGAGAAACAGGACGAGCGTCAGGACACCGCCGCCCACTGCCGGCAGGAGCGTTCGACGCAGCCAGCGCGCCGGGAAGCGGACCGCCAGGACGCCGCCAGCAGCAGGAACGCCACTGGGACGACGAACGAACAGAGCACCGGGAGGGCGAGCGGGCTCGCGAGCAGGGCGGCAAAGCCGCCGGCCCGGGTGGCTGGCCGATCGACCGAACCGAGCGTCGCTCCCAGCGCGAAGAGAGCCATCGCGGCCGCGTCTTGTCTCAGCCCGACGCTCTCCATCCAGCCTGCGAACCAGAGGATGGAGAGAAGTGCCGCGGCGGTCGGGATCTCCCAGCGCCGGCAGCAGATCAGGATGCACCCGGACACGAGCAGGTACATCAGGAGCTGGAACCCACGGAGGCTCAGGTCGCCCACGCCGAAAAGGTGAATCCAGCCCGCGAGGAGGTAAGGATGGAAGGGCGGGTGGACGAAGTACCGCTCCGCGGCGACCGGATTCCACAGCCTCATGTAGGGGTTGGCGAGCACCCCCGTCCGAGCCAGATGGATGGCAGTGCCCGCCTGTGTCAGATCGTCGGCCATCGGCCTGGGAAAGCCGCAAGCCCACAGGATCGCCCAGGCGACCACGAGTGCCGCGAGCAGCAAGGCCGGGTGTCGGCCCAGCCGCCTCGGGACGGTTGGCGCGCCTCCGCGGTCGGCGGGGATCACTGCGCGCTCTGCTTCTTCGTCGCCTGATCGGAGAGCCGGCGGCTCGCCGCCGTGGCCTCTTCGAGGAAGGCCTCCACCGTCGGCACGATCCGGCCCTTGACGAAGATCTGATAGCCGAACAGGCGTGGCAGCAGACGCGCAAGGACAGAATTGATCCGCAAGAGGGAGCGGCCGAGGAATCCGGTGCCGAAGGCCAGCGGGAAAGGCGCCGGGACTGCCAGAGTCTCCTCCACTCGAAGACCGCTCTCCTCGAGCAGTCTCCGGAACGTCGAGAAGGTGAAGAGGCGGGTGTGGGTCAGGTCGAGGATTCCGCGCTTGCCGTAGTTGAAGCTCCCCAGGAGCAGGCCCGCGCGCATCGGCAAGAAGGCGATGTTGGGAGTGGTGATGATCAGCGTCGGCTGCCGAGTGCCAAACCGTCGCCGGATCTCGTCCAGCAGGCTCTCGGGCGCCCGCAGATGCTCGAGGACGTCGAGCAGCAGAATGACGTCGAAGCTCCCCTCGAGGTCGTCGGGGAGGGTGGGCGAGTTGAGGTCGTGGCCGAGGTAATGATCCAGTCGGTGGGAAGGTGTATCGTCGCCGTCGAGAAAGTCGACCCCGGTCACCCGGCACCTCTTCCGCTGGCGGAGCTCCTGCCCGACGTACCCGGGCCCACACCCGAGGTCCAGGACCTCGCTGCCGGGGGGTACCGCGTCGATCGCCATCGAATGCGACGACCTGAAGGTGAGTTTCGGCCGGTAAGGAGTCACCTCGGTCTCGAGGTCGAAGCGGCGGCGATAGAGAACCCCGTACTCTTGGAGCCGGCTGACCACGGTCGCGGCCAGCGCCTTGGCCGCGTACGCACAGCCATTGAGGTAACCGATCTCCCGTCCCGAATATGCGGGGATCGGAATCTCGGCGACCCGGGCTCGGCTCCGCAAGAGCTGGATGACGATCTCGCTGTCGAAATGGAAATCATTGGTGTTCGACGCGAACGGAACCCGTTCCAGGGAGCGCACGGCGTAGGCGCGGTACCCCGAGTGGAGATCACTCAATCGCGAGCCCAGAAGCCGATTCTGGATGGTGGTCAGAAGCTTGTCGCCGACGAGCTTGACGAGTGGCATTCGTCCAGGGAGAGCCCTTGAGGCTCGCAGCAGGCGGGAGCCGATCACCGCGTCCGCATCGCCTGCAATCAACGGTCGCAAGAGCTCGGGCAGAAACTCGGGTGGGTAGCGGCCATCGCCATGGAGCAGGGCGACGAAGTCGAAACGCTTCTCGATGGCGTACTGGAAGCCTAGCTTTTGGTTCCCTCCGTACCCCTGGCTCGTCGGCGTCCGCAGAATGGTGAGCGGTAGCTCGCAGTTGGTTCGCCGGTACTCGAAACCCAGGTCAAAGGTCTTGTCGTCGGAGCAGTCATCGATGACCAGGACCTCCAAGCCGTCTCCGAGCCGAGCGAGCGGCACCCTCTCGAGCACCGGGGCGAGAGTGCTCTCGGCGTTGTAGGCCGACACGAGGACTAGAGTTCGATAGGGTCTCATCGTTGGCTTTGCATGGGCCGAGCGGAGCTCGCAGCAGCGTCCCGGAGAACGGGCCGAGTATAAACCTTCGGCCCGACCCGTCGAGGCGGACCTTCGAGGTAGGTCTTCGCTTCTGGACCGGAGGACTATGAGAGCATCGCTCGGCGGGGTGGCGGTAGCTCCGGAGCCCGCCGCACACCCTCGACCGCGAAAGGCATCGAATCCTCTCTGTCATGGACGCTCGCCGGCTGAAGACGTGGCTCTGGCACCATTTGCCTCGAGGTGTCCTCAGCTCGTGCTACCCGGCCTGGGCGCGTCTCCAGGCGATGTCGCCGGCGCGCCTTCGCGCTCGGCGCACTCATCGGAAAATCAATCGCGGAGCAACGGCCGGCGAGCTCGCCCTCCGGGCGGACCTGCGAATGCGGATCGATCCCCGCGCCCGAACCGCCTTCGAGTTCTTCTGCTTCCGCTCGGCGGAGATGCGAGACGAGCTCGACCGATTCCGCCGGCTGGCCGCGTCGCGCCAATGCTTGGTCGACGTTGGCGCGCACTACGGTCTCTTCACCCTGGTCTTTCTCCAGGACCGTCCCCAGGCGACGGCCCTGGCCATCGAGCCCCTCCAGGCGGCACGCGAGATCCTGCGCAGCAACCTCGAGCTCAACGGCCTGGGCCGTGTCCCGATCGTCCCCGTCGCGGTGGGCGCCGACAACGGCTCGGTGGACATGTGGCTCAACCAGCATCACCTGGAAGCCGCGTCCCCGGAGTCGAAGGGTGACGGCTCGCGCTCGCTGCCCACCCGCAGCCTCGACTCCCTGTGCGCTGGTCACCGGCTCGCCCCGGACCTGATCAAGATCGACGTCGAGGGCTTCGAGCTCGAGGTGATCCGCGGCGCGACGCGAACCCTCTCGCTCCACCGCTGTGCCGTGATGCTCGAGCTTCATCCCTACCTCCTGGAGAGGCGAAGACAGAGCCCGGGCGAGGTGACCGGGCTCCTCGAGAACCTCGGCTACGAGGCTTGGACCCTGGGCGGACGGACGATCCCCTGGAAGGCGGTCGCGAGCGTCGGCGACGTCTCGAGAATCGTCTGTCTCCCCCGAGACCTCGATGAGGCGGTTGCCCCATAGCGCCACGCCCGACGCCGGCCGCGGAGCCGGGCTCGGCGGGCCGAGGCGACGCCGCCTCCGGCCCCGGATTCCGGCTCAGAGCCTCGCCCAGTATCGGCGCAGCTCGGAAGCTGCGAGCCGGAGAGGCCCACAGGTCGTGCTCGGGAGGGAGACGACGGAGACCGGCGGCACCGAGGCCTCGACAGCGATCGTCTGCAGATAGGCAGGCAAGAGGGCGCGCAGCGGCGAGATGAAGTGCAGGGCCACCGCGCCGACTGCCTGGCTCGGGTCGGGAGGCGGGAATCGCACCTGGGAGGGCTCCAGGAGGCGGCAGTCGGCCCGCCCGCCGAGGAGAGCCCAGGCCGTCTGTTCGGCCCACACTGGCGTCCGGCGGAAATAACTTGGACGCGCCAGGAACCACTCGATCAGGTCCAGGTCCCACGCGGCCCGCGCGAAGCGGATCAATCCGGTGTTGACCTTCGAGGCGAGCCGCAGTCGTGGAGCGGCCGCAAGCTGCCAGGATCGCAAGGAATAGGCGCTCTGGACATCGGCCATGAAAACGGCGGTCGCGTCCTGCTCGAAGAGGCGCCTGAAGGGACGAAGAACCAGAACGTCGCTGTCGCAGTAGAAAAGGGCGTCCCCATCCTCTAGAAGCATTATGTCGAGGAGCTTCAGGCCGAGGGGATTCGAGCGCCGGAACGCGCGGCAGGCGGGGTGTGCCGCGAGGCGCTCGTCGACCCGCTCGTCGGCCTCGGAACGCCAGACGACGCCCGCCCCAGCCAGCTCGCTGGCGAGACGGTCGGCGTCCTCTGCCGTCAGGGTGCCGTCGTCGTGGACGAGTAGGTCGATCGGCTCCGCCGAGAACCTTTGCAGGCTGCCCAGGCAACGCGCGGCCATCTCGACCTGCTGGTGCCCGACGAGGCTTCGAACCCGGGTGCTCATCGTCGCTCGCTCGAAACTGGACCTCGAATCGGCGCTGCCAGCCCTCCGAGGGCGACCTGGATGGTATCAGCGGGGGGCCGACGCCCGGGCGTTCGTGAAAGACGGACCGGCCTTGAGATTCCCGGCACGACAAGATACCGTCTCGGGATCGGTTCGCCGCCGACGGCCGTAGTTTGCCCAGGGAGAATGCCGGCCCCTCCGCGGCCCGTGGATCTGAAGGCCTTGATGAGCGATCACAACCGACCCTGCCGCTCCGGCTCTCGCCTCCACCTCCCGGGGCTCGACAGCCTGCGCTTCTACGCCGCGATGTTCGTCGTGATCGGGCACATCCCGCTCAACCAGACCTCCGTCGGCCTGCCCGCGTACTCGACCGGCACCTTCTTCTACCGGGGCTCGACCGCGGTCTCGTTCTTCTTCACCTTGAGCGGCTTCCTGATCTCCTACCTGCTCCTCGAGGAGAAGCGCAGGACAGGGACGGTGAGCGTCCGGGGCTTCTATCTCCGGAGGGTCTGCCGCATCTGGCCGGTGTACTTCGCCGTCGTCGTCTTCGGGCTCGTGTTCTACAACGCCCTGCTGCCCGCCCTCTCGATCCCGTATCGCGTCGAGTACCACCTGCCGCTCGCCATGGTCTTGTACGCGTTTTTCCTTCCCAACCTGATGAACAGCCTCTACACCGTCGGCGGGATCCTCAATCCGTCGTGGTCGATCGGGGTCGAGGAGCAGTTCTATCTCGCGTGGGCGCCGGCCTTTCGGCGGTTCCACCGGCACTTCGATCGCCTGTGCTGGGCGGTGCTCCTGGCTTCCGCGGGCGTCGCCGCGGCCAACTACCTGGGAGCCTTCGGCACCGGCTGGTGGCAGGGCTTCGTCTCCCAGCTCCGCTTCCACTACATGGCCGCCGGGGGCCTGTGCGCCTGGTGGCTCCACACCCGCGAAGAGCGCTTCTTGTCCCTGCCGGTCTTCCGCTCGCGGGCGCTCCAGGTGGTGTTCCTCGCGCTCCTCGTCGAGTTCTACCTGGTCGGCCGGATCCACTGGGGCCTCGTGGGAGGCGAGGCGCTCCAGCTCCTGCTCTACCCGTGGCTGATCGTGACCGTCTCCGCGAATCCCAGGAACGTGGTGCCCGCGGGCAACCGCCTGTTCGACCGCGGCGGTCGGATCTCGTACGGCATCTACATGTTCCACATGATCGTGGTCTACGCGACCTCGGCTCTGTTCCTCCGGACCACCTGGTGGCGGGACTCGCCGGGCCTCTACCACCTCGCCTACTACGCCCTGGCGGTCGGCGGCACCCTGGTGCTCGCCCAGCTCTCGTACCGGTACTTCGAACGGCCGTTCCTCCAGCTGAAGAACCGCCGATTCGAGGCCGTCGCAACGACCGACGACGGGAGCGCCGAGGCGGCCCCTGCTCCGCTGCCGGCGGCGGCCGGTAGCGCCGGAAACATCTGACGGCGCCGCCCGGGAATCGGCCATGTCCGTGCTGAGGTCCGCCGCCGAGCGGCTGAGTCGTCGCGTCGTGCTCCGCCGCAGGCTTCCGGCCGAGCTCGGCCGAGGTCGCCTCTACACGACCCCGGAAGCCGGTCTGCGGTTCTGGCGCCGCGATCTGCGGGCGATCGACCCGCTCCTGCTCACCTGGGCCGAGGAGCTCGTGCAGCCGGGGAACGTGGTGTGGGACCTCGGCGCCAACGTCGGTCTCTTCACACTGGCGGCCAGCTATCGCGCCACGGCCGCGGGCGCCGTCGTGGCGGTGGAGGCCGACGACTGGCTGACCAGCCTCCTCCTCCGGTCGGTCGCCGCGGCCCGGCCGGAGGTCGCCCAGGTCACGGTGATCACGGCGGCCATCGCCGCACAGGTGGGGATCCAGGAGTTCGCCATCGCGAAGCGCAGCCGTTCGGGCAGCTTTCTCGCCATGGTGGGAGGCTCGAGCCAGACCGGCGGAATTCGGGAGACGCGGCGGGTGCTCGCCGTCACCGCCGATTGGCTCCTGGATCGCTTGCCGGCGCCTCAGGTCGTCAAGATCGACGTCGAGGGCGCCGAGCTGGCCTGCTTGCAAGGCTCCGAGCGCCTGCTCGCCGGAGCACGGCCGACGATCCTTTGCGAGGTGACCCAGCCGAACGCTCGTGCGGTGGCAGAGATCCTGGCGAGACACGACTACCGGTTGTTCGACGCTTCGCTGCCCGTCGTGGAGCGGGAGCCTCGCCAGCACGCCTTCTGGAACACCCTGGCGATCCCGGCCGAGCGGTCGTCGGCCCGGTCAACCGGCTGAGCGCCGACTCCGCCTGCCTGAGAGCTTCGTCGACAAGGCCGATGGTAGTCTGGCCTCCCGGTGCCGCCATGGAAAGCGAGGAACGTCCCGGTGCCGCGGCGATGACGAGACGCGCCGGGTGACAGGGCTCTTCCATGCTGCAATCCAACGCCGACAAGATCTTGTCGATGCTTCGCTCGACCGATGTCGTCCTCGACATCGGAGGCTGGGCACGGCCCTTCAACCGGGCCGACTACGTGATCGACCAGGAGCCCTGGGAAACCCGCGGCTATTACGGGGCCGCGCTCCCGGCCCAAGGAGGCCACGAAGAGCACTTCCGGCGCGAGACCTGGATCCAGCGCGACATCTGTGCTCGCGAGCCGTTCCCGTTCGAAGACGGAGAGATCGACTTCGTCATCTGCTCTCACACCCTCGAGGACATCCGCGATCCGCTCTGGGTCTGCTCGGAAATGAACCGGGTGGCGAAGGCCGGGTACCTCGAGGTCCCCTCGCGGCTCGCCGAGACCTGCCGCGGAATCGAGTACGGCCAGGTCGGATGGTCCCACCACCGGTGGCTGATCGAGATCCGCTACCGTCACGTCGATTTCCTGATGAAATACCACACGATCCACAGCCGCGGAACACTTTCCTTTCCCCATGCCTTCCTGCGGACGATGGGGGAAGAGCGTAAGGTGACGTGGCTCTTCTGGGAAGGTAGCTTCAGCTACGGCGAACGCACCATCCACGGCGTGGACGGCATGGTGGAGGAGCTGCGGGCCTTCGTGGCGCGCCATCGGCCCTACTCCCCAGGGTACGTCCGCCTCGAGAACGCCTGGCATCGCCTCCGCTGGCTGGCCCGGCGGATTCCGGAGCGGGCTCGCTCACTCCTCGCAAGGTAGACTCCGGTAGCGAAGAGGACCTCGGGGGCACCCTTCTCTTGACGCGCGGATAGCGGAGGAAGAAACGTGATGCAAGACATCACCCTGGTCGCCGGAGGCGGCGGCTTCATCGGCGGCCACCTGGTGCGGGACCTCCTCGCCCGGGGTCACGCGGTCCGCGCGGTCGACGTCAAGCCGTTCGAGGAATGGTACCAGCGCGCCGAGGAGGCCGAGAACCTGCGCCTCGACCTCTCGGAGGCGGACGCCTGCCGGCAGGCGGCGGCCGGGGCGACCGAGGTCTTCAACCTGGCGTGCGACATGGGCGGCATGGGCTTCATCGAGAACAACAAGGCCCTGTGCATGCTCTCGGTGCTGATCAACACCTACCTCCTGATGGCTGCCCGCGACGCCGGGGTCCGCCGCTACTTCTACTCCTCTTCGGCCTGCGTCTACAACGCCGAGAAGCAGAAGAGCCCGGACGTGACGCCGCTCGCCGAAGAGGACGCCTACCCGGCGATGCCCGAGGACGGCTACGGCTGGGAGAAGCTCTTCTCCGAGCGCATGTGCCGCCACTTCCGCGAGGACTTCGGCCTCGCCACCCGGGTCGCCCGCTACCACAACGTCTACGGCCCGCACGGTACCTGGGAGGGCGGCCGGGAGAAGGCGCCGGCGGCGATCTGCCGCAAGGTGATCGAGGCCAAGCTCTCGGGCGTCCACGAGATCGAGATCTGGGGCGACGGCACGCAGACGCGCTCGTTCACCCGAAGGGCCCGGCGAGCACGCGGAGCTCGCCGCCCGTGAGCCGTTGTATGACCGCTCGGGTGTCCGGATCCACCGGCTCGCCGAGGAGGAGGCTCCGGACGTTGCGGAGGCCGATGTAGATCCGAGGAAACGACTCCCGCAGTTGGGCTTTGATAGCCCGTCCGGTCATCGAATCGCACGCACACTCGCTCGGGTAGACTCGAGTCCCGACCGTGGGCTCGAGCTTCGCCCCACGGGTGGTGTTGTGGAATCGGAGGGTAGTCGATGGTTCAAGAAATCCTCGTCGCCGGCGGCAGCCTCAGGAAAGGCCACCAGTTGGGGGACCTCCAGGCCCTTGGCCATCGGGCGCCTACCTTGGATGCGCAGCCGATCGAGGAATCGTACCAGCACCACGGCGGAGCCGAGAACCTGCGCCTCGATCTCCAGGACTTGGCGGCCTGTCGGCGGGCGACCGAGGGCGTCTCGACAGTGTGCCACCTGGCCGGGACGGAGAAAGGCTGAGGCTCGAGCGGCGCTCGCGCCCTCGGCCTGGACGATCGTGCTCGAAGGACTCCTGATCCGCTATCTCCGCGGAACCGAGCATCCCGGCAAGCTCCGGATCGTCCGCTGGCTCGGCCGCCATGTCATTCCGGACCAGGGCCTGGTTGCCCTGGTCGAGCCCGGCGTCCGCCTCTATCTGCACCCGCGCGACTGGATCGAATACCTCCTGCTGCGCCACGGTCGGTACGAGCCCATGACCCTCGACTTCCTCGCGCGCAATCTCGCGCCCGGTGACCGGGCCCTTCTGGCCGGAGTCAACAACGGTCTGCACACTATCGTCGCGGCGCAGGCGGTCGGACCGAACGGACGGGTCCTCGGGGTCGAGCCTCAGCCTGCGTCGCTGCTGCGTGCCCGGGTCAATCTCGAGCTCAACGGCGTCGCCGATCGGGTCCTCCTGGTGGCCGCCGCGCTCGGCGATGAGCCTGCGCTCCTCCCGATGAAGTGGTCGAGTCCCGAGAACCCCGGAGGCGTCAGCCTCCTGGACCGGGGCCCGGGGTTCACGGTGACCGTGATCACGCTCGCCGAGATCCTCCGCGAGCTGTGCGGCGGCCCGCTACGGCTGCTGCTGCTGGATGTGCAGGGCTACGAGACCCAGGCCCTGCGGGGACTGGACCCCGGCCGGCTGCCCGATTTGGTGGTGGTCGAGGACGCGCCCGATTTCCTGACCAAGGTGGGCGTCTCCCGCGACGCCGTCTACAGCCAGCTCACCGACCTGGGCTATCGACTCCACGACCTGAACGGCTCGCCGGTCGCCGCGCCGTGCCCGCTGCCCGAGCTCAACCTGGTCGGCGTGCGCCCCGGCGCCACCGTCCACTGGAGCCCGGTCGAGCCCGAGCT
The DNA here is from genome assembly GCA_963741925.1 of uncultured Acidobacteriota bacterium. GTDB lineage: Bacteria > Acidobacteriota > Thermoanaerobaculia > Multivoradales > DATKCC01 > CAVUBL01. The sequence goes on from CAVUJU010000002.1 coordinate 917,122, forward strand.
TCGCGATAGACTCCAACGATCGGAAACTGCTGGCGATCGACGGCCTTAAAGAGGATGACCTCGTGACCACAGACTCTCTAACTCTCGTCGCCGGAGGCGGCGGCTTCATCGGCGGCCACCTGGTGCGGGACCTCGTCGCCCGGGGCCACGCGGTCCGCGCGGTCGACGTCAAGCCGTTCGAGGAGTGGCACCAGCGCTTCGACGCGGCCGAGAACCTGCGCCTGGACCTCTCGGAGCGCGAGGCCTGCCGGCAGGCGGTGGCCGGGGCGACCGAGGTCTTCAACCTGGCGTGCGACATGGGCGGCATGGGCTTCATCGAGAACCACAAGGCCCTGTGCATGCTCTCGGTGCTGATCAACACCCACCTCCTGATGGCCGCCCGCGACGCCGGGGTCCGCCGCTACTTCTACTCCTCCTCGGCCTGCGTCTACAACGCCGAGAAGCAGAAGAGCCCGGACGTGACGCCGCTCGCCGAAGAGGACGCCTACCCGGCGATGCCCGAGGACGGCTACGGCTGGGAGAAGCTCTTCTCCGAGCGCATGTGCCGCCACTTCCGCGAGGACTTCGGCCTCGCCACCCGGGTCGCCCGCTACCACAACGTCTACGGCCCGCACGGCACCTGGGAGGGCGGCCGGGAGAAGGCGCCGGCGGCGATCTGCCGCAAGGTGATCGAGGCCAAGCTCTCGGGGCGCCACGAGATCGAGATCTGGGGCGACGGCACGCAGACGCGCTCGTTCACCTACATCGACGACTGCCTGGAGGGGACCCGGCGGCTGATGGCGAGCGACGTCACCGAGCCTTTGAACGTCGGCTCCTCGGAAGCTCGTGACCATCGACGGCCTGGTCTCGATCGTCGAGGAGATCGCGGGCGTCGAGCTCGCCCGCCGCTACGACACGGGGGCCCCCAAGGGGGTCAACGGGCGCAACAGCGACAACACCCGCATCCGGCGCCTCCTCGACTGGGAGCCCTCGACCCGCCTCGCCGACGGCATGGAGCGCACCTACGCCTGGATCCACGACGAGTACGTGGCGAAGCACGGCTCCGGCGCCCGCCGTGCCGCCGGCTGAAGCGGGCCGGGCGATCGCCGCCGCCACCCGGCCCGCCGGGCGCTCCACCTTCCTGGTCGTCTCGCAGGTCTACGTGCCCGATCCGGCGAGCGTCGGGCAGCACATGCACGACGCCGCCCGCGAGCTCGCCCGGCGCGGGCTCCGGGTGGTGGTCTACACCTCGGGGCGGGGCTACGAGGACCCGTCGCGGCGCTACCCGCGCCGAGAGGTGGTCGACGGCGTCGAGGTGCGCCGGCTCCCCCTCGCCTCGTTCGGCAAGGCGAGCCTCCTCGCCCGGGCCGCGGGCGGGCTCTCGTTCCTCGCTCAGGCGATCCTCCGCGGGCTGTTCGTGCGCCGCCTGGCGGGTGTGCTGGTGACCACGTCGCCGCCCATGGGCTCGCTCGCCGGGCTCGTCGTCCGGCGCCTGCGGGGCGCGCCGCTCACCTTCTGGGTGATGGACGTGAACCCGGACCAGGCGGTGGTGACCGGGCGCGTCCGGGCCGGCTCTCTCGGCGCGCGCCTGCTCGAGCGCGCAAACCGCGCCGCAGCGCGCGCCGCCCGGCGGGTGGTCTTCCTCGACCGCTTCATGTCCGAGCGCGTCGGAAGCCGCTGGGGGGCGGGCGGCGATCGGGCCGTGGTCCTGCCACCCTGGCCCCACGACGACCACCTGGAGCCGGTCGCCCACGCCGAGAACCCGTTCCGCCGCCGGCTCGCCGCCCCGGGCGGGCCGCCGGGCGAGCGGGTCTTCATGTACTCGGGCAACATGAGCCCGGTCCATCCGCTCGCGACCGTCCTCGAGGCCGCGCGCGAGCTCGACGGCACGCCGGGCGTGCGCTTCGTCTTCGCCGGCGGCGGCGCCGGCAAGGGCGAGGTCGAGGCCGCCGTCGCGCGCCACGCCCTAAGCAACGTCGTCGTCCTCCCCTACCAGCCTCTCGCCGAGCTCCGCTACAGCCTGTCGGCGGCCGACGTCCACCTGGTCACCATGGGCGACGACATGGTGGGGATCGTCCACCCGTCGAAGGTCTACGGCGCGATGCGGGTCGCGCGGCCGATCCTCTTCGTGGGACCCGCGGAGAGCCACGTGGGAGAGATCCTGCGCGCGTCGGGCGCCGGCTGGCAGGTCGACCAGGGGGACGTCGCCGGCCTGGTCGAGAGGGTGCGGGCGATCGCGGCGCTGCCGGCCGCCGAGCTCGAGCGCCTCGGGGCGCGGGCGGCGGCCACGGTCGAGGAGGGATTCTCGAAGGACCTCCTCTGCGGGCGCTTCTGCGACCTGGTCGAGGGCCGCGGCGAGACGTATCGCCGTTGAAGCACTCGCATCGGGTCGTGTCCTGACAGCGTGTTGGTACGTTCAGGCCCTTGATCTGGCGGTAGCTTCGTCCGACAGCCGGGGCCTCGCGGTGCCGGATGCACCGGTCGATCCGCATGACCCCAGCGATGAAGGCCGGGCTGGTCGACCGGCCGTGGTGAGTGGCAGACCTACTGGCGGCCCAAGTTCGGCTTGCGAAGCTGCGGGAGGTGCCGCCAAGCGCAATCCAAATCGATGCCAAGGTGACGGATCATCTTCTGGACACACCCCAGCTCCACTTCAGGCTTATTGCTAGCTCTCTTCCCGAGTTGGAGGCTTGGAAAGGTCCGCCCCCGGTACGTCACACGCCAAGTGTGCGGCTGCTCCTTCGCCTTGTAGCCGTCGGCGCAAGCATCAAGCATCTTCCAAACTTTCGAGAGCTTGACCTGGCCGAACGAGCTCATGCCGCCTTGCTCTCGGAGTCTCCAGCGAGCTCGACGCGCTCCTCAGCGTTCTCCTTTGGCTCTAGGCTCTCGTGCTCCAACAGCACGACACGGACCGACGGTTCGCCGTACTTCGTCTTGACGGGCAGCCAGTCTCCGCCCCTCGATTTGTCCTGGCGTAGTTCCTCGGCAGCCCTTTTCCAGGCTTCTGCCTCACGGGGCGTTTCTTCCCAGAAGAACCGCTCCACCTCGCCCTTGAAGCTCTCGAAGGACTCTGCCTCCGCCGCATAGTCGTAGAGGATCATCCGGTAGCTTTCGCGGAACTTTAGGAGCGCTTCGTCTTTGCTCTTTCCACCCGCGCAAACTGCTCCCGGGAACACTCCGTCGATCCAGAAACCATCGTCCTCTTCCCGCATCAACGCTCGCCCTTCGATGTGGACGCCCGCCAGGAAGCCCTTACCGACTACCGGGTCTCTGACACTGAAGAGTATCGGGTAGGTCATCATAGAGACACGTCTCCTTCGCGGTCGGTCAGCCGCGCAGTGATGATTTACAAGGATCGTGCCAGGTAAGCACGCCCCCTCATTGCGACCCCTAGTCTCCTTATACGGGCCATCCTAGCCTCTTAGTTGCCGCAGGGCAACGAGTCGTGACGACCAGCAAGGGCGACAAATCTTGGCATCCTCGCGGCAGCATGCTAGTCTAGCCATGCTCTCCGCTGACGGGGGACCAACACGCTGGTAGGCCACTACCGCGCATGGGGTCCGATTGCATCTCGCGGCCGTTCCTCGTAAGCTGGGCATGAACCCGCAAGTCCGGAAGCCTTCTCCCCATGCCGCACACGCTGCTGCTCGCCGCCTTCACCGTGCTCATCGCCGGCCTGGTGACCAACACGCTGGTCCCGCTGGTGACCCGGATCGCGGTGGCGATCGAGGCTCTCGACCAGCCCGGCGAGCGCAAGCTCCAGACCCTGCCCGTGCCGCGGCTCGGCGGCGTGGCCATCGTCGGGGGGCTGGCGGCGGCCGGCGGCGGCGCGGTCCTGACCCAGTGGGTGCCGCTCTCGGCCGAGATCTCCCGGAGCGCGGCCGTCGCCCTCGCCCTGGCGACGGGCACGGTGTTCCTCCTCGGGGTGATCGACGACGTGGTCGGCGTCTCGACGTGGAAGAAGTTCGTGGTGGAGATCGCCGCCGCGATCCTGGTGGTCAAGATGGGCTGGCGGGTCGACGCCTTGAGCGTTCCCGGGATGGGCTCGGTGGAGCTCGGGATGTTCGCGGAGCTGGTCGGGGTACTCTGGATCGTCGGGGTCACCAATGCCATCAACCTGCTCGACGGCCTGGACGGGCTGGCGGGCGGCGTGGTGGCGATCGTGGCCTCGAGCCTCCTGGTCTACTCCGTGCTCCTCGGCAACCGGGGGACGATCTTCCTCATGGCGGCCGTGGTGGGCGCCTGCCTCGGCTTCCTGCGCCACAACTGGGAGCCGGCACGGATCTTCATGGGCGACTCCGGGTCGCTGACCCTGGGCTTCCTGCTCGCCGCGATGAGCCTGCACTCGTCGATCAAGGCGCCGGCCGCGGTGGCGATCCTGGTGCCGGTGCTGGTGCTCGGCGTGCCGGTGATCGACACCGTTCTGGTCATGCTGATGCGCTTCCTGGACCGGCCCAAGGGGCCGTTGACCGGCCGCTTCCTGCGCATGTTCCACGCCGACCGGAACCACCTCCACCACCTCATGCTCCACCTGGGGACCGGCGGGCGGAGCGTGGTGCTGGGCATCTACACCACGGTGCTCGCCTTCTGCGGCCTCGCCATCGTCGTGGCGCTGACCCAGAACCCGTTCCTCGGCGCCATCCTGCTGCCGCTCGAGCTGGCGGTGATCGCGTTCATGCGCCACTTCGGCCTGCGGGCCGGAGCCCAGGAGATCGCGCGCCAGCTCCGGCAGGAGCTGCCCGCCGACGCCGAAGCCGAAGCCGAGCCGGGCGGCGAGGTCATCCGGCTGGTCGTCCCCGAGCGGGTGGCCGCCGACGGCCGTTGATCCGGGTCGCGCCACCGCCCGGACATCCGACCTCCGCGAGCCGCTGGGTCCTGATCCGGGCCTTCGCCCCCGCCGACGCGCCGGTCCCCGCTCCGCCCGCGGACGCCGCCCTTGCCACCGCCCGCGCCCTCTTCCTGGCGGCCCGGATCGGCTGCCGGCATCCCGCGGCCCGCCTCGCGACCGAGCTCGGCCCGGACGCCGCCGCCGTGGTCGCCGCCCAGGGCTTCGCCGCCGACCACCGGGGGGCGGTGGCCCGCGGCCTCCTCCTCGGCGAGCTGGCGCGGGAGCTGGCCGCGGTGGCCCGCTCCCTGGACCTGCCGCTCGGGCTCCTCAAGTTCGCGGCCCTGCGCGCGACCGGCGTCCTCCTCGCCGGCAGCCGCGTCGCCTCGGACCTGGACGTCCTGGTGGCGGCCGGGCGGGCAGCGGAGCTCCAGGAGGCCCTCCTCGAACGGGGGTTCACGGCGCCGGGACTCTCCGCCTACGAGCACCAGCTCCCCCTGATCTCCCACCCCCGCCTGGGCGCCGTGGAGGTCCACCTGCACGTTCCCGGCCTCACCCCTCCGGGCGGCGGCCGCGGCTTCGCGCGCTTCGAGGACCTGGAGAGCGCCGGGGCCCTCGAGGCCGCCGCCGACGACGGCCTCCTGGTCCCGACCCGGCCGGTGCTCCTCGCCCACACCCTGGCTCACGGCCTCCTGCAGCACGGCTGGGCGCCCGGGGCCTACCCCCCCTTCCGCATGGTCTCCGACCTCGTGGACCTGGGGCTCGGCGCCCCGGAAGGCGACGGCCTCCTGGAGTCGGCGCTCGCCTGGATCGCTCCCGGGCTCGGGGCGGACGAGGCGCGAGCCATCCGCGAGCTCTGCGCCCGGCTGGTGGGCGGCGAGCTGGCCGGCGGCGGAGCCGGCAGCGGGATCGGCGGCGGGACCGCGCCGGACCCCGCAGCGCGGCTCCTGGGGCACTTCCTCGCCGGAGCTCTCGATCCGGTCTACCGGCGCTCCCTCGGCCTGCACCGGCTCGCCGGCGCGGCGACCGAGGGCCACGGGCCGTCGCTCGGGCGCGCCGCGGCCTGGCGGCGGCGGATCACGAAGGCGCTCGTCCCCACCCGGGCGGAGGTCGACACGATCTACGGCCGGCGTCACGGCCGCGCCGGGTACCTGGCGCGGATCGCCGTCCGGCCCTTCGATCTCGCCTGGCGCCTGGCGCGCGCCGCGGCCGCCTGGCTCGCCGTGCGGCTCCGGCGCTGATCCGGGCCCGGGCTACTGGACGAAGGTCAACTGGCGACTGACGCTCGCCGTCTGGCCGGCGGTGTCGGTGACGCTCAGGGTGACGGTGAGGGTGGCCGGCGGGCCGTGGTACTTGTGATGGACGCTCGCGTTGCCCTTGACCACCGTCTCCCCGTCCCCGAAGTCCCAGCCGTAGGTCGCGATCCCCACGTCGTCCAGGGAGGCCGAGGCGTCGAAGGCGCAGTTGCCCTGATCCCGGTGGCAGCTGGCGTCGAACGCCGGAATCGGCGCCTCGTCGACCCCGTCGCCGAGGAAGAAGGAGTAGAGCAGCCGGTTCGGCGAACCCGCTCCCGGGTCGCCGACGGCGCCGGTGGTGGCGTAGGAGGTGAGCGCGCGCCCGACGTCGTCCGGCGTCGCATCCGGGTAGGCCCCCAGGTAGAGCGCGGCGGCCCCCGCGACGTGCGCCGCCGCCGCCGCGGTGCCCGAGAGGAGGGCCTGGCTCGAGTCGCCCGCAGCCGCCGCCGCCGGGATGTCGACCCCGGGGGCGAAGAGGTCGAGGCAGGAGCCGAGATTCGAGGACGGCGCTCGCCCGCCGCTCTCGCCCATGGCCCCCACCACGATCACGCCGGCAACGGAGAGCACCGGCTGGAGGAGCTGGCAGCGGTCGGCGCCCTGGTCGCCGGCGGCCGCCACGACGACGATGTCCGCCTCCAGGGCCCGGGAGATCGCCTGGTTGAGCGTCGTCGCCGTCCCCGGGAAGCTCAGGCTCAGGTCGATCACCGCGCGCCAGCGCGCCGCGGGATTGCCCTTCCGGTGCGCCAGGACGGTATCCGTGACCCAGTCGACGGCCGCCGCCGCGTCGAGGGCCGCGGCGGTGCCCGCGCAGCCCGCCACCCGGACGGGGTGGAGGGTGACCCCCTTGGCCACCCCGTAGAGGGTGCCGCCGATGACGTCGGCGACCCCGGTACCGCGCCCGTTGCAGTCCTCGGTCCCCAGGCCGTCGTCGACGGTGGAAAAGGCGACGGCCGTGTCGACCCTCCCGCCGAGGTCGACGTGGGTGCTCCGGATGCCCGTGTCGATGACGAAGACGTGAATTCCGGCGCCGTCACCGGCATAGCGGTAGAGGCCATCGAGGGCGGGCGGACGCTGGTCGATCCGGTCCAGGCCCCAGGAGGGCGGGGCGATCTGGGTGGCGGTCGCCAGGGCGCCGGCGGCGTGGGCGCTCGGGGCCAGGGCTGCGAGGCCCAGGGCTGCCAGCGAGGCGGCGAGCGAGAAGCATCGATTGAGGCTACGGATCGGCATGACGTGCCTCCAGGCGAAGAAGGTAGGGAAACGAATGTTAACATGAAGTCCCCTGTATCAAGAAATCGAATTATTAGAATGTCGCCATCGCGACATGCACGCGCGCGGCCCGGGAGCCCCGTACGACGGCGATCTGGCCGCGACCGACCACCCCCTCCTCCTCGACCGGGGCGTGAGACGTAGGAGACGGCCGGCGGGTTCGGAGACATTGGAATGTGACTATTCTTTATTCGATAGAGACCGGATGGGCCCGGCCCGGCGCTAGAATCGCTCCATGGCGCGCCTCCTCGCGGCCTTCGGGCTTCTCGGCCTGCTCGCCGCAGCCTGCGCCTCGCCGCCGCCACCGCCGCCACCACCCGCCCCCCTTTCCGCTCCCGCCGGCGCCGAGCGCTACCGGCAGATCCTCCGCGAGCAGGCCGGCCTCGACGCCGGGCCGGGCGAGCTCGCCCGCTCCGCCCGCGGCGACGCCGCCCGGATCGAGACGCGCATGGATCGGCTGGCGCGCCGCATCGACCCCGCCGCCCGGGGCTGGCGCCAGGTCTTCGCCCGGCTGCGCCGGGACCACCCGGCCACCGGCGAGGCGGTGCTCGAGGCCTACCGGCGGGAGGTGGAGCGGGCGCGCAGGTTCGTCGTCGCTCGCGCTTTGATCACCGTGCCGCCGGGACCGCTCGAGGTGATGGAGACGCCGGCCTTCTTCCCGCCGGGCAAGTACCCGTTGACCGCCTACCTGGGCTACAAGCTGGCGGTGACCACCGGGCGGGGAGACGCCGACCGCCTGGCCGATCACTGCCGGGTCTGCATCCCGCCGCTCGCGGTCCACGAGACCTACCCGGGGCATCACGTGGTCTTCCTGCTCCAGCACCGGCCCGATCCCGACGCCGGCCCCGAGACCGTGGCGCGGGCCGCAGCGAGCTTCAAGAATCGCTTCTTCACCGAGGGCTGGGCGCAGTATGCCGAGATCCTGATGCTCGAGCAGGGCTACTACGCGGCTGATCCGGAGCGGGAGCTGGGCGCCTGGCGAAACGTCCTCTTCCGGATCGACCGGGCGTGGATCGACGCCGAGCTCCATACCGGCCGCCTGTCGCCGGACCAGGCCGCCGCGGAGCTCACCGCGGGCGTCCTCCTCGACCCGGAGACCGCCCGCGAGGAGGTCGCCAAGCACCTCGCCGAGCCGACCATGAAGGCCGCCTACTACGTCGGGGCGCTCCAGATCCTGGAGCTGCGCTCGATCCTCGAGGCCCAGGCGAGGGAGACGCCGGGCGGCTTCGACCTCCGGGCCTTCCACGGCCGGCTGGTGCGCTGGACGATGCCGATCCCGGACGCCGCGCGCCTGCGCTTCGGCGTGGAGCTCCCGCCCGGCCTCCCCGCCGGCGGCCTCTCGGCCTACCTCCAGCAGGCCCGCAAGCCCAGCCTGGAAAATCGGGTGGGGGCGTCCCCTTCCCACGACGCTGCACCAGATAACATCGGGGCGAAATGAACGGACGAACCACCCCCCCTCGAGGTCCCTGGTCGCGCGGTCCCGGCGGCATCGGCCTGCCACCCCTGACCCCTGCACCCACGGACCTGGTCGCCCTGCTGGCCGTGCTGTTCGTGACCTACTCGCTGCAGTTCTTCGCCGCCACCGGGATCGTGCCGGCGCTCTTGCGGCTCTCCCCGCTCGTCTGGCGCGCGGGCTTCCTCTGGCAGCTCGTCACCTACCCGTTCTCGGGCTACGGACCGGTGAGCATCTGGATCCTCTTGGAGCTCCTGATCCTCTACTGGTTCGGACGCGACGTCTTCTACCAGCTCGGCCGCCGCCGGTTCTGGCAGACCGTCCTGACCAGCGCGCTGGTGGCGGCGCTGGTGGCGGTCCTCGTCGAGGTGGTCAGGGAGCTGGCCTCGGGCGCGCCGGCCGCCCTGTCCCCCTTCGGGCTCATGCAGGGGCAGCGGGTGCTGCTCACCATCACGATCGCGGCCTTCGCCACCTTGAACCGCGACGCCACCATCCTGCTCTTCTTCGTGCTGCCGATCCGGGCGCGCTGGTTCCTGTGGCTCGAGGTCCTCTTCGGGTTCATCGCCTTCCTCGGGACCAAGGACCTGGCGGGCTTCGCCGGGATCGTGACCGCGGTCGGGGTGACTTACGCCTCGCTGGTGGCGGGGGGCCCGCGGCGGATGCTCCGGGAGTGGTGGCTCAGGCTCCAGCGGCGGAGGCTCCAGGCCGAGCTCGATCGCCGGCGCCGCAAGAGCGGGCTCGAGGTGCTCAAAGGGGGGCGGGGCGGGAACAAGCCGCCGCGCCGGGGGCCGTGGGTGAACTGAGGGGGAGATCCTTCGACTCGCTTCGCTCGCTCAGGATGCTGCCGCTCGCGCGGCAGCAAAAAGTCGGGGGCGCCGATCCCCTCTGACCGGCGCCCCTCTCGGTCGAAGCCCTGGGAGGGCTCCACGGAAGGAACGGACCCCTGTTGAAGGGTGAATATACCCTACATCAGATAGTTTCTTTCGTCAAGACGTCACGTCCGAGCCGGGCCGCGTGGGCTCCGCCCCCATCACTCGGCGGTCTCGGGCCCCAGGGCGCCCTGCTCGCGGGCCAGGTAGTCCTCGACGTGGAGCAGCTCGCTGTCGCCCGCGCGGCGGACGACGCCCAGCAGCGTCGACATGGTGTTGACCTCCTCGAGCTGCTCGGTGACGAACCAGTCGAGGAAGCGCAGGGCGATGTGGTTCGACTCCTCGCGGGCGATCTCCACCAGGCCGTAGATCTGCTCGGTGACCTCCCTCTCCGATTCGAGGGAGAGGCGCACCGCCTCCTCCGCCGACTCGAAGTCGCCCTTGGGCGCCGGCACCTCGGGGATCCGGACGATCCCCTCGACGTCGTTGACGAAGTGGACGAACTTCAGGGCATGGCCCCGCTCCTCGCCGGCCTGGCGGAAGAAGAAGCGGGAGAAGCTCCGGCAGGTTCTCGCGGTCGAAGTAGCTGGCGATGGCGAGGTACTGGTGGGACGCGCCCAGCTCGCGGCCCGTCTGGGTGTTGAAGGCTTCGATCAGCTTGTCACTGGCGAGCATGTGGGTTCCTCCATGATCTCGTGGGGGGTGCCTCGAAAACGAAGAAGGCCGGCCGATCCCCGAGGGAGCCGGCCGGCCGATTCTACCGGTCGAAACCGGTGGGATGCGGAGCGGAGTGGATCAGTACATCCCGCCCATGCCGCCCGGCATACCGCCGCCGGGCTCCCGGTCCTCCTTGTCCTCCTTGATCTCGGAGACGAGGGCCTCGGTGGTGAGCATCAGACCGGCGATGGACGAGGCGTTGATGAGCGCCGTCTTGGCGACCTTGGCCGGATCGATGACGCCGGCCTTGACCAGGTCCTCCATCGTGTCGGTCGCCGCGTTGTAGCCCATGTTGCCCTTCGCGGCGAGGACCTCGCGGACGATGATCGTGCCTTCCTGGCCCGCGTTGTTCGCGATCTGGCGGGTCGGCTCCTCGAGGGCCCGGCGGACGATCTTCGCGCCGATCTTGGCGTCGCCCTCGAGCGAGAGCTTCTCGACCGCCGCCGCGGCCCGCAGCAGGGCCACGCCGCCGCCCGGCACGATGCCCTCCTCGACCGCCGCCTTGGTGGCGTGCATGGCGTCCTCGACCCGAGCCTTCTTCTCCTTCATCTCGGTCTCGGTCGCCGCGCCCACGCGGATCACCGCCACGCCGCCGATCAGCTTCGCGAGCCGCTCCTGGAGCTTCTCGCGGTCGTAGTCGGAGGTGGTGTCGTCGATCTGGGTGCGGATCTGCTTGACCCGGCCGGCGATCGCCTCGCGGCGCTTCGGGTCGTCCGAGTCGGTGACGATCGTGGTGTCGTCCTTGGTGATGGTCACCTTCTTGGCGTCGCCCAGGTCGTCCCACTTGACGTTCTCGAGCTTGATGCCCAGGTCCTCGCTGACCACGGTGCCGCCGGTCAGGGTGGCGATGTCCTGGAGCATGGCCTTCCTCCGGTCGCCGAAGCCCGGGGCCTTGACGCCGGCCACGTTCAGCGTGCCGCGCAGCTTGTTGACCACCAGGGTGGCCAGGGCCTCGCCCTCGACGTCCTCGGCGATGATCAGGAGCGGGCGCCCCTGCTTGGCCACCTGCTCGAGGATCGGGAGCAGGTCCTTCATCGAAGAGATCTTCTTCTCGTGGAGCAGGATCTTGGCGTTCTCGACCACCGCCTCCATGCGCTCGGGATCGGTGACGAAGTAGGGCGAGAGATAGCCGCGGTCGAACTGCATGCCCTCGACCACCTCGAGCGTGGTCTCCAGGCCCTTGGCCTCCTCGACCGTGATCACGCCGTCCTTGCCGACCTTGCCCATCGCCTCGGCGATGATCTTGCCGATCTCCTGGTCGTTGTTGGCCGAGATGGTGCCCACGTGGGCGATGTCGGTGCCCTCGACCGGCTTCGCGAGCTCGTCGATCGCCTTGACCGCGGCGGCCACGGCCTGGTCGATGCCACGCTTGATCTCCATGGGGTTGGCGCCGGCGGTGACGTTCTTCGAGCCCTCGCGGTAGATCGCCTGGGCGAGAACCGTGGCGGTGGTGGTGCCGTCACCGGCGACGTCGGAGGTCTTGGAGGCGACCTCGCGGACCATCTGGGCGCCCATGTTCTCGAGGGGATCCTTGAGCTCGATCTCCTTGGCGACGGTGACGCCGTCCTTGGTGATGGTGGGGGAGCCGAACTTCTTCTCGATGACCACGTTGCGGCCCTTGGGGCCCAGGGTCACCTTGACGGCGTCGGCGAGCTTGTTCACCCCCTTGAGGATCGCGGATCGCGCACCCTCACTGTAGGTGATCTGCTTGGCCATATTGGAATTCCTCCTGATTGGATGAGTCGGATTGGGGGATGGGTGGGCGGGACGTCACTTGCCGAGGACGGCGAGGATCTCGTCCTCGCGCACGATGACGTAGTCGACCTCGTCGATCTTCACCTCGCTGCCCGAGTACTTGCCGACGAGGATGCGGTCGCCCTTCTTGACGTCCATGGGCGAGCGCTTGCCATCCTCGTTGAGCTTGCCGGGGCCGACGGCGACGACCTCGGCCTCCTGGGGCTTCTCCTTGGCGGTGTCCGGGATGATGATGCCGCCGCGGACCTGCTCCTCCTGGTCGATGCGCTTGACCAGGACCCGATCGTGCAGTGGACGGATGTTCACGGTGCGTCTCCTCCTTGAATGAACAGGACCGAGCCGCGAGCGACGACCCGGCCCTTCGTTTGTTTCGGGTCTCGCCGGAGGATTGTTAGCACTCACCCCCGACGAGTGCTAACAGTGTAGCCAGTGCCGGGCCGTGGTGTCAAGGGGGCGGACGACTCTCAGCCGAGGGGCGCGAAGCGCTCGTCGACCCGGGGGTCGGGGTCGAGGCTCACGCCGCCGCACTCGACCCAGGCGTGGGCGCCGAGGCGCCCGGCGCCGGGCCGCCGGACCCCGATGCGCAGGGTCGCGGGAAGGCCGCGGCGCACCAGGAGGCGCTCCAGGAGCAGGGCGCGGGCCAGGCAGGGCACCCGATAGACCCGGAAGCCCGCCGCCCGGTCGACCCCGCGGGCGAGCCGGCGGGCCACGTCCAGTCGGCCTGCATCGAGCCGGCCGGCTGCCCGTCGGTTCGCTTCCAGCCGCCCCGCCGCGAGCCGGGACGCCGCGAGCGGCCGCGCCCCGCCGTCGCGAGGCCGCCGCCGGGCGAGCAGGGCGCGCAGCCGGCCGTAGCCGAGGAGGCGAAGCCCCAGGTCGACCCCGAGCAGGGAGGCCGCCAGGCGCGCCCGGGACGGGCATCGGCCCTCGGAGGCGCGGGACGTCAAGGGGCGCCTCCTTCCGGCCCGGCCGCGCTGCCGCCGGCCCCGACCTCGACCAGGCCCTCCTTCGCGAGGTGGCGGATCAGCTCGTCGAGGTCCCGCCGGAGGGTCTCGGCGTCGACCTCGTACTCGGCGCACAATGCGGCGTGGACCCGCTCGAGAGGCAGGCCCTCCTCGAGCAGCCGCCACACCCGGGTGCCGACCTCGTTGAGCGAGAAGTAGCTCGAGCTTCCGGGGGTCGAGGAGCACCGATTCCCCTGCGATCTCCCGCCAGAGGATGCCGGGGCGGGGCCGGATCGCTCCCGCGGCGGGGCCCGGCGGTCGCGGCTGGCGGGCCATCAGGCGGCCTCCAGGCCCGCGAGGAGGGCCTCCGCAAGGCCCGGCACCGGGCCGCCGAGCCAGGGATAGGCCAGGCGCCGCACCGGCAGCCGGCGCGCCAGGAGCGCGGCGGCGTCGAGGTGGCGCTCGAGGAGCGCGGGTGCGAACACGCGGGCCGCCGTGGTGTGGCGGATGAGGGCCAGGGCCGCCTCGCGGCGCGACAGCGCCTCGGCCCGCACCGGACCCGCGCCCGCGCGCGAGCCGTCCGACGGCGCGAGCACGAAGAGAGCGGCGAGGGGCAGGCGCTCGGGGGCCCCGGCCGCCGGCTGGCGCTCCGGCGGCAGCTTGAGCTGGGGGAAGCGGGGCAGGGCGTCGTACCCCTGCCCCGGCGCGGGCCGCACCGGCAGCACGTCGTCGGCGAGACGCCGAAAGGCGCCGCCCGCGGCCGCCAGGGTCGCCGCCAGGGTGGACTTGCCGCTGCCGCTCGGGCCGAGGAAGGCGATCGCCCGCTGCGCCGGCGTCCCGGCGTCCAGGGCGACGGCCGAGGCGTGGAGACAGAAGACCCCGCCCAGGGCGAGGGCGAGGATCAGGAGCGGCCCGAGCGCCACCTCGACCATCAGCCCCTCCGGCGCGCCGGGCTCCAGCGCCAGGACCCGGGCCTCGCCGCCGTCGGCCGACACGAAGAAGCGCCCCGCGCCCTCGATCTCGAGGTGGAATCCGTCCAGCCCCGAGCGGCAGGCGGTCGCCCGCATCCGGTCCCCGATCCAGGCGGGCGCCCGGTAGACGGTCTCGCCCGCGGCGGCCGGCTCCCCCTCCGCGCTCGGGAAGTCGTCGTCCGGCACGCGGGAGCGGAGCCGCTCGGCGGCGCCCGGAGTCGGCCGGCGCGGCACGGCGAACGCCGCCAGCTCGGCGACCGCGCGGTCCGTCTCGACCCGCCGGCCGGCCACCCGGAACGCACACTCCGCCCCCGGCCGGGGGGTCCGATCCCCGGAGGGTCTCAGGCGCAGGCGGATCGGGGGGGTGTCGTGCTCGGGCGAGGAAGCCTCACTCAGTGGCGTCAGAAGGGTTGGGTGTTCATCGGCGTCGAGTCGCCGGCTCCCAAGGTCGCGCCCAGCGTGATCTCACGCACGTCGCCCAGGACCTCGAGCCGCGGCGGCTCGTACGTCTTCCGCGAGCTCCGGCCGGAGCCGGACGAGGTGGGGCGCCGGAGGCTTGCATCCGAGGTGTGTCGTGTCTCGTTCGAGGGCATCGGGGGCGTCTCCAGGTCGTTAGCTTACCAGTCGGATCAGGGCCGGAACCGAAGCCGAGCTCACACCGAGCTTCCGGCGCCACAGCTCGAAGCCGAGGCACTGCCAGGTGGCGAGCGCCGCCGGGCCGTCCACCCCGGCGAGGATCCGGTCGGGGAGGAAGGCGTCCAGCCAGTCTCGCCGCACGTAGCGGCTCCAGGTCGCGCCCGGAGCCTCCAGCAGGCCCTGCACCGCATCGCTCTCGCGCTCCACCAGGCCGCGGCGAAACAGCGGATAGAGCGAGCTGCGCCGGCGGCGGAGCCGGACGGGGTCGGGCAGCAGGCCGCGCATCGCCTGGCGGCCGACCCACTTGATCCAGCCCGGGCGGTAGAGCTGGTGGGCCGGAAGGGCGAGCGCCAGCTCGATCAGCCGGCGATCCCGGTAGGGCCGCCGGACCTCGAGCCCGGCGGCGCCCGCGAACGCCGCCTCGAGAGAGTTGGCGGCGCCGAGCCGTGGGTCGAAGAGGCGGGCCGCCTGCTCCGGCCGCGCGACCGGGTGGCGCGCCGCGAAGCCCGATCCGGCGTCGCCGAGCTGCTCGACGGCGAAGGGCGTGAGCCAGGTCGGGGGGGGCTGGGGGCGGGGCCGCCACCCCGCGAGCCGCCCCGCCGTGTCGCGAAGGCCCACCCGGGGAAGGTCGCGCCGGCGTCCCAGGGCGAGCTCGCGGGCCAGGCCGCCGGCCGCGGCGAGGACCCGCCCCTCCGCGACCAGGTCCCGCAGCCAGTGGGCGGCGCCGAAGTAGAGGTGGTCGCCGCACTCGCCGGTCAAGAGCACGCGGGAGCCGGCGGCCGCGGCCGCGTGATAGGCGCGTTCGCGCGGCCGGCGGTAGATCGGGGAGTACGGCGCGTCGAGGCTGGTGGGCCAGCGCTCGGCGTCGCGGAGCGGCCAGGCGTCGTCACAGCGGATCCAGGTCGCCCGGGCGCCGAGGCGTGCGACCACCGGCTCCATGAACTCGCGTTCGTCGGCCTCCGGAAGCTCGTCGAAGACCCAGGAAAGGGTGTGGAGCGGCCCGCCGTCCGGCCCCAGCTCGCGGGCGGCCAGGGCCGCCACCGAGGTCGAATCGAGGCCGCCGCTCATCAAGACCGCGCTCGCCGCGCCGGTCGTCCGCATCCGGCAGCGGACCGCCTCGGCGAGCGCCTCCCGGAAGTGCTCGGCGTACTCGCTCTCCCGGCGGTAGCGCACCTCGGGGCCTCCCCCCGGGCGCCAGTGGCGCCACAGCCGGGGCTCCTCTCGGCCCTCGAGGTCGAGGCGCAAGCCGTGGGCCGGCGGCAGCTCGCGGAGATCGGCGAAGAAGGTGCGGCCCGGCGCCGGCGGCAGCAGGGCGAAGAAGCGGGCGACGGTCTCCGAGTCGAGCGCCGCCGAGATCGACGGGACGGCGAGGAGGGCCGCCTCGCTCGACGCCACCAGGACGGCCTCAGTCCCGATCCGGTAGACGAGACGGCGATCGCCCAGGGCGTCCCGGCCCAGGAGCAGGCGGCGGCGGTCGAGGTCGAGCACCACCAGGGCGAAGGGCCCCAGGAAGAGCTCGAGGCAGGCCTCGCCCCACCGCCGGTAGGCGGCCAGGACGATCTCGGCGTCGCTGGCGGCCCGCCCGGGCGCGCGGGGCGCCGGCGCCTCGCCGGCGGCGGCGAGGAGGCGAAGCAGCTCCTCCCGGTTGTCGAGCCGGCCGTCGAACGCGAGGTGGATCCGGCCGGCGGCATCGGCCAGGGGCTGGCGCTCCCCCACCTCCTCCGGCGTGGTCCAGAAGTGCCGGTGGCCGAGGGCCCGGTCCCCGAGCAGGCGGGCGTCGGCGCCGTCGGGGCCGCAGGGCGCCATGGCCCGGAGCATCCGGTCCATCTCGGCACCGGACACGGGCCCGCCGTCCCGGCGGAGAATGAAGGCTAGACCTGCCATCGCGTCCTCGATCCGGCGAGCTTCCACCCCGTGGCGGGGCGCCGGCGCCGGTCCTCTCGCACCGGCGCCGCCCCGACCCGGCCACCGTACCTCAGTGGCTCACCGCCATCGCGGGATCTCCGAGGAGCGTCCACCCGAGGATCACGTCCGAGAGCTCGGGGGCCGTCTTCGCCAGGTCCTGCTTCGCCCGGGTCACCGCCTCGCCCAGCGTCACGCCGGGCCGGCCGATCAGGGGTGCCAGGTACTTGCCGAGCGCCCGGGCCGACGCGGTGTCGAGCAGGGTCGTGGCACCCATCACGGCGGCGGCACCCCGTTGCGGCGTCAGCAGCAGGGCGTCGCCCAGCGTGGTGCGGGTGGGATCCACGAAGTACGTGTTCCAGCAGCCCCACTGGAGGACGACGGCGGGCTTGCCGACGTTGCCGAGGGTCGCCACGTCCGACGCCTGGAAGAGGCCGGAGAAGGTCCAGGTGGTCAGCCCCGAGTGGCCGACGAAGCCGGCCAGGCCGACGCCGGAGCCCAGGGTGTCGAGCAGACGTTCGCGCGCTCCGGGCCCGCCCAGGGTGTCGACGTAGGCCCGCTGGACGCTCCAGCCCGCCGGCAGATCGCGGATCATGTCCTCGCTGTCCTGGCTGAAGGGGACGCCCGCCGCGGGATCGGCCGCGTCGGCCGCGAACACCGCGGACCCGGTGTAGTCCCCGCGCTCGTACGCCAGGATCTTGTCGACGACGGCGTCGAGCTCGGCGCCGGTGCGCACCGGCAGCCGGCCGATCGACAGGTCGGGCACGCCGTCCCCGTCGACGTCGGCGTAGAGCGGGTCGACCGGGGCGAAGCGGACCAGCGAGCCGGTCGGCGCGTAGAGCGACGGGATGAAGCTCACCGAGCCCGTCCCCAGGTAGTCGCGGTAGTCGTAGGTGTCGCCGCCCACCAGCAGGACGTACTCGGTGCCCATGTCGAAGGCCGCGTGGGAGACGTAGTCGTGGATCGCCTGCGGATCGACCACACCGTCGCTGTAGTGGTCGTAGACGTCGTCGACGTCGACCACCTTGACCGACAGGCCCTGGGCCTCGCGGTCCGCCACCAGCGGCCCCAGGTGGTCGAGGAAGGCCGGGTGCGAGATGACCAGGTACTGCGCCTGGCCGCTGTCGATGTCGACCGCCGGCGGCGCCGCCTCGATGCCGGGCCTGGCGACGGCGCTCGCCGCGGCGACCCGGTAGGTCGCCGGCGAGGAGGTGCCGGCGAAGCCGACGGTCCAGGCGGCGCCCGAGCCGTCGGCCTGGAGGCCGGTCAGGAGCGCCGGGCCGGAGCCGCTCACGCGGTAGACGACGGCGTCCGCCGACGGCAGGTTCGAGACCGTGAACGAGGCGCCCGCGGAGGTGAAGGCCAGGGCCCCGTCGCGGGCGGTGAAGGCGCGCGGATAGCTCAGGCGGTAGCTGTCGAGGTCGACGATGTCGTAGGCGGCGCCGGTGTCACCGGGCAGCTCGAGGGTCAGCGTGTTGGAGCCGGGGGTGAGCACGCCCGCCGGCACCTGCGCCTCGAGGGTGGTGGCCGCGCTACCGTCGAAGCGGGCCTCGCCGACCTGGACGCCGTTGATCCGGGCGACCACGTGGTGATCCGGCGTCGCCGGCCACTCGGTGACGCCCCAGAGAACGACCGACAGGCTCGCCGGCCCGCCGCCGGCCTGATAGCCGTCGGCCTGGAGGTCGAACGACCAGCTCCTGGGGCTCGAGAACGCCAGCATCCGCGTGTCGAGCCAGGGGTCGTCGCCGGCCGAGGTCGGGCTGTACTTGAGGTTGCGCTCCACGGTCCGGTCCTCGACGTACGTGTCGACCGGCACCGCCGAGGGGTCGGGTGAGGCCGAGACCTCGGGAATCCGCAGGGCGTGGTGGACGTCGTCGGCGAGGGTGTAGACATCGGTGTCGGTGTAGAGGGTGTCGAGGCCCTTGCCGAGGAACTCGACGAAGGCGCCGGGGCCGAGCTTGCCCTTGGCCGACACCCGGATCGGTACGGCGTCGCCGTGGTGGGTGAGCGCCAGGTGCGAGACCGGGATGCCGCCGAGGTCGAAGCCGGCCGCCGCCAGGTCCTGGTAGGTGACCCGGTAGATCCCGTCGTGATCGACCTGGAGCCTCACGGCCGACGCCGACGCCGGGGTGCCGGCGCCGAGCCCATTGCCGTGGCCGGCCTTGGCCGCCAGGCGGCCCGGGGCCTCACGCGACATCTGGGCGCGGATCGCCTGCCAGTCGATGGGCTTCGCCACCGGCTTCGCGCCGTAGGTCGTGCCGACCTCGAAGGGGCCGTGGAGCCGGGTCGAGCCGTCGGCGGCCAGGTCCTCGATCGCCACCCGCCGCACCCCCGCCTGCCGGGCGTCGAAGGAGTAGCTCTCGGGCGCCGTCGAGTCCACCGCCACCGAGGGGATCGGCTCGCGGTTGAGCTTCTGCCAGCCGGCCCCCTGCTCGCCGCCGACCTCGCCGTAGACGTTGAAGCCGGCGTTGGCCGTCTCGGTCTCGGTCGACCAGGAGACATCGAGGCCGCCGCCCTGGCGCTCGGCGCGGACGGAGGCGACGGTGACCGGCGTGGTCGAGGTCGAGAGGCTGCACCCGAGAGTGCTCTGCTCGACGACCCCCGTCGCCGCCCGGTTGCCCAGGTCGCTCGCGGTGTTGGTCCAGTAGCTGTGGGTCGTCGAGGTGACGGTGCCGATGGTGTTGCCGTTGTAGGTGTAGTCGTAGGTCACCGTACCGGTCTCGCTCTGGCTGATGATGCCGGCGGTACCGAGGGAGCTGTCGGGGATCCAGATGATCCGGTCGCCGTCGTCGCTGCAGGTGCCGGTCGTGCAGGCGACGTTCGAGACCGTCCCCTGGCTCTGGTCGTAGTCGATCTCGTACCAGAGGTAGGCCGCGGTGCCGCAGCGGTCCGTCTCCGGCTTGGAGGTGTCCGGGATGCAACTGCGGCTGTTGGTGAAGGAGGCCGTGAAGCTGCCGGTCTGGCCCGGACCGAGGCTGGTGGGGGTCTGGCCGCAGCTCATCCCCAGGTTCGGCGTGGGCACCGTCGAGTTGATGGTCGCGCAGAAGCACTTCGACTTGGTGCCGGGGACGAGCTCGGCCTCGGAGTCGCAGGTCGCGCCGCCCACCTCTTTGTTTTGGTTGCCCCAGGTGGCGCAGGTGGGGATCTCGACGAAGCCGTTCGAGTCCGCGTCGTCGCAGGGGAAGGTGAGGGGCGTGGTGAACTGCATGACCGAGTCGTCCCAGAGCCCGTCGCCGTCCTGGTCGCAGGCCGCCCCACCGTTCTTCACCGAGAACAGGTCACCGCAGGCGTCGCCGTCGACGTTCAGGTACGGGCCGTTGTCGGGGCTGCCGATGGGGTAAAGGCGCAGCAAATCGAGGTCGCTCCCCCCCACGCTGCACGTGGTCACCCCGGTCGTTCCCAGCGGCTGCAACATCTCCCGGGCGCAGGTGCCGGTCGCGGCGCCGTCGCCGTTGGGATCGCCGTCGGTCGCCACCCACAGGCCGATGTCGTAGCGGGTCTGGGAGGTGGTGTTGCGCACGGTGCCCTGGAGCAGGATGCTCACCGAGTCGGTGTTGTTGACGCAGCCGTCGGTCTCGGTGCCGAGGCCCACGACCACGAAGGTGACGTCGTTCGCCGTGCAGACGTTCGACGTACCGGAGACGTCATCGACGCAGCCGCCGCCGGTGATGATGGCGTGGGCCGCCGGGGTCCAGGACGCGACGCCGGCCAGGGCCAGCAGCGCGATCAGTGCTCGTTTCGTGGTCATGGTCTGTCCCCTTCTCCCTCGTGCCTGCCACCGGCGGCCGCGTCCGAGTGCGGCCCGGTGCCGATCTGCTCCAGGATCTGCTCGCTCACCGTCGCCGGGTCGCGGATGAACCGCTCCTCGCCGGTGAGCAAGTTCCTGATGTACCCACGGAACGCCGGCGGCCCCCCCGCCGCCTCGCGCGCCTCGTACCAGACCCGGATCAGAAACGAGCCGGCCGAGCGGTCGGCGGTCGCCGTGGCGTGTCCCAAGGTTCCCGCTGCGCTCTGGCTCATCTCTCGGTCCTTCCTCGTGTCCGACCTGATGGCGTGCGGGGACTCCGGCTGTAGGGTGCGGGGAGTGAAACCGCGTCCGTGTCAGCCGGATTCCCAGGTGGTGTCCGGGTTTGTCCTACACCACCTCGAGACGGATTGTCGACCCTACCCGTCAGGAGAGCGTCAGGAGTCTGCTACTGTCCGGGACACGCGCCCATGACCGAGCTGACGATCCTCACCTTCGGCGGCTTCGAGCTGCGCCGGGGCGACACCCGGATCTCGGAGCTCGAGTCGCGGAAGGTCCAGGCTCTGGCGGCCTTCCTCATCGCCCACCGCGGCCAGGGCTTCAGCCGGGAGTACCTCGCCTCGCTGCTCTGGCCGGAGAAGGACGGCGAGGCCGGCCGCCGGAACCTCCGCCAGGCCCTCTACAACCTGCGCTCGACCCTCGAGGCCGGCGGCCCTCCCCTGTTCCAGGCCGACTCGGGAAGCGTGCGCTTCGAGCCCGAGGCCGAGTACTGGCTCGACCTCGAGGCCTTCGACCAGGTCGTCCAGCCCTCCCGCGCCGCCTCGGCCCCGGACACCCACAGCCTGATCGCGGCCGTCGGCCTCTACCGGGGCGACTTCCTGGCCGGCCTCCAGGTGCCCGAGAGCCTGGCCTTCGAGGACTGGCTGGTCCAGGAGCAAGAGCGCCTGCGCGAGGCCGTCCTCGGGGCGCTCCGGAACCTGGTGGACCACTACCTGGCGACCGGCGGCTACTCGCTGGGGATCTTCTACGCCCGGCGCCTGCTCGAGCTCGACCCCCTGTCGGAGGAGACCCACCGCAAGCTGATGCGGCTCTATGCCCTGTCCGGCCGGAGGAGCCGCGCCCTCGCCCAGTACGAGAGCCTGGAAGGGCTCCTGGCCGAAGAGCTGGACGTCGAGCCGCTCGAGGAGACGACCGCCCTCTACCGCCGGGTGCGGGCCTCCGAGCTGCTCCCGGACACGCCGCCGGCGAGCCCCGAGGCCCAGGGCCCGCTGCTGCCGCTTCTCGGGCGCCGGAGCCAGCTCGAGCGGCTCGACCGGGCCTTCACCGCGGCGGCTCGCGGCGCCGGCCGCGTGGTCTTCGTCGAAGGCACCGAGGGCGCGGGCAAGACCCGCCTGGTGCGCACCTTCCTCCACCAGGCGGCGAGCCGGCGCCCCGGCACCCTGGTGCTCCACGGCAAGAGCTTCGAGGCCGCGCCTCTCGTGCCGTTCGGGGTGGTGGCGGAAGCCTTCGACAACGCCCTCGTCCACGAGGCGGTGGCCGCCGAGCGGCTCGTCTCCGGCGCGAGCGCCGAGCTGGTCCGGCGCCTCGGACCCCTGATCTCCCGGTTGCGCGAACGCGCCCCGCTGCTGGGCGGCCGCCCGGGGCGCGGCGGATCGCGCCCGGAGCGGGCACCGGCCGCGCCGCCCTCCATCGAGGAGCTCGCCGCGAGCGTGGCCGAGGCGCTGGCGCTGATCTCGGGAGGCCCGGAAGCCACGGGCCGACGCGCCGACCCGGTGATCCTGTTCCTCGACGACCTCCACTGGGCCGACCGGTCGAGCCTCGAGCTGCTGGCCGAGCTCGCGCCCCGGCTCGGCGGGCTGCCGGTCCTGCTGGTCGCCGTCGCCGAGCCGGCCGCCTCGGCGGAGGGGAAGGCAGGCCGGGCGCAGCCGGGCGACCTCGAGCGGCTCTCCGGCCACCCCGGCGTCGAGCGGGTCGCGGTCGAGGCGCTCGACGCCGACGCCGTCGCCGAGGCCGCGCGGTCGCTCGTGGGCCCGGGCAGCGGGCTCGGGGAGCTCCTGGGCCGGCAGAGCGCCGGCCTGCCCGCGGCCGTGGCCGAGCTGGTGAACCTGCTCCGGGACCTGGGCTCCCTGGTGCCCGGCGGGCCCACCGGCTGGCGCCTGGTCGACCCGGTGGCCGAGGCGGCATCGTTCCCGCCGGCGCCGCTCGCCGAGATCCTCGAGGCCCGGCTCGCCCGCCTGCCGCCGAGCGCGCGGCGGCTCGCGACCCTGGCCGCCGTCGCCGGCCCGCGCTTCAGCGCCGACCTCCTCTGCCGAATCGAGGGTGAGGACCCGGCGGTGGTCGACGCGTCGCTCCGCCTGCTCCTGGTCCGGTGGCTGGTGCGGATCCACCTCGGGTACTGGGCGGACAGCCGCCAGGAGCGGGACCTGACGCTCTGGGCGGGCAGCGCGCCGGGGGCCCGCTTCGAGCTTCGCCCACGACGCCTTCCGGCGGGCGATCTACGACTCGCTCGACGGCGAGCGCCGCCGCGTCCTCCACGCCAAGGTCGCGGCCGCCCTCACCCGCGAGCGGCGCGACGAAGCCCCGCCGCCGGCGCCGGAGGTCCTCGCCCATCACTGCCTCGGCGCCGAGGACTGGGAGGGCGCCCTGGGCCACCTCCTGGCCTCGGTCGACCGGGCGCGGGCGATGGGCGCCGGCGCCGTGGCCGCGGCCTACGAGGAGCGGGCGCGCCAGACCCTGGACCGCCTCGAGGCGGAGGCGCCCGAGCGCGCCGCGGCCTGGGCCGAGCGGCTCAGCGCCCTGCCCGCGTGAGCGCGTCCGCCAGCGCCGCCGCCACGACGCCCGGGGCGTAGTCCTCGGCCAGGCGCCGGCGGCCGGCGGCGGCGAGCCGGGCGCCCAGGGCGGGGTCGTCGAGCAGCGCGAGCACGGCCCGGCGCCACGCCTCGGCCCCCTCGGCGACCAGCAGGTCCTCGCCGGGGCGACCGGTCGTGCCCTGGGCGGTCCACGGGGTGGCGACGACCGGCACGCCGGCGGACCACGCCTCCATCACCTTGAGCGGCTGGCCGGCGCCGCAGCGCATGGGCGCGAGCGAAGCCGTCGCGCCCGCGATCTCGGCCCCCAGGTCGGCGGGAGCCGGCCGGATCTCGGCCCCGGCCTCGGCGCCGGCGCGCGCGAGGAGCTCGGGCAGGCGCGAACCGGCCAGCACCAGCCGGAGATCGGGGCGGAGGGCGCGGAGCCCGGGCCAGACCTCGCGCAGGAACCACATGGTCCCCTCCACCGTCGGGAAGTAGCCCAGGTTGCCGCTGACCGCGAGAAACGGGGGCACGGCGGGCGGGGCGGCCCCGGGCGCCGCCGGCTCCCGGGGCGGCACCGCCACCGGCACCACCCGGATCCGCTCCGCGAGGGCCGGCGAGAGGCCGCGGGCGATCGCCTCGCGGTCCCGCTCCGCGACCACCAGGGCGCCCCGCGAGCCCGCGACCAGCCGGTGCTCCCAGCGCGCGAGCGAGCGGGCCTCGCGGCGCAGCAGCGGCCGGAGCCACCGCCGGTCGTGCTCGGCCCGGCGCTCGAACGAGAGCGAGAGGCTGTCGATCAGGTCGACCAGGAAGGGCGTGCCGGCGAGGTCGGGCACGTGGTGGGCGAGGCGGACGAGCTGGAGGATCGCCAGGTCGTGCTCGGGGGCGAGCCGGCGCAGGGCGCGCTCGAGCTCGCGGCTCCGGAACAGCCCGGTCTGGAGCGGCAGCCCGCGCAGGCCCGCCCGCGGCACCGCGGCGGCGCGGCGCAGCCAGCCGGGCACCGGGTAGGTCTCCAGGCGGTAGGTGAGATCCGCGGGGGGATCGGGCGCCCCCGCCGGCGGGCTCGGCGCGAGGAGGGTGACGTCGTGGGCCGGGGCGAGGAGCCCCGCCATCTGAACGGCCCGGAGCTGGTCGCCGCGGCGCGGCGGGAAGGGGTAGCGGGAGACCGCTATTAGAAGGCGCACTAGCGAGGCTTCGCCTCGAACGGGTGAAACTCCTGGAACGCCGCGGGCTTCGTGAGACGGGGCTCCCCCGCCCACGTCAACCGATCGAGACTGCGTTCTCCTGAACGGCTATTCCAGAACGATGGATTCATCGCACCCCCCCGCAACCCCTCGATCCCCTTCCCTCCCCGAGGGGGGGAAGGGGACGCCCCCTCCCGGAGTCGGCTCCGTCGCGAGGTTCACCCCTGCGGGCCTACACCAGCTTCAGCAGGTGCCCCAGCTTGTCCCGCTTGGCCTTGAGGTAGGAGGCGCTCGTCTCGGTGGGCGGCACCTCGAGCGGGATGCGCTCGACGATCTCCAGGCCGTAGCCCGAAAGGCCGATGTACTTGTGCGGGTTGTTGGTCATCAGCCGCATGCGCCGGACCCCCAGGTCGCGCAGGATCTGGGCGCCGATGCCGTAGTCGCGCTGGTCCGGCCGGAAGCCGAGCTTCTCGTTCGCCTCGACCGTGTCGTGGCCCTGCTCCTGGAGCTCGTAGGCGCGGAGCTTGTTGACCAGCCCGATGCCGCGGCCCTCCTGGAGGAGGTAGAGGACCACCCCCCGGCCCTCCTCGGCGATCAGCTCCAGGGCGCAGTGGAGCTGGCGCCCGCAGTCGCAGCGCTCCGAGCCGAAGACGTCGCCCGTCAGGCACTGGCTGTGGACCCGCACCAGGACCGGCTCGGCCGGATCGCCGATGTCGCCGTGGACCAGCGCCAGGTGCTCCTCGCCGGTGACCTGCGAGCGGTAGGCGTGGACCTGGAACTTGCCGTAGACCGTGGGCAGCGCGGGGGAGGCGACGCGCTCGACCAGGGTCTCGTGGGCGAGGCGGTAGCGGATCAGGTCCGCCACCGTGATCATCGCGATCTCGTGCTCGGCGGCGAACCGGGCGAGCTGCGGCACCCGCGCCATGGTGCCGTCCTCGTTCATGATCTCGCAGATGACGCCGGCCGGCTCGAGCCCGGCGAGAGCCGCCAGGTCGACCGAGGCCTCGGTCTGGCCGGCGCGCTTCAAGACGCCCCCCTTGGACGCCCGGAGCGGGAAGACGTGGCCCGGACGAAGGAGATCCTCGGGGCGGGTTGCGGGATCGACCGCGGTCCGGATGGTGGCGGCGCGGTCGGCGGCCGAGATGCCGGTCGAGATCTTGCCGCGGGCCTCGATCGAGACGGTGAAGGCGGTGGCGAAGGGCGAGGTGTTCACCTCGACCATCAGGGGCAGGCGGAGCGCGTCGCAGCGCTCGGCGGTCATGGCCAGGCAGATCAGCCCCCGCCCGTGGGTGGCCATGAAGTTGATCGCCTCGGGGGTCACGCGCTCGGCGGCGATCGCCAGGTCCCCTTCGTTCTCGCGCTCCTCGTCGTCGACGAGGATCACGAAGCGGCCGGCCTGGAAGGCGCGGACCGCCTCCTCGACGGGGGCGAAGGGTGAGGAGTCGGACATCGCGGGCCGATCGTCGCGCTGCTGGCTGCGGGGAAGGCAGGGCGGCCGCGGAGCCACCCTCGGCTCGCATTCTATACCCGACGGGGGGGCCAGCCAGTACCGCGCCTGGCTCGGCGCGGCGCCTACGCCGGCCGCGCGGCCAGGAGGTCCCGGAGCGCGGCCTCGGCCTCCTCGGGCGGGTAGCGGCGGCTGAGCTCTTCGAACGACTGGCGCTGGGTCTCGAGGTCGGCCGCGGTGACGGAGCGAGTGAGCGAGTAGACGACGTACTGGTTGAGCGAGATCCCCTCGCGCTCGGCCTGCTCGGCCAGGCTACGGTGGAGGGAGTCGGGAAGGCGGACGGTCATTCGGCTCATGTGCTCTTCTCTTTCAGGAGTGCCAGGAACTCGATCGGAGTGAGCATGCGGAAGCCGAGCTCCTGCGAGGGCTTGCGGAAGTCCTTCTGGTTGTCTGTGACCAGGACCGCCACGGCTCGCCTCACTGCGTCACTATAGCACCGCATACGACGGCATCAGGTGGAACTTCCTTTCGAAGAAGATCGGCGGAGGCAGAAGAATCCAGCGGCTCGCCTCCGGAGGCTCGAGGTCCTGGACTCATGAAAATCGTCAGTTCAATTGACAATTTCACGGCACGCGGGGCGGGTCGCCCTGGTGCGGCTCCTGCCGTTCGCGCTGCCCGAGCTCCAGGCGGTCGGGCGGAGCCTGGGGCACCTCGAGGAGCTTCTCTCGGGGCGCGGCTGGCTGGTCTATGGCGGGGATCGCAGGGAGAGCCGCGCCGAGGTCGAGGTCCTTCCCTGGAGCCGGATCGGCGAGCTGGCCGAGGCGATGGCGGCCGTCGGGTGAAGAGCCGGATGGATCCTCATCACGGCATGGGCCACGCGGGCCCCGACGAGGCCGGGCGCTACACTCTTGCCGACGTTCGAGGACTACGCCTTCGGGGGGCTGCGACATCGAAGTCGGTGGCGTGCGCGGTGGGGGCCAGGGCGAAGGTGGAAATCGGCGAGGGACCCTTCAGGGGAGTTGAGACGTGATCGATCAGCTACCGGTCTACCTGCGGCTCGAAGTCGAGCTCGAGAGGAGGGGCGGGCGGCCTGGCTCGGATCCAGGCCCCGCTCCGGGACGTCTGCGCGGCGCGTTGGGCAAGGCCCTGGTCGACGCGTTCTGCCCTTTCGGCGAGCCTCGCTGCGATCCCAAGGGCAAGGGTCGGCCCGGGCCCGCCGTGGCGGCGAGCGACCTCTGCCGGCTGGCCGCCGAGTGCCCCTACGGTGTGCTCTTCGCGGCGAGCCTCACCCGCCGGCCGCCCTTCGCCCTCTACGTCCCGGAGACGAGGTCGGAGAGCGAGCCGGTGGGCGTCGAGATCACGCTCTACGGCCCCGCCTGGCGCCACTACGCCTGGACGCTCGCCGGCCTCCACCGCAGCTTCGCCCCGAACGGCCCGCGGGACCTCGCCGGCTTCCGGTTCGGGGCCGTCCGGCGCGTCCGGGCCGACCGAGAGGCCGACACGCTCAGCGCCGGCGGGCTCGGAGCGCTCCCGGCCGACCTCGCGCCGGACCTCCTGGGCCTCGCCCCCGAGCCCTTCGTCGCGCCGCGGCCGGTGGCCGTCGAGCTCTTGAGCGCCACCCACCTCCTGGTGAAGGGCAAGCCCATCCCCCGCGATCGGCCGGTGCCGTTCGAGATTCTCGTCAAGAGCACCCTCGACCGCTTCGCCGGCCTCTACGGCGACACGGCGAGCCCAGCCCTCGCCCGCGAAGTGCGGAGCGTCCTCGAGACCGAGGCCGCCCGCGTGCCGCTCCTCGAGCAGGACCTCCGCGCCGCCCAGGGCGCGCACTACTCCACCCGCTCCCGGGCTCACCTCGACCTCGGCGGCTCCGTGGGTCGCCTCGTCTACGGCCCCGAGGCCGCCGCCTTCGTCCACATCCTCAGGGCAGCAGAGATCCTCCACCTGGGCAAGAACCCGACCTTCGGCTGCGGGCGGCTGCGGGTGGAGCTGATGGAGTGAGAGCTTCGTCACGCCGGATATAGAGGTTGACTTATTATAATCACGCCTCTATATTCCGAGGCGTGAAGCGGCCTTCAGAGCTCTTCGATCGCGAGTGGGAGTGGGAAGCCCTCGCGAGGTTCGCCACCGACGCCACGGCCGAGGCGACCCTGGGTGTGGTCTCGGGGCGGCGGCGGCAGGGAAAGTCGCTCCTCCTCCAGCTTCTGTGCGAGGCGACCGGCGGCTTCTACCACGGCGCTCTGGAGGCGGCCGAGGGTGACGCCCGGCGGCGCCTCGGGGTGGAGCTCGCGGCCTACCTGGGGGCTCCGGCTCCCCTGTCGTTCGCCGACTGGTCGGAGGCCGTCGACGCCTTGATGTCGCTGGGCAAAGACCGCCCCGCCGTCGTCGTCCTGGACGAGTTCCCCTATATGGCGCGGGCGGTTCCGGCCTTGCCTTCGATCCTCCAAGGGGCCTTCGCGCCGCGGTCGAAGGCGCGGCTCGGGACCCGGACGCGGCTCATCCTCTGCGGCTCGGCGTTGAGCTTCATGGGCCGGCTCCTGGCCGGGGAGGCGCCACTCCGGGGCCGCGCGGGGCTCGACCTGAGGATCCACAGCTTCGACTTTCGCCAGGCCGCCGCCTTTTGGGGGCTCGAGCGCTCGCCGGGCCTGGCTCTGCGGGTCCACGCGGTGGTTGGGGGTACGCCCGCCTACCGGCGAGAGCTGGTCTCGGGCGATGCGCCCGCAGGGCCGGAGGACTTCGACGCCTGGGTCGCCCGGACGGTGCTCAACCCGGCCGTGCCGCTCTTCCGCGAGGGGCGCTACTTGCTGGCCGAGGACGCGGAGCTCCGGGACACGGCGCTCTACCACTCGGTGCTGGCCGCGATCGCCGAGGGGAGGACGACGCGGGGTGCGATCGCCGGGGCTCTCGGGCGCCGGAGCACCGACATCGGCCATCCGCTGACCGTGCTCGAGGACGCCGGGTACCTGGTGAAGCGAGAGGACGTCTTTCGGCCCCGGCGGCCCACCTGGCGGATCGTCGAGCCGATCATCCGCTTCTACCACGCCATCGTTCGCCCGGCCTGGGCGCAGCTCGAGCGGCCGGGGCGCGCAGGGGCCGTGTGGGCCGAGGCCCGCCCGACCTTCGAGGGGTCGATTCTCGGGCCGCACTTCGAGGAGCTCGCCCGGCGGTGGACGTTGCGATTCGCAAGTGCCGAGACCTTCGGTGGAAAGATCGGCGAGGTCGGCTCCGGCGTGGTGCACGATCCGAAGACCCGCACCTCGCACCAGATCGACGTGGTGGCGTTTGCCCGGGACTCGGGAGGTGGCCGATCGGTGCTGCTCCTTGGCGAGGCGAAGTGGGGCCGGAAGATGGACGGCGGCGACCTCGCCCGGCTGCGGCGGGCCCGGAAGATCCTGGGCGAGCGGGGCGTGGTCGCCGTCGGAGACTGCCGGCTGGCCTGCTTCTCGGGCGTTGGATTCGCCCGAGAGCTGCGGGCGCCCGAGCGGGCCGGAGACGTCGTCCTGGTGGATCTCGAGCGGCTCTATCGGGGGGAGTGAGGCGGGCGGGGTTTCTGAGCGTTCCGAGAGCTCGCAGAGGGGCTTACAATAGGTCGGGGCCGCGGACTGTGGGATCCAAGCTTTCACTCGTCATGAGGTTCATCGGTATCCTCGCAGCCGTTGGATGCTTGAGCCTCTGGGTTGTCTTTCTCTGGTTCAACCCCTATGCGAGGAGCTATCCCCAGGCCTCGATATGCGAACACGACGATCTGGCTTCCACTCTCGGGTGACGCCTCCCCGCGGTCTCCCCGGCCGCAAATCATGCCGTCGGCGACCGGCATCGTAGCGAAGGTGTACAAAACGAGAACAGTCGCCGGTGGCTTGCTCCCGGGGGACTTGACACTCCGAAGCACCTTCACTTCCAGCAGAGTCCCAGGCTGGCCGGCGAGGAATCCTTGCTTGGAGTCCTCGACCACACCGGCCACCTCGGCCTCCTCGGCGGGAAAGCAGCGGCGGAGATCTTCGAACGACTGGCGCCGCGCCTCGAGGTCGGCGGCGGTAACCGACCGGGTGAGGGAGTAGGCGAAGTACTGGTTGAGCGAGATCCCGTCGCGCTCGGCTGGGTCACTATCGATCCGCATACGACGGCACACGAGAGGAAGAGGCCGGGGAAGGTCGCAGGTCGGTGGAGTCCAGCCCCGTCTCCTGGGGCTCGCATTGGAGGCCTTGCGGCGCGCGATTCCTCTCCTTGCTAAACCGCTCGGGTGGTAGCCGGGTTCTTTGCAGGCAGGGCCGAGCCCGCGTTGTCCGCTGGCCCAGCGCGCCCCGGGAGACGAGACCATGAGCCACCTCTACGCCCTCCTCGTCGGCATCGACGAGTACCCAAGGAAGCCCCTGAGCGGCTGTGTCAACGACGCTCGCGCCTGGGAGAGCTTCTTGAAAGAACGAGTCGGCGAGGGGGGCCGGCTGGGCCTCGAGGTGCTTCTCGACGAGGCCGCCACCCGCGGCGCCATCATCGAGACTTTCCGCTCGCACCTTGGCCAGGCCGGCGAGGGCGACACCGCCTTCTTCTGCTACTCCGGGCACGGATCTCAGGAATTCGCCCCCGAGATCTACGCTGCCGAGGAGCCGGGGGGCTTGAGCGAGACCCTGGTCGCCTGCGACAGCCGGACGGACGGGGGTATCGACATCGCCGACAAGGAGCTCGCGGTCCTGATCGCCGAGGTGGCGCTCCGCGGCGCCCACGTCGTGGTGATCCTCGACAGTTGCCACTCCGGGACGGCCACCCGCGACCCGGCGGACGAGGGCCAGGTGCGGAGGATGGTCCGCTCCCATCGCCGGCGCGCCGACGGGAGCTACTGGTTCCAGGAGGCGGGCGCCGCGCTGCCTGCCGCGCTCGACTCGGCCGGCGGCTGGCGGGTCCTGCCGGCGGGCCGCCACGTGCTGCTCGCCGCCTGCGAGGACTACCAGACGGCTCGGGAATGCACCGCGGCCGATGGAGCGAAGCGGGGAGTCTTCTCCTACTGCCTCCTCGACGTGCTCTCCCGATCTGCCGAAGGGCTCACCTACCGAGAGCTCTTCAAGCGCGCCCAGACCCGCGTCACCAACCTCCTGCCCGAGCAGTGCCCGCAGGCCGAAGGGGACCTCGACCGAGTCCTGCTCGACGGAGCCGTCTCCCGCCGCCCGGCCCGGCTGCACGTGAGCTTTCACCGCGACGGCACCTTCTGGCTCGACGCCGGCGCGGTGCATGCTGTCCAGACGGGGAGCGAGGTCGCCGTCTTGGCGGTGGGCGCTCCCGAGAGCGAGGACCTCTCCCAGGCCCTCGCCACCGCCCGGATCGCCGAGGTCGGCGCCGCGACGAGCCGCATCGAGATCCTCGAGGGTGAGGTTCCACGCAGGCCGGAAGCCCACCCGGCCGTCGTCACCCGCTTGCCGCTGCCGCCCCTTCGAGTCGCCGTCGAGGGGGACGCTCGGGAGACCCGGGCCATCCGCGAGGCCCTGGGGCTCTCCCCTTTCCTGGCGCTCGCTTCCGAGCCCGGTGGCGCCGACCTCCGGATGCGCCTCGAGGCTGGAAGCTGGCACCTGAGGCGCCCGGGGGCCGCCGCGGACCTGACGGCGCCGATCGAGGCGCGGCTTCGGCCTCCGCGCGACTTGGTCGAGGCTCTCGAGCACGTCGCCCGCTGGCAGACTCTGGCCGGCCTCTCGAACCCCGGGAGCCCGCTCACCGAGGCGCTCGAGATGACGATCTGGGAGTGGCACCCGCCGGCGGCCCCGGGCGCCAATCCGCGGCTCGAGCCCCTCCCGCCCGAGGGTGAGCTGTGTCTTCCCTACCGAGAGGGGACGGGAGGAGATCCCCAGCCCCCCCGGGTCTGCGCCCACCTCCGGAACCGGTGGGAGCAAGCCCTCTACTACGCCCTCCTCGCCCTCGACGAGAGCTTCGCTGTGCGCCTGATCGAGGGTGGGACGGGCCGCCTGGCGGCCGGTGAGGAGGTCTGGGTGCGCTCGGCGGCGGGGATCCCGGCGGCGGTGCCCGACCGCTACCACCAGCAGGGAGTCACCCGTCGCCGGGACCTCCTCGTTCTCCTGGTGAGCACCGCGGACGCCGACATCTCGCTCCTCGAGCAGGGCAGCCTTTTCGAGACCGCCACCCGGCGGGCGGCTCCGCCCCGAGCCGCGAAGCCGGGCCTGCTCGACGCTCTCTTGCGCCGGGTCGCCTGGCGAGAGATGGACGAGGCGCCCCTGCTCGCCGACCAGTGGGCGGCGAAGAGCGTGGCGGTCGTGAGCGTCCGACCGCAGCCCTGGCATGCTCTACCGGCCATGGGAGGTGCGGTCGAGCTCATGCCCGGAGTGATCTTGCACGCCCCGGACGGGCTCCACGGCGAGGTCCGCCTCGCCGGCCCCGGGCTGGAGCACGGCTTTCCCGGTCTGGCGGCGCTCCGGGCCGAGGAACGATCCCAGCTCCGGCCCGTTGCCCTGGCCGGCGCCCTGGCGAGCGATCCGGGGCTTTCCGTCCTCGACTTGCGGCTGAGCGACTGGGAGAGCCTGTCGCCGGCGAGCCCGCTGGTCCTGGAGGCAGAGGCGAGTCTCGGAGAACGGGAGGCGCTCGCCGGAATCGCGTGGAACGGCCGGGAGAGCGGCTGGATTCCGCCCGTGGCCGGGCGGTCGGCGGCGGCGCGGCTGGAGATCGGCTCGCTCCCCGCGCCGGCCCCGGGAAGCGACACGGTGTCGGTGGAGATCTTCGCCAGGAGTGGTCGGGCGTGAACCAGGGCCCCGCCCGGTCGATTTTCCGAGCGGGGCCGGGCCTGCGTCCTCAGTCGTTGTCGTCGCCCGGATCCTTGTCGATCGGATCGATGATCGGATCGGGCGGAGCGCCGTCGTTCGTGGTGCTGCCTTCGCGGGGCGGGCGCTTCCGATCGACCTTGGGATCCTCGCCTTGATCCTCCGAGGTGTCCCTCAGCGACCGGGGCTTCGGCATTGGGTCCTTGGCGCGTGCGACGTCGGTCATGGCTCGGTCTCCTTTCGTGACCAGGATGGTGGCTTCTCCGCTCCTGCGGTGAGCGGTCGTCTCGCCCCGGAAGAACCCGCTCTCGGCCGGCGGGTGTAGTCGGCCGTCATCGGGCGCCTTCGAGAACGAACCCCGCCCAGTAGTAGGCACGCCGCCACCGGGCCTGGCTCCGGATCGCGAGCTGCGCCCGACGGAGGGCCTCAGCGGCCGGCAGGCCCTCGTCCAGAAACCCCTTGTAGAAGCGCCTCATGAGCTCCGCCGCCGCCTGGTCGTCGACCCGCCAGAGGCTGACCACGACCCGCGGCACGCCGGCGCGGAAGAAGGCGTCCGAGAGCCCCACCAGTCCTTCGCCGTGGATCGCGGTCCCGAGCCCCGAATCGCAGGCGCTCAGGACCACGAGATCGGCCGAGAGGTGGAGGCCGGCGATCTCGTGGGCCCAGAGCACGCCGTCGAGAGAGTGCCCCGCCGGGTCGAACCGGGAGAGCACCAGTGCCGAGAGCTCCGGCGCCTCCGAGCTCGCCCAGCTATGGGTCGCGAAGTGGACGATGCGGTAGCCGGAGAGGGCACCGCTCGTCGCGAGCTCCTTGCGCGCCGCGAACCCGCGGAACCCGCGAGCCTCGTCGGGCGGTCGCACGAGGGCGAGGAGGGCGTCGGCCTCGTGCCCGGTGTAGGGGAGCCGGGGGAGATCCCGGCCGACGAGGGCCGAGGCTCCGGCGCCGCCGGCCGGAGACGACGTTGCTCCGCGGCCCCGCAGCCGGTCGTCGCCGGCCGCGAAGACCGGATCGGCGACGACCGCTAGCAGCTTGCTCGCGTTCGCGGCTCGACTCGCGCGGCTCGGCGCGGCCAGCCAGGCGGCGGCCGACCCCGATGGGACATAGGTGATCTCGTGTTCCGCCAGCAGAGGTTTCCCGCGATTCGCCGGGTCGGGCAGGGCCCCGAAGGAGACCGTGTGGAGGGCTCCCTCGAGGCTTACCAGGAGCCGGCGATGGCCGATGAGCTCGCTGGCCACCGGGGCGAGGAGCCGCTCCGAGAGGCCCTCCGTCCATGGAGCTGCCTGGTCGCCGGCGGTAGGCGAGTCACTCTCGGCCTGGAGGCGGGAGACGACGCGGGCCTGGCGCTCCAGGACCTCGGCGGCGGGCAGGGTGACGGTCATCAGCTGGTCCCTGGACACCGCCCACAGGAAGCTTCGCTCCGGCCCCAGGTCGTAGCTCAAGAGCAGGGTGTCCGGTCCCAAGACGCGCTGCTGGATCTCGTCGAGGCGGAGAGGCCGAGGCGTTCCGTCCACGTCGAGCCCACGTGGCCGGAGCCGGTCTTCGACGGCGCGGAGCTCCTCGAGCGCGGCCCGCAGGGTGCCCTCGGCGCGCTCCAGCTCCGGGGTCGGAGCTCCGGCGTCGAGGAGCTGCAGGCGCGCCTCCTCGGCGGCGGCGACCCGGCGGCTCGCGGTGTCCTGACGCGGTCCCGGCCCGGGCCGGGGCTGGTCCGCCGGCCCCTCTCCGGCCGGGGCCTCCGGCAGAGCGTCGAGGAGCCGGCGGGCCTTGGCCCGCTCGGCGACGTCGAAGGCGCGCGCGGCAAAGCCTCGACCGGGATGCCGGCGGTCGAGCTCCATCAAGGTGTCGACGGCGAAGTCGAAGGTGTCCTGGTGGCCGGCGAGGAGCGCCGAGCGCAGGTCGAGGCGGTCCGCTCCGGCGCGGAGCTCCTCGGTCGCCTCGATGGACCTCTCGGCCCAGTCGGCGGCGGCCTCCGCGTGGCCGAGGGCCCGCTCGACCCGGGCGATGCCGGACAGCACCGCCGCCTCGCCGGCCGAGAACCGAGTCTCCCGGAGGGTCCGGAGCGCCTGGTGAAAGAGGGGAAGGGCGGCGGCCGGCTCTCCCCCGCGAAGGTAGGTCCAAGCGATGGCCTCCTCCAGGGTCGCCACACGCCGGGCCTCCCGCTGCGCCTCGGGCAGGGCGAGCGCTTCGCGGTAGAGCTTGCGAGCCGCGCCGTAGTCGCCCGCCTCGTAATGGAGACGGGCCAGGCCGTCGAGAGCCGCCGCCTCGAGCTTCTCGGGAGCCCGCCTGCCGCAGGAGGGCGAGGGCCTGCTCGTAGGCCGCGATCGCCTCCGGGCGCTGGCCGAGCTTGCGGTGGGCCAGGCCGGACTCCTCGAGCACGAACGCCAGGTCCTCCGGCTTGCCGTCGACTCCGAGCTCGGCCGCCGAGCGGGCGAGCAGGTCGAGCGCGAGCTCGGGCTGGCCGGCGATCGAGTAGATCCCGGCGAGGTCGGCGCGGGTGACGGCGACGTCACGGCCACGCCCGAGAGCGCGCCAGAGCTCGAGGACGTCCTTGTACTCCACCTCGGCCACTCCGACCTCGTCCGTCGCCTTGTGGAGGTTGGCGATCTCGGTGAGGGTCCGGGCCTGGTGGCTGCGCTCGCCCAGCCCGCGCCAGAGCGCGAGGGCCTCGCGGTAGCGCACTGACGCCTCCTCCATCCGGCCCAGGTGACGGCGGGCCGTCCCCAGCTCGTCGAGAGCTTCCGCCTCGCGCTTCGTCTCGCCGCTCGCCCGGAAGCCGTCGACCGAGGCCTCGAGGAGCTCGGCCGCCTCGCTCTCGAGGCCCTGGTGGCTGAACGAGCGCGCCGCCCACTCCTGGGCGTCGGCCCGCCGGCCGGGCTCGCCCGCGAGGCGCCAGGCGCCGGCGGCCGCCTGGTAGGCCACCGCCGCGTCGGCCCAAGCCCGGCCGCGTCGGAGCTCGTGGCCCGCGGCGAGGCTCGCCACGGCGCGGGCGCGGAGGCGGTCCCGGGCGGTGGCCGGCCGGAGAGCGGCCACCTCGACCCGGTAGCGACCGGCGGTCGAGGGCTCGAGGTTCTCGACCGCGACGCGGAACGTGCCGGCCTCCCCCGCCACCAGGGCCAGGTCCTCCGGCTCGTCCCGGCCGACCGGGGTGTCCAGGCGAAGGAGAGGGCGGCCGTCGGGCCCGGTCACGGCGAGCGCGACGTCCGCTCCGGCCTGGTCCGCCAGAAGCTCGAGGAGCTCCCCCGTTCGGAGCCGGAAGGAGAGCTCGACGGTCCCGCCCACCGGCAGCTCTCCGCGGGAGGAGTCGCCGGGTCGCGGGCGGCGGCCGGGTTCGGCGACCGCCGGCGGGTCCGCCGCGGGCGCCGTCTCCGAGGCCACCCTGCCGGGGGCCGGTGGATCGGCCGGCGGGTCGGGACAGGCGACCCACAGGACGCCTGCGAGGGCGGCGCCCAGGGCGAGCCATGCGGCAGGGATGCGCCTCGTCAACGGAGACCTACGTCAGTCCTTCCATCACTTCGCGGTTGCCGGGGGATTGTACAGCGCCCGGAGCGGGGCACGGCAAGGAGCGCCCTGGCAGGGGACGTCGCGAGCCGGTGGCTACGTGCCGGGCGGCTCGGCCGGCGGCCGCACCACTCGGAGGACGTAGCTCTCCACCGGGGCGCCACCGCCTTCTCCCCGCACGACGATCCGGTACCGGCCCGGCGGGAGGGAGCCCGGAGAGAGCTCGAAGGTGAGCCCACCGTACTTCGTGAGCCGGAGGCCCTCGATCGTCCACCTCGTCCGGCCGTCCTCGCCCACGATCGTCGCCTGGAAGGTCCGATCCCCGAGATCGTGCCGCGAGCCGAGGACCACGTGAGCGCCCCGCTCGAGGTGGATCGTGGCGGGTCCCTCCCCTCCCCTCTCGGTACCGAGCGGAGAGAGAACGAGGTCCGGAACGTTGGGCAGGGGACGATGGAGATTGGCCACGTACCTCCACAGGGCGGCTCCGCCCACCACGACCAGCAGGGCGGCGGCGAGGCTCGAGATCAGCCGCATCCTGCTCGTCCGCGACCTCGGCCTGGGCGACGCTTGCGCCTCCCGGGCCGGCTCACTCGCCAGGCGCTCTTCGAGGGCGGCCCAGTCCTCGGCCATCTCTCCCGGATCGGCCGGCAGGGCCTCGCCGTCCAGGAACCACGGCAGATCCCGGTACAGCGCGGCGCAGTCCGAGCACCAGGAGAGATGCTCTTCGACGGCGTCGGCCTCCGACGCGGGTAGCTCGCCCCGGTGGCGGGCCATCAGAGTCTCGGCGTCGGGATGCGCCGAGAGGTTCTCTTCGACGGCTCGGACCAGCCGTTTGACGTTGTTCTCCCAGGACGCCTCGTCGCTCATGAGCCGCCTCCTTGCGGGCCGCGGAGGTTCCCTCTGCGACGGTAGGACTCGATTCGGTCGCTGACGCGCTGTCTCGCCTGGAAGATCTGGGCCTTCACAGTACCCTCGGCGATGCCCAGGAGCTTGCCGATCTCCCGATACGTCCACGACCCTTGGAGGCTGAGGAGGAAGCACCGACGCATCTTCGGCGGCAACTCCTTGAGCGCCTCTCCCACCACCGCCCGCAGCTCCAACGCCAGGAATTTCTCCAGCGGATTGGCGCTCCATCGTTTCTCG
Source organism: uncultured Acidobacteriota bacterium (assembly GCA_963741925.1). Taxonomy (GTDB): domain Bacteria; phylum Acidobacteriota; class Thermoanaerobaculia; order Multivoradales; family DATKCC01; genus CAVUBL01. The sequence goes on from CAVUJU010000002.1 coordinate 954,286, forward strand.
GCGTCGGCCGGCTCCCAGCCGCGCGTCTCGATCCAGACGTCGAGGGACTCCTCCGCCTGGTTGCGCTTTGCGGCGTGAAGAGCTCGCTGGGCGTTGCGATGGACATGGGTCGCGATCTTGAAGAGCCAGCCGTTGAAGGCCTCGGTGCTCTCGAAGACTCCCCTTCCTCGATAAACACGGAGGAACGTGTCCTGGGTTAGGTCGCGGGCCTGATCCGGGTCGTAGCCGCGGCTCGAGAAGAACTGCTGCACCTTCCCATAGTAGGTCCGAAAGACGACATGGAAGCTCTCGGGGGGCGGCGGATTTGCGCCGAGCCGGCGGATGTGCCCCAGGAGGAGAGACGCCGTCCGAGCCGCCTGTGCCGGGCCGGCGGGCGCAGTGCTTCTGTCGTCGCCGTTGGAATCTGGCATCGGTTCCGTCGAGAGCCGGAGCGCTGGAGCGCTTGCCGGGCAGCGTAGCACGGGAGGCGGAGGCGCCTCTCAACCTTCGCGCGCCGGCCGGGTTCTTTGGAGGCAGGACGGTGTTCGGGCCCGGCGTGTCGCCGACGATCCATCCACCTGCGGAGACTCTTGACCATGCGCTACGACGACCTCGCGATCGAAATCCGGGAGCTGCCCGGCGGTGGCTACGAGACCCGAATCACCTCCAGTACCCAAGGGCGGCGAACGGAGGCCTTCGCGCTGCCGGTGGCGCCGGCCGAGCTCGACCGGGTTCTCGCCGCCCTCGAGCGCCGAGTCTGGCGTAGCCGGCTCGGGGGCGGCGACGCTCGGGAAGCTCGAGACCCGGTTCGAGGAAGAGGCGAACACTTCGAGCCTCCCGCCGCCGGAGCGCTTCGGCGAGGCGCTCTACGCCGCCCTCTTCCACGGCGAGGCGGCGAACCTCTTCCACGCGAGCCTGGGCCCCGTCGAGGAGGCTCGGCCGGGCGAGACCGGGCCCGCCGAAGAGCGCGGCCTCCGCCTGCGCTTCGTCTTCGACCAGGACGCCGCGGAGCTCACCGGGCTGGGCGTCGTGCCGTGGGAGCTCTTGCGCCGGGCCGACCGGCGGGAGTATCTGGCTCGCTACGTCCGGACCTCGATCGTCCGCACGATCGAGGTGCACCGGCCGGCGCGCTCCCTACGCGTCCCGGTCCCGCTTCGGGTGCTCCTCGCCGAGGCGGCGCCGGAGGGCCTCGCCCGGCTCGACACTCCACGGGAGACGACCGAGGTGCGGCGTGTCCTCGAAGGCCTTCCGGGCGTCGAGATAACCCACTTGCCTCACGCCGGCCTCGCCGACCTCGGCCGCGAGCTCAAGTGGGGCGGGCACCACGTGCTCCACTTCATGGGGCATGGAGGCTTCGAGGGCGCGCCCGGGGAGGCGGAGGAGGGCAAGCCGGAGCGCATCGAGGCCTTCGTCTATCTCGAGCAGGCAGACCACTCGACCCAGAAGGTGCCGGCCCAGACGTTCGCCGACAACCTCAAGCGCTCCTCCACGCTGCGCCTCGTGGTCCTCAACGCGTGCGACACCGGGATGCTCCCCCGGCACCGGGGCCGCGATCCCTTCAACAGCGCCGCCGCGGCGCTGGCGATGGCCGGGATGCCCGCGGTCGTAGCGATGCAGTTCCCGATCAGCGATCCGGCCGCCGTCGCGTTCTCCCGCGCCTTCTACGAGAGCCTCGCCCACGGCGAGCCGCTTGCCGCGGCGCTGGTCGACGGGCGCCTCGAGATCTCGAACGAGGATCTCTCCGGGCGATCGGAGACCCTGGAATGGGCGACCCCGGTCCTGTACCTCCAGGGGGAGGACGTGCCCATGATCGAGAGGGCGGCGGCCCGCGGAGCGGCGGGAGAATCGACGGCGGCGCGGGGTGGCACGGCGCCCGCCATCGCGGAGCCCGCTCGCCCCGAGCGGCCGCTTCGTCTCGGCGTCCGCAGCCTCGTAGGGCTCGGCCAGGGCCTCGAGGCCGAGGCGGACCGGGTGCTCGATCTCAGCCACTACTTCGACGGTCGTTGGATCCGCGAGAAGGCACTTTGGCACGGCGCGGTGCTCCCGGAGCTGCGGGAGTTCCTCGCCGAGGGCGCCACGACCGGGCGCCCGCTCACTCTCGACCTGGCGGCCCACCAGAGCCTGGCCTTCGCCGCGGGCAGCTTCCTCGAGGCGAAGAGCGGCGTCGAGATCACCGTCGTCCAGCGGGGCCAGAAGGGCACGTACTCGTGGCCGGCCCGGCCCGGCGAGCTCAGCGACGAGCCGCTCTGGCGGGAGCTCGCGAGCCGGGTCCGCGACGAGGCGAAGCGCGACGTGGCGGTGGCGGTCTCGGTGACCTGGGAGATCCTCGCCGACGTCGCCCTCTACCTCGACCGCGAGGCGCTCCCGGTCGGCCGCGTCCTCCACGCCGCGGTCGCGCCGGAGACCTCGCCCACCGCGGTGCTCGACGGACCCCACGCCCTGCGGCTCGCCCAGACCCTGAGCCGGGCGATCCGGGCCCGCTCGCCCGAGGAGCGCCTGGCCACCGTCCACCTCTTCGCCGCGGCGCCCAATGCCCTCCTCGTCTTCCTCGGCCAGATGGCGCCCGCCCTCGGCGCCGTCCAGCTCTACGAGTACGACTTCGACACCAAGACCCCCGGAGCCTACCGGCCGTCGTTCCGGCTGCCGGCGGCCCAACAACCGGATTGACGCCCGACTCAACCTTTCTCGCCCGACCGGGTTCTTCACCTCTGAAGAGCGAACCTAGCGCACCGAGACGCCATGAAACGAGCCACCGTCCACGTCGAGATCGTCACTCCCTGTTTCCTCGCGGGTGCCGACCAGCAGGCCGCGCCCGAGTGGCGCGCGGCATCGATCCGCGGCCAGCTTCGCTGGTGGTTCCGGGCTGTGGCGGGCGGCGTACTCGCGAAGGTAAAGACTGCCGAGGCCGAGGTCTTCGGGTCGACGGACCGGCGCTCAGCTCTGCGGGTCTCCGTCTCTGGCACCCCGGGATACTGGGCTGTCGATGAGAGATGGCCGCTCGACCGAGACGACTTCAAGCTGACCGCGGCGCAGATCGCCGCGGCTTGCCAGGTGAAGGCGGATCCCCAGACGCTCCAGCGGCTCCAGATCGACACACCCAACCGCCGTGACGTGCCCAGCAGCCCGCACCAGTACCTCGGCTATGGTTGCATCGAGTACCGGCGAGACCTTCACGGCCTCTACCTCGGTCGCTCGTGCTTTGCACCGGGCGAGCGCGCGGGCGCCCAGATCGAATGGCCCGATGTCGGTGGAAGTCGGGACCCAGCCGATCCTTGGGCGATCTTCGGGCGGGCCCTCTGGGCGTGGCTCCATCTCGGGGGCGTGGGCTCCCGGTCGAGAAACGGCTACGGCTCCCTCGCCTGCGTCGGAGTCGAGGGGGACCTTCCGGCGGCGGATGGCGAGCTCGACTTCCAGCCGAGCCGGCAGAGCTTCCTCGCTGCCGTGAGTGTCCTCATCAGGAGCTCCAAGACCTGGCCACAGGGAGACTGGACGCACCTTTCGGGTGGCACCCGGATCCTCGTAGGATCGCGCCCGTTCCGTACCTGGGCCGGAGCGCTCGGGGCGCTCGGAGCCTGGACCCTCTACTACCGGCGGCGTTACGGCACGCCGACCGATCCTGGTCGCTCCGACTCGTTCGCCTACGGGGACCGGGATTACAAGTGGGCCAAAGAAGCGGGCAAGGGCGGTGCCTCGATGCCGGGAGGGTTCCCGGACAAGGCCGGCTTCGGTCTGCCGCTTCTGTTCGACCGCCAGCGCTCCTCGGTCACCTGGCTTCCTGGCACCGGGGAGGAAGGCCGCGAGGACCACCGAAGAGCTTCGCCGGTCCTCTTCCATGTCGCGAAGCTCGGCGAGGAGTATTACCCGGTCGTCTCCTATTTTCCGGCCCGGCTCATCCCGGCCGCCTCCGAGCTGCGCTTCCGTCGCAAGACGAGCCAGGATCGATGGGAGCTCCGGCGCCAGCCGCGTGCCACTCCGAGTGCGGCGCACGAGGAGGTCGTCACCCGGTTCCTCGACTTCTTGACCTCCCACGTCGCCGAGGAGGCCCGCTGATGAGCGCCGACTACGCCCTCCTCACCTTCGGTATCGGGCCAGTCCACGAGTTCATCGCGGCCGCCCGGCGGGTGGCGGACGTCTGGGCCGGGAGCGACCTGCTCTCCCACCTCATGACCCGCGCCATCGAGGCGGTTCAGGCCGCCGACGGCGAGGCGGTCTTCCCAGCTGCCGACAGCGCGGCCGAGCTGACCGGTATCCCCAACCGGGTGGTGGTCCGCGTCCCGTTGGACAAGGCCGGCGAGATCGCCCTGGACATGCGCCGCGCGGTGGAGGTCGAATGGTCCCGACTCGCGGAGAAGGCGGTCGAGGTGCTGGGGCTCTACGGCATCGAGCCCGCGGAGGCTCTCTGGCCGGCGGCTCCCGGCCCGGATCTCCCCCGCCAGACCGACCACGTCTTCGATGTCGCCTGGTCCTGGGTGCCGCTGGGCGGCGACTACGCCGCCGCCGCCAGGGAAGGTGCCCGGCGCTACGCGGCCTCCCGCCTCTTCCGGCCGTTCGAGCAGGTCGAGCAACTCGGCGAGAAGTGCGCCCTCTGCGGCGTGCGGAGGGCGCTTCCCGACGGCAACCGGTCGAGGGTCCGGAATGCCTGGGAAAAGGCCGCGGAGAAGGCTGAGAAGCAACCCTTGGAACCAGGTGACGAGCGCTTCTTCCGCTTCGACCAGGGCCGCCTCTGCCTCGTCTGCGCCACCAAGCGGCTCTACACGCGCCAAGAGAAAAAGAAGGTCTACTTCCGCTCCCTGGTCGACTTCGACGAGGAGCCGGACGACGGCCCCAAGGATGCGGGGACCAGGGCCTCTTCCCGCCAGCCAGCCGACGATGACCGTCGCCGCTACGTGGCGGTGGTGAGCCTCGACGGCGACAAGATGAGCGAGATCCTCGCCCTCGGCCCCGATGAAATCCGGGGTCGTGACGTCAGAGAGTTCCATCGGGCGGTTTCCACGGCGCTTCGCACCTTCGCCCAGAAGCTCCGAAGCGAGGGCAAGGGCGACTGGCTCAAGAACGCCCAGCTCAACCTGGGATTCCTCGGTCTCACCTCCCGAGCTTCCCGTTCGCAACCGACCCCAGCTCATCTACGCCGGCGGCGACGACGTGCTCGTGATCTGCGCGCCGGCGGACGCCCTGCCGGTCGCCCGAACGATCCGCGAGCGCTACCTGGAGCGCATGAGGGTCGCCCTCGCAAGCTACCTCGACGAGGGCAGGCTCGCGAAGCTCACCCTCTCAGGCGCCATCCTCTACGCCCACTCGAAGCACCCGGCAGGGCTCCTCTTCCGGGACGCCAACGACCTCCTCACCCGCAAGGCCAAGGGGGAGGCCGGGCGCAACGCCCTCGCCATCCGCCTCATGAAGCGCTCGGGCGTCCCGGTCGAGGTGGCCTTCAAGTGGGACGCGGAGGAGGGCGAGGAGGGCTCGAGCGAGAGCGGCTGGCTCGACCGATTCGATCGGCTCGTCCATGACCTCGGGGAGGGCGGCCTCTCGTCGCGCCAGACGTTCAACCTGCGCCGCGAGGAGGAGGTGCTGCTCGAGGTCTTCGGATGCAACGAGAAGCTCTGGACGCCGTGGCTCGCCGACCGGCTCTCCCGTGGCGAGGCGACCTCCGAGGAGGCGAAGGAGCTCGCCGCGGGCATCGCCCAGTTCTTCGTCCACGACAAGACCGAGGCTCTCCGCATCGTCCGGTTCCTTGGCGTGGAGCTTTCGAGGAGCACGACATGAGCGACACCTGGCGGAGCTTCCGCCTCGTCCCGGACGACGTCCTCTTCTTCCGCGACGGCCGGCCCGCAACCCGGGGCGACGACCACTACCTGCCGTCGATCTTCCCGCCGCATCCCTCGACGCTCTACGGCGCGATCCGCACCCGGCGCCTCCTCGACGAGGGGGTCGACCTCAGTCGGCTCGGGCCGCATCGCTCGGCGGCCTGGAAGGAGCTCTCGGCCGAGCTCCGCGCCGAGCTCGGCGAGTGGGGAGGCTTCGGGAGCCTCGAGATCCGCGGGCCCTGGCTGGTCCGGAACGGGGAAGAGGTCCTCCTGCCCGCGCCGGCCGACCTGGGGGTCACGATCACCCACAGCCCCAGGCCGAAGCGCCGCAGCGAAGAACCGATCCCTCCGAAGGTCGAGCGGGTCGCCCGCTTCCTCCGGTCCGCTCCCGCGCGGACGACCGCCGGAGGCCACTCCCATCCCTTGGACCTGCTCTACCCGTTCTCCCGGGAGGGTGACGACTGGCATCCCTGGGAACCGGTGGACGTTCCGCCTCGACCGGCCCGGGACTGGTTCCTGACGCCCACGGGCTTCGAGCGGTGGGCCGGCGGAGGCGCCCCGGAGCCCGGCGATTTCGTTCACGCCGACGAACTCTGGGCCGCCGAGCCCCGGGTCGGGGTGGCGATCGAGGAGGAGCGCCGCTCGAGCCTCGAAGGCCATCTCTTCACTTACGGCTTCGTCCGGTTGCGGAAGGGCGTCGACCTGGGGTTCGAGGCACGCCACACGGAGCTCGCGCCCGGATGCCGGGTCCGTCTGGGTGGTGACGCCAAGACCGCCTGGCTGGCGAAGGGGCCCTCGCTCCCTTCGGCGCCGGCCGGCGCCGCCACGCGCCTGAGCCTCGCCCTCGCGACGCCGACTCTGTCCGAGACCGGGGGCTGGCTCCCCGGCTTCTCCCCAGGGCGCCTCGACGGGTCGCTCGGGAAGGCAACGGTCCGCCTGCGGGCCGCCTGCCTTCCGGGCCACGTCGAGGTCGGCGGCTGGGACCTCGCCAAGGGCGCGGCCAAGCCGCTGCGGCGAGCGATCCCCGCCGGCGCGGTCTACCTGATCGAGGGCGCCGGGACGGGCCCGCTCGTTCCCTCGGATCTTCACGGAACCCACTGTGCCGGCTACCCGCACGAGCACCTCACACGCCAGGGCTTCGGCCTGATCCTCGCCGGCGCCGACCCGGCCCCGGCCTCATAGGAGACATGTCATGGGACGACCGACCATGCTCGCCAAGGGGGCGCTCGGGCTCTACACCGAGACGCCCCTCCACTGCGGCGCCGAGAGCGCCACCGGGTACGTGGACCTGCCGATCCAGCGCGAGCGCCACACCGGCTACCCGATGATCCCCGGCTCGAGTCTCAAAGGGGTCCTCCGGGACGAGCTGAGGCAGGATGGCCGCCTCACGGCCGACGAGGTCAGGTACTTCTTCGGCGCTGACACGGACGCCGACGAGAAGTCGCCTTTCCCCGGCAACGCGGCCTTCGGCGACGGCCTCCTGGTTGCCTTCCCCATCCGCTCCTCGGGCGCGCCCTTCCACTGGGTGACCTGCCCGTTCGTCCTGGAGCGGATCTTCCGGGCGATCGGGGCGCCGGCGCAGGAAGTGAAAGAGCCCGTCGAGCACACCGCCTGGGCCCAGACCGAGGGCGAGGTCCTGCTCGAGGAGCTCCGATTAACGAAGAAGGCGCTGCCGAGCTTCTTCGCGACCGGCGCCGGCTCCATCATCTCCCGGCTCCTCGCCCTCCTCCCGGGCGACGATCGGGGCTTCGCCTACACCCGCGAGATCTTCCCCGATCGCCTCCTCATCGTCCGCGACGAGGAGCTCAAAGAGCTGGTCGAGACCGGCACGGAGGTGCTCACCCGAATCAAGCTGAATGCTCTCGGCACGACGACGGACCTCGAGAAGGGGGAACATCCCGAGATCAAGGGGTCGGACCGCCAGGGCAACCTCTTCGTCGAAGAGGTCGTGCCCCCCGAGGCACTCTTCTTGTGCCCGCTCCGGGCCCATACCGAGTCCAAAAGGCTGACGGACGAGCTCGCCGCGCTCCACCTCTTCAGGGTCGGAGGCGACGAGACGATCGGCAGGGGACTGACCCACCTGACCTGGGTGCCCTCCGGGAACGGGGCGATCGGGAAGGAGGGCTGAGCGATGGCCACCCTCGAGCAGCAGCGCGCACAGTTCGCTCTCTGCAAGGTCCAAGGAATCCGGGAGAGTGACAAGAAGGCCAAGTACAAGACCCAGCTCCTGAAACTCCCGGCCCGGCTCCACACGAGCGGGCTGGGGCAGACCGTGGCTTTCTACCTGGCGGCCGGCCATGGGAGCCCCGAGGCCACGATTTGCGGCTGGTTGGAGGAGCGCCTCCAGAAGGCGGAGATCTACCAGGACGGTGCCTTGATCGGCTGGATCACGGGTCGAGCCGAGCCGCTCCGCGGCGACGAGGCGAGGACCGAAGCCCTCTACCGCCGGGCATCGGTCGAGGCCCGCGCCCTCGCGGTCTGGCTCAAGCGCTTCGCCGAGGCCTTCATCGAGGGGAAGGGCGCCGATGCCTGAGCTTCCCCTGCCGCAGGTTCTACGGCCCTTCGTCGACCTGGTCGCGGCGCCTCGCGGGACCAGCCTGTCCCTCCTCTTCAACCGGGGTTTCGACGGCTACGAGGGGGACCGGTCCATCAAGACCGGCGAGGAGAAAAGGTTCCTGGAGGTATTTCGCGACCGCTTCTCCAGCCCACCAGAGGACTTCCTGCCGTTCCTCGAGAGGCGCACGAAGGTCCTCGAAGCGGCCAGCGCCCGGGCACTCGTTCTCTACAGCCAGACACGCCTGGTCGTGGGCCTCGGCCTCCCGCATCCCACTGAGACCGCTCTCCTCTTCGATCGCCTGACCGGCTGCCCGTACCTTCCCGGGTCGAGCGTCAAGGGCGTGCTGCGCGCCGCGGCCCGGCTCGTGGCGGCCGGCGAGCTGACGACGGGCGCGGGCGGCGCGGGCGACGGCGCCTTCTGGTGCGAGCACCTGGACCGTCTCTTCGGCCCCGAGCTGGGCGGGAAGGTGACGCCGGCCAAGGGCGAGCTCTTGATCCACGACGCTTTCCCCACTGCCTGGCCTCGCTTGGAGCTCGACGTGCTGACTCCGCACTATCAGCCCTACTACTCCGACGAAGGCACCAAGGAGCCCCCGGCTGACTGGCACGATCCGAACCCGGTGAGCTTTCTGACGGTTCAGGCCGGGACGAGGTTCACCTTCTGGCTGGGCCACGTGAAGCCCACGGATGGCGAGGACGACCTCGAAGCCTCCCGTCGGCTCCTCACGACCGCTCTCGAGCGGCTGGGGATCGGCGGCAAGACTTCGAGCGGCTACGGCTTGTTCGCCAGCGGGTCTCCGGCCTCTTCGAAGCCCCTGAGCGCCTCCGCGCCGGAGACGGAGGACCTGCTCGGCACGCCGCCGCCCGACCCCGACGAGGTCCTGTGGAACGGTGCCGAGCTCTACTGGAAACACTCGGTCGCCACGGTCGAAGGGCCAGGTGGGATCAAGGTCCGAGACTTGGGCGACGTGGTCCCAGAGGCGCTCCGGCTCCGCCTGGAGCAGGGCAACGTCTTCCGCGTCGACGCTCGAGTCAAGAAGAGCAACGGCGGCCGCTGGACCTTGATCGCGATCAAGCAGAGCTAGCCACGAACTTCGAGAGGTAGATTCCGTGACCCCTCTCTTGACCGACCCCACCGGCCGTTCCTTCCTGAGTTACCGGCGCGCCCGCCTGGGGGAGGCCCGGCTCCTCGTCCAGGCCCAACACGACCTCGGCATCCCTACCTGGCAAGACGTCGAGGACCTCGACGAGGCGCAGACCGAGACGGAGCTCCGGCGGGTCCTGACAGACCCGACGACTGCGAACGCCATCCTCTGGCTCACCCCGGAGGTCGCGGGCTCGCCCACGATCCGGACCGTCGAGGCCCCCGAGGTCGTCCGCCGCGCCCAGGCCGGCGACGGCTTCTTCCTCGTCCCGGTGGCGGCCGGCGGGCTCGACTACCAGGCCGCGGCCGAGCTCGTCAACGACCGGCTCGGCGTCCACGACCTGTCGAGCTGGAACCTGCTCAAGACCTCGGCCGATCCGGCGAGCCGCGAGGACTGTCGAGTGATCGCGGCGCGGGTCCTTCGCCGCAGGCTGGCGGCTGTCCATGGAGCGCTCCCCGAGGGTGAAGAGCTCCGGATCCGGCTCATGACCCGCCGCCGCCCCGGGTTCGAGGCCGGCTGGGCCCTGACCCTCGACTGGTCCGAACACTTCGACATGCGCTTCGCCCGGGGCGATGCCTGGGCCGAGACGCTGCTGCCGGCTCTTGGCACCGTCCGGGAGGCGATCCGGCGGGAGGCGCCGGGGCGAGCCATCGAGGCCTCCGGTTCCCCGACCCTGAGCGCCGGGTTCGCCCTCGGCCGGGCCTTTCTGTCGCTCGACCGGGACCTCCGCCTCGCCTGGCGCCAGGAGGCTCCGGAGCGGCCGGACCAGGTCTGGAGCCTGGCGGCGCCACGGGAGGAGGTGGCCTGCGCAGTCGAGACGCGGCCCGTGCGGACCGACGGGGAGGCTCTCGCGCTCCTCCTCTCGGTGACCCGGGACGTGAAGCCGGTCTTCGGCGCCTCGAAGGCGGAGCTTCCGCCGTTCCGAGCGGTCGTCGAGCTCCGGGCCGCGGGGGCCTCCTTCGAGCCACTGGACCTGGGGGCGCCGGGCCAGGCGGCCTCCATGGTGGACCGGGCGATCGAGGCGGTGCGCCGGGCCGGAGAGACGTACCAGACGACCGGCCTGCACGTCTTCGGGGCGATCCCAGTGGGACTCGCAGTGCTCCTCGGCCAGCGCCTCAACACGTTGGGGCCAGTCCGGATCTACGAGCACGACGAGGCGGCCGGCAGGTACCGGCCCGAGCTCCTCTTACCCGCCGATCTCTGAGGCTCTCCCCGCTTCCTGTTCCGGTGCGTTCGCCCGCTGGCGAGCGCGGCTGGCTCTTTGACAACTGAATCTCAGCCGAAGAGTGGCCGGCCCGGGACTCGGGCCCGACCGAGCCCCCGGGCCGGCCGCCCTCGGATCTCGAGCTCTGCCCGCGCCTGCCGGGGTGCGTGATGGTGGGCAACGAGTGCTCTGCCAGGTATCCCAGCGCACGTAGTCGGCGAGGATCTTGCCGACCTGCTCGACGGCCCGCCGGTCGCTCGGGTCCTCGAAGCGCCAGAGGAGAGCCTGACGCATGGCGGTCGGCAGAGGCGGATAGGGCTCGCCCTCGTCATCGACGACCCGGACCATCACAACAGGCGCCTGTCCCGGAAGGAGGCCCAGCGCTGGGCGCCGCCGAGGATGATGTGGTCCGCGAGCCGGACTCCCACGGCCTCGCACGCCTCCGCCAGGCGCCGGGTGAAGCGGATGTCTTCTATGGTCGGGGACGGATCGCCCGACGGGTGCGTATGGAAGACGACCACGCTCTCCGCCGCGCGGTCGAGGGCTAGGGCAATGATCTGGCGCGGCTCGACCGAGGCTCTCGTCAGCGTGCCGCGGAACAACTCCGCCATGCCAACGAGGCGCCGCCGGGTATCGAGAAAGAGGGCGCCCATCACCTCCTGGTCGCGGAGGACGTAGCGCAGCGCCAAGTAGCGCGCCACCTCGTCTGGCCGCCCCATGGGCTCTCGCTCGGGGACCTCGGCCCGGGCGAGGCGCCGGGCGAGCTCGAGCGCGGCGAGGACCGAGGCGGCCTTCACCTCGCCCAGGCCGCGGCGCTGGAGGGCCTCGGGGCGGATGCCCACCAGGCCGGGGAGCCCGGAGGTCTCCTCGAGGATCTCGCGGGCGAGCTCCAGGGAGCAGACGTCGCGCGAGCCGTGGCCCAGGACGAGGGCGAGCACTTCGGGGTCGGAAAGGGCTTCGCCACCGCTCCGAAGCAGGCGCTGGCGCGGGCGCTCGTCGGGGGGCATCTCCCGGATGAGGCTCGGGAGACCGCTTCTGGAGGGTCGGGCCCTGGGACGCCGGCGGGCCATCAGCCGTCCTCCCGGCCGTCGGCCCACTCGGCCCAGTCGGCGAAAGCCGCGGCGAAGTGGCGCTCCAGCTCTTCGGGCGTCCAGGCGAGGGCCCGGGCGGCGCCGGCGAAGGCGCTGTCCGAGCCCGGCGAGTCCGCCGAGTCCTCGGCGCCGTGGCCCACGACCCAGCAGCGGGTCGCCTCGGCCGCGAAGAGAATCCGGAAGCGCTCGCGGTCGCCGCCCTCGAGGCCCGTCTCGGCGGGCGGGAGGTAAGAGAGAGTCTCGGCCGCGAGGTGCAGAAGGCCGAGACCGATGGAGAGGGTGACCCGAAGCTCGTCGTTCGTCGGGTCGGCGGGCGCGATACGATCCCTCAAGCTGCTCATGAGGCACGCTCCTCGTGAGTGGTCAGGCCCGGCGGGTCGCTAGCGGCTTCCCGCCGGGCCGCTCCGTGGTTTCCGGGCTCGCATGGCCCCGGCTGTTCGGCCCAACCTACCCCGCCGTCAAGGCCCAGAGGTAGCCAACACGCCTTTGGGACAGCACTCCTCGTCGCAAGTAGTTGCTCGAAGGGTACGTCTTGCGCTAACCTCCGGGGAGGCCGAAAACGTGGGGAGGTTAGCGCAGACCCCGGAAAGCGTCGAAGCTCTTTGAAATCAGAGGGTTACCGAGATTCGTCCGGTTCTGGCCTCGCCGGTCTTGCCCCTCGCCGAGGCCCAGTCTGGGGAGGTTAGCGGAAATGGCCTTCCAACTCACTGAGCCACAAGGACTTGGGAGGGGTGGAGTGGAAACCGGCGAGGAACCTTTCGAGGGATTGCGACACGAGGGTGCCGAAGATGAGGGTGACAAAGCTCATGGGTGGAAACCGGCGAGGAACCTTTCGAGGGATTGCGACGGTTGAACCGACTCTTTTCAGAGTCTAGGATTTCGCTGTGGAAACCGGCGAGGAACCTTTCGAGGGATTGCGACATGTCTGGGGGAGACGGGATTTTAAGCACTCTTGCCCTCCGTGGAAACCGGCGAGGAACCTTTCGAGGGATTGCGACCATTGCGCGACCCCGGCCGCCGCTTTCAGGATTTCCGTGGAAACCGGCGAGGAACCTTTCGAGGGATTGCGACATGTACGTCCCTGGCCATCCGTTCTCGGCGAACCAGGTGGAAACCGGCGAGGAACCTTTCGAGGGATTGCGACACAGCACGTGTTGTCGTCGCATCGTCTATCCTTTCCCTCGTGGAAACCGGCGAGGAACCTTTCGAGGGATTGCGACATCCTTCTGGATACTCTTGTTGTGTGGTAGTGGTTGTTTGTGGAAACCGGCGAGGAACCTTTCGAGGGATTGCGACATGAGGGAGTCGTCCGAGGGCGGCAGGGTCACCGTGCGTGGAAACCGGCGAGGAACCTTTCGAGGGATTGCGACAGTGACTCCCACCGATCTGGTGGGCTTCCATGTCCTGGGTGGAAACCGGCGAGGAACCTTTCGAGGGATTGCGACGCTTGCCCGTCGATCCGATGAAGTCACTACCGCACCTGTGGAAACCGGCGAGGAACCTTTCGAGGGATTGCGACATGTTCCAAAGGGCACGAAGGTCGAAATCGTTCACTGTGGAAACCGGCGAGGAACCTTTCGAGGGATTGCGACTTGTCGAGTCCGTGACCGCTACGGATGCGAGTGTCGTGTGGAAACCGGCGAGGAACCTTTCGAGGGATTGCGACGTGAGAACGTCTCCGCGCAGGATGCCGTCTCGGTAGAGTGGAAACCGGCGAGGAACCTTTCGAGGGATTGCGACACTCGTACTGGTGGTCACAGGGCACTGGGCGTGCGAGTGGAAACCGGCGAGGAACCTTTCGAGGGATTGCGACATCAGGCGGAACTTGTGGGAGGTCGTAGAATACGACGTGGAAACCGGCGAGGAACCTTTCGAGGGATTGCGACTCTCCCCAGCACAGTGGTCCTGACCCGGTCTCGCTCCGTGGAAACCGGCGAGGAACCTTTCGAGGGATTGCGACACTCTCTTAACATATCTTCCAATCCGCTGGCGAGGCATGTGGAAACCGGCGAGGAACCTTTCGAGGGATTGCGACACGGATGATGCTTGTGTTCGTTGGATCCTCGTCCATGTGGAAACCGGCGAGGAACCTTTCGAGGGATTGCGACGTTTCAGGGGGCTTCGCATGACTTGCATCCTCCTTGTGTGGAAACCGGCGAGGAACCTTTCGAGGGATTGCGACTTTTTTCTTCTCCTCCCAAAGAACTACTCCCCGAAGTGGAAACCGGCGAGGAACCTTTCGAGGGATTGCGACACTTGAGGGTCAGGCCGCGACCTCGTAGCCGGACATGTGGAAACCGGCGAGGAACCTTTCGAGGGATTGCGACTCTGGTCTTTTTCTGGCGAGAGCCAGCCTTCCGGGCATGTGGAAACCGGCGAGGAACCTTTCGAGGGATTGCGACATTCTCACCGCTGGCGACGGCAGTCCCCATGGGTACCGTGGAAACCGGCGAGGAACCTTTCGAGGGATTGCGACCCGATGACTGCCAGAGTCTTCCAGAACATCTGTGTTCCGTGGAAACCGGCGAGGAACCTTTCGAGGGATTGCGACATGTCGTCCTGCGCCTGCGTCGGCTTAGTCGCAGCTCCCGTGGAAACCGGCGAGGAACCTTTCGAGGGATTGCGACATTCCGGGCAGTACGATTTTCTCAGCCTCAACCTTTGGGTGGAAACCGGCGAGGAACCTTTCGAGGGATTGCGACATGGAACGAGTCGATTCATGCTTGGCCTCCTTTTGCGTGGAAACCGGCGAGGAACCTTTCGAGGGATTGCGACATTCTTTGGTCCCGGCTCAGCTCTTTCACGCCCTCCTGTGGAAACCGGCGAGGAACCTTTCGAGGGATTGCGACACGGTCGCGGTCTCGTCGGTGACAGGGCCGGTGCTCTCGTGGAAACCGGCGAGGAACCTTTCGAGGGATTGCGACATACAGGAACTCCATGTCGACGGCGTTGAGGTCCTTGCGTGGAAACCGGCGAGGAACCTTTCGAGGGATTGCGACTGAAGGACTGTCCATCGCCAGCGTAGAGCGCTGTCTGCGTGGAAACCGGCGAGGAACCTTTCGAGGGATTGCGACCTTGATGTTGCTTTCGTGGTGCCGCAGCAACCTGTCGTGGAAACCGGCGAGGAACCTTTCGAGGGATTGCGACTTTTTTCTACTTGATCCTCGAGTTCTTTCGACAGATGTGGAAACCGGCGAGGAACCTTTCGAGGGATTGCGACGCTGAAACGCTGCACCGTCGCCACGCGGCAGACCTTGTGGAAACCGGCGAGGAACCTTTCGAGGGATTGCGACCTCGTCCCTGATCTTGGCCATGATGGCCTCCTGTTTTGTGGAAACCGGCGAGGAACCTTTCGAGGGATTGCGACATGAATCTCTTCAGGCCCTCGTGGTCGGGGGTAGGCGGAGTGGAAACCGGCGAGGAACCTTTCGAGGGATTGCTACATAATCGGCGGCCGTCATACCGAACGGACCACCACCGTGTGGAAACCGGCGAGGAACCTTTCGAGGGATTGCGACGGGGACGCTCTGTTGTTCGGTCATGGAGTGCTCCTTTCTGAGTGGAAACCGGCGAGGAACCTTTCGAGGGATTGCGACCGTGGTCCCGTTTCCTTTCGAGGAGAACAGGTTTGAGAGTGGAAACCGGCGAGGAACCTTTCGAGGGATTGCGAGAGCGGTGAGGG
This sequence comes from uncultured Acidobacteriota bacterium, assembly GCA_963741925.1. Taxonomy (GTDB): domain Bacteria; phylum Acidobacteriota; class Thermoanaerobaculia; order Multivoradales; family DATKCC01; genus CAVUBL01. The sequence goes on from CAVUJU010000002.1 coordinate 969,747, forward strand.
TGAGCGCCGCGGCGCTCGCAGTGGTGATGACTGGCCGAGGCCCAGGAAGAGAAGGCGAGCGGAGCGGCGGTCCGACGCGCGTGGTTCGTTCAGCGTCGGAGCGGTTTTCGGGCGTTCTGGCGAGGCACAGCCGGATTCGAGGATGGAGCGCGGTGATTCCGCCGGCCTGGCGTGTACACCTCGTCTACGCCATTCTCGCCCTCGCCAGATACCTCCGCACCCTCGCGGCCCGCCGGGACTTCATTGCGGAGGCCCTGGACGACGAGACGCTGGTCCTCTTCGGCCGCCCCCAGATGCGTCGCCTGGCGGGGGCCGGCTGAGCCCCTGCTCCCCTACCGGCCGGAACGGCTGATCCCGCCCCGGCCTTCACCACCTTCCCCGCATCGGGCGGGGAGGCGAGTCCATCTCCGCTCTGCTCGATCGGGCTCGTCCTGAAAGCTCTGGGACCTCACCTCGTCGCGTCGATGGAATCCAGGAGCCGTAAGGCTTCGGCCCGGTCCCCCTTGGCGGCGCGTGCCCGGAACCGCGTCTCGGCATCGAGCTCGGCCAGGGCCTGGGTCGAGAGCTCTTCGACGAGGCGGTTCAGGCTGATCTTTCGACGGCGGGCGAGGTCTCGCAGTCGCTCCTGGGTGTCGTCGGGCAGTCGGATGGTCATCGTTCCCATGCGTCCATCTCCTGGAGAAGTGCCTCGGGCTCGAGTACGCGGAGGTCGGGAAACCGCAGCTCGGTCGCTCGGAAGTCGCGGGCGGCGAGTCCGGCGCCTCTCGGGTTTGACTTTCCGCCGCGTCTCCGCTATGCTCGTTCCCACGAAGCCGCTTCCCGGCCCCGTCCTCCGCGGAGGCGCGAGGTCACGGGTCGAGGGGAGCGAAACGAAAGCGGCCCGGGCGAGCTTGTCCCTCACCCGGGCCTGACCCGCGAAAGGAGATACCCCTCCAATGCGAGCCGAGACAGAGAGTAGCAGGACTTCGTGCCCCGCCCGTCGTTCTTCCAGCTTCACCGCGCCGGCCAACGCTTTCTCGGCCGCGTTCCTCGACGCCGCCCGGCGCCGGCGTGACGCGGCCGAGCCGGAGGACGCCCCGCGCGCTCCGGCCCTCGCCGCCGGCGCGCTCGCCGCCGGGCCCTTCGAGGTCGAGGCGGTGCCGGCCGGCTCGGGGCGGCTCTGGGCGGTGGTCCGCCGGGGTGAGCGGGTGGCCGAAGGGCACCCGGCCGTGGCGGTCTTCCTGGACCGGACGGCCGCCCTCCTGACGGCGGCGGTGCTGCCGGCGGAGGCGTCGCCCAATCACCTCCAGGTCGGGGAGAAGGCGAAGCGCCTGGGCCTGCCGGTGCACGATGGCCGGCGCCACCTGGGGCACCTCGCCCGGCCCCACGAGCACTTCGCGCGGGACCTCCACGCCGCCCGGACGCTCGCGGCCCGCCCGGACTCGCTGGTGCTCCTGGCCGAGGCGCTCGACTACGAGACCCTGGTCCTCTTCGGCCGGGCGCTCATGCGCCGGCTGGAGCGGGCCGGCTGAGGCGCCGGGCGCTCGGCCACCGGCCGGGGCGGGCGCGACCCCGCCCCGGCCGGGTTCTTCCGGTCGTCGGCGCGAGGATACGTCGCTGGGGCCACCCGCTCTTTACGGCAGCAGATCGGCGACGGCGACCGGTCCCCGGAGGGCCGCCGAGGAGAGCTGCTCGCCGTGGGCCGCGACCCGGTGCTCGGTGAAGCCGTCGCCTTCGGGCGCTCTGAAGACCTCCAGGCGACCCTCCGCCACGTTCACCAGCCAGACCTCCGGAATGCCGTGTCGCGCGTAGAGCGGGAGCTTGCGGTGGCGGTCGAAGGCGAGGCTCGAGTCCGCGACCTCCACCACGAGGGCGGCGGTCGCCGGGTGGGCCCCGAGGTAGTCCCGGGGGCGACCTGCGACGACCGCCACGTCGGGCTCCGGCTCGGAGTCCTGCCCGAGCGCCAGAGGGAGCTGGACCCGGAGACAGTACCCCTCGGCCAGCGCCGCGTCGAGGGCCTCGTAGACCAGCTGGATCGTGCCGGCGTGCCGCGCGTTCTGCGGTGTCATCTCCAGGATCTCCCCCTCGATCAACTCGAGCCGCTCGTCTTCCTGGAAGACGCCCTGCTCGATCAAGCGGTCGTACTCCTCGCGGGTCCACTTGCGGGGCTGGTTGACGGCGACGCTCACAGCTCGGTCTCCTCGGTTGATCAGTATAGCGGCGAGCGTGTTGCCCTACGGAGGGATCCCTCGACTCGCTGCGCTCGCTCGGGATGACAAGGGGGGGGCGGCGCTCGCTCGGGATGACGGCGAGGGAGCTCGCCGTCAGAACGGGTTGCCGACGGCCAGGTAGAAGTGGAAGCGGGTGGTGGCGCCGGGGTCGGGGTCGAGCTGGTAGCCGAAGCCGGCGCGCACGGGGCCGATCGGCGAGACGTAGCGCACGGCGACTCCGACGCCGGTCTTGACGTCGCGCGGGTCGACGTCGCGCCAGTCGGGCCAGACGTTGCCCGCGTCCACCCACAGCACGCCGCCGACCGGCCCCCAGACCGGGAAGCGGTAGTCGAGGTTCGCGAGCAGCAGGCCGTTGCCGCCCCGGCCGCGGCCGTCGGCGAAGAGGGTCGTGCCCGGGATGCCGAGCTCGTCCTTGCCGTAGGCCCGGTGGCTGAAGTCGCCGCCGGCGAAGAAGCGCTCGTCGATCGGGATCTTCAGGTTCGGCGGCTCGGGGGGCTGCGGCACGCCGGGTACCGCGGTGGTGTTGTCCTTGGTGGCGTCCTCGAGGGGTGCGATGGCGCCGAAGCGGATGCTCCCCGCCAGGTGGCCGAAGCCGAGGGGCTGGTAGCGGGTGTGCTGGAGGAAGGTCTTGAGGAAGTTGGCGTCGGTCAGGCCCGGGATCGGGAACGCCCACTGGAAGCGGGCGCTGGCGCTCCAGCCCCGGGTCGGGTCGATGGGATCGTTGCGCCGGTCGACCAGGACGTTGGGAATGACCGAGGAGATGTGGATGTCCTGGTCGCGCCGCTCGATGATCTGGGTCGGGTCGGTGATCTGCTGGGAGGCGGCGACGGTCAGGGTGGAGTTGATGATCCGGTAGTCGAAGGCGAGACCGTAGCGCCAGACGTCCTCCTGCTTGACCGCCTCGGCCTGGGTGACGATCCGGTCCACGTCGTAGCTCGGCAGCTCCTCTTGCTGGAAGGCGACGTTGTAGACCAGCGGGATGTGCCAGCGGGTCAGGTCGGGCTGGTCGAGGGCCACCCGGGCCAGGCGTTCCCTCTGGCCGTAGCGCAGGTCGGTCTGGAGGGTGAAGGCGCGGCCGAAGAGGTTGCCCTGGCGGTAGCCGACGAGTCCCGCGAGCCCGGTGTCCGTGTCGTAGCCGAGGCCGTAGCTCACCCGCCGGGTGCGCCCCTCCTGGACCCGGATCACGACGTCGCGCTCCTGCTCGGAGAGGTCCGAGGGGCCGAGCTCCACCTGCACGCGGGAGAAGATCCCCAGGCCGTAGAGGTCGCGCTCCGCCTCGAGGAGCCGCGTCGGGCTGACCGGCTCGCCGGGGTCGAGGTCCACCGCGTGCTCGATCACGTCGTCGTCGGTCTGGACGTTGCCCCGGACGATCACCCGGTCGACCCGGGTCTGCGGGCCCTCGATCACCTCGATCTCGACGTCGACCAGGGTGTGGTCGCCGTTCCAGGTCTCGGTGGACGAGACCTGGGTCGAGAGGAAGCCCTTCTCCTCGTAGCGCCCCCGGATCTGGCGCAGGCTGTCCTCGAGCAGCAGCGGGTGGAAGGGGCCGCCCGCCTGGAGCGGCAGGCCGTGCCTGAGGTCGTCCTCCGAGAGCGCGTCGACCCCCGAAAACGAGAGGTCCACCACCTGGCGCCGGGTGCCCTCTGCGATGGGGACGGTCAGGGTCAGGTCGCCGCCCTCGGTCTCCACGTCCGGCGGCCCCACCTTGTAGTTGGCGTAGCCCTGGAGGGCGTAGTAGGAGCGGATGTTCTCGAGGTCGTCCTGGAGCACCGAGTCGACCAGCCGGCCGCTGCCCAGGGTGAGGAGCCGCCGCGGGGTGGTCTCCATGAGCTCGGAGAGCTTGTCGTCGGAGACCTCCTGGTTGCCCTCGAAGTGGACCTCCTGGAGCGTGTAGACCGGCCCCGGCTCGACCCGGAAGGTGATCTCGAGCTTGCCGTCGCCGGTCGTTTCATCCCAGGAGACGTCGACCTTCCAGTGCCCCTTCTCCTGGTAGTAGCGCTTCACCCGGTCGACCGCCTGGAGCACCAGGGCCTCGTCGTAGCCGTCGTCGCCCAGGAACGGCAGGAGGTCGTTCTTCTCGAGATCCTTGCGCGGAACGCCGACGATCGCCGCGGTCACCAGCGGGCCGAGGCTCACCGGGTAGGTCAGGTCGACCCGGTGGCCTTCCAACTCATGGGTCACCTCCACCTCCCCGACCTGGGCCTTCCTGTACTTCTGGTTGATGAGCCAGGTCTGGAGGCGCTCGGCGTCGTCGTCCACCGTCTCGCGGCGGAACGGGTCGCCGGGATGGGCCTTGAGCTGGGCGACGAGCGTCGCCGGCGAAAACGGCCCCAGGTCGCCGTCGAAGCGCACCTGGCCGATGTCGGAGCGGGGGCCCGCGTCGACCTGGAAGGTCACCTTCGCCCGCTTGGTCTCCTCGTTCGTGGCGACGGCGAGGTGGACCTTGGCGGCGAAGTAGCCGCGCGCCTCGAAGAAGTCCTGGAGGCGGTAGACGCTGCGCAGCAGCCGGCTCTCGATCAGGGGCTGGCCGGCGGCGACCAGCAGCTCGTTCTCGAGGTCCCGGCGATCGAGCTTGCCGGTCTCGCCCGCGATCGACACGCCGTCGACCTGCACCGCCGCCCAGACCGCCACCACCACGACCACCTGGTCGGCGGCGGCGGGGGCGGCGGGCGGCGCGATCCGCTCGCCGGGCTCCGCGGGGCGGGTGTAGAGCTCCACTTCGTTGGCCGCGCCGGTCGCCTGGAGGTTGCGGACCGTCCGGCGCACCGCGCGATCGGTGAGGCGCTCGCCCGGCTCGACGGCGAGGAGCTGGCGCAGCTTGTCGCCGGTCTCGAGCGACGCGTCGCTTCGGAGCTCGACGCGGGCGACGATCGGCCCCTGGCCCGCGACCGGCCCGGAGAGCGCCGGCGGCTCCCCCTCCCCCGCCACCACCACGTCGGGCGGCTCGACGGTTTCGACCGGCGTCTCGTGGGGCGGGATCGCCGGGCCCTCGACCGTCGTCGCGTCCTGCGGCGACAGGACCGGTGCCGGCTCGGGCTCCGGCGGGGGCGCCGGAGCCTGGGCCGGGGCCGGGGCCGGGGTTTGATCCTGGGTCTGGGCCCCGGACCGAGCCCGAGCCGGGGCGCCCGCGACCAGCAGCGCGGCGAGGAGCCCGGTCGCCGAGCTCCGGAGCAGGACCCCGAGTGCTCCGCGCGCCGTCATCAGAACCTCTGGTCCCAGCGGGCGTCGATCCGGTAGGTGTCCTGGGCGGTGGCGGTGAAGACCAGGGTCAGGTGGCGGTCGATCTGCCACTCCACCTGGAGGAAGCTCTGCTGCTGGGTCGAGGGCTGCTCGGTGTAAGTGACGAAGACGCTCTTCGAGAGCCGCTTGCCGACGGTCACGCCGACGCCGGAGATCGAGCCGCCGGTGGTGGTGCCGACCGGGCTGATGCGGAACTTGTCGAAGCCGAAGAGGCTGTTGACCCGCTTGGCGACCACCGAGGCCGCCTGACCGGCGAGGAAGGTCTCGGCGCTGAAGCCCTCGGGGCTCGACGAGCTCTCCGTGAGGCTCCCGGAGCCGGGCAGGGTCCCGGTCGCCGGCAGGGTGCCGGGGCCCGGGAGGTTGCCGGTCTGTCCCAGGGGCTGGCCGGTGGTGAGCAGGCCGATGATGTCGAGGTCGGCGAGCGGCGGGCTCGACGCGACCTTGGCCTGAAGGGTGTCGAGCTTGCCCGAGAGGGTCAGCGTGACGTCGTACTCGCGCACCGTGGTGGTGGCCACGAGATCGATGAGCGGGTCGATCTCGGCCGGGTTGGCGAAGGTGATCCGCGCGCGCTCGACGTCGAACTCGTCGTCGGAGTAGACCAGGGTGCCGCCGCGCTCGAACTCCACGGTGCCGAAGAGCACCGGCCGCGCCACGGTGCCGCGGATGGTCAGGTCCGCCGTGCCCTTGAGGTCCGCCAGGTTGTTGCGCACCCGTACGTTGCCCTGGGGCGCCTCGACGCTCACGGCGAGCTGGGTGCTGGTCTCGAGCTCGTTGGTGGCGGCCACCTGCAGGCGCTCCGCCCGCAGCGCCCGGCGCATGAGCTGGAGCAGGCCGGTCTCCACGTCTTTGACATAGTAGGCGCGGTCGAGCTGGACCACGCCGCGCACCAGCCGGCCGTCGGGCGTCGAGAGCAGCGAGAGCGCCGCGTCGGCCTGGAACCAGAAACCCTCCGGGTAGCGCAGGGTGACGCCCTCGGCCGACGCCTGGAGCCGGTACTCGGGCCCGTGCTCGCCGTACAGGCCGACCCGGCCCGAGGCCTGGACGCTCCCCCCTCCGACCCGCGCCACCAGGTGGTCGAGGACGAGCTGGCGCGGGTAGAAGAGGACCACCGCGCTCAGCTCCTCGAGCGACTCGGGGATTCCCTCGAAGACCAGGCTCGCGTCGCGGAGCTCCCCTTCGCCGTTGATCGCAGGCTCCGAGACCGTGCCGCGCACCGTCGCCAGCACGTCGAAGGTGCCGGTCAGGTCGGCCTGCGGCAGGAACAGCCCGGCCCAGTCGGTCGAGATGCTCCCCTGGAGCCGGAGGTCGAGGGGCAGCTCGCCCTGGAGGCCGACGCTGCCGTGGACGAAGAGCTCGCTGTCGGTGCCCGGCTCCTGGAGGTAGAGCGAGTCGACCTCGAGCGCCGGACCGGTGTAGCGCACGACCACCGGCTCGGCGTTGACCAGGGCGTGGTCCTGGTAGTCGAGGTTCAGGGTCGGCAGCTCGAGGCGCACGGCGAGGGCGCGGGGGTCGGCAAAGGCGCCGGCCACCGTCAGGTCGCCCTCGAGGTCGCCGTGGAAGTCCTCGGGCACCGCCGGCACCAGGGCCCTGACCGCGTCGCCCACGTGCTGGCTCGCCAGGTGGAACGAGAGGTCGGCCCGCTCGGTCGAGAGCGCCCCGCCGCCGTCGATCGTCAGGATGCCGGGCACCTCGCCACGGGCGCTCACCTGCTCGCCGTCCCAGGCGACGCGGAGCCGGGCCACGCCGTCGCCCCCCACCGGGTGCTGGGCGAGGGTCAGGCCCTCGGTGGTCACGCTCGCCTCGATCCGGGGGCGCTCGAGGGTGCCGGAGACGGTGCCCGCGAGCGCCAGGCGGCCCTGGACGTCGCCGGGCAGGGCCGAGGAGAACGGCTCGCGCTCGAGGTCGATCGAGGGCGCCTGGACGCGGAAGTCGAGGGCGTCGGTCGCGAAGTCGAGGGTGCCCTCGCCGCGGACCTCGCCGGCCCCGGTGTGCACCACCGCCCGCTGGACCTGGAGGCGCCGGGGGTCGAAGGAGAGGTCGGCGACGAGGGAATCGGTCGGGATGCCCGCGAGGGTCGCCGGCTCCACCTCCACGTCCGCCGTGCCCGACAACTCGTCGAGGCTCCCGCTCAGGGTGAGTCGGCCCGAGACCGGTCCGGCGACCGGCAGCGCCACCGGCAGCCAGGCCGCCAGGCGCTCGTCGTTCGGCCAGGAGGCGGCGTCCACGGTCAGGTCGAAGGGGACGATGCCCACGCCCTCCTCGAACGGCACCGACCCCACGACCATCAAGGCGCCGCCGGCGGCGGACGCCTCGAGGAGCAGGTGGCGGAGCCCCTGGGTGCCGACCCGCGCCGAGCCGTTCAGGGTCTCGGCCGCGAGGCCGGGGCTCGCCACGTCGGCGAGCTTGAAGGAGACGTCGGTGGTCACCACCCCCGGCCGGATCGTCAGGGTGCCCTGCGCCTCGCCGTGGCCGGCGGTGGGCAGCCAGGGCGGGCGGGGCTCGCCGGGGTCCACCGGCACGAGCTCGGCGAGCTGCCCCACGTCGCGGGTCGAGAGCTCGTAGCGGTAGTCGCCGCTCACGGCGGAGATGTCGAACGAGCCCGCGGCGTGGACCACCTGCGAGCCCGAGGCCGAGACCAGGCGCACCGCCTGCGAGCGCACCACGCCCCGGTCGATCTCGAGGGGCACCTGGCCGGTCAGCGCCAGCCCGGGCCCCGCCACGTCCTGGCGCACCGAGCGCACCTGGAGGTCGGCCCAGCCGCTCCCCGCTTCGGGGTCGTCGGTCGTGAAGCGGTAGCTCACCTGACCGCTCACCCGGCCGTGGAGGCCCTCGAGGGGCAGGTCCTGGTCGGCGATCAGCTCCGGCAGGCCGAGGTCCACGACCTGGAGGTCGACCTGGAAGGGCGTCTCCGCGGCGCCGAGGTCGCCGCTCACCAGGCCGGAGAAGGAGCCGCCGGCGTAGGCCGCGTGGTCGATCTGGTAGCGCACCCCGTCGGGGACGACGCGCAGGGTACCGGAGACGTCGGAGAGCACCCGGCGGTCCTGGACCAGGCGGCGCGACGAGAGAGCGCCCTCGACGGTCCAGCCCTCGGGGCGCCAGACGAGGCCCCCGTCGAACCGGAAGGGGCCCGCGATCGGCGGCTCGGAGGCGTCGAGGTACCCCAGGTCGGCGGCCAGGGCGACCTGGCCCTCGGCCGCGACCTGGAGGTCGAGGCGGCGCGTCTCCTCCGGCACCCGGAGCGTGCCGTGGGCCGTGGCCCGGAGGTCCGGCCCGGAGAGGCGCGAGGTCAGGATCTCGACCCGCTCCGGGCCGAAGCGCGCCTTGCCCGAGAACGCCGCCACGTAGGGCGTGCCGGGCGGCAGCACGACCCGCACCTGCTGGGCGGTGACCAGCCCCTCGACCTCGTTGCCCCCCTGGCCGCCGGTGCCGATCAGGCGGGCGAAGACCGAGTGGGCCTCGAGATCGAGGGGCAGCTCGAGCTCGCCCAGGTGGAAGCGCCCCCGCTCGACGACCACCGCCCCCAGGTGGATCTGGGCCCGGCCCCCACCCCCGCCGCCGGTGCCGAAGCGCGGCAGGTTGTTCGAGCCGTCCCGGCGCACCTCGAGGTAGACCTCGGGCCGCTCGACGAAGACCTGGGAGATCTCGATCTCGGGCTCGAGCCAGCCCTTCCAGCCCGTGAGCCTCGCGTGGATCTCGAGCCGCGGGACGCGGGCGACGGGCGGTGCGCCGGGCCGGTCGCCCGGGATCACCACGTCGTCGAGCTCGACCGAGGTCGGGTAGAGCGTCCAGTGGAGCGCGCCCACCGAGACGTCGCGGCCGAAGTAGTCGGCGAGCCGGCCCGCGAGCAGGTCGCGGGCCTTGGTCCGGGCGCCGGAGCCCTGGAGCCAGAGCCATCCGCCGGCCGCCGCGAGGGCGATCGCGACCAGCAGGTAGACGGCCGCGCGGAGCCAGCACCCCCGCCCCGCGTGGCGCGGCGCTTCGCCCGAGGCCCGGGGAGGCGCCTCGCCGGGACCCTCCTCGGGAGCCTCCCGGGTCTCCTCCCCGCCGGCGCCGGGCCGGGTCCGCTCCTCCTCGTTCATTCCGTCGAGTCCGGCGCGGAGTCGTCGCCCGGGGAGCGGAAGCTCGGGTCCCCCGACAGCCCTCCCCACCGGAGCTTGCCCCGCAGGCTGTCGTAGAAGGTGCGGGCCGTGGTCTTGACGAGCTGGACGTGGCGGGCGGAGCGCGCGACCAAGATCCGGTCCCGGTACCCCATCGTGGTGCCCTCCTGGCCGTCCAGGGTCAGGTAGACCTCTTCCCGGGGCGTCTCGAGGACGATCTCGATCCGCTCGTCGTCGGGCACCACCACCGGCCGCTGCGAGAGGGTGTGGGGGCAGATCGGCGTGATCACCGCCACCGGCAGCAGGGGGTAGATGATCGGCCCGCCCGCCGAGAGGTTGTAGGCGGTCGAGCCGGTCGGGGTGGAGATGATCAGCCCGTCGGCGCGGTAGCGCGCGACGGAGAGCTTGTCGACCGAGACGTCGAGCTCGATGATCCGGGCGAGCGCGCTCTTGGCGATCACCGCGTCGTTGAGCACCTCGTACGAGGTCGAGCCGCCGCTCGAGCGGCGCAGCTCGACCGCGAACAGGCCGCGCTTCTCGATCCGGTAGTCGCCGGAGAACACCTTGACGAGGTTCGGGTAGAGCTCGCCCCGGCCGATCTCGGTCAGGAAGCCCAGGTGCCCCAGGTTGACCCCCAGGATCGGCTGCTCGCGCTGGAGGCTCCGGGCGACCGAGAGCATGGTGCCGTCGCCGCCCAGGACGATCACCAGGTCGTAGACGCCGGCCGGGTCGAAGGTCGCGACGCCCACGGGCGAGCGCGCGCGCAGGGCCGCCCCGTCGAGGGCCACCTGGAGGTCTCGGCGCACCAGCCAGCCGGCGAGCTCGTGGGCGGTCTGGATCGCCTCCCGGCTGGTGGCCTTGGCGACCACCCCGACGGTGCGAAAGGCGGTCATGGGCCCCCTGGCCACCGGAAGAGGGCGAAGGCCTCGCGATTGCCCCCCGCCCCGGGTACCTCCGAGTCCACGGTGCCGCCGGCCTCGAGGCCGAGGGCGGCGACGGCGGCGACCGTCGTCTCGATCGCCCGGCGGCGGACCTCCGGGTCGCGCACGATCCCCCCCTTGCCGACCTGGCCGCGGCCGGCCTCGAACTGCGGCTTCACCAGGGTGAGCAGGCGCCCGGAAGGCCGGGCCAGGTGCGCCAGCAGGGCCGGGACGACCTTGGCGAGGGAGATGAACGAGACGTCGACCGTCGCCAGGTCCACCGCCTCGGGCAGGGCGTCCGGCTGCAGATAGCGAACGTTCGTCCGTTCCATGACCACCACCCGCGGATCCTGACGCAACCGATAGTCGAGCTGACCGTACCCCACGTCGACGGCGTAGACGCGGGTCGCCCCGCGCTCGAGCAGACAGTCCGTGAACCCCCCGGTCGAGGCCCCCACGTCGAGACAGACGAGCCCGCGCGGATCGACGCGCAAGGCGTCGAGGGCCGCGGCGAGCTTGCGGCCGGCGCGCGAGACGTAGGGCTCGGCGCGGGCGACGACCTCGACGCGCGCCGCCTCGGCCACCCGGGTCCCGGGCTTGTCGATCCGCCGTCCCTCCACCTGCACGGTACCTGCCATCACCGCTCGGCGCGCCCGCTCGCGGCTGCCGAAGAGACCGCGCTCGACGAGGAGCTGATCGAGTCGCACCGTGGGCGGTGGGCTCTCAGTCCGCCGGGCCCTTGCGGCCGATGACGGTACCGGGGAGGGCCTCGTCGACGAGCATGATCGGGATGTCGGAGACGATGGGGTAGACGAGGCCCGCGTCGGGCGAGTAGAGGCCCTGCTCGACCGCGGGCTCCTCGTCCCGGAAGTGCTCGCGGAACTTCTCGACGAGCGTCTTGCGGGTCTCCTCGGGCAGGTCGACGAGCTCCAGCTCGCCCTTGGTCTTGGGGCAGACGAGGATTTCGAGCAGATCGGGATCGACGGCCATGGGGGCTCTCCTCACCGGAACCTGCCGGGATGGATCAGCGTAACACAGGGCTCGCGCGGATGGGCGGGCTCAGCGCCCTCCCCGGCGCCAGGTCCAGATCAGGACCAGGCTCTCCTCCCCCGGATTGTGCTCGTAGAGGACGGCGTTCGACAGGTGGTAGAGGACGAGGCCCAGGTCGTGGGCGGCGCCGACGCGGAGGTCGAGCTCGAGCCCGGAGCGGAACTCGATCGGGCCGCCCAGGTCCTTGTCGTCCCCGTGGCGGTACAGCCCCGCACCCGATTGGGGAACCAGGCGCCAGCGGCGCCCGAGGGGCAGCTCGAGGCGGAAGCCGGCCCAGAGGTAGGCGGCGTGCTCGTCGGTGGCCATGGCGCCCCAGGCCGGCTCGAGCCGCCAGGCGAACGGCGCGGAGCCCCGCCAGAAGGGGCGGTAGCGGAGCTCGAGGCCCGCCTCGTTCGTGGCCTCGGTCTCGAAGGCGTCGAAGCGGCCGGCCCAGAGGGCGACCTCGGAGAGCGCGGGACCTGGCGCCGGGGCCGGCGGCCGGGCGGCGACCTCCTGCGCCACGACGGACCCGGGAGCCAGGAGGCCCAGGGGGACCAGGGGGCCGGCGGCGAGCAGGAACGCGGCGAGTCGCCGGGTGAGCTTCGCGGAGCGCATCGTGACACCCTCCTCCGAGGTACGGTCTACGGCCGGTTTAAGGTCCCGGATTCTATCTGGACGGGAGGCTCGAAGGCCGCGCGCCGGCCAGGGCGCCGGGCGTCGCCGCCAGCCCCTCCCGACCCCAGACCGCCACCTGCTTGCCGCGGAAGGGCAGGGCGTACTCGGCACGGCGCAGGTCGGGCTCGGCCGAGCCCGCGTAGCGCACGATCACCGCGCCGGCCGGGTGGGCGGCGATCCAGCCCGCCACCCCGGACGCGTCGAGCTCGGCGAAGGGGTGCTCGATCCGCCCCAGGAAGTGGAGCTCGCCGCGGACCTCGCCGACCTGGGCGATCGGCCGGCCCCGCTGCTCGGCTGAGCGGACGTAGCGGGCGAGGGGGCGGAGGTCGTAGCCGGCGGCCATGGCGGGCGCGAGCGCCAGGTGGAGGCCGGCGACCAGCACCGCCGTCGAGACGGCGAGGAGGCGGTGGGCGTCGGCTCCCCGCCGGACCAGGACGACGGCGACCCAGGCCGTCGCCAGGAGGAGCGCCAGACCCGAGCCGGCCGAGATCTCGCCGAAGCCCGGAGGCACCCCCCGCCGGCCGGCGGCGAACGGCACGGCGACGAGGCCCACCGCCGCCAGGACGGGCAGCACCATCGGGAGCGCCAGGTCGCGGGCCCGGACCGGGGCCGCGGCTCCGGCCTCGGCGCCGAGGAGCCGGGCCGCCAGGAGCGCCGCCGGCGGCAGGAGCGGCAGGAGGTACTGAGGCTGCTTGCCGCTCACCAGCGAGAAGAGAACGAAGGAGGGCACCGTCGCCGCGGCGACGAAGCGGACGCCCCCCTCGCCCAGGAGGCCCCGGGCGCGCCGGGCGGCCCGCCACAGGGGCGGCCAGAGGGCGTAGGGGTAGAAGATCACCGGCAGGAGCGGCAGGTACCACCACCAGGCCCGGCGATGCTCGAAGGCGTTCGCCATCCGGCCGGCAGTCTGCCCCAGCAGGATGGCGTGGGCGTAGACGGGGCCGCCCGCGGCGGCCGCCGGCAGGGCCCAGGCCAGCGCGATCGCCGAGCCCAGAGCCGTCGCCCCGAGGAGCGCGGCGTACCAGCGCCCGGGGCGGGGCGCGGGCGCCCGGTGGCCGGCCGCCACCGCCGGCGCCCACCAGGGGCCCGCCAGGGCCACCGGCAGCACGTGGAGCAGGATCACCGGCCCCTTGGCGAGCACCCCCAGGCCGATCCCCAGGCCGACCAGCCACCAGGCGCCGCGCGCCCCGCGGGCGGCGCGCACCAGCGCGAGCTGGGCGAGGAGGGCGCAGGCCGCGAGCAGTGGGTCGAACAGGAGCAGGGTGCCGATCACCGCCCAGAGGACCAAGCCCACGAGGATCGACGCCGCCCGCCGGCTGAGGTCGTGGCGGTCGGGCCAGAGCTCCCGCGCCAGGGCGACGGTCAGGGCGAGGCCGGCGAGGGCGGCCAGGGCCGGCACCAGCCGCGCCCACCACTCCGCGACGCCGAAGGCCGCCCAGCCCGCGTGGATCAGCCAGAAGAGGAGCGGCGGCTTGTCGCTGTAGGGCATGCCGTTCAGGTGGGGGACCAGGAAGCCCCCGGTGTGCCACATCTCCCAGGCGACCGAGAGATAGCGGGTCTCGTCGATCGGCACCGGCGGGCGGGTGGCCAGGGCCACCGCCACCACCACGCCCCACAGGACGAGGGGCAGGCGCAGCGCCGCGAGGAGACCGGAGCGATCGGGACAACTCTCTGCCATCAGATCGGGCATAATCGCACGTCCCCCGTACCCCTCGCCACCTCCGCCCGCCCGCCCGGGACCGGGCGCCGACCGGGTGGGAGGCGAAGCGAGAGGATCGAACCCGTGAGCGAGCCCGAGGTCTCCATCGTCGTTCCCGCCTACAACGAGGAGGAGAGCGTGCCGGTGCTCGCGCGGGAGATCCGGGAGGCCCTGGGCGGCGCCGGGATCCCCTACGAGGTCCTGTTCGTGGACGACGGCTCGACCGACTCGACCCCCGAGGTCCTCGCCCGCCTGGCCGCCGGGGACCCGGCGATCCGCGTGCTCCGGCAGCGCCCGAACCGGGGGCAGTCGGCGGCGCTGGCGGCCGGCTGGCGCTCGGCCCGCGCGCCGGTCGTCGTGACCCTGGACGCCGACCTCCAGAACGACCCGGCCGACATCCCGCGCCTGCTCCAGGCCCTGGCCGGCCACGACGTGGTCTCGGGTGTGCGCGTCGAGCGCCAGGACTCGCTCGTCCGGCGCCTGTCCTCGCGGATCGCCAACGGGGTGCGCAACCGCCTGACCGGCGAGTCGGTGACCGACGTCGGCTGTACCCTCCGGGCCTGCCGCACGGAGCTCCTGCGCGCTCTGCCCATGTTCACCGGCATGCACCGCTTCCTCCCCACCCTCCTCAAGCTCTCGGGCGCGCGGATCACCGAGGTGCCGGTGGGCCACCGACCCCGGCGCTTCGGCAGCACGAAGTACGGCATCAACAACCGGCTCTGGCGCGGGCTCGTCGACCTGATGGCGGTGCGCTGGATGCAGAAGCGCTGGATCGACCCGGGGTGCGCCGAAGAGGTCACGCCGGAGCGCGAAGAGGCCCGGAAGCGGTAGCCGGCCGTCGCGGAAGCGCTTAGGGTCCGCACAAGGAGTACTGCCTGCACCTAGGGAAGCTTCGCCTCAAACCGACGAGGCGCCTGAAGCGTCTCCGGCGCCACGGGCCGCTGGTCCCCCGCCCACGCCGACCGATTGCGGCTGCGCTCCTCGGAACGGCGACTCCAGACCGCTGGATTCATCGGATGCCCCCCGCATCCCCTCGATCCCCTTCCCACCCCACGGGGGGGAAGGGGACGCCCCCACCCTCTCGGGCTGCTGCTCGAGGAACTGGGCTCGTTCGTCACGATTCTGGCCTGATCAGAAATCTAGAGGCCCAGCTCCTCGAGACGGGTGGCGGCGAGGAGGCGTTCGGCGAGGCCGGAGAGCTCCTCGATGGACGTGAGGTCGCTGACGCGCTTCCTGGTGGCTGGCGACAGCGGACCGAACCGACGCTCGAGCTGTCGGAGCAGCAACTCGCGCTGACCTTCCTCGCGCCCTTCCTCACGCCCCTCCGCGCGGCCCTCTTGCAGGGCGCTCTGCCTCGCTTCGTGTGCAATCCGACCTGCCCAGGTCATCTCCATGGTCGCCACCTCTTCGTTCCCCTCTTCGGCAAGCAGAGCCTCGTACTCGGCCTGTGCCACGTCATCCAAGTCGACATAGGTCTCGATGCTGTCCCGGAAGCCCCTGGCACCTGTCCCGTCGGCCCGGGGGGCCGGCGCCACGAGGTCGAAGGCGGTGCTGCGGCGACCTACTCCGCGCCGATCCCGAGCACCCGGTCGGCGACGGCGAAGGCGAGGAAGCGGGTGCGCTGGAGGAGGGGCTCGAAGTTGTCGTCCGAGACCACCACGAGCGTCCGCCGGCCGTCCGGGAGGCGGGGGCCGAGGGCCATGCCCTCGTAGTTCTCCAGCGGGAGGCGCTCGCCCGTGGCGCCGGCGAGGTCCGCGAAGTCGGCGACGAGCTCCTTCGAGGCGGTCCGGATCGAGCGGTGGGCGAGGTCGTCGAGGTCGGAGACGTCGGTCGCGCCGGCGAGCGAAACCCGGTAGAGGCGCACGTCGACCCCGGCGCCCATCACGTACTGGCGCTCGAGGGCGAGGTAGCGGTCGTCCGAGAGCGCCAGCAGGTCGGCGAGGCCGTTGACCCGGTAGACGTCGATCAGGGAGGACGTCGCCGACACCGGGTCGACCCGGTAGGCGATCTCCCGGGGTGCGCCGCCGGCGAGCGGCCAGAGGAGGATTCGCGCGAGGCTCGGCACGCCGACGTCCGCCTCCGGCCCGTCGGTGGTGAGAGCGTTCTCGAGGGCGCCCACCAGGAACCGCTGGTCGGGCGTGACCGCCAGGCTCTCGAAGGCGAGGTTGTCGCGCACGCCGCGGCGCTCGTCGCCGTCCGGGGTGTAGCGCGGCGGCAGCGGGAAGCGGCGCGCCTCGCTGCCGTCGGCGCCCAGCGCCGCGACGAACGGCGCGACGCCGTCGTCGGCGACCCCCTCGGAGGCGAGGTAGAAGGTGCCCCGGGCGTCGCGGGCGAAGCCTTCGGGGTCGATCCTCCGGCGGGGGTAGGGGTGGTGATCGGCGGCACTCAGGAAGGTGACTCCCGTGCACCGGACGTCGCCGTCCGCGAGGCGGCCGTCCGCGAGCTCGATCCGCAGGCGATAGAAACGGACCGGATCGTGCTCGCCCCGGTCGTCCGAGAGGGCGTAGAAGCTGCCGTCGCCCGGGTTCCAGACGAGGCCCGAGAGCCCGCCGACGAGGGTCCCCCGGCAGACGGTGCCGACCGGGACCGTCGCCACGCCGAGCCACTCGAGGGCCGGCGGCGCGCCGCCGTGCGCGGCCGCGGCCGGCGGGGACGGCGAGACGAACGGAGGCGCGGCGGGCGGCGGCGGATCGGCCGCGCACGCGAGCCCGAGAAGCGCCAGGGCGGCGAGCCGAAGCACGAGGCGACGCCTCGACGGGCGACCGCGGAGGCCGCGGGACGCGGGCGGGGTGCGACGGGGTGGCTCCACGCCGACGGAGGCTAGCAGGCCCCGCGGTTACCTCGGCGTCTTGCTCGTTCGATCGCTCGCTGCTACGCTTCGCCATGTAACGAAGTGGAGCCCTCGCCCCATGCCCCCGCTCCTCGACCTGACCAAAGCCCTGGCCGACGAGAGCCGGTGAAGAACTCTCCGCCCGTCGCGAGGACGTCATCCGGGCGCCTCTCCCAAGCCGCGGCGACGCAGGCATAGCAGGGACGATGTCGAGGAGCCGCAACGCCGCGAGGGGTGATTCGGGAGGGCCCGCAGCAGGGCCGGAGAGTCCTTCACCGGCCCTGAAAGTCCTGTTCCTGTGCACCGGCAACTCGTGCCGCAGCCAGATGGCCGAGGGCTGGGCGCGGCACCTGCACGGCGAGGCGATCGACGCGGCCTCCGCCGGCGTCGCCCCCAGGGGCCTCGACCCACGGGCCGTGCGGGTCATGGCCGAGGCCGGCGTGGACATCTCGGGCCAGGCCTCACGTCACGTCGACGAGCTCGCGGGCGCCGCCTTCGACTGGGTGGTGACGGTCTGCGACTCGGCCCGCGAGAGCTGCCCGCTCTTCCCCGGCCGGGCCCGGGTCGTCCACCGCGGCTTCGAGGACCCGCCCCGCCTCGCCGCCGGCGCCGCCTGCGAAGAGGAGGCCCTGGCCTTCTACCGGCGGGTGCGCGACGAGATCCGCGCCTTCGTCGCCGCCCTGCCCGGAGCGCTCGAGGAGGCCGCGGTGCCGCCCCGCTGACCCCGGCCCGCCGGCCACCGAGGGGTGTTCGTCGCCCAGGAGCTGGCGGTCCCGATCGAGCGTCTTGCGGAACAGCGCCAGGGCTTCGGTGTGCTCGCCGCGCGCCGAGAGGACGGTCGCCAGGTTGTACTCGGTGATCGGGCGCCAGGGGTGGTCCGGCGCGTAGATCGCCAGGGCGCGCCGGTAGAGATCCTCGGCGCCGGCCAGGTCGCCGGCGTCCTGGCGCACGCGCCCGAGGTCGTTGAGGTTGGCGGCGACCATCGGGTGATCGGGCCCGAGGGTCGCGCGCCGGATCTCGAGCGCCTCGCGCAGCCGCCGCTCCGCCTCGTCCAGCTTGCCCTCGGCGCGCAGGGTCAGGGCGAGGTTGCTCATGGTGATGGCGGTGTAGGGGTGGTGCTCGCCGAGGACCCGGCGGTTGGCGGCGAGGGCTTCGCGGTAGAGCCGCTCGGACCCTCCGCCACCGCCGCCGCCACCGCCACCGCCGCCCCTGCCACCGCCGACCCCGGCCCCACCGGCTCCCACCCCACCACCGCCGCCGGCACCCCGGCCGCCGCCCCCCGGTCCGCCACCCTCGTTCCGCGCCGCGGCGAGCCCTGATCCGGTCGAGCTGACGGTCGACGGCGGGCCGGCGGTGCTCCAGGTCGCGACCTCGCCAGACGACGGCTTCTCGGCGCCGGTCACCTACTCCCTCCGCGGGCTCCCGGCCTTCGTCTCCGCCGGCGGCGCACATACCGCGAGGCCCCCCGCCTTCGCGCCGGCCACCTTCCGCCTCGCGCTCGACCCCGGCGCGACGCCGGGCAGGTACGCCGGCACCCTGCGCGGGGCGGGCGGCGGGACCGTTCGCGAGCTCCCGATCCACCTGGTGGTGCGGCCGCCGGTGCCGGTCATCGACTCCGTCCTCCCTTCGACCCTCGCCGCGGGCGCGGCGGGGCAGCTCGTCCGCCTCACCGGGCGCCACTTCGCGAGCGGCGCGACGGTTCGGAGCGACTCGCCGGCGGCGACGGTCGAGGGAGTGCGGGTGGGCTCGGAGCGCCTCGCCGAGGTACGCCTCTCCGTGCGCCGCGACGCCGCGGGGCGCGCCGTCGTCCTCCGCCTCACCAACCCGGACGGCGCCACCACGCCTCGGGGCGTCCGGCTGCCGGTCCTCGCGCCGAGCTCGCTCGCCGCGCC
Source organism: uncultured Acidobacteriota bacterium (assembly GCA_963741925.1). Taxonomy (GTDB): domain Bacteria; phylum Acidobacteriota; class Thermoanaerobaculia; order Multivoradales; family DATKCC01; genus CAVUBL01. The sequence continues at coordinate 988,336 of CAVUJU010000002.1, forward strand.
GCTGGCGGTGACCGGTACGGCGGTGGTCTCGCCCCAACCGGGCTCCCAGATCGCCACCGGCGAGCGGGTCTTCGCCCACGGCCTGCTCACCACCAGCGGCAGCGGTCCGGTGATCGGCGGCTGGGCGCTCGACGGTGTGATCTTCGATCGCTTCACGCTTCAAGCGATCGCCGGCCAGGCGCTGGCGGTCGCCTCCCGCGTCCCGATCCCTCAGCTCGCCCGGGGCGGCCACACCCTCAGCCTGGTGATCGAGCACCCGCAGCGCCTCGCCTCGGCCGCCGTCCCGGTCGTCGAGACGCTTTCCCGGGCGTCCGGGCTCCGGGCCCTGGCGCCCGCGGACGGCGAGGTGGTCGGTCCGGGCCCCTTCGAGCTTCGCTGGAGCCTGGTGCCCGGCGCCGCCGCCTACCACCTGGAGCTGGAACGGGCCGCCGGCGAGCTGGTCCGGGAAGTGCGGACGACCGAGCCGCTCTGGCGGCCTACCGGGAAGGAGCTCCAGGCGCTCGGGACGGGGGAGCTCCGCTGGCGGGTGGGGGCGGTCTTCCCGGGCGACGTCCGGGGCGAGCCGACCGACTGGCGGGGGCTCACCCTGGTCCCCGCACGAGTGGACCTGGTGGCCGAGGAGGTGCCCCTTTCGAGCCGCCCGGCGGGCACCAGCGCCCCCGCCGTGCGCTGGACCGGCGGCGCGCCGGGCCTCGTCTACCGCGTGACCGTCCGGCCGGCGGCGGGGGGCGAGGCGATCTCGACCGCCCTCACCCGCGACGCGGCCTACGTGCTGCCGGCCGCGCTCCTCGAGCCCGGGAAGCGCTACCAGGTGCGGGTCTCCGCCACCGGCCCGGGCGCCGGGGCCTTCGACGAGGCGCGGAGCGGGGAGGCCTTCCGGGTCGAGCTCGCGATGAGCCCCCAGGAGTCCGGCCGGCACCTGGGCTGGCGCCTCGCGCTGCGCCACGTCGCGGCGGGGTTCGTCAACCCGGCCGACCCGGGCCTCACCCCCGGCGGGCGCTCGGGGCGGGACAGCCTCGAGCTGGGCCTCGACGAACAGTGGGGGAACGCCGCCTTCTCGGCCTGCGTCCAGGCGATCGACGGCGACGACGCCTCGGGACCGGGAGCGCGGGTGCGGAGCGCCACCGTCAGCCTCTCGAGCCCACTCGGCCAGGCCGTCCAGCTCGGCCTCCAGGGCACCGCCGCCACCACCCGGGCCGGCGCCGACGCGGAGCTCTTCACCCCGGAGGTCGACCGCCTGGACTGGACCCTCGGGGGCAACCTCTCCGAGGGCCTGGGCGCCGTCCAGCTCTCCCAGACGGCATCGCTCGCCGTGCACGACGACCGCCGGGACGCGACCGCCGACACCACCACCGAGGACGCCGGCGTCAGCGCCTTCGGGCCTCTGGGCGGCGGCGGCAGCCTCTCCGCCTCGCTCTCCGCCACCCGGGTCGACGCCGACCCCGCCTTCGGCCGGACCGACGCTTGGGGCGTTTCGCTCCAGCCCTCCTGGCAGATCGCCCGCGCCGCACTCGCCTTCCAGCCCCTCTACTCCTACAACCGCAGCCGCAACGACGTCCTGGGGCTCGACTCGACGACCGAGCTGATCCACCTGGGGGTGACCTGGAGCCCGCCCTGGCTCCGGTCGCTCCTCGCCCTCGACCTGGCCGGCGACTGGACCCGGAGCCGCGACGGGGAGCTCCGGACGCCGGCCGACGGCGGCTTCATGGCCAGCTACACGGCGACCCTCGTGCTCCACCTCGGCGCCCAGACCGGCGCCGACGAGGCCGGCGCCCAGGCGGCGGCCCCCCTCCAGCCACCGCCGCCCGCGGCCCGGATCGCCTCGACCCTGGCGGGGACCGGGCCGGCATTCCGACTACCCAGGTGAGACCGACGAGACAAGGAGACCTCCCATGACCCACGCGGACGAGGCGTGGGTCTTCAAGTGGGCGAGCCACGCTGGAAGAGCGCCGAGGATCAGCGGATCGGCGTCATCTACTGTCAGGGGCACAACGAGCTCGTCGCACCGGGTGCGCCGTCACCGCCCACTCCCGTCGGGGGGGTCGATCGAGATCGTCTCGCCCAGCGCCGGCGTCCGCCACTCCCAGGCCGCCAACTACCAGGTCAAGTGCATCAACCCCGGCGCGCTGACCGAGGAGGGCAGGCGGTACGCGATGGTCCGCCCCCGCGCCAGAGGAGGTCGTCTCCCCGGGCGCCTCACTCGACCGCCGCCACCGCCTGGTAGAGGCTCATGGTCCAGCGGTCGACCAGCCGTAAGCCGGCGTTGTCCGGATTCGTGCTGGTGAGGTCCAGATCGGTGTCGAGGTGGCTGTTGAGGTAGATCGACCGCTCCGTGGCGGGCAGGAACGCGGACGTGGCGCTCTGGTAGCCGTCGCGGAAGCGGGCCGCGAGGTAGCCCGGCGGGATGGTCTCGTACTGGAGCGTGGCGCGCACCGTGGCGGGCTCGCCGGGGACGTCGGCCAGCGGGATCCGGTAGGTGACGGCGTCCGAGCCGGTCAGCTTCGGGTCCCGGTAGTGGGGGTCGGTGGCGATGGCGCTGCCGACCGTGAGCGGGTGGAACTGCGGCTCCGTGGCGTAGGCGGCGGAGCACTGGCGGATGCCGAAGATCCGGGTGCCGGCGTTCGGGTCCTGCGAGCAGCCCACGGTGTCGGGAGGCGTCCAGCCGCGGGGCAGGATGCGGTTGTCCTTGGCGTCGTGGAAGAGCGCCAGGGTCGAGGACGTCAGCACCCCGGTGTCGTCCACGTCCTGGACCTCGTAGATCTGGACCTCGTCCTGGCGCGTGATCGTCGCGAAGTGCGGCTCGAGCTTGCGCGGGTCGCCGCCGTTGACCTCCGCCGGGATGAGGTTGTAGGTGCCCGGCCCGGTCTCGCGGCACGGCCCGGCACAGATGGCGCCGAACGGGTTGGTGGCGCCCGAGACCCAGAGCACGTCGCCGGCCGCGTCGAGGACCTCGAGCTTGATGAAGGCCCGGCGGAAGCCGGCGCCGGACGGGAACTTGTGGCCGGTGTTGTTGGTGACCAGGAGGTCGGCGGTGAGGTTCGCCTCGTCCCTGCGCACCGACTGGATGGCGATCTCGGCCGCGGCCTGGGGCGCCGGTGTCGTGGTGCCGGGCTCGAGGCCGTTGCCGTTGGCCTGGCTGGTGGCCTGCGCGACGATGCTCGACTCGCCGTTGAGCAGGTTGTGCTGGATGAACGGCGTCGTCGTGCCGTCCTTGGCGGTCGCCCTCTCCGGGATGCGCGGATCGGTCGTGTCGACGCCCAGGACCTCGGGGAACTGCGCGAACATCTCCATGACGAAGAGGTTGATGCCCATCACGCGGTGGCGCCGGTACTGCTTGGGCGTCAGGCCGGGGATGGCCTGGGCGAGGATCGCGCCGTGGTTCTCGCCGTTGGCGGGATCGGTGACGAAGGGCATGTGGCAGCCCTGGCAAGTGTGGTCGTTGTCCTCCTCGCTGGCGAACGAGCTGTTGATCCACTCGAGGTAGGTGGCCTGCTCGTAGGAGACGCCGACGCACGGGTCGGTCACCGGGTTGCCGTCGGTGGCGAAGGTGGTCGACGTGCAGCCGGTGGGCTTCCTGTAGTACGGGGCCTGGGCCGGGTCGGGCAGCGGCGCCCCCGGTGCGTAGCCGGTCGGGATGGTGGGCACGATCAGGACGTGGCACGAGCCGCAGAGGACCGACTGGCGCAGGTAGGAGACGCGCTGCTTGCGGTCGACGGCCTGGGCGATGGCCAGGTTGTCCTTGTCGTTCATCGGCTCCGGGTCGAGGGCGTGGACCGGGTCCGGCGTCAAGACCGACGTCTTGTCGTACTCGAAGGTGGCGGTGAAGCCGTGGGAGAGGGGCACCGGGTTGTCCTGCTTGCCCTCGAGCCCCTGGACGTGGGGGCCGTAGAAGACGTCGTAGTCGACGCCGTTCCAAACCCCTGAGTCCTTGCCCGGCGGCCCGAGGCGGTGGCAGACCTCGCACGAGACGCCGTCGCGGGCCAGCGAGCCGTACTTGGCGTAGGCGTCCTGGTTCGCCCCCACGGACTTCCCCTGGATCGGTGCGCAGCCGGTAGAGAACGGGTAGGCCTTGCCGCGGCCGGTCGCGGGCAGAAGGCCCGGGATGGTGGCGTAGAAGACGTCGGTGCAGAAATCGCGGTCCTGGTCGCTCTGGAGCTGGCGCTCGCCCATGGCGCCGTGACAGCGGAAGCAGACGTCCTGGATCACGGTGGGGTCGGCACCGGCATGGACGTTGGTCTCGGTCTCGATCTGCGACTGCCAGATCGGGTCGCGGGTCGCGAGCGCCATGATCGAAGCGCTCCAGTCCCCGAACTGCGACCAGTTGGCGAGCCAGGAGCGGTCCTCGGTGGTGTAGGACATCTCGGGCAGGCCGCCACCGGTGACGAAGAGCGCGCTGTCGTGGCAGGCCTGGCAGTACTCGCCGGTGGAGAAATCCCGGGCGCAGACGATCGGGTAGCCCGCGGGGTCGTTGCACTGCCTCGACTGGGCGGCGGTGCCGCGATGGACGGCCTGGAGCGACGTGTCGCCGAAGCTCTGCGGCGGGAACCAGACGACGCCCTGGGAACCGAGCAGGGGAAGCTGCGGCCCGCTGCCGAAATAGGTCGCGTTGTAGAAGGAGACGAAGTCCTGGGCGGCCTGCGAGGACTCGGGCAGCGGCTTCGCCAGGCGATCGCCGCGCTCGAACACCGGCGGAGGCACGGTCCGCCCCTCGACCGGGAGGGTCCCGAGCTTCGCCGGCGGTGTGACCTCGGGCGCTCCGGCGGCCGGGGTCGCGGGCGGCGGGGTCTGCGGCCGGCAGGCCAGCACCAACAGGCAGAAACCGAGAATCAAGACGGTGCCTAGGGCGATGCGTCGCATGGCGTCTCCTCGAGGGAAGGGACCGGAACCGGCACGCCGGGGCCCCCGGTCGCGCCGGCGGCGGAAGCGCGTCGGCGGCTCCAGAACCGTCGCTCCGGCCAGCGGGGTTGAGCATTGTAGAAGTAGCGATATTTCCGCTCGTAGTCGCGCCAGATGGCCTCCTGGCCGCGCTCGTAGCGGGCCACGGCGCCGGCGTCGCCGCTCAGCGCCCGGGCGACCGCGGCGCCGGCCGCGAACCCGGAGGAGAGGGCCGTGGCGATGCCCTGGGAAGAGAGGGGGTCGAAGGCCTGCGCCGCGTCGCCCGCGGCCAGCCAGCCCGGGCCGGCGAAGCGGTCGAGACGGCTGCCGCCGGCCGGAGCGCCGCACGGCCGGCCGGAGGCCCGGTAGCCGCGCTCCGCCAGGAGAGGCGCGACGTGCCGGCTCTCCGCCAGCAGGGCCGCGAACCCGTCGGCGCGCGCCGCCTGTCCCGCCGCGGCCGTGTCGGAGTCGGTATGGAAGACGACGAGCCGCCGGCCGCCGGCGAGCCGGGCCGTGTACCACCAGCCCCGAGGGCCGGCTTCCAGGCGTACCAGCGTGTCGTCGTCCCCGCCGCCCTCCGGCAGGGCGTAGACCTGGGCGAAGGCGAAGAGGCGGTCGCCCCCGCGCCGCCGGGCTCCCACCCGGCTCGCGACGGCCGCGCCGCGGCCGCTGCAGTCGATCAGGAACCGAGCGCGCTCGCGGCTCTCGCCGGCGGCGGCCGACAGGTCCAGCTCCCAGTCTCCGGCGCGCCGGGTCCCGGCCAGCGCCACCCCCTCGACCACCACCGCGCTGGCCTCGCGCGCGCGGTCGCGCAAGGCCCGGTCGAAGCGCGGCCGGTCGAGCCGCAGCCCGCGGCCGTAGGGGCTGAAGAGGAAGCTCGCGAAGGCGGGCTCGTCGCTTGCCCAGCAGGAGAGGTGGCCGTGGGTGCGGGTGGCCCCGATCCGGTCCTCGGCCGCGGGGTCGAGGGGCCCGAGCAGGTGCTCGACCATGGGCAAGCCCTGGGGCGGCAGCGACTCCCCGAGCTTGAAGCGGACCGCGGTGCGGCGCTCGAGGACGAGGGCCCGCCGCCCGGCCTCGGCGAGGGCGACGGCGGCGGCCGAGCCCGCCGGCCCGCCCCCGACGATCACGGCGTCCCATGACTCCGAGCGGGGCCCGGAGCCGGGCTCCGGCGACTCGGTCCATCGGCGGCCTGGGACCTCCACTCCGGCGCTCACTCGGAGTCCGGCTCCGGCGGCCGGTCGAGGGACGGATCGCGCTCGAACTCCTGGAAGACGGCCTCACCCTGGTCGCTGGCGCCGGTCGGCAGGACCATCCCGAGCTGCCACCAGACGGTGACCATCTGGTCGTAGCCGTCGGTCTGCGAGAGGGGCTGGCCGGTGGCCGGGTCGAAGCCCCGGAACCAGTCCTTCGTCGCCAGCTCGCCGCGCTTCGTCTCGACCACGATGTCGGGCCGCTGCACCGGCCACCACGCGGTGTTGCAGGACCAGAAATCGCCTTGCCAGGGGCTCGACATGTAGGCGGCGATGGAACCGGGCTCGACGCCTCCGGCGACCCGGAAGGCCGCGGCGAAGAACTCCCGGTAGAGGCTCAGGTAGGGAAACTCGATCCCGGGATGAAACCCGCCGCCGATGGTCGGCTGGAGGGCCGCGAAGTCCATCGCCCCCGGCTGCTCGGCCAGGGGCAGCTCGTCGAGGGGCTGGGGAACGATCGGCTGGCCCACCGTGAAGTTGCCCTCGGCCCAGTCCTTCATGCGGGCGAGCTGCCCCGGCGTGAGGCTCAAGTACTGGTTGGGCAGGTTGTTGCCGAGCTGTTGGTTCTGGAGCGGCTTGCCGCCCGTCCCCCACAGCCTGGGCATGAAGTTGCCCTGGGACGGCGGGCCGACCCCCGCCTTGCGCGGCGGGGGCGCCGGGGTCGGCGGCGGCGGCGGCAGGTCGTCCTCGGCGTGGCGCAAGATGTCGTAGATCTGGGTGCGCGCCGCCTTGCCTCCGGGACCCGGATCGGTGAACGCCGCGAGGTTGTCGGCGGAGAGCAGGTCACCGGGCTGACCCGGCCCGTGGGCCGTGCCCTGCGGACCGTAGGCTTCGGCGCTGACCCAGGCGTAGTTCGTGGCTTCTTGCAGGATCGGGAAGACATCGCGGTAGAACTCGGTGGGCTGCCCCCGCGTGGGGTCGGCCTCGGGGAAGACCTGGAGGACCCGGTCGAGGATCGACACCACGTGGTACATGTACGGCGAGTACTTGGGCGGCCCGACCACGACCCAGGCGCCGCGGGTCGGGTTGCGCATTTCGCCGGGCGTGCCAACGCCGTCGCGGGTGGAGAGGACGGTGCCGTCGTCGAGGGTGACCGTGGCGTCGATCTCGCCGCCGCAGGTGTCGTCGTACCAGCCGGGGACGTTGAAGTAGGAGAACTGGTTGGTCAGCGGATCGTCGGGGTCCGGCCCGTTGGGCGGATCGTAGGTCTCGCTCGGGTTGGTGATCTCGACCGCCGGGGTGGTGACGCTCTTCGAGTCGCCGAAACCGGGGACGAAGAGCAAGCGCTGGCGCTCGTCGAGGCGGAGCTCGCCGAGGGTCACCCGGGCGGCGGCGTAGGTCACCGTCACCGGCTGGTCCGGCGGCGTGGCCTGGGGCGGGTTGAACGCGAGGTAGCCCGGCAGCTCGGTCGGGCCGACGCCCTCGAAGATCGTGCCGCTCAAGACCACCGGCTGCGCCGTGCCCGCCGCGAGGGTCCGGGGTCCCGGATCGATGATGAGCCGATCCCGGTAGATGGGATCGAGCCCGGGCTGGATCGACGGGTTGCGCAGCTTCGTCGGATCGAAGAGGTAGGCGCCCTGGAAGGCGTAGTTCGCCGCCTTCATGTTGCGCACGTGGACCCGCCACTCGATCGACTCGACCCCCGCCGTGGCGCCGTCGATCTCCGCGACCACGTTGCCCGAGCTGTCGTAGCCGTAGATCCGGAACCGCTGCGCCTGCCGCTTCATGCGCTGTTGGGAGTCCTTGTAGGTGCCCCCGCCCGGGCCGGGCCCGCCGCTGCCGCCGGGGTCCGGCTGGGTGCCGGGCGCTTCCGGCCCGATGAAGAGCTCCGGGCTGTTGCCCAGGCGGGCGATGCCGATTCCGGGGTGGACTCGGATAGAGGTGACCTGGCTCAAGGACATCGGGCCTCCCGCGATCTACCGCGATCAAAAGAGTTGCTTTTTTCATCTTACACCACGGAAGCCAACGCTGTAGAATTTGGGCTCGCCGGGTAACGAATTGCCCCTCCGCGGCACTGAAAGAAGAGAACCCGACCACGGAAGGAGAGCCATGTCCCCAGCACCGAGCAGCTCCGGCATGTTCGTCGCCGACCTCGTCACCGGTCCGCTCACCGTCCAGCGCTTCGTCGACCGGGAGACCCCGGGCAACGTGGGGATCTGCCTCTCGGGCGGCGGCTCGCGGGCGCTCACGGCGGGGATGGGCCAGCTCCGCGGCCTGAAGGCCCTGGGCCTGCTCGAGAAGACGCGGGCGATCTCCACCGTCTCCGGCGGCTCCTGGGTGGGGGTGACCTTCGAGTACCTCACCGCCGGCACGAGCGACGACGCGTACTTGAACGAGTACGTCGCCGATCCCGGCCGGCTCGTCCCCGCCGCCGCCCCCGGGCACACGCCGGCCGAGACCCTCGACGTCCTGCCCGCCGGCAACGTCGGCAACTCGGTCGCGACCCGCCTCTTCTCCGTGCCGGCCCTCGCCGTCGAGGCCTTCCTGCTCTTCAAGTTCTTCAAGACGCCGCCCAACTTCCTCTGGCAGGCGCTCATCGGGCTCCACATCCTCAAGCCCTACGGCCTCTACCGCCCCGGCTCGCGCTTCGCGCCCAGGTCGCTCTTCTCCTGGGACGAAGAGACCCTGACGCGCGACGTCACCCGCGGCGGCACGCAGCTCGGCGGCGAGACCGCGCACCTGGCGGCGGCCGGCGCCGAGCGCGCCCAGCGCCCCTATCTGCTCTGCAACACGTCGATGTTCCTCGCCGAGCCGGACAGCAGCTACCGCCTGCTCGCGCCGGTCCAGTCGACGCCCTTCTTCACCGGCATCGTGGGCGCGCCGCGGGGGACCGACGTCAACGAGCGGGCGCCGGGAGGCGGAGGCGTCACCTCGTTCGGCTTCAGCTCCAACCCCTCGGCCGTCGCCTCGCCGGAGGTCACGGTCGGCCAGCTCCGCCAGTGGGCGCTCGCCGACGCCGTCGGGGCCTCGAGCGCCGCCTTCGCCGAGACCCTGGGCAACCTGTTCGCCCAGTGGGCGCAGCGGCCGGACGACTTCCTCGACGTGGTCGACGACTTCTTCGACGACGTCATGGCCTGGCTGGGTGGGCATCTTGGCAAGGTCGGAGCCGACCTCGCCAAGCTGCCCGGGTTCCTCTTCAAGCACCGGATCAAGCAGCGGACTCCCAAGCTCATGGCCGAGATGCGGACCGACCTCGGTCTGCTCACCTCGCTGATCCCCGAGTACGCCTACTGGCCGGTGGCCGGCGTCGAGCCCTTCCCCATGACCCTGCCCACCCAGTTCGCCGACGGCGGCAGCCTGGAGAACACGGGAGTCGCCGACATGCTGAGCTACGGCGACGTCGAGAGCGTCATCGCCTGCGTCAACTCCACCCAGCGCCTGGAGGCGGTCCCCGGAGGCGTCGTCCTGGCCGACGGCACCACTGCGCCGGGCACCGGCGTCAACATCTCGAGCCAGATCCCGCCGCTCTTCGGCTACCAGCCCTACCAGCAGGGCGAGGGCTACAAGCTCTACGCCGGCGACCCGCACCCCGCCTTCCCCCAGGGCCAGAACAGCCAGGTCTTCCCGGCCGACGCCTTCGCCGAGCTCGTCCGCGGCCTCTGGCAGGCGAGCGGCTCCGGCACGAACCAGAAGCCGGCCCTCTTCAGCCAGAGCCTGCCGGTCCAGGAGAACACCTGGTTCGGCGTCGCCGACGGCCGGACGGTGACCGTGCTCTGGGTCTACACCGCGCGGGTGCGCGACTTCTACGACGCCCTCTCGCCCCAGGTCCAGGCCCTGATGGGCACCTTCGACGACCCGTCGTCCTTTCACTCCTTCCCCCACTACCCGACCCTCGACACCGCCCTCTCGCCCACCGAGATCAACCTCCTGGCGAGCCTCACGGCCTGGACCGTGGCCGCCGAGGAGAACAAGGCGGCGTTCGAGGCGCTCTACGGAGGGTGAGGAGCGTCCGGCGGTCCCGCCGGGGAGCGCTTGCGCGCGCCGGCGAGCCGGCCACACCTACCCGGAGCCAGGTGCCTCGAGCGGGCCCAGGTAGCCGTCCGGAGCGAGGCTGGTGGTGAGCATGACGGTGTTGATGTCCGGGTGGTCGCGCCAGGTGGGGGCGGCCCGGTGGGCGGGATCGTTCCAGAAGGCGTCGATCTCGGCCGCCAGGGGGAGGTGGCGCGCCAGGGCGGCGAGCGCGCCGTCCGCCGGGAAGCCGGACCGCCCCGTGGTGGCGCCGTGCAGGCGCTCGACGCCGTGGAGGCCGATGGCGAGACCGAGCTCGCGGAAGGCCAGCCGTCTGGACGCTGGCAGTCTTGCGAACCCCTGACCAGCCGCGGCCTCGACGCTCACGGCCGCCGCGTCGAGGACCTCCCCGAGCAAGGCGCCCACCTCGACGCCGTGCTTCAGCCGGAGCCGCGCCAGCCGGTAGGCGGCGATCAGGAGGCTCCCGGCACCCAAGGGATCGTCGGTCTCCCAGCGCGCCCCCCCGGCAGAGGGCCGCTCAGCCGGTGAAGGCCGAGGAAGTTGCCGACCGCGAAGGCGTCGGTCCAGAGGTAGCGCCGGGGCGGCGCGTCGCCCACGAGGCCCGTGGCCCGGGCGAACCCGTCCATCAGGTCCTCGGCGGCCCGGACCCGCGGCGGCGCTTCGGAGATCACCGAGATCACGGCCTCACACTCCGAAGGGATAGGTCTCCGCCAATCCGGCGACCTCCCGGCTCGCAAGCGGCGTGACGGCGCGCGTCTCGTCGATCCAGGCGTACTCGTCGAACTGGAGGGGCAGATGCGCCGCGAAGTAGTGGCTCGCCATCTCGGTCTCCGGCCGGTAGATCACCCCGATCGCCCGCTCGAGGCGCGGCTCGACCAGCGCGGTCCGGAGCTCGCCCTCGGGGCGGAGCCCGAGCAGGAAGCCGGCGAGGCCGGTCGCGTGGCAGACGTGCTCGTAGCTCCGCGGGTGGGCCGGCCGCACCCTCTTGACCTCCATCGGACCGCCCCCGAGGTCGACCTCGTCGAGGTAGGCGAGGACGGCGCCGATCGAGGTGTGGAGGCTGTAGAGGTCGAGGCCGTAGAAGCCGGCGCGGCGCTCGGGCGGCACCCCCCGGTTGCGCTCCCGGAGCCAGTCGACCAGCTCGCGCACCTCCTGATTGCGCCACATCCAGGTGGGAAAGCGGGTGAACGCCACCCAGTCGGGCGCCGGGTGCTCGAGGTCGCGGACGTCGTGCTCGCCGCGGGCCGGGGCCGGGACCGGCTCGCGCGCTCTCCGCCCTCGGCCCACCCCTCCTCTCCGACCAGCGGCACGAAGCGGACCGGGATCAGCTCCTCCTCGTCGAAGCGGTCCTCGGCCACGCGGGTGACGCGCACCAGCCGCTGCTCCCAGGCGGTCGCGCCGACGGGGATGACCAGGCGGCCGCCGACCGCGAGCTGGTGGCAGAGCGACGGCGGCACCTCGGGCCCGCCGGCGGTGACCACGATGGCGTCGTAGGGGGCGTGCTCCGGCCAGCCGCGGGTGCCGTCGCCGTGGCGCACGTGGACGTTGTCGTAGCCCAGGCGCGCGAGGCGCTCCCGGGCGCTCTCGGCGAGGTTCCCGTAGCGCTCGACCGAGTAGACCTCGGAGGCGAGCTCGGCCAGCACCGCGGCGGCATAGCCCGAGCCGGTGCCGATCTCGAGCACCCGCTCGCCGCCCGAGAGGCCGAGCTGCTCGCTCATGTAGGCGACGACGAACGGCTGCGAGATCGTCTGATCGGATTCGATGGGAAGGGGCGTGTCCTGGTAGGCGAGGTCCTCGAGCCCCTCCTGGAGGAAGCGCTCACGGGGCACGCGGCGCATGGCCTCGAGCACCCGCCGGTCAGCGATCCCCCGGCCTTCGATCTGCTCCCGGACCATCCGGCCGCGGAGCGCTTCGAGACTTTCGACGACTTGCGCCATGGGAGACAGCCTCCTTTCGGCCCGCCGCCGTCGGCTCGGACGCGAGAGGCGGACGCCCGGCAGGTCATCCTCCACGCTGCGCGCTACGGAGCCTCGCCCCCCGCATCAACACCCGGACGGGTGGGGAGCCAGGCCGTCCGGACGGCGAGAGCCGTCGTGGAGCGGAGCTGCAAGGGGACTGCCTGCCGGCGTGCCCCGCCGGGCGGCGTAGACCCAAGTCGGTCGATCTGGACCCTCACTCGGGCGGCGCGTTGCTCACGGTGAGCTTGGCCCCCTCGTCGACCTCGACGGGGGGCACGAAGACGACCGTGCCGGGGGTGCGCAGCCGCCACTCGAGGGCCCCCGTGGCGCCGTCGAGCTCGACCACCGAGTAGGCCGAGGCGACGACCTTCGGGTGGCCGTCGCCGTCGAGGTCCGCCACCGCCGGCGAGGCATACCAGCCGGTCTCGCAGCCCGAGGCGTAGCAGCCGCCGTACTGCCACTCGAGGACCGGCGCCGCCACCTGCGTCCAGGCGGGGCCGGGAAGGCCCGCCAGGCCAGCCCGCTTCTCCTGATCCTCCTCGCCGGCCTGCTCGGCCCGGACAGCGACTGGCCGCAGGAGACGCCGAGCTCGAGAGCTCGGTGAGACGTGCGGGCCCTTGGGATAGTCTGCGTTCCAGCGGTCGGGCACCGCTGCCCCGGCCCCCACTCCACCACCGAACAAGGAGCCCCCTATGATCCGGAGTCTCATGCTCGCGGGCTTGATGAGTGCAGCCCTGGTGATCCCGCAGGCCGCCCAGGGAAAGTCGCCTTCCGGCAAGCCACAGGCCAGCGGGACGTTCTCGTCCAAGACCGGCGAGTTCGACGTCGTCGGGGCCTATGCGTTTCCGGGCAAGGTCGGCGACGACAGCGAACCGGGGATCCTGGTCGCCATCTCCAACGCCGGCTTCGTGACCGGGATCCTCGACCATTACTGGGACCGCGAGCACTTCATCGACGCGGTCTTCGCGGACGACGAGACCGCGGTCGTCTACCTCCAGTTCGACAAGACCGGGAAGTACCGCGGGATGAGCTACTACTTCGGCTCCGGTGACGGCTGCGGCTTCTGTTTCGATTCCTCGACGGGCTCCACGGTCAAGGCCTCGGGAGGCCGGATCGCCGGCAGGGTGCACCAGAAGGACCCCGAGGGTGCCACCTTCGACGTGACCTTCGACGTGCCGGTGGCGTCCACCGACTACGGCGACGCGCTGCCGGCCGGAGGCGGCGAGCCCGGGAAGGTCTACCGGGCCTACCACGAAGCGGTGAGCGCGGGGAACGCCGCGGCGTTGAAACCGCTCCTCGGCGCGGATCGCCAGGTCCACCTCGAGAACCGGGCCACGGGCTTCATCGCCTTCCTGCAGGACTCCCATCCCGACACCTATGAGGTCACGCGCGGCTTCGTCTCCGGGGATCACGCCCTCCTCCTCGTCGCCGGCGAGAAGAGCCCCTTCGGCAAGGTCCATACGGAAGCCCACCTGGTGCGCGAAGGAGATCGCTGGGTGGTCGACGACGAGATCCTCCAGACGGGCGACGACTAACGAAGCTTCGCCTCAAACCGACGAGGCGTCTGGAAGTCCTCCGGCTTCGTGAGCCGGAGCAGGGTGCGTGCCATCTCCTACATGCTGACGCGGCGTTGCTTCGCTTCCCGCCGCAACCGCTCCACGAGGGCGTCGTCGAGCGTGAGATTTTGGCGCTCGAGCGGGGTTGCCATCGAATCCTCCCGAAGTTCTTTACACACTACACCCACCCGAGACCGTCCACCCTCTCACTGCGCCGCGCAAGGATCTCGTTCCTCGCGGGTTGAACGGACAGGACGCCGGCCCGGGGAGAGCCGGGGGGAGCGTCGTCAAATCCAACGGTTCGGTCGAACGAGGGAGTCGCAGATGAGAAGAGCCAGGAGGGGTTCCATGTCGATCCTGTCCACCATTTCGAGCCCAGCGTCCGCAGCCGGCGGCGCGGTCTGGATCCTCGCCCTGAGCCTCGTCCTGGCGCCGGGCACGGCGCGGGCGCACGAGCTGCCGGTGGGCGACGGTCACGTCACCGACCACCCGGAGGCGGGCAACGTCTTCTCGTGCCGCACCACCTTCCGCGAGGGCGGAGCACGCCACGAGGGACCGTGGTTCCACGGCGACACCTGGGATCCGACGGCGAAGCCCCACGTCCAGGGGAGCGTCTACTGGCCCCAGGCGGCCTACAGCTTCACCCGGCGGGGGCCGGAGCTCCTCTTTACCGGCAACGGCCTGCCGATCGAGGAGCCGACCGGCATCTTCCCCATCTCGCTCAGCGACCCGGCGTACGTCTGGGACACGAACCCCAACCGCATCGCCGCCCAGCACCTCGCGTTCGAGATCCCGGCCCGCCCGGTGCGGGCCGCCGAGCCGAGCTGCCTGCCCATGGGGATGATCGGGTTCACGGTGAGCGGCGTCGCCTTCTACAGCGCGCTCGACGACGCCGGCCGCGACGCCGCCGCGCACGAGATCCAGGACACCTGCGACGGCCATCCGCAGGCGAATTCCCAGTACCACTACCACAACGCTTCCCCGTGCATCCCCGGCGTCGAGAGCGACCAGGTGGTGGGCTGGGCGCTCGACGGCTTCCCGATCCTCGGGCTCGAGGACGCGGACGGCAACGAGCTGACCGACGCCGACCTCGACGCCTGCCACGGCCGGCGCGAAACGGTCACCGTCGGCCGCCGCACGTACCACTACGCCTACCACCTGACCCGGGAGTACCCCTACACCCTGGGCTGCTTCACCGGCGAGCTCCTCCCCGAGACCCGCCAGGAGATCCGGGACGGGCTCCTGCCCCCGCGCCGCGGCCGGCGCGGTGCGGCGTCCGGAGGTCCGACCGCTCCCGGCCCCGGCGGCGACTGATCGTCACCGCACGTCGCCTGCGATGACCCCGGCCCGGCCGATGGGCCGTGTCCGCCGGCGATGCCGAGGCGCTGAAGCCGGCGGCCTCAGAGCCGATCGACCAGCTCGATCCAGGCGGTTGCCACGTGGCCGTTCGACCGGCAGGGAGCACCCACGCCGTCCCGGCACCACCCGCGAGCGGCACTCTGAAATTGGGGGGGAGCCCACCACGATCTCGACTGGAGGAATCGCCTTGACCCAACACGAAGTCGTCCGCGCTTGGAAGGATCCCGTGTTCCGCACCGGCCTCGCCGCCGACGAGCTCGCCGCGCTGCCCGACCCGGTCGCCTGGCGACCGATCGGCGACGACGAGCTGGCGGAAGCCTACGGCCTCAGCTCCGGGTACGTGGTGACGACGTTCCCGACGTGCACCATGACCACCTGGAAGAAAGGCTGCTGTCCGTAGGCAACGGCAGCGACTGGTGGCGCGCGCTGGCGCTCGACGAGAGGCGGCTGCCCATCCACGGCGTCGCCGCCTCCTCTGAGCCGCTGGCTCGCTTGCGCCTCGAGCGCTGGCGGGCGCAGGCGCCTTTCGGCGACGAGGCGCTGTGGCGGCGCCGGCTGGCGCTCTCCGGGCTCGATCCCGCGCACTTCGCCGCCGCGCTCGAAGCGCCCGCCGCCCCGGCGGCCGCGGAGCCGGCGCGCTGGGCGCGCGACCTCGACCGGGCGTTCGCGCGCCGCCGGCCTTGGCGCGAGGGTGTCCCCGGCGCCCCCGAGGACGATCCGGTCGCGCTCCTCCTCACGCCCTTCCGGCCGCTGGCCGAGGCCGGCCGCCGCCGGCTGCTGCGCCGCGCCCGCGCCCTGGCACGCCGCGGCGCCCCCTTCGATCCCGAGCGCGCCGTCGACGACCTTTGGGAGCCGCTGCCGGAGCGCCTGTCGCGGATGAGCGCCCGCGTCCTCGTGCTCGAGCTCCACGTCGCTCGCCTCGAGGGCCGTCTCGCCGGCGCCACGCCCCAGGAGCGCTTCGCCGACTACGTCGCTGGCCTGGCACGCCCGGCGGGCGCCCGGGCGCTCCTCGCCGAGTACCCGGTGCTCGCGCGGCGGGCGGCGGAGACGGTGTCCGGGTGGGTGACGGCGAGCGGCGAGCTGCTGGCGCATCTGGCCGCCGACCACCACCGCCTCGGCGCGGTCCTCGGCGGCGGCACGCCCGGCGCGGTCACCTCGCTCTACCCCGCCGCCGGCGATCCGCACCGCGGCGGGCGGGCGGTGGCCGTCGTCGAGCTCGCGGGCGGCGCCCGGGCCGTCTACAAGCCGCGGCCGCTGGCGGTAGACCTCGCCTTCCAGCGCCTCCTCGCCTGGCTCGGCGAGCGCGCCGCCGAGCCGGACCTGCGCCCGCTCGCCGTGCTCCACCGCGGCGACCACGGCTGGATGGAGCACGCCGCGGCGGCCGAGTGCGCCGACCTCGCCGCGGTCGAGCGCTTCCACCGCCGGCTCGGCGCGCTCCTGGCGCTCCTCTGGACGCTGGAGGCCACCGACGTCCACTTCGAGAACCTGATCGCCGCCGGCGAGCACCCGGTGCTGGTCGACCTCGAATCGCTGCTCCACCCCCGGCCGCCGCCGCCGCCCCAGCCGCAGCCCGACCTCGCCGCCGGCAGCGAAGTGATGGCCCGTTCGGTGTTGCGGGTGGGCCTCTTGCCGTTCCGCATCGGCGCCGCCGAGGACCGGCCCGGGCTGGACATCTCGGGGCTCGCGGCAGTGGCCGGCGAGCTGGCACCGGACCGGGTGATCGAGTGGGAGGAGGCGGGCACCGACCAGATGCGGGCGGTGCGCACCGAGCGGCCGATGCCCGGCGGCCGCAACCGGCCGCGCCTCGAGGGCCGGGAGATCGAGGCCCTGGACCACCGGCGCGAGCTGCTCGAGGGATTCGACGCGATGCGCGACACCCTCTCCCGCCACCGCCGTACGCTGGCCGCCCCCGGCGGCCCCCTCGCCGCCTTTGCCGAGACTCCGGTGCGGGTCGTGCTGCGCGCCACCCGCGGCTACCACCTGCTCGCCGCCGAGGGGTATCACCCGGATCTGCTGCGCGACGGCCTCGATCGCGACCGCCATCTCGACCGCCTGTGGCTCGGCCTCGACGACCGCCCCTTTCTCGAGCGCACCGTGACCTTCGAGCGCCGCGACCTGGGCGCCGGCGACATGCCGTACTTCTCCACCCGCCCCGGCTCGCGAGATCTGTGGGCGAGCCGCGGCGAGCACCTGCCTGGGTTCTTCGCCGAGCCGTCCCTGGCCGCGGTGCACCGCAACCTGGAGCGCGTCGGCGACGCCCGAGAGGCGGCGCTGCAGGGCTGGCTGATCGAGGCCGCGTTCACCACCCGCGCCTACCACCGCGATGAGGTCCCCTGGCCGCGCTTCGAGCCGCCTCCGACGCCGCCGGTCGTCGCGGCGCCGGCGCTGAGGACACGCCTGCTGGCCACCGCCGCCGCCATCGGCGACCGCCTCGCCGACCTGCGGCTGGAGGCGGCGGGAGAGGTCACCTGGGCCGGCCTGGAGGCCCAGAATCACACCTGGACGCTCGCTCCCCTGGGGGAAGACCTCTACGGCGGCAGCGCCGGCATCGTCTTCGCTCTCGCCTACCTCGGCAGGGCCACGGGCGAGGCGCGCTTCACCGACCTGGCCGAGCGCGCGCTGGCCACCCTGCGGGGCCGCCTGCGCCACACCGCCGGCGACCTGCGCTTCCTCGGCGCCTTCCAGGGCTGGGGAGGCCTGCTCTACCTCTTCGCGCACCTGGCGGCGCTCTGGCGGCGGCCGGAGCTCCTGGCGGCAGCGGAGGAGCCGCTGGAGCGCATGGCCTCGCTCCTGGCGGAGGACGAGAATCTCGACGTCGTGGCCGGCACGGCGGGTGCCGTGGCGGGCCTCCTCGCCCTCGCCGAGGCCGGCGGGCCGCCGGCGGCGCTCGATCTGGCGCGGGCGTGCGGCGAGTCGCTCCTGGCGCGCGCCGTACCGGCGGCGGGCGGCCTCGGCTGGCGCACCCGCCTCACCTGGGATCTGCCTCAGACCGGTTTCTCCCACGGCACCTCGGGCATCGCCTGGGCCTTGGCCCGCCTCGCCGCGGCCAGCGGCGACGGGCGCTTCCGCGACGCCGCCGCCGCCGGTTTCCGCTACGAGCGCAGCCGCTGGCTGCCCGAGGCCGGCAACTGGCTCGACGCCGAAGACCCCGAGCAGACCGGCAAGCATCGCCGCGAGGGTGGCGAGAAGGCCACCTCCATGGCCTGGTGCTACGGCGCTCCGGGTATCGGTCTCGCCCGCCTGGGGAGCCTGGGGGTGGTGGACGAGCCGCTGGTGCGGGAGGACCTGGCCCGCGCCCTGGCCGCCACCCGCCGGCGTGGCTTCGGCTTCAACCATTGCCTCTGCCACGGCGACCTCGGCAACCTCGACCTGCTGCAGCAGGCGGCGGCCGTCCTCGGCGACGCCGAGCTGGCGCGGGAGGTCACGGGCCGCACCGCCTCGCTGCTGGAGTCCATCGACCGCCTGGGCACCCTCTGCGGCACGCCGCTGGCGGCGGAGTCGCCGGGCCTGATGAACGGCCTCGCCGGCATCGCCTTCGGCCTCGCCCGCCTGGCCCTTCCCGACCGAGTACCGTCGGTGCTGGCGCTGGAGCCCCCGCTGTCCCGCCCCGGGGGCGCGGCCTGCACTTAAGTATTGATGGCAAGATGGACCGCGGGTGGCGGTCCTGCCGTCCATCGACGGGATTCACAGAGAAGGAGCACACCATGAGCGAGCTGGAAATCGTCCGCGCCTGGAAGGACCCGGTCTACCGCGCCGGCCTCGACCCCGGCCTGCTGGCCTCCCTGGTCAGCCCGGTGGGCGATCCGGAGCTGTCGGACGAGGAGCTGAAGGACGCCTCGTGGCAGGCGCAGGTGCAGACCACCGCCATGACTTGCACCGAGTTCACCTTCAACGACTGGCGGCGCTGCTGCCCGTAGAGCGGCCCGACTTTCCCGAACGGTGACGCAAGGCAGCCGCCCGGAGGGTGGGAGGGCGATCCGGAAGGTCTCTGCGCCGAGCAAGGCCCGGGCCGGTGAGGTCTCGTCGGGCGGGTTCCCGCGGGCGGTGGCCGCCGTGTCCGGAGTCGCTTCCCTCCGCTCAGCTCGTCGGTTCGAGGCGGAGCTTCGCTAGCTCCGCTAGGCCCATCAAGATCTGGACCCACGAGTCAAGTTCGTGAGCCCGCCCGCCGGGAGGGGGCGCCCTCTCCTCCCCGCGAGGGTGAGGAGAGCGTCGGGGTGAGGAGGGGTGGTCTGAGGCGGAGCCTCGTGAGAAGCGTGTAGCCGATAGCGGTCGGGCGCTCCGGTGGGTTGGGCGTGACCGGGGGCAAGAGCCCTGGGTCCGCCGCGCCGGCCCGGATCCGCCACGGGGCCCCGGCGGCCTCAAGCCTCTACCCGCCCCTCGAGACGGCCTGCCAGGGCCGCGAGGAAAGCGCGCAGATCGGCGGGCCCTTCGGCGGCTGCCCTGTAGACGCGTTCCAGCTCGAGCTTCTCGTAGGCGTGGGCTACTTGGTTGCGGAACCCGGCCGCCCGCACCAGGCGCCGCGCCAGATCCGAGTCCACGTAGCCGGCTTGGGAGAGGCGGAGGAACGCATCCCCGTAATCTTCCGGAGTCCCCAGCTTGAAACGAAGGCAGGCCGTCACCGCGAGATCGATGGTGAGCTGGACGGCCTGCCAGAGATGCAGGATCACGACATCCGTGGCGTCTGTCGAAGGCTCGAAATCCGACGGCTCGGCGGGCAGGCGCGCCGCGACCCGGTGCAGGTGGCGTTCGATGGCCGCGGCCTTCTCGGCGAGGAGCTTCTCGGTCGAGCGCGGCCATCACCGGTACTCCGCGAGCAGCTCCTCGTAACCACGCCGCAACACCGGCTCGGCATCGCACCAGAAGGTCACGGCCTGCGTCCAGAAGCGGTCGAACACACCCTCTCGAGCTTCGAATAGAGGCTGCCCGTCGTGTGCCACGCGGTAGCGGAAGAGGCCGCTCGCCCCCTTCAAGTTGGCGAGGTCGATTCGATCCGTGCCCAGGGCGACCACGAGATCGGCCAGAAAGGCGTCGGCGTCAAACGGGGCGCCGGCGAGGTAGGCGAGGTCCCAGTCCGACCGGCGCCCGGCCTCTCCCCGGGCCCGGGAGCCATGGAGCACGAGGAGCACCAGCCCGCCCGCGCGGGCGGCGAGCCGGGTGATGACGTCGCGCGGCTCCAGAGGATCGACCATTGGTAGACCTCAGGCGCGGTGGCGCGCCGGCTCCGTTTCCTGAGGTCCCCTTTCCAACCGTGCGTGCGGATTTCCCGCACACGGCTGACCGATGGTCTTCTCAAGGCGCATGCGCAGCTCCAGGGTAGCGAATGGTGCCGAGGAGTTTGTAGAGGCCTTGCTCCTCGACGAAGCGGGAGTGGGGCCACTGCCGGAGGCGAAACGGCCGCCGCTTCCAGTTTCGGTGTCGGCGCGACGCGAGCAAGCGCACCAGGCGCTCGGCGACGTAGCGGTCGATCTGCTGAAACTTCTGCGACGCGTTGCCGGTCCGGAAGTAATTGCCCCACCCGCGCCGCAGCGGGTTGAGGTCCCGGACGACTTCCCGGATGTCCTTCATCCCCGCCCTGCGTCGGCGGTCGGTCAGAGCCCGGACCCGAGCGCGCAGAGACTTCATCGCCTGAGGCGACGGCCACCGATACAGGTAGCGCTTGCCCGTGAAGTGCGAGCGCACCACCCGGAAGGTGCACCCCAGGAAGCAGAAGCTCTCCTTGCCCAGCCCCAGCTCGACCAATCGCGTCTTGTGCGGGTGAAGCTCCAGGCGCAGCGTCCCCGGGATTTCCCGGAGCCGCGCGAGCGCCTCCTCGGCCTGACCGCGCGTCCGGCACAACACCACGAAGTCGTCGGCATACCGCACCAGACGGCCCAAGTGTCGCCCGTCCTGCTGCCAGGCCTCGTCGAGCGCATCGAGGTAGATGTTGGCCAGCAGCGGCGAGATCACCCCACCCTGGGGAGTCCCCGTGGTGGACTTCCTCACCCGCCCCTCCTCCATCACCCCGGCCCGAAGCCACTGCTGCACCAGCTTGAGCACCCGGCGATCCGAGATCCGGCGCCCGAGACGCTCCAGCAGGAGGTCCTGGTCGATCGAGTCGAAGAAGGCGCGGATGTCCGCGTCCACGACCCAGGAGTGACCCTGACCCCCTGTCAAACGGATCGCCTCCTTGGCGTCGGTGGCGCTGCGGCGCGGACGGAAGCCAAAGGAGCACTCCTTGAAATCCGCCTCGAAGATCGGTTCGAGCACGATCTTCGCCGCCGCCTGCACCACTCGATCCCGCACCGCCGGAATGCCCAGCGGACGCTGCCGCCCGTCGGGTTTGGGGATGTACTGGCGCCGCACCGGACGCGGCCGGTACCTCCCCGACCTCAGCTCGTCGTGGAGCTCCCGAAGAAACTCCTCGACCCCACGGGTCTCGATCGCCGACAGGGTCTCCCCGTCCACGCCCGACCCCCCGCGGTTGCCTCGCACCCGCTTCCACGCCTCCATCAGGACGTCGCCCCGATAGATCCGGTCGTACAGGGCATGCAAGCGCCGCTCCCGGTTCTGCTTGGCGGCCTTGTACAGCCGACGCTGGAGTTTTCGTACTTTGTCCATGGGGTGGTTGGACCTTGCGGTCATGCCCTCGCACTTACCCCCAGCCGCCGGCGCGACCCAACGCAGGGCCCCTTCCCTCCACCCGGTTTCCCGGGCTTCCCCGGTACTATGAGCCCCTCGGACTCCCTCCCGACTCCCGGACACTTCGCACTCGGCTTATAGCACGGGTCTTTGCCGGACATCTGCGGTCGGGGAGGGTCTCTCCTGTTCCGCTCCAGACTGTCGCTGCGTGCCGCCTTCCCTACCCCGGGAGGGTCCTGGACGCCACCGGTTCCCCACGTCCAGTCTGTTGCCTTCGCCGCGACATGACCGGCTCGGCCCCTCCGCCTTTCGGCGCCTATCTCACGAGGCTGCAAAGGTTCACTCTCGTTCGGCCCGCAGCTTTGCTCCCCTCCGACGGACCCTACGGCCCGCCCAGGGCTTCTGACGCTCCGCATAGGTGGAGGGATCTCTCCCCCGTTCACCCGGAGACTGCTACGCGGCGCCCCGGTCGGCTTACCGCGGCGGGACTCACACCCGCAAGACTGAAGCAGCTTGGCAGGACACACCACGGCCGGATTCTACCTGGCCGATTCTGATCGATGGGGGCGACAGAGCCGGACGGCCTTCAGCGGTCGCCCCCCGCCTCCGGGCTCCCTGCGGCGGCGGGTTCGCCGGCGCCCATCAGGAGGACGAGGTTGCCGGCCAGGAAGGGATCGAGGGCACCGCCGGAGCGCCGGCGCCAGACCTCGATCGCCGCCTCCCGCCCCGCCCCGGGCGCGGGAAAGCGCTCCGAGACCAGGACGTCCCAGGTGTCGGCGACGGCGGTGATCTGGCTCGCCAGGTTCGGCGTGCGCGGGGTCGTCGGCCGGGGGAAGCTCGGCTTGCCGTCCCACCGCAGGTGGTGCTCGTAGGCGACGAGCAGCGCCAGGCGCGGGGCGCCGTCGGTGGCCGCGAGCCAGGCGGCGCCGAGCTCCGGGTGGAGCTTCATCTGCTCCCACTCCCGGTCGGAGAGCCGGCCCCGCCGCTCGCGCAGCTCCCTCGGCAGGCCGAGCTTGCCGATGTCATGAAGCATCGCGGCCATGCCGATCTCGTGGAGCGTGACCCCCTCGAGCCCGAGGCTCCGGGCCTGGGCGAGGGCGAGGAGCGCCACGTGGAGCGAGTGGGCGAAGAAGGCCTCCTCGGCGGACCGGATCGGGGCGAGGAGCAGGAGGGAACGGCTGGTGGAGGCCAGCCCGTCGATGAGCTCCCAGACCAGGCTGTCCAGCCGCGCGACGGCCTCGCGTCTCCCAGTCGCGAGGCCGCCGAACGCCTCCTGGACGCGGTCGAGCGTCGCCTCTCCGAAGCCGCCCGCCCCGGTTCCCGGTCCGCCGGCGGAGTCGCCGCCCGCCACCGTGCCGGTGACCCGTACCCGGCCCACGCCGACGTGCGGGAGCTCCGGCAGCTCCCCGGCGCTCGCCAGAGCCGCCACCAGGCGCCGTCCCTCCTCCTCGCTCAGCCCGGCGGAGAGAGTCATCCGCTGGATACCCAGCCGCCCCATGGTGCGGACGAAGGGGCTCAGGTGGAGGGTCTCGCTGCGCACCGGTCGGTCGTCGACGAAGACCTCGCCTTCGAGCACCAGGCAGGTGACCTCGTCCGTGCCGTGGGCCTCCAGGCACCTCCGCAGCGCCGCGAGCGCCTCCTGGACGGCGCTCGCCACCGCCGGGTGGTCGCCGGGGTAGAGCGCCCGCACGCCGATCGCCCGGCACAGCGCGACGAGCAGGCCGAGCGCCTCGCTCGAGGCCCGCTTCACGGCGCCTCCCCCGCGCCGCGGCGCATCTCCCGGCAGATGCGCCGCACCACCGGATCGGGGGACCACCGCCCCTTCTCGAGCCAGGGCAGCCGGCTCGCCGGCGGATACCCGGCGAGCGACGCGTAGGCGGCGCGGCGCTCCTCGGCGCCGACGGGCGAGAACCAGGGGCGCAGGAAGTGGGCGATCCCGTCGAGGGCGGACGGGTCACCGAGCTGTCCGAGGGTCTCGAGGGCGAGGAGCCGCAGCGCCCGGTTCCGGCCGAAGGGGTCGCGCGGGCGGAGCAGCGCGACGAGGGGCGCGACGCCCGCTTCCAGGCGATGGCTGCCGATGGCGGCGACCGCCGCCTGCGCGACCTTCGGATCGGGATCGTTCACCGCCCGCTCGATCAGCTCGGCCGAGGGCCGCCCCTGCCCGAGCCCCTTGAGCGCTTCGAGCCGGACCCGCGGGTCGTCCTGGTCCAGCCCCCGGCCGAGGGCCTCGGCGGAGAGCCCGCCGCCGATCCGGCGCAGCAGGGAGATCATGTTGCGCTGCACGTACCAGCGCTCGTCCTCGAGCCGGGCCTGGGCGCGGGGCACGACGGGCGGGCCGAGCGAGACCATCAAGTCGAAGACCTGCCGCCGCCGGGAGAGGTCCTCCTCCTCGCACATGGCCTCGAGGAAGTCGTCGAGCACCTGCTCGCCGAGCAGCTCGGCCAGCCGGAGCGCGGCCGAGGCGGCGGTGCCGGGCAGGTCGGCCGAGCGCTCGAGGAAGGCGGCCGCGCTCGCCGGCTTGCCGAGCTCCGCCAGGGCGAGCTCGGCGGCCCCGGCGGTGGCCTTCGCCGCGCGCATCACCTGCAGCCGCTCCGGGATCCGCAGCGCCTGGCCGAGGGCCCCGTCGGCCAGGAGGCTCCGGAAGACCTCGCCCAGGCGCCGGACCAGGGACTCCTGGGCGGAACGCTTCAAGAACGGCCGCGCCAGCAGGTCGAGGAGCGTCAGGGAGAGCTGCGTGAGCTGGCGCTGCTCGGCGAGGCTCTCCACCCGCAGGGCGACCGCCCCCGGGTCGGGCTCGACCGGCGGCGGCAGGTGGGCGAGATCGAGGGCCAGGCGATCGAGGTCCCGGTCTCCGGGCAGGGTGCGGTCCGGATCGTCGTCGCCGAAGAGCGCCGCCAGCTCGCCGGCGAGCTCGTCCGCGCTCATCCTCGCCGGGGCGCTGCGCCCGGCGCGGGCGAGGAGCCCGTCGATCAGCGCCACCACCGCAGGCGAGAAGGTCACGCCGGCGGCGCGGACGCGGCGCAGGGCGGCGATCACCTGGATGGCCGGCAGGCAATCGGAGAACGTCTCGAAGCCGGCGGCGCGCCCGGGGTCCGGGCCCGCGCCCGCACCCTCGGAGGCCGCCGAAGACGTCACCAGCTCGGCGACGGCGCGGTCGAGGACGAGCTCGCTCAAGGCGTCGGGGAGCGCGGCCAGGAGCTCGGCCACGTCGTGGCCGGAGCTGCCGCCGGCGGTGGCCAGGCGGGACGCGACGGCGTCGCCCAGGGCGGCCCCGAGCGCCGTCACCACGTCACCCGGCGCCGCGCCGCTCCCGCCCGCGGCCGGCGCCCAGGCCAGGCCCGCCGGCGAGCCGGAGGCCGGTTTCGAGGCGGGCTTGCCGCGGAGCTCCTCGAGCGAGATCCCGTGGCGGCCCAGCACCCGCTCGACCGCTTCGAGCACGCCGCCCAGGGAGCGGCTCCCGCTCGCCCGGCCGGACGGTCCGGACGGTCCGGCCGGTCCGCCCCCCCCGGTCCCGCCGTCCCGCTCGAGCTGGCCGAGGACCGAGCGCAGGAGGCGGTCCCAGAGCGGCTCGGAGCCCGCCCCCGCGCCGCCCGCCTCGCCGTCGGCCGCGACGTAGGAGAGGTCGACCGGCTCCAGGCGCACCCGGGAGACACCCCGCGCCCCCAGGACCTCCCAGAGCGGCGCTTCGTCCCCCGGGACCCGCCCCTTGGGCACCGCCTGGAGGAGCTCCTGCAGGTCCTCGACCGTGGTCTCCTCGGCGAACCGGACAACGGCGACGTGGCGCCGGTAGAGGCTCTCCGCCAGCCGGCTCGCCGGACCGCCGTCCACCTTCCGGTCCTGGGCCACGAAGCCGTCCCGCGCCACCCCCACGGCGAGGCCTCCCCGGGCCGCGGTGAGGGCGGCGAGGACGGTGTGGGCCCGGAGCACGACCTCGTGGCGGGCGGGGTGGCCCTCCGGGTAGAGAGACAGCCGCTGCCAGCCCAGGCCGAGCTCCTTGAGGAACCCCTCCAGGCTCAGGGACAGGCTCGTCGGGTCCAAGGTGCGCCTAGTCTAATCAAGAAGCTCCGCCGGAGCTCCCGGGCCTCGGCGCGAGGAGCCGAGCGGAAACCACCCCGCGGGGTGGTGTTCGTTCTCTTCTTGATCGGTACAGTACTGGTGGGGTCTTGCCTCCCCGCCGACCCCGGGAGGATTCCATGGTCAAGAAACGGGAGAAGGGGCCGAAGCCGCTGCGGCTGGCTTCGGTCGACGTCTGGAAGTGTGACGACCTCAAGCAGATGCTCGGAGAAGCGGTCCGGGCTCACGTCAAGGACGTGGACCTGGCGCGCCGGCTCGAGCACGCCCTGGCCGACGAGATCGCCTACGGCGACGGGGGTGGCGGCGGCGTGGGCATCGCCTGACGCCGCCGGTGGCCGCGCCCCCGCCTCCACCGGGGGCGCGGCATCTTCATGCGCGGCGCGAAGGCGCCGCGCCGGGAGGAGCCCATGCGATGGATCCTCGATCAGATCCGCCTGCGGCCCAAGTACTGCGTCTGGGAGATCACCAGCCTGTGCAACCTGCGCTGCCTGCACTGCGCCTCGGACTTCGGAGGCGGCCGGCCCTGCGGTGAGGAGCTGAGCACCGACGAGGCCCTCGACCTGTGCCGGCAGCTCGCCGAGCTGGGATGCGAGAAGGTCGTGCTCTCCGGCGGCGAGGCCCTGCTGCGCCGGGACTGGCCGGTGATCGCTCGCGACCTCGTGGGGCGCGGCGTCTACGTCTCGCTGATCACCAACGGCCTGGTGGTGGACCGCGCCACCGCCCGCGAGATCAAGGAGGCCGGCATCTGCCGCGTCGCCTTGAGCCTCGATGGGCTGGAGGCGACCCACAACTACGTGCGCGTCAACCGGCGCTCCTTCGCCCACGTGCTCAGCGCCGCCGCGCACCTTTGCGGCGAGGAGCTGCCGCTCAACGTCGTGACCCACGTCAACCGCCGGAACCTCGGCGAGCTGCCGGCCCTCGAGGACCTGGTGGTCTCTCTGGGCGCCGCCGTCTGGCGCCTGCAGCTCGGCTCGCCCCTGGGCCGCCTCGCCCGCCACCCCGAGCTGGCGATCTCCCCGGAAGACCTCCCGGCCGTCGCCGACTTCATCGTGGCCGCCAAGGCGCGCCGACGGGTGGCGGTGAGCGTGGGCAACAACATCGGCTACTTCTCCCACCACGAGGCGGCCCTGCGCACCACCCCGAACCGCGACGGCCTCGACTTCTGGTGCGGTTGCGCCGCCGGCTGCCTGAACGTCGGCATCGAGGCCAACGGCAACGTCAAGGGCTGCCTGTCGCTCCAGGCCGACGAGTTCGTGGAGGGGAACATCCGCCGCGAGACCCTGGCCGAGATCTGGAACCGCCCCGACTCCTTCCGCTACACCCGCGGCTTCCGGCTCGAGGACCTCCACGGCGCCTGCGCCGGCTGCGAGTACGGCGAGATCTGCCGCGGCGGCTGCGTGTTCATGGCCTACGGCGCCACCGGCACGCCCCACGACAACCCGTTCTGCCTGCACCGGGTGATGGTGGCGGACCGGGAGGCCCCGCCGGCGCCGGCATGACGACGCTGCTGGTCTTCCCGCCGGCCTCGGACCCGGCGCACCCGCCGCTGGGCATCGCGTCGCTCGCGGGCTTCCTCCGGGCACGCGGCGAGCCGGTCGACCTCCTCGACCTCAACGTCCTCGCCTACCACCACCTGCTCTCGGCCGAGAGCCTGGGCCGCGCGGCGGCGCGGATCGATCGCCGCCTGGCCGAGCTCGAGGCGCGGGACTCCCTGGTCGGCGGGGAGGCGGGGGAGTACCGGCTGCTCGCCGAGAGCCGGCTCTCGGCCGACTACCTCGCAGCGCAGGTGCCCGCCGCTCTCGACGCCCTGCGCGACCCGGCCACCTACCGCCACCGCGGCCTCTACGGCGAGGCCGCCGCGCTCGTGCGCCGGGGCATGGAGCTCGTCTCGGCCGCCCACTACCCCGTTCGCTGGTACCCCCGGGGGTTCTCCATGTCGCGGGTCCCGACCCGCAGCGCCGACGTCCTGGCGGCGACGGAGGACCGCCGGGAGAACCTCTTCCTGCCCTTCTTCGAGCAGTACCTGGACTCGCGCGCCGAGGCCCTCGCCGCCGCCGCCCCGGAGCGGGTCGGCATCTCGATCAACTACTACTGCCAGGTGATCCCGGGCCTCACCCTGGCGGCCTTGCTGCGGCGTCGGCTGCCGGCGGCGGAGATCGTCGTGGGGGGCGGCCTGGTGGGGTTCTTCGAGGGGCGCTGGGCGGCGCTCGCCCCGTTTGCCGACCGGGTGGACGCCTGGGTGCCCTACGAGGGGGAGATCCCCCTGGGCGACCTGGTCGCCGCCCGGCGCCGCGGCGACGACCCGGCGACGGTGCCGGGGATCCTGCGCTTTTCCGGCCCGCAGCCGGTCTGGAACCCTCCCGGGCCACCGCCCGACCCGCGCACCCTGCCGCCGCCGAGCTTCGACGGTCTGCCGCTCGCCGCCTACCTCTCCCCGGAGCCGGTCCTGCCGCTCCTCGCCTCCCGGGGATGCTACTGGTCGCGCTGCGCCTTCTGTTCCCACTATCACCTCTTCCGCGGCCGCTTCCGGCCCAAGGGCGCCGACCAGGTGCGCCGCGAGATGGACCACCTCGCCGGCCGCCACGGCTGCCGCACCTTTTTCCTCACCGACGAGGCGGTGCCGCCGGCCACCGCCCGCCGGCTGGCCGCCGTGCTCGCCTCCCGGCAGCGGCCTTACCGCTGGTTCGGAGAGAGCCGCTTCGAGCGCGCCCTGGACGACGACGTCCTGGGCGAGCTCGCGGCGGGCGGCTGCCGGATGCTCATGTTCGGCCTCGAGTCGGCGGTGCCCCGGGTCCTCGCGCGGATGGACAAGGGGGTCGACCCGGAGCGCGCCGCAGCGGTGCTCGCCGCCTGCGCCCGGCACGGGATCCGCGCCTTCGTCATGTTCTTCGTCGGCTTCCCCGGCGAGACGCGGAGCGAGGCGCAGGCGACCCTCGACTTCGTCGCGGCCCGCGGCGACGACGTCACCCACGTCGCGTTCTCGAACTTCATCCTGGAGCAGCACTCGCCGGTCCACCGCGACCCGGAGCGCTACGGGATCGAGGAGGTCCTGCCCTACCGGGACGAGGACCTCAAGATCTACTCCGAGTACCGGGTGCGCGAGGGGCTTTCGGCCGCGGAGGCCGTCGCCTTCCTGGAGGAAGCGCGGGAGCGCCCCGGGATCCGCGAGCTGATCGGCCTCCACCTGGTGTCGCGCACCCATCTGGCGTTCCTGCCGCCGCGCGAGGCGGCTCCCGCCGGCCGTGAGACCGCGACGGC
Organism: uncultured Acidobacteriota bacterium; assembly: GCA_963741925.1. Lineage (GTDB taxonomy): Bacteria > Acidobacteriota > Thermoanaerobaculia > Multivoradales > DATKCC01 > CAVUBL01. The sequence goes on from CAVUJU010000002.1 coordinate 1,017,253, forward strand.
CGGCCCGCGGCCCGCACCGGCCGAGCCGGCGGCGGGCGAGCACCTCTACCCCCGCCGCGCCGACGACCTGGTGGCGCGCACCCTCGCCTTCGACCTCGACGAGGTCCGGCGGCGAGGCGCTCCGGGCGGCGGCGAGGGCCCGGAGGCACCGGTCGGGCGCCGGGCCACCTCGTACGTCTTCAGCCCGCGGCGGGAGAGGCTGGTCGACGTGGGCGAGGGCGGCCTTCGCCTGCTCGCCGCCTGCGACGGGAGCCACAGCCTGGACGAGATCCTCGCCGTCCTGGCGGCGCCGGACCGCCCCGGCGTCGTCGCCTTCTACCGGGCGCTCGCAGAGCGCGGCGTCCTCGCCTGGGAGGTCCGGTCGTGAAGCTCGCGCTGGTCTTCCCGCCGCTCGCCGACCCCACCCAGCCCTACTCGAGCCTGCCGGCGCTCGCCGCCTTCGTGCGCCGGACCGGCTGGTGCGAGGTCCTGCCCATCGACGCCAACGTCGAGTACGTGCGCTCGGTGCTCACCGGCGACGGGCTGCGCGCCGCGGGCGAGCGGGTCGAGCGGCGCCTGGCGCGGCTCTCGGCGGGGGCGCCGCCCCGGGGGCGTCGGCGCGCCGAGTACGCCGGCCTGCTCGGCGCCTCGCTCAAGGCCCCGCAGGTGGCCGCCGAGATCGACGCCGCGGTCGCCGCCCTGGGGCGCCGGGAGACCTTCCGGGACCTGGCCCGCCTCTCCGAGGCGAAGCGCCGGGTGGCCGAGGCGATGGAGGTGCTCGCCGCCGCCTGCCACCCGCCCGGGGCGCCGCTCGCGGCCAGCGCCCGGGAGGTGGCCTGGCCGGCGAAGGTGACCGCCTGGGCCGCCGACCGCCAGCGGAACCCCTTCCGCGCCTTCTTCGAGGCGAGCGTTCTGCCCCGGCTGGAGCGGGCCGCCCCGGGGGCCGTCGGCGTTTCGGTGACCTACCGCGGCCAGGTGGTGCCGGCGGTGACGCTCGCCCTTCTCGTGCGCGAGCGGCTGCCCGGCGTGCCGGTCGTCTTCGGCGGCAGCATGGTGAGCCGCTGGGCCGACGCCCTGCCCGACACCCCGGAGGTCTTCGACTGGTGCGACTACCTGATCCCCTTCGAGGGGGAGACGCCGCTCGTGGCGCTGCTCGCGGCGCTCGAGCGCGGCGGCGGCTTCGACGAGGTGCCGAATCTCCTCTGGCGCCGCTCGGGGGCTCTCCGCTCGAACCCGGCCGGCTGGGAGGACGTCGACGCCCTGCCCACGCCCGACCACGAAGGGCTCCCCCTCGGCCTCTACCTGGCCCCCGAGCCGGTCTTCCTGCTCGCCGCCTCGCGGGGGTGCTACTGGCGCCGCTGCGCCTTCTGCTCGGTCTCGCCGGCCACCGGGCTCCACTACCGGGCGCGCCGGGCCGAGCTCGTCCGGCGCGACCTCGCCACCCTCGCCGAGCGCCACGGCGCCCGCTGCGTGAGCTTCGCCGACGACTGCGTGGCCCCCCGGACCCTGCGGGCGCTGGCGGACCTGCTGCGCCGCGACGGGCCGGCGATCTCCTGGCAGTGCGAGGTGCGCTTCGAGAAGGCGCTCTCCTACGAGCTGCTGGCCGGGCTCCGCGAGGCCGGCTGCCGCAACCTGATCTTCGGCCTCGAGTCCTACTCGCCGCGGGTGCTCGAAGCGATGGGCAAGGGGGTGCGGCACGCCGAGATCGAGCGCATCCTCGGCGACTGCCGGCGCGCCGGCCTCGCCTTCAACCTCCAGTTCTTCTTCGGCTTCCCGGGCGAGACGGCGGCGGAGGCGGAGACGACGGCCGCCTTCGTGCGGCGGCAGATGGCGGGCGCCGCCACCTTTTCGTTCGGCGTCTTCGAGCTCCAGAAGGGTGCCGAGATCGAGCGCCGGCCGGGGGCCTTCGGCATCCGGCGCGTGACGCCGGACGGGCCCCTCGGGGTGCGCTTCGACTACCGGCCCGAGCCCGCCCACGCCGAGGGGATGCGCACGACCCTCGCCCGGGAGATCGCGGCACGCACGCGCCACCGCCACGCCGGCCTGTCGATCAACGCCCACACCCTGCTCTTCCTCCACGAGGCCGGCGAGGCCGCGCTGGCGGCTGGCCTCTACGATTTGCCCCGAAACCCGCGAGGGCGGAGGGCGCCGGGCCGGCTCATGGGCCGGCCCCTCGTGGCCGGACGGCATCAGCGGGTGGCGGCGCTCGCTCACCCGGGCGCCCTCGCCGACGGGTCGCCGGACGGGGCGAGCGACGGCGCGGCGGCTCTGCTCTACGACCACGACCTCGACCGCACGGTGGAGCTCTCGCGCCTGGCGCTCTGGGTCCTCGTGCGCCTCGACGGCCGCACCACCCCGGCCGAGCTCGCCGAGGAGCTCCGCAGGGCGGTGGGGGACGAGGGCGAGGCCGCCCGGGCCGCGATCGAGGCCGTCGTCACTGGCCTCTCCACTCGCGGCTTCCTGGTGCCCTCACGAGAGCCGGGTCGCCGAGGTGGCACGAGGGCAGTTGCAACTGACAACCAGTTTGATTAGAGTGTCGCCGTGGCCGCCGATCGTTCCAGCTCGCGGGTGGAGACGTCGCCCGTTCCGGACCCGGATCTCGACCGGGAGGAGGACCTCGACCGGGACGCCGTGGCCCTGTACGACGCCCTGTCCGAGCTCACGCGGGTCTACTCCTTCCGCGACCGGGACCGGATCTGCTGCTTCGACGTCTCGGTCTCGCAGTGCTACGCGCTCGAGGAGATCGTCCGCCGAGGCGGGCCGACCCTCAACGAGCTCGCGGCGCACCTCTACCTGGACAAGAGCACCACCAGCCGCGTGGTCGACGGCCTGGAGCGGAAGGGCTACGCGGTGCGCGCGCCCCATCCCGAGGACCGCCGGGCCGTGAACGTCCGTCCCACGCCGGAGGGCGAGCGCCTGCTCGCGAGCATCCGGGGCTCGATCCTGGCGGAGGAGAAGGACCTGATCTCGGGCCTCGACCCGGCGGTCCGCCGGGCGCTGCCGGTCCTCTTGCGGCGGCTGGCCCGGGCGGCGGCGGCCCGCGTCGACACCGCCGGCGGTACCTGCTGCCGGGTCGCCGATCGGATCCCCCCCGCATCCCCTCGATCCCCTCCCCACCCCCCTCGATCCCCAACCCTGCCTCGGCTGCGTTCGGAGGATCCGTAGACGTCTCCACGAGCTTCGTCTCGAGCGAATCGACTCGATAGTTGCATCTAACAACAAACAGAAAGGCACGAGCCATGACGACAGCGAACGTTGAATCCCCTACCCTCGACACCCCGACCGACGCCGCCTCCCTGCGCGAGGCCGTGCAGGCGAAATATGGAGAGGCGGCGCGCCGCGCCCGCGCAGGCGGCCGGTCCTCCTGCGGCTGCGGCTGCTCGGGCGCCGCGGCGGCGCCCGACCCGATCACCCGCGACCTCTACGACGCGGCCGAGACCGAGGGGTTGCCGGCCGAGGCTCTCCAGGCCTCCCTCGGCTGCGGCAACCCGGCGATGCTCGCCGAGCTGCACCCCGGGGAGGTCGTCCTCGACCTCGGCTCCGGAGGGGGTATCGACGTCTTGCTGTCCGCCCGGCGGGTGGGACCCTCGGGCAAGGCCTACGGTGTCGACATGACCGACGACATGCTCGAGCTCGCGCGCGAGAACCAGCGCCGCGCCGGTCTCGACAACGTCGAGTTCCTCAAAGGGGACCTCGAGTCCGTGCCGCTGCCGGACGCCGCGGTCGACGTGGTGATCTCGAACTGCGTCATCAACCTCGCAGCCGACAAGCGGCGGGCGCTGGCCGAGGCGTTTCGGGTGCTCCGGCCCGGGGGCCGCGTCGCGATCTCCGATGTCGTGGTGCGCGGCGAAGTCCCGGCCGAAGTGCGCCGGAGCGTGGAGCTCTGGATCGGCTGCGTGGCCGGCGCCCTCGAGGAGGGGGACTACCGGCGGCTCCTCACCGAGGTCGGTTTCGAGGAGGTCGAGGTGGAGCCGACGCGGGTCTACACCGCCGAGGACGCCCGCGGCTTCCTGGAGGCGGAGGGCCTCGACCCGGAAGCGGTCGCCTCCGGGGTCGACGGCCGCTTCATGAGCGCCTTCGTCCGCGCCAGGAAACCGGCGTAGGGCGCGCGGGGAGGCCGCCTGCGGCCGGGCTCAGGGCGGGAAGCCCTCGCGGTCGAAGAGGCCGGGAAGCTCGTCGACTCCGGGGCGGGCGCCCGGGAGGACGTAGTACTCGACCTGCCCGGTCGCAACCTGCTCGAGCCAGACCTCCACCCGCGAGGTCGTGAACTTGACCAGGGTCGGCCACAGCCGGCCGTTCGGCTTCGGCCCGACGACCCGCACGAAGACCTCCGAGCGGCCGGGGACGGCTCCGCTCACGCACAGGGTCTCGGGCAGGCAATTCGCTTCGGCGCGGACCGGCTGGCTCGACCCGCCGGCGCCGCTGATCCGCACCCAGACGCGGAAGCCGGGGACCTCGGGGCTGACGAAGGAGGGACCCTGAGGCACCGGCGGCGCGACGTCCAGGGCCCACAGGCCCTCGTGCCCGGCGACGAACAGGACGTCCGGCCCGCTTGGAGCGGCCAGGTAGGAGAGCCGAGAAAGCCCGAGCGGCGAGAAATCCGGAGCCACTCGCTGCCAGCTCGCGCCGCCGTCGGCGCCGTGGAAGACCCCCTGGGCAAAGGTCCCCCGGTAGAGGCCGCCCGCGTGCTCTTGCCGGGGGTCGGCCACCAGGTCCACGGCGCCGCGCTCCGAGGCCACCTCCCAGGTCTCTCCCCGGTCGCTGCTCCGGTAGAACGTGCCGCTGTAGGTCGCGTAGAGGGTGGCGGGGTCTCGTCCATCGATCTCCAGGGCATCCGGCACCGGGAACGGAGTCGCCTCGAGGAGGCTCCAGGTGGCTCCGCCGTCGAGACTCCGGAAGAGATGGTCCTCGGAGCACAGGCCCCCGCAGGGTCCGGTGTGCGGGATGGTGACGGTGCCGGCGAGGTAGAGGGTGCTCGGGCGGTCTTCCGGCACGACCAGCAGGGCGGCCGAGAAGGTGTTGCCTTGGGGGATCGGACCGACCTCTCCCACCTGGCTCCAGGACTCTCCTCGGTCCGTGCTCCGGAAGACCCGGGGCTCGGCTCCGGAGGTGACCGCGGTGAGGACGCTCCCGCCCGCGGATCCCCCTGCCACCGTGAAGACGGCGGGCAACGGCAAGCCGGCCGACGCCGACTGCCAGCTGTCTCCGCCGTCGCTCGACCGGTTGACGGACCACTCGGTGCCACCCGGGAACTCGTAGAGGACCTCGGGGGCGGCCGGATCGATGTCCACCTGGGCGTACCGGGCGCTGACCTCGTTGAGGAGGAGCTCGGATCCGATCTCTTCCCACGTGGTGCCGCCGTCCTCGGAGCGCATCAGCCCGTCGAGGGTGATGGCGTAGATCCGGCCGTTGCCCCGGGGATCGGGGGCTGCCTCGAAGACCGGCCGGTCGAGGAGCTGCCGAGGGGCTCGGACGGACGTCTCGGCGGCGCTCGGGGAGGGGATCCCGAGAGCCGGCTGGCCGGCCCGCGACGGAGAGGCCGCGAAGACGGCGAGCAAAAAGAGGGCGAGCCAGCGGAAGGACGGGGCGGCGAGGCGCAGGGATCGAATCACGAACATGCATGCCACCGTAGCATAAACGCAGGGCGAGGGATACCCCCGCTCAGCTCCGGCGCTGTCGGCTCGGGGTCACCGATCCGGGCCGGCGCTCACCTCCCGGCCAGGTCGTCGTAGTCGGGCATCCGCACCAGGAGGCCGCCGTCGGGGAGCGTGTGCTCGTCGCCGGCGACGAGCTGGCGCTGGTACCTGTCGATGTAGAAGAAGAAGGGGTCGGAGGGATCGGCGTCGACGATCTGCATGTCGGTCTTCACCATGTAGATCCGTCCGAAGCGGACCGTCCCGCCGTAGAGGAACTGGAAGTTCTTGGCGTCGGGGCGCGGCGGCTTCGGCCAGCGGGCGACGGCCGCCACCCGCTCGCGCGCCGGCCCGAACTGGAGCACCACCTCGTCGCCCGCGACGCGCACCCCGGTCAGCCGCCCGCGGATCTCGGGCGGCGGCAGGATCTTGGTCGGATCGAGGAGCAGGTCGTTGCCGTCGACCTCGACGCCGGTCGCCCCGGAGAGGTCGAGGAGATCGTCGAGGTGGATGCCCAGCATGCGCATCAGCCGCTTGGCCGGAATGCGGCCGACGTGGACCGACTCGGGGCGCAGGCGGATCTTTCCGTCGTCGGTGGCCGAGATGGAGGCCTCGAGGGTGAAGGGGAGGCCGATCCCCTTGTGGAGGACGCCCCGCTGCACCAGGTGATCGCCCTTCGTCCGGATGGAGAGATCGGAGAGCGGAGCCCCCCGGTAAGCAAAGATCCAGCCGTTCATCAGCCGCTCCAGCACCCGGTCGCTCATCGCGGCCTCGGCCGTGAGGATGTCGATGCGGTAGGAGGAGCGGTCGGAAAAGACGATCGGCTCGGTCTTCCGCGTGTGGTGCATCTGCCCGTAGAGGTAGTGGACCCGGAGGGTCACGCCCTCCACCAGGCTGAGGTCGGTCCCGATGAGCTCGATCCGGGTGGGCTCGACACTGGGTGGGACCGGGGTCGGGAGCTTCGCGGCCCGCAGCGGCTTCTGGGCGCGCAGGTCGGGCGTCACCACGCGGGGATGGGCGCAGCAGCCGACGAAGGAGAACCCGGCGACGAGCCCCGCCGCCAGGAGGGCCACGGCCACTCCCCGCCACCACCTTCTCTGTGTTCGCGGTCTCATGGAGTCTCCGGAATCCTCGGAGGGCGAGGCGCCTCGCCTCCGGCCCAGGCTCACGCACGAAGCCTGCCAGCCGGCCCGGCGGATCGCGGTAGGCTCGCTTCGGGAGGAGGCCGGCGTGTCACGCATTCGCAAGCTCGACCCCGTGGAGATCCGGGTCCTCGGCGTGCTGCTCGAGAAGGAGCAGGCCACCCCGGACCAGTACCCGCTGAGGACCCTCGCGGTCCTCGGGGGCGCCAACCAGAAGACCAACCGCGAGCCGGTGACCGAGCTCACCGAGACCGAGGTCACCGAGGCCCTCGACCGGCTGCGCGAGGACGTCCTGGTCTGGCGCACCCAGACATCGCGCGCCGAGCGCTGGGAGCAGCGCCTGGACCGCCGCTGGGAAGCTCGATCCCGCGGCCAAGGCGGTGATGACCCTGCTCCTGCTCCGCGGGCCGCAGACCCCGGGCGAGCTCAGGAGCCGCGCCGAGCGGCTGCACCCGTTCGCTTCCGTGACCGAGGTCGAGGAGACCCTGACCCGCCTCGCCGGCGGCTTCGATCCCCTGGTCGCCGAGCTGCCGCGCCAGCCCGGTCAGCGGGAGACACGCTGGGCGCACCTGGTGGGCGACCAGGCGCCTGAGCCGGAGCCGGCCGAGGCGGAGGCCCGGCCGCAGGAGGCCCCACCGCGCCGGAGCGCCGAGCGGTCCGGAGCCCCGGAGGAATCGGCGGAGCGGCTCGCCCACCTCGAGGCGAGCGTCGCCGAGCTCCACGACACGGTCTCCGACCTCGCTCGCCAGCTCCGGGAGCTGCGCTCCGAGCTCGGCGTGGAGTAGGCGGCCGCCCGGGGCTCTCCCGCTGCCGGCACCCCGCTTGCTAGGAACGTATCGCGGGACCATGGCGCGGACGACTCCCCCGACGATGCGCCCCGCCGGCTCCGGCGCCGGCCGGGCGACGGCGCTCGCTCCCGGCGAGCTCGAGGGGGCGCGCCGCGCCAGGCTCCCGGCGACGCTCGCGCCGCAGCTCACGACGCTGGTCGAGCAGCCACCGGCGGGCGACGAGTGGCTGCACGAGATCAAGCTCGACGGCTACCGGCTGCTGACCTTCCTCGAGGACGGCGAAGCCCGGCTCCTGACCCGCAAGGGCGAGGACTGGACCGGCAGGCTCCGGCCGCTCGCCGAGGCCGTGGCGTCGGAGATTCCCGCCTCGACCGCCCTGCTCGACGGCGAGGTGGTGGTCCTCGAGCCGAACGGGACCACCAGCTTCGCGGCGCTCCAGGCGGCGCTCGCCGAAAAGCGGCCCGGGAGCCTGACCCTCTTCCTCTTCGACCTCCTCCACCTCGATGGCTGGGACCTTCGCCGGGTGCCGCTCGGCGAGCGCAAGCGCCTGCTCCACCGTCTCGTGCCGACCGGCGCCGACGGCAGCGGCAGGGTGCGCTACACCGACCACGTGGAGGGCCGGGGGGAGGCCTTCCACCGCCGTGCCTGCCGCCTGCGCCTCGAGGGCGTGGTCTCCAAGCGGCGCGACGCCCGGTACCGCTCCGGCCGTGGCCACGACTGGCTGAAGGCGAAGTGCCTCGCGCGCCAGGAGCTGGTGATCGGAGGCTTCAGCGAGCCCTCGGGAGCCCGGGCCGGTCTCGGCGCCCTGCTCCTCGGGGTCCACGAGGACGGCCGCCTGGTCTACGCCGGCCGCTGCGGCACCGGGTTCACCGCCGCGGCGCTCGCCGGCCTGCGCCGCCGGCTCGACCGCCTGGAGCGCGCCACGCCGCCCTTCGCCGACCCGCCCACCGGCGCCGAGGCTCGGGGAGTCCACTGGGTGCGGCCGGAGGTCGTGTGCGAGGTCGAGTTCACGGAGTGGACCGAGGACGGGCGGCTCCGCCATCCCTCCTTCCGGGGTCTCCGCGAGGACAAGGACGCCGCCGAGGTGGTGCGCGAGCGGCCACGGCCCGGGCCGGCCGGAGCCCCCGCTGCCGCCGCCCCGCGCGAGGCGACCCCCCCGGGGCCGCGGGAAACCGTCGAGGTCGGCGGCGTCCGCTTGACCCATGCGGGGCGGCGCCTCTGGCAGGGCACCGGCCTCACCAAGCTGGACCTGGCGCTCTACTACCAGCAGATCGGCGAGACGATGCTGCCGCACGTCGCCCGCCGCCCGCTCTCGCTGCTGCGCTGCCCCCAGGGGAGCGCCGGCGGCTGCTTCTTCCAGAAGCACGTGGGCGAGCAGTTCCCGGAGGCGGTCGGGAGGGTCGCGATCCGGGAGAGGGAGGATCGGAAGCCCGAGCTCTACGCCGTCGTCGAGACGGTGGCGGGGCTCCTCGGGCTGGTCCAGATGGGGGTGCTCGAGATCCACGTGTGGGGCGCGCGGAGCGATCGGCTGGAGCGGCCCGACCGGGTGGTCTTCGACCTCGATCCGGACGTCGGCCTGGCCTGGGAGCGGGTGATCGAGACGGCGCTCTTCCTGCGCTTCCACCTCGCCGAGCTGGGCCTCCAGAGCTTCGTCGGGACCACCGGCGGCAAGGGCCTGCACGTGGTCGTGCCGCTCCTCCGCCGCCACGGGTGGGACGAGGTCAAGGCCTTCGCCCGCGCGGTGGCCGCCGACCTGGTGCGACGCGAGCCGGGCAAGTACACGGACAACGCGCGCAAGGACCGGCGCCGGGGCCGGGTCTTCGTGGACTACCTGCGCAACGGTCGCGGCGCGACCTTCATCGCCCCCTTCTCGAGCCGCGCCCGGAGCGGTGCGCCGGTGGCGGTGCCGATCTCCTGGGAGGAGCTGCGCCCGGACCTGCGCTCCGACGCCTGGAGCGTCGCGACCCTGCCGCGCCGCCTCGAGCGGCTCGGCGAAGATCCATGGCGGGAGATCGGCCGGGTCCGCCAGTCGATCACCCGCGAGGTCCGCCGCGAGCTCGGGCTCGAAGGCTGAGAGCTTGTGAGTGAATCGCGGCCGCAAGCCTTACAACCGCGTGGAGCTTCCTGCGCCCGCCGCCCGGGGCCTTCTCTCTCGGGCCGCGAGGGCGGCCTTCAGCTCGCCTTGCGGATCGCCCGGACCAGCTCGCCCTTGTCCATCTTGCTCCGGCCGTCGATGTCGAGCTCCCGGGCGCGGTTGTAGAGCTCCTTCTTCGTCCGGTCCTCGAGCGGCTGGTTGGGGTTGCCGGTGCCCGAGGTCGTCTTCTTGCCGCTCTTGGTGCGGCCCTCCTGGCGCCGTTCCTTGTTGACCGTGCGGGCTGCGATCTCCTTCGCCCGGTCCTCCGACCTCCCGCGCTCCTGGGCGGACTTCTTGATCTTCCGGTACTGACGCTCGTCCTTGTCGCTCCACGCTTCGGGCATCTCGGATCCTTTCTCGATGGTGGTTTCGATCCCCCGGGGCTGTGCCCTCCGCGTCGCCTCATTCAAGAAGCGTACGAGGGCGCGGGCGGCGGGAGGCGTCTGGAACCGAGCTGGCACGCCCTTCGCTCCAGCCGGACCGGTGGAGGACGAGACATGGACCACGACCCGCATCCCGACGCATCCAGCGACCGAACCGAGCGCCGATGGTGGTCGGAGACCGGCTCGGAGACCTGCGCCGTTTGCGCCGGCTCGTTCGATCTCGAGGTCGAGGTCCGGTGCGAGGCCTGCGACGCGCCGCTTTGCCCGTTCTGCGCGATCGAGGTCGAGGCGACGGCGCGCGTCGTCTGTCTCGACTGCGCCACCGGAGGGTCGTGAGGTGGCGGCGCGCGCGATCTGGAAGGGCGTGATCCACTTCGGCGGCGTGCGCCTGCCGGTCAAGCTCTACGCGGCGGTCGAGGACCGGAAGGTCCACTTCCGGCTGCTCGCCCCCGAGACCAGGCGCCCGGTCCGCCAGCGGATGGTCGATCCCGAGAGCGAGGAGGAGGTCCCCGCCGAGGAGGTCCGGAAGGCCTTCGAGGTGGAGCCGGGCCGCTTCGTGGCGCTCTCGGCCGAGGAGCTCGCGGAGCTCGAGCCGGAGCCGTCGCGCGAGATCGAGATCAGGCGCTTCGTTCCGCGCGGGGCGATCCACCCGCAGTGGTACGACCGGCCGTACTTCCTCGGGCCGGACGACGGCTCGGCGGGCGACTACTTCGCCCTCGCCGCCGCCCTCGACCGCGCCGAGCGCGAGGGCGTGGCCCGCTGGGTGATGCGTCGCCAGGGCTACGCCGGAGCGCTCCGGTCCGACGGCAGCTTCCTGATGCTCCTCACCGTCCGCCACCCGGCGGAGGTGATCTCGGCCCGCGACCTCGCGGCGCCCGACGGCCCCGAGCTCGAGAAGCGCGAGCTCGCGCTCGCCGCCCGGCTGGTCGAGGCCTACGCAGAGGACCTCGACCTCGCGGCCTTCCGCGACGACTACCGGCAGGCGGTCCGGGAGCTGGTCGCCGCCAAGGCGGCGGGCCAGGGCGTGAAGCTCCGGAAGCTCCGCCCGCGGCGCGAAGAGGAGGGATCGCTCGCCGAGCTCCTCGAGAAGAGCCTCGGGGAGCGCAAGGGGGCGAAGAGTGCCTGAGAAGCGCAAGGCCGGGCGGCGCGAGCGCCGGGCGGCCGTGGACGAGGCGGCGGTGCGGGCGCGCGCCTTCTGGTCCGGCACCCTCACCTTCGGGCTGGTGTCGATCCCGGTCGACCTGCTGCCGGCCCGGCGCGGTGGCGGCACCTCGCTCACTCTCGTCGGCCCCGGCGGCCTGCCGCTCGCCCGGCGCTACTACGACCCCGAGAGCGGCCGGGAGGTCGCTGGGAGCGACGTCCTCCGCGGCTACGAGGTCGAGCCGGGCCGCTTCGTCACCGTCGAGGACGAGGAGCTCGAGGCCCTGGCGCCCGAAAAGACCCGCGCCATCGACCTCGAGGTGTTCGTGCCGGCCGACGCGGTCGACCCGGCGTTCTTCCAGCGCGGCTACTTCCTGACCCCCGCCGGCGAGTCGAACAAGCCCTACCGTCTGCTCGCCCGCGCGCTCGAGAAGGCGGCGCGGATCGGGATCGCCACCTTCGTGATGCGCGGCAAGGAGTACCTGGTGGCGATCCTCTCCGAGGGCGGCATCCTGCGCGCCGAGGTGCTCCGCTTCGCCGACGAGGTGCGCACGCCGGAGGCGGTGGGGCTGCCGGCGCCGGAGACACCCGACCCGAAGCGGGTCAAGGAGCTCGGGGCGGAGATTGCGAAGCTCGCCGCGGACGAGCTCGACCCCGACGAGCTCCGGGACGAGGAGTCCGCAGGGCTCGAGCGCCTGGCCCGGGAGAAGCTCGAGGCCGGCGAGGACGTCGTGGGGCCCGAGCCGGCCGCCGCCGCCCACCGCCAGGAGGTGCCCGACCTGATGAACGTCCTCAAGTGGAGCCTCGAGCACGAGCGGGGCGACGGCCGTCGAACGCGGACCGGCCGCCGCCGCGCCGCGCCGCCTCTTGCCGACCTCACCAAGGAGGAGCTCTACGCCCGCGCCCGGAAGCTCGACGTGCCGGGCCGCAGCAAGATGAGCAAGGAAGAGCTGATCGCGGCGATCCGGCGAAGCGCCTGAAGCCCGCCTGCAACCCGGCCGGCACCCGGCCGGCATCCTCCGAATCCCAGGTCCTCTCGATGGCGTCCACCTCCCGGTTCGGCTCCGTGGCGAGGAGCGTCTCGCACTCCTCCTCTGCCTACGCGCCCCCCACGTCCTCATCCTCCTGATCCCCCTCCCCGCCCTCCCCCACCGCCTCCCGCATCTCGGCCACCAGCCGCCGCACCCGCCCGGCCCACCCGCCAGCCGCCCGGCAGAGGCCGAGATCCTCGCGGGCGACCCCCAGCTCCGCCGGCTGCTCCGCGATCCTCTGGAGATAGCCGGCCAGGTCCTCGAGGTCCGCCGCGGCGGCCGTGGCGTCGCCCCGGGGCGAGCCGAGCCCGTGGCCCAGGCCCCAATCCCAGTAGGGACTCTCCATGGCGATGTCGTAGAGCACCCGCCCCAGGCGGCGGAGGAGCTCCACGTGCTCCGGCTCGGTCAAGCACCACAAGAACGTCTCGCGGAAGGCGGTCTCGAGATTCGGCCGCGCGGCAGGCTCGGCGTGGGTCCCTTCAAGCTTGCTCATCGCCCCACCTCCCGAAGGAGCTCCATCAAGATCCGGCCGCTGCGCCGGAGAGTCTGGTCCGGCACCGCGAGCAGGTAGTGGGCGAAGGCGAGCGGCTGGAGCCGGAGGTCCGCCAGGCCCGAGAGGACGAGGGGGAGGCTATCGCCCTGGTAGGTGGCCGTGCCCACCGGCCGGCCATTCCAGAGCAGGTGGAGCCGCCGCGCGGCGTCCTCCTGGAAGCGGAAGCCGGCCGGCCGCTCGGCAACCGCCAGGGCCGCCGCGGCGAGGTAGGCCAGGTCCGGCGCCTGGAGCACGAGCCGCGGCTCGCGCTCGCCGGCGGCGACGCAGCCCCACCGAGGCTCGTCGCCGGCCCCGTAGAGCGCCGTCACGCGCCACGGCCCGGCGAGATCGGCCTCCGGCGTCGCCGGCGCCGGCTCGCGCCGGGAGAGCCGGTCGAGAAACACGGGGGAAAAGGCGTTGGAGGAGAAATCGTCGAGCCCGACGGTGTCCACAGCGGGGGGCAGGACGGACGAAGGGTTGCTACACTTCGAGTCACGCTGACTCATGGGATGTCTCCATGTGTCGGCCAGGGCGCGGCGGTGGGCTCATCTCCCCCGCCGTGCCCGCTTCACGGCCTGGTGGATCGTGGCGTCCGGCGGCGCTCCTCGGAGCCCCACCGGATCGCGGGCTGATGGACGTGGCGGTGCGCTTCCGGCTCGCTTCCTGTCGTCGTCCTCCTCTCTCCCGTTCGTTCGATCTACGCCCACCTTACGCCATGCCGGGCCAGAAGTCAAGAGGCTGTTCAAGGGTTGAGCCGGGAGATCCCAGCCACGAATCGCGTCCTCCAGTACAAAGCCAGGCCACTCCCGGCCGTGCACGAGGACGCCATGACGACAACCCACAGCCCAACCGACCGCCCACCCTCCGCTCCCAAGCTCCTGACCCGAGTCCGCGAAGCGATCCGCGTCCGCCACATGAGCCCGAAGACCGAGAAGGCCTACGTCCACTGGATCCGCCAGTACATCCTCTTCCACGGCAAGCGCCATCCTCGGGAAATGGGGGAGGAAGAGGTCACCGCCTTCCTCACCCACCTCGCCACCCACCGCCACGTCAGCGCCTCCACCCAGAACCAGGCCCTGAGCGCCCTGCTCTTCCTCTACCGGCACGTCCTCCAGCGAGACCTCGGCACCCTCGACGCCGTCCGGGCGAAGCGCAGTCGCCACGTGCCGGTGGTGCTCACCCGGGACGAGGTACGGGGAGTGCTTGAACACCTTGGGGGAACTGCACGCCTCGTGGTGCTGCTCCTCTATGGCTCCGGGCTACGCCTCAACGAGTGCCTGCGGCTCCGGGTCAAGGATCTCGATTTCGCCTACGCACAGGTGACCGTCCACGACGGCAAGGGCCGGAAGAGCCGGGTGTCGATGCTCCCTCAGCAACTCAAGGCACCACTCCTCCGGCATCTCGAGTCTGTGTGGAGGATTCATGGCCGCGATCTCGCGGCGGGTTACGGCAGGACGAGCCTTCCCTATGCCCTCGCGCGGAAGTACCCGAGAGCACCGGGCGAGTGGCTGTGGCAGTACGTCTTCCAGGCGAGCCAGCGAAGCCGCCGGGAAGATGGCGACGAGGTGCGCCACCACTTGCATCCGACCGCCGTCCAGAAGGCCGTCCGGCAAGCGGTGCGCCGGAGTCGGATTGCGAAACGTGCGACGTGCCACACGTTCAGGCATTCGTTCGCCACACACCTGCTCGAGGACGGCTACGACATCCGTACGGTTCAGGAGCTCCTGGGCCACCGGAGCGTCCGGACCACCATGATCTACACACACATGCTCAACAAAGGAGGAATGGGCGTACGGAGCCCAGCAGACCGGCTGTAGCGCAGCAGCGGGCGACGGGTGGCGATTCGGTGCTTAGGCAGCCCTCGCTCGCCACGTCCTCTCGATCGAGCGGGAGCTCCCGAGGCATGCCGGACAACGAGTGCCCGGGAACCCGGAGCCGCCACGAGAGCGAAGAGGGCGAGGTTAGACCGCCACCAAGCGCTACCTAGTCTGCGGGCCGCTGGTCCGGACAACCTCCGGGCCTCCTGTTAGCGAGCCCCCGACGCGGCCGAATCAGCACGCCTTGACAATTGGCCCAGGTACAGCTAAGCTACTGCTCAACCGAAGCATCTGCCCAGCATCGGACTGTGAGGAAAGCCGCAGCTAGGTTGCCACTTAGGTCGAGGTTGGCAGAACTATGGCGCTGGATACACAATGGTTGAACAGACCGCTTCGCGGATTGTTGCCCTCCGAAAGCCTTTCTGATCGCACCGAGAAACCCTTCCTGAGGCAAGGCCGGGGTGGGATGATGGCGGCCGATCTTGGAGTTTGCTGCGAGATCGTAGCGCCGGATTCCGTCATAGGAGGGTATGGGATGGACGATCCAGGAGATCCTGCGCTCCGGGCTGGCGCGACTGCTCGAAGAGCGGAAGCTACCGGGGTATGTGGCTCGGGCGGCCAAGGCTCTGTTGCACTGCCGCACGGCAGCTCTCGGGGGCCACACGATGCGCTGCCCGGCGGGCCACGTCCAGGGGGTCTGGTACAACTCGTGCCGGCACCGGATGTGCCCGCAGTGCTCCTGGGGCAAGATCGAGTCGTGGCTGGCGGCGAAGCGTGAGCTCCTGCTGCCGACGGATCACTACCACATCATCTTCACGATCCCCTGGCAGTTTCGGCGCTTCTGGCGGTGGAACCCGCGCAAGATCGGGGATCTGCTCTTCGAGGTCTCGGCCGAGACGCTGCGGAGCTTGCTGGGCGAGGAGCGGCGTCTCGGGCAGGCCCGGCCGGGCTGGATCGCGGCGCTCCACACCTGGGGCCGGACCCTGGTGGCCCATCCGCATGTCCACTGCCTGGTGGTCGGAGGTGGGCTCGCTGCAAACGGGACGTGGCGGGCGATCCGCAACGGGTATCTCTTGCCCTACCGCCAGGTGCGACACGACTTCCGACAACGGTTTTGCGACGCGTTGGAGGCTCTTCTCCGCAGTGGGGAGATCGAGCTGCCCGGCGATCTCTCGCTCGCCGAGGCTCTGCGCATCGTCACCAAGGCGCGGCGGCGCAAGTGGAACGTGCGCCTCGAAGCCCCCTACCGCCACGGTGAGGGGGTGGCCGTTTACCTGGCCCGCTACTTGAAGGGCGGCCCCTTGAAGAACAGCCGCCTCGTGGGCTTCGACGGCCGGGAGGTCGCCTTCCGCTACGGGGACTTCCGTGAGGCCGACGCCGGCGGCCGGCCGAAGGCGAAGGTGATGCGCCTCGCGGTCGGCGAGTTTCTCGGCCGCCTCCTCCAGCACGTCCCACCGCCGGGCATGAAGATGGTGCGCTCCTACGGGCTCTACGCCCCGAGGAGCCGGGAGCTGCTCGAGCAGGCCCGGGGCGCGATCGAGCCCGGTCCCGAGTGGGCCGAGGCGCGCCGGAGGATCGGGAGCCGGCACCGTGGGCCCCAAGCCGATCGAGGCCCGCGCTGCCCGGTCTGCGGGCTGCCCCTGGTCGTCGTCGCCGGAGGTGAGCGGTCTGGGATCCCCCCTCCCGGCCTCGCCGTGGAGCGATCGCTGGCATGAGAGGGCTTCCGCCGACAACTCGCCAGGGAGGCGCCGCCGGGCGGGGTGCGCTCTTCGCGACGCCGGAAACCGTCATCAGCCCCTGGGAGCCGGTCGCGGGACCCACGGCGTACCCCTCGGCGCCATCTTCCCGCACGGCCCACCTGCCGTCGGGTCCCTCACGCTGCTCCGAGAGCGTTCCAGGAACCCCCGATCTCTGGTACAATCCCCATAGCTGAAACCGAGAGACTGCCAACGACGAGCCCGGCTGTTCAACCCAGCGTCTCCAACGGGCGTCGAGACCGTTCGAGGCTTCGCCAGGTGGCAGCGCAAGGAAGGATGAACACCGATGCCGTGGCAGACGCCTTCACCCGACGCCGCTGAAACGCCTCATCGTTAGGCGCCAGGGAGTCCAGGAGCCTGCATGACCGTCGCCGTCAAGAAACACTTCTCCAGTCTCACTGACTGCATTGCCTATGTCAGTGGCACGTACTTTGGCGAAGTACACGTAGAGGCCAAGGATCGTCGCAGCAGCGAGTCTCTCGGTTCAGTAGTCACTCCGGCGTATCTCTTTCGTGGCGAATCCGCGCAGTATGAAAGTACGATGGCAACTATTCAGCGGCTACCCGCCGACCCAGCTTTGAGTGAGCGCGCCAGGAAGCTCCTCCCGAAAATCGCAAGTTTAATCGAAAGCCAACTGCGCGAGTTTCTTTCGCTCTCCCCAATGGACTCGGCGGGCTTCGCGCAGCATTACGGTCTCCCAACCGAGTTGCTTGACCTCACCAGCAGCACTCGTGTAGCGGGCTTCTTTGCGAGTGGTGGCGAGCCCCGCGATGACGGTTACGTTGCTGTCTTTCCCGTGAACGCTCTCGTCGGGTCTTCAGTTACTGTCGATCTTCGAAATCACCACTTGGCCGCCCGCCCCCGACGACAACAGGCTTTCGCCCTCTTCCACAGGGAGCACCTAGACCTCAAGGACAGCCGGTGCGTTGAAGACTTGCAGTCGGTTTGGTTTGGCTTCACCTTGACTGGCGCAGACAAGGAGAGTTTCCAGAGTGAGAATTCAATTCTCGACGCGCATACAGACCCGATCGCAGGCGCCTTACAGCTTGTTGTTGATTCTATGGTGCAGGAGCACGGGAAGCTCCCGGATGAGATCGCCTTGTGGCTTTCAAGAAAACTTGCAGCAGCACCCTTTGTCGGTAAAACTGTGAGATCCGGCGCTGGAGGTCGGCCCGAGGAGGTCGAGTTGGTCTCCGCAACTTCAGCCGCCATGCCTTTCAACGAGATCGTCGAACGTGAACGAAACTACCGATACTGGTCTTCAAAGTATGCCGTTGCGGACCGCAGTAGCGCCTAACCCGGCCCCTGCAGCCGGACGCGCTTCGCGCGCCGCTGAGGGGCAGCGCCGTTCTGGATACACAATGGTTGAACAGACCGCTTCGCGGATTGTTGCCCTCCGAAAGCCTTTCTGATCATACCGAGAAACCCTTCCTGAGGCAAGGCCGGGGTGGGATGATGGCGGCCGATCTTGGAGTTTGCTGCGAGATCGTAGCGCCGGATTCCGTCATAGGAGGGTATGGGATGGACGATCCAGGAGATCCTGCGCTCCGGGCTGGCGCGACTGCTCGAAGAGCGGAAGCTACCGGGGTATGTGGCTCGGGCGGCCAAGGCTCTGTTGCACTGCCGCACGGCAGCTCTCGGGGGCCACACGAAGCGCTGCCCGGCGGGCCACGTCCAGGGGGTCTGGTACAACTCGTGCCGGCACCGGATGTGCCCGCAGTGCTCCTGGGGCAAGATCGAGTCGTGGCTGGCGGCGAAGCGTGAGCTCCTGCTGCCGACGGATCACTACCACGTCATCTTCACGATCCCCTGGCAGTTTCGGCGCTTCTGGCGGTGGAACCCGCGCAAGATCGGGGATCTGCTCTTCGAGGTCTCGGCCGAGACGCTGCGGAGCTTGCTGGGCGAGGAGCGGCGTCTCGGGCAGGCCCGGCCGGGCTGGATCGCGGCGCTCCACACCTGGGGCCGGACCCTGGTGGCCCATCCGCATGTCCACTGCCTGGTGGTCGGAGGTGGGCTCGCTGCAAACGGGACGTGGCGGGCGATCCGCAACGGGTATCTCTTGCCCTACCGCCAGGTGCGACACGACTTCCGACAACGGTTTTGCGACGCGTTGGAGGCCCTCCTCCGCAGTGGGGAGATCGAGCTGCCCGGCGATCTCTCGCTCGCCGAGGCTCTGCGCATCGTCACCAAGGCGCGGCGGCGCAAGTGGAACGTGCGCCTCGAAGCCCCCTACCGCCACGGTGAGGGGGTGGCCGTTTACCTGGCTCGCTACTTGAAGGGCGGCCCCTTGAAGAACAGCCGCCTCGTGGGCTTCGACGGCCGGGAGGTCGCCTTCCGCTACGGGGACTTCCGTGAGGCCGACGCCGGCGGCCGGCCGAAGGCGAAGGTGATGCGCCTCGCGGTCGGCGAGTTTCTCGGCCGTCTCCTCCAGCACGTCCCACCGCCGGGCATGAAGATGGTGCGCTCCTACGGGCTCTACGCCCCGAGGAGCCGGGAGCTGCTCGAGCAGGCCCGGGGCGCGATCGAGCCCGGTCCCGAGTGGGCCGAGGCGCGCCGGAGGATCGGGAGCCGGCACCGTGGGCCCCAAGCCGATCGAGGCCCGCGCTGCCCGGTCTGCGGGCTGGCCCTGGTCGTCGTCGCCGGAGGTGAGCGGTCTGGGATCCCCCTCCCGGCCTCGCCGTGGGACGATCGCTGGCATGAGAGGGCCTCCGCCGACAACTCGCCAGGGAGGCGCCGCCGGGCGGGGTGCGCTCTTCGCGACGCCGGAAACCGTCATCAGCCCCTGGGAGCCGGTCGCGGGACCCACGGCGCGCCCCACGGCGCCATCTTTCCGCACGGCCCACCTGCCGTCGGGCCCCTCACGCCGCTCCGAGAGCGTTCCAGGAACCCCCGATCTCTGGTACAATCCCCATAGCTGAAACCGAGAGACTGCCAACGACGAGCCCGGCTGTTCAACCCAGCGTCTCCAGCGGGCGTCGAGACCGTTCGAGGCTTCGCCACGTGGCAGCGCAAGGAAGGATCAACACCGATGCCGTGGCAGACGCCTTCACCCGACGCCGCTGAAACGCCTCATCGTTAGGCGAAGGAGACTGCCACGTGATGAAGAGAAAACGGCATGCCAAAGACCGGATACTCTTCGCTCTTCCCAATCCACCAGGGCAGAACCCAGGTCGCGTATATCTCAATTGGAGTGGCGACCCCTTGGTCGACCTAGAGCACGTTGCAGAGGGCTATCGATCGGTTGCACGAGATCACCTGGAACACCTTAAGGCTGATCGGCCCCGCGGGCTGTATGCAGGCGATGAGTTTCAGGCTTACCCTGTAGTCTTTCTATACCGCCAAGCGCTGGAGCTAAGTCTCAAGGCGGTTATCCTCGCGGGCGCCGTCCTCTTGGCCCACGATGGGGAAGAACCGATGCCTATGAGGAAGCTCATGAAGCATAGCCTCATGCCACTGTTCGAGGAAGCTTCGCGGATCTTCAAGCAGATGGGGGCGGAGGACGTCCGGGACTTGGACACGCCGGGCCTGCGTACACAAGACGACTTGGCGCGGGTTGTTGAGGAGTTCGATTCCTTCGATCGCGGCTCCTACACCTTCCGATACACCATTAAGACTGACGGAGAGTCTCCAAGTCTTGAGGACCCGTTCGAGTTCGATCTATACGTGTTTGCCTCCACAATGGAAGCGGTGATCGAGCGTCTGGCTTACATTCCAGAGATCATCCGTGAAGAGATGCAGGAGCGTTGGGAAGCAGGCTATGAGGCACAGCGGGAGGCGTGGGCCAGTGCTGATTATGACTAATGCTCCATAGTGGCTATGGTGAAGCCGAATAGAGTCGCTTCCCCAATGCGATCTTGTGTTGCATCGTCAGCGCCTAACCCTCGCTTGCACCGGTCGGCTGGCGCCGCCGGTGAAGCGCAAAGCCGTTAAGTGCCGCGAGGTGTCACCATCTCATCGATCGAGCCAGTACCCGGGTCGTCGCCTGTAGTGAGCGATTGCGAGGACCCGGATTTCGTTTCCCTTCTTCAGATAAACCACATGATACGGGAATCCCTTTACTGGGGCATGTCGCGCCCCCAACTCTGCCGGGACGTGCTTCACGGGCGCTCCCACTCCGGGGAACTGGCGGATTCGCTCCGTGGTGACCGCGATCTCCTGCAGGAACCGCTGACCGAGGCCGAGCCGCTGGTCTTCGTACCTTTGGGCAGCCTCGTCGAGCTCGTGTTCGGCCTCGGCTTCAAACCTCAGCGGCGTCGCCACTACTTCGCCAGGCGCGTTCTGATCCGTTGCTCGACATCCTCCCAGGGGGTTCCTGCTGACTCGCCTGCCAACACCCTCCGGGCACGCCTCTCAATCTCAGCAGCCCAAGCCTTCTCTAGCTCCTGGGGATCCTCTGTCAGTTCGTCGTCGAGGCTGGCGAGCAACTCCGCGGCGACATCGGCGCGTTCGCGGCGGGGGAGCCTCAGGGCTTCTTGGAGTAGCGCTTCGCGTGTCATACGCTGTACTCTACCATGCAAGGGGCGGCACTTAACCAACCGGCTCGAGACGGTCGCGGCCTTCGGCCGCGCCGCTCAGCCGGCAGGCCGTTAGCCAGACACAACGGAACGAGTACCTGCGAGATGAATGGGAGCAACCAACAATGGAAATGAGGGAACGGACTGCGGCAGCATCGCCGCGAACCTACGCCAGGATCGCAGGCTTCCTGTATCTGATCATCATCGTCGCCGGCATATTCGCCGAGATCCTGGTCCGCAGTCGCGTGGTGGTATCGGGCGACGCCGCCGCAACCGCGCAGAACATTCTGGCCCACGAGCAGCTCTTTCGATGGGGTTTCGCTATCGAGCTGATCGCTGGTCTGTGCGTGGTGGTGCTGATAATGCTCCTCTATGAGCTCTTCAAGGTGGTGAACAGACAGGTCGCGTTGCTGGCGGTCTTCTTCTCGCTGGTCGGGGGAGCTATCCAAGGGGCCGCTTTGCTCGGTCACTTCGCGCCGTTGATTCTGCTAAAGCGGGGCCACGACCTGGGTGTCAGTTCGGGACTCCTGCAGGCGCAGACCTACATGGCCCTCGAACTGCAGGGGATCGGTTACGCCGTTGCCCTCGCATTTTTCGGCGGCACCATGCTCGCGCGCGGCTACCTGATTGTCCGGTCACGCTTCTTTCCGCGGGTCATCGGCGCACTGCTGGCAATCCAGGGTGTCGCTTACCTGGCCAACAGTTTCGCGGACTTCCTTGCACCCGCGATCGCACCTACGGTCTTCCGTTTCCTGATGGTGTCTGCTGTCGGGGAGGTATCTTTGTGCCTGTGGCTCCTCGTGATGGGCGTCAACGAGCAACGATGGAAAGAGCAGGCCAGCGCGGCGGCAGATCGGCGATCGGAGCGCGCCACCTTACAATCTCCGGCTGGCTAACACTACGTTGCAACCGACGAGCCGCGCGCGACACCTATCAAGATTGGGCAAGCTTTCTCGCGCGGCTCGCGGTTGAACGTGAAACCGTTGAACAGACCGCTTCGCGGATTGTTGCCCTCCGAATGCCTTTCTGATCATACCGAGAAACCCTTCCTGAGGCAAGGCCGGGGTGGGATGATGGCGGCCGATCTTGGAGTTTGCTGCGAGATCGTAGCGCCGGATTCCGTCATAGGAGGGTATGGGATGGACGATCCAGGAGATCCTGCGCTCCGGGCTGGCGCGACTGCTCGAAGAGCGGAAGCTACCGGGGTATGTGGCTCGGGCGGCCAAGGCTCTGTTGCACTGCCGCACGGCAGCTCTCGGGGGCCACACGATGCGCTGCCCGGCGGGCCACGTCCAGGGGGTCTGGTACAACTCGTGCCGGCACCGGATGTGCCCGCAGTGCTCCTGGGGCAAGATCGAGTCGTGGCTGGCGGCGAAGCGTGAGCTCCTGCTGCCGACGGATCACTACCACATCATCTTCACGATCCCCTGGCAGTTTCGGCGCTTCTGGCGGTGGAACCCGCGCAAGATCGGGGATCTGCTCTTCGAGGTCTCGGCCGAGACGCTGCGGAGCTTGCTGGGCGAGGAGCGGCGTCTCGGGCAGGCCCGGCCGGGCTGGATCGCGGCGCTCCACACCTGGGGCCGGACCCTGGTGGCCCATCCGCATGTCCACTGCCTGGTGGTCGGAGGTGGGCTCGCTGCAAACGGGACGTGGCGGGCGATCCGCAACGGGTATCTCTTGCCCTACCGCCAGGTGCGACACGACTTCCGACAACGGTTTTGCGACGCGTTGGAGGCTCTTCTCCGCAGTGGGGAGATCGAGCTGCCCGGCGATCTCTCGCTCGCCGAGGCTCTGCGCATCGTCACCAAGGCGCGGCGGCGCAAGTGGAACGTGCGCCTCGAAGCCCCCTACCGCCACGGTGAGGGGGTGGCCGTTTACCTGGCCCGCTACTTGAAGGGCGGCCCCTTGAAGAACAGCCGCCTCGTGGGCTTCGACGGCCGGGAGGTCGCCTTCCGCTACGGGGACTTCCGTGAGGCCGACGCCGGCGGCCGGCCGAAGGCGAAGGTGATGCGCCTCGCGGTCGGCGAGTTTCTCGGCCGCCTCCTCCAGCACGTCCCACCGCCGGGCATGAAGATGGTGCGCTCCTACGGGCTCTACGCCCCGAGGAGCCGGGAGCTGCTCGAGCAGGCCCGGGGCGCGATCGAGCCCGGTCCCGAGTGGGCCGAGGCGCGCCGGAGGATCGGGAGCCGGCACCGTGGGCCCCAAGCCGATCGAGGCCCGCGCTGCCCGGTCTGCGGGCTGCCCCTGGTCGTCGTCGCCGGAGGTGAGCGGTCTGGGATCCCCCCTCCCGGCCTCGCCGTGGAGCGATCGCTGGCATGAGAGGGCTTCCGCCGACAACTCGCCAGGGAGGCGCCGCCGGGCGGGGTGCGCTCTTCGCGACGCCGGAAACCGTCATCAGCCCCTGGGAGCCGGTCGCGGGACCCACGGCGTACCCCTCGGCGCCATCTTCCCGCACGGCCCACCTGCCGTCGGGCCCCTCACGCCGCTCCGAGAGCGTTCCAGGAACCCCCGATCTCTGGTACAATCCCCATAGCTGAAACCGAGAGACTGCCAACGACGAGCCCGGCTGTTCAACCCAGCGTCTCCAACGGGCGTCGAGACCGTTCGAGGCTTCGCCAGGTGGCAGCGCAAGGAAGGATCAACACCGATGCCGTGGCAGACGCCTTCACCCGACGCCGCTGAAACGCCTCATCGTTGGCCGACTCGCACATCCTAGGCTGAGTGCCCTATGAAGAAGAAGCTGTTCGACGCCAGCGGTTCAGGTCACGGAAGGGTGATTATCAACTACGCTGGCAGCCCAGAGGGCGAGCTGACGCTGGTTGCGGAGGCTTTCCATCAGATGGCGAAGGAAGCTCTCGCAGGCCACCACGCAAATCCCCACTTCGGTCAGGA
Organism: uncultured Acidobacteriota bacterium; assembly: GCA_963741925.1. Classification (GTDB taxonomy): domain Bacteria; phylum Acidobacteriota; class Thermoanaerobaculia; order Multivoradales; family DATKCC01; genus CAVUBL01. The sequence goes on from CAVUJU010000002.1 coordinate 1,040,995, forward strand.
TCACTTCGACTACCTGGCCTATCCCATCGTGTTCTTGTATCGCCATGCACTTGAGCTGTACATGAAGGCGGCGGTTCTTGAGGGCGCCTCAATGCTAGAGATACAAGGTGTGACTCCGATTAGGAAGGATCGCCTACTAAAGACGCACAATTTGGAGGTTCTCAGGAAGGACCTTGAGCGGGTCTTTGCAGCTTTCGGCTGGGACTGGGATCTCGGGCTCCCCCACATGAGGAAGGTGGAGGACTTCAGAGCGCTCATCTCGGAGTTCGACGCTGCTGATCGAGGCTCCTATACGTTCCGCTACCCAATGGACACTGCAGGGAAGAGGGCTTTGAAACCAGTGTTCAGATTCAATCTGTTCAACTTCGGTGAGCTACTCGACGAGCTGTTCCCGGTTCTTGAAGGCGCTGCGACAAATGCATACGAAACCTTACTCGAGGTGTCCGAGGAGCGGGCAGAGGCACAGCGACTTGCTCTGGAAGAGTCTCCCGGTGACGAAGCCTAAGGCCCCGTCGGCCAACCCATCACTGGAGCGGGCGCGAAAGGCGCGCCGCTCAGTTCATGGCCGTTGTGCGACACGAAGTCGCTTCAGGAGGTGTCCGAGAAGGACCACCCGTACCGCCGGGCGAATCTAGGGGCCTGAATAAAGAGCGGCCCTGACAATGTGCCGAAGCGTGCTGCGACACGCGGGGCTCGAAATCGCGAGAGAGTAGAGCCCTCCTGGGAGCCTCGATCCAGGTGAGGCCTAGAAAGCGGGCAGGGTGAACGGAAGTGAACCTGTGAACCGATCGTCATGCGAGAACAAGCCAAAGAGGCTGAGAGGCTTGGACCAAACGGTGATGGTGTCCGGAAGGGGCCTGGAACGGCAACCCCTCGCGGTCAGAAGCGGCACCCGGTCGATAGCAGGCACCTACCCCAGCGTGGACTTCTGGAGCGGAACGTGGAAACCCCGTATCTTCGCCCGATCGATGGTAGGGCCCGATCTTTCCTCCCCGGCGGCGAGCCTTCCGGCTCCCGCCGGCCGGGATCGTTCCGGCCCGCGCCCGGCCCGATCGTCTCTTCCCCTCCATCGGAGGCCAAGAGTCGTTCCGGCACGGCCGCCGTCGCGCCCAGGCAAGCGGACCGCAAGGAAAGCCCATGGAGGTGCGGGACAGGATGCTGGAAGAAGCCAATGCCGGCTTGTAACGAGTCGGATACGGGACAGACGTGCCCGGCCCGAAAGGGAGCCCACGTCCAGCAGGTGCTTCGTTGCAAGAACGTAGGGAGAACCATCCTCAAGAGGGAAGGCGATGGGAGGCAGGAGCTCGTGTGGCGACTGCTTGCGCACCCTCTCCTCCGCCCAGTGAGTGCGGAGCCGGTGGCTTCTTACAACGATCGTAAAGGTCGCTCAACCCATGGTAGGGTGACCGGGTCGGAGAACCGGCCTTTGAAGTGCTTGAGCCCGGTGCGGGGAAACTCGCACGCCGGGTTCTTAGAGGGGTGCGGGGGCCGCGAGGCCCCCGTGCCTACTCGGCAGGCAGCCAACGCAGTGCCCAAACCACCGAAAAGGAGCCCGTCAATGAAGCAGAGCGATCTCTTGAGTTTTACGTCGATACTCTCCGTGCTTCTGCTTGCCCTTCATATCTCGCAGGACATCGTCTTCGGGTTCGATCGCGCGGGGCTAAATCATCTTGTCGGCGTCGCGATCCTGCTCGTCGTTGTCTGCGGCGCCGTGCTGCTGCGAGAACGGCCATTGGGCAAGGTAATCATGCTACTTGGCGGCGTGATGGCCGCCGGGATGCTGCCTCTACACATGAAAAATGGATTGCGTTCTGAGTTTCTCGAGAAGAGCGGCGCCCTACTCTTCATCTGGACTCTCTATGTCCTCGGAGTGACCGGTGCGTTCTCGACTATTCTGGCGGTCCGGGCTTTGCGCGCTCCGCGGATCGCCTCGTGAAGAAACGGCTTGGCGGTTCTGCCCAGGAAGCACGGATGGTCGCCCGTGCGAATTGACGGTGAGACTGATCGTTCGGGTGCGCAAACCGGCTGCCTAACTATGGCGCTGCACAGGACCAAAACGCGCAACTCAAAGTTTCGAAGGCTGGTAGGATAGCGTGTGCGCGTTTTGGCCGGTGAGCGCCGTACGTTAGCCGGACGCAGAGGCCTGGGATCGGGCCGCCCTCATTGGCGCCTGAGGTGGGCGCGGGCTGCTGTCGACGATGTCGGCTGCAAGCCCAACAAGAAGCGCATGTCGCAGCATTCGCGCGAACAAGGTTTGGCTTCTCGGAAAGGAGGCTCGTAATGTCTTTCATCAAGTACGTCATCACGCCGAACTACGTAAAATACGAGGGCGTCCGCCCGCTAAATATCTACTGCCTGAGGGTGCTCTATCTCCTGATGTTCATCGGCGTAGGTTTGCCAAACTGGTCCATCATCATCAACCACGTGGGTCCCTGGGACCACACCAGGGCCGTAGCCTTCTGTGTCTGGGTGGCATACCCGACATTGGGGCTCCTGGGACTGATACGCCCGCTGAAGTGGCTGCCGCTCGTGGTCTTCATGATCTTCTACAAGCTGGTCTGGGATGTCGCGGTCGCGTATCCGCTGTGGCGGACCGGCGCCCTTGCAGGCTCACCCGCCGAGGCAATGGCCAACATTTTCGTCTGGGTGCCCGTGGTGGGCATCTTCGTGCCGTGGAAGTACTTCTTTCGGAATTACGTGATGTGGTCGAAGACGAAGCCGGTATCCTAAGCTCCCTCCGTGTCAGAAAACGAAATGAAGGTCTTGGTGGATATGGAAGGCTTTCCTCAACTATGAGTGGGTAGCTGAGAGCCCGTCGGCGGTCGGTGCTCGGAGCGGTAGGTCGCCAGGGTCAGAGGCCTGGGAGGAGGGGGTGTGGTGGCGCTAAGGGGTTGAAACGCATGGAGTTTCCTGCTCTCCTTGGTGCATCCAAGGAACCGAGGAGGGAGGAGCGACCCCATGCGCCTGACCACTGTACTGCGTCGTCTGATCGGTGTCACGAAGATGTACGTCGAATCCACGCTGTTCCGGCGGGATGGGACGTTGGTGGTATGTGTCCGGCCCACGTGGCGTCGGTCTCGTTGTGGCGAGTGTGGCCGGGTCGGAACCGCGCTACGACCGTCGGTACGAGCGAGAGTGGCGCCACCTGCCCTGGGGGCGCCATGTGGTGGTGCTGCGCTACGCGCCCTGGCGAGTGGAGTGCCCTCAGTGTGGCGTGCGCGTGGAGCAGGTCCCCTGGGCGCCCTCGGGAGGTCGCTTCAGTGAAGCGTTCGAGCGGAGCCTGTCAACCCCGGTGAGACGGTGGGTTCGATCAATTAGGGAGCATCTCCATGGTTGTCGGGTGGGTTGATCCAGACGGCCTTGGGTAGCTCGGGTGGCTTTGGGTGGCCGTGGACGAAGCGCTCCGGGTTGGCTTCGAAGGCGGCGGTCAAGATGCGTTGGCGTTCGGCCCGTAGCGCCTCGGCCTGGCCGTAGTGGACGGCAGCGGGGGTCATGAGGCCGAGGCCGGAGTGGCGATGCTCGTGGTTGTACCAGTCGATAAAGGCCCGGCCGAAGCTCCTGGAGTGGAGAATGGAGCCGAAGCGGTCGGGGAAGTCGGGTCGGTACTTGAGGGTCTTGAACTGGGACTCCGAGAACGGGTTGTCGCTCGAGGTGTAGGGGCGCGAGTGGGTCTTGGTGACCCCGAGATCGGCCAGCAGGTAGGCCACCGGCTTGGCCGTCATCGCGCTGCCGCGGTCGGCGTGGAGGGTCAGCTGCCCGGGTGCGATGTCCTGCTGCTCGGTCGCCTGGGCGATCAGCTGCTCGGCGAGCGCGGAGGATTCCCGGTACTGGATGGTCCAGCCGACCACGTAGCGGCTGAAGACGTCGAGGATCACGTAGAGGTAGTAGGAGGTCCACTTGGCCGGTCCGCGCAGCTTGGTGATGTCCCAGCTCCAGACCTCGTTGGGACGCTCGGCGAGCAGCTCCGGCTTGGCGTAGCGAGGGTGCGTGAGCTGGTCGCGCCGCTCGCGCACCTCGCCCTTCTCGGCGAGCAGCCGGTACATCGTGCGTTCGGACGCCAGGTAGCGGCCCTCGTCGAGCAGCGTGGCCCACACCTCGGCGGGCGAAGAGTCCACGAAGCGCTCGCCGTGCAGCTCGTCGAGCACCGCCTGACGCTCGGCAGGCGAGAGGGCCCGCGGTGGGGGATCTCGTGGCTTGTGGGGCCGTGGGTCGGGAGGATGCCGACGCCGGTAGATCGTCGCCGGCGACGCACCCAGCGCTCGGCACGCCGGCCGGGTCCCGACGAGGGGCGTGAGCTCTTCGACGGTCTGCTCGATCATGGCTCGATGCTCTCCTCCGCGCTCCTGGGCTCGAGCAGCGCTCCCAGAAGCGCGGAGACGTTTCTTTGCACCTCGATCACCTTGCGGGCCGTCTCGAGCTCGCTCTCGGCGCGCTCGGCACGCCGGCGAAGACGCTCGATCTCAGCGGCCCGGGGATCGGCCCCAGGGCGGCCCCGACGCTTCGACAACGCCTCCAAGGCCCCCTTGTCCCGTTGCTTGCGCCACTTTGCCAGGTGCGAGGAGTGCAGCCCCTCACGCCGCAGCAGAGCCCCGATCTCACCCGGCTCCGTGCACGCGTCCGCCGCGCGGACGATCTCGAGCTTGTACGCCGCCGTGAACCTGCGCCGACGCGGACGCTCGATGAGCTGGGGATTGGGCGCCGAGGTCACGCGGCCCGGCCGCTTCCGGTCGCCTACGGCTCCCTCCAGCGGCCGGGCCGGAGCTCCGTGCCCTCCCGAACCGTTCTCCTGCTTCGTCTCTGGCATACGGTGCCTCTCCTCTCGCCCTCGGGTTCCTTAATTCTGGTGGCTGCATCGTCTCACCGTATGTTGGCAGAGAGGGGAGGAGCTGGTGGCGTACTTTGCGCAGATCACCGACAAGACCCAGGTGACGCGCGTGCTCGGGATCGCCTGGGAGACGGTCGGTTCCATCGTCGCGCGGGTGGTCGAGCGCCGCCTCGACCCCGAGCGGCTGGTGGGCCTGCGCCGGATCGGCATCGACGAGTTCAGCTACAAGAAACGTCACCACTATCTCACCGTCGTGGTCGACCACGACCGCGGTCGCGTGGTGTGGGCCGGCGAAGGCCGTAGCGCCGAGGCACTCGCGCCCTTCTTCGAGCAGCTCGGCGAGGAGGGCTGCAAGGCGATCGAGATGGTGACCGTCGACCTGTCCGCGGCCTACACCAAGGCCGTGCGCGAGAGGCTGCCCGACGCCGAGATCGTCTACGACCGCTTCCATGTCCAGCGCTTGGTCAGTGATGCGCTCGACGAGGTGCGGCGCGAGCTGGTGCGCGAGCTCGCCTCCGACCCCGACGAAGCACGTGCCCTCAAGCGCACCCGCTTCGTGCTGCTGATGAATCCGTGGAACCTCAGCCGATCCCAGCGCCGCAAGCTCTCCGAGCTCCAGCGAAGCAACCAGCGGCTCTACCGCGCCTACCTGCTCAAAGAGACGCTCGCTCAGGCCCTCGACTACCGCCAACCCTGGCGCGCCGAACGAGCGCTCCGAGCCTGGCTTGCCTGGGCCTCTCGATCTCGGCTCCCAGCCTTCGTCAAAGCAGCCCGAACCATCCGCAAGCATCTCTCCGGGATCCTCGCCTACATCCGAACCCGCCTGACCAACGGCGTGGTCGAAGGCAGACCAGAGTGGCGAGGTGATCCGCATCATCAGTGCCCGGAGGGCCACCAGGAAGGAGCGCCGATTTTATGAAGAAGGATAGAGACAAGGACGAATTGGAACCTGAATACGACTTCGCTCGGATGTCTGGAGGCGTTCGAGGTAAGTACGCAGCAGCCTACCGTGGTGGAACGAATCTCGCCAGACTGGATCCAGATGTTGCGGAGGCGTTCGGCACGGACAGCGCAGTGAACGAGGCTCTCAGGGCAATCATCCGTGTGGCCCCCAAGAGAGCCGGGTAACCCCTCGCTGGTGCGGGCGCCTGGCGGCGCCGCTCAGCTCAATCACGTTCTGCGACACGATGTCGCTTCAGGAGGTGTCCTCCGAGATGAGAGGACCGCCCGTACCGCCGGGCGAATCTAGGGGCCTGAATAAAGAGCGGCCCTGACAATGTGCCGAAGCGTGCTGCGACACGCGGGGCTCGAAATCGCGAGAGAGTAGAGCCCTCCTCGGAGCCTCGATCCAGGTGAGGGCTAGAAAGCGGGCAGGGTGAACGGAAGTGAACCTGTGAACCGATCGTCATGGGAGAACAAGCCAAAGAGGCTGAGAGGCTTGGACCAAAACGGTGACGGTGCCGGGAAGGGGCCTCGAACGGCAACCCCTCGCGGTCGTAAGCGGCACCCGGTCGATAGCAGGCACCTACCCCCGCGTGGACTTCTGGAGCGGAACGTGGAAACCCCGTATCTTCGCCCGATCGATGGTAGGGCCCGATCTTTCCTCCCCGGCGGCGAGCCCTTCGGCTCCCGCCGGCCGGGATCGTTCCGGCCTGAGCACGGCCCGATCGCCTCTCCCTTCGTTCGAAGCCAGAGTCGTTCCGGCCGCGCCGCCCTCGGCCCGAGGCAAGCGGACCGCAAGGAAAGCCCATGGAGGTGCGGGACAGGATGCTGGAAGAAGCCAATGCCGGCTTGTAACGAGTCGGATACGGGACAGACGTGCCCGGCCCGAAAGGGAGCCCACGTCCAGCAGGTGCTTCGTTGCGAGAACGTAGGGAGAACCATCCTCAAGAGGGGAGGCGATGGGAGGCAGGAGCTCATGTGGCGACTGCTTGCGCACCCTCTCCTCCGCCCAGTGAGTGCGGAGCCGGTGGCTTCTTACAACGATCGCAAAGGTCGCTCAACCCATGGTAGGGTGACCGGGTCGGAGAACCGGCCTTTGAAGTGCTTGAGCCCGGTGCGGGGAAACTCGCACGCCGGGTTCTTAGAGGGGTGCGGGGGCCGTGAGGCCCCCGTGCCTACTCGGCATACGCTTGAGCTTCGGCGAGGCTTGGGCTCGTCGTCAGTGATCTTGCCAGCCAACTTTTCCTGGATGTAACGCTGCTGCTCCTCATGGCTCATGGTCATCAGCTTCCGGCTCAAGTCGTCGCGGATCTGACGCATCATTGCGACGGCGTCAAGATTCTTCTTCATGGTTCTTGGCATAAGGCACCACCTCACGAGGTGTCCGTATCTCGAGGAGTTGGTACTCCTCCCGGAGGTTTACCGAGTTGAAGCCATGAATCCGTCGGAGATTCACGATGTGTTTGAAGTTCCAGCTGACCAATACGTCTGCCCGATGGACCGTGGCTGCCGCAATGTGCTGTGCATCGGCGAGCATCGAGGCTCCGACGACGCCGGAGGCGATGTAGAGATCGGCCAGACTCCGCGCTTCTTCCCCCAGTTCCACCATCTAGACGGAGCTGGACGGCAGGGAGTCAACCAACTGGCCGACCTGCTCGGGAGCGCCGAGAAGCTCCAGACGGGTCAGATCCGACAGGAGCAGCAGGTCGCTACCGTCCTTGAAGCGCTTGAAGAGCCGCCGAGAGGGCTCCTGGAACTCCTCGTCGTAGTAGCCGCCGAACTCGGAGGTGTCGGTGTAGATTCGTCGTCTCATCGGCTCTTGCTGGGGCAACAGCGTATAACCCATCGCTGCGGCGGTCGCCCATCTGGTCCCGTAACTCGCATGGCGCCCTCTATGCTAGCATATCCGGCGATCGTTGAAGCACTGGGAGCCTGGAGCCGCTGAGCTCGATAGCGTTCTACGGCCCGAATCTAACGTGGCAGTCGAGTGGCCACGGCGCGCAAATGCTAGCCTCGAGGTGGGAGGCTCGTGCCTGAGATTTCGAGATTTTTCGGTATCATCATCCGGATGTATGCAGAGGCGGGCGAGCAGCATCACCATTCCCACTTTCATGCGTACTCCCAAGACGACGTGGTCATCTACAGCATCGAGGCGGTCGAGGCTCTGGCTGGGAGTCTCCCTCGACGGCAGCAGCGGCTCGTTGAAGCCTGGGCCGAGCTGCACCAAGATGAGCTCGTGGCGAACTGGGCGAGCTTGCAGGATGGTCACCCGCCGCGTAAGATTGAGCCCCTTCGATGAGGAGCAAGCCATGACACACCCCATTCATCGCATCACCTCGGTAGAGGTCACCGGAACGTATGGGCTCCGCATCGGCTTCGACGACGGCAGCTCTAGGCAAGTCGACCTCGAGCCCATCCTTGAGGGCGAGCTCTACGGACCCCTGCGCGACCCAGAGTTGTTTGCCAAGGTTGAGGTGGATCCTGAAGTACACACGCTCGTTTGGCCCAACGGAGCCGACTTCGACCCTGCCATTCTCCACGACTGGCCGGAGCACGAAGAAGCGATGCGAAGCCTCGCGCGACGTTGGGCGCTTGCCAGCGTATAGAAGCCGTAGAACCACGCCCCTGCACCGGACGGCTCGCGCCGCCGGTGAGAAGTGACAACGTTGTGCCGGCCCTGACATGAATGCGATCGCCAAGAGGTCCGAGGTTGACATCTGTGCACGTCTGTGCATACACTCCAGGTCGTGGAGCTTGAGTGGGACGAGCGGAAGGCGACTGCGAACCTCCTGAAGCATGGTGTCGACTTTGCCGACGCCGCTTTGGTCCTTGAAGACGACCTGGCCCTGACGCTTCGGGACCCAGATGCGCACGATGAGGAGCGCTGGGTCACGATGGGGTACGACCCGGAGCAGCGGATGCTGGTGGTTGTCTTCACCTGGCGAGGGGAGCGCATTCGTCTGATCTCGGCCCGAAAAGCAACCGGCGAGGAGCGGCGTCGTGACGAGACAGGGCTATGAGAAAAGAATACGACTTTGGGCACGCTAAGCGCGGTCCGGTAGTTCCGGTTCCGAAGGGCAAGACACGAATCACCATCCGTCTGGACGAGGACCTGGTGGAGTGGTTCAAGCAGCAAGTTCATGCAGCCGGCGGAGGCAACTACCAAACGCTCATCAATACGGCGCTCCGAGAGTACATCGAAGAGGCACGCGAGCCTCTGGAGGAGACGCTTCGACGTGTGATTCGCGAGGAGCTAAAGACCGCATGAAGACCGGCCAACCGACCCGCTGCACCCGACAGCCGGCTGCGCCGGCCGCCGGTGAGGGGGCAGACCGTTGTGCGACATGAAGTACACCAATGAGGCCCCCGGTTGTGAAGTGCGCAGAAGTTCCGGAGCCGCCTGGTGGGGGACGGCTCGGACCAGCGAGCTCGTAGAGGAGATCCGAGGGTCCTGACTTGGGTTTCTGTCGGTGCAGAGTCGACGGCCTGCACCTGAAACTCGGCTGGCGCCTTCCGGCCCCCTCCGACCGGCACGACGGAACCTCCGCGCTCGGCGGGCGTCGTGGCCCTGGCTCTCAGGCCGCGGTCGAGATCCTCCCGGCGCCCCTCGCCTCCGCCCGGAAGTAGAGCCGCAGCATGTAGCCCACCGCCGCCAGCGCCAGGACGAAGCAGACGGCGAAGAGCGCCAGGACGCTCCACTGGGGCCGGAACGGCATGGCCGCGCTCTCGACGATGCCGTCGAGCCGGATCGAGCGCAAGAGCTGGCGGTTCGCGACCATCGACAGGAGCGAGACGAAGAGCAGGCCGCCGGACACCGCCAGGCGGCCCCGGAAGAAGAAGTAGAGCGCGGCGACCGAGAGCACCAGGGCGAGGCCGATCCAGAGGAGGGCGCTCGACTGGAGGAACCGCGCCAGGACCGGCCCCAGGGTCCCCAGGTAGACCAGCCCGGCCAGGACCGCCGCGCTCATGGCGACGACCAGGGCGCGCTTGGCGTAGGCGAACAGCCGCTCGTCGCGGCGGCCGAAGACGCCGAGCCCGAAGGCCCCGAGGGTGAACGCGCCGGCCAGCATGTGGAGCCAGCGGAAGAGCCAGGCGCCCACGTCCGGGTTGAAGCTCCCACCCGACGGGTCGGCCGCGTAGGCCGCGTGGATCGTCTTCGGGGCCTCCGCCATGGCGAAGACCCCCGAGTAGGCGAGCGAGACGTAGGCGAGGGCGGCGAGGGCGACGCCCAGCCAGAGCGTGACCCGCCCGGCCGCGAGCCGCGGCACGAGCGCCACCCGGTAGAGCGCGAAGTAGGCGACGACCGCCGCCGCCGGAATGGCCAGCCAGTACCAGCCGGAGCCGATGGCCGCGGCGTAGACCTGGCGGTGGTAGACGAGCTGCACGAACAGAAGCGGCGCCACCCCCAAGGTCACGGTCGCCGCCTTGGCGCTCGGCAGGGCGCGGAGGAAGGTGCGGACCGCCGGCCGGTGCCACTTGTCGTCGAGGCGCGCCAGGAGGACGAGCCCGAGACCGCCGAAGACGAGGCCCATGGCCGCGAAGTGGAGCGCCAGGGTGAGGACGTGGAGCCCCGTGATCAGCCACACCGGGGCGGAGAGGAACTCGTAGCTCGGGGTCATCGCGCACCTCCGGAGGTGACCGAGAGGAGGTAGCCGGCGAGGGCGGCCCGCTCGGTCGCGTCGCCGGCGAAGGGCGGCATCTCGTCGCGCATGCGACGGGCGCCGCGAATCGTGCCGGCGACGTAGGCGGCGTCCGTGCCGTCGTAGACGCGCCGCAAGCCCTTGTAGCCGTCGATCGTGTGGCAGCTCCGGCAGGCGCGGTTGAAGAGGTCGCGGCCGTCGTCACCGGTGCGGTAGGCGAGGGCCGGCAGCAGGCCGCTCTTCTGGAGCTCGGGCACCCGGTCCGCTTCGATGCCGTTGCCGTACATGGCGCCGGTGACGATCCAGGGCTTGCGGATCGACTCGCGGAGCCACTCGAAGCTGCCGAACCAGGCGAACGCCAGGACCATGAGCACCAGGGCCGCGGGCAGCGCGAAGCGCCGGGCCAGGGCGAGGCCGAAGAGGAGGAGCCCGCCGCCCAGCACCGCCGCCAGCCAGCCGACCGCCCCGTGCCACTCCATGGGCCAGGGCATCATCTGGCGCGCCGTGGCGACGGTCGCCGCCGGCAGGGTGGCGAAGTGCCAGTAGAAGGCGGGCACCGCGAGGGCCAGGCCGCCCAGGGCCCAGGCCGTGTCGTAGCGCACGATCGCCGTCGTCTCGCTCGAGCGCGGCCGGCGGCTGGCGACGGCCAGGGCGTAAACCCCGGCGAGGAGGATGCAGACCCCGGTGCGAATCACGAGCGACGGCCAGTACGAGCGGGTGAAGAAGCCGTCCCAGAACGAGCCGGTGGCGAGCCAGCGGCCGGGGGTCAGCATGAAGGTGAGGATGCCGTTGATCACCGCGAGCGACAGCCAGGCCGCGGCGAAGTAGAGCCAGCCGACGGCGAGGTGGCTCCGGGCGCTCATCTTCCGCCAGCCGTAGAAGTAGACGATCGCCGCCGAGATCTCCACCACGAAGAAGGTCCACTCCGTGGCCCAGCCCCAGACGAAGTTGTGGATCAGGAGCTCGGTCGCCGCCGGGTTGAGCAGACCGATGACGAACCAGATGCCGACCCCGGTCAACGCGCCGAGCACCAGCGTGGTGAGGGCGAAGAAGCGGCTCAAGCGCTCCAGGTAGTCGAGCCACCCCGCCTCGCCGCGGCGGCGGGCGCGGGCCTCGGTGACCACCAGGAACAGACCGCCGCCGATCGCGAAGTGGGAGATGAAGACGTGGACGATGGCGATTGCGGCCATGAGCAGGCCGTAGCCCAGCCCCACGTCCCAGAACGGGTAGTGCATCGGGCACCTCCTCCGGTCGGCCCGGGCCCGCCCACGCGCCGGAGCGGCTTGCGCCGGACCGCCGGCCGGGAGCCGGGCTCCACGACCCGAGGAGTACCAGCTTCCAGGAGGACCCGCCACGCCCCGCGGGACGGGGCGCACCCCACCCGTTCCGGCGAGGCGGTCGGTCAGGGCTCCAGAAGGAGCTTGCCGGAGGTCTTGCGGCCGGCGAGCAGGCGGTGGGCCTCGGCGGCTTCGGCCAGCGGCAGGACGCGGTCGACGTGGACCTCGAGGCGGCCCGCGGCGTGCCAGCCGAAGACCCGGCCGGCGCGCTCGAGCATCTCGGCGCGGTCGCGGGAGTAGTCGAAGAGCGAGGCGGAGGTCAGGGTGCGGCTGCCCAGGAGCCTGCGCGGGCGGATCGGATCCGGCTCGCCGCTCGCCTGGCCGAAGAGGATCACGTGGCCGCGGATCCGGGTCGCCGCGACGCTTCCCTCGAAGGTCGTCTTCCCCACGCCGTCGATCGCCAGGTCGACGCCCTCGCCGCCGGTCAGGCGCTTCGTCTCCTCGACGAAGTCCCGCTCGGTGTAACGGATCACGTGGTCGGCGCCGGCGGCGCGTGCCCGCTCGGCCTTCTCCTCCGTCGAGCAGGTGCCGATCACCCGGGCGCCGGCGAGCTTCGCCATCTGCACCGCCAGGAGGCCCACACCCCCGGCCGCGGCGTGGATCAGCACGGTGGCGCCGGGCCCGAGCGGGCGGATGGTGTGGGTGAGATAGGCGGCGGTCATCCCCTGGAGCGGCAGCGCCGCCCCGGCCTCGAAGCCGACGCCGTCGGGAAGCGGCAGGAGCCGGTCGGCGCGGTGCACCACCGCCTCGGCGTAGGCGCCGGCGGCGTCCCAGAACGCCACGCGGTCCCCCACGGCGACCTCGGTGATGCCGGGCGCGACCGCCTCGACGACGCCCGCGCCCTCGCCGCCCGGAATCGCCGGCAGCCCGCCGGGGACCGGGTAGAAGCCGGTGCGCCGATAGATATCGATGAAGTTGACGCCGGCATAGCGCACCCGCACGCGGGCCTCCCCCTCTCCCGGCTCGGGCAGGGGCACCTCTTCGAGCCGCAGCACCTCGGGCCCGCCGTGCTCGTGGAAACGGATCGCTTTCATCGTCTGTACTCTAATCGGTCGTGACTCGAGCGATCTGGTGATTTTCGAGCTGATGAGAGACGACGGCCCACGATACCCCGAACTCGTCGGCGATCTCGTTGACCTCCTGATAGGTCACCGCACCGGCCGAAACGCGCTCTCGGAGAAGCTCTTGATGGCAATAGGAATTCGGCAGCGAAGGCGCGGTTTCGCTGCTGGCGATCTGTTCCACCCCGGGTGATGAGCGACGACCTCGCTTGCCCGGTAGCCAGGTACTCGAAGAGCTCACGACAGACGCCGAAACGTCTCGCTTCGCCGGTAGAGGCCCGGACGGCGAAGCCTGGCCTGTCTTGGGCATCCAGCCCTACAACCCCATCGATGGTCATCAGGCCGCGTACGGTCCGTGTCCCGGCGTCGAGCAGAGCGCCCTCGACTCCCAAGGCTCTCCCGATGCCCTGGAACGATGGGAGCGGAGAGCCATCCAGGTCGAGGAGATCCCGCACCCTCTGGGCGGCCGCATACCCCTGCCTCCAAGGCGGCAACTCGAGCGCCATCCACGGTGGGGCGCCGTGGGGCGACGCATAGAGCTGGAGCCTGTCACGTAGCTGCCGCAGAGCTTCCAGGCCTGAATTAGTGTTGGAAGCCACCGCGATCGCTTCTTCGAGCGCTTCGGCTTCCGACTCGATGATCGATATATCGGTCGAAGAAAAGAACTCCTCCTGGAGGTCTATGGGAATCCGATCCCCGATCGCGATGAGCCTGCGAGCGAGATGCTCCTCGGCTTGGAAAGGATCCACCCCGAGAGCCGCGCTCAACCGACAAAAGTCTTCTTCGTCTGGTTCCAGCTCTCGTATTGCGCGCCATTCGGCGCCCAGGACTGTTTCGGGGACTTCCTCGTCCTCCAACCTTCGGTGGACAGCATCGATGAACCTCGTCAGCTCCTCCCGTACGGAATCGCGGCTCACGAAGGCCGTGCCGCTGGAGATGAATTCGAGAGGGGCGCGGCACAGTCGGTTACCGGTCCAATGAAGCCGCAACCTCTCTCCCATGGGTTCGAAAGAAAGGGCTGGGAGAGCAAAACCTTCGCGGGCCGCCGCCAGGTTGTGGCGCGGCTCGTACCCATTGCCCGCCGAGAGCCGCGGCGAGTGGACTTCGTAGAGAAGACGCCACCAATTCAGGGCGAGCCATTCGGCCAGCGGGTACAGCGGAAGATAGACGCTCTCGCGAACGCTCCGAGCTCGAGCGTCGAACAGACGTGTTACCACAGTGTCCGCAACGCTCACCGTGAGTCTGGCCCAGGTCGCGCGCAACTCGGGGCCGCGCGCTCCTTCGGGATCGACCCATTCGAAATCGATCGAGAGATCACCCATAGAGCTCGTCCAATCCCCTTGGACCCTGACCCGGCTCCAGTGGATACCCTTTATACTCTCCAAGCCCTCGCTTGACCAGGCGTCCTTCGTAGACGATCCCTGCTTCCTGGTACCAGAGATATCTGGGAAACTCACCTTCTCGCAAGTCGCTCACGGCTCCACGGAGAATCGCCTCGCGAAGCCATGATTCCACTCTGGATGGCTCGCGGTTCAGGTCGCGAGGACAGAGGGAGGCGTCGGCTCGAGGCCGTGGTTGCCCGGCGAAAGAAGGCATGTCTTTGTGCTCCGGACTTCCGAGGTAGCTGGCTCGTCTGGCCAGGTCATGAAGCAGCTGGTGATCGGTGCGCCAGCTTGCGAGTTGCCTGGACAGAGGTCTTCGGCGCCGAGGTGCCCTCATCGCTTCAAGCAGCTTAGCTGTCGCCGTACTCCGGGTCAACCTGGTGGCACTCGGGCTCAAGCCCGCGCTTCGGGAATCGTCGGCTCGAAGACTCCACCGGGTTGCCCGAGGGGTCGTCCACGAGGATCTGGTTGCCGCCGACGCCGGCGACGATCTCGTTGCGGAAGTGGACGCCCGCCGCGCGCAGGCGCTCGACCGTCGCCGCGAGATCCTCGACCTGGAGCGAGATCCGGTTCCAGCCGCCCGGCTCGGGCCGGGTGCCGTCCGGGAGGCTCTGCCCACCGCCGCCCTGCCCGCCCGGCGCGGAGAGCAGGAAGCGGAGGTCGCCCCGCGAGAGCATGGCGAAGGCGGGTGCCGGGTGCATCACCTCCTCGAAGCCGAGATGGCGGCAGTAGAAGTCGATCGCGGCGTCGACGTCGTGGACGATGTAGCGGACGCTGACCGTGGCCATGGGGGTCTCCTTTCCCTTGCCCCGCAGCCTACCGCGCCCGCGGCCGGCCGGCTGGTGAGGTAGCGGCCCAAGGTGCCGAGGAGGAACGGCCATGCGATGCCACAAGAGCCTGGCGGTGGCCGCCGTGCTCGTCGCCGGAGCTCTCGCGTCCCGCGGCGGTGACCGGGGAGCCCCGGCGGCGGCGAGCGGCGCCCCGCGAGCAGGACGCGGCGGAGCCCGCGAGCGGTCCGGGTGAGGCGGCGCCCCGTTCCGGAGTGCAGAAAGGGGGCGAATTCTGTTCGCCCCTCGTTCGTCAGGGCGGTTCGATCTCCGTCGCGTGGCCGGGCTCGCCGATGGGCGGGCGGCGAAGCACGGTCTTCTCCGCGAGACCCGGCGCGAAGCTGAAATCCGAACGGTAGGTCTCCGAATTCGCGAGCGTCGCCTGCGTGTGGCAGGTGAGGCAGGAGCCGTTGTTGAAGACGTTTTTCTGGTCGTTGCTCGTCTGCAGATAGGTCTCGACCACCGTGTTCGACAAGAACATGGGCACCGCATTGCCGGGCAGCGGAGGCGGTGGCGGAGGGGCTTCGACATTGGCGCCCCATTGCGTGCCGATCAGCATGTAGTTCTGGAACACCGTGCCCACTTTGGCGAGCTGGGCGCGCCATTGCGCGTTGAGCGCGTCTGTCAGCACGTAGTTCTTCCAGCAGCGGGAGATCTGCGTGCCCAGTCGACCGTTCGATAGGTATTTCAGCGCATACGGCTGCTTGGGATACCAGGAAAATTGCGGCGCGGTCTTGGCGGGCGTCGGCGCCTGGTTGGTGGGCGCCTTGGGGCTGGCGAGATTGAAATAGGAATATCGCGGCGGATGGGCCGGCAGCGTCGCCGGGCAGGCGACCTTGTTGTAGAGCGTGCAGTCGCTGGGCTTGGCCGGATCGCAGGCCTGGGCCGCGAGCGGCGCGTTGTCCACGTGCTCGAAGGTCGACCAGAACCATTGCGGCAGGAGCGCGTTCTTCGTCACCGGATTCTTCTGGATGATGTGCATGGCGACGAGGCCGAGCTCGACCGGCGCGCAGATGGGCTGACCTTTGCGATGGTCCGCGCCGGCGACGAGATCGGGCGCGACCGTGAGAAAGGCCTCGGTGATGAAGAAACGCTTGGCGTTCTCGGCATGTTGCGCGGGATCGAGGATGCGCCAGGCCGCCTTGATCTCGATGGACCCGGTCGTCGCGGCGGGATCGGGGCCGACGGCGGGGAAGCTCACGAGCTTGCCCTTCGCCATGAAGGCCTTCTGGCCCGAAATCGTCGTCAGCGTCAGCGATTTGTCGCCGCCGGGCGCCTCGAGATAGCCGATCTCGACGTCGTTGAGCCGACGCTCGTAGAGCGTCCAATTGCCGTCGACGTCGATCGCGGGATCGCCGGTCGCGGCCTGGATGTACTCCTCGTTGTGGCCGTCGGGATGGCCCTTGCCGTCCGAGCCGATGGCGAAGACGGGTAGGCCGGGCGGCACATGGGCACAGTGTGCGGTGACGGGCGCATCGCCGAACACCTGCGCCATGGTCGACCACGTCTGCCACACGCGCGGGCCGTCGCTCTCGAGGCCTTCCTCGGCCGGCTGGTTCTCCTTGCCCGCGGTCCAGTTGAGGGCGACGAAGCTCTGCCAGGAGAGATTGTCGAACGGCGTCTCGACATCGTTCTTCGCCGAGGTGACATCGACACCGATGAAGCCTTGATAGCCGAAACCGCCGCCGAGCGCCGGATCGGGACCGATGTCGCCGGGGACCGTCGAGCAGAGCGGCGAGCCGTTCGGCGGCGGCGTGCCGGTGGCGCAGTAGACCGCCTGGGGCACATAGGCCGGCGCCGCGGCCAGGACGCGCGAGGCGCCGAATGCGGCGGCCAGGCCGAGGAAACCGATCGCGAATGCCGGCAGCGCAGGAATCCGGTTCATGCCATCCTCCAGTCGGATGAGGTCGCGGTCCGAATGACGCGAGCTCTCAGGCATAACGTGCCGGCGAATGTTAGCACGAAGCCTTGGCCTTCAAGACGAGGCAGGACTTCGCGTCGGCTCGGCCCTCGCGAGGCTCGCGGGGCTCACGAGGCTCGCGGGCTCAAAGGACCACGAGGTGCTCCGGCCGGGCTCCCGACACGGCGGCCAGCGGGACGTGGCCGTCGAAGGTGACGAACCGGCCGTCGTGGCGGACCGCCAGGGCGAGGAGGTAGACGTCGGTCACCTGGCGCGGACCGTGAACCCGTGAGCGGTCGACGAGCTCTGGGTCGAGGAGCGTCAGGTCACAGGGCCAGAAGGCGTGGTACCCGCTGCCGGTCGCCCGCTCGAGCCGGGCGGCCGCCTCGGCCACGGGGACCGGGCTGGGGTACCGCGGCTGGCTGATGACGCGGACGAAGCCGTTCTGGGTGATGGCGCACGAGGCCCAGCCGGCGTCGATCTCGCCGCCCAGCCAGTCCCGGGCCCGCCGGTGGTCGACGTGATCGGAGTCGAGGAGAGCGAGGAGCACGTTGACGTCCAGGAGGGACCGCATCACTCCGGCTCGTCCTCGCGCAGCCGGTCGATCAGCTCGTTCGAGATCGCGGGCCCCCGGTGCGGCAGCGGCTCGAAGCCGTAGAAGCTCTCGGGCTCCGCGACCTCGCCCGCGCCGCGCCGGCCGAGGTCTCGCCGGCCGCTCGCCGTCAGGGCCTCCCGCGCCAGGTCCGAGAGCACCTCCCCGGCGCTCCGCTTTTCCCTCCGCGACCGCTCCTTGACCGCGAACAGCACGTCGTCGGCCAGGTTCAGCGTGGTGCGCATGCTTCAGATGCTACCACATCACGACGCCTGCCGCCGAGGGCGCTTCTGGTCGGCACACCTGATGGAGTCCTTCTTCCGCCCTGGAATACTTGAAATCTGGTAGTCCGCCTCCCAGATTTCTAGGTATACTCCTTCCGTGATCGAGCGCCCGGCCTATCTCGCGCATCTTCAGGATCTCCTGAACCAGTTCCCGGTCACCGGCCTGATCGGCGCCCGGCAGGTGGGTAAGACCACCTTGGCGAAAGCGCTGGCTGCCCGATTCGAAGGCAAGGTGACGCGTTTCGACCTGGAGAACCCCCGCGACCTTCATCGACTGGACGATCCGCTGTTTGCCCTCGAGAACCTGGAGGGCCTGGTGATCCTGGACGAGATCCAGCTCCGGCCGGAGCTCTTTCCCGTCCTGCGCGTGCTGGCGGACCGCGCCGGTCCTCCGGCTCGCTTTCTCGTCCTGGGAAGCGCGTCTCCCGCCCTTCTACGCCAGAGCTCGGAGTCCCTCGCCGGCCGCATCGCCTACCAAGAGCTCGGCGGCCTGGACCTCGGCGAGGTGGGAACCGAACACCTCGACATCCTCTGGCTCCGGGGTGGGTTCCCCCGCTCCTTCCTCGCCGACACGGACGCCGCGAGTGGACGGTGGCGCCGGCAGTTCATCCGCACCTACCTGGAGCGCGACCTCTCGGAGCTCGGGATCCGACTCGCCTCGACCACCATGCGGAGATTCTGGTCGATGCTCGCTCACTACCACGGCGCGACATGGAACGCCTCGGAGCTGGCCCGGGCCTTCGGCGTCACGCACAAGACGGTCGCAGGCTACCTGGATACGTTGTGCTCGACCCTCATGGCGAGGCGCCTCGAACCCTGGCACGAGAATGTGGCCAAGAGGCAGGTCAAGGCTCCGAAGATCTACCTCTCCGACAGCGGCGTCCTCCACACGCTCCTCGGGCTCGAATCGCGGGAGGATCTCCTGGGGCATCCCAAAGTCGGGGCTTCCTGGGAAGGATTCGCCCTGTCCGAGGTGGCGAGCCACCTCGGAGCGCGGTCGGAGGAGTGCTTCTTCTGGCAGCTCCACAGCGGGGCGGAGCTGGATCTGCTGGTCCGGCGTGGGACCGCCCGTCGCGGCTTCGAGGTCAAGCTGACGGCCAGCCCCCGCGTGACCCGCTCCATGCGCTCGGCCCTGGAAACCCTGAAGCTCGACGAGCTCGTCGTCGTCCACGCCGGGGGCGAGTCCTATCCCCTCGCTCCGAACGTCCGCGCCGTGGCCCTGCGCCGGCTGCGCGAGGACGTCTCCCCGCTCGACTGACCACCGTTCCCCCAGGCCGCGCCCTACTCGCTCGTCGCCTCCTCCCCTTCCTTCGCCTGCTCCTTGAACACCTGGTTGCGGGCGAAGGCCTGGACGTCCCACGGGGCGGCGCCGCCGCCCAGATATTGGTGGAACCAGTCGAGGTGGACGTCGTAGTAGAAGGCCATCTCGTACCAGCTCGGCCAGTGTCCGGACTTCTCGTAGACCACGAGCTTCGAGGGCACGCCCTGCTTCTGGAGGGCGGTGAAGTACTCGAGGGAGAGGGTGTAGGGCACGCGGTAGTCCTTCTCGCCGGTGATCACCAGGCAGGGCGTCTTGAACTGCTCGACGAACTCGGACGGCGACCAGCGGGTGTAGAGCTTCGAGGTCCAGGGCGTGCCGCCCAGGTCCCACTCCGGGAACCAGAGCTCCTCGGTGGCGCCGTACATCGCCTCGAGGTCGTAGACCCCCATCATCGCCGCGCTCGCCGCGAAGCGGTGGGTGTGCCCCTCGAACCACATCATCATGTAGCCGCCGTAGGACCAGCCCATGGAGCCCATGCGCGAGCGGTCGACGTAGGGCAGCTTCTCCACCGCGTCGGCGACCTTCATCAGGTCGTCGAACACCCGCCCGCCCCAGTCGCCGCTGATCGCCTCGGTGAGCTCCTCGCCGTAGCCGGTCGAGCCGGTGGGATTGGCGAAGGCGACCACGTAGCCCTTGCCCGGGTAGACCTGCCAGTCGCCGCGGAAGGAGTCCACGAAAGCGCTCTGGGGGCCGCCGTGGACGTTGAAGATCAGCGGGTACTTCTTCGACGGATCGAAGTCGTGGGGCTTGATGACGAAGACCTGGACCTTGTAGTCGCCGGCGCCCTGGACCCACATCTCCTCGGCCGGGCGGATGTCGACCTCGTCCTCGAGCTCCCGGTTGAAGTGGGTGAGCTGGGTGGCCGGAGACGCCCCGGCCTGCGAGAGGCCCGCGCGGAAGAGCTCCGTCGGGTGGTCGATGGTGCGCCGCACGTAGACGACGTCGCTCGAGCCGGGGACGAGCTTCCAGCCGTCGATCGTGCCGTCGGTCAGGAGCTCCTGGACGTCGCCGCCGCCGGCCCCGCCCCCCGATGAGATCCGGTACAGCGGGTTGTGGGCGTGGTATTCGCCCTGGAAGACGATCGAGCGCCCGTCGGCGGTCCAGGCGATCTCGTCCACCCAGTTGTCGAAGACCTTCCGGTCGGTCAGGTAGTGGATCGACTTCGAGCCCAGGTCGTAGACCGCGATCCGGAAGAGGTCGGACTCGTAGCCGTTGCGCGCCTGGCTGCGGTAGGCGATTTTGGTGCCGTCGGGCGAGAAGAGCGGCGAGCCGTCCCAGCCCGGGTTCTCGGCGGTCAGGTCGGTCGCGGTGTCCTCGCTGACGTCGCGGTCGATGGGCACCAGCCAGAGGTCGGAGTTGGTGGAGGACTCGGGGTGGGCCTCGTGGTTCGAGACGTAGACCAGCGACTTCGAGTCGGGCGAGAAGTCGTAGCCCCGGTCGCCTCCCAGGGAGAAGGTCGGGCCGTCCCACGCGCCCGGCGTCAGGTCCCTGGTCACCTCGCCGCTCGCGGCGTCGACCAGGAGCACGTGGCTGTAGGTGCCGTCGCGCCAGGACGTCCAGTGCCGGTAGAGGAGGTGGTCGGCCACGTGGACCTGGAGCTTGCCGTCGTCGAGCCCCTTGCGCAGCTTGCCGTTGCACTCGCTGTCGGCGCCGCACTCGGGGAAGACGTCGGCCGCGACCGCGATCCACTTGCCGTCCGGCGAGACGCGCGGATCGGAGAGGTCGAGGGAGAAGTCGGTGAGCTTCTTCGCCTCGCCGCCGTCGACCGGCATCACGTAGAGCTGGGTCGTGTCGCCTTCGCGGTCGGAGGTGAAGAGCAGGCTCTTGCCGTCGGGCGAGAAGACCGGCGAGCCGTCGTCGTGGCGGCCGGTGGTCATCTGGCGCAGCTCGGAGCCGTCCGGCCGCATGGTCCAGATCTCCTGCCAGGTCTTGGCCTTGGGCAGGTCGTAGTGGTGCACGGTGAAGGCGACCAGGCCGCCGTCCGGCGCCACGGCCGGCGAGCCCACCGAGACGGTGCGGTAGTAGTCCGCGATCTCGAAGGCGCGCTTGCCCGAGGCCGCCTGATCCGCTCCGGCGGCCTGATCGGGAGCCTGGTCCGCGGCGAGGGCCGCCGGGCCGGCGGCAAAGGCCGCCAGGGTCGAGAGGGCCGCGAGGGCCGCGAGGGCCGGAATCGCGAGCGCGAGGGTGGATCTCGAAGAGCCGCTCTTCGTCATGGGTCGTTCTCCTCCGGAGGTGATGATTGGGCCGTCGACCGACCGCGGACGGCTCGCCGAGCATCCCACCCCGGGGCGGCGGACGCAACTCGCGCTCCTCGGATCGTCCCCCCTCACCCTCTCGATCCCTCTCCCTCCCTCGGCTCGGCGGCCTCAGCGCTCGCCGATGGCGGCGAGGTACCGGGCGTAGGCGGTCGAGTAGGCGTGGAGGGCGCGGGAGTGGTTGCTCCGGGCCTGGGTCACCGCGAGCTCGGCGTCGTTGAGCTCCACCTGGGTCGAGAGGCCGTTCTTGAAGCGGAGCTGGGCGATCGAGAGCGCCCGTTCGGCCCGCTCCACGGTCGAGCGCGAGGCCTCGATCCGCTGCCGGGCGGCGTCGAGCCCCAGGAGCACCTGCTCGACGTCGAGGCGCGCCTGGTCTTGCGCCTGCGCGAGCCGGTAGCGCGCCCGGTCGAGCTGGGCCCGGGCCTGGGCGAGGCGCGCGCCCTTGACCCCGCCGTCGAAGAGGTCGAGGTTCAGGGCGAGCCCGGCGGACAGGGAGTTGGCGAAGTCGCTCCCCGCCGGCGGGAAGACGTCGGTGGACGAGCGCTTCTCGTAGAGCGCCGAGAGGCCGAGGGTCGGGAGGTACTCGCGCTTGTCGGCCACCACCTGCTGCTCCTGGAGCTCGACCTCGAGGGCCAGCTCCCGAAGGTCGGGCCGGTGGGCCTGGGCCGCGGCCAGGGCCTCCTCGAGGGACGCCTCGCGCGAGGGCTCGCCCGCCGCCGGCTCGCGGAAGCCGTCGGTGAGCTCCAGCGGGTGGTCGATGGGCACCCCGACGATCCGCTCGAGCTGGTTGAGGGCGACGTCGCGCCGGTTCTTCGCCTCGATGAGGGGCGGCTTGAGGTTCTCGAGCTCGACCTGGGCGGTCAGGAGATCGAACTCCGAGGCGGTGCCGGCCTTGGCGAACGCCTGGACCTGGTCGAGGCGGGTCTGGGCTTGCTCCAGGGCCTTTTGCTGCACCGCCACCAGGTCGCGGGCGAGGAGCGCGTCGTAGTACGCCTGCCGGGTCGCCAGGGCGACCGCGGTCCGGGCGTCGGTCACGTGGACCGCCGCCGCCTCCCGGGCCAGCCGCGCGGCGCGCACCGCCGGCGAGAGGGCCGGGTCGAAGACGTTCTGGCTCAGGCTGGCGGCGAGGTCGACCTCGTTGTCCGAGCCGACCTCGATCCGCTGGAGCCCGCCGGGGCCGTTGAAGAAGAAGACCGGGCGCTGGAAGTTGCGGGTGTAGTCGGCGCGCGCCGAGACCGTGGGGTAGAGGCCGGAGGTCTTCTCGCGCACGAACCCCGCGGCCTGCGCCTGGTCGGCCTGGGCGATGAGCACCGTCTCGTTCGACTCGACCGCCCGGTCGATGGCCTCCTGGAGCGAGAGGCGCAGGGGCGCGGTGGCCGCCTGGGCCGGGGGCGCGGCCTGCTGTCCCGCCAGAGAGCCGCAGGCGCCGCTCACGAGGAGCAGGACGGGAATCGCTGGCAGGCCGCGGACCACGGCGAAATAGTATCGAATGCCCTCGGCGTTTCACTACGCGAGCGGCCCGGCACGATCGCCACGCGCCACCGCCGCGCGTTCCCTACATCCGACGACCGACTGCCCCCCACCTGATCCAAGGCGCCCCATGATCGCCGTCTCCGGCCTCGCCAAGCACTACGGCCCCCAGACCCTGTTCGAGGACGTCTCGTTCCAGCTCACGCCGGGCAACCGGTACGGGCTGGTGGGGGCGAACGGCTCGGGCAAGTCGACGCTGCTGCGCATCCTGACCGGCCAGGAGCCGCCCTCGGCGGGAACGCTCGCGGTCCCCAAGCGCGCGACCCTCGGCTACCTCGAGCAGGACCACTTCCGCTACGAGGCGACGCCGATCCTCCACGTCGCGATGATGGGCGACCAGGAGACCTGGCGGGCGATGGTCGAGAAGGAGGAGCTGCTCGAGCGCGCCGAGGACCACTTCGACGCTGAGCGCTACGCCGAGCTCGAGGACGTGGTGCTGGCGCGCGACGGCTACTCCCTCGAGGCGCGGGCGGCGGAGGTGCTCGAGGGGCTCGGGATCCCGGCCGAGATCCACCGCCAGCCGCTCTCGACGCTCTCGGGCGGGTTCAAGCTCCGGGTGCTCCTCGCCAAGGTGCTGGCCGCCAAACCCGACGCCCTGCTCCTCGACGAGCCCACGAACCACCTGGACATCGTCTCGATCCGCTGGCTCGAGAAGTTCCTCGCCGGCTACGACGGCGTGGCGGTGGTGGTCTCCCACGACCACCGCTTCCTCGACAACGTCTGCAACCAGATCCTGGACGTGGACTACGAGACCGCCACCCTCTACCCGGGCAACTACACCGACTTCGAGCGCGCGAAGCGCGAGGAGCGGACCCGCCGCGAGGCCGAGAACGGGCGGATGGAGAAGAAGATCGCCGACCACCAGGCGTTCGTCGACCGCTTCCGCGCCAAGGCGACCAAGGCGCGCCAGGCCCAGAGCAAGGTCAAGCTGATCGAGAAGATGGCCCAGGATCTGGAGCCCCTGCCGCCCAGCTCGCGCGCCTACCCCACCTTCCGCTTCCGCCAGCGCCGGCCGAGCGGCAAGGACGTGCTGGTGCTCGAGGACGTCTCGAAGGCGTATAGCGAGAACCGGGTGCTCACCGACGTCTCGCTCACCGTGCGCCGGGGCGAGCGCCTGGCGATCATCGGGCCCAACGGGATCGGCAAGTCGACGCTCCTGAAGATCGCCATGGGCGAGGTGGCGCCCGACCACGGCAAGGTCGAGTGGGGCTACGAGGCCTGGCCCGGCTACTTCGCCCAGGACCACAAGGAGGTCTTCAAGGGGTCGAAGCAGAGCGTCGAGGCGTGGCTCTGGGAGAGCTGCCCGGCCGAGCCGATCGGCTTCGTGCGCAGCCACCTGGGGGCGGTCCTCTTCTCGGGCGACGACGTCGCCAAGGCGGTGGGGAGCCTCTCGGGCGGCGAGGGGGCGCGCCTCGTCTTCTCGCGCCTGGCGGTCGAGCAGCCGAACGTTCTGGTGCTCGACGAGCCGACGAACCACCTGGACCTGGAGGCGATCGAGGCGCTGGTCGAGGCGCTCCAGGCCTACGACGGCACGCTCCTCTTCGTCTCCCACGACCGCTGGTTCGTCGGCGAGCTCGCCGACCGGATCATCGAGCTCTCGCGCCAGGACATGGAGGGGGGCATCGAGGACTTCCAGGGGAGCTACGACGAGTACCTCGAGCGCTGCGGCGACGACCACCTGGACGCCGAGGCCGTGCTGCTCCGGGTCAAGCGCGAGAGGACCAAGGAGAAAGCCCAAGGCAACGGCAAGTCGGCCGACGCGCGGGAGGTCGAGAAGCGGGTCCGCGAGCTCACCCGGCGGCGCGACCAGGTGACCGGTGAGGTCGAGCGCGCCGAGGCGCGGGTGGGCGAGATCAACGAGACGTTCTGCAACCCGACCTACTTCGAGCGCACCCCGCCCAAAGAGGTCCGCAAGCTCGAGACCGAGCAGAAGACCCTCAACGAGACGATCGAATCCCTCATGGGCGAGTGGGAGGCGATCGAGGGGGAGCTGGCGTCGCTCGGGGCGGGCTGAGGCGCGGCAGCGGCCTCGACCTCAGGCCGCTCGTCATTCTGCGCGGAGAGCGACCGTGGGCGATCGACGCGCCGCGACGTGCGCCGGTGCCCACAACGCCGCGAGGGCCGCAACTCCCAGCACACAGACCCCGACGGCGAGGATCTCCGGATCGGACGGCTCCACCTGGAAGAGGAGGCTGGCAAGCCACCGGCCGAGGGCCCACGCCCCGAAGAGGCCGATCCACAGGCCGACCACGATCGAGGTCCTGCTGCCGGACGTCCGCGACCACCCCGACGACGGTGAGCTGCTGCCCGCCCGCCGTGATCGATCGTTCCAGCGCCGAGCCGGAGGGCCACGCCTCCCGGGCCAGGGACCGGCTGACGATCGCCACCGGCGCGCCCCCCGCCCGGTCCGTAGAGGTGAAGTCCCGCCCCTCCAGGAGCCCGACGCCCAGGGCGGAGAAGACGCCCGGCGAGACGATGCCGAGGTCGGCGTAGCTCGGCGATTCCGATCCGCTCTGCGCCCCACCCTTGGTCGTGTAGGTCATCGCCATCTGCGCCGAGCCCATGGGGAGAGGGAAGATGGCTCCTTCGAGGTCGACGCCCGGCACCGCCTCGAGCCTTTCGAGGACCCGGACCGTGAACGCGTACCGCTGCTCGGGTCCGTATCGGCTCTCGGACGGTTGGGGGCGCAGGGTGATCACGCCGTCCACCGCGAATCCGGGATCCTGGCGCTCCAGCAGCCACAGGCTCTTGAGCATCAGGCCGGCGGCAGCCAACAGCGTCAGGCAGAGGCCGATCTCGAGCGTCACCAGGAGGCTCATCGGCGATCGCCAGCGCGCCGTGGAGGTGGCTCCGGCACTCGCCGCCCCCACCGGAAGCTCTCGTGACAGCTTCCACGCCGGCAAGGCGCCGAAGACGACTCCGCAGAGGACCGCGCTGCCGAGCGCGAAGAACAGCACCCTCCCGTCGAGGCCGATCTCCGCGATCTGTGGCACGCTCGACGGAAGCCGCGGGACGAGCGCTGCCAGGGCGGCCCGCGCCAGAACGAGCCCTCCGGCGCCCCCGACGACCCCGAGCATGACGCTCTCGGTGAGGATCTGGCGGATGAGCCGGCCCCGGCCCGCCCCCAGGGCGGAGCGGACGGCGGCCTCCTGTCGCCGGGTCTCGGCCCAGGCCAGCAGGAGGTTCGCCACGTTGGCGCAGGCGATCAACAAGACCAGCGACATCGCCGCCAGGAGCAACGCCAGCATCCGGTCGCTGTCCTTGACGACCCTTTCGTGGAGCGTCGTCACGCGGACGTTGGCGAGATTGCGCCCCGGGTCCTTCTCGTTCAGGCGCTGGACGATCCCCGCGACTTCCGAGGCGGCGGCGGTGAGATCCGATCCCGGAGCCAGCCGCGCGACCACTTGGAGGTTCGCATCGCCCCGGTACTCGGAGGCCGACCGATCGATCGCCGCCGGGATCCACGCCTGCCAGTCGGGATCGAGGGGCCGGTAGCCGGCGGGCATCACGCCGATCACCGTGCGGAAGGGGCCGTCCGGCCCCTCGAGAGCGATCCGCCGGCCCAGCACGCCGGGGTCCGCGCCGAAGCGTCGCTTCCAGAGCCCGTCGCTCAGGACGACCGTGGGTTCCGCCCCGGACAGCTCCTCCTGGGGCGAGGGGCTGCGCCCGAGGATCGGGACCGTGCCGAGGACGCCCCAGTGACTCGCCGAGACCACGCCCACGTGCACGATCTCAGGATCCCCGGCGCCCGTGAGGCTGAGATCCGCGGGCCGGTACCCCGAGATGGCCGAAAAGGTCTTGGTGCCCTCCTGGAGGGCCACCACCTCCTCCAGCGTGAAGGGCCGATCCGCGCGCAGGCTGACGAGGCGATCCGCCCGGGGGTAGGGAAGAGGCCGGATCACTGCGCTGTCGAGGACCGCGAAGATCGCCGTGTTGGCGCCGATGCCGAGCGCCAACGTGAGGAGGCCCAGGACGACGAAGCCCGGGTGGCGGACAACCGCCCGCCAGGCGAAGTGGAGATCTCCGAGCAAGCCACGCATCAGCAGAAAGCAGCCGCGGAGCGTGGTGGGGCTCCGGGAACCAGGAATTGTTCGTGGCAGAGATCGGCGTCCATGGCCCACCGCCGATAGAGATCCTCGTGTCGCCCCCGGTCGAATACCCTCCCAGAGCGTAGTGACCCGTCAATCGTCAAGTGACCGGGTACCTGGCGAGGATTTCTCGTCGCTGGCAAGGCGCTCCGACGCAGGCGTAGCGGGGCCTACGTCGAGGAGGAGCAACGCCGCCAGCGGCGGGAGGGACCGCCAGGACACGTCACTTGACGGTTGACGGGTCAGTAGCACGATGAGCTCATCGGCGACGGGCACGGTGGAGAGGCGGTGCGCGATGACGAGGCACGTCCGGCCGATCCTGGACGCCTGCAGCGGCTCGATGGTGGCCCACTCCCCGGCGCCACGGCGCAGGCGGCGACGAGCAGGAGGGCGAAGAGACCGCCCGCGGGCAGCCTCACCGCGCGCCGGCTGGAGCGGGAGACGAGCCTCACCGAGGTCGGCGGCCTACCCCGCCGGCTGGAGCGGGAGCCCTCCTCCTTGCGCGTCCGAAAGCCGCCGGACACCCGTAGCGGGTCGTGCTATATCTGGGCTCATGGCGACCGACGACGAGGCTCGATACCGCGCCCTCGAGAGCCGCGATGCCCGGTTCGACGGGAAGTTCTTCACGGCGGTCGTGACCACCGGGGTCTACTGTCGTCCCATCTGCCCCGCCAGGACTCCGCTCAGGAGGAACGTCCGCTTCTTCCCGTGCGCCGCCGCCGCCGAGGAAGCCGGATTCCGCCCTTGCAAGCGCTGCCGGCCCGAGACCGCGCCGGGGACGCCGGTCTGGAACGGGACCGGGGCCTCGGTGTCCCGCGCCATGCGGCTGATCCATGACGGGTATCTCGAGGAGCGTTCCGTCGAACGACTCGCGACGACGCTCGGGATGGGAGGGCGCCACCTGCGCCGCCTCTTCGTCCAGCACCTCGGCGTTCCCCCGAAGGCCGTGGAGACGAACCGTAGGACCCACGCGGCGGCGAGGCTCCTGGCGCAGACCTCCCTTCCCGTCTCCTCGATCGCGCTCGATTCCGGTTTCCGCAGCATCCGTCAGTTCAACGATGCGTTCCGGGCTTCGTTCGGCGTGCCGCCGGCCGAGTTTCGCCGCGGCTCGTCTCGAGACGCGGCGGGAGACGAGACCGCGCCGTCCGTCTCGCTGCGCATTTCCTATCGCCCGCCGCTGGACTGGCCGAGCTTGCTCGAGTTCTACGCCCAACGCGCCGTGGAGGGCGTGGAAGAGGTGACCGGAGAGGGGTACCGACGAAGCTTTTCCCTCGCGACTCCATCGGGAACGACGCAGGGGATCGTCGAGGTCACCGATTCGCCGAAGCACGGCTGCTTGCTCGTGAAGGTCTCCGCTCCTCCCGTGAAGCTCTCGACGATCGCGACTCGAATCCGCACGATGTTCGACCTCTTTGCGGACCCGGCGGCGGTGGCGGACACCCTGGCGCAGGAGCCGATGCTGCAGGGGCTCCGCGATCGGCTGGCCGGAACCCGGATTCCCGGCACCTGGCATCCCTTCGAGGCGGCCGTACGGGCGGTCGTCGGCCAGCAGATCACCGTTGCCGCCGCGATCAAGCTCCTCGGGGAGTTGACGCGTCTGTGCGGCACGCCGCTGAAGGAGGTGGAGACCGGGGCCGTGCGCTACGTCTTCCCGACTCCCCGCCAGGTGTACGAAGCCGACCTGGAGGTCCTCGGCATGCCGGCGGCGCGGAAGCGTACGCTGAAGGAGCTGTCCCGGTTCTGGCTCGAGGGGGAGACGGGGGACACGTCCGATCGCTCCCCGGAGGCCGTGATCGCCGATCTCCTCGCGATACCGGGGGTGGGACCCTGGACGGCGTCCTATGTCGCGCTGCGCGGTTTCGGCGAACCGGACGCGTTCCCGAGCTCCGATCTCGGGCTTCGGGCCGCCGCCGGGAGACGGCTCGGACGGACCGGCCATGTCGCCGCGAAGGAGCTCGCGTCGATTGCCGAAAGATGGCGGCCGTGGCGCGGGTATGGCGCGATTCTCCTGTGGCAGAGCCTGTCGCCGAGGCCGGAGGCGAACGCCGGGACGCAGCCGACGCCTGGATCGACCTGCTGCCGAGACCGCCCGCAAGGCGGCTGACTTCTTTCGCTCACCGAGGGCGGGACCGTTCCCCTCATGGGCGAGTGGGAGGCGCTCGAGGGGGAGCTCGCAACCCTCGGGGCGGGGGGGCGGGGTAGGCCTCAGGGGCCGCCGTCACCGCCGGAGATGTCGGTCGAGAGGAGGACGACGGTCCGCCGCGAGCGTCTGCCGGAGCACTCGCTCCAGGACCCGGAGCTCTTCCGCGGGCAGATCTCGAGCAGGGTCTCGGCGCCCGGGCGCGGGAAGCGCCAGCGCTCGCAGCCGTCTTCGCGCGGCTCGTAGGCCGTCTCGGCGAGCCGCCCGTGGTACCAGTGCGCCACCTCCGCGACCGTCGAGGAGCTCACCCAGGCCTGCCACACGATGTGCGGCCCCGGGCTGCCGTCCGCCGCCGGAGCGCCCGTCACATGCCCGCCGCAGAGCTCGACCGCCCCCGGCGGAGGCTCGATCTCGCCGCTCGCGCCGGCCACCCGGGCGTCGGCTCCGGGCGCGGGCAGAGCCTGAGACGTGTCCTGGCTCCGGGCGGCACCGGTGGCGAGCGCGCCGAGGGCGAACGAGACCAGCAGACCGGCCGTGCGGGCCGGAAACCTTCCTGGACGATCCATCCGGTGCCGGCTCATCGGGAGTGCACCTCCATGCGGACGGTGGACCTGCCGGTCGATTATGCACCGTTCGCCGGGCGGCCGATCGCGGAGTCTCCTCCTTGCGCGTCCGAAAGCCGCCAGACACCCGTTTGCGCCTCGTGCTATATCTGGACTCATGGCGCCCGACGACGAGGTTCGATGCCGCACTCCGGCGCTCCACCGAAGGCCGCGGGCGCGGGGCAGGGAGGCAGGCGACGAGAGGAGGACGTGATGCGCTATCGCTACGTCGACACACCGGTCGGCGAGCTCCTGCTCGCCGGCGATGAAGGCGGACTACGGTACATCTCGTTTCCGTCCGGCAAGCACAGGATCGACCCCGAGCCCGGGTGGGCTCACGACGCCGGCGCGTTCAGCGACGCGAGGGCACAGCTCGAGGAATACTTCGCGGGACGACGCACGAGATTCCACTTGCAGCTCGCGCCCACCGGCACGCGGTTTCAGCTCGACGTGCTGGAGGCCTTGCAGGAGATCCCCTACGGCGAGACGCAGAGCTATGGCGACGTCGCCCGGAGGATCGGGCGGCCGCGCGCCGTGCGCGCGGTGGGCACGGCCAACGGCCGCAACCCGCTGCCGATCGTCATCCCGTGCCACCGCGTGATCGGCTCGGACGGCAGTCTCACGGGCTATGGCGGCGGTCTGGACGCGAAGCGATTCCTGCTCGAGCTCGAGCGCGGCGGACGAGGGGCGTCCAGGATCACGCACCCGCCGGCGCACCGTGCCGTTTCTTGACTGATGGCGACCGCCGACGAGGCTCGAGACCGCGCCCTCGAGAGCCGCGATGCCCGGTAGGGCGGGACGTTCTTCAACCACCGGGAGTCACCTTGCACATCGTCTTCCTCAACCTCTCCGACCGCGCCGGGGCGTCGACCAAGTCGATCGCCGCGCTGCGCAAGAAGTACCCCGCCTACACCGGCTGGAACCCGTGGCGCTGGATGACGGACAACAACTCGGTCGACGAGGTGAACCTGATCGATCTCTGGAGCGCCGACCGACAGGACTGGCGCTTCTGGACCGAGGTCCTCCGGGTGAACATGCTGTGCAGCATCGCCGACAAGATCATGCTCTCCATCCACGGCCACGCGGACGACACGACTTGCGGCTATATCGAGCGGTTCGGAATGACCTCGAAGAGGGTGAACTATCGGGAGCTCGCCCAGTTCCTCCTGCTGTTCCTGCCCAACCAGTCGGAGCGCTACCACCTGGCGCTGATCACGTGTCACGCCGCACGCTCGGAGAACTACTTGAAGGACCATCGGGGCGGCCTGACCACGAGGGACGTCAAGTCGAGCTTCGCCTATCGTTTCTACAAGGAGATCTGCACGCAGCGCAACGTGCTCATGACCGCCCGCACCGGCTCGGTCTCCTTCTCGGAGCACGACGGCCGGTCCCTGGTGCAGTCCGAGGCCGCGGTACGCTACGAGGTGGAGCTCCAGACGATCCAGGAGTCCGAGGAGCTGGAGCGGCTCAAGGCACTCTACGAGGGCCTGAAAGAGATGGAGCTCGAGAAGGTCGGCAACATCCGCCGGTTCCTGACGACGGAGGAGAAGATCCTCCAGGAGATCGAGAAGGGCCGCACCGACTGGAGCATGGCGTCCCAGGAAGAGGTCACGATCATTCTTTATCAGAAGGCCAAGAGACGGATCACCGAGCTCGAGCGCCTCAAGGACGACGATCACGGAAAGTACGGCAAGTTCATCTACCGCTACGACCCGACGTCGAGCGTCATGACGGTGCTCCGGAAGTACCCGCACCCGGCCACGACCCTGTATCGGGGAGGCTTGTGAGGCCCGGTCCCTCGGCCGGCTGACCCGGACGCCCGCAGCTCCGCGCCGAGGAGCGGACGTTTCCCCGACCGCCTGGAGGCAACGCGCTCGGGGCGATCTGCAACTTGCCTGGCACCTTCTCAGCTCGCTTCACGTCTCGCAACCGACGACCCGGCTCCGGCGCTCGAAGAGCAGGTCGTCGCGCCAGCGGCCGTCCTGCGTGCGGCCGATGCGCTCCTGGCGGCCGACGAGGCGGAAGCCGCAGCGCTCGTGGAGGGCGCGGCTGGCGGTGTTCTCGGGGAAGATGCCGGCGCGGAGAGTCCAGAGGCCGTGGCGCTCGGACTCGGCGATGACGGCCTCGAGGAGGGCGCGGCCGACGCCCCGACCGCGGGCCTCGGCTGCGACGTAGACGGCCTCTTCGGCGACGCCGGCGTAGACCGGCCGCCCCGAGGTGGGGCGGAGGGCGGTCCAGCCGAGGAGGCGATCGCCGTCGGCCGCCACGAGCCGGCAGGTCGGGAGGTGGCCGGCGTCCCAGGCCTCCCAGGAGGGCGCGGCGGCCTCGAAGGTGGCGTTGCCGGTGGCGATCCCTTCCTCGTAGATCCGCCGCACCGCCGGCCAGTCCGCGGGCTCCAGGGGGCGGATCGTGAAGGTGGGGGCGGGCGTGCTCATGGGAGGAGGCGTGAGCATAGCGTGGCAGGTGGCGGGAGAGGTCGGTGCCGAGACCGCCGGGGCGGGGCGGTCGGAGAAGGGGGCGTCCGCCCTCCGGCTCGGCTCGGATGGGAAGGCTGCGGACGGAGCCCTCGCCTGACAGCGCCACCGCGCGGCACCGCTCGTGCCCTCCAACTGCCGACGCTTACTGCGCGGGCGCTGACACCTCCGGGCGGACGCCCCCTTCTCTGACCGCCCCGCCCCTACCGTCCGGAGGCTGTCTGCAACTTGGCTGGCACCTTCTCGGCAGGTGGGCGTCGAGCCAGAGCTTCAACGCGCGACTACCGGGTAATCCAGGCGGCGACTGGCGAACTTCGAGGCAGCCTGGATGTCCTCGCGCTCGAGATCGGGTAGCTCGTCGAGTACCTCGTCCGGCGTGAGGCCGTTGGCGAGCAGGTCGATCACGCCGCTGACCCGGACGCGCATGCCCCGGATGCAGGGCCGGGCTCAGGGAAGCAAACCATCAAGGAGGGCTCCGGCGTGCTCAGAGGAGGCGGCGCGACCATGCCGCGACGGGCGGCGGGCGAGGTGAAACGCGAGACCGCCGGGGCGGGACACCCGCCAGGCCTCCTGACTGCTGGTGGTCCGTCAACCTTCAATTGCCGGGTCCTGGCGGTCCTTCCCGCCGCTGGCGGCGTTGCTCCTCCTCGACGTAGGCCCCGCTAGGCCTGCGTCGGAGCGCCTGGCCAGCGACGAGAAATCCTCGCCAGATATCCTGTCAATTCAAGATTGAAGGACCACTAGCGCGAAGGCTCAACGCCGCTTCCGGGCCTCCATCAGAACCAGGACTTTCTCCCAATGACGTAGGTCTGCTCGAAGTCCTCGTCGGACTTCGTGAGGTAGATGATGCCTTCGACCAGGGCCATGACCGCGAGGACCATATTGGGGATCCCCAAGAGGAAGAAGGTGACGATCCACCCAACTGTATTGACCAGGAGGTAGACGAGCCCCGGGCCGGTGTACCCGAGGTAGAACTTGTGGATGCCGAAGCCGCCCAAGAAGATTGCGAGCAGTCCGGCGGCGAGCTTGTTCTTCCCGCCCGGAGTCGTGCCGGATCCCGCGCTGCCGATCGCTCGATAGACGGCGACCGCGTTCGCTCCATTGGCGTCGAAGTCGACCACTACGCCTCGCGAGGGCGGCACGTCACCCTTCCATTCCGACCCGCTGAAAGAGTACCTACCTCCGTCCGCTCCGGTGATGACACCCGAGTTCGTCTGAACCGAGTAGTCCAAAACATTGCCTTTCATATCAGCTCCTTTCGCCCAATTCACTGCGTTCCGACGCCTGAGAGTCTCTCGGCTCTTCCACTGCACGCTTCGCTTCAAGGCTTCCTCGACCTAGCAGGAGCCCCCAGGAAGACTCAGACACCGAAGTGGCTGTAGGGGTTTAGTCGATCGATCTGGGCTTGAGGAACTTCAGCTTACCCGGTGGCGAGACCACCGGGGCGGGGCGGTCAGGAAGGGGGCGTCCGCCCTCCGGCTCGGCTCGGGTGGGAAGGCTGCGGACGGAGCCCTCGCCTGACAGCGCCACCGCGCGGCACCGCTCGTGCCCTCCAACGGCCGACGCTTGCTGCGCGGGCGCTGACACCTCCGGGCGGACGCCCCCTTCTCTGACCGCCCCGCCCCTACCGTTCGGAGGCTGTCTGCAACTTGGCTGGCACCTTCTCGGCTTCTCAACAGCCACCGGCTTCATGGTCATCGGCCAAGGCTCTCCACGGCATCCTCAGGGCTCACGGCCGGTACCGGAGAAGACTGGTAGTCCTCGAGGTTCCGGGTCACGATGAGATCGGCCCCGCAGGCGAGCGCCGCGGCCACCTGCATGGCGTCCTCGAAGTCCCGCAGGGCGAGGCCCGCGGCCGTCCGCAGGCTCGCCGTAGTGGTCTCGGCGACGCCGACGAACTCGGTCAGCTCGGCCAGGAAACGACGCGCTCCGGCTGGGCCGCGCTCGGGCGCCACGAGGTAGTAGAAGTTCGAGGCGCTGTGCCAGGCGATCCATGCGAATCCGGGACGCCTCTCGAGGATTTCGAACAGCGCCGCCGCCGGCTCGGAGAAGGGCTGGCGATCGAGGGCCAGGTCGATCAGGACGTCCGTGTCGAGGAGGAGGCTCACAGGTACTTCGCGGCCAGGTGGCGGTAGCGCGGGTCGTCACGATCCGCCGGCCGGAGGCGGCCGCGCCACCGGGCGGCGAAGCCCGGCTCGGCGGCAGGGGCCATCTCCTCGCGCAGGGCTTCTTCGATGAGCTGGGACAGGGAGATTCCCCGGCCTCGGGCAAAGCGCTTCGCCTCCGGCACCAACTCCCTCTCGATCGTCACCGTGAGCTTGGTCTTCATGGTCTATACGTGCCCCCGGCCGGAGTATACGTATCCTGGGACGCCACGGCAATCGACGCCCCGGGGGCTGGTAGCGAGACCGCCGGGGCGGGGCGGTCAGAGAAGGGGGCGTCCGCCCTCCGGCTCGGCTCGGGTGGGTAGGCTGCGGACGGAGCCCTCGCCTGACAGCGCCACCGCGCGGCACCGCTCGTGCCCTCCAACGGCCGACGCCTGCTGCGCGGGCGCTGACACCTCCGGGCGGACGCCCCCTTCTCTGATACCCCCGCTCCTACCGTTCGGAGGCTGTTTGCAAGGTCGCTTGCACCTTCTCAGCTCACGCGGTCAGGCCTCGGGCTCTGCTACCTCCGCCGGCAACGGCCGCGGATCACCTTGCCCTCGTTGGCACTTGGCGTAGGCGAACTCGGGATCGAGATCGACGCCAGCATCCCACTCGACAGTGTCGAAGGCGACGCGTACCCGCCGGAACGCTCCGGGTTCCCTGAGCTTCCGAAATACGCCAAAGTCCAAGTAGGGCTTCATATCCAAGATCCCTTGCTCACCGTTGTCGAAGGTGAGAGCGAGTATGAAGTCCTCTCTTGCGACGACCCTGGTCACTGAGGGGTACATGGTTCGACCTCCTACTGGAGCGGTTGAATCTTGAACGGCTCTTCTCCGTTCATGACCAGCTCCCAGTCCGCCATGAGCTCGTCTTGATGAAGCTCTGCCCATGCCAAGGCGAGCTTCTCCTGCTTTCTCGGAAGATCGCCTAGGAGGACTTCACACGACCGAATATCCACCGTCGCCTTGTACCCCCCATAGTAAACATGGAAGTGTGGCGGCGGATGCTCAGTGGGTGCATAGTACATCCGGATGATGAGGCCGTAGAACATCGAGATCGTCGGCATAGTCAAGTCTCGGTGCCGTCGAACCCGTTCCCGCCGGTGGAACGACACTCCGTCCGTGAGACAGAGCGCATTTCCTTGGTCGGGTGCGCTCTTGCAACGTGGTCGCTCATGGGCCGTTCCTCGACATGACTCTCCCCTCGGTTGATCATACAACCTCGATGGCCTGACCGCCTGAAGCTATCGCTCCCCGCACCGAAGCTCAGAGCTGGAGACCCTTCGCGCCAAGGCCGCCGGGGCGTCCGTCCTCCGGCTCGGCTCGGGTAGAAAGGCCGCGGACGGACCCCTCGCCTGATATCGCCACCGCGCGGCATCGCTCGTGCCCACCAACCGCCAATGCTTGCTGCGCGGGCGATGACACCTCCAGGCGGACGCCTCAGCCCTGGCCCTACCGCCCGGAGGCTATCTGCAACTTGGCTGCAACTTGGCTGGCACCTTTTCGGCGCGCTCCATGGTTCGAGGAGCGCGCCGTTCCCCGGCGAGCGACCCCCGGCCCGCCCCCCGGCGGAGGCTACCCCCGCCCAGCCGCCTTCCCCCAGATCTCTCCAC
Source organism: uncultured Acidobacteriota bacterium (assembly GCA_963741925.1). Lineage (GTDB taxonomy): Bacteria > Acidobacteriota > Thermoanaerobaculia > Multivoradales > DATKCC01 > CAVUBL01. Next base: position 1,076,954 of record CAVUJU010000002.1, read on the forward strand.
TGCGGACCAGGCGCTGCCTGGTCCTTCGGTCGAGATGACAAGTGGGGGGCGGATCGGGCGCTGCTTGGTGCCTCGAGATGACAAGAGGAGGGCGGATCGGTCGCTGCCGGTTCCTTCGGTCGAGATGACAAGGGAGGTGGCGGATCGGGCGCTGCCTGGTCCTTCGAGATGACAAGAGGGGGGCGGATCGGGCGCTGCCGGTTCCTTCGGTCGAGATGGCAAGTGGGGGGCTCGGGGCGACAGGTTGAAGGTGTGGCGCCCTGCGGTGAGTGATCGGCCGGCCGGCGTGGGCGGCGATCTTCAGGATCAACCTGACAGCTTGGAGGCGGTAGTGTAGCGTAGGTTCTGCCGACGAACTGGAGAGAGGAGGACCGCGACAGGGAGACGAACTGAACACGATACGACTGCTTCGCCTGAGGTCCGGGTGGCTTGGAGGTCACCGGGCCGACGAACTCAACCCAGGCGGGCACGGCAGCGGTTGGAGCCACTGCCGCGCCCTGGCCAACGCAAAGGACGGTACCCAATGCGTCAGCGTGATCCGAAGTGTAGCAACCCGCAGCATCCCTACAACGATCTTGAAGTCCGCGGCCCTCGGGCGGGGGCGCCCTCTCCTCCCCTTGGGGGTGAGGAGAGGGTCGGGGAGAGAGAGGGGGGATCCGGTCGAACGGGGGCGCCCTCTCCTCCCCTTGGGGGTGAGGAGAGGGTCGGGGAGAGAGAGGGGGGATCCGGTCGAACGGGGGCGCCCTCTCCTCCCCTTGGGGGTGAGGAGAGGGTCGGGGAGAGGGAGGGGGGATCCAGTCGAACGGGGGCGCCCTCTCCTCCCCCTGGGGGTGAGGAGAGGGTCGGGGAGAGAGAGGGGGGATCCGGTCGAACGGGGGCGCCCTCTCCTCCCCTTGGGGGTGAGGAGAGGGTCGGGGAGAAGGAGGGGGGATCCGGTCGAACGGGGGCGCCCTCTCCTCCCCTTTGGGGTGAGGAGAGGGTCGGGGAGAAGGAGGGGGGATCCAGTCGAACGGGGGCGCCCTCTCCTCCCCTTGGGGGTGAGGAGAGCGTCGGGGAGAGAGAGGGGGGATCCGGTCGAACGGGGGCGCCCTCTCCTCCCCCTGGGGGTGAGGAGAGGGGCGGGGAGAAGGAGGGGGGATCCGGTCGAACGGGGGCGCCCTCTCCTCCCCTTTGGGGTGAGGAGAGGGTCGGGGAGAAGGAGGGGGGATCCAGTCGAACGGGGGCGCCCTCTCCTCCCCTTGGGGGTGAGGAGAGCGTCGGGGAGAGAGAGGGGGGATCCGGTCGAACGGGGGCGCCCTCTCCTCCCCTTGGGGGTGAGGAGAGGGTCGGGGAGAGAGAGGGGGGATCCGGTCGAACGGGGGCGCCCTCTCCTCCCCTTGGGGGTGAGGAGAGGGTCGGGGAGAGAGAGGGGGGATCCGGTCGAACGGGGGCGCCCTCTCCTCCCCCTGGGGGCGAGGAGAGGGTCGGGGAGAGAGAGGGGGGATCCGGTCGAACGGGGGCGCCCTCTCCTCCCCCTGGGGGCGAGGAGAGGGTCGGGGAGAAGGAGGGGGGATCCGGTCGAACGGGGGCGCCCTCTCCTCCCCCTGGGGGTGAGGAGAGGGGCGGGGAGAAGGCGGGGGGATCGGGTCAATCCGCCTTCTCTCCCGACTTCCTCGCCGAGCTCGCCCGGCGCGAGCCTGCGCCCGCGACCCCCGAAGCCGACCTCGCCGGCCCCTGGCGCGTGACGGCCCTCTACGGCGCCGGCGACGAGCCCCGCTGGGCCTGCATCGCCGCCGGCGAGCGCGAGCCCCGCCTCGTCCTCCAGGCGCCCGACCTCGCCTACCTCGCCGCCGCCGCCCTCGCCGTCGCCGGGCGGGCTGACACGGCAGGGGCCTTCCGCTTCCAGGAAGACGCCGACCGGCGCCTCCACCTCCTCTGGCACGGCCGGCCGGTCGGCACGGCCCCAGGCTTGATCCAGATGGGCGGCGACACCCTCCCCCTCCACCTCGGCGGCCTCGCCGGCCTCCGGGTCCAGCCGCTGGCCTTCGCCCACTACCTGCTCTCCGTGCCGGACGAGACTCTCCGCCGGAGCGGCCGGATCCTGATGGAGCTCCTCCGGGAGGCCGGGCGATGAGCGAGACGGCGTTTCGGGAGACCTACTTGTGGTGCTTCCGCGAGCCCGAGCACGTCGAGATCCTCCGGCGCCTCGGCGAGATGCTCTACGACGTCGCCATGGAGACGCCGTACTGGGACTGGGGCGCGAGCCACGGCCTGACGACCCCTCGGGGCGACGCCTTCGCCGCCGCGGCCGACCTCGAGCGGCTCGCCGACTACGTCCAGCGAATCGCCGACGATCCGGCGGAGCTCGGCGTGTCCCGGGAGGACCTCCCGCTGTGCCGGGCCGCCACCGGCTGGGCCCGGCGGGTCCGGCGGGTGGCGGCCGAAATGCGGAGGGCCATCGGGGAGGAGGAGGACGGGGAGGCGGCGGAGGGCGACGGCGGCGGATGCGGATGAGAACGGGGGCCCGGCTCCGGAGGCGGAGCCGGGCCCTGAGGGTTCGGTGCCCGCCGTGGCGTTGGGCCGGCCGAGACGGAGCTCGGCCGCTTCACGCGGGGTCGGACCTTGCGCCTCGGGACCCGTCCTCGAGCCGCGGGCCTTCGATACGGCCGCGCTCCTTCGTATTCGGGCGCTTCGACTTCCGCACGCCGACTTCCAGCTCGTAGAGCACCACCGCTGGGACCGCGATTTCGTCGCCAGGAGTTGCGAGCAGACGCTCGGCGACCCCGTCTTCGCCGACCGCCTCCCGGATCTCTTCGAACTCGGGGAAGTCGTCACCCCGGCCACCGATCGCCTTCTTGAACGATTCGGGCCACTCGCTTCGGATCCTCTTGCGAATCAAGCCCGCCACCGAGCGGCTCCGCGACAGTTCGGACTCGCGAGCCGCCTTGTCCATCCGCTTCTCGGTCACCTCGTCGAGATACATCGTCACCTGGGACATCGCCACCTACCGATCAAGTATGCAAGCGATCAGGTCCAGACGCCTCGCTCGCGGAGTCGGTCCCGTCGCCGAGATCGATCGCCTGCCCGCGGCATTTCGTGACCTCGTGAAGATTTGATAGGTAACAGCAGGCCGATTGGACGAGAGGGCTTGACGGGGAGGAATCGGTCCCGTAGGATCGAATGGTTTTCCTGGTCGACATCTTCGGTGTTGGACGTTCGGCGGAAGGGAATAAGAAATGCAACATAAGACGCGTGTAAATTCTTGCATTTTAGCCTTCACCTGCCTCGCGCTGGCGCTCGTGGCGCCCGCGGCCCAAGCGGGTCAGGCAGGCCCGGCGGCAGGCCCGGCGGCTTCAGGGGGCCACGGCCTCCAGTGGACCGCGGACCCGGCCTACGTGGTCACCTCGGGGTTGAGCCCGAGCGTGGTCGTGAGCCGGCCCGAGGCGCTGCGCATCCTCGCCCGGATGAACGCCGGCGAGGTCGAGAGCTTCGGCCGCAGCGACTGGCGCCTGCCGACGGCCCGGGAGCTCCTGGCCCACCTGGCGGCGACCGGCATGCACCCGGCGGAGATCCCGACCCTCGACCCGACGCTCTTCGCGGTGTGGCTCGCCTCCTCGGCTCCCGCCGACGGGCCGCGCCTCGCCCTGCGACCCCACCTGGCGAGCGACCTGGTGATCCTGCTGCCGGTCGCCGGCGCCGGGATCGAGCCCGGCTTCCAGGACGTCGCGGTCCTCGGCTCGAACAGCGTCTACCTGAAGAACGGCGCGACGGTCACGAGCGGCGACGTGGTGGCCAACGACGCGAGCGCCGGGCCGACGCTCGTCACCGGCCACGAGATCGGCATGGACCCCTTCTCCTCGACGCCGGCCGGCTATGCGGTCGAGGGTGACAGCGTGCGGATCAAGAAGAAGGCGACCGCCGGCGGCGACGTGGCCTTCAACGACCTCGACGACAAGGGGACGATCGCGGGCGTGCAGATCACGCCGCTCGCGCTGCCGGTCTTCTCCCTGCTGCCCCCCTTCTTCACGGGCACGCCGGGTGGCACCGCGGTCTCCGTGCCGGACGACGGCTTCGCCACCCTCCCCGCCGGCGCCTACGGAGCCGTGACGGTGGGCGAGAACGCCACCCTGGCGTTCGAGGGCGGCACCTACGACGTCGCCTCGATCACCGCCGGCGACGGCGCCAGCCTGCTCTTCGAGGCGGCCTCGGACGTGCGGGTCGAGGGACGCTTCACGACCGGCCAGGGCGCCACCGTCGGGCCGGACGCCGGCTCGGGCGTGGCGGCCCATGACGTGGTCTTCTACGTGGCCGGCATCAACGGCACGGACGGCGCCATCGACTCGACGCCGCTCGCCGCCGTGATCGGCCACGACAACGCGGTCGCCGCCAACGTCTACGCGCCCAACGGCACGGTGATGATCGGCCACGGCAGCGACGCCACCGGCGCCTTCCTCGGCCGCGACGTGCTGCTCGACGTCCGCGCCCGGGTCGCCCTCGACAGCTTCTTCTTCAACCGGCCGCCGGTCGCCGTCGACGACAGCGCCACGGTCGACGAGGGCGGCACGGTCTCGGTGCTCGACTCGAGCGAGACGTCGCTTCTGGCCAACGATTCCGACCCGAACCTCGACACCCTGACCGTGACCACGACGCCGGTCTCCGGACCGACGAACGGCACGGTGACGCTCAACGCCGACGGCACCTTCACCTACACCCACGACGGCGGCGAGACGACCTCGGACAGCTTCGTCTACGAGGTCTGCGACGACGGCGCGCCGGTCTTGTGCGACACGGCCACGGTCTCGATCACCGTGGTCCCGGTCGACGACCCGCCGGTCGCGGTCGACGACAGCGCCACGGTGGTCCAGGGCGGGAGCGTCTCGGTCCTCGACTCGAGCCAGACCTCGCTGCTCGCCAACGACACGGATCCGGACTCGGCGGTGCTCACCGTGACCACGACGCCGGTCTCCGGCCCGTCGCACGGCTCGGTGACGCTCAACGCCGACGGCACCTTCACCTACACGAACAACGGTGACGAGGTGACCAGCGACAGCTTCGTCTACGAGGTCTGTGACGACGGCTCGCCGGCCCTGTGCGACACGGCCACGGTCTCGATCACCGTCCAGCTCAACGTGACGGTGACCGTGCTCCGGTTCGGCCTGGGCACGGGCACGGTGACCAGCAGCCCGGCCGGGATCTCCTGCGGCGCCGTCTGCTCCCACGACTTCCCGGCCGGAACCGGGCCGATCACGCTGGCGGCGGTGGCCGACAGCGGCTCGACCTTCGGCGGCTTCTCGGGGGACGCGGACTGCGCCGACGGCGTGCTCTCCTCCGGCGTGGACGCCGTCTGCCTGGCCCGCTTCGACCTCACGTCCATCCCGCCCGCCACGGTCACCATCACCCTGGCCGGCACCGGCTCGGGCCACGTGACGAGCGACCCCGCCGGGATCGACTGCCCCGGCACCTGCTCGGCGGGCTACCCGGTGCCGTCCCACGTCGAGCTCTTCGCGAGCCCCGACGCCGGCTCCGAGCTCGTGGGCTGGAGCGGCGACGCCGACTGCAGCGACGGGTTCCTCGACGTGGCCGGGGACGTGAGCTGCACGGCGATCTTCGATCTGTTGCCGCCGCCGCCGCCGTCCCACACCCTGACCCTGGTCTTCCTGGGGTCCGGCAGCGGGACGGTCACGAGCTCGCCCTCCGGCGTCCTCTGCGAGAGCGACTGCACCACGTCGTTCCCCGACGGCACCGCCCTGACCCTCTTCGAGCGCCCCCTCGCGGGCTCGTTCGGCGGCTGGGGCGGCGATTGCAGCGGCACGGACTTCTCCACCTCGGTCACCCTGGACGCCGACAAGACGTGCACGGTGACCTTCAACTGACCGTGATCTGACCTCCCGGCGGGCGGGGGCGCTTCGGCGCCCCCGCCGTCGCCATCCGGTCCGCGGCGCTCGGGGGACCGGGGGAGCGGTGTACGCTCCCCACCCATGGCCCCCCTCGCCTACGAGCTTCGCCGTCTCGTGCGGCTCGCGGCGCCCATGGTCGTCGCCCAGGTCGCGGCGATGACCTTGTGGGTGATCGACGTCGTGATGCTCGGCCGGGTCGGCGTGGCCGCCCTCGACGCGGCCTCGCTCGGGCGCCTCTGGCTGATGGGGATGACGATCCCCACCATGGGGCTGCTCCTGGGGATCGACCCGATCGCGTCCCAGGCCCACGGCGCCGGCGACCGGCGGGCGCTGGTGCTGGCGGGCCAACGCGGCCTGGTGGTCGTGGTGCTGCTGACGCCGCTCTGGACCGCGGCCCTCCTGGCCACCGGCCGGGGGCTCGAGGCCATGGGCCAGAGCGCCGAGCTGGCGCAGCTCGCCGGGCGCTACGTGCTCTCCCAGCTCCCCGGCGTGCCCTTCTTCTTCGGCTACATCGTCCTGCGCCACTGGCTCCAGGCCCAGGGGATCCTGCGCCCGATCATGTGGGTCACGATCAGCGCCAACGCGCTCAACGTCGTGGCCGACTGGGCGCTGATCTTCGGTCACCTGGGCCTGCCGGCCCTGGGGGTGGTGGGGGCGGGCGTGGCGACCGCCCTGACCTTCGTCTACCTGTTCGCCGGCCTGGCCTTCGCGGTCCGGTCCTCGGGGCGGGGGCGAGGGGAGTGGCGCCGCTGGGACCGCGAGGTGCTCTCACCGCGGGCGGTCGGGCGGATCCTCGCCCTCGGGGCGCCGGTCGGGCTCCAGATCAGCCTCGAGTACTGGGCGTTCAGCATCTCGACGCTGTGGGCCGGCTGGCTCGGAGCGGCCGAGCTCGCCGCCCACACCGTGGCGGTGTCGGTCGCGTCGCTCACCTTCATGGTGCCCATGGGGGTGTCGTTCGCGGCGGTCACGCGGGTGGGAAACCTCCTGGGTGCCGGCGATCCGCCCGCCGCCCAGCGCGCGGCCTGGGTCGCCCTCGGCTTGGGCGGCGGGGCGATGACCGCGAGCGGCGCGGCGCTGGTCCTCGGCCGCCACCTGGTGCCCGCCCTCTACACCGACGACTCGGCGGTGATCGCCTTGTGCGCCGGGATCCTGCCGATCGCCGGTGCCTTCCAGCTCTCCGACGGCATCCAGGTCGTGGGCAGCGGGGTGCTCCGCGGCATGGGACGCACGGTGCCGGCCGCGCTGTTCAACCTCTTTGGCTTCTACCTGGTGGCCCTTCCCCTCGCCTGGTGTCTCGCCTTCGAGGCGGGGCTGGGCCTAGCGGGCATCTGGTGGGGCCTCGCCTCGGGCCTGACCGCGGTCGCCCTCATGACGCTCGCCTGGATCCGCCGCCGGGGACCGGCTCACGCACCTTCCGTGGGCCCCCGCTGAGCCCCGCCCGGCCTCGTCAGGCCATCGCGGCGGAGGAGACCTCCGGATGGCTGCGGACGAACTCCACCAGGCGGTCGACGTAGGCGGTGAACGGCGGCACGGCGATGCCGGTGCCCGCCAGGTCCTGGCGCGTGGCGTCGGTCAGGTAGTAGGTGGGGTGGACGAAGTAGTCGATCGCCGCCGGCGGGATGCCCATGATCCGCTCGAGGAAGGGCACGAGCTCGAGCGACGCCTTGGCCACGCCGAGCAGGGTCGGCACCCGGATCACCTTCTTGTCCGCGGCCCGGGCGATGGCATCGAGCATCTCGTCGATGGTCAGGGGCTCCGGGTCGGCGAGCTGGTAGACCTTGCCCCGAGAGGTCTCGAGCCCCGAGAGATGGGCGATGGCACCGATGACGAAGTCGCTCGGCACGACGTTCAGGCGGGTGCGGCGCGGGTTGCCCACCACCGGCATCACCGCCACCACGGGCTGGCGCAGGATCCAGCGGATGACGTAGTACGGGCCGTCGTACTTCTGGGTGGCACCGGTACGGCTGTCGCCGACCACGATCGAGGGACGGTAGATGGTCGCCGGCAAGCCCTTCTCCATCCACTCCTGGACCTTGACCTCGGCGAGGAACTTGGTCTCCTCGTAGTGGTTGTTGAACTCCTGACCCTTGATCAGGTCGCGCTCGGCGAAAGGGCCGGCGTAGCGGCCGCTGACGTAACAGGTGCTGACGTACTGGAAGCGGTCGAGGGCCGCGCACTCGGCGGCGAAGGCGAGGACGTTGCGGGTGCCGTCGACGTTCACCCGCATGGCCGGATCGCGGGCCACGGACAGGTCGTAGATGGCCGCCAGGTGGTAGACCTCCGAGGTCGCCTTCCGGAGGGCGGCCGCCTCGCCGCCCAGCCCCAGGTCGGTGCGGGTGATGTCCCCCTCGACCAGGCGGACGCGGCCGGCGAGCGCCGGGTGCTCCGCCATGATCTGGTCGGCCCGGGCGAGGGCCAGGTCGGTGAACTTGGGCTGCACCAGGCAGACCGCCTGGTGGTCCGCCGAGCGGCCCAGGACCCGCGGCAGGAGCTCGGAGCCGAGAAAACCCGGAAAGCCGGTGAAAAAGATCGTGGCCATGGTCCCTTGACCTCCCTCTGGGAGCGCGCCAGGAAATCGACCCGGCGGGGCCGGGACGCGGCATTTTGCCGCTCTGCGGCAAGTCTACCCGATCGCGAGGGAAGCGCGCCCTACCCGCCGGGGGCGGGCGGGCCGGCGGCGGGTCGCCCGCCGGCGGCGGGAGCGGGCTTCCAGGGCCCGATGCCGGTCGCCGGCCAGTCGGTGGCGACGCCCAGGTAGTCGGCCACCATGCGGCTCACGCCGCGGATCTTCGGCGTGCCCTCGATCCGGCCGTGGGGGACGCCGGCGCCGATGGCGAGGAACATGGCCCGGGGGTCGTGCTCCATGGCGGTGCGGATGCCGTGGTCCGACATGACCACCAGGAGGTCGTCGCCGTCCAGGGCGTGGCCCAGCTCCTCGAGCCGCGAGTCGATGTAGCGGTAGACGCGGTAGAGGGTCGCACCCCCGTCGTCCTGGCCCGAGCGGCTGACCTCGCTGAACAGGCCGTGGGTCATGAGGTCGAGCGACGCGACCCGCGCCGCCACGTAGTCGGCGTCGGAGCCGCGGGCGAGCTTCACCAAGGCGTCGAAGTCGGCGGCCATCTCCTCGAGCAGATCGCGTTGGGTGTCGTCGACCTGCCCGATGAGCCCGAGCTCGGCCGGCGTCAGCTCCCGCGACGCCCGGTAGCCGCCGACCATCTCCCGGTGGTCGCCCGGGCCGACGACCTCCGCCTGGCGGCCGAGCTGCATCGCCCCGAAGGAGCGCAGCATGTTGACCGTCTCGTGGCCCGAGCCGGCCAGGGTCTCGAACAGGTTCTCCCGGGGCGGGACCACCCAGGAGAGGGCGGCGAAAGGGTTCTTGCCGACGAAGTTCAGGCCCTGGATCTCGCCGCCGAGCTGGTAGAGGAGCTCGGAGAAGGAGCGCACGCCGTGCTTCGTCGGATGGAGCAGCTTGTCCATCGCCACGGCGGTGTAGGCGGGGATGCTCTCGAGCACCGCGCGCCGGCCGCGCTCGATCGCGGAGTCGAAGAACGGCATCTCGCGGCGCGCCCGGCCGTACTGGACGAAGCGCCAGTCGCCGCAGTCGAGGATCACCTGGAAGACCCGTGGGCGGCCATCGGCCGGCAGGCGGCGCCCGTCGAAGGCCGGCTCGGGGGTCTCGGGCGCCCGCCGCTCGAGGTCGACCTCGACCGTGTGCTTCGGGGTCGCCCAGATCGTCCCCGAGCCCGCGACCCGGTCCTGGCCGTCGCGGAGCACCCAGTGGTGGGGCCAGGAGCCCACCGCGCGGCTGACCTCGACCGTCCCCGCCGGTGGCACCGGGTGGCGCTCGTAGCCCTCGTCCTCGGGCTGGTCGGAGTCGGGCGAGAGCCAGAGGACGTCCCCCGGGCGGCGCTCGGCGAGGCGGAGCCGGAGACGGCCGCGCAGGCTCTCGAGGCCTCGCTCGCCCAGCGCCTCGAAGGTCGCCGAGCGCAGCAGCTCCTCCCGGGTCAGGGGGTAGAGATCGCCGAGCGCCTCGACCCCCTGGTCGTAGTAGTCGAGGGCCTCCTGGTGACGGCCGGCGACCGCCAGGGTGCCGATGAGGCGGACGTAGGCCCCCTTGAGCAGGGTCTCGTTGTCGAGCTTGTCGGCCTCCGCCACCACCTGCTTCAGCATCGGCAGGGCCGGGTGCTTCGGGTCGTCGAGCTCCCGGCTGCTCATGAGGAGCGCGTGGAGGGCCCGGAGCTCGTACGGGTCGCCTCCCGCCTTACGCCACGCGTCGAAGGCGGCGGCGAGGGCCTCGGTCTTCCCCGCTCCGGCGAGGGCCGAGACGTCGACGTAGTACCAGTCGTTGCGCATGCCGGGGGGAAAGGCGTCCGGGCTCGGTCCGAGCATGTCCAGGGCCTCGGACCACTGTTCGCGGGCCGAGTAGCGCTGGGCGATGCGCAGGCGCAACCGTGGGGCGGCGGCGCCGGCCTGATCGAGCCGGTGGGACATCTCCTGGAGGACGGCGCCTTCGTCCTCGGTCCGGCTGCGCAGGATCAGCTCCTGGACCAGGAGGGGGTAGCTCTGGGGATAGGCCTCGGCGCCCCGATGGGCGAGCTCTGCGGCGCCGGGCAGGTCGCCCCGCGTCTCGCGCGCGTCGGCGACCAACACGGTGAGCATCGGGGGCGGCAGCCAGTCGCCGGTCCGCGGGTCCGCGATCAGCTCCTCGAGGAGGTCGGCGCACTCGCCTCGCTTACCGGTCTCGGCCAGGGCGAGACAGCGGCACGAGGCCGCCTGGCGGCCCGCCGAGTCCGGGCCCACGAGCCCCTCGCTCGCCGCGAGCGCCGCCGGCCAGTCCCTCCGGGCCACGGCGTCGCACGCCGTCTGGGCCGCGCGCAGCCGCTCGACCCGGCGGACGGCGCGCACGCCCAGCACGCCGGCGACCGCCAGCAGGACGACCAGGAGGGCCAGGCGGACCGCCACCCCGCGCCGCCGGCTCACCGCGACTCGAGCTCCGCGGTGACGCGGTAGCTCCCCTTGGCCTTGCCCCGCCGGCCGTGGACCACCAGGCGCCGCCAGGGGTAGTACCCGGGGCCGAGGGCGGCGCTCGATCCCGAGGCGCGGGCGAGGAGCGCGTCGGCGCGGGGCAGGCGGTCGAAGAAGACGCTCAGGCGGCTCGCCTCGTCGCCCGCCGCCGCCGCCACCTCGCCGGCCCCGGGCGTCGGGACCGGCGCCCGCGCCGCCTGCGGTGCCGCCGCGACCGGTGACGCCAGCGCCCGCTCCAGGCTCTTGGGGTTCCAGCCGATCACCAGCGCCTCCCCGGTCGCCACGTAGCAGGGCGCCAGGTCCGGCATGACGTTCAGGTTGGTCAGGCACGCGCCGTTCCAGCCGCCCAGCTCGAAAGGGCTCCGGCGCAGCGGCCAGGACGACTGGAGGTCCTTCAGGAACTTCTCCATCACGGCGATCGCCTGGCGGCGGTCCCGGATGTCGACGGCGAGGGCCATGGGCGGGATCACGTCGCCGGCGTCAGGAGTGTAGACCGCGAGCTCCCAGACGCCGGCGAGCGTCGTCCCCTCGAACAGGTCGCTCTGCAGGCGGTAGAGGCGGGCGCCCCACCCCTGGCCCTGGACGAAGCGGGCGAGGTCGAGGCCGCCGTCCGGCCGCAGGCGGACGTGGACCAGCGCGTCGCCGGTGGCGAGGCGGGCCGGACCCGCTGGATCGGCCGCGGGCAGCAGGAGGCCGAGGGCGCTCGTCTCCCCCGGGTCCGAGAGCTCGGCGTCGAGGGCCACCGAGCCGTCGCCGGCCCGGCGGCCGCGCACCAAGAGCCACTCCGTCTCGGAGACGACCCGGGCGAGCAGCCAGTCGGCGTCGCCGGCGAGCGCCTCGGCCCGGGCGGCCGGGGCCGAGCCGTCGCAGCGCACCGCGGCGACGAGGTCGCACGGCGCGCCGGCCGGGCAGTGGGCGACGAAGCGGTCGCAGCCGCCGAGGCGGCTTTCGAGGCGCGCCGCCTCGCGCGCCAGGCGGCTGCCTTCGAGCCGCTCCAGGCTGTGGAGGAGCGGAACGAGCCGCGCCGCGTCGCCGGCGAAGGTGACGCCGGCGGGCAGCGGCGCCCGGGAGCGCGGGCCGCAGGAGGCCGCGAGCACGAGCACGGCGCCCGGCACGAGGGCGAGGAGGACCGCCCGGCGTCGAGCCCGGTGTCTGGAGGAGCGAATCATTCCGGACGGACCCTCTCCGCGAAGGCATGAGTCTAACAGGGCTGCTGTACCCCTCCGGGCGGCGACGCCTCGGCGCCCTGACCTCCTCCCCGCTGCGACGCGCGCGCGGGGGGAAGAGGCCGCAAAGGCCCCCGCGGCTCAGGGGTAGAGCTGGAGCTCGCGGCCGGCCGGCGGGTCCTCGATCCGCTCGGTGCCGCCGCCGCACCCCTTCGGCCAGGCGACCTCCACCGCCCGCACCCGCTCGCCCGGCGGGACGGCGTAGAGGACCTCCTTGTCGCTCGAGGACTGGTAGCTGTCGCCGGCGGTGATCCAGCGCGTCCGGCGGACCTCTCCGGCGCCGGCGCCGCCCCGGGCCGTCGCCTCGGTCCTCAGGGTCACGCGCGCCCCGATCGCCTCGCGGTCGGCGCCGCCCGCGTGGAGGCGCACGGCGACCGCGCCGCCCGCGAAGCCCGGCAGGTCGCTCGCGAAGAGCTGGAGGGGGCCGTCGTTGTTGAGCAGCGCCAGGTCCGGGTCGCCGTCCCGGTCGAAGTCGGCCTGGGCGAGCCCGCGGCCCACGTGGGGCGCCTCCTCGAGCACCGGGCAGCGCAGCTCGATGAAGCGCCCGTGGCCGTCGCCCAGGAGGATCAGATCGCGCTGGGCGAAGGTGGTCTCGGCGCGGCGCGGGCGCTCGTAGATGTGGCCGTTGGCGGTGTAGACGTCCAGGTTCCCGTCGCCGTCGAGGTCGGCGGTCACCATGCCGAAGCCGAGGAAGTTGAACGACGGCACGCCGAAGCCGCTGGGCGCGGAGCGGTCCGCGAACTGGAGGTCTCCGAGGTTCTCGTAGTAGCTGTTGGTCTCGACGTCGAAGTTGGTCACCGCCAGGTCCGGGTCGCCGTCGCCGTCGAAGTCCGCCGCCACCACGCCCATGCCCGCCTCGGGCTTGCCGTCCATGTTGACCGCGGTGCCCGAGAGCAGCGACAGGTCCTCGAAGGTGCCGTCGCCGCGGTTGGCGAACAGGAAGTTCAGGGTCTCGTCGTTGGCCACGTACAGGTCCGGATCGCCGTCGCCGTCGAGGTCGCTGAAGAGCACTCCCAGGCCCCGGCCGTCGGCGCCCGAAAGGCCGGCGGCGGCGGTCGCGTCCTCGAAGGTCCCGTCCCCCCGGTTGCGGTAGAAGCGATCGGTGGCACCGGAGAACATGGCGGGGTCGCAGTAGCGCGGCTCGCCGCTGTCGGGGTCACGGCAGACGAGACCCTGGCCCGGCGGGTAGACCACGTACCGGCTGACGTAGAGATCCAGGTCGCCGTCGCCGTCGGCGTCGGCGAAGGCGGCCGACGAGCTCCAGCCGTCGAGACCGAGGCCGGCGGCGGCGGTCGAGTCCTCGAAGGTCCCGTCCCCCCGGTTGCGGTAGAAGACGTCCGGGCCGTAGTTGGTGACGTAGAGGTCCGGGGCGCCGTCGCCGTCGGCGTCGGCCGCCGTCACCCCCTGGCCGTACCCCCGGTCACCGACGCCGGAGCGCCCGGTCACGTCCTCGAACCGCACCACGCCGTCCGGGCCCGGGCCGAGGTTTCTGTAGAGGCGGTTGGTCGAGCGGGGGCCGCCGTCGGGCGGGAAGTGGCCGGACTGGACGACGTAGAGGTCCTGCCAGCCGTCGCCGTCGTAATCGAGCCAGGCGACCCCGGCGCCCATGGTCTCGGCGAGGTGCCGCTCGGGCGAGGTGCCGCGGTCGAGGACGAAGGTGAGGCCGGAGCGCCCCGCCACGTCCCGGAGGCGGCAGGCCGGCGACGCGGCCGTGGCGGCGGCGGCCGGCGCGGCGAGGAGCAGCGTGGCGAGGAGCGTGCCGGCGATCACCGGGCGCCCCCGTCCTTGCCCGCCGGCGGCGGCGATCCCTGCGCCGCGAGCCGCTCCTGGGCGAGGATCCGGCGCAGGTCCTGGCGGTCGGGGGCCAGCGAGACGGCGCGTTCCAGGGCCTCGACGGCGCCGGCGTGGTCGCCCTGGACCGCCCGCGCCCGAGCCAGGCCCAGGAGCGGCTCGATGCCGGGGTCGAGGCCGGCGAAGACCTTCTCCGCGCCCTCGGGGTCGCCCGAGGTGAGGAGGTGCCAGCCCTGGTCGAGCTCGGTCTGCTGGCGCAGGATCCGGGCGGTCCGCTCCTGGTCGGCGGCGTAGAGCCGCCGGTAGACCTTCAGCTCGTCCGCCGCCTCCTCCTTGCGCCCCGAGCGGGCCAGGGCCTGGGCCAGGCCCCAGCGGGCGTACTGGCTGTCGGGCGCGAGCTCCGCCGCCCGCCGGAGAACCGGGATCGCGGCCTCGGTCTGCCCCGCCGCGGCCAGGGCCCGGCCCAGGTCGAGCTGGGCGTCGGCGGCCCGCGGGCCGAGCTCGGCCGCCCGCCGGAGCGGCGCGATCGCCTCCTGCGGCTTGCCGGCAAACAGGCGGAGCCTCCCGAGCTGGTGCGCCGCGAGGAACTCCGCCGAGGTGCCGCGGGCGGCCGCGGCGGCGCGCTCGAGCGGTCCCTCCGCGGCCGCGACGTCGCCGCTCTCCCAGAGCGCCGAGCCGTAGAAGAGGAGGGTCCGGACGTCGCCCGCCCCCAGCTCGACCGCCCGCCGCAGGTGCCCGGCGGCCGCGCCGAAGCGCTCCGCCAGCGCCAGCGCCCGGCCGGTGAGGGCCTCGAGGCGCGCCGAATCGGGGTCGAGGGCGAGCGCCTGCTCGGCGAGCGCCACCGCCCGGTCCGCGTCGCCCGCAGCCAGCGCCCGCTCGACGCCGGCGGCGAGGGCGGCCGCGGACGGTGCGGAGGAGGGCGGCGCGGCGGGCGGCCGGCCGGCGGCGGAGGCAGCCGGGACGAGGCAGACGACGAGGGGGAGAACGAGGGCGAGGGACGGCTTCATCGCGACCGGTCGAGCCTATCGCAGCGGCTCGCCGGCCGTCGTCCGGCCAGGCGAAAGAGGAGCCCGTCCGGGCGGTCGGCCGGACCGCTCGGACGGGCTCGATGGAGAGCGCCTGAACGAGCTACGGGTCGTTGCGGGAGGTGAAGAAGATCGTGTTGCCCCAGAACGGGTTGAACGTGTTGCACGCCGCGGTCGTCACCTGGTTCGGCCGCCAGACCCACGAGAGGACGGCCTTCACGTCGATGGCCGAGCCGTTGTTCACCGTGCAGTTGGCGAAGGTCGGCGCCGCCCAGGTGGTCGCCGAGACGTTGAAGTAGAAGCTCAGCGGGCCGCCCGAGACGTCGTCGGTCACGTGGACGCTGCCCAGGGTGGCGTAGTCCCAGGCGCCGTCCCGGTTGCAGTCGAGGCAGAACAGGACGTGCTCGTTGCTGCCGCTGGGGAAGCCCCCGTACCCGAAGCGACGGCGGACCTCCACGTCGCAGGCGACCGTCTCGGCCTGGGGGTGGTAGCCGCAGCCGTTCATGCGCTCGTAGTAGACCGAGCCGTTGTTGGTGACCTTCTTCAGGCGCTCCACGAGCCCGGCGCCGAAGTCGGCAGCCGTCGTGGCGGTGCCCGTGGTGCAGGTGGGTGTCTCGAGGTTCTGCCGGCAGCCGGCGTAGGTCGCCTCGAGCTCGTCCTGGGTGGCACCGGCCTCCACGTCGGACTGGAACTGCGCCCGCACGGTTTCGTCGCAGGCGGTCTGGGCGCTGGCCGGGAGGGCCGCGAGAGTCGCCGCCACCAGCAGCAGGCATCCCGCGGTCCACGACAGACGGTTGAGAGACTGATTCATCGCCATTCCTCCGGAAGACGTCACGGTTCCGGCCCGGCCGGCCACGTCGGCCGGCCTTCCGAGAGGGGTCCCGGGGTGTCGGGCCGGATCACCTAAACTTCAGTATAACACAGTTACGAATGCACTGCTATGGCGGAGAAGTGGCGACCTCGCCGAGGGCGCGGCCGAGGCGGGCGAGGCCCTCTTCGACCTCCGCCGCGTCGCCTCCGACCCCGACCCGGAAGTGCTCCGGCGCCTCGAAGAAGCGCCCCGGCGCGACGCTCGTCTCGTAGCGCTCCCGGAGCACGCGGCAGAGCTCGTCGACCCGGGCCCCGCCGAAGCGGGGGGCGAGCCGGGGAAAGGCGATGGTGCCCGCCTCGGGCCAGACGGTCTCGAGCTCCGGGCGGGAGGCGAGGAAGCGGGCGAGGCGGTCGCGGTTGCCGGCGAGGCGCTCCTGCACGGCGCCGGCGATCTCCTCCAGGTGGTCGAGGGCGACCACCGACAGGCGCTCGGCGGGGTGGGCCGCGCTCGCGCCGAAGAGGTCGTCGAGACGCCACATCCTCTCGGCGAGCTCGGGCGGGGCGAGCACCCAGCCGCAACGCAGCCCCGAGAGGCCGTAGGCCTTCGTGAGGCTGCCGGTGGCCACGATCTCCTCGTCCAGGTGGACCGCCGAGCGCACGGCCGGATCGAAGCAGGCCTCGAGGTAGACCTCGTCGACCAGCAGCCGGGCGCCCCGTTCCCGGGCGATTCCGGCCACCCGGCGGAGGACCTCGTCCGGCGTTCGCACGCCGCTCGGGTTGTGGAGGTTGGTGACGACCACCAGGCGGGTCGCCGGGGTGATCGCCCGCTCGATCGCCCCCGGGTCGACCCGGAAGCCCTCCTCGAAGCGCCGCTCGAAGCGCCGCACCGTCGCCCCCAGGTAGCGGACGACGTCGACCAGGAGCGCGTAGGTGGGCCGCTCGACGAGCACCTCGTCGCCGGGGCCGAGGAGGGCGGCGAGCGCCAGGTGGTTGGCCATCGAGGTGCCGGTGGCGCTGACCACGCGGTCGGGGGTGACGCCGTGCTTGGCGGCGAGCCGCTCGACCAGGGGCGGGTAGCCGTAGCCCGGAGGGCGGGTGAGCTCCAGGTCGGCGAGGGTCGCCGGCAGGCTCGCGAGAGGCAGGCTCGCCACCCCGCTCGAGGCCAGGTCGAAGCGGGCGTGGGCGTGGAGCTTCGCCCACTCCATGTACGGCGAGTCGGGCGAGCCGACCGGGCGGCCGGGGCTCATGGCGTCGCCCGCCGCCAGCGATCGATGAGCCGCCAGACGAAGTAGACCGGCACGCCCGCCGCCAGGATGGCCATCCCGACGGCGGAGTTCTCCGGGTAGCGCACCAGGGTGCTCCCGACCACCAGCCAGCAGGCGGCGACGAAGAGGAGGGTGGTCACCGGGTGGCCGGGCACCCGCGCCAGGGCCCCGCGGGCGGCGCCCGTTCCCCTCTTCCGGCGCAGGGCGAACAGGCAGGTCGCGGTGAGCCCGAAGAAGAGGAAGTCCATGGCCACCACGTAGCCCAGGATCTGGTCGTAGCGGCCCGACAGGGCGATCACCACCGCCGTCGCCGCCTGGAGGAGGATCGCCACGGTGGGCACCCCGCGCCGGGGGTCGAGCCAGCCGACCGAGCGGAAGAAGACGCCGTCGCGCGCCATGGCGAAGTAGACCCGCGGCGCGGTCAGGACCGACTGGCTGAGGAAGCCCAAAGTCGACACCGCGATGCCGGCGGCGAGAAAGCGCCCGCCCGCGGCCCCGAAGGCGCGCTCCATGACCGCGGAGGCCGGCGTGGTGGCGGCGGCGAGGCCGGCGGGGCCGAGGACCGCGACGCAGACGGCGTTGACCCCGAGATAGAGGAGGACGACGCCGGCGACGCCGGCGACCAGGGCCCGGGGGAGGTTCCGGCGCGGCTCGCGGATCTCCTCGGCCACGAAGTTGGCGGTCTGCCAGCCGCCGTAGGCGAAGAGGACCGGCACCATGGCGGCGCCGAAGGCCGCCAGGGGACCCCGGCCGGGGCCCGGCCCCGATCCCGCTCCAGGTCCCGGAGCGCCCGCCGGGACGCCGGCCGGCGCCCCGGCGCCCCGCGCGAGGAACCAGGCGCCGCCCGCGACCAGGCTCAAGATGGCGACGATCTTGAGCACCATGAAGGCGCTCTGGAGCGAGCTCCCGGCCTTGACGCCCAGGCAGTTGACCACCGCCAGGCCGACCAGGGCCGCGACCGCCACCAGGGCGGGCGAGGCGGAGAGGCCGGTGAGCTCCAGGGCGTAGGCGGCGAAGGTCACCGCCACGGCGGCCATGCCGCCGGTCTGGATCACCAGCAGGAGGACCCAGCCGTACAAGAAGGCGAGGAGCGGGTGGTAGGCCTCGCGCAGGTAGGCGTACTGGCCGCCGGCCGCCGGCAGGAGCGCCGCGAGCTCGGCGTAGACGAAGGCGCCCGCCAGGGCGATCAGCCCGCCCGCGGCCCACGCGCCGAGGATCAGCGCCGGGGTGTGGACCTCTCGGGCGACGACGTAGGGGTTGATGAAGATGCCCGCCCCCACGATGCCGCCCATGACGAGCATCGTGGCGTCGAAGGGCCCCACGCCCCGGACGAGGTCGCCCCCGCCGCCCTGCCGCGGTTTCCCCATGGAGAGGCAGATAGTATCCAAAGGCTCCCCGACCAGGCCATCGAAGCCTCCCGTTCGCTTGCCCGCGCGTCCGGGAGCGTGGGGTGGGAAGGGGATCGAGGGGTTGCGGGGGGCATCCGGTCAACCGTCGAGAGGATGCTGGGGGCAACCGGTCAACAGCCACCGTCGGGTGCCCCGCGGGCCGTTCGCCCGGCCGAGACAGAGCTCGGCCGCTTCATCGGTTCGGAGTGATTCCGCAGCCAGAAGAGACGAGGGGAGGGGGCGTCCCCTTCCCCCCCGTGGGGTGGGAAGGGGATCGAGGGGTTGTGGGGGGCATCCGGTCAACCGTCCCCTTCCCCCCCGTGGGGTGGGAAGGGGATCGAGGGGTTGCGGGGGGCATCCATGAATAACGACGAGGTCTTCGAGCGCATCTACCGGGTGGTCGCCGCCATCCCCCGGGGCCGGGTGGCGACCTACGGCCAGGTGGCGCTCGCGGCCGGCCTGCCCCGCCGCGCCCGCCTGGTGGGCCGGGCCCTCGCCGCCCTCCACGGCGAGTCGGAGCTGCCCTGGCACCGGGTGATCAACGCCCAGGGCCGGATCAGCCCGCGCGACGCGCCCCCGGTCGAGCACATCCAGCGCCTGATGCTCGAGGACGAGGGGGTGGAGGTGGACGCGCGGGGCCGGATCGACCTCGAGCGCTACCGCTGGGAGCCCGGCGACCGCCCGGAGTGAGGGCGCCGCCGGGGAAGGCCGAACGGCGGGCTCGAACGCCCCTTGGGGACCAGGCGGTTGCCGACCGGGTAGCGGTGGGCGACGAGGAAGGCGAAGCCCGAGACGAGATCCTCCGGGCGGATGTCGCTGTGGCCCAGGCCGGGCACGATCTCTGCGTCGACGGGAACGCCGCGGTTCGCCATCATGGCGGCGATCGCCGCGTAGTGGCCGCCCTGGTAGTTGGGGTCCTGGGTGCCGTACCAGAGGCGCAGGGGCGCCGTGTAGTCGGGGTCGGCCACCCCCAGGACGAAGCGGAACGGGGCCGAGAAGGAGAGGACGGCGCTGAAGCGGCCCTGGGTGTCGTAGGCCAGGAAGTAGGCGTAGGCGCCGCCCGCGGAGTGGCCGGCGAGGCCGATCCTGGAGTCGTCGAGCGGTAGCTCGCGGCCGACCACGGCGAGGGTCTCGGAGATCGTGGCGCGGTCGTCGCCGATCCCCCACTCGCGCTCGTCGGCCGCCTCCGGGGCGATCACCACGGCCCCGGTGGCTTCCGCCGGCCCTTCGAGGAAGGGCCGCCACTGCTCGGGGGTGGCCCCCGAGCCGTGCAGGAAGACGATGGCGGGAAGACGGCCGGCGGCCGGCGCCGAGGCGGGCAGGTAGCGCCAGGCGTAGCTGCCCACCCCCGGCAGCTCGACCTTCTCCCAGCCGGGGCCCGGTGCGGCGTGGGCGCCGGCCGTGGCGACCGAGGCGACGGCGAAGACGAGGGCGGCGAAGCGGAGGATCCGGCGGTCCATCGCGAGCTACAAGGGGCCGCCCGGAGGCGAAATTCCCCCGGAGCCTGTGACTGGATCTCCGGCCGTAGCGAGGGCGCTTCCGGGCGCCCCTCGCAAGGCGCGCCGACGCAGGCGTAGCAGGGACTATGTCGAGGAGGCGCAACGCCGCGAGGGGTGATTCGGAGGCGCCCGCAGTAGGGCGGAGATTCATCCACCGGCTCCCAGGGTGCCGCGTGTTAAAATCTGCGACGCTCGTGAGCGAAGACCCTCCGCTACCCATTCTCCAGGCCTCGTCTCCACCCGATCTGGAGCCGCCGCACGGACCCGCCCCTGCGGCCGCGCGCCGCTCCTGGTGGGCGCCCCACCGCGCGTCGGAGAGCCGCTCCTCGTCGCCGTGAGCCCCTTCGCACCGCTCCTCGCCCTGGCGGCGGGCCCCCCGGTCGAGCCCCCCATGCTCGCTCCCTGGCTCGGGTTCACCCTGGCCCTTCTGCTGGTCCTGCTCAACGGCTTCTTCGTCGCCGCCGAGTTCGCCCTGGTCAAGGTGCGGCCGACCCAGCTCGATCCCCACGTGGCGGCCGGGCGGCGCCGGGGGCGGCTGGCGCGCCACATGGTGCGCCACCTGGACGCCTATCTCTCCACCACCCAGCTCGGGATCACGCTCGCCAGCCTGGGCCTGGGCTGGGTCGGCGAGCCGGCCTTCGTCTGGCTCCTGGAGCCGGTCTTCCGGTGGCTCCCCGAGGCGAGCCCGACCCTGGTCCACTCGGTGGCCCTCTCCGCCGCCTTCCTGACCATCACGATCCTCCACATCGTCCTGGGGGAGCTGGCGCCCAAGTCGATCGCCATCCGCAAGGCCGAGGGGGCCGCGCTCCTGGTCGCCATGCCGCTCTTCGCCTTCTACAAGCTGACCTACCCGGTGATCTGGCTGCTCAACCACACGGCCAACGGCATCGTGAAGCTGGTCGGGATCCGCCCGGTGTCCGAGGGCGAGCTGGCCCAGGACGAGGAGGAGATCCGCCTGCTGCTCGCCTCGCGCCACGCGACCAGCCTGTCGGAGAACAAGCGCGAGCTCCTGGACAACATCTTCGAGCTCTCCCACCGCATGGCCCGGCAGATCATGGTGCCGCGGGCGGACGTGGTGTACCTCTCGACCACCGAGCCGCTCGAGAAGAACCTGGCGATGGCGCGGCGCAGCGGTCACACCCGCTTCCCCCTGTGCGAGGGGAGCCTCGACAAGGTCGTCGGGATGGTCCACATCAAGGACCTCTTCCGCTCGGTCAAGCCGCTCCGGTCGCTCGAGCAGGTGGCCCGGGAGATCGCCTTCGTGCCCGAGACCCTGGCCCTCGACCGCCTGCTCAACCGGATGCTCGCCGAGAAGGTGCACATGGCCGCGGTGCTCGACGAGTACGGCGGGGTGAGCGGCATCGTCACGCTCGAGAACGTGATCGAGGAGATCGTGGGCCAGATCCAGGACGAGTTCGACGCCGAGAAGCCGGAGCTCGCCGAGCTGGGCGAGGGGGTCTACTCGATCTCCGGGGCGATGCTGGTCGAGGAGGTGGAGGAGGCGCTCGACATGGAGCTCTCGGACCGCGACGAGGACACGATCGGCGGGGTGGTGCTCTCGGAGCTGGGGAGGAAGCCCGCCGTGGGCGACCGGGTGGAGCTCGGGCCGCTGCTGCTCGAGGTCGACGAGGTCCAGAGGAACCGGATCCGCACCCTCCGGGCGACGGTCCGCGAGCCCGCCCCGGCCCCCGCCGGCAACGGCAACGGACGCCGGAACGGCAACGGCGGCTAAGCGCCCAACATCGCCAGGGCTTTCGCGACCGCGTCGGCCTTCGGCACCATCACCTTCGCCCGGTCCTGGCGCCTCGAGAGCTCGACCTCGCCGCGCTCGAGCGAGCGGGCCCCGACCACGATCCTGACCGGCACGCCCAGGAGATCGGCGTCGTTGAACTTGACGCCCGGCCGCTCGTCGCGGTCGTCGTAGAGCACGTCGGCGCCCCGCTCGCGCAGCTCGCCGTAGATCCGCTCCGCCTCCCCCCGGACCGCCTCGTCGTTCGTGTTGAGGGCGATCAGGAGCACCTCGAACGGCGCCAAGGGCAGCGGCCAGACGATGCCCGCCTCGTCGTGGTTCTGCTCGATCGCCGCGGCCACCGTGCGGCCGATGCCGAGGCCGTAGCAGCCCATCACCATGGGGTGGTCGGCGCCGGTCTCGTCGGCGAAGGTGCAGCCCATGGGCTCGGAGTACTTGGTGCCGAGCTTGAAGATGTGGCCCACCTCGATGCCCCGGAAGAGCTCGAGGGTCCCCTCGCCCCGCGGGCTCGGGTCGCCGCCCCCGACCAGGAGGAGGTCGTGGTACTCGGCGAGCTCCACGTCCCGCCCGACGCGGGCGCCGACGAAGTGGGCGTCGGCCTTGTTGGCCCCGCAGACGAAGCTCTCGACTCCCTCGAGGGAGCGATCGGCCACCAGGCGCACCTCGGAGGCGAGCCCCACCGGCCCGGCGAAGCCGACCGGCGCGCCGGTCAGGCGGCGGACGGTCTCCTCGCCGGCGAGCTCGAGCCGGTCGGCGCCCAGGACGTTCTTGAGCTTCGCCTCGTTGACCTCGCGGTCGCCCCGGACGAGGACCGCCACCGGCCCCAGGTCGCTCTCGTAGAGCAGGGTCTTGGCGACCTGCCGCGGATCGACCCCCAGAAAGGCCGCCACCTCGGCCACCGTGTGCTGCCCCGGGGTCGAGACCTCCCGGAGCTCGGAGGCGTCGAGCGGGGGCGCCGCCGCCAGCGACCCGCACGCCGCCTTCTCGACGTTGGCGGCATAGCCGGTCGCCGGGTCGCGCACCACGGCGTCCTCGCCGGTCTCGGCGAGCACCATGAACTCGTGGGAGTCCGAGCCGCCGATCTCGCCGGTCTCGGCCTCGACCACGGTGTACTCGAGCCGGCAGGCCTCGAAGATCCGCCGGTAGGCGCGCTCCATGGCCCGGTAGGTCTCGTCCAGGCTCGCGGCGTCGGCATGGAAGGAGTAGGCGTCCTTCATGATGAACTCGCGGCCGCGCATCAGGCCGAAGCGGGGCCGGATCTCGTCGCGGAACTTCTCGCCGATCTGGTACAGGTTCAAGGGGAGCTGGCGGTAGGAGGCGACGTCCTTCCTCACGATGTCGGTCACCACCTCCTCGGCCGTCGGAGCGAAGCAGAAGTCGCGCTCGTGGCGGTCCTGCATGCGCAGGAGCAGGTGGCCGTACTTCTCCCAGCGCCGGGTCTCCTGCCACAGCTCGGCCGGCTGGACCGCGGGCATGGAGAGCTCCACCGCGCCCGCCTCGTCGAGCTCGCGCCGGACGATCGTCTCGAGCTTGCGGATGCTCCGCCAGCCGAACGGCAGGTAGGTGTAGACGCCGGCCGCCACCTTCTTGAGCATGCCGGCGCGGATCATGAGCTGGTGGCTCACCACCTCGGCGTCGTTGGGCACCTCGCGGGTGGTGAAGAGGTAGTAGCGGCTCCAGCGCATGGGGTGGCTCCTGGGACGTTGAGTCGGAACGGCCCGCCCGGCGCCCGCGGCCGGGGGGCGAAGATTGTGTCAGACGAGGGCGCTCACCGCACGCGGGCCAGGAGGCGGGCGGAGTCCTTCATGAACTCCATCATCTTCGAGCCCAGGGCCTCCTCGCGGCCGGTGAGCGCCCGGGCGTGGGCGAGCACCTCGCGCGCCCGCCCCTCCTCGCCCGAGGCGAGCAGCGCCATGCCCAGGTGGGTCAGGGTGGTCGAGGAGGGACCGATCTCGCTCGACTTGGCGAGGAAGTCGATCGCCTCGGAGAGCTCGTTGCGCTTGTAGTGGATCCAGCCGAGCGCCGCCAAGGGGAACTGCACGAGCTCTTCCGGGGCGTGGTCGAGGGAGCGGCGGGCGTAGTCGAGGGCCCGGTCCAGCTCGTCCTCCATCTCGGCCAGGTTGCAGGCCATCTCGTAGTAGGCGATGGTCTTCGAGTAGCTCGAGGTGCCCTCCTCGAGCAGCCCCTGGCCGATCCGGTTGCCCTCGGAGAAGCGGCCCTGGCTGCGCAGCGCCTCCATCAGGGCGGCGCAGGCGGTCGCCTTGAGCATCTCGCCGGGGTCGAGCTCGAGGACCTTCTTGCTCACCGTCTCGAGCTCCTGGACCCGGTCGAGCTCCAGGCAGAGCAGGGCGTAGGACATGAGGAGCGTCAGGTTCTTGGGCTCGATCGAGAGCGCCCGCCGGTAGCACGCCAGGGCCCCGCGCCGGTCCGCGGCGCGGAGCTTCTCCTCGCCGCGGGCGAACCACTCGCCCGCCTCGCCGGCGACCTCGGGCAGCGGCATGCCGCCGTGGCCCGAGAGGTAGCGGACCACGTCCTGGTAGCGCATCTTGCGCGGGTTCAGGCGCTGGGCCTGGCGGAACGCCTCGAGGGCCTTGCGGTTCCAGCGCCGGTCGAGGTAGGCGAGGCCCAGGAGGTGATGGGCCTCCTCGAAGGCCGGGTCGCGGCGTACCGCCTCGCGCAGGCGCCGGATGGCGGCCGTCGGCCGGGTCATCTCGTAGAGGGCGCTCCCCAGGAGGTAGAGGGCCTGGGGCACGGGATCGATCTCCACCGCCCGCTCGAGGCTCGCCACCGCCCCCTCGAGCTCGCCCTGGTCGGCGTAGATGCCGCCCAGGGTGAAGTGGGGGAGGAAGGCCGTGGGATAGAGCTCGACCGCCCGCTCGAGGTGGCGCCGGGCGGTCGCCGCGTCGCCCCGCTCGTGGTGGATCACGCCGCTGTAGACCAGCCCCTCGTAGTGGTCCGGGTCGTTCTCGAGCATGCGCATGAAGAAGGGTAGGGCGCGGTCGGCCGCCCCCTCGTTGAAGTAGGTCTCGCCCAGGAACCAGACCAGCTCGGAGTTGTGCCGGTCCAGGCGGTAGGAGGCCTCGAGGGCCTCGAGGGCGCGCGGCGTGTCGAGGGCGTAGAAGGCGTACTCGGCGTCCTCGAGGTTCTGGAGGAACGCCTCGCGGCGCTCGCCCTGGAAGAGCGCGGCGATGCGGTCGCGCATGCCCACGAAGCGGTCCCGCCGCTCGAGGGCCAGGAGCTCCTCCTCCATGCGGTCCTGCCAGAGGTCGCTCCACTCCTCCCGAGCCAGCAGGCGCTTTTGCTCCAGGAGCTCCTGGAGGCTCCCCAGGCCCGCCTGGTTGATCAGGATGTTCTTCTCCTGGCGCCGGAGGGCCTCGAGCACCTGGCGCATCATCTCGGCGGTGCGCTTGACCGCCTCCTCGAGGATCGAGATGCGCTCGAGGAGGTGCTCGTCGAAGGAGAACTGCTCCTCGGCGGTCTCCTCGTCGGGCGCCTCGTCGGAGCCCAGGGCGCCCGAGAGCACCAGGAGCTTCTGGTGGCACCGGCTGCAGAACTCCTGCTCGTCGGCGTTCGGCGCACCGCAGGCCTGGCAGAACATGGTCCCCCCGATGAGCTCGATGGCGGTTGCCTCCTCAGTAGGCGTAGAAACCGTGGCCGGACTTGCGGCCCAGGCGGCCGGCGTCGACCAGCTTCACCAGCAGCGGGCAGGGGCGGTACTTGGGGTCCTTGAAGCCCTCGTACAGCACCTCCAGGATGTCGAGGCAGACGTCGAGGCCGATCAGGTCGGCGAGCGCCAGCGGACCCATGGGATGGTTCATGCCCAGCTTCATGACCTCGTCGATCGCCTCGGCCTCCCCGACCCCCTCGTAGAGGCAGAAGACGGCCTCGTTGATCATCGGCATGAGCACCCGGTTGGAGACGAACCCCGGAGCGTCGTGCACCTCGACCGGCGTCTTGCCCATGACCCGCGACGCCGCCTCGACCGCGTCGTACGTCGCCTGCGAGGTCGCCAGCCCGCGGATCACCTCGACCAGCTGCATCACCGGCACCGGGTTCATGAAGTGCATGCCGATCACCCGGTCGGGGCGCCCGGTGGCGGCGGCGAGCTTGGTGATCGAGATGGAGCTGGTGTTGGTGGCCAGGATCGCCTCCGGCGCCAGCGCGCGGTCGAGCTCGGCGAGGACCCTCTGCTTGACCTCGAGCCGCTCGACCACCGCCTCGACCACCAGGTCCGAGCCCTCGAGGGCGCCGAGCTCGCTCGAGGTCTCGATCCGGGCGAGCGTAGCGTCGCGCTCGGCCTCGCTCATGCGCTCTTTCTCGACCCGCCGGCCGTACCCCTTCCGGATCTGTCCCAGGCCCCTGGCCAGGGCCTCCTCGGCGACGTCCACGAGCACGACCCGGAAGCCGCTGCCCGCCGCGACCTGGGCGATGCCGTGCCCCATGGTCCCCGCGCCCACCACACCGATGCGCTCGATCTCTCCCATCGCTTCCGACTCTCCCTGCCGTCTCGTGAGTTTCGATCCGGCGCCGGTCCGTTCCAGCGAGCCTCCGGGGACGCACGGAGCCTGTCCGCTTCAACCGCTCAGGCTACGGTACGCGACCGGCGAGGTCAAGGCGAGCGCGCCCGCCCGCCTCAGCGTGGCGCGGTCGCCGGGCGCTCGAGCTCGGTGACCTGGAACCACGCCTCCTGGCGCCCGAACTTCGACGAGAGGCTCGCCCCGACGCCGATCAGGGTGGCCAGCGTCCACACCCAGGCGCCCACGGCGGGCACGAGCTTGACCGCCCCGAGCACCAGGAGACCGGTGGTGGCGGCGTTCAAGGCCAGGGCGTGAGGGCGGCCCGTGGCGCCGAGCAGCCGCGCGCCCAGGGCGTGGAACACGGCGACGATGCCCCAGAGCTTCAGGAGCAGGGCGAACAGGCCCACCAGGACGAGCAGCGGCACGCCGGCCACCGACGGGGCGAAGACGCTGAACGCCACCGCCGTGAGCACCAGGGAGAGCACGCCGGTCAGGCCGACGACGAAGCAGCGGATCGGCTCCCGGCGCACGGCCTCCGAGGTGGCGAGCATCTCCCGGCCCGCGGTCACGAAGAGCAGCAGGGCGAGGGCCATCCAGGCCGCCATCAGGGCGAGCTTGGTGGCCAGGACCAGCGGCGCCCCGGGGCCCAGGCCGAGGCTCGGGCCTTCGAGCAGCGTGAGCCAGGCGCCGGCCGCCGTCGGGTGGGCCACGGTGCGCCCCTCCACCCGGGCACCCGGTGCGGCGTCCACCGTGCCGCCCAGAGCGAAGACGTCGCCGGCCACCCGGGCACGGCCCGCCAGGTGGACGTCGCCGCCCAGGACGATGACGTCGCCCCGGACGGTGCCGGCGACCCGCACCGAGCCGTTCAGCGCGGCGACGTCCGAGAGCGCCTCGCCGGCGACCACGACGTCGCGCCCCAGGGCGACCACCTGGCGGCGCGCGACGCTGCCTTCGCGGATGACCAGGGCCGGCGGCTCGGCGGCGCCTGGGTCCGGACCGGCGGCGGCCGCCGGCGCCGCCAGGGCCGCGGTGGTGAAGGCGGCGACGAGCAGTGGTGCGAAGGGGCGTCGCATGGCGGTGTCCGCAGGCGGGCGCGGAGCGCGATCCGGGCTCAGCCCCTGCGGAGCCGGTCCCGGCCGCCGCCCGGGAAGCCGGCGCGCTCCCGGGCCGGCCGCCGGCGGCGGGCGACGAGGGCGATCACCAGCACGTCGAGGCTCACCACCAGCGCGATCAGGGCGATCGCCGACGCCGGCGAGAGGGAGGCGTCGAGCGCCAGGCCGAGCCCCCGCCACGAGGCCCAGAGCAGGCCGCTCGCGGCGAGGACGCCGGTCAGGACCATCTGGCCCAGGGCGGCGGCCACTCCGGAGACGCCGCCCGCCGCCACTCCCGACTGGGCGCCCGTCACGATCGCGGCGGCCGCCGCCAGGAGCGCCGTCACCGCCAGGGGGGCCCACCAGGTCCGGGGGCTCCGGGCCTCCCAGCCGACCGCCGGCAGGCTCGCGAGGACGTCGTCGCGGAACCCGGCCCGCACCGGCACGACGCCGTTGGCGAGCAGGTGGTCGAGGCGGGCGAGCTCGCGCCGCTCGGCGCGGCACTCGGCGCACGCGGCCAGGTGCTCGTCGAGCAACCGTCGCTCCTGGTGGCTCAGCGGCTCCCCGGGCTCGCGCTCGAGGGTGAGCCACTCCCGGAGGCGGTCGTGCCCGGCGGGCTCGGATCGATTCGGCGGTCGCTGCATCGGGTTCGCTCCTCGGTAACCGGACGCCTTCAATCCTGCAAGTACTCGGCCAGCTCCTGCTTGAGCATCTGCCGGCCGCGGAAGAGCTTGTTCTTCACCGTGCCCAGCGGCATCGCCTTGAGCTCGGCGATCTCGTCGTAGGACAGGTCGCCGAAGTGCCGCAGGACGATCAGCTCCCGGTACTCCCACGGTAGGCTCTCGATCGCCCTCTGGATCGCCCCGCCCCGCTCCTGGTTGCGCAGCTCGCCGTACGGCCCGCGCTCGGCGCTCGGCAGCTCCCAATCCATCGCCTCGCCGTCCCGGTCCTGGCGGCCGTCGAGCGACACGAGCTTCACGCGGCGCTTGCGGATCTGGTCGATGGCGGCGTTCTGGGCCACCCGGAAGATCCAGGTCGAGAACCGGTAGCGCGGGTCGTAGCGATCGAGGGCCTGATACACCTTGATGAAGACCTCCTGGGCCAGCTCATGAGCGTCGTCGACGCTCCGGAGGAGGCGGAACAGGTAGTTGACCAGCCGCCCCTGGTAGCGCTCCACGAGGTCCCCGAAACGATCGCGGTCCCCGCGGAGAACGGCTTCGACCAGCTCCTCGTCGGTGGGATGCACCGCCTCGGGGCTCATGGCGTCAGGGGTGAGTACGGAGGGTGAGCGGGAAGGTTGCAAGGGCTGGCTGGCGCCCGGCTCGGCGCGCGCGACGGGGCCCGGGGCGACTCGCGGCGCCTCAGGCGCCCTTGCCCAGGACCCCGGTCTTGGCCCCGGTCAAGAGCGCCAGAAGGTCGGCCTCGATCCCGTCCGGCGCCTCCTCGACCACCCGCCCCACCTCGTGGCCGTCGCGGCGGACGACGAAGGTCGGCACGTACTCGATCCCCTGGCCGGCCAGGAGGTCGGCGGGCTCGGTCTTCTCCCGGTCGACGGCGACGTAGGTCACCTCGAACGGCACCATGCCCCCCACCTGGTCGAGGGCGCGCCAGAGCCGGGGCACCTCGCGCCGGCTGTCCGAGCACCAGGTGCCGAGGAAGACCGTCACCTCGGCGCCCGGCGGCACCGCGGCCAGGGCCTCGGCCGCCTGCTCGTCGATCCGCGAGTCGACCGTCTGTCCCACCCAGTCCGGCACCGCCTGCTCGATCTGGTCGCGGGTCACCCGTCCCGTGAGGACCGGCGGCCCGTCCCCGGAGGCGGCCAAGGCGACGGGAACGGGCGCCGCCAGGAGGGCGACGGCGGCGAGGGCAGGGGCGAGCAATCCCGGGGAGGAGCGAAACGTCATGGCCGGCGCAGTGTACCATCCGGCCCGATCCGACTCGATCGGGCTCCAGAGGGCTCCAGCGGGCCGGGAGCGGGCGCCTGCGGCCTCCCGCCCCGCGTCGCCACCTCCCGGATCGACTCGATGCGGTCGCCCTGCACGATCCGGTCGAGCACGTCGTCGCCGTCCACCACCTCGCCGAACGCCGTGTAGCCGCCGTCGAGGTGGGGCTGGGGCGAGAGGGTGATGAAGAACTGGCTGCCCCCCGTGTCGGGGCCGGCGAGGGCCATGCCGAGGACGCCACGGCCGTAGCGCAGGCGGCCGATCTCGTCGCGCAGGGTGTAGCCCGGGCCGCCGTAGCCGTCGCCCCGCGGATCGCCCCCCTGGACCACGAAGTCGGGCACCACCCGGTGGAAGGTGAGCCCGTCGTAGAAGCCCTGCTGCGCGAGGTCGAGGAACGACAGGCAGGTCAAGGGCGCCCGGGGACAGTCGAGGCGCGCGCGGATCGTGCCGCGGGCGGTGCGGATCTCCACCTCGCGCGGCCCCGCGGTGCGCTCCAGGACCTCCTGGTAGACCGCCGCCGGCTTGCCCGTGTCGAGGGCCCCCGGGGCGGGCTGGGGGCGGCCCAGGGCGGCGAGGGCCGCGGCGGCGTGCTCGCGGGTGGCGAAGTCCGCCTGCCCGGCCAGGGTCTCGAGCTGGCCGACCACCGCGTCCTTCTCGTCCGACGTCGCCCGGCCCCGGGCCACCAGGGCGTCGACGGCGCCCAGGCGCTCCTCGATCACCTCGGAGCGCAGCGACCGCGTGAGGGCCGCCTCGAGCTCGCGTTCCGGGAGCACCGGCTCGCCCGCCAGCCAGTCGAGGGCGGCGGTGCGGACGCCCGGGTCGGGGTCGGCCAGGGCGCGGCGGGCGACGGCCGCCGGCGCCTCGGCCCCGGCCCCGGGCCGCGCCGCGCCTTCGAGCGCCAGGGCGAGCCGGGCGGAGACCACCGCCTCGCGCACCCGGGGATCGGGGTCGCCGGCGAGGGTGGCGAGGGTCTTGCCGTCCGCCAGGATGCCCGCGGCCTCGGCGGCCCGGGCCCTGAGCAACGGCTCGCCCGAGAGCGTCGCCTCGGCGACCGCGCCGCCCGCCCGGGGATCGCCGCCCGTGGCCAGGGCGACGAGGGCGGTGCCCCGCTCCCAGGGCGCCGTCCGGCCGCTCGCGCCGCCCGCGCCGTCGCTCGCGCCGGCGTGCACGCGCTCGAGGAGCGCCCGGCCGAGCTCGGGGTCGAGCAGCCAGGCGGAGGCGGCGTCGAGGGCGGTGAGCCGCACCCCGGGCCGCGGGTCGGCCAGGAGCTCCAGGAGGCGCGGCCGCCAGTCGGCCGGCGCCGCGGCCCGGCCCTTGGAGATCAGCGTCCGGGCGGCCTTGAGCGCCTCGATCACCGGTCCCGCCGCCGGGTCGTCGAGGAGCGGCCGGAGGCGCGCCAGGTCGTCGCCCGAGCCGACGATCCCCAGGGCGCGGGCCGCCCAGGCGCGGACCCGCGCCTCCGGGTCGCCGGCCAGGGTCCGGAGCTCGGGCAGCCCGCCCGCCACCGGGTTGCGAGCCAGGGCGTAGGCCGCCCAGGCGTGGAGCGCGGGGCCGTCGAGGGCCAGGCCGTCGGCGGCCAGCGACGTCGCCTCCGGCTGGTGGAAGCGATAGAGGGCGGGCAGCAGCCGGGCCCAGGACTCCTCGTCCGACAGCTTGCCGAGCGCCTCGCCGACCTGGCCGACGGTGACGCCGATCTTGGCCAGGGCCTCCACCGCCAGGGTACCGGTCTCGCGGTCGCTCCCCCGGGCCGCCTCGAGCAGGCGGGCGGCGATCCGCCGGCGCACGCCCTCCTGGCTCGCGGCGAGCCCTTCGCCCAGCTCGCCCAGGCCGAAGGCGGCGGCACGGCGGACCTCGGGGTCGTCGTCGATCAGCAGGCCGAGGAGGGGGTCGGCGCCCTGGGCGTCCGGGACCCGGCCGAGGGCCACCGCCAGCTCGCGGCGCAGCTCGCGCGGACCGGAGAGGGCCCGGCGCACGATCACCGGCTCGAAGAGCTGGCGGTCGACGAGGAGGAGCAGGAGGCCGCGCTCCTGGGCGAAGGGGATGAGCCCGGGCGGGCCGCCCTCCTCGGCGGCGGCGCCCGGAACGGCGCTCGGGCCGGCGGGGGCGCGCCGGGCGGCGGAGCAGGCGACGAGGGCGAGGAGGAGCGGGGGGAGGGCCGCCACGAGGGCGGCGCGGCGCATCCGGTCGAGCCGGGATCGGGCGGGCGGGCGCATGACCCGACATTATCCCGTCGCAAACGCTCGTCCGCACCGAGCGGAGCGCCTCTAGATGTCTGATCAGGCCTGAATCGTGACGAACGAGCCGAGTTCCCCGAGCAACAGACCGAGAGGGTGGGGGCGTCCCCTTCCCCCCCGTGGGGTGGGAAGGGGAACGAGGGGATGCGGGGGGCATCCGGTCAACCGTCCCCTTTCCCCCCCCGTGGGGGGGAAGGGGAACGAGGGGATGCGGGGGGCATCCGGTCAACCGTCCCCTTTCCCCCCCCGTGGGGTGGGAAGGGGAACGAGGGGATGCGGGGGGCATCCGGTCAACCGTCCCCTCTCCCCCCGGAGGGTGGGAAAGGAATCGAGGGAGTGGGGGGAGCTCCGGCTCACGAAACCGAAGGACTTTCGGACGCCTCGTCGGTTTGAGGCGGAGCGCCTCTAGTATGATCGATCGTCTTCATGCTCTTTCCGACCACCCCGAGCTCCCAGGTGCCGAGCCCTCGCCCCGAGAACCACGTCCTCCCCGGGCTCCTCTGGCTCTGGATCACCCTCGTCGTCTTCGCCGCGTACCTGGTCCCGCCGCCCCTCGCCGGCTTCGAGGCCCACGGCGAATCGGGCCGCCTGGTCTTCTTCCACGTGCCCATGGCGTGGACCTCGTTCGTCGCCTTCCTCGCCGCCGGGATCTGGAGCGCCCTGTACCTGCGGACCCACCGTCCGCGGTACGACCGGGCGGCCCATGCCGCGGTGGTGATCGGCCTGCTCTTCTGCCTGCTGGCCACCCTGACCGGCGCGCTCTGGGCCGACCTCCACTGGCCCTCCTTCTGGAGCTGGGACCCGCGCCAGCTCTCGATCACCGTGGCGCTGGCCTACTACGGGGCCTACCTGGCGCTGCGCCGCTACCTGGGCGACCCCGAGGTCCGCGCCCGGGTGAGCGGCGCCTACGCCCTCCTCGGCCTGGTGGCGGCGCCGTTCCTCTTCTTCGGCGCCCCGCGCGTGGCGGTCTTCTCGCTTCATCCCCAGCCGGTGATCAACACCGGGACCCTCACCGCCCACCAGGCACCGGCCATGGCCCCGGCGGGGATCGCGGTCCTGGCCGCCGGCGCCCTCGGGTTCATCGCGCTCGCCTTCTGGCTCCACGATCTCACCACCCGGCTGGCCGCTCTCGAAGAGCGGAAGGCGTCGGCCTGAGGAGGCCCTGCGAACCGATGGACGGCCAGACATCGATCACCTTCGCGGTCAAGCTCGCCTTCGCAGCGGCGAACGCCCTCGTCTGGACCGGGCTCTTCCTCTACCTCCTGCGCCTCGCGAGGAGGGTGCGGCGCCTCGAGGAGGAGGGGTCCACGCCGAGGAGCCGAGGACCGAGACCGGACGATCCCGGGGCCGCCGGCGGCCCCTCGGCCCGCGGCCGCGGCTGAGCCCCGGCCGGCGCTCGCGCCCCGCGGCCGAGCGCCGGGCGGGCGGACCCGCTCCCATGGCGTACCTCTCCCACCTCTACCTGCCGGGCGCCCTCGCCCTGTGGTGCGCCCTGCTCTCGGCCCTCGCCTCGCTGTGGGGCTACTCCCGGGTGCTCCGGGGCGCGGACGGGGCCCTGGGCTTCGCCCGCCGCGCCTACGGCGGCTTCGCGCTGTCGGTCGTCCTCGCCGCCCTGGTGATGGGCTTCGTCCTGCTCACCCGCGACTTCCGGATCGAGTACGTCTACCGGTACTCCGGCGTGGATCTGCCGGCGCGCTACCGGCTCGCCGCTCTCTGGGCGGGCCAGAAGGGGAGCTTCCTCGTCTGGCTGCTCTGGGGATCGCTCCTCGGCCTGCCGGTGGCGCGCCGCGCCGGGAGCCGGGAGCCGGCGGTGATGATCGTCTACACCCTGACCCTGGTCGCCCTGCTCCTCATCCTGGTCGGGGAGAGCCCCTTCGTCATGCTGCCGGCGACGCCGGCCGACGGCCAGGGGCTCAATCCCCTGCTCGAGACCGGCTGGATGGTGATCCACCCGCCGATCATGTTCCTCGGCTACGCCGCCTCGGCGATCCCCTTCTCCTTCGCCATGGCGGCCTTGTGGCGCAGGGACAACGACGCCTGGGCGGCGCGCGCCTTCCCCTGGGCCCTGGGCGGCTTCCTGGTGCTCGGCCTGGCGATCCTCCTGGGCGGCCGCTGGGCCTACGAGACGCTCGGCTGGGGCGGCTACTGGGGGTGGGACCCGGTGGAGAACGCCTCGCTCATCCCCTTCCTGCTCGGCACCGTCCTGCTCCACGGGCTGTACCTGGAGCGGGCTCGCGGGCTCCTGCACCGGGCGAGCTTCGTGCTCGCCACCCTGGTCTACCTGTCGGTGCTCTACGGCACCTTCCTGACCCGCTCCGGGGTGCTCGCCCACGTGTCGGTCCACAGCTTCGTCGAGCTGGGGACCTCGGGATGGCTGATCGCGATCCTGGCCTTCTTCGGCCTCGGCGCCCTCGCCCTGCTCGCCCTGCGGCTGCCCGGCATGCCGGACCGCCCCAACGGCGACCCGCTCGTGTCGCGCGGCCCCGTGCTCGGGCTCGCCCTCCTCGCCCTCCTGGTCTCGACCCTGGGGATCACCGTCGGCACCTCGGCGCCCCTGGTGACCGGCTGGTTCGGAGACCCGGCCCAGGTGGCCGCCGAGTTCTACGGCCGGATGAACCTGCCGATCGCCCTCCTCGTGGCGCTGCTCCTCGCCCTGGTCCCCTTCCTCGGCTGGCGGGGCGCCGCGCCCCGCGAGCTCGCCCGCAGGCTTCTGCCCTCGGCGCTCGGCGCCCTGGGGCTCACCGTCCTGGCCGCGGCGGTGGGGGTCCGCGAGCCGCTCCACCTGCTCTACCTCTTCCTGGCGCTCCTCGCCGTGGGGACCAACCTCCACAAGGCGGGTCTCGAGGCGCGCCCGACGCCGCCGGCGGCCCGGCCGCGAGGCGCCCTGGGCGCCGGCGGCTATCTCGCCCACGCCGGCGTCGGCCTGCTCTTGATCGGCCTGCTCGCGTCCTCGGCCTACGAGCGGAGCACCGAGATGACCCTGGAGCTCGGCCGGCCCCGGCGGCTGGGCGACCTGGAGCTCACCTTCCTGGGGGCCACCGCGCGGCGCTCCCCGGGGGAGACGGACGCGATGCTGGTGCGGATCGAGCGCCCGGACGGCTCGCGCTTCGACGCCCGTCCCGAGAGGTCGCGCGATCCGCGCAGCGGCCGCGTCACCTGGCGCCCGGACGTGGCGTCGACCCTCCTCGGGGACCTCTACGTCTCCCCCATGGCGTACTCGCCGGCCGGCGAGCCGCCGACCCTGGTGGTCGACGTCATCCGCAAGCCGCTGATCCTGCTCGTCTGGCTCGGGTTCTCGGTGATCCTCGCGGGCGGGCTCCTGGCGCTCGTCCAGAGGTTCCGCCAGGCGGCGCGGCTCGAGCGCCCGGAGGCGGCTGCCGCCGTGGAGTAGTGACCCGTCAACCGTCAAGTGACAGGGCACCTGGCGAGGATTTCTCGTCGCTGGCCAGGCGCTCCGACGCAGGCGTAGCGGGGCCTACGTCGAGGAGGAGCAACGCCGCCAGCGGCGGGAGGGACCGCCAGGACACGTCACTTGACGGTTGACGGGTCACTAGGCCCCCGCCTACATGCCGACGGCCAGCCGCTCGGCGAGGAGCGGTGGCAGGCCCGCCTCGAGGATCCGTCTCTGGGCGGCCGCCACCGGGTACTCGACCCGGTACCAGCGCACCACCCGGCGGTCGCTGTCGTAGATCATGTACGAGGCCCGCGGGTCGCCGTCCCGCGGCTGGCCGATGGAGCCCGGGTTGACCAGGTAGCGGCCGTCGCGGCGGAGCTCGACGGTCCCCTGCTCTCCGTCGAGATGGCGCACTCCGATCGCGCCGCCCTCCAGGCTGAACAGCGAGGTCACGTGGGTGTGGCCGAAGAAGGTGACCCCGGCGTCGAACCCCGAGAAGACGTCGAGGGCGTCGCGGTCGGTGAACAGGTAGCGGTCCTCGTCGATCGGGGAGCCGTGGCAGACGGCGACGTCGTCCTCCACCTCGAGAGGGCCGGCCGGGAGCCGGCGGACGTAGCGCAGGTTCTGGCCGGTCAGGCGCGTCGTGGTCCAGCGCGCCGCCGCGAGCGCCGCGTGGTTGAAGTTCTCGCCGCCGTCGACTCCCGCGACCACCTTGTCGTGGTTGCCGCGCACCACGACCAGCCGCCCGGAGAGGGCGCGCACGGCCCCCACCACCTGGTTCGGCGCCGCGCCGTAGCCCACCAGGTCGCCGAGCACGAGCGTGGCGTCGAAGCGCTTCCGGCGCACCCGCCGCAGGACGGTCTCGAACGCCGACCAGTTGCCGTGCATGTCGGAGAGAATCAGGTACCTCACGTCGCTCCTTTGAGCAGCAGCGCCGCCCGCGCCGCCACCTCCTCCGGGGTCTCGCCCGGGTCGATCGAGAGCTCGAGGTCGGCCCGCCGGTAGAACGGGAGCCGGCTGCGGTAGAGCTCCAGGGCCTGGGCCTCGGTCTGGAACAGGGGCCGGTCCTCCCTGCCCAGGGTGCCGATGCGCTCCGCGATCACCGAGAACGGCGGGTTGAGCCAGAGGGAGATGCCCCGCTCCGCGAGCAACCGCCGGTTGGTCTCGACGGTGAGGGTGCCCCCGCCGGTGGCGATCACCGCCTCGGGGGCGCCGAGCGCGGTGACGAGGGCCTCGCGCTCGATGCGGCGGAACAGGGGCTCGCCGCCCTCGGCGAAGATCTCCCGCACCGAGCGCCCGGCGCCCGCCTCGATCTCGAGGTCGAGGTCGATGAAAGGCACGCCCAGGCGCTCGGACAGGAGGCGACCGACCGTGGTCTTGCCCGAGCCCATGAAGCCGGTCAGAAACACGCGCATGCGATCCGAATCGAGCTCCGTCTCGAGGTAGGAGACATCCGAAGGGGAATCGGCGTCGGGCGGCGTTCTGCGCTCCGCTGAGAGCTCGATTCCACCGTCCGGGGCCTCAGGGGGACGGGTGCGGCGGGTGCTCGTCCATCCGCTCCGCCGACTTCACCCCCTCCCGGCGCACGGCGCGCACCAGGAGCACGGCGAAGCCGCCCCAGATCAGGCAGCATACGACGATCATCATCACCACGGCGGCAACGCTCACGGCGTCTCCTCTCCGGCTCGGCCCGCGAGCCAGCGGTTGGCGGCGAGGACGGCGACCAGGACCACCGCCCACTGCACCAGGACGGTGCCCGTGCCGAGGGGGTTCAGGGGGTCGAGCGTCTCGGACCACGAGCCGCCCGCGGCCACGCTCACCAGCCACCAGAGGATCAGGACGACCGCCTCCACGGGCACCACCACGCCGATCAGGAAGCTCCACCAGCGGCCGATCCGCAGGTCGGCGCCGGGGGCGTTGATCTCCTCGCGCCGCAGCCGCTCGAGCCCGAAGCGCCGCGCCCCGACGGCGAAGAACAGGCCCGAGAGCATGAGGCCCACCCCCCATACCCAGTCCTGGTTGTTCAGGAAGGTGGTCGAGAGCGCCGACGGCGCGCCGCAGACCAGGCCGGCGGCGGCGATCCAGACGATCGCCCGGCGCCGCGCCACGCCTCGGTCCATGAGCACGCGGGTGCCGAGCTCGAGCATGGAGATGAGGCTGGTCAGGGCCGCGAAGGCGAGGGCGAGGAAGAAGAGCACCATGAAGAGGCGCCCGCCGGGCATCCGATTGAAGAGCTGGGGCATCCAGATGAAGGTCAGCCCCTCGTTGCTGGCGCCGACGATCTGGCTCTGGGCCGCCGGGTTGACGGCGAACACGGTGCACAGCACCATGATCCCCGCCATCAGGGAGACCGAGTTGTTGCCGAAGCCGATCAGGAAGGCGTTGAGCGGTACGTCCTCCCGCGCTTTCATGTAGACCGCGTAGGAGAGGATCAGCCCCCAGCCGGCGCCGGTGTCCCAGGCGTTCTGAGTGAGGGCCTGGATCCAGATCGACGGCCGTGCGAGCTCGCTCCAGGTGGGGTGGAAGAGGAACTCGAGCCCGGCCGCGGCCCCCGGCAGCGTGGCGGCCCGGACCGCCAGGACCACCACCAGGACGAAGAGGGTGGGGATCAGGACCTTGGCCACCTGCTCGATGCCGCGGACCCCGAACCAGACGACCGAGACGCCGAGGCCGAGGGCGACGAAGTGCGTCAGGAGCGCCGTCGCCGAGCCGGCGTAGCCGTCCCAGAAGCTCTGCGCCACGCCGCCGTGGAGCGAGCCGGTCAACGAGGCGGCGAGGTAGCGCAGGCACCAGCCGGTGACCACCGAGTAGTAGAACATGATGAGGATGGCGCACAGCGCCACCCACGCCCCCATCCACGCCGAACGGCGGCCGGCGAGCGCCGCGAAGGCGCCGACCGTGCCCTTGCGCGACCGCTTGCCGAAGGAGAACTCGACCATCATCAGGGGCACCGACCAGAGCAGCAGGAAGACCACCCAGGCCACGAGGAAGCTCCCGCCGCCGTTGGTCGCCGCGATGCGCGGGAAGCGCCAGATGTTGCCGGTGCCGACGGCCATGCCGAGGGTGGCGAGGACCAGCCCCCAGCGGCTGCCGAAGTGTTCGCTTTCGGTCACGGTCGGGCCTCCTCCTCACGCGGCGTCGCGGGCGGCCGCCAGCAGCCGTCCCAGGTTCTCCTCCAGGTCGCCGCGGCACAGGGCCGAGAGCACGGCGACCGCATCCGCCCCGGCGGCGAGCACGCCGGCGAGGTTGCCGGCGTCGATCCCGCCGATCGCGACCAGGGGCTTGGCCGTCGCGGCCCGGGCGCGGCGAACGAGGTCCAGGCCGACCACCGGAGCGGGCGCGGTCTTGCTCGTCGTGGCGAACACGGGGCCGACCGCCACCAGGTCGACGTCCGGGTCGGCGGCGGCCGCGGCCACCTGGTCTTCGTCGTGGGTGGAGAGACCGATCCGGCAGCCCGGGCCTACCATCCGCCGGGCCGCCGCCGGCGGCAGGTCCCGCTGGCCGAGGTGAACGCCGGCCGCCCCCACCGCCGCGGCCAGGTCGGGCCGGTCGTCGATCCAGAGCGACGCCGCGGTGCCCGCGAGCGCCTCCCGGCAGGCGAGCGCCAGCTCGTGGAAGCGCCGGTCGGGGAGGGTCTTCGCCCGGAGCTGGATCGCCCGGAGCCCGGAGCGCGCCAGGAGCGCCGCGACCGGCGCCGGCGGCCGCCCGCCCAGGGCTTCGACGTCGAGGATCGCGTAGAGCGGGCTCATCCGCCCGCGCGCTCCTCGGCGGCGGCCTGCCGCTCCCGCCGCGCCACGCGCTCCGCGAGGAACCGCTCCATGAAGTGGGTCGACAGGTCCCCGGCCCGGAACGCCTGGTCCTGGAGGATCTCCTGGTGCAGCGGGATCGAGGTCTTGACCCCATCGATGACGAAGAACTCGAGGGCCCGGGCCATGCGGGCGATGGCCGCGGGACGGTCCTTGTCGTGGACGATCAGCTTGGCGATCAGGGAGTCGTAGAAGGGCGGGATGACGTAGTCCTCGTAGGCGTGAGTGTCGAGGCGCACGCCCGGGCCGCCGGGAGCGTGGAAGGTGGTGATCCTGCCCGGAGAGGGCCGGAAGCGCTCGGGGTCCTCGGCGTTGATCCGGCACTCGATGGCGTGCCCGCGGGCCGGCAGCCCGTTGGGGATGGTGAGCCGCGCGCCCGCGGCGACCTCGATCTGGAGCCGCACCAGGTCGATGCCGGTCACCATCTCGGTCACCGGGTGCTCGACCTGGATGCGGGTGTTCATCTCCATGAAGTAGAACTTCCCGTCCTCGTCGAGCAGGAACTCGATGGTGCCGGCGTTCTGGTAGCCGACCTCCTGGCACAGGCGCACGGCGGCCGTGCCCATGCGCTGGCGCAGCTCGTCGTCCAGGGCCGGCGACGGGGACTCCTCGAGGAGCTTCTGGTGGCGGCGCTGGATCGAGCACTCGCGCTCGCCCAGGTGGATCACGTTGCCGTGGCTGTCGCCGAAGACCTGGAACTCGATGTGGCGCGGCCGGGTGAGGTATTTCTCGAGGTAGATCGATCCGTCGCCGAAGGCCTTCTCGGCCTCCTCCCGGGCCGTGCCGAGCTGGCCGGCCAGCTCCTCCCGGCGCCCGACCACCCGCATGCCGCGACCGCCGCCCCCGGCGGCCGCCTTGAGGATCACCGGGTAGCCGACCTTGCCGGCCAGCCTCTCGGCGGTCCGGGCGTCGGGCAGCGGGTCCTCGCTGCCCGGCAGCACCGGCACCTTGGCCTCGACCGCGGTGCGCCGGGCCGCCGCCTTGTCCCCCATCAGGCGGATGGTCTCGGGGCGGGGGCCGATCCACCCGATGCTGCACTCCCCGAGCACCTCGGCGAAGTGCGCGTTCTCGGCCAGGAAGCCGTAGCCGGGGTGGACGGCGTCGGCGCCGGTGATCTCGGCCGCCGGGATCAGGCTCGAGAGCTTCAGGTAGCTGTCGGTCGAGGGCGGCGGGCCGATGCACACCGCCTCGTCGGCGTAGAGGGCGTGGAGGCTGTCCCGGTCCGCCGTGCTGTAGACCGCCACGGTCTTGACGCCCAGCTCGCGGCAGGCCTGCATGACCCGCAGGGCGATCTCCCCGCGGTTGGCGATC
Source organism: uncultured Acidobacteriota bacterium (assembly GCA_963741925.1). GTDB lineage: Bacteria > Acidobacteriota > Thermoanaerobaculia > Multivoradales > DATKCC01 > CAVUBL01. Next base: position 1,116,905 of record CAVUJU010000002.1, read on the forward strand.
AGGACCTTCTTGAACATGCCGGATGCCCCCCGCATCCCCTCGATCCCCTTCCCACCCCACGCGATCCCCTTCCCTCCCCACGGGGGGGAAGGGGACGCCCCCTCCCTCGTTGCGACGATGACTCGGGCATCTAGGCGGGCTGGATGGCGAAGAGGGGCTCCCCGAACTCGACGGGTTGCGCGTTCTCCGCGAAGATCTGGACGATGGTGCCGTCGATGTCGGACTCGATCTCGTTCATCAGCTTCATCGCCTCGACGATGCACAGCACCTGGCCCTTCTGGACCCGCTGTCCCGCCTCGACAAAGGGGTCGGCGTCGGGCGCCGACGCGCGGTAGAACGTCCCGACGATCGGCGAATCGAGGACGTGGCTCCCGGCCGGGACCTCGATCTCGTCGCCCTCCGCCTCGGACGGGACCGGGCGTGGGGGCAGCGCGGCGTCGGCCGACGGGACGGGGGCCGCGGCTTCCGCCCGCGCCGGGGCGGGGGCGGCTTGGGGCGCTGCGGGATAGCCCTCGATCTTGAGCCGGAACCCCGAGCGCTCGACCTCGAGCCCCTGGAGCCTGCGGCTCGAGACGAGCTCGAGAAGCTCCTTGATCTGTTCGAAGGTCAACACGGATATGGACTCCCTGATTCGATCGAGCCAGGCTCCGCCTCAGACCGACGAGCTGAGCGGAGGCAAGCGACTCCGGACACGGCGGCCACCGCCCGCTGGAAGCCGCTCGACGAGACCTCACCGGCCCGGGCCTTGCTCGGCGCAGAGACCTGCCGGATCCCCCCCCTCACCCTCGATCCCTCTCCCACCCTCCGGGGGGAGAGGGACACCCCCTCCCGGTCCGGCGGCGGCTCGAAACTCGACCCGAACGTCATGAGTTCGCTCCAATCAGACGGCTAGAGAATGCCCGTTCCCGCCGGACGCGGTCCTGCCGGGCCGCCCGGGAGCGAGCTTCCGGCGTGGGAAGCTCGGGGAACTTGGTCAAGCGAGATCTTTCTCCAACAGCAGACGGGCCCGGCGAAGCTCGAAGCGCGCCCGGCCGCGATTGCCGCCCGCGCCGAGCACCAGGACCAGGTAGTAGCTGTCGCTGACGGAGCTTACCATCACCGTCATCCGGTCGGTGCCGACCGTGAGCTGCTCGACGTCGCCCGCCGCCAGGTCGCGGTGGTTCTCCGAGATCGCCTTGACCTGCGTGATCAGCTCGGCCGTCAGCAGGTCCAGGTCGATCTCGGGAGCGGAGCTGACCGACTCGACGGTGATGCCGTCCTCGGCGACCAGGGAGAGGGCGAGCGTGCCCTCGATCCGGTTGCTGAGCTCGTTGAGGCGCTCAACGAACATTGCCGGCCGCCCCCCCGCGCAGGCGCTGCAGGTAGCGCTCGAGCATGTGGCGCTTGCGATCGGTCAGGCCCTCGCCGCGAGCTCCGGCGCCGTGGTCGCCCAGGAGCTCCGCGGCCCGCAGCTCGGGCCGCTCGCTGGCGGCGACCTCCGCCAGGCCCCGGCGGGCTTCGGCGTCGCCCGGATCGAGGGCGAGGACCTCGCGGAAGATCGCCTCCGCCTCCCCGAGGTGCCCCTGCCGCAGGTAGAGGCGGCCCAGGGTGACGGTCGCCCGGCCCTGGGGCTCCTCCGGCGCCGCGGCAGGCTCCCGGCCGAGCGCAGCAGGCTCTTCGTCGAGCGCCGCCGGTTCCCGGCCGACCGGGGACGCTTCCCGGTCGAGGAGCGACGAGAGGTCCGACGGCGGTGCCGTCGCCGGCTCGCCGAGCTCGAAGACTTGCACCGGGGCGGAGGGGACCTCCTCCGGCGTCGTCTCCGGCTTTGGGACCGGCGCGGCGGCCGGCCGTTCCGCGACCGGCTCCTCGATCGGCTCCTCGATCGGTGCCTCGATCGGTGCCGCGGCCGGCTCTGCGGCCGCCGGCGCCTCGGGACGGGGCGGCAGCTCGAAGACGCCGCCTGCCGCGAGGCCGCTCAGGTACCTCCGGCGGTCCACCTCTCCCGCGGCCAGCGCGGGGAAGGGCTCGCTCTCGGCGCGCGTCGGCGAGGCCGCCCGGGCCGGCTCGGCGGCTTCCGGGGACGACGGCTGGGGAGGTTCGCTCATGCCTTCGGGCTCCTCTGGCGGCTCGCCGGTCCCGGCCGGCGTGGTGATCGTCGGCTGAGGCGGGGGCGGGGCGACGGCGGCCTGGTGCTCCCCTTCCTGCCGGTCGATCTCCCCGATCCGGCGCCTGAGGTCGGCGATCTCCGGGTCGGAGTCGTTCAGCAGGCTGTAGACGCGCAGGCGCTGGCGGGCGAGCTCGGCCCGGCCCTCGCGCAGGTAGGCCTCGACCAGCAGCCGGTACGCCACCATCTGGGTCGGGTCGCTCTCGAGGACCGTCTCGAGCTCGCGGATCGCCTCGGCGGTCTGCCCCAGCTCCAGGCGACATCGCCCCAGGGCGACGCGCGCAGCAGGGTGGGTCGGGTTCGCCCGCAGGCCTTCCTCGAGGACTCCGGCGGCGTCGGCGTTGCGGCCGAGGCGGCGGTACTCGTCCGCGAGCTGGAGGAACACCCGGGAGCCCGTGTCGGCTTGCCAGCGCGCCCGCAGGGACTCCAGGCGGGCGCTGGTGGGTTCGGTGGCGGACATGGGCGTGGCGGACGGGCCGGCGGGCCGGCGGCTCGGCGGCCGGCGCCCGCGGCGCGATCGACGAATTGCGCCGAGTATAGCAGCCGCGTGCGGCGGATCCCGCTCTGTCGCGGCGCGGGGTCCGCGCCCGGCCGGCGGCCGCCCGGCTACTGGTTCGAGACGGTGATGACCTGGCTCGTCGTGTCCGTGCCGACCGAGTTCCGCACGGTCAGGGTCACCGTGTAGCTCCCCGCGGCCGAGTACTGGTGCGCCGGGTTCCGGAAGGTGCTGGTCGCCCCGTCGCCGAAGTCCCAGAGCCAGGAGGTGGGATTGCCGGTCGAGGTGTCCATGAACGAGACGCTGAGCTGGTTGCGGGTGAAGCTGAAGGAGGCCAGCGGGCGGCGCAGGATCGAGAGGCTGACCTGGTCGCTCTGGACGCTCGACCCCGCGCTCGCCTCGACCGAGACGTTGAAGGAGTCGCCGGTGACCGATTGGATGTCGCCCTCGGAGATGTCGAGCGTGTCGCGGGCCTGCCCCTGCGCGTTGGTGTCGATGAACGCACCGGCGGACTCGAGGGTGCCCACGTCGGTCGAGAAGTTCACCGGCACGCCGGCCAGGGGCTGTCCCTGGTCGTCGCGGACCAGGGCGAGCAGGCTGACGCTCCCGCCGCTCTCCGGCACGCTCGTCGGCGTCGCCTGGAGCGACACCGCTCCGGCGCTGCGCCCGATCTGAACGTCGACGGTGACCGCTTCGATGGCGCCGGAGGTGGCGGTGACGGTGGCCATGCCGATCCGGCCCTGGCCGCGGAGCCTGGTGGTCGCGACCCCCGCGCTGTCCAGCTCGACGAGCTCGGAGTCCAGCTTGCCCAGGGTGGTGGAGAGCCGGACCTGGGTCCCCGGGTTGAGGGGGTTGCCGTCCATCTTGCGGCCGACGATCGTGATCGTCGAGGAGCCGTTGAGCGCGATCTCGGCAGGGTTGGCCGACAGGGTCAGGACCGCCCCGCTGGGCGCGACCGGGCTGACCTTGTCGCAGGACAGGGCCCAGCCGGCGACGGCGACCACACAGGCGAGGCACGCGACAGGGCGCAAAATTCTCGTCATCTCGGGCTCAGTATACGCAGAGAGACGGCGGACCGTCTAGGAAGGACCGGCGGTGGCGGCGGCCCGACTGGAGCTGCGCGTCTGGAAGGTGACGGGCGGACCTCCAGGGGCCGGAGGTCCGCCCGCTCGGATTCACGAGCTCAGCTCGCCTCGCTGTCGTCCCCGTCGCTGGTGCACTGCGGGTCGCCTGGCGGGCTCACGCCGCCGTTGAAGTCGGTCAACCCGTCGCCGTCGTTGTCGATCCCGTCGCTGCACTGCGGTGGGGCCGGCGGGGGCGCCATGCCCACGTCGTTGCGGCAGGTCTGGTTGGTCGGGATGTACGTGAAGCTCCCGGAGAAGGTGTTGTCACAGCCGGTGGTCAGATTCTGCACCTGCACGTCGAACGTGGTCGGGATGAAGCGCTCTCCGGCCGTGCCGTCGGCGTTGTCGTCGCAGGTCTCGGTGTCGAGGGCGCTATTGGGGACGCCCGGGCTCCGGACGGTGATCTGGGTGCTCGAGGCGCCCTGGACCGAGGCCGAGAAGTCCTCGCCGCCCTTGGAGAAGAGCACCCGGACCGGGGGCTGGAAGCCCTGGCCTCCGATCGTGACCGTCGTTCCGCCGCCCTGCGGGCCGCTGGCGGGCGAGACCGAGGTGATGATCGGCAGCGGCACGAGGAAGGTGAACCCGATATCCGAGTCGGCGCTGTCACCGGTGTTGATGTTGGTCACCGAGAAGGTCCCGCCGTCGATCTGGCCGTCGGCCGGGCACATGTTGACCGGGACGCCGGAGGTCACGATGACGATCTCGGTCCCGGTGACCGACAGCACCTGCTGGCCGCGGCCGCCGAGCGACACCGCCACCGGCGCCTCGAAGCCCTGGCCGTGGATCGTCACCCGCGTGCCGCCGGTGAACGGGCCGGAGCCGGGGCCCGCGGCCGTGATGATCACCTTGGTGCCGTACTGGAAGGCGGAGGTGGCGATGGTCGAGAAGCCGCTGTTGACGTTCTTGACCAGGATGTTGACGGTCTTGTTCTGATTATCCTGGCCGAAGGAGCGGGCGGGCGGCGTCACCACGACCAGCCGGGTGGTCGTCACGGACTCCACCGTGGCCTCGACGCCGGTGAAGGTCGTGGCCGACGTGCCGCTGCCGAAGAAGACCTGGATCGGGCTCTCGAAGCCGTCCCCGTTGATGGTCACCCGCGTGCCGCCCTCGTTGGGACCGGAGGCGGGCGTGACCGAGAAGACCGCGGGCTGCTGCGTGGTGCCGCCTCGGGTGTAGGTGAAGCCGCGCGACAGCGTGTCCGTCGCTTCGAGCTCCTCGTTCAGGTTGATGGTCACCGCCACGTCGACGGTCGACGTCGAGCCCACCGGCACCGAGGTCGCCGAGGGCGGGGTGATCACCCGGATCCGGTTCGGGGCGACCGACAGCACCTGGGCCGGCGTGCCGTCGAAGGTCACACGGACCGGCGTCTCGAAGCCGCCGCCCAGGATCGAGACCTGGTCACCGCCCGACGGGTTGCCGGTGTTCGGCTCGAGGGCGTTGATGAAGAAGGTCGCGGGCTCCGCGATGGCGAGGACGGCCTGTCCGATGCTGTTCTCGAGCCGCGCCTGGATGACGACCGAGCCGGTCCCCTGGGTCGCCGGCGGGAAGTACGAGGCGGTGGCTCGGCCGCCCGAGGTCTCGAGGGCCACCGAGGTGGGTCCGTCCTGCGCGCCGAAGGCTCCGGCGCTGGCCGAGAGGACCACGGTGGTGCCCGTCGGGGGCGGTTGGCCGTTGTCCGCCCGGACCACGCGCACGCCGACCGTCACGGGGTCGGTGCTGCCGGCCGGGACCTGGCTCGGAGTCAGGGAGACGGTGATGTTGAACGTCGCGCTCGACGGCCCGGTGCCGGGTGGGGTTCCGGGCTGCTGGGTCGGCTCGCTCGGCGAGCTGGCCTTGCAACCGGCCAGGAGCAGGGGAAGCGCCACGAGGAGCAGGCCCGCGTAGCGCGCGGCGCGACGGGAAACGGTCGGGTGGTGAGGGCGTCTGGACATCATTCCTTCTCCTAGAGGAGCGAGGGTCGGAATTCGACGGTGAAGCTCTGGGGGTTGGTCGCCACGTCCCGGCCCCCGAGGGTCCTCCCGAAGAACCGGATCCGAAGATTGAGCAGGATGACGTCGCTCCCCGTCTCCTGGTCGAAGCCGCCGTTGACGAACAGCAGGTCGGACAGCGGAGGGTTCCGGAGCTGCTCGGAGCGTAGGATCGCCAGGTTGTCGAACTGGATCGTCCCGCCCGGCGAGATCGAGCTGATCAGCTTCTCCACCAAGGGCGTCGGGACCTTGGTGCCGGCGTCCGCCCGGGTGTAGGTGACCTCGTAGGTCGAGAGCCTCGACGGTCTGGAGGTCGGTCGTGCCGAGGTCCGGGTTCTGGAGGATCGACGTCAGGGTGATGCTGTCGACCGTGACCAGGCCGGCGGCGGCCGCGGTCTCGACGCTGACGGCGTTGGGCAGCCCGCCGAAGTCGGAGATCACGATCGAGACGCCCCCGCTGTCCACTTTTCCGGCGTCGGAGCAGCCGGCGGCCAGGAGGGGCAGACAGAGCAGGAGCAGCCAGGTGTAGAGGTGTCTCATCGTCGTCTCCATCTAGAGCCGGACCACCCTGGGGGTGATGAAGATCAGGAGCTCTTGGTTCTCGTCGGACCGATCCCGGTTCTTGAACAGGTGCCCGATGATCGGGATGTTGGCCAGACCGGGCACGCGTTGCTGGCTCTGGTCGGTCGAGACCTCGTAGATCCCGCCGATCACCGCCGTCCCGCCGTCCTTGACCAGCACCTGGGTCGTCGCCTCCTTGGTGGCGATCGGGGCGTTGGTCGCGCCCGGGACCAGGAACGCCGTCTGGACCTCGCGCTTCTGGATGTTGATGTTCATGACCACCGTGCCGTCGGCCGTGATCTGCGGGGTCACCTGGAGCTTCAGCGTGGCGTTGACGAACTGCACGCTGACCGTGTTGTTGGCCACCGTCTGGATCGGGATCTGGAGGCCGCTCTGGATCTGGGCGGTGTGGTTGTTCAGGGTCGCGATCTTGGGGGTCGACAGGATGTTCACCAGCCCGTCCTCCTCGGCGGCGTTGAGCACCGCGTCGAGGCGGAACGTGTCGAGGATGTTGCCGAGCCCGATTCTGAGCAGGCCGTTCTGGCCGCCCGTCGGCAGGTTCACCGAGCCGCTGGCGTCGACGTTGTTCGGGAACTCGAGCCCCGTCGAGTTGCCGGTGGCGGGCCCCGCAGTCGCGTTGAAGCTCCAATCGATGCCGAGCGTCCGGCTGAAGCGCTTGGTGGTCTCGATGATCCGCGCCTCGATCATGACCTGGGGCTCGGGCTCGTCCAGGTTGTCGATGATCGCGAGCACCGTGTCCATGTAGTCGGGCAGCTCGGAGATGATCAAGGTGTTGGTGCGCTGGTCGACGATCACGCTGCCCCGCTGCGAAAGGATGCCGCCCGTGCCGCTGCGCTGGAGGATGCTGGCGACGTTCGCGGCGCTGGTGTAGGAGAGGCGCTTCATGACCGTCTCGAGGGGCACCGAGAGGGCCTTCGCCGCCTCGAGCTGCTGGCGGGACTGGGCCTCCTTGCGCAGGTCCTCGAGCGGCGCGATCCTCATGATGTTCCCCTCGACCTCGTAGCCGAGATCGTTGATCTTGAGGATCTGCTCGAGCGCCTGGTCCCACGGCACGTTCTCGAGCTCGACGGTCACCCGGCCATGGACGTCGGGCTGGATGACGATGTTCAGGCCGGCGATCTTCGAGAAGGAGCGCAGCGTCTCGACCACGTCGGCGTCGCGCAGGGTCATGTCGATCGGCGCGCCGGTGAACTTCTTCTCGCCCGACACCTGCTGGGTGCCGAAGCGCAGGCCGGAGCTCCCGGCCGCCCCTCGGCTTGCCTGTGGCTGGATCTGGACCTCGCCGGCACCGAAGAGCGAGGCGTCGTTGGGCGGCACCTGGCCGGCGGCGGGCGGCGGAGCCTCCACCTCGATCTTCGGCCGCGGCGCGGGCTGGCCCGCCTTGGGCGGCGGTGCCGCCGGCGGGACGTTCGACACCTCGAGCGACTGCGCCTCCTCGGCGGCGGAGGCTTCCTGATCCGCGGGCTCGGGCGATCCGGCCGCGACCGGGATCTCCTCCGGCGCCGCCTGCCCGGCGGCCTCCATGGGCGCCGAAGCCGTCGGCTCCGGCGGCACCGGCGGCCGCGGCACCGGACGGGTCGGCGCGGGCACCTCGGCGGCGGCTGGCGAAGCCGCGAAGCTCACCACCAGGGCGTCGCCGGAGCGCTCGACGTGCGGGTTCCCGGGCTCGCGCAGGTCGAACACCACCCGGGAGACCGGCTCCGGGAAGGGCTTGAACTGGGCGACGCGGAGCCGCTCCACCGGTCCGGATTCGACCGGGATGAGGGGACGGCCGCTCTGGTTGACGACGCCCGCCAGGTCGACGACGAAGCGCTCGGGGTCGCTCAGCCGGAAGGTCGAGTAGGAGAACTCGCCGTCGCCCGAGATCCGGACAACGGTCCGGTCCGGGCCCGCGGTGACCGCGACGTCGCTCAAGCGCGAGGCGGTGGCGCCCGTGGGCGGCGGCCCGACGAGCGGTCGATCCGGAGTCCCGAGCGCGGCCTGCGGCATCGCCGGGGCCGGCTCGGAGGGCTCGAGGACCGGAGCCGGCTCCTCCTCGGCCATCGGCTCGAAGGTCACGCTGGCGGCCTCCTGGGCCGCCGGCTCCCCCGCCGGACGCAGCTCCACCAGGAGGCGGTTCCCGTCGGCCCGGAGCTTCTGCTCGACGTCCTCGCGGGTGGCGATCACCAGGCGCGACATGGGACGGGTTCCGGCCGTCTCCTCCGAGACGGCGACGCTCGAGACCAGGCCGGTCGCGGGCGAGAGGTCCTTCACCTCCGGCCCGACCGTGGAGTTGGGCAACTCCACCACCACGTTCCCGGAGGAGTCCCGGAAGCTGGTCCAGACGAGCGGTTCGGTGGACCTGATCTCGACCGTCGTCTCCGGGGCGCCCTCGCGGACCTCGACCCCCGTCACCTGGATCGACTCCGGCGCGGGTGCCTCGGCGGCGGCGGTGCTCTCGGCCTCGACGGCCTTCTCCGCGGGGGGCTTGGCGGTGGGTGCGACGGGAGCGGACGAGTGACAGCCGGCGAGGGCCGCCACGAACGCCGCCACGAGCACCGTCGCCACCACCCATCCGGTCGGTCCCCCGAGCCACGCCGCGCCGGCGCTCTCGCGCCCCTCACGGCCACGGCCCCGGGAGCCGGCACCCACGTGCCGACGTCCCTCCACCCTTCCACGAGTCTTCACGACTTCTCCCATGGCGCTCACCTCTTGCTTGCGCGACCGCGACAGCGTCGCCGACGTCATCCCTTCTCCGGGTTCAGGGTCTTGACGACCTCGCGGAACGGTTTCAACGCCGTCGGATCCTGGACGATCTGCTTGAACACGATCTCGTTGTCGGTGATCCTGAGGATGTCGCCGTCGTAGAGCTGATCCCCTTCTTTGACGAGGTAGCTCTTCTCGTTCTCCGCCGACTGGACCTGGGCCACGTAGCCCCGGTCCGTGTGGAAGATCCCGGTCACGATCACCTCGTCGATCAGCAGGCCGGGGATGCCCTCCGGCCGCGGCCCCCGGGAGCTCGGGAGCTGCGTGGTGACGAGCAACGACTTGAAGGGGTCGCGACGCGAGCCCGGTTCGTAGCTGTAGCCTTCGCCCGCCAGCACCTGCTCCTCGCCGGCCAGCAGCTGGTCGATGTCCTCGGCCCCCTTCTGGGCGCCGCCCTGGCCCTGGTCGCCGCCGCCCTGGGCCTGGTCGGCGCCGCCCTGGGCCTGGTTCTGGTCCTGGTTTTGGGCCGGGTCTTGGGCCGGGCTCTGCGCGTGCGCCGGCGCCGCCGGGAGACACGCGGAGCCCAGGAGGGCGATCAGGACGAAGGCGATGGCGTGCTGGCTGCTCATGGTGCGGCTCCTGCGCCCGGCTGGCCGCCGGCCGGGGCCTGTCCCGGCGCCGCGGTCTCCGGCGGCGGCGGCGCGTACACGAAGGTCTTGGCGACGAAGCTCGTGGTCAGCGTGTGGCCCTTGGTCTGGTCGGGCAGCGCCCGGACCGTGAGGTCCTCGATGTTGAAGATCCGGGGATACCGGCGGATCTGGTCGAAGAAGATCGCGAGGTTGTGGTAGCGGCCCTCGAGGGTGATCGAGATCGGCCACTCCTTGTAGAAGTCCTTGTCCGTCAGCCGGCCGGGCTGGAAGACCTTGAGGTCGAAGTCGCCCCGCTCGGCGAGGTTCCTCACGTTGCGCAGGATCTCCTGCGTGTTCAGGCGCGCCGGGAGGATCCGGAGGAGCTTGTCGAGCTCGAGCTCGAGGCGCCGAACCTGCTCGCGGAACTGCGGGAGCCGGGCGCGCGCCGAGCGGCCCTCCTGGATCTTGGTCTGAAGGTCCTCGAGCTGGCTCTGGAGCGAGGCGATGTCCCTCTTGATCGGCGCCAGCCAGAGGTAGTGGGCGAGCCAGAACAGGAGGCCGCCGACGAGCAGCCCGATGATCAGGCCGTAGTACCAGGGCTTGCCTTCCAGACCGGTTTCGATGGCCACGTGCCTCTCCTCTCCCCGGCCCCGGTCAGCCGTCGATTCCCGCTGCGCCGTCGGATCCGGCGTCGGGCTCGCTGTCGGTCGGCGCGGCGCCCTCGCCCTGGACGTCGCCCTGGTCCTGTCGATCCTGCTTCGGCGGTGTCAGGGAGTAGTCCACGTCGATGGTGAACCGGTAGACCTCGCCGGCCTCGTCGACCTTGCCGAGGTGCGGCTCCTTGAACTCCGGGACCTTGTCGAGGTTCTCGATGAAGTTCGAGACGGCGTTGACGTTGAAGGCCCGGCCGCTCAGGCGGATCGAGCTCGCCTTCACCTGCAGCTCGTCGAGCCACAGGAGCTCGGGGAGGGCGCGCGAGATCGCGTCCATGACCCGCACCGGCCCCGTCTGGTTGTTCTTCAGGTTGGTGATGACCTCGATCTTGCGCTCGAGGTCGGCCTTCTTCGTCTTGAACTCCTCGACCTCCTCGAGGATCGGCTTGAGGCGTTCGACCTCGGCCTTGGCCGTCGCCACCTCCTGGCGCACGCCCTCGCGGCGCCGGTCGAGGACGAACCAGTAGCTGGCGACCAGGATCAGGCCGACGAGGATGCCCACGACCAGCGTGATGTTGGTCCAGTTGCGCTCCGCGAGCGCGACGGTCCGGGTCTTGCGGACCGCGGTCGGGCGCCGGCCTTCGGCGAGCAGGTTGATTCGAATCACGCCTCAGTCCCCCACCTGACGGATCGCCAGGCCGACCGCCACCGTGAGCATGGGCGCGATCGACGCCAGCCACGCGGAATCGAAGTCGCTCTCCTTGTAGTGGATCCGGCGCAACGGGTTCATCACCTCGGCGGCGACGCCGAAGCGCTCGCGCAGCACCTCGAGCAGGTTCGGCGTCAAGGCGCAGCCGCCGGAGAGGACGAGCTCGTCGACCGAGCCCTCGGAGGCCGTCGCGGAGAAGAAGTCGAAGGTCTTGTACAGCTCCTCCGACATCTCCTCGGAGACCGAGTCGAGGATCGGCCGGGCGTCGGCGGGCGAGGTGCCGTCGACCGCCTCGCCCCGCTTCAGGGCCTCGGCCGCCTCGAACGACAGGTTGAGCTCGCGCTGGAGCGACTCGGTGAACTGGTTGCCGCCGAAGGAGATGTCGCGCCAGAAGACCGACTGCCCGCGGGCGAGGACGTTGATGTTGGTGACCGCCGCGCCCATGTTGACCAGGGCCACGACCTTCGCGGGATCGAGGTCGTAGTTGACCTCGTAGGCGTTCTGGACCGCGAAGGCGTCGACATCCACGAGGCTCGGGGTCTTGCCGGCCTGGCTGATCACCGAGACGTAGTCGTTGACCTTGTCCCGCTTGACCGCCACCAGCAGGACCTCCATCGTGTCGCGCCCCAGCTCGCCCTCGGAGAGCACGACGTAGTCGAGCCGGACGTCGTTGATGTCGAAGGGGATGTACTGCTCGGCTTCCCACTGGATGGACTCGGCCAGCTCGTCGGGCGGCGTCGCCGGGAGCTGGATCTTCTTGATGATCACCGAGTGGCCCGAGAGCGAGGTGGCGAAGGTGGTGTTCTTCACCCGCGTCTCCTGGCCGAGCTTGTGGATCGCGTCGACCACCAGGGACGAGTCCATGATGGTCCCGTCGACGATCGCCTCGGGCGACAGCGGCTCGACTCCCAGGCGCACGAGGGAGAACTCGCCGCCCTTTCGAGCTTTGAGCTCCACGAGCTTGAGCGCGGAGCTGCCGATGTCGAGGCCGACGAGGCCCTTTGCACGCGAAAATAGCAAGACCTTGAACTCCCCCGAAAGCCTAGGTTTCACGCAGACTTAGGTCTTTTTCCTTAAAGCTTCGCTGGAGGCTAGCACCAAAAAATAGGGGTGTCAAGTCGCAAATGCAGCTATAGCAATACCCGCCGATTTTGCTGGCTCCGGCGTGGCTCGGAGCCGCGCTGGAGGGCCGAAGACGGGGCTCTCCGGCACCGTCGGACACCGCGCGTTTCACCAGACCTTGCACCTCCGAGATCCTTCTGTTACCCTCCCCGATTCGGAGTGAACTGCAAGGAGCCCACCTCTGATGGCCAGGCAATGTCATTACTGCGGAAAGACGACGACCTTCGGCTCGAGCATCAGCCACGCCCATAACGTCACCAAGCGCCAGTTCAAGCCCAACCTGCAGCGCGTCCGGGCCCTGGTGGACGGCACCGTCCAGCGGGTGCTGGTCTGCACCCGGTGCCTGCGCAGCGGCAAGGTCGTCAAGGCGCCCGCCCGCCACTTCACCCCCGAGCAGTCGTAGCACCCCGTCCCGACGTCCGGCTGCATTCGACCGCCGAGGCATCCGCCCAGGCGGTGTTGCGCTCCCTGCGACATACCTGGGGTATGCCTCGGTCGCGCGCCTTGCCTGGACGGCGCCTCGATGCCCTCGGTGCGACGCCGGACGTCGGGAGCGGGGCGCTACGCCTACGGCGATCAGGCAGAGCGAACGCCGGGTGGAGGCGATCCCCTTCTCCCCCTGGGGGAGAGAAGGGGATCGAGGGGTTGTAGGGGGGGATCCGATCTAGCGAGCTTCGCGGATCTCGCGCTCGGGCGTCGAGCCGGCCATCTGCCGCGTCACCCGCAGCACGCCGGTCGCCTTGCGCAGCCCTTCGAGGATCTTGGCCAGGTGCTTCCTGTCCCGGACCTCGAGCTTCATCTCGATGAGCCCCTGGCCGCTGTCGGTGGTGCGCGCGCCGATCGAGGTGATGTTCGACTTGTACTCGGCGACCACCTGCGTGAGCCGCGCGAGCATGCCCTGGTGGTCCTCCGTCTCGATGAAGAGGGTGGCGCCGAAGACCTCGTCGACCTCCTTGGCCCAGCGCACCTCGATCTCGCGCTCCGGGTTGTACATCAGGTTCTTGACGTTCGGGCAATCGACCGAGTGGACCGAGACGCCCCGCCCGCGGGTGATGTAGCCGATGATCCGCTCGCCCGGCAGGGGGCTGCAGCACTTGGCCATGTAGGCGAGCAGGTCGCCGTGGCCCTTGACCAGGATCGGCCCCTCGCCGCGGCCCGGCAGCAGGCGGGTCACCGCCTGGCGTAGCCGCCCGGGCTGCTTGGCCGGCTCCTCGAGGTTCTCGCTCGCGGCCAGCCGCTGGATCACCTGGCGCGGCTGGAGCTTGCCGAAGCCGATCCGCGAGAGGATCTCGTCCGGGTTGGCGAGCCCTTCGTCCTTCAGGTACGGGGAGAAGCTCCGGGCTGTCGAAGACCTTCTTCTGGCTGATCCGGTACTTCTTGAGCTCCTTGTCGAGGAGGCGGCGGCCGATCTCCACCGCGCGGCGCTTCTGCTGGGTGTTGAGCCAGTGCCGGACCTTGCTCTTCGCCCGGGTGGTGACCACGAAGTTCAGCCAGTCGCGGCTCGGCTGGCGGTTCGCGTTGGTGAGCACCTCGACGATGTCGCCGTTGTGCAGCCGGGTCCGGAGCGGCACGAGCTTGCCGTTGACCCGGGCCCCCGAGCAGTGGTGGCCGAGCTCGGTGTGGATCTTGTAGGCGAAGTCGATGGAAGTCACGCCGCGGGGGAACGAGAGGACCTCGCCCTTGGGCGTGAAGACGTAGACCTCCTCCGGGTAGAGGTCGATCTTCAGGCTGGTCAGGAAGGTGCGCGGGTCCTGGACCTCCTTCTGCCACTCCAGGAGCTGGCGCAGCCAGAGGATGTTCGGATCGCTCTCCTTGGGGTCGTCCGCGCCCTCCTTGTAGTGCCAGTGGGCGGCGATCCCCTCCTCGGCCACCAGGTCCATCTCCCGGGTGCGGATCTGCACCTCGAAGGGCTGCCCGCGCTCGCCCACCACCGTCGTGTGGAGCGACTGGTAGAGGTTGGGCTTGGGCATGGCGATGTAGTCCTTGAACCGGCCCGGGATCGGGCGCCAGCTCTGGTGGACCACGCCCAGGGCGGCGTAGGTGTCTTTGAGGTCGCGCGTGACGATGCGGAAGGCCAGGTAGTCGTAGAGCTGGGAGATGTCGATGCCCTGGCGGCGCAGCTTCTGGTAGATCGAGTAGTAGCGCTTGACCCGGTAGCTGATCTCGGCCTCGACCGACGCCTCATCGAGGGCCTCGACCAGGCGGCGGCGGATCCGCTCGACGGCCCCCTTGCCCACCTTCATCTTCTCCGCGATCTTCGAGTGGAGCTCGGCGTACTGGTGCGGGTAGAGGTAGTAGAGGGCCAGGTCCTCGAGGTCGCCCTTGACCCGCGCCATCCCGAGGCGGTGGGCGATGGGGGCGTAGATCTCCAGCGTCTCGCGCGAGATGCGCCGGCGCGCCTCGGGCGACAGGTGCTCGAGGGTCTGCATGTTGTGCAGCCGGTCGGCGAGCTTGACCAGGATCACCCGGATGTCCTTGGCCGAGGCGAGGATCATCTTGCGGAAGGTCTCGGCCTGGACGTCGTCCCGGCGCACGTACTCGTGGCGGGCCAGCTTGGTGACCCCGTCGACCAGCTCGGCGATCTCGGGGCCGAAGCGCTCCTCGAGAGCGTCGCGGGTGGTGAGGGTGTCCTCGAGGACGTCGTGGAGCAGCCCGACGGCGACGCAGACCTGGTCGAGCTTGAGGTCGGCCAGCAGGTAGGCGACCGACAGGGGGTGGGTCAGGTACGGCTCGCCCGAGCGTCGCGTCTGGTCCTTGTGCATCTGGGCGGAGAAGACGTAGACCTCGCGCAGGAAGTCTTCGTCGTAGCTCCGCCCGCGGGCGTCGAGGCGTTGCAGGATGTCGTCGAAGCGTACGACCCCGGAGGTGGGAACGGGCGGTGCGGGCAGCTTCTCACGCGCTGGGGCCATCATCCGACGGGCCGGCGCGAAGGGGCGGACGAGCCCGTTGACGGATTATATCGGAAGTGACCGGGGGCCCCGGTCACCCTCGAACCCTCTCCACCCCCCTCCGACGGGGGCGGGGACGCCTCCCACCGGCCCGGGCCCCTCCCGGTCGTCGAGGCCGTGCCGGCGCTCACGCGGCGCGGGTCTTCTTCTCCCGGCGCGCCTTCGCCTGGCTCCCGAACATCTCCTCCCAGAGCAGCGCGAACGGGCTCGCCACGTAGACCGACGAGTAGGTGCCGACGACGATGCCGATGGTCAGCACGAACGCGAAGCCGCGCAGCACGTCACCGCCCAGGAAGAGGATCGCCCCCACCGCGACCAGCGTCGTGCCGGAGGTGAGGATCGTCCGCGAGAGCGTCTGGTTGATGCTGTCGTTGAGGATCTCGATCAGCGGCTGGCGGCGCGACTTGCGCATGTTCTCGCGCACCCGGTCGAAGATGACCACCGTGTCGTTGACCGAGTAGCCGACCAGGGTGAGGAAGGCCGCCACCGTCGTCAGGTTGAACTCGAAGTTGAAGATGGCGTAGAGGCCGAGGACCACCATCACGTCGTGGAACACGGCGATCAGGGCGCCCATGCCGAAGCGCAGCTCGAAGCGGAACCAGATGTAGAGGAGCATGCCGAACAGCGACAGCACCACCGCCCAGAGGCCCTTCCTGCGCAGCTCGGAGCCGATCTGGGGGCCGACGTTCTCGGCGCCCACCAGGGAGTACCTCCCGAGGCTGGCCTTCTTCTTCAGGACGTCGACGATCGCCGGGCTCGCTCCGTCGGCCTGGGCCACCTGGTCCCAGGTGGAGAAGATCCCCACGTTCTGGCGCTGGTCGAGGACCTTCTCCGCGACCCCCTCGTAGTAGGCCTTGGCGCTCGCACCGCCCTCGGAGGCGACGCCCGCCGGGTCGGCCGACTGGAGGACCTGGGCGAGCGTCGCGCTACCGGCGCGGTTCAAGTCCATCTTGCCGCCGCCCGGGTTGAGCTTCTGGTCGAGGGCCGCCATCACCTGGCCCTGCCGCCCCTCCTCGTTCTCCTTGGCGAGCGGCGTCTTGACGATCACCTCGTTGGCTTCCTTCTCGCCGAAGCGCTGGATCTGGACGTCGCGCAGCCCCGCGCCCTCGAGGATCTTGCGGATCCGGTTGACTTCCGGCGGCTCCTGGAAGCGCAGGGTGAGCTGGGTGCCACCGACGAAGTCGATGCCCATGTTCAGCTTGCCGTGGACGAACACGGCGAGGGCGCCGACCAGGACGAGGACCGTCGAGATCACGATGAAGAACATCCGGTACTTCATGAAGTCGATCTTGGTGTCGCGTAGAAACTCCATCGCCTGCTCCTTGACTTGCGGATCCCGCTGACGTTCCCGATGACTAGTGAAGCTCCGCCTCAAACCGACGAGCCGAGCGGAAGAAAGTGCCTCCGGACACGGCGGCCACCGCCCGCGGGAACCCGCTCGACGAGATCTCGCCGGCCCGGGCCTTGCTCGTCGCAGAGACCTTCCGGATCGCCCCCCTCACCCTCGATCCCTCTCCCACCCTCCGGGGGGAGAGGGACGCCCCCTCCCGGTCTGGCGGCGGCTCGAAGCTCGGCTTGAACGTCACGATTTCGCTCGAAGTAGATGACTAGATGGAGAGCTTTTCCACCCGGCTGCGGCGCGAGGTGACCATGTCGAACAGCCAGCGGCTGACGAACAGGGCCGTGAAGATCGACCAGATGATGCCCACCGACAGAGTGACCGCGAAGCCGCGGATCGGTCCCGTGCCGAACTGGAACAGGAAGAGGGCGGCGATCAGGGTGGTGATGTTGGCGTCGAAGATCGACGAGCGCGCCTTCTCGAAGCCGTTGAGGATGGCGGACTTGACCGTCCGGCCGCGGTGCAGCTCCTCGCGGATGCGCTCGAACACCAGCACGTTGGCGTCGACGGCCATGCCGATGGTCAGGATGATGCCGGCGATGCCCGGCAGGGTCAGCGTGGCGTGGAAGTAGGCGAGCGAGCCGAAGACCAGGATCACGTTGAGCGCCAGGGCGACGACCGCGTTGATGCCGCTGCCCTTGTAGACCACCAGCATGATGAGCACCACCAGGAAGCCCCCGATCACACCGGAGCGCAGCCCCTCCCGGATCGAGTCCTGGCCGAGCGACGGACCGACCGTGCGCTCCTCCAGGTACTCGATGCCGGCGGGCAGGGCGCCGGAGCGCAGGGTGGTCACCAGGTCCTGGACCTCCTGCTGGGTGAACTGCCCCTCGATCATCCCGCGGTCGTCGATCCGGCTGTTGATCTTCGGCGCGGAGACCACCTTGCCGTCGAGGATGATCGCCAGGCCCCGGCCGACGTTGTCGCCGGTCGCCTTGCCGAACTTCTGGGCGCCCTCGGGGCTGAGGTTGAAGTTGACCACCGGCTGCTGGAACTCCCCGCTGCCGGTATGCGCGTTCTTCAGGTCGCGGCCGGTGATGACGCTCGAGGCCTGGACCGCGTAGTAGCGTTGCCCGACCAGCTGGTGGCTGTCCGGGTCGCGCACCTCCTGCTCCATGATCACCACGTTGTCGGGGAGCTTGCCGCCGTAGTGCGAGAGGATCTCCTCCCGGCTCGACGCCGAGCCGCCGCCGTCCGGGAAGTCGACCAGCCGGAACTCGAGGAAGGCGGTGCTCTTGATCAGCTCCTTGACGCGCTCGGGATCGTCGACGCCCGGGAGCTGGACGATCAGCCGCTCCTTGTCCTCCTGCTCCTCGATCACCGGTTCGGTGACGCCGAAGGCGTCGATCCGGTTGCGGATCGTCTGACGGGCCTGCTGCACGGCCAGGTGCCGGGTCTGGGCCTCGTAGCCGCTCTTCATCACGAAGACGATGCGGCCGTTCTCCCGGCTGTAGGTCCAGGAGCCCTTGAGGTACTTGTCGTAGATGTCGGCGACGGTGTCGGCCTTCTCGGCGGGCACGCCGCCGAGCTCGAAGGTCGTTTCGCCGGTGCGCTTGGCGGCGACGCCGGCGATCCCTTCGTCCTTGAGCAGGCGCACGGCCGAGTCCATGCTCGACTCGGTCTCGGCGCGCACCGCGTCGTCGGTCTTGACCTTGAGCACGAGGTGCATGCCGCCGCGCAGGTCGAGGCCGAGCTTGAGCTTCTGTTTCAACGGGTAGGCCGAGGCGACGAGGACGCCCACCACGACCAGGATCAGCAGACCACGCCAGAGAAGGCTGCGGTTCATCGGTCACTTCCCTCCTGCGGTCTCGGTCTCGCCCTGGAGCCCGGCAACGGCCGACTTCGAGACGCGCACCTTGGTGTTGTCGGCGATCTTCAAGAAGACGACGCCTCCGTCCATGCCGGCCACCTCGCCGTGGAGGCCGCCGTTGGTCACGACCCGGTCGCCCTTCTTGAGCTCGTCGAGCATGTGCTGGTGGGCCTTCTGCCGCTTGCGCGCCGGCGCGATCAGCAGCAGCCAGAAGACGATGAAGATCAGCACGAACGGCGCGATCTGCGAGAGCACCGTGAACATCGTCCCCGGGGCCTGCTGCAGGAGCGCCGGGGCAGTGGAGATCATCGGGGTCATCGGGTCCCTTTCTGGAGCTCGACCGGTCGTCGGGTCACGCGCAATGCGATGGGCCGCGCAGGCTCCCAGGCCGCTCCGGTCACGGGTTCCTTGAATCGGCTTCCAGGGGGTTCGAGGCTCGAGAGCTTCCCGCCGAGGGCCTGACCGCCGGATCCTCGGGCCCGCTCACGCGCACCGGCTGGGCGGTCGGCGACCCGGGCAGCGAAGCCAACCTGCCGGACGCGGTAGCTTGGCGAATCTCGGCCATAAAGTCAAGGTAAAAGCTCAAGTTGTGGACCGTGGCGAGGACCATGCCGGTGATCTCGCCAGAACGTACGAGGTGCGCCAGCAAGGCCCGGCTTACCCGCCGGCACGTGGGGCACGAGCAGTCCGGGTCCGGCGGCCGGGGATCGTCCCGGTAGCGGGCGTTCTTGAGCCGCAGCGGCCCGGCGCGGGTGAACAGCTCGCCGTGGCGGGCGTTGCGCGCCGGCAGGACGCAGTCGAAGAGGTCGATCCCGGCCGCGACCGCGTGCGCGATGTCCTCGGGCCGGCCCACCCCCATCAGGTAGCGGGGCTTGCCGGCGGGCAGCCGGGCGGCGACGTGCTCCACGGTCCGGCGCCGGACGTCCTCCGGCTCGCCCACGCTCACGCCGCCGATGGCGTAGCCGTCGAAGTCGAGAGCCGCCAGGTCGGCGGCGGCGCGCTCCCGGAGACGCGGGAAGGCCCCGCCCTGCACGATGCCGAACAGGCCGCCGGCCCCCGGCCGCGCCGCCCAGGCCTCGCGCGCCCGCCGCGCCCAGGCCAGGGTCCGCTCCGCCGAGCGCGCCGCGCCCTCCTCGGCGATCGGCCAGGGCGGGCACTCGTCGAGGACCATGGCGACGTCCACCCCCAGGCGGCGCTGCATCTCGACCACCGACGCGGGGGTGAAGCGGACGGCCGCGCCGTCCAGGTGGCTGCGGAAGGTCACGCCGCCGTCGTCGATCGCCCGCCGCGCGGCCAGGCTGAACACCTGGTAGCCGCCGCTGTCGGTCAGGATCGGCCGGCGCCACGCGGTGAAGGCGTGGATGCCGCCCAGGGACTCGATGGTCTCGACGCCGGGCCGCAGGGCGAGGTGATAGAGGTTCGCGAGGAGAACCTGGGCGCCCAGAGACTCGAGCTCAGCCGGGGACACTCCCTTGACCGCGCCCAGGGTGGCGACCGGCATGAAAGCCGGCGTCTCGATCGTCCCGTGGGGGGTCGACAGCACGCCGCGGCGGGCGGCGCCCAGGGTGGCGGTGACCTGGAAGCCGATCACGATCCCCTTCCCACCGCGAGGGGAGGGGAAGGGGACGATGGTCCGGATCCCCCCCGGTCTCGGCGCCGCTGGATCACTCCGAGGGGTGATCCGCCGAGAGGGTCCGGCGCTCGACCCGGTCGGGCAGGTCGAGGTGGAACCGCTCCGGAGGAATGGCGGCGTTGACCTTGAGGTCGGAGAAGCGGTACTCCGTCACGTCGCCGCCGGGCTCCGCGTAGCGCAGCCGCACGGGCACGAAGCGGGTGCGGTCGATCCAGACGTCGATCTGCTCGATGTGCTTGGCGATCCGCGGGTAGCGCGGCTCGAGGGTCAGGTGGTACGGCTCGTTCGCGTCCTTGGGGAAGGTCGTCCGGACGTCGAAGTATTCGAAGAGCGTCTGGAGCGAGCCGGAGGCGCCCAGGTACTTGAGCACCCGCCCCGAGTACCGGCCGACGTTCATCACGTCCGCCCGGCCGAGGTCCCGGTACCAGGTGGTCATGGTCTCGTCGTCGATCAGCACCGTCATCGGGTTGGGCGAGGTGAACTCCCAGCGCACCCGGTCGGGCGCGAGGAAGGAGAAGACACCCCGGGCCTCGACCGGCTGGACGAACATCTCGCTCTCCTTGAGCTGGACGAAGCGGGCTTCGAGCGAGCGCATGGTGCTCTGCTCCTGCTTGACCCGTTCGAAGAGGGCGGTCTGGCGGTCCGGCAGGGAGAGGCCCGGCGCGTCCGGGTCGGCGAGCTGATCCGGCTTGGCGGCGGCGGCGGCGGCGGCGAAAGCGGCCGGCGCGCCGGCAAAGGCCAGCAGGACGAGGGCGAGGAGGAGCGACAGGTTGGATCTGGGAGCATGCATCGGCGACATCAGACAACCGGTCGGTGGAGGCTGGAATTCCGGTGCCGGAGGACCGGATCAGGGGACCGGATCAGCTCCCCCAGAAACGGGCCACGACCTCCCGGGGGGGGCCCTCGATCGCCAGGGCGCCCAGGAAGCCCCGGGCCGGCTCGAGGGCGACGAGGTTCCAGCGCGCGACCTCGTCCGGCTCCTGGTCGAAGCGGACGAGCGCCGCCGGCCCCGCGCGGGCGAGCTCGACCTGGAAGGCCGAGGTGGGCAGCGACAGGCCGTCGCCCCGCGCCTTGACGTACGCCTCCTTGCGGGTCCAGCCGGAGTAGAAGCCGGCGAGCCGCTCGGCGGCGGGCAGGCGGGCGAACACCTCCCGCTCGGCGGGGTGGAAGAAGCGCTCGACCAGGGCGGGCGCGTCGTCGAGCGCGCGCAGGGCCTCGACGTCGGCGCCGAGCTCCGCCCCGCGGGCGGCGGCGATCAGCACGGCGTTCGCCGAGTTGGAGAGGTTGAAGCGCAGGTCCCACGGGGCGCGGGCGAGGCGCGGCTTGCCCTTCTCGCCGTACGCGAAGGCGAGGCCGGCCGGCGCGACGCCGAGGAAGCGCCCGAGAAGGGTGCGCAGGAGACCGCGGCCGGCGGTGAACCGTGCGCGGTGGACGGCGAAGTGGAAGCGCGCGGCGCGGGCCCGCTCGTCGGGCGCGAGAAGGGGTGCCAGGCGCTCGGGAGGGAGCGGCGGCCGGTCCAGGTCAGCGAGCCAGACCTGGACCTCGCCGGCGGGCGCGGCGGCCGGCGAGCCGGCGGCCCAGAGCGGCTCGAGCGGTGGCGCGTCGGCGTCGCGGACCATGACGCGGGCATTGTAGGCGAGGAGGGGCGGCGGCCCGGGGCGCCGGCGACTCCCGCCGACTACCCGGCGGCGGCCGGTGCCAGGTGGTGGGCGAGCTCGCGGCCGACGATCGCCAGGACCGCCGAGCGGTGCTGGTTGAGGAAGAAGTGGCCCCCCGGCAGCAGGTGCCGCTCGAAGGCGCGGCTCGTCTCCTCCGCCCAGGCATCCAGGTTCTCGGCCGGCACCTCGTGGTCCTCGACCCCGCCCAGGGCCGTGATCGGGACCGGCAGGGGCTCGGGATCGGGGACGTGCTCGTAGGTCTCGGCGACCGAGAAGTCGGCCCGCAGGACCGGCTCCAGCATGGCCATCAGCTCCTCGTGCTGGAGCACCTCCTCCGGCGTCCCCTCGAAGCGCCGGAGCTCGGCGAAGAACTCCTCGCGAGGCAGGTCGTAGATCGGGTCCTCGTCGGACGGCGTCCGCGGCGCGGAGCGTCCCGAGACGAAGAGGTGCACCGGCAGCTCGTGACCGGCGCGCCGGAGGCGCCGGGTGACCTCGAACGCCAGGGCGGCCCCCATGCTGTGGCCGAAGAAGGCGAACGGCGCCTCGAGCCGGCCGGCGAGCACGCGGGCCGTCTCGTCGGCCAGAGGACCCAGGGCGCGGTAGGGCTCCTCGCGGAACCGGCTCTCCCGGCCAGGAAGCTGGACGGCCTGGACCTCCACGCTCCCGGGCAGGCCGGCCGACCACTCGCGGTAGATCGAGGCGCCACCGCCGGCGTAGGGGAAACAGAGCAAGCGCAGGGCGGCCCCCGGCCGGGGCTGGAAGAGCTTCAGCCAGCGCTCTGGTGGCGACGTGCTCACCCTCGCCCTCCTCGCGTCGCGGTGGCTCTCAGCCCTCCGCCTTCGCCGCCTGCTCCCTCTCCATCTCTTCCATCTTCTTGCGCAGCGAGAGGGGGCGCATGTCGGTCCACACCTCCTCGATGTAGTCCAGGCACTCCTGCTTGTTGCCCGACTTGCCCACGTCGCTCCAGCCGAGCGGGTTCTCGCGATCCGAGGGCCAGATCGAGTACTGCTCCTCGTGGTTGATCACCACCTTGTAGATCGTCGTGTCTTCCCGTTCCCATTGATCCATCCCAGCCTCCATCGAGCCGAGGGCGCAGCCTCCCAGGCGGAGGCCACCGCCCGCTCGTCAGGTCAACTCGCCTGCGATCGTTCCCGGGAGGTCCCCGCGAGGGGGCTGCCACCGCCGGGGAGTGAAGCACGCCGCGATCCGGCGGCCGGGCGCAGAACGACTCGCCAGGTCACCCGACCGGTGCATATTCTTGAGGTGCGGCCCGCGGCTCTTTCGTGACGCGATCGAACCATCCCGGAGGTCGCCGAGGGCGGCCGCGGACGGCGCGCGCAGAGGGTCTCGGCGCACCCCGGATCGCGGTTGACAGCTCCCATGGCTGGTGCTACCTTCGCGGCCTCCCGCACGGCTTGCGGCGATCAAAGGAGTGCGAGATGCCGGACCTTGGGAACAAACACGACTGCTCCGAATGCGGCGCCAAGTTCTACGACCTGGGCAAGCCGGAACCGACCTGCCCGCGGTGTGGAACGCCGATGACCAGCGACCACGAGGAGCCGAAGGCCAAGAGTCGCCGCAAGCGCAAGCCGGCAGCCACCCCGAAGGCGGCTTCCGTGGCGAGTGACGACGGCGCGGCGTTCCAGGCGTCCAGCGACGTCGACGACGACGACGACGAGCTCGAAGGCCTGGACGAAGAGCTCGACGACGACGAGCTCGAAAAGCTCGACGACGAGGACAACGAGGACGACGAGGAGCTCGACGACGACCTGGACGAGTGACCTGCCGGGCGACGGCGTCCCCTTCGCCCTCGGCCTGGGGTCGAACCTGGGAGATCGCGAAGCCACCCTGGCCGCCGCGCTCGCCCGCCTGGCCGAGGCGCTGGGCCCCCTCGAGGTCGCGCCCCTCTACCGCACCGCCCCCCTCTCCTCCATCCCGCAGCCCGACTTCCTCAACACCGCCGCCAGCGGCACCACGCACCGCCCCCCGGACGAGGTCCTGGCGATCGCCAAGGCCCTGGAGCTCGCCGCCGGCCGCCGACGCCGACGGCGCCTGGGGCCACGGCCGCTCGACATCGACCTCCTGGTCTACGGCGACCTCGCTTCGGACGCCCCGGAGCTCACGCTGCCCCACCCCGGCCTCGCCCACCGCCGCTTCGCCCTCGCCCCCCTGGCCGACGTCGCCCCGGAGCTCCCGGTCCCCCCGGAGGGCCGCACCGTGGCCGAGCTCCTCGCCGCCTGCGGCGACCC
The DNA here is from genome assembly GCA_963741925.1 of uncultured Acidobacteriota bacterium. GTDB lineage: Bacteria > Acidobacteriota > Thermoanaerobaculia > Multivoradales > DATKCC01 > CAVUBL01. Next base: position 1,140,712 of record CAVUJU010000002.1, read on the forward strand.
GGGCCCGGTCGAGCGCATCGGATGGCGGCGACCGTAAGCCGAGGGCGATCGACCCGCGACGACGAAGGCAAGTTCCGGGAGGGGGCGGGGGCGGGGGAGCTCCGGCTCCCGAAGCCGAAGGAGCTCCAGACGCCTCGTCGGTATGAGGCGAGGCTTCGTTAGCGAATCTCGATCTTGTGGTCCACCGGGTGAGGCTCCAGCGTCTCGCCCTCCGAGCGTGCGATGAAGCACGCCGCGGTCAGGTCGCCGGTCACGTTGACCGCGGTGCGCAGCATGTCGAGGATCCGGTCCACCCCCAGGATCAGCGCGATCCCCGCCGCCGCCTCGGCCCCTCCGATGCCCACCGACTGCAGCACCAGGATCAGGATGATGATCCCCGCGCTCGGCACGCCCGCCGCCCCGATGCTGGCGAGGGTGGCGGTGAGGACGATGGTGAGCTGCGCCCCGATTCCCATGGGCAGAGCGTAGATCTGGGCGATGAACATCGCCGCCACGGCCTGGTAGAGGGCGGTGCCGTCCATGTTGACGGTCGCGCCCAGGGGCAGCACGAAGGAGGCGATCTGGTTCGAGATCCCGAGGTCCTCCTCCGCCGTCTCCATGGTCACCGGCAGGGTCGCGTTCGAGCTCGAGGTGGAGAAGGCGACGAGCGGCGCCTCGGCGATCCGCTTGAAGAAGGTGGCGGGCTTCATCTTCACCAGGAAGCGCACGATCAGCGAGTAGGTGCCGAAGGCGTGCAGGAGGAGGCCCGCGACCACGGTGAGGGCGTAGAACAGCAACGAGCGCAAGAGGTCCAGACCGAAGCGGGAGACCACGGCACCGATGAGCACGAAGACGGCGTACGGCGCCAGCTTCATGATCCAGTCGATCAGCACCATGACCGCGTCGTTGACCCCTTCGGCCACCCGCAGCACGGCGTTGCGGCGCTCCTCGGAGACCTGGGTGATGGCGGCGCCGAAGAGGATGGTGAAGACGATCAGCGGCAGCAGGTCCATGTTCGCCGCCGCCGCGACCGGGTTGCGCGGGATCATGTCGAGGAGAACGTCCTCGATCGACGGCCGCTTGGCCGCCAGAGCCATCTTCTCCCCCGCCTCGCCGGCGAAATCGGCCGACAGGCGGTCGCGGGTCCCCGGGTCGATCCGCGAGCCGGGCCGCACCAGGTTCGAGAGCGCCAGGCCGATCAGGACGGCGATGGCGGTGGTGACCAGGTAGTAGACCACCGTCTTGCCGCCGATCCGGCCCAGCTTGCGCAGGTCGCCGAGCGATGCCGTGCCGATCAAGAGGCTCGCCACCACCAGGGGCACGACGACCATCGTGATCAGCCGGATGAAGGCGGTGCCGACGGGCTCGAGGGCGCCCAGGGCCTGAGCCAGCCAGCCGATCCCCAGGAGGTTCGCGGCGAGTCCCAGGGCGACACCCGCGACGAGGCCGATCAGGATCTTGGTGTGCAGAGGCATGCGGCCTACCGCTTCGCCTGGCGCAGGAGCTCGCGGGCCTGCCGCCGGGCGCTCGCCTCTTCGATCGCGTCGGCGGGATTCGGGGGCCGGTCGAGGAGCGCCCGGAGCTGGGCCACCGCCTCGGCGCGCCGCTCCGGCTGGAACTGGAGGATCGCGTCTGCCAGGTAGACGTGGTTGAGCGGGTCCTCGGGCGCCAGCTCGACCGCCTTGCGGAGCTCCTGGACCGCCTTGTCGCGGTCGATCCAGCCGGTCAGGAAGGGGATCTTCGGCGCCAGGGTGTGGAGTCGTCCCAGGATCCGATGAGGCGCGGCGCCGTCCACCGAGCCGTCGAGGGCGATCGCCGTCTCGGCGTAGTCTCGCACCTTGCCGGCCACCCCCTGGCGCGCCGCCGCGAAGCGTCCGAAGGCGTCGCCCCAGAGCCCCCAGTGGGCGGCCGCCAGGCTGTAGAGACGCGCCGCCTCGGGCACGTCGGCCAGGCGCTTCGCGCGCTCCGCGGGCGCGAGGTCGGCCAAGGCGTCGCGCCCGCCGGCGCGGGCCGCCAGCCGATCGAGGGCGTCCTCGGCCGCCTGCCGTCCCTGGTCGAAGACCTTCCGGCGCGCGTCGCTGCCGCGGGCGACAAACTCGCCCTCGAAGTAGAGGGAGCGCAGGAGCTTCCAGCGCGCCTCGAGGTCGTTCGGGTCGGCCTCGATCGCCTTCCCGTAGGCGGCGATCGCCTCGCCGACCGGGCCGGGAGCGGCGTAGCCCGGTTCGCCCGCCGGCGCCCCCTCGGCGCGCCGGGCCCAGGCCTGGTCGCCCGCCGCGATCCACCCGGCGGCCCCCTGCTGGCCGAAGGCGGGGCCGGCGAGAAGGGCGCAGGCCAGGATGGAGGCGGCGAGACGCATGAGTCGGAGTGGAAAGGCCCGAGATTTATAGCACATGGGACGCGGTGGGCAGGATGGCGTTCGGTGCCCGCCGAAGCGTTCGCCCGGCCGAGGCGGAGCTCGGCCCGGGTGGCGAAGTCGGAAGCCTCGACTGCGCAGGCTCCGGACGGCCGACGGTTGCCCACCATACCGTTCGCCCGGCCCGGAGTCCGACCCCGGAGGGCCCGGGGGCTCCCGACCGGCGACGTCACGGGCCGCGCACTCGATGGCCCTCCGGAGTCCGAGCCCGCCGAAGCGCGGACCGTGCCGAGGCGCGACTCCTCCGCCTCACCTTCCGACCAAGTCGCGCCGTTCGCAAGGGCGGGAGCCCCCGGCCCGGCCTGGTATCATTCGACCCACGTGAAGAGCTCTCCGCCGCGGCCTCGCCTGCCGCTGTTTCCGTTGCCCAACGTGGTCCACTTCCCCCGGACCGAGCTCAAGCTGCACGTCTTCGAGCCCCGCTACCGGCAGCTCGTCCGCGACCTCGTCGACCGGCAGGAGGAGGACCTGCGCTGGGTGGGGATCGTCCTGCTCCGCCCCGAGGCCGAGCGGGGCTTCGGGACGCCCCCGGCGATCTTCCCCGACGGCACCGCCGGCCGCCTGGTCGCCGTCGAATCGTTGCCCGACGGCCGCTCGAACATCGTGCTCCACGGCGACTTTCGCTTCTCGGTGGAGCGCGAGGTCGAGGACCTGGGTTCGCCCTATCGCCAGGCCGTGGTCCGGCCCCTCGAGGAGATCCAGGTCGACGAGGAGGACCCCGGCGTGGTCGCGGTGCGCCGCGACCTGCTGCTCGCCGCCTGGAAGCTCGCCGGCGAGATGGGCGAGCGCTTCCCCTTCGACGAGACGGACCTCGAGGAGCTCCTCGCCCGGGGCAGCTTCGAGGCGCTGGTCAACGGCATGGCCGCGGACCTCGACCTGCCGGCCCTGCGCAAGATCGACCTCCTCGAGAAAGCGCTGCCCGAACGGGCGCTCGAGCTGCTGCGCATCCTGTGCAGCCGCCAGCGGGTGCTCGACCTGCTGCGCCCCTACCGGCAGCTCGCAGAGGGTGCCGAAGGCAACTAGTGAAGCTCCGCCTCAAACCGACGAGGCGCCTGAAGCGTCTCCGGCGCCACGGGCCGCTGGTCCCCCGCCCACGCCGACCGATCACGGCTGCGCTCCTCGGAACGGCGACTCCAGACCGCCAGATTCATCGGATGCCCCCCGCAACCCCTCGATCCCCTTCCCACCCCACGGGGGGGAAGGGGACGGTTGACCGGATGCCCCCCGCATCCCCTCGATCCCCTTCCCACCCCACGGGGGGGAAGGGGACGCCCCCACCCTCTCGGTCTGTTGCTCGGGGAACTCGGCTCGTTCTTCACGATTCAGGCCTGATCAGACATCTAATGGTCCGTCGACCTTCAATTGACGGGTCCCGACGGTCCTTCACGCCGCTGGCGGCGTGGCTCCTCCTCGACGTAGGCCCCGCTACGCCTGCGTCGGAGCGCCTGGCCAGCGACGCGAAATCCTCGCCGGATACCTCTGTCAAATGAAGATTGACGGACCCCTAGCGGCCCGCCCCGGCATGCTCTCGATCCGCGATCCGGTCCACGGGTTCATCCGCGCCGACCCGTTCGAGACCGCCCTCGTCAACAGCCGGCCGGTGCAACGGCTGCGCTTCATCCGCCAGCTCGGCCTGACCAACATGGTCTACCCCGGCGCCGAGCACAGCCGCTTCAGCCACGCCCTGGGCGCCATGGAGCTCGCCGGCCGGGTCTACGACGCGCTCGCCGCCAAGAGCGACGGCCACCTGCCGGCGGCGCCCGACTGCCTGGAACGGCGGCTGGTGCGCGCCGCCGCCCTGCTCCACGACATCGGCCACGCGCCCTTCAGCCACTCCGCCGAGGAGCTCTTCGACCAGGGCATCGACCACGAGGAGATGTCCCGGCGACTCCTGCTCGGCCACCCCGAGATCGCCGAGATCTTCGCCGAGCACGGCCGGGGGCTCGGCATCGGGCAGGTCGCCGCGGTGCTCGCCGGCCGGGGCGAGGGGGTGCACCGGCTGCTCGCCCAGGTGATCTCGAGCGAGATCGACGTCGACAAGATGGACTACCTGCTCCGCGACAGCCTCTACTGCGGGGTGCGCTACGGCAGCTACGACGCCGAACGGCTCCTCGACACCATGCTGCCGATCGAGGACGAGGAGACCGGCGACTGGCGGATCGGGGTGGACGTGGGCGGCGTTCACGCCCTCGAAGCCCTGGTCCTCGCCCGCTACTACATGTTCACCCAGGTCTACTTCAACGTCACCGGCAAGGCCCTGGAGCTCCACCTCTCGCGCTGGCTCGAGGACGAGGGCTGGCACTGGCCGTCCGACCCCGAGGCGTTCCTGGCCGTCGACGACATCACGGTGACCTCGCGGCTGCGCACGTCGGAGAGCTTCCACGCCCGCTCCGTGGCCGCTCGCGAGCACTTCCCGCTGGTCTTCGAGACCGCCGAGCACCTCTCCCGCGGCGACAGCTCGGCCTTCGGCGAGCTCCTGCCCCGGCTCCACGAGCGCTTCGGCCGGGAGAACCTCCTCGAGTCCCATTCCGCCAAGGACCCCCACCGCTTCAGCCAGGGCAACCTCCTGGTGCGCACGTCCGACGGCGCGACGGTGAGCATGGAGCGGGCGAGCCACTTCATCCGCCACCTGCAGCGGATCGATCGCTACCGGATCTACGCCCGGCCGGAGATCCGGGAGCCGGTGGCGGAGACGCTCCGGAGCTGGTGGCCGGGGTGACCGCGTAGAGCCGGGACCGGGCGTCGCGGTAGAGCAGGGGGTAGCCGGGACCGGGGTCCGCCACCACCGCCGGCTCGGGGATCCCGGGGCGCCCGCGGATGACCAGCAGGAAGCCCGCCCCCAGGCCGCGGAGCTCGCGGGTCAGGGCCGCCCGACCCTCCTCGGCGGCCGCGGTCACCGTGGCGAACCGTGCCGGCCCGTTCCAGTCGCCCAGGAACCGGCCGCGGGCGAAGTAGCGGAGGTCCTCGCCCCACAGGCAGTACACCGTGTAGCTCTCGCCGTAGCGCCCGTTGAGGTAGTCGATCGCCCCGTAGCCCGGTCGCCGGAGGGCGAGAAACGCCCGGCGCGCCGGCCGGGTCGCCGGCACCGGGCCCTGCACCGAGATCCGGTAGGCCGCGTAGGCGGCGCCCGGGGCGGCGAAGGCGAGCGCCAGGACCAGGCTCACGGCCGCGGCCCGGACCGAGGCCCGACGCGGCGGGCGGTCCGCGGCCGGCCCTTCCTCCGCGCCGGCCCACGCCGGCAGCAGCCGGTCGAGGGCCAGGCCCCCGGCGGCCGCGGCCCAGGCGAGGGCCGGCAGGAGGTAGCGCGGATCGGGCGCGACCAGGGCGACGCACGGCGCGTAGGCGAGGCCGAGGACCAAGGGGCCGAGCGCTCGCCGCGGGCGCCGCGCGAGGAGCAGGAGGGCGGGCGCCAGGGCGAGCAGGAACGGGTTGAACGGGACGGCTCCGACCCAGTGCTGCCAGGGGCCCGCCTGGCCCAGCGCCAGGGCGCGGAGCGCGGCGCCCAGGGTCGACGCCACGCCGCCGCCCGCCGCGGGCGCGGCCGCCCCGAGGTCTCCGAGCCCCCAGGGGCTCGGCCCGAAGAGCCGGGGGAAGTAGGGGAAGACCGGGTTGCCGGTGAGCAGGGCGATCCGCGCGTACCAGGGGGCGGCGACGGCCAGACCGGCGCCGAGCGCCAGGGCGCCCGAGCGGAGCCTCGCCCGGCCGCCCCAGGCGAGGATGGCCACCGGAATCGCGAGCACGAAAAAGAGGCCGAAGTACTTGGTGGCCGCGGCCGCCCCGGCCAGCGCCCCGGCGACGATCGCCCAGCGCGCCGGAGCCTCGTCGCGCACGCGGTCCGCCGCCGCGACCGCGAGCACGCCGAAGAAGGCGAGCGTCGCGTCGACGTAGGCGTCGGCGCCGAAGAGGACGACGTAGGGCGAGCCGAGCCAGAGGGCTCCGGCCCACAGCCCCGCGCGCCGGCGGCCGTGCCGCGAGGCCCAGGCGTAGAGCGCCAGGGCGGCCAGGGCGGTGATCGCGAGCTCCACCAGGCGGGCCGCCCGGTCGTCGCCGCCGGCGAGCCCCAGGGCGAAGAGGGCCTCGCCGAGCTGGGGGAAGACCGGGAACCGGGCATCGGGGAGGTAGGGCAGCCGGTGCGTGCGGAGGAACGCCCGGGCGGCCGGCAGGTGATACAGGGTGGCGTCGAAGCCGAGGGGCGGGTAGAGCGCCAGGGTGCCGACGAAGACGACGAGCAGGGCGGCGGCGAGACCGCCGAGGAGGACGGCCGGCGGCGGTCGCCGGCGCCCGATCCGGGGCCCGCGCTCCCCCCGGGACTGCCGCAGCCGGACGGCGAGCCACGGAAGCTGCAGCGCGGCGAGGCCGGCGACGGCGGCGGGGAGGGTGAACCACCCCGCGAGCCCGAGGACGAAGACCAGGGTGGCGATCGCCGCCAGGCCCAGGCCGACCGCGAGCGACACCCGCTCGGCGGCGGAGGCGAAGACGATCCTCCCGGCGAGGCTCCGGCCGGGAGCGTAGGCGGCCAGGATCACCAGGGCCGCCACCAGGCCCTCGAAGTAGCTTCCGCCGCCGTGGGCGAGGGCCCCCGCGGCGTGGGCGAGGCTCCCGGCGAACAGGCTCACGTCCACGACGGGCGACCCGGGGACGGCACCGGGCGGCGCCCTCCCGGCTTCACGCGAGGAGGTCCTCCAGGGCCTCGCCGAGCTCCGGGTGCGCCCAGGTGAAGCCCAGCTCCTCGAGGCGGCGCGGCAGCGCCCGCCGGCCGGTGAGCAGCACGTCCGCCATCTCGCCCAGGGCCAGGCGCAGGGCGAACGCCGGCGCCCGGAAGACGGCGGGGCGGTGCAACACCCGGGCGACGGTCTTCGCGAGACGGGCGTTGGTCACCGGCTCGGGGGCCGCGAGGTTGACGGGCCCGGACGCCTCGGGGTGCTCCAGGAGGAAGCGGATCGCCGCCACCTCGTCCGCCAGGTGGATCCAGGGGACCCACTGCTCGCCGGAGCCGACCGGCCCGCCGACGAAGAACCGGAAGGGCAGGGCGAGCTTGGGCAGCGCCCCGCCTTCGGCCGCGAGCACCATGGCGGTGCGCAGGAGGACACGGCGCACCCCGAGGGCCTCGACCGGCGCGCTCGCCGCCTCCCATTCGGCGGTCACATCGGCGAGGAAGCCCTCTCCGCGCGGAGCCGACTCGTCCACCGGCTCGTCGCCCCGCGCGCCGTAGAAGTCGATCCCCGAGCCCTGGAGGAGGACCTCCGGCGAAGTCCGGACCCGCTCGAGCGCCTCGACCACCGCCCGGGTGGCGGAGAGCCGGCTCTCCAGGATCCGCCGCTTGCGCGCCTCGGTCCAGCGCCCCGCCGCCAGGTTCTCGCCCGCCAGGTTGACGATCGCCCGGGCGCCGTCCGCCTCGGCCGCCCAGCCGGCGGCGGTCGCCCCATCCCAGCCCACCGCCCGGGCGCCCACGGGCAGGCTCCCCGCCCGATCGACTCGCTCGGGAGACCGCGACAGCACCACCACGTCGTAGCCCGCCCCGGCGAGCTCGGCGGCGAGCGCCCGCCCGATCAGCCCCGACCCGCCGGTGATGAGGATCCGGTCGGCCATCAGACCGCCTCGAGCTCCTCTTCGAGGCGCTGGCGCTCGGCGAGCTCGGCGTAGACGCCGCCGGCCGCCAGCAGCTCTCCGTGGGTGCCGCGCTCGACCACCCGGCCGTCGTCCAGGACCAGGATCAGGTCGGCCCGCTGCACCGTCGAGATCCGATGGGAGACCAGGAACACGGTCCGCCCCACGAAGACGGTCCGCAGGTTCTCGAGGATCGTCTCCTCGGTCTGGGTGTCGACCGCCGAGAGGCTGTCGTCGAGGATCAGGATGCGCGGCCGCCTGAGCAGCGCCCGCGCCAGGGCCACCCGCTGCTTCTGCCCGCCGGAGAGCGTGATCCCCCGCTCCCCCACCCGCGTGTCGAGCCCCTTGGGAAAGCCCTCGAGGTCGGCGGAGAGGCCGGCGAGGACCGCCGCCTCGGCGACCTCCTCCTCGCTCGCCCCGGGCCGGCCGAAGCGGATGTTCTCGCGCACCGTGGTCGAGAAGAGGAAGCTCTCCTGGGGCACGCTCCCGATCGCCCCGCGCAGCGCCGCGAGCGGCAGGCGCTCGACGGGGAAGCCGTCCACGAAGACCGTCTCGGGCGGCGGGTCGACCATGCGGGGGAGAAACGCGAGGAGCGTCGTCTTGCCCGAGCCGGTCCGCCCCACCAGGGCCACCGTCGAGCCCGCCGCGGCCTCGAAGCTCACCCCGGAGAGCACCTCCGGCCCACCCTCGCGGAAGGCGAACGTCAAGCCCTTGACCGCCACGTCGCCGGTGATCCCGGAGGGCGCCACCGGGTCGGCCGGCTCCAGGATGGCGGGCTCGGTGTCCAGGATCTCGCGGATCCGGCCGAGGGAGGCCGAGCCCCGCTGCACCAGGTTGATCACCCAGCCGATGGCGATCATCGGCCAGATGAGGCGCCCCAGGAAGAGGTTGAAGGTGACGAACTCGCCCACCGTGATCTCCCCCCGGACGACCAGCACGCCGCCGTACCAGAGCACCGCCACGAACCCGAGGCCGACCAGGACCTGGAGCAGGGGACGGAAGGCCGAGTCCCAGAGGATCAGCCGCCGGTTGCGCGCCACCTGGGCGCGGTTGGCCCGGTCGAAGCGGGCCTCCTCTCCCGGCTCCTGGGCGTAGGCCCGCACCACCCGCACGCCGGCCAGGTTCTCCTGCACCCGGGTCGAGAGCACCGAGAAGTTCTCCTGCACCCGCTCGAACAGCACGTGGATGCGCTCGCCGAAGAACTTCGTCGCCACCGCCACCACCGGCATCGTGGCGAGCGCGACCAGGGTCAGGGGCACGTCGATCCGCAGCATGAGCACCAGCGCCCCGAGGGCGGTGAAGACGGTGTTCGAGCTGTACATGATCGCCGGGCCGCAGAGCATCCGGACGGCCTGGAGGTCGTTGGTCGCCCGGGCCATCAGGTCGCCGGTGTAGCGCTCGGCGTAGAAGCCCGGCTCGAGGCGCTGGAGGTGGGCGAAGTAGACGTCTCGGAGCTCGAGCTCGACGTCCCGGCTCATGGTCACCAGGATCATCCGCTGGAGATAGGTGAAGAGCCCCCGCACGACCGCCGTCCCCACCACCAGCGCCGAGTAGAGGACCAGCAGGCGCACCGAGAGGTGGCTGCGCAGGGCGTCCACCGCCCAGCCCACGAGCAGGGGCGTGAGCAGGCCGATCGCCACCGCCAGGAGGATCGACGCGACGCCCGCGAGGAGCTGGCGCAGGTGGCGCCGGAAGTAGGGAAGGAGGAAGGCGAGGTGGCTCATGGAGGGCTCGGGTCCGCGCTCGAGCACGATTCTATCGGGGCGGCGCGGTCAGGGCGCGCGGTCCGTCTCGCTGGGGCGGGGTGCCGCCAGCACCCCCGGCCGGCCCTCGGGGTGGAGCGCCCCGGGCGACTCGCCGCGGGCGGCCTCCACGACCAGGCGCAGGATCGGGCGCCCCTCGGCCACGTACTTGGCCTCGTAGTTGGTCCGCGGCCCGTCGGGCCAGGGGCCGCCCAGCCGCCGGTAGACGACCGCCGGGTGAGAGTCGAGGATCTCCACCACCCGCTCGCCGTAGTCCAGGTGATCGGTGGCGAAGTAGAGCGCGCCCCCGGGCTCGAGCGCCCCCAGGACCAGGTCGATCGTCTCGGGATCGAGGAGACGCCGCTTGTGGTGGCGGCTCTTGGGCCAGGGGTCCGGGTGGTAGACGTGGATCGCCCGAGCGAAGGCGCGCGGCAGGACGGCGGAGAGCAGGTAGAGAGCCTCGCCGCGGACGGCGAGGAGGTTGGCGAGCCGGCGGCGGCGAGCCCGTCCCACCAGGATCCGGAAGTACGGGTTGGCGATCTCGATCCCCAGGAACCGGCGCTCCGGGTGCTCGGCGGCCTGGGCGAGGAGATAGCGGCCCTTGCCGAAGCCGATCTCCAGCTCCCAACCGCCGTCCCCCGGCCGACCCGGCGCGCCGGGTCGGCCGGGGGGCGGCGGCACCAGGCGGTCGAGCTCGGCCGGCGCTCCGACCTCGGCCAGCGACCAGTCCGCGCTCGAACCGCCGGCGGCGAAGAGCACGGGGCGGGTCACGGAAGAGCGGCGTGCCCCGGGTTCCAGACGGCGATCTCGTCGAGGCCCTTGCGCCGCAGGTCCGGCACCTCGCAGCCCGCGGCCGGGTAGCCCACCGGGAACAGGATGAAGGGCTTCTCGTTCTCCGGCCGGCCCAGGATCTCGTTGAGGAAGCGCATGGGGCTCGGGGTGTGGGTGAGCGTGACGAGGCCCATGTGGTGGACGGCGGCCACGAACAGGCCGCAGGCGATCCCGACGCTCTCCTTGACGTAGTAGTTCTTCCGCTTGGCACCGCCGGGGTCGACGCCGAAGAGCTCGGCGAAGACCACCACCAGGAAGGGGGCGATCTCCAGGAACGGCTTGCGCCAGTCGGTGCCCAGGGGCTCCAGGGCCTCACGCCACGCCGGCGGCATCCGGCCGCCGACGTAGCTCTCGTGCTCCTCGGCCTCGGCGGCCTCGCGGATCCGATGCTTGATCGCGGGATCGTCGACCACCACGAAGCGCCAGGGCTGCCGGTGGGCGCCGGAGGGGGCGGTGGCGGCCGCTCGGATCGCGAGCTCGATCGCCTCGCGCGGCACCGGGTCGGGCGCGAAGTGGCGCACGCTGCGCCGCCGCTCGAGCTCCCGGTAGATCTCCCGTGCCCGGCGGAGGGTCACCTCGGGCGCCAGCCGCCGGTGCTCGAGCGGGATGCCGCGGTAGGAGCTCATATTGAACGAAGCTCCGCCTGGAACTGACGACACGCCTCGAGCGACTCGGCCTCCGGAAGCCGCGGGTCCCCCGCCCACGTCCGTCGAGCGAGCCTGCGCTCACCTGAACAGCTACTCCAGAACGGTCGACTCTCTGGATCGCCCCCCTCACCCTCGATCCCTCTCCCTCCCTCCCGGGGGGAGAGGGACGCCCCCTCCCGGTCTTGCCGCATCCGAAAGCTCGGCTCGTTCATCACGATTTCGGCCAGATCAGGCGTCTGTCGCCCGGGTGGAGCCGGGCATTCAGTCGGTCGTCGCGGAGCCCTTTGGAGCGGCGACGCCGCGCCGCGCCAGCTCCTGGTCGATGGTCGCGGCGAGCTGCTCGTAGGGGACGGCGCCCGAGACGAGCTGGCCGTTGATGAACATGGCGGGGGTGCCGGAGACCCCGGCGATCGAGCCCTGGCGCACGTCCTCGGCGACCGCGTCGGCCTTGCTCCCCGACTCCAGGCACTGCTTGAAGGCCGCGGCGTCGAGGCCGGCGTCCTTCGCCTTGGCCTCGAGGTCCGCTACGGCCAGGTTCTCCTGGTCGCCGAACATGGCGTCGTGCAGCTGCCAGAACTTGCCCTGGTCGTGGGCGCAGAGCGAGGCCTCGGCGGCCTTCTGGGCCTGGGGGTGGATGTTGGTCAGCGGGAACTGCTTGAAGACCAGGCGCACCTTGCCGCCGTAGCTCGCCTCCACCTTCTTCAGGGTCGGCTCGACCCGGCCGCAGAAGGGGCACTCGAAGTCCGAGAACTCGACGATCGTCACCGGCGCGTCGGCCGGCCCGCGGGCGGGCTCGCCGGCCGTGTCCAGGTCGACGCGGAAGGGCGGGAGGTCGTAGGTCACCTGGTACTTGCTCTCGAGACCGTCGACGAAGGCCTGGTAGGCCTGGCTCTGGCGCTGCTGGGCCAGGTATTGCTCGATCTGCGGGATCACCTGCTCCTTGGGCTGGTCGCCGATGCGGTCCTTGTTCTGCTCGTAGAAGGCTTCGGCCTCGCCGGGGGTGACCTGGGTCGCCCGGCCGTGGATCTCGGTGGCGAGCAGATCCTCCTTCGACATGCCCCGCGCGGCGGCCTCGGCCGCGAGCAGACGGTCCTGGACCATCTGGCGGGCCTGGGTCTCGATCACGTCGTGGCGCTGCTGCTTCGCCTTGCCCTCGCACTGGAGCTGCTGCAGCCGGACCTTGTCGAGCTTGTCGGCGGCGGCCTTCTCCACCTCGGCGCGGGTGATCCGGTCGCCCTGGACGGTGGCCAGCACGTCGCTTCCCGAGCCCTCGCCGGCGGCGGCCGGGGCGCCCCGGTCGCCCGGCGGGGACGAGCAGGCGAGGGCGAGGCAGCCGGCCGCCGCGACGGCCAGCGCCCCGGCGGCGAGGCGCGCGGAGCGCCGGAGGCGTGCGATCTCGAATCTCGACTTCATGGGGGTGACTCCTCGGGCTCCCGCGCCCTGGTGCTTTCGACGGTGAAGGAACCCGGCGCGGAGGGGACGGAGATTCTAACGAGGCTCCGCCTAAGACCACAAGTCGGCAAAAGCATCCTAGGCTTCGTGACCGGTAGCTCCCCCGCCCACGCCGAGTGGTGGAGCCTAGCTTCACCCAAACGGCTACTCCAGAACGTTGGATCCATCGGATCGCCCCCCTCTCCCTCGATCCCTCTCCCGCTCGCGTCCTTCAAACTCGACTCATCTGTCCAGATCTCGGTGGGCCGAGTGGACTAACGCCCGACGCTCTCGGCCGCCAAATGCTTCGCCACCAGGCCCTCGAGGATCCGTCCCGGCGCGATCGAGCGGAGGCGCCAGGCAGGGGCCCGGAGGAGCTCCTCGGCGAGCGCCAGGAGGGGGCGGGAGAGCCGCGGCGGCACCTCGGGGCGCTCGCGCGCCGCGACCAGCGCCCGGGCGGCCCGCGCCCAGGGCTCGCCCGAGCGCGCCTCGCCCCAGTCTCCCGCCGCCTCGAGAGCCCCCGCCAGGGCCAGCAACCAGACTGCCGAGCCGCTCTCGGCCCAGGCCGCGAGACAGGCGGCCGCCTCCGCCGCCAGGCTCTCCACCTCTCCGGGGTCGGGGCGCGCCTCGCCTCCCAGGTAGATCGCCAGGCTCCGGCTGCGCAGCGTCGGCAGCAGGTCGAGGCGGGAGGGGGCGAGGAGCAGGAAGTGGCGGGGAGCGGTGACGTAGGGCTCTTCCAGGGTCTTGAGCAGGGCGTTGGCCGCTTCGCCGGTCAGGCTCTCGGCGCTGGCGATCACGAAGACCTGGCCCCGCGCCTCGAAGGGCGAGACCTGGGCGGTCTTCAAGAACGCCTTGGTGGCGTCCACCGAGGTGGAGCTCTTCAGGTCCCGCGCGAGCACCTGGAAATCGGGGTGGAAGGCCTCCTCGGCGCCGCCCTCCGGCCACTCGATGCGCCGGCAGTGGGCGCAGACGCCGCACGGGCGCGCCTCGGGCGCGGCCGCGCAGAGCAGTGTCCGGGCGAGCTCGAGGGCCACCTCGCGGCGGCGCTCGGCGGAGGCGCCGTGGAGGATCACGCCCGGGTAGAGCTCGCCCCGGCGGGCCAGCCCGACGGCCCCCTCCGGGGTCACGAGGCGCTCTCCCGCCCGGCGCCCAGGAGGTCGGCCAGGGCGCGGCGCACCTGGGCGGCGGTCGCCTCCTTGCTCCCCGAGGAGTCGATCCGCCGGAAGCGCTCCGGCTCGGCCTCGGCGAGCACCCGGAAGCCCTCCCGGACCCGCTGGTAGAAGGCGAGCGCCTCGGCGTCCAGGCGGTCGGCGACGCCCTGGGCGTGCCGGTTCCGGGTGCTCGTCCCGCGCTCGCGGGCGAGCTCCGCCGGCAGGTCGAAGAGGAGGGTGCGGTCGGGCTTGCGCCCGCCGGTGGCCACCCGGTCGACCTGGTCGATCAGCTCCTGCGCCACCCCGCGCCCGTACCCCTGGTAGGCGCGGGTCGAATCGGTGAATCGGTCGCACAGGACGTGCTCACCGCGGTCGAGCGCCGGCTCGATGACCTCGATCAGGTGCTGGCGCCGGCTGGCGAAGACCAGGAGCAGCTCCACCCGGCCGTCCATGCCGCTCCACCGGTGGTCGAGGAACACCCGGCGGATCGCTTCGGCGAGCGGCGTGCCGCCGGGCTCGTGGGTGACCCGGTGGGGCATGGCGCGCTCGCCGAGCCAGCGGGCCGCGCGCTGCAGGTGGGTGGTCTTGCCGCTCCCGTCGAGCCCCTCGAAGGTGATGAAGAGCGGCCAGGACGGCGGGGCGGAGACGCGCATCGCCGGCGTCACCCTTCGATCCCCTCGCCGGCGAACAGCTCGTCCTCGAGCCGGCGCCGGGCCTCGGGACCGAACCCGAAGGCCCCGGCGAGCCGGTCGAGCCAGGCGCGCTCCGCGTCGGAGACCCGGCGGTCGGCGAGGACCACGAGGGCGGCGGCGCGGTAGAGGGTCTCCCGGGCCGCCGGGTCGGCGACCATCCCGGCGAGCTCCGCCGGGGAGGGCGGCACGACCAGGTCCTGGTGCACCTGGTGGACCGCCTCCTCCGGCAGGCCGGACTCGTCGAGCCGGGAGAGGATCAGGCGCCGCTCCTCGGCTGCCAGCTCGCCGTCCGCCAGCGCCGCCGCCACCATGGTGCGAACGGCGGGCAACAGGGCCTCCGGAGGGAGCTCCTCGCTCCCTGCCGCCTCGGCCGCTTCGGCGGCGGACCCCGAGGGCGGGGGGAGAGGCGGCAGCGGGGGGAGCGATTCCGGGGCGGCCGCGGGAGGCGGCGGGGGCGGCACCTTGATCCTGGTGGGGATCGCCGTGGGGATCGGCGTGGGGATCGGCGTGGCGATCGGCGTGGCGATCGGGGCGCCGGCCGGGGCGGCGGAGGCGCTCGATCGGCCGCTCTCGGGCAGCGGCTGGCTGCGCGAGGCGGTCCGCGGCGCGGCCGGCAGCTGCGGGAGAGGTGGCAGGGGAGCCGCTCCGGGCTGGGCGGCTGGCGCGGTCTTGGCCACCGCCAACCCTCCCAGCGCCGCCGCCGCACCCATCATCAGGAGGTTGCCGGTGCCGATCCGGCGCACCATGCGGCGGGTGGCCCGGGCGTCGAGCCCGGTGGCGCCCACCACCAGGTCGGTGAGCATGCGATCGAACAGGCCCATGGGTCAGCTCCCCCCGGCCGGAATGCTACCGCGTCCCGCGGCGTCCGCCGGCAACACGTGCTCCTCGAACAGCCGGTCGATCCGCCGATAGGCGTCGAGCCAGCTCGACGGTTGCTCGAACTCGTGGGACTCGACCGGGTAGAAGGCCACCCACCAGTCCTGCTTGCCGAGCTCGATCAGCCGCTGGGCGAGGCGCACCGTGTCCTGGAAGAAGACGTTGTCGTCCACCATGCCGTGGAGGATGACCAGGGGATCGGCGAGGCCGGAGGCGTACTCGATGGGCGAGCTCCGCGCGTAGGCCTCCGGGTCGACGTCCGGCGTGTTGAGGATGTTCGAGGTGTACGGATCGTTGTAGTGCGCCCAGTCGGTGACCGGCCGGATCGCGGCGCCGGCCGCGAAGAGGCCCGGGTCGCGGAACAGGGCCATGAGGGTCAGGAAGCCGCCGTAGGAGCCACCGTAGACGCCCACCCGGCGCCGGTCGACGTCGTGGGTCGCCGCCAGCCAGGCGACGCCGTCCTCGAGGTCCTCGAGCTCCGGATGCCCCATGTCCCGGTAGATCGCCGTGCGCCAGTCCCGGCCGTAGCCGGCCGAGCCCCGGTAGTCCATGTCGAGCACGACGCAGCCGCGGCGGGTGAGCAGGGTGTGGAACATGTGCTCGCGGAAGTAGTAGGACCAGCCGGCGTGGGCGTCCTGGAGGTAGCCGGCGCCGTGGATGAAGAGGACCGCCGGGTAGCGCTCGGCGCGGTGCGGGTCGAAGCCGGCCGGCAGGTAGAGGCGCGACCAGATCGGCCGCTCGACGTGGGTCGAGGGCACCGGCACGATCTCGGGCTCGGTCCAGTCGATCGCCGCGTAGGCCGCGCTGACGGTGTCGGTGAGGCGCCGGGCGGCGGCTCCGGGGCGGGCGTCCTGGAGCCAGAGGTCCGGCGGCCGGGTGGCGGTCGAGTGGGTGACGAGGAGGCGCGCGCCGTCCGGCGAGAGGGCGTAGGCGTTCAGTCCCCCGAGGTCGGTCAGCTTCTCCGGCGCACCACCGGCGACCGGCACCCGGTAGACCTCGTAGACCGCCGGGGCGCCGTGGTTGTCCAGGTAGTAGAGGTAGCGCCGGTCGGGCGAGAGGGTGACCGCCGACACCACCGAGCCGCCGGGGGTCAGCCGTCGGCGGCCGCCGGCTCCGGCGGCTCCACCGGCGAGGGGGTGGAGGTAGAGCTGGGAGTCGCCCGACTCCTCCGACAGCAGCCAGAGGGTGGTGCCGTCGCCGAGCCAGCCCATCTCGTTGAAGTCCCAGTTGATCCAGGCCGGGTCGGTGAGCCGCTCCCGGGGCACCAGGCGGGCGCCCTGGAGATCGACGGTGGCGATCCAGCGGTCCTTGTTGTCGCGCGAGAAGACCATCACCGCCGCCCGGTCGCCGGCGCGGTTCCAGGCCACCTCGCCCACGGTGACCGGGCGCAGGCCCTCGGCCTCCTCGCCCTCGGCCTCCTCCTCACCTGCCTCCGCCGCCTCGCCCTCCTTCGCCGCCTCGGCGCCCTTCGCGGCCGCCGCCTTCGCCTTCACTTCGGCCTGGCGCTCCTCGCGCCGCTCCTCCGCCGCCGCCCGCATCTCCGCCAGGGGATCGACGTCGATGCCGGGGAGCGCCGCCCAGTCGAGCTCGTGCATCTCGTGGCGGACGAGGTCGAGGAGCACCAGGCGCTCCCCCTTGCCGTCGCCGGTGCCCACCTTCGGCCGCTCCTCCTCGGTCTCCACGTAGCCGCTCTCGGTGACGTACTCCGGCATGAGGGACTTCTCGCCCCGGTCCCGGTCGGAGTCGGCGAGCGCCAGGAGCATCCACTCGCCCGAAGGGGAGAGCGCCATCCCGGTCACGTCCACGTCCTCGCCCAGGTAGAAGGGAAGCGGCGGGCGGCTCGGGTCCGCGGCCTGGAGCTCGCGCTCCCGGTCGCGCTCGGCCTTGTCCTCGGCCTTGTCCTTCCGGATCACCTCGAACAGCCGCTCCTGCTGGCGGTCGAGGTAGCCGGCGGCGGCCTCCTCCTCGGCCGCCTCCGTCTCGGGGTCTTTCTCGGTGCGGACGTCGGCCGCCTGGAGCTCGAGGCCGGTCGCGAGATCGCGGAGGAAGACCGAGTCCCCGCGGCGGTACGCCACGCGGCCGTCGCCGTCCCCGACCCCGGTCAGGAACTCGGGGTCCTTCTCGTCCTCCGCCGTGCGGGTGAGCTGGCGGACCTCGCCGCTCGCCAGGTCGCGGACGTAGACGTCGCCCTCCCGGACGTAGACCTTCTTCGTCCGGTCGGCGCTCCACTCGCCGCCGGCGACCGAGATCGCGCCGCGCTCGGCGTCGGCGACCTTCTCCGGCGAACCGACCTCGGCAGGGCCGGCGGCGAGGCCGACCCGCCAGAGGTCCCGCAGCTCCGAGCCCTGGCGCTTCTGCTCGTAGTAGACCGCCCCCGAGTCGTCGGACCAGTAGGGGTCCTCCGGGGCGTTCCCGATCCAGTCGGGGTCGGCCATGATCCGCTCGAGGGTGAGGGGCGGGGCCGTGGCCTCGGCCGCGCGCACTGGCCGGGGGGAGGCGGCTTCGGCCAGGAGCGACAGCGCCGCGAGGGCGAGACCGGGCAGAGCGAGACGGGGTCGAACGAGCATTCAGGCGGTCCTTTCGGGGAGGTGGAGCGGGCTCCGGCCGGCCAAGGCTATCCGATCCGTCCCGCCGCGGGGCGCGCCTCCGGGCGGCCGGAACCGGCGACTGCCGCGGTGACAAGCTTGACGAACATCGGTTATGCTTTATTGACATCACCTCCCGTCTCCGTTCTTCTTTCTGCAGTCTCCCCATGAAATCCCGACTCGCCGCCCTTCTTTCCCCCCTGCTCGCTCTCGCCCTCGTCCCCTCGCCGGCGACGGCGGAGCCGGGCTGGATCCCCCTGGGGCCGCGCGCCGGCCAGCGCGTGGTGTCGCTCACGGTCGTCCCCGGCTCGCCCTCCCGGGTCTTCGCCGGAGCCGTCTCGGGTGTCTTCCGGGGCTCGGACGGCCGCCCCTGGGAGCTCTTGAACGATGGCGACGGCCTGCCGTTCGGCGCGAGCGGCAGGGTCCATGCGGCTCCGGTGCCGGGCGGCCCCGTCTACCTGGCGACCGACCCGTTCCGTCGCCCGTCGTCGGTCGACGGGGTCTTCCGGAGCGACGACGGAGGCGAGAGCTGGACGCGGGTCAAGGACACCGGCGGCCTGCTGGCGGTGGCGCCGAGCGACCCATCGAGGCTCTACTTCGCGACCGACGACGGCGTCGAGACGAGCCGCGACGGGGGGCTACCTGGGCTCCGTCGACACCCTTTCCGCTCTCGAACCAGCGCGGCTTCGTGTACGCGGTGGCCGTCACGCCCTCGGATCCGGCAAGAGTGTTCGTGTCTCTCCTCCTCGACCAGGGTCCGCATGAAAGCGCAGTCCAGAACCTACTTCTCCGAAGCGACGATGGCGGAGGAAGCTGGGACGTCGTCCAGATCGGCCTGGGCTCCAGCGACCCGCTCATCAGGGAGGTGATCTTCGATCCACAAGATTCGTCGACGGCCTACCTCGTCTCGTTCTCGGGCGTCTACCGGAGCACTGACGGCGGGAGCACGTGGGAAGCGCGCAACGACGGCCTGCCCGGATATCCCTCGTACCCCAGCCACGAAGCCCCGACGGTGATTTCGCTCAGGGCGCTGGCGGTCGACCCCGAGAGCCCCTCGACCCTGTACGCGGCCATCTCAACCGCGCCGTTTCACGACATCCAAGGCGGTGTCTACCGGTCGACCGACGCCGGCGCCACGTGGGCACCCGCTTCGGACGGCCTGCCCCTGCCCTTGAGCGTCGAGGCCCTCGCCATCGACCTCGCCGACCCGGAGACGGTCTATGCCGGGACGCCGAAGGGCGTCTTCCGCTCGCTCGACGGCGGCGGCCGCTGGGCGCCGACTCCCGGCAACCTGCCCACGCCCACGACCTCGGTCGCCATCGACCCGCGGACGCCTGCCCGGCTGTTCGCGGGCACGGGAGACCAGCGGTCGACCCGCGGGACGCGTCGGTGGTGCTCGCCGCCGTCCTGAGCGGCGGCCAGAACCAGGAGCCGATCGTCACCCACATCGAACGGAGCCTGGACGGGGGCGCTTCCTGGACCGAGATCGCACCGACGTTGGCCGAGGGCGCGGCCGGGACCGACCTCGCCTTCGATCCCCGGAATCCCGAGACCGTGTGGCTGGCCACCACCGGGGGCGGAGTCTTCCGCAGCGCCGACGGCGGAGAAACCTGGATGCCCGTGAACCTCGGCCTGACGCACCCCGACGTCTACGAGCTGGCCTTCGACCCGAGCGGCCGGGCGCTCGTCGCCGCCACCGGCGGCGGGCTCTTCCGGTTCTCGACCGCATCCGGACCGCCGCCGCCGCCCGAGGCCGGCTGGATCCGCGACCCGGCGCTCGCCGGCTTCCGGGTCAAGGCGCGGATCGGCCAGGGCGGCGGCGCCCCGATCCCGGGGACGAAGGCCCCCGCCTGCATCCCGGAGACGGTCTGCATCGCGGGCGCCCTGCCCGGGCGCGCCGAGCTCTTCGTCCGCGTCGTAGGGCCGAAGCCCAACGGCCGGCTCTGGCCGACGCTGGTCAAGTTCTCGACCTCGCGGATCGAGATCTGGATCGAGCAGCTCTCGACCGGCGAGCTGCGGTACTACGAGCTCGCCGGAGCGAGCCCCGGAGTCGACGAGCTGCCGGGCCTGTTCGACCGCTCCGGCTTCCTGCCGGCGCCCTGAGGAGGGCGATCCTCAGCCCGCGACCACCCGCCAGGAGTGGGTCTTGGTGACCATCCAGGCGCGGCGGCCGGGGGCGAGGCCGAGCTCGCGGACCGCCGCCGGGGTCAGGTGGGCGAGCCAGGGGCCGGAGCGGGCGAGGACGGCGCCGTCCACCGCGTCCAGGGCCTCGACCTCCACCGCGACCGCGTTGCGCGCCGACAGGCCCTCCGGCCGGTGCGTCGCCACCATCACCTCGTCGGCTCCCACGGCCAGGAGGACGCGAGTCCCGGCGGCGAGGTCGGGGGTCCACGGGATGGCGAGGGCGGCGCCGCCCGACAGCTCGACCCGGGTGACGCCCCCTCCCGGCGCGTGCTCCTGCACCACCGCCTCGACGAAGGTCTCGGCGCCGGCGGCGCCGTGGCCGAGCGCCGAACGCCGGAGCACCTCGCGCACGGCTCCCCGGTCGCATGGTCGGCCCTGGTCCAGGAGCAGCACCTCTTCGGCCAGCGCCATCGCCTCGTCCGCGCGGTGGGTGACGACCAGGAGCGGCACCCGCAGCAGATCGCGCAACCGCCGCACCTGCGAGAGCGCCCGCCGCGCGCGCTCCGGATCGAGACCGGTGGTGGGCTCGTCGAGGAGGAGCAGTCGCGGCCGGGCGAGGAGCGCCCGCCCCAGGGCCACCCGCCGGCGCTCGCCGCCGGAGAGGTGGCGCGGGTGACGCTCGAGGAGGGCTCCCAGGTCGAGGGCCTCGACCACCTCGTCGAGGTCGGCGCCCGGATCGCCGGACGAGCCACCGGCCGGCCGGCGCCCGAACAGGAGGTTGGCGCGCACCGAGAGATGCGGGAAGAGAGCGCCGTCCTGGGGCACGTAGCCCACGCGGCGGCTCTCGGGCGGCAGGCGGAGCCGGGCGGCCGAGTCCTGGAGCACCTCGCCGCCCACCACCACCCGTCCCCGGGCCGGGCGCAGGCCGGCGATGGACTCGAGGAGGGTCGTCTTGCCGGCGCCCGAGGGGCCGAGCACCGCCGCCGCCGGGCCGAGGCGGGCCGAGACCTCGAGGCGGAAGCGGTCGAGGGGTAGGGAGAGATCCAGCTCGATCAACCGGACCTCCCCCGCATCCCCTCGATCCCCTTCCCACCCCCCCTCATCGCTCGAGCCTCGCCTCGCGGCGGCGGGTGAGCCACTCGACGCCGAGCATGGCGGCGAAGGCGAGGAGCGCCGCCATCCCGGCGAGGGCGAGGGCCTCGCGGTCGCGCCCCACCTGCACCCGCTGGAAGATGGCCAGCGCCAGGGTCTGGGTGCGGCCCGGGATGTTGCCGGCCACCAGCACCGTCGCCCCGAACTCCCCCAGGGCGCGGGCGAAGGCGAGCACCGCCCCGGCGAGGACCCCGCGCCAGGCGAGGGGCAGCTCGACGGCGAGGAACGCCGCGAGCGGACCCCGGCCCAGGGTGCGGGCGACCCCGACCAGCCGCGGGTCGACCTCCTCGAGCGCCGAGCGGACGCTCCGCACGAGAAGCGGCAGGGCGACTACGCCTGAGGCCACCACCACCGCCTTCCAGGTGAAGGCGATCTCGAGGCCGAAGGCGCGATAGAGCGGTCCGCCCAGGAGGCCGTTTCGGCCCAGGAGCAGGAGGAGCGCCAGCCCCACCGCCGTCGGCGGCAGGACCATGGGCAGGGTGACCAGGGCCTCGACCACCGCGCGTCCGCGCCAGCCGCGGCGCGAGAGCGCCCAGCCCAGGGCCGTCGCGGGGACCAGGACGAGGACCGTGGCGCCGGCGGCCACCGACAGGGTGAAGGCGACCAGGCGCAGGGTCTCGCTCATGGCTCCCGTCGCCGAGGGGCACCGGCCGTCGGCAGGTGCCGGAAGCCGTAGCCGCGGAAGACCTGGGCTGCCTCGGGCGAGAGCAGGAACTCGAGGAAGGCCCGGCCGCCGGCGCGGCCGCCCGCGACCGGCGCGGCCCAGTAGACGATCTCCGGCGCCTCGGAGGCGGGCACCCGGTAGACCACCCGCACCCGGCGGGCCGAGTCGCCGGCGATGGCGTCAGTGGCGTAGACCACGCCCACCGGCACGCTCCCCGAGGCCACCGCCGCCAGGTTGGCCCGCACGTCGAGGGCCGGCACCACCTTCGGGGCGAGGCGCTCCCAGACCCCGGCCTTCTCGAGCCAGGAGCGGGCGTACTGGCCCGCCGGCACCCCCTCCGGGTCGGCGAGGCCCACCCGGTCGAAGGCCAGGAGGTCGGCGGCCGAGGCCACCCGGGCGTCCGAGCCGCGGGGGGCGACGACCACGAGCTGGTTGCCGAGAAGGGCGACCGCGTGGCCGGCCACGGTGCGCTCGGCGCGCTCGAGCTGGCTCCGGTTCGCCGAGACGAAGAGGTCGGCCGGGGCGCCGGCCGCGATCTGCCGGGCGAGGCCGTCGGAGCCGGCGAAGTTGAACTGGACCGGGGTCTCCGGGTGCCGGCGCTGCCAGGCGGCGCCGGCGTCCTGGAGGGCGTCGGCGAGGGAGGCGGCGGCGAAGACCAGGACCGGCTTGCGGCCGCAGCCGGCCTGGGCCAGGCCGAGGGCGGCCGTGAGGACGAGGGCGGCGAGCGCGGCGACGCCGGCAGCGGCCTCCAGCGCCCGCCGGCGCCGGCTCGGGAGGCGGTTCATGGGCCGGTTCATGGTGGGCGGAGCTTATCGCCTCGCCGGCTCGCCCCCGGCGGGGGCTCCGCGCAGGCGGGGCAGCGCCCTGCGCACCTCGTCCTCGCTCAGACCGAGGACGCCGTGCGCCGCCACCAGGTCGTCGAGCTCGACGGGGTAGAGGTTGCGGCGGTCCGCGCGGCCGAGGCCGGCGACGTCGCGCGGGGCGATCGCCGCGCGCAGCCACGGCGCGAAGCTCTCCGGCGTCCCTCCCGCGACGGCCTCTCCGAGACGCCGCTCGGCCTCGCCCACGATCTCCCGGAGCACGGGGTCGCCGGCCCCCAGGAAGGGCTCCCGGCACCAGGCGCCGGCCGTGGCGCGCGCCTCCGGGAGGAGCCGCTGGCGCGCCTCCGACCAGCTCGCCGCCGCGAAGTAGAGGAGGCTCCAGGGGGCGAAGAGGCCGAGGCCCCCGCTGCGTTCCCCGCCCCTGGCGGCCCGCGCCGAGAAGGCCCCGGCGGCGAGGCGCTCGACCCAGTCGGCCTCGGCGGCGAGGAGCCGCTCGTAGCGCTCGGCAGCGGCGGGTGCGGGCACCCCCTCCTCGAGCAGGCGCGCCGCCCGCTCCACCCCCAGGAGGCTCCAGGCGATGCCGGTCGAGAAGAGCGGCGTCTGAAAGGCGAAGCCGTGGGGCAGGAGGAGCCAGCCGGGCCCGGCGGCCCGGGCCAGGCGGCGCGGGAGGCGGGGCACGAAGGCGACCGGCCGGAGCGGCCGCGCGCCCTGGTACTGGGCCGCGAGCGTCGGGTAGCGGCAGACGATCGCGCGAAACGCCGCCCCCGGATCGGCCGCCCCCGGCCGGTGCAGCGCCGCGCGGGCCGCCTCGGCGGCCTCGCCCAGGAGCTCGATTCCGGCGCTCACCCGCCCGTCGTCGAAGCGCAGGGCGTACATCCACCCCTCTTCGAGGAAGTGGTGGACCGCCGCGCGCTCGTCCGGGTACGGGCCGGGCGGCCCCAGCGTGGGGCCGGCCGCCGCCGCGAGCGGGGCGACGCCGTCGAAGTGGGAGAAGAGGAGGGCGGAGTCGAGCCGCGGCTCGGTCTCCACGATGGGCAGGGCGCGGGCGAGGAGCCCCCCGGCTCCGGTGGCGTCGACCAGGAAGGAAGCCCGGATCTCGTAGGGCGCGCCGCCCGCCGGAGTGGCCCGTAGCCGACAGCCGCCGGCCCCGACCTCCTCGACCGAGAAGCTCGGTTCGCTCCCGGACCTCGACCCCCTCGGCCGCCGCCCGCGCGACCAGGTGGGCGTCCACGTCGGCGCGCAGCCAGTGGCTGTCGGCCACGAGGTCGTTCGGGCTCGCCGCCACCAGGAGACGCCGGCAGCCGTCGGGGTCGGGCGCGAGGGCCCGGCCGGGCCGGTGGGCGAGGAAGGTGAACCCCCGCTTCAGGCCCCGGCCGAGCCCGGGCAGGTCGCGCGAGGCGCGGCCGTAGGCGGCGAGCGAGGCGAGATCCGGGAGGTCGTAGCGCGCCGCCAGGCGCTCGAGGGCGAGGGCGGCGAGCGGCGTCGAGGACTCGCCGACGGCGAAGCGCGGGTGGCTCCCCCGCTCGGCCAGGAGGACCTTCCGGCCGGCCCGGACGAGGGCTCGGGCGAGGATCGACCCGGCGAAGCCGGAGCCGGCGACGACGACGTCGAAGCGCGCGCTCATGCGATCGGTCCCGGAAGGTCCGACGCGGGCCCGCCGGGGAAGCCGCAATCGGCGCAGGCCGCCGCCGGCCCGAGCCGGCCCGTGAGGTTCGCCCGCTGGAGGCGCTCGCGCCGGGCCGGAAGGCAGACCGGGCATCCGGCCAGTCGCTCGAGGTCCCAGAGGTCGGCCGTCACCACCGCGCCCGAGCGGGCCGCGGGCAGGGCCAGGGACCGAGCGAGGGCCGCCTCCAGGTCGTCGCCGCGCGGGTAGGCCACCTCGCCCCGGCGGGCGAGCTCCTCCAGGGCGCCGTTTCCGCCGCGCAGCGGGATCAGGGCGACGTGGCAGGCCCCGGCCGCGAAGGCGTGGTCCGCCGAGCGCACCGCCCACTCGACCGCCTCGGCGGCCGGCACCCGGGGGGCGCCGACCAGGACGAAGGCGCGCACGGCCACCGCCTCGCTCCGGAGGGTGGCGGCGGCGCGCGCGAAGTCCGCGAGCTCCATCCCCTTGGCGAGGCCCCGGAAGGCCTCCGGGTGCACCGTCTCGAGGCCCATCGCCACCTCCAGCCGGCCGGCGAGGAGGCCGGCGAAGCGCCGCCAGAGCTCGGCGCCGGCCCCGAGGACCAGCCGCGGATGGCACTCGACCACGACCCGGCCGAAGGGCCGGGCGAGCGCGGCCACCGCCGGCAGGTCGCCCGGCGGCACCGCCCGGGGATCGAAGAAGTTGCTGGCGTTGTAGAGCTTGAGGACACCGCCCGCGAGGGCCTCGCGCGCCGGGCCGCCGAGGCCGGCGAGCGCGTGACGGACCTGCTCGGCGATCGCGCCCTCGGGGGTCGGCCCGTCGAGGGTGTGGCGCCAGAGGTCGCAGAAGACGCAGGTGAAGGGGCACTCGGCGCCGGCGAGGAGGAGGGTGAGCGCCGGGACCGTGACCGGCCGCGGGCGCCGCCCGGGCAGCCGTTCCTCCTCGCGGAGCACCGCCAGCGGCCGCCGCGGATCGGGAGGCACCTTGGCGCCCCGCAACGAGCGCACCCGGCGGGCGGTCAGGGCCGCCGCCGCGCTCACCCGAGCAGCGACAGGAAATGCTCCCGGTAGCGCGGCTCCGCCTGGCCCAGGCTCGCGGCCCGCGCCGCCTCGTCCACCGCCCCGTCCTGGAAGCGCCGCTTGGGGTAGACCGGCAGATCGCGGCCGGTCAGGGCCTTGATGCCGCGGGCGAGGACCTCTCCCTTCAAGGCGTAGAGCCGCTCGGTCGAGCCGCGGGTCAGCTCGTCGAAGGGGATCGCCTCCGCCACCTGGACAACCGACGGGCGGGTCAGCGGGCTGAAGGCCGCGAAGCCGAGGCGGGCGGCCGGCGCGTAGGTGCGCACACACCCCCGGCTGTAGCCGCCCGAGTAGGTCAGGGAGTGCTTGATCGCCTCGACCCCCCAGCCCTCCTGGTAGAGCATGGAGTTCCCGACCACGCTCCGGATGGTGAGCTCGCCCCCCTCTTCGAGAGGGTAGTCCTTGAGGTTCTCGTCGCCGCCGTCGCCGTCGACCAGCAGGCGCCAGTCCGGGTAGCGCTCCCGGATGCCCCGGGCGAGCGCCAGGGCGGCCGCCGCGCACTCGACGTCCAGGGGCTTGTAGTCCTCGATCACCGCCACCGCTTCGAACGGATCGAGCGCTCCGGCCGGCACCTCCACCGTCTCGCCCAGCATCTCGAGGTCGACCGCGCGCAGGAACTCCCGGGCCTGCCGGGCGTCGCCCCCGCCGCCGCCGACCGCCAGGGTAAACGCCTTGAGCCGCGCCGGGCTGCCGCCCAGGGTGCGGAGCACGTGCTCCAGAGTGAGGAGCACCGAGCCGCTGTCGAGTCCGCCCGAGAAGGGCACGCCGATCGGCTCGTCCTCGGGAACGGCCAGGAGCCAGGCGCGGAGCTCCTCGGCCAGCGCCCCCACGTAGAGCTCGCCGATCCGGTCGAGGTCGGGCGGCAGGACGCCCCGGGGCGGGTCGAAGAAGCGCCGGTAGGTAGGGTTCGGGTCGGGGCAGCCGACGAGGCGCAGGGTCATCACGTGGTGGGCCGGCACCATGCGCGTGTAGCTGGGGTGGAACTGCGCGCCGTAGCCCTCCGCCTCGAGGCACTCGCGGATGGCGTCGATCCGCTCGGCGACGACCAGCATCGGCCCGCTCGCCTCCTTGGCCAGGAAGTAGCGCAAGGGGCGGTCGAGGCTCCGGGCCAGACGCACCCGCTCGCCCTCGCGGGCGACCAGCGCGAAGGAGCCGTGGATGCCCAGCACCCCCTCCGGGTCGGCGGCCAGCACCCGGGCGCGGGCCTCCTCGACGCTCAGGTTGAGGATCCGGTGGCTCTCGGGCGGTACCAGGTCGAGGACGCGGGCGATCGGCTTGGGCAACATCTCCATGGCGGGGCTCCCGGCGGTCAGGCGGTTTGGGGTGCGCGCTCCGGCGGCGGCCGGCGCACCGGCGGCCATTATAGAGGCCTCCTCGCGCCCGGCCGACACGCTCCCGGCCCGGAGGGCCCGGAGTCGCCCCTTGCGCCTTCGGGCCATTGCGGCTACAATGGCCACGGAGGTCATCATGAGATCGGTCAGCACACGCGAGCTCAAGGACCGGCTCTCGGCCTATCTCCGGCACGCCGAGGGCGGCGAGCGCATCCTGGTCCTGCGCAGCGGCCGGGCGGTCGCGGCGCTGGTTCCCCTGGCGGAGGTGGAAGGCCTGGACGAGGACGGCCGCCTGCGCCAGCTCGCGGCGCAGGAGCTCGTCCAGATGCCGGAGCGGTCGGAACCGCCGAGCTGGGTCTCGGCCCCGAGGATCCCCGCGCGCGGCAAGGACGCCTCCGCCATGGTCCTCGAGGACCGCCGGTGATCCTGTTCGCCGACACGAGCGCCCTGGTCAAGCTCTACATCGACGAGATCGGCAGCCTGGAGATGGCCGAGCGGGTCCACCGCCCGGACGGCGGCCGACTCGCCCTGTCGGTCCTCGCCTACCCGGAGGTGTACGCCACCTTGGCGCGGCGACGCCGCGAAGCCCTCCTCTCGGAAGCCGAGCACGGCGACCTGTGCGCGCGCTTCGAGGAGGACTGGCGAGCCATCGCGCGGGTGACTCTCAGCCCGGAAGTGTTGCGGCGGATCCCCCGCCTGTGCGCCGAGGCCCCCCTGCGCGGCGCCGACGCGGCCCACCTCGCGAGCGCCCTCGAGCTGCGGGACGCCGGCCTCGAAGTGACCTTCGCGGCCAGCGACATTCGCCTCACCGAGGCCGCCGAAGCCGTCGGCCTGGAGGTCTTCGACCCCGCCCGGGCGACCAGAGCCGGCGGCTGGATCGCCGAGCCCTGAGCCGCCCTCCACCCCTCCGTCCCACCCCGCCCACCCCGGCGCGTCCGTCCGCCCCACCCCGGCGGCGCCTTGCACGCCCTCCCCCCGGCCCTGGTAGGATCGTCTCGGCCGGCATCCGTCCTCTCCTCCCCCGGAGTCCCCCGACCACCCCCACCCAGCCAACCATCACAACGACAACCGAGGAATCCATGACGGAAGTCTTCATCCCGAAGGAGACCGAGACGGGAGAGACCCGCGTCGCGGCCACCCCCGAGACCGTCCACCGGATGGTCAAGGACGGCCTCGCAGTCGCCGTCGAAGCCGACGCGGGCACCGCCTCCTGGTTCTCCGATTCCGCTTACGAGAAGGCGGGCGCCCGCGTGGTCTCCGGCTCCGACGCGAGCCAGGCCTGGAGCTCGGCCGACGCCGTGCTCGTGGTCCGCGCACCGGCCGCCGAGCGCGCCGCCTCGATGCACCAGGGCGCCGTCCTCGTCGGCCTGCTCGCCCCGTACAAGAACACCGACCTCGCCCAGCGCCTGGCCCAGCAGGGGGTCACCTCCCTCGCCATGGAGCTCGTCCCCCGGATCAGCCGCGCCCAGTCCATGGACGCCCTGTCCTCCCAGGCCTCGATCGCCGGCTACAAGGCCGTGGTCCTGGCCGCCGCCCGCCTCGGACGCTACTTCCCGCTCCTGATGACCGCGGCCGGCACCATCCCGCCGTCGCGCGTGGTCGTCATGGGTGCCGGCGTCGCCGGCCTGCAGGCGATCGCCACCGCCAAGCGGCTGGGCGCGATCGTCGAGGTCTCGGACATCCGCGAGGCGGTCAAGGAGCAAGTCGAATCCCTGGGCGGCCGCTTCATCGAGCTGCCGCTCGAGGAGTCCGGCGAAGGCGAGGGCGGCTACGCCCGCGAGATGGGCGAGGACTTCCTGCGCCGCCAGCGCGAGATCGTCACCCAGCACCTCTCCCGCGCCAACGCCGCGATCACCACCGCCCTGGTGCCCGGCAAGCCCGCCCCCCGCCTGATCACGGCGGAGATGGTGCACACGATGCGCCCCGGCGCCGTGATCGTCGACCTCGCCGTCGAGCAGGGCGGCAACTGCGAGCTGTCGCGCGCCGACCAGGTCGTCCACGAGGGGGGCGTGACCATCCTCGCCCCCTCGAACCTCGCCGCCTCGATGCCCGAGGACGCGAGCACGCTCTACGCCCGCAACGTCCTCGCCCTGCTCGGCCTGATGGTCAAGGACGGGGCGCTGGACCTCGACCTCGAGGACGAGGTCATCGCCGGGAGCCTGCTGACCCACGGCGGCGAGATCGTCCACGAGGCGACCGCCAAGAGCCTCCAGGAGGTGACCCCGTGACCGCAGACCTGCTCTTCGGCATCTACGTCTTCGTGCTGGCGATGTTCGTCGGCTTCGAGATCATCACCAAGGTCCCGCCCACCCTCCACACGCCCCTCATGTCCGGCGCCAACGCGGTGTCCGGCATCACCATCGTGGGCGCCCTGATCGCGGCCCAGACCGGCTCGATCACCGTGTCGAACGTCCTGGGCTGCTTCGCCGTCATCTTCGCCACGATCAACGTCGTGGGGGGCTTCATGGTCACCGACCGGATGCTCCAGATGTTCGGCCGCAAGAAGAAGAGCTAGAGGAGCGCGCATCATGGTCCAGCAAGTCATCGTCCCGATCCTCTACCTGCTCTCGGCGATCCTCTTCATCTACGGCATCAAGGGTCTGACCCGGGTGCGCACCGCGCGGCGGGGCAACGCCATCGCCGGCCTCGCCATGCTCCTGGCGGTGCTCGCGACGCTGGTGCTCATGGGCCGCATCGACTACCGGTGGATCGTCGCCGGCGTGGTCATCGGCGGCGCCATCGGCGCGGTCGCCGCGGTCAAGGTCAAGATGACCTCGATGCCAGAGATGGTCGCCCTGTTCAACGGCGCCGGCGGCATCGCCTCGGCGCTCGTCGCCCTCTCGGTCGTCTGGACCGACAGCATCGAGCCCGGCTCGACCCAGCGGCTCTCCGAGATCCTCGGCGGCTCCTCCGCCCTGACCGTGGTCCTCTCGATCCTGATCGGCGGGGTGACCTTCAGCGGCTCGGTGATCGCCTACGCCAAGCTCGCCGGCAAGGTCACCGGCCAGCCGGTGCTGCTGCCCGGCCGCCACCTGATCAACGTCCTGCTGCTCCTCGCCTCCCTGGGGCTCGGCGTCTACTTCGCCTTCGGCACCGGCGAGACGACCGTGATCGCCCTGCTCGCCCTGGTGGTGCTGGCCACCAGCCTGATCCTGGGCGTGATGCTGGTCATCCCCATCGGCGGCGCCGACATGCCGGTGGTGATCTCGCTCCTGAACTCCTACTCCGGCCTCGCCGCCGGCATGACCGGCTTCGTCCTCGACAACAACCTGCTGATCATCGCCGGTGCGCTGGTCGGGGCCTCGGGGCTGATCCTGACGCGCATCATGTGCGAGGCGATGAACCGCTCCCTCGCCAACGTGCTGTTCGGCGGGTTCGGGGTGCAGGCGACCACCCCCGGCGGCCCCGCTTCGGATTACGGCACGGTGCGCTCGTGCACCGCCGAGGACGCGGCCATGATCCTCGAGAGCGCCGAGTCGGTGATCTTCGTGCCCGGCTACGGCCTCGCCGTCGCCCAGGCGCAGCACACGGTCAAGGAGCTCGCCAACCTGCTCGAGGCCCGCGGCACCAAGGTCTCCTACGCCATCCACCCGGTGGCCGGACGCATGCCGGGCCACATGAACGTGCTCCTGGCCGAGGCCGACGTGCCCTACGAGCAGCTCTACGAGATGGAGAAGATCAACTCCGAGTTCAAGGACACCGACGTGGTGATCGTGGTGGGCGCCAACGACGTGGTCAATCCGGCCGCCGAGAAGACGCCGGGCAGCCCGATCTGGGGCATGCCGGTGCTCGAGGTCTGGGAGGCGCGCACGGTGATCGTGATCAAGCGCAGCCTCTCGCCCGGCTTCGCCGCGATCAAGAACGAGCTGTTCGAGTACGACAACACGCTGATGTTCTTCTCCGACGCCAAGGAGGCCCTCCAGGGCCTGGTGAGCGAGCTCAAGAGCGCCGCGGCAGCCTGACCGCCACCGCGGTGCCGTACCCGCTTCTGGCACCGGGCTTGAAGGCGGAGCGGACTAGATGTCTGATCAGGCCAGAATCGTGACGAACGAGCCGAGCTCCTCGAGAAACAGACCGAGAGGGTGGGGGTGGGAAGGGGATCGAGGGGATGCGGGGGGCATCCGATGAATCTGGCGGTCTGGAGTCGCCGTTCCGAGGAGCGCAGCCGTGGTCGGTCGGCGTGGGCGGGGGACCTGCGACTCAGCAAGCCCAAGGCGCTCAAGACGCCTCGTCGGTTTGAGGCGGAGCTTCACGAGTGACCCGTCAACCGTCAAGTGACAGGGTACCTGGCGAGGATTTCTCGTCGCTGGCCAGGCGCTCCGACGCAGGCGTAGCGGGGCCTACGTCGAGGAGGAGCAACGCCGCCAGCGGCGAGAGGACCCGCCAGGAGACGTCACTTGACGGTTGACGGGCCACTAGATGTCTGATCAGGCCAGAATCGTGACGAACGAGCCGAGTTCCTCGAGAAACAGACCGAGAGGGTGGGGGCGTCCCCTTCCCCCCCCGTGGGGTGGGAAGGGGATCGAGGGGTTGCGGGGGGCATCCGGTCAACCGTCCCCTTCCCCCCCGTGGGGTGGGAAGGGGAACGAGGGGATGCGGGGGGCATCCGATGAATCCAGCGGTCTGGAGTCGCCGTTCCGAGGAGCGCAGCCGCGATCGGTCGGCGTGGGCGGGGGACCAGCGGCCCGTGGCGCCGGAGACGCTTCAGACGCCTCGTCGGTTTGAGGCGAAGCTTCTCTAGGAGCGAACCATGGACCGTGACGAGCTCCTGAGCGCCTACCGGCGGACCCGATCGCTGACCCTCGAGCTGGCGGGCCGCCTCAAGCCCGAGGACTTCCGGGTCCAGACCATCCCCGAGGTGAGCCCGCCGTGGTGGAACCTCGGCCACACCACCTGGTTCTTCGCCCGCAACGTCCTCCAGGCCCGTGGCCGCTACGGCGAGTCGGACCGCCGGCTCGAGTACTGCCTCAACTCCTATTACGAGTCGCTGGGGCCGCGCCTCGCCCGGGACCGACGAGGCATGATGACCCGGCCCACCACGGACGAGATCCTCGCCTTCCGGCGCTCGGTGGACGAGCGCATGGCGGAGGTGATCCGGGGCGCCCCCGAGGCCGACTTCGACCGCCTGGCCTTCCTGGTGACGACCGGCATCCACCACGAGCAGCAGCACCAGGAGCTCCTGGTGACCGAGGTCAAGCACATCCTGGGAACGAACGTTCCCGAGCTGCGCGAGCCGTTCGTGGAGCCGCCCGAGGAGGGCGCGCCGAGCGAGGCGCCGCCCCTGGGCTTCGTCCCGTTCGCCGGCGGCGTCTGCGAGATCGGGAACCTCGAGGGCGGCTGGTGCTGGGACAACGAGCTCGCCGTCCACCGGGCCTTCCTCGAGGACTTCGCCCTCGGCGACCGCCTGGTGACCAACGGCGAGTATCTGGAGTTCATGGAGGACGGCGGCTATCGGAACCCCTTGCTCTGGCTTTCGAACGGCTGGGCCCGGGTGACGGCCGAGCGGTGGCGCTCGCCGCTCTACTGGGAGGAGGCGGACGGAGGGTGGCGCGCCTGGACCCTGGGCGGCACCCGGCCGCTGGACCCGGCCGAGCCGGTCTGCCACGTGAGCTTCTACGAGGCCGACGCCTTCGCCCGCTGGAAGGCGGCGCGCCTTCCCACGGAGCGCGAGTGGGAGCACGGCGCCCGCACCGCGGGCTTTCCCGGACCGGACGCCGTCTTCCTCGAGAGCGGACGCTTCCACCCGGCGCCGGCGGCGGCCGGCGAGGGCCTGCGCCAGTGCGCCGGGCACGTCTGGGAGTGGACCGCCAGCCATTACGAGCCCTACCCCCGCTACCGGCCGTTCGACGGGGCGCTCATGGAGTACAACGGCAAGTTCATGGACAACCAGCGGGTCCTCCGCGGCGGCTCGTGCGCCACGCCCGCGAGCCACATTCGGGTCTCCTACCGCAACTTCTGGCCCCCCGAGACCCGCTTCCAGCTCACCGGCATCCGCCTGGCGAGAGCCCTCGTATGACCGGCGCCCGGGAGGCTGCGTAGCCGGGCCTCTGCAGATGCGGGCCCGACCGCAGCCAGGGTGGTGCGGGTGACGACGGGCCTGCGAAAGACGAAGGTACGATAGCCTTCGAACCAGCCATGTTGACCCGTCTGCGCGTCCAAGGCTTCAAGAACCTGTTCGACGTCGAGTTCCGGTTCGGTCCGTTCACCTGCGTCGCCGGCAAGAATGCGGTGGGAAAGTCGAACCTGTTCGACGCGGTGCGGTTCCTCCACCTGCTGACGAAATTCCCCATCGCCGAAGCGGTCCAGATGCTCCGGGAGGCGAAGGGCCGGTCCCAGGAGCCCCAAGCTCTTTTCTCTACCTTCGGTGCGTACCGGGCTTCGGAGATCCGTTTCATGGCGGACATGATCGTCAGCCGGGACATCTCCGACGACTTCGGCGTGAGCGCCCGGGCCGCCATCTCCTCGATCCGATACGAGCTGGCGTTTCGCCTCCGCGCTCGAGATCGATACGAGCAACTGGAGCTCGTCCACGAGAGCCTGAAGCCAGTTTCGCTCGAAGACGCAAGGAAGGGCCTCGGGTTCAAGACCTCGCAGGAATTCAGGGCCACGGCCATCTCCGGCCGGCGCCCGCAGAGCTTCGTCTCGACTTCGGGAAAGCCGGAGGACCTCCTGATCCAGGTGCACCAGGAGGGCCACGGTGGACGCAGGGTACCCGCACCCAAGTCCTCCTGGACCGTCATCGGGGGGATGGCCTCGAGCGACTTCCCGACGGTCCTGGCGGCCCACCGGGAGATGGAGTCCTGGCAGACCCTGATGCTCGAGCCATCCGCCATGAGGGCACCGTCGGAGTACCGGGATCCACAGATGATCGACGATCGAGGTGGCAACCTGCCGGCCGCCGTGGAGCGCCTTCGTCGCCATGAACGGCGAGAGGGACAGGTTCAAAGCGAGCTGGCGAACCGCTTGGCCGAGCTCATCGACGACGTGCAAGCGGTTCGGGTGCGAGACGACGAGCGCACCGAGACGCTGACCCTGGAGGTCCAGGGACAGGGAGGCATCTTCCATCCAGCCCGATCGCTGTCCGACGGGACTCTGCGGTTCCTGGTCCTGGCCGCTCTCTCGGTCGACCCCCTGGCGAGAGGCCTCATCTGCCTCGAAGAGCCCGAGAACGGAATGCATCCGGAGCGGATCCCGGCGATGCTCGATCTCCTCCGCGACATCGCCGTCGATCCGGGCCACGGAATCGGCGAGGACAACCCACTCCGCCAAGTCATTGTGAACACCCATTCACCCTTGGTGGTGCGGCAGGTCGCTCTGGAAGAGCTGATCTACCTCAAGGAGAAGAAGATCTTCCAGGGACAGGACCGTGGGACCGTGGCCTGGGCGACCGCTCCCCCGCGGAGCTGGCGATCCAAGGTCAGCGAGCCGACGCCTCCGGGCGACTTGAGGCCGTACGGTGCCGAGCAGTTGGGCTTGCCCCTCGCCGGTTGAGGTCGTCGATAGTCCTCCCATGCGGCCTCTCCGGTACACGTTCCTGGGAGACGGTCCCAGCGATCGAGCCCTGATGCCGATCATCAACTGGCTCCTCCGGGGTCACCGGTGGATTCAGGAAGGCGGCTTCGTAGAACAGGCAGCAGATCTGTGGGAGCCTTCGATCCCTCCGGTGAGGACGCTGACAGAGCGAGTTCGAGTCGCCTGCACTCTGTACCCGTGCGACATCCTTTTCGTTCACCGAGACGCCGAGCGGGAGCCGATCGAAACGCGATGGCGGGAAATCGAAGCGGCAACCGACTCAGCACCCGATTCTGCGTGCGTGCCGATCGTGCCGGTACGAATGACCGAGGCCTGGCTCCTCATCGACGAGGGTGCGATTCGACGGGCTGCCGACAACCCGTCCGGAACGGCGGCGCTCGACCTGCCCGAGATCGACCGCCTCGAAGAAGTGCCCGACCCCAAGGAGATCCTCCACCGCAGCCTGCTCGCCGCTTCGGAGAAGCGCGGGCGGCGACGAGATAGCTTCAGGCGCTCGCTCGCCCGGCGCGTCTATCGAGTGGCGGACCTGATCCCAGGCTATGCCGACTTGCGGCGACTCGCGGCGTTTCGTGCATTCGAGGAGCGCGCCGGACAGGTGCTGGCCCGTCTGAGGACTGAAATGGAGGGCATCCAGTGATCGCGGAGACCTGCTCAGCACCCTTGACGCGAAGACCAGGAAACCTCTCCCAAGGACAACCTACTCGTCCTCGACGCGTACTCGCCCTCGCGCTCCTCGCCCTCTTCGTCGCCCTGCCGCTCGCCGCGGCCTCGCCGCGAGCTCCCCACGGCTCCGGCGGCGCCGTCGCCTCGGACAACGCGCGGGCCACCGCGGTAGGCATCCTCGTGCTGCGCGCCGGGGGCAACGCGGTGGACGCGGCAGTGGCGACCGCCCTCGCCCTGGCGGTCACCTTCCCCGAGGCCGGCAACCTGGGCGGCGGCGGGTTCGCGGTGGTGCGCATGGCGGGGCCGGACGGCCGGGAGGTGGCGAGCCTCGACTTCCGCGAGGAGGCGCCGGCGGCGGCGACCCGGGGCATGTACCTCGACGAGCACGGCCGGCCGATCCCCGATGCCTCGCTGGTCGGTCCGCTCGCGGCCGGCGTGCCCGGCTCGCCCGCCGGCCTCTGGGAGCTCCACCACCGGTTCGGCAAGCTCCCCTGGGCCCAGATCGTCTCCCCCGCGGAGCGACTGGCCCTGGTGGGAGTCCCCGTGGACGCCAACCTCCACCACCAGCTCGAGGCCTACCGGGACCGGCTGGCGCGCTTCCCGGAGGCCGCCGCCGAGTGGCTGCCCGGCGGCGAGGTGCCGGCGATCGGCACGGTGATCCGCCAGCCCGAGCTGGCCGCCACCCTGCACGCCTATGCCCGCCGCGGCCCCGAAGCGATCACCCGCGGCGAGATGGCCGCGAGGATCGAGGCCGTCTCCCGGCGCTACGGCGGGGCGCTGACCGCCGCGGACCTCGCCGCCTACCGGCCGGCCTGGCGCGAGCCGGTCACCTTCGACGCCTTCGGCTGGCACGTGGCCACGATGGGCCTGCCGTCCTCCGGCGGCGCGATTCTCGGCGAGGTCTTCGGGGTCCTCGCGCGCCGCGGCTGGCCGAGCCTCCCCCGCTTCGGCGCCGACCGGATGCACCTGCTCGCCGAGGCCTTCCGCGGCGCCTTCGCCGACCGCTTCCTCCTGGGCGATCCGACGACCTCCGAGGTCACCGAGGCCGAGCTCCTCTCTCCGGCCTGGCTGGACCGCCGGGCCGCCGGCATCGACCCGCTCCAGGCCGCGGACTCGAAGACTCTCACCGCCTACCCCGGCACGCCGCCGCGCGAGCCCCACGAGACGACCCACCTGGTGGTGATCGACGGCGACGGCAACACCGTCTCCCTGACCACGACGCTCAACGAGCTCTTCGGCTGCGGCGCCTGGGTGCCGGGCTTCGGGTTCCTGAACGACGAGATGGACGACTTCGCCGCCGCCCCGGGCGAGCCCAACCTCTACGGTCTGGTCCAGGGTGAGGCGAACGCGGTGCGCCCCGGCAAGCGGATGCTTTCGTCGATGAGCCCGACCATCGCCTGGCGCGATCCGGCCGAGGGCGAGGCCGGCGGCGAGGAGATCCTGACGGCGGGCGGGCGGGGCGGCTCGAAGATCCCCACCAACGTCGCCCAGGTGCTGCTCGACGTGATGGTCGACGGCGACGCCCTGCAGGCCGCCCTCGACCGCCCGCGGATCCACCACCAGTGGCTCCCCGACCGGCTCCAGGCGGAGCCCGACGCCCTCTCCCCCGAGACCCGCGCCGTCCTCGAGGCCCGGGGCCACACGATCGAGATCACGCCCGCGACGGCCAAGGTCAACGCCGCCCGGCGCCTGCCCGACGGCACCGAGGAGGCGGTCGCCGACCCCCGCGGACCCGGCGCCGCCGCCGTCGCCCGCCCCGAGAGGTGACCCCCGCCACCGGTTTCTCGTGGCCGGGGGCGTCTCGAGGACGGGCGCCGCCGAGCCTCTCCGGTAAGATCGCCCCGTCCGAACCCCGGAGGACCCGATGCGACCGATCCGACGCCTGCCCGCCGCCCTCGCCCTCGTCTCGCTCGCCGCCTGGTGCGGCTGTGGCTCGCCCCCGAAGCAGGCCGAGAAGGACGCCGGCCAGGGCCCGCGGGTGGAGAACCGGGCCCTGGGGATCGCCCTGGCGCACGTGCCCGCGGGCTTCACGGTCGCGCGCAACGAGGACGGCGACCTGGTGCTCGAGCGCTCGGCCCCGGACGACCACGGCCGGCTCTCGATCCTGGTGGGCCCGCCCCAGACCGCAGGGGTCAACCTGGTCGACCAGGTGTGGAAGGAGAAGGCGCGGATCGAGGGGCTGCCGGGCGGCAAGTTCCTGGGGCAAAACGAGCTCGGCGGCGCGGCGCTGGGCACGGTCTACACGACCCGCGGCCGCTACACGGACGAGCAGGGCCAGGCGATCGAGGACTACCGCGCCCTGGCCGTCCACCCGGGCGCGAATCGCCTCTTGACCCTGGACTACCGCTACCCGGCGCCCGCGCCCGGCACCTCGCCCCAGAACCGCCTGGACCAGCTCATGCTGGTGGTCGAGCAGATCGAGGGGCTGGGCGGCGGCGCAGCGTCCTCCCCGTCCTCCGCGGCCCAGCCGGCCAACCCGTAGCCCGCTCGCCCGCTCTACACCGCCACTTCCTGGTCCTTGAACTGGAGCTGGTAGAGCCGGTAGTAGACGCCCCGCCGGGCGAGGAGCTCCTGGTGGGTGCCGAGCTCGCGCACCCGGCCCTTGTGCAGCACCAGGATCCGGCTCGCCTTCTGAACCGTCGACAGGCGGTGCGCGATGACCAGGCTGGTGCGCCCCACGAGCAGCCGGTCGAGGGCCTGCTGGATGAGCTGCTCGGTCTCGGTGTCGATCGACGACGTCGCCTCGTCGAGGATCAGGATCCTGGGATCGAAGGCGAGCGCCCGGGCGAAGGCGATGAGCTGCTTCTGCCCCACCGAGAGGCCGGCCCCGCGCTCGCGGACCGCCGAGTCGAAGCCCTCCGGCAGGCGCTCGATGAAGGGGAGCGCCTGGACCTCCCGGGCCGCCCAGCGGATGCGCTCGTCGTCGATCCGCTCCTCGTCCAGGCGCACGTTGCGCGCCACCGTGCCCGAGAACAAGAAGACGTCCTGGAGCACCAGGCCGATCGACTGGCGCAGGATCCGCAGGTCCCATCGGCGCACGTCCACCCCGTCGACCGCCACCCGCCCGCCGGCGACGTCGTAGAAGCGCAGCAGGAGGTTCGCGAGGGTGCTCTTGCCGGCGCCGGTGTGGCCCACGATCGCCAGGGTCTCGCCCGGCTCGACCGCGAAGCCGACCTCGTGGAGGACCGGCTCGCCCTCCGTGTAGGCGAACGACACCCCCTCGAACGAGATCGCCCCGCGCACCGTCTCGGGGGCGTAGGGCTCGGCCGGCGCCTCGATCTCCACCGGCGTGTCGAGCACCCGGAAGGTGCGCTCCGAGGCGGCCATGGCGGCCTGCAGGATGTTGTACTTGTCCGACAGGTCGGCGAGCGGCTGGTAGAAGCGCTGCGCGTACTGGAGGAAGGCGATCAGGGCCCCGATCGAGAGCACGCCGTCGAGCACCGAGAGGCCGCCGTACCAGACGATCAGGCCGACCCCCAAGGCGGTGATCGCCTCGACCGCCGGGTAGTAGACGGCGTAGTAGAAGATCGCCCGCACGTTGGCGTCGCGGTGCTCGAGGTTGATCGCGGAGAAGTCCTCGAGCTTCCCGGCGCTCGCGGCCGAAGAGCTGCACCACCGGCATGCCGGTGATGTGCTCCTGGAGGAAGGCGTTGATGCGCGCGATCTTGACCCGGACCTCGCGGTAGCTCTGCCGCGCCCGCACCTTGAACCAGAGGGTCAGTCCGAGGAGCAGGGGCAGGATCGCGAAGGTCACGAGCGCGAGCTTCCAGTTGAGCCAGAAGAGCACTCCGACGATGCCGGCGAGCAGCACCACGTCGCCGAAGATCGACACCAGCCCGGCGGTGAACAGCTCGTTCAGGGCGTCGACGTCGGTGGTCACCCGGGTCACCAGCCGGCCGATGGGGTTCTTGTCGAAGTACGCCACCGAGAGCTGCTGGAAGCGGCCGAAGACCTCCCGCCGGAGGTCGTACATGATGAGCTGCCCCATCATCTGCATCAGGTACGACTGGAGGTAGAGCACGAGGAAGGTGAGCAGCAGCGACGCCAGGTAGACCAGCGCCGTCGCGGCCACGCCCTGGGCCGCGGTGAGAGCCACGCCGCGGGTCGCGAGCTCCTGCTGCACCCAGCGGGCGGCCACCGAGATCGAGTGCGCCTCGGCCGGCGCCTCCTCCGGCGGCCGCATGTAGAGGTCGAGGGCGACCGCCGTGGCCAGGGGCCCGACGAGCTGGAGGAGCGACGAGAGCACGATCAGCGCCACCGCGGCTACCGCCTGGCCCCGGTAGGGGCGGACGTAGCGGATCAGGCGGCGCAAGAGGCGGGCGTCGTAGGCCCTGCCGATCACCTCTTCTTCGTGGAAAGCGGTCGCTTCGCTCATGAGGCGCTTACGATAACCTAGGCTTCGAGAACCGAGGGCTGGCGGCACGACGAAGCCCGCGAAGCTCCAAACGTCTCGTCGGTTCGAGCCGGAGCCTCGCCGGGAGTTGGCGCAAGACGGGGGCGTCGTGTAAACTCATCGACCGTCCTCAATATGTACGAGAGAAGGAGCTCCGGAGCCCGGGCATGGCAGCGACACTCAACCAGCTCTTGAAGGCGATGGTCGACCAAGGTGGAACCGACCTCCACATCACCACCAACTCCGCGCCCCAGATCCGGATCGACGGCCAGCTCAAGTCGCTCAACCTGCCGTCGCTGACCCCGACCGAGACCAAGCAGCTCGCCTACTCGATCCTCACCGACAACCAGAAGCACCGCCTGGAGGAGGACCTGGAGATCGACTTCTCCTTCGGGATCAAGGGCCTCGCCCGCTTCCGCGCCAACGTCTTCCACCAGCGCGGGGCGATCGCCGCCGCGTTCCGGCGCATCCCGTACGAGATCCGGGGCTTCCGCGAGCTCGGGCTGCCCCAGGTGGCCGAAGGCCTGTGCGAGAAGCCCCGCGGGCTGATCCTGGTGACCGGCCCGACCGGCTCGGGCAAGTCGACGACGCTCGCGGCGATGCTCGACAAGGTCAACCGCGAGCGCCACGAGCACATCGTCACCATCGAGGACCCGGTCGAGTACCTGCACGGCCACAAGAAGTGCCTGGTCAACCAGCGCGAGCTCAAGGCCGACACCCACAACTTCCACAACGCCCTGCGCTCGGTCCTGCGCCAGGACCCCGACGTGGTGCTGATCGGCGAGATGCGCGACCACGAGACGGTGGAGGCGGCGCTCCGGATCGCCGAGACCGGCCATCTCACCTTCGCCACCCTGCACACCAACTCCGCCGCCCAGACGATCAACCGGATCATCGACATCTTCCCCGCCCACCAGCAGTCCCAGGTCCGGGTGCAGCTCTCCTTCGTGCTCGAGGGGATCCTCTGCCAGTCGCTGCTGCCCCGGGCGGGCGGCAAGGGACGGGCCCTGGCGATCGAGATCCTGGTGCCCAACTCGGCGATCCGCAACCTGATCCGGGAGGACAAGATCCACCAGATCTACGGCATGATGCAGGCCGGCCAGACCAAGCACGGGATGCAGACCTTCAACCAGTCCCTGGCCTCCCTGTACTTCAAGCGGCTGATCACCCTGCAGACCGCCCTCGCGCGCTCCTCGTACCCGGACGAGCTGCAGGAGATCATCGCCCGCGGACCCGAGGCGTTGAACCCCTCGTTGACGAGCGGCAGCGCCGCGGCCACCGCCGGTGGCGGTCGGATGAGAAGGAGTTAGCCCACGATGCCCAGCTTCGAATGGAGAGGTAGAGCCCGCACCGGCCAGTCCCGCCAAGGGGTCCTGGTGGCGGACAACCGCGCCGCGGCGGAGGCCATGCTCCGGCGCGACCAGATCATGGTCCAGAACCTCCGGGAGAAGCGCGAGGTCCGCCTCATGCCGCGCCTTCCCCAGAAGGTCGGAGCCAAGCGGCTGGCGATCTTCACCCGCCAGTTCTCCGTGATGCTGGACGCCGGGCTCCCCCTCGTCCAGTGCCTGGAGATCCTGGGCGAGCAGGAGGAGAACCGCACCTTCCGCGCGATCATCCAGCAGACCCGGACCGACGTCGAGCAGGGCTCCTCGCTCGCCGAGGCGATGCGCCGTCACCCCAAGGCGTTCGACGAGCTGTTCGTCAACATGGTGGCGGCCGGCGAGGCCGGCGGTATCCTCGACATCATCCTCCAGCGCCTGGCCACCTACATCGAGAAGGTGGTCAAGCTGAAGAGCCAGGTCAAGTCGGCCCTGATCTACCCCGCCTCGGTGATCACCATCGCGATCGGCGTCGTCTGGGTCATCCTGACCTTCGTCATCCCGACCTTCGCCCAGCTCTTCGCGGGACTGGGCTCCGAGATGCCGCTCATCACCCGCGTGGTGGTCGGCACCAGCCACTTCCTGGCCAGCTACTCGCCTTGGGTGATCCTCGCCCTCATCGCCCTCTGGATCTTCCTGGTGCGCTGGCACAAGACCGAGCGCGGCCGCCGGTTCATCGACGGCTTCCTGCTGCGCATCCCGGTGATCGGCATGCTGCTGCGCAAGATCGCCGTCTCCCGCTTCTGCCGCACCCTCGCCACCCTCACCTCCTCCGGTGTGCCGATCCTCGACGGCCTGGAGATCACCGCCAAGACCGCCGGCAACGCGATCATCGAAGATGCGATCATGGCGGTACGCAAGAGCGTCGAGGAGGGCAAGAGCATCTCCGAGCCCTTGGCGGAGACCAAGGTGTTCCCGCCGATGGTGGTGCAGATGATCAACGTCGGCGAGCAGACCGGCGCCCTCGACACGATGCTCTCGAAGATCGCCGACTTCTACGAGGACGAGGTCGACGCGGCGGTGAGCGGCATGCTGAAGCTGATCGAGCCGCTGCTGATCGCCTTCCTGGGCGTGATCATCGGCATCATCGTGACGTCGATGTACCTGCCGCTCTACGGCGCGATCACGCAGATCTCGTAGATCCCCCCGCGTCCCCTCGATCCCCTTCCCACGGGGTCCGCGGCTTGCGGTGGTTGCGTCTCGGGGCGGGTGACGTAAACTGTCACCCGTGCAGCCCCTCGCCCGACAGCTCCACTGGCTGATCGCCATCCGCCTGGTGGTGGTGTCGAGCGTCGTGCTGCCCTTCTTCCTGCTCCAGCTCGCCCCCCACGAGAGACCCGCGGCCCAGGGCACGGCGCCGGCCCTCACCCAGCCGGCGCCCCACGACCTCACCGGGCCGCCGGTGC
Source organism: uncultured Acidobacteriota bacterium (assembly GCA_963741925.1). Classification (GTDB taxonomy): domain Bacteria; phylum Acidobacteriota; class Thermoanaerobaculia; order Multivoradales; family DATKCC01; genus CAVUBL01. The sequence goes on from CAVUJU010000002.1 coordinate 1,182,829, forward strand.
CGGTCGTGGCGCCCGCTCCGACGGTCGACACGCGGCTCCTCTACCTGCTGGCCGGCCTCACCTACCTGGCGAGCCTGGTCTACATCGTCCTGCTCCGCCTGGTGCCCGGCCGCTTCCGGATGCACGCCTTCGTCCAGTTCTTCGGCGACCTGGCGCTGGTCACCATGCTGGTCTACTTCTTCGGGGGGATCGAGAGCCCGTTCTCGATCTTCTACCTGCTGGTCATCGCCGTCTCGACCACCCTGCTCAAGAAGCGCTCCACCGGCGTCGCCACCCTGGCCTTCATCTTCTACGCCGCGCTCATGGTCTCCCTCTACGAGGGCTGGCTCCCGACGCCCGACGGCACGGTGATCCTCCACGACGTGGCCACCCTGCGCCGGCTCGCCTACAACCTCTCGATCCACCTCTTCGCCTTCTACTCGGTCGCCTTCCTCACCTGGTTCCTGGTCGCCAACGTCGCCCGCGCCGAGCAGGAGCTCGAGGCCAAGCGCGAAGACCTGGCCGACCTCGAAATCAAGTACCGCGACGTCATCCAGTCGATCACGAGCGGCCTGATCCTCACCGATCCGGACGGCCGGGTGACCAGCCTGAACCGGGCGGGGCGCAGGATCCTCCGGCGCGGCGAGGCGGAGCTCCTGGGCCGCCACGTCACCGAGACCGGCATCATCAGCGCCGCCGAGTGGCGGCGGTTCGCCGAGCGCAGCGGCGGCCAGCGACGCCTGGCCAGCGAGATCGAGGTGGTGCGCGACGAGGCGCCGATCTACGTCGGCTTCTCCCTGGCCGAGCTCAAGAACGCGGACGGCGTGAGCACCGGCGCCATCATCATCTTCCAGGACCTGACGCCCTGGAAGAAGCTCGAGGAAGAGGTCCGCCTGAAGGACCGGATGGCCGCCGTCGGCACGCTGGCGGCGGGCCTGGCCCACGAGATCGGCAACCCGCTCGCGGCCATCTCGGGCTCGGTCCAGATGCTCGGCCGGTCGATCGACGAGGCGGCGCCGGAGCGGCGGCTCCTGGGGATCCTGGCCAAGGAGAGCCAGCGCCTGGACCGGATCATCAAGGGCTTCCTCGAGTACGCCCGGCCGAAGCGGCGCAAGGCCGAGGAGTTCGACGCCGCGCGCCTCCTGGCCGAGAACTTCGAGCTGCTGCGCAACAGCCCCGAGGTGGCCGCGGGCCACGAGCTCGAGCTCGAGCTCGACCCGCCCTCGGCGATCCTCGAGGCCGACCCCGACGGCGTGAGCCAGATCTTCTGGAACCTGGCGCGCAACGCCCTCAAGGCGATGCCGGACGGCGGCCGTCTGAGGGTCCAGGGCACCCAGCGCGCCCAGGCCTACGAGATCGAGTTCTTCGACACCGGCAAGGGAATGAGCGAGGAGGAGCGCGCCAACCTCTTCCATCCCTTCCAGTCGTTCTTCGACAGCGGCACCGGCCTCGGGATGGCGATCGTCTACCGGATCGTCCAGGACCTCCGCGGCGAGCTCTCCGTGGACAGCCGGCCGGGCGCCCACACCCGCATCACCGTGCGCCTGCCCTTGCGCTCGGCGGTGACGCCCGGCCTCCTCGCGAAGGCCGCCACGGGGGGTGCGCGGTGAGCCGCCGGATCCTGATCGTCGACGACGAGGAGAGCCTGCTCGAGTTCCTGACCCTGCTCTTCGAGGACGAGGGCTTCACCGTCGCAACCGCGCCGTCCATGGGCACGGCCCGCGAGCTCCTCGCGGAGGCGGACTTCGACCTGGTGCTCTGCGACATCCTCATGCCCGACGGCAACGGCCTCGATCTCCTGCGCGAGATCACTCGCGAGCCGCCCCATCCGGCGGTGATCATGATGACCGCCTACACCTCGACCAAGTCGGCCATCGAGGCGATGCGCTCCGGTGCCTACGACTACATCTCGAAGCCCTTCGACGTCGAAGAGCTCAAGGTGATGGCCGAGAAGGCCCTGGAGAAAACCGAGCTCGAGGAGCAGAACGTCTACCTGCGCCGGGAGCTCGAAGGCAAGTACACCTTCGCGAACATCATCGGCTCGTCGCGTAAGATGCAGGACGTCTTCTCCCTGGTCGAGCGCGTGGCCCGCACCTCCTCGACCGTGCTGATCCACGGCGAGAGCGGCACGGGCAAGGAGCTGATCGCGCGGGCGATCCACTTCGCGAGCGCCCGCTCCGCGGCCAAGTTCCTCTCGATCAACTGCGGCGCCCTGCCCGAGAACCTCCTCGAGAGCGAGCTCTTCGGCCACGTGCGCGGCGCCTTCACCGGCGCCGTGCGCGAGAAGAAGGGCCTGTTCCAGGAGGCGAGCCGCGGCACGCTGTTCCTGGACGAGATCGGCGAGATGACGCCGGCGATGCAGGTCAAGCTCCTGCGGGCGCTGCAGGAGCGCACGGTGCGGCGGGTCGGCGGCACCGAGGAGGAGCTGATCGACGTACGGATCATCGCGGCGACCAACCAGGACCTCGATGCCCTGATCGCGACGGGCGGCTTCCGGGAGGACCTCTACTACCGGATCAACGTCATTCCGGTCGACCTGCCGCCGCTGCGCCAGCGGCGCGAGGACATCCCCCTCCTGGTCGAGCACTTCCTCAAGAAGTACTCCGACCAGATGGAGCTCGCCGACGCCAAGCGGATCTCGGTCGACGCCATGCGCCAGCTCGAAGGCTACGCCTGGCCCGGCAACGTCCGCGAGCTCGAGAACGTCATCGAACGCGCCGTGGCCCTGACCGGCGAGGAGACGATCACCACCCGCGACCTGCCGGCGCACCTGCTCGACGGCCGCACCCCCGGCGCCGACGCGATCACGCTGCCCGACGAGGGCCTCGACCTCGAGGCGCGGCTCGAGGCGATCCGCACCGAGCTCATGACCCAGGCCCTGGAGCGCACCGACGGCGTCCAGACCAAGGCGGCCGAGCTCCTGGGGATGAGCTTCCGCTCCTTCCGCTACTACGCCAAGAAGGTGGGGATCACGGGCGATTGACGCCGGCGGGCCCGGAGCCGGCCGTGGGGCGGGCGGCGGGCTGCGCGGCCGGTTCCGCGGTGGCGCCCCCGGCCGCCTCGGCGGTCGCCGCTCCGGCGGGCAGGGCCGTGCTCAGCAGGCCGTACCCCGTGGTGCCGAGGAACAGCCGATCGCCGGCGACGAGCGCCGCCTCGACGGCGTTCGCGGGCACCGGCAGCGCGACCGGCACCGGCACGCCGCCGCCGGCGGCGGCGACCAGGAGCGCCTGGTCCTCGTCCTGGTGCTGGTCCAGGAGCAGCGCCGGGTAACGCGCGTCTCCGGTCTCGAGGGCGCGGGTCGTGCCGTCGGCGAGCGGTACCCAGGGAGCCGAGAGCCCCGCCCGCGTCCAGGCCCCCTGCTTGCCGGCGTAGAGCAGCCGGTCGCCCAGGGCGACCACCCGGCCCGCCGGGTAGGGAGCGGCCACCGAGTGGTCGCGGTCACCGGCGACGCGGTAGAGGCCGGAGGCGTCGGTGATCCAGAGGTCGCCGCCGTCGAGGGTCGCCGAGCGCGCCGCGCCGTGGCGGTAGGCGGTGAGGGTCCACCCGCCGGTCGTTCCCGGCCCCTCGCGGAGCTCCCAGACCCCGTCGCCGGCGCGCGCCACCACCCGGCCGGAGCGGGCGATGACCTGGTCGACGCGGCCCGAGCCCAGCGCCTCGACCCGCCGCCAGCTCCCCTCCCGCCACGTGTAGAGCCCTTGCTCGGTGCCCGCCCAGGCGCGGACCGGGGCCGGGCCGGAAGGGGGGCTCGCGGCCGGCGCCTGCCGCTCGGCGGCGAGGGAGAGGACGGGCGGCAGGGCCTCGGCCCCGTCCGCGGCGCCGGAGCGAGCGGTGTGGAGGGGGAAGCTCCGGCCGCCGTCGTGCGAGTGGTAGACCCCGCTCGCCGGCCCGGCGTGGTTGACCGCCACGAACAGCTCGTCGCCGGCGGCGGCGACCGCCGCGACCCGCAGGTTGGTGAGGCCCGCCGAGGCCGGCCGGAAGGTCTCGGCTCCGTCGTCCGACACCCACACCCCGGCGCCCTCGGTGCCCAGGAAGACCCGCGCCGGCCGCCCCGGGTGATGGGCGATGACCTGGACCGACAGGTCGGCACCCGTGCGCCGGCTCCAGTGACGCCCCTCGTCGTCCGAGACGTAGAGGCCCGCCACCGTGCCGGCGAGCAGCCGCCCCCAGGGCAGGTCGTCGAAGGCGGTCGCCCGCCGCTCGTCCATGCCGGCGACGAAGCGGGTCCAGCTCTCGCCGCCGTCGAGGCTCTGGTAGACCCAGTTGCAGGTCGAGGCCCAGACCTCGCCCGGGCGCAGCGTCGGCACCAGGCTGAAGACCTCCGAGTCGAGGTGCATGCCGTCGAACACGCCCTGCCACGTGCGGCCGCCGTCGGTGCTCCGGTACGCCCGGCGCCAGGTGCCGGCGATCACCGTGTCCGGCCGGCCGGGCGGCACGAGGAGGCTCGTGACCTTGGCCATCTCGGGCTGGCCGCCGGTGAGCTTCGCCCAGGAGAGGCCGCCGTCGCTCGTGCCCCAGACGCCGTCGAGGGTGCCGGCGTAGATCCGGCCCTCCTCCCCCGGCACCAGGGCGAGGGAGTAGATCGACTGTGCGGGCAGGCCCGTGGCACGGGAGACCCAGGTCCGCCCCAGGTCGTCGCTGAAGGCCACGTGGCCGCTCCCCCAGACGCCGCGGAGAGCCGCCCACAGGCGTCCCTCGGGGGCCTCCGTCCGGTTCGGGTCGAACTGGAGGGCGCTCACGACCCAGCCGGGGAAGGGCAGGAACGGCCCCGCCGGACGCCATGAGGCGCCGCCGTCGGACGAGCGGTAGACCTGCCCCGAGGAGGTGCCCGCCAGCACCAGGTCCGGATCGTTGGGCGAGATCGCGAGGCTCCTGACGTCGCCACCCCAGAGCGGGGCCACCTGCCAGCCCGCGGGCGCCTCGGGTTCCTGGGCGAAGCCGGCGGCGCCGGCGGCCACCAGCGGGACGAGCAGGGCGACGCTAGTCCACCGCATGGCGTACCTGGAGGACCTGGGCCAGGATCGAGATCGCGATCTCCCCCGGCGCGTCCCCGCCGAGGGGGAGACCGATGGGGGCGTGGAAGGGGAAGCCGGCGAGGGCGATGCCGCGACGCTCGAGCTCCTCGCGCACCCGCTGGACCTTGCGGCGGCTGCCCATGAGGCCGACGTAGGCGAGGCGCGGGGGCGGCGCCCCGAGGAGGGTCCCCAGGGCCGCGGTGTCGGTCTCCCAGCAGCGCGTGACGACGGCGGCGTAGACCTCCCGGCCGGCGAGCCCCGCGAGGTAGTCGCCGGCGAAGCTCCGGTCGACCTCGGGGGCGCCGGCGGCCGCCGGGAAGAGCTCCGGCCGACGGAAGGCCGGCCGGTCGTCGAGCACCAGGAGGTCGAACCCGGCGAGGTCGCCGGCCCGCGCCAGGGCCTGCCCGACCGGCCCGCCGCCGTAGACCGCGAGCACCGGCGGCGCCGCCATCACCTCGAGAAAGACCTCGGCCATGCCGCCGCACACCATTCCGGTCGCCTCCCCCTTGACCGCCTCCTCGGTCAGGTAGTAGCGCTTCACCTCGCCGCAGGGCCGCCGCTCGGCGAGCTTGGCCCGGGCGTCGGCCGCCACCATCGCCTCGAAGGCACCGCCTCCGAGGTTGCCGGCGGTCGTGCCGTCGGGCGAGACGAGGAGCTTCCAGCCGGCCTTGCCGGGGGTCGAGCCCTGGGTGCGGACGATCTGGGCCAGGGCGACCCGGCCGCAGCGCGCGACCTCCTCCTCCGCTTGGCGCAGGATCTCGGCAGGGGAAGGCGCTCGCATGGCGGGAACTAATCTAGCAGCTTCCATGCCGCGGGAGGAGGCGCCGGGAGCCCCGCGGTCACCCCTTCTCGGGCTTCGCCGCGGTCTTGTCCTTCGCCTCGCCGGTGCTCTTGGAGTCCTTGCTCTCGCTCGCCTCCCCCCCGCCGCCCGAGCCCTTCTCCTCTCCCGTCTTGCCGTCGGCTCCCGAGCGCTTGCCGCCGTAGTCGGTCACGTACCAGCCCGAGCCCTTGAACTGGAACGCGGGCGCCGAGATGAGCCGCTTGAGCTCGCCGCCGCACTCGGGACAGGTGGTGAGCGAAGGCTCGGAGACCCGTTGCAGGGCCTCGAGGCGATGCCCACACGACTGGCATTGATACTCGTAGATCGGCACGAAGTTTCCTCGCTGTAGGTCCGAATCCCGGGCCGCCGGGGCGGCGGCGCAGCCGCTCGCCGCGCGCGGGTTGTGCCCGGCTATTTGCCGAAGCGATCGCCCGCGGTCTTGAACCGGATCTTGATCACCTTGCGTCCGCCCACGGCCGCCGGCGAAGCCTCCGCGCCGGCTGCGCCGGGAGCCTGCGCCTGGGATCGACCCGAAGCCGGGGCCTCGGAGACCGCGGCGCTCTTCGCCTCCTGCCGGCGGATCAGCCGGAGGACCTGAAAAGCGTACACCAGCTTGGCGTTCTCCGCCGGGGAGAGGGGACCCTGGGTACAGATCTCGTAGAGGCTCCGCCGGCCGTCGACCAGCTTCAGCAGCCGGTACTCGTCGGCGTCGAGGGCCGCCTCGATCAGGTCCTCGGTCCTGCAACAGGCCTCGAAGACGGTCTCCTTCGTGCCCATGCGAGCGACCAGGGCCTTGGCGTTGGGGGCACGCTTGATCCCCTGGAGGATCACCTGGCGCATGGGGAGCTGGATCCGGGCCCCGCTGTGCACCTGGAAGCTGCCGATCTGGAACCGGACCTCGCCCTCCTGCCAGTAGAAGAGGCTCCAGACGATGGCCTCGATCTGCTTGCGGATCGCCTCGTAGATCGCCGCGGGCGCGATGAGGCCGGCCTCGATCATCAGCTCGCCGTAGCGCTTGCCTCCGTCCTCGGAGCGGAGGCGCATGGTCTCGGTGAACTGGTCGGCGGTGATCTTGCCGGTCCGCTGCAGGTAGGCGCCCAGGCTGTCGTTGCGGTCGCTCGACGAGGCGTGGACAACGTTGCCTTCACGGATGAAGACCCGCTTGACCACCTCGTCGCGCTCGGCCTCGAGAACTCCGGGGACCTGGAACCGGTCCACGGTGTACAGCATCTCGGGGAGCGCCGTGTCGCGCAGGTCGGCCCGGTACTCGAACTCTCTCTCTGAACCGCTCAGAGGACGACTCCTCCCGGAAACGTCGGGCGCTGGCCCGCACCCCAACACGCCCATGCATCCATCAGATACAAAACAACGGCGCAGTATAGCATCGAAGCGCACCGCCCTTCGCGGGGCGGCGCGAGCCCTGCCTCCACCCGAACGGACAACCGAGGCGACCATGATCGACCCCGAAGAGGCCTGGCGACGGATCGAGCCCCACGCCCGGACCCTGCCCGGCGAGGCGCTGGCACGCCGGAGCGCCCTGGGGCGCGTCCTCGCCCGCGCCCTGCCGGCGACCGTGGACACCCCGGCGGCGGACGTCTCGGCGATGGACGGCTTCGCGCTGGCCGGCGAGCCGCCGGCCGGGCGGACCGTGCCGGTGGCCGGCATGGTCGCGGCCGGCGACCCGCCGGGAGCGGTCCTGCCCCCGGGCGCGGCGCTCCGCATCATGACCGGCGCCCCCGTGCCCGCCGGCGCCGACCGGGTGATCCCGGTGGAGCGGGCCACGGTGGAGCGCCTGGCGAGGGCCGGAGCCGGAGGCGGCGGGGCCGAGGCGGTGGGCTTCGACGGCCCGGGGGCCCCCGGCGACCACATCCGCCGGCGCGGTGAGCTCGTCCGCCGGGGTGCGGAGCTCCTCCCCGCCGGCGCGCTCTTGACGCCGGGCGCCCTCTCGCTCCTGGCCACCCACGGCCACGACCCGGTCGAGGTCCACCGCGCGCCGCGGGTGGCACTGATCGTGACCGGCAGCGAGGTGGTCCCCGCCAGCGCCGAGCCGGCCCCGGGCCAGCTCCGGGACTCCCATACCGACTTCCTCCTCGCCGCCTGCCGGAGCCTGGGCGTCGGGGCCGAGGCCCTGGGCGTCGCCCCCGACGACGAGGCCGCCCTGGCGCAGCGGGTCGAGCGCGGGCTCGAGGCCGACGTGCTGCTCCTGACCGGCGGCGTCTCCATGGGGGAGCTCGACCTGGTCGCGGGCGTGCTCGAGGCGGCGGGCTGCTCGCGCCTCTTCCACGCGGTGGCGATCCAGCCGGGAAAGCCGTTGCTCGCCGCTCGACACGGGCGCGGCACCGGCGGCGGCCTGGTGTTCGGCCTGCCCGGCAACCCGGCCTCGGTGATGGTCGGCTTCTGGCTCTTCGTGCGCCCGACGCTACGCCGGATGATGGGGCGGCCCGACGGCTTCTGGCGCGGCGCCCTGGCGGCCGAGCTGACGGCGCCGCTGGCCGGGGGCCGGGGCCGCGACCGCTTCCTGCCCGTCACGGTGGGCTTCGCGGCGGGCCGACTCCAGGCGACGCCGGTCGCACCGCTCGGCTCCCACGACCTCGGCGCCTACGCCCACGGCAGCGCCCTGGTGCGGGTGCCCGCCGGTAGCCCGGAGCGGCCGGCCGGCGCCGTCTGCGAGGTCCTGCCCCTCGTCGACTGGCTGGAGCCTGCCGGGTAGACTCGCGGCTCGCCACCGCACGAAGAGCGAGAGGGGATGATGCCCGGCCGACCCAGGGACAGCGAGAGCTTCGACCGCCGTGGCTACCTGGCGTTCCGGCGCCTGCGCGACCTCCTCCTGGCGCCGGCGGCCGCCGGCCTCGTCGCCTGCCGGGTGCCCGCCTGGGCGGTCTCGGTGGCAGGGGTCGCCCTCGCCGCCACCCTCGTCTGGAGCGTGCCCCACCACCCCGCCTGGGCCCTCGCCGGCATCCTCCTTTGCCAGGCGGCCGACATGCTGGACGGCGCCGTCGCCCGGCGCGCCGGCACCGCCTCGGGCCGCGGCAAGCTGGTCGACCAGGCGTGCGACGCCGCCGCCTTCGCCGCCCTGGCCCTCGCCACCGGAGCGGGCGGCCTCGACCGGAGCGGCTTCGCCGGAGCCGCCGCGGCCGCCTGCACCCTCTCCGTCGCCACCGCGCTCGCCCGCGCCGCCCGCCGCGACCCGGAAGCGTTCCGGACCAACCCCCGGGCCGGCCTCGCCGCCCACTTGCCCAAGCTCCCGGTCTTCCTCGCCCTCCCCACCCTCTTGGCCGGCGGCCCCGATCTCCTCGAGCCGGCCCTCGCCCTCTCCGCCGCGGCGGCCGCGGCCGTCACGGTCTCCTACCTCGTGGCGGAGGGTTGGAGCCGGCGCAAGCGTCCGGCCGCCGAGCCCAGTCTTGCCGCGTCCGAGCTGGACCAGCCTCTCTGACGCGGGCTCCGGCGACTCGGTGCCCCTGCCGGACCGGTTGAGGCCGTCACACTTTCCGGCGAGAAAGGAGGCAAAGTCCGTCGTCCCCCGGCCCCGTGGATCTGGAGACCCTCAGGTGTGCTTCAGGAGAGGTTTGGCCGTTTGACTGGCTCCGGCGTAGCCCCGGCCCTGGGCTCTTTCCGCTTACGCTTCCGCCGCCGTGAGACCACCGTAATACTCGGCCATCGCGGCCAGAGTGATCTCCTGCTCGCCCCGCTCGCCCGGCCCCAGACCGCAACGCGCTTCTCGCCAGGGTGTCTCCTGGTGGGTGAGGTCACTCAGCCAGTGGGAAGACTTCGGACCGTAGAAGCCAAGGACCGCATCGATCGTCTCCCGCTCTACGGGCGCCAACCGAGCCGGATCGCCCTCTGACCAGTCAGAGACCTTGAACTGGCCACGATGAAGCCTGTAGAGCGCTGGCACGACGGGGCCGGCCGCCCAAGCCTCGATTCTGGCGCGGAAGAGCGGTTTCTCGTCCCATACGAGTGACCACGCCTGCGCATAGTAGGCGAGCTTCTGGAGCTTCATGGTGGTCATGGGCCCCTGCCTCTTCAGGATATAGGCCGCCACATCGTGTACCTTCGCCATCGTCGTTCTTCCTCCTCGAACCGGTCGTCGTCAGGCTGGCCAGCCTGACGACGACCGGTTCGAGGCTGACATACTTGACAAACCGCCTACACGATGAATTGCAGCACGTCGGTTTGAGGCGGAGCCTCGCTTGTTTCAGAGATTCGGCTGGCGGAAGCGCATGGGAATCGAACCCACCCTCCGAGCCGCTTCCGACCCGGAACAACGGTTTTGAAGACCGCAGGAGGCACCAGCCCCCGAGCGCTTCCGTTGCGGATCTTACCCCGAGGGCGGTCGACCAGACCTCTGGGTCCGGCCGGCTCCTCCCGCGGTGGGCTCACGAGAGCAGGTAGGGCCGCTGGCGGGCCGCTTCCTTGCTCATCAGAAGCAAACAGTGTAGGAGTTGGCGGTGGCGCTCGGAGTCGGGTCGAGCGGCGAGGTAGAGCTCTGCCACTCCGTCCCGCCAGCGCAGGAGCTCACGGCGAAACGTGGGGCGGTCGGCTGCCTCGGCGGTGAGGTCGGCGAGTCGCAGGACGCGCTCGTAGCAGCGCCTCAGGGCCTCCGGCTCCCGCAGCCGGCTCCCCCGGTGCATCTCGTTTCCGATCATCAGGATCTGCCGGTCCCGGTCGAAGGTGCGCCACCGCTCGAGAGTCAGGTCCGAATGCTGGGTCAAGGCAACGGCTCCCCCCGGCCGATGAGGGCGAAGGTCGAGCTCCCGGATCCTCGCCCGGAGCGCTGGGTCCTGAACCTCCATGCTGCGATTCCCCTGCCCAGGCCGGATGTTGATCAGTGACGTGTACTCGATGCACTCGTCTTCGCCCGCACGCGGGTAGTAGTTGGCCCCCCAGAGGCTCCTCTGCGCGCTGCCCGCCTCGAGCAGCAGGGCCTCGGCGTCGGCGTGGAGCTCCCCGCCGACGGCGGCGACGCCACGATCCACGTCCACCACGTACTTGACCATGTCCTCGAAGAACATGGCGACAAGACGCTCGAGCTCTCGCGGAGCGATCCGCCGGTCGACGATCACGATCGGTTCCCCTCCGGCCATCGAGCCAGTCTACCCTCTGAGCCGGGCCACCCCGGCTACAATAGGCGCCCGGGCCGGCGCCTGCGCCGGCCGGTGGAGACGTGAGCCTTTGACCATCGAGCAACAGCCGGGCACCACCCTCGACGGCAAGTACGAGGTCCTGAGCCACCTGGGCGGCGGGGGCATGGGCGAGGTCTACCTGGTGCGCCACATCCACCTCGAGGAGAAGCGGGTGGTGAAGATCCTCCGGGCGGACCGGGTGGCCGACCCCGACGCCCAGAAGCGCTTCCTCCGCGAGGCCCGCTTCGCCACCCAGATCAAGCACGCCCACGTCGCCATCCTCTACGACTACTCGCGCCTCGACGACGGCAGCTTCTACATGGTCTGGGAGTACATCGAGGGCGAGGACGTGGGCACCCGCCTGCGCCGCAACGGACCGTTCCCGCTGCGCACCGCCCTCGACCTCGGCATGCAGGCGCTCGACGGCCTGAACGCCATCCACGGCGCGGGCATGATCCACCGCGACGTCTCGCCCGACAACCTGATGACCTGGACCGACCCCCGCGGGCGCCTCCAGCTCAAGATCATCGACCTGGGGCTCGCCAAGAACCTCGAGCCCGACCCCGACCTCGAGGTCACCCAGGACGGCATGTTCATGGGCAAGCTCCTCTACTGCGCGCCCGAGCAGGCGGGCCTCCACAAGGGCGAGACCCTGGACAACCGGACCGACCTCTACTCCCTCGCCCTGGTGCTTTACGAGATGCTCTGCGGCCGGCGGCCGTTCGAGGCCGAGACCCCGCAGGCGGCGATCTTCAAGCGGGTCTCCGAGGATCCCCTGCCGCTCGTCGGCCGCAACCCGGCGGCGCCGGTGCCGGCCGAGCTCGAGCGGGTGGTCTTCAAGGCGCTCGAGCGCGAGCGCCAGGACCGCTACCCGGACGCCGTCGCCTTCATCGAGGCCCTCCGGCGGGTGGCGGGGCACCTCGACCGCGCCGCGACGCAGGAGGTGCCCCTCGCGGCCGGGGCCGCGGCCCGTGCCGGCCGGTCCGAGCCGGCGGTGCGCGAGGTCGGCGACGCCGGCGGCTCGCGCGAGCTCAGCAAGGCGGAGAAGGAGAGCCTCCTGGCCCAGATCGAGCGGGCCGCGCGGCGGGTCGAGGAGGGATCGAAGACCGTGGACCAGGCCGAGGCCCTGCTGGGCGACGGCCGGCTCGACGAGGTCCGCGAGCTGATCGCCCGCATGGAGTCCGAGACGCCCCGGGCACGCTCGCTCGACGCCCTGAAGGAGCGCCTGGCCCAGGCCGAGGCGTTGCTCGCCCGACGCCGCGAGAGCGAAGAGCGCGACCGCTTGCAGGCCGAGCGCCAGGCCCGGCTCGACGAGGCCGAGGCGCTGATCACGCGCTACATCCAGAACAAGCAGCTCTCCCTCGCCCACCTCGCCCTCGACACCCTCCTCGACCTCGCGCCGACCCACCCCAAGCGTGGCGACTTCGAGAGCTGGGTCGCGCTGCTGGCCGACGAGGTGGCGCAGGACCGGCGCGCCGACGGGCTCCTCGAAGAGGGCCGGCGGGCCCTCGGCCACGGCGACTTCCGCGCCGCCCGCCGCAACCTCGCCCAGCTCCAGAAGGCCGACGAGGAGCTGGCGGCGGCCTTCTCGCGCGAGCTCGCGGCGGCCGAGCGCGAGGACGAGAAGAGCACCGACTTCCGGGAGCACCAGGACCGCCTCGAGGAGCTGATCCAGGCGCACGAGATCGAGGCGGCGCAGGAGGAGCTCAAGAGGCTGGCCGCGCTGGGCGCGGCGAAGGTCACCCTCGACCTCTACCGCTCCCGCCTCGACGAGGCGCGGGCGAGCGCCCGCGACCAGGCCCAGGTCGCGACCTTCCTGGAAGCCTTCCGGGAGCGGATCGACCAGGGTGACTTCCGCGGTGCGCGGGAGGTGGCCGGCGAGCTCCAGCGGACCTCGCCCGGCGATCCGCGTCCGGCCGAGCTGCTGGCCGAGGTCGCCCGCCTGGAGCGCGAGGCCGATCGGCGGCGCTCGATCGAGCAGGGCGAGGCGCAGGTCGAGCGGTTCCTCGTGCAGGGCGATGCGGCCCAGGCCGCGCTGGCCTTGAAGCTGCTCCTGCGCATGGCGCCCGACCACAGGAAGCGCAAGCCGTACGAGAAGCGGATCGCCAAGCTGAAGAAGGGCTGACCGCCCGCCACCCCGACCGACCCCACCCCACCTCCACCATGACCTTGACCGAGACCGAACCGTCGACCGCGGGCCTCGAGCCCCGGGACGCGCGTCTGCTGCGCTACGCCCTGATGCGCCTCGCCCGGGAGCTCGACTCGCGCTTCGAGTCGCTCCTTCTCACCGGCCGCGTGAGCAAGTGGTACAGCGAGGTGGGCAACGAGGCGACCACCGTGCCGGCGGGCCTCGCCCTCGAGCCCGGCGACGCCCTCTGCACCCTCCACCGGGACCTGGGCGCCATCCTCGCCGTCTACCTCGACCCGGCGCGCACCTTTCCCGGCCTCGCCCCGGGGCCGCTCTGGAACCGGCCCGACGGCCGCCGGCCCGAGCCCGAGGAGATCCTCCACCGCCTGGCGAGCCAGCTCCTGGGGCGCGACGAGGGTTTCTCGCGCGGCGTCGAGCGCTCGTTCCACTACGGCTATCTGGACCCGGCGGCGGGGATCCTCCACCCCGGGATGATCAGCCACCTGGGCGCCATGATCCCGGTGGCCGCGGGCTGCGCCTTCGCCTTCCGGCAGGCCGGGAGCGACCGGGTGGCACTCAACTTCATCGGCGACGGCGGCACCTCGACCGGCGACTTCCACGAGGGCCTCAACATGGCGGCGGTCTGGCGCCTGCCGCTGGTGCTCGTGATCGAGAACAACCGCTACGCCTTCTCCACCCCGACCCGGCTCCAGTACGCGACCGAGCGCCTGTCGGACCGGGCCGCCGGCTACGGCATGGCGGGCGAGACGGTGGACGGCAACGACCCGGATGCCGTCGCCGCGGTCGTGGGCCGGGCGGTGGCGCGGGCCCGGGCCGGCGAGGGACCGACCCTGATCGAGGCGATGCTCGGGCGCATGCGCGGCCACAGTGAAGGCGACGACTCCCTCAAGGTGGTGCCCGACGACGAGCTCGAGCGCTACCTCGCCGAGGACCCGGTGCCGGCCTATCCGCGGCGCCTGGAGGCGGATGGGGTCCTCGACGCCAAGACCCGGCAGGCGATCGAGGCGCGCGCGAAGGAGCTGGTCGAGGGGGTCCTCGACCGCGCCCTCGCCGGGCCGCCGCCCAGGCCCGAGACCGCCTGGCGGCCGGTCTTCGCGCCGGCGCCGGAGGCTCCGGGCTCGACGCCCGCACCACCGCCGCCGGCGGCCCACGCCGAAGCCGAGCCCGTCACCTACGTCGAGGCGATCCACCGGGCTCTCGGCGAGGAGATGGAGCGGGACGAGTCGGTGGTCCTCCTGGGCCAGGACATCGGCGTCTTCGAGGGCGCCTTCCGGGTCACCCGCGGCCTCCACGAGCGCTGGCCCGGGCGGGTCCTCGACACGCCCATCGCCGAGAGCGGCACGATCGGCGTCGCCGTCGGCGCGGCGCTCCTCGGCCTCAAGCCGGTGGTCGAGATGCAGTTCGCCGACTTCATCACCTGCGGCTTCAACCAGGTGGTCAACGTGGCCGCCAAGCTCTACTACCGGTGGCAGGTGCCCTGCCCGCTGGTCATCCGCCTGCCCTCGGGGGGCGGGGTGGGCGCCGGGCCGTTCCACTCCCAGAACCCGGAGGGGTGGTTCGCCCACGTGGCGGGGCTCAAGGTCGTCTGCCCGGCCGGGGCGGCCGACGCCCGGGCGCTCCTGAAGGCGGCGATCCGGGATCCGAACCCGGTCCTCTTCTTCGAGAACAAGTACCTCTACCGCCGGATCAAGGAGGCGCTGCCGGCGGGCGACGACGTGGCGCGCCTCGGCGAGGCGCGGGTGGTTCGCGCCGGCCGCGACCTGACCCTCGCCGCCTACGGCGCGGCCACCTGGACCGCTCTCGCCGCCGCCGAGGCGCTGGCCGGCGAGGGGGTCGAGGCCGAGGTCATCGATCTGCGGACCCTGGTGCCCTTCGACGAGGAGACGGTCTTGGCGTCGGTCCGCAAGACCGGCCGCGCCCTCGTCGTCCACGAGGACCAGGCGACCGGCGGCTTCGGCGCCGAGGTCGCGGCCCGGATCGCCGAGCGCGCCTTCTCCTGGCTCGACGCGCCGCTGCGCCGGGTCGCCTACCCCGACCGCCCGTCACCCTACGCGAAGGTCCTGGAGCGGGAGCTCCTCCCCGATCGCGACGACGTCCTGGCCGCGGCCCGGGAGATCCTCGCCTACTAGCGCGGCGAGCCCGGTCGCCCGGAAGGCCGCCACCTCGCCCACCACGATCACGGCCGGCGACCGGACTCGGGCGGCGGCGGCCCGCTCGGCCAGCTCGCCCAGGGTGCCGGCGATCACCTGCTCCTCGGCCCAGGTGCCGCGCTCGATCAGGGCCGCGGGGGTCGACGGGGCGCGGCCGGCGCGCACCAGGTTGGCGGCCACGTAGCGCAGGCGCGCCACCCCCATGAGGACCACGACGGTGTCGAGGCGGGCGAGGGCGCCCCAGTCCACGTCGTCGAGATCGGCGGCCCGGTGGGCCGTGACCACGGCGAAGGAGGCCGCGAGCCCCCGGTGGGTGAGCGGGATACCGGCCGCGGTCGGCACCCCGACGGCGCTCGTGACCCCCGGCACGACCTGGCACGGCACGCCGGCCGCGGCGCACGCCAGGAGCTCCTCGCCGCCCCGCCCGAAGACGAAGGGGTCGCCCCCCTTGAGGCGCACCACCGAGCGGCCGGAGCGGGCGCGCTCGACCAGGAGGCGCTGGATCTCGGCTTGGGAGGTCGACGGGCGGCCCGGGGCCTTGCCCACGTCGATGCGCTCGGCGTCGGGCCTGGCCTCGGCGAGGAGCGCGGGGTGGACCAGCCGGTCGTGGACCACGACGTCGGCGGCGCGCAGCAGGCGCAGGCCGCGGACGCTCACCAGGTCCGGATCGCCCGGGCCGGCGCCCACCAGGTAGACCGTGCCGGGAAGCGCCTTCACGCCGCCCCCCCGGCGGCGGGCGCCACTCCGGTGATCTCCGCCACCCGGCGGGAGGCGGCCTCCTCGTCGCCCCGCCGCAGGAGCTCCAGGACGTCGGAGTCCACCAGGCGGTACCAGAGGTCCCGGCGCTCGGCGAAGTCGGGGCGGCGCGCGGCGAGGGGCGAGCGCAGCTCGCCCGCCAGCTCCAGGAAGCGGCCGTACTCCTCGCCCAGCTCCCGCTCGAGCCACTCCCGGAGGCGCACGGCCAGGGCCGGCGCCCGGCCGGCGGTGGAGATGGCGAGCGTGAGATCGCCCCGGCGGACGATCGACGGCGCGAGGAAGCTGCACCGGGGCGGGTCGTCCATGACGTTCGCCGGGATGCCCAGGGCCTCGGCCTCCTCCCAGAAGGGCCCCGCGACCGCCGGATCGCGGACGACGCTGATCGCGAGGAACGCGCCCGCGAGGTCGCCCGGGCGGTAGGGGCGCGCCCGGTGGCGGACGGCGCCGCTCGCCGCCCGGGCGGCCAGGCCGGGCACCAGCTCCGGCGCGACGACCGTCACCCGGGCGCCGCTCGCGAGGAGCCCCTCGACCTTCGCCCGGGCCGCCTCGTCGCCCCCCACGACGACGCAGGAGCGGCCGCAAAGATCGAGGGCGACCGGGTAGAGGGGCGGGCCGGTCACAGCGCCACCTCCCGGGCGCTGATCCCGCCGGGGCCGATCTCGAGGGTCAGGCGGCAGCGCTCGGTCTCCACCACCAGGCGATGGGTGCCGGGCACACCCGGGCGGAAGGTGAGCCCTTCGAGGCGCTGCCCCCGGACCGTCTCGAGGGCCCGGTTGGCCGCCCGGGAGGCCGCCTCCACCGCGGCGCCCCGGGGGGTCCGGGCGTAGAGGTCGAGGAGGGCGCGCTCGGCGCCCGGGCCGTGGAAGCGGTGGACGCGCCGGCTCCCCAGGGTGATCTCCAGGAGGTCCTCGAGCGCCGCCACCAGCTCACCGTCCACCGAGCCGGCGGCGGCCGCTTCACGCAGGCGGGCGTAGCGCTCCCGCGCCTCCGGGCGGGCGAGGGAGGCGGCGAAGCGGTCGACCTCCTCGAGGAGGAGCTCCTGCTGCGCCGGCTCGACGGCGACGGCGGGACCCGGGGCGGCCGCCGGGGCGCTCACTCGTCCCCTCCCGCTCCGGCGGAGACGCCGGCCGAGGTGCCCGCGGGGGCGCCGAAGGCAACGCGGCCGGCGGCCGCCGGCTTGCCGTGCTCCTCGCCGCCCAGGATCGCCTCCACCTCGTGCTCGAAGCCGCCGGTCTCGAGGGGGCAGTGGATGCCGCACTCCTTGGGGGCGTTGGTCTCCCACCACCAGCGGCCGGCCCGCGGGTCCTCGCCGGCCTCGGTGGGCCGGGTGCACGGGCCGCAGCCGATCGAGGTGTAGCCCCGCTCGTAGAGGGGGTGGCTCGGCACGTCGTGCTCGGCGACGTACTCGTGGACCTCCTCGATCGTCCAGTCGGCGAGCGGGCTGATCTTCGCCAGACCGCCGTGGTCGTGGTCCACCTCGACCTTGCGGATGTTCGAGCGGCTCGCCCACTGCTCCCGGCGCAGCCCCGTGACCCAGGCGTCGAAGCCCTCGAGCGCCTGGCGGATCGGCTCGACCTTGCGCACGTGGCAGCACAGGAGCCGTGCCGGCACGGCGCGGAAGAAGAGGTTGGGCCCGTAGCGGGTCACCATCGCCTCGACCTGGCGCGCGTCGGGGAAGTGGACCTCCACCGTCACGCCGTAGCGCCGGCGCACCGCCTCGATGATCTCGTAGGTCTCGGGCGGCAGGCGCCCGGTGTCGACGGTGAACACCCGGACCTCCGGGTCGATCCGCCAGGCCATGTCGAGGAGCACCATGCCCTCGGACTGGAAGCTGGTGCACAGTCCCATGCGGTCCCCCCAGCGCTCGAGCGCCCATTCCAGGAGCTCCTCGGGCGTGGCGTCGTCGAGCTCCACCGCGAGCTGGCCGGCCTCGAACTCGTCGAGGAGGTCCCGGTCCTCCTCCCGCGGCAGGACGGCGGTCTCCAGGCCCCTCAACCCGCCAGCTCGGCTAGGCATGGGCCACCTCCTTCGCCGCCGCTGCCGCCGCGGCCTCCTGCGCCAGCCCGAGGGCCACGAGCTCCTCGTCGCTGTGGCGGGTGAAGAACTCCTGGATCCGCTCGCCCTCCCGGCGGCGGTCGAAGTAGGCGTGGAGGAGCCGCTCGAGGACCTGCTCCACGTCGCCCGAGGGCACCCGCCGGAAGACCGGGCGGCCGATGGCGGCGTCGCGCCCCAGGCCGCCCCGCAGGAACAGGTCGTAGCCGCGCAGGCGCTCGCCCTCGGGGCCGCGCTCGCGAAGCGTCGTCCCCTGGAGGCCGATGTCGCCGATCCAGTGGTGGGCGCAGGCGTTGGGGCAACCGTCGAGGTTCAAGCGCAGCCCCCCCACCCGGTCGCCGAAGACCCCTTCGAGGTGCCGGACGATCCCGGCCAGCTTGTGCTTGGTCTCGGCCACCGCGTAGTTGCAGAACGGCTCGCCGGTGCAGGCGATGGCCGAGCCGCGCAGCGCGTGGCTCTGATGCTCGGTGGCGAAGGGGAAGCCCAGGGCCTCGACCGACTGGATCACCTCGTCGAGGCGCCCTTCCGGGACGTCGGTGAGGATGAAGTTCTGGCGCCGGGTGAGACGGATCCCGCCGTCGAAGGAGTCGACGAGGTCGGCCAGGGCCGTGAGCTGGTCGGCCTCCGTCACCCCCAGGAACACCGGGAAGCCGGCGAGGAAGAGGCCCTCCTGCTTCTGGGGCGCGACGCCGGCGTGGTCGTGCTCCTCGGCCGGAGCTTCGGGCAGCTCGCCGTCCTCGAGACGCCGGCCGAGCCGCGCCTCCACCCCTTCCCGGAGGGCCGCCGCCCCGACCCGGTCGACCATGAACTTGAGCCGCGCCTTGGCCCGGGACATGCGGCTCGTGAGGTCCTCCTTCCAGGTGTCGAGGATCGCCCGCAGCACAGGGAGGGTGTCCTCGACCGGCACGAAGACCCCGAGGTCGTCCGAGATCCGGGGCCAGGTGGCGAGTCCGCCGCCCACGCGCACCGCGAAGCCGTGATCGCCGCCACGGACCACGCCCACCAGGGCGACGCAGTGGATCTCGGGGGCGTTGCACTGGTGGGGGCAGGCGGCGACCGTGATCTTGTGCTTGCGCGGCAGGTCGCAGTACTCCCGGTTGCCGTAGAAGAAGCGCGCCGCCTCGTCGACCACCGGCCGGGTGTCGAAGAGCTCGTCGGCCGCCAGGCCCGAGACCGGGCAGCCCGTGATGTTGCGCACCGTGTCGCCGCAGCCGCTGACGGTGGTCAGGCCCGCCGCCTCCAAGGTGGCGAAGATTTCGGGCAGCGCCGCGAGCTCGATGTCGTGGAGCTGGACGTTCTGCCGCGTGGTCAGCTCGGCGTAGCCGCGGCCGTAGCGGCGCGAGACCTCGCCCAGGACCCGGAGGCGCGCCGGGGTGAGCACGCCGCCGGGCACCTTGACCCGCATCATGAACCGCCCCACCTTCGGCTTGTCGTGGTAGAGGCCGTACCACTGGAGGCGGACGAAGTCCTCCTCCGGGACCTCCTCGTAGCCGCGCTCGATGATCTGGGGGAGCTCGTCGAGGATGTCGAGGGGAAACTTCTCGCGCTTCAGGCGCTCGATCGAGTTGCGCTTGAGGATCAGGTCCCAGGTGGGTTCCCGATCGGGGAGTCTGGCCATCGTGGGGCTCCTTCCGTATGAATCGCCTGGTGCAAAGACCTGCATCTTTCCGCCGACGCCCCCGAGGGGAGGGGCTCGACACCGAGAGCGGCCGGCGCGGCCTCCCGAGGGGGAGACGGCCGCGGCGCGGTCACCGGTTCCGACGGAGCTGTCTTGGGGGGCGGGTTCGGCCGGGGTCGGAACCGCGGCCGGACCCGCTAGTTACAGGCGCAACAGAAGGCGGGGCGAAAGGGTGGGGCGGGGAGGTACATCGCGCGAAAGATTGTAAGTGCCTCCATCATCTTTGTCAACGCCAAGTGCACGACGCCTTCAACGGCCCCCCTCCTCGGGCGCCGCGGCCGGCTGCGTCATGGCGGTGAGCGCCTGGGGCCGGCAGGACTCGGCGACCTGCTTCGTGGCGTAGCCGATCCAGACGATCGCCTCCGTGCCCTGGCTCGAGAGGATCGGGGCGGCGAGCTCCAGGGTGCCCGGCCGATCGCCCGGGCGGCTCACCAGCTCGGTCACGCCGAGGGCCCAGTCCGCCCGACCGGTCACGTCGCCGAGGATCGTGAACTTGCGGTCGCTCGACGCCAGCACCTTGCCGTCGGGCGCCAGCAGGTGGGCGAACTCGACGCCCGGCAGCTCCAGGAAGGCGCCTACGGCCACGTCCAGGTCCTCGCCCTTCGCCCCCGCGATGAGTGAGGGGTAGAGGCCGGCCGCGAAGGAGCGCAGCGCCGCCTCGGCCTGCTTGGCGGCCATCTCGCCGGCCCACCGCTCACAGCTCGCCGCGACGGCGCCGATCCGGGCCTCGTAGTCCGCCGAGAGCTCGCGGGTCCCCCGCTCGGCCTGGCGCGAGCACCACCACCGGGCGCCGTAGCCCGCCAGGGCCACCGCCAGGACGACCGCGATCTCGATCGAAAGGCGCTTCCAGTGCGACATGGTCCCTCCTCCCCGCCGCCGGGGCGGCGGCCCGCGAATCCGAGGACGTCGAGCGATTCTCCGGCACAACCATATCGCCTGGAGCCGCGGAGACGAAAAACCTTCCCGCGCCTCCCGCGTATGGAGCCCCGAGCGCCTCTGCGCCCGTGCGGACCCCTGTCATCCCAGCTGGAGGAACCGAGAGTGAGACGATCCCTGAGCCCCATCCTGGCCGTCGCGGCGCTCCTCGCCCTGGCCGCGGCGCCCGCCCGAGCCCAGAACGACGGCACCAAGCTGCTGCGCTTCCCCGACATCCACGGCGATCAGGTGGCCTTCGTCTACGCCGGCGACATCTGGACCGCGCCGGCCGACGGCGGCCACGCCCGGCACGTGACCACCCATCCGGGCCTCGAGCTGTTTCCCAAGTTCTCGCCCGACGGCGAGTGGATCGCCTTCACCGGCCAGTACGACGGCGACGAGCAGGTCTACGTGATCCCCGCCGAAGGCGGCACCCCGGAGCAGCTCACCTTCTACCCGGCCAACGGCCCGCTGCCGCCGCGCTGGGGCTACGACAACCAGGTCTACGGCTGGTCGCCCGACGGCAAGTCGGTCCTCTTCCGCTCCATGCGCCAGGGCTGGGGCCTGACCGACACCCGGCTCTACCTGGTCGACGTCGACGGCGGCCTGCCGCGCCCGCTGCCCATGCCCGTCTCGGGGGCCGGCGACCTCTCGCCCGACGGCAAGAAGGCGGTCTACTCGCCGCTCACCCGCGACTTCCGGAGCTGGAAGCGCTACCAGGGCGGCTGGGCCCAGGACCTCTGGATCTTCGACCTCCAGACCTACGACACGAAGCAGGTGACCGACGACCCGCGGACCGACCGCGACCCCATGTGGATCGGCGACACGATCTACTTCGCCTCGGACCGCGACGGCACCCTGAACCTCTATGCCTACGACGTCGCGAGCGGCGACACCCGCGAGCTCACCCACTCGACCACCTGGGACGTGCGCTGGCCGAGCGACGACGGGGAGGGCCGGATCGTCTACGAGCTGGGCGGCGAGCTCTCGGTCTACGACATCGCCTCGGGCGAGAGCCACCCGATCTCGATCGACGTGCCGACCGACTCGCTCCCGACCCGCCCCGAGCACATCTCGGTGGCCGACGACGTCGAGGACTTCAACCTCTCGCCCGACGGCAAGCGGGCCCTCTTCGTGGCTCGCGGCGACGTCTACACGGTGCCGATCGAGCACGGGCCGGTGCGCAACCTGACGCACTCCTCGGACGCCCACGACCGGGGCGCCGTCTGGTCGCCGGACGGCGCGAGGATCGCCTACATCTCCGACGCCTCCGGCGAGGAGGAGGTCGACACCGTCGACCAGGCGGGCGCGGGCGATCCCGAGCAGCTCACCGACCGCTTCGCCGTCCGGCTCGACGGCCTCACGTGGTCGCCCGACAGCGAAACGATCTCCTTCTCGGACAAGGACGGCAAGGTCTACGTGCTGGCCGTGGCGAGCCACCACGTCCAGCAGATCGCCGACTCGCCGAGCCGCTTCGCCAACGACCAGGCCTGGTCGCCGGATAGCGCCTACCTGGCCTTCAGCCTGCCCGACCCCACCGGGTTCTCGTCGCTCTACGTCTGGAGCGCCGCCGACGGCCAGACCCGGCGGGTGACCGGCCCGCTGTGGAACGAGTTCGGCCCGTCCTGGGACCCCAAGGGCAAGTACCTCTACTACCTCTCCGACCACGGCTTCGCGCCCCAGCTCGGCTCGTTCGAGTTCAACTACGCGGCCAACCGGGAGACCGGGATCTACGCCCTGGCGCTCTCGAAGGAAGGGCCGGACCTCTTCCCGCCGCGGAGCGACGAGGTGAAGGTGACGGCGCCCGGCGAGACGGCGGGCAAGGGCGAGACGGAGAAGGCGAAGGCCGCCAAGGGCGCCAAGACCGGCAAGGCCGGCAAGGCGCAGGGCGGCGAGGAGGCGAAGGACGAGGGCACTGCCCCCGAGACGGTCCACGTGACGATCGACTTCGACGGCTTGGGCGACCGGGTGATCCGGGTGCCGGTCGATTTCGAGAACTACTTCGGCGTCGTGGCCCTCGACGGAAACCTGCTCTATGCCCAGGGCGACGCCTCCTACTACGGGCGGGAGGGTCCGAGCGGCGGCTTCCAGCTCAAGCTCTTCTCCCTCGAGGACCGGGAAGCCAAGGACCTCGTGGACCACGTCCAGGGCGTCGCCGTCTCCCACGACGGCTCGAAGGTCCTGGTCCGGAGCCGGGGCGGCTACAAGCTCTACGACGCCAAGCCGGGCGCCGACGGCAAGACGGTCTCGACCGGCGGCCTCGAGACCACGGTCGACCCGAAAGCCGAGTGGGCCGAGATCTTCGACGAGGTCTGGCGGCGCTACCGGGACTTCTTCTATGTCCCGAACATGCACGGCTACGACTGGCAGGCGCTCCACGACCGCTACGCCACGCTCCTCCGGTACGTCGGCCACCGCTCGGACCTGAACTACGTGATCAGCGAGATGATCGCCGAGCTCAGCATCTCCCACGCCTACATCGTGGGCGGCGACTGGCAGATGCCGAAACGGCCCGACGTGGCCCTGCCCGGCGCCTGGTTCGAGCTCGACCCGGCGGCCGGCCGCTACCGGATCTCGCGCATCCTGCGCGGCCAGGAGGAGGAGCCCAAGTACCGCTCACCGGTCGACGAGGTGGGGGTGAACCTCCACGAGGGCGACTACCTGCTGGCGATCGACGGCGAGGAGCTCGGGCCCAAGGACAACCCGTACCGGCACCTGCGCTACAAGGCGGACCGGCCGGTGGAGCTGACCGTCAACACGAAGCCCACCCTCGACGGCGCCCGCAAGGTCACCTTCGACCCGATCACCGACGAAAGCGAGCTGGTCTACCTGGCCATGGTCACCGAGAACCGCAAGAAGGTCGAGGAGGCGACCGGCGGCCGGGTGGGCTACGTCCACATCCCCGACATGGGGGCCGACGGCATCTGGGAGTGGCTCAAGTACTTCTACGGGCAGATCCGCAAGGACGGGCTGATCATCGACGTGCGCGACAACGGCGGCGGCAACGTCTCCTCGATGATCCTCGAGCGGCTCTCTCGCCGGCTCCTGGCCCTGGGCTGGGCGCGCAACAACGAGTTCCCCACGACCTACCCGTCGACCGTCTTCCGGGGCCACCTGGTCTGCCTGATCAACCAGGGCTCGGCCTCCGACGGCGACATCTTCCCGGCGATGTTCAAGCAGGCGGGCCTCGGGCCGCTGATCGGCAAGCGCACCTGGGGCGGCGTCACCGGCATCTCCGGCCACGGGCCGCTGATCGACGGCGGTGACGTGTTCGTGCCCGAGTACGGGTTCCTCTCGAAGGAGGGCAAGTGGATCATCGAGGGCTGGGGGGTCGAGCCCGACATCGAGGTCGACAACGACCCGAAGTCGCTGATCGAGGGCAAGGACCCGCAGCTCGAGAAGGGGATCGAGGTCATCATGAAGGAGATCCAGGAGGACCCGCGCCCCCTGCCGCCGCACCCGGCCCCGCCGGTCAAGACCCCGGGCCACAACCCGCCGCCGATCCACTGACGGCGGGCGGCGCGGAAAGCTCACGAGCCGGAGACGCAGCTCGGGGACGGCGGGGACGAGCTCGCGAGGAACCGCCCTCAGCGTCTCGTGTGCGCGCGCTCGGGGATCGTGAGCGCTTCGAGGTCGGCGCCGCCGCTCAGGCGGTCGAGATCGACGATCGGGGCGACGTCGGGGAGATCCGCGTCGCCCCGCCACTGCCAGAGCTGCCACGCCTTCCAGCCGGCGGGCACGTGGGGCTCGGGGACGCCGTATTCGGAGATCCAGAGCGGGTAGTCGCCGAACTCCCGGCCCATGTTTCGGTTCCAGAAGGCCGGCCCGGTGTAGATGATCGGCTTGACGCCCACCGCCCGCTCCACGATCCGGACGAAAGCTCGCAGGCGCTCCGGCAGGTCGTCGGGGGCCGGCGAGCCCCGGGTCTCGACGTCGACCACCGGCGCCAGATCGCCCGGCTCGAAGACGACGTGGGAGAGGAAGGTCCGCGCCTGGATCGCCGGGTCGTCGTCCGGCTCGAAGAAGTGGTAGGCGCCGCGCAGCAGGCCCGCCTGGCGCATGCGCTCCCAGTGGTCGACGAAGAACGGGTCGCGGAAGTCGTCGCCGGCGGTGGCGAGGGTGAGGGCGAAGCGGTGGCCGTGGGCCGCCGCCGCGCCCCAGTCGACCCGCCCGCTGTGGTAGGAGACGTCGAGCCCTTCGAGCGGCCCGGGGCCGAGGCCCGCGACCCGCCGCTCGGGCCGCCGCGGCGACTGGCCCCGCCAGGCGACCGGCAGGTCCCGGCTGAGGAGCGTGCCGTCGCCCACCTGTCCGAGCTCGTTGGCCCCCCAGCACAGGATCGACCCGTCGCGGCGCTCGGCGCAGGCGTGGTGGGCGGCGGCCCGGAGCGCGACCACGTCGCCTCCCAGCCGCTCGACGGTGGCGGGGGGCGGCGCGGGATCGTCCGGCTGCGGCGGGTTGGCGTCGAACCCCTGGCCGAGCTCGCCCAGCTCGTTCGAGCCCCAGCACTGGACCGCGCCGGAGCGCAGGAGGGCGCAGCCGTACGAGCCCCCCACCGCCAGCGTCCGCACGGGACCCGCGAGCCCCCGGACCGGGCCGGCGGTCGCGCGCGCGGTCCGGGTGCCGTCGCCCAGCTCGCCGAACCGGTTCGAGCCCCAGCAGAAGACCGCGCCGTCGGCGAGCAGGGCGCACGTGTGGTACGCCCCGGCGGCCACCTGGGTGACGGGTCCGGAGAGCCCCTGGACCGCCACCGGCGTGGGCGAGTCCTCCGCGGTCCCCTGGCCGAGCTGGCCCTCGGAGCCGTCGCCCCAGCAGACGACCCGGCCGTCGCCGGTCACGGCACAGGTGTGGACCGCGCCGGCCGAGACCTGGGTCACGCCCGCCGGCAGGCCCTCGACCGGCGCCGCGCCGGAGCCCGGCACCGAGCGCCCGAGCTGGTCGAGGCTGTCGTCGCCCCAGCACACCACCGCGCCGCTGGTCGAGAGCCCGCAGGTGTGGAGCCAGCCGGCCTCGATCGTGAGAAGCGCGGGCGCCCCGGGGATCGGCGTCGGGACCCGCAGGCAGGGCCGCCCGCGACACCGCCCGGCGAGGGTGGCGGGATCGACCCCCTGTTGCCCCTCGCTGCCGTCGCCCCAGCAGGCGACCCGGCCGGCCGCGTCGAGCAGGCAGCCGTGGCGCAGCCCGAAGGTCAGGGCGTGGGCCGTCGCCAGGGCCGAGAGGTCGGCCGGGACCTGGAAGGTGCAGTCGCCGGCGCAGACCGGCTTCGGCCGCGTGATGCAGGTCACCTGGGGCCCGAGGACCAGCAAGCGCGCCGGCGCGGGCGGCGGCCGGTGGCAGCCGGTGGCGAGGGCGCAGGCGACGAGCAACGGGGTGAGAAGACGGCGGGCCATTCTCGGTGGCTCGGAAGCCCACCGGTTCTACCACGCGTCGCCCGCCCGCGTCCAACCGCATCCGCGGTGTGGTGGTCTTCCAGGCTACGAGCCTGCGGGCCAGAAACGCGGATCGCGTGGCGAGCGCTCGACCAGCCCGCGGCCGGTGCTCGCCGGCTGGCGGAGGCTGCATGGAAGCTCGGTCGTACGGCCACGATGCCTCCGTGGCGCGGGGCCGGCGCGCGCCGGCAGGGCAGGACCCGACAGAGCACGCGCAGAGAAGAGGACCGATCGCCGGCCCGGGAAGCTCGCCGACGGGAAGCTCGACGATCCGAAGCCCTGCCTCTCGGGCCTCTGGCTGGAGGACGCGGTGTTGCTCATCGGGTAGCGCTACGAGATCGAGGCCTGCGCAGGCCGCCTCGTCCTCCGCGCCGTCTGATCCGCCACGGGGAGGAGCCGTGCCCGCGGCTCCTCCCCGTCATCTGCCCGACTCGTCCTGGCAGATCAGCGGCATCTGCACCGCACTCGCCGAAGGCGAAACGCTCAGTCTCGGCAGCAGACGCAGGTGCAGTCCGCGCCCGTGCTGGTCACACCGGCGATGAGAGTGCCGCCGTTTTGCGCACAGAGGGAAGCGCAGCCGGCCGCTTCGTCGAAGCACGCCTCGCTCGGTGCGCCGAACGAGAACACGTCTGCGAACGGACACCCCTGAAACCCGTCCTGCGGCGCCGGCTCCCACACCTCTACGAGGGGCGCCGGGCTCAGGGCGAGATCGGCCTCTGGTCGCACTTCCTGCGGCGCCGGCTCCTGTACCTCTATGAGGAGGGGCGAAACCGGCGCTGTGTCTGGGCCGGTCACTGCGGGAGCCGCAGCACCAGGGGCGGCCGTGGGTGGAGCCGACGGAGCTTCCGCGGCCAGGCCGGCCGGCAGGGCCAGAGTGAGAAGGAGCAGGGCGAAGAGCGTTCGCAGCTTCATGGTCGGTCCCTCCGTGAGTCAGCATTTCTTGGATTGTCTCTGTACTGACACCGTAGTGTGCGTCTCAGGCGCTCACGAGACAGCGCTGAAGAGCCGTAGTGGTCCGTCAACCCTCGCTTGACGTGTCCTGGCGGTCCTTCAGCCGCTGGCGGCGTTGCTCCTGCTCGACGGAGGCCCTGCTCGCCTGTGTCGGAGCGCCTGGCTGATGAGGTGCTGATGAGGTGCCAGGCGATGTGGAGAGCGTGGCGGCTCGCGCTCGGGGATCGTGAGCGTCTGGAGGTCAATGCCGGGGCTCAGGCGGTGCTCGCGACCCGCTGCTCGATCCGCGGCGGCGAGTGGCCTCGCCAGGCGACCGGCAGGTCCCGGCTGAGGAGCGTGCCGGCGTCCGGCGACCCACGCCGCGCGCGCCATCGCGTATCGTAGCGGCGATGCGCCTCGCGCCCCTCCTGCTCGCCGGCCTCGCGGCCGCCTGCACGGCGGCGCCCGCCGCCCCGCCGGCCGCCGGGCCGCTCCGGGTGGCGGTCACCGTGCCGCCGCAGGCCTACCTGGTCGAGCGGATCGGCGGCGAGCGGGTGACGACCGAGGTGATGATGCCTCCGGGGAGCTCCGAGGAGACCTGGTCCCCCACCCCCCGCCAGATGGTGGCGCTCTCGCAAGCCGACCTCTACGTGCTGGTGGGCCACCCTGCCTTCCTGGTGGAGCGCCGGGAGATCGAGCCGGCGCTGGCGGCCCATCCCGGCATCGCGGTGGTCGACATGTCGGCCGGCATGGCCCCGGGCGACGCGGGCGACCCCCACGTCTGGACCGCCCCGGCCCTCGTCCGAGTGGCGGCGGCGAGCATCGAGCGCGCCCTGGCGGCGCGCGACCCGGAGCACGCCGCCGCCTACCGCAAGCGGCTCACCTCCTTCGAAGCCGACCTCGATACCCTGGACGGAGAGATCCGCCGCGAGGTCGCGGGCGTCGCCCGGCGGGAGTTCTTCGTGGTCCACCCCGCCTGGGGCCACTTCGCCGCCGAGTACGGCCTCGAGCAGGTGGCGATCGAGGAGGAGGGCAAGGAGCCCTCCGCCCACCGCCTGGTCGAGCTCATCGGGCGCGCCAGGGCCGACGGCATCACCACCGTCTTCGCCCAGGCGGGCTTCCCGGCTCGGGGCGCGCGCGTGATCGCCGAGGAGCTGGGCGGCCGCGTGGTCGTCCTCGACCCCCTGGCCCGCAACTGGCTGGACAACACCCGGCAGACCGCCCGGGAGCTGGCCGCGGCGCTGCGCTGAGCGCCGGCGGGGGCGGCGTCCGGCGCGGCCGCAGGCGGCTGTGAAACACTTGCGCCCGAGATCGTCACCCTAAAACGGTGCTGCAGCCCGTGTCGTATCCGCCCATCGCCCGGCCACTGGGCCTCGGAGATCTTCGCCGTGCCTTCGATTCCGCCTGATTCGCGCCTGTCCGCCCTCTTCGCCCTCACACTCCTCGCGACGCTCGTCGCGGGCCCCGGTCCGGCGAGCGCCGCCCCCGGCCCCCCGGACCTGGCTGCCGCGCCGCCCTTTTCGATTCCGCCGGCCGAGCTCCTCGCCGCGGCCGGCGCCCGGGCGGCGCCCGACGGAGAAGACGTCGAGGTGCTCCTCACCGAGGCGCGATTCAGCTTCGACGAGGCGGGTCGCTGCACCTACAGCCGCCACTGGATCTACCGCATTCTCGACGCGGCCGGCGCCAAGAGCTGGGGCGGGATCGGGATCGACTGGGAGCCCTGGCACCAGGAGCGGCCCCACGTCCGCGCACGGGTGATCACCGCCGACGGCGCCGAGCACCCGCTCGACCCCGCCACCCTCTCCGAGGTCTCGCCCGAGTCCGACGAGGACGGCGTCTACCAGGATCGCCGCGAGCTCACCGGACCCCTGCCCGCGGTGACCCCGGGAGCGGTGGTCGAGGAGCTCGAGGTGGTCGTCGACCAGAGCCCGCTGTTCGCCGCCGGCACGAGCCGGCGCCAGTATCTCTCCCTGGGCGCTCCGGTGCGCCACGCGGTGGTGGTGGTCGAGGCCCCCGCCTCGCTGCCCTTCCGCTACACGACCTCCGGCGTGCCCGACGGCGCCGCGGTGCTCGAGCGCCCCGGCGGCGGGAGCCGGCTGCGCCTCGACCTGCGGGACGTCCCGGCCGATGCTCCGTATCCGCCCGGCCTGCCGCCGGACGTCCCCTTCTTCCCCTACGTGGCCTTCGCCACCGGCGACTCGTGGTCCGCGGTCGCCCAGAGCTACTCCGCGCTCGTCGACCGCCAGATCTCGGACGCCGACCTGGGGAGCTTCGCGCCCCCCGAGGACGGGACGACCAGCCAGTGGGCTGCGATCCAGGACCTGACCGCCACCCTCCACCGGGAGGTCCGCTACACCGGGGTGGAGCTCGGCGAGGCCGCGCTCGTTCCCCGCTCGCCGGCCGAGGTCCTCGCCCGCGGCTACGGCGACTGCAAGGACAAGGCGACCCTGCTCGTCGCCTTGCTCCGCCGCGCCGGCGTCCCCGCCTACGTGGCCCTCCTGCGGGCTGGGCCGGGCCAGGACGTGGAGCCGGAGCTTCCGGGCATCGGCCACATGGGCAGCTTCGATCACGCGATCGTCTTCGTGCCCGGCACCCCGGCCCTGTGGATCGACGCCACCGATCCCTACAGCCCGATCGGCGAGCTGCCGCCGGGCGACCAGGGGCGCCTCGCCCTGGTGGCGAGCCCCAACACCCGCGCCCTCGTCCGGACGCCGGTGGCCGACGCGTCGGTCAACCACGAGGAGATCACGAAGGAAATCCGACTGGCCGAGAGAGGGCCGGGGCACGCGCTCGAGACCGACCTCTACCAGGGCGCCGCGGCGCGCGAGCTGCGCGGGGTCTGGGCCGCCGCCGCCGACCAGATCGCCGCCAAGATGGCCGAGACGACGAGCCGCTTCGAGGTCGAGGCGGACGACCTCGAGAAGCCCTTGCGGCTGGTCAGCGAGGACGAGAGCGCCGCCGGCACGGCGAGCACCCTCGCCGACGCGGTGGTCGTCCTGTTTCGCTCCTCCGTCCTCGAGCGCGTGCCGCCGGAGCTCAAGGACGCCGAGGGGAAGCCGCGGCGAGCGCCCTATCAGGTCGATGAGCCCCACGCGGTCATCCTGGGCTTCCGGATCGAGCCCCCGCCGGGCTTCGCCCTCACCGAGCTCCCGGCGGACGAGGATCGCGCCGTGGGGCCGGCGAGCTTCGCCGCCCGCTTCGCGCGCGACGGCGAGGAGGTGCGGGCGACTCTCACCTTCACCCTCGACCGGCGGCGCCTCAGCGCCGAGGAGCTCGACGCCCTGCGCGAGGCCGTGGTCGAGCTCGCCGGCGAGAAGCCGATCGTCGTCCACTACGACCAGGTGGGGTTCGCCGCCCTCCAGGCCGGACGGGTTGCGGACGCCCTCGCCGAGTACCGGCGCCTCGCCGCGCTGCACCCGAAGGAGGCGCTCCACCAGGTCCAGCTCGCCGATGCCCTCCTCGCCGGAGGTCTGGGCACCGAGGCCCGGGCGACGGCCCGGCGGGCGACCGAGCTCGAGCCGGGCTCGGCCTTCGCCTTCCACGCTCTGGGCGTCGTCCTCTCCTCGGACCCGGTGGGCCGGCGCTTCGCCGCGGGCTTCGACCGCGAGGGAGCGCGGGCGGCCTTCGCCAAGGCGGTGGAGCTCGACCCGGAGGATCGCGACTCCCACGTCCAGCTCGCCCTCGCCCTGGAGCACGACGCCGAGGGCGAGCGCTACTCGCCGAAGGCCGACCTCGCCGGCGCGATCGAAGAGTACCGGAAGGTCCAGGACCAGCTCGCGGGCACGGCGTTCGAGGACAACCTCTACTTCGCCCTCTTCAGCGCACGGCGCTTCGACGAGCTGGTGGGTCTGCTCGCCGATCACGCCGACTCGGCCAACCGCCGGCAGCTCCTGACCGCCGCCGAGGCCATGACCGCGAGCCCCGAGGTGGCGATCCAGCGCGCCGAGCGGCGTTCGGCCGGGGATTCCGGCGAGCGCCAGGAGACCCTGCTCCGGGCGGGCCAGCAGCTCCTGGCGCTGCGCTTCTACCCGCAGGCGGCCGACCTGATCAGCGCCGCCGCGCGCTCGGCTCCGAACGCCGCCGAGCTCCTGAAGCTCGCCGGGACCCTCCGCCGGACCCGCCGCCACGAAGAGCTGGCGCCGACCGCGGACACGCCCGAGGGCGTCCTCCAGGCGGTCCTCGTGGCGCTCGCCACCGGTGATTCCGGCCTCCCGAGCCTCGCCGGCCTGCTCGCCCCTCGCCTGCGCAAGACGCTCGAGGCGCAGCCGGGCGGCGAGGACGAGACCCTCCTGATCGAGGGCTCTCGGCTCGCCCTCCAGATCGCCGCCGACCAGGGTCTCGACTCCGGCGTCGCCCTGGACCTCACCCTCGCGCTGCCCTGGGACCGCTCGGGAGACGACGCCTCGGGGTACCGGATCCGGCTGGCACCTCCGAGCCCACGAGTCCCGGAGGGGATGTACGCGTACGTGACGAAGGCCGGGGCGGGCTATCGTTACGCAGGCATGAGCGCCGTGCCCCACGTCCTGGGGCTCGAGGTCCTCGACCTCCTCGACCGGGGTGAGCCCGAGGCCGCCCGCACCTGGCTCGACTGGATCGCCGAGGCGATGCGCCCCGGCGAAAACCACGGCGACCCGCTGGCCGAGAATCCCTT
The DNA here is from genome assembly GCA_963741925.1 of uncultured Acidobacteriota bacterium. Taxonomy (GTDB): domain Bacteria; phylum Acidobacteriota; class Thermoanaerobaculia; order Multivoradales; family DATKCC01; genus CAVUBL01. Next base: position 1,214,470 of record CAVUJU010000002.1, read on the forward strand.
CCATCTCCTCTGGTCGCGCGGGCAGGCGGCGGATCCGGAGCGCATGCGGCTCGCCGCCACGGCTCTGCTGGCGGAAGACGAGGCGAATGAGGCCTACCTCGCGACCCTCGCCGCCGCCCTCCGCTCCGATCCGGTGAGCGGCGCCGAACGGACCGGAGTCCTCCTGGCGCTGGTCCGGGGGTATTTGGCCGCCGATCGCGGCGCCGAGGCCTTGCCCCTGGCCGAGGCGCTCGCCGCCGATGCACCGACGTCGGACACGGGGCTCGCCCTGGAGGCGTCCGCGCTCGGCCAGCTCGAGCGCTGGAACGCCGTCGTCGAGCTCTCCCGGACACGGCCAGAGAGCACCACCGCCCGGCACATCGAGGCCGACGCGCTCATCCACGAAGAGAACCTGGACGGGGCCTTGGCGATCTACCGCCGGCTCGACGAGAACGGGCGGGCCGAGGCCATCGACTACAACCAGCTCGCCTGGTACGCGCTGGCCGCCGGCCACGCCGACGACCAGACCCTCGCCTGGGCCCAGCGGGCGGCGGAGCTCGCCGGCTACAAGGACTACGCGGCGATGCACACCCTGGCCACCGCCTATGCCGCGCTCGGACGCCCCGCCGACGCCTACCGGGTGATCCTGCAGACGATCGAGCTGCGCCCCGGCCATGCTCCGGACGGGCCGGACTGGTACGTCTTCGGCCGCCTGGCCGAGCTCTACGGCCTGCCGGACGCGGCGCGGCGCTACTACGCCAAGCTCGAGCCGCCCGCGGACGCCGACGACGGTGAGCGCACCGTCTCCACTTGGGCCTTCGCCCAGCGCCGCCTCGCGGCCCTCGACGCCGGCTCGCCGCGGGAGGCCGAGGCGACGCCGCCTCGTTGAATCTCCAGGGGACCCTTCGCGTAGTCCCTTGTAAGAAACCTCCGGGAGGATCGTTCTATGGGTGACGACGGAGGAAAGGAGAGACCCTTGAGCCCAGCCGCACGGAGCGCCCCCCACTCCGATCAGACCTCCGATCAGACCTCCGATCAGACCTCCGATCAGACCTCCGATCAGACCTCGGATGAGACTTCGGATCGGACTTCGGATCCGGCCCGGAACGCGACTCCGGTATCGCCCCGCGAGCTCGAGTCGGTCTTCCACGAGCACGCCGCCGCGATGCTCCGGAGCGCCTTCCGGGTGACCGGGAGCCTCGCCGACGCCGAGGACGTCGTGCAGACGGTCTTCCTGCGCTTGGCGAGGCGCGCCGGCGACGTGGAGCTGGCCGGCCCCGGCACCGGGGCCTATCTCCGGCGCGCGGCGACCAACGCCGCCCTCGACCTGCTGCGCGGACGCAAGCGGCGGCGCGCGGTGGCCCTCGACGACGAGGCGGGAGCCGAGCCGGCCGACGCCGGCGCCGATCCCGAGCGCCGCCGGCAGGGCCGCGAGGCCCGGGTGCTCCTGCGCCGGGCGCTCTCGAAGGTGACTCCGAAGGCCGCCGAGATCTTCGCCCTGCGCTACTTCGAAGGGCTCGGCAACCGGGAGATCGCCCGCGCTCTCGCCATGTCCCAGACCGCCGTCGCCGTCACCCTGCACCGCACACGCTCCCGGCTCCGCCAGGAGCTCGCGACCCTCCCAGGAGGTCTGTCATGAGCCGTTCGAAGAGAGAGCTCGACGAGCTGGTCGAGCGCACCGCCGAGGAGATCCGCAACGACGTCCCGGACGACGACGCCCTCGAGGAGGCCGCCGCCCGGGTGTGGTCGAGGATCTCCGCCCAGACCGACGCCGGCGCCGCCCCTCGGGCGGCGATCGGCACCCTCGGGGGCTGCACCGACGTCCAGGCGCTGATCCCGGCGCTGGTCGCCGGCCGCCTGCCCCGGGCGCGGGCCCTGCTGGTCGAGGACCACGCACGGGAGTGCGTGCCCTGCCGCCGGGCCCTGATGGCCGCGCGCACCGGCTCCGGCGCCGTCTCGGCGCCGCCGCCGGCGTGGCACGGCGACGAGGCGGGGCCGAGCCGGGTCCCGCAGCACCGGCGCTGGATGCTGGCGGCGGCCGCGGTCCTGGTCGTCGGCCTGGGGGTGGCGGTGCTCCTCGCCACCGGTCTCGTGGGCCGCGGCACCGGCGCCACCGCCCAGGTGGCCTCGATCGACGGCGGCATCTACCTGTTGACGCCCACCGGCAGCCGGCCGCTCTCGGCCGGCGACGAGGTCGCGCGCGGCCAGGAGGTGCGCACCGCCAAGGGCTCCGACGCGATCCTCCTCCTCGCCGACGGCTCCCGGGTCGAGATGCGCGAGCGCAGCCAGCTCGCCGTCGCCGTGGGACGCCGCGACACGACCGTCGACCTCGCCCGGGGCGCGGTGATCGTCGAAGCCTCGAAGCGCGCGCGCGGCCACCTGTTCGTCGACACCGAGGACTGCCGGGTGGCGGTCACGGGGACGATCTTCTCGGTCAACCACGGCACCAAGGGCTCGCGCGTGTCGGTGATCGAGGGCCACGTGCGAGTCGAGCAGGGACGGCGCGAGGACCTGCTCGCTCCCGGCGACCAGGTGACGACCCGCTCCTACCTGGCGACGGTCCCCCTCGCCCGGGAGATCGCCTGGAGCGAGAACGCGGACCGCTACCTGGCGCTGCTCGCCGAGCTCAATGCGATCCACGACGAGATCCAGCAGACGGTGACGGCGCCGCCGCCCAGGACCTCGACGCGCCTCCTCGACCTGGCGCCGGCGGGCACCGCGCTCTACGCCTCGGTGCCCAACGTCGCCGAGTCCCTGAGCCAGGCCCGCCGGGTGTTCCGGGAGCGGCTCGATCAGAGCCCGGTCCTCCAGGACCTGCTCGCCAAGTCCGGCTCGCTCGACGAGCAGCAACGGCTCGACGAGCTGATCGACAAAGTCCGGGACTTCGCCTCCTACCTGGGCGACGAGGTCGCGGTGGCGGCGGTCGCAGGGGGCTCCGGCCTCGACGAGCACGGCATCGTGGCCTACGCCCAGGTCCTCGATCCCCCGGCGTTCCGGGCCTACCTCGAGCAGGAGGCGGCGCGCCTGGCCGCCGGCGGCTCGGGCGACGCGATCCACCTGGTCGATGATCCGACGCAGGTCGCCGCAGGCTCGGGCGAGGGCCTCTGGGTCTGGGTGAGCGACGGCTACGTGGTGGCGGCGCCGGCGCCCGGGGCGCTCGCCCTGATGAGCGCCGCGCTGAGAAGCGGATCCGGCGGCAGCGCCTTCCGGGACACGCCCTTCTACGCGCTGCTCAGCGAGGCGTATGGCGAGGGCGTGGAGTGGCTCTTCGCGGCCGACCTCCAGAGCCTGATGGCGCGCTCCGGGGAGCATCCGGACCTGCTGGGCTTCGAGAACGCCCGGCACCTGCTGGTGCGCTGGTCGGAATCCGGCGACCGTCCCGAGGCCCAGGCCGTCCTCGCCTTCGACGGGCCGCGCCGCGGCGTGGCCTCCTGGCTCGCCGCGCCGGCGCCCATGGGGAGCCTCGAGTTCGTGACCCCCGACGCCACGGCCGCGATGGCCTTCGTGGTCCGCGATCCGGCCGAGATGGTGGACGAGCTCCTGGACATGCTCCTGGCGCACGATCCCGACGCCCTCGCCGACCTCGAGCGGGCCGAGCGCGAGCAGGGCTTCGACCTGCGCCACGACCTCGCCGAGCCCCTGGGCGGCGAGCTCGCCGTCGCCCTGGACGGCCCGCTGGCGCCCAAGCCGTCGTTCAAGGCGGTGGTCGAGGTCTACGACCCCGAGCGGCTCCAGCAGACCCTGGCCTGGGCGATCGGACGGCTGAACGCCCAGGCCGAGGCCCGCGGCGGGACGGGGCGTTTCGCCCTCGAGGCCGAGCCGGGCTCCGGCCGCACGGTCTACCACGTGACGACCCCCGCCGACGCGGTGGCGGTCTACTACACCTACGTCGACTCCTACCTGGTGGCGGCGCCGAGCCGGGCGCTCCTCGACGCGGCGCTCGCGGCGCACGAGACCGGAGCCAACCTGCCGGCCTCGGAGAAGTTCCGCAAGCTCCTGCCGAGCGACGGCTACACCAACTTCTCCGCCGTCCTCTACCAGGACCTGGGCGCCAAGCTCGGCCCCCTGGCCCGGACGCTCGCCCAGATCGAGCGCCACGGCCGCGAGCTGACCCCCGAGGAGCAGGCGACGGTCGAGCACGCCGCCGCGAACAACCCGCCGAGCCTCGGATACGCTTACGGCGAGGAGGACCGGATCGTGTTCGCCGCCTCGATGGGTGGCCAGGGGCCGTTCCCCTTGAGCGCGCTCTTGGGCTCCGGAGGCTTGAACAGCCTGGCCGGCCTCGAGAGCGTGATCGAGCGGGCCCAGGCCGACGGTCGAACCGGGGGGCAGCCCTCCGACGGTCCGTGACTGCGCGAGATCGGGAAACCATGACGCCGAACGAGGAGCCACGGGGCGGCCGACCGACCGCCGGACCCGCCGGGTCCGCCGAGTCCATCGAGGCGGGCGCGCCGGTGGTCGAGCTCGAGGGCCTGGAGGTGCGCTTCGGCCGCCTCCGGGCCCTGAAGGGCGTGAGCCGCCGCCTCACCGGGCGGGCCATCGGCCTGCTCGGCCCGAACGGCGCCGGCAAGACCACCCTGCTCCACACCCTCCTCGGCTTCTACCGGCCGGCGGCGGGCACCGCCCGGATCTTCGGCCACGACGTCTCGAGCGACGCCCGGGCGGTGCGCTCGCTGGTCGGCTACATGCCCGAGCGCGACGCCTTCATCGCCGGCATGAGCGGCGTGCGCTTCGTGCGCCTGATGGCCGAGCTCTCGGGGCTTCCCCCGGAGCCGGCCCTCGAACGAGCCCACGAGGCCCTCTTCTACGTCGGCCTGGGCGAGGCCCGCTACCGGCCCATGGAGAGCTACTCCCTGGGCATGAAGCAACTCGCCAAGCTCGCCCAGTCGATCGTCCACGGCCCGCGCCTCCTGCTGCTCGACGAGCCGACCGCCGGGCTCGACCCGCCGGCCAGGGAGCGCATGTTGCGGCTGATCCGGGAGGTCCGCGACTCGGGCGAGGTCCACATCATCATCTCGTCCCACTTGCTGCGCGACGTCGAGGAGTGCTGCGAGGAGGTGCTGGTGCTCAAGGAGGGCGAGATCGCGGGCTACTCGAACCTCGCCGAGGAGCGCCGCACCCACCGGAGCTTCCTCGAGGTGGAGACGCGGGGCGGCGAGGACGGCTTCGGCGAGGCCGTCCGCGCCCTGGGTTGCGAGCTCGCGGTGGCGCCGGGACGGCGGCTGAAGATGGTGCTGCCGGCGGGCGTCGGGGTGAGCGACCTCTACCGCCTCGCCCGCGATCACCGGGTGCAGCTCCGGCGGGTGAGCTTCAAACGCGATTCCCTGGAGGACATCTTCTTGAAGGCGATGGAGGGCGGCCTGCCGGACGCCTCCCCCGCGCCGACCCGGCCCGAGCCGGAGACGGAGGGCGCCCATGGCGGTCTATGAGCAGCGCTACCACCGCTACACCGGGGCCCTCGCCGCCCCGGGCGCGCGCTTCCTGGTGATCCCCCGCTACGCCTACCAGCGGCTCTCGGGCTCGAAGTTCCTCTGGGCCCTGCTGGTGGTGGCGACCCTGGGGACCCTGGGGGCGGCGGTCTTCGTCTACGTGCTGCACAACGCCCAGGTGCTCGAAGCGCTCCACATCGAGATCGCGGGCCGCCTCTCCATCGACGCCCGGTTCTTCGGCGTCTACCTCTCGATCGAGCTCTGGGTGGCGTTCCTCCTGGTGCTCGTGGCCGGCCCGTCGCTCGTCTCGATGGACCTCGCCAACGGCGCCCTCCCCCTCTACTTCGCACGCCCCCTGACGCGCTCGGAGTACGTCGCCGGCAAGCTCGGCGTGCTCGCCGCCATGGTGTCGCTCGTCACCTGGGTCTACGGCCTCGCTCTGTTCGCCCTGCAGGCGACCCTCGAGGGGGACGGCTGGGCCTGGCACCACCTCCGGATCGCCTTCGGCGTGTTCGTCGGCTCGTGGGTCTGGATCCTGGTCATGAGCTTCCTCACCCTCGCCCTCTCCGCCCTGATCCGCTGGCCGCTCGCGGTGCGCGGCGTGCTCCTGGTGGCGTTCCTGGTGCTGCCGGGCTTCGGCCTCGCCCTGGCCCACGCCATCGGCTCGGAGTGGGGGCACGTGATCGACCTGCCGGTGGTGCTCGGCAGGATCGTCGAGGCGCTCCTCGGGGTCGAGCCGGCGATCGCCCTGCCCGCCGCCGGCGCCTGGCTCGCGGCGGCGGCCGTCCTGGGCGGCTCGTTCCTCCTGCTGTGGAAGAAGCTCCGGGCCTACGAGGTGGTGTCGTGAGCGGCGGGGAGCACCGGATCGTCTTCGACCACGTCTCGAAGTTCTACGGCGAGGTGCTGGGCGTCAACCGGGTGAGCCTGGCCATCGAGCCGGGGATCACCGGCCTGGTGGGGCCCAACGGCTCGGGCAAGACGACCCTCTTCAACCTGGCGACCGGCCTGCTCCGGCCGTCGCGGGGGACGGTTCGGGTGCTCGGCATGCCCCCCGACCGGCCGGAGGAGCTCTTCCGGCGGGTGGGCTACGCCACCCAGTTCGACAGCTTCCCCAAGGGCATGAGCGGAGAGCGCTTCGTCGAGTCGTTCCTGCGCCTCCACGGCTACGCGCGGCCGGAGGCCCGGCGCCTCGCCGGCGAGGCGATCGAGCGGGTGGGGCTCACCGCCGCCGCCGGCCGGCGGGTCGCCGGCTACAGCAAGGGCATGCGCCAGCGGATCCGTCTCGCCCAGGCGATGGCCCACCACCCGTCGGTGATGCTCCTCGACGAGCCGCTCAACGGCCTCGACCCCATGGCCCGCGCCGAGATGATCGCGCTCTTCCGCCAGCTCGCCGCCGAGGGGCTCCACGTGGTGGTCTCCTCGCACATCCTCCACGAGGTGGACATGATCTCGGACTCGGTGGTGCTGCTCAACAACGGCTACGTGGTGGCCGAGGGGGACATCCGGGGGGTGCGCTCCGAGATGGAGAGCCACCCGATGAAGATCCTCATCCGCTGCGACCGGCCGTCGCACCTGGCGGCCCGGGTGTTCGAGGAGGACGGCGTGGTCGAGGCGCGCCTGCTCGAGGACGGCTCCGGAGTGCTGGTGGCGACCCGGGACGCCGACGGCTTTTACCTGCTGCTCAACCGGGTGGTGGCCGGCGAGGGCTTCACCGTCGAGGCGGTGCTGCCCGTCGACGAGGACGTCCAGTCGGTCTATCGCTACCTGATCGGCTCGGAGCCGGGGGCGAGGTCGTGAGCCTCGAGCCGGCGAGGGGCGGCGCGCGGTGGGGCCTCTGGACCCGCCAGGCCCTGGCGGTGGCGCGCCTCGAGATCGGCCGGAACTTCTTCGGCCTGCGGGCCCTCGGCCTCTACCTGATGGCCGCCTTTCCGGTAGGGCTGGTGCTGATCTACGCCTGGGTCCGGACCTTCGGGATCTTCGGGGCACCGGCCGAGACCCCCGCCGCGGGCACCCTCAGCCAGGAGTACAGCGTCTTCTTCTCCGGGCTCGTCTGCCGGCTGGTCGTCTTCTTCGTCTGCCTGCTGGTCTTCACCCGCCTGTTCCGGGCCGAGATCCAGCAGCGGAGCCTCCACTACTACCTGCTCACACCGGTGCGCCGGGAGGTCCTGGTGGCCGGCAAGCTCGCGGCCGGTCTCGTGGCCGCCGGCCTGGTGCTGGGAGGGACCACCCTGTTCTCGTTCCTCCTCCACTTCCTGCCCTTGACCCAGGGCGCCGGCAGCGGCGACTACGCGAGCTTCTTCGCCGGCGGCGGCGGCCTGGGGCAGCTCGCCGGCTACCTCGGGGTCACCTTCCTCGGGGTGGTCGGGTACGGCGCCGTCTTCCTCGCCTCGGGGCTCTTCTTCCGCAACCCGATCCTGCCGGCGCTCGGGGTCTTCGTCTGGGAGGGGATCAACTTCCTGCTGCCGCCGCTCCTGAAGCGGCTGAGCGTGATCTTCTACCTCCAGGCGCTCCAGCCGGTACCGCCGCCCGAAGGGGCCCTGGCGCTCCTCTCCGCGGCGCCGTCGCCCTGGCTCGCGGTGCCCGGGCTCCTGCTGGTCGCCTCGGCGCTCGTCGCCCTCTCCGCCTGGCGCTTGAAGACCCTCGAGATCAGCTACGGCGAGGAGTGACGGGGCAGGCCGCGGTGGGAAGGGGCTCGAGCGGTTGCGCGGGGCATGGGGTCTACCGGCAGAACCGGAAGTGGCCGAGGAAGGCCGCGAGGGCCTCCGGGGAGGCCGGTGTGCCGGCGTAGGAGCCGCCCTCGGGCGCCGGCGTGAACCAGACCGCCCGGCGCTCGCGCTGGTCTCCCGGGCAGTCGAGGTGGAGCTCGGCGGCCACCGTCGGCTGGTCCTCCCCCCTGCGGTGGAGCTCGCCCCGGCGGGCGACCCAGCTCACCTTCGCGCCGCCGGCCTCGAGCTCTCCCTCGCCCAGCGTCTCCTGGGCGTCGAAGTCGAAGTCCGTCCGGGCGTAGCCCCGCGCCGCGCCGCGCCCGCCCTGGAAGGACCGGACGACGAAGTAGAGAAACCCACGGTCGCCCACGAAGTCGCGGCCGTTCCTCCCCTTCATGTCCTCGCCCGCGGGTAGCTCGCGGTCGGTCAGGATCGCCATCTCCATCAGCCAGGGGATCGACATGCCGAAGGCCGGGTGGTAGCCGTCCGGGAGCCGGTCGTAGTCGAGGATCGCGCGCACCTTGGCCGCGCGCGCCGCGGGGTCCGTGATCTCGGCCTTGAGCTGCCGCGCCCGCGTGTAGATGAACCACCCCGCGCCGCCCGCGACCAGGGCGGCCAGGACGGCCAGGGCCACGCAGCCGCAACCGATGTAGTGCCACGCGCTGCGCCCGCCGCCGGTCGATGAGCCGTTCATGGCGTTCCTCCTCCAGGTCTCACTACGACGAACAGAGCCGGAAGTGATTCAGGAAGCGGACGAGGGCGTCGGCGTCGGCGGGCGTGCCGTCGTACGAGGCGTCCGGGGCCGGCGCCGGCTCGAACCACATCGCCACCCCGAGGCGCCCGTCGCCCGGGCACTCGACCAGGAGGCGGGCGAGCACCTCGTCGCGCTCGGACCCGCCCAGCTTCATCGTCCCGCGCTCGGCCACCCAGAGCACGTGGCCGCCCGCGGCGTCGGCGGCGCCCCGGCCCAGGGCGCGGGAGGCGTCGAAGCGCAGGTCGACGTCGTGGAAGAAGTCGCTCGTCGTCCGGCGGCCCGCGAAGTAGTCGCGGAGCTTCCGGGCCCGGTCGCCCCAGATCCGGGTCTTCATGAAGACGAACCCCCGCCGGCGGAAGGCGTCGGCGGCGCCCTGGACGGTCTCGCCCGGCGCCAGCTCCCGGTCCGAGAGCATCGCCATCTCCATGACCAAGGGCACCGAAAAGCCGCCCATGGGATGGTAGCCCTCCGGCAGCCGGCGGTAGCCCAGGATCCGACGGCTCGTCCGCTCGCGCGCCGCGGGGTCGCCCTGCTCGTGCTCGAAGCCCTTCGACTTCTCGTAGCCGTACCAGGTGACGGTGAGGATCCCCAGGAGCACGACGGTCATCACGGCGCCGCAGCCACAGCCCATGAGGGTCCATCCCGGGCGACTGGCCTCCCGCGAGGGCATCGCCGCCTGGACCGCCGGGTCGCTCATCGAGCGGCGAGTCTAGCAGCCGCCCGCCCCCTGGTTCTCCCCGTGGTTTCCGGGTGCCTCTGCGTGGTACGTTTCCGCAGCAAACCAAATTCCGGACCGGTGTCGGGAGAGATGAGCGGAAACCGGATCGAACGGCTACAGCGATACTTCCTGGACCGGCCTGACCTCGGGCTCGCCGCGGTCTATCTCTTCGGCAGCTGGACCACGAGCAAGCCGCACTGGGAGAGCGACCTGGGGCTCGGGCTCCTGCTCGACGAGGAACGGTTCCCGCAAGCCCGGGATCGGCTCGAGCTGCGCGCGCTGCTGGCCGGCGAGCTCGCCGACGAGGCGGGCGACAGCCTGGTCGAGCTGCTGGTCCTGAACGACGCGCCGCCGCCGCTCGCCCGGCGGATCGTGACCGAAGGCCGGCGCCTGGCCGCCTGGGAGCCTCAGGTCGATCGCGCCTTCCTCCGCGACGTCCAGATCCGGGCCGCCGACCTCGAGCCCTTCCTGCGCCGGGTGCGCCGGACCCGGGTCGAGGTCGTCACCCGATGAGACGCCCCTTGGTGCTCCGTGGCGGAAATACGGTCACGTACCGAGGGCGTCGAAGCGCCGCCCCAGCAAGGCGCGGGACCGAGGCATACCCGGAGGTCTGTCGCAGGGAGCGCAACGCCGCTGGGGTGGATGCAGCGGCGCCTGAATGCGACCGTATTTCTGCCGCGGAGCACGTAGCTCCTGACGAGACCGCGATGAGCCCGCGATGACCTACCTCGCCGAACGCGTCGCCGAGCTGCGCCGCCAGCTCAGCCACCTGGACGACCTGCAACCGCACATCCCGGAGCCCGCGACCCTCGACGCGGACCTCTCGCTCGCCAACGACGTGCGCTACGCGCTGCTCGTCGTCTGTCAGCGGGTGATCGACATCGCCGGCGAGCTCTCGGCGCGCCGGGGTCTGCGCTTCGAGGACTACAGCGAGGCGGTGCGCAACCTGGCGATCTACGAGGACTTCCCGGACGCCCTCATCCGCCGTCTGGAGCCGCTGCCGGCGCTGCGCAACTCGCTGGTCCACGGCACGCCGCCGGTCGACTCCGAGCGCCTGTTCGACTTCCTGGGCAAGCTCGACGGCGCCGAGCGCTTCGTCCAGAGCGTGGCGCGGGTGATCCAGAGGAGCCCGCTGGACCGCCGCTGAGCGGCGGCGGCGGCCGCCGCCGCCGGGAGCGTCGCGGCGCCTACATTCGCTCGGGGATCGGAACGCCCAGGACCGCGGCGAGCTCGTCGAAACCCCGGCGGAAGAGCTGGACCGCGGCCAGCCGGGCGGCGCGAACCGCGGCGTCCTCCTCGTGGAGAATCGGGTGCCGGTGGTAGACGGCGTTGAGCTTCTGGGCGAGGTCGAGGGCCAGCCGCGCCACCAGCGACAGCTCGAGGGAGTCGGCCGCCCTCTCGAAGACCTCGCCGATCTGCGCCACCCCCCAGGCGAGGTCCCAGAGGTCGTCGCCGTAGAGACCCGGGTCGAGGGCGCCCGCCTCCGCGGCCGAGACCTCCACCGGCAGGCCGGCCTCGGCGAGCTTGCGCCGGATGTTGTCCACCCGGACCGCCGAGTACTGGAGGTACGGCCCCGACTCGCCCTCGAAGGAGAGGGCCTCGTCGAGGTCGAAGGCGATCACCCGCGTGGTCGTGGCCTTGACCATGAACACCCGGAGGGCGGCGACCGCGATCTCGGTCGCCAGGCGGTCGAGCTCCTCGCCGGCGAGCTCCCGGTTGCGGCTGGCGATCTCCTGGCGGCCCTTCGATTCGAGCAGGTCGAGGAGGTCGTCGGCCTTGACCCCGATGCCCTTGCGGCCCGACATCTCGAGGGAACGCTCCTCCTCGTCCTCGCCCAGGAAGCCGAACTGGCGGGCGGTGGCGGGCGAGAGCGAGACCATCTCGTAGGCGAAGTGGACCGAGCGCTCGGCCTGCTCCTCGTGGCCGAGGGCCTGGAGCCCGGCGCGGACGATCCGCTGGAGGTAGCTCTGGCGCGCGTCGATGACGTTGATCACCCGCTCGGCATGGCCGAAGGCGGGATGGGTCTCGGCGCCTTCCATCGCGGTCTCCCAGAGGCCCCGCTCCATCCAGAAGCGGTAGGCGAAGTCCTTGCCCAGGAGGCCGAACTTCCAGAGCTGGTAGGCGATGTCCTTGCCCACATAGGTGACCGTGCCGTCGGAGCGGACGATGACCTTGTCGGCGTCCTCGAGGCCGGCGAACTCCTCGGCCTGGGCGAGCGGCATCACCCAGCAGCCGGCGTTCTTGCCCTGGCTCTCGAGGTACATGGCGCCGGAGCTCTCGAGGGCCTGGGCGGCCTGGGAGAAGAAGTCGAGCCGCAGGATGTGGCGCTCGTGGGTCAGGAGGTCGTACCCCACGTCCAACCGGCCCATGGTCTCGAGATGCCGGCCCACCACCCGCCGCGCCACCAGCCGGCCCATCTCCGCGCGCTCCCCCTCGTCCTTCTCGAGGGCGTGGAGGGTCTCCTGGCGGAAGCGCTTGCGCTCCGGATCCTCCTCGTACCAGCGCCCGACCTGGCTGTAGAGATCCCAGCACAGGTAGTCGAAGGGCTCCGGCAGGGCGGCGACCTCGGCGCGCGACACGTGCTCGACGTCGAGGAAGCCCACCACCACGTCGGCGAGCTGGACCCCGGTGTCGTCGATATAGTTCTGGACCTCGACCGAGCGGCCGAGGCGGCGCAGAAGGCGCGCCAGCACGTCGCCCAGGACGGCGTTTCGGAGGTGCCCGATGTGGGCCGCCTTGTTGGGGTTGATGTTGGTGTGCTCGACCACCACCTTGCCCTCGCCGTCGGCCGCCCGCGGGGTGAAGAGCTCGCCTTCGAGGAGCCGCCGGACGATCGCCGGCCGGTCGAGGTAGAGGTTCAGGTAGCCCGCCCCCTCGACCCGCACGTCGCGGACGACCGCGGGCAGCTCCAGGCCTTCGGCGAGCTCGCGGCCGATTTCGCGCGGGTTGCGCCGCAAGACGCGGGCGAGCTGCAGCGCCGCCGGGAAGGAGAGGTCGCCCAGGTCGCGTCGTGGGGGAATCTCCACGATGGGCGCGTGCTCGACCCCGAAGAGGTCCCGGATCCGCCGCTCGACGCGCTCGGCGAGCTCCGCCTTCAGTGCGCTCAGCATGGCCGGGGAAGTCTACATGAACGGCGGCCTGCAGCCGGAGGAACCGTCCTGATATGATGACGCCCGGAGGGAACGACAGACCATGGCGGAGAACAAACTCTCTCTGGAGCTGAACGGCACCACGCTCGAGCTTCTCGAGGCCGACATCACCGACCTCGAGGTCGATGCCATCGTCAACGCCGCCAACGAGCATCTCCAGCTCGGCTCCGGCGTGGCCGGCGCGATCCGCGAACGAGGCGGCCCGAGCATCCAGGAAGAGTGCGACCGGATCGGCTCGACGCCGGTGGGCACCGCGGTGATGACCGGCGCCGGCGAGCTCAAGGCCAAGCAGGTGATCCACGCGGTGGGGCCGCGCAACGGCGAGGGCGACGAGGACCGCAAGCTGGCGGCGGCCGTGCGCTCGGCCCTGGCGCTCGCGGACCGCAACGGCCTGCGCTCGATCGCCCTGCCGGCGATCTCGACCGGCAACTTCGGCTACCCCATGGACCGGGCGGCGAGGATCATGCTGACCGAGATCCACCGCTACCTCCAGGGCGGCACCAAGCTGAGCAAGGTCGTCGTCGCCCTCTACGACGAGACCGGCTACAACACCTTCAAGAGAGAGCTCCGGCGCGGCTTCCGGTAGGCCACGCCGAGGTCTGGCTCGGCCGATCGCCCGGCCGGCAACCCCGCGTCAAGCGGCCGAGCTCTGTCTCGGCCGGAGCGTTGGGTGTCCTCCGAACCGATCGCCCGGCCGAGGCGGAGCTCGGCCGCTTCGCGCGATATCGGACTCCGCGGGGGCGATCCGGTCAGGCCCCGAATTTCGCCAGCCGCTCGGCGTTGGCGAGGAGCAGGCCCATCAGCTCGCGCGACGGGATCGTCCCCACGTGGCCGCGAGCGGCGGCCTGCTCGCTGAACGTCGTCTCGCCGTCGATCGAGCAGAACGGGCCGTGGAGGAGGAGCGGCACCGGATGCCAGCTATGGAGCTTCATGGGCGCCGGCGTCGAGTGGTCGCCGGTGATCGCCAGGACGTCGCGCGCCGGGTCGAGGCGTTCGAGGAGCCTGGGGAGCTGGCCGTCGAGATCCTCGATCACCCGCACCTTGGCCGCCTGGTCGCCGTCCTCCCCCGCCTTGTCCGTCCCCTTGACGTGGAGGAACAGGAAGTCGAAGTCGTCCCAGCGGCGCGCCACCCGGTCCAGGATCTCGCCGGCCTCCTTGCCCACCTCGACCACCTCCATGCCGCACAGGCGGGCGACCCCGCGGTAGAGGGGGTAGCCGGCGAAGCAGCCGGGGTGCAAGCCATAGAGGGCGTCGAGTCCCGGCAGGTGAGGCAGGGTGTCGAAGCCCCGGAGGAGGAAGCCGTTGGCCCGGGGCTCGTCCGCCAGGGCCCGGCGCAGGGTCTCGAGGGCGGGGGCGAGCCGCTCGGCGGTCGTCCGGGCCGCCTCGTCCGTCGCCTCGAGGGGGCGCGGCGGCACGCCGGCCTCCTGGGGGTCGGTGTCGCCGATCGCCGGCGACAGCCCCTCGCCGCGAGCGAGGAGGACGAAGCGGTGGCCCTCGCCCGAGTAGATCGAGAGGTCGAGGCCCTCGGGCGGGTGCTCGGCGAGCGCGCGCTCGAGCTTGGCGGTCAGGCGCCGGTTCTCCTCGGTGGAGATGCGGCCGGCGCGGCGGTCGGTGACCCGCCCCTCGTCGTCGAGGGTCGCGAAATTCCCGCGCGCGACCACGTCGCCGGGGCGCAGGTCGATCCCCACGCCCAGGGCCTCCAGAGGGCCGCGCCCGATGTCCGCCTCGGGCGAGGTCGGGTCGTAGCCGAAGAGCGCCAGGTGCCCGGGGCCGCTCCCCGGGGTCACGCCGGTGGCGACCGGCACCAGGCGCCCGAGGGTCGAGCGGGCCGCCAGGGCATCGAGGTGGGGCGTCGCCGCCGCTTCGAGGGCGGTCTCCGGCTGCGCGCGCGTGCGGATGTCGCCCAGCCCGTCGAGCACCAGGAGCACGATCTTGCTCTCGGCCGGCTGCGCCAGCCGGGCGATGAGCTCGAGGTGGGTCATGGCACGAAGTAGCCGGTGCCCCGGATCTGGATGCGCGAGCGCGGCTCGAAGCCGGCGCCGAAGAGGGCGAAGGCGGTGACGGTGCCGAGCGTCGGCAGGACGATCCAGCCGTCGAAGCTGTCGCTGCCGTAGGGCGGCACCACCGGCTCGATCTCGGCGATCCGGGTCCAGCGGTCCTCCTCCGCGTCGAACGAGGCACGCAGCTCGACGTAGGCCCGGTCGAGGTCGATCGAGCGCTTCTCCGACGGGTGCCAGACGGAGAACACCAGGCGGCACTCGTCGAAGCCCTCGGTCTCGATGAACCGGTCGCCGGCCACCAGGAGAGGGAAGGCGAAGCCGCCTCCGGCGTCGGTGGCGAAGATCTCCGGCGTCGGGTCGAAGGCGACGCGACGGGGCGGCGCCGCGGAACGCACCGGAGCGCTCAAGCCGCGGCCTCCCCACGCGCCAGCGCCAGCGCCCGGCCGACGCGGGTCGCGGTCTCGGCCGGCGTCGTGCCCAGCAACGGCCCACCGATGCCGTAGGCGATGGCGCCGGCGGCGCGGTAGGCCGGGATCTCCTCGATGCCGAAGCCGCCGGCGGCGAGCATCGGCACGTCGCCGAGCGGGCCGCGGACGATCGACAGGTAGGCCGGACCCCCGACCGCGGGCAGCGGGTAGACCTTGACCAGGTCGGCCCCCGCGGCCTGGGCCTCGACGATCTCCGTACAGGTCAGGGCGCCGAGCACCAGGAAGCGGTCCGACTCCCGGACGACGTCGGCCACCGCGCGCGAGGCGTTGGGCGAGACGACGAACTCGGCCCCCGCCGCCACCGCTTGCTCGGCCCGCGTGGCCGTGGTGACCGTGCCCATGCCGATCCAGGGCGGACCGCCGGAGGCGCCGCGCTCCGCGCGCAGCGCCGTCACCAGGCGCAGGGCGTCGGGGACGGTGAACGTGATCTCGATGAGCTCCAGACCGCCCGCGATCAGGTCGTGCGCGATCGCCTCCGCCCGCTCGTGCGAGTCGGTCCGGACGACGCCGACGACGGGCGCACGGGTGAAGCTGTCGGCGACGGCGGCCCTGGTTTCACGGTCGGTCATGGCGGCGGGATGTTATCACCGGCGCCCGCCCCGGAGCGGTGCCCGGACGCGGGGTCCGCCGCCCGCCTCGAGGCGTTCTGGATGCGGCGCAGGATGCCCCGCAGGAGGGTCACCTCGCGCTCGCTCGGCCGCGCCCGGGCGGCGAGGCGGCGCAGGTCGCGCATCACCCCGGGAAAGGTCGTGTCGCGCTCGAACCCGACCTCGGCGAGCACCTCTCGGAGGTGCCCGAAGAGCCCCTCGACCGTGGCCGCCGGGGCCGAAGGCGCCACTTCGGTCTCGGCCCGGGGCCCGGCCGCCCCCTCCCCCCCGCCCACGTAGAGCTCGTAGGCGACGATCAACACCGCCTGGGCGAGGTTCAGGGTCGGCTGGGCCGGCGCGCAGGGCACGGTGACCACCGGCTCGCAGGCGGCGAGCTCCTCGTTGGTCAGCCCGCCCACCTCCGAGCCGAAGACCAGGGCGGTGGGCGTGCCGGGCGGATCGCCCGCCAGCACGCCCGGGAGCTCGCGGGGGGCGAGGACCGGCACCGGCAGGCGCCGATCTCGGGCCGACGTGGTCCCGACGACGCGGCCGAAAGGCGCGATCGCCGCCTCGAACGTCGCGAACCGCCGGGCGCCCTCGAGCACGCCGTGGGCCCCCACCGCGAAGGCCCGGGCCACGCCCCCCAGCTCGGCCGCCGGCTCCACCAGGCGCAGCTCGGAGAGACCCATGTTGGCCATGGCCCGGCAGGCGGCGCCGACGTTGCCCTCCTCTCGGGGCCGCACCAGGACGACGGAGGGGCCGGGCATCAGCCGCCGAACTTGATCGGGTCGCCGAGCTCGTCGAGGGAGAAGTTGGCCATGATCTGGTGGCCGTTGAAGTCGAGCACGCGCAGGTCCTCGACGCCCTCGCCCTCCAGGTCCTGGCTGACGTTGGCGTAGGCCTGGGCGTAGCGCTGCTGGACGGCGCCCAGGTCGACCTGGTAGGCGATGAACTTGTCGATTCCCTTGTAGCGGAGCTTCTCCACCAGCCGCTCGTCGGTCAGCTTGGGATAGGTCGAGAGCACCAGGATCGGCCCGGTGCCGGTGAAGATCAGGTAGGCGCGGATCACGGCTTTCGGGCTCATGGCTCTCCTCGCGGGGGTGCGGTCCGGGATCAAGGTATTCGCGGCGGGCGGTGGAGTCAAGACGGGGCGCGGGGGGGCGTGGCGCGGCGTAGGGGGCGTCGGGCGTCGGACGTCGGGCCGGGGTCGGGGTGGCGACGGGCCGGGGCGGTGGGGTTTCGGCGGCGGACTGCGCCGGCGAAATCCCACGCGTCCCCGCCCCTGCGTAGGACCGGACTCCTGGGCTGCCCCTGCCGCGCCGGTGGGGGGAGGAGGGGGGAATCGGCGGGGGTAGTAGTTGGGGCGGCGACGGCCCCGGGCGAAGGGGCCAGACTCCCCTCCTGGCCTCCAAACCCGCCTGAGCACTTGGGCGGGGGCGTCCCCTTCCCCCCCCGTGGGGTGGGAAGGGGATCGAGGGGTTGTGGGGGGCATCCGATCAACCGTCCCCTTCCCCCCCCCGTGGGGTGGGAAGGGGATCGAGGGGTTGTGGGGGGCATCCGATCAACCGTCCCCTTCCCCCCCCCCGTGGGGTGGGAAGGGGATCGAGGGGTTGTGGGGGGCATCCGATCAACCGTCCCCTTCCCCCCCCCGTGGGGTGGGAAGGGGATCGAGGGGTTGTGGGGGGCATCCGATCAACCGTCCCCTTCCCCCCCCGTGGGGTGGGAAGGGGATCGAGGGGTTGTGGGGGGCATCCGATCAACCGTCCCCTTCCCCCCCCCGTGGGGTGGGAAGGGGATCGAGGGGTTGTGGGGGGCATCCGATCAACCGTCCCCTTCCCCCCCCGTGGGGTGGGAAGGGGATCGAGGGGTTGTGGGGGGCATCCGATCTATTCGCCGGTGTGCCGCGGGTAGAACTCGAACGGGGCCTTGCCGGCGCGGAGCTGCTTGGCGATCCAGACGATCTGGCCGGTGTGGTAGCTCGTGTGCTCGACGGCGTGGAGCACGGCCGAGAGGAGGTCGGTGGTGTAGCCCTGGACCTCGAGGGGGCGGGCGAGATCGGCCGAGTCGAGGGCTGCCAGCACCTCCAGGCACTCCGCGACCACTCCGGCGAGCTTGGCGAGGAGCTCGTCGCGCGAGTGCCCTCCTTCGGCGGCGAACTCCGCGCTCCGGTGGCGCTCGTAGTGACGGCCGCCGGCGCCGGCGAGGAGCCAGAGCGAGAGGTTGCCGCACAGGTGGAGCACGAGGTTGCCGGCGCTGTTGGTGCCCGGCGCCGGGCGCCACCAGACCTGCTCGTCGTCGAGGCCGGCCAGGGCGAGGCGGACCTTGTCGAGGTACTCCTCGAGATACCGGCCGGCGAGCTCCGGCAGGGAGGGCGCCGGGCCGCGGGAAAGGGCCGTTCGGGGAAGCTCGCTCATCGGCGGAAGTCCTTGAGGTCGTAGCCCGTCTCGGCGAACAGCCGGCGGGTGGCGGGCAGCGGCAGGCCGACCACGTTCGTGTAATCGCCGACGACCGACTCGACGAACATCGCGCCGATCCCCTGGACGGCATAGCTCCCCGCCTTGTCCATGGGCTCGCCGGTGGCGACGTACCAGGCAATCTCCTCGGCTTCGAGGGGGGCGATCCGCACCCGCGAGCTCTCCACAACGGTGCGGCGCTCCCGGCCGAGCTGTTCCAGGGCGACGCCGGTCAGCACGGTGTGCTCGCGGCCGGCGAGATGGGCGAGCATGGCGCACGCTTCGGCCGCGTCGCCCGGCTTGGCCAGGATCTCGCCGTCGAGCACGACCGTGGTGTCCGCGGCGAGGACCAGCTCGCCCGGGGCGACTTCCGCCGTCGCCTTCTCCTCGGCCAGGCGCCGGACGTACACCTCGGGCGCCTCGCCGGCGCGAGGCGTCTCGTCGAGGTCGACGGGACGGACCAGGAAATGGAGGCCGAGGGTGGCGAGGAGGTTCCGGCGGCGGGGGGAGGCGGAGGCGAGGATGAGCGCGGGCAGGGAGGGCATGGGCAAGGGGCGGATGGCGCGGCGAAAGGCTAGCATGGGCGATAGGGGCGAGGGGCGTCGGACAGTGGACCGGGGTCGCGCTGGCGACGGCTCGGCGGAAGGTCTCTCTTCGGCGGCAAACTGCGCCGGCGAAGAGAGACGCATCCCCCGAGCCTGCGTACCACCGGACTCCTCGACTGCCCCTGCCGCGCCGGTTGGAGGGAGAGGGGGAATCGACGGAGGTGCTAGTTGGGGCGGCGACGGCCCCGGGCGAAGGGGCCGCACTCCCCCCATGGCCTCCAGACCGGTGTGAGCACTTGGGCGGGGGCGTCCCCTTCCCCCCCGTGGGGTGGGAAGGGGATCGAGGGGTTGTGGGGGGCATCCGGTAGGCCTCTGCGGGGGTTGAGGCCCGATAGCCGGGTCTTGCCGAAGACGGTGGCCGTGGGTGGGGGCCGGCGACGAGGTGCTCGAGCGGACCCTCGAGACGAGAGGCTCGGGGTCTACGGATAATACCCGGTCATCGTTTTTACTTCTAAGCCCGGTGTAGCGACCTGCAGGTCCACCTTCCGGAACTTGCCGCTCTGGTCGGGATTGGCGCTCTGGTAGGCGACCAGGTACTGGGAGCGGAGCTCTTCTTCGACCTGGCTGTAGATCGCGGCGAGCTCGCTGCTCGAGGCCACGAAGTAGCTCCGGCCTCCGGTCTCCTCGGCGAGCTTCGTCAGCTTGCGGCGGGGGTCGCCACGGGGGAGGTCGAGGCCGACCGTGTAGATCGTCACGCCGGCGCGGCGGGCATACTCCAGGGCGTCGTCGAAGGAGAACTTCGACGACTCGTCCTTGCCGTCGGAGAGGATCAGGAGCGCCTTCTGCCCCCTGATGCCGTTGAAGTAGTAGAGCGAGAAGATCACGCTGTCCCAGAGCGACGTCCCCCGCTCCGCCTTGAGGCCGGCCAGGCCGCCCGCCAGAGTGTCGACCTGGTTGGTGAACTTCACCGCCAGGTTGGGATGGTCGTTGAAGGTGATGAGCGCCGCCCGGTCCTTGGGGTGGAGGATCTGCTGGAAGAACTCGAGGGCGGCGTCGCGGGCTGCCGGCAGGCTCTCGTCCATGGACGCCGAAACGTCGAGGAGGATCCCGGCGTGGATCGGCAGGTCCCGCACCTGCTCGAAGCGCAGGATCTGCTGGCGCTTGCCGTCCTCCGCAACCTGGAAGTCGTCCCGGCTGAGCCCCTGGACCGGCCGCCCCGTGCGGTCGAGGACCGTGGCGTAGAGCTCGACGAACTGGACGTCGACCTCCTCCATGTAGTCCGGGGCGTTGACGAAGACGGTGTCCTCGGTCGAGCTGCCGTCGTCCAGGTAGGCGACGGCCCGCACGTAGCCCATCTGGCCGCCGTCGCGCATCTCCGGAGGCAACACGATGGGCTGCTCCCAGGGCGGGCCGTAGAGCGTCGCCACCTTGGTCTCGTCGAGGTAGAGCTCCACCCGGCCGACCGTTTCGCCGGCCGGCACCTCGAGCTCGGCCCGGGCCCGCAGGCTGTCGTGGAAGACCTGGCCCCGCCGCGGATCGGTCAGCCGCACGCGGAAGCGGGTGCCGCCCGCGTTGACCAGGATCTCGTCGGCGGCCACCTCCTCGCCGGCGGCATCGTAGGCGGTGGCGCGCAGCGAATGGGTGCGCGGCAGCGAGCCGAGGTCGAGCTCCACCGAGTACGGAGGCCGGCTGTCGGTGAGGATCGACTGGCCGTTCAAGGCGAAGGTCACGTGGTCGATGTCCTTGCCCGTCGTCAGCGTGTCGAAGCGGGTCATGCCGGTGATCAGCTCGCCTTGGGGAGGCACGATCTTGAGGGTCGACTGCGTCGCGGTGAGCAGGGCGTTGGCCTCGGCCAGCAGGCGGGCGCTCTCCGGGTCGGCGGGCTCGGGCGCCGGCGGCGGGCCCGAAGCCTCGGGTACGTCGATGGGCGTCTCGGTGCGGAAGAACTTGCCCGAGTTCAGGTCCTCCACCTTGACCACCAGGGTGTAGCCGTGGGGGCGCAGGGCGCGCTCGAAGACCAGGGGGATCGTCTTGGTGGTGATCTGGGCAGCCGGGTAGTCGAACTTGTACCGGAAGCTCTCGAACAGCTCCCCCTCGCGCAGCACCTCGCCCGTGACCAGGAAGTTGTAGGACTTGTTGCCGGCGAGGTCGGCCTCCCCGGCCTCGGCCACCGGCACCGAGACCAGGCCCTGGACCACCGTGCGGCTCTGGCGGCGGCCGGGGTAGGAGACCGAGAGGTGGGCGTCGAAGCTCCCGGCGCCCGTCGGCACCCGGGTCGAATAGGCGTCGAAGGTCTTGACCCACTCGCTGGCCGGCTCCTCGGGCTTCTTCTCCATCCGCCCCAGCAGGCTGGTGTACCCGAGAATCCCTTCCCGCGCCACCCAGCTGATGGCGCCGGCGAGCTTGTCGCCGTCCGGGCACTCGAGCGCCACGTCCTGCAGCACCGAGCCCGATCCTCCCCGCGCGTTCCACTCGTCGACCAGCGCACCGAGGCCGGCGCTCGGCTCCCAGATGCGGAAGTTGCCGGCACCGTACGGACGGTAGAAGACCACGACGAACTGGAACGGCACCAGGTCGCTCTGGGCGTAATACCAGACCTCCAGGGGATAGAGGAGCGAGCACTTGCTGGCGATGATGCCCGCCGGCGGCCCGTTGAGCAGGAGGATCTTCCGGCGCTCGTCGTTCTCGCCTCCGAAGTTCTCGGCGGAGTACTTGAGGAGGTTCTCCCAGCGGTCCCGGTACTCGTTGCGCCCCGTCGTGCGGTCCGTGTCCCGCACGCGCCAGAAGCGCTCGATGAAGGCGTCGCGCTGGTAGTCCTCCTGGAGGGCGAGGAATGCGGCCCGCTCTTCCGGCGTGATGATGATGTCGACCGACTTCAGCCACTGCCGGTACTTCTCGGGCAAATCCCCGGGCTCGAGCGTCTTGGCCGCCTTGGCCGCCTTGGCCGTCTTGGCCGGCTTCGCCGACTCGGCCGGTTTCGCCGCCGGCGCCTGCTGCGCCGCCTCGCCGGCGAGTGTCGGCACGGCGGCGGCGAAGAGCAAGCCAACGATGAGAAGAATGCGAGCTCGAGTCATCACACCCTGAGTCCCCGGTGGATTCATAACCCGCGATCGGAGCGCTGGATTCCTGGCCCCGCGGTGGCCACGCCCGCCGGCCGCCCTTGTTAGACTCGCTACGATGTCGTACGTCTACTTCGACCACAACGCCACCACTCCGCTCCATCCGGGGGCACGCGACGCCATGCTGCCGTGGCTGGCAGGGCGCTTCGGCAACCCCTCGTCGCTCCACGCCCCGGGCAAGGCGGCGCACGAGGCGGTGGCGGCCGCCCGCCGCCAGGTGGCCGAGCTGATCGGCGCCCGGCCCGAGGAGCTGGTCTTCACCAGCTCGGGGACCGAGGCGAACAACCTCCTGCTGCTGGGCGCCGGGAAGCGCGCGGGGTACTCCGGGCGCATCGTCCTCTCCGCGATCGAGCATCCCTCCACGGCCGGCGCCGCGGCCTGCCTCGAGGCGGCGGGCATGGAGGTGGTGCGCGTGCCGCCCGGACCCGACGGCGTGGTCTCGGCCGAAGCCATGATCCGCGCCCTCTCCGCCGACACCCGCCTCGCCTGCCTGATGCTCGCGAACAACGAGCTCGGCACCCTCCAGCCGGTGGTGGCGGTCGCCGCGGCCTGCCGGGAGCGGGGCGTCCCCATGGCCACGGACGCCGTCCAGGCGGTGGGCAAGATCCCGGTCGACGTCGGCGAGCTGGGCACCGACTACCTGGTGCTCGGCGCACACAAGCTCAACGGCCCGCTGGGCGCGGCGGCCCTCTGGGCGCGCCGGGGAGCGGAGCTCTCGCCGCTCATGGCCGGCGGAGGTCAGGAACGCCGGCTGCGCCCCGGCACCGAGAACGTGCCGGCGATCGTCGGCCTGGGCGCCGCGGCCCGGCTGGCCTGCGAGGAGCTGCCGCGCCGCGTGCGCAGGCTCTCGGCGCTGCGCGAGCGGTTCGAGGCCGGGTTGCGCGCGATCCCCGACGCGGTCGTCCACTCGACCGCCCCGCCACGCCTGCCCCAGACCTCGCACGTCGCCTTCCTCGGCGTCGAGGGCGAGGCGCTCCACCTCCGCCTCGACCTCGCCGGGTTCGGCGTCTCGACCGGCTCGGCGTGCAGCTCGGGGACGGTGGAGCCCTCGAAGACGCTCCTCGCCATGGGGCTCGATCCGCTCGAGGCCCTGGCCTCGATCCGGGTGAGCTTCGGCCTGGGCAACACGGCCGAGCAGGTCGACGCCTTCCTGGCGGTCCTCGAGCGCGAGGTCGACCACCTCCGGCGGCTCTCGGCGTAGCCTTCACGATGCATGAAACGGCGCAGGGCCCCGCCGCTACGGTGCGCCTCCGACCACGAGCACCAGCTCGCCCTTGACGCCTCGGCGCGCCCCGAGCGCCTCCAGCAGCTCGCCCAGGGTCCCTCGGAGGACCTCCTCGTGGAGCTTCGTCAGCTCCCGGCAGAGGGCGGCCGGGCGATCGGCGCCCAGCACCTCCGCGGCGTCGGCGAGGCTCGTCGCCAGGCGGTGCGGCGACTCGAAGAAGACCAGCGTGTGGGGCAGGCCGGCGAACCGGCCGTAGAAGCTCCGGCGCTTGCCCCGTTTGGGCGGCGGGAAGCCGCAGAAGGTGAACGGGTGCGGAGGGAGCGCCGAGGCGACCAGGGCCGCGAGGAGGGCCGAAGGCCCCGGGACCGCCTCGACGGTGACGCCGCGCGCGGCCGCCTCTCGGACCAGGAGGAACCCGGGGTCGGAGACCAGCGGGGTGCCGGCGTCGCTCGCCAGGGCGACGGTCTGGCCTGCCTCGAGCGCCCCGATCAGGCGCGGCAGGCGCTGGCGCTCGTTGTGCTCGTGGAGCGAGACCAGCGGCCTCTTGACGCCCATCCCGGCGAGCAGGAGGCCGGTGCGCCGGGTGTCCTCGCAGGCCACGAGGTCGGCGGTCTCGAAGGCGCGGCGCGCGCGCGGCGAGAGGTCGTCGAGGTTGCCGATCGGGGTGGCGACGACCACCAGCTTCCCGGGCCGCGCCGAGGCGCCGGCGGGGCGGGCGCTCGGCTCCCGGAGCTCCCCTCCGTCGCGATCGCCCGGCATGATGGCCGCGGATGTTAGCAGCCGAGCCGCTGCTGTTACGATGCCCCGATGACCGGCCGGCGCGCCGCAGCCCTCGTCTTCGTCCTCGCCGGAGCCCTGGTCCCGGGGCTCGCCCCGGCGTCACGGGCCGGCGCCGCCGCGCCACCGGCCGGGCCCGACGCTCCCGCCCCGGACCTGAGGCTCCGCGACCGCATCCTCGCCGTGGTCGACGAGGACCCGATCCTCCTCTCCGACGTCGACCGAGCGATCACCCTGGGCTTCGTCGACCGCCATCCCGGCGAGGGCGAAGCGGACTTCCGCCGCCGCGCGCTCGAGCAGCTCATCGACCAGCGGGTCCGGCTCCACGAGGTCAGCCGCTTCGGCATCGAGCAGGTGCCGGTGGACCAGATCGAGGAGCAGGTCCGGCTCATCCGCTCCCGGTTCTCGACCGAGGAGGAGCTCCGGGCGCGCCTCGCCGAGGTCGGGCTCGACCTCGAGGACCTGCGCCAGCTCGTCGCCCGCCAGCTCTCGGTCTGGATCTACTTCCAGGAGTTCCTGGGGCCCCGCGTGTTCGTGAGCCTGGAAGACATCCGGAAGTACTACGACGAGACCCTGGTGAGCGAGCTCCGGGCCAAGGGAGCGGCGGTGCCGCCGATCGAGGACGTGCGCGAGGACATCCGCAAACTGCTCAAGGAGCAGCGGCTGAACCAGGCCATCGAGCAACGCACCGACGAGCTGCGGCGCGAGGCCGACATCGTGAACTACTTCGACAGCGAGCACGACCACCTGCCACCGGTGGTGTTGGAGGTTCATTAGGCTGACGCTGGTGGACCGTTCGAGGCGCACCGAGCCGTTGGCCGGGCAACCAACGTTCAACGTTCCTGCGCTGGCCCCGTAGCTACCGGCCGAGGTCGGGGTAGAGCTCGGCGTACTGCTCGCGGCTCGCGAGCACCCTCCGCAGGTAGGCGCGAGTCTCGGTGAAGCCGACCTTCGAGTAGTACTCCGGGAGCTCGCGGGTGAAGCAGTACGTCTGCCAGAGGTCGGCCTGGGCGGGGCCGGCGTTGTAGGCGGCCACGGCTTCCTGGAGCGAGCCGGAGAAGCGCCGCTCGAGCTCGGCGACGTAGGCGGCGCCCAGGGTGATCGACACCTCGGGACGGTAGAGGTCGCCCGGGGCGATGGTCCCCATGCCCACCTCGGTCGCCAGGCGCCGCGCGGTCAGGAACACGAACTGGGTGAGCCCCCGCGCCGACGCCTGGGAGCGGGCCCGGGCGTCGAAGCGGCTCTCCTCGCGGATCACCGCCGCCAGCAGGAAGGGGTCGACGCCGAAGCGCCGCGCCTGCTCTCCGATCGGCTCGTCCCAGGCCAGGGGGTAGAGCAGCGTCCGGACCTTCCGCGGCTGGAAGGGGGCCTCGACCCGGTCGGTCAGCGGCCGGGCGAAGGCGCTCGCCAGGAGCATGGAGCGCCGCACCTGGCGGTCCCGGGCGAGGAGCAGGCTCCCGGTGTAGGCGAGGTCGGCGTCGGATGCCGGGAAGTGGTCGTCCACCGCGTCGACCCCGTCGTCGACCAGCCCGAGGGCGAGGAGCATCTCGGGTGCCTCGTCGAGCCGCTCGGACCACAGGGGCCAGCTCGCGACCGAAAGCTCGGAGAGACGGAAGAACGCCGCGGTGTCCGGCGCCGAGGCGTAGCGCGCGGCGAGCGCCTTGCGGGCCGCGCGCCCGGGGCCTGACGCGTCGCCCAGGAGGAGCCAGGCGGCGAACAGGTCGTCGGGCTCGCGCGAGGAGGCCCGGCGCCTGCCCTCGGTCTCGGCGGCCGCCCGCAGCCCCGGTTTCTGGAGGCGCGCGAAGGCGTCCCGGGCGAGCGGGTGGTAGGGAGCCTCCAGGAGCACCGCCAGGTAGTGGGCGACCGCCTCGGAGGCCGCCCCCTCGCCCTGCCCGAGCTCCGCGAGGCGCCCGCGCCAGTACTCGACCTCGAGCTCGGTCCCCGGCTCTTGCTTCGCGGCGGCCCGGAGCCAGCCGTCCGCCCGGTCGGCGCGGCCCCGGACGATGTCCGACGCGGCGAGAAACAGGTCGGCGCGGGCCGCGTGCTCCTCGGCCCCGTGGAGGCGGGACAGCATGCCCAGCAGATGCAGCGCCGGCACCTCCTCGCCGCTTCGCCACTCGAGGCGCAGGGCGGAGAGCAGGGCCGGGCCGGCGAGGTCGCCCTTCGGCAGGGTCTGGAAGGTGCGCCGGAAGCCGGCGTCTGCGGCGTCCCAGTTGCCGTCGAGCTCCTGGCTCCGCGCCTGCTGGTAGAGGACCTTGGCGCGCTCCTCGAGGTCGCGGGCGCGCAAGGCCAGGTTCCCGAAGTGCGCCGCCGCGAGGGCGAACTGCTCGCGCCAGAAGTAGCCGCGGGCGAGGGCGTAGCGAGCTTCGAACTCCTCGTCGGTCGCCACCGTGAGGTGGCCCTGCCGGCGGGCGACGGCGCGCTCGAGGTAGGCGGTCGAGCGGTCGAACTCCCGGTGCTGGTGGAAGGTGAGCCCGGCGAGCAGCTCGCCGTCGCAGCCCTCGGTGATCAGGCGGTCGAGGACGGCGGGCTCGCGCGCCGCGATGTCGTCGAGCTGATCGGCGGCGCGGCGGGCCGCGTCGTCCTCCCGGCCGCCGTCGAGGACCGCGCACAGCACCTCGGCGGCGCGCGCCCGGGAGCCGGCGCGTTGCAGGCACTCGGCCTCCACCACCTGCAGCAGACGGCGCTCGGGATCGGGGAGCCGGCGCCGCAGGACACCGCGCAGGATGCGGCAGTCGCCGCCCTCGGCGATCGCCCGGGCGAAGAGCTGCGTGGCCGGCTCGAGGAGGCTCTCGGGGACGTCCTGGTCGAAGACCGGGGCGACCACGCCCGCGGCGACCTCGGGGTGGCCGATGCGCTCCTGGTCGGCGGCCAGGCGATAGCGGGCGTAAGGCACGAGCTGCGGCGCCTCGCCCAGGGCCTGACCGTACGCCACGTCGGCGTCGTCGGGCCGGCCGAGCTCTTCGAGGAGGCGCCCCCGGAGGTAGCTCAGCCCCATGCGGGCGGCGGCCTTCGGCTGCTCGCTCTGGAGGACGGCGGCGGCCTCGAGGGCGGCGGCCGGGTCCGCGGCCAGGGTGTGCTCGGCCAGGGGGATCCTCGGGTCGGCGAGGACCGGGAGGGTGAAGACCAGGGCCAGGACCCAGCTCATGGCGGCGACGAGTCGGCCGCCGGCGCGCCCGGGGCCGCCCGGGACCCGCGGCGGCGGGCAGGCGAACGAGGGCACGACACTCACCCCGGATCGGGCCCGCTCACGCGCACGACGGACGCCCCGAGGCGTTGCAATTTCCTCTCCATGGCCTCGTAGCCCCGGTCGAGGTGGTAGATCCGGTCGACCACGGTTTCGCCCTGGGCGGCGAGGGCCGCGAGCACCAGGCAGGCCGAGGCCCTGAGATCGGTCGCCATCACCGGCGATCCGGACAGGCGGGTGGGGCCGTGGACCCGGGCCTCGTTGCCCCGGACCTCGATGGCGGCCCCCAGGCGCGCCAGCTCGGGCACGTGCTGGAAGCGGTTCTCGAACACCGTCTCGCGCAGGGTCGCGATCCCGCGGGCCTGGGTCATCAGCGCCATGAACTGGGCCTGGAGATCGGTCGGGAAGCCGGGATGGGGCGCGGTCTCGACGTCGCAGGAGACCAGCTCGTCACCGGCGCGGACCCGCACGCGGCGCTCGCCGTGCTCGACATGGGCCCCGGCATCGGCCAACTTTTCCAGCAAGGGCGCCAGATCGGCGGGCTCGGCGTCCTCCAGGGTCACGTCGCCGCCGGTCAGGGCCGCGCCGACCAGGTAGGTCCCGCCCTCGATCCGGTCGGGAATGATCTCGTGGCGGGCGCCGCCGAGCTGGGAGACGCCGTGGACGACGAGGGTGTCGCGGCCCACCCCTTCGATGCGCGCCCCCATCCGGACGAGGAGGCGCGCCAGGTCGGCGACCTCCGGCTCCCGGGCACAGTTCTCGAGCACGCTCACGCCGTCGGCGAGGACGGCGGCCATGAGCACGTTCTCGGTGCCGGTGACGGTGGGGATCTCGAAGCGGAAGCGGCCCCCCGCCAGCCGCCGGGCGGTGGCTTCGACATAGCCCCCTGCGAGCCGGACGTCCGCGCCCAGGGCGGCGAGACCCGCCAGGTGCTGGTCGATCGGCCGCACCCCGATCGAGCAGCCGCCGGGCAGCGAGACGCGGGCGTGGCCCCGCCGGGCCAGCAAGGGGCCCAGCGAGAGGACGCTCGCGCGCATGGTCTTGACCAGCTCGTAGGGGGCCTCGCCGTCGGCCGGCTCGCCGTCGGGGTGGAGGATCAGGGTCTCGCCCCGCTCCTCGCTCCGGACTCCCAGGTAGTCGAGGAGGTGGCGCATGGTGCGGATGTCGCGCACCGCGGGCACGCGGGCGAGCTCCACCGGCTCGCTCGCCAGCAGGCAGGCGGCGAGGGCCGGCAAAGCGGCGTTCTTGGCGCCGCTCGCGCGGACCACCCCGGCGAGCTGGACGGGGCCTTGGATGCGAAATCGGTCCAAACCTTATCCCCTCCGCAGTCCCTCGATCCCCTGGTCACTGCCTTCGGAGGACGGCGACCCGGGGGATGCCCGCGTAATCGGGCACTACCCGTTCGGGGCCCCAGCCCGCCTCCTCCGCGAACCGGAGGAGCCCCGCGAGCTGGCCGCTTCCGAGCTCGAGCACCACCCGCGCGCCGGGGGGGAGCGCCCGGCTCTGGTGCAACAACCGGGCCGCCACCCCGACCCCCGGCACCGGCTCGTCCGGGGAGCCGGCCGCCGGCGCGAAGAGCGCCAGGCCGGGCTCGAAGTCCCGGACCTCGGCGGAGAGGGCGGCGGCATCTTCCCACGCCACGTAGGGCGGGTTCGAGACCAGGAGGTCGAAGCTCGAAAGGTCGAGCCCCGCCGCCAGGTCCGCCGCCACCAGGGCGAGGCGGCCAGCGGCGGCGGCGAGGCCGAAGCGGCGGGCGTTCGCCCGGGCGACCGCCAGCGCCGCGGGCGAGAGATCGGCCCCGGTCACCCGCCACGCGGGCCGCTCGAGGGCGAGGGTGACGGCGATCGCCCCCGAGCCGGTGCCGACGTCGAGCAACCGGGCGCGCGGCGGCAGCTCGAGGGCGAGGACCGTTTCGACCAGGTGCTCGGTCTCGGGTCGCGGCACCAGCACCCGGGGGTCGACGCCGAAGGGGCGGCCGAAGAACTCCCGCCGGCCGAGCAGGTAGGCGATCGGCTCGCCGGTCAGCCGCCGCGCGAGGAGGGCCCGGAAGGCGCCCTCGGCGGCCGGCGGGACCGGCTCCGCGTCGCGCGCCAGGAGCCGCGCCTCGGCGAGGCCGAGGACGTGGCCCAGCAGCAGGTGGGCCTCACGCGGCGAGGGCCGGAAGGCTCCGGCGGAGAGCGCGGCCTTGGCCTCGGCGAGGAGCGAGGAGACGGTGGCCACCAGAGGGGGTCAGCTCGAGGATCCCAGCTTCTCGGCCTGGAAGTGCGCCACGAGGGGATCGACCAGAGGGTCGAGGTCGCCCTCGAGGACCGTCGGGAGCTGGTGGACGGTCAGGCCGATCCGGTGGTCGGTCACCCGGTTCTGGGGGAAGTTGTAGGTGCGGATCTTCTCCGAGCGGTCGCCGCTGCCCACCATCCTGCGCCGTTCCTCGGTGAGCGCCTCCTCGGCCTTGGCCCGCTCGGCCTCGAGCAGCCGGGCCTTGAGCACACGCAGCGCCTTGGCCTTGTTCTTGATCTGGCTGCGCTCGTCCTGGCAGGTGACGACGATGCCGGTGGGCAGGTGGGTCAGGCGCACCGCCGAGTAGGTGGTGTTGACCCCCTGGCCGCCGGGGCCCGAGGAGCAGAAGCGGTCGATCCGCAGGTCGCCCTCGGCGACCTCCACCTCCACGTCCTCGGCCTCGGGCAGGACGGCGACGGTGACCGCCGAGGTGTGGATCCGGCCCGAGGCCTCGGTCTCCGGCACCCGCTGCACGCGGTGCACCCCGGCCTCGTACTTGAGCCGGCTGTAGGCGCCCCGGCCCTCGACGATGGCCGAGACCTCCTTGACCCCCCGGACCCCGGACTCGGAGAGGTCGATCACCTCCACCCGCCAGCCCCGGCGCTCGGCGTAGCGGGCATACATGCGGAAGAGCTCGGCCGCGAAGAGGGTCGCCTCGTCGCCGCCGGTGCCGGCCCGGATCTCCAGGACCACGTTGCGCCGGTCGTTGGGGTCGGTGGGGGTGAGCTCGACGCGGAGGGCCTCCGCGAGCTCCTCCTTGCGCGCCGTGAGCTCGCTGCGCTCCTCGCGCGCGAGCTGGTAGAGCTCGTCGCCCTTGGTCAGGCCGTCGAGCATCTCCTGGGTCTCGGCGAGCTGGCGCGCCACCTCCTCGTAGCGGCGGTAGAGCTCGACGGCGTGGGCGATCTCGGAGAGCGCCTTGGAGGTCTCGGTGTAGGCCTTCCGGTCGGAGAGGACCTCCGGGTCGGCGAGCTTCGCCGTGAGCTCGTCGTGGGTCTTCGCGATCTCGGCGAGCTTCTCGATCATCGGGGCCTCGACGGGTCAGCAGCGCCCGGGCCGGGACGCGCCCACCGAGCGACGGCGGTCGCTCTCAGGCGCCCTGCTGCTGGCGGTAGCGGCGCTGGAAGCGCTCCACGCGGCCCGCCGAGTCGACCAGCTTCTGCTTGCCGGTGAAGAACGGATGGCATTCGCTGCAGATCTCGAGCCGCAGCTCGTCCTTGGTGGAGTGGGTCTCGAAGGTGTTGCCGCAGGCGCAGACCGCGGTCACCAGGTGGAGCTCGGGATGGATGTCTTTCTTCACGATGTCGTCCTTGGGGTCGGGCGTCGGTGCCGACGGCTGAGGTGCTCGCTCGAGGGGGAGACGCGTTCCGCGAACCTGTAACTCTAGCCCAGAGTGCAAAATTCCTGCAAGGCCGGCGCCGGCGGCGCCGCCCGCGCTCAGAAATCGCCCTGCGTCAGGCTCGGACCGTAGAGGGCCGCGTTCAGGAAGAGCGGGGCGGTGCCGCGCCAGAAGAGCCGGAAGTCGGGCTCCTGGGCGAAGAGCACGACCACGCCGCGCCCCTGGCGCTCGAAGCTCACCAGGAGCGAGCCGGCGAGGCGCTTCTCCGCCTCCGGCCAGGCCATGCCGGTGACGACCGGCGCCTCGGGCGCGGCGGTCAGCACGTCGACCTGGGGATCGCCGGTCGGCTCGAGGACGGTCGAGCCCGTGACCAGCACCGGGGGCGGACCGGGCAGCCCCACCGCCAGGGGATGGTCGGGGGTCAGACGAGTGGCGACGATGGCGCCCGGAGTGTAGATCGGCCGCTCCGAGAGGGAGGTCCCCGGCGGCGGCTCCTCGCCTTCCTCGCCTTCCTCGCCCTTCTCAGCTCGGCCGGCGCCGCTCTTCGCCTGCGGCGCCTTCCAGGTGGCGACGGCGGTGAGCTTCTCCTCCCGGAGCCAGCCATGGGCGCCCCCGACCGCGATCAGCACGCCGCCCCGGCGGACCCAGCGCGCCACGGCGTCGCCGCCCTCACCGGTGAGCGCGCGGCCGTAGCCGTAGCCGTCGGGCAGGATCAGCACGTCGAAGTCCGCGAGGTCGGTGGCGCCGAGCGCGGAGAGGTCGAGGCGGGTGAAGGGGACCCTCACCTGCTGGTCGAGCAGCGACCAGAGGAACCCGAACGAGGTCGGCGACACGCCGTCGCCCGAGACCAGGCCGATCTTCGGCGAGGCGACGGAAGGCATGAGGTCGGAGCCCAGGGAGATCCCCTGGCTCGAGTAGGAGGTGTCGACCGGCGTCACCCGCACGTCGCTCTCGGCGGCCAGCCGCGCGAGGGTCGCGCGGAGGGGATCGGCGCCCTCGCCGCGGTTGGCGATCCGCGGGATGAAAAGGGTCCCCGACGGGTAGTGGCCGCCGCCGATGTCGAAGTCGCCGAGGGCCACCCGGAAGGCCACCCCCTCGCGCTCGAGGGCGCCGGCGAAGCGGAAGCCCGCGAGCCCCGCCGGAGGGACGAGAAAGCCCACCCGCCCGTCGCCGCCACCCGCCTCGAGGCCGCTCGCTCCCGGGGGCGTCGCAACCCTCGCGGCGAGCCGTCCGTCGAGCGCGCGGCCGGGAGCGGAGGCGATCCACTCCGGGACGTTGAACGCCAGGGGCAGGGACCAGGAGGTGATGTCGTAGAACTCGGTACCGACGTTCCTCTCCAGCCGGGCCCGCTGGCGCTCGAGGAAGTCCCGGCCCATGGTCGGCGCCCGGTCGAGGAGCGCCCGCGCCAGGCTGCCGAGGGGCTGGCCGGCGTCGACCACGTAGGTGCCCACCGGGAAGGTCCGGGCCTGGTCGGCGTCCTCTCCGGCGGCGAAGCCGTGGACCGCGAGCCGGGTCTCGCCGGTGAGCTGCGACACCTCGATCCCATGCAGCGAGAGGAGGTCCGCGAGGGCCCCGGCCTCGGGGACGTCGGCCGGCCAGAGGTAGGCCGGGCCCGCCTTCGCCGCGGCGTCGGCCCTCGCCTGGGCGTAGGTGGCGAGCAGGTCGTGCCGGTTCCGGGCGGCGGTCTCGGCGGTGGCGATCGAGGTGGTCAGGTGGCGCGCGATCCGGTCCGCGAGCGTCAGGACCGAGCCGTCGCGACGCGTGATCGCGAGCCCCGCCCGGCCGTGGCCGGCGACCTCGTAGGTCATGCCCACGGCGCCCCGGAAGCCGGGGTAGGAGTCGCCGTAGCCGGGGTAGTAGAGGTCGAAGGTCTCGCCCTTGTAGTAGGGCCAGCCCTGGCGGTCGAAGGCGGCGCCGTTGGCGCGGCCGAAGACCTTGAGCCAGGCCACCGTGTGCCGGTCGAGCAGGGGGTTGACCGGCTCCGCGGGGGGCGGGAAGAAGTAGCTCGACTCGGAGAACATCTCGTGGTAGTCGGCGTAGACCTGTGGCTCCCACTTGCGGTACTCCGCCAGGCGCGCCCGGGTCTCCCGCTGGCTGGCCCACGACCAGTCCCGGTTGAGGTCGATCAGGTAGTGGTTCTGGCGCCCGCCCGGCCAGGGCTCGCGGTGCTCTGCGGCCGCCGGGTCGGGGTCGGGTACCCGGCCGCGCGCCTGCTCGTAGAACGAGACGTAGCGCTCGCGGCCGTCCGGGTTGACCAGCGGATCGATCAGGATCACCGTCCCGGCCAGGAGCTCCGGCCAATCGCCGCCGGCGGCCGCGAAGGTGTAGGCCGCCGCCATGGCCGCCTCCGACGACGACGACTCGTTGCCATGGACGCCGTAGGCGAGCCAGACCACCACCGGCACCTCGCCCTCCACCCGCTCGAGCTCGGCGCCATCCATGCCCCGCGGGTCCGCGAGGCGCAGGTGCTCGGTGCGGAGCGCCTCGAGGCGGGCGAGGTTCTCGGGGGTCGAGATCGCCACCAGGGTCAGGGGGCGCCCCTCGTAGGACTCGCCGTACTGCCACATGGTGACTCGCGGCGAGGCGTCGGCCAGCCGGTGGAGGTAGTCGAGGATCTGGCGGTGGCCGGTGAAGCGGGTGCCGAGCGGGTAGCCCAGGATCTCGGCGGGCGACGGAACGCTCGGATCGAGCTCCGGGAGGGCGACGGCTCCGCCGCCGGTGAGCGGAGCGAGGAGGCCCGCGGACGCCGGAGCGTCCGGCGCGGCGGCGCGCGCCGCCATCGGTAGCGCCACCAGGACGGCGAGGAGCAGGAGGGAGGCGAGTCGCCGCAGCGGCATGGGGGGTCCTTTCCGGGGAGACGCGAGGATGGGCGCGGTGTCGAACGGAGCGGCGGCATTCTACCGCCCTCCGAGCGCCGGCGCTCCCGTTACGAGGCGAGGCTCTCCACCGAGATGTTGAGCCGCTTGATCATCTCGTGGAGAGTGGTGGGCTTGACCTTGAGCATCTCGGCGGCGTGCTTCTGCACGCCCCGGCTCTGGCGCAGGGCCCGGACGATCAGCTGGCGCTCGAACTCGGTCACCGCCGCCTTCAAGGAGACGTCGTCCCCCGGCGCCGTCGGGGTCGCGAGGCTCAGGCCGTCGTTGCGGCGCACCGCCGGCGGCAGCAGCTCGAGGTCGACCGCCTCGCCGGTCGCGAGCACGACCGCCCGCTCGATGACGTTTTCGAGCTCGCGGACGTTGCCCGGCCAGGCGTAGTCGAGCAGGCGGCTCATGGCCTCCGGCTCGATGCCCCGCAGCGGCTTCTCGTTCTCCCGCCCGTAGCGACCGAGGAAGTGCTGGGCGAGGAGCGGGATGTCCTCGGTCCGGGCGCGCAGCGGCGGCAAGGCGATGGTGATGACGTTGAGCCGGTAGTAGAGGTCCTCCCGGAAGTTGCCGCGGGCGACCTCGGCCTCGAGGTCGGCGTTGGTCGCCGCGATGACCCGGGCGTCGGCCTTCAGGGTCTCGACGCCGCCCAGGCGCATGAACTCCTTCTCCTGGATCACCCGCAGGAGCTTCGCCTGGGTGTCGAGGGGGATGTTGCCGATCTCGTCGAAGAAGATCGAGCCGCCCTGGGCGACCTCGAAGAGGCCCTTCTTGCTCGAGACGGCGCCGGTGAAGGCCCCCTTGACGTGCCCGAAGAGGTTGCTCTCGAGGAGATCGGCCGGCAAGGAGCCGGAGTTCACCGTCACGAAGGGCCCGGCGGCACGGCGCGAGTGGTGGTGGATCGCCTTGGCGACCAGCTCCTTGCCGGTGCCGCTCTCGCCCAGGATCAGGATGTTGGACTTCGAGGGCGCGGTGAGGCGGATGAGCTCGAAGACCTCCTGCATGGGCTTCGACTTGCCGACGATGTTGGCGAAGGAGTAGCGCTCGCGGAGCTGCTCGCGGAGCGTCCGGTTCTCGGTGGCGAGGCGCCGCTGCTCGAGGCCCTTGCGGACGGTGAGCAGCACCTCCTCGTTCTTGAACGGCTTGGGAATGTAGTGGAAGGCCCCCTGGCGCATCGCTTCGATCGCCCCTTCGATCGACGAGTAGGCGGTGACCACCACCACGACCTGCTCCGGGTGCCGGCGGCCGATCTCGCGGAGCACCTCCTGTCCGGTCATGCCGGGCAGCATGAGGTCGAGGAGCACGAGGTCGACGTCCTCCTCGTCGAGCATCTTCAGGCCCTGCTCGCCGCTCCGTGCCGAGAGCACGTCGTAGCCCTCGCGCCGCAGCAACGAGGAGAGGATGTCCTGGAGGACCTCCTCGTCGTCGATGATCAGGACGCTCATGGTCGGGAGTCGGACCGTCCCGTCACCGCGTCCGCGAGCAGCGGCAGCTCCACCTGGAATCGGCTGCCCGTGCCGAGCTCGCTCTCGACGCTCATCGATCCGCCGTGGCGGCGGACGATGTCGTAGCTGATCGACAGGCCCAGGCCGGTGCCGCCCTGGTCGACCTTGGTCGAGAACAGGGGCTCGAAGATCCGCTCGAGGCGCTCGGGCTCGATGCCGTGGCCGGTGTCGGCCACCACCAGCCGGGCGTGGCCGTCCTCGGCCGCCGCCTCGACGGTGAGGGTGCCGCCGCCCGGCATGGCGTCGATGGCGTTGAGCGCCAGGTTGGTGATCACCTGCTGCAGCTCGCCGTCGCTGCCCTCGACCATCAGGGGGCTCTCCGGCAGGCGCAGCTCCAGCGCGACGCGCCGCTGGTCGCGCCGCTGGGCGACCAGGTCGAGGGACTCGGCGACGAGCGGGCCGAGGTCCACCGGGTGGCGCTCCTCGTCCCGGTTGCGGGCGAACTCGAGGAGGCCGTTGACGATCCGGGCGGCCCGGAAGGTCTGGCGCTCGACCTTCTTCAGGATCGCATGCCGCGGATCGTCCTCCGGCGTCTCCGCGAGGAGCATCTGGGCGTAGCTCGAGATCCCGGTGATCGGCGTGTTCACCTCGTGGGCGACCCCGGCCGCCAGGAGGCCGAGAGCGGCCAGCCGATCCTTCTCGCGTAGCGCCTTCTCCATCGCCGCTCGCTCGGAGACGTCGTGGACCAGCAGGATGCGGAGATCGCCCCCCCCGGCCTCGCCGTCGCCCCCCGCCTCCGGGAGGCGGAAGCCGGCGGTCGAGAGCTGGAGGTGGCGTTCCCGGCCGGCGGCGTCGCAGTAGCTCACCTCGACGCTCCCCTCGCCGGGCTCGGGCAGGGGGTCGATCGGGAGGACCGCGGCCACCGCCTCGCCGGCGAGGCTCGCGCGCTCCCGGCCCGCCAGCGCCGCGAAGGCGGCGTTGGCCGAGCGGATCGCGCCGTCGGCGCCGAGCACGGCGATGCCGGCCGGGGACGACTCGATGATCCCCTCGCTGAAGCTCTGGAGGCGCAGGACCTCCGCGAGCTGGCGCTCGAGCTGGTCGACCAGGCGGGCGTTCTCGATCGCCAGGGCGGCGCCGCCGAGAAGGCCGCGGACCAGGTCGAGGTCGTCGCTCGAGAGGGGCAGGTCGCCGGTCCGGAAGGTCGTCGCCAGGAGCCCGACCGGCACGCCCCGCACGGTCAAGGGGAAGGCGTAGCGGTAGCCGCCCAGGAACAGGCGCTGGCGGGGGCCCAAGCGGTCCGCGGGCAGCGAGATGCCGGAGAGCGCCTCGACGTCGCGCCGCCAGATCTCGGAGCCGAGCTCGGCGAGGTCGATCGCCTCGGGGCCCTTGAGCTCCGGGAGCACCGACACCAGGCGGCGGGCGCCCTCCACCAGGTAGAGGTTCGCCCCGCGCAGGTCGATGGCGTCGGTCAGGTCCTCGAGGAGCTCGCGGCTCAGTCGATCGAGGTCCCGCTCGTGGAGGAGCTCGCGCCCGAGGCGCTCGAGCGCCCGGCGCTTGGCCACCGAACGGCCGTACTGGAGCCGCTCGAGCACCGTCCCCACCTGGCGGCGCGTGGGCAGCAGCATGGTCGCGATCACCAGCCCGGAGCCGAAGGAGAGGAAGTCGCGCGCCAGCCCCAGGCTCCCCGAGAGGCCGCGGCTGATCGCGAGGTGGGCGAGGGCGAAGGCTCCCGCCGCCAGCAGCACCGTGAGGGCCGTCGACACCGTCTCCCGGACGACGACCCCGATGTCCCAGAGCTTGTAGCGCAGGATCGCCCAGGCGAAGGTCAGGGGCACCACCGCCAGCGGCACGACGGCCGCCACGGTCAGGAGCCGAGGCAGCCCGGCGCCCAGGCTGAAGGGCACGACGTAGAGCAGGAGGAACGGCAGGTAGCCCACCCCGAGGCCGATCGCGATCCACTGGAGCTGCCGGTGCTCCTCCCAGTCGCGATGGCGCCCGAGGCGGTAGACGAGCACCCCGAGGGCCGCCAGGGCGAAGCTCACCAGGTGGACGAGGGTCGCGCGGTCGAGCAGCGGCAGCAGGCGGGCCGCGGCGGGCGCCGCCACCGTCCTGCCGGCGGAGACGATGAGCCCCACCTGGAGGGTCAGCAGCACCGCGGCCGGCAGGTAGAGGAACGGCGTCCACCGGATGCGCCGATCGCGGCGCTCGCCGGCGACGAGGGGCGTGGGGAAGACCAGGAAGAGGTGCAGGGTCAGGGGCGGCAGGACGGCGCGGGCGACCTCCTCGGCGGCGTAGAGCAGCCGGCCGGTGACGTCGGCGACCCCCGAGGGAGTGAAGAGGTAGACGACCGCCGAGGCCAGGCACCAGAGGTAGAAGAGCAGGGTCTCCGCGCGGCGCTCCCGCATCGCGGTGTAGACGCCGATCAGCAGGTAGAAGATGCCGGTCAGGGCCAGGACGAGGTAGGCCCAGTCGACCTCCAGCGGCGGCCGGTGGTAGGTCGCCGGCGCCACCGTCCCGCCGCGCATCACGAGGAGCCGGCTCTCGGGCGCGCTCCGCAGGGCCTCTCCGAGCGCGGCCTCTCCGAGAGCGGCGACCTGGGCGCCTCGGGCGAGCAGGATCTGGTCGCCCGGCGCAAGGCCGGTCTCAGGGGAGTGGACCGTGGTGACGGTCCAGCCGCCGGCCGCGCGGTGCGCCTCGAAGCCCAGCGGCTGGAAGGTGGTGACCGCGCGGCTGAGGCTGACCGCGCCCAGCGCCGCCACCAGGATCGCGGCGGCGAGAGCGACCGTCAAGGTGCCGTTGACTCGCGGACGGCTCATCGGACGTGCAGATTCCTCCGTCGGACGGAGAGCACGATCTGTGCCACCGGAACGGATTCTTGAATCCGCCAGAAGTCCCCATGAGCGGCCGACCTGCCACCGGATCTCCATTTCGTTGGATCATATCCGGCAGATTGGATTCAATTCTCTGGCCCGGAGACCCGGAAGGGCCTCCGCAACCCGCAAAACCAACGACTCGTGGGGGAACCGGGGGAAAGGGCCCGGCGGCGCTCAGAACCGGACGGCGAAGCCGCCCAGGACGCGGCTGCGGAGCTCGTCGCCCTTCCCGGAGCCGGGGCCGAAGAGGGTGGAGCCGCGGCTGATCTCCATGTTCAGCTTGACGGCCCAGTCGGACGCCAGGTCCAGGAGGATGTTGAGATCCTGGGTGAGCATGAGCTGGAGACGCTCGATCTCCAGCCGCGGCGGCTGCCCGCCCGTCGCCGCGGCGCCACCCAGGGGCTGGAGGTCCTGCTCCAGGTGGCGGAACGAGATGAAGAGCCCGGTGTCGGTGCCCTGGTAGTGGGTGTCGAGGGAGGTCACCAGGTACCGCACCGAGTTCTGGTACGGCGCCTGGTCGGTGGCGTAGAAGATGCCGCCGCCGCCGCTGCCGGCGTTCGACTCCAGGCGGGCGATCAGCTTGGGGGTGATCCGCCGGGTGACGCCGAGCTGGACCTCGGGAAGCTGGTCGCCCTGCACCAGGTAGAGGCTCTCCAGGTGGTCGAAGAAGTCGTCGTTGAAGAAGAGCCGCAGGGTCTCGCCGATCTGGCGATCGACCGCCCCGACGCTCAGGCTGTTCTCGCCGTCGTCGCTCCGCCGGCTGAGCTCGACCTGATAGCAGCTCTGCTCGCCCTGGGTGCAGGCGCTGGACTCGTGGTAGAAGGCCGGGACGAAGTCCCGCCGCAACGAGCTCTCGGCAACCGTCGAGACCTTGCCGCTCGCCAGGGTCGAGGCCTGCCACCGGTCGCCGAGCTGGACCACCAGCCCGCCGTGGGGGGTGAGTGACATCGTCCCGTCGCGCAGCGTGGTGTAGAGGCCGTACTCGACGAGCACCGTCGGACGCAGCCGGAACCCGGAGCGGCCGAACAGGTCGAGCCGCTCGTCGTGGAGGGTCGGGTCGTTCGGTCCGAACGCGTCGGAGCCCGCCACGCCCACCTCCCGGTCCCGGTAGCGGAAGCCGCCCTGGAAGCTGGTCCGGGTCGACGGGTCGAGGGTGTACGAGCTGTCGACCTCCCAGCTCCGGGAGTCGCGCGGGATCTCCAGCGGGGCGAGGGGGCTCTGGCTGTAGTAGTTGGTCTGGCTGGTGTACTGCGCCGCCAGGTGGGCGCGGCTGTGGTCGCTGAGCGACTGGGACCAGGAGAGCCGGTGGGTCTCGAAGTCGACCGGCTCCTCGTCGGCGCCCACCAGGCGGTGGCTGCTGGTGGCGAGGTCCACCTTGGCGTCCGCGCCCTGGAGGCGCAGGGCGATCTCCCGGCTCTGGCCGCCGGCTCCGGCGTCGGCATAGGCGTCGGTGGGGCCCAGGCGCCAGAAGTCGCCGGTCAGGCCCACGCGGAGATCTCCCATGCTCCCTTCGACCCCCACCTGCCCGCCGGCGAGCAGCGCCTCGCCGACGACCGGGAGCTGCTCGTACCCGGTCATCGCCTCCATCTTGGTGGCGAACGTGGACGTCTGGAAGGAGGCGCTCGACGGGTTCGACGACCGCGCCGGATCGGGGGTGAACGGCGAGTCGGCGAGCTTGACGCCGCTCCCCTCGGGCGTCTCGATCTCCCGCAGGACGTCGGCCGGGATCCGGCCGCGGATCGACCAGAAGTCGTCGGACGCCCGGGCGTTCTCGGCGGCGTCCTGGGCGAGCTGCAGCTCCAGGAACTGCTGGGCGTCCTCGCGCGAGTGCGTGAGCATCACGATCACGGGCACGAAGCCGGTCTTGAAGGCGATGATCTTGTAGAGGCCGGCGGGGAGCTCCGGGAAGCGGAACCGTCCCTCGGCGTTGGTGACCACGCGCTGGAGGCTGAAATCGGCGAGCTGGTAGGCGTAGACGCGGACCGCGGCGAGTGGCGCGACCTCGCCGGTCACGCGGCCGAAGACCCCCGGCTGCTGGGGGGCGGCGACCGCCGGCACGGCGAAGGCGGCGCCCGCCGGCGCGAGGACCAGCAACGCGAAAACGAGCCGCATCTGGAGGCGGAGTCGTCTCATGGGCAGAGACCTGTTCGGAGCGAAGTATAGGGCTCGCGCCAAGATCCTGTCAACTCTCCGCCGGCGCTTCATCGCTCCACGCTACCACAGCCTCACACCATTGCTTCTCGATTTACAAAACTACCGGCGTGCGCGCCGCCGCGACGCCCGCCACGCGCTCCGCGCCCGCCGCGAGCAGCACTTCCGCCGCCGCGCCGATCGTCGCCCCGGAGGTCACCACGTCGTCGACCAGGAGCACGCAACGTCCCGCGAGCCCCCGCCCGCCGGCCGGGGCCCCGGCGCCCGCGACCAGGCGCCGCGGCGCGAAGGCACCCCGCGGGTTGGCCAGCCGCTCGCTCCGCGGCAGGCCCACCTGGGGGCGGGTCGCCCGGCAGCGCCGCAGCACCGGGAGACAGGGCACCCCGAGAGCCCGCGCCAGGGGCCGGGCGATCCGCTCGGCCTGGTTGAAGCCGCGGCTCCAGCGGCGCCGCCAATGGAGCGGTACCGGCACCACCAGGTCCCAGCCGGCGCCCAGCTCCCGGACCACCGGCAGGAGCTCGGCGCCCAGCTGCTCGCCCAGGTACTCGAGCCCCCGGAACTTGAGCGCCCGGATCACAGGGACCAGCGTGCCCCGGTACTCCCAGGCCGCCCGCAGCGCCTCGAAGGCCGGCGGGCGGCGCCGGCACTCGCCGCAGGCATAGCCGGCGGGCAGGGCGGCGAGCCGGGCAGCCGGGATCGGTTCGCCGCAGACGGCGCACCCCGGCGCCGGGCGCACCAGGCCGCCGCGGCAGGGCAGGCAGAGGCCCAGGTGCGCCGGCCCCGGCCCCAGGGGTCGGCCGCACGCGAGGCACGGGGCGGGGAGCACGAAGGCCTGGAGACGGCCCCAGAGTCTCGGGCAGCGGCGTGTGATGGTCAAGGGTCCCCCTTCGTAGACGGGTTGATCGGTGGGTGGCGACGCCTTCACCAGGAGAAGACGGAAATCGAAGGCGCTATACTCCCGCCCGCCACCGGTCCCCGGGGACTCCCCCCAGACCACCCATCGACGACCCGACGCCCCACGACCCGAGGCCGCTCATGGACCGAACCGCCCGTCTCCCCAGCTCCCGGCTCGCCCTCTTCGCCGCGTTGCTCGCCCTCGCCGTGCCGGCCTGCGGTCACGCCCAGGCCGAGGACTACAACTTCAGCGTCGGTCTGCTGGGCGGGATCGGCGGCTCGCTCGATGCCAGCCCGGGCAACAGCCTGGACAACACCGGCTACCAGGTCGACCTGGGGATGGTCACCCAGCCCGGAACCCACCTGGTGCTGCGCGTGGGCCGGCTGGGGCTCGACCGCTCGAACCCGTTCGGCACCCTGACCCACGCCGACCTCACCTACGCCACGATCGGCGGCGAGTACCGCTACCGCCAGACCTTCTACGACTCGGGGATCTACCTGGCCCTGGGCGGGTACCGCCTGGGCGGCGACGACGCCTCCGGGCGAAGCACCGACGACAGCGCGGTCGGCCTCGCCCTGGGAGCGACCGGCGAGTTCGACCTGACGCGCCATCTCGCGGTGCTGGTGGAGCTCTCCGGGCACTGGGCGGACCTGGGCGAGGCCCAGCTCTTCGCCATGGGCCACGCCGGCCTGGCCTGGCGGTTCTGACCGGCCCCGGCCCCCACCGCCTGGGCCGCGGCGGAGCTCGGCCGCTTCAACCGGAATCGCGCTTCCGGCCGCTCCCGAGGCCGGCGATCGCGTCTTCGATCGGCCGGCGGTTCGCCGGGGCGTCCCAATCCTGGTCCCCGATCCAGCGCTTGACCACCCGGCCGCGCACCACGAGATAGGTCTCGGGCAGCTTCCAGGTCCCGTAGCGGTGGGCCACGCCCCAGCTCGGGTCGTAGAGCACCGAGCCCGCCCGGTCGCCGGCGAAGCCCGCGACCCGTCCCGCGTCGTCGGCCACCGCCACCCTGAGGACGGTGAAGTCCCCGCCCTGGCGCGAGAGGTCGTCGGCCAGCCGGTCGATCGACGGCGCCTCGGTTCGGCAGGGCGGGCACCAGGTGGCCCAGAAGTGGACCAGGGTCACCGGGGCCATGTGCGACGCCATGGGGACGGCCCGGCCACCGGCGTCGACCAGCAAGCCTCCCGGCGCCTCGAAGGACACCGCGCCGCGCGGCCAGAAGACCACCACCGCAGCGGCCAGGACCACGACCGCCAGGAGGATCTGGGCCCGCCGGCCGAGAGCGGCCCGGGTACCCCGTGGCACGACGGAGGACGGCGGCTCGCTCGATCGGCTCATGGCGCTTCCCCTCCCCGCGGCGGCCGAGAGACCCCGGGCGGGACCAGGAATGGATCCCGGGAGCCACCTGGTTGAAGGTCAAGAGCCGACCCGCTCCCCGCCGGCGCCCGGCCACCTCGAGTAGGATAGCGGAGAGCCCACCGCGAGTTGAACATCCGAGAACCGATCGCTATCCCGACCCACGCCCACCCGGCCGCCGACGCTCCGCGTCGCGTCTTCCTGGTAGGCCTGGCCCTCCACGGACAGCCGCCGTTCGAGGTCGAGGAGCACCTCGACGAGCTCGCCCAGCTCGCCGACAGCGCCGGTGCGGAGGCGGTGGGCCGCACGGTCCAGCGCCGTCGCGCCCCGGACCCCGCCCACTACGTGGGCCGCGGGAAGGCCGAGGAGATCGGCCGCGCCGCCGACCAGCTCGGTGCCGACCTGGTGGTCTTCGACGACGACCTCTCGCCGAGCCAGATCAAGAACCTCGAGCGCGTGCTCGACGCCGCGGTGATGGACCGCAGCGCCTTGATCCTCGAGATCTTCCACCAGCGGGCGCGCACCCGCGAGGCCCGCACCCAGGTGGAGCTCGCCCAGCTCAACTACATGCTGCCCCGCCTGACCCGCCGCTGGAAGCACCTGGGGCGCCAGGCCGGCGGCATCGGCGTGCGGGGCGGCGAGGGCGAGACGCAGATCGAGGCCGACCGGCGGCTGTTGCGCCGCCGGATCTCGCGCCTCGAGAAGGACCTCGCGAAGATCGAGCGCACCCGGGAGACCCAGCGCCGGGGCCGCCGGGGCTTGGCGGTCGTCGCCCTCGCCGGCTACACCAACGCCGGCAAGTCGACCCTCTTCAACCGGCTTACCGAGAGCGGGGGGGCGCGCACCGCCGACCTGCTCTTCGCCACCCTCGACGCCCGCCTGCGCCGCGGCGAGCTCGCCGGGGCCGGGACCGTCCTCTACAGCGACACCGTCGGCTTCATCCGCAAGCTCCCCCACCACCTGGTCTCCTCGTTCCGGAGCACCCTGGGGGAGATCGCCGAGGCGGACCTCGTGCTCCACGTCGTCGACCGCAGCCACCCGCGATGGAGCGAGCAGATGGAGCTCGCCGAGGAGGTGCTCCGCAGCCTCGGCGTGGAGCCCGCCCGGGTGATCCGGGTGTTCAACAAGAGCGACCTCCTGGCCGGCGAGACGAGGGGCTTGCCGGCGGGCGACGGCTCGGTCTCGATCTCCGCCCTGACCGGGGCCGGCAACGACGAGCTCGAGGCGGAGATCGTCCGCCGCCTCGGCCGCCTCCGCGAGCCCGGCGCCCCGCCCCCCAACGGCCTGCCCGATCCCGCGGAGCGCCCACCCGCCCGCCCGTGGGAAGCGAGCTGAGCCCGGGCCTCGCTCACCTCGAGCGCCTCCTCTGCGAGATCCGCCCGGCCCGCTGAGCACCTCGCGTTGACACCCCCAGGGGCGGTCGCTACACTTCCCGTCCCAACCGGTGGGGCCGTAGCTCAGTTGGGAGAGCGCTTGAATGGCATTCAAGAGGTCGAGGGTTCGATTCCCTTCGGCTCCACCAACGAAACCCCCTGAGATCAGCAGCAAGCCTTTGGGCCCGCCCTTTGGCGGGCTCAGCGTGGACGCGACCGGCCCGAGGCTTCGAACGCGCCGTGGTCCGCCATCTGCCGGAAGAAGTCGACCACGGTCTCCTCGAGCGGCCGATAGGTGAGGCCGAGCTCGCGCACGCCCTTGCGGTTGTCCGCCCTCCAGGGGAGGCCGATGTTGCGGACGACGAACTTCCGGGTCGTGCCCTCGTCGACCCAAGGGCCGATCAACCAGACGAGCCACTTGGGCAGGGTCCGGGTGGGGATGGGGTAGCGGTCGCCGAACTCCTGGCGCAGGGGGACGGCCAGGTCGGCCAGGTCCGCGTCGTGCCCGGAGACGATGTAGCGGCCCTTCGCCTCGGGCGTGAAGCCCGCCCGGTAGTGCGCCTCGGCCACGTCGCGCACGTCGACCACGCCGAGCCCGCAGCGGGGCACCCCGGTCTTCAACGTGCCGTCGCCGAACTGCTTCACGATCTTGAAGCTCTCCGACGTGCCGTGGGGGTCGATGCCGGGGCCCAGGACGAGGCTCGGGTTGATCGTGACGAGGTCCCACCGGTCCTGTCGACCGGCGATCTCCCAGGCCGCGCGCTCGG
This sequence comes from uncultured Acidobacteriota bacterium, assembly GCA_963741925.1. Classification (GTDB taxonomy): domain Bacteria; phylum Acidobacteriota; class Thermoanaerobaculia; order Multivoradales; family DATKCC01; genus CAVUBL01. Next base: position 1,258,919 of record CAVUJU010000002.1, read on the forward strand.
CCAGGGTCTTGGAGTAGGAGTACGGCTGGTGATCGAGCGAGGAGCTGGTGTTCCAGACCTCCTCGGTGAAGACGCCGCCGGGCGTCTCGCGCAGGTCGGCGTTGTCGCCGTAGATGGCGGCGCAGCTGCTGGTCACGACCACCCGCTTGACCGACGGCGTGCGATCGGCCTGCTCGAGCACGTTGCGGGTGCCCAGCTCGGCGGGCTCGATGAGGTCCTTGACGGGGTCGGCGACGTCGAGGGTGAACGGCGACGCCGTGTGGAAGACCAGCTCGCAGCCCCGCATGGCATCGGCGTAGGAGCCGGGCTCCAGGAGGTCGGTCTGGAAGAATTGGAGCGAGCCCGGCGCCTCGGCGGCCAGCGCCTTCAAGAAGCGCAGCTTCGCTTCGTTCTCCGGGTCGCGCACCGCCGCATGCACGGTGTGACCGCGCGCCAGCAGCTTCTCGACCAGCCGGCCGGCGACGTAGCCGGTCGCTCCGGTCACCAGGACGGGCGCCTTCGGGTCGATGGTGGTCATGGGGCTGCGAGACCTCCTCACTCGTGAACGCAGTTTATGATCCCGTCATGCGATCCCACCGACACCCTCCGCTCGCCGCCCTGCTCGTCGCCTGCCTGGCTCTCCCGGGCGCCCTCTTTGCCGCCGACCCACCCAAACCCTTCTTCACGCTCCACGAGGTCGGCCCCGGCGTGTTCGCGGCCATCGCCGTTTCCGGGAGCGGCGCGGGGAGCAACGCCGGCTTCGTCATCGGCGACGACGGCGTCGCCGTGATCGACACGTTCCAGGCGAGCGCCGCCGCCGAGAGCCTGCTCGCGGCGATCCGCGAGCGCACCGCCCTGCCCATCCGCTTCGTCGTCGATACCCACTACCACCTCGATCACGTGGCGGGCAACGGCGTCTTCCGCGAGGCCGGCGCGGCGATCGTGGCGCAGAGGAACGTGCGCGCCTGGGAGCGGACGGAGAACCTCAAGTGGTGGGCGCCGGACGTGCCGCCGGACAAGCGCGCCTGGGTCGAGTCCCTCGTCCTCCCGGAGCTGGTCTACGACGACGGGATCGATCTCTACCTGGGCTCACGCCACCTGGAGGTCCGGGTGCTGCCCGGCCACACCGGCGGCGACTCGATCGTGGTCGTGCCGGACGCGGACGTGGTCTTCAGCGGCGACCTCTTCTGGAACGCCACGCTCCCCAACACGACCGACGCCGACACGGCCGCCTGGGTGAGGACCGACGAGACGCTGCTCGCCGAGCACCCGAAGGCGACCTTCGTCCCCGGCCACGGCGAGGTCGGCAAGGCGGAGGACGTGGCGGCCTTCCGCGGCTACCTCGAGGCGCTCCGCGCCGGCGTGGCCGAGGCCCGAAAGAAGGGGCTCGAGGGCGACGCACTGGTCTCGGCGGTGCACGCGGAGCTCGCCCCGCAGTACGACCAGTGGGCCTTCTACAGCCACTTCATCGACCAGAACATCGCCCAGACCGCGGCCGAGCTCGCGGGCACCAAGCGCCGGCCCGTACCGGTGAAGTAGGCGGACGTACCGCCTCAGATCGACCCCGGCCGGACCCGGGGCCCGGCGGAAGGGTCACCGGAACCCGAAGAGCGGCGGGAAGGCGATGACCACGAGCCAGGCCCAGGCGAAGTAGACGGGCAGGTACGCCGTCTGCCAGCGCTCGAGAGCCTCGAACGACGCCCGGCCGCGGAGGAATCGCACGTAGAGCCAGCCCGACCCGACCAGGTTGATCAGCAGGACGACGTTCTCGCCCAGGGCGGCCACCTTGTTCGGGCTGAACCCGAAGGCGGAGATCCGCGCCGCGATGGCGGCGAGGGCGACGGCGTCGACGGCCAGCGCGGAGAGCACCAAGACGAGCTGCAGGGCGTCGAAGGCCCCGGCGGGGGCGTCCGGATCGCGTGCCGAGACGGCGTAGAGCACCAGCCCGACGACCACCACCAGGAGCAAGTCGAAGCCGATCAGGACGTCGCGCTCGACGGCGATGCCGGTGCGCCTCCACGCCAGGGTGGCCAGGAACGCCAGCAGCACGGCCGTGAACAGCGGCGTGAACAACCGGGTCAGCACCGGCGCCATGTTCTCGATCACGCTCTGCTTGGCCTCGACCAGCCAGGCGCCGATGACGACGGCGCCCAGCGCCCCGCACGGCAGCAGCCAGCCCCAGACGAACGGCATGGCGTTCAGGCCGACGGCGTCGAACATGAGCATCGTGAAGGCGCTCAGCACGCCGCCGCCGAACGCGATCAGGGCGTAGTAGATGAAGAGCTCGCCCGAGAAGCGCACGAAGTCCATGCGCCGGGAGCGGCTCCGCCACTCACCGCCGACGTAGGCGAGGCCGACCGTCATCCAGAGGGCGATCGGCAGATGCACCGCCGCGAGCGCCAGCGTGTGGGCGAGCGGGGCGAACGGATAGACGTTGGCGAAGACGAGGGCGGCGACGAAGGAGAGGACGATCCACGCCAGGCCCTTCGCTCCCGCCCGCCGCTTCCACCAGAGGTAGGCGGTCAGGAACGGCAGGACGAAGAGCGAGGCGTTGCGGGCGTAGAACGCCTGGGCGGCCGGATCCTTGGCGAACAGGTGCTCGCCGAAGAGCTCGGGCACCTTGAGGGCGAGCGCCGCCAGGATCGCCAGCGCGACGACGACGATCGGCTCGGTGCGGGATCGCCCGGCGCCGGGCTCGTCGTCTCCGGCCGGAGCCACCACGAGCTGCTTCCACAGGCGCTCCGAGTGTTCGCGGGCGAACTCGCGCGAGACCGCGTCGAGGTTGCCCAGGCGTTTGACCGCCACCAGGAAGGCCTCGTCCTCGGCCAGGCCCGCCGCGGTGAGCGCCGCGACCTGGGCGCGCAGGTGGTCTTCGAGCTCGGCGACGTCCGGGGAGTGGACGGCCTGGTGACGGCGCAGGTAGTCGCGCCAGAGGTCGATCTGCGTTTCGAGCGTCTCGCGCGGCGGGCCGGAGCTCATGTCGTCCCCCAGGCGGCCCCGCGCCCGCGTGCCGCGCTCGCCCGTCGCCACCGTTGGGTGGATCGCTCGAGGGTGTCGTTCCAGATCCCGCGCAGGGTGGCGTCGACGACCCGCCATTGCTCGCGCTGCTCCGCGAGCTGCTCGCGGCCCGCCGCGGTGAGGTGGTAGTAGCGGCGGCGGCGGCCGGTCTCCGAGCGGCCCCATCGCGCCGCGACGTAGCCCAGGCGCTCCAGCCGGTGGAGCACCGGGTAGAGCATGCCGTCGGTCCATTGGAGCTCGCCGCCCGAGAGCTCGCCGACCCGCTTCAGGATGGCGTACCCGTAGCTGTCCCCCGCGGCCAGGATGGCGAGCACGAGCGGGGTGGCCGAGGCCGCTACCAGGTCCTTGCCGATGTCCATGGCACCCTCGATCCGTTATGCATTGCGCTGTTATACATTGCGCCTCTATGCATGTCAAGCACGAGGGCGAGAATGGCGAGCTCGGGGTGGGCTCCTCAGGGGGAAGGACGGAACGACGAGGTGCCCCGCCGGACCCGGTTCCGTTCGTCCCGGGGGAGGCGGCGTCGCTTCCCGCGGGGGCCGACGCCTGGGGGGAGGCGGCGTCCCGCAGAGATCCGGGGCGGGCCGGCCGGTGGACCGGCGGGGGCCTCATCACCTCGTAGGTTAGGCGGTGCGAGGCGGCGCGTCTGTCGGGCCGGCGCCGATCTCTCTGTCCGAGCGGCTCCTACACGAAGACGCCGGGACGTCCACGCCGGGAATCTTCAGTCGTCCCAGTCGACGTCCAGATCTTCGTCGTAGCCCCGCATCAGCTCGAGCTCTTCGAAGGCGTCCTCGGCGGCCGCGGCGAGCTCCTTGTCGTCGGACTGGCTGAGCATCGCAAGCAGGTTGTCGGCGTCCTCCGGTCCGAGCTCGCCCAGCGCCTCGATCGCCGCCAGCCTCAGCTCGCGGGCGGCGGCCGGATCCTCCGCCGTCGTCACGAGCCGGTCGGCGAGCTCCTCGATCCCGGCGCGGCCGATGGCCAGCAGGGCCTCCCGGACGACGGGCAGGTCGTCGGAGTTCAGGGCCTCCTCGATCTCGGCGGCGAAGCCCTGCAGGTGCCCCATGATGAAGACGGCGGTGAGGCGCCACTCCGGATCGGCCGAGCGCCACGCGGAGCCCGCCGCGTCCCGCTGCCAGTCGCGGGGCGCCCGGACCGCCGCCTCGAGCGCGCGGCGGCGCACGAGCTTGGGCTGCGCGGCGTCGAGGTAGATGCGCCGCAGGGCGTCGCCGGCCTCGCGGTAGGCCGCGGAGGACAGCGGCAGGTCCCACCAGTCCTCCTCACCCGGCAGCGGGGCCGGCAGGCTGCCGTCGTCCGCCTCCTCGTAGGAGCACAGCTCGAGCGCCGGGCCCAGGGCGATCAGGGCATCGCCGCGCTCCTGCTCGGAGCGCTCCGGATCGCGAGCGAAGCGCAGGAGCTCCCGCGCGAGCTCGTCGTCGACCATCGGCGAGGCCTCGGCGAGCGCGAACGACCGGATCTCGCGATCGGCGCTCCTCAGGGCTCGCACCAGCTCCCGGTTCGCTTCGTCGAAGGCCTCGATCGGCGGTGTCGCCTCGTTGGTCATTCGCCTCCCCTCCTCGGCATCCCTCGCGATGATGACACGATCCCCGTCTGCTAGACTCCGCCGGAGGACAACGACCTCCTGGCTGTCACGCGGGGAAGGAGCATCGCACCGAGGTAAGCGGGAACCGACACCCCTTCGTGACCATCGTGACGTGGCGGAGAGCACCGTGGAGCCGAACAAGATCCTGGTCGTCGACGACTCGAAACTGATGCACAAGATCTACGAGGTCATGCTGCGTCAGTACCCGATCGTGTACGCGGTCGACGGGCGGGACGCCCTCGACAAGCTCGAGGACGACCCGGGCATCGACCTCGTGCTGCTCGACATCAACATGCCGACGATGAACGGCATCGAGTTCCTGGGCGAGCTGCGGACCCGCGACGACTGGGCGGACCTGCCGGTGATCATCATCAGCACGGAGGGCAAGGACGAGGACACGATCCGGGGACTCGAGGCCGGTGCGAACGCCTACGTCAAGAAGCCGTTCCGCAGCGAAGAGATCCTCGAGGTCATCGCGAAAACCCCGACCCATTCCACCGCGTGAGCGACCAGGCACCCAGCGGAACGACCGGGGGACGGCTGAGCCATGCAGCGATGAGTGGCGGCGACCTTCTCGACCAACTGCGCTCGACCCTCGATCGGGCGGGCGAGCTCGTGCGCGTCATCGAGGAGGACCTGGGCGGCGCGACGGTCACCGGCGACCTCGAGCGCACCAAGGACCTCGAGGCCCGGCTCTCGGCGGCCGAGACCGACGTCAAGGAGCTGGCCGCCCGGCTGGTCGACTCGGAGCACCAGGCCGGCCGCCTGATGAATCTCTACGTGGCCACCTACCAGCTCCACGCCACCCTCCACCCGTCCGACGTCCAGCAGACCATCGCCGAGATCGCCATCAACCTCCTGGGCGCCGAGCAGTTCGCGCTCCTGCTCAAGGAGGAGGACCCACCGCAGTGCGAGGTGGCCTTGGGCGAGAGCATCGAGGACGACCCGCTCTACCGCAACGGCACCTACCGGGGAGGCGACCCGATGGTCGACGAGGCCCTCTCCGACGGCGTGCTCCGCCTGGGCCCCTACGACGGCTCGCGGGCTCTGGCCGCCGTGCCGCTCCGGGTCCACGACGCGGTGGTCGGAGCGCTGGTCGTGCTCAAGCTCTTCGACCACAAGCCCATGCTCCGGGGCGAGGACCGCGACCTGCTGGACCTGCTCTCCGCGCACGCCGCGTCGGCGCTCTTCGCCGCCCGTCTGTACGCGGCGAAGGACCGGAAGCTGCGGAGCCTCGAGAGCCTGGTGAAGCTGGCCCGGGGCGAGAAGTGAGCCCCGGCCGCGCCGTCCCCTGATCCCCTCCGACCATGGCCATCTCCGGCAACCTCGAAGACGTCTCGGTCGCGGACGTGATGCAGTTCATCCACCTCGGCCGCCGGACCGGGGCCCTCATCCTCCGCCGCGAGGACGAGCAGGCGATGATCGGCTTTCACCGCGGCAAGCTGGTGAGCGCCGGGAGCCCCCGGACGCCGAAGCTGGGCGAGCTTCTGATCCGTTCCGACCTGCTCGGCCGCGACCAGCTCGACCGGGCCGTCCGCACCCAGGAGGACGAGGAGCCCGAGCACCGGAGTCTGGGACAGATCCTCATCGCGCAGGGAGCGATCGGCCCCGAGAGCCTGCGCCAGGTCGTGGGCCAGCAGATCGAGCAGACCATCTCCGAGCTGGTGGGCTGGGACCGCGGCACCTTCGAGTTCGTGGTCGACGACCTGCGGCCGATCGACGATATCGCCCTCTACCCGGGCGACGTGGTGCCGGACGCCGACATCAACACCCAGATGGTCCTGCTCGAGGCCGCGCGCATCTTCGACGAGCGCAACCGGGATGCCGCGGGCGGGACGGACGAGACCCACCCGGCGTTGGCGGCCCGCGGAGCCGGGGGGCTCGCGCCGCCGGCCGGCGACGTCGACTCCGGCCGGGCCGTGGCGGCCTCGGTGGTCGCCGAGCCCGAGGCGCCGGCGGAGGGAGCCTGGATGACGCCGCCGATCCTCGACGAGATCGGGGTCCACCGGCTGCAGATCGTCACCTCGGACGCCGGGCTCATCGAGGCCCTCGACCACGCCCTGCCCCCGGGGTTCGCCTCGGTGGAGCTGGTGGGCCAGCGCGCCGCGGGCAAGGCCTACCCGGGGCACGAGGCACCCATCGTGCTGCTCGACCTGCGGGGCGGCGAGGTGGGCCTGGACGAGCTCGCCCGGCTGCGCCGGACCCGCGCCGGCACGCCGCTGGTCGCGCTGGTCGACCCGGACGCGCCGATCGGCAAGATCTACGAGGCCGGGGCTCTCGCCACCCTGCCCCCGGAGGTCGACGCGATCATCTCGTGCGTCGAGAACCTGGCCCGGAATCGGCGGCGGAGCGCCTTGCACCCGAGCCTCGGCGGCGAGCCCGAGCCCCCGCCGAGCGCCGGGGTGGAGCGGCTGCGCCGGGTCTTCGGCGACCTGCGCTCCGGGCTCATCTCGGCCACCGTCGCCCTCAACCTGATGCACATCATCTCGGAGTCGGTCGAGCGGGCGATCCTGTTTCTGGTCAAGCGCGACGGCCTCACCGCCCTCGGGGCGTTCGGCGCGGCGGCCGACGGACGGCCGCTGGCCGACCGGGCGCGTGGCCTGTCGCTCGCGCTGCGCGATGACAACGCGCTCACCCAGAGCTACGAGCGTCGCGAGGTGGTGAGCGCCGAGTTCGACGAGGCCGGGCTGCCCGCGAAGCTGACCGCCGCCCTCGGCCGTCCGGCCAACGGCCGGATCGTGGTCTTCCCGGTGCTCGGCGCCCAGCGGGTGATCTCGGTGATCTACACCGACAACGGCGAGAACGAGAGCCCGATCGAGGACATCGACATCCTGGAGCTCGCCACCGCCCAGGTGGGGATGGCGTTCGAGAACGAGCTGTTGAGAAGGCAGATCAACCAACAGACGTGATGATGAGCCCGGGGTTCTACGACCGGGCTCGCCTCACGGCCGGCGACGGCCACCGACCACGGGAACCCGCTCGACGAGACCTCACCGGCCCGGGCCTTGCTCGTCGCAGAGACTTTCGGATCGCCCCCCCCTCCCCCGATCCCTCTCCCGCTCGCCTCCTTCAAACTTGACTCATCTGTCCAGATCTCGGTGGGCCTGGTGGACTAGTGGCCCGGAGGGGCTCCTGCGCCGGGGGGACCGCCGCCCATGGGGTTGAACGCCGTCTCGGTGTAACCCTCGGGGACCTCGTAGGTGCCTGCGGGCGGGGTGGCGTCGGAGTCGGCCGAGACGAGCTCCTCCCGGCTGCTGGTCGAGGCGCCCATCATCTGGACCTGGGTCTCGATCAGGACCGGCACGCCCTTGAGCTTGAGCAGCTCGTCCGCCACCCCGGCGCCGCCCGGCTGGAGCGAGGCCATGGCCTGGGTCAGCTTCTTGAAGGCCTCCTGGTCGACGTCGATCCCGTCGGTCATCCAGAGCGTCAAGTCCACCTTCCCCATCTGGCTCGACAGGTGGGCGTCGTAGCGGCGAGCGTCCCAGCCGTGGATCGTCTTGTGCTCGTCGGAGGGCACGACCGTGGCCTCCATCTTCATCATCTCGAGCATCTGACTCATCTGCTGGCGCTGCGCCGGCGGCACCAGCGACGCGAGATCGACCGGCAGGTCGAGCGCCGAGTAGGTCTTCGTCTCGTGATTCACGAGGTAGAGCTTGTCGCGGTCGAACCGGACCAGGACCTCCCGCTGGCCGTCGTCGCGGCGCGCCGCGGTCTTCCCGATCCAGAAGGTGCTCTGGGAGTCGCTGGCGGGCTGGGTGTGGCCCATCGCCGCCACCTCGCCGGTGTGGTTCTTCATCTCCAGCCGGGTGTCGGCCCGGGCGGCGAGACCGCCGGCCAGGAACGGGACGAGGGCCAGGGCGAGGAGGATTGCAGTCGGCTTGGGCATGGAAGATCTCCTGGGATGATGGCCGCGGGGGGTGGTCACGTACCGCGGCATCATACCCGACCGGCCCCCGGGGAGGCCGGTGGCGAGCCTCCTCGACGGGAAGGGGTTGACGCCAAAACTACCCAGGTAGTACTATCGCGGTCGTAGACAGCCCGGAAAGCCGCCGCAGATGACCGACAAGCACCGCCTGGGAGACCTCCAGCTCGCCATCATGCGCCAGCTCTGGCGCCGCGGCGAGGCGAGCGTGGCGGAGGTCCACGGCGACCTCGAGCAGGCCCGCGGTCTCGCGCCCACCACCATCGCTACGATGCTCAGGAAGATGGAGGACAAGGGGGTCGTGACCCACCGGATCGAGGGCCGCCGCTACCTCTACCGGCCCACGGTCACCGAGGCGGCGGTCCGCCGGACGATGGTCGGCGAGCTGACCGACCGGCTGTTCCGGGGCGAGGTGACGGCGCTCGTGAGCCACCTCCTCGCCGAGCACGAGATCGACCCGGACGAGATCGAGCGGCTCAAGGCGCTCATCGCCCGGCACGAACGCCACGACGCGGAGGAGGAGCGCTGAGATGGAGACTCTCTGGAGCACGATCGGCCCCGGCGTCCTGGCGCCGGTCCTCGCCTGGCTCGCCACCTACGTCGTCCACTCCACCCTGCTGCTCGGGTGCGCCTGGGGCGCGGCCCGCTGGCTCCGGCGGCGTGGGCGCCCAGGGGCCCTCGCCCTGGAGGAGAGGATCTGGAAGACGGCTCTCCTGGGCGGCCTCTTGACCGCCGGCCTGCAGATCGGGCTCGGCGCCTTGCCGCCGACGCTCTCGGCGGCGATCCCCGGCCACGCCTGGCTCGGGCCGGCCGTACCGGGGCCCTGGGCGGCTTCGCTCGCGCCGGGCGGTCCTTCCGGCGCCGGGCTCTCGGCGAGGCCGGGGTTCGGCCGGCCCGATCCGCGGCTCGCCTCGCCCGCCGCCCTCCTCCCGGGCTGGCAGCGCCTGGCGCTCGCGGCGTGGCTGCTCGGCGCCCTCGCCCTGTCGGCGACCCTCCTCGCCTCGTGGATCCGCCTGCGCCTCTCCCTGCGCCGGCGCCGCGAGGTCGGGCCGGGGCCGGCGCGTCTCGCCCTCGAGCGCCTGCTCGCCAGGGCCGGCACGCGCCGGGTGCGCCTGACCGGCTCGCCCCGGTTGCCCGTGCCGGTCGCCCTGGGGGTGGCGGAGCGCGAGATCTGCCTGCCGCACCGCGCGCTCGCCGAGCTCGACGACCGCCAGCAGGAGGGCCTGGTCGCCCACGAGCTCGCGCACCTCGAGCGGCGGGACCCGGCCTGGCTGCTCGCCGGCCGCGCGATCGAGAACCTGTTCTTCTTCCAGCCGCTGAACCGGGTGGCGCGCCGGCGACTGCAGGAGATCTCGGAGTACCGCTCGGATGCCTGGGCGGTCGCCGCCACCGGCGACCGGCTGGGCCTGGCGCGCTGCCTGACCGAGGTGGCCGCCTGGCTCGCCGACCGGCGTCACGCCGCACCGGTCCCCGGGATGGCCCGCAGCCGGCGACACCTCGGCGAGCGGGTTCGGCGAATCCTCGAGCCGGCGGCAGACGCCGCCGACGACCGGGGCGGGCGGCGCCTGGCGGTCGGGGCGGCCGCCGCCGCACTCGTTTTGACCGTCCTCCTCGCCCCCGGAATGAGCCCGACGAGCCTGGCTCTCGAGGCCCCCCCGGCGGCGCCGGCCCAGGCCGCCGGAGCGGCGCAGGCCCAGGCCCCGGCGGCGCCCGGGCCCGACGAGGCGGCGAAGGCCCAGGGACATCGCGAGGGCGCGCCGCCGCAGACGCCACCGGATCGCGATCGGCAGCGTGAGCTCGAGCCCGCCCTCGGCCGCGGGCTCGGGCGCGACCTCGACCGGGACCTCGCCCAAGATCTGGGCGCCGACCTGGATCGGGAGCTCGAGCGCGAGCTCCGACGCGGGCTCGACGGGACGCTCGACCCGGGGAAGCTCGCCGCCGCCCTCGCCAGCCTCCGTGCCGCGGTCCCCGACCCGGCTGCCATGGCCGAGATCGAGCGGCAGATCGACGCCGCGGCCGAGCAGCTGGCGGCGAGCCGGAGCGCCCTGGCCGGCGCCCGGAGCCAGGTCAGCGAGGAGCTCCAGGAGCGGGTTCGGGCCGAGATGGACCGGGCCCGCCGCGAGCTGGAGCGGACGAGCCGCCAGCTCCGCGAGGAGAGCCTGCGAGACACCCTCGCCGCCCAGCGGGAGGCGCGCCGCCAAGCCGAGCGACAGGCCGACCAGGCCCGGCGCGAGATCGAGGCCGGGCGCCGGGAGCTCGAGCGCCGGCAACGCGACCTCGAGCGCCAGCGCCGGGACCTGGAGAGGCAGCGCGAGCAGCTGCGCCGGGAGCGCGGCGAGACCTCGCCGCCCCCGGACCCCGGTTCCTAGTGACCCGTCAACCGTCAAGTGACGTGTCCTGGCGGTCCCTCACGCCGCGGGCGGCGTTGCTCCTCCTCGACGTAGGCCCCGCGACGCCTGCGTCGGAGCGCCTGGCCAGCGACGAGAAATCCTCGCCAGATATCCTGTCACTCGACAGTTGACGGGTCACTCGGCGGCCGGGCGCTACGCGGCGGCGCCGCTCTCGAGCTTCATGCCCTTGATCATCTGGAGGAAGGCGTCCTTCTGGGGCTCGACGGTCTGCTCCGGACCGGTGAGCTTGAAGAACCAGGGGCCGCCCGGCCCCTCGACGACGGCGCCGAGGAGCATGGAGCCCTCCTGGGCCGCCTGGCTGCCCCCCTGCATCGACATGGGCGACGGCGTCAGCGTGCCCTTGGCCTCCACGGTGTGGGCCGTGAGCTCCCCCGACCCGGAAGGTGTCGCGGGCCGGCTGAGCCCCCGGCGCGACCTGCACCTGGTCGAGCCAGCGCTGGATGTTGGCGTCGACGCCGCCCCCCTGGCCGGGCCCGAAGTAGAAGACCGCGAACTGGGCCTCACCGCCGGGGCCGGGGATGCTGGCCTGCGAGAGTCGCATGCTGTTCTCCGGCGGCTCCTCCTTCCAGGCGGCGGGGATCTGGTACACGAGGTGGCCCATGGGCTGGGGCGTGGCCATGCCGCTCTGCGGAGGGCCCTGGGGCGGGGTGGGGGTCGCCGGCTGGGCCATCCCCCGGTTCGCCGGCTGCTGCTTGCCGCAGGCGGTGGCGAGGAGTGGGAGGACCAGGAGGAACGCGAACGGGCGAAGACGGTGGGTGGTCATGGAAGGCCTCATCTCCGTGTCTTTCGAAGGGTCGGTGTTCGGGCGAGAGAGCATCGTCCGGGCCAAGAGAGTATCGAACCGGGGGCGTCGGAGGAAAGCCGGCCCGGAATTTCTCGGGGCACGGGGGTTGCAGCGCGCCGCAGGCATGCCCGGGACCCGCGTGATCCTCAACCCGTCGGCCGGGGGCGGCTCCGGGGCGGACCGGGACCTGCGCGAACGGCTCGCCGCCCTGCCCGGGGTCGAGGTGTGCGAGACGAGTGAGCCCGGCGCGGCGCGGCGCCTCGCGAAACAGGCGGTCGCGGCGGGCTGCCGGCGCCTGGTGGCCGCCGGCGGAGACGGGACCCTCAACGAGGTCCTGAACGGCCTGGCACCCGACTTCGGCCGGGCCGAGGTCGCGCTCGTGCCGGCCGGCACGGGCAACGACCTGGCGCGGAGCCTGGGGCTCCCGGAGCCGACGGACGAGGCGCTCGCGGTCCTGGCCGCCGGGCACACCCGGGCGCTCGACCTGGCCCGCCTCGACGACGGCGGAGGAGCGAGCCGGTACTTCGCAAACGCCTCGGCCGGAGGGTTCAGCGGCGAGGTGGACGAGCGCATGGACGAGCAGGTCAAGGCCGCCTGGGGTCCCCTCTCCTACCTGCGCTCGGCGGTTGCGGCGCTCCCCGAGCTCGAGCCCTACCGCACGACCCTGGTCCTGGAACCGGGAACGCCGGAAGAGGAGCGCCTGGAGCTGGCGCTCGTCAACCTGGTGGTCGCGAACGGCCGGTTCGTGGCGGGCGGGGTGGCCATCGCCCCCGAGGCGTCGACCGACGACGGCCTCCTGGACCTGGTGGCGATCCGCGCGGCGCCGATCGCGAGGCTCGCGGGGCTCGCGTCCAAGGTGCTCCTGGGCCAGCACCTGGGCGACGAGCTGGTCGTCCACCGGAAATTTCGGCGCCTCGACGTGCGCTCCCGGCCGCCGATGCCCTGCAACGCCGACGGCGAGACCGGCTACGCGACCCCCCTCGGCTACCGGGTCCTCCCCGCGGCGGTCCGATTCGTCGTGCCCTGAGCCTGTGAAGGAATCTCCGGCCCTCGCGACAGGCGGAGTCTTCTCCACAGACCCGGCGCCTGACGCCTCCGGATCGTGTCCTGTCCCGGACGACGGCGTTAGCGTCACTGTAAATCCGGAAGGACGAATTTGGCTCCGGAGGCCGGGGAACGCGTGGGGACTGGTCGAAGACGGGTTGCACTCCTGTTGGCTCTTCTGGCGGGGGCTTCGGCTCTCGGGCTCGAGGGCTGTGCGCGCCCATCGGCGGACGCCCGGGGATTCAACCTCCTCCTGGTCACGCTCGACACCGTCCGCGCCGACCACCTCGGCGCCTACGGCGACGCGGCGGCCGCGACCCCGGCCCTCGACGCCCTGGCGGCGGAGGGCGTGCGCTTCGCCGACGCCCAGGCCTCGGCCCCCCTCACCCTGCCCTCGCACGTCTCCCTCCTGACCGGGCTCGCCCCGCCGCACCACGGCGTCCACGACAACGGCGGCGCGCTCCGGGCGGACGTGCCGACCCTGGCCACCCGGCTCGCGAGGGCCGGCTACCGCACCGCCGCCTTCGTGGGCGCCTTCGTGCTCGACCACCGTTTCGGCCTGGCCCGCGGGTTCGAGCTCTACGACGACGACATCGCGCGCCCTCCCGGCGAGGCGGCCGCCCTCGAGGCCGAGCGCCCGGGCCGGGAGGTCGTGGACCGCGCCCTCGCCTGGCTCGCGAAGGACGACCCCCGCCCGTTCTTCCTCTGGGTCCACCTCTACGACGCCCACGCACCGTACCGGCCGCCCGCGCCCTTCGCCGAACGCTTCGCCGGCGCGCCCTACGACGGCGAGATCGCCGAGGTCGACGCGCAGGTGGCGCGTCTGCTCGCGGCGCTCGACGGCCGTGGCGCCGTCGCGCGCACGCTGGTCGCGGTGGTCGCCGACCACGGCGAGGCGCTCGGCGAGCACGGTGAGGCGACGCACGGGCTCTTCCTCTATCAGGGAACGCTCCGCGTCCCCTGGCTGCTGCGCGCCCCCGGCGTCCTGCCCCGGGGCTTCGTCGTCCGCCCCCCGGTCGGCACGGTGAGCCTGGCGCCGACCCTCGCCGGGCTGCTCGGCCTTCCCGGCACCTCGGACCGGACCCCGCCCCACCCCGCGGCGGGCGACGGCCGGGACCTCTCGGCGAGCCTCCTGCGCCGGGAGCAGCCGGAGACGGCCGAGCTCTACGCCGAGACCGACTACCCGCGCCTCTTCCGGTGGAGCCCGCTGGCCGCGCTGCGCCGGGGCGCGCACAAGTACATCTCCGCGCCCCGTCCCGAGCTCTACGACCTGGCGGCCGACCCGGCGGAGCGGCGCAACCGGGCCGCCGAGGAGCTCCGGCTCGCCCGGGGCATGGCGGCGCGCCTCGCCCAGGTCCGCGCGTCGGCCGCCCCCGCCGCCGGCGCCAACGCCGGCGCCTCCCAAGGCCCGGACCGCGAGGCACGTCGCCGGCTGGCGAGCCTCGGCTACGTCTCGCTCCCGGCGACGGCTGTGCCGGCGCCCGAGAGAGGAGGCGCCGATCCCAAGGACCGCATCGACCTCTTTACGACCATGGAGACCGCCCGCGCGGAGCTGGGCGCCGGCGACCTCGACGCGGCCGCGGCGCACCTCGAGGCGATCGTCGCCGCCGATCCGGGCAACCCGGTGTTCCGCTCCAACCTGGCCGACGCCTACCGGCGCAAGGGCGACCTGGCGGCGGCCGCCGAGGCGTACGAGCGGGTCGCCGAGGAGACGCCCGACGACCCCGATCCCTGGTACGACCTGGCCCTCGTGCTGCGCCAGATGGGACGTCTGGACCCGGCGGTGGCGGCGCTCCGCGAGGCGATCCGGCGCGACCCCGGGCACGCCGAGGCCCACAACGCCCTGGGGGTCGCCGAGGCGATGCGCGGCGAGGTCGACGACGCTCGCCGCGAGCTCGAGCGCGCGACCGAGCTCGACCCCCACGACGCCACCGCCTTCAACAACCTGGGCAACGTCCTGCGCGACCAGGGACGGCTCGAGGACGCCGCGGCCGCCTACCGCCAGGCGATCGAGCTGGCGCCCGGCTACGTCGATCCCCTCAACGGGCTCGGCACGGTCGAGGCGCAACGCGACCGGCCGGCGGCGGCGATCGCCGACTTCGACCGCGTCCTGGCGCTCGCCCCGGGGCGCCACGAGGCGCGGCTCAACCGGGCGCTCGCCTTCGAGCTCATGGGCGACCGCGATGCCGCGATCAGGGCCTTCCGCGACTTCTTGACGGCTGCGAAAGACGATCCGGAGTTCGCCTCGCAGCGGCTGACGGCCCGGGCGATCCTCGCCCACCTCGGTGCCGGCGATCCCGACTCCTGACGCGAGAGGAGGTGGTGGCGACGACGACCCATTCCCGGAACCACACCACGAGTCGCTGGAGATCTCGTTCCGCTTCGCAGGTCGACTACAGGAGATTGACCGCATGACCCAACGAACGACTTGGACCCTCGCGATCGCCGCTCTGGGGACGATCGCCCTGTTCACCTCGTGGCCGCAGCCCGTCCGCGCGCAGGCCAGCGCCGGCAACCTGCAAGGCACGGTGACCGACCGCGACGGCGCCGCGGTGCCGGGAGTGAAGGTCACCGCGACGAACCCGACCACCGGCTTCACCCGGTCGACGGTCTCGGCCGACGACGGCAGCTACCGGCTGCTCTCGATCCCGGCGGGCAGCTATGGCGTCGACTTCGAGGCGCAGGGCTTCACGACGATCCATCAGACCGGAGTGGACGTCTTCATCTCGACGACCCGGACGCTCGACGTCAGGCTCGAGGTCGCGGCCATCGAGGAGTCGATGACCGTCACCAACGAGGCACCGCTGATCAACGCCAGCCCGGCCATCGGCACCGTGGTCAGCCAGGACGAGCTCGAGAGCCTGCCCCTCAACGGCCGCCAGTTCGCCAACCTGGCGGTGCTCGCGCCCGGCACCACGCTGGGCTACAACAGCGATCCCACCAAGCCCGGACAGCTCGTCGTGCAGCTCAACGGCGGCGACGGCCGCAACGTCTACTACCTGCTCGACGGCGGCGACAACATGGACGACACGATCGGCGGCGCGCTCCAGAACTTCAACCTCGAGTCGGTCCAGGAGTTCAAGATCCAGACCACGCAGTACAAGGCCGAGTACGGCCGTTCGAGCGGCGGGGTGCTGAGCGTCGTCACCAAGAGCGGCACCAACGAGCTCAAGGCCAGCGCCTACGAGTACTACCGCGACCAGAGCCTGAACTCGAGGACCGAGACCGAGAAGCTGTCGGGCCTGCCCAAGGCGGCCTACAGCCGGGACCAGTACGGGGCGTCGGTGGGCGGCCCGATCGTCGAGGACCGGGTCCACTTCTTCGCCACCTACGAGAAGCTGGCCCAGGACACCGAGTACACGGTCAACACGGGCGGCTCGTTCCCCACCTTCGACGGCCTCGTGGTCCCGAACCCGTTCCGCGACGAGCTGGGCACCGGCAAGGTCACCTGGGACCTGAACGCCAAGCAGTTCCTCCAGGTCCGTTACGGCTACCAGAAGAACTCGCAGAAGTACGGCGCCGGGCCGTTGACGCCACCGGAGTCGCTGGGCACCTTGACCAACAAGTACCAGTCGGCCCTCCTCAGCCACACGGCGCAGATCGGCACCGACAAGGTGAACGAGGCGCTCTTCCAGTACTCGAAGTTCGACAACACCATCCTGCCCGATTCGAACGCGCCCACGGTCTACTACCCCTCCGGGTTCATCACCGGGCAGAACCCCCTCACGCCGCAGAGCACCCACCAGGTCAAGTACCAGTACAAGGACGACTTCAGCTGGACGACGGACCTCGGCGGGCACCAGCACGACTTCAAGGTGGGCGTCAACTACATCCACGAGCCCACGCTCCAGGGCGACTTCTCGACCGGCCTGACGGGCCAGTACTTCGCCCTGACCGACGCCATCGGCTCGCCGATCTCGACGATCCAGGTGTTCAGCGGGTTCGCCGGCGACAAGACGCCCATCGACGAGTACAGCGGCTACGTCCAGGACGACATCCGCTGGGCCCGACTGACGCTCAACCTGGGCCTGCGCTACGACTACTGGGACGGCTACGACCTCGACCAGACCTCGAACCCGATCTGGCAGGCCCTGGCCACGCAGACCAAGTACGACGAGGCCTACCTGCGCGACTTCCAGGGCGGCCGGGGCGGGAAGCTCTCGAACGACGACGACAATCTCGCGCCGCGGATCGGCTTCTCCTGGGATACGACGGGCGAGGGGAGGAAGGTGCTGCGCGGCGGCGTGGGGCGCTTCTACAACTTCCCGTACACCAACGCCACGATCCTGTTCCCCTCCCTGGCGGTGCAATCGGCCGACTACGGGGTCTCGTACTTCTTCAGTGACCCGAACGGCATCCCGGGGTTCACGCCCGGGGACCCGCTACCGCCCAATCAGCTCCCCGGCAACGCCGGTTCGCTGCCCAACGAGGTCGCCTCGCCCACCCTGGCCACGCCCTACTCCGACGAGATCTCCCTGGGCTACGCCTGGCAGGTCAACGACTGGCTGGGCTTGAACTTCGACGCGGTCGCCGCCCGCTACCGGGACCTGCCCTTCCGGTTCCGGATCAACGTCATCGACCCGGCGACCGGCCAGCCGCGCTTCCCCCAGTTCGGCGACTTCCGCCTCTGGTACGGCAAGGGGGAGGCGGACTACGACGCCTTGAACGTGGGGATCCGGGCCCGGCGCAAGAGCTTCGACCTCCAGGGCTTCTACACGCTGTCGCGGGCCGAGGGCAACGTGCTGGCGGGCGCCGACGAGTTCCGGCTGACCAGCGCCCTCAACCAGTCGGACAGCGGCGGCGGCCACCGCGACCGGTCGGTCGACCCGCTCGACCCCCTCTGCCACCCGGCCTGCTTCGGCCCGCTCTACACCGACGCACGTCACCGGGTGACATTGGGCGCCACGTACCACGCACCCTGGGCGCTCGATCTCTCCGGCGTGCTGCGGTACCACTCGGCGTTCCCGTACACCGAGTTCGAGGCGACCGACACCAACGGCGACGGCAACAACCTCGACCTGCGGCCGGGCGTCGAGCACGTGAACTCGGGCCGCGGCGACAGCTTCACGCAGCTCGACCTCCGCGTTTCCCGGGACTTCCTGTTCCCGGGCAAGGGCGGGATCGAGCTCCTCGCCGAGATGTTCAACGTGTTCAACGAGAAGAACGGCGCGGCCCCCGACCGCTTCGGTCACCCGACGTTCTTCGCCGGCGATCCGCTCCAGGGCGAGCAGCGCCTGCTGCAGCTCGGCGCCCGGATCCACTACTGACGCGGCGGTTGGAGCGTTCGTAGGCGGGTACACGGCGGGCGGACCGGTGGGACTTCGGCGGCAGACCGCGCCGGCGAAGTCCCACGCGGCCCGCCCGCCTTCGTTCCCAGGCGGTGGGGGGCTAATCTGGTCCTGCGCTGTGGAACCGGCCGTAGTTGCTCAACCAGCGATCTGTCGAAGCGCGGCCTTCAGGTCTTCTACGAATTTGCCAAGCGAGGGGTCGTTCTTCGCGGCCCGGTAGAGATCCATGGCATCGACAAGATCGGGTGCTAGATCGGCCGTGCCCGTAAGCAAGGGAATGCCTGCGGTGAAGACCGCTTCCTCGACGAGCTTCTTGTAGACAAGCCTTTCGCACTTACCTGGATCTGGGCCGGGCGCTGCGCCGACCACGAGCTGGAAGCACACGGGATCAGCCAGATACCAGCGCTCGACGTGAGGATTGGGGCAACCTACGACAGACCGGGGCAGAACCGAACTGTTCACTGCCGCTTCGAGCCGACGGTGTGCCTCGTTCCAACCGCTGCAATTACCGTCGATGACCAAGATCAGCAAGTCCGGGAGACCCGATTCTTCATGCTTCTGGAAACGCCGCTGCCAGATCTTGAACTCACTCAGGGCTTTACCGTGACCCCCACGGGTGCTCGATGCCCGCACAATGGGACGCAAACCCTCCTCGGCCGCCAACCGGCCAAGGAGAGCCCTCACGAACTGCTCGTGCTCTCGGTCCTCACAGAACAGATCGATTCGGGTGCGCTCAGCCATCCAGCCATCCCCGAATAAGCAGAGCCTCAACAAGAGCATCATCCTCTGCCCCACTCAAGGCCGCTCGAATGTCCGGATCGTCGGCATGGTCGAACAGTGGCCCCGACGGCTCGAATCGCTGCAGCCGAGTTTCTCGACCTTCCTGGGTACAGCGAAGGAGCCGAACACGCTTCGGGTTCTCTCGACCTCTCTTAAGCATCTCCGCGATCATTGTTGGTGAGTGTGTCGTCACAATCACCTGAGTCCGGCTGGAGCTGGCCATCCCGGTGAGGAGGTCAGCGATAACCTCGATCCGGCGAGGGTGCACGCCGTTCTCTGGCTCTTCGAAGGCTACGACAGCTGCAGGTGCTGGGTTTGCAGCGATTGCACAGAGCGCAAGGACACGCAACGTGCCCTCCGAGATCACGCGGGACGAATACGGTGTCCCTTCCTGGGAGATCTGAATGTCCAGCGTACCGCGGCTCTTGTCGAGGTCAACGTTTAGCTCCTCGACAGTCGGGATGGCACTGTGGAGCGCGCGCCGGATCGCCGTGAAGTACTTCTCGAGCTTCGGGCTCTCCTTGAGCCTGTGGAGATACGGCGCGATCAACTCACCTCTAGGTCCGATGTCCGCCACCTCCTGTGGTGGCTGGGGTTCACGCATAGCCGTTCGAGGATCTAGGTAGTACGTATGCCAGCGGCTGAGCTCCGCCCGGAGGCGGTCGAAGTCTGGGTAACGCGTGGTGCCTGAAAACTGCAAGTTGGACGCGATCGCGTGATTCAGGCCCAGTTCCTCGTGCCGTGATCTTCCTGCCCTACCTAGCTGCCGTACGACCAGGTGACCTCCAAGGCGCTGGATTCGAGGTTCCATCTGCTTGAGGGAGCCGTTCCGGTTGAGCCGCGCCAAGTACTCATCGGTGACCTCGAGTGTGCCGGTTTGGGGTTCGATCTCGACCCCGATCCGGTAGCGAAGACCAGGGATATTCGTGCCAGACGGCAGCTCCAGGTCGACCTCGAGCGAGAGGAGGGCCCGGTCTTGGGCGAGAAGCCCGGCCAAGCCCTCCGCTGGAAGACTAAACGCTTCGACTGGGTAACCTCGCAATGGCGGCTTGAAGGCGTCCGCAAGCGTCCTCTCGGTCACGAGTCTAGACAGAAGGAAAAGCGCTTCGAGAAAGTTGCTCTTGCCGGCGGCGTTCGGCCCCAGGAGGACGACAAGAGGGGCTAGTTCGACTTCCACGTCGAAGAGAGACTTGAAGCCGCGGACGTGGATTCGTTTCAGCATGGCAGATTCCCCTGGAAGGAGGAGCGGGGCTCAAGATACGAGAGACCGTGAGTCTACCGTGTCACCCTCCGCAGAAACGGGGTCAGCGCTTATCGGACTCGGTTCCTTTCTAGCGAAGCCCCGCCTCAAACCGACGAGGCGCCTGAAGCGTCTCCGGCGCCACGGGTCGCTGGTCCCCCGCCCACGCCGACCGATGACGGCTGCGCTCCTCGGAACGGCGACTCCAGACCGCTGGATTCATCGGATGCCCCCCGCAGCCCCTCGATCCCCTTCCCACCCCACAGGGGGGAAGGGGACGCCCCCACCCTCTCGGGCTGTTTCTCGAGGAACTCGGCTCGTTCGTCACGATTCTGGCCTGATCAGACATCTAGACGCGCACCGATCGGCACGAAGTTCGAGCGGTTCGGGGCATCCCCTCCGGGCGGCGTTGGAGGCGCGCGTCGGGTGTGGACGGTGAGGGGCCGAGAGCGCCTCGGGAGCGCGCCGGAACCGAGGCACGAGCCCACGTTCCGCCACATGAGAAAGCGAGGGCCGGTCGCCCGGCGGGGTGACCCCGAACCGCCCATCGGTGCTCCTGAACGCGGCTGAGGCGATAGTGGAAGCCCCAAGAGACGGCAGAAAAAAACGGTGCCGGGGGGGTGGGGGGCAGGGCCACCCCCCCGGCACCCACGGGGAACTCACTCGAGCGGCGAGGCCGCCCGCGAACCCGGCGTGTCGCCGGTCAATCCATCTGCTTTCTCAAGACGGTCGGGATGTCGTAGTCGTCGACGTTCGACCAGTTGGGGCCGAAGCCCCCCGAGTCCTCCGTCTGCTTGTGGGCCAGCACCTTGCGGTAGAACGGCACCTCCGTCTGGGGCTCCGCCGGCGCGGCCGTGACCGCCGGCGCCGGGGCCGGCTCGTGGCGTGGCTCCTCCTCGCGGCGGAAGGGCACGGCGGCCCCGCGCTCCTCCAGCGGCGCCGTGCGCTCCTGGCGGCTCCGGACGAGCTCCGGGTGCGGCGGCCGCGGCTCGCCCTGGGCGGCGGCCTCGTCGAAGCCGGTGGCGATCACGGTGACCTTCATCGCGTCCTCCATCGACTCGTCGATCACCATGCCGGAGATGATGTTGGCGTCGGGATCGACCGCCTCGGCGATGATCTGGGCCGCCTCGGCGACCTCGTGGAGGGTCAGGTCGCGGCCGCCGGAGATGTTGATCAGCACGCCGCGGGCGCCCTGGATCGACGTCTCTTCGAGAAGCGGCGACGAGATCGCCCTCTGGGCCGCCTCGAGCGCCCGGTTCTCCCCCTTGGCGAGGCCGGTGCCCATGAGCGCCATCCCCATGCCGGTCATGATGGTGCGCACGTCGGCGAAGTCGACGTTGACCTCGCCGGGCACCGTGATCAGGTCGCTGATCCCCTGCACCGCCTGGCGCAGCACGTCGTCGGCGATGCGGAAGGCCTCCGAGAGCGGCGTGCCCCGCTCGACGAAGTTGAGCAGCCGCTCGTTGGGGATGGTGATGAGCGTGTCGACCGCGGAGCGGAGCTCGTCGACCGCCTGGCCGGCGATCGACATCCGGCGGCGCCCCTCGAAGCCGAACGGCTTGGTGACCACCGCCACGGTCAAGGCGCCGATCTCCGAGGCGAGCGAGGCCAGGATCGGCGCCGCGCCGCTCCCCGTGCCGCCGCCCAGGCCGGCGGTGATGAACACCATGTCGGCACCGTCCAGGGCCTCGAGGATGCCCTCGGTGTCCTCGAGCGCCGCCTTCCGGCCGATCTCGGGATCGGCGCCCGCCCCGAGCCCGCGGGTGAGCGCCCGGCCGAGCTGCAGCTTGAGCGGCGCCCGGCACTTCCGGAGCGCCTGGAGATCGGTGTTGACCGCCATGAACTCGATCCCCTTGAGCTCGGCGTCGATCATCCGGTTGACGGCGTTGCCGCCGCCCCCGCCGATGCCCAGGACCTTGATCTTGGCCGCCGCCACGTCGGCGTCCTCGCCGAGCGTGATCGGGGCCCGCTTCGTCGTCTCTTGATCGTCGAACAGAATCATGGCCTACCCCCGTGAGTTCGATTGCTCGCGTCCGGTCCGCCCGGCGTGACACCACGCCGGCTCCGGGCCGTCGCTTCGCGCGTCCTGCAATGCCCCCTCTGCACCTCGTGTCTCTTTGCCGACCTCACAGGAGGTCGGAGAACATCCCCCTCAGATTGCCCACCATCCCCTTGACGCTCCACCCCCCTCGCTTGCGCGAGCGCCCGCGGCGCTCTTCGCTCGCCATGCCGTAGCGCAGCATCCCGGAGGCCGTCGCCCAGGCCGGCGAGCTGATCACGTCCACCAGCCCCGAGAGGCCGGAGGGCAGCCCGTAGCGCACCGCCGAGTCGAAGATCTGCTCGGCCATCTCGAGCAGCCCGTCGAGCTGGGCGCCGCCGCCGGTCAGCACCACGCCGCCGCGCAGGGTCTCGTTGTGGCCGTGCTTGGCGAGGTCCGCGCGCACCAGCTCGAAGAGCTCTTCGGCGCGCGGCTGGAGGATCTCGGCGAGCTCGCGCCGCGGCACGACCCGCGGCGCCCCGCCCGCCACCGTGGGCACCGAGATGCCCTGGTCGTCGCCCACCAGGCTGCCCAGGCAGCAGCCGCTCTTGACCTTGATCCGCTCGGCCTCGGCGAACGGCGTGCGCAGCACCATGGCCAGGTCGTTGGTGAAGTGGCCGGCGCCCACCGGGAGCACCGCGCTGTGCTGGACGCAGCCGTCCATGAACAGGGCGTGCTCGGTGGTGCCCGAGCCGATGTCGAGGAGCAGCACGCCGAGCTCGCGCTCGTCCGGCGTCAGCACCGCCTCGCCGGTGGCCAGGGGCTCGAAGACCAGCTCGACGACCTCGATGCCCGCCCGGTTGACGCAGGTCAGGAGCGTCTTGGTCCGGGTGACGTTGCCGGTCACCAGGTGCAGCGTCACCTCGAGCCGGCTGCCGAGCATCCCCAGCGGGTCCTGGATCCCCCCCTGCTCGTCGACCAGGAACTCCTGGGGGATGGCGTGGAGGATCTCGCGGTCCGAGGGCAGCGCCGCGGACTGCGCCGCCTCGAGCACGCGGTCGATGTCCTGGCGGGTGATCTCGCGGTCCTTGCGCGACACCGTCACCATGCCGCGCGAGTTGACGTTGCGGATGTCGGAGCCCGCGATCCCCACCCAGGCACGGGAGACCTCGACCCCGGCCATCACCTCGGCCTCCTCGGTCGCCTGGCGCAGCGCCTCGACCGTCGACTCCACGTTCACGACGTTGCCCCGCCGGGTGCCCCGGTTGGGCGCCAGCCCCTTGCCCACCACCTCCATGACGCCGCCGGCGTCCGGCTGGCCGATCAACACACCGACTTTCGAGGACCCCACGTCGACGGCGACGAAATACTCATCCGGTTTGGCCATACGGCTCACCTCTCCCGTTGATGGCGGCGGCGGCCGGGCGACCGGGCGCCTCCCGCACGACGATTCGATGACTGAAACGCAAGTCGACAGAAGCCGGCCCGGGAAACCGCGCCAGGAGCCGCGGCAGCAGGTCCCTGAGCGCGCGCACCCGCCCCTCGACCTGGCCCGCCTGGACCAGGAGATCGAAGGGCAGAGCGCCGGTCTCGAGCCGGAAGTCCTCCTCTCCCAGGATCTCCACCCGGGAGAGCCTGCTCCCCCACTCCGGGGCCGCCCGCGAGAACGCCTGGACCACGTCCAGGGCCCGCGCCAGCACCGCCTCGCGGACCGGCGGCGCTCCGCCCTTCGGGCCCGCCGCTTCGCCCGCACCCGCCGCCCCATCCGTCCGGGCGTCCTCCGGCGCCGGCTTCACCCCGGTCGCCGCGGCGGCCACGCCGAGGAGCAGGTAGCGCCCTCGCCGCTCGGCCTCGCCCGGCGGTACCTCCCCATGCCCCACCGGCGCGATCACGCGGCCGGTACGGTCGACGTACCAGCGCTCGCCGGCGCCCTCGAGCAGCGCCACCGGCCGCCGCTCCACCACGGCGACGCGCAGCCGGTCGGGGAGCTCCTTGGTCACCTCGACGCCCGCGATCCAGGGATGCCCCGAGAGGCTCCGCTCGACGCTCTCCATGGACATCCAGACCAGGTTCCGCCCCATGAGGTGCTCGAGGCGGGCCTCCATCCAGGAGCGGTTGACCCGCTCCGCCGTCACCACCCGGAAGCTCGGAGACCGCGAAGCGCGGTGAGGTGGCCGACCACCACAGGGCGCCGGCCGGCGTGACGACGAGGAGCAGGGCGAGCAGGAACTGGCGGAGCATGCCGAGGCCGCGGCGCCGGCGGCGCACGGCGAGCCCCGAGCGCCGCCGGAAGGGCAGCACCTGGGCGTCGTCGGCCGGCGCCGGCGTCCAGGGCGGCGGCATGGCGGCCGGCGAGAGCCGGTCGCGGCGCGGGTCCTGGGGCGCCCTCACGAGCCCTCCTCCCGGGACGCGAGCTCGCGCGCCAGCTTGTAGACGTCGCCGGCGCCGAGGGTGAGAACCAGGTCGCCGGCCTCGACCTCGGGAGCGAGCACCTCCGGGGCGTCGTGCCAGTCCGGGCAGTACTCGACCCGGCGGTGGCCCGAAGCGCGGGCGGCCGCCACCACCAGCTCGCCGCTCACCCCCGGGATCGGCGCCTCGCGCGACGGGTAGACGTCCGTCACCACCACCCGGTCGGCGCCTAGCAGGGCCTTGCCGAAGGCCGCCGCCTGGTCCCGGGTGCGGGAGAAGAGATGGGGTTGGAAGACCGCGTGGATGCGGCCGGCCGGCCGGACCTCCCGCGCCGCCGCCAGGGTCGCGGCGACCTCCGTCGGATGGTGGGCGTAGTCGTCCACGACGTCGGCGCCCCGCCAGCTCCCCACCCGGTCGAAGCGCCGGTCGATCCCGCGGAAGGCCTCGAGGGCGGCCGCGATCCGGTCGAACGGCACGCTCAGGGCGCGGGCCACCGCCACCGCCGCCAGCGCGTTGGCCACGTTGTGCCGTCCGGGCAGGGGAAGCTCGACCGTGCCCAGGACCCCCTCGACGCCGTGGCGCACGGTGAATCGGGTGCCGACGGCGCCGTCGAGCAGCGCCAGGTCGACCGCCTGGAAGTCGGCCTGGGGCGAGAAGCCGTAGGTGACCACCCGGTGGTCGGTGAGCTGGGGCAGGATCTCCTGGACGTTGGGGTCGTCGAGGCAGACGATGACCTCGCCGAAGAACGGCACCCGGCTCGCGAACTGGACGAAGGCCTCCCGGATCGCCGCCAGGTCGCCGTAGGTGTCCAGGTGGTCGGCGTCGATCGACGTGACGACGGCGATGATCGGCGCCAGCCGCAGGAAGCTGCGGTCGAACTCGTCGGCCTCGGCCACCAGGTACTCGCTCGACCCCATGCGGGCGCCGGTGCCCAGGGCCCGCACCCGGCCGCCCACGATCACGGTCGGGTCGAGGCCACCCTCGGTCAGGATGGCGCCCACCAGCGACGTGGTGGTCGTCTTGCCGTGGGTGCCCGCCACCGCCACGCCGTACTTGAGGCGCATCAGCTCGGCGAGCATCTCGGCCCGCCGCACCACCGGAATCCCCCGGCGCCGCGCCTCGACCACCTCCGGGTTGTCCGCCGCGACGGCCGAGGAGTACACCACCAGGTCCGAGCCCACCGCGTGGGCGGCGTCGTGGCCGTAGTGGACGGTGGCGCCGAGCTCCGCCAGGCGCTCGGTGACCGGCGAGCGGGCCTGGTCGCAGCCGGAGACTTCGACGTCGTAGGAGAGCAGGATCTCCGCGATCCCGGACATGCCGGCGCCGCCGATCCCCACCAGGTGGACCCGGGAGAGCCCGGTGAACTGGCGGAACATCAGGCGTCCCTCCCGCCGCCGGCCGCCAGCTCCTCGACCCAGTCGGCGATCGCCGCGGCCGCGCCGGGGCGCCCCAGGGCGCGAGCCGCACGTCCCATGGCGGCGAGCGCCGCCCGGTCGCTCAGGAGCTCGGCCAGGAGCTTGGTCAGAGAGGGGGCCAGAGAGGGGGCCCCTTCCACCACCCGCGCCGCCCCGGCCGCCTGGAAGGCCAGGGCATTGTCGCGCTGGTGCCCTTCGGCGAGCGAGAGCGGCACCAGGACCGCGGCCCGGCCGGCGGCGGCGATCTCGGCCAGGGTGATCGCCCCGGCCCGGGAGATCACCAGGTGGCTCGCCGCCATCGCCCCGGCCACGTCGTCGAGGAAGGGCTCGAGGCGGACCGCGGCCGCTCCCTCCCGGCCGAGCCCCGCCCGTTCGTAGGCCGAGCGCGTCTCCTCCAGGTGGGCGGCGCCGGTCTGGTGGAGCACCTCGAGGCCGCCCGCGGCCGGCGGCGCGGCGCCCAGGGCTTGGGCGACGGCGAGGTTCAAGCTCCGGGCGCCCTGGCTGCCCCCCAGGACCAGGAGACCGAGAGCGCCGCCGGCGGGCGCCGGGGCGACCCGGAAGAACGCCTCGCGGACCGGCACGCCGGTCGCCCGCGCCGGGCAGGCGAGCTCCCGGCCGGCCTCGGGGAACGCCACCGCCGCCCCCGCCGCCCAGCGCGCGAGCCGGCGGTTGGCGTAGCCCGGCCGGGCGTTGGGCTCGACCAAGAGCGCCGGCCGGCGAGCGAGAGCGCCCCCGAGGACCGCCGGTGCCGAGGCGTAGCCGCCCGTGCCCACCACCGCGTCGACGGCGAGGCGCTTGACCAGGCGGGCGGCGGCGAGGCCGGCGACCAGCAGGGTCACCACGGCGAGCGCCTTGCCCACCGGGCCGCGGCCGGTCATGGGCCGCGCGCGCAGGGCGTGGAACTCGACACCCCGCGCGGGCACGAGGCGCGCCTCCATGCCGCGCGCCGAGCCGGCAAAGCTCACCCGGTGCCCCCGGGCGCACAGCTCCTCGCCCACCGCCAGGGCCGGGAACACGTGTCCGCCCGAGCCGCCGCCGGCCAGGAGCACGTGGAGCTGTCGTCGGCTCGCCAAGGCCGTCACCCGTGCTGCGAGACGTTGAGCAGCACGCCGCAGGCGGCCATGGAGACCACCAGCGACGAGCCGCCGTAGGAGATGAAGGGCAGCGGGATGCCCTTCGACGGCGCGAGCGCCAGGCAGACGCTGACGTGGATCAGGGCCTGGATCACCAGCAGGCCGGTGAGCCCCCAGGCGAGGTAGCGCCCGAAGAGGTCCGGCGCCGCGGCGCCCGCCTTGACCCCGCGCCAGAGGACCAGGGCGAAGAGGGCGAGAACCGCCAGGGCGCCGATCATCCCGAGCTCCTCGCAGATGATCGAGAAGATGTAGTCCGAGTGCGGGTGGGGCAGGTAGTGGAGCTTCTGGACGCTGCCCCCCGGACCCAGCCCGAACACCCCGCCCGACCCCACGGCGATCAGCGACTGGCGCGCCTGGAAGCCGGCCCCCAGGGGGTCGCTGTCCGGGTCGAGGAAGGCGAACAGGCGCCGCCTCCGGTAGTCCTCGGTGAGCACCAGGAGCACCAGGAGCGGCACGCCGACCAGGCCGGCGGTGAACAGGAAGCGCCAGGCGAGGCCGGCCAGGAAGAGCATGAGCACCACGGTCACCAGCAGGAGCACCGAGGTGCCGAAATCGGGCTCGAGCAGCACCAGGCCCACGACCACCGCCGTCGCCACCAGCACCGGCGCGAGCAGCACCTGCTGGTTGACCCGCTCGGGCTTCTTCTCGAGCTGGTAGGCGACGTACGGCACCAGGGCGAGCTTGGCGAGCTCCGCCGGCTGGACGGAGATCACCCCGAGCCGGAACCAGCGGTGGGTGGCGGCGATCTCGGGGCCGAAGAGCACGGCCACCAGGAGCGCCACCACGGCGCCGAGCAGGGCGTAAGCGACCACCGGCCGGCGCAGGTGCCGGTAGTCGACGTGCATGGCCACCGCCATGGCCGCGAGACCCAGAACCGCCGCCAGGCTCTGCTTGACCACGTAGGGGTTGAAGGCGGGGCCGCCGTCGCCCGCGGCGCGGGCCATCGGGGCGCTCGCCGAGTACACCATGACCAGGCCGAAGGCCACGGCCAGGGCCACCGTGCCGAAGAGGGCCCGGTCAAAGGCGAGCTTCTTGGCCACCGGCCCCTCCTCCGACGATCGCGTGCACGAGGCGCTGGAACTCGTCCCCACGCTGGTTGAAGTCGCGGAATTGATCGAAGCTGGCGCAGGCGGGCGACAGGAGCACCGCCTCGCCGGACCGGACCCGGAGCGCCGCCTCGGCGACCGCGCGGTCGAGCGTGCCGGCGCGCACCACCGGCGCCGCGCCGGCGAGGGCGTTCTCGAGCTCGCCGGCCGCCTCGCCGATCAGGTAGACGTGGACCGCCTTGGCGCGCACCGCCGGCGCCAGGACCTCGAAGTCGGTGCCCTTGGCGCGGCCGCCCAGGATCAGGTGGACCGAGGCCTCGGGGAATCCCTCCAGGCAGCCGAGGACGGCGGCCGGGTTGGTGCCCTTCGAGTCGTCGTACCAGACCACGCCGCCGTGCTCGGCCACCCGCTGCATACGGTGGGCGAGACCGCGGAAGCCGGCGAGGGCGGCGCGGCAGGCCTCGGGGGCGGCGCCCAGGGCGCGCGCCAGGAGCGCCGCGGCCATGGCGTTGGCCAGGTTGTGGGCGCCCGGGAGCGGCGAGTCGGCGGTCCGGAAGAGCTCCACCACCTCGCCCCCCCCGGGGTCGCGCTCGACCACCCGGTCGCCGTCCAGGAAGCAGCCGTCGTCGACCGGAGCGACGCGGGAGAAGAGCCGCCTCCGGGCCGCGACCTCGGTCTCCCGGGAGAGCGGGTCGTCGGCGTTCAGGACCGCCACGTCGCCAGCCGCCTGGTTCTCGAAGACCCGGCGCTTGGCCGCGGTGTACGCCGCGAGCCCGCCGTGGCGGTCCAGGTGGTCGGCGGCGACGTTCAGGAGCGCGGCCGCGTGGGGCCGGAAGCGGTGAACGGCGGCGAGCTGGAAGCTCGAGAGCTCGACCACGAACACCCGGGAGGGCCGGGCGCCGCCGGCGGCGGACACGCCGCCCCGCCCGACCTCGACCTGGGCCGAGAGCGGCGGCCCGAAGTTGCCACACACCTTGGCGTCGAAGCCCGCCTCGCGGAGCATGGCGCCAGCCAGCGCGGTCGTGGTGCTCTTGCCGTTCGAGCCGGTCACCGCCACCACCGGGCCGTCGAGATAGGGGAAGGCGAGCTCGACCTCGGCGAGCACCGGCACCCCGCGCGCCCGGGCGTCGGCCAGGAGCGATCGCTCGAGGGGTACGCCGGGGGAGACCACCACCGCGTCGATCCCCGCGGGCAGCGTGGCGGGCTCGCCGCCCGCGAGCAGGTGGAAGCCCTTCTCGCCGGCCGGCTCGCCGAGCTCCAGGGCGTCGACCGCGCGGGCGTCGACCCCCACCACCTCCGCCCCCAGGTCGAGGAGCAGGCGGCTCGCGGCGCGGCCCGAGGCACCCAGCCCGTAGACCAGGACGGTTTGCCACTCGCCCCCCTCGCGGCCGTTCCATGGGCTTTGCATGCTCATCGCAGCTTGAGGGTGGAGAGCGACACGAGGGCGAAGAGGACGGCCAGGATCCAGAAGCGCACGATCACCTTGGACTCGGCCCAGCCGGCGAGCTCGAAGTGGTGGTGGAGCGGGGCCATGCGGAACACCCGCTTGCCCGTGAGCTTGAAGGAGGCGACCTGGAGGATCACCGAGACCGCCTCGAGCACGAACAGGCCGCCCACCAGGACCAGGAGGATCTCCTGCTTGGCGAGCAGCGCCACGACGCCGATCGCGGCGCCCAGCGAGAGCGACCCGACGTCGCCCATGAAGACCTCCGCCGGATGGGCGTTGAACCAGAGAAAGCCCAGGCTCGCCCCCACCAGGGCGGCGCAAAACACGGTCACCTCGCCCACCCCGGGAATCAGCTCGACCTGCAGGTAGCCGCCGAGGACGACGTTGCCCGCCAGGTAGGTGAAGACGGCGTAGGTCGCGGCGGCGACCACCGTCGCCCCGATGGCGAGCCCGTCGAGGCCGTCGGTCAGGTTGACGGCGTTCGAGGTCCCCACCAGCACCAGGACGGCGAAGGGCACGTAGAGCGCCCCGAGCGAGAGCACCAGGTGCTTCAAGAACGGGAAGGCCAGGGTGTTGTTGAAGTCCGGGAGCCCGTAGAGCACCAGGCCGGTGACCGCCCCGGCGGCCACCTGGAGCCCGAGCTTCGAGCGCGCCGAGAGGCCCCGGTTGTGCCGCCGGCGGATCTTCAGGAAGTCGTCGAGGAAGCCGATCAGGCCGTAGGTCAAGGTGACCGCGACCGCCACCCAGACGTAGGTGTTCGCGAGGTCCGCCCAGAGCAGGGTGGGCACCAGCAGCGCGAAGAGGATGAGCAACCCCCCCATGGTCGGCGTGCCGGCCTTGCCCCGGTGGCTCTCCGGGCCCTCCTCGCGGATCGACTGGCCGAGCTGGTTGCGCCGCAGCGCCCGGATGAAGCCGGGGCCCAGGACCAGCGACAGGAGGAGCGCGGTCACCGCTGCCCCCGCCGCCCGGAAGGTGATGTAGCGGAAGACGTTGAACGGCGCGAAGAGCTCGTGCAGCGGGTAGAGGAGGTGGTAGAGCATCAGCGCTCCTCCTCCACCGGCGCCGCCAGGAGCTCCTCGACCACCCGCTCGAGGCCGACCCCGCGCGAGCCCTTGACCAGCACCAGGTCGCCGGGCTCGACGGCGGTGGCGGCCCAGCCCGCCGCCGCGGAGGCGTCGGGCAGCCAGAGGGCGTCGGCCCCGGCCTCCCGGGCGGCCGCCACCAGCTCGCGGCAGAGCTCGCCGACCCCGGCCAGCGGCGCGAAGCCCAGGCGGGCGGCGAGCGCGCCGGCCTCGCGGTGGAAGCGCGGGCCTTCGGGCCCCAGCTCCAGCATGTCGCCGAGCACCGCGAGGCGCCGGCGGGCGCCGGCGGCCGCGGCGAGCTCGGCGGCGCTCGCCAGGGCCTGGGCCAGGGCCTCGGGGTTCGAGTTGTAGGCGTCGTCGACCAGGGTCACGCCGCCGGCGAGCCGGTGCACCGCGCCGCGGTGGCTCCCCGGGGCGACGCCCGCGAGGGCCGCCCGGACGCCGGCGAGGTCGACCCCCAGCACCCAGGCCGCGGCGGCCGCCGCCAGGGCGTTGGCGACGTTGTAGCGGCCGTGGAGGGGGAGCTCCACCTCGCCGGCCTCGGCCGCTCGGCCGCCCGCGCGGCCCAGCTCGAGGACGAAGCGGGTGCCCACGCCGCCGCGCCCGGCCGGCCGCATGTCCCGGGCCCGCACCTCGATCTCCGGGGCGTCGCCGAAGCCGTACCAGACCAGCCGCGCGCCGGCGCCCCGCTCGGAGGCGGCCCAGCGCCGGGCGACCCGGGTGACCTCCGGGTCGTCCCGGTTGGCGACCGCGAAGCCGGTGCGCGCGAGCCCTGAGAAGATCTCGGCCTTGGCGTCGGCGATCGCCGCCAGATCGGGGAAGCTCTCCAGGTGCACCGCCCGCACGTTGGTCAGCACCACGCCGTCGGGCCGGGCGAGCGCGCTCACCGCGCCGAGCTCGCCGGGCAGCGACATGCCCATCTCGGCCACCATCACCTCGGTGTCGTCGGGGATCGACAGGAACGAGACCGGGAAGCCGTAGAGGTTGTTCAGGTTGCCCGGGTTCCGCGCGGTCCGGAAGCGCCGGGCGAGCATGGCGGCGAGGAGCTCCTTGGTCGTGGTCTTGCCCGCCGAGCCGGTGATCCCCACCAGGACCTCGGGGAGCTGCCGGCGCAGGCTCCGGGTCAGGTCGTGAAGGCCGCGGTAGGTGTCGGAGACCCGGATCAGGCAGCCGGCGCCCTGCGCCACGTCGCCGCGATGGACCACGGCGCCCGCCGCGCCCCGTTCCAGGGCGTCGGACACGAAGCGGTGACCGTCGGTGGCGGCGCCCGCCAGCGCGAAGAAGAGCTCCCCCTCCCGCGACCTTCCTGGAGTCGATGGCCACGCCGGACCACTCCGCCCTGGGCTCGCCCGCGATCACCTCTCCTCCCATGGCGCTCGCCGCCTCATCGATTCGCCGTGTGACCAAACCGCTCCTCCAGCGCCCGCTCGAGCTCCTGCCGGTCCGAAAAAGGGATCTTCTGCCCGCCGATCTCCTGCATCTCCTCGTGGCCCTTGCCGGCGACCAGGACCGCGTCGTCCGGGCCGGCCACGGCGATGGCCCGCCGGATCGCCTCCCGCCGGTCGGGGACGATCCGGTACTCGGTGTTGCCCGCGGCCTTGAGCCCCTCCTCGACCTGCTGGATGATCTCCAGCGGATCCTCGCCGCGCGGGTTGTCCGAGGTCAGGATCGGGAGCGCCGAGAGCTCGCCCACCACGCGCCCCATGGGCTCCCGCTTGGCCCGGTCCCGGTCGCCGCCGGCGCCGAACACGACGATCAGCCGGCGCCTGGAGAGCTCGGCCGCGGAGCGCAGGGCGGACTCGAGGGCGCCCGGCGTGTGGGCGTAGTCGACGTAGACCGGGAAGGGCTGGCCGCGGACGACCGGCTCGAGGCGGCCCGGGATCGTCCCGCAGGCGGCGAGGCCGGCGGCGACCGCCCCGTGGTCGAGCCCGAGGACCTCGCCCGCCGCGACCGCCGAGAGCAGGTTGGCGAGGTTGTAGCGGCCGAGAAGCGGCGAGCGCACCTCGAGGTCGCCGCGCGGGGTCGCGACGGTCGCCCGGATGCCATCCTCGCCGAGCTTGGGCTCCGGCGCCCGCACCTCGCCGGCGTCGCCGAAGGTCAGGGCGCCCGGCAGCTCGCCGGCCAGGCGCCGGCCGTAGGGGTCGTCGGCGTTGACCACCGCCCGCCCTCCGGGCTTGAGCAGGTCGAACAACCGCCGCTTGGCGGCGAAGTAGCTCTCGAAGTCCCGGTGGTAGTCGAAGTGGTCCTGGGTCAGGTTGGTGAACACCGCGACGTCGAAGGCGAGGCCCGCGAGCCGCTCGAGGACGAGGGCGTGGGAGGAGGCCTCCATCGAGGCCGCTTCGGCCCCCTGGCCGCGCCAGCGCCGGAGCAGGCGCAGGGTCTCCGGGGCCTCGGGAGTGGTGCGGCTGGCCGCGAACGAGTCGCCGCGGAAGTGGTAGCCCAGGGTGCCGAGGAGCGCCGTCGGCCGGCCCGCCGCTTCCAGGATCGACGCCACCAGCGCCGCGACGGTCGACTTGCCGTTGGTGCCGGTCACCGCCGCCATCACGAGCTCGCGCTCCGGATGGCCGAGGACGCGGGCCGCGAGCGGGCCGGCGAGGGCGCGCGGGTCGGGGGTGACGAGCCACGGCACCGGGTGGGCCCAGCCCTCGGGCGGTGGCCCGGGGGCCGCGAGCACCGCCGCCGCTCCGGCCGCCACCGCCGCCTCGGCGAAGCGCCGTCCGTCGGCGCGGGCGCCGGGAACCGCGACGAAGAGGTCCCCGGGCTCGATCCCCCGCGAGTCGACCCGGACGCCCCGGACCTCGGGGTCGGCCCCCGGAGCCCGTGCGACGTCCGCCGGGCCGCCGCCCGGGTGGATCGGGAACCCCGCGATGAGCTCCGAGAGGCGCACCCTCAGCCCTCGCCTCCCGGGCGCGTCGGGCCCGTGGCGCCGCTCGAGGCCAGAGCCGTCACGCCGGCGTCGATGGCCGGCACCGCCGGTGGCTCCAGCGGCTCCGGCCGGACCCCCAGGTAGGGGAGGACCCGCTCGACGACGGCGGCGAAGACCGGCGCCGCCACCAGGCCGCCCGAGGTGATCCCCGCCCGCGGCTCGTCGATCGCCACCAGGCCGGCCAGGACCGGCCGGCGGGCCGGCGCGAACCCGATGAAGTTGGCCACGAAGCGGGTCTTGGAGTACCGGCCGTCGATCACCTTCTGGGCGGTCCCGGTCTTGCCGGCCATGCGATAGCCGGCGATCGCCGCCGTGTGCGCCGTGCCGCCGGGCTCGAACACCCCTTCGAGCATGCGCTCGAGCTCGCGCGCGGTCGACGGCGAGATCGGCCGGCGCACCTCGACCGGCCGGGTGTGCTCGACCCCGCCGGCGCCGGCCACCGCCTGGACCACGAAGGGGCGGTGGAGCCGGCCGCCGTCGGCCACCGCCGCCGCGGCCACCGCGAGCTGGATCGGAGTGACCGCGATCCCCTGGCCGAACGAGACGTAGGCGGTGGTGATGGGCTGCCACGCCGCGAGGGCGCGCACTTCACCGGCGCTCTCCCCGGGCAGGTCGACGCCGGTGCGCTCGCCGAAGCCCAGGGCGCGGATCATCCGGTAGAGGCGATCCGGCCCGACCTTGAGGCCGATCTTGATGGCGCCGACGTTCGACGAGTGGGCGAGCACCTGCCGGAAGGTGAGGAGGCCGTACGGATGGTGGTCGGCGATGTGGATGCCGAAGAGGGTGATCCCGCCCATCTCGCAGTCGAACACGTCCGAGGGATCGACCAGGTTGGCGTCGAGGGCGGCCGCCGCGGTGACCACCTTGAAGGTGGAGCCCGGCTCGTAGACGTCGGTGACCGGCCGGATCCGCTGGAGCGCAGGGTGCTCGAACGCCCGGTTGGCGTCGTAGGACGGGGAGGTCGCCATGGCGATCACCGCCCCGGTCGCCGGCTCCAGGAAGACGGCCCAGCCGCCCTTGGCGCGGTTGGCCTCGACGGCGCGGGCGAGCTCTTGCTCGACGACGTGCTGGATCGAGGCGTCGAGGGTCAGGTACAGGTCCCGCCCCGGGGTCGCCTCGGCGAACGAGAGGTCGGGGAAGGCGAGCCGGCTGTCGTCCCGGTTGTCCCGGATCACCGGCCGCTCGGCTCCGCGCCCGGCGACGACGTCGTTGAACCGGTACTCGAGCCCCCCGAGGCCCTCGTCGTCGGTGCCGACGTAGCCGAGCAGGGCCGAGGCCAGCTTCCGCATGGGGTAGTAGCGCTTGCTTTCCTCGACGAAGCCCAGGCCGGGCAGGTCCAGGGCGCGGACGGCGTCCGCCACCGGCGGGTCGAGCTTGCGCTCGATCCAGACCCAGTCGCGCCCCGAGGCGAGGCGCTCCTCGATCGCCGCGGCGCCGGTGCCCAGGATCGGCGCGAGCGCCCGGGCGGCGGCCTTCGGGTCGCCGACCTTCTTGGGCAGGGCGTAGAGCGAGTCGACCGGCACCGACACCGCCAGCTCACGGCCCCGGGCGTCGTAGATCGTGCCGCGCGGCGGATCGAGCTCGATCACGCGGAGCTGCTGGTTCGAAGCCCGCTCGCGGTAGAGGTCGTGGTCGCGCACCTGGAGCTCGGCCAGCCGGGCCGCCACCAGGGCGAACCAGAGGCCGCAGACGACCAGGACGAACGCGACCCTTCGAGTCATCGGATCGCCCCCTTCTCTCTCGATCCCTCTCCCGCCCTCACGCGGGAAGACGGACGCCGATCGATCGGATCGCCCCCCTCTCCCTCGTTCCCCCTCCCACCCTGGGGTTCGGGCTTCGGCGTCTCGAGGTCCTCTTCGAAGACGAGCTGGCCGAGGTCCGGCGGGCGCATTCCGAGCTCGCGGGTGGCTCGGTCCTCGATCACCTCGGGGCTGGCGAGGTAGGCGGCCTCCAGGCGCAGCCGGCTCTCGTCGCGCCCGAGCTCGTGCAGCTCGAGCTCGAGGTCCTCGATCCGGTAGCCGGAGTCCAGGACCTGGAGGTGGACCCAGGTGAAGGCCCCGAGCGCCAGCGCCGCGGGGGCGAGCACCAGGAGCACCTTGACCAGGTCGCGCAGCCGCCGGCGGTCGCGCTCGCGCACCAGGTACTCGTTGGCCACCGGGCGGTGGACGGTGTAGGCGCTCCTCACGGCTCGGCGGACCTCCGGCGTGCGGCCCGCAGGCGGGCGGAGCGGGAGCGCGGATTGTCCGCCACCTCCCGCTCCGAAGGCCGCACCGGCTTGCGGGTCAGCACCTCGAGCACCCGGCTCTCGGCCCGCGGGCGACCGGTGACCTGGTCGATCTCCCCGCGCGCCAGGTCGCGCAGCGTGTTCTTGA
Organism: uncultured Acidobacteriota bacterium; assembly: GCA_963741925.1. GTDB lineage: Bacteria > Acidobacteriota > Thermoanaerobaculia > Multivoradales > DATKCC01 > CAVUBL01. The sequence continues at coordinate 1,294,793 of CAVUJU010000002.1, forward strand.
CGATCCGATCCTCCAGGCTGTGGTACGAGATGACCACCAGGCGGCCGTCCTCGTCGAGCAGGCGCACCGCCTCGTCGAGGAAGCGCTCGAGGTTGGCGAGCTCCCGGTTGGCCTCGATCCGGAGGGCCTGGAACACGCGCGTGGCCGGGTCGACCCGGCCCTCCCGCCGCCCTGCGCCCGGGCGCAGCCCCTTGGCCCGGAGGATCAGCTCCCTGAGCTCGCCGGTGGTCCGGATCGGCCGCTCCCGGCGCGCCTCGACGAGGGCCCGCGCCACCCGCCGCGCCTGGCGCTCTTCTCCGTACTCTCTGAGGATTCGTGTCACGTCGGCCTCCGAGTAGCGGTTGACGATCTCCGCGGCGGTGGGACCGCCGGGGCCCATGCGCATGTCGAGCGGGGCGTCGAACCGGAAGCTGAAGCCCCGCTCCGGCGTGTCGAGCTGGAGCGACGAGACCCCGAGGTCGGCGAGCACGCCCGCCGCGCGCCCACCGCCGGCGCCCAGGCGGGAGACGGCCGCGAGGGCGCCCACGTCGGCGAAGTTCCCCGCCACCAGCTCCCGCCGGTCGCCGAACGCCGCGAGGCGCCGGCCGGCGCGTTCCAGCGCCTGCGGATCGCGGTCGATCCCGAGCAGCCGGACGTCCGGCGACGCCTCCAGCAGGGCCTCGGCGTGGCCGCCGAGGCCGACCGTCGCGTCGACGAAGAGCCCACCCCTCCCCGGCTCCAGGAGCCGGACGGTCTCCGCGACCAGGACTGGTTCATGCTCGACATCCAAGGGCTCGTTCGCCTCAGAGACCGGCGGGGCGCGCGCCCCCGCGCGGTCAGATCTTCAAGTCGCTCAGAGCACGGAAGTCGTCCTCCGTGAACGGCTCCTGCGCCAGCCGTTGCTCGAATCGCTCGCGGTTCCACACCACCAGGCGGTTGAGGTGCGCGCTGACCACCACCTCGCCCACGATCTCCGCGCTCTCGCGGAGGATCTGGGGCATGACGATCCGGCCTTGCGCGTCCATGCGCGCCTGCTGGCCGTAGTAGTTGACCCGCTCGAGGTAGCGCATCGTCGGCCGGTGGGTCGACGGCATGGCGGCCAGGCGCTCCTCGAGCTCCTCCCAGACCGGCAGGGGGTAGATCAGGGCCGAGTCGCCCAGGACCGAGGTGGCGAAGACGTCGACCCCCCAGCGCTCTTCCATGTGGGCACGGAAGGGCGTCGGGACCTTCAGACGTCCCTTGTCATCGATCTTTGCCGGTGCACTGCCCCTGAACATGACCCCACCCGTTCCCGGAGGATTGCCGCCCAGGGTACCAGGACACTCCACAATTGTCCACTTATTTCCACGAGACTCCACCGAAGAAGGCTTCGGCCAAGCTCGGGAGGCACTCGCAACGCCGTCGCCATCGGACAGGAACTCGCCCCCACCCACGCCCACCGACCGGAGCCTGCGCCGACCTGCGTGCCGATTCCTCACCGGGGTATCTGTCGGATCCCCCCCGCATCCCCTCGATCCCCTTCCCTGAAACTCCACCGGCAAGGGCTTCGGCCAAGCTCAGGAGGCACTCGCAACGCCGTCGCCATCGGACAGGAACTCGCCGCCGCCCACGCCCACCGACCGGAGGCTGCGCTGACCTGCGTGCCGATTCCTCACCGGGGTATCCGTCGGATCCCCCCCGCATCCCCTCGATCCCCTTCCCTCCCCCAGGGGGGGAAGGGGACGCCCCCTCCCATCCCTCCGCCGTCCGCGCCCGGCCGCGGCCGAAGGGGACGCCTCCTCCCATCCCTCCGCCGTCGCCGGTCGGCCCCGGCACCGAACCCATGAAGCGGCCGAGCTCTGCCCTCCGCCCTGAGCGAGCGAAGCGAGTCGAACGGGTCGGCCGGGCGATCCCTGCGGCACGCATCGAGCCTCGGTCCGAAGCCGAAACCACACCCTCCGCCCATCCCGCTTCCCGGGCCGAGCTCTGTCCTCCGCCCTGAGCGAGCGAAGCGAGTCGAACGGGTCGGCCGGGCGAGCCTCGATCCGGCTCGGAACGGCGATCTACCGCTTCCCTCCGGGGAGACGCCGGGCTTCTTGGTCGGGATCCGGGGGGACGGGCTCCGCCCTCGTCCACCGGGCGCGGCTCTCGAAGCCCGAGGCGCTCGAGATGCCCCGTCGCGTCGAGGCGGAGCTTCGCTACGGGTTCGGTGGGGGTGACGTCGTTTCGGGGATGGGGTGCTCGGCGGGGGTGACGTCCGGCGCCTTCCGCTGGCCGGGCACCGGCTCGAAGCCGGCGAAGGGGTCCTGCTGCTCGCGGTGGCCCGCGACGGTGCGGAACCCGGCGGCGTCGGCCGGCGGCTCGGCCTTGACGTAGGCGTCCGTTTCGAGGTGGTGGAGGTAATCGCCCATCTTGTCGGACAGCATGCGCTGCTGCTCCCGCGCCTTGATCTCGTTCTCGACCTCGGAGAACGGCTTGACGTGGGCGGCCTGGAGCTCCTCGAGCTCCAGGAGGTGGTAGCCGCCGCGGCCCTTGACCGGCTCGGAGACCTGGCCCGGCTGGAGGGTCGCCAAGGCGGCCTCGAGAGCGGGGTCGAGCTCGCCCTTCGTCACCCAGCCGAGCTCCACCGGCTCGCCGATCACGCCCTGCTTCAGGTACCGGGCCGCCTCGTCGTCGAACGACGTGCCGGCCTGGATCTCGGCGTAGATCCGGCGCGCGAGCCGCTCGAGCGCTTGCGGGTCGGTCGTCTCGTCCTCGAGCACGATGAGCTCGCGGACCTTGCGCCGCTCCGGGACCTTGTACCGGTCCTCGTCCGCCCGGTAGGCGCGGCGCAGGTCGTCCTCTTCGAGGTCGATCTTGGCCGTGACCTCCTGCGACACCACCTCCCGCATCCGGAGCTGCGAGCGCACCTGATCGCGGAACTCGGCGAGGCTGAGGCCCTGGCGCGAGAGGGCGGCGGCGAACTCGTCGTCGCTCTTGATGCCGAAGCCCTGGCGGATCCTCGCCACGGCGTGGTCGACCTCCTCCTCGGTGGGGAAGATCCGGAGCTGGTCGGCGCGCGAGAGCAGCAGCAGCTCCTCGAACATGTCCCGGAAGACCTGGTTGCCGAGCCCGGACAGGGCCTTGGCGCGGTCGGCCTCGGAGAGGTTCGAGGCCGAGATCTGGTTCAGGGCGTCGGCCCGGCGCTGCTCGTACTGGAGGAGGGTCGCGATCCGGTCGTTGACCCGAAGGACCACGCGGTCCACCACGTCGGCGCGCGCCGCGGGGGCGACGGCCGGCAGCAGGAGGAGGAGGGCGAGCAGGAGCGGCTCAACCCGCGCCCGAAAGGCCGAGCGTCGGGTAGGTGCCGTCGTAGTCGAAGGGGAGATTGCGTTCATAGACGCGGACAGTGTATCGGCTCTTCGCCTCCTCCACCACCCGGTCGAGCCAGGAGCGCGCGCGCTCCTGGCGGATCTCCTGGCGCAAGCGGGGCTCGGCCTCGGCGAAGGGCACCCCCCGGCCCGGCAGGCGGGCGGTGACCTGGAAGATGTGGAACCCGTAGGCGGCCTCGACCACGTCGCTCACCTCGCCCGGCTGCAGCGCGAAGATGACGTCGGCGAGCTCCTCGGGCAGGTCGTCGTAGGCGAGCTCCCCCTGGAGCCCGCCGTAGGGCGCGCTCGGATCCTGGGAGTGGCGCCGGGCGACCTCGGCGAACGGCTCGCCGCGGTCGAGCTCGGCCCTGGCCTCGTCGGCGGCCTGCCGGCTCTCCACCAGGATCTGGCGCAGGCGCACCCGCTCGGGCAGGGTGAACCGCTTCGCCTCGGCCCGGTAGCGCGCCTCGACCTCCGCCTCGGCGGGCGCCCCGACCGGGGCGGCGGCGAGCAGGGCGGCGAGGGCGTCGCGATGGTCCGGGTCGTCGCCGGTCACCCCCCGATCGGCGGCCACCCGGACGAGCAGGCACTCGGTCAGGTACTGGTCCAGGAGGCGGGAGAGGACCGGGCTCTCGAGGGCCGCCGCCGGGCCGTCGGTCTGCTCCTCCACCCGGGCGGCGAAGTCCGGGTAGAGGATCTCCTGGTCGCCCACCACGGCGACGGCGTCGGGCGACGGCTCGCGGCCGGTGCAGGCCCCCGTCGTCGCCAACCCCGCCGCCACCATCACCGCCAGCGCGGCCCGCACCGCCGGCCGCCTCATGCCGACAGCGCTCCCAGGGTCCGGCGGGCCGCGGCCAGCATGTCGGCCTCGTCGCCGGCGGCCAGCGTGAGCACGCCGGTGGGGCTGAAGCTCGCGCCCGGCTCGTTCGAGACCAGCTCGATCAGCCGCGAGACGTCGACCTTCGAGTCCTGGCGCAGGCGGATGGTCAGGCTCCGCCCGCGGCCCGAGATCGACTGGACCCGGAGCTGCTCTGCGCTGCGCTTCAGGGCCGCCACCTCGAGCAGGGTGTGCACCGCCCGGGGCGGCGGGCCGAAGCGGTCGGTGAGCTCGGCCAGGATCTCCCGGTCGTCCCGCTCGCCGGCAGCGAGCTTCTGGTAGACCTCCATCCGCAGGTTCTCGTCGGCCACGTAATCGCGGGGGATGGCCATGGGCACCGGCAGGTCGATGGCCACCGACGGGCCCTCCTCGACCACCTCGCCCTGGAGCTCGCGCACGGCGTCCTCGAGCATCTTGAGGTAGGTCTCGATCCCCACCGCCGCGATGTGGCCGCTCTGCTCCGCACCCAGCAGGTTGCCGGCGCCGCGGATCTCCAGGTCGCGGGCCGCGATCCGGAAGCCGGCCCCCAGGTCGGTGAACTCCTGGATCGCCGCCAGGCGCTTGCGCGCCGACTCCGACTCGACCCGGCCCGACGGCACCAGCAGGTAGCAGTAGGCGAGCTGGCTGCTCCGGCCCACCCGGCCGCGGAGCTGGTAGAGCTGGGCGAGGCCGAAGCGGTCCGCGCGGTGGATGATCATGGTGTTGACGTTCGGGATGTCGATGCCGTTCTCGATGATCGTGGTGGCGAGCAGGAGGTCGTACTCGCGCCTCGTGAAGGAGTGCATGCGGCGCGAAAGCTCTTTCTCGTCGAGCTGGCCGTGGCCGACCGCGATCCGCACGCCGGGCACCAGCTCGCGCAGGTACGCCTGGATCTCTTCGATCGACTCGACCCGGTTGTAGACGTAGTAGACCTGGCCGCCGCGCTCGAGCTCGAACTCGATCGCCTCGCGCACCACCTCCGGGCTGAAGCGCACGACCGCGGTCTCGACCGCCATCCGGTCCTTGGGCGGGGTCTCGATCACCGACAGGTCGCGCACGCCGGCGAGGGAGAGCTGGAGGGTGCGGGGCACCGGCGTCGCCGACATGGCGAGCACGTGGACGTCCTTCTTGAGCTGCTTCAAGCGCTCCTTCTGGGCCACCCCGAAGCGCTGCTCCTCGTCGACGATCAGGAGCCCCAGCTTGGGGATCTCGACGTCGCCCGAGAGCAGCCGGTGGGTGCCCACCAGGACGTCGACGTCGCCGGCCGCCACCCGCTCGCGGATCCGGCGGATCTCGGCGGCGGTGCGGAAGCGCGAGATCATCTCGACCTTGACGGGGAAGTCCTCGAAGCGGTCGCGGAAGGTCTCCAGGTGCTGGTCGGCGAGGATCGTCGTGGGCGCCAGGACCGCCACCTGGTAGCCGCCGTCCACGGCCTTGAACGCCGTGCGCATGGCGACCTCGGTCTTGCCGTAGCCGACGTCGCCGCACAGCAGGCGGTCCATGGGGCGGGTGCGCTCCAGGTCCTCCTTGACCGCCGCGATCGCCTCGAGCTGGTCCGGCGTCTCCTCGTACGGGAAGGCCGCCTCGAACTGGCGCATCATGTCGCTGTCGGACGGTATCGCCGGCGCCTGGGCGAGCTGGCGCTCGGCGTAGAGCTTCAGGAGCTCGCCGGCCATGTCGCGCATGCTCTGCCTCACCCGCGACTTGGTCCGGTTCCAGGAGGTGCCGCCCAGCTTGTCGAGGCGCGGCGCCACCCCCTCGATGCCGCTGTACTTCTGGACCTGGTCGAGGCGCGAGAGCGGCATCAGGAGGCGCTGGCCGGAGGCGTAGGTGATCTCCATGACCTCGACCGAGCCGTCGCCCGAGGGGGCGGAAGCGGCGACCGTGGCCGGCACCGCCGCGGCGCCGTCCCGGCCGTCGGACTCGACGCTCCGGAGGGCCACGAACTGGCCGATCCCGTGGTCGGTGTGGACCACGTAGTCCCCTACCCGGAGGTCGCGCAGGCCCGAGACGAAGGGGCCGTAGCGCGGGCGACGCCCCTCCTTGCGCCGCAGGGTCGCCCGCGGCAGGAGCTGGTGCTCGCCATAGACGGAGACGCCCGCCGCCGGCAGCCGGAAGCCGCGCTCGAGCTCGCCGGCGACGAGCTCCACGCCGTCCGGCCCGAGGGCGATCCCCCGCCCTTCGAGGAGCTCGGCGAGCCCGGCCCGGCGCTCGGGGTCGACCACCACCACGCAGCGCTCGCCGCGGGCCCGGCAGCCCTCCACCTCCAGTGGGAAGCGGGGGAGCTGGCCGTGGAAGAGGTCGGTGGTGGTGGCCGCGAAGTCGGCAGCGGCCGCGCTCCGCGACGGGCCGGCGATCAGGTCCTTGAGCCGCACGTGGGCGCCTGCGAGGACCGCGAGCACCCGCTCGGCCGGGTGCTCCAGGGCCTCGGGCGCCACCGCCACGCGGCCGGCGGCGAGGCGGGCGGCGTGGTCCGCCGCCAGGTGGGCGGCGTAGTGCTCGGCCTCGGCGGCGAGCGCCGGCGGATCCACCGCCACCACCAGGGCGCCGGCCAGAACGTCGTCGAGGGCCTCGGTCTCCTCCGCCAGGAGCGGCAGGTAGTTCTCCCACCCGGGCGCCGCGCCGCGCTCGCGGAGGTCGGCGAGGAGGCGGCCCACCTCCGGGTCGGCGGGGCGCCGGTGGAGGGCGCCGCCGCTCTCGGGTCGATCGCCCGCGACGGCGGAGCCCGGAGGCGCCCCGGGCCCGCGCCCTTCGCCGCCCCCGGCCACCGACTCGGCGAGGAGCCGCGCCAGGCGGTGGGCCTCGCCGAGGCCTCCCGGGTAGAGCAGGACCGGCAGGACGCGCGCCGCGTCCAGCCGCTCCTCGGAACGCTGGGAGAGCGGGTCGAAGCGGCGGATCGTATCGACGGTGTCGCCGAAGAGCTCGATCCGGATCGGCGAGCCGTCCTCGCCCGCCGGCGCGGGGGGGAAGACGTCCACGATGCCGCCGCGCACGGCGATCTCCCCCACCTCCGAGACCACGTCGGTGCGCCGGTAGCCCCAGGTGAGGAGATGGGCGACCAGGTCGTCGATCGAGTGGTCCTCCTCCGGGTGCACCTCGAGGACGCCGCGCTCGAAGGCGGTACGGCTCGGGAGGCGGCGGAAGAGGGCGCGGGGGGTCGTGACCACCGTCGAGGCGCGCCCCGAGAGGACGCGATCGAGGGCGGTGACCTCCTGGACCCGGACGTTGAGGGAGGCGGCCGCCTCCTGGTACGGGGTGAGCGACGGAGCGGGGAAGAAGACCGCATCGCGGGCGTCCCCGCCGGCGGCGCCATCGAAGCCACCGAATAGGGCGGCCGCCTCGATCCAGGCCAGAGCATCGGCTTCCCGGGGCACGACGACGAGCGCCGGCCGCCCGGCGGAGCCCTCCGGCCCCGCCAGCAGAAGCTCCATCACCCAGGCCGCCGCCGGCACCGGCAGGCGCACCACGTCCCCCAGCTCGCTCGCGAGCCGGCGAAAGGGCACACTCATGCGCAGCGCGCGGGAGGCCTCCTCCCAGACGCGATCGGCCATACCTCCTTCTTAACCCGTCCCGGCGACGGATTCGTTCCCGGCAGCTCCTCGGATCCCCTGGCGAAGCTCCGCCTCGAACCGACGAGGCGCCTGGAGCTCCTTCGGCTTCGTGAACCGGAGCTCCCCCGCCCACGTCCACGGCTCGAGCTTGCGTTTTGCCTGAACGGCGGCTGCCGACCGCTGGATGCATCGGATCGCCCCCCACTCCCTCGCTCCCTCCCGCTCTGGCTGCGGGTCGAGACTCGGCTTGAACGAGACGATTTCGCTCGCAGAAGACGACCAGAGCTGGCGCCGGTGACCCTCTTCGTCGCTCAGAAGGCCGGTCCGCGGGCGCGGAAGCCGGCCTCCAGGGCGTCGAGGAGCGCCGGATCGCCGGCGACCCGGTCGAGGAAGCGCTCCTGGGACAGCGAGCCGGCGGCCACCGAACGCGCCAGGCGCACGTGCTCGCGCCAGGCCTCCCGAGACCACGCCGGCCGCGGCAGCGGCGCCGGGACCCCCTGGCCGAGGAGGATCACGTCGACCCCCGCGGCCCCCCAGAGCGGGTCGGGGAAGTCGAAGGCGGAGGCGACGGCCGGCTGGTAGGCGAGGGGTCCGCGCTCGCGGAAGAGCTCCAGGACCTCGCCGTGGGCCGAGACGTCCACCTCCTCCCGGCAGGCGCGCCAGAAGGGGGAGTCGAGCCGCCGGTTGAAGCGGAAGTGGAGGGCGAGGAACCAGCGCACGTAGTCCCAGAAGTCCCCGACCCGGCGGTTGAGGAGCTCGCGCGTCGCCCGCCCGGGAACCGGCGGCGTCGCCTCGGGCCCCAGCGCGCGGAGAAGGAGGCCGATCTGCCGGATCAGGAGGTGGAGGGCGGTCGACTCCAGGGGCTCGACGAAGCCGTAGGCGTTGCCCAGGGCCACGACGTTGCCGATCCAGAAGTCGCGCCGGCGGCCGGCGCGGAAGCGGAGCTCCCGGAGACCCGCGAGGCCCGGCCGACGGCGGCCGAGCTCCTCGGCGGCGGCCTCGGGCGTCGTCCAGGCCGAGGCGTGGACGTAGCCCACGTGGTCGGCCTCCTCCTGGGGGATCGACCAGCACCACCCGGCCTCCAGGGTCTCGGCCCGGGTGCAGGGCGCGAGGTGTCCCCGGTGGGGCGCCGTCCCGACCACCGCCCGGTCGGTGAAGAGGCTCCCCGCGTAGTCGATCCAGGGGGAGCCCAGAGCCCCGCCGGCGAGGAGCGAACGGAAGCCGCTGCAGTCCAGGTAGAGGTCCGAGGCGAAGCGCCGGCCGTCGTCCGCCACCAGGGCGGCCACCGAGGCGCCGTCGGGCGCGAGCTCGACGTCGGCGATTCGCGCCGCCACCACCTCGACGCCCCGCCTCCGCGCCAGCTCCCCGAGAAAGGCGGCGAAGCGCCGGCCGTCGAGGTGGTAGGCGAGCTCGACGCCGAAGGCCAGGTCCAGCGGCGCCTCGCCCGGCCCGGCGGCCGCCGCCCTCACCGGCAGGGTGCCCGCCGCCATGTGGAGGGCCTGGAGGGAGGAGGCCTCGAGGTCGCCGTCCCAGACCTTCGCCTCGAGAGTGCGCACCGGACCGAAGGGGTAGGGAAAGCCCGCTCCGCCGGGCTCGCCCCAGGCGAAGCGGATGCCGAGCTTGAAGGTGGGCCGGACCGCGGCGAAGAGCTCGCGCGCCGCGATCCCGAGGTCGGCGTGGAGGAACTGGGGCATGAGCGGGGTGGTCGCCTCGCCGACGCCGATGGGCGGCAGGTCCGGGGACTCGATCAGGGTCACCCGCGCCGCCGGCCGCCGCGACCGCAAGGCGAGGGCGGCCAGGTAGCCCGCCGCGCCGCCGCCCAGGATGCCCACCGAGAGCGCTCCCGGCCTCCCGTCGGCCGCTTCGGCCGGGAGCGCCCGCGAGGGGCGCCGCTCCTCGCCGCGGACCCGGCCGGCCTCGAGCCGCGCGGCGAGGTCGCGAACCCACAAAGCGACCGCCGGGGCCGCCGCGACCTCGCACGCCGGGCAGGCGCCTCGGCGGGGGATGGGGAGCGTCCGGAGCCCTCCCGCCCGGTCGAGGAGCAGCGCCCCCGGCAGACCCCGTGGAACGCCCCCGGGGGCGAGCAGGGCCGCCACCTCGCCGGCCACCGCGGCGGCGGCCGCGGCGGGCGCGTCGAGATGCCCGACCCGCAGGTGGCCGGCGAGCTCCAGGAGGTCGTCCCCGAGGCCGGCCGGGCCGAGCGCCGCCGCCAGGGCGCAGGCGAGACAGGGAAGCGAGCCTCCCGGCACGACCACCGGACCGACGTGCACGCCGTCGGGATCGGCGCGCACGAAGAGCGTCGGCACCCCCGCGTCGAGGCCGGCCGCCTGGACCTCGAGAAGCGCCCGGTAGGGGAGCGCCTCGAGCGCCGCGACCACCAGGGTGCGGCCGGCGAGGCGCGGGGCGAGGGAGGCTCGGCCGACGCTCCGGAGCGGTGCTTCGCCCCGCCCCCGAGGCGCGGGCGCGAGGACGACGACCTCGCGGTCCCGCTCGCGGAAGGAGGGCGTCTCGCAGGCGGCGAACGAGGCGATCTCCAGGAGCTCGACCGGGGCGGCCGAGAGGCTCTCCCCGAGGCGCCGCGCCAGCGCCGCCCCTCCCGGTCCCGAGGCGAGGACCAGGAGCCCGGCGGCGCCGGTGCGGGGGGGGACCTCGCCGCCGGGGACCGCGGTCTCGGGCGGCCGCACGAGGTCGCCCCAGACCGCGCCCACCAGCCGCCGCGCCGCCTCCTCCCCCCGCTCCTCGGCCAGCCGCGTCCCGACCTCGGCGAGGGTGCGGGTGCCGTCGAAGGCCCCGAGCGCCGCGTGGAGGTCCGCCGGCGAGACCCCGGAGAGGAGCGACAGGCCGCGCCGGTGCCGTACGAGGAGGCGCCCGTCGGGCAGCGCCAGGACCTCGGCCGCCGGATCGGGAATCGGCGCCCCCCGACCGGCGCCGTCCTCAGCGTCCATCGCCGACGGGCTCCGAGCCGCTCGAGACGAGCGCCCGAGCCCCCTCGGGGCCGGCTCCGGCCAGAAGCCGGCCGGGGCCGAGCTCCGGGGTGACGAGGAGACCCGCCACCTCCAGGAGCTCGACCTCGCGCGGGGCGAAGACGCAGGATGCCGCGTAGAGCGCATCGAGGCGGCCCTCCACCACCGCCGGCGACGCTCCCTCGGCCCGGAGCTCCCGGATCAGGGCGCAGGCCGCGGCCTCGAGAGGCGAAGGGGCAAAGGGCCGCCGCTCCTCCCGGCCCTCGGCGACCCGCAGGTACTTGGCGCGGAAGGCCGCCGCCGTGGGCAGGTGGACATGGAGGATCGACGGCCCCGCGAGGAGGCCGGCGCCGGCCGCGACCGCGGCGCCGGCCGTCCCCACCTTGCGCCAGCCGTGCACGCCCGAGGCGCCCGCGGCGGCGGCCACGGCCACCGCCGCCTTGCCGTTCCAGTAGGCCCGGAAGTACGGGCGGGGCCCGTCCTGCGCCATGCCCAGGAGGGTGACGAGCTTCTGCCACCCGGTGCGGCCCAGGAGGGCGGCCGCGAGCAGCGGGTTCACCTTGAACCGCAGCGGGGTTCCCGGCTCCCACGGCAGGAGGAGCTCGTGGTCGGCGTAGCGGATCATGGCGAGGCCCGCGGCGCCGGCGGCCGCGAAGTGATCGGCCAGCGAAGCGCCGCCCCGGCCCGGGCCCTCGAGCCCCAGGAGCTCGTCGGCGTCGAGGTGCAGCAACCAGTCCAGTGGCCGCCCGCCCAGCTCGTCGCCGCGCGCCGCGGCGAGGGCGGCCGAGGCGTTCAGGCTCTGCCGGGCGGCGACGGCCCACGCCGCCGGTCCGCCCTCGGCCTGGCGCCGGAGCTCGGCGAGCTTCTCCCTGGGTGCCCTCGGAGGGCGCGGCCGGCCAGCGGCGCCGGGCCTCGTCGGCACGCCACACGGTCACCGCGGCGCCGGCGGTCTCCCGGAGCCGGCGGACCGCGGAGGCCTCGCCGGCGGCCGCCGGATCGTCGACGATCACCACCAGGTGGTCGACGCCGAGATCGAGGTGGTGCCGGATCCACCCTCGGAGGGCGGCCCCGCCGGCGCCGTCCGCGCGGACGGTGGTCACCGCTCCCACTCGGGGTGGAGGGCCGTCCGGCCGGGCGTGGACCGCGATCGCCGGCGGGGCGCCGGTGGGGTCGAGCGTCCGGAAGATCACCCGGCCCGGGGCGGGGGGAGGATCGTCGATCCCCAGCAGGGCGTCGCGGAGCCCCAGGCGGGGCGAGTCGAACGCCTCGTCCGGCGACCGCCGCGCGGACTCGTTGAGCCAGAGCACCAGAGTCCAGCGGTCGGGCCCGGGCTCCAGGGGGCGCACGGCATGAGGAGTCCGCCGGGCGTCGAAGAGCGCCGCCGACCCCGCGAGCGCCGAGACGCGGGCGGCCGGCGCGCCGTCGACCGGCGAGCCGGGAGGCCAGAGCACCAGCTCGCCGCCGGCGCACGCGCGGCCCGGGGCCCCCAGGTAGAGGACGGCGGTGACCGCCCGGCCGTTGTCGTTCGCGCCGCCGGGGTTGTCTAGATGAAGGTCGAAGCCGGGGGCGGGCGCCCGGTAGCGGGCGAGCATCACGGTCTGGGGAGTGAAGAGCTCCCGGCCTGGGAAGAGAGGGCGCCCCAGGCGATCGGCGGCCCGCGCCAGGAGCCACTGGACGAGGACCGCGAGGGCGGGCACCGCGGCGAGCACCCGGGGCTCGAGGCCGGTCAGGAAGACGACGGCGTCGCTCCGATGCCGCGAGACCTCTCCCGCGGGGCCGACGCCTCCCGGGGCGAGGTCCAGGACCCCGACCTCGACGGCGTGCTCGAGCCGCTCCTGGAGGGGGGCGAGGAGCGCCGGCGCCAGCGCCGCCGGCAGGTGAAGCCAGCCCTCGGCGCCGCGCTCCCCGGCGCTCGGAGGGATGGCCCGGCCAAAGCCCTCCTCGACGGTGGCCCAGAAGGCCTCGAGCGACCCGCTCGCGGGAAGCGGCTGCCACCACGCGGGCCGGGCCGGGTCCCAGGCGCCCAGGTCGTGGAGCTCCCGCTCCAGGGCGTCGAGGGTCTCGCGCAGGGCGACGAGCGCCGGCACGGCGAGCCGGCCCGCGGCGGCGGCGGCCGCGGCGCCGGCGAGGACCCGGGCCGGGCTCGGCCCCTCGCCTGGAGCCGCGGGGCCGCGGCGCACCGCCGAGACGAGGGCGAGCCGGAACAGGCTGGCGAGCGCCGGCGCCGAGGCGAGCTCGCCGAAGCGCGCCGCGAGGCGGTCCCCACGGTCGGAGCCGGCGGGAGGCTCCAGAGCGCCCGCGCGGAGGAGCCCCTCGAGCTCCGTCATCGCCCGCTGCAGAGCGCCCGGCCGCGCCAGGTCCTCCCGGCTCTCGAGCCGGGGCGAAGGACGACCTTCTGGCCCTTCCGGGGGTCGTCGAGGGAGCATGCGCTGAATGTAGCGTAATCGGGCCGTCCGGAGGCCCCCCGGGCCGAACGGCCGGCCGACTTCAGACCGACGTGCCGTTCCCGACGTGGGCAGCGGCCGAGGTCTGTCTCGGCCGGGGCGTGCGGGTGTCCGGGATCAAGTCGTGGCGGCCCTGGAGGCTCCGCTCGGTCCGCCGCCAGCGGCGGGTCATCCGGCGGCGCAGGCCGGGCAAGGCCGCGAACGCGACCGGGGCGTGTGCCTCGATCCGCGCCACCATCTCCCGCCCGAAGAGCTCGCGCTGATCCGCCACCGCCTGGATCAAGAGCAGCGGGCAATGGCGGCGGATCAGGTCGAGGGCCACCTCCCATCCGGGCGCCTCGAAGCGCTCGGCACGGGCGAGCGCCCGGGGGATGAACCGCGCCAGGCGGCTGGTGAGGCGATCCAGACGCCGGCTGTCGGCGCTCTGAGCCGGGCGCCAACCGTCGGCGCTTTCATCCAGGCGCCGCCTGCCGGCGGCTTGGGAGAACAGCGTCCGGTGGCCCGCCGCCCGGTCGGCGGCGGCGTCCTGGAGGTCGTCCAGGAGCTGGAGGAGAACCCCATAGCCGAACAGGAACTCGATCTCGTCGGCGCTGAGCTCGCCGGCGACGAGGAAGCCGTCGGCGAGCACCGAGGCACCGCCCTTCTCGACGCTGCGGGCGAGGAGGCCGGCTTCCGCCTCCGCCTCCTCCCCGGCGCCGTCCTGCTGGGCGAGGCTCCGGCACTGGCCGCGGTGGATCGCCAGGAGCGCCTCGAAGACCCGGGGAAAGGCGGCGCGCGGGAGCTCCTCTTCGATCTCCCCGATCAGGGCGAAGACGGCGCCTTCCCGGAGGTCGCCGGCGGGCAGCGGGCGGCCCGCCAGACGCCGGTAGAGGCGGCGGTTGAAGGCCGCCTTCGCCGCCGCGGGCACCTCGGGGTCGTCGAGGAAGTTGTCGGTCAGCGGGTAGAGCATGCTGTAGGCGAAGACCGCCGGGGTCACGGCCACCGGACGGCCGAGGAGGACCTGGATGCCGTTCGCGATCCAGACGTTCCGGAGCGCCTGGAAGATCTCGCCGGCGCCGAAGGCGAGCCCGTGCGCCGCGTCCCACGCCCGCGCCCGGCGCAGAAACGCCACCGTCGAGCCGAAGAGCTCGTCGGCCAGCGGCGCCTCGCGGTAGATCGCCGGCCAGCCCAGGCAGCCCTCGCCGAAGTCCGAGATCCGCGCCTTGAGGCGGTCCTCGACGGCGCGCCGCGCCGCCTCCCCTTCCGGCAGGGAGCGCACCTGGCGGCAGACGAGCCGCGCCAGCCGGTCCGCCCACCGGCGGCTGCGCCGCTTCGCGCGCCGCGGCACGACGGGGCCGAGCTCGGCCTCGCCCGGCGGCTCCTCGGAGGTCTCGAGCCAGAGGGCCGCGAAGCGCTCGACGAGCCCGGCCACCTCGTCGCGGAGCTCCCCGCCGGTCTCCGTCGCCGGAGGCGGCGGTGCGGTGGAGCTCGGCAGGTCCTGGATCACGAGGTTCCTTACGGGATGCGCGCGGCGCGGGTTTCAGGCCCCGACGCCCGGCGCGGCGCGCGGAGCGAAATTCCACTACAGTCCAAGGCTCGGAGGAAAGACCTACCATGAGCGATGCGGAACCGGAAGTACAGGTCGTACAGCGGGCCTACGAGCTCTTCGGCCAGGGGGACGTCGAGGGCCTGCTCGAGCTGATCGACCCGGAGGTCGAGTGGCATCACCCCGAGGCGCCCGAGATCCCCTGGGCCGGAGAGGGACACGGACGCTCCGGCGCCCGAAGGTTCTTCGAGGCGATCGCCGGGGAGTCGGAGGTCGAGGTCTTCGAGCCCCGGACCTTCCTCTCCCGGGGGGACCTGGTCGTGGTCCTGGGCTTCGAGCGGGTCCGGGCCCGGCGCACGGGGCGCGTCTACGAGACCCACTGGGCCCACGCCTTCACGGTCGGAGGCGGCAAGATCACCTCCTACCGCGAGTACACTGACACCCTCGGCGCCACGGCCGCCTTCCGCGGCTGAGCGCGAGCGCCTCCGGGCCTCAACCCACGGGCACCGCCTCGCTCGCCACCACCTCGAGCTTCCAGTCCTGGGCGCGGGTGCCCTCGAGGTCGAGGTGCCCGGTGAGGAAGTAGAGGCGCTGGGTGTCCTCGCTCTTCGAGGTGCAGAAGCGGTCCTGGAGGAAGTAGGGCGGGGTCGCCTGGTAGTAGAGCGTCGCCCGGACCGCCGCGGGCGTGCCCTCGACCTCGGAGAGGTCGATCTCGTAGCGGAGCGAGTCGCCGCCGCCGTGGACGTAGTCCGGGTCGTCGCCCACGCCGTGGGAACCCGCGTCCTCGGCCAGGTCGGGGCCGGCGCCGAGGGCCTCGGCGATGGCGGCGCGCTGCGCGGGGTCCAGGTAGCCGTCGGGCAGGAGGCGGTTGTCCTTGGGATGGCCGCAGATCGACAGGAAGCTCGTGGTGAGCGGGCCGGCGGCCGGCGCGTCAGGGCCGCACGCGGAGCTCTTCGCGCCGCGGGGCGGGGCGGTCACCAGCTCCTGGTAGACCTGCGCCTGATCCTGACGGGTGATCTCCTGGTAGTGCGGCTGGAAGACCGGCTTGCCGCCGTAGAGGCGCGCCGAGCAGTCGTCCTTCCACCAGAGCTCGCCGGGCAGCGGGTCGCCCTTCGCGTCGACCAGGCGGCCGGCACCGTCGGTCCGGCCCGAGGCCCAGAGCACGTTGCCGGCGGCGTCGAGGACGTCGAGCTCCAGGAAGGCCCGCCGGAAGCCGACCCCGGAGGGGAACTTGTGGCCCACGCGGCTGGTGACGGTGACCCGGGCGCCGAGCTTGCCGCCGGAGGTCGAGACGTCGGAGACCTCGACCGCGGCCGTGGCGTCGGACGCCTGGTCGAGCATCGCCTGCTGGGTGAGGACCAGGGGATCGACCCCGAGCGTCGTCAGCATGGGGTCCTGGGTGCGGATGCCCAGCACGTCGGGGAACTGCTCGGCCATCTTCAGGAAGAAGACGTTCAGCCCCACCAGGGTGTGGCGGGCGTAGGCATCGCGCGCCTCGAGGTCCAGCTCGTCGCGTCCGAAGGCGTACTCGGCCGCGGGGAAGTTGCTGTGCTCCTGGATCGAGGCGATCTTGCTCCGGTACGGGTGGCCGGCGGAGTCCTTCGAGGGCATGTGGCAGCCTTGGCACGACTGGGCCTTCGAGCCCGCGCCGGAGGGCAGCTCGCCGCCGCCCGCGGTGACGCCCGTGCGGTAGGCGCTGAACGCCCACTCGGGGAAGGTGGTCTGCTCGTAGACGTAGCCCAGGTTCTGCTGGCCCTCGTAGATCGGCAGGTGGACGGTGTGGCAGCTCCCGCAGAGCTCGGAGTTCCGGACCGTCTCGTCGGCGACCGGATCGATCCCCATCGCGTCCTTCATGGGCTGGACCTTCGGCTTCTCGAAGGGGCCGTAGAGCTCGGCGGGCGAGCCGACCAGGAAGCTGCCGGTGAAGGTCCTGGCATAGCCGTGCTCGTTCGGGTTGAGGAGCTCCTGGCGAGCCTGGAGGCAGCGGTTCTGTGGCTCGCGGGCGGCCGGGTCGTCCGGCCCCTTGCCGACCAGCATGTGGTGGCACGAGGTGCACGAGATGCCGTCGCGCGCCAGGCCGCCGTACGAGGCCAGATCCGCCTGGGGATTGTGGTCCGGGAAGGGTACGGCGTCGGCGTAGGTGCGCAGGAAGGGCGCGCAGCCGGCGTCCTTGCCGTTCTTCGCGGCGCTCAGCGGGTGATCGATCCCGTACTGGCGCTGGCCGGTGATGCCGTGGCAGCCGAGGCAGACGTCCTGGACCGTGGTCGACTGCGGCGGGTGGAACGTCTGGGTCTCGCTGGCGAGCTGGGCGTAGAAGATCGGGTCGCGCCCGCCGAGACCCATGGGCGAAGTGCGCCAGGTCGCGTAGGGCGAGAGGTTGAGGAGGTTCGGGCCACCGCGATCCGGGTTGGGCGCGGTCATGTCGAACTGGAGACCGGTGCTGCCGGCGTCGTGGCAGCCGAGGCACTGGTCCGAGGTCACGAACTGGCTGGCCACCGTCGGTCCGCCGGCCTCGACCCAGGTGTTGTCGTAGGTCTCCGACGGGAGCTTCGAGACGGTCTCGCGGGTGGGCCGCGGCAGGGAGGTCGCGGGCACCGCCTTGGCGAAGGCGGAGTCGTAGCCCGCCAGGGGCTCGTCCTCGCGCGCCGGGTCGTCGGAGACGTCGGAGACCGCGGTGTGCAGGCTGTGGGCGGCCTGGGCGCCGGCCCGGGCACCGGCCCCGCCGGAGCCGAAGAAGTGCTGCGAGAGGAAGGCCAGCGGCTCGCCGGGCTCGCCGGCGACGTTCGCCAGGCTCGCGAAAGTCAGGTTGTCGCGCGCCGAGGCGTGGCAGTTCATGCAGTACTGGCCGAAGCCCATGTAGGGCAGCCGGTTGCCGGCGGTCGCCGGGTAGTCCGGGGTCCAGCCCTGCCAGCCGAACCAGCCCCAGAACCAGCCGTCCTGCGCGGCTTGGCGGTCGCGCACCATGACCGCGGCGCCGTTCGACGGCATCAGGTGAGTCACCTTGACGGTGGCGCAGGCCGCCGCCGGCGCGTCGTACATCTCCTTGACCATGATCGCGCCGTCGGGCACCGGCGGCGGCTCGGCGGGCGCCTCGGACTCCTCGCTCGGCCGGTTCTCGTGCATCCAGGCGAGCATCTCCTTCGAGTACCAGATGACGACCGGCATGTGGGTGCCGTAGGGCCGGCCGGTCCACTCGCCGTCGGCGAAGGTCGCGATGTACGGGCCGACGTCGCGCACCCGCTTGTCGCTCTTCCAACCGGTCTCCGGGTCGCGGTGGCAGAAGTGGCGGAGGAAGTCGCCGAGCACGGCCTCGTACTTCTCGAGCGGCATCGCCGAGGGGTGGCGCACCTGGTCCGCGAGGCGCTTGCAAAGGGCCTTGTCGGTCGCCACCAGCGCCTTGTGCTGGTCGGTCTTGCAGGCCAGCACGTCGTCCTGGGCACGGCCAGGGGCGGCGGCGAGGAAGCCCGCGGCGAGGACTGCGAGCAGGGCGATGGAGATCGGGCGGCGAACGGTCATGGAAGCCTCCGGCAATAGGCGGACCCAGGCGCCGCAGCAGCCACCGGAGCCGCGCGCGACAGGGCCAGATCGAGATCGAGACTGTCGATGTACTCGAGAATCAAACCAAACAACCACCTACTTCGTCAAGTCTTGCCTCCCCCCAGGCCGGAGTCCGACGAACGGTAGGGGGAGGGGCTGTCCGAGAAGGGGGCGTCCGGCCGGAGGTGTCAGCGACCGCGCACGCGCAACAGACCCCGCGGAGTCCGACGCCGCCACCCGCGCGAGGCGCTGCCCAGCCGAGCACCGCGACGGCGCTCTTCCCCCCCCATCCCCAGGCCGGAGTCCGACGAACGGTAGGGGGAGGGGCTGTCCGAGAAGGGGGCGTCCGGCCGGAGGTGTCAGCGACCGCGCACGCGCAACAGACCCCGCGGAGTCCGAAGCCGCCACCCGCGCGAGGCGCTGTCAGGCGAGGCCCACGCCGGACGTCCGACACGCCGAGCCGAGCCGGAGGCCGGACGCCCCCTTCTCGGACAGCCTCTCCCCCGGCCCACCTCTCGGTCTCCGGCCGCCCCGCCTACCAGCCTTCCCCGTAGTCCTCGCCGTAGTCGCTCGAGCCGCCCCACATGGTGCCGTGGACCTGGTCGAAGTAGATGGCGTTGATCGGGCCGGAGGTCTTGGCTCGCGGCGCGACGTGGTAGCCCATCTTGCGCAGCCCTGAGACCACCCAGGGCGGCGTGTCCTCGCGCACGTCGATCCACCCCGGACGCGACTCGTGCTGGCCGAACGACGAGAGCATCTGGTAGCTGGTGACGTTCGCCGCCTCCGTCGCCTCCTGGACGTTCATCCCGAACTCGACCACGTTCAGGAAGAACTGGAGGAGGTTCTGGTCCTGCGTGTCGCCGCCCTGGACCGCCGAGGCCAGGTAGGGCTTGCCGTCCTTGAGCGCCAGGCTCGGGGTGAGCGTCACTCGCGGCCGCTTGCCCGGCTCGACGACGTTGAAGGGGTCCTCGGCCCGGTCGGTGACGAAGCTCTGCATGCGCTCCGACAGGCCGATCCCGGTCGTGCCGGCGACGAAGGCCGGCACCCAGCCGCCGCTCGGGGTCATGGAAACCACCCAGCCCGCCTCGTCGGCCGCCAGCACCGAGGTGGTGCCGGCCCGAAACGCCTCGTCGAATGTCATGGCGGCCTGCTCGCCCTCGGCGGCCGGCGGCTTCCTCGGCGGCGGCCAGGTCTGGAGGAGGTCGGTGAACGGGTTCTCCCCCGCCTGGAAGGCGTAGGGGTCGCCGGGCTTGACGTCCGGGTCGTTCTCCTGCCAGTCGATCTCCTTCCTCCGGGCGTCGGCGTACGCCTTCGAGAGAAGCCCCGCCACCGGCTCCTCGGGCGGGAAGTACGGGTCGCCGTAGTAGAAGTCGCGGTCGGCGTAGGCCAGGTTCATCACCTGGTAGAGGGTGTGGATGTAGCGGGCGCTGTTGTAGCCCATCCCCTGGAGGTCCATGGGCTCGAGCAGGTTGAGGGCCTGGAGCAGCACCGGCCCCTGGGTCCAGGTGGTGAGCTTGTAGACGTCGATCCCCTTGTAGCTCGTCTCGACCGGCTCCTCCCACTTGACCTGCCAGGAGGCCAGGTCCTGCTTGGTGATCAGCCCGCCGGCCTCCTGCGTGCCGCGCGCCAGCTCGTCGGCGATGTCCCCCTTGTAGAAGCGGTCGTAGGCGGCGTAGATCGCCTCCTTGCGGCTCTTGCCGGCGGCGAGGGCCTGGTGCTCGGCGTCGACCAGCTTGTGGAGGGTCGCGGCCAGGTCCGGCTGCTCGAACATCTGGCCCGCCTCGGGCGGCTCGCCCCCCGGGAGGAAGACCGCCTTCGA
The DNA here is from genome assembly GCA_963741925.1 of uncultured Acidobacteriota bacterium. GTDB lineage: Bacteria > Acidobacteriota > Thermoanaerobaculia > Multivoradales > DATKCC01 > CAVUBL01. The sequence goes on from CAVUJU010000002.1 coordinate 1,314,796, forward strand.
GTGCGGCCAGCCCTCGATCAGGTCGCGGCGCGCCCGGATCGACCGGATGAGCTGCGCCTCGATCGGGTAGCCTTCGGCCATCCGGATCGCCGGCTCCAGGACCTCGCCGAGCGACAGCGTGCCGTACTCGGCGAGCAGGCTCATGAGCGCCCCGGGCGTGCCCGGGGTGACCGCGGCCAGGGGGCCCCACTCGGGCGGGTAGCGCTCGCCGCGCTTCTCGAAGTACTCGGGGGTCGCACCGGTCGGGGCCACCCCCAGGCCGTCGAGGGCGATCACCTTGCCGGTCTTCGGGTTGTAGATCAACGCCTGGGTCTCCCCGCCCCAGCCCAGGGTGTCCCACATGGTGCAGGCGGCGGCGAGCATGGAGCATGCGGCGTCGACCGCGTTGCCCCCCTTCTGGAAGGTCATGGACCCGGCGGTGGCGGCCAGGGGCTTGCCGGTGATCGCCAGCCAGTGGCGGGCGTGGAGCACGGGCTTGTCCACGCCCTCGGCGCCGGCCCGGCCGACCAGGGCGAGGCCGAGGGCGGCGAGGAGCGCGAGGGTTGCGAGCCACGGGAGGGTCCGTCGCATGCTCATGGGTGCCTCCTTGGTGCCGAGAAACGGGGGTGGATCGATCGCTGCAGCATAGTCTATACGACCCCGCGGGTCCGCCTCGCGCGGGGGCGGCCCCGGACACCGCCCCGATGTTAGGATCACCGGACTCGAAACGCCCGGGGAGGCGCCCGGGCAGCCTCTGACGACCTCCCGGACTCCCATGCGCAAGACCTGGATCGCCCTCGCGCTGCTCGGCCTCGTGCTCCTCGTCCACGGAGGGACCCTCTCCGGTGCCCAGCCGGCTCGCGGCGACGCCCCACCCGCCGGCGCGAGCGCGGCGGCCGGCCCGGGGAACGCCGGGCCCGGGGCCGGGGCCGGAGAGCACGGCGCCGGCCACACGAGCCCGGTGCTGCCGGTGCTGCTCGGCCTCATCGTCATCCTCACGGCCGCCAAGCTGGGCGGCGCCTTCTTCGAGCGCTTCCACCAGCCGGCGGTGCTGGGCGAGCTGGTCCTGGGCGTCGTCCTCGGGAACCTGGCTCTGGTGGGCTTCCACGGCCTGGAGGTCCTGAAGGACAGCCAGGGCATCGAGATCCTCGCCGAGCTCGGCGTCATCCTCCTGCTCTTCGACGTCGGCCTCGAGTCGAACATCGACGAGATGAAGTCGGTGGGCCTGTCGAGCTTCGTCGTGGCGGTGATGGGAGTGATCGCGCCCTTCTTCCTGGGCTGGGGGGTCTCGGCGGTGATGATCCCGGGCGAACCGCTCATGGTCCACATCTTCATCGGCGCCACCCTGTGTGCGACCAGCGTCGGGATCACCGCCCGGGTGCTGACCGACCTGGGCCAGATCCACAAGCGAGAGGCGAAGATCATCCTGGGGGCGGCGGTGATCGACGACGTCCTCGGCCTGGTCATCCTGGCCGTGGTCACCGGCGTCATCACGGCGGCCCAGACCGGCACCTCGCTGTCGTCGCTCTCGGTGCTCTGGATCGTGGCCAAGGCGGTGCTCTTCCTGGGCGGCGCGATCGTCATCGGCACCTGGCTGTCGCCGCACATGTTCCGTGTGGCGAGCAAGCTGCAGATCCAGGGCATGCTCCTCACCATCGCCCTGGTCTTCTGCTTCCTCCTGTCCTACATCGCCAACAAGCTCGACCTGGCGACCATCGTCGGCGCCTTCGCCGCCGGCCTGATCCTCGACGAGGTCCATTACCGGGACTTCCTGGACCGGGGCGAGCACTCGATCGAGGAGCTCCTCCACCCGCTCTACATCTTTCTGGTGCCGATCTTCTTCGTGCGCATGGGGATCCGGGTCGACCTCGCGACCTTCGCCCAGGGCGACGTCCTGGGGTTCGCGGCGCTCCTGTCGCTGGCCGCGGTCCTGGGCAAGATGGTGTGCGCCGGCGGGGTCCTCGAGCGGGGCCTCGACCGCACCTCCGTCGCCGTGGGCATGGTGCCCCGCGGCGAGGTGGGCCTGATCTTCGCCGCGATCGGCGAGAGCCTGCGCTTCCACGGCGAGCGGGTGATCACTCCCGAGGTCTACTCGGCGGTGGTCATCATGGTCATCGTGAGCACCCTCATCACCCCGCCCTGGCTCAAGTGGACCCTGGCTCGCGGCGAGCGCAAGGCGGCGGAGCGGGCGGCCGCCGTCCTCGGGGCCGAGAAGCCGGCCCCGCACGACGCTTGAGAGGCTAGGACGGACCACTAGCGAGCCGGGGTGCGCGAGGGCGGTGCGGGGTGGGCGGCCGGCTCGTTCCCTCGCGGCAGGACCACCACCGTGTCGCCGTCCTCGACCAGGCCGAGATCCTCGCGCGCCAGCCGCTCGAGGAGCACCGGGTCGTGGCGCAGCCGCTCGATGCGCCGCCGGAGCTCCTCGATCCGGGCCTGGGTCTGATCCACCTTGGTCTGAAGCTCGGCCTGGCGCTCCCGCGCCCGGGAGAGGTCGTGGTAGCTCCGCGCTCCGGCGACCGCCAGCAGGAGAACGAGGAACAGGACCGCCGCCACCGTCACCGAGCGGACGGGGCGCCCTTCGCGGGAAGCGGCGGCCGTGGCGCTCACCCCTTCCAGCGCGGGAAGGCGGCCGCCCCCGCGAAGGTGGCGGCTCCCTCCAGCTCCTCCTCGATCCGGAGCAGGCGGTTGTACTTCGAGACCCGGTCGCTGCGCGCCGGTGCGCCGGTCTTGATCTGGCCGGCGCGGGTCGCCACGGCCAGGTCGGCGATGGTGGTGTCGTTGGTCTCGCCGGAGCGGTGGCTGATCACCGTCGCGTAGCCGTTGGTCCGCGCGAGCTCGACCGCCGCCAGGGTCTCCGAGACCGTGCCGATCTGGTTGAGCTTGACGAGCAGGGCATTGGCCAGACCGTCGGCGATCCCCTGGGCCAGGATCTCGGGGTTGGTGACGAAGAGGTCGTCGCCCACGAGCTGCACCCGGCCGCCCAGCTCCTCGGTCAACGCCTTCCAGCCGGAGCGGTCGTCCTCGGAAAGGCCGTCCTCGATAGAGATCAGGGGGTAGGCGTCGAGCCACTCGCGGTAGAGGGCGACGAGGTCGCCGGCCTCGAGCCCCTCCCGGCCCTCGCCGGCCAGGGCGTAGACCACCTTCTTGCCCCGCGTCTTCGCCACCAGCTCGTTGGCCGCCACGTCGATCGCCAGGGCCACCTGGCGGCCCGGCTTGTAGCCCGCTTTCGAGATCGCCTCGACCAGCAGGTCGAGGGCCTCGCGGTTGCTCCCGAGGTTGGGAGCGAAGCCGCCCTCGTCGCCGATGGCGCTCGACAGCGACCGCTCGCGCAGGACCTTCTTCAGGGTGTGGTAGATCTCGACCGCCGCGCGTAGCGCATCGGAGAAGGTCTCGAAGCCCAGGGGCACGAGCATGAACTCCTGCACGTCGACGTTGTTGTCGGCGTGGGCACCGCCGTTCAAGACGTTGAGCTGGGGCACCGGCAGCACGTTCGAGAGCGGGCTCCCGAGGTAGCTGTAGAGCGGCAGGCCGCAGGCGCAGGCGGCGGCCTTGGCCACCGCCATCGAGGCCCCCAGGATGGCGTTCGCCCCCAGGCGGCTCTTGGTCCCGGTGCCGTCGAGCTCGACCAGGTAGCGGTCGATCAGGACCTGGTCGCGGGCGTCGCGCCCGCAGAGCGCGGCGGTGATCTCGCCCTTGACGTTCTCCACCGCCTCGGTGACCCCCTTGCCCAGGTAGCGCTTGCCTCCGTCGCGCAGCTCGAGGGCCTCGCGGCTGCCGGTCGAGGCGCCCGAAGGGACGGCGGCCCGGCCCCATGCACCGCCTCCGAGGAAGCACTCCACCTCCAGGGTCGGGTTGCCGCGCGAGTCGAGGATCTCTCGGGCGTGGATCTGGTCGATTTCGAACATCGGAGCTCCTCTGTCGGTTCGGTGGATTTGGCTAGCGTGTGCCGGGAGACTCCAACCGCGGAACGATTATATGAGGAGGCCGAGGGGGACAGGTGCGCTCGCGCCGGCCGCGCTCCTGTTTCTCCTCGCCTCGGTCTCGGGTTGCTGGCCCGTCCCAACGTCGTCGTGGTGCTGGTGGACGCGCTCCGGGCCCAGAGCCTGGACCTCTACGGCTACGGCCGAGCCGGCGCCTGTGCCGGTGGAGAGGGTGGGAGTCTGTGGGACTCCACGGCGAGTCTATCCGAACCGAGAGCAAGTGGAGCTGCGGGCGGTGGACCTGGAGGGTTTGCTGCCGGCGGAACATCCGGCGCGGGTAGTGTGTGAGTTTGTGGAGTCTCTGAACGTTGGTGCACTGTGTGCGTAGATCCAGTCTGTAGAGGGCGGAGCGGGGCGTCCGGCGACGGACCCGCGGATCTACCTGGCGTTGTGGCTCTACGCGACGGTCGAGGGGGTGGGCGGTGCACGGGCGCTGGCGCTACGGCCGGCGGCCGGCACAAGGTCTGGTCCATGGCGGCTTCGTCGCCTTGGATGAGATCGAGCGAGCCGCCAAGGCGGCGACGGAGGTCTACGCTCCGGCGCCGAAACGCAAGGATCCGAGCCGCCCCGCGGACGAGCCCTTGCCGAGCGATTCTCCCGAGGTCGCCGCGTGGTGTCAGGGCATGGGAACTCCCGAAGCCAACGAGATCTACAAGCTGCGCGCGGCGACCGCCGAATGCGTCAACGCCATCGCTCGCAACCGCGGGTTCCAACGGTTCCCTGGTCCGCGGGACTCAGAAAGTTAGGGCCGTGGCCCTCTGGTTCGCGATCGCCCACAACATGATGCGGGGAATCTCGCTTCGCGCTGTGACGGCGCCAGCCTGACGGGTCCGGAGGCCGATCCACCGGCCCCGAGCTCGCCGAATCCACGCCGCGCTGTCTCCAGATCCACCGCTTCCGTGCCCGAGAGCCCCGCCAACCCGACCTCCCAATCTCCCGACTCAACTCGAGCGTCTCGATGCTTCGCTCCGCCTACCTGGCCGGACCTGGCTTCCCGGCGCGACTCCTTCACAGGCTCTGAGTCTTCCAGCTCTTCGGGTCAGACGAGACCCACCGAAGACGGGGCCCGAACCACGGCTGAATCCTGCCGGATCAGGTGCAGGACGCCGGGCCCTCCGCGGACCAGATCATCTTGTCGCCAATGTACCCAACGACAGCCCTGCTCGTGCCACAGGAGGTGCTGGACACCACGCCTGTCGAGGAGCTTCCTAAATCCAACTTCGGGTTGGATCGAATTCGGGGGACGATCCAGTCGGCAAAGAAGGACTCTCACGGCTCGAGACCTTCGGTCCCCTGGCGCGAAACGCACGAGCGCTGGCCGCTGTCTGAGAAGGTCCGGAAGAGCTTCGAGCAGTTGATCGCCGCGTAGTGTTCGTCGGTACGGTGGAAGACATGGTTCCGGGATGGAGCAATTGGCGATTTCAGCCTCTGACCGCGGTCTACCTAGGCGTCGACGAGATCCTGCGAAACCAGGGCGACTTCCTGCAGCTCGGCGAGGTGGTGGCGATGACCGACCCGCAGGCCACGATCAACCTCTACGGCGTCGAGGCGTCCTCGACGTACCCAGCGGACTTCTGGACGCCGCGCACCGGCGACCGGCTCCTCTTCGCTGGCTTTCGCTACGAAGAGGGCACCAAGCGGCACGACTTCTTTCTGAGCGGTTCGATCTTCCTGGTCCAAGGCGATCAGGTTGTGTCAGGGGACAGAAACATCCTTCGTGACACCCGGCCGCGCTCCCTCGAGGCGATCCGGGGCGTCCTCGAGCACCAGGAGAATCAGTGAGGCTTGCAGCAAAACGTACCCGCTGGGGTAGTTGACATCGCGAAACTCGGCATGCTAAACGAAGACGTATCGCCACAAGCGCTGTAACGCCCGAGAGCTTGACGGCAAAGCACACGGTCGGAGAACCGAGAAGATCGGAGGTGATGATGAGCACCTTGCGCCCCGCGTCGATCCTGACCCTCCTCACCCTCGCCGCCGCCCCGCTCCTGGCCCAGGGACCGGAGGCGTCCCAGGCCATCACGACCGCCCCCGCATCCGGCGCCCAGGCGCAGGCTCAGGGCCAGAAGCCGGTCCAGACCCGTGCCCAGGCCCATGAGGAGGAGCAGGCTCAGGCCCAGGCCCAAGAGCCTGCCCAAGGCCAGGAGCCCGGCCCCTACTCGGACCAGATCATCTGGTCTCCTACGGACCCCACCAACGCCCTCTTCGTGCCCCAGGAAGTGCTGGACACCACGCCTCTCGACGAGCTTCCAATGGACACGTTCGACGTTGATCGAATGCGACAAACTATCGAGTTCGCAAAGAGGGACTCGCGTGGCTCGAGACCTTCGGTCTCCTGGCGCGGCAAGCACGAGCGCTGGCCGCTGTCTGAGAAGGCCCGCAGGAGCGTGGACCAGTTGATCGCCGCGGATAGCCTGGCCTTCATCGGAACGGTCGAGGACACGGTTCCCGGATGGAGCAACTGGTCGTTCAAACCGGAGACGGCGATCTACTTGCGCGTCGACGAGATCCTGCGAAACGAAGATGACTTCCTGGAGCTTGGGAAGGTCGTCGCAATGACCGACTCGCAGGCCACGATCAACCTCTACGGGGTCGAGGCGTCAGGGACGCATCCTGAGGACTTCTGGGTACCCCGGACCGGGGACCAGATCCTTTTCACGGGGTTTCGCTATGAAAAAGGCTCGGTGAGGGGCCCGGTGAGGCACCCCTTTTTCCTGAACACAAGATACATCTTCTTGGTCCACGGCGACAAGGCTCTGCCCGAGCCCATGGACATCCTTCGTGACACCCGGCCGCGCTCCCTCGAGGCGATCCGGGGCGTCCTCGAGCACCAGGAGAATCAGTGAGGCTTGCAGCAAAACGTACCCGCTGGGGTAGTTGACATCGCGAAACTCGGCATGCTTAACGAAGACGTATCGCCACAAGCGCTGTAACGCCCGAGAGCTTGACGGCAAAGCACACGGTCGGAGAACCGAGAAGATCGGAGGTGATGATGAGCACCTTGCGCCCCGCGTCGATCCTGACCCTCCTCACCCTCGCCGCCGCCCCGCTTCTGGCCCAAGAAGCGGCGGCGTCCAAAGCTCTCCTGGCTCCGCCAGTACCGGGAGCCCAGGCGCAGGCTCAGGCCGAGACGCCGGTCCAGACTCGAGCTCAGGCTCGGGACGACCGTCCAGCGCCAGCCCAGGCCCAGGCCCAAGAGCCGGCCCAGGCCCAGGAGCCCGGGCCCTACTCGGACCAGATCATCTGGTCGCCAATGTACCCCAGCATGGCCTTGTTCCTGCCTCAAGAGGTGCTGGACACCACGCCTCTGGAGGAGCTCCCCATATCTACATTTGCGTTTGAGCAAATTCAGGAGACGGTCCAGTTCGCAAAGAAGGACTCGCGGGGCTCGCGACCTTCGGTCTCCTGGCGCCGCAAGCACGAGCGCTGGCCGCCACCAGAGGAGGCACTCAAGACCCTCGAGCAGTTGATCACCCCGAACGCGCTGGTGTTCCTCGGAACTGTGGAGGACACAGTTCCTGGATGGAGCAACTGCGTGTTCAAGCCGGTCACTGCCATCTACTTGCGCGTCGACGAGATCCTGAGGAATCAGGACGGTTTTCTGCAGCTCGGCCAGGTGGTGGCGATGACCGAGGTGGACGCAACGATCAACCTGTACGGCGTCGAGGCGAGCTCGACGCTTCCCGAAGACTTCTGGGTGCCACACACAACCGACCGGATCCTCTTCGCCGGGTTTCCGTATGAGGAGGGAACCAAGTGGCACCCGTTCTTTCTCGGCTCTCCTCAACTATGAGTGGGTAGCTGAAAGCCCGTCGGCGGTCGGTGCTCGGAGCGGTAGGTCGCCAGGGTCAGAGGCCTGGGAGGAGGGGGTGTGGTGGCGCTAAGGGGTTGAAACGCATGGAGTTTCCTGCTCTCCTTGGTGCATCCAAGGAACCGAGGAGGGAGGAGCGACCCCATGCGCCTGACCACTGTACTGCGTCGTCTGATCGGTGTCACGAAGATGTACGTCGAATCCACGCTGTTCCGGCGGGACGGGACGTTGGTGGTCCGTGTCCGCCCTACCTGGCGTCGGTCTCGTTGTGGCGAGTGCGGCCGGGTCGGACCGCGCTACGACCGTCGCTACGAGCGAGAGTGGCGCCACCTGCCCTGGGGGCGCCATGTGGTGGTGCTGCGCTACGCGCCCTGGCGAGTGGAGTGCCCTCAGTGTGGCGTGCGCGTGGAGCAGGTCCCCTGGGCGCCCTCGGGAGGTCGCTTCAGTGAGGCGTTCGAGGAGCTGGTGGCGTACTTTGCGCAGATCACCGACAAGACCCAGGTGACGCGCGTGCTCGGGATCGCCTGGGAGACGGTCGGTTCCATCGTCGCGCGGGTGGTCGAGCGCCGCCTCGACCCCGAGCGGCTGGTGGGCCTGCGCCGGATCGGCATCGACGAGTTCAGCTACAAGAAGCGTCACCACTATCTCACCGTCGTGGTCGACCACGACCGCGGTCGCGTGGTGTGGGCCGGCGAAGGCCGTAGCGCCGAGGCACTCGCGCCCTTCTTCGAGCAGCTCGGCGAGGAGGGCTGCAAGGCGATCGAGATGGTGACCGTCGACCTGTCCGCGGCCTACACCAAGGCCGTGCGCGAGAGGCTGCCCGACGCCGAGATCGTCTACGACCGCTTCCATGTCCAGCGCTTGGTCAGTGATGCGCTCGACGAGGTGCGGCGCGAGCTGGTGCGCGAGCTCGCCTCCGACCCCGACGAAGCACGTGCCCTCAAGCGCACCCGCTTCGTGCTGCTGATGAATCCGTGGAACCTCAGCCGATCCCAGCGCCGCAAGCTCTCCGAGCTCCAGCGAAGCAACCAGCGGCTCTACCGCGCCTACCTGCTCAAAGAGACGCTCGCTCAGGCCCTCGACTACCGCCAACCCTGGCGGGCCGAACGAGCGCTCCGAGCCTGGCTTGCCTGGGCCTCTCGATCTCGGCTCCCAGCCTTCGTCAAAGCAGCCCGAACCATCCGCAAGCATCTCTCCGGGATCCTCGCCTACATCCGAACCCGCCTGACCAACGGCGTGGTCGAAGGCCTCAACAACCGGATCCGCATGATCGCCCACAGAGCCTACGGCTTCCACTCCCACCAGGCTCTCGCTGCGATGATCTTCCTCAACTGCGGGGGCATCCAGCTCGACCCGCCTCTACCCACTCATAGTTGAGGAGAGCCTCTTTCTCGCGTCTCACGCGGTCTTTTTGGTCCGTGGAGACGAGATCGTGCCGGAGCCCTGGGAGGTGCTTCGCGACAAGCGGCCGCGCTCCTTGGAGGCGATTCGGGCCGTTCTCGAGAACGAGGAGAGGCGATGAGGGGCAGAGCCTTTAAGCTCGCTCCGCTCCTACTCGTGGCGATCGTCGGCGCTACGACTACCCCGCTCCAGGGACAGTGCTCAGCCGTCATCGACACAGCCGCTCAAGCGTGGTCCCAGGGCATCGTAGCCGACCGTGTCTCAACGGTCCAGATTTACGTAGACGGGCATGGTGCCGCGGTCCCCGACACCTTCACCTCGGCCCTCCAGGAGGCGATCCAGCTATGGAAGGCCGACACGGCGGGCGTGACCGTCGGCCAGTGCAGCGGGTCGCCGAACCTGCCGCAGCTCGCCTACCAGCTCGGAGATCGCTCCACGGCGACAGTTCCTACGGGCAAGCCAGGTGTCAACGATATCAGGCAGGTGGCGATCGCTCTAGACTACCTGGCCGAGACCGAACCACGTTTTGACAACACTTTGCAGACCTACACTCCCGCAGACTATGACCCTAGCAAGAACGAGATCAAGATCTACGGCAAGTGCCCGGCCGAAGCGGCGAGCTTCGGCATCCCCTGCACGCCCGACGGCCAACACGTGAACTGGCTGGATACCACGAGATACGGCCAGAAGGTCCTGGCGCACGAGATCGGGCACAGCTTGAACCTGGCCCACGACCAGTGCACCGGAAGCGTCATGCTGCCGGAGACCGATATCTCCCAGCTCGGCGGCGCCGTCCTGCCCGAGCACTGCACCGCCGCCAACAACACGAACCAGCACATCGGGGTATCCGCGGTATTCGGGCGATCCGCGGCGTCCTCGAGCACCAGGAGAATCTGTGAGGCTTGCAGCAAAACGTACCCGCTGGGGTAGTTGACATCGCGAAACTCGGCATGCTAAACGAAGACGTATCGCCACAAGCGCTGTAACGCCCGAGAGCTTGACGGCAAAGCACACGGTCGGAGAACCGAGAAGATCGGAGGTGATGATGAGCACCTTGCGCCCCGCGTCGATCCTGACAATCCTCATCCTGGCCGCCGCCCCGCTCCTGGCCCAAGAACCGGCGGCGCCCCAGGTGATCGGGCCCACGCCCGCATCCAGCGCCCAGGCGCAGGCTGAGGGCGAGACGCCGGTCCAGACTCGAGCTCAGGCTCGGGACGACCATCCAGCGCCAGCCCAGGGCCAGGCCCAAGAGCCGGCCCAAGGCCAGGAGCCAGGGCCCTACTCGGACCAGATCATCTGGTCTCCCAGAAACCAGACCGTCGCCCTTTTCGTGCCGCAGGAGGTGCTGGATACCACGCCCCTCGAGGAGTTGCCGGTAGACGAGCTAGCTTTGGAGCGAATGCGTGGTGCGATCGATGTGGCGGAGCGCAAGCCGGGTGAGTCTCGCCGTTCCGTCTGCTGGCACGCGAAGCACGAGCGCTGGCCGCTTTCAGAGAACGGGCGAAAGAGCATCGAAGAGTTGATCGAGGCTGAGAGCCTGGCGTTTGTCGGAACTGTTGAGGACACGGTTCCGGGATGGAGTAACTGGGTGTTCAAGCCTGTGACCGCGCTCTACCTGCGAGTGGACGAGATCCTGAAAAACCAGGACAATTTTCTCCAGCTCGGCCAGGTGGTGGCGCAGACAGAGCTTCAGGCTACGATCAATCTCTACGGCGTTGAGGCATGCTCGACGTACCCCGACGACTTCTGGGAGCCGCATCGAGGAGACCACCTGCTCTTCTCCGGCCTAAGGTATGAGGAGGGATCCGCAAGGCACCCCTACTTTGTAAACGGTCTTATCTTCCTGGTTCGCGGGGAGCAGATTGTGCCGCAGCCCATGGACGGGCTTCGCAACACCCGACCGAGATCGCTGGACTCGATCCGGGTCCTCCTCCAGACGCAGGACCAGCAATGAGGGGGCGAGGATCGTGGCTCGCTCCGTTCCTGCTCGTCGCGGTCTCCGGCGCGGCAGCCACCCCGCTCCAGGCTCAGTGCACCGCAGTCATCGACACAGCCGCTCAAGCGTGGTTCCAGGGCATCGTGGCCGACGGAGTCTCAACGGTCCAGATTTACGTAGACGGGCATGGTGCCGCGGTCCCCGACACCTTCACCTCGGCCCTCCAGGAGGCGCTCCAGCTATGGAAAGCCGACAAGGCGGGCGTGACCGTCGGCCAGTGCAGCGGGTCGCCGAATCTGCCTGAGCTCGCCTTCCAGCTTGGTGATCGCTCTGGACAAACACCTCCGAGTTCCAAACCAGGTATTTACGATATCAAACAGGTGGCCATCGCTCTAGACTACCTGGCCGAGACCGAACCACGTTTTGACACGAATGCCAAGCGAGTGCCCGCAGACTATGACCCTAGCCAGAACGAGATCAAGATCTACGGGAAGTGCCCGGCCGACGCGGCCAGCTTCGGCATCCCCTGCACGCCCGACGGCCAACACGTGAACTGGCTGGATACCACGAGATACGGCCAGAAGGTCCTGGCGCACGAGATCGGGCACAGCTTGAACCTGGCCCACGACCAGTGCACCGGAAGCGTCATGCTGCCGGAGACCGATATCTCCCAGCTCGGCGGCGCCGTCCTGCCCGAGCACTGCACCGCCGCCAACAACACGAACCAGCACATCGGGGTATCCGCCGTATTCGAGTGCCTCGGGCAATTCGAGCAAGGGCTTCTCTCCATCACGGCAACCTATCCCGACGGCGGTCATCTGGATGATGGCATCCTGGTGTATGGGAACGACCTCTCGAGAAGCTCCCGGTTCCGCTATCCGTACAACAGGACAACAGGACAACGCGCCCCTGGAGACCCTGTCACCAATCTCGACGACCACTGCGCCCAGTCGCCTGGAACTTGCAGGTTCGACGGCCCCTACGAGCCACCCGGCGGCTTCACGTGTTTCTTCTCCACCTGCTTCAGGAGCTCGAGCTCGCTGGACCTCGGACAGATCCAGGTCAGCGGACTGCTCTTTCACGACACGATCATCGTGTTCGAGTCGACCCACTGCGACTTCTGGCCCGAGCCGTGCTCGACGACCTCTGGCTCTGGCGAGACCGACACGAAGGAAATGATCCTCCCGAGCATCCTCGGCACGAAGAGCACGGAGACGGTCATCGGCTCCGGGCCGTTCACGACCATCCTCTCGCCGGCGCAAGGGGCGGTCCTCTCCGGCACGGTCACTCTCCTGGGCCTCGCCCGGGACGACGCCTTCGGCACCGCCCAGGTCGCGCTGTGGATCGACAATCAGCCGGCTCCGGTCCAGAACCTCACCTGGGGCCAGCCGGCACCGGACGCCTGTGTGGACCTGCCGGGCGCCCCTGCGACCGGCTGCAACCAGAACAGGAAGTTGACATCGCGTAGCTCGGCCTGCTATACGAAGACGTATCGTCACAATCGCCGTATCGCCCGAATGCTTTATGGCATCGCACACGGTTGGAGAACCGAGAAGATCGGAGGTGGTTATGAGCACCTTGCGCCCCGCGTCGATCCTGACAATCCTCATCCTGGCCGCCGCCCCGCTCCTGGCCCAAGAACCGGCGGCGCCCCAGGTGATCGGGCCCGCGCCCGCATCCAGCGCCCAGGCGCAGGCTGAGGGCGAGACGCCGGTCCAGACTCGAGCTCAGGCTCGGGACGACCATCCAGCGCCAGCGCAGGGCCAGGCCCAAGAGCCGGCCCAAGGCCAGGAGCCCGGGCCCTACTCGGACCAGATCATCTGGTCGCCAATGTACCCCGCGATAGCCCTGTTCGTGCCCCAGGGGGTGCTGGACACCACGCCTCTCGAGGAGCTTCCTATATCCAACTTCGAGTTGGAACGAATTCGGGAGATGATCCAGTCGGCAAAGAAGGACTCGCGCGGCTCGAGACCTTCGGTCTCCTGGCGCGGTAGGCACGAGCGCTGGCCGCTGTCTGAGAAAGTCCGCAAGAGCGTGGACCAGTTGATCGCCGCGGATAGCCTCGCCTTCATCGGAACGGTCGAGGACACGGTTCCCGGATGGAGCAACTGGTCGTTCAAACCGGAGACGGCGATCTACTTGCGCGTCGACGAGATCCTACGAAACGAAGATGACTTCCTGCAGCTTGGGAAGGTCGTCGCGATGACCGACTCGCAGGCCACGATCAACCTCTACGGGGTCGAGGCGTCCATGACGCACCCGGAGGACTTCTGGGTACCCCTGAGCGGGGACCAGCTCCTTTTCACGGGGTTTCGGTATGAAGAGGGCTCGGAGAGACACCCATTCTTCCTGAACACGAGGCAGATCTTCCTGGTCCATGGGGATGAGGTTGTGCCAGAGCCTTTGGACATCCTCCGTGACACCCGGCCGCGGTCGCTGGACGCAATCCGGGCTGTCCTCAAGAAGGAGGAGGAGAGATGAGGCCGCGAGGCCCGAACCTCGCTACGTTCTTGTTGGTAGCGATCACCTGTGCGGCCACCAGCCCGCTCCGGGCACAGTGCTCCGCCGTCATCGACACCAAGGCACGTGCGTGGTTCCAAGGCATCGTGGCCGACGGCGTCGGCACCGTGCAGATCTACGTCCACGGGCGGGATTTCTTGGGTGGCAAGGACGTCACACCCCCTGATACGTTCACCACCGCCCTCGAGCAAGCGATGCAGCTTTGGAAGACCGACAATGGCGGTGTCACGGTCGGCGAGTGCAGTGGGTCGCCGAACCTTCCCGAGCTCGCCTACCAGCTCGGAGACCGGTCGGGAGCGACCGTCCCGACGGGCAAGCCAGGGATCTACGATATCAAGCAGGTGGCGATCCAGCTCGACTACCTTGCCGAAACCGAACCTCTTCGCGACGAAACAGGCAACTTTGTGCTCGACTCCTATAACCCTAACGACAACACGATCACAGCCTACGGCAAGTGCCCGGCGGACGCGGCCAGCTTCGGCATCCCCTGCACGCCCGACGGCCACACCGACTGGGTGGACAGCACCAGGTTCGGCCAGAAGGTCCTGGCGCACGAGATCGGGCACAGCTTGAACCTGGCCCACGACCACTGCACCGGAAGCGTCATGCTGCCGGAGACCGATATCTCCCAGCTCGGCGGCGCCGTCCTGCCCGAGCACTGCACCGCCGCCAACAACACGAGCCAGCACATCGGGGTATCCGCCGTATTCGAGTGCCTCGGGCAATTCGAGCGCGGGCTTCTCTCCATCACGGCAACCTATCCCGACGGTGGTCATCTGGATGATGGCATCCTGGTGTATGGGAACGACCTCTCGAGAAGCTCCCGGTTCCGCTATCCGTACAACACGGACATCACGTCCCTCTCCCCCGAGGTCATAGGGAATCCCAACAAGGCGTGTACGGTGGTACAGCCGGTCCCCGCGACCGGCAAGATCACCCACGACACACAATTTCAGGTTCACTGTGGATGCGCCGATACGGGGGAATGTGATTCGCGTTGCGACGCGCCCCTGGACCCTGTCACCAATCTCGACGACCACTGCGCCCAGTCGCCTGGAACTTGCAGATTCGACGGCCCCTACGAGCCACCCGGCGGCTTCACGTGTTTCTTCTCCACCTGCTTCAGGAGCTCGAGCTCGCTGGACCTCGGACAGATCCAGGTCAGCGGACTGCTCTTTCACGACACGATCATCGTGTTCGAGTCGACCCACTGCGACTTCTGGCCCGAGCCGTGCTCGACGACCTCTGGCTCTGGCGAGACCGACACGAAGGAAATGATCCTCCCGAGCACCCCCGGCACGAAGAGCACGGAGACGGTCATCGGCTCCGGGCCGTTCACGACCATCCTCTTGCCGGCGCAAGGGGCGGTCCTCTCCGGCACGGTCACGCTCCTGGGCCTCGCCCGGGACAACGCCTTCGGCACCGGCCAGGTCGCGCTGTGGATCGACAATCAGCCGGCTCCGGTCCAGAACCTCACCTGGGGCCAGCCGGCACCGGACGCCTGTGTGGACCTGCCGGGCGCCCCTGCGACCGGCTGCAACCAGAACATGAAATGGTCGGCCACGCTGGATACGTACCTGCTCAGCAACGGCACTCATCGCCTGCAGATCGTGTCGGCCAACGCCGAGAGCATGCAGTGGCCGCCGATCACCTACGCGGAGAGGTCCTTCCAGGTGGACAACTGCCTCGACAAGACGAGGCCGACCGCGACCCTGGACTCGCCGCTCCCGGGCGCCTCGCTCACTGGGTCCGTCGACGTGAGCGGTACCTTCACCGACGACGTCGGGGTGACCCGGGTCGACCTGCTGGTGGACGGCGCCCAGGTCGCGAGCGATTTCAGCGCTCCCTTCGGCTTCTCCTGGGACAGCTCGACGGTTCCGATCGGTGACCATACGCTGGAGCTCCGGGCGCGTGACGCCTGTGACAACCGGGGGCGGTCCGGGCCGATCACGGTCTCGGTCTGGAACCCGATCCCGGGCGGTCCGGCCATCCGGGTCGAGAAGGCCGGCGACGGCACCCGGCTGCACTCGGGCGATACCGTCGTCTATCCGGATACCGAGGCGGGAGCGGCCGAATCCCTCCTGTTCACCATCACCAACGACGGGGACAGCCCTCTCGATCTGGTCAATCCCACGAGCCTGGTGTCGGGGAGCTGCTGGACCCAGATCGACCCCTTCCCTGTCGCGTCCCTCGCGAGCGGCTCCGCGACGTCGTTCCGAGTTCGCGTGCTGTGTGGCGCCTTCGGGGTGCAGACCGGGACGGTCACGATCCAGAGCAACGACCCGGACGACTCGGTGTTCCAGTTCATGGTTCAGGCCACGGTGAGAGGTCCGGACATCCGAGTGGCTCAGAGCTGGGACGGCGTGACGGTCGCGAGCGGCAGCACCCAGCAGTTTCCCAGCGTCGCCTTCGGTAGCAGCACGTCGAATCGCTATGCGATCCACAACGAGGGAGTCGACACCCTCACGCTGGGCAATGCGGGGTCGCTCGTATCGGGCGCCTGCTTCCAACAGATCGAGACACCGAGCACCTCCGTAGCGCCGGGGGCGGTCGCCTACTTCCGCGTGCGGCTCTCATGCACGACCCCTGGCACCCATACCGGAACGGTGAGCATCGAATCGAACGATCAAGACGAGAGTCCCTACACTTTCCTGGTCCAGGGGACGGTCCTGCCTCCGCCGGACATCCGGGTGGACCAGGCCTGGAACGACGTGACGGTGGCCTCGGGTACGACTCAGCAGTTCCCCACTCTCGACTACGGTGGGAGCAGCTCGAAGCGCTACGTGATTCACAACGACGGCGAAGGTACGCTCGACCTCACGAACCCGGGCGGTCTCGTATCCGGAACGTGCTTCCAAGAGATCGAGACACCGACGGCGTCCGTGCCACCCGGTGGCACCGCCTACTTCCGCGTGCGCTTCTACTGCACCGACCCGGGGACCCACACGGGCACCGTCTCCATCGGCTCCGACGACCCGGACGAGAGCCCCTTCACCTTCAACGTGACGGGCACGATGAGGGATCCGGTACCGGACATCCGGATCGCCCAGGCATCGGACGGCACGACCGTTGTTGCCGGGACAACTCAACAATTCCCCACGTTGGTCTACGGCGGAAGCGATTCGTTCCGCTACGCGATCCACAACGACGGCCAGGGAACCCTGAACCTCACGAACCCGACCGCGCTCGTTTCGGGAGCGTGCTTCCGGGAGATCGAGACTCCCACGGCCTCGGTCGCGGCCGGCGGCGTGGCGTACTTCCGAGTGCAGTTCTACTGCACGAGCGCCGGCACCCATACCGGGACCGTCTCGGTCAGCTCAGACGATCCCGATGAGAGCCCCTATAGCTTCTTCGTCCGGGGCACGATGCTGGCGCCGGCCGACATCGGCGTGAGCCACGCCTGGGACGGCGTGAGCCAGGCGATCGGAAGCACCTTCACCTTCCCCTCGGTCGAAGTCGGAACCTCGACCTCCAGGCAGTTCGCCATCCACAACAACGGGACCAGCAATCTCTACATCAGCAATCCGACCTCCATCGTTTCCGGAACCTGCTTCCAGGAGATCGAGACCCCGTCGAGCACCGTCCCACCCGGCGGCTCGACCTATGTCCGCGTCCGCCTCTTCTGCAGCTCGGGAGGCATCTACATCGGAACCGTCTCGATCTCCTCCAACGACCCGGACGAGAGCCCCTACTGGTTCCGGGTGGCCGGAACCGTCGACGAACCGCCCCCGGATATCGCGGTGGTGAAGGCGTGGAACGGCTATGCGATTGCGAACGGCGGAAGCTTCACGTTCCCGTCGGTCGCGGCCGGCACGGCTACGTCGCGTCGGTTCGGCATCACGAACTCGGGAAGCGGTGCCCTGAGCCTGAGCAACGCCACGTCGTTGGTTTCAGGCACCTGCTTCCAGCAGGTCGAGACCCCGAGCACTCCCATCGCAGTCGGTGGCACGGGGTATGTCCGGATCCGTGTGCTCTGCAGCACACCAGGCTCCTACACGGGCCACTTGAGGATCTACAGTAACGACCCGGACGAGAATCCGTATAGCATCACTCTCTACGGCACGGTGACCCAGTGACTCCGCCCACGACTCCGGCCGCTCGAGGGCGCGATGGACCGCCCGGCGAGTCGGTCGCCGCCTCGGAAAGAAGACGGTCGTCGGCTCAGCGGTGTCCGCGGTGTCCGCCGGGAGCTTGACTCCGTCGGGTGCTCTGTGCGACGATCGTCATCCGCCCGAGACCGGGCGGTTGACATACGGTGACGCGGGGTGGAGCAGTCCGGTAGCTCGTTGGGCTCATAACCCAAAGGTCGCAGGTTCAAATCCTGCCCCCGCTACCAATATCTCGAAGCGAACAAGGCCGTGCGCGAGCGCGGCCTTGTTTCGTTTGGGCCGTAGCGAGACCTTCCCAGGGGCCTCCAGTGGCGCGACGGAAGCTCCCGGGGGCCTACCTGGCCGGACCGACGGAGCCGGTGGTCGTCCGCCACCCGGGGCGGATGGAGCGTCTCGCCGAGAGAACCTGGTTCGCAGCGGCCTTCCGGCGCGTGGCGCGCTTCCCCACCCGCCGCCGGGGCGGCTCGCTCGAGATCTTCGCCCGGCGCCCGGGAGCGCCGCCGCTTCCCTCGCCGCCGAGCGACCCCGGCGGCGGCCACCTGACCTTGTCCGAGCCCTTCCGTACCCAGTAACCGCGAAGCTCGACGTAACCGTTCTCGCGGAGCTCGCCGCTCCAGTCCTTGCCGTCCGGGCGCCAGGTCTGGAAGACCAGGTCCGGGCGGTGGGCGACCAGGGCGTGGCGGTAGCCGAGCTTGACGTGGCCGGGGCGGGCGAGGACGTAGTTCTGCGGGGTCAGGCGAAACGACGGCGGCTGGTGGGCGACCCAGCGGTCGTTGTAGCCGAGCATGTCCACCAGCTGCCAGGTCGAGAAGTAGCCCGGGATCCCCGCCCAAACCACCGCCACCCGGGCGTCGGGGGCGAGCCAGCCGCTCCGCTCGAGCGCCAGGGTCTTGCGGGTGAAGCGGGTCTGCCCGAAGACGTTGAGCGGCAGCTCCCGGACCGCGACCCGCCGCCACCCCGCGCCGTCCCAGAGGCCGTCGGCCAGAACCAGGAGGACGAGGGTGGCGGCAGCCGAGGCGACGAGGCCCGTGCGCCAAGCCGCGCGCCGCCCGCTTGGCCCGGCACCGCGGGCGTGGAGCACCCGGTTCAAGAGGGCGTTGAAGAGCACGAAGACGAGGGGCATGACGAAGCAGACGAAGCGGTTGGCCCCCACCCGTCGCCACTCCCAGGCGTCCCCCCCGACGTAGATCGAGTAGGCGAAGTAAGCGAGGACGACGGCGGCGGGCAGGAGGACGCGGCGGTCGGTCCCGGAGGGCCGCGCGACCCAGGCCACGCCCGCCGCGAGCGCCACGAAGGGCACGGAGAGCGGCGCGGCGAAGCGCCCGAAAGCCCACGCTCCGCGGAGCAGGCGCACCTCGAGTGGGATCCCGGCGAGCTTCAGGTAGTACGTATTGGGCAAAGGGTCGCCGTAGTAGAGCCAGCGGAAGAGCTCGTAGCCGCCGGCGACGGCGAGGAGCAGCGCCAGGCCCGCCCCCCAGCGCGGGAGGCGCGCACGAGAGACGCCGCCGTGGAGCGCGACCCAGGCGAGCGCCACGACCACCAGGAGCGCCATGTCCATGCGCACCAGGTAGGCCGCCGCCAGGACCGCGCAGAGGGCGAGCTCGCGGCGCTCGCCGCGAGAGGTGATGGAGAGGGCCAGGTCGACGGCCAGGACCACCAGCAGCGCCTGGAGCCCGGACTCCATGCCCTGGAGGGCCCAGTGGTCGAGGGGGTAGTAGAAGGCGGTGAGCGCGGCGGCAGGCAGCCAGGTCCGGCCGCCGGAGCCCTCGGCGAAGGCGAAGTGCCGGAGCACCAGGCGCCGGACCGCCACCACGTCGAGCACCAAGCACGCCAGCGAGGCGAGCTGGATCACCAGGCTGGTCTTCTGGAGCCCGATCGGCAGCAGATGGACCGGCACCATCAGGAAGGTCCAGAGCGGGCAGGTGAACCCCTCGACGGGGTGGCCGTAGCGCGCCCAGGCGAAGCCGTAGCCGTGGACCAGGTTCTTGGCGTAGGTCATGGAGATCATGGCGTCGTCGAACAGGCAGAAGGTACGGACCCCCGCCACGTCGAACGACGTGCGCCAGACGAACCATCCGCCCCAGGCCATCAGGAGGCCCACGAGCACCAGCAGCGCCGCCGGCGCCCGCTTGCTCACACCCCCTCCTCCTCGGCTCCGAGCTCCGCTTCGGCACCGCGGCGCGCCCCGTGCCCGACGGGCCGCACCCGCAGGCCGAGGAGGAACACCCCCACCATGATCGCGGCGCCGATCCAGAACGGCGTCGGCACGCCCAGGTCGCGGAAGGCGAGGCCGGCCCAGAGCGGTCCGACCACGCGCGACACGCCGCCGAAGGTCTGCTGGACACCCAGGGTCTGGCCGGTCTCGCGCCAGCGGGCGCGACCGGAGATCTGCGACGTCGTGGCGGGAAACAGGAGGGCCGTGCCGATCGGGACGAAGGAGGTCGCGAGCGCCAGCACCACCAGGTTCCAAGGCATCCCGAGGCCGGCCTCCCCGGCGAACGAGATCGCCACCAGGCCGGTGGCGAGCGAAAGCGCCCCGACGCGCAGGGTCCGGACCTCCCCCAGCCGCGCCACGACCGGCCCCAGGATCGCCGCCCGCAGGACGAAGGAGAGCCCGCCGACGTAGGTGTAGAACCAGCCGATCGTCTGGTCGGTCGCCCCGAAGCGGCGCTCGAGGAAGAGGGCGACGATGCTGTTCATGGCCATGAAGGCCATCATCCCCAGGGCGTAGATGAAGATCAGCGAGTGGATCTCCTCGCCCGGGTGGGTGAGCACCCGGACGATCGCCTGGCGGATCGAGCGCGCTTCACCTGCCTCGGGGCCGGTCTCGGCCTCGCCCTCCGGTTCGGTCCTCTCGGGCTCCGGCAGGAGGCCCCAGGCGAAGGCGGCGTTGGCCAGGCAGAGCCCGGCAGCCAGGAAGCCGGGCGCCGACTCGCCCCAGTGGGCGGCGAGCGAGCCCAGGGCCGGCCCCAGAGTGACCCCGGCGCTGGTGGCGGCGGAGATCCAGCCCAGGGCCTTGGCCCGCTCCCCCCTCGGCACGACGTCGCTGACGTAGGCCTGGACCACGCCGGTGGTGCCACCGCCGGCGCCCTGGATCAGGCGCGAGGCGAAGAGCAGCCAGAGCCCCAGGTGGCGGCCGCCGAACGCCGCCTCCCGCCCGACGTCGGAGAGCCCGCTCGCGATCCCGAAGAGGACGAAGGCGGCCGCCGAGGCGGCGAGCCCCAGGATGATCATCGGGCGCCGGCCGAAGCGGTCGGAGAGCCGCCCCCAGAACGGGGAGGTCAGGAGCTGGGCGAAGGCGAAGGCCGCCACCAGCAGGGTCACCACCACCGGGTCCGCCCCCAGCCGCTCGGCGTAGAACGGCAGCAGGGGCAGCACCATGAGGAAGCCGATCATGTCGATGAAGACGGTCCCCATGAGGACCGAGAGCTTGGCCACCTCGCTGCGCTTCATCTAGGCGGCCCTGCCTTCCTCGCCCCAGACCAGGAACGCCGTGGCGCTCACCGCTCCGAGGAGCACGCCGTAGACCGCCGCCGCACCCAGGTCCTGGACCCGGAGGCTCGACAGGATCTCCATGGAGATCGGCCGGTTGTCCAGGGTGTAGAGGACCACCGAGGTGACGAAGTCGCCGAGACCGGTGATGAAGGCGAGGCTGGCCCCGGCGGCGAGCGCCGGCTTGAGCAGGGGCAGCACGACGCGCCGGAGGGTCCGCCAGCGGCCCGCCCCGAGCGAGGAGGCCGCCTCCTCGAGCGCCGGATCGATCTGGGTGAGGCCGGCGACCGCCGAGCGGCCGGTCAGGGGGAGACTCCGGACCAGATAGGCCATGGGCAGGATCCAGGGCGTCCCCACCAGCACCACGCGCCCGAGCCAGGGCGCCTGGACGCTGAAGGTGGTGGCGAGGGCGATGGCGAAGACCGTCCCGGGGATCGCCCAGGGCAGGGCGAGGAGGGCTTCGAGCGCCCGCGCCAGCGCGCCCTCGCCGGCCGTCGTGGCGCTCCGCCCGCGGCCCCGAAAGCGGGCCGCCGCACGCGCCGCCGCCAGCCCCAGGGCGAGGGCGCCGGCGGTCGCCGCGGCGGCCATCCAGAGCGAGCTCACCACCGGCCGCAGGCGCTCCGGCTCGGCCAGGAGCGCGCGGTAGTTCGAGAGGTCGAGGACCGGCGGCACCGCCTCGGCCGTCCAGGTGCCCGGCGGCACCAGGGAGATGAGGACGAGCGTGGCATGGGGCAGGAGCAGCACGCCGGCGAAGAGCCAGCCCCCGGCCGCCGCGGCCAGCCGCCCGGTGCGCGAGGCGATCCGGCGCCGCGACGGCGCCACCCCCCGGACCGAGCCGCCCGAGAACGAGAGCCCGCCCATCCGGGTCAGGAGCCAGAGCCCCACCAGGGCGACCGCCGCCAGGGTGATCGTCTCCACCTGCGCCGCCAGGTCGTCGCCGTTGAGCTTCGAAGCCGTGATCTGAGTGGTCATCACCCGGAACGAGCCGCCGAAGATGTAGGGCGCCGAGAACGAGGCGAGCGCGGTCATGAAAGTGAGGAGCGCCGCCCCGGCGAGGGCCGGCCGGAGCATGGGCAGCGTCACCCGGACCAGCGTGCGGAGCCGGCTCGCCCCCAGGCTCGCCGCCGCCTCCCGGTGCGCGGGGTCGAGGCCGGAGAGCCCCGCGCGGGCGAAGAGATAGAAGTAGACGTACATCGAGTAGGCGTGGACCAGCAGGATCGCCCCGGGGCCCGCCAGGTGCCACGGGGATGCGGTGAGGCCGGTCAGGGCCTGGACGCCGCGGGAGACGAACCCGCTCTCGCCGTAGAGGAAGAGGAAGGCGATCACGCCGACGAGCGGCGGCAGGGCGACCGGCAGGGCGACCAGGGCACCCAGCAGGCGGCGGCCCGGGAACTCGGTGCGCTCGAAGAGAAAGGCCAGCGGCACGCCCAACGCCGCCGCGAGGCCCACCGAGGCCACCGAGATCCAGAGGCTCCGCCACAGGGCGAGCCACTCGTCCGGCCGGTAGGCGAAGGCGACGAAGCCGGCCGCGGTCCAGCCCTGGCGGTCCCGCAGGGCCTCGCCCAGGGTGATGAGGAGCGGGTAGCCGACCAGCCAGGCGAGAACCGCCGCGAGGCCGGCCCCGAAGAGCAGGCCGCGCCAGTGGACCGCTGCCCGCCGGTCGCCGAGGTCGAAGGCCTCCTCCTGCTCGTGGGTCACGATGGTGGTGGTGATCCCCACCCGGCGGGACGGGGAGTGACTTTCGAGGCGGGACTCTACCATCGGCCGCGGCGCCGATCCCCTACACTTCCCGGATGCTTCGTCTCCCGAGGTGGGAGCGGCTCGGCGTCTGCCTGGCGGCGGGCGCCCTGGCCCTGGCCGCCCGCTGGGTCTGGGCACCGGGGTGGGAAGGGCCCTCGTTCCGGCCGCGGCCCGACGCCCTGGAGTACGCGGCGGCGGCCCAGGCCCTGGCCGAGGGCACCGGCTACTTCCTCCAGGTGGGACCGTACCGCGCACGGCCTCGCTACGCCCCGGGCTGGCCCCTGATCCTGGCCCCCGCCGCCGCGGCCGGCGTGGACGGCCGGGAGCTCTGGCGCGTGACCGGTCTCTTCGGTGCCCTCCAGGCCGCGCTGCTCGCGGGGCTCGCGTGGGCCGCGGTGAGGC
Organism: uncultured Acidobacteriota bacterium; assembly: GCA_963741925.1. Lineage (GTDB taxonomy): Bacteria > Acidobacteriota > Thermoanaerobaculia > Multivoradales > DATKCC01 > CAVUBL01. The sequence goes on from CAVUJU010000002.1 coordinate 1,338,166, forward strand.
GCCTGGCCGGCACCCGGGACGGGGGTGGGTCGGCCCGGTTCGCGGCGACCGCGGCCGGGCTCGCCGCCGGCGCCGCCTGGGCGCTCGGTCCCATGGCGGTCAAGACCGGGCGCACCCTGCTCGCCGACGAGCCCGCGGCCTTCGCCGCCACCCTGGCCCTGGCCGCGGCCGCCTGCGGGCTGCTCGCTCCGGCACCCGGCCGGCGGTGGGTGCCCGCCTGCCTCGTGGGCGGCCTCGCCGCGGGTCTCGCCGCCGCCCTGCGGCCCCCCGCCGGGGCCCTGCTCGTGCCGCCCCTCGCCCTCCTCGTCCTCGCGGGCCTGCGCCTTCGAGGCACCGCCACCGTCCTCCGGCGCCTCGCCCTCCTCGCCTCCGGCGTCCTCGTCGTCCCCGCCATCTGCTCGGCCGTGCTCCTCGCCTCCGGCCTGCCGGCCTGGCCGTGGACCGCCTACGCGCTCTGGATCCCCGGCCGTTACGGCGACCTCCGGGACACCTTCGGGCTCCGCTTCGCCCTGCGGGGCAACCCCGACCTGGCGAGCCTCCCGGGGCTCGGAGGCCTGCCGCACGTGCGGATCGCGGAGACGGTGCTCCTCGGCCTTCCGGGCCTGGGCGCGCACCAGACCCTCGGCCTCCTCTGGCCCCTCGCCGGCTGGGCGGCGCTTCTCCTTCTCCCGGTCATCGCCCGGCGCCGCGGCCGCGAGGCGCGGGCCGTCGCCTGGAGCGCCGCAGCGGGCGGCGCCTGGGCGATCGGCCATGTGCTCCTGTACAGCCTCTACTTCTTCCCTGCGGCCCGCTTCTTCTTACCGCCCCTGGCGGTCGCCGCGCTCGCCCTGGCGGTGGCCGGAGGCTGGCTTCTCTCGCACCGCGCGGCCGGTCTTCGCTTGCTGGGCGGCCTCTGCCTGGCGCTCCTCGCGGGCTCCGTCGCCTGGGGCTTCCTCGCCCTCCGGGAGGAGCCCCGTCCCGAGCTGGCGCCTTCTCCGACCCGCACCGCCTTCGCCGGCTGGCTCGCCCTCCCCGACGCCGACCGGGCCGGGCGCCGGCTGCCCTTCGACCCGGTCGAGGCCCAGGCCCTGGGCCTCCTGGACCCGGAAACCGTGAGCCGGATCGAAGAGTGGGGGGAGCTGCCACCGACGATCGAGGTGCGGAGGCTCCGGATGGCCGGCCAGATCCCGCGAACGCGGTAACCGGCGTGCCCGCGGCGGAGGGCCGGACGGGCGCGCAGGAGAGGGGTCGAGGGAGCGGAAGGGTCCGGTGGGCTCAGCGCCCGGACGCTGCCGGGAAGGCCCGGGGCGGCGGGCCTTCGGGGGCCGGACGGAGCACGACCCGGTCGCCTTCTGCGGCCGGGCGGCGGGGGCCGGTCTCGGGCACCAGCACCTCGACCTCCGGGCCGGCCGAGTCGCCGGCGCCGTCGAGGGCGACCTGGTAGTAGGAGAGGGGTCCGCCGTAGCGGCGTCCCACGACCCGTCCCCGGAGGACCTCCCCGTCGCTGACATCACCGGCCTCCGCCTCCGCGCTCAGGAGGAGCGCCTCGGGGCGGACCAGCAGGTCGACCGCCGCCCCGACCGCGAGCCCGGGAGCGGCCGAGGCCGGCCAGACCGGCGCCGCCGGCCCACGCGCCTCCAGGCGCACGCGGTAGCCGCCGTCCGCCTCGAGCGACTCGACCGCCCCCGGCAGGGTCGAGCTCCGGCCGACGAAGCCCGCGACGAAGCGGTTCGCCGGCTCTCGGTAGAGCGCCTCCGGCGAGCCCACCTGCTGGAGACGGCCGGTCCAGAGCACCGCCACGCGGTCGCCCAGGTCGAAGGCCTCCTCCTGCTCGTGGGTCACCAGGACGGTGGTGATGCCCACCTGGCGGATCGCCGCCAGGAGCTCGCGGCGCGTGCGTTCGCGAAGCGCCGGGTCGAGGTTCGAGAGGGGCTCGTCGAGGAGCAGGAGGCGGGGCCGCGGGGCGAGGGCACGGGCGAGGGCCACCCGCTGCTGCTGGCCGCCGGAGAGCTCGGCGATCCGTCGTTCCTCGAAGCCCGCGAGGTCGACCAGGGAGAGCACCTCCACGACCCGCCGGGCGATCTCGTCGCGCGGCGCGCCGGCGGCTTCGAGGCCGAAGGCGACGTTGCCGGCGACGCTCAGGTGGGGAAACAGGGCGTAGTGCTGGAAGACCATCCCGAAGCCCCGCTCGGCGGGCCGGAGCCGGCCCACCTCCCGGCCGGCGACCGTGATCGCGCCCTGCTCGGCGGTCTCGAACCCGGCGAGGAGCCGCAGGAAGGTGGTCTTGCCGCTCCCCGAGGGCCCGAGGAGCGCCAGCACCTCCCCCTCCTCGACCGCCAGGCTCACCCGGTCGAGCACGGCGAGGTCGCCGAACCGCTTCGACAGCCGGTCGATCTCGAGGTAGGCGCTCACGGGGGGTTCAGCTCACCCGCCGCCGTGGCCGCGGATCGTCCGGTCCCAGGTGGTCATCCAGTCGGGCCCGTGCTGCTCGATGAGCTGCCAGTCGACCTCGGCGCTCACCATGCGGTCGAGCACGTCCCGCGCCCAGGCGGGCAGGTCGGAGCGCGAGAGGTCGCTGCGCGCCGGCAGCCGGAAGGCCTTGTCCGCCGCCAGGCGCTGCGCCTCGGGCGAGCCCACCCAGTCGATGAAGGCCTTGGCCGCGGCCGGATGGCGGGCGCCCGCCACCAGGCCGATCGAGTCGTCGATCACCGGCGTGCCGCTCGCCGGGAAGTCGAAGCCCAGGGGCTTGCCCCGCTTCTGCTGCCACAGGATGTCGGTCAGGTCCCAGACCGTGACCAGCCCCTCCTGGCGGGTGAGCTGCTCGATCATCAGGGCCGGGTTGAGCACGTACTGCTTGGTCTGGCCGTCGAGCCGGCGGAGCCACTCGAAGCCCCGGTCCGGCGAGCCGGTCTCGTCCACCGAGCGGGCGAGGATCATGCCGAAGACGGTGCGCATGGTGCCGCTCGCGAGCGGGTCGCGGATCAGGATCTGGCCGCGCCAGCGGGGATCGAGGAGGTCGTCCCAGTCCTTCGGCGCGTCGGCCGCGGCGACGGCGGCGCTGTTGTAGACCAGCACCGGCATGGAGCGGTAGGCGCCGAAGTAGAGGTCCTGCGGATCGCGGCTGTCCGCGGGCACGGCGTCGGCCCAGGCCGGCCGGTAGGGCTGGAGGAGGCCCTCCCGGGCACCGCGGCCGAAGATCGTGTCGGGGCCCCCGAACCAGACGTCGGCCTGGGGGTTCGCCTTCTCCGAGCGGATGCGGTCGAAGACCTCTTGCGAGCCCATGTCGAGCCAGCGCACGTCGATCCCCGGGTGGCTCGCCTCGTAGGTCGTCTCGACGAGCGATAGGAGGTCTCTCCCGTGGGGCGAGTAGAGGACCACCGGCGTGCGCGAGTCGCCGCAGCCGCCGAGCGCCGCGGCGGCCAGGAGGACGGCGAGCAACGGGAGTCGTGGCGTCATGGGAGGGGGCGGGGCGCGACCGCTCGAGGCCGCCCGGAGTCTACCCTACGGGCCGGTGCGGTCTTCCGGCACCGCCCCCTCCGGTCCTCGACCCCTCCCGCCCCGGCCGCGGGCGCCGCGCCAGCGGCGGTCGGGGCGGCGGCAACTCGGCCCGCGGGTGCCGGCGGTAGATCGTCGCCCCCTCGTCCCCCATGGGGTTCGGGATCCAGGCCACCGGATAGTAGGCGGACTTGAACCACGGCGTCGCGACGATGCCGCGTTGCGGCCCGTCCGGGTGATGGACGAAGAACTCCGGCGGGTCGGCGAGGAAGCCACCGATCCCGTCGCCGGCCGCCAGGTAGGGCAGGCTGCGCGGCGTGACCAGGCCCATCAGGTCGTCGACCGGCCGGCGGCTCCAGTAGGCGAGGTTGCCGATCTCGCCGTAGGCGATCCGGTCCTCGGGCAGTGAATGCTCCCGGATCCACAGGCCGGCCCGCCGGTAGGTGTCGTACCGGCCGCCGAGGAGCGACCCACGGAAGAAGCGGACGTCGGCGGCGGCCTGCGACGCGAGGGGCGCGGCGAGGACGCCCACCGCCAGGACCGCGGCCAGGACCGGCTCGAGACGCCGGCCCCAGCCGGGCCAGGCCTGCCGGACGGCGGCTCCCACCCCGCGGCCGACGCCGCCGGCGAAGGCGACGAGGCCGTAGATCAGGAGGGCGAACGGCGGCACCGCGTACCAGTTGAAGAAGGGCACGCCGAGGATCGGGTAGGCCACCGCGATTCCGGTGGCGTAGAGCACGAGAGTCCGGGTGGCGCGCCCCCCGCGGCTGAAGAGGGGCCACTGGCCGGCCAACCCCAGGGCGGTGGCGAACAGCCAGAGATGGCCCACGTGTCGCCGGAAAATAGGCATCGCCCCGGCCCAGAAGCGCTCCGGCCCCACGTTGTCCGTCATGTTCGCCGCCGCCGCGACCCGTTTCGCGACGAGCGTATTGGGCACCGGGCTGCCGAAGTAGATCCAGGCCGCCACGACGCCCAGGGCGATGGCCCCCGCGGCGACCAACCCCCAGCGCCACGGCGGACGCCGGCGCTCCAGCCAGGCGAGGAGACCGAGGGCGGCGACGCCGAGGGCGGCGTCCGGCCGAAACCAGACCGCGAGGCCGGCCAGCACGCCGGCGGCCGCGGGCCGGCGGTGGACCAGGAGCGCCGAGCCCGCGAGAAGCGCGAGAACCGAAGAGGAGGCCGAGCCGGCGGCGATCCAGATCGCCGAGGCGGTGACCAGCAGGGTGCCCGCGACCGCCGCCTCCAGGCGCGCCGCCCGGTCGGGAGCGTCCCACCAGAGCAGCAGGGCGGTGGCCACCAGGCCGAGGCCGAAGACCACCGTCCCCAGGACGTGGATCGGGATCCGGCTGAGGCCGCCGAGCAGGGCCAGCGTGAGACCGAGCCCCGGATTGGTGAGGCCGAAGACCCGCTCCCCCGGGTTGAAGACGAAGCCCTGGCCGTGGACCAGGTTCCAGGCGTACCGGAAGGTGATGAACATGTCGTCCTGCGGCCGGATGCCGGAGCGCACCACGGCTGCGGCCAGGACGACCCAGGCGAGCCCCAGAGCCGCCAGGGGCCACCACCGCGGCCAACCGCGCAGACGTACGCTCCAACCCATGGCGCGAGACTCTAGCAGGCCGCCGAGACGAGGTCGCCGGCCCCCGGACGGCACGGGCACGCCCGTGTGCCGGCGCCGGAGCGGGTGCTAGGATCGCCCCCCATGTCCCCAGCCACCGCCGATCCGGCCGGTCGGGAGCGGCGCGCCGGCTCCCGCCTGGCCATCGGTCTCCTCGCGCTCACCCTCGCCTTCCTGGTCGCCTGCTCCGGCGGCGAGGCCTCCCCCTCCAGCCCTGACCTCGCCCTGCTCCCGAAGCTCAATCCGCACGCCGGCCCGGGCAGGGCCGGAGGCGCCGGCCGCTGCCGGGAAGCCGACGGGAAGGAGCTTCCCGCCGAGCCGCGCCAGATCGAGCTCGCCGGGAGCACGCGGGAGGCGGTGGTCACCTGCGCGCGGCGCACCTACAAGATGGTAGCCGAGCTGCCGCCGCACGCCCGCCTCGAGCTCTCCGTGGCGCGTCCCGTCCCGGCCGAGCCCGAGGGAAGCGCCGGCGGCGATCCGCCGGAACCGGCCCTCGCGACCGCGCAGGCGCCGGAGGCCGCAGCGGACCTGATCGTCGGCGGCGAGCGGCGGCGGGTCTTCGCCCGGCGGCTCAGCCCCGGCGGCGCCTGGAGCGACTACCGGGTCGACCTCGGCGCCTTCGCCCCGGCGGCGCCGGGGAAGCGCAAGCCGGTCCAGCTCGTCCTCAGCAGCACCGGCGACAGCCCGGTCGCCTGGTCGGAGCTCTACTTGACCGGGGAGCGGAGCCCGGGGGAGGCCGCGGAGCCGGCGGGGAGGCCGAACCTGGTGCTCGTCTCCCTCGACACCCTGCGCGCCGACCACCTCGACCTCTACGGCTACGAGCGCGCCACGAGCCCCAACCTCGACCGGCTGGCCTGCGACTCGCTGGTCTTCACCCAGGCGCTCTCGGCCTCGACCTGGACCCTGCCTTCCACCGCCAGCATGGTGACCGGTCTGTTGCCCAGCCAGCACGGCGCGACGAGCATCCACGCCCCCCTGGCACCGCGCGTGCTGACCCTCGCCGAACGCCTCGCGGCGGCTGGCTACCGGACGGCAGCGTTCACCGACGGCGGTTTCCTGGACCCGCGCTGGGGCTTCGCCCAGGGGTTCGAACGCTACGATTCGACCGCCGGCAAGGCCTGGCAGTACAAGGACGCCGCGCCGATCTTCTCCGCCGCTTCGGACTGGCTGCGGGCGAACCGCTTCCGGCCCTTCTTCCTCTTCCTCCAGACCTACGAGATCCACGAGCCGTACGTCAACCGGGAGGGTTTCGCCGATCCCTTCTTCGATCCCCACTACGCCGGCCCCCTCGGCGACGTGGTGCGGATCGACAACGAGGACGAGCCGCCCGCGCCGGAGGATCTCCTCCACGTCGTGGCCCTCTACGACGGCGGGATCGCCCGCGCGGACCACTACCTGGGCGCCGTCCTCGACACCCTGGCCAGGACCGGGCTCGACCGCGACACGGCGGTGATCGTGACCTCGGACCACGGCGAGGAGTTTCTCGAGCACGGCCGCATGGAGCACACGGAGGGCCACGTCTACGATCCGAACGTCCGCGTGCCCCTGGTGGTCCGGCCCCCGGGGGGCACCGCCGGACGCCGCGTCGCGCGGACGGTCTCGGGCCTCGACGTGACGCCCACTCTCCTCGCCTGCGCCGGTCTCCCGGCAACCGGCCTGGCCGGCCGCTCGCTCGTCACCCTCGCGTCGCCCGATGGCGCGGACCTGCCGGTCCTGGTGCACGGCATCCCTTCCCTGCTCAAGGTCACCGGCGACCGCTTCCGGCTGGACGGCACCGGCGGCTCGGTGATCCTGGAACGGTTCCCGGAGCATCCCGAAGGGCGGGTCCTGACCTACGACCCGAAGGTCGACCGGGCCGCGCCGCGCTCCGAGGTCTCCCCCGCCGCCGAGGGCCTCGGCCGGCGCCTCGCCGCGATCCTCGCCTGGCTGGGGCACGGCCGCCTGATGGCCCGTCTGCCCGACGACACGCACCGCGTGGAGGTGCCGGAGGACTCGCGCATCCAGGCCGTCGGGGTGTGGGACGGCCTGCGCTGGCACCCGGTTCCGGCGAGCGGCGAGGGTCTCGACGCGATCGCGCTCGATCCCGGGCGGCCGATCTTCCTGATCTTCGACCTCCGAAAAGGCCGCGGGGCCCTCGGCCTGCGGGTCACCCGGGCCGACAGCGGCGAGGCCGAGCCCTTCTGGATCCACCCCCGGCACGGCGCCGCTAGCCTCGCCTGGGACCCGTTCTCCGACCCGCTTCCCGGCGTGGGCGTCGCCGTTGCGACGGCGGCGTCTTTCCAGCCCGGCCGGACGCGGGTCGACCGCCGCGCCCGCCAGGAGCTCCGCGCCCTCGGCTACGTGGACTGAGGAGCTTGTGAATGAATCTCCGACCTACTGCGGGCGCGCCCGAATCGCCCCTCGCGGCGTTACGCCTCCTCGACGTAGGCCCCGCTACGCCTGCGTCGGCGCGCCTTGCGAGGGGCGCCCGGGAACGCCCTCGCGACGGCCGGAGATTCTTTCACAAGCTCTGAGCCGGCCGAGCCGGCTTCCTTGCGACGATCCAGTCCCAGTCGAGGCGCCGCAAGGGGCCGGCCCAGTGCTTCGAGGTGATCTCGGCGAGCTCGAGACCCGGGAACTGCCGGACGACGCCGGCGGCGCTCCAGTAGAGATGGCTCACGTCGTAGCGCTGGCCGGGCACCACCAGGTGCTCGAAGACCCAACGCTGGGCGCGGCCGGGCAGGAGCGCCAGGCACGGCACGCCGTAGTGGGGCTCGCGGGCAAAGAGGTAGCGCAGGCGTGCCGGCGTCTTGACGTAGACGATGCCGCCCGGGGCGAGCACCCGGGCGACCTCGCGGCCGAGCCGGCGCGGGCGCTCGATGTGCTCCAGGGTCTCGGCGAAGAGCACCAGGGAGACGCACTCGTCGGCGAGAGGGAGGGCCTCGCCGCGACCCGAGACCTGGCGCACGGGGAGGGCCGCCGCCCGCGAGACCTCCTCGAGCTCCAGGTGCGGCGTCAGGTCGAGGGCGAGGGCGGTGAGGCCCCGTTCCGCAAAGGGGAAGACGAGGCCGCCGTTGCCGCAGCCGAGATCGAGCACCCGGGCTCCGGGCCGCACCGTCTCCGGGTAGCGGCGGGCGAGGTGTGCGGCGATCCGGTACCCTTCGGTGAGGCGTCCGAGGGCGAAGTCCAGGCGCCGGGCGTAGCCGGCGCTCTCGGGCGCCAGGCGCTCGGCGAGGCACACCTCGTTGGCGCGGCGGAAGAGTTCCTCGAGGTTTGCCGTCACGTTGCGTCGGCGAGTCCGAGGAGGTTCGCGAACAGGCGGTAGGCGCCGCTCACCCCGGCCGGCAGCTCGCGGAAGAAGGCGAGGCCGGTGTAGACGTACGTGCCCTCGCCGACCTTCGCCATCAGCAGGCCGCCGTGGAGGTCCCCCGGCTCGTAGCCGGGGCTCGAGGGGAACGACAGCAGCGGCGTGTACTCCGGCGCCCAGGTGTGGGCGAAGTAGAGCCCGCGCTCCTGCACCCAGCCCTGCCAGTCCTCGGGGCCGATCCGGTTGGGCGTGGTGAAGACCGGGCTCGCCGGCTCGAGGAGAGTCGCCGGCGCCGTCTCGTCGGTCACCCGGTCGTGGGGTCGGGCGATCGCGAGCGGGTAGGGCGCGTAGCCGCCGTCGACGAACGGGTACTGCTGGTACTGCACCAGCACCAGCCCCCCCTGTTTCGCGTAGTCGAGGAGGCGGCCGTTGTTGCGCCCGAGCTCCGGGTCGGTCTCGTAGGCCCGGCTGCCGACGACGATGGCGTCGTAGCGCGAGAGGTCGCGCTCGGCGAGGTCGCGGCCGGTGAGGATCTCGAGGGGCACGCCCACCGCCTCGAGGGCCTGGGGCACGCGGTCCGAGGCGCCGCGCACGTAGCCCACGGCGCCGAGCTTCGGCCAGCGGATGTCCGCCGCCGCCACCTCGATCCGGGAGGGCTCCGGGTAGGGTGTGGCACGGATGTGCGGGTAGTCGACCACCGGGTAGGCGGCGCGGTAGGTCGAGCCGTCGGCCAGGCGGGCGACCACGGTGAGCGCGTAGCGGCCGCGGGTCAGGCCGGCCGGGGCGGTGACCCGGAGCTCGACCGCCGCCTCGCCGTACGGATCGGTGATCCGGAAGGGCGCGCTCTCGGGCGCCGGCCAGCCGGCGGGCACCTCGACCTGGACCGAGCCGTCGACCGGGTGGTCGAGGTTCGAGCGCAGCGACACTTCGAGACGGCTCGCGGGCGGCTCGCCGCCCGTCGACCAGACCAGCAGGTCGGGCTCGGCCTCGACCTCGAGGCGCGGCACCACCCGGAGCGGCCGGCGGACCTCGCCGCGGGCCTGGTCGCCCACCCGCTCCACCACCTCCCGCTCGATCGCGATCTCCTGGCCGGCCACCCGCAGCCGGAAGCGGGCGACGAGGGGCGGCGGGCCGAACGGCTCGCCCAGGACCGAGGGGTCGGGGGCGCCGCTCCAGTCGTAGAGATCGCCCTTCAAGGGCTTCTCGAGGAAGTAGGGGACGGTCGGCCGGGCGCTCCCTTCCGCGGTCGAGTCGGGGGTGACGTGGAAGGCCCAGACGGCGAGGTCGCCGGCGGCCAGGGTGCCGGCGCGGGCGACGACCGGCTGGCCGTCGTCCCCCTGGGCCGGGATCACCTTCCACGGCGAGGCGCCGGTGAGCTCGGCCGAGACCACCTCGACCGGCACCTTGACCAGGCCCGGGGCGCCGCCCGCCGCCGACGAGGCGTTCCAGACCTGGGCGTCGACCCGCAGGCTCTCGCCGGGCGCCACCTCGTCGCGCTCCGCCCAGGCGTCGAGGGCGACCCCGGCGGCGGCCGCCAGGGCGCGCTCGGCCACCCCGATCTTCTCGTCGATCAGGTCCGCGCCCGCGCCTTCCGTCGATCCTGCGCCTCCCGTCCCGCCGGCCGCCCGCCGGGCGGCGCGCAGGTGGCCCAGGATCTCGGCCAGGTCCCGGGCCACCGCGGGCAAGGTCTCCGGGGTCAGCTTCGCCCGGGCCCCCTCGGCGAGCTTCCGGGCGGCGGCGAGCTCGGTCGACGCGGCCTGCCGGCCCTCCCCCTCCGGCAGGAGCGCGGCGATCGCCTCGAGCCGGGTGTCGACGCCGGCGAAGAGGTCGGCGGAGCCCGCGCCGCCCGGCCCGGCCTCCCAGCGGTAGCGGCCGTGGTTCTCCCCCAGGGGCTGGACTCGCCCCATGTCCTGGGAGCGGTGCTGGCTCCGGGCGGCCATGGCGAGCTGGAAGAAGCTCTTGCCCGAGAGCGGCTCGAGGAGGCCGAGGTCGGTCTCGAGGGAGGTCGAGCCGCGGTCGAACCAGGTGGCGCGGAAGAGGGACTCGGGCGCCCACGGCGCGAGCCCCTGGGCGGCGAGCTCGGGGAAGGCGCCCGCCTGGCCGGCCTTCTCGAACGCCTCGTGCGCCACCGTGCCCGCGGCCTGGTGCTGGCCGTGGCCGGCCCGCGCATCGGCCGGGAAGACCGAGACGATCACCTGCGGCCGGAAGCGCCGGATCACCCGCACGGTGTCGGTCAAGAGCACGTCCTCCGGCCACTTGCCGAAGGTCTCGTCGAGGGAGCGGGTGAAGCCGAAGTCGTAGGCCCGGCTGAAGTACTGGCGGGCGCCGTCGATGGCGCGAGCGGCCAGGAGCTCGCGCGAGCGCAGGAGGCCCAGGGTCACCCCGAGCTCGGTACCGATCAGGTTCTGGCCGCCCTCGCCCCGGGACAGGGAGAGGTAGGCGGCCTCGCCCCCTTCGCCGCGGCTCACCCGCACCAGGGCCGAGGTGTCCTCGTCGTCGGGATGGGCGCCGATCACCAGGAGCCGCCGATGCTGGGTGAGCTTCGCGAGCGCCCGCTCGACCACCGGCAGGCCACCCGTCGTGGCGGGAGCGAGTGGCGAGAGCCCGAGGTCGGGGCGCTCGGGAATGGGTCCGGTGCCGGCCACCGCCGGAGCGGTCGGGCCGGTCACGGCCGCGAGGAGGACGAGAACGCCGAGGAGGAGACGGGGGAATCGGGCCTGGGTCATGGAAGCGCCTCGAACGGGTTGGGGTTCGTGCGGGAGGTGCGAGCCCCGAGCTTAGCGCAGTGGCGGGAATTCCAGCGACCGGCTCGCGGTATCGTTGAGAGATCATGGCGACCGACGTAGCCACCCGCGAGCCCCCCCCCACCGATCCGACGACCCGCCTGCACGAGACGCGGGCGGCCCTGGAGAACCTCGAGGCCTACCGGACCTGGGGCTACCTTCAGGCCGACCTCGATCCCCTCGGGCGTCTCCGGCCCGCGACCCATCCCGCCCTGCGCGCGGAAGGGCCGGGAGTCGAGGCGGCGCGCCGGGTCTACAGCGGCACCCTCGCCGTCGAGACCGCCCACATGCCGGACCCCGAGCGCCGCCGCTGGGTCTACGACCGGATGGAGTCCGACGCGCCCGCGCCGGACCGCAAGCGGATCCTCCGCGGCCTGATCCGCGCCGAGACCTTCGAGCAGGTCCTCCAGTCGCGCTACCTGGGCACCAAGCGCTTCTCGATCGAAGGGGTGACCGCCCTGGTGCCCATGCTCCACGAGTGCCTGGAGGCGGCGGCCGGCCACGACGCCGAGCAGGCGGTCCTCGCCATGAGCCACCGCGGACGCCTGTCGGTGATGCTCAACGTCATCGGCCGGCCGGCGGCCGACCTCTTCGCCGGCTTCGAGGACGTCGACCCGCGGAGCGTCCTGGGGGGCGGCGACGTCAAGTACCACCTGGGGGCGACGGGCCGGTTCGAGGCCGCGGACGGACGGACGATCCGCCTCCACCTGGTCTCGAACCCGAGCCACCTCGAGGCGGTCGACCCGGTGGCGGCCGGCCGGGCGTGGGCCAAGCAGCAGCGGCTCCGGGTCGAGAGGGGCGGCGAGACGAGCGGCTGGCGCCAGGTGGTACCGATCCAGATGCACGGCGACGCCGCCTTCGCCGGCCAGGGAATCCTCGCCGAGACCCTGAACTTCGCCGACCTGCCCGGGTACTCGGTGGGCGGCATGATCCACCTGGTGGTCAACAACCTGATCGGCTTCACCGCCGAGCCCGAGGCCCTCTGGTCGTGGCGCTTCACGACCGAGGTCGCGAAGCGCCTGCCGATCCCCATCTTCCACGTCAACGGCGAGGACCCGGAAGCCGTCGTTCGGGTGGCGCGGATCGCGGTCGACTACCGCTCCACGTTCGGCTCCGACGTGGTGGTCGACCTGATCGGCTACCGCCGCCACGGGCACAGCGAGGTCGACGACCCCTCGATCACCCAGCCGGTGCTCTACAAGAAGATCGACGAGCACCCGCGCCTGTGGCGGATCTACGCCGAGGACTCGGGGCTCGAGGAGGAGGCCGAGGCCCAGCAGGCGGAGCTCAAGGAGGAGCTCGACCGCGCCCAGGAGACGGCGAAGCAGCTCACCGCGCGGCCGGCCCTCGCCGAGCACCCGCCCTACTGGAGGCAGTTCAAGGGCGGCTGGTACGACGAGGCCTACGAGGTCGAGACCGGGATCGGGGCGGGCGACGTGGCGCGCCTCACCGAGCGGCTCACCACCGTCCCCGAGAGCTTTCACGTCCACCCCAAGGTGACCAAGCTCCTGGAGCAGCGCGCCGAGATGGGGCGCGGCGAGCGGCCGGTCGACTACGGCATGGCCGAGGCCCTGGCCTTCGCCTCGCTGGTCGAGCAGGGCGTGCCGGTGCGCCTCTCCGGCCAGGACAGCCGGCGCGCGACCTTCAACCAGCGCCACGCCGTGCTGGTCGACGTCGAGACCGAGGAGGACTACTACCCCTTGAAGCACGTCTCCCCCGACCAGGCGTTCTTCGAGGTCTACGACTCGATGCTCTCGGAGGCGGCGGTCCTCGGCTTCGAGTACGGCGTCTCGCGCGACTACCCGGAGGCGCTGGTGCTCTGGGAGGCCCAGTTCGGCGACTTCGCCAACGGCGCCCAGACGATCATCGACCAGTTCATCACCGCGGGGGAGGACAAGTGGGGCCTCCTCTCGGGGCTCGTCCTGCTCCTGCCCCACGGCTACGAGGGGCAGGGGCCCGAGCACTCGAGCGCCCGGGTGGAGCGCTACCTCCAGGCCGCCGCCGAGGACAACGTCCAGGTCGCCCAGCCCTCGACCTCGGCCCAGTACTTCCACCTGCTCCGGCGCCAGGTCCTGCGCCGCTGGCGGAAACCCCTGGTCGTCTTCACCCCCAAGAGCATGCTCCGGGCGAAGCCGGCCTCCTCGCCGGTCGACTCCTTCACCCGCGACCGCTTCCTGACCGTCATGCCGGAGCGCGAGCTCGAGACGGCCGAGCGGGTGCTGGTGGCGACCGGGAAGATCCTCCACCAGCTCCGCCACGAGCGGAGCCAGAGGAAGGATGCGACGACCGCGATCCTCGGTCTCGAGCAGATGTACCCGTTCCCGCAGGAGGCGCTCCTGGCCGAGCTCGACCGCCTGGGCCCCTTGCGCGAGATCGTCTGGATCCAGGAGGAGCCGGCCAACATGGGCGCCCTCGGCTTCGTGGTGCCGCGCCTCGAGCGGATCTCCCGCGGCCGCCCGGTCCGCACCATCAAGCGCGCCCCCTCCGCGAGCCCCGCCACCGGCTCCGCCGAGGCCCACAAGCTCGAGCAGAAGACCCTGCTGACGCTGGCCTTCTCCGCGCCGAGGGCGAAGTGAGGTGGTAGTCTCGCGAAAGCCGCCATGACCCAGATCGCCGTCCGCAGCGAACCGGTGCCCATCCAGATCGAGGTGGGCAAGGCGCTCCACTTGAGCGACGCGGAGCTCTTCGAGCTTTGCGTCCAGAACCCGGAGCTGCGGATCGAGCGGAGCGCCGAAGGGGACTTGATCGTCATGACACCTGCAGGAGGAGAAAGCAGCCACCGGAACCTGCGAATCGCCACTGCGCTCGCGATCTGGGCGGACCAGAACGGCACCGGTACGGCGTTCGACTCCTCCGCCGGCTTCGTCCTGCCCAACGGAGCCATGCGCTCGCCGGACGCCTCCTGGGTGGCGGACACTCGCCTCGCCACCCTCCGCCCGGAGGAGAAGCGCGGCTTCCTCCCCCTCTGCCCCGACTTCGTCATCGAGCTCAAATCCCCCACCGACCGCCTCCCCGACCTCCAGGCCAAGATGGAGGAGTACCGGGCGAACGGAGCGAAGCTCGGCTGGCTGATCGACCCCGACGAGCGGCGGGTGTACATCTACCGAGCGGAAATTCCGCTCCAGGTCCTGCGAGAACCCGACGAGGTGAGTGCCCCAGAGCTGCCAGGCTTCCTCCTGGAGCTTGGACGGATCTGGAAGCCCCTCTGAAACAAGGCTCCCGGAGGTCGAGCGCAGCGAACCGGGGTCCGCGATCAGGTTCCGTACCGCGCCGCTCGGTCAGCTCCTCGAAGCCGAGTCCGCTTGGAGGCCGGGGGGGTGGCCGGAGTTCGGGGCTTCCGAGCCGGCGGCGGCGGACCCGCCCGCTGTTCGGGGGCGGGGTAGGCAGAGCTCGCCGCAGGCGTCGGCGGCTGGAGTCCGGCATCGCTCCTCGGAGCCCGCGGCGGCACGACCAGGCCTCGGGGTTCGGCCGGAAACGAGCGGTCCGCCGTGGCGAGCCCGCCTCGACCGGCAAGCCCGCCAGGCTCGATTCCTGGACGTGGGCGGGGGAGCTGAGACTCACGAAGCCGGAGACGTTCCAGACGCCTCGTAGGTTTGACGGGGAGCCTCATTAGGAGGGCGGCATGAAAGTCGAAGGCGAGGGACAGCTTCTTCGCATCTTCATCGGCGAAAGCGACCGCTGGGGCAGCCAGCCCCTGGCCGAGGCGATCGTCCACCGAGCCCGCAGGGAGGGGTTGGCTGGCGCGACCGTGCTGCGCGGCCTGGAGGGGTTCGGGGCGCACAGCCGCATCCACTCCACCAAGATTCTCCGCCTCTCGGAGGACCTGCCGATCGTGATCGAAATCATCGACCGCCCGGAGCGGATCGAGGCGTTCCTCCCGCTCCTCGACGAGATGGTCGGCGAAGGGATGATGACGCTCGAGAAGGTCCACATCATCGCCTACCGGGCGGGAGACCAAGCACACCTCAGGAAGGCGTGACCCGGCGGCGGGGGACCGGATGCGGATCCTGGGCGTCATCTGAGGTGGAGAAGATCGCCGTCCAACACGGTGCGACACGGACCGATGCCGGTAGCCTCTCGACGGTGAGGTTCCTTCGCAAGGCGGGTAGCCTGGGCGCTGATCATCACGGCGCGGGACATGGACGCCAAGGAGCACGTCGACTCGCGAGCCTCCAGGAAGACTCGTAACGATCTGGAAACAATGGTCTTCCGCGCTGGACCTGAACCCGCATCGCCGGCCCGAAAGGTGGAGGCTACCGCGCGGCGGTCGCCGTCTCCCCGCGATCTCAGCCGCGCCCCGCCTCGCACAGGAGCTTGAGGTTCGCCAGCGTGTGCTCGATGGCGTGCTCCTGGAGGCGCTCGACCACCAGGTCGTCGGCCACCTTTCCCAGGACGCCGGGGATCACGTAGTCGAGCTCCGCCGTCACCTCCGTCGCCTTGCCTCCGGCCACGGAGCGGTAGCCCCAGGTCTGCTCGCCGTCGAGCGGGCCGTCGATCGCGCCGCGCCAGCGTGCCGTCTCTCCGTCGCGGCGATCCTCGAGCACCCGCGTCGTCACCGGGATGGGGATCCCGAGGATCCGGTAGGCGTGCTCCACCACCGTGCCGGCCTCGCCCTCGCCCTGCACGAGCTTGCCCTCGGTCAGGTTGGGCCACCAGGTGTGCCAACGCCTGGGGTCCCGGGCAAGGCCGTAGACCTCGTCGATCGGGGCGTCGATCGTCAGACTCTTGTGGATGTGGGCCATGATTCGGTCTCCTCCCGCGGCCATGGTAGCCCAGAGGGTCGTCCGGAGGCTTCTTCGTGGAGTTGGAGTCCCCGCGGTTGTACGGCGGGAAGCGGCGCGGCGAGGAGGGATGGCTGGGAGGCAGGGACTCGAACCCCGATTCTGCGGTCCAGAGCCGCATGTCTTGCCATTAGACGACCTCCCAACGGGCTGGAGAGGTTACCGGACCGGCCCGATCGGGTCAAGCAACATCGGGAGTGCCTTGTCGACCGGGACCGGCCGGTAGCCTGGAGCTACAACCGGGCCGCGGGCGGCGGGATTCCTGCTCCCCGGGCCTCCTCAGCCGCCGGCTTCGAGCCAGGCGAGGAAGTGCCCCAGGTGCCGGTCGGTCGCCTCCCCGCCCATCGCCGCCACCAGGTCGAAGACCGGCGGGCCGGCCTTGGCGCCGGAGAGCGCCATGCGCAAGGGATGGATGAGAACGGCCGCCTTGACCCCGCGCTCCTCGGCGAGGGCGCGGAGGGCGGCCTCCAGGGGCTCGACCGCAAAGGGCTCGAGGGCCCGGTAGCGCGCGCGGAGCTCGGCCAGGAGCTCCGCCAGCGCCGGGTCGTCCCGGAACTTCCCGGCGACCTCGGGGTCGTAGGCCAGCCGCTCGGTGAAGTGGGGGAGGACGACCTCGGCGAGCTGCCGGAGGTCCCGGGCGCGGCGCCGGTGGAGGTCGACCGCCCGGTCGAAGCGCTCGCGCTCGGCCCCCTCGAGGGCGCCAGGCTCGGGGCCTCCGGTCGCCTCCAGGAAGGGCTCGAGCCGCGCCTCGATCTCCGCGAGGGGCAGCGACGACATGTACTGGCCGTTGACCCAGGCGAGCTTGTCGGGGTCGAAGACCGCCGCCGAGGCGTTCAGGCCGCCGACGTCGAAGCGCTCGAACATCTCCTCGCGCGACAGGATCTCCCGCTCCTCGCCCGGGTACCAGCCGAGGAGAGCGAGGTAGTTGTAGAGCGCCTGCGGCAGGATCCCCTGCGAGCGGAGCTCCTCGACCGAGGTCGCCCCGGTGCGCTTCGACAGGCGCTTCTTGTCCGGCCCGAGGATGAGGGGCAGGTGGGCGAAGACCGGCACCCGGCCGCCAAGCGCCTCGAACAGCGGCACGTGCTTGGGCGTGTTCGACAGGTGGTCCTCGCCCCGGATCACGTGGGTCACGCCCATGTCGAGGTCGTCGGCCACCACCGACATGTGGTAGGTGGGCGAGCCGTCGGAGCGGAGCAGGATGAAGTCGTCGAGTGCCGCCTCCTCGCCGAACTCGACCTCGCCGCGCACCAGGTCCCGGAAGCGGATCGGGAGCTCCGGGAGCTTGAAGCGGACCGCGAAGCGGGTGCCCGCGGCGAGGCGCGCCTCGACCTCCTCGGCGCCGAGCGCCAGGCAGCGGCGCGGGTAGCGGAAGGTGCGCTTCGCCGCCTGCGCCTCGCGGCGCATCGCCTCGAGCTCCTCGGGGGTGCAGAAGCAGCGGTAGGCCTTGCCCTTCTCGAGCAGGCGGCCGGCGAGCTCGCGGTGACGCTCGACTCGCTCGCTCTGGAGCAGCGGCCCCTCGTCCCACTCGACGCCGAGCCAGGCGAGGGCCTCCTGGATCTGGCGGGTCATGGCCTCGTCGGAGCGCTCGCGGTCCGTGTCCTCGATGCGCAGGATGAGGGCGCCGCCCCGATGGCGCCGGAGCAGCTCGTTGTAGATCGCCGTGCGCGCCCCGCCGACGTGGAGGAAGCCGGTGGGCGACGGGGCGAAGCGCACCCGGACCGGCCCGGTGGAGGTGTCCTTGCTCATGGCGTCTGCGGTGTGCGAGGTGGTCTGCTGCGGGCGGGGGCGCCCGGTCGGCCGGCCTGTGAAGCTACCATGGGCGCTCCGCCGCCTCAACCGCGCCGAGCTATACTCGACGTGCTTCCCCGGAGAGATCCGCCATGGCCGATCCGCTCGACAGCGTCCTCGTCGCCACCGACTTCTCCTCGCCTTCCGAGCTCGCCCTCGCCTGGGGCGCTCAGATCGCCCGCTCCCACGGCGCGCGTCTCCTCCTGGTCCACGTCCTCGCCCCGCCCATGCCGGTGGCCGACTTCGCGGCGCCGCCCTTGACCCTCGACCAGGAGCTCCGCGAGGGGGCGCGGGAACGCCTCGACGAGAGTCTCGCGGAGCCCGCTCTCGAGGAAATCGAAGCCGAGGGCATGGTGCTCGACGGCATGCCCGCCGAAGCGGTGCTCAAAGCCGCCGACGAGCACCACGCCCACCTCGTCGTGGTCGGCACCCGCGGTCTCACCGGCGTCCGCCACCTGCTCCTCGGCTCGACCGCGGAGCGGATCGTCCAGAGCGCCCGGGTGCCGGTGCTCTCGGTGCACCCCGAGGACCTCCCGCCCGAGGCGGCGCCGCGGACGCTGCTCGTGCCCACGGACTTCTCGCGCGACGCCGAGGCGGCGCTCGCCGCGGCCGATCACTGCGTGGCGCTCTCCGACCAGGAGACGCGGGTGATCCTGCTTCACGTCTTCCACGTGCCCGCCGAGTACCGCTCGTACGGCCCGTCCGGCACCTTCTTCAAGTTCTCCGACGAGCTCCGTCACAGCCTCCGCGAGCGGCTCGAGAAGCTCGCCGCGCCCTTGCGCCGGGAGAATCTCGAGGTCGAGCTGCTCACGACCGAGGGGATTCCGGCGGAGGTGATCGTGCGGGTGGCGACGGAGCGCAAGGCCGACATGGTCGCCATGGGGACGCACGGCCGCTCCGGCCTCGCCCACCTCCTCATGGGCTCCACCGCCGAACGGGTCGTCCAGCACGCCCCCTGCCCGGTGCTGACGGTCCGGCGGCCGCCGGAGGAGTGAGCGATTCGCCGCGGCGCCCGGTGCCCGCGGAACCGTTCGCCCGGCCGACCCGTTCGACTCGCTTCGCTCGCTCAGGGCGGAGGGCAGAGCTCGGCCGCTTCATGGGTTCGTGCCGCGGCCGCCAATGGCGTCGATCCACCCTCTCCCCCGCCAGGCGTTCGGGGTCCGCCCCGACGCAGGGGCCAAACCGTCCATCAGCCGGTCGTACGCAGGCTCGGAGCCTGCGTGGCTCTCCGCCGGCGCAGTGAGCCGCCGGAGAGCCACCGGGTTCCGAGCCGTCGCCACCCCGACCCCGCCCCATCCGCCTACGCCACCCACACCGTCTTGACGTTCACGAACTCCATGATCCCGAACGCCGACAGCTCCCGCCCGTAGCCCGAGTGCTTCACCCCGCCGAAGGGAAGCCGCGGGTCCGACTTCACGATCCCGTTCACGAACACGTTGCCCGCCTCGATCCGCCCGAGAAGCGCCTCCCCCGCCGCCACGTCCCCGGTCCACACGCTCGCCCCCAGCCCGTACTCCGAGCGGTTCGCGAGCTCCACGGCGTGATCGGCGTCCCGCACCCGGACGAGCGCCGCCACCGGCCCGAACACCTCCTCGTCGAAGGCCGCCATGCCGGGGCGGACGTCCGCCAGCACCGCCGGCCGGTAGAAGAAGCCTTTTCGGTCCAGGCGCCCGCCGCCGGTCACCAGGCGCGCCCCCGCCTCGATCGAACGCTCCACCTGGTCGTGGAGGCTCTCGCGCAGGTCCTCCCGGGCGATCGGCCCCACGTCCGTCGCCGGATCGCTCGGGTCGCCCACCGCGAGCGCCTCGAACCGCCGGGCGAGCTCCGCCTCGAAGTCGTCGGCGATCTCCTCGGCCACCAGGAAGCGCTTGGCGGCGATGCAGCTCTGGCCGGTATTCTGGGTCCGCGCTTTGACCGCCTTGCCGGCCACCTCCGCGACGTCGCAGTCGGCGAGCACGATGAACGGGTCCGAGCCGCCGAGCTCGAGGACCGTCTTCTTCAGGTGCTTGCCGGCTTCGGAGGCGACGGCCTTGCCCGCCCGGACGCTGCCGGTCAGGGTCACCGCCCGGACCGCCGGGTGGGCGATCATGTCCGCCACCGTCTCGTGCCCCGAGAGCAGGGTCGTGAACACCCCCGCGGGGAAGCCCGCCTCCCGGAAGATCTCCTCGATCGCCACGGCGCACCCAGGCACGTTCTCGGCGTGATGGAGCAGGCCCACGTTGCCCGCCATCAGCCCGGGCGCGGCGAAGCGGAAGACCTGCCAGAACGGGTAGTTCCAGGGCATGATGGCGAGCACCGGCCCCAGCGGGTCGTAGCGGATACCGCTCCGCGAGCCGTCGGTCTTGACCTCCTCGCCGGCGAGGAAGTGCTCCGCCTCGTCGGCGAAGAACTCGCAGGCCCAGGCGCACTTCTCGGCCTCGGCCTTCGCCTGGCCGATGGGCTTGCCCATCTCGCGGGTCATGAGGGCGGCCCACTCGTCCGAGCGGTCGCGGAGCTGCTTCGCCGCCCGGCGCATACGCTCGGCGCGCTCGGAGAAGCCGGTCTCGCGCCAGGCCGTGAAGGCGCTCCAGGCGCCGTCGAGCAGCCGCTCGATCTCGGCCTCGTCGTGCTCCTCGTACTCGTGCTCGACCTCTTCGGTCGCGGGGTTGATCGATTGCAAGGTCATGCCTGGCTCCTCTCTCCTGGTCGCGGGCTCCAGACCAGATCATGATGCAAACGCCGATCCGAAGGGGGGCGGCGGGTGACCCTCGCCGAGGCATCGACTCCGCAGGCCCGCCGGCAGCCCGGGACACCGTTCGCCCGGCCGACCCGTTCGACTCGCTTCGCTCGCTCAGGGCGGAGGGCAGAGCTCGGCCGCTTCATGGGTTGGGTGCCGCGGCCGACCGGGGAGGGCGGAGGGACGGCGGGGGGCATCCGCTGAATCTACCGGTCTGGAGTAGCCGAAGCGGCGAAACTTGCCGAGCAGCTTGGCGTGGGCGGGGGGAGAGCCTCGGCCGCAGCCGACCCCGCTGAGCGTGCCTCGATCTCCGGGGCGAAGTGCTTGTTCTAACTGGCGGAGAGGGAGGGATTCGAACCCTCGGTCCAGGTTACCCCGGACAACTGCTTAGCAGGCAGCCCTGTTCGACCACTCCAGCACCTCTCCGCGGGCCCCTGCGGGGAGGGGAGATTCTACGCTCCGCCGGGAAGCCGAGTCAAAGAATCCGGGGGTTGGACGCTGCCGCCGATCCCCGCTATCCTCTCCACCGGATACCGCGACCCGTCGCCCCCAGGAGGCCCCCATGACCGACCGCCACTCCCGCGCCGAGCGGGACCAACTCGCCATCGCCACCCTCCGCTTCCTGGCCGTCGACATGGTCGAGCGCGCCCACTCGGGTCACCCCGGCGCCCCCATGGGTCAGGCCCCGATGGCCTACCTGCTGTGGAGCCGCCACCTGCGCTTCGACCCGCGGCGCCCCGACTGGCCGAACCGCGACCGCTTCGTCCTCTCCTGCGGCCACGCCTCGGCGCTGCTCTACGGCCTGCTCCACCTGGCGGGCTACGACCTGCCGATCTCCGAGCTCGAGCGCTTCCGCCGGCTCGGCTCGAAGACCCCCGGCCACCCGGAGCACGGCCTCGTCCCCGGGGTCGAGACCACCACCGGCCCCCTGGGCCAGGGCCTGGGCAACGCCGTGGGCATGGCGCTCGCCGAGCGCCTCCTCGCCGCGCGCTTCAACCGCGAGCGCTTCGACCTCTTCGACCACCGCACCTGGGTCGTGGCGAGCGATGGCGACCTGATGGAGGGGATCACCTCCGAGGCGTCGTCCCTCGCCGGCCACCTGGCGCTCGGCAAGCTCAACGTCCTCTACGACTCGAACCACATCACCATCGACGGCCCGACCGACATCTCCTTCACCGAGGACGTCGGGCAACGCTACGAGGCCTACGGCTGGCACGTGCAGCACGTCGACGACGGCAACGACCTGAAGGCCCTGGAACGCGCCATGACCGCCATGGAGGCCGAGACGGAGCGCCCCAGCCTGACCGTGGTGCGCACCCACATCGGCTACGGCAGCCCCCACAAGCAGGACTCGGCGGAGGCCCACGGCGCACCCCTCGGCAGCGAGGAGGTGGCGGCCACCAAGGACGCCATGGGATGGCCCCAGGAGCCCACCTTCCGGGTGCCCGACGGCGCCCGCGAGGCCTTCGCCGCCGCCCGCGACAAGGGCGCGCGCCTCGCCGCCAGGTGGGACGCGAGCCTGGAGAAGTACGGCTCGGCCCACCCGGAGGCGGCGGCCGAGCTCGCCCGGCGCCTGGCCGGTGAGCTGCCCTCGTTCTGGCGGCGCCTGGTCCCCGAGTTCGGGGAGGGCGACGGCCCCATCGCCACGCGCAAGGCTTCGGGCAAGGTGCTCAACGCCCTGGCGGAAGAGATCCCGGAGCTGATCGGCGGCTCGTCCGACCTGGCGGCCTCGAACAACACCACGCTCAAGGGCGAGCCGTTCGTCTCGGCCGACAAGTCCGGCGGGCGCAACGTCCACTTCGGCGTCCGTGAGCACGCCATGGGGGCGATCCTCAACGGCCTCGCCCTCTCGGGGCTGCTGCGTCCGTACGGTGCCACGTTCCTCATCTTCTCCGACTACATGCGCCCGGCGATCCGGCTGGCGGCGCTGATGGGCCTGCCGGTGGTCTACGTCTTCACCCACGACTCGATCTTCCTGGGCGAGGACGGCCCGACCCACCAGCCGATCGCCCAGCTGGCGGCGCTGCGGGCGATCCCCAACCTCTCTCTCATCCGTCCGGCCGACGCGCGGGAGACCGCGGCCGCCTGGCGCGCCGCCCTCGAACGCACCGACGGGCCGACCGCCCTGGCGCTCACCCGCCAGGGGCTGCCGGTGCTGGCCGAGACCGCCGGGCGGGCGGCCGACGGCGTGCTCCGCGGCGGCTACGTGCTGTCGGAGCCGGAAGGGGGAGCGCCCGAGGGCATCCTCCTCGCGACCGGCTCGGAGGTCTCGCTGGCGGTCGAATCGGCCCGCCTGCTGGCGGGCAAGGGGCGGCGGGTGCGGGTGGTGAGCCTGCCTTCCTGGGACCGCTTCGACGCCCAGCCCGAGGGCTACCGCAACTCGGTGCTGCCGCCGTCGGTCCCGCTTCGGCTGGCGATCGAGGCCGGCTCGCCGCTCGGCTGGCACAAGTACGTCGGCGAGCGCGGCGCCGTGCACGGCATGGAGGGCTTCGGCGCCTCGGCCCCGTGGAAGGACCTGGCGAAGCACTTCGGCTTCACGGCCGAGGCGGTTTCGGAGCGTTGGGAAGCCATGCTGGGCCGGTAGCGCCAGCCGCGTGCCTCACTCGTAGCGCAGGGCCTCGATCGGCTCGAGCCCGGCGGCCCGGCGGGCCGGCCAGAGGCCGAAGAAGACCCCCACCAGCCCCGAGAAGCCGAAGGCGAGGAGCACCGCCTCGGGCGAGACCGCCATGTTCCAGCCCGCGACCCGCTGGAGGGCGTAGGAGCCGGCCATGCCGGTCAGGAGACCCAGCCCGCCGCCCGAGAGGCAGAGCACCAGCGCCTCGATCAGGAACTGGAGCAGGATGTCCTGCCGGCGCGCCCCGAGCGACTTGCGCAGCCCGATCTCCCGCGTCCTCTCGGTCACCGAGACGAGCATGATGTTCATGATCCCGATGCCGCCGACCAGCAGCGAGATCGCCGCGATCCCGGCGAGCAGGAAGGAGAAGGTGCGGGTCGTCTCCTGGACGGTCGAGAGGAGCGATGCCTGGTCGCGCACGTTGAAGTCCGGGTCCTCGCCCGGGCGCAGCCGGTGCTCGCGGCGCATCACCTGGTCGATCTCGCCCATCGCCAGGTTCATGTCCGCCTGGCTCGTCGCCTGGACGCTGATCGAGCGGATCTGGTCGGTGCCCACGACCCGGAGCTGGGCCGTCGCGAGCGGGATGTAGACGTCCTCGTCCGGGTTCGAAAAGCCCATCGAGCCCTTCTCCTCGAGCACGCCGATCACCTCGAAGGGGATGCTCCGGATCCGGATCGTCCGGCCCAGCAGCGACTCGGTCGGCACGCCGCCGAGCTCGTCGCCCACCAGGGCGCCGAGCACCGCCACCCGCCGCCGGCCGCGGTTTTCGGTGGGCGTGAACAGGCGGCCGGCGGCCAGGTGGTTGGAGTTGACCTCGAAGTAGCTCGGCCAGGTGCCGACGATCGAGAGGTTGGCGTTGTTGCCCCCCACCTGCACCTGGAACCGGCTCTCCATCTCCGGCACCACGGCGCCGATGTAGCGGGTGTTCTGCTCGAGGGCCTGGGCGTCTTCGACCTTGAGCTGCGCCGCCCCGCGGCCGAGGCCGCCGAAGAACGACTGGCCCGGGCGCACGGTCAGGACGTTCGCCCCGAGGGTCGACAGGCGCTCCTGGACCGAGCGCTGGGCGCCCTCGCCGAGCGCCACCATGGTGATCACGGCGGCGATGCCGATGATCACCCCGAGCATGGTCAGGATCGACCGGAGCTTGTTGGCCAGGATCGCCGCCAGGGCGACGCGGAAGATCTCGAACAGCAGCATCGCGTCACCTCCCGCCGCCGCGGTTGGCGCCGCTGCTGCTCCGGCGGCTGTTCGAGCGCGACCCGGCGATCGGGCCGCTCATGCGCTGGCGGATCCGGTTGGTCAGCGCCTGCTGCTCCTTCTGGAGCGCCGCCACCGAGACCAGGATCACCTGCTGCCCCGGCTCGAGGCCGCTCTTGACCTCGGTGAACTCCCAGTCGTTCAAGCCCAGGACCACGCGCTCGGGCTCGGGGCCTTGGGGCGTCGCGACGAAGACCAGCGCCGGGCGGGTCTCGCCGACCGTCCCGGCGCCGGCGCCGCCGCGATCGGAGCCGCCCCGCCGAGTGCCCGAGCGGCCGCCGGCGAACTGTTGCCGGCACGCGCCGAGCTGGGTCCGCTCGTCGGCCGAAAGGGCGTTCGGGCCGCCCCCCGAGCGCATCTTCCGAAACAGCGCCATGCAGTCGTCGGAAGTCGGCGCACCACCGCCCGCCGCTGGCGTGGCGCCCGCTTGGGCGGTCTCGCCGCCGCCCCCCGCGGGAGCGTTCGCCGGCCGCAGGGCCGCCTGGAGCTGCGTCTCGTCGAGCCCCACGACGGCGGCCGCGGCGCGGGAGTCGCGCAGGCTCACCACCGCCCCGTTGGGCACCGCCACCACGTCGTCGCGGCTCGCGATCTCGATCGTCACCTCGGCGTTCATGCCGAGCTTCAGGAGCCCCTCGGAGTTGTCGAGGTGGATCAAGACCGGAAAGAGGGTCACGTTCTGCTCGACCACGGCCTGGGGCTCGATCTTGCTCACCTCGCCCACGAAGTCCCGTCCCTGGTAGGTCTCGACGCTCACCCGGGCGGTCTGGCCGGGGTGGACCTGCCCGATGTCGACCTCGTCGACCTTGGCGCGCACCTGGAGGTCGGCGAGATCGGCCATCTGGAAGAGGGTCGTGCCGCCGGAGAAGCCCGAGGTCGCGGAGGCGATGATCTGGCCCGGCTCGACCGCGCGCTCGATGACGGTGCCCGTGATCGGGGCGCGGATGGTCACGTCATTGCGCCGCTTCTGGGCCAGATCGAGGGTCGCCTTGGCGCGCACCAGGGTGGCCTGGGCCGCGGCGGCGCTGTCCTTGGTCGCCTCGTACTCCTGGGTCGAGATCAGGCCGAGGTCGAGGAGGCGCTGGCTGCGCGCCCGCTCGGACTCGGCGGTGGCGGCCCTGACCCGGGCCGACTCGAGGTCGGCCTCGGCCTGGTCGAGGGCGCTCTGGACGTCGCGCGGGTCGATCTCGGCGAGCAGCGTCCCCTTCTCCACCCGGTCGCCGGTCTCCACCTCGACCGAGAGCACCTCGCCCGAGGCGTTGGACTTCACCTCCACCACCCGCACCGGCTCGACCAGCCCGGCGGCCTCGGCCACCACCTGGATCGAGCGGCGCTCGACCGGCGCCGTCGCCAGGGTCGTCCCCTTCGCCTTCTCGTCGTTCGACGCGCGGCTGACCACGATGGCCCCCGCACCGACCGCGACCACCGCGGCACCCAGGATCAAGAACTTCGTCACTCGTTTCATCGCAAATCTCCAGTGTCCAGCTGCAAGGCCCGGTCCGGTGCCGGGTCAACGCCCCCCGTCGGGTGCGCCCGGCGGGTGGTCGGGGTTTCGGTCGTGATCCTGATCGCTCTCCCTCATGCGCTCGCGCAAACGCGCCATGCGCTCGTCGACGTAGCGGTCGAACTCCCGGCGCTGCCCGGGCGTGAGGACCGCGCGCACCTCCCGGGTAGTCGAATCGAAGAGCGCCTTGAGCCGGGGTCGCATCGTGTCGAAGATCACCCGGGCCTTGGCCCCGTCCTGGTCGAGGATCGCCTTGATCTCGCGGCGCTGCTGGGGCGTCAGGTCGAGGCGCTCGCCCAGGGGGCCGTCGGGCGCGAAGATCCGCGCCGGACCGTGGCGGTGGCGCTCGTGACCGGGCCGGAACCGGTCGAGCACGCGCCCGGTGGCGAAGCCGGAAAGGGCGCCCGCGACGAAGGCCACCAGCAGCACGAGCAGCGCCTGTCGGCGGGCCCGGCCGGAGCGGTGGATCCCCTCGGGCCGAGCGGGCCCACCCGGATCGACCGGCTCAGTGGTCATGGCGTCCTCCCTCGAGCGAGATCAAGAGCTCCTCGACGGTCGGGGCGCGCTCGGTCTCCACCCAGGTCGCGACGGGCGCCGGGTAGCCCAGGGCCTCGGTGAGCCCCGGCGGCGGCTCGACGTCGGCCTGCGCCCCGCCGCCCACGAGCGTCGCCAGGGCGAGGAAGGCGAGGAGCGCGGCGGCGGCGAGCGCCGGGCGCAGCCAGTCCGAGAGGCCGAGCAGCAGGCTCGCCGACGCGGCATGGGCCTCCCTGCGCCGGGCGAGCTCCGGGGCGGCGGCGCGGAGCACCGCACCCACCATGCGCTCGAACCGCTCGGGGTCGCGCCCCGGGTCGAGGGCCCGCAAGGAGCCTGGATCGTCGTCGTTCATCGTCATGCCTCCGTCGGCCGGTCGCCCAGCCGCTCGCGGAGAGCGCGCCGGCCGTTGTGCAGGTGGACCCGGGCCGAGCCTTCCGAGATGCCCAGCCGCCCCGCGATCTCCCGGTGGCTCCAGCCCTCGAAGTCGAAGAGCAGGACGACCTCGCGCTGGAGCTCGCTCAGGTGGCGGAGCGCCTCGAGGAGCTCGCCCCGCCGCTCGGAGCGCTCGGCCTCGCGCTCCGGGTCGCCCTGGGCGGCCGGCGCCGAGGCGGCCCGTTCGAGCGGCTCGGTCTCCCGCACCGCGCGCCGGCGGCGGAAGTCGACGGCCCGGTTGCGGACGATGGTGAGCAGCCAGCCGCCGAACCCCTCGGGCCGCCGGCTGCTCTCGAGGCGCTCGAGGGCGGCGAGGAAGGCATCCTGGCAGACGTCCTCGGCGTCCGCGGGATCGCCCAGCCGGGCCAGCGCGACGGCGTAGGCCGGACGCAGGTAGCGGCGCACCAGGGTTCCGAAGGCCTCGCTGTCGCCCTCGCGGGCGCGTGCCACGAGGGCGGCGTCGGCCTCGTCCATCCATTCACTATGACGGATGAGCGGGTTCAGGCGTTAAGGGCGCCGGAACCGTTCCGAAATCGTGGTCTGCTCTTCCCCCGCCCACGTTGAGCGATCTCGCCTGCGCTCATCGAAACGGCTTCTCCAGACCGCTGGATTCATTGGATGTCCCCCCGCATCCCCTCGATCCCCTTCCCACTCTCTCTGGTCCCCGAGAAACTCGGCTGGTTCGCCATCCTTGTCAGACACGCCGGAGGCGACCTGCCGGGGTCTCAGGCGCTCACGCGGGCCGGGGTGACGGCGGCCAGGTCCTCCTCGCCGGTGCGGATGCGGACCACCTTCTCGACCGGCACGACGAAGATCTTGCCGTCGCCGACCTCGCCGGTGCGGGCGCCCCGGACGATGGCGTCGACGGTGACCTGGACGAAGGGGTCCGAGACGCCGATGTCCAGGCGCACCTTCTCGACCAGCTCCATCTTGACCGTGGTGCCGCGGTAGGTCTCCACCTTCTCGGTCTCGCCGCCGTGCCCCTGGGCGCGGGAGATGGTGAGCCCCTGGACCTCGGCCCGGAAGAGCTCCTCGAGGACGGCGTGGAGCCGCTCGGGCCGGATGACGGCGGTGATGAGCTTCACGCCGCGCCTCCGACCGGATGGGCCGCGGCTCCTACCGGATGGGCCGCCGGGGTCTCGCGCGCCGGGTCCGACCGCGCCGGGTCCAGTCGCACCAGGATCGCCCCCTCGCCCGTGCCGTAGGCCTCCTCGCCGTGCTGCTCGACGTCGAGGCCGAGGCCCTCGCGACGCCGGCTCGTCCGGAGCGCGACCACCGCACCGATCGCCTTGAGCAGGCCGAAGGAGACCCCTCCCGAGTAGGCGAGGACCGCCAGGACCGCCACCGCCTGCCGGCCGAGCTGGGCCGGATCGCCCGCCAGGAGGCCGTCCGTCCCGCCCCAGGCCGCGCGCGCCAGCACCCCGGTCAAGAGCGCCCCGCCCAGCCCCCCGACGCCGTGGGCCGCCACCACGTCGAGCGAGTCGTCGAGGCGGGTGCGGCTGCGCCAGAGGATGGCGAAGTAGCTCGGCAGCGCCGCCACCGCCCCCAGGGCGAGGGCGGCCATGGGGCCGATGAAGCCCGCCGCCGGGGTCACCGCCACCAAGCCCACCACGACGCCCGTGGCGGCGCCGACGGCGGTCGTCTTCCGGGTGCGGAGGTGGTCGAGGAGCATCCAGACTACGAGGGTCGCGATCGGCGCGAGCAAGGTGTTGACGAACGCCAGGGCGGCGGTGCCGCTCGCGGCGAGCGCGCTGCCGGCGTTGAAGCCGAACCAGCCGAACCAGAGGAGCGCCGCACCGAGGAGCACGAAGGGGACGTTGTGGGGCAGGAGCGCCTGCCGGCCGTAGTCGCGCCGCGGCCCCAGCACCAGCGCCGCCACCAGCGCCGCCGCGCCGGCGTCGACGTGCACCACCGTGCCGCCGGCGAAGTCCAGCGCTCCGAGGCCGCCCAGCCAGCCGCCGCCCCACACCCAGTGGCAGACCGGCGCGTAGACCAGCACGCTCCAGGCCGTGATGAAGGCGAGGTAGGGACCGAAGCGCATGCGCTCGACCACCGCGCCCGAGATGAGGGCGGCGGTGATCACCGCGAAGGTGCCCTGGTAGGCCATGAAGAGAAGATGCGGGATCGTGCCGTGGGCCTCGAGCCCGACACCCGCCAGAAACAGGTGGCCGAGGCCGCCCACCCAGGCGTTGCCCGGCGCGAAGGCCAGGCTGTAGCCCACCACCGCCCAGGCGAGCCCCACCGCGCCGAGCGCGGCGAAGCTCATCATCATCGTGTTGAGCGCGTTTTTCGAGCGCACCAGGCCGCCGTAGAAGAAGCCGAGCGCCGGGGTCATCAGCAGCACCAGGGCGCAAGAGACCATCATCCAGGCGGTGTCCGCGGGAACGATCGACGGCGGCGAGCTGGCGGCGAGCATCTGGACCTCCCGGTCGGCGTCCGGGTGGAGCCCCGGAGACAAGCAAGGCTAGCGCCAGGATCGTGCCAGTGTCAATCGGAATCCGTCGTTTGCGCCGGATTTGGCGTTCATCTGGGTCACAGGGAGATCCGAGTTGCAGATGTGACCGGCGAATCGTGCGACATCTGCAGATCCGACACGTCATCACGGAGGTTCGAGGTCCGGATCACCGGCGGCGGTGGCGCCGTCAAGGCATGGCGAACGGGTCCTCCGGACGGGAGCAACCGGGCCCACGGGGTCGGACTCATCGGCCGCCTACTCCGGAGCCGTGCGCGGTCCATGCCGTCCCTGGAGCGGGGCGCCGCGACATCGCAAGCTCCACGCCGGTTGCGCATCGCGGGGATGGACCACGTAAGATCGCGGCAATGACTTCCTTGGCACCAGGCATTGTGCGGCTCTCCGACGACGAGCTCGAAGCCCTTCTCGGCGACCTCGAGTCGGATCGGGTGGAGCGCAAGGCTTCCCTGTCCGATCGTCCAGAGATCCGGAAGGTGATCTGTGCATTTGCCAACGACCTTCCGGGGCACTCCAGTCCCGGTGTCGTATTCATCGGCGTCCACGACGATGGCCGGTGCGCCGCCCTGGAGATCAATGACCAGCGCCTGCGCCAAGTCGCGGACCTACGAGGTGAGGGATTGATCCAACCGCTTCCCTCCATGATGGTCGAGAAGCGCCGGTTGGGTGAGTGTGACGTCATCGTCTTGACCGTGGAGCCTAGCCGTTCTCCTCCGGTTCGGCTCCGGGGCAGAACCTGGGTCCGCGTCGGGCCTACTTTGAGATGCGCAACGCCCGAGGAAGAGATACGCCTCGCCGTGCTGCATCGCGACTACGCCTCGACCAATGCTCCCGTACGGATCTACTGGTTCTCGGATCGAGTCGAGATCCACAGCCCCGGCGGGCCGTTCGGGCAGGTCACCCCTGAGAACTTCGGTCAGCCCGGGATCACCGACTACCGGAATCCGGACCTGGCCGCGGCCATGAAGATGCTCGGCTACGTGGAGAGGTTCGGGGTGGGAATCCAGATCGCCAGGCGAGAGCTAGAACGAAATGGGAATCCCCCGCTGGAGTTCGACGTCCAGTCGACCCGTGTGCTCGCCACGGTGAGGAGGCGACGATGACCTGTCCCAGCGTCGCCTTCTTCAACAACAAGGGCGGAGTTGGCAAGACCTCTCTTGCCTACCACCTCTCGTGGATGTACGCCGACCTGGGAGCAAAGGTCCTCGTCGCCGACTTCGATCCCCAAGCGAACCTGACCGCAGCCTTCCTCGACGAGGATCGCCGGGAGGAGCTGTGGTCTCCCGACGACGGCATCCCGCAAACCATCTACGGGGCCATCCAGCCGCTCATCAAGGGCGTGGGCGACATCCTGGAGCGGCCCCACTTGGAGGAGGTCGACGAGCGGATCACCCTCTTGCCCGGCGACCTGAGCCTGGCACGATTCGAGGAGGATCTCTCGCAACAATGGCCTCACTGTCTCGACAGGAAAGAGCGCGCCTTCCGTGTAGTCTCCGCGTTCTGGCGGCTGTTGCAGCGTAGTGCCCAATCGACCGGCGCGGAGTTCGCCCTCATCGATCTCGGACCGAGCCTGGGGGCCATCAACCGGGCTGGCCTGATCGCCGCCGATCACCTGGTCGTACCTCTCGCCCCCGATCTCTTCTCGCTCCAAGGCCTCAAGAACCTGGGGCCCACGGTCCGGGACTGGCGAAGCGAATGGCAGGACCGAAAGGCCAAGGCGCCGCCCGACGCCGTTGGATTGGAGCTTCCCCCAGGGACCATGGAGCCGGCCGGTTACGTGGTGCTTCAGCACGCCGTGCGGCTCGATCGCCCGGTCAAGGCCTACGAGCGGTGGGTCCGTCGCGTCCCGATCACCTACGCGGAGTCGGTCCTCGACCGACAGGCTGCACCGGCGTTGGACTTCGCCAACGACCCGGAATGCCTCGGGCTGCTCAAGCCCTACCACAGCCTGATGCCGCTCGCTCAGGAAGCCCGCAAGCCGATCTTCCACCTCAAGCCCGCGGACGGCGCGATCGGTGCCCACGCGAAGGCGGTGGAAGGAGCCCGGCGAGACTTCGAGAGCCTCGCTCGCAGGATCGCCGAGCGCTGCGCGCTGCCGGTCTCTCTCCCTCCACCCGTGGGTGCCGCCCTGAATACCGTGACCTGAGGTTCGGCTCGGCTCCGTTTCGCTCTTCGGGCTCACCGGCGCTTCGCGCCGGCCTGGGTGACCAGCTCCTCGAGCACCTCGTAGGGTTGCGCGCCGACCACGGCGTAGCCGCCGGCGGCGTAGGTGGGGACGGCGGTCACGCCGAGCTCGCGGGCTCGGTGCCAGTCGCGATCGACCGCCTCACGGAAGGTCCGCTCCTCGAGGGCGCCCCGCGCGGCGTCCACCGGCAGGCCGACCTGGCGCACCACGTCCAGGAGCACGTC
The DNA here is from genome assembly GCA_963741925.1 of uncultured Acidobacteriota bacterium. Taxonomy (GTDB): domain Bacteria; phylum Acidobacteriota; class Thermoanaerobaculia; order Multivoradales; family DATKCC01; genus CAVUBL01. The sequence continues at coordinate 1,369,826 of CAVUJU010000002.1, forward strand.
GATCCGGGAGATGTCCCGCGCCTCGGCGAAGTAGGCGCGGAAGAGGGCGTCGTGGATGGCCGCGCCGCCCTCGACCGTCTCCGCCCACTTGCCGAGCTCCTGGGCGAGGCGGCTGTTGTAGGTGTGGGTGCGCTCGGCGAGGGCCGGCAGGCCCGCCTCGGCGACGAGCGCCGCGAGCCGCGCGTGCATCTCCGCCAGCCGGTCCTCCCGGCCGGCGAAGAGCTCGGCGAGGGCGAGCCCCTCGGGCGGGGTCTCCGGATGGAGGGGGAACTGGGTGAGGCGCGTCGCAAGCCGGTACCGCTCGGCCAGCCGGTCGGTACGCACGGTACCGAGGTAGCACCACGGTCAGACGTAGTCCGAGAAGATCTCCAGCTCGACCGCTCGCGTCTCGTCGCTCATCCAGGCCTCCCGAACCCAAGGTATCACCCACCGGCCGCGTAGAATGACCCGATGTCACTCTTCGAGCCCGTGCTCGAGGCTCTCAACCGCTCGCAGGTCCGCTATGTCGTCGTCGGAGGCCTGGCGACGGTCCTCCAGGGCCATGCGCGCTTGACCGCGGATGTCGATCTCGTGATCGACCTGGCGCCGGTAGAGGCCCGCCGGACGATCGGGACGCTCCTCGACCTCGGATTCCAGCCCCGCCTGCCCGTCGCCGCCATGGACTTCGCCGATCCGGCGATCCGCCGGCAATGGGTCGAAGAGCGCGGCATGCGGGTATTCTCCTTCTACGATCCCCTGAACCCCATGCGATCCATCGACCTGTTCGCCGAGCACCCGGTCGAGTTCGAAGGGCTCTTCCGCCGCGCCGAGGTCCTTCCGCTTCGCTCGACGGAGGCTCGGGTCGCCTCCATCCCCGACCTCGTCCAGCTCAAGCGCCTTGCCGGGCGCCCGAAGGACCTCGACGACATCGAGAAGCTCGAAGCCATCCAGAGGGCCCGGGAGACCAAGGAATGAGCCATCGCCCACGGAAAGCCCGGCGAGTTGAAGGTGCGGGCTCGCCACTGCCGCAGTGGTCGGCCGGCTGGGAAAGCCAGGAGCAGGCCACGCTCGAAGCCTCTCTCGCGGCGACCCCCGCTCAACGGCTCGAGTGGCTGGAGGAGGCTCTCGAGATCGCCCAGGCGAGCGGCGCCCTGCAGAGAGCTGCCCTCTCTCGCGACGAGTGGTGAAGAGCCCGGCGAGGGCTGACCGACGGCAGCCGCTCGGCGCCTGCTCGGGCTATCCATCCGGCTGGATCCAGGCCAGACCGTCGACGTGCTCGAAGTGGGGATCGAAGGACACGAGATCGGCACCGCTCTCGAGAGCGTGGGCGGCGATCCACATGTCGTTGGTGGGAATGGGCCTGCCTTTTCGCCGGAGCGCCGCGTAGATGCGACTGTAGCGGTCCGCCGTGGTCCAGGTGACGGGGAGGAGGCTCACGCGTGGCTGGGCGACGAACCGGCGCAGGCGGCTCAGGTTCTCCTCCCACCGAGAGCCGTGGCGGAACCCGGCCAGGACCTCGCCGAGCACCACGGCGGAGAAGACGAGCTCCCTGGCTCGGCGCATGACCTCGGTCGCTCCAGGATGCCCACCGGCGATGGCCGAATAGGCGTTCGTGTCGAGGAGGACCTTCACTTCCAGAGATCCTCGTCGACCCGCTCGAAATCGGCGACCGCCTCGTCGAACGCTCGCGCCTCTTCCTCAGTCCACGACCCGACGAACCAGTCGAAGGAGCTGCCGATGACGTCCTGGCCTGCGGTCGGGCGCTCCACGCCGATCGCCTGCCTGAGGAGCCGGAGAACGGCCTGGTTCCGCGAGATGCCCTCGCGTTGCGCCAGCTCTTCGATCTCACGAGCCAGGTCGTCTTCATACCGGATGGTGAGCTGATGAGACATGGGTTCTCCCTCCCCGAGATCCTAAGGATGGGGTGCGGGCGAGTCAAGTGGCGACTCACTTTGAGTCACAGCTCCGAGTCGCCCGTGGAGGGCCGAAGCGTCGTCACGCGTCGGCCCGGGTCGGAGCCGGACCAGGGCCTCAAGCCCTGAAGCCGCGTCGTCAGCTCTCGGCGAGGAGCTCGTCGACGGCGCGGCGCAGAACGGGCACGTCTTTCTGCGTCGTCTCCCACACCGTCTGGAGGTCGACGCCGAAGTAGTCGTGGATCAGGAAGTCTCGCATCCCCGCGATATCCCCCCAAGGTACGGCGGGCTTGCTCATCCGCGTGGTGGGCGGAAGCCGCTTCACAGCCTCGCCAACGATCTCGAGCTGCCGAATCGTGGCATCCTGCCAATGGGTCTCTTCGAAGAAGCGCTCCCGCCCGACGATCGTGTACTTCTCGATCTTCTCGATCGCCTCGAGGATGTGGCGCAGATAGGTGGCCCCGCCGCTCACAGCGGGATCGCCTGAGTGAGGATCTCCTCCCTGAGTACGGGCGAGATGCCCTCGTCGGTCACGACGTCCACCCCGCAGTGCGTGATCTCCTCGAGCTGACGCTTCAAGCGCACGAGATCCAGGAGCGTGCGTCCGGCCTCGAGCTCGACCAGAACGTCTAGATCGCTCTCTTCGCCGCCTTCGCCCCGAGCCCGTGAACCGAACACGCGCACGTTTCGTGCCCCGTGGGTGGCGGCGATCCGAAGGATCTCGGTGCGGTGGTGATCGACCAGCGGGTCTCGCATGGTGAGCTCCTCAGCCTGGCCTGCCCGTCTCGACCGCGAGGCGAACGGGCTTGCCTCGCTCGGAGGGCAGTATAACCACCTCGGCCCGGGGCGGGGTCGGACCGCCCCGGGCCGGAGTCCTCGGGCGTCAGCCCAGCCGTCGGATGGCGGCCCGGCCCAGGGTCGCGAGCGTCTCGGGGTCCAGGGCGTCGAGGAAGAGGGCCACCGCGCCCGGTCCAGGAAGAGCGCGCTGAAGGCGTTCTCCCGCGCGTTCGGGGCCCTGCCGCCTGAGTGGATCGACGGAGTGCGGGCGACGGAACCAGTGGTACCCTGCGTCTTGGCTTGCATGGAGCTACGTCTCCTTGCGAGTCGGGCCCGGGCGAGTCCCACCTCGCTCGGGCCGTTTGCGTTTCCGGAGCCCCAGGAGGGCCCCGGAGGGCCAACGGTTTTCAAGACCGCAGCTTTCGACCACTCAGCCACCCCTCCGCGGAGGTGGAGCGCAGCTTACAGCGTGTCAGCCCGTCCGTGGTCCGAGGCCCTGGGGAGCGGGAAGGACTTCTCCCCATCCCCAACGCGCAGCGCCCGACGGGCGTGGCGGCGACGGGGTAGCCGCCGACGAGTCCGGAATCTTGGCTCCCTCCCGGGGTGGTGCCCCGCGCTGGTGTACCATGGTGGTGCACCAGGAGGTGACTCGATGTCTCGAATGACGGTGACGGTCGACGATGCGCTGATCGAGGAGGCGCGGGACGCTCTCGGAGCGTCGACGAAGTCCGAGACCCTCCGGAGGGCGCTCGAGGAGGTGCTGCGTCGCCGAAAGCTCGAACAGGTCCTCGATCACGCCGGCAGGGTCGAGCTCGACATCGATCCGGAGCGGCTCCGAAGGCTGCGGGAGGAGGGATGATCCTCGTCGACAGCTCGGCCTTCATCGAGTATTACAGGCCGAGTGGGAATCCTCGGGTCCGAGACGCCGTGGCCGCCGCGGTCGCCTCTGACCAGGTGGCCGTCAATGGCATCGTTCGGGTGGAGATCCTGGGGTTCGCCGCAGGAGACGAGGAGAGGCGCCTCCTCACTTCGGACTTCCAGGCATTTCATGACCTTCCCCTCGACCGCGCCGCCTTCGATCTCGCTTGCGACCTGGGCTTCGATCTGCGGCGCCGTGGCTACACGGTCCCCGCGACGGACCTGGTCATCGCCGCCTCCGCCCTGCGAGGTCGAGCGCACCTCTACCACGTCGACGGCCATTTCGACCGCATCGCCGAGCTCTCGGACCTCGAGGCGACCCACCTGAGCCCACCGGCGGGACACGAGGACCCGGGGTAGCCGATGACTCACCCGGTCTCGCCGGAGTCGGCCTGTGTGAAGAGATCTCCGGGCTGCTGCGGGCGCCCCCGGACGTCCTGCGGCGAGCGAGAAGGAAGCTCGAGTACGTTGATCTGGCGGCTCGCCTGGACGATCTCCGGGTTCCTCCAGGCAACCGGCTTCACGGACTCGGCGCAGACCGCAAGGGACAGCATGCCATCGCCATCAACGACCTGTGGCGGATCTGCTTCCGGTTCACCGACGGCGATGCGTAGGATGTCGAAGTGACGGACTATCACTGAGAGCTTGTGAATGAATCGCCGACCTGCTCCGGGCGCCCCCGAATCACCGCTCGCGGCGTTACGCCTCCTCGACGTAGGCCCCGCTACGCCTGCGTCGGCGCGCCTTGCGAGCGGCGCCCGGGAACGCCCTCGCGACGGCCGGAGATTCATTCACAAGCTCTGAGTCGAGGTGAGTGCATGAGCATCGCGAAGACGACGAAGACCGTCAGACCGATTCACCCGGGTGAGATGCTGCGAGAGGACTTCCTCCCCGACTACAGCCTGACCGTATCCGGTCTCGCAGCAGCTCTGGGCGTGTCGCGTCAGACGGTGAACGAGCCGCTTCGTGAGCGGCGAGCGGTGAGCCCCGAGATGGCCTTGCGGCTCGCGCGCCTCTTCGGAAACTCCCCGCAGTTCTGGCTCAACGCCCAGCGCGCGGTGGACCTGTGGGATGCCGCCCAGAAGGTGGGACCGGAGATCGAGCGGATCCGGCCCTTGAGCGCCGCTTGAGGCGACAGTCGCCGCGTCGGCTACGGCGGCGGAGCCGTCCGGTTCGACCGCCACCCTCCGGTCGGCTCCCGCGGTTCGGCGGCCATCCCTCCGATCAGTTCTCCAGAGCAGGCGACGCGGGTAACGTCCTCCGGCGCCACGTCATCCGGCGAACCGCTCGGCCACGTAGCCGTGCATCTCGCTCGGGCTCAGGGCCTCCGTGCTGGGGCCGGAGCGGACGTAGAAGGTCTCGTCGCCGCGGAACTTGACGAAGACCGGTTCGGGGCTGGGGGGACACTCGATCCGGCAGACGGTTTGGTCGCCCAGGGTCCAGAGGCGAGGGGTGAGGCGGGACGCCGCGGGCTTGCCGAGGGCGGTCTTGGCGACGTTGTTCAGATGGAGGAGGAACTTGTCGCCGTTCGGGAAGCCGTCGTGCTCGATGCCGAGGATCGTGCCGTCGTCGCCGACGCCGATGTAGAGCACCCCGCCCTCTCCGTTCTGGAAGGCCGCCAGGGTCTTGAGCACCGCCAGCGTCATGCGGTCGTCGTTCTTCTGGGCGCCCAGGTTCCAGCGTAGGGACGCCTTGAGCTCCCGGTGCTTGCCCTCGCCGTCCGCGATCTCCCGGCGCACCCGCTCCTCGGTCAGTCCGCCGTTCTCGACCCGCTTCCGGTACTCGTCGAAGAGGTCGGCCATGAGGTGGCCGGAGAAGTGGCGGTCGTCGGAGATGCGCTTGTAGAGCTTGAAGTTCGTGTCGACGAGGTCCTGGAGCAGATCGGTGACGACCGTCTCGAAGGCGAGCCGGGCGTTCTCCTCGGTGTTGTTCTCGACCGAGAGGCGCAGGGCCTCCTTCTCCTCCGCCCGGTCCAGGAGCCGCTCGAGGGTGATGCGGTCCTCGGGGCCGAAGTTCGCGCCGTAGCGCTCGTTGAGCTCCTGGATGATCCGCGACAGCGGTTCCAGCTCCTCCGCCGTCGGCGCCCCGCGCCCGCCCCGTTCCCCCATCGGCTCGAGCCGCCCCGCCCCCCGCTCGAGACTCACGTCGCCGGTAAAGGTGCGCTGGACCCGCAGGGAGTCCATGTCGATCTTCTCCTGCACGTCCTTCGGCAGCTCGATCTCCGGCGACGTCAGGTACCGGCGCAGGAGCCGCGCGAAGACGTAGAGCTTCTCGAGGTCCGCGTCGGAGAACGGGATCACCTGCGACAGGAAGGCGTACTGGCGGGCGTAGTCGTCCAGCACGCCCCGGAAGTCGCGCAGCTCCTCGTCCGTGAGCTGGCTCTCCGCGCGCACCTTGACCGGCTCGAGCGCCCGGTAGAGCGCGTCCTGGGGCTTCTTCCTGAAGTACACCGCGGCGAAGGCGTTGACGTCCTCCTCGGTGAACACCCCGAACTCCTCGAGCTCGTGCTGGCGCTCGTAGAGCACGTTCGGATCGGTGGCCTCGGACAGGATGGTGGTCTCGTAGTACGGCTCGAACGCCTTCTGGATCGCGGACGCTTCGTTGGCGAAGTCCAGCACCATCGTCTCGCGCTTGTCCGGATGGGTACGGTTGAGGCGCGAGAGAGTCTGGACAGCGTTCAGGTCGACGAGCTTCTTGTCCACGTACATCGTGTGGAGGAGCGGCTGGTCGAACCCGGTCTGGAACTTCTCCGCGACCACCAGGAAGCGGTACTCGGGCCGCTCGAACGCGGCCTTGGTCTGCGAGTCCGGAAAGCCGTTCATCCGGGCCTCGGTGTACTTGTCTCCGCCGTCGTCTACCTCACCCGAGAATGCGACCAGGCTCTTGAACGGCAGACCTTCCCTCTTCAGGTGCGCCTCCAGCGCCCGGTGGTAGCGCACGCAGTGCAGGCGCGAGCGGGTCACGATCATCGCCTTCGCCCTGTCGCCGATCCGGTGCGCCACGTGCTGGCGGAAGTGCTCCACGACGATCTCGACCTTCTTGGCGATCGCGTGCTCGTGGAGGTCGACGAACGACCGGAGCAGCGCCTTCGCCTTCGGCTTGTCGTAGCGCGGGTCGTCGCGAATCGTCTTGAGCAGCTTCCAGTAGGTCTGGTAGGTGGTGTAGTTCTCGAGCACGTCGAGGATGAAGCCCTCCTCGATCGCCTGCCGCATCGAGTAGAGGCTGAACGGCGCGAAGCTGCCGTCCGCGCGCTCGGTGCCGAACAGCTCGAGGGTCTTCTCCTTCGGGGTGGCGGTGAAGGCGAAGGTGCTGGCGTTCGGGAGCCGGCCGCGCCGCTTCATCTGGGCGACGACGACGTCATCCAGGTCCTCCTCGGACGCCTCCGCCGCCGCCTCGGCGGCCTCGGCCTCCTCCAGGCTCCGGGGGCCGAGCACCGCCTTGAGCGCCTTGGAGGTCTTCTCGCCGGACTGCGACGAGTGCGCCTCGTCCACCAGGATGGCGAAGCGCTTGCCCGGCAGCTCCTGGATGTTGTCCATGATCACCGGGAACTTCTGGAGGGTGGTGACGATGATCGTCTTGCCCTCCTCGAGCGCCTGCTGGAGCTGCTTCGAGGTGGTGTCGATGTTCTCGACCACACCGAGCGTCTGCTCGAACTGGCGCACGGTCTCCTGGAGCTGCTGGTCGAGCACCCGGCGGTCCGTGATGACCACGATCGAATCGAACACCCGCCGGTCCTGGTCGTCGTGGAGCACCGAGAGCCAGTGGGCGAGCCAGGCGATGGTGTAGCTCTTGCCGCTGCCGGCCGAGTGCTGGACGAGGTACTGGTGCCCCGGGCCGTGCTCGCGGGCGTGCTCGACCAGGCGGCGCACGGCGTCCACCTGGTGGTAGCGCGGGAAGAGCTGGATCTGCGCACCGTTCTTCCTGCCGGGCTCGGCGGGGGGTTGCACCCGGTGGATGAAGTGCTGGATCAGGTTGAGGACCGAGTCCTTGGCCCAGATCTCCTCCCACAGGTAGCCGGTCTTGTAGCCGCCGCCGGTCAGCGACGGCGTGGGGTTGCCGGCGCCGCCGTCGTCGCTGCCCTTGTTGAACGGCAGGAACCGGGTGGTCTCGCCGCTCAGGTGCGTGGTCACGTACACCAGCTCCGGGTCGACCGCGAAGTGGGCGAGGCAGCGGCCGAAGGCGAAGAGCGGCTCGCGCGGGTCGCGGTCCTCCCGGTACTGGCTCACCGCGTGCTTCACGTTCTGTCCGGTGAGGAGGTTCTTGAGCTCGGCGGTGAAGAGGGGGAGGCCGTTCAGGAAGAGGACCACGTCCAGGCTCTTCGCCTTCTCGCCGGGGGACTCCTTCTCGCTGTAGTGGAGCTGCCGGACGATGGCGAAGAGGTTGGACTCGTACAGGCGCTGGAGCTCGTCGTTGAGCCCGGAGTGGGGGCGGAAGTAGGCGAGGCGGATCTTGACGCCGGCGTCCTTGATCCCGCGGCGCAGCACGTCCAGCGTGCCCTTGCGGTCGATCTCGGAGGCGAGGCGCTTGAGGAACCTCGTGTGGACCTGGTCGTCGCCGTGGAGCTCGCGCAGCCGGTTCCACTCCTGCGGCTGCGTGGCGATGACGAAGTCGATCACGTCGTCCGGCAGGAGGCAGAGGCCGCGGTCGTAGTCCTTGGGCGCGCGCTTCAGGTACTTGCCGCGGAGGGCGCCACTCCACGAAGCTCGGGTCTCGGCGACCTCGCCCTTCCCGTCGCCGCCGACCAGCGCGGCCTCGATGGCCTCCTCCAAGGATCGTTCAGAGATCCTGGAGCTCATGCCGCCTCGGCCAGTCCGAGCTGGTTCCCCAGCTCCCGGAAGGTGGCGTGCTTGCAAACGCCGAGCATCTGGAAGGCGTCGCGGTAGAGGGTCTGTCCTTCGAGGGTGCTCACGACCAGGGCACGCGCGAAGCGGCGGCTCAGGCGCGCGGCCTGGGTGAGGTAGAAGTCGCCCCCGGACGTGCGGCGGATCGAGGTCAGCCGCACCAGCTCCGCCTGGTACTCCTCTTGAAATCGGGCTCGCGTCAGGTACTCGGCATCCAGCAGCCGACGCAGGATCACCAGGGTGCTCACCTTGAAACGCCGGGCCAGGTGCTGTCGTTCGACGACGGCATCGCGCCCGGTCAGCTCCTCCTGAAGAACCGCGCGAAGTACCTTCATGGGGACGAGGAGCTCCGCTGCCACCGCATTGCACCAGACCTCGATCTTTCGCGTGGGCGAGGACGCCGGGCTGGCGTCGGTGAGGGCGGACTCTCCCAGCCAGAGATGCGCGAGCTCGTGGGCGAGGGTGAACATCTGCGCCGCCTTGGTGTCCTTGCCGTTCACAAACACCAGCGGCGCCAGGTCGTCCGCGAGCGCGAAGCCTCGGAACTCGTCCGGGTTGAGGGGCCGGCGGTTGTTGCCGCCGACGACGCCGTTCACCATGACGAGGACCCCGAGGTCCTCGGCCTCGGCGATGAACTGGCGGAGCGCATCCGTCCAGGTGGGGGCCTTGCGCCGGGCCTCCAGGTCGAAACCGAGGGCCTCGCGGATCTCCGCGGCGGCCTGCTCCACCGGGCGCCCGAGGCTCGCGGAGCCGACGAACGACAGGGGTTCCTCTCCCACGGAACGCGCCCACTCCCGATACCAGGCCTGGCGGCGCTGGCAAAGATAGATCGTCTCCAGGAGATCCGGGCTGGGGTGCCCGAGGTACTCGCTGCCGACGGTCCGGAGGTCGGGGATCGGCACGTCCTCCTTCGGTGGCGCGGCCAGAAACAGGTAGCCCAGGGGAACGTGGGTCTTCCGGGCGAAGGTCTCGAGCTGCTTGAGCGTCGGGCGCACCTCCCCAGCTTCCCACTGCGCCATCCGTGGGAACCGGTCGCTCAGGCTTTCGACGGTGAGGCCGGCACGCTCTCGCGCCCACCGGAGCAGCGCCGGATCGACCTCCACTCGCGTCATGCCGCCTCCTCTCGCACGTCGATCTTACCGGTGACCGCGGCGGAGATGAGGGCGGAGCGGTACTCGCGGAGGAGGCTGATCCCCTCTTCAGCGGCAGCTCTCAAGTCGTCGATTCGTCGTTCCCCTTCGCGGAGCTCCTTCACGAGCTGACGTTGTTCCTCGAGTGGCGGAAGAGGAATCTTCTCGTTCAGCAATGCACCGATTCTGAGGGTGCGATTCCTGCCTGCCGCTCCTGGGGAGTTGAGGGCTAGCAGAGCGCGCCCATGATCGCTCTGAAAGAAGGCGAGCAGGTAATCAAGGTCCACACTTTCGGCATCATGACGAAAGGTCGGGAACCTGTGGGACGCCACCATCCCTTCCTCATCCTTTGAGGTGACCGCCACAGCGCCCTCCCATGCAAAAACAATGTTCAAGGTGAAGTCCCCTGGCCTTATAGTGGCTCTCCTCAACTATGAGTGGGTAGAGGCGGGTCGAGCTGGATGCCCCCGCAGTTGAGGAAGATCATCGCAGCGAGAGCCTGGTGGGAGTGGAAGCCGTAGGCTCTGTGGGCGATCATGCGGATCCGGTTGTTGAGGCCTTCGACCACGCCGTTGGTCAGGCGGGTTCGGATGTAGGCGAGGATCCCGGAGAGATGCTTGCGGATGGTTCGGGCTGCTTTGACGAAGGCTGGGAGCCGAGATCGAGAGGCCCAGGCAAGCCAGGCTCGGAGCGCTCGTTCGGCCCGCCAGGGTTGGCGGTAGTCGAGGGCCTGAGCGAGCGTCTCTTTGAGCAGGTAGGCGCGGTAGAGCCGCTGGTTGCTTCGCTGGAAGCTCGGAGAGCTTGCGGCGCTGGGATCGGCTGAGGTTCCACGGATTCATCAGCAGCACGAAGCGGGTGCGCTTGAGGGCACGTGCTTCGTCGGGGTCGGAGGCGAGCTCGCGCACCAGCTCGCGCCGCACCTCGTCGAGCGCATCACTGACCAAGCGCTGGACATGGAAGCGGTCGTAGACGATCTCGGCGTCGGGCAGCCTCTCGCGCACGGCCTTGGTGTAGGCCGCGGACAGGTCGACGGTCACCATCTCGATCGCCTTGCAGCCCTCCTCGCCGAGCTGCTCGAAGAAGGGCGCGAGTGCCTCGGCGCTACGGCCTTCGCCGGCCCACACCACGCGACCGCGGTCGTGGTCGACCACGACGGTGAGATAGTGGTGACGCTTCTTGTAGCTGAACTCGTCGATGCCGATCCGGCGCAGGCCCACCAGCCGCTCGGGGTCGAGGCGGCGCTCGACCACCCGCGCGACGATGGAACCGACCGTCTCCCAGGCGATCCCGAGCACGCGCGTCACCTGGGTCTTGTCGGTGATCTGCGCAAAGTACGCCACCAGCTCCTCGAACGCCTCACTGAAGCGACCTCCCGAGGGCGCCCAGGGGACCTGCTCCACGCGCACGCCACACTGAGGGCACTCCACTCGCCAGGGCGCGTAGCGCAGCACCACCACATGGCGCCCCCAGGGCAGGTGGCGCCACTCTCGCTCGTAGCGACGGTCGTAGCGCGGTCCGACCCGGCCGCACTCGCCACAACGAGACCGACGCCAGGTAGGGCGGACACGGACCACCAACGTCCCGTCCCGCCGGAACAGCGTGGATTCGACGTACATCTTCGTGACACCGATCAGACGACGCAGTACAGTGGTCAGGCGCATGGGGTCGCTCCTCCCTCCTCGGTTCCTTGGATGCACCAAGGAGAGCAGGAAACTCCATGCGTTTCAACCCCTTAGCGCCACCACACCCCCTCCTCCCAGGCCTCTGACCCTGGCGACCTACCGCTCCGAGCACCGACCGCCGACGGGCTTTCAGCTACCCACTCATAGTTGAGGAGAGCCCTTATAGTGAAGATTTTCTTCTCGGCCAGTTGCGCGCCCGATACTTCCTCCTTGTGGAAGATGCCCTTCCCCCACGAGCGAATACCGATCTCTCTGTAAGTCTCCTCGGGGTCGACAGGAACAGGGCGAACCACGAGAGTGATGAGCCGACGCACCTTCACCGCTGTCCAAGCGCCCGGCACCACCCCGCGTCCGACCGCTTGACCGTCACTGCCGCCATTCATAACGTAGAGGTTGCACATCGCACTTCGCTTCTCCTCGAGAAGCTCGATCAGGCGCTGCTTCTCCTCAATTAGGCGGTCGATCTTGGCAGTCTCGCGGTCCAGGAAGTCTGCGATCGCCTCCTGAACAGGAAGAGGAGGCAGCGCAATCGGCCACGCTCGGATATGCGACTGGGATATCTTGACCATTGAGCGACTCGATCCTCGAGCATCGACTTCGATCACGTATCGCCCTGGCCGAGAGATCAACCAGTAGCACGCATATCGAGGATTCAGCCGTCGAGAGAATCGAAGGCGATAGATGAGGTCGCTGAACATCAAGCGGGGCCGCGTCTCATCAACGTAACAGGCATCGCCCACCAACTCCGGCGTGTTTGCCCGAGTCAGGAGCAAGTCTCCAACCATCACCTCGATTCGAGGGTCGGGCTGGTCGCTGGGTCGTAGCGCCTTGTGCTCTGCAGGATAGAACTTCCCGCGACCGACTGCGCTCAGCTTGAGGACGGCCCACTCAGAGTCCGACGCCAAGCGGTCTTCTGCTACGGGACTCCAACCCTGGTTCAATGCCAGCAGGAAGTGCCTGAGAGGCGCGATGTCCCAAGTCGCCGGTATCGATGACCGCCACGGCAGACTGCTGGCTTCGCCAGCGCACGCTTTCACGGCGTCATTCATCGACAGTAGAACTCATCGATCTTCCACTGATGTCACCTGCGAACCCAGCCAAGCCTCTGACGATCTTGCCCTCCACCTCCCGAATATCCGCCTCGATCTCCTCCAGCGGCCGGGGCGGCTTGTACACGTAGAAGTACCGGTTGAAGTTGATCTCGTACCCCACCTTCCCCACCTCGCCTTCCTGATCGTCCGTATAGCTCGAATCTATCCAGGCATCCGGCACGTACGGTTTCACCTCGGCCTCGAAGTACTCCTCCACCGTCTGGTCCAGGGGCACGCTCTCGTGGTCCCGCAGGTCCGGATCCGGCTCGGGGTGGCCTTCCTTGTCGCGGCAGATCTCGCCCTCCTCGCTGCGCTCTGAGAGGGCGGACTCGACGGCCTTGCGCATGGGCGCCGAGAGCTTCACTCCGGTGCCCTCGAGCGCCCGCTTGAGCGCCTTCCGGAGCTCCTTGCGACTGCGGTAGAGCGTGTCGTCCATCTCGGCCAAGACGGCCCGGATGGCGTCCTGCTCGTCGCGCCCGGCGGCCTCCTCCGTCGCGCGCTTCTCCTGGTCCCGCTTCTTGCTCTTCGCCAGGTTCTGGAAGGCTCGCTCGTCGTCCAGGCGGGCGATGCGCTCGGCGCTCGCCTGGAAGTTGAGCCGGAGGGGGCGCTCCACCCGGATCTTCCGGTAGCCGAAGTGGGTGGTCGGGAAGATCTTGGAGCGCTCGGATTCCTCGTACGCTTCCACGAGCGCCACGATCTCGGCCGCCTGGTGGTCCGAGATCTCGCGGCGCTTGTCTCCCAGGCTCTTGCGCATGGGCTGCCAAAGGTCCGTGGCGTCGACCAGGAGCACCCGGCCCCGGCGCTCCGGCGGCTTCCGGTTGGAGAGCACCCACACGTACGTGGCGATGCCGGTGTTGTAGAAGAGCTGCTCGGGCAGCGCCACCAGGGCCTCCAGCCAGTCGTTCTCCAGCACCCACCGGCGGATCTCGCTCTCGCCGCTCACCGAGTCGCCGGTGAAGAGGGGAGAGCCGTTCATGATGATCGCCACGCGCGAGCCGCCGTCTTCCGGGGGCCTCATGTGGGAGAGCATGTGCTCCAGGAAGAGGAGCTGGCCGTCGCTGATCCGGGGTGTGCCGGCCGGGAAGCGCCCCTCCTTGCCCCTCCTGGCCTCGGCCTCCACCTCGTCCTTGTCCCGCTTCCAGTCCTTGCCGTAAGGCGGGTTGGCGATCTGGTAATCGAAGTGCCAGTCTGGGTGGCCGTCCGTCTCGAGAACCGAGCCGTAGACGATGCGGTCCGCGTCGTGGCCGCTCGGCTCCTTCATGAACAGGTCGGACTTGCAGATTGCGAAGGTCTCCGGGTTGACCTCCTGGCCGAACAGGTGGACCTGCGCCTCCGGGTTCACCCCCTGGCGGTCGTCGGAGCCGAGCACGTGGTCCTTGGTGATGGTCAGCATGCCGCCGCTTCCGCAGCACGGGTCGCTGACGGTGATCACCACGCCGGGCCGGCGCAGGCGCTCGCCGTCGCCGGCGAGCATGAGGTCCGCCATCAGGTGGACCACGTCGCGCGGCGTGAAGTGCTCGCCGGGGTTCTCGTTGAGCGCCTCGTTGAACTTCCGGATCAGCTCCTCGAAGATCGTCCCCATGGTGTGGTTGGGGACCGCGTCCGGGTGGAGGTCCACGGTCTTGAAGCGCTCCATGACCTTGAAGAGCAGGCCGGACTCGTCCAGCTTGTGGATGGTGTTGTAGAGGTCGAACTTCTCGACCACCTCCCGCATGTTGGGCGAGAAGCCCTGGATGTAGTTGAGGAGGTTGTCCTTCAGGTTCGGCGCGTCGCCGAGGAGCGTCTCGAAGTCGTAGAGCGAGGTGTTGTAGAAGGCGAAGCCGGACTTCTTGCGCAGGAGCCCGTCCAGGTCGTCGAGCTTGTCCCGGTACTCGGCGTTCGCCTCCAACACAGCCTTCTTGGTCGGCGCCAGCACGCAGTCGAGCCGCCGCAGCACGGTCAGCGGCAGGATCACGTCCTGGTACTTGCCGCGCTTGAACGTGTCGCGGATCAGGTCCGCGACGCCCCACAGGAAGCTGACGATCTGGGTGTGTTGCATCGTGGGGGCAGTCTACCGGCCGGAGAGCCACGGGCCTCGCGGCTTCCAGGTCGCCTCCCACGGGATGTCTCGGGTGATGGCCTGCCACAGAGGCGCCAGGAACCTGCCTACGAGCTCGCCCACCTTCGGAGAGCTGCCCAGTCGCTCGAGCGAGGGGTTCTCCTGCGCAAAGCCCCTCCAGGCTCTGGCGCGGTCCCCGTCGGCATAGAACTGCGGGCGTAGAGCCGCCGGAGGATCGCCCGGAGCCAGAGGTGTGTCGCGGCGCTCGAAGGTGTTCTCGCACGCCTCGCGCAGCAGCGGGCCTTCGAAGGCTTTGTGCTCGGCGAGGAGCACGACGTCCGAGAAGTCCTTGTAGCGACTGGTGGTCTCCCCCAGGCGCACCATGGCTTCGAACTTCTCCGCGATGAAGGTCTCTCGCGGGTAGATCTTGACGTAGGGTGCCGGTAGATCGAGGAGGGTGGGGAACTCCTCGACTCGAGGCTCCGGAGTGACGATGTCCCCGAAACCCGCGTCGATCTGGAGCGGGATCCGGGCCCGGCCTAGTCGAGCCAGGAACTTCGCGCGAAGCCCCTGCCCGTCTTGGAGTGCGCGGATCGGTTCGATGGTGAGGCCCGAGAGATCGAAGGCGAGGCCATCCTGCGGGAGCTCCACTGCACAGATGGCTCGCAGCTGCGATTCGAGCCGATCCCGCGCGACAGCCTCGAGAGCGCTCACGTCGAGATCCCGGGTGGCGCGGTGGGGCTGGTCGAGCCAGACGTCGAAGAGGGTCGCCCCTTTGACGACGTACTGGCGCGCCCACGCCGAGACGCTCAGCCGGTAGAGGAAGCGTTCGACCCCGTAGCGCACCAGCGTGAGCTGGAAGTCCTCCCTCCGATCGCGCGCCCGGTTGAGCAGCCGCTGCCGGACGGATTGGACCGTGCCTTGGTCCGAGGCGGTCAAACCGACAGCGCCTCCAGCGGAGGTCCGATCAGTGACTTGGCGCCGCATGCCTCGGCGGCGCGCCAGAGGGCTTCCGGTGTCGCCCGCCCCTGCGCGACGACCTCTCGCAGCGCCTCGAGGGCGGTTTCCCGGCTGACCAGGCGGTGGAAGCGGAAGCAGTCGACGACGGTGCGGGCGACGCTGGTGATCTTCGCCGGCGCCCCCTCGACGGCGATCTCCTCGATACCATACCGGGCCGAAGCTCCACTGAAGCGTACGATGCGGACGGGGAACTCCGGCAGGCGCGGCGCGCGCGCCTTGTGCGGGATGGCGATCCAGACCTCCCGCGGCACCCTGGTCCCGATCCGGTGGTACTGGAGCGCCGAAAGCAGGCAGACGATGGCCACCGGCACGCGAGCGCAGACCGCAGCCAGCGTGTAGAGCTCGGTCGGCTCGGAGTCCGAGAGACGGTAGAGACCACGGGCGACCTGCTCGACGTCTCCTCGGTCCACCAGGTTACGGAGCTCGTGGTACGGGACGCCCGCCTCCTCGGCGTCCCGGGGACGGAAGAAGGCGCCAGCGCCTACCGATTGGAGGTCGTGGAGGCTGAGATGGCTTGCTTGGGGCATCGCACGAGCAGGATACCACAAGCGAAAATGTCGGCAGGCATAGTACTAGTGCCGACATTTTTGTGCTTGTCTCCACCTGCTCACGATGGCAGGACCGGCCTCTTCGTCGCCCTCTACTCGAGGCGGTCAAGATACTCGTCCAATGCATCGCGGACGATCTCTGACTGCGACGCTTGGCGTTCATAGGCCAGCCGCCGGAGTGCCGCGTACTGCTCTTCGGTGAGGTGCTGTCCCTGGTGCTGGGCAGCGGCTCCCGGGGTGTCTGCCCGCTGGAGCTCGCCCGGGCGGTCCTGGAGGAGCGCGGGGGGCTGTTCGGGCTGGTGGGCGTGTCGCCGGAGGTGCTCCGGCGGCGCGGGATGGGGGAGGCGAAGGCGGCCTCCCTCCTCGCCTCGGTGGAGCTGGCCCGGCGGCTCGCCCACCAGGAGGTGCCGAAGCGCCAGCCACTGGGGCGCCCGGGGGCGGTGGTGCGGTACCTGGTCCTCCGCTACGCGAGCCTGGGCCAGGAGGTGGTGGGGGCGCTCTACATCGACGGGCGCCACCGACTGATCGGCGACCAGGCGATCTACCGCGGCACCCTCTCGAGGGCCTCCGTGGAGCCCCGGGAGATCTTCCACCTCCATCCGCTCATTCTCCGGCATTCGGGCGGTTCCTGTATCCTAGAGTCGCCCGACGGGAGCCGCCTATGCACACCATCTTGAGCCTGGACAACCTGGGAATTCGCCAACCGCCTCCCCTGGTGGAGTCTCGGGGCCGGTCTCGCGGCAAGAAGGACCTGGGATCGCGTCAAGCCGCCCAGCAGGACCTTTCACGGTTCGCACGCGAGACCGTCGCCAACCTCGAGCGCCTGGTAACACAGGCCGAACAGGAGGTTGCCGCCGAGGGCGTCGACCTCGGTGCGCTCATCGAGCGCCTTGAAGCTGTCGAGAAAGACACGCGAGCTCAGTGGCGTGACGTCCGGTTGAGCCGCGAGACGGCGCGGCGGATCCGCAGTCTCCTCCAGGATCTTCCGGAGTCGGCCCCGGGACGGCGGGCGCTCCTCCTGGGGCTCGAACAGCCGCTGGCGCGAATCGAGGAGTGGGTCCAGGCTGCAGAGGTCGTGCTGCCGGCTTATCGTGACGCTCGCTGGAAGCTCATGGCGCTCAGGGCAGACCACGAGGACCCCGGCGAGGCGCCGGTCTTCGATGATCCGGAACAGTTGGAGCAGTATCTGACTCACGGCTGAGGCGGTGCCTTCCTCCGGCAAGGGCGAGGCCCTCGTCCGGATCAAGCCGTCCCGGCGATTCCTCCGCCAGTTGAAGTCTGACGTCCCCCAGCGCGCCCGCCGCGCTCGGGAAGCGCTACGCCGGCTGGCCGAGCATCCCCACCGGAAGGGCGGCCATCTCGAGGTCTTCAAGGGTAGGCCGGGGTACTTCACCGCCCGGATGACCCGGGGCTGGCGCTTCCTGCTCCGCAAGGAAGAGGACCAGCAGGGGGTCTATTACCTCGTCGTCGAGTACGGTAGCCACGAAGACATCTACGGGAAGTAGCAGTCGACGACGGTGCGAGGAACGCTGGTGTCTCGAGCCGGCGCCCCCTCGACCGCTTCCTCCTCGATGCCGAACGTCGAGGAGGCTCCGCTGAACCGGACGATCCGCACGGGGGGCTCGGGGATCCTCGGCTCACGAGCTGCGCACTCCACGGCGGCATCAGGCTTCGGTGAGGACTCTCATCGTCGGGCAGCGTTATCCATGCCACCGCCGTGATCCGCACGCGGTGATCGAAAACTCTCGTAAAGGAGTCCTCATGGTCATACACCGTCGTTTGCTCGCCATCATCGGGCGGCGCATACCCGCCATCTACGACGTCATCCCTCGCGGGCCGCTGAGTCAGTTGTCGCAAAGCCGCCTCTCGGTGGTCGCACTGAACCCTCAGCCGCTCCCGCCCCACGAGCTGGGGGCCGCCATCGCCGGCGAGCTCGTCCACACCGCCTGGCTCGCCGATCGGTTCGGCCTCGATCTCGGGGTCGCGTTCAACGACCTCGACGACTGGTGCCCCACCGCGCCGAGGAAGCTGAAGCTGCCGCCGTGGTGGCCGCCGATTCCGGAGCCGGACCCCCACCCGGAGTGGTTGATCGACCTTCACCTCGGGTTCGCCGCTCGGCTCGCCGGAGTCTCGGCTGAGCTCGAAGGCACTCGGCTCGGTGAGGCGCTCAACAAGGCGATCGAACGGTCGGTGGCCGCGATCGAGTCCGCGAACGCCTGAGCGAGCGACGTCCGAGAGGATCGGCAAGGCGCCTGGCATCGGAGCTTGTGCCAACCGTACCCCTGCACCTGCGGCGCGGCCGCCGGTGCAGGGGTGCCGACCAGTCGGTTCTTAGTCGCCTTCCCCCCGCAAGGAGAAACGGTCTCCGTGAATCTTCCACGTATGTTCTGAGAGAAAGGAGATTCCGTGACCGATCGATCCAGCTGTCCCGCGCTCCCCCCCGTCTCGTGGATTCCGTGGATGATCCTCCTGACGCTATGGGCTGTACCCGCTGCGCTCGGCGCCGCCTCACCCGAGCCGATGGCGATCACCGGCCAGGTGACAGACGAGGAGGGCGCGCCCCTGGCCGGCGCCCGGGTGGCGCTCCATCCGGCGATCTCGCCGTCGGAGCGCGGTGTTCTGTGGCTCGCAGGCCGGCAGTACCCGGAGCCGTCCGCCCGGACCCTCACCGGCGCAGACGGCCGCTACCGCCTGGTCGTCCCGGACTCCGGCGAGCTTTTCTGGACGGTGGTCGCGGGGACCGAGGCCCACGTCTCCATGGAGCGCGAGGTAGGGCCGCTCTTCGACTCGACGTACCTGGAGGCGGTCCGCCTGGTGGCCCGGGTGCCGACCTCCGTGCGGGTGGTGGGATCGGACGGCGAGTCGGTGCCGGGGGCGGCGGTTCTGCTGCGGATCTCGCCGCAGGCTCGAAGGATCACTCAAGGCGGCGATTCGTGGCAGCCGCCGGTGGCCCGCGTGGCGCACACCGGGGAGGACGGCCGCGCGGAGCTCGCACGGGCCGACGGTGAGCACGGGTGGCTGCAGGCGGTGGCCCCGGGACGGCTGGCGGTGACCGAGCTCGTCATGGCGCGGACGGAGATCGCGCTCCCCGCCGCCGCCGGGCGCTCCCTGCGCGTGGTCCATGCGGACGGCCAGCCGGCGGCCGGCGCCCTCGCCTGGTGGGCCCCGGAGGGTCTGCCGGCGGTCGGCGAGCGGGTCGGAGGGTCCTGGCCGGTTGCGCGGTACCGGCTGGTGCCGGTGGCCGCCGGCGGGGACGACGGCTTTCTGCGCCTCCCCTCGGGCCTGCCCGAGAGCCCCGTGATCCGCTTGGCGGCCCCTGACGGCGCCTGGGGTTCTCCGCCGCCGGCCGACCCGGAGGTAGAGCCCGGGACGCCCACCGAAGCCCGCCTGCGCCCCCCGGTCACCCTGGCTGGGACCGTGCGCGAGCGGGAGAGCGAGAAGGCGGTGGCGGGCGCCGTGGCCTGGGCGCAGAGCGACCGCTCCGCCGTCGCACGGACCGACGGCGAGGGACGATTCCGACTGACCCTCCCCGGTCCCGAGGCGACCCTCGTCTCGGCCGCCGGACCCCACCACGGGCCAGTCGCCTCGGGCGCCGCCGTCTACGGAGAGAGCGCCTCCGGCGTCGTGCTCGAGGTCGAGCCGGCCCTGCCGCTCACCGGCCGTGTCGAGTCCGCCGACGGCGCTGCGCTGGAGGGAGCCACGATCGTCGCCCAGCCGAGCGTCATGACCCTCCGGGACGGCGGCTACGCGTGCGGCCGGGCCCGGGTGCTCTCCGGACCCGGGGGGCGGTTTCGGCTCGCCCGCCTGACGCCCCACTGCGACTATCACCTGGAGGCGTGGCGGGAGGGCTTCGCGGCCGCCCGCCTCGACGTGGCGCCGCTGGCCGAGGACAAGTCCGGATACGAGACCGTCACCCTGGTGCTCGGAGCGGGGCGGACCCTGACCGGCCGCGTGGTGGGTCCCGACGGCGTGCCGGTGCCGGGGGCCCGCGTCCAGTTCTACCGCGACACGCCGTGGATCCAGTACGCTTCCTTCCCCTTGATGGAAACGCGGGAGCGGGTCGCTCTGGCTGACGGCGCTGGGTTCTTCAAGATCGAGCACCTGGCCGGCGCGAGAGGCCGCGTCGTGGCCGAGGCCGACGGCTTCGTTCGCTTCGAGCGCGGGAGGGTGGAGGTGCCGAACGAGCCGGGAGAGACCCACCTGGGCGACCTGGAGCTCGAGCCGGAGCGGTTCCTGGAGATCGAGGTGGTGGACGCAGACGAGCGGCCCGTCGAGGGCGCCGAGGTCAGCGTGCGACGGCAGGAACACGACGATCTGTTCGGCGGCGGCGAGCGGGTGACCGATTCCGACTCGCGTACCGACCGAGCGGGCCGCTTCCGGGTCGGCGGCTTCGCGGCAGGCGATCGGGCGATGCTCCTGGTGGCGAAGGAGGGGTTCGTCACCGAGTCGCTGCAGGACCTCCGGGTTCCCAACGACTCGCCGGTCCGCGTGGTCCTGAAGCAGGGCTCCGTCGTGACCGGCCGGGTGGTGGACGCGAGTGGCCGGCCCGTGACCGAGGCCCGCGTCTCCACCGCGGAGTGGGAGTGGAACGCCGGGGGGGCGAACCGCTTCCCGGGGGCGGGAGGAGTCGACGACGAAGGCCGCTTCGAGCTCGACAGGCTCCCCGCCGGTCCGATCCGGATGCGCGCTCTCGGTCCGGAGGGCAGCCGCTCGGACGTCCTCCGGCTGGAGCTGGAGGCCGGCGAGCGCCGGGACGGGGTGGAGCTGGTGCTGCGCGCTCGACCGAGGATCCTGGGCCGGGTGGTGGCGCCGGACGGCTCTCCGGTCTCGGAGCCCCAGGTCACCGTCCAGGCCGGCCGCGGTCGTGGAAACTGCCGGACCGGAGAGGAAGGCGGCTTCCGGTGCGATGGGTGGGACCCGGGAACGTACACGCTCACCGCCCGAAAGGCCGGGGTGGGGCAGGTGGCAAAAAGCGTAGTCCTGGGCGACACGGACGTCACGGTGGACCTCTACCTGAAGCCCGAGCTGGTGATCAGCGGGCGGATCGTAACCGCTGACGGCGAGCCCGCCGCGGACCGGGTGGTACGGGTGCAACCGCCCGCAGCGGGCTTCTCCGACTCGTTCACCGAGAGGACCGCGGCCGACGGCTCGTTCACGATCCGTGGGGTCCACGAAGGCACCTACGAGCTTGTGGTCGGGTCCCGCTCCGACCCGACGGCCCTCCTGACGCCCGATCGGTACCCCGAGCCGATCGTGGTGCGGGATGGGCTCTCGGTGACAGGGCTCGAGATCCGGCTGGAGGTCACCACGGTGCTGCGAGGTGTCCTCCACGGCCTGAGTGAAGGCGAAGTGGCCCAGGCGGTGGTCGTCGCCCAGGAGGCGGGCGCCGAAGGCGTGCCCCGCACGCTGGGGGGAGAGGTCGGGGAGGGGGGCCGGTACGAGATCGAGGGCATCGGCCCCGGCGCCTGGACCGTCGTGGCGGTGGGGCCCGAGAGGGTCGCCCAGGCCCGGGCGGAGATCGAGATCCTGCCGGGGGAGGAGGACCCCGTGCTCGATCTGACCCTGGTTCGCGGCGTCACCCTGGCCGGGCGGGTGCTCCTCGGCGGTACGCCGTGGGCCGGGGCCACGGTCGGCATGCTCGAAGCCGCCGGCGTGAGCAGGACGGACCTTGGGGGCCGCTTCGAGCTGCCCGGCATCCCACCCGGGCGACAGGAGATCCTCCTGGCGGGCGGTTCCCTGAAGGAGGGAATGACTCTGGTGACCCGCGAGGTCGACGTCGAAGAAGGACGGGAGGTGGTGATCGACGTGGCGGTCGGTCTCGTCCGCGGCCTGGTGACGGGCCCGGACGGGCCGCTGGCCGGGGCCCCGGTGACTCTCTCGCCGGTGATTCCGAGCCTGCCCGACAACCTCCCCCTGATCCCGCGCTTCGTCACCACGGCCTCCGACGGACGCTTCATGATCGACCGTGTCGCCGCCGGCTCCTACGTGATCACCTTCCAGAAGCCCGGGTATCGGCCGATCGCCCGGGAGCTCCACGTCACCGGCGGCGAGATCGAGCTGCCGCCGGTGGTGGTGGAGCCGGAGGACCCCTGACGGACCCCCTGCCACAACCGGACGTTCCGTGCCAACCTGACGGGCTCTCCCAAGCCCAAGGAGCCGGACCGTCACGCCCTCGACGTCAACGGTCCCTGGCGGATCACGCTCGAGTGGGAGAGGATGGCGAGTGGCTGCTACTCGTAGTGCGTCCACATCCGGATCACCTTCACGGTCCTCTCCTCCTCGAAGACCGCGTAGACCAGCCGGTGCTGGACGTTGATCCGCCGGGAGAGGGCGCCGCGAAGGTCGCCCAGGAGCTTCTCGTGGGGAGGCGGGCTGCGGAAGGGGTCCTCTCGCACGAGCGAGAGCAGGTACTCGGCCTTGGGCCGGAGGCCGGCGCCGGGGAGCTTCTTCGCGTTGTCGCGTGCCTGGCGAGTGTAGACGACGCGCCAGGGCGTCACCAGTCGAGCACCTCGACGCACTCCTCCAGGGGCGTCTCCAGGCCTTTCTGGATCGACTCCCGCATCCCCGGGATCGAAAGGAGGTGGAGCGTCTCCTCGATCGCCCGCCAGTCGCTCTCGGAGACCAGAACGCCGCTCGAGCGCCGGCCGGAGATCTGGACCGGCTCGCTGGTGACCGCCACCTCGTCGAGGAGCCGGTAGAGAGACTTGCGAGCCTCGGAGGCGGTGATGGTCTTCATGAGCGAAGCGTACGGAATAACGTACGCCGCGTCAAGGCTCCAGGCGGTGCCTGCGGAGCGCTCAGTCGATGTCGCGGCGAAAGGCCACGGGATCGACAGGGGGCAGCCGGCGCCACCGCTCGACGAGGGTCTCCCGATCAAGGCCGGGATGCCGCACGGGACGAAGCTCGGCGACGGGAGTCCCCGCCCGAGTGACGGTGAGAGACTCGCCAGCGAGGACTCGGTCCACGACCTTGCCGCCCTGGTTGCGCAGATCCCGGATGCTCACGGTGCTCATGGAGCAAGTGTGTATCACGGCGTGAGACATGGCGACCCTGCGGAGCTCCTCCTCGACGCTGGAGGCGACGGCCATGACTTGCGGGCAGAGAGGTAGGTGAACCCGCCTCCCCGCCGCCGACCTGGGCGGGCAGAGCAAGAGCCAAGCAGCTTCCCGTGTCCACACCCAGTGACGTAGTCCCGGCCGAGAAGGCGCCGAAGCCACCGCCACAGCGCTTCGCGCGCCAATTCGTCAGTGCTCCCTCAGGTACGGAATGTTCCTCCCCCTAAGAAAATCGAGCGGAGTACCAAACCTTGCTTCCTCTCTCCAGCGCCTCCACTTATCACGAGAACGCAGAGTCTCGGCGAAAAGAAGCAAGAGCGGGACAATAGAAAGGACGACCAGGAGCACCAAACTGGCAACGGGATCCGTGCGTGGATCCCACCCGAGCGCCATAGCTGATCCAGCGGCGATCATAGAGCCGGCGCCGACTCCCATGGCAGTTGTGGCTAGAGGCAACCCGGTTCTCCGCCAAGTCTGAACAGCTCGCACCGTCCCGAAGACGCCAAAGAGAACCAGGAGTATGCCCACTCCGGTGGAGAATCCTTGCCGAAAAGCGACATAGCCCACAAGATACAACGCTCCGTATGCTGCTCCAAGACCGACGTGTTCTAGACCCTCCTTTTCCATACTTCACCTCCGATTCCTTTCAACTTGGCCTCTCGCGCGAAGAATTCCACCTTCGACTCATCTGGAATACGACCCTTGGTCACGCATGGGCAACCCCCGGGCTTCTCTCGGAAAGTTGCCCCTGCTTAGGTTGACCGGTGGTCGCTAGTACCAGACGTGGATTGCGCAACCTATGGCCACGAGACCTCCGCAGCCGAGCATGCAATGCCCCCAAAGTGGGCCTAAAAATACACACAGATTCGTGCACGTATATCCACCCACGCTCAAGCAGGTGAAGTAGTCACCCCAGGCGCACCACCACCACCACCGGGGGCCGCCCGTCGCATCGACATAGCCCCAGATTCCATAATAATCGGCGGTCTCGATGTCGCTCTGTCCCTCCCAGGTTTGCCACCTGTCACGGGACGCGGACTTCTACGACCTTAGTGGACATCTAGTTTGACGACCCCCTCCGAGTTCGCTGCTGGGGCCGCGGTGCAGCCTTCCACGGCTTCCACAGGCCGGCAGCGTCCAATGGCCGGGAGGGCTGGCGGCGGAGGCTGTATCGGGTCGGCTGCGCGGGCTACGCGGGGCGCGCCGACGGCTCGAACTGCAGGTAGGGGTTGTTCCGGGCGCGGCGCAGGTAGGCGAGGACCTCGCGCACGAGGCCGGCCGTCGCCCGCCGGGCGCGGGCGGCGTCGCGGAAGAGGTAGACCGCCGCCAGGGCGTAGCGGTGGAGCTCCTGGGAGAGGAAGACCGGCGTCAGCTCCTCGGCCAGGTCCTGGACCCGGGCGTAGTCGCCCAGGTCGAGGTAGACGATCGCGAGATCCAGGGTGACCATGGCGAGCTCGTACGCCAGCTCGCGCCGCATCGCCTCCAGGCGGACTTCGTCGAGGGCCCTGCGGGCCGTCTCGAGGTCGCCGAGGCCGGCGTGGATCCGGCCCTCGAGCCAGCGGCGGCGGAGCTGCACCCAGGGGTCGGCTGCAAAGAGCTCGTAGAGGGGCCGGGCCTTTTCGTAGCGAGCCAGGGCCTCCAGGCTGTCGCCCGCTTCGACCAGCCACCATGCCTCGTCGTGCCGGGCATTGAGCGCCAGGCGCTCGTTAGCCAGCCCCTCGGCCAGCTCCGTCGCCCGCCGGAAGACTTCCACCGCCTCCTCCGCTCTTCCGGCGTAGCCGGCGCATCGGCCGAGCTGCACGGTCACCCGCACCAGGAGCTCCGGGTTGTCCTCGGCGTCGATCAGCTCCCGCGCTTCGTCGAGCACGCGAGCCGCTTCGCCGTAGCGGGTCTGGTCGATCCGGAGCGATCCGAGGAAGCTCCGGAACTGCGCCTGCACCAGACCGGCCCTGCTCCCGCGTTCCAGAAACGGCAGGCCCTCGACGAAGCTGCGTTCGGCGCCGAAGAGATCAGAGCCCGCCCGCCGGGCGTTGCCCAGGACGCCCCGGGCGAGAGCCTGCTGGTCCGCGGTGATCACCGGCGTGTAGAGCGTCGGGTCGAGGGTGTCCGCCACTTCCACCGCCAGCTCGGCGAGCTCCACCGCGCGGACCACGTCCGAGAACACGGCCTCCCGGCTCGTCTCGCAGAGGGTCTCGGCGAGGCCGAAGAGCTGGTACCGAGCCAGCGCTCGGATCGCCTCGCGGCGCGCGAGGAGCGGCCGGCGCTCGAGCTCGGCGACGAGCTGCGGCGCGAGGGCCCTCTCGCACTCGACGACGAGGCCCCACCGCCTCGACTGCCGGAGGGCCTGGCCGAGCCCCTCCTGGCCTTCGTCCCGATCGCCTCCGCCTTCGAGCTCCCGGTAGATCCCCTGGATGAAGCGGTGGACGCCCTCGCGCCGGCCGCTGTCGAGCTCGGGCAACACCTCCCGGGCCGCGAACAGGCAGCGCTCGCACCCCTCCTCCACCAGGTGGGCTTCGACCCGCCGGCTCTGGTCGTCGGGAAGCCGGGAGAGGAGGAAGCTGCGCAGCGTCTCAAGGGTGGGGTGGTCCATCGTCGGGCGTCTCCTTCTCGCGCTGCCGGTCTCTCTCTCGGTATTGACGGCAGCGCGTCTCCAGGGTTTCCAGGAGCCAGCGGCGGGGCCGCGCCATCGGCCGGCGCCGGCACTCGAGCGCCATCCGGTCGAGCGAGTCCCGCAGGAACTCGGCGGCTTCCAGTCTGGGCACCCCGTACGCCTCGAACAAATCGCGGAGCGTCGGGCCCAGGTCCCAGATGAGCTTGCGCTGCGCCTCGGGGTCGAAGTCCGTTGCGGGCCGCGCCGCCATCGCTCAATCCAGCAAACGCGTAGAGGATAGCACGCTCCCGCGCCGGGAGGTCAACTCCCCGGCCGGGAGCGTTCGAAGTGGGGCGCCGGCGCTCCGCCTCGCTTGGAGAGGTGGAGCGCCGGCGCGCTGGCTTCCAGATACTCTCAGACGGGCTCAGCCGTTCGGATCCATTTGGCCACCACCATCGGTGGTAGCGGTTCCGAAGGTGGGCTCCGATGAGGTTGGTGCCGTGCCATTCGGGTCCATGTCGCCTCCCGACGCCGCGCTCAGGCTCTGGGGCACCCAACCCTCCATCCAACCCCGGATTCCCGCGTAGAGCTCGGAGACGAGCGCACCGAGGTGCTCGACTCCGGTGACATCCGACGTCCGGAACGGTCGCTCGACGGGTGCCGCGGCTACGGGCGCCGCGAAGACCCCGGCAAGGGCGGCCAAGATCAGCACCGCCATCAACGATCGCAAGCTCTTCCTCATGCCCTTCCTCCTCCTCGGCCGGCCGGTCGAGACAGGGCCTCCAGTGACTCCACTCGCCTGCCGGTCGTCCCTGTATTCTCCCGCGCTGTGCCGCACGCCCCCCGAAACAGGACGAAGTGCCCGCCAGGCGTCACCTCGCGAGCGCGTGGCGCAGGCAGCGGCGCCAGCTCCAGGCCCAGCGCCCGGGCGGGGTCTTGCCCGACGCCGAGACCGTCCTCCGCGTGTCCGTTGGGTCAGATTCTCCGCCGACTTCCTCGCCCTGCCTCGCGCGGCCGTGCGCAAGGTGTTCCTTGCTTTGGGCGCGGGACGAGACCCGAGCCGGAGCGACGACGACGGAGTCGCACGGGGCGAGCTCGTCGCGGGTGACGCTCGAGTCCGCCGGCATCTCCGCGACCTCCTCCAGGCAGGAGGCGAGAGAGTCGAGGTCGGCGCCGATGCCGTCGAGGCTCCGGGGCACGTCGAGGCCCCAGAGGCCGGCTTCCCGAGCGTGGTGGACGATGCCGGCGCCGGCCTCCTCGAACCGGCTGAAGGCCGCCGGCTCGTCGAAGGCGACGAGCCACGTTTGGCGGATCATCCACTCCGACTCGGTGGGTTGATCGGTAGACTGCGTGGGGTCGCTCATGGAGTTAGCCCTCCTTGAGTGGCTAGGCCCCGTCCGTCGGTCTCTCCGGCGGGCGGGGCCGCTCGCCGTTCGAGGAACAGTCTACCGCCAGCGAAACATGTAGTCAGCTGTCCACTTGTTTCTCTGTCCGGTTCTACACTTCTTCCATGCCACGGCGCACTGGACCACGCGGAGGCCACACCACGACCACGCCCGGAGGGCTGCGGCGGAAGGTCCTACTCCTCACCGAGGACTTGGCGGAAGAGCTCCGCGAGCGGGCCCACCAGGAGCGCCGGAGCGAGTCGGAGATCGCCCGAGAGGCGCTTGCGGCGTGGCTGTTCCCGGACGACGAGGAGCGAGCCTGACTTCGTCGCCTTCAGTACTTCGGGAGCTTTCCCAGACGAAAGCCCATCAACTCGCGGAGCGCCTGCCTCAGTGCGTGGTGGACTCGGTGGGGCCTCTCTTCACGCTCGCCGGCGACGGTCTGCTCAGCTCGCGATCCAGCTCGTCTGCCGAGAGCGTGGGCTCGCCGCGCCGCGCCTCGATCAGCTTCCAGAGCTCGGAGCTCGTCTCGAGGACAACGGTTTCCCAGTCTTCGCCCTCGACGCCGACCAGCACCGCGGCAGGTCGGCCCCGGCGCGTGACGACGACCCGGTCTCCCTGCGCCGAGTCGACGGCCACCTTGATGCTCTTCTGTAGATCTCGAACGCTGATCGTCTTCACAGGATGTCCTCCGTGGTGCGGTGAGGAGGTTTCCGTCTGACCGCCCGCACGAAGACTCGGTTCTTGGTCTCGTCGACGTCGTAGAAGCCCCGGTCGTCACCCGGTTGCCTCAACCTGAGCTGAACGTCCACTCCTGCTCGCGCATCAGGCCGAGGAGATCCAGGAAGCGGACGTTGAAGCGCCGACACACGTAGGGGATCGTCGGCTTCTTCCTCGTCCCGGGGCGGCGCTCGCCCGTGATCACGATGTTGCCGTTGACGCGAGCGTGGGCAATCACGAACGGGTCTGCCTGGCCCCGGCCCCGGCGCGTATCGACAAGCTTCGGAAACTCGGCCAGGATCGCCACCGTGACGCTCTGGATGTCGTCGTCGAGAGGCACGAAGAGCCCTGCCTGTCCCCGGGCCCACCGCCAGACCTCGTCGTCCTTCTTTTTCAGCTCCTCCCGGACCTCGTCGGGGCTTCTCAGCCTGCCCGCCTGGATCAGCTCCGCCAGCTTCTGCCAGAGTGGTGGAAAGACATCGGGCGGGTAGTACCTCCTCCAGCCGTCCAGGAGCGCGCTGGTGTCGAGCGAGTACATCGCCGGCCTAGACGGTTCCGAACGCCTCTTGCTCCAAGCGCGGTATGTGCTTCAGCTTCACACCGAGGTACTCGGAGAGGTCCGCGGAGTTGATCGCCTCTCGATAGTAGGCATCGAGCACGATTCCGAGGTACGCGTGGCCCAGATCGCGCACCCGGATGCGGTGGTAGGACGGTCTCCCAGACGTGGGGGACTGTCGAGCGTACGCCTCGAGGTACTCGGCGCGCTTCTGCCGGTAGAACCTCTCTGTCGTCAGGCCGAGGGTCAGAAGACGTCGGAGAACGACCTCCCGGCTTACCGAGTACCGGAGCGAGAGCCGCGCGAGCTCATCCTCGGACCAGGCGCGGGCTCCGCGCCGTTCGTCGGGCTCGATGTCCTCAAGCAGCGCGGCCGTCGGCACGAGGACCTCGGCTGCTACCTGATTGCAGAACACTTCCGTGCGCCGCTCGGCGGAGAGATGCGCCCCTTTGGCGTCTCGTAGGTCGCAGAGCCCACCGTCATTCAGGAGAATGTGGACAAGCTCATGCAGCAGGGTGAACACCCGGCCGCGTGGTGAGTCCTTGGCGTTGGCCACGACCACCGCGAGAGGGGGATCGCTGATCGAGAACCCTCGCATCTCGGAGAGGTCGACGAGAGAAGTCTGGAAGACCAGGACGCCGAGGTCTTCGAGCGCCGTGATCCACCCGCGCAGCGCCTTGTACTTGTCCCTCCAGCCGAGCTGCTTCTCCAAGGGCACGCCGAGCAAGGCGCGCGCGGCTTTCGCCAAGTCGACGACGCTCTCGGCACTCCCCGCAGGAACGCTCGGGATCGAGGGATCGTCCCCGACCTCGCGCAGGAGATCGAGTGCGACCTCTCGTCTCGCCCTGACCGTCCGGATGGCCAGGTGGAGCTCGGGGGAGTAAGCACCGGCCTGGTGGTCTGAAGGCAGTCGACGGAAGTCGCGCATCACCTGGAAGGTCCGGGGCGGCTCGGAGAGGTAGAAGACCGCGAGCGGGCGTTTGTAGACGCTCGCCGCCGTTCTGAGCTGCGCGATCGTGGGCCGGCCGGCTCCCGACTCCCATGCGAGGAGCCTCTCCGCCGGTTGCCGGAGCTTGGCAGCCGCCTCCTCGACCGTAAATCCGATCGACTCTCTTGCCCACACCAGCAGGTCAGGGCGGACGAGCGCTATCGGGGTTCGTGGCATGGTTCCGACCCGTGGGGTGAGGTCATTTTAGCGCGCTGGTGTGCCGGCGCAAAACCGGCCCGATGCCAGCTGCCGGTCTGCCTCCGGCTCGGTGAGGTACCGCCGGTCCTCGACTCCTCCCGCACCGCCCTCCCCCATCCCGCTAAAGTCGCTTCGCAGTCAGCAAGCAGGAGGAGGTGACACGCGCCTCCGGCACGCGCCACATCCTGCTTGCCGTTTTCGCCTCCGGCTCAAACGGAACCGCATCTCATGACCCCCTCCCACCCCACCCCCCTGCCATGCCGACCACCCACGCCCCCCGCTCGTACTTCCGCTCCGTCCGCCTCACCCGAGGCGAGCTCTCCTCCCTCCGCGCCCGCGCCCACGCGGCCGGCCTCACCGTCTCGGAGTTCCTCCGCCGAGTGGCGTTCGGGCAGGCGATCCGCGCCCGGCGGAACCATCTCGATCGCGACGCGATCTACCACCTGTCGAAGATCGGAACCGACCTGAACCAGCTCACCCGGGTCGCGAACACCACGGGCCAGCTGGTCGCCCTCGAGCTGATCGAGCCGGTGCTCGAGGCGGTGCGCCGGGCGATCGACGAGCTCGGCGACTGAGGCCGGGGCTCTCCCGGTGATCGGCGAGATCCGCTCCGGGGGGTCGTTTCGGGGGCTCGGGCACTACCTCCTACACGGCTCGGCGGCGACCCATCCGAAACGCCCTGAGTGGGTGGAGCTCCGGAACTTGGCGACGGTCGATCCCGACAGCGCCTGGGTCGAGATGCAGGCGACGGAGGCCGGGTACTTCACGCCGCGGGTGACGGTGGTGGGAGCCGAGCCTCGGACACGGCGGTGGTGCTGGCGCCCATCGAGATCCGGCCGGCGCCGGCGTTGCTCTTCGACAACGCGTTTGAGAGCGGGGACCTCTCCACGTGGAGCCTGCCGTGAGCGACGGGCTCCTCCCTGGCGTAGCGCTCGAAGGGTCGGGGCGCGGTCAGGTCCGCAGAGACCTCCTCCGGCTCGTCGCCTACCAGGATCTGGTGCTCGAGGACCGGTCCCGGCCGCCGGCCGGGCCGGTGCCGGCGTCGCCCGTCCGGTGCGCCGACGAGGCCCTGGCGGTGCTGGCGATTCTCTTCACCGCGCGCCGAGCCCCGCGCCGGCCCCGGGGGCCGCGGGACGGGGCGCCGGACGACCTGGCCTTGCTCCTGGCGCTCCTCGCCCGGATCGCCTATCCGCACGTGCCCGACCGGGTCGGGAGGGTGGTCTTCCTCGGGCACGTGGCGGAGAGGGTCGAGAGCTCTCGGGTCCGCGCCTGCGACTACCGGCTCCTCCGGCACGGTGCGGTCCAGGTCCGCGGCCGGCTCCGGGGGGCGCGGGTGCCGGTGGTGGGAGGTGGGAGGCGGGAGAGTGCCTCGGGGCTTCACGGGCTCGTCGTCGATCTCGGGGTCAGGGTGTACTATCTGGGGGGGACTCCCGCGGCGTCTTTCGCCGACTCACACCGCCCCGGCCCGTGTCATGCCCGACATCGACGAGCTCGCCAGCCGGGGTCGGGAGCCCGGGGAGCTCGCCGATGCGCTTCTCGAGTCGCGGGGCACCATCCGGAGGGATCTCAAGCGCCTCGAGGAGAGCGGCCTCGTCGCCGTGGAGGAAGCGGGCGTCTTCCGGTTGACCGAGGCGGTCGCCCCGATCCAGAGAGCGGCGCCGACGCTGTTTCCCGCTTCGACCTTTCCCGACGGCGATCTGGACTGAGGCGGCCGGCGGCTCCACCGCGAGGCGGCGCCCCTGCTCCGGCGGCCACGCCAGCTAGAACGGCGCACTCTTCGAACGGCGCACCCTCGTCGTCCAGCGACACCCACCCGCTCGCGCGGGGGGAGGAGGAGGCGCCGCTGGTTCATCCCCGCTCGCGCGGGGAACACGGAAGCGGAGTGAGCGATCTCGTTCGGCGCGCCGGTTCATCCCCGCTCGCGCGGGGAACACTGCCCTAGCTGCCCGGTCAAACCTGATCCGGTCGGTTCATTCCCGCTCGCGCGGGGAACACCACTAGATCCGCGCGCGGTGCGGGTCGTCGGACGGTTCATCCCCGCTCGCGCGGGGAACACTCGATCTGCGCCTTCGCGATCTCGGGCGGTCGCGGTTCATCCCCGCTCGCGCTGGGAACACATCGGGAGCCACTTCTGTGTCGGGTGTTCGGTCTGTTCATCCCCGCTCGCGCGCGGAACACTTGATGACCTCCGACGTGCCCGGCGGGCCACCCCGGTTCATCCCCGCTCGCGCGGGGAACACACGACCGCCGCCAGCCTCGTCATCGGGTTCTACGGTTCATCCCCGCTCGCGCGGGGAACACCCGATCGTGAGCGTGACCGAGGAAGGCCACAACGGTTCATCCCCGCTCGCGCGGGGAACACGACTCTGGGGCGCCCACGCCATCGCTATCGAGCGGTTCATCCCCGCTCGCGCGGGGAACACCTGCCTCCATCTTCCCGGGCGCACCCTTCCTCCGGTTCATCCCCGCTCGCGCGGGGAACACCGCTTGTCGCTCGCTCACTGCCGCCACTCTCGTCGGTTCATCCCCGCTCGCGCGGGGAACACCATCAGCCCGGATTCCGCGGGTGGCTCGTCACCGGTTCATCCCCGCTCGCGCGGGGAACACCAGATGAAAGCGTACTTCCACACCATCCTCTCCGGTTCATCCCCGCTCGCGCGGGGAACACTATCGGGGTACTTCGTGGTCATGCCGCCACCCCGGTTCATCCCCGCTCGCGCGGGGAACACGCACGGCCCCCGAGAGCCGGAGGACGACGCACCGGTTCATCCCCGCTCGCGCGGGGAACACGTGGGGCGTCGAGGAGTGCGGCCATCGGGTGGACGGTTCATCCCCGCTCGCGCGGGGAACACGTTGCCGGGGTTCGACGTGCCGGCGGACCTGCCGGTTCATCCCCGCTCGCGCGGGGAACACCTTGCGCGGAAACAGGTTGTCATTCGCGTCAGCGGTTCATCCCCGCTCGCGCGGGGAACACGAAGCGCTCACGAACGAGGAGATCGCCGCGGTCGGTTCATCCCCGCTCGCGCGGGGAACACATACTGTTCGGCGTGCACACGCTGAGCGCCGGCGGTTCATCCCCGCTCGCGCGGGGAACACACGGGTGAAACGCAGATCGCCACCCGCGGAGCCGGTTCATCCCCGCTCGCGCGGGGAACACGCCATCATTGCCCAGATGCAGGGCGTCTTCGACGGTTCATCCCCGCTCGCGCGGGGAACACGGAGGACGCGGAAGGGGCTGTTAGCGGCGGTCGGAAACCGCGGGATTTTGGCTGTGGGAAGCGCGGGTTGGGGAGGATCGACCTTTGGGATGGTGAGAGCGAAGGTGCGGCCTGGGTGAGCGCAATCTCTTGGCAGAGAGCGACTTGAACTCCGAACGGAGGAACTGCACCCTCGGCGCACCGCAGACTGGGCAGAATCGGCCTGGGGAATGCTGAAGCGCGTTGCGCGGCCTGGAGGCTGCTCTGCGAAGACTATGCTCCGTCACGATGGTTGGCAGGGTCGACGGGCGGAGGTGGTCCCTGTAGCGTGCCTGGCGGGCTCGGTGGAGCCTCCGGCCCCGCTCTGTAGCCTGGTATCTACGGTTGGAGGCTCGCTGGTTCTCGCACCGTGCTGCCCGGGCGCAGGAGCGGCCGCAGTACCTCTGGCCGCGGTCGCACCGGGTGCAGATCACCACGGGGGTCTGGCAGCGGTCGCAGAGGAACCGCCGTTGGGTCTCTACCTGCCTGTCTGACCGTGCCATCCCAGCACTCTAACGCGAGCGAGCTCGCGCGCGCGACGATGATTCTGAACCGCGTCCTGATCGCCGGATTCCCGCGCTTACTGACAACCGCTCACAGGGGCCGACGGCGGCCTCGACGGTTCATCCCCGCTCGCGCGGGGAACACTGCGTAGGCGATCAGGAAGCCGAGGCCCGGACCGGTTCATCCCCGCTCGCGCGGGGAACACGCAGCTTCCAGCGGATTGAGCCAGGCTTCCAGCGGTTCATCCCCGCTCGCGCGGGGAACACGCTGGAGCTGGCGAAGACGCTCACCTGGGAGTCGGTTCATCCCCGCTCGCGCGGGGAACACCTGGTGTGGCGGCGGGCTGGGC
This sequence comes from uncultured Acidobacteriota bacterium, assembly GCA_963741925.1. GTDB lineage: Bacteria > Acidobacteriota > Thermoanaerobaculia > Multivoradales > DATKCC01 > CAVUBL01. The sequence continues at coordinate 1,403,344 of CAVUJU010000002.1, forward strand.
TGTCGTTCACCGGTTCATCCCCGCTCGCGCGGGGAACACTGGCAGGCGATGCAGCGGTTCAACTCCCTGTACGGTTCATCCCCGCTCGCGCGGGGAACACCCAGATCCAGTGCGAGTAGCGGTTCTCGGTCTGCGGTTCATCCCCGCTCGCGCGGGGAACACCCGACTTCGGAGCCGTAGGAGGTACTACGTTCCGGTTCATCCCCGCTCGCGCGGGGAACACGGCTTCCATGCGGCGATCCAGCGCGGCGATCTCGGTTCATCCCCGCTCGCGCGGGGAACACATGGACCTCGGGGACTTGCACGGCTGGGCACTCCGGTTCATCCCCGCTCGCGCGGGGAACACGCCTTCCTGGGCGTGGGCGATCCGGGCGAGGTCGGTTCATCCCCGCTCGCGCGGGGAACACGACGGCGCCGCGGCGCCAAGGAGGCCGGATGGGGGTTCATCCCCGCTCGCGCGGGGAACACAAGGGGAGCCAAGACATGACCCGCAGGGAACGCGGTTCATCCCCGCTCGCGCGGGGAACACGCGCCCGCCAGTAGAGCGATGGCCGTCTCGATCGGTTCATCCCCGCTCGCGCGGGGAACACGGGCTCGGGGCGGGTCAGGGTCACGGCTCAGACGGTTCATCCCCGCTCGCGCGGGGAACACGCCAGCTCCGCAAGTTGGGCAGCCGCCCAGCTCGGTTCATCCCCGCTCGCGCGGGGAACACGTGTTGGCGGACCTGGCGGGCGGGTTCGGCGCCCGGTTCATCCCCGCTCGCGCGGGGAACACTCGACTGCGCCCTCCAGTACGTCCTCAAGCCTCGGTTCATCCCCGCTCGCGCGGGGAACACACTTCCCAGAACCAGCTGATTCTACGGGAGATAGGCGGACACCTCCGAGCTACCGAGGATTTCGGGCTCTCGGAGGCGGGTGCGACTGGGCCTATCCGGGGTCTCCATCGTCGTCCACTTCTGGAAGGAACGAGACCAGCTTGGCTCCGTCGAGATCGGTCGGGATCCTGCGGTTTGCGCCGAGAGTCTTGAAGTCGAAACCGGACTCGTTCGAGGCTCGCCACGCCATGACCGCGTTGCCCTCCCCCATCCCATTCTCCACCTGGTTCCAGAGCATCTCGCGGACCTTCACCGAGTAGCGTCCCACGTAGACCCCCGACCTGACTTCGAGTAACCAGATGGCCAGCCGGCCCCGGAGACTCGGCGGGACGTTTTCAACGACGATGACCAACATCGCCTAGCCCTTCGGACTCCGGAATCGCCGGCGGCTGCGCATCTGGAGGCGACTCGGGAGGCTCGAGCTCTCCGGCCGCCAGGACCTCCTCGATCGTGGGGATGATCCTCTTGAGGAGCTTCCGCTCCCGGAACAGGTCGCGGCACCGCTGCCGGACGGAGGATGCCGGATTCGTGGGGTGCTCGGCCGCGACTGCGAAGGCCGCAGGCACGACCGTCTCGAACTTGAAGAGGTCGGCCACGTCGTAGACGAAGGCCCTGGGCTTGCCGGCGTGGAGGAAGCCGATGGCCGGGGCGTAGCCCGCGGCGAGGATCGCGGCCTCGGAGACGCCGTAGAGGCAGGCGGTCGCCGCCGAGAGGCAGCGGTTCGGAAGATCGGCTCGCGACCAGTGGCCGGGGTCGTAGCGCCTGCCCTGCCACTCGACATCGTGCTCCTCCGCCATCTTCTTGTAGAGGGCTCGGACCCGGGCGCCTTCGATTCCCCGGAGTTGCTCGACGCTCCGGCGTCGGGGAGCCGGTTGCCCGAAGCGCAGCTCGAACATCTTTCGGACGATCTTGAGGCGCGCCTTCGGGTCGAGGGCCAGCCGGGCCTGGAGCAGCAGCCGGTCCGAGCGTGCGCCACCAGGCTGGCCGGCCGCGTAGAGGCGGACGCCAGCTTCCCCGACCCAGACCAGGAGGGTCCCCGTTCTGGCGGCGAGGGCCACGGCGGCATGGGAGATGCGGATGCCGGGCTCGAGCATCAGGCAAGCGAGACCGCCTACTGGGATGTGGGTGCGGACGCCGTTCTTGTCGACGAGCACGAACGCTCCATCCCGGACGTCGACCTGGCCACGCTCGACGAAGAGGATCGATCGGCGCTCGCGGATCGGGATCGGCTCGAGCGGCGGCAGGCGACCCATGGGGCACGTTCCTCAGCGATGGCGCTTACAGAGCATCAGGCCGCACCCGAAGCCCTTGGCCGGGCCGAGGCCGTGGGCAAGGGTCGCGAGGAATCGCTCGGGCTCGGCCACTTCGAGCACACCCTGGAAGTCGCAGGTGGCGAGCCGGACCTTCCTGCCCGTCGGCTTGCGGAATTCTTGGATCTCGTGTCGGTCCACCCGGAAACTGGCCGCATCGACACGGAAACCCCAAGGCTCGGCTCGTCTGGCGAGCCAGCGTCCCCCGCGCTCTTGGGCGAGAGTGGCGAGAGGAGGCCACTGCTCCCGGGGAACGCCGTCGTTCTGGAGCTCCCGCTTCGCGTCCATCACCACGTCGTGGCGCTTGCCGTTGCGGGTCACGATCGGGTTGGCGCGCAGGCTGAAGTCCAGCAGGTCGCCGGCATGGAGGACCGGAGCGAAGGGCTTCGTCTCCAGGCGCCACAGCCCCGTCTCGTCCTGGGGTTGGCGCTCGGAGAGGCTGTAGATCCTGGGGCGGGGACCGTCTTGGTCGACGCGGTAGAGGAAGTCTCGCCGCCGGTCGGGAGAGTCGGCGAAGAGGTCCCAGACGGCCTGGTGGAGCCGGTAGTTGCTCTGGAACGTGTGCCAGACCGTCCGGCGCCCGACCGCCTCCGGCGAGACGCTGATCTTACTGAGGAACATCGGCTCCCTCCTCGCAGGGCTCAATCGGGAAGGGCGAGTGGTGGACCTCGCGGTTCTGGAAAGCCCAGCGGATCCTCGAGACCGGCTCGTCCCGGCGTTTGAGGCTCTGATCCGGTCGAAGGTCTCCGAGATCTGGAGTCCCCTCCCAGAAGAGGTCTCCCGCCGAGTCCCGGAAGAGGCGCTCGAAGCCGAGGTCGGCAGGTAGAGGGCGCGCGGCCCGAAGGGCCTCGGGAAGGTTCTCGGCGGCCACCACTTCGGGAGCGAGCGGCAACGAGGGTGGACAGGACTTCCGGCCGAGGTAGAGGGTGAAGTTCGGCCGGCCGAGGGCGCTCTCGAGCTCGCGGAGGCTCCAGCGAGGCTCATCGGCCTCCGTCCAGGCAGCGACCAGGTAGACCGCGTCGCAGCGGTACTCGCGGCCCGAGAGGATCGTCTTGAGCTCGTGCCGGGGCGCCCGGAGCTGATCCGCGCGGGTACGCGCTCGGCGGCCTCGTCGAGGCGGTGCGACCTGGGCGGTGTGGTAGTCGGTGAGGGGCACGCCTGCGGCTTCGCGCAGGACGGCGAAGCGGAGGGCACGTCCCAGCTCGGCATGTGCCTCTTCGTCCGTCCGGCGGAGCCCGAGGGCGGCGCCGACGAGGCCCAGGAGCGCGGAGCGGGTCGGCTGGAGCTCCGTGGGGCGGGCCTCGCCGACGGCCACTTCGCCCCAGGAAGCGAGAGGGCCATAGAGCCGGAAGAGGAGGTAGTCCGTGGACACCTACACCCCCGGGCTCGTCGCGAAGTCGAGCAGGCCGGCCAAGGTCCCTTCGCCGGCCGGGACGTTCACGCTGTAGCGCCCGTCGGCCGTGGCGCCGTATGCGGTGTCCAGCGTCCCGACCGTCGTCTCCAGATGGTCGATCGCCGTCTCGAGCTGATTCGTGCCTCCTACCGGCTTGAGGAACGCCACCGAGAGGGAGCGCGGCTGCTGGCTTCCCAGCTCCGCCAGGACGTAGGAGGCGTAGGCGCGCGAGCCGAAGGTCGCTTGTTTGCCGGTCGGCGCCACCTTCGCCGCCGCCTCGACGAGGGCTCGGAGGCTCGTGGCCGCGAGCCCTTCGTCGCCGTTGAGGTTCCGGACGAGCAGGTCGCGGTCGATGCACAGGTAGAGGTAGAAGAGCCCCGCCGCGAACTCGGTCTCCCCCAGGTGCCCGGCGCCCAGGTCCTCCGCGCCTTCGTTCAGGTCGTCGACGGCGCTGAAGAAGTCCTCTTCGACCTGGGTCTTGTGGACGGTGATGGCGTGGGCGACCTGTGCGGCGGCCTCGACGTTGTACTCGGGCTTGGCCGCCATCATGCGGCCGAAGAGGGCGATGTCGACCGCCTGGTGATCCTTCCGCAGGAGCTCGAGCTCGGCTTCGGTCGGGCGCCGCTTCTCGGCCACGAGCTTCTCCACGAGCTGGTCGACGGCCGCCATCTCCTCCGGGCTGAAGTGGGCGAGCTGGTCGGTCTCGACCTCGACCGCCTCTGCCTTCTTGGAGACCTTGACCTTGGCGAAGACGCCGGCGATCGCCTTGGCGGACTCGAGCGCATCCTTTTCCGGGACCCCTCCCTCGCGAAGTCGCTGGAGGATCCGGGTGCCCTTCTCCTTCGTGCGGGTCCCGATGTGACCTGCCAGGGCCTCCTGGAAGAGGCCCGACGTTCGCCAGGCTCGCTTCAGGCTCTGAGACGAGATGCGCAGGCGGGTCGCGCCCCCGACGACCGCGGTCTTCGGGCGACCCAGGTCGTCCCGGTTGAGGTTGGCCGGCGGGTACGACGTGAGCAGGTGAAGCTGCAGGAAGTGGCTCATCGACGGATCTCCTCAGTCGTTGGGGAGCAAACGGTAGTAGTCGTAGGCCCAGCGCCTCTTCTGGGGCTCGTTCCAGCTGTAGGCGGCTTGGGCGAGGTCTCGAAGATTGACTCGCCCACCGAGGAGCTGGAGTATGCGGGCCAGCTGCGTGTAGCGGTCCTCGAGCTCGCCCGCTTCGAGGAGCTTTCGGAAGCGGATCTTGCTGACTCGGGGCCGGCGGCTGCCGGGCTTCGGCGACGCCATCTGTCGCGGGAGGGATTGGTCCGTCTCTAGTTCCTTGACCCGGGACACCAGGCCGGCGACGGCGGCGACACCTCGGGGGCGGGGCTTCCGGACGCCGTCCAGCTCCTCGAGGTCCGCCAGCAGCCGGTGGAACGCCGGCTCGTAGACGACCTCGTCCGGCCCGGCGGCCCGGCGGAGGTGGGCTCTGCCTCCGCGGTCCTCGGCGAGCCCCGCATACCACCGGTGAAGAACCTCCTCGACTTTCGGTTCCTCGAAAGAGAAGTAGCTCTCGCTCATTCCTCCGCTCCTCTGGTTTCGGGACGCTCCGAGCTTCTCCGCGGTGGCCTGGTCCGGGGCATTCCGCGCGGGCAGGGCGAGCGCCTTGCGCATCTTGGGCCCGTGGAGGGTGCCCCGGAGACGGTCCCAGGCGGCGACGACGCGTTCCGGCTTGACCGTCTCCAGGTATCCACTTCCCGTCGCGTCGCCGAACAGGCGCTCGGCCGTCGATATCAGCAGGCGGTGCCATCCTTGACGGATTGGCAGCGCCTCCCGATCTTCCGTCACGGCCTGGTGCAGGAAGCGAAGGTGCTCGTCGAAGGGGGCCTCGGTCTCCTGCCAGAAGCGGAGCCTCGATGTCGAAGGGAGCGTGGGCGAGGTCTTTCGGCCGATCGGCGACCGCCTCCTTGACCGCCCACTGGAGCGCCCGCGCCGCGCCGCGGGCGGCCACGACTAGGCAGGTGATCTCCCGGCGGTACGCCGCCTGGCGCTGCGGTGCCACCAGGAGCAGCGGCATCGAGCCTTCTACCCACCGCCTCGCCTTCATCTTCTCCATGTCGTAGCCGAAGGCCCAGAGCCTTCGCGAGCCCTCGACCTCCAGTCGGCGCTCGTCCTCCCGGTAGGTCTCGACCACCTCCGCGGGTTTCTGGCCGGCCTCCGGGTCCTCCTGGATCAAGCCGAGCCAGTCGCGGTAGGAGACGCCGGCCCGGCTGCCGTGGACCGGGAGGGGAGGGCCGTCTTTGCCCGGGCGGTAGGGGGTCAGAGGATGGCTCCAGGCTCCCGTGTAGTTGACGCCGAAGTTCTTGGCGAGATAGCGGGTGATCAGGCCGTCGGACTCCCGGGCACAGAGGTCGCAGGTGGCCCGTTCGGTCGAGGGCTCGAGGAAGCGGATTCGCCGGGGCATGCTCCAATACACCTGGAGGGGGTCGACGTCCACCGGGGTGGTGCCTTGGCCCTTTTCGCTGGTCCGGGTCGGAGCCAGCCAGGGGAACCGGTCCTCCGGGCGCCACGAGCTGCCGCCTTCCTGGAGTCTGCCCGCTTCGAGCACGTTCAGCCACAGGCTACGCCAGAGGCTTCCCGGATGGAGCACGAGGGTGGTCAGCGGCCCGCCGCCGCGAAGCCCCGTGCGGTGTCCCTGTCCGCCGCTCGGCGCGTTGAGCTGGAGGGTGAGAAGGGCCGCCGCGGCGCAAGGGAGGCAGAGGCCGGCCACCCGGTCGCTCTTGACGAAGTGGGCGATGCCCTGTTTGACGGTGTTGTCTCCGGGCGACTCGAGGAAGAGGCGTTCGACCGGCTCCTCGCTTCCCTCGTCTGCGGTGAGGTTCAGGTCCTGGAGGAATCGCGGACCTTCACCGAGGAGCTCGAACCAGTCCGCCAGCGGCTCCAGGCGCCGCCGGAGCTCTTCCGGGCCGGGGGGCGATTCAAACCAGCGGGTCCAGTCCCGCCCCTCCTCTGGAGCGCAGACCGTTTGTAGAACCCCGATCAGGAACTGGGCGAGCGCGCCGTCGAAGTCGGCGCGAGGGGAGGCCAGGGCGAGAACCGGATTCTTCGCTTCGTCATGGGTGAGCCGCCATGGCGCGATCCAGTCCTTGCCCTCGAGGCGCCGGACCGGGATCCAGGGGTCGAGGAGTAGGTTTAGCCGCACGATTGGAGCCATGCCGCAAGAAAGCCCCCGAGTAGGGCTGCAATGGTGAGAATTTTCACGGCGAGCGTAAGCCAGCGATCAAGACGAACTAGGTCCGGTTCCCTCTTCTCCATGGCATATCTCCGTCGAAACCTTTCATCGCCGCGGAGTATAGCCTCATTTTCACACCCGTATCAAACTTCTGTTGTATTCACCTCCAGGATCCACCTCCATCCCCACAACAGCGTGGGGAACTTCGCTTCTGCACCCGTCTCAAACGGTGGATCCCCGCTCCTGCGAGGAAGAGCGGCCACTAATTTACCACGAGTTGGTTACCTCGAGACCGTCGACTCGCGCGTACGAGAGGCGTACTGCTTCCCCAGCGAGGGACCTTGCCCACCCCTTCCACGTCTCGCCGTCACCACGACCGAGGACCGCGATCACTACTCCCGGCCCCCGCCTTCTCAGCCAGCCGGGAAGCTCGTCGTGGCTAGGGCTCACCAGGCCCGGATCCTCTCCAGCGACATGGCTCCGAGGCATCTTCACACTCGAGCGCTCCCAGGGATGGTCCAGCCCGGCATGCCAGGGGACGACTCGCCCGCCCTCTTCACGGGCGAGGAGGACGTCGACGCTCGGCGCGCCCAGCCGGGTGGGGGTGTACTCGTCGGCTCCCCACCCGCCCCTGCTCGCGCGGGTGCAGTAGCCCGCTCGTAGCATCAGGGCGTTGTGGTGCGCCAGAGACTGGTCCTCGCGGCCGCCCTGCGACGCCTTGTCTGTCCTCTCTCGGAGTGCCTTGGGAATCTCTGCCCCGCTCGCTCCACCGTAGACGGACTCGATCAGGTCTCGGGCGTCCTCCGGCATCCGGAAGCCACCGTGGGCTTCCAGCCAGCGGGCGGTGAGCCAGAGCCGCCCGTGGTCCGGGTAGACCCAGGCTCCTGCGGGAAACATGACCTCGAACCAGTCCTCGCCGACGTCCAGGCGCGGTTCCGGCGCGAGCAGCACGAGGATCGCCGCTCCGCGGCCGTCGGGCCCGGCCGTCCGGTCGCCCGCCGCGGTCCGATGGTGCCGGAGCAAGCGGCCGGCTCGCTGGACCACCAGGTCGATCGGGGCCAGGTCGCTCACCATGAAGTCGAAGTCGAGGTCCAGGGACTGCTCGACCACCTGGGTGGCGATCAGAAGGCGGCCCCCTCGGTCCGGGGCTCGGCTCTCGGACCCGAAGCGGCGGAGCACCTCGGCCTCGATGGCCGCCCGATCTCCTACCGTGAAGCGGCTGTGGAACAGGATTACCCGGTGCCGCCCCAGCCGCTCGCTCCAGAACCGAAACGCTCTTCGGGCGTCGCCCACCGTGTTGCGGATCCAGCAGGCGCACTTCCCGCCGTCGAGCGCTTCGGCCAGGAGGCGGTGGACGTCCTCTTCCGAGGAGACTCGCCGGACTTCGACTCGTCGGATCGCCTCGCGGCGAGCCTCGGTTGGATACGCCCGCTGGTACCCACAGCTCCAGTGCGTCGTCAGCGGATACGCCTCGGGCCCTCGGCCCACCTCGTCGTCCGGCGGCGAGTCCGATCCCCCAACACCATGGCGGAACGCCTCGACCAGCTCCTTTCGTTGTCCAGCCGGCAGCGTCGCCGACAGGAGGATCGCCGAGCCTCCGAATCCGGCGTGGAACTCCAGCAGGCGCGAGAGGAGCGTCCGGACATAGTCGTCGCAGGCGTGCACCTCGTCGACGATCAGTATCTTGCCGGCGAGGCCCCAAAGTCTCAGGGACTGGTGCCGGACGGGCAGGACCCCCAGCAGAGCCTGGTCGATGGTCCCGACGCCGACGGTGGCGAGCAAAGCTTTCTTGCGGCTGTCCGCCAGCCAGGCGGCGGCCTGGCCCGAGCCCGAGCCGCCGGACGTCTCGTCCTCTCCGTCGTCTCGGCCGACCGCTTCCATCGGCAGAGCCAGGTGGCTCTTGCCGTGGGCCAGGACCAGAGACGGCTCTGCGCCGGCCCCGAAGAGTCGTCGGTAGACCTTGCCGACTCGCTCGTGCATCGCGTTGGCGGTCGCCATGGTCGGGAGGGCCACGAAGATCCCGCTACCGCCGCCGGCCGCCATCAGGCGATGGGCGAGTGCAAAGGCCGCCTCGGTCTTCCCTCCCCCGGTCACCTCCTCCACGACGAAGAGCTGCGGCCCGGTGCCGAGCTCCACGCTTGCGGCGAGCAGTTGGAGGTCCGTGGGCGTGGTGATCGCCGGCCAGAGCGCTGTCACGCCGCCCGGGGCGCTCGCGGGCGGCGCCGCTGCGCCGCTCTCCAGGACCGCGTTGCGGGCTCGAGGTTGGGCGATCTCCCGCCAGTACTCCGCCGGGGCCATCTCCTCTCTGGTGAACGGGAACCAGGCCACGTTCGAGCCGATCCAGTCCGCCGTGACCGCCAGGCCGGCGACCAGCCAACTCGCGCGCCGAAAGCGGTCGAGCTGCTGGCGACGCGGCTCGGGCCCGAAGGGGATCCCTCCGGGCAGCAGGAGCGCCGCCAGCGTCTCGACCATCTCCCGCGCGTCCGCCCTTACCGGCGCCGGGAATTGCTCCTCGAGGTCCGCCTCCGGCTCGTGCCTCCTCGGCGGGACACCGTGATGCCCTGCGGTCGCCCAGATCCAGGGCGCGACGAGGTCCCACCAGTCGTGGTACGGAACCGGCTCCGCGAAGGGGAGGATCTCCTCGTGGAGCTCGCGCCCCAGGACTTCGGCCCAGAGGCGGAAGCCCAGTAGATCGTGACGCTCCAGGTACAGGGCTCCGGAGGTGCGCCCCTGAAGACGAGCCTGGAGCTCCTTGGCCTGACCCTGGAACCCGTCCGCCATCTTGCCCAGGTCGTGGGTCGCCAAGAGAAAGCAGAGCCACGATGCGAGCGCGTCCGCCTCGAGCCCGCCGACGTCGGCGAGCTGGCTCATCGCCCGGGGCCGGACGCGGAGCAGCTCAGCGCCGGCCGCCGCCACGTCGAGCACGTGGTAGAGGAGCGGATGGTGCTCAACCGAGCTGCCGTTCTTCTTCGTCTTGGCCCAGTAGCCCAGCAGACTCATGAGTTGGCCTCGTCGGTAGCTCTGCTCGGTCCCGACCAGGCTCGTTTCTCACCTGACTGTGCACTGCCCGTCACTTCTTGTTGCCGGCGTACAAGCCTCCGCGCCCTTGCCGGAACCCCTTCGATCCTACCCTCTCTAGAAGCACCAGCACCACGAGTCCAAGTAGATCCTCGAGCTGTTCGTCTTCGCGAGGTGGACGCACTTGTCGAGCTGGGCCGAGGTCTTGTGGCCGGAGAAGACCTGGAGCCAGGGGACGGAGACCCCGGTCAGGGCCTGCCAGGTGATGGCGGTGTGGCGCAGGTCGTGGAACCGGAAGTCGTCGAGCTCCGCGTTTTCGAGGGCCTTCTCCCAGGCATGGCGGGGGAATGACGCTCGTCCGCTGGTTCCCGCGAAGACCTTCTTGGAGATGTGCGGTACCCGGGCGAGGTCTCGGAGGACCTCGAGGGCGACTCCGCTGAAGAAGAAGAGCACGCGGGCGTCGCCTGACTTGGCCCCCGCTTCTGGCGCCAGGTTCCGCTGACCCGGACCCACCGCCGCCATAGCCCAAATAGCACCTACGCCATCAATATCTTTGGTTTTCGTAGCTTGCGTGGCGGAGGGGGTGGGATTCGAACCCACGGGCCCCGGAGGGCCAACGGTTTTCAAGACCGCCGCTTTCGACCACTCAGCCACCCCTCCGCGCAGGTGGGGGTGCAGCTTACAGCCTCTCACCCCTGCCGCGGCCCGATCGTTTCCATCCCTCCCAGGTACGGCCGGAGACGCTCGGGGACGGTGATGGTGCCGTCCGCCTGCTGGTAGTTCTCGAGCACTGCGATCAGGGTGCGGCCGACGGCGAGGCCGGAGCCGTTGAGGGTGTGGGCGTAGCGGGGCTTGCCGCCGCCTTCGGGGCGGTAGCGGATCTCGGCGCGGCGGGCCTGGAAGTCCTCGCAGTTCGAGCACGAGGAGATCTCGCGGTAGGCGCTCTGGCCGGGCAGCCAGACCTCGAGGTCGTAGGTCTTGGCGGCGGAGAAGCCCATGTCGCCGGTCGAGAGCGTCACGACCCGGTAGGGAAGCCCCAGGAGCTGGAGCACCCGCTCGGCGTTGCCGGTCAGCTCCTCCAGGGCGTCGTAGCTCGTCTCGGGCGTCGTGAAGTGGACCAGCTCCACCTTGTTGAACTGGTGCTGGCGGATCAGGCCCCGGACGTCCTTGCCGTAGGAGCCGGCCTCGCTCCGGAAGCAGGGGGTGTAGGCGGCGTAGCGCACGGGCAGCGCCGCCTCCTCCAGGATCTCGCCGCGGTGGAGGTTGGTGACCGGCACCTCGGCGGTGGGCACCAGGTAGAGCGGGTAGCCCTCGAGGTGGAAGAGGTCCTCGGCGAACTTGGGGAGCTGACCGGTGCCCACGAGCGAGTCGGCGTTGACGAGGAACGGCGGCAGCACCTCGGTGTAGCCGTGCTCGCCGGTGTGGAGGTCGAGCATGAAGGAGATGAGCGCCCGCTCGAGACGGGCGCCGGCGCCGAAGGAGGCGGTGAAGCGGGCGCCGGCGACCTTGGCGCCGCGCTCGAAGTCGAGGATGCCGAGCTCGGGGCCCAGGTCCCAATGGGCCTTGGCGGGGAAGTCGAAGCCCCGGGGCTCGCCCACCACCCGCTCGACCCGGTTGGCGGCCTCGTCCTTGCCCTCGGGCACGCTCTCGTGGGGCAGGTTGGGGATCGAGAGCTCGGTGGCCGCGAGCTCTTCGTCCACCTCCGCCAGGCGGCGATCGAGCGTCTCGATCCGCCCCTTGAGCTCGGAGACGGCGGCGATCTCCTCCTCGGCCGAGCCCCCCTGGCGCTTGATCTCGCCGATTGCCTGGCTCGCCTCGTTGCGCCGGCGCTTGTCCTCCTCGACCTCGACCAGGAGGGCGCGCCGCTCCTCGTCGAGCCGGGTCCACCCGGCGAGCAGATCGGGGTCGGCGCGGCGGGCGGCGAGCCCCCGGCGGACGCGCTCGGGATCGTTCCTCAAGAGCTCGCGGGCCAGCATGGGGGCGAAGTCTAGCAGGCCCTCCGGGCTCGCTCGCCGCCCCGGCGGGCGGGTGCGACGCCGGGCCGCCGGCGGCCGTACACCCCTCGAGAAGCTCCTGTACGGCCAAACGATAGAATCCGGCGCAACCGCCGGACGTTTCATGCCTCGATCGCCTCTCGACTCCCCGACGACGGCTCACCTCGCCCTGCGCTCGGGCGCCCCCGTCGCCGGCGTCCTGGCGATGCTGTCGCTCGCCGCCTGGCAGCGCGATCCGATGGCGGCGGCCGAAACCGCCTATCTCGCCCTCGCGGCCGGGGCGGTGCTGGTGGCCGCGGCGGGCGTCGCGCCGCGGAGCGGCGCCCACGGCGGGCTGGGGGCGGCGCTGGTGGTGACCGCGGTCTGGGCGCTGCCGGCCGGGCCGGCTCGGGGGGCGGCGGCGCTCGCCCTGGCCGCGGGCACGCTGGCGGTGGCCGCCTTCGGGCGGCGCGGGCCCGCGCCGGCCCGGGAGCTTCTCGCGCCGCGCGCGGCGGTGGCGCTGGCCATCGGTCTCCAGGCGCTGCTGCGCGGCGGAGACCTCCTGGGCACCGGCTCGCTCCTCCGGACGGCGGCCGTGTTCGTCGCCTTTCCGGCGGTGGGCGCCGCCGCCCTGATCGTGCTCGGCCGCCTCCAGGGACCGTCCCGGGCGCTTCTCGCCGGAGCGGCGCTTCTCGCCCTGGGGCCGGGCTTCCGGCCCGCCACGCTCACCGCGCTCGTCGCCCTGGCGGCGGCGCCGGTGGCGCTGGGGCGGGTGCCCGGCTGGACGCGGCCGGGCGCCCGCATCGCGGCCTTGGCCCTGCTCGCGGCGCCCTTCGCCTGGGACCCGCGGGCGGCCGGGGTGGCCGCCGCCGCGGGCCTCGCCCTGGCCCTCGCGCCCGGGCGGGATCCCGAGGGTGAGGAGCCCGGCTTCGCCCGGAGCTTCCGCGGCGGCTGGGCGCCCGCCCTGGTCGGCGCCGCGGCCCTCGCTCTGGCGGCCCTCGCCCCGGGCCGGGGTTTCGCGGAGAGCCTGGAGCTCGCCGCCCTCGTCCCTCTGGCGGTGCCGGCGCTGGCCTTGGCGGGGGGCCGCCGGTGGGGGGTGGCGCTGGCCGCCCTCGCCCTGGCCCTCGCCGCCGGCCGGGCGGTCGCGGTGGAAGGAGCACTCGCCGCGGCCGGCGCCCTGGCGGCCTTCGCCCTTCCCGAGCCCGGGGGGTCCCGGCGCCCGGCAGCCTCGGTACGGGTTCGGGCCCCAGTTCAGGTTCAGGTTCAGGTGCAGGCGGTGTGGTCGTGCTTCCTGCTCGGCTTGACCGCCCTCCTCTCGGCCTTCCCCTGGCTGCGGCCGGAGCCCCTCGCGGCGGCCCTCGGGCTCCTCGGCCTGCCGGTGACCTGGTGGAGCGCCCTGGCCGTGATGGTTGCCGCCGCGACCTTGGGGGTGGCGGCGGGGGTGGCGCACGGCCGCGCCGGCGCCGCGGACCGAGACCGGCCCGGCGCTCCCCTCGCCGGGCTCACCGCGGCGGTGGTCCTCGCGCTCCTGATCGCGAGCCTGCCGGCGGCCGGCTCGCCGCTCCTCGCCGGCGAGGCCCTGGTGCTCGACCGCGACCAACCGCGCTGGGCGGTCGAGCTGTCCGCCGCGGGCCAGGCCGCCGCCCGGATGACCGACGGCCGCCACTTCCGCCTGGTCCTCGACTCGGCGCTCGCCAACGCCGCCGGCCTCCCCCACGGCACGCCCGTGGCCACCGTCCGCCTGCGGAGCGCGCGGGGGCCGGATCGCGTCTGGACCCTGAGGCTCGGCGAAGAGACCGAGGAGTGGGCCGCGGCCCGGCCCGGCCTCGCCCTCGGCCGGCCGGCCTCCGCCGTGCCGTGGCTCTCCTGGGTGGCGGCGGACGGCCTCTTCTTCGGCCGCCGCTACCGCACCGTCCTGCGGCTGGCGGCACCGGGCCGGCCCGAGCTCCTGGAGGTCGCCCTGCGCCCCGACCTGCCCCCCGAGGTCGCCCTGACCCTCTTCCAGGTGGAGGTCCGGCCGTGAGCCGGCGGGAGCCCGCCGAGACGCCCTGGCCGGCGGTGGCGCTGGGCGTCCTGGGCGCCGCGGCCTCCTGGCTCGCCGCCCGCTCGCTGCCACTGCCTCCGGACCACGCCCTGCGCGGGACGCTCGCCGTCCTGCCCTTGACCCTGGGCGCCCTGGCGGCGGTCGACCTCGAGTGCCGCCGCCTCGGCGGCCGCCGGCTCGCGCCCCGGCTCCTGGCCGGGGAGGCGGTGGCCCTGGTCCTGCTGGTGGCGGCGAGCCTCTCCTACCAGGGCCTCGGCCTGCCGGAGCTCGGGCCGGTCCTGGCCGCCTCGCTCTTCGCCCTCGCCGGCCTCCACGCCGCAGCCCAGATCGTGGCGCTCCGACCGGTTCTCGGGCGGCGGGTGCCGCTCCGGCCGCCGGCGGTCTTCTTCGTGCTGCCTCTCGTCCTCTACCTCCTCTCCCAGCCCTGGGTCGCGTCGCGGCGCCAGCCCGACGGCGACGAGCCCTACTACCTGCTCCTCGCCCACAGCCTGGCCTTCGACCACGACGTCGACCTGGCGAACAACTACGCCGAGGGCGACTGGCGCTACTTCATGGAGCGCCCCGTCGGCCCGCAGCCGGGGGACCCGCGGGGGCCCCACGGCGAGGTCTACTCCCGGCACAACGCTCTGCTGCCGCTGGTCCTGGCGCTGCCTTACCGGCTCGCCGGCCGGGCGGGCACCTGCGCCACGATGGCTCTGCTGGCGGCCGCCCTCGCCTGGCTCACCCTCCGCCTCGCCGGGCGCTACGCCCCGGAGCGGCCGGCCGAGGGCCTGCTGGCCTACGGCGTGCTGGCGCTGGCCCCGCCGCTTTTCATCTACGCCCACCAGGTGTGGGTGGAGGTGCCGGCGGCCCTCGCCCTGGCGGCGGCCCTCGACCGGGTCCTCGCCGTGCCGCGGAGCGGCGGACCGGAGGCGCCCGTCGCCCGGGGGCGGCGGACGCTCGGCTGGCTCGCCCTGCTCCTGCCCCTGATCGTGTTGCCCGCCTTGAAGTTCCGCTTCGCGCTCCTGGCCGCGCCGCTCGCCGTCCTCGCCGGGTGGCGCCACCGCCGCTCGCGCCTCGCCCTGGCGATTCTGGCTGGCGCCCTGGGGCTCACCCTGGCGGTCCTGCTGGCGGTCAACGAGGTGCGCTACGGCAACCCGCTCAAGGTCCACATCTGGAAGGAGCTGGACCTCGCCGCCTTCTCGCCGGCGAGCTACGCCCGGGGGCTGGCCGGTCTTTTCTGGGACTCGGCCTTCGGGCTCTTCGCCGCCGCCCCGATCTGGCTCCTCGCGGTACCCGCGGCGCTCTACGCGATCCGCCGCCGGCTGCCGGTGGTCGCCCACCTGACGCTGATCGGCCTCCCCTACCTGGTGCTCGCCGCGCCGCGCGCCGAGTGGTACGGCGGGTGGTCGCCGCCGTTTCGCTACGGCGTGGCGCTGCTGCCGCTCGTCGCCCTCGTCCTCGCGCCGCTCCTCGGGCGCCGGCGGCGGCCCGGGGCGCGGGTGGTGCTGGCGGCCCTGGGACTGGCGACGGTGGTCCTGGCCCTGGCCTGGCTGGCCGAGCCCGGCTTGGCCTTCGACCTGGCCGACGGCCGCACCCACCTGCTCGACGCCCTCACCGCCCAGATCGGGGCGGACGTGGCGCGCTTCTTCCCGAGCTACGTCCGCCCGCGCCTCGCCTCCTGGCTCTGGCCGCCGCTCTCGGCGGCGCTCGTGACCTGGCTCTGGTGGCTTCCCCGGCGGCGCCGCGACGGCCGGGCGCCGGCGCTTCGCCGGCTCGCCCCGACCGCCGGAGCGACGGCGCTCTTCCTCGCCGCGGCGGCCCTGCCGGCGCTCGCCCGGCTCGTCCCCACCCGGGTCGCGGAGCTCGAGGACCCCTGGATCGCCCACCGGGGCGGCCACCTCCACCCGGAGACCTGGGTGGTGGCACGGAGCAGCTACCGGGGTGCGTGGGTGATCCGGCCGGGCGAGTCGGTGGAGGTGCCGCTGGTCGCCGGCGGCGAACGCTTCCGCCTGCGGCTCGAGCTCCGCGTGGAGCGGAACAACCCCGACCCGGTGACCCTCCAGGTCTTCGACGGCCACCGCCTGCTCACCTCCTGGAGCCCGCCGCCCCGGCCGGCGCCCGCGGCGATGGCGGCGCGGGCCGAGGACGCGACCGCTGCCCGGGACGGCGGGGACTGGCGCCGCCTGGAGCTGGGGCCTTTCGAGTGGCGGGGCGGGCCGCTGGGGCTCCGCACCGACGGCCCCCCCCGAGCGAGCGGCCAGAACGGCATCCTTCTCGATCGCCTGGAGGTCGAGTGGCGGTGAGCCCACCCCCGAACCCCCGCGAACATGCGCGGGAGGGGGCGTCCCCTTCCCCCCCGTGGGGTGGGAAGGGGATCGAGGGGTTGTGGGGGGCATCCGGTCAACCGTCCCCTTCCCCCCCGTGGGGTGGGAAGGGGATCGAGGGGTTGTGGGGGGCATCCGGTCAACCGTCCCCTTCCCCCCCGTGGGGTGGGAAGGGGATCGAGGGGTTGTGGGGGGCATCCGGTCAACCGTCCCCTTCCCCCCCGTGGGGTGGGAAGGGGATCGAGGGGTTGTGGGGGGCGTCCGGTCAACCGTCCCCTTCCCCCCCGTGGGGTGGGAAGGGGATCGAGGGGTTGTGGGGGGCGTCCGGTCGACCGCGCTCCAGTGTCGTGGTCCCGACCCTGGGCCGGAGCCCGCTCCTCGCCGAGTGTCTCGAGGCCCTCGCCGGGCAGGTGGGGGCACCGTCCGGCGGTCCGGGCGCCCGGCCGGCGCTGATCGTGGTGGCCCAGGGCGGCTGGCAGCCCGGACCCGACCTGGCGGGGCTCGCCGCCGGCGCCGAACGCTGGATCGAGCTGCCCCGGCCCGTCGGGTTCGCCGCCGCCGTCAACCTGGGGATCGCCGCCTCGGAGACCCCGTACGTCGCCGTGGTCAACGACGACGCCGTCGTCGCGCCGGGCTGGCTGGCCGCCCTCGAGGCCGCCCTCGACGGCGCGCCGGACGTGGCGGCGGCCCAGGGCGCGAACCTCCTCGACGACGGTTCGGGCCGGGCCGACGGCTGGGGCCTGGCGTGGAACGGCTGGCTCCAGGCGGTCCAGCTCGGCCGCGGCGAGCCCATGCCCCGCGCCGCGGCGCCGGCGCGCGAGGTGTTCGGGGTCTCGGCGACCGCCGCCCTCTACCGGCGAGTCGCCCTAGACGCCGTCGCCGGCGAGCCGCGCAAGATGGGCGCCGTCCTGCCGCCCGCGGTCGCGCCGCCCCCGGAGGTCTTCGACTCGCGCCTCGTCACCTACTACGAGGACGTCGACCTCGCCTGGCGCCTGCGCCGCGCCGGGTTCCGCGCCCTCTCGGTGCCCGCCGCCCGCGCCCGCCACCGGGGCTCGGTGACCGCGGGCACGATGGGCTCCGGCCGCTGGCGGCTGGTCTACGGCAACCGCTACCTGGTGCTCGCCGGGCTCCTGGGCGGGCGGTTCTGGGGCCGCCTGCCCCGGCTCGTCGCCCGCGACCTGGTCGACCTCGTCCGCGCCGCCGGGCGTGGCGACCTCGGCCGCTGCCGGGGGGTGCTGGGCGGCTGGGGGCGAGCCGCCCGTCACCTTCGCGGGTGGGCCCGCCGGGGGCCGTCGGCGCTCGGCGACGAGACCCTCCTCGCCGGGCGGGAGGAGGCGTGACGGAGGCGGCGCTCACCGGGATCGCGGTCCACTGGCGCGACGAGGAGGGTCTCGCCGCGCTCGCGGCGGCCTGGCCGGACGATCCCCGGTTCGAGCTCGTGGTGGTGGACAACGGCGGCGGCCTGGCAGCGGGCGCGGCGGTGGACACGTCGGGTCTGCGCTGGATCTCGCCGGGCGAAAACCTCGGCTTCGCCGGGGGCGCCGACCGGGGCGCCGCCGAGGCGCGGGGCGGGATCCTCCTTCTGCTCAACCCGGATGCCCGCCCCGAGCCGAGGGCCCTCGAGGCCCTCCTCGCCGGGTTCGCGGCCCACCCCGAGGCGGCGGGGCTCGCGCCGCGCCTCGAGGGGCCCGACGGGACCGGCCAGTGGCGCTGGCAGCTCAAGCCCCTCCCCTCGCCCCTGCGCCTGGTGCTCGAAGGTCTGCTCCTGCCCGCCGCCCGCGGGCCGGCGCGCGAGCCGGCGCCGGGGACCCTGGTCGAGCAGCCGGCGGCGGCGGCGCTCGCCCTGAGGCGTGAGGCCTGGGAGGCCGTGGGCGGGCTCGACCCGGCCTTCTACCCGGCGTGGTTCGAGGACGTGGACCTCGCCCGGCGGCTCCTCGCGGCCGGGCTCCGGGTCCTCTACTGGCCGGCGGCGCGCTTCCGCCACGGCCTGGGCTCGACCGTGCCCCGCCTGGGGTTCGGCGCCTTCCTGTGGCTCTACTACCGGAACCTGGTCCGCTACCTCGCCCGCCACCACGGCCGGGGCTGGGCGGCGGCGGCGCGCTGCGTGATCCCGCTGGGGATGGCCCTGCGCCTCGTTCTGCTCCCGGTGCGGAGGCCGCGGCGGGCGGCGAGCCGGGCGGAGGCGGCGGCGGGGCTCCGGGCGGCGGCGGTGGGAGCGGTGACCGGCTGGCGCCGGCCGCGGAAGCTCGCCCGGGCGTGGCGACCGCCGGCGGCCGGGGAGGAGCCCGCCGGATGAGCGAGAGCAACCGCGCCCCGGCCGCCGCGCCCCGCCTCGCGGTCTGCGTGGTGACCCACGATTCGGCGGCCGATCTCCCGGGATGTCTCGCGGCGGTGGCCGCCCTCGCCACCAGGCCGCTCGAGCTGGTGGTGGTCGACTGCGCCAGCCGGGACGGCACGCTCCAGGCGGCCACCGCCGGCGACTGGCAGCGGGTGCCGGGGGTCCGCTGCGAGCTCGTGGCGCTGGGCGAAAACCGGGGCTTCGCCGGAGGCATGAACGAGGCGATCGCCCGGACAACGGCGCCCTGGGTTCTGTCGCTCAACCCCGACGCCCGCCCGGCGCCCGACTACGCCGAGCGCCTGCTCGCCCGGGCCGAGGACGGCACCCGGCGCGGCCTCGCCGTGGGCGCCGTGACCGGCCGGCTGGTGCGCCTCGCCGGCGGGGGCGAGCCGGCCGCGGCGACCCGCGCGGGCACGGACGAGCCGCGGCGTCTCGACGCCTGCGGCATGCGCCTGACGCTCACCTGGCGCCACCTGGACCGGGGCTCGGGCCTCCGCGACGAGGGGCAGTACCCGGTGGCCGAGCGAGTCTTCGGGGCGACCGGCGCGGCGTCGCTTTTCTCCCGGGCGGCCCTCGAGGACGTCGCCGTGGCCCCCGGCGAGCCCTTCGATCCCGACTTCCACTCCTTCCGCGAGGATGCCGAGCTCGCCTTCCGCCTCCGCGAGCGGGGCTGGGAGGTGCTCTACGAGCCGGCGGCGCGCTGCCGCCACCGGCGCTTCAACCTGCCGGCGCGGCGCCGGGCGATGCCGGCGGCGGTCAACTTTCACTCGCTCAAGAACCGCTACCTCCTGCGCGCCTACCACCAGACGGCCTGGAACTTCCTCTGGACCCTACCGGCGACCCTCGTTCGCGACCTCCTGGCCTTCGGCCACGTGGTCCTGCGCGAGCGCTCCTCGCTCGGCGCCTACCGCTGGCTGTGGACCCGTCGCAGAGAGATTCTCGCCCGCCGGCGCACGATCCAGGGCCGGCAAACGGCCCCGGCGCGGCAGATCGACCGGTGGCTCCTGAGCCAGGGGCTGCCGCTGCCGCGGCCGGACGCTACAATCGACTGAGAGCTTGTGAATGAATCTCCGACCTACTGCGGGCGCCCCCGAATCGCCCCTCGCGGCGTTACGCCTCCTCGACGTAGGCCCCGCTACGCCTGCGTCGGCGCGCCTCGCGAGGGGCGCCCGGGAACGCCCTCGCGACGGCCGGAGATTCATTCACAAGCTCTGAGCGATCCCGAAAACGCGGCGACCATGGAGCGACGGGGAGTGACCCGATGGCTCAGACGATCGAGTACTGGCGTGCTACGACGAACATGTATCACCCCGGGGCGCCGGGGATCGAGGTGCTCACGGGTGATACGAACTGGTACGGGGGCGTGTTCGGGCCGTTCCCGGCCGGCTTCCGCGCCTCCGTCCACAACGCGCTGCTGTGGCTGAACCACACCCCCAGCGGAGCGACCTTGCTGTGGGAGCTCCAGAACAACGGCAACGACACCGGCATCGCGCCCAGCGCCATCGGGAACTCGGCACGCATGGGCAACGGCAACGACTCCCTGACCAGGGTAGCCCATGAGCTGCTGGCGGGCGGCGCCCCGGGCAACGTGACCCGGAACGCCGCCATCGCGGCCTTCGGAGGGACGCTCGGATCCCTCGTCGCGGCGGCCCACGGGTTGGCCGCGGCGATCAACACCACCCCTCGCTGGACGCTCAACGCGATGCCCGGGCTCGGTGGGTGGGGAACGAGGCTCCAGCAGGTGAGAAACTACGTGAACCGGTGGGCGTTGCTGTTCGATCCCCGGTACTTTCGCTGGGCGGACACGAACGAGGGATACCGAACCGACCAGACCTGGGTCCCAACCCTCGGGGTCAGCGGCTTCGACGTGGGGATCACGGGGACCCAGGTCCGCACCTGGCTGACGGGCGGAGGGCTGCCGACAACGTTGACGACGGCGCAACGCGATCACGTGATCCTCTCCACGATCGCCGCCCTCGACCCGCACTCGCCGCGAGGCCCGGGCTGCAACTGCGCGGTCCTGTGGAACATCGACCCGACGACCACGATGAATCGCACCCGCCCGCCGGCCATCGGCCTGGGTCACGAGCTGATCCACGCCTACTACGGCGTCCGCGGGGAGCAACCGGGCTACGAGGCGCCGGGCCAGCTGTCCGTGGAGCTGTTCGAGTACCGGTGCGTCGGGCTCGGACCCTGGGACGGCGCGGCGCCCTCCGAGAACACCCTCCGCCAGGAGTGGTGGCCGAACACGGCTCATCTGATCCCGACCACCGACACCCTCAACCGGAAGGTGCCGCCGAAGCGGATCATGTACAACTGAGGCGGCCCGAGCCCCGGAGCCATCGCCGGTCTCCGGGCTCCGCGTCCCTCTGACACAATCCGCCCCCATGGGGCGCCTACCGCGGATCGCGTTGCTCGGCAGCCGCGGCATCCCGGCGCGCTACGGCGGCTACGAGACCTTGATGGAGGAGCTCGCGCCGCGCCTCGCCCGGGCGGGCTTCGACGTCACCGTCTACTGCCGCGCCCACTACACTCCCCGGAGCCTCGCCGAGTACCAGGGGGCCCACCTGCGGGTGCTGCCGACGGTACGCACCCGGCACCTGGACACGCCGGTCCACACCTTCCTCTCCTGCTTCGACGCCCTCGCCCGGGGCGCCGAGGGGTTCGACGCCGCCCTGGTGGTCAACGGGGCGAACGGCCTCTTCGTGCCGCTCCTCGGCCTCGCCGGCACCGCCGTCGCCCTCCACGTCGACGGCATCGAGCGGCAGCGGGCGAAGTGGGGCCTCCTGGGGCGGATGGTCTACGCCCTCTCCGAGCGCCTGGCCTGCTTCGTGCCGGCCGTGCTCGTGACCGACGCCGAGGTGATCCGCGCCTACTACCTCGAGCGCTACGGGGCGGACTCGACGGTGATCACCTACGGCGTCGAGGCGCGGCCGGTTCCGGCGGGCGAAACCCTGGCGCGGCTCGGCCTCGAGAGCCGGCGCTACGTCCTCTACGTCAGCCGCTTCGAGCCCGAGAACAACCCCCACCGCGTGATCGAGGCCTACCGCCGGGTGGGTGGCGAGCTGCCGCTGGTGATGGTGGGCGACGCCCCCTACGCCGGCCGCTTCATCGCGGAGCTCCGGGCGCGGGCCGATCGCCGGGTGCTCTTCCCCGGGGCGATCTACGGCGAGGGCTACCGCGAGCTCCTCTCCCACGCCCTCGCCTACGTCCACGCCACCGAGGTCGGCGGCACCCATCCGGCCCTGGTCGAGGCCATGGGATACGGCAACTGCGTGCTGGTCAACGGCACGCCGGAGAACCGCGAGGTCGCGGGCGAGACGGGCCGGTACTTCCGGGCGGACGAGCCGGAGAGCCTGGCGCGCCGGCTCGACGAGGTGCGCAGCGACCCGGAAGCGGCGCGGGAGGCGGGCCGGCGCGCGGCCCGGCGGGCGGCCGAGCGCTACTCCTGGGACGCGGTGGCGGCGCGGTACGCGGAGCTCTTCCGCGGTCTGCTCGGCGCCGCGTAGTGGACCACGAGCGCCTCCTCGCCGCGAGCCTCGGCGCCCTCCGGTGGGATCTCGTTTCCGGGCAATTGGACTCGGGGACCCCGAGTCGCGTAATAATGGCGGGCGGAGGTGAACCCTCCATTTTTCTGGATGCGCCTTTCCCCGGTGGTTGCCCAACGACCGGCAGAGCGTGTACAATGTTGCAGCGCCATATCACTACGGGGCGCGCAGAGAGGGAGCCGGCGGTCGATGCTGAAAGAACGCGCGCGGATCGTTGCGGTCACCGTATTCCTGCTCGATCTCTTCCTCGTCGCCGTCGCCTTCTTCCTCGCCTACTGGCTGCGCAGCACGGCGCTCCACTGGTTCCTGCCCGGGCAGTTCCAACCGCTCTACCCGCTCGCCGAGTACCTCCCGTTCCTGCCCCTGGCGCTCCTGATCTGGGGCATCCTGCTGCTGCGCACCGGCCGCTACCGCTCGCACCGGACGGTGCCCATCGTCGAGGAGGCGTGGGCGATCATCCGGGTATGCGCAACCGGCATCGTCGCCTTCGCGCTCTTGCTCTACGCCCTGCGGATCGACGAGCTGGTGCTCGAGGACGACCGGATCAGCCGCCTCTGGATCGCCCTCTTCGCGGTGGTCGCCTGCCTGCTGCTCCTCACCGAGAAGCTGGCGCTCCGGATCACCTCGCGCTACGTGCGCGCCCGCGGCTTCAACTACCGCACCGTCTTGATCGTCGGCACCAACGCCATGGCCCGCAACATGGCCCGCACCTTCGACCACCGCAGCTTCTGGGGCTACCGGTTCCTGGGCTTCGTGGTCAACGGCGACTCGGAGCCCGCGCCCGATCCGGCCACCCTGGGGCATCCGATCCTGGGCAAGGTCGACGAGATCCCGCGCATCCTCTCCGAGCAGGTGGTCGACGAGGTGATCTTCTGCATCGGGCGGCGCGACCTCGACCGGCTCGAGGACCTCTTCCTCGGGCTCTCGGAGCAGGGCATCCACACCCGCTTCGCCCTGAACTTCTTCCCCCACACCAAGGCCAAGGTGGAGCTCGAGGAGCTGGGCGACACGCCGGTGCTCTCGTTCTCGACCGCCCCGAGCAGCCAGCTCCAGCTCCTGGTCAAGCGCGCCCTCGACGTGGCGATCTCCGCGCTCGTGCTGCTTCTCGGCCTGCCGGTGGTGGCGATGGTCGCCCTGATGATCAAGATCGGCTCGGGCAGCGGACCGGTGCTCTTCCGCCAGACCCGCTGCGGCTTGAACGGCCGCTCGTTCACGCTCTACAAGTTCCGCACCATGGTCGAGGACGCCGAGGAGCGGCGCCGCGAGCTGCTCCACCTCAACGAGATGAAGGGCCCGGTCTTCAAGCTCCGGAGCGACCCCCGGGTGACCCTCATCGGCCGGTTCCTCCGCAAGTTCAGCCTCGACGAGCTGCCCCAGCTCTGGAACGTGCTCCGCGGCGACATGAGCCTGGTGGGCCCGCGGCCGCCGATCCCCGAGGAGGTGGCGAAGTACCAGCGCTGGCAGCGCCGCCGCCTGGCGATGAAGCCGGGGCTCACCTGCCTGTGGCAGATCAGCGGCCGCAACGAGGTCGACTTCGACCGCTGGATGGAGCTCGACCTCGAGTACATCGACTCCTGGACGCCGTCGCTCGACATCAAGATCCTGCTCAAGACGATCCCGGTGGTCCTCTCCGGCCGCGGCGCGAGCTGAGCTACCATCGGGGCGTGAGCGACCCTCCCGACGAAGCCAGCTCCAAGCCCCTGACCTACGCCAGCTACCTGGCGGTCGACGAGCTCCTCGCCCTGCAGCGCCCCCGCTCCGGCGCGCCGGGACGGCCGCCGGAGCACGACGAGACCCTGTTCATCGTCATCCATCAGGTCTACGAGCTCTGGTTCAAGCAGATCCTCCACGAGCTGGGGCTGCTCCAGCGCTCGCTCGAGGGCGACGATGCGCCCACCGCCCTCGACACCTTCAAGCGCATCCTCACCATCCTCAAGACCCTGGTCGGGCAGGTCGACGTGCTCGAGACCATGACCCCGTTGTCGTTCAGCTCGTTCCGCTCGCGGCTCGAGTCGGCGAGCGGCTTCCAGTCGGCCCAGTTCCGGGAGGTCGAGTTCGTCCTGGGCAAGAAGCGCCGCGGGATGGTGAGCCACCACCCGGCCGGCACCCCCGGCCGCGAGCACCTGGAGGAGCTTCTGGAACGGCCGACGCTGTGGGACTCGTTCCTGCGCTTTCTCGCCGCGCGCGGTCACGCGGTGCCGCTCGCGGCCCTGGAGCGGGACGTCCGCCTACCCGTCGAGCCCTCGGCGGCGGTCCAGGCGGTGCTCCTCGCGGTCTACGGCGGCGACCACCTGATCCGCCAGGTCTGCGAGCGGATGGTGGACCTGGACGAGGGGATCCAGGAGTGGCGCTACCGGCACGTCAAGATGGTGGAGCGGACGATCGGCGCCAGGACCGGAACCGGCGGCTCGGCCGGCGCGGCCTACTTGCGCTCGACCCTCTTCGAGCCCCTCTTCCCGGACCTCTGGGAGATCCGCTCGCGGCTGTGAGAGCGAGCTCGCCTCCTCAGGCGGCCCGTCCCACCCCTTGGGACAGGAGGGCGAGGGTGGTCTCCACCACCGCCCGCAGGGGGCCGGCGTCGGCCTCGCCGCGGCCGGCGACGGCGTAGGCCGTGCCGTGGTCGACCGAGGTGCGGAGGTAGGGCAGGCCGAGAGTCCAGTTGGTCGCCTGGCCGAAGGCGGCGGTCTTGACCGCGATCAGGCCCTGGTCGTGGTAGAGGGCGAGCACCCAGTCGAGCTTCTCCCCGCCGCGCACGGGCGAAGAGGGAGTCGGGGCTCTCGGGGCCGTGGACGTCGATCCCCAGGAGCCGGGCCGCCGCCACCGCCGGGGCGACGACCGCGGCGTCCTCGATGCCCAGGAGCCCGCCCTCGCCGGCGTGGGGGTTCAAGCCGGCGACGGCGATCCGCCGGCGGCCGGAGGCGGTCGCCGGGGCGTGGCGGTCGAGGCACTCGAGGGCCTCCACCACGGCCGCCTGGGTGACCCCGTCGAGAGCCCGGCGCAGGGGCACGTGGGTCGAGAGCAGCGCCACCCGGAGGTCCGGGGCCAGGAACGTCATCAGGTAGTCCCGCCCGTAGCGCTCGAGGCCGGCGCCCCGGGCCAGGTAGTCGGTGTGCCCGACGAAACCGGGCAGGACGTGGCGGGCGATCGCCTCCTTCGAGACCGGGCAGGTGACCAGCGCCGCGGCGAGCCCCGAGGCGGCGAGCGCTTGCCCCATGTCGAGGGCGAGCAGCGCGCCGGTGGCGTCGGCGGAGCCCGGGCGCCCCGGCCGGACCCGGCGCTCCGAGCCCACCGGGTCGAGCACGGGGATGCCTTCGGCGGCGGCGAGCGCGGCGCGGGAGACGCTGCCCGAGAGGTAGACGAGGCGATCCCAGGGCGCTTCGGGGACGAGGTCGCGCCGGGCCTCGAGGGCCGCGCGCTCGGCGACCAGGAGGGGCCGCCAGCGGGCTGGACCGGAGTCGGGGCCGGCGAGCAGCCGGAGGAGGATCTCCGGGCCCACACCCGCCGGGTCGCCCTGGGTCAGGGCGAGGGTGGGGAGAGGGTCAGTCCTGGTCCTGGTCCTGGTCGTCGGAGTCGTCCCGGTCTTCGGAGGTCTCGGGAGCGTCGGAGGCGTCGGAGGCGCCGGAGGCGACCCGGTCGCTCGCGGCGAAGCGGCGGCCCCTGCGGCCCCGGAGCTCGGCTTCCTTGAACAGATAGCGGATGCTGTGCTTGGGGATGAGCAGGTTCGGGCCGTCGTTGCGATTGAGCTTGATCATCGCCTTGTCGTACCACTCGATCCACCCGCGGAGCTCCTCGTCGTTCGTGAGCACCACCACCATCGGCGTCTTGTTCGCCATCTGCTTCAGGTAGTAGTACTCCTCCGCGTTGGTCTGCTCGGGAGGCACCTGCTTGCGCCGCGCGCCGCGGGAACCGGCCTTCTGGAGGTCCTGCACGTCGGGGCGGATGAGCTTTCGGTTCGGCATGGTTCCGGGTCTTACTTTCGCGGTCGACGAGTCTTCTTCTCGTACTGGTCGTTCTC
This sequence comes from uncultured Acidobacteriota bacterium, assembly GCA_963741925.1. Lineage (GTDB taxonomy): Bacteria > Acidobacteriota > Thermoanaerobaculia > Multivoradales > DATKCC01 > CAVUBL01. Next base: position 1,429,374 of record CAVUJU010000002.1, read on the forward strand.
GTAGGCCAGGCAGCACAGCAGTCTCCCGCACTGGCCCGAGATCTTCGAGGGGTTGAGCGACAGGCTCTGGCGCTTGGCCATCTGGATCGAGATCGGCTGGAAGTCGGTGAGCCAGGTCGAGCAGCACAGGGTCCGGCCGCAGACGCCGATGCCGCCCAGGAGCTTGGCTTCGTCGCGGGCGCCCACCTGGATCATCTTCACCCGCACCGAGAACCGCTTGGCGAGGTCCCGGACGAGCTGGCGGAAGTCGACCCGCCCGTTGGCGGTGAAGTAGAAGCTCGCCCGCTTGCCGTAGAGCGAGAAGTCGACCCGCGAGACCTTCATCTCGAGGCCCAGCTCCCGGGCGCGCTGCTGGCAGTAGCGCCGGGCCGTCTCTTCGTTGGCGAGCTGCTGGTCGTAGGCTTCCGTATCTTCGTCGGTGGCGCGGCGCACGACGCTCCGCGCGCTCGCTTTCTGGCACGGCTTGAAGGCCGGCATCGGCGACTTCTCGACCCTGCCGAACGCCGGCCCATGGTCGAGCTCGACGACCAGGCGCTCGCCCGTGGAGTAGAGCTCGCCGCCGGTGCGGCATAGGGTCAGATTGGTCTCCTCGCCGAAGCGGACGCCGATGAAGGTATCCTCGACGGCCGTCGACTGGCCCTTGTATGAGCAACCTGAGCATCCCATGGGATCACAATCCTCGACTGGCTTCCGTCCGGCAAGAGCTCGATCACGTCGCTCGGTCGCGCGGCCCGACGCTCTCTCATGATCAAGGGACTGCGGAGCGGTTCAGAGGTGTGGCGCGCGCCATTATGGCAATGGCCCGGATCACCTGTCAATGACACAAACCGCCGCCATGGTCCGATATTCCCGGCCGGCTGCGGGCGTCGGCGGCGCTCCGGATCAGCCTCGTTCGAGCACCCGGCGGCCGATGTCGCGGCGCAGGACCTTGCTCGGCCAGGTGATCTCCGCCGCCGCCGCGTAGCTGCGCTTGAGCGCCTCGACCAGGGTCTCGCCCCGGGCGCAGACGTCGAGCACCCGGCCGCCGCTCGCGACCACGCTCCGGCCGTCCTCGGCCCACGCCGTGCCGGCGTGGAAGACCTCGACGCCCTGGTGGCCGCGCGCCGCACCGAGGCCCTCGATCGGCTCCCCCTTGACCGGCTTGCCCGGGTAGCCGGCGCTCGCCAGCACCACGCAGGCGGCGGCCTCGCGGGCGAAGCGCAGGCGCTCGCCGCCGAAGTCGCCCTCGGCCCCGGCGGCGAGGACCGGCAGCAGGTCGTCCTCCATGCGCAGTAGCAGGGCCTGGGCCTCCGGGTCGCCGAGCCGGACGTTGTACTCGAGCACCCGCGGGCCGTCGGCGGTCAGGATGAGCCCGGCGTAGAGGACGCCGGTGAACGGGCGGTTCTCCGCGGCCATGCCGTCGATCGTCGGCCGGATCACCCGCTCGACGAGCTCCGCGGCGAGGGCGGAGTCCACCAGGCCGGACGGGGTGTGGGCGCCCATGCCGCCGGTGTTGGGACCGGTGTCGCCCTCGCCGATGCGCTTGTAGTCCTTGGACGTGGCGAGCGGCAGCACCCGGGTGCCGTCGGCGAGTGCCATGAACGAGACCTCCTCGCCCTCGAGGTGCTCCTCGACCAGGACGCGGTCGCCGCTCGTGCCGAAGCGGCGCTCCTCGAAGAAGACCTCGACCGCCTCGTCGAGCTGCCGCCCGGTGGCGGGGATGATCACCCCCTTGCCCGCCGCCAGGCCGTCCGCCTTCAAGACCACGGGCAGGCCGAAGCCCCGGGCCGCCCGGCGCGCCTGGGCGGCGTCGTGGACCACTTCGGAGCGGGCGGTCGGGATGCCGTGACGGACCATGAACTCCTTGGCGAAGACCTTGCTCCCCTCGAGCTCGGCCGCCCGCCGCGACGGGCCGAAGACCTTGAGGCCGCGGCGCGCCAGCTCGTCGGCGAGGCCCAGGGTCAAGGGGAGCTCGGGCCCGACCACGGTCAGGTCGATCTTCAGGTCGGCGGCGAAGCCGGCCAGGTCCTGGATCTGGTCGATGCCGGCCGCCACGGGATGAGCGACCTGGGCGATGCCCGGGTTGCCGGGGGCGCAGTAGAGCTCCTCGATCTCGGGGCTCCGGGCGAGCTTCCAGCACAGGGCGTGCTCCCGGCCTCCCGAGCCCACCACCAGGACTCGCATCAGGTTTCCTCCTGGGCCTCGACGGCGGTGATCGCCAGGGCGTCGAGAATGTCTTCGACCGAGCAGCCGCGGGAGAGGTCGTTGATCGGGCGCGCGAGGCCCTGGAGCACCGGCCCCACGGCCCGCGCCCCGGCCAGGCGCTCGGTCAGCTTGTACGCGATGTTGCCGGCGTCGAGGTCCGGGAACACCAGCACGTTGGCGCGCCCGGCGACCGGGCTTCCGGGGGCCTTGCGCCGGGCGATCGGCTCGACCAGGGCGGCGTCGGCCTGGAGCTCGCCGTCGAAGGCGAAGGCGACGCCCCGGCGGGCGAGCTCGGCGACCGCCGCGCGGACCTTCTCGACCCGCGGATGCTCGGCGCTTCCCCGGGTCGAGAAGGAGAGCAGGGCCACCCGCGGCTCCTCGCCCAGGAGGGTTCGGCAGCTCGCGGCCGCCGCCTCGGCGATGTCGGCGAGCTGGGAGGGGTTGGGATCGGGCATCACGGCGCAGTCGCTGTAGATCAGGTTCCGGTCGGCCAGGACCATGACGAAGCAGGACGACACCACCTTCAGACCCGGCCGCGGGCCGACCGTGCGGAGCGCCGCCCGGAGGACCGCGGCGGTGGTGGCGACCGCCCCCATGACGGCGCCCGCGGCCCGGCCCGCCGCCACCCGGAGGGCCGCGTAGTACAGGGGGTCGCGGGCGAGGGCCGCGGCCTCGCCGGCGGGCGTCCCCGGCCCCGGGCGGCCTGCGAGGCGGGCCGCGAGGAGCGCCGCGAGCTCGGGGAGGTCCGGGTCCTCGCCGGGGTCGAGGACGGGCACCGTGACCGAGACGCCGGCGGTGGCGGCCGCCGCGGCCACCTCGGCCGCCGTCCCCACCAGGGCCGGCCGGCAGATGCCCTCGCCGGCGGCCCGCTCGGCCGCGGCCACCACCCGCGGGTCCGCCCCCTCGGCGAGCACGACGTCCAGGGGCGAGCGCCGGGAGCGCTCTCTCAGGGAAGCAAGCGGATCGGGCACGGTGAAGGCCGCCGGCGGCAGTTGCGGCGCAGTCTACCAGAGCCGACGGCGGGCGTCCGGTGCCGGCTCACCGGTCGCCCGGTCGACCTCGGAGGCGGACCGAGCCCTGGCCGGCGGCTTGCGTCGCCCGGGACGGGCTACCCCTTGAGGACCATGGCGCCGGTAGGCCGGGGGACGCCGCCCGCGGGCTCGATGGTGACCGCCCAGGCGTCTGCCCTCTCCGGCGGCACCTGGTCGACCTCGAGGAGGGCGTGCCCCTGGGCGTCGGAGCGGAAGACGCCGGCCGAGCGCGGCGTGCCGGCGACGATGGTCCAGAGCTGGTAGTCGCGCCCGGCGGGCAGGGCGGGAAGGTGGTCGGCCACGAAGACCGCACGCCGGGTCTCGGGGTCGAGGAACAGCCGGCCGTGGGCACCGGGCGCCGGATCGAGGCCGGCGAGCACCACCTGGCGCTCGGGGCGCGCCGAGGAGAGCACCTGGACCAGGCGGGTGAGGGAGGTGAGGTGCACGCGGGTCTCGGCGAGGTCGCCCTGGGCCGCCGCGAGGCGCCGCTCGAGCTCGGCGACGCGGCTCCGGGTCGCCTCGAGCTCGGAGCCGAGCCGCGCCCGGGCGACCCCCAGCAGGAGCGCCGTCAGCGCCGCGACAACGACGACGGCGGCGAGGGCGACGATCCACCGTCGGCGCTCCGCGACGCGCGACGCGGGCCGTTCGGCGGCGGCCTCGCTCCGGACCCGGTCGAGCAGGCTCGCCCGCACCCCGGCAGGCGGCGTCGCCGGCACCACCCCCTCGGCGAGGTCGCCGACCGTCCGGCGCCAGGCCTCGAGCCGCACCCGGCAGGCAGCGCACTCGGCGAGGTGGGCCTCGAGCTCTGCCCGCTCGGGCCCGTCCAACGCCCCCAGCGCGTAGGCCGGGAGGAGCTCGCGGAAGCGGTCGTCGTGGGGCTCGCGGCTCATGGCTCGAGGGCCTGCCGGAGCTTTCTCATGCCCAGCAGGATCCGTGACTTGATGGTACCGAGGGGCTCGCCCAGGCGCTCGGCGATCTCCCGGTGCGTGAGCCCCCCGAAGAAGGCGTGCTCGATCGCCCGGCGCTGCTCGTCGGGCAGGAGGGCCAGGGCCTCCGCGACCCGCCGGCGGCGCTCGCGTGCCTCCAGTCGCTCCGGTCCGGCGGGGGCGACCGCTCCGGCCGCCGCGAGGTCGTCGCGCATCATCGCCTCCTCCCTGCGGGTCCGGGCGTTCCGCGAGCGGAGCCGGTCGATCGCCCGGGAGCGGGCCATCATCAGGAGCCAGCTCCGGGGCGCGGCGACCTGGGAGCGGTAGCGCCCCGCCTCGCGCCACGCCTGGAGGAAGACCTCCTGGAGGAGCTCCTCGGCCTCGCCCCGGTCTCCGGCCATCCTCAGCAGCAGGCCGAACACCGAGCTCGAGTGACGGTCGTAGAGCTCGGCGAAGGCCTCCGGGTCCCGGGCCGCCACCCGCCCCAGCAGGAGCGCGTCGTCGAGCTGGGCAGGCGGCGGCATGGGGGGCATCGACCGGAGAGCCGTCGGCGAGCAGGTGGCGGCGGATCTCACGGCCGACGCTACGGCGCGGGGCGCTCGAAGGTCAAGGAGGTCCAGGTGCTGTGCCAGTCGGCCCCGCTGCCGGGAGGGGCCGCCTCCATGCGCACGGCCGAGACCACCCAGATCTCCGGGCCGGTCTCGGGGGCGGCCAGCGGCAGCCGCACCCGGCCGTCCGGGCCGCTCACCGCGGTGACCTCGGCGTCGTCTCCCGCGCTCTCGGGCCGGGCCGCGACCTGGACGTCGGCGGCCGGCCGGCCGCCGACCAGGACCTCGAGGTACAGGGCGCCGGCGGCGGCAAACGGATCGCTCCGGGCGACGAGCTCGAAGGGCAGGCCGAGGACCCGGTCGTAGCCGGCGTGGCCGGGCGCCGCGCCCGCCACGACCAGCGACTTGACCGAGCGGGTGAAGAGCTCGCGGCCCGGAGCGCCCTCCTCGCCCCGCTCCCGGCGGGCCCGGATCACCGCGCTCAGGCCCTCGTGATCGAGGTAGCGCTCGAAGCGCTCCGCGGACAGGGTGTTGGGCGTGCCGCCGGTCACCAGGCCGACGGCGTAGACGCCGGCGGGGCCGAGCCGGGCGAAGCCGGCGGGATCGACCCCCGGGACGCTCCGGACCGGCGCGGTCCCTCCGGGGCCGGCGAGCACGAAGCGCTCGATCCACCCCGGCCGCGGGGCTACCGGGTCCGCGCCGGGGCCGTCGCTCCGGGCGACCAACACGCGCACGGCGAGGCGCGCCCCGGGCGCGGGCCGGAAGTCCGAGGGGTGGAGCCAGAGCTCGTGAGCCCGGGCCGGCCGCGCCAGGGCGACCGCCGCGAGGGCCACGAGGGCGAGGGCGGCGAGCGGCGGCGGGGCCGTACGGCCCCGCCGCGGGAGCTTGCGCGCCATCTCAGGGCGACTCCGGGTCCGGCGAGCCCGGGAGCGGCGGCGCGAGATACGGGAAGGCGTCGCCGAGCGAGGCGGCGTCGGTGAGCACCCCGTCGGTGAACGGCAGGTCGCCCGAGGGGGCGTCCGCCGGGCCGCACCCGAAGACCCCGGGGAAGGCATGGCAGAGCACCCCCATCGCCACCCGCAGCTCGATGTCCACCACATCGTCCACCGGCCGGCGGCCGTTGGGGAAGCCGGCGGCGTCGCCGGCCAGGACGCCCAGGTCCTCCTGGTCGGCCCTGGGGGTTGGCGGCAGCGAGGTGTTCAGGCGCAGCATCTCGCCGAAGCCGAGCTGATTGAGGCCCGGCACGCCGGTCACGAAGGCCGCCACCAGGTCCTGGCGCGGGAAGTTGTTGGGGGCGCGCACGCCGGCGTCGCCGTAGAGGGCCTCGAGGATCTCGGGCAGGGTCGGGTTGGTGACGTACCTGGCGAAGCGCGCGTCGCCGTCCGGCCGGCTGGCGTTGAAGCGGTCCTTGTCCTCGAGCCCGATCACCACCTCGTTGACCAGCGGGCTGCCGAGGCGGGAGACCTGGACCAGGCCGCCCTCCTCGAGGTCCGGCCGCTCGAGGCTCGGGGCGTCCAGCAGGTGGCGGTTCCGGGGCAGGGCAGCAGTCGTCCAGCCACCGACGACCGGCTGGTCGCCGGTGGTGAGGCAGGAGATCGGCACCTCGAGCTCGAGCGACGTGATGTTCTTGTCCGCCAGGCTGTCATGCTCGCCGTCGCGCGGCCCCAGGGGGTTCGCGATGTTCACCAGGTCGAAGGTCTCGCCCAGGTTGACGGCGAAGGGGTCCTTTCGCTGGCCGACGAACACCCGGCCCCGGCCGCACTCCGGGATGCCGACGTCGTAGACGAAGCGCCGGGCGTAGCCCTCGTAATCCGGGAAGGTCTTCACCCCGATGTCGTCCTCGGGCTTGACGAAGCGGTTGGCGAGGGGGCCGTCGCCGACCTTCGCCAGGTAGCCCACCACGCGGCGGGCGAGCTTCCCCGGGGCGGCGTCGACCGGACCGCGGACGACGCGCACGGTGTAGGTCTGGAGGCGGTTGAGGCTCGTGCGGCCCAGGTCGCCGGGCGCCACCGGGCCGAGCGCCACCTGGGGCACCGGGATGGTCATGCCGCCCACCGGCAGCGCCAGCCCCCGCGGGGTGTTGGCGAAGCGGAACTCGAAGCTCAGGTCGGGGACGCCGTCGCCCGTGTTGTCGACGTGGATGCGGTAGACGGCCTCCGGGTCGAGGGCGAAGTAGTTGGGCCCGCCGTAGGGGTCCTGGAGCGGCACGTAGTCCGCGATGAAGGTGACGAAGGCGTCCCGGCCCGGCTCGTAGCTCCGGAACATGTAGAAGTCCGCGCCGTCGACCCGGGGCATGCCGGCGACGGCGGGGGCCTCGCGGTGGCTCGAGGCCGCCAGGGGGCCGGCGGCGGCCAGCGCCAGCGCGGCAAGCCACACCGCCTGCCGCGCTCCGAACGATTTGTTGCTCATGTCTCCTCCCGGAAGGTTTGAGGTGGATGACTCCGACTGCAGCGAGGAGTACGGAGTCATCCCCCGCCCGGATGAGCGGGCGGCGCACCTCGGGACCGGGAGGAGCCGCGGGGAGCTACGGCCTACGTTCCCCCCGGTCCTTCCTGGGAGGCTTCTTGGGCCGCCTCGTCCGGCTGCACCATCTCCTCGTCCATGCCCTCGTCACCGGAGAGCGTGATCACCCCGCACGCCAACCGGGGGCCGGCGTCGCCGCTCGGCTGCGAGGTGCAGTCGTCCTTGCCGGCGTGGAGGATCATCGCCTTGCCGACCACCGAGGTGTTGCCCGGGGTCACGGTGACCAGGTCGCTCGTCTCGTCGAGATGGCCCGAGCCGTCTTGGGAGACGTCGACGTTTCCGAAGTCGCCGGCGTGGCGCGGCGTCGTCGGGGGGCAGGCGTGGTCGGCGCCCTGCGGGTTGAAGTGGCCGCCGGCGGACTTGAAGTCGGGGGCCGAGCACTCGCCGGTCTCGTGCACGTGGATGCCGTGGGCGCCGACGCCCTTGACGTCGTGGAGATCGGCGACCATCTCGGTGCCGCCGGCGCGCTGGGTGAAGGTCACGGTCCCGACCTCGGTGCCGTCCGCCGTCTTCAGGGTGGCGGCGGCGACCATCCGGTCGCCGGCCGTCGCCTCTTGCGGCGGCTCGACGTTCTGGACCTCGGCCGGTTCCGGTGTCGCTTCGTTGCCCGTCTCCTCGGGCTTCGGCTTGCAGCCGGCCGCGGCGAGGAGCAGGACGGTGCTCGTGAGGATCAACGCTCTCGAGTGACTCATGAAGGTTCCTCCTTGGACGAGAGATTCGATGGAACGACCTTCCACTGTAGCAAGGACCCTGCCAGGCGAGGCGCTCAGTTCTCGTCGGCGAGGCGCAGGCGCACGCCCAAGAGGCTCCGGTCGTACTGGATCTCGACCGGCGTCGCGGCGCCGTCCTCGGCGAGCCAGATCTCGAGCTGGCCCTTCCACTGGCGCTCGCCCGGCAGGTCGAGGCCGTGGATCACGTAGTGCCGGGTCTCGACCTTGCGGCCACCCGGCAGCCTGCGCATCTCTTCCCCCCTCGGCTCGACCTCGACGGGGTAGGTCTTGCCGTCGGACCAGATCCGCATCCGCCGCGGCGCCGACGGCGGATCGCGCCGGATCTGGTAGATCCCGGAAGCGACGTCGATCACCCCTGCGTCCTCGATCTCGGTGCTCTCCGAGCTCGTCTTGCCGCGCCAGAAGTAGGAGCTCCAGGCGCGCACGGTGCGCCCGACGCGCGGGTCGATCTCGGCGCCGTAGCGCCAGAACTCCCCGTCGGCGCTGTGCTTGGACGTGATCAGCAGCTCGCTCGTCAAGTTGCCGTTGGAGCGCTCTTCGTAGGTGAGGCGCCCCGTGCCCTGGCCCGGGAGGAGGATGCCTCCGAGCAGCGAGGCGAGCTTGCGGAGCTCCCAGTGGTAGACGAAGGTCTCCTGTCCCCGAGGCGTGGGGGACAGCTCGGTGGCGGGCAGGGCCTGGGTGGCGGGCAGGGCCGGCCCGGCCGAGAGCAGGGCCACCAGCAACAGCGCGCCGCTCCCGAGTTTCCGACGGTTCATGGATACGGCTATAACCGGGAAGGGCGGCCGAACCTTCCACCCGGGCCGTTGCGGCCCTCACTCCACGGTGACGCTCTTGGCCAGGTTCCGGGGCTGGTCGACGTCGGCGCCGCGGCGCACGCCCACGAAGTAGGCGAGGAGCTGGAGCGGCACCACGTTGACCACCGGCTGGAGCCAGGGCGAGACCCGCGGCACCCGGACCACCTCGTCGGCCAGGCCCTCGAAGTCGCCCTCGTCGTGGTCGGTGACCACGATCACCTCGCCGTCACGGGCCTTGACCTCTTGGAGGTTGCTCCGCACCTTCTCGAACATCGGGCTGTCGCCGGTGGCGATGGCGACGACCGGCATCTCCGGATCGATGAGGGCGATCGGCCCGTGCTTCATCTCGCCCGCGGGGTAGCCCTCGGCGTGGATGTAGGAGATCTCCTTGAGCTTGAGCGCTCCCTCGAGGGCGATCGGGTAGTTGATCCCGCGGCCGAGGAAGAGGACGTCGTGGGAGCGGTAGTAGAGGCGAGCGAGCTCCGCGACCCGCGCCTCCCCGGCGAGCGCCTGGTCGACCGCCGCGGGCAGCCGGGCCAGGGCGTCGAGGTGTGCGGCGTCGAGGGCCATGCCCCGGGACTGGCGCAGGTAGAGGGCGAGCAGGTAGAGGGCGATGAGCTGGGTGGTGAAGGCCTTGGTGGAAGCGACCCCGATCTCCGGGCCGGCGTGGGTGTAGACGGTGCCTTCGCTGATCCGGGTGGCCTGGCTGCCGAGGACGTTCGAGATCGCCACCAGGTGGGCGCCGCGCTCCTTGGCCGCCTCCATGGCCGAGAGGGTGTCCGCGGTCTCGCCCGACTGGGAGATGCCCACCGCCAGGAGGCGCTCGTCGGCGATGGGGTCGCGGTAGCGGTACTCCGAGCCGTAGTCGACCTCGACCGGGATGCGCGCCAGCTCCTCGATCAGGAACTTCCCCACCAGGGCGGCGTGCCAGGAGGTGCCGCAGGCGAGCAGGTGGACCCGCTCGAGCCCGGCGACGACCTCCTCCGCGAGACCCAGGCCGTCGAGCTCCACGCGCTGGCTCTCGAAGCTCACCCGGCCGGCGAACGTGTCCTGGACGGCCTGGGGCTGCTCGTGGATCTCCTTGAGCATGAAGTGCTTGTAGCCGCCCTTTTCGACCTGGAGAGGGTCCCAGTCCAGGCGCTGCGGCCGGCGCTCGACGAGGGCGCCGGAGGGGTCGCGGATCTCGATGCCGGCGGCGGTCAGGCGGGCCACCTCGCCGTTCTCGAGGAAGAGGACCGAACGGGTGTAGGCGATCAGGGCCGTGGGGTCCGAGGCCAGGAACTGCTCGCCCTCGGCGACGCCCAGCACCAGCGGCGGCCCCTGGCGGGTGGCGACGATCTCGCCGTCGCCGGCCGCCATCACGGCGAAGGCGTAGAGGCCGTCGATCTCGCCCGCCGCCGCGGTGACGGCGGCGACCAGGTCGGGCGTCTCCTCGAGGTGGGAGGAGATCAGGTTGGCCACCACCTCGGTGTCGGTCTCGGTCTTGAACTCCCAGCCCTCCCCCTGCAGCCGGCGCTTCAAGACCAAAAAGTTCTCGATGATGCCGTTGTGGATGACCGCCACGCGCCCGCGGGCGTCGACGTGGGGGTGGGCGTTGGTCTCGTTGGGCGCGCCGTGGGTGGCCCAGCGCGTGTGGCCGAGGCCCGGGCTGCCGCTCACCGGGTGGTCCGCGAGGCGCGCCACGAGGTTGCTCAGCTTGCCGGGCGCCCGCACCCGCTCGAGGTGCCCGTCGCTGACCACCACCACGCCCGCCGAGTCGTAGCCCCGGTACTCGAGGGCCTTCAGGCCGTCGAGGAGGATCGGGGTCGCCTCGCGGGGCCCCACGTACCCGATGATGCCGCACATTGTCGAGCCCTCCCGTCCCTGCTTGCGATGGTTTCGGTTCCTTGCGCTACTCCTCGGCAGGCGCTGCAGGAACCGCGCCAGCGTCGCCGAGTCGGCCGGCGAGCACCCGGTCGGCCCGCTCGAGCTCGGCCGGAGTGTTGACGCCGAAGGCCTCGGCGGGGTCGTCGAGCTCCACCAACCGCACCGGGTGGCCGTCCGCGGCCGCCGCCACCAGGGCGTCGGTCAGGTAGATCTCGCCCTGGGCGTTGTCGGGCTCGAGGCCCGCGAGGTAGCCCAGCACGTCACCGGCGGGCAGGGCGTAGAGGCCGGCGTTGACCGTGGTCGAGGCGAGCTCGGCGGGCGTCGCGTCGCTCGCCTCGACGATCCGCAGGAGGAGCTCCGGGGCGTCCGGCCGGCGGCCCACCCGGCCGAGGGAGCCGCCGCCGATCGACTCGGGGAGATCGGCCACCGCCATGGCGCCCCAGCCCCCCGCCGCGGCCGCCCCGGCGACCCGTTCGAGGCTCGCCGCCGTCACCAGCGGCGCGTCGCCGGACAGGACCAGCAGGAGCTCGTCGTCCGCCACCCGCCCCGCGACCTGCGCCAGGGCGTGGCCGGTGCCGAGCTGGCGCTCCTGGAGCACCCAGCCGAGGTCCGCGGCCGGCGGAATCGCCCGGCGCACCCGCTCGGCCTGGTGGCCGACGATCACCAGCAGGCGGTCGCAGCCGGCGGCGCGGGCGGCGTCCAGCACCCAGGCGAGGAGCGGCCGGCCCGCCGCCTCGTGAAGCACCTTGGCCCGGTCCGAGCGCATCCGGGTGCCGCGGCCGGCGGCGAGGATCACGGCGGTGCGGTGACGAGACATCGCAGCGGGTCGGACGCGACGCCGTCACCCTCCGGCGACGGCCGGGCTCCGTTGCGGCCCCCGCCGGGCGGCGGCCGGATCGGCGAGGAGGTCGCGGACCAGGCGGCGGACGGCGGATGGGTCGTGGCGTATCAGGTCGCCCGGGGCGTGGAGATCGCGCGCGATCACCTCCACGCCGCGGGCCTCGATCGCGGCCGCGTCCACCGCGACCGTCCGGGAGCCGTGCCCGGCGTACGCCGCGAGCTGCGCCTCCGAGGGCCGGCCGGTGCTCGCGGCCACGGCGTGGACGAGCCCCGCCCCGACGTGGGCCTCGAGGGCGTCCAGGTGGGCGGCGGCGTCCATGCCGTCGGTCTCCCCCGGCTCGGTCATCAGGTTCAGGAGCAGGACGACCGGGGCCCGCGAGCGCCGGACCGCCTGCCGGATGCCCGGGATCAGGAGGTTCGGCAGGATCGAGGTGTAGAGCGAGCCCGGGCCGAGCAGGACGAGATCCGCCTCCTCGATCGCCGCGACCGCGGCGGGGAAGGCCTCCGGCGTCTCCGGGAGGAGCTTGACCGCTTCCAGGCGCTCGCCCGAGCGGCCCACCTCCACCTCGCCCTGGTAGATCCTCCCGGAGCGGCCCCGGCCCCGGAGCTGGACGTCGGTCAGGGTCGCCGGCAGGATCTTGCCGCGCACCGAGAGCACCTGCTCGGCGGTGAGCACGGCCTGGTAGAAGTCCCCGGTGATGCCGGTGAGGGCGGTCAGGAACAGGTTGCCGAACGAGTGCCCGGACAGGCCGTTGCCGTTCGCGAAGCGGTACTGGAAGAGCCGGGCGAGCAGGTCCTCGTCGTCGGCGAGCGCCGCCAGGCAGTTGCGGATGTCGCCCGGCGGCAGCACGCCGAGCTCGCGGCGCAGGCGCCCCGAGGAGCCGCCGTCGTCGGTCATGGTGACCACGCCCACCAGGCGGGCGAGGCCGGCCGGACCGGCGAGCGCCTTCAAGCCGCGCAGCACGCCCGCGAGCCCCGTGCCGCCGCCGATGGCGGTCACGGTCCGGCCGGCGACGGCGGCGCGCTCGGCCTCAAGCTCGGAAGAGGCTGGCGTGGTCGCGGCTCTTGCGCAGCGCAGTGAAGTCGGGATCGTGGAAGGCATGGACACGGTTCGCGCCGTTCATCTCGATCGCCCGGCCGAGGGCCTGGGCGGCCTCGTCGAGGCGGCCGTCGAGGGCGTGGATCGACGCCTCGAGGTAGGCGAAGCGCTCGTCGTTGCCGTTGCGCCCGCCGCGCTTCGCGATCTCCAGGGCCCGCTGGCTGTTGCCCCGGTTCTTCTCGAACACGGCGAGGAGGAAGTCGTCGTCGCTCTCGGGCTCGGCCTGGGCGCTCGCCTCACCGCGGCAGATCTCGAGGTACTGCCGGGCGCGCTCGGTGAGCTCGGGCTGGTCGCACTCCTCCACGATCCGGGCGAAGAGCGTCTCGGCCTCCTTGCGCTTGCCGCCCTTGCCGGCGTGGAACGCCTGGAGGGCTTCCTCGTAGGTCGCGAGCAGGGGCTCGTTGCCCAGACGCGACGTCTCCTCCGGGCTGTCCTTCGCCCTGAGACCGAGCTCGGCGAGCTTGGCCTCGAGGGTCTCGGCGTCGGTCTCGAGCCGCTGGGCGAGCTCGTCGATACGCTTGCTGCCCGCGTACCGCTTCAGGTAGGTGATCTCTTTGTTGGTCCAGTCTCTTGCCATGGTCTAGCGCTTTCGTAGCTCGACGAGGATCTGCTTGGCCACGGACTTCAAGGTGTCGAACACGCCGACCCCGGTGGTGGCGACCGCCTCGAAGGTCGGCTCGCGCTTGTAGTTCAAGGTGCGGTAGAGCTCCTCGACGGGCAGCACGTTGGACAGGTCTCGCTTGTTGAACTGTAGGGCGTAGGGGATCGTGCGCAGGTCGAAGCCGTGCTCCTCGAGGTTCTCCTCGAGGTTGCGGATCGACTCGATGTTGGCCTCCATCCGCTCGCGCTGGCTGTCGGCGACGAAGATCACGCCGTCGACCCCTTTGAGGATGAGCTTCCGGCTGGCGTCGTAGAACACCTGGCCCGGCACGGTGTAGAGGTGAAAGCGGGTCGTGAATCCGCGGATCGTGCCGAGGTCCAGGGGCAGGAAGTCGAAGAACAGGGTGCGGTCGGCCTCCGTGGCCAGGGAGATCATCTTCCCCTTCGCCTCGGGGGCCGTCTTGTTGTAGATGTACTGCAGGTTCGTCGTCTTGCCCCCGAGCCCGGGGCCGTAGTAGACGATCTTGCAGTTGATCTCCTTGCTTGCGTAGTTGATGAACGTCATCGTCGTCGCCTGGGAGGCTTGCCAGGGCCGCGCGAGCCCTTAGTCGCTGAAGAGCGCGTCGATGTCGTCGTCGGTAATCTCGGAGAACGGGCTCGTGGTGGCCGCGGTGCCCGTGGCCTGCCCCTTCTGGAGCATGGTCTCGAAGATCTTCTCGAGGTCCGAGCTCGCCCGCTTGACCCGCAGGCGGACGAGCCCGAGCGACGAGCGGTCGTCGAAGATCACCACCAGGATCGCCCGGTTGGCGACGATCGAGATGTGGATGTGCTCCTGCTCCCCTTCGTGGAAGAGGACCGAGAACTCCCGTTCACCGATGAGCTTGGCCAGCCCGTCGGTGGCGGCGACGTTGCCCGCGGTCAGCGAAGCGAGGGAGGTGGTGTCGAACTGCTCCACCTCCCCGGCGCTGGCGATCTGCTGGCCGTTCTTGTCGATCAGGAACACCGCTCTGGCGTTGGCTTCCTGGCGCAGCCGGCGCAACGATTGCTCCAGCAGCCGGAATTCCTCCTCGTAGAGCACGAAGTCGACGGAACTGGCCATGGTCGTCCTTTCCCGAGCCGCGAGACGATAGCACACGCGAGCACGCCGGAGTTTACAACTCCGGGGGCCGCGGCGCCCAGGCCGCCGACCCGCCGGAGGTATCCTGTGCCGATGGCCGCCCCGCCCCTGCCTCCCGTCTCCGGCGGGCTCACCCTCCCCGGCGTCCGGCTGGGCCACGGCTCGGACACCGGCGGGATGACCGGCGTGACGGTGATCCTCTGCCCCGAGGGCGCCTGCGCCGCGGCCGAGGTCCGGGGCTCGGCCACCGGCACCCGCCAGTTCGACTCCCTCACCGATCCCCGCCACGTCGCCACCCGCGTCCACGCCGTGGTCCTCTCCGGCGGCAGCGGCTTCGGCCTGGCGGCCGCGGATGCGGTGGCCGAGCACCTGGCCGCCCGCGGGTACGGCTTCAAGACCGGCTACGGGCCGGTGCCGCTGGTGCCGACGGCGATCCTCTTCGACCTCGCCTTCGGCGGCGCCGGCCGGCGCTCCTACCGCGAGCTGGCGACGGAGGCGCTCGAGCGCGCTCTCGCAGCGGACGAGGGGGGCGAGGTCGCCGTGGGCAGCGTGGGCGCGGGCACCGGGGCGACGGTGGGCAAGGCCCTGGGCCCGGCGCAGGGGATGAAGGGGGGCTTCGGCTTCGCTGCGCTCTCGGTGGCGGGCGGGCCGACCGTGGCGGCGGCGGTGGCGGTCAACGCCTTCGGCGACGTGCGCGACCCGGAGACCGGGCGGCCCGTCGCCGGCTGCCGGAGCACCCCGGGGGGCCTCGAGCTCGCCTCGGCCGAGCGCGAGCTGGCGGCGTACCCGCCGGAGCTCGACCACGTCTGGGAGGGCAACACCACGCTCGCGGTGGTGATGACCGACGCCCTGCTCTCGCGCCGGGCCGCATCGAAGGTCTGCCAGATGGCCTTCGGCGGCTTCTACCGCGCCCTCGCACCGGCGCTCTCGCTCTTCGACGGCGACCTGGTGGTGACCCTCTCGCTCGGCCGCCGCCCCGCCCACGTCAACCAGGTCGGCGTGCTCGCCCAGCACGCCGTCGGGCGGGCGATCGTCCGTGCCGTCTCCGAGGCCGACGGCTTCGGCATCCTGCCGGCGGTCCGGGACCTCCGCGACGCAAGAGAGGGTGCGGAGTAGGGCTCACGGGCCGGCTCCGACCACCAGGCTCCAGCGGAACGGGAACCGGCGCCGGAGCTCCGCGACCGGCAGCCCGGCCACCAGCTCGGCGACCTCGGCGGTCGTCCAGCTCTGGACGATCGAGAGGTAGCCGTCGTGCCGCGCCACCCGGCCGACGCCCAGGAAGGGGAAGAGGAGCCGGGCGAGGAGGACGGCGAGCCGGCTGCGCCGCAGGTCGACCACCGCCACGCCGCGGCGCACGGCGCGGCGCATCTCGGCGAGGACGTCCAGGTTCTCGCGCTCTCCGAAGTGGTGGAAGAGGAGGGTCGAGAACGCCCAGTCGAAGGCGCCCTCGCGGAAGGGGAGGGCCTCGGCCGAGGCCACCACCCGGAGCTGGGGGTGACCCAGCTCGCGCCCGACCACGAGATGCACCAGGCGCCGGTCCACCCCCACCACCCGCACCCGGGTGCCCCGGCGCAGGGCGGCGCGGGCGAGGAGCCCGGCCGAGCGGCCGGTGCCGGTGCCCAGGTCGAGGACGGCGACGGGGCGTCCTGCCGCCCCTCCGCCCGGCCGGGACGCCGCGAGGCGCGGAGCGAGCGTCCGCACCAGCGCGCCGTCGCCCAGCAGGAGGCGGGTCACCCGATCGAGGTCGGTGAGGGCGCGGCGGGCGTCGCGGTAGGTGAGGGCGCCGTCCATGATCTCGGGCGCGAGCTCGCGCCCCGGCCGCCGGTCCGGGCGGGGGAGGGGGCGGCGGGGCGTGGAGGAGGGGGCGGCCATGGAACGGAGCGGAATCTTACCGGCTCCGCCGCCGGCCGAAGTGCCTCGGAGCTCCGGGCTAGAATGGGCCGGATCTTCCTCGAGCCATGACGATCGACCCTCGAGCCTGGCGCCAGGGCGCCGTCTCGGCCCTGCCCGCGGTCCTCGCCGCGGTGGCCCTGGCGCTCGCCGCCTCGACACCGCTCGTCCGCTGGGCCGGCCCCCCGGCCGGCCACCCCACCGGACCCGCCGGGGCCGGGCTCGTCCTCACCTTTCTCGCGGCCCTGGCGCTCGGCTCGCTCCACCGCCCCTTCGGGGGGTCGTCGCTGGGCCTGGGCACGGCCGCCCTGCCACCGGCCATCGCCCTGCTCGGAGCCTCGTGGGCGGCCGGCCTGGCCGCCGGCGGCTACGTGCTGGGCGGCCTGGGCCGCCGGCTCCTGGTGCGCGTGTCCCCCGCGCCTCCGGACGAGCGGCGCGGCGTCGCCCGGCTGGCCGAGGGGGCGGGACGCTCGGCGCTCGCCACCCTCCTCGCCGGCCTCGCGGCCCGCGCCCTCGCCCCCGCCGGGGCCGGCGCGCCCACCCCGGCCACGACGCTCGCCTGGGCTCCCGCCGCCGGCTCGGCGGCCGTCTATCTCGGCGTCTTCTTCGCCCTGGTCCTGGCCACGGCGAAGCTCCGCCGCCCCCGCCAGGGCCTCCGGCCGCTGCGCCGCGCCACGCCGTTCGCCCTCGACGGCGCCGGCTGGGCCCTCGGGTGCCTCCTGGCGGCGGTGGGCGCGGCCCTGGGCCGGGGAATCGCCGCCGCGCTCCTCTGGGGCTTCGCCCTCCTCGCCTTCGAGGCCGCCCGGCTCGCGTTCCTCCAGGGCGCCTTCGAGCGCCGGGCCGTGGACCTCGAGCGGGTGACCCGGGCGAGCCGGCGGATGGGCGCCGCCGGCTTCGGGCTGGGCGGGCTGGCGGCCCAGATCCGGGCCGAGTGCGTCCGCGTGCTCGATGCCCGCTGGTTCCAGCTCACCCTCTCCGAGGAGGGCGGCGGCGTCCGGAGCTGGTGGGCGGGGCCGGACGGCGTGATCCACGGCGGGGTGCCCGAGCCGGGACCCTGGGCGCCGGCGCTGCCCGGCGTCCACCGCCGCCGGCCCTGGTACCTGATCGAGCGCGAGCTCGAGGCGGACGGCCGGTCGCTGGGGCGGATCCGGCTGTGGTGCGATCCGCGGCGCGCCCGGCCGGGGGAGGTCGAGCTGCTCGAGAGCCTGCTGCCCCAGCTCGCCGGCTGGACCCACCGGGCGTTCCTCGACCGGGAGGCGCGGGAGGACCCGCTGACCGGCGTGCCGGTGCGGCGGCTCCTCGAGCGCACGCTCGCCGAGCTCTTCGCCCGCTCCTGCGAGCAGGGGGGCGCCATGAGCGTCGTGATGTGCGACCTCGACCACTTCAAGGACATCAACGACACCTACGGCCACCCGGCGGGGGACCGGGCGCTGATCGCCGTGGCCCGGACGCTCGAGGCCGAGCGCCGGGCGGCGGACACCTGCGCCCGCTACGGCGGCGAAGAGTTCGCGCTGGTGCTCGGGGCGACCGCGGGCGAGAGCGCGCTGGCGCTGGCCGAGCGGCTGCGCGCCGCGGTGGAGGCGCTCGCGGTCGAGGAGGGGGGGCGGCGGATCGAGCTGACGGTGAGCCTGGGCGTGGCGTCGTTCCCGGAGCTCTGGGCGGCGGCGCCGGGCGAGCTCCTGGCGCTGGCGGACGAGGCCTTGTACGAGGCGAAGCGGCAGGGACGGAATCGCTGTTTGTTGAATCTGGGGCGGGGGAGGTTCCTGGCGGTCGGCGGGGAGGTCGTGGGGGGCGGGGCGGAGGGGCCGGTGGAGGCGCCGAGGATCTTTGCTTGAGGGGTCGGTGCCGGTTGGACCGTTCGGTGACGTGGCGACGGGAGCGGAAGCGGCAAGGGTTCGGCGGCGAACTGCGACCGGCGAACCCTTGCCGCTTCCGCTCCCTGCGTACGACCGGCTCATGAAACGTCTGGCCCCTCCGGCCGGGGGTGGAGAGTGGGTGGATCGGCGGGGTCGGCGGTTCAAATGGGTGCTTGGGTAGAATGCGGGCTCTTGATTGGGTGTTCGGCTGGGAGGAGGAAGATCTTGAGCTCTGACAATCGCGGCTGGGCGCTCGTTCTTGGGGCTTCGTCTGGGTTTGGGGAGGCGGCTAGCCGCGCGTTCGCCGAAGCGGGGTACGACGTGTTCGGGGTGCATCTCGACCGGCGGTCGGGGTTGGCGCACGTGGGGGAGATCGTCGAGGCGATCCAGGGCCTGGGACGGGCGGCGTACTTCTTCAACGTCAACGCCGCCGACCCCGACAAGCGGGCCGAGGTGATCGAGACCATGGTCGAGCGCGCGGGCGGGGCGCCGGTCCGGGTGCTCCTCCACTCCCTCGCCTTCGGGACGCTCAAGCCGTTCATCGCCGACGACGAGAGCGGCGCCCTGAACCGGGCCCAGATGGACATGACCCTCGACGTCATGGCCCACTCCCTCGTCTACTGGGCCCAGGACGTCCACCGGGCGGGTCTCTTCGCCGCGGGCTCGAAGATCTACGCCATGACCTCGGCCGGCGACCACGTGGTGTGGAAGGCCTACGGCGCGGTCTCCGCCGCCAAGGCGGCCCTCGAATCCCACGTCCGCCAGCTCGCGGTCGAGCTCGCCGCCGAGGGGGTGTCCGCCAACGCCATCAAGGCCGGCGTCACCGACACGCCGGCGCTGCGCAAGATCCCGGGCAACGAGGCGATCATCGAGAGCGCCGCGGCGCGCAACCCGTCGGGCCGCCTGACCACCCCCGAGGACGTGGCCCACTGCCTGGTGGCGCTGTCGGCGCCCGGCACCGAGTGGCTGACCGGCAACGTGATCAACGTCGACGGCGGCGAGGACGTGGCGGGGTGACGACCGGCGGCGGCGGCCCCGGTGGGAGCAGGGGCCGGCTCGCCCGGGTGGCACCAGCGCTCGCCCGGCCGCTGGGAGCGCTTGCCCTGGCGCTCGCGATCCTGGCCGCGGTCCGCTTCGCCTCGACCCACGACCTCGCCTCGCCGGCGCTCCTGCGGAGCTGGTTCGCGCCCCTCGGGGCGTGGGGACCGCTCGCCTTCGCGGCGGTCTACGCCGCCGGCACCGTGCTCGCCCTGCCCGGGACCGCCTTCACGGTCGCCGCGGTGATCCTCTTCGGGCCCTGGTGGGGCTTCGCCGTCGCCCTCGCCGGCGCCACCCTCGGCGCCGCGGGCGCCTTCGCCGTCGCCCGTGGCCTCGGCCGGCGCCCGGTGGTGCGGCGCTTCGGCCATCTCGAGCGCTGGCGGTCGATCGACGGCGTGCTCGAGCGCCACGGCGCGGTCGCCGTGCTCCTGCTGCGCCTGCTGCCGGTGCTCCCCTACAACGTCTTGAACTACGCCTGCGGCCTGACCGGGGTGCGCTTCGCGCCCTTCGCGGCGGCGACCCTGGTGGGGATGGCGCCGGCGACGGCGGTGGTCTGCTACTCGACGGCGGTGCTCGCGGCGCCGGGGGCGGGCTGGACGAGCCCCCGGGCGGTCCTCGCGCTGGGGCTGCTGGCGGTGCTTCTGGTCGGGCTGCCCCTCGCCTGGCGGTGGCGGAGCCGGCAGGGCGGCGAGCGCCTCCTCGACCGGCTCGCCCGCAAGCTCGAGGGACGGGGCTAGCCACGTAACCGGTCGCTCGGGGCGCTCGGCGGCCCGATTGACAGGCTCTCGAGCGCTGCCTTAGACTGGCGTGCGCGTTTACGGCCGGGGCGTGGCGCAGCCTGGTAGCGCATCTGCTTTGGGAGCAGAGGGTCCCCAGTTCAAATCTGGGCGCCCCGACATCCCGTCGGTCCGGAGGCGCTCCGCCGCGGGCAGCGAGCCGAAGAATCGCGCACCCGGCTGCCTGTAGCTCAGCTGGACAGAGCGACGGACTTCTAATCCGTGGGTCGGGGGTTCGAATCCCTCCAGGCAGACCAACCGCCCGACACCGATCGCAACGACCGGTCTCTTTGAAACCGATGCCCCGGCCGGATGCCGGGCACCCTGCGCCCTTAGCTCAGCTGGATAGAGCGACAGCCTCCGGAGCTGTAGGTCAGAGGTTCGAATCCTCTAGGGCGCACCATCCACCCCCTTTGCCCCAGCGTGGTCCAGCGTTCCATGGACGGCGTGGTATGATTCCGCGAGATTTCGACCGCCGAGGTGTCGCCATGATCCGGACTCCCAGCCGCCGCACCCTCGTTCCCGCCGGCCTCCTCGCCGTCCTCGCGCTCGGCCTCGTCGCCCTGCCCGCGATGGCCGAGGTCTACCACGTGAACCTCACCAACGGCGCCAAGTTCGACTCGCGGTACCCGCCCGAGGAGGCGAGCTGGGATGCCAACACCCTGCTCTTCATCACCGAGACCGGCAACTGGATCGGTGTCCCGCGTGACCAGATCGAGTCGGTGAAGACCGAGGTCGAGAGCCGTGGACACGGCACGCGGCTCAACGCCACCACCATCTACATGGGCCGGGCGCCCAACGCCAACCAGACGCCGGAAGAGCAGGCCGCGGGCCAGAGCCCGCAGCTCCAGCTCCTCCAGAAGCTCATCGACCAGCAGTCCCAGCAGCAGGACTACACGGTCAAGCAGTTCGTCGACCCGAGCGAGGCGGGGGGGAGCGGGCTGCCTGCCGGCATCGGCAGCGCCGTCACGCCGCCCCTCGCCGGCGTCCCGGCGCTCTCCATCCCGGTCGCGGCGCCGGCCATGACCCAGCCCCCGCCGCAATGATCGAGCCGCCGGGCCCCCGCCGATCGCGGCGGCCCGGCTCGTCGTACCCCTGGCTGCGCGGCGTTCGCCGGACCGGGGTTTGACAACCCAGACGGAGCGGTGACCCGGAGCAGGGCGCTTGCGCGCTCCGTACCCGGGTCGGCAAGAGGGAAGTCGGTGAGATGCCGACGCGGCCCCCGCCACTGTAACCGGAAGCGAAACCGGACAACGCCACTGCGCGGCCGGATCGCCCGCGATCTCCCCGTACGGACCGGGCTCGGTCCTCGAGAAGATCGCCGGCGGTCGCCCGCGTGGGAAGGCCCGGGAGTAGGTGACGCCGGAAGCCAGGAGACCTGCCGCACCGTCCGACGCCGAGATTCCGCGGGGAGCGGGAGGAGGTGCCTGGACGGCCGACGGCCTGGGCGCCGTCCTCCCGCCTCGACATCCATAGCCCACGCGCCGATCGCCGGCGTCGCTACCTTCTAGAAGGAGCACGCCATGCGCACGATCCTGTTGCTGGCGGCCGGCGTCCTCGGGGGCGTGACGCCGGCGCTCGCCGCCACGCCGCCCGTCCCCTCGGAGACCGTCGTCGCCTCCCAGGCCCCGAGCCCCGCCGGAGCGCGGGCCCAGGCCCCGGACGAGAGCCGAAAGAACGACCACGAGAACGATCGGGACGAGGCCCCGGCGAAGCCCCTGCCGAAGGCCAAGCCCGAGGCCAAGCCCAAGCCCAAGCCCGAGACCTACCGGGAGTCGATCGAGGTCACCGCCACCCTCGACCCGGAGGCTCCGGCCGAGGTGCCGGCCTCGGTGACCGTCATCGACCGGCAGGAGATCCGCGATCGGCGGGCGACCGGCGTCGCCGACCTGCTCCGCACCGTGCCGGGCGTGGACGTGGCCCGCTCGGGCTCGCCCGGCAAGGCGACCTCGGTCTTCATCCGGGGGGCCAACTCCAACCAGACCCTGGTCTTGTGGAACGGGGTGCGGCTCAACGATCCCTACTTCGGCGGCTTCGACTGGTCCTTCCTGCCCACCGAGGGGGTGGAGCGAGTGGAGGTGGTGCGCGGTCCGTTCAGCGCCCTCTACGGCAGCGAGGCGATCGGCGGCGTGGTCCAGGTGCTGACCGGCGCGACCTCCGGCACCCGCCTGGCCCTGGAGGGGGGCAGCCGCTCCTACGCCCGCGGCTCACTCGATGGGGGCTACGACGCCGGCCCGGTGCGCCTCGACGTCTCGGGTCACGTGCGCCGCGCCGAGGGCACCCTCGACAACGACTCCTTCGACGGCGAGGAGGGGACGGCGGAAGCGCGCTGGTCCCCCTTCGCCGGCACCGTGGTGGGCCTCGTGACGCGCGCGAGCCACGCCCAGGTCGGCCTGCCCTTCGACTTCCTGGGCAACCCGGCTGCGGAGCGGCGCCAGGTGCGCGACAGCCGGCAGCTCGCGGTGCCGGTGACCTGGACCTCGGGACCATGGAGCGTGGACGCCCAGCTCGGACGGAGCGCCGTCGACCTCACCCTCCGCGACCCGGACCAGCCGTTCGACGAGAGCGATACGCGGGCGTCGCGCCAGAGCGCCCGGCTGGTCCTCTCGCGCCGCTTCGGCGAGGGCTCGTGGGCCGCCGCCGGCGGCGATTGGGAGCGCGACGCGGTGACCGACGTGAGCGCCTTCGGCACCAACCTCGACGACCGGACCCAGGCGAATCGCGCCGCCTTCGGCGAGCTCTTCCTGCGGCGCGGCCGCTGGAGCGGCGACCTGGGGCTGCGCCACGACGACAACGACGCCTTCGGCGGCGAGACGACCGTGAAGGCGGGGAGCGCCGTGCGCCTGGCGCCCGACCTGCGGCTCAGGGCGAGCTACGGCGAGGGGTTCCGGGCGCCGTCGCTGGGCGACCTCTACTTCCCCGGCTTCGGCAACCCGGACCTGCGCCCGGAGACCAGCGCCAGCTACGAGCTGGGCGGCGACTGGACGCCGGGGCGCTGGCGAGTCGGCCTGACCGCCTTCGACACCGAGCAGAGGAACCTGATCGTCTTCGACTTCGTCCGCTCCCTGCCGCTCAACATCGGCCGCGCCCGGACGCGCGGGGCGGAGGCCGTCGTCGCCTTCCGGGGCCAGGCCGTGTCGGGCCACGTCGAGGCCACCTACCAGGAGCCCGAGGACCGGACGACGGGCGCGCAGCTCCTCCGGCGGCCGAAGCGGAGCGCCTCGGCGGTCCTCACCTGGCGGCCGGCGGCGGACTGGACCGTGGCCACCGTGGCGCGCTTCGTCGGCGCCCGGCCCGACTTCGGCGCCGACCTGCCGTCCTACGCGACCCTCGACCTGGCCGCCTCCTGGCGGGCGAGCGCCCATCTCGCTCCGTACCTGCGGCTCGAAAACGTCCTCGACCGCGACTACCAGGAGGTGGCGGGCTTCCCGGCGCCGGGCCGGACGGTGGCCGCCGGGCTGGAGCTGCGAGTGGCGCCGTGAGGCGGGCCGGCCCGTTGCGGCGGCTCGCGGCCAGGGCGGCGGGGCTCGCCGCCGCCCTGACGCTCGTCGCCGCCTGCTCGGCCCCGGCGCCGCCGGATCGGGCGAATGCTCGAGCCGGCTCCGCCTCCGAGGCGTCCGCCGCCCAGGGCTCGCCCCGGCGCCTCCTCGCCCTCGCCCCGAACCTGGCCGAGATCGCCTTCGCCCTCGGCCTCGGCCCCCGCGTGATCGGGGTGAGCGACTACACGACCTGGCCGCCGGCGGCCGCCAAGCTTCCTCGCCTGGGAGGGCTCTTCGATCCCAACGTCGAGCGGATGGTCGCCCTCCGGCCCGACCTGGCGCTCCTCCTTCCCAGCCAGGAGGAAGTGGCCGAGCGCCTCCGGGCCGTGGGCATCGACACCCTCACCGTGCACCTCGAGAGCCTGGAGGATCTGGGCCGCGGTATCGTCCAGATCGCCCGCCGGTGCGGCGTGCCGGCGGCGGGAACGGAGCTCGCGGCCGACCTTCACCGGCAGCTCGCCCCCCGCCCCGTCCCCGGCGCCCCGCTCACCGTGATCTCCATCGACCGGCCGCCCGGGCGCTCCGAGAACCTCCTGGTCGCGGGGCCGGGCACCTACCTCCAGGAGCTCCTCGTGCGCCTGGGCGCGGCGAACGCCTTCGCCGACGCCCCGACCCGCTACCCTCAGGTGGGGATGGAGGAGGTCCTGGGGCGCGCGCCGGGGCTGATCGTCGAGCTCCAGCCGCAGCCGCTCGACGCCGCCGGCCGCCGGCAACTGCTCGCGGACTGGCGCCGCTTCCCCACCCTGCCGGCGGTGGCGGCCGGGCATCTGGTGGTCGTCTCCGGCGCCGAGACCATGCTCATCGGCCCGCGCCTGCCGCAGCTCTATCGGCGCCTGGAAGAGGCCGTGCGCGAGGCCGCCGGCCCGTGAGGGCGCCGCCGGGGCCCCCCGACCCGGGTGGAAGGGCGCCCCTCCTTCTCGAGGCCCGCGGCCTCGCCTGGGAGGCCGGCGGCCGGACCATCCTGGGGCCGCTCGACCTCCGGGTCGAACGCGGCGAGTCGCTGGTGGTGGTGGGACCGAACGGCGCCGGCAAGACGACGCTGCTCCGCCTCCTGGCCGGGCTGCTCGCGCCGTCGGCCGGCGAGCGCCGCTTCGCCGGCCGGCCGTTCGCCGCCTATAGCCGCAAGGGGCTCGCCCGGCAGATCGCCTACGTGCCGCAGCTCCGGCCGGTGCGGGTGCCGCTCTCGGTCGAGGAGGTGGTGCTCCTGGGCCGCTACCCCCACCTCGGCGCCTTCCAGGTGGCCCCGTCGCGGCGCGACTTCGAGGCGGTGGCCGAGGCGCTGGCGGTGGTGCGGATCGAGGCCCTCCGCGGCCGGCCGGTCGACGAGCTCTCGGGCGGCGAGCGCCAGGCGGTCTACATCGCCGCCGCCCTGGCCCAGGAGGCGGAGCTCCTGGTTCTCGACGAGCCGACCACCCACCTCGATCCCCGCCACCAGCGCGAGATCGCCGTCCTGGTGCCCCGGCTCCGGCGCGAGGCCGGGCGGACGGTCGTCACCGCCACTCACGATCTCAACCTGGCGTCGCTCATCGCGAGCCGGGTCGTGGCCCTCCGGGACGGCCGGGTGCTCGCCGCCGGCTCGCCCGCCGATCTGATGGAGCCGGCCACCCTCGCCGCCCTGTTCGACGCGCCCTTCGAGGTGGTGCGGGGCGGCGAGCGGCCGGTGACGCTGCTGCGGCTCGACGCGGGCGGCGGAGACGACGCGCAGGAGGAGACGCCGTGAGCCCGGCCGGAGGGCGCGCCCGCCCCGGCTGGACGCTCGCCGCCCTGGGGCTCGCCTGGCTCGCCACGCTCGTCGCCGCGCCGCTCCTGGGAAGCCAGGGCATCGACCTGGGCCGCGCCCTCCATCCCGGCACGACCGAGTGGACCATCCTCTTCGACCTGCGACTGCCGCGGGTGCTCCTGGCGCTCCTCGCCGGGGCGGCGCTCGCGGTCTCCGGCCTCGGCTTCCAGACCCTCTTCCGGAACGCCCTCGCCGAGCCCTACACCCTGGGGGTCGCCGGCGGCGCGGCCCTGGGCGCGGTCCTCGCCTTCCACCTGGCACCGGCCGGGAGCCTCCTCGGCTTCACCCTGGTCGCCGCTGCGAGCTTCGCCGGGGCGCTGGGGGCGACCGGGCTGGTGGTGGGCCTCGCGCTCCGTCCGCAAGGGCTCGAGACCGGGACGCTCCTGCTCGCCGGAATCGCCGTCTCGTTCTCCTGCTCGGCGCTCATCCTTTTCATCCAGTACCTGTCGGACTCGGCCCAGACCTTCCGCATGGTGCGCTGGATGATGGGGGGGCTGGCGGTGGTGGGCTACCGGGACGTCGCCTGGGTGGCGCCCTGGGTGCTCGGCGGCGCCGCGCTCATGCTGGCTCTGCGCTGGGACTTGAACCTGCTCCTGACCGGCGAGGAGCTCGCCGCGAGCCGGGGCGTGGACCTGGCGCGGGTGCGCCTGCTGATCCTGGTGGCCGCGTCGCTCATGGTGGGCGCCCTGGTGGCGGTCACCGGCCCGATCGGCTTCGTGGGCCTCATGGTGCCCCACATGCTGCGGCGCTGGACCGGCTCGGACCACCTGGTGCTGATCCCGGCGTGCCTCCTGGGCGGCGGCGCCTTCCTGGCGCTCTGCGACCTCGTCGCCCGCACCGTCATGGCCCCGGCCGAGCTGCCGGTGGGGGTGCTGACGGCGCTCTTGGGCGGGCCGTTCTTTCTCTGGCTCTTGCTGGCGCGGCGGCGGTAGCCGGGGGCCCCGTTCAAACCCGCGCCCAGCGCAGGTTCTCCGCCTCCTCGGCGGGGTCGAGCCAGCCGGTGCTGACCGCGGTGTCGCGGATCGCGCCGCGCTGGCTGGCGGCGGTGGCGTCGGGCGCGACGGTGTTGACCCGCCCGCCGTAGGTCGCGAGCCCGAACATCCCGCCCAGGACGTCGAAGTCCTCCCGGGTCAGGTAGTGGAACGCCACGGCGATCTGGCGATCGGTGACCCGCCCCTTGAGGAGCGCGTCCTTCACCTTCACGCTCACCCCGCCGGGCGGCGCGGCGAAGAGATCGGGGAACGGATCGAGGGCGAAGGCGAGCCAGGACATCCGGCCGATCTCCGGGCTCGAGGGTTCTCCGATCCCGTCGGCGAGCGCCACCAGGTACTCCGCGATCTGCGCCTCGGCCTCCTTGGGGGCGGCGGCGCCGGCGGTGCTCACGCCGCGGACGACGATCGTCCCGAGCTGCTTGCGGTGGATCTCGAGCAACGCCCAGAGCGTGGCGAACGGAGACTCGGCGTCGGCGTGGCGCTCGCACCAGGTGCCGTGGTTCCGGAGGAGGCGGAGGAACGACGCCCGGTCGATCGCGCTCCAGTCCCACTCGGCCCGGAAAGTGGTGACGGACTCGGGCGCTCTGGGCAGGAGCTCGGCGGGATCGTCGCCCGAGGCCCCGGGGGCGCGGAACCAGAGCCGGGTGACGACGCCGAAGTTGCCGGCGCCCCCGCCCGTGTGCGCCCACCAGAGGTCCCGATGCGGACCGGTCGCCTGCCGGGAGGCGACCACGGCGCTCGCCCGCTCGCTCTCGTCGACGGTGACCACCTCGACGGCGGAGAGGTAGTCGGCCGCGAGACCGAGCTGGCGGCAGAGGAAGCCGAAGGCTCCGCCCGCCACGTGCCCGCCCATGCCGATCGCCGGGTGCTCGCCGAGGGGCACGACGACGCCCCAGCGCTCGGCGAGCATCCGGAACGTCTCGCCGACGCCGGCGCCCGCCTCGACCATGACGGCGCCCCTCTCGGCGTCGTACTCGATACGTTTCATGGGCGAGACGTCGAGGATCACCCGCGCGTCGGGGTCCGAGACGAACCCCTCGAGGCAGTGCCCACCGCTGGTCACGACGAGCCGACGGCCTTCCGCGACCGCCTCCTCGACCGCCGCCACCAGCTCGCTCGTCGAGCCCGGCAGGTAGACGTAGTCCGGGCTCGCCGCGAACCGCTTGTTGAAGCGCTTGTCGAGGACGGCCTGGAAGCGGGGATCGTCGGGGCCGATGCGGGTGGAGCCCATGAGGTGAGGCGCCCGGAGGCTGCTAGCCCAGCTCGAAGGTCGTGATGCCGAAGATCTCGGCGTCCGGGAGCTCCGGGACCGGGCCCAGCACCATGCGCGCGCAGCCGAAGACCTCCGTCATCCCGTGGCGCGCGGCGAGGGCCATCGCCTCGCGGTGGATCTCGGGGACGTCCAGGAAGATCGGCTCGCCCGGCACCCGGGAGGCCAGGGCCACGAACAGCCACTCGGCCAGCGCGGCGTCCGCCGCGAACAAGGGGCCGATCTTGTGGCCGGTGCGGCAAGGCCTGAGGACCGCGTAGCCTCGCACCTCCTCGCCCTCGACGGCGGCCAGGGCGTGGCCGCCGGGGCGCCGGAGCCAGCCGCGCAGGAACCCGCTGCGCGGCGCGGGGACGTGCCGGCGATCGTACGCGTCGAGGAGCTCGAAGGGGATCGAGCTCGCCTCGACGACCCCCGCGGGCTCCGGCGCCCCCGTGCCTGGTGTCGGGCCCCGCCCCTCGAAGCGCAGGTCGCGGCAGACGAAGCGGAAGCCGCCGCGGGAGTAGTACCCCTGCATGTCGAACACGCCGTCCATGCCGATCGCGGCGCCGGGGTCGAGGCGCGCGAGGAGAAGCCGCTTGCGCTCGTTCCACAGGCGATCGCCCAGGCCGCGCCCGCGGAAATCGGGGCGCATGATGAAGAAGCCCATGAAGCCGTAGCGCCGCCCGTAGGCGACGATCGAGCCGCCCCCGACCAGCTCGCCGCCGATCTCGGCGGCGATGAAGCCCTCCGGGTCGGTGGCCCAGAAGACCTCGGCGTCGTCGAGGCCCGGGTTCCAGCCCTCGCGCGCCGCCCACTCGACCAGCGTGTCGAGCTCGTCGCGGCTCATGCGACGGAGGGTCATGTCGTCGGAGGTCATCGGTCGGTGCTCCTCGCCGCGGGGGCTCGACGCGCCGAACAGTATCGCAGGACCGCGTCGTCCAAGACCTGCAACTCGGCTGGCACCTTCTGCGACCTGCAAGTCGGCTGGCACGTTCTGCTGGCTGGGGAGGATGCGGCGGCGCCCAAATGAGATCGTATTTCTGCAACAAAGTACTAAGATGCCATCCGCTGAAACGAGCGGGCCGCGGACCTGGGGCCTCATCGTTCCGAGCCGAGAGGAAGGCGCCCGTGTCGACAGAGGGCCACCAGGCTACCGTTGGGACACGCTGGCTGATCGTCATTCTCCTGGTGTCGACCCTCGTCCGGTGGGCGCTGGCGTGGGGGTACGTCGGGTTCATCGCCGGGGACGACGTGGAGATGCTGGAGGCCGGCATCAGCCCGGTGACGGCCCTCCAATACTCCCCTTGGGAGATTCGAAACCTCCTCCTGCCCCGGCTGCTCATCACGCCCGTCGCCTGGCTGGCGAGCTACCTGGGGTCGAGCGAGCCGACCTTGCTGGTCCGTCTCGCCACCCTCCCCTTCATCGGCCTGGCAACGCTCAACGTGGCCCTCGTGTTCATCATTGCCCGGAGAGCCCTCTCACGCCGGATAGGGCTTCTCGCCGCGGGGATCTACGCTTGTCACTGGCTACCGCTGGGCTACGGCGCCACGGTGTACCCAAGGACGGTCTCGACGACTTGCATCCTGGTGTCGTTCTGGCTCCTCCTGGGAGACGATCGGGACCTCCTCCGGAGCCTCGGCGCCGGCGCTCTCGTGGCGTTCGCCTTCGCCGCGCGCTACAGCGAGGTCATCTTCCTGGCGCCGCTCGCCCTGATGGCATGGCCCCTCGGGCTCCCGAGCCGTCGAGGGCTCTTCCGCGCGGTGGGCCTGGGCGGCGGGTTCCTCCTGGGAGCGTCGGTCTTCGTCGGCCTGGTCGACCTCTGGACCTGGGGGCAGCCGTTTCACAGCCTCGTGGAATTCGGCCGATACACGCTGGTGGAGAGGGGCTCGTCGTCCCTGCACGCGCATCAGCCCCTTCTCTGGTACCTGCGCAGGGCTCGCGTCTGGCTGATCCCCAGCCTCCTCCCCTTCCTGGTGGTCAAGAGGCGGGGCGACCGCGTTCTCCTGTTCTGGCTCACGTTCTCGATCCCGATCCTGGTGCTGTCGGTCATCCACCACAAGGAGATGCGCTACCTCCAGGGAGTCGTCCCCTTCCTGGCGATTCTCGCGGCCGAGGGCGTCGCACGGTTCTGGGAGCGGGGCTGGCGGAAGACCACCGTGGCTCTTCTGCTGCTCTCGGCGGTGCTCTCGCTCCGGACGGCGCTCGAGCTCCACCGGGGAAAGTCCCTCTCGGCGGCCCGGGCCGCCCTCGAGCTCCGGGACGAGCCGGAGGTCGGCGCCGTTCTCTTGACCCAGGCTTGGGCCTACGGCGATCACCTCTTCCTCGGCTCTCGGAGGAGGGTGGCGAATTTCGACGTCGTCCCCTCCCCCGAGGAGCTCGAAGGGAGGCTCGCCGGCGTCGACGCCGCAGGGTTCTACGAGGACGACCTCGAGGCGCGGCCGACCCTGCGCCGGGTGCTCGGTCACGCCGGGTTCGAGGAGACCCACGCGTTCGAGGTCGGAGAGAGTCGGCCGGTCGTCGTGTTCCGAAAGTTCTGACGTCGCGGACGAGCGGCAGACCGGGATGGACGAATGAGGCTCGCGCGATCAGCGGACGGACGCAGGCCCTCGCCTCCCTCGCCGGCCGTGACGATCAAGGCCAGGTACGGCGCGCCCCTCATCCGCGCATCAAGCCGCGGTGAGGACTCGACCGTGCGATGCGTCAGCTCGACGTCCGAGTGGCGTCTCCGCTTACTTTCGAAGATCGGCGAGCCGGACTCCGGCGGACTGGAAATCCCGCCGGTTGAGGGTCGCGAGGGGGAGGTCGTGAAGGAGGGCGGTTGCCGCGATGAGGCTGTCCTTGATCGGCATCGAGCGGCCGCGCCTGCGGAGATCAGCGACGAGATCCGCCCACCGGAGGCCGGTGGCGGCGTCCCACGGCAAGCAGTGCATCCGGCGAACGATTCCTTCGAACCACCGTTCCAGGCGAGCGCGACGAGCGCCGCGCGGGAGCAGCAGGACGCCGAAGCGGATCTCGCCGAGGATGACGGGGTCGATGACGATGGCCGCCTCGTTGCGCCGCAACCATGCGACTACCGATGGGTCAGGTTCCGGTTTGGTGGCCTCGGACAGGACGTTGGCGTCCACAAGGTAGCTCATAGGGTGTCCGTGGACTCGGACTCCATTGGAACGAAGTAGCCTTTCTCGGGGCAAGCGAGGAGCCAGTCTACGAGGCCCGCGTTCCGGGGCGGCGTCACCCGGACCAGGCGGTACTCGCCCGCCTCGAGACGCTCGACCTCGAACACCTCGCCGGCGTGGATCCCGTCCCGCCGCCGGAGCTCGGCCGGCAGCACGATCTGGCCCTTGCTGGAGATCTTGGTCTTCACCGAAGTAAGATAACGTCTTACCGGAGGCTCGTCAAGGTCACTTGCGCCTTCGGGCTCCGACCCGCGCTAGGCGCCTCGCAGGGTGGAAGGCCCGGAGGCGAGATCGCCGGGGCGGGGCCGGGGCGTCCGCCCTCCAGCTCGGCTCGGGTCGGAACGACTCCGGCCGTGGCCCTCGCCTGACAGCGCCACCGCGCCCACCGTCCGTGCCCTCCAAGGGCCGAGGCTCTCGGCGCGGGCGCTGACACCTCCGGCCGGACGGCCCGGCCCCGCCCCTACCGCTTGGAGGCTTCCTGTGACTCGGCTTGAACCACCTCGGGCCCGAAGCGTGTTCGGCTTCCTTGCCATCGCTAGGCGCTCAGTCGATAGGCCACGTAGAAAGAACCGCGGTACCCAGATCCACCACCTGGCTCGGATTCGCATTCGAGACCATGGGCCGTCGAGGTAGGCCGCCGCTGCCACCGTGCTAGGCTTTTCGGGTGCGGCTGAACGTCGAGTTGGAGCGAGAAGAGGACGGACGCTGGATCGCGGAGGTCGTGGACCTTCCCGGAGTCCTCGCGTACGGCGATGATCCCGAGGGCGCGCTCCGGGCTGCGCAGGCCCTGGCCCTCCGTGTGATCGCCGACCGCATCGAGCACGGGGAAGCTCGATGCGCAGGCCAACCGGGTCGAGTTCGTCCTCCCCCAGCCTTCGACCGCCGCCTGATGGTCCACTGGCCCGCCACCAAGGCGCGCCGAGTTCTCAAGGCCCTCCTCTCGATCGGGTGGCGGATCAAGAGAGAAGCTGACGGGTCCCACGAGATCCTGGAACGCCCAGGGTGGCCCGACCTCGTCTGGTCCTTCCACGAAGGCGTCGAGATCGGTCCGCGCATGCTGGGGCGGATTGCGAAGCGGACGGGGCTGCGCTTGCGTGCCGGAGCCTTCGGCGCCTGTGACGTAAGCGCCAGCTACTTCGAGTCGGCTTCCCAGGGCGGCGCCGGCTCGCCCGAGTGCGCCACGGTAGGGGCGTCGAGGAACTCGAGGACCATCGGCACCAGCCAGTCGGTGCGCTCCGGCATCTTCATGTGGTCGGTGGCGGGGAGGATGGCGAGCTGCGCGTGCGGCAGGAGGCGGAAGGTCTCGACCGCGTGCTCGGGCCGGATGACGTCCGCGTCGCCCACCACGACGAGGGCGGGCGCGGTGACGCCGCGGATCGCGCTCGCCGGCACCTCCAGGAAGTCCCGCATGCGCTGGGCGGCCTTGTCGTGGAACAGGCGCAGGTTCTCCGGCTGCGGCGCGACCGCCAGGTAAGCCTCCTGCAGCTCTTTGGGCATGTTGTCGAGCGAAGCGTTCTCCATCGCGTCCCAGAACCAGGCATCGACCCCACCCCGGGTGAAGAGCGCCGACATCAGCACCAGCCGGCGCACGACCCCCGGGTGCCGGATCGCCACCTGCAGCGCGATCGTGCCGCCGTTGCTGAACCCGAGGAGGTCCGCCCGCTCGACGCCCAGGTGGGTGAGCAGCGCCGCCGTGTCGTCCGCCGAGCTTCTCGAAGGTGAACGGCCGCTCGACCACGTCCGCCGTCCGGCCGTACCCCTGCTGCTCGAACGCGATCACCTGCCGCTGGCGCGCCAGCTCCGGCAGCAGGTGCCCGAAGGAGGTCCCGATCGTGTCGCCACCGCCGTGCAGCAGCACCAGAGGGAGCTGCCCGAGCCGCTCCTCGCCGTGGACCTCGTAGTAGATCCGCAAGTCGTGGACCGGGGCATAGCCGGTCTTGGGAGGGTGCTCGCTGTCGCTCATGGTCTCGTGCTCCTGGCCCAGGTCCGTGCCCCCTGATCAGGCCCGCGGATGAGGCCCCGGCAGATGCTCGAGGACCCAGGCGCTCTCGTGGTGGTCGCGAAGGTCGGCCGGGGGCTCGTACCCCGGATCGATCCGGCTCCGCAGCAAGGCCAGTGTACGGACGTCGCGCTGGCTCACCACCGGGATTCCCGCGTCCAGGAGCAGCGCGGTCGCCGCACCGACGCCCTTCCGGTAGCGGCGTGGTTCCGCGCGGCGGCAGCCGTCGGAGATCACCTGGCTCCCGCACGCGGCGCTCATGTCCGTGAGGATCGCCAACTCGACGTCCGCTTCGCGGGCGAACCGGAGCATCGCGCGGGCACCTTCGAGCAGCTCGGGGGTCAGGTCGCTGCCGTACTCGTCGCGCACGCGGGCCCGGCCCAGGACCACGTCGACCCCGTCGCCGCCGTGGATGTCCGGCGTGGGTCGCGGCGTGCCCAGCGCATGCTGCTCCGGGCAGAAGGGCACGGCCCGGATCCCGGGAAGGGCGAGCAGGTCGTCCAGGGCACCTCCCAGGCCATAGTCGCTGCCGTCGACACCGCAGCGCCAGCCCACGAGGCACCCACTGACCAGCACACGCAACGGGTTCTCGGCCGTCGGAGGGCGAAGTGCGCCGATGAGATGTCGGTGGTGGGCCAGGAGCATGGTGTCGGTCGCGATGTTGGCTGCGCTCAGCGGTCTCCCAAAACTCTCACGCGGGGCCTGCCCTCATCGAACTTTCGGCGAGGCGCTTGAGGTTCAGGAGTTGCCGCCTCATCATGACCAGGTCGCCGATCGGGAGCAGCGGTGCCAGGAAACGGAAGGCCCCGCGCGGCCGAGACACCAGGAGCCGCACCACCAGGCGAGAGGTGGCGCCGAGCGGGGTGACGCGGTAGGTCCCGGCGAGCCTTCCGAAGAGGCGTTCCCCCCGCTCGTCGTCCAGGAGGATGGTCAGGTCGACGCCCGGGGTGAACTCCACCAGCTTAAAGATCCTCATCACCCTCTGCCCGATCTCGAGGCGTTGCAGCTCCGGGTCGAGCGCCTGCGGGCTGCGCCTGCCGCCGTTGTCGCTCCAGTCGTAGCTGTACGGCGGCGCCCGAAGCTGACACAGCCACCGAAACACCGTCCCCGGCGGCGCATCGATCGTCACCGCCCGGTGGAGAGTCCGGTCGGCCCGCTCGAGGTGCGAGTCACAAGGAAACCCCTGCCGCCGCTCTTCAGCCGTCGAGCCCCAGTCGCGAACGATCCCCATAGAAGTCCCCGCTCCAGATCATCTCACCTGTCAAGGCGCGCCGACGCAGGCGTGGCGGGGCCTACGTCGAGGCCTAACGCGGCGAGGGGTGATTCGGGGACGCCCGTAGCAGGCCGGCGGTTCATTCACGAGCTCTCAGCCGCGGTGGGGGTTGGGCGATGGGAGCCCGACGGGCGCGGGGGTCCGCGGTGAAGACGAGGCGCGCGCCTGCGGGGCATGGTTCGAGAAGCGCGCGCCGTTCCCCGACGGGAGAGGCCCCCGGCCCGCCCTCCGGCGGAGGCTTCCCC
This sequence comes from uncultured Acidobacteriota bacterium, assembly GCA_963741925.1. Lineage (GTDB taxonomy): Bacteria > Acidobacteriota > Thermoanaerobaculia > Multivoradales > DATKCC01 > CAVUBL01. The sequence goes on from CAVUJU010000002.1 coordinate 1,463,447, forward strand.
GCGACCAGCCGCCTGGCCCCAGGCCACTCGACAAGCTCGGGGCGACAAGTCGAGAAGGGGGCGCAACAAATCATCGGAGTCAGCAGATTTTCAGATGGTGCTTGACTTCGACCGCTGCCTGTCTTAGAGTTGGCGGTAGCGGGACGGAACTGGAGAAAGGAGGGGCCCGACAGAGACCAGCTCGAGGAGCATCCAGACAGCACGCGCTCGTGATCCGCGGGACCCGTGAAGCCGCCGGAGCGCACGACAACCCAAGGCGGGCACGGCAGGGCCGTGAACCACTGCCGCGCCCTCGCCAACGCAAAGGAGCAAGCCAATGCGTCAGCGTGACCCGAAGTGTAGCAACCCGCAGCATCCCTACAACGATCTTGAAGTCCGCGGCCCTCGGGCGGGGGCGCCCTCTCCTCCCCCTGGGGGTGAGGAGAGGGTCGGGGAGAGGGAGGGGGGATCCAGTCGAACGGGGGCGCCCTCTCCTCCCCTTGGGGGTGAGGAGAGGGTCGGGGAGAGAGAGGGGGGATCCAGTCGAACGGGGGCGCCCTCTCCTCCCCTTGGGGGTGAGGAGAGGGTCGGGGAGAGGGAGGGGGGATCCGGTCGGGCGGGGGCGCCCTCTCCTCCCCTTGGGGGTGAGGAGAGGGTCGGGGAGAGGGAGGGGGGATCCAGTCGAACGGCGGCGCCCTCTCCTCCCCTTGGGGGTGAGGAGAGGGTCGGGGAGAGGGAGGGGGGATCCAGTCGAACGGGGGCGCCCTCTCCTCCCCTTGGGGGTGAGGAGAGGGTCGGGGAGAGGGAGGGGGGATCCAGTCGAACGGGGGCGCCCTCTCCTCCCCTTGGGGGTGAGGAGAGGGTCGGGGAGAGGGAGGGGGGATCCAGTCGAACGGGGGCGCCCTCTCCTCCCCCTGGGGGTGAGGAGAGGGTCGGGGAGAGAGAGGGGGGATCCGGTCGAACGGCGGCGCCCTCTCCTCCCCCTGGGGGTGAGGAGAGGGTCGGGGAGAGGGAGGGGGGATCCAGTCGAACGGGGGCGCCCTCTCCTCCCCTTGGGGGTGAGGAGAGGGTCGGGGAGAGAGAGGGGGGATCCGGTGAATCCGCCTTCTCGGCAGAGTTCCTCGCCGAGCTCACCCGGCGCGACCCTGCCCCCGCCACTCCCGAAGCCGACCTCGCCGGCCCCTGGCGGGTGACGGCGCTCTACGGCGCCGGCGACGAACCCCGCTGGGCCTGCTTCGCCGCCGGCGAGCGCGAGCCCCGGCTCACCCTTCAGGCGCCCGACCTCGCCTACCTGGCCGCCGCCGCCCTCGCCGTCGCCGAGCGTCCGGCGAGCTTCCGCTTCCAGGAAGACGCCGGCGGGCGCCTCCACCTCCTCCACCACGGCCACTCCGCCGGCACCGCTCTCGACCGGGGCGACACCCTCGCTCTCCACCTGAGCGGCCTCGCCGGCCTCCGTGTCCAGCCCCTCGCCTTCGCCCACTACCTGCTGTCCGTTCCCGACGAGACCCTCCGCCGGAGCGGCCGAATCCTGATGGAGCTCCTCCGGGAGGCCCGGCGATGAGCGAGACGGCGTTTCGCGAGACCTACTTGTGGTGCTTCCGCGAGCCCGAGCACGTCGAGATCCTCCGGCGCCTCGGCGAGATGCTCTACGACATCGCCATGGAGAGCCCCTACTGGGACTGGGGCGCGAGCCACGGCCTCACGACCCCTCTGGGCGACGCCACCGCCGCCGCGGCCGACCTCGAGCGGCTCGCCGACTACGTTCAGCGCATCGCCGACGACCCGGCGGAGCTCGGCGTGTCTCGGGAGGACCTTCCGCTGTGCCGGGCCGCTGCCGGCTGGGCCCGGAAGGTCCGGCGGGTGGCGGCGGAGATGCGGAGGGCCGTCGGGGAGGAGGCGGAGGGCGACGGCGGCGGATGAGAACGGGGGCCCGGCTCCGGAGGCGGAGCCGGGCCCCTAGGGTTCGGTGCCTGCCGTGGCGTTGGGCCGGCCGAGACAGAGCTCGGCCGCTTCACGCGGGGTCGGACGCCGGGTGGACGGGCGGGGCCCGGCCGCCCGGTCGGACTCCCGGTGGAGGGGCGGAGGCGGGCCGCGGGGGCGGACGCCGGGGGGAGGGGCGGAGGCGGGGCGCGGGGGCGGACTTCGGTCGGCTCGGGCCGGGAGATGGTGGATCCACTTCGCGTCCTGAGTAGGTGAACGTCTCGGATCGGCCCGGGGCCTCGACCACCCGTGACTCGCCCGAAGGGAGGGACCACGTTGCACGACCAGCTCTTCAAGGAGCTCCTCCAGGCCTTTTTCGCCGACTTCGTCCGCCTCGTCTTGCCAGCCGTGGCGGATCGGCTTCGCCTGGAGCAGCCGCGCTTCCGCGACAAGGAGCGCTTCACCGACACGACCGAGGGCGAGCACCGCTACCTCGACCTCGTGGCGGAGGTCGAAACCACGGAGGGCGAGGGGGAGATCGTCCTCGTTCACGTGGAGATCGAGGCGGAGGCCCGGGGAGCCAACGCCATGGGCGAACGCATGTTGCGCTATGCGATGCAGCTCAGGCTCCGGGACGGAAAGCCCGTCCTGCCCATTGTCCTCTACCTCCGGGGAGGCGAGGCCGACGTCACCCGGCTCACCGTGGAGGACCGTGTCCTCGGCGTCCGGCTCGTCGCCTTCACCTACTGGACCTTCGGTCTCTCCCGGAGCTTGGCGACTCGATACCTCGATCGTCCGGAGGCTCTCGCGTCGGCGCTCGCCGCCCTCATGGATCCCGGCGAGCTCTCGGCTCCGGAGCTCCGGATCGAGTGCCTGCGCCGCGTCGGCCATGCCCGAGTGGACGACGCCAGGAGGTTCCTGCTGGCCAACATCGTCGAGACCTACATACAATTGAGTGACGCGGCACAGGCGGAGTACGAGGCTCTGCTGGCCGAGGAGGGGAACGAAGAGGTGGCGACCATGGAGATGAGTTGGGCGGACAGGCTGGAAGCGAAGGGTCTGGAGAAGGGGCTGGAGAAGGGGCTGGAGAAGGGCCGTTTGGAGGGCCGGGAGGAGGGCCGGGCCGAGGGGATGCGTACGCTGGTGGCCGATCTCCTCGAAGGTCGGTTCGGCCCGCTCTCGGGCGAGACGAGGCGGCGCCTCGGCGCCGTCGCGTCCGCCGACGAGCTCTCGCGCCTCTTCCAGCGCGCCCTCGAGGCCCGGAGCCTCGACGAGCTGGGCCTCTAGATGTCTGATCGGAGCGAACTCATGACGTTCGAGCCAAGTCTTGAGCCGCCGCCAGACCGGGAGGGGGCGTCCCTCTCCCCCCGGAGGGTGGGAGAGGGATCGAGGGTGAGGGGGGCGATCCGGAAGGTCTCTGCGACGAGCAAGGCCCGGGCCGGTGAGGTCTCGTCGAGCGGGTTCCCGCGGGCGGGGGGAGCCACCGGTCACGAAGCCTAGGATGCTCTTGCCGACTCGAGGTCTGAGGCGGAGCTTCACTAGTGATCTTCGGTGCCGGGCGCGGGGTCGGGCCGGCCGACCCGTTCGACTTGCTTCGCTCGCTCAGGGCGGAGGACGGAGCTCGGCCGTTTCATGTGGGGTCGGACTCCCCGAGAGTGGGTAGAATCCCCTCCGTGCTTCTCTACCGGCTCGCTTCCGAAGGCTTCTTCGCCGCCACCGCCCCGGACGGGGCGGTGCGGATCCTCCTCTCCGACCCGTTCGAGGTCCCACCCGCGGCGTGGCGCTTCGGCGCCGCGGCCGACCCCGAGGCCTCGGGGCTCCTGGTGCCGGTCGTGGCCGGCAAGATCGTGGGCATCGGCAGGAACTACCGCGACCACGCGGCCGAGCTCGGCAACCCCATGCCGCCCGAGCCGCTGATCTTCTTGAAAGCCATCTCCTCGGTCGTCGGCCCCGGCGAGCCCGTGCTCCTGCCGCCCGAGAGCGAGCGCGTCGAGTACGAGGGCGAGATCGCCGTGGTCGTGGGCCGGCGCCTCACCCGGGCCGGGGAGGACGAAGCCGCCGCCGGCATCCTGGGCGTCACCTGCGCCTGCGACGTGACCGCCCGCGACCTCCAGAAGCGCGACGCCACCTTCGCCCGCGCCAAGGGCTTCGACACCTTCTGCCCCCTGGGCCCCGCGATCCTCGTCGACCCCGACCTCGGCGACCTCGAGGTCGTGACCCGCGTCGACGGCGCCGAGCGCCAGCGCGGCTCGACGCGCGACATGGAGTGGGGGCTCGTGGACCTGGTCGTCTACGTCTCTCGCCACATGACCCTCGAGCCGGGCGACGTGATCCTGACCGGCACGCCGGCGGGCGTCGGACCGCTCGCCGACGGCGACCGGATCGAGGTCGAGGTCTCCGGCGTCGGCGTGCTCGCCAACCCGGTCGAGGCGCGGAGACCGGCTTGAGCGTGCGGGTGAAGGGGCTCGCCGGCTTCGCGGCGGCCCTCGCGACCTTCGCCGCCCTCGTCGACTGGCGTCACTTCTTCCCGCAGCACGCGGCGCTCGTGGGCATCGCGGTCGGCGCCCTGGTCTTCACCACGCTGGGCACCGCCGAGCGCCTGGGGCACACGTACCGCCGCCGCGGCCCGCGCTCGATCCGCCCGCCGGAGGACCGCGGCTCCGGCGGGTCCGGCGGCTGAGGACGGCGCCGGGCTCCCGGCCTCGGCCGCTACTTTCGGTCCCCCCACAGCAGGAGCGCCCCGCCCACCACGATGCCCGCCACGCCGGCCCAGGTGGGCACGTTGATGTGCTTCTTCTCCTTGTACTGGAGCTGGAGCGGGCCGAGCTTGGCCTCGTGGGTGTCCTGGGTGTAGGTGAACCCACCGTAGGCCAGCGCCAGGATGCCGGCGACCAGCACGATGATGCCGAGGATCTTCTTGCCGCTCATGAGTCGTCCTCCTCCACGTCGTCGGTTGGCTGCGCGCCCGAGCCGTCCCCCGAGCCGGCGAGGGTGGCCCGCCAGGGAAACAGGGCCAGGGCGGCCAGGAAGAGCAAGTGGACGGCCCCGCCGCCGGCCCAGCCGGAGAAGAGCAGCAACAGCCAGGCCGAGAGGCAAGCAAGGGAAAGGCCAGCCCGGCCGAGGGGATGCGCTGCAAGGGGCACGGAGCCACAGCTTATCAGGGGACCTTCCCCACCGGCCGGGATCTCTGGGCGGAGGCGATTCGATCGGCTATCCTCGACCCATGCGAGGCTGGCGCACCACGGCGAAGGAGACGGTCTTCGAGCATCCCCTGCTCCGCGTCCAGCGCCGCCGGATCGAGCGCGACGGCGAGAGCCGGCAGATCGTGGCGGTCGACGCCGACGACTGGGTGCACGTCGTCGCGCTCCTGCCCGACGAGCGCCTGGTGATGGTCCGCCAGTGGCGCTACGCCACCGAGGGCTTCCAGCTCGAGCTGCCCGGCGGCATCGTCGACGAGCCCGGCGAGGATCGCTCGGCCGCGGAGCGGGAGCTCGCCGAGGAGACCGGCTACCGGGCCTCCGAGTGGCTCCGCCTGGGGACGGTCGAGCCCAACCCGGCGATCCTCGACAACCGCCTCACGGTCTGGCTCGCCACCGGGCTCGAGCGCCTGGCGCCGGAGCAGAGGCCGCCCCTCGACGAGCACGAGGAGCTCGAGGTGGTGGAGGTGCCGCTCGCGCGGGTGCCCGAGCTCGTCGCCACGGGCGAGATCGGCCACGCCCTCATGCTCGCTTCCTTCTATCTCTTCGACCTTCACCGCCGCTCCGGCTCGACCCGCCCGTGAGGCCCCGGCGGGTCGAGAGCCCGGAGCCGATCGCGGCGGTCACCTTCGACGCCACCGGCACCCTGATCCGCGCGCCCCACCTGGGCGAGGCCTACGCCGAGGTCTTCCGGCGCCACGGCCTCGAGGCCGAGCCGGCCGCCATCGAGCCGGTGATCCGGGAGGTCTGGCAAGAGCTCGCCTGCCTCACCGACGGCAGCACCGACCGCTTCGCGAGCCACCCCGAAGGCCCCCGGGGCTGGTGGCGGCGCTTCGCCGAGCGGGTCGCCGAGCGCCTGGAGCTCCCCGCGCCCAGCCGCTTCGCCACCACCGAGCTCTTCGACCGCTTCGCCCGGAGCGACGCCTGGAAGCCCTACCCGGACGCCCGCGACGCCCTCGAGCGCCTCCGCCGGCAGGGCTTGCGGCTCGCCGTGGTCGGCAACTGGGACAACCGGCTCGCCGGCGTGCTCGAGGGCCTGGGGCTCGCGGCCTTCCTCGACGCCGTCGTCGTCTCGGCCGCGGTGGGCTTCGAGAAGCCGGACCCGCGGATCTTCCTCGAGGCCGGCCGCCGCCTCGGCGTGGCGCCCGGGCGGATCGCCCACGTCGGCGACCGGCGGCGCGAGGACGTGGAGGGGGCCCTCGCCGTGGGCATGCGCGCGGTCCTCCTCGACCGCTCCGGGTCCGCCGGGGCGCCGGGTCGGGCCGCCTCCGAGACCGCCGCCGACCTGGTGATTGCCTCGCTCGCCGAGCTCCCGGGACGCCTTTCGGGGTAGCTCCGCCGCCTACCCCAAACGGCGGTGTATCACATATTTCAGCGTGCTAGCGTGGCTCGGACTGGAGGCGACCGATGAAGATCTCTACCAAGGGGGAGTATGGCATCCGAGCGATGCTCTTCCTCGCCATGCACGACCAGGACGGCACGGTGACGAGTCACGAGATCGCCCGCCACCAGGGGATCCCCGAGCCCTACCTGCGTCAGATCCTGGCGCTGCTGTCGAAGAGCCGCCTCATCCACTCGAACCGGGGCCCCCAGGGGGGCCACGTCCTGGCGCGGCCGTCGTCGGAGATCTCGGTGCGGGACGTCCTGGTGACCCTGGAGGGCCAGACGACCTCGGTCGAGCAGATCCTCGCCCTGCCCTGCTGCATGGAGGCGGGCCCGGAGCACTGCGCGATCGGGGAGCTGCTGCTGGGGGTCAAGCGGGTGGTGGACGACATGCTGGAGGCCACCAGCCTCGAGACCCTGGCCCGACGCCAGGCCGAGCTCTCGCGGAGCCGGCCGGCGGTCGCGTGCACCCCGGCGCGCCCGCTCCATGCGGGCGAGCCCTGCCGGTGCTCTGAGCGGCGGGAGCTTATTCCGGGGGGCGGACCTCGCGTAGGCCCACCTTCTGGGCCACGGTGATCCTGGAGAGCGCCCGTTCGAGGCGCACCTGCGCCTGGATCCAGTCCTCGTCGACCGCGGCCTGGAGGTCCTTCTCGGCCTGGGCCGCCTCCTGCCGCGCCGCCTCGAGGTCGATCTCCTCGGGCAGCTCCGCCGATTCGGTGAGCACCGTCACCACGTCGTCGGCGATCTCCACGAAGCCCTCCGCCAGGGCCACGTAGCGCTCGATCCGGCCCTGGTGGTAGACGACCTCGCCCACCTTCAAGGTGGCGATCAAGGGGGTGTGGCCGGGCAGGAAGCCGAGGACGCCCTCGGAGCCCGGCACCTGGACCTCGTCGCACTCGAGGTCGAGGAGCTTGCGGTCGTGGGCGACCAGGATCAGGCGGAGCTTGCCGGAGGTTGGTTCGTCAGCCATGGCGGGTCCCCTTCAGCGAGGCGTCGAGACTTGCGGAGCGTCGGAGATTCCTCGACTCGCTGCGCTCGCTCGGAATGACACAGAGGAGAGGGTCACGCCGCCTCTTCGAGGAGCTTCTTGCCGTGGTCGACGACCTCGTCGATCGTGCCCTTGAACAGGAAGGCCCGCTCCGGGTACTCGTCGAGCTCGCCGGCGATGATCCGCTGGAAGCCCTCGATCGTGTCCGCCACCTTGACGTACCGGCCCTCGAGGCCGGTGAACTGCTGGGCGACGAAGAAGGGCTGCGAGAGGAAGCGCTGGATCTTGCGCGCCCGGGCGACGGTCAGCTTGTCGTCCTCCGAGAGCTCGTCGATGCCCAGGATGGCGATGATGTCCTGGAGGTCCTTGTAGCGCTGGAGGATGGTCTGGACCTGGCGCGCCACGTCGTAGTGCTCGTCGCCGACGATCCGGGGGTCGAGGATCTTCGAGGTCGAATCGAGCGGGTCGACCGCCGGGTAGATGCCGAGCTCGGAGATCTGGCGCGAGAGCACGCTCGTGGCGTCGAGGTGGGCGAAGGCGGTGGCCGGCGCCGGGTCGGTGAGGTCGTCGGCGGGCACGTAGATCGCCTGCACCGAGGTGATCGAGCCCTTGTGGGTCGAGGTGATCCGCTCCTGGAGGGCGCCCATCTCCGAGGCCAGGTTGGGCTGATAGCCGACGGCCGAGGGCATGCGGCCGAGGAGCGCCGAGACCTCCGAGCCCGCCTGGGTGAAGCGGAAGATGTTGTCGATGAAGAGCAGCACGTCCTGGCCCTGGGTGTCGCGGAAGTACTCGGCGACGGTGACCCCGGTCAGGCCGACCCGCAGGCGGGCGCCCGGCGGCTCGGTCATCTGGCCGTAGATGAGGGCGACCTTGCTCTTGTCGAGGGTGGTCCGGTCGACCCGGGTCATGTCGAACTCGCCGGTCGCCTCCAGGTGCTCGTAGAAGCTCTCGCCGAAGTCGATGATCTTCGCCTCGACCATCTCGCGCAGCAGGTCGTTGCCCTCGCGGGTGCGCTCGCCGACGCCGGCGAACACCGAGTAGCCGCCGTGCTGGAGGGCGACGTTGTTGATCAGCTCTTGGATGAGCACGGTCTTGCCCACGCCGGCGCCGCCGAACAGGCCGGTCTTGCCGCCCCGGGTGTAGGGCTCGAGCAGGTCGACCACCTTGATCCCGGTCTCGAACATCTCGGTTTCGGTCGACTGCTCGTCGAAGGCCGGTGCCGACCGGTGGATCGGCCAGTGCTCGTCGCTCTCGACCGGCCCCAGGCCGTCGACCGGCTCGCCGATCACGGAGAGGATCCGGCCGAGGGTCGGGGTGCCCACCGGGGTCGCGATCGGGCGGCCGGTGTCGATCACCTCGATGCCGCGCACCACGCCGTCGGTGGGCTTCATGGCGACGCAGCGCACCTGGTTTTCGCCCAGGTGCTGGGCCACTTCGGCCACCAGGTCGATGGGCACGCCGGTCTCCGTGCCGGGGTCCTTGACCACCACGGCGTTCAAGATCTCGGGCATCTGGTCGGGCGGGAACTCGACGTCGAGCACCGGGCCGATCACCTGGACCACCTTGCCCACGTTGCGCTTCTCGGAATCGTTCACGGCTGGTTTCCTCGGGTTGGGGCTAGCCTTCGAGGGCGTTGGCGCCGGAGACCACCTCGATCAGCTCCTTGGTGATCGCGGCCTGGCGCGCCCGGTTGTAGTTCAGGGTCAGCTTCTCGATCATCTCGCCGGCGTTGGTGGTCGCCGAGTCCATGGCGGTCATCCGGGCGGCGTGCTCGGCGGCCTGCGACTCGAGCAGCGCGCGGTAGACCTGGAAGGTCACGTAGCGCGGCAGGATCCGCTCGAGGATGGCGTCGGGCGAGGGCTCGTAGAGGTAGTCCGTGCCCGGCGCCCGCTCGCCGCCGTCGCTCCCCCGGCCGGCTCCGCCGAGCTCCTCCGCCTCGGCGACCGGGATGGGCAGCAGCCGCTCCTGGGTCAGCTCCTGGGTGGCGATCGACTTGAACCGGTTGTAGATCACGTAGACGGCGTCGTACTCGCCCGCCGAGTAGGCCCCGGCCACGTCCTCGGCGATGGCGCGGGCCTGCTCGTAGGTGACCTGGGTGAAGAGGTCCCGGAAGGCCTCGCGGACCGGGATCGAGCGCCGGCCGTAGTAGTCCGCGCCCTTCTTGCCCAGGAGCAGCAGCTCGACGCTCTCCCAGCCCCGGAGCTCCTTCTGGGCCCGGCGCAGGACGCCGGCGTTGAACGAGCCCGCCAGCCCCCGGTCGCCGGTGACCACCATGAGCAGGACCCGGGTCTCGGGACGGACCTCGAGGAGCGGGTGGGAGCCGGCCGCCTTCGTCTCGTCTTCGTCTCCCTCGAGCTCCTCGGGCTCGGCGTCGAGCGCCGCCGCCCGGGCGCCCTGGGCGAGCTTGGCCGTCACCTTGGCGAGCTCGAGGGCGTAGGGCCGCATGGCGAGGATCTGCTCCTGGCTTCGGCGCAGCTTCACCGCGGAGATCATCTTCATCGCCTTGGTGAGCTGCTGGGTGTTCTTGACCGAGCGGATCCGGCGCTTGATGTCGAGGAGACTGGCCATCGGTGTGCCCCCCTCAGGCCGCCTTGACGACCTTGGCCTCGGGCGTGCGGCCCACGTAGTCCTCGCGCACGGCGGCCATCACGTCGAGGATCTTCGTCTCGAGCTCGCTCGAGGTCTGCTTCTTCTCGCGGAGCTCGGCGAGGATCTCGGGGTGCTCGTCCTGGAAGACGCGGTGCATCTCGCGTTCGTAGGGGCGCACGTGGGAGATTTCGAGCGGGTCGAGGACGCCCTGGGTGCCGGCGAAGATCGAGAGCACCTGGAGCTCCACCGGCACCGGCTCGTACTGGCCTTGCTTGAGGATCTCCACCAGGCGCCGGCCGCGGGCGAGCTGGGCCTGGGTCGACTTGTCGAGGTCGGAGCCGAACTGGGCGAAGGCCTCGAGCTCGCGGAACTGGGCGAAGCTCGAGCCGCAGGGTGCCGGCGATCTTCTTCATCGCCTTGATCTGGGCCGAGCCGCCGACCCGGGACACCGAGATGCCGACGTTGATCGCCGGCCGCACGCCCGAGTAGAAGAGGTCGCTCTCGAGGAAGATCTGGCCGTCGGTGATGGAGATCACGTTGGTCGGGATGTAGGCCGAGACGTCGCCCGCCTGCGTCTCGATGATCGGCAGGGCGGTGAGCGACCCGGCGCCCTTGGCGTGGGAGAGCTTGGCCGCCCGCTCGAGCAGACGCGAGTGGAGGTAGAAGACGTCGCCCGGGTAGGCTTCGCGCCCCGGCGGCCGCCGGAGCAGGAGCGACATCTCGCGGTAGGCCGCGGCCTGCTTCGAGAGGTCGTCGTAAATCACCAGGGCATGGCCGCCCTGGTGCATGAAGTACTCGCCGATGGCGCAGCCGGCGTAGGGGGCGAGGTACTGGAGCGGGGCGGGCTCCGAGGCCGTGGCCGCCACCACCACGGTGTGCTCCATCGCCCCCTGATCTTCGAGCGTCTTGACCACCTGGGCGACGGTCGAGCGCTTCTGGCCGATGGCGACGTAGATGCAGACGATGTCGGTCCCATTCTGGTTGATGATCGCGTCGAGGGCGACGGCGGTCTTGCCGGTCTGGCGATCGCCGATGATCAGCTCGCGCTGGCCGCGGCCGATGGGAATCATCGAGTCGATCGCCTTCAAGCCGGTCTGCATGGGCTCGCGCACCGGCTGGCGCTCGACGACGCTCGGGGCGATGCGCTCGACCGGGTAGTGGTCGGCGGCCTCGATCGGCCCCTTGTCGTCGAGCGGCCGGCCCAGGGGGTCGACCACCCGGCCGATCAGGGCCGGACCCACCGGCACCTGGATGATCCGGCCGGTGCGGCGCACCTCGTCGCCCTCCTGGACCAGGCGCGTCTCGCCCATGAGCACGGCGCCGATCTGGTCCTCCTCGAGGTTCAGGGCAAGGCCGTAGACCTCGTTGGGGAAGGCCAGCAGCTCGTTGGCCATGGCCTTCTCCAGGCCGTAGACCCGGGCGATGCCGTCGCCGACGCTGAGCACGGTGCCCACCTCGGCCACGTCGACGTCGGCCTGGTAGCCGGAGAGCTCGCGCTCCAGGATCGCGGTGATCTCGTCTGCCTTGATCTGCATAGAAACGGCACTCCTTGGGACCGGGCCGGAGTGGTCGCGTGCCCGGTCGTGATGGTCTCGGTTCTCGTCGCCGGCCGCCGCTCGCGTCGCGCGGACGAACGATCAGGCTTCGGCCAGCTTCTGGGCGAGGCGGTCGAGCTGCCCCTCGAGGCTGGCGTCGTACAGGGTGCTCCCGACGCGGGCCTTGAACCCCGCGATCAGGCCCTCGTCCACGGCGAGCGTGAGCTCGACCTTGCGATCGAGCGCCTTGCCCAGCACCGCGCGCAGCCGCTCGGTCTCCGCGTCGTCGAGGGGTTGGGCGGTGGTCACCGCCGCCCGGGCGACACCGAGGCGGCGGTCGATCTCGAGGTCGAGGACCTCGAGCACCGCGCCCAGGTACTGGAGCCGGTAGTTGTCGAGCAGCAGGCCGACGAAGCGCCGGACGAGGTCGCCCCGCTCCCCGGCCAGACCCAGCGAATCGCAGATCTCCCGGAGGACCCGGTGCTTGACCTCGAGCGGCACCGCCGGGGTGGCCGCCATCTTCGCGATGCCGGGCACCCGGTCCATGGCGTCGGCGAGCGCGCGGAGCTGGTCGCGCACCTCGACCGCCCGCTCGGTGCCGCCGGCGGTCTTGAGCAGGGCCTGGGCGTACGGGCGTGCGAAGCGGCGGATCACGACGCCTCCCGTTCCAGGCGCGCCAGGTTGCGGCGGAAGATCCGCTTGCGCTCCTCGGGACCGACCTCGCGCTCGAGCTGCTCGCGGGCCAGGCGCGCGGCGAGCGTGGCCGTGAAGTCCTTGAGCTCTTGGCGGGCCTGGACGAGCCGGCGCTCGATCTCGCTCCGGGCCTGGGCGCGCAGCCGCTCGCTCTCGCGCTCGGCGTGCTCGAGGATCCGGTCGTGCTCGAGCCGCCCGTCGGCCTCGGCGCGCTCGGCGAGCGCCGCCATCTGGCGCTCGAGCTCGGCGATCCGGTCGCCCAGGGTGGCTTGCAGCTCGGCCGCCCGGGCGCGGCGCTCGCGGGCCTCGTCGAGCTCCTCGCGGATCCGGCGCTCCCGGGCCTCGAGGAAGCGGGTGACCGGCGGCCCCAGGAAGTAGCCGATCAAGCCGAAGAAGAGGACCAGGTTGGCGAGCATCCAGATCCAGGCCGGCAGCCCGAGAAAGGTCGCGAACGGGTCCTCGGCCGCCGCCGCCGGGCGGGCGACGAGCAGGCCGGCGGCGGCCGCCGCGCCCAGGGCCAGGCGCTGGGCCCTCGGGCTCATGCGCTCTTCTCCAGCAGGCGGTGGGCGATCCGGTCGGCGAGGGTGCGGGCCCCCGTCTCGAGCTCCTCGCGCCGCTTTGCCACCTCGGAGTCGAGCTCGGCGCTCGCCTCGGCGAGGCGCCGGCCGGTCTCCTCGCGGGTCGCGGCGAGGATCTCCTGGCGGCGCTCCTCCGCCGCCCGGCGCAGCTCCTCGCGGCGCGCCGCCGCCTCGGCGCGGGTCTCGTTCAGCCGCGCGCGCTCGGCTTCGATCTTCTCCTCGGTCTGCTCGACCGCGGCGTCGTGCTCGGCGCGCGCCGTCTCCACCGTCTCCCGGCGCTCGCGCAGGATCTCCGAGAGCGGGCCGAACAGGCAGGTCCGCAGGATCAGGTACGTGATCCAGAAAATCCCCATGATCACCAGGAGACTGGCGTCGGGAATAAGGTTCATCGGCAGGTCCCGGGTCGTCGGAAGACTTCGGAGACTACGATCTCGAGCACGCGGATAGGGCTCCCCCGCCACGTCGGGCGGGCGCCCGAAACGCAGGGAATCTAGCATGGCGCCCCCATCGGGTCAAGGCGGGACGCGCAGGGGGGTGTACGACACAGAAGTGACGGAGTGATTAGAGGGCCGTGTACGGGGGAGTTGTGGGCCGTCTTTCTGTCGGCTACTATCACCGACAGACAAGGAGGTGTCCATGACCCCGGCAGAGGAGATTCCTGAGCAGGTCCGTGTCCTGGCGCAAGCGCTGAGCCGTCCGCGGCCGATGCGTCGAGGCTCTCTCGGCGCGCGGTTGATCAAGTGTGGCAAGGAGCGGTGCGCGTGTGCGCGGGACGAAGAGGCCCGTCACGGGCCGTACTTCAGCCTCACCCGCAACCAGGACGGCCGCACGCAGTCGCGCCGTCTGACGGCACAGCAGGCCGAACGAGCGCGCGAGCAGATCGCAGCGGGGCGGGCGTTTCGCGAGCAGGTGGAGGCGTTGTGGCAGGCCTGCGAGGCGTGGGCCGACGCCGAGCTGGAGGACGAAACGGCCCGGGGGGCCGAAAAAGGGGCTCCAGACGATCCTCGCCGCCGAGGCCGCGGCCGAGATCGAGGAGCTGATCGGGCCGGAGGCGTCGGCAGGGCTGGACTTCGAGGCTCTGGAGACGGCGCTGCGCCGGCAGGTCCTGGAGCTGGCCGCGCGCGCCGTCGAGCGCTGGCTCAACGCCGACACCTCCGACGGCGCGCAGCCTACGCTCGCGTGCTCGTGTGGCGCGCTTGCCCGCTATGCCGGCCGGCGGCCGAAGTGGCTCCAGTGCGTGCTCGGCACGCTGCGCTTCGAGCGGGCGTACTACCACTGCACGAGGTGCCAGACAGGCTTCTGCCCCCGAGATCGGGAGCTGGGGCTGGACTCCGGCTCGCTGTCGCCGGCGGTGCGTCGCATGGTGGGCGCGGTGGGGGCCTTGGTGAGCTTCCAGGAGGGCAGCCAGTTGCTCGAAGAGCTCGCCGGGGTGGCCCTCGACCCGAAGCAGGTCGAGCGCACCGCCGAGCGACTCGGCCGCGAGATCGCCCAGGACGAGCAACGGGTCGTGATCCCCGAGCTGCCCCCCGCCCCCACCCTGTACCTGGGCCTCGACGGCACCGGCATCCCGATGCGAGCCTGCGAGCTGGAGAACCGAGCCGGCAAGCAGCCGGACGGCTCCGCCAAGACCCGGGAAGTCAAGCTGGTGACGCTCTGGACCGCGCAGCTCCGCGACGAGAAAGGCTTGCCCCTGCGAGACCCCGGCTCGGTGAGCTACTCGGCAGCCCTCGAGAGCGCCGCCTCGCGCGACACCGACAAGCAGCTCTCCCCCTTCGCCCAGCGGGTCGAGCGCGAGGCAAGCCGGCGGGGGTTCGATCGCGCTCGCCGCCGCGTCGTCCTGGGCGACGGCGCTCCTTGGATCTGGAACCTCGCCGACGAGGTCCTCCCCGGGGCTCTCCAGATCGTCGACCTCTACCACGCCAAGGGACATCTGTGGGATGTGGCCAAGGCCATCTACGGCGCCGGCACCGACCTCGCCGAGCAGTGGGCCAAGACCCGGCGCGACGAGCTCGACGAGGGCAAGATCGACGCCATCCTCGCCGCCCTACGCCTCCACGCGACCACCCACGACGAGGCTCGCAAGTGCCTCGACTACGTCCAGCGCAACCGGACCCGGATGCGCTATCCCGAGTTCCGCGCCCAAGGGCTCTGCGTCGCTTCGGGCATCGTCGAGGCCGGCTGCAAAGTCGCGATCGGCACTCGCCTCAAGCGCGCCGGCATGCACTGGACCGTCGCCGGAGCCGACGCCATTATCGCCCTGCGCTGCTCCAGGCTCAGCGGACGCTTCGATGGCTTCTGGTACCGCCGCTCTCAGCTCTCATCCGCCCCAGCCCCTGCCCGATGACCTCACCTCACAAATCTGTCGTGCACCCCGCGCAGGGGGTGTGCCGCTGTTGCGGCGGTGGCGGACGGCCGGTATCATGAGCCCCGGACGCCACCCATCCCTGGCACTCCGCCCGCCGACCGAGGACCGATGGCAGACCCCAGCGCAGCCGAACGCCGCGGCCAGTGGAGCTCGAAGCTCGGGTTCGTCCTCGCCGCTTCGGGCTCGGCGATCGGCCTGGGCAACATCGTCTTCTTCGGCGCCAACGCCTACAAGTACGGCGCCGGGGCCTTCTATCTCGCCTATCTGCTCGCCCTGTGCGTGGTCGGCATGCCGGTGCTGATCGCCGAGCTCGGCCTGGGCAGCCTGACCCAGCAGGCGTTCCCCCAGTCGCTCGGCCGGATCGCCGGCCGCTGGGGCGAGCTCGCCGGCTGGTGGGGGCTGCTCAACGCCTCGTTCATCACCATGTACTACATCACCCTGCTCGCCTGGGTGTGCGGCATGCTCGTCGGCGCCTTCGGCCCGCTCTGGAAGCCCGCGAGCCCGGTCCCGGCGTTCGCGGCCGACAGCATGGCCAACCCGGCCGGGTTCTTCTTCCACATGATCTCCACCTGGTGGGTGGTGGGTCTGGTGGTCCTCATGTGGGCGGCGAACCTCTGGATCGTGCGCCGCGGGGTGTCGACCATCGAGCCGGTGGTCAAGGTGTTCGTGCCGCTCATGTGGCTGTTCATGATCATCCTGATCGTGCGCGGCCTCACCTTGCCCCACGGCCTCGAGGGGGTCTACCTGCTGTTCACCCCCGACTTCCGGCTGATGGCCAACTGGGAGGTCTGGCAGGGGGCGGCGAGCCAGATCTTCTTCAGCCTGACCCTGGGCTTCGGGGTGATGACGGCCTACGCCTCCTACCTGCCGCGCGACGCCGATCAGACGAACAACGGCATGGTCACGGCGTGCCTGAACTGCGGCTTCGAGTTCCTGGCCGGCGTGGCGATCTTCTCGCTGCTCTTCACCTTCGCCATCGTGCCCCAGGCCTCGACCATCGCCATGACCTTCTTCGTCATCCCCAAGGGGATCGCGGCCATGCCGGCCGGGGTGCGCGCCTTCGGCCTGCTCTTCTTCCTGCTCATGCTGCTCGCCGGGCTGTCGTCCTCGATCTCGCTCATCGAAGGCCTCAACTGCGCCCTGATCGACAAGTTCGGCTGGTCGCGGCGGAGCACGCTGCGGGTCGCCGGGGTGATCGGGCTCGCCGGCAGCATCGTCTTCGCCCTGCCCATGGTGATCGACCACGCCCTCCGGGGCGACGGCACCCTGGGCCTGTCGCTCCTCGACCTGGTCGACCACTGGGCCTTCAACCACGGCCTGCTCCTGGTGGGCGTGATCGAGTGCCTGATCCTGGGCTGGATGCTGCCGGCGTCGAAGCTGCGCGAGCACCTGAACCGCTACGGGCGGATCCGGCTGCCGGCGGCCTTCGACTGGCTGCTCAAGCTGGTGATCCCGGGCTGGCTGCTGGCGATCCTGGCGAGCTCGGTGTGGCACAAGCTCCGCCACGGCATCTACGGCCACGACCTGGCGCTCGACTGGGGGCGAACCCTGCCGCTGGGCGCCTTCCTCGTCTGGCTGCTGGGCTCGATGGCCACGGCCCTCTTCTTCACCCTGCGGCGGGGCGTGGCGGAGACGGCCGGCGACGGCTCGGTGGAGTCGGACGGTTCGGCCGGCGCGGCCCGGGAGGCGAGCGGTGCGCCGTAGCGCGCTCGCCGCCGCCGCGGCGGCCCTCGGCCTCGTGCTCGCGGGCGCGGCCCCGGCCGCGGCGACCGAGCTGCGCCTGGCCGATCGGTTTCCCCTGCGCGATCGCCCGGTGACGGTGACCGTGACCCGGGACGGCTCGCCCGTCGCCGGCGCCCTGGTCACCGTCCGCTACCGGCCGAACAGCGAGCTCGCGCACGTCGAGCCCCTGCCTCCGACCGGCGCCGACGGCCGGGTGACGTGGACGCCCACCGACGCCGGCATCGTCACTCTGGAGACGCCGGGCGACGCAGGCGCAGGCCCGGCGACGCTCTCGGTCGCCGTTCGCTTCGGCGCCTTCCCCGGGCTCGGCGTGCTGGTGATGGTGATCGCCGCCATCCTCCTCTTCGGCGGCGCCGGCCTCGGCTTCTATCTCCTGATCAACGAGCCCCAGGGACCGCCGGCCCACGAGCCGCCGAGCACCTGAGTCGGCCGTCCCCGCCGCGCCGCCCGCCGCCTTGGCCTCCGAGTACGATCCGCTGTTCGGCGCCGGCCCGGAAGGCGACGAGCCGGCCGACGCCGAAGCCCTGGAGACGGTGCGGCGCCACTTCGCGCGGGCGAGCCGGCCGTTCCTCTCCTCGCCGGTCGTCTGGCTCGCCTGGGCGCTCGTCCTCCCGGCCGCCGCCCTCGCCACCGCGCCGCTGAGCGGGCGCTTCGGGCCGCCGGGGATTCTCCTCCTCTGGTCGCTCGCGATCCTGGCGGGCGGCGCGGTCGAGATGCTCGCCATCCGCCGCCGGCACGGCGCCGGCCGGCGCTCGCCGCTCGCGACCTGGGCCCTCCGGGTGCAGGGGAACCTGTCGTTCGTCGGGCTGGTCCTCTCGGCGGTCCTGCTCTGGGCGGGGCTCGCCCGGTCGCTGCCGGGGCTCTGGCTGCTCCTGCTGGGACACTCTTTCTACACCCTGGGCGGCCTCTCCTTCCGCCCGATGCGCACCGCCGGGGCGCTGTTCCAGCTCGGAGGCCTGCTGGCGCTCTGGCCCGGTGCGCCGGCCCTGGAGGTCTTCGCGGCCGGGGTCGCGGCCGGCTGCCTGTGGCTGGCGTGGGGGATCTGGCGCAGGTAGCGGGCTCGGCGGGCTCAGGGTGCCAGGTGGGTCTCCGAGCCGCTCACGCGGTCGGTCAGGGAACGGCCTCCGGCGAAGGCCAGGAGGGCGGGAAGCCCGAAGGCGGACAGGGTCACCAGCGCGCCCAGCCAGCGTCGCGCCGTCTGGCTGAAGGTCAAGCTCTCCCCCTCGCCGGTGCGCGCCGTGAGCCCGGCCCAGGCCATGCCGGGCGTGCGCCCCCAGAAGGCCAGCGGCAGGACGTGGTAGAGGAAGGAGAAGACCAGGAGGAAGACGACGAGCGCGGGCCAGTCGCCGAGGCCGGCACGGACGCCCAGGAGACGCGCCCCGAAGAGCAGCGCCACCGCCACCCCCAGGTGGATCGCCAGGTCCGCGAGGCCGGCGAGCCAGCGCGCGGAGAGGGGGGCACGGCGGAGCGCCCGGCGCGTGCCCGCGGAGACGTGGAGCTCCTCGACCGGCAGGAGACGCTCGGAGCGAGCGCCGTCGTCCGGGGCGGGCGCCGCCCACTGCGCCGCGCCGCCGCCGGCGTCGAGATCCCCCGGGAAGAGAGGCGGCTGCGCCGGAGTGGAGGGCCCGGCGACCGCCGCCGCCTCGGCTCCCCGCTCGCGTCCCCCGGCGGGGCGTCCGGCGGGCTGGTCGCGCGCCCGCGGCGGCGGATCGAGCGGCAGGTCGAACAGCCGGGGCTCGTCCTCCGAGTTCCTGCGGCGGGCCATGTCAGCGAAACGGCAGGTACTTCACATAGATCCGGAAGAGGAGGTCCTTCTGACGCTGCTCGTAGGTCTGGGAGAAGAGGTAGAGGCGCTGGAGGTCCCGATCGTCGGGGGCCAGGTCGAGGCCCTCCTTGAGCTCCTTCGCCGCCGCGGTGGTGTCCCCCCGCTGCAGCTCGCGGACCCCGCGGTTGTAGTAGCTGTCCACGATCAGCCGGCGCAGGTCGCGGTTCGAGGGATCGGCCTCGTAGAGCTTCCAGAGCTTGGGCAGCACGAACTCGTACTCGCCCTGCCGGAAGAGCTCGATCTCCTCTTTCAGGGGCGCGAGCTTCGCGGCCGCCGCGCGGGACCGGTCGAGAGCCTGGCCGTCGAGCTCGGAGATCTTGCCCGCGCGGCCGAAGAGCTCGAGCGCGCGCAGGTACTCCTGCTGGTCGAATGCGCCGTCGGCCGCCCGGAGCAGCCGGTCGCGGCGGGCGGTGGCCTCGGGGGAGAGCGTCTCGGTCTCCTCGGCCGGCTTCGCCTCCGATGCCTCCCACGCCGCGATGAGCTTCTGCGCCTCGGCGTAGCGCGGGCTGTCGGGCGGGATGCGCTTGAGCTGCCCGAGCGCCATGGCGGTCTGGCCCCGTTCCTGGAGGCTCTTGGCCCGCTCGATCGGGTCCGGGGCGGGCGCGGCGGGCTGCGCCACCTCGGGCTCGGCGGTCGAGTTGGGGAAGAAGCGCTCCTTGTTCTGGAACACGATCCAGGCGGCGACCGCCACCAGCACCAGGACCGCCCCGCCGATGAGCACGAAGGCGCGGCGGCCCATGTCGCGCTTCACCGCCGAGACCCGCACGCCGGCGCGAGTCCCCTCCGCGCGCTCTCCGGCGGCGGGCTCCCGGACCGTTCCCGGGGGCGGCGGAACGAGGATCTCCTCCTTGAGCTCCTCGCCCTCGCCCGCCGGCCGCGACGGAGCCGACAGGTCCGAGAGGTCGAAGGACCCGAGCTCGCCGAGGGCGCCCGTCTCGTCGGACGCCGGCCTGGCGACCTCGATCGGCGCACCGCTCTCGAGGCGCTGCAGGTACTCGCGGGCCGCCAGGTGGTTCGGCTGCGCCTCGACCACGCGCTCGAAGCGCGCGCGCGCGGTCTCCTGGTCCCCCGCCTCGAGGGCGTCGATGCCCTCGTGGAAGATCTCCTCGACCTCCCGCTCCCGCTCGGCCTTGTGACGGCGCGCATCCTCGATGCGCCGCGCCGCTTCCTCGTGGTCGACGTCGATCAGGAAGATCCGCGACCAGGCGTCGATCGCGCCCTGGTAGTCGCTCGCGTCCGACGCCCGCTGGCCCTCGGCCAGGAGCTCGGCGATCCGGTCGTCGCCCTCCGCCTCGCCGCCCCCCGGCACGGGGCCATGCGCCGGCCCGGGCGCATGTGGGGGCGTCGGCTGGGGCGTGGGCGTGGGCCGGGGCTCGGGCGCAGGCGGGCTCCCGGGCGGCGCGGGAGCTTCGGCCGGCGCGGGCGGCGCGGCCGCCAGCCGCCGCTCGAGGTCCGCGAGGACGGGGTGCTCCGGGTCCAGCGAGCGCGCCTTCTCGAGGGCCACGCGGGCCCGCTCGGCGTGGCCCGCGCCGACGGCGGCCTCGGCGTCGCGCAGGAACCTCTCCACGTAGGGCTGGGCCTCGAGGCGTGCCTGGGCGGCCTCGACCAGGCGGCCGAGCTCGGGGTCGGCCATGACCGCGTCGCGCGCCTCGGCGGCTCGCGCCAGCACGCCCTCGAAGTCCCGCGCGGCCAGCCGCCGGGCGAGCTCCGGGCCGAGGTCCTCGGTCGCGCCGTCGGCGCTCGGGAGCTCGATCTCGTCCAGGTCGAAGAGGTCGTCGGCCGCCGGCGCGGCGGCCGGTCCGGGGCCTGGACCCTCTTGCGCCCCGCCGCCCGCCGCCTGCCGCAGATCGGAGAGGTCCTGGGGCTGGTCTCCCGAGCTCACCCGCTCCTTGAGCCTCCGGGCCGGCGCGAAGGCGGGGTCGAGCTCGAGGATGAAGTCGCACCCCAGGGTCGCCTCCTGGCACCTCCCGCGCTCGGCGAGGTCGAGGCTCTGCTCGAAGGTCGCCAGGATTCGCTGCTTCACCTCGTCGCCGAGGGCAGGGTTGCCGGGATAACTCATCGGTTTCGCGAACGCGGCGGAGATCGGAAAAATCGAGCGTATCGTAACAGAGGGGCGCGAAGGGGAACAACCGCCGGAGAACCGGCCCCGCCGGGCTCCCGGCGCGGCCTCAACGCGTCTGCAGCGCCGCCAGCAGCCGGTGGGGCAGCCCCGCGAAGCTGCCCGACGACATGGTCACCAGGACGTCGCCGGGGGCGGCTCCGGCGAGCGCCCGGTCGAAGAGCTCGTCGACGCTCCCCGCCGCCTCGGCCTCGACCCCCGGGCCGCTCAGCTCCCGGGCGAGCGCCGCGAAATCGATCCGCTCCTCGGGCGCGAACCGCTCGGCGTAGTAGAGCGGCGCGAAGAGGACACGGCCCGCAGGCCGGAAGGCCCGCGCGTAGGCGTCGCGCAGGAAGGGGCGGCCGGCGGTCAAGCTGCGGGGCTCGAACAGCGCCACGAGCCGGCGGCCCGGGTAGCGCCGGGCGAGCGCCGCCAGCGACTCGGCGACCGCCGTCGGATGGTGTGCGAAGTCGTCGACCACGGTCACGCCGGCGGCGGTGCCGAGCTCGTCGAGGCGCCGGGCGACGCCGTGGAAGCGGGCGAGGGCGTCGGCCACCTCCGCCGCCGGGAGCCCGCGGTGGCGGGCTGCGGCCCAGACGCCGAGGGCGTTGGCCACGTTGTGCCGCCCGGGCACCGCGAGGTGGAGCGGGACGCGCTCGGGCGCGCCGACGGCGCCGGAGGGCCCGGAGCGGTCGACGACCGTCACCCGGGTGCCCCCCGGACCGGCGTCGATCCCGCCGAGCCCGCCCGCGACCGTCACGTCCGCGGCTCCCGCTCCGAGGCCGTAGGTGATCACCCGGCAGGGCGCCTGCCGGGCGAGGGCCAGGACCTCCGGTCCGTCGGCGCAGGCCACGAGGAGGGACCCCTCCCCCATGCCCGCGACGAGCGCGGCGTAGGCGTCGAGGAGGGCCTGGTGGGTCGGGTAGAGGTCCGCGTGGTCGTGCTCGGCGCTGGTCAGGATCAGGGTGTCGGGGCGGTAGTGGAGAAACTTGGGCCCGCGGTCGAAGTACGCAGCGTTGTACTCGTCGCCCTCGACGATGAAGTCGCTCCCGCCGCCCTCGTGGAAGCTCTCCGGGAGGTCCTTGGGCAACCCGCCCACCAGGTAGCCGGGGTCCGCCCCGCAGGCGCTCCAGACCCAAGCGGCCATGGAGGTGGTGGTCGTCTTGCCGTGGGTGCCCGCCACCACGACGCGGTGGCGCTCGGCGAGGAAGAAGCGCCAGAGCGCCTGGGGCATGGAGATCCGCTCGAGCCGCTCCTCGCCGTGCAGGCACTCCGCCGCCAGCGCCTCCGGGTTGTCCCGAGGCACGGCGTTGCCCACGATCACGAGGTCCGGAGGCGGGTCGAGGCGACCCGGGTCGAAGCCGACCATGGGCCGGATGCCGGCGCGCTCGAGCAGCGTGCTCATGGGCGGGTAGAGCGGGCTGTCCGAGCCGGTCACCCGGTGGCCCCGACCTTGCAGCAGGCAGGCGAGCGGTGCCATCCCCGTCCCGCCGATGGCGATCATGTGGATGCGCAACGAGCCTGGCGTCTGGGAATTCTGCACGGACCCGATTGTTGAGGAGACAGCCGAACGAGAGGCGCTCACCGCGGTCTTGCGGCCGCGGTGCGACCGTCCACGCTGAGGAGATCGAAGGGATGAGACGTCTTGCGCACCGAGCCATTCTGACACTTCTGGTGGCCAGCCTGCCCACCCTGCTCCCCGCCGTGGTGCGCGCCGACGAGGCCGCGGGCCCGAAGGCGGTGGTGGCCGAGTCCGTCATCGACGTCGGCAAGGTCCCGGTGGGCCAGCTCGTCGAGGCGACCTTCACGATCGCCAACCAGGGCACCGCTCCCCTCTCGATCACCCAGGTCCAACCCGCCTGCGGCTGTACGGTCGCCGACTACGACAAGACGATCGCCCCGGGCAAGACGGGGGCCGTGCGCGCGAAGGTCGACACGACCTCGATGGCGGGACCGATCGCCAAGGCGGTGACGGTCTTCACCGACGATCCGGCGAACCCGCGGATCGTGCTCACGGTCAAGGCCCTGGTCCGGCCCTACCTGGGGCTCGACCCGGGCTACGCCCGCTTCACCTCGCAGGTGCACGGCGACCGCGACCAGACCAGCTCGCAGATCCTCTGGGCGGACAACGTCACGAACCTGGAGGTGGTCGAGGCCAAGAGCCCCAAGCCCTGGATCCAGGTGACCTACCGCCCGGCGAAGGAGACCGAGCGCGAGAAGGACATCGAGGGCAAGCAGTGGCGCATCGACGTGACGCTGGCGAAGGACGCGCCGGTCGGGCCGGTGGCGGACCGGGTCCTGGTCAAGACCAACAACCCCAAGCAGCCGATCATCGAGATCCCGGTCTCGGGCTTCGTCCGCCCGCTGGTGGCGGTGACGCCGCCGAACGTGGACTTCGGCAAGGTCGATCCGTCCCAGGAGCAAAAGTGGGGCCTCCTGGTGCGCAACTTCGGCTCGCAGCCCATGGAGATCCAGCACGTCGAGACGAGTGTTCCCGGGATGAAGGTGAACGTCGAGTCGATCGAGGAGGGCAAGCGCTTCAAGCTGGTCTTCACGCCGACCACCGGGATGGCGAAGGGCCCGTTCAGCGGTCAGGTCAAGCTCACGACGAACCTGCCGCAGGACCCGACGATCACGGTGCCGGTCAAGGGCGAAGTGATGTAGCCGTTAGGGTCTTCCCCACATCTCCGCTTCGTCCTTGGGCGCGGCGGGCTTCCTGTCGGCCTTGGCGAGGACCGCGTCGACCTCCCGGAGCGTGCCGGCGAGCGCCTGGGCCTGGAGCTCGCCGAGGCGCGCGATCCCGGCGAGCGCGAGGTCGATGAGCCGGTCCATCTCGCCGCGCGAGAAGCTCCGGCGCTCGCCGGTGCCCTGGATCTCGATCAGCGAGCCGTCGGCGGTGGCGACCACGTTCATGTCCACCTCCGCCTCCGAGTCCTCCACGTACTCGAGGTCGAGCACCGGCGTCCCCGCCACGACTCCCACCGACACCGCCGCCACCGACCGCCGGAGCGGCCAGCCCGAGATGTCGCCGGTCAGGAGCATGCCGGCCGCCGCCTGGGCGAGCGCCACGTAGGCCCCGGTGATGGCGGCCGTCCGGGTGCCGCCGTCGGCCTGGAGCACGTCGCAGTCGACGGTGATCGTGTGCTCGCCGAGGGCGCCCAGGTCGGCCACCGAGCGCAGGCTCCGGCCGATCAGCCGCTGGATCTCGGCGGTGCGGCCCGACGGGCGCCCCCGGGTCACCTCGCGGATCGAGCGCGTGTGGGTCGCCCGGGGGAGCATCGAGTACTCGCCGGTCACCCACCCCTGGCCCGAGTCCTTGAGGAAGGGCGGCACCCGCCGCTCGACGCTCGCCGCCACCAGCACCCGGGTGTCCCCCATCTCGATGAGCGCCGAGCCTTCGGCGTACTTGAGCGCGCCGGGCTGGATCCGCACCGGCCGGAGGGCGTCGGCGGCGCGGCCGCCGGGGCGGGGGGAGGGGGAAGGCGTGGACGGGGTCTCGGAAGGCGCCATGGGCGCCATTGTAGAGGACGGGCCCGCGGGTCACCGCGCCTCGAGGTCGACCCAGCGGCGCCCCTGGGCGCCGCGGTACTGCGCCGCCGGACGCATCAGACGGCCGTCCGACGCCTGCTCGAGGGCGTGGGCGGTCCACCCCGCGCTACGGCCCACGGCGAAGGTCGGGGTGAAGAGCTCCGGCGGCAGGTCGAGCCCGGTGAGCAGGAGGGCGGTGTAGAACTCCACGTTGGTCTCCAGCCGGCGCCCCGGCTTGTGGGCGCGCAGGAGGCGCAGCGCGGTCCGTTCGACGCTCCGGGCCAGCTCGTAGAGGCCGCGGTCGCCGGTGCCGCGGGCGAACAGCTCTTCGGCCGCTCGGGCGAGAACGTCCGCCCGCGGATCGCGCACCCGGTAGACCCGGTGGCCGAAGCCCATCAGGCGCTCGCCGCGGGCGAGCTTGCCACGGAGCACCTCCTCGGCGCGCTCCGGCCGGCCGATGGCGAGCACCGTGTCGAGGGCCGGCCCCGGCGCGCCACCGTGGAGCGGCCCCTTGAGCGCTCCCACGGCCCCGGTGATCGCGCTCACCAGGTCGGAGCCGGTGGAGACGATCACCCGCGCCGCGAAGGTGGAGGCGTTCAGTCCGTGATCGGAGACGGTGTTCAGGTAAGTCGTCAGGGCGCGCACCCGATCCGCCGACGGCGCCTCGCCGGTGAGCTGCTCGAGATAGCAGGCCACCAGGCCGGGAGGCTGGCTCCCGGGGCCGTCGCCGCGGGGCGCCGGGAGCGGCTCGAGGCCCTGGCGCAGTCGGTGGTACGCGGCGACCAGAGAGGGCACGGCCGCCACCAGGCGCTCGGCGTCGCGGCGCGCCGCCGCCACGCGCCGTCCCCGTTCGGGATCGGCCGCTCCGGCCGGGTCGGCTCCCGGCCCGGCCTCCAGCTCTCCGGAGCCCCCGGAATCGAGGGCCGCCACCCCCATGCGCAGGGCGTCCATGGACGCCGCTCCCTTCTCCGCCGCGGCCCGCAACAGGGCGAGCACCGGCGCCGGCACCTCGCGGTGGACGGCCAGGCGCCGGGAGAGGGCCGCGAGCTCGCCGGCGTCCGGGAGGCGGTCGTGCCACAGCAGGTGGACCATTTCCTCGAAGGAGGCGCGGGGGGCGATCTCCTCGACGGCGTAGCCGGCGAGGGTCAACCGGCCGGCCGCGCCGTCGACCCGGGAGAGCCGGGTCGCCGTGGCGACCACCCCTTCCAGCCCGTCCACGGGGGGCGTCTCGCCTGCCGGTCCGCCGCCGGTCTGCGCCCGCCGGCCCGTGGCCTCGGCCTCTTTCTCCGTCTCCGTCTTCCGCGCCCCTTCGCCTTCGATGATGCCGGCCGTCATCGCCGCCTCCTTTCGCTGGACAGGATGGAGGAGAGGGTATAGATTGTCAAGATTGATTGACCGATCAATGCTCGGGTTCCGAGAGACCCGCAAATGCCCAGCCGCCCGTACCTGACCGCCCGCCAGGCCGCCGAGGAGCTCGGCGTTTCGGCGGCCACCCTCTACGCCTATGTCAGCCGCGGTCTGCTCCGTTCCGAGCCGCAGCCGGGAGAGCCGCATCGCCGCCGCTACCCCCGCGCCGACGTCGAGCGGCTGAAGCGCCGCAAGGAGATCCGCGGCGATCCCGCGCGCTCCGGCGAACGGGCCCTGTCGTGGGGCGAGCCGGTGGTCGAGTCGGCGATGACCCTGATCGACGGCGGGCGCCTCTTCTACCGCGGCCGGGACGCCGTGGAGCTCGCCCGCTCGGGCTCACCGGAGCAGGTCGCGGCGCTCCTCTGGCAGGGCGACGAGGGGGCCGCGGACGAGCTCTTCGGCGCGCCCTGGGCGCCCCTGGCCTCCGCGCTCGCCCGCCACGCGCGCCGGCTCTCCGAGGCCGAGCCGGTGGACCGCTGCCAGGCCCTCTTGCCCCTGGTGGGCGCGGCCGACCCCGGCGCCTGGGACCTGCGCCCGGACGCGGTGGCCACCATCGGCGTCCGCATCGTGCGCTCGGTGGCGCGGCTTCTCTCCGGCCGCCCGGAGGGGCCGTCCGGCGACCGGGGCCTCGCCGGCGCCCTCGCCGCGGGCTGGGGTCTCGGGACGCCGCCGCAGGTGGCGGCGGTCGCGGCCGCCCTGGTGCTCTCGGCCGACCACGAGCTCAACGTCTCCGCCTTCACCGCGCGCTGCGTCGCCTCGGCCGCGGCATCGCCCTACGACGCGGTGGCCGCGGCGCTCGCGGCGCTCAAGGGAGCGCGCCACGGCGGCGTCGGGAAGCGCGTGGAGGCGATGCTCGCCCAGGTGCCGGACCCCGGCAAGGCCCGCCAGAGCCTGGCCGACCGCTTGCGGCGGGGCGAGGCGGTCCCGGGCTTCGGACACCCCCTCTACCCCGCCGGCGACCCGCGGGCGCGGGAGCTTCTGGCGATCGCCGCGGACGTCGCGGCCGACCCGTCGCGGCTCGAGCTCGTGGACGCCGTGATCGAGGCGGCCGCCGACCTGCTCGGGGAGGCTCCCAACCTCGATCTCGGCCTCCTCGCCCTGGCCCGGGCCCTGGAGCTCCCCCCGGAGCGCCGCTGGTCCTCTTCGCCGCGGGCCGCTCGGTAGGGTGGATCGGCCACGTGATCGAGGAGTACGGGCGAGGCCGCCTGATCCGGCCGCGCGCCCGCTACGTCGGGCCGGCACCGGCTGCCGCCGGCTGATCCCGAGGGCCGCCCACGTCCACCAGCTCCAAGCTCACGGTGAGGCCGAGGATCATCCGGGCGAGCCGGGC
>CAVUJU010000003.1:0-672379 GCA_963741925.1 uncultured Acidobacteriota bacterium
GTCGGACCACTGGCCGGCGCAGCCCGCGCCCCGACCTCGCGGGGGCGCAGGAATCGGAGCGTGTTGGTGGCCGACTCGGCGATCAGGGTGAGAGGGCGTCCGAGCGCCTCCGCCGCCCGGTCGACGGCCTCGGAGAGTCGGCCAGGAACGGGCGCTCCGAGAGGTCCGAGATGGCGTGGACCGCGTCGAGGCGGAGGCCGTCGAGGCCGACGTCGACCAGCGACCAGAGGGCGCTCCGACGAAATGGCGGCGGACCTCGTCGGAGCCCGGGCCGTCGAAGTCGGGGGCCGGGCCCCAGGGGGTGCGGTAGCGCTCGGTCGCGTAGGGGCCGAAGCGGCCGTGGACGGAGCCTTCGGGCCCCAGGTGGTCGTAGACCACGTCGAGGAAGCAGGCGAGGCCCTCCCGGTGGCAGGCGTCGACCAGCCGCCGGAGGCCCGCCGGGCCGCCGTAGCTTGCCTGGGCCGCGAACGGGAAGACGCCGTCGTAGCCCCAGTTGCGCTCCCCCGAGAACTGGCGACCGGCAGGAGCTCGAGGGCGGTCACGCCGAGCTCGGCGAGGCGCGGCAGGTGGCGGATCGCGGCGTCGAAGGTGCCCTCCGGGGTGAAGGTGCCGAGGTGGATCTCGTAGAAGAGGAGGTCGCGCCGCTCGACGGCGACCGCCTCCGCGCCGTTTCGAGGAGGGAACGCCGGCGGTACGGCCGAGGGGCCGAAGACGCCTGGTCGGATCACCCCCTCATCCCCTCGATCCCCTTCCCACCCTCGAAGGGGGGAAGGGGACGCCCCCGCCCGGACCGGAGCTGAGCGGAAGAGATGAGCCGGCAGTACGGCCGAGGGGCCGAAGACACCTGGTCGGATCACCCCCACATCCCCTCGATCCCCTTCCCACCCTCGAAGGGGGGAAGGGGACGCCCCCGCCCGGACCGGAGCTGAGCGGAAGAGATGAGCCGGCGGTACGGCCGAGGGGCCGAAGACGTCTGGTCGGATCACCCCCTCATCCCCTCGATCCCCTTCCCACCCTCGAAGGGGGGAAGGGGACGCCCCCGCCCGGACCGGAGCTGAGCGGAAGAGATGAGCCGGCGGTACGGCCGAGGGGCCGAAGACACCTGGTCGGATCACCCCCACATCCCCTCGATCCCCTTCCCACCCTCGAAGGGGGGAAGGGGACGCCCCCGCCCGGACCGGAGCTGAGCGGAAGAGATGAGCCGGCGGTACGGCCGAGGGGCCGAAGACGTCTGGTCGGATCACCCCCTCATCCCCTCGATCCCCTTCCCACCCTCGAAGGGGGGAAGGGGACGCCCCCGCCCGGACCGGAGCTGAGCGGAAGAGATGAGCCGGCGGTACGGCCGAGGGGCCGAAGACACCGTCCGGCTGCCAGCGAGACGCCGGATCGGGGAGGGGCTCGGCGCCGGCTTCCGGGTCGAGGCGGTAGCGGTAGCGCGTGCCCGGCCCGGCGCCCTCGACCGCCGCCGCGAAGTACCCCCGCTCCTCCGGCTCCATGGGCACCGATCGGGCGCCCTCGCCCTCGAGCACCAGCTCCACGGCCCGGGCGTACGGCGCCCAGACCCGAAACGAGGTCCGGCCGCCGGCGAGCGGCACGGCGCCGAGGGTCGGCGCCCCGTGGGTCTCGGCGTCTTCCATTCGTCGACTCTACCGGCAGCCCGATAGAATCTCCCGTGATGTCGCCTCGCGCCGCCCCCTTCGACCGCCCCGCCTCGCCCGAGCGGCTGGCCTCCTGGATCGAGGACGCCCGCCGTCGGACCCTCGGCCTGGTGGAGGACCTCTCCGCGGAGCAGATGCTCGGGCCGCACCTCTCGACCGTCAACCCTCTGCTCTGGGAGATCGGGCACCTCGCCTGGTTCCAGGAGCGCTGGACGCTTCGCGACCTCCTCGGGCGCGAGCCGGTGCGCCCCGACGGCGACGCCCTCTACGACTCCTCCGCCGTGCCGCACGACACCCGCTGGGACCTGCCCCTGCCCACCCGGGAGGAGACCTACCTCTACCTCTGGACGGTCAAGGAGCGCCTGCTCGAGGCCCTCGCCGACCCGGCGGCGGTGGACCCGCCCGGGGCGCTCGCCTACCGGGCCGCCTACACCACCTTCCACGAGGACATGCACGGCGAGGCCTTCCTCTACGCCCGCCAGACGCTGGCCTATCCCGCGCCTTCTCTGGACGGTGCGGCGCCTGAAGCGATCGAAGCCGGCCCCCTGACGGGAGACGTGGACGTGCCGGGCGGCACCTTCCTCCTGGGCGCCGATCCGGAGGCCCCCTTCGTCTTCGACAACGAGAAGTGGGCCCACCCGGTCTCGGTCGCGCCCTTCCGGATCGCCCGGGCGCCGGTGACCCAGGTCGAGATGGCCGCCTTCGTCGCCGACGGCGGCTACCGGCGCGAGGAGCTCTGGAGCCCCGAGGGCTGGCGCTGGCGCCGGGAGATCGGCGCCGAGCACCCGGTCTACTGGCGCCGCGACGGCGACGGCTGGCTGCGCCGGGACTTCGACCGCTGGGTGCCCCTCGAGCCGCACCGGCCGGTGATCCACGTCTCGGCCCACGAGGCGGAGGCGTACTGCCGCTGGGCCGGCCGCCGGCTGCCCACCGAGGCCGAGTGGGAGGCAGCGGCCTCGGCGGCGACGGCTCCCGAGGCGGCCGGCGGCGGCAAGCGGACCTACCCGTGGAGCCCGTCGCAGCGCTGGGGCGAGGAGCCGCCGGCGCCGGAGGTGGCGAACCTCGACGGCCTGCGCATGGGCTGCGTGGACGTGGCGGCTCTGCCCGCCGGCGACAGCGCCTGCGGCTGCCGCCAGATGCTGGGCAACGTCTGGGAGTGGACGGCGAGCGCCTTCGAGCCCTACCCGGGCTTCACCCCGGACATGTACCGCGACTACTCGGCGCCCTGGTTCGGCGATCACCGGGTGCTCCGGGGCGGCGCCTGGCCCACCCGCGGCCGGATGCTCCGCACCACGTGGCGCAACTACTACACCCCCGACCGGCGCGACGTCTGGGCCGGCTTCCGCACCTGCGCCCTGGAGTGAACCTCGTCATCGTCACCCCCGCGCCCCCCGCCTCGCTCGCCGGCAACCGGGTGACCGCCGAGCGCTGGCGGCGCCTGCTCGAGGCGGCCGGTCACCAGGTCACCGTGGCCGAGGCCTGGAACGGCGAGCCCTGCGACGCCCTCCTGGCCCTCCACGCCCGCAAGAGCTTCGGCTCCATCGAGCGCTACCGGCGCGAGCGCCCGGCGGCGCCCCTGGCCGTCGTCTTGACCGGCACCGACCTCTACGGCGATCTCGGCACCTCGGCCGAGGCGCGCCGCGCCCTGGAGCTGGCGGACCGTCTGGTGGCCCTCCAGCCCCGGGCCGCCGACGAGCTGCCCGAGGCGCTGCGGGACAAGGTTCGGGTGATCCACCAGTCCTCGGAAGCGGCGCCGCGCCGCGAGCCTCGGGAGGACGCCTTCCCGGTCTGCCTCCTCGCCCACCTGCGCCCGGTCAAGGACCCGCTCCTCGCCGCGCGCGCGGCCGATCTCCTGCCGCCCGGCTCGCCCGTCCGGATCCTCCACGCCGGCGAGAGCCTCGACGACGAGCTCGCGGCCGAGGCCCGGAGACGCTCGGAGGCGCCGGGCTCGCGCTACCGCTGGCTGGGGCCTCTGCCGCGCCCCGCGGCGCTCGAGCTCCTCGCCGGCAGCCGGCTGCTCCTGGTCACGTCGCGCATGGAGGGCGGCGCCAACGTCGTCTCCGAGGCCCTGGCCGCCGGCGTGCCGGTCCTCTCGACCGAGATCCCCGGCTCGGTGGGAATGCTGGGGGAGGACTACCCGGGCTACTTCCCGGTGGCCGACGCCCCGGCGCTCGCCGCCGTCCTCGCCCGCGCCGAGAGCGATCCGGCCTTCCTGGCCGAGCTCGCCGAGCGCTGCGGCCGCGTCGCCGCCATCGCCTCCCCGGCGCGCGAGCGGGCCGCCCTCGAAGCCCTCTTGGCCGAGCTGGCGGGCGGGTAGAATCGCGCCTCGCGGTCTCACCCAGAACCGATTCGAAGGAGAGAGTCACGATGCACGCCGTCTGCCGGTCCCTCGTCCGCCTCGCCGTTTCCCTGGTCCTCGTAGCTCTTCTCGCCGCGGCCCCGGCGCGCGCCGCGAACCTCCTGTCCAACCCCCACTTCGCCACTTCCCTGGCGGGCTGGGAGGCCACCGGCCCCAACGCCTCCTGGTCGCCCGTCGACGTCGCCGGCTCGCCCACCTCCGGCTCGGCCCGGGCCGTCAACGACGGGACGAACGGGTCGTTCTCCGGCATCTACTTGCGCCAGTGCGTGCCGGTCGTGGCGGGGACCACCTACGAGGTCGGGTTCCAGGCCATGCTGCCCGCGGGCCAGGATCGCACCGGAGGGGCGGGCGGCGTGTTCTACATCTACCAGGAGCCGGGCTGCCCCCTGGGGCATACGGTGATCGGCGGCGGCACCCTCGATTCGGTCACCGACCTCGGGAGCTGGGAGGACGTCCACGCCTCCTTCACGGCGCCGGCCGGGAGCCGGAGCGCGTTCCTCATGTTCTCGGTCGCCAAGACCGAGGCCGGCGGCCAGCTCGCGGCCCACTTCGACGACGCCTTCGTCTGCCCCTCGGGCGCCTGCGAGGACAGCGGGCTGGAGGGCGACTTCTTCACCGATCCCGAGTACCCCGACTTCCGCTTCCGGGTGAACCTCGGCGATCCGGGGGCGGTGATCGTGGGCGCCCACGAGGCCGACTGCCAGCCGGACACGGTCTGCGTGAGCGGCGCCCTGCCCGGGCGCTCGGAGCCTTCCTGCGCATCCTGGGGCCACGGCCGAACGGCTTCCTCTGGCCGACCCTGGTCCGCTTCACCCCGTCGCGGGTGGCGGTGGAGATCGAGCAGGTGAGCACGGGCGAGCGCCAGGTCTACGTCCTCGACGCCGTGCCGCCGGGCACCGACGACCTCCCCGGCCTCCAGGACCGGATGGGGTTCCTGCCGTGAGGCGAAGGCCCCGGAGCCTCGCCTCTCCGGGGGCTACCCGCTCTCCGGCTCCGGGCTCTTCAGGAAGACCGCGGCCAGCGGCGGCAGGGTGAGGTTGAGGCTGTGGCTGCGGCCGTGGGCGCCGACGGGCGAGGCTTCGACCTCGCCCAGGTTGCCCTCGCCGCTGCCCCAGTAGGAGGTGGCGTCGGTGTTGAGGAGCCCTCCCAGACGCCGCCCCGGGGTACGCCCAAGCGGTAGTTGTGGCGCACGACGGGCGTGAGGTTGAAGGCGCAGGCCACCAGGGCGCCGGTCGTCCGCCCCTTGCGGAGGAAGGCGAGGACGCCCGCCTCGGCGTCCGAGGCCTCGATCCACTCGAAGCCCTCGGGCGCCAGGTCGATCTCGTGGAGCGCCGGCTCGTCCCGGTAGAGGCGGTTGAGGTCCGCCACCAGGCGGCGCATCCCCTCGTGGGGCGTCGGGCCGCCGGTTGCCTCCCCGGGGCCCGCTTCGAGGAGGCTCCAGTCGAGGCTCGTCTCGTGGGACCACTCGCGCCACGGGGCGAGCTCCTCGCCCATGAACAGGAGCTTCTTGCCCGGCTGGGCGGTCATGTAGCCGTAGAGGAGGCGCAGGTTCGCGAACTTCTCCCAGTCGGGCCCCGGCATCTTGGCGAGCAGCGAGCCCTTGCCGTGGACCACCTCGTCGTGCGAGAGCGGCAGGCAGAAGTTCTCGGTGAAGGCGTAGACCATCCGGAAGGTCAGCTCGCCGTGGTGATACCTCCGGTGGATCGGCTCGTGGGCGAAGTACTGGAGGGTGTCGTGCATCCAGCCCATGTCCCACTTGAAGCCGAAGCCCAGGCCGCCGAGATAGGTCGGCCGCGAGACCATGGGCCAGGCGGTCGACTCCTCGGCGAAGGTCTGGACGTCGGGGAAGGAGCGGTAGACCTCCTCGTTGAGCTGACGCAGGAAGGCGAGCGCGTCGAGGTTCTCCCGGCCGCCGTAGCGATTCGGGATCCATTCGCCGGCCTTGCGCGAGTAGTCGAGGTAGAGCATGGAGGCGACGGCGTCCACCCTGAGGCCGTCGGCGTGGTAGCGATCGAGCCAGTGGAGGGCCGAGGAGACGAGGAAGCTCCGCACCTCGTTCCTGCCGTAGTTGAAGATCAGGCTCCCCCAGTCCGGGTGGAAGCCCTGGCGCGGGTCGGCGTGCTCGAAGAGGTGGGTGCCGTCGAAGTAGGAGAGGCCGTGCTGGTCGGCGGGGAAGTGGGAGGGCACCCAGTCGAGGATCACTCCGATGCCGGAGCGGTGGAGCGTGTCGACCAGGAACATGAAGTCGGCGGGTGAGCCGTAGCGGCTGGTGGGGGCGAAGTAGCCGGTCGTCTGGTAGCCCCAGGAGCCGTAGAACGGGTGCTCCATGACCGGCAGGAGCTCGACGTGGGTGTAGCCCTGGCGCCGGACGTGCTCGGCGAGGAGGGGCGCGACCTCGCGGTAGGAGAGCGGCCGGTCGCCCTCCTCGGGCTTGCGCCGCCAGGAGCCGAGGTGCATCTCGTAGATGGAGATCGGGGCGTCGAGGGCGTTGCGGGAGGCGCGCGAAGCCAGCCACTCGCCGTCGTCCCAGTCGTGGGCCTCCGGGCCGTCGAGGGCGCAGACCACCGAGGCGGTCTTGGGCGGCACCTCGGCGCGGGTGGCGAAGGGATCGGCCTTGTCCACCCGGTAGGCGCCGTCGCCCGAGACCACGTGGAACTTGTAGAGGGCGCCCTCGCCGAGGCCGGGAAGGAACCCCTCCCAGATCCCCGAGTGGCCGCGCGGCGCGAGGGGGTGGGCGCCGCCCTGCCAGTCGTTGAAGGCGCCCACCACCGAGACCGCCGAGGCCGACGGCGCCCAGACCGCGAAGTAGACGCCGGCCTCGCCGCCGACCGCCATGGGCCGGGCGCCGAGCTTCTCGTAGAGCCGGAAGTGGCGGCCCTCGTTGAACAGGTAGAGGTCGTCCTCGGTGAGCGGGCTGGCGGCGGCGAGCTCCTCGCCGGTGATCGGCGCTTCGACTCGGAGGGGGACGCGGACCGGCGCCCGCGGGGCGCCCTCGCCGGCCGTCGCCCCGGCCGCGCCGCGCCGCGCGGCGTCGACCGCCCGGAGGGTCTCGACCACCCGCGAGTCGCCGCGCATCTCCTCGAGGGTGAGGGCGGCCTTGCGCCGCCAGTTGGCCCGCTCGGGCCCGGTACCCGGCTCGTTCTGGGGCTCGGTCTCGCCCCACAGGTCCTCCACGTTGACGAGGACGGTACGCGCCGGGCTCGCCGCCACGATTCGGGTGGCACCTCGGCTGACCACCGCCGGATCGAGCTCGGGCGGGGGCGCCTCCATTCGGGTGGCACCTCGTTCGGCACCTCGTTCGGCGGCCTTCTCCGCGATTCGGGTGGCACCTCGCCGGGAGGTCGCGGGGAGGGGCTCCGGAGTGGCCTCGGGCGCCGGATTCTCGGCCAGCCCGCCGGCCAGGAGGTGCTCCTCCAGCGCCCGCCGGCCGGCCTCCCGGCCCTCGCGCTCGGCCTCGGCCGCCTCCGGCTCGAGAAGCCCCCGCTCGATCCGCCGGGCGAGGTCGTGGCCGGCGAGGAAGCCGGGGAAGGTGGGCGTGTCGTGGGTGTCGAGGCAGGCGAGGGCGTCGGGCGCGGGCGGCGCGAACGGGGTCTCGGGGTCGCCCGTGAGGGCGAACTGGCCGACCCACATGGGGGAGACGCCGTGCTCGGCGAGGGCCGCGTCCACCGCGGCGGGCACGGTGCCCAGGTTCTCGCCCACCAGGACCGTGCGGTGGCGGTGGGACTCGAGGCAGAGGATGGCGTAGAGCTCCTCGGCGGGGTAGCGCACGTACGCGCCGTCGGTCGCCTCCGCGCCGTCGGGAATCCAGAACAGCCGGTGGAGGGCCATGACGTGGTCGATCCGGAGCATCCCGGCGGCCTCGAAGAGGGTGCCGAGGACCGCCCGCAGGTAGCCGTAGCCCTCCTCGCGCTGCCGCTCCGGGTGGGGCGGCGGGAAGCCCCAGCTCTGGCCGCGGACGAAGAAGGGGTCGGGCGGGGCGCCCACCGCGGCGCCGCGGGCGAAGAGCTCGCGGTGGCGCCACAGGTCGTAGGAGCTCCGGTGGACGCCGAGGGGGAGGTCGAGGTAGAGGCCGGTGCCCGCCTCCCGGGCGCGCGCGGCGACGCCGCGCACCTGGGCGTCGGCCAGGAACTGGACGTAGAGGTGGTAGCTCCGGGCCTCCTCGTCGTAGTCGCCCGGCGCGATCGCCCGCGGCTCGCCGGCCGCCAGGCGCGCCTCCCACGCCGGCCAGGGCTCGCCGCGGCGCTCGCCCACCGCCCGGAAGGCGGCGTAGGCCTCGACCTCGGGACGGCGGCGGAGGAAGGCTTCCAGCTCCGCCCGCCGGGGATTGCCTCCGCCCGCCGGCCCGAAGAGCTTCCCGGGCCAGGAGCTCGAGCACCGAGCGCTTCGCCCGCATGAGCTCCCGGTACTCGACCTCGGGGGCCGCGGCGAGGGCCTGCCGGGCCTTCGTGAGCTTCGCCGAGGCGAGGAGCTTGCGGGCCGCCGCCGAGGTGGCGAGCTCGGGGATGGCGGTCGCGTCCGGGTCGAGGCCCAGGGCCAGGAAGACCTCGTTCCAGAACAGCCGGCTCGCCGGGGCGTAGGGGCTCGGGTCGAACACCCCTTCGCCCGGGTCGAGGAAGGCGGCGTGAAGCGGGAGGGTGCCCACCAGGGAGGCGCCGAGGCCGGCGCTCCAGTCGACCAGGCGGCCGAGGTCTCCCAGGTCGCCGGCGCCCCAGCCCCCGGCCTCGCGGCGCAGCGCGTAGAGGGGCAGGAAGACCCCCCACTCGCCGCGGCGGTCGAGCCCTGAGCCGTAGGCCCGGCGGGGCGCCGAGACGACGAGGACCGTGGCGCGCCGGTCGCCGGCCTCGAGCTCCAGGAGGTGATAGCCGCGGGGCAGGGTCTCGGGGACGCGGAGCGCGCCGCCCGCCGGATCGGGCGCGAGCCGCCAGCGCCGGCGGTCGCCGCCCTCCAGGGTCATCCGGCACTCGATCGGCCCGGTGTCCGCACCCCCTGCGCCCGGCCGCACCGCGAGCTCGAGCCGCCCCTCCCAGGCCACCGCCACCGGCTCGGCGAGGCGGCCGGCGAGCTCGCGGCGCCGGGCGGCGATGGCGGCGGCGGGATCGGCGCCCGAAGCCACCTCGTCGGGGCGGCCCCGGCTCAGGCTCTCGATCAGGGCGAGGACGGTCTCGGCCGGGGCCTGGCGCCGCCGGCCGTAGGCGTCGGTGTAGAGTCTGGACGCCCCACAGGCGCGCCAGCTCCGCGAGGTCGCGCCCGGGAGGCCGGCTCTCGGCCTGCGTCGTCGCGCGGTCGTCCCGGTTCGGGGGTCGGGTCATCCTGCGCCTCCTCCTCCATCGATCAGCCCGAGGATCCCGACCAGCGGGATCCGCGCCCAGGTGGGCCGGTTGTCGAGCTCGTAGCGGAGCTCGTAGATCGCCTTGTCGAGCAGATAGACCTCGAGCAGCAGGCCCAGGGAGCGCTCGTCCGGCGGCACGATCCGGGCGCCGCTCCCCGCTCCGTCCGCCGCCTCGGCGGTCGCGAGGTAGGCGGCGAGAAAGGCGCCGGCGCTCTCGAGATACCAGCGCCGTCCCCAGCCGGCCAGCGAGCCCACCTGCTCCGGGCCGAGAAGCGCCCGGGCGCGCTGCTCCTCGAGCGAGGCGTGGACCGCGTAGTCGAAGGAGCGCAGCATCCCGGCCACGTCCCTCAGGGGCGAGCGCTTGATCCGCCGCTCCGAGAGCGGACGGGCGGGCTCGCCCTCGAAGTCGAGGATCACGAAGTCCTTGCCGGTGTGGAGCACCTGGCCCAGGTGGTAGTCGCCGTGGCAGCGGATGCGGTCGGCCTCGATCTTGCCTTCGAGCAGCGGCGCGAAGCGCGCGAGCAGGACCTCGCGGCTCGCCAGCAGACGCTCGGCCGCCTCCCGGTCCGCCGCGTCGGGCAGGCGCCCGGCCTGCTCCCGGAGCAGGCGGAAGGTGCGCCCGACCGAGGTGCGCAGCGATTGGTAGAGCGAGCGCTGGTAGAGCTCCGAGAACGGCTCGGGCACGAAGGCCGGATCTTCCCGGTCCGAGGCCAGGGCCAGGTGGAGCTCTGCCGTGCGCTGGCCGAGCAGCCCGACGGTCGCCGGGTAAAGGCCGATCGTCTCGGCCACCTCGTCGACCGGCTCGCCGGCCGCGGGCTCGGCCTCGGGGCTCGCCGCGCGGCGCGCCTGGATCCGGGCCAGGGCGAGGCCGAGCTCCGGCGGCCGGGGGCCTTCGCCCAGGCCGTCCGGCGCCGCCGGCGGGCTCGCCTCGTGGCGCGAGAGGACGCGCTCGAAGAAGCGCCCGAGGAAGTCCAGCGTGAAGCGCCAGGCGTCCCCCGAGCTTCTCGACGAAGCCCTGGAGGATGGCGACCGAGAGGGGCGGGCGGTTGCGGCGGACGAGCTCGAGCGCCCCGCCCACCGGCGGCACGTGCCGGTAGGTCGTCTTCTCGGTCAGGAAGCGGCCGATCTCGAGGTCGGGATTGACCCCCGGCTCGAGCTTCCGGAACAGCTTGAGCACCAGCCGGTCGCCGAAGACGACCGAGGAGTTGCTCTGCTCGGCGCCCATCATGCGCACCGGGAGCTCCTCGCCCGCGGGGCCCCGGAGCACCCGGTAGACGCGGCTGCGCGAGGCGACGAGCTGGGTGCCCCCGCCGAGCTCGGCGCGGAGCGTCCGGCGCTTGCCGATCGCCTCGAGGAGGGCCCGGCAGAAGGCGGGGTCGGCCACCGCGTCGTAGAGCACGCCGTGGCCTTCGCCGCCGGCTTCGGCCCCGGTCTCGGTCTGGACCCGGGCGAGCGCCGCCCAGGGGCGCTCCCGCGCCAACCGCTCGCCCTCCTCGCCTGGCGCGAAGGCGAGCGGCAGGGCGTAGGTCTCCGGCTCGTCGTCGAGGTAGTCGACGCTCACGAAGGCGAGGACCGCCCCGCCCGCCGGGGGGCCGCCCGCGCCGTTGCCGTGGACCGGCACCATGGCGGCCAGCTCGACGCCGCGCACCCTCCGGCTCTTGCTGCCGAACCAGCGGCGGCCGGCGAGGACGCCGGGCAGGATCGCCTCGAAACGGCGCCGGCCGGGGCCGGCGAGGCACTCGGGCCAGCTCCCGGCGAGGGCGAGGACCGGCAGCTCCGGAGCCTCGCCCGGCGCCGGCCGCGCCCGCTCAGCCGGCAGCGAGCCGCCCGGGCGCTGTCGCGGGGCGGCCGGCTCGGCGGCGAGCGAGAACCAGTAGAAGCCGTGGGGGCCCAGGGTGAGCAGGTAGGGCAGCTCGCCGATCTCCGGGAACGGCGTGCGCCCGAACAGCTCGGTGGGCACGACGCCGCGGAACTCCGCCAGGTCGAGCTCGACGTGCTGGACGAAGCGCGAGAGGTTGGCGACCATCAGGATCCGCTCGCCGTCGTGGCGGCGGATGAACGCCAGGACGCGGTGGTTGTCGGGCTGGAGGAACTCGATCGAGCCCCGGCCGAAGGCCTGGTAGCGCTTGCGCAGGGCGATCATCCGGCGCATCCACCAGAGCTGCGAGTGGGGGTTCGCCTGCTGGGTCTCGACGTTGACCGCCTCGTAGTGGTACTCGGGGTCGATGATCACCGGCAGGTAGAGCTTGTGCGGGTTGGCGTCCGAGAAGCCGGCGTTTCTGTCCGGGCTCCACTGCATCGGGGTGCGCACGCCGTTCCTGTCGCCCAGGTAGTAGTTGTCGCCCATGCCGATCTCGTCGCCGTAGTAGACGATCGGCGTGCCGGGCAGGGCCATCAGGAGGGCGTTCATCAGCTCGATGCGGCGCCGGTCGTTGCCCAGCAGAGGCGCCAGCCGCCGGCGGATCCCCAGGTTGATCCGCGCCTGCGGCTCGGCGGCGTAAACCCGGTACATGTAGTCCCGGTCCTCGTCGGTCACCATCTCGAGCGTGAGCTCGTCGTGGTTGCGCAGGAAGATCGCCCACTGGCAGGTCTCGGGGATCGCCGGGGTTTGCTCCAGGATGTCGATGATCGGGAACCGGTCCTCCATGCGCACCGCCATGAACAGGCGCGGCATGACCGGGAAGTGGAACGACATGTGGCACTCGTCGCCCGAGCCGAAGTACTCGACCGCGTCCTCCGGCCACTGGTTGGCCTCGGCGAGGAGCATCCGGTCCTCGTAGCGCCCGTCGACGTGGGCGCGGAGCTCCTTCAGGTAGGCGTGGGTCTCGGGCAGGTTCTCGCAGTTCGTGCCCTCGCGCTCGAAGAGGTAGGGGATGGCGTCGAGGCGCATGCCGTCGACCCCCATGTCGAGCCAGAAGTCGAGGGCCCGGAGCACCTCGCGCCGGACGTGGGGCGACGCGAAGTTGAGGTCGGGCTGGTGGTGGTAGAAGCGGTGCCAGTAGTAGGCGCCGGCCACCGAGTCCCAGGTCCAGTTCGAGGTCTCGAAGTCCTGGAAGATGATGCGCGCG
This sequence comes from uncultured Acidobacteriota bacterium, assembly GCA_963741925.1. Lineage (GTDB taxonomy): Bacteria > Acidobacteriota > Thermoanaerobaculia > Multivoradales > DATKCC01 > CAVUBL01. The sequence goes on from CAVUJU010000003.1 coordinate 12,415, forward strand.
TCCTGGTAGCGCTGGGCGGTCTCGCTCCAGACGTAGTAGTCGCGGTGGCGGCTTCCCGGCTTCGAGCGCCGGGCGCGCTGGAACCAGGGGTGCTGGTCCGAGGTGTGGTTGATCACCAGCTCGGTGATCACCCGGAGGCCCCGGCGGTGGGCCTCGCGCAGGAAGCGGCGGAAGGCGGCGAGGTCGCCGTACATCGGGTTGACCCCGCGGTAGTCGGCGATGTCGTAGCCCTCGTCCTTGAGCGGCGAGGGGTAGAACGGCAGCAGCCAGAGGGCGGTGACCCCCAGCTCCTGGAGGTAGTCGAGCTTGCCGGTGAGGCCGGGGAAGTCGCCGATGCCGTCGCCGTCGGAGTCCGCGAACGTGCGCACGTGGAGCTGGTAGATGACGGCGTCCTTGTACCAGAGGGGCTCGTCCGGGAGGAGCGAGCGGTGGCGGGCGGCTCGCCGGGGCTTGGGGGAAGTGGAGCGCTTGGTGGGCATGCGAGGGTCGTCCGGGTCCTTTCCGTGGGTGGTTGCCGGGTAGCGCCGAGCGGCGCCCGGCCGGCGGCCCCGATTCTAAGGGGGTCGCCCGGTCCGGACCGCGGATACCGGCAAATGGGAGCAGGAACCGTGCCGGCAAGCCGGTCCGCGCCCGGGTGGCGGATCAGCCTCCCGCCGAGCGCTCCCGGAGCTTGAACGCGAAGCTCGCGAGGAACCCGAGACCGAGGAACAGGAAGAAGAGGCGCGTGTCGTAGGCGGGTACGAAGGCGACGAGCGCCAGGGCGAACGACCAGACGAAGGTCTCGCCGAGGAAGGCCTGGCGCCAGCGCGGGCGGGCGCCGCTCGCCGGCACCCGGGGCCGCGGGGAGGGCAGGAGGCGCGGCACGGCCGCCCGGTAGGCCGCGTAGCTCGTGCCCTGGGCGGCGGCGAGCTCCGCCTCCTCGCGGCCGATGAGGCGGCGGGTGAAGAGGGCGATGCCGCCGACGATCGCCAGCCAGCCCAGGCGGCTCGCCAAGAGGCCCATGCCGGCGGCGAGGAGCACGGTCCCGAGGTAGAGCGGGTTGCGCACGAAGCGGAAGGGGCCGTCCGCCACGACGCCCTCGGCGTGGAGGCGGGAGTCGTGGACCACCGAGCTGTCGAGGTAGGCCGCCGCCCAGGTGCGCACGGCCGCCGCGGCGAGGGCGAGGAGGGCGCCGAAGGCGTAGACCCCGCGCAGGGCGAGCTGGCCGTGGGGGGAGGCGACCCGGAAGCTCGCCGGCGCGAGCCAGCGCACCACCTGGACGCCGGCGTTCACCCGGTCGACGGCGGAGAGCGAGAAGCCGAAGAAGAAGATCCCCGCAATGATCCAGAAGCGGACCCGGAACTCGAGGCGGGTGGCTCGCAGGAGGCTCGACATCGTCTTACTCGGGCTGGCCCGGACCCGTGACGGAGAGCCCGTCCGGCGCCACCCGTTCGAAGTGGCTCCGGTTCAGGGTCACGAGACACTCGGACCCCGCGTCCCGGGCCGTCGTGGCGATCAGGGCGTCGTAGACGGCGCCTCCGACGATCTCGTCGTCCCGAAGTCGTTCGAGGAGCTGCCACGCGCGCCCCGTTTCGAGCTGAGCGAGCTCCATCCGCTGCCGCACGAGCCCGGCGAGGAGCTCGAATGCCTGGGACGGCTGGACCCGATAGGGGGCCGGCAGGCGCGTGAGCACGGAGTACGTCTCGAAGAGAGCATGCACGGGGAGGACGGGTCGCCGGTCTCTCTGTTTCCCGACCAGAAGCCGCCGCAGGATCGCCCGGGCGCTCTCGTGATGCTCGTGCCAGGGCAAGAGCCCGGCGACCAGGACCGAGGAATCGAGCGCAGTCACCACGGGTCAGGGCTCGCGCTCCCGGCGACCGCGGACGTCGTCCAGGACGGCCCGGACCGTCTTCGCCTTCAGCGGTGGGACATGTCCCCCGGCCGCCGCGATGGGCAGCCCGTCCGCCCCCCGGACGACCTCGATCTCCAGGGGCGCGGGCTCGATCTCGACGCGCCCGTCCCGGTACCGGACGGCCAGCGGCACGCCCGGCTCGAGCCCGGCCGCCTGGCGGACCGGCTTCGGAATCACCAGGCGTCCCGAGCGGTCGATGGAAGTTCTCGTGGCAGAACTCATGGAATCAAGAGTACCACGTCGAATGCCCGAAAGACACTGCACGGCGGGTGCCGGGGTCGAGCTCCTACGCGGACGAGTCGAAATCGTGCTCGCGCCGCGCCTGCGGGCGGACGCGCAGGACGTGGGCCGGGACCACCTGGGGATCGAGCTCCACGTAGTTCCGGGGGCCGTGCCAGAGGTAGCGGGCGCCGGTCAGGAGGTCGTGCACCTGGTAGGGCTGATCGTCGGCCGGGACGCCGAGGGCGGCGAGGTCGAGGCCGGTCCAGCCCGACTGGCGGTGGTGGGGGTCGAGGTTGACCACCACCAGGACGACGTCGGGCTCGGAGGGTGCCCCCCGGCGGCCGCGGGCCGGCTCCGGCTCCTCCGCGGCGCCGTCCGGCGGGAGGCCGGCGCTCTTCGAGTAGGCGAGGAGCTGGTCGTTGTCCACGTGGTGGAAGGTGAGGGAGGCGTTCGACTGGAGCGCCGGGTTCTCCCGCCGGATCCGGTTCACCCGGCCGATCAGCTCGGCGAGGCTGTCCGGCCGCTCGAGGTCCCAGCTGCGGAGCTGGTACTTCTCCGAGTCCAGGTACTCCTCGGAGCCGGGCTCGCGGGGCAAGGACTCGCAGAGCTCGAACGGCGGGCCGTAGATGCCGTAGGAGGCGCCCAGGGTCGCCGCCAGCACCAGGCGCTCGACGAACGCCGGCCGACCGCCGGTCTGGAGGGCCTCGGTCAGGATGTCGGGCGTGTTGGGCCAGAGGTTGGGGCGGAAGTACTCGGCCACCTGGGTGCGGGTGAGCTCGGTGAAGTACTCGACCAGCTCGTGCTTGGTGTTGCGCCAGGGGAAGTAGTTGTAGCTCTGGGTGAAGCCGAGCTTGGCCAGGCGGTACATCGGCTTGGGGCGGGTGAAGGCCTCGGAGAGGAAGACCGTCTCCGGGTGGCGGTTCTTGACCCGGGCGATCAGCCACTCCCAGAAGCCGAGGGGCTTGGTGTGGGGGTTGTCGACCCGGAAGACCGTGACCCCTTCGCCGATCCAGTGCTCGAAGACGCCTTCGAGGGCCTCCCAGAGCTCCCGCCAGGCGCCGCTCTCGAAGTCGAAGGGGACGATGTCCTCGTACTTCTTGGGCGGGTTCTCGGCGTACTGGATGCTGCCGTCCGGCCGGTGCCGGAACCACTCCGGGTGCTCGGTGACCCACGGGTGGTCGGGGGCGCACTGGAAGGCGACGTCGAGCGCCACCTCGATCCCGAGGGCGCGGGCACGCTCGACCAGCCGGCGGAAGTCCTCGGCGGTGCCGAGCTCGGGATGGATCGCGGTGTGCCCGCCCTCCGCGGAGCCGATCGCCCAGGGGCTCCCCACGTCCCCGGGGCGCGCGGCGGGGGCGTTGTTCTTGCCCTTCCTGTGAGTGGTGCCGATGGGATGGATGGGCGGCAGGTAGAGGACGTCGAAGCCCATCTTCGCCACGTAAGGGAGGCGCGCCTCGACGTCGCGGAAGGTGCCGTGGCGAGGAGGGGCGCCCTGCTCGGCCGGCGCCGCCGAACGCGGGAACATCTCGTACCAGGCGGCGAAGCGCGCCCGCTCGGGATCGACCACCACCTCGAGCTCGCGGGCGTAGCGGGTGGCCGCGGCGCGGTCGGCGTAGCGGGCGGCGAGGGCCACGGTCTCGGGGTCGAGGGCGAGGGCGATCCGCGGATCCGCGGGGCGCTCGGCCGGAGCGGCGCCTCGCGCGCTCCGGGCCCGGGTTCGGGCCGGCCGCGCGGCGCCCTCGCGCTCGAGGCTCGCCGCGAGGCCGCCGAGCACGCGGGCGTCGGCCGCCCGCCCGCGAGCGCCCGCCCGCTCGCCGGCCGCGCGCAGGAGCCCCGCGCCGATCTCGAGCTCGACCGCCACCTCCTGCCCGGCCGCGACCCGCTTCTCGAGGTCGCGGCGCCAGGAGGCGAAGCGGTCGACCCAGCCTTCGACGGTGTAGCGGTAGCGGCCCAGGGACTCGACCGGGAAGGCGGCGCGCCAGCGGTCGTTGCCGAGCGCGAGCATGGGCGTCTCGCTCCAGTCCTCCTCGTCCTCTCGCCGGTGGAGGAGCACCGCCGCCAGCACGTCGTGCCCGTCGGCGAAGAGGTCGGCCTCGACGACCACGGTCTCGCCCACCACCCGCTTCACCGGAAAGCGCCCGCAGTCGATCTCCGGCGACACCCCCTCGATCACCACCCGCCCGCGCAAAGCCTCGGCGTCCAGATTCATGAGGTCTCCAAGAAACCCTTCTCGGCAGGCGGGCGCAGGACAGGCTGGGGGCGTCCCTCGCCTCCCGGAGGGTAAGAGAGAAACCGAGGGTGAGGGCCGAGATCCACTAGATGTCTGATCAGGCCAGAATCGTGACGAACGAGCCGAGTTCCTCGAGCAACAGACCGAGAGGGTGGGGGCGTCCCCTTCCCCCCCGCGGGGTGGGAAGGGGATCGAGGGGATGCGGGGGGCATCCGATGAATCCAGCGGTCTGGAGTAGGCGTTCCGAGGAGCGCAGCCGTGATCGGTCGGCGTGGGCGGGGGACCAGCGGCCCGTGGCGCCAGCGACGCTTCAGGCGCCTCGTCGGTTTGAGGCGGAGCTTCGCTAGATGTCTGATCGGAGACGCCCCCTCCCGGGCTGGCGGCGATTCAAGACTCGGCTGGGACGTCATGAGTTCGCTCCGGTTTGAGGCGGAGCTTCACTTGATCCCGTGCTCCGACATGTAGGCGCAAAAATCCTTCAATCTCGCCGAATACCCCCACTCGTTGTCATACCAGGCGAGCACCTTGACCATCCGCCCGATCACCATGGTGTCGCGGGCGGAGACCACCGACGAGTGGGAGTCGCCGATGATGTCGCGCGAGACCAGGGCCTCGTCGGTGACCCGCAGGATGCCCTGGAGCGGCGGCTTCGAGGCGGCGTCCTCGAACGCCTCGTGGACCTCCTCGACCGTCACCTGGCGCTCGAGGGTGGCCACCGCGTCGGTGATCGAGCCGTCGACCACCGGCACGCGCATCGCCAGCCCGTCCATGCGCCCCTCGAGGGCCGGGATCACCCGCTCGGTGGCCTTGGCGGCGCCGGTGGAGGTGGGGATGATCGACACCGCCGCCGCTCGCCCCCGGCGGCGCTTGCGCACCGGCTTGTCCATGAGCGACTGGCTGGCGGTGTAGGCGTGGACCGTGGTCATCATCAGGTACTCGACGCCGAAGCTGTCGTCGAGCACCTTGGCGATCGGCGCCAGGCAGTTGGTGGTGCAGGACGCGAGGGAGACCACCACGTGCTCGTCCGGGTCGTAGGTATCGTGGTTGACACCGGGTACGAACGTGCCGTCCGCGTCGTCCGAGGGCGCCGAAATGACCACCCGCAGGGCGCCGGCGTCGAGGTGCCCGGAGGCCTGGTCGCGGGTGCGGAAGACGCCGCTCGACTCGACGACGATCTCGGCGCCCACATCCTCCCAGGGGATCTCGGCGGGCCTGTCGGCCGAGAAGAACGGGATCGACTCGCCGCCCACCAGGAGGGCCTGCTCCTCGAAGCCCACTTTCTGCGAGTACCAGCCGTGGACCGAGTCGTACTTCAGGAGGTACGCCAGGTCGTCGAGGTCCGCGAGGTCGTTGACCCCGACGATCTCGAAGCGGTCGTCCCTGAAGAGCTGCTTGAACAGGCAGCGGCCGATCCGGCCGAAGCCGTTGATCCCTACTCTGATCTTCGCCATAAGGTGCCCAGCCTTCCTCTTGTCGGATCCCGTCGTCGGTGCGGTGTGTCGCTCGAGTCGTCGCGCCTCGAGGTGTGCAAGGTCGGCGCCATTACCCGGTGGGGAGGGGGCCGGCGGCGCGGCGGGAACGGGCGTTGCACACTCGTTCCCGAGCGGCGACCGAGCGTCTCGAGACGCGCCGGGACCTTCCGGCGCAGGCCCTACGGGCGTCGCCGCCCCTGCGACGACATGGCTTGTCATTTTTACAAGAAACGGCAGCAACTTCGGTGCCTGGAGCGGGTCCCGGCGGGCCGGAGGGCGCCGTGAACGCCCTCGCCATCGACCCTGCGGTCCTGACGGCCCTGGCTGTGCTCGCCGGGGCGGTCGTCGCGGGCCTGGTGATCCAGGCGCTCGTCCTCCGTCTGCTCCGGCGCGTCGCCCGGCGCACCACGACCCCGATCGACGACTCGGTGGCCCGCCACGGCCGCTGGCCCCTGCGCTGGCTGGCGCCCGCCCTGCTCGTCTTCGTCGTCCTGCCCGGCGTCGGCCCGGACCTGCCGTTCGGGCTCGCGCGCTGGCTCGAGGTCGTCCTCCACGTCGCCCTGCCGGTCCTCTTCGGCTGGGCCCTGATCGCCGCCGTGCGGGTGGCCCAGGACTTCGCCCTCGCCCGCCTCGACCTCCGCGCCAAGGACAACCTCCATGCTCGCAAGCTCTACACCCAGGCGCGCATCCTCGAGCGCATCGCGATCGTCCTGATCGTGATGCTGACCCTGGCGGCCATCCTCATGAGCTACGAGCGCCTGCGCCAGCTCGGCGCCGGGCTCCTGGCCTCGGCCGGGATCGCCGGGATCATCGTGGGCTTGGCCGCTCAGAAGACCCTGGGCAACCTCCTCGCCGGTTTCCAGATCGCCGTCACCCAGCCGATCCGGATCGACGACGTGGTGATCGTGGAGGGGAAGTGGGGACGGGTCGAGGAGATCACCCTGACCTATGTGGTGGTGCGGCTCTGGGACCTCCGGCGCCTGGTGGTGCCCATCGGCTACTTCATCGAGACGCCGTTCGAGAACTGGACCCGCACCTCGGCGAGCCTGCTGGGGGCGGTCTACCTCTACCTCGACTACTCGGTGCCGGTGGCCGAGGTGCGCGCGGAGGTGGGGCGGATCGTCCAGGCTTCGGACCACTGGGACGGCGGCACCTGGGGCCTCCAGGTGACCGACGCCAGCGACCGGACGCTCGAGCTCCGGGCGCTCATGAGCGCGGCGGACTCGGCCTCGGCCTGGGACCTCCGGTGCGAGGTTCGTGAGAAGCTGGTCGAGTACCTGCGGCGCGAGCACCCGGAGGCGCTGCCCCGGTTCCGGCTGGAGGACGGGCGCCCGGCGCCGGACGGGGGAGAGAGGGGCCGCCTCCGGGGTCGCGACGAGCGAGGCGAGCATGGAGCGTAGCGCCACGACCAGGGGGACCGACCGGATCGACCGGACCGACCGGATCGACCGGATCGACCGGCGCGGGGCGCTCGCGCGCTTCGGGGAGCTGGCGGCGGCGCTGGTGGGCCGGCGGCCGGTCGTCTTCCTCGACTACGACGGCACCCTGACCCCGATCGTCGAGCGGCCCGAGGCGGCCGTCCTCGGCGCGCCCATGCGCCGGGTGCTCGAGCGCCTCGCGGAGCGCTTCCCGGTGGTCGTGGTGAGCGGGCGCGGGCGCGCGGACGTCGCCGGCCGCGTCGGCCTGCCGGGGCTCACCTACGCCGGCAGCCACGGTTTCGACGTCGCCGGGGCGCAGGACGTTCCCGAGCTCCGGGCGGCCCGGGAGGCGCGGCCCGCGGTGGCGGCCGCGGCGCGTGAGCTCGAGACCGCCCTCGGTGGGCCGGACGGCGTCCCCGGTGCCCAGGTCGAGCCCAAGGGCTTCACGGTCGCCGTCCACTATCGGCGGGTCGCGCCGGAGCGGGTGGACGAGGTGGAGGCGGCGGTCGACCGGGCGCTCGCGGCCCACCCGGAGCTCGCCAAGAGCCACGGCAAGAAGGTCTTCGAGGTGCGCCCGGCGATCGCCTGGGACAAGGGGCGGGCGGTCCTCTGGCTGCTCGGCGCCCTGGGGCTCGACGGCCCCGACGCCCTGCCCCTCTACCTGGGCGACGACGTGACCGACGAGGACGCCTTCCGGGCCCTGGCGCAGCGGCCCGGCGGCGGGCTGGGGATCCTGGTCGCCCCCGCGCCGCGGCCGACCGCCGCGCGCTACCGGCTGACCGATCCGGAGGAGGTCCGCGAGCTCCTCGCCCGGCTGGCGGCGCACCCGGACGACGCCCCGGAGGGACCAGGTGCCTGATCGAAGACACTTCCGGCCGGCTCCGTCCGCATCCCACGCGGCGCGGGTGAGGGGAGAGATGCGATGACCTCCATGGATCTCGGCAAGTTCATCATCGTCTCGAACCGCCTGCCCATCGTCCTCGAAAAGACCGATTCGGGCTGGGAGGTCCACCCCGGCTCGGGCGGCCTGGTACAGGCGGTGGCGCCGATCCTCAAGCGCAAGGGGGGCCTCTGGGTCGGCTGGCCCGGGGTCTCGGGCGACGAGGAGGGCTGGCGCGAGGTGGCCGCCCAGGCGGTCGCCAAGACCGGCTACGAGCTGGTGCCGGTGCCGCTCTCCGAAGAGGAGGTGGACCAGTTCTACCTCGGCTTCTCGAACGCGGTCCTCTGGCCCCTGTTCCACGACTTCCTCGACGCCTGCGATTTCGACCCGGTGTACTGGCGCACCTACCGCGAGGTGAACCGCAAGTTCGCCCGGGCGGTGGTCTCGAGCTCCCGGCCCGGCGACTTCGTCTGGGTGCAGGACTACCAGCTCATCCACGTCGGCCAGTTCATCCGCGAGGCGGCCCGCGGCGGGCGCCGGATCGGATTCTTCCTCCACACCCCGTTCCCGCCGCTCGACATCTTCATCAAGCTGCCCTGGCGGGCGTCGATCCTCCGCGGGCTCGTCGCCTACGACATCCTCGGCTTCCAGACCTTCCGCGACCGGCGCAACTTCCTGACCTGCCTGCACCAGCTCCTGCCCGACGTGCGCACCCGCAGCCGCGGCTCGCTGGTCGAGGCCCGGATCGGCGAGCGGACCCTGTCGGTGGCGAGCTTCCCGGTGGGCATTCCCTACGCGGCGTTCGCCAAGGCCGCGACCTCGGACGAGGTCGAGACGCGCCTCGCCGAGCTGCGCCGCGACCTGGGCGACGCGCGCCTCATCCTGGGGGTCGACCGGCAGGACTACACCAAGGGCATCCCGCAGCGCCTCCAGGCGTTCCGCACCGCCCTCGAGCGCTACCCCGAGCTGCGCGAGAAGGTGGTCTTCTTCCAGGTCAGCGTGCCGAGCCGCGAGGGGGTCTCGGAGTACCAGCACCTCAAGATGGAGATCGAGCGCATGGTGGGCGAGATCAACGGGCGCTTCGCCACCGTCGGCTGGGTGCCGGTGCACTACTACTACCGGAGCGTCCCCCAGCGCACCCTGATCGCCCTCTACCGGCTGGCGGACGTCGCCTTCGTCACCCCCTTGAAGGACGGCATGAACCTGGTCGCCAAGGAGTACTGCGCCTGCCAGGTGGAGAGCGACGGCGTGCTGGTGCTCTCGGAGTTCGCCGGCGCCGCCGCCCAGCTCCAGGGGGGCGCCATGCTGGTCAACCCGTACGACGTCGAGGGGGTGGCCGAGACCCTGAAGGCGGCCCTCGACCTCCCGGCCGAGGAGCGCGCCGAGCGCATGCGGCACATGCAGTGGCGCATCGCCCGGCAGGACGTCTTCTGGTGGGCGGACCGGTACCTCTCGGCGGCCTTCGGCGAGTCGATCAAGGGGTTCCGCGGCGAGCGCGAGTACCTGCCGCTGGTCGAGCTCGACGGCGAGGACGAGGAGGCGGGCGCCGGCGTTCCGGGATAGAGTCTCCCGCCGTGACGGCGGAGATCGCGATCGTCTTCGGGCTGCTCGCGGTGGCGATGGCCTTCTTCGTCTTCGAGTGGCTGTCGGTCGACGTCGTCGCCCTGCTCCTGGTCGCCGCCCTGGTCCTCACCGGCATCCTCACCCCGCAGCAGGCCTTCTCGGGCTTCGCCAACGAGGTCATCGCGGTGCTCGCCGCAATCTTCGTGCTCTCGGGGACCCTGGTGCGCACCGGGGTCCTGGACTGGCTCGGAGAGCTCCTGGTGCGGCTCGGCGGGCGCCGGGAGCCCGGCATGGTGGCCGCGGTCATGGGGGTCGCCGCCGGCCTCTCGGCCTGGCTCTCGAACACCAACGTCACCGCCGTCCTGGTGCCCGGCGTTCTCGAGTTCGCGCGCAAGAGCCGGGTGAGCCCCAGCCGCCTGCTGATCCCGCTCGCCTACGCCTCGATGCTGGGCGGCACCTGCACCCTGATCGGCACCTCGACCAACCTGGCGGCGAGCGGCCTCATGGTGCAGCTCCACCTGGCGCCGATCTCGCTCTTCGAGCTGGCGCCGATCGGCCTGGCGACGGTCGCGGTCGGCCTCGTCTACATGGTCACCGTGGGCTACCGCCTGCTGCCGCACACCGCGACCGCGAGCCTGTCGGAGGAGTACCGCATCACCGACTACCTCGCGGAGGTGGTGGTGGGCGCCGAAGCGCCGGTCGTCGGCCAGGCGCTCGAGGCGACCCGGCTCTCGGACCTCGGCGTGCAGCTGCTCGAGATCGTGCGCGGCGAGCGGACGATCCTGCCCGCCGCCTCGACCCGGCTCCAGGCGGGCGACCTGCTGATCGTCGAGGCGCCGCGCCGGAGCCTCCTCGACCTGGCCGAGCTTCCCGGTCTGACCTTCGCGGCCACCGCCGCCCTCCGCGACGAGGACCTGACCCGAGGCGGCGTCCGCCTGGTCGAGGCGATGGTCATGCCGCGTTCGGGCCTCGTGGGACGGACGCTCCGCGGTCTCGACTTCCGCCGGCGCTACGGCGCGACGGTGCTCGGCATCCACCGGCGGGGCCGCGGGCGGCCGGCGACGCTCCGGGACCTGGCGCTCCAGGTGGGCGACGTGCTCCTGCTGCGCGGTCCGCGCGAGCGCCTCGAGACCCTCGAGAAGAGCCGCGACGTCTGGCTGCTCGCCGACGTCGACCACCTGAGCGGCCGCCGGAAGAAGGGCCTGGTCACCCTGGGCGCGCTCGTCGGCGGCGTGGTGCTGGGGAGCACGGGGGTGATGCCGCTGTCGATCGCCCTGCTCCTCGCCGCCCTGGCGGTGGTGCTCTCCGGGGCGATCAGCGTCGAGGAGATGTACACCTTGGTCGACTGGCGGCTGCTGGTGCTGATCGGCGGCATGACCTCCTTCGGCATCGCCATGGACAAGACCCACGCCGCCGAGTACCTGGCGGGGCTGATCGCCCACTGGACGGCGCCCTTCGGCGTCCTCTTCGTGCTCGCCACCTTCCTCGCCCTCACCATGCTCTTGACCCAGCCCCTGTCGAACGCCGCGGCGGCCCTGGTGGTGCTGCCGGTGGCGGTGGAAACGGCGGGCGAGATCGGCGCCGACCCGCGCTCGTTCGCGCTCCTCGTGACGCTGGCGGCGTCGCTCTCCTTCATCGCGCCCTTCGAGCCGGCCTGCCTGCTGGTCTACGGGCCCGGCAAGTACCGCTTCTCGGACTTCGTCAAGGTCGGCCTGCCGCTCTCGATCCTGGTCTTCGTGCTGCTCCTGGTGCTCGGACCGCTGGTCTGGCCGCTCTGATCTGCTACTTCCGGGAATCGTCGCCCGGCGCGCGAATCTCCAGGCGGCGCAGGCGGCAACCGGCGGTGGCCGGGGGTCGAGATGGCGGCGGCCTCCGACCCGCCCTTCGGGCGGACCTCCGCGTCGGCCGGCGAGCGCAGCACCGGCTCCGCCGTGGCACCCGACTTGCAGATTTTGCATCGCCATGAACGAGCTCGCGCATCTGCTGCGGGCGCTGGTCGGCCACGACGACCCCGCGCGATCCCTCTCCGTCCTCCAGATGGGGGTCCGGGCGCTGCTGATCTACCTCGGCGGCCTGTTCGTCGTGCGCCTGGGCAAGAACCGCCTGTTCGGGCGCTCGACCGCCTTCGACATCGTCCTCGGCTTCATCCTCGGCTCCACCCTGAGCCGGGCGATCAACGGCGGGGCCCCCGTCTTCGAGACCCTGGCCGCGGTCGGCGGGCTGGTGGTGGTGCACTGGCTCTTCGCCTGGCTGGCGGTGCACTCGGACCGCTTCGACCAGGTGGTCAACGGCCGGCGCGTGCTGCTCGTCGAGGGCGGGAAGATCCACCGGGAGAACCTGCGCCGGGCCGACCTCTCCGAGGGCGACCTGCGGGAGGCCTTGCGCCTCCGGGCGAGCGTGGACGGCCTGGAAGGCGTGAAGGAGGCCTCGCTCGAGCGCAACGGCCAGATCAGCTTCGTCCTGAGGAGCCCCTCTCCCTCCTGACCCGGCGGCGCTGGGCGAGGACCGCGCGATCGCACGTCACGGTGAGCGCGAAGACCGCCGCCAGGAACAGCCCCACGCCGGCCCAGGTGAGCCCGGAGCCGTCGCCCGCCCAGGTGAGACCCAGCCCGGCGATCGCACCGGCGAAGGAGGCGATCAGCGGCACGAGGCGGAGAGTGGTCTTCACGCGGTGCTCGCCCCACTCCTTCTCGGGCAGCAGGATTCCCTGGTCGCGCAGGTCCTCGAAGCTCATCGGCTCCCCTTCTCGAGTCCAGCCGGCTCGGTCGAGCGGAAGAAATCGACCACGTCGAGCAGCCAGGAGTGAACCACTCGGCGCCGGTGCTTGACCAGCAGCAGCCGGCCGGTCGCGCGGCGCAGGATCCGCTCCGGGACGTTGCCCGCGACGAGCTTGCGCCACGGGCCCTCGCGGCCCGCGCCGACCAGGGTCAGGTCGTAGCGCCGGCTGCGGCCGACGATCCCGGAGACGACGTTCGTCGTCTCGTCGAGGTCGAGCTCGGGCCGGGCGCCTCCGGCCCCCACGGTGAGGTCGTCGAGGGCCTCGTCGAGCTCGTCGAGCCGGGCCTTTCGCGCCCGCTCCTCGAGCCCCGGGGGGAGGGCGTGGTAGAGGTCGATCGCCGCCCCCTTCTCGCGCGCCAGGAGGTCCGCGAGCTCGAGCATCAGGCGGGCCTGGACCGGGTCGGCGACCGGCACCAGGATCGACTCGAGAGCGTCGAGGTCCGCCGCCCGCAGCACCAGCACGTGGCAGTCGCCGTGGCGCAGCACCAGGTCGATGTTCGAGCCGATCGCCGTGCGCCGGTGGCGGGTCGGCCCGCGCCAGCCCATCACCACCATGTCCACCCGCCGCTCCTCGATCTCGTCGAGGATGGCCTGCGCCGGCTTGTGGGCGATCCGGATCACCGAGTTGAAGGGCACGCCTTCGGTGGCGACCATCTGCTCGGCCTGGTCGAGGATCTCCTCGCGCGCCGCCTGGACGAACTGGCGGCCCACCCGGAGCGGCGTCTGCTGGGGCACCGGGATGACGTGGAGCAGCGTGACCTCGCCGTCGTGCTCGCGGGCGACCAGGGCGGCGAGCTTGATCAGGCCGCGGGCGGTGGTGGGCTTGGCGACCGGCACCAGCACTCGGTAGCGCTCCTCGCGCTCGAGCTCCTGGCGCAGGACGACCGGCGTCACCCGCTTCTCGCGCTCGCGCTTCCTGGCGTAGCCGTAGTAGAGGACCAGGCCGATGCCGGTCCAGCCGGCCACGAAGTACCAGGCGACGGGGGAGAACTGGAACATGAAGACGGCGATCCCGAGCATCAGGACGATCGCCAGGATCGGCACCAGCGGGAAGAACGGGCTCAGGAAGCCGTAGTCGAGCTTGTCGCCGTACTTCCGGCGGATCGTGATGATTGCGACGTTCACCTGCAGGAAGAGGAGCAGGAACATGACGTCGGCGGCCGCCGCCACGTCCTCGATCGGCAGGGTCACGGCCATGGCGATGATCAGGCCGCCGGAGGCGGCGAGCGCCAGGTAGGGCGTGCGGGTGCGCCGGTGGACGCGGGCGAAGAGGTCGGGGAGGTTGCGGTCCCGGCCCATGGCGAAGGAGACCCGGGTCGAGCTGAAGGTCGTGGCGTTGAGCGCCGACATGGTCGAGAGCAGGCCGCCCAGGAGCAGCAGCGAGGTGCCGAGCGGCATGAACTGCCGGGCCGCCTCGACCAGGCCGAGCTCCTGGTGCTCGCCGAGCCACTGCCACGAGGGCTGGGCGCTCCCGGTGTCGACCGCGCCCACCGCCGCCACGGCGACCAGGATGTAGATCGGGAGCACGATGGCGAGCGACCAGAAGACCGCGCGCGGGATGTTGCGCTTCGGGTCCTTCACCTCCTCGCCGGCCTGGACGATGATCTCGTAGCCCTCGAAGGCGATGTAGGTCAGCCCCATGGCGGCGAGCACGCCGCCTAGCCCGCGCGGGGTGAACGGCGTGAAGCGCTCCCAGGAGACGGGATGGTGGGCCATCCGCCAGAGACCGCTCGCCACGAACACCCCGATAATCCCGACCTTCGCCACCGTCACCACGTTGCCCGCCAGCCCGGTCTCCGAGACCCCCTTGAAGTTGATCGCCACGAAGAGCAGGGCCACCGCGACCGCCAGGGGCTTCTCGAGGCTGTGGGGGTCGAGGCCGGCGGGCAGCCAGCCGAGCTCGGCGAGCACCAGGCCGAGGTAGGAGCCGAAGCCCAGGGCGTAGAGGCTGCCGGCGACGGCGTGGGCGAACCAGCTCATCCAGCCGGCGAGAAAGGCGTTGGGCCCGGGCAGGCCCTCCTTGACCCAGAGGTAGCCGCCGCCGGCCTCGGGGATCGCCGAGCCGAGCTCGGCGTAGGCCAAGGCGGTCAGGAAGGTGACCACGCCGTTGGCGGCGAAGGCCAGGATCAGCCCTGGACCCGCGGTGCCCGCCGCGATGCCGGTGAGCACGAAGATGCCGGCGCCGATCATCGCGCCCACTCCGACCATGGTGATGGTGAAGAGGCCCAGGTCGCGGGACAGCTCGGTGCGCGTGGGATTTGCCATGGGGGCCCCGGGCCGCGGGCAGCAGTCGCCGGATGATATCGAAGCCGGTTGGCGTATGCTGGCCCCGGAGCTCCCGCCATGCCCCCAGGACCCGCAACAGGACTCGGCCCAGGATCCGGTCAGGAGCCGCTCTCCAGCGTCGACTACGCCTGGTTGCGGATGGACGAGCCCGCCAACCTGATGGTGATCAACGGCGTGCTGGTCTTCGACCGGGCGCTCGCCCCGGAAGCTCTCCGGCGGGTCCTCGAAGAGCGCTTCCTCACCATCCCCCGGTTCCGCCGGCGCGTGGTCTTCCGGCGCCGGGGGCGCCCGGTCTGGCAGGACGACCCCGATTTCGACCTGGACCGCCACATGGTGGTCGAGCAGCTCCCCCAGCCCGCCGGCCAGGAGACCCTGCGCGACGCGATCAGCGAGCGGCTGGGGGCGCCCCTCGACCCCGAGCATCCGCTCTGGTGCTTCCACCTGCTCCAGGGGCTCGAGGACGGGGCCTCGGTCCTCATGTGCCGGCTTCACCACTGCCTGGGCGACGGCATCGCGCTGATGCTGGTCCTGCTCTCGCTCACCGACATCGAGGCCGCCGGCTCCCCGGCCTCGCCGGCCGCCGACGGTCGCGACGGCCCGCGCGCGGCCGAGCGCAGCGAAAATCCGTTCCGGACCCTGTTCGGCGGCGGCGACCCGGACATGGGCCGAGTGCGCGAGCTCGCCGAGCGCGTCATGCCCGAGGGGATGCGCCTCATGCTGCACCCGGCCGAGGCTTTCCAGCGCACCAGCCGGTGGCTCAAGGGCGTGGCGATGACCGGCTCGCTCGGCCGGCTCGCCCTGCGCTGGCCCGACCCCCGGACGCTGCTCAAGGGCCGGCTCAAGAAGGGCAAGCGGGCGGCCTGGTCCGGGCCGGTCCCGCTGGCCGACGTCAAGGAGATCCAGGGCGCGCTCGGCGGCACGGTCAACGACGTCCTGCTGACCGCGGTCGCGGGCGGCCTGCGCCGCTACCTCGAAGGCCGGGGACAGGCGGTGCGCCATCGGCTCGCCTTCCGCGCGGCGGTGCCGGTGAACCTCCGGCCGCTCCACCTGATGGACCGGCTGGGCAACCAGTTCGGCCTGGTCTTCTTGTCGCTGCCGGTGGGAATCGTCGAGCCGGCGGCGCGCCTCGCCGCGGTGCGGCGCCGGATGCGTGCGCTGCGCTCCTCGGCCGAGCCGCTGGTGACCTTCGGGATCCTGAAGCTCCTCGGGCTTTCGCCCAATCTGGTGCAGCGGGCGGTGGTCCAGCTCCTGGCGGCCAAGACGACGGTGGTGATGACCAACGTGCCGGGGCCGTGCGAGACCCTCTACCTGGGGGACAAGCCGATCCGGGAGCTCTTCTTCTGGGTGCCTCAGGCGGGCAAGGTCGGCCTCGGCCTGAGCATCTGCAGCTACGCCGGCCAGGTGCGGCTGGGGGTGGGGGCCGACGCCGGCCTGGTGCCCGACCCGGAGGGCGTGGTGGCGGGGTTCGAGGAGGAGATCGAGGCCTTGAGGGTGCTGGCGCGGGCGGCGGGGTAGCTCCGGAGCTCTACCGGGGGTTCGCGCGCGCCCAGGCGATGTAGGCCGCCAGCGCGTCGAGGTCGTGATCGGAGATCCGGTCGCCGTAGGCCGGCATGCGGATCGCCTGGGTCTCGAGGATCCTCTTGGCCGCCGGGTTCGCCCGGAAGCGCGCGGTGATGCCGTCGCGCACCCACTGGCGGAGCTCGCCGCGACTCCGGACCAGGTCCGGGTAGTCGTCGCCGGTCCAGGGCGGGACGTAGCCCTTGAGCGAGCCCGGGTTCGCCAGCAGCCCGCGCCCCTCCGGCCCGTGGCAGCCGAAGCACCCGAAGCGCACCGCCACCTCGCGGCCGGCGGCGACCTTCGAGTCGTCCGGCCAGCCGAACTGCGAGACGGCGAGCACGTAGGCGGAGAGGTCCGAGAGCTCGCCGGCGCTCAGCCGGCGGCCGAAGGCGGGCATGGCGATGAGGGCGCCGGCGTCGGGCTTGCGTCCGTCCGGATGGCCGTGGGCGATCCAGCCGCGGACGTCGTCCTCGTCGTCGGCGAACATCATCGAGACCCCGCCTCCCCACCGGGGCACCGTGCCGCCCTCGGCTCCCGGATTGGGGATGGGGCGCTCGCCCCCGGGGCCGTGGCAGCCGAAGCAGCCCATGCGCTCGGCGATCCGCCGCCCGCGGACCACCGGCGAGTCGCCGGCGCGCCGCTGCCAGTGGGCGCGGACCGCAACGGCCGCCAGCACCGCCCCCTCGGCGAGGGCGAGCGCGGCGAGGCCGGCGATCCACCAGTGGCTGCGGGTCATCGGAGGGTAGGAGAGGGGGGCTGCGAAGAGCTTCTGAGGGCACCGGCGGAGGGCACCGGGGCCGGGGAGGCCTCTCCTTGCCAGGCGGCCTCCCCGGTCGGTGGAGGGCCGGTCAGGAAGCCGGTTCGATCTTGTCGATCACCAGCATCTTCTCACCACCCCGCTCGCTCATCTCGCCGGTGATCTTGACTTTCTGCGCGGCGTAGGGCTTGAGCTGGGCGTTGGCCGAGCTGTGGTCGGAGGAGAGCAGCCAGATGACCTGGTCGGTGCCGTCCTCGAGCAGCGCCAGGGGGATGCCCTTGTCGGCGCACTTCTCGGCGCAGGCCTTGTGCCCTTCGCCCTTGGCGCCCTTGGCGATGTAGCAGGCCGAGTCGATCACCTCGCCGGTCTTGGTGACCTTCTCGCCGGCGAAGGCCGGCATGGCGAGGGCGAGGACGGAACAGGACACGAGAGCCCAAGCAGCGATCTTCCGCATACATCGTTCCTTTCTTTCCAGTGGACGTGCGTGTGACAGGTTCGTGGGGATCGGGCGCCGGGCCGCCAGGGCTCGGCGCCTCTCACCAATACGAAGACGGCGGCGCACCGGTTCATTCCGGTGTCCCGGCCCGTCCCACGTACTGTACCCCGGAAGTGCAGACGGGTTCATTTCTCGGCGGCCGGCAGCGTGAAGCGGAAGGCGCTGCCGGCGCCCGTCCCGCCGCTCTCGACCCAGATCCGGCCGCCGTGGGCCTCCACGATGCCGCGGGCGATCCCCAGGCCGAGCCCGGCGCCGCCCCGCAGCTCCTTGCGCCCCTGCCAGAAGCTCTCGAACAGGTGGGGCAGCTCGTCCGGGTCGATTCCGGCGCCGGTGTCGACGACCGAGAAGCGCACCGCGTCGCCCGCGGCTTCCGCCGCCACCGTGATCCGGCCGCCGGGCGGGGTCGCCTTGAGAGCGTTGCGGAGCAGGTTCGAGAACACCTGGCCGATCCGGTCCCGATCGCCCAGGACCCGGCCCACGCCGGCGGCGACCTCGCGCTCCAGGACGACCGAGCCGACGCCCGCCGCCTCCTGGAACGCCTGGACGGCCTCGTCGACGAGCGCGTCCGCAGCGAGGGCCTTGCGCTCCATCGCCAGGTTGCCGGACTCGATCTGGGCGACGTCGAGCAGGTCCTCGATCAGCCGGTTGGCCCGTTCGGCGGCGCGCCGTGCGTTGGTGAGCGAGCGCTTGCGCAGCGCCGGGTCGAGCGCCGACTCCTCGAGCAGCCGGATCGACAGGGCGATCGAGTTGAGCGGGTCCCGCAGCTCGTGGGAGACCACGGCGAGCAGGCGGTCGCGTGCCGCCACCGCGTCGCGCGCCGCGCGGAACAGGCGGGCGTTGTCCACCGCCAGCGCCGCCTGGTGGGCGACGTCGAGGGCGAGGGGCAGGTCCTCGTCGGTGTAACGACGGCCGGACTCGGCCGAGACCAGGGTGAGCGCGCCGAAGACCTCGCCACGGGCCTCGAGGGGGGCGACGAGGGCCGAGCGCGGCGCGAGCTCGTGGAGGATCTTCAGGTGCTCCTCGTCCCGGGCGGCCGCGGCGAGCAGCTCGGGGGAGATGTCCGAGGTGAGGAACGGCCGGCCGCTCGCGAGGACCCGGCCGACGGGGGAGCCGTCGCGCTCCGGCGGGTAGCGCTCGGAAACCTCCCGGGCCCAGCGGCGCTTCTCCGGGTCGGCGTGCGCCGTGGCCACCCGGCGGATGCGCCCGTCCGCCTCGACCAGGTCGAGCACGCACCAGTCCGCGAGGAAGGGGACCGAGAGCTGGGCGACGCTCGCCAGCGTGGTCTCGAAGTCGAGGGAGGAGGCGAGCAGGCGCGAGGCCTCGGCCGTGAAGCGCAGGATCTCCTCGCCGCGCTTGCGCTCGGTGACGTCGCTCGCGACGCCGGCCATCTTGACCGGCTCGCCCTCGTCGTCGAGGAACAGGCGGCCCCGCGCCTCGATCCAGCGCACGGCGCCGTCGGGGCGGACGATCCGGTACTCGACGAGGTAGTCGCGCCGCTCGGCGAGGGCCTCCCGGATGGCCGTGAGGACCCGCTCCCGGTCGTCTGGGTGGAGCTCTGCCTGGTAGTCCTCGACGGTGCCGCCGAAGGAGCCCGGCTCGAGGCCATGGAGCCGCTCGAGGGTCGGCGACCAGGAGATCCGGCGCCTCGGGATGTCCCAGTCCCAGGTGCCCATTCGTCCCGCCTCCAGGGCCATGAGCAGGCGCTCCTGGCTGCGCTGTAGGTGCTCCTCTGGGAGCTCGGGCCGGAACTGGATCGGAGGCGGCAGAGGCATCTCGAAAGGCTGACCTCGTTTCGTGCGGCGGGTCCTCCCGGCGCGAATTCGAGACCTCGGCCCGGAGGCCGGTCTCGTTTCCTGCGGACAAACCCGAATCTTATCCCAAGGCGGTTCGCCCGGCGCCGGAATGTGCGATGCTCGTGCCACGCCCGACTGGAGATCGGTTTGGATGCCTCTTCGGAGATCGAGCTCGATGCTGATCGGTAACCCGCCCGCCCGCGCCCTCGTCCCCGTTCTGCTGCTCGCGACCCTCCTGGGCACCCCGCCCGGGGCGGCAGGCGAGACCTACCACCTCTTCGACACCTCCCGGGCCGGCCGGCCGGCCGCGCCCGGGGAGCTCGCTCGCGTCGCCGGCGCCGGCGATGGGGCGCTCTCCGCCGCCCCCGAGGACGTCGGCGAGACCGCCGCCCAGCCCTCGTTCGGACGCCTGCTCCGCGAGGATCTGCGTCGGGTCTTCACCTCCCCGGCGCGCCTCCACGGGCGCGGCTGGGCGGCGACCGCCGTCGCGGTGGGCGGGCTCGCCGCCCTGATGGCATCGGAGACGGGCGACGTCGACGAGGAGATGCCCGAGGGCGGCGCCTTCGAGCGCCACGTCGCCAGCACCTTCGAGCCCTTCGGCGCCGAGGGGTCGTTCGCGGTGCTCGGCGCCTTCGCCCTGGTCGGCGCGGTCCGCCACGACCACCACGCCGAGGACGTGGCGCTCGACGGCGCCATCGCCAGCCTGATCGCGGGCGGCCTGATCAGCCCGGCGCTCAAGGAGATCGCCGGGCGCAACCGGCCCAACGACAGCGCCGACGCCACCGACTTCCAGCCCTTCAGCGGCAACGCCTCGTTCCCCTCCGGCCACGCCACCCAGGCCTTCGCCATCGCCTCGGTAATCGCCACCGAGTACCCGCGGCCCTGGGTCGAGGTGGCCTCCTACGGCAGTGCCGCGCTGGTCGGCTACGCCCGCGTGCTGCACGACCGCCACTACGTCTCGGACGTCCTGGCGGGGGCGCTGATCGGCACCCTGGTGGGCCACGAGGTGGCCCGCCACAACCAGCTCCGCCGCGGCGGGCGAGTCGCGGTCCTGCCCTGGGTCAGCCCGCACCGGAGCGCCGGCCTGGCCCTCCACCTGGGCTTCGGCGGCGACCACCGGCACGGCTGACGTGGGCGACGGGCGGGCGGCCGAGCGGGCGTCGAGCGCGTCTTCGAGCGGCTGCGCGACGAGCTCGACGTCGCCCTGGCGCTCTGTGGCTGCCGCACCCCGGCCGACGTCGACCGGGGGCTGCTGGCCAAAGGGCTCGTCCAGAAATCACTGCGTGAACCGAGGGCGTCCGGGCGCCGCGAGGAGCGGCGTCGGCACGCGGTCGGTCCAGCGCGGCGACGGGTCGCGGGCGGCGAACGTGGCACGGACGTCCGGGCCGCGGTAGAGCAGGATGAAGAGGAGAGGCAAGAGGATCCCCAAGAGGGCCTGGACCCCTCCCATGCACCCCAAGATCCAGTGCGCGGTCCTCGGGCCCACCGATGGCGTGGTCTCGAGAATCCGAGGTCGCAGGACGAAGAACACCACGAAGGTCAGCACGCCCAGGCCGAGCCAGGCCCAGCCGAGGATCAAGATGAGGGGCCGCGCCCAGCGGCGGCACCGGATCGACCCGATGCCGAGGGTGATGAGGAGCACCGCCGCTGCGACGTAGAAGATCAGGCTCGGGAGGACCTGGACCGGCCGGAGGTGCGCTTGCTGTTCGAACCGCCCGGCGGCGAGCACGCTCAGCAGGGTGAACCCTCCGACCAGGAAGGCACCGCAGCCGAAGAGCACCAGGAGCGCCCCGAGCACCAGCAGGCGGGTGAGGCGATCGCGGTGGACGGGGTGCGAGTCCTGGGGCCGGTCGAGATCCATCGGGAACGGTGCCTGCGCCGAAGCACCACAGACTGTAACAGCCCTGAAAGCCCGAGCGGCCGGGTAGCATGGAGGCGTGAGCGCGTCGAGCGGGCGGCGGAGAGCCGGCGAGCCGGATGGGGCGGGCGGGCGCCTGGACCGGGGGCTCGACCGCCTGGCCGGCCGGTACCGGCTGGCGGGGTGGCTCTTCCTGCGCCTCCTGGGGGCCGTCTACCTGGTCGCCTTCGCGTCCCTCTGGGTGCAGGTCGACGGCCTCCTGGGGAGCCGGGGGATCCTGCCGGCGGTCCGCTACCTCGCGACCGCCACCCGGATGCTGGGGCCGGAGCGCTACCGGCTGCTCCCCACCCTCTTCTGGCTCGGCTCCGGGGACGGCGCGCTTCACGCCGCCTGCGCCGCCGGGGTGGTGCTCTCGCTCCTGGTGCTCGCCGGGGTGGTCGAGGTGCCGGCGCTCGCGGGCCTGTGGGTGCTCTACCTTTCGCTGGTCACCGTCGGGCGGGACTTCCTCTCCTTCCAGTGGGACGCCCTGCTCCTCGAGACCGGCGCCCTGGCGGTCTTCCTGCCGCGCCCCTCCTGGCGGGCCCGGCGCACGCCCCTCGCCCGCGCGCGGCCGCCCCGTCCCCTGGCGCTGCTCCTCCTCTGGTGGCTCCTCTTCCGCCTGATGTTCAGCTCGGGGGCGGTCAAGCTGGCGAGCGGCGACGCCGCCTGGAGGAGCCTCGACGCCTTGAAGTACCACTACCAGACCCAGCCCCTGCCCTCCTGGATCGGCTGGTTCGCCGACCAGCTTCCGGGCGGGTTCCAGGTCGCCTCGGCGGTGGTGATGTTCGTCATCGAGCTGGTGGTGCCCTGGCTGATCCTGGGGACGCGACGCTCCCGCCGGATCGCCTTCGTCCCCCTGGTCGCTCTCCAGCTCCTGATCGCCGCCACCGGCAACTACGGCTTCTTCAACCTGCTGACCGTCGCGCTCTGCCTGCTGCTCCTGGACGACGCCGTCTGGAGCCGCCTCGGCCGCTGGGGCCGCCGGCTCGCCGGCCGGCTCGGGCCGCCGGAGGACGGGGCCGCCCCGGGGCGCCGGGCCTGGGGGCGCTGGGTGGCGGCGCCGTTCGTGGCGGTCGTGCTCCTGGTCTCCCTGGTCGAGGTGACCGGGGCGACCGGCCTGCCGAGCCCGTGGCCCCGGCCGGTCTACGCCCTGCGCCGGGCGATCTCGCCGCTGCGCTCGGTCAACGGCTACGGCCTGTTCGCGGTGATGACCACCGAGCGGCCCGAGATCGTGGTGGAGGGGAGCGACGATGGGACGACCTGGCGGGCCTACGGCTTCCGCTGGAAGCCGGGCCCTCTGGACCGGCGCCCGCGCTTCTGCGAGCCCCACATGCCGCGGCTCGACTGGCAGATGTGGTTCGCCGCCCTCGGCGGCAACCCGGCGCGCGACCCCTGGTTCGTGGCCTTCCTGACCCGCCTCGCCGAGGGCTCGCCGCCGGTCCTGGGGCTCCTGGCCGAGAACCCCTTCCCCGACGCCCCGCCCCGCTTTCTCCGCGCCCGGCTCTACGACTACCGCTTCACCGATCTCGAGACGCTGCGCAACACCGGCCGCTGGTGGCGCCGCGAGGACCTCGGCCCGTACCTCCAGGCGGTGACGACCGAGCGGCTCCGCGCGCTGGAGCCCTGATCGGATCGAGCTCGCCCGCCCCCAGATGCGGTCCGATCGATCAGCCGGTCAGCCAGGCCTCGAGTGCGTCGACCGTCCTTTGCTGGTTCCAGAAGCCGCTGTGGTCGATCCCGTCGGCGGTGGGGTAGAGGATCGGTCCGGCGATGGGGAAGCCGCCGGCGCCGGAGACTGAGTAGACGCCGTCGGTCGGGACCACGAGGTCGTTGCCGGCCGGTCGGAACAGCCGGTCGGTCACCAGGTCGCGGGCGAAACGCCCGAGGCCCGAGCCCTTGGGCGGCTCGAAGTTGGACGCCACCGCGAAGTAGCCGACGCCTCCGGGCTTCTTCCCCCGGTTGAGCGCCGCCAGGAAGACCCCTGTCGGAGACTGCGCCACGAGTCCGTCGAGGCCGCCGAGCGCGCCCACCGCGAGCTGCTTGAGCACCGTCACGGCGACCTCCAGAGTGTCGACCACGACGTTGCCCGGAATCAGCTCCAGGATGTTGGTGTAGGTGTCGATGAAGTCGGACATGTGGGCGCGGTCGGCCAGCGGGGTGCCGGCGTTGGGTGTGGCCACGAAGACGACCTTGCCAAAGGCGAGATCGTGGGGCGGCAGGTTCGCGAAAGGCGGCGTCTCGGCGAGCACCCGGGTCACCAGGCCGCCGCGCGAGTGGGTGACGACGTCGAGGGCGAGCCGGCGGTCGCTGATCGCCCCCAAGAAGGCCCGGGCGTTCTCCGCCGGGTCGACCGAGGCCGTCGGGTGGTCGAAGGCGAAGACCCGGCCCTCGTAGCGGCGGTGCATCTCTGCGACGAATTTCCTCGGCAAGCGGTGGAAGGCCGCCTGGGTGGTGCTCAGGGTCCCGTGGACGAACAGCAGCGCCCGGCCGGTGGCGAGCGTGTCGAGGTCGGCGTCGGCGTCGGCGCGCAGGGAATAGTCGTCGGGCGTGAAGGTGCGGAGCCGGTGGGGCCGGTTCGTCTCCTCCCAGCGGCCGACATAGTGGTCGGCGATCTTGCCGAGAAGAGGGTCGATGAGCCGGAAGCTCAACACCTTGAAGAGCTTCTTGCCGACCGCTCCCATCAGCCCGCGGTGTGCGGGCGCCGCCGGCGCCTCGACCACCTGGCGGGGCAACAGGTAGGTGCGCCGGTCCTCGCCGCGGGTCGGCGCGTCCTCCGGCGGCACGGAATCGGGCAAGTGCCAGGTGACCACGCCATCCTCGGCCGTGGCGAGCAGCACCTGGCCCCGGCCGCTCCCGGGGCCTGGAACCTCGAGCTCGACCGCCGGCTCTCCCCGCGCCGTCGAGCGGGTCCCCATGGCCGCGGGAAGCGGCTCCTCGCGATGGTCGCGGATCTCGACCGTCAGCTGCTCGACCATGCCGGTCCCGGCGAGCGCCCGCCGCAGGTCGTCGGTCGCCTCCTCGGCGCTGCGCATGCCCTCGCTACCGGGCGGATGGACCTCGACAAAGCCGGCGAGGCCGGGGCTGGTGATGCGCACCCCTTCGAGCTCGATCGTCCTGTCGTCGCCTGGGAGTCGTTCGGCCATGGTCAGACCTTCCTGGAAGTCGGCGCCGGCTCGCCCGCCGCCGCGCGGGTCAGGGTGTACCGGGGATGTCCGTAGAGCTGGTAGGCGAGGAGGGTGAGCGAGCCGTCGCCCTGCTGCAGGCTCTTCACGCGCTCCTCCCCCAGGTTGGCGCGACGGCGCCGGAGCACCTCGGCCGGCGGTACGTCGTCGCCGAGAGCCTGGTCGTAGAAGTCGAGGGCGAAGCGGTGGGCGACCTCGTCGCTCACGGACCAGAGCGGCGCGATCACCGCCGAGGCGCCGGCGAAGATGAAGCCCGCCGCGAGTCCTCCGTAGTCACCCAGGAGCTCGGCTCCTGCGCCCACTTGACAGGCGTTCAGGAAGACGAAGGGGTGGTGCGGCATCTTCACTCCCAAGACATGTTGCGGCTGGAGGAACTTCTCGGTCACCTCGCCGGCGACCGTCGGGTGGGGAGCGAGGAGCACGAGGCCGCTCCGGGCGGCACCGTCCTCGAAGCGGCCGTGGAGAGCGAAGTGGAGGACCTGTCCGCACGGGTCTCCGCCCAGGGAGGCGATCACGTCGCGGAAGCCGGGGGCGATCGAATCTCCACCGCCGCACCGGTCGATCACCTCCTCCGCCTCCTTCTCCGCTTGAGGCAGCCGCTTCCAGCTCGGGACCCCGTCGTACACGCCCGAGACCGCCACCGCCCGCTCGACGGTGACACCCTTTGGGGGGTCGGCAGGCGGCGGCGGCGCCGACAGCGGCCACCGGCCGATGCGCACCCGAGCGCCGAGAAAGGGGGAGGCCGAAGGATCGTCGGACAGCTCGTCGAGGACGGCCATCTCCCAAGGCACGTGCGGCTCCTCGCTCTTGACCAAGATCGTGGCCGGCTCCGGCGCGCGCGCCTCGACCGCCGTCCGGATCGCCTCTTTGACGAACCGGGGGATCTTCCGGGCGATCGCGCGGCCGGTTCCGGTGAGCCAGACGTAGAGGTCGAACGGGTCCGTGGTCTCGCTGCCTTTCTTCACGATCTCGGCCAGGAAGTCCTCGGGCTGACTTCCGAGCGAGCTGGTTCTCTCCTCCTCGGCCTCCGGAGGCGGCGGGAGGTCGACGGCTGCCGCCGGGAGGCTCCAGACCAGCCCCACCCGCGCCGCGTCGTTGCCGCGCGCGATGGCGATCGTGAGGTCCGCCTCGAGGGTCCGCTCCGGTTGCCGGAGGTCGAGCCCCGGATCGTCCGGCGGCACCGGGGAGCCAGCAGCGCTCTCGACGCTCGCCTCGTCCGTCGAGGCCACCACCCGGATCGTCCTCTCGGCGACCGCGCGCGAGGCCGCGCCGACGCTGTAGATCGCGTAGATTCGCCGCTCGTCGGCGAGCTCCGGGTCGGCACGCGCGGTCAGCGTCAGGCTCCGGCGCGGGTAGGGGTCGGAAGCGGTGACCTGGAGGGCGAGCTCCGGCGAGCCGTCCAGGACGAAGCCATGGGCCATCACCGAGACGCGCACCTCGACCGGCCCCGGTGGCAGCTCGACGGGACCGCTCACCGCCAACCCCGGAGCCGGGTCCTCGCGCAACCCGACCTCCAGCTCGAACGCGATGTCGACCACCGCAACGTCGGGAGCGTCGAGGTGTGGCCAGGCACGACGGGTCGCCTCCGGCGCGGGCATCACCGGCACAGCGAGGCTCTCCTCGGCGCCGATCGCCGGCCCGGCACCCTCGAAGGGCGGTTCCGCGCCGGCGTGCGCGGCGACGAGCCCGGCCATGTCGATCACCCGCCGGCGCGTCGAAGGGTCGGGAGTCTCCAGCATGAGCCTGCCGAGCCTCGGGATCGCCTCGTCCAGCCCCTGTCGGCCGAGAATCCAGGCTGTCTGGCGGGGGGTGAGAGGACTGTCGCTCCAGGCGAGGTCGAGGAGCTGATCGACCGGCAAGTTGACCTTCGCCGGCAGCTCGGTGGACAGCTCGATCACCTGGTTGCCGGCCCCCGGCCCGTGCCTCGGGAGGCGGGAGAGGGCGTCGGAGAGCACCTTGCCCGCGGCGTCCGGGTCGAGCTTCCCGAAGCGCGGGGCGGCCGGGGCCCTGCCGCGAAGCTCCCTCCCGCGAAGCTCCCGGTCCTCGGGAGCCACCTTCTCGAAGCCCTCTGCGTCCCGGTCGCCGGTCAGCCACCAGCAGACCTTTTGCACGTCCTCCGCGACCGAGCCCTCGGCGAGGGTGCGCAGGACGGCCAGGATCGCGGGAGGGAGCGGCCGGACCGCCGCGAGGCGTCGCTCGGCGCTCCACGGATCGCCCCAGAGGACGGTCGGCGGCGGCGCCTTGCCGCGCTCGAGCTCTCGCAGCACGCCGAGCAGCGGCTCGCCGTTGCCGGCGCGCGCCTGGGCCAGGGCGAGCCAGAAGCGGACGTCGAAGTCGTCGCACCTGACCTCGGACAGCCGGCCGAGCTGCGCGTCGTCGAGCGTCAGAGCGGCGAGCGACTCGGCGGCGCCGGCGGTCGGCTCCTCGAGCAAGCGATCGACGAGCGCGCCGGGGGCGATCGAGTCGCCTCGTTGCGCGAGCACCCGGGACGCTTCGGCCCGGACCGACGCGTCCGGATCGCCCGCCAGCCGGCGGAGCGAGTCGAGTGCGCCGGCCGTCCCCAGCCGGCCTGCTGCCTCGATCACCTGGCTCGTGGTGTCTGGGGCGGCCTCGGACTTCACCAGAAGATCGAGGCGGGCGAGCAGCTCCCGCTCGGCGCGTCGACGGACGCCGGACGCGAGCGGCAGACGGCTCAGGACGTCGAGCGCGGCGCCGGCCAGCTCGTGATCCGGTCCCTCCGCGACCTCGAGGAAGGGTCCGACGGCATCGAGATCGAGCATCTGCGGCGATCCTCCCTCTCGGGTTCGAGCACCTTCCTCGTGTCTCGCATGCGTGAGACGGACCGGGATTCGGTATCTCCTGCGGGTCGTTCAGACGATGGGGCACTCGAAGCTACGAATGAAAGCTACCACGGGAGGAGGGGTGTAGGGCGCCGGCCAGCCCGGCCGGCCGGCCAGGCCGCGGAGCGTTCGGCGGAGCTCGCGCATCGGGGCGGTCTGCCGTCGGGGCTCGAACGAGCGTCCGGGCCGCGTCCGGGGAACGCTTGCGCTCGGCCGCCAGAACGGCGAATCCCCGCGCCCGGGGGGCGCCCGGCCGCGGGGATTCGTCGAGGAGCGGGGCGCCGGTCGCGCGACCGGCGCTCTCGGAGCGCGAGGGCCTACTTCGCGCCCTTGCCGGAGTCCATGCCCTTGTCGCCGGCCTTGGCTTGCTGGATCAGCGGCTCGAAGGCCGAGAGCGGCTGGGCGCCGTTCAGGAAGTGGCCGTTGACGAAGAAGCCCGGGGTGCCCTGGACGCCCAGGCTCTCGCCGGTCTTGATCGACTCGTCGACCTTGGCCTCGGCGGCCTTGTGGGCGTCGGAGCTCGCGTCGGTGGCGCAGGTGGACCACTTGTCCAGGTCGATGCCGCTGTCGGCCAGGAAGCCCTTGGCCTTGTCCAGCACGTTGCCCGGATTGATGTCCTTCTGGTTCTGGAAGAAGCTGTCGTGGAGCGTCCAGAAGGCCTTCGGGTCCTGCTCCGTGGCGCACACGGCGGCGATGGCGGCGGGCTTGGCCCAGGGGTGGATCTGGACCAGCGGGAAGTGCTTGTAGACGAACTTGACGTCGTTCGGGTACTTCTGGAGGATCTGCTCGACGGTCTGGAAGCCCCGCTCGCAGTAGGGGCACTGGAAGTCGGAGAACTCCACGATCGTCACCGGGGCGTCCGCGTTGCCGCGTACCGGCATGCCCTGGATGGCCTCGGCGAGCTGCTTCTCCCGCTCGGCGGCCTGCTTCGCCTGCTCGGCCTCGATCTCGTCCTTCGACCGGCTGACGTCGATCGGCTCGCTGATGAAGTAGAGCTTCGTGTCGTCGGAGGAGACCAGGAACTCCTGGGGCTTGCCGTTGATCTGGAAGCTCCCCTGGTCGAGACCCTGGTAGTCGCTCGGCTTGATGTCGCCCATGACCACGTTGGCCTGGGCCAGGGGGGGGAACTTGGCTGTCAGATTGGCGAGGATCCGCGCCTTGCGGGCCTCCTGGTCGCCCTTGGCCGTCGTGCCCGAGTCCTTCTGGGCGACGGCCGCGAGCGGTAGCAAGAGGAGGGTGAACAGAACGAGGGTCGAGAGCTTTCTCATCATCGGCTCCTGAATGGGTGCTGTCTGTCGAGAGGGTGGTGTCGGGGTCGTCTTCAAAACGTCTGTGCAGGGTAGAAACACGTTTGGGACGAGAGTTCTTCCGGCGTTCTTCCGGTGCCGGGTCCTCGCCCCCCCCGGGCAAGGCCACGGCGCGCGGCCCGTAGCGTTCGCTTCGGTGCTTGCGCAAGTCTACACCATTCCCACCCGCCGGGGTGGTGCATCTTTTTCCGCACAACCACCCCTGCGGGTATTCGTGAGCAGGTCGCTTACTTGGCAGGATCTCAGTCAGCACGGAACCGACCCCTCCGGCGGCTCCGGGCGAATGATGACGTCGAGCACTCCCATTCCGCCCTGGCCATTCTCCAGACCTCAGGCCGGCGCCAACGCCGTGGACCGAGGCCTCGAACCAGGAGGATCCTCATGAGACCGAACGTGCCCGACACCCCGGGCCGAAGCGACGCTTCCCAGGCCGCCTCGGCCGTCGCCGCCGCCCCCCGGAGCCGGATCGCCGAGGAGCACCGCCACCTGCGCCGCGCCCTCGCCCGGATCGAGGCGCTGGAGGAGCCGGGCGCCCTGCTCCGGGAAGCTCCGGGCGCTGCGCCCCCGGCTCGCCGAGCACTTCGCCGGAGAGGAGGCCGCCGACGGTCTCCACCGGGTGATCGATGCCTCGGCGCCCCATCGGACGGCCGAGGTGCGCGAGCTGTTCGCCGAGCACCGGGAGTGCCTCGAGTCCCTCGACCGGCTGATCGAGTCCCTCGCGGGCCTGGTGGCGGGGCCGCTGGCCGCGGTCCGCCGCGAGGTGGCGGAGCTCTGCGCCCGCCTCCACCGCCACGAGGCGGCCGAGACCGAGCTGCTTTCGGACACCCTGTACGAAGAGCTGGGCGGAGGCGACTGACCCCGTGTCCGGGATCCAAACCATCGAGGATGACATGAGCCGACAAGAGACACACGACACACGCCGCCGGGTCGACCAGCAGATCGTCGAGATCGTCTCCGACTCCGGCGAGGGCGCCCAGAAGGCCGGGCAGACCTTCGGCACGGTGAGCGCCAAGATGGGCAACGGGGTCTGGACCGTGGAGATCATCCCGGCGGAGATCAAGCCGCCGGCCCGCTCCCGTGCCGGCGCCAGCGGCATCCGCGTGCGCGTGGGGTCGCGGCCGGTCACCAACATGGGCGACGCGGCCGACCTGGTGGTGGCGTTCAACGAGCAGGTGCTCTACGGGCGGATCGCCCAGGACGCCTACCGGAAGGGCACCGTGGTGCTCCTCGAGTCGAAGTGGGCCGAGGACCCGCAGGAGGAGATCCGCCGCCAGTACGCCGCGGCGGTGGAGGAGTTCCGGGGCCGCGGCCTCGACGTGGTCGAGATTCCCCTCGAGGCGGCGGCGAAGGAGGTGGTCGACGACCCTCACCTGGGCAAGAACATGTTCGTGCTCGGCATGCTCTGCGAGATCTACGGCCGCGACCTGGACAAGGCCCTCGACGAGGTCGCCTTCGTCTTCAAGAGGAAGGGCGAGGAGGTGGTCGCGACGAACCAGGAGCTGGTCCGTGCCGGCCACCGCTTCGCCGCCGAGCGGGTGCCGCTCGCTTTCGAGATCCCGCCCTGGGAGAACCACAAGCCACAGGTGGTGATGAACGGCAACCAGGCCACCGGCCTCGGGGTCATGGCCGCGGGCATGGAGCTGGTCTCGATGTACCCGATCACCCCCGCGACCTCGGTCTCGCACTACCTGGCGCGCTCCTTCGCGCGGGTCGGCGGCGTCGTCCACCAGGCCGAGGACGAGATCGCGGCGGTCGGCTTCGCGATCGGCGCGAGCTACGCCGGCAAGACCGCCTGCACCGTCACCTCGGGCCCGGGCCTGGCGCTCAAGACCGAGTTCCTCGGCCTGGCGGTGATGGCCGAGGTGCCGCTGGTGGTGATCGTGGTGCAGCGCGGCGGCCCCTCGACGGGCCTGCCCACCAAGGTCGAGCAGGGCGACCTCCTGGCCGCCCTCTACGCCGCCCCCGGCGACGCCCCGAAGGTGGTCGTGGCTCCGGCGACGATCGAAGAGTGCTACCACTTCGTGCCCATGGCGCGGCGCCTGGCCGAGGAGTTCCGCACCCCGGTCCTGATCCTGACCGACGCCAACCTGGCGACCGGGGTCTCGCCCTTCCCGCGCCCCGAGGTGCGCGCCGAGACGATGGCCCCGCCGGTCGACCAGGCGCCCTGGCAGGCCGGTGTCCTGCCCTACGACTGGGACGAGACGACCGGCCTCTCGCCGCGCCCGGTACCGGGGCAGCGGGGCGGTGAGTACACCCTGACCGGCCTCGCCCACACCCGCGCCGCGAAGGTCGCCTACGACCCGGTGTCGAACGAGGCCGGCTGCACCATGCGGAGCCGCAAGCTCGCCGCCCTCGCCGCGAGCCTGGTGCCCCCCGAGATCCACGGCGACCCCGAGGGCGACCTCCTGGTGGTCGGCTGGGGCTCGACCCTGGGCGCGATCGACGAGGCGGTCGACCGCGTGCGCGCGGCGGGCCACAAGGCCTCCTCGGTCCACCTGCGCTTCCTCTCGCCGCTCGAGCCCGGCCTCGCCGAGATCTTCCGGCGCTTCGCGCGGGTGATGACGGTCGAGATCAATTACAGCGATCGCCCCGGCGATCCCCTCATCACGCCCGAGACCCGGCGTTACGGGCAGCTCGCCTCCATCTTGCGCGAGCGCACGCTCACCGACGTCGACTGCTGGACCACGGTCCACGGGCAACCGATCCCCCCCGGCGCCATCGCCGAGGAGCTCACGAGACGCCTCGAAGGGCGCCCGCTGCCGGCGCGGCCGGCGGCGGCGCCCGACGAGGCCCAGGGCGACGAGGTGGAAGGAGAGCTGGCATGTTCGGTCTGAAGACGGACTGGTCCCTGGACGTCCCTGAGCGCTACTTCACGCTCGAGAACTACGCCGGCGGCGTGGCGCGCTGGTGCCCGGGGTGCGGCGACCACGCGGTGCTCTCGGCGGTGCAGAAGATCTGCCGCGACGAGCAGCTCCCGCCGGAGAAGGTGGTGGCGGTGTCGGGCATCGGCTGCTCGTCGCGCTTCCCGCACTACATGTCGACCTACGGCTTCCACAGCCTCCACGGGCGGGCCCTGCCGGTGGCCTGCGGGGTCAAGGCGCGCCGCCCCGACCTCACGGTCTGGGTGGCGACCGGCGACGGCGACTGCTGCTCGATCGGCGCCGGCCACTGGGTCCACGCCGTGCGCTACAACATGGACATGACCGTGATGTTGTTCGACAACAACGTCTACGGCCTGACCAAGAAGCAGACCTCGCCGACCACCCCCCGGGGCGTCGCGACCAACACCCATCCCGGCGGCGCCTGGCTGCCGCCGATCAACGTCGTCCAGACGACCCTCGGCTTCACCAACGTCTCCTGGGTCGCCCGCACCGTGGACTGGAACCCGCTCCACCTCTACCAGACCCTGCGCGCGGCCTACGAGCACCGGGGCCTCTCCTTCGTCCACATCCTCCAGCGCTGCCCGACCTACACCGAGGACCTGTTCGAGGAGCTGCGGCGCAACCCGGACCTGACCGTCCTCCTGACCCACGGCAACGGCATCCCGGCCGACCCGGCGGTGGCGCGCATGTACCGAAACCAGCTCGAGCACGACCCGTCCGACCTGACCGCCGCCCGGGCGCTCGCCGACGAGACCGGGCGCCTGCCCATCGGTCTCTTCTACCGCAACCCCGACGCGCCCTGCTACGAGGACTACACCGAGGTCGGCCTGGGGATGCCGGTGGAGGAGAAGACGGCGGCCCTGGAGCGGGAGCTCGACCGCTTCGCGATCTAGGGAACACGACCATGAGCCACTCCAAGCAGAGCCCGACCCAGAGCGGGGCGCGCCCCCGGTTGCCCCGCGCCGGCGCGTCCGGCGGCGGCGGCGAAGACTTCGCCGAGCTCCGCCGCTTCCACCTCGGCGCCCCGTCGCCCGGAGGTGCTCCCGCGGCCGGCGAGACCGAGATGCAGAGGGTGGGGGAGGGCCTCCTGCCCGCCCTCCTCCACCCGTTCCGCGGCGTCTCGCCGGTGCGCTCGGGCTACCCTCTCTACCTGGGCCCGGCCGACGGCGCGGGCGAGGCGGCGGACGGCGGGCCGTGCCTCGCCTTCCCGGAGCTCCTCGAGCGCCTGCTGAGGACCCTGGAGGGCCAAGGCCGGCCCGCGGGAGCGCTCCTCGCGGACAACCTGCGCCGCCTCGAGCGGCACGCGGCCCGGCTCGCCGCGCGGGCCGGCGGGCCCGTGGAGGGCCGTGGGCTCCTGGCCGAGGCCGGCGCCGCCACGATCGACGAGCTGGCGCTGGGCGCCGCCGACCGCGAGGTCCTGGCGGCCGACCTCGACCGCCTGGCCGCGGCCCTCCCCGCGGGCGGGCGTCTCCTGGGCGCCGCGCCGGCGGTGCCGCTCGCCCTCGCCCGGCACGCGATCCTCGCCCGCCAGCGCCCGGTGCGCGAGGCGTTCGCCCGCGAGGCGCGGGACCTCGCGGCGCGGGCCGAAGCCATTCTCGAGGCCGACCGCCTGAACGACCCGGCGAGCCGCCGCGCGGAGAGCCTGGAGGGCGCCATGGGGCGGCAGGGCGGCCGCTACTTCGACCCCGCGGCCCTGGCCGGCGTCCTCGGCCCCCACCGGGGCTCGGAGCGGCTTGCCGCCGCCCGCAGAAAGCGGCTGGAGGCGTGTCTCGAGACCCTGCGCCGGGCGGGCCGCAGCCTCGAGCGGCCGACGGTGACCGTTGCCCACGACGGGTCGGTCTCCTGGTTGGACGGGATCTCGGCGGACGGCCCGGCTCCGGTCGGCGGCCCGGAGCGCGAGGAGGAGCGCGACGAGTGGGTGGCGCTCGAGAGCTCCGACCCCTGCCGGCTCGCGGCCGAGATCTTCGATCGCGAGGCGGAGAAGGTGGTGGAGGTGCTGCGGGCGGTCCGCCGGGTGCGCCTCGAGAGCGAGGGGGACTACGACCCGGAGCGCCACGACCCGTGGCTCGCGGGCCTCGACTGGCAGGCGCTCTCGCGCGACGAGCTCGCCCTGCTGCCCCCCGTCCTGGCGGTCGAGTCCGCCGGCGAGCTCGCCGGCCGGGGGATGGTGAGCCTCTCGCGGCTTCTCCTCTCCGGCCGCCCGGTGCAGGTGCTCGTCGAGGTCGATCCGGCCGGGGACCCGGGAGCCACGGCCGGCCCGGACGGGGACGAAGAGCCCGCGGCGAGCTTCCGGTTCGAGCCCGCCTTCCTCGGCGTGGCGCTGCGCGAGGCCTTCGTCGCCCAGAGCTCGCTCTGCCGGCCGCGCCACCTCGCGGCGGCCCTGACCCGGGCGGCCGGCGGCACCCGCAGCGGTCTCCACGTGATCGCCGGGGCCGGCGGCGCCCTCCGCCCGGACCTCGACCCGGCGCTGGCCGGCGGCGCCGCGGTGGACGGCCGGGCCCACCCGCTCTTCGCCTACGACCCGGAGGCGGGCTTCTCCTGGGCCGAGCGCCTGCGCTTCGACGACAACCCGGAGCCGGCCGAGGACTGGCCGGTCCACGAGCTCGAGGTAGAGGGTGCCGACGGCGCCCCCGAGACCCTCTCGCTCGCCTTCACCTTCGCCGACTTCGCCCTCCTCTCGCGAGCCCTCGCCGGCGGCTTCCGGGCGGTCCCCGACGCCCTCGCGGCCGACGGCCTGGTCCCGGTGCCCGCGTGGCTGGCGTTGCCGCCCGAGAAGGCGCTCGAGGCGGTGCCCTTCGTGTGGGCCGTCGACGCCGCCGGCCGGATGGTCCGCCTGGCCGTCTCCCGGCCCCTGGCGCTCGCCTGCCGCGACCGCCTCGCCTTCTGGCGCACCCTGCAGGAGCTCGCCGGCGTGAAGAGCGAGTACGTGCGCCGGGCGCGGGCCGCCATCGAGGAGGAGGCCGCAGGCCGGATCGCCGCCGAGCGCGAGCGGTTGCAGGCGGCCCACGCCGCCGAGCTCGAGCGCGTCCGGCGCGAGGCCGCCGAAGAGGTGGCCGACCGCCTGACCGCGGCGCTCCTCGGCGTCGACCCGAGCCTCTTCGCCCCGCGCGCCGGGGGCGCCGGGGCGCTCGCGGCCCTCGCCGGCCGCGACGCCGACGAGGTCTCGGCCGCCCTGCTCGAGGCCCTGGGTCCCGACGGCCCGGGCGGCGCCCTCGACGAATCGGGTGCGGCGGACGCTCCGCCCGCCCCCGACTCCGCGGTGGCGCAGGTCGCCGCCGAGCTTCTGTCCCTGATCGAGGCCGATCTCGACCGCGAGATCCCGAGAGAGCGGCACAACTAGCGCCACCGCCGCGAGGAGTCCGACGCCATGAAGGTCACCGAAGAGCCCCAGGCCACCGCCGCCACCGTCCGCTACCCCGGCGTTCCCGCCGCCATGGACGGCACCGCCGCCGTGGTCGCCATGGAGACCGCCGCCGGCGAGGCGGCCGGCGCCTACCCGATCACCCCCTCGACCCAGATGGGGGAGGGATGGGCCCTGGCCGCCGCCGAGGGGCGTCCGAACGTCAACGGCCGGCGCCTGATCTTCTTCGAGCCCGAGGGCGAGCATGCCGCCGCCGGCGTCACCGCGGGCCTCTCCATGGTCGGTTTGCGCGCGACCAACTTCTCCTCCGGCCAGGGCATCGCCTACATGCACGAGTCGCTCTACGCGGCGGTCGGCAAGCGCCTGACCTACGTGCTCAACATGGCCTGCCGGGCGATGACCAAGCACGCGCTCAACGTCCACGCCGGCCACGACGACTACCACGCCGTCGACGACACGGGCTTCTTCCAGCTCTTCGCCAAGAACGCCCAGGCAGCGGCCGACCTCAACCTGATCGCCCACCGGATCGCCGAGCTGGCGCTCAACCCCGGCATCTGCGCCCAGGACGGCTTCTTGACCAGCCACGTCATCGAGTCGATCCGGCTGCCCGAGCGCGAGCTCATCGCCGAGTACCTGGGCTCGCCCGCCGACCTGATCGACTCGCCGACGCCGGCCCAGCGGCTGGTCTTCGGCGAGCGGCGCCGGCGGATCCCCGAGCTCTTCGACCTCGACAACCCGGCGATGCTCGGGGTGGTCCAGAATCAGGACAGCTACGCCCAGGGCGTCGCCTCCCAGCGCCCCTTCTTCTTCGACCACATCGCGGCCCTCGCCGACCGGGCGATGGCCGAGTACGCCACGCTCACCGGCCGGCGCTACCTGCGGGCCATGGGCTACCGCGCCGAGGACGCCGAGTACCTGATCGTCGGGCAGGGCTCGGTGGTGGAGAACGCCGAGGCGGTCGTCGACTACCTGCGCGAGGATCGACCCGGGAGACGGGGCCTCGCGGTGGGCGTCGTCGACGTGACCATGTTCCGGCCCTTCCCGGCCGACCTGCTGGTGGCGCTCCTCGCGGGCAAGAAGGCGGTGGTGGTGCTCGAGCGCCTCGACCAGCCGCTCGCGGCCGACCCGCCGCTCCTGCGCGAGATCCGTTCGGCTCTGGGCCGGGCGGTGGAGAACGAGCGCGCGGCGGCCTCCGCCGCCTCCCGGCCGCCCCACCCGGAGCTTTCGGCGGTCGCCCCGGCCGCGGTCCCGGACTTCTACTCCGGCTCCTTCGGCATGGGCAGCCGGGACCTCCAGCCGGCCGACCTGGTGGCCGCGGTCGACAACATGCTGCCGGCCGGCGCCGGCCGGCGCCGCTTCTACCTGGGAGTCGATTTCGTACGCCAGGGCCGGGTGCCCGAGCGCCTCGCCGCCTGGCAGGAGAAGGTGCTCGCGGCCTATCCCGGGGTGGCGGAGCTCGCCCTCGCTCCGGCCTCCGACGCCGTCGAGGCGTCCGGCGAGCCCCTGAGCCTGCTGCCCGCGGGCTCGCTCGCCGTGCGCATCCACTCGGTGGGCGGCTGGGGCGCCATCACCATGGGCAAGAACCTCACCATGACCCTCTTCGAGCTCCTGGGGATGCACGTCAAGTCGAACCCCAAGTACGGCTCGGAGAAGAAGGGCCAGCCGACGACCTTCTACGGCGTCTTCGCCCACGAGCCGGTCCGGGTCAACTGCGAGCTGCGCCACGTCGACGTGGTCCTCTCGCCCGATCCCAACGTCTTCCGTCACTCGAACCCGCTCGCCGGCCTCGCCCCCGGCGGCACCTTCGTGATCCAGTCGACCGCCGGCGGCCAGGCCCTGTGGCAGACCTTCCCGGCCTGGGCCCAGGCGGCGATCCGCGAGCGCGAGATCCGGGTCTTCCACCTCGACGCCTTTCGGATCGCCCGCGACGAGACCGACGCCCCGGACCTCCAGTTCCGCATGCAGGGCGCCGCCTTCCAGGGCGCCTTCTTCGAGGCGTCGCCGGTGATGGCGCAGGAGGGCCTCGCCAAGGACGAGCTCTTCGCCACCATCCACGCCCAGCTCGAGAAGAAGTTCGGCCACCGCGGCAAGACCATCGTCGAAGACAACTTCCGGGTCATCCGCCGCGGCTTCGAGGAGGTGGCGGAGCTCGACTGGCGGGGGCTCGCCGACAGCCCGGCCGAGAGCGGCCGGAGCGCCGACATCGAGCCGCCCTGGTACCTCGATCCGGCGCTCTCCGAGCGTGCCGAGCGGGCCGGCGCCCACCCCCTCGCCGATCCCTACCGCTTCATGCACCAGGTCTGCGCCCTCTACCGCGAGGGCGCCGACCCGATCGCCGACCCGTTCGCGGCGCTCTCGGCCATCCCGGCGGCGACCGGCATCTTCCGGGACATGACCAACATCCGCTTCGAGGCGCCGCAGCTCCTCGCCGACAAGTGCACCGGCTGCGGCCAGTGCTGGACCCAGTGCCCCGACGCCGCGATTCCCGGCCTGGTGGTGGAGGTCGAGCAGATGATCCGCGCGGCGGTCGAGGACTGGGGGGCCAACGGCGGCCCGAGCGAGGCGCTGCGCAAGCTCGTGGCGCCGCTCGCCGCCGAGGCCCGCCGCCTGCTCCGCGAGGAGGATGACTCCTCGTTCGGCGCCACCGTCGCCCGCGCCTACCGGGCGCTCGCTCCGAAGCTCGAGCTCTCGGCGCCCGAGCAGAGGGCCCTCGAGAACGAGCTCGACGGGGTCGTCGCGCGCCTGGGCGAGTTCCCGCTGGCCAAGACGGCGCCCTTCTTCACCGTCCCCGAGCGGCGCCAGGAGGGCGCGGGCGGCCTCCTCGCGATCACCGTCAACCCGTACGCCTGCAAGGGCTGCAACCTGTGCGTCGAGGTCTGCCCCGACGACGCCCTCTACTCGGCGACCCAGACCGACTCGCTGGTCGAGACCCTGCGACGCAACTGGAAGCGCTGGGAGGGCCTGCCCGACACGCCCGACCGCTTCCTCCAGGTGAGCGACCTCGACGAGGGCGTGGGCGTGCTCCACACGCTGCTCCTCAAGAAGAAGACCTACCACTCCATGGTGGGCGGCGACGGCTCGTGCATGGGCTGCGGCGAGAAGACCGGCATGCACCTGGTGGTCGCCACCGTCGAGGCGGCGCTCGCGCCGCGGGTGGCCGCCTTCGTCGCCAAGCTCGAGGACCTGATCGCCCGGGTGAAGGACAAGGGCCACGAGCTCCTGACGATGTCGGCCGACCTGGGGGAGGTCGCCCAGGGCGGCGAGCTGCACGTCGATGTGGCTGTGGCGGGGGAGAACCGGGCGCGGCTCGAGCGGATCTCGAAGGCCCTCGAGACCCTCGAGGACCTCCACTGGCGCTACACCGAGGGGCCCGGCGGCCGCGGCCGGGCGGCGCTCGGTATCTCGAACTCCACCGGCTGCTCGTCGGTCTGGGGCAGCACCTACCCCTACAACCCCTACCCCTACCCCTGGACCAACCACCTCTTCCAGGACGCCCCGTCGGTCGCGATCGGCCTGTTCGAGGGGATCATGCGCAAGATGGCCGACGGCTTCGCCGCCGTCCGCACGGCCGAGCTCGAGGCGGGCGACGCCTACGACCCGGGCGTCCACGACCCCTTCTTCCAGGCCTTCGACTGGCACGCCCTCTCCGACGAGGAATTCCGGCTCTGCCCGCCGATTCTGGTGGTGGGCGGCGACGGCGCGATGCTCGACATCGGCTTCCAGAACGTCTCGCGCCTCCTCGCCTCGGGCAAGCCGCTCAAGGTGGTGGTGCTCGACACCCAGGTCTACTCGAACACCGGCGGCCAGGCCTGTACCAGCGGCTTCAAGGGCCAGGTCTCGGACATGGCGGCGTACGGCCGCGCCCACCACGGCAAGGAGGAGCACCGCAAGGAGATGGGCCTGATCGCCATGGCCCACCGCGGAGCCTTCGTGGTCCAGACCTCCCAGGCCCTGCCCGCGCACCTGGTGGGCGGTGTGCTCCGGGCGCTCGGCTCGCGCCGGCCGGCGGTGATCAACATCTACACCCCCTGCCAGGCCGAGCACGGCTTGCCCGACTCGGCTTCGGCCCACGCCGCGAAGCTCGCCCTCGAGGGCCGGGCCTTCCCCTTCCTGACCTACGACCCGGACGCCGGCGCCACGGTCTCCGCGCGCCTGTCGCTCGAGGGCAACCCGGCGATCGAGGAGACCTGGCCCACCTACGAGCTCGACTACGTGGACGACGAGGGCGTGCCGCGGACGATGACCGTGCCGCTGACGACCGCCGACTGGGCGGCCACCGAGCCCCGGTTCGCGAAGCACTTCCGGCGCATCCCACGCCTGGAGTGGACGGACGGTACGGACAGCCCGCAGGTGCCTTTCGCCGAGTACCTGGAGCTCGACGCCGCGGCGCGCCGGGACAAGACGGCGTACCTCTGGGTCAAGGAGGGGGACGAGAAGCTGGGGCGCGTCGCCGTGGCCCCGGAGATGGCGGCCCTCGCCGAGGAGCGCCTCGACCTGTGGGACGAGCTCCGCGAGCTCGCCGGGGTCAAGGTGCCCGAGCGGGTCAGGGCGCGAATCGAAGCGCCGCTCGAGGAGAGGCTCGAGCGGGAGCTGGCACAACTGAAAGAGGAGTACGAGATGAAGCTCGCCCAGCTCGAGGCGCAGTACCCGGCCCGGATCACCCGGCGGATCGCGGAGGTCCTGGTCGGAGGTGGTGACGGCGGCGGCCGCCTGGCGGCCCTCCTGGGCGGCGGCCCGGCCGCCGCGCCGAGGCGGGCCCCGGCCTTCGCCCCCGAGCGCCCCGCGGCGCCGCGGCCGGTGGCGGCCCCGCCGCCCGCGACCGCGCCGCCGGCCGCCGAGCCGAGCGAGCCGGCCGCGGCCGAGGCTGAATCCAAGCTTGGGGGCCTCGAGCCCTGGATCGAGACCGAGCTCTGCACGACGTGCAACGAGTGCACCCAGATCAACCCGAAGATCTTCGCCTACAACGAGGACAAGCAGGCCTACATCAAGGATCCGAAGGGCGGCCCCTTCTCCGACATCGTCAAGGCGGCCGAGCGCTGCACGGCGAAGATCATCCACCCCGGCACACCGCTCGATCCCAAGGAGCCCGACCTCGACAAGTGGGCGAAGCGCGCCGAGGCCTACCAGTAGGGGTGCGAGATGCTCCAGGCGAGGCGTTTGCGGACCAGCGAACCCGGCTCGGGGCGGGGGCGTCCCCTTCCCCCCCCGGGGGTGGGAAGGGGATCGAGGGGATGTGGGGGGGATGGGATGAATCGTCCCCTTCCCCCCCCCGGGGGTGGGAAGGGGATCGAGGGGATGTGGGGGGGACCCGACGGACACCCCGTCGAGGACAAGGCAAGCTGGTGAGCTCACGCTCAGCCGGTGGGCGTGGGTGGGGGGCGCAACCTGGACGGAGCCGGTTCGAGGCGAAGAATGAGTGAAATTTCGATCGCAGCGCTCATCATGGCCGGGCTCGGGCTCGCCTTCGGGACGGTCCTCGCCCTCGCCTACCGCTTCCTCAAGGTCGAGGAGGACCCGCGGATCGAGCAGGTCGAGGGGATGCTCCCCGGCTCGAACTGCGGCGCCTGCGGCGAGCCGGGCTGCCGCGCCCTGGCGGAGAAGATCGTCGGCGGGGCGGTGGCGCCCTCGAAGTGCACCGTCTCGAGCCCCGAGCGGATCGACGCGATCGCCGACTTCCTGGGGGTCGACGCCGGCGCGGAGGAGCGGCGGGTCGCCCGCCTGCACTGCGGCGGCGGCGTGGGCCGCGCCTTCCGGGTGGCCTCCTACGAGGGCTTCGAGAGCTGCCGGGCGGCCCACCTGGTGGGCGGCGGCGGTCTCGAGTGCTCGTGGGGCTGCCTGGGGCTCGCCGACTGCGCCCTGGCCTGCACCTTCGACGCCATCGAGATGAACGCCCTGAAGCTCCCGGCGGTGGCGGTCGACCTGTGCACCGCCTGCGGCGACTGCGTCGACGCCTGCCCCCGGGACCTGTTCGAGATCCTGCCCCTCTCCCACCACCTGGTGGTCCAGTGCCAGGCGCCGCTCGCGGCCGACGCCGCACGGCGCATCTGCCGCGTGGCCTGCGACGCCTGCGGCCGGTGCGCCGCCGACGCCGTGGCCGGCCTGATCCGGATGGAGAACGAGCTGCCGGTCGTCGACTACGCCGCGGCCCAGGGCCCCGCCGAGCCGTCCGCCACCTGGCGCTGCCCGACGGGCGCCATCCAGTGGCTCGAGCGGGACCAGACCTTCACCCTCGCGCCGGGAGAGCCGATGCCGGCCGGGGCCGGGGCCGGCGAGTGGAGGACCCATGCTTGACCTCACGAGCTCGGCGCGCGCCCTCTACCGGCGTCTGATCGGCGTCCGCCCCCCCGCCACCCATCCCGGGATCCCGGCGGCGGCCGAAGGGGCCGCCGTCCTCGCCCTCCTCGAAGGGCTGATCCAGGGCCCCGACGCGGCGGGTCCGGCGCTCACCGGCCGCTCCGGTCTCGCCACCGCCCTCGGCCTCGCCGCCGCCGGCGAGCGGGCCGCGGCCTTCCTCGACGACGCCTCGCTCGCGCGCTCGGGGGACCTCTTGGCCCGCGCCGGCCGCGACCGCCTGGCCGTGGTGGTCCACGCCGCCCTCGCCGACCACCGCGCCCTCGCGGCGGCGCGCGCCGCCGGCGCCCTGGTCCTGGTGGCCGCCGACGTCCAGGAGGCGGTCGACCTGACGCTCATCGCCCGCCGGGTGGCGGAGGACGGCCTGCTCCCCGCCCTGGTGGCGGTCGACGCCGCCGAGACCGCCGCCTCGGTCCAGGATCTCCTCCTGCCCTCGGGCGCGACGGTGGCGCGCTTCCTCGGCCGCCCCGGCGACCGGGTGCACTCCCGGACCGCCGCCCAGGAGATGCTCTTCGGCCGGCACCGCCGGCGCCTGCCCCGCTGGCACGACCCCGAGCGGCCCATGGCCGCCGGCGCGCCGCGCCCGGCCGAGGTCGAGGCCCTGGCCGCGGCCGGCCGCCGAGCCTACCTCGACGCCTCGGTCCCCGAGCTCCTCGCGAGCGCCTGCGAGGCCTGGGCCGCCGAGACCGGGCGGCGGCGCGCACCGGTCTCGTCCCGGGGGCCGGAGCGGACGCGCAAGGGCGCCTCCCTGCTCCTCGTCGCCCAGGGGGCGGCCGTCGCCACCGCCGAGGCCGTGGCGGGGGCGCTGGCCGCGGAGAAGGGTGCCCCGAAGATCGCCGTGGCCGGCGTCTGCGCCCTCCGGCCGTTCCCGGCCGCGGAGCTCGCGGCGCTCGTGGAGCGGGTCCCGGCGGTGGCGGTTCTCGAGCGCGCCGACGCGCCTCTGGCGAACGGCGACGGGCCGCTCGCCGCGGCGGTGCGCCGGGCCCTGGAGGAACGCCCGGGGAGCGCCGAGGCGCCCCGGATCACGACCCTGGTCTACGGGCTCGGCGGCGCCGCCCTGGCCCCCGCCGACCTGGCCGCGGCCTG
Organism: uncultured Acidobacteriota bacterium; assembly: GCA_963741925.1. Taxonomy (GTDB): domain Bacteria; phylum Acidobacteriota; class Thermoanaerobaculia; order Multivoradales; family DATKCC01; genus CAVUBL01. The sequence continues at coordinate 54,664 of CAVUJU010000003.1, forward strand.
CCGCGAGCTCGCGGCCGCGGACGCGGTCCGGGAGGGACCGGCCGGGGGCGCGACGATCTTCCTCGGCGTCGCGTTCGACGCCGCGGCCGGCTCCTTCCCCAAGCGCCAGGTGCTGGTGGACGCCCTGCGGCCGATCCGCGAGGCCCATGCCGAGGCGGCGCGGGGGATCCGGGCGGCCGGGCCGGGGCCGGCTCTCGAGTCCGACGGTGCGGTCGCCGTCGCCGCCTACCGCCTGGGCGGCGGGGGAGGCCCCGGCGATCGGAGCCTCGCCGCGACCGCGGCGATCCTGCTCCACGCGGTCGCGGGGGGGCGGGTGCGGACGCGCGATCCGGGCGCAAGCCGCGGCCGGGTGGAGACGGCGTGGGGCGAGCCCGTCGCCGAGCGGCTGCTCTGGGTGCCCGGCGAGGCGGGCGGCACGCCGGCCGATCCCGGAGACGGCGCGGCGGTCGACGTGGCGCTCTGGGGCGCTGCCGGCCGCGCCCCGGGCCCCGAGCTCGCTAGCCACCTCGCGGCCGGCGCCGCGGTCCTGGTGCCCCAGGCCGGCGGCGACCGGATCGACTGGTGGACCGACCTACCCCCGGCCGTTCGCGAGGCGGCCGAGGCGGGGCGCGCGACCCTCTACTCCCTGGACGCGGACCCGAGCGGTGGCGCCTCGACTGCGGACGACCTTCTCCTGGGCGCCCTCTTCGGTGTGCTCATCGCGCAGGGCCGACTGGCGGCACGGCCCCGCAAGCTCCTCGACGCGCGCCGGGCCCTGCTCGAGTCGGAGCTCGAGTCGGAGCTCGAGTCGGAGCTCGAGTCGGAGCCCGCCCCGGAGGGCCTCGCGGCCGCGGCGATCGAAGCCCGGCTCGGTGCCTTCCAGGCGGGTCTCGACCGAGTGCACCCGGTGCCCGTCGCGGGCCTCACCGTCCGCCGCCGGCCGGCGCCCGAGGCCGACGAGGTGCCCGCCGCGGTTCGCCGCCGGGCGAGCGCCGCGGCCGCCCAGACGGTCGACAGCCTGCCCCGGTTCTGGGACCAGGTGGGCGTCCTCTACCGCCGGGACCGGCTGGGCGAGCTGACCCCCGACCCCTACCTCGCCACCGGCGCCCTCCCCGCCCTCTCCGGAGCGCTCCGCGAGATCGCTTTGGCGCGCGCCGAGCTCCCGGCCTTCGCCCCGGAGGCCTGCACCGGCTGCGGCGCCTGCTGGAGCGCGTGCCCCGACGGCGCCCTGGCGCCCGTGGTCCTCGGCGCCGGCGCCTTGCTGGAGCGGGGCATGGCCCTCGCCAAGCGGCGCGGCGCTGCGGCCGACGCCCTGCGCATGGCCGGCGGCAAGCTCGCCGCGGCGCTCGGCCAGGCGGTGGCGGCATCCGCGACCGGCGGCGGCCCGGCCGGGCCGTTCCTCCGCGCCGCGTTCGAGGCGACGATGGCGAAGACGGCGCTCCCCGAAGAGCGCAAGGCCGCCGTCGCCGAGGCCTTCGAGGCGGTGGTCGCCGAGATCGGCGAGATGCCGCTCGCCCGCACCGTCCCGTTCTTCGACGCTCCCGAGGCCGAGGCCAAGGGCACCGGCGAGCTCTTCGTCCTGGCCGTCGACCCGGACGCCTGCAAGGGCTGCGGCCTGTGCGTCGCCGAGTGCCGGCCGGGCGCCCTCGAGATGGCTGCCGACTCGCCGGTCCGCTCGCGCGACGCGCGCGGCCTCTGGCGCCTGGCGGCCGAGCTCCCGGAGCCCGCCGAGGGGACCGTCGAGCGGGCGCGCCGGCACGCCGACGTCGGCCCGACGGCCGGAGCCTTGCTGGCGCCGGCCGCGCGGGCGCCGCTGGGCGCCAGCCATGGCGCCGAGGCGGGCTCGGGCGAGGCGATCGCCGTCCGCCAGGCCCTGGGCGCCGTCGCCTTCCACCGCGCGCCGGTTGCGCGCGCCGCGGTCGAAGGTCTCGACCGCCTGCGCGAGGAGCTCGCCGGGGCGATCCACGGCGGCCTCGCTCTGGCACTGCCCGACCGGGACCTGGACGCCCTGGCCCGGGGGCTGGGAAGCCTCGAGCGCCCGGACACCGACCTGGCCGAGCTCACCCGGCGGGTCGAGGGGGTCCTCCAGCCGGACGAGACCGCTGCCCCGGGCGACGAGCGGGTGGACGTGGCCCGCGTCCGGCGCCTGGTGGAAGCCGCCCGCGCGGTCGCCGACCTGCGCCTCCGCCTGGGCGGCCCGGACGCCCCCGGCGCCGGGCGCGGTTGCGACCTCGGGCTGGGCCTGGTGTTGGGAGCGCGCGCCGCCGCCTGGGGTGCCACCTTCCCGTACGACGCCTTCGCCGTGCCGGTGACGGTCGACGCGACCGGCGACGCCGTCGCCCTCGCCCGCGGCCTGGCCGAGGGCCGCGCGCGCGAGGCCGTGGCCGCCGCCCGGGTCACCCGCCGGGCGCGGATCGAGCTGGGCGCCGAGGGGCCCGCCGAGCGCGCGCGGGCCGACGCCCAGATCGAGGCCCTGGCCCGCCTCTCCTGGGACGACCTCGCGGCCGAGGAGCGGCAGGCCGCCGGGCCGCTCGTCCTCGTCGCCTCCGAGCCCGAGCTGGCGGCGGATCTGGGCGGGCTCGCGGAGCTCCTGGCCGGCGACCGGCCGGTGACGGTCCTCGCCCTCGCGGTGGCGGGGGGAAACGGCCGGATTCTCGACGACCTGCTGCCCGCGTGGGCGACCTCGCCGACCTTCCCGGGCGCCACGCTCGCCCAGGGCGCGATCGGCCACCCGGACCACCTGGAGGGCGCGGTGGCGGCGGCGCTCGCCGCCGGCGGCCCCGCCCTCCTCCGGGTGCTCGCCCCCAGCCCGGCGGCGGGCTGCTTCGCCCCGTGCGAGACCTTCGAGCGTGCGCGCTCGGCGGTCGCGAGCCGCGCCTTTCCCCTCTTCCTCCGGCGTCCCGCCGGCGCGGACGGAGCTCCGGCCCAGCTCGACCTCTCCGGCAACCCCGAGGCCGCCCTCCGAGCCGAAGCGCCCGAGGGTCCTCCGGAGCCGCCCGCCGTCTGGCAGGCGTTGCAGCGCGCGGCCTCGGCCGGCGAGGCCTTCGCCGCGGCGGCGGCGGCGCGCGCCGAGGCGGGTCGGATCGAGCGCCTCGAGGAGGTCCACCGGCATGAGCTCGAGGAGCTCCGCAGCGGCTACGAGGCGCGCATCCAGGAGCTCGAGCTGGGCGGCCGGATCGAGCTGGCCCGCCAGGTGCGCGAGCGCCTCTTGACGCTCGTGCGCCACGGGGCGCAGCCCGCCACCGCGGCCGGTGCGATCGGGGCCGAGGGTCGCGAGGAGGGCGCATGAGCGGCAGCCTCGCGGCTTCTTTCCGGCACGGCGTCCATCCGGCCGAGCACAAGGACGCGACCGAGCACCTGGCCATCGCCCGGATGCCCTTCGTCGAGCGCTACGTCCTGCCGCTCTCGCAGCACACCGGGGCGCCCGCGAAGCCGGTCGTGCGCCAGGGCGAGCGCGTCGTCCGAGGACAGCTCGTGGCGGTGCCGGGCGGCTTCGTGTCGATGGCGCTCCACAGCCCGGTCACCGGCCGGGTGGCGGCCATCGCCCCGCGCCTCCACCCCAACGGCCGCCTGGTCGAGTCCATCGAGATCGAGGCCGACCCGTTCTCGACCCAGGAGCTCGTTCCAGACCACCCGGTCGATCCGGCGTCGCTCTCGGACGACGAGTTCATCGCGCGGGTGCAGCAGGCGGGGCTCGTGGGGATGGGCGGGGCGGCGTTTCCGACCCACGTCAAGTACAAGCTCCCCGCCGGCAAGCGGGTGCGCCGCCTGGTGGTCAACGGCTGCGAGTGCGAGCCGTACCTCACCGCCGACCACCGGGTGATGGTGGAGCGGCCGGAGGCGATCGTGCGCGGCGCCGAGATCGTCGGCACCCGCCTCGGGGTCGAGGAGATCGCCATCGGCGTCGAGCTCAACAAGCCCGACGCCATCGAGGCCCTCGAGCGCGCCCTCCGGAGGCGGAGTCGCATGAAGCGGCCGAGCTCCGCCTCGGCCGGCCGAACCCCTCGGGAGGCGCCCGACCCCTCGCCGTCCGCGGAAGCCGCCCTCCGGAGTCCGAGTCGCATGAAGCGGCCGAGCTCCGCCTCGGCCGGGGCGACGGATCGGGAGGCAACGAACACCCCTACGGCCGCCATCCCCATCCGGGTCGTCCCCCTGCGCGTCAAGTACCCGCAGGGCGCCGAGAAGATGCTCATCCGGGCGATCTACGGCCTCGAGGTGCCCTCGGGAAAGCTCCCCCTCGACGTCGAGTGCCTGGTCAACAACGTCGCCACCATGGCCGCGGTCGCCGACGCCTTCGACCGCGGCCTGCCGCTCATCGAGCGCCTCGTGACCGTCGCCGGGCCCGGCGTGCGCCGGCCGGCGAACCTGCTGGTGCCGGTGGGCACGCCGGTCCAGGCGGTCCTCGACCACTGCGGCGGCCTCGACCCGGAGACCCGCGAGGTGGTGATGGGCGGCCCGATGATGGGCATGCCGCTCGTGAGCCTCGACGTGCCGGTCCTGAAGGGCACCTCGGGCCTGCTCGCCTTCACCGAGGCCGAGACCCGCCTGCCGCGCGAGTACACGTGCATCCGCTGCGGCCGCTGCATCGAGGCGTGCCCCCAGTTCCTGAACCCCTCGCGCCTCGGAAAGCTCGCCCGCGCCGGGCGTCTCGCGGAGCTCGAGAGCTACCACGTGCTCGACTGCGTCGAGTGCGGCTCGTGCAGCTTCTCCTGCCCGTCCGGCATCCCCATCGTCCAGCTCATCCGGGTGGCCAAGTCGACACTGCGCGGGCAGAAGGCCAAGGCGGCACAGACGGCACGAGAGAAGGTGGCGGCGGGATGACACGGCGAAGCTCGGAGGGTGGCGGCCCTCTCCTGTTGGTCCAGTCCTCGCCCTTCCTGCGCCAGGGCGTCACCACACCCGGTCTCATGGGCGACGTGCTGATCGCCCTCGCCCCGGTCCTCGCCGTCTCGGTCTGGGTCTTCGGCCTCTCGGCCATCTTCGTGGTGCTGGCGGCGACCGCCGGCGCCATGGGCACCGAGTGGCTCTTCACCCGCCACCGCCCGGACAGCTCGCTCGCCGACGGCAGCGCGGCCCTGACCGGCGTTCTTCTCGGTCTCACCCTGCCGCCCGGCATCCCCCTCTGGATGGCCGCCCTCGGCGGGGTGGTGGCGATCGCCCTGGGCAAGCTCATCTGGGGCGGGCTCGGGCACAACCTGTTCAACCCGGCGCTGGTCGGCCGCGCCTTCCTCCAGGCGGCGTTCCCCATCGCCATCACCACCTGGGCGGTGCCGGCGGGGCCGCTCGCGCTCCGCGCCACGAACTTCGCCGCCCCGTTCACCCACTCGGCGGCCGACGCGGTGACCACCGCCACGCCGCTCAACCTGATGAAGTTCCAGCACCAGGCGACCGGCTTCGCCGCCCTGTTCGGCGGCCAGGTGGCCGGCTCCCTGGGCGAGACGAGCGCCGCCGCGATCCTCCTGGGCCTGGCTTGGCTCCTGGCGCGCCGGGCCTGTGACTGGCGGATCCCGACCGCGATCCTCGGCACCGTGGCGGCCTTCGCCGGCGTCCTCCACCTCGTGTCGCCCGAGCGCTTCGCGGGGGCCTCGTTCATGCTCCTCTCGGGCGGCCTCCTGTTCGGCGCCGTCTACATGGCGACCGACCCGGTGACCTCGCCGCTCGCGCCCCGCGGGGCGTGGATCTTCGGCGCCGGGGTCGGCGTGCTGGTGGTCCTGATCCGGGTCTGGGGCGGCCTGCCGGAGGGGGTCATGTACGCGATCCTCCTGATGAACGCCGCGAGCCCGCTGATCGACCGCATCACCCAGCCGCGGGCCTTCGGCTACGGCCGGCCCGCCGCGCGCGGAGCGGAGGGAGCGCGATGAGCGACGAGCTGGTCCAGCTCCCGCGGAAGCGCCGGGGATTTCCCGAGACGCCGCGCCTGGTGCTCACCCTGGGGTTGGCGGGGCTCCTCTCCGGGCTCGCCATCGTCAGCGCCTATCGCCTGACGCTCCCGACCATCGAGGCGAACAACGCCCAGGCGCTGCGCGAGGCGGTCTTCCAGGTGCTCCCGGGCTCCGAGCGCATGCAGCGGCTGGTCTGGAAGGACGGCCGGCTGGTGCCGGGCGAGGGGGCGAGCGCCGACGAGCCCTCGGTCTATGCCGGCTACCGGGCGGACGGCACGTTCGTGGGCTACGCCGTCCCCGCCGCCGGCGCGGGCTTCCAGGACACGATCCGCCTGATCTACGGCTTCGACCCGGCGAAGGCCCGGATCGTGGGCCTCCAGGTGCTCGAGAGCCGGGAGACGCCGGGCCTCGGCGACCGGATCTACAAGGACCGCCACTTCCTCGACCAGTTCCACGACCTGGCGGTCGAGCCGAGCGTCGTGCTGGTCAAGCAGGAGCGGACCGCCCCGAACCAGGTCGACGCCATCACCGGCGCCACGATCTCGTCGACGGCGGTGGTCAAGATCGTCAACGCTGGCAACCAGACGTGGCTGGCGCGGCTGCCCGGAGCGGACGCCGCGCCGCCGCTGCCGGCGGCCGGCACGCAAGCACCGGTGCCCGCCCCGAAAGGCGGCCCCATCCCGGGAGGCAAGCAGTGAGCCCATCCGGTCCAGCATCGGGTCCGACGGGGGGGAAGGACCCCGGCCAGGCCTACGCCGAGCTCGTCAAGGGCCTGTGGAAGGAGAACCCGGTCTTCGTCCAGGTGCTCGGCATGTGCCCCAGCCTGGCGGTGACCAACACCGCGGTCAACGGCCTCGCCATGGGCGGCGCGACCCTCTTCGTGCTGGTCATGTCGAGCCTGATGATCTCGGCGCTCCGGAACCTGATCCCCAGGGCCGTGCGCATCTCGACCTACATCATCGTGATCGCGACCTTCGTGACGGTGGCCGATTACACCCTCCAGGCGCTCTCCCCGGGGGTGCACCGCGAGCTCGGGGCGTTCATCCCGCTGATCGTGGTCAACTGCATCATCCTCGGCCGCGCCGAGGCCTTCGCGGCCAAGAACCGGGTGAGCCTGGCGGTGGCCGATGCGCTCGGCATGGGGGGCGGGTTCTCGCTGGCGCTCCTCGTCCTGGGCGGCCTGCGGGAGATCCTGGGCAAGGGGTCGATTTTCGGGGTCTCGCTCTTCGGGGCGAGCTACGAGCCCTGGGTGATCATGATCCTGCCGCCGGGCGGCTTTCTCATGCTGGGAACGATCCTGCTCGTCTTCTCGTGGGTGGCCCAGGCGCGGAAGCGCGCGGCCGAGCGGGCGCAAGAGGAGGCGGCGTGATGGTTTCGAACCTCTCCTGGATCTTCATCTCGGCGCTGCTGGTCAACAACTTCACGCTGTCGTACTTCCTGGGGCTGTGTCCGTTCTTCGGCGTGTCGAGCCGGCTCGAGACGGCGTTCCGGCTGGGGCTCGCGAACATCTTCGTGATGGTGATCACGTCGATCGCTGCGTGGGCGCTGAACACGTTCGTGCTGGTCTACGCGCCGTATCTGCGCCTGATCAGCTTCATCGTGGTGATCGCCTCGACGGTGCAGTTCGTGGAGATGGTGATCCGGAAGCTGTCGCCGGCGCTCTTCCGGGCGCTGGGGATCTTCCTGCCGCTGATCACGACCAACTGCGCGATCCTGGCGCTGGCGCTGTTTCAGACGAGCCGGGGGTACGGGTTCCTCGAGGGGGTGGTCTTCTCGGTCGGCGCCGGGGGCGGGCTGACGCTGGCGCTGGTGTTGATGGCGGGCCTGCGGGAGGAGGCGGAGCTCTCGGACGTCCCGGCGATGCTCCGGGGCACGGCGATGAGTCTCTTGATCGCGGGGATTCTCTCGATGGCGTTCATGGGCTTCGCCGGATTGTTCTCGGCGGCGTCGTGAGGGTGGGGAGGAGGGCAGCGAGATGATCGCGGACGTGCTCTCGGTCGGTGCCGTGGCGGTGCTGTGTGTGGGCTGGGTGCTCTTCCAGCGCTGGATCGCCCGGATGGACGCGGACCTCCCCGGCATCCAGCGGAGCTGCTCGGGCTGCCCGGTACCCGGGGCGGAGGGGGACTGCGGGTCGGGGTGCGGGACGACCACCCCCAGCGCCTGAAGCGGCCGAACGTCCCATCGGGCACCGATCCTCGCCAGGCGCCACGCCACGGGTTGCCGCGGGTCGCCTTCGCCACCGGGCAGGGCCCGGGGGCTCCGCCCGGTCGTCGGCTCCTGAGCCCGCACTTCGGCGGGGGTGGACTGCGGCCTGCGGCGGGGGACCACGCCGCAGGATGCCCTGCGACCGCCGAGAGCCTGTTCGCGGCTCTGAGGCTGGCGGGTGACGGTAATGAGCTCCGGCCCTCTCCGCCTTGCGGCCACCGTCGCCACGACCGGCCTCGGCCGGGCGGGCGCATCCGCCGAGCGCCGGCTCGGAGCCCCCGGGCCCTGCCCTCACAGCCCGGATTCCTGCGCGATCTACAGACGGACTGACACGTCTCCGGTTCGGCCCTCCCATCGCCGGCACGGAGGGCCGCCCCGGCCCTCGACGGGAGCGGCGGTCACCACCAGCGTGTGAAGCGGCCGAGCTCCGCCCTCTGCCCTGAGCGAGCGAAGCGAGTCGAACGGGTCGGCCGGCCGAACCTCCCATCGGGCACCGATCCTCGCCAGGCGCCATCCACCGTCTGGGGGGTCGGCAACCATCACGTCTCCAGCCTCGGCCTCGAGCGATCGACAATGTGCACCGAGAAGGCGTCTGAACAGTGGGTGGCACCTGCCCCCATTTGACTGCGCGCCCTGATTCGTGTGTACATGTTTCCTGATAACACTAAAGGAGACCGGAATGCCGGACGCAAGATTCCCGATCCCCGTGCTCCTGATGGTCCTCCTCGCCGCGGGAGCGACAGCGGGCTGTCTACCGCCGGACGATCATCTGGGCGTGCCGTACCGCTCCCAGGAGCAGTTCAACTACTGCGTGCCTGCCTCGATCCTCATGTGGAGGCTCTACGATGGCCTTCCCGAGGTCTCGCAGACCACGATCTTCAACACCATCGGAGGTGCTCCTTGCGACGGCCTTGATACCTCCTACGGTGTCAGGATCTACACTAACACTGGATACGATGCCTACTTTGACCACATCTTCGGACCAACTCAGACGCAGAGGGACGAGATGGTCTCACGTCAGATCGTCTCGGAGGACTCTGACGTGCCGGTTATGCCAGTGGTCTACCCCTCGAAGAACCACGTGGGTATTATCAACGGTGGTAAGTACGAAAATATGGGAAGCTACTGGCAATGGGACTTCCTGTACTTCCACAATCCAGACCCGGCTTACGGCGCCAACTACTACTACACGGCAGGAACCTGGCTCGCTGACTTTTGCGAACCCTTCGACTATGACTGTGGTCAGGTCATCTCAGACGCCGCTACAGGACCCTGGAGTAGTTACTACAACACGACAAGGATAGCGTGGCAATTTACGGGGGTGGAGGGGGTTGCCGGCCGGCAGAGTGCGGTCCACCAAGCTTACATTCCGCGCATCTCCCCGGCGATTTCTGGGCAATTTCTCGGCGTAAGCCATTCAGAAATCAGTGTCTTAGGTCTTCCGATTCGAGGATGAGCTGGGCCGTCTCGGCCTCCCAGAGTCGCAGTAGGCGCTGGATCTCGCGGTAGTTGGCGATGCCCCGCTCGAGGAGCTCGGCCTGGCGGGGCGAGACGACACTGTGGCGGTATCGACCTTCGACCCTGCGCGTCCACTCATGGTAGGGGCCGTGGCGGGCGTCGGGGTCGATGGCGCAGCGGCACGCCTTCTGACCGCAGACCTTGGTGCGGGTCGTCAAGGTTCCCGAGCAGACGAGGGTCAGGGCTTCGAGAGCCTCCCGGATCGTCCGGGTGCGCCGGCGGAGCTCGCGCTCCAGCCGGGCGAGCTCGGAGGGCGAGATTTTGCTTGACGTGTCCATGGTCTGGCGATACTATAATCGCCAGAATGACACCCCGTCAAGGGCCGCGCCTGAGACCGAGCGAGCTGTCTCTGGTGTCCCAGAGGCTGGGACCGCTGCCGGTGGTCAACCACTTCCTCGGACGGCTGCGGCTCGACGAGCACCTCGACCGCTTCGTGCCGACCCCGGACCGCCGGACGAAGCTGCCCTACGCCCAGGGCCTGGGAGTCCTGCTGCGCTCGATCCTCGTCGAGCGCGAGGCGATCTATCGCCAGCACGAGACGGTGGCCACCTACGCGCCCGAGGCCTTCGGCCTGGCGCCGCAGCGCGTGAGCCATCTGAGCGACGATGCCCTCGGCCGGGCTCTCGATCACCTCTTCGACGCTGATCGCGGGAGCCTGCTGACGGCGGTGGTCGTCGCGGCCGGCGAGGCGTTCGACCTCTGCTTCGACGAGCTCCACAACGACTCGACGACCGTCCGCTTCTCCGGTCAGTACCGGGACTCGGGGCAGCCGGTCCGGGGCCGGCGCTCCCCGTGGATCACCTTCGGCTACTCCAAGGACCACCGGCCGGACCTCAAGCAGCTGCTCTTCGTGCTCACCACGACCCGCGACGGCGCCGTGCCGGCCCAGTTCCGGTGCGAGGACGGCAACGCCAGCGACTCCCGGACCCATGAGGCGACCTGGGACGCCCTGCGGCGGGTCACGGGGCGGGCCGACTTCCTCTACGTCGCCGACTCGAAGCTCTGCGGCGCCGAGGCGATGAGTCACATCGACCAGCAGGGCGGCCGCTTCGTCACCGTGCTGCCCCGCTCGCGGCGCGAAGACGGCCACTTCCGGGAGTGGCTCCAGACCCACGAGCCGGATTGGGAGCTGATCTGGGACCGGCCCCACCCGCGGCGCGAGGACGGCCCTCGGGACCGCTGGTGGACTTTCCGCGATCCGCTGCCCTCGCGCGAGGCCTGGCCGGTGACCTGGGTCTACAGCAACCTGCTCCGGCTGCACCAGAGCCAGCGACGGCGCGAGCAGATCGCCCGAGCCCGGCAGGAGCTCGAGGCCCTCGACCAGCAGCTCGCCGGCAAGCGGCCTCGCCTGCGCAGCAAGGCGCGCATCCGCGAGCGGGTCGACGAGATCCTCGACCGCTTCAAGGTGGCTCGCTACCTCCGCGTCGAGATCCGCTCCGAGGCCCGGCACGACTACCGCCAGGTCGGCCCCGGCCGGCCCGGCGCGGCGACCCAGTACCGCAGGAAGACCACCCGCCGGTGGCGTCTCGACACCTCGCTCGACACCGAGCGCATCGCCTACGACAGGAAGAGCGACGGCATGTATCCGCTGCTCACCAATGACCCGAGCCTCTCGCCCCGAGAGGTCCTCGAGGCCCACAAGCGCCAGCCCGCGATCGAGAAGCGCTTCGAGCAGACCAAGGCCGTCTTCGAGATCGCGCCGGTCCTGCTCAAGAACCCCGGTCGCGTCGAGGCCTTCTTCTTCGTCTACTTCCTGGCCTTGCTCGTCCAGGCCCTCCTCGAGCGCGAGCTGCGCCGCAACATGCAGGCGCAGGCCATCTCCTCCTTGCCCCTCTATCCCGAGGAGCGCCGCACCCAGCGGCCCACCGCCGAGCAGATCCTGCGCCTCTACAGCCTGCTCGAGCGCCATGACCTTTTCGTCGGCGGTGAGCTCGTCCGCTCCTTCGAACCCGAGCTCACCCCTCTACAGCAGCAGGTCCTCGAGCTCCTCGGAGTGCCCGAAACCGCCTACTTAACCTGAGAATCCGGCCGTGGTCGCCCGGCGAAATTGCCCAGAAATCCCCGCCGACATGTGCGGAATGTCAGACCAAAGTACTGATGAGTGAAGGTATATAGGAGACGAACAATGCGAAATACCTACGGCCTAGTTACCGTCCTCCTCATTGTGGCAGGGTCTCTGCCTGCTTCGGCCTGGGTGCCTGTAGACTGCGAGGCTCGGATGGCCGAGATTGCGACGATCTTGGGCAACAAAACGCCCGAACAAGTTCGAGACGGGTGGGCTTCGCATCTCCGGACAGTTCGAGAAGCGAAGCCAGGGGACACCAACTACGCACCCTACCCGGATCCTAAGACTTCAAAGGAGGTAGTCGAAGACTTCCGTTATGTCTACCTCCAGAAGCTCTTCGACAAAGGACCAGACAAGAACGACGCTCAAGAGCAGGCTATCTACGAAGGTCTTCAAAATGGAACGCTTGATCTTCGAGTAGACCGAGTCGAAAACTGGTCCATTTCGCGTTGCGATCCCGCACACGAGATGCCCTTCTTTCACCTCGTCCGGATCTTTGACAGAGTGGGCAAAGAGTTGGCACGGGCAACCATCCTCCATTCCGGACTCATGGGCGAGTACGCTCAGATCACCCCGGCTGCAATTCGCGGTCTCGTCGAACCCGCGGATCTCAGTAGCGTCGTTCATGGAATGCTCGGTCGCTTGCTCGCGGCACGTCGTGTGGAGTTTGCGGCAGTCGATGGTTTGCCCCTGCACTGCGGTCGGCTAACGCCCTGCACCGTCTTCAAAGCGGAAGGGAGCGCCTGGATCCTCGATCGGGCGGCGCTACTCTTCGAAATCAAGCCTGAGGCACACAGAGTCTCGGTCACTCAGACGAGAGCGCAAGGATGGCAAGCAATGCAGACGGCGCTTGACCCTCAAGCACAGAAGCTCGCCCTGGTCAGCGAAGGCTTCAGCTGGGCGGAAGCTAGCCTGGTTGCCAAGGACGATGAGGTAGCACGGTTACAGGGTATGAAGGACTGATTACCAGCAGCAAGCGCAGGGTATCGCAGAGCCGGGAGAGGTGCCAGCCACTTCGAGGGGTCTGGGGCGCAGCGAGTGCCTGGAAGACCCCGCTCCCCGGCGGCGGGCTCACGGGCCTTCGAGGGCCTTGCGCAGCCGGGCCCACTGCTTGCGGGCGTGCTCGGTCTCGCGCCGCCTCACCTCGTCCTCGGGGATCGACCAGCCGAAGCGGGCCGCGGCGAGGTCGACGAGGTCCATGGCTGCTCGGACCGGGTCCGGGGAGTAACCCGACTCGCGCGCGATCTCCCTCTCCATCTCCTGGGCGGCGTTTGGTTCTCCACCCAGCGGCAGAGGTCCTCAGGGGACAGCGCGGCGGGCGTGTCGAAAGCGAGATACCACCGGGTCCCCGACGTCAACTACTTTTGTGCACGACGACAATTAGAACTGTGCAAGCCTCCTCTCGGTAGAGCCGCCGCCGTGGCCGGTAAGACTGTGGGAAACCCGGAGGGTTTTCCAAGGGCTGTGGGAAGGTGCCGGGGGGTGGGCGGGGGGGCAGCTTTCCATGGCCCGGCAGCCGTCCGGCCGGGGGCGGAGGGGTCCGGGGAGGAGGGGGGAGATTTCCACAGGTGGCTCATCGGGGACTCCTCGTGGCGGCCTGGCCGCGGGCGGCCTCGGCCCGGTAGCTCTCTCCGGCGAGCTCGAGGATCGTGGCGTGGTGGACGACCCGATCGATGGCACAGGCGGTGGTCATGGGGTCGTGGAAGATCTTGTCCCACTCGGAGAAGACCAGGTTGGAGGTGATGAGCACGCTGCGCCGCTCGTAGCGCTCGGCGAGGAAGGTGAAGAGCACCTCCATCTCGTCGCGGCTCTGCTGGACGTAGCCGATGTCGTCGAGCAGGACGGCGTCGTAGCGGTCGAGCCGGCGCAGGGTGGGCTCAAGCTCGAGGTTGCGCTTGGCGACGAGCAGGCGCTGGACGAGCTTGAAGGCGGGCACGAAGAGTACGGCGTAGCCGCGCTGGACGAGCTCGTGGCCGATGGCCGAGAGCAGGTGGGTCTTGCCCCGGCCCGGCAGGCCGAAGGCCAGGAGGTTTTCGGCGCGCTCGACGAAGTCGCCCTCGCACAGCCGGGGCACCTGCCGGCGCACCGGGGCCGGCAGTCGGTCGAGCTCGAGGGTGGCGAGGGTCTTCTCGAGGGGCAGGCCGGAGCTCGGTGAGAAGCCGCTCGATCTTGCGCCGGCCGCGCTCTTCGAGCTCGACCTCGGCCAGGTGGTGGAGGTAGCGCTCGAAGCCCCAGCCCTCGCGCTCGGCCTGCTCGGCGACGCCCTGGAAGTGGCCGAGGAAACCGGGCAGCTTGAGCGCCCGCAGGAGGACCCCGACGCCCTCGGTGCCGGCGCTCATCGCGCACCTGCCTGGGCCGAGCGGGGCAGCAGCACGTCGTAGGCGCCGAGATCGACCGTGAGCGACGCCATCGCCGGCACCTCGGGCTGTGCCTGCACGACCAGCGAACGCACGTCAGAGAAGCGCGGCAGCGTCCCCTCGGCCAAGAGCAGCTCCAGTGCGGCCGCCACGTCGCACTCCATCGTCGCCGCGGCCAGGTGCAGGACCCGCAGGTACTCCAGGTCCGCCTGGCGCTCTCCCAGGGCCTCGGCCAACCGGTCGTAGGCGCGCCGGAAGGCCTCCTGGGGGAAGAGGTCCTGACGGTAGCGGTAGCGCGGGAAGGCGCCGGGCTTCCTGACCAGCGACCAGATGATGTGGCGGTAGTTGATCCGGTGCTTGCCCTCGCCGGCGAGCCGCTCGACCGCCAGCTGCCGCTGGCCGCCGTAGTAGACCTCCAGATCCCGCTCGCGCAGGTGCACCTCGACGCGCTCGCCCTGGAGGCGCGACGGCACCGAGTAGGTGTTGTTCTTCACCCGGATCGTCGCCTCGGAGCTGACCCGCAGCCGGAGAAGCTGAACCTCCGGCAGGCGCCTCGCCACCAGAGCCTTCATCACCGCCAGCTCCTGGTCCAGGCGCTTCGTACGCAGGCCGTTGGCGCCGAGCATCACCGCGTCGATCCACGCCTCGTAGGCCGCCGCGCTCTCGAAGTCCCGGTGGCCGCGCAGCAGCAGGTGCTGCTCGAGGCACCGCTTCAGAGCACCGTTGGCGGCCTCGATGTCGCCGTTCTGGTGGCTCTCGCCGATCCCGATCGTCCGCGGCTCCATCCCCAGGTGGCGCATCAGGGCCGCTTACTCCTCGTTGAACCCCCGCTTGCCGGTGCGCAGGTCGTGCGTCGCCGACGTCGAGTTGTCCGTCTGGTGCCACCGGGGCACCCGCCCCAGCCGGAACACCGCCGTCTGCACGCCCCGCTTCACCGCCAGCATCGACTCCGAGTGGCACACCGTCACCGACTGCCAGTTGCTGTACGGCAGGACCGAATGGCACAGCAGGTGGTCGAAGGGCTCGCCACCGATCGTGATCGCCAGCTCGCCGGCCCACGTGAAGTCCGTCTGCAGCGCCTCGCCCGGGCGGTGATCCTGAGCAAAAAACACCTCCTGCTCCGGCCCCTCGGTGGCTCGCCACTGCTGGACCCGCCGCTGGAACGTCCGCACCTGGCCTGGCTCGTAGCGCCCCGGACGGCGCCGCAGAAGGTCCTCGAACAGAGCCTTCGCCTCCAGAGACGGCGCCGCCGCCAGACGCTCGGACAGCTCCGGCCAGTCCTCGGCGAACGGGTCCTCCCGCGTGCGCCAGCTCCGAGGCGCCACCGACTCCGATGGGAGCTTGCCCGATACCACGTACCGCCGCGCCGTGTTGCGGTGCATCCCACTCCGCAGCGCCGCCATCCCGACTTGACCGTGCTCTTCGATCTCGCGCATCAACTTCCTCACTTGTGCGTCTGTCACCAAACCGGCTCTCCCTTCTTCGAAGAGCCGGCATTCTCTCCGACCGCCGGCCACACGCCGGCACGCCGCTCAGACTGCACAGAAGTAGTTGTCGTCAGTGCACAGGTCTAATTGTCGCTGGGCACACTTCCTGTCGAGTGCGCTCTATCGTCTCGGGACCTGGGACCCTCTCGTCCTGGTCACAACCACCATCGTCCTCCTCGTCTCCGCCGCCTCGGCCGCCTATTGGCCTGCGCGCACTGCCGCGAAGCTCGATCCGGCCGATTCCTTGCGGGTTGAGTGAACGCCCGGCAGCCTGGCTGAAGCTCTCAACCCTCTATGCCAGGGACGGGTCACGGGCCGCCTCGAAAGGGTTGACGATCTCCAGGCCGCACTCGTCCAAGTGCCGGACGTTGCGGGTCGCCAGGGCGAGATGGCTCGCCTTGGCGATGGCCGCGACCTGGCCGTCGAGGGTGCTCATGGGCCGCCCGAGACCGCGGCGGTGGGCCATGATGGGGCCGTAGAGGTCCGCCGCGGTGCGCCCTCACGGGCGCGGATGATCCCGATCTCTGAGGGACCGATCCCCGGCCCCCTCCACCCACCCGATCAGAAGCCACACACCACCCCTCAACGAGCGTGGCGTTTCTCGCTAGCACATGCTGGCGCGGCGCCACCACCTTCAGGGCTCCCCGCACGATCTCCACGATCGCGGGGAGTCTGCAGCGGGCAGAGGCCTACGGAGGTGAGGGCGTGGTGTCTCCGCTCTCGGAGGAGGTCGCGGGCGCGCCTGGGGCTGGCGGCAGCGACTCCTGGTTGCCGATGGCAGCCGTTTCATTGAGCGTCGCGCCGACCCCCAGGGTCACGTTGTCCCAGATAATCGCCTCAACGTCATTGATACCTGGTCTCTGCGGCTTGTGGTCGATCCAGGCGAAGGCTGCCCGGTAGGTGCGCCGCTTCCCACCGAGCGACACCGTGACCTCGTAGGCCGTGAGGCCGGTGATGTCCTCGAGGCTGGTCTCACCTCGAGATGCCCTGTCGAGCACCGCACCGAGGGACATCGTGGCCGTCTTTCGCGCTTCCTCGCTCTGGAGGTATGCACTTCGCCAGGTCCAGATCGGGTCCACCATCGCTCGCACCTCGTCGGTCCAAGTCGCTGCTCCGTGCACAATGCCGGCCTGAACCTCGTCGCCTCCCGGGAGAGTGACCACATCGACGTACTTGACGGAGTCGAATGCCTTCCTGGGGATGTAGACGAAGCTGCGCAACTCGAACCGCAGATCCTTACCCGACGGCTCGCTGAACCGTTCGAGATCCGAGTAGGCGGTCTGGATGAGCTCCTCGAAGCCCTGCTCCTTCGGAAGGTGCTCTAACCGGTCGAGGGGTTCTTGAAGCCGATCCGGGCGGGCAAAGGCGTCGTTCGGCTCCAAGAGGATTTGCACGCGCTTGGAGACCTGCTGACGCGTGTCGGTGTCGCCGGCGGCTTCGTGGGTTGCGGCCTGCGGTGGGTCCTCGTGTGGCGGCTCCGAGCTCACTGCAGCCGGCAAGATCAACGCTCCCGAGGCCAAGAGCAAGAGTAGCGGTCGGGTCATGAGCGTGTGTCCTCCTGATCTGAGCTGCCTCGCGCGGGACATTCGGCGAGTCCACCCATCGGCGACTGCGGTGCTGCCTATTGGCTTGGACTGACCAGGAATACGTCCGCCGCGCGGGTCGTGCGGCCGCCCGTGAGCCGGACGCGGCTCGAGAAGCGGAACCGGTTGCCATGTCGGTCGCGCCACTGGTGCTCCTTGTAGTCGAGCTCGATCGCCTCGATCCCATAGTCGGCGAGCCGGAAGAGCTCGTTGGGCTGTTGGACGCCGTCGTGGTTGTCGTCGAACCACAGCCTCAGCTTGTCGAAGTAGGCATCGCGAGGAGTGATCCAGCCGTCCTGGTCGCCTCCGAGCCAGTCGAGGTCGTAGACCCGAAGGGCCCGGAAGCCGTTCGCAGGCTCATCGGCCGGCCCAGGCGCCTGCTGCGTGAAGTTGCCGAAGAGCTCGTAGCCGTGGCTGATCACGCCGTCGCCGTTCTGGTCGTATGCGAGAAAGGCCTCGTCGGAGCCCCCTTCCGTCCAGCCCAGCGTCTCGAGGTCGGGGTCGTCGTCCATGTCGAACTGGACCGGATCGTCCAGGCCGGTCAGCCGGATGGGGCCGCTCCCCAGGTTGATGACGATGGGCGAGCAGGAGTTGCACGTGGGGTCCAGGGGATCGGTCGGGGTCCCGGCGCCCACCACGCAGGTCTTGCACGTGTGCGTGTTGGCGACCTTGATCACGGCACCGTCCGGGGAGCTGGCGGTGTAGCTGATGCCCAGACCGCTCCCGCCCGCGCTGAAGCTGACGCTCGGGGTACCGCATAAGCAGCCCGAACAGGCTTTCCAGGCACACGCAGCCCCAGCGCCGCAGGTCGCAGGTCCAGAGGTCGTCGTGTCGCCGACCGTTCCGGACACCCAGTCTGTGCTGGGAGGGGACACCTTGTGGCACGTCCCAGTATCGCCCACCTCCTCGCAGTGCTGAAACGATTCCTGCGCCAGACACTCCTCGTAGCACGAGGTCGTGCAGCTGCAATCGAAGTCGACGTGGGTGAACACCCCGTGGCCCCCGGTGACGTGGTCGTTGGTGCCGGTCTGGTGCAGATCCAGGCTGGCGCTTCCCGCCGCCAGGCCGCTCGAGGCCAGGCACACCGACTTGGTGGCGAGGGTGTTGGCGGTGCCGCCGCCCGAGGCGAGGCGGTCCGCGAACGGCGGGGGCGGCAGGGAGTCCTGGTTCCCGACGACGCCAGGCTGGGCGAGGGTCTCGCCGACGCCGACCGTCACATTGTCCAGGACCGTGACGTCGACGTTCCACCTCTCTCCCGGTTGCGTCGGTTTATCGGTCCAGAAGAAAGCCGCCTGGTAGGTGCGTTGCTTACCCCCGAGGGACACGGTCGCCTCGTAGGTCGTGATGCCGGTGACCTTCTTCAGACGGAGGTCCTCTCGAGATGCCCAGTCGAGTAGCCGACCCAAGGACATCGTCGCCACCTTCTGGCCCTCCGCGGTCTCAAGGTACTCGCTGCGGGTGGTCCAGCTCGGGTCGACCATCATCCGGACCTCGTCGGTCCACGTGGCCCGGAAGTGACCGAGGGCGGGCACGACCGTGTCGCCGCCCGGGAGGGTGACCACGTCGGTGTAGCGGACCGAGTCGAACTGATCCCGCGGGATGTAGACGAAGTTCCTCAGCTCGAACGAGAGCTCCTTGCCCGAGGGCGAGCTCAACTGTTCGAGATCGGCGTAAGCGGTCCGGATGGTCGCCTCGCAGGTCTCCACCTTCGACAGGCCCTCCATCCGGTGGAGGTACGGGAGGAGTCGCTTGGGGCGAACGTGGGTGGGCGGCTCAGGCCACAGCGGACCGGACGAGGCGAGCGCTCCTGCCACCAGGGTTACGAGCAGGCGTCGGGTCATGTCGTGTTCTCCTTTCACCTGGCTTCCGTCTCGCCAGCCACCTCGCCGAGGCGGGTTTCGCGGTTGCCCGGGGTCCGGGAGCGCGGGGATGTGGCCGCCAGGTCGGCTGTCATCTCCACCCGTGCGTGTCGAACAGCCCTGAAAGTATTTCATATGCGCCCTTAGGCTGAACAGGCGAAGCGGCGATGCAGCGGCTCCGGGTACGGAGTCCGTGGTGACTCCGACTGTCTCGCAAGCCGCAACCGGGGAGCGGACGGCTGAGGGGCGCCGGCCTCAGCCCGGGCCCGGGGGCTGGCGCTGGGTGGGGTGGCGGACGTCGCGGCCTTCGACGTAGTAGACGACGTCCTCGGCGATGTTCGTGGCGTGGTCGGCGATGCGCTCGAGGTTCCGGGCGATGAGGAGCAGGTGGAGCGCCCGGGTGACGGTCTGCGGGTCCTCGATCATGAAGGTCAGCAGCTCGCGGAAGAGCTGGCGGTACAGGCCGTCGACCTCGTCGTCGGCCTGAGTGACGGCGGTCGCCTGGGCCGCGTCGCGGCGGACGAAGGCGTCCAGGCCCTCGCGCACCATGCGGCTGACGCGGGCTGCTACTCGGCTGGCACCTTGCGAGCCGGGTTCGAGCTGCGGATGGAGCCGGTGCCCGAGGGGGTCTTCGTGCTCTCCCTCGACGTCACGGAGCGCGTCCGGGAGGCGGCGGCCAAGAAGCAGCTCGAGGCGCAGTACCGCCAGGCCCGGAAGATGGAGGCGGTCGGCCGTCTCGCCGGCGGCCGGGCCCAGGACTTCAACAACCTCCTCTCGGTGATCCTCTCCTACAGCGGCAGCGAGAAGATCGGGCGACGGAGGCGGTCCGCTACGGCAGCCCGGTGCCGCGACCACCGCTCTTCGTGGTCCTCCTGCAGGTGGTGGCGGGGTCGTCGGGCTCGTCCTGTGGCTCGGCTTCGGGAACGACTCCCGGAGCGAGGACGAGCAAGGGCGCTGAGAGGCCGCGGAATCCCGTGAGCCTGGTCGGGGCGTGAAGCGGAACGGGCCGAGCCGTCGAGGTCGGAGCCCGCCTGTTGCGCGTACCCGGCAGAGCCGGGCCCGGCCTCGGTCAGCAGGAAGGCATCTACCCATGGGTGTGTTCGCCTCAACGGTTCTGAGCTCGGCACGCGGAGGTCTCGCCGGGGGCATCCGCCTCTGGCGCACCGAACGCTCGTACTGCGCGGTCATCGTGCTGACGCTCGCGTTCGGCATCGCCTCTACGCGGGTCGAGTGAACGCCCGGCAGCCTGGCTGCAGCTCTCAACCCTCTATGCTAGGGACGGGTCACTGGCCGCCTCGAAAGGGTTGACGATCTCCAGGCCGCACTCGTCGAAATCCCGGACGTTGCGGGTCGCCACGGCGAGATGGCTCGCCTTGGCGATGGCCGCGACCTGGCCGTCGAGGGCGCTCATGGGCCGCCCGAGACCGCGGCGGTGGGCCATGATGGGGCCGTAGAGGTCCGCTGCGGCGCGGCCGAAGGGCAGGATGCGATGGGCGAAGCCGGCGGCCACGAAGCCTTCGAACCGCTCCGCGAGGTCGCGCTTACGTCGTCCGTCGGCCAGGACCGCGAGGCCGAAGCCGATCTCGGCGATCGCGATCGTCGGCAGGTACAGCGTCTCCGCCGGCTGGCCGTCCAGCCAGGCCACGACGTTCGGGTCCGGCTTCGAGGCCATGACGGCGGAGACGACATTGGTGTCGAGCAGGATCACTGCTCACCGCCCGAGAGTCAGCGGCTCGTGGGGCGGTCGGGACGGAAGCTCGAGGTCGGCGCCGTGGTCCGGGCCGAAGCACTGGAGCGCGAGCTGGCCCAGTTTCGCGGGAGCGGCCACGGTGCGCTCGAGGATTCGCCGGACCTCCTCCTCCATGGAGATCCCGTGCTCCGCCGCCCGCGCGCGGAGCTTCTCGTAGACCTCGTCGTCGACCCGCCGGATGCTCAAGCTCGCCATGGCGCCCTCCGCGCCAGGATGCTAGCACATGCTGGCACGAAGAAGCGGGGCGGCGCCGCCGCAACTCGGCCGGCACCCTGCGACTTGGGCTCGGAGCGGCCGCTTTCCCCCGGCGTCACTGGAGCCGGAAGCTCACCTTCTCGATCATGACCGCCGGCACCGTCTTGCCGTCCAGGCGGGCGGGCTCGAACTTCCATCGCTCGACGGTCGAGATGGCGGAGTCGGTGAGGCCGAGCCCCAGGCCGACGATGGGTCGCACGCATTGGGCCCGCCCGGCCTCGTCGACGACCAGGCGCAGGATCACGACTCCCTGGAGCTTCTGTTTGCGGGCCTCGATCGTGTACTCGGGGTTGGCGCCGGAGAGCTTCTTCGGGGGCACCAGGCCCGCCGGCAGCTCGGCGCGGGCGGTGGTGCCACAGCAGGGCACGACCTGCGCTCGAGCGGCGAGGTTCAGGCAGCTCCTGAGGGCGGTGGCGCGGGGCTCGGGTGCGATGGGCCCGAGCTCCGGGAATCCGACGTCGAGCACCTTGCGCGCTCCATCGATCTGGCCGCCCTCGTAGAGCGCCTCGGCCAGGAAGAGGCTAGCCTCCGCACGCGTCGCGCCCCCGAGCTCGATGGCCTCCCGCAAGGCCGCCTCGGCCTGCCGGAGAGCCTCATGGCGGGCTGCTTCCTCCTTGCTCTGAGCTCGGCGGTCCGTGAATTGCGTCCCGCCCGAGAGGAGGTGCTCGCCGAGAGGGTACGTCTGGCCCGAAGCGAACCGATTTGCGAGGAAGAGAGCCTTGCCCAGGACGGTGAGGGCGGCGCCGCGCACCGGACCGGGCAAGTCGGTGTCGGAGAGGACCTTGCGGGCCGCCTTCTCCGCCCGGGCGTAGTCGCCGTGTTGGAGCTCGACCCGAGCCGTGCCGAGCGCCTGCTGCGCCCTGCGCGCGGCCGCCGAGGCAGGCGGGGCCGAGACGAGGATGGCGACGAGCACACCGAGGGCCGGCCAGGGGACCCCTCTCGGGGGGCGGGTCGGAAGGGGACGCGGGTCGTCGTGACGAAGGGACAAGAATCACCTCCAGAAGCACCGTCGAGCTCCGTGGGCCCGGATCGGGTCTCGTGCAGCTCCGCTCCGAGGGTAGCAGGTTCGGACCGGCCGGAGGCCTTCTCCGCCCGGGCTGCTACTCGGCTGGCACCTTGCGAGCCGCTCGACGCCGAGCTCACCTTCACCATGACGCTCGAGAGCCAGCTCGAGCTGGCCCGATCCGGCTGGCTCGCGCGGTGAGGCGGCCGCCGGTCGCTCCTTGCACTGATTCTGGAAGGGCGATAGACTGATCCCGGCGCCGGGGGGGCGTCGCCGGGGGGGACGTGGAACACATGGCGAAGGCGCGGAAGCTGGAGACCCACCGGGCCGGCGAGCTGGGCCCGGATCCGGTCGCCTCGCTCTCGATTCTCGACAGCCTGATCGAGGGCTGTCAGATCCTCGGGTTCGACTGGACCTACCTCTACCTCAACGAGGCCGCCGCGGTCCACGGTCGGCGGAGCCGGGAGGAGCTGCTCGGCCGCACGATGCCCGAGGTGTTCCCCGGCATCGAGGCGACGCCCATGTTCGAGCGGCTCCGCGACTGCATGGAGACCCGCCGGCACCACGAGCTGGTCAACGAGTTCGCCTACCCGGACGGCTCGTCCGCCTGGTTCGAGCTGCGGATGGAGCCGGTGCCCGAGGGGGTCTTCGTGCTCTCCCTCGACGTCACGGAGCGCGTCCGGGAGGCGGCGGCCAAGGAGCAGCTCGAGGCGCAGTACCGCCAGGCCCAGAAGATGGAGGCGGTCGGCCGTCTCGCCGGCGGCCTGGCCCACGACTTCAACAACCTCCTCTCGGTGATCCTCTCCTACGCCGAGCTGGCGAGGGAGAAGCTCCGCCCGGGCGATTCGCTCCGCGACGACCTCGGGGAGATCCGCCGCGCCGCCGAGTCCGCCGCCGACCTGACCCGGCAGCTGCTGGCGATCGGCCGCCGCCAGCCCCTCGCCCCGAGCGTGATCGGCCTCAACCACGTCGTGGGCGGGATGGAGGGCCTGCTCGGCCGCCTCCTCGGCGAGGACCTCGATCTCGCCATGCGGCTGGCACCCGACCTGGGCGACGTGCGCGCCGATCCGGGTCAGATCGAGCAGGTGGTGATGAACCTGGCCGTCAACGCCCGCGACGCGATGCCCGGTGGCGGCCAGCTCTCGATCGAGACGGCCAACGTGGAGCTCGACGAGACGTACTGCGCGCACCACGCCGAGGTCGAGCCCGGCGACTACGTGATGCTGGCGGTCAGCGACACGGGGTCCGGGATGGACGAGACGACCCGCGAGCGGCTGTTCGAGCCCTTCTTCACCACCAAGGAGCCCGGCAAGGGCACCGGGCTGGGCCTGGCGACCGTCTACGGGATCGTGCAGCAGAGCGGCGGCTCGATCTGGGTCTACAGCGAGCCGGGCGAGGGGACGACTTTCCGGATCTACCTGCCGCGGGCGGCGGAGGCGTCCGGCGAGATCGGGGCGCCGGGAGCTGAGCCCGCCGCGCCCCCGGCGCTCGAGCCGCGCCGCGGCAGCGAGACGGTCCTCGTGGTCGAGGACCAGGAGCTGGTGCGCACGGTCGTCGAGCGGATCCTCGGCGCCGTGGGCTACGAGGTGATGACGGCCGCGAACGGCGACGAGGCCCTCGCCTTCTGCGCCCGGCACGGAGAGGCGGTGCGGCTCGTCCTGAGCGATGTCGTCCTGCCGGGGATGACCGGCATGGACCTGATCGCCCGCCTGCGCGAGACCTGCCCCGGCCTGCGGTTCCTCTTGATGTCCGGCTACACCGAGGACGCGGTCCTGCGCCGCGGCGGCCTCGTCCCCGGCACCGAGTTCATCGCCAAGCCCTTCACCGCCACCGAGCTCGCCGCCCGGGTGCGCGCCGTCCTCGACGCCTGAGAGCCAGGTTGGCTACGACGCTCAGGCCGTGCCGGGGGTCTGGCGCTGGGCGGGGTGGCGGACGTCGCGGCCTTCGACGTAGTAGACGACGTCCTCGGCGATGTTCGTGGCGTGGTCGGCGATGCGCTCGAGGTTCCGGGCGATGAGGAGCAGGTGGAGCGCCCGGGTGACGGTCTGCGGGTCCTCGATCATGAAGGTCAGCAGCTCGCGGAAGAGCTGGCGGTACAGGCCGTCGACCTCGTCGTCGGCCTGAGTGACGGCGGTCGCCTGGGCCGCGTCGCGGCGGACGAAGGCGTCCAGGCTCTCGCGCACCATGCGGCTGACGAGCTCCGACATCCGGGGCAGGTCGATGTAGGGCTTGAGCGGCGGCTCCTGGTTGAGCCGCTCGATCGACTGGCAGATGTTGACCGCCGAGTCGCCGATCCGCTCGAGGTCGGTGACGATCTTCATCACCGCGATCAGGAAGCGCAGGTCGCCGGCGGCCGGCTGGTGGCGGACCATGATCGAGTAGCACGCCTCGTCGATCTCGAGCTCCAGGCGGTCGATGTCGCGGTCCTCGCCGACCACCTCGGAGCACAGGGTCTCCGCCCGCGTGGTCAACGCGTCGTTCGCCTTGCCGATCATCTCCTCGACCCGTCCGCCCATGGCCAACAGCCGCTGGCGGACCCGGTCGAGCTCGATCTCGAAATGCCGTTCCATGCGCTCTCCCGAGGAGGAGACTACCATCGCGACGAAAGGGTAGGCGGGGCCGATGACAGGCCGGCGGCGCGGCCGTGACAGCACGGCGACGACCGGGCGTGGCGCCGTGGTAATGTGGCGCCGCCTTCCGGACCGAACCCGCCGCCACCGACGCCCGACCCGCGTTCGATCCCCGCCATGCCCCTCACGCTTCCGGCTTCGGCCTCCCCGCGTGGCCGCCTCGTGCGCATCGTGGGCAGCGCCCTCTTCCTCGCCGCCCTGCTCTACGCCTTCTTCCTCGGCCTCGACCTCATGGGCGTGGCGTTCAAGCTGTTCGGCAAGGACTTCGCGCGCATGCTCATCGAGCGCACGGCGAACCCCTTCGTGGGGCTCCTCGTGGGCATCGTCGCGACCAGCGTCATCCAGAGCTCCTCGACCACCACGTCGATGACCGTCGGGCTGGTGGCCGCCGGAGCCCTGACCATCGACGGCGCCATCCCCATCATCATGGGCGCCAACATCGGCACCTCGGTGACCAACACCCTCGTCTCGCTGGCCCACGTGACCCGGCGCGAGGAGTTCCGGCGGGCCTTCGCCGGCGCCACGATCCACGACTTCTTCAACCTGATGACGGTGGCGATCCTGTTCCCTCTGGAGCTCGCATTTCACGTGCTCCGGCACGCGGCGAACGGCTTCGAGGCGGTGCTCGAGGGCAGCGGCGGCATCGAGCTCTTCGACCCCGTGAAGGCGATGGTCCGGCCGGCCTCGCACGCGATCAGCCTGGCGCTCGGGTCGAGTGGCGCCCTGACCCTGGTGGTCGGCGTGGCGTTCCTCTTCGGGGCGCTCAAGCTCCTGGTCGATCTCCTCAAGTCGCTGGTCTCTTCGCGGGCCGAGCGGATCCTCGACCGCACCCTCTTCCGCTCCGCCCTGGCGGCCATCGGCGCCGGCACCCTGATCACCGTCATGGTGCAGTCGAGCTCCATCACCACGTCGGTCATGGTGCCCCTGGTGGGCGCCGGCGTCGTCACCCTCGAGCAGATCTTCCCGTTCACCATCGGCGCCAACATCGGGACCACGGTCACCGCCCTCCTGGCGGCGCTCTCGACCGGCTCCCCGGCGGCGCTGAGCGTCGCCCTCTCCCACCTGCTGTTCAACCTGATGGGGGCGCTCATCATCTACCCCTTCCCGCCCATCCGGGCGATCCCGCTGGCGCTCGCCCGGGGCCTGGGCGCCCTCGGCAGCCGCTACCGCGCGGTTGCGATCGCCTACATCGCCCTGGTCTTCTTCGGCCTCCCGATCGGCCTGCTCTTCGCCTCCGGGGTGTTCCACCGCGACGCCCCCCCGCCGCCCGCCCCGGTCGCGGCGCCGGCGCCGCGGACCACGCCGCGATCTGAGCTACGCTCGTCGCCGTGGGAACAGCCGTCGCCCGAGCCGTGGTTGAGCTAGATGTCTGATCAGGCCGGAATCGCGACGAACGAGCCGAGTTTTCCGGCGATCTGCAAGCGCGGGTGGGGGCGTCCCCTTCCCCCCCGTGGGGTCGGAAGGGGAACGAGGGGATGCGGGGGGCATGGGGTGGATCCAGCCGTCTGGAGTAGCCGATCGAGTGACCGCAGGCTTCACGTGCCGACGTGGGCGGGGGAGTGCCGATCGACCCAGCTCATGACCTCACAGATACCTCGTCGGTTTGAGGGGGAGCTTCGTCAGTTGGAGGTGCACCATGTTTAAGGGGATCTTCGGCGGCGCCCAGCGCTCGCCCCTGATCGAGGCCGCGTTCGAGGACGTCTCGGCCATGCTCCGGCAGTCGGCCAAGATGCTCGACCTGGCGCTCGCGGCGCTGCTCGACAACCAGCCCCTCGACGCCGACCTCGACGAGCTCGACGACCCGGTCGACGAGGGCGAGAGGATGGTGCGCCGGAGCGTGCTCGAGCACCTCTCCTTCAACCCCCAGCAGGACCTGGTGGCGAGCCTGGTCCTGGTCTCCATGGTGCAGGACGCCGAGCGCATCGGCGACTTCGCCCGCGGCATCGGCGAGCTCGTTCCCCTCGCCAAGAGCCGCCGGGAAGGGCCCTTCGCAGACCGGCTGCGGGGCTTCGCCGAGCGTCTGCGGCCGCTCTTCGAGACCACCGAGCGCGCCTTCCGCGAGGACGACCCGGAGCTTCTCCCGTACCGTCATGAGCCGGACCGCGGAGCTCAAGCGCGAGCTCCAGGCGTTCACCGTCGACGTCACCGACAGCGACCTCACGGCCGACCTGGCGGTGGTCTATGCCAACGCCGCCCGCATCCTGCGGCGCATCGGCTCGCACCTCTCGAACATCGCCTCGTCCGTCGCCCAGCCCTACGACCGCATCCGCCACGGCGACGAGGACGCGTGAGCGCTCCCGAGCTCGCCGTGCTCTACCACGGCGAGTCCCAGCCCTTCTCCCGCGGCCTCCTCGCTCGGAGCATCCACGCCGCCGGGGTCGAGCTCGACCGCGCCTACACGCTGGTCTCCCAGCTCCGGGAGGAGCTCCTGGCCGCGGGCGCCGGCGTGGTCGACAGCGACGAGATCGCCCGCCGGGTGGGCGATCTGCTGGAGCGCTCCGAGGGCGCCGACGCGGCGTCGCGCTACCGCGTGGTGCGCGGCATCCGGCGCCTGCCCCGACCCCTGGTGATCTATCTCGGGGGAGCCACCGGCACCGGCAAGTCGACCCTCGCCCTCGATCTCGCGCCGCTGCTGCGGATCTACCGGATCAACGCCACCGACACGATCCGCCAGGTGATGCGCATGGTCTTCGCCCCGGCCATCCTGCCGGCGCTCCACCACTCGAGCTTCGAGCTGCCGCGCGAGGAGCGGACGCGGCGGCTGCGCCCGGACGGCCGGCCGCCGGCGGGCGAGAGCTTCGACGAGCGGCTGGTCCGGGAGTTCGAGGAGCAGGCGACCCGCGTCTGCGTGGGGGTGCGGGCGGTGGTGGAGCGGGCGGTGATGGAGAACCTGAGCGTCCTGGTCGAGGGCGTCCACCTGACGGCGCCGCTGGTGCCGTTTCCCGACCTCGAGGGCTCCGCCTACCAGGTGTCGCTGCTCCTGACCACCCGCGACGAGGAGCTCCACCGCGCCCGCTTCGCCGCCCGCGGGCGGCGCGAGGGCCGGGCCGGCGAGCGCTACCTGGACCACTTCCACGCCATCCGCACCCTCCAGGAGCACCTCGTCGCCCAGGCCGAGGCCCACGGCATCGAGCGCCTCGAGACGACCGACCGGGACACGACGCTCAGCCACGCGATGCTCCGGGTGACGGCGCTCCTCGAAGAGCAGGTTCCGAGCCTGCGATCGGGCCCGCCCGAGGTGCGCCCCGGCCCCGTGCCCACCCTGCTCCTCTTCATCGACGGCCTGGGGGACCGGCCGGTGCGTTCGCTCTCGGGCCGCACCCCCCTCGAGGCGGCCGACCTGCCCACGTTCGATCGCCTCGCCCGCGAGGGGCGGAGCGGACTCGCCGACCCCATCGCCCCGGGCGCCGTGCCCGACACCGCCGCCGGCAGCCTGGCCCTCTTCGGCCAGTCGCCCCGGGCGCTCCGGCGGGGGCCGGTCGAGGCCCTCGGCGCCGGCATCGAGCTGGCGCCCGGGGACGTGGCGCTGCGCGGGAACCTCGCCACCCTGGACGAGACGGGGCGGGTGATCGACCGGCGGGCGGGGAGGATCCGGGAGGGGGCCGAGGAGCTGGCGGCGGCCCTCGACCGGCCGCCCCTGCCCGAGGCGTGGTCCGACTACACGGTCCGCGTGCGCATGGGCACCGAGCACCGGCTGGCGGTGGTGCTCCAGGGCGAGGGGCTGTCGCCGGCGGTGGCGGGAAGCGACCCCGGCGACGGCGCGCCCCCCGGCCCGCCGCTCGCCCCCCGCGCCATCGACCCCGCCGAAGCCGCCGCCGTGCGGACCGCGCGGCTCCTCGCCCTGTTCGAGGAGCACGCCCGCCGCGTGCTGGCCGAGCACCCGGTCAACCGGCGCCGGGTCGAGCGCGGCCAGGCGCCGGCCAACGCCGTGCTCACTCGCGGCGCCGGCCGCGTGCACCGGCTCGAGCGGCTCGAGGCCGCCGGCCTGCCGCTCCGGATCGCCTGCGTCTCGGGTGACCGCACGGTCCTCGGGCTGGCGGCCTGGCTGGGCGCCGAGACGGTGACCGCGCCCGAGATGACCGCCAATCTCGACACCGACCTCGACGCCAAGCTCGAGGCGGCCGCCGAGGCCCTGCGGCGCAACGACCTCGTGATGCTGCACCTGAAAGGGGCCGACATCGCCGCCCACGACTGCCGGCCGGACCTCAAGATGGCCTTCCTCGAAGCCGTCGACCGCCGGCTCGCCGGGCTCCTCGAGGGCTGGCCGGGCCGGCCGCTGCGGGTCGCCGTGGCCTCCGACCACGCGACCCTCTCCGAGTCGGGCCACCACGCGGCCGACCCGGTGCCGGTGCTGGTCTGGGGCGAGGGGATCGAGCCGGACGCGGTGGAGCGCTTCACCGAGCGCGCGGCGGCCGAGGGCGAGCTGGGCCGCCTCCCCCTCCAGACCCTCCTCAACCGCCTGTTCGATCTCTGAGCGAGCCCGCGGGCCGGTCGGGCGGCGGGAGCACCACCCGGAAGCGCGTGCCCACGCCGAGCTCGCTCGCCACCTCCACCCTGCCGCCGGCGCTCTGGGCGACGTGCTTGACGATGGCGAGCCCCAGGCCGGTCCCCCCCTCGGCGCGGGCGCGCCCCTTGTCCACCCGGTAGAAGCGTTCGAAGACCCGGGGCAGGGCGTCGCGCGGGATGCCGATCCCGGTGTCGGAGACCTCGATCACCACCGCGCCGCCGGCCTCCGGCGGCCGGGAGATCCGCACCGTCACCCGGCCCCCGTCCCGGTTGTACTTGACGGCGTTGTCGAGGAGGTTCTGGAACAGGCGCTCGACCCCCTCCCGGTCCCCCCAGACGGGGGCGAGGGGACCATCCGGCGTCTCCAGGGCGATCGCCACCTCGCGGCTGAGGGCGCGCTCGGCGAGCAGCTCGATCGCCCGGCGCGCCACCGCCACCAGGTCGACCTGCGAGGCCTCGTGGCGCGGCTCGAGGCTTTCGAGCCGGGAGAGGGTGAGGAGGTCGTCCAGGAGGTCCTGGAGGCGGTGGCTCTGCTCCAGGATGCGCTCGACGAAGCGCCGCGCCGTCGCCCGGTCGTCGAGGGCGCCGTCGCGCAGCGTCTCGCCGTAGGCCCGGATCGCCGAGAGCGGCGTCTTGAGCTCGTGGGAGACGTTGGCCACGAAGTCCCGGCGCATCTCGTCGAGGCGCGTGGCCCGGGTCGTGTCGCGGGCGACCACCACCACCCCTTCGACCCGGGCGGGGCGACCGGGCTCGCGGCGTGCGCCTGCGGAGGGCGCGGGCGCCGCGAGGGCGGTGCTGGCGAGGGCGACCGTCCGGCGCTCGGGGGTGCGGAGCTCCGCCACCGCGGCCTGGCTCTCGCCGCCCTCGAGGGTGCCCTCGACCACCGCGGCGAGCTCGGGCAGGCGGGCGAGCTCGAGCGGTGGCCGGCCGGCCACGTCGCCGGCGATCCCGAACAGGCGGCGGAGCTCCGGGTTGACCAGCAGCGCCCGCCCGTGGCGGTCGGTCACCAGCACGCCGTCGGACATGCTGCGCACGATCGCCTCCAGGTGGTCGCGCTCCGAGCGCACCCGCTCGATCTGCTCCTCGACCCGGCCGGCCAGGCGGTTGAGGGTGGCGGCGAGGGCGGCCAGGTGCGGCTCGTCGGGGATCAGCAGGCGGTGGGCATAGTCGCCGGCCGCCAGCTCGCCGGCGTCCTCGGCCAGCCGGCTCAAGGGGCGGAGGAAGCGCCACGAGAGCCAGAGGAGCGCGCCTCCCGCCACGACCAGGGCGGCGAGGGCGGCCAGGAGCAAGGCGCCGGACGGGGCCATGGCAGGCGAGACGGCTCAGGTGCGCAGCCGGTAGCCGACCCCGATCACGGTCTCGATCCGGTCGGCCTCGGCGCCCAGCTTGCGGCGCAGCCGGCGGACGTGGGTGTCGACCGTGCGGCTGTCGATGTCCTCGGCGTAGCCCCAGACGTCCGAGAGGAGCTGGCCGCGGGTCTGGACCCGGCCCGCGCGCTCCATCAGAAGCTGGAGCAGCCGGAACTCGGTGGCGGTGAGGACGACCTCCTCGCCCGCGACCTCCAGGCGGTGCGCGCCGCGGTCGAGGCAGAGCGGCCCGACCCCGATCCGGTCGGCGGCCGGCGCGGCCCCCCGCGCGCGCCGGAGCACCGCCTTGACGCGGAGCACCACCTCCCGCGGGCTGAAGGGCTTGGTGACGTAGTCGTCGGCGCCCAGCTCGAGGCCCACGATCCGGTCCACCTCCTCGCCACGGGCGGTGAGCATGACGAGCGGCAGGTCGGCGGTGCGCGGGTCGCGCTGCAGGATGCGGGCGACCTCCAGGCCGTCGAGGCCGGGCAGCATGAGGTCGAGGATCAGCAGATCGGGGCGCTCGGAGCGGATCCGGTCGAGCGCCCTGTCGCCCCGCTCCTCGGTCTCGACCTCGAAGCCCTCCTTGCCCAGGTTGTAGGCGAGGACCTCGGCGATGTCGGGCTCGTCCTCGACGAGCAGGATGCGGCCCTGAGCCATGGCCGGGAGCTTAGCAGCCCTTGGTGCCGCGCCGGCATGACGTCCGTCCACAGAATCTGTGGAAAACTCTGTGGAAAGCGGGTGGATGGCACGGC
This sequence comes from uncultured Acidobacteriota bacterium, assembly GCA_963741925.1. GTDB lineage: Bacteria > Acidobacteriota > Thermoanaerobaculia > Multivoradales > DATKCC01 > CAVUBL01. The sequence continues at coordinate 85,844 of CAVUJU010000003.1, forward strand.
CAGGGTCCCGAGAATCCAGGGCTTCCTGCACATTGAACAGTCTCTTGTGCATCTGAGCCAACCCCCTTGTTTCCAACATGTTGAAGGTATTCGTGGAAGAGCCGGCGACGGCCGGCTCCCGGCGGCTCCGGTTTTTCCACAACGCCGCCGAAGTAACAAGGCGGTAACACCCCGGTCACAGGCCCGTGACGGTCTCGAAACCGGCTGAGTTTCCGGGAGTTATCGAATCTCATAGATCGGTCTCGAGAGGGCGTCGAGCGGCCGGACGAGCGGGGCGGACGCGGCTCCGGGAGGTGCCTCACGCGGCCTCCCGGGAGGCCGGACTCTCGTGCCCTTCCTGCCCGGGCGCGCGGTCCAGCTCGACCCCCCAGAGGCGGTCGAGGAGCGCCTCCCAGGACGCGTCGCGCGCCGTCTGCATCGCCCGGGCGGTCAGGCTCAGGCGCCGGGTCGGATGATCGACGAGGTCGGCCAGGGCGGCCGCCAGGGCCCCGGCCTCGGCGGGCACGACCCGGCCGCCGCCCTGGCGCTCGACGATCTCCCGCGGTCCGCCGAGGTCGGTCACCACCGCCGGCAGGCCGCAGGCCATGGCCTCGAGCACGGCGCTGCCGAAGGTGTCGGTGGTGCTCGGGAAGGCGAAGAGGTCGGAGCTGGCGTAGGCGGCGGCGAGATCCTCGCCGTGCAGGAACCCGGTGAAGCAGACGTCGGGCCGAGGGCGGCGCTTGCGGAGCTCGGCCAGGTAGGGCCCGTCGCCCACCAGGGCGAGCTGCGCCGGCCGGCCTCCGGCGCGCAGGCTCTCGAAGGCGTCGAGCAGCAGGTCGAGGTTCTTCTCCCGGGAGATGCGTCCGACGTAGAGGAGCGTCGGCCCCGAATCGAGCCCGAAGCGCTTCCAGAAGCCCGGTTGCCGGCGGCCGGGATGGAACAGCTCGTCGTCGACGCCGCGGGGCATGATGGCGATCCGCGCGGGGTCGAAGCCGTGCTCGGCGAGGAGAGCTCCGTAGTGGCGGCTCGGCACGTAGAGGCGGTCGGCCTGGCCGAAGAACCAGCGCATGTAGGCCCAGGTCGAGGCTTCGAGGAACGGGTCCTCGGTCAGGTGCCGCACGTAGAGAGGGAAATCGGTGTGGTAGATCGCCGTCAGGCGCAGGCCCAGGAGGCGGGCGATGGCGAGGGCGGCGAGGCCGAGGGGGCCGGGCGTGCTCACGATCAGCTCGTCGAAGCGCTGGCGCTCGCAGTACTCGATGATCTCGAGCACCGGCGGAACCGCCAGCTCGAGGCTCTCGTAGCCGGGGAGCGGGAAGCGGGCGAGCGCCTCGAAGGGCCGGAGGCGGGGGAGCGTCCCCGGCGCCAGGCGCTCCGGGCGGTCGCAAGTGATCGTCACCAGGTCGCGCCCGCGGCTCTCGGCCACCCGGCTCATCTGCTGGATCGTGCGCGCGACGCCGTTGACGTCCGCCAGCGTGTCGGTGACCCAGGCCTTGGGAGCGCCTCCCGCGGGCTCGAGCTCCGCCAGGTGATCGCCCAGCCGCCGCCGGACCTGGGCCAGGAGCTCCTCGTCCTTGTACTGCGTGCGGTAGGCGACCGCGTAGGGCGCCAAGGCGAGGGCCGCCGGCAGCAAGGCCGACACCGTGCCCACGGCGTCCCCGGGCCGCCCCAGCCGCAGCTTGAGCGCCGCCTTCCGGACGGTGCGCGCCAGCACCTCCGCGCAGGCCCGGTTGGCCCGGGCGAGGCCGGCGTGCTCGACCGGGCGCGGGGTGGCCTCGGGGCGCCACCAGCGCCGGCGCGGAACCCTGGCGGGGCGCGCGAGCGCCCGCAGCATCTGGGCGAACGGGTCGGTGCGGGAGAGCAGGTTGGGATCGAAGCGGTCGAGGAGATAGCGGTGAGAGATGGCGATCAGGCTCTGGGCCAGCCGCAGGGCCGAGCCGGGCACGCCACCGGGCTGGTGATCGCCCGCGGCGAGGTGCACCAGGAAGTCGCGGACGGTGGCGGCGGGCGGGGTCTCGGTCCAGGTGGTGGCGATGTACAGGCCGCCGTGGTCGTCGCTGCCCCCGGTGAAGCGCTTGCGCCAGGGCTCGGAATCGCGCGGGTCGAGGCGGTGGCGCTCGGCGAGGTCGGCGAGGATCTCCGGGGTCAACCCCCCGAAGATCTTGGCGGCGAGCTCGTTGAGGTGGCGGTCGTGGATGCCGTTGCGCGCCTCGAACCGCTTGAAGAGCACCAGCAGCTTCTCCACGTGCGCGAGGGTCAGGCGGTCGTTGACCCGGTAGAGGGGATGGGCCACCGAGTGGACGATCTGCTCGTCGTAGAAGTAGTCGCGCAGGGCGTAGACGTCGTGGCGCAGGCGCTGGATCTCGGCGTGCTGGGCCTCGGTGACGCCGCTCACCAGGCAGTGGATCACGCAGCCGTCCTCGGGGAAGGAGACGGTCACCTCGGAGGAGAGGAAGACCCCCGGCAGGTGGGCGATCTCGAGGGCTCCGGCGACGGTGTCGTGGTCGCTGATGGTGACGAAGTCCATGCCCTGCGCGCGGCAGGCACGGTAGACCTCGAGCGGCTCGGTGAAGCTCTCCGGTGCCGCGATCCGGCGCAGGAGCCACTCGTCCGGCCGGTTGGAGTGTTTGGAGTGGACGTGCAGATCGACGCGGGCCGCGGTCATGCTCTCCTCCAGATCGGCTGGGCCTCTGATTCGGTCGGCCCGGGTGCCCCGATGGCACTCGGGACCTGACCTCAGCCTAGGGAGCGGGACCGCCCAGACCGTGACGTTCTGGTGGCAGGAGCGTGAATTCCGCCGTCCTGCCGCGGGCCCTGGCCCGTGTCGTGACCGAGTCGTCGCCCCGCCGCGGCCGAGCGGCCCAGGCGCGCGAGCAGGGCCCGCCCCTCCGAGTCGGGAAGGTCGCGGGGGGGGGGGTGGGGCGGGCCGGAGCCGAAACCGCCGGCCCCGGCTCGCGAAGTGCCGGTACTCGTGACCCGTCAACCGTCAAGTGACCGGGTACCTGGCGAGGATTTCGCGTCGCTGGCCAGGCGCTCCGACGCAGGCGTAGCGGTGCCTACGTCGAGGAGGAGCAACGCGGCCAGCGGCGGGAGGGACCGCCAGGACACGTCACTTGACGGTTGACGGGTCACTAGGAGCCCATGGCCATCGCGCCGCCGCCGCCCGGCCGGCGGTGGCGGGGGCCGAAGGCCCGGCGGACCTCCTTCAAGATCTCCCAGCGCTCGGCCTGGGCCGGGGTGAGGAGGGCGGTGAAGGCGGTGTCGAAGCCGTCCCGGGCGGCCTTCACCTGGTCGCGGACGCCCCGGATCTGGATCACCAGGGCGCCGACCTGGGCGGCGTCGGGGTCGGCGCCCTCGAGCAGGTCGCCGAGCTGCCGGTGGAGCGTCGTCTCCTGCTCGCGCAGGGGTCGGACCGTCGTCCGGAGCTCGTCGAGGAGGGCCTTGGTCTGGTCGACCTGGTCGGCGGTGAGGTCGAGGAAGTCGGCGATGGGGCCGAGGGGGAAGTGGTGCGCTTCGGCGGTCTGGCCGTGGGGGCCTCCGGCCCCGGGCGGCAGCGCCCGGAGCGGCAGCGCGCACAGGACGAGCAGGGCGGCGACGGTGCAGAGGGCGGTCCGGGTCCGGACTCGGGTCCGGCCGGGGGCGGTGGGTCGGGAGCGGATCATCGAGGACATCTCCTTTCGGTTCGTCGGCGGGGGCGGACGGTGCGTCGCCCCTTCGCCGGGTGGAACCCGCGGCGCGGCCGTTTCTTGCGCCGACCGGCGGGGACCCGGGCCGCCTGGTAGACTGCGCCCTCGAACCGACCGTCCGACCTGCCAGCCGTCGATGGACGGCAGCCGCCCGTGCTGAGAGTCATCTACGACGCCGCCCCCGCCGCCCCGCCGGGCGCGAGCCCGCCGCTCGCCGAGGCGCCGGCTACCTTCGCCGGAGGCTTTTACGCCGAGGAGCGCGAGGACTCGGAGGCCTTCCGCTGGATGGCCCTCGGCGGACGCCTCGGCTTCCCGGAGGCGCCGCCCGGCGCGGCGCTCGAGATGGGGGTGTTCTCCCCGTTCTACGACCTGTTGCAGACCCTCTCCGTCGAGGTCGGCGGCGAGCGCCACTCGCTCGAGCTGGTCCACGGCTGGGGCCAGGTCTCCGTGCCGGTGCCGGCCGGCGCGACCGAGGCGCGCCTCGTCGCGTCGAAACCGCTGCCCGCGGCCCATCACCCGGGCGATCCCCGGGAGCTCGCCGTGCGCGTCCGCTCCCCCCGGCTCCGCGCCGACCGGGCGCGTCACCTGAGCGTCGTCCGCCAGCACGCCAACGCCGTCCTCAACCTGCGCGAGATGCTCGAAGGCCGCGGCGAGCTCGCCTCGACCCCGACCAGCCTGGGCATCGACCTCCACGGCGTGTGCAACGTCAAGCCGCCGTGCGTCTACTGCGACTGGGACGCGAGCAAGGAGCTCGAGGGCGACGCCGTCGACGTGCCGTTCACCCGCGAGACGCTCGAGGAGTGGGGCGAGCTCTTCGAGAACGCCGCCGGGCTGGTCAACTGCTCGATCGGCGAGCCGTTCATGATGAAGGACCTGGACCGGGTGCTCGACGCCTTCGGCGAGCAGGGCAAGAGCCTGGAGATGGCGACCAACGGCCAGATCTTGACCGACCGGAACATCGAGAAGCTGCTGGGCCGGCGGATCCACCTCTACATCTCCCTCGACGCCGCCACCGCCGACACCTACGCCCGGCTGCGCAACGACAAGTTCGACCGCATCCTCGCCAACCTGCGCCGGCTGATCGCCGCCAAGGGGGGCCGGGACGGGCTGCCCAAGGTCCACATGGTGTTCATGCCCATGCGCGCCAACGTCCACGAGCTCGAGGCGTTCGTGCGCCTGTGCGCCGAGCTGGGGGTGGACCGGATGGTGCTGCGCCCGCTCAACTACAACGAGGCGACCGGCCTCGACTGGGTGAGGAACGGCTACCACTTCCGCTATGCCGACGAGCTCCTGCCCTGGGACGAGCTGGTGCGGGTGAGCGGCCGGGCGACGGAGCTTTGCCGGCGCCACGGCGTGGAGCTCTCGGACCAGATGGACTTCGGCGGCATGGCGATGGCGACGGGGTTCGCCGCCGAGTACGAGCGCGGGCGCCGGGAGGCGGCGCTGCCGGACGCGGCGGCGGCGCCCGCGGGCCCGCCACGCCCGGAGGCCGAGCCGGCGCGCGCGGCCCCGGCTCCGCAGGGTTCTGGGATCCCGGCGCCGGCGGCCGGCGCGGCCCCGGCGCCGCCCGAGCCGCTGCCGTCGCTCGGCGAGGAGCGCCTGCCGGTCTGCCTCGAGCCCTGGAAGAGCCTCTACGTCCTGCGCCGGGGCATCCTGCCATGCTGTCACGGCTCGGCACCGCTCGCCGCCATGAACGAGTACCGCGAGACCTGGAACTCGCCCACCCTCCAGGGGATCCGGCGCGAGCTCGCCGCCGGCCGCTTCCACGAGTACTGCCTGAGCTCGGAGTCCTGCCCGATCGTCCGCAAGTGGCGCCACGCGACGCCGCCCGGCCGCTCGGACCGCGCCTTCCTGGCCTTGAAGCGCCTCTGGCACGGCGTGGACCGCCTGGGCTTCGGCCTCCCCAAGCGCCTCGCCCGGCCGCTGCGCTCGCGGCTCCTCGCCCTCGCCCGCCGGGCGTCCGAGCTGGCCGGCGAGTGAGGGACCGCCCGGCCGCCTCACGGGCGGGTCGCCCTCGCACTTGGGCTGGTCGCCCTGCCTCATGGGCTGGCCGCCCTCGCTCATGGGCTGGCCGCCCTCCGCACGCGTGAAGCGGCCGAGCTCCGTCTCGGCCGGGCGAACGGCGAGGTCGCCGCCGAACGCTTCCCCGCCCGGACCCTGTGATAGCTTTTCCCTCGGCCCGTGGCCCTCCGCCGCGGGCTCTTCCACCACCATGACCGACTCCGCAACGACACTCCGCCGCACTCCGCTCTACGAGCGCCACCGCGCCGCCGGAGGCAAGATCGTGGCCTTCGCCGGCTGGGAGATGCCGGTCCAGTACTCGGGCGTCATCGAGGAGCACCGGGCGGTGCGCGGCGCCGCCGGCCTGTTCGACGTCAGCCACATGGGCGAGATCCGCGTGGCCGGCCCGGGGGCCGAGGCCTTCCTCCAGCGTCTGACCCCCAACGACGTCACCCGACTCTCCCCCGGCCAGGCGCACTACAGCGCCTTCCTGACCGAGGCCGGCACCTACATCGACGACCTGTTGGTCTACCGCCTGGGCGCCGAGGAGTTCCTGGTGGTGGTCAACGCCGCCAACGCCGCCAAGGACTTCGCCTGGGTCGAGGGCCACGCCGCGGGCGCGCCGGACGTCTCCGCCGAGGACGTCTCGGAGCGCTACGCCCTCCTCGCCCTCCAGGGGCCGCGGGCGGTGGAGATCCTGCGGCCTCTGGCCGAGATGGCAGGCGCCGAGAGCCTCGAGGCCGTCAAGTTCTACCGCTTCGCCCGCGGCGCCGTCGACGGCGCGCCGGCGATCCTCTCGCGCACCGGCTACACCGGCGAGGACGGCTTCGAGCTGTACCTCGCGCCCGAGGACGCGCCGCGGATCTGGGACCGCCTGCTCGCGGCGGGGGCCGGCGCGGGCCTCGTTCCGGCCGGCCTGGGGGCCCGCGACACGCTGCGCCTGGAGGCGGGGATGGCGCTCTACGGCCACGAGATCGACGACACCACGACTCCGTGGGAGGCCGACCTGGGCTGGACGGTGAAGCTCGAGGCCGGCGACTTCGTCGGCAAGGAGGCCATCGTCCGGCAGAAGGCGACGGGAATCGAGCGGCGGCTGGTGGGCTTCGAGGTCGAGGGCCGCGGCATCGCCCGCGACGGCCACCGCGTGCTCGACGGCGAGCGGGAGGTCGGGCACGTGACCAGCGGCACCTGGAGCCCCACCTTCGAGAAGGCCCTGGGGATGGCCTACGTGCCGATCGCCCTGGCCGAGCCGGGCGGCGGGATCGGGATCGACGTCCGCGGCCGGCGGCTCGCGGCGCGGGTGGCGAAGCTCCCGTTCTATCGCCGGCCACGGTAGGACGCCGGGGCCCGTCCCTACCCGGCGGGTGGGGGCGGCGGTTCCGATCGGCGATATGATCGCAGCGGTCGCCGACGCCCCGGGCAACAGGCAGCGACCGAATCCCAACCGAGGAGGAGAGAGCATGTACCCGAGCGATTATCTCTACTCGCGCGACCACGAATGGGTCCGGGTCGAGGGCGACACCTGCGTCCTCGGGATCACGGAGCACGCCCAGGAGGAGCTCGGCGAGATCGTGTTCGTGGAGCTGCCCGAGGAGGGACAGAGCTTCAACGCCACCGACGAGGTGGGAACGATCGAGTCGGTCAAGGCCGTGGCGGAGGTCTATACGCCGGTCTCGGGCGACGTGACCGAGGTCAACTCCGCCCTCGAGGACGAGCCGGAGCTGGTCAACGACGATCCCCACGGCGACGGCTGGCTGGTCAAGCTGCGGATCGACTCGAAGTCGCAGCTCGACGACCTGATGAACGCCGAGCAGTACGAGGAGTACCTCGCCAGTGGCGAAGAGTGATCCCGCCCACCGCTACCTCCCGGTCGGCGAGCTGGACCGCCGGGAGATGCTCGAGACGATCGGCGTGGGCTCGGTCGACGAGCTCTTCGCGAGCCTCGGCGACCTGCTCCTCGACGCGCCGGTCGAGCTGCCCGGCCCCCTCTCCGACGGCGAGCTCCGGGGGTACTTCCACCGCCTGGAGCGCATGAACCGGGTCCCGGGCCGGGACCTGGTGAGCTTCCTGGGCGCCGGCGCCTACCGCCACCAGACCCCGGCGGTGGTCGACCAGCTCCTGCTGCGCGGAGAGTTCCTGACCGTCTACACCCCGTACCAGCCGGAGATCAGCCAGGGGACGCTCCAGGCGATCTTCGAGTTCCAGACCTTCATCTCGCTCCTGACCGGCCTCGACGTGGCCAACGCCTCGCTCTACGAGGGTGCGAGCGCCTTCGCCGAGGCCGTGCTCATGGCCGACCGGATCCAGAGGAAGCGGCGCAAGGTCGTGGTCTCCCGGGGCGTCCACCCGCACTACCGTCAGACCCTCGCCTCCTACGCCCGGAACCTCGAGCTCGAGATCGTCGAGGTGGGCTGGGACGCGAGCGGGGCGACCGACGCCGCGGCCCTCGAGGCGGCGGTCGACGACGCCACGATCTGCGTCGCCGTCCAGAGCCCGAACTACTTCGGCGTCGTCGAGCCCTGGGGGCGGGCGAGCGAGATCGCGCACCGCGCGGGCGCCCTATCGGTGGCGGTGGTCACCGAGGCGCTGTCGCTGGCTCTCCTCGAGAGCCCCGGTGCCGGCGGCTGCGACATCGCGGCGGGCGAGGGCCAGTCCTTCGGCCTGCCCGTCTCCTTCGGCGGCCCCTACCTCGGCTTCCTGGCGGCGCGCGACGAGCACAAGCGCGCCATGCCGGGGCGGCTCGCCGGCCAGACCGTCGACTCGGCCGGCGAACGGGCCTTCGTGCTGACCCTCTCGACCCGCGAGCAGCACATCCGGCGCGAGAAGGCGACCTCGAACATCTGCACCAACCAGGCGCTCTGCGCCCTGGGCGCCACCCTCTACCTCGCGCTCCACGGCAAGGTCGGCCTCCGGCGCCTGGCCGAGATCAACCTGCAGCGCGCGACGGCCCTCGCGCAGCGGATCGCCGGGCTCGGCGAGGGCTTCGGCCTGCCCTTCGGCGGGCCGACCTTCAACGAGCTCACCGTGCGCTCGGCCGAGCCGGTGGCGCCGCTGCTCGCCGAGCTCGAGGCCGAGGGCCTGCTCGCCGGCGTGCCGCTCGCGCCCGACTACCCGGAGCTCGAGGACTCGTTCCTGGTCGCCGTGACCGAGGACAACCCGCCGGAGGACCTCGACCGCCTGGTCGGCGCCCTCGGCGCCCGCTCGGCAGCGCGCGAGCCGGCGTCGGCCCACGTCGGCCTCTAGGCGTTTCATGAGGGCGAAATCGTGAGCAACGAGCCGAGTCTTGGCAGACCCGCGAGAGCGGGAGGGGGCGTCCCCTTCCCCCCCCGTGGGGCGGGAAGGGGATCGAGGGGTTGCGGGGGGCACCCGGTCAATCGTCCCCTTCCCCCCCCGTGGGGCGGGAAGGGGATCGAGGGGTTGCGGGGGGCACCCGGTCAATCGTCCCCTTCCCCCCCGTGGGGCGGGAAGGGGATCGAGGGGTTGCGGGGGGCACCCGGTCAATCGTCCCCTTCCCCCCCCGTGGGGCGGGAAGGGGATCGAGGGGTTGCGGGGGGCACCCGATGAATCCATCGCTCTGGAGTCGCCGTTCGGATGAGCGCAGGCTCGACCGGTCGACGTGGGCGGGGGGCCAGCAACTCACGAAGGCCCGGACGCTCGAGAGGCCTCGTCGGTTTGAGGCGAAGCTTTGTTAGCGGGGAGACCATCATGAGCGACGAGACACGAGCCACAGCCGCCTCCTCCGGGCCCGACCGCCGGACGCCCAAGGTCGCCTGGCGCAGCGAGGGCCTCCTCTTCGAGCGCAGCCGCCCCGGCCGCCTCGGCGTGACCCTGCCGGCGGCGGGCGTCGACCAGCCCCCGGCCGAGGACCTCCTCCCGGCCGACCTGGTGCGCGGCGAGATCGACGGGATGCCGGAGCTCTCCGAAGTGGACGTGATGCGCCACTTCACCCGCATCTCGCGCAAGAACTACTCCCTCGACCTGGGGGTCTACCCCCTGGGCAGCTGCACCATGAAGTACAACCCCCGGATCAACGAGGAAGTGGCCCGCCTGCCCGGCTTCGCCGCCAGCCACCCGCGCCAGCCGGCCTCGACGGTGCAGGGCAACCTCGCCGTCTTCTGGGCCCTCGAGCGGGCGCTCGTGGCGCTCACCGGCCTCGCCCGCGTCTCGCTCCACCCGGCGGCCGGCGCCCACGGCGAGTTCGCCGGCATGCTGATGGTGCGCTCGGCCCTCGACCGGCGCGGCGACCGGCGCAAGTACGTGTTGATCCCGGACTCGGCCCACGGCACCAACCCGGCCTCGGCCCACTTCGCGGGCTTCGAGGTCAAGGAGCTCCTCTCGAACGCCCAGGGCACCCTCGACCTCGCCGACCTCGAGCGGGCGATGACCGACGATGTCGCCGCCCTCATGCTCACCGTGCCCAACACCCTGGGGGTGTTCGAGAACCACATCCGGGAGATCGCCGAGATCGTCCACGCCAAGGGCGGCTTGCTGTACTGCGACGGCGCCAACTTCAACGCCTTCGTGGGCAAGGCCCGGCCCGGCGACATGGGGATCGACGTCCTCCACTTGAACCTCCACAAGACCTTCACCACCCCCCACGGGGGCGGCGGGCCGGGGGCGGGGCCGGTGGGCGTCTGCGACGAGCTGGTGCCGTTCCTGCCGGTCCCGACGGTCGAGCGCGGCGAGCAGGGCTTCTTCCTGGACCACGACCGCCCGGATTCGATCGGCCGTATCCGTTCCTTCCAGGGGCAGTTCGGCATGCTGGTGCGGGCGCTCTGCTACGTCATGGCCATGGGCGGCGAGGGGCTCGCCCGAGTGGCCGAGACCGCAGTGCTCAACGCCAACTACCTGAGACAGCGCCTCGAGGGGACCTATCACCTGCCGTACACGTCGCCGTCGCTCCACGAGGTCGTCTTCTCGGACAAGCACCAGCACGAGCTCGGCGTCTCCACCCTCGACATCGCCAAGCGCCTGATGGATTACGGCTTCCACCCGCCGACCATCTACTTCCCGTTGATCGTCTCCGGCGCCTTGATGATCGAGCCCACGGAGACGGTGGGCAAAGACGAGCTCGACGCCTTTGCCGACGCCATGCTGGCCATCGCCCGCGAGGCCGAGGAGGAGCCCGACCTGGTCCACGGCGCGCCGTACACGACGCCGGTCGGCCGCTGCGACGAGGCGGCCGCCGCCCGCCACCCCGTGCTGCGCTGGACGCCGGAAGAGTGAGGGGGCGCCAGCCGATCCGAGCCGCCGGGCGGGACGGGAAGGGGATCGAGGGGATGCGGGGGAGATCCGATTGACCACCCTCGAGATCCCCCTCTTCGGTCTGTTCCTGGCTTGCTGGCTGGCGGTGGTGGCCCACGGCGTGGGCCTCGTCTCCCTCGCGGCGGGGATCGACCTCTCCTTCTACCAGCTCTACTCGGTGGCGGCGTTCGTCGGCTGGCTCTCGGGCAACGTCTACGTCCATCGCCGCCGGCGCCTGCCCGCGATCTACCGGCGGCGGGCGGCCGCCCTCTGGCTGATCGGGCCTCAGGGCGTGCCGGCGCTGCTCCGGGCGATGGCGCCGATCGAGGTCCAGGCCGCGGCCCCCATGGTGCCCCTCTACGCGCTGGCGGTGGGGGCGATCTTCTTCTGCGTTCCCCTGGTCTTCGGCCGCCGCCCCCGCTGAGGCGGCGCTACCCTTCCAGCGCCGCTCGCAACAACCGCTGCACCTCGGCCGGGTTGGCCTTGCCCGCGCTCGCCCGCATCACCTGTCCCACGAAGAAGCCGAGGAGCTTGGCCTCGCCGGCGCGCAGGCGCTCGGCCTCCTCGGGATGCTCGGCGAGCACCCGCGCGACCAGCGGCTCGAGCTCCGAGGCGTCGCTCACCTGCTCGAGGCCCCGGGCGCGGGCGATCTCCCGCGGGCTCCCGCCCCGCACGACGAGGGTCGCGAAGACCTCCCGCGCCAGGGGGACCGAGAGCGTCCCGTCGTCGACCAGCGCCACCAGCTCGGCGAGCTCGGCGCCACCGAAGGGGAGCTCGGCGAGGGGCTGCTCCTTCGCCTCGCGGGAAAGGTCGTTCACGATCCAGTTGGCGATCCCGCGCGGGTCGTCGTGGCGCTCGAGGGCCGCCTCGAAGAGCGCCGCGCGAACCTCGTCCTCGGCCAGGATGCGGGCGTCCCGGGGGTCGAGGCCGAGGTCGTCCGCGTAGCGTCCGAAGCGGGCGAGGGCCGCCGCGTCCAGTCTCTCGCGGGGGTCGGGGGGCGGCGCCGGCGGGCCGCCGGCCGCCCCGGTGGATCCCGCGGCGGCCCCCTCGTCCCTCTCCCGGGTGGTGGTCGGCTCCGGCTCCCGGGCCTCCTGCCGGGCCCAGCCGTCACGCAGGGTGACGATGCGGTTGAAGACCGGCGCGCCGTCGGCGCAGGACCCGGGGTCGAGGTAGAAGTAGCCCTGGCGCTCGAACTGGAAGCGGCTCCCCGGCGCGGCGGCGGCGACGGAGGGCTCGAGCCGCGCGCCGGCCCGGACGACCAGGGACTCGGAATTGAGATGGCTCCGGTAGTCATCGGGTCCGGCGCCGGGCCGGGGCACGGTGAACAGGCGGTCGTAGAGCCGCACCTCGGCCTCCATCGCGTGCGCCGCCGAGACCCAGTGGATCGTGCCCCGGACCTTCCGGCCGTCGGGCGCCGAGCCGCCCCGGGTCGCCGGGTCGTAGGTGCAGCGGACCTCGCTCACCCGGCCGGTCGCCTCGTCCTTGACCACCCCGGTGCAGCGGACGAAGTAGCCGTAGCGCAGCCGCACCTCGCGGCCCGGCGCGAGGCGGTGCCACCCCTTGGGCGGGGTCTCGGCGAAGTCGTCGCGCTCGATCCAGAGCTCGCGGGAGAAGGGGAGCGCCCGGGAGCCGGGCTTGCCCACGTCGCGAGGGAAGTAGGGCGCCTCGAGCTCCTCGGCTCGAGCTGGCGGGCCCTCCGGGTAGTTCTCGATCACCACCTTGAGCGGGTCGAGGACCGCCAGCACCCGCGGCGCCTCGGTGTTCAGGGCGTCGCGGATCGAGTGCTCGAGCAGGGCGACGTCGACCACGTTGTCGGCGCGGGCGACGCCCACCCGGTCGCAGAAGTCGCGGATCGCTCCCGGCGGCACGCCGCGCCGGCGCAGGCCCGAGAGCGTCGGCATCCGGGGATCGTCCCAGCCCTCGACGTGCCCCTCGCGCACCAGCTCGAGGAGCCGGCGCTTCGAGAGCACCGTGAACGAGAGGTTGAGGCGGGCGAACTCGATCTGGCGGGGGCGGGGCTCGGGCTCGCCGACCGCCTCGAGGATCCAGTCGTAGATCTCCCGGTTGTTCTCGAACTCCAGGGTGCAGAAGGAGTGGGTGATGCGCTCGAGCGAGTCGGAGAGGCAGTGGGTGAAGTCGTAGAGCGGGTAGATCGCCCACTCGTCGCCGCGCCGGTAGTGCTCCGCGTGGCGGATCCGGTAGAGGAGAGGGTCGCGCATCTTCATGTTGGCCGCGGCCATGTCGATCTTGGCGCGCAGCACGGCGGCGCCGTCCGGCAGCTCGCCGGAGCGCATGCGCCGGAAGAGGTCCAGGTTCTCCTCGACCGACCGGTCGCGGTACGGGCTCTCCCGGCCGGTCTCGGTCACCGTGCCCCGGTAGGTGCGGATCTCGTCCTCGGAGAGGCTGTCGACGTAGGCGAGGCCCTTCCGGATCAGGATCTCGGCGCGTTCGTAGAGCGCTTCGAAGTAGTCCGACGCGAAGTGGAGGCCGTCCCACTCGAAGCCGAGCCAGCGGATGTCCGCCTGGATCGACTCGACGTACTCGGCCTCCTCCGTCTCGGGGTTCGAGTCGTCGAAGCGCAGGTTGCAGGTGCCGCCGTTCTCCCGCGCCACCCCGAAGTTGAGGCAGATCGACTTGGCGTGGCCGATGTGGAGGTAGCCGTTGGGCTCGGGGGGGAAGCGGGTGGCGATCCGGGTGTGCTTGCCCGTGGCGAGGTCGTGGGCGACGATCGCGCGGACGAAGTCCCGGGGCTCGGCCCCACTCTCGGCTTCGGCGGTGGCTGCGCCGGCGGTGGGGCTCTCGGTGTCGGTCCTGTCGCCTGTCATCGTCCGCTCCCGTGGAGCCCCGAAGCGTACTGGAAGCTCGCGGGCAATTGAAGGGCCCGGGTCACTCGGAGGGCTCGGCTCCCGGCGCTTCGCGCCGCTCGGCGAGCATGGCGTCGCCGTAAGAGTAGAAGCGATAGCCGCGCTCGACCGCCTCGCGGTAGGCGGCGAGCACCCGCTCGCGGCCGGCGAAGGCCGAGACCAGCATGAGGAGCGTCGAGCGGGGGAGGTGGAAGTTGGTGAGCAGCACGTCGACCACCCGGAAGCGGTAGCCGGGGTAGATGAAGAGCTCCGTGCGGCCGGCGCCGGCCGGTACCGAGCCGTCGGGGCGGACGGCGCTCTCCAGGGTGCGCACCACGGTGGTGCCCACCGCCACCACCCGGCCGCCCCGGTCGCGGGCGGCGGCGAGGGCGCGGGCCGCCGCCGCCGCCACCTCCCAGCGTTCGGTATCCATCACGTGCTCGTGGACCAGCTCCGCGGTCACCGGCTTGAAGGTGCCGATCCCCACGTGGAGCGTCACTTCGGTGCGCTCGACGCCCCGCTCCGCGAGCCGGGCGAGGAGCTCGGCCGAGAAGTGGAGACCGGCGGTGGGTGCGGCGATGGCGCCCGAGCGCCGCGCGAAGATGGTCTGGTAGCGCTCCCGGTCCGCGGGCCGGTCGGGCCGCTTGACGTAGGGCGGCAGCGGCACGTGGCCCAGGTGCTCGAGGTGAGGCTCGACCGGCTCGGAGAAGCGCACCAGGTGGCGGCCGTCGGCGAGCCCCGCGAGGACCTCGGCCTCGAGATCGTCGGCGAAGCGGATCCCGGCGCCGGGCCGGAGCTTCCTCCCGGGGCGCCCGAGGACCTCCCACTCGAGCGCTTCGCCGCCGGAGCGACCGGGCTCGCCGGCCCCGCCGGGGAGCCCTCCGCTCCGCGGCTCGACCAGCAGGAGCTCGATCCGGCCGCCGAGCTCGCCCCCTGCGAGCACGCGGCGGCCGTAGAGGCGGGCCGGGATCACCCGCGTGTCGTTGACCACCAGGAGGTCGCCGGGGGCGAGCAGCTCGGGCAGGTCGGCCACGCGGCGGTGGCGCGCCTCGCCCCGGGCGTCGAGCACCAGCAGGCGGCTCTCCCCGCGCGGCGCCGGCTCCTGGGCGATCCGGTCCTCGGGAAGGTCGAAGTCGAAGTCCCGGGTCAGCATGGGTGCCCCCCGCATCCCCTCGGTCCCCTTCCCGCCCCACGGGGGGGAAGGGGAGGCCTCCTCCCGGCTTCCGAGGGGCGTGCGGTGGGGGGCACGGCGCCCCGCTCGTAGCTCGGGTTCCGAGCTGGCGAAGTCTCGCGCCGAGGCGCAGAGGCGCAGAGCCGGGGCACGATCGGGAAGGTCACGGCGGGGGATGTCCCAGGAGAGAGGCGGTGCTCCTGGGTCCCGCCCATCGATCGCCCTGCTCTGCGCCTCTGCGCCTCGGCGCGAGAACCTGACTCGTCGAGCTCGAGAGGTCGGGCACGGGCAGCTCTACGCGGCCCGGACCTGGCGCAGGACCGGCATCGCCACCGCCAGGGCCAGGACCATCAGGCCGGCCGCCGACCAGAAGGGCCAGGCCGGGCCCATGCGGGCGAAGGCCCAGCCGCCCCAGATCGGCCCGACGCCGCGGGCGAGGGCGCCCAGGGAGCGGGTGACGCCCAGGGTGCCTCCCTGGCGGTGCTCCTCCGTCAGGCGGCTGATCAGGCCGAGGGTGGAGGGGTTGTGGAGCCCCATGCCGACGGCGAGCAGGGCGGTGGTCGCCCCGAGCAGGAGGAGCCGCGCCCCCACCGGCAGGAAGAAGAGGCCCAGGGCCATGAGGGTGATGCCGGCACGCACCAGCCGGGGCTCGCCGAAGCGCTGGACCAGGCGCCCGAGGAGGCCGCCCTGGACGATCACCATCACCACCCCCAGGAAGGCGAAGAGCCAGGCGGTGGCGAAGAAGCCGAAGGAGAAGCGCTTCTCGACGAACAGGCCGAGGGTCGCCTCCATGTTGGAGAAGGCGAAGATGACCAGGAAGTAGAGCACCATCAAGCCGGCGACCGGGCGGTTGGCGGCGGCGCGGCGGAAGGACTCGCGGCTCAGCCAGCGGCCTTCGGGGCGGTGGCGCGTCTCGGGCGGCAGGGACTCGGGCAGGAGCAAGAAGGCGAGGACCAGGTTGACCACGGCGAGGACGCCGGCGGCCGCCGGCACGGCGGCGTAGCCGAGCCGGCCCAGGAGGCCGCCGAGCACCGGCCCGAGGACGAATCCGAGGCCGAAGGCGGCGCCCAGCAGGCCCATCCCCTTGGCGCGCTCCGCGGGCTGGGTGACGTCGGCGACGTAGGCCTGGGCGATCGAGTAGTTGGCGGCGGCGATGCCGGAGGCGGTGCGGGCGACGAGGAGAACGGTGAACGAGGGAGCGAGGGCGAAGAGCGCGTAGGCGGCGACGGCGCCGACGATGGAGCCCAGGAGGACGGGGCGGCGGCCGACGCGGTCGGAGAGGCGGCCCCAGAGGGGTGCGAAGACGAACTGGGCGAGGCTGAAGGAGGCGAAGAGCATGGCGACGCCGAAAGGGCTGGCGCCGTAGCGCTGGGCGTAGAAGGGCAGGAGGGGGAGGACCATGCCGAAGCCCAGGAGGTCGAGGAGGACGGTGAAGAAGACCACCAGGAGGGGGCCTCGGCGGCGGGGGGGAGCGCTGGAGGGCGGGGCGGGCATAGGGGACGGAGTGTAGCAAGGCGCGGGGGGGGGGGCCGGGCCGGGGCGGAGCGGGGCTCCCGCCCGGGGCGGAGGCGGGCATTGTCCGGGGCGGGAGCCCCGCTCCGCCCCTCCGCTCGTCGGCCGGGGAAGCGCGCCCCCTCCCGCCCTTGGGGGGAGGAGGTGGGGATCGGCGGGGTCGGCTGCCGGGAGGGTCCCCCCGCCCGCCCCGGCCGAGACAGAGCTCGGCCGCTTCAACCGGTATTGCGGCCCAGGCGCACTCGAACGCATGAAGCGGCCGAGCTCCGCCTCGGCCGGGCGAACGCCTCGGCGGGCACCGAGCGATCGCATCGGACTGCGCCGGCCGCTTCGCCCCAGGCCGCCGTCCGGGGCGACTACTTCCGCGTTCTCGGGTCCCAGAGGTCTCTCAGGCGGTCGCCGAGGAGGTTGAAGGCCAGGACGGCGACGACGATCGCGAGGCCGGGGAAGGTGGAGATCCACCAGGCGGTGGTGAGGACCCCGCCGCCGTCGGCCACGATGTTGCCCCAGCTCGCCTTCGGCGGCTGGACTCCGAGGCCCAGGAAGGAGAGCGCCGACTCGGCGAGGATCACGTTGCCCACGGCGAGCGTCGCCTGCACCAGGACGGGGTTGAGAGCGTTGGGCAGCAGGTGGCGGACGAGGATGCGGGCCGGGTGGAGGCCGAGGCTCCGCGCCGCGAGCACGAACTCCCTCTTCTCGAGGCTCAGGATCTCGGCCCGGACCAGACGACTGACCGGCATCCAGGAGGTGGCCGCGAGGACCAGGACGACGAGCGCGGTCGAGGGCCGGAAGAGGGCGGTGAGGGTGAGCACGAGGAAGAGCCAGGGGAAGGCGAGGAGGGCGTCGACGCCGCGCATCAGGAGCGAGTCGAGGAACCTCGGCCCGGTGGCGGCGAGCGACCCGACGAGGAGGCCCACGGTGAGCGCCAGGGCGACGGTGAGGACCGCGATTCCGAGGGAGACCTGCGCGCCGTAGATGATGCGCGAGAAGAGGTCGCGGCCGAACCCGTCGGTGCCCAGGAGGAAGACCCGGCGGTCGGCGACGCCGTCCGGCGTCAGGTTGGCGATCTCGGAGGCGGGGTAGAGAGTCGGCTCGTCGCCCCGGCGCTCGACCCTCAGCCCCGCGGCGGTCCGGCGCACGCGGTCGGCCAGCAACCAGCGCCCGTCGGCGAGCTCCACCGCGGCGAGGACGGTGCCCGGCGGACGGTACTTGCCGGCGGCGGGGTCGAGCTGCTCGTCCGGGCGGTACGGGGCGATCCAGGGCGCGGCGAGGGCGACCCCCGCCAGGAGGGCGACCAGGAGGCCGCCGCCCGAGCGCGCCGCCGCGCGCCAGCTCCCGGCCGTGCGGCGGAGCGTCCGCCGGGCCGGGCGCTCCCGGCGCCCCGGGCGCCCCGAGCGCCCCGAGCGATCGATCCCCGGGGCCTCATCCACGAGCATCGCGCACCCGCGGGTCGGCCGCTGCGTGCAGCATGTCGGCCAGGAAGTTCCCCGCCACCACGAGGGCGGCCGTGAGGGCGGTGACCGCCAGGATCACCGGGTAGTCGCGGGCCAGGATCGCCTCAAAGGCCGCGCGCCCCAGGCCGGGCCAGGAGAAGACCACCTCGAGCACCAAGGAGCCGTTGAGCAGGAAGGGCAGCGAGAGGCCCAGGAGCTGGATCACCGGCACCAGGGCATTGCGCAAGGCGTGCACCCAGACGACGCGCCGCTCGCTCAATCCTTTGGCCCGGGCGGTCCGCACGTAGTCCTCCTCGAGCACCTCGATCATCCGGTTGCGCACGAAGCGCACCGTGGCGCCGGCCGAAGCGAGACCCAGGACCAGGGCCGGCAGGAGGAGGTGACGCAGGAGGTCGACGAACGATGCCCAGGGGCCGAGGGTGTAGGCCTCGACCGAATGCATGTGGCTCGCGGGCAGGATGGGCCAGGCGAAGGCGAAGAGGAGGATCGCCATCAGCCCGAGCCAGAAGAGGGGCATGGAGTAGAGGAGCAGGGCGCCGGCCCGCAGGGCGGCGTCGGCGGGCCGGCCGCGCCGCCGGGCCGCCGCCACCCCCAGGGGCACGCCCACCAGGTACTGGACGGCGAGCGCCGCCCCCGCCAGGAGGAAGGTCGGACCCATCGCCTGGCTCAGGACCCGGGTCACCGGCCGCCCCTGGGAGATCGAGGTCCCCCAGTCCCAGGAGAGGACCACGGCCTTGAGCCAGACCAGGTACTGGACGAGGAGCGGTCGGTCGAGGCCGTAGACCTCGCGCAGCCGCCGAAGGCTCGAGGCGGTCCCCCGCTCGCCGGCCAGGATCACCGCCGGGTCGCCGGGCGCCAGGTGGATCAGGAAGAAGGTGACGGTGAGGACGAGGAAGAGCAGCAGGACCGCCGCGGCCAGCCGTCGGATGAAGAGGCTTCCCATCGGCTCTCGTCCGGTCGCGGCGTGGCGCCCGCTCTCAGCTCGGCGGGCCGAGCCACCAGCGGCGCAGGTACCAGAGAGAGCCGAGCAGGTTGGGCTGGGTGTCGTGGAGCCGCCGGTCGACTCCGTTGACCCGCTTCGACTCCCACATGAAGGTCATGGGTTGATCGCGGTGCAGGATCTCCTGAATCCGGTTCAGGATCGGCTGGGCCGAGGCGAGGTCCGGCAGGCCCGCCATCTGCTCGATGAGGCGGTCGACCTCGGGGTTCGAGTAGGCGGAGAAGTTGCCGCCGCCGCCGCCGATCTCGCTCGAGGCGAAGGCGTAGCCCATGTCGAGGCTGGTCGGCATCGCCCAGGCGGAAAGGGCCGCGTCGAAGTGCTGGTTGCCGATCCAGTCGTTCATGGCGTTGAACTCGACCACCCGCGGACGGGCGTCGATCCCCACCTTCTTGAGCTGCTCCTGGATCATGACCACGGCATTGATCCGCTCCTGGTTGCCCTGGTTGGTCATCAGCTCGAAGGAGAAGGGCCGCCCGCCCTTGTCGAGGGTCCCGTCGCCGTCGTGGTCGGTCCAGCCGGCCTCGGCGAGGAGCGCGCGCGCCCGGCCGGGATCGTAGGGCCAGGCCTCGATCGAGTCGTCGTGGGCCCAGTTGTTGGCGACGACGGGGGAGGTGGCGATCCGTGCCCAGCGGCCCCACTGGGTGTCGATGATCCGCTGGCGGTCGATGGCCATGGTGAGCGCCTGGCGCACCCGCCGGTCCGCGAACATCGGGTGCTGGAGGTTCCAGGCGACGTAGGAGTAAACCCGGTGCCAGTAAGACTCGACCCGGGTGGCCTTCGAGGCCTCGACGCGGGGAATGTCCTGGACCGGGATCTGCTCCACGAACTGGAGGTCGCCGGCGAGGAGCTGGTTGACCTGGTTGCTCTTCTCGGGGATCAGGCGCAGCACCACCCGGTCGAGGCGCGGCAGGTCGGAGTCGAAGTAGCGCTCGTTGCGCACCAGGACGACCTCCTGCTGCGGCGTCCAGCGCTCGAGCTTGAACGGGCCGTCGACCACCAGGTTGTGGAGGAAGAACTCGGAGCTCTCACGCCACCTGGCGAAAGGGAGCTTCCCCCACGCGTGCTGGGGCAGGACGACCCCTTCGGCGGTGGTGTTGAACTGGTCGGGGCTGACCTTCGAGTAGTGGAACCGGACGGTGAGGGGATCGACGACCTCCACGTCCTGGATCGATGCCTTGAGGTAGGCGCTCGGCCAGGCGAGGTTCGGGTCGGTCTGGGCCTGCCAGGTGAAGCGCACGTCCTCCGCGGTCACCGGCACCCCGTCGCTCCAGACGACACCGTCGCGCAGGTGGAAGGTGAGGGTCAGGTGATCGGAGGACCAGTCCCAGGAGCGGGCGAGCTCCCGGATCCCAGCTCGGCGGATGGTGCTCGGAGTCCGGGTTCTCGTCGGCGAGATGGAGGAACAACTGGAACAGGACGTCGTTCGAGGTCCGGCTGTTGGTGGCGGTCAGCTCGTTGACGCCGTCGATGTCGCTGATCGTGCCGATCACCACCGTGCCGCCGTGGCGCGGCTGGCCGGGGGCCGCCCGGGGTCGGGCGGCCGCCGGCTCCGGTGGCGGGCCCGTCTCGTCCCGCCCGCCGCATCCCGCGAGGCCGACGAGGGAGGCGACCACCAGGGCGGCGACGGCGAGCCTCGGGCGGCGGCGCGGCCGGGCTGGTGAACCTGAGTCTGTCATGAGGGATCTCGCGGCGATCGTATCCGCGGGATGGAGGCCGGTCAACCAACGGGTGACGCCCGGGCCGGCCGATTGCTATTCTCTTCCTGTGGCCCGTTCCTCTCGCAAGCCCTCCAAGACCACGGCGCGCCGGCTGATCGTCCCCCTGGTCCTCCTCGGCCTGGTCGTGGTCCTCGACCTGGTGCTGTTCGGCTGGCTGATCTTCCGCTCGCTCTCTCAGCGCGAGATCGAGCAGGTGCTGCTCGAGACCCGCCACGAGGCGGAGGACATCGCGGGGCAGATCGCCGACCGGGCCTCGGCCGAGGGGAAGGACCTCTACACCGTGATCGCCGTCGAGAAGGACACGCGGACCTACATCGACTCCGTCCTCCGCCAGCAGGGAGTCGTCAGCTCGGTGCGGGTCCTCGACAAGGACGGGGCCCTCGTCTACGAGGCCGCCGGCGACCTCAAGAAGCCGGTGGGCGGCGGACCGGTCCTGGACCTCGAGCGTCCGCGCGAGGTTCCGGGCGATCTCCACACCGAGGTGAGCACCAGGCGCTCGCGCTACCAGGTGGAGGAGCCGATCGGGAAGTTCGGGCTGCTGCGCATCGGGATCAGCGAGGAGGACCTCCAGGCGAGGATCGCCGAGCTGCGCCACGACCTGATCAGCCAGACCGCGACCCTGGGGGTGGTCACCACGCTCCTGCTGACCGGCGCCTTCCTCCTCATCTGGGCGCTCGCGCACCGCAGCCAGCGGCTCGAGGAGCAGGCCGCCGAAGCCGAGCGAATGGCCTACATCGGGACCCTCGCCTCGGGCCTGGCCCACGAGATCCGCAACCCGCTCAACTCCTTGAGCCTCAACATGCAGATGCTCGAGGAAGAGATCGGCCAAGGCGGCCCGGCGCCCTCCGGCGGGCGGCTGTTGGGCATCACGCGGCGCGAGATCGCGCGGCTCGAGCGCCTGGTGACCGACTTCCTCTCCTACGCCCGGCCGCGGCCCCTCGACCTCGAGGAGGTGGCGGCGGCGGAGCTGCTCGAGCAGGTCCGCGAGCTCCTCGCCGGGGAGGCGGCGAGCCGGCGGGTGGAGCTCGTGGCCGAGGATCGCAGCGGCGGCGCCGCGGTGCGCGCCGACCCGGGGCAGATGCGCCAGCTCCTGCTCAACCTGGCGCAGAACGCGCTGACCGCCGCCGAGGAGGCGCGGCGAGGCGACGGGGGCCGGCGCGGGCGGGTGACGCTGGGGGCCGAGCGGCGGGGCGGCTGGGTGGACCTCCTCGTCGAGGACGACGGCCGGGGCATCCCGCCCGAGGACCTCGACCGGATCTTCGACGTGTTCTTCTCGACCCGCAAGGGGGGCACCGGGCTGGGGCTCGCGATCGTCGACCGGATCGCCAAGAACCACGGGGGCACGGTGGAGGTCGCGAGCGAGCCGGACGCGGGCACGACCGTGCGGGTGTCGCTCCCCGCGGCCGGCGAGCGCGGTCAGGGCGAGGCGAAGCGCGAGGCCCCGGCGGACGCCGCCGCCGAGCCCACGAGCTGGCTCGAGTCCCGCCGCCCCGGCGGCGTGCCGCCGCCGGGGCCGCCACGAGCTGGGCCGGAAACAAAAGAGCCCCGCCTCGAAAGGCGGGGCTCGCGAACCGCGCCGTGGAAGCGCGTCAGTTGATGGCGATCTTGCGCGGCTTGGCCTCTTCGGCCTTCGGCACCTCGACGGTCAGGATGCCGTCCTTGAAGGCCGCCTTGACCCCCTCGGGATCGACCTGGCTCGGCAGCGAGAAGGTGCGCAGGAACGAGCCGTACGACCGCTCGATGCGGTGGTAGTTCTCCTCCTTCGCGTCCTTCTCGAACCGCCGCTCACCGGACAGCTTGAGGAGGTTGTTCTCGAGGGTGATCTCGATGTCCTTCTTGGTCAGGCCGGGCAGCTCCGCCTCGAGGAAGAACGCCCCATCCGTCTCGCGGATGTTGACCACGGGCATCCAGGCCCGGTTCGACACGTCCTCGCTGGGCTGCAGGGCCTCGTTGAGGAACGAGTCCATGAAGCGGGCGAAGGGGTCGCGCGTGGTGAACAGGTTGGCCGTCGTCGGGCTCCAGCGGGTGAGGGCTGTGCGCATGGCAATCTCCTTGATCCAGTCGTTTCGCGGGTTTACGTAGACGAGTCTTCCGTTGCGGTCGTCTCGAATCATCGCGGTTCCGGAGCGGTCCTCCGGGACCTCGGTCAGCGGAGGGGACCGTTCGGGATCCGCTTCCTCCGCTGACCTACTTATGATAGTACCCAACTCAGACCTTGTCAAGCCCCGATTCGCGTCGTGTCCGAAAATCTCAGTCACCAGCCATCATATCTGTCCGATGATATCGTTCTCGCCACGGATTTCGAGGAAGCGGTCGCATGGACAGCCCCGACTACCTGATCTGCCTCAACTGCGAGACGCCCACCTATGTGTTCGAGTGGCGTGACGGGAAGATCATCGAGGCCCTCTGCGAGGTCTGCGGCAACGACGACCCGGAAGAGTTCATCACCCCGTCGGACCTCGACGAGCTCTCGGGGGGCTGAGGCCATGGCGCGAGCCGGTGACCCCGCCACCGCCGAGCACCCGCGGCTCCACGTCGGCTGCGGGCGCGCCCGGCTCGAGGGCTGGATCAACGTCGACGCCCAGGACCTGCCCGGGGTCGACGTGGTGGCCGACGTCACCGGCGGTCTCGACTTTTGCGACTGCGAGGCGGTCTACGCCGAGCACTTCCTCGAGCACCTGCGGATCGACCATGCCCTGGACTTCCTGGCCGAGGCCTGGCGGGTTCTGGGCGAGGGCGGTCTCATCCGGCTCTCCACCCCGAACCTCGACTGGGTGTGGGTCACCCACTACGCCCTCGGAGAGCCGCCGGAGCGCAAGCGCGACATGGCGATCCACCTGAACCGGGCCTTCCACGGCTGGGAGCACCAGTTCCTGTGGAACCGCGAGATCCTGGCCGAGGCCCTCGAGGCCACGGGCTTCGTCGACCTCGAGTGGTGCCGCTACCGCGAGAGCCGCCACGAGCTGTTCCGGGGCATCGAGCGGCACGAGGCGTACGCCGACTTCGCCGACGTGCCCCACGTGCTGATCGTCGAGGCGCTCCGCGGCGCGGCGCGGCCCGAGCGCCTCGCGTCGCTGCGCAGCCGGGTCGAGAGCGAGTTCCTCGCCCACCTGAAGGGTTGACTCGCCGGGCGCGCCGGTGTTAGCTTTGGCGGTCCGCGCCCCGCGGCGCTCCGCGTTCCCCGACACGGCAAATCCAGGAGTGTGCTGATATGCAGGCGGTCATCGAAACGGGTGGAAAACAGTACCGGGTCGAGCCCGGCGACGTGATCGACGTCGAGCTCCTCGACGACCTCTCCGAGGGCTCCGAGGTGACCTTCGACCGGGTCCTCATGGTGCACGGCGACGACGGCGTCAAGACCGGCGACGCGCTCTCCGGGGCGAAGGTCCAGGGGGTGCTGGTCGCCGAGGTCGGCGGTCCGAAGATCCGCGTCTTCAAGTTCAAGCGCCGCAAGGGCTACCGCCGTACCAACGGCCACCGCCAGAGCTACCACCGCGTCCGCATCGAGGACATCGCAATCTGAACCGACGGCTCCGGCGCCCGGCCGGAGCGAGGAACCTACGCCATGGCTCACAAGAAAGGACAGGGCTCCAGCCGCAACGGCCGCGACTCCAATCCGCAGCACCTGGGGGTCAAGGCCTTCGGAGGCCAGTCGGTCTCCGGCGGCTCGATCATCGTCCGCCAGCGCGGCACCAAGTTCTTCCCCGGCGACAACGTCGGCCGGGGCAAGGACGACACCCTCTTCGCCAAGACCGACGGCACCGTCCAGTTCCGCAACCGGGGCCGCCTGGGCACCTTCGTCAACGTCGTCCCCGCCGAGTAGGCGGGGCGTCCCTTCGGGAGAGGCCGCTCCCGAGCGCCGAGAGCCCCCGTGCACTTCCTGGATGAGTCGGTGATCCACGTCCAGGGCGGCCGCGGGGGCAACGGCTGCGTCGCCTTCCGGCGCGAGAAGTTCGTGCCCCGGGGCGGTCCCTCCGGGGGCGACGGCGGCTACGGCGGGGCGGTCTGGCTGGTCGGCCACGACTCCCTCAACACCCTCTATCACCTCCGGTTCCGGCAGCTCTACGCGGCCGAGCGCGGGCGCCACGGCGAGGGCTCGAACCGCACCGGCCGGAGCGGCGACGACCTGGAGATCCCGGTGCCGCTGGGCACCCAGGTCCACGACGCCGAAGGGGATGCGTTCCTGGGCGAGATCCTGGAGGAGGGGCAGCGCCTCCGGGTCGCCGCCGGCGGCATGGGCGGGCGGGGCAACAGCCACTTCAAGAGCTCCACCAACCAGGCGCCGCGCCGAGCCGAGCCGGGGGGGAGGGCGAGGAGCGCCATCTCCGCCTGGAGCTCAAGCTGCTCGCCGACGTGGGCCTGGTCGGCCTGCCCAACGCCGGCAAGTCGACGCTGATCAGCCGTCTCTCGGCCGCCCGGCCGAAGATCGCGGACTACCCGTTCACGACCCTGGTGCCGCAGCTCGGAGTGGTGGATCGCGCCCCGGCCGAGCGGCCGTTCGTGATCGCCGACCTGCCCGGCCTGATCGCCGGCGCCGCGGAAGGGGCGGGCCTCGGGCACCAGTTCCTGCGCCACGTGGAGCGCTGCCGGGTGCTGGTGCACCTGGTCGATCTCTCGGCCGAGGGCGACGCCGGGACGGACCTGGCGACGGTCGAGGAGGAGCTCGCGGCCTTCGACCCGGAGCTGCTCGCGCGCGAGCGGTTCGTGGTCGGTTCGAAGCTCGACGCGGCGCGGGAGGAGCGCCGCCGCGACCTCGAGGCGGCGGCGCGGCGGCGGGGCCTTCCCTACCTCGAGGTGAGCGCGGTCGCGGGAGAGGGGCTGCCGAAGCTCGTGGGCCGCGTGGGCGCCGCGCTCGACGCCGCCCGCGCCGCCGAGGAGGACGCCCGGGCCGCCGCCGCCGCCGACGCCCCCTGGCACCACCCCGCCCCCCCGGAGACCGCATGAGCCACCAGTCGAACGAAGGATCGGGTGGGGGCGTCCCCTTCCCCCCCGTGGGGAGGGAAGGGGATCGAGGGGATGCGGGGGGCATCCGATCAACCGTCCCCTTCCCCCCCGTGGGGAGGGAAGGGGATCGAGGGGATGCGGGGGGCATCCGATCAACCGTCCCCTTCCCCCCCGTGGGGAGGGAAGGGGATCGAGGGGATGCGGGGGGCATCCGATCAACCGTCCCCTTCCCCCCCGTGGGGAGGGAAGGGGCTCGAGGGGATGCGGGGGGCATCCGATCGACCGTCCCCTTCCCCCCCGTGGGGAGGGAAGGGGATCGAGGGGATGCGGGGGGCATCCGATTGGGTCTGTTCGGGGGTTCCTTCGACCCCATCCACCGCGGCCACGTGCGCCCCGTGCAGGAGGCCCGGCGGCGCTTCGGCCTCGAGCGGGTGATCTACCTGCCGACCGCCAGCCCGCCCCACAAGCAAGCCCCGGAGAGCGCGCCCCGGGCGCCGGCGGCGGCGCGCTACGCCATGGTCGAGATGGCTCTGCTCGAGGAGGAGGGCCTCTACGTTTCGGACTTCGAGCTGCGCCCCGACCGCCCGAGCTACACGGCGGAGACGCTGGAGCACTTCGCCCGCGAGGAGCCGGCGGCGGAGCTGGTCCTGGTGCTGGGCTCCGACGCCCTGGCCCAGCTCCCCACCTGGCGGCGGTGGCGCGACCTCCTGGAGCTCGCCCGCCTGGTGGTTCTGACCCGCCCGGGCAACGAGATCGCCGGGCTGCGCGCCGACCTGGCGCCGGAGCTCCGGGAGCGCCTCGCCCGGGGCGCCATCGACGTGATCGAGGACGTGCTGGTCGACATCTCCTCGACCGGCATCCGCGACCGCCTGGCGGAGGGGGAGGGGGACGAGGCCTGGATGGAGGAGTGGATGCATCCCCTGGTGGTACACTACATCGAGAAATACGCCTTCTATAGATGAGCCCAGCGACCCCAGCGAGTCAAGCCGCCCTCGACACCGCCGCTCGCGTCCGGATTGCCGTGGCCGCGGCCCTCGACCGCAAGGCCCAGGACCTCCGGGTCCTCAACCTCGGACCGGTGAGCGACTTCACCGACTACTTCCTGATCTCGAGCGGCACCAGCGAGCGCCAGGTCCAGGCGGTCGCCGAGGCGATCCAGGAGGCCCTGGCCAGGGAGGGCGTGCGGCCGCTCCACGTCGAGGGCCAGCGCGGGGGCAACTGGGTGCTGCTCGACTACGGCGACCTGGTGACGCACGTCTTCCAGCCCGAGCCGCGGGAGTTCTACGCCCTCGAGCGCCTGTGGGCGGACGCCGAGGACGAGACCCAGAAGTTCACCACGTGAGCCAGGGGCCCGGTGCGCTGGCGCGCGCCCTGGCCGGCCAGCCCGGTCTCGGCGCCCGCCTCGGCGCCCTGGAGCGGGCGGCGGCGAGCGACGCCCCGGTGCTGATCGTCGGCGAACCGGGTTCGGGGCGATCCACCCTGGCCCGCGCCCTCCACGCGGCGAGCGGCCGCTCCGCCGGCCCGCTGGTCGAAATCGATCCCGGCTCGCTGCCCACCGGCCTGCTCGAGAGCGAGCTCTTCGGATACCGGCGCGGCGCGTTCACCGGCGCCGACACCGCGCGGCCGGGACGGGTGGCGCGGGCGGCGGGGGGCACCCTGCTCCTCGACCACGTGGAGGAGCTGCCCCTCGCCAGCCAGGCGAAGCTCCTGCGCCTGGTGGCCGAGGGGGTCTACGCCCCGCTCGGCGGCGGCGAGGAGCGCGCCGACGTGCGCTTCCTCGCGGTGGGCTCGGAGGACCTGCCGCGCCGGGTCGCGAGCGGCGCCTTCCGCGAGGATCTCTACTATCGCCTGGAGGTGCTCACCTTTCGGGTGCCCCCCCTGCGCGAGCGCCCCGAGGACCTGCCCGGCCTGATCGACCGGCTGCTGGCCGACCTGGGCGAGCGCTTCGGCCGCCCCGGGCTCGGCCTCGTCCCGGAGGCGCGCGGGTGGATGGGCCGGCACCCCTGGCCGGGCAACCTGCGTCAGGTGCGCAACACCCTGGAGCGGGCGCTGGTCCTGGCCGCCGGGGCCGGCCCCCTCGCCCCCGAGCCGCCCGCCGGCGGCGAGCGGCGCCCGCGCACCCTGGAAGCGGCCGAGGCCGACGAGATCCGCCGCGCCCTCGCCTACACCCGCGGTAGCCAGACCGACGCCGCCCGCCTCCTGGGCATCAGCCGCAAGGCCCTGTGGGCCAAGCGCAAGCGCCACGGGATTCCGTAGCCGGCCGTCGGAACGGCCGGCTGCGGATTGCGAAGCTCGCTCAGGACGGAGGACAGAGCTCGGCCTGACAGCCGCGGAGCGAGGGGTAACCGGCGTCTGGCTCTGGAGGATGGCTCGGTGCAGGTCGCAAGGTTCGCCCGGCCGAGACAGAGCTCGGCCGCTTGTACGCCCGCGAGGGTGCATGGTCAGAGAGGTGCGAGTCCTCTCCAGGCATACGCTCTCCGGCCTGTAATCGACTCTGACTGCGTCGCCGCGAGGCGGGGTGGGGAGTAGGAGGAGATGAGCGATCAGTCCGTAGGCAACGAACCCGATTCGGCCGGTAGGACTCGGCGAGCCTACAAGCGAATGGCGAAGCCCGGACCCGGGAGAGCCGGGGTGCCCGTCGCGCTGAGGGGTAGCGTGCGAAAGCGTGGGCGGGGGGCCTACAGGTGGTTGGGGACGGAATGATCGCGACGGCCAGGCACCGTAAGCGGGGAGACCTGTCGTCCACGAGGAGAAGCAGGGCGGCAGGAGTCAGAGCTTCCATAGTAGCGAGGAAGCGCCGTAATGGGCGTGGAGCGAAGGGAAGCAGGAAGGTGGATGCGTGACGGCCAGGACGAGAGACGAGACCCCGGCGCGAGTGGGGCGAGCCCCTAACCCCGGCGGAGAGGTCCGGTCCCGATGGGGCTGGGCCGAACCCTCGGTCTGGACGGAGCGCATGCTGCGGGCCCTGGAGACCGGGGTCCGAGGAGGGACGTGGTTCAGCCTGATCGACAAGGTCTGCCGGAAGCAGACGCTTCTGCGCGCGTTCGAGAGAGTCGAGCGCAACGGGGGCGCCGCGGGGGTAGATCACGTCACCGTGGATCACTACGGATCGCGCCTGGAGGAAGAGGTGGAGACGCTGTCGGCGTCCTTGCGGGACGGTAGCTACCGCCCGCAGGCGGTGCGTCGGCGGTGGATCCCCAAGCCGGGAAGCCGCGAGAAGCGGCCCCTGGGGATTCCGACGGTGCGCGATCGGGTGGTGCAGGGCGCGTTGCGCTTGGTCCTGGAGCCGATCTTCGAGCGGGATTTCGCCGAGCACAGCTACGGCTTCCGCCCGGGGCGCGGGTGCCGGGAAGCGCTGGAGCGGGTCGAGGAGCTCCTCGACTCGGGCCACACCTGGGTGGTGGACGCCGACCTGCGCCGGTACTTCGACACGATCGATCCGGAGCGCCTGCTGGCGCGGGTGCGCGAGAAGGTATCGGACGGGCGAGTGCTCGCCCTGGTCGAAGCCTTTCTCGAGCAAGAGGTACTGGACGGACTGGAGAGCTGGACGCCCGAGCGGGGAACCCCGCAAGGCGCGGTGATCAGCCCCCTACTGGCCAACATCTACCTCGACCCGCTGGACCATCTTCTGGCCCGCGAGGGCTTCGAGATGGTGCGCTACGCCGACGACTTCGTGATCCTGTGTCGGAGCGAGACCGAGGCCCGCCGGGCGCTTGCCCTGGTGGAGGCGTGGACGGCCCAGGAGGGCCTGAGCCTTCACCCGGACAAGACGGCGGTGGTGGATACCACCGAGCGGGGTGGCTTCGACTTCCTGGGGTACCACTTCGAACGGGGCTACCAATGGCCCCGCGACAAGAGCCTCCGGAAGCTCAAGGACACCCTGCGCCGCAAGACCCGGCGCACCAACGGTCACAGCCTCGATCGGATCACCTGGGACGTCAGCCGGACGTTGCGTGGTTGGTACGAGTACTACCGCTACAGCCACCCGACGACCTTCCGGCCGCTCGACCGGTGGATCCGCATGCGCCTGCGCAGCATCTTACGCAAGCGTCGCCGAGGCCGAGGCCGGGGCCGCGGTCGCGACCACCAGCGCTGGCCCAACGCCTTCTTCGCCGAGCATGGGCTGTTCAGCCTCGAAGCCGCCTATGCCTCGGACCCGCAGTCCTCTCGCAGGTGAACCACCAACCGGAGAGCCGGATGCGGGAGATCCGCACGTCCGGTTCGGAGGGAGGGGGGGCAGGGAATCCAACCTGCCCTCCCTACCCCTATCACCCGGGGTTGCGCCGCACGCGGGGTTGCGCCCTACGCGGGGTTGCACCCCACCCGGGGTCGCGCGGCACGTGGGGTCGCGCGGCACGCAGGGTTGCCCCCATCCCGGGTTGCGCTGAATGCAGGGTCACGCCGCACGCGGGGTCGCGCTCCGTTACGCCGTCGCCGCCTGGCCTTCTTCGGGGTGGATGTCGTCGAGCTCGACCGAGACCAGCTTCGAGACGCCGCGCTCCTCCATGGTGACGCCGTAGAGCGTCGAGGCCACCTCCATGGTGATCTTGTTGTGCGTGATCACCAGGAACTGCGTGTCGCCCGCCATCTCCTGGAGCATCTCCGCGAAACGCACCGTGTTCGCGTCGTCGAGCGGCGCGTCCACCTCGTCCAGGATGCAAAACGGCGACGGCTTGGTGCGGAACAGGGCGAACAGCAGCGCCACCGCGGTCAGCGCCTTCTCGCCGCCCGAGAGCAGCATCAGGTTCTGGAGCCGCTTGCCCGGCGGCCGGGCCACGATCTCGATCCCCGACTCCAGCACGTCGTCCTCGTCCTGGAGCCGCATCTCCGCCTCGCCGCCGCGGAAGAGCTTGGTGAAGATCTCCCCGAACGAGCGGTTCACCTCGGCGAACGTCTCCCGGAACCGCTCCGAGGAGGTCTGATTGATCTCCCGGATCGTCCGCTTCAGGCTCTCCACCGACGCCTCCACGTCGGCGCGCTGCGTGGTCAGGAAGCCGTGGCGCTCCTGCTGCTCCTCGTACTCCTCGACCGCCAGCACGTTGACCGGCCCCAGCCGCTCGAGGGTCGCCTTGGTGCGGGCGAGCTGCGCCTCGAGGTCCACCAGGCCCGGCGCCGCCTCGGCTTCCGGCGCCGGCTCCCCGGCGGCCGGCGCCTGCGCCTCGCCGGCGAGCTCGCGCTGGAACTCCTCGCGGAACGTCTCGGCGAGGTGACCGGCGTCCTGCTTGAGCTCGGCCTCCTGGATGCGCAGCGCCTCGACCGCCTCCCGCGCCACGTCGCGCTCGCCGCGCAGCTCGCCGAGCGCCGCCTCCGCACCACGGAGCGCGGCGCGGCGCTCGTCGAGGCGCTCCTGCTCGCCGAGGAGCTCGGCCTCGGCGCCGCTGCGCCGTTCGAGGGCCTGCTGGAGCTCGCTCTCGGCGCGCCTCATCTCGTCCTCGAGCTCCCGCCGGCGGCCGAGGAGCCGCGCGGCCTCCTCCTCCCAGGCGGCGGCCTGGCGGTGCGCCTCGTCGATCTGCTGGCGGGTGCGCTCGAGCTCGCGCTCGTGAGAGTCGAGGCGCTCGCGCAGGAGGTCGAGCCGCCCGCGCCGCCCGGCACTCGACTCGCGCAGCCCCTCGCGCCGCTCCTTGGCCTCGCGCACCGCCTCCTCGCCCCGGTCGAAGCGCTCCTGGAGGGCCGCATGAGCCTCGTCGGCCGCCTGGATCTCGGCGTCGAGCGCCGCCTGGCGCTCCCGAACGGCGCCCACCTCGGTGCCGATCGCGTCGTGCTCGGCGCGCAACCGCTCGCCCTCGTCGCCGAGCCGCCGGTGACGGGCCGCGGCGTCCTCCCGGCGGGCCCGGGCGACGGCGAGCTCCTGGCGGAGCTGGGCGATCTCCCCCTCCTTGGCGTTCTTCTCGCTCGCCTTCGCGGTGCGCCGCTCGATCGTCTCCTCGAGGGTGGCCTCGGCGGTCTCGAGGCGCCGCTCGAGGGCCGGGATCTCTCGGGCGAGCTCGGCCAGGTGGCGCTCGCGCTCCAGCACCCCCGGCTCGCCCCGGGCGCCGGCGACGTGGACCACGCCGCCCTCGAACCAGAGCCCCTCGGGGGAGAGAAAGGCGATTCCCGGATGGCGGCGGGCGAGGCGCTCGGCGCCGGCGGCGGAGGCGACGAGGCAGGCCGGCGGCAGGGCGGCCGCGAGCTCCGGAGCCACCCCCAGGGCGGCCCCCAGGGGGAGGACCACCTCCGGGTCGTCGACCTCGGGTGCCGCGGCCTCACCTCCCGGCGACGGGCTCACGAGGAGCGCCGCGGCCTGCCCCTGGAGGGTCTCGGCGAGCTCCCGGGCCGCCGCGTCCGGGGGCAGGACCACGGCGTCGGCGAGCTCCCCAAGGTAGAGGTCGAGCGCCCGCTCCCAGCCCTCGACCGCCCGCACCCGGTCCGAGAGGTAGACCGGCTCGGTGATGCCGGCCGCAAACAGGGCCTCCTCGAGCACCGTGCGGCGCTCGGCGTGGGCGCGGGAGAAGCTCCTCGAGGAGGCGGCGCCGCTGGCGGCCCTCGGAGAGGCTCGACTCGAGCCGCCGGACCTCCTCGGCGGCCTTCGACTCGCGGCGCAGCACCTCGTCGAGCTCGCCGCCCAGGCGCTCGATCTCGGTCGTCCGCGCCTCGATCGCGGTCTCGAGCTCGCCCACCCGGGCACTCGCGAGCTCCAGGGTCTCGGCGGCCTGCGCCGCCTCCCGGGTGTGCGCCTCGAGGTCGTGATCCAGGTGGTGGCTGCGGTAGTTGGCCTTCTCGAGCTCGATCTCGCCCTGGTGGCGGCGCTGGCGCAGGCGGTTGAGCTCGGCGGCGGCGGCCAGGAGCTCGGCGCGCAGCGCCTCGCGGCGCTCTTCGGCCCGCGCCAGGTCGCGCTCGGCGGCCTGGGTCTCCTCCTCGTCGCGGGAGACCGCGGCGGCCGCCGAGACCAGCTCGCGCTCCAGCTCGTCCCGGCGCTCGGTGAGCTCGGCGAGCACGCCGCTCAGCTCCTCGACCTCGCGGCCCCGGCGCTCGGCGAGCGCCCGGCCGCCGGCCACCCGCTCGGCGATCTCCTGGAGGCGCTCCCGGCCCGACTTCAAGAGCTGCTGGCGGCCCTCGATCAGGGCCCCCAGGTCGGCGACGGTCTTGTGCCGGTCGCCGACCGCCGCCGCGAGCCGGTCGAGCTCCTCGCGGCCGGCGGCGAGCTCGGCCTCCCGGCGGTGGAGCTCGGCGGCGAGGGCCGCGTCGCGAGAGAGGCAGGTCTCGAGCTCCACCCGCAGCCCCTCGCGCCGTCCGGCGAGGCGCCGCCAGCGCCCCAGGAGCACGCGCTCGAAGAGCTCCCGGTACTCCGCCTGCGTCTCCTTGTAGCGCCGGGCGGCGCTCGCCTGGCGCTTGAGCGAGCGCAAGGCGCGCTCCACCTCGCCGATCACGTCGTCCAGGCGCAGCAGGTTCGCCCGCGCCTCCTCGAGCTTGACCTCGGCGATCCGCTTTCTCGCCTTGTAGCGGGTGATCCCGGCCGCCTCCTCGATCAGCCGGCGGCGCTCCTGGGGCTTGCCGGAGAGGATCATCCCGATCTTGCCCTGCTCGATCACCGAGTAGGCCCGGATGCCCAGACCGGTGTCCATCAGGAGGTCCTTGATCTCCTTCAGGCGCACCAAGCGGCCGTTCAGGCTGTACTGGCTCTCGCCGCTCCGGAACACCCGCCGCCCCAGGGTCAGCACCCCGTCCTCGGCCGAAGGGAAGGACGGGTCGGTCTCGAGGCGCAGGGTGACCTCGCCCATGCCCAGCGGCTTGCGCTCCGCCGAGCCGTTGAAGATCACGTCCTCCATGGTGTCGCCGCGGAGGTTCTTGGCGCTCTGCTCGCCGAGCACCCAGGTGAGGGCGTCGGAGATGTTCGACTTGCCGCAGCCGTTGGGGCCGACGATGGCGGTGATCCCCCCGGCGAAATCCAGGGCGACAGGGTCCACGAAGGACTTGAATCCGGAGACCTCGAGGCGCTTGAGCTTCAACATGACGTCAAGGGTCGAAGAGTACCAGAACCGAGAGTGGGCGACAAGGGCGGTAGGGGCGAGATCTGGGGGTCTGCCCGGCCCTGGGCACCAGGGCTGGTGGCCAGCCGCCGGCGCCGCCGGCTCATCCAGCCGCTTCAACCTCCTGGGCCGGCAGCAGCCTTCCCAGGTAGAACCACGCCCAGAGCAGGAAGGGCAGGCCGAGCTTGACCGGCAGGTCGAGGACGTGCTTGCCCAGGCCCCAGAAATTGCGGGCGAAGGCGCCGTAGTGGGCGAGGCTCCAGTGCCCGAGCTGGATGGCGTAGATGAACTCGATCCAGAACAGCGTCAGGACCACGTCGAAGCAGGCCGAGACGAGGAGCGCCCAGCCCAGGTTGGCCAGGCGCTCGCGCCAGGGAACCCCGGGGACCGCGAGGAAGAGGGCGACCAGCAGGATCACCGGGAAGTGGATGTCGGTCACGCGCAGCGAGGAGACGATCTCGTGCTCGCGGGGGAAGTCGAGGCGGCCGATCAGGGCGAAGTCGGAGTCCTTGGGGTAGAGGCGGGTGACGTCCGGGCTCTCGATCAGGTGGGCGGCGTTCTGGCCCGCCACCTCCAGGAAGCGGTTGTAGAAGGGGGTCAGGAGCGTCCAGGCGACGGCCGCCGGGATCAGCAAGAGGAGGACGTTGCGCACCAGGAGGAGCGCCCACCGCCGCCGCCCGGTCCCGGCCGTCGCCTCCGCCGGCCCGCGGCGACCCGCCCGGGCCGCGGCGCGGCTGCCGGAGCGGGCGCTCACGCTCCGGCCCCGGACCGCTTCCCCGCTCCCCCTGGCGCGCCCCCGGCCCCGCCGACCCCCCCCACCCGGCTCGCCCAGATCACGAACAGGCCGAGGCCGCACAGGATCACGACCGTCTGCCAGATGACCGTGTGGGAGGTGTCGAAGAAGGCGGGCAGGTAGGCGCCGGTCAAGTACAGGGCGACCACGCGCACCAGGTTGATCGCCTGAATCGCCACGACGCCCAGCACGAGACCGGCCAGCCGCGCACGCCAGCGGGCGGGGAAGGCGAGGACGGCGGCGAGGAAGATGACCACGGTCTCGACCCCGTTGCAGCCGTTCTCGATGTTGACCGCGAAGCTGGGTCCCCGGATCACCGTCCCCGACAGGACGACCGGCTGGCCCAGGAGACGGAGCGCCTCGCCGCTGGTCCAGGCGACCCAGGCGGTGAAGGGCACGACCAGGTGGTCGTTGACCCAGTTGACCGACAGCAGGGTGAAGCTCCCCGCCAGGATCACCACGAAGAGCACGAGGAAGAGGATCTGCCGGCGCCGCGGGCTCGGCTGGGGTGTCGCGTCGGGCATGGTCAGCGGGTTCCGGGGCCGTCATGTTAAAGAACGAAGGCGCTCCAGTCCAGGGGAGGGAGGAGGCGTCTCCTTCCCCCCGTGGGGTGGGCAGGGGATCGAAAGGATGCGGGGGGCGTCCGGTTTGACAACGTACGGGCCGGGACGTACCATGCCGCGGATTCGGGAGCGAGCCTTGGCGCCCAGCCTCAAACCGAAGAAAACCCTCCTCGACAAGAAGCAGCTTCGCCGGGTCGTCCGTCGCATGGCGGGCGAGATCGTCGAGGCCAACGGCGGCACCGCCGACCTCATGCTGATCGGCGTGCGCACCCGCGGCGTGCCCTTCGCCGAGCGCCTGGTCGAGGAGATCCAGGCCATGGAGGGAGGAGAGGTGCCGCTGGGCATCCTCGACATCACCCTCTACCGCGACGACCTCTCGACCATCGCGCCGCAGCCGGTGGTCAAGCAGACCCGGTTCCCGCGGCCGATCGACGACCGGGTGATCGTGCTCTGCGACGACGTCCTCTTCACCGGGCGCACGGTGCGGGCGGCCCTCGACGCCCTGATCGACTACGGCCGCCCGCGCGCCGTCCGCCTCGCCGTCCTGATCGACCGCGGCCATCGCGAGCTCCCGATCCAGGCCGACTACGTGGGCACCCTGGTGCCGACCGCGGCCGACGAGCACGTCGAGGTCCGCTTCGCCGAGACCGACGGCGCCGACGAGGTCCGGCTCCTGGAACGGGTGGGGGCGTAAGGTGCCGCCGGCTCCGCCCGCCGCCGTCCGCTGGACGCGCAAGGACCTCCTGGGGATCGCCGAGCTCTCGGCCGCCGAGATCCGCCTCGTCCTCGACACCGCCGAGTCGTTCCGCGACGTCGCCGAGCGCCCGATCAAGAAGGTGCCCACCCTGCGCGGGAAGACCGTGGTCAACCTCTTCTTCGAGGCCTCCACCCGCACGCGCTCCTCCTTCGAGATCGCCGAGAAGCGCCTGTCGGCCGACGGGCTCAACTTCTCGGCCTCGAGCTCCTCGCTCTCGAAGGGCGAGAGCCTGGTCGACACGGCGCTCAACCTCCAGGCCATGGCGCCCGACCTGATCGTCATCCGCCACGCCTTTCCCGGCGCGCCGCACCTGCTCGCCCGGCGCCTCGCCGCCGGGGTGATCAACGCCGGCGACGGCGCCCACGAGCACCCGACCCAGGCGCTCCTCGACGCCTTCACCATCCGCCAGCACAAGGGGCGGATCGAGGGCCTCAAGGTGGCGATCGTCGGCGACATCGAGCACAGCCGGGTGGTGCGCTCGAACGTCCACCTGCTGGGCAAGCTGGGCGCCGAGGTCACCGTCGCGGCGCCGCGCACCCTGATGCCGGTGGCGATGGAGTCCATGGGGGTGGCGGTCAGCCACTCGCTCGACGAGGCGGTCGAGGGCGCCGACGTGGTCATGATGCTGCGCATCCAGCTCGAGCGCCAGGGGCGCATGCTCTTCCCGTCGACCCGGGAGTACTTCAACCTCTTCGGCCTGACCGCCGAGCGCATGCGCCGCGCCAAGGAGGACGCCATCGTCATGCACCCCGGCCCCATGAACCGCGGCGTCGAGATCGCGAGCGAGGTCGCCGACGGACCGTTCTCGGTGATCCTCGAGCAGGTGACCAACGGCGTCGCGGTGCGCATGGCGGTGCTCTACCTGCTCTCGGGCGTGCGGGCGGACGAACAAGAGGGGGCGGCGTGAGCGAGGCGCAGGGCGGTCGCGGGGAGACCCGGTCGGAGCCGCCGCGATCCGAGGGGCGGCCGCTCCTGGTCCGGGGCGGCCGGGTGCTCGACCCGAGCCAGGGCCTCGACGAAGGGGTGGACCTGCTGCTCGCCGAGGGCGTCGTCGCCCGCCTGGGCGAAGGGCTCCGGGCGCCCAGGGGCGCCGAGGTCCTGGACGCCTCGGGGCTGGTCGTCACCCCCGGGCTGATCGACGTCCACGTCCACCTGCGCGAGCCGGGCCAGGAGCACAAGGAGACGGTGCGCACCGGCACCATGGCCGCCGCCGCCGGGGGCTTCACCGCCGTCGCCTGCATGGCGAACACCGTGCCGGTCAACGACAACGCCTCGGTGACCGAGCTGATCCTCTCCCAGGCCCGGCGCGCCGGCTACGCCCGGGTCTACCCGGTGGGGGCGGTGAGCAAGGGCCTGCGCGGCGAGGAGCTCGCCGAGATGGGGGAGATGGTCGCCGCCGGGGCGGTGGCGGTGTCGGACGACGGCCTGCCCGTCGCCCATCCCGAGCTCATGCGCCGGGCGCTCCTCTACGCCCGCCACTTCGGCGTGCCGGTGATCCAGCACGCCGAGGACCTGCGGCTCACCGGCGACGGCGTGATGCACGAGGGCGAGTGGTCGACCCGCCTGGGCCTCGCCGGGATCGCCGGCGCTGCCGAGGACATCCTGGTGGCCCGCGACCTCCTGCTCCTCGAGGACGTCGGCGGGCGCTACCACGTGCAGCACCTCTCGACCGCCCGCAGCCTCGAGCTCGTCCGCCGGGCCAAGGAGAAGGGCCTGCCGGTGACCTGCGAGGCGACGCCCCACCACCTGCTCCTGACCGACCGGGGGGTCGCCGACTCGGAGTACTCGACCGACTTCAAGATGAAGCCGCCGCTCCGGAGCGAGGCGGACCGCCAGGCCCTCCTCGCCGGCCTCGCCGACGGCACGATCGACTGCATCGCCTCGGACCACGCGCCCCATCACCCGGACGAGAAGGACGTGGAGTTCAGCACCGCGCCCTTCGGCATCCTGGGGCTCGAGACGACCCTGTCGCTCTGCCTCGACCGGCTGGTCGGTGCCGGCGTGATCGACCTCGCCCGCCTGGTCGAGCTCCTGTCGACCGCGCCGGCCCGGGTGATGGGGATCCCTGGCGGCTCGCTCGCCCCCGGCAGCCCCGCGGACGTCACCCTGATCGACCTGGACGCCCAGGTCACCGTCGACCGGCGCACCTTCCGCAGCAAGTCGCGCAACACCCCGTTCGACGGCTGGACCCTCCGCGGCCGCCCGGCCGGCACCCTCGTCGGCGGCCGGAGGATCGCGCTGCCCTGAGGGCCCGCGCAGGAATAACTCCCGCATTCGGGCGTAATTCCATCAACCCTCGCGGCGTTGCGCTCCCTGCGGCATAGGCCCCGCTATGCCTCAGTCGCGCGCCTTGCGAGGATTGCGCCCTTACGCCCTCGGTGCTGGGAGTTATTCCTGCGCGGGCCCTGACGCCCGCTCCGACCCGGCCGCTCGCGCGCGCCGGGTGGTAAGCTGTTGCGGACAGGGAGCCGCCTCCGGGAGCGCTCGCCGCCGCCCGGCGAAGGCCCCCGCCGACCGCGATGCCGTCCCCGCCGCCACTCCTCGAAACGGCCACCGAGGCCGCCCGCGCGGGCGGGGCGATCCTGCGTCGCCTGTTCGGCAGCTCGGCCCTCGACGTGCGGCGCAAGGGGGCGAACGACTTCGTGACCCGGGCCGACCGGGAGAGCGAGGAGGCGGTCGTCGCCGCCCTCCGGGGACGCTTCCCCGACCACCGGATCCTCACTGAAGAGGCGGGGGTGCTCGACGGTGGCGACGAGCACGAGTGGGTGGTCGACCCCCTCGACGGCACCACCAACTTCCTCCAGGGCCTGCCGGTCTTCTGCGTCTCGGTGGCCTGCCGGCGGCGGGGCGAGCTCCTCGCCGGCGCGGTCTACGAGCCCTTGGCCGACCGGATGTTCGCCGCCCTCCGCGGCGCCGGCGCCACCCTCGACGGCCGGCCGATCCGGGTCTCGGAGCGCTCCGGCCTGGCCGACGCCTTCCTCGCCACCGGCTATCCGTTCCGGGCCCACGCCGCCCTCGACCTCTACCTCGCCGCCTTCCGGGAGATCTTCATGGAGGTGCGGGCGATCCGCCGCTGCGGCGCCGCGGCCCTCGACCTGGCCCACACCGCGGCCGGCGTCTACGACGGCTTCTTCGAGTTCCGGCTCTCGCCGTGGGACCTCGCCGCCGGGGTGCTCCTGGTGCGCGAGGCCGGCGGCCTGGTGAGCGACCTCGACGGCGGCGAGCGCTTCCTCGAGAGCGGCAACGTGGTGGCCGGCGGCCCGGGTCTCCAGCCCGAGCTGCGCCGGGCCGTCGCGCGGCACGCCGGCGAGTCGGTGCTGGCGGCGCTCGCCGCGGACCTCGAACCCGACGGTGCCCCGGTGGGCGCCGGCTGACGGGAGGCCTCGGTGCGGTCTCGACAGGCGCGAGAGGAGGAGTGGAGCGGCGGCGGCGGCGAGCCTCCGGCGGCGGGGGCCCGCCCGGGGCCGGGCAACCGGGCCCTGCTCGAGTTCCAGGTCCACCCGCAGGACATCCGCAAGCGGGTCCGCTACCTCTTCCTGTCGCGGCGCGAGGTCGCCGCGTGGGTGGCCACGGCGGTGGCCTTCGTGGCGCTGGTCACGGGCGCCGTCGTGCTCACCCCGCGGGTAGCGGCCGGCCTCTGGCGCGGCCGCGAGTACCACGCGCTGCTGGCCGAGCGCAAGCACCAGGAGGAGCGCCTGGCGTCCCTCGTCCAGGGCCTCGAGAGGGTACGCAGCGAGGGCCGCGACCTGCGCCGGGTGATCGACAAGATCTTCCTGCTCTACGGGCTCTCGAGCGAGGTGACCGGCGGCCAGGGCGGCTACCCCTTCGTGGGCGACGCCAAAGGGCTGACGGCCGAGAACGATCCCCTGGCCTACGGCAACCGCCTGGAGGCTTCGATCGCCGAGCAGCTCTCGGTGGCCGGCATCTTCCTCCACGAGATCCAGGCCTTCGAGAGCGCCCGCCAGGACCAGGTGCGCGAGACGCCCTCGAGCTCGCCTCTGCGCGGCGGCGACTTCGTCCTCACCAGCCCCTTCGGCGACCGCCGCAACCCGTTCACCCAGCGCCACGACTTCCACGCCGGCCTCGACCTGGCGGCGCCCACCGGCACGCCGATCCACGCGCCGGCCGACGGCGTGGTGCTCTTCGCCGGTCGCTACTCGCTGCAGAAGAGCGTCGGGTGGTGGCGCTACGGCAACCTGGTGATCCTCGGCCACGGCGACCACTTCCGGACCCTCTACGGCCACTGCTCGAAGGTGCTGGTCCAGCGCGGGCAGCACGTCTCCCAGGGCGACGTGATCGCCCAGGTCGGCTCGACCGGCATGTCGACCAGCCCCCACCTGCACTACGAGGTGCGCCGCGACGACGCCGGCCTGTTCCGGCCGGTCGACCCGCGCATCTACATCCTCGACCACCACTGGCGCAACGAGGAGCAGCTCCTGGTGAGGAGCCGCACCGCGCCGCCGGCGACCGATTTCCAGCCCCTGCCGCCGCTCGCCGGGCGGTAGCCGGAAGGTCCACCAGCCCATGGCGAAGCTCGAGAGCGCGGCCAGCGCCACCATGATCATCCCGCGCGGGACCGAGATCGACGTCGACGCCCACGGCCAGCTCTCGATCCGTACCCCGGGCAACCTGGTGCTCCAGAACTCGGGCAGCTTCGGCACCCTGGAGTCGGTCCACGGCTCGATCCGCATCGAGCGCGGCGTCGAGATCGAGGCGGCCACCGTGCGCTGCGCCGACGCCTGCTACGTCCAGGGCACCCTCACCGCCTGGAAGGTCGTCGCCCGCACCCTCCACCTCGAGGACACGGCCGAGGCCCACATCGTGCTCCAGGAGACCGAGGCCCTGGACGTGGGCCGGGGCGCCCGCCTGGTGGGCAACTTCCACTCCGAGGACGAGCTCTTCCTCCTCTTCTCGCGCTTCGCCGACCAGGTGCGGAGCCTCCCGATCTACTCGAGCCGGCGGCGGGCGCCGCAGCCGGCCGCGATGGGCGGCGACGCCGAGATGGTGCGGGCGCTGGCCGAAGGCGCGACGCCAGGGGGTGCAGAAGAGGAGGGCGCACCGCCCGCCGGACCCGCCGGGACGGAGGGACTGCCCGAGGCGCTCTCCTTCGCCCACGCCCTCCTCGAGCGGGAGGTCGGCAACGCCGAGCTCGGACGGACCTCCCAGCGCGTTCTCCGAGAGCTCGTCAAGCTCCTCGACGAGGGCGACGTCGAGACTCTGCGCCACGTCCACCGCACCCTCTTCGGACGCATCTCCGATCCCAGCGACAACGTGCGCAAGGCCGAGTGGCTGGTCCAGGACCACTTCGCCAGCGAAGCCAGCGAGCCCTCCGAACGCCCCTCCTGAGCCCGCCGCCGGAAACGAAACCAGGGCGGCCCCGCGCAGGGTCGCCCTGGAGTCCTGCACCGTGGCCGGGGCCCCGCAGGGCCCCGGCCGTCCGCGCCTCAGTGGGAGTCGTCGTAAGCCCGCCAGGCGCTGTCGCGCAGGCGGTTGCGCTGGGCGTCGGTGATCAGGCCCGCGTCCTTGTAGGTGTTGAGGGCCTGCATGACGCACGCGGTGTACTGGCCGAAGCTCGTCCAGCTCCCGTCGAAGCTGCAGGGGATGTGGGGAAGCGTCACGGTCTCGCCCGCCCCGAGGTCGTAGAGCCGGTTGCGGACGCCGCCCGGCCACAGCACGTCGACGGTGGCCGAGTCGGCCGAGCCCAGGCCGAAGGCTCTGGCGAGCGCATTCTCGGAGGCGTAGCTCGATCCGCCCAGGACCTGGTAGGCCGCGGTCGGCCCGCCGGCCGGGGTGATCGAGACCGACGAACCGATGCCGTCGCGGTTCACCGTGCCGCCCGGCAGGATGCCGGCGCTGCCCAGGAGCTTCACCTTGCCCCAGTGGTTGCCGTTGTCGGCGCTGTTGAGCTCCACCGCCAGGGTGCCGTCGGGCAGGTCGGGCAGCGGATCGACCGGCACCACGAAGCCCGGCAGGACGCGGCTGGTGAGGATGTTCTGGAACCTCGCGACGCTGTCGAACGGCGAGCCGACCGGGCCGCCGGCCAGCAGGAAGGCGGGCAGGTAGGCGGCGGTCGGAACGATGTCGAAGCTCGACACCGAGACGATGTCGTCGAAGCCGTCGCCGTTCAGGTCGCCGGTCGCCACGCCCTGG
The DNA here is from genome assembly GCA_963741925.1 of uncultured Acidobacteriota bacterium. GTDB lineage: Bacteria > Acidobacteriota > Thermoanaerobaculia > Multivoradales > DATKCC01 > CAVUBL01. The sequence goes on from CAVUJU010000003.1 coordinate 127,662, forward strand.
ACGTTGCGCAGGCGATGGTCCTCGAGCAGGGCGCCACCGTCATAGGCGAAGTCGCCGGAGCAGGCCCCCTTGTTCTGGAGCAGCACGCCCGGGTTGTCCGCCAGGATAAGGTTGGTGATGTCGTTGCCGCCGTGGAAGATGATGTCGGCGTCGCCGTCGTTGTCGTAGTCCAAGGTCGAGGTACCCCAGCCGAACGGCGTGCGCTGGAGGTCGCCCACGCTGCTGGTGAAGGTGCCGTCCGGGTTCTGGAGGAACCACCGGGAGGTGAGCAAGGGACCGCCGACGTAGCTGCCCAGGTTGGTGGCGAAGAAGTCCATCCGGCCGTCACAGTTGAAATCGGCGACCGAGAGGCCCATCCACCCGCCGAGGTCCGCCGGGTCGCCGGTGTCGAGGCCGGTGGCCGCGGTGACCTCGTTGAAGTTCCCGGAGCCGTCGTTGTGGTAGAGGCGCAGCAGGCCGGCGGGGACGGTGGCCCCGCCCTGGTTGTCGGCCGCCTGGACGTCGATGTTGCCGTCCTCGTTGTAGTCCCACATGGCGATCGCCCAGGTGAAGGCGCCGGTGCTCAGGCCCGTGTCGGTCAGGTGGGAGGCGCCCGCGATCCCGGAGGCGTCGCTGTCGTCGACGAAGTGGTTGCCCCCGGTGTTGACCAGCAGGGTGTTCGGCTCGTTGAGAGGGTAGACGGGGCCATCCTGGCCGCCGAAGGTCGGGATGCGCTGCTCCCAGCCGTTCTGGGCCGGGCTGTCCGGATCGCCGTCGAAGGAGCACGGGTAGTGCTCGCCGGTGATCGGGTTGACCGGGTTGCCGCAGCCCTCGTACGTGTTGGCGATGACCACGTCCAGGAGGCCGTCGTCGTTGACGTCGCCGAAGCTGCACCCGGCGCTGTGCCGGTTCCCGCCGCCGGCGTTGGCCGGGCCGGTGATGTCGGTGAAGGTGCCGTCGCCGTTGTTCTCGAACAGGTGGTGGGGCTCGCCGACGCCGAGCACGTAGAGGTCCTCGTCGCCGTCGTTGTCGATGTCGCCGAAGCAGACGCCGGAGGAGTCCTGGTCTGTGGCGGTGACGCCGGCCGCGGCGGCCACGTCGACGAAGGAGACCGAGCCGGTCTCGACGAGCTGGTTCGAGTACAGGCTGTTGGCCGTGCCGGGACCGTTGGTGACGTAGATGTCCAGGTCGCCGTCGTTGTCGTAGTCGAAGATCGCGACGCCCGGTGCTCCCCGCCCCTTCTGGTCGCTGTTCGGCCGGGTGACCGCCAGGAACAGGTTGAGGTCGATCGGGGTGGCGTTGATGATGTCGTCGCGGAGATGGCCTTGCGGCGACGGGGTCCGGTGGTAGGTGATCCCCGCTCCGCCGCCGGCGGCGATGTCGGAGAAGGTGACGCCACCGTCGGCGAACGCGGGGCTCCACGCGATCAACGCGGTCAGCGCCGCGCAACAGGCCGTGTGGAGGGCAAACACAGGTCGTCTCATTCTGGCTTCCTCCAAACCATGTATTCATTCAATGCGTATAACTCGGGGCGGGGCCTGGGGCCCGGCCCCGGGCGACAGCTCGTATTCCCCCCTGTAGTGCAGCGTTCCTGCACCACCGGGACGAGGTGTGCCCAGGATCCCGCTCTCGCTGTCCCGCTTCAGCACGCCGGCGCACTGTAGAAATAGCTCCGCCGCCGCGGCGGTCTGCTCCCCGTACTCTCCGAGCCGTCTCCTCTCGCTCCGCCGCCAGCGGGGTCAGGCGGCGCCCTTGGGCGGCGGCGGGCTCCGGCGAGACGGGCGCGCAGGAACCCGACGGGAGACATGGTGCTTCGCGATCTGCGCAAATCCCTCCGGCGACTCGGCAAGGACCCCGGCGTGAGGGGCTCGTGAAGGCCGGCAACCTGTCACGGGAGGAGTTGAGTCGCCTCGTCCGGCGGCTGGGCCAGGCCAGGGCGAAGGGGCGGGTCGAGACCGAGGCACCTGCGTCACGCGGCGAGGCCCGGCGGGGCGGGTCCCTGTCCTCGGCTCAGAAGCGGCTCTGGTTCCTCGACCGGCTCACTCCCGGCACGGCGGCGTACAACGTGCCTCTGGCGCTCCGGCTCCGGGGGAGGCTCGACGTCCGGGCCCTCGCCATCGGCCTGCGCGAGATCGTGCGCCGTCACGAGCCCCTCCGGAGCCGCGTCTCGGTGGTGGCGGGAGAGCTGGTGCCGGCGGCCCGGGGCGACGGCGCCGCGGCGCTGCCGGCGGTCGACCTCTCCGCCCTCCCGCGGGCGCGAGCCGAGGCGGAGGCCAGGGCGCTCGCCGCGGCGGGGGCCCGGCGGCCGTTCGACCTGGCCCGCGGTCCGCTCCTGCGCCGGGTCTCGATCCGGATCGCCCCGGAGGACCACCTCCTCCTCGTCGTGTTCCACCACATCGTGGTCGACGGCTGGTCGGTCGGGGTCTTCGTCGCAGAGCTCGCTTCGCTCTACACCTCCGCCTCTCGGGGGATGCGGCCGGCGCTGCCCGCGCTTCAGGCCTCCTACGCCGACTTCGTCGCCTGGGAGTCCGAGCGACTCGCCGGCCCGGGCCTGGCGCAGGATCTCGGCTACTGGCGCCGGCGGCTGGCCGGAGCGCCTCCCGTCTTGGTGCTGCCGGCCGACCGCCCGGCGCCGCCCGGGCGGCGAGACCGGCCCGGTGCCCACCTCTTCTTCGCCTGGCCTCCGGAGCTCGTGCGCTCTCTGTGCGCCCTCTCGCGCGAGCGCGGCACGACGCTCTTCGCCGTTCTGCTCGCGGCCTTCCACGCCCTGCTCGCCCGCCACTCCGGAAGCGACTCGCCGGTGGTGGGCACGCCGGTCGCCAATCGGCCGCGCCGTGAGCTCGAGGCCCTGATCGGATTGTTCGTGAACCACCTGCCTCTGCGCGGCGACCTCTCGGGCGATCCCTCGTTCTCCGAGCTCGTCGGGCGCGCCGCCGAGGGCTTTCTCGAGGCCCAGGCCCACGCGGTGCCGTACCAGCGGCTGGTCGAGGAGCTCCGGCCGCGGCGAGACCTCGACCATCCTCCGATCTTCCAGGTCCTGTTCGGGCTCCAGGACACCCCGCTCGGCGGCGGCGGCCTGCCCGGCCTCGAGACCGGGCTGATGGTGGTCGAGAGCGGGAGCGCCAAGCTCGATCTGGGCCTCGTTCTGGTCGAGCGGGAGGGTGGGCTGGAGGGGGACCTCGAGTACGACCGGGACCTCTTCGACCCGACCACGGCCCGCCGGTTGGCCGGCCACCTGCGGAACCTCCTCGCGGCGGCGGTGGCCGCGCCGGAGACGCCGGTGTCCCGCCTGCCCCTGCTCGCGGCCGGGGAGCGCCGGCAGCTTCTCGGCGAGTGGAACGACACGGCGGCGGGGGATCCGGGCCGGCTCGCGGTCGAGGAGCTGTTCGCGGCGCAGGCGGCGAGGACGCCCGAGGCGGTGGCGGTGACGGCGGGAGGCTCGGCGCTCAGCTACCGGGAGCTCGAGCGCCGGGCGGCGGCGCTCGCCGGGTGCCTGCGGGCCGCCGGGGTCGGCCCGGAGACGCGGGTGGGCCTGTGCGTCGAGCGCTCGCTCGCCCTGCCGGTGGCGATGCTCGCGATCCTCGAGGCGGGCGGCGCTTACGTGCCGCTGGACCCGGGCTATCCCGCCGAGCGCCTGGGCTTCATGCTGGAGGACGCGGGCGTTTCGCTGCTGGTGGGGCCGGAGGAGCTGCTGGCGGCGCTGCCGGCCGGGGACCTGCCGGCGGTGCGGCTCGCCGCGGCCGGCCGCCGTCCGGCAGGCGGGGGGGCGGCGGCCGTGGCGCGGGCCGCTCGCGCGCCGGGGGGCGGCGAGCGCCTCGCCTACGTCATGTACACGTCGGGCTCGACGGGCCGGCCGAACGGGGTGGCGGTGGCGCACCGGGGGATCGTGCGCCTGGTGCGCGAGACCGGCTACGCGGAGCTCGGCCCCGGGGAGACCTTCCTCCAGCTCGCGCCGATCTCGTTCGACGCGGCGACGCTGGAGGTGTGGGGGCCGCTGCTGAACGGCGGGCGCCTGGCGCTGTGTCCGCCGGGGGTGCCGTCGGTCGCCGAGCTCGGGCGGACGCTGGCGGCGGAGCGGGTGACGGCGCTCCGGTTGACGGCGGGTCGGTTCCACCAGGTGGTCGAGGACGACCTGCCGGCGCTGGCCGGGCTGCGCCAGATCCTGGCCGGCGGCGACGTGCTGGCGCCGGGGGCGGTCGAGCGGGTGCTCCGGGAGGTGCCGGGGTGCCGGGTGACGAACGGCTACGGGCCGACGGAGAACACGACCTTCACCACGACCCACGGCATGGCCGCGGAGGATGGGCGGGGGCGTTTCTTTCCCCCCGCGAGGGTTGGAAGGGGATCGAGAGGACGGGGGGCGGTCCGATCGATCCCCATCGGGCGGCCGATCGCGAACACCCGGGTGCACGTGCTCGACCGCGGCCTCGAGCCGGCGCCGATCGGCGTGGCGGGGGAGCTGTGGGCGGCGGGGGCGGGGCTCGCGCGGGGGTACTGGGGGCGGCCGCGGCTCACCGCCGAGCGCTTCGCGCCGGACCCGTGGGGGGAGCGGCCGGGCGTGCGGCGGTACCGGACCGGCGACCGGGTCCGCCGGGTGGGGAGCGGCGAGCTCGAGTTCCTGGGACGGATCGATCAGCAGGTCAAGATCCGGGGCTTCCGGATCGAGCCCGGGGAGGTCGAGGCGAGCCTGGCCGGGGAGGCGCGGGTGGCGGCGGCGGTGGTGGTGGCGCGCAAGGACGCCCCGGGCGGGGGCCGGCTGGACGCCTACGTGGTGGCCGCCGCGGGCGCGGCCGCCGAGGGCCTCGGCGCAAAGCTCCGGGCGGAGCTGGCGCGCCGGCTTCCCGACTACCTGGTGCCGGCGACGGTGACGGTGCTCGCCGAGCTGCCCCTGACCCCGAACGGCAAGGTGGACCGGCGGGCGCTGCCGGAGCCGGAGGCGCGGGCGAGCGCCGCGGGCGCTCCGGCCTTCGAGGCGCCGCGGACGCCCACCGAGGAGACCCTGGCGGGGCTCTGGCGCGAGCTCCTCGGCGTCGAGCGCGTCGGCCGCCACGACGACTTCTTCGCCCTCGGCGGACACTCGCTGCTGGTGATCCGGCTGGTGGCCCAGCTGCGGGACAGGCTCGGGGTCGAGCTGCCGGTGCGGGCGGTCTTCGAGGCCCCGACTCTCGCGCGCCTCGCCGCCGTCGTCGAGGCGGCGCCGCGGACCGGGGTGCCGCCGATCCTGCGGGTGGCCCGGGACCGTCCGCTGCCGCTCTCGTTCTCGCAGGAGCGGCTCTGGTTCCTGGACCAGATGGAGCCGGGGCGCGCCGGGTACAACCTGCCGGCGGCGGTGCGGCTGACCGGCCGGCTCGAGGTGGCCGCCCTCGCCCGCGCCCTGGGCGAGATCGTCCGCCGTCACGAGGCGCTCCGCACCCGGTTCGCGCAGCGCGGCGGGAGCCCGGTACAGATCGTGGACCCGGCCCCCTCGGCCGGCTCGGTCGGGCTCCCTCTCGTCGACCTCGCGCCCCTTGGCGAGGCGCGCCGGAGCCGGGTCGCTCGGGCCCTGGGGGAGAGCGAGGCGGCCCGCCCCTTCGACCTGGAGAGGGGCCCGCTGGTGCGGAGCCTGCTCGTGCGTCTCGGCCGCGAGGAGCACGTGCTGGTCGTGACCATGCACCACGTGGTCTCCGACGGCTGGTCGATCGGGGTCTACCTCCGCGAGCTGGGGGCGCTCTACGGAGCGTTTCGCGAGGGGCGGCCGTCGCCGCTGCCCGAGCTGCCGGTCCAGTACCCGGACTTCGCGGCCTGGCAGCGGGGCTGGCTCTCGGGCGCTCTGCTCGCCGGGCGGCTGGCGCACTGGCGCGAGCGGCTGGCGGGGGCGCCGGAGCTGCTCGAGCTGCCCACCGACCGGCCGCGGCCGCCGCTCCAGAGCGAGCGCGGCGGCCAGCTCGCCTTCCAGGTGGCGCCGGCGGCCGCGGGACGCCTCCGGGAGCTGGCCCGGCGCGAGGGGGCGACGCTCTTCATGGCGCTCCTCGCGGTCTTCGACGCGTGGCTCCACCGCGTGACGGGGAGCGGCGACCTGGTGGTGGGCTCGCCGGTCGCCGGGCGGGTGCGGCCGGAGATCGAGGGCCTGATCGGGTTCTTCGTCAACACTCTGCCGCTGCGGGTCGAGCTCTCGGGGCGGGAGAGCTTCCGCGAGCTCCTGGGGCGGGCCCGGGACGCCGCCCTCGACGCCTTCGAGCACGAGGACGTGCCGTTCGAGAAGCTGGTCGAGGAGCTGCGGCCGCGCCGCGATCCGGCGCACAGCCCGGTCTTCCAGGTGCTGCTGGCGCTCCAGAACGCCCCCATGGGACGCCGGGAGCTCCCGGGGGTCGCGTTCGAGCCCCTGCCGCTCGCCGGCCGCACGGCCAAGTTCGACCTGACGATGGTCTTCGTCGAGCGCCCGGACGGCGGCCTCGCCGGCGGGCTCGAGTACAACCGGGACCTCTTCGACCCGACCACGGCCCGCCGGCTGGCCGGCCACCTGCGGAACCTCCTCGCGGCGGCGGTGGCGGCGCCGGATCGACGGGTGGGTGAGCTGGCGTGTCTCGGCGCCGCCGAGCGCCAGCAACTGCGGGAGTGGAACGACTCGGCCCGGGCCTACGAAGCGGGGAGCGGGGCGACGGTCGCTTCGCTGTTCGCGGCGCAGGCCGGACGGACGCCGGATGCGGTGGCGGTGGTCGCGGGCGGCGAGGCGCTCAGCTACGGCGAGCTCGCGCGGCGTTCGGCGGCGCTCGGAAGGCATCTCGCGGCGCTCGGAGTGCGCGCCGAGGCGCGGGTGGCGATCGCCGCCGAGCGTTCTCTCGAGATGGTGGTGGGGCTTCTGGGCATCCTCCGGGCGGGCGCCGCCTACGTGCCCCTCGATCCCTCCTATCCGGCGCAGCGGCTGCGCGCCATGATCCAGGACTCCGGAGCCCGAGTGCTTCTCGTGCCCCGCTCGCTCGCCCGAATCGCGGCGACCGTCGCCTCGCAGGCGGCCGCCGGCCCGACGCTCGTCTGGCTCGAGGCGGCACCGGCGGAGGCGGGCGCGGCGCTGGGCGGGCCGGAGCCCACGGAGTCGCCGGCCGCGGCGGAGCGCCTCGCCTACACGATCTTCACCTCGGGCTCCACCGGACGGCCGAAGGGGGCCATGAACCCCCACGCCGCGGTGGTGAACCGGCTTCTCTGGATGGTCGAGGAGCTGGGGATCGACGCCGGAGAGCGGTTCCTGCAGAAGACGCCGTTCGGCTTCGACGTCTCGGCGTGGGAGCTGTTCGTGCCGCTGGTGTCCGGTGCACGCCTGGAGATGGCGCGGCCGGACGGGCACCGGGATCCGGCCTACCTCGCGGCGCAGATCGTCGAGCGCGGCGTGACGACTGCCCATGCCGTGCCCTCCATGCTGCGCGAGCTGCTCGAGGTGCCGGGAGTGGAGCGGTGCGCGGCGAGCCTCCGGCGGGTGGTGGCGAGCGGCGAGGAGCTGACGCCGGATCTGGTGCTGCGCTTCCACCGGCGGCTGGGTGGCCCGGACGGCGCGGGCGGCCCGGACCTCCTCGATCTCTACGGTCCGACCGAGACGGCGATCGAGGTCACGTGGTGGCGCTGCCCGCCTCCCGGGGCGGGGGGCGAGACCGGGCCGGCGCCGCCGGTTCCGATCGGGCGCCCGGTGGCCAACGCCGCGATCCAGGTGGCGGACGCCGCCCTGCGACCGGTTCCGGTCGGGGTCTCGGGGGAGCTGCTGATCGGCGGGCGGCCGGTGGGGCGGGGCTACGTCGGACGGCCGGCGCAGACGGCGGAGCGGTTCGTGCCCGACCCGGTCTCCGAGGCGCCCGGGGCCCGGGTCTACCGGAGTGGGGACCTGGCGCGCCGGCGTCCGGACGGCGTCGTGGAGTTCCAGGGGCGGATCGACCAGCAGGTCAAGGTCCGAGGGGTACGGATCGAGCTGGGGGAGATCGAGAGCGCTCTCGGCGAGCTCCCCGGCGTGCGCCAGGCGGCGGTGCTGGCGACCCTCGCCTCGGAGGCGGTCGGGGACCGGCGCCTGGTGGCCTTCGTGGTGCCGGAGGCCGGCGCCGCGCTCGACGCCGAGGCCCTGCGGACGCGGCTCGCCGGCCGTCTGCCCGAGGCCATGGTGCCGGCCGTCCTCGTCCGGCTCGATGAGCTGCCGCTCCTGACCAGCGGCAAGGTGGACCGCCGCCGCCTCGCCGCGATGGCGAGCGAGGGGGGCTGGCGGCCGGCCGGCGCCGCCTACCGGGCGCCGGAGACCCCGGTCGAGACCGAGCTCGCGACCCTCTGGGGGGGCCTGCTGGGCGCCGCCGGAGAAGGCACAGGAGACGGCGAGGGTGCCGGCGGCGGCCTCCGGGTGGGCCGCGACGACGACTTCTTCGCCCTCGGCGGACACTCGCTGCTGGTCACCCGGCTGGTGGCGCGCCTGCGCGAGAAGCTCGGCGTGGAGCTCCCGGTGCGGGCGGTCTTCGAGGCCCCGACCCTCGCGCGCCTCGCCGCCGTCGTCGAGGCGGCGCCGCGGACCGGGGTGCCGCCGATCCTACGGGTGGCCCGGGACCGTCCGCTGCCGCTCTCGTTCTCGCAGGAGCGGCTCTGGTTCCTGGACCAGATGGAGCCGGGGCGCGCCGGGTACAACCTGCCGGCGGCGGTGCGGCTGACCGGCCGGCTCGAGGTGGCCGCCCTCGCCCGCGCCCTGGGCGAGATCGTCCGCCGTCACGAGGCGCTCCGCACCCGGTTCGCGCAGCGCGGCGGAAGCCCGGTACAGATCGTGGACCCGGCCCCCCCGGCCGGCTCGGTCGGGCTCCCTCTCGTCGACCTCGCGCCCCTTGGCGAGGCGCGCCGGAGCCGGGTCGCTCGGGCCCTGGGCGAGAGCGAGGCGGCCCGACCCTTCGACCTGGCGAGGGGCCCGCTGGTGCGGAGCCTGCTCGTGCGTCTCGGCCGCGAGGAGCACGTGCTGGTCGTGACCATGCACCACGTGGTCTCCGACGGCTGGTCGATCGGGGTCTACCTCCGCGAGCTGGGGGCGCTCTACGGAGCGTTTCGCGAGGGGCGGCCGTCGCCGCTTCCCGAGCTGCCGGTCCAGTACCCGGACTTCGCGGCCTGGCAGCGGGGCTGGCTCTCGGGCGCTCTGCTCGCCGGGCGGCTGGCGCACTGGCGCGAGCGGCTGGCGGGGGCGCCGGAGCTGCTCGAGCTGCCCACCGACCGGCCGCGGCCGCCGCTCCAGAGCGAGCGCGGCGGCCAGCTCGCCTTCCAGGTGGCGCCGGCGGCCGCGGGACGCCTCCGGGAGCTGGCCCGGCGCGAGGGGGCGACGCTCTTCATGGCGCTCCTCGCGGTCTTCGACGCGTGGCTCTACCGCGTGACGGGGAGCGGCGACCTGGTGGTGGGCTCGCCGGTCGCCGGGCGGGTGCGGCCGGAGATCGAGGGCCTGATCGGGTTCTTCGTCAACACTCTGCCGCTGCGGGTCGAGCTCTCGGGGCGGGAGAGCTTCCGCGAGCTCCTGGGGCGGGCCCGGGACGCCGCCCTCGACGCCTTCGAGCACGAGGACGTGCCGTTCGAGAAGCTGGTCGAGGAGCTGCGGCCGCGCCGCGATCCGGCGCACAGCCCGGTCTTCCAGGTGCTGCTGGCGCTCCAGAACGCCCCCATGGGACGCCGGGAGCTCCCGGGGGTCGCGCTCGAGCCCCTGCCGCTCGCCGGCCGCACGGCCAAGTTCGACCTGACGATGGTCTTCGTCGAGCGCCCGGACGGCGGCCTCGCCGGCGGGCTCGAGTACAACCGGGACCTCTTCGATCCGACCACGGCCCGCCGGCTGGCCGGCCACCTGCGGAACCTCCTCGCGGCGGCGGTGGCCGGGCCGGAGACGCCGGTGTCCCGGCTGCCGCTGCTCGCGGCCGGGGAGCGCCGGCAGCTTCTCGGCGAGTGGAACGACACGGCGGCGGGGGATCCGGGCCGGCTCGCGGTCGAGGAGCTGTTCGCGGCGCAGGCGGCGAGGACGCCCGAGGCGGTGGCGGTGACGGCGGGAGGCTCGGCGCTCAGCTACCGGGAGCTCGAGCGCCGGGCGGCGGCGCTCGCCGGGTGCCTGCGGGCCGCCGGGGTCGGCCCGGAGACGCGGGTGGGCCTGTGCGTCGAGCGCTCGCTCGCCCTGCCGGTGGCGATGCTCGCGATCCTCGAGGCGGGCGGCGCTTACGTGCCGCTGGACCCGGGCTATCCCGCCGAGCGCCTGGGCTTCATGCTGGAGGACGCGGGCGTTTCGCTGCTGGTGGAGCCGGAGGAGCTGCTGGCGGCGCTGCCGGCCGGGGACCTGCCGGCGGTGCGGCTCGCCGCGGCCGGCCGCCGTCCGGCAGGCGGGGGGGCGGCGGCCGTGGCGCGGGCCGCTCGCGCGCCGGGGGGCGGCGAGCGCCTCGCCTACGTCATGTACACGTCGGGCTCGACGGGCCGGCCGAACGGGGTGGCGGTGGCGCACCGGGGGATCGTGCGCCTGGTGCGCGAGACCGGCTACGCGGAGCTCGGCCCCGGGGAGACCTTCCTCCAGCTCGCGCCGATCTCGTTCGACGCGGCGACGCTGGAGGTGTGGGGGCCGCTGCTGAACGGCGGGCGCCTGGCGCTGTGTCCGCCGGGGGTGCCGTCGGTCGCCGAGCTCGGGCGGACGCTGGCGGCGGAGCGGGTGACGGCCCTGTGGTTGACGGCGGGTCTGTTCCACCAGGTGGTCGAGGACGACCTGCCGGCGCTGGCCGGGCTGCGCCAGATCCTGGCCGGCGGCGACGTGCTGGCGCCGGGGGCGGTCGAGCGGGTGCTCCGGGAGGTGCCGGGGTGCCGGGTGACGAACGGCTACGGGCCGACGGAGAACACGACGTTCACCACCTGTCACGGCATGGCTGCGGCGGCGGAGGATGGGTGGGGGCGTCCCGCCGCGGTCCGGTCGATCCCCATCGGGCGGCCGATCGCGAACACCCGGGTGCACGTGCTCGACCGCGGCCTCGAGCCGGTGCCGATCGGCGTGGCGGGGGAGCTGTGGGCGGCGGGGGCGGGGCTCGCGCGAGGGTACTGGGGGCGGCCGCGGCTCACCGCCGAGCGCTTCGCGCCGGACCCGTGGGGGGAGCGGCCGGGCGTGCGGCGGTACCGGACCGGCGACCGGGTCCGCCGGGCGGGGAGCGGCGAGCTCGAGTTCCTGGGGCGGATCGACCAGCAGGTCAAGATCCGGGGCTTCCGGATCGAGCCCGGGGAGGTCGAGGCGAGCCTGGCCGGGGAGGCGCGGGTGGCGGCGGCGGTGGTGGTGGCGCGCAAGGACGCCCCGGGCGGGGGCCGGCTGGACGCCTACGTGGTGGCCGCCGCGGGCGCGGCCGCCGAGGGCCTCGGCGCAAAGCTCCGGGCGGAGCTGGCGCGCCGGCTTCCCGACTACCTGGTGCCGGCGACGGTGACGGTGCTCGCCGAGCTGCCCCTGACCCCGAACGGCAAGGTGGACCGGCGGGCGCTGCCGGAGCCGGAGGCGCGGGCGAGCGCCGCGGGCGCTCCGGCCTTCGAGGCGCCGCGGACGCCCACCGAGGAGACCCTGGCGGGGCTCTGGCGCGAGCTCCTCGGCGTCGAGCACATCGGCCGCCACGACGACTTCTTCGCCCTCGGCGGGCACTCGCTGCTCGCCACCCGCCTGGTCTCTCGCATCCGGTCCGCCCTCGACGTCGACCTGCCGCTCCGGAGCCTGTTCGAAGCGCCGACCGTGGCGGACCTGGCAGGGAGCGTCGAGGCCCTGAGGGGCGACCCGGCGGCGGTGCCGGTTCCGCCCATCCGGCGGCGAGCGCGGACCGGGCCCCTGCCGCTCTCCTACGCCCAGGAGCGTCTCTGGTTCCTGGACCGCTTCGAGCCGGGGAGCTCCGCCTACAACATCCCGGCCGCCTTCCGGCTCGACGGGCGCCTCGACCTGCCGGGCCTGGCCGCCGCGCTCTCCGGGGTGATTCGCCGGCACGAGGCCCTGCGCACGACCTTCGAGAGCGGCGAGGACGGCCCGCGGCAGGTGGTCGGCCCTCCCGTCTCCCTCGCCCCTCCCCTGGTCGACCTGCAGGCGGTGCTCGGGCCGGCGGCCCGGGCCGACGGCGTCGATCCGCGGCTCGAGGCCCTGGCGCGGGAGGAGGCGGAGCGGCCGTTCGACCTCGGGCGCGGACCGCTGGTGCGCGCCACCGTCCTGCGCCTCGCGCCGCGGCGCCACGTGGTCTTCCTGACCTTCCACCACATCGTCGCCGACGGTTGGTCGATCGGGATCTTCGTCCGCGAGCTGGCGGCGCTCTACCGGACGGCCTCCGAGGGCCGGCCGTCGCCCCTGCCCGAGCCGCCGGTGCAGTACGGCGACTTCGCCTCGTGGCAGCGCGAATGGCTCGCCGGCGGCGAGCTCGAGCGCCAGCTCGGCTACTGGCGCGAGCGCCTCGCCGGCGCGCCGGAGGTTCTCGAGCTGCCTACCGACCGGCCGCGGCCGTCGGTGGCGACGCCCCAGGGGCGCCGCCGGGCCACGGCCGTCGACCGCCACGTGACCGACGGGCTGCGGCGCCTCGCCCGCGAGGAGGGGACCACGCTCTTCGCGGTCCTGCTGGCGGCCTTCGACGTCCTCCTGCACCGCTACAGCGGCCAGGACGACCTGGTGGTGGGCTCGCCCATCGCCAACCGCAACCGGGAGGAGATCGAGGGGCTGGTCGGCGTCTTCGTCAACACCCTGGCCCTGCGGGTCGACCTCGCCGGCGCTCCGGGATTCCGGGAGCTGATCGGGCGGGTGCGGAAGGCGACCGCCGACGCCTACAGCCACCAGGACCTGCCGTTCGAGAAGCTGGTGGCGGAGCTGCGGCCGGCCCGCAACCGCAGCCACTCGCCGATCTTCCAGGTGATGCTCTCGCTCCACGACCTGGGCCTCGTGCGCACCGAGCTGCCGGGCCTCGCCCTCGCCCCCCTCGAGGTGCGGGGCGCGACCGCGAAGTTCGACCTGACCCTCGCCCTCACAGAGACGCCGGACGGGCTGCGGGGCGTTCTCGGCTACCGCTCCGCCCTGTTCGACGCCACCACCGTGGAGCGCATGGGGCGTCAGCTCGACACCCTGCTGCGCGGAGCGCTCGAGGATCCGGACCGCCCGCTCCGCGCCCTGCCGCTGCTCGCTCCCGGCGAGGCCCATCAGATCCTCGTCGCCTTCAACGAGACGCCGGCCCTGCCGCCGGCCACGGGCCCCGACGATCTCCTGATCCATCGCCTCGTGGCGGCGCGGGCGGCCGCTTCGCCCGATGCCGTGGCCCTGGTGCTGGACGGCGACCACCTGAGCTACGGCGCCCTGGCGGCGCGCGCGAGCCGCCTCGCCCGGCGCCTGCGCGCCGCGGGAGCCGGCCCCGGCGAGCGGGTCGCGGTCTGTCTCGAGCGCTCGTTCGACCAGATCGTCGCGGTGCTCGGCGCCCTCGAGGCCGGCGCGGCCTACCTGCCCCTCGACCTGGCCTTCCCGGCCGATCGCCTCGCCTTCATGGTGGCGGACGCCCGCCCGGTGGCCCTGGTCACCCGGAGCGAGCACCTGGAGCTCTTCTCCGGCCTCGGAGCGGCCGAGCGGCCGGCGCCGATCCTGGTCGAAGCCGGGCAGGTGGAGGTCGCCGGCGCCGGCCCCTCGCCGTCGCCGGACGACCCCGCGTACGTCATCTACACCTCCGGCTCGACCGGGAGGCCGAAAGGGGTGCTGGTCGCCCACCGCTCGCTCGCCGAGCGGCTGGCGGCGATCCGGGAGCTCTTCGCGTTCGGCCCCGGCGACCGGCAGCTCCAGTTCGCGTCGCTCTCCTTCGACCTGTCGTGCGACGAGGTCTTCCTCACCCTGACCTCCGGCGCGTCGCTGGTGCTCGAGCCCCGGCCCCAGGCGCTGCGCCCCCTCGAGCTCCTCGACGAGTGTGCCCGCCACCGGGTGACCAAGCTGAGCCTCACGAGCTCGCACTGGCACCAGGTGGTGGACGAGATGACCGCCGCCGGGCGGCGCCTGCCGTCGTCGCTCCGGACCCTGGTGACCGGCGCCGAGAGCCCCTCGGCCGAGAAGCTCGCCGAGCTGGCGCGCCGCGCCGCCCCCGGCGCCCGGCTGTACAACTTCTACGGGCCGACCGAAGCCACGATCTCCGGCACCCGGTTGCCCCTGCCCCGGGAGGCGGAGGCGATCGCCCGCTGCGCGCGGGTCCCCATCGGCCGCCCGTTCCGCGCGGTCCGGGTCTACCTGGGCGGCCCGGACCTGCAGCCGGTGCCGGTGGGAGTGGCCGGCGAGATCCTCCTGGGCGGCAGCGGCGTGGCGATCGGCTACCTGCGCCGGCCAGCCCTGAGCGCCCAGCGGTTCGTTCCCGATCCCTGGAGCCCGGTCCCGGGAGCGCGCCTCTATCGCACGGGCGACCTCGCGCGCCACCGCCCCGGAGGCGAGATCGAGTTCCTCGGCCGCGCCGACGCCCAGGTCAAGTTGCGCGGCTTCCGGATCGAGCTCGGGGAGGTCGAGGAGACCCTGCGCCAGCACCCCGGTCTCGGCGAGGCGGCGGCCGTCGTGCGCTCCGACGGGGGCGACCGCAGGCTGGTGGCGTACGTGGTGCCCGTGGCGTCCCGATCAGGAGGGCCGTCCGCGCCGCCGACGGTCAGCGAGCTGCGCGCCTACCTGGCCGAACGGCTCCCGGAGTTCATGGTGCCCTCGGCGCTCGTGACCCTCGACGCGCTGCCGGTGACGCCCACCGGCAAGGTCGACACGAAGGCCCTGCCCGCGCCGGACGGGTCGCGGCCCGAGCTGGCCGGCGCCTACGCGCCGCCCGAGACCCCCCTCGAGCGGTTCCTGGCCGGCGCCTGGCAGGAGGTGCTCAAGGTCGACCGGGCGGGCCTCGGCGACGGCTTCTTCGAGCTGGGAGGCGACTCGATCCAGGGCGCCACGCTGATCAACCGCCTGGAGGAGACCCTGGGCGAGCACGTCTACGTGACCGCGCTCTTCGACACCCGCGACCTGGGGAAGCTCGCCGCCTACCTCGCGGCCCACTACCCGGAGCGGGTGGCGGAAGCTCTTCGGCGCGGAGAGCCTGCCCGAGACGGCGCGCCGGAGGGCGGCCCGGGCGGTCCGGCGGGTCGACGAGGAGCGCCTGGCCGAGCTGAGCGCACGGATCGAGCCGCTGGCGCCGTTCCCCGATGAGACCCGCGACCCGAACCCCCGGGCGATCTTCGTCCTCTCGCCGCCGCGCTCGGGCTCGACCCTGCTGCGGGTGATGCTCGCCGGCCACCCGCGGCTCTTCGCTCCGCCCGAGCTCGAGCTGCTCTCGTTCAACACGCTGGGCGAGCGCAAGCGGGCGTTCTCGGACCGCTACGCCTTCTGGCTGGAAGGGGTGCTCCGGGCCTTGATGGAGCTCCGGGGGTGCGACGCGGACGAGGCCCGCCGGATGATGGCGGAGCGCGAGCGCGCCGACCAGCCGGTGCGGGAGCTCTACCGCGAGCTCCAAGAGTGGATCGGCGACCGCATCCTGGTCGACAAGACCCCGTCGTACGCCCTCGACCCGGCGATTCTGGCGCGCGCCGAGGAGGACTTCGCCGAGCCCCTCTACCTCCACCTCCTGCGCCACCCATACGGCGGCATCCTGTCGTTCGAGGAGGCGCGGCTCGAGCAGCTCTTCTTCCGCTACGACCACGCCTTCGAGCGCCGGGAGCTCGCCGAGCTGATCTGGACGGCGAGCCACCGCAACATCCTGGCGTTCCTCGACGGCGTGCCCGAAAACCGCCGGCGGACGGTGCGCTTCGAGGAGCTGGTGCGCGACCCGGAGGCGGAGATGCGCGGCGTGGCCCGCTTCCTGGGGCTGGACTTCGCGCCCGCCATGGTCGAGCCCTACGCGGAGCGCCGCCGCCGGATGACCGACGGCATCCACGCCCAGGCGAAGATGCTGGGCGACGTCAAGTTCCACGAGCACCGGCGGATCGACGCCGCCGCCGCCGACCGGTGGCGGCAGGTCTACGACCAGGACTTCCTGGGCGAGCCGACGCGGCGCCTCGCCCGCGCTCTGGGCTACACGGACGTCGCCCCGGCCCTCGAAGCGGCGGCGCCTCCGGGCCGCGCCCCGCGGCCGGTGGGGGCGCCCGCCGCCGCCCGGCGGCGCCTGCCGCCCGGCCTGAGCGCCCTGCGCCCCGGCCGCTCGGCGCCCGCACTGTTCCTGGTCCACGCCGTGTTCGGCGACACCTACTTCTTCCGTCACCTGGCGGGGGCGCTCGCCCCGGGGCGCCCGGTCTACGGCCTGCGGGCCACCGGTATGGAGGCGGGCGAGGCGCCGCTCACGCGGATCGAGGCGATGGCCGAGCGCTACCTGGAGTCGGTGCTGTGGGTCCAGCCGCAAGGGCCGTATCACCTGGTCGGAAGCTCCATGGGCGGGGTCATCGCGTACGAGATGGCTCGCCGGCTCGCGGCGTCCGGGCGGCGCGTCGGCCTGCTCGGCCTCCTCGACACGGGCGAGCCGGGGGAGGCTCCGCCCCCCGACCGGCGCGGGCTCTTCGAGGTGGCGGCCCTCGACTACCTGGTGGGCGGGGCCGATCCGGACCTGGTGGCGCGCCTCGAGCGGCTCGCGTCCCGGGACGAGCGTCTGGCCGCGATCCTCGCCGCCGCGCAGGCCGCGGGTGCGCTGCCGGCGGGCTTCGACCTCGACCGACTGCGCCGGCTGATGGACGTGGTCGACGCCAACGGTCAGGCCCTGCTCCGGTACCGGCCCGGCCCGTGGAACGGCGATCTGGTGCACTACCGGGCCGCCGTGACCGCGCGCCGCCTCGAGCGTCCCGAGGCGTCGGGCTGGAGCGCGCTCTGCACGGGCGAGGCGACGGTCGAGATCGTGCCCGGCGACCACATGTCGATCCACTTCCCGCCCCAGGTGCGCCGCCTGGCCCGGAGCCTGGACGGGCGGCTGGCGCGGGCCGAGGCCGAGCCCGACGCCGAGGCCGAACCGGCGCCGGCGGCGGTGGCGATCCCTCGGATCGGGTGAGACGGCCGTGCGTTCCTCGACCACCGGGACGAGGTGTGCCCCGGATCCTGCCCGCGCTGTCCCGCTTCAGCACGCTGACGCACTGTAGGGATAGTTCCGCCGCGGCGGTTCGATCCCCGTACTCTCTGAGGCGTGTTCTCGTCGCTCCGCTCTCTGCGGGGCGGGTTGGAGCCGTGGCCGCCGCGGGCCCCGGAGAGAGCGGGTCGAGGGTGGGCGGAGGAGCTCTGGACTGGAGACATGGTGCTTCGCGACCTGCGCAAATCCCTCCGGCGACTCGGCAAGCACCCCCGCGTGGCGATCGCCGTGGTCGTCTGCCTGGCCCTCGGGATCGGCGCCAACACGGCGGTCTTCAGCCTGATCGACGGCGTCCTCCTGCGCGACCTGCCGTTCCGCGACCCGGAGCGGGTGATGACGATCTGGGAGCGCATGGGGTCGCTCGACAGCGAGCGCCAGCCTGTCTCCGGCGCCGAGTTCCTCGACCTCCGCGACCTCAGCCGCTCGTTTGCGGGTCTCGGGGCGTTTCGCTCCTCCTTCCTCAACTCCACCGGGCTCGACCGGCCCGAGCGCCTGCTCGCGGCGCAGGCTTCGGCCAGCCTGTTCACGGTGCTCGGGGTCCGCCCCGTCCTCGGCCGCACCTTCACGGAGGAGGAGGACCAAGAGGGCCGGAACCGGGTGGTGGTCCTGAGCTACGGGATCTGGCGCCAGCGCTTCGGCGGCGACGCCGGGGTGGTCGGCCGGCGGATCCGGCTCAACGACCTGCCCTACACCGTGGTCGGCGTCCTGCCCGCGGGCTTCGGCCTGGGGCCCGGAGAGCCGTTCCAGATCTGGGTGCCGCTCGCCCTCGACCGCGCCCACCTGCACCCGCGCGACTACCGCGACCTGTCGGTGCTCGGGCGCCTGGCGCCCGGTGTCGGCCCGGCGGCCGCCCAGACCGAGCTGGACGCTCTCGCGCGCCGCTTCGCGCGGGAGTACCCGGACCTCTACCCGGCCAAGAGCGGCTTCGAGCTGCGTCTCGTCCCGATCACCGAGGTGGTGGTGGGAGACGTCGGAAGCAAGCTGATCGCCCTCTTCGGGCTGGCGGCCCTGGTGCTGGTGATCGCCTGTGTCAACGTGATCAACCTGACCCTCGCCCAGGCCGTCGTGCGGCGCGGCGAGCTGGCGGTGCGGGCGGCGCTCGGTGCCACCCGCGGCGACCTGATCCGCGGGCTGCTGGGGGAGAGCCTCCTCCTGGCCGCCGTCGGCGGCGGCGCCGGGCTCCTGCTCGCCTGGTGGGGGGTGCGCGCCTTCACCCGCATCAACCCCGGAGCGATCCCGCGGCTCGACGAGGTCTCGGTCGACCTCCGGGTGCTGGCGTTCACCGCCGCGGTCTCGCTGGTGGTGGGGATCGCGGCCGGCCTGGTACCCGCCCTCCGGGCCTCGCGCCCCGATCTCCAGACGACCTTCAAGGAGGGTGACGAAGCGCGGGCGTCGGAAGCGTCCGGGGGCCGCCGGCTGCGCGGCGCCCTGGTGCTCGGCGAGGTGGCGATCGCCACCCTGGCGCTGGTCGGCGCCGGCTTGATGATCCGCAGCTACCTCGAGCTGCGCCAGGTCTCTCCGGGCTTCGACGCCCACGACGTGCTGACCTTCGAGGTCTTCCTCTCGCCCTCGAAGTACCCCGAGCGCCATCTCTACGTCGGCTTCTACCAGGAGCTGCTCGGGCGCCTGCGCGCGATACCCGGCGTCGAGGGGGCGGGGACGGTGAACGAGCTGCCCCTGGGCAGCCGGCGCTTCGCGGTGGAGACCGACTTCGAGGGCTACACCCTGGAGCCGGGCGAGGCCACGCCGACGGTCGACTGGCGTCCCGCGAGCCCCGGCTACTTCGCGGCGATGGACGTCCCGTTGCTCGCCGGGCGGACCTTCCGCGAGACCGACGACGCCGAGGGAGCGCCGGTGGCCGTGGTGGACCAGGACCTGGCGCAGCGCTTCTGGCCCGGCCAGAACCCGATCGGCAAGCGGCTCAAGCTCTCGGGCCGGCCCGGCAACGTCGCCCGGTGGCGCACGGTGGTGGGCGTCGTGGGCAACATCAAGGCCCTGGGGCTCGAGGTCCCGGCGCCCGAGCACGTCTACACGCCCTATCCGCAGGTCCCCTTCCCGTTCTTCGCCGTCGCCATCGAGGCGCGGGGAGATCCCTCCCGGCTGGTGGGCGACGTGCGCAACGCGGTCTGGTCGATCGACCCCGACCAGCCGATCCAGGGACCGCGCCCGATGCAGGCGATCCTCGAGGAGTCGATGGCCGGCCGGCGCTCCTTCGCCTGGCTCATGGGCGCCTTCGGCCTGGTCGCCCTGGCGCTGGTGGCGGTGGGCGTCTACGGGGTGGTCGCGTACTCGGTGACCCAGCGCTCCGGCGAGATCGGCATCCGGCTGGCGCTGGGCGCGGAGCGCTGGAGCATCGTCCGCATGGTCGTCGGCCAGAGCCTGGGCATGGCTGCGGCCGGCATCGCCCTCGGCGCTCTGGCGGCCCTCGGCTCCTCCCGGCTGGTGTCGGGCCTGCTGTTCGGCGTCAGCTCCCGGGACCCCGTCACCTTCGCGGTGGTGGTGCTGCTCCTGCTCGGCCTGGCCTTGACCGCCGCCTACCAGCCCACTCTCCGGGCCCTCAAGACGGACCCGGTCTCGGCCCTCCGGCAGGAGTAGGAGCGAGTGAAGGCCGGCAGCCTCTCGCGGCAGGAGCTCAGCCGCCTGGTCCGGCGCCTGGGCAAGGCCCGGGCGCCGGCGCGGACCGCGGGCGAGCCGCGGCGCGCGTCGCGGCCGGAGGGCGCCGGGCGCCCTCGCGAGCTTCCCCTCTCGTCGGCGCAGCGGCGCCTCTGGTTCCTCGACCAGCTCACCCCCGGTGTGGCGGCCTACAACCTGCCCCTGCCGCTCCGGCTGCGGGGCCCCCTCGCCGTCCCGGCCCTCGCCGCCGGCCTGCGGCAGATCGTGCGCCGCCACGAGCCCTTGCGCGCCCGCCTCTCGGCCCCGGCGGGGGAGCCGTGCCAGAGGGCCGGGGACGACGGGGCCGCGGCCTTGCCGGTGGTCGACCTGGGCGACCTGCCGCCGGCCCGGGCCGAGAGGGAGGCCCGGACGCTCGCCGCGGCCGGTGCCCGGCGGCCGTTCGACCTGGCCCGCGACCGTCTCCTGCGCCTCGCCCTGGTCCGGATCGCCCGGGAGGACCACGTCTTGCTCGCCGTCTTCCACCACCTCGCGGCCGACGGCTGGTCGATCGGCGTCTTCTTGGGCGAGCTCGCCGCGCTCTACGCCGCCGCCACCCGCGGCCTGCCCTCGCCCCTGCCCGATCTGCCGGCCTCCTACCACGACTTCGTCGCCTGGGAGGCCGCGCGGCTCGCCGATCCGGGCCTGGCCGAGGACCTGCGCTTCTGGCGCGGCCGGCTGGCCGGCGCTCCGGCCGTCCTGGCGCTGCCCACCGACCGGCCGCCGGCGCCCGGAGCGCGGGACCGCCGGGCGGACCACCTGCGCTTCACCTGGCCGCGGGCGCTCGCGGCCTCCCTCTGCGAGCTTCTCCCGGGAACGCCGGGCGACCCTGTTCATCGTCCTGCTCGCCGCCTTCCACGCCCAGCTCGCCCGCTACGCCGGCGACGACTCCCCGGTGGTCGGCACGCCGGTCGCCAACCGGCCGCGGCGGGACCTCGAGGGGTTGATCGGGATGTTCGTCAACACCCTCCCGCTGCGCGGCGAGCTCTCGGACGACCCGAGCTTCGCGGAGCTCGTCGACCGCACGGCCGCGGACTTCCTCGAAGCGCAGGAGCACGCCGTCCCGTTCGACCGCCTGGTCGAGGAGCTCCATCCGGACAGGGACCTCGCCCGCCCGCCCGTCTTCCAGGTGCTGTTCGGGCTCCAGAACGCGCCCCTCGCCGGCGGCGGCTTGCCCGGCCTCGAGACCGAGCTGATGGTGGTCGCGAGCGGAAGCGCCAAGGTCGACCTGGGCCTCTTCCTGGTGGAGCGGGAGGGGAGGCTCGAGGGCGATCTCGAGTACGACCGGGGCCTCTTCGACCCGACCACCGTCCGGCGCCTGGTGGGTCACCTCGAACGCCTCCTGTGGGCCGCAACGACGGCGCCGGAGACCCCCGCCCTCCGCCTGCCGCTCCTCGGCCCCGGCGAGCGCCGGCAGCTCCTCGGGGAGTGGAACGACACGGCGGCGGGCGATCCGGGCCGGGCCGCGATCGAGGAGCTGTTCGCCGCCCAGGCGGCGCGGACGCCCGAGGCGGTGGCGGTGACGGCCGGGGGCTCGGCGCTCAGCTACCGGGAGCTCGAGCGCCGCTCGCGCTCGCTCGCCCGCCGCCTGCGCGCGGCCGGCGTCGGCCCGGAGACGCGGGTGGGCCTGTGCGTCGAGCGCTCGCTGGCCCTGCCGGTGGCGATGCTCGCCATCCTCGAGGCGGGCGGTGCCTACGTGCCCCTCGACCCGGGCTACCCGGGCGAGCGTCTCGCCTTCATGCTGGAGGACGCGGGCCTCGCGGTGCTCGTCGGCCAGGAGGAGCCGCTCGCGGCCCTGCCGGCCGAGCGCCTGCCCGTCGTGCGGCTCGAGGCGACCGGCCGGGTCGAGGACGAGACGGGGGAGCCGGGGCCGACGGCGACGGACGCGCCGCGGCCCGCTCCCGCGCCGGGGGGCGGCGAGCGCCTCGCCTACGTCATGTACACCTCGGGCTCGACCGGCCGCCCGAACGGGGTCGCCGTGGCGCACCGCGGGGTCGTGCGCCTGGTCCGGGAAACCGGCTGCGCGGAGCTCGGCCCCGGGGAGACTTTCCTGCAGCTCGCCCCGATCTCGTTCGACGCCGCGACCCTGGAGGTCTGGGGACCGCTCCTGAACGGCGGCCGCCTGGCGGTCTGCCGGCCCGGCTTGCCGTCGCTCGGCGAGCTCGGCCGAACGCTCGCCCGGGAGCGGGTCACGGCGCTCTGGCTGACCGCCGGCCTCTTCCACCAGGTGGTCGAGGACCACCTGCCGGCCCTGGCCGGCCTGCGCCAGCTCCTCGCGGGGGGCGACGTGCTGGCGCCGGGGGCGGTCGAGCGGGTGCTCCGGGAGGTGCCGGGCTGCCGGGTGACGAACGGCTACGGCCCGACGGAGAACACGACCTTCACCACCTGCCACGCCCTGACCTCGACGACGGAGGACGGGTGGGGGCGTCCCCTTCCCCCCCCGGGGGAGGGAAGGGGATCGAGGGGATGTGGGGGGGATGCGATCGACCGTCCCCTTCCCCCCCCGGGGGAGGGAAGGGGATCGAGGGGATGTGGGGGGGATGCGATCGACCGTCCCCTTCCCCCCCCGGGGGAGGGAAGGGGATCGAGGGGATGTGGGGGGGATGCGATCGACCGTCCCCTTCCCCCCCCGGGGGAGGGAAGGGGATCGAGGGGATGTGGGGGGGATGCGATCGACCGTCCCCTTCCCCCCCCGGGGGAGGGAAGGGGATCGAGGGGATGTGGGGGGGATGCGATCGACCGTCCCCTTCCCCCCCCGGGGGAGGGAAGGGGATCGAGGGGATGTGGGGGGGATGCGATCGACCGTCCCCTTCCCCCCCCGGGGGAGGGAAGGGGATCGAGGGGATGGGGGGCGGTCCGCTCGATTCCCATCGGGCGGCCGATCGCCAACACCCGGGTGCACGTGCTCGACCGCGGCCTCGAGCCGGTGCCGATCGGGGTGGCGGGGAAGCTCTGGGCGGCCGGCGAAGGGCTCGCCCGGGGCTACTGGCACCGGCCGCGGCTCACCGCCGAGCGCTTTGCCCCACACCCGTGGGGCGAGCGGCCGGGCGAGCGGCTCTATGGCACGGGCGACCGGGTGCGCCTCGCTCGGGGCGGGGAGGTCGAGTTCCTGGGGCGGATCGACCAGCAGGTCAAGATCCGGGGCTTCCGGATCGAGCCGGGAGAGGTCGAGACCTGCCTGGCGGCGGACCCGCGGGTGGCCGCGGCGGTGGTGGTGGCGCGCCGGGACGCCCCCGGGGGCGGCCGGCTCGACGCCTACGTCGTCGCCGCCGAGGGACCGGAGGAGGAGGCCGCCGGCCTCGGCCAGGAGCTCCGGAGCGCCCTCGCCGGCCGGCTGCCGGGCTACCTGGTGCCCGCGACGGTGACGGTGCTCGCCGCGCTGCCCCTGGGCCCGAACGGCAAGGTCGACCGCCGGGCGCTGCCCGACCCGGACGCCGGCACCGAAGGCTCCGGCCGGGCGGCGTACGAGCCTCCGCGCACGCCCACCGAGGAGGCTCTGGCCGGCCTCTGGCGCGAGCTCCTGGGGATCGAGCGTGTCGGCCGCGGCGACGACTTCTTCGGCCTCGGCGGCCACTCGCTCCTCGCCACCCGCCTGGTCTCCCGCATCCGGACGGCGCTCGCCGTCGACCTGCCGCTCCGGACCCTGTTCGAGGCACCCACCGTGGCCGCCCTGGCGCGGAGCGTCGACGCCCTGCGCCGCGACCCGGCGGCGGCGCCGGCGCCGGCGATCGGCCGGCGGGCGCACACCGGGCCCCAGCCCCTCTCCTTCGCCCAGGAGCGCCTCTGGTTCCTCGACCGCTTCGAGCCCGGGAAGCTCCGCCTACAACATCCCGGCCGCCTTCCGGCTCGACGGGCCCCTCGACCTGCCGGCGCTGGCCGCCGCGCTCTCGGCCGTGGTCCGCCGCCACGAGGCCCTGCGGACGACCTTCGAGAGCGGCGACGACGGGCCGCGCCAGGTGGTCGGCCCTCCCTTCTCCCTGGCTCCGCCGCTGGTCGACCTTCAGGGGGTGCCCGGGGCGCCGGCGGCGGCGGACGGTGGCGACCCGCGGGTCGAGGCCCTGGCGCGGGCAGACGCCGAGAGGCCCTTCGACCTCGAGCGCGGACCGCTCGTCCGGGCCACGCTCCTGCGCCTCGCGCCGCGGCGCCACGTCTTCCTCCTCGGCTTCCACCACGTGGTCGCCGACGGCTGGTCGATCGGGATCTTCGTCCGCGAGCTGGCCGCCCTCTACCGGCCCGGCTCCGGGGGCCGGGGCGACGGGCCCGCCCTGCCCGAGCTGCCGGTCCAGTACGCCGACTTCGCCCGGTGGCAGCGGGAATGGCTGGCCGGCGGCGAGCTCGAGCGCCAGCTCGCTTACTGGCGCGCGCGCCTCGCGGGGGCGCCGGAGGTCCTGGAGCTGCCCACCGACCGGCCGCGGCCGCCGGTGGCGACGCCCCAGGGAGGCGGGCGACCGGTCGCCGTCGACCTGCGGGCGACCGAGGGGCTGCGGCGCCTCGCGCGCGAGGAGGGGACCACCCTGTTCGCCGTCCTCCTGGCGCTCTTCGACGTGCTCCTCTATCGCCTCAGCGGCCAGGACAACCTGGTGGTCGGCACGCCCATCGCGAACCGCAACCGGGAGGAGATCGAGGGCCTGATCGGCTTCTTCGTCAACACCCTGGCCTTGCGGGTCGACCTCTCGCGGGCGCCCACCTACCGGGAGCTGGTCGGGCGCGTGCACCGGGTGACGGCCGACGCCCACGGCCACCAGGACCTGCCGTTCCAGAAGCTGGTCGCGGAGCTGCGGCCCACCCGCAGCCGCAGCCATCCGCCGATCTTCCAGGTGATGCTGTCGGTCCACGATGTGGGCCTGGTGCCGACCGAGCTGGCGGGGCTCGCCCTCACCCCCCTCGAGGTGCCGGGGGCGGCCGCCGGGTTCGACCTGGCCCTGGCGCTCACCGAGACGCCGGACGGCCTGCGGGGGGTCGTCGGCTTCCGCCGCGCCCTGTTCGACGCCACGACCGTGGAGCGCATGGGGCGCCAGCTCGACACCCTGCTCCGGGGCGTGCTGGAGGACCCGGACCGGCCGCTGCGCGCCCTGCCGCTGCTCGCCGCCGCCGAGGCCCACCAGGTCCTCGTCGCCTTCAACGAGACGCCCGCGCCGCCGGCCGCGGGGCGGCACGACGACCTGCTGATCCATCGCCTGGTGGCGGCGCGGGCCGCCGCCGCACCCGAGGCGGTGGCCCTGGTGCTGGACGACGACCACTTGAGCTACGGCGCCCTGGCGGCGCGGGTGGGCCGCCTCGCCCGCCGCCTGCGCCGCCTGGGAGCCCGCCCGGGCGAGGCGGTGGCGGTCTGCCTCGAGCGCTCGTTCGACCAGATCGTCGCGGTGCTCGCCGCCCTCGAGGCGGGCGCGGCCTACCTGCCCCTCGACCTGGGCTTCCCGGGCGAGCGCCTCGCCTTCATGGTCGCCGACGCCCGCCCGGTGGCCCTGGTCACGCGGAGCGGGCACCTGGAGCTCTTCGCCGGCCTCGCCGCGGCCGAGCGGCCGGCGCCGGTGCTCCTCGACGCCGGCTCCGAGGTGGAGACGGAGCCCTCCGAGCCCGGCCCCGGTGCCTCGCCGGACGACCCCGCCTACGTCATCTACACCTCCGGCTCCACCGGGCGGCCGAAGGGCGTCGTGGTCGCCCATCGCTCCCTCGTCGAGCGCCTGGCGGCGTTCGGCGAGCTCTTCGCCTTCGGCCCGGACGACCGCCAGCTCCTGTTCGCCTCGCTCTCGTTCGACCTGTCGTGCGACGAGGTGTTCCTGACCCTGGCCGCCGGCGCCTCGCTGGTGCTCGAGCGCCGGCCCGCGGCCCTGCGCCCCCTGGAGCTCGTCGACCGGTGCGCCCGGCACCGGGTGACCAAGCTGAGCATCACCAGCTCGTACTGGCACAAGATGGTGGACGAGCTGACCGCCGCGGGGCGGCGCTTTCCGCCGTCGCTCCGGACCCTGGTGGCCGGCGGCGAGAGCCCCTCGGCCGAGAAGCTCGCCGAGCTGGCGCGCCGCGCCGCCCCGGGCGCCCGGCTGTACAACTTCTACGGTCCCACCGAGGCCACGATCTCCGCCACCCGGCTGCGCCTGCCCGCGGAAGCGGAGGCGATCGCCCGCCTCGATCGGGTGCCGATCGGCCGCCCGTTCCGCGCGGTCCGGGTCTACCTGGGCGACCCCGGGCTGCGGCCGGTGCCGGTGGGGGTGGCCGGCGAGATCCTCCTGGGCGGCAGCGGCGTGGCGATCGGCTACCTGGGCCGGGCGGCCCTGAGCGCCGAGCGGTTCGTGCCCGATCCGTGGAGCCCGACGCCGGGAGCCCGCCTCTACCGCTCCGGCGACCTCGGCCGCCATCGCCCGGGCGGCGAAATCGAGTTCCTCGGCCGGGCCGACGCCCAGGTCAAGGTGCGCGGCTTCCGGATCGAGCTGGGGGAGGTGGAGGAGACCCTGCGCCAGCACCCCGGCCTCGTCGAAGCGGCGGCCGTGGTGCGCTCCGACGGGGGCGACCGGCGGCTGGTGGCCTACGTGGTGCCCCTGGCGGGCGGCTCGGACCGGTCGGCTGCGGCGGCCGATCCGGTCCCGCCGCCGACGGTGAGCGAGCTGCGCGCCTTCCTGGGCGAGCGGCTCCCCGAGTTCATGGTGCCCTCGGCCTTCGTGACCCTCGAGGCCCTGCCCGCGACCCCCACCGGCAAGGTCGACCGCAAGGCCCTGCCCGCGCCGGACGGCGCGCGGCCCGACCTGGCCGGTGCCTACGTGGCGCCGGAGACGCCCCTCGAGCGGTTCCTCGCCGGCGCCTGGCAGGAGGTGCTCAAGATCGATCGGGCCGGGCTGCGCGACAATTTCTTCGACCTCGGGGGGGACTCGATCCAGGGCGCCACGCTGATCAACCGCCTGGAGGCGAGCCTGGGCGAGCACGTCTTTGTGACCGCTCTCTTCGACACCCGCGACCTGGGGGAGCTGGCCGCCTATCTCGGCGCCCAGTACCCGGAGCGAGTGGCGGAGCTCTTCGGCGCGCAGAGCGGGCCCGAGACGGCGCGCCGGAAGGCGGCCCGGGCGGTCCGCCGGACCGCCGCCCCGCGGCGCCTGCCGCCCTGCCTGACCGCGCTGCGCCCCGGCGGCTCGGCGCCCGCCCTCTTCCTGGTCCACGCCGTCTTCGGCGACACCTACTTCTTCCGTCACCTGGCGGCCGCGCTCGCCCCGGGCCGACCGGTCTACGGCCTGCGGGCGGCCGGCATGGAGGCCGGCGAGGCGCCGCTCTCGAGCGTCGAGGCGATGGCCGAGCGGTACGTGGAGTCGGTGCTCCGGGTCCAGCCGGAAGGGCCGTATCACCTGGTCGGGAGCTCCATGGGTGGAGTCATCGGCTGGGAGATGGCGCGCCGGCTCGAGGCGGCGGGTCGGCGGGTCGGCCTGCTCGGCTTCCTGGACACGGGCGAGCCGGGGGAGGCGCCGGTTCCCGGCCGGCCCGGCCGGTTCGAGGTCGAGGCCCTCGACTACCTGGTGGGGGGCGCCGACCCGGACGCGGTGGCGCGCCTCGCCCGGATCGAGCCCCGCGACGAGCGCCTGGCCGCGATCCTCGCCGCCGCCCGGGCCGCGGGCGCCTTGCCGGCGGCCTTCGACCTCGAGCGCCTGCGCCGGCTGATGGACGTGGCCGAGGCCAACGGCCGGGCCCTCGCCCGCTACCGTCCCGGCCCCCGGCACGGCGATCTCGTCCACTACCGGGCCGCCGCCACGGCCCGCCGCCTCGAGCGCCCCGAGACGTCGGGCTGGAGCGCGCTCTGCCGGGGCGAGGTGGTGGTCGAGGTCGTGCCCGGCGATCACATGTCGATCCACTTCCCGCCCCACGCCCTCCGTCTGGCCCGGAGCCTCGACCAGCGGCTGGCGCGGGCCGAGCCCGACGCCGAGGCCGAAACGGCGCTTGCGGCGGCGGCGATGAACCGGATGGGATGAGGTGACCGTGCTCCGCAACCCTCTCGCCGACACCCCCGGGCCCGCGGCGCGCTCCCGCCGGCCGGCCGCCGCGCGGGCGGCGAGGCTCCCGCCGTCGCGCGGGCAGCGGGCCCTCTGGCTCCTCGATCGCCTGACGCGGGAGAGCGGCGCCTACGTCATCGCCGCCGCCGGACGGGTGGTCGGCGAGGTCGACGCCGTGGCGCTGGAGCTCGCGTTCCAGGGGCTGGTCGCCCGCCACGCGGCGCTGCGCACCACCTTCGTCGAGGAGGGAGGCGAGCCGGTCCGCCAGGTGGTGGAGGAGATGTCGGTCGGCCTCGGCCGCTTCGACGCCCGGGGGTGGAGCCGGGAGGAGCTCGACCGGGCGGTCTCCGAGGAAGCCTTCCGTCCCTTCGACCTCGAGCGGGGGCCGCTGGTGCGCCTGGCGCTGTTCACCCGCGGGCCGGGCGAGGACCGCGTGGTGCTGGCGCTCCACCACCTGGTGGCGGACCTCTGGTCGCTGTCCGTGCTGCTCGGCGAGCTCGGCGTGCTCTATGACCGCGGCGGGGGCGACGGGGGGACCCTGCCTCCCGTCGAGGGCTCCTTCGACGAGCTGGTGGCGCGCCAGGAGGAGCTCCTCGCCGGCGAGGAGGGGGAGCGCCTGATGCGCTTCTGGGAGCGCGAGCTCGCGGACCGGACGGAGGGTCTCGAGCTGCCCGGCGACCTGCGGCGGCCGCCGGTCCTCGCCCACCGGGGTGGCGCCGAGCCCCTGCGGCTCGCCGCCGGGCCCTGGAGGCGGCTGCGCCGGCTCGGCCGCACCCGCGGCGCCAACCCGTTCGTGACCGCCCTCGCCGCCTTCCAGGCCCTGCTCCACCGGGTCGCGGGCCAGGACGACCTGCCGGTGGGCGTCCCGACGGCGGGCCGGAGCTCGCGCGAGGTGTCCGACCTCGTCGGCTACTGCGTCAACCCGGTCGTGGTGCGCGCCGACGCCACGGGGGACCCGCCCTTCGGCGGGTTCCTCGAGCGCGTGCAGGACGCCGGCCGGCGGGCCTTCGCGCACCAGGAGCTGCCGTTCCCGGCGCTGGTCGAGCGCCTCGAGCCCGGCCGCGACCCGGGCCGGTCCCCGATCTTCCAGGTGCTCTTCAGCCTCCAGCGCTCCCGGCTCGGAGTGGGCGACGGGATGGGCGGCTTCGCCCTGGGCGCGCCCGGGGCGCGCTTGGAGATCGGCTCGCTGGTCGTCGAGTCGGTGCGGCTCGAGCCCAGGGGCGCGCAGCTCGACCTGTCGCTGCTCGCGGCCGAGGTCGGGGGCGAAGCTCTGGGGCTCCCTGGTCTTCGACCGCGACCTCTTCGAGCGCACCACGGTCCGCCGCCTGGCCGGGCAGCTCACGCGCCTCATGACGGAGGCCGCCGACCACCCTGAGCGGCGGCTGTCGGAGCTCTCCCTGCTGGCCCCCGCCGAGCGCCATCAGCTCCTCGTCGAGTGGAACGACACGGCGGTGGCGGCGGTGGCGCCCGCGCGGCTGGACGCCCGCTTCGCCGCCCAGGTCCGGAGGACGCCGGACGCCGTGGCGCTGGTGGCGGGCGGGGCGCGGCTCACCTACGGCGAGCTCGCTCGGCGCGCGGCGGCGCTGGCCGGGCGGCTGCGCGCCGCCGGCGTCGGCCCGGAGGTGCGAGTGGGCGTCTGCCTGCCGCGGGGGCCGGAGCTGGTGGTGGCCCTCCTCGCCGTGCTCGAGGCGGGCGGCGCCTACGTGCCGCTCGACGCCGCGTACCCGGAGGAGCGCCTGGCCTACATGCTGGAGGACTCGGGCGCGCCGGTGGTGGTGGCCTCGGCGGCGACCCGGGAGCGGCTCGGGCTTCCGCGCCTGGCCAGGCCGCCCGCGGTGATCGGGCCGGACGGGACCGGGCCGGCCTCGGAGGCGGGGCCGGCGGAGGGGAGACCCACGTCCCCGGCGCCGGTGGGTGGCGACCTCCTCGCCTACCTCATCTACACCTCGGGCTCGACCGGCCGGCCGAAGGGGGTGGCGATCCCCCACCGGGCGGCCTCGGCGCTCCTCGCCTGGGCGGAGCGCCGCTACGCGCCGGAGGAGCTCGAGGGCGTGCTGGCGGGCACCTCGATCTGCTTCGACCTCTCGGTCTACGAGCTCTTCCTGCCCCTCGCGACCGGCGGCCGGGTGGTGCTCGCCGCGGACGTCCTGGGGGCGGCCGATCACCTCGCCACGGGCGAGGTGACGCTGGTCAACACGGTGCCCTCGGCGATGCGCGAGCTGGTGGCCGCCGGCGGGTTGCCCGCGTCGGTCCGGACGGTGAACCTGGCCGGCGAGCTCCTCCCGCGCTCGCTGGCCGACGCCATCTACCGGAGCCGCCCGGGGGTGGAGCGGGTCTACAACCTCTACGGCCCCTCCGAGGACACGACCTACTCCACCGTCGCCCGGGTCGAGCGCCCCGGGGCGGAGGCTCGGGGGGAGCCGCCGATCGGCGTCCCCTTGGAGGGCACCCGCGGACACGTCCTCGACCGGCGCCTCGTCGCCGTGCCGCTCGGAGTGCCGGGGGAGCTGGGCCTGGCCGGCCGCGGGCTCGCCCGGGGCTACCTGGGGCGCCCGGCCCGGACGGCGGCGGGGTTCGTGCCCGATCCCTTCGCGCCGCGCCCGGGCGAGCGGCTGTACCGCACCGGCGACCTGGTACGCCGGCGGCCGACGGGTGTGCTCGAATTCCTGAGCCGGCTCGACCACCAGGTCAAGCTCCGGGGGTTCCGGGTCGAGCTGGGGGAGATCGAGGCCGTGCTCGCCGGCGACCCACGGGTCGAGGAGGCGGTGGTCGTGGCCCGGCGGCGAGCGGGCGAGCTCATGCTGGTGGCCTACGTGGCGCCGGCGGGGCCCGGCGAGAGGCCGGCGGACGAGTCGCTGCGGGCCCTCGTCGCCCGGTGCCTGCCGGCCTACATGGTGCCGGCGGCCTTCGTGACCCTCGACGCCCTGCCCCGCACCCCCAACGGCAAGGTCGATCGCAAGGCGCTGCCGGCGCCCGTCTGGCGCGAGGCGAGCGGCGGGCGTCGCCCGACCACTGCCGCGGAAGAGCTGGTGGCGGCCCTCTTCGTCGAAGTCCTGGGGTTCCCGGCGGGGCGCCCCGTCGCCGTAGACGCGGACTTCTTTCGCCTCGGCGGGCACTCGCTCCTCGCCACCCGCCTGGTCTCCCGGCTGCGCGCGGCCAGCGGGGTGGAGCTGCCCCTCGCGGCGGTCTTCGAGACGCCTACGGTGGCCGGCCTGGCGCGCCGGCTGGAGGCCGCGGCCGGCGGCGACGCGACGCCCGGGCCCATCCCGCGGCGGCCCGATCCCGCCACGGCGCCGGCCTCCTTCGCCCAGGAGCGCCTCTGGTTCCTGGCCGAGCTCGACCCGGGCTCGGCGACCTACAACATGCCGGGTGCCGTGCGCCTGGAGGGGCGGTTGGCGGTGCCCGCGATGGCGGCGGCCCTGGGCGACCTGGTGGCGCGCCACGAGGCCCTGCGTACCGAGCTCGTGGAGACGGGGGACGGGCCGGTCCAGCGCGTTCTGCCGGCGTCGGGGCCGGCGCGGTCGCCGCGGCCGGCACTGCCCCTGGTCGACCTCTCGGGCCTCGCCGAAGCGCGCCGGGAGGGGGCCGCCCGCGACCTCGTCGCCCGGGAGGCGGCCCGCGCGGTGGGGCTCGGGCGCGCGCCGCTCCTGCGCACCACGCTGCTCCGCGTGGGCCCGACGGAGCACGTGTTCGTGCTGGTGATGCACCACGCCGTCGCCGACGGCTGGTCGCTGGGGATCTTCGTGCGCGAGCTGGCGGCCTTCTACGGCGCCCGGGCGGCGCGGCGGCGCGCCGAGCTGCCCGCTCTGCCGGTGCAGTACGGCGACTTTGCGCTCTGGCAACGGCGGCGGCTGGCCGGCGCGGCGGCGGCCGGCCTCCTCGAGTGGTGGCGCCGGGAGCTTGCCGGAGCCCCGACGGTCCTCGATCTCCCCGCCGACCGTCCCCGCCCGGCGGCCTCGGCCGGCGCGGGCGGCGTGGTGCGGATCCCCCTGCCGGCGCCCCTCGTCCAGCGCCTCGAGGCGTACGGCCGGGAGCGTGGAGCGACCCTCTTCATGCTGCTCCTGGCCGGCTTCCAGGCCCTCGTCGCCCGCACCAGCGGCCGGGACGACCTGGTCGTCGGAACGCCCAACGCGGGCCGCGACCGCGGCGAGCTCGAGGGGCTGATCGGGCTGTTCGTCGACACCCTCGCCCTGCGCCTCCGGGCCGACGGCGATCCGAGCCTGGACGCGCTCGTCGCCGGGGCCCGGGAGACCTGCCTCCGGGCCTTCGCCCACCGCGAGCTCCCCTTCGACCGGCTGGTCGACGAGCTGGCGCCCGAGCGCCGGCCGGGCGTGCCCCCCCTGATCCAGGTCGTGCTCGCCCTCCAGAACGCCCCCCTGGGGCCCCTCGAGCTGCCGGGTCTGCGCCTGGAGCGGATGCCGGCGGAGACCGGGGGCGCCAAGTTCGACCTCGGCGTCTCCTTCGAGCCGGCCGAGGCGGGGCTCGTCGGGGTCTGGAGCTTCAGCGCGGCCCTCTTCGACGCCGCCACCGTCCGCCGCATGGCGGGGCACCTCGAGGGCGTCTACCGGACCCTGGTCGAAGCCCCCGGGCGGCGCCTCGGCGAGCTCGCCCTGCTCAGCGCGGCCGAGCGCCAGCAGGTCCTCGTCGAGTGGAACGACGAGGTCTGGCCGGTGGCGTCCGAGGGTTTCGTGGTCCACCGCCTGGTGGCGCGCTGGGCCGAGGCGACTCCGGACGCCGTGGCCCTGGTCTCCGGGCGCGAGCAGGTCTCCTTCCGGGCGCTCTGGCGCCGCGCCCGAGAGCTCGCGGACGCCCTCCGTGGACGGGGCGCCGGCCCGGAGCGCCTGGTCGGGGTCTGCGCCGAGCGCTCGGTGGGGCTGGTCGTGGCGGTCCTGGGAATCCTCGAGGCCGGCGCCGCCTACGTCCCCCTCGACCCCGGTTACCCGGCCGAGCGCCTGGAGCTGATGATCGCCGAGGCCGGTCTCGAGTGGGTGGTGACCGGGCGCCGGGCGGGGGAGCGCCTGGCCGGGCTGGGCGCCGAGCTCGTCGAGCTCGACGATCCTGCGCCGCCCCGCGGGACGCACCCGCCGAGCGCCGCCGCGCCGCGGGAGGCCCTGCCGGACAACCCGGTCTACGCGATCTTCACCTCCGGATCGACCGGTCGCCCCAAGGGCGTCGTGGTCGCCCACCGGTCGGTGGCCAACCGCCTGCTGTTCGCCGCGGCGACCGATCCGGTCGGCCGGGGCACCGGGCTGCTCAAGGCCTCGATCTGCTTCGACCTGTCGGTCCTGGAGCTCGTCTCACCGCTCGTCGCCGGCACCCGGCTGGTGCTCGCCCGGCCCGGAGGCCAGGGCGACATGGAGTACCTGCTCGACCTGGTGGCCCGCGAGCGGATCTCCCAGGCCGCCTTCCTGCCGTCGCAGCTCAGCGTCCTGATGGAGCAGCCGGAGCTCGCGCGGACGAGCTGCCTCGACGCCCTCATGACCGGCGGCGAGGCCGTCCCGCCGGGGCTCCCCGGACGGTTCGCCGAGCGCATCGGACGCCCCCTCTACAACCGCTACGGGCCGACCGAGACGACGCTCTCGGTGACCTCCTGGCGGTGCGGCGGGGACCCGGACGCCGGCGCCGTGCCGATCGGACGCGGGATCGCGGGCGCCGAGATCCGCCTCCTCGGGCCCGGCCTGCGGCCGGTTGCGGTCGGGGTGCCGGGCGAGCTCGCGATCGGCGGCGTGTGCGTCACCCGCGGCTACCTCGGTCGGTCGGCGCTCACCGCCGAGCGCTTCGTCCCCGATCCCTTCGCGGGCCGGCCCGGGGGCCGCCTGTACCGGAGCGGCGACCTGGCCCGGTGGCGGCCCGACGGGGCGGTGGAGTTTCTCGGCCGGATCGATCAGCAGGTCAAGATCCGGGGGTTCCGGATCGAGCTGGGGGAGATCGAGGCCGCGCTGGCCCAGCACCCCGGCGTCCTCGAGGCGGCGGTGGTCGACTGCGACGCGCCGGGCACGGAGAACCGCCGCCTCGCGGCCTACGTGGTGGCCGACTCGTCGGCGGCTCCGGAGCCGGCGGACCTGCGCGACTTCCTGGCGGCGAAGCTGCCCGCCTACATGGTGCCGTCGGCCTTCGCGGTGCTCGACGAGCTGCCCCTGGCGGGCTCCGGCAAGGTCGACCGCAAGCGCCTCCCGGAGCCGAGCTGGGACTCCGCGCCCCGGCGCCAGCACCTGGCGCCCCGGACGCCGGTGGAGGAACGCCTCGCGGCCCTCTTCGCCGAGGTCCTCGAGGTCGAGCGCGTGGGCGTCGCGGACGACTTCTTCGAGCTCGGCGGCCACTCCCTCCTCGCCACCCGGCTGGTCGCCCGGGTGCGGGCCGCCTTCGACGTCGAGCTGCCGCTTCGCCGGCTGTTCGAGACGCCCACGGTGGCCGGATTGGCGGAGGCCCTCGAGGCCCGGGAGGAGACGCCCTCGGAAGCGCCGCCCCTGGTGCGGCTCGAGAGGCCGCCGGGGGGGCCGGGCGGCGACGGCGCCTGGCCCGCCTCCTTCGCCCAGGAGCGGCTCTGGTTCCTCACGCGCCTCGACCCGGGCTCACCCGCCTACCACATGCCGGGAGCGGTGCGGATCGAGGGGGCGCTGGCCCCCCGGGCCTTCGCCGCGGCCTTCGGCGACGTCGTCCGCCGCCACGAGACCTTGCGGACCGGGTTCGACGAGACCGCCACCGGCGTGTTCCAGCAGGTCCACCCCGCGGCGCCGGTGGCCCTGCCGGTGATCGACCTGGGCGGCCTCCCGGCGCCGCTCCGTCCCCCCCTGTCGATCGGCCTCGCGAAGCGCGTCGCGGAGGTGCCCTTCGACCTGGGGAAGGGGCCGCTGTTGCGGGTCGCCCTCCTCCGCCTCGCGTCGCGGGAGCACCTGGTGGCGCTGTCGATGCACCACGTCGCCTCCGACGGCTGGTCGGTGGGGGTTCTGGTGCGCGAGGTCGCCGCCTGCTACCGGGCGCGGCTCGCGGGCGAGCGCCCCGCGCTGCCGGAGCTGCCGGTCCGCTACCGGGACTTCGCCGTCTGGCAGCGCGGCTGGCTGCGGGACGAGGCTCTGGAGCGGCGCCTCGTTTGGTGGCGTGAGGTCCTCATCCCGGCGCCGCCTGCCCTGGCGCTGCCCTTCGACCGTCCTCGCCCGGCCGTCCCGACCCTGCGCGCCGGTGAGCTGCGGGCGAGCTTCGGCGAGGCCGCGGACGCCGGCCTCCAGGCTCTCGCCCGCCGGCTGAGAGCGACGCCGTTCATGGTCCTGCTGGCGGCCTTCGCCGCGCTCCTCGGCCGCTACGGCGGCCAGGACGACCTGGCGGTGGGCAGCCCGGTCGCCGGCCGCGACCGCCGGGAGCTCGAAGGGCTGATCGGCTTCTTCGTCAACACCCTCGCCCTGCGCCTCGACCTGTCGGGCGACCCCTCGTTCTCCGAGCTGGTGGCGAGGACGCGGGAGACGACGCTCGGGTCGTTCGCGCACCAGGACCTGCCGTTCGAGCGGCTGGTGGAGGCCCTGGCGCCGGCGCGGGACCTGAGCACGACGCCGCTCGTCCAGGTGATGTTCGCCCTCCAGAACGCGCCGCGCGAACGCTTGGCGATCCCCGGCGCCCACCTGGAGCGGGTGCCCCTGCCGGTCGCGGCCGCGAAGTTCGACCTTGCGGTCGACTTCGAAGAGCGTGACGGGTGCCTCGAGGCCCGGCTCGAGTACCGCCGGGACCTCTTTGACGGTACGTCGATCCGCCGCCTCGCCGCGCACCTGGCGACGCTGCTCTCGGGCGCCCTGGCCGCGCCCGGGACGCCGCTCTCGCGCCTGCCGCTCCTCGGCGCCGGCGAGCGCCGGCAGCTCCTCGGCGAGTGGAACGACACGGCGGCGGGCGACCCGGGCCGGGCCGCGATCGAGGAGCTCTTCGCAGCCCAGGCGGAGCGGAGGCCCGAGGCGCTCGCCGTGACCACCCGGGACGGCGCGCTCAGCTACGGGGAGCTCGGGCGCCGGTCGCGCGCCCTGGCCCGCCGGCTGCGCGCGGCGGGCGTCGGCCCCGAGACGCGGGTGGGCCTGTGCGTGGAGCGCTCCCTCGCCCTGCCGGTGGCCCTCCTCGCGATCCTCGAGGCGGGCGGCGCCTACGTGCCCCTCGACCCGGACTACCCGGCCGAGCGCCTGGCCTTCATGGTGGAGGACGCCGGCCTCTCGGTGCTGGTCGGCCAGGCCGAGCTGCTGGCGGGCCTGCCGGGCCACGGCCTGCCGGCGGTGCGGATCGGGGCGACCGGGCTGGCGGGCGCGCCGGCGGCGGACGAGGTGGCGCCGCCGGCGGCCGCTCCCGCCCCCGGCGGCGCCGAGCGGCTCGCCTACGTCATGTACACCTCCGGCTCGACCGGCCGCCCCAACGGGGTTGCGATCGCGCACCGCGGGGTCGTGCGCCTGGTGCGGGAGATCGGCTACACGGAGCTCGGACCCGGGAAGATCGTCCTCCAGGTCGCCCCGATCTCGTTCGACGCCTCGACCGCGGAGATCTGGGCGGCGCTCTTGAACGGCGGGCGCCTGGCGATGCTGCCGCCCGGGGTGCCGTCGCTCGCCGAGCTCGGGCGGACCCTCGCGGAGCAGCGCGTCACCACCCTCTGGCTGACCGCCGGCCTTTTCCACCAGGTCGTCGAGGGCGACCTCTCGGTCCTGGCGGGCGTCGGCCACGTCCTCGCGGGCGGCGACGTGGTGGCGCGGGGAGCCGTCGAGCGGGCGCTCCGGGAGCTGCCGGGCTGCCGGGTGTCGAACTGCTATGGGCCGACGGAGAACACGACCTTCACCTCGACGCACCCGGTGCCGGCGACCGGATGGGACGGGGGCGGGCGGGGGTCGGAGGTGGCGAGGCCGTTGCCCATCGGGCGGCCGATCGCCAACACCGGCATCTACCTCCTCGACCGCGACCTGGAGGCGGTGCCGATCGGAGTCGCCGGAGAGCTCTGGACCGGCGGCGTGGGCCTGGCGCGCGGCTACTGGGGCCGGCCGCGGCTCACCGCCGGGCGCTTCGCTCCGCACCCGTGGGGCGAGCGGCCCGGCGGGCGCGTCTACCGCACCGGCGACCTGGTGCGGCGGCTGCCGGGCGGCGAGATCGAGTTCCTCGGCCGGCTCGACCACCAGGTCAAGATCCGGGGTTTCCGGATCGAGCCGGGGGAGATCGAAGCCGCCTTGGCCGCCGACCCGCGGGTCGCGGCGGCCGTGGTCGTGGCGCGCAAGGACGCCTCGGGCGACGGCCGGCTCGACGCCTACGTCGTGCCCGCCGACCCGGGGCGGGCCGCGCCGGACGAGGCCGCCGGCCTGGGCCGGGAGCTCCGGTCCGCCCTCGCCGACCGGTTGCCCGACTACCTGGTGCCGGCCACGGTGACGGTGCTCGCCGAGCTTCCCGCTGACCCCCAACAGCAAGCTCGACCGCCGGGCGCTGCCGGTGCCCGAAGCGCCGCGGCCGGAGCTCGCGGCCGGCTTCGAGCCGCCCGAGACAGAGCTCGAGCTGGCCCTGGCGGGGTTCTGGAGCGAGGTTTTGGGGATCGAGCGGGTCGGGATCCACGACGACTTCTTCACCCTGGGAGGCCACTCGTTGAAGGCGACCCAGGTGCTCCTGCGGATGCGCGACGCCTTCGGGGTCGAGGTGCCGGTCCGCCGGTTCTTCGAGGAGCCGACGATCGCCGCCCTCTCGGTGGCGGTCGCAGAGGCCTTGCTCGCCGAGACCGGCGAGGACGACCTGGCGGAGCTCCTCGGGGACGAGGAGGAGTCACCGCAGCCCGCCGGGGAATACGCCGCCCCGGCCGAGGAGTTCTAAGACCAGCGCGAGAGGGCGGAGACGAACGGCCGGGTCGGCGGGCGGAGGAGCTTGCGCCCGGGGCGGGCGTCATGGCACAATCGCCGCTTCTGAGATCTCCCCGATGCGGCGGGGCCCGCATGGGTGCGAAGAAATGTGCCTGAGGCCCTTTACAGGAGCCGCTCGGGAGAATATCCTCATAAGGTTCGACTCCGAGAGTCGGCCCGCCGGGCCGGCGAGGGGTCGTAGTCGTCTTTCAAGCCCACGTGGCTCAGGGGTAGAGCACTTCCTTGGTAAGGAAGGGGTCAGCGGTTCAAATCCGCTCGTGGGCTCCAGAGAACGTGCTCTGCACAGAGCCGCGGCGGTGAGTCGATAGAGCCAGGCAAGCGTAGCGAGCAACCGCCCGCGGTTCGGGCATTTTCCATCCAGGAGGCATCCAGGGCGCCATGGGCAAGAAGAAGTTCGAGCGTACGAAGCCGCACGTCAACATCGGGACGATCGGTCACGTGGACCACGGGAAGACGACCTTGACCGCGGCGATCACGCGGATCTTGGCGGAGAAGGGGTGGGCGAGCTTCGTGGCGTTCGACCAGATCGACAAGGCTCCGGAGGAGAAGGAGCGCGGGATCACGATCGCGACGGCGCACGTGGAGTACGAGACGGCCCAGCGGCACTACGCGCACGTGGATTGTCCGGGGCACGCCGACTACGTGAAGAACATGATCACGGGTGCGGCGCAGATGGACGGGGCGATCCTGGTGGTGTCGGCGGCGGACGGTCCGATGCCGCAGACGCGCGAGCACATCCTGTTGGCGCGCCAGGTGGGGGTGCCGGCGATGGTGGTGTTCATGAACAAGTGCGACATGGTGGACGACGAGGAGCTGCTGGACCTGGTGGAGCTGGAGATCCGGGAGCTCCTGTCGTCGTACGACTTTCCCGGGGACGACATCCCGGTGATCCGTGGCTCGGCGTTGAAGGCGTTGGAGTCGGGCGACCCGGACGACGAGTGGGGGCAGAAGATCCTCGAGCTGATGAAGGCGGTGGACGAGTACATTCCGCTGCCGGAGCGTCCGGTGGACATGGACTTCCTGATGCCGATCGAGGACATCTTCTCGATCTCGGGGCGGGGGACGGTGGTGACGGGCCGCGTGGAGCGGGGGATCGTGAAGGTGGGCGACGAGGTGGAGATCATCGGGATCCATCCGACGACGAAGACGGTGGTGACCGGGGTGGAGATGTTCCGCAAGCTGCTGGACCAGGGGCAGGCGGGCGACAACATCGGGGTGCTGCTGCGGGGGACGAAGAAGGACGACGTGGAGCGGGGCCAGGTGCTGGCGAAGCCGGGCTCGATCACGCCGCACACGAAGTTCAAGGGCGAGGTCTACATCCTGACGAAGGAAGAAGGCGGGCGGCACACGCCGTTCTTCGACGGCTACCGGCCGCAGTTCTACTTCCGGACGACGGACGTGACCGGGGTGGCGCAGCTTCCGGAGGGCACCGAGATGGTGATGCCGGGCGACAACGTGAACCTGCAGGTGCAGCTCATCGCGCCGATCGCCATGGAGAAGGGCGTGCGCTTCGCCATCCGCGAGGGCGGCCGCACCGTCGGCGCCGGCACCGTGACGGACGTGGTCGAGTGACCGTGAAGGGATGACGACGAACTAGGGCAGTAGCTCGAACGGTAGAGCAACGGTCTCCAAAACCGTGGGTTGGGGGTTCGAATCCCTCCTGCCCTGCCATTTTCCAGCCCGCCCGCTGGTACGGGGCCGGGCGAAAGAGTCTCGACGATGCAGTGGTGGAACAAGATCAAGAGCTTCCTCACCGAGGTCCGGGTGGAGATCGCCAAGTGCTACTTCCCCGGCCGTAACGAGGTCGTGAACACCACCGTCGTGGTGCTCATCACGAGCTTCGTCTTCGCGGTCTTCCTCTGGTTGTCGGACATCGTGATCGTCAAGGCGACCGAGCTCATCTTCCGGCTCCCGTCATGACCGACGCCGCCGAGAGCATGGACGCGCCCGAGCGCAAGTGGTACATCGTCCACACCTACTCCGGGTTCGAGGAGCGGGTGCGCGAGACCCTGCGCCAGCGCACCGAGGCGATGGGCATGGGCGATGCGTTCGGGGAGATCCGGATCCCCACGGAGACGGTCGTCGAGTACAAGGATGGCAAGAAGCGGGAGGTCGAGCGCAAGTTCTTCCCCGGCTACATCCTGGTCGAGATGGAGATGACCGACGCGGCCTGGCACGTGGTGAAGAACACGCCCAAGGTCACCGGCTTCGTCGGCACCGGCAAGAAGCCGACGCCCCTGTCCCAGGACGAGGTGGACCAGATCCTGGAGCAGGTGACGACGGCGAAGGAGAAGCCCAAGCCGAAGTACGTCTTCGACCGGGGCGAGCCGGTCAAGATCATCGACGGCCCGTTCAACAACTTCACCGGGGTGGTGGACGAGGTCAACCTCGACCGCAACACCCTGAAGGTGATGGTCACGATCTTCGGCCGGGCGACCCCGGTCGAGCTGGATTTCGCACAGGTGCAGAAGCTGTGAGACCTCTCACAGCTTCTGCATCCCGAGCGAGCGAGCGCAGCGAGCGAGTCGAGGGATCTCGAAGCCGCGACCGGCGAGCCGAGTAGGAGAAGAGGCGAGCGCAGCGAGCGAGTCGAGGGATCTCGAAGCCGCGACCGGCGAGCCGAGTAGGAGAAGAGGCGAGCGCAGCGAGCGAGTCGAGGGATCTCGAAGCCGCGACCGGCGAGCCGAGTAGGAGAAGAGGCGAGCGCAGCGAGCGAGTCGAGGGATCTCGAAGCCGCGACTGGCGAGCCGAGTAGGAGAAGAGGCGAGCGCAGCGAGCGAGTCGAGGGATCTCGAAGCCGAGGCCGTCGACGAGGTCGGAACCAAGGCAACGAGTAGGGCGAGGCGACCAAGACCATGGCGAAGAAGGTCATCAACCAGATCAAGCTGCAGATCCCGGCGGGCCAGGCGACGCCTGCTCCTCCGGTCGGCCCGGCCCTGGGCCAGGCGGGCGTCAACATCATGGACTTCTGCAAGGCGTTCAACGCCCGCACCCAGCAGCAGACCGGCACGATCATCCCGGTGGTGATCACGGTCTACGCCGATCGCAGCTATTCGTTCATCACCAAGACACCGCCCGCCGCGATCCTGCTCAAGAAGGCCGCCGGCCTCGACAAGGGCTCGGGCGAGCCCAACCGGAACAAGGTCGGGCGGGTCACCGACGCCCAGGTCGAAGAGATCGCCAGGACCAAGATGCCGGACCTCAACGCCGGCAGCGTCGAGGCGGCCAAGAAGATCATCGCCGGCACGGCGCGCTCGATGGGGATTGAAATCACTTCGTAACGGGAGGCTCCGAGACGCCGAGGCGACGCCAGAGACGCTTGTGAAGCGGCCGAGCTCTGTCTCGGCCGGCAGTTGGCGAGCGCCGCTTCGGCCGAACCCGGGGCACCCGGAGACGGAACGACGAGAGACACGACGATGCCAAGACACGGCAAGAAGTTCCGCAACGCGCTCGAGAAGGTCGAGACCGGCGACACCTACCCGCTCCAGGACGCCCTGGGCAAGGTCAAGGAGCTCGCCTACGCCAAGTTCGACGAGACGGTCGAGATCGCAATGCGCCTCGGCGTCGACCCGAAGCACGCCGACCAGATGGTGCGCGGCACCATCGTCCTGCCGCACGGCACCGGTCGCGCCGCGCGGGTCGCCGTCTTCGCCAGCGGCGAGAAGATCAAGGAGGCCGAGGAGGCCGGCGCCGACGTGGTCGGCGGCGAGGAGCTCGCGGCGAAGATCGAGGGCGGCTGGCTCGAGTTCGACGCCGTCGTCGCGACCCCCGACATGATGCGGGTGGTCGGGCGCTTGGGCCGGGTGCTCGGCCCCCGCGGCCTGATGCCCAACCCCAAGACCGGCACGGTCACCATGGACGTCACCAAGGCCGTCCAGGACATCAAGGCCGGCAAGGTGGAGTTTCGGGTCGACAAGACCGGCATCATCCACGCGCCCCTGGGCAAGGTCTCGTTCGGGGTGGACCAGCTCAAGGCCAACGCCGACGCCCTGATCTCCGCGATCCTGCGGGCCAAGCCGGCGGCGGCCAAGGGCAAGTACGTCAAGAGCGCCACCGTGTCGTCCACCATGAGCCCCGGGGTCGCGATCGACACCGGCTCGATGACCGTGACCGAGGCGCCGTAGGAGAACGTCATGCCGCTGACCCGGAACCAGAAGCAGGAGTTGATGGCCGAGTACGAGCAGGGGGTCGCCCTGGCGCCCCACGCCTTCATCCTCGGCTACCAGGGGATCAACGTCCCCCAGGTGACGGAGCTGCGCCAGAAGGTCCGCGACACCGGCGGCAGCTACGTGGTGGTGAAGAACACCCTGGTGCTGCGCGCGCTCGAGGGCAAGGCCCTGGGCGAGCTCAAGGACCAGTTCACCGGACCGACCGCGGTCGTCTACAGCGACGACGAGCCGGTCGCCCTGGCCAAGGTGCTCACCGAGTTCCAGAAGACCGCGCCGTTCTTGGAGTTCCGGGGCGGCTTGCTCAACGGCCGGCAGGTGGCGGCCGAGCAGATCGCCGAGATCGCGAATTTGCCGAGCCGGGAAGAATTGATCGCCAAGCTGCTGTTCCTGTTGCAGTCCCCGATCACCCGCTTCGTCCGGGCGCTCGGGGCGATCCCGCAGCAGCTCGCCACCGTGCTGGACCAGATCAGGCTGCAGAAGGAGACACAGGGCTGACCCCCGCGGGTCGGACGATCGAGTTGACCTGTTCGAGAACCTGTTTCGACGGACCCGGGAGGGTCTGAGGGCTTAAGGAGAAGCTGATGGTCGCGACCGAAGAATTCATCGAAAAGATCGACGGGATGACGGTGCTCGAGCTCGATGAGCTCGTCAAGGCGCTCGAGGACCACTACGGCGTGTCGGCGGCCGCCGCCGCCATGCCGGTGGCCGCCGCGGGCGCCGGTGCCGGCGCCGCCGCCGAGGAAGAGGAGCAGACGGAGTTCGACGTCGTCCTCACCGCGATCGGCGACAAGAAGATCAACGTCATCAAGGCGGTCCGCGAGGTCACCAGCCTCGGCCTCAAGGAGGCCAAGGAGCTCGTGGAGTCCGCCCCCGCGGCGGTGAAGGAGGGGGTGTCCAAGGACGAAGCCGAGGAGATCAAGAAGAAGTTCGAAGAGGCCGGGGCTCAGGTCGAGCTCAAGTAGGTGGTCTCTCTCCCCAGCGAGTCCGCCCGCCGATCGGGCGGACCAGAGACCGGCCGGACCGAGGAGCGCGGGGAGGCGTGGCGCACACCCCTCCCCTGCGCCGACCGGTTCCGCACCAGCCCGGAGACCCGCAGCGCATTCGCGCGGCGGGCCGGGCGTGGTGTCGTTTCCGGTGGCCGAACCTGCTGCGGGACCCCCCGGACCCTGATGGGGCCCCGCCCCGCCGAGGCCTTCCTTCTGACCTGGAGTAGCTGAGAGACATTCTATGACCATAGAGACCGAGACGCAAAACACGAATGGCAATGGGGGGGGCAACGGCAGCCGCAGGGACTTCTCGCGGATCCGCACGACCCTGCCGATCCCGAACCTGATCGACGTCCAGCGGCGCTCCTACGAGCGGTTCCTGCAGATGAACCTGCTGCCCGACGAGCGGGCGAACCACGGGCTGCAGCAGGTCTTCACCTCGATCTTCCCGTTCTCCGACTTCCGGGAGACCTGCTCGCTCGACTTCGTCAAGTACTCGATCGGCGACTGGCAGTGCAAGTGCGGCGAGCTCAAGGGGCTCGAGTACCTGCGGATGACCTGCTCGAACTGCGGCGCCAAGATCATGACCGCCCATCCCCACGAGGAGACGGTCGCCTGCCCGGAGTGCGGGTTCACCAACAAGAACCGGGTGACCAAGTGCGACATCTGCGGCAACCCGGTCGACCTGCAGCTCAAGTACTCGATCTCCGACTGCCAGGAGCGGGGCATGACCTTCGCCGTGCCCCTCAAGGTCACCTTCCGTCTCTTCGTCTACGACAAGGACCCCGAGACCGGCGCCCGCATGATGCGCGACGCCAAGGAGGAGGAGGTCTACTTCGGCGACATCCCGCTGATGACCGACAACGGCACCTTCGTCATCAACGGCACCGAGCGGGTCATCGTCTCCCAGCTCCACCGCAGCCCCGGCGTCTTCTTCACCAAGGAGGGCCAGCGCTCGTTCCTGGCCAAGATCATCCCGTACCGCGGCTCCTGGGTGGAGTTCGA
The DNA here is from genome assembly GCA_963741925.1 of uncultured Acidobacteriota bacterium. Lineage (GTDB taxonomy): Bacteria > Acidobacteriota > Thermoanaerobaculia > Multivoradales > DATKCC01 > CAVUBL01. Next base: position 171,310 of record CAVUJU010000003.1, read on the forward strand.
GTACGACCAGAAGGACGTCCTGTCGGTGCGGATCGACCGCAAGCGGAAGTTCCACGGCACGGTCTTCCTGCGCGCCCTGGGGCTCGAGAGCGACGAGTCGATCCTGCGTCAGTTCTACGTCCCGGTGGGGGTCGCCAAGGGCGGCAAGACCGGCGAGTGGAACCTCTCGATCCCGCCGCAGGTGCTCGAGCAGGAGCGCCGCCGCGACCGCCAGAGCCGCGGCCGGCGCGACGCGTACCCGATCTTCGGCGGCATCATGCTGGGCAAGAAGGAGATCGAGAAGCTCGACCGCGGCGAGAGCCACGAGGTCAAGGTGACGGGCACCGAGCTCGAGCGCGCCCTGTTCATCGCCGACGTGGTCGACCTGGACACGGGCGAGGTGGTGTTCGAGGCCAACCAGCCGGTCCCCGAGGACCTCGCCGAGCAGATCGAGGGCAAGAACCTGACCCAGATCGAGGTCTTCTTCCCCGACTGGGAGCTGATCGGCGCGACCCTGTCGAACACCCTCGACAAGGACAACACGAGGAACGCCAAGGAGGCGCTGATCGAGATCTACCGGCGGATGCGCCCGGGCGACCCGCCGACCCTGGAGAGCGCCCGCTCGCTCTTCTACGGGATGTTCTTCGACGCCAAGCGCTACGACTTCTCGCGCGTGGGGCGGTTCAAGTTCAACATCAAGCTCGACACCAACGTCCCGGTCGACCAGAAGACCCTGTCGGCCGACGACTTCTACCGGGTCATCGGGTACCTGCTCGGCCTCCAGAAGGACGTGGGCCGGGTCGACGACATCGACAACCTCGGCAACCGCCGGGTGCGCGCCGTGGGCGAGCTGCTCGAGAACCAGTTCCGGGTCGGCCTGGTCCGCATGGAGCGGGCGATCAAGGAGAAGATGTCCGTCCACCAGGACATCGACTCGGCCATGCCCCACGACCTGATCAACTCCAAGCCGGTGATCGCCGCGATCAAGGAGTTCTTCGGCTCGTCGCAGCTCTCGCAGTTCATGGACCAGACGAACCCGCTCTCCGAGGTGACCCACAAGCGGCGCCTCTCGGCCCTCGGGCCGGGCGGCCTGTCGCGCGAGCGCGCCGGGTTCGAGGTGCGCGACGTCCACGCCACGCACTACGGCCGAATCTGCCCCATCGAGACGCCCGAGGGGCCGAACATCGGCCTCATCTCGTCGCTCGCCACCTACGCCCGGATCAACGACTACGGCTTCATCGAGAGCCCGTACAAGCGGGTGGACAAGGGCCGCGTGATCGACCACTTCCGGGTGGTCAAGATCGGCGAGGGGCCGTTCAAGCTCGGCCAGATCATCACCAGCGACGAGCTCGCCGAGGTCAACGGGAAGCTGGTCAAGGGCAAGAAGACGCCGGTCGAGGCCGAGCCGCACGCCTTCTACCTCTCGGCCTGGGAGGAGGAGAAGTACATCATCGCCCAGGCCAACGCCCGGGTCGACGACCAGGGCAACCTGGTCGACGACCGGGTGATCGCCCGCGCCGGCGGCGACTTCATCACCGTCGAGCGCGACCGCGTCGACTACATGGACATCAGCCCGAAGCAGCTCGTCTCGGTCGCCGCGGCGCTCATCCCGTTCCTCGAGAACGACGACGCCAACCGGGCGCTCATGGGCTCGAACATGCAGCGCCAGGCGGTGCCGCTGCTGCGCAGCGACTCGCCGATCGTGGGCACCGGCCTCGAGGGGATCGTGGCCCGCGACTCGGGCGCGGTCGTCGCCTGCAAGCGCGCCGGCATCGTCGACCTGGTCGACTCGGAGCGGATCATCGTCCGGGTCGAGGGCGAGGACATCGACACCGGCGAGCCCAAGGAGTTCGGCGCCGACATCTACCAGCTCACCAAGTTCCGGCGCTCGAACCAGAACACCTGCATCACCCAGAAGCCGGTCGTGCATCAGGGCCAGCGCGTGGCCAAGGGCGACGTGCTGGCCGACGGGCCGTGCACCGAGCTCGGCGAGCTCGCCCTGGGCCGGAACGTGCTGGTCGCCTTCATGCCCTGGCGCGGCTACAACTTCGAGGACGCGATCCTGATCTCCGAGAAGCTGGTCAAGGAGGACTACTACACCTCCATCCACATCGAGGAGTTCGAGATCGAGGCCCGGGACACCAAGCTCGGGCCCGAGGAGATCACCCGCGACATCCCGAACGTCTCCGAGGGGGCCTTGAAGGACCTCGACGAGTCCGGCATCGTGCGCATCGGGGCCAACGTCAAGTCCAGCGACATCCTGGTGGGCAAGGTCACGCCCAAGGGCGAGACGCAGCTCACCCCGGAGGAGAAGCTGCTCCGGGCGATCTTCGGCGAGAAGGCCGGCGACGTCCGCGACGCCTCGCTCAAGGTACCGCCGGGCATCGACGGCACGGTGGTCGACGTCAAGATCTTCTCGCGCAAGGGAGTGGAGAAGGACGTCCGGGCCAAGGAGATCGAGGAGTCGGAGATCGCGCGCCTCGAGAAGAACATCCGGGACGAGACCCGAATCCTCAACGAGGAGCGCAACAAGAAGATCCGCGACGCCTTGATCGGCAAGAAGGTGCGGGGCGAGGTCAAGGCCCGCGACGGGGCGGTGCTCCTCAAGAAGGGGCAGACGATCAACGAACAGTCCCTCCAGCGGCTGACCCGCGCCGAGCTGGTCCAGATCCCGGTGGAGGACACGAAGCTCCTCGATGCGGTCGAGGAGGTCTACCGCAAGACCGACTCGCACATCGAGGTGCTCCACCAGGTCAACCAGGAGCGGATCGCGCTGCTCCAGAAGGGCGACGAGCTGCCCCCCGGGGTCATCAAGCTGGTCAAGGTCTACGTCGCCATGAAGCGCAAGCTCCAGGTGGGCGACAAGATGGCCGGCCGCCACGGCAACAAGGGCGTCATCTCCCGCATCCTGCCCGAGGAGGACATGCCCTACCTGCCCGACGGCACGCCGGTGGAGATCGTGCTCAACCCCCTGGGCGTGCCGTCGCGCATGAACGTGGGTCAGATCCTCGAGACCCACCTCGGCTGGGCCGGCCAGGTCCTGGGCCTCAAGTTCGCCACCCCGGTCTTCGACGGGGCGAACGAGACCTCGATCCGCGCTCTCCTCGCGGAGGCGAAGCTGCCCGCCTCGGGCAAGACGACCCTCACCGACGGCATGACCGGCGAGGCGTTCGAGCAGCAGGTCACGGTGGGCTACATCTACATGCTCAAGCTCTCCCACCTGGTGGACGACAAGATCCACGCCCGCTCGATCGGGCCGTACTCGCTGATCACCCAGCAGCCGCTGGGCGGCAAGGCCCAGTTCGGCGGCCAGCGCTTCGGCGAGATGGAGGTTTGGGCGCTCGAGGCCTACGGCGCCGCCTACACGCTGCAGGAGTTGCTCACCGTCAAGAGTGACGACGTCGAAGGCCGCAGCAAGGTCTACGAGGCGATCGTCAAGGGCGAGGTCCCGGAGGACCCCGGCTTGCCCGAATCGTTCAACGTTCTCGTGCGCGAGCTCCAGAGTCTCTGCCTCGACGTCGAGCTGCTCAAGGTATAAGGAGGAAGTCCATTGCAGCCACTCAGCAGTTTTCAGCAGCCCGAGTCTTTGAAGGACTTCAACGCGATCAAGATCTCGATCGCGTCGCCGGAGAAGATCCGGTCCTGGAGCTACGGCGAGGTCACCAAGCCGGAGACCATCAACTACCGTACCTTCAAGCCGGAGCGCGACGGCCTGTTCTGCGCCAAGATCTTCGGCCCGATCACCGACTGGGAGTGCCTGTGCGGCAAGTACAAGCGCATGAAGCACCGGGGCGTGATCTGTGACAAGTGCGGCGTCGAGGTCACCCGCTCGCGGGTGCGCCGGGAGCGCATGGGCCACATCGAGCTCGCGTGCCCGGTGTCCCACGTCTGGTTCTTCAAGGGCCTGCCGAGCCGCATCGGGCACCTGCTCGACATCAGCCTGCGCGACCTCGAGCGCATCCTCTACTTCGAGAGCTACGTGGTCATCGACCCGGCCGAGACCGAGCTCAAGGAGAAGGAGCTCCTCTCCGAGGAGCGCTTCCGCGAGATGCGCGAGAAGCACGGCGCCGACGGCTTCGAGGCCCAGATGGGCGCCGAGGCGATCAAGGAGCTGCTCACCCGGATCGACGTCGACGAGCTCTCCGAGGAGCTCCGGATCGTGATGAAGACGGAGACCTCGCAGATCCGGCGCCTGAAGGCCGCCAAGCGGCTCAAGGTGGTCGACTCGTTCCGCAAGTCGGGCCACCGCCCGGAGTGGATGATCCTGGACGTGATCCCGGTCATCCCGCCGGAGCTCAGGCCCCTGGTGCCGCTCGACGGCGGGCGCTTCGCGACCTCCGACCTCAACGACCTCTACCGGCGGGTGATCAACCGGAACAACCGCCTGAAGAAGCTCCTCGAGCTGCGCGCCCCCGAGGTCATCGTGCGCAACGAGAAGCGGATGCTCCAGGAGGCGGTCGACGCCCTGTTCGACAACGGCCGCCGCGGCCGCGTGCTCAAGGGCTCGAACAACCGGCCGCTCAAGTCGCTCTCGGACACGCTCAAGGGCAAGCAGGGTCGCTTCCGCCAGAACCTGCTCGGCAAGCGCGTCGACTACTCCGGCCGCTCGGTCATCGTGGTCGGCCCGGAGCTCCGGCTCCACGAGTGCGGCCTGCCCAAGAAGATGGCCCTGGAGCTGTTCAAGCCGTTCATCTACAACCGGCTCGAGGAGAAGGGCCTGGTGGGCACCATCAAGGCCGCCAAGGAGCTGGTGGAGCAGGAGGTCGACGAGGTCTGGGACGCCCTCGAAGAGGTGATCAAGGACCACCCGGTGCTCCTCAACCGGGCGCCGACGCTCCACCGTCTGGGCATCCAGGCCTTCCAGCCGGTGCTCATCGAGGGCAAGGCGATCAAGATCCACCCGCTGGTCTGCGCGGCGTTCAACGCCGACTTCGACGGCGACCAGATGGCGGTCCACGTGCCGCTCTCGCCGAAGGCGCAGATCGAGAGCCGGGTGCTGATGCTCGCGGCCCACAACATCCTCTCCCCGGCCCACGGGCGGCCGCTCGCGGTGCCCAGCCAGGATCTGGTCCTGGGCGGCTACTACCTGACCCTGCCCAAGGCCGGCGCCAAGGGCGAGGGCCGGATCTTCCCGGACGGCGACTCGGTGCTCCTGGCCCTCGAGGCGGGCCAGGTCGAGACGCTGTCGCGGATCCGGATGCGCTACAGCGGGCCGTACATCAACCTCGAGACCCAGTACGACAAGCAGGACATCGTCCACGCCGAGCTCGAGGACCTGGAGAACGAGCTCATCGAGACCACCGTCGGGCGGGTGATCTTCAACCGGCACCTGCCGGTGGAGATCCCGTACATCAACGGCCTGCTCAAGAAGCGGGGCCTCCAGGACCTGGTGGGCTACTGCTTCATCAAGATGGGCAACGCGGCGACGGTCCGGATGCTCGACGAGCTCAAGCAGATCACCTTCCTGTACGCCACCAAGGCCGGCATCTCCATCGGCATCGACGACATGGTGATCCCGCGCGCCAAGACCGCGCTCATCGACAAGGCGCGCGCCGAGGTGATCGAGATCGAGAACCAGCGCGCCGCCGGCGTCATCACGGCCGGTGAGCGGCACAACAAGATCATCGACATCTGGCACCGGGTGACCGAGAACGTCTCCGAGGAGATGTTCCGCGACATGAAGCGGATCGAGGAGGAGCGGGGCGAGTTCAACCCGATCAACCTGATGGCCGACTCCGGCGCCCGGGGCTCCCGGGAGCAGGTGCGGCAGCTCGCCGGCATGCGCGGCCTGATGTCCAAGCCCTCGGGCGAGATCATCGAGACCCCGATCACCGCGAACTTTCGCGAAGGCCTGTCGGTGTTGCAGTACTTCATCTCGACCCACGGCGCCCGCAAGGGCCTGGCCGACACGGCGCTCAAGACCGCCGACTCCGGCTACCTGACGCGCCGTCTGGTCGACGTGGCCCAGGACGTGATCGTCAACGAGCCGGACTGTGGCACGATCGACGGCATCACGGTGTCCGCCATCATGGAGGGCGGCGAGATCCTCGAGCCGCTGCGCGACCGCATCGTGGGCCGGGTGGCGCAGGAGGACGTCTTCGATCACATGACCGGCGAGAAGATCATCGGCATCGGCGAGGAGATCACCGAGGAGCTGGCCAACGCCGCGCAGGCCGCCGGCGTCGAGCGGGTCAAGATCCGCTCGGTGCTCACCTGCGAGTCGCGCCGGGGCGTGTGTCACGCCTGCTACGGGCGCAACCTCGCGACCGGCAAGATGGTCGAGATCGGCGAGGCGGTCGGCGTGATCGCCGCCCAGTCGATCGGCGAGCCGGGCACGCAGCTCACCATGCGGACCTTCCACTACGGCGGCACGGCGTCCCGGGTCTCGGAGCAGTCGAAGCACACCGCCACCAACCCGGGCGTGGTCAAGTTCCTGAACGTCAGCACCGTCGAGTCGAAGGAAGGCGAGCTGGTGGTGATCAACCGCGCCGGCAAGCTGCTGATCGTCGACGAGAAGGGCCGCGAGAAGGAGCGCTACGCGCTCGCCTACGGCTCCCACCTCAAGGTGCGCGAAGGCGCCAAGGTGGAGCCCGGCGCCGACCTGCTCGAGTGGGATCCCTTCACCTCGGCGATCCTGTCGGAGATCGGCGGCCGGGTGGAGTTCCAGGACATCGTCGAGGGCGAGAACGTCCGCGAGGAGACCGACAAGGTCACCGGCCTGTCGCAGAAGATCATCGTCGAGGCCACCGCCGCCGAGAAGCGGGTGCCGGCGATCATGGTCCACGGCAAGGGCGACGTCGAGCGGCGCTACCTGCTGCCCGCGGGCTCCCACCTGGTGGTCCAGGACAAGCAGACGGTCTCGCCCGGCGAGACGCTGGTCAAGATCCCGCGTGAGACCACCAAGACCAAGGACATCACCGGTGGTCTGCCCCGTGTCGTGGAGCTGTTCGAGGCCCGCACCCCCAAGGAGCCGGCCATCATCACCGAGATCTCGGGCACCGTCCGGCTGGGCGAGATCCACAAGGGCATGCGCCGGGTCATCGTCGAGTCCGACACCGGCGAGGCCCGCGAGTACTCGGTGCCGCGGTCGATCCACGTCAACGTCCAGGAAGGCGAGCGCGTGGAGGCCGGCGAGCCCTTGATCGACGGGCCCATCAACCCGCACGACATCCTCCAGGTGCTCGGCGAGAAGGAGCTCCAGCGCTACCTCGTGGACAAGATCCAGGAGGTCTACCGCTCCCAGAGCGTCCAGATCAACGACAAGCACATCGAGGTCATCGTGCGCCAGATGATGCGCTCGGTGAAGATCGAGGAGGTCGGCGACACCGAGTTCCTGGTCGACGAGCAGGTGGACAAGTGGCGCTTCAGCGAGGAGAACGACCGGGTGCTGGCGGCCGGCGGCCAGCCGGCCATCGGCCGGCCCCTGCTGCTCGGCATCACCAAGGCGTCGCTGTCGACCGACAGCTTCATCTCGGCAGCGAGCTTCCAGGAGACCACCCGCGTGCTCACCGAGGCCTCGATCAGCGGCAAGGTCGACTACCTGCGGGGCCTGAAGGAGAACGTCATCGTCGGCCGCCTGATCCCGGCGGGCACGGGCATGGACTACTACCACCAGTTCCACATGGAAGAGGAGGAGTACGAGACCGAGCCCGAGGTCGAGGAGGAGCTGTTCTTCGACTTCGGCGACGAGGACATCCGGGCCCTCCCCGCCGAGGCGGTGGAGTCGGAGTAGGTCGGGCGGCGCCAGGCGCCTTCTCGAAGCAGGCAGATCTAGCCAGACGAAGCGGCGGCCCTGTGTCCGGGCCGCCGCTTCGCGTTCTTGGGGGCGGTACGCCGCCGAGCTGCGGAACCCTGCCAGCCGGGTCCGGTGGTTACGGGCAACCTCCGCAGTAGTTGACGCAGTGATCGTAAGCGCTATGGCATATATTGCATTTGAGGTCGCAGGTCGAGAGACACGAGTCGTAGCTTTGCAGACACTGGTCGCAACAGTTCGGCGGGGGCGGACAGCATTGTTGAGCGCCATCGCAGGTCACGCAGTCGCCGGGACCGCTTGTCGAGCAAGAGCTATTCCCGTTGCAGGATCTGGTGGAGCCGTCTGCGCACTGAACGCTGACAAAGCAACCACTGAGAGCGACGGGATCTCCCGGTGCCGTCTCCTGTGCGAGCACTGTCGGCACGAAGAGCCCACCTAAAGCAGGCCCCCCAGTCGTTGGGGCGCCTGCAGCGGCCCCGGCGGCGGGCGTACGGTGATCGGCGCGTGCTGTCTGAGTGCGTTGAGCGAAGCTCGATTGCGCGAGGGCGATACAACAGGCGCAGGCGAGGAGGAGGGCGAGCCAGATTCTGGATTTCACGGCGGATCTCCTTGTGGGGTCGCGGACCGGCGCATGGCCGCTTCTTTTATCTATGTAGTGCGAGTTTACGGAAGTATAGAGACATCCCATGGCCGCCCGGCGAGGACCCTTGGCGCTCGGCAGCCCGTAACCACGAGGGCTCGGCCGGGCCGGAGGACGACGCTTGATTCGCCTGCGGCTATCTTGCCGCAGGGGTGTCGCTCGAGCTTTCCTGGCGGTAGGCCGCCATGCCCTGGATTCGCCGCCCGGTGCGGCGGAGCTCCGTAGACGGCGCAGGGGCGGTCCGGCACGGTTCTTGATACCTCGAGGGGCGGGGGAACGAACCCACCGGAGGGAGGAGGACGAGTCATGCCGAGGACGCCGGAGTGGAGGTCAACGAGATGGATGCTCGCGATCGCCGGGCTCGCTGCCTTGGGGCTGCTCTTCGCGTCGGCGTGCAGCCCGCCCTCGGAGCAACAGGCCGAGCGGGCGCGGGCCCAGACCCGCGAGCAGGTGCAGCAAGCCACCGAGCAGACGAAGGACGCCGCCCGCGACCTGGGGCGGGGGGCGAAGCGGGCGGGTGAGCAGCTCGAAGCCGGCGCCGAGCGCGTCGGCCGCCAGGTCGAGCCCTACGCGCGGGACGCGGCGATCACCGCCCGGGTCAAGGCCCGGCTCACGGCCGACCCCGAGATCAACGCGTTCCAGATCGACGTCGACACCGTCGACGCCAAGGTGACCTTGAGCGGCAAGGTTCCCACCGCGCGGGCGCGGGACGAGGCCGAGCACCTGGCGCGCACGACCGAGGGCGTGGCCGACGTGACCAACCGGCTCGAGGTCGGGCCGCGGGGTTGATCGGGTCGCCCCCCTCGCCCTCGATCCCTCTCCCTCCCTCACGGGGGGAGAGGGACGCCGCCGCCTCCCGGGCCGAGCTTCGTCAGGGCGGCGGCGAGGCGCTCGGCGCGGAGTGAGCGCGGCGGCTCGGCCAGGCGCCGGCGGAGCTCGGCGAGGGCTCCGCGCCGGAAGGCCGGGTCGCGGGCCGCCCCTTGCAGGGTGGCCCGCCAGTCCTCCGGGTCGACGTAGCGGTACTCCTCGGCCGCCAGGCGCCGGGTGCGCTCCGGGCGCCTCCGGACCAGCAGCATGCCGGTGTCGTCCCAGGCGACGAGGGCGAACTCCGAGCGCGGGAAGAAGATGGCACCGGGCGTGTGGCGGGTCACCCGCGGACGGCCGCCCGGCCGGCTCGGCGGCTCGAGCACCTCGAGCGTCCTGTCCTCGTAGCGGACCACCGCGCCATCGATCCGGTAGCGGGCGAGGAGGGCCTGCCAAGCGACGTTCGACCGGCGGGCGGTGCCGAGCTCGCGAAGCAGGCCGGGGTCGACCTCGTTGCGCCCGTCGTCGAACACCTGGCGGGGCGGGTAGAGCCGCCAGAGGAGATAGCCGCCCCAGGCGACGTTGTTGTAGAGGTGGCCGAGGTCCGGCCAGCGGTCCAGGCGATCGACGAGGTGGACCGGAAAGCGCCCCGGCTCGAGGCCGAGCCCGACCGTGAACCGCCCCTGACGGGGCGCCAGCGGGCCCCGGGACGGAGGCCACAGCAGCCAGCTCAGGGCCAGAACGGAGAGCACGGCGACCAGGCCCTCCGGCCGGAGCAGCCGGCGGCGGGCGCCGGCGGCCGATCGGTGGTCCGGGACGCCCGCCGGCCGGGCCGCCGCCAGGTCGGCCAGGCATTCCCCCGCGAAGACCGCCGCCCCGACGTAGAACAGGGCCTGGTGGCGCACCGAGGTCGCCGCCAGGCCGGTGAGGGCCGCCGCGGCGAGCCCGGAGGCCGGGTCCAGCCGCCCGGCGCGTCTTTGGGCGACGGCGGCGAGCGCCACGACGGCGCCGAGCGCGGTGAAGAAGTAGAGCGAGTCTCGGGCGATCGCGCCGTTCCAGATCGGCAGCCACTCGGGGTTGACCGCGGCGAGGCCGTGAAGCGAGGCGCCGATCGCCACGGGCACGGTGAAGATCCGCGCGCCGTACGGGTTGGCCACGAGCGCCGCGGCGAGGAGCGCCGGCAGGCCGAGCGCCAGGCGCCAGGGCACCGGCCGCTCGCCGCGGCGGGGCGGGCCCGAGCCGCCGGGCAGGCGGCTCCCCAGCAGGAAGACGAGGGCCACCAGCGGCGCCGCCAGGGCGCCAGGGTGGGCGTTGGCCCAGACCGCCGTGCCGGCGACGGCGGCCGCCGAGAGGCCGAGCCGCCGGCGCGGCCCGGCGCGGCGCAGCTCGCCCAGGAGCCCGAGGAGGGCCGCGAGGGCCACCAGGGTGACCAGCTCGGGCCGCAGGAAGAGACGCGCCCGGGCGCCCAGCACCGCCGCCAGGACAACCGCCGCGGCACCGGCGGTGGGGGCTCCGGCACGGCGCAGGGCGGCGAGGAGGAGGCCGGCGAGGAGGAGCGCGGCGGCGGCCCGCAGCAGGACCAGCCCGTCGAGGCCGGCCAGCCGCCGGGCGCCGTACGCCGCGACCTCGAAGAGCCACTCGTGATCGACCCAGGGAGCGCCGCCCGACGTGAAGCGGAAGGGGTCCGTCCGCGGCACTCGGCCGTGGGCGACGATCCAGCGGCCGGCGGCCAGGTGCCAGAACAGGTCGTAGGCCCGGATCCGGAACGCGCCGGCGGCGGCGGCGACGCACGCCACGGCGGCGAGGGGGGCAAAGGGAGCGAGGCCGCGCCCGCGCCGGCGCCGGCGGGGCGGGGAGACACCGGTCCGGACGCTCATCGGAGGGGCGATGCTAGCAGGCCGCGGGGAGGCGTTCGGCGTCGCGCCGGCGTCCGGCTTGACAGCGGCGGGGCCAGCGGCTAGGATCACGCCTCGTCGTGCCCGCCGGGCCTGCGGCGGCCACCCTTCCGGGGAAGGCCGATCTCTTGACGAGCCGCGGGCGGCTTGGTAGCATTGGCGGGTTTCGCGCCGAGGGTCCTCCCCGGACCGTGGCGCCTTAGAAAGATTCGCCTGAGATAGTCGGATCGAAGGTATGTCGAGGCTGGGATCGAAAGTCCCGGTGTCGATCGATGCTCCCGAGACCTGCCGCCCGCAGGAGCGGCGCAGGTCTCGCTTGCCGAGTGAAGACGTAAGGATCGAGGAGATCAACGAGGATGCCGACGATTCATCAACTGGTCCGCAAGGGACGCGAGCGCCAGAAGGACAAGACGAAGAGCCCGGCGCTCCAGGGTTCGCCCCAGAAGCGCGGGGTCTGCGTGCGCGTCTACACCCAGACGCCGAAGAAGCCGAACTCGGCGCTGCGCAAGGTCGCCCGCGTGCGGCTCACCAACGGCATCGAGGTCACCACCTACATTCCCGGCGTCGGCCACAACCTCCAGGAGCACTCGATCGTGCTGATCCGGGGGGGGCGTGTGAAGGATCTCCCGGGTGTCCGGTACCACGTGGTCCGGGGCACCCTGGACGCCGTCGGGGTCGAGGGCCGCCGCCAGGGCCGTTCCAAGTACGGCGCGAAGCGGCCGAAGTGAATCGTCCGAGGTAGCAGGAGGCCAACGGTATGCCCAGGCGTCGCGAGGTTCCGAAGCGGGAGATCCTGCCGGACCCGATCTACAACTCGCAGCTCGTCACGAAGTTCATCAACGTCCTCATGGAGGATGGCAAAAAGACCGTGGCCGAGCGGATTTTCTACCAGGCCCTCGAGTCGATCGGCGAGCGCGTCGAGGACAACGACCCGATGAAGGTCTTCAAGAAGGCGGTCGAGAACGTCAAGCCGTCGGTCGAGGTCAAGTCCCGCCGCGTGGGCGGCTCGACCTACCAGGTACCGATCGAGGTCCGGCCCAGCCGCCGGCTGGCCCTGGCGATGCGCTGGATCATCCAGATCTCTGCGGCCCGCGGCGAGAAGACGATGCGCCAGCGCCTGGCCAACGAGCTCATGGAGGCCGCGGAGGGGCGCGGCGGGGCCGTGAAGAAGAAGGAAGACACTCACCGCATGGCCGAGGCCAACAAGGCATTCGCCCACTACCGCTGGTAGGCCCGCCGGGCGCGCGCCGGCCGGTCCGCTCCTGGACCGCCGCCCCGCCCGTCGCCTCCGCACTCTTCGCATCACCACGTCATGGCCAGGAAAGTCCCTCTCGCAAAGACCCGCAATATCGGCATCATGGCCCACATCGATGCCGGTAAGACCACGACCACCGAGCGGATCCTGTTCTACACCGGGGTCAGCTACAAGATGGGCGAGGTCCACGACGGGGCCGCGGTCATGGACTGGATGGTCCAGGAGCAGGAGCGCGGCATCACCATCACCTCGGCGGCCACGACCTGCTTGTGGAAGGACCATCGGGTCAACATCATCGATACGCCGGGGCACGTGGACTTCACCGCCGAAGTCGAGCGGTCCTTGCGGGTCCTCGACGGGGCGATCGCCGTCTTCGACGCGGTCGCCGGGGTCGAGCCCCAGTCCGAGACCGTCTGGCGCCAGGCCGACCGCTACCGGGTGCCGCGGATCGCGTTCGTCAACAAGATGGACCGCGTCGGCGCCGATTTCGAGCGCTGCGTCTCGATGATGCGCTCGCGCCTCGCGGCCTCGCCGGTCCCGGTCCAGCTCCCCTGGGGCAAGGAGGACCACCTCAAGGGGGTGATCGACCTGGTCGCCATGCGGGGCATCCGCTACCAGGACGAGACCCTGGGCGCCCAGTACGAGGAGGTCGACGTCCCGGAGGAGTACCGGGAGGCTGCCCTCAAGGCGCGCGAGCAGATGGTGGAGGCGATCGCCGAGACCGACGACGAGCTGCTCGAGAAGTACCTCTCCGGCGAGGAGGTGAGCGACGCCGAGCTCAAGGCCGCCTTGCGCCGGGCCACGGTCACCAACCGGTTGCAGCCGGTCTTGTGCGGCAGCGCGTTCAAGAACAAAGGTGTCCAGCCGCTGCTCGACGCGGTGGTGGACTACCTGCCCGCACCCTCCGACCTGCCGCCGATCGAAGGGCTGGCGACCGACCGCGAGACGGCCATGACCCGCAAGCCCGCGGACTCCGAGCCGTTCTCGGCCCTGATCTTCAAGATCATGACCGACCCCTTCGTTGGACAGCTCTCCTACTTCCGGGTCTACTCGGGCCACGTCGAGACCGGCAGCTCGGTCTTGAACGTCCGCTCCGGCAAGACCGAGCGCTTCGGCCGCATCCTCAAGATGCACGCCAACAAGCGCGAGGAGATCTCCGAGGTCTGGGCCGGCGACATCGCCGCGGCCGTGGGTCTGAAGAACGTCACGACCGGCGACACCATCTGCGACCCGAAAGCCCCCATTGTCCTCGAGTCGATGAGCTTCCCGGAGCCGGTGATCGCGGTCTCGATCGAGCCCAAGACCAAGGCCGACCAGGAGAAGCTCGGCCAGGCCCTGGGCAAGCTCATGCAGGAGGACCCGACCTTCCGGGTGCACACCGACCCGGAGACCGGCCAGACGATCATCTCGGGCATGGGCGAGCTCCACCTGGAGATCATCACCGACCGCCTGCTCCGGGAGTTCAAGGTGGCGGCCAACGTCGGCCGTCCCCAGGTCGCCTACCGCGAGGCGATCACGCGCGAGGCCGACGGCGAGGGCCGCTTCGTCCGCCAGAGCGGCGGCCGGGGCCAGTACGGCCACTGCAAGATCCACGTGCGCCCCACCGAGGAGGCGCCCTTCGTGTTCAACGACAAGATCACCGGCGGCGCCATCCCGCGGGAGTTCATCAAGCCGGTGGAGCAGGGCATCCGCGAGGCGCTCGAGACCGGCCCGCTGGCCGGCTACCCGATGACCGGCGTCGAGGTCGACCTCTACGACGGCACCTACCACGACGTCGACTCCTCCGAGGTCGCCTTCAAGATCGCCGGCTCGTTGGCCATCCAGGACGCGTCGAAAAGGGCGCATCCGGTGCTCATGGAGCCGGTCATGGAGGTGGAGGTCGTGACCCCCGAGGAGTACATGGGGGACGTGATCGGCGACGTCAACTCGCGGCGCGGGCGGGTCCACCACATGGAGGCCCACGCCAACAACCAGGTCATCAGTTGCATGGTGCCGCTCTCCGAGATGTTCGGGTACGCCACCGACCTGCGCTCGCTCACCCAGGGGCGGGCCAACTACAGCATGCAGTTCTCGGCGTACGAGCAGGCACCCAAGACGGTGAGCGAGGAAATCGTGGCCAAGGCTGCCGGATGAGCCTGGAAGGCCGGGGCCGCCACCCCGAGCGCGGCCACCGGATCTGACGCATCTGAAGGAGGGATCATGGGCAAGAAGAAGTTCGAGCGTACGAAGCCGCACGTCAACATCGGGACGATCGGTCACGTGGACCACGGGAAGACGACCTTGACCGCGGCGATCACGCGGATCTTGGCGGAGAAGGGGTGGGCGAGCTTCGTGGCGTTCGACCAGATCGACAAGGCTCCGGAGGAGAAGGAGCGCGGGATCACGATCGCGACGGCGCACGTGGAGTACGAGACGGCCCAGCGGCACTACGCGCACGTGGATTGTCCGGGGCACGCCGACTACGTGAAGAACATGATCACGGGTGCGGCGCAGATGGACGGGGCGATCCTGGTGGTGTCGGCGGCGGACGGTCCGATGCCGCAGACGCGCGAGCACATCCTGTTGGCGCGCCAGGTGGGGGTGCCGGCGATGGTGGTGTTCATGAACAAGTGCGACATGGTGGACGACGAGGAGCTGCTGGACCTGGTGGAGCTGGAGATCCGGGAGCTCCTGTCGTCGTACGACTTTCCCGGGGACGACATCCCGGTGATCCGTGGCTCGGCGTTGAAGGCGTTGGAGTCGGGCGACCCGGACGACGAGTGGGGGCAGAAGATCCTCGAGCTGATGAAGGCGGTGGACGAGTACATTCCGCTGCCGGAGCGTCCGGTGGACATGGACTTCCTGATGCCGATCGAGGACATCTTCTCGATCTCGGGGCGGGGGACGGTGGTGACGGGCCGCGTGGAGCGGGGGATCGTGAAGGTGGGCGACGAGGTGGAGATCATCGGGATCCATCCGACGACGAAGACGGTGGTGACCGGGGTGGAGATGTTCCGCAAGCTGCTGGACCAGGGGCAGGCGGGCGACAACATCGGGGTGCTGCTGCGGGGGACGAAGAAGGACGACGTGGAGCGGGGCCAGGTGCTGGCGAAGCCGGGCTCGATCACGCCGCACACGAAGTTCAAGGGCGAGGTCTACATCCTGACGAAGGAAGAAGGCGGGCGGCACACGCCGTTCTTCGACGGCTACCGGCCGCAGTTCTACTTCCGGACGACGGACGTGACCGGGGTGGCGCAGCTTCCGGAGGGCACCGAGATGGTGATGCCGGGCGACAACGTGAACCTGCAGGTGCAGCTCATCGCGCCGATCGCCATGGAGAAGGGCGTGCGCTTCGCCATCCGCGAGGGCGGCCGCACCGTCGGCGCCGGCACCGTGACGGACGTGGTCGAGTGAGGCCGATCCGCCGCTGCCTCGACCGGGAACGGGCCATGAAGCGGCCGACCTCCGCGTCGGCCGGGGCGGGTGGGGGCACCCGAGAAGGACTGAACCGATGATGAACGAGAAGATCCGCATTCGCCTGAAGGCCTACGACTACCGGATCCTGGACACGTCGACCCACGAGATCGTGGATACGGCGCGCCGGACCGGAGCGCGGGTGGTGGGTCCGATCCCGCTGCCCACGCACATCTCGAAGTACACGGTGAACCGCTCGCCGCACGTCGACAAGAAGTCGCGCGAGCAGTTCGAGATCCGCACCCACAAGCGACTGCTCGACATCTTCGAGCCGACGGCCCAGACCGTCGACGCCCTCATGAAGCTCGAGCTTCCCGGCCGGCGTGGACGTGGAGATCAAGGCCTTCGGCAAGTAGCACGACGACGAGGAGAGGCACGCCGATGCAAGGCATCCTGGGCAAGAAGCTGGGCATGACCCAGATCTACATGGAGGACGGAACCGCGGTGCCGGTGACCGTGGTCCAGGCCGGCCCCTGCCTGGTGGTCCAGGTCAAGACCCCGGAGACCGACGGCTACCGCAGCGTCCAGCTCGGCCTGGTGGAGGAGCGCCCGCCGAGCCGGGTGCCGCAGCCGCTGGCCGGGCACTTCGCCAAGGCCGGCGTCGCGCCGACCGCCCGGCTCGCGGAGTTCGCCCTGGCCGAGGACGAGGAGGTCCAGGCCGGCGAGCAGGTCAAGTGCTCGATCTTCGGCGAGAACGACTACGTCGACGTGACCGCCAAGAGCAAGGGCAAGGGCTTCCAGGGCGTCATCAAGCGCCACGGCTTCGGCGGCGGCAAGGCGAGCCACGGCTCCATGTTCCACCGCGCGCCCGGCTCGATCGGCCAGTCGGCCTTCCCCTCCCGCGTCTACCCGGGAACCCGGTTGCCGGGACAGACCGGCGCCAAGCGGGTGACGGTGAAGAACCTGAAGGTGGTCAAGGTCGACGAGGAGAACAACCTCCTGTACCTGAGAGGCGCCGTGCCCGGAGCCAAGAACGGCCTGCTCGGCATCCGGCGCGCGAAGCGGGGCTGACGACGATGAAAGTCACCATCAAGAACCTGGCGAACGAAACCGTCGGAGAGCTCGAGCTGCCCGAGGCGGTGTTCGACTACCCGTACAACGAGCACCTGATCCACCTCGCGGTGGAGGCGGTGCGGGCCGCGGCCCGCCGCGGCACCCACGCGACGAAGAACCGCAAGGACGTCTCCGGCGGCGGCAAGAAGCCCTGGCGCCAGAAGGGCACCGGCCGGGCGCGGGCGGGCTCGACCCGCAGCCCCCTGTGGCGCGGCGGCGGCACCGTCCACGGCCCGCAGCCCCGCAGCTACGACAAGGCGATGACGGCGCGCGAGAAGAAGAACGCGCTCAAGTCCGCCCTCTCGCGCAAGCTGGCCGAGGAGCGGCTGGTGGTGCTCGACAGCCTCGACCTCGAGAGCCCCAAGACCCAGGGGCTCGCCGGCCAGCTCGGTGGCCTCGGGATCGACGGCAAGGCCCTGCTCGTCGACCGCCACGACAACCGCAACCTGGAGCTTCTCGGCGCGCAACAACCCGGCGCTCAAGACCGTCGACGCCCTGGGCGTCAATGTCTACGACGTGGTCGACCGCCCGTTCGTGGTGTTCTCCGAGCAGGCGCTCAACCGACTGGTGGAGGTGCTCGCGCCATGAGGATCCAAGACGTCATCCGCCGTCCCCTGATCACCGAGAAGTCGACCCACCTCCGGGACGAGAGGAACATCGTCGCCTTCGAGGTCGCCACCAGCGCCAACAAGATCCAGATCAAGCGGGCGATCGAGGCGCAGTTCAAGCGCAAGGTGGCCGAGGTGCGGGTCGCCAAGCAGCACGGCAAGACCCGGCGCCAGGGGCGTGCCGTCGGCCGCCGTCCGGACTGGAAGAAGGCGTACGTGCGCCTCGTCGATGGGCAGAAGCCCATCGAGTTCTTCGAAGGCGTTTAGGAGCTTGTGAATGAATCGCCGACCTACTGCGGGCGCCCCCGAATCACCTCTCGCTGCGTTGCGCCTCCTCGACGTAGGCAACGCTACGCCTGCGTCGACGCGCCTTGCGAGAGGCGCCCGGCAACGCCCTCGCGACGGTCGGAGATTCATCCACAAGCTCTAGCACGAGCGAACACGAGCATCGAGGACTTGACGAATGGCGATCAAGCAGATCAAGCCGACCAACCCGGCGAGCCGCGGCCAGACCTACTCGGGCTTCGAGGAGATCACCCGCAGTGAGCCGTACAAGCCGCTCACCGCAGGCAAGCCCGGCAGCGGCGGCCGCAACAACCAGGGCGAGCAGACGATCTGGTTCCGCGGCGGGGGGCACAAGCGGCGCTACCGCCAGATCGACTTCAAGCGCGACAAGCGCGGGGTCCCGGCGAAGGTCGCTTCGGTCGAGTACGACCCGAACCGCTCGGCGCGGATCGCGCTGCTCCACTACTCCGACGGCGAGAAGCGCTACATCCTCTGGCCGCGCGGCCTCGAGGTGGGCGCCGAAGTGGTGGCGGGCGAGGAGGCCCCGGTGAACGTGGGCTGCGCCCTGCCGCTGCGCAAGATCCCGCTGGGCACGGTGGTCCACAACGTCGAGCTCAAGATCGGCAAGGGCGGGCAGATGGTCCGCGCCGCCGGAGCCGGCGCCCAGGTGGTGGCCAAGGAAGGCCAGTACGCCCAGCTCCGGTTGCCCTCGAGCGAGGTGCGCCGGGTGCACGTCGACTGCTACGCCACGATCGGCCAGGTGGGCAACCTCGAGCACGAGAACCTCTCCCTGGGCAAGGCGGGCCGCAACCGCTGGCTCGGCCGCCGGCCCCACAACCGGGGGGTCGTGATGAACCCGGTCGACCACCCCATGGGGGGCGGCGAGGGCCGCTCCTCGGGTGGCCGGCACCCCACGACGCCGTGGGGCAAGCCGACCAAGGGCTACAAGACCAGGAACAACAAGCGGACGCAGAAGATGATCGTGCGCCGGCGCAAGAAATAAGCGATGACCGAAGACTGCAAGGAACCGCGCTGGGCGGTGGCGTCCCTCTCCCCCCGTGAGGGGCGGAGAGGGATCGAGGGAGAGGGGGGCGACCCGATGAATCGGCGTCCCTCCACCCCCGTGAGGGGCGGAGAGGGATCGAGGGAGAGGGGAGTAGGAGGTAGATCGATGTCGAACGTCGAGAACGGCGAAGGAATCGAGGTTGCACGAGCGTCAGCGGAGGCACAATGGCTCGCTCATTAAAGAAGGGCTACTTCATCGACGACCATCTCCGCGAGAAGGTCGACGCGATGAACGAGAAGGGCGACAAGCGGGTCATCAAGACCTGGTCTCGCCGCTCCACGGTCACTCCGGAGATGGTCGGCCACACCATCGCGGTGCACAACGGGCTGCGGTTCATCCCGGTGTTCATCAGCGAGAACATGGTCGGCCACAAGCTCGGAGAGTTCGCCATGACCCGGACGTTCCGGAGCCACGGCGGCAAGAAGGAGAAGGGGGCGCGCCTGCGCTAGGGGCTGGAGCCCCGAGCGCGGTGAGCCCTCGACAGAGAGGACGGCAAGATGGAAGTCACGGCCAAGCTTCGCTACCTGCAGGCCTCGCCCCAGAAGGTCCGGCTGGTCGCCGACCAGATCCGGGGCCAGGGGGTCCAGGATGCGTCGAACCTTCTCGATCTGAGCACGAAGTCCGCGGCGCGCCACGTGAGGAAGGTCCTCAAGTCGGCGGTCGCCAACGCGGAGAACCGCGAGGAGGGCGTCGACATCGACCGGTTGTACGTGAAGGAGATCTTCGTCGACCCCGGCCCGGTTCTGAAGCGCCTCCAGGCCGCCCCCATGGGCCGGGCGCACAGGATCTTGAAGCGCCAGAGCCACATCACGATCAAGCTGGACACCCGCAAGGGCGGGGAGTGACGGCGGTCGTGAAAGCGGCGACAAAGGGATGTTTCGAGGCGCCGGGCGCTGTCGGCGAAGCCGGTTCCGGGAGGGGGCGTCCCTCTCCCCCCGCGAGGGTGGGAGAGGGATCGAGGGTGAGGGGGGAGATCCGGAGGACGCGGTTTCGGGTGGGGGCGGCCAGGGTGGCCGAAGGCTAAGGAGCAAGGAGAGGCAAGTGGGACAAAAGACTCATCCATATGGCTTTAGGTTGGTCTACAACAAGACGTGGCACTCGCGCTGGTATGCCGAAGACCGCTACGCCGACATCCTCCACGAGGATCTGGACCTGCGGCGCAAGCTCAAGGGCCGCCTGTTCCATGCCGGCGTCTCGGAGATCGACATCGAGCGCGCCGCGGACAAGCTGCGGGTGACGATCTACACCTCGCGGCCGGGGATCATCATCGGCCGCAAGGGCGCCGAGGTCGACAAGCTGCGCGACGACCTCCAGAAGGAGCTCGGACGCGAGGTGCACATCAACATCCAGGAGATCCAGCGCCCCGAGCTCGACGCGCAGCTCCTGGCGGAGAACATCGGCGGCCAGCTCGTGCGCCGCGTCTCCTTCCGGCGCGCGATGAAGAAGGCGATGGAATCGTCCTTCCGTTTCGGGGCGAAAGGTGTCAAGATCATGGTTTCCGGCCGTCTCGGCGGCTCCGAGATCGCCCGCACCGAGTGGTACCAGGACGGGCGCCTTCCGCTCCACACCCTCAAGGCGGACATCGACTACGGCCTGGCCGAGGCGAAGACGACCTACGGCGTGATCGGGGTAAAGGTCTGGATCTACAAGGGCGAGATGCTGCGGGAGAAGAGCCGCCGCGCGAGCTGACGCGCGGCCGACCGCACGACCGGGGACCGACGGGACCGAGAGTGATCTCAAGGAGATACGGCGATGTTGATGCCGAAGAAGGTCAAGTACAGGAAGCAACAGCGCGGCCGGCGCCGGGGCATGGCCAAGGGCGGCGACTACGTCGCCTTCGGCGAGTACGGCCTGCAGGCGGTCGAGCCGGGCTGGATCACCGCCCGCCAGATCGAGGCCGCCCGGATCGCGATCACCCGGCGGGTCAAGCGCGGCGGCAAGGTCTGGATCCGCGTCTTCCCGGACAAGCCGATCACCAAGAAGCCGCTGGAGACCCGGATGGGCAAGGGCAAGGGCAACCCGGAGGAGTGGGTCGCCGTGGTCAAGCCGGGACGGGTACTCTACGAGATCGAAGGCGTGCCGGAGGACCTGGCGGAGCAGGCCATGCGCCTCGCCGCCCACAAGCTGGCGGTCAAGACCCGGTTCATGGCCCGGGACGAAGGGATCCGCTGAGAGGCGACGCGAGATGAGAGCGAACGAACTGCGCGACAAGTCGTCCCAGGAGCTCCGGGACAAGGAGCACGAGCTGGCGGAGCAGCTCTTCGCCCTGCGCCTGCAGAAGGTGACGGGACAGCTCGAGAACCCATCGAGGATCCGCGAGGTCCGGCGCGACCTGGCCCGGGTGTTGACGGTTCTCAACGAGAAGACCAGCGCCGCCGAGCCGGGCGCCTGAGACGAGGTTGACGAGGATGGAAGACAACGGCAAGGGGCGCGGCCAGCGCCAGGTGAAGGTGGGAACGGTCGTGTCCACCAAGATGGACAAGACCGTGGTGGTGTCGGTGGACAAGACCATCACCCACTCGCTCTACCACCGCCAGATGAAGCGCCGCTCCAGGTTCGCGGCCCACGACGAGGCCAACCAGTGCGGTGTCGGGGACATGGTCGAGATCGAGTCCTGCCGCCCGCTGTCCAAGACCAAGCGCTGGAGGGTCAAGGAGATCCTCCAGCGGGCCCCCACCGAGTGAAGCGAGGAAGCGAGCCATGATCCAGATGGGAACCGTCCTCGACGTGGCGGACAACTCGGGAGCCAAGCGCATCGCGTGCATCGCGATGCGTGGCGGCTCGACCGGCAGGTACGGCGGCCTGGGCGACGTCATCACGGCCTCGGTCAAGGAGGCCATGCCCGACGGCACGGTGAAGAAGGGCCAGGTGGTCAGGGCGGTCATCGTCCGCACGCGGAAGGCCCAGCGGCGGCGCGACGGCAGCTACATCCGGTTCGACACGAACTCGGCCGTGCTGGTCAACGAGGACGGCGAGCCGGTCGGCACGCGCGTCTTCGGGCCGGTGGCCCGGGAGCTCCGCGAGCGACGGTTCATGAAGATCGTTTCGCTCGCCCCCGAGGTGCTCTGAGCCGCCTGCGGCTCAGAGCATCCCGAGCGAGCGAAGCGAGCCGAGGGATCTAGAGGTGATCAGGATCCAGGGGTGATGAGGAAATGAAGAAGGTACACGTCAAACGCAACGACCAGGTGCTGGTCACCGCCGGCAAGGACCGCGGCGCCCGGGGCAAGGTGCTCCGGGTCTTCCCCGGTGCGGGGACCGCGATCGTCGAGCGGATCAACATGCTCAAGAGGCACACCCGTCCGAACCCCCAGCAAGGGGTCCAGGGTGGCATCTTGGAGCGCGAGGCGCCGATCGCCCTGTCGAACCTCAAGGTGATCTGCCCCAACTGTGGCGAGCCGAGCCGTCTGGGGCGGACCCGCCTCGACGACGGCGGCGCGGCTCGCGTGTGCAAAAACTGCGACACGGTCCTGAGCTGAGGCTCCGGCGGACGAGGACGAATTCGTGAAGAACGAGCCGGGTTCTAGGGGAGCGGAAAGAGCGGCAGGGGGCGTCCCCTTCCCCCCCGTGGGGAGGGAAGGGGATCGAGGGGATGCGGGGGGCATCCGATGAATCTGGCGGTTTGGAATAGCCGTTTCGCTGAGGGGAAGCTCGATCGCTCGACCTGGGCGGGGAGCAACGCCTCACGAAGCCCGAGACGCTCCATATGCCTCGTCAGTTCAAGGCGAGCCTGAATTAGGACATAGAGAGATGGCCGACGACAAAAAAAAGGGCACCGCCAAGGCGAGCGACGGCTACGTCCCGCGGCTCAAGAAGACGTACGCCGCGGAGGTGGCTCCCAAGCTGGCGAAGGAGTTCGGCCTCGACAATCCCATGGCCGTTCCGCGGCTGGAGAAGATTTCCCTGAACATGGGCATGGGCGAGGCGATCCAGAACATCAAGCTGCTCGACGACGCCGTCGAGGAGCTGGCGGCGCTCGCCGGCCAGCGGCCGACCATCACGCGGGCCCAGAAGTCGATCGCGTCGTTCAAGCTGCGGGCCGGGATGCCCATCGGCTGCCGGGTGACCCTGCGCGGCAACCGCATGTGGGAGTTCCTCGATCGGCTGATCTCGATCGCCCTGCCCCGGGTGCGGGACTTCCGGGGCGTCTCGGGCAAGAGCTTCGACGGCCGGGGCAACTACACCCTGGGTCTGCGCGAGCACACGATCTTTCCCGAGATCGACTACAGCCGGGTCGACAAGGTCAAGGGGCTCAACGTGACGATCGTCACCACCGCCGGCAACGACGAGCGCGCCCGGTTCCTGCTCAAGGAAGCTCGGGATGCCGTTCGCCCGGTAGGGCGTACGGCGAAGCAACGACTGACGGAAGAAGCGAGGAGGAAGCCCCCGTGGCGACCGAGGCAAAGAAGGCGAAGACGAGAAACCAGCCCAAGTATTCGGTGCGGCACCGCAACCGCTGTCGGGTGTGCGGCCGTCCGCGGGGCTTCATGCGCAAGTTCGCCCTGTGCCGGATCTGTTTCCGGAACCTGGCGCTCCAGGGCTATCTCCCCGGCGTCACGAAGTCGAGCTGGTAGGCGCCGCGGCGAAGCCGAGGAGACTCTAAGACGATGAGCACGAACGATCCCATCGCGGACCTGCTGGCCAGGATCCGCAACGCCCACCTGGCCAAGCACGACCGGCTCGACCTGCCGACGTCGCGGGTCAAGGTCGAGCTGTGCAAGATCCTCAAGGACCAGGGGTTCATCCGGAACTTCCGCCTGGTCGAGGCGAGCCCGGTCAACAAGCTCAGGATCTACCTGCGCTACGACCGGGTCGGCACGCCGGCCATCGCCCACATGGAGCGGATCTCGAAGCCCGGCCGCCGCGTCTACCGCAAGGCGGTCGACCTGACGCCGGTGCGCAACGGCCTCGGGGTCGGGATCCTGTCGACCTCCCAGGGGCTCCTGACCGACTCCCAGGCGCGCGATCGCGGCCTGGGCGGCGAGTTCCTCTGCGAGATCTGGTAGGGAGCAGACGATGTCGCGTATCGGCAAGTCACCGATCGAGATCCCCAAGGGCACCAAGGTGTCCATCGACGGCGGGGTGCTGACCGCCGAAGGGCCCAAGGGCACGGTCTCGCAACCGCTGTTCGACGCCTTCCCGGTCAAGGTGGAGGACTCGACGATCACCGTCTCCCGTCCCGGCGACGCCGGGACCGAGCGGGCGCTGCACGGCCTGCTGCGCTCGCTCATCGCCAACGCCGTCGAGGGCGCCTCGAGCGGCTTCTCGAAGAGCCTGGACATCGTCGGCGTCGGCTACCGGGCCGAGGTCAAGGGGCGCGAGGTGCACTTCGCGCTCGGTTTCTCCCATCCGGTGGTCTACGCGATCCCGGACGACATCGACATCGAGGTGGACGCCCGGGCCAACCGGGTCCGCGTCTCGGGCGCCGACAAGCAGAAGGTCGGCCAGGTGGCCGCCGAGATCCGGCACCTGCGCCGCCCCGACCCCTACAAGGGCAAGGGCGTCAAGTACACCGACGAGATCCTGCGGCGCAAGGTCGGCAAGGCCGGGGCCAAGTGAGGAGCGGCGAGCGATGACCGAGCATCTGGTGAAGAAGACGCGGCAGAAGCAGCAGCGCCGCCATCGTGCCCATCTGCGGCTGCGCCGCAAGGTGCGGGGGAGCCAGGAGCGGCCGCGGCTGGCCGTCTTCAAGAGCCTGCGCTACGTGTACGCCCAGCTCATCGACGACGACCGGGGCACGACGCTCGCCCAGGCGAGCTCCCTCGAGCCGAGCCTCAAGTCGCAGCTCGGCGGCTCGTCGACCGCGAGCAAGAAGGCCGCGCGCCTGGTAGGCGAGACCCTCGCCGAGCGGGCCAAGGAGAAAGGCTGCCAGGCGGTGGTCTTCGATCGCGGCGGGTACATCTATCACGGCAAGGTCCGCGAGCTCGCCGACGGGGCCCGGGACAAGGGTCTACAGTTCTAGGAGGCAACGTTGGCTAGGAACTTCGAGCGCGAAACCGAGCTCTTCGAGCAGGTGGTCCACATCAACCGGGTCACCAAGGTGGTCAAGGGCGGCAAGAACTTCTCGTTCTCGGCGCTGGTGGTCATCGGCGACGGCAACGGCAAGGTCGGCTATGGCTCCGGCAAGGCGAAGGAGGTCCCCATGGCGATCCGCAAGGGGATCGAGATCGCCAAGAAGAACATGGTGGCCATCCCCCTGGTGGAGGGGACCATCCCCCACGAGGTGGTGGGCGTGTTCGGCGCCGGCCGGGTGCTCTTGAAGCCCGCCTCTCCGGGCACCGGCGTGATCGCCGGCGGGCCGGTGCGGGCGGTGGTGGAGACCGCGGGCATCCAGGACATCCTGACCAAGTCCCTGGGGACCACCAACCCGCACAACGTGGTCAAGGCGACCTTCGCCGGGCTGCTCTCCCTGCGCTCGAAGGAGCAGGTCCAGCGGCTCCGGGGCCTGGGCGAGCCGAAGGAAGAGGCCGCGGCAGCGAGCGCCGAGCCGGCGGCCTGACGGGCCGCCCCCTGCGCGATCATCGAGACGACCGAGACGAGCACGAGCGACCGGGAGCAGCGACCATGGCGAGCACCACGGACTCCACGACCAAGACCATCACGATCCGCCAGGTGCGGAGCCCCATCGGGACTCCGCGCCGCCACCGCCAGGCCCTCCAGGGCCTCGGCCTGCGCCGGATCCGCCACACGGTCGAGCGGCCGGACAACCCGGCGATCCGCGGCCTGGTGGCCAAGGTCCCTCACCTGGTGGAAATCATCGAGGACCAACCATGAGACTCGACGACCTCTCTCCGGCCAAGGGGAGCAAGAAAGACAGGAAGCGCGTGGGCCGGGGCCCGGGCTCGGGGGTGGGCAAGACCGCCGGGCGCGGCGCGAAGGGCCAGAGGTCGCGCTCCGGCTATCGCCGGCGGCCCGGGTTCGAGGGGGGGCAGATGCCCCTCGTCCGCCGGCTGCCGAAGCGCGGCTTCACCAACATCTTCCGCACCGAGTACGCGGTGATCAACGTGGGCGACCTCGCCGAGCTTCCCTCGGGGGCCGGTCCGGAGGTGACCCCGGAGAGCCTGGCCGCGGCCGGCCTGGTGCACCGCAACAAGCCGCTCAAGGTGCTCGGTGACGGCGAGCTCACGGCGGCCCTCCGCATCAAGGCGCACGCCTTTTCCAAGAGCGCCCGCGAGAAGATCGAGGCGGCGGGCGGCTCCTGCGAGGAGCTGGACCGGTGATCGAGAGCTTTCGCAACGTCTTCGCGATCCCGGACCTGCGCAAGCGGCTGGCCTTCACCTTCGGCCTGCTCGCGGTCTACCGGGTGGGCTGCCACATCCCGACGCCGGGCGTCGATCCCCAGGCGCTGCTCGCGTTCATGCAGCAGACCCAGGGCACGATCTTCGGCTTCGTGAACACCTTCACCGGCGGGAGCTTGCGGCGCTTCGCGGTCTTCGCCCTGGGCATCATGCCCTACATCACGGCGTCGATCATCCTGCAGCTGCTGACCGTGGTGTGGCCCTACCTCGAGAAGCTCTCGAAGGAAGGCGAGCTCGGGCGGCGCAAGATCACCCAGTACACGCGCTACGGCACGGTCGCCATCTCGATCATCCAGTCGACCGGCATCGCCTTCTTCCTCGAGCGCCAGACCGCGCCGGGCGGGGCGCTCCTGGTGCCCCACCAGGGTTGGGCCTTCATCCTCCTGACCGTTCTGACCCTGACCACCGGGTGCGCCTTCGTCATGTGGCTGGGCGAGCAGATCAGCGAACGAGGCATCGGCAACGGCATCTCGCTGATCATCTTCGCGGGCATCGTCGTGGGGCTGCCCCGGGGCATCTTCACCACCCTCGAGAGCGTCCGCCAGGGCGAGCTCAACCTGATCGCGGTCCTGGTGCTGATCCTCTTCATGCTCGTGGTGGTCGCGTTCATCGTGTACATGGAGCGCGCCCAGCGCCGGATCCCGGTGCAGTACGCCAAGCGGGTGGTCGGGCGCCGGATCTATGGCGGCCAGTCGACCTACTTGCCGCTCCGGGTCAATACCGGCGGCGTGATCCCGGTCATCTTCGCGAGCTCGGTGGTCATGCTGCCGGCGACGATCGGCGGGTTCTTCAAGAACGAGTGGGTCCAGACCCTGGCGCGGGCGGTGGGCTACGGCCAGCCGCTCTACTACCTGCTCTACGTGGCCGCGATCATCTTCTTCTGCTACTTCTACGTGTCGATCATCTTCAACCCGGCGGACCTGGCGGACAACATGCGCAAGTACGGCGGGTTCATCCCGGGCATCCGGCCGGGCAAGCGGACCGCCGAGTACATCGACCGCATCCTCACCCGGATCACGCTGGTCGGCGCGATCTACCTGGCCGCCGTGTCTGTGCTGCCCGACTTCCTCCTGCGCGGCTTCGCCGTCAGCGGCCTGCCGGTGATCGGCCCGTCGATCGACAACTTCCTGTCCGGAGCCGGCATGGGCTGGGTCACCGAGGGCCTCGGGATCCAGTTCTACTTCGGCGGCACCTCGCTGCTCATCGTGGTCGGCGTGGCGATGGACTTCATCCAGCAGGTGGAGAGCCAGCTCGTCATGCGCAACTACGAGGGCTTCATGAAACGGGGAAGGGTCCGTGGGCGGAGGAGCTGACGCCGGGCGCGGCGGCAACCTGGTCTTCCTCGGGCCGCCGGGCTCGGGCAAGGGCACGCAGGCCGCGATCCTGGCGGCGGACCTGGGCGTTCCGGCCATCTCCACCGGCGAGATGCTCCGCGACGCCGTGGCCGGGGGGACCGATCTGGGACGGAAGGTCCAAGGGATCATGAACTCGGGAGCGCTGGTCGACGACGACACCATGGCGAACGTGGTCCGGGAGCGCCTGGCGCGACCCGACGCCGGCCGCGGGTTCGTGCTCGACGGCTACCCCCGGACCCTGCCCCAGGCCGAGACGCTGGCGACGATCCTCGACGGCCAGGGCGACGCCCTGGACGCCGTGGTCCTGATCGAGGCGCCGGAGCAGGAGCTGATCGACCGCGCCCTCGCCCGCCGGCGCTCCGACGACAAGGAGGAGGTCGTCCGGGAGCGGCTGAGGGTCTACGGCCAGAAGACGGAGCCGCTCGTCGGGTACTATGAGAGGCTGGGATTGCTGCGGCGGGTCGACGGTCTCGGCACCGTCGACCAGGTGAGCTCGCGGATCCTCGAGGCGATCGACTGATGGTGCTCAAGACCACGGGGGAGCTCGACCTCATGGACGAGGCCAACCGGATCGTCCACCGGGTGCTCGACGGCATCGCCGAGGCCATTCGCCCGGGCGTGACCACGCGGGAGCTCGACCGCTGGGCCGAGGCGACCATCCGCCGAGCCGGGGCGGTGCCGGCGTTCCTGGACTACCGGGGGTACCCGGCGACGCTGTGCACCTCGGTCAACGACGTGATCGTGCACGGCATCCCCGACGACCGGCCGCTCGCCGAGGGCGACATCGTCGGCGTGGACTGCGGGGTGGTCTACGACGGCTACTACGGCGACGCGGCGCGCACCTTCCCGGTGGGCCGGATCTCGACCGCGGCCGAGCGCCTCCTGCAGGTGACCCGCGAGGCCCTCGAGCTGGCGATCGGCCAGGTGCGGGTGGGCGGGCGCCTGTCGGACATCGGCCACCGGGTGCAACAGCACGCCGAGGCGGCCGGCTACTCGGTGGTCCGCGAGTTCGTGGGCCACGGCGTCGGCACCTCGCTCCACGAGGACCCGCAGGTGCCCAACTTCGGCAAGCCGGGCAAGGGGCCACGCTTGAAGCCCGGCCTGGTGCTGGCCATCGAGCCGATGGTCAACGCCGGCGTCGCGGAGCACGAGATCGACGCCGACGGCTGGACCGCGCGGACCGCGGACGGCTCGCTCTCGGCCCACTTCGAGTACTCGGTGGCGGTGACCGACCGGGGCCCATGGGTCCTGGGCGTCTCGAAGGACGAGGGGCGGATCGCGATGGCGGCCTCTTGAGCGCTCGACAGGCCGGCCGCCGCGCCCCGAGAGGGAGCGGCGGCGCGCTCGAGGGCAGAGAGGACAGGAATTTGGCGAAAGAAGAAGCCGTTGAAGTCGAAGCGACGGTGATCGAGCCTCTGCCGAATGCCATGTTCAAGGTAGAGCTGGAGAACGGCCACGTCGTGCTGGCTCACATCTCCGGAAAGATGCGCAAGCATTTCATCCGGATCCTGCCGGGGGACCGGGTGCGGGTGGAGCTGTCGCCCTACGACCTGTCGAGGGGCCGGATCGTGTATCGACTGAAGTAAGCAGGAAAGGAAGGCGCGAGATGAAGGTTCGTTCATCGGTCAAACGGATGTGCGCGAAGTGCAAGATCGTGCGGCGCAAGGGCGTCGTCCGGGTCCTGTGCGAGAACCCGAAGCACAAGCAGCGTCAGGGCTGAACCCGATCACCCCCTCGATCCCCTTGCCACGCTCGAGAGGGAAGGGGACGCCGCCACCCGGAACGGGCGTTGTCAGGAGCCTCTAGGAGAGAGGAAGCGACATGGCACGAATCGCAGGAGTCGACCTGCCCCAGAACAAGCAGGTCTGGGTGGGCCTGACCTACATCTACGGCATCGGCCGGACCCGCGCGCGGAACATCCTCGCCCAGGCCCAGGTCACCGACGAGACGAAGGTCAAGGACCTCACCGAGGAAGAGACGCGGCGGATCCGCTCGGTCATCCAGGAGGAGGGCCGGGTCGAGGGCGACCTGCGCAAGGAGGTCAGCCAGAACGTCAAGCGGCTGATGGAGATCGGCAGCTACCGTGGCGTCCGGCACCGCAAAGGTCTGCCGGTCCGCGGCCAGCGCACCAGCACCAACGCCCGCTCGCGCAAGGGGCCGCGCCGCGCCGCGGTCGCCGGCAAGCGCAAGCCGGGCAAGAAATGATCTGATCGCATCCGACGAAGCCCTGGTCTGCCGGGGCACGGGAAGGGACAGGAGATGGCGAAGGACACGAAGAAGAAGGATCGCAAGGCGAAGGGCGGCAAGCGGCGCGAGAAGCGCACCGTGCCCCACGGCGTGGCCCACATCCAGGCCACGTTCAACAACACCCTGGTGACCATCGCCGACCCGGAGGGCAACGTCATCTCCTGGTCCTCGGCCGGCCGCATCGGGTTCAAGGGATCGCGCAAGGGCACTCCCTTCGCGGCCCAGGTCGCAGGCCAGAACGCCGGCCAGACCGCCCGGGATTACGGCATGCGCTCGGTCGACGTGATGGTCAAGGGGCCCGGCGCCGGCCGCGAGTCGGCGGTGCGGGCGATCCAGGCGGCCGGGCTCGACGTCAAGTCGATCAAGGACGTCACGCCGATCCCGCACAACGGCTGCCGGCCGCGCAAGCGGCGCAGAGTCTGAAGAGACCACCGGGGCGGGGGCGCGTCCGCAGCCGCGGGCGGGGCCCGGTCCCGAAGACAACCACGACTTGCCGTCATCCCGAGTCCGAGTCTCCGTAGCGTCGGGGAGATGACGGTGGGAGGAGAGTGAAGTGGCACGATACACCGGACCCGTCTGCCGGCTCTGTCGCCGGGAGCGGATGAAGCTGTTCCTCAAGGGCGACCGCTGCTTCAAGGAGAAGTGCGCGGTCGAGCGCCGGGGCTACCCGCCGGGCCAGCACGGCACGCGGCGCGGCCGCCGCATCCAGGGCTACGGCCTGCAGCTCCGGGAGAAGCAGAAGGTCAAGCGCTACTACGGGCTCCTGGAGAACCAGTTCCGGAGCTACTTCAAGGAGGCCGACCGGCAGAAGGGCATCACCGGCGAGGCGCTGCTGGTGCTCCTCGAGCGGCGCCTGGACAACGTCGTCTACAGCCTCGGGTTCGCCTCCTCGCGGGCCCAGGCCCGGCAGTTCGTGCGCCACGGGCACGTCCAGGTCGACGGACAGAAGGTCACCATCCCGTCGTTCCAGGTGCGGCCCGAGCAGAAGATCTCGATCAAGGAGGACAGCCGGAAGAACGACTTCATCCGGGCCAGCGTCGAGACCGCCCGGGGCCGCGGCGTGCCGGACTGGCTGGAGCTCGCCGCCGAGAGCTTCACCGGCACCATGCTGCGTTTGCCCACCCGCGAAGACATCAAGCTGCCGATCCAGGAGCAGCTGATCGTCGAGCTCTACAGCCGCTGAGGGCGCGTCGATCGGCGCTTTCGCGGCGGGTGGTCACGGATCGTCCGAGCCCAGCGAGACCGATACCGTATTTACGGATTAGAGAAGGAGTGTTCATGGACTGGAAGGGTTTTCAGCGCCCCAAGCGGCTCGAGGTCGACAGGGACACCCTGTCGCCCATCTACGGCAAGTTCTTCGCCCAGCCACTCGAGCGGGGCTTCGCCACCACCATCGGCAACGCCATGCGCCGTTGCCTGCTCTCCTCGATCGAGGGCGCGGCGGTGACCGCCGTCCACATCGAGGGCGTGCTCCACGAGTTCTCGGCGATCCCCGGGGTCGGCGAGGACGTCACGGACATCATCCTGAACCTGAAGCAGGTGCCGATCCGTCTCCACACCGACGAGCCGAAGGTCCTGTCGGTGGACGTGGAAGGCCCGGGCACGGTCACCGCCGCCGACCTCTCCGAGGACGCCCAGGTGGAGATCGTCGACCCCGACGTCCACATCGCGACGGTCAACGAGGAAGGGCACCTGAAGATGCAGATCCAGGTGCAGAAGGGCCGGGGCTACGTCAGCGCCGAGCGCAACTTCGACGAGTCCATGGGCATCGGCTGGATCCCGGTCGACTCGGCCCACAGCCCGGTGCGCCGGGTCAACTTCCGGGTCGAGGCCGCCCGCCTCGGCCAGACGACGGACTACGAGCGCCTGATCATGGAGGTCGGGACGAACGGCACCGTCTCCCCGGAGGAGGCGGTGAGCCTCGCGGCCATGCTGCTCAAGGACCACCTGGGCATCTTCATCAGCGCCGAGGAGAGCCTGAAGGACGCGGGTGCCGAGCGCGACGGCGACGAGCTTTCGTCGATGGACGCCCTGCTCGCCCGCTCGATCGACGAGCTCGACCTGTCGGTACGGTCGGCCAACTGCCTCAAGAACGCCAACATCCACACGCTCAGGGACCTCGTCCGGCGGAGCGAGAAGGACATGATGGAGACCAAGAACTTCGGCAAGAAGTCCTTGGAGGAGCTCCAGGAGCTGCTCTCGAAGCTCGGCCTCTCGTTCAGCATGGATGTCCCGGCCAAGCCGCCGAGCTCGGCCGTCGCGAGCTAGGGGAGGACGAGAGCGATGCGCCACGCCATCCGCCACAGGAAGCTCGGCCGGACCTCGGCCCACCGTCAGGCGATGTTCCGCAACCAGCTCGCGTCGCTCATCGAGCACGGCCGGATCAAGACCACCCTGGCCAAGGCCAAGGAGCTGCGCCCCCTGGCCGAGCGCCTGGTCACCCGGGGCCGCGAGGACACGGTGCACGCCCGCCGGATGGTGGGCCGCTACGTCGCCGATCGGGGTCTGATCAAGAAGCTCTTCGAGGAGATCTCGCCCCGTTTCAGCGACCGCCCGGGTGGCTACACCCGGATCTTGAAGCTCGGTCCCCGCAACGGCGACGCCGCCGAGATGGCGATCCTCGAGTTCGTGGACTACGAGGAGAAGGCGAAGGAAGAGAAGCAGTAGAGCGGGCGCTCGCCGACCCGAGGCGTTTCCCGCAACCCCGGCCCGCCCGGCCCGCGAGGCCCGGGGTTGCTTGCCCTCTGAAGCCGAACCTCAGGCAGCGCGCCCGCGCTCCAGAGCCGCGATGGCGCGCTCGAGGAGCTCGCGGGTGAGGGCCTCGCGCCGGGCCGCCTCCACCACCAGGGCCAGGGCGGCCCGGACCTCGCGCTCCACCTCCTGCTCGGCGAAGACCTCCAGGGCCTCGGCGGCGAGCTGCTTGACCCGCGCCGTCCGCCCCTGGGCCAGGTAGACCAGGCAGAGCTCCAGATCGACCAGGCTGGTGTCGAACGGGATGCCGCGCTCGAGGGTCAGCTCCCGCGTCTCCGTGTAGAGCCCCTCGGCCGCCGCCAGGTCCTCGCGGCTCCAGGCGATCCGCGCCCGGAGCCAGGCGAGGTGCTGGCGGCCCCAGGGCCCTTCCTTCTCCAGGAGACCGGCGTGGGCCTCCAGCTCCGCCTCGGCCTCGTCGACGTTTCCACGAGCGTGTAGACAGTAGGCGCGGTTGAAGTGCGCCGAGGCACGCAGGCGGCCATCTGACTCGGAGGGCAAGAGCTCTAGGGCACGGTCCAGGGAGGCCAACGCCTTGTCAGGGGTGTTCATCCGGAGGTGGAGGTAGCCAAGAGCCAGGAGGACCCGCGCCGCCTCTTCGAGCTGGCCCAACCAGGCGTACAGATCGCCCGCGCGCTCCAGGTGGCCAGCCGCCTCGTCCAGCCGACGCTGGTCTCGCCGAAGGGTACCGAGGTAGGCGTCAACTTCCGCCGGCAACACCGGGTCGCGCATGCCCGGCTCGTCGAGGAGCTTCTTGGCCCTCGCCAGGTCGTGCTCCGCCTCTTTGAGGCGCATCAGGGCGCGCTTGGCGTTGCCGGCCACCGCCAGCGCCGCCGCCTGAATCTCGAGATCGAGGCGACCCTTGGTCAGGGTGCACGAGACGAGAGCCGCCTCGGCCAGGGAGAGCGATTCGGCCGGCTCCGCCGGGATCGCCCTCCGCGCCTCGTCGAGGAGCAGCGTGCCGAAGACGGGGCCCCGGAAGCGGAAGTTCGCGCCCTGGATCTTCGAGCTACGATCCTTGGGGTCGAGGCTCACGATGTCGCGCACGTCGCGCCGACCGTCCCGGAGCTTGGCCTTCAGATGGCCTTCGGTGAGGCCCAGGCGATTTCCGATCCGCACGAGCGGGTCGAGCCATTCCCGAGAACTACTCACGTGTTCGGGTCGCAGCTCGCGTACCGGGATCTCCGTCTCGTCGCCAGCGGTCGACCTAGCGTCCTTTACGAGGCTTCCGCCGTCCCAGCCCAGCGTGTCAAGAACCGATCGCACCCTCCTCCCCAGGGCCTCGTCGGAGGACTCTCGCTCGAAGACTGCGCGAAGCTGAAGCCAAGCCGCAGTCGCCTCCTCGTCTGTAGCGGCCAGGAGGGGTTCGGAGCTCTTGTCGAGGAGGGCCTGCAAGGTACACAGGTCGGCGCCGACTCCGCGCAGGTATCGGATCAGGTTGTCGAGCCCCGGTCTCCGCGCCCCTCGCTCGTACTCGGAAACCTCCATCGGTGTGAGCTCTGCCTTGGCAGCGACGCCACGAACCGTCAAGGACGACCTTTGACGGAGCTCAAGGAGCGCAGATGCGAGTGGGCCCAGGTACGGGTCCGGCGGGCGATCTCTCGGTCGGGCCACTCTGCGGATTATAGTCACCATGGCTTCGCTTCTGGCGGCTGCGACTCCCAGGCGCGGTGACGGCGACACCCCGAGGCCACGAACCCTTGACAACGGTGTCGAGGTTCTCCTAAGTTTGTTTGCGTTGACAGATACACCAGCTATGCCAACCGACACCTTCTACCGGGCGCGCCTCGGCCGAACGCCCAGATGCTCGCAGGCCCGTGACCAAGCGCAAGGAGGAGACCATGAGCCGTGGAACAGAAAGCCCCCAGAGGGAAGGCCCGGAGATTTCGAAGCGCCTCAAGGCCGAGCGCATCCAGGAGACCCTCAAAGCGGAGCGGATCCAGGAGGCGCTGGTCGCCGGGGATAATACGAGCTTCCGCGAGGCCTTCCTCGTCCACGCGCCGTCGGCCGCGGCGAAGACACTGCGCGAGTTCGGCCGCTACATGTACGAGACGCTCCTCGAGAGCGGCTTTCGGCAGACGCCCGCCGCACCGGCGCGCGCCCAGGTCCGTGCGGTGGCCGAGGACCTGCGCTTCTCCGGGCAAGTGCTTGCCGGCGTGGCGGCGGAGGCCGAAGGTGGCGGCCTCACCTCTGAGGAGACGCCGCTGGCGATGAAGGCCGGGTCCTGGGCACGGGAGGTCACCGAGCTCGTCCGGGCCCTCGAAGGCGCCGTTGGAAGCGCGCGAGGGACGCCATGAGCTCGTGTGATACCGGCCAGACCATGGCCACCTTCACTGGCGAGGACGCCCGCATCCGTGTGGGCACGGCGCTCTCGCTGCTGGAGCTCGCCGCCGAGGTGCTCGACAAGGTCCCGCCCCCGGAGACGGCCTTCCCCTTGGGGGACCGGGGAGCTCTACCGCTACCTCCAGGCGGCCGAGGGGGCGAGGAGCTGGCTCGTGGGCCACGAGATCGGCAACAGCGTCGGGTGCCCCGCCGTGGGCTCCGCCCTGGGCGACGGCATCACGATCTACGCCTGGGACGAGGCGGAGACCGCGCGCCACTTCGCGGCCGCCCTCCGCGACTGGAGCGAGCGGCAGTGAGCCCGGGAGGCGCCCCGGTGAACGTCCTCTACGTCGCCCCCGACGGCACGGTCCGCTCCGGCCGGCTGGTCGCGGGCGGCGAGCCGCCGGACGCCGTCGCCACCAGCCTGGTCAGCCGCGGCGGCACGGCACTGGCCCCGCACGACGTCCGCACCGTCCTGGACACCGCGCGCTCCCACCGAGGACGAGCGCAAGGCCCTCTGGTGGGCCCACCTGGCCGGCTATCGGGTGGAGAAGGCCTGAGCGCATGGTCCGGATGTCCGCACTACGGATCGCGACACGAGGTCTCGTCGCGTTCCTACGTACACTTCGCGTATACTGCTCAGTGGCATCTTCGGTACCTTGGGATGATGCGCCGGCCGGGCAGCTCTCCGAGCCCCCGGCGCCGGCGGCAGCTTCGAGAGGAGGCCGAAACGTGGCGAATCGAGATGCGGCGGAGCTGCGTCGCTGTAGGCTCTTCACACTCCCGCCGGTCCCGGTTCGCCCGGTCGCGGCGATTCTGGCCTCGACGCTCCTGGCCTCGACGCTCCTGGTGCCGGCCGCCTCCGGGCAGGCGATTCCTGGAAAGGCGTGTGGCCCCGAGGTGGCAGAGGGGACCACGTTCCACTTCGAGGAGGAGACGAGCGCTCAGCTCCCTGCTGGTGTCTGCTTCGTCACCGCGTTCCACTGCGACCAGCCCGAGGAGGATGGAGGGCCGACCTACCAGCTGCTCGACGCCGGGTGCGACCCGACGGCCGGACCGTGCCGGGTCCAGGTTCGCGTGCCGCTGAAGTTCCCGGGCAACCAGGACAACATCCACGACGGCCCCCTCCACGTCGAGGAGGTGCGCTGGTACGTCCTGTCGGCGGCCCCGTCGTGCGAGGACTCGGTCCAGTGCGGCCAGGTCTCCACCTGTGGCAAGGAGGGCACCGGCACGGCGACCATCAACACCGAGCGCGCGGTGTTCACCGCCACCCGCAGCTTGTCCTGCGCCGACGTCCAGCACACCGACCAGCCGCTGTCGCTCACCGCCTGGGCGTGCGTCACCACCTCGGGCTGCAAGCAGCGGCTCGACATCAACGGTCTCGACCTCGACGGGCCGGAAGTCGCCGCACAGATCGGCTGCCCGGACCCGCCGAAGCAGAACTGCGGCGCGGGTGTGAGCGGTTGTCAGTAAGCGCGGGAATCCGGCGATCAGGACGCGGTTCAGAATCATCGTCGCGCGCGCGAGCTCGCTCGCGTTAGAGTGCTGGGATGGCACGGTCAGACAGGCAGGTAGAGACCCAACGGCGGTTCCTCTGCGACCGCTGCCAGACCCCCGTGGTGATCTGCACCCGGTGCGACCGCGGCCAGAGGTACTGCGGCCGCTCCTGCGCCCGGGCAGCACGGTGCGAGAACCAGCGAGCCTCCAACCGTAGATACCAGGCTACAGAGCGGGGCCGGAGGCTCCACCGAGCCCGCCAGGCACGCTACAGGGACCACCTCCGCCCGTCGACCCTGCCAACCATCGTGACGGAGCATAGTCTTCGCAGAGCAGCCTCCAGGCCGCGCAACGCGCTTCAGCATTCCCCAGGCCGATTCTGCCCAGTCTGCGGTGCGCCGAGGGTGCAGTTCCTCCGTTCGGAGTTCAAGTCGCTCTCTGCCAAGAGATTGCGCTCACCCAGGCCGCACCTTCGCTCTCACCATCCCAAAGGTCGATCCTCCCCAACCCGCGCTTCCCACAGCCAAAATCCCGCGGTTTCCGACCGCCGCTAACAGCGGGCGACGCGTCGAGCTGCCAGGTGTGCACGCCGGCCGGCGTCGGCCCGGGCTTCGGCCTTCCCGGGTACGGCGGGCCGGGGGACGGGGCGACCGGCCCGAACGCGACGTTGCGATATTCGGCTAAGGGCGCAGGCCACCATGGCTACCCCGGCACGCCCTCTTGGAACGTCGCGTTGGGCCGCTACTGGAGCCACGACTACGCCGAGCGGATCGTCGCCGTCGGGAGCCCGAACCCGGAGGATCATGTCTGGATGATCACGAAGTACGGGACCTTCCGCGAGTGGAGCGCTCCGGACGCGGGCACGGGCGTCTACGCGACCGTCTCGCCGTCCGACGAGTACCGCACCCTCACCTGGACCGGCTCGGGCTGGACCTTGACCGACCTCGACGGGACCGTGGACGAGTTCGATGCCGCGGGGCTCTGGCTCTCGACCACCGACCGCAATCTCAACCAGAAGATCGCGACCTACACGGCCGGCCAGCTCACCTCGGTCGCCCTGCCGGACGGCCGCCGGGAGGACTTCACCTACTACCCGGCGGGCGACCCCGCCGAGGGCAAGCTCGCGTCGATCACCGAGTACGGCACGGACGGCGTCACCCACTTGCCCGCGTGGGACTACAGGTGGGCCGGCGACGACCTGACCGAGATCGACCGCCCCGACGGGACGGCGCTCCTCTTCGAGTACGACGGAACGACCGGGTACATGTCGAAGGTCACCCTCCGAGCTGACGACGGCACCTCGACCCGGGTGCTCAAGGCCTGGTCGTACACCCCGGACGGCAAGGTCTCCGAGACCTGGAAGGGGGGCGACACCCCGGCCGCGGGCACCGAGGACTGGAAGCTCTCCTACGACAGCTCGACCCAGACGACGGTGACCGATCCGCTGGGCAAGCCCATCGTCTACACCTACGAGCTCGACCCGGCGAGCCCGAACGTGCGGGTGACGCAGATCTCGGGAGATTGCCCCGTCTGCGGCCTCGCCCCGAACGTCCAGCTCGCCTACGCCGATCCCGCGAACCCTCTCCGCCCCACGGCCACGACCGACGGCCGCGGCATCACCACGGCGATGAGTTACGACACCCACGGCCAGGTGACCTCCCGGACCGAGGCCATGGGCGAGCCCGAGGCCCGGACCACCGAGTGGGCCTACGACCCGGCGTTCCCGGCCCTCGCGACCTCGATGGACCAGCCCTCGGTCGCCGGCGGCGCCTCGCTGCGGACGACCGACTGGACCCGCGACGGCTCCGGCAACCCGACGGACCGGACGATCTCGGGCTCCGAAGCCGGCTCGGCCTTCACCTTGACGACGGCGAGCAGCTTCAACGCCGCCGGGGAGCCGCTCTCGATCGACCCGCCCGGCTACACGACCACCGACCAGACGAGCTTCACCTACGACGCGACCGGCCTGATTCCCATGACCCGGACCGATCCCCTGGTCGGCACGACCACCTTCGGCTACGACGCCTTCAACCGCCGGACCTCGGTGACCGACCCGAACGGGCTCGAGACCACCACGGCCTACGACGACCTCGACCGGGTGACCGAGGTCCGCCAGCTCGGCCCCGCGACGCCCACCGACGACCTGGTGACCGCCTACGAGTACACGACCTTCGGGGATCTCTTCCGGACCACCCTGCCCGCCGGCAACGTCGTCGAGTACGCCTACGACCCCGCCGGCCGGTTGACCTCCGTCGAGCGGCGGCCCGACGCCACCACCCACGGCGAGCGGGTCGTCTACACCCTGGACGCCGCCGGCAACCGGACCCGGGAGGAGCGCCAGAGGTGGGACGCCGGCAGCTCGGCCTGGGTGCCGTTCTCGGCCACCGCCTACGACTACCAGAACCGCTGCCAGGTCGACCAGGTCCGCCAGGCGCCGAACACCCCGGAGGAGGCGACGACCGCCTTCGAATACGACTGCGACGGCAACCTGACCTCCGTCTGGGACCCTGACCACGACCGGGCGACCGACCCGCCGACCACCACCTATGCTTACGACCTCTTGAACCGCCTGACGAGCGTCTCTCAAGCCTGGCAACCTCCGGGCGGGACCCCGGGCACGGCCGTCACCACGTGTTCCTATGACGTCCAGGACCACCTGACAGGGGTCACCGACGCCGAGGGGAACCCGACCACCTACGTCGACTCGGACCGGGACCTCCTGACCCAGGAGGACTCCCTCGTCTCGGGCACGACGACCCATCGCTACAACGAGCACGGCGAGGAGGACCGCTCGACCGACGCCCGGGGGATCGTCGTCGCCCGGACGATCGACGCGCTCGACCGGGTGACGAACGTCGACTACCCCGACGACACCCTGGACACGACCTACCTCTACGACACGGCGCCCGGCTCCTGCGCCGCCCCGGGCTCGCCCCTCGGCCGCCTGGCCTCGATCACCCGGAACGGCGAGACGCTCGACTTCTGCTACGACCACTTCGGGCGGATGGTGAAGGACGGCGAGCTCGGCTACACCTGGGACGCCAACGGCAACCGCACCGGGATCGCGTATCCTTCCGGCGTGAGCGCGGCCTACGGCTTCGACTTCGCCGACCGGGAGACGAGCCTCTCGGTGACGAGCCCCGCCGGGGGCGTCACGCCTACCGCCGTCGTCACGGCCGCCGCCTACCTGCCCTCGGGACCGCTCTCGAGCCTCGCCCTCGGCAACGGCACCTCCGAGACCCGGGCCTTCGACGGCCGCTACGTCCCCTCCGGGATCACCCTCTCGGGCCTGGCCGGAGGCGTCCCCGGCCACACCTGGACGTATGCCACCGACCGGGTGGGCAACGTCACCGAGATCGTCGAGACCCCGGAGTGCTCCGGCGGTGGCTCGACCCTCGTCCTCGAGAACCAGACTGTCACGACGGAGGAGACCTTCACCTCCTGCGCCGATCTCCAAGCGGGCAACAACTTCGCCGTCCAGAGCCCCGGGAACGTGACCTTCCAGGCGCAGGGCAAGGTCGTCCTGACCAGCGGCTTCTCGGTAGGTAGTGGAGCGAGCTTCGCCGCCGGCTCCGGGTCGCTGCCCACCTTCTCCGACCGGACGTTCGGCTACCAAGCGCCGCAATACTTCCTCACCTCCGCCGCCCTCACCCGGGCCGCCGGCTCCTGGGGCACCCGCGACTGGTCGTACGACAAGATCGGCAATCGCCTCAGCGAGAGCCGGGACAGCGGAGCCAGCTCCGACGGCTACGTCTACACGACGAACGCCGCCTCCGGCGACACCCCCGTCCTCGACCTCGTGAACCTCGCCGTCAGCGGAACCCGCGACTACACCTGGGACGCCGCCGGCAACCTCGACTCCGTGGCCCCCGGCGGGAACCTCGTCGACTTCACCTTCGACGACGCGAGCCGCTTGTCTGCCGCCGATCACCCGGCCTCGGGAGCGAGCGCCGCCTTCCTCTACGACGGCCGAGGCTTCCTCCGCAGCGCCACCCAGACCGCCGGCGGCACCGCCTCCGTCACCCCGCTCTACGACTCCTCCGGCCTCCTCCACGCCCTCCGCCGAAAGCCCAGCCCCACGGACCCGCTCGACACGACCTACGTCTTCTACCTCGTCGGCCGCCCCGTAGCCCAGCTCCAAATCGACGGCACCGGCACCGAGACCTGGACCTACCTGACGACCGACCACCTCGGCACGCCCCTCGTCGCCACCGACCAAAGCGGCGCGATCACCTGGCAAGGCGGCTTCGAACCTTTCGGCAACGACTACCAGGCCGGGATCACCGGCGTAGGCGCTTCGAAGAATGGGATCCCGCTCCGGCTGCCCGGCCAATGGGTCGATGATGTATGGGCCGACGCCACGTCCGGAGCCGGGATCTACTACAGCCCCTGGCGGTCGCTAGAGCCACAGACTGGACGGTACACACGAGTCGATCCCCTGAGCCCTGGCGGGTCCGGAGTACCCCTGTTCTTTACCGAATATCGTAGCGATCGCTTTATTGGCGAAATCTACAGCGGCCAAGGCACGATTCTGCGATGGACTCCGCCCTTCGGGCGGTACACTGGGGATTCCTTCGATGACCGGGCGTTCTTCGACCTCAATCCTTACGCCTATGTCGCCAGCAATCCTCTGTCTTTCGTGGACCCAGCCGGCCTAGTGTGCGGTTCAGGCTCCACCGATCGCATTGTCCCAGATAAAATTATCGATACGTTCGACGCGACTGGAGCTTGCACCAATCACGATCAGTGCTATTGCACATGTGGGAAGTCCAAGAAGGCTTGCGACAAGCAGTTCCTTATGGACATGCTGGCTTGGTGCCACGCCCACAAGGA
Organism: uncultured Acidobacteriota bacterium; assembly: GCA_963741925.1. Taxonomy (GTDB): domain Bacteria; phylum Acidobacteriota; class Thermoanaerobaculia; order Multivoradales; family DATKCC01; genus CAVUBL01. The sequence continues at coordinate 212,398 of CAVUJU010000003.1, forward strand.
TCAACACCAAGGATCCCAGGACACCATCTGTCGTGGCCTCGCTCATATTTACTACGCTGCGGTACGGCTTCTCGGTGGACCCCCCTTTTCGAACGCTCAGCAACAGAATCGCTGCAGTGCCCAATCCCCACCTTCGCCCCCATTGCCGCCCCCCACTTTACGACCCTAGACAAGTCGCCGCTAAGTCGACCGAGTCATCATGTCCCTGAAAAGCGCACTAGGGGAAGCTCTCATCGCAAGCCTGCTAGGCCCGGTGCTTGCACTTGCAAGTGCGACCTTGTCCACCTCCAAGGACATCATCGGACTCTTTCGCGCCAGCGACCTTCTCGCGTACTTTCTCCTAGGCGGCATCGCGATCTGGGTAGTCGGGATCTGTGGCTGGTGGTGGGTCAATCGGCATAAGGCCGACCAGCTCCCCAGTTCCAGGGCAGGCTTTCATGGCGCAATGCTGCTGCTAGCAGTGCTCAGCTTCTCTCTCCATTTCATCACCTTCACTTCCATAGTCTCCGGTGAGCCAGGGTCGTCTACTTCGGTGATTGCCCTGCTACTGATCCCCCTCCTCTCGGTGCCCGGCGCTCTCCTCGGTGCAGCAATTGGGAGGGCTGTCCATGCCTTGGCCTTGCGCTGAGGCGCTTATGAAGGGCGGCTTCGAACCCTTCGGGACCGACTACCAAGCCGGGATCACCGGGGTAGGCGCTTCGGAGAACGGTATCTACCTGAGGCTCCCCGGCCAGTGGGTCGACGACACCTGGGCCGACGCCACCTCTGGGGCGGGCGTGTACTACAACGTGAACCGCTGGCTAGAAACGCAGACGGCTCGCTATACCAAGACAGATCCCCTGGGTGCAGATGGACGCGGCTCGTACTACTACCTCTATGCCTTCGCGAACCCACTTGTCAAAGCCGACCCCCTCGGACTCAAGGTCGTCAGCATTGCTCCGGACCTCAAGCCCTATGTACATTGCGCGCTGAAGTACGGGCCTCCCGAATTCCGCGAGGCCTACCACCACTTCGACGACCCTTGGTGGACTGGGTGGAAGATACGCTTTCAGCGGCCGGAGAGGCTGCACGCGATGGAGATCCCTCCAAAGGTGCCTCGGGGCCACCGCAGCGAATCACTCCCGCCTGGCCTCATTCCACGCCTCTTCCCCGGCGAGTTCCTCATCGAGCCTCCAAATCCAGGCAGCGATGCTTGCCGACAAGTAGTGCGAGCGCTGCTGCATGAAATGCTTGAGCGCTATTACTCCGAAACTCACCGATCTGCTCATCTCACCGGCCTCGAGATCGGGGCGCCTCACGAGTTTGCACTCCAGCATGACGACCCGAGCCATGTCTGTGACAACTGTTGCCCTCTCCCCTAGGACAAGAAGCGCTATGCGGAGTTCGGGAGCGCCGGCGGTCCTAGTCCTGGTTTCGATCGCCTTCTCCCTTGTGGCATGCCGATGCCCTATGGATTTCACTACGAGGAAACCCGGTGTTCCACTGCTCGGACACTTCCTGAGCTTCTCCTCCCTTGAGGAGGTCCGCAGGGGACAGCTTTCCGGGGCACATCTAGTGCTGGTTGAAGAAACCACCTGCAGAAAGGCTGACCCCAACCCATGTTTCCAAATCGTTGTCTGGGAGACGGCATTCAACCACCTTGGAGTGGCAGGCCAGCTCTGGCTCACCTTCTTCAACGACCGCCTCTACGCGACGACCTTCTTCCCAGCAGACCCCGACAGGTATCTTCAGCAGCTCGCGCAATCCGGTTTGCGGCTTCCTCGGTCTTCGGAACCACTCGAACTGTCTCGCGACAGCCTCGCGTGGTCGGACACCACTGACGACCACCGACACTACGTCGCTTGGATTGACCGTAGGCTCCTGGCCGAGAACGCCAAATGGATCAAGTGTTACGGCAAACCCGGAGATCGAGGGAGTACCCGCCCCCAGCCCCCTGTAGCCAACTCTCAGCGTCTTCACACGAGCCGAAGGGTAGCTTCGAACCCTTCGGGACCGACTACCGGACCGGCACGATGGCTAATGCCTCGGAAAATGGGATCGACCTCCGGCTGCCCGGCCAGTGGGTCGCTGACACCTGGGCCGATGCCACCTCCGGGGCGGGCGTCTACCAGAACACATGGCGTTCCTCGAGCCGCAGACTGGCCGCTATACGAGGCCCGATCCTTTGGGGCTCCGACAGGGACATTTCCTGTACCCCTAGTAGACCGCTTCCGTATTAACGGTTAAATGTCATGCTACCGCCAGGGAGTCGGGAGAGGCCGACCAGCGGAAGATCACCGGGCTCGCATTGATCTCGTCCAGGTACAGGAGGATTCGCTCCCGGAGCTCGTCCTTGGAGGCGACCCGGATGCCCCGGAGCATGGTCTTGGCCATCTTGCCGAAGAAGGACTCGATGAGATTGAGCCACGAACCGTGCTTGGGCGTGAAGACGAACTCGAACCGGTTGGGGACCGATGCCAGGTAGGCTCGGGTCTCCTTGGAGACATGAGCGGAGTGGTTGTCGAGGATCAGGCGGATCTTCATTGCCGCGGGATAGGCGGCAGCGAGCCGCCGGAGGAACTCGACGAACTCGCGGCTGCGATGGCGATCGACGACCTGAGCGTGCACATGGCCGGTGAGCAGGTCGATGCCCGCCATCAGGGTCACCGTGCCGTGCCGCACGTACTCGTAGTCGCGCGAGATCCTGGGGTGCTCGCCACCGGGGACCGGCGGAAGGTCCGGAGCGGTGGCGGCGATCGCCTGAATGCCGGGCTTCTCGTCATACGACACGACGGCGGTCAAGGGGCATTCGGTCCCGGCGCGCTCTCGCAAGAGATCGATCTCCCGGTACACGCAGAGCACCTGGGCCATCTTCGCGTCGAAGTCGGGATCGCGCCGCTCGAGGTAGTAGTCGATCTTGTGCGGCCGAACCTGCGCCTTGCGCAGCAGCTTCGACACCGTACCGCGCCCCAGCCGCGCGAGCGACGGGTGCCCCGCCTCGACGCACCGGTCCCGGACGTGCTGGGCCAGGAGCGTGGTCGTCCACAGCTCATAGGAGTACCCCAGGTCCTTCGGCTTCTGGCACGCGAGCGAAACCAGCCAGGCCCGCGCTTCCGGGGTGATGGTGGGCCTGCGGCCTCGTCCCGGCAGGTCGGCCAAGGCCGTCAAGGGGCCGACCTCGAGGGCCTTGTCGATACAACGTTCCACCTTCGGTCGATGCGTGGCATGCGCCCGAGCAATCCGTGTGATCGGCTCCCCGGCGGCATAGGCCAAGAGCATCTTCGCTCGCTCCACGCGCTGCGCGGACTCCGTACGCGAGGCCGCCACCCGAGTCAGCTCGCTCCTCGTCGACGCATCCAGCACCAGCGGAGCCCTCTTTCGACGACCGGCCATCGGCACCTCCTTGAATCGGCCATTCGATCCGAGGAGAGCTTATGCCACGAGCAACCTCTTTGCAACGTTATTTCGGAAGCGATCTACTAGGCGATGGGCAACCCAGTCTTCTTCGTCGATCCGCTGGGGTTGGTTGTCCAGAGGTGCTGCAGGAACGTCGAGGTAAACCAGTTCGTCGACACCATCTCTCGGGTCTTCGGCCTTCAACACTGCTCCCTCAAGACGGATACGGTCGAAGCGGGCATGGGGCAGGCAAACGACGGCCCGCTGCCGGCCTGCCCGTTCGGTGTCGAGACGGCGGTCGTCAATCACGCCGGTCAGAGCACGGAGCCCGGCACGCACTGTGTCGTCGTGCCCGCCGCTGACGAGGAGTGCGTGAACAATCTGCTCACGATCGGCCGGCCCACGGGAGGGTGGTCACCCATCAACCAGTGCAATTCGTTTTCGGATGGAGTGCTCGATACGTGCCATCCTCAGTGCCCCGTTCCGATCGGAGGCTTCAGACTTTGCCACACTTTCGGTTGTCTGGGGAACCGATGAGTGGACCGACGGCTTCTCGAGTGTGGCGGCAGGCGCTGCCGGTGCTGCGGGTCGCTGGTGCCTGCTGGACGGGAAATCTCACGCTCTTCAACTGGTGGGCGGCACTCCCGCGATCGGTGCCGGGCCGAGCGCCGGTGTTGCCGACTCGGTCGACTCAGGCTCTCCGGCAGGCCGAATTCGCCCGTCCGGCCGGTCGAATTCGGCGGGATTCGGGAATCCCAGGAGGGCCGATCGGAGGTCCTCGGCCCTCGAATCGGCGTCTTCGGAGGTCTTGAACCCGGTCCGTGCGCGCTTCTAGCCTTGCCGCATGAACGAACGACCTGTAGAGATCGCGCCGCCGGCGGAGGTCGGCGGAGACACGGAGGACGGGGGTGACGCCGTGGAGGCCTGCGAGGCGTGGCTGGCGCGGCCGGTGAGGACGGCCGAGGACGCCCGGACCCGAGTCGGCGTCGCCCTCTCCCTCCTGGAGCTCGCGGCCGAGGTCCTCGAGAAGGTCCTGCCGCCCGAGACCGCGCTCCCCCTGGGCGACCGGGAGCTGTTCCAATACCTGCAGGCCGCCGAAGCAGCCAGAGTGTTCCTCGTCGGCGCCGAGGAAGGCGACAGCGCCTCCCGCCCGGCCCGGGGCTCGGCCCTGGGCGAGGGCTGCCGGGTCTACACCTGGGACGAGGCGGAGGCCGAGCGCCACTTCGCCGCCGCCGTTGACGACTGGAGCGAGCGGCAATGAGAGACGACGAGGCGAGGCCCTTCGCGGGCCTGGGACCCGCGCTCCGGGCCCTGCGCGGCGAGGCCGGGCTCCTCCGCCCGCAGATGCAGCGGGCGAGCGGCGTATCCGCATCCTCCTTGGCGAGCTACGAGGCAGGGCGGAGTCTCGGTCGAGGACCCGCGGCGCCGCGAGACGCCGACGATCGCCTTTCTCGATCGCGTGCTGGAGGCACTCGGCGCCTCCTATAGGGACCTGGAGAGCGCGGCCATACACCCCCTGCGCGTAGCGCAAAAGCTTGCCCATCGGCTCCGGACCGCCGAGCACCGGGCCGAGCCTGTGACCTACGAGGGCCGGGTGCTGCCCGCCATCGCCGCCCGCCGCTTCGACCTCGCCCTCCAGTCGCTCCGCCTCCAGGCCGGCTGGAGCCGCCGCCGGCTCGCTGAGCTCTCGGGTCTGCCCTTGAGCCACCCTCGCAGACTACGCCCGGGAGGCCGGCTTGTGGGGCACCGACCCGGTGCGCCAGCCCCTCGCCGCCGTCGCCGACGATCTCGACTCCCTCGCCGCCTGCCTGATGGAAGTCGCCGAGGCGCCGGCGCACGCGACGGTCAGCCCGGAGGATCTCGTCCTGGCGGTCTCGGCCCGTAGGTGGGCCGTGACGATCTCCCGGATCGTCACCGGCATACGGGCCGGACTCGACCTGGAAGGGGAGGCTGAATGATGGCCTCCAGGATCCAGCCCGTTGCCGACCCGCCTGAGCCCGAGCAGCGGATCAGCAAGACGGAGTCCACCTGACGTGGACCTGCCAGGTTGAGCCGGTAGATGAAAGCCCGTCGCAGGGTTGGCGACACCTCGGGGCGTGAGCTCTCGGGCTGCCGCTGGTCGTTGTTAGGGCCCGCGCAGGAATAACTCCCGCATTCGGGCGTAATTCCATCAACCCTCGCGGCGTTGCGCTCCCTGCGGCATAGGCCCCGCGATGCCTCAGTCGCGCGCCTTGCGAGGATTGCGCCCTTACGCCCTCGGTGCTGGGAGTTATTCCTGCGCGGGCCCTTAGCTGATCCCCGCTACTTCGCCCGCTCCGGCTGCTCCGGAGGTTCCGTCGCCTCGTCCCAGAGGGCCGGGTCGCTCCACAGCAGGAGCTGGCTCGGGGAGGGCTCGGGCGCCTCCCGCCGCACCCGGTAGTGGCGCACCGCGCGCCGCAGCACCTCGGCCATGGGCAGGTGCTCGGAGCGCGCCGAGCGCCGGAGCCACTCCTTCTCCTCGGGCTCGAGTCGGAAGACCGTGCGAATCATGGGGCCCTCCCCGGAGTCTCTCGAAGGCGTCCCGATGATCTCACATGCCTTCACCCACCTCCCGTGCCCGAGAACAGGAGGATGACGGCGGCGGTGAGGATCGGCTGGAAGAGGTAGCCGAAGAAGCGCCAGGCGACCAGGATGCCGGCGAGCGCGATCGCCGGGTGGCGCAGGGCGTGGCGGTAGGAGACCGCCAGCCGGTCACTCATCACCAGCGGCAGGGCGCCGCTGCCGTCCAGGGGGGGCAGGGGCAGGAGGTTGAAGGTGAGCAGGATGAGGTTCAGAGCGAAGAGGACCGAGACGAAGGTGGTCAGGGTCGAGGCGTCGCCGGAGGCCGTCCGGACGATCGAGTCGACGGTGGTCCCGGGCCGCGGCGCGAAGGCGCCCGCCGCCAGGCCGAGCCGGATCGCGAGCCCCGAGGCGGCGACCAGGAGGAGGTTCGCCCCGGGTCCGGCCAGGGCCATGAGCCCCGCGCGCTTCGGGTGGCGGTCGGCCCACGCGGGGTCGTAGGGCGCGCTGGCCCATCCGACCATCCAGCCGGAGAGGGCGAAGATCAGGATCGGCGCGATCACCATGCCGAACGGCTCGCGCCGGACGTGGGCGATCGGGTTCAGGCTCACCTGTCCGCCGTGGTAGGCCGTGGGGTCGCCCATGCGCAGGGCGGCCCAGGCGTGGGCCGCCTCGTGCAGGGTGGTGGAGACGAGGAAGGCCAGGTACCAGATCAGGCCGAGGGCGATGGTCGCGGAGAGCGAAGGGGTCAAGCGGCGGCTACCCTTCCTCTTCCTTCTGCCGCTTGGCGTCGGCGATGATCCTCTCCTGGAGCTGGCGGGGTACCTCTTCGTAGTGCGAGAACTCCATGTGGAAGCTCGCCCGGCCCTGGGTCATGGAGCGCAGCGAGGGCGCGTAGTCGAGCATCTCGGCCATGGGCACGTTGGCGTTGATCACCTGCATGCCGTCGTTCGCGTCCATGCCCTGCGGCCGGCCACGGCGCTGCGAGAGGTCGCTCATGATGTCGCCCATCATCTCCTCGGGCGTCGTGATCTCCACCTTCATGATCGGCTCGAGCAGGGTCGGGCCGGCGCCTTCCATGGCGTCCTTGAAGGCCAGCGAGCCCGCGATCTTGAATGCCATCTCGGAGGAGTCGACGTCGTGGTACTGGCCGTCGAGCAGGCGGACCCGGAAGTCGACCACCGGGTAGCCGGCGAGGTAGCCGCGGTGCCGGGCCTCCTGGATGCCCTTCTCGACCGCCGGCCGGTAGGTCTGGGGGATCGAGCCGCCGAAGATCTCGTCCTTGAACTCGAAGTCGCTGCCCCGGGGCATCGGCTCGAGCTTGATCCGGCAATCGGCGAACTGTCCGCGGCCGCCGGTCTGCTTCTTGTGGCGGCCGTGGCCGTCCGCCGCCCGGAGGACCGTCTCGCGGTAGGGCACCTTGGGTGGATGGAGGACCACGTCGACCTTGTACCGGTCCTTGAGCTTGGCCACCGCGATCTCGATGTGGAGCTGGCCGGTGCCCGAGAGGAGGTACTCGTGGGTGTCCGGGTCGCGGCTCACCTTGAGGGTCAGGTCCTCGTCCATCAGGCGCTGGAGGGCTTCGCCGATCTTCTCCTCGTCGGCCTTCGACTTGGGCTCGACCGCGAACGCCATGGCGGGCTCGGGCACGTCGATCCAGGCGAGCGACAGCGGCCGATCCTTGGCCGCCAGGGTGTCGCCGCTCGCGGTGGTCTTGAGCTTGGCCACGCCGCCGATGTCGCCGGCGACGAGCTCGGGCACCGCCGTGCCCTGCTTGCCCTCGACGTGCATGAGCTGGCCCACCTTGCCCGACTCCTCGAGCCGGTTGTTCCAGGCGACCGAGTCCGAGGGCAGGCGGCCCGAGACCACCCGGATGATCGAGACCTTGCCGGTGAACGGGTCCGAGAGGGTCTTGAACACCAGGGCCGCCAGGGGGGCGTCGGGGTCGGCGGTGAGCTCGACCGTCTCGCCGTCGCGCCGGGTGGCCGGGTAGGGGCGGTCGGCGGGGGAGGGCAGGTACTCGACGATGGCCTCGAGGAGCGCGCCGGCACCGATGCCGTGGAGGTCCGATCCGGCGGTCACGGGGTGGAGCAGGCGCTCGCGGATCGCCCGGCGCAGGCCCCGCTCCAGGTCCTCCTGGGGGAGCTCGCCCGCCTCGAGGTAGCGCTCCATGAGCTCCAGGTCGGACTCGGCGACCGCCTCGACCAGCCGCTCCCGCCACTCGCCGACCGTGGCCTCGAGCTCCGCCGGCACCTCCTGCTCGGTCCCCTTGGCGTCGCCGTCGCGCTCGAACCGGTAGGCCTTGCGCCGGACCAGGTCGACGACCCCCTCGAAGCCCTGCTCCGTGCCGATCGGCACCTGGATCGGGAGCGCCTCGCGCCCGAAGCGCGCCTGGAGGCCGGCGACGGCTCGGGCGAAGTCGGCGCGCTCGCGGTCCATCTTGGTCAGGTGGAAGGCGAGGGGCTGCCCGAGCGCGGCGGCGAAGGCCCAGACCTTCTCCGTGTTCACCTCGACTCCCGCGACGCCGTTGATGCACAGGATGGTCGTGTCGGCCGCCCGCATGCCGGCCCGGGTCTCGGTGAAGAAGATGCCGTAGCCCGGGCAGTCGAGGAGGTTCACCTTGTGACCGTGCCACGGGGCGAAGGCGGTGGCCAGACCGATGGAGATGCCCCGCTCGATCTCCTGGTGATCGAAGTCGGTGACCGTGTTGCCGTCGTCGACCTTGAGCTGCCGCGGGGTCGCTCCGCTCGCGTAGAGGAGCGAGGCGACCAGGGTGGTCTTGCCGGTGTCGTTGTGTCCCGCGATGGCGACGTTGCGGATCCTCTGGGGGCTCTCCACCTGCATGAATTGGGTCTCCTTGCTCTCGCCCTCGATCTCTGCCTGGGGGTCGCGATCCTCGTTGGGGCGCTCAAATATACCACAGGGCCGGGGGCGCCCGGAGTGCCGCTTAAGAGTCGTCGTTCCAGCTATTTACGACGATCTCCTCCGGGCGGAGACGGCGTTTTCCGAGCGGTCCTGCGCCCTGCTAGAATGAGCTTGAGCCCTGCGCCCCGCCAAGCGAGATGCGATGTTGAGCACAGCCCCGACCCAGCTCGGCCGATACAAGATCCTCGACGAGATCGGCCGCGGTGCCATGGGCGTCGTCTACCTGGCCAAGGACCCCCTGATCGGCCGGCTGGTTGCGCTCAAGACCTTCCACATGGGGGCGGCCATCCACGGCCGGGAGCTGGAGCTGTTCCGCGCCCGGTTCATTCGCGAGGCCCAGAGCGCGGGGATCCTCTCGCACCCCAACATCGTCACCATCCACGACGTGGTCGAGCAGAGCGAGGAGGGGGCCACCTTCATCGCCATGGAGTACGTGCGGGGGACCGACCTCAAGGAGGTCCTCTACGCCGAGAAGCGCCTGGCGCTCGACGAGGTCGTGAACGTGGTCGGCCAGGTGGCGGAGGGGCTCGAGTACGCCCACTCGAAGGGGGTCGTCCACCGCGACGTCAAGCCGGCCAACATCCTGATCACGCAGGACCAGCAGGTCAAGCTGACCGACTTCGGCATCGCCCGCCTCGACAGCTCGAACCTCACCCTGGACGGTCAGCTCCTCGGCACCCCCAACTACATGGCGCCCGAGCAGATCCAGGGCGAGGCGACGGACCACCGGGCCGACATCTTCTCGCTGGGGGTCGTGCTCTACGAGATGCTGACCGGCGAGAAGCCGTTCCGGGGGGAGAACGTGACGGTGGTCACCCACCGGATCGTCTACGACAGCTACACCCCGCCCGAGGAGCACGTCGGCCACCTTCCGGAGCGGCTCCAGGAGGTGCTCGCCCGGGCCCTCGCCAAGGATCCGGACGACCGCTACTCCCGGGTCCGGGAGCTCGCCGACGAGCTGCGGGTGGCGGTGGCGGCGTCGAGGGCCCAGGAGCGTCTCAACGAGACCCAGGTGATCCTCGACCCGGGATCGCTCGAGCCGCCTCCCGTGCCGCCGCTCGGCGCGCCCGCGCCGGTGCCGGCGGCGTCGCCGCGCACGGCGGGCTGGTCGCGGGTCGGAGCGAGGGCCGCAACGGCCGCCCGGAGCGCCGCGCGGAGGCTCGCCTCCGGCGCGCGGCGGGCCGCCCACCGCCTGGCGCTGCCGCCCGAGAGGCGCCCGCCCCTGGGGCGCGTCGCGCTCGTCGCCGCGGTCGCCCTGGTCGTCACGTCACTGCTCGGTGGGCTCCTCCTGTTCGCGGCGACCTGGACCGTGCCCGAGGCGCGTCCGTCCGCACAGGACCTCGAGCGCCAGCGGGCCCTGCCCCTGCTGCGCGAGGCCTCCGGCCGGCTGCACGAGGGCGATCCCGCCGCCGCCCTGGTGTTGCTCCAGGAGGCCGAGAAGGTCGCGCCCGACATCCCGAGGATCCGAGCGCGGCGGCGCGAGGTCGCCCGGCAGGCCAGCGCCCTGGATCGCCTCGAGGAACGCTCGACGCGGGTCGCCGACGCGCTCGAGACGGCCCGGATCGCCGCCCAGGGCAACCACTGGCAGGAGGCGAAGGAGGCGGCGCAGACGGTGCTCGAGATCGAGCCGGACAGCGCCCAGGCGCAGGAGATCGCCGGCCGGGCGGACGCCGCCCTGGCGAGCCACGATCGCCGGCGCCGGCTCGCCGCCGAGCCGCCGGCCCGCCCGTCGCCCGAGCCCCCGCCGGCCGCCCCCGCGCCGGCGGCTCCCGAGCCCGCCCAGCCGGCGGCCGGCGCCGGGGCGAACGAGGCGGCGGCGGCGACCTCGACCGAGGCCGGCCTCGACCTCCACTTCTTCACCGCCCTGCCCGAGGGGGTGCTCACCATCTACGTCGGCGAGGAGCAGCTCGCCCAGGAGACCTATCGGTTCTACCGCCGCGAGGGGCTGTTCCGGACCGTGCCCACCGCCGGAACGGTCGACAACCACTACGCCGTGCCCTCCGGGCCGGCCACCCTGCGGATCCTGGTGGCCCTGCCCGGCCGCCCCGCCATCTCCCGCGTCCTCGAGGGCAACTTCCCCGGCGGCAGCACGCGCCGCCTCGAGATCCGCCTGGACGAGAACCAGGAGCTCACGGCCCGCCTCGAGTAGGCGTCGAGCGCGGAGCCGACCTCGCCAGCCGCCTGAGCGTGCCCCCGGGAGACGCCGCCACCTTGGACACCGCCTTCGACTTCGGACGTTACGACCTTCTGCGCGAGATCGGCCGCGGCGCGTCGGGGACGGTCTACCTGGCGCGGGACAGCCTGATCGGCCGCGAGGTGGCGATCAAGTGCTTCCTCGCCGCCGGGCTGCCCGCCTCCGAGGGCCGCCGTCACGGGGTCCGCTCCCTGCGCGACGACCTGCTGCGCGAAGCGCGCAGCGCCGGCGTCCTGTCGCACCCGAACATCGTCACGGTCTACGACCTGGTCGAACGGCCCGACGGGACCCTGTTCATGGCCATGGAGTACGTCCAGGGCCGGAGCCTCGCCGAGCTCCTGGCGGCGGGGCGGAAGCTCGACTTCGAGCGCGCCGTCGACCTGGTGGCGCAGATCGCCTCGGCGCTCGACTACCTCCACACGATGGGCGTCGTCCATCGCGACATCAAGCCGGCGAACGTCCTGATCGACGAGTCCGGGCAGGTGAAGCTCACCGACTTCGGCATCGCGCTGCTCGAGGCGAGGCCGCCGGGCGACGACGGCGACCTGATCCTCGGAACGCCGAGCTACATGGCGCCGGAGCAGCTCCTGGGCCGCGAGGTCACCGGCCGCGCGGACGTCTACAGCCTGGGCGTGGTGCTCTTCGAGATGCTCACCGGCCGGCGGCCGTTCGAGGGCACCAACGTCGCCGAGGTCGTCCACCAGATCGTCCACGCGCCGTTGCCCGACGCGCCGCCGGAGCTCGCCGGCCTCTCGCCCCGGCTCCAAGGCGTGTTCGAGCGCGCCCTGGCCAAGGACCCGGAGCTGCGCTACGGCTCGGCCGGCGAGCTCGCCGCCGCCTTGCGCCGGATCCTCTACCGGGCGGCGGGCGAGATCGATGCCGGCTCCACCTCCGCCACCCAGGTCCTCGACCCCTCGCTCCTCGGCCTGCCGGGGCGGCGACCCGCCGGCTTCTGGTCGGGCTGGCTCGGCGACGACGGGGTGCTCCGCCCGCGGAGCTTCGTCCTTCTCGCCCTCGCGGGCGCGGTGCTGGGGGTCCTCGCGGCCCTCGTCGTGATCGTCGCTTCGGGACCCGCCGGCGACGGCGCGCTCGCCCGTGCCCGGGACGTCGCCCGCCAGGCTCCCGCGACGCCCGGACCCGGCAGCCGGCGCGCGGCGGGCGCCGGCGAGATCTCGGGCGCCCCGGGCCCGGCCCGCCGGACGCCGGTGAGCGTCGAGTTCACCAGCGAGGCACCGGAGGGCGTGATCACCATCTACGCCGCCGGCCTCCAGCTCTTGCACCGAGGCTTCTCGTACTTCGAGCGGCAGGCCTGGCCGGATGCCAGGAGGCCGAGCGGGGGAGGCTTCGAGCAGGAGATCTCGGTGCCGTCCGGCACGGGCTCGCTCTGGATCTACGTCGCCCGGCCGGGCGAGCCCGCCCGGCGGATCGAGGTGCCGGGGCCGTTCGCCGCCGGCTCGCGGCCGGTGCTCGAGATCCACGTCGCGGCCGACGGCGCGGCGGCCGCCCGGATCAAGGAGCCACGACCTCCAGCGTCCCCAGGCCCTCGAGCTGAGGCGCCAGCTCCAGCGCCGGCCCCACCGCGGTGATCGACGCCCGCTGCGGATGGAGGTGGACCCGGGCGACCCGCAGGATCTCCGCCTCGGTCACGGCCTCCAGGCGCTCCAGGTAACGCTCCGGCGCGTAGTGGTCGTCCGGCAGGCCGTAGACCCCGAGGCTCTCGACGCGCTGGAGCACGGCCGCGACGGTCTGGAGGGTGTAGGGAAAGGTCCCGAGCAGGTAGCTCTTGGTGTCTCGGAGCTCGCCGGGTTCCACGGGCTCGCGGCGCAGCCGCTCGAGCTCGCCGAGGATCTCCCGGACCGCGGCCCCCGCCGCCGGGTTGTCCACCGCCGCCGCCACCGCGAACGGCCCGGGGCCGAGACGGGACGAGAGGCGGCTCGAGGCGCCGTAGGTGAAGCCGTGGCGCTCCCGGAGGTTGAGGTTGACCCGGCTGATGAACTTGCCGCCCAGCAGGACGTTGAGCACCGAGAGGGGGGTCCAGTCCGGATCGGTCCGGGGCACGCCCTCGTGGCCCACCCGGAAGCTCGGTCTGGGACGCTCCCGGCCGATCGACGATCCGCACCCGGACCCCGTCGGGCCGGGGCGGGACCAGCGCCGGCCGCGGAGCTCGCGGCGCGGGAGTGGCGGCGGCGAAGAGGCGCTCCGCCGCCTCCAGGAAGCGCTCGGGGTCGAGGTCGCCGACGCCGATCAGCGTCGCGTCGCCGAGCCGATAGTGGCGACCGTAGAAGGCGACGAGCGCCTCCCGGTCGAGAGCCGCGACCTCCTCGGCCGTTCCGATCAGCGGGCGGGAGTAGCGCGTGCCGCCGTAGACCTGGGCCTGGAAGTGATCGCTCGCCAGGGCGGCGGGCTGGTCGCGGCGGCGGAGCAGGTCGGTCGTCCGGTTGCGCCGGATGCGCGCGACCTCCTCCGGGGGGAAGGCGGGACGGGTGGTGATCTCGGCCAGCAGATCGAGGCCCGCCTCCAGGTGACGGGAGAGGAGCTGGACCGCGACCGAGCCCACGCTCCAGTCGGCGGCGCAGGCCAGGCTCCCGCCGAGGCGCTCCACCGACGACGCGATCTCGAGGGCGCTGTGCACCTCGGTCCCCTCGTCGAGCAGCCCGGCGACCAGCGTGGCGGCGCCCGCACCACCCGCGGGGTCGAAGTCCGCGCCCGCCGGGAAGACCAGCTCCAGGGCCACCAGCGGCGCGCGGTCGAGGGGCACCGGCACGACCTCGAGCCCGCCGGCGAGGGTGCGGCGCGAGAAGCGCGGGAAGCTGTAGGCCTCGACCGGCCCGGGTGCCGGCGGCCGGGTGCGGTCCACCGGACGCGTCGCCGGCGGGCTCACGCCCCGGTCTCCCGCGGGACGACCGTGACGACCGCCCGTCCACCCTCCACCAGGTAGCGGCGCGCGAAACCGCGCACGGCGCCGGCGTCCACGGCGGCGTAGCGCTCGCCCTCGGAGAGGGCGCGGCCCGGATCGTCGAGGTAGGTGGCGCACTGGGCGAGCAGGTCGGCGCGGGAGTCGAGCGTCTGGAGGCTGTCGAAGAGCTCGGTGAGCGCCTGGTTGCGCGCCCGCTCCAGGTCCTCGTCCGACGGCCCGCGGGTCGCCAGCTCCTCGAGATGGCCCAGGATCTCCCGCTCGAGCTCGTCGACGTCGCGGCCCGGGTTGGCCGTGGCGACCACCGTGAACGTGCCCGGCGCCTCGGTGGCCAGGAGATACGCGGTGACCTGGCGCGCCAGCTCCCGGCGGTAGACCAGGTCCGCGTGGAGCCGGCTCGACTTGCCCGCGGCGAGGATCCGGGCCACGGTCTCGCCGGCGTACCAGTCCGGCTCGCCGAACCGGGGTGCCGGGAAGGCGAGGTAGACGCGGGGCAGGCGCACGTCGTCCTCCAGGCGCTCGCGCCGCTCCCCGACGAAGGTCGGGTCGGGGGGCTCGACCGGCGCCGGGCGCGGGGCGGCCGGGAGGGGGCCGAACCAGCGCTCGACGCGCTCGAGGGCCTCGTCCGGGGCGAAGCGGCCGGTGAGGGTGACGACGGCGTTGGCCGGGGTGTAGTAGGTGGCGAAGAAGCGGCGCACGTCGTCCAGGGTCGCGGCCGCGATGTCCTCCATGTAGCCGATCACCGGCCAGTGGTAGGGGTGGTCGGCGGGGAAGAGGAGCTCGTGGAGGCGCTCGGAGGCGCGGCCGTACGGCTGGTTGTCGACCCGCTGGCGGCGCTCGTTCATCACCACGCTGCGCTGGGTCTCGAGCTTCTCCGAGGTGAGCGCCGGCAGGAAGAAGCCGAGCCGGTCCGACTCCAGCCACAGGCCCAGGTCGAGGTGATGGGCCGGGAGGGTCTCGTAGTAGTTGGTCCGGTCGTACCAGGTCGACCCGTTGGCCACCCCGCCGGCCTGCTGGATGAGGCGGAAGTGGTCGGTGTCGCCGACGTGCTGGCTGCCCTGGAAGAGCATGTGCTCGAACAGGTGGGCGAAGCCGGTGAGCCCCGGGTGCTCGTTCTTCGACCCCACGTGGTACCAGAGGTTGACGGTCACGAGAGGCACGCGGTCGTCCGGGTGGAGGACGACCCGCAGGCCGTTGTTGAGCCGGTGGTCTTCGAGTTGCAGGACGGGGGGCGGGGCTGGGGAGGCGGAGGGCATGGGAGGCGGCGGAAGGGCAGTGTAGACGGCCCGGCGGAAGGCCGTCAAGAAGCCCTGTTTTCAGGGATTTGCGGGCCGCACTTGACTTACGCGAAATTACCGCTGTACCATCGGCCCATGGCGAAACCGCGCAAAGACTACCTGACCGAGCGGCAGAAGGCGATCCTGGACTTCATCGGGGAGTTCCGGCGCGAGCACGGCATCTCGCCCACCCACCTCGAGATCCGGAAGCGCTTCGGCTACTCCTCCTACGGAACCGTCTACAAGCACCTCAAGCTGCTCGAGGACAAGGGCTTTCTCGAGCGCGCCCGGAACCAGAAGCGGGGCATCGCCCTGGTCCGCGACGCGGTGCACCCACCCGAGGTCCCACCCGAGGTCGAGCTGCCCTTCTTCGGGCGGATCGCCGCCGGCAAGCCGATCGAGGCCGTGGCCGGAGACGAGACCCTGGCGGTGCCCAGCCACCTGCTGGCCGGGCGCGGTGCCGGGGACCACTACGTCCTGCGGGTCGCGGGCGACTCGATGATCGAGGAGGGGATCTTCGACGGCGACTACGTCGTCGTGCAGCTCCGCGAGCTGGCCGAGCCCGGGGAGATGGTGGTGGCCCTGGTGGGCGACGAGGCGACCCTGAAGCACTTCTACCCCGAGGGGAAGAAGGTGCGGCTGCAGCCGGCGAACCCCAACATGGACCCGATCTTCGTCCCGGCGAAGGACGTGAAGATCCAGGGCATCGTGGTCGGTTTGATGAGAAAATTCGGATAGACGGGCCGGCGGGCGGAGCCCGCCGGCCCGCTTCGGCGGATCAGAACGACCAGGTGAAGCCGGCGGAGATCTCGCGGCCCGAGAGGTCGAGCTTGCCGAGGCCGTCGAAGTCGCCGCCCAGGGTGTCCTCGGCGTTGTGCCAGCGACCCTCGGCGAAGAGCGCCCAGTCGTAGCCCAGGGGCACCGAGAGGCCGGCGAGCCAGTAGTAGCCCAGGGTGGCGCCGTCGTCCTTGAACCGGTCGTGGAAGATCGGCGTGTCCGGCGACCCGAAGTCGATGAAGTCGCCCGACTCCTCGAGCTGCCACAGGTAGTAGCCACCGCCCACGCCCACGTAGGGACGCACCGCGGCGCGCGGGACGAAGTCGTACATGAGCCCGGCGGTGAACGACTCGATGTCCAGGGTCGCGCGGCTGCGGATCTCGTTGCCGCGGCTGTCCACGAAGTCGCGGTACCGGCGGTGGCTCTGTCCCTCGTAGCCGCTGCCCGAGAAGAGCAGCGAGAGGCGGCCGTCCTCGCCCAGGCCCATGCGATAGTCGATGCCGCCGAGGGTGTCCTGGAAGTCGCTCGGTCCGCCGGTGAAGAGGTCCCGGGCGTCGTCCCAGTACTGGGAGTTGCCGTCCGGCTCGAACAGCCCGGCGCGGAAGCGCAGGGCGTGGTCGCGCGGGTAGTACTGGGCCGACGCGGGCGCCGCCAGGGCGGCGAAAGCCGCCGCAACGGCGACGGTCTGGATGATTCGGATCCTGGTGCTCATTCTCTCTCTCCCTCGAGTCCGATCGTTCGTTGGTCCCCCCGGTGCCGGCCCATCGGACCGGCCCGGTGCACTCGGTCCTGCCTGGCGGTCTCCTGAGCAACCGGGATGCCACATGGCTTTGCGCGGGCCAAGTCGTTGATTCCTGGAGGGTTGATCCGCGATCCCCGGTGCCCGGTGCGTCGTCGTCGTCGTCAAACCGCCCTACTTAGAGGACGGCGGCCGACCTGGAAAGTTTCAGCCCGAGGGCTGCTCTCGGACCGGGAAGGCCAGGTCGTCGGCGAGGGTGCGCAGGAAGACGGCCCGGGTGCCGTGGGGAGGTGGCGAGCTCAGCGAGGACGAGTGCCCCGAGGGGAAGCGCGGTCGCCATGCCGGCCCCAGCCCCTGGCGAGCACCGTGCCGGCCGCCGGCCATCTTGTACACTCGCCTCATGGTGCGTCTCGGCGAGCTCCAGGTCGACCTCGCGACGGACGGGACCTTCGGCCTGGACGGGGGGGCGATGTTCGGCGTCGTGCCCAAGCCCCTGTGGGAGAAGAAGAAGCCGGCCGACGGCGAGAACCGGATCACCATGGTCACCAACTGCCTGCTGGTGGCGCGCGGCGACGAGCTGGTGCTGGTGGATACCGCGATCGGTGACAAGGGGGACGAGAAATTCCGGTCGATCTTCGCCCTCGCCCCCGACCGCGTCACCCTGCCCGAGGCGATCCGGCGCGCCGGCTACGAGCTCGCCGACGTGACCCACGTCGTGAACAGCCACCTGCACTTCGACCACTGCGGCTGGAACACCTGCGAGCGGGGCGGGCGGCTGGTGCCGACCTTCCCCCGGGCGCGCTACTGGATGGAGCGCGGCGAGGTGGAGCACGGGCGCCACCCCAACGCCCGGGACCGGGCGAGCTACGACCCGCGCAACTGGGAGCCGCTGTTCGAGGCCGGGGTGGTGGAGCTCTTCGACGATGAGGCCGAGCCGGTGGCCGGCGTGCGCGCGGTCAAGGCCCCGGGGCACAACCGGGACATGTGCGTGGTCGTGCTCGACGGCGGCGGCGGCGACGGGGATGGCGGCGGGCGGGGCCTCTTCCTGGCCGACCTGGTGCCGACGCGCGCCCACGTCCCGACCCCGTGGGTCATGGGGTACGATCTCTACCCCGTGACCACGATGGAGACCAAGGAGCTCTGGTTGGCGCGGGCACTGGAAGGCTCCTGGACCTGCATCTTCGAGCACGAGGCGGACCGGCCCGTGGCCCGGCTGGTGGCAGCGAAGCCGGGACGCCTCGCGGCGGAACCGGTCGCCGGGTAGCCGGATCCGGTCCGGCACCACCGGGGGCCACCACGCGGGCCCCTCCCGACCCCGTTCATCCGATTCGACTCCCGAGGGAGAGAGCGATATGGCGCAGCAAGAGTACGACCTGATCGTGATCGGCTCCGGTCCGGGCGGCTACGTGGCCGCCATCCGGGCGGGCCAGCTCGGCCTGAGGACCGCGGTGGTGGAGAAGGACGAGCGCTACGGCGGCACCTGCCTGCTGCGCGGCTGCATCCCCACCAAGGCGCTGCTCCACACCGCCGACCTGCTCGACCGCATCCGCGACGCCGGCACCATGGGGATCGACGTCTCGGGAGCCGCGCTCGACATCGACAAGACGATGGACCGCAAGGAGCAGGTGGTCGACAAGAACGCCCGGGGCGTCGCCTTCCTGTTCAAGAAGAACGAGGTCGAGGGCATCCGGGGGCGCGGCCGCCTCGCCGGGCCCCACGAGGTCGAGGTGGAGGCCCCGGACGGCGGCCGGACGACCTACCGGGCGAAGCACGTCCTGATCGCCACCGGCTCGGTGCCCCGGGAGATCCCGCCCGCGCCCACCGACGGCGAGCGGATCCTCAACTCCGACCACATCCTCGAGCTGCGCCAGGTGCCGGAGTCGCTGGTGGTTCTGGGGGCCGGCGCGGTGGGCGCGGAGTTCGCCTCGGTCTACACGAGCTTCGGCAGCACGGTCACCCTGGTGGAGATGCTCCCCCGGGTGCTCCCCCTCGAGGACGAGGAGGCCTCGAAGGAGGTAGAGCGGGCGTTCCGCAAGCGGGGGATGGCGATCCGAACCGGCACCAAGCTCGTTGCGGCCGAGGCGACGGAGGGCGGCGTCCGGGTGACGCTCGAGGGCCCGAAGGGCCAGGAGATCCTGGAGGCGACGAAGCTCCTGGTCGCCGTCGGGCGGGCGCCGGTCACCCGCGGCCTGGGCTTCGAGGAGGCGGGCGTCGAGATCGACGAGCGGGGCTACGTCCGGGTCGACGAGCTCATGCGGACCACGGTCCCCGGCGTCTACGCCATCGGCGACGTGGTCGACACGCCGTGGCTCGCCCACGTCGCTTCGGCGGAAGGTATCCTGGCGGTCGAGCACATGGCGGGCCGGGAGGTGCGCCCGATCGACTACGACCTCACCCCCATGGTCACCTTCTGCGATCCCGAAGTCGCCCACGTCGGCCTCACCGAGGTGCAGGCCGAAGAGCGGGGCTACGAGATCGAGGTCGGGAAGTTCCCGTTCAGCGCCCTGGGCAAGGCGGCGATCGAGGGCAAGACCACGGGGTTCGTCAAGATCGTCCGCGACACCAAGTACGACGAGGTGCTGGGCGTCCACATCGTCGGCATCCACGCCACCGACCTGATCGCCGAGGCGTGCGTAGCGCTCCACCTGGAGACCACCAACCAGGAGCTGATCGAGACGATCCACGCTCACCCCACGCTGGGCGAGGCGATGCACGAGGCGGCCCACGCGGCGGCGGGCCACGCGATTCACATTTGAAGACCCTTCGGCGTGTCTTGCGAGGCCCACGGTTCGGGCTTGCCGTCCCCCGGCGATGGCCACCCGCCCGCGACGCGGCGTCGTGCCGAGATCGTTCCGGCTCGGGCCTTCCTCCACGCAGAGAGCTGCCGGATCCCCCCGCAACCCCTCGGTCCCCTTCCCACCCCCAAGGGGGGAAGGGGACGCCCCCTCCCTCGCTTCGCTTCACCGGGGGACGGAGAGCTGGGTGGGCTGCTATGCTCTTACGCCCGCGCTGCGTTCCGCGGGTCCCGAGCCCGGCCCGGCGCGGCCACGAATCCGACGAGTTCCGATGCGGCACCTGAAGAGAGGGAGAGCTTCCGATGGCCACTGACGTCGTGATGCCCCAGATGGGCGAATCGATCGCCGAGGGAACGATCACCACATGGCTGGTCAAGGTCGGCGACCGCGTCGAGCGCGACCAGCCCCTGTTCGAGATCTCGACCGACAAGGTCGACGCCGAGATCCCCAGCCCCGCCGCCGGCACGCTGCTCGAGATCAAGCACGGCGAGGGCGAGACGGTGGAGGTCGACAAGGTCGTGGCGGTGATCGGCGAGGAAGGCGAGCAGGCCGGCCCGGGCGGGGAGACGGCGCCGGCCGAGGAGGCGGCGCAGGAGGCCCCGGAGGCCGCCGCCGCCGCGCCCGAGGCCGAGGCGGAAGGCCCGCCGGAGGCGAGGCCCGCCCCACCCGGGGAGGAGGGCGGCGAGAAGGCCGCCGCCGAAGAGCCGGAAGAGGGCGAGGAGCGCGAGGCGCCGACCTCCGAGGAGGAGCGGCTGCGCACCTTCTCGAGCCCGGTGGTGCGGAAGATCGCCGAGGAGGAGGGGGTCGACCTCTCCGAGGTCGAGGGCACGGGGGCCCACGGCCGGGTGACCAAGAAGGACATCCTCGCCTACCTCGAGGAGCACGAGAAGGCGCCGGCGCGGCCCGCCGCGGCGGCCAGGCCGGCGGCGAAGCCCGCCGCCCGGCCGACCCCCGCCCCCGCGCCGCCCCGGCGTCCGTCGCCGGGCGCGAGCGCCGGGGCGCTGCTGCCGGGGGCCTCGCCCCTGCCCGACTTCTCCGTGCCCCCCTACCGCGAGGGCGAGAACGTCGAGATCGAGCCCATGAGCCAGATCCGCAAGATCACGGCGGCCCACATGATCTATTCGAAGCACATGTCGGCCCACGTGACGACGGCCTTCGAGATGGACCTGACGAACGTCGTCCGGATCCGGGAGCGGGTCAAGGGCAAGTTCGCCGAGGCCAACGGCACCAAGCTCACCTACATGCCGTTCATCTTCAAGGCGACGGTGGACGCGATCAAGGCCCACCCGAAGGTCAACGCCGCCATCGACGGCGCCGACGTGGTGTTCAAGAAGGACGTCCACCTGGGCATGGCGGTGGCCCTGGACCGGGGCCTGATCGTGCCGGTGATCAAGAACGCCGACCGCCTGAGCCTCATCGGTCTGGCCCGGACCGCCAACGATCTGGCGGACCGCGCCCGCGCGAAGAAGCTGGGCCCGGACGAGCTCCAGGGCGGCACCTTCACGATCACCAACCCGGGGGGCTTCGGCACCCTCTTCGGCACGCCGGTGATCAACCAGCCGCAGGTGGCGATCCTGGGCATCGGGGCCTTCGTCAAGCGCCCGGTCGTGGTCACCGACGCGGCGGGCGACGACGCCATCGCCATCCGGACCATGGCCTACATCACCCTGACCTACGACCACCGCCTGGTCGACGGGGCCGACGCCAGCTTCTTCCTCCAGGACGTGAAGAAGGTGCTGGAGTCCGATCACTGGCCGGAATTAGAGCCTTACATGTAGGGGGAGGGATTGCCTCGGCGCAGCACGCGGTTCGCCTACCTGGGGCGGATTCCTTACGGTGACGCCCAGGCGCTCCAGGCGCGGCTGCGCGCCGGGGTGCGCGCGGGCACCGGCCCCGAGCACCTGCTGCTCCTCGAGCACCCGCACGTCTTCACCCTGGGGCGGAACGCCGACTCCGGCGACGTCCTGGTGACCCGGGACTGGCTCGCCGCCCAGGGCGTCGAGGTGGCCGAGTGCGACCGCGGCGGCCAGGTGACCTACCACGGCCCGGGGCAGCTCGTGGGCTACCCGATCGTCGACCTCGACCCCGACCGCCGCGACCTCCGGCGCTACGTCTCCGACCTCCAGGAGGTTCTCATCCGGACCCTCGGCGACTTCGGGCTCGACGCCGCGCGGCGCTCCGGCAAGGGCCTCATCGGCGTCTGGGTCGGCGACGCCAAGGTCGCGTCGATCGGCGTCCACGTCCAGCGCTGGGTCACCACCCACGGCTTCGCCTTGAACGTCACCACCGACCTCTCCTACTTCTCCCGCATCGTCCCGTGCGGACTCGACCGGGTGGAGATGGCCTCGATCGAGACCCTGAGCGGCGAGCGGCCCGGCCTCGCCGAGGTCGCGGCCCGGGTCGCCGCCCACTTCGCCGCCGTCTTCGACCGCGAGCTGGTGGCCGCTCCCGACCTCGCCACCGTGCTCTCCGGCAAGGCGGAGCCGCGGGGTGTCGGGGTCGGCGCGTGACCTCCCAGCTCGCGGTCGGCCTGAACGCGGTGATCGTCGCGGTCACCCGCGAGGTGCCGCGTATCCTCACCGTGGGCCGCCCCGATCTCGAAGCCGGCCTCGCGGGCGATCGGGAGCGCTCCCGCGAGCGGCCGGAGCCGGCGGTCGACGCGGTCGACGCCGTCCCCTTCGGCCCCCTGGACCCGGAGGAGGACCGCACCCTGGAGCTCGCCCTGCGGCGCTGGGTGCGGGAGCAGACCGGCATCGGGCTCGGCTACGTCGAGCAGCTCTACACCTTCGGCGACCGCCACCGCGACCCCCGGGAGCGCGCCGGTGGCCCGCGGGTGATCTCGGTCGCCTACCTCGCCCTGGTCCAGGAGGAGCGCCCGTCGGGCGACGCCCGCTGGCGCGGGATCTACCGCTTCTTCCCGTGGGAGGACTGGCGCGAGGGGCGGCCGGCCCTGATCGAGCGCGACGTCGCCCCCGTCCTGGCGCGCTGGGTGGCCGCGGCGCCCGACCCGCCGTCGCGCCGGCGGCGGGCGGAGCGCGCCGAGATCGCCTTCGGCCTGCGCGGGGTGGCCTGGGACGGCGAGCGGGTGCTCGACCGCTACGAGCTCCTCTACGAGGTCGGGCTGGTGGCCGAGACGCGGCGGAACGACCGCGGGCGGGGCCGGGCCGCGGCGCGGTCCGTCGCCGAGCTCCCGCCCCTGGGCCTCGCCATGGCCCTCGACCACCGGCGGATCCTGGCGACCGCCCTGGGCCGGCTGCGGGGCAAGCTCCGTTACCGGCCCGTGGTCTTCGAGCTCCTGGCGCCCACCTTCACCCTGCTCCAGCTCCAGCGCACGGTCGAGGCCCTGGCCGGCGTGCCGCTCCACAAGGGGAACTTCCGGCGCCTGGTGGAGAAGGGCGGCCTGGTGGAGGGCACCGGCCGCTTCGATCCCTCGACCGGCGGCCGCCCGGCGGAGATCTTCCGCTTCCGCAGAGACGTCCTCCGCGAGCGCCCGGCCCCGGGGGTGGGCCTGCCCGGGGTGCGGAATTGAGGAGGCACGCGGCGCGTTACGCTCTGGTGATGGGGAGATCGGGTTCTGTGACAGCCGGTTGACAGACGGTTATTCTCAGACCTAGAATTTCCCTTGACGCAAAGAGGCCGCCCGTTCGGCCTTCTTTTTTGACGCCACTTATACTCAAAATGAGCATACTCGTCGAGGAGCGTACCTCCATGAGCCTTCTGGAGACCCTTCCGCCCGAGCCGGTCCTCGAGCCGACCCCCGACGTCCTGCGCGCCACGGCCCCGATCTACGAGCGGGTGCGCGACGTCATCCCCGAGCTCGAATGGCCGCTCCACGCCCCCTACGTCGAGGCGATCAACCGTCTCAAGCGCGAGCGGGGCGCCATCGTCCTCGCCCACAACTACCAGACGCCGGAGATCTTCCACGGCGTCGCGGACCTGACCGGGGACTCCCTGGCCCTCGCCCGGGCGGCCGCCGAGACCGACGCCGGGACCATCGTCTTCGCGGGTGTGCACTTCATGGCCGAGACCGCCAAGATCCTCTCGCCGGGCAAGACCGTCCTGATCCCGGACCCCGAAGCGGGCTGCTCGCTGGCCGACTCGATCACCGCCGCCGACGTGCGGCTCCTCAAGGAGCGCTACCCGGGCGTGCCGGTCGTGACCTACGTCAACACGTCGGCCGAGGTGAAGGCCGAGACCGACGTCTGCTGCACCTCGGCCAACGCCGTCGAGGTGGTCGAGTCCCTCGGCGCCCCCCGGGTGATCTTCCTGCCCGACGAGTACCTGGGCCGCTACGTCGCCGCCAAGACCGACGTCGAGCTGGTCCTGTGGCGGGGGCACTGCGAGGTGCACGAGCGCTTCACCGGCGAGGAGATCCGCCGCTTCCGGCGCCAGTACGGCGCCGAGCTCACCGTGCTCGCCCACCCCGAGTGTCCGCCCGACGTCCTCGCCGAGGCCGACTTCGTGGGCTCGACCTCGGGGATGATCCGCCACGTCTCCGACTCCGGCGCGCGGCGGGTGGTGATGATCACCGAGTGCTCGATGAGCGACAACGTGGCCGTCGAGCACCCCGGCGTCGAGTTCATCCGCCCGTGCAACCTCTGCCCCCACATGAAGCGCATCACCCTGCCCAAGATCCTCCGCTCGCTGGAGACCGGCACGCACGAGGTGACGGTCGACCCGGAGGTCGCGAGGCGAGCGCGCGGGGCGGTGGAGCGGATGCTCGCCGTCGGCCGGGGCGCCCGGCGCTGAGGAGCGGACCGCCCATGCGCATCCTCTCCTTCGACGCCCTGGTCGTGGGCTCCGGGGCCGCGGGCCTGACCGCCGCCCTCGAGCTCACGCCCCTTTCGGTCGCGGTGGTCACCAAGGGCCGCCTGGGTGGGGGCGGCTCGTCGGCCCACGCCCAGGGCGGCATCGCCGCCGCCGTCGGCCGGGGCGACACGCCGGCCCTCCACGCCGCCGACACGCTGGCCGCCGGCGCCGGCCTCAACGACCCGGAGGCGGTCCGCATCCTGACCTCCGAGGGCCCCACGCGGGTGATGCGCCTGATCGCCCTGGGCGCCGTCTTCGACCGCCGCCAGGACGGCGTGCTCTCCCTCGGCCGCGAGGCCGCCCACGGGCGGCGCCGGGTGCTTCACGCCAACGGCGATGCCACCGGCGCCGAGGTGATGCGCACCCTCGCCCGGGCGGCGGCCGGGAGCCCTCACGTGACCGTGATCGAGGAGACCTTCGCGTGGGACCTCGTCCGGGAGGGCTTCCGGGTCGCCGGGGTGACCGCGGTCGGGCCCGGCGGGGAGCGCCTGGTCCTGCGGGCGCCGGCGGTGATCCTCGCCACCGGCGGCATCGGGCACCTCTACGCGCGCACCACGAACCCGCTGGAGGTCACCGGCGACGGCCTGGCGATGGCGGCGCGCGC
Organism: uncultured Acidobacteriota bacterium; assembly: GCA_963741925.1. Lineage (GTDB taxonomy): Bacteria > Acidobacteriota > Thermoanaerobaculia > Multivoradales > DATKCC01 > CAVUBL01. Next base: position 237,345 of record CAVUJU010000003.1, read on the forward strand.
CGGGGCGCGGCTGGTCGACGTGGAGCTCGTCCAGTTCCATCCGACGGCGCTCGCGGTGCCGGGCGCCGACCCGCTGCCGCTGCTCACCGAGGCTCTCCGCGGCGAGGGGGCGAAGCTGGTGGACGGCCGGGGACGGCGCTTCATGCTCGCGGAGGATCCGGCGGCCGAGCTGGCGCCGCGCGACGTCGTGGCCCGCGCCATCGACCGCCGTCTCGGCGCCGGCGAGGCGGTCTTCCTCGACGCCCGCGAGGCGGTGGGGGAGGCCTTCCCCGGGCGCTTCCCCACGGTCTTCGAGCTCTGCCGGAGGCACGGTATCGACCCGCGGATCGAGCCCATGCCGGTGTCGCCGGCGGCCCACTACCACATGGGCGGGGTCGCCGCCGCCCTCGACGGCCGCACCAGCCTCGACGGCCTCTGGGCCTGCGGCGAAGCGGCGTCGACCGGCGTCCACGGCGCCAACCGGCTGGCTTCGAACTCGCTGCTCGAGGCCCTGGTCTTCGGCGCTCGGGTGGCCGGGGCGGTGCGCGCGGAGGCGCCTGCGCCGGCCCGGCTGGCCGCCGAGCCCGTGCCGCCGCCCGAGGGCGCTCGGCGCACCCCGGCGAGCGCCGCCGGCGAAGGCCGGATCGCGCACCTCCGCGAGCGGGTCTGGCGCCGGGCGGGCGTCGCCCGTTCGGGCGCGGGGCTGGCGGACCTGGCGGCGGAGCTCGACGCCCTCGAAGCGGCCGAGACCCGCGGTCGCGAGATCGGCGAGCTGGGCGGGGAGGGCAGGAACCTGCTCACCGTCGCCCGCCTGCTGGCGGTCGCCGCGGCGACCCGGCGGGAGAGCCGCGGGGCGCACTTCCGGAGCGACTTCCCGGAGGCCGACCCGGCGTGGTGCCGTCACCTGGCGCTCGAGCTCGACCGGGAAGGCGGGGTGCAGGCGATTCCGCTGCCCGCGCGGCCGGGGGACCGGGCGGCGATGGCGGCGCTCGCCGAGCCGCCTCGCGAGGGAGCCGTCCTCGAGGCGCGGCGGCCATGAGCGATCCGGCCGCCGACCGGATCCCCCCCCTCTATCCGCTCCTCTACGAGCCCCTGGTGCGGCGGGCGCTGGCCGAGGACCTGGGGCGCGCCGGCGACCTGACCACCGACGCGGTGGTGCCGGCCGCCGCGTGCGGCGAGGCCTGGATCGTCGCCCGCTCGGAGGGCCGGATCGCCGGCCTGGCGCCGGCCCTGGCGGCCTTCCGGCTCCTCGATCCGGAGCTCGAGCTCGAGGCGCTCTCGGCCGACGGCCGGGACGCCGCCGCCGGCGAGACCCTGGCGGTGGTCCGCGGCCCCCTGCGCCCGATCCTCTCGGCCGAGCGGACGGCGCTCAATTTCCTGGGCCGGCTCGCCGGCGTGGCCACCGCGACGCGCGGGATCGCGCGCTCCCTCGCGGACGCCCGGACGCGAGTGGTCTGTACCCGCAAGACCACCCCGGGGTTGCGCGCCCTCGAGAAGCACGCCGTGCGCTGCGGCGGCGGCGCCAACCACCGCTTCGGGCTCGACGACGCCGTGTTGATCAAGGACAACCACCGCGCCGTCGCGGGCGGGGTCCGGGAGGCGGTGGAGCGCGCCCGGGCCCACGTCGGGCACCTGGTCAAGATCGAGCTCGAGGTCGACACCCTCGACGAGCTCGACGCGGCGCTGGCGGTGGGCGTGGACGCGGTCCTGCTCGACAACATGAGTCTGGAAGAGCTCGCCGAGGCGGTGCGCCGGGTGGCGGCGGTGGGCGGCGGGACGATCACCGAAGCCTCCGGCGGCATCACGCCCGCGACCGCGCCCGCGATCGCCGCCACCGGCGTGGATCTCCTGTCGGTGGGCTGGATCACGCACTCGGCGCCGGCGTTGGACGTGGCTCTAGATGTCTGATCAGGCCAGAATCGTGACGAACGAGCCGAGTTCCTCGAGCAACAGACCGAGAGGGTGGGGGCGTCCCCTTCCCCCCCGTGGGGTGGGAAGGGGATCGAGGGGATGCGGGGGGCATCCGGTCAACCGTCCCCTTCCCCCCCGTGGGGTGGGAAGGGGATCGAGGGGATGCGGGGGGCATCCGGTCAACCGTCCCCTTCCCCCCCGTGGGGTGGGAAGGGGATCGAGGGGATGCGGGGGGCATCCGGTCAACCGTCCCCTTCCCCCCCGTGGGGTGGGAAGGGGATCGAGGGGATGCGGGGGGCATCCGGTCAACCGTCCCCTTCCCCCCCGTGGGGTGGGAAGGGGATCGAGGGGATGCGGGGGGCATCCGGTCAACCGTCCCCTTCCCCCCCGTGGGGTGGGAAGGGGAACGAGGGGATGCGGGGGGCATCCGGTCAACCGTCCCCTTCCCCCCCGTGGGGTGGGAAGGGGATCGAGGGGATGTGGGGGGCATCCGGTCAACCGTCCCCTTCCCCCCCGTGGGGAGGGAAGGGGATCGAGGGGATGCGGGGGGCATCCGGTCAACCGTCCCCTTCCCCCCCGTGGGGAGGGAAGGGGATCGAGGGGATGCGGGGGGCATCCGGTCAACCGTCCCCTTCCCCCCCGTGGGGTGGGAAGGGGATCGAGGGGATGCGGGGGGCATCCGATGAATCCAGCGGTCTGGAGTCGCCGTTCCGAGGAGCGCAGCCGTGATCGCTCGGCGTGGGCGGGGGACCAGCGGCCCGTGAAGCGCCTCGTCGGTTTGAGGCGGAGCTTCGCCAGGCTCGCGGGATACGAGTCCTGTTCTCGCGCAGAGGCGCAAGGACGCAGAGGAGGACGGCTGGGCCTGTTGCATTCGGTGGAGCGTCTACGACTCGGGGCCCCTCCGAGGTGTCGCCGAAATCGGGTCGAATCCAGGCCGCGTCTCTGCGCCTCTGCGCCTCCGCGCGAGACCTGTCCAGCTCAGGTCCTGGGTACGGCTGGTTCCTGGCCCTCGGGCTCCTCGTCTAGATGTCTGATCAGGCCAGAATCGTGACGAACGAGCCGAGTTCCTCGAGCAACAGCCCGCGAGGGTGGGGGCGTCCCCTTCCCCCCCGTGGTGTGGGAAGGGGATCGAGGGGATGCGGGGGGCATCCGGTCGACCGTCCCCTTCCCCCCCGTGGTGTGGGAAGGGGATCGAGGGGTTGCGGGGGGCATCCGGTCAACCGTCCCCTTCCCCCCCGTGGGGTGGGAAGGGGATCGAGGGGATGCGGGGGGCATCCGATGAATCTGGCGGTCTGGAGTCGCCGTTCCGAGGAGCGCAGCCGTGATCGCTCGGCGTGGGTGGGGGACCAGCGGCCCGTGGCGCCGGAGACGCTTCAGGCGCCTCCTCGGTTTGCGGCGGAGCTTCGCCAGGCTCGCGGGATACGAGTCCTGTTCTCGCGCAGAGGCGCAGAGACGCAGAGGAGGACGGCTGGGCCTGTTGCATTCGGTGGAGCGTCTACGACTCGGGGCCCCTCCGAGGTGTCGCCGAAATCGGGTCGACTCCAGGGCCGCGTCTCTGCGCCTCTGCGCCTCCGCGCGAGACCTGTCCAGCTCAGGTCCTGGGTACGGCTGGTTCCTGGCCCTCGGGCTTTTCGTCTCGATGTCTGATCAGGCCAGAATCGTGACGAACGAGCCGAGTTTCTCGAGAACGGCCCGGGCTTCGTCCGGTCGCTTCGGACCTCGAGTGCTGTTCTTTGGGGTCTTGCTCGCCTTGCCGCTGGTGGTGGGCTGCGGGGGTGGGGGAGTGTGGCCCGGTGGCCGGCTCGCCTCGCCCGAGGCCCGGGCCCGGGGGCGCGAGCTCTTCGAGACGCACTGCGCGATCTGCCACGGGGTCGCCGCCGACGGCCGGGGCCCGCGCTCGGCCGTCCTCGAGCCGCGCCCCACCGACTTCACCGACCCGGCCTGGCGCGAGACGACCCCACCGGAGACGGTCTACCAGGCGATCCGCTCCGGCGTGCCCGGCACGTCCATGCCTTCCTGGCCGGTGTTCGACGACGACGAGACCTGGGACCTGGTGGCCTTCGTGCGGTCGGTGGGCATCCGGTAGGATCGTCGCCGAGCCCCCGGCCCATGTCCGCGATCCGCCTCCTCTCCGACCACCTGGTCTCCCAGATCGCCGCCGGCGAGGTCGTGGAGCGTCCGGCCTCGGTGGTCAAGGAGCTCGTGGAGAACGCCCTGGACGCCGGCGCCTCGGAGATCGAGATCGAGCTCGAGGCGGGGGGCAAGCGGCGCATCCGGGTCGCCGACGACGGCTCCGGCATGGACCGCGACGATGCCCTCCTCGCCTTCGACCGCCACGCCACCAGCAAGATCGGCTCCTTCGAGGACCTGGAGCGGGTCGGGACCCTGGGCTTCCGGGGCGAGGCGCTGGCCTCGATCGCCGCCGTCGCGCGGGTCGAGCTCCTGACCGCCCAGGCTCCCGGCGAGGGGCACCGGGTGCGGATCGAAGGGGGGCGGGTCAAGGTGGCGGAGCCGGCCGCCCGCCCCCGGGGCACGACGGTCGAGATCGCGTCGCTCTTCTTCAACGTCCCGGCGCGGCGCAAGTTTCTGAAGAGCCCGGCGACCGAGCTGCGGCGCGCGCTCGAGGTGGTCCAGGGGTATGCCCTGGCGCGTCCCGGCGTGCGCTTCACCGTGCGCCACGAGGGACGCGCCCTGCTCGACGCCCTGCCCTCGGAGGGCGGCGCGGACGGCCTGCGCGAGCGGGTCGGGCGGATCTTCGGCGTCGAGCTCTCCCGCGAGCTGGTGGCGATCCCCCGGCGCGACGACGGCGCCGGCGAGGCGGTGTGGGGCCTCGTGGGAAGCCCCGCCACCGCCCGCGGCCGGCGCTGGTTCGTCTTCGTCAATCGCCGCCTGCTCCGCGACCGCTCGATCCTCGGCGCCTTCTACCGCTCGGTCCGGGACCTCTGGAAGCGCGACGACTTCCCGGCCCTGTTCCTGTTCGTCGACGTGCCGCCGGCCGAGGTCGACGTCAACGTCCATCCCCAGAAGGCCGAGGTCCGCTTCCGCGACCACCGGCTCCTCGACCGTGTGGCCGAGGCGCTCCGGGCCGGCCTGGAGCTCGCCCGGGGGGAGGAGGAGGCGCCGCTCCATCCGCCCTCGGGGCCGCCGCCCGCCCCCTTCGCCTGGCAGGGCCTTGGGGGGCGCAAGGGGCCGGCGCCGGGCACCGGCGAGGGCCTCTGGACCGTCACGCCGGGCCCGGCCGCGTCCGGACCGCCGCCCGCCTCCGCCGGCACCGTCGCCGAGCCGCCGGCTCCGTGGGACGGCGCGGAACAGCGCCTGGCGGGCGCCAGCTACGCGCCGCTCGCCCCGCGCGCGGCGGTGCCCCTCTCCGGGCGTTCGGGCGAGGTCCGGCCCTTCCGCCTCCTCGGCCAGTACAAGGGCACCTTGATCCTCCTCGAGGGACCGGACGGCCTCTACCTGGTAGACCAGCACGTGGCCCACGAGCGCATCCTCTACGAGCGCCTGCGCCGGAGCCTGGCGCGCCAGACGCCCCCCAGCCAGCACCTGGTCGATCCGCCCTTGCTGGAGCTCTCCTCGTCCGAGCGCATGCGCCTCGCCGAGCTCGCCCCCGAGCTCGAGGCGTGCGGCTTCTCGGTGGCGGAGCTCTCGGGCGGCTCGCTGGCGCTGACCGCCGTGCCGGCCACCCTCGACGCCTCCGAAGCGGAGCGCCTGCTCCTCGAGCTCGCCGCCTCCGACGACGAGGCCGGGGCCGGCGCCGGGTCCGGAGTTGGGGCCCTCCGGCGGCGGATCCTGGAGGCCCTGGCGGCGACCCTCTCCTGCAAGGGCGCGGTCAAGATGCACCACCCCCTCTCGCCCGCCGAGATGGAGGCCCTGATGGCCGAGCTCTTCGCCGCCGAGAACCCCTACGCCTGCCCCCATGGCCGCCCGGTGGTCCTCAAGATGTCCGACGCCGATCTCGAGCACCGCTTCGGGAGGAGGTGAGCTCTCGCGCGGGCGGTGAGGTAATAGGATCTCCCTCGTCGTCATTAGAGCGTGGAGGTCCCCATGCCGTCACGAGTCTTCCCTCCCGCGGTCGCCGCCGCGCTGGCGCTCGCCGCTTTCGCCCTCACGCCCCCCGCCCTCGCCGCTGCCGCTGCCGGCTCCCGGCCGCCCGCCTGCGAGGAGACCATCCCGCTGGTCGTCAACGCCGCCCTGCCGCTCACCGCGGATGTCCCCGTCGCGACGCTCCGGCGGTGGGTCGAGAGGCTGTTCGGCGAGATCGACCGGCGCTACGACGACGACAAGGCCTGTCCGGGCCGGCCGCTCCAGGTCCACGTCGCCCTGGGCAGCGACTACCAGGTCCTCGACTGGCTCGACCGAGGCGAGGTCGACGTCGCCGTGGCCTCCAGCCTCGCCCTCCACCTCCTGGCCCGGGACGGGGTCGAGCTCTCCGAGATCGAGCTACCCGACCCGCTGCGGGACCGGGTGCTTCCCGACCGGCGGCTCCGCCTCCGCGCCGCCGCGATCGGCCCCGGCGGCGTCGTCGAGCGCCCGGACGCCGCGGGCGACTTCGAGCGCTTCCGCGAGTGGCTCTGGGGCGGGATCTCCGGGGCCCGCCGGGCGCTGCCGCCGGCCGAGACGCTCGCCGCCGAGCCCCGGCGCTGCGAGGCCTTCGAGCCCGAGGCCCGATCCGGCCCCGCTCCCGATCCGGGCCCGGCCTACCGCCTGTCCCTCTCCTCCCACCTCTCGACCGCCGGGCTGCTGGAGCCCGTCGCCGCGACCGCCGACTGGCTCGACGGGAAGCTGGCCGGCGAGTCGGCCGCCGACCGGCGCTCCGCCGAGGAGTGCTTCTGGCACGCCTTCTTCGACCATGTTTGCTTCCGCTTCGACGGGCGCGGGCGGGGGCGCGGTGGACGACCGGCGGGCGGGCCGGGGCCGGGAGCGGCGGCGCCGGAGGCCGAGCCATTCACCCCGTGCCGGGGCTTCGAGCCGGGCGACCTCCGGGGCACGACGATCGAGGTCCGCGCCGAGGGGACGCGCCCCGGCTCCGGCGAGGCGGCCGAGCCCCCGACCGCCGGGGAGGGCGACCTCGCCGGGCTCGCCCGTGACCACCTGGTGATCCTGACCTCCTCGGCCCAGGTCCTCTTTCCCGGCGCGGCCTTCCGACCGGCCGAGGCCCGCCTGCCGCCCCGCCTCGAGCGCCTGTTCGGGACCGCGCCGGCGAGCGGCGATCGGGAAAAGGTGCCGGAGGCGTTCCGCGCCTACCTCGGCCCGGAACCGTACTTCGGGGTGCGCCCCTTCGCCTTCTCGATCGCCGAGAGCCTTCGGCTCGTGCGCCTCGACCAGCGCACCTCCCGGCAGGGCAACCTGGCCCTGATCCTCCCCGGCGGCGGCGTCAAGGCGGCCTACCAGTCGCGCCTCATCGACCGCCTGTACGCCGCGGGGGGTCTCGCCAACCACGGCACCCTGCCGCCACCGCCCCCGGACCTCGACCCGGAGCGGGGGCCCCTCGCCGTCGACTCCGTGATCGGCACGAGCGGCGGCGCGCTCCTGGGCTTCTTCGTCGCCCGCCTGGGCCCGGGCGGGCCGTGGAACCTGTCGGACCTGCTGTGGCACGAGGAGCCGCCGCATCTCGCCCCGGGTCCGGGCGGCCTGGCGGCGGCGGACCTCCCGATCACCAGCTCCGACGTCTTCGGCTGGACCGACCTGCCGCGCTACGCCAGCCTGATCCTGATCTTCTGCGTCTTCGGCGCGGTCCTGGCGGCGGTCTCGGTGCGGCGCGCCGGCTGGTTCACGCCGCCGCCCGGCGTCGCGACGGGGGGCGGCGGCCCGTTGCCCGCGACCCGCGTGGGGCTGCTCGCAATCCTCGGTCTCGTGCTGTTCGCGGCACCTCTCGTCGTCCGATGGGTCAACGGCGCCGCCTCCCAGGAGCACGTGCCGGAGGTCGAGGGCCTGTTCTACGCCGCCCTGATCGCGCTGGCCATGTTCGCCGACCAGTGCCTGGTCTGGCAGGCGGCGGAGCGGCCGGCGCAGGATGCTCGGGGCGCCTCCGCCTCCCCGTGGGTCGAGCGCGGCCTCGTGGCGGTGGGCCTGGCGCTGGTCGTGGGCTACGCGCTGCTCGAGCCGATGCCGCAGCTCGCCGAGTGGATGGAACGGCCGGTGAGCTTCCGGGTGGCGTACACGAGCCTGGGCGTCCTGGCCGTGGCCCTCGGATCCTGGATCGTCCGCAAGCGGTGGGTCGGGGGCGTGCGCCGCCCGGTCGGGGCCGACCTCGCCCTGGCGGTGGTCGCCTTCGTCCTCGCGAGCGCGCTGTCGTTCGCGCTGCTCCTGGTGGCGGGCGGCGGGCTCCTCGCCTGGCTCGACCGCACGCCCCTCCTGCTGCTCTCGCTCCTCGCGGTTCCCGCGCTCATCCTGGCCGTTCGCTGGAGTGAGGGTCGGCCGGGCGTCAAGAGCTACCTCCTGGCGAGCCGCGACCGGTTCGTCGGCAGCCGCCCCGGCCAGGCCCTGGCGGCGGTCGTCGTGCCGGTGCTGGTCTGCCTCGGCCTCGCCGACTTCACCCGCCCTTCCGCGGAGCGCCTCGCCGGCCACCCGGGGCTCGCCGCGACCCTCGCCGCGCCGTCCCGCCTCGATACTCGCGCCGGCGCCCTCTTCGTCTGCCTGGGCTTCGTCCTGCTGCTCGTGGGGGTGATCCTCTGGTTCCACGAGCGCCGTTCCCGCTACCGCCTCAGCGAGGTCACCCATTTCGTCGACGCCCTGCTCCTGGTGAGCATCGGGCTGGCGATCGCGGTCTACGTGATCCTGCTGGCGGGCGCCCTGCTGTGGCCGGAGCGGGTGAGCCTGTTCGAGCTGACGATCGACTTCTGGATCGACTTGGTGGTGGTCAGCCTGCCGCTCTCCGTCGCGATCGTCGTCTGGGCGCGCCTCGGCCGCGAGCGCGGGGGCCTCACGGGAAGTCTCCACCGCGCCGTCGAGTACCTCTGCGCGCGCCATCCCAACGCCCACCTGGTCGGACGGCGGTTCGTGCGCATCGGAATCCTGGCCGTCGCAGGCCTCCTGTGGTGGAACTTCGTCCTCGCTCCGGGGCTCTACGGCAACCGCTACGCCGATCGCTACATCGGGCAGGTCGACCAGCGCTTCGACCTGGCCTACGCCGAGCGCCACCCTTGCGGGAGCAACCCGTACCGCCTCACCGCGAAGCTCCTGGTGCCGGCCAACTCCCTCGAGAGCGACGGCACCCGCTTCGTCCTGGTGGTGCCGGGGGACGATCCCTGCCCGGTGATCCGGCGGCCGCCGGGCGGCGGCCGGTGGTACCTGTTCCGCGCCGTCGAGGGTGCCGGCGCCGGGGCGGGCGCGAGCCCCGGCTGCGTCGACCTCGACCTCCGGAACGACCGGGACGTCGAGCTGCTGCGCGCCTTCGTGTTCGCCTCCGGCTCGCCCTTCCCGATCTTTCCGGCCCACCGCGTGCAGAGCCGCGCCGACGGCGACGAGGAGGCACTGGTCGACGGCGGGTACTCGAACAACACGCCGGTCGAGGCCGCCGGCGCGGTACACGCCGCCCAGGCCCTGATCATCGACTCGTCGCAGCCTTTGCCCCGCGCCTCCGGCGGGCGGAGCCTGCTCGCGAGCCTGCACGGTCCACTGGTCGACAATCTCCTGCGCCTTCCCGGCTTCCTGTTCGAGCGCGCCCAGCAGGTGGACCGGCGCAGCCGCAAGGACCTGTTCGTCGTCTCGCTGGCGCCGGCGTGGCGGGGCGACTGGCCCTGGCTCGCCGACTTCCGGCGCGGCACCGTGACCCGCATGCGCCGGGCCGCCGACGAGGACTGGTCCCGCCGGATCGGCCTGGTCGAGAGCTGGGGGCCGCCGAACTTCCAGCTCAGCGCCCTGATCGGCGGCGCGGCCTCAGCCGGCGGGGGATAGGCCCGGCCCCGGCAGCGCGTGGCGCCCGAGCCAGGCGAGGAGGTCGGCCACCACCGGGCCCCGGTCGAGCTCGTTGAGCACCTCGTGGAAGAGCCCGTCGTAGACCCGGAGGGTCTTGTCCGGGCTCCCGAGGCGGCGGAAGACGGCGCGCGAGCGCTCCGGGTCGGCGACCCGGTCGGCGCTCCCCAGAAGCACCAGGGCCGGCAGCCGGATCTCCCCGGCGCGCTCGTAGACCCGCCGCTGGGCGGCGGTGACGGCGCCCAGCCAGGCCGGCGAGAAGGTGTCGAAGACGCGGGGATCGCGGGCGTAGGCCTCGACCACTCGCGGGTCGTGGGACAGGGCCGCCGGCGGGAACGGCACGTGGAGGCGCAGGCCGGGCAGGAGGCGCCGCGCGACGGCCGCGATCCAGCGGGCGAGGGGGGGCGAGTCGGGGCTGGCGAGAAACGGGCTGCTGAGCGCCAGGGCGGAGAAGGGCGAAGCGGCGTGGAGGACGTAGTCGGCGGCGATCAGGCCGCCCAGGCTGTGTCCCAGGAGGACCCAGGGGGCCGGCGACGCCGCCTCGCTCTCGCGGCCCGCCCGGGCGGTGAAGCGGGCGAGATCGTCCCGGTAGTCGGCGAAGTGCCCGACGTGTCCCCGCCGGCCGCCCGAGTCGCCATGCCCGCGGAGGTCGAAGAGGTGGCACTCGAAGCCGGCGGCGAGGAGCTCGCCGGCCAGACGCCGGTAGCGCCCCCGGTGCTCGCCGAAGCCGTGGACGATCACCAGGCGCGCCCGGGGCGCCGGCAGGAGGTGGTGCTCGCCGGCGAGCTCCAGGCCGTCGCGCGTCGGCGTCCGCGACGCCTCGGCCGCGGGCCCGGGGAGCGGGGCGCTGTCGGGGGTGTCCATGCGGCGGGTCGAGCGCCGGATCGGTCGCCCGGCCGGTCGGGGGCGAGCATAGCAGTAGACTCGGGGGCCCAAACCACCGCGGGACCTTCCCAGAGGAGGCGAGGCCATGCCGGCAGACGTGACCCTGAACGAGACGCAGCGGCGGCTGTGCGAGGAGAGCCGATGGGACTTCTCCGACCTCCGCGCCCTGTTCCTCAACTGCACTCTCAAGCGGAGCCCCGAGCGCTCCCACACCCGGGGGCTGATCGACCTCTCCAAGGCGATTCTCGAGGCCAACGGCGTGGCGGTCGAGGTGCTCCGGCCGGTGGACTACGAGATCGCCCCCGGCGTCTGGCCGGACATGACCGAGCACGGCTGGGAGCGCGACGACTGGCCGGGGATCTACGAGAAGGTGAAGGCGGCCCAGATCCTGGTGATCGGCTCGCCGATCTGGCTGGGGGAGAAGTCCTCGGTGGCGACCCGGGTCGTCGAGCGCCTGTATTCGACCTCCGGCGACCTCAACGCCGCCGGCCAGTACGCCTACTACGGCCGGGTCGGCGGGTGCCTGATCACGGGCAACGAGGACGGCGTCAAGCACTGCGCCATGAACCTCCTCTACTCGCTCCAGCACCTGGGCTACACGATCCCACCGCAGGCCGACGCCGGCTGGATCGGCGAGGCGGGCCCCGGCCCCTCCTACCTCGACCCGGGCTCGGGAGGCCCCGAGAACGAGTTCACCAACCGCAACACGACGTTCATGACCTGGAACCTCATGCACTTCGCCCGGATGCTGGTCGACGCCGGCGGCGTTCCGGCCCACGGCAACCAGCGCTCGGAGTGGGACGCCGGCTGCCGCTTCGACGCCCAGAATCCGGAGCACCGGTAGGCGGAGGACGGAGCGTGCCGCCGCGAGCCTGGCATCGCCTCTCGACGCCGCTGGCCGCATCCCTGGCGCTCGCGGCGTGCGGGCACCTGATCGGACCGGGCCTCGACCTCCAGCGCGGCGCCGACCGCTTCGACTTCGCCGCGCCGCCCTGTACTCCGGAGGTCCGCCCGCCCTGGCGGGAGGACCCGGACCATGTGGTCCTCCGTTACCTGGGCACCGGCGGGCTCTACGTCGGCTGGCAGGGCCAGGCGATCGCCACCGGGCCGTTCTTCACCGATCCCGGCTTCGCCGATCTCGCCCTCTCTCCGATCCTCTCGGACGCCGGGGCGATCTTCCGCGGCCTCGACGGCGTGCCCCTCGGCCGGGTCGGCGCCGTCCTGGTGGGCCATTCCCATTACGACCACCTGGGCGACCTGCCGGTCGTCGCCGGCGAGCTCGCCGACTGGACCACGGTTTACGTCAACCGCTCCGGCGCCAACGCCCTCGAGGCCTTCCCCGGCCTGCACCGGCGCGTCCGGGTGCTCGACGAGCACGAGAACGAGTGGGTCCAGGTGGCGGACGCCGCCGGCCACCGCCTCCCCTTCCGCTTCATGGCCGTGCCCTCGGACCACGCGCCCCACGTCCTGGGGATCGAGCTGATGAAGGGCACGAACCGCCCCAGCCGGCGGCCCTGGATCGAGCGGCGCTACACCTCGCTCCGCCTCGGCAGGCCCTACGCCTTCGTCATCGACCTGCTCGCCTCGGCCGACCCCGGCGCCCCGGTGCGCTTCCGGATCTACTACCAGGACGCGGCGAGCAAGCCGGGGGCCGGGTACCCTCCCACCTTCACGGGCGCCGACCACCACCCCTACGACCTCGCGGTGCTGTGCATGGCCTCGTCCTACGAGGTGGATCACTACCCCGAGGCCGTGCTCGGAGAGGTCAGGCCACGCCACGTGCTGGTCGGCCACTGGGAGGACTTCTTCCGTCCCTGGCGCCCGGCGCGCGCCTTCGTTCCCTTCCTGACGGATCACCGGGCGGCGCGCTTTCTGCGGGCGGTCGACGATGCTGAGGCGGGGTGGAGCGCCACGCTCCGGGGGCCCCTCGACCGGGAGGCCATGTGCAGCCCGTCGACGCCGGGCTGGACGATGCCGCTACCCGGCGAGTGGCTGCGTTTCGCGCCCGAGCCTTGACCGGATCTCCCCCCACTCCCTCGATCCCTCTCCCACCCTCACGGGGGGAGAGGGACGCCGATCTATCGGATCTCCCCCCACTCCCTCGATCCCTCTCCCACCCTCGCGGGGGGAGAGGGACGCCGATCTATCGGATCTCCCCCCACTCCCTCGATCCCTCTCCCACCCTCGCGGGGGGAGAGGGACGCCGATCTATCGGATCTCCCCCCACTCCCTCGATCCCTCTCCCACCCTCGCGGGGGGAGAGGGACGCCGATCTATCGGATCTCCCCCCACTCCCTCGATCCCTCTCCCACCCTCGCGGGGGGAGAGGGACGCCCCCGCCCGATCGCTCCCCTGGCTCTCGAGTCCTCGGTCCCTCTCCCAGTCCCGCGGCTCTGCTACGATTTTCCTGTGATCGGCTGGCGCGCGAAGACCGAGCTGGAGCGGGCCCTGGGCTGCCGGTTCCGCGACCGCGAGCTCCTCGAGCGCGCCCTGACCCACCGCTCCTACGCCAACGAGCAGGGGCTCGACCGCCACAACGAGCGCCTGGAGTTCCTGGGCGACGCCGTCCTCGGGCTGGTCGCCGGGGAGTGGCTCTTCCGGGCCCACCCGGAGCTGCCCGAAGGGGACCTCTCGAAGCTCAAGGCGTACCTGGTGAGCACGCCGGCGCTCGCCGACTTCTCGAACGAGCTGGGGATCGGCCGGGCGCTCCGGATCGGGGTGGGGGAGGAGCGCTCCGGCGGCCGGGGCAAGCGCTCGCTGCTCGCCGACGCCACCGAGGCGCTGTTCGGCGCCATCTACCTCGACGGCGGCCTCGGGGCGGTGCGCGCGGTGATCGAGCCGCTCCTCGAAGGACTCCTCGGCGAGCGCTCCCGAGTCCTCGACGCCGACCCCAAGACCCGCCTCCAGGAGGAGGTCCAGTCGCGCGGCTGGGAGCTTCCCGCGTACTGCCTGGTGGCCGAGGCGGGGCCAGACCACGACAAGCTCTTCACCGTCGAGTGTCGCCTCCGCGAGCGGCCCGCCGGCCGCGGCGAAGGCCGGACCAAGAAGGTGGCCGAGCAGCGGGCGGCGGCCGAGGCGCTCGAGGCCCTCCTCGCCGCCGAGTCGGTCGAGGCCGGCGGCGGCGAGCCCGTGGTCTGAAAACCGGCCCGGCCGCTTCGGCCCGTCGCCCGGCCTTGCGAGCTTTCGGCGGCGGCTGCTACGCTTCGGCGTCCGATCGCCGGGGCCTCCACCGGCCCCGCGTGCCGCAGGAATCCCGCGCCATGACCGAGACCGAGACCCCCGCCGCAGCGCTCGAGACCGTCCCCGTCGCCCATCTCCTCGACCACCGGGGCGAGGAGGTCCGCCTGCTGGGCTGGCTCGAGAACAAGCGCTCGAGCGGCAAGATCGCCTTCCTCCAGGTGCGGGACGGCTCGGGGACGGTGCAGTGCGTGGCGAGCAAGAAGGAGCTGCCGGAAGCCGCCTGGGCCGCCGTCGAGGCCGCCGGCCAGGAGGCGACGGTCGAGGCGACCGGCCGGGTGAGCCCCGACGAGCGGGCGCCGGGCGGGGTCGAGATCCAGCTCACCGGCTTCCGGCTGCTCTACGGCACCGAGGACTACCCGATCGCTCCCAAGGAGCACGGCACCGCCTTCTTGATGGAGCACCGCCACCTGTGGCTGCGCTCCTCGCGCCAGCGGGCCGTCCTCAAGGTGCGCAGCGAGGTCGAGCAGGCGATCCGGGACTTCTACTACGAGCGCGAGTTCGTCCTGATCGACTCGCCGATCCTCACCCCGGCGGCCTGCGAGGGGACCTCGACCCTGTTCGAGACCGACTACTTCGGCGAGCCCGCCTACCTGACCCAATCGGGCCAGCTCTACCTCGAGCCGGCGGCCGCCGCCTTCGGCAAGGTCTACTGCTTCGGCCCCACGTTCCGGGCCGAGAAGTCCAAGACCCGTCGCCACCTGATGGAGTTCTGGATGGTCGAGCCCGAGGTGGCGTTCCTCGAGTTCGACGGCCTGTGCCAGCTGGCCGAGGAGTTCGTGGCCTACCTGGTGGCGCGCGTTCTCGAGCGTTGCCGCGGCGACCTGGCGGTGCTCGAGCGCGACGTCTCGAAGCTCGAATCGGTGGTGGCGCCCTTCCCGCGGGTGAGCTACACCGAGGCGGTCGAGCGGCTGCGCGCCGAGGGCGTCGAGATGGCGTGGGGCGACGACTTCGGCGGCGACGAGGAGACGGTGCTGGCCGGCCTCTTCGACCGGCCGGTCCTGGTCACCCGCTACCCGGCCAAGACCAAGGCCTTCTACATGCAGCCCGATCCCGAGAACCCGGAGCTCGCCCTGGCCCTCGACGTGCTGGCCCCGGAGGGCTACGGCGAGATCATCGGCGGCAGCCAGAGGATCCACGACCACGACCTCCTGCTCCGGCGCCTCCGCGAGCACGACCTGCCCGTCGAGGCGTTCCAGTGGTACCTCGACGTGAGGAAGTACGGCGCCTTCCGCCACAGCGGCTTCGGCATGGGGATCGAGCGCTTCGTCGCTTGGATGTGCGGCGTCCCCCACCTGCGCGAGACCATCCCCTACCCCCGGATGCTCTACAAGATCTACCCGTGAGGGCCGCCGAGCCCGCCCGAGAGGGCACGGTCCTCGCGCTTGCGGCCGGTCCATCCCCATGCGCGTGATCCGTCGCGTCGTCTTCTACTGGGTGGTCTTCGCCGGCGGCGCCGTGCTGCTGGCCCTGGAGATCCTCGCGAGCCGCCTGCTCGCGCCCTCCTTCGGCAACAGCGTCTACGTCTGGGGCTCGATCATCAGCGTCTTCCTCGCCGCCCTGGCGTCGGGCTATGTGCTCGGCGGCTGGATCGCGGACCGCACGCCGACGATGTCCGGCCTGGCCCAGATGGTGGCCCTCGCGGGCGTGGCGCTCGCGGCCCTCGAGCTCGGGGGTGCGCGCCTCGTGGCCTGGATGGGGGACTGGACCGGCGGCGCGCCGGCCGGGACCCTGCTCGCCGCCGCCGTGCTGTTCGGGCCGGTGAGCGTGCTGCTCGCGACCATCTCTCCCTACGCCATCCGCCTGGCGGCGGGGGACCTCGCGCGCATCGGCGGCACCGCGGGCGGCCTTTACGCGATCTCGACGGTGGGCAGCCTCGCCGGCGCCCTCGGCTGCACCTTCGGCCTGATCCCGTTCATGGACCTGGAGCGGGCCCTGGCGTGGCTGCTGGTCGTGACCGCCACGACCGCGCTCGCAGCGGCGCTGGCGGCCCGGCGGCCGGGCTTCCTGGCGCCCGCGCTGGCGGTGCTGCTGGCGCTCTTCGGCCTCCTGATCCGGCCGCTCTCCGTGCCAGGGCTGGGCGGCCTGGTCTACCAGCGCACCACGCCCTATCAGACGCTGCGGGTCTGGGACCGCGGTCCGATCCGGTACCTCGAGAGCGACCGGGTCGTCCACGGCGCGGTCGTTCGGGCGGACGGCGAGGTCTCCGTCGCCTATGTGCGGGCGCTGCCCGTGGCGCTGCTGCTCGATCCCCGGATCCGGCGGGTGCTGGTCCTGGGGATGGGCGCCGGCGGCCTCGCCACCTATCTGCAGGAGCGCCGACCCGGGATCGAGGTCGACCTGGTGGACGTGGACGCGGTGGTCCCGGAGGTGGCCCGCCGGTTCATGGGCTTCCAGGCCGGGCCCCGCACACGGGTGCACGTGGCGGACGCGCGCAGGTTCGTCGCGCGCTCCTCCGCGCGCTGGGACCTGGTCGTCGCCGACACCTACATCGGCCGGGCCGTTCCGTTCCACCTGACGACGGTGGAGTTCCTGCGGGAGGTGCGGCGGAAGCTGGCACCGGAGGGCGTCTTCGCCCTCAACCTCGCGGCGGGCCTGAACCTGCCGTTCCCCCGGGCCATGGTGCGGACGCTGGCCGAGGTCTTCCCGTGCCTGGCCTCGTTCCGGGTCCCGGCGTCGGGCAACGTCCTGGTGCTCGGCACCGCGGGCGACCTCTGCGATCCGCCCCGAGACGTGCTCGCTCGGAGGATCGAGGCCCTGGACGGCTCGGGTTTCGACCCTCCGCTCGCCACGCTCGCCGACCTCCGGATCCGCCGCGAGATCGACCTGTCGGACGCTCCGGTGCTGAGCGACCGCTTCGCCCCCGTCGAGCACCTGATCGAGCTCGACGCCGACGCGGCTCCGCAGCGTTGAGGCCTGGCGGATGGCCTTCCCGGGAGCACGGCTCGCGGCCCTCGGCGCCGTCACCCTGATCTGGGGGTCGACCTGGGCGGCGATCCGGCTCGGGCTCGGCGGGATTCCGCCGTTCGCCGGCGTCGCGCTGCGCTTCGGCGTGGCCGCCCTGCTGTTGCTCGCCCTGGCGCGGGCGCTCGGCGTGCGCCTCGGGACCAGCCGGCGGGAGGTGGGCCTGTGGCTGGTCAACGGCCTGGGCACCTTCGTCTTCACCTACGGCGTGGTGTACTGGGCCGAGCAGCGGGTGCCCTCCGGCCTGACCTCGGTGCTGTTCGCCACCTTCCCCCTGTTCGTCGCGCTCCTGGCCCACGTCGCGTTGCCCGGCGACCGCCTGCGCCCGCTCGCCCTGCTGGGGGTGGTGGCGGGGTTCGCCGGCGTGGCGGTGATCTTCTCCGAGGACCTGGCGGCCGTCGGGGCCCCCGGCGCGTCCGGCGCCGCGGTCCTGCTCCTCGTCGCGTCGTTCGCCGCTGCGGCGGCCAACGTGGCGGTCAAGCGGTGGGGCGCGGGGATCCACCCGGTGGCCCTGATCGCGCCGCCCATGGCCATGGCCTCGGTGCTCATGGGCCTGGCGTCCCTCCTCGTCGAGCGGGGGCGGCCGCTGGTGCTCGACGCGCTGTCGATCGGGACCGTCGCCTACCTGGCGCTCTTCGGCTCGATCGTCACGTTCTCCCTCTACTTCTGGCTCCTCCAGCGCATGCGCGCCAGCCGGCTGGCGCTCGTCAACTACCTCTCGCCGGTCATTGCGGTGGCCCTGGGCGCCCTGCTCTTCGGCGAGCAGCTCACCCCCCGCGTCGTCGCCGGGGCCGCCCTGGTGATCGCCGGCGTCGCGCTCACGACCTCGAGCTCATAGGCACCACCGGATGCCCCCCGCAACCCCTCGATCCCCTTCCCACCCCACGGGGGGGAAGGGGACGATGGACCGGATGCCCCCCGCAACCCCTCGATCCCCTTCCCACCCCACGGGGGGGGAAGGGGACGATGGACCGGATGCCCCCCGCAACCCCTCGATCCCCTTCCCACCCCACGGGGGGAAGGGGACGCCCCCGCCCGACCGGGAGCTTCCGCGCCGGCGGCGTCCGAGGGGGTTTGCCGCGGAGCGGAAAGATTTGTGCTGCGCTGCGGCGGATGCTACGATCGTTTCGACGCCCGACCGCGCTCCGAAGCTCCCCGTGGCACCGGGGTCGATCGAATCGCGGGACGGGTGGGGACACTTTCGGCAAGGAGACTCCGATGAGCGCAGACACGGTCCGTCACGTCAGCGAAGAACAGTCCATGGAGGTGGCGGAGGCCTCCCGCGAGAAGGAGTGGAAGCGGCCGAGCTTCATGCGCGAGCTCTTCCTCGGCCGGTTCCAGCTCGACCTGATCCACCCCTATCCCCTGCGCGGCGACGAAGAGCGGCCGGAGTTCGCCGCCTTCTACAACGCCATGAAGGAGTTCCTGCGCGACGAGGTCGACCCGCGGGCCATCGACCGGGTGGGCGAATACCCGGCGAACGTGGTCGGCGGGCTGCGCAAGCTGGGCGCCTTCGGCATGAAGATCCCGAAGGAGTACGGCGGCCTCGGGTTCACCAACCGGGAGTACCAGAAGGTCATGCAGCTTCTGGGCACCTACGACGGGAACCTCTCCGCCCTGCTCTCGGCCCACCAGTCGATCGGCGTGCCCCAGCCCCTGAAGCTCTTCGGCACCGAGGAACAGAAGCGGAAGTTCTTGCCGCGCTGCGCCAAGGGCGAGATCTCGGCCTTCGCCCTCACCGAGCCCCAGGTGGGCTCGGACCCGGCCCGCCTCATGACCACGGCGGAGAAGACCGCCGACGGCCGGCACTACGTCCTGAACGGCGAGAAGCTCTGGTGCACCAACGGCACGATCGCCGACCTCCTCGTGGTCATGGCGCGCGAACCCGAGTCGCACAAGATCAGCGCCTTCGTCGTCGAGATGGGCTCGCCCGGCATCACCGTCGAGCACCGCTGCCACTTCATGGGGCTCCGGGCCCTCGCCAACGCGGTGATCAGCTTCCGGGACGTCGAGATCCCCGCCGACAACCTGATCGGCGAGGAGGGCAAGGGCCTGAAGATCGCCCTGACCACCCTCAACGACGGGCGCCTGTCGATCCCCAACGGCTCGGTGGGCCTGGCCAAGGGGTGCCTCGAGATCGTCCGCAAGTGGTCGAGCACCCGGGTGCAGTGGGGCAAGCCGATCGGCAAGCACGAGGCGATCGCCCACAAGATCAGCGACATCGCCGCCTACACCTACGCCATGGAGTCGATCGTCGACCTGGCCACCGCCATGGCCGACGACAAGAGCCTGGACATCCGCCTCGAGGCGGCGGCCTCGAAGGAGTGGAACACCTTCCGGGGCTGGCAGATCGTCGACGAGACGATGCAGGTGCGGGGCGGCCGGGGTTACGAGACCGAGGACTCCCTCGAGGCCCGCGGCGAGGAGCCGATCCCGGTCGAGCGGATGATGCGCGACTACCGGATCAACAAGATCTTCGAGGGGTCGAGCGAGATCATGCACCTGTTCATGGCCCGCGAGGCCGTGGACAAGCACCTCCAGGTGGCCGGCGACCTGGTCGACCCCAAGAAGGAGCCGGCGGAGAAGCTCGCGGCGTTGCCGAAGGTCGCGGCCTTCTACGCCGCCTGGTACCCGCGGCTCTGGATCGCCGGCGGCCTGCCGACCCGCTACTCCGAGTTCGGCGAGCTCGCCGGCCACCTGCGCTTCGTCGAGCGCGCCTCGCGCAAGCTCGCCCGCCAGATCTTCCACGGCATGGTGGTCTACCAGGGCGGCCTCCAGAACAAGCAGGCGTTCCTCTTCCGCCTGGTCGACGTCGCCAACGAGCTCTTCGCCATGGCCTCGTCGGTCTCCCGGGCCCAGGCCATGATCGAGCGCGGCGACCTCGCGGCCACCCGCGCGGTGGAGATCGCGGACCTGTTCTGCCGCATGAGCCGGCGGCGGATCGGCCAGCTCTTCCACGAGCTCTGGCACAACGACGACGCCCTCAAGTACCGGACGGCGCAGCGGATCCTCGACGGCGAGCACCTCTGGCTCGAGGAGGGGATCCTCCACGCCGTGGGGTCCGCCGAGTCGCTGGCACCGGCCGAGGCCGAGGCCCCACCGTCCGACCGGGGCATGGCCGAGCCGGTCACCCACTGAGCGCGGGATGCGCGCCGTCCTGCCCGCCGCCCCCGCGGAGCCCGGCGGGCGTCCCGAGCCCCGGCTGGGAGAGCTTCCCGAGCCGGGGCTCGGCGCGTCCGAGGTCCTGGTGCGGGTGCGCGCCGCCGGCCTCAACCGGGCCGACCTCCTCCAGCTCCGCGGCCTCTACCCCCCGCCCCCGGGCGAGAGCGAGATCCCGGGGCTGGAGTGCTCCGGCGTCGTGGAGCGCCTGGGCGACGAGGTCCGGGACTGGTCCGCCGGCGACCGGGTGATGGCGCTGGTGGCCGGCGGCGGCCAGGCCGAGCTCGCGGCCGTGCCGGCGGGGCAGCTCATGGCCCTGCCCGAGCACCTCTCCTTCGCGGAAGGCGCCGCTCTGCCCGAGGCCGGCCTCACCGCCTGGACCAACCTGGTCGCCGAGGGCGGCCTCGAGGCCGGCGAGACGGTGCTCGTGACCGGGGCCAGCGGCGGGGTGGGGACGATGGCCGTCCAGGTCGCCCACGAGCTCGGCGCCCGGGTGCTCGCCGCCGGCCGGAGCCGTGAGCGGCTCGAGTCGCTCACGGCTCTCGGGGCCGACGGCCTCCTGGTCGACGACGCCGGCCTCGCCGTGGCGGTGCGGGACAGGACCCGCGGCCGGGGCGTCGACCTGGTCCTGGACCTGGTGGGCGGCGGGCGGTTGCCCGAGCACCTGGCGGCGCTCCGCAACCGGGGCCGCCTGGTGCTGGTCGGCCTCATGGCCGGCCGGAGCGCCGAGCTCGACCTGGGGGAGATCCTGCGCCGGCGCCTCGTCCTGCGCGGCTCGGTGCTGCGCTCCCGCCCCCGCGAGGAGAAGGCCGCCCTGGTCGCGGCGTTCGCCGCCTTCGCCCTGCCGCGCCTCGCCGACGGGCGGATCCGCCCGGTGATCGAGGAGACCGTGCCCTTCGAGCGGGTGGGGGAGGCCTACCGCCGGCTGGACGCGGGCGGGGTCGCCGGCAAGGTCGTCCTCGCCTGGTAGCGAATCAGTTTCTAACTCGTGGGTCCAGATCTCGATGCGCCTAGCGCAGGAAGACGTCGGTTGCGAGGCGCCGGCCGCCGGAGGTGCGCCAGACCCCGGTCGCGTAATGGGCCGACCAGCAGTGGAAGTCCCGCGTCTCGCCGACGCGCCGCCCCTGCGACACGTTGCAGGTGACGGCTTCGCTCCGCGTGACGTCGGCGATGGTCTCGCCTCCGCAGTCGCACTCGAGGGTCTTGCCCAACTCTCCGAGGAGCCGCGACGGGGGCGAGCCCGGAGCGCGGTCCTCCGGGCGGGGGTTCGGCATCGGCGTCTCGGGTCGCGTCGCGGGGACGTTTCCGAGTCGCGCGGCGAGGTCGTCGTGCACCCAGTCGGCGAGGTCCCGGAGGGCGCTCGCGGCTCGGCCGGGACTCGCGGCCGCCTGGCGGATGACGGGCTCGAGATTGGAGTGGAGATTGTGGCGGACCGCCTGCGCCGAGGGCGGGAGGGTGGTCACCGCTGCGGCGAGCTCGGCATCCATCGTGCGCAGGGTGTCGAGCGTCTGGGCCAGCGCCTCCGGACCGCCTTCGACGCCGGCGATCGCGTCGTCCAGGCGCGTCGACCACTCAGCGAGCTCGTCCGCCGCCACCTTCCGCGCCTGGAGGATCTTGCGGGCCAGGCTCGCCGATCCGGTGAACGAGGTGTCCGTGTACACCGCCACCGGCGTGGAGAGGACGACGCGGTGGGCCTCGTCCGCAGCAGCGGGCACAGGGATCCCGAGCTGGATCCGGCTGATTTGATAGGGATAGAAGGGTCCGTGCTCGTGGTCACGGACGTGCAGGCCCTGCGCTAGAAGTCGGTTCGACGGCTGGTCCCAAAACTCGAAAGACCAGTCCTCCAGCTTCTGGGTCGTGCTGAGGACCACTCCCGTGGCCGAGACCGTGGAGGTCTGGACGGCCCAGGCGGACACGGACCGATCGCCGGTGAGTTGCAGCTCGGCCTCGATCGTCCCCTGGTCCGGCCGCCAGGAGAGGCCGACGATCTCGATAGGCGAGCCGGCGGGGTCGAACTCCAGGCGGAGTGGCAGACGATCCTTCATGGGGAGCGCGAACGAGCCGTCGGATCCTCGCTCGAGGATCATGCCCGAGTCCTGATCCGGAGCCTGGGCGTCGGTCCGTGCGGGGAAGACCGTCGACAGGGCGAGGAGCAGCACGGCGAGGGAGCTGAAGTCGTTTCGTCGCATGGATGTCCGCGAAAGGTAATAAGGTATCTCGCGACGTTACCAGAAAACGTCGCTCGTTTGCCCAGCGCCGGAATCCGGTTGGACGCTCTACGATGCGATCAGGGCGGTTCAACGGTCAAAGTGAAGCTATCACGAAGAAGCGGGGCATTTGACGTTGGGTTTCCTCCGCCGTCGTGGCCTCCGGTAGAGTCGGCGCGTGGAGAGGGCTCCTCACGCCGATCGCGTCGCCCGGCTCGTCGAGGCGCTCGGGACGCCCCTCGTCCAGGTCTGGGGCTGGCCGGGGAGCGGGCGGGGCGCCGTGCTCGACGCCCTCCTCGAACGGCTCGGCGAAGGCGCGCGGGGGGTGGCGCCGGCACAGATGGCGGAGGCCGGCCGCAGGGCCTCCCTCCTCTCGGAGGCGCTCGATCGCGGCGCGCGCTGGCTCGTCTGTCACAGCCTGCCGCCCGGCCGTCCGGGAGGCGAGCTGGTGGCGCAGTGGGTCCAGCAGCTTCCGGCGGGCGTGCGCCTGGTGGTCGCCACCCGGTCGCGCCTCGAGGTGGCCGGCGTCGACGGCGGCTTGATCACCCCCAGGGAGCTCGCCCTCGCCCGGCACGAGGTGGCAGCGCTCTGGCGTGCCGTCGCGGGGCACGAGCTCCCCGGCGAGCGGGCGGCCGCCCTCGCGGAGGCGGCCGACGGTTGGTTCCGCCCGCTCCTGCTGGCGGCCTCCGCGGCCCGCTTGGCGACCGGCGCGGCCCCGCCGCCGGCGCCGGCCCGGAGCGACGAGCTGGTGGCTCTCGCTCCGGTGGCGGACTTCCTCCGCCACGAGGTGCTCTCGGGCCTGTCGGAGGCCGAGCGCGCCGCCCTCGCAGACCCGGGGCGGACCGACGACCGGGTGGTCGAGCACCTGCGCGACACGCTCGGCCTGCTGATCGCCGGCGAAGGCGGGCTGCGTCCGCCCCGCCTCGTCGGCGCCCTCCTCGGTCGCGAGACGCCCGCTGTGCGCGCCGGCCCGCCGGTTGCCGTCGAGGCCTCCGCGCCGCGGGGACCCGCCGGAGGAGCGGGGCCGGCCGCCGCCGGCGACGCCCGGGTCCGGCTCCGCCTCCTCGGCCGGCCGGAGGCCTGGCGGCGCCGGCCCGACGGCTCCTGGGCTCGCCTCCACTGGCCCCTCAGGCGGGCGTTCAAGGCGCTCGCCTACCTGGCCACGTCTCCGGAGCGGCGGGCGGCGCGAGAGGATCTGATGGAGGCGCTCTGGCCCGAAGAGAGCGACGAGACGATCCGCCGCAACTTCCACCCCACGCTGAGCCACCTGCGCCGCGGCCTGCGCCCGGCGCCGGCGGGACCGGCGGCGCCGGGTGACGGTCCGGCACCGCTCCTCCTCGAGGACAACGTCTATCGCCTCAACCCGGAGCTCGGCTGGTGGATCGACGTCGAGGAGGTGGTGCGCCAGGCGGAGCACGCCGCCCTCGCCGTCGGAGAGGGGAGGGACCTGGCGGCGATCGCCGCCTGGGAGGCGGCGTGGCGCCTGTACCGCGGCGAGCTGCTGGAAGGGCTCTACGACGCCTGGTTGGTGGACCGGCGGGAGGACTTGAGACGGCTTCATCTCGCCCTGCTCCGCGGCCTGGGGGCGGCCTACGAGCGCCAGGGAGACCTCGTCCGGGCGACGGACGCCTTCCGCGCCGCGCTGGTGGAGGATCCTCTCCAGGAGCGGGTCCACGTGGCCCTCATGGGGCTCTACTCGCGGCGCGGGCGCCGCGACCTGGTGCGTCGCCAGTACGAGCGGCTGAGCTCGCTGCTGCGCGAAGAGCTGGGCGTCGAGCCCCTGCCCGAGACCACCGACGAGTACCACCGGCTGATGATGGAGCGAGGTTGACCCGGAGTCGCACCGTGCACCATGGGACCAGAGAGGGCGGGGGCGTCCCCTCCCCCCCCCCGGGGGAGGGAAGGGGATCGAGGGGTTGCGGAGGGGATCCTGTGAATCCGCCGGTCTGGAGGAGCCGGCCGGGTGAGCCTGGCCTGCGGCGGTCGGCGTGGACGGGGGGGCCCCGGCCCATGACATCCACGCTGTCACTTGACGGTTGACAGGTCACGAGATGTCTGATCAGGCCAGAATCGTGACGAACGAGCCGAGTTTTCGGACGTGGCAAGCCCGGGAGGGGGCGTCCCTTTCCCCCCGCGAGGGTGGGAGAGGGATCGAGGGTGAGGGGGGAGATCCGATGAATCGACCGGTCTGGAGAAGCCGTTGCGGTGAGCGTAGGCTCGATTGACCGACGTGGGCGGGGGACCTGCGACTCACGAAGCCCAAGACGCTCAAGATGCCTCGTCGGTTTGAGGCGGAGCTTCGTTAGATGGTCTTTTCGTCCCACCTCTTCGTCTTCTACTTCCTGCCCGCGGCCCTCGCCGTCTACTACCTGTCGCCGCGGCGGCTCCGCCACCTCGGGCTGACCGGGCTCAGCTATCTGTTCTACGGCTGGGCGAACCCCGCCTTCATGGGGTTGATGTTCCTCTCGACCCTGATCGACTACGTCTGCGGCTTGGTCCTGGTGGGCGAGGTGCCCTGGGGGCCGGAGGGGCTCGCGCCGGTGGCCCCGCTCGACCCCGACGGCCCGCGCAGCCGGCGGCAGCGCCTGGCGGTGGCCGCCTCGGTGGTGAGCAACCTCTCGCTCCTCGCCTTCTTCAAGTACTTCGACTTCGCCGTGGACAGCTACGACGCCCTGCTCCAGGCCATGGGCCTGACCGGCCTCGGCGTGGAGACCGCCCTCCGGGTCACCCTGCCGCTGGGCATCAGCTTCTACACCTTCCAGTCCATGAGCTACTCGATCGACGTCTACCGCGGCCGGGCGACGGCCCTCAGGAACCCGGTGGACTTCGCCTGCTTCGTCTCCCTCTTCCCGCAGCTCGTCGCCGGCCCCATCCTGCGCTTCTCGGAGGTCGCCGAGCAACTCGAGCACCGGAGCCACACGGCGGCGAAGTTCGCCCGCGGGGTCGCCTTCTTCAGCTTGGGGCTGGCGAAGAAGGTTCTGCTCGCCGACCCCTGCGGCCGGATCGCCGACGCCGCCTTCGGCGCCGGCTCGATCGCGGCCGGCGATGCCTGGTTCGGGGTCACGGCCTACGCGTTCCAGATCTACTTCGACTTCTCGGGCTACTCGGACATGGCGATCGGGCTGGGGCTGATGCTCGGGTTCGTCTTCCCCAAGAACTTCGACTCGCCGTACAAGGCCGATTCCCTGACCGACTTCTGGCGCCGCTGGCACCTCTCGCTGTCGACCTGGCTGCGCGACTACCTCTACATCCCTCTCGGCGGCAACCGCCTGGGCCGCGGGCGGACCTACGCCAACCTGTTCGTGGTCATGCTCCTGGGCGGGCTCTGGCACGGCGCGTCCTGGAACTTCGTCATCTGGGGCGCCCTCCACGGCGGCGGCCTGGCCGCCGAGCGGGCCCTGGGCAAGCGGCCGCCCTACGCGGCGCTGCCCCGTCCGGTGCGGGTGGCGCTGACCTTCCTGCTGGTCCTGGTGGGCTGGGTCTTCTTCCGCGCCCGGGACCTGCCGGCGGCCGGCCGGTACCTCGCGTCCATGGTCGGTGCGGGCGACCCCGGGGCGGGGGCGGCCCTCGTCCCCGGGATCCTCTATCGGCCGTACGACCTCGCGGTCTTCGCCGGCGCGGCGCTGATAGCCTTCACCGGTCCCCAGACGTGGGACTGGACCCGCCGCCTGACGTGGCCCCGGGGCCTCGTCTGCCTGGGGCTTCTCCTCCTCGCCCTGGTCGTCCTCGAGACCCAGGGCTACAGCCCGTTCATCTACTTCATCTTCTGAGCGACCCGACCTCCGCCATGGACCTCCGAGCGAGCCACGCCGACGAGCCCTGGACGCCTTCGGGACGGGAGGCGCAGGCGCTGCGTGAGGTGGGCCACACCGCCGTCGCCCGGCCGCTCGCCGTCCTCCTGGCGGCTCTCTTCCTTCTCACCCTGGGCGGCGTGACGGTGGTGGAGCAGGTGGCGGTCCGGCGCTCGGGGGGCGGGCTCTGGCCGGACTTCGCCGCCCTGGGCCGGCGGATCGAGCGCGCCCTCGACGACGGCGGGCCGCTCGCCGCCAACCGCGTCCTCCTGGTCGAGATCGACGCCTTCGAGGACCGACTCGAGGAGCGCTCGGTCCTGGTCGAGGAGGTGGCCCCGTACGCCCAGTGGGCCGAGACCGCGCTCCTCGGAGCGGGCAACCGGCGGGTCTGGACGGGACGTGGCGGGTGGCTCTTCTACCGGCCGGACGTGACCTACGTCATCGGTCCCGGATTCCTGACGCCGGCAGCGCTGGCGGAGCGCCGCGCGGCGGCGCCGTCCTGGCGCGCGCCGCCGCACCCGGACCCGCGGCCCGCGATCCTCGATCTCGCGCGCCGGCTGCGCGCGCGGGGGATCGCCCTGGTCGTGATGCCCACCCCGGTCAAGCCGGTGGTGCACCCCGGGCGCTTCGCCCGCCGGGCCGCGGCCCTGACCCCGCCGGTCCAGAACCCCTCCTTCCCGGCGTTCGTCCGGGCGCTCGAGGCGGCCGGGGTCGAGGTCGTCGACCCGGCGCCGCTCCTCGCCCGGGCCGCGAGGGCGACCGGCGAGCCCCAGTTCCTGGCCGCCGACACCCACTGGACCCCGGCTGCCATGGAGCGCGTGGCCCACGAGCTCGCCGGCCGCCTGGACCGGCTCCTGGGACCGCCGGCGCGGCCGGTCGCCTACTGGCGCCGGCGTGCCCGGGTCGCCGGCGAGGGCGACCTCGTCCGGATGCTCCGGCTGCCCGAGGGCGCCTCCGTCGTCCCCCTCCAGGAGGTCGAGATCGCGCCGGTCTTCGACCCGGCCGGGGCCCCGTGGCGGTCCGATCCTTGGGCCGAGGTCCTGCTGCTCGGCGACAGCTTCACCAACGTCTACTCGCAGGCGGAGCTCGGCTGGGGCCAGGGCGCCGGCCTGGCCGAGCAGCTCAGCGTGGAGCTCCAACGTCCGGTGGACCGGATCGCGGTCAACGCCGGGGGGGCGCACGTCACCCGCGAGCGCCTCGGCCGGCTCCTCGCCGAGGGCGGGAGCCGGGTGCGGAGCAAGCGGGTGGTGGTCTACCAGCTCGCCGTCCGCGAGCTCGCCGCCGGCGACTGGCGGCCGATCGCCGGGGAGGGACCGTGAGCGAGGCTCGGAGGAGCCCTTCGCCGGCGGCGATCCTCGCCCTCGCCCTGCTCCTCGGGCTGGTCACCGCCCTGAGCTCGATCGGCGCCTGCGCGCCGGACCGGAACGGCGAGGCGGCGCGGGGCCCCGCGCCCGCCGCGGCGGCCAAGGAGGCCCCCGTCCCGGGCGCCGACGCGGAGCGCGCCCTCCTCGGCGACGGCTTCGTGGTCTGGGAGTCGAACCGGGGCGGCGACTGGCGGATCTGGCAGGTGCGCCTCGACGGCTCCGGGCTCCGCCGGCTGAGCCCCGACGAGCCGGGCCGCCAGCACTGCTGCCCTCACGTCTCGCCGGACGGCACTCGGGTGGCCTACCTGAGCCGGCCCGGAGGACGCGACGAGTACCTGAAGGGGACGGTGCCGGGCGCCCTCCACCTGATCCGGCTGGACGGCGGCCCGGAGCCGCCGGTCGAGACCCTGGCCGGGGAGGCCCGGACCTACGGCTGGGGCGACCGCGCCGCGGTCTGGAAGAGCGACCACGAGCTGATCTACGTCGGCGGCGACGGTCGGACCTACCTCCTGGACCTGGCCACGAAGGCGTCGCGGGCGCTGACCACGGAGCCCCGGGGCGGCGAGCTCGCCTGGCTGATCGACGCCACGCTCCGCCACGCGACCACCGCGGCTCCCAGCTTCTCCCTCTACGACGCCGCGCGCCGCCGGGTCCTGGAGCGGCGGGAGCTGGGCGGCTGCGAGCCCTACTTCTCCCACGACGGCCGCTGGGGCGTCTACATCTCGGGGGCCGGCGGGCCGATCGACAAGATGGACCTGGCGTCGCGCGAGACGTCCATCGTGCTGGAGAAGAACGACCCGCGGCTGGGTGCCAAGGGCTACCTCTACTTCCCCATGCTCTCCCGCGATGGCGGCGCCCTCGCCTTCGGCGCCTCGGCCGGCGAGCACAGCCACTTCACGGCCGACTACGACGTCTTCGTGGTCCGGACCGACCCGGAGACCGTCGAGGTCCTCGGGCCGCCGGTGCGGATCACCCGCGACCCGGCCACCGACCGCTACCCCGACGTCTTCCTGGCGCCGCTGGCGCTCGGCCGGCTGCGGGGCGAAGCGCCGTTTGCCGTGCGGCTGCGGCCGGAGGGGCTGGCCGGCGCGCCGGAGTGGTCGTGGGGCGACGGCGCCGGCGGGCACGCGGCGGTCGGCGAGCATACCTACCGGCGGCCGGGAACCTACCGGCTCCGGGCGACGGCCGGGGGCCGGGAGCTCCGCGGGGTGGTGGTCGTGGAGCCCGGACGCCCACCCGCGGTGCACGGGGTCGAGCTCGGCGACGGCGGCCGGACACTGTCGGTGCACTTCGACGAGCCGGTGCGGATCGACGGCGCCCGCTTCTCCCTCGACTCAGGGAGGGCGGTCACCGGCCGCCGGCTCGAGGACGGCGGGCGTACCCTGGTCCTCGCCCTCGCCGAGAGCCTGGGCCGGCCGGACCGGCTGCGGCTGGCGGGGGTGACCGACCGCGCCCGGCCGCCCCACGCCATGGCGCCGGCGGCGCTCGAGATCGAGCCGCCGCTCTGGCCCGCCACCCGCGACGCCCTGGTCTTCCTCTGGCAGACCGGCAATAGCCCGAACCTGGTCTACGACCCGGCGATCGGCGGCGAGCGCTCGGTGACCCTCGAGGCCCGGGGGCGGGCTCACCTCGACCACGACTACGCCATGGCGCTCGCCGGCGGGGCGTACGTGGCGCCCCCCGAGGCCGGCAAGAGGCTGCTCGCGGCGGTCGAGGCGAGCAACGAGCTCACCCTCGAGGCGCAGGTGACGCCGGCCGAGGCCGCGCCGGCGGGCTTCCGGCCCATCGTCACGTTCTCGAGCGGCCCCTCGAGGCGCAACTTCACCCTCGCGCAAGAGGGGCGCCGGCTGGTCGTGCGGCTGCGCACCGGCCAGACCGGAGCGGACGCCGACCGGCCCGAGGTGCCCCTCTTCCCGGTGCGGGCCGGCGAGCCGGTGCACGTCACCGTGACCTACTCGCCGGGTCGCCTGGTGGTCTACCGGAACGGCGAGCGGGTGCTCACGTCGGACGCGATCCAGGGCAGCTTCGGCATGCACTGGAGCCTCCGGCGCCTGCTGTTCGGCCGCGAGTGGCGCGACGGCGGCGACTGGGCCGGCGCCCTCGAGGGCGTCGCCCTCTACAGCCGGGTGCTGGCGCCGGAGGTCGTACGGGAGAGCGCGCTGCGCTACCGGCGGCTGGTGGCGGCGCGGCCGCGGGTGCCGCGGCTCGCCGTCCGGGCGCGCCTGGTGGCGAGCTCGGCGATCCCCACCCTGCGGGAGATCTCCCCCTACCGCCGGGCCCTCGCGGTCTTCGACTACCGGGTCGTCGAGGGGCCGCCGGAGCTCGCCCGGGGGGCGCGCCTGCGGGTGGCCCGGTGGGTGATCCTGGACGGCGAGACCCTGAGCGCCGCCGGCGCCGGGGCCGGGCGGGTCGAGGGCCTCGAGCTCGAGCCCTTCGAGGACAACCCGCAGCTCGACGGGGTCTACCTCTCGGACACCCTGGGACCGGCGCCGGGACCGCTCTACTACGCGCTCGAGCCTTGACCGACGCCTGCCCGGCCTTGTCCGGGCCGGGGCTTTACGCTAGCCTGGGCCTCCATTCCGGCGCCCGCGGGGCGCGACTCTCCGAAGCCGACGAGGAGCCTTGCATGCGAGTTCTGGTCACCGGACACCGGGGATACATCGGCGCCGTCCTCACCCCGATGCTGGCCGCCGCGGGCCACGAGGTGGTGGGCCTCGACAGCGACCTGTTCGCCGGCTGCGACTTCGGCTCGCCGCCCCGGGAGGCCGCGGTCGAGCTCCGGAAGGACCTGCGGGACCTCGAGCCTTCCGATCTCGAGGGCGTCGCCGCGGTGCTCCACCTCGCGGGCCTGTCGAACGACCCCCTGGGCGACCTGGACCCGGCGCTGACCCTGCGGATCAACGAGGAGGCCTCGATCCGCCTCGCCCGGCTGGCGCGCTCGGCCGGCGTCGAGCGCTTCGTCTTCTCCTCCTCGTGCAGCACGTACGGCGCCGCCGGGGACGAGATGCTCGACGAGAGCGCCGCCTTCCACCCGGTCACTCCCTACGCCCGCTCGAAGGTGCGCATGGAACAGGCGCTCGCCGAGCTCGCCGGCCCCGGCTTCAGCCCGGTCTACCTGCGCAACGCCACCGCCTGCGGCGTCTCGCC
The DNA here is from genome assembly GCA_963741925.1 of uncultured Acidobacteriota bacterium. Taxonomy (GTDB): domain Bacteria; phylum Acidobacteriota; class Thermoanaerobaculia; order Multivoradales; family DATKCC01; genus CAVUBL01. Next base: position 267,903 of record CAVUJU010000003.1, read on the forward strand.
GCGCCTGCGCCTCGACCTGGTGCTCAACAACCTGGTGGGCTGGGCGCACACCACCGGCGGGGTGCGCCTGCTCTCCGACGGCACGCCGTGGCGGCCCCTGGTGCACGTGGAGGACATCTGCCGGGCGTTCCTGGCGGTGCTCGAGGCGCCGCGCGAGGCGATCCACGACCAGGCCTTCAACGTCGGCCGGAGCGACCAGAACTTCCGCATCCGGGAGCTCGCCGAGATCGTCGCCGAGACGGTGCCCGGCTGCCGGGTGGAGACGGCCGAGGGCGCCGGCCCCGACACCCGGACCTATCGCGTCGACTTCGGCAAGATCGAGCGGGCCCTGCCGGCCTTCGAGGCCCGCTGGACGGTCCGCGACGCCGCGCGGGAGCTCGCCGACGCCTACCGGGAGATCGGCCTCGGCAGCGACGAGTTCCAGGGGCCGACCTTCAAGCGCCTGGGCCACATCCAGGGCCTCCTGGGCCGCGGCCTGCTGGCCGCCGACCTGCGCTGGAGCCGGGCCGCCGCGCCGGCGCTGGGGTGACCCCGCCGCCGTGCCCCGAGCGCTCAAGGGCCTCTATCGCCGCGCCCACCGCCTGGCTCTCCGCGCCCTGGAGGCCGCGGGGCTGAACGTCGCCCGCACCCGCGACTACTACTCCCCGCTGCCGGTGCGCTCGCGCCTGGCCGAGACCCGCGCGCGCTGGGACCGGCCGAGCGAGATGCCGGGCGTCGAGCGCGACCTCGAGGCGATGGAGCGGCGGCTCGCGCGCCTGGTGGCCGAGCACGCCGCCGACTACGCGGCGCTGCCGCCCTACGAGGAGGCCAAGGAGCTGGGCTACGGCCCCGGCTTCACCCGCCTGGACTCCCTCTTCGCCTACCTGATGGTCCGTCACCTGCGGCCGCGGCGGGTGATCGAGATCGGCTCGGGCCTCTCGACCTACTACCTGTCGCAGGCCGCCGCGGCGAACGCCGCCGCCGGCGGGGCGCGGTGCGAGATCGCCTCGATCGATCCCTACTCGGGCGATCGCGTGGCCGGGCTGCCGGGCGTCGAGCTCGTCCGCCGCGAGGTCCAGGACGTGGAGCCGGCCTACTTCGCCCGCCTGGAGGCCGGCGACGTCCTGTTCGTCGACTCGACCCACGTGGTCAAGATCGACGGCGACGTGCCCTACCTCTACCTCGAGGTCCTGCCCCGGCTCGCGCCCGGGGTCGTGATCCACAGCCACGACGTGCACTTCCCCTACAACGTCCCGTACCCGGCTCAGGAGTACGTCTTCGACGCCAAGTGGCCCATGGTCTGGACCGAGGCGATGCTCCTCCAGGCGTTCCTGGCCTTCAACCGCGAGTTCGAGATCGTCCTCGCCCCCGCCATGCTCCGCCACCACGACGAGGCGTTCCTCGAGCGCACGGTGCCCGGCTACCGGCCGGTGGTCGCCGCGGACTACGACACCCACTTCGGCTCGATCTGGTACCGCCGGGTAGGCCAGCGGTCTGATCCAGCCAGAATCGTGACGAACGAGCCGAGTTCCTCGAGAAACAGCGCGAGAGGGTGGGGGCGTCCCTCTCCCCCCGCGAGGGTGGGAGAGGGATCGAGGGTGAGGGGGGCGATCCAATGAATCCAGCGGTCTGGAGTAGCCGTTACGTTGCGCGCAAGCTCGATCGTTGGACGTGGGCGGGGGACCTGCGATCCCCGAAGCCGCACACGCTTCAGACGCCTCGTCGGTTTGAGGCGAAGCTTCTCTAGAAACAGGTCACTAGGGCTCCGGCCGGGGGTCGGAGAGGCGGAAGCGCAGCGGTTCCGCGCCCTCGGCCGCACCCGCCGGCGGGCCGATCTCCAGCTGGTAGAGCCAGAGCGGTTCCCGGGACCACCACATGCGATGGTGGGCCGCCGGGCGGCCGAGCGTGAGGAGGAAGGCCGAAGGCCCGCCGGGCCGCGCGGCCAGCAGCTCGGCCCGCGCTCCCGAGACCCGGACCGCGGCGGGGGCCGGAGGCGCGAGCTCGAGACGGAGCGTGTCCAGGCGGCGGGGCACGGCGAGGAGGAGCCCCCCGGGGCGCCGGCCGCGGAGCTCGAGCCACGAGCCGCCGGCCACGGGCGCGAGGTTGGGCCCCAGGGACTTGACCCAGAGGCCGTTGTGCATCACGTCGTCGTGCCCCGAGGGCTTGAGGTGGTCGAGGGTCGTCTCGTAGGGCAGGATCTCCTCGGCCGCCCGCGAGACGTAGCGGTAGCCGCCGGCCCGGGCGAAGGGGTCGGCCCGGGGCGCGGTCCACACCGGCCACAGGAAGGGGGCCGCCAGGGCGAAGGCGGCCAAGGCCCAGGCGCCGCTCGCGCGACGGCCGGCCAGGAACCAGAACGCCGGGTAGACCGGCAGGATGTAGCGGTTGGCCATGGAGCCGCCGCCGCCGTAGAAGTTGAACGGCCGGACGTAGATGAAGCAGGCCGCCGCGACCGCCGCCGCCAGCAGCAGCGCCCACCGTCCACGGCGCGGGCGGAACGCGACGAAGCCCAGGAGGGCCGGGAGAAAGTAGGGCAGCACCCCGACGTGGCGGCCCGCGAGGAAGTAGACGACGTCCCAGGCGGCGACCCGGGGGGAGCTCGAAGTGGAGCTTGCGCGGCGCCACCCACGAGCCGCTCCCGGTGCGCCGCGCGAGCTCGGCCGGCCACTCGGAGGTGGGGAAGTCGACCTCGGGAAAGCCGGTGTAGGAGTAAAAGCCCATCCGCTCGCCGCCGTAGCTGGTCCAGCGGCCGTGGATCGCCAGGCTGAGCCCCATGCCGGCGGCGGTCAGGACCAGGGCGCCGGCCAGGACCCCGGCGAGGGCCGAGCGGCGCCGGGAGCGCGGGGCGGCGAAGGCGACGGGCAGGAAGAGGATGCCGTAGAACGGCCGCGACAGGCTCACGACGGCCAGGAGGGCGCCGGCGGCGGCCCAGCGCAGGAAGGTCCGGCGCCCGGGCGCGGCCCGTGGCGCCGGGGCGTCCGCGCCGGCGCCCGGTGTTGCCCCGGCCTCGGCGTCCCCGTAGGCGAGCGCCAGCGCCAGCGCCGCCAGGTCCATGAGGAAGAGGTCCGCGTGCACCCAGAAGACGTAGGCGAAGGCCACCGAGGCGAAGAGGAAGGCGGCGACCCAGAGCGGCGCGGCGGGCCCCAGCCGCCGCCCGAGGGCGAGCGCCGCCGCGACGCCGGCGAGCGCCAGCAGCAGGGCGTTGGCCACCAGGGGGCCGCGGACCGGAGCGAGGCGCACGAAGGGCGCGAGGAAGAGGGGGTAGAAGGAGGGCTTGCCGAAGGAGAGGCTCCGGCCCTGGTCACCGCTCTGGAGGATCAGCCCCTCGGGGAGGCGCTGCCAGAGCTCGACGAACCGGCGGTAGTCCCGGCCCGAGTAGGCGAAGTCCCGGTCCCAGGCCAGGCTCTGGGCCTCCATCAGGTAGGTGGCCTCGTCGCCCACCAGGCCGGGCCACTCCCGGCGGTCGAAGGTCGCCGCCCCCACGAGGGTCGCCGCGAGCAGCACGGCGAGGACGCTCCAGGAGACGAGGCGCATCGAGGTCAAATCTGCCTTCGGAGCCAGTCCAGGTTCGCGCGCTTGTACCAGTGCCAGGAGCGCGGCCGGCCGCAGGTCAAGAGCTCGGGCACGGTCACGAAGCGGTAGCGCGGGGAGAGCTCCTCGAGCAGACGGGCCACCGCCTCGAGCACCGGCCCGCGGTCCCGGTGCTCCTCGGCGTCGGTGTCGTAGAGGGCGTCGTGCAGCACCACCACGCTTCCCGGCCGGATCCGCGACCTCATCCGGTCGAGGAGGGTGCGGGCGTCGTCGCCGCGCCAGTCCTCGGCCACGACGTCCCAGGCCACCACCCGGAAGCCGAGGCGCCGGGCGTCGAGGTAGCTCCCCGGGCTTTGGTGCCCCCACGGCGGCCGGAACAGCCGGCTCGCCCCGGGCGGCAGGGCCTCCTGGCACCAGCGGAGCTGGAGGCGCCGCCAGCGACCCTTGAGCAGGGGCATCGAGACGTGGCCCCAGGTGTGGTTGCCGACGGCGTGGCCCTCCCGGGCGACCCGCTCGGCGAGCGCCCGGTGGCGGGCGGCGGCCTTGCCCACCATGAAGAAGGTGGCGCGGGCGCCGGAGCGCGCGAGGGTCTCGAGCAGGCGGGGCGTGGCCTCCGGGTTCGGGCCGTCGTCGAAGGTCAGGGCGACGGCCGGCTCCGCGGTGTCGACGCGGATCAGCGTGCCCACCCCGCGGGCGCTCGCCGCCGCCCAGTCCTTCACCCGCTCGCGCGCGGGAGCGCCCTTCGCGAGCCAGCGGGGGAGGGCGGTCACGGCCGCTCCCCGACGGACCTGAAACGGCCTGGGCTGAGCGGTCTCGCGGTTCCCATCTCGGCTCTCGGCGGAGAGGTGACGGTAGCACAGGCCACCCCGGTTGTCCCCGTGCCGGCCTTCGGCTAGCCTTCTCGCCGTCCATGCCGGAGCCGACCCCCGAACGATCGCTCTCGCTGAGCGTCGTCGTCCCCTGCCGCAACGCCGCCGCCACCCTGGGCGAGGCGCTCGAGGCCCTGGCCTCCCAGGGCTGGCCCGGCCGCTGGGAGGTGATCGTGGCCGACAACGGCTCGACCGACGGGTCGCGCCGCGTGGCCGAGTCGTTCCGGGGGCGTCTGCCGGCTCTGCGGGTGATCGACGCCTCCGAGCGTGCCGGCCCGGCCCACGCCCGCAACCGGGGCGCGGCGGAGGCCGCGGGCGACGCCCTCCTCTTCACCGACGCCGACGACCGGGTGGGGGAGGGCTGGCTCGAGGCCATGGGGCGGGCCCTCGAGCGTCACGAGCTCGTCGCCGCACGCTACGACGCCGCCGCCCTCAACCCGGAAGCGGTGGTGCGTACCCGGGGCAATCCCCAGAGCGACGCTCCCATGCCCTACACCTATCCGCCCTTCCTGCCCCACGCCGGGGGCAGCAGCCTGGGGGTGCGCCGGAGCCTCCACGAGGCGGTGGGGGGCTTCGACGAGGAGCTGCCGGCGCTCGAGGACACGGACTACTGCTGGCGCCTCCAGCTCCGGGGCGTGCCCCTGGCGTTCGTCCCCGAGGCGGTCGTCCACATCCGCTACCGCGGCGGCGCCGGCGGCCTGTTGCGCCAGAGCTTCCGGTTCGGGGTCTACAACGTCCTGCTCTATCGGCGCTACCGCCCATCCGGCATGCCGCGGCTCTCCCTCGCCGCCGGCCTGGCGCGCTGGGGCAAGCTCGCCCTCACCCTCCCGGCGCTCCTCGTCCCGACCCGCCGCCAGGCCTGGCTCGGGCAGCTCGGCTGGCGCCTCGGGCGGCTCTGGGGCTGCCTGCGCTTCCGGGTCGCGGCGCTCTGACCGGATGCCCCCCGCATCCCTCGATCCCCTTGCCACCCCACGGGGGGGAAGGGGACGCCCCCTCCCGAATCTCGGGTCCGCCTGGGAAAACTTGACTCACCTGTCACGAAGTGAGCCCTGGTAGATGCCTCGTGACCCGTCAACCGTCAAGTGACAGGGTATCTGGCGAGAGGGACCGCCGGGAGACGTCACTCGACGGTTGACGGGTCACGAGCTCTCCCGGCGGTGGAGGGTGACGATCCACGCTCCCCGCCGCGAGGCGATCGTCACCTCCTCGATCCGGCCGAGCTCGCGGGCCAGGAGGCGGGCGAGGCCCCGGGTGCGGCCGGTGCGAAACATGGAGACGACGAGGACGCCGCCGGGCGCGAGGGCCGCCGCGGCGCGGCGGGCGAGCTCCAGCGGCTCGCGCATGTAGTAGAGACACTCGTTGAGGACCACGGCGTCGAAAGGGCCCCGGAGCGGCCAGTCCTCGGCGTCGGCGACGGCGAAGCGGGTGTCCGGGCCGGCCCGGCGGAGCGCGGCGGCGACCGCCGTCTCGGAGAGGTCGATCCCCAGGTAGCGGCGGCAGCCCCCCGGCTCCAGGTGGTCGGCCAGCACCCCCTCGCCGCAGCCCACGTCGAGGACCGCCCCGCCGGGCGCCAGGCGGCGGATGGCGCCCGCCACCACGGCGTAACGCGCGAGCTCGCCCGGCTCCTCCAGGAAGGTCCAGGTCCCGGCGCGGTACTGTTCCTCCCACGAGCCCCGGGCGAGGGGCACGTCCCCCCGGCCGCTCCACCGCTCGACGGCGCGGAGCCGCCGCGCCAGGCCCGCCGCGCCGGGGAAGCGGCGGCCGAGGAGCGCGCGGTAGTAGAGCGCGAGGAAGATCCGGAGGAGCTTGCGCAAGGCGGCGGGCGGAGATCCGTGGAGGTTGGGTCGCTAACCTCTGAGGAGTCTAGCACTTGGGAGAGGTACGGCGGGTGAGCTATAGTCTGCCGCGACCCGCCATGCCCGCCAAAGTCCCCTTCGCCGTCGTCGGCTGCGGCGCCGTCGCCACGAGCCACTACCTGCCGGTCCTCGCCGGCTCCCGGCGGGCCGAGACGGCGCTGGTGGTCGACCGCGATGCCGGGCGCGCCCGCGCGGCCGCCGAGCGCTGGGGGGGCCCGGCGGTGGCCGCCGAGGCGCGGGAGGTCCCCGGCCGGGCGGCGGCGGCCGTCGTGGCGCTGCCCAACCACCTGCACGCGCCGGTGGCGATCGAGCTGCTCGCCGCCGGCGTCCACGTGCTGGTGGAAAAGCCCATGGGCCTGTCGACCGCCGAGTGCGACGCCATGATCGAGGCGGCGGCGGCCGGCGGTGCGCGCCTCACCGTGGGCCTCCAGTTCCGCTTCTTCGACTCGACGCGGCTGGTCGGCGACCTCCTGGCGAGCGGCCTGCTGGGCCGGGTCGAGCGCTTCGAGCTGCGCCTGGGCGTGGTCTCGAGCTGGCCCTTCACCACCGACTTCATGCTCCGCCGGGAGACCGCGGGCGGAGGCGTGCTGGTGGACTACGGGGTGCATGTCCTCGACCTGCTGCTCCTCTGGCTCGGGGAGTGGACCGAGGTCCGCTACCGCGACGACGCCATGGGCGGCGTCGAGTCCGACTGTGAGCTCGAGCTCGCCTTCGCCTCGGGGACGGCGGGCACGGTCGAGATCAGTCGCACCCGGAACCTGCGCAACACCTGCACATTCTTCGGCGAGCGAGCGCGGCTCGAGGTCGGCATCTGGGACCCGGACCCGCCGGTCGTCCTCGAGCTCGACGGCGTCCCCGTGGCTCTCCACGGCCGGGCGCGCCGGGAGGGCGGGGCGGGGCTCGACTTCCTGGGCGCCTTCCGGCGCCAGATCGACGACCTCGCGGCGGCGATCGAGGAGGAGCGCGAGCCCTTCGTCACCGCCCGCGACGGGCGCCGCTCGATCGCCCTCATCGAGGCCTGCTACGGCGCGCGCGAGCCCCTCGTCCTGCCCTGGGTGAGCCCGGCCGCGCCGGCCGCGGGGTGACGATGGACCTGCGCTCGGCGCGCGAGGAGCTCAGGGGCCGCCGGGTCCTGGTGACCGGCGCCGGCGGCTTCATCGGCGGGCGCCTGGTGGAGCGCCTGGTGCTCGAGTGCGGGGCGCGGGTCCGCGGGCAGGTCCGGCGGGTCGCGGGCGCCGTCCGCCTCGCCCGCTTCTCGGTCGAGATCGCGCGGGGCGACGTCACCGACCGCGCGGCCCTGGCGTCGGCGGTCGCGGGCTGCGACGTGGTCTTCCACTGCGCCTACGGCACCCGGGGGAGCCGGCGCTCGCGGGCGCTCGTCAACCGGGAAGGCACGCGCCGGCTCCTCGAGGCCGCGGCGCAGGCCGGCGTCGGCCGGGTGGTCCACCTCTCGACCCTCATGGTCTACGGCGAGACGCCGGACGGCGACCTCACCGAGGAGGCGCCGCGCCGGCGCCTGGGCGAGACCTACGCCGACAGCAAGCGGCAGGCGGAGCGGATCGCCCTCGGCTTCGCGCGCGCCGGGCGGGTGCCGGTCGCCGTCCTCCAGCCGACCGCGGTCTACGGGCCCTACGGCGGGGTCTGGACCGCGAACGTCCTCGCCGCGCTCCGCACCGGCCGGGTGATCCTGGTCGACGACGGCCGCGGCCTCGCCAACCACGTCTACGTGGACAACCTGGTGAGCGCCATGCTGCTGGCCGCGGTGGAGCCGGCGGCGGTGGGCGAGGCGGTCCTGATCTCGAGCGCGGAGCCCGCCACCTGGCGGGAGCTCTACGGCCGCTTCGAGGGCATGATCGGTGCCCCGCGGACGGTGGCGATGAGCGCGGCCGAGGCGCGCGCCGAGTGGCGCCGGCACCGCCGGGCCCGCGCGTGGGCACTGCCCGAGCTCCTGTCGGCGGTGCTCGCCGACCGGGAGCTCCGAGAGCGCCTCTTCGCGACCCGCGAGCTGGTGGCCCTGCGCGAGCTGGCGAGCACCGTTTTGCCGGAGGCCTGGCAGCAGCGGATCAAGGATCGGATGAGCGCCGGCGGCGGGGGCGCTGCGGGCCCCGGCGCGGCCGCCGGCGAGCTGCCGATTCATCCCCTGAGCCCCGGCGCGATCGACTTCTTCCGCGCCCGCACCCGGGTCCGGATCGACAAGGCCCGGGAGCTGCTCGGCTACCGGCCCGCCTGGGACCTCGACTCCGGCATGGAGAGGACCGGGCGCTGGGCGCGCTGGGCCGGCCTGCTCCCGTGACCCCTCCTCCTCCAGGTGCCGGGCCGGACCCCGGGACCGGGGCGAGCGATCCCTCGACCCCCCGGCGCTTCCTCGCCTCGTCGCTGGCGAGCTACTGGAGCCTCGGCGCCCGCCTGCTGGTGGGTTTCGCGGCGCGGATCGTCCTGGCCCACCTGGTCATTCCGGAGGAGTACGGGCTCTACGACCTGGCCCTGCGCATCGTCACCGTCGCCGGCGCGGTGCGCGACCTGGGGCTGATCTACCACCTGATCCGCGACGAGCGCCGGCCCTACGGCACCGTCTTCGCCTTCAGCGCCGTCTCCGGGGTGCTGGTCACGGCCGCCCTGGTGATCGCCGCCCCCCTGGCCGGCCACCTGGATCCCCGGCTCCCGGCGGTCCTGCGGGTCTTCGCCCTCTGGGTGCTCCTCGACGGTCTCGCGGGCGTGCCGCGGACCTTCTTCGAGCGCGAGCTGCACATCGGGCGGCTGGTGGTCCCCGAGATTCTCCGCGGCCTGCTCATGGCGGCCGTCGCGATCTCCCTGGCCTGGGCGGGCGCGGGGGTGTGGAGCCTCGTCGCCGGCGATCTCGCGGCCTCGGCCCTGTTCGCCGCCCTGCTCTGGGGCCGCGCCCGGGGGCGGGTGCCGCTCCGGTTCGAGCCGGCCCTCCTGGGAGACCTGCTGCGCCAGAGCGCCGGCCTGTTCTTCATCTGGGTGACCTTCCAGCTCGTCACCTACATCGACGTCTTCATCGTCGAGGTGCAGGTGAGCACGGCCATGGTGGGACAGTACGCGCGGGCCTACATGCTGGCCTTCCTGGTGCGCCAGGTGGTCTTCCCCCGGGCGCTGGTGCCGGCCCTCGTCGAGTACCGCTACGACCGCGAGCGCTTCCGGGCCGCGTTCCGGGTGACCACGGTCTTCCTCATGTCGTGCGAGGTGACGGCGGGATACTTCCTGTTCCTCAATGCCGACCGGGTGGTCGAGCTGGTGCTGGGGCCACGCTGGGCGCCCGCCGTCGGTCTGCTCAAGATCCTCTGCTTCGTGCCGTTCCTCGACGTCTTCTCCGAGCTCGGCGGCGAGGTGCTCAAGGTGCGGCGGGAGGACCGGCTGTGGCTGGTCATCATGGCCCTCAACCTGGCGTCGCTGGTCGGCTTCGGGGTGGCCTTCACTCGCCGCTGGGGCGCGCCGGGGATGGCCGCGGCCAACTTCCTGCTGCTCGGCAACGTCCTCATGGCCTGGCGGATGGCGCGCGTCTTCTCCGGCGGCTTCGGCCGCCTGCTCGGCGACATGGCGCTGATCTACGTCGTGCCGCTACCGCTCTTCGCCGCCGCCGCCCTCCTGCCCGCGGCCGGCTGGTGGCGGCTGGCGGCGTCGGCCCTCGCCGCCCTCGGGTCCCTGGCGCTCCTCGCCTGGCGCTTCTGGACGCCCACCCGGCGCTTCCTCGAGGGGCGCTCGGCCGATGGCGGCGGCGCCGGGTGAGCTCCCGGACGCCGGGGCCCGCCTCCGCGCGAGCCGCCGATCGGCCCGCCGGCTCGCGGCGGCGCCGCGCCAGGCGGCCCGCGAGGTCCACGACCGCCGCGCCCGCGAACACCATGAGCGCCGGCAGGGTGGGCAGCCGGTACTTCTGCTCGGCGTGGAAGAAGAGCACGATCACGGCGAGGTTGAGGAGTGGCCAGAGCGCCAGGGGCCAGGTCGCCCGGTCGCGCCAGCTCGTGGCCAGCCCCCAGGCGGCGAGCGCCAGCAAGAGCAGGTACTGGACGTTCATGGCGGCGGTCAGGAGCGCCAGCCGGCGGCGGTCCGGCTCTGGGTGGATCCGCAGGAAGAAGGCCCGCTCGTAGGGGTCGAAGAAGTCGCCGAGGTTGGACCGGATCGCCGCGAGCGCCGCGCCGGGGTGGGCGAGCTTGTCGCCCAGGTTCCGGGCGAGCACGGCGCCGCCCCGGCGCGCCAGGCGGCCCCCGGCGTTGGATTGCTGCAGGCGCTCGTAGTAGGCGCGGCGTCCTTGCCGCGTGCCGAGGTCGAGGTCCTTCCAGGGCACGAACCGCTGGTCCGGATGGACCTGCAGGAGGTTGATCACCGCCAGGTCGTCGACCCCGGTGACGGCGCCGCGCACCACCGTGTTGCGCACGCTCCAGGCGCCGACCAGGACGGCCATGCCGGCGCACAGGGCGAGGGCGGGACGCCAGCCTCGCCGGCCGCCGTGCACGGCGAGCAGGAGGAGCGCGGCGAGGGGCACGAAGAGGACGGGCGCCGAGCGCACCAGCGCCGCCGCGCCCAGGAGCAGGCCGGCCGCGGCGGCGAGCCGCCAGGAGGGGCGGCGCGAGACGGCGGCGAGGAGGGCGAGGCCGGGCAGCAGGAGCGCCATGTAGAGCGGCTCGCTGAGGATCCGGGAGACGGTGACGATCGACTCGAGGTAGACCGCGAGGAAGAGCCCCGCGGCCAGCCCGGCACCCCGCCCGAAGAGCCGCCAGCCGGCGGCCCAGGTCGCGCCCGCGCCGATCGAGGAGAACGCCAGGTTCCACCAGAGGAGCGGCGACAGGCTGGTCCCCGGGGGCCCGACGACGCCGGCGAGGAAGAGATAGAAGCCCGGCGGACGGATCCAGGTCTGCCAGGCGTGCCAGTCGGTGCTCGAGAGGAACGGCACCTGGCCGTCGGCGAGGCGCCGCGCGCGCAGCACGTACTCGTAGGAGTCGCCCGCGAAGGACACCGCGGGGTAGAGGTGGAGGTAGAGGACGCGGAGCGCGACGGCGACGGCGACCACCACCGCCAGGTCGAGCCAGGGCGCCTGGCGCTCCCGGCGCGGGGACGGACTCCTCATCACCACAGGAAGAGGCGGAGCACGTAGACCACGAAGGCCGCGGTCACCAGGTCGAGGAGGACCCGGGCGCGGCCGAGCCCCCGTTCGAGGCGGGCCGTGCCCTGGGCGACGAAGAGCGCCGCCGGGAGGGTGAGGTTCATCAGGAAGAACGCCTTCAGGGTCGAGTAGAACGGGAGGCGAAGGACGAAGACCGCGAGCGAGACGAGGCTGAAGAGGGAGACCAGGACGAAGAGGAGGTGGACCCGGTCGATCGGATCGGACCCGAAGCCTCGCCGCAGCGAACGGCCCGCCCCGAGCAGCCCCGCCGCCGTGGGGACGATGGCGAGGGCGAACAGGATGAGCGAGAGGCGGATCGTCCGCGGCTGGTTCGGATGAACGAAGTCGTCGTGGACCTCCCCCCACCAGGAGGCGTAGAGGCCATCCCAGAAGCTCGAGTAGAGCGCTCGCATGGGCGGGTAGGCGAAGACGTCGCCGAAGGTGGCGTAGAAGCGGGGCGTCCGGTACCCGGGCTCCTGCTCGTAGTACCAGCCGCTCGCCCGGCTCCAGTTGCCCACGAAGGGCTCGCCGTAGGTGGCGACGTTGCGCGCATAGTAAGGGCCCGCCACGGCCAGGACCACCAGGGCGAAGGCGGCGAGGGTGGCCGCCACCGCCCGGCGGCGGCCCGGCTCGTCGAGGTACGCCACCCCCAGGGTCGCGGCCAGGGCCGCCACCGGCATCAGGCCGGTGAACTTCGAGAGCAGCGCCAGGCCGCCCAGGAGACCGAGCAGCGCGCCCGCGCGCACGCCGAAGCGGCGGCCGGCGAGCACCAGCGCCCCGGCGGCGAGCGGCAGGCCGCAGACGAAGGCCGCGAACGGCTCGTTGGTGAGCATGGCGTCGGTCGTGAGCGCGCCCGGCGCCAGCCCGACCGCGAGGAGGGCGACGGCGCGGGCGCGGCCGCTCGCCGGCCCGAAGCGGGCGAGGACGAAGGCGGCGAGGAGCACGTGGAGGACCGCGGCGCCGGCGCCCAGGAGCTGGATCCACCGGATCGACGCGCGGAGGCCGAGGTGGCTCCGGAAGAGCCGCAGGAAGCTGCCGCCGACCCAGTAGTAGAGCGGCGGCTGGTACATCTCCCAGCCCTCCTCGGCCAGGGGTGGGCGCCAGTGCCGCTCGGCGTAGCGCAGGTGCTCCAGGTGCCCGCCCCAGTCCATCCGGCTGCGGTCGTAGGGAAAGCGCGAGGCGTTCCACAGGTTCGCCCCGGCGACCAGGACGAGAGCGGCGACGACCGGCGCGTGCCGCCACCGCGACGGGGGGCGCGGCTCCTCGGCGCGGGGCGGGCGCCGGAGCGACCCCGCGAGGCCGGCCAGGACCAGGCCGAGGACGCCGGCCAGGAGCGCCAGGTGGCGGAGCGGGTGGGCCCACCGCCAGGGTCCGGCCCGGAGCTCGGCCTCGCCCCGCCCCGCCACGGCCGCCGGCACCGGTGGCAGGCCGAGGGTCGACGAGAGCCAGCGGGCGCGCCCGGTCTCGACCCAGGGCGCCGCCGCCTCGTCGAGGGCGACGACCTGGAGCGCGGGAGGGCCCCGGTCGTCCGCCACCTCGATCACCAGCGCGCGGTGCGCCTCCCGGAGCCAGGGGCCGAGGTCCAGCTTCACGGGCCGCTTCCAGCCTGCGCGCTGCCAGCGGGCGAAGTCGAAGCGCAGCTCGCCGTCGACGTAGACCCGGAAGCTGCGCATGGCCCGGATCGCCACCGGCAGGCTCGCGGGGAGGTCGCCCGAGCCCCGGGGCTCGAGCCGGTAGCGGGTGGGGGGGAAGGGCTTCGGGGTCCTGCCGCGGGTCTCCCAGCGGGGATCGACCAGCCACGGCGCCTTGGCGCCGACGAGGAGCTCCGTCTCGGGATCGAAGAGGACCAGCTCCGCCCACCAGGCGAGGGGTGCGGCCAGGAGGAGGCAGATGACGGCTCGCCGCCGCCACCGCGTCCCCCGGCTCAAGAGCCCCCCCTCCCCGAGGCGGGCGATCGCATCGGGACGGGAGTCTAGCAGCCTGTGATCGAGCGCCGCACGGCCACGGCCGTCACTGCACGTAGCCCAGCGCCTTGAGCTCCCGGACCGCGTCCGGGTCGAGCTTCACCTTGCCCACGTCCTGGGTGTCGCGGGCGGCGATGGCGTGCCGGGCCACGGCGCGCAGCCGTTCGAGGGCGGAGCGGGCGGCCGGCGGCGGCTGCGGGAGCAGGTCGTGGTGCTCGCCGGGATCGGCCGCCAGGTCGTAGAGCTCCTCGCGCCCGTCACCGCGGTGGATGTACTTCCAGCCTTCGGTGCGCACCGCGACGGTGGGCTCCTCGGTGCCCGGCTCGGCGATCTCGATGACCGCGGTGGAGCAGGCGGCGGGCCGCTCGCCGCCGGCGCCCTCGAGGAGGGGGCGCAGGCTGCAACCGGCGACGTCGGGCGGCACCCGCCCGCCCACCAGGTCGACGACGGTGGGGAGGACGTCGACCAGCCGCACCTGCCGCGCCACGACGCGGCCGGCGTCGCGCCCGCCGGGCAGCTTGACGATCAGCGGCACCCGCACGAGCTCGTCGTAGGGTGTCGTGCTGTGGGAGATGAAGCCGTGCTCCATGAAGCCGTCGCCGTGGTCGGCGGTGACCAGGATCAGGCTCCGGTCGTAGACGCCGGCGCGCTTCAGGCGCGCGAGCAGCCGGCCGACCTGGTCGTCGACCAGGCGGAGCTGGCCGTCGTAGAACGCCTCGAGCTGCTCGACCTGCGGCCGGGTCAGCGTCGCCTCGCCCCGCCGCACGGCCGCCAGGAAGCGCCCCCACTCGGCGAAGTCGATCCCCCGGTAGGGATCGCCGTAGGTGCCGAACATCGTGTCGTACGGCGGCGCCGGCCGGTAGGGGTCGTGCAGGTCGATGTAGTGGAGGTAGGCGAAGAACGGGTACCGGCGCCCGGCCCGCTCGAACCAGGAGAGGAACCGGCGGTCGATCCGCGGCGCGCTCCCCTGCTGGTCGTGGTAGTCGACGAATCCCTGGCCGAACCCCATGAAGCCGCGCAGGTGGCTGTTCTGGACCCAGGCGGCGGTGAAGTAGCCGAGGGGGCGAAGCGCCTCGGCGAGAGTCGTCTCGCGGGCCGGGAGGACGTCCGAGGTCACCGCCCCCGGGAACTCGGGGTCGTCGGTCCGGGAGCCCCAGTAGACGCCGTGCTGGTAGGGGTACCGGCCGGTGAAGAGGGAGGAGATGCTGCTCTTGGTGAAGGTGCTGTCGCTCACCGCCTGCCGGAAGACGACGCCGTCGGCGGCCAGGGAGTCGATCGCCGGCGTGGTGGCGCGCGGGTAGCCGTAGGCGCCCACGTGGTCGGCGCGCAGGGCGTCGACCAGGAGGATCAGGACGTCCGGCCGGGAGGCCGTGGCCGCCGGCCGGGAGCCGGAGGCGAGGCTCGTCCAGACGGCGGCGTGGGCGAGGAGGAGGGCTCCCAGGGCGATCCCCGCCGCCCAGGAGGCGCCGCGCGCCGCTGCGCCGCCCTCGTCGTCCCGCCTCGCGGCGCGCGCGAGGCGCCACCAGAGGACGAGCGCCGCCAGCGCCCCGCCGGCCACCAGGGCGAGGTTGAGCTTCAGCGGGTACGCCGCGAAGAGCTCGGACGGCCGGATCCCCACCGTCCGGTTCAGCCGGTAGCCGGCGACGGCCAGGACCGGCGCCCCGGCCAGGGCGACCGCCAGGGCCACCGCCCACCGCCCCGGCCGGCCGCGTAGCGCCCGGCGCAGGAGGCCGTAGAGGAGGGCGAAGAGGGCGGCGCCGGCGAGCGCCCAGTCGAGCTCGCGGGCGATCGACGCCGCGAGCATCGAGGGGAAGCCGGCCGCCACGTAGTGCCCGCCGCGGACGAGGCCGGCCGCGAGCCCGGCGATCAGCGCCAGGGCCAGGGCCGGGGACGCCGCCCGCAGGGCCTCCTCCTCCGCCCGCAGGGTCTCCCGATCCGCGCTCGTCGCCGCCATGCTCACGCCTCCCCGGCGCCGCCCGCCGCCCGCCGGTACAAGCGGTCGTGGATCGCGGCCACCGCGTCCCAGTTGAGCTCGCTCTCGATCCGCGCCTTCGCCCGCTCGCCGAGCGCGCGCGCCCGCTCCGGGTCCTCGAGCAGGGCGACGACCGCGTCGGCGATCGCCTCCGGGCGGCCCGCGGGCACCAGGAGACCCGTCCTGCCGTCCTCGATCGCGAGGGGCAGGCCCGAGACGTCGCTCGCCACCACCGGCCGGCCCGCCGCCATCGCCTCGAGCACGACGATCGGCAGGCCGTCCACGTTGCCCCGCGGATCGCGCACCGACGGCATCACCACCACCTCGGCGCCCGCCAGCAGCTCCAGGGCCCGGCCGTGGTCCAGGGCGCCGGTGAAGACCACCGCGTCCTCGATCCCGAGCCGCCGGGCCTGCTCGCGGAGCGGCCGCTCGAGAGGCCCGCCGCCGCCCAGGACGATCCGCGCCTCGGGCACCCGCTCGAGGATCCGCGGCGCCGCGTCGAGGAGGTGGCGGAAGCCCTTCTTGTCCACCAGCCGGCCGACGGCGACCACCGGGCGGCAGCCCGCCGGCATCCCGGCGGCGCCGGCGTCCGCGCGCCCCGCCCCGGCGCGAGCCGCCGATCGCTCGGTGCCGTTGGGCACCAGCACCACCTTGGAGGCGTGCTCCTCCCCCGCGACCGCCAGCAGCCGCGCGCTCAGCTCGGCGCTGCACGACGTGACGTGGGCGGCCCCGGCCAGGGCCCGCCGGGCCAGGGCCGAGAAGAGGCGGTTGCGCTCGGCCATGAACACGTCCGAGCCGTGGAGGGTCACGACGTAGGGTACGCCGGTGGCCCGCGCCACCCGCGCGGCGACGTAGCCGTTGGGCAGGATCCAGTGGGCGTGGATCAGGTCGATGCCCTCGGAGCGCACCAGGCGCGCGAGGGCCCGCTCGGCACAGGCGAAGTAGAGGGGGGACTCGGCCAGGGCCCAGAGCTTGAGCCCGAGGTCGCGCTGGAGGGTGCGCGAGTAGCCCAGCCGGTGGCAGCGGTCGGGCCAGACGTAGCGGAACGGCCGGACGGTGAGCGGCGTCCGGGGATCGCTCCGGATCGCCGGGTCGAACGGGATCACCGCCCACACCCGGTGGCCCCGGCGGGCCAGGGCCTCGGAGAGGCTCTTGACGAACGTCCCGTGGCCGTCTCCGGGGAAGCGCGGGAAGCTGTGGGCTAGGACGGCGACGCGCAAGGGGCGGGGGACGGAAGCGACGAAGGGGACGAAGGGCTCGGGGCCGGCACGCTAGGTGACGGACTGTCCGAAGTTGGAGCTCAGGATGGCGAGGTCGGCGCCGTCGACGCCGCCGGAGGCGTCCAGGTCGGCCACCGAGTCGTAGCGGGGGTCGCCGCGCACCGCGCCGAAATGGATGGCGAGCTGGACCAGGTCGATCCCGTCCACCCGTCCGTCCTCGTTCAGGTCCCCCTTGATGAGCTGCGCCCCGGCGATGACGAAGCGGGAGATCTCCCGGTCGAAGGTGTGGGGCGGCGTCGCCAGGTCGCGGCTCCTCAAGGTCACGTGGACCACGCCCGGCAGCGGCCGGGGAGGGTTGTAGCGCAGCAAGGCGTGACGCGAGTCGCCGTGGAGGTTGGCGGAGACCGTCGTGCCGTTGAGCAGCAGGTGGGTGGCCGAGAGGTCGATGCCCGCGCCGAAGTCCCAGACGTCGACCTGGATGCCGCTCGCCTTCGGCACGCCGGTGGCGCCGTTGGCCGGCGAGACGAGGCCCGGCACCGGCGGCACGCCGTCGACCCCGGTCAGGGCCTCGAAGAACGCCCGCGCCATCACGTCGTACCCCTTGGCGTTGGGATGGCCCACGTGGTCGTCGGCCTCGTGGAGGTAGTAGTCGGCGAAGCGGTGGGGAAGCTCGGTGAAGACCTCGAAGTTGTCCACCAGGTTGCGGCCCTGGTTCCCCGCCTGGTCGCGGATCGTCTCGTTGAGCGCCTGGTTGACGACGTTGTCGGGATCGACCACGGCCTCGGGGATCCGGGGGATGACCGTCGCCTGGACCGCCTGCCACCCGCGCACCTCGGCGCGGTGGGCCATCTCCCCGAGGTCGAACAGGGTGGTCTCGGGGGAGATCTCCCGGGAGATGTCGTTCGAGCCCTCCATCAGGAGGAGCACGTCGCCGCCCTCGTCGAGCACCTGGTCGATCCGCGCCAGACCCTCGGGGGTCTTCTCGCCGCCCAACCCCTGGTTGACCACCGTCGCCTCGTCGCCCGCCGCCTGGAGGAGGTCCTCGAGGCGGGGTGGGTAGCCGGGCTCGATGCGCGCCGGGTCGTCCCCGACCCCGGCCGTGATGCTGTCGCCGAAGGCGACGTAGACGGTCTGGGCCCGGAGCCGGGCGGCGCCGAGGCACGACAAGCACAAGACGCACGCCATCGTGCGCAGGCACGCTCTCCGCATCCGCGGTATGGTACCAGCTCCCGCAGGTCCCCGGCCGAGATGCCCGCCGCGTCCATCAGCCCGCCGCCGCCGTTCGTCGGTCTCGTTCCCGCCGCCGGCAAGGCCCGCCGGCACGGCCTCCTGCCGTGCAGCAAGGAGCTCCTCCCGGTGGGCTGGTACGAGGGGGCGGAGGGGCCGCGGCTGCGGGTCGCCTGCCAGGTCCTGCTGGAGCGCTTGCGGGCCTCCGGAGCGCGGGAGGCCTTCCTGGTCGTCGACCGGGACAAGGGCGACATCCCCCGCTACCTGGCGGCGCTCGGCGAGGAGCCGGGCGTGCGCCTGCCCGCGCTCGCCTTCGTGAGCGTCGCCGACTCCCCGAGCGTGCCCGAGACCCTCGACCGCGCCTACCCCTTCCTCGCCCGATCGCCGGAGACCGTGGTCGGCCTCGGTTTCGCCGACGTGCTGTTCGCGCCGGCCGACGCGTTCGACCGGCTCCTCGAGTGTCGCGGGGAGACCGGCGCGGCGCTCGTCCTGGGGCTCTTCCCGGCCGCGGACCCCGCGACGACGGACATGGTCGAGACCGGGCCGGACGGCGCGGTGCGTCGTATCGAGGTTCGGCCGGCGACCAGCGAGCTGGCGCTCAACTGGCTCCTGGCGGTGTGGGACCGGCGCTTCACCGAGCACCTCCACCGCTGGGTGGCGGGCCGGCGCGGCCGCGGGGAGGGCGAGCTCCAGCTCGGCGCGGCGTTCGCGTCGGCGGTCGCCGAGGGCCTCCCCGTCCAGGGCGTTCCCTTCCCCCGGGGGTCCTTTCTCGACCTGGCCACGCCCCGGGATCTCCTCCGCGCGCTGCGCGGGGAAATGCCCTAGCAGCATCGGTTTGGCTCGCTCGCGGCCCCCGCGGGGTCGCGCGGCCCCGTGTCTAATTTACCGGCCGGATTGCGAATTTTTCAACGATCATCTATACTTACGGCAGTTTCCAGCATGGGTCGCCCGGAGCGAAGACGCTCGTTGTCTATCGCCCGGCCACAATGAACCACCCCGACGAGGTGTCATGGGATGTTAGAGAAGATCAACACAGCCCCTGGGAAGGCGGCGACCGCCGCGATCGTTGTTTCGTTGACTCTCCTTCTTGCTGGTCCGGTGTGGGCGGGCACGGTGTACGTACCGTTCACCACGGACGTCGACCTGGCGGACATCGGTCTCTCGACCGAGGTCTGGCTCGCGAACACCGGCAACCAACCGACGAATTTCTCCGTGTACTTCATCCCTGCCCTGACGGACGGGACCCAGCGCGACGCCCACGCCAAGCCGGACCTCACGCGCATCGAGCCGGGGGAATCCATGCTCATGCGGCCGGCGATCCGGCCCGGCACCGTGGGGATGCTGGAGATCAACGGGCCGGCCGCCATCGTCGCCAGCTCGCGCCTGGTCGGCAGCCACCCGGTCTTCGGCGAGAGCCTGGGGAGCGACGTGCCGGTGATTTCCAAGGAGAACATGATCCCGGCCGGCCAGGAGGCCGATCTCCAGGGATGGGAGCGCGAGCCCAACAAGCGGATCACCGACTTCGGGCTGGTCAACCTGGGCCACGAGAGCGCCCAGTGCACGCTCCGCGCCTTCAAGGAGAACGGCGACCAGATCCAGAGCACCGTGCTGCTCCCACTCCTGCCCCTGTCGAACGTCTTCTTCCCCGACGCCCTGGGTGTGCTCCAGGTCTCCAAGATCGACAACGCCCACCTCTCCGTCACCTGCGACCAGGACTTCTTTCCCTTCGCCACGATTCGAGACGTGGAGACGGGCGAGGTCCGCTTCGTGCAGCCTTCGGCGCGGGCGGCGGACGGCTTCGAGCCTCCGGCCGCCTCGGACCCGGCGCCCGCCGCCTGCTCCGACGGCGCCGACGTGTGCTTCACCCGCCAGGGGACCTTCTTCACGCCGACGGTCAAGGACGACTACGATCGCGAGAGCTTCCAGCTCCCGCCGGGCTCGTACTCGTCCCTGCACTTCCGGGTCGAGGTCTACAATGGCGGCTGGTTCCCGCCGACCTCGGGCCTGAACCTCTGCTTCTGGCTGGCCAAGGCCGGGCGCCACTTCAACCTCTTCGGTTTCGCCGGGCTCAAGGGCCCGAGCCGGAACACCATCCTGTTCCGCCACGGCATCGGCATCCCGGCGGGGGCCAAGGCCAAGTTCGAGCAGGGCTTCGCCTCCACGCCCGGAAAGACCTACATCTTCGACTACGTCTACAACCCCGGTGCGAAGATGCTCGACCTGAAGATCCTCGATCCCGCGGGGCACGTCCTCCACGAGATCAAGGACCGGCCGAACGTCAGCTCGATCGTGATCAACTCCGGCGAGAACATCACCGCCGACTTCAGCAACCGCCTGGGGATCAACGCCAACGAGCCGCCGAGCTACGGCTGGCACTACAGCAACCTGCTGCTGGAGCTCACCAAGTAGACGGGCTGCGGCGGGCCGGAAGCTCGAACGGCCGGCGCTTCGGCGCCGGCCGTTCCCGTCTCCGGGCTACTGGACGTAGCCCAGCGCCTTCAGCGCCTTCTCCGTCTCCTCGCCGTGGGCCGCCACCGCCTGCTTCGGCTTGCGGATCCAGTCGTTCCCCTTCATCCACCTGCCGAGGACGCTCCTCAGGCGCTGGAGCTGCCGCGTCTCCCGGTCCGCCAG
Organism: uncultured Acidobacteriota bacterium; assembly: GCA_963741925.1. Taxonomy (GTDB): domain Bacteria; phylum Acidobacteriota; class Thermoanaerobaculia; order Multivoradales; family DATKCC01; genus CAVUBL01. The sequence continues at coordinate 288,268 of CAVUJU010000003.1, forward strand.
GTTGCGCGTCTCCCCGGGGTCGGCCTGGAGGTCGTAGAGCTCCCAGCGCGGCGGGGCCTTGCGAAGCGGCGGGTGGAAGACGAGCTTCCAGCGCAGGTCGCGCACGGTGCGGAAGTGGGTCGTCGGCGATCCGCCTCCCGCCTCGGAAAAGGCGTACTGGAAGGGGTCGTCAGCCGCGGCCGATCCGGCGTGCTCGCCGCCGAAGAGCAGGGGCCCCAGGCCGTGGCCCTCGAGGCCGGGTACCTGGGCGCCGGGAGCCGCCAGGTCGCGCAGGGTCGGGTAGAGGTCGACCAGCTCGACCGGGGCGCTCACCCGCCGTCCGCCCTCGACGTGGCCCGGCCAGGAGACGATCAGCGGCACGTGGGCGCAGGGCTCGTAGGGCAGCCGCCCGTGGCCGAAGTAGTAGTCGTGCTCGCCCAGGCTCTCGCCGTGGTCGGCGGTGAACACCACCAGCGCGTCGTCGAGCAGGCCGAGCTGCCGGGCGAGGGCGAGGATCCGGCCGATGTGCTGGTCCGCGAAGCGCACGTTGCCATCGTAGGCGGCCACGTAGTAGCGCAGCTCGCGGTGGCTTCCCAGGGCCGCCCCGGGGTGGTCCCCGAGCTTCACCACGGCGTCGCCGGTGTAGTGGTCGTCGTCGACGAAGGGGTTCGCCACGTCCGCGGGCAGCAGGTAGGGGGCGTGGGGGTCGGAGTAGTGGAGCCAGACGAACAGCCGCCGGTCGTCCTTGTGGCGCTCGAGCAGCGGCTCGGCCAGCTCGTTGACCCGCGCGGCGTTCAGGTAGTGGCGGTAGTCGACCGGGTCGTCGGTGGGGTGGGGGTCGAGGGTCCAGGTCTGGAGGTACTCGTCGAACCCGTGGTCCCAGCCGAGGTCCTTCGACAGCACGCCGTTCGAGACCACGGCGGCGGTGGTGAACCCCTGGCTCTTCATCAGCTCGGGCAGGGTCAGGTAGGCGTCCGGCACGCGCTGGGCGGCGTCGTGGGTCAAGCCGGTGGACTGCGGGTACTGGCCGGTGAACATGGAGGCGAACGACGGTCCGGTCTTGGGCCATTGCGTCTCGGCGTGCTCGAACAGGACCCCCCGGCGCGCCAGGTCGGCGACGGCGGGGCTGGTGTCGCGGGGGTAGCCGTAGGGCGTCAGGTGGTCGGCCCGCAGGGTATCGACGGTGATCAGGAAGACGCGGCGGGGCAGACCGGAGCCCGCTCCCGCTCCCGGCGGCCTCGAGCAGCCGGCGAGGAGCGCGAGGAGGACGAGGATCGCGAGGGCGGCCGGGGCGGTCACCGGCAGGGGGATGCGCGGCTTCGGCGGTGTGGACAAGCGGGTCTCCTGCGGTGTCGGGTCCTGGGGAGGGCGGGCTCCGGCGACGAGCCTGCGGGCTCGCGGCGGAGACGTAAACCTATCACGGCGTCGCGGCCTTCCCGCCCCGACCGGTACGGTAGACTCGGGCGCCGTGACGCGCCGAGCCACGCTGGCCCTCTTGTCGGTCACTCTGTTCCTCCTGGCCTTCCCCCTCACCCTCGGCAAGCCCGGCCTCCCCCCGACCTTGAAGTCGGACGAGCCGGCCTACTACTTGATGGCGCTCTCCCTGGCCCGGGACGGCGACCTGCGCCTGGGGCCCTCCGACCTCGATCGGGCCTTCCGGGAGTTTCCCTACCGCCCCATCTCGAACCTGATCCTGATGACCGACGACGGGTGGAGGACGGCCTACTTCGGCAAGCCGTACCTCTACTCGCTGTTCGCGGCGCCCTTCGCCGGGCTGGCCGGGGCCGACGGCATGCTCTTCTTCAACATGCTGCTGCTCGTCGCCATGGTCTGGATGGGAGCGCTCCACCTCGCCCGGGCGGACCCGGCGGGCCCGGCGGCGCTCCTGGCCGCCGGTTTCTTCGTGGTGAGCGCCGGCTTCGCCTACGTCTTCTGGCTCCACCCCGAGGTGTTCAACATGGCGGCGGTGGCGGCCTGTCTCTTCTTCGGCCTCCGGCCGCCCGCCGGGAGCGGACGCCGGACGGCCCTGTGGGCCGGGCTCTCGGGCGCGGCCCTGGCCCTCGGCGTCTACAACAAGCCGATGATCGCGGCGATCGGCCTGGCGCCGCTGGTCTACCACGCGCTCGCCCGGCGCTGGGCCGCGGTGGGCGCCTGGCTCGCCGCGGCGGCGCTCGCCCTCGCCGCGGCGGTCGGCCTGGCGATCGCGTTGACCGGCCACCCGACCCCCTACCTGGGCGTCGAGCGCCAGGGGGTGGTGCTCTGCTCCCCGGAGGCCCCGCCCATCTCCCGCGCCACGGCGGCCACCGCCTCGTCGAAGGGGGCGCGCCCCACCGGCGGCGCATGGAGCTGGATCTTCCGGGTGCCGGCGGTGCGCCCCGGGCGCCTCGCCGAGAACCTGCTCTACTTCTTCGTCGGACGCCACACGGGGCTCTGGCTCTACTTCCCCTTCGCCGGCCTGGCGACGCTCCTGTTCCTGGTCCACGAACGGCGATCCGTCTGGCGCTGGTCGCTGCTCGGCGCCCTCGCCCTGGTCGCCCTCTTCTTGCTGGTGTTCATCCCCGCGAACTGGCAGGGGGGCGGGGGCTTCGTGGGCAATCGGTACTTCGTCAACGTCTACCCGGCGTTCCTCTTCCTCGTCGGGCGGGTGCGCCCGCGCTGGACGGTCGCCGCGGCCTACGCCGTGGGCGGCCTGTTCCTCGGTCCGATCCTGCTCACCCCGTTCGGCGCCGCGGTGCCGGAACCCACCCTCCAGGCCCACGTGAGGAACGCCCCCTTCCGTCCCTTTCCCCTGGAGCTCACCCTGCGCGAGGTGCCCGGCTACCAGGAGGTCGCGCTCCCCGGCCTCGAGCTCCTGGGGCGCAAGGACGAGGTCCTGCCGCGGGGGGAGAGCGTGTGGCTCGAAGGGGCGAGCCGGGTCGAGCTCCTGGTCCTCTCCGCCGCGCCCCTGGCCGAGCCGGTCGAGCTGCTCCTCTCGAGCCCGGCGCCCGACAACCGGATCGCCCTCACCCTGGGAGACGACGAGCGGACCCTCACGCTGGGCCCGGGGACCGAGGCCGGGACGCAGGCGGTGGTCTCGCTCCGGCCCGGCGGCCCCGCCCGGGTCACCCACCGGGCGGCCCGGCCGGCCTACGTCTATCGCCTGGTGGTCGACACCGAGAGCGGCAGGGTCGAGCCCTGGGTCCGCCGCTTCCCGCCGCCCCGCTGCCCCGGCTCGGGTTTCGGTTACGACGAGAGCCTGAACGACAACTTCTACGTCGGGGCCGAGCTCACCCTGCTCGGCGCCGGCGACGTCCTGGAGCGCGACGTCTTCGGCGCCGCGTGGCGCGAGGTCCGGGCGCGGCGCCGGGTCCAGGCCGGGCAGACCTTCTACCTCGTGGCGCGCCTCGCCAACACCAGCCGGACGGCCTGGACCGGCGGCGGCGCCGCGCGGGTTCGGGCGTCGTACCACTGGCTCGACGCGGAGGGCCGGCAGGTGGTCTTCAACGGCGCGCGCACCGACCTCGCCCTGCCGGTCGCTCCCGGCGGCGAGGCCCGGGTCCGGATGGCGGTGACGGCGCCCGAGCGCCCCGGCGACTACGTCCTGGAGCTCGACCCGCTCTACGAGCACGTCGCCTGGTTCTCCCAGCGGGGCGTCGCGCCCTACCGCCTGCCGGTGACCGTCGTCGCGGCGCCCGCGGCCGAGCCGCCTCGGGGCCCGGCGGCCGGGCCCTCGTCGTCCCCCGAGCCGCGATGAGCCGCCCGGGTGCCGGAGGCGGCCGGGACCGGCCGCTGCGCGTCCTGGTGGTGAGCCATTCCCTGAGCGGTGGCGGCGCCGAGCGCTTCGCCAGCTACCTCGCCGCCGCCCTCGACCGGCGCCGCTTCGCCCCCGCCCTCTGCCTGGTGACCGACCGCGAGAGCTACGACCGGCCGGACAACGTGGCGGTGACGCGCCTCGGCTACCGCGGGCTCCGCCACTTGCCACGCACCATCCTGCGCCTGGCGCGCGAGGTCCGCCGGAGCGCGCCGGACGTGGTGCTGAGCAACGTGCTCTCCACCAACTGCCTGACCGGCGCCGCGCTCGTGGCGGCGGCCCGGCGCCCGCCGTGGATCGCGCGGGTGGCCAACGCCCCGGAGCTGTCCGAGGGGGTGCTCCAGGCCTGGTGGGCACGCCGGGTCTACCCCCTGGCGCGGCGGGTGGTGGTCAACTCCGAGGGCCTGGTCGAGGCGTTCGGGCGCGCGTACCCGGGGGTCGCCGGTCGGGTGGTGAGCTTGCCCAACCCCACGGACTTCGAGCTCCTGGAGCGCCGCTCTCGGGAGCCGGCGCTCCGGCGGGCCGCGCCCGGCGCGAGGACCCTCCTGTGGGTGGGGCGGCTCACGGCCCAGAAGCGGCCGGACCTGGCGCTCGCGGCCCTGGCCCGACTCCGCGAGAGCGTCGACGCGCGGCTCTGGCTGTGCGGCGAGGGGCCGCTCGAGGCGGCGGTTCGCCGGCGGGTGGCGGAGCTCGGCCTGGGCGGCGCGGTGGAGCTCCTCGGATTCTGCGACAATCCCTACGCACTGATGAGGGAGGCCGACCTGCTGCTCCTGACCAGCGATCACGAGGGGCTCCCCAACGCCCTGATCGAAGCGCAGGGCCTGGGCCTGGCGGCGGTGGCGACGCGCTGCCCCTACGGCCCCGACGAGATCGTCGAAGACGGCGTCTCCGGCCGCCTGACGCCGGTGGGCGACGCCGAAGCCCTGGCCCGGGCGGCGGGGGAGCTGCTGGCGGACGACGCGCTGCGCGAGGCCATGGGCCGGGCCGGCCGCGAGCGGGCGCGGGCGCGCTACGGCCTGGCGACCGTGATGCCCGGCTGGCAGGCGCTGATCGAATCCGTCGCGGCGGAGGACCCCTAGGCATGTGCGGGATCGCCGGCATCGTGGCGCCTCCGGGCCGGGCCGTGGACCCGGACCGGCTGCGGGCGATGACCGCGGTGCTCCGTCACCGGGGGCCGGACGCCGACGGCTTCCTGGTGCAGGAGAACGTCGGTCTGGGGCACCGGCGCCTGAGCATCATCGACCTCTCGGCCGCAGCGGACCAGCCCCTGTTCAACGAGGACGGCACCGTGGCCGTCGTCTTCAACGGCGAGATCTACAACTTCCGGGAGCTCCGCGCCGAGCTCGAGGCCGCCGGCCACCGCTTCACGACCGCCACCGACTCGGAGGTGCTGGTCCACCTCTGGGAGGAGCACGGCGCGGCGCTGGTGGAGCGGCTGCGCGGCATGTTCGCGTTCGCTCTCTGGGACCGGCGCCGGGGCCGGCTCCTCCTGGGGCGCGACCGGATGGGCAAGAAGCCCCTCTACTACGCCCGGGCCGGCGGCGAGCTGGTCTTCGCCTCCGAGCCCAAGGCCCTCCTGGTCCACCCCGGGGTCTCGCGCGAGGTCGACCCGCGGGCGGTGGGGGAGCTGATGGTCTACGGCAACGTCGTGGGCCCCCGCTCGGCCTTCCAGGGCGTTTGCCAGCTCCCTCCCGGCTGCCGGCTGACGCTCAAGACCGGGTGTGCCGGGGCCGGCTCCGGCGGCCCTCTCGAGCCTGCGATCGAGCGCTACTGGGCCTTCCGGCCCCGGCCCGAGGCGCCCGGCGCCACGTCGGACGAGGAGTGGCTGGAGCGGCTGGACGCGACGCTGGCCGAGGCGGTGCGCCTGCGCTTGACGAGCGACGTGCCGCTCGGGGCCTTCCTGAGCGGCGGGATCGACTCGAGCCTGGTGGTCGCCCACATGGTGCACCAGGCGCCCGGCCGGGTGCGGACCTTCACGGTCGGGTTCCGCGAGGCGGGGTGGGACGAGTCGGCCCACGCCCGGGCCGTGGCCGACCACCTGGGGACCGAGCACCACGAGGACGTGGTGACGCCCGACGCCGTGGCCGTCCTGCCCGAGCTCGTCGCCACCTACGACGATCCCTTCGCCGACCCCTCGGCGATCCCCACCTACTACCTCTGCCAGCAGACCCGGCGCCACGTGACGGTGGCCCTCTCGGGCGACGGTGGCGACGAGCTCTTCTTCGGCTACCGCCGCTACGTCGAGTCGAAGGCCCTCGAGCGCTGGGGGCGATGGCTCACCCCGGTGGGCCGCGGCCTCGCCGGGCGCGCCGCGACGCTCCTGCCCACGGGGGCGTACCTGGGCCGGGCCCTGGGCCGCGTCGCGCGCCGGGAGGCCGCGCTCTACCTCGACGCCCTGGGCTTCTCGCCGGTCTACCGCGACCTGCTCGCCCCCGAGGTCCGGCGGGCGCTGGGGCCGGCGGCGGAGCAGAAGGCGGCCGCCGACTTCGCCGCCCCCGAGGGGCTGGGCTTCCTCCAGCGCTGCCGGGCCACCGATGTCGAGACCTACCTGCCCGATCAGATCCTGGTGAAGGTCGACCGGGCGGCGATGCGCCACTCCCTCGAGGTGCGCTGTCCGCTCCTCGACCAGGAGGTGGTGGCCCTGGCCGAGCGCCTGCCGGCGGCGAGCCAGATGCGCGGCAGCCGGCAGAAGCTGCTGCTGCGCCGCCTGGCCTACCGCCACGTGCCCCGCCGCCTCCTCGAGCGGCCGAAGCAGGGGTTTGCGGTCCCCCTGGCGCGCTGGTTCCGCGGCGAGCTCGCCCCGCTGGTCGAAGGGGTGCTCGGCGAGCGCGACGCCCCGGTCTGGCGCTGGCTCGACCGCGCGGCGGTCGAGCGCCGCTTCGCGGACCACCGCCGCGGCCGCCTCGACGCCTCGACCGCCCTCTGGCGGGCCCTGATCCTCGACCGCTGGGGCCGCGAGCACGGAGGCGCGTCGTGAGCGAACCGCGCGTGGCGGCGATCGTGCTCAACTACAACGGGCGCGACGTGACGCTCGAGGCCCTGGCGAGCCTCGGCCGTATGGACTACCCGGCCTGCGACCTGGTGGTCGTGGACAACGGCTCGACCGACGGCTCCTTCCAGGCGATCGCGGAGGCGTTCCCGGACGTCGTCCAGATCCGCACCGAGGAGAACCTGGGGCCGGCCGGCGGCTGCAACCTGGGGATGCGCTGGGCGGCGGCGCGGGGCTACGACTATCTGCTGGTCCTCAACAACGACATCGAGGTGGCGCCGAGCCTCCTTGCCGAGATGGTCCGGGTCGCCGAGGGCTCCCCGGAGATCGGCCTCGTCGGGCCCATGGGCTACTACTACTGGGACCGGCAGCGGATCTGGTCGGCCGGCGGCCGGATCGTCTTCCGCGAGGCGGTGACCAAGGAGCGCGGCCAGGGCGAGCTCGACCGGGGGCAGTACGATCGCGACGAGGAGCTCGACTACGTCAACGGCTGCGCCATGCTGGTCAAGCGCCGGGTGATCGAGGCGGTGGGTCTATGGGACCCGATCTTCCACCTCTCGGTGGAGGACGCCGACTTCTGCATGCGCGCCCGGGCGGCCGGCTTCCGCTGCTGGTTCGCCCACCGGGCGAAGCTCTGGCACATGGTCTCCACCTCGACCGGCGGCTACCGCGCCCCCAAGACCTACCAGACCGCCCGGAGCACGGCGATCTTCGTCCGGCGCTACGCCGATCCGCGCCGCCGCCTCGCCTCGTTCGCCTGGAGCGCCGCCGCCCTGGGTGCCGCCTTCGTGAGGGAGCTCGCCCGCGGCAACCAGGCGGCGGTGCTGGCCAAGGTGCGCGGCTTCGCCGACGGCTACCTGCGCACCCCCATGACCGAGCCGCCGCGCCTCGGCGAGCCGGCGCCGGCGGCGGCAGAGGAGGTGGCGCGTGCTCGATGACCTGCGGCGCGACGCGGCGCGCCTCGAGCTGAGCTACGCCCGCCGCCCGCCGTGGTCGGTGCTCGAGGCGCTGCTGCTCAACAACGGCTTCCAGGCGGTGGTGCTCTACCGGATCGCGCGCTGGTTCCGGGTGCGGCGAGTGCCGCTCCTGCCGCCCCTCGTCGCGCGCCTCAACCTGTTCCTGACCGGGGTCGACATCAACCCGGCGGCCGAGATCGGCCCCGGCCTGATCATCAGCCACGGGGTCGGGCTGGTGGTGGGGGGGAGCGTACGCCTCGGCTCCGGGGCCCTGCTCCTCCACGGCGTGACCCTGGGGTCGGCGAGCCCCGGGACGGTGGATCGGATGCCGGAGATCGGGGACAACGCCTTCATCGGCGCGGGCGCCAAGCTGATCGGCGCCATCCGGGTGGGCGACGACGTGGTGGTCGGCCCCAACGCCGTGGTGACGGTGGACGTGCCCGCCGGCTCGCGGGTGCTCTGCGGCGCCGAGGTGGAGATCGGCCCGCGCGCCGGGGGGGAGTGACCCGTCAACCGGGCCGCATGGGGCGGATGTGGAGGTCGGTGACCTCGGCCGTCCGGGGCAGCTCCAGGGCGTGGACGATCGACGCCGCCACGTCCGCCGGCTGGAGGAGGAGCTCGGGCCGGTAGGGCTTGCCCTCCAGGCGGTGGACCTCCTCCTGCATGGCGCTCGCGGTGCGTCCGGGAAAGACCGACAGCACGCGGACCGCGGCCGGGTTGACCTCCGCCCGCAGGGCGTCGGCCAGGGCCTTCAGGGCGGCCTTCGAGGCGGCGTACGGACCGACGCGCGCGCCGGGCCGTAGCGCGGCGCTCGAGTTGACGAAGACGATCTGCCCCCGGCGCGCCGTGAGCCAGGGCAGGGTGAGGCGGGTCAGGAGGTAGGGGACCCGGGCGTTGACCCGGAGCTGGCGGTCGAGCTCCGCGACCGGCGTTTCGGCCACGGTCCCGGCGGCGTAGGCCCCCAGGGCGTGGACCAGGAGGTCGAGCCCGCCGAACGCCGCCTCGAGGCGCTCGACGAGGGCGCGCGCCGAGCCCTCCTCCGCCAGGTCGGCGGGGAAGCAGACCACCTCCGGAGCGGCGCCGGCGAGCCGCGCGGCCAGCGCCTCGAGGCGCTCCGCGTCGCGGCCGCTCAGGAGCAGCCGCACGCCGCGCGCCGCGAGGGCGGTGGCGATGGCGCCGCCGATCGCGCCGCTCGCCCCGGTGACCAGGGCGCTCGTTCCGGAGAGCTGGTTCACGGGGGGCTCACGGCTCGCGGGAGAGGGGGCGCCGGGGCGGCCGGCGCGGCGCGCCCGAAGTCTACACCGCCCGCGGCCGAGCGCTCCCCGTGGGATAATCGGCTCTCGCGCTCGGCGGACCCCGTGATGCGGCTCATCCCCCTCGGAACCAACGGCTACATGCCCAGCGGCGGCCGGCAGACCATGTGCTTCCTGGTCCTGGACGCCGGCACCGCTCTCGTCCTCGACGCCGGCACCGGGCTGGCGCGCCTCCTCGAGCCGCGGATCGCCGAGCACGTCGAGGCGTGCGAGGGCCTCGACCTGGTCCTCACCCACTTCCACCTCGACCACACGGTCGGTCTCTCCTACCTCCCCGGCCTGGTCCCCTCCCGCCCGGTGCGGATCCACGCCCCCGGCCCGCCGCTGGTCGAAGCCGACCCGGCCGAGGCGCTCTGCCGGCTGATCCATCCCCCCCTCTTCCCGGTGGCCCTGCCCGCGTTCCCCATGCCGCTGGAGCTGATCCGCGTGACGGGAGAGAGCCACGAGGTGGGCGGCCTGCACGTCCGGCTCCGGAGCCAGACGCACCCGGGAGGCTCGGTCGGGCTGCGGATCGGCGACCGCCTGGCCTACGTCACGGACACGGTCGCCGACGACGCGACCATCGGGCTCGTCGCCGGCGTCGAGATGCTGCTCCACGAGGTCTGGACCGGCGCCGGCGGCGACCCGGCGGCGCACGGGCACTCCGCCGCCGACCAGGTGGCGCGGATCGCGCGGGAGGCGGGAGTGGGCCGGCTCATGCCGGTGCATCTCCACCCGGCGCGCTCGCCGGCGGAGCTCGATGCCCTGGCGCGGGAAGCTCGAAGGCTGTCTCGACGGTACCGTCGAGGTCGTGTTGCCGGAAGAGGGCGCGGTCTACACTCTGGGGAGCGCCCCCGACCCGCCGTGAGCACCGAGACCATCGAGACGGGGGCTCGCCCGACCCCGGCCACCGGGTCCGCCGCGACCGACCGCCCGGCGGAGGCCCATCGGCAGGCGACCCGGTCCGTCGGGTTCTGGCTCTACGCCGCGCACCTCTTCGCGGTGCCGTGGATCGCGCTCTCCAACATCCTGATCGGGCTCTCGATCCTCGCCGTCCCGTTCCCGCGGGGGACTCCCGGCGCCGGCGGGCTCGGGGCCGCGGTGCGGTCGGCCTGGCGACGGGGCCGGCCGTTGCTCCTCGTCTTCGCCGCCTACGTCGCCCTGCTCCTCGTCTCGATCGCCTTCTCCCTCGACCGGTCGGTGAGCTCGCGCTCCTTCGCCGAGCTGTTCAACCTCTCGGTGCTCCCCCTGGCGCTGATGCTGGTGCGCGGGGAGCAGAGCGTCCGGCGGATCGTCGACGGCATCGTCTTCATCGCCGGCTTCTCGGGCCTCTACGGCATGGTCCAGTACGTCGCCGGGTACGACGACCTGAGCCACCGGATCCACGGCTCGTTCTCGCACTACATGACCTTTTCCGGCGTCTTGCTGGTGGCCGACATGCTGCTGCTCGCCCAGGTGGCGGGCGGGCGGGTGCCCCGGGGCTGGCGCGGCGCCTGGCGCTGGGTGGCGCTGGTGGCGATCAACGCCTCGCTGGTGGCGAGCTTCACCCGCAGCGCCTGGGTCGGCCTGGCCGTGGCTTTCGTCCTGTTGGCGCTTCTGCGGGCGCCGCGATGGCTGGTCGCCTTCCCGGTGGTGGCGCTGGTGCTGGTGCTCCTGGCCCCCCGGCCGGTCCTCGAGCGGGTCTTGTCGATCACCGACCTCCACGACCCCTCGAACTCCGACCGCCTGTCCATGGTGGTGGCGGGCCTCTCCATGATCGAGGACCGCCCGCTGGTGGGCCTGGGGCCCGACATGGTGAAGCACCTCTATCCCGAGTACCGCCGGCCCTGGGCGACCCGCCTGGAGGTGCCCCACCTCCACGACAGCTTCCTCGAGCTCGCCGCCGAGCGGGGGCTCCCCGAGCTGGCGGCGTACCTGGCGCTGACCCTCCTGGCCCTGGGGGTCGCCTGGCGGCGATGGCTTTGGGAAGGGCGATTCGCGGGCCCGCGAGCGGACCTCCTCACCGGCGTGGTCGTGGCCCTGGTCGCCTTCAACGTCGCCGGGCTCTTCGAGAACAACTGGGGGGACACCGAGGTGCAGCGGCTGGCGCTCTTCCTCCTGGCGCTGCCGTTCTGTCTCCGCGACCCGGAGCCCGACGCCGGTTGACTCTTTGCCGCCCGCCCGGGCCGCAACCCGGTCTATCCGTCGACCGCGCTCTTTCGTGTCGGACAACCGGTGGTCGCCGTTGCCGTGAACCGGCTGACGGCGGGGCGGGACGCAATGGAGTAGGTGCGCTGCCAAGCGTCGCGTGCGCAACGGTTTGCGCCTCGCCGGACCCGGCCGGCCGGCGGCCCGCGGAGGGCGGCGGGAGCGAGCTGGTCCGGCCGCCCGGGCGAGGAGGCCCCGCAACCGGGGGTAGAGTCCTCTCAGCCGGAGACGACGACCTGGAGAAGGAAGCCACGATGATCCTCGAGACCGCTCCCCACCGCGACCCGCCGCCGCGACGACTCGACTCGCCGACCCCCCGACGCGGTGCTCCCGAGAAACGCCCACGGGTCCTGATCGTGGACGACGAGGAGGGCATCCGGCGGCTCATACGCTCCTGTCTCGAGACCCGGCGCTTCGAGTGCCGGGAGGCAGCCGACGGCCGCGAGGCGCAGCGGGTCGTCCTCGACGGGTTCCGCCCCGAGCTCGTGCTCCTGGACATCAACATGCCGGAGCTCTCGGGGGTCGAGCTCCTCTCCTGGCTGATCCGGGAGGTAGACCTGGTGCAGGTGGTCATGAGCTCGGGCAACCAGGACCTCGAGACGGTCCGCTACTGCCTGCGCGAGGGCGCCTACGACTACCTGCTCAAGCCGTTCGCCGTCCAGGAGCTGGTCCAGACCGTCGAGCGCGGCCTCGAGCGCGGGAGCCTGGTGCGGCAGAACCGGGCCTACCGCGACCACCTGGAGGACATGGTGGAGGACAAGACGCGCGAGATCCACCAGACGCGCGACATCGCCCTCCTGGCGATGGCGCGGCTCGCCGAGTCGCGGGACCGCCAGACCGGCGAGCACCTGGAGCGGATCGCCGAGTACTCGCGCATCCTGGCCCAGGCCCTGCGCGGCGGCCCCTACGACCAGGGGGTCGGCGGCGATTTCGTGGAGCGGCTCGTCAAGTCGAGCCCGCTCCACGACATCGGCAAGGTGGGGATCCCCGACGCCATCCTGCTCAAGGCCGGACCGCTGACGGCGGAGGAGAGGCGGCAGGTCGAGAACCACACCACCCTCGGCGGCGACACCTTGCGGAGCGTCATCGACGGCGCCCGCCAGACGTTCCTGGCCATGGCCATCGACGTGGCCTACGAGCACCACGAGCGCTGGGACGGCTCGGGATACCCCCGGGGCCTGGCGGGGACCGACATCAGCCTGGCGGCCCGCATCGTCGCCCTGGTGGACGCCTACGACGTGATCACCAGCGACCGGCCCTACAAGCCGGCTCTCGGGCACCTCGAGGCGGTGCGGCGGATCAAGGTCGACCGGGGCCGGCACTTCGACCCGGTGCTGGTCGACGCCTTCCTCGCCTGCCACGAGCGCTTCGCCCGGGTCCGCGCCGAGCTGCGGAGCGGAGCCTGAAGCCCAGGGCGTCCCCGTCCCCCCGGCGGGAGAGGAGGGGATCGACGGGATCGAGGGGATGTGGAGGGCCGATCTACCGTAGCCAGGGCACCGCCACGCCGCCGCCCACGTAAGCCGGCAGGTCGGGGCTGGCCTCGGCCTCGGTGCCGAGGAAGCCGGCCGTCCGCGTGGCGACCTTGCTGGCGGTGACGGCACACACCGCCGCCTCGCGCAGGTGGTCGTTCCACCGCTGCCGCCCGGAGACCGACAGCTCGAGGTGGCCGAGGGCGTCGTCGCGGAGCTGGACGCTCGAGCCGTACTCCTTGGTGACCGGGACCTGGAGGGAGGCGGCGAGCGTCGTCCAGCAGATGCGCGGGAAGACCTCCACCAGGAGCTTCGAGCCCGTCGTCCGGCGCTGGCCGGTCCACAGGGTCCAGGCCCGCTCTTCGATCAGGAGGTAGGCGATCTCGGTCCAGAGCCGGGCGAGCAGGATCCAGCTCGCCGACGCTCCCGTGGGCCAGGGGTCGAAGCGGCTGGGGGTCTTGAACGGGGAGCCCACCAGGTTCTCGAACGGGCGCCCCTCCCCGTCGCGGGCCAGGGTCAGGGCGCAGTCGACGCCCAGGGGGTAGATCCCCCGGTCGTCGAGCTCGGCCGCCACCTCCGCGGCCTTCCGGTGCCAGGCGGCGGCCGGTGACGAGGGGCCGAGGTCGATCTCCCCGCCCAGGGACCCGAGCACGCCCTCGTCCAGGAGCCGCCGCCCCTGGAGCTTGATGACGCGGTTCGAGTCCCGCTCGTCCGAACGCCCCGCGTCGATTCCGTAGCCGTACATCGTGCGCCCCTTTCCCCGGTTGCCGCGTGTCGCTTCGGCCCGATCTTACCCGGCCGGAGCCGCCGGGGAGTCGGAAGCACCCGGTGCCCTCCATCCCGTCCGCCCGGCCGAGACCGAGCTCGGCCGGTTCAGGGGTTGGGAGGGCTGGGCAGCGTGAAGCGGCCGACCTCCGCGTCGGCCGTGGTTCCCCGTCCGAACCCGGAGGGGCGCCGGCGCGTCGCGACCGGGGGCTCGGCCGCGGAGCCCGGCCCCGGCTTCATGGGACCGGACACTCCCCATGCGCGATCTGCCAGAAGAAGCTGCCCACGATGGCGGCGATCGCCGCCAGGTAGAGCAGGCGCAGGAGGATCGTCCGACGGCGGCTCGGCACCTGCCGCTCCCCCTCGTCCTCCGCGGCGCGCGTTCCGTCCCGCTCGTCGATCTCGCTCATGATTCGTCCTCGGCCGGCTCCAGGAGCTCGGCGGCGAGCAGCTCGTCGGCGGCCCGGCGCACCCGCTCGAAGGGGAGGCCCGCACGCTCGGCGACCTCGAGGAGCGTGTGGCCGCCGTCCGAGAGGTTGAGCACCCAGAGCAGGGCGAGCCGGCGCTCCCGGGCTTCGCCGGGAGCGTGGCTCCCGCCTCCGACGGCGGAGTACAGGCCGCGCCGCCCGAGCTGCGGCTCGCAAAAGGGATTCCGGTTGCGGTAGGCGCGGTTGCCCTCGAGCACCCCGGCGACCTTCAGGTAGAGGTCGAGCGAGCCCGCCAGGCTCTCGGGCCGGAGGAAGGCGAGGTCGTCGGCCGAGGTGTGGTACTCCGGGTACCGGCCCCAGGGCGTCCGGGTGAGCGAGCCCACCGGGAGGTCGAAGCCGGGCGAGTTGTACTGGCGCTCGTCGTAGCCGAAGGGGACGAAGTCCTCGGTCGCGTGCGCCTCGCCCGAGGCGGCGAGCAGGTGCTCCACGACCCGGTCGATCTCGGCGTCGCCGCGGCGGCTCCGCTTGTAATGGAAGCCGCCCGCGTCGCCCAGGTTGGCCGCCACCAGCCCGTGGGCGAGCCGATCGGCCGCCTGCCGGTTCCGCGCCAGCCAGGTGATCGACCCGATCGTCCCCGGGAGCCAGAGGAAGCGGTAGGTGTAGCGCCGGCGGGGGAGCGCCATGAGGCAATGGGCGAGGAAGGCGGTCACCACGATCCCCGAGAGGTTGTCGTTGGCGAGCATCGGGTGGCAGACGTGGGTCGAGAGGAGGACCTCGCGCGCGCTCTCGCCGGGCAGCGCCAGCTCGCCGTAGGTCAGCGAGCCGTCCGCGAGCGTCGCGTCGATCCGCACCTGGTATTCGCCGCCCCGGTCGCGGGCCCGATCGCGAGCCAGGAGCGCCTCGAGCGCCCGGTGGCTGAGGCAGAATCCCCAGGCCTCGTCGTAGTAGGAGGTCCGGTAGGGGATCAGGTCGGGCTGCTCGGGCAGGGTGTGGAGGTGCTCGCGGAGCTCGGCGAGCGGCAGGCGCGCGTCGACCGGCACGCTGTAGCCCACGACGTGGAGACCGTGGTCGGCGACGTCGACCACCGTGGCGCCTTCCGGGTCCTTGATCCAGGCCGCCCGGAGGTTCCACTCCTTGGGCACCGTCCAGTCGAACACCCGGGTGCCGGAGGGCACCTCGCGGACCTCGATGGGCAGCCGGTCGGAGAGGACCGCCAGGGTCTCCCGCACCCCGTCGCCGGTCAGGGAGCGGGGGACGGGGTAGAGCCGGGCCGCGAGCTCGTGCATCTCGCGCCCGGCCGCGGCGCGCCGGTCGGGCGCGAGGCCGGCCAGGAGCGCCCGGACCGGGTCGATCGGCGGGGTCGGCGGTGGGGTCGACTCGCTCAACGGCCGCGCTCCCGGTCGGCGAAAGGCGGGAGCGCCCGGTCGCGCTCCGAGATCACCGCCACCGGCAGCGGCCAGGGGATCGCCACCGTCGGGTCGTCGTGGGCGAAGCCCCGGGCGAGCCCCGGGGCGTAGGGCACCGACATCTGGTAGAAGACCTCGCAGTCGTCGACCAGGGTCTCGAAGCCGTGGCCGAGGCCGGGGGGCACGTAGAGGGCGAGGCGGTTCTCGGCGGAGAGCTCCACGGCGGCCCAGCGGCCGAGGGTGGAGGAGCCGGGGCGCAGGTCGACGACGGCGTCGAAGACCGCGCCCCGGGTGCAGCGGACGAGCTTCGCCTCTTCGCCCGGCGCCGCCTGGTAGTGCATGCCCCGGAGCGTGCCGCGCCGGCGGTTGTACGAGACGCTGCACTGGGCGACCTCGCTCTCCAGGCCATGGGCCGCGAGCTCCTCGCGGCAGAAGGTGCGGGCGAAGAACCCCCGCTCGTCCGCGAAGCGTTCCGGCTCGATCACCCAGGCGCCGGGAAGCGCCGTCTCGTGGAAGATCACGACAGCACCCGCACGCGCGGAATCGCGACCACGAAGCGGCCGCCCCAGGAGCCGACCTCGGCCATCTGCTCGACGATCTCCTCTTCCAGGTTCCACGGCAGGATCAGCACGTAGTCGGGGCGGCGCTCCCGGAGCACCTCCGGGGCCGCGATGGGGATACGGCTGCCGGGCAGGTAGCGGCCCTGTTTGTGCGGGCTCCGGTCGACCGTGAAGTCGATGAAGTCGGTGCCCACGCCGCAGTAGTTGAGCAGCGTGTTGCCCTTGGCCGGCGCGCCGTAGGCGGCGATCGAGGCGCCCGCCTCCTTGGTCTCGATCAGGAAGCGGAGGAAGGCGCGCTTGGTGGCCCGGACCCGCTCCTCGAAGGCGGCGTAGGCCGCGGGGTCGAGGAGGCCCGCCGCCGCCTCGCGCTCGAGGAGCTCGCCCACCCGGCCCGAGACCGGCTCGCCGGCGGGCCGATGGGCATCGCCGGCGCGGCGCCCCCAGATCCGGAGCGAGCCGCCGTGGGTCGGGAGCTCCTCGACGTCGAAGAGCTCGAGGCCGTGGGCCGCGAAGATCCGCTCGACCGCGGTGAGCGAGAAGTAGGAGACGTGCTCGTGGTAGATCGTGTCGAACTGCAGCTCCTCGATCAGGCGCAGGAGGTGCGGGAGCTCCATCGTCACGACGCCGCCCGGCGCCAGCGCCAGCGCCAGGCCGGCCACGAAGTCGTTGAGCTCGGGCACGTGGGCGAGGACGTTGTTGCCCACCAGGAGATCGGCGCGCCGGCCCCGGGCGACGAGCTCCTCGGCCTGGGCCCGGGTGAAGAACTCGTCGAGGGTCGGGATGCCGGCCTCGCGCGCCGCGACGGCGACGTTTCTCGCCGGCTCGATGCCGAGGACCGGGACGCCGCGCTCCCGGAAGTGGCGCAGCAGGTAGCCGTCGTTGCTGGCGATCTCGACCACCAGGCTCTCCGGCCCCAGCCCCAGCCGCCGGGTGGCGGCCTCGGCGTAGCGCCGGGCGTGCTCCACCCAGCTCGTCGAATAGGAGGAGAAGTAGGCGTACTCGGTGAAGATCTCCTCCGGCCGGGCCGCCGCCGGGAGCTGCACCAGGAGACACTCGGTGCACAGGTAGACGCGCAGGGGGTAGAAGCGCTCGGCCGCCTCGAGGGCGTCCGGCTCGAGGTAGGAGTTGGCGAGGGGCGAGACGCCCAGGTCGACGAAGGTGCGGGTCAGGGGGGCGTCGCAGAAGCGGCAGCTCACCATATCTTCCAAGGCGGGTCGGGGCGGCGCCAGACGTCGTTCAGATACAGGTAGTCCCGGTAGGTGTCCATGGGGTGCCAGAAGGTCTCGTGCAGGTAGACCGAGAGCTCGCCGTCCCGGGCCAGGCGCTGGAGGGGGTCGAGCTCGAGGAAGAGCCCGGGGTCGTCGCTCAGGTAGTCGAAGACCGCGCGCTGGAAGACGAAGAACCCACCCGAGACGCAGCCCTCGGCCACCGTCGGCTTCTCGTTGAACTCCACCACCCGGCCGGCGTCGATCTTCATCTCGCCGTAGCGCGAAGTCGGGTGGACGCCGGTAACCGTGGCCAGACGCCCCTCCCGGTAATGGAAGTCGAGGAGCGCGGCGACGTCGATGTCGCCCACGGCGTCGCCGTAGGTGAAGAGGAAGGTCTCCGTGTCGACGTACCTCTCGACCCGCCGGAGGCGGGCGCCGGTGCCCGTCTCGTCGCCGGTCTCGGCGCAGGTCACCTGCCACGGCTCGTGGCCCACGTCGTTGTGGAACGCCACCTGGGGGCGATCGCCGTCCATGGTCACGGTGAAGTCGCGCTCGACCTCGTGGTAGCGCAGGAAGTACTGCTTGATCGCCCACCCCTTGTAGCCCAGGCAGAGAGTGAAGCGCCGCACCCCGTAGGCGCCGTAGATCTTCATGATGTGCCAGAGGATCGGCCGGTCGCCGATCTCCACCATCGGCTTGGGCCGGTACTCGGTCTCTTCGCGCAGCCGGGTCCCCTGGCCGCCGCACAGGATCACCACCGGGAGCTGGTCGAGGGGTACGCGTCGGTCGGTCATGGGATCGTTCGGCGGGCGGTTCAGGGTCCATCGCCCGGGCCTGGGCGCGCGGGCCCCTACGATACAATGCCCTCCCGTGAGCGCGCCAGCCTCCGCCGTACCCGACCCTCGTCCGGAGGCCCCTACCGAGATCGAGACCGCGGTGCCCGAGATCAGCGTGCTGGTACCGGTGCTCGACGAGGCGGGGACGGTCGAGGAGCTCGCCGGGCAGGTGGCGGAGGTGCTCGACGGGATGGGGCGCTCGTTCGAGGTCGTCTTCATCGACGACGGCTCGACCGATGCAACGGCCACCCGGGTGCGGGCGGCCCGCGGCCGGGACGCGCGGGTCAAGTTGGTGCGCCTGCGGCGGAACTTCGGCAAGGCGGCCGCCCTCTCGGCGGGCCTCGACCACAGCCGGGGGGCGATCGTCCTCACCATGGACGGCGACCTCCAGGACGACCCGCGGGAGATCCCGAGCTTCCTCGAGGCCCTCGAGACGGGGGATCTGGACCTGGTCTCGGGCTGGAAGCGCCGGCGCCGCGACCGGCCGGCGAAGCGCTACTCCTCGCGCCTGTTCAACTGGGTCACCCGCCACCTGGCGAGCGTCGACCTCCACGACTTCAACTGCGGCTTCAAGGCCTACCGGCGCGAGGTGCTCGAGCAGGTGGCGATCTATGGCGAGCTGCACCGCTACATCCCGGTGCTCGCCAGCCGGCGAGGCTTCTCGGTGGGGGAGATCGAGGTCCACCACATGGCGCGCCGCCAGGGCGAGAGCAAGTACGGCTGGGACCGGTACTACAAGGGTCTGCTCGACCTGCTCACGGTGCTCTTCCTCACCCGCTACACGCCGCGGCCGCTCCACCTCTTCGGCGCCCTCGGCCTGTTCCTGCTGGGCGGCGGCTTCGCGATCAACCTCTACCTCGCCATCGCCTGGCTGGGCGGCGAGCCCCTGAGCCGCCGACCGCTCCTGTTCCTCGGGGTCCTGCTCATGGTGATGGGCCTCCAGGTGCTGACCACCGGGTTGCTGGCGGAGCTGATCGCCTTCTCGGGCTTCCGCCGGCGGGAGAGCTACTCGGTCAAGGAATATCTCGAGTAGCCGCGTGGTGACCGTTCCCGAACAGACCCTCGCGGTCGTCGGGGCGGGGCTGGTGGGCCTGGCCACGGCCCGCGAGCTCCTCACCCGGGGACGGCCCGTGACCGTGCTCGAAGCGGAGGACGGGGTGGCCCGCCACCAGAGCGGCCACAACAGCGGGGTGATCCACTCCGGCCTCTACTACCGTCCGGGCTCGCTCAAGGCGCGCCTCACGGCCGAGGGCGGCGACGCCCTCTACCGCTTCTGCGCCGAGCACGGGATCGCCTGCCGCCACACCGGCAAGCTGGTGCTGGCGACGGCGCCCGAGGAGCTGCCGCGTCTCGACGAGCTCGAGCGCCGGGGGCGGGCCAACGGCCTCGCCGGGCTCGCCCGCCTCGCGCCCGAGGAGGTCCGGGAGCGCTTTCCGGCAGTGGCGCCGGGAACCGCGCTCTGGGTGCCCCAGACCGGGATCGTCGATTACCCCGCGGTGGCCCGGGCGCTGGCGCGCCAGGTCGCGGAGGCGGGCGGCGAGGTGCTCACCGGCGCGCCCCTGGTGGGGGTCTCCGTCCGGAACGGCTCGCTGGTGCTCGAGCTGGGGGGGCGGAGCGCCCGGCCGCCGGTCCGGGCGCGCCTCCTGGTCAACTGCGCCGGCCTCCAGAGTGATCGCGTCGCCCGCCTGGCGGGAGCCCGGCCGCGCCTGCGGATCGTGCCCTTCCGCGGCGAGTACCTGCAGCTCGTGGGCGAGGTCCGCGAGCGCATCCGGGTACCCGTCTACCCGGTGCCCGACCCGCGCTTCCCGTTCCTGGGAGTCCACCTCACGCCGACCGTCGACGGGCGGGTGGAGGTGGGGCCGAACGCGGTTCTCGCCCTGGCGCGGCACGGGTACCGGCGGCGGGACGTGTCGTGGCGGGACCTCCTCGAGACCCTCGCCTACCCCGGCCTCTGGCGCCTGGCGGGGCGCTACTGGCGCCACGGCCTGGGAGAGATGATGCGCGCCATGAGCCGGAGCGCCTTCTTGCGCGCCGCCCGTCGCCTCCTCCCCGACCTCGAGGAGGGGGACCTGGCGGCCGGCGGGAGCGGCGTCCGGGCCCAGGCCCTCGATCGCCGCGGGAACCTCCTCGACGACTTTCGGATCGTCCACGGCGAACGGGCGGTCCACGTGCTCAACGCGCCGTCGCCGGCGGCGACCGCGGCCCTGGCGATCGGCCGGGAGCTCGCCGACCTGGTGGAGACGAGACTGGAGTCATCGTGACGCAAGACCCGCACCCTCCGCACGCCGCCCGCTGGGCGACCCGCCTGGTCTGCTCGGCGACCGGCGCGACCGCGCCCCTCGACGAGCCGGCCTTCCTGTCGCCGGCCGGCAAGCCCTACCTGGTGGAGTACGACCTCGACCGAGAGCGGGGCCGGAGCTGGGCCGCGAGCCTCGCCGGCCGCCCCTGGACCCTCTGGCGCTACCGGGAGCTGCTGCCGGTGGCCGACCCGGCGGCGGCGGTCGACCTGGGCGAGGGGGGGACTCCCATGATCCCCCTGCGCCGCACCGCGCCCGCCGGGGTCACCGTCTGGGTCAAGGACGAGAGCGGCAACCCGACCGGCTCGTTCAAGGCCCGGGGGCTGTCGCTGGCGGTCAACCGGGCGCGCGAGCTGGGCGCCCCCGGCGTCGAGCTGCCGAGCGCCGGCAACGCCGCCCTGGCGCTCGCCGCCTACGCCGCGGCCGCCGGGCTGCCGGCGCGCCTCGCGCTGCCCGCCGACACGCCGGCGGTGATCGCAGAGCGCTGCCGCCTGCACGGGGCGGAGGTCTTGACCGGCGGGCGCACCCTGGTCGAGGCGGCCGAGCGCCTGGCCGCCACCGACCGGGGATTCTTCAACCTCTCGACGCTCAAGGAACCCTATCGGGTCGAGGGCAAGAAGACCATGGGCCTGGAGGTCGCCGAGCAGATGGGCTGGGAGCTGCCGGAGTGGATCGTCTACCCGACCGGCGGCGGCACCGGGATCGTCGGAATGCACAAGGCGTTCGACGAGCTCGAGCGGCTCGGGCTCGTCGCCGGACGGCGGCCCCGCTTCGTCTCGGTCCAGATGGCGGGCTGCGCGCCGATCGTCCGGGCCTTCGAGCGCGGCGAGGAGTCGGCCGAGCCGTGGGCGGCGCCCGAGACGGAGGTCTACGGCCTGCGGGTGCCGCAGGCGGTGGGGGACTTCCTGATCCTCCGGGCCCTCTACGAGACCGGCGGCCGGGCGGTGGCGGTGGCGGAGGAGCGGCTGGGCTGGGCGGCGCGGCGGGCGGCGCGGGAGGAGGGGCTGCTGGTGGGCCCGGAAGGGGCGGCGTGCCTGGTGGCGGTGGACCAGCTGGCCGAGGAGGGGGCGTTCGCCGAGGGCGACCGGGTGGTGGTGTTCCAGACCGGCCACCCGGGGAACTACGGCTGGAAGGCGTGACCTCCGAGGAGGTCCGATCCGGTGCTCCCCGCAACCCCTCGATCCCTTTCCACTCCACGGGGGGGAGGGGGACGCCACCACCCGTCCTGCTATGCGAGGTCCCGCCGTAGGCGGGGCCAGTCGAACGCGGGGCCCGGGTCGGTCTTCCGGCCCGGGGCGACGTCGGAGTGGCCGACGACGCGCTCCGGGGTGATCCCGGGGTAGGCCCAGGCGAGGGCGCGGACGAGCTCCGCCAGGCGCCGGTACTGGACGTCCTCGTACGGGACGTCGTCGCAACCTTCGAGCTCGATCCCCACCGAGACGTCGTTGACCCCGGGGCGGCCCTCCCAGCTCGAGGCGCCGGCGTGCCAGGCGCGGCGGTGGAAGGGGACGTACTGCACGATCTCGCCAGCGCGGCGAACGAGGACGTGGGCCGAGACCCTGAGGTGGGCGATCTCGCGGAAGTAGGGGTGGACGCCGGGGGCGTCGGGGTCGAGGCGGTTGGTGAACAGCCGGTCGATCCAGGGGCCGCCGAGCTCGCCCGGGGGCAGCGAGATGCCGTGCACGACGACCAGGTCGATCTCGGCGCCCGGCGGCCGGTCGTCCTGGTTCGGCGAGGCGAGCTGGCGGGCGTCCCGGAGGAGGCCGGTCGTAGGGTCCAGGTCCATCTCGGGTGCAGTGTACGTGAGGTGCGGAGAGGTGGGCCGGGAGGCCGGAAGCCGACGCGTCCCTGGGCTGAGCTCCGAGGCGGCCACGGACTCTTCGTCCCGGGTGGCGCAGGGGCTGCTATTCTCGACGTGCTATGGGCGAGATCGCGATCCGGGGCTCCGAGGTACCGTTCGACGTCCGGTTGGGCGGGGCGGCGCGGTGGCGGGACGAGGAGCTGTTCGAGCTCTGCGCGCGCAACCCGGAGCTGCGGATCGAGCGGACGGCGGAAGGGAACGTGATCGTCAGGACGCCGGCGGGGTGGGAGAGCAGCCATCGGAACCTGGAGATCGCCCTGGCGCTCGGCGCCTGGGCGAAGCAGGACAGTACCGGGCTCGCTTCGGACTCTTCGGGCGGGTTCGTCCTCCCGAACGGCGCCATGCGCTCGCCCGACGCCGCGTGGGTCCTGCGCTCCCGGCTGTCCGCGATCTCCCCGGCGGCCAGGCGGCGCTTTCTGCCCCTGTGCCCGGACTTCGTGGTCGAGCTGCGCTCGCCATCCGACTCCCTCGCCGAGCTCCAGGCGAAGATGGACGAGTACCGTGCGAACGGCGCCCGGCTCGGCTGGCTGATCGACCCTGAGGAGCGGCGGGTCCACGTCTACCGGCCCGGCTGCGCGGTCGAGGTGCTCGACCGGCCGACGGAGATCTCCGGCGATCCGGAGCTCCTCGGCTTCGTCCTAGATCTCGCTGCGATCTGGGAACCCGTCTAAGACGTTCCGCGGGCGTCGCCGCCTCGTGCGGCGGGCGCCCCTGCACCCTGACTCCACGCATCCCAGGAGGAACACCCGATGGAGATTCGCGATCTGGTCCTGGTCGACGGCGTCCGGACGCCGATGGGCGCCTTCAACGGCGCGTTCACCGACGTTTCGGCCATCGACCTCGGAGCCCACGCCGCACGCGCTCTCTTCGAGCGCCTCGGCCTCGATCCCGCCGAGATCGACCACACGGTGATCGGCAACGCCCTCCAGACCTCGCCCGACGCCATCTACGGCGCCCGCCACGTGGCGCTCAAGGCCGGCGTGCCCAACGAGGTGCCGGCCCTGACCGTCAACCGCCTGTGCGGCTCGGGCATCCAGTCCATCGTCTCCGGCGCCCACATGATCCTCACCGGCGAGGCCTCCCTCTGCCTGGTAGGCGGCATGGAGAACATGACTCAGGCGCCCCACGTGCTGTGGAAGGCGCGCCAGGGCTACCGGCTGGGCCACGCCGAGCTCCAGGACCTGCTCATGGCCTCGCTGATGGACCCCTACTGCGGCTGCTACATGGCCCAGACGAGCGACAACCTCGCCCGCGACTACGGCATCGGCCGGCGCGAGCAGGACGAGCTCGCCCTCCTGAGCCACCGGCGGGCGAGCGAGGCCTGGGAGAGCGGCCGCCTCGGCGAGGAGGTGGTGCCGGTGGAGGTGGGCTCGGGCAAGCGCGCCAGGATGGTCGAGCGCGACGAGCACCTGCGCCCCGAGAACACGATCGAGGGCCTGTCGAAGCTGCCCCCGGCCTTCGACAAGGAGGGCTTCGTGACCGCCGGCAACGCCTCGGGCATCGTCGACGGGGCGGCGATGATGATCCTGACCACCGCCGAGCGGGCGAAGGCCGAGGGCTGGAGCCCGCTGGGCCGGATCCTCTCCTGGTCGGTCGTCGGGGTCGAGCCCTCGCGCATGGGGATCGGGCCGGCGCCCGCGATCCGCAAGGAGCTCGGCAAGCTCGGCAAGAGCCTCGGCGACCTCGACCTGGTCGAGATCAACGAGGCGTTCGCGGGGCAGGTCCTGGCGGTGGTCAAGGAGCTCGGCCTCGACGTCGACAAGCTCAACGTCAACGGCGGGGCGATCGCCATCGGCCACCCCCTGGGGGCGACCGGCACGCGCATCACCCTGACCCTGCTCAAGGAGCTCCGGCGCCGGGGCGGCGGCCTGGGCACGGCCTCGGCCTGCATCGGCGGCGGCCAGGGGATCGCCATCACGGTGGAGAGCATGGGGTGACCGGGGAGGCGATCCTCGACCTCTCCGGCCGGCGGGTCGTGGTGACCGGCGGCAGCCGAGGGATCGGCGCCGCCTGCTGCCGCCTCTTCGCGCGGGCCGGGGCGGCGGTGGGGATCGTCTACCGGGAGAGCGACGAGCGGGCCGGCGCCCTGCTGGCCGAGCTCCGCGAGATCTCGCCCGGGGCCCGCCACTGGCTCTTCCGCACCGACCAGACCCGCCCCGAGCAGGTCGAGCGCCTGTTCGCCTTCGTCGGCCGCGAGTGGGGGGCCCTCGACTGCCTGGTGAACAATGCCGGGGTCTGGGAGCGGAACCCTCTCGCAAGCTTCGACCTGGCGCTCTACCGGCGGGCGATGGACACCAACGTCCTGGGTCCGTTCGCCTGCACCGCGGCGGCCCTCCCCCTGCTCCGGGCCGCCGACGACGGCAACGTCATCAACCTCTCCTCGACCGCCGGCCAGCGCGGCGAGGCGTTCTACAGCCCGTACGCGGCGAGCAAGGGCGCCATGATCTCGGGGACCAAGGCGTGGGCGACCGAGCTCGCCCCGGAGGTGCGGGTCAACGCGGTCGCCCCCGGCTGGGTCGTGACCGACATGACCTCCGAGGCGCTCGCGGGCCCCGCCCGGGCGGCGATCGACGCCGCCATCCCCCTGGCCCGGGTGGCGACCCCCGAGGAGATCGCGGGACCGGTGGTCTTTCTCGCCTCCCCCCTCGCCCGCCACGTCACCGGCGAGATCCTGAACGTCAACGGCGGCGCGGTGCTTGCGGGCTGATGACCGACCCGCGGGAGCAGACGGCCGCCCTCGCCCAGTCCCCGCCTCCGTCGCTCTGGCTGGCGCGGCCGGACGAGCCCGTCGCCGAGGTGGCGGTGGTGGTGGTCGGCGGCGGCCTGGTCGGGCTCTCGACCGCCTACTGGCTGGCCGCCATGGGCCACCGCCCGCTGGTCCTCGAGGCGGGCCACCTGGCCGGCCGCGCCTCGGGGCGCAACGCCGGCTTCCTCCTGACCGGCTCGCCCGAGCCCTACCGCCGGCTCGAGACCGAGGTCGGCCCCGAGGCGGCCCGGGCCTTCTGGGAGCTGTCGCGGGAAAACCGGGAGCTCCTGCGCTCCGAGCTGATCGACCCGGGCCGGGTCGACTGCGACTTCCAGGCCGGCGGCAGCTGGCTCGCGGTGGTCGGCGGCGGCCCGGAGGAGGCCGAGCTGCGGGCGAGCGGCGAGCGCCTGGCCGCGCTCGGCTTCGAGGTCGAGTGGCGCGCGGGCGAGGAGGTGGCGCGGGCGGCCGGGAGCCCCCGGGTGCGGGCGGCCCTCCACCAGCCGCGCGACGGCGGTCTCGACCCGGTGCGCCTGTGCCGGGCCCTGGCCCGGATCTCCGGCGCCGAGGTGCGGACCGGCTTCCGGGTCCACGCCCTGGAGCCGAAGGGCAGGCGGGTGGAGATCGTCGCCGACGGCGGCCGCGTGCTCGCCGAGCGGGTGGTGGTGGCGCTCAACGCCTACGCCCCGGCCCTCCTGCCCGGCCTCGCCCGGGAGATCCGGCCGGTGCGGGCGCAGATGCTGGCGACGGGGCCGGGCGAGCCCCTGATGCGCGGCGTCTGGTACCTGAACCGGGGCTTCGAGTACGTCCGCCAGCTCGGCGACGGCACGGTCCTGGCCGGCGGCTGCCGCGAGACCGCCCCGGGCGCCGAGGTCGGCTACCTCGAGTACCCGACGGCGGCCGTCCAGGGCGCGCTCGAGCGCTTCGTGGGCGAGACCTACCCGGCGCTCGCCGCCCGGCCGATCGTCCGGCGCTGGGCCGGGACCATGGCCTTCACCGCCGACGGCCTGCCGCGGGTCGGCGAGGCGCCGGAGCTCCCCGGCGTCCTCTACGCCGCCGGGTTCAACGGCCACGGCCTCTCCCTCGGCTTCGCCACCGGCCGCCACCTGGCGCGGCGGGTGCTGGGCGACTCCCGAGACCCCCTCTTGCCGCCTTCCCGGACCGCCTGAGCGACCCCGCCCGCCGCCCTCCGGCGGCCTGCGGGGGCCATGGTACGATCCTCGGCGCTTTGATCCCGACCAGCCGTTTTCATACCAGGTAGGGGGGCTCATCCGTGTTTCAAACGATCGTCGACAAGCTGGCGTACGCGGTCTGGACCTTCGGCATCCCGGCCGGCGGCGGGGAGACCATCCCCCTCATCGTCATCGCCCTGCTGGGCACCGGCCTCTTCCTGACCCTGCGCCTCGGCTTCATCCAGGTCCGCCACCTGGGCCACGGCTTCGCGGTGACCTCGGGCAAGTACGACGACCCCAGCGAGCCCGGCGACGTCTCCCACTTCCAGGCCCTGACCACGGCGCTCTCGGCCACCGTCGGCATCGGCAACATCGCCGGCGTCGCCATCGCCATCCACTTCGGCGGTCCCGGCGCCCTCTTCTGGATGTGGATGACCGCTCTGCTCGGCATGGCGGTCAAGTACTCGGAGGTGACCCTGTCGCAGAAGTACCGGCAGGTGGAGTTCGCGGACCAGGACCCGGAGAGCTGGGAGGGCTCGGTCTCCGGCGGGCCGATGTACTACATCGAGCGGGGCCTCAAGGAGCGCTGGGGAGGCAACTGGAAGCCGCTCGCGGTCCTCTTCGCGAGCGGCCTGGTCCTCACCTCGTTCCTGACCGGCAACGGCGTGCAGGCGAACACCGTGGCCGACACGCTGTTCCATGCGTTCGCCATCCCGAAGTGGGAGACGGGCCTGTTCACCGCCACCGTCGTGGCCCTGGTCATCCTGGGCGGCATCCGGCGCATCGGCGCGGTCACCGGCGTCCTGGCGCCGGTGATGGCGGCGATCTACGTGCTCGGGGCCCTCGCCGTGATCTTCATGAACTATGACCAGGTCCTCCCCACCTTCGCCCTGATCTTCCGGGAGGCGTTCCACCCCACGGCGGGGATCGCGGGCACCGGGGTCGGGGTCTTCGTGGTGACCATGATGTGGGGGGTTCGGCGCGGGTTGTTCTCGAACGAAGCCGGGCAGGGGTCCGCGCCCATCGCCCACGCCGCGGCCAAGACCGACGAGCCGGTCTCGGAAGGCGTGGTGGCGCTGCTCGAGCCGTTCATCGACACCATCGTGATCTGCTCGATGACCGGCCTGGTGGTGATCATCACCGGCGCCTGGGCGGCCAAGATCCCCAGCGCGGTCATCCTGGGCGGAGGCGACCAGTCCTACGTCATGCAGGGCGGCGGCGAGGCCGGAGTCAAGGTGGGGGCGCCCGAGCAGCTCACCGTCGTCGACGGCCTCCCGGCGGTGCCTCCGAGCGGCGGTCCCGTGATCGCGTGGCACGACGTGGCGGTGGACAGGCTCTACGTCGACGCCGCCCAGACCCGTCCCTTCACGGGCACGGTCTACCCCGGACGGGGGATCGCCAAGGCGGCGAACGGCACGGTGTATCACACCCTCTTCGGCGACGCCGCGGCGACCGGCGCGCCGCTCACCCAGATCGCCTTCCAGCGAGGCCTCAAGCGCTTCGGAGGCTGGGGCGGGTTGATCGTGGCGGTGTCGGTCTTCCTGTTCGCCATCTCGACCGCCATCTCCTGGAGCTACTACGGCGACCGGTGCGCCAACTACCTCTTCGGGCCGAAGGCGGTGCTGCCCTACAAGATCGTCTACGTGATCATGCACTTCGTCGGGGCGGTGGCGTCGCTCGCCACGATCTGGACCATCGGCGACATCTCCCTGGGGTTCGTGACCTTCCCCAACCTGCTGGCCCTCGTGCTGCTCTCCGGCACGGTGGTGGCGGCGACCAAGAGCTACTTCAAGCGCCGCCCCTGGGAGCAGAACCGGCTCGACCACGAACGCTGGGTGGCCGAGCACAAGAAGAAGGGGTAGGCGGGAGGGGTGGCCGGCCTCTACCGGCCCGCCGCCTCGAGGTATCCGAGGCACTTGTAGACCAGCTTCGCCGCCAGGAACTCGCTCGCCCGATGGCCGGCGGTGGGGGCGAGCTCGACCACGTCCATGGCGACCACGTCCTTGGCCGCGAAGAGCGCCCGTAGCAGGGCCAGGGTCGAGTACCAGGCCCCGCCCCCCGGCTCCGGCGTGCCGGTGGCCGGCACGAGGGCCGGGTCGAAGTAATCCACGTCGAAGGTGAGGTAGACCCTCTCCGGCAGGTCCGCCAGGAGGCGCGCGAAGCGTTCCGCGAGGTCCGGGCCGGCGAGCTCGTGGCCCCAGATCGTCGGGAGGCCGCGCTCCCGGACGAGCTCGGCCTCGGGGGCGGAGAGGGAGCGCACGCCCACGGCGAGGGTGGGCAGGCCGGCCTCCACGATCCGGCGCATGACCGCGGCGTGGCTCCACTCCGTCCCTTCGTACTCGGCGCGCAGGTCGGCGTGAGCGTCGAGCTGCACCACCCCGATCTCTCCGAACCGGTCGCGGGCGGCGAAGACGAGGGCGGAGCTCAGGCTGTGCTCGCCGCCCAAGGACACGAGGAACTTGCCGGCGTCGAGGTGACGGCGGGCCTCGGTGCGGACCTCGCCCAGGGCGGCGCCCAGCTCGTGGGCCTCGGGGGCGAAGGGGGGGAGGGTGGCGATCCCCATGCGGTAGGGCTCGGAGTCGAGCTCTTCGTCGTAGAGCTCCATGGCGTGGGAGGCGCGGATGATGGCGGCGGGGCCGTCGACGGTGCCTTTGCCGTAGGTGGTGGTTCGTTCGAAGGGGAGGGGGAGGACGGCGGCGCGGGCGGTTGCGTAGGTGCTGTCTTCGTCGTAGAGGAGGGCGAAGGTGGTGGGGAGGGCGGGCATGGCAGGTGATTGTAGCCGGAGGGTGGAGGGTGGAGGGTGAGGTGGTCGAGGCGGAGGTGGCGTGGGAGGTGGCGTGGGTGCTTGAGGCGGAGTCGAGTCGCGACGCCCGTGGGGCGGATGGCTTTCTCGGCGGCAAACTGCGCCGGCGAGAAACCACCGCGCCCCGCGGGCTGCCACCTTGGCGGTTGGAACAGTTCCCTTCGCTGGGGCCATGCCGCATTCTGGGGGGAGTGAAGGGTGGATCGGCGGGGTCGGACTCCTCCCCTTGTCATCCCGAGCGGAGTCGAGGGATCTCGACGAGGACGTTCGCCGCTCCTGGCACCCGGTTCCCGGTGGGAGCGGGAGATTGCCGCCTCGTTTCGCGTCTTCTCCAGGTGACGGTGAGAGTTGGGTGGGGGCGTCCCCTTCCCCCCTGGGGGTGGGAAGGGGATCGAGGGGATGCGGGGGCCCTGGCTTTCGGGGCGAAGTTTTCTTGTCGTGAAAGGAGACATGATGCCGAACGTTGCGGCGATGATCGCCGAGGTGCCGAAGATGGAGCGGCCGCGGGAGCGGTTGCTCGAGCACGGGAGCGAGATCCTCTCCGACGCCGAGCTGGTGGCGGTGCTCTTGCGCTCCGGGTACCCGGGAGTGTCGGTGCTCTCGATCGCCCGGGAGCTGCTCGACGACTGCGGTGGGCTGGCCGGGCTGATCGGGGTGGGCAAGAATCGGATCCTGCGGACCGGCATCGGAGAGGCGAAGGCCTCCATGTTGATGGCGGCGGTGGAGATGGGCCGGCGCCTCGCGCACCGGGAGGTGCCCGAGCGGCAGCCCATGTCCCGGCCCGCCGAGGTGGTGAGCTACCTCGCCCTGCGCTATGCCCGGCAGGACCAGGAGGTGATGGGCGCCCTCTACCTCGACAGCCGCCACAAGATGGTCGGCGAGCGGGAGATCTTTCTCGGCACCATCTCGCGGGCGTCGGTCGAGCCCCGGGAGGTCCTCAAGGAGGCGCTCCTGCACCGGGCGGCCGGGGTGGTGCTCTTCCACACCCACCCGAGCGGCGATCCTTCGCCCAGCCTCGAGGACCTGAGCTTCACCCGGCGCATGGCCGGGGCCTGCGAGGTGCTGGGCGTGCGGCTGGTCGACCACCTGATCGTGGGCGGCGCCGGGCGCTGGGTCTCGCTCAAGGAGCGAGGGGCCTGGTGACGGGCCCCCCGGGAACAAACCGGGTGCCTCGGGCCGTTCCAGGGCAAGTGAGGTCAGTCTTCCAAGCGAGCCGCGACGAGACGGCCGACGACCCCATGACCGCCGAGGGTACCCTCGAGCTCGGCCTCGCGGCCGGCGGGTGGCTGCGTTACGGCGTGGTCGACCTGGGCGAGGTGGTGGAGGAGGCGCGCGCCCGCCTCGACCTCTCGCCCGTGGCGTCGGCCGCGCTGGGACGGGCGATGTCGGCCGCCGCCCTGCTGCTGCGCATGTCGCTCAAGGCGCCGAGCCGGCTGGTGCTCGAGGTGCGGGGCGACGGTCCCCTGGGCACGGTCCTCGCCGAGACCGACGACGAGGGCCGCCTGCGGGGCACGGTCGGCGACCCGCGGGTCGACCTGCCGGCGCGGCCGGACGGCAAGCTCGCGGTCGGCCGGGCGGTGGGCTCCGGCATCCTGCGGGTGATCCGGGAGCACGCGGCGGGCAGCTACGCGAGCCAGGTCGAGCTGGTGTCGGGCGAGATCGGCCTCGACGTCGCCCACTTCCTGCGCCAGAGCGAGCAGACCCGCTCGGCGGTGCTCCTGGGCGTGCTCACCCGGCGCGAAGGGGTGGCGGGGGCCGGCGGCCTGATCGTCGAGCTCCTCCCCGGCGCGCCCGAGGCGGTGCTGGCGGGGCTCGAGGCGAACCTCGAGGGGATCGCGGGGGTCAGCCGCCTGCTCGAGGAGGGCGGGCGCGAGCAGGTGCTCGACACGGTCCTCTCCGGCTTCGACCGCGAGGCGGCGGAGATCCGGCCGCTGCGCCACCGCTGCCGGTGCAGCCGGGAGCGCCTCGGGCGTCACCTCGCCCTGCTGCCTGCGGAAGAGCTCGAAGAGGTCCTGACCGACGAGGGCGTGGTCGAGGGGGAGTGCGTCTTCTGCGGCGCGCGCTACGTCTTCTCCCCGGAGGAGCTGGCCGCCTCCGGCCCGGGCTCCGCCTCCGATCCGGCGTCCTGACGGCCCCCGGCGGATCTCCTCGACCCAGGATCGGGCGGGTGCCCTCTGCTACACTTCGGTTCCCGCGCCGGTGCCGGGCCCCTCCGGGCCGGGCTCCGATTCTCCCGCCGCGCGGAACCCTCGTCATGAGCACCTTCTACGTCACCACCCCGATCTACTACGTCAACGACCTGCCCCACATCGGCCACATCTACACCACGATGGTGGCCGACGTGGTGGCCCGCTACCGGCGCCTCTCCGGCGACCGGGTGCGCTTCCTGACCGGCACCGACGAGCACGGCCAGAAGATCGAGCGAGCGGCCGCGGCGCAGGGGATCGAGCCCCTGGCCCTGGCCGACCGGGTGGTGGAGCGCTACCTCGAGCTCTGGCGCCAGCTCGGGGTCTCGAACGACGACTTCATCCGCACCACCGAGCCGCGTCACGAGGCGGGGGTCCGGGCCCTGATCGAGCGCATCCGCGCCGCCGGCGACGTCTACGTCGACCGCCACGAGGGCTGGTACTGCGCGGGGTGCGAGACCTTCTACACCGAGAAGGAGCTGGTGGGGGAGGACCGGCGCTGCCCGGACCACGGCACGCCGACCGAGTGGAAGTCGGAGGAGAACGTCTTCTTCCGCCTCTCGCGGTATGCCGACCGGCTCCTCGAGTGGTACCGCTCGGACCCGTCCCCGATCCAGCCCGAGACGCGGCGCAACGAGATGCGCTCCTTCGTCGAGAGCGGTCTCACCGATCTCTCGGTGTCGCGGGCCAACCTCGCCTGGGGCATCCCGTTCCCGGACCAGCCGGGCCAGACGGTCTACGTCTGGCTCGACGCCCTGACCAACTACGTGAGCGCCCTGGGGTTCGGGCGCGACGACGGCGAGCTCTACCGCGCCTTCTGGGAGGGTGCCGGCACCCGCCTCCACCTGGTGGGCAAGGACATCCTGCGCTTCCACACCGTCTACTGGCCGGCCTTCCTCATGTCCGCCGGGCTGCCCCTGCCCACGACCGTCTGGGCCCACGGCTGGTGGCTCCGCGACGAGCGCAAGATGTCGAAGTCGGTGGGCAACGTCGTGCGGCCGGACCACCTGATCGCGCGCTTCGGGGCCGATCCCCTGCGCCACTTTCTGATGCGCGAGATGACCTTCGGCCAGGACGCCTCGTTCTCCGACGAGGCGTTCGTCGACCGGTACAACAGCGACCTCGCCAACGATCTGGGCAACACGGTGAGCCGGCTGGTGACCCTCGCGCGCCGAGCGTTCGACGGCAAGACGCCGCCGGTCGCCTGCGACGACAATTCCCTGATCGCGGCCGCGGCCGAGACGGTGGCGGCCTACCGGGCGGCCATGGACGAGCTCGCCTTCCAGGGCGCGCTCCAGGCCCTTTGGCGCCTGCTGGCCGCGGCCAACGGCTACATCGTCGAGCGCGAGCCGTGGAAGACGATCAAGTCCGCGGGTCCGTCGGACGCCCTGTCGCGGGTCCTCTGGAACGGCCTCGAGGCGGTCCGGATCGTGGCCTGCGGCCTGCTGCCGTTCCAGCCGGGGACGGCGCCCCGCGTGCTGGCCGCGATCGGCGCCGGCGCGCCGCCCGAACGCCTCGCGGCGCTCGCGTGGGGCGGCCTGCCGACCGGCACACCGATTCCCGAGCCCGAGCCGCTCTTCCCGCGCATCGACAAGGCGGCCTACCTGGCCGAGCTCCGGGACGGCCGGGGCGCGGCGCCAACGACCACCACCACCGAGGACGCCATGATCTCCATCGACCGGTTCTTCGAGACCGAGCTGCGCACCGCCACCGTCACCGCCGCCGAGGCGATCCCCAAGTCCTCGAAGCTCCTGAAGCTCACCGTCGACCTGGGGGACGAGACCCGCACCGTGGTCGCCGGCATCGCCAAGCAGTACGCGCCCGAAGACCTGGTGGGCAAGCAGGTGGTGATCGTGGCGAACCTGGAGCCGGCCAGGCTCATGGGGGTCGAGTCCCAGGGGATGGTGCTGGCCGCCGACGACGGGAACGTCCCCATCCTGCTCCACCCGGAGACGCCGGTCCCGAATGGCACCCGGGTGCGCTGAGGCGCACCCTTGCGCCTCAGCGCATCCCGAGCGAGCGCAGCGAGTCGAAGGATCTCGCAGCCTCGGACTTCGCGCACCCGACACAACTCGAGCACCTCTGAGGCCGATGCCCCTCGTCGACTCCCACTGCCACGTCCATAACCTCCCGGCCGGGGAGCGCGACGCGGCGCTCGACGCCGCCCGCGAGCGCGGGGTGACCGGCTTCCTGGTGCCGGCGGTGCGCCTCGCCGACGCCGAGGAGGTGCTCGACCTCTGCCACCGCCACGACGATGTCTGGTGCGCCCTGGGGGTCCATCCCCACGATGCGGAGAGCTGGCGGGAGGGAGACGCCGGACGGCTGGCCGGCCTCCTCGCCGACCCCAAGGCGGTGGCGGTGGGGGAGTGCGGCCTCGACTTCCACTACGACCACTCGCCGCGCGAGGTCCAGGAGCGGGTACTGCGCGAGCAGTGGCGCCTGGCGATCGACCTCGGCCTGCCGGCGGTGGTCCACAACCGGGACTCGAACGAGCGCATGACGACGATCGCGCTCGAGGAGGCACTCGCGCCGCTCCGGGCCGACTTCCACTCCTTCGCCGGCGGCCTCGACATGGCGCGGGTCCTGATCGAGCGGGGGTTCTACCTCGGCTTCACCGGCATGATCACCTTCCCGAAGGCCGACAACGTCCGCGAGGTGATCCCCGAGCTCCCCCCGACCGCGAGCTGGTCGAGACCGACACGCCCTACCTCGCCCCCGTTCCCCACCGCGGCAAGCCCAACCAGCCCGCCTACGTCGTCGAAGTCGCCCACCGCCTCGCCGAGGAGCGTTCCGAGCCCTACGAAGTGACCTGCCGGCGGACGACGGAGAACTTCTTCCGCCTGTTCACCAAGGCCCAGGGTTGAAGCGGGCGCCGAGCGCCCCTTCGAGTCTGCCGAGCACCGGGAGGGGGCGCGGGCTTCAGCGGCGAAGAGGACGCTTGCGCAGCCCAACCCCGAAGGGCCGGGGGCTCCCGCGCGGCGACGTCTGAGCCGAGCGGCCCCGAGATCGCTGGGAAGCCCGTGTCGTCTCGGAGCGAGGCGAAGCCGAGGTGCGCGCCGACGCTTCATCGCCCACGAGCAGCGCGCACCGTTCGCAAGCGCGGGAGCCCCCGGCCCGGCCTCACACCGGGTTCGGCACGTCGACGAACTCCACCTCCACTCCGAACCGCTCCGCCACCAGCTCGCCGAGGGCCCGGATGCCGCAGACCTCGGTGGCGTAGTGGCCGCAGGCGAGGAAATGCGTGCCGCTCTCGCGGGCGGTGTTCATCACCCACTCGGAGACCTCGCCGGTGACGAAGGCGTCGAGCCCCAGGGCGATGGCGAGCTGGAAGTCCTTCTGGGCGGCGCCGCTGATCACCCCCACCGTCTCGACCGCCTCGCCGCCGCCCGGCAGGTGGAGCGGCTCGCGGCCGTAGAAGTCCCGGCAGCGGGAGGCGAGCTCCGCCGCCGGCACCGGCTCCGGAAAGCGCCCCCGGAAGCCCACGGGCAGCCCCCAGGCGTCGCCGAAGGGCTCCAGGTGCTCGAGGCCGAGGGCGCGGGCCGCCAGCGCGTTGTTGCCGATCTTCGGGTGGCGGTCCAGCGGCAGGTGGTAGGCGAGGAGGTTAACGTCGTGGCGGAGGAGCTCGGCCACCCGGGCGTGGTGCATGCCGACCAGGACCGGCGACTGCCAGTCCCAGAAGATGCCGTGGTGGACCATCACGGCGTCGGCGCCCGCCTCGCGCGCCCGCTCGAAGAGCTCGAGGCAGCCCGAGACGCCGGTCACGATCTTGCGGATCTCGCCGCGGCCCTGGACCTGGAGGCCGTTCGGGCCGTAGTCCTTGCCCTCGTGGGCGCCAAGGTACTCGTCGAGCCAGCGGACGAGGGCGTCACGGTCGATGGAGGGGGCGGCCGGGGCGGGGGAGTCGGAGTCGGTGGGGTCGGTGGGCGCGGGCATGGGGCGATTGTAGTGGAGGCGTGCGGAGCGGCAGGAGAGGCTGGAGTGGCAGGGAGGTTGGAGCGTGGGAGGCGAGACCGGCGGGCCGGGGCGGGGCGTCCGCCCTCCGGCACGGCGGGGATCTCTCTGACTTCGGCCGGAGTCCCCGCCTCCCATGGCCTCGCGGTGGAGCGGGCGTGCCCTTCCACCGGGCGTGCCGGCTCCGCGGGCCACGAGGCCTCCGGGCGGGTCGATCGTAGCGACTTGCCGGAGCTCTCGGACTCGGACGGAGTCGACGCTCACCCGGGCCCGTCACGCAAAGGAGACGAACCCTCCCATGCCCGTGCCGGCCCGTCCCACCCGGAGCCGACCGGGACTCGGTTGAGGCACCTTTCTCGCTGAGGTTTCTCCACTCCGCTGCGCTCGGGTCGAAACGACAAGGGGAGACGATGGAGTCCTTCCCCGGAGCGGCGAGGTGTGCTCCTGGTCGGACCTCTTCGCGTCTCCTCACCTCAGTCGAAAGGACAAGGGAGCATGGAGGCCGACGTAGATGGCAAGCGCGCTCACGCCCAATGCCGACGCCCCACCGTCTTGCAAGCGGCGCACACCGTTCGCAAGGGCGGGAGCCCTCGCCCCGGCCCGCCCCGGCCCGCCCCGGCCCGGCCCGAACGCCCCCAAGTGCATCGAACGCACGAAGGGAGCCTCCTCCTCGCGGATCGGGCGCCCTCGGTGGGTGCTGCTGGAATGGACGGCGACTACCGGCGGTCGCGACCGCCGCCGCGGCGGCCTCCGCGGTCGCCGCCTCGGCCCCGCCCGCGATCTCCGCCGCGGCCCCGGTCGCCGCCGCGATCGCGGTCCCGGTCGCCGCCGCCGGCGGGTACCGGCTCGCCCATCCCCTCGTAGTCGGCCGGGTTGTAGTCCGGCGCCTCCATGATGACCGCCTTCCTGGACAGCCGGACCTTGCCCTGCTCGTCGATCGAGATCACCTTCACCGTCAGCTCGTCGCCCTCGTGGGCGATGTCCGTGGTCTCCTTGACCCGGTAGGGCGCCAGCTCGCTGATGTGCACCAGCCCGTCCGTCCCCGGCATGATCTCGACGAAGGCGCCGTAGGGCTCCACCCGGCGCACCGGCCCCGTATAGACCTTCCCGACCTCCGGCGTCTCGGTGAGGCGCTCGATGATCTCGATCGCCCGGTTGGCCGCCGGCTCGTCCGGCGACGCGATGATCACCGTGCCGTCGTCCTGGATCTCCACCTGGCAGCCGGTCTCCTCGGTGATCGAGCGGATCGTCTTGCCGCCGGGGCCGATGACGTCCCGGATCTTGTCCTTGGGCACGTGGATCGTGTAGAGGCGCGGCGCGAACTGCGAGAGGTCGGTGCGCGGCTCGGCGATCACCTGGTCCATCTTCTCCAGGATGTGCAGCCGCCCTCGGTGCGCCTGCTCGAGGGCGCGGCCCATGATTTCTCGCGTGACGCCGGAGATCTTGATGTCCATCTGGAGGGCGGTGATGCCCTGGGAGGTGCCGGCGACCTTGAAGTCCATGTCGCCGTAGTGGTCCTCCTGGCCGGCGATGTCCGTGAGCACCACGAACTCGTCGCCGGCGTGGATCAGACCCATGGCGACGCCGGCCACCGGCGAGAGCATCGGCACGCCGGCGTCGAACAGGGCGAGGGAGCCGCCGCAGACCGTGGCCATCGACGACGAGCCGTTCGACTCCAGGATGTCCGAGACCACCCGCACGGTGTAGGGGAAGTCGTCCTCGTGGGGGAGCAGGGGCGTGAGCGCCCGGCGCGCCAGCACGCCGTGGCCGATCTCGCGCCGGCCCGGGCCGCGCAGGAACTTGACCTCGCCCACCGAGAAGGGCGGGAAGTTGTAGTGCAGGATGAACTTCTGGAGCGTTTCGCCCTCGTACTCCTCGACGATCTGAGCGTCGCGGCTGGTGCCCAGGGTGGCGGTGACCAGCGCCTGGGTCTCGCCGCGGGTGAAGAGCGCCGAGCCGTGGGTCCGCGGCAGGGTGCCGACCTCGATCGTGATCGGCCGGACCTCGTCGAGCTCGCGCCCGTCGAAGCGCCGCCGGTTGGCGAGGATCACCTCGCGGAGGATCTCCTCCTCGAGAATCGAGAAGATCTTCTTCGCGTCCTCGCGGGAGGCGGCGCGCTCCGGATCGTCCTCGGGGAAGGTCGCGTCGAGGTAGGTGTCGCGGACCGCCCGCACGGCGTCGCGTCGCTCGAACTTGGCCTTGGTGTGGAGCGCCGCCGTGAGCGCCTCTTTGACGTCGCCCTTGACCCGCTCGTAGAGCTCCGCCGGGTAGGGCTCCGGCGCCTGCCACTCGGGCTTGACCACGCCCTTCTCGGCGGCGAGCTCCTTCTGGGCCTGGACGATCTTCTGGATCTCCCGGTGGGCGGCGAAGATGCAGTCGAGGATCGTCTCCTCGGAGAGCTGGTTGGCGCCCGCCTCGACCATGACCACGGCGTCCTCGCTGCCCACGACCACCAGGTCGAGGTCCGAGACGTCGCGCTGGCTGTTGGTGGGGTTGAAGATCACCTCGTCCTCGATCAGGCCGACCCGCACCGCGCCCACCGCCTTGTAGAAGGGGATTTCGGACAGGGCGAGCGCCGTCGAGGCGCCGTTGATCGCCAGGATGTCGGGGTCGTTCTCGCCGTCGGCCGAGAGCACCAGGCCGATGATCTGGGTCTCGTTGCGGTAGCCCTCCGGGAACAGCGGGCGCAGCGGCCGGTCGATCTGCCGGGAGGTGATGATCTCCTTCTCCGACGGGCGCCCCTCGCGCTTGAAGAAGCCGCCGGGGATGCGGCCGCCGGCGTAGGTGCCCTCGCGGTAGTCGACGGTCAGGGGGAGGAAGTGGGGGTTGGTGCGGGAGGGGTCCATGGTGGCAGTGGTGAGCACCACCGTGTCGCCCATGCGGACGGTGCAGGAGCCGCCCGCCTGGCGCGCCATCTTGCCGGTCTCGAGGACCAGGGTGCCCTCGCCGAGGGGAATTTCTCTTCGTTGGGTCATCGTCAGCTCGTCTTTCTCTCTCTGTCTCGCTTCGTCTACGCGTGTCGTTCGTCGTCTCTCGTCTGCCGCAGGATGCAATCGTTCGGCCCGGCGACCGACCCGGGCTCGGGAGCGGGCCGCCGGGGTGCGCGCCGCCCGGCCGCATGCTGGAGACACGCCTGCCGGCACCACGGCGCACGGGAGGTCGGGCGGGGGCCCCGGGGACGCGACGGGGAGCTCGCCGCCGGTCCCGGCCCGGAGGGGCGGGGGCGGGCGGCGGCGGGGCCGTCGCAGCGCGGGGCTGGGGTTGGGTGTTACTTCCGGATCCCGAGGCGCTCGATGGTGGTGCGGTAGCGGTCCAGGTCCTTCTTCTTCAGGTAGTCGAGCAGCCGGCGCCGGCTGCCGACCAGCTTGAGCAGGCCCCGCCGGCCGTGGTGGTCCTGCTTGTGGACCTTGAAGTGCTCGGTCAGCTCGACGATCCGGTGCGTGAGAAGGGCCACCTGCACCTCGGGCGAGCCCGTGTCCGTGTCATGGACCCGGAACTCCTCGACGATCTTCAGTTTCGCTTGGGTTTCCAAAATCCTTCTCCTCGTTCTCTTTCACCGCGGAATTCTATCATGGCGTCGCCGCGAGCCGCGGCGCGCCGCCTCCCGGTTGTCCAGGTCTCAAGGCCGGTGAAGAAATCTCCGCCCGTAGAGGGGCCGGAGATTCTTTCACGGGCTCTCAAACGAAGACCACCCGGGGCTGGATGATGCCGACGCCCCGGTCGCCGATGCGCTCGACCACCGTGCCGACGGCGATCAGCTCCTCACGGCGGTTGACCAGCTTGATCCAGTCCCCCTCCTCGCCCTCGAGCTCGCGCACCAGGACCGTCTGCCCGTGAAGGACGCGCTGCTCCTGGCGGTGGTCGGCGATCACCTCGCCGAAGGGCAGGGGGACGCGGTCGAAGGGCACCCAGGCCGGCCCCGGCCCGCGGCCGGACTCGATCCGCTCGGCGAGCTCGCCCAGGGTCACCGCGTCGGCGAGGTCGAAAGGGCCGATCTTGATCCGGCGCAGGGCCTCGAGGTGGGCGCCGCAGCCGAGCGTCCGCCCGAGCTCGTGGGCCAGGGTCCGGGCGTAGGTCCCGGAGGCGCAGGCCAGCCGGAACGCGATCCGGTCGTCGGCCAGGCGAGCGGTCTCGCCCGTGGGCCGGAGCTCGTAGACCGTGACCTCCTTCGACTCCTGCGGCACCTCCTCCCCCTGGCGAGCGAGCTCGTAGAGCTTCTTGCCGCCCACCTTCTTGGCGGAGTAGGGGGGCGCGGTGTGCTCGATCGTGCCCTCGAAGGAGGCCATGGCCCGCACCACCGCCTCGTGGCTGAGTCCCGCGGTCGGGGCCTCCGCGGTCACCGCGCCGGTCGAGTCGTAGGTGTCGGTGGCGACGCCGAAGCGGATCACGCCTTCATAGACCTTGGGCGCCCGGATCAGGAACCGGGTGAGGCGCGTCGCCTTGCCCAGGGTCAGCAGCAGCAGCCCCGTGGCGTTCGGGTCGAGCGTCCCGCAGTGGCCCGTCTTCTTCTGGCCGGCGAGGCGCCGGACCTTCTGGACCACGTCGTGGGAGGTCATCCCCGGCTCCTTGTCGATCAGGAGCACTCCGTCCTTCGTCTCCAATGCGGTCTCCTTCAGGCCGGCTCCGCGGGGCTCTCGGTCCCCGCGCCCTCGTCCAGGACCTCGACCAGCGCCGCCACCACCTCGGAGCGGGCGTCGGCCGGGGCGCCGTCCATCTCGAAGCCCGCGGCGTTCTTGTGACCGCCGCCGCCGTGGCGCCGGGCGACCTTCTCGACATCGGCCTCGCCGCGGCTCCGGAGCGACACCTTGGTGTTGCCGTCCGGGCGCTCGCGCAGCATCGCCACGCCCTGGACGCCGGAGATCGAGCGCGGATAGTCGACCAGGCCCTCGGTGTCGCTCGCCCCGGCGCCCGCGCGCTCCATCATCTCGCGGGTCAGGACGACGGTTGCGATCCGTCCGCCGTCGTGGAGCTCCATGGTCTGGAGCATCTCGCCCAGGAGGCGGAGCACCGGCTCGGGCCGGTTCTCGAAGATCCACTGCGAGACGAGCTCCGGGCGGGCGCCCTCGCGCACGAGCTGGGCGCAGGCCTCGAAGGCCGCGTCGGTGGCGTTCGAGAAGCGGAAGCCGCCGGTGTCGGTGACGATGGTCATGAACAGGACGTTGGCGGTCTCCGCGTCGAGGCGCGTGTTCAGCCCCTTGGCCAGGCGGTAGACCATCTCGCCCACCGACGGCGCCGCCGAGTCGACCCAGTTCACCTTGCCGTAGTGCTGGTTGCCCAGGTGGTGGTCGATGTTGAGCAGCGGCAAGGCGTCGAGGTGGTCCTCGACGCCGGTCCGGTCGAGGCTCGGGCACTCGAGCACGACGATGGCGTCGAACTTCTCGGGGTACCCCGCGGGCGGCTCCTCGCCGGTGTGGATACGGTCGACGCCGGGCACCAGGGCGTAGACGCCCGGCACCGGGTCGCGGGTCCAGATCACGGCGCCCTTGCCCATCCCGCGGAGCACGCGCGCGAGACCGAGCGACGAGCCGATCGAGTCGCCGTCGGGGCTGATGTGGCTGCTCAGGAGGAACCGGTTCCCCTGGCGGATCTTGGCCAGGAGGGCTTCAGGGGCTTTCGTCGTCTGCATGATGGAGACTCTCCAAGAGGTCGGCGATTCGCTGACTGTGCTCGGCGCCGCGGTCGAGCTCGAACACGAGCTCCGGGGTGTTTCTCAGGCGTAGCTCGTGGGCCAGGCGCGAGCGCAGGAAGCCGCGGGCGCCGGTGAGGGCTTGGAGCGCCGCGAGGCGCTCGGCCTCCGCGCCGAGCACGGAGACCGAGACGGTGGCGTGGCGCAGGTCCGGGGAGACCTCGACCGCGCTCACCGCGGCCAGGCGCACCCGCGGGTCCGCCACCTCGCGGGCGAGCAGGCGCGAGAGCTCGCCGCGGATCAGGTCGCCCACGCGGTCGGTGCGCCGGCTCACGGCAGCGGCTCCAGCACCTGGGGTTCCCAGCGGGTGAGGAACGCCTCGGGTGCGGTCGAATCGATCAGGGCTCGGATCTCGTCGAACATCTCGTTCAGCTCGTGCTCGCTCTGTGCCACGATGGCGATCGTGATCTCGGTCCGCTGGTGCAGGTCGTGGAAGTCGGTCTCGGCGATCGAGACGCGGAACCGGTGGTGGATCCGGTCGACGAGCGACTTGACCACCTTGCGCTTGCCCTTGAGGCTCCGGCACGCGGGGAGGTGGAGCTCGAAGCTCGAGATGCCGACCACCACGGCGTTCGCCCCCGGCTTCCGGTGATCCGGTTACAGGGTCTGGGCGACTTCCTCGCGGACGTAGGCCTCGATCTCGTCGCCGGGCTTGAGGTCCTGGTAGCCCTCCAGCGAGATGCCGCAGTCGAAGCCGCTGCGCACCTCGGCGACGTCGTCCTTGAACCTCCGCAGGGAAGAGATCCGGCCGGTGTAGACCACCACGTTGTCGCGCAGCAGGCGGACCGGGGCGTTGCGCGGCACCACGCCTTCCACCACGTGGCAGCCGGCGACGGTGCCGATCCTCGGCACCTTGAAGATCTCGCGCACCTCGGCGCGGCCCCGGGTCACCTCTTCGTAGGTCGGCTCGAGCAGGCCGACCATGGCGTTGCGCACCTCGTCGGTGATCTCGTAGATCACGGTGTGGAGCCGGATGTCGACCTTCTCGTTGTCGGCGAGCTCGAGGGCGTTGCGCTCGGGGCGCACGTTGAACCCGATGACGATCGCCTCCGACGCCGAGGCCAGGAGCACGTCGTTGGTCGAGATGGCGCCGACCCCGGCGTGGATGACCTCGACCTTGACCTTGTCGGTCGAGAGCTTGGTGAGGGCCTCGCGGAGCACCTCGACCGAGCCCTGGACGTCGGCCTTGATGACTACCGGCAGCTCCTTGATCTCGCCCTCCTCGATGCGGTCGAAGAGCTGCTCGAGGGAGAGCTTGCCCTGGGTCGGCTGGAGCTCGCGCTTGCGCTGCTGTTCCTGGCGGTACTCGGCGATC
The DNA here is from genome assembly GCA_963741925.1 of uncultured Acidobacteriota bacterium. Taxonomy (GTDB): domain Bacteria; phylum Acidobacteriota; class Thermoanaerobaculia; order Multivoradales; family DATKCC01; genus CAVUBL01. Next base: position 330,147 of record CAVUJU010000003.1, read on the forward strand.
TCCCGGGCCTTGGCCTCCTCGGTCACGGCCTGGAAGAGGTCGCCCGCCTCGGGCACGTCGGAGAAGCCGGCGACCTCCACCGGCGTCGACGGCCCGGCCTCCTTGACCCGGTCGCCGATGTCGTTGACCATGGAGCGCACCCGGCCGTAGGTCGCGCCGCACACGAAGGTGTCGCCGACCCGCAGGGTGCCGTTCTGGATCAGGACGGTCGCCACGGTGCCGCGGCCGGTCTCCTTGCGCGCCTCGAGCACGGCGCCCTGGGCCGGGATGTCGGGGGCCGCCTTGAGCTCCAGGAGGTCGGCGGTCAGCACGATCATCTCGAGCAGCTCCTCGATCCCCTGGCCCTTGATCGCCGAGACCGGCACGGCGACCACGTCGCCGCCCCAGTCCTCGACCAGCAGCTCGTGGTCGGAGAGCTCCTTCTTCACCCGGTCCAGGTTGGCGTTGGCCTTGTCGATCTTGTTGATCGCCACCACGATCGGCACGCCCGCCGCCCGCGCGTGGTCGATCGCCTCGATCGTCTGGGGCATCACGCCGTCGTCGGCGGCGACCACCAGCACGACGATGTCGGTGACCTTGGAGCCGCGGGCGCGCATCAGGGTGAACGCCTCGTGGCCCGGGGTGTCGAGGAAGACGATGTTGTGGCTGCCCACCGCGACCTCGTAGGCGCCGATGTGCTGGGTGATCCCGCCCGACTCGCTCTCGGCGACCTTGGTCTTGCGGATCGAGTCGAGGAGCGAGGTCTTGCCGTGGTCGACGTGGCCCATGACGGTGACCACGGGCGCCCGCGCCTCGCGGGTGCCGGCCTCCTCGCCCAGGGCCTCCTCGTGCTCGAGCTGGACCGCCTCCTCGAAGCTCACCTCCATCGCCTCGACCCCGAGCTCGCCGGCGAGCTCGATGGCGGTGGCGGGCGCCAGGAGGTGGTTGATGTTGGCCATCACGCCCTTCTTGAACAGGAGCTGGATCAGGTCCTTCGCCTTGACTCCCAGCTTGTCGGCGAACTCGCGCACGGTCATGTTCTCCGACACGACGACCGGCCCCGCCGGCTGCTTCTCCTTGAACTGGAGGACCTTCCCCTCCTCGCCCGTCGCCTTGTGCTTCTTGCGCCGCTCGGCCCGGCGCTTGGCGCGGCTCGGCTCGGCGGCGACCGCGTCCTCGTCCTCCACGGCCTCCGGGCCCTCGACCTCCTCGAGGTCCTCGATCTTGCCCCGGAAGGTGACGAGCTCCTCGTCCTCCTCGGCGGTCCGGTGCTTCTTGTGGGGCCGCTTCTTCGGCCGCTTCTCCTCGACCGGCTCCTCCGCGGCGGCGGCGCGCCGCGTCTCGGCCGCGGGCGCGACCTCCTTCGTCGCCGGCGCTTCGGGGGCGGCGGGAGCGGCGACCTTCTCGGGGGCCTCCGGCTTCGCCCTGGCCGCCGCCGGCCTCTCGGCGGGCTCCTGGGCCGGGGCGGGGGTGGGCTCCGGCCGCTCGCGCGCCGGGATCGACTTGATCTTCGAGTCGACCCGGTGGATCACGGTGCGGGGCCGGGTCGGGCGCAATGGGCTCGTCGGGGCGCGCCGGCGTGGGGGCGTGCGCGCGCGCGGCGCCGTGGCCTTCGCCTCCTCGTCGCGCAGGATCACCTCGCGCGGGTGGGGCAGCTTCTTGCCCTGGAGGATCGCCTGGAGCGTGTCGGTGTCGATGTGGGCGTCGTCGCCCTCGACCCGCACTCCGATGGACTTGAGCTTGAAGATGAGGTCCTGGCTCGGAAGGTTCATCATCTTCGCCAGGTCTTGCACCCGAATCTTTCCCATATCTACTCTCGGACTCCTCTCGCTACTCTCGGTTCCTCGTGCCGCGCGCCCTCGGCCACCGTGGCGGGCCCCGGCCGGCTCAGGCCTCGCCGTCCCCCGTGTCGTCGTCCGCCTCGTCTCCTTCGCCGCGCAGCCGCTCGCTCTCCTGGAAGGCGCGGGAGAGGGCGGCCATGAAGTCCTGGTCGTCCATGGTGGCGGCGTCATCGGCGGCCGGCGCGGCGAAGCCTTCGCCGCCGAAGACCTCGTCGCTCGTCGCCTCGCTCGCCGCGGCGACCTCTTCGCCCTTGCCGGCGGCCCACTCGAGGAGGCCCGCGGCGGTCTTGGGGCCCAGCCCTTCGACCTGCTGGAGGTCCTCGGCGCTGGCGCCGAGCAAGGCCCCGAGGGTCCCGTAGCCGGCCTCGCCGAGGGCGGCGGCGGTCTTGGCGCCGACGCCCGGGGCCTCGGTCAGGTCGATCGGGATCTCGGCGCCCGCCGCGGCCCCCTCCTCGCCCTCGGACATGGCGGTCTGTAGCATGCGCGCCAGGGCGTCGGCGACCTCGTCCTTGACGTCGCTCTCGCTCTTGATATCGATCCGCGCGCCGATCAGCTCGGAGGCCAGGCGGACGTTCTGGCCGCGCCGCCCGATCGCCAGCGAGAGCTGCTCGTCCTCGACGATCACGGCGAGCAGCGGCCGCTCGCCGTGGTGGGTCACCGACACGCGGGTGATGCGGGCAGGAGCCAGGGCGGCTTGGGCGAAGGTGACCAGGTCGTCGGAGTACTCGACGATGTCGATCTTCTCGCCGCGCAGCTCGCGGATGATCGACTGCACCCGCGAGCCCTTCATGCCGACGCAGGCGCCCACCGGGTCGACGTCGCGCTCGCGGCTGTAGACCGCCACCTTGGCGCGCTCGCCGGGGGCGCGTACGGCGTTCTTGATCACCACCGTGCCGTCGTAGATCTCCGGAACCTCCGTCTCGAAGAGCTTCACCAGGAGGCGCGGGTCGGTCCGCGACATGACGATCTGGGGGCCCTTGGGCTGCTTGTGGACCTCGATGATCACGCCGCGGATCCGCTCGCCCTGGCTGTAGCGCTCGTGGCGCGCCTGCTCGGAACGGGGCACGATCGCCTCGGTGCGGCCGAGGTCGACGATGATGTCGCCCCGCTCGAAGCGCTTGACCGTACCGTTGACCACCTCGCCCTCGCGGCCGATGAACTCGTTGTAGACGTTCTCGCGCTCGGCCTCGCGGATGCGCTGGTAGAGCACCTGCTTGGCCGACTGGGCGGCGATCCGCCCGAGGCCCTCGGTCGAGACCGGAATGTGGATCTCGTCGCCCACCTCGGCATCGGGCTTGTGCTCGCGGGCCTCCTCGAGCGTCCACTCGGCGAGGGGGTCCTCGACCTCCTCGACCACCTGCTTGACGATGAAGGCCTCGAAGGCGCCCGTCTCCCGGTTGAGCTGGGAGCGGACCGGCTCCTTGATGCGGTGCTGCTTCTTGGCGGCCGAGGCCATGGCGTCTTCGAGGGCGCCGATCCAACGATCGATGTCGACGTCCTTCTCCCGCGCCACCTGCTGCAGGAGGAGGTTCAGATTGAGCGTGTCAGATGCCTGTGCTTGGGCCATCGCGTCCAATTCCTATAGTTCGATCTCGAGCCGGGCCACCTCGACCGCCTCGAGGGGCAGCACCAACGTCTCGTCGCGCTCCACCAGGTCGATCGCCACCTCGAGGCCGCCCGAGCCGCCCGGCTCGCGCAACGCCCCGAGGCGGCCGACGACCGTCCGCTTCTTGCCGGACTCGGCCTCCCGGAAGGTCACCCGCGCCAGGCTGCCGGCGAACCGCCGGTAGTCCCGCGGCCGGTAGAGCCGTCGGTCGAGCCCCGGCGAGCTGACCTCCAGGGTGTAGCGCCCGGCGCCGAAGTCGACGACGTCGAGCAGTGCCGAGACCTGCTTCGAGACGGTCTCGCAATCCGCGAGGTCGACACCGCCGGGGCGCTCGGGCCGATCGATGAACAGCCGCAGCACCCCGCCACCGAACTCGGCGTGCACCAGCTCGCAGCCGCTCGCTTGCGCGATCTCGCCGATCTCGTGCTCGATCTCCGGAAGCAACCGGGTCGAGCGCCCGGACCTGCCACGCCCGCCCTCCGCCGCGCCCGATCCGCCACGCGTTTTCGATGTCGTCTTCGCCACCGCCTCGAGCTCCTCGCGGCCGGCGTCCCTGGTCGCCTTCGACCAACAAAAAAAGTGGGCAAGATGCCCACTCCCATGGGGGTCGAGGCAAGCCGACAGGCTACAGTATAGCCGATCGGGCGGACGAGTTCAATTCGCCCGCCAGGTCGCCCTGTCGCGCCTCGACAAACCCTACCAGCTCCCGGCCCGCGCGTCCAGCCGGCCCGTCCGGCTGGTGGATGCAACCCGGTCCGCGCCGCCGACGATTCCGCCTCCCGGCCGCCGCCGACGTGGCAAGGCGTTTGCTGCGCGGTCATCCTCCGCAGGATAGAATGTCGCCTCTTCAGCGCGACCACGCCACAGAGCATGGAAGGAGCGCGAGCCACAGATGAGCACCAGGAATCGCCAGGCCGTATCGCTCGCCCTGATCCTCGGCGCGGTCGTCTTCGGCATGGTCCTGGCGGGGGGACTGAATCTCACCGTCGCGACCAGCGCGCAGGACACCGGCCCGATCGTGCCCGAAGGGGTCGTCGGCGGCTCGGGGGCCGCCGCCGGCCTCCCCAGCTTCGCCAACCTCGCCGAGGCCGTGGAGCACGCGGTCGTCTCGGTGCAGACCGCCACCATCCGCGAGCGCCCCCACGACGGCGTGGACCCCTTCGAGTTCTTCCTCGGTCCCCGCGACCGGGGCGAGCGGGGCGACCACCCGGAGCGCGAGCAGGGGCCGCCGGCGCCGCAGGGCCCGCAGCCGCCGGACCGGTTCCGCGCCGAGGGCGGCGGCAGCGGCTTCGTGATCACCGCCGCCGGCCTGGTGGTGACCAACTACCACGTGGTCAGCGACGCGGACGAGGTGACGGTCGGCCTCGAGGGCCGCACCTACAAGGCGAGGGTCGTGGGCACCGATCCGCCCACCGACATCGCCCTGCTGCAGATCGACGCCGGCCATCCCCTCGCCTACCTGGCCCTGGGCGACAGTGAGGCGCTGCGCTCGGGCGACTGGGTGATGGCGATCGGCGACCCCTTCGGCCTGGACAAGACGGTGACCGTCGGGGTGGTGAGCGCCAAGGGGCGGCAGATCAACATCAGCGGCGAGCCGTCCTTCGAGAACTTCATCCAGACCGACGCCGCGATCAACTTCGGCAACTCGGGCGGGCCGCTGCTCGACGTCCGCGGCCAGGTGATCGGGATCAACAGCGCGATCAACTGGGGGGCCGAGAACATCGGCTTCGCGGTGCCGGTCAACACCTTGAAGCAGGTCCTGCCGCAGCTCCGGGCGAAAGGCGAGGTCACCCGCGGCTATCTCGGGATCCTGATCACCGACGTCGACTACGACATCGCGGAGGCCTTCGGGCTCGCGAAGCCCCAGGGCGTGCTGGTCAACCAGGTGGTGGCCGGCCAGCCCGCGGACAAGGCGGGTCTTGCGCACGGCGACATCATCCTCCAGGTCGACGGCCAGCCGGTCAAGGACACACGCTTCCTGATCGATTACGTCTCGGCCAAGGGCCCCGGCGGGGCGGTCGACCTCGACGTGCTGCGCGGCGGCGAGCACGTCACCAAGACCGTCCACCTGACCGAGCGCCCGCACCAGGGCGAGGAGCCGACCCACGAGGAGAACGGCGAGCAGGGCGGCATCGACTGGCTCGGGATCCGCTACCAGGATCTGACCCCCGGCTCGCGCACGGCCCACGGCCTGCCCGACGGCGTGACCGGCGTCTGGATCACCTCGGTCGACCCGACGAGCCCGCTCTGGGACGAGGGAATCCGCAACGACGGGGTGATCTACGTCGTGAGCGAGGTCAACGGCAAGAAGGTCTCGAGCGTCGGCGAGCTCGAGGCGGCGGTCAAGGAGGCCAAGCCGGGCTCGCGCCTACGCCTCTACGTGCGCCGCTTCGCCAACGGCGAGGAGGCGCCGCCACGCTTCGTCTTCCCCAAGGTCCCGCAGCCCTGAGGGCTACGGATCGGGGGAGGCGCGGCGGCGCAGACGACTGAGCGAAGCTTCGCCTCGACCCGACGAGGCGTCCGGGGATCCTCGGGCTTCGTGAGCCGGAGCTCCCCCGCCCACGTCCAGCGATCGAGACTCCGGTCGCCGCAACGGCTACTCCAGACCGGTGGATTCATCGGATCGCCCCCCTCACCCTCGATCCCTCTCCCACCCTCGCGGGGGGAGAGGGACGCCCCCACCCGGTCTCGCTGCGTCCGAATACTCGGCTCATTCGTCACGATTCTGGCTGGATCAGACGACTCGCGAAGCTCCGCCTCGACCCGACGAGGCGTCCGGGGATCCTCGGGCTTCGTGAGCCGCAGCTCCCGAGGCCGATGGAGCCTTGCGGGACTCGTACCTCTACGGCGGAGGTTCCTCACCTCATGCGTTAGAGTCAGCCCCGCCATGGCGAACGACGCCCCGCGAGCCACCATCCTCGTCGTCGACGACGAGGCCTCGATCCGTGAGAGCCTGCGCATGATACTCGAGTACGAGGGCTATCGGGTCGAGGAGGCCGAAGGCGGGAAGGCGGCGCTCGCGCGGCTCGGCGACCGGGTCCCCCAGGCCGTGCTCCTCGACGTCAAGATGCCCGAGATCGACGGGCTCGATCTGCTGTCGGCCTTTCGCGAGCGGGGTTACGACATGCCGGTGGTGATCATCTCCGGCCACGGCGACGTCTCGACGGCCGTCGAGGCGACGCGGCGGGGGGCCTACGACTTCCTGGAGAAACCCCTCCAGCGCGAGCGGGTGCTCGTCTCGCTGCGCAACGCCATCGACGCCCATCGGCTGCAGTCGGAGAACCGGACGCTGCGCCTGGAGCCCGACGAGCTGATCGGCTCGTCGCCCGCCATGCGGCGCCTGCGCGAGACGGTGGAGAAGGCCGCGCCGACCCCGGCCACCGTGCTCATCCTGGGCGAGAGCGGCACCGGCAAGGAGCTGGTGGCGCGGGCGATCCACCGCCAGAGCGCACGCCGCGACCGCGCCTACGTCCAGGTCAACTGCGCCGCGATCCCCGACGAGCTGCATCGAGTCCGAGCTCTTCGGCCACGAGAAGGGAAGCTTCACCGGCGCCGTCCGGCGCGCCACGGGGAAGTTCGTGGCCGCCGACGGGGGCACCATCTTCCTCGACGAGATCGGCGACATGTCGGGGCGCACCCAGGCCAAGGTGCTGCGGGTGCTCCAGAGTGGCGAGGTCGAGCCGGTGGGCGCCGAGAAGACGGTGCGGGTCGACGTGCGGGTGGTGGCCGCGACCCACCGCGACCTCGAGGAGGAGATCGCCGCCGGGCGCTTCCGCGAGGACCTCTACTACCGCCTGAACGTCATCCCGGTCCGCACGCCGCCGCTGCGCGAGCACCTCGACGACCTGGGCGTGCTCGTCGACTACTTCGTCCGGCGCTACGCGGCGCAGAACAACTATCGGCTGAAGGTCTTCACGGAGGAGGCTCTCGACCACCTCCGGGGCCTGCCCTGGAAGGGTAACGTCCGGGAGCTCAAGAACCTGGTCGAGCGCCTATTGATCCTCTCCCCCGGCGACGAGATCAGCCGCGAGGACGTCTTCCGCGCCACCGGCGGGGCGCGGCCGGAGCTCTCGTCGAGCCTCACCTCGCTCAAGACCCTGAAGGAGTTCCGCGAGGCCGCCGAGCGCCTGTTCCTGCTCCAGAAGCTCGAGGAGAACGACTGGAACGTCACCCAGACGGCGGCCGACGTGGAGACCCCCCGGAGCAACCTCTACAAGAAGATGGACCAGTACCACATCCGGCGGGAGGACCACACGTGAGGCTCGATTGGGTGCCCCCCGCATCCCCTCGATCCCCTTCCCACCCCACGGGGGGGGGGAAGGGGACGGTTGACCGGGTGCCCCCCGCATCCCCTCGATCCCCTTCCCACCCCACGGGGGGGGGAAGGGGACGGTTGACCGGGTGCCCCCCGCATCCCCTCGATCCCCTTCCCACCCCACGGGGGGGGGGAAGGGGACGGTTGACCGGGTGCCCCCCGCATCCCCTCGATCCCCTTCCCACCCCACGGGGGGGGAAGGGGACGGTTGACCGGGTGCCCCCCGCATCCCCTCGATCCCCTTCCCACCCCACGGGGGGGGAAGGGGACGCCCCCTCCCGTTTCGGTGGGGTGGCGGGCACTCGGCTGAGGTTGGCCTGATATGGGACCGAGTGAACGTCTAGAACCGCTGACCAGCAGCGAGGTCGAGGCCCTGCTCGAGGAGAGCGGCGCCCTCGCCCGCGGCCACTTCCAGCTCTCCTCGGGGCTCCACTCCCCGGCCTACGTCCAGTGTGCCCGGCTGCTCGAGGACCCGCGCCGCGCCCGGCGGGTGGGTCGCGCCCTCGCCCGGCTCCTGGCCTCGCTACGCCCCGCCTCGGTCCTCTCGCCCGCCCTCGGAGGCCTGATCATCGGCCACGAGGTGGCGGAGGCGCTGGGCGTCCCGTTCCGCTTCACCGAGCGGCGGGAGGGGACGATGGAGCTGCGCCGGGGCTTCGAGCTGGCGGCCGGCGAGCGGGTGGTGGTGGTCGAGGACGTGGTGACCACCGGGCGATCGACGCTCGAGGCGGCGGCGGTCGCCCGGGCGGCCGGCGGCGACGTGGTGGCGGTGGGGGCGATCATCGACCGGACCGGCGGCGGCGCGGACGAAGGGCCCTTCGACGTGCCCTTCTTTCACCTCCTGGACCTCGACCTGCCCACCTGGCCGGCCGGGGACTGCCCGCTCTGCGCCGAGGGCGGCACAGCGGTCAAGCCCGGCAGCCGCGTCTGAGCCGCCTCCCGCCCCGGCCGAAGGCCCGACCCTCCCGAGCTCCGCCCGGGTGCGCCGAGCACTCTCTAGAAGCCCAACCCTCGGGTCCGCTTGCCCAGCCGGTTCCGGTACAGCCGGTCCATCGCCAGCCGGAGCGCCTCGATCCGTCCCTTGTCCGAGACCTCCGGCGCCCGGACCTCGAGGTCCCAGCGCATGTCCGCCGTGTCCTCGATCCGGGTCGTCCAGATCTTCTTCCGGGGGTTCCACCGCCCGGCCTCGGGACCCACCAGGTCCCATCCCGTGGGCAGGTAGCTGCGCAGCTCTTCCTCGGTGTACTCGAACAGTGCGAGCTCAGTCATGGCGCCCCGATTGTGCCTCGAAACGGTGCTCCAAGGGAACCCCGCGGTGGTCGGGTCTGGTACGATTCCGCCGGGTTCGCCCGCCGCGACCCCACGTCCGGGGCCGGACAACCCGTCAGCCTGAGACCCACAGACCGAGGGAGTTCCATGCGCATCGAGCTGAGTGAGGAGCAGAAGCTCCTGCGAGAGACCGTCCGGCGCTTCGCCGACGAGGTGGTCCGGCCGCGGGCCAAGGAGATCGACGAGACGGGCGTGTTCCCGCGCGACTTCTTCGACCGGGCGGGCGAGCTCGGCCTGGCCGGCGTCGCCGTGCCCGAGGAGTACGGCGGCGCGGGGATGGACGTCGTCTCCTACTGCCTGGTGATCGAGGAGGTGAGCCGCGCGTGCGCGACCAGCGGCGTCATCCTGTCGGTCAACAACTCCCTGGTCTGCGACCCGATCCTCGCCTTCGGCAGCGAGGTGCAGAAGCGCGAGGTCCTCACCCCGCTCGCCTCCGGCGCCAAGCTCGGCTGCTTCGCCCTGACCGAGCCCGGCGCGGGCAGCGACGCGGCGGGCATCCGGACCCGCGCCCGCCGCGACGGCGACGACTACGTGCTCGACGGCACCAAGGTCTTCATCACCAACGGCACCCACGCCGACGTGGCCCTGGTCTTCGCCACCGTCGACCCGGAGAAGAAGCACAAGGGGATCACCGCCTTTCTGGTCGACACCGACCTGCCGGGCTACCGGCACGGCGGCCACGAGCTCAAGCTCGGGGTCAACGCCTCGGGCACCACCGAGCTCTCCTTCGAGGGCCTGCGGGTGCCGGTCTCCCGGCGCCTGGGCGAGGAGGGGGAGGGCTTCAAGATCGCCATGGCGACCCTCGACGGCGGACGGATCGGCATCGCCGCCCAGGCGGTGGGCATCGCCCAGGCGGCCTTCGAGGAGGCCCTCGCCTACGCCCAGGAGCGCGAGCAGTTCGGGCGGCCGCTGGCCGATCTCCAGGCGATCCAGTTCTACCTCGCCGACATGTCGACCGAGCTCGACGCCGGGCGCCTCCTGACCTGGAAGGCGGCCTGGACCAAGATGCACCGGAAGCGCTACACCCTCGAGGCGGCGCAGGCGAAGCTGTTCACCGCCGAGATGGCACAGCGGGTCACCACCCGCGCGCTCCAGATCCACGGCGGCTACGGCTACACCAAGGAGTACAACGTCGAGCGCTACTTCCGCGACGCCCGGATCACCGAGATCTACGAGGGCACCAGCGAGATCCAGAAGATGGTGATCGCGGACTGGGTCGTCAACCGCCTGTGAGCATCGTCACCCATGAAACGGCCGAGCTCCGTCTCGGCCGGCCGAACCGTCGTACCGGCTCCGAACGGCACCCGCCCGCCCGCCCCGGCCGAGACAGAGCTCGGCCGCTTCATGGGGCGTCGGCGTCATGACCGTGGCCGAAGCGGACCCCGGCGTCGACTTCGCGCTGTCCGAGGACCAGCTCCTCGTCCAGGACCAGGTGCGGCGCTTCGCGGAGGAGCGGATCGCGCCGGGGGAGGCGGAGCGCGACCGGGCGCACCGGTTCCCGGCGGAGATCATCGCCGAGCTGGCGGAGATGGGCCTTCTGGGGGTGATGGTGCCGGAGGCGTACGGCGGCGCCGGGCTCGATCCCCTGACCTATCTCGTCATCATCGAGGAGCTCTCCCGCGTCTCGCCGTCGGTCGGGGTCACGGTGAGCGTCACGAGCTCGGTCTGCTGCTGGCCGATCGCCCACTTCGGGAGCGAGGAGCTCAAGCGCCGGGTGCTCCCGGATCTCGCTGCCGGCGGTGAGCTCGGCGCCTTCGCCCTGACCGAGCCGGGCGCCGGGAGCGACGCGGGCAGCCTCGCGGCGCGCGCCCGGCGCGACGGCGCGGACTGGGTGCTCGAGGGCGAGAAGGCGTGGATCACCAACGCCGGGATCGCCCGCTGGTACGTGGTCTTCGCCCGCACGGACCCGGAGGCCGGCAAGCGGGGCATCTCGGCATTCGTCGTGCCGGCCGACGCCTCCGGCCTCGAGGTGGGCGCGGCGGAGGACAAGGTGGGTCTGCGGGCCTCGCGCACCTCCCCCCTGGTCCTCGCCGGCTGCCGGGTCCCGCGCGCGAACCTCCTGGGCGAGGAGGGGGAGGGCCTGAAGATCGCCCTGGCCACCCTCGACCACTCCCGCCTGGGGATCGCGGCCCAGGCCCTGGGGATGCACCAGCGCGCCCTCGATCTGGCGGCCTCCTACGCCCGGGAGCGGGTGCAGTTCGGCGTGCCCATCGCCCGCCACCAGGCGGTGCAGTTCCAGATCGCGGAGATCGCCACCGCCCTGGCCGCCGGCCGCATCTTGACCCATCACGCGGCGCGGGTCTCGGAGCGGGGTGCTCCCGAAGCCGGGCGCCTCGCCTCCGAGGCCAAGGTCTTCGCCACCGAGGCCGCCAACCGGGGCGTCTGGCTGGCCCAGCAGATCCACGGCGGCAACGGCTTCTCCGAGGAGTACGAGATCGGCCGCCTCTACCGCGACGTGCGGGTGACCACGATCTACGAGGGCACGAGCGAGATGCAGCGCCTGGTGATCGCGCGGCACTTGCTGCGACGGTAACGTCCCGGCGCCGATCGGAGGGGGCTCCGCTCGGTGCGGGCCGGTCGTTCGGTGCCCCTCGTCGCTCCCGGGGTCCGGCCCGGTCCGGGCGCTCGAGAGCTCGGGCTTCCGCCGGGCGCGGGCCTCCGCGGAGCCGCCGCGCGCCCGGGCTACGAGCGGGCCGGGAGGCGGACCGGAAGGCGGCCCAGCGCCACCCGCGCCTCGACCCGGGCCACCGCCGCCCCCACCTCGTCGCGGCGGAGCTTCGAGCCCGGCCCCCGCTCCTCCACGCGGTCGAGGGTCCGCCAGGCGAGCTCCACGGGCAGGGCGGTGAACGCCACCGCCCCCGGCGGCGCGCCTCCCTGCTGCAGCAAGCCGACGTACTCGCCCGCCACCTCGAGGTCCCGGCGGGCGAGGGCGAAGACCCTCTCCCGGGGCACCGAGGCGGGGAGGTAGCTCCTCCCCTCGCGCTCGTCGGCGGCGGAGTCCTTGAGGATGTTGACGAGCTGGAGGGCCTCGCCGAAGCGCCCGGCGCGCTCGCGCAGCGCCCCGGCCGCCGCCTCGAGAGCGGGGGTCGAGAGGAGGAAGAGCTCGGTCAGCATCTCGCCCACGATCCCCGCCACCACGTAGCAGTAGCGCTGGAGCTCATCCAGGTCGCCCAGCGCGAGGAGCCCGCGTTCGTCGTGGCGGCGCACGAACTCCGCCATGCCGCGGGCCGTGCGCACGGTGTGGGCGGCGACCTCTCGCCGCGCAGGAGCGGAGAGGGCGCGGTACGCCGCGATCACCTCCGGGACGGCCGCGAGAAGGTCCAGGTAGCCCTCGTGGGCGCTCGGCGGCTCGCCCGCCGTCCAGGCCTCGGTCGCGCGCCGGGCCGCGGCCGAGGCGTCGGGCGTCTCGGGGTCCTCGAGCAGGCCGCACAGCTCCTCGAGGGCCCGGAGGCGCCGCTCCTGGGGCCATGGCGCGGCGTCCTCGAAGGTATCGGCGATCCGGAACAGGAGGTAGGCGACCGTCACCTCGGAGCGCGTCGGCTCGGGGAGCCGGGGGATCGACAGGGCGAAGGTCCGGCTGGTCCTGAGGAGCAGGTCTTCGAGGTCGGCCATGGGCGGGACATGGAGACGAGAGGCGTCCGAGACCCGACAGAGTATCAAAGACCCGCGGGGATCTCGGTGCCGCCCGCCGGCTCGCCGGCGAGCGCGGCCTCCAGGCGGCCGGGCACGGTGCCGTCGAAGACCAGCGACGGCGTGCCCTTGGCGGCCAGGGCCAGGGCGGTCTCCAGGCGGTGGAGCATGCCGCCGGTGACGTCGGTCCCGGCGGAAGCGCCGGCGGCGTCGAGCGCCTCGGCGGCCGTCTCCGGTCCGATCTCCGGGATCGTTCGCCCCTCCGCATCGAGGATGCCGTCGGTCGCGCCGGCCCAGAGCGCCCTCGCCACCCGCACGCGGCGCCGCGCCAGGCGCTCGGCGACGGTCACCAGGACCGACTCGGTCGAGCAGATCGAGCAGCCGTGGAAGCGGTCGAGCACCACGTCGCCGTAGAGGACCGGCAGCAGGCCCCACTCGAGCGCCAGGGTGACCGGCTCGACCCCGAAGACGACCGGCCGGCCCACGTCGGTGATCAGGTTCGCCGACGGCGCGATGGTGAAGGGTGCGAGGCCGGCGTCGCGGAGGGCGTCGGCGACCATCCGGTGGAGCGCCGCGGCGCGCTCCTGGACCCGGGAGACCGCTTCCGAGCGATCGCGGTCGATCCGATCGATCCCACGGGCGAGCCCCAGGCGGGCGGCGGCGGCGTGGCCGAAGGAGCCGCTGCCGTGGCCGAGGATCAGCCGGCGGGCGCCGGTCCGCGCTCGCGCCCGGGCGATCTCCTCCGCCAGGCGCCGGATGACCTCGGGTTGGGCGGTGTCGGGGCGCTCCTTGTCGGTGATCAAGCTCCCCCCGAGCTTGACGAAGACGACCGGTTCGAGGGAGGGCACGGTGTCGGGCATGGGAGTCGGGGTCGAGGGATCAGGAGACCGCCAGCAGGTCCACGGTCTCCGTGCGCGGCCCCTCGCCGGCCCGGTCCCGGAGGACTCCGCGGACCGCCGGGAGCGCGGCGAGGCGGCGGGACACGGCCTCCTCGGTCGCGCCCTCGCAGATGACGTGGACGTTGGCGCCTGCATCCATGGTGACATAGGCCGCCGTTCCATTTCCACGCAGCTCGCCCACCGCGCGGAAAACCTCGAGGGTCCCGGGCTGCCAGTAGAGGATCGGCGGCTCCGAGGTCATGGCGACGGCGTGGAGCTCCAGGGCGTCGCGCTCGATGAGGGGTCCCAGCGCCGCCAGGTCGCGAGTCTCGATCGCGCGGCGGACGGCCTGGAGACGCCCGGACAGGCGAGCGAGGCGGGCCTCGAAGCAGGGGCTGGTCGGCGCGCGCCGGTGGCCCTCGAGCGACGAGACCTCCTTGGGGCCGGTTTCGACCAGGGCGATCACGTCGGCGAGGGGCCAATGGCTCGCCGCGGCGAGGCGGCCGGCGGGCGCTTCGGGGTCGTCTCCGGCGGGCCACTCGACGAAGCCGCCGAGGGCCGAGCGGGCCGCCGAGCCGGAGCCCGAGAGGCGGGCGAGGACGGAGAGCTCGGCCGGCTCCGGGTCGAGGCCGAGGGCCCGACAGGCGGCGGCGGCGAGGGCGGCGAAGCCGGAGGCGGAGGAGGCCAGGCCGGCCGCCGCCGGGAAGCTGTTGCGGGTCGCCATCCGGAAGCGCTCGCTGCGTCCCGCGTAGCGGCGGATCGCGTCCAGATGGCGGCGGGCGCGGGCGGCGAAGGCGGCACCTGCGGCGGCCAGCCGGCCGTCCTCGCCGGCCAGGAAGACCTCGTCCTCGCCGGGGCCTCCGAGCGCCTCGACCGTGGTCGTCGAGCGGCAGACCTCGAGCGTCATGGAGATCGACGGGTGATAGGGGAGCGCCCGCTCGAGGTCCCGGGCGCCCCAGTACTTGACGAACGCGATGTTCGCCGGGGCCGAGACGGTCGCCCGGCGGCTCACGGCGCCTCCTCGACCCGGGCGCCCGGGACGCCGAGCGCCACCCGATAGCGCTCGAAACCGTCGAGGGGCCCGCCGGACCGGCCCCAGGCGTCGATCTGCTCCGGATCCGGGTGGTAGACGAGGAGGTTCCCCGCCCCCGGCCCGGCCAGCGAGCCGGCGCCCGACACCTTGGCCGCGCCGCCGGCGGCCTCGATCCTGCGCAACCGCGCGCGCACCGGCTCGGGGACCACGCCGAGCTCTTCCAGGCAGGCCTCCGCACCGCCGAGGATCTGGATCACCTGGTCGGGTCGTTCCTCCGCCCGGCCGAGCTCGGCGCGGAAGGCCGTGGCGAGGCCGGCCAGGCGGTCGAGGAGTGCCTCGACCCGCTCCGGCTCCCGGTCGCGCAGGGTGCGGACCTGGGAGACCACGGCGCCGGTGGCCTCCGCCGGAGCTTCCCGAGCCCAGCACCCGGAGCCGATCCAGGAGGCCGTTCACCGCCGCGACCGCCTCGCAGTCGACGAGGCCGGAGGGCGACCGGCGCGCCCACAGGATCCCGCCGTGGAGGACGGTCGCGTTGTCGACCCCGGACGGGTTCCCGTGCTGGCGCCGCTCGACCTCGAGGGAGACCCGGTGGAGCCGCGCCGGATCGGCCTCCGCCGCCCGGAAGGTGAGATAGGCGAGGACCACCCCCACCGCCGCAGCCGCCGAGCTGCCGAAGCCGGAGCCCACGGGGATCTCGGAGGCGAGGGTGAGCTCGACCGGCGGCGGCGCCGCCTCGCCGAGCTCGACGGCCGCCTCGCCCAGGGCCAGGGCCACGAGGTGAAGGGGGCCGCGCGAGGCCCCCTGGGAGCTCAAGGCCCGGAAGGTCTCGGGCCCCGGCGCCGCGTCGTAGCGCGCCCAGGCCGCGCGGGCCTCGTGGACGCGGTCGAGGAGCCGGCGCCAGGGCACGGCCTCATCGAGGCCCGAAGCCGGCACCGCGATGCGCACCCCGGCGCCGCGGCCGGGGGCGAGGGTCACCCGCAGCCGCAGGCCGGCCGCCGCGATCAGCGCCGGCCGCCCGTAGACGGCGGCGTGCTCGCCCATGAGGATCAGCTTGGCGGGGACGGAAACGGTGACGGATCCCCCCCGCAACCCCTCGATCCCCTTCCCACCCGAGTCGTGCAACCTAGCTTTTCCCATATTCCACAACCGGAGCTGGACGAGTCTCGCGCAGAGCCGCAGAGGCGCGGCTCAATCGGGACGGTGTTTGCCGAGATCAACGACGTCCCCGGAGACGCGGTTCTCCAGGGTCCCACCCATCGCTCGCCCTCCTCTGCGTCTCTGCGCCTCTGCGCGAGAACACGACGTCTCGAGCTCGACCCGCGAGCTACGGCAGGCCGCGCAGGCTGCTAGCTCTTGATCTCCAGCTCCGGACCGGCGGCGGTCTCCTCCTTGCCCCGGCCGAGGCGCTCGTGGGCCCGGGCCAGGTCGTCGGAGGTGAAGGCGGCGAGCAGGGACAGCTCGCCGGCGAGCACCGTCGCACCCAGGATCTCGGCCAGGCGGCGTACCGCCATGCCCGGCTGTTCCGGATCGAGCTCGACGCCGAGCAGCGCCAGGGCCTCGCGCTGGGTGTCGAGCTGCGTGCCGCCGCCCACCACCCCCACCGGCACCGCGGGCAGGTAGATCGAGGCGTAGATCGCGCCCTCCGGCCGCGCCTCGATGCAGGTCACGCCCATCGAGCCCTCGACCACGTGCGCCAGGTCCTGACCGGTGGCGATGAAGAAGGCCGCCAGCACGTTGGCGAAGTGGGCGTTGAAGCCGGCCGAGCCGGCGGCGATCGAGCCCAGGAGGTTCTTGCGGTACTGGACCTCGACGAGCGCCTTGGCGTTGGTCTTGAGCGTCCGCTCGAGCACCTCTCGGGGGAGCACGACCTCGGCGAACACCCGCTTGCCCCGCCCCTCCTGGAAGTTGATCGCGGCCGGCTTCTTGTCGACGCAGTAGTTGCCCGACAGGGCGACGCACTCGACCCCGGTCTCGGGCTCGATGAACTCGCGCACCGCGCGGTCGCAGGCGATGGTCGCCATGTTCATGCCCATGGCATCGCCCGAGGTGAAGCGGAAGCGCAGGTAGGTGGTGGCGCCGAACGTGTAGGGGCGGACGTCGAGGAGCTTCAGGTACTCGCTGGTTCCCTCGGTGATCCGGCGCAGGTCCTCGATGTGGGCCTCGACCCAGGCCAGGAACCGGTGCGTCTGCTCGATCCCCGAGGTGCGGAAGACCGGCGCCCGGGTCATCCCCACGTCCTCGACCCGCACGATCGCCCCACCCGCCCGGCGGATCGCCGCGCACCCGCGGTTGGTGCTCGCGACCAGTGCCGCCTCGCTGGTGGCGAGCGCCGCGTAGACCTCGCCGTCGATCGCCTCGCCGTGGAGCAGGATCGGGCCCACGATGCCGAGAGGGATCTGGACCGCGCCGATGAAGTTCTCGCAGTTGCGGCACGCGACCCGGGTGGCGTCCAGGACATAGGAGCCGGTCTTGGCGAGGGACGCGCCGGTGAGCTCCTCGAGGGCGGCGCGCCGGATCTCGCCCGCCTCGTCCGCGGACAGGTCCCCGGGGAGCTGGTGGAACCCGATCTCCCGGTCGACCAGGGCGTGGACCAACTCGTCCCGCCGGCTGCGGACTCGAACTACCGGATTGAGCTTGCTCATCGTCGTGCCCTCTCGTGGATGGGAATGCGCTGCAACTCCTCGATGGTCCTCGCCCCCAGGCAGAGCATGGCGACGCGGAGCTCATGAACGATGCGATCGATGGTCGCCGCGACCCGGTCCGGAGACTCGGTGGCGGCCGCGAGGAAGGGGTAGGCCATGCCGGCGAGGTCGGCGCCCAGGGCGATCGCCTTGGCGACGTCGAGGCCGTTGCGCAGGCCGCCCGATCCGATCACCGTGACGCCCGGCACCCGGGCGACCTGGCGGATCGACTCGGGCGTCGGGATGCCCCAGTCGGCGAACAGCTCGCCGAGCGCCGGGTCGCCGGAGCGGCGGGCCTCGATGCGCGCCCAGCTCGTGCCGCCGAGGCCGGCGGTGTCGAGGATCCGGATGCCGGCCCCGGCGAGCGCCCGGGCGGCGGCCTCCGAGAGTCCGCAGCCCACCTCCTTGGCGATCACCGGCACCTCGAGGCGGGAGGCGACGCCCTCCATCTTCTCGAGCAGGCCGGAGAAGTCGGTCTGGCCTTCGGGCTGGATCGCCTCCTGGACGACGTTCAGGTGGAAGACCAGGGCGTCGGCCTCGATCATCTCGACCGCGGCACGGCACTCCGCCAGGCCGAAGCCGTAGTTGAGCTGGACCGCGCCCAGGTTGGCCAGCAGCGGCACGGTGGGCGCCGCCCGGCGCACCTGGAAGCTCGCCACCTGGCGCCGGTCCTCGAGCGCCCGGCGCTGGGAGCCCACCCCCACCGGCACGCCGCGGCGCTCGGCGGCCTCGGCCAGGTGGGTGTTGATGCGGCTCGCCACCTGGGTGCCGCCGGTCATGCACGAGACCAGGAGCGGCGCGCTCACCCGCTTGCCCAGGAACTCGATCGAGGTGTCGACGTCGGCCAGGTCGAGCTCGGGCAGGGCGTTGTGCTCGAAGGCCCAGCCGTCGAAGAAGCTCTCCGCCACCTGCATGTCCTGGTCGAGGGCGAGGCGGATGTGCTCGGCCTTGCGGTCGCGCTCGGCGAGACGGGCGGGAGGCGTGCGGACCGCCGTCACCGGTCCCGCTCCTCGAGGTAGTCGACGAGGCCGAGGAAGAGCTCGCGGCCGGCGGGGTCGAGGCGGGTCTCGTCCCCGACCTCGAGCAGGGCCCGCCGCGCCGTCTCCAGGCGCTCGTCGATCATGGCCAGGACCGCCGCCAGCGCGCCCGCGCCGCGGAGGACCTCCCGCGCCCGGGCGATCTCCTCGGGAGCGAGGTCGGGGCGGCCGAGCGCCGCACGCAGCCAGGCCGCCTCGGCGGGCGGGGCGAGGCGCAGGGCGTGGAAGACCAGGAAGGTGAGCTTGCCCTCGGCGAGGTCGTCGGCCACCGGCTTGCCCACGGCTCCGGCGTCGCCGAAGGTGCCGAGCACGTCGTCCTGGAGCTGGAACGCCTCGCCCACGGCCCGGCCGTAGCGCCGCAGGGGCTCGAGCTCCGCGTCGCCGGCCCCGGCGAGGAGGGCGCCGAGCTCGATCGGCCGCTCCACCGAGTAGCGGCCCGACTTGAGCCGGAGGACCCGGAGGAGGTCCTCCTCGGACGCCTCGGCGGCGTGGGGGAGGGTCATCTCCAGGTACTGGCCGGCGACCACCTCGGCGCACATGGCGTCGAAGGCCCGGCCCACCGCGCCGGCGTCCCCCTCGGCGCCGAGGCCGTCGCTCCCGCCGGAGCCGCCGGCGGTGGGCCGGGGCCGCGAGAGCTCCACCGCCCAGGTGTGGGCCAGGTCGCCCACCAGGATCGCCGCCGAGCGGCCGAAGTCCTCGGCGTCGCCCGCCCAGCCCCGGCGCCGGTGGCGCGCGGCGAGCTCGGCGTGGGTGGTGGGCAGGGCCCGCCGGGTGGCGGCGTGATCCATGATGTCGTCGTGGACCAGGAGGTACGTGTGGAGGAGCTCCGTGGCAAGCGCGAGGCGCATCGCGGCGCTCTCGTGCCGCCCGCCGCACGCGCGGTAGGTGAGGAGCACCAGGGCGGGGCGCAGGCGCTTGCCGCCGGCCGCCACCAGGCGGGCGACCTCGTCGACCAGCTCGGCGGCGCCGGGGGCGGTCCCGGCGACGGCGCGCCGTCGCTCGGCGATCCAGGCCGCGAGCTCACGGTCGACGGTGCGGCGCAGCCCGGCCAGCGCTCCGGCGAAGGCGTTCGCCGTCTCGCTCGGGCGGGCGGCGGTGGGGGAGGAGGAGAGCATCGGTTCGATCGCAGTGCGGCGGTTCTCCCGGGTACGGTGGAGCGTTCCCGTCCGGGCCGGACACTCCAGCCGGGCGGGCACAGCACGGTGGGAGAGGGGTCAACCCTCTTGCGTTTTGGAGCGCGGGAGCCGCTGGATCATGCGCCCGCGGCTGCGGGGGTTCAACCGCCGCGGGGGGATGGCGCGCTTGACCAGGACCGTGCAGGCGAGCTGGCCGAAGAGCTTGCGCCTCAGGAACCGCTGGACGATCCGGTCCGCCGCGTCCACCGCCGGCCGGACGAAGTCGGGCAGGCGCATCAAGAAGTGGATGAGCAGGATCTTGCGGGCGGAGAGGAGCACCGGTTCGTCTCGGTCGCCGGCAGGCCGGAGCCGCGTCGAGCGGCCGCGTCCGGTCCGGCGAGTGTCGTCAGTGTAGCAGGAAACCTCCGAGAGGGCGAGAAGGATTCCCGCAGGTCCCCCCCCCCCGCGTCCCCTAACGAAGCTCCGCCTCAAACCGACGAGGCGCCTGAAGCGTCTCCGGCGCCACGGGCCGCTGGTCCCCCGCCCATGCCGACCGTTCACGGCTGCGCTCCTCGGAACGGCGACTCCAGACCGCTGGATTCATCGGATGCCCCCCGCATCCCCTCAATCCCCTTCCCACCCCACGGGGGGGGGGAAGGGGACGGCTGACCGGATGCCCCCCGCATCCCCTCAATCCCCTTCCCACCCCACGGGGGGGAAGGGGACGGCTGACCGGATGCCCCCCGCATCCCCTCGATCCCCTTCCCACCCCACGGGGGGGAAGGGGACGCCCCCACCCTCTCGGGCTGTTGCTCGAGGAACTCGGCTCGTTCGTCACGATTCTGGCCTGATCAGACATCTCGGTCCCCTTCCTACCCTCGGCTCGGCTACCGGTTACCGGGTGCCGGCGCGGGACGGCCCTTGTACTTCTCGTAGAGGCGGCGCTGGCGGTCGTTCGAGAGGTCGATCTCGCGACCCGCGATCCAGACCCGCTCGACGTGGCTCCGGATCTCGAGCGGGTCGCCGTCGACGGCGAAGAAGGTCGCCTCCTTGCCCGGCTCGAGGGAGCCCAGCCGGTCGCCCACGCCCAGGATCCGGGCGGCGGTCAGGGTGATCGAGGCGAGCGCCACGTCCCGGGGCAGGCCGTAGGCGACCGCGGTCGCCGCCTCGAAGGGGAGGTTCCTGGCGTTCTCGCTGTCGGCTCCGGCGCCGCCGGCGGCGATGGCGAAGGTGACGCCGGCCTCGTTCAGGCGCGCGGCGGCGGTGAAGGGGGCGTCGTAGGGCTCCCAGTCGCGAAGCGGCAGGCGGTGGACCGTGTCGAGGATCACCGGCAGGCCGGCCGCGGCCACCCGGTCGGCCAGCCGCGCGACGTCGTAGCCCGCGACCAGGACCGCCTTGCCCAGGCCGCGGGGGGCGGCCCAGTCCCGGAGCCAGTCGAGGGCGGCCACGATCTGCCCATAGGTGTCGGCGTGGACGTCGAGGGGGATCTCGCCCCGGACCACCGGCACCAGCGCCGCGAGCCGCGGGTCGAGGTCCGGCCGAGGCGCGCGGCCGGCCTCGGCGGCGTCGAGGGCACGGGCGTAGGTGCGGGCCCGCTCCAGGGTCTCCTCGATCAGGTCGAGCTCCTTCTTGCGACGCTTGGCCGCCGCCTCGTCGGTCTCCGGCGGCCGGCGCCAGTGCCGCTCCCGGATTCGGGGCCAGCGCAGGTGCATGCCCACGGGGGCCGCGATCGTCATGTCGCGCCAGTTCCAGCCGTCGAGGCGCATGAGCGCCGAGGAGCCGGAGAAGAGGCCGCCGTCCGGGACCACGTGGACGGTGAGCACCCCGCCCGCCACCGTCGGCGGCAGGCGGATCGAGTCGGCATTGAAGGCGACTTCCGCGCGCAGGTTCGAGTTGATCTCGCCGATCTCGGTGGTATCGACCGTCCCCGGGACGCTGCCGATCTCCACCAGGCCCAGGTCGGTCTGGGGGTGGACGAAGCCGGGGTAGAGCTCGAGGCCGGAGAGGTCGATCACCCGCGCGTCCTGGGGGACGGAGACGTCGGCGCCGACGGCGGTGATCCGGTCGCCGTCGACCAGCAGGGTGGCGCCCGCGATCGGCGGACCGCTCACCGGGTGCACGGTGGCGCCGACGAAGGCGAAGATCGAGGCGTGGGCGGCCGGGGCGAGGCCGATCAGGAAGAGCGCCAGGGCGAGGAGGGCGGAGCGGGCCGGGCGACGGATCACGGGGTCACCTCCTGGGGCGGCTCCGCCGCCGGGGTCTCGGAGTCGGGCGAGCCGGGCTTCCCGGCCTCGCCGTGATGGGATGTCTTCTCTTCGGCGGAGGCCTTCTCGGCCTCCGCCAGCAGCCGCTCGCGCTCGGCGGCGCGGGCGGCGCGGGCGGCCAGGTCGTCGGCGCGGTCGAAGTACTTGCGGCCGTCGATCCAGGTCTGCTCGGCGACGGCGTAGCTCGAGAGCGGATCGCCGCTCCAGATCACGAAGTCAGCGTCCTTGCCCGGCTCGAGGGAGCCGACCCGGGCGTCGATGCCGAGCTGCCGGGCCGGGTTGATGGTGACCAGGTCGAGGGCCTCGGTCTCGGGCACGCCGCCGTAGCGCACCGCCTTCGCCGCCTCGGTGTTGAGCCGCCGGGCGAGCTCGTCGTCGTCGGAGTTGTAGGAGGTGACCACCCCGCGCGCCATGAGCAGCGGCCCGTTGTAGGGGATGGCGTCGATCACCTCGTACTTGTAGGCCCACCAGTCGGAGAAGGTGGAGACCCCGACCCCGTGCGCGGCGAGCTCGTCGGCGATCTTGTACGCCTCGAGCCCGTGCTGGAAGGCGCCGATCTCGAAGCCCCAGGTGTCGGAGAGGCCGAGCAGCATGAGCATCTCGTCGGCCCGGTAGGCGTGGGCGTGGACCTGCCGCTCGCCGTCGAGCACCTGGCTCACCGCCTCGAGGCGGAGGTCGCGGCGCGGCGGCACGCCCTCGCCGTTCCCCGCCTCGTACTCCCGCCAGGCGCGCCGGTAGTCGCGGGCGGCCTCGAACGCCTCGACGATCGCCTGCTCGACCCCCATGCGGGTCTGCGGGTAGCGCTCGCCGGCCCGCCTGCCGTTGCTCCGCTTCGGGTTCTCGCCGAGGGCGAACTTGATTCCCGGCCGGCGGCCGTCGAACAGGAAGCTCGGCGGCGGGCGCCCCCCAGCGCAGCTTGATGACGGCGTTCTGGCCGCCGATGGCGTTGGCCGAGCCGTGGAGCACGTTGGCCATGGTCAGGCCGCCGGCGAGCTCGCGGTAGAGGTTGACGTCGCGGGGGTCGAGGACGTCTTCGATGCGCACCTCGGCGGTGACGATGTCGCTCCCCTCGTTGACCCCGCCCGAGATCGCGGTGTGCGAGTGGCAGTCGATGAGCCCCGGGGTGACGTGCTTGCCGGTGGCGTCGATCACCAGCGCTCCCGCCGGCGCCTCGAGCCCTGGACCCACGGCGGCGACCTTGCCGGCGCGTACCAGGAGGTCCGCCGACTCCAGGCGGCCCCGGGGCCCGGAGGTCCAGACCGTGGCATTGCGCACCAGCAGGACCTTCGGCTGCTCCGGCCGAGGTCGCGCCCAGGAGGCCGGGCCAGGGGCGGGGGCGGTCCCGGGGACCGCCTCCGGCGCGGGCTCCGCCGGCGCCTCCTCCGGCTCTGGGACCGGCGCCGCCGCCACGGCCGGATGGGCCCGCTCCGCGGCGTCCGGCGCCTCGGCCGTCTCCGCCTGCGGCGCGCTCACCTCGTAGCGGCGGCCGTCGATCCAGACCTCGCGGACCTTCGTGTCGGCGGTGAAGAGGTCGCCTTCCGCGACCACCAGGTTCGCCGTCTTGCCCGGCTCCACGGTGCCCAGGCGGTCGTCGAGGCCCAGGAGCTTCGCGGGTACCGTGGTCAGGGCCGCGAGGGCGGCGTCGGAGTCGAGGCCCCGCGCGCGCGCCCGGGCCAGGCGCTCGTGGAGGTCGGCCGGGCGCTTCAACCCGAAGCTGGTGAGGGCGAAGGTGACGCCCGCGCGCTCCAGCGCCGCCGGGTTCTCCGGGGCGTCGCGCCAGTGGCGCAGGTCGTGGAGCTCGACCGAGAGCCCTTCGTCGTGGGCCTTGGGCGGCTCTGGGAAGGCCACGGGCAGGAGGACGAGCAGATCGAGCCCCTCGACCTGGTCGATCTCCTGGTACTCCTCGCCGCTTGCCACCAGCCACGCGTCGAGCTTCATCTCGCGGGCGATCTTCGCGGCCCGGAGGTCGCCCGCGAGGTCCTCGCACTCGAAGACCACCGGCTCGCTGCCGGCGGCGGCCGGGCCCAGGGCCTCGAGGGCGGCGTCGTACGGCGGCCGGGCCTCGGCCGGGTGGTGGCGGTAGGCCTCCCAGGCGCGCCGGTACCAGCCCGCGTCGAGGAAGCTCTGGCGGGTCAGGGCGATGGCGCCCATGAGGGAGTCGGGGTAGCCGTTGCGCGCCCGGTGGGCCAGGGTGACGTACTGCGCCACGTCGGCCCGGATGACGTTCGCCCGCGGCGAGCCGCCGCCGAGATCGAGCAGGGCGCTCGAGCCCCGGAGCAGGCCCTCGCGGGGCGCCACCAGGGCGGTGGTGAAGCCCGCCTCCCGCAGGCCGGCGGCGGTCTTCGGGTCGAGGGTGCGCCGCGCCATCGAGCGCTCGGCGTGGACCATCGGGTTGGGCGCCACCGGGCCTTCGGGCTTCGCCGCCTTGCCGTCCTCTTCCTTCGCCTCGCCCCAGTCCTGGACCACGTAGGGGTCGATCAGCCCGGCGTAGACGGTCAGGCCCGAGCGGTCCCGGACCCGGGCGTCGGGCGGCGGCTCGACGTCGGCGCCCGCGGCCTCGATCACGCCGTCGCGGATCACCACCGTGCCCCGGTCGATCACCCGTCCCGGGGCGACCACGATCCGCACGCCGGTCAGCGCCTGGACCGGCCGGGGCGGGACCTCGGGAGGCGCGTCCTGGGCGCGGGCGGCTCGCCCGGCGCCCGCGCCGAGCACGAGGGCGACGACCAGGGCGAAGGCCCGGAAACGGGAGACGGGGGCTGTCTTCAAGGTGCGCTCCTTTCAGGTCGGGACGAGGCCCGGCCCTGCGGGGGCGCGAGGTGCGAGCGTCATCCCTTGCGTTCCGCGATCGACCGCGGCGGGGTCGAATCTGCGATACGGAGGAGGCGCCGGAAGGTTTTCGGGAGGGTCCGCTACGAACCCGCCGGTGCCGAGCAGGCGGAGCGGTCCTCGCCCGTGAGCTCGGCCAGGGCGGCGCACGCGTCCACGACGGCCTCACCGCCGGGGCTCGAGCGGTGGGCGGTCGACGTCAGGAGCTGCCGGATGCGGTCGGGGGCGAGGCCGGGGTGGCGCTGGAGGAGGAGCGCGATCACCCCGGTGACGTGTGCGGCCGCCAGCGAGCTGCCGGAGAGGAAGTCGTAGGCGTCCTTGGGCACGGTGGTCAGGATGTCGACCCCGGGGGCGGCGAGAGGCGGGCTGGGCGTTCCCGGCAGGGAGTCGGTGGACACGCTGCTCACCGCCAGCACGCCCTCGGCGGAGGCGGGGAAGCCGGGGTGAGCGGGCCGGGCGCTCGCGGCCACGACCGGGATGTCGCGCTTCAAGGCGGCCTCGATCAGGCGCGTGAGCAGGGGGTCCTCGGGTCCGGTGAGGCTCAAGTTGATGACCTGTGCGCCCTGCGTGATGGCGAAGTCGAGACCCTCGGCCAGCGTGTAGCTGTCGCAGGTGGCCGCCACCGCACCCGACTTCACCGGCCAGCAGGCCTTGAGGGCCATCACCTCGGCCTCCGGCGCCACGCCCATGATCCCGACGCCGTTGCCCTCCGAGGCCGCGATGACGCCGGCCACGGCGGTGCCGTGGACGTCCGAGCTGAAGGCCTCGCCCACGCGGCCGGTCTCCTCGTCGCCGGTCCGGCTCACGAAGTCGCGGGCCCCAGCGATCCGGCCGACCAGGTCCGGGTGGCTGAACTCGATGCCGGTGTCGATCACCGCCACCTTCACGCCGCGGCCGGTGGCCCAGCGGTGGGCGGCGGGCAGGCCGAGCTCCCGGGCCGCGTGCTGGAGCTGGGCGTAGGGGTCGCCGGGCCGTGTCGGCGGGGGAGGCGGCGGATCGGACGTGCCGGCCAGCACCTGGAAGCGGTAGACCGGCTGGGCCGACTCGACCATGGGGTCGGTGGCGATGCGCGCCGCGAGCTCCGCGGGGTCCCGCCCCTCCGGCACCTCGAGCACCGCGCACGGGATGCCCAGCGAGTCGATGGACCAGAGCGCCTGGGGCCGAACGGAGAACCGCCCCATGAGGTCCGAGAGCACCCGCTGCCAACGCTGCGGCGAGCCCGGGTAGAGGGTGATCATGATCCGCGGCCCCGTGAGCGCCGAGGTCGAGGCCGGTGGCGCATCGGTCGCCGCCGGGGGGGTGACCGCGGGGGGGTGGGCGGAGCAGCCGGCGGCGGCCAGCAGGGCCGCCGCCGCGAGTGCCGCCAGTCTGGCCGGGCAGCGGCTCGCCGCGCCGGCAACGGCCGCCGGGGTCCGCCTGCGTGGCGTGTGGATCGACGTCACGGCTCCCCGACCGCCGGCTCGGCGAAGACCACGTGGGGCAGGGAGCGCAGGGAGCGCAGCACGGCCGCTGGATCGGCCTCGCCCTCGCCCTGCGCCACCGCGATGGTGTAGACGCCGCTGGGCGAGGGCCCGTCGACGATCCGGCCGCCGATCGAGATGAGGGCGCCGCGGATCTCCCGCTCCCGGGCCTGGGGGGCGAACATCACCTGGAACTTCGGCGCGCCGTTCGCGGCCGCGGCCGGCTGCGGGTCCGCGAGGGTCCGGAAGGCGCCGTGAGCGACGGGCGCCGTCAGGGCCGCGCCCGGGGGCGAGGCCGGCCGGAGGGCGGGCCGGCCGAGCAGACCCGCCAGGACCACGATCACCACGAGCTGGGCCGCCAGGGCCCAGCGCACGACTCCGGGCGAGCCCTGGAAGACGGCGCGCCACCGTCCCGGGACGCGGGACCACCGCCGGGTGGGGGGCCGCTGGGTGACGCGGTCCGGGGCCAGGCGTGCGCGCAGCCGTTCGAGGCCCGCCTCGGGGGAGACCGCGAGCTCCCCGTCCTCGCGCAGGAGGGAGGCGGCCTCGCCCCAGTAGCGGACCTCCTCGCGGCAGATCCCGCAGGCCGCGAGGTGATCCTCGACCCCGGCGCGCTCGCCCTCGTCGAGGGTGCCGTTGACGTACCAGGGCAGAAGGAGCCAGGCCTCTTCGTGTCCGCCGGCACGGCCGTGCCGGTCGCCAGCCCTTGCGTTCATCGCGATCCTCCTTCCGAATTCGTCACGCCGAGGCTGGGCAGCCGCTCCTTGAGCAGGCGCCGGGCGTGGAACATGCGGGTCTTGACGGTGTTGACCGGGCAACCGACGATCTCGGCCACCTCGGGATAGGAGTACCCGTAGTAGAAGGTCAGCTCGACGACGGCGCGCTGCGCGGCCGACAGGCAGTCCATGGCGCTCGCCAGCTTGCGCCGGAGCTCGCTGCGCTCGGCCTCCGCCTCCGGGCCGCCGGGATCGGCCGGGTTCTCCGGCTGCTCGCTCTCGGGCGCGTCGAGGGAGAGCCCGTCGCGCTCGCTCGCGCGACGCGAGCGGGACAGGGCCTTGAGGGCCTTGTGATACGCGATGCCGAAGACCCAGGTGGACGCCCGCGAGCGGCCGTCGAAGCCGCTCGCGCCCTGCCAGACGGCGAGCATCACGTCGTCGAGCACCTCTTCGATCAGGGCCGGGCGGCGCAACACCCGGAGCAGGTAGGCGAAGAGCTTGCGCTGGTAGCGGCGATAGAAGGTCTCGAAGGCCTCGCGGTCACCCTTGGCGACGCGGTCGATCAGCTCCCGGTCGTGGATCTCGGCGTCGGCGCCGACGGTGGACGAAGGCCCAAAGCTCATGATGTGATTGCGCGCATACATTGATCAGTCTACCCGTTCGGCCCCCGCCAAGTCGATCTTCGAGGTGAGTTCGCCGCCGGGACGGGACGGTTCAAGCGGAGGACCCGATCTCCGACCTCCGCCTCCGATTCGGTGGCAAGGGAAGGGGATCGGGGGGGCACCGGGGAGGGAAGGGGATCGCGGGTTGCGGGGGGCATCCGCTAGAGTCGGCGGGATGAGCCCGACGACCCTCCCCGTCGCCCAGGTCGACGCCTTCGCCGACCGTCCCTTCACCGGCAATCCGGCGGCGGTCTGTCGCCTGCCGGCCCCCCGCGGCGGCGCCTGGATGCAGGCGGTCGCCCGCGAGATGAACCTCTCGGAGACCGCCTTCCTGGTGCCGCGCGACGGCGGCTGGGACCTGCGCTGGTTCACTCCGGAGATGGAGGTCGACCTGTGCGGCCACGCCACCCTGGCGAGCGCCCACGTCCTGTGGCAGAGCGGCGAGGCGGCGCCCGCCGAGGCGATCCGGTTCGAGACCCGGAGCGGCCGGCTCACCTGCACGCGGCGGTCAGCGGGCGCGGGGGAGGGCGCCTGGATCTGGATGGACTTCCCGGCCACCCCGGCCGAGGGCGAGCCATCGGCGGAGCTGACCGAGGCCCTCGCCGCCGCCCTGGGGGCGACGCCCCGCTGGCTCGGCCGGAGCCGCTTCGACCTGCTGGTCGAGCTCGCTTCCGAGGCCGAGGTGACGGCCCTGGCGCCCGACATGGCGCGCCTGGCGGCGGTCGATGCCCGGGGGATCTCGGTGACGGCGCGGGCGTCGCGCGAGGGCTACGACTTCGTCTCGCGCTTCTTCGCCCCCCGGGTGGGCGTGCCCGAGGACCCGGTCACCGGCTCGGCCCACTGCACCCTGGCCCCGTTCTGGAGCGGCCGCCTCGGCCGCCCGGCGCTGGTCGGCTACCAGGCGAGCCGCCGGGGCGGCACGGTGCAAACGGCGCTCCACGGCGAGCGGGTGCACCTGGGGGGCCGGGCGGTGACCGTCCTGAGCGGTGGGCTGGTCGACGAGGGCGGCGCGGAATGAGCCGCGTCGCGCGCCGGTTGGCGCTTGCTGCGGGCCGCGGCCGCCGCCGCGACCTCCTCTGCTAGAGTCTTTCGACCGTGGCCGATGACGAGATTCAGGACCGGATCCCGGAGGGGATCTCCGCGCGGACCGGGGCCCACCCGCGCCGCGTCGGCATGATCAGCCTCGGCTGCCCGAAGAACCGGGTCGACAGCGAGATCATGCTCGGCGAGCTGCGGCGCCGGGGTTACCAGGTGGTGGCCGACGCGCAGGAGGCCGACACGGTGATCGTCAACACCTGCGGCTTCATCGAGGAGGCGCGGCAGGAGTCGATCGACGCCATCCTGGAGGTGGCGGCCGCCAAGACCCGAACCCAGGCCCAGGCCAAGCGCCTCCTGGTCGCCGGCTGCATGGTCAACCGCTACGGGCCCGAGCTGGCCCGCGAGATCCCCGAGATCGACGGCTTCGTGGGCCTCGACGACCTCGCCCGGGTGGGCGACGTGGTCCAGATCGGGGGCGGTCCGCCGCCGCCCGCGCCGTCGCACCTGGTCTTCGACCACACGGCCCCGCGCACCTTGACCACCCGCGGCTACGCCTACCTCAAGGTGGCCGAGGGGTGCGACAACCCGTGCACCTTCTGCGCCATCCCGCAGTGGCGGGGCCGCTTCCGAAGCCGCACCGTCGAGAGCCTGGTCGAGGAGGCCCGGCGCCTGGAGGAGGCGGGCGTCCAGGAGCTCTGCCTGATCGCCCAGGACACCACTCGCTACGGCCAGGACCTGCCGGACGCCTTCGACCGCCGCGCGCGGCGCCACGGCCTGACCCGCCTGGTGGAGGCGGTGCTCGCCGCCACCGACATCCCCTGGGTGCGCTTCCTCTACGCCTACCCGACGACCCTCGACGAGGACCTGCTCCGCCTCATGGGGAGCGAGGAGCGCTTCTGCTCCTACCTCGACATGCCGCTCCAGCACAGCCACCCGGAGATCCTCCGCGCCATGCGCCGGGGCGGCCGGCGGGAGCGCTACCTGCGGCTGCTCGACCGCGCCCGGGAGCTGGTACCCGACGTGGCGTTGCGCTCGACCTTCATCGTCGGGTTCCCCGGCGAGAGCGAGGAGCACTTCGCCGACCTCCTCGCCTTCGCCGAGGAGGCCCGCCTCGATCACCTCGGGGCCTTCGTCTACAGCCCCGAGCCCGGCACGCCGTCGGCCGAGCTGCCGGGCCGGGTGCCGCGGCCGGTCGGGCGGCGCCGCCACCGGCGGCTCCTCGAGCTCCAGGAGCCCATCGCCCGGGAGCGCCGCCGCCGTCTCGTCGGCCGCCGCCTACGGGTGCTGGTCGAGGGGGTCCACGAGGAGACCGACCACCTGCTCCAGGGCCGGCACCAGGGCCAGGCGCCGGAGATCGACGGCCGGATCTTGATCAACGACGGCCTGGCGCCGGCATCGAGCTTCGCCGAGGTGGAGATCACCGAAGCGTTCGCCGACGACCTGGTGGGTCGGATCGTGGGCCCCGCGGGCGCGCCCGGCGTGGTGCCGGCTCCCGGAGTGGGCGCGGTGGACGCCCCGGCCTGAGACGGCGATGCTCGTCGTACGAGACGCCTTCCACGCCGGCGACCTGCCCCGGGGCGGGGTCGCGACGATCGGCAACTTCGACGGCCTCCACCGCGGCCAGCGGGCGATCATCGACCGGGTGGTCGAGCGCGCGGCCGCCCTCGGGCAGACCCCGATGGTGCTGACCTTCGAGCCCCATCCCCTGGGCGTTCTGTCGCCGGAGCAGGCGCCGCCTCTCCTGATCGCCCTCGAGACCAAGCGCCGGCTGCTCGAGGAAGCGGGCGTCGAGGCCCTCCTGGTGATCCGCTTCACCTCGGAGTTCGCGGCCACGCCCGCCCCTTGCTTCGTCTCCGAGTTCCTGGCCGGCAAGCTCGCTCTCGCCGAGGTCCACGTGGGGAGCGGGTTCACCTTCGGCCACCGCCGCGAGGGGGACCTGGCCCTGCTCCAGGCGCTGGGCGCAGAGCACGGGCTCACCGCCGCCGGGGTCCCCGAGGTGACCTACCGGGGCGAGCGGATTTCCTCGACCCGCATCCGCCGAGCGGTGGCCGAGGGGAGGATGGAGGACGCGAGCGCGATGCTGGGGCGGCCCTACTCGCTCTCCGGGATCGTCGCCCGGGGCGATCGCATGGGGCGGCGGATCGGGTGGCCGACGATCAACGTGGCCACCGAGTCGGGACTGGTTCCGGCCGACGGCGTCTACGCCGGGCGGGCGACCTTCCCCTCCTTCCCGGCCACCTTCGACTGCGTCACCAACATCGGCACCCGGCCGACGGTCTACGAGAACTACCAGCGGGTGGTGGAGAGCCACGTCCTCGACTTCTCGACCGACGTCTACGGCGAGCGCGTGGAGCTGCACTTCCACAAGCGGCTCCGGGAGGAGCGGATCTTCCCGTCGATCATGGACCTCTCGGCCCAGATCGGCCGCGACGTCGAGAGCGCCCGGGAATACTTCGCCGCGGCCCGGCACTTGAGAGAGCAGGTGGTCGCGGATGAGACGCCGTGACCCACCGCGGCCCCCAAGACGACAACCGAATCGACCTGATCGACCCCGAGCAGGGCATCCAATCCGTCATCCGCGGACGATTCCGCAGCAAGGCCCAAGGAGGCGCAAGCTCATGGCAAGCGACAAGATCATCGAGGTGACCACCGACAACTTCGAGTCCGACGTCCTCAAGTCGGGCAAGCCGGTGCTGGTCGACTTCTGGGCCGAGTGGTGCGGGCCGTGCCGCATGGTGGCTCCGACGCTCGAGCAGATCGCGCAGGAGAACGACGCCGTCCAGATCGCCAAGGTCAACGTCGACCAGGAGCAGGAGCTGGCGTACCGGTTCCAGGTCTCGAGCATCCCGACCTTCATCCTGTTCAAGGACGGCCAGGTCGCCGACCGCATGATGGGCGCCATGCCCAAGTCGGCGTTCGAGCGCCTGATCGAGCGCAACGCGAGCTGACGTCCCGCCGCGTGGCGCCGCCTCTGCTCGACCTACCTTCCGCCGAGGTCCTGGCGCGCGAGCTGGCCGACCTGGGCTGTGAGGCCCTCCTGGTCGTCGCCGACTCGGCCCGGGACCCCGATCTCGCACCGTTCGTAGGCCCGGTCCACCTCGGCCGGGCCTTCTTGGTTCTACCGCGCCCCCCCCATCCGGATCGAGCACCGGCCGGCGGGCCGATGCTGGGCTTCCTGACGCCCATGGAGCGGGGCGAGGCGGCCCGGACCGGGCTGGCGCTGCTCACCCCGGACGCGCTGGAGGTGGAGCGCCTCTCCCGCGAGGTCCCCGAGCCCGGCGCCTTCTGGGGGGCGCTGCTCGCGAAGGGGCTGGAGCTCGCCGGGGTGCCGGCGGGGCGGATCGCCCTCGCCGGCCACCCGAGCGCCGGCGTCGCCGTGGAGCTCGCGCGGCGCCTGGCGGCGGCGGGCCGGCCGGCGGTCGGCGGCGACCAGGCGGTGCGGCTGCTGCGCAAGCGCAAGAACCGGATGGAGATCGACGACCTGCGGCGGGCGGCCGGCGGCACCGTGGCGGCGCTTCGCCGGGTGGCGGAGGTGCTGGCCGCGGCCGCGCCGTCCGGACCGGACGGCACGCTGCGCTTCGCCGGCGAGCCCCTGACCGTCGGGCGCCTGCGCCGCGAGGTCTTCCGGGTGCTCTCCGCCCACGGCCTCGAGCAGCCCGAAGCGGCCATCCTGGCGCCGGCGGAGGAGGGGGCCATGCCCCACTCGATCGGCAGCGACGAGCGGGTGCTCCGGGCGGGGGAGTCGCTGGTCGCCGACCTCTTCCCGCGCTCGCGGCTGTTCGCCGACTGCACCCGCACCTTCTGCGTCGGCGAGCCGCCGGAGGCGCTGGCCCGGGCCCACGCCGCCGTGCGCGAGGCCCTCGAGGCGGCGCGCCGCGGGGCGCGGCCGGGGGTGCGGGGGTGGAGCCTCCAGGAGGCGGCCTGCGCCTACCTCCGCGAGCTGGGCTACGAGACCCCGATCAGCCACCCCGGCACCGAGCGGGGCTACGTCCACAACCTGGGGCACGGGGTGGGCTTCGAGCTCCACGAGTACCCGAGCTTCCGCAAGGAGGCAGGTGCCGAGGGGGTGCTGGCCGCGGGCGACGTGATCACCCTGGAGCCGGGGCTCTACGACCTCGAGGCGCGCTGGGCCGTCCGCCTCGAGGACCAGCTCGTCCTGGGCGAAGACGGCATCGCCGAGGACCTGACGCCGCTACCCTACGAGCTCGACCCGAGAGCCTGGACTCAACGTTCCACCCAGTAGTTCGGGGATTCCTTGGTGATCACCACGTCGTGGGCGTGGCCTTCCTTGAGGCCGGCCGGCGAGATCCGGATCATCCGCGAGCGCTCGCGGAGCTCCTCGATCGAGGCGCAACCCGCCAGCCCCATCCCGGAGCGCAGGCCGCCCGTGAGCTGCAGCAGCATGTTGTGGACGGTCCCCTTGTACGGCACCATCCCCTCGATGCCCTCGGGCACCAGCTTCGCGAGCGGCCCGCCCCCCTCCTGGAAGTAGCGGTCGGCGCTGCCCTTGCTCATCGCCGAGAGCGAGCCCATTCCCCGGTAGGCCTTGTAGCTGCGCCCCTGGTAGAGGATCGTCTCGCCCGGGCTCTCCTCGGTGCCGGCGAAGAGCGAGCCGATCATCACCGCGTCGGCGCCGGCGGCGAGCGCCTTCGTGATGTCGCCCGAGAACTTCACCCCGCCATCGGCGATCAGGGGCACCCCCCGCTCGCGGGCCACGCGGCCGCACTCCTGGATGGCGCTGATCTGCGGTACGCCGGCTCCGGTCACCACCCGGGTGGTACAGATCGAGCCCGGGCCGATCCCGACCTTGACCCCGTCGGCGCCACGCTCGATGAGCGCCAGGGTCGCCTCCCCGGTGGCCACGTTGCCGACGATGAGAGGCGTCTCTGGGAAGCGCTCCCGGAGGAGGGCCGTGGCGTCGAGGACCCCGCGGCTGTGGGCGTGCGAGGAGTCGAGCACCAGCACGTCCACCTGCTCGGCGACCAGGGCCTGCGCGCGCTCGAGGTAGTCGCCCGAGGCGCCCACCGCGGCCCCCACCCGCAGCCGGCCGAGGGAGTCCTTGCAGGCGTTCGGGAACTCGATTTGCTTCTGGATGTCCTTGACCGTGATCAGGCCCTTCAGGTTGCCGTCGGCGTCGACCACCAGGAGCTTCTCGATGCGGTGCTCGTGGAGCTTCGCCTTGGCCTCCTCGAGGGTCGTGCCCTCGGCCACCGTGACCAGGTCCTTCTTGGTCATCAAGGCGTCGATCGGCTTGTCGAGGTCGGTCTCGAAGCGCAGGTCCCGGTTGGTCAGGATGCCGGCCAGGTGCCCCCGGCGGTCGGTTACCGGCACGCCCGAGATCTTGTAGCGCGCCATCACCTCCAGGGCCTCGCGGATCCGCTGGTCCGGTTGCATGGTCACCGGGTCGACGATCATCCCGGCCTCGCTGCGTTTCACCTTGTCGACCTCGTCGGCCTGCTCCTCGATCGACAGGTTCTTGTGCAGGATGCCGATGCCCCCCTCCTGGGCGAGGGAGATCGCGAGACGCCCCTCGGTGACCGTGTCCATGGCCGCCGAGACGAGGGGGATGTTCATCTCGATCCCGCGGCACAGCCGGGTGGCGAGCGACAGCTCGTTGGGGTGGGTCTCCGAGAGCCCCGGCAGGATGAGGACGTCGTCGAAGGTGAGGGCCAGCGGTGGGCCCTGAGATGGGTCCTTGTCGGTCATGTGGGCTCCGTGAGCGGTTCGGCCGGTGGGCCCCTCCGAGAGGGGGACTCGAGAGAGGGCCAAATGCACACCGAGGACGGCGCGGAGCCGCCCTCGGTCCGGATTGTACCAGGTGAGAACCGCGGCGCCGCCGGATCAGCCCGCGGCGCGGGCGGCGCCGCAGCACTTCTTGTACTTCTTGCCCGAGCCGCAGGGGCAGGGGTCGTTGCGGCCGACCTTCTCGCCGCTGCGCACCACGGTCGGCGGCGGCCCGGTCCGGTTCGGCGTGACCTTGGCGGGACCGGAGCGCGCGAGCCGGCTCATCTGGGCCGACTGGCGCTCGCGGGCGCGGCGCTGCTCGGCGATCTGCTCCGGGCTGACCGGCTCGACCCGGAAGAGGTTGCGGATCACCGTGTCCTCGATCCGCTCCTTCATCGCCTGGAACATGTCGAAGCTTTCCTTCTTGTACTCCTGGAGCGGGTCGCGCTGCCCGTAGCCGCGCAGGCCGATGCCCTCCTTCAGGTGGTCGAGGGCGAGGAGGTGCTCCTTCCAGGCGTGGTCGACGACCCGCAGCATGAGGTCGCGCTCGACGGCGCGCATCAGCTCCGGCCCGAAGCGCTCCTCCTTGGCCTGGTACTTGGCCTCGAGGACCTTCCAGAGCTCCTCGCGCAGCTCGTCGATGCCCAGCTCGTGGAGGTCGAGCTCCAGGGCGTGGACGTCCAGGTCGTAATAGCCGAGCAGGTCGGTCGAGAGCTCCGAGATCTCCCAGTCCATGGGGTCGGCGCGCTCGGGGCAGTGCTCGTCGATGACGAAGTCGAGGATCTCCTGCGCCACCTTGAGCACGTAAGCGTGGGTGGCGTCGTGCTCGAGGATGTCCCGGCGCAGGCCGTAGACCTCCTCGCGCTGCTTGTTCATCACGTCGTCGTACTCGAGCAGGTGCTTGCGGACCTCGAAGTTGCGCGCCTCGACCTGCTTCTGGGCCCGCTCGATGGCCTTCGACACCATGTTGTGCTCGATCGGCTCGCCGTGCTCCATGCCCAGGCGGCCCATGAGGCCCTGGATGCGGTCCGACCCGAAGATGCGCATCAGGTCGTCCTCGAGGGAGAGGAAGAAGCGCGACGACCCGGGGTCGCCCTGGCGCCCGGAGCGGCCCCGGAGCTGGTTGTCGATGCGCCGCGACTCGTGGCGCTCGGTGCCCAGGATGTGGAGGCCGCCGGCGTCGAGCACCTCCTGGCGCTCGGTCTGGAAGTGTTCCCGGTAGCGTGCGAGGGCCTCGGCGTAGGCCTCGGGCTCGGTCTCCGGGTCGGCCTCGGCGTGGGCCAGGCCCTCCGGGTTGCCGCCCAGGACGATGTCGGTGCCGCGGCCGGCCATGTTGGTGGCGATGGTCACCGCGCCCTTGCGCCCGGCCTGGGCGACGATCGAGGACTCCTTCTCGTGGAACTTGGCGTTCAAGACCACGTGGGGGATCCGCCGGCCCTTGAGGCGCTTCGAGACCAGCTCGGAGTTTTCGATCGAGGCGGTGCCCACGAGCACCGGCTGGCCGCTCTCGTGGCAGTCGATGATCTCGTCGATCACCGCCTCCCACTTCTCCTCCACGCTACGGTAGACGAGGTCGGCCCGATCGTCGCGGATCACCGGCATGTTGGTCGGGATCACGGTGACGTCGAGCTTGTAGATCTCGTTGAACTCGGCGGCCTCGGTGTCGGCCGTGCCGGTCATGCCCGAGAGCTTGTCGTACATCCGGAAGTAGTTCTGGAAGGTGATCGTGGCGAGGGTCTGGTTCTCGCGCTCGATCTGGACGCCTTCCTTGGCCTCGACCGCCTGGTGCAGGCCGTCGGACCAGCGCCGCCCGCTCATCATGCGGCCGGTGAACTCGTCGACGATGACCACCTTGCTGTCCTTGATCAGGTAGTCGACGTCGCGCTTGAACATGTGGTGGGCGCGCAGCGCCTGGTTGACCCCGTGGAGGAGGTCCATGTTCACCGGGTCGTAGAGGTTCTCCAGGCCGAGGAGCTGCTCGACCTTGGCCACGCCCTCGTCGGTGAGAGCGACCGACTTGGCCTTCTCGTCCACCAGGAAGTCGCCGGTGGTGTACTTCGAGCCGTCCTTCTCCTCGATCTCCTCGCCCCGCTCGAGCTTGGGGATCACCGAGTTGGCCTGGTAGTACTTGTCGATCGACTCCTCCGACGGACCCGAGATGATCAGCGGCGTCCGGGCCTCGTCGATCAGGATCGAGTCGACCTCGTCGACGATGGCGAAGCGGTAGCCGCGCTGGACCCGCTGGTCGAGTGTGAACTTCATGTTGTCGCGCAGGTAGTCGAAGCCGAACTCGTTGTTCGTGCCGTAGGTGATGTCGGACGCGTAGGCGGCGCGGCGGTCGGCGTCCGGCATGTCGGTCTGGATCACCCCGACGCTCATGCCCAGGAACCGGTACACGGCGCCCATCCAGTCGGCGTCGCGGCGCGCCAGGTAGTCGTTGACCGTCACCAGGTGGGCGCCCTTGCCCTCCAGGGCGTTCAGGTACATGGGCATGGTGGCGACCAGGGTCTTGCCCTCGCCGGTCTTCATCTCGGCGATCTTGCCGGCGTGGAGCACCATGCCGCCGATGAGCTGGACGTCGTAGGGGCGCATGCCGATGCTTCGCCGGGCCGCCTCGCGGACCACGGCGAAGGCCTCCACCAGGAGGTCGTCGATGGTCTCGCCGTCGGCGAGGCGCCGGCGGAACTCTTCGGTCTTGGCCCGGAGCTGCTCGTCCGAGAGGGGTTTGATCTCGGGCTCGAGGGCGTTGATCGCCTCGACGTTCGGCACGAGCTTCTTGATGTCGCGCTCGTGCTGGCTGCCGAAGACTACGGTCAGGAGCTTGTTGATCATCGTCGCGGAAGGTCGATTCGGCCGTGGAGCGAAGCGGGCGCGCGGCCCGTGTCCTGAGCAGGTCTCACAACCGGCCACTGTAGCAAAAGATTCCGTGCCGCCGGCCCTCCTGCGGGCTCCGGCGAGGGCCGTGCGCGGCCCGGCGCGGAGCCCTCAGCCGTGGCTCGGCGCGCCGTCGAGGATGTAGCCCAGGGGGTTGATCGCCTGGCCGTCCACGTGCACCTCGTAGTGCAGGTGATAGCCGGTGGAGCGGCCGGTCGAGCCGACGTAGCCGATCACGTCGCCCTGCTTGACCCGCTGACCGGGCTCGACGGCGAGGCGGGACATGTGGCCGAACCGGGTGGTGATGCCGAAGCCGTGGGAGATGTAGACGGCGTTGCCCAGGCCGCCGATCCGCCCGGCGCGGGTGACGATGCCGTCGGCGGGCGCGCGGACCTCGCGGCCCGGGGGCGCCGCGATGTCGATCGCCGGATGGAAGGAGCGACGGCCGGTGTACGGGTCCCGGCGGGTGCCGAAGGTGCTGGTCAGGATGCCCTTGACCGGCGCCACCGAGGGGACCGACGAGATCCAGCGCGAGCGCTCCTCGAGCTTCTTGGAGACCTGATCGAGCTTGCCGGAGAGCCGGTTGGCGCGATAGGAGAGGAAGTCGACGTCCGAGCCGTCGGTGCCCTCACCGCCGATCCCGGCCTCGCTCCCGTCCAGGGTGTCGAGCCCGGCGACGATGGCGAGCTTGCGGGTGCGGGTCTCGTAGTCGGCGAGCTTGGTTTGCAGGTCGCCGAGGCTCTGCTCGAAGGTCCGGTTCGCCTCACGCAGCTCCTGGTTCTGGCTGCGCAGCCGCTCGAGCTGGGCGGCGTCGACCCCGCCCCCGGCGAAGTACGAGACGAGGACGAAGGCGGAGGCGCCGAAGAGGAGGAGCAGGACGCAGAGACAGGTCAGGATCTGGAGGTTGCTGATCCGCCACTTGCGGAGCCGGGCCCGCGCGTGGGGCACGAGGATTACGGTGTGGTACTTGATCGCCATCGACCGGTGTAAGTCGTGCAACCTCGTTTGTACTCTCTGCAACAGGCGCGACCGGCGTATTGTACCGGTGCGTCGGGTCTTGTCAACCACCGTCTCGTCAGGCGTTGGGGAGCCGGGCTCGATCCTCCTTCGTGCAGCGCATCGAGCCATGTGCATACGACATTGAGCGGATTCTACGCCTGTCGCCGGCCTGTTCGGTCCGTCCGTTCTCGTCGCCCGTCTGGAACGGGTTACGGAGTGTCGTGGTCGAGCGCTCCGCTCGTGGCCATGCCGTCGCAGCATGCGAGGTTGGACGATTCCGGACCGTCGCCAGGGAGACCGGAGCTCGGCGTCTCCGCCGGCCCCGGGGCACCCCCGGCCGCGGCGGGAAGAGCGGCGGTGGGGGCGCGGCCCTGGAGGCCGCCGGCCGCCTGACCACCGTCGTCTTCGGCGAGACCGGCACGATCACCCGCGGGGGCCCCTACCTTCCGAGCAGCGCCTCCGCAATTTCCATTGCGTTCAACGCCCCGCCGCGGGTCAAGTTGTCCAGCACCGCCCAGAGCCAGTAGGCGCCGGGGTGGCCTGGGTCGGGGCGGACGCTCCCCACCAGCAGGTCGTCCCGCGCCGCCGCCTCGATCGGGCCGGGGAGCTGCGCGGGGTCGGCTTCTGCCTCCGAGAGGGTCACGTGCCTCTGGCCCGCGAGCGCCCGGCGCACGGCCGCGACGCCCGGGTCCTCGGCGAAGGTCACCAGCAGGCTGCTCGCGACGCCGTGGAACACGGCGGCCTGCGCCGCCTGGATGGTGAGCGGCGTCGCGAGCCCGGTCACCCGGCGCACCGTCTCGGCGAGGCCGGCGGCGCCCTCGGGCGCCGGATAGAGGTTGAAGGCGAGCTGGCGATCGAACACCGAGGGCCGCAGGTCGCCGGTCATGGCGAGCAGGTCGCGGGTCTGCTCCAGGAGGTCGTCGAGTCCCTGCTTTCCGAGCATGGAGACCGGCTGAAAGACGGTCGCCGAGGCGCCGGTGAGCCCGAGCGGGGCGAGCGGCGCGAGCTGGCAGGCGAGGGCGATGGCCGCCGGGTGGGGCGAGACGATGACCTCGCCGGGCACCGTCTGCTCGGAGTTGATCCCGGCGACGACCGGGCGGCCGTCCGCCGCCGAGGCGCGCGGCGAGAGCAGGATGACGGTCGCCCCGGCCGGGCGCTCGGCCAGGACCTCGAGATCGCTCGCAGGCAGCCCGCAGGCGAAGATCAGGTCGACGCCGGCGAGCTCCTCGGCCCCGGCGCGGACGACCAGCGCCGGCCGCCCGGCGGCCTCGGAGACCGTGCCCACTTCCTCCTCGACCGAGGTCAGGAGGGCCACCGAGGCGAAGCGCTCGCTGCGGGCGGTGAGGAGGCCGCGCAGCTCCTGTCCCAAGAGGCTCATCGGGCTGAGGACGGCAATGCGGCTCATGGGCCCTCCTCGCGGCCGGCGCCGGCGGGCCGCCCGGCCGGCGGGTCCTCTGCGGCCGCCGCCGCGCCGTCCGGGGCGGCGACCCCGGGCCCGTCGGATGCCGCCTTGCGGCGCAGCCTGCCGGCGATCCAGGCGAGAGGCCCCCACGAGGTGTAGATCACCGCCACCGCCAGGAAGAAGGCCTTCGGCTCGAGGGCGACCACCAGGACGACGAGGGCGAGGGGCAGGGCGGCGCGGTAGCTCCAGCGCTTCTTCAGGTCGACCTGCTTCAGGCTCCAGTAGCGGAAGGTCGACACCTCCAGGGTTCCGGCCACCGCCAGGGTGGCGAGCACCACCACCCCCCACCACTCCCGCCACTGGCCGCCCGGCACGTAGAACATGAGCGAGCACACGGCCCCGGCCGCCGCCGGCGAGGGGAGGCCCACGAAATAGCGGCTGTCGCTCGACTTGGTCTGGACATTGAAGCGGGCGAGGCGGGTGGCGGTGCAGACCATGTAGTAAAGCGGCACCAGCCAGCCGACCCGGTGGAACCCCTGGAGGCCCCAGAAGTAAGTCACCAGGGCCGGCGCCGCGCCGAAGGTGAACAGGTCGGCGAGCGAGTCGTACTCGCGGCCGAACTCGCTGTCGGTCCCCATGGTCCGCGCGATCCGCCCGTCGAAGGTGTCGAGGATCGCGGCGATGAAGACCGCCAGGGCGGCGCGGGTGAAGTAGGGGTCGCCCGCCTCGGGCAGCAGCACCTGGCTCCCCTGGAAGGCGGTGACCACGGCGTAGAAGCCGAGGAGCATGTTGCCGATGGTGAACAGGCTCGGCAGCAAGTAGGCCCCGCGCCGAAGGCGGCGTCGCCGGGAGCGGTCGCGGGCCCGGGCGAGGGCCCTCCGTCGGACCGGATCTCGCCGCCCGTCGTGGCCGCGCATCACGCGCTCTCCCCCTTGCCGGCCGACGCTTCGGGTCGGGCCTCGGGTCGGGCCTCGGGTCGAGCCGCCGGCCGGGCGCTCCCCGGCTCGGCGATCACCGTCTGGCCGTTCTTCACCCGCGCCCCCCGGGCGACCAGCACCCGGTAGCTCGCCGGCACCAGGACGTCGACCCGGGAGCCGAACTTGATCAGGCCCATGGGCTGGGCGCGGGCCACCGCGTCGCCCGCCCCGAGGCCGCACACCACGCGCCGGGCGAGCAGCCCGGCGATCTGCCGCACCGCCACCAGGTCGCCCCCCGGGCGCCGGATGACGGTGAGCTGCTGCTCGTTCACCGTCCCGGCGTCCGCGCGGAAGGCCGCCACCTTGCGCCCGCGCCGGTAGGCCGAGGCGACGACCTCACCCGCCACCGGCGCCTTCTGGACGTGGACGTCGAAGACCGAGAGGAAGGTCACGACGCGGTGGAAGGTCCCGGGGCCGACCTCCGGGTCCTCGAGCGTGTCGACCCGGGTCACCAGGCCGTCGGCCGCCGAGAGCACGGCGTCGGAGGGCTCGCCCGGGCGGCGCGTCGGGTCGCGGAAGAAGAGGAGCACCAGGACGCCCGCCACGAAGGCGGCGAGGGCCCAGCCGGAGTGGCCGAAGACGGCGAGGGCCACCGCCAGGACCGGGAAAGGCAGG
Source organism: uncultured Acidobacteriota bacterium (assembly GCA_963741925.1). Lineage (GTDB taxonomy): Bacteria > Acidobacteriota > Thermoanaerobaculia > Multivoradales > DATKCC01 > CAVUBL01. The sequence goes on from CAVUJU010000003.1 coordinate 371,148, forward strand.
ACGAACGGCCAGGCTTCGGGGGCGAATCGCATGGTCGGGTCGAGGGGTGAGGGGGCGGCGGTGGATCGGGCCGGCGGCGGGGGAGGAGGCGCCGCCGGCGTCGGGCACCGAGAGGGGGCGCGCCCGGCGGGCGGGCCGCCCCTCGGCCGCGGGGTTCGGGGTCGGGTCTCAGACGGCGGCGCGCATGCCGTCCTGAGCGCGAACCATCTGCTCCATCCGATCCTTCAAAGCCAGCTTGTGGATCTTGATTCTCTTCTCTTCGATCTCGTCCTCCTGCGACAGGAGCGACTTGGTCTTGAGCTCCTCGAGGCGCCGCTCGCACTCCTGGTGCTCGTCGTGCAGGCGCTGGAAGTCGCCATCCGTCTCGAGGAGCTCGCGAACAAGCGCATCGTGGTCTTCTGCGATCATCGATGATCCTCCTTCGGTTCGGTTCGCTGGGACCGGGCGGTCCGCAATGAGAGGGAGCCCGGCGCGAACGGCCGGGCACGGAGCTTCTGGAACGGGCGGGATCGGGGAGTGGCTGGGGCGCCGCAGGATCAACGGCCACCCGCCCCGAAAACGGCGCCCCGGCCCTGCCTGGGCGCCACCGTCCGCTGTGTAGAAGTGCTCTTCATGAGCCTCGGGTGCGGGAAGCTTACCACCCCCGTCGAGAGATCTCACGTCCGGCCCGTCTCCAGGGTGAGGAGGAGGGCGGCGGTGCCGTCGGTGTAGTAGCCGGGGCGCAGGCCGGCGACGTCGAAGCCCAGGGCGCGGTAGAGGGCGAGGGCGGGCTCGTTGTCCGTGCGGACCTCCAGGTGACAGCGCTCGACGCCCCGCCGCCGGAGCTCCTCGAGCCCGGCCTCCACCAGGCGCCGGCCGAGGCCGCGGCGCCGCACGTCCGGGTCGACCGCCACCCGCAGGAGCTCGGCCTCGCCGGCGGTCTCGAGGAACGCCGCGTAGGCCACGGCCAGGCCGCCGATCTCGGCGACCAGAAGAGGCGAGGACGAGGCCAGCTCGCCGGCCAGGAGCGTCTCGGACCAGGCGTCGTCGAAGGATGCGCGCTCGAGCCGGACCAGGGCCGACAGATCGCTCTTGACGCCCGGGCGGATCGCGACGCCGGCCGGCGCCTGCGCTGCGACCGGGCTCACGGCGCCGCCGTCCGGGCTGCGCCCGGCCGCCGCGCCGGCAGGCTGACCGCCGGCGCCCGCAGGTAGAGGGGGGAGGTGAGGGCCGCCGGGTCCCAGGCGATGGGGCGCAGCGCGGCGAGGTGCAGGGCCGCCGGCGCCAGCGCCTCGGGCTCGAGGGCGGAGATCTCGCGGGACGCGCCGCCGCCGGAGCTCTCGAGCGCCAGGGCCGACGCCAGGCGGCCGGCCTCGAACCCCACGACGGTCGCCGGCTCGAGCCGTGCGATCGCCTCCGGCGCCAGGATCCGCGCCTCGCCGCGGGCGGCCGGGGCCGCCCCGGCCGGCAGGTCGAACCCTTGCGCGAACCACTCGCCGCGCAGGGCGTCGACCACCGCGACCACCGGCCCGGCCGCGCCGCGCCCGGCGGCGAAGGTCGCCAGCACCTCGAGGGTCGGGACCGCGGTCGACGGAAGGTCCAGGGCCTGGTGCAGGCCCAGGGCGCTCGCCAGCCCGACCCTGAGGCCGGTGAAGCTGCCCGGGCCGCGGAGCGCCAGGACCCCCTCGAGGTCCCCGATCCGCGCCCCGAGCTCGTCGAGACACTCGGCCACCATCCGGAGCAGCGCCTCCGAGGAGCGGCGCAGCTCGATCGAACGCCCGCAGAGGGCCTCGCCGCCCCGGCCCAGGGCCACGCTCACCGTCGGCGAGGCCGTGTCCAGGGCGAGGAGGAGGCCACTCATCCGGGCAGTATACTCACGCCCCGATGCCCCTGAAGGCGGCCACGACGCAGCTCACGCCGATGCTCCGGCACTACCTGGAGGTCAAGGCCGAGAACCCGGACGCCCTCCTCTTCTACCGCATGGGGGACTTCTACGAGCTCTTCTTCGACGACGCGAAGACGGCGGCGCCGGTGCTCGAGGTGACCCTCACCGCGCGGCACAAGGGCAAGGAGAGCGAGGTACCCATGTGCGGCGTGCCCCACCACGCCCTCGACACCTACCTGGGCAAGGCCCTGGAGCGGGGCTACAAGGTCGCGATCTGCGACCAGATGGAAGACCCGGCCGAGGCCAAGGGCCTGGTGCGCCGGGAGGTCACCCGCGTGGTCACGCCGGGTACCCTCTCCGAGCCCGAGCTCCTGGAGGGCAAGGAGGACAACCTCCTCGCCGCCCTCGCCTGGAACGGCGAGGCGGGCGCCGCCGGCTTCCTCGACGTCTCGACCGGGCGCTTCTTCGTCCGCCGTTGGGCGAGCCCCGAGGAGGGCCTGGACAACCTCCGGCTCCTCACCCCCCGGGAGGTCCTCTACGAGGCGGACGGCGACCTGCCCGGCGAGCTCGCCGCCTGGCTCGAGCGGGAGGGTCCCTGCGCCACGCCCCTCGCCGCCGACCGCTGGCCCGACGCGCGCCGGGCCGAGGACCTCCTCGAGCGCCAGCTCGGGGTCTCGACGCTCCGCGGCTTCGGCCTCGAGGCGGGCGAGCCGGCGGTCGCGGCCGCGGCGGCCGCCCTGGCCTACGCCCGCGACACCCAGAGGAGCGAGCTCGGCCACGTGCGCGAGCTCGCGGTCCGGGGCGGCGGTGAGCGCCTGGTGCTCGACGCCACGACCCTCGCCAACCTCGAGGTGTTCCGGAACCTCCGCGAAGGGGGGAGGAAGGGCACCCTGCTCTCGGTCCTCGACCGCACGGTCACCGCCCCCGGGGGCCGGACGCTCAAGGACTGGCTGCGGCTGCCGCTGCGCGACGCCGGGGCGATCGCCCGGCGCCACCGGGCGGTCCGGGAGCTGGTCGAGGACGCGGCGCGGCGCGACCGGGTGCGCGAGCGGCTGGCGCGGGTGGCCGACCTCGAGCGAATCCTCTCGCGAGCGGTCCTGGGGAGCCTCTCGCCGCGCGAGGCGGCGGCGCTCCGCGACAGCCTGGAGGAGCTTCCGGGGGTCTTCGCCGAGGTCGACGGCTCGCCCGCGGAGCTCCTGGCCGAGATCGCCGCCACCGAGCCCGCGGGCGGCCTGGCCGGCGCCCTCGCCCGGACCCTCGAGGCCGAGCCCGCCGCCAACCTCGCCGACGGCGGGGTGATCGCCGCCGGCGTCGACCCCGAGCTCGACCGCGCCCGCTCCCTGGCCCACGACTCGAAGCGCCACATCCTGGCGATGGAGGCGCGGGAGAAGCAGGCGACCGGGATCGGCTCGCTCAAGATCCGCTACAACCGGGTCTTCGGCTACTACGTGGAAGTGACCAAGGCCAACACCCACCTGGTGCCCGGGCACTACATCCGCAAGCAGACCCTGGTGAGCGCCGAGCGCTACGTGACCCCGGAGATCAAGGAGCTCGAGGAACAGATCCTCTCCGCCGAGGAGCGCCAGATCGCCCTCGAGGGCGAGCACTACCGGCGCCTGGTGGCCGAGATCGTCGCCGCCGGAGCGGCCCTCTCGGCCGCCGCCCGCGCGGCGGGCGAGCTCGACGCCCTGGCCTCCTTCGCCGAGGTGGCGGCGCGCCGGCGCTACGTCGAGCCGGTCGTGGGGCCGCCCGGCGGCGCGATCCGGATCGCGGAGGGGCGCCACCCGGTGGTCGAGGCCACGACCTCCGAGCCGTTCGTGCCCAACGACGTCGAGCTCGACGCGGAGGATGCCCAGATCGTGGTTCTGACCGGCCCCAACATGGGGGGTAAGTCGACCTACCTGCGCCAGGTGGCCCTGATCGTCATCATGGCCCAGGCCGGCAGCTTCGTTCCCGCCGAGAGCGCCGAGATCGGCCTCGTCGACCGGGTGTTCACCCGCGTCGGGGCGAGCGACGACCTCGCCCGGGGCGAGTCGACCTTCATGGTGGAGATGATCGAGACGGCCAACATCCTGCGCCACGCCGGGCCCGAGAGCCTGGTGATCCTGGACGAGGTCGGGCGCGGCACGGCGACCTTCGACGGCCTGTCGCTCGCCTGGGCGATCGTCGAGTTCCTGCACGAGGAGCGGCGGCCCAAGACCCTGTTCGCAACCCATTACCACGAGCTGACCGAGCTCGCCTCGCTCCTCGCCCGGGTGGTCAACCGGACCCTGGCGGTCAAGGAGTGGGAGGACCGGATCGTCTTCCTTCGCCGGGTGGTGCCGGGGAGCGCCGACAAGTCCTACGGCATCCAGGTGGCGCGCCTCGCCGGGCTGCCCGGGCGGGTTCTCGAGCGCGCCGAGGAGGTCCTGGCGAACCTCGAGGCCCAGGAATACGATCTCACCGGAAAGCCCCGCCTGGCCCGGGGGAAGAGGGCGCCCGGCGGCCGGGCGGGCGGCGACCAGCTCGCCCTCTTCGCCCCCGCCGAGGAGCGGGTCATCGAGCGCCTCCGCTCCGCCGACCTCGACCGCATGACCCCCCTCGGTGCCCTGACCCTGCTCCACGAGCTACGGGAGAAGCTTTCGCGATGAGCGCACCCACTGCCGGCGACCTCTTGATCGTGGGCCTCCCCGGCCCGGAAGCTCGACGCCGAGTCGGCGGCGCTGCTGCGCGAGGTGCGGCCCGGCGGCGTGATCCTCTTCCAGCACAACGTCGAGTCGGCCGAGCAGCTCGACGCCCTGGTCGCGGCGGTCCGCCGCGAGGCGCCCGGTGCCCTCTTCTACAGCGACTCCGAGGGGGGGCGGGTAGACCGGTTGGCGGGCGTCGTGGGGGGGGCACCGCCGGCGGGCGCCCTGGCGCGCCTCCCGGCCCCGGTCGCCCGGGAGGCGGGCCGCTGGATCGGCGAGGCGCTCCGCCTCTTCGGCTTCGACGTCGACTTCGCGCCGGTGGTGGACCTCGACCGGGGGCTCGCGGCCAACGCCCTCGACGGCCGCTACCTGGGGGCCGCGCCGGAGGCGGTGGAGGAGCGAGCCGGCGCCTTCCTCGCCGGGCTCCACGCCGCGGGCGTGGGCGGCTGCCTCAAGCACTTCCCGGGCCTCGGCCCGTCGACCGGCGACACCCACTTCGAGAGCGGCCTGGTGGACCGGCCGGCCGCCGAGCTCGAGGCCGACCTGGCGCCCTTCGCGGCCCTGGCGCCGTCGGCCCGCATGGTGATGGTCGCCCACGCCGTCTATCCCACCCTCGACCTCGAGCGCCGGCCGGCGAGCGTCTCGGGCGCGGTCGTCTCCGACCTCTTGCGCGGGCGCCTGGGGTTCGAGGGCGTGGCGGTGGCCGACGACCTCGAGATGCAGGCGCTCGAGCCCTGGGGTGGTCTGGCCGACCGCGCGGAGGCGGCCCTCGACGCCGGGTGCGACCTCTTCCCCATCGGCCACGGTCTGGCCGCGGTGCCCGCGGTCGTGGAGCGGCTGGAGCGAAGCTCGCTCGCCTCGCGGGTGGCGCGGGCCCGCGGCCGTCTCGAAGGCTACCGGCGCCACCTGGTGGCCCTCCGCCGCTCCGCGCCCCCCGCCCCCGGCGACCTCGGGACGATCCGCGCCCGCCTCGCCGGGCTCCGCCGCGAGACCGGCGGCGACGAGACGGCCTGAGCGCCGGCTCCGTCCGCTGGCCTCGCGAGCTATCATCCGGCTTCATGGATCGGCGGGAGAACGAGCGGGTCGTCCGGCGCGTGCCGGTGCGCTTCACCGTGCGCGGTGGCACGGCCGAGCCGCTCCGCGGCTACACCACCAACATCTCCGCCGGCGGCATGTTCATCTCCACCGGCCGTCCGTCCCCGAGCGGCACCCGGCTGCGCGTGGAGATCGGCGACGCGGCGAGGGCGTTCACGGTCGAGGGGCTGGTGGCGCACTCGCGGCGCACGGCCCCCGAGCTTCGCCTCCTCGGGGTGACCGGCATGGGGGTGCGGTTCCTGGGGGTCGCCGAGCTGGTCTCCGAGCTCCTCGGCGAGGACCCGCTCGGGGCGGGCAGGCGGCAGGGCCCGGGCCCGGCGCCGTTTGCGGAGTCGGCGTTGGGGAAGGGCCGCTACCGGCTGCGCTTCGCGTCGCGCGAGCAGTTCCTGCGGGTCTACCGCGAGGACGTGGTCCACGGCGGTCTCTTCGTTCCGACCCGCCAGCCGGCGGGGATGTCGGAGGTGATCACCCTGGAGGTGCTCGTGCCGCTCGAGGGGTACCCGGCGATCGAGCTTCGGGCCCGGGTCGTCCATCGCATCCCGCCGGAGGGGACCGGCTCCGGCCCCAACCTGCTCTCGGGCATGGGCCTGCAGCTCGAGGATCCGGCGGCGGCCCGCGCCGCCTTCGAGCCGGTGATCGCGGGCCTCGGCGGGCGGGACTGACCCGCGCGATCGCCGGAGGGCGCCGGCGGACCGGCGCCCTCCGGCTCCCGCGCTCAGCAGTCGCCGTAGAGCGTCACCCAGTCGGGCTGGATGAACGGGTTGGCGGCGGCGTTGTAGGTGTTCTCGAGGGTCACCTCTCCCGCCCCCGTGCTCACGAAGTGGAAGAACTGCTCGGGCCGCGCGTGGCCATCCGGCTCGAGCACCGGCGGGCCGGTCGCCACGTAGTGGATCGTGCCGCTCTGGTCGGTGGCGCAGAGACGGGCCGGGAGGTCTCCGGGGTTCCCGGTCGCCAGCGGCGCGGGCTCGGCAGCCAGCACGCCCGGCAGGCCTCGGTAGTCCTGGGCGACCTGCGCCGTGTCGTAGATGCCGTCGAAGGTCACGATCACCCGCCGCTCGCCGCCCGCCGCCGGCTCGCCCTGCCTCACCGAGTCGGCCTGGTACCAGGTGGCGAGGCAATCCCAGTCGTGGTAGGTGCCGTCGAGCATCGCCTGGGCCGTGGTCGGCCCGACGGTCAGGGCGACGGCGCTCGGGTCGACCTTCGGCGCGGCACCCTCGGTGTGGGCGTCGGGGGCCAGGCTCGCCATCGCCTCGGTGTCCGCCACGACCCGGCGGTAGAGGGTCTCGGGCGCCGCGATCTCGCCGCTCAGCTCGATCGCCAGGAGCTCCTTCAAGGGGGCGGACCGCGGCGTCGCCGCCAGGTCGTCGGGATTGCCGTGGCCGCACTGGAGCGCGAAGCGGTCCGGCCGGTTCCAGGTGGTCCCGGAAAGGAGGGCCCCGAAGTCGACCGGCGCCGCGACGTCGTCGGGCGCCGGGGGCGCGCCGGGCGTGAAGCTCAGGTGGACGGTGTCCGGGCCTTCGGCGTCGAACTCTCCGCCTCCCGGGAAGCTCGGCGGAGCGAGGAAGACGTCGAAGGGGAGGGCGAGAGCGGAGCAGGGCGGCGAGCTTCCGGGCAGGCAGGCGGGCAGCCCGCGCACCATGCCCTGGCCCAGGCGCCCGCCGGCATCGAGGCCGATCTCGACCGCCAGGGCCACCGAGCCCACCTCGGCGCCCGCGGGGTCGACCGCGAACGCCTCGGCGAGGTAGCTGCCATCGGCCGCACCGCGGTAGAGGGCGATCTCGGTGTCGTAATCGAAGCCCGGGCCGTGGGCCCGTACCCGCAGGGTGCGTTGGAGGATGGCGAAGACCTGGAGATCCCGCTCGGTGAGACGGGCGTGGCACAGGTCCGTGACGTGGTCGACGGCCAGCCCCCGGCCCGGCTTCGAGTCGGAGCTGCGCCGTCCGGCGGCCCCGTCGGCGAGGTTGTTGATCACCAGCAGGGCGGCGCGCGCGGGCTGGGCGCCCAGGCTCGACGCCAGGGTCGGATCGAGGGTGACGCTCAGGACGTGGGGGCTGCCGGCCGGCACCCGAGTGGTGTTGCTCTCCTCCCGCGCGAGGCCGACCTGGTCGAGGAGCGGGCGCTCCGGGTTGAGGAGGATGTCGCGGAGAGTGGGGTTGAGGCCGAAGGCGAGATGGTACTCCGGCATGACGACGGCGGAGCCATCGGTCTCGTTGTGCCAGGGCCCGTCCAGGGCCAGGCCCTGGAAGAAGCCGTACCGGCTGCTGTAAGTGAGGAAGAGGGTCGTGGGCCGGGGCGGGGCCAGGCCCGGCGGAGTCTCGACCCGCGCGCGCCCCAGCAAGGCGACGAGCTGGGCGCGGTTGCAGGCGACCTCTTCGGAGAAGAGGTCCGAGCCCCGGGCCGCGGAGGACAGCAGAGCGGCCTGGGCCACGAGGGCGAGGACGGCGAGGATGGGGAGGAGGGCGCGCGCGGACGGCTTGGATCTCATTGCGACTCCTTCGGTTCGGCGGGTCCGGCCTGCGGACTCGGTGGGTTTATGGCTCAGCAGCATACACCCGACCGATTCAGGAGTCAAGCAATTCGCTGGCGGCGCCGCGGCGGCCGCTCAGATCCGAGCGCTCGGCGCCGCGGCGGAGGTCCGGCCGGCCAGCTCCTCGAAGAGCGCGCGATAGAGGTCGTGGCCGTGTTTCGCGAAGGCTTCGAAGTAGCCGGTGTACCAGCCGTCGAGGGAGACCCCGGCGGCCTCGGAGGCGGCGACGTCGGCCGCCACCTCGACGCCGCCGGTCCGGACGACGTGGAACTCCCGCCGGCCGGGATGCGCGGCGAGGTGGGCGGCGGCCGTGCGGGCCAGCTCGAGCGAGGCGGCCTTGAGGGGCCGCCCGCTCACCCCGCCCCCGAAGCGCGCCGCGAAGTGGCGGAAGAGGCGGCGCTCGGCCGGCGCGATCGCCGGCTCGTGGCGGGCGGGCAGGGCCGAGGTATTGCCGAAGTCGACGCCGTCGTAGCCGAGGCCGACCAGGGTGTCGACCAGCCCGGGAACCTGCTCGGGGCGGGTGTCGACCGAGACCTTCACGATCACCGGCAGGGGCCGCCGGCGCCGGGCCAGGAAGCCCTCGGCGACCCGTTCGAGCCGGCGGTAGAGCTCGCTCTCGGGCGGCGCGGCCTCCCCGGTGTTGGGGCAGCTCTCGTTGATCTCCAGGAAGTCGACACCTGCCGCCGCGTAGAGCTCGAGCCCGGCGACCAGCGCCGCCCGCCGCTCCTCGCCGCCGAGCGCCGGGCAGCCCGCCAGGCTGGCTCCGAGCGGGCAGCCAGGGGTGCGCTCGACGCGGGCGAGGCGGGCGGCGACCGCCTCGTCGCCGTCGTTGGGCAGGCCGAGCCAGTTCGAGGCGGCGCCCGAGCGGGGATAGGGGGCGAAGGGCAGGGCGACGCCGTGGGCGCGGTTGCCCCGCCGCGGCCGGGAGGTCGTGGTCCCCGCCAGGAAGTAGCCGGCGCCCTGGCGGGCGGCGAGCTCGTAGCCGCGGCCGTTCTTGAACATGCCGGCGGCGTTGCCCAGGGGCGCCCGGAAGGAGAGGCCCCAGAGCGTGCGCCCGAGCTCCGCCGGCGGCCGGTAGGGCGCCGGGCGCTCGGCGGCGAGCCGCTCGAGGAAGCGGCGCCGGCCGGCGGAGTAGGCCCGCACCACCCAGGGGGCAGGAAGGGCCACGAGGAGGGGCCGGAATCGACCTTCCCAGCGGGCTAGCTCCGCTAGGTCCATCGAGACCCGGACAGACGAGTCAAGTTTGTGAGCCCCTGGGTCGGGAGGGGGCGCCCCCTCCTCCCCGTGAGGGTGAGGAGAGGGTCGGGGTGAGGAGGGGTGGTCTGAGGCGAAGCCTCGTTAGGGTTGCGAGGGACATGCGGCAGGCGGCTCGGCGCGGGGAAGTCTACCGCAGGCGGCACCGGGTGTGCATCGAGGTCGCCGGCAGGACCATGCGAACGCTGTGGAAGGTGACCCGACTGGCGATCCGCGAGGCCATCGCCGACCGGATCACCGGGGAGGCCGCCAAGGCCGCCTACTTCTTCTTCCTCTCGCTCTTCCCGCTCATCCTGGCCGTCTTCGCCCTCACCGGCCTCGCGGGTGGCGACTCCGCCTTCCGGTGGATCATGGCCCGGCTCGAGGAGTCCCTGCCCGGCCAGGCGGCCCACTACCTCGAGCAGTTCGTGCGCCAGATCACCGGCGAGCAGCGGCCGGGGATCCTGTCGTTCAGCGTCCTGCTGATCCTCTGGTCGGCCTCGAACGTCTTCGCCATCCTCACCGAGGGCCTGAACCACATGTACGACCTCGAGGAGACGCGCGCCTGGTGGAAGCGGCGGCTCCTCGCGCTGGTCACCCTGCTGGTGGCGACGGTGTCGCTGATCGGCTCCACTCTGATCGTGGTCTCGAGCCCGCGGCTCTTTCGCCTGGTGGGCCTGGCCGGCCTGGCGGCCGTCTGGGAGTCGCTCCGCTGGCCGGCGGCCCTGGTGCTCATGACCGCCTTCATGTGGCTGGTCTACCTCCTCCTGCCCAACCGCCGGCAGCGCCACTCGGTCGGGCCGACCCTGGTCGGGGCCGTGGTCGGCACGCTGCTGTGGAGCGGGGCGACCCTCGGCTTCCGGGTCTACGTGAGCCACTTCGGAAGCTACAGCCAGACCTACGGCTTCGTGGGCGGGATCATCATCCTGCTCCTCTGGCTCTACCTGACCGGTCTGGCCGTCCTGTTCGGCGGCGAGGTCGCCGCCACCCTGGAGCAGACCCGGAGCGAGGACTGGGAGGTGGGCCAGCCGCCGCCGGAGAAGGGAGTCGCGTAGGCTCCGGGCGCGATGGCCCGCAAACGCCCCCTGCCCCGGACCCGGGGCCGTCAACCGAGGCGGCCCAAGAGGGGCGACGCCGCCCGAGAGGCCGATCGTCAGCTCGCCTCGTGGGTGCTCTTCTTCAGCTCACGGACGAGGTCGAGGTCATCCGCAGCCGAGCTCGTCTTGGCGAGGTCGCGCTCGTGGCCGGCGAACCTCATCCGCTCGGTGTCCTGGGTAGTGTTCGTCGCTTTTTCGCCGAAGGGGGAAGTAGGCGTGGTAGGCGAGGCCTTGGCTGGAGGCATTGGTGATGAAGCGGACCGTGCCCAGGTGGTCGATGTGGAAGTGCAGCAGTTGAAAAGCGGCTGGCACCTCTCCGACGGCGCCGGCGTCTTCGGACGCTGCGCGCGAGCCGGCGCCACCGCGCCGTCTCGAGCTCGGCCCGCCTCAGCCACCGGCGCCGCGAGCTCGGGCTCAAGGCCAAGGCAGCCAAGAAGTACAAGGCCACGACCGACTCGAACCATGTCCAGCCGGTGGCGCCGAACCGCCTCCAGCGCGACTTCTCGGCCTCGGCGCCGGACCGCATCTGGGTCGGCGACATCACCTATCTCCGGACGCTCGAGGGCTGGTTGTACCTGGCGGTCGTCCTGGACACGTTCTCGCGCCGGATCGTCGGCTGGGCGGTGAGCCACCGGCTGGAGCGCGAGCTTGCCATGACGGCGCTCCAGCGGGCCCTCGATACCCGTCGTCCGGCTCCGGGCCTGATCCATCACACCGACCGGGGGTCACAGTACGCGAGCCAGGACTATCGAGTCCTGGTCGAGGAGGCGGGCCTGGTGTCCAGCATGAGCCGCCGAGGCGACTGCTGGGACAACGCCATGGCCGAGAGCTTCTACAAGACCCTCAAGGTCGAGCTCGGCGACTGCTTCCCCGGCCGGGCCGCCGCCTACCGGGAGCTGTTCGAATACATCGAGGGCTTCTACAACACCCGCCGCCTCCACAGCGGCCTCGGCTATCTCAGCCCCACCGAGTTCGAGCGCCTCCATGCCCTCCAGGAGGCTGCCTGATGCACCCGGACCGGTCTCGTGGGGTGCTGGGTCCGATCCTCTGCGAGGCCCGGCCCCAGCACCTCCCCCGCCCGGGGGAGGCCGGACTGTCGTACACTATGAAAGCCGTCCACGATATCGAGGCAGGTCCGGAGTGGTGACCGTACACGACGCCCTGCTTCTCGCCATGGACTTCCCCGACCGCCTCGCCGCTCTGCGCAAGCAGAAGGGCCTAACCCAGCAGGCCTTGGCGGACAGGGTGGGCGTCCACGTCATCCAGATCCGGCGATACGAGGGGGGCAAGACCCAGCCCACGCTGGAGGTGATCCGCAATCTCGCCGTCGCTCTCGGGGTGAGCGCGGATGCGTTGCTCTTCGAGGAGGCCGAGCGCGGGCCGGACGAGGAGCTACGGCTTCAGTTCGAGGCCCTCGCCGCCTTCCGCCCCGAGGAGAAGAAGGTCGCCAAGGCCGTCCTCGAATCCCTCATCCTCAAGCACGAGGCCGACCGCTGGGCCAAAGCCGGCGGCGAAGGGTAGCCGCGAGGAGCGGGACACCTAGAAACGACGAGCCCGGCCAGCGGCCGGGCTCGAGGAGAAGGGCCGAAGCTCAGAAGCTCAGTGGAGAGGGTGCTGACGCGGCTCGTTCACGAGCCCTTTGCCGCTCTGGCTCTGGCGGTAGAAGCCTTGAGCCTCGGCACCTTCCAGGACGCGCTCGTACTTGCCGTCTCCATCTTCATCGAGCTCCACTCGCTGGATCAGGGTTCCTTCCATGACCACGTGCCGATCAAAGGACCCGTCGTAGTTGCTGTCCTCCCAATACTCCCCAGGAGCGCCGAGGTCATCGATCCGGGCTCGAACGTCGATCTTTCCATCGCGATTGGTGTCGGCGGTGAGCCAGGCTCGCTTGCCCCACCGATAGTGGTAGGTGATCACGCCAAGCTCAGGGTTGTCGTATGTCTGGCGCCGGAAGAGGTACCCTGCGACGACGGCAGAGGCAACGATCAGAGCAATGAGGCCGATGACGATGAGGCGTTGACGTCGCTGCATCAGAGCCACCTCACTCGGGCGGCGGTGGATCGTTTAGAGCTTTCCGCAGCTTCTCGGCGTCTTCCTCGGAAAACTCTCGTAACTCTGCACCTCGCCCTTCAGCCGATACCCCCTGCTCCATGACGCTTCCCGGCTCTGCTCCTTCCGGGTTAATAAACGTTCCAGTAGAAAACTGGTCATTATCGTACTGTGTTAACGCCCGAGTCGCGTGACCCGCCTCATGCGCACCAACATTGACCAGGAAGTTGGTCTTGGCTTCGTCGCCCTCTGGAGCATGGAAGGTTGAGACGGTCGCCTGGTTGCTGGGCGGTCTGTTCTTGCCGAACACCGGGCGATCCTCGTTAAGATTTTCGCTAGTGAACTTCAGCACCACAACCCGATCTGTGGGTTTGCTCACTACAGGTTTGACCGATCCTCCCCCGCTGAAAAGCTGTACGTTGTGGACTCCCGCATTCGTAAACCGTTGACGGATCCCGACAGTCACACGGGTCTGTTGCCGGTCCGAGAGACCTGAGTCGCGGAAGTCAAAGACGAGCTTCAGGTCCTCGCCGTTCGGGTCGAAAAACTTCAACGGGTTGCCGATCGCATAGCCGTACCGGTTCCAGCGCTGTGGCAGCTTCGTTGGGCTGTAGCGGTTCTTCGGATCGGTCGAGAGGAATCTCCCTACCTGCGGGTTGCAGAACCGGGCGTGCATGTAGTCGAGGTCATCGGCCGCCGAGCTCGTATTGGCGAGATCTCTCTCGTGGCCGGCGAATTTCATTCGTTCGGTGTCCTTGGTGGGGTTCGTCGCCTCTTCGCCGAAGGGGAAGTAGGCGTGGTAGGCGAGGCCCTGGCCCGAAGCGTTGGTGATGAACCGGACCGAGCCCAGGTGGTCGAGGTGGAAGTGCTGGACCCCCGAGGGGGTGACCGCCGCCAGGAGCTGGCCGCCCCGGTAGACGTAGTCCCGGTCGACCGACCAGGTGCCGCCCAAGTTCTTGTAGTCGCGCAGGACCTTGCCGTCCAGGTCCCGGATCGTCCAGTGGGAGGTGTTCGCCGCCAGGTCGTAGGACCAGATCCGCTCGCCGTCGGCTGTGTAGAGGTAGAGCCAGTCCTTCGAGCCGGGGTTGAAGTCCCACATCTGGTCGAGGGCATCGTACTGGTAGGCGTTGCCGTTCCAGGACGTGAGGTCGCCCGCGGCGTCGTAGGAGACCGCGCCGGTCAGCCGGTTCGTGGTCGAAGAGGTGGGCGTCGAGCGGCCGGTCTTCGTGGTCATGGCCTGGAGGTTCCCGAAGCCGTCGTACGTGTGGCTGAAGGCGTAGCCTCCCGCGGCCGTGCCGCCGCCCTGGCCGACGTACTGGACGCCCGAGAGCACTCGGCTCGCCTTGTCGTAGAGATAGTACGAGCTCCCCATCTTGGTCACGTCGCCCGCGCCGTCGAAGGTGTAGAGCCCGGTTTGGTAGAGGAGCGTCGTGCCGCGCCTGGCCTCGATCTTCTGCGGCCGGGGGAGGTTGTAGGGGTCCTTCGCGTAGGTGCCCGTCACCCAGGTCGCGGCGTTGCCCGGGGTGTTGACGTGGGTCACCTGGTTCACCTGGCCGTTCGGGTGGTAGGTGATCGAGCTCGAGTAGCCCGGCACCGCGGTCAGGAAGCCGTTGGTGTAGGTGGGGCTCACAGTCCGAACCGTCCCGGCAGAGCAGCCCGCCTGCGTGCACCGCGGGTAGGTCACCGACGCCGGATCCCCCAGGTCGTTCCAGACCCAGCTCTGGGTGAAGCTCTCGGCAGCCGAGCCGTTGATCACGTTGACCGTGGCGCGATTCGAGACCCTTCCCTCCTTGCCCCCGTAGGCGTAGGTCTCGTCGATCTCGACGGTGTAATTCGTCGCTCCGATCACCGGGTAATTGTACCCCCGGGCCACCTGGAGCTTGCCGAGGCGGTCGTCGCCCGCGCCGTTGGCCGTGGCGAAGGTGAAGCTCTTCAAGGGGCGCCAGGCCCCGAAGCCGAGCGACTCCTCGACCTGCGCGAGGCGGTGGGCTGCGCCCGCCTCTCCCGCTCCCGCCAGATGAGGTCGGCACTGTGGCCGGGCGCCTGCCCCCGTCCACCATTGGCACCCTCTACACTGGTTCGCGATCGAGCCGTCGGCGATCGTCTGCCGCTCGAGGAAGACCCGGCCCATCAGGAAGCTCCAGATCGAAGAGGTCCTCCACCAATGACGAGGTCGGGCTGAACCGGCCAGCCCTCCGAAGATCCTCCGTGGTAGCCGCACCACCGACTACTCGGGCGGAGGCTCCTCCGCGCTCTGGTCTTCCCTCTTTGGCGGCGACGACTCGCCCAGCTTGATATCCTCCGGGGCCGTGTTCTGGAAGACTCGGTAAACGTAAGGCGAACTCTTCACAGCCTCCCGGACCGCTTCACGCTCCCTAGGCGCTGCGGAAGGGTCTAGGGCCACTGCATAAGCTTGGTGGCTATCGACCCTAATCTTTACAATGGCGTCGATTCCAGGCCGAAGCCATTTACCACCGTCGGAAGCCCTAACTTGCAGTTCCTGTTCCAGGAAGCTATTGACCTCCTGCTGCGTGAGATCCGCCTTTAGGACGACGACCAGATTAGCCTTACCTTCAGGCAGAAGAGGCCTCCATTCCTGATGGTCGCACGCTACGACGCTCAAGGAGAAGACAGCTAGCAAAGCAGAAGCACGGCTAGGAAGCGTAGAAACCATCCTATTCCTTTTCCTTGAGCTGATCATCAATGAGGCCATTTAATTCATCCGATGTCTTCTCACGCTGCTGGAAGAGCACTTGAATCACAAGCTCCCCCTGGACAATTTTGTACGCGTAACCCTCGACAGATGGATAGCCCTTACTCGCGCTTGCATCGCCTGCTGTAACGCCACCGGAACGATCCACATTGAAGTTTGCCAACACTCCAATGGCTCCGAGTGTATTGATGGCAGCGAAGCCGTTCTTGCCGGAGAGATAAAGACTGAAGCGTGTCCCCTTGGAGCTCTGTGCACTACCACCAGTGACATCCATCGTTCCCCGAAGGCCGATAGATAGCTTCTCCGTCAGACCAACCCTTGAGACTCCAGGTTGTTTGCTCTCCTTCAAGATCGTGCCAGACGGTGGATCGATGACAGCCTTGTAGGAGAGGCGAGCTGTTGTGTTCGGGTCGTTCGCCCGGAAGCTCCGGTTGTCCCCAAAGCCAATTCCGGCGATCCGTTTCGCCGCGATGAACGCCTCGATGCAGATCCCCACCTGCCCTTCCTGAAGTCCGGCCGGCACCGCGCACTTGCCGTTCGGATCGACGTATTTCAAGGGGCTGCCTGCGCTGTAGCCGTACCGGTTCCAGAACTGGCTGCTCCCGAGGTTCCGCCGCTGCGGCCGCGGGTCCGTCGAGAGGAATCTCCCGGTCTGAGGGTTGTAGAACCTGGCATGCATGTAGTCGAGGTCATCCGCAGCCGAGCTCGTATTGGCGAGGTCTCTCTCGTGGCCGGCGAATTTCATGCGCTCGGTGTCCTTGGTGGGGTTCGTCGCCTCTTCGCCGAAGGGGAAGTAGGCGTGGTAGGCGAGGCCCTGGCCGGAGGCGTTGGTGATGAAGCGGACCGAGCCCAGGTGGTCGAGGTGGAAGTGCTGGACGCCTGTGGGCGTGACGGCCGCCAGGAGCTGGCTGCCGCGGTAGACGTAGTCGCGATCGACGGACCAGCCACCGGGGCCGTTCTTGTAGTCGCGCAGGACCTTGCCGTCGAGGTCCCGGACCGTCCAGTGGGAGGTGTTCGCCGCCAGGTCGTAGGACCAGATCCGCTCGCCGTCGGCCGTGTAGAGGTAGAGCCAGTCTTTCGAGCCGTTGTTCATCTTCCACATCTGGTCCAGCGCGTCGTACGTGTAGGCGTTGCCGTTCCAGGACGTGAGGTCGCCCGCGGCGTCGTAGGAGACCGCGCCGGTCAGCCGGTTCGTGGTCGAAGAGGTGGGCGTCGAGCGGCCGGTCTTCGTGGTCATGGCCTGGAGGTTCCCGAAGCCGTCGTACGTGTGGCTGAAGGCGTAGCCCCCCGCGGCCGTGCCGCCGCCTTGGCCGACGTACTGGACGCCGGAGAGCACTCGGCTCGCCTTGTCGTAGAGATAGTACGAGCACCCCATCTTGGTCACGTCGCCGGCGCCGTCGAAGGTGTAGAGCCCGGTCTGGTAGAGGAGCGTCGCCCCGCGCCTGGCCTCGATCTTCTGCGGCCGGGGGAGGTTGTAGGGGTCCTTCGCGTAGGTGTCGGTCACCCAGGTCGCGGCGTTGCCCGGAGTGTTGACGTGGGTCACCTGGTTGACTTGGCCGTTCGGGTGGTAGGTGATCGAGCTCGAGTAGCCCGGCACCGCGGTCAGGAAGCCGTTGGTGTAGGTGGGGCTCACAGTCCGAACCGTCCCGGCAGAGCAGCCCGCCTGCGTGCACCGCGGGTAGGTCACCGACGCCGGATCCCCCAGGTCGTTCCAGACCCAGCTCTGGGTGAAGCTTTCCCCGGGGGTGCCGTTGACCACGTTGACCGTGTTGCGATTCGAGACCCGTCCCTCCTTGCCCCCGTAGGCGTAGGTCTCGTCGATCTCGACGGTGTAGCTCGTCGCTCCGATCACCGGGTAATTGTACCCCCGGGCCACCTGGAGCTTGCCGAGGCGGTAATCGCCCGCGCCGTTGGCCGTGGCGAAGGTGAAGCTCTTCAAGGGGCGGTAGAGGCCGAAGCCCTGCGACTCCTCGACCTTGGTCAGTCGCTCGGCCCCGTCGTAGGTGAAGCGGAGGGTATTCGGCCCGTCCGTTATCGTCCCCGCGTGGCCCCGGGCGTCGTAGCTCCCGTAGGTGACGTAGCCGTTGCCCGAGGCGCCCTTCTCCGGGTGGCGCTCCGAGAGGAGGAAGCCCTCTTATCCCGGCTCTCAGCTCTCTTTGTCGAGTCCCGCGACTCCGAGTCTCTCGCCCTCCTCGGCCACGCTGCCATGTGCCGGCTCTCCTGCTGATGGTGTGGCGACCTACTGGCCGCTGTGCAACTCGGGACTGGCACGTTCGCGGAGTGTTGCATTGGTCTCAAACCAACTTGAAGTAAATCGCGCTACTTACAATTCAGCCGGCCTCCCAAGGCCGTGATGAAATCGCCTAATCGACGATAGAACACTGATGGAGCTTCTTGGAGCGGCGCATAGAACTTATCTCCCAAGGCAGTGCTGATCTTGTCAATACAGGGACATATAGCCCGGCTCGCCTCTGGAGACGCCTCTAGGAATTCTGCTGCCGAGGCAAGCTCGACGTGATGGTCTTCATCCGTGGCTGTCGAGCAGAGCATACGCTCGACATCAGGAGTAGCGCGCCAAAACTCGAGGTCCTTCAGGTTGTCTATCGCTGTGATCTGGACAAGAGGATGCGCGAACACCTGCTCCCGGCTAAGAGTGGCTGTATCTGGCGAACCTAGGCTCAACAGACTGCTCAGCGCCTCTTTGACAGCCCAGGCGTCCAGGACGGTCTTGAAGGAATCGTCATCCTGCGTCCTGATCCTAGCGACCTCCTTGAGAAGCGGTATGGCCTCTCTACGATTCGTCGCGCGGATGTACTCGAAGGCTGCAACACGAGCATCTTTGTAGTATTTGTATCTATGTCCAAGGATGTCCAGGAGCACTTCGTGTGTAAGTGGGTAGGCAGAGGGATCCTTGTCTTGAGCAGCTTTAGAGAGGCTCTCGGCCACAGCGGTGTTCAGGTCAGTGTTCGGTGGGGGGAGAGAACCTCCTCCACGGGCAGCTGGTAAAAGGCACAACAGAATCGCCGTAAGCATCGCTCTCTCCTTCTTCACTTCGGTTCTGGACAAGCGTCCTTCTTTCCTTCTGCACACCCTGGATGGGCATTTGAGGCTTCAAAGATTTCTGCGCGCATCTCCTTCGTGAGGGCGATGTTACCGCTTGGGTCCTTCATCTCCTTCGCAACGGTCCTGCCAGCCTCTATTGCTGCCTGCGTTTCTATGTCGCCTTCGACTCCGCTTCCACTCTGGAAGGCTCCGGCGGCTTTCGTGATGTCAGCATTGCTACGTAACTCTACACTGTGCTGAAGCTCGTGACCAATATCATCGCCGCCTTGGCCAGGTGGAATCGTCGTCAAGGTCACGGTAGCTTGGCCGACGGTGCCAGAGTTGGTGATAATAAACTTCTTCCGTTCGACATGAGTTTCAGCCTTGGTGCCAGCCCGAATCATCTGTCCAAGACGAATCTTGACCAAGATTCCGTGATCCTTGTTGAGATTGTCGTAGAGGGCCCTGAATGTCGCCGATCCGGCATAGGCGGTAGCTACTTTGTTCTGCAATGTTGTTGCGACAACAATGTCTTCTCCGTCGGGGTCGACGAATCTGAGAGGACTTCCGATCGCGTAGGCATACCGATTCCATCGCTGCGGCGACTTCATCGCCTCGTGGCGACGCTTCGGGTCCACTCGCAGGAAGCGCCCAAGCTGCGGGTTGCAGAACCTCGCGTGCATGTAGTCGAGGTCGTCGGCCGCCGAGCTCGTATTGGCGAGATCTCTCTCATAGCCGGCGAATCTCATGCGCTCAGTATGTGGTATGCTGTCGGAGCTCCTGGCTCAGTGACTCTATTCTTTGATCTGGACGATAGAATCTGCGTGCCGCCGTGCCCATTAGGTGTTGCTCGTATTTCCCGTCCGCATCCTTGTCGAGGTCCACTTGCTGAATGACAGTACCGTGCATGACCACGTGTCGGTCGAAAGAGCCATCATGGTTGCTGTCTTCCCAGTACTCCTTTGGTATTCCGCTGTCATCGAGCTGCGCTCGGACATCGGTGGCTCCGTCGCGGTTTGTGTCAGCTGTAACGCCTACGAGCTTTCCCCATCGAAAGTGGTAGGAGATGACGCCTAACTCAGGGTTGTTGACTGTCTCGCCTCGGAAGAGGTAAGCCACTGCCGCCAGAGCGACTACGAGGAGCACGGAAGAGCCAATGGCCGCTACCAAGTGGGAGGCACGCACTGTATTTACTCTTTCATTGGGTCATTGAGCTTTTCTTGCAAGTCCTTGGCATCTTCCTGGGAGAACTCGCGAACTTTGACGCCCAGAGTCACCGCTGGAACGCCCTGCTCCATGACACTGCCTCGTGCGGCACCTTCCGGGTTGAGCATCGAGCCAAGGGGAAACTCATCGTTGTCATACTTCGGGAGGGCACTGCTGGCGTGTCCAGCTTCGTGTGCTCCTACGTTGATGAGAAAGTTACTCTCTGCCTCCCCGCCCTCGGGGGCATTAGCAGTTGAAACCGTCGCGCGGTTGCTTGGTGGGTTGTTCTTCCCAAAGACGGTGCGATCCTTCTTTAAGGCCTGGTCTGTAAACTCCAGTATCACGACTCGATCTGTTGGCTTGCTCACTCTTGGATGGATTGACCCCCCCACGCTTGAGAGCTGGACGTTCCTGACGCCAGCATTCGTGAACCGCTGACGAATTCCTATCTCGACAGCGAGTTGCTGCTTTGCAGAAATTTGTGTGTTGCGGAAGTCGAAGACGAGTTTCAGATCCTCGCCGTTTGGATCCAAGTACTTCAGCGGGCTCCCGATCGCGTAGGCGTACCTATTCCACTGCTGAGGCGCCTGCGTCGCCTCGTAGCGCCCTTTCGGGTCCACGCGTAGAAATCTCCCAAGCTGTGGGTTGCAGAACCTCGCATGCATATAGTCGAGGTCGTCGGCCGCCGAGCTCGTATTGGCGAGATCTCTCTCGTGGCCGGCGAATTTCATGCGCTCGGTGTCCTGGGTGGGGTTCGTCGCCTCTTCGCCGAAGGGGAAGTAGGCGTGGTAGGCGAGGCCCTGGCCGGAGGCGTTGGTGATGAAGCGGACCGAGCCCAGGTGGTCGAGGTGGAAGTGCTGGACCCCTGTGGGCGTGACGGCCGCGAGGAGCTGGTCGCCACGGTAGACGTAGTCCCGGTCGACGGACCAGCCGCCGGCGCCGTTCTTGTAGTCGCGGAGGACTTTGCGGTCCAGGTCCCGGATCGTCCAGTGGGAGGTGTTCGCCGCCAGGTCGTAGGACCAGATCCGCTCGCCGTCGGCCGTGTAGAGGTAGAGCCAGTCTTTCGAGCCGTTGTTCATCTTCCACATCTGGTCCAGCGCGTCGTACGTGTAGGCGTTGCCGTTCCAGGACGTGAGGTCGCCCGCGGCGTCGTAGGAGACCGCGCCGGTCAGCCGGTTCGTGG
The DNA here is from genome assembly GCA_963741925.1 of uncultured Acidobacteriota bacterium. Lineage (GTDB taxonomy): Bacteria > Acidobacteriota > Thermoanaerobaculia > Multivoradales > DATKCC01 > CAVUBL01. The sequence goes on from CAVUJU010000003.1 coordinate 391,823, forward strand.
TCGGCGAGGTGGGCGTCGAGCGGCCGGTCTTCGTGGTCATGGCCTGGAGGTTCCCGAAGCCGTCGTACGTGTGGCTGAAGGCGTAGCCCCCCGCGGCCGTGCCGCCGCCCTGGCCGACGTACTGGACGCCGGAGAGCACTCGGCTCGCCTTGTCGTAGAGATAGTACGAGCTCCCCATCTTGGTCACTTCGCCGGCGCCGTCGAAGGTATAGAGCCCGGTTTGGTAGAGGAGCGTCGTCCCGCGCCTGGCCTCGATCTTCTGCGGCCGGGGGAGGTTGTAGGGGTCCTTCGCGTAGGTGTCGGTCACCCAGGTCGCGGCGTTGCCCGGCGTGTTGACGTGGGTCACCTGGTTGACCTGGCCGTTCGGGTGGTAGGTGATCGAGCTCGAGTAGCCCGGCACCGCGGTCAGAAAGCCGTTGGTGTAGGTGGGGCTCACCGTCCGGACCGTCCCGGCAGAGCAGCCCGCCTGGGTGCACCGCGGGTAGGTCACCGACGCCGGGTCCCCCAGGTCGTTCCAGACCCAGCTCTGGGTGAAGCTTTCGGCGGGGGTGCCGTTGACCACGTTGACCGTGTTGCGATTCGAGACCCGTCCCTCCTTGCCCCCGTAGGCGTAGGTCTCATCGATCTCGACGGTGTAATTCGTCGCTCCGATCACCGGGTAATTGTACCCCCGGGCCACCTGGAGCTTGCCCAGGCGGTAATCGCCCGCGCCGTTGGCCGTGGCGAAGGTGAAGCTCTTCAAGGGGCGGTAGAGGCCGAAGCCCTGCGACTCCTCGACCTTGGTCAGTCGCTCGGCCCCGTCGTAGGTGAAGCGGAGGGTATTCGGGCCGTCCGTCATCGTCCCCGCGTGGCCCCGGGCGTCGTAGCTCCCGTAGGTGACGTAGCCGTTGCCCGAGGACCCCATCTCCGGATGGCGCTCCGAGAGGAGGAAGCCCCGGGAGTCGTAGTTGAAGAGCCGGGTCTGGGTGAACGAGGTCCCGGCGGCGTTCTTCGCCGTCTGGCTCACCTTGTGGAGCCGCTCGCCCACGTCGTAGGCGCAGGTCGTCGTCGAGCTCGTGCCGTCGGGATTCGCCGGCTCCAAGACCTTGAAGAGCCGTCCCTGCCGGTCGTAGACCTCCGTCGTCGTGGCCGGCGACTCGGTGATGCCGGTGCCGTTCCAGGCCGTGCCCACGGACACCGTGCGGGTGACCTGGCCTACGCCCTTGTAGCCCAGCGTCACCTTGTGCGCCGCCCCGTCCGGCGGCGTGATCGCCGTCGGCCTCCCGAAGGCGTCGTGGACGTACATGGTCTTCGCGCTCGTCCCCCACTCGGTCCTCGAGCTCACCTGGCCCCCGGTGTTGTAGACGGTCGTCCGGTCGGCGATCGTGGCGTTGGCCATCTTCCGGCGCTCGAGGGCGAGGCGGCCCAGGCCGTCGAAGTCGAGCTCCCGGGTCGGAAGCGGCGAGCCGCCGCCGTGGGGCTTCTTGTAGATCCAGACCCTTGGCTGGTCGGCCGGGGCGGTGGAGGCCGGGCCCCTGAAGCGAATTCAATCTATCGCACGCCGAGGCGCGTAAGAGTAATCCATAGTATTCGCCCTTTGGAGCCGAGATCGGGTTGGATAAACGGGTCCTGGAGTAGCCAGCCTGCGCAATAGTAGCCCTCAGCACACGCAAGCAGTGCTCCGTCCTGGTCAGGAGCAATCGCTGATAGGTCGCCCGCAAGAAGGTCTCCGGACTGCCGTCGCCTCGCAAGTAGTTTGACACCCTCCGATGTGACAAGGTAGATCCTCGCCTCCTCGACAGTGTCTCCCTCCTGGTCTGTAACCATGAACACGGTCGACCGTGGCGTTGCCTTGGTCAAACCGTGAGGGCTCGTGCCGACTGTGGTGCAAGCAAAGCTTGTCACCATGGCGGCGTATACTATAAGGATCAATGTACGCATGTCAGACCTAGATCGCCATGAAGATGCGAAGTGCAAGGTCAGTAAACTGCTCCTTTAGCTGCAACTCTAGTTGCTTCCTGTAGAAGCCCTGCAGGGCCGGCACTACGGTCTCGTGGACACTTTGACCAAATGCTTCTGCTGAACCATTTCGATCGCGAGCCCTTTCGTCCACGATGCTTGCACCCTGGAGGAACCTCATAGCGTGGCCTAGCTCGTGTGCAGTCGTCGTTACGCCAGACGGATCTGGGTGAAATCTCTTGAATACATTTGCGTACACCTTGACGTCTAGTCCGCCGTAGCTCTGCTGCCCATTCTTGCCGAAGATGATCTTTGTCGGAATGGTGGTGCCACCTTCTGCTTTTACAGTTTGTCCCTCCAATTGCGCCAAGATTAGCTGCCTCATTATGTTATTTGGTTGATCCGTGACCTGAAAGAAGACTGGAACAGGAGAAGAGATGATGATATCTAGGGCTTCACGCCCATTAGAGCTAGTCTCTATAGACGCCAACAAGTCGAGATCATCCTCACTGAACTGTCCTGTGGCAGGAATGAGCAGTTCTCCAGTCGGGTCCACGTACTTGAGTGGGTTTCCGTTGGTGTAGCTATAGCGATTCCATGACTGAGGCGCCTTCAAGGCTTCATGGCGCCCCTTCGGGTCCACGCGGAGGAACCGCCCGAGCTGCGGGTTGCAGAACCTCGCATGCATGTAGTCGAGGTCATCCGCAGCCGAGCTCGTATTGGCGAGGTCGCGCTCGTGCCCGGCGAATTTCATGCGCTCGGTGTCCTTGGTGGGGTTCGTCGCCTCTTCGCCGAAGGGGAAGTAGGCGTGGTAGGCGAGGCCCTGGCCGGAGGCGTTGGTGATGAAGCGGACCGAGCCCAGGTGGTCGAGGTGGAAGTGCTGGACGCCTGTGGGGGTGACCGCCGCAAGGAGCTGGTCGCCGCGGTAGACGTAGTCGCGGTCGACCGACCAGCTGCCGCCCAGGTTCTTATAGTCGCGCAGGACCTTGCCGTCGAGGTCCCGCACCGTCCAGTGCGAGGTGTTCGCCGCCAGGTCGTAGGACCAGATCCGCTCGCCGTCGGCCGTGTAGAGGTAGAGCCAGTCCTTCGAGCCGGGGTTGAAGTCCCACATCTGGTCGAGGGCATCGTACTGGTAGGCGTTGCCGTTCCAGGACGTGAGGTCGCCCGCGGCGTCGTAGGAGACCGCGCCGGTCAGCCGGTTCGTGGTCGAAGAGGTGGGCGTCGAGCGGCCGGTCTTCGTGGTCATGGCCTGGAGGTTCCCGAAGCCGTCGTACGTGTGGCTGAAGGCGTAGCCTCCCGCGGCCGTGCCGCCGCCCTGGCCGACGTACTGGACGCCCGAGAGCACTCGGTTCACCTTGTCGTAGAGATAGTACGAGCTCCCCATCTTGGTCACGTCGCCGGCGCCGTCGAAGGTGTAGAGCCCGGTCTGGTAGAGGAGCGTCGCCCCGCGCCTGGCCTCGATCTTCTGCGGCCGGGGGAGGTTGTAGGGGTCCTTCGCGTAGGTGTCGGTCACCCAGGTCGCGGCGTTGCCCGGAGTGTTGACGTGGGTCACCTGGTTGACTTGGCCGTTCGGGTGGTAGGTGATCGAGCTCGAGTAGCCCGGCACCGCGGTCAGGAAGCCGTTGGTGTAGGTGGGGCTCACAGTCCGAACCGTCCCGGCAGAGCAGCCCGCCTGCGTGCACCGCGGGTAGGTCACCGACGCCGGATCCCCCAGGTCGTTCCAGACCCAGCTCTGGGTGAAGCTCTCGGCAGCCGAGCCGTTGATCACGTTGACCGTGGCGCGATTCGAGACCCGTCCCTCCTTGCCCCCGTAGGCGTAGGTCTCGTCGATCTCGACGGTGTAGCTCGTCGCTCCGATCACCGGGTAATTGTACCCCCGGGCCACCTGGAGCTTGCCGAGGCGGTCGTCGCCCGCGCCGTTGGCCGTGGCGAAGGTGAAGCTCTTCAAGGGGCGGTAGAGGCCGAAGCCCTGGGACTCCTCGACCTTGGTGAGGCGCTCGGCGCCGTCGTAGGTGAAGCGGAGGGTATTCGGCCCGTCCGTCATCGTCCCCGCGTGGCCCCGGGCGTCGTAGCTCCCGTAGGTGACGTAGCCGTTGCCCGAGGACCCCGTCTCCGGATGGCGCTCCGAGAGGAGGAAGCCCCGGGAGTCGTACTGGAACAGGCGGGTCTGGGTGAAGGGGGTGCCGGTGGGCTCTTGGCCGTCTGGCTCACCTGGTGGAGCCGCTCGCCCACGTCGTAGGCGCAGGTCGTCGTCGAGCTCGTGCCGTCGGGATTCGCCGGCTCCAAGACCTTGAAGAGCCGTCCCTGCCGGTCGTAGACCTCCTTGTGAGCGGCGGTCAGAAACCGCGGGCATCTGGCGGTTGAGCGCGCAAATCCCTTGAGGTGAGGCAGCATCATCGTCGCGCGCGGGGGCGGGCGAGGCAGGGTGAGGGAATCGGGGGAGAATCGGGCGAGAGGGGAAACGCGGAGGACGGATGCGTCTGGGCAAGACCCCGTCCTCCGCTCACGGCCTGGAGCTGACGCTCCAAGCAGGGCGATCATCGCCGGTTTTGGCGCGGGAGTCCAGGCCCTGGAGGTCTGGCCCTGCATCCCGACTGCCGGCGCTTCCTGTGCGACCTGTGTGGCAAGGCGGTGTACGTGTGCTCCTGGTGTGATCGGGGGCATCGCTACTGCGGACGAGCGTGCCGGCGGGCCGCCCGGCGACGGAGCCTGCGGGAGGCGGGGAAGCGCTTCCAGCAGACGCGCCGGGGGCGCCGGCGGCACGCGGCGCGCCAGGCCGCCTACCGGCTGCGCCAGGCCCTGGCGGCGAAGAAAGTGACGCATCAGGGTTGCCCACCGGCCTGGAGCGCTGGCAGCGTGGCGGCATGCGAGACCATCCTGATTCGCCCGCCGTCCGCTGTCGCCGACCGCCCCCTGGTGGTGGCCTCGGTCCCCTGTACCTTCTGTCGCCACCCGTGCCGGCCGGTGATCCGGCACGACTTCCTGCGCTGCCGGCGCCGCAGAGGGAGGTCTGGTCGTGATCCCTCCCGATCTCGAAGCCGAGATTCGGCGCCTGGCTACGGTTGAGGGCTGGCGGCGGGGCACGATCGCCCGCCATCTCGGCGTGCACCACGGCACGGTAGCCCGGGCGCTTACGCGCGCCGGCGCCGCGGAGGCTCCGGGGCCGCCCCCGAAGCGTCGGCCCTCGGCTCTCGACCCCTTCGTGCCCTGGTTGCGGGGGGTGCTCGAGCGCTACCCGGCGCTCGCGGCGAGCCAGCTTTACGAGATGGCCCGCGAGCGCGGTTACCGGGGCGGGCCGGACCACTTCCGCCATCGCATCGCCGAGCTCGGGCTTCGGCCTCGGCGGGCGCCGGAGGCCTTCTTGCGCCTGCGCACCTTGCCCGGCGAGCAGGCCCAGGTCGACTGGGCGGACTTCGGCCGGCGCGAGGTCCCCGGCGGCCACCGGCGCCTGTTCGCCTTCGTCATGGTGCTGTCGTTCTCCCGCATGCTCTTCGTACGGTTCTTCTATGACGCCCGGCTGCCGAGCTTCCTGGCCGGCCACGTCGAGGCCTTCCGCTTCTATGGCGGCGCAGCCCGCCTCTTGCTCTACGACAACCTGAAAAGCGCCGTGCTCGAGCGCGTGGGCCAAGGGATCCGCTTCCATCCCCGCCTGCTCGAGCTGGCCGACGCCTATGGCTACGAGCCCCGGCCCGTGGCCCCGCGGCGGGGCAACGAGAAGGGCCGGGTCGAGCGGGCCATCCGCTACCTGCGCGGTGCCTTCTTCCCCCTGCGTCAGCACCTGGAGCTCACGGCCCTCAACGCCGAGGCCGAGCGATGGTGCCGCACCACCGCCGCCACCCGTCCCTGGCCCGAGGACCGCAGGAGAACCGTCGAGCAGGCGTTCCACCAGGAGCGCCCGGCGCTCCTCGCCCTGCCCTCGGCCCCGTTTCCCGTGCACGAGCTCGTCGCGGTCCAGGTCCGCCGCACCCCCTACGTCGCCTTCGACGCCAACCGGTACTCGGTGCCCCACGACCGGATCGCCCGCACTCTGACCCTCACCGCCGACCTCGACGAGGTCCGCCTCTTCGACCGCCAGGAGCTCATCGCTACCCATCCTCGCTCGTGGGACAAGGGTCAGGTCGTCGAGGATCCGGCGCACCTCGACGAGCTCTGGCGCGCCAAGCGCAAGGCCCGCCTCCACCGGGGCCAGGACCGGCTGCTCCGGGCCGTCCCCCACGCCGAGGCGCTGCTCGTCGCTCTCGGCCAGCGCCAGCGCCACCTGGGCAGTGCCGTCGACCGCCTCCTGGGCCTCCTCGACGAGCACGGCCAGACCGAGCTCACCGTCGCCGTCACCGAGGCCCTGGCCGCCGGCACGCCCCACCCCGAGGCGGTCCGCCTCATCCTCGACCGCCGTCGCCACGCCCGCCGGCAGGCGCCCCCATTGCCCGTCGCCCTGCCCGACGACCCGCGGGTGCGCGACCTCGTCGTGCGCCCCCACGACCTCGCCGACTACGACCCGGAGGACTCCGATGACTGACCTCGAACAGCAACTCCAAGCCCTGAAGCTCCCCGGCCTGCTCGCCCACCTCGACGAGATCCGCACCGAGCCCTGGCTTCCACGGCTCGTCGCCTGGGAGGAGGAGGAACGCGCCCGCCGCGGGCTCGAGCGACGCCTGCGCCAGGCCCGCCTCGGGGGCTTCAAGCCCCTGGCCGACTTCGACTGGTCCTGGCCCAAGAAGATCGATCGCGACCAGATCGAGGACCTCTTCCGCCTCGACTGGCTCGCCTCCGCCACCAACGTCATCCTCGTCGGCCCCAACGGCGTCGGCAAGACCCTCATCGCCAAGAACCTCGCCCACCAGGCCGTCCTCGCCGGCGCCTCCGTGCTCAGCCTCACCGCCTCCGCGCTCCTCAACTCCCTCGCCGAACAGGCCACCTCCTACAGCCTCCAGAGAAAGCTTGGCCTCTTGTCCCGACCCCAGCTCTTGCACGTCGATGAGCTCGGATATTTGAGCTACGACACCCGCCACGCCGACCTGCTCTTCGAGGTCGTCTCCCGACGCTACCTCCAGCGGCCGATCCTGCTGACCACCAACAAGCCCTTTGCCGAGTGGAACGAGGTCTTCCCCAACGCAAGCTCCGTCGTCACCCTCGTCGACCGACTCGTCCACCGCTCCGAGCTCGTCGCCATCGACGGCGACTCCTACCGCCTCAAGGAGTCCAAGGAGCTCGCCCGACGACGCGCCCACGAGCGCGCCGAACGCCGCAAGAAGCCCAACCGATGAGCGACCGCTCCGTCTACCTCGCCGCCGCCATCCGGCTCTATCTCGACCTGCCCGGCGCACCCCCCCGCGCCTCCCGCGCCGACTGGGCCGTCGCCGCCAACCTCTTCGCTCGCGCCGCCCCCTTGGGCACCCTCGCCCACGTCCTGCGCCTCGCCACCCTGAGGCGCCACCTCCGAGCTCCGGACTCCCCCCGCGAGCCCATCCACTCCCTCGCCTACTACCGGCGCGTACTCGACCACCTCACCCCCGACGCCCTCGACCCCGGATACATCCACTACATCGCACAGACCTATCAGCGCCTCTTCGGCTCCGGTACCGCCTCAGCCCGTCGCTCGCATGACCGGGCCGCGCTTTCTCACCGCCAGAATCCCGCGCTTTCCGACCGCCGCTAACACTCCGTCGTCGTAGCCGGCGACTCGGTGATGCCGGTGCCGTTCCAGGCCGTGCCCACGGACACCGTGCGGGTGACCTGGCCTACGCCCTTGTAGCCCAGCGTCACCTTGTGCGCCGCCCCGTCCGGCGGCGTGATCGCCGTCGGCCTCCCGAAGGCGTCGTGGACGTACATGGTCTTCGCGCTCGTCCCCCACTCGGTCCTCGAGCTCACCTGGCCCCCGGTGTTGTAGACGGTCGTCCGGTCGGCGATCGTGGCGTTGGCCATCTTCCGGCGCTCGAGGGCGAGGCGGCCCAGGCCGTCGAAGTCGAGCTCCCGGGTCGGAAGCGGCGAGCCGCCGCCGTGGGGCTTCTTGTAGATCCAGACCCTTGGCTGGTCGGCCGGGGCGGTGGAGGCCGGGCCCCTGAAGCGAATTCAATCTATCGCACGCCGAGGCGCGTAAGAGTAATCCATAGTATTCGCCCTTTGGAGCCGAGATCGGGTTGGATAAACGGGTCCTGTAGTAGCCAGCCTGCGCAATAGTAGCCCTCAGCACACGCAAGCAGTGCTCCGTCCTGGTCAGGAGCAATCGCTGATAGGTCGCCCGCAAGAAGGTCTCCGGACTGCCGTCGCCTCGCAAGTAGTTTGACACCCTCCGATGTGACAAGGTAGATCCTCGCCTCCTCGACAGTGTCTCCCTCCTGGTCTGTAACCATGAACACGGTCGACCGTGGCGTTGCCTTGGTCAAACCGTGAGGGCTCGTGCCGACTGTGGTGCAAGCAAAGCTTGTCACCATGGCGGCGTATACTATAAGGATCAATGTACGCATGTCAGACCTAGATCGCCATGAAGATGCGAAGTGCAAGGTCAGTAAACTGCTCCTTTAGCTGCAACTCTAGTTGCTTCCTGTAGAAGCCCTGCAGGGCCGGCACTACGGTCTCGTGGACACTTTGACCAAATGCTTCTGCTGAACCATTTCGATCGCGAGCCCTTTCGTCCACGATGCTTGCACCCTGGAGGAACCTCATAGCGTGGCCTAGCTCGTGTGCAGTCGTCGTTACGCCAGACGGATCTGGGTGAAATCTCTTGAATACATTTGCGTACACCTTGACGTCTAGTCCGCCGTAGCTCTGCTGCCCATTCTTGCCGAAGATAATCTTTGTCGGAATGGTGGTGCCACCTTCTGCTTTTACAGTTTGTCCCTCCAATTGCGCCAAGATTAGCTGCCTCATTATGTTATTTGGTTGATCCGTGACCTGAAAGAAGACTGGAACAGGAGAAGAGATGATGATATCTAGTCGTCTGATTGGGGCGACTCTTGGATAAAGAGGCCGAGTTTTGGTCGAGAGATCTGCATCCGGGAGGAGCTTCTCAGGCGGCCTTCTGGTGTGGCGGGAAGGCGTGTTGAATGAGGGAATCGAGCTGGTGGTCGACGCGGTGGAGAGCTTCAGCGAGGCGAGGGTGAGGCTCGGCGACGCCGGGCCCTTCAATGGCGGTCAGTGCAGGCCGCAGCACGCGGGCATCGAGCCGGGCGTAGAAGCGAGCGAGCTTCCAGCCGTAGGGCGTGACGAGGTAGCGATAGGTCCCGGGAGCGCGATAGATCAGGCCCTTGCGTACCAGGCGCCGGAGGTCGTAGCTGGCCTGGGCGCTGGTGTAGGCAGGCTCGGTCGGTCCCAGGAGTTGGCAGACGTTGCGCCGCAGCTCCTGATTGCGGAAGCCGTGGATCAGGTGGAGAAACAGGCTGAGGCTGAGCATCAGGGCCATGACGCGGGGATCGCCGAAGCGAAGGCCGGGGGCTTTGTGACCGTCGTCGGTGACGGTGGGCTGCACCACGCGTTGGATGCTGCCGGCGGACAGCCCGCAGTTCTGGCTGACCCGCTCGACCTCCAGAAGCCGCCGGTTGATGTGGCGTCCGATCTGTTGCAAGTAGCCGAAGTTCGCCAGGCCCTTGTTGACATCGAAGTCCTTGGGGTTGCGGAAGGTCCCCTCGGTGCGCAGCGCTCGTCCCTCCTTGAAGTACTGCTTGAGATCGAAGCTCTTGTACTCGATGTGGAGGCTCGGCGAGACACCCTGCTCGACGACCCGGGTGCGGAAGGTGCCTGGCGTCCGGCGGGTGACGCGCCGGTCGAAGACGAGCTGCACCCGGTCCGGCCGGCCGAGGTCGAGGTTCTCGCGCAGCACCTGCTCGAAGAACTCCCGGCCGCGGGCCGGCCGATCGAAGACCTGAGTGAGGCTGACCTCCATCTGCCAGATCGAGAGCTTCCAGTCGTACCCGGCCGCGCGGTCCTCCGGCGACAGGGGCATCGGCAGCCGTTCGAGCCAGCGAGCCAGGAAGGCTTCGATCGCCGCCGGGCCGAGCTCGTCGCAGATCGTTTGCAGCGCCTCGGGGTCCGCGCACGAGAGAAACCCGTTGTCGAGCGCTTCGTAGGCGATGCCGCGCCGCTCGAGCTGGCGCTTGGCCCACTCGTGCCCGTTCAAGCACAGCTTCAGCGACCACGGGGCGTAGCTGCACACCTTGAGGAACGCCGGCCCGAACTCCTCGTCGTCGACGTAGAAGTAGTAGTGGTTGACGTAGACGTCCTTGTCCCGCGTCCAGTCGAACCACCCCGCCCCCTTCTCTGGCCTCGGCTTGCCCTGAAACGCCTTGGTCTTCTCCTGCGCCACCCCGATGAAGACCACCCCGTCGCGCACCCCCCGCTCCCGGCGCAGCCGGTTCGCCAGCTCGTCCTTGCGCTGCTTGGAACGAAACTCAACCCAGGGGATCTCGTGACTCTCCGCAAACCCCTTCACCGCCTCGCGAAAGCGCGTCGTGATCTGACCCAACACCGCCGGCGACGGGATTGGGCTCTCCTCAACTATGAGTGGGTAGCTGAGAGCCCGTCGGCGGTCGGTGCTCGGAGCGGTAGGTCGCCAGGGTCAGAGGCCTGGGAGGAGGGGGTGTGGTGGCGCTAAGGGGTTGAAACGCATGGAGTTTCCTGCTCTCCTTGGTGCATCCAAGGAACCGAGGAGGGAGGAGCGACCCCATGCGCCTGACCACTGTACTGCGTCGTCTGATCGGTGTCACGAAGATGTACGTCGAATCCACGCTGTTCCGGCGGGACGGGACGTTGGTGGTCCGTGTCCGCCCTACGTGGCGTCTGTCGCGTTGTGGCGAGTGTGGCCGGGTCGGACCGCGCTACGACCGTCGCTACGAGCGAGAGTGGCGCCACCTGCCCTGGGGGCGCCATGTGGTGGTGCTGCGCTACGCGCCCTGGCGAGTGGAGTGCCCTCAGTGTGGCGTGCGCGTGGAGCAGGTTCCCTGGGCGCCCTCGGGAGGTCGCTTCAGTGAAGCGTTCGAGGAGCTGGTGGCGTACTTTGCGCAGATCACCGACAAGACCCAGGTGACGCGCGTGCTCGGGATCGCCTGGGAGACGGTCGGTTCCATCGTCGCGCGGGTGGTCGAGCGCCGCCTCGACCCCGAGCGGCTGGTGGGCCTGCGCCGGATCGGCATCGACGAGTTCAGCTACAAGAAACGTCACCACTATCTCACCGTCGTGGTCGACCACGACCGCGGTCGCGTGGTGTGGGCCGGCGAAGGCCGTAGCGCCGAGGCGCTCGCGCCCTTCTTCGAGCAGCTCGGCGAGGAGGGCTGCAAGGCGATCGAGATGGTGACCGTCGACCTGTCCGCGGCCTACACCAAGGCCGTGCGCGAGAGGCTGCCCGACGCCGAGATCGTCTACGACCGCTTCCATGTCCAGCGCTTGGTCAGTGATGCGCTCGACGAGGTGCGGCGCGAGCTGGTGCGCGAGCTCGCCTCCGACCCCGACGAAGCACGTGCCCTCAAGCGCACCCGCTTCGTGCTGCTGATGAATCCGTGGAACCTCAGCCGATCCCAGCGCCGCAAGCTCTCCGAGCTCCAGCGAAGCAACCAGCGGCTCTACCGCGCCTACCTGCTCAAAGAGACGCTCGCTCAGGCCCTCGACTACCGCCAACCCTGGCGGGCCGAACGAGCGCTCCGAGCCTGGCTTGCCTGGGCCTCTCGATCTCGGCTCCCAGCCTTCGTCAAAGCAGCCCGAACCATCCGCAAGCATCTCTCCGGGATCCTCGCCTACATCCGAACCCGCCTGACCAACGGCGTGGTCGAAGGCCTCAACAACCGGATCCGCATGATCGCCCACAGAGCCTACGGCTTCCACTCCCACCAGGCTCTCGCTGCGATGATCTTCCTCAACTGCGGGGGCATCCAGCTCGACCCGCCTCTACCCACTCATAGTTGAGGAGAGCCCGGGATTGGCTTGCCCAGGTGCTCGCGCAGGAAGCCCGTCATCCCGGGACCCGTCGCCAACGCCGGCACGTACCCGTTCAGGTACAGCCGGTCCACGCATTCCACCTCCAGCGTCACATGCCCTTCGAGAAGCTCCGCCACGGTCGTCATCGGAGCATCCTATGCCCACACCGGTTCAACCGCCCACGGCCTACTCGTCGGTTTGAGGCGGAGCTTCGCTAGTTTTACGACCCCCTCCGAGTTCGATGTAGGTGACTCGTCGTCGGGGCTGTGGTCGCTGTGGGAGACCCGGGAGGGGGCCGGGGGCGGGTCTTCCAAGGCCTGTGGGAGCGGTGGGAGGGTGCGGGGGCCTGGGCGGGGGCGCAGCCTTCCACGGCTTCCACAGGCCGGCAGCGTCCACAGTCCGGGAGAGGGGTGCGGCGCCGGCTCACTTGAGCAGCCTCTCGAGGTCGCGCAGGCGGTAGGAGCGGCCCTTGACGTTGAAGACGTAGCAGTGGTGCAGGAGCCGGTCGAGCAGGGCCGTGGTCATGGCCTCGTCGCCGGCGAGGATTTCGGGCCAATCCTTGACCGCCTTGTTGGTGGTGATGAGGGTGGCGCCCCGATGGTAGCGATAGCTGACGAGACGGAAGAAGAGGCTCGCTTCCTGGCGGTCCATGGCCTGGAAGCCGACCTCGTCGACGACCAGCAGGGCGACCTTGAGGTACTTCTTCCTCCGCAGCTTCTGCGGGGCGATGTCGGCGTCCTTCTTCATCTCGTGGAGCAGATCGTCGAGGCGGAAGAAGGCGACGGAGAAGCCGTTCTCGACGGCCTTGACGCCAAGAGCCACGGCGAGGTGGGTCTTGCCGACGCCGGGCGGGCCCTGGAGCAGCACCGTCGCGTGCTCGCGGATCCAGGCACAGGTCGCGAGGGTCTCGATCCGGTTCTTCTCGATCGAGGGCTGGAAGGAGAAGTCGAAGTTGCCCAGGCTCTGGCCTGGGGGCAACCCCGAGAGGCGCAGTGAGGTCTTGATCCGGCGCTCCTCGCGCTCGGTGAGCTCGGCCGAGAGCAACTGGTCGAGGAAGCGGTGCGGCGGATGGTCGGCCTTGGTGGCGGCCTCGATCAGCTCGGCCAGGCGCCCGGCGGCGTGGCCGAGCCCGGCCGCCTCGAGACGCTCGCGGGTGGCGTCGAGATCGACTCGTCCCTTGGCAGGCTTGGTGCTCATCGCGCGGCCTCCGCCAGGGCGGCGTAGAGGTCCAAGGGCCGCTGCTCGACGGGCATCTCGACGATCTCCTGGAGTCGCCGGCCCATCTTGCCCAGGGGCCGAGGCGGCAGCAGCTCGTCGGTCGGCTCGCCCTCGTAGCAGGAGGGATCGATCAGGATCCGCTCCGGCGTCGCCCGCGGGTACTCCTGGACCACCCGGCCGTCGGCCAAGATCTGGACCGTCTCGACGCAGCCACGCACCTCGACCCGTCGGCCGACGAGCTCGAAGGGCACCGTGTAGGAGCGGCCCTCGAAGCGCACCGTACAGTCGGGATGGACCGGCCGGGTCACCGCCAGCTCGAAGGGCTCGGGCAGGATCGGCAGGGGGGGCATCCCATGGATCTCGCGCTCCCAGCTGTCCTGGACCCAGCGCCCCGTGGGCGGGCAGACGGTCCGCTTCGCCCAGCGCTCGATCTTGCGCTCGGTGCGCTCCTGGAGCTCCTCGAGGGCGTCCGAGGGCCGGCCGGTGACATCGAGCAGGCGCGAGAGCCAGACCTTGGCCTCCGCCTTGCCCTTGGCCCGCGGATCACCCGGGTTGCAGGCGTCGACGTGGAATCCCACCGTGCGGGAGTAGGCCCGGTAGGCCGGGTGGATCACTCCGGTGGGACCGGCACCCGTGGCGATCGCCGTCTTGACGTTGTCGATCCGGTTGACCGCCGCCACCCCGGCCAGTCGCCGGTAGGCCCCGTTGTGGCAGGTGAGCCAGGACAGCAGATCCTCGCGCCGGCTCCACACCACCGCCGGCATCCGGCTGTGGGAGAGCACCATGACGAAGGCGTGGAGCGGCTCCGGGCCGCGGCCGACATCGACCGCCGGAAACTCCCCCCAATCCGTCTGGCTCTGCGCCCCCGGAGGCGTCTCGAACCGGCGGTAGGTCCGCCTCTTCGGCTTCGGGTATTTCGACCGCACGTAGCGCAGCACCGTGCGGTACGTGCCCTCGTAGTCGTACTCCTCGACCAGGTGCTCCCAGAGGTCGAGCACGTTGACCGGGCGGGGATTGTCCTTGCGCTCGGCGAACCAAGCCTCGATCACGGCTTTGACCGCCGCGGCCTGAAAGGGCTTGTCCTTGCGCCCGTCGGGGCACGGATCTTCTTGCTTCTTGAGGTGGTAGCGCACCGTCCCCTCGGTGACCCCCAGGGTCCGGGCGATCTCGCAGTGGTTTTGGCCTGTCCCGGCCAGTACTTCGATCGTCACGACTTCCTCCTTCGAGAGACGCCTCGTCATCCGTCCACCTCCTGCCGGGCACCGTACCCGGTCGAGGCACTTGCGGATGGCCACGCCCCTCAGCTACCGGAGGGGTCGTAAAACTTCGCGTCCACTAAGGAGGATTTTCGCCGCTGCCGTGTCACGCCTGGCCGTCGCGCTCTCCGTCAGCTCAGATGCGTTGCTCTTCGACGTCGAGGAGCGCGGGCCGGACGAGGAGCTTCGGTATCAGTTCGAGGCCATCCGGCAGTTCGACCCGCCCGACCGCAAGGTCGCCAAGGACGTCCTCGACGGACTCATCCTCAAGCACCAGGCCAAACGCCTGGTCTCCAACTCGTAGGAGCTCTCCGTGCCCTCTGCTCCCCGGGTGAGAGTCCCCCTCAGCGACGAGCCCTCTCTGCCAACATACGGTGAGACGATGCAGCCACGAGAATGAAGGAAGCCGAGGGCGAGAGGAGAGGCACCGTATGCCAGAGACGAAGCAGGAGAACGGTTCGGGAGGGCACGGAGCTCCGGCCCGGCCGCTGGAGGGAGCCGTAGGCGACCGGAAGCGGCCGGGCCGCGTGACCTCGGCGCCCAATCCCCAGCTCATCGAGCGTCCGCGTCGGCGCAGGTTCACGGCGGCGTACAAGCTCGAGATCGTCCGCGCGGCGGACGCGTGCACGGAGCCGGGTGAGATCGGGGCTCTGCTGCGGCGTGAGGGGCTGCACTCCTCGCACCTGGCGAAGTGGCGCAAGCAACGGGACAAGGGGGCCCTGGAGGCCTTGTCGAAGCGTCGGGGCCGCCCTGGGGCCGATCCCCGGGCCGCCGAGATCGAGCGTCTTCGCCGGCGTGCCGAGCGCGCCGAGAGCGAGCTCGAGACGGCCCGCAAGGTGATCGAGGTGCAAAGAAACGTCTCCGCGCTTCTGGGAGCGCTGCTCGAGCCCAGGAGCGCGGAGGAGAGCATCGAGCCATGATCGAGCAGACCGTCGAAGAGCTCACGCCCCTCGTCGGGACCCGGCCGGCGTGCCGAGCGCTGGGTGCGTCGCCGGCGACGATCTACCGGCGCCGGCATCCTCCCGACCCACGGCCCCACAAGCCACGAGATCCCCCACCGCGGGCCCTCTCGCCTGCCGAGCGTCAGGCGGTGCTCGACGAGCTGCACGGCGAGCGCTTCGTGGACTCTTCGCCCGCCGAGGTGTGGGCCACGCTGCTCGACGAGGGCCGCTACCTGGCGTCCGAACGCACGATGTACCGGCTGCTCGCCGAGAAGGGCGAGGTGCGCGAGCGGCGCGACCAGCTCACGCACCCTCGCTACGCCAAGCCGGAGCTGCTCGCCGAGCGTCCCAACGAGGTCTGGAGCTGGGACATCACCAAGCTGCGCGGACCGGCCAAGTGGACCTCCTACTACCTCTACGTGATCCTCGACGTCTTCAGCCGCTACGTGGTCGGCTGGACCATCCAGTACCGGGAATCCTCCGCGCTCGCCGAGCAGCTGATCGCCCAGGCGACCGAGCAGCAGGACATCGCACCCGGGCAGCTGACCCTCCACGCCGACCGCGGCAGCGCGATGACGGCCAAGCCGGTGGCCTACCTCCTGGCCGATCTCGGGGTCACCAAGACCCACTCGCGCCCCTACACCTCGAGCGACAACCCGTTCTCGGAGTCCCAGTTCAAGACCCTCAAGTACCGACCCGACTTCCCCGACCGCTTCGGCTCCATTCTCCACTCCAGGAGCTTCGGCCGGACCTTTATCGACTGGTACAACCACGAGCATCGCCACTCCGGCCTCGGCCTCATGACCCCCGCTGCCGTCCACTACGGCCAGGCCGAGGCGCTACGGGCCGAACGCCAACGCATCTTGACCGCCGCCTTCGAAGCCAACCCGGAGCGCTTCGTCCACGGCCACCCAAAGCCACCCGAGCTACCCAAGGCCGTCTGGATCAACCCACCCGACAACCATGGAGAGGCTCCCTAATTGATCGAACCCACCGTCTCACCGGGGTTGACAGGCTCCGGAGGTCATCATCGCCGTGGCTCGACTGTTGGACGACTCCCAGGCCCCGGCGGGGCCGAGGGAGCCGAGCCACTCGGCGATCGAGGCGCAGATTGACCGTGCTGACCTGGCCGCTGGAGATCCCAACCGCAATCGGCCAGAGCGGCCAGTCGGCAAGGAGAAGCGGGTCCGCGAGGTCTTGAGCTGGGCCCTCGAGTACGCTCCCGAGAGGGGCGGTCGCTGCGCCTCTCTTCTTCTGGCGCAGATCCGCGCCCTGGGCGGGTTCCGAGAGGGGTCGCCGAATTACGTCGGCGCCGAGCCGATCCAAAACCTCGCGGGGGTACTACGCGGTGAGGGCCTCGCGCTCACCGGAGCAGGAGACGTGCAGCCCCTTCTCCTTGACAATCTCGCCGGCGCCGAGCTCACCGCCGCTCTCCAGAGCTACGTTCGGCGCGCCAGGCGCGGTGCCGAGGACGCAGCGCTCGTCACTGGCACCGGCAAGGACCTGATGGAGGCAACCGCGGCTCACGTGCTGCAGGAGGTGTGGGGCAGCTACCCCACGCGCGACAATTTCCCCACCCTCCTGGGACAGGCCTTCGCCGCGCTCGGTCTGGTCACGTCCCAGGGCGCCACCAAGCCAGGCGAGGACCCGCACCGGCCCATGGAGCGCGCGCTCTTCGACCTCGCCTGCGGCGTCAACCGGCTCCGTAACAAGCAGGGCACCGGCCACGGCCGGCCCTTCCTGCCCTCCGTGACTCCGCAGCAGGCCAAGACCGCCATCGAGAGCATGGGTGTCGTCGCCGAGTACCTCCTGGCGGTGCTCAAGGCCACGTTCCCTTAGCAGAGCCGACGCGCCGCATCATCACTCACCCTCCTGGTCTACCAGGATCCTTGCGTCTTCGCCGTACAGCTCCTTCAGGATTCTCTCGAAGGGTTCGCGAAGTTCGCCGATATGGTAAAGGAGGTGGAAAAACAGCTCCGTCTCGCTTCCCCCACCACGGTCTCGGTGGCGTCGGTGTCCCTACCAAGAGAGCTATCAAGTCTTTCAATTAAGCCATCTACCCGATCTCGTACCTCCAGGAGCTCTCGGAGGTGGTAGAGGAATTCCCCCAGGTCCTCGCGCTTCTCAAGGTTTGCAGTCTTCATTCTACGAGCCTCAGTCCAACCTTGTCAGCGATATCATGAATCTTGTCCAGAAGCTTGGAAGCGGTCTTCTCGGGTAGTCGTTTCGCCAGCTTGGCAGCCCTTTCCAGGATGGCCTTGATTTCTTTCTTATGATGATTGAAATCAGGATCTCTTTCGGGTCCTCCGGCAGAAGCGATGTTGTTGAGATTCTGCTGGGCGCCTGCAATCAGACCGCCGATGACCTTCTCTGTGTGGCGGTTGTTCTGCGCAGTGAAGATGTAGTCCACGACTCCGCCGATTGCGGTCTGAATCCCTTTGTCGACACCCGGGATCTGCCGAATGAGCGTTCCAATCCCGTAACCGACAGCTCCGGCGCCTACAATGGCAGCACCAGCGCCTGCTCCTGCGGCGATCCCTGCACCACCGGCGCCAGCCCCCGTTCCACCTTCACCGATGAACCAAGTCGTCGTCGCCACGGCCGCAAGCGGGTCCTGACCATTCCGATCGACGTAGCGGAGTGGGCTGTCCCTGACGTAGGCGTAGCGGTTCCAGGACTGCGGCGTCCCCAGGTATTCCCGGAAGCGCTTCATGTCCTCTTCGTCGCCGAATTGGAGGCTCAGGACGTCGAAGCTATCGGTTGAGAGGAAGCGGCCTGTCTGCGGGTTGCAGAACCTCGCGTGCATGTAATCCAAATCGTCGGCGGCGCTCGAGGTGTTGCCCAGGTCGCGCTCATGTCCGGCGAATTTCATGCGCTCGGTGTCCTTGGTGGGGTTCGTCGCCTCTTCGCCGAAGGGGAAGTAGGCGTGGTAGGCGAGGCCCTGGCCGGAAGCGTTGGTGATGAACCGGACCGAGCCCAGGTGGTCGAGGTGGAAGTGCTGGACGCCTGTGGGGGTGACCGCCGCCAGGAGCTGGTCGCCACGGTAGACGTAGTCCCGGTCGACCGACCAGCCGCCGGCGCCATTCTTGTAGTCGCGGAGGACCTTGCCGTCCAGGTCCCGGATCGTCCAGTGGGAGACGTTCGCCTGGAGGTCGTAGGACCAGATCCGCTCGCCGTCGGCCGTGTAGAGGTAGAGCCAGTCTTTCGAGCCGTTGTTCATCTTCCACATCTGGTCCAGCGCGTCGTACGTGTAGGCGTTGCCGTTCCAGGACGTGAGGTCGCCCGCGGCGTCGTAGGAGACCGCGCCGGTCAGCCGGTTCGTGGTCGAAGAGGTGGGCGTCGAGCGGCCGGTCTTCGTGGTCATGGCCTGGAGGTTCCCGAAGCCGTCGTACGTGTGGCTGAAGGCGTAGCCTCCCGCGGCCGTGCCGCCGCCCTGGCCGACGTACTGGACGCCCGAGAGCACTCGGTTCACCTTGTCGTAGAGATAGTACGAGCTCCCCATCTTGGTCACGTCGCCGGCGCCGTCGAAGGTGTAGAGCCCGGTCTGGTAGAGGAGCGTCGTGCCGCGCCTGGCCTCGATCTTCTGCGGCCGGGGGAGGCCGTTCGGGTCCTCGAAGTAGGTGTCGGTCACGCCGTTCGTCCGGACGACCTGGTCGACCTGGCCGTTCGGGTGGTAGGTGATCGAGCTCGAGTAGCCCGGCACCGCGGTCAGGAAGCCGTTGGTGTAGGTGGGGCTCACAGTCCGAACCGTCCCGGCAGAGCAGCCCGCCTGCGTGCACCGCGGGTAGGTCACCGACGCCGGATCCCCCAGGTCGTTCCAGACCCAGCTCTGGGTGAAGCTCTCGGCAGCCGAGCCGTTGATCACGTTGACCGTGGCGCGATTCGAGACCCTTCCCTCCTTGCCCCCGTAGGCGTAGGTCTCGTCGATCTCGACGGTGTAGCTCGTCGCTCCGATCACCGGGTAATTGTAGCCCCGGGCCACCTGGAGCTTGCCGAGGCGGTAATCGCCCGCGCCGTTGGCCGTGCCGAAGGTGAAGCTCTTCAAGGGGCGGTAGAGGCCGAAGCCCTGGGACTCCTCGACCTTGGTGAGGCGCTCGGCCCCGTCGTAGGTGAAGCGGAGGGTATTCGGCCCGTCCGTCATCGTCCCGGCGTGGCCCCGGGCGTCGTAGCTCCCGTAGGTGACGTAGCCGTTGCCCGAGGCGCCCGTCTCCGGATGGCGCTCCGAGAGGAGGAAGCCCCGGGAGTCGTAGTTGAAGAGGCGGGTCTGGGTAAACGAGGTCCCGGCGGCGTTCTTCGCCGTCTGGCTCGCCTGCTTGAGGCGGGAGCCGACGTCGTAGGCATAGGTCGTCGTCGAGTCGCTGCCGTTCGGGTTCGCCGGCTCGAAGACCTGGTAGAGCCGCCCCTGGCGGTCGTAGATCTCGGTCGTGGTCGCCGCGGACTCGGTGACCCCCGTGCCGTTCCAGGCGGTGCCGACCTTCACCGTGCGATCGACCTGCCGGACGCCGTGGTAGGTCAGCGTCACGTCGTGGGCCGAGCCGTCGGGCGGCTGGATCAGCGTCGGGCGGCCGAAGGGGTCGAAGTTTCGATAGATCGTCGCGGAATTCGTCGCCCACCCGGTCTTCGACCTCACCCAGCCCGCCGCGTTGTAGTTGGTCGCCCGGCTCGAGATCGTGCCGTCGGCCATCGTCCGGCGCTCGAGGGAGACCCGGCCCAGGCCGTCGAAGTCGAGCTCCCGGGTCGAAAGGGGCGAGCCACCGCCGTGGGGCTTGCGGTAGATCCAGACCTTGGGCGGGTCGGTCGGGGCGCTGTAGAGGAACTGGGTCCGCCCCTCCTGGGCCGGCAGGACCAGGGTCGGCCTCCCGAGGACGTCGTACTGGTAGGTGGTGGCGAGCCCCGAGACGTCGCGGCTCGTCTTGACCAGGCCGCTCCCGAGGTCGATCACCCGATCCAGGGACTTGAACGGCTGGCCCGAGTACTGCGAGCTCGCCAGCACGCCGGCCTGGTAGCTGTGGTCGATCTGGTACCTCGCGGCCGGCAGGGCGAGCCCGCAGAGGCCCCCGGTCCCGAGGCCCTGTGTGTCGCCGCCGAAGAACTTCTCGCTCGTGACGTTGCCCACGCCGTCGCGGACGTAGACCGTGACGAGGTCGGTCGAGCTCCGGGTCGTCCCGCTCCGTAGCGTCCGCGTGCTCTTGAGGGCGCCCGTCGTGTCGTCGAAACAGGCCTCGGTTTTGGCCGTCACGCCCCCCTCGGTGACCGTTTGGTAGGTGTAGGTGCCGAGCAACCAGGCAGCGCCTGTCGCCGGCGTGCAGGTGGCGCAGGAGCCCGGGTTGTAGTTGGTGAAGGTGGTGCGGACGTTGCCCGCGGCGAAGCTGCCGTTGGTCGCGACCTGGCGGTAGTGGCCCAGGCCGTCGAAGCTCGAAGAGTTTGTGTCGGCGAAGGTCCCGCCGTCGTCCACGTAGACCGTCCGCTCCGAGGCGACCCGCGG
Organism: uncultured Acidobacteriota bacterium; assembly: GCA_963741925.1. GTDB lineage: Bacteria > Acidobacteriota > Thermoanaerobaculia > Multivoradales > DATKCC01 > CAVUBL01. Next base: position 412,564 of record CAVUJU010000003.1, read on the forward strand.
GTTGAAGTCCTGGCCGCTCGACTCGTAGCGCACGTAGATCCGCCGCTTGACCGCGCTCGCCCCCTGGCGGATTTCGCTCGAGAGGAACCGAGTGCCGCTCGCGTCCTTGGCGTTGCGGGTGAAGGGCAGGCCGTAGTCGTGGTACGACCAGCCGCCCGGGTCCGGGTCCTGGGTGGAGCAACCGCTGATCCCAGGCTGGCAGGCGTAGACGCTGAAGTAGTGAGTCGTCTGGTTGCCGAGGGGGTCGGTCACGGTCGTCGTCGACGCGCGCCCGATGCCGGAAGAATCGGAGGTGAACCCCTCCTGGTAGGTCCACGTCCCCTCGACCGTGCCGTCGGCCTGGACCGTCTGGCGCTGGACGACCCCCACCGAGCGGCTGAAGGGCCTCAGGCCGAAGCCACCGCTGGGCCCCTGCTTCAACACCCCGCCCAGAGTCTCGGACCTCTTGGGGAAGAGGTAGTAGTTCCAGCTCCACCGGAGCGTGCCGTGGGTCGGGAGCGTCATCGAGAGCAGGTGGGCCGACCGGCTGTCGGTCTGGGCGAGGTCGCAGGCGCCGTGGTACGGGCCGGGGTCGTAGGTGAAGTCATAGGCCGGCACCTGGCTCTGCGGCGTCCGCGGGTCGCTCCGCGTGATGCTCGTCAGCAGCGGGACGACCACCGTGGTCGAGGCGTAGGCGCACGAGAGGGCCGGATCCGTCATCCCTCGCGTCACCTCGGTCCCCGAGTAGTGGAAGGTGTAGGTGAGCGTCTGGCCGCCGAAGGCGGTCACGACCACCCGGTCCACGACGCCCTCCTTGTACACCTTCGCGAGCGCCGGCGCCGGCTTGAAGTAGATCATCTGGACCCGGTGGAGTGAGTCGGTGAGCCTCCAGTTCTCGAGGCCCGGGTAGGTTGCCGAGGCGAGGTACTCGATGTTCAGGAAGTTGCCGAACCGGTCTTCGATCCGGGTGGGCCGTTCATTCCCCGTCTTCGAATCCTTCACCAGATCACGCCGGGTGCCGTCGGGGAACTCGAGAACGTGGGGCGCGACGCTGGTGTTGTAGCGCAGGTAGGTGCTGTCCTTCGTGTACTTGAAGCCGGTGGCGGTCGACCCTCCGAGGTGGAGGCTGACGGCGAGGGGGTGTTCGGCTCCGTCGGGGCTCCGGTAGCCGCCCGGGTTGGTGTTGGTGGTCGGCTCGACGGTCCCGAAGGAGAGGTGCCAGCCGAGCCCCGAATTGTCTGAGGCCCGAGGCACGGCCATCAGGTAGTAGCCGCCGGTGGCGAGGTTCTCGTCGAGCTCGTAGTCCCAGACATTGCCTGTATACGTCAAGACGAGGGGTACAGAGAAGCCGCCGTTGACCGGGTACGAGGCGAGCGGAATCTGTACCGTGAGGTTTCCGTTGAACTCGTTGATGCTGTCGAGGTCCCCGAGTTGGTAGAGGTGCTCGGGCTGGAAGCCCTGGGCGTGATTCGGGTGCTGGAGGCCCGCGGCCGGCAGGGCGGCCAGGGCGAGGAGTAGGGCGAGCCCGGCGGCCGGGCGAAGGGTGGAAGGGCGGGGCGAGGCGGAAGGGCTCATGGTCGTCTCTCCGGGGCGGGGTCGGTTCAGGGCTCTTGGCCCGGCGGCACCAGCCGGGCGGCGAAGTAGTCGAGGGTGTCCAGGTTGACCGCCATCACCACGTCGCCGACGGCGAGCTCGGCCGGCGGTGCCGGGGCGGCCTCGATCGGAAGGGCCGAGGCGAGGTCGACCTCGGCGCCGGCAGCCGTCGGGCTGCCTTGCGCCCCGCGCGACGCCGCCCCGCGCCAGGCCCCCACCCCGGGCCGGACGAAGAGGACCTCCGCCCGCTCCCAGGAGGTGTGGAGCCGGCTCACCACGCCCCCCGGCGCCTGGGCGAGACCGTCCGCCGGGAAGGCGACCTCGTGGGCGATCGACCCCTCCGGGCTCGCGAGGCCGAGCTCGCCGGTGCCCGTGTCGATCGCCGCCCAGACCGAGAACGGGGCGACGCCGTCCGGCACTTCGTAGCGGAGGGTGCCCGTCGCGTCCGCCGTCAGGATCTCGTCGGTCGGTACCAGCGCCCAGTAGTAGACGTCGTGGTACCGGCTCACCCCGTGGAGGATCACCTCCGCCGCCGGCTCGAGGCCGCTCACCACCACCGCGTCCGACTCGAATGCGATCTCCGGCGGCGAGCTCGCCGCGGGTTTGAGCGGGATCGGGGCCATGCCCCGGGCGGCGGCGGGTGCGGCCAGGCCGAGCATGGCGAGGAGAATCGGGAAGATCGAGATGGGAAGCCTTCGAGTCGACCTGGTGGGCGCCATTTGGACTCCTTTCCTGAAGCGTGCCGTCTGGCCCACGCGGCCGAGTGGCCGCCCGTCATCCGAGACGACGAAGGGTTTGTGCATTGTGCGCCTAAATTCGACATAGCGCAAGGCTCGCTTGAACCCGCCGCCGCCGCTCACTGCCGCTCGCTCCAGTCCCGGACGGCGGCCGCGAAGTGGCGCGCGGTCTCCTCCTCGTCCCAGGCGTAGATCGTGATGCCGTCGCCCAGGACGGAGCCCACGGCGGGGCACTCGACGCTGTTGCCGATCTCGTGGCCCACGAGCCAGCTCCTCGCGGCCTCGGCCGCCTGGAGGTAGCGGTAGAGCTCCCCGGTCCCCCAAGGGGAAGGCCGTCTCCGGCGGCGGGACCTTGTCGAGCACCTCGGCGACGACCTCGAGGAGGGCGAGGGCGGTGCCCACGACGATGCGGGCGTCCTCGGCGGTCTTCACCCGTCGCTTGAGTACACCATCGCAGCCGCTCATCTCACCTCCCCCGCGCCGGCAGACGCGGCTTCCATGGCCCGGACGAGATCCAAGACCTCGCGCGCCCAGGACTCGGCCTTCTTCGCCAGGGCCGCCTCCTCCGGGGGCCGGCCGCCCTCCGCTCGCGCCCCGCCCAGCCTGGCGAGCGCCTGGGCCGAGAACCGCAGGTCCTCGGCGAGTGCCCGCACCCGGGCGCCCACCCGAGGCTCGAGCGCCTCCCGGGGCCCCCCCTCGGCCAGCGTGTCGAACATGTAGCGGCCGAACTGGCGAAAGGTCGCGGCCCCGGCCGCCGGGACGTGGAGGAGGAAGATCTCCCGGAAGGCCATGCGGTCGACTCCAGGCAAGAGAGAGCCAGGCTGGTCCTTCCGGTCCTGGCGCATAGGGCACCTAAGGATTCAGTTGACACTCCATGGACTATACACCGATATCAGCGATTTGTCCATACTAAGCCGAACCACCCGAAGATCTAACGCTGACGAGACAATGGTATTCTGTCGATCCTGTGAGGATCGATCCCCATCTTGAGGCTCTGGTCGCTGGAGAGCTCCGACGGGCAATCGCTGCAGACGGCCGCTCCATGGAGGTCGTTGGCCAAGCGGCAGGGTTTTCGCGAGGCTACCTCTCCCAGTTGCTTCGCGGCCGCCAGGATCTGAAGCTCCAACACGTCGAGAGAGTGCTCGTCGCGCTGGAATTCGACGCGGTTCCTTTCCTCCGGCGGGTCCTGGAGTCGCTCTGGGAGTCGAAGGGGTTCCCCGCGAGCAAGGCTTATGAGTCGCCCCTGCCAACTGCTGGGTTTCAGCTGGCGTCAGTGTCTGAGGAAATCTACGAACGCGGACCGCGAGACCAATCCATGCTGGCCAACGCCGAAGCAGGCGGGCAGCAGGCTCTCAAAGACACCATCAGGGAGATCGTTCGGCAGGAGCTGGTCCGGCAGACTCCGGTAGGAGGTTGGAAGAAACGCGGTGACCTCGTCTGCCCAACCTGCGGCGAGGCGATCACGAGTCATGGACCCGCCTTCGAACCCTCTACGGGCCGGGACCCCCTCAAGCGCATTGGCCAGCGTTTGGGCCTCGACGAGCCTCAGCTTCGAGCCGATCTGCGTGTCGCTCGGAGCTGGGTGCGGGAGATCGTACGCCTCGATCCGGGCAAGCGGCTGGGGAGGATCCGCGGCGCCTACCACCGGTTCCGCGGCCCCGTCTTCGGCACCCTTCTCCTGGAGGAAGCCCGGCGGGCGATCCCGGCGGACCCGGCCGAGTCGCTGTCGCTGGCCGAGGCGGCCCTCGTCTCCTGCGAGCAGAGCAACCAGGACCGGCCCGACCCGGAGATCCGGGCCGCGGCTCTGGCCGTGGCCGGCAACGCCAAGCGCGCCCTGGGCCGGCTGAAAGAGGCGGAGGAGGACCTGGCCAAGGCCCGGGAGCTCCTCGACACGCCGGGCATGCGCGACCCGGTGTTGCCGGCGGAAGTCGAGTCCTATCTGGGCAGCCTTCGGAAGAACCAGGGGCGGCTGGACGAGGCGGCTTGTCACCTGGAGCGCGCGAGTGATCTGTACGCCTGGCTGGGCCAGCGCGAGGACGCGGCGCGGGTCCTGCTTCAGCTCGGCAACGTCCACTACCGGGCGCATCGGATCGACGCCGCCATCGAGGCGGTGGACGGCGTCCTCGACCTCCTGGCCGCCGAGGCCGAAGGCTGGTTGCAGGTGGCGGCACATTTCAACCGCGCCGACTTCCTCCACGCGCGAGGCGATCTCGACGAAGCCGAGAAGGAGCTAGAAGCTCACGCTGGCCTGCTCGCTGAGGAAGGCGTGTGGGGCCGCCAGCACCTCGCCTGGCTCCGGGCGCGGATCGCCTGGAGCCGGGAGGATCTCAAGGCCGCCGAGCGGCTCTACACGGAGACCCGTGACCTGACCCTCGAGCGGGGCATCCCCTTCGACACCAGCCTGGTCAACCTGGAGCTCTGCCTGGTCTACCTGGCCCAGGGGCGAACCGCGCGAGTCAAGAAGCTCGCCACCGAGGCCCTGGAGGTCTTCGCCGAGCAGGAGGTCGAGCGCGAGGTCCGGGCCGCCCTGGCCCTGGTGGTCGAGGCGGCGCGGCGCGAGGCCCTCACCCGGGAGCTGGTCGAGCGCGCCATCGCCGCCCTGGAGCGAGCCCGGCAAGGCGCTCCCAGGCGTACCGGCTCGTGAGCGCCGGGGCCTGAACGGTCTCAGTTCCCCAGCCCGAGGGTCAGCGTCGGCGCCAGGCCGTGGGCGCCGCCGGCCTGGAGGCTGAAGAGCTGGGTGAGCAGACCGAAGGTGGTCTTCGACTCCAGGTCGTCGTCCGGGACGTAGAACCAGTGGCCCCGGTAGCGCACCCGCACGAAGGCCCCGGCGGGCTCCTCGTCGGCGACCCGGACCCGGAAGAGGTTGCGGGTCACCTGGCCCCAGTCGAAGACCTCGCCCGCCGGCGTGAGGGTGCGGGTGACCCGCCCCGCCTCGACGTCCGCCGCCGGCACGTCGACCCCCTGCGAGAGGTAGTAGAGGACGCCGAGGAGCGAGCGGGTGGCGAGGGAGAGCTGGCCTGCGCCGGCGCGCGGGTGGGGACGGGCGGTGAAGAAGTGCTCGCCCGGGCTGCCGTCGCCGGGGAGCTGGAGGGCCTCGCGGATCGCGCGCACGTCGTCCGGGTCGGCGCCGGGCTCGAAGCGCAGCGTGTACCTCGGCCGCTCGGCGCCCTGCTCGCCGTCGGCCGCGACGTCGTAGACCAGGGAGACCTCGCCCGCCACCTGGAGGCGCCGGAGCCTCCGGGCGACGTCCTGGAAGCGGCGGAACCTCGGCTCGAAGCTCGGGGTCGGGCCGGAGGCGCTGGGGGCGTTGGGCACGCCGTTGAGGCTCTGCACCGTGGTGCGCAGCACGCGCTCGATGCTCCAGCCGTTCTGGGGCAGGAGCATGACCGTCTCGAGGGAGATGGGGGAGAGGAGCTGGGTGACGAACTCGGCTCCCTGGAGCGGCGCGTAGGTCACCGTCGGCCGCTCGGAGATCGCGACGCCGGCCCCGGCCGCGGCGGAATCGCCGGCGTCGTCGGCGACCGTGACCCCGAGGCTCGCCGAGCCCGAGAGCTCGTACTGGGCCGAGAGGCTGGTGACCTCGAGGAAGTACGGCGTGTCGCGGTACTTGAGCCGCACCAGGTTCAAGAGGAGCTGCTCGTCTGCGGTCTGGACCAGGGCCTGGTTGTACAGGTAGTGGGCCTGGCGCACGGCGTGGGGGCCGGCGGTGGCGCACCCGGAGAGGACGATGGCGGGGAGCGCGAGGAGCGCGAAGGCGGTGGCGCGGGCCATGACGGTCGCTTACCCTACCCTCCTATCCAGGCAACGTCCAGAGCGGAACAATCGGCGTGCGGGGCCTGTTGTCATCGGGCGAATCCGCTCGCCGCGCGAAGCGCCCTCCGGCGCGGTCGCCACCCCGCCACGCCGCCAACCCGCCATGGAGCCCGCCGTCACTCCCCGTCCCGAAGGCCCCGCCGCCCCGGGCCGCGCCCGGCGCGGTGAGACACCGCCCCTCTCGGTGGCGCCGATGATGGATCGGACGGACCGCCACTTCCGCGTCGTCCTCCGCCGGATCACCCGCCGGACCCTGCTCTACACCGAGATGATCCCCACCGGCGCCGTCCTGCACGGCGACCGGGAGCGCCACCTCGCCTTCGACCCGGTGGAGAGGCCGCTCGCTCTGCAGCTCGGCGGCGATCGCCCGTCCGAGCTCGCCGAGTGCGCCCGGATCGCCGAGGCCCTGGGCTACGACGAGGTGAACCTGAACGTCGGCTGCCCGAGCGAGCGGGTGCTGCGCGGCAACTTCGGCGTCTGCCTGATGGCGGAGCCGGAGCGCGTGGCGCGGGCGGTCGAGGCGATGCGCCGGGCGGTGGTGATCCCGGTGACGGTCAAACACCGGATCGGCTTCGACGAGCTCGACCGCTACGAGGACATGCTGCGCTTCGTCTCGGTAGTCGCCGGCGCGGGCTGCGACCGCTTCACGGTCCACGCCCGGAAGGCCTGGCTCCGGGGCCTCTCGCCCAAGGAGAACCGCACCGTCCCGCCGCTGCGCTACGAGGAGATCTACCGCCTCAAGCGGGAGCTGCCGGAGCTGGCGGTGGAGATCAACGGCGGGATCGCGAGCCTCGCGGATGCGCGCCGCCACCTGGCCCACGTGGACGCGGCGATGATCGGCCGCGCCGCCTACGACGACCCCTACCTCCTCGCCGCGGCCGACCGCGCGATCTTCGGCGAGACCGCCGCACCGCCCGGCCGCCGCGAGGTCCTCGAGGGCCTGGTGCCCTACGCCGAGGCGCTCGTCGCCCGCGGCGAGCCGCTCCATCGCCTGACCCGGCACCTGCTGGGCCTCTACGCCGGCCGGCCGGGCGCCCGCGCCTGGCGCCGGCGGCTCTCCGAGGCCGGACGGGCGGAAGGGGCGGGGCCCGAGGTGATCCTGGCGGCGGCGGAGGAGGCCGGCCGCTTCGCCGACCGAGCCCCCCGGTGACGCCCGACCTCTCGACCCTCGAGCGCTACCGGCCCCTCCTCGACGACTGGGACGCCTTCCGAGACGCCCTCGGCCGGCCGCTCCCCACCACCGTCTGGTCGAACGGCCTGCGCGCCCGGCCGGACGAGGTGGCGGCCTGGCTGGCCGCCGACGGGGTCGCCTCCGACGCCCTCGCCTGGTGCCCGGGAGCGCTGCGCCTGCCCGCCGGCGTCGCCCCCGGCGGTCTCCTCGCGACGACGGCGGGCCTCCTCCACGTCCAGGAGGAGGCCTCGCTCCTGCCGGTCGAGCTCCTCGACCCGCGGCCCGGCGAGCGGGTGCTCGACCTGTGCGCCGCGCCCGGCGGCAAGACCGCCCGGATCGCCGTGGCGCTCGGCAACCGGGGCACGGTGGTGGCCAACGACGTCGACTGGCGACGCCTGGTCACCATGGGCCGCACCCTCCAGCGGCTGGGGATCGCAAACGTCGCCCTGACCGCCTGCGACGGCGCGGCCTTCCCCGAGTCGGGCGGCCTCTTCGACCGGGTGCTGGCCGACGTCCCGTGCACCTGCGAGGGGACGTCGCGCAAGAACCCCGAGGTCCTGGGCTGGGGCGGCGAGGGGCAGCGCGCCCGTACGTCCGGCGTCCAGCGCGGAATCCTGGCACGGGCCGTGCGCCTCTGCCGGCCGGGCGGCCGGATCGTCTACTCGACCTGCACCTACGCTCCGGAGGAGAACGAAGCGGTGGTCGACGACGTGCTGCGGGCCGCCGGTCCCGGCACCCTCCGCCTGGTCGAGGCCCGCCGGTCCGTCCTCGGCCGGGGCTTTTGCGCCGCTCCGGGTCTCGGCGGGTGGCACGGGCGAAGCTTCGACCCCGCCCTCGCCCGGGCGCTCCGGGTCTGGCCCCACGTCCACGACACGGGCGGCTTCTTCGTCGCGGTCCTCGAGAAGCTCGGGGCCGGGCGGCGGGCCGACGAGCCGGCCGAGCTCCACCCCCTGCCGGAGGTCGAGGCCGGGCTCCGGCGGAGCTGGCTCGCCCACCTGGCCGAGCGCTTCGACGTCTCCGAGGAGACCTTCTCGGGCCTTGCCTTCGTCCGCGGCGGCCGGGAGAAGCTGGTCGCCGTCCCCGAGGGCTTCGCCCCACCCGCCGTCCCGGCCCCCCGGGCCCTGGGCCTGCCGCTCCTCTGGGTCGGCATGCGCAACCCGAAGCTCACGACGGCCGCGGCCATGGCCTTCGGGGCGCGGGCGCGGAGGCACGTGGTCGAGCTCGACCGGCTGCGCCTCGACGCCTACCTGGCGCGCCGCGACCTCGAGCTCTCGCGCGAGGAGACCGCCTCGTCGACCGGCGACGGCTACGTCCTGGTCCGCCACCGGGGCCACTGCCTCGGCGTCGCCTGGCTGCGGACCGCGCCGGGCGGCGGCGGCTCGATCCGGAGCCTGTTCCCGAAGCGCTGGTAAGACGCAGCGGCGGCTGCCCTGAGGATCAGCCGACTCGAACCCAGCCGCTCTCCGCGTCGTTCGAGGCGCGGGCGGCGTCGAGGAGGCGCTGGACGGCGAGGCCGTCGGCGAACGTGGCGGCCCGCGCGAGGGGCTCGATCCGCTCCTCCTCGAGGAAGGCGCGCAGCGCCCGGCCGAGGTGGACCGAGCCCAGGCTCCAGTCGCTGTCCCGGACCCCCTCCGGCACGCGGACCGAGCCGTCGGGGGTCAGGTCCTCCTCCCGGCGCGCGCCCAGCTTGCGGCCCAGCAATCGTCGGCCCTCGTAGCGCAGCGCCCCGTCCGAGCCCGCGACGAGGAGGCGGTGAGGCGGCGCGGCGGCGACCGCGGCGCTCAGGTGGAGGAGCCCGGCGGCGGGGTCCGCCTCCGGCCCGCCCAGGCGCAGGGCGACGAGGGCATAGTCGTCCGAGGTCACCGGCCGGAGCTCGCCGTCGGCGTCGCGGCGCGCGCGGACGAAGGTGGCGAGGGTCGCCCGCACCGCGGTCACCGGCCGCCCGAGGAGCCAGGCGAGGAGATCCAGGTAGTGGCTCCCCAGGGCGCCCAGGTAGCCGCCCCCCTGCGCCCGGTCGGACCACCAGTCCCAGGCGCCGGCGGGGTCGAGGCGACCGCCGGAGAGGTGGCTCGCCTCGACGTGGTAGAGCTCGCCCACGAAGCCGTCGGCCACCAGGGCGCGCAGGCGCTCGAAGGCGGGCACGAAGCGCAGCTCGTGGTCGATCAGGGCGAGACGGTCCGGATGGGCGGCGCTCGCGCGGAGCATGGCCTCGGCCTGGCCGGCGTCGAGGGCCGTGGGCTTCTCGCACAGCACGTGCTTGCCGGCGGCGAGGGCGGCCTCGGCGACGGGGAGGTGGGTGGCGGGCGGCGTCGTCACGCTGACCAGGGCGATCTCCGGTCGCGCGAGAAGCGCCTCGAGGTCGCCGGTGGCGAACGGGATCCCGTGCTCGGCGGCGACCCGCCGGGCCTTGGCCTCGCCGCGGCCCCAGATCCCGGCCACCTCGAGCCCGGCCGCCCGGAAGGCCGGCAGCTGGATGCGCACGCCCCATCCCGTCCCGACGATCCCCACCTTGGCGGCCCGGCTCATGGTGCCTCCCCGAGCCGGCCGGCCTTCGCCAGCAGCTCGCGCACCCGCTCGATGGGGATCGCCTCGGCCGTGTGGCCGCCGGCGCCGGTCACCGTCTCGGCCCGGAGCAGGGAGTTGTAGATCGCCTCCTCGACCGCCTCGACCGCGGCCAGGAAGAGGGGGCTCATGGCGTCGTTCGAGAGGTCCGCCACCTTCTGCACCGGCTCCGCGGGCTCGTCGGGCCGCGGGTTGGCGGTGGAGAAGGCGATCACGAAGTCACCCGAGCCGTTGGCCATGAACGAGCCGACCCGCCCGAGGGCGAGGATCGCCCGCCTGGCGAGGCGCTCGAGGTTGCGGCTCGCCAGGGGCGCGTCGGTGGCGAGCACCATCATGCACGAGCCGTCGCCCCGCGTGTCCGACCCCGGCGGCGGGGTGGTGCGCGCCCCCTCGATCGCGTCGCGGAAGCTGTAGCGCCCCAGCGCCTCGCCCACCGGCACGCCGTCGATCCGCAGGACGCCGCCGAAGTTCGACTGCACCAGGGCGCCCACGGTGTAGCCGCCGAGGCCCGCCGGCAGGCGCCTCGACGCCGTGCCGATCCCGCCCTTCCACCCCAGCGCCCGGGTGCCGGTGCCGGCCCCCACCGAGCCCTCGGCCACCGGGCCGCCACGCGCCGTCTCGATCGCCCGCCGCACGTCCGCGGCCTTGACGGGGAAGGCGCGGATGTCGTTGAGGTAGCCGTCGTTCGTCTCGCCCACCACGGCGTTGACCGAGCGCACCTCCTCGTTGCCCGGCCGCTCGAGGGTCCAGGCGACGACCGCCTGCACCGCGGTGCCCACGGCGAGGGTGTTGGTGAGGACGATGGGGGTCTCGATCGTCCCCAGCTCGCGGACCTGGAGGAAGCCCGCCGCCTTGCCGAAGCCGTTGCCCACGTAGACCGCCGCCGGAACCTTCTGCTGGAAGAGGTTGCCCGGATGGGGGAGGATCGCGGTGACCCCGGTCCGCACCGCGTCCCCCTCGACCAGGGTGACCTGGCCCACCCGCACGCCGGCGACGTCGGTGATGGCGTCGAGGGCGCCGGGGGGCAGCACGCCGGGCGCGGCGCCCAGGTCGCGGATACGGGGTCGGGTCGGCGGCGCAGGCTCCGGGGAGCGGGCGGGCCGCGCTTGCCGGGCCTCGACGGCCGCGGGCAGGACGAGGCAGGCGACGAGGAGGAGCCGGGAGGCGCGGTGGCGGCGCGGAGGGAGCATGGGGCAGAGCGTATCGAACTTACAATCGGCGGAGTGGAAGCGTCCGTGAGACCGCCGCTCGAGGACGACGGGGAGCCTGCCCATGACGGCCTCTGGAAGCGCTGGGCGCCGCCCCTGGCGCTCTCGCTCCTCCTCGTGGCGCTGGCGCCCTTCGCGGGCGAGCTCCGGGAAGCGCTCGCGGCGCGCCTGGGGCGGGGGTTCCGCTTCGCGCTCGCCGCGGCCCTGCTCTTGGCGGCGGGGGCGCTCGTGGGCCTGGTCCTGCGCCGGGCCCGGGCCGGCGGCCGGCCGCGCTCCGGATCGCGGCGGCCGGGGCGCCCCCTCGCCGCCCTCGGCCTGGCTGCCGGGCTGATCGCCCTGGAGCTGGCGTTTTGGACCACCGGCGACCGGAGCTCGGACGCCGTCGAGCGGGTCCACCTCCTGGAGTACGCCCTCCTGGCGCTGCTCTACGACCGGGCCCTCCGTCCCCGGTTCGCAGGGCTCTCCCGGCTCGTCTCGACCCTGGAGGCCGTGGCCTTCGTCGGCCTCGCCGACGAGACCGTGCAGTGGCTCACCCCGGCGCGGGTGGGCGACGGCCGGGACGTGCTCCTGAACGTGTACGCCGGCCTGATCGGGGTGGTCCTCGCCTGGGGGGCGGCCCGGTCGAGCGGCGGCTCGCCCGGCCGGTCCCGCTCGCGCCGGAGGCGGCTCGCCCGCCCGGCCCTGCTCGCCGGCGCGGTCCTGGCGGGGGCGGCCGGCGCGTTCGTCGACGCCGTGCACCTGGGCCACGAGATCGACGATCCGGCCCTCGGCGTCTTCCGCTCCTCCTTCCGGCCGGCGGCGCTCGCCCGGGCCGGGCCGGAGCGCGCCGCCCGCTGGGCCGCTCACCCTCCGGGGGCGCCCCGCCCCCTGGCCCTCGAGGACGAGTTCCTCACCGAGGCCGGCTGGCACGCCCAGGTGCGCAACGCCGCCGTGGAGCGGGGCGAGCTCCTGCTGGCCTGGCGCGAGAACCGGATCCTCGAGAGCTGGTACGCGCCGTTCCTCGACCTGCCGCGACGCCGATGGCCGGCGGCGCAGCGGGCCTGGATCGAGGCCGAGCTCCGGCGGCGCTCGCCCCGCGCCTTGGGCCCGAGCCCCGGCTACCGCAGCTCGGCCCTGGCGGGACGGATCCTCGTCGCGCCGCCCCGGCCCCTCTTCTGGCTCGGGATCGCGGCGGCCGCGGCGGCCCTCCTGGCCGGCGGCCTCGCGCGTTCGGATTAAGATGTCCCTGGCGGCGAGCCGCTGCCGAGCGAAAGGGAACGGGATGAACGATGGGCCGACGGGCGCCCTCCGGGCGCGTTGCGAGGACGAGGTGCTGGAGCTCCACCGCTTCTTCGGTGAGTGGTACCGGGGGGAGCACGACCTGGGTGGGGAGGAGTTCGCCCGCGTGAGCGACGTCCTCGCCGAGGGCTTCCACCTCATCTCGCCCGAAGGCGTGGTCACCGCCCGCGGCGACATCCTGGCGCAGATCCGCGGCGTGCACGCCACCAAGGGCGAGGGCTTCGCCATCCGGATCGAGAACTGCTCGTTCCGGGTCGGCGGCCGGGGGATCGGCGTCGTGACCTACGAGGAGTGGCACGACGACGGCCCGGCGCGCCGCGGGCGCCTCTCGACCGCCGTCTTCCAGGACCGCTCCGACGCCCCCAACGGCGTCGAGTGGGTCCACCTGCACGAGACGTGGTTGAAGGCTAGCTAGGCTCCGCCAAAACCGACGAGGCGCTTCGACCTTCGTTGGCTTCGTGCGCCGCAGCTCCCCCGCCCACGCCGAGCGATGGAGCCTACGCTCAACTGCACGGCTTCTCCAGAACGCTGGATTCACTGGATCGCCCCCCTCTCCCTCGATCCCTCTCCCACCCTCCGGGGGGAGAGGGACGCCGCCTCCCACCTATCGGCTTCGGTTGAAGACTCAAGTCACCCGTCACGAAATCTCAGGTAACCTTGGACGGGCGCCGGAAGCCGGGCCGGTCCCACTCCTGGCCTTCGAGCACCTCCGCCAGGTGCTCGACGGCGTCCCAGACGTCGGCGTAGCGCAGGTAGAGCGGGGCGAGCCCGAAGCGCATCACGTCCGGCACCCGGAAGTCGCCGATCACCCCGCGGGCGATGAGGGCCTGGACGACGGCGTAGCCCTCGGGGTGGCGAAGCGACACCTGGCTGCCCCGCGCCGAGCCGTCCCGCGGGCAGGCGAGCTCCAGGCCGAGGCCGGCGCAGCGCGTCTCCACCCGCTCGAGAAAGAGCTCCCCGAGGGCGACCGACTTCGCCCGCACCTGGGCCAGATCGACGCCGGCGAAGAGGTCCAGGGCGGCGTCGAGGGCGGCCAAGGCGAGGACGGGCGGGGTGCCGCCCAGGAAGCGGCCGATCCCCGGCGCCGGCCGGTAGCCCGGCTCGAAGGCGAACGGCGAGGCGTGCCCCAGCCAGCCCTGGATCGGCGTCCGCAGCGCCTCCTGGTGGCGGCGGGCGGCGTAGAGGAAGGCCGGGGCGCCCGGCCCGCCGTTCAGGTACTTGTAGCCGCATCCCACCGCCAGGTCGGCCCCGGCGCCGGAGAGGTCGATCGGCAGGGCCCCGGCGCTGTGGCAGAGATCCCAGAGGACGAGGGCGCCGCGCTCGTGGATCGCGTGGGTCGTGGCGGCCAGGTCCCAGAGGGCGCCGCTCCGGTAGTCGACCTGGGTGAGGACGACGAGCGCCACGTCGTCGCCCACGGCGCCGAGGAGCTCCTCGCGGATCGGGTCCCGGTCCAGGGCGCGGAGCTCGTGGCCGCGCCCGAGCAGGCGGGCGAGGCCGTCGAGCACGTAGAGGTCGGTGGGGAAGTTGGCGCGCTCGGAGACGATCGTCCGGCGGCCGGGGCGGAGCTCGAGGGCCGCCGCCGCGAGCTTGAAGAGGTCGACCGAGGTCGAGTCGGTGACCACCACCTCCCCCGGCTCGGCCCCCACCAGGGGCGCGATCTTGTCGCCGGCCCGGCGCGGCAGGTCGATCCAGCCGTGGAGGTTCCAGGAGCGGACGAGGTCCTCCCCCCACTCCTCCTCGACCACCCGGCGTACGCGCTCGGCCGCCGCCTTGGGGAGAGGCCCGAGCGAGTTGCCGTCCAGGTAGACGACGCCGGCGGGCAGGACGAAGCGGTCGCGGAGGGCGGCCAGGGGGTCGGCGCGGTCGAGGCTCTCCGCGTCGCGGCGCGAGGTCATGGGACGAAAGGTTATAGGATCGGGCGCCGTGAACGACATCGAAAGCCTCATCCGCGAGTGGGACGGCTTCGCGACCGTGGTGCGCTACGACCGGCCGACGGGCTCGTGGATCTTCATCGCTCTCCACGACGACACCCTCGGCCCGGCCATGGGCGGCACCCGGATCAAGGTCTACCCCGAGCCGGCCGCAGGGCTCCGGGACGCCCAGCGCCTGGCCGAGGGGATGACCCACAAGTGGGCCGGCGCCGGCATCGACCTCGGCGGCGGCAAGGCCGTGCTGGCGGTCCCTCGCGTTCCGCAGGGCGCCGAGCGCGAAGGCTTGCTACGGCGCTACGGACGTTTGATCGCGTCGCTCCGGGGCGCCTTCGCCACCGGGCCGGACCTCGGGAGCACACCGGAGGACATGGCGGTCCTCGCCAGCGTGACCCGCCACGTCCACGGGGTCCAGGGCGACCGGGTGATCGACCCCGGCCCCTACACCGCCCGGGGCGTCGCGCAGGCCGTGCGGGCCGTCCTGCGGCGTCTGGACGGCGGCGATGACCTCGCCGGCCGGACGGTCCTCGTCTCCGGCGTGGGGAGCGTCGGCGAGCCGCTCGCGCGCCGGCTGCGCGACGCGGGGGCGACCCTGATCCTCTCGGACGTCGACTCCGGGCGGGCCGAGGCGCTGGCGGCCGAGCTCGGCGCCACGGTCGCCCCCCCCGAGGCGGTCGCCGGCACGCCGTGCGACGTCTACGCGCCGTGCGCCGTCGGCGGGGTGCTCGACGCCGAGACGATTCCGCGCCTGGCGTGCCGCGCCGTCGCCGGCTCGGCCAACAACCAGCTCGGCGAGCCCGGCGACGCTGCAGCCCTCCACGCCAGGGGCATCCTCTACGCCCCCGACTACGTCGCCAACTCGGGCGGCGCCATCGCCTTCCACCTGATGGCGAAGAAGACCTCCGAGGAGGAGATCTTCCGGCGCATCGACGGCATCGGCACGGTCGTCGACGAGATCTTCGACGAGGCCGCCCGCGAGGACCGCTCGCCCCTCTGGGCCGCCCGCCGGCGCGTCGAGAGGATGCTCGAGGACCGCCGCCGCTGACTCCGGGGCGGCGCGGAGAACCGACCGGAGGCCCCGCCATGGCCCGCACCCTCGACGAGTTTGAGGAGTACCGCGAACGGATGAACCGCCGGATCCTCGGCGCCGGTCACCTGGGGATCAAGCGGATGTTCGGGCTCGACAGCGCGGCCTACCGCGACGGCGCCCTGCCCGGCCGGACCAAGGAGCTCCTCGGCCTGGTGGCCTCGGCGGTCCTGCGCTGCAACGACTGCATCGACTACCACGTGCTCCGCGCGGTCGAGGTGGGCTGGAGCGACGAGGAGATCCTCGACGCCTTGAACGTCGCCCTGGTGGTGGGCGGCACCATCGTCATCCCCCACCTGCGCCACGCCGTCGAGACCCTCGACCTGGCCCGCGCCGAGAGTAAGGGCACCCGACCCTCAGGCGCGAAGGAAAGCGAGAGCGGCTAGCCGCTCACGCCCGGTCCAGCGGAAACGCCAGCACCTCCGCGATCGACTCCGCCCCCGTCGCCAGCATCACCAGCCGGTCGAACCCGAGCGCCACGCCCGCGCAGGGCGGCAGGCCCGCCTCGAGGGCGGCGAGGAGCCGCTCGTCCATCTCCACCTCGGGCAGGCCCCAGGCTCGCCGCACCGCCAGGTCGCGCTCGAAGCGGCGCCGCTGCTCGTCCGGGTCGGCGAGCTCGTGGAAGCCGTTGGCGAGCTCGACGCCCGCCACGAAGAGCTCGAAGCGCTCGGCGAGAGCCGGCTCGTCGGGGGCCGCGGGCGGGCGGATGCGGGCGAGGGCGGCCTGGGCGGCCGGATAGTCGTGGACGAAGGTCGCCCGGGGCCGGCCGTCGCCCGGCGCGCCGTCCCAGCCCAGGCGAGGCTCGATCGCCGTCGCCATGAGCAGGTCAAGCCAGGCGTCGCGGTCCTCGCCGAGGTCGGGCAAGCGCTCGGCGCCGGGGCCGGCCGCGGCCCCGCTCGCGGCTCGCGCCGCGTCCCGCAGGCGCTCCGGCGGGTCGCGGAAGGGGTCGACGCCGACGTGGCGCGCGAAGACCTCGGCGTAGGTCAGTCGCTCGGCGGGACGACCGCCCTGGGCCCCGCCGAGGGTGGCGGCGAGGAGCTCCTCGACCTCGTCCATCAGCCGGTGGTGGTCGAACCCGGGCCGGTACCACTCGAGGAGCGTGAACTCCGGGTTGTGGCGGCGTCCGGCCTCGCCGTCCCGGAAGGCGCGGCCGAGCTGATAGACCGCGCCCGAGCCGGCGGCGAGGAGCCGCTTCATGGCGAACTCGGGGGAGGTCTGGAGGTAGAGCCTCCTCCCGGCGCCACCGGCGGCGGCCGCGCCGTAGCGGGTGACCAGCGAGCACAGATGGGGATCGGTGACGGTGGCCGCCGCGAGCAGCGGCGTCTCGACCTCGAGCACGTCACGCTCGGCGAAGAACGTGCGCACGGCGGCCGCCATCCGCGCCCTCCGGCCCAGGGTGTCGAGGCTGGCCGAGGGCGCCCAGGAAGCCGGAATGCTCCGAGCCTGTGAAGACAGCTCCGTCCGTCGCGAGGTCGTCATCCGCGCGCCTCCTCGCGAGGCGCGGCGACGCAGGCATAGCGGGGACTATGTCGAGGAGCCGCAACGCCGCGAGGGGCGATGTGGGGGCGCCCGCAGCAGGACGGAGATGCCTTCACAGGCTCTGCTCTTTGGCGCGGGAGATGTATTCGCGGCTGCGGGTGTCCACCTTGATCAGCTCGCCCTCCTGGATGAACAGCGGCACCTTGACCACGGCGCCGGTCTCCAGGGTGGCGGGCTTGGTGCCGCCGCTCGAGGTGTCGCCCTTGACCCCGGGATCGGTCTCGACGATCCGGAGCACCACGTGGTTGGGCGGCGTGATGGAGATCGGATGGCCGTTCCACAAGGTGGCGGCGACCACGTCCTGCTCCTTGAGGAAGTCGGCCGCCTCGCCGACCCCCTCCTGCGACAGGCTGTGCTGCTCGAAGCTCTCCGGGTCCATGAAGTGCCAGGAGGAGCCGTCGGAGTAGAGGTACTGCATGTTGGTCTCGAGGACGTCGGCGCCCTCCAGGCTCTCGCCCGACTTGTACGTGTTCTCGACCACCCGGCCGTCGAGCAGGTTCTTGGCCTTGACCCGCACGAAGGCCTGGCCCTTGCCCGGCTTCACGAACTCGGTGTCGACGATGTTCCAGGGCTCGCCGTCGAGCAGGAGCTTGAGCCCGTTTCGCAGTTGATTCGTGGTGTAGGTCGCCATCGTCTCCTCTGGATGCTCATGAACCGGCTGTCATACTCACCGCGGCATGATATCCCGAACCTCCACGGCGCTCGAACCGGGCCCCACCCCGGACACCGGCCTCCCCGGCTGGCGGCAGGCGCTCGCCGACGCGGTGCGGGACCCGGCGGAGCTGCTCGATCTTCTCCGGCTCGACCCGGCGCTCCTGCCCGCGGCGCGCCGGGCAGCCCGGCTCTTCCCCCTGCGCGTGCCGCGCGGCTACGTGGCCCGGATGCGCCCGGGCGATCCCGGGGACCCGCTGCTGCGCCAGGTCCTGCCGTTGGGCCGCGAGCTCGAGGAGGCCGCCGGGTTCGGCGGCGATCCGGTGGGCGACCGGGCGGCCGCCGTGGCCCCCGGGCTCCTCCACAAGTACCGCGGGCGCGTCCTGCTCCTGGTCACCGCCGCCTGCGCCGTGCACTGCCGCTACTGCTTCCGCCGGGAGCTGCCCTACGGCGAGCTGGGCGCCGGCCCCTCCGGCTGGGACCAGGCCCTCGCCCGGGTGGCGGCCGACTCCGGCGTCCACGAGGTCATCCTTTCGGGCGGCGACCCTCTGGCGGCGAGCGACGAGCGCCTCGCCGAGCTGGCCGCCGCCATCGCCGCCATTCCCCACGTCCGCCGCCTGCGGGTCCACTCGCGGATGCCCGTGGTGCTCCCCGAGCGGATGGACGACCGGCTCCTCGCGTGGCTCGCGGGCGGCCGCCTGCGCCCGGTGGTGGTGCTCCACGCCAACCACGCGCGCGAGATCGACGACGCCGTGCGCGCCGCCTGCGGCCGCCTGCGGGAGGCGGGCGTCACGCTCCTCAACCAGTCGGTCCTCCTCGCCGGGGTGAACGACTCGGCCGCGGCCCTGGCCGAGCTCTCCGAGGCCCTGTTCGAGGCGGGGGCGCTGCCCTACTACCTCCACCTCCTCGACCGGGTGCGGGGGGCCGCCCACTTCGAGGTCGGCGAGGCCCGGGCGAGGCGCCTCCTGGGGCAGGCCGCGGCTCGCCTGCCGGGCTACCTGGTGCCGCGGCTGGTCCGCGAGGTGCCGGGTGCGGCGGCCAAGGTGGCGGTGGCGCCCTTCATTCCGCGTCTCTGAGGCGTCGCCGGCGCCGCGGCCCGATCCCGGCCTGCACCGCGATCCCCACCAGCACCAGGACCACGAAGGCCGCCAGGGCGGCCGAGGGCGCGAGCCCGGCCGACTGCTCGACCAGCGCCGCCCCGGCCAGGGACGACAGCACGATCAGGGCGACCTCGAAGAGCCACAGGGCGACGACGGCGCACACGATGCCGCCGATCAGGAAGGCCAGGAGATCCCTGGTGGCGAGGTTCGCCGGGTCGGCGTGGAGCAGGGTGATCGCCAGGTAGCCGCCCACCACGAAGCCGGTGACCCCGATCGCCACCTTCTGGAGGAAGAGGGCGACGAAGATGCCCACGATCCCCGCGAAGAGGGCGACCAGCAGCCCCAGCCCGTGGGGGTCGAGGTTGAGGACCCGGTCGGCCAGGTCGAAGCCGAACAGGAAGCCGAGCACTCCCAGCACCAGCCAGAAGATCCGGCGGCCGGCGAGCAGCAAGCCGAGGCCGAAGACGAGGACGACGAGCTGGCCGCCGGGGAGGTCGGGGGAGAGGAGACCGGGCATGGCGTGGATCGGGTCCGCCTCCTGGAGTCGGAGGGCGGCCGATATCCTATCCGAGGTCTCCGGGGCACCGAGCCTCGGACGGGCCCGGGCTCGGTGCCCGCGGCGCCGGCTCGGGACGCCGGTTTGCCGGATCTGGCATGATAGAGGCGGCATGTACAGCGGAGCCATCCCCCAGCATCCCGTAGAGACCACCGACGCCTCCTTCGCGAACCTCGGGCTCTCGCGCCCGCTCCTCGAGTCGCTCGAGGCGATCGGCTTCGAGCACCCGACCCCGATCCAGGCGCAAGTCATCCCCCTGGCCCTCGACGGCCGGGACCTGATCGGCCTCGCCCAGACCGGGTCCGGCAAGACCGCGGCCTTCGTCCTGCCGATCGCCCAGCGCCTCGACCACGGCCGGGGCGTTCGCGGTCTGATCCTCTCGCCCACCCGGGAGATCGCGCTCCAGACCAAGGCCTTCCTCGAGATCCTCGGCCGCGACCACGACCTGAGCACCGCCTGTCTGATCGGAGGGGTCAGCTACGGCCCCCAGCTCAAGGACCTGCGCGCCGAGCCCGACATCGTGGTCGCCACGCCCGGCCGCCTCCTCGACCACGCCGAGCGCCGCACCGTCCGCCTCGACGGGATCAGCGAGCTGGTGATCGACGAGGGGGACCACATGCTCGACCTGGGCTTCCTGCCTCAGGTCCAGCGGGTCCTCGAGCGCATCCCCGCCGACCGCCACACCATGATGTTCTCGGCCACCATGCCGGAGCCGGTCGAGCGCCTCGCCTCCCGGTTCATGCGCGAACCGGTGCTGGTCGACCTGCGCCCCGGGCGACGGGCCGCCCAGGGGATCGAGCACCGCCTCTACCTGATCGACCCGGACGACAAGAAGGAGATGGTCATGGGTCTCCTGCGCCAGGTGAGCGGGAGCACCCTGGTCTTCACCCGGCGCAAGATCGACGCCGAGTGGCTGATGAAGGCCCTCGTGAAGGAGGGCTTCGAGGTCGAGCGGATCCACGGCGACTTGTCGCAGACGCAGCGGGTGAGCGCGCTCCAGGGCCTGCGCCTGGGCGAGCACCGCATCCTGGTGGCGACCGACGTGGCGGCGCGGGGGATCGACATCCCGATCATCGAGCACATCATCAACTTCGACATGCCCGAGACGGTGGAGGACTACATCCATCGCGCCGGCCGGACGGCGCGGGGCGCGGCCGAGGGCGCGGTCTCGTCCATCGCGACGTGGCGGGACAAGCCGCTGATCCGGGAGATCGAGGATGCGCTGGGGGAACCGCTGCCGCGGATGCAGGTGGCGGGGGTGGAGTCCTACCAGGAGCTGCGGCACGAGCGGCAGATGGGGGACCTCAAGAAGGGGAAGAAGAAGATCCGGCGGAAGCTCTGAGACGGGCCGGGGGCCTCCCGCCGGGAGGACCAGCGCGAGCAGGTCGGAGTTCGTTCGGCATGGGCTCGCGCTTCGGCTCGGACCGCGCATGGCCACCTCGGACTCCGCCAGGCCTCGTTGAGCGCGGTCCTCGATGTCCTCCGGACGGGAGGCCCCCGGCCCTGCGGGGTCGGACTCCCCGGGGTTGCCCTCCGTTGCGGTGCGCGCCCGACTCTGCGGGGTCGGACCCTTCGGCGATCGGCCGAGGCAGAGCTCGGCCGCTTCATCCGGGATTGCCCTTCCGGAGCGCTACGAACGGATGAAGCGGCCGAGCTCTGCCTCGGCCGGGCGATCGGCACGGTGGGCACCGACCGGTGCCGCCGGGCGATCCCGGCGCTCCGTCGCACCCCGCCCCCTCTCTCCGACCTCTGCCTCGGCCGGGCGAGCGATGCGGCGGGCACCGAACGCCGCTATCCGCCCGCCGCGCCCCGCTTCGCCCGCCTCCGCGCTCCTCCCGGGCGCCGCTCCGGCTCCGCCCTCCGGGGGTCCTCGGGCCAGTGATGCTTGGGGTAGCGGCCGGCGAGCTCCCTTCTCACCTCGGGGTAGGTGCGCTCCCAGAAGCCCCCGAGGTCGTCGGTGACCTGCTGCGGGCGCATGTTGGGGGCGAGGAGGTGGAGGAGCACGGGCACCCGGCCGCGGGCCACCCGCGGCGTCTCCGTGAGGCCGAAGAGCTCCTGGATGCGCACCGCCAGGACCGGCGGCCCGTCGCCCCGGTAGGCGAGGCGGATCCGGTTGCCGGTCGGTACCTCGAGGCGCTCCGGGGCCTCGCGGTCGAGGGCCTGGAGCTGCTCGTAGGAGAGCCGGCCCCGGAGGGCTCCGGCCAGCGGCGCTTGGCCCAGCTCGGCGAAGGTGCGCCGGCCGGCGGCGAGGGCCGGCAGGAGCTCGAGGAGGGCCCGGCGGTCGAGCTCCGGCAGCTCGAGCTCGGGGACCCAGCGGCGCAGGAAACGCACGCGATCGAGGAGGCCCGCGACCTCCGGATCGTCGAGGGGCAGGGCGCCCTCGAGGTCGGCCGCGGCCGCCGCCGCCAGGACCCGGGCGGCCTCGCCGGCGCCGGCCGGCACCTCGCGTCGCTCGAGCTCCAGGTCCCGGTAGCGGGTCACCCGGTGGGCCACCACCCGCTCGCGCCCCGGGTCGAAGCCCACCTCGTCCGTCTCCCGGAGCGCCGCCGCCGGCAGCCACTCCCGCTCGACCGCCGAGGCGAGGCGCACGAGCGCCTCGGAGCGCTCTCCCGGGCGCCCGGCGTCGAGGTCGGCGGCCACGAAGAGCTCGGGCTCGACGACGGCGCTCTCCCCGGCCAGGCGCACGCCGCGCCCGCCCACCATCACCCCCTGCGGGCTGCCCGGCTCGCGGCGGCGTACCAGGCGGTCGGGGAAGGCCGCGAAGACCGCCCGCAGAAGCGCCTCCTCCCGCTCGCCGGCGGTGGCCGGCGGGGGAGCGCTCTCGGCGGCGCCGGCTTCGGCGAGCAGCCCGGCGAGCTGGTCCCGGCTCCGGAACAGGAAGCGGGCGGCGCCGCGGTTCAGGCGGCCGAAGGCGGCCTCCCGGGGCTCCCGGCCGGTGGCCTCCACGGTCTCGAGGGCCTCGAGCCGGTCGAGGAGATCCGAGCGCGACGACCGCCGGGGCCCCTCGGACGCTCCCCGGCGCCCCCGCACGAACGGCGGCCGCTCGGCGAGGAGGGCGGCCAGGAGGGCGGCCTCCCGCCCCACCCCCCGGCGCTCGCCCGCGAGGAGCAGGCGGCCGAGGCGCGGGTGGACGGGCATCCGGGCGAGGCGCCGGCCGGCCGCGGTCACGCCCCGGTCGTCCACGGCTCCCAGCAGCTCCAGGAGCTCCCGGGCGCTCGCCAGGGCCTCCGGGCGCGGCGGGTCGAGCCAGGGAAAGGCCGCCGGCTCGGCCTCGCCCCAGGCGAGGAGCTGGAGGACGGCTCCCGCCAGGTCCACCCGGGCCACCTCCGGGAGGTCGCGCTCGGGCAGGGCGGCGTCCTCGATCTCGGGCCACAGGCGCAGGCAGACGCCCGGCTCGACCCTGCCGGCGCGGCCGGCGCGCTGGTCGGCCGAGGCGCGGCTGATCCGGCCGAGCTCCAGGCGGTCCAGGCCGGAGGCGGGGTCGAACCGCAAGGTGCGGGCGAGGCCCGTGTCGACCACCCCCGTGACCCCTTCGACGGTGACCGAGCTCTCGGCCACGTTGGTCGCCAGGATCACCTTGCGCCGCTCCGCCGGGCGGAGGACGGCGTCCTGCTCGGCCAGCGGCAGGCCGCCGTGGAGCCGGAGGAGGGCGAGGCCACGGCCCTGCGCGAGAGGCTCCAGGGCCTCTTCGGCGGCCCGGATCTCGCCGACGCCGGGGAGGAAGACGAGGAGGTCGCCGCCGGTTTCCGCCAGGAGCTCCCGCACCCCGGCCGCCACCGCCGCCGCCAGCGAGCGCGGGTCTCGCGCGACCGGCCGCGCCGCGTGACGGATCTCCACCGGGTGGAGCCGGCCGTGGGTCTCGACCACCGGGCAACCGCCGAGGAAGGCCGCCAGCGGCCCGGGGTCGACGGTGGCGGACATGGCGACGATCTGGAGGTCCGCTCGCACCTCCCCCTGCACCCGCCGGGCCATCCCCAGGGCCAGGTCGGCCTGGAGGCTCCGCTCGTGGATCTCGTCGAACACCAGGGCGCCGACGCCTTCGAGGAAGGGATCGTCCTGGAGGCGGCGGACCAGGATGCCTTCGGTGACGTAGAGGAGCCGGGTGCCGGCGCCCGCCCGCCGGTCGAACCGGACCTGGTAGCCCACCGGGCCGCCGAGCTCCCAGCCCCGCTCGTCGGCCACCCGCCCAGCCGCCGCCCGGGCGGCCAGGCGCCGCGGCTCGAGCACCACCACCCGGCCTCCGGCGACCGGCTCGGCTTCGAGCAGCGCCGGCGGCACCCGGGTGGTCTTGCCCGAGCCGGTCGGCGCCCGCAGCACCACCGCCCGCGCATCGGCGAGGGCGGCGGCGACCTCGGGCAAGACGGCGTCGACGGGGAGGGGGGAGAGGGAGCGCGGCATGCGCCCCCGAGTCTCCCACGGGCGGGGCGGGCGATCAGTCGCTCACGCCGGTCCGGGCCGAGGCGGGAGCAGGCAGCGTCCAGGCGAAGAGGCTCTCCTCGCCCGCCCGGTGCCGGCGCGGCCGGACCTTCTCCCACAGGGTCTGGCCGCCCGGCACCGAGAGCGCCGCCGAGCCGTCCGCGAGCCGGCGGTAGGCGAGGGGCGAGCCGGTCAGAGGATCCGGGCCGCCGCCGCCCTCCAGCCCCGCGAGCGAGCCGGGGTAGCGCCCGGTCCTCAGGCCTTCGTCGGCCAGCCGGAGCGCCACGCGCGCGAGCCGGTCGATCGACTCGGTGCCCTTGAACTCCCCGACAACCAGGCCGAGATCCGCGACCAGCGCCAGGTGGGGATCCGCCAGTGGCGGCTCGGGCTTGGGCGTCGCGAAGAGGCCGGGGCGCGCGCGCAGGGCGGCATAGCTCGAGCCCGGAAAGGCGGTTACCACCCGGGCGTAGGCGTCGAGGCCACGGGCCACGTAGGCCTCGCCCAGCAGCGAGCCATACGCGCGGGCGCTCTCCTTGCCCAGGTAGGCGGTGATGTCGCCGGCTCCGGGACCCGAGGGCCGCGCCCAGTAGAGGACCGCGCCCTCCGCCCCTACCGCCCTGCGGAAGTGCTCGGCGAACCGGGCAGCCGGCAGGGAGGCAGCCAGGCGCTCGAGGTCCGAGCGGTCGGCCCCGCCACCGCCCAGGAAGGCGCGGATCGCGCGGTACTGACGCCGGGCCGAGGCGTGGCCCACGACCTGGAAGACCAGGGGCGGCTCGCCGGCGATCGAACGGGCGAGCGCGCCGAGACCCTCGACCGCGCGGACGGCGCCTTCCCGATCTCCGTCGGCCGCCGCCACGCGGGTTTCGGCGAGCAGCAGGTCTCCGGCCTCGAGGTACATCAGGAGATTCGGGATCGGCATCTTTGGCCCCTGGTCGTACGGCAGGTCGAAGGACGAGCGCGGGCGGGCCGCCACCTGGTGGAGGAGCGCGAGGGTCTCGTCCTGGCTCGAGAGAATGCCGCGGACCCCACGGAGCTGGTCGGCGCTCCACGCCTCGATCGGTTTGCGCCGGACCGCGGGCGGGACCTCCGCGCCGTGCCCGGCGGCCCGCAGCCGCGCAGTCGCCGCCTCCAGCAACGAGACGGTGTTCTCCTCCGCCGGTACCGCGGGCGGCCGGTAGGAAGCGGTCTCCAGGGACCCGACGGTGCGTTCGAAGCGCTCCACGGCGGCGTCGAGCCGATGGGCCCGGTGATACCGGGTGACGGTGTAGGCTGGCAGCGCGACGAGGACGAAGGCCGCGACGGCGAGGCCGAAGCGACGGTAGGCGGTGCGGGTCATAGCGGGTCCTCCTTCGATGTCGGAGCCTCGCCACCGGCCGGAAGCCAGCGGCGGAGCAGGATCTCGCGGGATTCGAGGAGCGTCAGGTGCCGGTTCTCGAGGGCGCCCGCAGGCCGGGTCTCGGCCTCCGCCGGTTCGCTGGAGTGCTCGGCGAGCCCTGTGGCGTCGGCGCGGAGGCGGGCCGAGGAGGCCGGGGCGTGGCGGCCCTGGCCGATCAGGAGGTTCGCAGCGACGACGACCACCACCACGAGAGCCCATGCGATACGCAGGGCGCGGCTCTCCCAGAGGCGGTCGGTCCACGGGCGCTCCGTGGGCGGGCTCTGGAAGAACGAAGCCTCGCGCGCGGCGGCGCGGGCGGCGTTCAGCGTCCGTTCGCGGAGCTCCGCGAGCGCTTCGAGAAGCAGATCCTCGGCGCTTTCGGAGGGTCGCTGCCGGCGGAGCCGATCGACGGTGCTCCGCCGGGCGACCGCGAGCAGCCAGGCGCGGGCGTTGCGGATTGGCGAGCAGCCGCCGGGGCCCCCGGCGCGGGCCGCCAACTTCACGAACACGTCCTGGACCACTTCGGCCGCCTCGTCGCGCGAGCCGCAGATCCAGAGGGCGAGGGCGAAGACGTCGGCGGCGGCGAGGCGGTAGATCCCGTCGAGGGCCTCGAGGTCGCCCCGTTCGAGGCGGCGAAGCTGCGATCCGAGGTCGCCGGGCGTATCCTCGTCGGCGATCCTCACGCGATCTCCCAGGGTCAGCTCGGCGCTCACACGGTAGTAGACGGCGGGCGCCCCGGTTCTTGTCACCGGGCGGCCAGCGGCATGTTGCGAGCGTACCCTCTCGGCGAGCGCCGCCCGCTCGCTATACTGGCCCGGCCCCCAGCCGCCACCCCGCCCCGTGCAGCCCACCCTCGACAGCGACGCCGGCCGCCTCGCCCTGTCGTTCGACGACCTCGACGAGCTCGGTGCCTGGGTCGAGGCGGCGCGGCGCGAGAACGGCTTCTTGATCGAGCTCACCTCCGAGCTCGAGCGCGGCCGCGAGCTTGCGGTGGCGCTCGCCGCGCCCGGCGGCTTCGAGGACCTGAAGCGGCCGAGCCTGCCCTCCGCCCTGAGCGAGCGAAGCGAGTCGAACGGGTCGGCCGGGCGATCGTTGCGGCAGTCGTCGAGCGCTTCCTACGGGTCCGAGCCGCGCCGGCGGTTCTCGTCCCAGTAGCGCTCGCCGTGGCGGGCGAGCGGGAAACCGAGGCGGTGGAGCAGCCAGAGCCGGACGTCGTGGGCGAAGACGCGCAGGATGCCGCCGTCGCGGAAGCGGCGCGCCGAGGTCAGGACCGGAGCACGGACCAGCACCAGGCGGCCGACGCGCTTGAGCCGCTTGCACAGGTCGGCCGACTCGAGGAGCGGCTGCTCCGGGAACCCGCCGACGAGGCGGAACGCTCCGGCCCGGACGAAGACCGCCTGGTCGCCGTAGTAGTAGCGCGAGATCCGGTAGCGGATGCGGTCGACGACCTCCACCAGGCGCAGGCGCAGCTCCGGCCCCTCGAAGGCGAGCTCGAAGGCGCCGCCGACCACCTCCGGCCGTTCGAGGGCGGTCGCGATCTCCCGGTCCCAGCCCTCGGGCACCAGGGTGTCGGCGTCCAGGAACAGGAGCACCTCGCCGCCGGCGGCCCGCGCCCCGGCGTTCGCGGTCGCGCCCCGGCCCCGCGGCGGAGCGTGACCCGCCTGGGCCGCGATCACCCGGGCGCCCAGCCGGGAGGCGAGGGCGCCCGTGCCGTCCTCGGAGCCGGCGTCGGCCACGATCACCTCGTACGGCGCCCCGAGCACCGCGCCCTCGTGGAGCGCCCGCAGCGCCGCGGGCAGGGCGGCCGCCTCGTTCAGGGCGGGGACGATCACGGAGAGCCGCACGCTCCGTAG
Organism: uncultured Acidobacteriota bacterium; assembly: GCA_963741925.1. GTDB lineage: Bacteria > Acidobacteriota > Thermoanaerobaculia > Multivoradales > DATKCC01 > CAVUBL01. Next base: position 439,410 of record CAVUJU010000003.1, read on the forward strand.
CGTACAAGCACTGTCTACGGAGGTGGCTTCCGGCGCACCTCAATAGCGTGACCTCGCCCGGGGCCGCAAAGGCACCTGTGCCCCCGCGCCCCGGCCGGGACCCGACGACCAGTCACCGCCGCCCGTCGGGGTCGGCGGTCCGAAGGGGGAGCCGAGACGATGAAGCAGGGAGACGTGCTGAAGAAAGAGCGGGAGAACAAGAAGCTGTCGGTCGAGGAGGTGGCCTCGAAGCTCGCCATCTCCACGGCCGAGTACGAGACCATGGAAGCGGGGGAGTCGCCGGCCGAGGTGTGGGGCACGCGCCTCGCCCAGATCGCCATCGAGCTCGAGACGCCCACCTCGCGCCTGCTCGCCGAGAGCGGCCGCTTCGAGGACACGAAGAAGGGCCAGGCCGGGCCGCGGATCAAGGAGCGCCGCGAGGAGCGGGGCAAGACCGAGACCGAGATGGCGGAGGCCGTCGGGGTCTCGGAGGACGAGTACCGCGCGATCGAGAAGGGCGAGTCGGAAGCTCGAGGTCTACGGCCCGCGCTTCCTGGGCTTCGCCGAGGCGATCGAGCAGCCGGTCTTCAACCTCTTCTATCCCTGCGGCTTGCCGTTCCAGGAGCTCGACGACTACCCATAGCCCGAAGGTCTCATGAGCCTCCTGCTCCGACGCCGTATCTACCCGAATCTCCGGCGTTACGCTCGGTCCGGGCTCCTCGACGTACTCCTGGGTACGCCTGCGTCGCCCTCCCGTCGCGCGCCTTGGATCTTCGGGCATCTACGACGTCTCGCGACGGAAGCTCATGCGACCTTCGGGCTAGAATTTCCAAACACTTTGAAACTGACCTACATCCCAGAGACGCCATGACCGAAGCCACCACCACCGAGCCGACCGAAACCCGCACCTTCCAGGCCGAGACCCGCCGTCTGCTCGACCTGATGATCCATTCCCTCTACTCGCACAAGGAGATCTTCCTGCGCGAGCTGATCTCGAACGCCTCGGACGCCCTCGACCGGCTGCGCTTCGAGTCGCTGCGCGAGGACGGCCCCGAGATCGGGGAGGCGCCGCTCGAGATCCGCATCGAGGCGGACCCGCGCAAGCGCACCCTCACGGTCTCGGACAACGGCATCGGCATGAGCCGCCAGGAGGTGATCGACAACATCGGCACGATCGCCAAGTCCGGCAGCCGGGAGCTCATCGAAGGCCTGCAGCGGGGCGAGAAGGACGAGGCGATCCTCCAGCTCATCGGCCAGTTCGGCGTCGGCTTCTACTCCTCGTTCATGGTCTCCGACCGGGTCGAGCTGGTCACCCGGCGCGCGGGCGAGGAGACGGCGGTGCGCTGGCTGTCGGAGGGCGCCGGCGAGTACTCGCTCGCGGACGCCGAGCGCGAGACCCGCGGCACCACGATCACCCTGTTCCTCAAGCCCGAGGACAAGGACAACGGTCTCGACGACTTCACCGACGAGTTCGTGCTCAAGCGGATCATCAAGCGGTACTCGGACTTCGTCACCTACCCGATCGTCCTGAAGACCGAGCACGAAGAGCTCGAGCGCGATGCCAACGGCGTGCCGAAGCAGCCCGAGACCAAGAAGCGAGTGGTCGAGGAGGCGACCGTCAACTCCCGGGTGCCGCTCTGGTCGAAGCCCGAGTCCGAGGTCACCGAGGAGGAGTACGCCGAGTTCTACAAGCATGTCTCGCACGACTGGAACGAGCCCATGGCCCACATCTCGCTGCGGGCCGAAGGGCGCTTCGAGTACCAGGCGCTCCTCTTCATCCCGTCCCAGGCGCCCTACGACCTCTTCTACGTCGGCTTCGAGCCCGGGCTCCAGCTCTACGTCAAGCGGGTGATGATCATGGAGCGCTGCGAGGCTCTGCTGCCGCGCTACCTGCGCTTCGTCAAGGGGGTCGTCGAGTCCTCCGACCTGCCGCTCAACGTCTCGCGCGAGATGCTCCAGAGCGACCGGCTGATCCACGCCATCCGCAAGGGGCTGGTCAAGAAGGTCCTCGACACCCTGGGCGAGATGAAGCAGAACGAGGCCGACCGCTACCGCGAGCTCTGGGAGCAGTTCGGCCGGGCGGTCAAGGAGGGCCTCGGCGAGGACTTCGACAACAAGGCGAAGCTCACCGAGCTCCTGCTCTTCCAGTCCTCGGCCGACGAGGAGAAGCCGACCGGCCTCGCCGACTACGTGGCGCGCATGAAGGAGGGCCAGGACGCGATCTACTACCTGACCGGCGAGTCGCGCGAGCAGGTGGCGGCCTCGCCCCACCTCGAGGCCTTCCGGGCGAAGGGGTACGAGGTGCTCTACCTGGTCGACCCGGTCGACGAGCTCCTCACCCAGTACCTCACCGAGTACGAGGGCAAGCGCCTGAAGTCGGTGGGCAAGGGCACGGTCGAGCTGGGCGGCCAGGAGGAGCGCGAGGAGCGCAAGAAAGAGCTCGAAGCCAAGGAGGAAGAGCTCAAGGGCCTGATGGAGCGGCTCCAGAAGGAGCTCGACGAGCACGTCAAGCACGTCCGCCTGTCGAACCGCCTGACCAGCTCGCCGGCGTGCCTGGTGGGCGCCGACCACGACTACAGCCCACAGCTCGAGAAGCTCCTCCAGAAGGGCAAGGGCGGCGGCCCGAAGCAGCGGCGCATCCTCGAGCTCAACCCCGAGCACCCCATCGTCGCCAAGATGCACCGGCGCTTCGAAGCCGCCGAAGCAGCGAAGGCCGAGGCGACGAAAGAGGAGTCGAAGGCCGAAGCCGGAGCCGAGGGCAAGGGCAAGCCGGCCGCCAAGTCCAAGGCGAAGGCCAAGGGGAAGGCAGCCGCCGGGGGCGAGGGCTTCCCGCTCGGCGACTACGCCCAGCTCCTCTTCGGTTACGCCATGCTCGCCGAGGGCTCGGAGCTCCCCGAGCCGGCGCGCTTCAACGAGGCGGTGGCCGACCTGATGGCGAAGAGCTTGTAGGACGTCCGCCGACGCCGAAGTAGGACGAATTCCGACAGGCGACCCGGACCGCCTCCGATGCCACCCTGTCCTCCGCGGCCCTAGCATTCATTCAAACAGCGTCTGCGTTTCGCGCACGGCCGCGGGTGCGGCAGGGCATCTCCGGACCCGAGACCGGAAGCCCGAGGGTCGTTCACCTGGTCTGCGAGGCGTAGGTTGTACGCTCTCATCCTGCCTCCGGCGGCCCCGGTCACTCTGCCTGCTACCGATTCACCGGGCGAACCGCCGGGCACCCTTCCCCGTCCGGGCTGGCAGCGGGCAGTCGGCTCGCTGCCAGGCCCGGCCCTTCACCGGCGTTCCCGGTAGGATGCGGCCACCGTGACCCGCTCGAAGATCCTCTGCCTGGGCGATCTGCACCTGGGCCTCCGGCCCGGCCGGCTGCCCGAGGGCGTCGACCCCCGCGCCGCCTCGGTGGCGGCGGTCTGGCGGCGCGCCGTCGAGCTGGCGGTCCGCGACGAGGTGGGGCTGGTCCTGCTCTCGGGCGACCTGGTCGACCGGGCCAACCGCTACTTCGAGGCCTTCGGCCCGCTCGAGGAGGGGCTCCGGCGCCTCGCCGCGGCCGGGATCGAGGTGTGCGCGGTGGCCGGCAACCACGATTTCGACGTGCTGCCACGGCTCGCGCGGGTGGCCGGCGGCGAGGGCTTCCGCCTGCTCGGGCGGGGAGGGAGCTGGGAGCGCTTCACCTGGCGCGACGAGGAGGGGCGGCCGCGCCTGCACGTCGACGGCTGGTCCTTCCCGGCGCGGGACGTCGTCGACGACCCGGTGGCGGCCTACGACCTCGAGCCTCCCGCCGGCGCGGAGGCCGGCGCTCCGGTCCTCGGCCTGGTCCACGGCGACCTCGACCAGCCGTCCTCGACCAACGCCCCGCTCTCGCGCGCCCGCCTGGAAGGGGCGGGCCCCGCCGCCTGGGTCCTCGGCCACGTCCACAAGCCGGAGCGGATCGAGCTCGCGGGTGGGTGCTGGGCGCTCTACCCGGGCTCGCCCCAGCCCCTCGACTGGAGCGAGACGGGGGTCCACGGCGCCTGGCTCCTGGAGCTCGCCGGCGATCGGCTCGGGGAGACCCGGCCGCTCGCCCTGGCCAGCGTCCGCTGGGAGCGGCGCGAAGTCGATCTCTCGGGCGTCGCCGCGCGCGACGAGGTCGAGGCCCGCATCGTCCGCGCGGTGCGCGAGGAGGCGGAAGCCCTGGCGCACGAGGCCGGCGACGCCGGGCCGGAGGAGCTCCTGCTGCGCCTCACCCTGACCGGCCGCAGCCCGCTCCACCGCGATCTGCCCGACCTCGCCCGCCGGCTCGAGGAGGAGACGCCCCTCGAGATCGCTCTCGCGGGCGGCGCGGTGGGCGGGCACGCGCGGCTGGTGGCGGTGCGGGTGGCCACCCGCCCGGCCCTCGCCGTCGAGCGGCTGGCCGAGGGGGACGACGCGGCCGCCCTGATCGCATCCCTGCTCCTGACCCTGGACCGGGACGCGAACCGGGACCGGGACGTCGATCCCGACCTCCTGCGCCGGGTCGAGGAGAGCGTCCGGGAGGTCTACGACCAGCGGCCCTACCTTCCTCTGGGCGGCGGCCGCACCGTGGCCGAGGGGGACGTGCGCGAGCTCCTGGCGGACCAGGCGGCCTCGCTCCTCGACGCCCTGGTCGCGGGACGCCAGGGGCGGGACCGGGCGCCGGAGCCCACGTCCGGCTCGACCGGCGGGACGAGCGGGGAGCCGGCGCCGTGACCGGCGATCGCCTCGCCTTCGAGCGGGTCACGGTGCGCCGCCTGCCCGGCTTCGAGCGCCAGGGCTTCGAGCTCTCCGGGCTCTCGCCCGGGATCAACGTGATCCACGGCCCCAACGCCTCGGGCAAGACGACCACCGCCCGGGCGCTCCGCCTGCTGCTCTGGCCGCCCGAGGGCACGGCGGCCGGCGGCGTCTCGCTCGAGGCCGCGGCCCGCCTCGGCGAGCGCGTCCTCCTCCTCGAGATCGACCACGGACGGGTCGAGCGCCGGCTCGACGGAGCGCCGGCCGGCGAGCTCCCGCTGCCCCCGGCCGAGCACGCGGAGCGCTACCGGCTGGCGCTCCACGAGATCCTCCAGGAGGGTGCCCGCGGGGAGGAGCTGGCCCGCCAGGTGGCGCGCGAGGCGCTGGGGGGCTACGACGTCGATGCCGCCGTCGCGGCCCTCGGGGCGCTCGACAAGCGCACCTGGTCGCGCAAGGCGGACGAGGCCTACAAGGCGGCCGACGAGCGGGTGCGCGAGCTCGCCCTCCGGCAGTCCGGGCTGGAGCGCGAGGCCGCGGGTCTCGACGGCCTGCGGGCCGAGCTCCGGGAGGCGCGCGACGCGGAGCACCGGCTGGCAGAGGTGGAGGCCGCCCTCGCCTGGCTGGTGGCCGAGCGGAGAGTGGCCGAGGCGGAGCGGGGCCTGGCGGCCTTCCCGCCGGCGGTGGCGCGGCTGGCCGGTGACGAGGTGGAGCGCGTCGCGCGCCTCGCCGAGGAGATCGCCGCCGCCGAGGCCGAGCGCGAGGGCTGCCGGAAGCAGCTCGGCGAAGCCCGGCGCCGTCTCGGCGACGCTCCGCTCCTGGCGGGAGGTGTCGCGGACGAGGTCCTCGCGCAGCTCGAGGCCGAGGCCCGCGAGCTCGCCGGGCTGGAGCAGGAGCGGCGCCGGGCCGAGCAGGAGCTGGCCGCGGCCCGGGCGCGCCGGGAGACGGCCCGGGCCGGCCTGGGGGAGCGGGCCTCCGAGCCGTTCCTCGAAGCCGTCGGCGAGACCGCCTGGGCGGACTTCGTCGGCCTCGCCCGGCGGGCCGAGCGCCTCGCGGCGGAGCGGGCGGCGCTCCACGCCGAGGAGGCCGCCCTGGGGGAGGGAGGAGAGCCTCCGGAGACCGAGCCCTTGAAGACCGGTGCCGCCTACCTGCGCGCCTGGCTCCGCTTCTCGGCCGGCGGCCCGCGGACCCGCCTCGCCGCGGGGGCCGCCCTCGGCCTCCTCCTCGGCGCCGGGATCGCGGGCGGCCTCCTCGTCCACCCGGGGCTCTGGGGCCTGGCGGGCGCCGCCGTCCTCCTGGCGCTCTGGGTGGAGAGCGACGTCCGCGACCGGCGGCGGGTGCGCGACGAGCTCGAGGCGAAGTACGCGGCCCTCGGGCTGGACGCGCCGGGCGCCTGGGAGCGCCGCGCGGTCGACGCCCAGGCCGAGGCTCTGGAGCGGCGGTGGCTCGAGGGGCGGCTCGAATCCGAGCGCCTCGCCCGCCGGGCCGAGCGCCGCCGGAGGCTCGCCGAAGAGCTTCCGGCGCCTCGAGGACCGCCGGGCGGCGCTCGATCGTGACCGGCTCGGCGCCCTGGACCGCCTGGGGATCGCCCCGGAGCTCGACCCCGAGCTCGAGCCGGCGCCCCTGGCCGCCCTCGCCCAGGCCCTGGGCCAGTGGCGGGAGGCCCATGCCGACGCGGCCGGGCGGGAGGCGGCGATCGGCGAGCTCCGGAGGCGGGAGGAGGAGCTCCTGGCCGGCCTCGCCTCCGCGCTCGAGCGCCACGGTGCCGGCGCGCCGGCCGACGCCGTCGGCGCCCTCGCCGCGGTCGGCGCGCTCCGCCGGCGCGTCGAGATCGGGAGGGAGATCGCGCGGATCGAGGGGCCGGGAGGCGAGCTCGAACGCGTCGGCGAGCGCCTCGACCGCCGCGCCCGGGAGCGCGACGAGATCTACCACCGCCTCGACCTCGAGCCGGGCGACGAGGCCAGCCTGCGGGCCCTGGCCGACCGCCTCGAGGCCTACCGCGAGTCCGTGCGCGAGCGCGACGACGCCCGGGTCCTCCGCGAGGCCGCGGCCGGCCGGGTCCCGGAAGGCGCCGTCCCGGACGGCCCGCCCGCCGCCGAGCTCGAGGCGGAGCGGGAGCTCCTGGCGGCGGGTGCCGGCCGGCAGAAGGCCCTGGAGAATGAGATCACCCGGCTCGAGACCCTGATCGGACAGGCCAAGGGCCGGCACGAGCTGGAGGAGGCACTGGCGGCGCGGGAGCGGGCCGAGGACGACCTCCGCGCCGACCGCCGCCGGGTGGCGGCTGGGCGGGTCGCCCATGAGCTGGGCGAGTGGCTCAAGGGCCAGGTGCGCGCGCGCCACCGCCCGGAGGTGATGCGGCGCGCCGCCCGCCTCTTCGCCGAGATCACCCGCGGCCGCTTCCGGCTCCTCGACCCGACCGGCGAGCGCCCCCTCTTCCGCGCCCGGGACAGCGCCGCCGAGCGGGAGCGCACCCTCGACGAGCTCTCGAGCGGCACCCGCCTGCAGCTCCTGGCGGCGGTCCGGCTGGCGTTCATCGAGGTCCACGAGCGGGGGATCCGCCCGCCCCTGGTCCTCGACGAGACGCTCGCCAACTCCGACGACGCCTCGGCCCGGGCCTTGATCGAAGCGGCCCTGGACGTGGCGCGCTCCGGCCGCCAGGTCTTCTACTTCACCGCCCAGGAGGACGAGGTGGCGAAGTGGCGCTCGGCGCTCGAGGTGACGGACGGCGCCCGCCCCGACCTGCAGGTGATCGACCTCGCCAGGGCGCGGAGCCTCGAGGCCGAGCGCCGCGCGCCGCGCCGGCGCTGGTCGCCCGGGGCCCCGCCGGTGCCGGCGCCGGAGGGGCGGAGCCGCGAGGCGTACGCGGCACTCCTGGGAGTGCCCGGAATCGACCCGCGGGGCGAGCCCGGGGCCGTCCACGTAGCCCACCTGGTCGAGGAGCCGGAGGTGCTCCACGCCCTGCTCCGCGAGGGCGTCGTCGGGTGGGGTCAGCTCGCGGCCCTGGGCGGAGACGCCGAGGCCGGGGCGGGCGCTTTGCCGAGCCTGATCCCGGACGGGGGCGAGGCCGGGGCCGGGCGGGAGCGCTGGGGCCGGATCCGCGCCCGGGCGCGCTGCGTCGACGTCCTCCTCCGGGCCTGGCGGCAGGGCCGGGGCGAGCCCGTGGACCGGAGGGTTCTCGCCGCCTCCGGGGCGGTCAGCGACCGCTTCCTCGCCGAGGTCGCCCAGCTTGCGGCCGCGGCCCGAGGCGACGCCCGGGCGCTCCTGGCGGACCTCGCCGAGGGCGGGGTCAAGGGCTTCCGGGCCGACAAGCGCGAGCAGCTCGAGGCGTACCTCGCCGAGCACGGCCACCTGGACGAGCGGCCGGTCCTCGACCGCGGCGGGCTCCGGGAACGGGCCCTGGCCGACCTGGCCCCGGAGCTCACGGCCGGCGACCTCGCCCCGGACGCGGTCGACGAGCTCCTGGCGCAGATCCCGGCCGACGATGGAGTGGACTGAGCCGGCGAGGCGGCCCGGCGGGGCGAGCCCGTTCGAAAAGGCCCCCCGGAGCGCGGTCGCACCCCGGGAGGCCGGCCCTCCGGCGGCAGGGCGCCGAGTGGCCGAAGGCGTCAGTGCAGAGCCCCGGACATGGCGTACTTATTTTTGCGACGCTTGGGTCTCGAGGACGAGCCGGAGCGTGGTGCCCGGGAAGGTCGTTTCGAGCCCGTTGAGCAGGTCGCAGAGGACGGCGAGGACGCGGTTGGAGCGCGGGTTGGCCATGCCATAGAGGCGCACGACGAGGCGATGGTTCTCGGGATCGGGGAGGAGATCGGCGGGGAGCTGGAAGACCTTCTTGAGGAAGCTGCGCGCTTCGTCGGTGCGGAAGGGAAGCAGCGGGCCCACGAGGTTGGCGAGCTGGGTCTCGGCGCGGTAGGCCACCATCTTGACGGTATCGGTGAGGACCTTGCGTTGCTGCTCCAGGCGCACGATGTCGTGGGCGGGGCGCAGCTGCTGGAGCGGGACCCTCTTGGGCAGAGCCCGGATCTCGGCTTCGAGCGCTTCGCGCTCGGCGCTCAGGCGCCGGATCTCGTGGGCGAGCCGGCCGTGAGCGATCTTGAAGCCTCTCATGGTGGGGCGCCGGTGCTCGGGGTTCTCTAGCGCCTTTTCGCCGTAGGAGGCCTGGGCCTTGGCGAGCTGGGACCGGATCTGTCCGAGCCGCTTCTTCTTGTCCTTGATCGCAGGGTTCGGCACGGTGCGCTCGGGATCGGCCGGCTCGACCCGGTGACTGGGCAGGTGGTCGAGAGCGAACTCATGACGCATGGTGCGGAAGAAATTCTCTTGGCTCCAGCGGGCGAACATCCGCCGCGCCACCTCCTCGATCCCGAGGTCCTGGCGCGTGGTCATGACCGAGGTCTGGTGCCCGTTATCGCACAAGCGCCGAACCTCCCGCATCCAGAAGTTTCGTCCGAGCCGCACCGAGCGTTGTCCGAGCCGATACGTGACCGGGCGACCCGAGACCGTGGTCTCGACCGGGAAGAAGCACGCCTCGGGCCAGGGCTCGTAGGCCCCCTTGCGATAGGTCAAGACATCGAGTCCTTGCGGGTACCAGGTCGCGAACGTCTTCGGGCTCCAGCCCTCGCGGTCGAAGACCACCGTGATCCTGCGCTCGGCTCCGGCGAGCGCCCGGGCCGCGGGGAGAACCTCGGTGCCCAACATCTTGAGCAGATCGTCGTTGGCCGACGCGGTGACGAAGAACAAAGGCTCCGCCCGTGCGTCGTTGACCCAGTAGTCGGTGGTCGCTGGCATGCACAGCCGCCGCCGTTGCACGAAGGTCTCGGGAAGCCGATGCGCACGGCCGTGGTAGGGGCGCACGTGGCCGTCGACATAGAGATACCCGAGCGCGTCGGGATCGTCCTCGGCCCAGCGTTGGGCAAACGCCCGCGCGAAGTCCCAGGCCTTGCCGCGGTCGCCGAGCTCTGCGAGCTTGCGCCGCGCCGTGCGGATCTCCGGTGCGCGATCGAGCCCCAGGATCGCCCCGAACTCCCCCGGGGCGTGGGCCGGAAGCGCTTCCAGGCTCTTGATGCGCAGCAGGGCCATGAACGCAAACGTCAACAGCATCGAGCTCAGGCCGAAGTAGCCGTTGCGCACCGCGTCGTAGACCTCCTGGCCGACCTCGATCAACCCCTGGCCCAACAGCACTGGCAGCGCCACCAGCACGCCGGCTCGGGCCACCGCCTCCGCGGGCTCGAAGACGGGCGCGGCCTCCACCAGCAGCCCCGTCCGAGCCAGCGCTCGATCCTCGGTGCGCTTGACCGCCACACCCGCCGAACACGAGAGATCCTCCAGGTTACGTTGCCCTGGACCGGTAGCTGGCCGTTCCGATGGCGGGCCCACCGGCTCGCGACAGGGGGGCCGTACCAGGCGGCCCTCGCGCAACGCCGCGCGGATGGCCCCTTCGCTCACCCCCACCTGCTTGGCCACCCGCCGGTTCGAGCCCCCCCGGTCGAGAAGTCGCTGGGCTTCCGACCGCGTCGCGCCCTGGAGCTTGTGAGGCCCGCGCGGGCCGGTGCGCTGCGGCTCGAGCCCCTCCACTCCGTGCTCCTGGAACCGCTTGCGGTACTCGAAGATCCGGCTGCGGTGCCAGCCCAACGCCCTCGCGAGCGCCTGAGGCTGGGCCAGGTCGAGCGCCGGATCGGTGAGCACGGCCGCCGCCATGCGCCGACCCATCGTGTCGTCCTCCCGAAAGCGCAAGATCGGCCCCGAGGCGTTGAACACCGTCCAGTAGCCGTCCTCGTCGTGACCGATCGCGGCGTGAGGACCGAGGATCTCCGCGTCGGGGGGCAGGTAGGTGAAGCGGTGCTGGAGGGTCATCACGATCTCCCTTGGGTCGCGTTAAATATTACGCACCCTTGGGACTCCATGTCAACCCCTTCCAGCAATCCAGGTCCCTCGAGCAAGCCCAGCAAACCGCCTACACCAGCGCTCCTGCTCCACACTCACCCCATCGGGGCTGGCGCGCTAGATGCTTCGACCGACGGGGTCCATGTCCGGGGCTCTGCAGTGGCAGTAGTCGTGGTCCCTCGCGACGCCGCACCAGTAGGTGGGGTCGTCGCCGACGGCGGAGATCGAGGTGCGCAAGCCCCAGCAGCAATCGTAGTCGCTGATGTTCACGCAGTCGTTGGACTGACGCACCCGCCCGATCCAGCGGTCCGCCGCTCCGCAGGAGCTCACGTCGTGCTGGCGCTTCTCCACGTGGTGCTCGAAGGTGATGTACAAGAAGTGGGTGTCCTTGTCGGTCCAGCAGGTCTTCTCCGACGTCGCGTCCTGGTAGGTGGCGTTCAGGCTGTCACAAGCGTCTCCGTATCCGTCTCCATCGCAGTCGGCCTGGTTGGCGTTTGGCGTCTCGATGCAGTTGTCGCTGCCGTTCAGGACCCCGTCACCGTCGGAGTCGTAGTTTGGACATCCTTCCAGGCAAGACTGGAAGTCCTGGTCGCAACCATCCAGCAAGTCGCGGGTGCACTGCAGGTAGTCCTGGCGGCACGAGGTCACGCAGGGGTCGAGGAGGACGCGCTCGGAGAGTCGAGGGCTGTCCTTGGCGGCGAGGCGCGGCGCCGGAGCCTCGGTGGAGGCCGCAGCGTTCGCCGCCTCCGCGGCCCAGGTGCGCAGCAGCGGCTCGAAGCTCGGCCCGGTCGGCCCGCTTCAGATCCGCGTCATAGGTGCGGAAGCTCGCGAGATCGAAGGAGTCCAGGAGCACGTCGCCGACGTAGACGTCGATCCGCACGGCCGACGGCGAGCCGCCCAGCTCGCCCAGGGCGGCGGCCCCCGCCGGGTCGGCGAGCGGTACGGTCAGGTTCTGGTCGAGCTCCAGGCGGAAGCGGAACTGCCGGGTGTATACCGTCCGCCCGTTCACCGAGTACTCGATCCGGGCGTCGGTCATCTCGCCCGGCGCGGGGAGCCGTTCACCTTGGAACTGGTAGATCGTCAAGCTGTCCCAGGAGGGGGACGCCGAGTGCTGGGCGGCCGCCAGGGGAAGCGTCGCCAGGGCGAAGACGAGAGCTGCGATCGGGATCCAACGCTTCATGAGGGGTCTCCTCTGTCGGGGCCCGCCAAGGGCCCGGTGGTGGTCTTTGCGGCGAGGGTGATCGCCATCGAATACGTCGGTAGATAAGTACGACAACTCGTGAATGCGGACAAGCAACCTGGCGCTGGCTCGATGGAAAGCAGTTGACGCACGGCCGTGGGAGAAGCGCTCCGCGCCGCCGCGGTGCCTGGTCTCCGGCGGTGGGGCACGGTCCCGGTCCTCGTCCGATAAACTGGAGGCCGTGGCTCCTCCCAAGATCCGCTTCTGCCGCTCGGCCGACGCCGTCCGCCTGGCGTACAGCACCAGCGGCTCCGGGCCCGTCCTCCTCCAGACGCCCACCTGGCTGACCCACCTCGAGCTCGACTGGGAGGCGGTCGCCTGGTGCGACTGGCTGGCGGAGCTCGCGGCGGGCAACACGGTGGTGCGCTACGACCTGCGGGGGTGCGGCCTCTCGGACCGCCATCCGCGGGAGCAGACGATGGAGCGGTGGGTCGCGGACGTCGAGGCGGTGGCCGACGCCGCGGGGCTCCGTCGCTTCCCCCTCTTCGGCCTCTGCCAGGGGGCGGCCATCGCGGCGGCCTTCGCGGCCATGCACCCGGAGCGGGTCAGCCGCCTGGTGCTCTACGGCAGCTACGTCCAGGGCGGGCTGGCGCGGCCCCCGGAGACGTCCCAGGCGGAGGAGATCCAAGCCTTGGCGACCCTCATCGAGCACGGCTGGGGCCGCGACTCGCCGGCCTTCCGGGAGGTCTTTTCCTGCATGCTCATGCCGGACGCCCCGGTGGAGAAGCTGCGCTCTCTGACCGACCTCGAGACCCGCAGCACCACCCCGGCCATGGCCCGGCGCCTGTGGCTCGCCTTCCACCGGGTCGACATCTCGGAGCTCGTGCCGCGCATCCGGGTGCCCACCCTGGTGCTCCACTGCCGGGGCGACGGCATGGTGCCGTTCGAGGAGGGGCGGCGCATGGCGACGCTCATCCCCGGCGCCCAGTTCGTGGCCCTCGAGGGCCGCAACCACATCCTCCAGGCGGAGGATCCGGGTTGGGGACGCTTCTGGGAGGCGGTGCACGCCTTCCTGGCCGAGGAGAGGACCGAGCCGCCGGCGGCCTTCGCCGAGCTCACGCCGCGCGAGCTCGAGCTCCTCGACCAGGTCGCCCGGGGACGGAGCAACGGCGAGATCGCCGCCGTGCTCTTCATCTCGCCCAAGACCGTCCGCAACCACGTGAGCAACATCCTGGGTAAGCTGGGCGTCGCCCACCGGGCCGAAGCGATCGTCCTGGCGCGCGAGGCCGGCTTCGGCCGGCGCGATCCGGGACTCCCGTCCCGGCCTTCCGTCCAGAACGCCCAGAACGCCTCGAAAGATCGGGACGCCCGCCTCATGACTCGGGGCCTGCCCACCCCGTAGGGTGGTCTCGATGCGGCGATTCGGCCGCATCGAGACCGAAGGGGGGTGGACGATGGCGGATCACCGCGAGCTCGTGCTGGGCCGCCAGGAGCCGTTGCGGCAGAGCTACCGGAGCGCGCCGGGCGACGCCTGGATCACCGACCGGGCGGAGACGGTGGGCGGGGTCACGACCGACCCGTTCCACGCCCTGGTCGTCGCCGGAGAGCGCCAGGACGAGGGCTGGCGAGTCGGGATCCACCGCGCGGTCGGGGGCTTCCACGACCAGCCCAACCCGGGCGACATCCTCTGCGCCGCCCTGGCGAGCTGCCTCGACACCACGCTGCGCATGATCGCCGCGCGCCTGCGGGTGCCGATCGAAAGCCTGTCGGTGGCGGTGACCGGCGAGGTCGACGTGCGCGGCACCCTGGCGGTCGACCCGCAGGTCCCGGTGGGCCTCCAGCGCATGAGCTGCCGGATCGAGGTCGAGCCCGGACCCGAGGCGGCGCCCGGAGCCGTCGACCGGCTGCTCGCGGCCGCCGAGCGAGCCTGCGTGGTGCTCCAGACGCTACGCCACGGGGTGCCGGTCGGCCTGGAGGTCGCGCGGCCCGAGGCCGAGGCGGCCGACGACCCGTCTCCCTTCCCGAACCTGTCGTCCCTGACCCAAGGAGGTTGAACCGATGAGTGGAGCCATCACCTTCCTGTACGGCCTCGTCTGCTACGGGGTCTTCTTCGCCACGTTCCTCTACGCCGTCGGCTTCCTGGCCGGCTTCGGCGTGCCGAAGTCGATCGACTCGGGGGCCGCGGGCGCGCTCGTTCCGTCGCTCGTCGTCGACGCCCTGCTCCTGGCGCTCTTCGCGGTGCAACACAGCGGCATGGCGCGGCGGGCCTTCAAGCGCTGGTGGCGCGGCGTCGTCTCGCCGGCCGCCGAGCGCAGCACCTACGTGCTCCTGTCGAGCCTGGTCCTGATTCTGCTGTTCTGGCAATGGCGGCCCCTGCCGGACGCGGTCTGGCAGGTCGAGAACGCCGTCGGCAGGGACGTTCTCCGGGCCGTCTTCGCCCTCGGCTGGGCGACGGTCCTCGCCGGCACCTTCATGATCAGCCACGCCCACCTGTTCGGCCTGTCGCAGGTCTGGGCCCGCCTGCGCCGCCGCCCCGAGCCCGAGCCCGAGTTCCAGACGCGCTGGCTCTACCGCCACGTCCGCCACCCGCTGATGCTTGGCTTCCTGATCGCCTTCTGGGCCACGCCGCGGATGAGCGTGGGGCACCTGCTCTTCGCGGCCGGCGCCACCGGCTACATTTTCCTCGCCACCCTGGCCTTCGAGGAGCGAGACCTGGCGCACTACCTGGGTGAGCCCTACCGCCGCTACCGCGAGCGCGTGCCGGCGTTCATTCCGCGCCTCGGGCGCGGCGTCCGGGTCGAAGAGCTCCTGGCCGGCACCGAGCCGGCGCTCGGGGAGGGCGGCGAGCCCGGGGAGTGACCCGTCAACCGTCAAGTGACAGGGTATCTGGCGAGGATTTCTCGTCGCTGGCCAGGCGCTCCGATGCAGGCGTAGCGGTGCCTACGTCGAGGAGGAGCAACGCCGCCAGCGGAGAGATGGACCGCCAGGACACGTCACCTGGCGGTTGACGGGTCACTAGCCTTGGGGCTCCGCATGCGCTACCCTCCACTGGCATGGCTCGCACATCGGGAGGGGTGTGCGAGCTGACTCGGAGGGATGTCGCGATGCAGGGGTTTCCCGTCCGCCGCCTCGCCGTCGTCGTGGCCTTGGCGCTCGTCGTCGCCACCTCGGCTTCCGCCCAACAGGTTCTCATCCTCGAGAAGTCGACCAACGGGGTCGATGCCGACTCGCCTCCGGGGCCGGTCGTCCTGATCGGGTCGACGGTCACCTGGACCTACCTCGTCACCAACGGATCGGGCCGCGACGTCACAGCCATCTCGGTGAGCGACGACCAGATCGGCATGGTGAGCTGCCCCCAGGCGACCCTCGGGGCGGGGGAGTCGATGACCTGCACGGCGAGCGGCACCGCGCAAAGCGGTCAGTACGCGAACGTGGGCACCGTGACGGGGCTCCAAGGCGGAGAGCCGGTGTCGGCCACCGACCCGAGCCACTACTTCGGCCAGACTGCGGAAGGGGTCACCCTCGAGAAGTCGACCAACGGGTTCGACGCCGACGCGCCCCCCGGGCCCTCCCTTCCCGTGGGCTCCGCGGTGAGCTGGGAGTACCTGGTCACGAACTCCGGGGCCGACCCGCTCTCCAACGTGCAGGTGAGCGACGACCAGGGTGTCGTCGTGACCTGCCCGGGGACCACCCTCGCCCCGGGCGCGTCCATGACCTGCACCGCCTCCGGGACCGTGCAGGTCGGCCAGTACGCCAACCTGGGCACCGTGACGGCGCTGCTTCCGAGCGAGGACATGGTCGCCGCCTCCGACCCCAGCCACTACTTCGGGCAAATGCTCCTGCTCGAGAAGTCGACGAACGGCGTCGACGCGGACTTTCCCCCGGGTCCCAAGATCCTGGTCGGCGACGCCGTCGACTGGACCTACCAGGTGAGCAACCCGGGTCCGGCGTCGGTCACCGGCGTCGCGGTGAGCGACGACCAGATCGGCGCGGTCGGCTGTCCGCAGACGACCCTCGCCCCGGGCGAATCGATGACCTGCACCGCGAGCGGTACCGCGATGGCCGGCCAGTACGCGAACCTCGGCACCGCCACGGCCACGCTCGCCGGGGGCGGCGAGGTCACGGCCTCCGATCCCAGCCACTACTTCGGGACCACGCTGAGCCTGGAGAAAGCGACGAACGGCCAGGACGCCGACGCCCCTCCGGGACCCACGGTCCTCACGGGCAGCACCGTCGACTGGACCTACGTGGTGAGCAACCTCGGCTCCGATCCGCTGACCGGCGTGACGGTCACCGACGACCAGGGGGTCATGGTGAGCTGCCCGGCGACGGACCTGGCGGCCGGTGCGTCGATGACCTGCACGGCGAGCGCCACCGCGCAGTCGGGGCCGTACTCGAACGTCGGCACGGTCACCGCCCTGGCGCCCGGCGACGTCCAGGAGACCGACTCCGACCCGAGCCACTACTTCGGGAACCCCTTGACCCTGGAGAAGTCGACCAACGGCGAGGACGCGGACACGGCTCCGGGCCCGACGATCACGGTCGGCGACACCGTGAGCTGGGACTACGTGGTGACCAACTTCGGGACCGATCCGCTCGACAACGTGACCGTGACCGACGACCAGGGCGTCGCGGTGAGCTGCCCCGCGACCACGCTGGCGGGTGGCACGGCGATGACCTGCACCGGGAGCGGTCCGGCCACCGAGGGTCAGTACGCGAACCTGGGCACCGCGACGGCCGAGCTGCCCGGCGGCCTGACGGTCTCGGCCACCGACCCCAGCCACTACCTCGGCGAGGCCCCGGTGCCCCCGCCCTCGCCGACCGAGGTGCCGACGCTGCCGCCGGGGGGGCTGGCGTTGCTGGGTCTGTCGCTGGCGGGCGCAGCTCTCTGGGCCCTCGGACGGCGAGCGGCGTAGAGCGCGGCGGGCGGGCCGGCAGGCGAATGCGCCCCTCGCGTGTCCCGCCTCGGTTCCCAGCGTGCACTTATTCGAGCGAACGCGGGCCGAGCGAGGCGGGAGCCGAGATGCGACGAGCGGGCAAACAGGTGAGCGACTGCGCGGTGGAGGAGCTTCTCTGCCGCCTCAAGGACGACTACCCGGAGCCGGTCGACCGCCAGGAAGACTCGCCCCCAGGCGGGCAGGGCGATCTCTCTTAGGCAGTGTCAATAAACAAGCTTGACATTCAGGCGTTCCTGTTTTAGATTGAATGGGAGATGGGTGATCTCGGTGCGCTCCAGGAGAAAATCGCTCTTCTTTGGCCTCATCTTGATGAGCGAGCGCGGCGACTCTTCGCAGCGAGCGAGGCTCGTCAGCTCGGCCACGGCGGCGTGTCGGCCGTCAGCAGGGCGTGTGGTTTGTCTCGAGTGACGATTACGAAGGGGCTTCACGAGCTGGGTAGCCCCCCTCTGGCAGCGGGCCGGGTTCGACGCCCAGGCGGCGGGCGGCCGGCACTTGAAGTCCGCGATCCCGATCTGCCGAGATGGCTGGAGACGCTTGTCGAGCCGCTGACGAGCGGCGACCCAGAGTCGCCGCTGCGCTGGACGAGCAAGAGCACCCGCGCTCTGGCCGCAGAGCTGGTAGCCCAGCACCACCCGGTGAGCCATGAGAAAGTGGCCCAGTTGCTGCGGCAGATGGGCTACAGCCTTCAGGGGAACCGAAAGGCCGAGGGCGGGAGCGGTCATCCAGACCGCGACGCTCAGTTCCGGTACATCAACGAACAGGTGAGCAAGGCGCTGGCCGCGGGGCGACCCGTGATCTCGGTCGACACGAAGAAGAAAGAGATCCTCGGGAACTACCTGAACAAAGGGAAGCAGTGGCGAAGGGCGAAATCCCCTCAGCGCGTCAACGTCCACGATTTTCCTGATCCATCGGTCCCGCGTGCGTATCCGTACGGCGTCTACGACTTGGGTCGCAACACTGGCTTCGTGAACGTAGGCACCGATCATGACACCGGTGCCTTCGCGGTGGCCTCGATTCGAGGATGGTGGCGCGCGGAGGGGCGGCGGCTGTATCCGATCGCCAAGACTCTCTTGATCACGGCGGATGGTGGCGGCAGCAACGGATACCGCCTTCGCCAGTGGAAGATAGAGCTCCAAGGGTTCGCGGACTGGGCCCGCCTCTCTATCAGGGTGTGCCACTTCCCTCCAGGGACCAGCAAGTGGAACAAAGTCGAGCATCGCCTGTTCTCCTTCATCTCCTCCAACTGGCGTGGAGAGCCACTTCGCGACTACGAAACAATCGTGCGCCTGATCGCCAAGACAACCACTGCCAAGGGGCTCAAGGTGACCTGCCGGTTGGACAGGCGCTCCTATCCCGTCGGCCGCAAGGTATCGGATCAGGAGATCGCCACGTTAAACCTCACCCGTCACTCCTTTCACGGCGAATGGAACTACGTCATCCGACCGCACAAGATGTAAACCTTGTTTCTTGACACTGCCTTACGAGGAGTGGCGGAAGATCTCGGCACGCTCTAGCCCAGGCGAATAGACTCGGGCTCCGGTCTCTCCGAGGTAGGGGACGGTTTTTCGTCCGTCCGGGCCGATTCGCGCTTCCACTGGCGAAGGGCTTCGACCACGTGCTCCTCGCGCGCGCCGAAGGCGTGAGCCTCTTCGTCGTGACGCTCGCCGCGTTCGGGCTCCTCGTGGCGCGCCACACCGACCGCGACGGTCTGAAGGTCGGCTCCGCCCGGGCTGGCCGGCGTCTGCTCGAGTCTCCAGGG
The DNA here is from genome assembly GCA_963741925.1 of uncultured Acidobacteriota bacterium. GTDB lineage: Bacteria > Acidobacteriota > Thermoanaerobaculia > Multivoradales > DATKCC01 > CAVUBL01. The sequence goes on from CAVUJU010000003.1 coordinate 457,885, forward strand.
CACCAGGTTTCTGAGCTACCGCGAGCTCGATCGTCGCCCGTCCTCACCCGGCTGGCGTAGAGCCAGTGATCCGTCAACCTTCAGTTGACAGGGTATCTGGCGAGGATTCCGCGTCGCTGGCAAGGCGCTCCGACGCAGGCGTAGCGGGGCCTACGTCGAGGAGGAGCAACGCCGCCAGCGGCGGGAAGGACCGTCAGGACCCGTCGATTGAGGGTTGTCGGACCACCAGGAGGAGCGATGGCCGACTCCCTCGACGATGCCGCGCAAGCGCCGCCCCCGGACCCTCACACGTCCGGTCTCGCCCCGGATCCGGCCGGCGGCCCCTTGACCGACCTCTCCGAGCGCGGCGTGCGGACTTTCCTGCGGGTCTGGCTCGGGCAGGTGATCTCCATCCTGGGCACCGGCCTCACCAGCTTCGCCGGGGGCGTGTGGGTGTACCAAAAGACCGGGTCAGTCACCAGCTTTGCCCTGATCATCTTCGCCGCGACGGTGCCGGGCGTCGTCTTGATGCCCTTCCAGGGACCGTTCGTCGATCGCTGGAACCGGCGCAAGACGATGCTCGTGGCCGACGGCGCCCAGGGCCTGAACAGCCTGGCCCTCCTGATCCTTCTGGTCACCGGTCACCTCCGGGTCTGGCACATCTGGATCGCCATGGGGATCAACGGCATCCTCGCCGGCGGCCACGGGCTCGCGTGGGTGGCGGCGACCACGCTGCTCATCCCGCGCCGCCACCTGGGCCGGGCAAACGGGCTGGACCCTCTCCAGCCGGTCGCGCAGGTGAGCTCGCTCGACGATCTGGTCACGGCTTCGCTGTCCCAGACGTGGCTCCAGACGCTGCTCCTCAGCCTCTTCACCGTCCTCGCCCTCGTGCTCGCGATGGTCGGGATCTACGGCGTCATCTCCTACGACGTGGCGCAGCGACGACACGAGATCGGCATCCGTGCCGCGCTGGGAGCCCAGCCGGAGAGCATCCGGAGATTTCCTGACAGGCTTTGAGGCGGGTGGGCGCCTTGTTCAGGGGCGGAGCCGGTAGTTGACCGTCAGGTTGTAGAACACCGAAACCGGCCTTCCTTCGAGGTGAGCCGGCCGAAAGGTCCACTGGCGGAGGGCTTCGAGGGCGCTGAAGGTGATCGTGGCGGCGTCGAGATCGGCGAGCACCAGGGGCTGAGTCACGCGGCCATCTTTCGTCAGGATGACCTGGACAGTGATCGCGCCCTGGAGTCCCCAGTCGCGAGCACCGACCGGAAAGACTGGCCGAGGCGCTTTCCGGACCTTCGGTGGCTCGACCACGCCGAGCTCCGGATAGAGCGGCTCCTGGGCGTCGGCCTTCCCCTGCGTCTCGGCGCTCGCGCTCCGGAGTGGGTGGTCGTGGAGCAGCCGCCCCGCTTCTCCGAACGGCATCAGATCCTCTCGGGCCAGTGCGGGATTGAAGTTGAGCGCGACATCCCAGTCCCAGAGCGCGGCCTCCTTCTGGCCGAGGTCCGCTTCAGCCAAGGCGCGGTGCATCAAGACGATGCCCATGGCCAGCTTGCCGCCTTTCCCCGGCCCCATGCGCTCCATCATCTCGTGGAGAACGCGTGCGAGCGTGCGGAGCGCCGCCTCGGGATTCCCGGCCAGTAGGGCCTGCTCGGCCGCCCTGTCGTTCCGCTGCCACTTGGCACCGAGAGCCTGGGCGTGGAGCGGCAAGGTGAGGGCAGCCAACAGCGTCGAGCTCAGGCAGGACGCTGCGCACAGGTTCCGGAGCGAACGCTTCATGAAAAGAGGGTACACGAGGGCGTGACGCCGTGGAAGGGGCGGCGGCTCCTGACTGGGGCTCGCAGGGCCGGCTCAGGGTAGCCGATTGTCGATGGTCAAGGTTGTCGAAGGTCCAGGTAGCGGCGATCGCGACCGGTGCGCCCGAGAGGAGGCAGCGCGGGAGCGCCTCCATGAAGGAGCCGGTGAGGATACGGCGCCGAGGTCATCGAGGACGAGAGCCTGCCTGGGCCTGCTTTCTCCAGGGTGACGATCCAGCAGCTTCACGTTTCGACCGTTATGGTAGCCTGCACCTGGCACAGGGCTCTCCCGCCGCCGCCCGTCCCCATCGTCTAGCCAGGTCAGGACTCCAGCCTTTCAAGCTGGCAACACGGGTTCAAATCCCGTTGGGGACACCATTGTTTTCAAAGAGTTACGGCGATTTCTTCGGGTGAAGGCGAGGCTGCGATTAAGCTGCGATAAAGAGGTGCAGGCGGAGCATCGCCAGTCAGGATCACTGAGCTGCACCTCTGGACGCCGTGGAGGCGCGTCGTGGAACAGCCGGTGTCCCACCTTGGGCAAGAGGTCCAGAATTGCCCCGAGAATCTCTCGACCTGGACTACAAGTCGCTGGGCCACCCTGCCATCCTAGCTTGGAGTCCTCGCAATGCGGTTGTAGTAGGACGAGCCGCCTCAACCATTGCTCTAGGTCTATAAGCTTGACAGCATCCATTGCTCTAGCTAGGGTGCTACTCGGAGAGACCAAGAGCTCGCTCAGCAGACGCACACTCGGACGCTGAGAAGCGCATGCGCACCCTAAGTGGGTGTGCGCCCTTGGCTGGAAAGCTGCGGGCGTCTTCTCAGCGAACTGCGTGAAGAACACTAGCGTTTAGCTTCAGCGCGAACGGTATTTCGGATATAGAGATGGCCTCGAATACGAAAGCTATTTCGCTGCGCGACGTCAGGAAATCCCAAGGCTCTTTTGAGCTCACTATTGACCATATAGAGATCGCCGAAGGGGAGTCCTTCGGCATCATCGGCCCAAGTGGAGCGGGGAAGAGCACACTTCTTCGCATGCTTAGCGGTCTAGATCGCCCCAGCTCTGGCGAAGTCTCGATCTTCGGAGAGCCAGTAGAACGGCAGTTCGGTAGTAACCGAGTTCTCCGAACGGTCTTCCAGGATCTCGCCCTCTTTCCCCATCTTACAGTCGAGGAGCAACTCACCCTGAGTCTACGCGCTGTCGGCAGGCTCGGTGACGCGAAGACTCTTGTATCATCTATGGTTCAGCACCTCGGCCTCAGTGAGCAGCGCAACTCGAAGCCTCAAGAGCTCAGCGGAGGTCAGAAGCAGCGTCTCGCACTTGGGAGAGCAGTGATAACTAGGCCGAAGATCCTGCTGATGGATGAGCCCATGACGGCGCTGGATTTCGGGAACAGAATGGAACTCTGGAAGTATATCGAGTTACTCGCGCTCGAAGTCGGCATAACGTTCGTAGTGGTCACCCATGACCCTGACGTAGCAATGCTTCGGAGTGATCGGGTCGCAGTTCTAAACAAGAATAGGAACGAAGACAGAAGTAGATGTATTCGAGTCGGGACTCCGAGGGAGCTGTACGAAGATCCGAGGAGTGCTGTAGTCGTAGAGCTTCTCGGTGGCGCGAATGTAGTGAACCTGCTTGGCTATTGTGCCGAAATCGATCCAGCAAAGATCAAGCTTGGAATCGACACTTTAAGCGATGTCGACTATTCCTTTAGCGGTCAGCTCCTAAAGGCGGACAATTACGGAACAAGTCTAGATCTTCAAGTCCTGGTTGAGGGCGAAGTTCTTCGGATTCGAAGACCGAGCGATGGGCTAGATCCAATTGTGAATTTGGTTCCAAAAGCTGTAGCCTTCAATAGAGGAGCCATTCGAGTTGGATGGAACCGAGAGGCAGTTAGACGACTAGATGAGGAGCCTAGAAATGAAGCAGGTTGATCCAGAACCCTATCTCTCGTCGAATGTGAGCCGCAGGGACCTTCTCCAGCTGCTGGGGATAACTGGCCTGGGAGCACTTGCGGGCACTTCAGGAGCCTGTGGGTGGTTCAGGCCTACTCAACAACAGACGTCACTGAACTTCTGGGGTACTGGCACGTTGGATATAGGAGACTGGAGTGACTTTGAAAGCAAGTATGGCGGCAAGATCATCTTCGAAGACAATCAGAACGACCCGGGACCCGTGATCACCAAGCTAGTTATGGAAGGGGAGTCGAAGACCCGGAACCTGAGCGGTCTTCAAGGCGGAGCCGAACCTGAGTTAGCGGCTGCAGGTGCGATCATTCCCTGGGAACTCGAAAGAATTCCGAACTTCGCGAAGCTGTGGCCATGGGCGCGCGACATTGAGTATACAAGGGTGAGTGGGAAGACGTTTGGCATTCCAACGGTAATCAATGCTGATTCAATTATCTTTCGATCGGATAAGTTGCACGTCGACTCTTATGCGGCGGTTTTTGACCCAGCTCTTGCTGGCAAGACCGCCATGGAGGACGCTTGGATCAACAGCGTCATCTTTGCGGCCATCTACTTGAAGGAGAATGGCCTGGAGCAGATAGACAAGCCAGGGGATCTCACCGAAACTGAGCTCTCTAAGGTGATGTTCTTTCTCCGAGATCGCGCGAAGGCCGGGCAGTTCCGGAAGCTATGGAATGGGTGGACTGATGGCGTAGATCTGATTACCGGCGGTGAGGTTTGGGTCATGACCGGATGGGAGCCCATCTACTACGAGGCGAGGAAACGAGGTGTCGAGGTAGGTTATGCCGTGCCGAAGGAAGGGTACGAGGGATGGTCGAATGATATGTTGCTTCACCCTGGCATTGGGAAAGGCGGACTCTATGACATGGCGCATGAGTTCGTTAACTGGGAGCTTTCAGGCCTGTACGGTGCGCGCCTTGCGGCTACTACTGGATATGTTGTTCCAACTGACGATACGGTGGCGTACGCAGAACTGCACCCGGAGCAATTCGATCCACTGAAGGTGAAGACCACCGTCGAGAATGTAAAGCGCAAATTCTTTCAAATGAAGGGTAATGTCTACTGGCAGAATGTCAGGCCAAAGAACTTTCGACTTTATGAAGAGGAGTGGGCCAAATTCCGGGTCTTGGTGTAGCGGTCCGGAGACCAGGGCCAGTGGATTTCGGGGGCGCCGGCTGTGTATATTCATAGTAGACTGCAGGCACGAGTAGCTGACGTTCTAGCTGATGTCGCGAGGCTAGATGTCGAGAGGGAGATTCCAGCATACATGGAGCAGCTTGACGACGGCTGCGCGGTAATAGCCCAGGCTATCGATGGAGTCGGAGCGCAGAACGAGGAGCGGCGGCTCGCTCTGCGCTGTGTCGCGAAGGCCTCCTTGGAGTCGATCAACGGGCTGACCGGCACGATCCGGAGCCTTGAGGAGCTAGTGGGAACAGAGGAGTGTTCAGTGGCGCTCAGATGCGCCTTGGCCGGAGTGCTCGCATATTTTGTTATGCGCTTTGACGTGATTCCAGACGACTCTCCGGGTGGATACGGCTTTACGGATGATGCAATTCTCCTTCGAGCGGGAGCTGTTACGTACCTGCTTGCTTCTGGGAATAGCGGTGAAGACCTTCGGAAGAACCAGGGGGACCTTGGAGTGCTCGCCAGTTCCCTGAATGGGGAGGCGCTGGTGCGATGTCAAGCTCGCATTGCGGGGATTACCGCCGCCTTCAACGTATTTCACGGGTTGCCTGGAGGGGCTGTCAACGAAGTGTTGGGAGAGGTTCTCGCACGGCCGGACGACGCAGACTTCCCTGAGGCTATCGGGATGGGGGGGCTAAAGAACGTCTACAGGCTCGGTGCGCCTGAAGCGCTTGTGGAGCCCCAGAGAAGAGAGGGAGAGGCGCCCCTGGTTCTCAGATTCGAAGGAGGTCGGGAGCTCAAGTGTACTGTGGGCAGAGAGGTAAGTTGGGGATGGTGGAAATGAGTGAAGGCAGAGGAGCGGAGAGCGAGGAGGAGGCAAGGTCCGCAAGAAGGTTCCAAAGCCGAGTTCACAGAGGTGTGCGGCCGGAGGGCCCAAGGCGGAGTTGGCTGCGGGAGGCGTCCCTAGGTGTCCTCGTGCTCTCGGTCCTTCTGCCGGTGATACGTTGCGTCCCTCTCACCCTCCTTAGGTGGTCCGACAGGGAGTTGCAATTCGTCGGCCCACTGTCGTGGCGGTCCTACTCTCTGTTCTTCCAGGGGTACCGCGGGGGGGTAGTGCTGCAGAACCTGCTTCTCGCTACATACGCAGTGCTGGCAGTAGCCGCTCTGACAACTCCAATTGTCCTCTACCTGAAGTACCGCGGTGAGGAGCGCCTTCTGAGCATTGTAGAGATCCTACTTGTGGTTCCGTTCCTCTTTAGCCCTGCCCTTCGTCTATTCGCTCTTAGAGATCTCCTGGGTAGTTCCGGGCTAGTAGGAGGGTGGCTTTTACGCTTGGGCGCCTCTAGGCACTTGGTGAGTAACCTAATCTTCAGTGATACGGGAATAGTTCTGGGCTTGGTCGCCTCTTATGCCGCGTTGTTCGTTCTTCCTCTGATTCAGGTTACAAAGCAAGTCGAACCGCATCTGGTCGAAGCGGGAAGGGATATCGGGCTTGTCTTCTTAGCCATTGCGCGCAGACTCTTACTCCCTCTCGCGTGGCGTGGTGTATTAGCTGGTGCACTTCTAATGTTAAGCGTTGCATGGTTCTCCTCTCTTGAGGCAGATGTGTTGGGAAAGCGAGAATCAGTGGTCGGAATGCTCCGCGGCATGCTTGCTGTAAAAAAGTACTCCGAAACCCTGGCATTTGCTGTGATCACATTCGCGCTTTCTCTCATAGTTGTCGCCCTCCTAGTGATTTTTGGTAGACCGGAAAGACTTATCTTTCCTGCGGAGGACAAATGAAGCTCAGGTTGTGGCGGGGAACTCTCTGGATGTGCTCAGGAATCCTGGTTGTAATGTATCTTGCGCCAACGATATCCGCCATATTCCAGGCCGTGCAGTTTGTCCTGGGTAGGTCCTTGCACGCGGTTCTCTTAGAGCTAGGGGAGCGACGGCTAGTCTCAGCCCTTTGGAGATCAGCGGCAAGTTCCAGTGTGGTGGCGACGATAACCGTACCAGTTCTCGCCTGGGGACTCTACACGTTCCAGTGGCGATCGCGTTGGGTCCAGCGAACGATTCTAGGTTGCCTCATAATGCCGTTGTTTCTTCCGGAGGGTACACATGCCTTCGCTGTCTCAAGTGCGCTGGTGGCAATTGGCTTTCGGAAGGGCGTCTTTGCTGTGGCGCTAGCAGAGATTGGCTACGTGACGCCGTTTTGCGCCCTTCTTATTATGATACAGTATGGTCTTCTGCCGACACATCTAAGGTTGACTGCAGCGGATCTTGGAATGTCCTCCGGGATCTTCTTCCGGAAAGTACTTTTCCCGCTTCTCGCCCCGGTTGTGCTGGCGACCGTGGTTTTCGCATTTTTGTTGGCATTTAATGAGTACAGTAGGACGGAATTTCTTCAGGCGCGGGAGATGTACTCAACGTATCTCTACGGACAATTGGCATCGGGTACGAAACCCGTAATTTACTTGGTCTCGACACTTGCTTTCTTTATCGGAGGGATTGTTCTCGCTGGGTTGACGGGTGTCGCTCGAAGGAGAGCTGGTGCGAGGTAATGCCTCGGGTCCGCAGGGGAAAGCAATGGAACAAGTTTCAATGGCGGAATCGAAGTCGCAGGTGCCGCTAGCTGATCGTCATGGTGGAAAGCCCAGGAGGGATCTTCTGGGAGAGGCTAGACGCGTGGTGGACCTCGTCCTAGGGGGACGGGGCTGGCTTTTCGCGGTGCTGGCCGTTATCGGCGCGCTGCTTGGGCTCAACCAATATGAGGACAGGGCACTGGAGAACAGCCAGCGCATAGCGCATGAAGAGTACGCTATGGTCGTTAGTAGCCTTGGAAGCCAAAGTCTGGTTGTACGGGTAGGAGCTCTTGGGCAGCTTCCAGCGCTTGTCCGTACTTTCGTCCCCATCAAGGGCGCGGGGCATCGGCCGCTTGAGGGACTCATGTACCTGCTGGGCTATCCAGAGCACGTCGCGACATATCCATACCAGGACGACCTACTTCGGGTGATTCGGGCCCTCGTGGTTGTTCCAAAGGACGGGAGCGAGGGCGAGAAGCTGGAAGCAGAAGCGCTTCTCACTATGCTCTGCGACCTCGGGCCAGAAGGTTGGTTCAATGCAAGAGCAAGACGAACTCCGGTGAGGAGCGAGGAGTGCCTGGAATGGATATGGAGCGATGCTCCGAGGCGGCGAAAGTTCGATATTCCGGCGTATCCTCTCTTCGAAGGCGCGAGCCTGCGAAGCGCTTCGTTCGGTAGGAAATTCTTGCGGCGGGCGAACTTTTCGTACGCGAAGATCGAAGACTCAAATTTTTCGGACTCTGTGATAACTAATGCGCACTTTGCAAACGGAGATTTGCGAGACGTCAACTTCTCCAATGCCGACTTGAGATATTCAGATTTTTCGGGCGCGATCCTCGCCGGTGTAAATTTCTCGGGAGCAAGCCTCGAGTATGCTTCCTTTGCGGGGGCTAGGCTACTTGGCACGCCGAGCGCACCGGTAATCTTCGACCAAGCCAACGTAGCAGGTGTGGACTTTCGGGGCGCCGACCTCGCGGGCGCATCGCTCGGGAATGCTATAAATATCAACCTGACTCAGGGGCATCTTCAGCGAGGGGATGAGGACGATGGGGAGCATAAGAGAGAGGAGTGAGCTTCAGAGCGTGAAGGATGGCTCGAGCTATGTGTGTTTGATTAGTGTGGCCAGTAGGAAATTTACCAGTTACCTGGCCTCTGCATATTCAAGATGGGAGATCGTCTCCGGGGCGCATGTCCATTTTGTGGCTCTCGAGGAGCTAGAGGTCTATAACGTGAAGGCTCTTGAGGGAATTGGGACCGACGAGGCTGAGGTGGTTGCAGCCACTCGGACGAGCGAGCGCTTGGAGGCCCTTGGCCTAGGGGAAGGGGGGGCTCTATCGTGGGGCGACGTTTGCGGCCTGGTTGACTTCGAGCACTGGCGCCGGAAGGTCTGGGAAAGGTTCGATGGCGGTGGACAGTTCCGGCGTCATATTTTAAATCAAACATACGCGAACCTTATGCCGATCTTTAGGGCGAAGGGCGTGAAGAGGAAGACGGATGGGCGAGTGACGAAGTGTGCCCCATATCTTCTTGATGAGGTTGCGTTCAAGCTCGCAGCTTTTTGTGGTGGACCCTTTCGTGGAGAGATCGCTCCAAGGCCGGAGAGTGAGCTCGTTCTTAGGCTTTACGGTGGCGAGTATTTTGAGGTAGAAGCCCGGCCGGAGGGGTTCGAGCTGGTCTGCTTTGACGGCAGCCGAGAGGGGAGGTTCGACTGGAGGAGAAATGTTGATGTCTCGGCTGCAAGGGAGTATTTTCAGCGGTGGCAGAAGACCCGTGGGATTCCGGGGTCGTTCTAGCTCTTGGGGCGTCGGTCTGAAGGAGTTGGGAGCTCAGCACTTACCAGCGAGAAGGCTGAGTTCTTCGGGCGGCAGCGCCTTCCTCGAATGGTGGTAGATAGAGTTGTGCGTCACCGCTCCATCTCCTCGCCCCGGGAGAGACCCCTCTGGAGCCGGTTGAGGATCCGGAGCGCAGTGTTGACTGCGCCAATCCCCGGGACCGCCCGGGCCACAAGCGAGCGGAGCCCTGACGCGAGCAACGGCCGGGCGAGCGAAGCAAGCCGATCCCGGCTCTGGTAGTGGAGGCTATGCCTGTGCGTAAGCCTCGCCTGGTAGCGGAGGCGTTTGAGCCGACGGACTGCGGAGCGCGCCGGCGGGGCGGCCCGGCCGACCTGGCCGGCGAGCTCGCGGTAACGCTTCGCCGCCTCGACGAGAGCTGGGCTCGAGCGCGACCGCCTCATCCGCCCGAGCGGCCGGGAGCGCTTGCCGGCGGCCAGGACCTCTTCGACCGTTCCGGACGATCGAGACCAAAGCGCCTTGAGAACCCACCGCTCCACGGTCGGGTCGAGGCGAGCCTCGTTCCCGAGGAGTCGCCTAACCTCCCATCGGGCGCTCTCGTACTTCTGCGTGAGCTCGCTTTGAAAGGCGATCCGTTGCTCGGAGACCCTGATCAGGCGGACGAGCCGACCGTAGCGCTCATCCAGCCTCGGGGACGGCCGGGAAGTGCTGTCGACCCGCCGAGCTGCCGCCAGGAGCTGCCGCCGGGCGTGCTGCCAGTCGTTCCAGGAACCCAGCCGCTCCTCGAGCCCCTCACGCCCGAGGCCCGGCCCGAGCCGACCAGTTGGCATGGCGTGCCGGCCATCGGAGACAACGATCTCCCGGGACCTTCCCCCTGCGGGAGCGAGCCAGGCCCCATAGAGGGCCAGCCGAGACTCGGCCTCGGCCCACGAGCCAGCCCGCGCGATCGCCGGCCCCAGGTACCGCGCCGCGAACCGCTCCCAGTCCGCCCGAGCAGCCGAGGCGGACCGAGACGCAACCTGCCGCCCGAGCCGGGCGGCCATCGCCAGGCTCGCCACGGCCGGCGAGAGCGGTCCGCTGAGCCGCTGCAGCGCCCGCCAGCCGAGGGTCCGCCCCGTGCGTCGCAGGGTCTCACCGCCGCCTGTGCCCGCGGGTGATGAGGCGCCCGGGCGGCGTAGCGGGGATAGATCTTCGCCGCCGTCTCGAACTGCTTCACGTCGCGCCGCCGCTCGGCGGATCCCTGCCCGAACCGCGACTCCAGCCGCCCCCGCGACCACTCCCGGTCGAGCCGCGAGAGCTTCACGTAGACCTCCCCGTCCGAGAGCACCATCCCCAGCCCCCGGGCGACCAGGTGAACGCCGTTCACCTGAAGCCGCCCGGCGAGGTCTGCCCAGGACCGCGCCTCCTCGAACGCGCCCCGTAGCTCCCGGCGCCAGGCGACCACCTGCGGCTCGTCCGCACGATGATGGAGCTAGGCCTGCTCTCCCGCGCTGAGCGCCGCCGGCGCCTCCCGGCCCGCCGGCTCCCGTTCCGCCTCGGCCAGCCGCCCCGGCACCACCCGCAGCCCCCACTCGCGCTCGACCTTCCGGAGCTGTTGCTTATCGCCCTAATGGAGCCACCGATGATCGGCATAATGGCGCCAGTAGGCAGTGCATGTTCGGGTCCCGGACGGTGAGTTCTTAGCTCGTTTCGCGGGGGTTGGCAAGCTGTGGGGTTTGCTCGAGGACGGTGGGGTCCTGGGAGGTCTCCCCGGGGGCCTGCCCATGCGCATGCCCGTCACTTGCGCGAGTTCTACGTCTCTTTGGGTTCTCCTCGCCGAGGAGGGGACGGGGACGGCGGTGGCTCTCGCCGTCGAGGATCACCCGGTAGGCGCCGTCGCGGAGCCGGTCGAGGGTGGCGGCGCCGAGCAAGCGGTTGGAGAAGGCATCGCCCCACTCGGGGAAATCCAGGTTGGAGGTGACGAGGGTCGAGGTGCGCTCGTAGCGCTCGGCGACCAGGTCGTGGACATCCTCGTCCTGGGGCGGCCGGAGGGGCTTGAGGCCGAAGTCGTCGATGACCAGCAAGGGCACCCGGGCGAGGGTCTGAAAGCGCCGCTCGTAGGTGCCGGTGGCGCGGGCGGCGTGAAGCGAGCCCAGGAGCTGGGTCTGGGTGGTGAAGACGACGTCGTGGCGGCGGCGCACGGCGCAGTGGCCCAGGGCCTGTGCGAGGTGGCTCTTGCCGGTGCCGCAGGGGCCGACGATCAGGACCGAGACGCGCTCCTCGACGAAGCGGCAGGAGGCGAGCTCGTGGACCAGGCCGGCGTTGAGCCCCGGGCTGGCGGTGAAGTCGAATTGCTCGAGGGTCTTGGTGGCGCGGAAGCCGGCCCGGCGCAAGCGCATCTGAAACTTCTTCTGGTCGCGCCGGGCGACCTCGTCACCGACGAGGCGAGCGAGGAAGTCGAGGTAGGACAGACGCTGGTCGATCGCCTCGCGGTTTCTCGTCTCGAGGGTGTCGAGGATGCCGGAGAGGCGCAGCTGCTTGAGCATCGGGGTGAGCTCGGGCATGGGATTCATGGTGGGTCTCCAGAGAAGGGCTCAGTGGACGAGGAGGCTGCGGGTGTCGCGGCAGAAGCGGCCCGAGCCGGTATAGACGTCGGCCAACCGATCGAAGGTCTCCTCGGGGCCGGCCGGGACGTCGAGGCCTCGCTCGAGGATGGTTTTGACCGTGCGGTAGCGGGGGTCGTCGAAGTCGAGGGCGCGCCGGCAGGCGGCTTCGAGACGCACGGCGCCGAAGCGCTCGCCGAGCCGAAGTACGCCCTGGGCTGCCCGGAGCCGCTCGACCACCGGGTTCTCGAGGAGCTGGGTGACGAGCTCGACGCAGGCTTCGCCGATCCCCTGCGACTCCTGGCGGCACCACGCGGGATCGCGCCGCAGGAAGGCGACCGCCTCGGGCGGCAGGTGGTCCTGGACCGTCGAGCGCTCCCCCGGGCGGGTCAGGCGGGGGTGGACCGCGACCAGGGTGTGGCCGTCGTAGACCTGCACCGAGGTGGGCGTCGCGCGCAGCCACAGCGTCCTGCCGACCAGGGAGAAGGGCGCCGAGTAGTAGGCCTTCTCGAACTGGAGGTGACACTGGGTCGCGAGCTTGGCCTGGGCCCATACCGCGGGCTCTGGACAACGCTCCGGCAACCGGGCGAGCAGATGGCGCTCGGTCTCCTCGAAGCGGGTCAGCGGCCGCTCCTTGGTCGTGCCGTGGAGGCGGTTTCCGGCTTCGCCGAGCAGCCAGTCCTCGAGCTGGCGATTGCCGTCGGCCAGGCTCCGGAAGCTGCGCAGCGGCAGGAAACCACGCTTGATGTACTTGACCCCGCTCTCGACCCGGCCCTTCTTCTGGGGATCCCGCGGCGGGCACGGGGCGATCCGGAAGCCGTAGCCTTCGGCCAGCTCGGCGTAGGAGCGCTGCACCTCCGGATCGTGGATACAGGCTCGGGTGATCGCGCACTTCGGATTGTCGAGGATCACCCGGGCGGGTACGCCCCCGAAGAAGGCGAACGCCCGGCGGTGACACGCGAGCCAGGTGGCCACCGTCTGGTCGATCACCAGCTCGGCGTACGCGTGACGGCTCCAGGCGAGCGTCATCAAGAAGACCCACGTGGCGACGCGCCCGAGCGCCGGATCGTCGATCACCGGGCCTTTGCCGAAGTCCACCTGGGCCGCCTCGCCGGGCTCGAACTCGAGCACCATCGAGACCTGCGGGTGAGGGTCCGCCAGGCCCTGCAGGAATCGCCGTACCGACGAATAGCTGCCCTCGAAGCCGTGACGGCGCACGAGGTAGCTATGGATCGTCGTGCCCTGGATGCCCTCGCTCCAGAGCTGGATCACCTTGGCCCGGTGGGGCTCGACCCGCGAGGTCGTCGACCGCTTCGGTGCCGGCCGGCCGATCCGCTCGGCCAACGCGGCGTCCTCAGGAAGGGCCGTGCTCGCATCGAGCCAGCCCTCGGCGAGCGCCCGCTCGCGCAGATCACCCGCCTTGCGCCGGCCCATCAGGCCCGACCGGGCGATCGCCCGATCGGTGTCCCCGAGCCGCATCCGCACCAACACCTGCCGCAACTCGTACATCTCGAACCTCCGATTCGCCATCGGCTCTCCTCTCGACTGTCGAAGCCGGGAGATTAGCCGCGTCCATCGAAGTCCGAGACCCGAACCACCCACCCTGCACCACTAGCTACAGCCACCCCAGCTGGCTCCTTTATGCCGATCCTGGGGTGGCTCCAATATGCCGATCCTCGATTGGCTCCATATGGGCGATCACCAACAGCAGCACCTCCTCGAGCCGGGTCTTCGACCGCCACGTCTCCCAGGCCCGGAGCGTCTGCGGGTGCGCCCGGTTCACCGCCAAGTGGAGGTGCGGGTGCTCGGTGGCGGCGTGGAGCGCCACCAGCACCTGATGCCCGTCGAGGCCCATCTCCCCCAGCACCCGGTCGGCCAGGGCGCGCCACTGCTCCCGGCCGAGCTCGTCCCCGGGCGCCGGCGACAGGACGACATGGAGCACCGGCTGCTCGATCCGGGGGTTCTGGGCCGCGGTCGCCTCCATCTCCAGGTAGGCGCGGTCGGGATCGGCGGTCAGTAATCCCCGGAGCTCGACCCACTCCGGCGTCTTCGGGTGCGTCGAGGCCGAGCCGTGAAGCACGTAGTGCGTGAGGCCGGCGAAGGAGCTCCCCGAGCGAATCTCGCCGATCACCGGCCCCGGCCGTCGAGCCCGTCGAAGGCGGCCCGTAGGACTAGGAGCACCGAGTTGATGACCCGGGCGGGATCACCCTGTCCGGCGTTTCGGGCGACTCGAAGGAGCTGTTTCAGGTTGTTCCCCATCTTCGAGAGCTGGTGGCGGGCGTCGCGCTGGAGGTGGCCCCGCCGGGCCTTGACCGGCCGACCCAGGGCGACAGCCCGGACGTAGGCCGAGACCGACAGGCCGACGGCGCGGGCGTTGTCCCGGATCGTCCGGGTCTCGGCGGCGGTGGCGCGGAAGGTGAGCCGCAGGGTGCGGCGGGTCCGAGGGCGGGAGCTGTGGCTTCGGTGGGGCATGGTCGGTTCCTCATGGTCGTGGATCAGGAGCCGGGAGGGCGGCGCGGTCGCCCGGGCCTCGGTCGGGAGGCGCAGGGCACGGCGCCGGGTGGAGGAGGGGCTACGACCCGGGCTTGGCGGCGAGGGCGCGCCCGGCCGAGGCGATCCGGGCAAGGAGCTCGAGGAGCTCGGTCGCGCCGACGATCCGCCTGGCGGTGTTCGCCGCCCGGGCGAAGCCGTTCAGCTCGGTTCCAAGCCGGGCGAGCCGCTCGATGTCGGCCGGGCTCGCAGGACGCGGGCTCGAGGCGTGGGGGTGTCTGCCGGCGGGCGGGGCATCGACGGTCAGGGTGGCAAGGCCCGGGTGGGCGTTCGGGATGCGGTTCGCGGTTGAGCCGGGGGCGAAACCGCCAGAATGGAAGGAGCGCCACCGGGCGCGTATTACATCCTCCTGCTTGCTAACCGCGAAGCGACCCTATACGAGGAGGCGTGCGCGGCAGTTGCGGGAGGCAAGTCGGTGGGCCGCCTCACGTCCCACAGTTCCCGCAGCAGAGTCGGGCGGCGGGGTGGATCCGCTTCGACTCGATAGTCCTCGCTGGGTGGACTCGCTGAAGATGGGGCGAAGTCTACTCGGCGGGGACCGCGAACCGGGTGACGTAGACCTCGGAATGGAGGCACCCCTCGATCTCGGTCGGGTCCGCCGTCTCGAGGAAGAGCTCGACGGCTTCCTGGAGGTTCCGGCGTGCCTCCTCGACGGTCTCGCCCTGGCTGGCGACATCGAGGTCAGGACAGAGGGCGACGAAGCCGTCGTTGCCGTCCTCCCGTCCGACGATGGCGAGGAACTGCCTCGGCTGGCCGATGGGCGTGGACATTCAGATTCGCCCGGGGGAGGTGTAGTCGCCGCCGAGCAGGTCAGATGGAGTCGAGGAGATCCTCGAAGTGTTCGCGGCTGATGCCGAGGGTGTGCAGGTTGCTCCGGAGCACGTCGGGCGAGAGCTGCTTGTGCTTCGGGATGACCACGGGCCGAGCCATGCCGGCTCGCGTCATGATGAGGTGGCTGCCCTTCTGACGAGAGTCGATACACCCGAGGCGCAGGCAGACCCTCCGGGCTCTCTGCCAGCTAACCGGTCGCACGATGAGGGGTGTTGAGGAAAGGCGCAGCCTGGAAGGCCGGAATCGTGACCTCCAAGGGGAAGGGTTCGCCGAGCACCTGGTCCGCTGGCTCGAGCTCGCCGCCTCCTATGTACCCATCCTCGGGCGGCACCGGGGAGCCTGACGGCATGAAGTGCCACCCGACTTCCCGCAAGGCCTGCTCCAGCGTTCCGCGCTCCAGGCAGCTCTCCACCCAGAGCTCGACGGCTTCCTGAAGGGCTTCCTTCGCTCCCTCGGCCGTCTCGGCCTGCGAGTGGACGTCCAGGCTCGGGCATCCCGAGACCCAATAGTCTGCCTCGCGGCGGAGGAAGCACCTGAGCCGAACGGCGATCGCGACGGTATCGGGCATCTTCAGCGTCCTTGCCTTCGTGCGAGCTCTTTCACTGGCAGCCGCAGCGTTGCCCAAGTATAGGACGCGAGCCGGCTTGGCGGGGAGGCCCCCGGGAGAGCCAATCCGCCGGCCGGCGTCAACCGTGCCGTTCCAGGTACTCGCGGATCGCGTCGCGGATCAGGTCGGACTCGGGGCGGTAGAGGCGCTCCGAGAGTCGTCGAAGGTGCTCGGCCAGCTCCGGGGGCAGGTAGGTGGTGCGCCGAATCAGTCCGCCGGCTGTCTTCGTGTCGATCTGATGGATCGGCTTCCGCTTCTTGGCGGCGCTCATTATGAAAGCCTACCACGCACCCGCCATGGGTGTATCTTGACCACTGCGCATCATGGGTGTATGGTGCGCCTCCGGCCGAGATGTCTCGGCCCATTAATCGGAGCGCCCGACGAAGCGCCGGAGCGCACCGCCGGGCCTGACCAGTCAAGGAGGTGCAACTCCATGAGCAGCTGGAAAGATCGTATCTCGCCCGCCGACCCGACGAACGAGCAACTCCGGGTCACCCTCTTCATCGGTCTCGGTCTGCTGCACATCGCCGCCGAGATCCTCTCGGCCCCTCCCGCCGTCGAGACGGCTCTCGAAGCCGGCGACCCCGAGAGGTTCCGGCTCCTGTTCGCCGCCGAAGCCGCCCGCTGCTGGCTCGTGGGCCACGGCGCCGCAGACTCGACGGATACTCCCGGCGAGGACAGCGCCTCCGTCCTCGCATCGCTCGAGCTGGCCCGCCGCCTCGCCCGCGCCGAGGTCCCCGAGCGCCAGCTCATGGACCGGCCGGCCGAAGTGGTCCGCTACCTGGTGCTCCGCTATGGCCTGCGGGATCAGGAGGTGATGGGGGCGCTCTTTCTCGACGCCCGCCACCGGCTGGTGGGGGAGGAAGAGATCTTTCGCGGAGCCCTCATCCGCGCCGCAGTCGAGCCCCGGCGGTTCATCGCCCTGGCGATCTGCCGCTCCACGGCCGGCCTCCTAATTTTCCACACGCACCCAAGTGGCGACCCGTCGCCAAGCCCCGAAGACGTCCGCTTCACCCGACGCATGCACGAGGCCTGCGAGGTCGTGGGCCTCCAACTCCTGGACCACCTCATCCTCGGAAGCTCCCGGCGGTGGGTGTCCCTCCGGGAGCGGTGGAGGAGGCGGTGAGGGTTGGAGACGTTCCGGAACCGGCCAGGTTGCCCCTCCCTGCTGAGGTAGCATTGCGCACAATGCTGCCGGACATCGAAGAGGTCCTGCTCAAGCCGGGTGACTCGGTCCGCTTCGAGGATCGAGACGACCTCCTGGCGACGCTCGATCGGATGCGACGGCCGATCCCAGGCCGTGGTCCCGGCGAGCACAGGACAAAGGACCACCGGGAGCACTACGTCATGCTGGGCTACCTTCGCTCCCTCGCCGGAGGCGAAGAGGAGCTCTTGCCACTCCCGGTGACACTCGAGAAGTCCCCCGAGGGCCATGACCCGCCGGACTTCACGCTGGTCTGGCCCTCCGGCGGTCGAGAGACCTTTGAGCTGACGGACGGCTCGACTCAGGACTACCAGGAGAGCCTCACTCGCGCGGACCGGACCGGGGACGGGAGCGTGATCTTCCCCGAGGGCATCGAGATCAACTCCTCCGACTCCGATGCTGCCGGTTTCTGGTCCAATGTCGTCTTCGCCTCGTTCCTCAAGAAGGCGCGAGCACTCGAAGAGGGCCGCTTCCGGATCGGCCATCTTCTGATCTACGACCTGACCGGAGTGGGACTCCTTCTTCCGTTGGAGGACGGTGTCCGGCCCCTCCAAGAGAGAATTCAGCGCTGGCTGGCAAGCCAACAGCCGGAGTACCAGTTCAAGAGGATCTCGGTCCTCCGGGACACGTCTCTGTTCCTCGATGTCATGGGCGAGGCACGGCTCCTGCGAACGGAGTCGCCGTATTTCCAGCTCTACGTGATCGAGGCTCGTGACGAAGAGGACCTCGGAAGGCGCTTCCGGGAGATCGACCGCTACTGCCGCGACCACTCCATCCGACATCTCAAGCTTTTCGGGACCGTCTTGAGTGACCGAGAAGACGCGCTCGAAGAGGCCGCCGATCCGGACCCCTTGTTCCGCACCGACAGCGACCTGGACCTCCTGGTTGAGTTCGACCCGGGGACAGAGGTGACCCTCTTCGACATGGCCCTCATGGAACGGGAAGCTCGGCGAGCTCATCGGGTTCAAGGTCGATCTCCGCACGACCGAGGACCTGAGCCGCTATTTCCGGCAAGAGGTCCTCGACCAAGCCGTGGAGCTCCATGCCGAACCAGCCTGACGAGATCCGGCTCCGGCACCGGCGTTGGCAGGCCATCACCGCTACTCACAGTGGCCCCGGAGAAAGCTCCCGCTGAGATCGCAACCAAGAGTGAGGATCAGGGCGGGCGCGCTTTCTCGCGCGCCTTAGGCGCTGAGCCGTTCCTGGAGCCAGAGATTGACCAGGGTCTCCAGCGAGATCCCCCGTTCCGCGGCCCGCCTCTCGAGCTGGGAGAGTAGCTCTCCATCGATGGCGATGTACCTGCTCGCGCCGTGGAGCTCGAACTCCAGCTCGACGACTTCCGAGGAATAGTCGGCGACGCTGTGCGAGTCCCAGAACTCGGCCGCCTCCTTGACGCTCAGCCATGCAGCGGCTGGGCTTCGCCCATCTGGTCGCCTCGCGGTCCTCACGCCAGCGCGACCTCGTCCTGGCCATGGTGGCGGCTCGCCTGCTCGAGCCGCAGTCCAAGCTCGCCACCACGCGCTGGTGGTCGAGCACCACCTTGCCGGACCTGCTGGGCATCGGCGATGCGGATGAGGACGAGCTGTACGAGGCGATGGACTGGCTGATCGAGCGTCAGGGCGCGATCGAGAAGAAGCTCGCGGCCCGCCACTTGAAGGAGGGGGGCCTGGCGTTGTACGACCTGACGTCGAGCTACTTCGAGGGGGTGACCTGTCCGCTCGCCGCCCTGGGGCACGACCGGGACGGCAAGAAGGGCAAGCTGCAGATCAACTACGGGCTGCTCGCCAACGAGCAGGGCATCCCCGTGGCGGTGTCGGTCTTCGAGGGCAACTCGGGCGATCCGAAGACCCTGCTGCCCCAGGTCGAGACGATGCGCAAGCAGTTCGGCATCGACCAATTCGTGCTCGTCGGCGACCGGGGCATGATCACCCAGAAGCAGATCGATGCGCTGCGCCCGCTCGAAGGCGTCGACTGGCTGACCGCGCTGCGTCCGGAGTCCATCCGCAAGCTGGTCGCGGGCGACTGGCTCCAGTTGGGTCTGTTCGACCAGCGCAACCTCTTCGAGATCGAGCATCCGGACTGGCCCGACGAGCGGCTCATCGCCTGCCGCAACCCGGAGCTGGCCAAGCGGCGCAGAGCCAAGCGCGAAGCCTTGCTCGAGGCCACGGCCGCCGAGCTCGACCAGGTGCGCCGGATGGTCGGCCGCGGTCGCCTCCGGGGCCGGCAGGCCATCGGCGCTCAGGTGGCCAGGGTCCTGGCGCAGTACCGGGTGGGCAAGCACCTCACGGTCGAGCTCCGCGATGACGGATTCGACTACCTGCTCGACGAGGCGTCGCTGGCCGCCGAGGCGGCGACGGGAGCCGGAGCCGATCCCGCGGTGGCGGCCCAGCGGCTCGAGCGCTCCCGGCGCCACCTGGCGTCCCTCGCCGACAAGCTCGACCAAGTCCGCCGGCGGATCGAACGGGGACGCCTCCATGGCCAGGACGCGATCGGCCTACGCGTCGGCAAGGTCATCAACAAGTACAAGATGGCCAAGCACTTCGTGCTCCACATCCAGGACAACTCCTTCGACTTCGAGGTCGACCGACAGAAGGTCGACGCGGAGGCGGCGCTCGACGGCATCTACGTGATCCGCACCAGCGTCGCCAAGCACACCATGGACGCCGACCAGGCGGTGCGTAGCTACAAGCAGCTCTCCAATGTCGAGCGCATCTTCCTCTGCCTCAAGAGCGTGAACCTGATGGTCCGCCCCATCCGACACCGTCTCGAAGACCGGGTCCGCGCCCATGTCTTCCTCTGCGTGCTCGCCTACTACGTCCAGTGGCACATGAGCGAAGCCTGGCGCCCGCTGCTCTTCGCCGACGAGGATCAGCAGGCCAAGGCCTCCCGCGACCCCGTGGCGCCGGCGGCTCGCTCCGCGCGTGCCCTCGAGAAGGTCGGGGCCAAGCGCCTCGAGGACGGCTCGCCCGTCCATTCCTTCCGCACCCTGCTGCGGCACCTCGGCGAGATCGTCCGCAACACCTGCCGCTGCCCCAACGCCGGACCTGACGTGCCGACCTTCCACAAGATCACCTCACCCAACGCCAAGCAGCGCCAGGCCCTCGACCTGCTCCGCACCCTCACCGTGTAGGCAGAGCCGCCACACCCTCTGCGCAGCTATCCTGTTGAAACGAAAGGCGAAGCTTGCTTGAACGGGCGGGGAACTTCGGGCTAGAGAGAGCATCCCCGGGCGCAGGCGCGTCAGGACCGTGCGGGCGAGCTCGATCTCGCTCGTGGTGCACGGACCCTCGTGGGCCCCGAAGAGTACGTGGGTCCCGGATTCCAGCAGCGAGACAAAGCGGATCTGGGGATAGCCGCTGACGCCTCGCGCGGTCCCCGGGCGACCGAACGCCGTCTCGTTGACCGCCTCGTCGGCCACGTCGAGCGTGCTGCCGTCGAGCGTGACCGGTCGCCAGCCCCGGTAGCTGGCGCCCTGGGTCCGCGCCACCGCGATCGGTCCCACCAGCTCCTGGTAGAGCCGGCGAAGAGGCGCCGCTCCCACGCGGCTCCTCGCCTCCGAGATGCCCGACGGTCCGGTAGTGCGAATGGACTTCACCGGCAGACCCAGCCACCCGAGCCCCTCCAGAAGACACCGCAGCACCTCGCCATACGACACGCTCATGAAGAGCGCCAGCGCGATCACGTAGTAGACGACCACGTGCGCCGGGAGCTTGCGCTGGCGCTGGCGCTGGTTCTGCCGGCCTCCTGCTCCAGCACCTCGTGCACCTTCTCGATCGGAACCCACCCCGCCACCGCTCCCAGGCTGATGAAATCGGTGATCCGCGTGCCCGCAGGCAACCCCGCCATGGTCCTCGCCATGGTCCCCGTCGCCGCCTCGTATCCGGGCCCTCTAGCGGTACCCGTAGTAGGCCAGCCAGCCCGTAGCCTCGGGGTCGCCCAAGGCGGCGAGGCGGCGTTTCCAGGAGGCTGCCTTCTCCCGATCCCTGGGGATTCCGTTCCAGCCCTCGTCGTAGAGGTCGCCCATGTCGGCGACCGCCCACCAGTTGCCGGCCTCGGTCGCGCGTCGAAGCCAGTCGAGGCCGGCCTCGACGTCCTTGGCGACCCGCTTGCCCTCCATCAGGTCGTTGCCGTAGAACATCATCGAGAAGCTGTCGCCGGCCTCGGCGCCGCGTCGGCGCCACCGTTCGGCCTCGGCCTCGTCCTTGGCAAGCCCCAACTCCCCATTGCAGAGCCCCGGACATGGCGTACTTATTTTTGCGACGCTTGGGTCTCGAGGACGAGCCGGAGCGTGGTGCCCGGGAAGGTCGTTTCGAGCCCGTTGAGCAGGTCGCAGAGGACGGCGAGGACGCGGTTGGAGCGCGGGTTGGCCATGCCATAGAGGCGCACGACGAGGCGATGGTTCTCGGGATCGGGGAGGAGATCGGCGGGGAGCTGGAAGACCTTCTTGAGGAAGCTGCGCGCTTCGTCGGTGCGGAAGGGAAGCAGCGGGCCCACGAGGTTGGCGAGCTGGGTCTCGGCGCGGTAGGCCACCATCTTGACGGTATCGGTGAGGACCTTGCGTTGCTGCTCCAGGCGCACGATGTCGTGGGCGGGGCGCAGCTGCTGGAGCGGGACCCTCTTGGGCAGAGCCCGGATCTCGGCTTCGAGCGCTTCGCGCTCGGCGCTCAGGCGCCGGATCTCGTGGGCGAGCCGGCCGTGAGCGATCTTGAAGCCTCTCATGGTGGGGCGCCGGTGCTCGGGGTTCTCTAGCGCCTTTTCGCCGTAGGAGGCCTGGGCCTTGGCGAGCTGGGACCGGATCTGTCCGAGCCGCTTCTTCTTGTCCTTGATCGCAGGGTTCGGCACGGTGCGCTCGGGATCGGCCGGCTCGACCCGGTGACTGGGCAGGTGGTCGAGAGCGAACTCATGACGCATGGTGCGGAAGAAATTCTCTTGGCTCCAGCGGGCGAACATCCGCCGCGCCACCTCCTCGATCCCGAGGTCCTGGCGCGTGGTCATGACCGAGGTCTGGTGCCCGTTATCGCACAAGCGCCGAACCTCCCGCATCCAGAAGTTTCGTCCGAGCCGCACCGAGCGTTGTCCGAGCCGATACGTGACCGGGCGACCCGAGACCGTGGTCTCGACCGGGAAGAAGCACGCCTCGGGCCAGGGCTCGTAGGCCCCCTTGCGATAGGTCAAGACATCGAGTCCTTGCGGGTACCAGGTCGCGAACGTCTTCGGGCTCCAGCCCTCGCGGTCGAAGACCACCGTGATCCTGCGCTCGGCTCCGGCGAGCGCCCGGGCCGCGGGGAGAACCTCGGTGCCCAACATCTTGAGCAGATCGTCGTTGGCCGACGCGGTGACGAAGAACAAAGGCTCCGCCCGTGCGTCGTTGACCCAGTAGTCGGTGGTCGCTGGCATGCACAGCCGCCGCCGTTGCACGAAGGTCTCGGGAAGCCGATGCGCACGGCCGTGGTAGGGGCGCACGTGGCCGTCGACATAGAGATACCCGAGCGCGTCGGGATCGTCCTCGGCCCAGCGTTGGGCAAACGCCCGCGCGAAGTCCCAGGCCTTGCCGCGGTCGCCGAGCTCTGCGAGCTTGCGCCGCGCCGTGCGGATCTCCGGTGCGCGATCGAGCCCCAGGATCGCCCCGAACTCCCCCGGGGCGTGGGCCGGAAGCGCTTCCAGGCTCTTGATGCGCAGCAGGGCCATGAACGCAAACGTCAACAGCATCGAGCTCAGGCCGAAGTAGCCGTTGCGCACCGCGTCGTAGACCTCCTGGCCGACCTCGATCAACCCCTGGCCCAACAGCACTGGCAGCGCCACCAGCACGCCGGCTCGGGCCACCGCCTCCGCGGGCTCGAAGACGGGCGCGGCCTCCACCAGCAGCCCCGTCCGAGCCAGCGCTCGATCCTCGGTGCGCTTGACCGCCACACCCGCCGAACACGAGAGATCCTCCAGGTTACGTTGCCCTGGACCGGTAGCTGGCCGTTCCGATGGCGGGCCCACCGGCTCGCGACAGGGGGGCCGTACCAGGCGGCCCTCGCGCAACGCCGCGCGGATGGCCCCTTCGCTCACCCCCACCTGCTTGGCCACCCGCCGGTTCGAGCCCCCCCGGTCGAGAAGTCGCTGGGCTTCCGACCGCGTCGCGCCCTGGAGCTTGTGAGGCCCGCGCGGGCCGGTGCGCTGCGGCTCGAGCCCCTCCACTCCGTGCTCCTGGAACCGCTTGCGGTACTCGAAGATCCGGCTGCGGTGCCAGCCCAACGCCCTCGCGAGCGCCTGAGGCTGGGCCAGGTCGAGCGCCGGATCGGTGAGCACGGCCGCCGCCATGCGCCGACCCATCGTGTCGTCCTCCCGAAAGCGCAAGATCGGCCCCGAGGCGTTGAACACCGTCCAGTAGCCGTCCTCGTCGTGACCGATCGCGGCGTGAGGACCGAGGATCTCCGCGTCGGGGGGCAGGTAGGTGAAGCGGTGCTGGAGGGTCATCACGATCTCCCTTGGGTCGCGTTAAATATTACGCACCCTTGGGACTCCATGTCAACCCCTTCCAGCAATCCAGGTCCCTCGAGCAAGCCCAGCAAACCGCCTACACCAGCGCTCCTGCTCCACACTCACCCCATCGGGGCTGGCGCGCTAGATGCTTCGACCGACGGGGTCCATGTCCGGGGCTCTGCATTGAGGTAGGCGGAGGCGAGCACGCGCATCGCCATGCCCTTCCCGCCGGCCGCGCCCTTGCGGGCCAGGGCCACGATCCGCTCGGGCGCGACCGGCCCGGCTGCTCCGAGCGCCGAGAGCCGGGCGAGAAGGGTGGCCGCAGCCGGATCTCCCGCATCGGCGAAGGTTCCGAGACGCTTGAGCCCCTCCCCCAGCAAGCCTTCCAAGACCTCCGACCTGCCCGACTGCTCGCGCAGGCGGTTCAGGCAATCCGAGCCCAAGCGCGTCCCTTCGTCGAGAAGACGCTCGGCCTTCGCCGCGTCCCTCCGGATTCCGATTCCTGTGGCATAGAAGAAGGCCAAGGTGTCGACCGCCAGCGTATCGTCTCGAGCCGCCGACCGTTCGAGAAGGGACATGCCCTGTGCGCGCGCCGCAGCGTCCGAGCCATTGAGGACGAGGGCCAGCCCCAGGTCGTAGGAGCTGCCTCGCTGGTGACTCGCTGCGGCCGCTTCCAGCCAGGGCAACGCCGCCTTGCCGTCCGGCGGCAGACAGCCGCCGTGGCCATAGAGGAGTACCTTGGAGAGGTAGCCCGCGGCGGCGGCGTTGCCGTCGCGGGCCGAGAGCTCCAGCCAGCCCGCGGCCTCTTTGCAAACCTCCACCGACCCGCCGTTCTGGCCGAACGTCAGGCGTGCGAAGGCGAGCATCGACTGCGCGTTCCCCGCCTCGGCTCCCTTCCGATACGAGGTGATCGCAGCCGCGACGTCCGGGTGGTCGAAGCCCCGCCCCGTCTCCTCCATCCAGCCCAGGTTGTGCCAGGCCCAGCTCTCTCCCCCCTCGGCCGCCGGCTCGAGCCAGCGCTTCGCCTTGGCGAAGTCCGCCGGCTGCCCGAGGCCGATCAAGGCCGCCGTGCCGACCAGGTACTCGGCTTGGGGGTCGCCCTTCTCCGCCAACGCCTGAACCGCGCCGGCTGACCGACCATAGAGTTCTCCCGGAGAGGGCGCGCCGGCCGGTGCTTGCTCGGGGTGGAGCTCTTCGACGATGGCCAGCCGCAGGCTCGCCCGCGGATCGCCCTCCGCCGCGCCGCGGGCGTAGAGACGGCCAGCCGCGATGGGGTCGTAGCGGCCCTTCTGCCCGGCCGCGAGGGCGTCCGCGGCCTCCCGGAGCTCTGCAGCGGTCGCGGTCTCCGGGAACTTCACAGGCTCCGAGCCCGGGAGGCTCGGAGAGGGAGGCGGCGCCGAGCTGGAAGCGACCCGGGCCGTCCCCTTGCCCAGAGCGGCGTAGGCGTCCCTCAGCTCCTTGTTGATCCAGTCGCGGCTCCAGTCGCCGCCCTCGGTGGCCGGCAGGGTGCCGCGGGCTTCGAGCAGGATCTCGATCGCGCGCTTCAATTCGCCGGCGGCGGTGAGCGCGCGCGCCGCGGAGCGCGCGAGGTTCACCGGTGGAGGAGAGAACTGGTCCCGGGACCGATCGAGCAGTCCCACGACCTCGTCGGCGCGGCCGTGCTTCTCGAGGAAGCCGCCGAGGCCCGCCCAGTTGTTTTCGTCCTTGGGATCGAGCTCCAGGATCCGGCGCAGGGCGCGCTCGGCGATGTCGACTTGGTCGGCGCTCTCGGCCGTCCTGGCCATCGAGCGCAGCGACTCTAGGTCACTCGGCAAGTTCGCGGCCTGGGCCTGTAGGAAGTGCGATGCCGCCTCTCCCTGGCCGACCCGGGTCAGGAGTTTCGCGGCGCACTCGGGAACCTCGCCCGCGTCTTGCGCCAGATGCGCCTCCTGGCAGATGCGCCGGGCGGCGGGCTCGAGCTGCGTCGATTCGCCGGCCAGGGTCATCGTCGCGAGCAGCTCGATCCCGACGTCCTTCCCTTCGACCCTCTCGCTCTCGAGAGCCTGCCAGTAGTGCCTCTCCGCGGCGCCGAAGTCGCCGCGCTCGAGCGCGGAGCGAGCCGCCATGTGGTGACCGCTCCCCGCGCGGGCCGGATCGCCGCTCGAGATGAGCTCGTCGGCGAAGCTCTCGGCGCGCCCTTCACCCTCTGCCTCCCGGTACAGCTCCCAGAGCGCCTCGACGACCTTGGGGCTGAAATTCCGCTCGAGCTGGCGCTCGAGGACCTTGACCGCCTCCCCGGGCTTGCCTCGCGCCACGAACGCGCCCGCGAGGTCCACGGCCTGATCGGGCCAGAAGGAGTCAGGCGCCGCTTGCTGCCAGCGGCCGAGAAGCGCGAACCGCTTCTCCTCCTCACCCGAAGCCTGGTACGCAAGATCCAGAGCGCGGTAGAGCCTCGAGCCGTCGGGCTCCTTTTGGAGCCGCTCTTCGAGGACCCCGATGGCCCCGGCCGGGAGGTTGCCCCGCACCTCGCCGTTGACCCGGGTAATCCAACGGCCGAGGACGTTCTCGACCCGGCTTTCGGGCGCCCGCCGGAGAAGATCGAGGAAGAGCCCGTCCGCGGCCGGCTGGTGGGCGCACGGATAGAGCGAGCCCGCGGCGGCGCCGTAGAAGCTCTCGTCGTCGCCCAGGGCTTTCGCCGCTTCGGAGAGCAGCGCGACCCGGTCGGCGCATCGCTCGGGCGCCGGCATCTTGTCCGCCGCTGCCGCCAGAGCTCGCGCCCGAGCGGCCGGCTCTAGCTGTCCGAGGGCCGAGACGAGGCCGTCCCAGTCGCCCTTGGCGGCGGCGGCGCCGACCAGGGTCGAGGTCGCCTGCTCGACGACCCAGGCCGGCGCGTCCGGATCGGCCGCGGTCCGCGCCACGCAAGCCCGGGCCGCCGCCTTGAAGGACTCCGGCCCCCGCTCCGCCACCTCCCGGCAGGCCTGGAAGTCCTCGGCCTTCCCGGGCCGGGCGGCGAAGTAGGCGTCGAGGATCCGGCCCGCGGCCTCAGGGTCGTTTCGCGCCAGGTTCGAGCCCATCAACGCGCTCACGAGCTTCGGGTCCCGCGGCAGGGCGCGCGCCCAGCGCTCCAGGATCTCCGACATCCGGGTCACGTTGTCGCCCGCGTCTTGCGCGAGGAACTGGTACGCGATCGAGCGGTCGGGATGGCGCGAGGCGAAACCCTCGATGACCTCCCTGGCGCGGTCGGTCTCGCCGGCCTGGCGCATCTCGTTGGTCGCCGCCGAGACCGCCAGGGGGTCGTCCGGGTAGCGCTCGAAGACGGCGAGGATGGCGACGCGCTTCGCCTCCGGGTCCGGCTGGAACCGGAAGGCCCGGAAGAGGTCCGGACCGGCCGAGTCGGGCCGCGCCTCGTGCCAGCGTTCGAGCACGCGCTCGGTGACGGCCTGTCCGTCCACGGGAGGCGGCTCGGCGCCCTCCGGCGCTCCCGCCATCGCCTTCCTGCGCTCGAGGATGACCGCGTCCATGAGCACCACGCCCCAGGTCTGAAAGACGTTCATCGGCTCCTCGTCCGACATCTCGAGGGCCTTCTGGAAGGCCTCCTCGAAACGCTTCTCCTGGGTCGCGACGTCGGGAGCTCGAGGCGAGTGGCTCTGGGCGACTCCCGGCGCCCAGGAGCCAAAAGGTACCGCGAGCAAGAGCATGCCGAGTGTGACGGATTTCAAGCTCACGCCTTGGGGACGGCGGCTCGCCATGGTGTGCCTCCTATCGGACTGACTCCCGATTCACTATAGCCGATAACGCGACCACGCCCGCCCCGGCACGCCCCAGCCACCTCTCCAGTCAGAGGTCGGGTCCTGCGTCAACTCCCAGCCGCCGCGGCGTTGGAACGGCGTTCACCTCAAGGGGTGAAAGGGAGACCAGTGTCAAGGAGACCCTCATGACGAGGCGGAGCAGATCCCGCGCGCTCGACTGCCCAGAGCTCTTCCTCGACCTGTCCGTGGTCGTCGTGGATCATCCGAAGGCAGCTCCCATCCGCGGTAAACTCTGGTTGATGAGCAGCTTCCCCGAACACCGAGAGCCCATCCGTGACCCGGATGTCCTGAAGCGCATGGGGCTGGCGTTCGACCTCTACCAGGTCGCCGAAGAGATGAAGCGGCAGAACCTCCGGCGCCAGAACCCAGCCGCGACCGAGGAGGAGATCGAACAGGGCGTCCGGGAGTGGCTGCGACGCCGGCACGGAGCGGAGCACGGCGACGGAGTGGGTCAGCCGCGGCCCAAGCCCCTGGAGCTCTGATGGCCGAGCCGCGCCTGGCAGAGGCGTTCGTCCGCCTCCAGGGAGACCTGAAAGCCATCGGCGCTTCTTGGGCGCTGGTCGGCGGGCTCGCCGTTTCAGCCCGGGCCGAGCCGCGGACCACGCGCGACATCGACGTGGCGGTCGCCGTCGGCGACGACTAGGACGCGGAGGAGCTGGCCCGCCGCCTTCGTGATCGGGGCTACGACTACGAAGAGATCATGGACCACCGGGACGTCGGACGCCTCTCGACGGTCCGTTTCACACGGCGAGGTGGCGACAGCGCCATCCTTCACGACCTCCTCTTCGCAACGGCCGGGATCGAGCGCGAGGTCGTGGCCGACGCCGAGGTCCTGGAGGTGCTTCCCGGTCTCTAGGCACCCGTCGCCAGAACCGGCCATCTCGTCGCCTTGAAGATCCTGGCCCTCCGCCCGGACCGACCCCAGGACCGCCCCCAAGACTTCACCGACATCCGGGAGCTCCTCAAGGTCGCGGACACCGAGGAGCTCGAGAGAGCGAGAGCTGCACTCAAGCTGATCTCCAGGCGAGGCTACGACCGCGGCAAGGACCTGGAGAGCCTGTTCGAACGGCAGCTGGCCGACTTTGGCGAGAGCCAGGGCTGACTAGACCGAAGTTCCCCGCCCGTTCAAGCAAGCTTCGCCTTTCGTTTCAACAGGATAGCTGCGTAGAGGGTGTGGCGGCTCTGCCTACACGGGGAGGGTGCGGAGCAGGTCGAGGGCCTGGCGCTGCTTGGCGTTGGGTGAGGTGATCTTGTGGAAGGTCGGCACGTCAGGTCCGGCGTTGGGGCAGCGGCAGGTGTTGCGGACGATCTCGCCGAGGTGCCGCAGCAGGGTGCGGAAGGAATGGACGGGCGAGCCGTCCTCGAGGCGCTTGGCCCCGACCTTCTCGAGGGCCCGCGCGGAGCGAGCCGCCGGCGCCACGGGGTCGCGGGAGGCCTTGGCCTGCTGATCCTCGTCGGCGAAGAGCAGCGGGCGCCAGGCTTCGCTCATGTGCCACTGGACGTAGTAGGCGAGCACGCAGAGGAAGACATGGGCGCGGACCCGGTCTTCGAGACGGTGTCGGATGGGGCGGACCATCAGGTTCACGCTCTTGAGGCAGAGGAAGATGCGCTCGACATTGGAGAGCTGCTTGTAGCTACGCACCGCCTGGTCGGCGTCCATGGTGTGCTTGGCGACGCTGGTGCGGATCACGTAGATGCCGTCGAGCGCCGCCTCCGCGTCGACCTTCTGTCGGTCGACCTCGAAGTCGAAGGAGTCGTCCTGGATGTGGAGCACGAAGTGCTTGGCCATCTTGTACTTGTTGATGACCTTGCCGACGCGTAGGCCGATCGCGTCCTGGCCATGGAGGCGTCCCCGTTCGATCCGCCGGCGGACTTGGTCGAGCTTGTCGGCGAGGGACGCCAGGTGGCGCCGGGAGCGCTCGAGCCGCTGGGCCGCCACCGCGGGATCGGCTCCGGCTCCCGTCGCCGCCTCGGCGGCCAGCGACGCCTCGTCGAGCAGGTAGTCGAATCCGTCATCGCGGAGCTCGACCGTGAGGTGCTTGCCCACCCGGTACTGCGCCAGGACCCTGGCCACCTGAGCGCCGATGGCCTGCCGGCCCCGGAGGCGACCGCGGCCGACCATCCGGCGCACCTGGTCGAGCTCGGCGGCCGTGGCCTCGAGCAAGGCTTCGCGCTTGGCTCTGCGCCGCTTGGCCAGCTCCGGGTTGCGGCAGGCGATGAGCCGCTCGTCGGGCCAGTCCGGATGCTCGATCTCGAAGAGGTTGCGCTGGTCGAACAGACCCAACTGGAGCCAGTCGCCCGCGACCAGCTTGCGGATGGACTCCGGACGCAGCGCGGTCAGCCAGTCGACGCCTTCGAGCGGGCGCAGCGCATCGATCTGCTTCTGGGTGATCATGCCCCGGTCGCCGACGAGCACGAATTGGTCGATGCCGAACTGCTTGCGCATCGTCTCGACCTGGGGCAGCAGGGTCTTCGGATCGCCCGAGTTGCCCTCGAAGACCGACACCGCCACGGGGATGCCCTGCTCGTTGGCGAGCAGCCCGTAGTTGATCTGCAGCTTGCCCTTCTTGCCGTCCCGGTCGTGCCCCAGGGCGGCGAGCGGACAGGTCACCCCCTCGAAGTAGCTCGACGTCAGGTCGTACAACGCCAGGCCCCCCTCCTTCAAGTGGCGGGCCGCGAGCTTCTTCTCGATCGCGCCCTGACGCTCGATCAGCCAGTCCATCGCCTCGTACAGCTCGTCCTCATCCGCATCGCCGATGCCCAGCAGGTCCGGCAAGGTGGTGCTCGACCACCAGCGCGTGGTGGCGAGCTTGGACTGCGGCTCGAGCAGGCGAGCCGCCACCATGGCCAGGACGAGGTCGCGCTGGCGTGAGGACCGCGAGGCGACCAGATGGGCGAAGCCCAGCCGCTGCATGGCGGTGAGGACCGCCTCGACGTGGCCGTGAGCCGCCGAGCCATCCTCGACGATCTCGAAGAGCTCGTCGACCGAGACCAGGCGCTCCCCCTTCAGGACCCGCCGGATCGCCTCGATCGCCTCCGGAGGAAGCTTGGACAGGTTGGCCACGGTCCGGCTCTTGACCTTGCCATCCTCCCGGTAGCCCTCGCGCAGGAGGATGGCCGGTGGGGAGGAGCGGTTCGGGATGGTGGCGATGTACATGCCAACTAGTATACATAGATCGCATCTACTGTCAAGGAGTTGATGCGGATAGTGTGACAACTTACATGCCAACAAATCGGCACCCGAAGACCCCCCGGAGAGCGAGGAAACCCCCGATTACCAAGGGCTAGGAGCGCTTCAGGAGTAGGAAGACGCCGGGGAACTTCGGACTAGCGGACCGAAACTTCTTCGGCTACCCCCTATGGTGCCAGGCAGCGGACACCGGAGCGGACCTGCTGTGGCGGATCAAGCGCAACGCCGTGTTGCCCTGCCAAGAGCGGCTCGCGGACGGCTCCTATCTGAGCCAGATCTACCCATCCCCCCAGGACCGGCGCCACGACCGCAACGGCGGTAGGGTGCGCGTCATCGAGTACACGCTCGACGGCGTCGACCACGCCGAGCCCCTCTACCGGCTGCTCACCACGATCCTCGATCCCGATGCCGCACCGGCCGCAGAGCTTGCCGCGCTCTATCACGAGCGCTGGGAGATCGAGACCGCCTTCGACGAGCTCAAGACCCATCTGCGCGGGCGAGGCATCGTCTTGCGCAGCAAGACCCCGGAACTCGTGCGCCAGGAGTTCTACGGCTTCCTCCTGGCCCACTTTGCGGTCCGGGGGATTATGCACGGGGCGGCCCTCCAGGCCGATGTCGACCCCGGCGTGCTCTCCTTCGTCCACACCGTGCGAGTCGTGCGCCGCAAGATCCTCACCGCCGATTCTCTTCCCCCCTCAGGAGAGCCCACTCTTCCATGAGCACCTCCTCGACGAGGTCCTCGAGGTCCGCTGCAAGTCCAGCCGAGGACGCCGCAACCCCCGAGCCGTCAAGCGCAAGATGAGCAACTTCCCCACCAAGGCACGGCAGCCCGCAGGCTCCAAGAAATGTGAGCCTACCGTACGCCTTGTCTCTAAATGAAAAGTATTGCGCTTTGAGGCGGAGCTTCGCTAGATGTCTGACCAAGCCAGAATCAAGACGAACGAGCCGAGTTCCTCGAGAAACAGACCGAGAGGGTGGTGGCGTCCCCTTCCCCCCCGTGGGGCGGGAAGGGGATCGAGGGGATGCGGGGGGCATCCGATGAATCTGGCGGTCTGGAGTCGCCGTTTCGAGGAGCGCAGCCGTGATCGCTCGGCGTGGGCGGGGGACCAGCGGTCCGTGACGCCGGAGACGCTTCAGGCGCCTCGTCGGTTTGAGGCGGAGCTTCACTAGTAGACCGCTTCCGTATTAACGGTTGAATGTCATGCTACCGCCAGGGAGTCGGGAGAGGCCGACCAGCGGAAGATCACCGGGCTCGCATTGATCTCGTCCAGGTACAGGAGGATTCGCTCCCGGAGCTCGTCCTTGGAGGCGACCCGGATGCCCCGGAGCATGGTCTTGGCCATCTTGCCGAAGAAGGACTCGATGAGATTGAGCCACGAACCGTGCTTGGGCGTGAAGACGAACTCGAACCGGTTGGGGACCGATGCCAGGTAGGCTCGGGTCTCCTTGGAGACATGAGCGGAGTGGTTGTCGAGGATCAGGCGGATCTTCATTGCCGCGGGATAGGCGGCAGCGAGCCGCCGGAGGAACTCGACGAACTCGCGGCTGCGATGGCGATCGACGACCTGAGCGTGCACATGGCCGGTGAGCAGGTCGATGCCCGCCATCAGGGTCACCGTGCCGTGCCGCACGTACTCGTAGTCGCGCGAGATCCTGGGGTGCTCGCCACCGGGGACCGGCGGAAGGTCCGGAGCGGTGGCGGCGATCGCCTGAATGCCGGGCTTCTCGTCATACGACACGACGGCGGTCAAGGGGCATTCGGTCCCGGCGCGCTCGCGCAAGAGATCGATCTCCCGGTACACGCAGAGCACCTGGGCCATCTTGGCGTCGAAGTCGGGATCCCGCCGCTCGAGGTAGTAGTCGATCTTGTGGGGCCGAACCTGCGCCTTGCGCAGCAGCTTCGAGACCGTACCGCGCCCCAGCCGCGCGAGCGACGGGTGCCCCGCCTCGACGCACCGGTCCCGGACGTGCTGGGCCAGGAGCGTGGTCGTCCACAGCTCGTAGGAGTAGCCCAGGTCCTTCGGCTTCTGGCACGCGAGCGAAACCACCCAGGCCCGGGCTTCGGGGGTAATGATGGCCTTGCGGCCTCGTCCCGGCAGGTCGGCCAAGGCCGTCAAGGGGCCGACCTCGAGGGCCTTGTCGATACAACGTTCCACCTTCGGTCGATACGTGGCATGCGCCCGAGCAATCTGTGTGATCGGCTCACCGGCGGCATAGGCCAAGAGCATCTTCGCTCGCTCCACGCGCTGTGCGGACTCCGTACGCGAGGCCGCTACCCGAGTCAGCTCGCTCTTCGTCGACGCATCCAGCACCAGCGGAGCCCGTTTTCGACGACCGGCCATCGGCACCTCCCTGAATCGGCCATTCGATCCGAGGAGAGCTTATGCCACGAGCAACCTCTTTGCAACGTTATTTCGGAAGCGATCTACTAGAAGCGCAGGATCGCTTCGGAGTCGGCGAGCGGATCCGGATCGAGCACGGGGTCGGCGACGGACCCAGGTCTCTTGCCCGAGCGCGCCCCTTGTCATACACTTGTGCGACAGACAACCGGAGGCTCTCCAATGACGACCGTGACCGCAGCCCACCCAGCCCGCGTCAACGCCCGGCTCGACGAGGACCGCGCCGCCAAGCTCGAATACCTGAGACGCTCGACGGGCCTTGCCGTGAGCGACATTGTGAAGCGCGGGATCGACCTCGCCTACGAGGAGGCCCGCCGGCCGACGCGATCGCCCTTCGAGATCTTGAAGGCCACGGGGTTCATCGGCTCCGGCGACGGCCCCGCGGACCTCTCGGAGCGTTACAAGGAGGAGCTCACCGAGCTTCTCGCCGCCAAGCATGGTGATCGCTGACACCGGCTTTTGGGTGGCTCTCGCCAACCGGCGCGACCAGCACCACGCTCGCGCGACGGAGCGCCTCGAGGGGCTCGGCGAGCCCCTGATCACGACCTGGCCCGTCGTGACCGAGACCTGCTATCTCCTTCTCAGCCGGATCGGCACGACCAGCCAGGGCTCATTCATCGAGAGCCTCGGCGCCGGCGCCTCCGCCTTGTTCGACCTGCGTCCCGAGCACGCTTCCCGACTCGCTGCTCTGATGAAGACCTACGCAGATCTGCCCATGGACCTGGCGGACGCCTCGCTCGTCCTCCTCGCCGAAGAGCTCGGCCACGGCCGGATTCTGTCGACGGACACCCGCGACTTCAGCGCCTACCGGTGGAAGCGGCATGAGCCGTTCGAGAACGTCCTGCTCTGACTCGGGGCCAACACCACGGCACCCTGGGTCGCGATCTTCGCCTGGGGCCTCCCCTCAAGAGGAATTGGGGAGACGGCGGTACGGCTAGTGACGGCGATCCATCTGCACTCGACCTGGCAGGTCAACCCAGAGCCGAGAGCAGAGGAGACGCCCCCTCGTCCGGCACGATGATCGTCCAGCCCCGAGTGGCGCGCGTGACAGCAACGTAGAAGAGCTTCCGGCTATCCCAGTCATCCGGGAAGAACCGCGCGCAGGCGTCTGCGAGAATCACGTGGTCAAACTCCTTGCGTCGCGGCCGAGCCAGGAAGCACGTAGTGCGTGAGGCCGGCGAAGGAGCTCCCCGAGCGGATCTCACCGGTCACCGTTCCCAGTCCCGGTTCAGGCCCCGGCCATGGAGCCGGTCGAGAGCGGACCGCAGAACCTGAAGCACGGGCTCGAGGAGCCGGTCGACCTCTGCCGGTCTCAGCCGACTGGCGTGAACCCGCACGCGAGGGGCGAGCGCCCGCTCGCGAACGTAGGTCGAGGTCGGGACGCCGGCGACGTCGGCGCGGGCGCGGAGGGTGGCGAGCTCGCCCCGGGTGAGGCGCACCGCGAGGACGCGGGTCCGGAGGTGGGATCGAGACATGGCGGGAGGGGGAGGGAAGGGTGTGAGCGGTTGTCAGTAAGCGCGGGAATCCGGCGATCAGGACGCGGTTCAGAATCATCGTCGCGCGCGCGAGCTCGCTCGCGTTAGAGTGCTGGGATGGCACGGTCAGACAGGCAGGTAGAGACCCAACGGCGGTTCCTCTGCGACCGCTGCCAGACCCCCGTGGTGATCTGCACCCGGTGCGACCGCGGCCAGAGGTACTGCGGCCGCTCCTGCGCCCGGGCAGCACGGTGCGAGAACCAGCGAGCCTCCAACCGTAGATACCAGGCTACAGAGCGGGGCCGGAGGCTCCACCGAGCCCGCCAGGCACGCTACAGGGACCACCTCCGCCCGTCGACCCTGCCAACCATCGTGACGGAGCATAGTCTTCGCAGAGCAGCCTCCAGGCCGCGCAACGCGCTTCAGCATTCCCCAGGCCGATTCTGCCCAGTCTGCGGTGCGCCGAGGGTGCAGTTCCTCCGTTCGGAGTTCAAGTCGCTCTCTGCCAAGAGATTGCGCTCACCCAGGCCGCACCTTCGCTCTCACCATCCCAAAGGTCGATCCTCCCCAACCCGCGCTTCCCACAGCCAAAATCCCGCGGTTTCCGACCGCCGCTAACAAAGGGCGCCGGGGAGGCGCCGCGAGGGAGGGGGCCGGCGGCCGGGCCCGCAGGACGCGGGCTCGTGGCGTGGGGTGGTCTGCCGGCTGGCGGGACATCAACGGCCAGTGTAGCAAGGCACGGGCGGACGTCCGGGCTGCCGTTCGCGGTGGGGCCGAAGGCGAAAGCGCTCAGGATGTTCGGGGCGGCCGCCAGGCCGCGTAGAACATCCTCCTGCTCGCTGACTGCGAAGCGACTTTTCCAGAGGAAGGGTGCGGGCCGTTCCCGGGAGGCGATGCTGGTGACGGCTCTCCGTCTCGCCAGGCCGACCCGAGACTCGGCGGCGGTCGTCAGTCGGCCTCGAAGACGCTCCTCGGCAGCCCTGACTGGCGGAGGATCGACAGGAGGGTTCCTCGGCGAATCTCGCGATGCAGGGGGACCGGCACGGTGATCGTGCCGCCGCCCTCCGGGCGCCGCTGCATCACGACATGGCTCCCCCTCTGGCGGACCTCGTCGAAGCCGTGGCTTCTGAGGAGGTCGCAGACCTGCTTTCCGGAGAGGACGCGGAGCTTACCCAACGGCCAGGGCGAAGTGGGTTACGTAAACCTCGGAGTGGAGACGGTCTGCGACCTCGGAGGGGTCGGCCACCTCGAGGAAGAGCTCTACCGCCTCCTGGAGGTTCCGTCGTGCCTCCTCGATGGTGTCGCCCTGGCTGGCGACGTCGACCTCTGGGCAGAGAGCAACGAAGGCGTTGTCCTCCCGCTCGATGATGGCGGTGAACTGCCTGGACTGGGCCGGATGACTGGGCATTCAGGCTCTCCTGAGTCCAGGGGAGTCTATCAGCGGTCGGCTGTCGGCCGAGTCGGCCTGGTGATCGATTCCTACGGGATCCTCGACGCCGGCCAGCATCAATCGTGCCGCTCCAGGTATTCCCGGATCGCCTCTCGGACGAGGTCGGACTCGGCGCGGTAGCGGCGCGCCGCAAAGTCTCGGAGGTGTTCGGCCAGCTCTGGTGGCAGGTAGACGACGCGCTGGATGAGACCGCCCGGCGTTCTGGACTTGACGTCGGGAATCCGCTTCGACTTCCGGGCTGCCATGTCCTAAGTTTAGCATATTGCCAGTTGAAGTGTGAATGATGATGTGGTGATCATGTACACTGCGAAGGCGCTCAGGGAAGGTGACGGCGTCTCTGGGGGCTGCGCTCCGAGCGGCGGCGCTACCGGCAGACCAAGAAGGATGGCCAGATCGGCGAGGCCTACTGGCTGACGGACTTCCGCCGTCGCGACATTACACTCAGCAGCATGCAAGCACGAAAATTCCTACCATTGCAGGTCCGGAAGGCCCCGCGACGCGGGCGGACCGTCGTGCTCGCGGCAGCTCTCCTCCTGGGCGGTGCGTCGCGGGGGATCGCCGAAGGCCCGTCGATCGAGGTCAGAGATCGGGTGCAGGTGAGTGGAGATCGCGCGAACCTCCCTCACTTCGAGCCTCATCTCGCCGCCCACCCGACGGATCCCGCAGTGCTCCTGGGCGCCACGGTGACCCTTCCAGAGATCGACCCCCCAGGCGGCCTGAACGCCACGATCGTGAGCGGATTCCGCTCCGAGGACGGCGGCAGGTCCTGGTCCAGGTTCGATCTGCCCTCGTGCAACAGCGATCCCTGGGTGACCTTCGACGGCGACCGCGCCCATATCGCATGCCTCGCCAGCGACCCGGCGTCGATCGTGGTCTACACGTCGCAAGACGGCGGTGTCACCTGGAACGGCGGGACGAGCGTTCCGCGCGGAGCGGGGGGCAGCACGGACCGCCCGATCCTGGTCGCGGCCTCTCGCGGAGGGACCGGAAGCGGAACCGTGTACGCCGTCTTCGGTCAGCACTTCCTGGCAGAGGGACTTTCCCAGACGCTGTTCGGCCCCTCCGTCAGCCGGTCGGAGGACGCGGGCCGGAGCTTCGACACGCCGTTCTTTCTGCGGCACGACAACCTTCAGCAGCAGCCGTTTGCCGCGCTCGCGCTCTCGGACGGCAGCCTGGCGATCCTCTTCATGGACTTTGCCGGTCCGGAGGGTCTGCTACAGCACCGCAGGACCTGGCTCGCCCGATCCGAGGATCGCGGTCGCTCCTTCTCGACGCCGAGCCTGGTGCTGGACCAGCGTGACCACGAGATGCCGTGGTCGGCCGCCGTCGACACCTCGTCCGAGCACAGGGATCGGATCTACGTGGTGGCCGACGGGTTCTGGCAGCGGCGGGGCGCCCGCCCAGGCGACCTGCCCCCCGACGGCGCCGAGCTCTTCGTGATCTCGTCCGACGATCGTGGCAGGTCCTGGTCGCGCCGGAGGCCGGTCACCGACCCCTCGGTCCGCTCCAACCAGGAGACACCCGCCATCGCGGTGAACCCGGACGGGGTGGTGGGAGTCGCGTGGTACGACACGCGTCACGACCCGCGCGGGGAGTGCTTCGATCTGTACTTCACCGCCTCCCTCGACGGCGGCGAGAGCTTCCTGCCGAGCATCCGGGTGACCCCGGAGACCTCCTGCCCCCGGGCCGTCCTCGAGCAGCGGGGATTGGCCGCCCGCTGGCCGTTCGGCGGCGATTACAGCGGCCTGGCTGCCGGCGCGGACGGAGAGTTCCACCTGTTCTGGGCCGACAGCCGCCGCGGCGTCTACCAGGTCTGGTCCGCGGCGGCGCGGGTCCTTACAACAGCCCTACCCTGGGATTCGAATGTTCAGCGCACCGACGAACTGACGGATCTTCCTTTCGAAGCTGAGACGCGTGGTGGAGTAACGCCCCTTGAATGAGGGGGTTGCGGCAGTTTGCGCTGCACAAGTGTACCCATGTTGACGTGTGCATATTGTCGGCAAGATGCTGAACGGCGCGGGCGCGGAGGGTGGCGAGCTCGCCCCGGGTGAGGCGCACCGAGAGGACTCGGGTCCGGAGGTGGGATCGAGACATGGCGGGAGGGGGAGGGGGAAGGGCGCCGGGGAGGCGCCGCGAGGGAGGGGGCCGGCGGCCGGGCCCGCAGGACGCGGGCTCGTGGCGTGGGGTGGTCTGCCGGCTGGCGGGATATCGACGGCCAGTGTCGCAAGGCGCGGGCGGGGGTCCTGGGTGCCGTTCGCGGTGGAGCCGGAGACGAATCCGCCCAGGATGTTCGGAGCGGCCGCGAGGCCGTGTAGAACATCCTCCTGCTTGCTGACTGCGAAGCGACCCTTCTGGAGGAGGCGTGCGGGACGTCCCCGGGAGGCCATCCGCCGGCCTGCCTCAGGCTTCCCGTCGGCCACAACTCCGTCGGGCGGCGGGGGACAGCACGGGGGTCTACCGTCGGGCGTCCCCTTCCCGTGTTCCGCTGGCAGCCCTGGCACCGCCGTGCTAGCTTCTAGCCATGTCCGAGCCCGCCAAGCGCACCCTTTCCCGGGACACGGCTCCCGAGGCGGAGGCGGTCCAACTCGAGATCTTCCGGCGGATGCCGGGCCGGAAGAAGCTCGAGCTCGTGGAGGAGGCGAACCGGAGCGCGCGGGAGCTGGCTCTCGCCGGTCTTCGCCAGCGCCATCCAGAAGCCGGCCCCGACGAGCTCTTCCGTCGTCTGATGGACCTGACCCTGGGCGAGGACCTCGCCGAGCGGGTCTATGGTCCGCTGTCCACGAGCCTGGGACGGTGAGCCCCGGCTCTTCCGGCTCGGGCTCGGCACTGGCCGAAGTCCTCGGTGCTCTCGAAGCGCTCGGAATCCGGTACCACGTGGGTGGCTCGTTCGCCAGCTCCCTCCACGGCGTACCGCGACAGACGCTCGACGCGGACCTCGTCGTCGATCTTCCGAGGGCGGCGGTCCTCCCGTTCGCCGACCGACTCCGCGAGCGCTTCTACCTGGATGAGGACCGGATCCTCCACGCGGTCGAGCGGAAGACGAGCTGCAACGTCATCCATCTGTCCACCGGGTTCAAGATCGACCTCTTCGTCAAGGGGATGGGCGAGTTCGATGAGGCCGAGCTACGCCGAAGCGTGGAGGCCGAGCTGCCCCAAGTGGGGGACCGGAAGGTGCCGGTCAAGAGCGCCGAGGACACCCTGCTCAGGAAGCTCCAGTGGTTCCGGGAGGGCGGCCAGGTCTCGGATCGTCAGTGGACCGACGTTCTCGGCATCTTGAAGGTGCAAGGCGATCGCCTGGACCGGCGCTACCTCGAGGAGTGGGCCGAGCGGCTGGGAGTCGACGCGCTGCTCGACAAGGCGCGCGCCGAAGCGGGTTGAGCAGCTCCTGCCCTCAGTACCGGCATCGGTAGAGTCTCACCCTACTCAGTCGTGCCGTTCCAGGTACTCGCGGATCACCGCGCGGTCTCGAAGTAGTCGTCTAAAGCCTCCCGCACGATCTCCGACTCGGACCGTCGCTTATCGAAGCTCGCTCGGCGTAGAGCCTCGGCCTGGTCCTCACGGATCAAGACCTTCTTGTGGACCAGTCCACCTGTTGTCGTCGTGGTCTTGCCGCCCTTCGGTCCCCGTCGCTGCTGCGCCATGACGGGGCTAGTGTAACCCTGGGCGAAGGATCATACGGGCACTTGACCATATGGCCGTATGAGTGTAAGTTGTCTCGAGAACGGCAACGGCTCCGCCCCCGGACGGGCCGGAAGGCGGAGCCTGACCACTCAAGGAGGTGCAACTCCATGAGCAGATGGAAGGATCGTATCTCGCCCGCCGACCCGACGAACGAGCAACTTCGGGTCACCCTGTTCATCGGACTCGGCCTGCTGCACATCGCCGCCGAGATTCTTTCCGCCCCTCCCGCCGTCGAGACGGCTCTCGAAGCCGGCGACCCCGAGCGGCTCCGGCTCCTGTTCGCCGCCGAAGCTGCCCGCTGCTGGCTCGTGGGCCACGGCATCGCGGACTCGACGGAGACTCCCGGTGAGGACAGCGCCTTCGCCGGCGGCCTCCGCGCCCTCGACTGGACTCCCGAGGAGCTGGAGCGCCACTTCGCCGCCGCGCTGGCGGACCTCCGGGAGAATGCTTGATGCCCGGCCAGCGTCGCCGGGCGCCGCTACCTCCCCCTCCTGCCCCGAGCCTCGTCCGGGAGATGCCCCCCGACGAGCGACCCCGGCAACGGCTGCTCCGGAGCGGCGGCGACGCCCTCTCCGATTCCGAGGTGCTCTCCCTGGTGCTGGGCAGCGGGAGCCGGGGAATCTGCCCGCTGGAGCTAGCCCGGGAGATCCTCCGGGAGACCTCCGGCCTCCCGGGGCTGGTGGGCATCCGCGCCGACTCTCTCCGGCGCCGAGGACTCGGACGGTGGGTTTCCCTCCGTCACCGGGGGGTGCTCCGATGAGCCGCGAGAGCAGGCCACCCGAAGGGACCCCCTGCGGCGTGGCCGCCCCTACGCCGAGCGCCACCTTCCGGGAGGGGTTCTTGGTGCTCCTCTCCGGCGAGCCCGAGAACCAGGCGATCCTCCGGCGGTTCGGCGAGCTGCTCCACACGATGGTGGGGGAGACGGTCCGGGCGCAGTGCCCGGTCCCCGTGGTCTACGCTGAGGCGGAGGCGGCGCGTCTCGACCTGGTGGAGGTCACCGAGCGGTTGCGGGAGGCCGCCAGCTATGCCGACGTGGGCGACCCGGACCAAGTCCAGGTCGGCGCGGTCACCGGGCGACAGGCGAAGGCGCTCCGGAAGGTGACGGCGGCTCTGGAGGCTGCACTCCGAGCGGCGGGCACCGAGGACGAGGGCCCGGAGGGTGAGGAGGCTCCGGCGGCGAGAGGCGCCCGGCGACCGATCCGCCCTGACCTGCTGAGGTAGCATTGAGCACCATGCTGCCGGACATCGAAGAGGTCCTGCTCAAGCCCGGCGCTTCGGTCCGCTTTGAGGATCGAGACGACCTGTTGGCGAAGCTCGACCGGATGCGACGGCCGATCCCCGGCCGCGGTCCCGGCGAGCGCAGGACGAGGGACCACCGGGAGCACGATGTAATGCTGGGCTACCTTCGCTCCCTTGCCGGAGGCAAAGAGGAGCTCTTGCCACTCCCGGTGACGCTCGAGAAGTCCCCCGAAGGCCACGACCCGCCGGACTTCACGCTGGTCTGGCCCTCCGGCGGTCGAGAGACCTTTGAGCTGACGGACGGCTCGACTCAGGAGTACCAGGAGAGCCTCACTCGCGCGGACCGGACCGGGGACGGGAGCGTGATCTTCCCCGAGGGCATCGAGATCAACACCTCCGACTCGGATGCCGCCAGTTTCTGGTCCGATGTCGTCTTCGCCTCGTTCCTCAAGAAGGCGCGAGCGCTCGAAGACGGCCGTTTCCGGATCGACCATCTCCTGATCTACGACCTGACCGCTGTCGGGCTGCTCCTCCCCTTGGAGGCGGGGGTCCGGCCCTTACGGGAGAGAATTCGGCGCTGGCAGGCCAGCCAGCAGCCGGAGCATCAGTTCAAGCGGATCTCGATCCTCCGGGACACGTCTCTGTTCCTCGACGTCCTGGGCGAGGGCCGGCTCCTCCGGACGGAGTCGCCGTATTTCCAGCTCTACGTGATCGAGGCTCGTGACGAAGAGGACCTCGGAAGGCGGCTCCGCGAGATCGACCGCTACTGCCGCGACCATTCCATTCGGCATCTCAAGCTCTTCGGGACCGTCTTGAGTGATCGAGAAGACGCGCTCGAAGAGGCCACCGATCCGGACCGGTTCTTCCGTACCGACAGCGACCTGGACCTCTTGGTCGAGTTCGAGCCGGGGGCGGAGGTCACCCTTTTCGACATGGCCCGCATGGAACGCGAGCTCGGCGAGCTGGTGGGTTTCAAGGTCGATCTCCGCACGGCCGAGGACCTGAGCTGCTACTTCCGGCAAGAGGTGCTCGACCAGGCCAAGGAGCTCCACTCTGAATCCGCCTGACGAGATCCGCCTCCGGCACATGCTCGACGTGAACCTGAACATCCTGTGGGCGACCGTTCAGCGCAGCCTCCCTGATCTGATTCGGAGCCTGAAGAAGGCTGTTCCAGAACGACCTGGGAGCTGACGACTTCATCCCGGTACGTCTTGGCGGCCGACGGCCCGTCGCTGAGCTCGCGGGACGCGAACGGCGTAGTCCTCCGCGGGCGGCGGTGGGCCGCGGCCCGATGCCGCGTAGACTGGCGTCGATCATGAACCCGGGAGGCCTCTCATGAAGCGCACGATCCTTGCCCTGATCGCCCCGATGTGCCTGGCCCTCGCCGGCCCCGCCGCCGCCCGGCCGGAGCCGCCGCCCAAGTCCGTGAACGCCCGTGTCACCGCTCTCGAGACCGAGGTCGCGAAGCTCGAGCGCCTGGTGGCTGACCAGGGTCGGCGGCTGGCCGCCCTCGAAGAGCGGTTGGCGCCGACCCAGGTGGCGCCGGCCGAGGGCGAGGCGGCGCAGTCCGCCGAGCGCGCTTCGCCGGAGCCGTCACCGCCCCGGAACCCCGATCTTCCCCTCTGGACCGTCGCCGCCAACTGGCGGAAGCTCCACACCGGGATGTCCGAGAAGGAGGTCGTCGCCATCCTGGGCAAGCCGAGCGCCACGCGGGAGATCGGCTTCTCGCGGACGCTCGTCTATCGCGGCGACGTCCCCGGTGAGGGCGCCGCCCGGGGAACGGTCCACCTCAAGGACGGAAAGGTCTCGGAGGTCGACCCGCCCGAGCCCTGAAGAGCCGGCGAAGGAATCTCCGGCCCTGCTGCGGGCGGAGAGTCCTTCACGGGCTCTGAGCGGGGATCTCACCTCGGCACGCCGGGGGTGCGGCCGGTCCCGCCCGACCGCGCCGGATAGGGCGCTTTCGCACCGGCTCCGAAGAGCGAGGTCAGGTGGGCGTCGAGCCGCTCGGTCAGGGCATTCTCCGCGGCGCTGGCGGCTTCCGGGTCCTCGTGGGCGAGGGCGGCCGACAGGGTCCGGAGCGCCTCGCCGACGGCGAATGGATCGCGCTTGCGCCCGGCCTGCAGGTGGCGGCCGACCAGGGCCTCGATCGCGCGGCGGTGCTTGTCGAGGAAGGCCAGGTAGTCCCGGACCGCGATCCGGCCTTCCTCGGCGGCCGCGAGCGCCGCCTTCGCCTCCCGACTGGCGATCGGGGACCTCTCCAGGGTCGCGAGGCGCAGGAACACGTCTCCCAGGGCGCGGGTGTTCCGGGCCGCGACCACCTCGACCGGGGCGCGGGCGAACTGGATCGAGAAGCCGTTGTTCGGTGCCTTCCCGACGAGCTCCGTGTCGAAGAAGTCGACCGTGACCGGCCGCTTCTCCTCCGGCAGCACCTGGAACCGCAGCCAGCGGACCTCGCCCGGGCGGAGGGTCCCCAGCGGGAGCCGCGGCTCCTGGACGCGGGCGAGGTCGACGGCCTTGCCGCCGAGGATCGAGACCCGACCCTGGACCCGCACGTCTCGCGGCCAGCGGACGCCGATCTCCATCGGCCGGGGCTCGCGCGCCGCGTTGCGCACGATCGCCCACATCTCGGTGAAGCCCGCGGTGCCTCCGGCACCCACCGTGTCGGCGAGGTTGCGCTGGGCCTTGTTGTTGTCGAGGAGGATCAGCGGATCGGCCGGACCGGGGGCGGTGGTGACCAGCGACGGCGGGTCGAAGTCGTCCTCGGGAGCGGTGATCTGGGCCGCGATGCACAGGTGCGAGGAGGCCGTGGGCGAGACCGGCCAGGAGTGGCCCGGCGTCACCTGGGTCAGGTCGCCGGGGCCGAAGGCGACGTTCTCGGTGCCGGCGGAGGTGAACATCGAGCCGAGCCCGAAGTCGGCGGTCAGGAACTCGACGGTGACCATGGCCGGCGGGGCGGTCGCCGCCGCCGGGGCGCGACGGGAGACGCGGGCGAAGGCGAAGTTCGAGCCCGAGCGCGACGGGGCGTCCCCGGGGATCCAGTCGCTCGCCGGGAAGGGCGCGGCGGTGCTGGTGCTCTGGTTCCAGACGTCGCTCGTCGCCCAGAACGCCGGGTTCGTCGAGGGCTGCTGGCCGCCGTCGTGGGTCGTCGCGTCGGTGGTCCAGTCGCGCACGAAGACGTCGGACGGCACCAGGTCGGTCGAGGTGTAGACGTTGATCCCCGCCGGCGGGCTGCCGGCTCCCACCGGAGCCGTCGCCGAGGCCCAGGCCGAGTAGTGGCGGCCGGCGCGCGCGGCGTTGCCGTTGTAGTCGCCGAACTTCGGGCAGCCCCGCCCGATGTCGCAGGTCTCGCCCAGCGGACAGCCGGGGGTCGAGAAGTCGCAGGGCGTTCCGGAGGTCGAGCACCGGCCGGCGAGCCGCGGCTGCACGGAGCAGCTCTCGGAGTCCGTCGTCGCGTTCGTGGCGCACGGCCAGAGCATGCACTCCGGGTCGTCGTTGCCCGAGAGGTCCACCTCGGTGCCGGCCACCAGGCTTCCTCCCTTGACCGCCGCGCTGCCGACGAAGAAGCGGGTGAGGTCGTCGTTGCCCGCCGTCGCGTGGCGCCGGTCGTACCACGAGACGACGGCGACGCCGCCGTAGGTCGAGATCCAGGGCATGAAGCGCCGGCCGGCGACGGCGCCGTTGACCCGCACCGAGCGCGGGAAGGTCATGCCGCCGTCGGTCGAGTCGAAGACCATGACGTCCTCGTTACCCGCTCCGGTCGAGGTGGCGAAGGCGTAGTAGACGTGCGACGGGTCGAGATCGTCGACGGCGACGACGGGGCTCGAGAGGATGTTGCGCCCGTTGCAGCGGTCGAGCCCCGGCACGGGGCAGACGACGTTGGTGAAGGTGCTCGCGACGACCGGGAACCCGGGCTGAGGCGCCAGGCCGGCATCGCAGTCGCTGAGCTTGTGGAGCATCATGTTGCCGCCCGAGGCCCAGGAGACGTAGACGAACCCGTTGCCGCCCACCCGGACGCGCGGGAAGTCGCCGCTGCCGATCACGGCCTGGGTGCCCCAGTTCGAGCCGCCGTCCTGCGAGCAGACGATGCGGATCGAGAAGGCGCCGGCGACCGGGAAGTTCCGCCACACGTCGTAGACGCGGTCGCCCAGCGCCCCGGCGTTGTCCCGGTCGGCGGCGATGTGCTCCTGGTCGGCGACCTGGCAGCTCGAAGCGCCGGGACAGGTGACGGCCATGGCCTGGAAGGGGAAGGTGTGACCGTCGTCGGTCGAGCGCGAGACGCCGTCGCCGAGCTGGGTGAGGCTC
The DNA here is from genome assembly GCA_963741925.1 of uncultured Acidobacteriota bacterium. Classification (GTDB taxonomy): domain Bacteria; phylum Acidobacteriota; class Thermoanaerobaculia; order Multivoradales; family DATKCC01; genus CAVUBL01. The sequence goes on from CAVUJU010000003.1 coordinate 502,867, forward strand.
GGGCCGCCGATCCAGGAGTAGTAGATCGCGCCGCTCTGGCCGGCGGCGAGCGACGGGTCGCCGTCGCAGAGGGCCTGGTTGCACGGCGTGCCGCCGCCGAAGGTCCAGTGCGCCCCGAAGTCGTCGGAGAAGGAGAAGCCGCTGTTGGCGGCCACGACCACGTGGGCGCCGTCGTCGGAGGTGGCGACCTCCAGCTCGCCGAGCCCGGGCTGCACCTGGACGGCCGTTCCGGCGGCGCCGTCCGCCGGCCGCGGCGTCGTCGGCCGAGCCGTCACGGGCTCGCTGAGGCGCGCGGAGGCGGCGGGCGGCCGGGCGGCCGGCCGGGGGATCTTCTCGAGCTCGCGCCGCGCGGCCTCGGCGTTGCCGCCGGGCGCTCGGAGGGAGCGCCCGATCGCGAGCGCCTGGTCGAGGAGCTCGGGGTTCGCCTCGGGCGCCAGCATGGTGTCGAAGCGGATCAGGTCGTCTCCGAGGACGACGGCGGTGGTCGAAAACCAGGTGACGAGGTCGCCGGCGGTGCTCTCGGTCTCCCCGGGCTGCGGCATGGGCGCCCGGAAGCGGCGCTCGATCGCCGGCCAGCCGTCGATCACCTCGGTCTCGGCCGTCTCGGAGCGCTCGGAGGCGATCTCCGCGAGACGCCGGAGCGCCTCCGCGTGATCCCGCCTCCTTTCGATCGTGATCAGCATCCCTGCGTCGGCGGAGACCACGACCTCCGGCTTGGGGTTCTCCTTTCCGCCGGTCTCGTCCGGCGCCTTCGGAGGCTCACGACGTTCGGCCTGCTTCGACGTCTCGGCCGAGAGTGGAACGAACACCTCGACCGAGGTCTTCGTGGTGCTGCCCGGCTTCCAGCCCGGGGGCAGGGTGATCTCCGCCCGGTCGAAGAGCGGCAGGCGTGTCCCCTTCGTCTGAGCGCGGGCGACCGGTGCCAGGACGGCGAGGGCGAGGGTAAGGGCGAACGTGATGCGGAAGAAGACGCGGGCTCGCATGGTCATGCCTCCTCGTGGGGAGCTTCGTGGTGCTTCACGAGGCAGAACGTCGAAGCTGCCCGGAGTTCCTCACCCCGCCGGCCCGGAGCCGGGCTTCGCGTCCTCCGGCCTCCAGAGACGGGAACGGGGAGGCCGGAGCCTCCCCGTTCCAGAGACCTGCGTTGGCGCCAGCGCCTAGTTCGTGCAGGCGTTGAACGCGTTGACGTAGCCGTGGCCGTAGAACTGGTCGACGCCGATGCGGCCGGAGTCGGTGGCGGCCTGGAAGAGCTTCGCCTTCAAGGCGCCGAGCGAGATGCCCGGGTGCGAGCCCACGATCAGCGCCGCCACACCGGAGGTCGCCGGGGTCGCCATGCTGGTGCCGGCCGCGAAGCAGTAGGAGAAGGTCGGCGGCGCGGCGCTCCCGCGGCAGTCGCTGATCACCAGGTCGAAGACCCAGCAGAAGCTGGTCACCGGACCCACGGTGCAGATGTCGTTGCCCGGCAGGATGAAATCGCCGCCCGGGCCGGCCACGGAGACCGTGCCCTCGCCGTAGTTCGAGTAGGAGGCGAGGTGGTCGAAGTTCGTGGCGCCGAGGGCGAAGCCCACCGGGCCGGTCGCCGAGACCGCCAGGCCGCTGCCCGACTCGCCCGGCACCTCGACGAGGTTGGCGGCCTGGCCCAGGTCGAGCCCGTTGTTGCCCGCCGCAGAGACGACGAGCACGCCCTTGGACGCCGCGAAGTTCACCGCCTTGGCCAAGGCGCCCACGAGCTGCCCGCCGCCGGGGGCGCTCTTCGGGAACAGGGCGCCCAGGCTCATGTTGATGATGTCGGCGCGCCGGCAGTCGCCGAGGCCGAAGGACGCGGGGTCCGAAGCGTAGAGGATGCCGCCGATCACCGCGCCGAAGCTTCCGGAGCCGTTGTCGAGCGCCTTGACCCCGACCAGGGTCGCCTCCGGCGCCACGCCGATCACGCCGGAGCCGTTGTCGGCCGCGGCCACGATGCCCGCCACGTGGGTGGCGTGCCAGAAGGTGCCCACGTCCTGGTTGAATGCCTTGCCCGGCACGAACGAGACCGAGCAGGCGGTGTCCAGGTTGGGGACGAGGTCGGAGTGCAGGTCGTAGATGCCGCCGTCGATGATCGCCACCCGGGCGCCGGCGCCGGTGCAACCGGTGGCCCACGCGGCCGGAGCGTCGATCGACTGCATGTTCCACTGCAGCGGGAAGAACGTCTCGTCGCCGGGGGTGATCGCCTGCTCCTGGATGCCGTCGGGCACCCACTGGACCATCACGTCCTGGGCCGCGGAGGTGAAGGCATGGCTGCCCTGGACCCGGTCCAGGAACGCGGGGTCGTCGGAGGTGGCGACGCCCAGGCCGGTGGCGTGGTGGCTCCAGACGACAGAGCCGCCGGCGGCCTCGACCGCCGCGGTCTGCGCCGCACCCCAGTGCGACGAGTGGAGGACGTAGGAGGCGGCGTCGGCCGGCGCCGCCGCGAAGACGGTCAGGACGAGCGCTCCGGTCAGGACGCTACCGAGTAATGCAAGTCTGTGCTTCATGGAGGATCTCCTTCCTTCGGACCTTCGAAATGGATGAGACGGCTCATGAACTCTGCTTCGGCAGCCAGGCCGCCTCCCCTGAATGGAGGCCCCACGCTTTGCGTCGCCACCTCGCGATGGCTTTGCCCTGATCGAAGCTTTTCGAAGTATAGCGGCAAACCGGCCGGGCTTCAATCCCGACGGCGCGGATCGGCTGCTTGGGCCTCGGAGCGAAAGCGCTCCCGGGGATTCCTCCAGGCGCGGCGCAGGTAGTCGGCGACCTCTCGGATCAGCTCGACATTGGCCCGTTCGAGCGAGAGGGCGTGGCGCAGGAGCGCCCAGGCTTCGCGGGCCCGGGCGTGGGCGCCCCAGTCGCGGAGGTGCTGCGCCATGGCGGCCGCGAGCTCGGAGGCCTCGCGGGCCTTTCCGCGGCCGAGGCGCACGGCGGCGAGATCAAGGGCGGCGAGGACGCCCTCGAGCCGCTGGTTCCGCCGGAGGTGCTCGCCCAGAAGATGCTCGAAGGCGGCCTCGGCCTCCTCGAGACGCCCCTGGGCGAAGGCGAGGCGGGCCTCGGCCCAGGCGACGAGGAGCGAGCTCCAAGGATCGTCGAGATCGCGGAAGAGCGAGCGGCTGGCGTCCAGGAGCATCTGGGCCTGGTCGGGCTTGCCGGCCGCGGTCAGACAGCCGATGTGGTTGAGCCGCGCCGAGACGAGGAGGCGCCGGTTCTCGGCCCCGGCCACCAGCTCTTCGGCCTCCCGGGCGACCACCACTCCGCGCTCGGGGTCGAGAAAGGGGAGGGCGGCGGACTGCTGGACCAGGATCTTTCCCAGCAGAACCGTCTCGTCGAGCTCACGGTAGATCGCGGCCGCCTGACCCAGGATTTCCAGCGACCACACGTGGTCCCCGAGAACCGTCGCGAGCGACGCCCGGTAGCTCAGGAGGTTGGCTTCCTCGAGGGGGTCCCCGGTGCCCTCGAGGAGCAGGTCGTCGGCCTGGCGCAGGGCCGCCGCCGCCGCGCGGAACTGGCCGGCGCAGCGATAGGCGTTGCCCAGGCTGCCCCAGGTCCGGGCCTTGAGATCGGCCGCCAAGCTGGCGCCGTAGGTTCCCTCGTCCAGCTGGTCGGCCACCGATACCGCAAGGCGGGCGAGGCGGACGCCGCGGCTGGTCTCCGAGTCGAAGATCGCCTGGAAGCTGCGGGCGGTGAGCTCCTCGACCAGGCCCCAGGTCTGGAAATGGGCCTGGTTCTGGATCAAGAGCCGGGCTCGTGACTCCGGGTTGCGCTCGAGCCGTTCGGCGGCCTCGGGAGCCGCGGCGCGCTCCGCCTCCGTCGCCAGCCGAAGCCGCTCCGCCGCCTCGAGGACGGCGGCCAGGGTCGAGCGAGGGAAGCAGGGCTCACAGGAGCGAATGCCCGTCTCGATCCGCTCCTCACTCGGCTTGGCGACGGGCTCCGAGGCCCCATGGAGGCCAGACGGGGTGCCCTCCGACCCGGGGGGTGGCAGGGAATCCAACAGGCTGTCGAGGTCCAGCCGTTTGGCCCAGCGACTCCCTCTACCGTCGCGCATCATCGAAGCAAGTATAATTTAAAAATTAGGGCAAACGCAAGCGTGAAGCTCTCGGCCCGCGCTCCGTCGGTCCTCAGGTCGATCCGTTGGGATCCGCGTACCCGCCCCCCGAGCCCGGACCCAGGCCTCCGTCGGTGCAGGTCGGGTCGGTCGCGGGGTCGCACGTCGCCTGAAACAGGTGGTCGACCGGCGCCCAGAGACGGGCGAGGGCGGCCCAGAGTCCCGAGATCCACGCCGTGACCGCAGGCGCCCGCGTCGCGCGCGGCGCCTGGTCCGCCGCCGTCGCCCCCGTGAGGACCAGGGCCAAGAGTACTGCGAGGGCCCTAGCTTGGCGGAGTAAGATACCGGATCTTCTGCTCATACCAGACTCCTTTCGTCGTCGCCGTCCCCCTCCTCGGCGATGCATCTATTACTGAAGGTGTGAGATCTGCGTGAAGCGTGTCACGGACGGCACCGGGGGGCCCGGAGACGGGCTGCTATGATCGCCGCCTTTGGAGGACGGACGTGGGGAGACCAGGATGGGACGGAATCGGCAGGGTGGCGGCCGCGGCGTTGCTCGCGGTCGGGGCGGGGGCGACGGGCTGGGCGGCCCAGGGGCCCCCTGAGGCGATGGCCGGAGCGGCGCCGCCGGGGCCCCTCGCCCTCGCCGGCCCTCGTCGCGCACGCCCGCGAGCTGCTGCGCGCGGTGCCTTTGATCGACGGCCACAACGACACGCCGTGGCAATTTCGGGATCGGACCGGCGATCACCTCGCACGGCTCGACCTGGCGTCGAGCACCGCCGGGCTCGAGCCGCCCATGCACACCGACATCCCGCGGCTGCGCCAGGGGGGCGTGGGCGGCCAGTTCTGGTCGGTCTACGTGCCGGCGACGCTGCCCGGCCCCGAGGCGGTCCGGGAGGTGCTCGAGCAGATCGACGTCGTCCACCGCATGGCCGAGCGCTGGCCGGAGACCTTCGAGGTGGCCTACGGGCCGGACGACGTGCGGCGGATCTTCGCCGCCGGCAAGATCGCGTCGCTCATCGGCGTCGAGGGCGGCCACTCGATCGACGACTCCCTGGGGGTGCTCCGGCAGCTCTACCGCGCCGGCGCCCGCTACATGACGCTGACCCACTTCCAGAACACCGACTGGGCCGACTCGGCCACCGACGCACCCGAGCACCACGGCTTGACGCCCTTCGGCCGCGAGGTGGTGCGGGAGATGAACCGGCTCGGAATGCTGGTCGATCTCTCCCACGTTTCGGCAGATGTGATGCGGCAGACCCTGGAGACCAGCGAGGCACCGGTCATCTTCTCCCACTCCTCCGCTCGCGCCCTCGACGACCACCCCCGAAACGTTCCCGACGACGTCCTGCGCCGCCTGAGCGACAACGGCGGAGTGGTGATGGTCACCTTCGTCGAGTCGTTCGTCTCCGAAGACGTCCGCCGCTACGACGCGGACCGGGCGGCGGAGAAGGCCCGGCTCGAGGACCTCGCCCCGGGCGATCCCCAGGCGGTCACCGCCGGGCTCGAGGCGTGGGACGCGGAGCACCCGGCGGTGCGCGCCACGCTCTCCCAGGTCGCCGACCACGTCGACCACGTCCGCCGGGTCGCGGGCATCGACCACGTGGGCATCGGCTCCGACTTCGACGGGATCTCACGCGGTCCGCAGGGTCTCGAGGACGTCTCGACCTACCCGGCCCTGCTCGCCGAGCTGCTGCGCCGCGGCTACTCCGACGAGGACGTGGAGAAAGTCGCGGGTCTCAACCTGCTGCGGGTCTTCGACCGGGCCGAGGCGGTGGCCGCCCGGCTGCGGACCGAGCGCCCGGCCTCCGAAGCCACGATCGAGGACCTCGACGGCGCCGGCGAGCAGAGCCCGGCCCCGGAGGATCACTCTTGAGCCCGCCCGCCGGGCGCCCCGCCGCCGCCGAAGCTCGGCCGGCGATCTCGATCATGTCGTACAACATCCAGGGCTACGGTGCCCTGTTCTCCCGCCGCTACCTCGAGAGCGTGGCGCGCGTGATCCGCAAGGCGCGCCCGGACGTGGTCGGTCTCCAGGAGGTGCACCGCGGCACCTGGGCGTCGCGCTTCAGCGACCAGGTCGAGGCGCTCGCCGAGCTCACCGGCATGACTGCGGTCTTCGGCCGCAGCCTCCTGTTCCGCACCGGCGAGTACGGCAACGCGGTGCTCACCCGGGGCCGCGTGACCTCGCGCCAGGTCCACTGCCTGCCGGGCGAGGCCGAGCGCCGGTCGCTCTTCCACTGCCGGATCGAGCTCCCGGGCCAGCCGCTCGACTTCTATGTCACACACCTGGCGGCGTGGGGCCGCCTGGCGCGCTCGATCCGCGACCGCCAGGCCCGGTTCATCGCCGAGCTCCTGGACAACGCGACGGCGCCGTTCGTGCTCACCGGCGACTTCAACGCCCCGCCCGACGCCCCGGAGCTCGAGCCCTTCCGCACCTCCGAGCAGCTCCGTTTCTGCGGCCGACCCGGCGAATCGACCCACCGCTTCATGCGCCAGCGCCTCGACTACATCTTCGCCAACCCGGCGTGGCGGCCGCTGCGCTCCGAGGTGCTCCGCGCCGGCCCGTCGGATCACTATCCGATCCTCGCCACCCTCCGGTGCGAGGAGGCGTCCTCGTCCGACGCCGGGGAGTCCTTCGCCGCCGAGTCGGACGAACGGATCAGCGCTCGGGTGGCCGGGTAGCCCTGGCCTCCGTGGCGACCGCCCGCAGGCAGGAGGACGACGAGGGGCCGGCCGGCCGGTCCCGGCGGACCCGGCGGGTCTCGGTCCCGAGCTGGGCTCTCGGGGCGGCGCTCGTGGCGCTCGCGGTTCTGGCGCTGGCGCTCTGGTCGGTCACCGCCCCCCGCCACAGCCACGTCCACCCCTCCCGCCTCGACAGCTTCACCGACCTCTTGCCATCGATCGCCGGCCTGACCCAGGGCCCGATCCTGGACGGCAACCGGGTCCGGGTCCTCCAGGATCAAGCATTCTTCGACGCGGTCGTCGCCGACGTGGCGGCGGCGCGCCACTCGGTCCACTTCGAGACCTATGTCTGGTGGCAGGGTGCGATCTGCCGGCGCCTGGCGGCGACCCTCGCCGCCAAGGCGCGCGAGGGCGTCACCGTGCGCCTCCTGGTGGACGCGGTGGGCGGCTCGCGCATGTCGGACGCCACGCGCCGCGAGATGACCGATGCCGGCGTCAAGCTGGTCTGGTACCACCCCTTCGACCTCGTCCACCTGGGCACCTTCAACCATCGCGACCACCGCAAGCTCGCGATCATCGACGGGCGGATCGGCTACGCCTTCGGGCACGGCATCGCGGACGAGTGGTCGCCGAGCGGGGGCGAGGAGCCGCAGGTCTGGCGCGACACCGCGGTCCGGGTCGAGGGCCCGCTGGTGGGGGAGCTGCAGTCGGTCTTCCTCGGGAACTGGATGGAGGAGACCAGCGAGGTCCCGGCGGGGGAGGGGATCTTCCCCGATCTCGAGCCGGTGGGCGGGGTGCGGGCGCACGTCGTCGCCAGCTCGCACCCGGGCGAGGTCAGCACCGTCGAGCTGCTCTACAAGCTGGCGATCGCCTCGGCCCGCAAGACGATCCTCATCCAGAACCCCTACTTCGTCCCCGGCGAGGACGTGATCGACCTGCTCCGCGAGGCGGTCCGCCGCGGGGTCAGGGTGCGGATCATGCTCCCCGGGTCGGACGCCGTCGACAGCAAGCTCGTGCTCCACGCCGGCCACGTCCACTACCGGGCCCTGCTCGAGGCCGGGGTGGAGCTCTACGAGTACACGCCCACGCTCCTGCACGCCAAGGTGATGGTGGTCGACGGGCTGTGGTCGCACGTCGGCTCGACCAACTTCGACGCCCGGTCGTTCGAGATCAACGACGAGGTGAGCGTCGGGATGATCGATCCCGAGGTCGCCGCCCAGCTCACCGCCGCCTTCGAGCGCGACCTCGCGCACTGCCGGCGGCTCCGGGCCGCCACCTGGCACCGCTCGCTCTGGCACGAGCTGCTCGACCGGGCCGCGCACCTGACCCACGAGGAGATCTGAGAGCTTGTGAATTTTTCGCCGACCTACTGCGGGCGGCCCCGCATCACCCCTCGCGGCGTTGCGCCTCCTCGAAGTAGGCCCCGCTACGTCTGCGTCGGCGCGCCTGGCGAGAGGCGCCCGGGAACGCCCTCGCGACGGCCGGCGATTCATTCACAAGCTCTGAGGAGCCGGCCCCGGACGCCGTCGGCTCATGACGCGGTCGAGCCCTGCCTCGGCCGATGCCCCGGGGAATAACGAAGACCTCCCTCCAGGTAGAATCGGATTGGTGACCGCTGGAAACCCGGTTCAGCAGATTCAGGAGGAACCCAACGTGCCGTACAGTCCGATCCTCGTCAGACCCATGCGCGAAGAGCTGGTGAGCGCCGGCGTGCAGGAGCTCCTCACCCCCGAGGACGTCGACGCCTTCATGGCGGAGAAGGAGGGTACCGCCATGCTCGTGTTCAACTCCGTCTGCGGCTGTGCCGCGGGCATGGCACGGCCCGCCGTGCGCCTGGCCCTCGAGCACGACAAGAAGCCGGACCGCGTGGTCTCGGTGTTCGCCGGCCAGGACGTCGAGGCGACCGCCAAGGCGCGCTCCTACTTGCCCGACATCCCCCCTTCGAGCCCGTCGATCGCCTTCTTCAGGGACGGCGAGCTCGTCTACTTCCTGCCCCGCCACCGGATCGAGAGCCGCGACGCCCACGCCGTGGCCGGCGACCTGGTCGACGTGTTCGACGAGCACTGCGGCTGAGACGCAGGCATGGAACGCACCTTCCCGGGCCACGGCGAGAAGAGCCCGCTCCACGGCATCACGGTGGTCGTCGACACGACCGGCGAGGAGGTCTGGGTGGGCCGCTGCGACGACGAGGACGCCGAGCGGGTGGTCCTCCTGGATGCCGACTCCCACCGCGAGGGCGAGGACGGCAAGTCGAAGGCCGACTGGCTCGCCGGCGCCAGCCGCTACGGCGTCTGGGCCCGCCACCCCCGAGTGGTCATCCCGCGCGGGAGGGTGGCGACGATCCAGCCCCTCGGCGACGTCAACTGAGCTTCTCCGGGCCGGCCCCTGGGCACCGTTCCGGCCCGGCCCTCAGGGCAGGAACCCGAAGCGGTCGAAGAGGCCGGGCAGCGCGTCGACGCCCGGGCTCGCGCCGGCGAGGTCGTAGTAGCGCAAGCGGCCGGTCTCGAGCTGCTCGATCCAGACCTCGATCTCCGAGGTCGAAAACTTGACCAGCGTCGGCCAGAGCCAGCCGTTGGGCTTGGGCCCCACGATCCTCAAGAACAGCTCCGAGCGGCCCGGGACGGCTCCGGAAAGGCAGACCGTCTCGGGCAGGCAGGCGGCCTCGCGCGTGCCCGAGATCGGCGGCGCGCTCCCCTGGGCGATCCGCACCTTGAAGCGGAACCCGGGGTAGGTCGCGTCCGCGATCCAGGGGAGGCCGTCGGGCGGCGGTGGCTCGCCCGCGCCGGGCGAGTCGTCCAGGAGGTAGATCCCCGCCGCCGTCGCCGCGTAGAGGCCGTCGGGCCCCAGGGCGAGCTGGTTCGCCCTCAGCGACTCGAGGCCCTGGGAGACCGGCGTCCAGTCGTCGCCCCCGCTCCGGCTCCGGAGGACGCCGGCTCCCGCGGTGGCCGCCCAGAGCGTCGAGCCGTCACGATCGACGACGAGGTCGGTGAGCCCCGCGGAGGGCAGCCCCCGGCCGGCGGCCCGGCGCCAGGTCTGTCCCCGGTCCCGGCTCGAGAAGACCGCGCTCCGGAGCGAGCTCGTGACCGCCGCGTAGAGGATGGGGGGAGAGCCGGGGGCGGCGGCCAGGCTCGCGGTGGTGCTGAAGCGCGGGAACGGCGTCGCCGGGCAGGTCCAGGTGGCGCCGCCGTCGCTCGAACGGCAAAGGCCCTGATCCTGGCCGGGATCGAACGACCGGGTGCCGGCGTAGAGGAGGCTCGCGTCCTCCGGGTCCACGAGCAGGGAGCGCAGGTTGCCGACGGGCACCCCGCTCCAGGTCGCGGCGCCGTCGCCCGTCCGCCAGAAGGTCGTGCCGACGCCCAGGCCGAAGAGCGAGTCGCACAGGCGAGGGTCGACGACGAGGCGCGGAAGAGGCTCCTCGAGCCCCGCGTCGGCGGGGGACCAGGTGGCTCCGCCGTCCGTGCTCTCGAGGAGCAGGTTCGCGGGCGGCGCCGGCGGCGCGGTCCCGAGGGTCGAGAGGTAGAGGGTGCCGGCGGCGCACGGCGCGACGGCCAGGTCGAGGGCGTTCCCCCGGAGCCGTGGCTCGAGGCTCGTGGCGAAGGGCGACCAGGTGGCGCCGCCGTCGGTCGTTCGCTGGAGCGCGGCCGAGGGCGTGATCGCGTGCCAGGTGCCGGGGGCGTGGGGGTCGCTCTTCAGCCTCTCGACCTCGGAGGCCATGCCGGAGGCCAGAGAGTGCCAGGTGGCGCCGGCGTCCCCGGAGGTGAAGACGCCGGCGTCGGTGGCGCCGTAGAGGCGCGAGGGATCGCCGGCGTCGACCACCACCCGGTGGACCGGGAGGCCGTCGGGGATCCCCGCGGCGGCGGGGGCCCAGTGGTCGCCCCGGTCGGTCGTCTTGAAGACGCCGGGGCCGACGAGGGCGGAGCTCACCGCGTAGAGGACCGAGGGATCGGAGGGGTCGACGGTCAGCCGCTCGACGTCGGAGCCCGCCTCGAGGCCGGAGCTGACCAAGTCCCAGGTCGCGCCGCCGTCGAGGCTGCGGAGGAGGCCGCTCGCGCCAATGGCCACGTAGACGGCCGCCGGTGCCCCGGAAGCGACGACGATCCCGCTGGCCAGAAGACCGCCGGGCTCGTCCGGGGCGAGCTGCCCCGGGGCCGTCAGGGCCTGCCAGGTGGCACCGCCGTCGGGGCTCCGGAAGATGCGCAGGTCCAGGCGGGTGCCTCCGATCCCGGACGAGGTGATCTGACTCGTCGCCGCGTAGAGCGTCTCCGGCGCCTCCGGGTCGGCGGCCAGGGCGTCGGGCCGGTAGCCGTCGAAGCCGCCGCCGCGGCGGGTCCAGGTGGCGCCGCCGTCGGTGCTCCGGTAGACGGAAGCGGAGACGATGGCATAGGCGACGGAGAGTTGCCCCGGCGCGAAGAGCACGTCCCGCGCCGCCAGGCCCGCAGCGCCCGCCGGATCGATCGGGCTCCAGTGCCGGCCGCCGTCGGCGCTCCTCCACAGCGGAGCGCCGTCGCGCCGGAGCAGAAGCTGGCCGGGCTCGGAAGGGGAGACGGCGAGCGCCTCCCCCCGGTCGTCGTAGCCGAGCCCGTCTCCCACGAGCCGCCATTCGGCGCCGCGGTCGTCGGTGCGAAAGAGCCCGCCCGGTGCGATTGCGTAGAAGACGGCCGGATCGAAGGGGTCGAGGGCGACGTCCAAAGCCGCCTGGCCGGCTGCGGGCCCCAGGGGGCGCCAGAGCTCGGCTCGCGCGAAGGACGGGAGGAGGCCGAGGGTCGGGACGAAGAGGGCGACGGCGAGAGGGCGAGGGAGGACGTTCATGAGGAGTTCCTAACGAGGCTCCGCCTCAAACCTGCGAGCCATCTTGAGCGTCTTGGGCTTCGTGAGTCGCAGGTCCCCCGCCCACGTCGGTCGATCGAGCCTACGCTCACCGGAACGGCTTGTCCAGACCGGTCGATTCATCGGATCTTCCCCCTCACCCTCGATCCCTCTCCCGCCCCACGGGGGGGAAGGGGACGCCCCCACCCTCTCGGTCTGTTTCTCGAGAAACTCGGCTCGTTCGTCACGATTCTGGCCTGATCAGACGACTAGAGTTGGAACCCGAAGCGGTCGAAGAGGCCGGGCAGCGCGTCGACGCCCGGGCTCGCGCCGGCGAGGTCGTAGTAGCGCAAGCGGCCGGTCTCGAGCTGCTCGATCCAGACCTCGATCTCCGAGGTCGAAAACTTGACCAGCGTCGGCCAGAGCCAGCCGTTGGGCTTGGGCCCCACGATCCTCAAGAACAGCTCCGAGCGGCCCGGGACGGCTCCGGAAAGGCAGACCGTCTCGGGCAGGCAGGCGGCCTCGCGCGTGCCCGAGATCGGCGGCGCGCTCCCCTGGGCGATCCGCACCTTGAAGCGGAACCCGGGGTAGGTCGCGTCCGCGATCCAGGGGAGGCCGTCGGGCGGCGGTGGCTCGCCCGCGCCGGGCGAGTCGTCGAGCCGGAAGAGACCCCGGTCGGTGGCGGCGTAGAGGCCGCCCGGGCCGAAGTCCAGGTCGTTCACCCGGGCTGGACCCAGGCCGGCGTTCAGCGGGCTCCAGGAGTCGCCCAGGTCGGCGCTCCGGAAGACCCCCCGTCCCTCGGTGCCGATCCAGAGGACCGAGGGGGCGCGGGGATCGAAGAGGAGATCGGAGACGCCGATCTCGGGCAGGTCGGCGCCCACCGGCGTCCAGGTCCTGCCGCCGTCGGCGCTCCGCTCGACGCCGCCTTTGGCGACCCCTTCCCAACCGAAGGCCACGATCCGCGAGTCCACCGGGTCGACCGCGACGGCCGTCACCTCGGCGTCCGATGGCAGGTCGGTGTGCGGGAAGGCGAGGTCCCAGGAGTGGGACCCGACCTCCTCGATGCGGGCGATCCCATAGAAGCTCCCCAGGGTGGGGTGGCTGGCAACGGAGATGCCGGCGAAGATCGTCTTCGGGTCCGACGGGTCGAGCGCCACCGAGGTCACCTTGTAGGGCTCGTCCGAGATGATCGGCACCCATCCCGGTGGCGGGTCGGTCGACAGATACTCATAGAGATCGCCGGTCACCGCGAAGAGGATGAGCTCGTCGGGAGCCCTCCGGTCGAGGAGGAGGCTCTCGACCTCGGTCGCGGGAAGGCCGCCGCCGGTGGCCGGGACCCAGGTGAGACCGCCGTCCTCGCTCTTGAACAGCCCTCCCACCGGCTCGCCGGTCTCGGGCGGAGACGGGAAGTGGACGGTCGTGGCGAGGAAGAGGAGGTCCGGGTCGGCGGGGTCCACCGCCAGGTCGTGGGCCAGGGCGCGAAACTCCAGGGGCAGGCCGGTGCCGACGGGCTCCCAGGTCGCTCCCGCGTCGCGCGTGCGCTGGAGGCCGGCCGTGCCGCCGCCGGCGTAGAGGATCACCGGATTCGCCGGGTCCGCGGGGAGGATCGCGTCCGGGGTCACGAAAGCGACCGACGGCGGGAGGTCGCAGGCGATCGAGCGCCACGTCTCGCCGCCGTCCTCGGAGGCGAACGGGCCGGGCGCGGCGTAGAGGCGGAGCGGATCTCCCGGATCGACCACGAGGTCCCGGACCTCGGGAAGCTCCGGGCCCCCCGGCGCCGGGGCGCTCCAGTGGTCTCCGCCGTCGCGGGTCCTGAAGACCGCGGCGGGCGAGCCGGGCGCGGCGGGGACGGCCGCGTACAGGGTCTCCGGATCGGAGGGAGCGACCGCGAGGGCGAGGACCTCGACGCCCAGGTCCCCCACGGGCAGACCTTCGTTCGCCGGCAGCCATGTCGCGCCGCCGTCCGCGGAGCGATAGACGCCGGCTCCCAGGGTCGCGACGTAGACCGTCTCCGGCGCTCCGCCGGTCACCAGCAGGCCCTCGGGGGAGGCGGCGGCCAGATCCCCGGGGAGGTCCAGGCGCTCGAGGTGGGCGCCGCCGTCGAGGCTCCTGAAGAGCTCCAGGGGGTCCCCGCCGTCGGGCGCATCGAGGCCGGAGCCGGCGACGTAGAGAGTCGCGGGCGCGGATGGATCGAGGCCGATCCGGTCGAGGTAGTGACCCGCCGGGAAGGCGCCGCGCGAGCGCCAGGTCGCGCCGCCGTCGGCGCTCTCGAAGAGCCCGTCGAGGAGGCTCGCCAGGAGGAGCCGCGACGGCGTCGCCGGATCGGCCACGAGGTCGGTCACGTTCCGGCGTGCCCGCACCGGGAGGCCCTGGTTGCCGGCGTTGCGCCAGTGGCGGCCGGCGTCGTCGCTGCGGTAGACGCCGGCGTCGTCGCCGCGGCTATTGCTGGCGCTGAGGTACAGGCCGGACGGGTCGCTCGGATCCGCGACGAGATGGGCGAGCGCGAGGTCTCCGCTCAGCCCGCCGTTGCCCAGCTCCCAGTCGGCGCCGCGGTCCGCGCTACGCAGGATTCCGACGGGAGACGAGACGAAGAGCAGGGGGGGAGTCCCCGGGCCGAGCTCGATCCCGGGGCCGGAGCGGGGCAAGACGGAGGGGGGAGCGATGGGTACCCAGCGGGCGGCGTAGCCGGGCGCCGACGGGGCGATCGTGGCGACGAGAAGAAGGATGGAGAGCAGGCTGCGAGGCATGGGGAGCTCCTCCAGGGGCCAGGGAAGAGAGCCGCCCGGAGAGGGCGCCGGCTCCGGCATTCCTGATGTGGTTACAGCATAACACGACCTGCTGGCCCGGCGCAAGCTCCGACGTGATATCTAACGGGTGGGGCGACGGCGGCCCTCTCCCCCGCGAGGGTGGGAGAGGGACCGAGGGGGAGCATGGAGCCCACGAAGCTCGAGACGCCTCGTCGGTCTCGAGGCGGAGCGTCGTCAGGATTCGGGAGGAACTCGACATGATCCGCGCGCTCGTCTCGCTCGGCGCCTTCGCGTGCGCCCTGGCCGTGGCGGCCGGAGCCTTCGGCGCCCACGGTCTCAAGGGTCGGCTCTCTCCGGAGTCCCTGGAGCTCTGGGAGACCGCCGCCCGCTATCTGATCTACGGCGGCTTTGGCACCATCCTGGCCGGCCTGGTGGCGCTCCACGGCCGCGCCGCCGCCGGCGGCTCGCTCGGGGTCGGCGCCGCCCTCTGCCTCCTGGTCGGCTCGGCCGTCTTCTCGGGCACCGTCTTCGCCCTCGCCGTCGGGGCGCCGCGCTGGCTGGGCGCGGTCACGCCGCTCGGCGGCCTGCTGGTGATCGTCGGCTTCCTCCTGGTCGCCTGGAGCGCCCTCCGGATCTGACCGGCCGTTGCGGGCCGCGGGTGGGAGCGGCTACCATGGACGGGTCTTTCGCGGCCGGCTCCCCCGGCCGTCCGACTCCCGACCTTTCCGAGCGCCGAGGGCCCGAAGAGCTCGCGGACGCCTGCGATCCCAGTCACCACGCACGAGGAGGAAGCGCCATGTCCAACGCCGTCATCAACGTCCCCGAGCCCCGGAACGAGGCGGTCAAGAGCTACGCCCCGGGCTCGCCGGAGCGCGGCCGGCTCGAGGGCGAAATCGACCGCATCCTGGGCGAGGAGATCGAAATCCCCCTGGTCATCGGCGGCCGCGAGGTCACGACCGGCCAGACCGCGAAGGCGGTCTGCCCCCACGACCACGGCCACGTGCTCGCCACCTACCACCAGGCGGGGGAGGCCGAGGTGGCGCAGGCGATCGAGGCGGCGGCCGAGGCCTGGGGCGAGTGGTCCGAGATGGACTGGGAGGCGCGGGCGGCGGTGTTCCTCAAGGCGGCGGAGCTCTTGGCCGGTCCCTGGCGCGAGCGCCTGAACGCCGCCTGCATGCTCGACCAGTCGAAGACCATCCACCAGGCGGAGATCGACGTGGTCTGCGAGCTCGCCGACTTCTGGCGCTTCAACCCGTCCTACATGCGCCAGCTCTACGCCATGCAGGCGCGCTCCTCGGCCGGCATGTGGAACCACGTCGAGTACCGGGCCCTCGAGGGCTTCGTGTTCGCGGTCACGCCGTTCAACTTCGCCTCGATCAGCGGCAACCTGCCGACCGCCCCGGCCCTCATGGGCAACACGGTCCTCTGGAAGCCCGCCTCGAGCGTGGTCTACGTCTGCTACCAGCTCGTGAAGCTCCTGGAGGAAGCGGGCTTGCCCCCCGGGGTGATCAACTTCGTGCCCGGCCGAGGCAGCCGGGTGGGCGACCCCGTCCTCGCGCACCCCGCCTTCGCCGGCCTCCACTTCACCGGCTCGACCGACACCTTCCAGGGCATGTGGCGGACGATCGCCGAGGGCCTCCCGCGCTACCGCTCCTACCCGCGGATCGTCGGCGAGACCGGCGGCAAGGACTTCGTCTTCGCCCACCCGTCGGCCGACGTGCCGGCTCTCGTCACCGCCCTCGTCCGGGGCGGCTTCGAGTACCAGGGCCAGAAGTGCTCGGCGGCCTCGCGGGCCTACGTGCCGAAGTCGCTCTGGCCGCGGGTGCGCGCAGGGCTCGAGGAACAGGTGGGGCGCATCCGCATGGGCTCGCCTACGGACTTCGGCAACTTCATGGCGGCGGTGATCGACGAGGGCTCCTTCGACAAGATCGTGGGCTACGTCGAGCATGCCAGGTCTTCGGACGGCTTCGAGGTGGTCCTGGGCGGCGGCAGCGACAAGTCGGAGGGCTACTTCATCGAGCCGACGGTGGTGGTCTCCTCCGACCCGCGCTCGAAGCTCATGGTGGAGGAGATCTTCGGCCCGGTGCTCACCGTCTTCGTCTACGAGGACCGGGACCTCGCGGCGACCGCGGACCTCGTGGACTCGACGAGCCCGTACGGCTTGACCGGCGCGATCTTCGCTCGCGACCGCAAGGCGATCGTCGACCTCTCGCGGCGCCTGCGCCACGCCGCCGGCAACTTCTACGTCAACGACAAGCCGACCGGGGCCGTGGTCAGCCAGCAGCCGTTCGGCGGCGCCCGGGCATCGGGCACCAACGACAAGGCGGGGTCGATCTTCAACCTGGTGCGGTGGGTCTCGCAGCGCTCGGTGAAGGAGACGTTCGCGCCGGCGACGGACTTTCCGTATCCGTACATGGGCTAAGACGGGCCGGGGGCTCCCGCCGGAGGAACGGCGCGAGCCCCCGGCCCTCCGCGGTCGGACTCCTCGGGATACGGCCGAGCTCTGCCTCGGCCGGGCGATCGGCGCAGGACGCACCGAGCGCCACCCTCATTCCTCCTGCGACCGGCCGCGGGTGTAGTGGAGCCAGGCGAGGAAGCCGGCGATCATCTGGCCGAGGACCCGCTCCTCGTCGGAGGAGAGGATCTCGGGGACCTCCACGGTGCGGTAGACGGCCGGCGGCTCGGCGACCTCGCCGGCCGCGGGTGTTGGCCGGTAGGGCCGCCCGCCGGGCTCGCCGGGGCCGGCCCCGACCATGGCCAGGGCCCACTCGAGCTGCCCGAGGTCCGCGCCCAGGGCGTCGAGCAGGCGGTCCAGAGTCTTGAGGCTCGGCTCCTGGTGGGCGTTCTCGTAGGAGGAGAGCATGCCGCGGGTCACCCCGGCCGCGGCCGCGATCTCGAGCTGCTTCCTGGGCGTGGGACCGCCGTGCAACCGCAGGTGGCGGAGCGCCTCTCCGAGCTTTCCGAATGTCTTCAGCCTTGGCATGGCATCGCTTTCCGCCACGCCGACCCCCCGTCGTCGAGACCAGGGAGATTAGCGGTACGTGGGCGTAATGTCAAGCGTCGCTATACTGCCGCTGCCATGGACGCGATCCGCACCCATCGCCGCCTCGACGCCCGCCTCTCCGGGGCGCCGGAGGAGCTTGCCGACGGGCGAGCGGCGGTGGCGCTGACCCCCGGTCCCGAGATGGCGGCGGACGAGACCGGCCTGGTCCACGGCGGCTTCGTCTTCGGCCTCGCCGATCACGCGGCCATGCTGGCGGTCAACCACCCCAACGTGGTCCTGGCCGGCGCCGAGGTGCGCTTCCTGGCGCCGGTGAGGGTAGGGGAGCGGCTCGTCGCGCGGGCCCGCCGGCTGCGGGAGGAGGGTGCGCCGAACCGTCCGGTCGTCGAGGTCGAGGTCCTGGCGGGCGGCGAGCCGGTCTTCGCCGGCACCTTCCGGTGCGCGGTCCCGGCGAAGCACGTCCTGGCCCCGGCGCCGGCCCCGTCCCCGTCCGCGGCGCCCGCCGCCCGCCGGCGGCGCGGCGGGGAGGGCTCGTGAACGGCGGCGCCCTCGTCGCCGAGGTGCTCGAGCGCCACGGCGTGCGCTTCCTCTTCACCCTCTGCGGGGGCCACATCTCGCCGATCCTGGTGGCGGCGAAGGGCCGCGGCCTCCAGGTGATCGACGTGCGCCACGAGGCGACGGCGGTCTTCGCGGCGGACGCGGTCGCCCGCCTGACCGGCGTGCCCGGCGTGGCGGCGGTGACCGCCGGCCCCGGGGTGACCAATACGATCACCGCGCTCCAGAACGCCCGCATGGCCGAGTCGCCGGTGGTCGTTCTGGGCGGCGCGACGGCGACTCTGCTCAAAGGACGGGGAGCCCTCCAGGACATCGACCAGCTCGCCCTGGTCCGGCCGCTGGTCAAGGAGGCGTTCGCCGTCCGGCGGGTGCGCGACCTGGTGCCGGCCCTCGAGCGCGCCTTCCAGGTCGCGGCCTCGGACGTGCCGGGGCCGGTCTTCGTCGAGTGCCCCGTCGACCTGCTCTACGGCCGGGAGCTGGTCGAGCAGTGGTACGGCGCCAAGGGCGGCAAGGGGCTCAAGGGCAAGCTCCTCGGGCTCTACCTCCGGCGCCACGCGAGGAAGCTCTTCGCCGGCGCCGGGAGCGTCCGCGTGGGCGAGCCGGCGGCGGTGGCGCGGCCGGTCCCCGCGGCGGCGGACGTCGCGCGCGCCGCCCGCTGGCTCGCCGCGGCGAAGCGCCCGGTGCTGGTCGTGGGCTCGGGGGCGCTCGCCGACCCCACCGGCGCCGAGGAGGTCGCCGCGGCCCTCGAGACGCTCGCCGCGCCCACCTATCTCGGCGGCATGGCCCGGGGCCTCCTGGGCGCCGGCCACCCCCTCCATCTGCGCCACGCTCGGACGGCCGCCCTCAAGGAGGCCGACCTGGTGATTCTCGCCGGCTTCCCCGTGGACTTCCGGCTCGACTACGGCCGGAAGATCTCGCGCAAGGCGAAGCTGGTCGCCGCCGGCCGCGATCCCGAGCTCCTGCGGCGAAACCGCAAGCCCGACGTGGCGGCCGAAGGCGACGCCGGGGTGTTCCTGCGCGAGCTCGCCCTGCGCGTCGGGCCGGCGCCGGCCGCGGGCCGGGCGTGGGGAGACTGGCACGAGCGGCTCTGCGCGCGGGACCGGGAGCGCGACGAGGAGATCGCCGGCCAGGCGGCGGCGGAGGCCCCGCCGGTCAACCCCCTCGCCCTGCTCCGGGAAGCTCGAGACGGTGCTGCCCGCCGACTCGGTGCTGGTCGCCGACGGCGGCGACTTCGTGGCGACGGCCTCCTACGTCCTCAAGCCGCGCGGCCCCCTGCGCTGGCTCGACCCCGGGCCCTTCGGCACCCTCGGGGTGGGTGCCGGGTTCGCCCTCGGAGCGAAGCTCTGCCGCCCGTCGGCCGAGGTCTGGCTGCTCTACGGCGACGGCTCGGCCGGCTACAGCCTGGCGGAGGTCGACACCTTCGTGCGCCACGGCCTGGGCGTCATCGCGGTGGTGGGCAACGACGCGGGCTGGACCCAGATCGCCCGCGAGCAGGTGGAGATCCTGGGCGACGACGTCGGAACGACCCTGCTCCGGACCGATTACCACCGGGTGGCGGAAGGCTACGGCGGGACCGGTCTCCTCCTCGACCGACCGGAGGCGATCGGCGAGACGCTCGCAGCGGCGCAGGCGGCCGCGGCCCACGGCGAGCCGGTGGTGGTCAACGCCCACCTGGGCGCGACCGACTTCCGGAAAGGCTCGATCTCGATGTGACCCGCGTCGCGCTGCGACGCGGGTCATCCCGAGCGAGGGCGCGCAGCGCCCGAGTCGAGGGATCTCGCAGGTACAAGAGCGACCTCGGCAGGCTGCGGGCGCGTAGCGCCCGAGCCGAGGGATCTCGGGCTCAGGCCGCCTCGTAGGCGGCCCGGCCGCCGGCGTCCTCCCAGAGCTCGACCAGCCCCTCGGCGATCTGGACCGCGTTGGTCGCCGCGCCCTTGCGCAGGTTGTCGGCCACCACCCAGAAGGCGAGGCCGTTGGCGACGGTCGGGTCGCGCCGGATCCGGCCGACCAGCACGTCGCCCCGGCCCGCGGCGTCGACCGCCGTCGGGTAGGCGAGGCGGGCCGGGTCGTCGATCACCTCGATGCCGGGGGCGGCGGCGAGGGCCGCGCGCGCGGCCTCGGGGTCCACCGGCCGCTCGGTCTCGATCCACACCGCCTCGCTGTGGCCGGCGGCGACCGGCACGCGCACGCAGGTGGCGTGGAGCGGGATCGGCGTCTCCAGGATCTTCGGCGTCTCGACCTGCATCTTCCACTCCTCCCGGGTGTCGCCGGAGTCGAGGAAGACGTCGATGTGGGGCAAGGCGTTGAAGGCGATCGGCGCCGGGAAGACGTGCCGCTCGAAGGCCTCGCCGGCGAGCATCGCCCGGGTCTCGCCGAGCAGCTCGTCGACCGCCCGCTGGCCCGCCCCCGAGACGCTCTGGTAGGTGGAGACGATCACCCGCCGCAGGCCGAAGGCGTCGTGGAGCGGCTTGAGGGCGACCACCAGCTGGATGGTCGAGCAGTTGGGGTTGGCGAGGAGGCGCCGCGCCCGGTAGTCCGCGATCCGGTGGCGGTTGACCTCGGGCACCACCAGCGGCACGTCCGCCTCCATGCGGAAGGCGCTCGTGTTGTCCACCGAGACCGCGCCCCGGCGCGCCGCTTCGGGCAGGAGCGCCCGGCTCACGGCCGCGCCGGCGCTCGAGAGCACCAGGTCGACGCCGTCGAACGCTTCGGGCTCGGCCAGGAGCACCTCGTGGCGCTCGCCGCGGAAGGCGACCAGCCGGCCGACGCTTCGCTCCGAGGCCAGGGGGACGAGCTCGGCGACGGGGAAGTCCCGCTGCTCCAGCACCTCCAGGAGGGTGCGGCCCACCAGGCCGGTGGCGCCCAGGACTGCGACTCGATACGACATGTGACGTCTCCTCGGTGGGGTCGTGGGGAAGTCTTCCTCGCGCCCGCCACCCGTCACTTCGCCGGCGGGGTTGACGGCCTGGCGGGCGGCTGGTACTTTGTGTCCGAAATTTTAGCGGAGGAAATTTTCGGACGCAAATCGTGTTGCCCTGAACGAGGAGGCGAGGCCCTTTGACCACCACGCTCCAAGCTGCCGCAACTCCCGGGACCCCTGAAGACACCGGTGTCGGCGACACCTGGGAGGTGGACACCGTCGAGCGGAGCATCGTGCGCTCCCTGCGCCGGATCATCCGCGCCGTCGGCCTCTACAGCCGGGACCTCCTGCGCCGCAGGAACCTGACCACCCCCCAGCTCGCGGCCCTGCGCCAGCTCCGGCTCCAGGGGGCGACGAGCGCCGGCGAGCTGGCCCGGGGCGTCGCGCTCAGCCAGGCCACCATCACCGGCATCGTCGATCGCCTGGAGCAGCACGGCCTGGTGACCCGGAGCCGCAGCTCCCTGGACCGGCGCCGGGTGGTGATCGAGCTCACCGCGGCCGGCCGCGAGGCGGTGGCCACCTCGCCTCCGCCTCTCCACGAGGCCTTCATCCTGCGCCTCGCCGAGCTGCCCGAGCGCAAGCGCCGGGAGATCGACCGGATCCTGCGCCTGATCGTCCAGATGATGGAGGCCGAGGAGGTGGAGGCGGCGCCGGTGCTGGCGGCCGAGACCAGCCTCTCCGATCATCCCCTGAGCGGGCCGAGCGGGCCGAGCGGGCCGCAGGACGAGCCCGGCCCGCCCGCCGGCGGAGGCGCGTCGTGACCCGCGGCGCGATGCCGGAACGGAGCGGCTCCCGGGGAGCCGTGGCGCTCTGCGACGGGGTCGTCGTGCGGCCGGCGACCGTCGAGGACGGCGCCGCCGTCTGGCGCCTGGCCGAGGCCTCGGAGGTCCTCGACGTCAACTCGCCCTACGCGTACCTCCTCCTCTGCGATCGCTTCGGCGACACCTCGGTGGTGGCGGAGACCGAGGGCGAGCCGGTGGGCTTCGTCACCGGCTTCCGGCCGCCCCGCCGGCCGGAGGTGATCTTCGTCTGGCAGGTGGCGGTCGACGCGTCGATGCGCGGCCGCGGTCTCGCGCGCCGGATGCTCGAGACCCTGGTGGGGCTCGACGGCTGCCGCGGCGTCAGCCACCTCGAGACCACCGTCACCCCGTCGAACGGCCCGTCCCGCGCCCTCTTCCGCGCCTTCGCCCGGAGCGCCGGTGCGGACATGACGATCGCCCCCGGCTTCGGCCCGGAGCTCTTTCCCGGCGGTGGCCACGAGGCGGAGGAGCTCTACCGGATCGGTCCCATCGACCCCGCGGCGATCGACCCACACCCCGAAACCCCACCCCGAATCCACGACCCCGAGCGAGAGAGATGACTGAGACCCACGACAACCGACTGGCGACCTTCGAGCGCCTGGAGTCCGAGGTGCGCGGCTACGTGCGCTCCTTCCCGGCGGTCTTCGCGACCGCCGAGGGTGAACGCCTGGTCGACGAGGAGGGCCGGGCCTACCTGGACTTCTTCGCCGGCGCCGGCGTGCTCAACTACGGCCACAACCACCCGCGGCTCAAGGCCCGGCTCCTGGAGTACGTGGAGCAGGGCGGCGTCACCCACACCCTGGACATGGCGAGCTCGGCGAAGCGCCGCTTCCTCGAGCGCTTCCACGAGGTCATCCTCGAGCCCCGGGGGCTGCCCTACAAGGTCCAGTTCCCGGGGCCCACCGGCACCAACGCAGTCGAGGCGGCGCTCAAGCTCGCCCGCAAGGTGACCGGCCGCCACAACGTCATCGCCTTCACCAACGGCTTCCACGGCATGACCCTGGGGTCGCTCGCCGCCACCGGCAACGCCTTCAAGCGCGCCGGCGCCGGGGTGCCGCTCGGCAACGTCAGCCACCTGCCCTTCGACGGCTACCTGGGTGCCCGGGTCGACACGGTCGAGGCGCTCGAGGCCTTCCTCGACGACACCGGCAGCGGCGTCGACCGGCCGGCGGCGGCGATCGTCGAGACGGTGCAGGCCGAGGGCGGGGTGAACGTCGCCCGTTTCGAGTGGCTCCGGCGCCTGGCGGACGTGCTCGAGCGCCATGGCGTGCTCCTGATCGTCGACGACATCCAGGTCGGCTGCGGGCGCACCGGCCCGTTCTTCAGCTTCGAGCCGGCGGGCATCGTGCCGGACGTCGTCTGCCTCTCGAAGTCGATCAGCGGCTACGGCCTGCCCATGGCCCTGGTGCTGCTCAAGGAGGCGCTCGACGTCTGGGAGCCGGGCGAGCACAACGGCACCTTCCGCGGCCACAATCCGGCCTTCGTCACCGCCACCGAGGCCCTCTCGTTCTGGGAGGACGACCGGCTGAGCCGCGAGGTGGCGGAGAAGACGAAGACCGTCACCCGCCGGCTCCAGGCGATCGCGGCCGGCCATCCCGAGGCCGGCGCCGAGGTGCGGGGACGTGGACTGATCCAGGGTCTCGCCTTCGACGATCCGTCGGTCGCCTCCCGCGTCTCGACGGAGTGCTTCCGGCGCGGCCTGGTGATCGAGACCGCCGGCGTCGACTCGCAGGTGCTCAAGCTCCTGCCGCCGCTCACCATCGGGGAGCGCGAGCTCGCCTATGGTCTCGAGGTGATCGCCGACGCCGTCGAGGTCGTGCTCACCGGACCGCCGCCGGCGGAGGCCGGGCCCGACGAGGAGGGCGCCGAGGCCGGCGAGCCGGTCCTGGCCGGGGAGGCGTCGTGATCGTCCGCCGGCTCGAGGAGATCGAGGGCGGCGACCGGGACGTCCGGGCGCCCACCTTCCACAGCCGCCGCTTCCTCCTCTCCGAGGATGACTGCGGCTTCTCGTTCCACGACACCGTGCTCCACGCCGGGAGCGAGACCTACATCTGGTACAAGCACCACCTCGAAGCGGTCTACTGCATCGGAGGCGAGGGCGAGCTCGAGGACCTGGACCACGGCGAGGTGCACCCGATCCGCCCCGGCACCTTCTACGCCCTGACCGGCCACGAGCGCCACTACCTGCGCGCCACCACCGACCTGCACATGATGTGCGTCTTCACCCCGGCGCTGACCGGCGCCGAGGTCCACGACGAGGAGGGGGTCTACCCGCTGCTCGAGCGCGAGGCGGCGGCCCCCCGGCCCTGAGAGTCACCCGAGTCACCAGGAGGAATCCCTCATGACGACCACGACCCGTGTTCCCGACCTCTACCCCTCGCGGGTGGCGGACACGCCACAGCTCGTCGATCGGCGCGACCCGGTCCTCCACGGCGAGGCGACCGGCGCCCTCACCCGCTACCAGCGCGAGGTCTACCAGGCCGACGGCTTCCTGGCCTTCTCCGGCTTCTTCCCGCAGGAAGAGGTCGCCAGCTTCCAGCGCGAGGCCGAGCGCCTGCGCACCTCGGACGAGCTCGCCGGCCGCGAGGACGTCATCACCGAGCCCGGGAGCGACGAGATCCGATCGATCTTCGCCATCCACCGCACCAGCGAGGTCTTCGGGCGCCTCGCCCGCGACCGCCGGATCCTGGAGAAGGTCCAGGAGATCCTGGGCGGCGACGTCTACGTCTTCCAGTCCCGGGTCAACTACAAGCCGGGTTTCCGGGGCAAGGAGTTCTACTGGCACTCGGACTTCGAGACCTGGCACGTGGAGGACGGCATGCCGCGCATGCGCGCCGTCTCCTGCTCGATCGCCCTGACCCCGAACTTCGCCTACAACGGCCCGCTGATGCTGGTGCCCGGCTCGCAGCAATACTTCCTCTCCTGCGTCGGCGAAACGCCCGAGGACCACTACAAGGAGTCGCTCAAGAAGCAGGAGTACGGGGTGCCCGACCCGGAGGGGCTGGAGACCCTGGTCGAGCTCGGCGGCGGCATCCGGGTGCCCACCGGGCCGGCCGGCTCGCTGACGATGTTCGAGTGCAACACCATGCACGGCTCGGCCTCGAACATCACGCCCTTCCCGCGGACCAACCTGTTCGTGGTCTACAACAGCGTCGAGAACACGCTGGTCGAGCCGTTCAGCGGCCAGAAGCCGCGGCCGGAGTTCATCGCCAACCGGAGCGACCAGGCGCCGCTCGCGGCGGCCGGCTGAGGCCGGACCCGAGCGAGCTCTCGTCCCGGGACCACGCGATGACGCGATCGACTCCAGCCTCGCGGCCGGCGGCCGTCCTGCTCGCCGCCGGCATCGCCGCCCTCTTTGCGCTCGCCGCGGGCTGCGGCGGCACCGGCGGGCGGCCGGGCGAGTCGACCCTCGCCCGGCTCCGGCGCCAGGGCGTGGCGCGCGTGGGCTACGCCAACGAGGCGCCCTACGCCTATCTCGACAGCTCGACCGACCGGCTGACGGGCGAGGCGCCGGAGATCGCCCGCCGCGTGCTCGCCGACCTGGGAGTGCCGCGGGTCGAGGGAGTGCTCACCGAGTTCGGCGCCCTCATCCCGGGCCTCGAGGCGAAGCGCTTCGACCTGATCGCCGCCGGCATGTACGTCAAGCCGCGGCGCTGCCGGGAGATCGACTTCTCGAACCCGACCTACTGCATCGGCGAGGGATTGCTGGTGCGGCGGGGAAACTCCGAGGACCTGCACTCCTACCGTGACGTGGCCGAGAGCGAGGCGGCCACCCTGGGGGTCGTCGCCGGCGCGGTCGAGCTCGGTTACGCCCGCAAGACCGGCATCCCGCGCGACCGGATCGTGGTCTTCCCCGACGCCCCGAGCGCGGTGGCCGGGGTCCAGTCGGGCCGGGTCGACGCCTACGGCGGCACGAGCCTGACGGTGAAGGACCTCTTCGCCAAGGCCGGCGACCCCGGCCTGGAGATCGCGCGTCCCTTCACCGATCCGGTGATCGACGGCCAGCCGGTGCGCGGCTGCGGCGCTTTCGGCTTCCGCAAGGACGAGGACGCCTTCCGGCGGGCCTTCGATCGCCGCCTCGAGGCCTTTCTCGGCACCCCGGCACATCTCGGCCTGGTCCGCCCGTTCGGCTTCACCCGGGACGATCTGCCGGGCGACGTGACCGCCGCCGAGCTGTGCGCCGGCGCAAGCTGAGCACCCCCGGCCGCCAGGGCCGGCCCGCCTCGCGAGCCCACGTCATGCATCTGCCTCGACCCTTCGACCTGCTGCCACCCCTGGCCGACGGCCTGGCGGTGACCCTGGAGCTCCTCGCCGGCGGCCTGGCGGTGGCCCTGGTGGCGGCCCTCGCCGCCGGCCTCGCCCGGCGCACGCGCTTCCGGCCGGCGCGCTGGCTCGCCACCGCCTACGTCGAGACCTTCCGCGGGACCTCGGCCCTGGTGCAGCTCTTCTGGTTCTATTTCGCGCTTCCCGGCCTCCTGGGCGTGAGCCTCGACGCCCTCACCGCCGGCATCCTGGTCCTGGGGCTCAACACCGGGGCCTACGGCGCCGAGGTCGTCCGCGGCGCGATCCAGGCGGTGCCCCGGGGGCAGTGGGAGGCCGCCACCGCCCTGGGCTTTTCCCGCGGCCAGACCCTGCGCCGCATCGTCTTGCCCCAGGCGGCGCGACGCATGCTGCCGCCGGCCGGGAACCTCGCCATCGAGCTGCTCAAGAACACGGCGCTCGCCTCGACGATCGCCCTGACCGAGCTCACCTTCCGGGCCCAGGCGCTGCGCTCCGAGACCTTGCGGACGGTGGAGATCTTCAGCCTGACGCTGGCGATCTACTTCCTCCTCGCCCAGGGCCTCCGCGTCGGCGTGGACCGGCTCGAGCGGCGCCTGGCCGTGGGGCAGGAGTGGGGCGCCGAGGCGCGGGGAGGCGCGACGTGACCTGGAGCTGGTCCTACACCCTGGAAGTCCTGCCGCGCCTGCTCCGCGGCCTGGTGGTGACCCTCGAGGCGACGGCCGCCGGGTTCGCCTTCGCCCTCGTCGTGGGCCTCGTCTGGGCGGTGCTCCGGCGCTCGGGCCCGCGGCTGGTCTCCCGGCCGGTCGGCTGGCTGGTCGAGGCGGTGCGCTCGACGCCGCTTCTCGTCCAGCTCTACTTCGTCTTCTATGTCTTCCCCCACCTGGGGCTGGTGCTCTCGCCGCTCACCGCCGGCATCCTGGGTCTCGGCCTCCACTACAGCGCCTACGCCTCGGAGGTCTATCGCTCCGGGATCGACGGCGTGCCCCGGGGGCAGTGGGAGGCGGCCCGGGCGCTCAACTTCACCCGCTTCGAGACCTT
Source organism: uncultured Acidobacteriota bacterium (assembly GCA_963741925.1). GTDB lineage: Bacteria > Acidobacteriota > Thermoanaerobaculia > Multivoradales > DATKCC01 > CAVUBL01. The sequence continues at coordinate 529,751 of CAVUJU010000003.1, forward strand.
CACGCGCATCGTCCTGCCGCAGGCGATCCCGCCGATCCTGCCGGCGCTGGGCAACCGCCTGATCGCGATCTTCAAGGACACGCCGCTCCTCGCCGTGATCACGGTCACCGAGATGCTCCAGGAGGCCAAGCTCGCCGGCGCCGAGAGCTTCCGCTACCTCGAGCCGCTGACCCTGGTCGGGGCGATCTTCCTGGTCCTGTCGCTGGTCTCGTCGCGGCTCGTGCGCCACGTGGAGGTGTGGAGTGAGCGCGCAGCCTGAGCCGGCCCGCCGGGCGGCGGAAGGGACGGTGGAGGCGCCGATCGTCCGCCTGCGCGGGGTGGTCAAGCGCTACGGCGACGAGGTGGTGCTCGACGGCCTCGACCTGGACGTCGCCCGCGGCGAGACGCTCGCCCTGATCGGTCCCAGCGGCTCGGGCAAGTCGACCATCCTGCGCATCCTGATGACCCTCGAGGGGATCGACGGCGGCACGGTCGAGATCGACGGCGAGAGCGTCTTCACCATGGAGAGCCGCGGGCGGCGGGTGCCGGCGGACGAGCGGCACCTGCGCAGGATGCGCGAGCGCGTGGGGATGGTCTTCCAGCACTTCAACCTGTTTCCCCACATGAGCGTGCTGGGCAACGTCACCGCGGCTCCGGTCCGGGTGCTCGGCCTGGCGCCGGCCCGGGCCGAGGCGCGGGCGCGGGAGCTCCTCGATCGCGTGGGCCTCGCCGACAAGACCGAGGCCTACCCGGCGCAGCTCTCGGGCGGCCAGAAGCAGCGGGTGGCGATCGCCCGGGCGCTCGCCATGCGACCGGAGATCATGCTCTTCGACGAGGTCACCTCGGGCCTCGACCCGGAGCTGGTGGGCGAGGTCCTCGCCGTGCTCCGGGACCTCGCCCGCGGCGGCGGCGTCGGGGAGGGGGACCCGCGGCGTACCCTGCTCGTCGTCACCCACCAGATGCGCTTCGCCCAGGACGTCGCCGACCGGGTGGTCTTCCTGAATCGCGGGCGGATCGTCGAGGAGGGGGCGCCGTCGGAGATCTTCGCCCGCCCGCGGGAGGAGCGCACCCGCGCCTTCCTGAGCTCGATCCTCGAGGCCTGACAGACCCTCCGGAACGGTAGAGGAGCCCACGTCATGAGAGCGCAACGACAGGACGACGGAGCCACGCCCCGGCGACCCCAGCAGTCCACCGGCGGCCGACCCTGGGTGGTGCTCAAGTTCGGCGGCACCAGCGTGTCGTCGCTCGAGCGCTGGCGGACGATCGCCGCCACGGTGCGTGAGCGCCTGGCGGCCGGCCGGCGGCTGGTGATCGTCTGCTCCGCCCTCTCGCAGGTCTCGAACCGGCTCGAGGAGCTGCTCGCGGCGGCGAGCGGGGGGCGGGACGTGAGCGCCGGTCTCGCCGGCCTGTGGCGAGTGCACGAGGATCTCGCCCGGGCCATGGGTCTCGAGGCCGGCGCCCTGGTGGGGGAGACCCTGGGCGAGCTCGATCAGATCCTGGAGGGCATCCGGCTGACCGAGGAGGTCACCCCGCGCCTGAGAGCCCGGGTGATGTCCTGCGGCGATCTGATGTCGAGCCGCCTGGGCGCGGCGTGGCTCGCCCGGCAGGGGGTGCCGACGTCGTGGCAGGACGCCCGGGAGCTCCTCGAGGCGGTCCCGGACCCGCGGGTCGCCCCCGAACGGCGGTACCTCTCGGCCACCTGCGACCACGTCTACGACCCTGAGCTCGACCGGCGGCTCCGGTCGTTGCCCGAGCCGGTCGCCCTCACCCAGGGCTTCGTCGCCCGCCTGCCGGGCGGGGACACGGTGCTCCTGGGCCGCGGCGGGTCGGACACCGCCGCGGCCTACCTGGCGGCGAAGCTGGGCGCGGAGCACCTGGAGATCTGGACCGACGTTCCCGGGATGTTCACCGCCAACCCCCACCAGGTGCCGGACGCCCGCCTGCTCCTGCACCTGGGGTACGCCGAAGCCGGCGAGCTCGCCTCGAAGGGCGCCAAGGTGCTCCATCCCCGCGCGATCGACGCCGCCCAGGCCGAGGGCATCCCGGTGCACGTGCGCTGCACGCCCGAGCCGGAGCTCGTCGGCACCGTGATCAGCGCCTCGGCGGTGGCCGAGGCCGGGGTCAAGGCGGTCTCGGAACGCAAGGGAATCGTCCTGGTCTCGATGGAGGTCGAAGGCGACTGGCAGGGGGTCGGCGTGATCGCCGACATCGCCGCCTGCTTCAAGGCCCACGGCCTGTCGATCGATCTCCTCGCCTCCTCCCAGACCAACCTGACGGCGGCCCTCGACCCGCGCGCCAACTACCTGGAGGACGAGGCCCTCGAGGCCCTCCTGACGGATCTCGCGGAGCTCTCGGACCCCCGCATTATCCGGCCGGCGGCGGCGGTGAGCCTGGTCGGCACCGGCATCCGGGCCATCCTCCACGAGTGGGCCTCGGTGCTCGAGCTGTTCGAAGACGAGGAGGTCTACCTGGTGGCCCAGTCGGCCAACGACCTCTCGCTCAGCCTGGTGGTCGACGAGAGCTCGGCCGACCGCCTGGTCCGGCGCATCCACGAGCGCCTGTTCGCAGACCAGGTTCCCGCGAGCTCTTTCGGCCCCACCTGGCGGACCCTCGTCGCCCCCGAACGGAGGCTCGCCGTGCGGCGCTGAGGATGTCGCAGCGGCCTCGCGGGAGCGGGGCCGCGGGGCCGGCTCCGCACACGCCTGGCATTCGAGGCCCGCTTGGCATACCGTCGTGTGCGCACCGGGAGCCAGGCCGCCGGCTCCCCGACGGACCGATCGCGTGCGGAGCGACGACGGTGGCGGACGACCCGACCCGAACACCCGGAAGAGCCGATGAGGCCCTCTCGCCCCGCCCTCAGCGTTGGGGGGGGTGGCTGCTCGCGCTCGTGCCGGTCGCGGCCGGTGCCGCCATGCGTCTGTGGGGCCTCCGGGGACAGGTGGTCTGGGGCGACGAGGAGCACGCGATCCGGACGGCCCTGGACTGGGACCTGCCCAAGATCCTGACGACCTACCGGGTGGCGGACAACTGCATCCCGTGGACCGCGTACCTCCGCCTGCTGATGGATGCGGGGCACCCCCTGACCGAGCTCTCCCTGCGCATGCCGAGTGTCGTCGCCGGTCTGCTCTGCCTGCTGCTGATCCCCCTCGCCGTGGCGAAGGCCGTCGATCGCCGGAGCGCCCTCGTGCTCACCTGGGGGCTCGCCCTCTCGCCGGCGCTGATCTACTACAGCCGGATCGCCCGTCCGTACGCGGTCGTGGCCCTGCTCGGGTTCGTCGCCCTGACCTGCTTCTGGCGCTTTTGGGAGGGCACCGGGAGGTGGGCGGGGCGGTTCGGCTGGGCGGTGGGCTACGGGGTGGCCGGGGCCACGGCGGCCTGGTTCCATCCAGGCGCGGGTCCCTTCGTCGCGGCGCCGCTGGCCTTCGCCGCCGGCGACCTGGCCCTCCGGCGCCTGCCGCGCGCGCGTCGAGCGCGCGCCGCGCCGGCCCCTGCCGGCGAGGCGACGCCCGGTCTCGGCGGGCTCTTCCTGGCGGGGGCGCTCTTGGCCGCCCTGGTCGCCGCCTTCCTGGTGCCCGCGGCCAACAGCTTCTTCAAGATCCTCCGGATGAAGTCGAACGGCAAGCCGATCGGCCTGACGACCCTGCGGGACGTCGCCCAGCTGCTCGCCGGCACCCCCTGCCTCTGGATCGCGATCGGCGCCTGGACGGTGGCTGGCGCCGGGTTGGCGTGGCTCTGGCGGGAGCGCCGGCGCCTGGCGCTCTACACGGCGACGCCGGTGGCGGTGCTGGTGGTCGCCCTGCTCGTGCTTCATCCGTTCGCAGCCCGGGTGCCGGTGATCTCGGGCCGATACCTCGTCGTGGCATTGCCGATCCTGCTGCTCTGGATGGCCCACGGCCTGGTCCAGCTCTGGGACGGGCGCGGCGGCGGGAGGCGGACTCCGGCTCGCTCGAAGGCTCGGCTCGCCGGCCGGATCGTGGCGGCGACTCTCGTGGCGGCCCTCTGGGCCACCCACCCGTACGCCGCCGAGCCGGCGCTCCGGTTCGGTCCCTTCGCCGGCAGCGAAGCGGCGATCGAGCTGTACCTCCCGAGCCCGCGGCTCTCGCCGGAGGAGGTCCCGGAGGCCTACCGCTTGATCGGACGCGAGCCCGGAGCCGGGGCGGTCGTCGCGATCGACCCGTTCATTTACGACGCCACCGGCCCGCTCGACGTCGCCCTCTGGAGCGTCTATCGCCGGCCCGTCATTCTCGCGGCCAGGGGCTCCTGGCCGGCCGATCCTCGGCTGGCGTTTCGCACCCTGAAGAGCGTACGCCCGAAGGTGCTGGTCGAGTCGGGAGCCCGCTTCGTCACCTTTCAGCTCGACCGTTACTCCTTGGCGAGAAGGGTGGCGGAGCTCCGCCGTGGTGCCTGGCCTCCTCCGGAAACTCCGGCGCAGCGAGCCGAGCGTGCGCGGGTCCAGGGCGTCCTGGAGAACGGGTTCCGTTCCGCCTGGGGGCCGCCTCGGCTCGTCTCCGGCGGGTCGCACGTGTGGGACTTGGCGGTGGTGCGGTGGGGCCGAGAGAGCTCGCGCCCCGCGGACGGCCGGCGCAGCGCCCGGCCTACCGCGGCTCGACGACCGGGCGGGTCCGAAGCCGGAGGCGGTGCAGCCGTGCCGTCCCGGCTGGCGTCGTCGACGACGATCGCTTCGTCGCACCAGCCGTCCGGGAGGCGGGAGAGGGTCGGCTCCAGAGTCGTCGGCCCGTCGTAGGCGGGCATCACGACGGCGGTACGGTGCGGCGTGGCGTGGCGAGCTCGCGCGGGTGGGTGGGACGCCTTGGCAATCTCGCGGCGGGGCCTGTATCCTCTCGCGGTGCACCCGACATGGAAGCATCCCCGTCGCCGGCGCGCAAGCGGGCCGACGCTCCTCCTCATGGCCTGTACGCTGCTCGCCGCGGGAGCCGCGGGCTGTGGCCCACGGATCCCCGTGGCGAAGCACCTGATCCTGGTCACCGTCGACACCTGGCGTTCCGACCACGTCTTCGCTGAGCGGGTCGGCGTGCCGCTGACTCCGCGGCTCTCGGAGCTGGCCGCGGAGTCGACGCGCTTCACCCAGGCCAGCTCGGTGGCCGACGAGACCACCCCCGGGGTCACCGGCTTCCTCACCGGCCTCTTGCCCTACCGCACCGGCGTTCTGGTCAACGTCCACGTCGTGCCGCCGGAGGTGCCCACGCTGGCGACGGTGCTCCACGGGGAGGGCTTCGCCACCCGTGCCCTGGTCGCCAACCCCGTGCTCGCGCCGGGCAACGGGTTCGAGCACGGCTTCGACCACTACCGGCTGCTCGAGCCGCGCGGCCAGCAGGTCAAAGCCCGGGCCGACGCGCTGACCGACGCGGCGCTCCGCGAGCTCGACCAGGATCTCGCGACGGGCGGCCGCCTGTTCCTCTGGGTGCACTACCTGGACCCCCACGGCCCCTACCGCCCGCCGGAGAAGGAACGGAACCTGTTTCCGGTCGACCGCTTCGGCGCCACGGCGCGTCCGGTGGCGCTCCTCTCTCGCCGGGACCAGTCGGGTCTCGGCGGTGTGCCCGGCTACCAGCAGCGGGGCTTCCGCCAGCCCTCCCGCGATGCGCGCGACTACCTGGCCCGGTACGCCGCCGAGGTCCGCTTCCTGGACACCGAGGTCGGCCGGCTGATCGCTGGATTGCGCAGGCGCGGGATCCTGGACGAAAGCCTCTTCGTCCTGACCGCGGACCACGGCGAGGCGCTCGAAGGGGACCACGGCTTCTACTTCAGCCACGACAACGGCCAGACGGCGGACCAGATCCACGTCCCCCTGATGATCCGCTGTCCGGGTTGCCCGCAGGGCCAGGTCGTCGACCGTCCGGTCTCGACGGTGGACATCCTCCCCACGGTGCTCGATCGGCTTGGGCTTGACGCGGACGTGACGACCGACGGCGTCGACCTGCTGGACACCCGGCCCCGCCTCGTCGTGAGCCAGGGCTTCCGCCAGTTCTCGGTGCGCAGAGGGGACTGGAAGGGGATCTGGCAAAAGGGCAAGAAGCCGGGCCTGTACAATCTTCGCAGGGACCCCAACGAGCGTCACAACCTGGCCTCGAAGCGTCCGCGCAAGCTGCAGGACCTGGCCCACGCGATGCGTGGCGTACGCAAGCGCCCGATCCTCGCCCGGGCCACGGTGCGCACGCGGGTGAACAAGCGGCTGCGGGAGTCTCTGAGGGCACTGGGCTACATCTGAAGCGCGGTCCGCCGCGTCTCACCCATCCAGAGGAGATCCCGATGCCGCGCCGCTCGCGATCCGCCGCCTGCTCTCGTACCGCCGTCACTTCACGTAGCCCAGGGCGGTGAGGCGCCGGGCGGCGGCCTGGCCGCGGGCGAGGGCCTGGGCCTCGTCGGCGGAGCCCTCGACCTCCCGGATGCGGCGGGAGAGGGCGTGCTCGAGCCGGTCGACTTCCCGGGGGTGCGCGGCCGAGACGTCGCGGGTCTCGCCGGGATCGGCGTCCAGGTCGTAGAGCTCGGCCCGCCGGAGCGCCAGGTCGTAGACCAGCTTGAAGCGGCCCGCCTTGGCGGCGCGCAGCGACCCCCAGGCCGAGAAGACGACCGGGTGGACCGCCTCGCCGGCCTCGATCAACGGCCGCAGGCTGGTGCCGTCGAGGCGCGTCGTCGTCGTGGCGCCGGTCCGCCCCGGCCCCAGATAGTCGAGGATCGTGGGCACCAGGTCCAGGTTCTCGACCTGGGCGGCGAAGGTCCGGCCGCCCCGGACGCCGGGCAGGTGGAGCACCATGGGGGTCTCGATCTCGGTGTCGTAGACCGTATGGCAGTGTTTGACGTCGCCGTGCTCCATGAACTCCTCGCCGTGGTCGGCCACCACCGCCACCAGCGTCGTCTCCAGGAGGCCGCGGCCCTCGAGCGCGGCGAGGAGCTCGCCGAAGCGCCGGTCGAAGGAGGCGATCTCGTCGTCGTAGAGGTCCTCCAGGTGGTCGAGGTCGCGCCGGGTCACGTCGAACCGGGGAGCCGGCCGCCCCTCGACCTGATCGCAGATCGGGTTGGGGTCGCCGGCCTCCACGAACCACTTGCCGTGATACGGGGTGGCGAACTCGTGCACCGTCGGCCGGTAGGGGTCGTGGGGGTCCATGAAGTGGAGGTAGAGGAAGAACGGCCTGGGCAGCGAGTCCAGGAGCTCGAGGCCCTTCCGGTCGACGCACCCGGCGTCGGCCCACAGGCAGCTCTCGTCGAAGTGGTCGAAGCCGCGCCCGAAGCCCCCGTGGCGGTTGTTCGGGCTCGGGGTCCGGCGCACGATGGGGCTCGCCGAGACCGCGGCGGTGCCGTAGCCGCGCTCGGCGAGCAGCTCGGCCAGGGACGGGATGCCCGCCGGGATCCCGATGCGGTCGCCGGGCTGGATCCAGAAGGCCGTGCCGTCGCGGCCGGTGAGGATCGAGTTCGCCGACGGGTAGGTGCACGGCGCCTGGGAGCGCACGTCCTCGAACAGGAGGTTGTCGCGGGCGAAGGCGGCGAGGTGGGGGGCGGTCCGGCGCCGGTAGCCGTAGAGCTCGAGGTGCGAGGCGCGGAGCGTGTCGACCAGGATCAGCACGACGTTGGCCGGCGGCCGGGGGGCGCAGCCCGCGGCCGCGAGCAGGGCGAGCGCCAGGACCGTCCGGGCGGCGCGGCGTGCGGCCGGCGGCCGCCGTGTCCGCCGGCCCGTCATTCGGAATCCGCCCGCGGCCGGGTGGCGCAGAGGTCCCGGCCGGCGGGCGTCCGGGGCGTGAACCGCGGGCTCCGGCGCAGGCCGAGCCGATGCGCGTACCACGCCGCGAAGCCGCCCAGCGTCGACAGGGCGTAGGTGCTCGCCCTCCCGAGCGAGATGCTCGAGGCCTCCGCGAAGTAGCGCACCGGCATGGGGACGTCGCCCACCCGGAAGCCGAAGTGGACGGCCTGGAGCAGGAGCTGGGAGTCGAACACGAAGTCGTCCGAGTTGCGCTCGAAGGGGACCGTCTCGAGCAGCTCGCGCCGGTAGGCGCGGAAGCCGCTGTGCCACTCGCCGAGGTTCTGGCCGGTGAGCATGTTCTCGATCAGCGTCAGTCCCCGGTTGGCCAGGTACTTGATCCGCGGCATGCCCCCGGAAAGGGCCTCGCGGCGGGTGCGGATGCGGTTGCCGAGCACCAGGTCGAGCACCCCCAGGCGCAGGATCTCCACCGCCGCCGGCACCAGGCGGGCGTCGTACTGGTCGTCGGGATGGAGCATGACGACGAAGGTCCCACCGCGGGCGAGAGCCTCCCGGTAGCAGGTCTTCTGGTTGCCGCCGTAGCCCAGGTTGCGCTCGTGGCGCACCAGGGTGACCGGCAGCCGGGCGGCGATCTCCGCCGTCGCGTCGGTCGACGCGTCGTCGACCACCACCACCTCGTCGCAGCAGCCGGCGGGAAGCCGGGTGAGGGTCGCCTCGAGGGTGTCCTGGGCGTTGAAGGCGGGCATGACGACGACGGTGCGTTCGGGCATGGCTCTCTCCAGGCGTGCGACCCTAAAGGAAAAGCTAGCCGAGGCCAAGGAGGCTCCCGGAGGGCGCGGAGCTGGTACGCTCCCGGAGGCCTCGATTCAGGCGCCTCTCCGGAGGCACGATCCGATCCCACCCCATCCCGGAGACACCCCATGCCCAGTGGATTCAGAGCGTCCGGCATCCGCTCCATCCTCGTCCTCGCCCTGCTCGTCCCGACCGCCGCCGCCGCCCGCGCGGCCGAAGCCCCCGGAGGCGCGCATCCGTTCGACGCCCACGACCTGGTGACCATGGCCCGGCTGGCGGACCCGGCGGTCTCGCCCGACGGCACCCGGGTCGCCTTCACCCTGCGCCAGACCGACCTCGAGGCCGACCGCGGCCGGACCGACCTCTGGTGGGTGGCGACCGACGGCAGCGGCCTCGCGCGGCTGACCAGCGACCCCGCGTCGGACGCCTCGCCGGCCTGGTCGCCGGACGGCGCGAGCCTCTACTTCCTCTCGTCGCGCTCCGGCTCGACGCAGGTATGGCGTCTCCCGGTCGCGGGCGGCGAGGCCCGCCAGGTGACCGACCTGCCGGTCGACGTGGGGACCTTCCAGGTCTCGCCCGACGGCTCGAAGCTCGCGGTCTCCATGGACACCTTCCCGGACTGCCCGGACGTCGGCTGCACCGCGAAGCGCCTCGCGGCGCGCGAGGCCTCGCCGGCCACCGGTCGCCTCTACGACCAGCTCTTCGTCCGGCACTGGGACACCTGGGCCGACGGACGCCGCTCGCACCTCTTCGTGCTGCCGGCTGGCGGCACGAAGGAGGGCGGCGGCGACGCGGTCGACGTGACCCGCGGGCTCCAGGGCGACGTGCCGTCGAAGCCGTTCGGCGGGGCGGAGGAGTACACCTTCACCCCCGACGGCACGGGAATCGTCTTCAGCTCGCGCGTGGTGGGGGCCGAGGAGGCCTGGTCGACCGATTTCGACCTCTACCTCGTGCCGGTGGACGGCTCGGCGGCGCCGCGCGTGCTGACCGAGGCCAACGAGGCGTGGGACACCCAGCCCCGGTTCTCGCCCGACGGCAAGACCCTGGCCTACCTGGCGATGACGCGGCCCCGCTTCGAGTCGGACCGCTTCCGGATCGTGCTCATGCCCTGGTCCGCGAAGGGGCCGGCGGGCGCGCCGCGGGCGCTCACCGAGGGCTGGGACCGCTCGGTCGGCTCGTTCTTCTGGGCGCCGGACGGCAAGACGATCTACGCCACCGCCCCCGACCTGGGCAACGTCGCCCTGTTCGCCGTCGACGCCGCGAGCGGCGCGGCCCGGAAGCTGGTGACCGGCGGCCACGTGCGTTCCCCCGGCTTCGCCACGGGGCCGTCGGGCCCCCGGATCGTCTTCGCCCGCGACACCTTCACCTCGCCGGTCGACCTCGACTCGGTCGACCCGTCGGGCGGCGACCTCCGGCAGCTCACCCGGGTCAACGCCGACCGCCTCGCCGGGATCCGGATGGGCGAGTACCGGCAGTTCCACTTCGCCGGCTGGAACGGCGAGACGGTCTACGGCTGGGTGGTCCAGCCGGCGGGCTTCGAGCCCGGCAAGAAGTACCCGGTCGCCTTCCTGATCCACGGCGGCCCCCAGGGCTCGTGGACCGACGAGTTCCATTACCGCTGGAACCCGCAGCCCTACGCCGGAGCCGGCTACGCCGTGGTGATGATCGACTTCCACGGCTCGACCGGCTACGGCCAGGCGTTCACCGACGCCATCAGCCGCCACTGGGGCGACCGGCCTCTCGAGGATCTCCAGAAGGGCCTGGCGGCGGCGATCGAGCAGTTCCCGTTCCTCGACGGCGACCGGGTGGGCGGCCTGGGCGCCTCGTACGGCGGCTACATGGTCTATTGGATCGCCGGCAACTGGCCCGACCGCTTCCGCTGCCTGGTCGACCACGACGGCGTCTTCGACACCCGGAGCGCCTACGACTCGACCGAGGAGCTCTGGTTCCCCGAGTGGGAGTTCGGCGGGCCGTACTGGCAGAGCCCCGAGCTCTACGAGCAGTTCAACCCGGTCCGGTACGTGGAGAAGTGGAAGGCGCCGATGCTCGTGATCCACAGCGAGCACGACTACCGCCTGCCCCTGACCCAGGGCCTGGGCGCCTTCACCGCCCTCCAGCGCCGGGGCATCCCGAGCCGCTTCCTCTACTTCCCGGACGAGAGCCACTTCGTCCTGAAGCCCTCGAACAGCGAGCTCTGGTACCGGACCGTCCTCGACTGGCTCGATCGCTGGGTCAAGGGGGCGCACTGAGCCGGCGCGCTGCGGAAGGAGTGGAAGACGCGAGAGGTCTCACGGGTGACGCCGCGCCGGGATCACCCTTCCGGTGGCCGACCAGTCCCCGACCGGCCCCAGAGGGCACGTCTCCCCGAGGGGCGTGCCTCCACCCGAGCCGATCTCGGATAAGAGCTCAGATCATACCTTCGGTTTGTCGTAGCAGATGCACTCTCCGTCGACGTGTCCGCAGACGTCTCCGCTGACGGTGCCGCTGCTGTCCTTGCACGTTGCTGCCATCACGACGACCGGTGCCGCAAGCGAAGCGAGAACAAAGAGCGCGAGTAGAAATCGTTTCATGATCTCTCCTTTCTTGTTGGATGGTTTGGACGACGAAACGGGGCGGCGTCACCCGAGAGCGAATTGCGGTGTTGGGCCGGGGGCCCGTGGAGACTGCTTGCCGGTCTCGGATCATCGAGACGGGCGCGCCAGACCTCTTGAGAGAGGGGGTTGAAGAGCAATAGCTCTCCCGGCCGGCCGACGACCAGGGAGAGGGCGAACGGCGCGGCTCCGCCCGCTGTCGGGCCGGTCAACTGGATCGTCTCTCTCTGCCGGCCCTCCTGGTCGAGGGTCGCGACTTCCTGGTTGGGTAACAGGACGTAGATCCTTCGGCTCGCCGGGTCGTAGGAGCCAGACATGGTGACGAAGTTCGCGGTTCGTCCACCGGCGCTCCGAACTCGAACGTACTTCTCTCCAGGTGCGTCGCTGTCGTCGAGAAACATCTCCGTCAGCTCGTCGATCGCGGGTCCCACGAGCCTGCGCTGCCAGAGCAGCTCGCCAGTCGAGCCGTAACGCTCCACCAGGGGGGCAAAGCGGTACGTCGCGATGACCCCGCCGTCGGGCATCGGTGCAAGGTAGACCTTGTTGAGGAACGACAAGTCCTCGCCATCCCGAGACCCAAGCCCGGTCCCGCCGTAGAGATCGGCGAAGCTCTTGAGGACTCCGAACCGTGCGAGGAGCTTGCCGTCTCGTGCGTAGACGCTGATCAGACTTCCGGAGGTTGCCGTGGCGACGAAGAGACGACCCGACCGGGCGGAGACCGCAAAGCTCGAGAAAGCGGGTACCACAAGCCGCGCTTCGAGTGCTCCGCTCTCGTTCATCAAAGTGATCCGTTGGTTGTTCTGGTCAGCCACCGCCAGCGCGCCACCCGGACTCCTCTGGAGCTGTCCGATCCCCTCGAAGCTCCAGGGGTGATCGGAGCTTCCCGGCCGGAGGAAGTCGCTCGACACGGCGGAGCCCAGGGTCGAGCTCAAGCACCGAGTTGGTGACCAGATCGGCGAGGAGGTATCGGGTGCCGTCCCAGGTGAGGGAGGCCGGAGCCACTGTCAGCCCCCGGAAGGCCGGGGTCAGGACGAATGGTTTCGGTCCGCGAGGAGGCGCCTGACCGCCCTCCGCCGCCACGCCAATCGAGATGGATGCGAGAGCGCAGAGTAGGCAGAAATACGAGTAGCTGAGTAGAGAAGTCCACTTCATATGCAGGCCCCTTGTTCTCCTAGCTGTTCCCATAGTTCGTGTCTGCGATGATGCGCAGTATGATATGATATCAAACATGGGAGGAGAGTCAAGAGTCGGTCGCGCGTCAGGAGCCTCGGTTGGCCTCCGGTCGCCGAAGCCCGGTGCCGAGCCGATAGATTTCCCGACCTCGATGCCCCCCCCGTAGCCTGTCGGCGTCGGGGAAGGGGGTTGCATCGCGAGGCTTGAGGACCTACTCTATTGCTCGTTAACTAGAGGAGGCGGCCTGCCATGGACGGGGTGCTCACCGATCTGCGCAGTGGCTTTCGCTCCATCAGGCGCGCACGTCTCGGGTTTAGCCTGTCGATCGTCGCGTGTCTGGCCCTTGGAATCGGGGTCACCGGCGCGGTTCTCGGCGTTGTCGACGCCCTGCTGTTTCGCCCGCCGCCTCATGTTGCGCGGCCAGGGCAGGTCCGGCGCCTTGCCTTCTCTTTTCGGATACCTGGCGCCGGCGAGGTGACGGCAAGCACCTTCTCCTTTTCGGACCTGTCCGACCTGCGCGCGGGGTGCGACCGCTTCGCGGCGATCGCTGCGGTTGCCCACCATCCGGTGGTGATCGGCCGGGGCGAGGAAGCCCGCCCGGGACAGGCGGCCGTCGTGAGCGGCAACTTCTTCTCTCTGCTGGGAGTGGTACCGGAGACGGGTTCCCTGTTCTCCGGTGACGACCTGGGACAGCCGACCGGCGAGCGCCCCGCCGTTCTCGCCTACGAGACGTGGCATCGCCGGTACGGAGGCGATCCGGGTACCGTCGGCAGGGTCATCGACATCGCCGGCGAGCCCTACCGTGTGATCGGCGTGGCCCCTGCAGGATTCAGGGGCCTCGGCCTCGAGCCTGAGGACCTCTGGCTGCCAGCCGCCGCGGCCGGTCAGATGCTGGGCCCGACCTGGCGAAGCGGTCGAGGGCCACGGTCCTTCGAGCTCTTCGGCCGCCTCCGGCAAGGCGTGGCTGGGGACCTCGCCGCCGAGCAAGCTGGTGCCGTCTTTCGGCACGCTCACTCTTCGCACCCCTTCTACTCAAGGGCGCGCTTTCAGGCCTTTCCTGTGGTCCCGGCCCGAGAGTTGGGCGACCAGGAGGTGCGGATCTCTTTGTGGGTGGCGGGGCTGTCGTTCATGGTTCTTCTCATTGCCTGCATGAACGCGGCGAATCTGCTTCTCGCACGGGCGCTTGGAAGGCTGAGTGATGCCGCTCTGCGCGCGGCGCTCGGGGCCTCCAGGTGGCGCCTCGCGCGCGAGGTGGCGGTGGAATCGTCGATCCTGGCAGCCGCCGGCGGCTACGGCGCGCTCGTGCTGCTGGCCCTTGCAGGTCGCCTCGTGCGGAGCCTCCTCCTGCCTGCCGACCTGGCGCCGGCCACCGCCGCCGACCTGCGATTTGTGGGGTTGATGATGGTGCTCTCTCTCCTCGCGGCGGTTCTCAGCGGAGGCGTCCCCGCACTCAAAACCTGGGGTCGAGACCTGATGGCTCCTCTTCGCGAGGGCTCGGCCACGGATGGGGCGGCGAAATCGCGTGTGCAACTGGCGCTGGTTTCGGGCCAGATCGTGTTTACCCTCATGCTTCTCGTGGGCGCTGGGCTGTTCCTCGCGAGCCTGGAAAAGGCGTTCTCGGTCGACCTCGGAATCGATCCCCGCAACGTTCTGGTCGCGACGCTCGACTTCGGACCTAGAGCACCGCGAGTCGAGGCTCTGACCGCAAGCCTCGAGCGGGTGCGCCAGCGGTTGGAACTGGCTTCCGGGGTGGATAGGGCGAGCGTCGTCGCCGGCGTGCCGTTCGCGAGCGTCTTCGGCGCGAGCATCCGGCTTCCCGGGGAGGGTGCGCCCCCGGAGCTGCCCGGGGGTGGACCCTACCTGAATCCGGTGGGCGAAGGTTTCTTCCGGACCGCTGGCGTCGAGGTCCTGCGCGGACGGAGCTTCGAGGGCTTGCCTCTCGCCGGGGGTCTGCGGGTCGCGGTCGTCAACGAGACCGCCGCACGGTACTTCTGGCCCCGCCGTTCGGCCCTGGGCCGTTGTCTAGAGATCGGAGATGACACGAACGGGGGCTGCGCGACCGTGGTCGGGATCGTGGAAGACACCGCGCGACAGACGCTGCGTGACCTCCCGGCGGCCCAGGTCTACGTGCCCATCGAGCAGAGTCCGGCCTGGATCGAGAATCGCGCCCTGCTGATTCGGGCGAGCGGCGCTCCGGACTCCCTCCTGGAGCCGGTCCGCAAGGAGATCGAGGCGTCGCAGGCCGACGCCCTCGCGGTGGAGGTGCGGCCCCTCAGCGGCCTGATCGAGCCGCTGGTGCGGCCGTGGGAGGCGGGGGCGAGGGTGCTCGGAGTCTTCGGCGGCCTCGCCCTGCTGCTCGCCCTGTTCGGCGTCTACACGGTCACGGCGTACGACCTCGGCCAGCGCCGTCGCCAGCTCGGCGTGCGGATGGCGCTCGGAGCCTCCGCGGGACAGCTGAGGTGGTCGCTTCTCCGAGGGAGGGCGTGGATCGTCGGGGCCAGCACGGCGCTGGGCCTTGTGGCGTGCGCCACAGCGGCGCCCCGCTTGGCACCTCTTCTGTTCGATGCCACCTGGTGGAATCCGAGAGTGCTCGTGTTCGCGTCGGCCGTCGTGGTGGTGAGCGCGCTGCTCGCAAGCCTCGCGGCGGCCCGCGTGATCGAGAAGATCGACCCGGCCGAGATCCTCAGGGAGGATTGACCGGCCGCGCGTTGCTGCCGAGGCAGGGCCGCGCCGGGCCGGCGGCCTTGAGGTACTGGTCGAGGAACGCGAGGATGGAGCGCCAGGACTTCTTGCGATCCTCCTTGGTCCCAGAAGCTAGAGGGCCTGATGAGTGGATTCCCACCACGGCGCGATGTTCTCCATCGTCCGCACCCACCTCGAGATGCCGAACAGGTCGACGCCGACGGCGAACTCCTCGGGTCGGAAGGTCAGGCCTGCCAGCGCCAGGTAGCCGCCGTAGCTGCAGCCGAGGACGTCGATCCGGGCGGGGTCGATGCAGCCGGTCGCGATGAGGATCTTTTTCGAGTCGACGACGTCCTCGAGGTCGGCCTCGCCGTGCCTCCGGTCGTCCATCCGGAAGAAGCTCTTGCCGTAGCCGGAGGAGCCCCGACTGTTGATCGCGTAGACCGCGTAGCCGTGATTGGCCCGGTGCTGGATCCCCTCATTGTAGCCGACCGTCGACTGGCCCCGGGGCCGCCGTGGATCCAGACCACGGTGGGCACCTCGTGGGCCGGGTGGCCTGGTGCGGCCGGAATAGGAGGCCCGGGATCTCGACGCCGTCGAAGGAGACGAAGCGCACGACCTTGGGGCTCACGAGCGCCTGCGGGTCGAGCTGCGGGTCGAGGGCCTGCGAGCGTCGGCGGGCTCCGGTCGAGTCTACGGGGCGGCGCCCTGAAGGTTACCGGCGCGCTAGTGGCGGTAGCCGGTGAGCTCGACGTAGCCGCGGCCGGAGACCGGGCGTCCGGCATGGGTGCCGGCGAGCTCGACCGCCCCCTCCCAGTAGCGGAACCCCACGTCGAGCTCCTGGTCGGCGAGGAGCGGCCGGACCCGGAGGGCAAGCCCCGCGGCCGGCACCTCGAGCCGCCAGCCCGCCGGGTAGAGGGCGCCCGAGCGGGGGCTCCGCCAGCGCCTCTCGACCCTCAGCGCCAGGTCGCCGGCGTCCAGGTGACGGGTCTCTCCCTGCGGGCCGACGAGGGTGCCGCTCGAGGCGGGATCGAGCGAGCCGTCCCGGCGGCGCAGGCGGTAGAGCATGAGGTCCCAGCCGTCGGAGAGCTGGAGAGAGAACCAGTCCCATCCCACCTCGTCCGCGGCGAGCGCGCTGGTGCTCCACTCCCGGTCGAACCAGGAGAGGCCGGTGACCGGGATCTGCCGCCCGCCGGCGCGCACCGTGCCGCGGGTCGCCAGGCGGGTGATCGAGTAGTAGAAGGAGGCGTTGCCCGGGCCGCCGCCCTTCTCGGACAGGCCCTGGTCGCCGTGGAGGACCGGCGGCCGGAGAGCCTCCAGGTGGAGGTCGACGGCGGAGCCGCCGTCGGCCGCCCGCAGCGCGAGGGGGCCGAGCGCGCCCGGCCCCCGGCCGGGTCCGCCCGAACCGTCGCCGGCGGCCTGCACGCCCCAGTCCTCGACCCAGGCGTGGAAGGGCGCCGCCCGTGCCCCCGCGAGCCCCAGGGCGCCGCGGGCCAGGCGCGCCGCCGAGTGGAACCGGCCGCCCGCGACGTCGGTCAGTGCGAAGTGGGCCAGGTAGGCCTGGCGGGTCGCCCAGGCCGAGGGGCGCCCGCTCTCCGCCGGCTCGGCGTCGGGGGGTGCCAGGGCGTCGCGGAAGACGGTGAGCTGGTAGCCGAAATGCCGGCCGTCCGCCGCCGTCAGGTTGCCGGTGAAGTACCACCACTCCGTCCTGAAGCCGGGATGGGGGCCGTGGTCGGCCGGAAAGCGGAACGGCCGGGGCGCCAGGGCGCGGGCGAAGCCGGCCTCGGGGCTCCCGCGCATCGCGTCGGCGACCGAGAGAGCGGCCCGGGGCGGCGCCGGTCGCCCTCCCGGCGACGGCGAGCAGGCGACGGTCCCGGCCAGGCAGACCAGCCCGGCGAGGGCCCGGAGCCGGTGGGAGCGGCCCATCACTCTTCCCTCAGCGCGCTGGCGGGAGGAGTGCGGGCCATCCGCCAGGCGGGGTAGAGGCCCGCCACCAGCGCGGCGCCGACGGCGAGGGCGACCGCCTGGAGGAGGATCTCCGGCGCCACTCGCATCTCCAGGGTCCAGCCGAACGAGCGCCGGTTGATGACGAAGATCATGATCGCCGCCAGCACCAGGCCGACCGGCACGGCGAGGAGCCCCGCGGCGAGGCCCATGAGCCCGGTCTGCGAGGTGACGAGCTGCCACACCTGCCCCGGCGTCATGCCGTTGGCGCGCAGCACGGCGAGCTCCCGGGCGCGCTCGAGCTGGAGCGCCATGAGCGCCGAGAGCACCCCGGCGAAGGCGACCAGGCCGGCCAGGAGCCGGAGCACCGAGGTGATGGCGAAGGTGCGGTCGAAGATCTCCATCGAGCTTCTCCCGCAGGAAGCGGTTGGGGCGCACCAGGACCTCCTGGTGAGGTGCCGCGAGGCGCCGCAGGCGCTCCGCCAGCACCTCGCGGTCGACGCCGGGGGCGGCGTAGATCGAGAGGGCCGAGATCCCGCGGTCCCGCCACAGCCGGCGGTAGGTCGAGAGGTCGAGAAGGACGGCGCCCGAGCCGCGGCCGAAGTCGGCGTAGACGCCGGCGATCTCGAAGGCGCGGGGTCCGGCTTCGGTGCCCAGGCGGATCCGGTCGCCCGGCGCGAGGTGGCGGCGGGTCGCCAGAGGCTCGGAGACCAGGACCGCCGCGCCGCGCTCGACCGCCGCCCAGGCGCGCTCCGGGTCGCCGGCCAGGAGCCGGAAGCTCCGCCTCCCGCGGGGCCCGAGGTCGAAGGCCATGAGCTCCACCGGGAGCGTCGGCTGCGCTGCCTTCGGCCGCGGCTCCTCGAGGCGCGCCGTCGAGCGGCGGAGAACGTCGACCCGGTCCACCCCCGGAGCGGTGCGGATCGCCCGGACAACCGCCGGGTCGAGGCCGGCCCCGGGGAGCGTGGGCCCGGGTCCCGGGGGGCTCACGTAGAGGTCGGCCCGCAGGGTCTGGTCGAGCCAGCCGACCACGGTGGCGCGAAAGCTCCCGATCATCACCCCCACGCCGACGGTCACCGAGACGGCGATCACCAGGGCGACCACCGCCACGCCGGTGCGCGAGAGGGCCGCCACCACGCCGCGCGCGGCCATCCTCCCGAGGACGCCGAAGAGTGCCCCGGCGGGGCGGCCGAGGGCCGCCATCAGGCCGACGGTCGCCGCCGGCGTCAGCAGGGCGCAGCCCACGACCACCCCGGCGAGGCCGGCGAAGGCGGGCGCCAGGCGATCGGAGGGGAGCCACAGAAAGACGCCCCCGCCGGCCAGCAGGAGGAGGCCGGCGAGAGCCGCCCGAGGCACCGCCCGGCGAGCCCGCGCCTCGGCGAGCGAGCGGATCATGACCGCCCGCGGCGGCGCCGAGGCGGCCTCGATCGCCGGCGCCAGGGCGGCCGCCACGGTCGCCCCCAGGCCGAGGACCACGCCCTTGGCCAGGCTCGCGGGCGCCAGGGCGAGGTGGCGGACGGAGAGGACGAAATAGAGGTCGTTGATCGTCCGGGTCACCAGGCGCAGGAGGACCTCGCCGAGGGCGGCGCCCGCCACCACCCCGATCGCCGTTCCCACGGCGCCTACCAGGAGCGCCTCGACGAGGAGGGACGCGAACAGCTCGCGCCGGGTCACGCCGAGGGCCCGCAGGGTGCCGATCAAGGGCCGCCGCTGGACCACCGAGAAGGTCATGGTGTTGTAGATGAGGAAGACCCCGCAGACCAGGGCGAGGAGCGAGAGGGCGGCCAGGTTGAGCCGGAACGCCCGGGTCATCTCTCGAAAGGTCCGGAGGCGCGCGCCGGCCGCTTCGATGCGCGCGCCCGGGGGCAGGACGGCGCGGAGGCGCGCCAGCGCCCGGGCGGCGCGGGGGGAGCCCTCGGCGCCGGGAAGCATGAGCTCGATCCGGTCGAGCCGGCCCACCTCGCCCAGGAGCTCCTGGGCCGAGGAGACGTCCATCACCAGGAGGTCGGAGAGGGCTTGGCGGGAGCGCGCACCCGCGGGCTCGAGCAGACCTGCCACCAGGAGCGGGCGCCGGTGCCCCGCGACCTCGACCGCGAACCGGTCGCCGGGGGCGAGGCCGAGGGCGTGGGCGGTCCCGGCGGCGAGAAGGGCCGCGCCGGGGCGGGTGACGAGGGGGCCGAGCGCGGGCCGCGCGGCGCCGCCCGGCGCCGGACCGGCCGGCGCCTCGGCCGCCAGCTCCGGCCGGAAGGGACCCTCCGAGAACGGGTCGACACCCAGCACGCGGAGCGTCCGGCGCTCGGCCCCGGCACCGGCGGAGGCGAACCCCTCGACCACCGGAGCGGCCGGGTGGACCCCGGCGCCCACCACCAGCCGCGTGAACAGCCCGTCCGGCAGCCCCCCGGGCCCGCCGACCACCTGATGGGTCGCGCGCCCGGCGAGCGCCTCGGTCGAGAGCTCGAAGGCCCGCCCGGCGCTGGCGTTGGCGAGATCGATCGCCACCACCACGGCGACCCCCAGGGCGATGCCCAGGACGGCGAGGCCCCCCTGCCACGGGTGGCGCAGGAGGAAGCGGAGGGTCGAGCGCAGGACGAGGGGGCTCATCGCGGGGCGGCCCCGGGGCGGCGGCCGGTGCCGGCCGCCGCTTCCGGCCGGGCGTCGACCTCGCGGAGGTGTCCCTCGGCGAGGGTGAAGACCCGGTCGGCGATCCCCATCACCTCGCGGGCGTGGGTCACCATGACCAGGGTCTTGCCCCGGCTCCGCACCAGGGAGTCCAGGAGCTCGAGCACCTCGGTGCCGGTCTCGAGGTCGAGGTTGCCGGTGGGCTCGTCGGCGAGCACCAGGGACGGATCGTGGGCCAGGGCCCGGGCCACCGCGACCCGCTGCTGCTCGCCGCCCGAGAGGCGGTCGGGGAAGCTCCGGCGGCGGTCGGCCAGGCCGACCCGATCGAGGAGGGAGAGGGCCCGATCGCGCTCGGCGGGGCCCACCTTGCCGGCGAGCTCCAGGGGCAGGAGGAGGTTCTCCACCACGGTCAGGGTTGGGATCAGGTTGAAGAACTGGAAGACGAAGCCCACCCGGTGGCGCCGAAACAGCGTGCGCTCGCGCTCCGACAGGGCGCCCAGGTCCCGGCCGTCCACCACCACCCGCCCGGCGGAGGGCAGGTCGATCCCGGCGATCAGGTTGAGCAGGGTCGACTTGCCCGAGCCGCTCCGCCCCAGGATCACCGCCAGCTCGCCGGCGGCGATCGAGGCCGTGACCCCGGAGAGGACCGGCCGCTCGACGCCACCCTCGCGGTAGACGCGGGTGAGGCGATCGAGCTGGACGAGGGGGGGAGGGGCGGACGCCACGGAAGGAATCTACAGGATCGGCGGAAAACCACCCGAAGGGATGGCAGGCCCTTCATGGTTTTCTGGCATACTGAGGCATCGGAGGCCGGCCGGGCGCCGCGGGTGGCGCGGGCCGTCGCGCCCGGGAAGGACGTGCCATGTTCGATCTCCCGCGTCGTCGCTCTCCGCGGCCCTCGTTCCGCCTCCCGCTCTGCGGGTCTCTTCTCGCAGTCCTCGTCCTGAGCTCGTCGGCTCGCGCCGGCGTCGACCGCTGGACGTACACCGGCCCAGCCGGCGGGCCGGTCAGGACGTTGCTCGCCGACCGGTCGGAGCCGGGGCGCGTGTACGCAGTCACCGACGGCGGCGAGCTGTTCAAGACTCTCGACGGCGCGCGGCACTGGATTCCCCTGCGCGACGGCCTGCCGGCGGACACCGTCTGGGACCTGGCCCTCGCCCCGAGCCGGCCGAGGACGGTGTACCTGTCGGTTTCCGCCGGGGTCGACGTCCGCGACCTCTATCGGAGCCGCGACGGCGGAGTGACCTGGGAGCGGCGGGCCGAGCTGCCGGTGCGAGGCGGGCTGGCCGTCTCCGCCGCCGACCCCGACGTCCTCTTCACCGTCGGCTTCCCGGTGGCCTACGACCCGACCCTTGCGGTCTTTCGCAGTGCCGACGCCGGCGCCACCTGGCAGAAGGTCTTCGAGACGCTCGACAGCTCTTCCGGAATCCCCGTTCTGGCCGCCACGCCGGCCGGCCCCAGTGTGCTCTACCTGATGCTGCCGGACGGCGTGACGAGGAGCCGCGACGGCGGCGAGACCTGGCAGGATGCCAGCGCGGTGGTGGGAGGCGGCCGTCTCCACGACCTCACGTCGTTCGCGGTCGCCCCGAGCGCCCACGACCGTCTCTACGCGGCGGGCGCCGACCTCTACCGGAGCGACGACGGGGGCGTGAGCTGGCAGGAGCTCGGGGAGCGGCCGACCGAAGACAGCGGGCGTCTGGTCGTCCATCCCGGGGACCCGGATCGGCTCTTCCTGGTCTCTCCCTCGGAGGTTGCGGAGAGCGCCGACGGAGGGGAGACGTGGGACCCGCTGACGGTGGCCTCTGCCGGATCGGAGTCGTACTTCCAGGACCTGGCGGTCGATGCGTTCTCGCCGGGGACCTTCTACCTGGCGAGCGGTCTCCTGGGCGTCTACACGACGCGCGACGGCGGCGAGCGCTGGATGTGGACGAGCCAGGGTTTCGTGGAGCTCCCTGCCGGCTCGCTGGCCTTTGACCCGTGGGACCTGCACGCGCTCTACGCGGTGACCCCCGGCGGAGGCGGACCGGGGGATTAGAGCTTCGACTGGCTCTGGCGGAGGGGCGACGGGGGCGCCACCTGGGTCCGCTGGTTGCCCGGGCTCCGGACGAGGATCTACCGGGTGGTTCTCGATCCGCACCGGCCCGGCCGGGCCTTCCTCGCGACGGAGCAGGGGCTGTACCTCGTGAACGAGGCAGGCGGAGAGCCCGAGCGGCTGTCGGCCCGCCGGCTCTCGGAGCTGGAGATCGATCCCCACGACCCCGACCTCTTCCTCGCGAGCCCGGTGGCCGTGGCGCCGGCGCCCTGGGAGTCCGGTGCGTTCTGGTTCTACGACCCCGCGGTGCCGGACGTGGCCGTGGAGGTGGTCGACGGCCGGGCGGTCGACGGCGCCTTCTGGGTGGTGGTCGACGGCCTCTCGGCCGCCGGCTACCAGGTGCGGGTGGTCGACACCGCCACGGGTGCCGTCCGCGCCTACGTCCACCCCGAGGGCCCTCCGGCGAGCCTCTTGGACCGCGACGCCTTCAGGTAGGGCGAGCCGCGGAGTCGACCCCGGAGGGGCGGGGGTGCGCCCGGAGGACGTCGAGGACCGCGCTCGACGGGGAGCTCGCGCAGCCCGAACCGGCCCTGCGCGGTCCGAGCCGAAGCGCGAGCCCATGCGGACCGGAGTCCGACGAGCTCGCGCTGTTCCTCCCGGCGCGCCTCCCCCGGCCTTTTTCAGTCTTCGGTCAGGTCTCCGCCCCTGGCCCAGGTCACCAGGAACTTGCCGATGTCCGACCCCACGTCCCGGGCGTCGTCGCTCAGGAACTTCACGTAGCTCCCGCCGCCGATCCCGATGCCCGAGTGCTTCAGGTGCTTGAAGTCCGCGAGCGTCTTGCCCGAGGCGTCCGTCACCGTTCCCGACACCCCCACGCCGCTCGCGCCGGCCCCGAAGCCCACGAAGTAGCGCTTCGCCCGGCTCCCGGGGTTGATGGTCAGGAACTCGCCGGAGATCACCAGCGCCTCGGCCGGGGCGCTCGCGCCGCCGCTCTCGTCCACGGTCACCGTGCCGAAGGCGTGGGACGCGTCGAGCCGGGCCTTGAGCGCGTTCGCCAGGAGTTCCGGCGCGACCTTCCTCATCGTGTCCGCCGCCTCCTTCCGCCTCTCCTTGCCGCCCTGGTCGCCGGTGCCGAAGTCGGTGTGCTCGGTCGAGAACGCCCGGATCACCACCGGCACGCCGCCCTCGATCGCCGGCACCGAGAGGTGGATCTGGTCGAGGACACCGTCCTCGATCTCCATCGGGTTGCCGCCCTTCTTCTTCTTGGCGTGGGAGGCGGCGGCGCCGCCCAGGAGCAGGGCCGCCAGCGCGAGGCACAGCAGGGATCGTCGCACGCTCATCGAGGTCTCCTCCTTCCGAAACCGCACGTGAAGGCGGTCTCGCCGGACCGCCAGAGGTCGAGTGGAAACCAGCCCGAACTCTACCGCGGCTCAGGGGCCCGGCCCGCGCGCGAGGAGGAAGAACCGCAGCTCGCCGTCCCCACCCCGGGCCAGCGCCCACCAGCCGAGCTCCGCGGCCGCCGCCTGGAAGAGGCCCTGGGCGCCGTCGCGCACCACCCAGACCCGGGCCTCCGGCTCGGCGAGCTCGTCGGCCAGGCCCTGAGCCGGAGCCAGCGGGTTCCGGGGCGCCGAGCCGGGGCGCAGGAAGACCTCCTCGATCTCGGCGCCGGTGTAGAGCGCCAGGCCGTAGCGCGGCTGGAGGTCCACGAACACCACCTCGTCGAACGGCCGGCCCGCGGCGACGGCGAGGCGGCCCGCCAGGCGCCGGGAGTCCTCCGGCCGCGCGACGTAAGCCGAGACCACCTTGAGGCCGACCAGGAAGACCAGCCAGAGGGCGAGGAGCACCCGCCGGCGGGCGGTCCCGGGGTCGAGTCGCGGTGCCCGGCCGCCGCGGCCCGCCGCCTCCCGGGCGAAGAGCAGCGAGAGGGGTGCGAAGAGCGGCAAGACGTAGAACGGCAGGCGCGAGCGCGCCACGAGGAAGACCGCCAGGGGCACCAGGAGCCAGAGGAGCAGGAAGGTCGTCTCCGGGTCGGTGGCGAGGCGCCGGCGCCAGGCGGCGGGGCGCGCCAGCGCCGGCAGTCGCCGCAGCCCGCGGGCGAGGGGCAGGGTCCACGGCAGGCTCCCCACCAGCAGGGTCGGGAGATAGACCACCAGCCCGCCGTACCACTCGCTGTTGCGGTGATGGACCGGCGTGAACAGGCGGTCGGCGACCTCGAAACGCAGGAAGTAGGCGAGCAGGTCGGGCCGCGAGGCGATGACCGCGGCGTACCACCAGAAGCCGACCGCCAGGAAGAGGGCCAGCGAGCCGCCGGAGACCACCCGCCGCAGGCTCGCGCGCCCGCCGGCGAGGAGGGCGAAGGGAAGGATCGCCAGGAGCGGCAGGAGGCCGGGCGGGCCCTTGGTCAGGAAGGCGAGGCCGCAGGCGCCCCACATGAGAAGCCGGTAGCGCGCGGCGCGGCCGGGATCCGCGCTCTTCCAGCACGCCGCGAAGCCGTAGACCGCCAGCGTCTCCCAGAGGGCGAGCAGGGTGTCGGTGCTGACCGTGGCCGCGGCGACGAAGGGCAGGAGCGAGGTGGCGTAGATCCACCCGGCCCACCCCGGAGGGGCCCCCGGCACCAGGCGCCGGGCGAGGCCCGCGACCAGGAGCACCGTGGCGACGAAGGCGAGGGCGTTGGGCAGCCGCGCGGCCCACTCGTTGCGCCCGAAGACGGCGAGCGACCCGGCGATCGCCCAGTAGGTGAGCGGTGGCTTGCTGTAGTGGGGCAGCTCGGGGTGGAGCTGCGGATGGAGCCAGTCGCCGGTCCGGAGCATCTCCAGGGCGACGTCGGTGTAGCGCCCCTCGTCCGGCTCGAAGAGGCCGCGGCTCCCCTGGAACGCCAGGGCGTAGAGGAGGAGTGCGGCAACGGCCCAGAGGTTCCGGCGGCCGGTTGTCCACGTCGCGTGCAAGATCGGCTTCCTCGGGCGGGCGTCGGTGCGGGCGCCGAAGCGTACCAGAGGGCGCGGGTCCGGCCCGAGCGGGGAGTCGTGAGACAATGCGCGCCCGTGAGCGATCCGATCCTCACCCCCAGCGCCGGCCCGGAGGTCCTGGTGACCGGCTCCCTCGCCTTCGACCAGATCATGGACTTCCCGGGCAAGTTCCAGGACCACATCCTGGCGGACCGGCTGCACATGATCAACATCTCCTTCCTGGTCCAGGAGCTGCGCACCCAGAAGGGCGGCTGTGCCGCCAACATCGCCTACGGCCTGGCGCTGCTCGGCGAACGGCCGCGGATCGTGGCGGCCGCCGGCGGGGACTTCGGCGAGTACCGGGAGTACCTCGCGGGCCTGGGGATCGACGTCGGCGGGATCCGCGAGTTCGCCGACGAGCCGACCGCCTGCTGCTTCATCACCACCGACCAGAGCGACAACCAGATCACGGGCTTTCACGTCGGCGCCATGGCCCGGGCGCGGGAGCTCTCCGTCGCCGCGGCGCTCGACGGCCGCCCGGCGGCCTACGCCCTGGTCGCCCCGGACGACCCGCAGGCGACCGTCCGCCACTGCCGCGAGGCGAAGCAGGTGGGCGTGCCCCTGATCTTCGACCCTTCGTTCCAGGTCACGGCCCTGGACGGCGAGGCCCTGCGCGAAGCGGCCCGCGGGGCGGACGTGGTGCTGGTCAACGACTACGAGTTCGCGGTCTTCCAGGAGAAGACCGGGCTCTCCGACCGGGAGCTCCTGTCGCTCGCCCGCGTCTGGGTGGTGACCCTCGGCGAGCGGGGGAGCCGGCTCCTGGTGCGCGGCGGCGAGCGCCTCGAGATCCCGCCGGTGCCGGCCCGCGAGGTGGTCGATCCGACCGGTGCCGGAGACGCCTACCGCTCGGGCTTCGTCGCCGGCCTCCTGCGCGGCCTCGACCTCGCCACCTGCGGCCGGATGGGGAGCGTGGCCGCGGTCTACGCCGTCGAGAGCTACGGCACCCAGGCCCACCGCTTCACCCGCGAGGAGTTCGCCCGCCGGTACCACGAGGCGTTCGGGTAGCGGGTGCGGAACTTTTCCGGCGCGCGCTCGTAGGTCTTTCCGGCCCCCGGGGAAGCGGTCGCCCCCCCCCCCGGAGAAAGGAACCCCAGATGCCCGGAACCGTCCGCGCGCCGAAGCGTCCGTCCGAAGTCGCCGGCGCCCTCGCGCTGCTCGCCCTCCTCGCTCCGCTCTCCGCGGCGCCGCTCCGCGCCGCGAGCCCGGCGCCGGCCGCCGGCCCCCAGGGCGCCGCTGCCGAATCGGACGCCGGCCACTGGGCCAAGCTCGGCGCCGAGCGGCTGCCCCTGGCGGTCTGTCGCCCGGAGGGCGCGGAGGAAGACCTGCTGTGCGGCAGCTTCTCCGTGCCCGAGGACCGGGAGACGCCCGGCGGCCGCCAGATCGCCCTGCGCGTCGTCGTCGTGCCTGCCCATACCGAGCACCCCCTGAGCGACCCGGTCGTGCCGATCGGCGGCGGGCCGGGGGAGGCGATCACCGAGGAGGCCGCCGGGGTCGGCCACGAGGTGGGCGGGCTCCTCGCCCAGCGCGACGTGTTGCTGGTCGATCAACGGGGGACCGGCGGCTCGAACGGCCTCTTCTGTACGTTCGGCATCTCGCCCGCCAACCCGCAGCCGGCGTTCGACACCATGTTCCCCCTCGACGGGGTCAAGGCGTGCGCGGCGGAGCTCGCGAAGAAGGCCGACCTGACGAAGTACACGACCACCCTCGCGGTCGAGGACCTGGAGGCGGTGCGGCGCTGGCTGGGTTACGGCCGGCTCAACCTGATCGGCGGCTCCTACGGCACCCGCTTCGTCCAGGAGTTCCTGCGGCGCCACCCGGAGTCGGCGCGCACCGCCACGCTCCAGGGGGTGGTCTCCATGGACCAGCGCATGCCCCTCCAGCACGCCCGGGACGGGCAGCGCTCCCTCGACCAGGTGCTGACCCTGTGCGCGGCCGACCCGGCCTGCCACGAGGCCTTCCCCGGCGTCCGCAACGAGCTCTGGACGGTCCTCGACCGCCTCGACCGGGCGCCGGGCACGGCCACCGTCGACAACCCGATCGCCGACGGGAAGGTGACTCTCTCGGTGGGCCGCGGAATCTTCGCCGAGGCCCTCCGGAGCAAGCTCTACACGGTCCACGGGTCGGCGGAGGTGCCCTTCCTGATCCACCGCGCCTACGGCGGAGACTTCGGCCCGTTCTTCAAGGCCACGATCCCGTGGCGGGTGTTCGTCGAGCTCCGGATCGCCAACGGCATGTACCTGTCGGACACGTGCGCCGAGGACACCCGCTGGTTCACCGAGGAGGAGGCGCGGCTCGACGACATGGGCACGGCGCTGGGGGACTTCCGGGTCGACGTGCAGAAGGCGGCCTGCTCGGTCTGGCCGACGGCCGAGATCCCCGCCGACTTCCGCCAGCCGGTGACGACCGACGTGCCGGTCCTGATGCTCGACGGCGAGCTCGACCCGGTGACCCCGCCGCGCTACGGCCGGGACGCCGTCCGGCACATGCCCAACGGCCTCCTGGTGGTGGTGCCGGGGGGCCACCACGGCCTCGACCTCTCCCACCCGGAGTGCCTGCTCGGCCTGATGGGGAAGTTCATCGAGAGCGGCACGGTGGCCGGCCTCGACGCCTCGTGCGTCGCCGGCATGGAGCGCCCGCCCTTCGTCACCGAGGAGTCGGGGATGGGCTACATGAAGAAGGACGGCGGCGAGGGCGAGTAGGGCGCTCCGCCCCGGATCACCCCTCCTCCCAGGCGTCCTCGCCCACCAGCGGCACGAAGCGGACGTCGCCGAGCGTCTCGCTCCGGTACTCGGTCTCCGAGAGGCGGGCGAGGCGGACGAGCTCCTGGAAGGTCCGGCCGCGGCCCACCGGGATGACCAGGCGGCCGCCGACGGCGAGCTGTTCCTTGAGCGCCTCGGGGATCACCGGGGCGCCTGCGGCGACCGTCACGGCGTCGAACGGGGCGTGCTCGGGCCAGCCCCGGGAGCCGTCGCCCCACAAGACCTGGACGTTGCCGTAGCCCAGCGCGGCGAGGCGCTCGCGGGCCGCCTCGGCCAGCCGCCGGTGGCGCTCGACGGTGAAGACCTCGCCGGCGATCTGCGCCGCGACCGCCGCGGCGTAGCCCGAGCCGGCCCCGATCTCGAGCACGCGCTCACCGCCGCCCAGGCCCAGGGCCTGGAGCATGAGCGCCACGACGAAGGGCTGGGAGATGGTCTGGCCCTTCCCGATGGGGAGCGGCCCGTCGTCGTAGGCCGAGCCGGCGAGCTCGGGGGGAACGAAGGCCTCCCGCGGCACGGCGCCCATGGCGGCGAGCACGTGCGGGTCCGAGATGCCGCGCCCGGCGAGCTGCGCCTCGACCATCCGGCGCCGCGCCTGGGCGAAGTCGCTCATCGCCTCACGATACTCCAGGCGAACACGAGCCCGGCCGCGATCCAGAGCCAGACGGCGCCCGGCGCCCCGGGTCGGGCGAGCTCGATCTGGAGACCACCGAGGAACAGTCCGGCGGCGGCGACCGTCCAGGCGATCCGGCCGCCGGCGCGCTCGATGCGCCGGAGGCTCCGGCGGGCGTCCTCCGAGAGCTCGCCGCGCATCCGCAGACCCTCCCCCTCGGCGAGGTCGACGATCCGTTCCAGGTCGGCCGGCAGGCGCAGGAATTGGCGGCCGGCGGTGGCGAGCTCGCCGAGGACCCGGCGGACGGCCTCCCCGAGCTCCTCGTGGGCCAGCTCCTCGGCGAACGGGAGGGCCTCGGCCCACGGATCGAACTCGGGATCGAGGCTGGTGGCGAGCCCGGCGAGGATGCCCACCGCCCGGAGCGGGAAGAGGAGGTCGACCGGGAACTGGAACGGCGCCTTGTAGATCAGGTCCCGGTAGTCGCGGATCAGCGAGCGCGCCTGGGTGAGGGCGACGCCCCGCAGGTCGGCGAGCTTCACCCCCCACAGCCGGTCGAACAGCGCCTGGTGGACCTGCTCGAGGCGGGCGACGTCGGCCCCGGGAAGCAGCACGCCGGCGTCGCGGTAGGCCTGGACCAGCCGCCGGGCGTCGCCGGTCCCGACGGCGATGGCGTAGTCGCGCAGCGCCGCGCGCAGGCGCTCGGGGATGGTGGCCATCATCCCGAAGTCGACGAAGACGATCTGGAACGGCGCGCCCCCTCGGCCGGTGTCCTCTTGCTCGCCGCCGGGGGGCTCCGGTCCGCGGTCCAGGACCCGGACGAAGAGGTTGCCCGGGTGGGGATCGCAATGGACGAAGTGATGGACGAAGATCTGCTCCATGTAGGCCCGGTAGAGCCGCTTCGCGACCGCGGGCAGCGAGACGCCGGCGGCCCGGAGCGCGGCGTGGTCGCTGATCCGCAGGTAGCCCACGTCCTCGAGCGTCAGGGTGTGCCGGCCGCTCATCTCGGGATGGACCGCGGGGACGAGGATCCCGGGGTCGTCGCGGAACAGCTCCGCGAAGCGCTCGACGTTGGCCGCCTCGCGGGCCGGGTCCAGCTCGCGCCGGGTGGTGGCCGCGAACTCGTCGAACAGGCGCTCGAGGTCGACCCGCTGGCGTATCTGGCGCCACGCGCCGAGCCAGCGGAAGGCGAGATGGATCGCCGCCAGGTCGGTCTCCACCAGCCGCTCGATCCCCGGCCGCAGTACCTTGACCACCACCGCCTCGCCGCCCGGCAGGCGGGCGCGGTGGGCCTGCGCCAGGGAGGCGGCGCCCACCGGCTCCGGATCGATCTCGGCGAACACCTCGGCCGGCGGGCGGCCGAAGTCCTCCTCGATCCGCCGGGCGATCCCCGCGAAGGGCACCGCCGGCACCCGGTCCTGGAGCCCGGCGAGCTCGCGGGTGACCTCGAGCGGCAGGAGGTCGACCCGGGTGCTCAGGAACTGGCCGAGCTTGATCAGCACCCCGCCCAGCGCCACGGCGAGGTCCCGGTACTGGCGCGCCAGGGCCTGCCAGCGGGGGAGCGGCGGCGAGCGGAAGCGGGCGAGCGGCGCCCGGGCGAGGACGACGTCGTGCCACACCAGGTGGACGAAGACGCGGGCGAAGTAGCGCCGCACCCGACGGTAGCGGGAGCGGTCGATGGGTGGGGTGGCCGCACTGCCGGCGACCGGTCCTTGCGCGTCGGAGGCGGTGGACACGGCCGGCACCCGGGGCGCGCGCGTCAGCGCCGGCCCTCGGCGTGGGCCGCCGCGGGCTGGAACCGGGATTCGATCCGATAGAGGAGCTCCTGGGTCAAGAGCTCGTAGGCCTGCGCTCCGGTCGAGCTCGGGGCGTAGGTGAAGATCGGCTCGCCCGCGCCGGGCGCCTCCGCCAGCCGCACGTTGATCCGGATCTCGACCGCGAACACCAGCTCGCCGTAGCGCTGCCGCACCTCGGCCACGTTCTCGTGCGTCGCCCGGTTGCGGTAGTCGACCATGGTCAGGACGATCCCCAGCGGCTCCGGCCGCGTGCCGTAGCGTTCGCCGAGCCGGCTGGCGGCGTGGAGCAGGTTGTGGACCCCCTCGACGGCCAGGAACTGGGGCTGGACCGGGACCAGGAAGGTGTCGGAGGCGACCAGGGCGGTCTGGGGCAGGACCGAGATCGAGGGCGGGCAGTCGATGAACACGTGGTCGTAGAGGTCGCGGACCGACTCGAGGCCGTGGCGCAGGCGGTGGGCGAAGCCCGGGCTGCGGGCGAGCTCCACGTCGGCGGTCATCAGGTCGACGGAGGCGGTGATCAGGTCGAGGCCCGGGACCGAGGTGCCGCGCACCAGGGCGGGCGCCGCCACGCCGCGCAGCAGGAGGTCGGCCGACGACGGCGCGAGCTGCTCGCGGGGCACGCCGAGGGAGAGGGAGGCCGAGCACTGGCTGTCGAAGTCGACCAGCAGGACGCGCCGCCCGCGCGCCGCGAGGGCCGCGGCCAGGCTGACGGCGGTGGTCGTCTTGCCGACGCCGCCCTTCCTGCTGACGAGAGCTGTGATCACATCGGATCCCCCCCGCAACCCCTCGATCCCCTTCCCACCCCCGAGGGGGGAAGGGGACGATCGACTGGATCCCCCCCGCAACCCCTCGATCCCCTTCCCACCCCCGAGGGGGGAAGGGGACGCCCCCTCCCGGAACCTTCGCCGGGAGGGTGCCGAGCTGGTGCCGCGATGGCTCGTGATCCCACAACCACCTTCATGGTGTTCTCCGGAAGGCCCACGTTATAGCAGACGCGGGGTGTTTCGGGTGCCGTCCGCCTCTCGCTATGATAGCGGTTCCGAGCCCAGGCCCCCCATGCCCGAAGACGCCGCCACCCTCCGATCCCTCGACAGCGACGCCGATTTCGAGGCCTGTGTCGCCCTCCAGAAGCGGGTCTGGGGCGAGGGCTTCGCCGACGTGGTGCCGGCGACGGTCCTGCGGATCGTCCGGTCGGTGGGCGGCGTGGCGGCCGGTGCCTTCGGCCCCGGCGGCGCCCTCGACGGCTTCGTCTTCGGCGTCACCGGAGTGCGCGACGGGCGGACGGTCCACTGGTCCCACATGCTGGCGGTGCGGCCGGAGGCCCGGGGACGCGACCTGGGCTTCCGGCTCAAGCGCTTCCAGCGCGAAGCCCTCCTGCCCCTGGGCGTCGAGACCGTCTGGTGGACCTACGACCCGCTGGTAGCGCAAAACGCCCACCTCAACCTGGTCCGGCTGGGGGCGCGGGTGGTGCGCTACGTCCGCGACTGCTACGGCGACGGCGCGGACAGCGCGCTTTCGGCGGGCATCGGCACCGACCGCTTCGTCGTCGAGTGGCCGATCGCCGAGGCGGGGGTCGCGGAGGCTCTCGCCGGCGCCGGCCTCGCCGTCGATCCCGCCGAGGCCGGGGCGGCGCCGATCGCCAACGTCCGGGAGGGCGGCGCCGGCCCCGAGCCCGAGGTCGTCGAGCCGCCGGCGGCGCCGGCGCTCCGGGTGGAGGTGCCCGACGACATCCACGCCGTCCGCCGGGACGACCCGGCCGCCGCGGCGCGCTGGCGGGCGTCGACCCGCCGGGCCTTCGAGGCGTGCCTCGAGCGGGGCGACCGGGTGAGCGGCTTCCTCCGCGTGGCCGACCCGGAGCGCCCCGGCGTTCGCCGCTCGTTCTACCTCGTCCGGGAGGGGCGATGATCCGGATCGAGGCGGTCACTCTGCGCGAGATCCGGCTGCGCCTGAAGGAACCCTTCCGGATCTCGTCGGGCGAGACCTGGGACCGGCGGATCCTGCTGGTCGAGGTGGCGGGCTCGGACGATGCCGGCGGCCGTGCCCTCGCCCGCGGCGAGTGCGTGGCGGGCGAGCAGCCGACCTACGGCTACGAGACGGTGGAGACGGCGCGCCTCGCCCTCGAGCGCTGGCTGGTCCCGCGTCTCCTCGGCCGCTCGTTCGCCCATCCGCGCGAGGTCTTCCCGGTGCTCGACCACCATCTCCGCGGGCACCGCATGGCGAAGGCGGCGCTCGAGATGGCCTGCTGGGAGCTCGCGGCCCGCCTGGCGGGCGAGCCGCTGGCGCGCCTGCTGGGCGGCACCCGCAAGGAGGTCGAGGCCGGGATCTCCCTGGGCATTCAGGACACGCCGGCGGACCTGGCCGCCAAGGCGCGCGCCGCCCTCGAACGGGGCTACCGCAAGGTCAAGGTCAAGATCCGTCCGGGGGCGGACCTCTCCTACCTCCTGCCGCTGCGCCGGGAGCTCGGCCCCGACGCGCCGCTGGCGGTGGACGCCAACGCCGCCTACACCCCGGCCGACACCGACCACCTCGCCCGCCTCGACCAGCTCGCTTTGCTGATGATCGAGCAGCCGCTCGAGGGCGGGGACCTCCTGCGTCACGCCCGCCTCCAGCGGCGCCTGGAGACGCCGATCTGCCTCGACGAGTCGATCACCTCGCCGGAGCGGGCCGAGGACATGCGCGAGCTGGGCGCGGGCCGCATCGTCAACGTCAAGCCGGGCCGGGTGGGCGGCTTCGCCCAGGCGCTGGCGATCCACGACGTCTGCCGCGAGGCCGGGATCCCCGTCTGGTGCGGCGGCATGCTGGAGAGCGGCGTCGGCCGGGCGCACAACGTGGCCCTCGCCTCGCTGCCCAACTTCCTGTTGCCGGGGGACCTCTCGCCGTCCGAGCGCTACTGGGAGCGCGACGTGGTCGACCCGGAGTGGACCATGGACGGCGAGGGGAGGGTGCAGGTGCCCTGGGACCGGCCGGGCCCCGGCGTCGAGGTGGACGAAGAGCGGCTGGCCGCGATCACCGCCTGGAAGGAGGCCCATGAGGCGGAGTGAGGGCACCGCGTGCGGGGCCTGCCGATGAGCCTGCCGTCCGGGGTCGCCGAGCGAGTCTCCGGCGAGCTGCGCGAGCGCCTGGGCGCGCTGCGCCGGGATCTCCACCGCCGTCCCGAGCTCGCCTTCGAGGAGCACGAGACCCGCGAACGGCTGCGCCGTGAGCTCGAGCGGCTCGACCCGGCCGACCTTCACGTGGTGGCCGGCACCGGCCTCGCGGCCCGGATCGCCGGTCGCGACCGCAGCGCCCCGACGGTCGCCGTGCGCGGCGACATCGACGCGCTGCCGATCGAGGAAGCGACCGGCGCCGCTTTCGCCTCCGAGGTGTCGGGCCGGATGCACGCTTGCGGCCACGACGTCCACGCCGCCTGGGCGGTGGGCGCGGCGGCGCTCCTCGCCGCGGAGCCTCCGGCCGGCGACGTCGTGGTGGTGCTCCAGCCGGCCGAGGAGGTCGCCGGCGGCGCCCGTGCGGTCCTCGAGAGCGGCGCCCTCGACGGGGTGGCGGCGATCTTCGGTGCGCACGTCGACCTGCGATTCGAGCTCGGGACGGCGGTCGCCCAGGAAGGAGCGCTCGCGGCGTCGGCGGACAGCTTCCGGATCGAGCTGACCGGCGGCGGCGCCCACGGCGCGCGACCGCACGAGGGGGCGGACCCGATCGTCGGCGGCGCGGCGCTGGTCGCGGCCCTCCAGACGATCGTCTCCCGCCGGCTCGCCCCGGGGACCCCGGCGGTCGTGACGGTGGGCGCCTTCCACGCCGGCCGGGCGCCCAACGTCATCCCCGACCGGGCGAGCCTCGCGGGGACGCTCCGTGCGCTCGATCCGGCGGTGCGCGAGAGCCTCCACCGCGCGGTCCGGGAGATCGCGGCCGGCACCGCGGCGGTCTACGGGCTCGGGGTCGAGGTGGCGATCGAGCTCGGCGCGCCGCCGCTCGTCAACCCGGCACGGGGAGCGGCCTGGGCGCGTCGCGCGGTGGCCGAGGTGCTGGGCGACGGGGGTCTCCGGCCTTTCGGGATCACCAACATGGCAGGCGAGGACTTCGCCTGCTACCTCGAACGGATGGAGGGCTGCTTCCTGCGGGTCGGCGCCCGCCGCCCCGGAGATCCGGTGATCGGCGCCCACTCCCCGCGCTTCCTTCCGGCCGAGGAGAGCGTCGCCGTCGGCGCGGCCCTCCTCGCCGAGGCGGCCCGGATCGCCTCGGACGAGCTGGCGGAGCGTTAGTGGTCCGTCAACCTTCAATTGACGGGTCCCGACGGTCCTTCACGCCGCTGGCGGCGTTGCTCCTCCTCGACGTAGGCCCCGCTCCGCCTGTGTCGGAGCGCCTGGCCAGCGACGCGAAATCCTCGCCGGATACCTCTGTCAAATGAAGATTGACGGACCACTAGCCGCGACCCAGGTCGGACCGCTCGCGTCATGTTCTCGCTGAGAGGCGCAGAGACGCAGGGGAGGGCGATCGCTGCCCGTTTCGTCGCTGACCCTTCCCGATCCTCCTGCGACTCTGCGCCTCTGCGCGAGACTCGTTCGGCCACGGCGACGGCGATGAAGGCCGGTCGCGAGAGCTTCTGCGCCTCTGCGCCTCTGCGCGAGACTCGGTCGGCTCGGGTTGTCAGGAGTGATCGCCGCCAGGCGGGTCGCCGCCGCCGCCGCCCCGGATCAGGCGCAGCTCCGGATCGCGGCTCCGGCGGTGCCGGCGGCCGGGCACGATCCAGCCGAAGAGCAGGACCTCGACCACCATGCGGAGCACGTCGCCCAGGCCCGGGCGGGGGGTCGGCTCGGTCTCGGCGCCGGCGGTCGCCGAGCGCAGGTCGGCGAGGAGTGCCTTCGCCGCCTCGTAGTGGTCCTCGTGGACGCAGATCGTCTTGCGATTGTAGTGGTCGATCTGCGGCCCGATCGCCAGCGAGCCGAACTGGTCGTTCTTGACGAAGTAGAGGAACCCGGCGCCGTCCAGGACGCCGCGAAGGACGAGGAGCTCCGTCTCGCTCCGGGGGGAGTCGAGCTCCACCATCCGCGGGCTTCGCGCTCCGGGCGCCGACGCCGAGCGGTCCTTGGAGCCGAACATCACCGCGATTGTATCCGGTGCGAGATTCCGGCAGGGGAGGGCGCCACCCGCGGCACGCCGGACGGTCGCCCTCCGGTCGCTCACGCGACGCGGTCGAGGAAGGCCGAGAGCTCGCCCACCAGGCCGGCGGTGAGGCTCCGGCGCTCGGCCGCCTGCTGCACGAGGAGCAGGGTCGAGATCGTCTCCCGCCCCAGGTTGCCCGCCGCCAGGAGGTGGGGAGTGGTCTCCGCGATCCGGCTCATCCCGCGGGCATAGTCCTCGTCGCTCGCCCGGCTGTGGAGGGCCGCGAGGTCGAGGTGGACGCGGGCGGCCTCCTCCGGCAGGTCGAGCTCGGTGAAGGCGGCGAGCGCGGCCTCGAGATGGGCGCGGGCCTCCGCCGCCAGTCCCAGGGTCGCGGCGACCCGACCCTCCAGCCAGAGGAGGCGGGTCTTGAGGCGGGGCGCCGGCTCCCCGGCGAGGCGGATGCGGGCGTGGGCGATCTCGGTCCAGGCCTGGTCCGCCGAGCCGCTCATCTGCAGGCTGCGGGCGAGCTCGTAGCCGACCTCGGCGAGAGTCCGGCCCGGAGCCTCGCCGACGAGCAGGGCGAGGGCGTGACGCAGCAGCTCGGTCGCCCCGCGGTGATCCCCCTCCCGCGCGGCGAGGCGGGCCTTCGCGGCGAAATTCTCGCCCAGGCGTCGGCGCTCCCCGGCCAGGAGGTAGATCCTCGCAGCCTGGTCGATCCGGCGCCGGGCTTCGGAGATCTCCGCGCGATCGACGCACTCCGCGGCCGAGAGGGTGAGGATCTCGGCCTCATCGAGCGGGTCGCCGGTTCCCCTGCGCAGGTGGGACTCGGCGAGGCGGAAGGCCTCGATCGACGCCGGCCGGGCGATACCGACCCAGCTCTCGCCCAGGTAGGCCCACGACCGCGCCTTGAGGTCCTCGAGCAGGCGCGGGCCGTAGAGGCCGGCGTCGAGGTGGTCGGCCACGAGCAGCCCCAGGTGGGCGAGCTCCCGGCTGGCCGACCGGTCCTCCGGGCGGACCTCGAGGGCCGCCTCGAGGAGGAGCTCGGCGAGGGCGAAGCTCGCGAAGCGCTCGTCGCCGAGGATCCGCTCCTCGCGCAGCGGCGGCTCGGCGGCCAAGAGCTCGTCGTAGAGGGCGGCCGCCCGGTCGCGCTCCCGGCCGGCCCGCTCCTCCCTCTCCTCGATGCGTCGTGCCACGCGCTGGAAGAGCCCGGAGTAGAGCCCGGCGATCGACTCGTCGGCGGCCGGCTCGAAGCGGCAGGGGTCGCTGTCGCCGCAAGCGTCCGTCGGATCGCATCCCGCGAGGGGGTCCTCGCAGTCGGAGGCCTCGGTGAGCAGGCGACAAAGGACGTCCGCGTCGCCGGTTCTAGATGGCATGGTAGGGCTTCTCCTCAGTACGCTGGTTGGTGTTCGTCTCTCGCATTCGGGGGTTCGTCGGAATCGCGCCGGGTTGGGCCGGGTCCCGGGGGCGGTGTCAAATTGCGCAATCCCTGTAACTATAGTTGCCCCAGGTGTCGAATTTGTGACACGCCATCGGGTAACCAGTTGCGTGAATTGCGCGCCGGCGTTGCGGTTGCTTCACGAAAGGCCGACCGGGTATCGTTGCGCGGGCCGCGCGGGCCCGAAGCGGAGCCACCTCATGAGCCGTCCGGCAGTGTTGATCGTCGAACCGGCCCCCGCCCGCCGGGGAGCTCGCCCGTGGCCTCTCCCGGTTCGGCTACGAGGTGGTCCCGGCCGCGAGCGCGGACGAGGGAAGGCGCTTCGCCTCGGGCCTCGGGCCGAGCGTGATCGTGACGGGGGCGGAGGTACCGGGCTTCGGCGACGCTTCGATTCTCGGCGTGCTCCTGGAGACGACCGGCGCGGCCACCCGCCTGGTGGTCCTGGGCGAGGACGAGGCGGCGGCCGAGAGGCTCCCGGACGACGTCCTGTTCCTCGCGGCGGGCGACCTCGAAGGGCCGGAGCTCGTGCGCCGCATCCGGCTCGTCCTGGTCGGCTGGGAGCTGGGTATCGAGCCCGACGCCCAGCTCGCCACCCTGGTCGGCGACCTGTCGCTGACGCCCGCCCTCGAGGTGATCCGGGGCCTGGGGCGCGCCCTGGTCTCGGGCCGGCTGCTGCTCGACCGGGCGGAGATCGTCTTCGAGAGCGGTGAGGTGATCGCCGCGACGGCCGGCAAGGCGCGGGGGGTGAAGGCCTTCTGCCGCGTCGGAGAGCGCCGCGAGGGGCCGTTGCGGGTGGTCCTCGGCCGTCCCGGTGTCGGGCGCGAGATCGAGATCGACCTGCAGGCCCTCGTCATCCGCGCGATCGAGGACCGGGTCGCAGAGCGGCCCAACCCCAGCGCCCGGATCGAGGTGACCCTGGGGCCCTCCTTCTTCGGCACCCAGTTCACCCCGTTCCAGCAGCGGATCCTGACCGAGGCCCAGGGCCGCCCGACCGTGGCCGTCCTGCTCGATCGGATCGACGCGACCGACGGCGAGGTCCTCCGCGAGCTCGCGCGGCTCCTGGGCATGGGGGTCCTCGCCCTGCGCGAGCCGGAGGTCCGGGTGCGGGTGATCACCGACTCGACCGCCGACCTGCCCGCGAGCCTCGCCCGGGAGCACGACATCCGGGTGGTGCCGCTCGTCGTCCGGTTCGGCGACCGGATCTTCCGCGACGGCGTGGACATCTCGCCGCGGGAGTTCTACGACCTGCTCGAGGGGGGGACGGACCACCCGGTGAGCAGCCCGCCGACGGCGGGGGAGTTCCTCCAGCTCTACCGCGACCTCGCGCCCGGGCACGACCTCGTGTCGGTGCATATCTCCGGCACCCTCTCGGAGACCTCGCTCCACGCCGCCCAGGCCCTCGAGAGCGGGGGCGACGAGCTCCTGGCCCGGGCCGGGGAGGCCGAGCCGGCGGTGATCGAGGTGGTCGACAGCCGCCAGGTGAGCCTGGGCCTCGGGCTGCTCGCCCTGTTCGCCGCCCGCCTGGCCCGGCGGCGCCGCGGGGCGCCGGAGATCGCCGGGCGCCTGCGCGCCATGGGCGACCGGGTCCAGGTGCTCTTCGTGGTCGACACCCTCGAGTACCTGGCCCGCGGCGGCCGGATCGGCAAGGCCCGCGCGTGGATGGGCGGCCTCCTGGGGATCAAGCCGATCCTCGGGGTCGCCGAGGGCGAGGTGGTGCCGGTCGACCGGGTGCGCGGCGGGCGGGCGGCCCATCCCCGGATGCTCCAGCTCTTCAAGGAGCGGATCGACCCGTCCCGGCCGGTGATCGCGGGCGTGGCCCACGCCAAGGCGCCGGTCTGGGCCGACCGGCTCCGCGCCCTGCTCGAGGCCGAGCTCGACGTGCGCGAGTGCCTGGTCGCCGAGATGGGGCCGGTGGTGGGCACCCACGCCGGCCCCGGGACGGTGGGCGCGGCCCTCTACCAGCCGGCCGACGACGAAGAGCTGGCGCTGTTGATCGGCTCCCCCCCGCAACCCCTCTGATCCCCTTCCCCCCGAGGGGGGCAGGGGACGCCCCCGCCCGCGGGCGAGTGAGCCGGCCTCAGGAGGGGGCCGGCCGGTCCGAAGACCGCTCCCTGCGGTCCCACGCCTCGGCCGCGCGGCGGCCGGCCGCCGAGTCGACGAACAGCGTTCCCACCAGCCCGAGGACGAAGAACGCCCCGGTCGAGAGGATGCCGTAGCGCTGGTTGCCGGTCGCCGCCGAGACCAGGCCGAAGACCAGCGGTCCGACGACGTAGGCGCCCTTGCCCGCCAGGCCCCAGAAGCCGAAGAACTCGCCGCTCTTCTCGACCGGCGCAAAGAGGCCGACCAGGGAGCGTGCCGCCGACTGGAGCGAGCCGATCCCGAGCCCCGCGACCGTGGCGATCACCCAGAACTGGCCCGGGGTCCGCACCAGGTAGGTCACCACGCACACCCCGATCCAGAGGACCAGGGTCACCTTGACCGTCCGCTCGACGCCGATCCAGTCCTGGACGAAGCCGAAGAGCAGGGCGCCCAGGGCCGCCGAGACGTTGATCACGAAGAACAGCACGATCAGGTCCGAGGCCCGGAAGCCGACGGTCTCGACGGCGTAGATGCCGGAGAAGGCGAAGATGGTCGAGAGGCCGGCCTGGAAGAAGAAGAAGGCGACCAGGAAGCGGGCGAGCTGCGAGAAGTGGCGGATCTCGCGCACCGTCTCGGCGACCCGCTGGACCCCTTCGACGGCGTGATCCCGCCAGCTCTTGCCCGGCGTCGGCAGGGCCCGCTCGCCGAGCAGCAGGAAGGTCGGCACGCCGGCGACCAGGAAGAAGAGGGCGTTGACCGGCCAGACCAGTCGCAGGCGGGGCAGGTTGGCGGCCACGAAGTCGCCGCGCACCAGGGGGAAGATCGCGGCGAGCGAGGCGAGGCCGCCGACGTAGCCGAGCCCCCAGGCGAAGCCCGAGACCCGGCCGATGTTCTCGGGGGTGGAGAGCTCGGGCAGGAACGACGAGGTGAAGTTCTCGCCCAGCGAGAAGGCGACGTTCGAGACGACGAAGAGCGCCAGCGCCGTCGCCACCTGTCCGGGCACCGCGAAGTACAGGCCCGCCGTGGACGCCACGCAGAGCAGATAGCTCGCGAACAGGAAAGCCTTCTTGCGCGCCGCGCCGTCGGCGACCGCCCCGACCACCACCGACAGCAGCATGACCAGGGCGTTGCTCACCGAGATGGCGGCGCCCCAGAGCGCGTCGCCCCGGCCGGCCGGCGCCACCAGCGCCTTGAAGTAGGGACCGAAGGCGACCGTCACCACGATCGTGGTGTAGCTCGAGTTGGCGAAGTCGAACATCGCCCAGCCGAAGATCTCTCGGCGGCGAACCGGAGGCGCGGACGCGGGAGTGGTCATCGGGGGGCGTACCTGGAGCTCGGGTTCCGGGGTGGAGGAGCGCGGCTCAGGGCCGCACCGGGCCGTCGGGACCCATCCCCGGCTGGTAGAGGACCGGCCGGCCCGCCGCCTCCTTGGCCTTGCGCACCATCTCCCGGACGTCGGCCAGGAGCTTCGGTGCGTCGTAGACGATGCCGTCCTTGATCGTCCAGCGCACGCCGCCGACCCGCACCACCCGGTTGTCGGGCGTCACCCGCACCGCGCCGGTGCCGTAGAGCACCTTGAAGTCGGCGAGCGGGTTCTCCGGCACCACCACCAGGTCGGCGAGCTTGCCCGGCTCGACCGAGCCGATCTGGTCGGCCAGCCCGAGGGCCTGGGCGCCGTAGAGGGTCGCCGAGCGCACGACCTCCAGGGGATGGAAGCCGGCCTCCTGGAGCAGCTCGAGCTCGCGGACGTAGCCGAAGCCGTAGAGCTTGTAGATGTAGCCCGAGTCCGAGCCGGTGGTCACCCGGCCGCCGCGGTTCTTGTAGTCGTCGACGAACTCCATCCAGCGGCGGTAGTTCTCCTTCCAGGCGATCTCGTCGGCGGTCGTCCAGTGGTACCAGTAGGAGCCGTGGGCCTGGCGGCTGGGGCTGAAGAAGTCCCAGAGCGAGGGCAGGGTGTACTCCTCGTGCCACTCGGCGCGGCGCTCGCGCATCAGGTCGCGGCTCGCCTCGTAGATGGTGAAGGTCGGGTCGATCGTGAAGTCGAGGGCGAGCATCTCGTCCATCACCTGGTTCCAGCGTGCGCTTCCGGGCTTGGCGGCCTGGGCCCAGAGGCGCCCGGCCTGGCCGAAGCGGTCGGACTCGTCGTTGTAGTTGTAGTCGGCCGGGTAGTCCTGGGTCGTCCGGTCGTCGAACAGCGCCTCGGGCAGCCCGTACCAGTGCTCCATGGTGGTCAGCCCCCAGCGGGCGGTGGTCAGGGCGTTGACCCGCGCCACGTCGAGCTGGGCGTGGTGGCAGGCGCTCCTGAGCCCCAGCCGGTTCGCCTCCTCGATCGCCGCTTTCATGATGTCGGGCCGGTAGCCGAAGAACTTGAGCCCGTCGGCGCCTTCCTTCGCCACCTGGCGCACCCACTCGCGGGCCTCCTCCGGGGTGGTGAAGGGCTGGTCGCGGCCCTGGCCGAAGTAGTCGTAGGCCAAGATGCGCGGGGCGGTGATCTCGTTGGCGGCGCTCCGGCGCTTCTGCTCGACGCACCAGGCGAGGCCGTTGCCGCAGCCGGGGTCGCGGACCGTCGTGACGCCGTGTCCCATCCAGAGCTTGTAGACGTACTCGGCGGGGGTGCCCTGCTCGACCCCGCCCTGGTGGCCGTGCATGTCGATCAGGCCCGGCAGGACGTACATGCCGGCGATGTCGAGCTCGTGGCCGCCCGGGCCGGCGGCGGGCCGCCGGGAGGGGTCGATCGGCACCCCCGGAGCGCCCACCCCGACCACGTCGACGATCCGGTTGCCCTCGATCACGATGTCGACCGGCCCGCGGGGCGGCGCGCCCGTGCCGTCGATCAAGATGCCGCCGCGCAGGACGAGGCGCGAGTACGGTCCGTCGCCCTCGGCGCGCGGCGGGGCGGGCTCGATCGAGCGAATCTCTGCGCCGGGGGCCGGGGAGGCGGCGCCGAGCGGGACGAGGGCGGCGGCCAGGCTGGCCAGCGCCCCGAGCGCGGAGACGGAAAGCGACCGGTTCGGGTGCATCGGGAACCTCCTCGGGAAGCGTCTGCGGGGAAAAGCTGGAGCCGTAGAATGTCACACTCCACGGCACTCGAGTCGCGCCTTCGGTCGCCGTCGCAGCTCGGGAGGGGGCGTCCCCTTCCCCCCGGGAGGAGGGAAGGGGATCGAGGGGATGCGGGGGGGGGGGGGGATGCGGGGGGCATCCGATCAACCCCTGCTAGGCTCTCCCCCGGAGGCCGACGTGGTCGA
Source organism: uncultured Acidobacteriota bacterium (assembly GCA_963741925.1). Classification (GTDB taxonomy): domain Bacteria; phylum Acidobacteriota; class Thermoanaerobaculia; order Multivoradales; family DATKCC01; genus CAVUBL01. The sequence goes on from CAVUJU010000003.1 coordinate 571,297, forward strand.
GATCAACTCCCAGCTCGAGATCCCCGACGCCGAGCTCGAGCTCCGGACCTCGCGCAGCTCGGGGCCGGGCGGGCAGAACGTCAACAAGCTCGAGACGCGGGTGACCGTGCGCTTCGACGTCGCCGGCTCGCCGAGCCTCGACGACGAGCAGCGGGAGCGGATCCGCGAGGCGCTCGCCACGCGGATCACCAAGGCCGGGGTCCTCCAGGTGACCTCCCAGCGCCATCGCACCCAGGCGGCGAACCGGGATGCGGCCGTCGCCCGCCTCGCCGAGATCGTGGCCGAGGCCCTGGAGCCCGAGCGCGAGCGCCGGCCGACGCGGGTGCCGCGGGCGGCCCGGCGGCGCCGCCTGGAAGGCAAGCGGCGGCGGGGACGCCTCAAGAAGGAGCGCTCGGCGCCGCCCCCGTCAGAGGACTGAAGCGCCGAAGCCGGATCAGAAGCGGAAGCGCATCCCGACGTAGACCTTGCCCTGGAGGGTGTCCGAGATTCCTTCGATGATGTCGAACCGGCCGGTGCCGAAGAAGGAGACGGCGCGGGTCATGCGGATGTCGAGGCCGACCTGGAAGTTCCCGCCCAGATGCTGATCGCTGTTGTCGAGGGCGGCGCGGCTCTGGGTGGCCGCGATCTTGGTGTCGAGGAAGTGGACGCCCAGCCCGACCCCGAAGAAGTAGTCGACCGTGCGCCCGGGGATCACGCCGATGCCGTTGACGCCGGCGCTGAAGTCGCTCTCCTTGAGGCCGGACTCGTCGCGCTGCCAGTAGCCCACCTCGGGCTCGAGGAAGGCGACGATGTCGCCGCGCCGGTCGTAGCGCCAGTCGCCCTTCTGCGGAGTCTCGTCATCCTGGCCGTGGAGCCGGAAGCGGAGACCGCCGTAATAGTAGATCTCGCCGGTGTTGTCCGGCTCGACCACGCCGGCGCCCAGAGCCAGCGCGTAGCGGTAGTCGGAGGCACCGTGCTGCGGGTCCGCGGCACGGGCCATCGGCGCGAACGCCGAGGCGCTGAGCAGGGCGATGGCGACGACGATCAACGTGCGATGCTTCATGAGACCTCTCTCCTCTCGTCGTGGATCAGTCCCGGGCGCGACGCGAGCGGCTGCAACCCGGCAGCTGCCGGTGGGTGCCCCCCAGCCGCTCGGCCACATCCCCTGTCGAGCTTCCGGTGGACAGTACCACCATTCCCGGGAACCCGGAACGGGTCATGAGCGAGGACGACGCGGAGCGCGGCAAGCGGGTGGCTCCGGGCGGGCAGGGGGAGGTCCTGAGCTACTACCGCACCGTCTCCCGGTTCATCGACCGGGAGCGGCTGGACCGTTCCGACGGCGAGCTGTGGCGACGGCTCGCCGGCGAGCACGCGGGCGGCTGGGGGCTCGACCTGGGGTGCGGCACCGGCCGCGTGACCCGGGAGCTCGCCGGCCCCCTCGCCCGGGTGGTCGGCGTGGACCTCTCCCCCGAGATGATCGCCCACGCCCGCCGGCACCTGCAGGGCGCGCGCGCCTGGCTGGTGATCGCCGACATGCGGGACCTCGCCCTGGCCCGCCGCTTCGACCTGATCGCCGCCGCCAACGATCCCTTCGCCCACCTCTCCGGCGACCGCGAGCGCGACCGGACGCTCGCCGTGGTGGCCGAGCACCTGGCCGCCGGCGGGCGCTTCGTGCTCGAGGCCCACTGGTTTCGCCCCGACCGGCTGGAGCAGGCCCTCTCGGAGCGCGGCCTGGTGGTCGAGCACCGCGGCGAAGGGCTCGACGTCAGGGAGCGCTGGCGGTGCGACGGGGAGGGCGCCTGCTCGGCGCGCTACGAGTACCGGCGGGCGGGGAGGCTGCTCGGGGAGGCCGAGTTCCACTCCCGGTACTGGTCGATCGACGAGGTCCGGCGCCGCTTCGCCCGCGCCGGCCTGGAGATCGCCGCCCTCTGGGGCGACTTCGCCCGCTCGCCCTGGCGCCCCGAGACCTCCCGCCACCTGGTGGTGGTCGCCACCCTGGCCCGAGGATCTCGCCCGGCCTCGACGGCGCCGCGGGGCGCGCGATAGGATGCCCTCCGTTCGCACCGCAAACCCCCGCGCGGGCGCCCTCGCCCCGCCTCCCGAACGAGTGAGGATCCCATGGACCTCCGAACCCTGTTTCCCCCGTCCGAAGTCGCGCGGATCGACGAGGCGACCCGGCGCGCCGAAGAGCTGAGCCGCGGCGAGATCGTGACCGTGGCCGTGCCGGCCTCCGGCGCGTACGACGGCGCGGTCTGGCGCGCGGCGGCGTTCGGCGCCCTGGGGGCCGAGATGGCGCTCGGCCTGGTCGAGTGGCTCGCCGGCCTCTGGGGACCGCCGCTGCCGCTCTGGCCGGTCCTCGCCGCCGCCCTGGGGGGAGCGGTCGGCTACGTCGCGACGGCGGCGCTGCCCGCGCTCCGGCGCTGGCTCGCCCCCGGGGAGGAGATGGAGCGGCAGGTGGCCTTGAGGGCGCGGGCGGCATTCCTCGACCACGAGGTCTTCGCCACCCGAGATCGCTCGGGAGTTCTGATCTTCCTGTCGCTCCTCGAGCGGCGCGCGGTCGTGCTGGGGGACGGCGGCATCAACGCCCGGGTCGCCCCCGGCGAGTGGGACCGGATCGTCGCCGACCTGGCCCGCGGGATGGGCGATGGGCGCCCGGCCGACGCCCTGGTCGGGGCGATCGGCGCCTGCGGCGAGCTGCTCGACCGCGCGGGCCTCGAACGCCGCACCGACGACCGGGACGAGCTCGGCAACGCGATCCACCTCGACGGCGAAGGAGATCGGTCATGAGCCGCCGCCGCCTCGTCTTCCGCCTGCCGCCTGCGGTGGGCCTCGCGGCCCTGGCCGGGGCCGTCCTCCTCGCCTCGGCCTGGGCCGCGCCGGCCGCCGCCAAGGAGGTGCCGTACCTCTCGGGCCGGATCGTCGACGAGGCCGACATGATCCCGCCCGACGAAGAGCAGCGCCTGGACCAGAAGCTCCAGGAGCTCGAGAAGGCGACCGGCGACCAGGTCGCGGTGCTCACCGTCCAGAGCCTGGAGGGCGATCCCCTCGAGGACTACTCCATGCGGGTCGCCCAAACCTGGAAGCTCGGCGAGAAGGGCAAGGACAACGGGGTCTTGCTGCTGATCGCCAAGGACAACCGGAAGCTGCGGATCGAGGTGGGCTACGGGCTCGAGCCCCAGCTCACCGACGCCCAGGCGGGGAGGATCATCCGCAACGTCATCACGCCGCGCTTCAAGGCCGGCGACTTCGGCGGCGGCGTCGAGGCCGGGGTGGACGCGATCGCCGGCACCCTACGGGGCGAGCCCGGGGCGATTCCCGAGGACACCGGGCCGGCGAACGACCTGGGAGTCGGCGGGCGGTTCATGATGGGCGGGATCTTTTTCCTGGTGGTCGGGATCTTCTCGATGATCGCCCTGTTCGGGAAGGGCTGCCAGTCCTGGTTTCTCTATGCCTTCCTGATGCCCTTCTACTTCGCCTTCCCGCTCGCCATCTTCGGGGCCGGCGGCGTCATCCTCGGCGTGGCCTGGGTGCTGCTCTTCCCCCTGTTCAAGCTGTTCGTCGGGAAGACGCCGGTGGGCCGCCGCTGGGCGCGGACGTCGCCCTTCTACGGCGGGCTCTCGTCCTGGGTCGCCTCGAGCTCGAGCCACGGCGGCGGCTGGAGCTCGGGCGGCGGAGGGTTCTCGGGCGGCGGCGGCAGCTTCGGCGGCGGCGGCGCCTCCGGCGGCTGGTAAGACGGCCCGGGCACCGCAGCGTGCCCTGCGCGGGCGCATTCCTCCGCGACGCCCTCCGAGCGCGTGAAGCGGCCGAGCTCCGTCTCGGCCGGGCAAACGAAGCGGAGTGCACCGAACGCGGCCTACTGCCAGCGGAAGATCTTCAGGGCCACCACGAACCCTCCCACCCCCCACGCCACCAGCACCGCCACCTCGGGCCAGGTGCTGGCGACCGCCGCGCCCTGGTTCATGATGGCGCGGAGCGCGTCGTTGAGCGCCGTCAGCGGCAGCGCCCGGATCGCCGGCTGCACCGAGGCGGGGAACTGGGTGTAGGAGAAGAAGCTCCCGGAGAGCACCCACATCGGCAGCATCACGAAGTTCATCCAGCCCTGGGCCGCCTCCGCGGTCGTCGTCCGGGCGGCGATCAGGAGCGCCAGGCCGGTGAAGCTCAGCCCCCCGACGAGCGCCACCGCGGCGAGGCCTGCCCACGAGCCCCGGACCTCGATGCCGAAGATCAGGCGGCCGGCGACGAGGAGCGCCGCCAGCTCGGTGACCAGGAAGACCATCCGCGAGAAGATCAGGGCGAGGAGGTAGTCCGAGCGGTGCATGGGGGTCGCCGCGAAGCGTTTGAGGAGCTTGCGCACCCGGGTCTGGACGACCGCGAAGCCCACGCCCCACATGCTCGAGCCCATGAGATTCAGGCCGATCAGGCCGGGCAGCAGGAAGTCGATGTAGCGCGACCCGTGCTCGGAGACCTCGCGGCGCTCGATCCGGACCACGTCCTTCCTGCCCAGCGCCCGCTGCAGCGCGTCGTCGACCGCCAGGCCCGCCGCCCGCGCCCCGGGCCGCTCCGGGTCGTAGGCGAGGCGGAGCACCGGGCGCCCGTCGTCGCCTTCGTCGAGCTCCGCGGCCAGCTCCGCGTCTCCCGAGCGCACCGCCGCGGCGGCCGCCGCGCGGTCGAGGGGCACCGGCTCGAGGCCGTCGGCGCGAGCGAGGACCCGTTCGAGGCGCGTACCCCCGTCGCCCGACACTGCCACCCGCGCCGCTTCGGGCGGCTTCGTGCGGAAGGCGATCCCCAGGGCGACGGCGAGGAGGACCGGGAAGACGAAGACCCAGAACAGGGCCGAGGGCTCGCGCACGAACTCGAGCAGGCGGGCGCGGGTGAGCTCGGCCAGGGGGCCGAGGCGCCGGCGGTGGCGGGGGAGGTCCTCAGGCATCGCGGAGCTCCTTGCCGGTGAGCTGGACGAAGACGTCCTCGAGGGTGGCGGCGTGGGTCGCCATCGCGAGCACCTCGACCCCCTGGCGCTCGAGCTCCGCGAGGAGCGGTGGCAACGACTCCTCGATGCGGGCGACGCTCAGCACGCAGGTGCGCTGGCGCACCGAGACGTGGTGCACGCCCGGCAGCGCCGCGAGCCGCTCCTCGGCCACCTGGCCGCCGGCCTCGAACTCGACGATCTGGTCCGCCCCCAGGGAGGCGACCAGCTCCGCCGGGCTGCCCAGGGCGATCACGCGCCCCAGGTCGAGGATCGCCACCCGGTCGCAGAGGCGCGCCGCCTCCTCCATGTAGTGAGTGGTGACGAGAACCGTGCCGCCGCCGGCTTGGAACGCCTCGACCAGCTCCCAGAGCTTGAGCCGCGCCTGGGGATCGAGGCCGGTGGTCGGCTCGTCGAGAAAGAGGATGTCGGGGTCGCCCACCAGGGCGCAGGCCAGGGCTAGCCGCTGGCGCTGGCCGCCCGAAAGGCGCTCGACCCGGGCGTTGCGCTTCGCCTCGAGCTCGACCGTGGCGATGGTCTCCTCGACCCCCCGGCCGCGGGCGACGAAGCTGCGGAAGAGGCGCACGACCTCGAAGACGGTGAGCTTGTCCGGCAGGCGCGTCTCCTGGAGCTGGATGCCCAGGCGCTCGCGGATCGCGTGGTCGCGGCCCCGGCCCCAGCCGAGCCCCAGGACCTCGACCGTCCCCCCGTCGGGCCGGATCAAGCCCTCGAACAGCTCGACCGTCGTCGTCTTGCCCGCGCCGTTCGGTCCGAGCAGCCCGAAGCACTCGCCCGGCGCGACCTCGAGGTCGATGCCGGCGAGCGCCACGGTGTCCTTGTAGCGCTTGACCAGGCCGGCGCAGCGCAGGGCCGGCGGGGCCGGGGCGGGGGAGGTCGAGGCGGCGAGGCTCATGGCGGAGGCGCATGCTATCCCAGGGGCGTGGCGTCCTCGTGACAGCCCCCGAGTACGGTACTCTTGCCTTGCCCATGCGCCAGTACCTCGACCTGCTGCGCCACATCCTGGACGACGGGGTGGAGAAGGGCGACCGCACCGGCACCGGCACCCTTTCGGTCTTCGGCTACCAGATGCGCTTCGACCTGGGCCAGGGCTTCCCGGCGCTCACCACCAAGAAGCTCCACCTGCGCTCGATCATCCACGAGCTTCTCTGGTTCTTGGCCGGTGGCACCAACGTGCGCGACCTCCAGCGGCACGGCGTCTCGATCTGGGACGCCTGGGCCGACGATGACGGCGAGCTGGGGCCGATCTACGGCCACCAGTGGCGCTCCTGGCCGGCGCCCGACGGCGGCTCGATCGACCAGATCGCCCGCGTTCTCGAGCAGCTCCGCACCCGCCCCGACTCCCGGCGCATCCTGGTCTCGGCCTGGAACGTGGCCGACATCGAGCAGATGGCCCTGCCGCCCTGCCACACCCTCTTCCAGTTCTACTCCGCCGAGATCCCCGGCGGCGGCGGCCGGCGGCGGCTCTCCTGCCAGCTCTACCAGCGCAGCGCCGACGTCTTCCTGGGCGTGCCCTTCAACATCGCCTCCTACGCCCTGCTGACCCTGATGATCGCCCGGGTCGTGGGGATGGACGCGGGCGACTTCGTCCACACCTTCGGCGACGCCCACCTCTACTCGAACCACCTGGAGCAGGCGCGGCTGCAGCTCACTCGCGAGCCCCGCCCCCTGCCGCGCATGGTCCTCGACCCGGAGGTCACCCGTCTCGAGGACTTCCGCTACGAGAGCTTCACGCTCGAGGGCTACGACCCGCACCCGCACATCAAGGCGCCGATCGCCGTATGAGGGTCACCCTCATCGCCGCGGTGGCGCGCAACGGGGTGATCGGGCGGGGCGGCGGCATCCCCTGGCGCCTGCCGGCCGACCTCGCCTACTTCAAGCGCACCACCATGGGTCACACCCTGGTCATGGGGCGGCGCACCTTCGAGTCGAGCGGCCCGCTGCCCGGGCGGACGACCATCGTCCTCACCCGGCAGGCCGACTGGCAGCCGCCCGGCGCCCCTGCCGGCGTCGAGGTCGCCGCCTCCCTCGACGAGGCCCTCGCGCGGGCCGCCGGGCGCGGCGAGACGCAAGTCTTCGTCTGCGGCGGCGAGGCGATCTACCGCCGGGCGCTGGCGGTGGCCGACCGCCTCCACCTCACCCGGGTCGAGGCCGAGCCCGAGGGCGACACGTTCTTCCCCGAGCTCGACCGCGCCGCCTGGCGCCGGGTCTCGCGCGAGGAGCAGGTGCCCGACGAGCGCAACCCGATGGGCTATGCCTTCGAGACGTGGGAGCGCGCGGACCGGTAGCCCCCCGGCGAAGTCCTTGCGGCTCTCCTGCCGCGGTGGCCGGCTGCCTCGAGGCCTGCCCGACCGGGGCGATCGTCGGCACCGAGCTGGGCGGTGTCTTCATCCAGCCGGACGTCTGCAACGGCTGCGGCTACCGCCCTGTTCATGTGCGCGGCGTCCCGTCACTTCTGCTTGAGCTTCTCGAAGGCCGCGGCGAGGGTCGGCATGCCGCTGCCCACGTCCTCCTTCGCGCGCTTCTTGTAGTCGCGGTAGTCGGTGCGCGAGCCCTCGATCTTGGCGCCTTCCGGCAGCAGCGTGATCCGCTTGCGCTTCGACTCGATCCGCCCGACCTGCACCTGCACCTCGGTGCCCGGGGCGTAGGCCCGGCCCGGGTTGGTGCCGCGCGGCAGGTTCATCTCCGAGGTCGGCAGCAGGCCGGTCAGCCCGGGCTCGAGGTTGATGAAGACGCCGAACGGGGCGATCTCCTCGACCGTGCCGGTGACCACGTCGCCCTCCGGGTAGCGCTCCTCGACCTTGCGCCAGGGGTCGCCGGAGGGGATGGGCCGCAGGGTGAGCGAGATCCGGTGCCGCTTGACCTCCACCTCCTTGATCCAGCCGGTGACCTGCTTGCCGGGCTCGAAGGCGTCGCTTTCGAGGCTCGACCCGGGCGCCAGGGCCGAGACGTGGATCAGCCCCTCCATGCCCGGCTCGACCTCGACGAAGACGCCGAACTCGGTCTTGCCCGTGACCTTGCCGGTGAACTCGGAGCCCCGGGCGTGGGCGGCGGAGAAGGCGGCCCAGGGATCGGCCTCGAGGGCCTTCATGGAGAGCGAGATCCGGTTGCCCTCCTCTTCGATCTTGAGGATCTTGACCTTGACCTTCTGGCCCTTCTTGACCGCCTCCTTGGGGTGGTTGACCGAGCGGTGCGAGAGCTCGGAGACGTGCACCATGCCCTCGATCCCGCCCCCCAGGTCGACGAAGGCGCCGAAGCCGGTGAGCGAGGTCACGTGCCCGTCGAGCTCGGCGCCCACGGCGAGGCTCTCGCGCACCTTGGCGGCCCGGCGGGCCTGCTCCTCCTCGAGCACCTTGGCGCGCGAGACGATGAAGCGGTTGCCCTGGCGCCGGTGCTCGATGACCCGGAAGCGGTAGGTCTTCTCGATGTACTTCTTCGGCGCCTTGGGGTTGCCGATCTCGATCTCGGAGCGCGGGCAGAAGGCGAGCAGGCCGTCGATCAGGACGTGGAAGCCGCCCTGGTTCCAGCCGAAGACCTTGCCCTCGACCGGCGTACCCTTCTCGAGCGCCTCGATCAGGCGGAGCGAGACCGGGTCGGCAGGGAGGGGAGCCTCCTCGCCGGAGGCCAGCTCGGGCGCGGGCGCCACGGCCTGGGCCTCGCCCCGCTCCTCGGCGGCGGCCTGGGCCTCGGCCTCGGTCATCTCGCCGGAGCCGGGCGTCTCGGCGGCCTGCGCGGTCGCCTCGGGCTCCGCCGCCTCGGCCGTGGCGACAGGAGGCTTCTCGGCCGTGGCGGCGGGAGGCTCCTCGGCCGTGGCGGCGGGAGGCTCCTCGGCCGTGGCGGCGGGAGGCTCCTCGGCCGGAAGCGCCTCGGCCGGAGCGACGGGAGCCTCCTCGGCCGGAAGCGCCTCGGCCGGAGCGACGGGAGCCTCCTCGGCCGGAAGCTCTTCTGCCGTGGCGACGGGAGCCTCCTCGGGGGGAGGTTCTTCTGCCGCGGCCATCGGAGGTTTCTCGGCCGGAGGCTCCTCGGCCTCGGTTGCCGGGGCCGGGGCCTCCTCGGTCGCGGCGGCTTCCGGGGCGGCCTCCGGGGCGGCCTCCGGCGTCACGGGTGCGGGCTCGGCGGGTCGGGCTTCCTCGGGACTCTCCGCGGCTCCGCTCGGAGTGGTGCCTTCGGTGGGGTCGGACATCGGTGCTCCAGGGCTTTCGAGGATCGGGATAGGTAGGAGGCTGCGAGCAGCAGCGCCCTAGGATACAGCAAAGGGCGCGAGTCCAGAAAGGCCGGCGCCTTGAACCGCGGCGCCGTACCTGCGAGACTCTGCCTCCCGCCGGCTCCGACCCCCGGAGAACCGCGCAGCAGGACGGGTGGGGAGGGAAGGGGATCGAGGGGTTGCGGGGGAGATCCAGACCATGGGCTTCAACCTAGGCATCGTCGGCCTGCCGAACGTCGGCAAGTCCACCCTGTTCAACGCGCTGACCGCGAGCGCCGTCGACGCCGCCAACTACCCCTTCTGCACCATCGAGCCCAACGTCGGCGTGGTGCCGGTGCCCGACCCGCGCCTCGACGAGCTGGCGGCGATCGTCCACCCGGAGCGGATCGTGCCCACCACCATCGAGTTCGTCGACATCGCCGGCCTCGTCGCCGGGGCCTCGAAGGGGGAGGGCCTCGGCAACCGCTTCCTCGCCCACATCCGGGAGACCGACGCCGTCGGCCACGTGGTGCGCTGCTTCCACGACGACAACGTCGCCCACGTCGCCGGCCGGATCGATCCGGGCTCCGACGTCGAGGTGATCGAGACCGAGCTCCTGCTGGCCGACCTCGAGACGGTGGAGAAGTCGACCGACCGAGCGCGCCGGGCGGCCAAGGGCGGCGACAGGGAGCTGGCCGCCCTGGCGGCGCTCCTCGAGCGGGTCGGCGCCCACCTCGCCGCGGGCCGGCCGGTCCGGACCCTCGAGATCGAGGAGCGCGAGCGGCCGCTCCTCGCCTCGCTCCACCTGCTCTCGGCGAAGCCGGTCCTCTACGTCGCCAACGTCGACGAGGACGGCTTCGCGGACAACCCGCTCCTCGATGCGCTTCGCGCGCGGGCGGCGGCGGAGGGGGCCGAGGTGGTGCCGGTCTGCGCGGCGCTCGAGGCCGAGCTCGCGACCCTCGACGAGGCCGACCGGGCGGAGCTGCTGGCCGAGCTGGGCCTCGCCGAGCCCGGCCTCCACCGGGTGATCCGCGCCGGCTACCGGCTCCTGGGCCTCCTGACCTTCTTCACCGCCGGCCCCAAGGAGGCGCGCGCCTGGACCGTGCGCCGGGGGGCGACGGCGCCCGAGGCGGCGGGCAAGATCCACTCGGACTTCGAGCGCGGCTTCATCCGCGCCGAGGTGATCGCCTACGACGACTTCGTCCGCCACGGCGGCGAGCAAGGCGCCCGCGAGGCCGGCCGCCTGCGCTCGGAGGGGCGGACGTACCTGGTGCAGGAAGGCGACGTGGTCCACTTCCGCTTCAATGTCTGAGGGCTTCGCCGCGAAGAAGTGAAGCGGCTCGAAGGGATGGAGCCGTCGGCGCGGATCGGCGCCCCCGCCCTGTGGCTGACCGCCGTCTCATGAATCTCGCAGGCTAGAATCAGGCCGCTCTCGCCGTCGGGCGCCGCCCGGCCGTCCGCTTCCGGAACCCGGCGTCCCGCCAGCGGACATCCCCGCCCTCTTCGACCGCGCCGCCATGCTCCAGACGATCGTCGCCGCCATCGTCCTCGGAATCGCGGCCCAGATCCTCGCCGAGCGGTTCCGGGTGCCGGCGATCCTGCCGCTGCTGGCGGCCGGCATCCTGGCCGGGCCCGGGCTCTGGCGGCTGCTCGGCGTCCACGTCGCGGCGCTGGTCGACCCGGACGCCCTGGGCGGCGGCCTCGAGGTCTTGATCCACCTGGGGATCGCCCTGATCCTCTTCGAGGGCGGCCTCTCCCTCGACCCGCGGCAGCTCCGGCGGGTGGGCGGCGCGGTGCGCAACCTCCTCTCCGTGGGGCTCGCGGTGACCGCGGTGGGCGCCGCCTGGCTCTTCCACGCCCTCCTCGCCATGCCCTGGAGCACCTCGGCGCTCTTCGGCGCCGTCGTCACGGTCACCGGGCCGACGGTCGTCGGTCCGCTCCTGCGCCACATGATCGTGCCTCGGCGGGTGGCGACCGTGCTGGTCTCGGAGGGGCTGATCATCGACCCGATCGGCGCCGTCCTCGCCTACCTGGTGCTCCAGACCATCGACCGGCCGGGCGTGCCGGCGGAGGTCCTGGGGCGCGAGGTCGTCTGGCTGGTGGTGATCGGCGCGGTCATCGGCTTCGCCGCCGGCTCGGCCGCCAAGCTGGTGATCGGGTCGCGCCGGACCGGCGACGACATCCGCAACCTGACGATCCTCGCCATCCTCCTGTTCGCCTACTCGCTCGCCGAGCACCAGGCGCCGCAGTCGGGCATCATCGCCGCCGTGGTCATGGGCTTCACCATGTCCGCCGCCGACATCCCCGACCTGGTGCGTCTGCGCGAGTTCAAGGGGCAGCTCACGGTGCTCCTGATCTCGGTGCTCTTCGTGCTACTGGCGGCGCAGCTCGACCTCGCGACCCTGGACGACCTGGGCTGGCGCGGGCTGTTGGTGGTGGGTGGGCTGATCCTGCTGGTGCGGCCGGCGGCCGTGGCGCTCTCGGTCCCGCGCCGAGAGCTCGACCTGGCCGGCCGCGCGGTGGTGGCGCTCACCGCGCCGCGGGGGATCGTGGCGGCCGCCGTCGCCTCCCTCGCCGCCCGCCAGCTCCGCCAGGCCGGGGTGGCGGGCGCCTCGGCCCTCGAGGGCATGGTCTACCTGACGATCCTGGTGACCGGCGTCTGGGCGACCGGCATGGCCGTGATCCTGCCCCGCGCCCTGGGCTACGCCCGCGATCCCAGGCGGCGGTTCACCGTGCTCGTAGGCGCCCACGCCTTCACCGAGGCTCTGGCGCGAGTGCTCTTCGCGGCGGGGCGGGCGGTGACCGTGCTCGACTCGGCGCCGGGCAAGCTCGAAGGCCTCCGCGAGCACGGGATCGGCGCGGTGCGCGGCGACGCCCGGGACGCCGCCTCCTTCGAGCGTGCCGGGGTGCAGCGCGACACCCAGGTGGTGGCTCTCACCACCAACGACGAGCTCAACCTCCTGGTGGCCGAGCTGGTGCGCGACGAGCTCGGAGTGGAGCACCCGGCGGTGGCCCTCGACCGGCCGTCGGAGGAGTTCGGGCGGGTGCGGCGCGCATGGATCGACCTGGTGGGCGGGCGCGCCCTCGGCCTCGGCCGCTGGATCCGCCGCTTCGAGGCGGGCCAGGCCGTCCTCGCCACCCTCGACCTCGGCGGCCCCGAGGCGCTCGAGGCGCTGCGCCTGCAGGTCGGCGGCGAGAGCGACGGTGTCGTGCCCATCGTGGCCTGGCGCGACGCCACGCCGACGTTCCACCTCGACCCCAAGGACCCCGAGGCCTTCGACGGCTTCGACCGGCTGACCGTGATGGTGGCGGGGGAGGGCCTGCCGGAGGCGCTGGCGCCGTTCGAGGCTCAGGGCCCGGCCCATGGCTCGGAGGCCGGGGCCGAGGACCGGGCGGCACCCGGCGAGGACGGGGCGTCGTGAGCCTGCGCCCGCTCCTCGCCGCCGGCCTGCTGGTCGCGCTGGAGCTCGGCGGGGGCGGGGTGGCCGCTGCCGCTCCGGCCGGGCCCGCGGCCGGCTCGGGCCGCGTGCGAATCCAGGCCGGGCCGATCTGGCTCGAGGGGCCCGCCTCCTACCGCGGCGAGCTCGAGGTCCTCGCCCAGCGCGCCCGCGCCTTCCTGCCCTCGGTCACCGACGACCTGGGCGTCCAGCCGGCCGGGCCCATGCTCATGGTCCTGATCCCGCCCGACACCCGCTCCGACCCGGAGCTCGCCCGCCTCGACCGGGCGGCACCTCCCTGGGCCGCCGGCTTCGCCCTCGAGGACTCCCGGGTCGGCGCCATCCGGATCGCCGAGGCGGGGCGCTACCCGTTCGGCGACGCCGGCGCCGTCCTCGTTCACGAGGTGACCCACCTGCTGATCCACGACGCGGCCCACGGCGAGCTCGTGCCGCGCTGGTTCCACGAGGGGGTGGCGACCCGCGAGCAGCGCCGCTGGACCTTGAGGGACGTCTACGTCTACAGCTCGTCGCTCCTGATGCGGAGCCTGCCGACGCTCGACGAGATGGACCGCGCCTTCGCCACCTCGGAAAGCGGCGCGCCGCTCGCCTACGCCGCCTCCTTCGACTTCATCCGCTGGTCCGAGGACGAGTACGGCGACGGGGTGGTGCGGCGGGTCCTGGCCGAGCTCCGGCAGCGGGCGGGCACGCCGGGGAGCCTCCATTTCCGCGAGGCCTGGCGCGCCGCCACCGGCGACTCGCTCGCCGAGTCCGAGGAGGCCTGGCGGCGCGGGAGCCTCGCCCTCTACCGCTGGCTCCCGGCCCTGACCGGCGCCGGCACCATCTGGCTCGCCATCACCGCGCTCTTCCTCCTCGCCGCCTGGCGCCGGCGCCTGCGCACCCGCGAGATGATGGAGCGCTGGGAGGTGGAGGACGAGGCCGCCGCCCGCTGGCGGGTGCGCAGCACCCCCTACCGCCCCGTGCCGCCCGAGCCGCCGGAGCCGGTGCCGCCGCCGCCCGAGCCCGAGGACGACGAGCCCGGGGGCCGGGACGACGACGGCAACTGGGTGAACTGACTGGACGCCCCCCGCATCCCCTCGATCCCCTTCCCTCCCCACGGGGGGGAAGGGGACGAATGACCGGGTGCCCCCCGCAACCCCTCGATCCCCTTCCCACCCCACGGGGGGGAAGGGGACGCCCCCTCCCGTCGTCTCCCGTCGTCTTTCCTGGCTGCGGAATCACTCCGGACCCATGAAGCGGCCGAGCTCTGCCCTCCGCCCTGAGCGAGCGAAGCGAGTCGAACGGGTCGGCCGGGCGAACCGCCCGCGGGGCACCCGTCGGTGCCCGTTGGCCGGATGCCCCCCGCATCGCTCGACCCCTCTCCCGCTCGTGCGGCGGCCGCCTCAGCTGACCGCCGCCGCTTCGAGCTCGCGCGCCGCCACCTCCTCGGCCCACGCCGCGAAGCGGTGCCAGCCGACCTCCGGGAAGCCGCGGCGGAGCGCCTCGGTGTCGGCCGAGTAGCCGACCTCGACGAACCACTCGAACATGGTGGCGTACTCCGGGTTCTGCTCGCGGAGCGCCTCGATCGGCAGCTCCTGGTAGCGCACCTCGTGGCCGAGGGCACGGGAGAGCTTGCGCGCCGCCTCCTCGCCGGTCAGCTCGTCGCCGGCGATGTCGACGCGGGCGCCCAGCAGGCGGTCGCGGTTCTCGAACGCGAAGGCCGCCATGGCGCCGATGTCCTCGACCGCGATCTGCTGGAGCGAGCGGTCCGGCGGCATGGCCATCACGAGCGTGCCGTCCTCGATGCCGCGGCGCCAGTCGCCGCCCAGGAAGTTGTCCATGAAGAAGACCGGGGCGATGACCGTGGCCGGGATGCCGGCGTCCTCGATCGCCTCCTCGATCCGGGCCTTCGAGTCGAAGTGGGGGATGCCCGTGTCCCGGTCGGCGCTCGCCACCGACGAGAAGACCAGGTGCCGGAGGCCGGCGCGGGAGACGAGGTCGACGATCGCCTGCCCCTGGGCCACCTCGGCCTCGACGCCGCCGTGGGGGATGGTGACCCCGAAGAGGGCGTCCGCCCCGCGGGCGGCGCGGTCGAGCGAGTCGGGGTCGCCGAGGTCGCCTTGGACGACCTCGGCCCCCATCTCGCGCAGGACTTGCGCCTCCTCGGAGTCGGGCGAGCGGGTGAGGGCGCGGACGGCGTGCCCCTTGCCGAGCAGCGAGCGGGTGACGGCGCCCCCTTGCGTACCGGTGGCGCCGATGACGAGAACGGTGAGTCGATCCTTTGCCATGCTGTGAGCCTCCTTGGTGAAGTGATTCGGGAAGACACGTCCCCCTGGCCCAGAAATCGATTCAAGAAGCCTACCAGGCCCGGAGGACCGGGGCGTCCGGAGTCGATGCCCCCGTCCGGCACCTCCGGTCCCCGGGCCGAGCTCTGCCTCGGCCGGCCAGGCCCTGCGGCTGGCTCCCAACGATGGAGCCGCACGACATCCTCGCGCCAGCGCATCCCGGCCCCTCTCCGGTTCCTGCTAGGCTGCGCTCAGGAGCCATCTCGCCATGAAGACCGGACGCAACGACCCCTGCCCGTGCGGCTCGGGCAAGAAGTACAAGAAATGCTGCATGAAACTCGACCAGACCGCCGGATCCACCGGGTCCGCCCGAGGCGCCCCCCGGCGTCCGAGCGAGGCGCGCGCGGAGATCGCCGCCGAGGTCGAGCTCCAGGCCGACATCGTGCCCATGCCGGCGCGGATCGAGAACGACCCCGCCGCCCGCCCCGGCGTCCTGCTGGTCGTTTCCGCCGGCAGCGGCTTCGTGGTCCACAACGCCGTCCTCGACCGGCCCTCGCCCGAGCCGGAGCCCATGGCCGAGGAGCTCGTCCGCGGGCTCATCGTGGCCTGCAACCGCGCCGGGGGCATGCCCCACCGCGTGCGCGTGCGCTACCCGGAGCTCGTGCCCCACGTCGCGCGCGGCGTCGCCGAGTGGCTCCTGGGAACGGCGGAGATGGAGGTGGCCTCCGGCCCGCTGCCGGCCCTGGACGAGGCCGCCTTCGCTCTGGCCGAGCACACCTCCGGCATCACGAGCCGCTACCACCTCGCCGCCACCGAGGGGTGGGCGGCGTGGGACCTGCCGGCCGAGATCGTGGCGGACCTGTTCCACGGCGCGGCCGGGTTCTGGCGCGCCGCGCCCTGGGCGGTGCTCGCGGACGTCGACGTTCTCGAGGCCGAGATGCCCTCCGGCCGGCGGTGGACCGTGTGCACCCTGGGCAACGGCGGCCAGGTCTACGGCTGCAACCTGTTCTCCGAGCCGGACAACTTCGGGAGGATGATGGGGCGCGACCAGGAGCTTGCGTTCGACGACTTCGAGGGCCGCGTGATCTGCCTGCACCTCGACCCCGGGCGCGAGGTGGGCCGGGCCGCGGTCCGCGAGGCCGCGGCCGCCGGCTGGGAGGTGGCCGACCCGAGGGCCTACCCCCGTCTCCTCGCCATCAACTCGCCCGCCGGCGGCGTGACGCTCGCGGACGCCCGAGACTTGCTGGCCGCCCTCCAGGCGGTGCCCCGGTTCGTGGCGGAGAACGCCGGCGCGGTCGAAGAGCTGCGCCCCGTCGAAGGCTGGAAGGACGAGCCGACCGGCGTCGTGCTCTCGTTCAGCCTGGGGGAGGACGATGCCGACTGGAGCTGGCCGTACGAGCACCTGGAGCCCGGGGACGCGCAAGGCCCGGGGGCCGAGCCCGAGGCGGCCCTGGCGCCCCGTCCGTCCACCCGGGAGAAGGCGGTGTCCTTCCAGGCCCGGGAACGGCGGTTCGTGGACGGGTTCTTTCGCCACCTTGTCGAGGTGAAGAGGCTCTCCGAGGCGACCGCCGTCCAGCACGGCCACAACGCGTACCTCTTCGTCGACTTCCTCACCGGCTCCCAGGGCATCCCCGTTCGAGCGGTCCACGAGTACGACCTCCGGAGCTTCCTCTATGACTGGTACCCGCGGGAGGTCACCGCGTCGCTGTCGGAGAGCCGGGCCGTGCCCGTCTCCCTCAAGCGCTTCTTCGACTTCCTGGCGTCCGAGGAGGGGATCGAGTGCCCCTGGGCGAAGGAGATCCTCGACGGCGAGCGGGAAGCGTTCGAGGCGGTGGTCGAGGGCTCGTCCGACCCGGACGCCGGCGACGGAGGCGACCTCGAGCTGGGCCCCGGCAGCCTTCACGACGTCGTCGACCGGCTCCTGGTCCCCGACTCCGGCCTGGGCGAGGACGACACCTGGGGCATTCTGCAGGGCCTGACCGAGGCCGAGCTCAACGACGAGCTCGATCGCCGCTGGCTCCTCTGGCGCGACGAGCTGATCCGCGCCGGCACCGACCGGCCCGGCCTCCTGGCCGGCGCCCTCGTGGAACGCCAGAGCGCGTGGGAGACCACCCCCCACCCAGACCTCGGCGGCCGGACCCCCGTCGAGGCGATCCAGGCCGAGCGCCGCGCGCGGCAAGAGAGGAGCGGAGCGCCCGAGCGGAAGGGCAAGCGCAAGAACACCCTCTGGGAGCCGAGGAAGAGCGGAGGCACAGGGCGACAGGGCGGGAAGCGGAAGGGGTAGCTCGGTCGTGGCGCAGGGATGGTGGCCCGGGCGAGGGATCACGGAGCGACGACGGGGCAGGAGATCCGGGAGTACCTCTCCGGCCTGAAGGGCTACGAGGGGGTCGCCGGCACCACCACCTTCGATCGCCACGGCGACGCGCCGAAGAGCGTCACGTTCTACCAGGTGCGCGGAGGCAAACCCGTGGCCCTCGACCAGACGCCGCCGTCATCGTGAGCGGCGCTTCGGGACGCCATGGAACAAGCCGTGAAGCACTGCTACGTCGTCACGGACGATCGGATCTTGTCTGGAGAGCCGATCGTCCAAGGCACCCGGACTCCCGTACGTGCCGTGGCGGAGCTCTGCTGCGTCACGGCGCCTGGTATCCGGCCCCGCGGCACCGCAACGAAAGACAAGGGATTCGTGAATCAGACCACTAGGCCCTTGACGGCAGTGACCCACGACGCAGTCACCGCTCTCTTCCGGGAGATCGGAATCGCCGAAACGGCGCGCTTTCTCCATCAGTTCAGCCTGGGAGCAGGCGACTACACGGCTGAACGAAGAGAGTTCTTGGGAGAGCCTCCGCTGGAAGAGATCGTGAGCAAGACCCGAGAGCGGCGGGTGCGGAAGGATCCTGGCGCCGGGCCAGCCTTCAAGTAGACTAAGCCGAATGGGCATGAGCAACGAGGAATTGACGACCGGAGGCGCGCTGTGCGAGCTTGAAGCTGGAAGGCAAGGTGGGGCCGGATCACACGATCCGCGTGATTCTCCCGCCGGACGTCGGGGAAGGTCCGGCGGAAGTCATCGTGTTGCTCCCGGAGGGCGTCGAGAAGAAGCGGTCCCTCGTGGGAGTGCTCGACTCGCTTCAAGGCGTCGCCGGCCGCGGTCGTCGGAAGGCTGAGATCGATCAGGCGCTCGAGGAGGAACGGGCGGCCTGGGACTCGTGAGCAAATCTCGGGTGTACCTCGACAGCTGCATCCTCAGCTACGCTCTCGAGGGTAAACCCGAGTTGCGGGCGGCTGTGAGGTCGAGGATCGGAGAGGAGACGAAGCGAGGCGAGGCCGAGTTTTTCGTCTCCGACCTTACCCGCTTGGAGTGTCGCGTCGGACCCTTGAAGCAGGGTGACGAGAGCCTGCTCGCCTTGTAAGACGCCCTCTTCTCGAGCCACGCCGTCGAGCAGCTCCCAGTCAGCTCGAGAACCTTCGATCTGGCAACCGAGCTAAGTGCCCACCACGGAATCAAGACGCCGGACGCGCTTCACCTGGCGGTAGCGATCCAAGGTGACTGCAGCGCTTTCTGGACCAATGACCACCGACTGTCCTCGGCGGCGAAGGATCGAGTCGACCTCCGGGTGGTACCGTGAGCCGCGGGCGGTGGCTGAAAGGCGATACCGGCCTGGCGTAGCCTCCCCATGAACGTCGCCGAGTTCATCGACAAGTGGCGCCGCGTCGAGCTCACCGAGCGCTCCGCCGCCCAGCAGCACTTCCTCGACCTCTGCGAGCTCTTCGACCAGGCGAAGCCGGCCGAGGTCGACCCCACCGGCGACTGGTTCACCTTCGAGAAGGGTGCCGCCAAGAAGGGCGGCTCCGACGGCTGGGCCGACGTCTGGAAGCGCGGCTACTTCGCCTGGGAGTACAAGGGCCGCCACAAGGACCTCGACGCCGCCTACCTCCAGCTCGACCAGTACCGCGCCGCCCTCGAGAACCCGCCGCTCCTCGTCACCTGCGACATGGACCGCCTGGTGGTCCACACGAACTTCACCGCCACCCGGCAGGAGATCCACGAGGTCCGCCTCGAGGACCTGGGCGACCCGCGGAGCCTCGAGATCGTCCGCTCGGTCTTCGTCGCCCCGCAGAAGCTCAAGCCCGGCACCGTCAGCGAGGCGATCACCGCCGACGCCGCCCGCACGGTGGGCGAGATCGCGGTCTCGCTGCGCGAGCGCGGCCTCGACGCCCGCGCGGTCGCCCACTTCCTCGACCGCCTCGTCTTCTCCCTCTTCGCCGAGGACATCGGGCTGCTACCCAACAACCTGGTCACCCGGATCCTCGAGCAGAGCCGCAAGAAGCCGGACCTCTTCCCCCGCTTCACCCGCCAGCTCTTCACCGCGATGAACGAGGGCGGCTGGTTCGGGGCCGACGAGATCCACCGCTTCAACGGCAACCTCTTCGCCGCCGACGGCACCCTGGAGCTCACCCGCGACGAGCTCGACCGCCTCTACCAGGCCGCCCGCCTCGACTGGAGCGCCGTCGACCCGTCGATCTTCGGCACCCTCTTCGAGCGCGGCATGGACCCGGACAAACGCTCCCAGCTCGGCGCCCACTACACCAGCCGCGAGGACATCGAGACCCTCGTCGAGCCGGTGGTGATGAAGCCTCTTCGCCGCGAGTGGCGCGAGGTCCAGGAGCGGGTCGCGAACGTCCTCGCGACCGGCAAGAAGCACCCGAGCGAGACGGAGCGGAAGAAGGCGAAGGCCAAGCCTCTCGGCCCGCAGCAGCTCAAGAAGGCCCGCCTCGAGGCAGAGATGATGCTCCGCAGCTTCCACAACCGCCTCGCCCGCGTCCAGGTGCTCGACCCCGCCTGCGGCTCCGGCAACTTCCTCTACGTCACCCTCCAGAAGCTCAAGGACCTGGAGAAAGAGGTCGCGGTCTTCACCCTGGACAACGGCCTCAACCCCGAGGTCCCGCTCGTCGGACCCTGGCAGCTCCACGGCATCGAGATCAACCCCTACGCCTTCGAGCTCGCCCAGATGACCGTCTGGATCGGCTACCTCCAGTGGACCCGCCAGCACGGCTCCGGCACCTGGGGCGACCCCATCCTCCGCCGCATGGACACCTTCGAGTGCAAGGACGCGATCCTCGACGTCTCGGACCCCGAGCACCCGAAGGAACCCGAGTGGCCGAAGGTGGACTTCATCGTCGGGAACCCGCCGTTTCTGGGCGGGAAGAAGATGCGAGCGCAGCTCGGCGACGAGTACGTGGATCGGCTCTTCGAGCTCTGGAAGAGCCGCGTGCCGGCCGAGGCGGACCTCGTGACCTACTGGTTCGAGAAGGCGAGAGAGCAGATCGAGAAGGGGAGGGCGAAGCGAGCGGGGCTGCTGGCGACGCAGGGCATTCGAGGAGGCGCCAACCGGCTGGTGCTCAAGCGGATCAAGGAGAGCGGGGAGATCTTCTTCGCGGAGAGCGATCGGCCATGGGTGCTGGAAGGAGCTAACGTTCATGTCTCTCTAGTTGCCTTTGATCGAGGCGACGAAATGGAGCGAGTACTCGACGGGGAAGCTGCTTCGCGGATCTCGTCTAGCCTTCGACCTGACCTGGACTTGGCCGAGGCCGGTCGCCTAGCGGGCCATCCGGCTGAGAGTTTCATGGGTACTACCCCAGCGGGCCCCTTCGACCTGGACCTCGATGAGGCGATTGCCATGCTGGATGAACCCAATCCCTCAAGGCGGCCGAATAGCGATGTGCTCAGGCCGTATGTGAACGGCCGAGATCTGACCTCGCGGCCAAGCGAGCGTTGGACGATCGACTTTGGCACCGACACGCCCGTGGAGGACGCGGCGCGCTACGAGCAGCCATTCAAGCGGATCGAAGAGCGTGTAAAACCGGTGAAAGAGCAGCGTCGACGCGAGGTGTACCGAGCGAACTGGTGGCTCTTTGCAAGGTCGCGACCAGTCATGCGGAAGGCGTTGATGGGCCTGAGCCGGTACATCGCGACGAGCATGGTTGCGAAGCACAGAACCTTCTCCTGGCTCCCCTCGGTGGCACTACCCGCGAACATTGTTATCGTCGTATCTAGCGACGACGACTACGTTCTCGGGGTTCTGAGTTCGCGAGCCCACCTACGATGGGCGTTGGCACAGGGTACGCGCCTGGAGACACGCCCGCGCTACACGCCGACCACCTGCTTCGAGACGTTCCCCTTCCCCGAGCCCACCGAAGAGCAGCGAGAGGCGATCGCCGCCGCTGCCCGGGAGCTCGACCAGCTCCGCGAGCGCTGGCTGAACCCGCCCGAGTGGGTGAGGGAAGAGATTCTCGAGTTCCCCGGAGCGACCGACGGCCCCTGGGCCCGCTACGTCCACGACCCCGACGACCGCGGCATCGGCACCGTCCGCTACCCTCGCCTGGTCGCCAAGGACGAGGACGCCGCCGCGCGGCTCGCCAAGCGCACCCTCACCAACCTCTACAACCAGCGCCCCACCTGGCTCGCCAACGCCCACCAGGCCCTCGACGAAGCCGTAGCCGCCGCCTACGGCTGGCCTGCCGACCTCCCCGAAGACCAGATCCTCGAGCGCCTCCTCGCCCTGAATCTCCAACGTTCCGGAGCCGCGGCGGACGATTGATCTCGGGGCGGTCCTCGGTCCGCCGGGCGCGGAAACCCGATAGAGGGACCGCGGGCTTCGCGGATTGACGAGGATCCCGGACTTGCTTGACTTCTTCCTCTGTGCGCGGTAGTGTGGCGGAAAGTCGAGCCCGGCCCTCGGGCGGGCCTCCGGCTCTTGGCCGGATCCAGCCCACCGAGGCCGCCGGGAACCCGTAGACGGCCCGAGCGAGTTCGAGGCTCGCCCGGGCCACTCCGCAAAGGAGACCAGTTCCGATGCGAAGCATGGAGAAGGGTAGCACTCGCAGTTCCCGATCCGATCGCTCCACCAGCGACCCTCGTTTCACCGACCGGCCCGCGCGCCCCGGGGCGCCGGCGCGCCGGACGCCGCCGGCGAACGCCTTCTCGGCGCTCTACCTGTCGAAGGCCCTGGACCGGGAGGAGCCGCCGTTCGCCCGCCAGGCGGTGGCGGCCGGCCCCTGGGAGGTGCAGGCGGTGCCGGCCGGCTCGGGCGTGCTCTACGCCGTGGTCCGGAAGGGCGAGTCGGTGGCCGGCGGCGACCGGGCGATGGCGGTCTTCCTGCGCCGGCCGAGCGCGCTGCTGTGCGCCGCGGCGCTCTCCGCCCTCGCCACGCCCAACCGCCTTACGCTCAAGAGGACCCCCGTCCGGCGCAGCCCGAAGCGGGCGCGCTTGGGCTATCCGCTCCACGATGGCGGTCTCCACCTGGGCCACCTGGCGCGGCCGGACGAGGAGCTCCTGCCGTACCTCCACGCCGTCGCCTGCCTGGCGGCGAACCCGGAAGCGATGGCCCTCGCCCTCGAGGCCCTCGGCCCCGAGGTCTCCCCCATCCTCGGCCGCGCCCTCATGCGCCGGCTGGAGGGGAAGGAGTAGGCCTGAGGTAGCGCGGCACGAGGTGCTGCCGGCCGGGGCGCTTTGCTCGCTCCGGCCGGCGTTTCCCTGCAGCCAGGGAAAGCGCCGCAAAGCCCGAAACCAGCCACATGCCTGTGCTACATTCGAGCTGCATCGACGGCACGTTGCCCCGACCCGACATGGCCCGCGCAGACCTCCTCATTCGTCTGGTTCGTTCCGCTGCACGCGGCGACCAAGTGCTGCTGCGTAAGACGGTGGAGGCGCTCGTCGCCGAGGAGCGAGCGAAGCACCACCACGTCCTGGCCGAGCGTCTGGTTGACTCACTGAAAACCAACGGCGCGGGCCGGTTGCCCGAGCCACGAATGGCGAGCCTCGCCGGCGAGCAGGTGCTCGAGATCTTGCCGGAGCGGAGCCTTCGCGAGCTGGTACTCCCGGAGGTGGTGGCCTCGGCGATCCAGGAAGTCGTCGAGGAGCAGCATCGGGCCGAGCTGCTGAGGAGCCACAACCTCGAGCCCCGGCATCGGCTACTCCTCGCTGGCCCCCCGGGCAATGGCAAGACCAGCCTCGCGGAGGCGCTGGCTACCGAGCTTGTCGTTCCGCTCTGCGTGGTGCGCTACGAGACCGTGGTCGCGAGCTACCTGGGCGAGACCTCGTCGCGGCTTCAGCGGCTCTTCGACTACGTCCGGACGCGGCGCTGCGTACTCTTCTTCGACGAGTTCGACACGTTGGGCAAGGAGCGGGGGGACGAGCACGAGACGGGGGAGATCAAGCGCGTCGTGAGCACCCTCTTGCTCCAGATCGATCGGCTCCCCAGCCACGTGGTCGTCGTCACCGCCACCAACCACCCCGAGCTCCTCGACCGCGCCGTGTGGCGCCGCTTCCAGGTACGTCTCGAGCTACCGAGGCCCGACCGGCACGGGATTGCGACCCTCCTCGGCCGCTTTCGCGAGGAGCTCCGGCTCGATCTGGGCTGCGAGCCCTCGAACCTCGCCCGCCATCTCGAAGGCGCGAGCTTCGGAGAGGTCGAGGAGTTCGTGCTCGACCTGCTCCGGAGACAGGTGTTGGCGCAGGCCGATGTCGCCCCGGCGCGCATTCTCCACGAACGCTTGAACCAGTGGCGTGCGCGCTACTCGCCGTCCGCGGAGGCGCAGACGTAAGGCATGCCCGACGGCGATCGCCGGCCATTTCCCTACCTGCCGCTCCCGGCCGCCGAGCCGGCGGAGCGGGCCAAGAAACGAGGCTTTGGTGCGCGCATCAAGCGCTGGGGACACGGCCGCCAGGTGGAGCGGGTCCGCCCACAGCTCCAGCGCTTGCAGGAGGCGTTCGAGAGGCGACGACTCGAGCTCCGGGGCGAGCTCGCGGGCGTCGAGCCCGAGCTCGCCCTGGTGATCGAGACGGCGGGGACGATCGACCGGTTCTACAAGGCGGTAGGGAAGATCCCCGGCCTCGAGTGGCTCGCCGA
Source organism: uncultured Acidobacteriota bacterium (assembly GCA_963741925.1). Classification (GTDB taxonomy): domain Bacteria; phylum Acidobacteriota; class Thermoanaerobaculia; order Multivoradales; family DATKCC01; genus CAVUBL01. Next base: position 595,068 of record CAVUJU010000003.1, read on the forward strand.
GGAGGACGAGCCGGAGATGCCGGCCGGAGAGGATTTCCAGCGGGAGACGAAGAGAGCAAAGCCAGTCGGGGGCACGGTCTACCTGGTGATGAGCGATCGCCGAGCGCAGGAGGAGTTGCTCTCCCTGTGGCGGCGATACGAGGCGGACGAGAGGGTCCAGCTTCCGAGAGGCTTAGCGCCCTGGCGGCACGCCTTCCAGAGCATCCGGAGGATCCGTCCCTGGGGGTCAGAGGACCGGCTCCGCGAGACCGGGCTCATCGAGGACTGGACGGAGCGGCTCGAGTACGGTGAGCCGACGGTTCGAGCCGAGGTCGAGCTCTGGTACCGCCAGGGGGAGCAGAGGCGGAAGAGCCAGCTCCTGGAGCTGGAGGTCCGGCTGCGCCGGGCCGGCGGGCGGCTCGTCGGGCAGTCCGTGGCGATCCCGGAGATTCGCTACCACGCGTGCATCGTGGAGGTGCCGCGGGAGCGGGCGGCCGAGATCGTCGCTGGCCAGGAGGTCGAGCTCGTTCGCTGCGAGGGCATCATGTTCCTGCGGCCGGTGGCGCAGTTCGCGGTTCCTCTGGGAGCGGAGGAGGCCGCCGCAGCGATCGAGGGCGCGATCGGGGGCCCGCTGGAAGACCGAGAGCCTGTCGTCGCGGTGCTGGACGGGTTGCCTCTCGAGGGCCACGAGCTGCTTCGAGGCCGGCTGTGGATCGACGATCCGGACGGGTGGGCGGCGGAAGTTCCGGCGGCACAGCGTCGCCACGGAACGGCGATGGCCTCGCTCCTCATCCACGGCGATCTCGGTGAGACCTCCGGTCAGGCGCCACTTGCTCGGCCGGTCTACTCGCGCCCCCTCCTGCGCCCGGCGCAGGTCGGTCCCTCCAAGTCGATGGAAGCCATCCCGGAAGACGTCCTGGAGGTCGACTTCGTTCACCGGGCCGTGCGCCGGATGCTCGAAGGCGAGAGGGACGAGGAACCAGTCGCGCCGGGGATTCTGATCGTCAATCTCTCCCTCGGCGACCCATCTCGCCCCTTCGATCAGCACATCAGCCCGCTCGCGCGGCTCCTCGACTGGCTGGCGTGGGAGAAGGGCATGCTCTTCGTCGTCAGCGCGGGAAATCCGCCCTCCGCGCGCCGGCTCGATCTCTCGTGCTCGCGAGAGGAGCTCCGGAGACTCGATTCGACAGTGCTACGGAAGCTCTCCTGGGAGGCGATGGTCCGGCGCGCCCACCTCCAGCGGCTTCTGGCGCCCGCGGAGTCGATCAACGCCCTGACGGTCGGCGGCGAGCACGCCGACGCCGGGGGAGCGTACGAGAGCCGAGATCGAATCGATCCGTTCGGAGATGACGATGGCGCCCGGCTCCCGAGTCCCGCGGCAGCCCTCGGCACGGGCGTCAGGCGCTCGATCAAGCCGGACCTCCACTACCCGGCGGGGCGTCAGCTCTACCGGGACAGCTACTCGTCCACCGACTCGGGCGTGGAGCTCGAACAGGCCAGTGTGCCAGCGCACCCACCCGGGCAACGGATGGCGTCTCCCGGCGGAGCCGGGGCTCCGGGGCGATTGGATCGAACGAGTTACGCTTCCGGAACCAGCAACGCCGCAGCGCTCACGAGCCGCGCCGCAGCTCAGCTCTACGAGCGCCTCCCCGGGCTCTTGGCAGCCGAGCCTCTGGGGCTTCTACCGGAGCGGCGGTTCCTGGTGCCGCTCCTCAAGGCTCTTCTCGTCCACGGTGCGAGCTGGGGGCCGTCCCAGGACCTAATGCGGGAACTCCTAGCGGTTCCTCTCGGCCGGAATCCGAGCCGGATGGACCTGGGGCGGTACCTGGGGTACGGCTTTCCCCACCGAGACCGCCTCCTGGGGTGCCATGACCAGCGCGCCACGCTCTGTGGATGGGGTGAGCTCGGTGACGGAGAAGGTCACGTCTTCCGGATTCCGCTGCCCCCGAGCCTGAGCGGCCAGCACCTATGGCGGCGGCTCACGGTGACCCTGGCCTGGCTGAGCCCGATCAACGCGCGAGACAAGCGCTACAGGCAAGCGCAGCTCTGGTTCGAGCCGAAGGCCGAGGCCGATGGCGAGGATTCGACAGGTCTCCTCCAGGTGGGCCGCTGCGAAGCGGACCATTCCGCCGCCATGCGCGGAACCGTCCAGCACGAGGTCTTCGAGGGAGACAAGGTGGCCGTGTTCGGCGACGACGACGAGCTGGTGATCAAGGTGAGCTGCCGAGCCGACGCAGGAGATCTCGGCACGTCGGTCCCCTACGCGCTGGCCGTCAGCCTCGAAGTGGCTCCTGGCGTCCACGTGCCGATCTACCAGGAGATGAGAGTGCGCCTCAGGCCGCGAGCGCAGATCCGGCCGTAAGCGAGCTTGGCGGTAGGCCAGGCCGCTCCGATGGCTGCACGACCGACTACGGCTGAGCGGCTACGGCTTGCTTGAATTCGTCGGTCTGGATGTTCTTTGTGACTGCATCGATACGCTTCTGAAGATCATCCCTCTCCTTTAGCACGGTCGTTGTCTTGAGACGCGCTTTGAGCTTGAGGGCCTCCTTCTCGAACCGGAAGTCGTTATAGAACTTCAAAGCGTCGACCAGCGCATCCGCACTCGTCTCACCGTTCTCTCGTACGTTGTAGAACTGCTTCAGCAGGGCCGCGCTCGCGGCTGTAGCCGAGAAGCTCTCTAAATTTGTATCATTTGTCCCATCGAGGGCAATCACGACGCATGGGAGAGCACCATTGTAATGCGTGTTCGTCGTCTTTTCGACGAGCTCACCGTCGACAATCGCGAAGTTCTGAAGAGTCTGTTCGTCGAGTCGAGACCGAGTCACCAGCGCAAAACCAGCACGAGTCACGCTCTCGCCAGGAACGTCAAAGAAAATGTTCTCTGTGCCCTGGAACTCGGCTCGGCTATCGAAGAGGGCGTTGGCAATGGCACCACCGACACGGAAGAGAGCGGACGCGGCCAGAAGGTAGGGTGAGGCTGAGGCGAAGATCGGTAGACCTGCTGCGCTCTGGAAGATCCTACCCACACCTTGGTAAAGGTCCTCGTCCACGTTGTCGATGGCCATCTCGAAGGTCAGAATCAGTGACCGATCGGTAAGTGCCGGTGAATAGAACACGAGCGGCGTGCCGTCTTCGGTCGCCGCTGGCCCCTCGATGGACGTCTTCTTAGCTACCTCCTTTTTCAGAATGTTCAGCGCGCGGGGCTGCATGTCAAACGTCTGCCAGCTCTTGACTGCGGACGTGATCAAGACCCCCCTCTTCCTGCCGAACAGGCCGCTTTTCGGTGGCAAGTCTCCTGGATAGGCGGAGGCAATCCTGATGGTAAGAGGCTGGCCGAGCCCGATCTCCTGGAATGCCTGAGGCTCAGATGTTCCCGGAAGTGAAAACGTTTTCACGAGAGCCTCGGGCACAACGCTTCCGGTGCGGAAAGTGAGAGCGGTCAACTCACCGCGAGCGAGTTTGCCCAACTCCGCCCGCTTCTCCGCGAGCTCCTCACTGGGAACAAGTGTCCGTCCGACGGAATAGTAGAGAGCCATTCACTGTCCTTTCCTAATAGTCGAGTTATCAAATTGGAGCAAGTTCTGCTCTCTCCCCTTTAGACGGACACGTGTTGGTAAGTTCCCAGTTTGCCGAGCTCCTCCCCCTCTCGGCTCCCGCCACGTCGAACTGGCTGCCGCTCAAGACGGCGGATTGGCGCTAGTGGTCCGTCAACCTTCAATTGACGGGCCCCGACGGTCCTTCACGCCGCTGGCGGCGTTGCTCCTCCTCGACGTAGGCCCCGCTACGCCTGCGTCGGAGCGCCTGGCCAGCGACGCGAAATCCTCGCCGGATACCTCTGTCAAATGAAGATTGACGGACCACTAGCTGCAGCCGAAGAAAGGGCGCCTGGGAGTATTCGCTCTACGGCGGCGGCCTGGGCCTGGGAGCACACGGCGCGGCAGAGACGGGGCCTTCTGTCTTACCTCCACGCCGCGGCCGGCCTGGCGGCGAACCCGGAGGCGATGGCCCTCGCCGATCATCGGCCAACGCCTCATTCGCCGGCTGGACGGGAAAGCCCAAGCGTTCGGTTGAGTCTTGGAGGATCTGGGAGTGGAGGACTAAATTGGCATTAATCCAACACCGAGGTTTCCGATCGGGATGGTCTTGCTATATCGATTGAACCGCCCTTGGGGTGTCAGACGTAGCAAGACGACCTGCACGGGCCCCAGGCCCTTGGACATCTTCCTCGCTTCCAGAAAGCCTTCCATGTCTGCGGTGACTCGACCGTCGCATTCGACGATGACGTCGCCTACAGCGAGGCCCGCCTCGCGTCCCGGGCTGTCCTGGTTGACCATGAAGAGGTAAACTCCTCCCGTGACGCCGAGCTTGCCCATCTGGAGGGTGAGTTGTCGAGCGGTTTGAGCGTATTGCCGGGCGGTTGGGTCGCCTGCGCCGAACCTCTCGGCATAGAGACCGAACATAGCGACGGCTTCAGAAGTACGTCCGAGCTGGCGTAAGGTGACCGCCTTACCGACCACCTGTTGCCAAGTGTCCGTCGAAGCGATCTGAATCCGGCCAGTCTCCTCGAGCTCCGCAAACTTCGTATCCAGCTGCTCCCGGGCCGCCTTCACTACGGCGGCCTTCTCCACGAGGAGATCTTGTCGTTGCTCCAGAATTCGAGCCAGGATGGCCTGGACTTCGACCTCCGAGCCGGGAAGCGCCCGAGGCTTCAGGTGATGGAGGTTGTGCAATGTCCCCTGCGCAGACTCCGGAAGAGGGACGGCATGGGGTGGCTTGGTGATGGCAATCAGCAGTTCGAGGCCGAGTCCGTAGGCGTGCCGAGACTCGAGGGCCAGGTTCTTCGCTTCGACTCGTAAGCGTCGCTGCCTCAGTTTCTCCTCAAGGTCGCTCGGAGCTTCCGTGGTGGAAGGAAACGAGGTGAGGGCGTTCAAGAACTGCTCGGTCACGCGCTCGACTTCGGCCAGTTGGTCGTAGAACGGCTGGTAGGACTCAGCGCTTACTCCACTCAGTCGCAGATTCTCCAGCTCGGACCGGCCCGCCTGTGTCCGCAGAGGGCTGCTGTTGAGCATCTGCCGCAGAGTTCCAGCCGCTTGCTCGGTGCGAGACCTGTTGTACCGTCTCGAAAGCTCGGCGCTGAACGTCGGAGCGATCTTCTCGTTGGCCCTGTCGAAGCGCTGGTCGAAGCCGTCGCGTTCCAGAGTCAAGTCGATATACTGCAACCGTTCGTCGAGACTCGAGATGTCTGACAAGACCTCCGAAGCCAGCAGGTTCTTGGCTCGCTCGATGCGGTCAATCTCTTTATGGACCCGCCAGAAGGCGAGCCCGAAACCGCAAACCACGACGAGAAGCGCAAGAACGAAGCCAAACTTCAGTACTTTGTGCAGGATAGGCGCAACTTCTCGCTGGGCCACCGGCACCAGGAGCTTCGATCTCAGTAAGAGTTTGAAGAGACCGAACGTACCGAAGAGTGCAACGCCAATCCAGACCAGCGGGTTCGAAAGATAGGTGACCACGTGCCTTGGCCCTCCCCCAACTCGTCAAGCTCGCGCGCCTCACGAGCCTCCTCTGCTGCCGCGGCTCGCGATACCTGCGGGCTAGGGAGCGAGCGTGACTCTAAGGTACTGAAGGCCGATTCCGAGCACCACCACGAGGACTCCGATCCAAAAACCGTATCTCAAGACCAGCCTGACAACAGCACCTGCTTCTCGTTGCTTGAGCTGTGGCAGGACGCCCGCAGTGAGGAGCTGCTTCTGGACTCCGAAAAGGAGCATCAAAGCAAAGCCGACCAGGACTAGGGGGTTGCTGAGATAGGGAGCGACAGTGGAGAACTCGGTCTCTGGCATGACAGGACTTCCTCGGTCATGACGACAGGTTTGATCTCTCCCTCCCGGCCAATCGACTTGGCGGGCTGAGTACATGCTAAGAGTAGCAGCGGCAAGGGTGGGTGTCAAGATTGCGGATCGGTTGGCGGCGGCGTGCACTGGAGGCGGTGCCGGCCGGCTCGGGCGTGCTCTACGCCGTGGTCCGGAAGGGCGAGTCGGTGGCCGGCGGCGACCGGGCGATGGCGGTCTTCCTGCGCCGGCCGAGCGCTCTGCTGTGCGCCGCGGCGCTCTCCGCCCTCGCGACGCCCAACCGCCTGACGCTCAAGAGGACCCCCGTGCGGCGCAGCCCGAAGCGGGCGCGCTTGGGCTATCCGCTCCACGACGGCGGTCTCCACCTGGGCCACCTGGCGCGGCCGGACGAGGAGCTCCTGCCGTACCTCCACGCCGTCGCCTGCCTGGCGGCGAACCCGGAAGCGATGGCCCTCGCCCTCGAGGCCCTCGGCCCCGAGGTCTCACCCATCCTCGGCCGCGCCCTCATGCGCCGGCTGGAGGGGAAGGAGTAGGAGCGAGGCGAGGCGGCCGGCCGGGGCCCTCGGTCTCGGCCGGCTGCTCACCTTGATAAGGAGATGGTAGTGTCATCCAAGAGGGCGGACCGGCGGCTGGCCCCGAGGAGCGGCTACGACCTCCGTCGGCCCTTCGACCGCACCGCCATGAATCCTACCCGCGTCGAGGAAGTCTTCGGCTACGCCCTCGCGGTGGCCGCTCAGGCCGATCATCCCCGGGACCGCGAGCTCGGGCCGATCCACCTCCTCAAGTACCTGTACCTGGCGGACCTGGCCTACGCGGAGGCCCATGAGGGCGAGACCTACTCCGGCGTCGACTGGCGGTTCCACAAGTTCGGACCATGGGCAGTGGAGGCCTTCCACCAGATCGAGCCGGCCGCGACGCATCTCGGCGCGGAGTGCCGGCGATTTGCCAGCAAGTACCAGGACGACGCCGTCCGCTGGCACCTGCCGGCCGAGGGGCTGGAGGTTCGGGAACGAGGTCTCCCGATCGAGCTGGAGCGCTCGGTGGCCGAGGCCGTGCGCGCCTATGGCTCGGACACGAGCGCTCTTCTTCATCACGTGTACCGGACGCCGCCCATGCTGCGCGCGAAGCCGGGAGAGCCGCTGGATCTTCGGGCGGAGTCCGAGCCTCTCGAGGTGGGCGAGAAGACGCCGGAGGAGCCGCTTCCCGAAGTCAAGCTCTCGAAGACGCGGGTCAAGAAGCTGCGCGAGGAGGTCCAGCGCCGGCTGGCGAGGCAACGGGAGACTCGCCGTACCGTAGTGCCCCAGCCGCCACCGCGCTACGACGAGATCTTCGCCGCGGGGACCGCGTGGCTGGACGGGCCGGAACCCGAATCACGAAAGGGGACGCTCTCGTTCTCGGACAACGTGTGGACCTCCAGGGCTCGAGGTGACAAAGACCTACCCTGACGACTCCGTCCAGAACTTCTGCGGGGAGTGGTGGGAGGAGACCGACGAGCCCCGGCTGGAGTACGGACGCCTCGTGAAGGCTTTCCTTCCGCACGTCGATCAGCAGCCGTACGTGCTGGTGGCCCAGGGGCGCAGTGATCCGGAGGCTCACGGAGAAGCGGAGTTTGAAGTCGCGCCCCTGCGTCGGAACGTCCCACCATCCGCGGCCTATCTGCCGGTGGCCGGCCTACCGACCTACGAAGGAGAGGTTCGTATCGTCCAACGGGCGAAGAAGCGGCCCGCCCTCGTTTTGTCGGAGCTCGGCGTGGAAGTCGCAAGCAGCCTGAGAACTGGCTCGGCCCGCTACCAGACCAACCGCTCGGTCCTGGTTGCTCCGTACTACGGAGCTGACCGCAGCGGGAAGCGAGGCGGTTTCAACCCGGAGTTCCTGACTCGGATCCGGAGAGCCGAGTACCCCCAGTACGTCTGGGACTCCCTTCCCGTCGGCGGACCCGCGGAGTCGGTGCTGCGACTGGATCACGTTCAGCCACTCGGAGAGAACTCTCAGGCCGTCGAAGTCACGCCGCACCGGCTGACCACCGATGCGGCGCAGATCGTCGAGGAGTGGCTCTCCTGGTTCCGGACGGGAGAGCTGAGCGAAGAGGGGGTCCTCGCCCTCTTCCGAAGCGAGATGAGCCGGGGGTAGGTCTCGAGCGTCGCGCCGTCCGGCGGAGCCCGAAGAAGAACCGCCAGAGGTATCCGCTCCACGACGGCGGGCTCCACCTGGGCCACCTGGCGCGGCCGGACGAGGAGCTCTTGCCCTACCTTCACGCCGTCGCCTGCCTGGCGGCGAACCCGGAGGCGATGGCCCTCGCCCTCGAGGCCCTCGGCCCGGAGGTCTCACCCATCCTCGGCCGCGCCCTCATGCGCCGGCTGGAGGGGAAGGAGTAGGCCAAATCCGGATGCCGGGGGAGGTCTCCCTCCTCCGGCGCCCTCCTCGTCCGTCGGGAATCTTCTTGACCATCCGGAGAGTGCTGGAGGAGCTGATAAACTTGAAGGGTAGGTGGGTGAGCGAGCCTGTGAGACAGGCGACGGAGACTCTGGAGGCGCGTGGATGACGGAGCTCGAGAAAGCGCAGTCGGCGGTCGCCGGCTTGAGCCGCGCGGAGAAGGTCCGTGTCCTCGAATGGATCGTGGAGGCTCTCGGGGAGACCTTCCCCGGCATCGAGAGTACTCCTGGATTGGTAGGTGGCGAACCCTGCATCGTCCGCACGCGCGTACCGGTTTGGGCGCTGGTCCGAGCACGCCAGCTTGGCGCGTCAGAGGCCGACCTGTTGCGCAGCTACCCCAGGCTCCGCGCCGAGGACCTTGTGCACGCCTGGAGCTACTACCGCGCGCACGCCGAGGAGATCGACCGCCAGATCCGCGAGAACGAGGCGGCGTGAGCGGCTGTGGCAAAGCTGCTCGCGGACGAGAGCTTCCCGTTTCCCGTAACCCAGGAGTTGCGCCTGTTGGGGCACGACGTGGTGACGTTGGAAGGACTCGGGCTCGCCGACCGGGGCCTTTCCGATGATGGTGTCCTCGCTCTCGGCACCGACCAGGGGCGCGCGGTCCTCACCATCAATCGAAGACACTTCGTCCGGCTCCACCAGCGCCGGCCGGAACACTCCGGCTTGATCGTCTGTTCTCTCGACATCGACTTCGTGGGCCAAGCCCGGCGAATCGCCCAGGTGCTCGCCAGGGGAGAGTCTCTGGCTGGCCGACTGTTCCGGATCAACCGCCCAGGCTGAGAGCCACGCCGAGCTGGCTGACGCGCAAGAGGACCCCCGTCCGGCGTAGCCCGAAGCGTGCGCGCCTCGGCGTTCCGCTCCACGACGGCGGGCTCCACCTGGGCCACCTGGCGCCGCCGGACGAGGAGCTCTTGCCCTACCTCCACGCCGTCGCCTGCCTGGCGGCGAACCCGGAGGCGATGGCTCTCGCCCTCGAGGCCCTCGGCCCCGAGCTTTCGCCGAGGTCGTGCAGATTCGGGGCCGCGCCCTCATGCGCCGGCTGGAGGGGAAGGAGTAGGCCTGAGGTAGCGCGGCACGAGGTGCTGCCGGCCGGGGCGTGTTGCGCGTTCCGGCCGGCCTGTTGGCGCGCTGCCAGGAAGGTCCGGTGCCGTTGACGCGGCGCCGGTGGTGCACTACACTGCATTGCATGAAAACGGAGATCTATAGCTGGCGGCTCGATCCGGAGCTCGAGAGCTCGCTGGAGCACGCGGCTCGCTCCCGGGGTCGTAGCGTCGCGGCGCTCCTGGACGAGATGGTCCGGTCCTGGCTCGATCGGGAGCCGTCGGCAGAGGACGACGAGGCGCTACAGCGGCGACTCCACGCCGAGGCGCGGAAGAGCTTCGGAACCCTCGATCACGGCGACGAGCGTCTGGCGGAGGAGTCGGGGGTGCGCGTCCGGCGCAAGCTCCGAGAGCGTCATGAAGCCCGCGGGGCTCGCTGACACCGGAGGACTGCTGGCTCTCCTCAACCCCCGGGACCGGTGGCACCACCGGTGCGTCGAGGGCTTCGAATCCCTGCGGCTGCCACTGGCGACGACGGCGGCGGTCCTCGCCGAGCTCTTCCACCTGGTCGGTGATCACCCCCTCGATCTCCAGGCGGCCTGGCGTTTGGTCCGCTCCGAGGCCCTGACCCTCCTCCCGATCACGGACGCAGATCTACCCGCACTCCAGGAGCTCATGGACCGGTACGCCGACCGCCCCATGGACTTGGCCGATGCCACCCTCGTCCACCTCGCCGCCCGCGAGTCGCTGACCACGGTCTTCACGGTGGACCACGCCGACTTCGAGACCTACCGCATCCCCGGCGGCCGAACCTTCCGGATCGTGCCGCTCCGGGCCTGAACCGATTTCCGCTCGGTGCACGCGCGTCTCAAGGCGGGCAGGTCCGCCTCCTGGAGGGCAAGCTACCCGAGAGGACCGAGGTTCTCGTGGTAGCGCCTGAGACGGTGGAGGCCCTGCCCCGATCGGCGGATGATCGCGGAGGAATGGATCAGGCAAGTGATCGAGGAGCCGGTTCGCGAGGTTGTCCAGGCGGATGGCAGTGGCAAAGGCCCCTGAGCCTTTCTCGGAACCTCGGTTTCAGCCCACACGAGCTGCGCCAGATTCAACGGCTCCTGGACCCACATCACGAAGTACTGTTGGAGGCATGGAATGAGCACCTCGGCTCTTAACCCGGGACTCCGCGTCAAGCATGTGAGCTGCACAGAGGATGAGCTGATCGTCAGCATCGCCGATGGGCGGACGATCTCCGTTTGACCCTCCTCGACCGGCGTGTCCGCGACACCTGGGAGATCCCGAAGAGCCGGGTGAAGATCGACCGGCGGCGCTGGAATCGGACCCTCCGTCCCGCCCTCGAGGCGCTCCGCGCCGAGCTCGGCCTGCCGGCGGGCGCCCGCCTCGAGGCCGAGCTCCACAACCTGCTCGTCTACGAGCCCGGCCAGTTTTTCGCTCCGCACCAGGACTCGGAGAAGGCCGATGCCATGGTCGGCACGCTGGTCGTGGTCCTGCCCTCGCCGTACGAGGGCGGCGCCCTCGTGGTCGAGCACCGGGGCGAGACGGTCACCTACCGCGCGTCGAAGAAGCCCGTCCTCTCCCTGATCGCCTTCTACGCCGACTGCCGCCACGAGCTTCGGCCGGTCAAGGAGGGGTACCGCATCGCGCTGACCTACAACTTGGCTCTGGGCGACGGCGGGGCCGTCGCCGGCGCCGGGGCGGCCGAGGCCCCTCCGGAGACGGTCGCCGCCGTGGCCGAGCGCCTCCACGAGCACTTCGAGACGCCCCGGCCGCCGCGCTGGAGCTCGGATACCGAGCCCCGCGAGCCGCCGAGCCGGCTGGTCTTCCTTCTCGACCACGAGTACACGGAGCGCGGCTTCGGCTGGGATCGCCTGAAGGGGGACGACCTCGCCCGGGCCGCGGTGCTCGAGGCGGCGGCGGAGCGCGCCGGCTGCGAGGTGCTCCTCGCCCTCGCCGAGATCCAGGAGACCTGGGACTGCTTCGAGGAGGACTGGGAGCCCTGGGACCGGCACCAGCGCTGGGAGCGCGACGAGGACGACGAGTGGTACGACGTGGACGAGCCGCTGCCGCCCGCGGGCCCCGATCTCTTCAGCCTCGGCGAGCTCCTGGACTCGACGATCACCCTGGATCGCTGGATCGAGCCCTCGGGCAAGAAGGCCGAGGCCATCGTGGCCCATGTCGGGAGCGACGAGGTCTGCCAGGCCACGCCCACCTCGGAGATCGAGCCCTACGCCTCGGAGTACGAGGGCAACATGGGCAACTGGGGCAACACCATGGACCGCTGGTACCGGCGGGCCGCCGTCGTCCTCTGGCCGCGCGGAAGCGCCTTCTCGGTGCGGGCCGAGGCCTCGCCGGCGTGGGCGGTCGAGGAGGTTGCCAAGCGCCTCGGTGCCGGGGCGCTGGACGAGGCACGGGAGATGGCCGCGTCGCTTCTGCCGTTCTGGTCGGGCGTCGCCGGCCGCGGGGCGGGGCGCGGCTTCTTCGGCAAAGTCCTGGGGGTCGCCCACGGGCTCGAGGCGCCGGAGCTCGCGGCGTCCCTGCTCGGGCCCTTTCACGTCGAGGCGCTCGGCCCGGGGCAGGCGCGAGCGTTCGTGGCGCTCGCCGAGCGCTACGGCGAGGACTGGACGCGGTCGCTGGTGTCCGAGTGGTCCGGCGTCGGCCGGCCGCGCGCGGCCGTGTGGGGCCAGGACCGTCCCGGCTGGCTGGTTGCCCTGCCTCGACTCTGCGCAGCCCTGCGCAAGGCGGATCGAGACGGCGGCTCGCGGGCCGCGAGGCTCCTGCTCGAGGACGGCTGGCTCTGGCTCGTCCGCGAAGTCGAAGCGGGGCGCGAGGTCCGTCCCCCGAGCCTCCGAGCCCGCAGACTGTCGGAGCTGCCGAAGCCGCTCCTCGGCTGGCTCGAGGCGACGGCGGTGGCCGACGCGGACGACCTGCGGGAGAAGGCGCTGGATTTCCTCTGTGCCTCGGAGAACGATCCGCTTCTTCCCTGCCTCATACAACTCCTACGCAACGCCGGCGAACGGCTGGAGCCGGGGACGCGCGAGGCATTGGGCCTGGGAACCCTCGGGACCCACGCGATCTGGCTCCTCGCGGAGCGCCTCTCGTACCCGGCCCGCGCCGAGGGCGACTGGTCCATCGACCCGCCGGCCGGCTGCCGCTGCGCGCTGTGTAAGACGCTCGCCACCTTCCTCGCGGATCCCGACCAGAACCGCCTGGAGTGGCCGCTCGCGAAGGATCGGCGGGTGCACGTCCACCGCCGCATCGACGGGCACGAGCTCCCGGTCCGCCACGAGACCCGCCGCTCGGGCCGGCCCTACACGCTCGTGCTCACCAAGACGCCGGAGCTGTTCGAGCGCGAGGCCGCCAAACGCCGCGCCTGGCAGGCCGACCTCGACTGGCTCGCGGGCTAGGCCCCCTCGTGATCCGGCGCTGGCCCCCGCATCTTCCCTCGGTGAACGCCGGGAGCAGCGTTCATACCCTGCGCAACTGGAAGCAAGGCCGCCGGCGTCCGCAGGGCCCCGCCACCGCCCTGCTGCGGATTGCCGCTCGGCACCCGAGGATCCTCCGGAAGAGCCTCGCCTCGCCGGCCGACAGCGCCGCCTGATCCGGGACCTCGGCTGGTGCTCGGCCGGGCGTTCGCGCGGCGGGGCGAGGCGCTGTCGCCGTCGCCGCTCCACCCGAGGCCGGGCCGGCCGGCCCGGCCTCCATCCCGAGGTTCGTCGACAGGTGTTCCGCCTTTTTTCCTCTCGAGGGGGAGATCGCGGCGCCGGATCGCGTCCTGATGGGATGAACGGCGCGGATCGGTCGGAGCCGGCCTGGCGTACGACGGAGGAGGTGTGGTGACGGATCACGATCAGCTTTTCAAGAACCTGTTCCAGGAGTTCCTCGGCGATCTCGTGCGGATCGTGGCACCGGAGCTTGCGGAGAAGCTCCGGGTCGAGGCGCCGACGTTTCTCGAGAGCGAGCTCTTCACGGGCTTTCCCGAGGGGCGGCATCGCTACCTCGATCTCGTGGCGCGAGTGGACGCGGTGGAGGGCGAGCCCTCCGTGGTCCTCGTCCACGTGGAGATTGAAGGCCGGGCCCACAGGAGCATGGGCTGGCGGCTCTTCGACTACTCGCTGCAACTCTGGCTGGAACATCACCAGCCGATCGTGCCCATCGTCGTCTACCTGCGCGGTGGCAAGCCCGACGTGACCCGCGAAGACGTCCGGATCGATGTGTTCGGGGACGCGTTTCTGTCCTTCTCCTTCCTGGCCTTCGGGCTCTCCAGGAGCGAGGCGCCGGCGTACCTGGCGCGTCCGGAGCCCCTCGCGTGGGGCCTGGCCGGGCTGATGCGCTCCGGCGGAGCTTCCCCGGCGCGCCACAAGCTGGACTGCCTGACACCGATCACGCGGGCGGAGCTGAGCGATCGGCAGCGCGTGCTGCTGGTCAACTGCATCGAGACCTACGTAGAATGGAACGACGCGGCGCAGCGAGAGTACGAGGCTCTCCTGGCCGAGGAGGGAAACGAGGAGGTGGCGACCATGAAGATGACCTGGGCGGATACGTTGCGAGCCGAGGGCCTGGAGAAGGGCCTGGAGAAGGGCCTGGAGAAGGGCCTGGAGAAGGGCCGGGAGGAGGGCCGGCGGGAGCTGCTGCTCGAGCAGATCGAGCGCCGCTTCGGCCCCCTGCCGGCGGCCACCGTGAAGCGGGTCCGCGCCCTCAGCTTTCCCGAGGAGCTCTCGCGCCTCGCAGCGCGCGTCCTCGATGCCTCCAGCCTGGAGGACTTGGGGCTGTAGTGACCCGTCAACCGTCAAGTGACGTCTCCTGGCGGTCCCTCTCGCCGCTGGCGGCGTTGCTCCTCCTCGACGTAGGCCCCGCTACGCCTGCGTCGGAGCGCCTGGCCAGCGACGAGAAATCCTCGCCAGGTACCCTGTCACTTGACGGTCGATGGGGCTCTAGCCGGCGGCGGCTTCCTGCGGCCGGGCGGAGGAGAAACGTGTGAGATCCTGGATCGCTCGTACGCTCGGCGCTCGCCTCTCCCTGGCATGACGGAGCAGACCTACACCGAACGGCTCGGGGTCCCCCGGCCCGTGCTCGAGAAGCTCATCGGCCGGCCGGAGCTGAGGCTCGTCGACCTCTTGGTGGCCTGTCTCTTCGAGCGGGGTGGGCCGATGGCGCCCGAGGAGGTGGCCGAGCGCCTCGGAGGGCTCGGCGTCACCTCCCGGACCGGCGACCTGGCGCTCTCGCTCCAGCGTGCGGCGTCCAGCGTGTCGTCGGTCTACCGGGACGAGGAGGGGCGCTTCTGCTTCGCCCTGGACTGCCCGGAGCACGAGCTTCACTGGCGGCTCCTCCAGCTCCGCGTGGGGGAGCGGGCACCGGCGTCGAGGCCCCGCCGTCAGACCCAAGAGCCCACGCCCCTGCCACCGGACACCCAGCCCTTGACGGCGGAGGAGGCGGCCGACGGCGTGGCGTGGGCCAGCACGCTCTCGGGTCTGCGCCAGGTGGCGGCGGTGCTCGACGTGGCCCGGGGCGGGCCCCTCTCGCTGGAGGTGATCCGCGAGCGTCTCGAGGCCTGGAAACCCAGGGGCTACCGGGTGAACTGGGAGATGCCCTGGACCTGGGTGCGGCCGCCGGTGCGGCAGCTCGACGACGGTCGCCTCGCGCTCGACCGCGAGGCGCCGGCGCTCCGGGCGACGCGCCGGACGATCCGGGAGGGCGCGGCCAAGGAGCGGGCATACCGGGAGCGTGAGACACGGAGCGAGGAGATCCGGGCGCGCTACGCCGAGGAGCGCCGGGACCGGCTGGCCCGCAGTCGCCAGGAGGCCGCGGCCCGCCGGCGGGTCGTGCTGCACGCGGTGCCGTCGGAGGGGGAGGTGGGGGCGGCCGTGCTCCTCGATCCCGAGACGCGCGAGATCGAGACCTTCGTCGGCGAGGAGCTGGCGCGGCTGCCGGAGCGCCTCGCCGGCCACGACCTGGTCGTCGGAATCCAGCCCGAGAGAACGCTCTACCGCCTGGGGATCGAGCCGGGCGGAGAGTGGATCCTCGTGGATCTCGACCGCCCCCAGAAGACGAAGAGCCTCCCCGGCGCGCGCCGGCGGGTCCTCCGGATCACCAACGAGATGCTGATGGCCGGCACCCTCGGCGCGCGCCGCCCGCTCGGCGACGACGCCACCTACCGCCGCTACCTCGCCGCCGGGCCGCCGAGCCGCTCCCGCCGGCGCCTGGAAGCGGACGCCAAGAACCTCTGGGCCTATTACCGCTTCGGTGTCCTCCACCACTCGGTGACCCTGCGCTGGGGCGGCTTCGACGAGGCGATCCCGGCGTACTGGTCGCGGCCGGGATACCCGGCGATCGACGAGCTCGCGAGGGAGGTGATGCCGGCGGGCGGGCTCCTCGAGCTGGTGGTGGGCGCGCCGCCGTCCTGGGACGATCCCTGGGGGGAAACGGTCCTGGCACAGCCGATCGAGCGGGGCGAGTGGGACGGGTCGCTGATGCTCGTCCGCGGCGATCCGAACGCGGGCAACGGCCTGATCTACGAGGCGCGCCCCGCCGAGCCGGAGCGCCCGCCCGCCGTCGCGCGCCGGGCGAGCCAGGGCGACGCGGAGCCCGGCGCCGACCGGATCGCCGAGCTCCAGGTGACCCTCGCCGAATCGGATCCTCCGATCCGGCGGCGGGTGAAGGTGCCGTGCTCGTTCACGCTGGCGGACCTCCACTGGGTGATCCAGGCGGTCTTCGACTGGGAGAACTACCATCTCCACGAGTTCCGGGTGCGCGGCGAGCGCTACGAGTCGCCCTCGCCGTTCGCACCGGAGTGGGACGAGGAGCGCGGCCTCGACGCGTCGGAGGTCAGCCTCCGGGACTTGAAGCTCGGCGTCGCGGGGCGGCGCTTCGAGTACCTGTACGACTTCGGGGACGACTGGCTCCACGAGATCGAGGTGGTGGGTGCTGGGCCGGCCGAGCCGGGCGTCGTCTACCCGGCCTGCGTATCCGGCGAGCGGGCGACTCCAC
Source organism: uncultured Acidobacteriota bacterium (assembly GCA_963741925.1). Classification (GTDB taxonomy): domain Bacteria; phylum Acidobacteriota; class Thermoanaerobaculia; order Multivoradales; family DATKCC01; genus CAVUBL01. The sequence goes on from CAVUJU010000003.1 coordinate 611,371, forward strand.
CCGAGGACTGCGGCGGGATCTGGGGCTACCAGCGGCTCCTCGAGATCCTCGCCGACTCCGAGGACCCGGAGCACGAGGAGATGAAAGCCTGGTTGGGCCGAGACCTCGATCCGGAGCGCTTCGACCTGGACCGCGCCAACCAGCGCCTGCGGGAGGTCTTTTCGGTGCCCCCGCGGGAGTGACGACTCAGAGCTTGTGAATGAATCTCCGGCCGTCGCGAGGGCGTTCCCGGGCGCCGCTCGCAAGGCGCGCCGACGCAGGCGTAGCGGGGCCTACGTCGAGGAGGCGTAACGCCGCGAGCGGTGATTCGGGGGCGCCCGGAGCAGGTCGGCGATCCATTCACAAGCTCTCAGGCGACCGACCGGGGACGAGCTCGAAAGGGCCGAGCCCGTCCGCCGGGGCCGACGCCTGCGCGGCCTCCGGTAGACTGCCGTTCATGTCGAGACACAGCCGGGGTGACGAGTGGCCGCTGGTGCTGGCCGGGTTGGTGATGGCGGTGCTGAGCGGCGCGCCGGTGGCGGCGGCGCAGACGGGCCAGGAGGTGGCGAAGGCGCCGCCGGCGCCCGTCACCTACCCGGCGCTGCCGAGCGAGACGCCGGCCGAGCTCCAGCCGGTCACGGGGAGCTTCGACTACGAGCGCCGGGAGGCGGAGATCCCGATGCGCGACGGCGTGAAGCTCCACACCGTGATCCTGGTGCCGCGCGGGGCGAAGGGCGCGCCGATCCTCTTGACGCGCACGCCCTACGACGCCGATTCGCTCACCCGCCACGCCGCGAGCTCGCACCTGGGACCGATCCTCCAGGGCTACGACAACGCGACCGACGTGATCGTCGAGGGCGGCTACATCCGGGTGGTCCAGGACGTGCGCGGCAAGTACGGCTCCGAGGGCGACTACGTGATGAACCGCCCGCTCCACGGCCCCCAGAACCCGACGCCGGTCGACAACGCGACGGACACCTACGACACGATCGACTGGCTGGTCGCGAACGTCCCGGAGTCGAACGGCCGGGTGGGAATCCTCGGCATCTCCTACGACGGCTTCCTGCCGCTCATGGCGCTCGTCCACCCGCACCCGGCGCTCAAGGTCGCCGTGCCGATGAACCCGATGGTCGACGGCTGGCGCGGCGACGACTGGTTCCACAACGGCGCCTTCCGCCAGCTCATGATGTCGTACGTCTACGAGCAGGAGGCGACCCGGAAGTCGGACGAGAAGTGGTGGCGGGATCACTTCGACGACTACGACACCTTCCTGGAGGCGGGCTCGGCGGGCGAGCTCGGCCGGCGCCACGGCATGGAGCAGCTCGGCTTCTGGCGGAAGATCCTCGCCCACCCGAGCTACGACGCGTTCTGGCGCGACCAGGCGGTCAACCGGATCCTGGCGGACGAGCCCCTCGACGTGCCGGTGATGCTGGTCGCGAGCCTCTGGGACCAGGAGGACATCTACGGCGCCGTCGCGGTCTACGAGGCGATCGAACCCAAGGACTCCGGCAACGACAAGGTCTACCTGGTCCTCGGCCCCTGGTACCACGGCCAGGAGATCAAGGACGCGAGCGCCCTGGGGCCGCTGCGGTGGGGCAGCGACACCGGGCTCTGGTTCCGGCGCAACGTGCTCCGCCCCTTCCTCGATCACTACTTGAAGGACGGCGCGCCGCCCATGGACGTGGCGCCGGTCACCGCCTTCGAGACCGGCCGGAACCGCTGGGAGCGCCTCGACGCCTGGCCCGCGGGCTGCCCGGAGGGCTGCACGATCGAGCCGACGCCCCTCTACCTCGAGCCGGGCGGCAAGGTCGGCTTCACGGCTCCGGCGGCTCCGGCGACCACGGCGGCCGCCGCATCCGATCCAGCCGCCGCGCCCTACACCGAGTACGTCTCGGACCCGGCCAAGCCCGTGCCCTTCATCCACCGCCCGATCGCGCCGCGCTCCTTCGACGCCGGCCAGTCGTGGCACGAGTGGCTAGTGAGCGATCAGCGCGAGGTCTCCGGCCGGCCGGACGTCGTGACCTTCGTCTCGGACGTCCTCGCCGACCCCGTCTCGATCGCCGGCCAGCCGAAAGTCCACCTGGTGGCCTCGACCAGCGGCACCGACTCCGATTGGGTGGTGAAGCTGATCGACCTCTACCCGGACGAGGTGGCGGACCAGCCGGAGCTCGGCGGCTACCAGCTCATGGTCGCGGCCGACATCTTCCGCGGCCGCTACCGCGAGAGCCTCGAGACACCCGCGCCGATCGCCGCCGGCGAGCCGCTGCCGTACGAGTTCGCCCTGCCCACGGCGAACCACGTCTTCCTGCCCGGCCACCGGATCGTGGTGCAGGTCCAGTCGAGCTGGTTCCCGCTCTACGATCGCAACCCGCAGACCTTCGTCCCGAGCATCTTCGAGGCGAAGCCCGACGACTTCCGGAAGGCCACGCAGCGCATCTACCATGCCCCCGGCGAGGCGAGCTACGTCGAGCTGCCGGTCGTCAAACCCTATTCCTGAGGCGCACGGCTCGATCAGCAGCCTCTGCTAGTCTCGAAGCGTGGAGACGGAGACGATCACGGCGCGATCCAGGCCCGAGCTCGACCGTCGTCCGATTGCCGACTCGAGTTCGGTCGAGGATCTCCTTCTGGACATTCGGCAGGGCAGGATTCGGGTTCCCCAGTTCCAGAGAGGACTGAAGTGGGAGGACGAAGACCGCCGAAAATTCTTTGACAGCATCCTTCGCGGATATCCCGTGGGCACCCTTCTCTTCTGGAAGCGCCCTGCTCCCGCGGCAACAGTCCATATCGGGCGGTTGGAAGTCGATGCCGAGGAGCGGAGCGATGCCCTCTGGGTGGTCGACGGGCAGCAGCGCCTTACGAGCTTGGCGGACGCTCTGTTGGCGGAGCTCGGCACCGGGGGTCGCGAGCGCAGGCTCTTCGTCGACTTGGAGACTCTGGAAGCCGCCTACGGGAGAGACCTGAATCCTCCCCGCTGGCTTCCGCTGTTCGACGCAGCGGACACGGAGCGCCTCCATGAGTGGGTGCACCAGAATTCCCCTCCTGAGGGACTCCGTCGGTCCGCCTTCGCAGTCGGCAAGCGGCTTCGCGAGTACCAGGTTCCTCTTTATGTCGTGGAGAGCGATGATGAGGACGTGCTGCGAAGGATCTTCGACCGGGTCAACTCGACTGGCAAAGCGCTCGAGAGGGACGAGGTCTTCGACGCCTTGCACGGCGGGCGGGTAGGAGAGTTTCCCTCATCCCTCGAGGAGATTGCCCAGAGCCTGGAAGCGACCGGCTTCGGCCACCTCGACCACGGGCTCGTGCTCCGCGCCTTGCTGGCCCTTCGGCGGAAGGACCCGAGCCGGGGCTTTCGGCAGATTGAACGGGGCGATGTGCCGGCGGCTCTCCGCGATACCGCTTTGGGCCTGGAGCGTGCCGTCTACTTCGTGAAGGGCGTGGCCGGCTTCCCCCACATCTCACTGCTGCCGTACAAGCTTCCCCTCGCCACATTGGCGCTCTTCCTTCATGAGCATCCCGAGCCGAAACCAAGAACGAAGATCCTCCTCCGACGCTGGATTTGGAGAGGAGCGATCAACGGCAGCCACCGGGGCGACACCGTCGGCCTGCGGCGGACGCTCACGGCCATCGATCCGCTGGACGAGGAGGGCTCGGTCCAAGCCCTGCTCAGAGGTCTCGGCGGAACCAACCCGGAAGCCCTCGTGCTCCGCCCCTTCAACTTCAGGCATGCCCGTTCGAAGCTCCAGCTCGTCGCTCTGGCCGATTTGGGTCCCCGGGATCTCCGGAGCGGGGAGCCTATCGACGTGACGGAGCTCTGCGAACGAGACAGCAACCCCGCCCAGCGCTTGGTATCGGACCCGCGGCCCGGACATCCCGAAGCCGGCCTCGCAGGCCGCGTGCTGCACCCCAGGCTCACACCGACCGATCTCCGCGAGCGGATCGGGAGGGCCGATGACCTGGTGCGGGGCAGTCACGGAGTCCCGGCCACCGCAGCAGCGGCCCTCGCTCGCGGCGATGTCGAAGCTTTCTTCCGAGAGCGGGAGGACCACCTCGAGAAGATCGTCTCTCGTTTCTTGGATCGGCAGGCGGAGTGGGGTGCGTCTGACCGGCCCTCCCTGGAGTACCTGAAGGTCTCATCGGCGACGTGATGCAAGTTCGACTGGGGGAGCAGGCCGTAGGGTCGTTGCGGCGGGAGGAAGGAGGCCGATGGGCCTTTCGGACCGTCGCTTCATATCGCGGTGCCGTCTCGCGGCCCGTCTTGGGGCAGGTCTTCGAGGACGACTTGGAGCGAGTCTGGCGCAGCCGGAACAGACTGCCGCCCTTCTTCTCGAACCTCTTACCCGAGGGACCACTACGAGAGCTCCTCGCCCGGGAGCTCGCTGTGAGCCCGGCGCAGGAAGGTTCTCTTCTCCTACGTGTCGGCAGAGATCTACCGGGCGCGATCGAAGTGATCCCGGAAGAAGAGGAAGGCGTCCGAGCCGACGGTTCCAGGCTAGATGAGCCTGACGCGCCTCCGGAGGCCGAAGCCGGCGAGCGGGCGCTCAAGTTCTCCTTGGCGGGAGTGCAGCTCAAGCTCTCGGTGCTGGAGGGCGAACGAGGCCTGACCGTCCCTGCAACTGGAGCGGGTGGGAACTGGATCGTCAAGCTCCCTCTCGAGCGACACCGGGAGCTTCCCGCCGTCGAGCTGGCCATCCTTCGCTGGGCCCGGCACGCGGGCTTCAATGTCCCGGATCCGCGATCGGTTCAGGTCGAGGAGATCGGAGGCCTCCCTTCCAACTGGCCGGTGCGGGAGGGCGAGGCGCTCGCGGTCCGTCGCTACGACCGGACAGCCGAAGGCTCGAAGGTTCACCAGGAAGATTTCGCTCAGATTCTCAATCTCTATCCAGAGAAGAAGTACGGTGAGGTGAGCTACGAGACGCTCGGCCGTATCTTGCTAGCGCTCACGGGCGAGGGGGGGTTGATGGAGTACGTGCGACGCCTCGTCTTCATGGTTCTTTCGGGCAATGGGGACGCTCACCTGAAGAACTGGTCCTTGGTGTATCCGGATCGTCGTACCGCTCAGCTGTCCCCGCTGTATGACACGGTGTTCACCCGCGCCTTCATACCGGACGACGCGCTCGCTCTGAGCTTGGCGGGAGAAAAGGAGTTCTACCGGGTCGGGCTGGACCGGTTCCGTCGCTTCGCACGGAAGGTCGGTGCGGATCCGAATGGTGTAGTCGAGGAAGTGCGCGCGAGCGCACAGACCATCCGAAGTGCATGGGAAAGGGTTCGAGCGGATCTGCCTCTCAGCGACCGTGTCCGTAAGCTTCTCGAAACTCATCTGGGTCGGGTCCCGCTTGGAGCTCCCCGACTCCCCTGAATGGATAGAATGAGGTCGATTCGCTCGAAGCGCTCGACTCCAACCAAGAGACCCCGGAGGAGGTACCCGATGAGCTGGAAACCCACGACCCGCTGGACGCTTTGCCTCGCGGCTCTCGTCGCCCTGCTGGCCTTGCCGGTCGCCGCCGCGGCCCAGGAGCACCCGGAGCACCCCAAGGGCAGCGACAAGAAGCCCGCGATCGACAAGGACACCCTCGCCGACGCCATCCAGGCGCACGTCGAGAAGGTCGCCTCCGAGCACGGCGGCGTCTATCCCTTGACCGATCCGAAGACCGGCCAGGACCTGGAGCTGAAGCTCGTCAAGGTCCACAAGGATCGTCTCTCGGAGACCGCCCCGGACACCTACTTCGCCTGCACCGACTTCGAGGCCGCCGACGGCACCACCTACGACGTCGACTTCTTCATGAAGGGCACGAGCCCCGACGACCTCCAGTACCAGGACTTCTCGATCCACAAGGTGAACGGCCAGCCGCGCTATACCTGGTACGAGGACGGCGGCGTCTGGAAGAAGAAGCCGGTTGACGAGGGGATGTAGGAGGGACGCCTCCGGGTTCTCGCTGCTCGAGGCCCTGTTCGCCTTGAGCGTCGTCGCCCTGGCGCTGCTGCTGGGCCTCGGCCTTCTGGCCCAGCAGCGGCGCATCCTCGAGCGCCTCGACGCCCGGCGCGAGGCCGACCGGATGATCGAGGAGACCCTGGAGGGGCTGCGCTCCGGGGCGGTGCCCCTGCCCCGGCCCGAGAGCGCCGCACGCGTCCCGCTCGCGCCGCGGGAGCTGGCGCCCGCCGCCGGCGCCGCCGGTCTCGAGGTCCTCGTCCGGGTCGCCGCCACGGAGCGGCCGGCGGATCTCTACCACGTCTGGGTGGTGGCCCGGTACCGGGCCGCCGGCCGGCCGGTGGTGCGCACGGTCGAGACCGAGATCTGGCGCCCCGGCCTGATGAAGGGGGCGGAACGCTCGGAGTCCTCCGAGCCGAACGGCCGGCCGGCGCAGAGGTCGGCCGCTTCACCCATCCCGGGCGGCGAGCCGTGATGTCCGCCTGTCGCCGCCGACGGGCGGACGCGGGTACGACCCTCCTCGAGCTCCTGGTGGCGCTGGCGGTCCTGGCGGTGGGGCTCGTCCTCGCCGCCGGGCTCATGGTCCAGGCCTACCGGATGCTCGCGCAGTCGGGCATCGAGCTTCCGGGCGCCGGTGGAGGAGCTCGCGCTCGCCCGCATCCGCCGGGACCTCCAGGGCGCGGCGGGGGTCGCCGACCCGCCGCTCGCGCCGGGCTGGAGCCGCGACCGGCTGGTGCTGGTGGCGCGGGACGGCGGGGTGATCGTCTACGAGCGGCAGGGCGACGAGCTGGTGCGCCGGGTGGCGGGCGGCGGCCGCCGCCGGGTCCTGCCGCGGCTCGTCTCCTGGCGCTGGCTCGAGGCGTCGCCCCGGCTGGTCGCCGTCGAGGTGGTCTACGACCGGGCCTCGGGGGCGCGCCACGGGGTGGTCGATCCGGCGGGCGCCGCCGGCGGCGCGGCGAGCTGGCGGACGCTCCGGGTCACCGCGGCCCTGCGCGGTGCCGGGCTGGGGAGGGGATGGTGAGGGCCCGGGTCTCCTCGCTTCGCCGCAGAGAGTCCGGGCAGGCGCTGGTCATCGCCTTGACCGTGGGCCTGCTCCTCGCGGCGGCCTTCGCCCTGGTCGCCGGCTTCCTCGTCTCGCGCATGCACCGCGCCAGCGAGGCCACGCGGCGCGTCGTGCTCCTCGCCCTCTCGGACGCCGCGGTCGCCGAGAGCGTGGCGAACCTGGCGGCTTCCCCGGTCTACCCGGGGCTCGAGGAGCGCGCCTTCGGCGGCGGGACGATCGCGAGCCGGGTCTCGCGCCCCGCGGCGGACCTCGCCCTGGTCCGGGCCCGGGCGGCCTACGAGGGACAGCGGCTGGTGGTCGAGGTGCGGGTGAGGACGCCCGAGGACGAGCCCCCATACACGATCGGCTGGCGGCGGGTGCCGCCAGCCGAGCAAGCCACCGGCGGCGGCTCGTTCACGCCACCTCGGTAGGCTTCGATCTGTGATGGAAAGTGCTGGAGACCCGCCGGCCGGCGCCGTGCCCGGCCGGCGAGTGGGTCCGTGCCCCGGTCAGCTCGGAAGCACGTTCTGCAGGCGCTTGGCGAGCGGGTTGCTCACCTTGCTCGCGAGAACGTCCTGCGCGCTCGCGTTCCGGCCGTAGAAGGCGGCGTTCTCTTCGTCCGCCCAGCTGATGTCGGAGGCGCTGAAGTCCGCGCCCGCGAAGGCGCCTTCGCTGTCGGACCAGACGACCACGTCGCCGCCCTTGCCGAGCGAAGCCTGGCTGCGGCCCGACCAGTTGACGATGGTGAAGCCGGCGTCCGCGTTCACCGAGAACGTGTTGCCGCCTTCGAACGAGTCGACGGCCTTCTGGCTCATCAGGACCATGGCGATGGCGCCGGCCTCGAAGCCGGCCTGGGCTCCGACGCTCACGCCCGCGAGGTTGTAGAACGCGGGGCTGCTCCAGCTGCCGTCGGTGTGGGCGAGCATGACGCCCTGGCCACCGCGGCCACCGACCACCAGGCCGCCCTTGGCGTAGGCCGGGATGATGTAGACGCCCTTGGCCTTGGCCAGGAGCCGGTTCATCTGGGGATCGCGCTCCATCTGCTTGACGGTCGAGGCGGCGTCCTTCACCAGCTCTTTGGCGTCCTGGCTCTGCGCCATCGGCTTGGAGCCCTTGTGCATCCCGTTGTCGCGGTTGCCGTTGGCCTGCGCCGGCGTCGCGGCGAGCAGACCGCCCAGGAGCAGAGGGGCTGCGAGGATGGAAAGGATTCTACGCATTTGTACCTCCTTCATTTGAATCGAGAGAAATCTCGTGCGGCCCCGGCTGGCTTTCCGTCGTGATGTCGAGCTCCGTGGCCACGCCCTCTCCTCGATGCGAACGCCATGCCGAAAACCGCTTCCGGGGGCCGCCGGAGCAGGCGAGAGAAAGGCGCCGGAACGACGTGGAACGCCCGCCCGCGAGTGGCATATCTCTTGCTCGGACGAAGCGGAAACGATGACCCATTCGAACACTGCGAGGACTCGATCATGACCGTCAGCGCCGTTCCCGTGCCCCATGCCGCCCCCCGCGCCGTCCCCCGCGACCCGGTCGGAAGCCGCCTGCTGAACGTCTCGCCGGCCGAGCTCGCCGACGCCATCGGCCGCCGGGAGATCGCCGTTGCCCACCGGCTCGCCGACCACTCCCTGCTCTCGCTCGAGGCGATCGCCGAGCTCGCCGACGCCCTGCCGGCGGGGGCGGTCGAGCGCCACGAGGCGAAGCAGCCGCTGCTCGCGCCGGGCGGCCTGCCGGACATCGAGGGCTCGCCCTCGGAGATCGTCCGGACCATCGAGACCAGCCGGCGCTGGATGGTGCTGTGGAACATCGAGCAGGTGCCGCGCTACCGCGGCCTGCTCGACGAGATCCTCGACGAGGCGGCACCGTTCCTCCCGCCGCAGGAGGGAGGGATGGGGCGGCGCGAGGCGTTTCTGTTCCTCTCGGCGCCGGGGGCGGTGACCCCGGTCCACTTCGACCCCGAGCACAACTTCCTGCTGCAGATCCGCGGCACCAAGGAGATCAATGTCGGGCGCTTCCCGGACCGCACCTGGGAGCTGCGCGAGCTCGACCGCTACCACGACGGGGGGCACCGGAACCTCGAGGAGATCCCGCCCCTCTCGAGCACCTTCCTCATGCAGCCCGGCGACGGCGTCTACATGTACCCGTGGGTGCCGCACTGGGTGCAGAACGGGCCGGCCGCGTCGATCTCGCTCTCGATCACGTTCCGCACCCGGCGCAGCGAGCGCCACGAGCTGGTCCACCTGGTCAACCGCCGGTTGCGCCGCTGCGGCCTGAAGCCGAAGCCGCCCGGAGACCAGGACCGGATCGACCGGGCCAAGGCGGCCGTCCTGGCGAGCGCCCGATGGATGCGCCGGGGCGGCCGGCCGCAACGCGGCGCCCGCGCCTTCAGTTAGGAGCCTGTGAAGAACTCTCCGGCCCTGCTCCGGGTGCCCCCGAATCACCCCTCACGGGGTTGCGCCTCCTCGACGTAGGCCCCCGCTACGCCTGCGTCGGCGCGCCTTGCGAGGGGCGCCCGGTGGACCCCCTCGCGACGGGTGGCGAGATCTTCACAGGCTCTGATCGACTCGCGCGGCGCGTCGCGGCGCGTGGCCGATTCGATCCGGCGGGGCCCCGGCCGGGCGGAGGAGCGGCTCGCGCCGTGCCCGCCGCGATTCGGGCGCGGTAGGATCGGTGGTCGATGTCCGAACGATCCCGGGAGCTCGAGCGCCGGCTCGACGAGGCGGCGGAGGCGATCGCCGGGGCCGACGCCCTGCTGGTCACCGCCGGCTCGGGCATGGGCATGGACTCGGGCCTGCCCGACTTCCGGGGCACCGAGGGCTTCTGGCGCGCCTACCCGCCCTTCGCCCGGCTCGGCCTGCGCTTCGAGGAGATGGCGAACCCCGTCCACTTCGTCCGGGATCCGGCGCTTGCCTGGGGCTTCTACGGCCACCGGCTGGGGCTCTACCGGGCCGCCCGCCCCCACCGCGGCTTCGAGCTCCTCCAGCGCTGGGCGGCCCGGATGCGGTCCGGCCTCTTCGTCTTCACCTCGAACGTCGACGGGCAATTCCAGCGGGCCGGGTTCTCCCCGGAGCGGGTGGTCGAGTGCCACGGCTCCCTCTTCCACCTCCAGTGCGCCGCCCCGTGCAACGACGAGATCTGGAGCGTCGGCGACGCCGAGGTGCGGGTGGACGAGGAGACCCTCCGCGCCCGGCCGCCCCTGCCCACCTGCCTCGCCTGCGGCGGCACGGCCCGGCCGAACGTGCTCATGTTCGGGGACTGGCTCTGGGTGCCTCACCGGACCGCGGCCCAGGAGGAGCGGTTGCGCACCTGGCTCGATCGGCTCGACGGAGCGCTCGTGGTCGTCGAGATCGGCGCCGGCACCGCGGTGCCGACGGTGCGGCTGACCTCGGAGCACGTCGCCCGGGAGCGGGGCGGCCGGCTGCTGCGGATCAACCCCCGGGAAGCGGGGTGCCGAGGCGCGGGGTGGGGATCGAGCTGGGCGCGCTCGCAGCCCTCGAGGCGATCGAGCAGCGGCTGACGGGCCGCGAGGCCGCAGGCCGTGCCTGAGGCCGACGTTTCGCCGGCGGGCCTCGGCGAGGCGTCGAGCGGCGGCCGCAGCCGCTCGGCGAGCGTCGCCACGGGCATCCTGCTCTCCCGTCTCATGGGCTTCGCCCGGCAGCGGGCGGTGGCCTACTACTTCGGCACCAGCCCCTACGCCGACGTCTTCCTCTTCGCCCTGCGCGCCCCGAACCTCCTGCAGAACCTCCTGGGCGAGGGAACCCTCTCGGCCTCGTTCATCCCCATCTACTCCCGGATGCTCGAGGAGGGGCGCGAGGAGGAGGCCGGGCGCTTCGCCGGGGCGATCTTCGGCCTGCTGCTGGCTCTCGCCGGGGTCCTGGCCTTCGCCGGGGTCTTCTTCGCCGAGCCCATCGTCACCGTCCTGGGCGCCGGCTTCCGGAGCTCGGGCGCTTCGGCGGTCGACCGCTTCCCGCTGGCCGTGGCGGCGGTGCGGATCACGTTCCCGATGACCGGAGTCCTGGTGCTCCACGCCTGGGCGCTGGGGGTGCTCAACAGCCACCGCCGGTTCTTCCTGCCCTACGTCGCACCGGTGCTCTGGAACGCCACGATCATCGCGGCCCTGGCGGCGGCCGGACGGTTCGTGCTGGCGGGGAGCCTGGAGCCCGGCGGCGCCGGGATCTCCTCGGCCACCCGAGACCACCTGCTGTTCGCGGCCTGCTTCGGCGCCCTCGCCGGCGGGCTGCTCCAGTTCCTCGTCCAGGTGCCCCTGGTCTTCCGGGTCCTCCGCGGCTTCCGCCTCTCGGCCTCGATCCGCGTCCCGGGCGTGCGCCGGGCGATCCGCGCCTTCGGCCCGGTCGTCGCCGGCCGCGGAGTGGTCCAGCTCGGCGGCTACCTCGACCTCTTTCTCGCCACCTTCCTCGCCGAGGGCGCCCTGGCGGCCATGGGCTTCGCCCAGATTCTCTACCTCCTGCCCATCAGCCTGTTCGCCATGTCGGTGGCCGCCGCCGAGCTGCCCGAGCTTCTCCCGGATCGCGGGCTCGGCGCCGGCGCGGATCGAGCGCTCGCTGCGCCAGATCGCCCTGCTCACGGTGCCGACGGTGGTGGGGTACCTGGCGTTCGGCTACGTGCTGGCCGGGGCCCTCTTCCGCACCGGCAGCTTCGGGCGGGCGAGCAACCTGCTGGTCTGCCTGATCCTCGCCGGCTACACCCTGGGGCTGCCGGCGTCGGCGGGCTCGCGCCTCTTCCAGAACGTCTTCTTCGCCCTGGGCGACACGCGGACGCCGGCCAAGATCGCGGCCCAGCGGGTGGCCCTGGCGGCGGCGGTCTCGATTCCCCTGATGTTCCGCCTCGACCACCTCACGCTGGCGGCGGTGTGGTCCGGTGGCGGCCCGGTGCCCGCCGAGGCCGCGAACCTCCACCTGGGCGCCCTCGGCCTGGCCCTGGGCTCGGCGGTGGGCGCGTGGTGGGAGCTGGTGCGGCTCTTCCGCGCGGCGCGGCCGCGGGTGGCGGGGATCGAGGTTCCCTGGCGGGCCCTGGGGCGCATGGCCGGCCTGGCCCTGGCGGCGGCCGTGCCTGGTAGCCTCCTCTGGTGGCTCCTGCCCTCTCTCCATCCGGCGCTCCTTGCGCTGCTGGTCCTCGGCGCCTTCGCCGGCCTCTACCTGGGCGGTGCCGTCCTCGCCCGCTTCCCGGAGATCGACTCCTGGATCGGCCGCCTCACGCGGCGCTTCCGGCGGCGGTGAGGGCAGGATGAGCGCCCGTCCCGTCCCCGCCGCGCTGCTCGCGGCCCTCGTCCTCTCGGCCGGTCCCGCCGCCGGCGCGGCGCCGCCGCGACCCGCGCCCCTGCCCCCGGCCTCGGAGCTCGTCCCCCGGGTGCTCGCCCTGTCGGACGACGCCCAGGAGGCCCTCGACACGATCCGGGATCTGGCCGAGACCGGCGAGCTCGAGCCCCGGGTCGCGGAGCTCGCCGCAGCGCAGTCCCGGCTCCAGCGCCGCCTCGACGAGGTGCTCGCCGGCGAGTCTCCGGCCCAGGACCGGGTGGCGGCGCTCGATCGCCGGGGGACGCGCCTCGGGACGAGGATGCGCGACGCCGTCGAGGCCGCCTCGGGGCGCCTCCAGCGTCTGGACGCGCTGCGTTCCGAGTGGACCGCCCGGCGCGACCTGTGGCGGCGCTGGGAGCGGCGCCTCGGCTCCGACCCGGAGCTCGCCGCGGTGTACGAGGGAGAAGCTCTCGCGGGCCCGGGCGCGGATCGACCAGGTGGTCGAGGCGACCGGCCGGGCGCTGCCCGCGCTGGTCGAGCTGCAGCGGCGCCTCCAGCGCGCCGAGCGGGCCAACCACCGGATGACGGCCGAGGCCGACGCGGTGCTCGAGAGCTGGCACGACACGCTCTGGCGCCGGAGCTCGCCGCTGCTGCTGTCGCCCGCCCACCGCGCGAAGCTCGGCCCGGCGCTCCGGGCGCGGCTCGCCGCCGGCCTCGCCGGAGCGGGCGTCGGCGAGCTCGCCTTCGAGGCCCGCCAGCTCTGGGTGCTCCTCGTCCACGTCGCCCTCGCCCTGGCCGTCGCCTGGATGGCGCGCCGGCTCCGGCCCCGGGTCGGGGGCGACTCGCGCTGGGCGGCGGTGCTCCGCCATCCCTGGGCGCTCGGCGTGCTGGTGGCGACGGCGGCGGCGACGCCGCTCTACGGGCCGCTGCCGCCGGTGGGCGAGCTGGTCCTGGTGGCGGCGGTGGCGACCTCGGTCTGCCGGGTCGCCGCCGGCATGTACGCCAACGCCGCCAAGCGCCGGGTGGTCTACCTGGTGTCGGCGGTCTACGTGCTCTTCTCGGCCCTCGAGGCGATCGCCCTGCCGGTGCCGCTCCTGCGCCTGGTGCTGGCGGCCCTCGCCCTCGCCGGCGTCCCGGCGCTGCTGCTCCTCGCCCGGCGGACGGCGGGCTCGCCGCGGCCCGGCCAGCGGGCGTTTCTCTGGGCGCTGCGCCTGGGGGCGGGGGCCCTCGGGGCGATCTTCGTCGCCGAGGGCCTCGGCTTCCACGTCCTCGCCCAGTGGCTGTTCGAAGCGTCGGTGGCGACCGCCTTCGTCGGCTTCGTGGTGAGCTTTCTCCTGCGCCTGGGCCAGGGCTCGCTCCACGCCGTGCTGCGCTCGGAGGAGGCGGCGCGGTTCCGCTTCCTGGCGCGGGTCGGCGGCGTCCTCGCCGAGCGCCTGGTCCTCGCCTTGAAGGTGCTGGTGGTGGGCTACGCCGCGCTCTACGTGCTGGCCATCTGGGACCTGGTGCCGAGCGCCGGCGACGCCTGGTCGGCGCTGGTCGACGCCGGCTTCACGGTGGGGGAGCACCGCTTCACCCTGGGCAAGCTCCTGCTGGCGACGGTGGCGGTCTACCTGGCCTTCCTCGCCTCGTGGGTGATCCGGGCGCTCCTCGACCAGACCTTCTTCGAGCGCCGCCAGCTCGCCCGCGGGATCCGGGACTCGATCTCGACCCTGCTCCACTACTCGGTGCTGGTGGTGGGGGTGTTCGTGGCGCTGACGGTCTTCGGCGTCGACCTCTCGTCGTTCGCCCTGGTGGCGGGCGCCCTGGGCGTGGGCATCGGGTTCGGCCTCCAGAACGTGGTGAACAACTTCGTCAGCGGCCTGATCCTCCTCTTCGAGCGGCCGGTGCGGGTGGGCGACGTCGTGGTGGTGGGCGAGGAGTGGGGCACGGTCGGCAAGATCGGCCTGCGCTCGACGGTGATCGTGACCTTCAACGGCGCCGAGCTGATCGTGCCCAACGGCGACCTGATCTCCGAGAAGGTCACCAACTGGACCCTCTCGACCCCGCGGGCGCGCCTGGTGCTGCCGGTGTCGGCGGCTTACGGCACCGACCCGGCCCGGGTGATCGAGCTCCTGGAGGCGATCGGCCGCGCCTACGCCCCGGCGCTCGCCGAGCCGGCCCCGATGGCAATCTTCATCCGCTTCGGCGAGAGCTCGCTCGACTTCGAGCTGCGGGTCTGGCTCGCCTCGTTCGACCAGCTTCTCGCGGCGCGCAACGCCCTCGCCACGGCGGTCACCCGCCGCTTCGCCGAGGAGGGGATCGTCATCCCCTTCCCGCAGCGCGACGTTCACCTCGACCGCCCCGAGCCGGAACCGGCGGAGGAGCCTCAGTCGGTCTGAGCCCGGGCCTCTTCGGCCCGGTGGAGCCAGACGGTGCGGGTGGGGAAGGCGAGCTCGACCCCGAGCTCGTCGGCCAGGCGCAGGACGTCGAGCGCCAGCTCGTGGCGGGCGGCGAGCTCCCCGCTCCAGTCGGCGACCTCGAAGAACAGGTAGAGGAGGACCTCGAGGGCCGACTCGCCGAAGCCGTTCAGGTAGACGTGGAAGGAGTCCTTGCGCGTCGCCGGGTGCCGCCGGACGAGCTCCCGGAGGCCCTCGCAGAAGGCGTCGATCCGCCCGGGCGGGGTGTCGTAGGCGATCGAGAGCCGGGTCGACCAGCGGCGGAAGCGGCGCGCGCCGTAGTTGTCGACCGGCGAGGCGATGAGGTTCGAGTTGGGTAGGGTGATGAGCGAGTTGTAGAAGGTCCGGATCCGGATGCTCCGGAAGCCCACCTCCTCGACCGTGCCCTCGAAGTCCCCCACCACGATCCAGTCGCCCACCGAGAAGGGCCGGTCGACCAGCACCATGAGCGAGCCGAACAGGTTCTTGACGGTGTCCTGGGCGGCGAGCGCCACCGCCAGGCCACCCAGCCCGAGGCCGGCGAGGAGGCTCTTGATCTGGATGTGCAGGGTGTCGGCCAGGAAGACCAGGCCGAAGGCTGCGATGAACACCTTGAGCGACTTGCGGACCAGGGGCACCAGCAGGTCGTCGAAGCGGTTCTTGGTGCGCGCCGCGCGCGCCTCGAGCAAGGCCGAGACGATGTCCACCAGGCGGTAGGCGGCCCAGACGCCGGCGGCGGTGGCGACGAAGCGCGCCGCCACCTCGAGCACCTCGAGCACCTCGGCCGGCAGCCAGAGCGCGTACATCCCCGAGCTCCAGAGGAGCGCCATCGCGATCATCCCCAGGGGGCGCAGGGCACGGCGCAGGGTGGTGGGCTCCACCCGGTCGACGTGGCGGCGCAGCCAGAGGCCGGCCGGCATCTGGACCAGGAAGACGACCAGCCGGTCGAGGACGATCCCGATGAACACCAGCGCCAGCAGGCCGAGCCACTGCCAGGGCTCGAGGATGAAGCGCGGGGCGAGGAGGCCGGCGGGCATCTTGGAGCGCAGCCAGCGGCCGGCGGAGGGAGCCGCCGGCGCCTCGTCGGCCCCGGCGGCGGGCGCGGGCGTGCCGGCGGAGTGGGCGCTCGCGCCCGCCGGCGCGCCGGCCCCCTGGCCCGCTCGGGGCGCCGGATCCGCGTGGGCCGGCAGGGCGCCGGGGAGGGCCAGGCCGGCGGCGAGGAGGAGCCCGCACAGGGCGATCTGGATCCGGTCCTTGGGACGCGTCGGGTCGGGCATGGCGGAGCCTGCTTCGGTGGTTCGGTGCGGCGGGAGGGTATCAAAGCGGGTGATAGACTCCGCCCTCCGAGTCGCCATCGCTTCCGGAGTCTGCCCATGACAGATCGTTCGTTCCATGCCTGCACCTGCCCGCGGCGTGCCCCGCTCGCGCCCGTCGCCCTCCTCCTCGCGGCCTGCCTCGCCGCCTCCGTCCCCGCGGCGGCCCAGCCCGGACCGCCGGAGCACGAAGGGCCGCTCCCCACGGTCGCCAAGAAGACCGCGGGCCTCGAGCACCGCCAGGGGCTGTTCGACGTCTGGATCGACCGCCAGCACGGCAAGGTCTGGCTCGAGGTGCCGGCGCCCGGCGAGACGGGGCGAGAGGACGGCCTGGTGGGCAGCTACCTCTACGTCGAGGGGCTGGTCACCGGCCTGGGATCGAACCCGGTGGGGCTCGACCGCGGCCAGATCGGAGACACCCGGGTGCTCGACCTGCGCTGGGTCGGCAACCACCTGCTCGCGGAGGTGGAGAACCTGAAGTTCCGGGCCCTCTCCGAGGACCCTGCCGAGCGCCGGGCGGTCCACGAATCGTTCGCCGACTCGGTCCTGTGGGCGGGAGAGATGGCCGCCGAGGACCCGGACGGCGGCCGGGCGCTGGTCGACCTCACCCCCTTTCTCGTCCGCGACGCCCACGGGGTCGTCCACACGCTGAAGGAGACCGGCCAGGGCGCCTTCCACCTCGACCCGGCGCGTAGCGCCCTCGACCTCGGCTCGGTGAAGGTGTTCCCCGACAACCTCGAGCTCGAAGCGCTCCTGACCTACGCCTCGGACGAGCCGGGCCAGGAGGTGGCACAGACGGCGCCCGTGCCCCAGACCTTCAGCGTCGTCCAGCACCACTCGCTGATCAAGCTGCCCGACGACGGCTACCGGCCGCGCGCCTTCGACCCGCGCTCGGGCTCCTTCGGCGTGTCGTTCACCGACTACGCCGCGCCCCTCGACGCTCCCATCCAGCGCGGCTTCCTGGTGCGCCACCGCCTCGAGAAGAAGGACCCGGCCGCCGCCGTCTCGGAGCCCGTCGAGCCGCTGGTCTACTACGTCGACCGGGGAGCGCCGGAGCCGATCCGGAGCGCCCTCGTCGAGGGGGCCTCCTGGTGGTCCCAGGCGTTCGAGGCCGCCGGCTTCGAGGACGCCTTCCAGGTGAAGATCCTTCCCGAGGGGGTCGACCCCCTCGACGTGCGCTACAACGTGATCGAGTGGGTCCACCGCTCGACCCGGGGGTGGTCGTACGGCGGCGGCGTGATCGACCCGCGAACCGGCGAGCTGATCAAGGGGCTCGTGACCCTGGGGTCGCTCCGGGTGCGCCAGGACCGGCTGATCTTCGAGGGCCTCGCGGGCACCGCGAAGACCGGTCGCGGGACGCCCGACGACCCCGTCCAGCTCGCCCTGGCGCGCATCCGCCAGCTCGCCGCCCACGAGGTCGGCCACACCCTGGGCCTGGCCCACAACTTCGCCGCCTCGACCTTCGGCCGGGCCTCGGTGATGGACTACCCGGCCCCGCTGGTCACGGTCCGGCCGGACGGCGCCCTCGACTTCTCGAAGGCCTACGCCAGCGGCATCGGGGCCTGGGACGTCCAGGCGATCCGCTACGCCTACAGCGAGCTCCCTCCCGGCGCGGACGAGCAGGCCGGGCTGGCGAAGATCCTGGCGGAGAACCGGCAGCGGGGCATGGTCTTCCTGACCGACGAGGACGCCCGGCCCGCCGGCGCCGCCGAGCCGTTCGCCAACCTCTGGGACAACCTCGCCGACCCGGTGGCCGGCCTCGAGAACACGATGGCGGTGCGCAAGGTCGCCCTCGCCTCCTTCGGGGAGGGCAACGTCCTGCCGGGCGAGCCCCTGGCGCTCCTCCAGGAGGCCCTGGTGCCGGTCTACTTCTTCCACCGCTACGAGCTCCAGGCGGCGGTCAAGGCGGTCGGTGGCCTGACCTACCGCTACGCGGTCCGCGGCGACCCGTCGCCCCGCGCCGAGCCGGTGGACGCCGCCCTCCAGCGCCGCGCCCTGGACGCCGTGCTCTCCACGGTCGAGCCCGGCTTCCTCGACCTGCCGGAGCCGGTCCTCGAGCTGGTCCTTCCCCGCCCGTTCGGCTACCCGCCCAACCGGGAGCTCGTCGCCTCCCACACCAGCCCGGCCTTCGACGCCCTGGGCGCCGCCTCGACGGCCGCCGACATGGCGCTCTCCGGGCTCTTGCAGCCGGAGCGGGCGGCGCGCCTGGTCGACCTCCACCGGCGCCACCCGGAGCTGCCGTCCCTCGACGAGGTCCTGGGCCGGGTGGTCGACGCGGCCTTCGGCTCGCCGGCGCCGTCCGGCCCGCGGCTCACGGAGAGGCTCGCCGAGATCGGCCGCACGGTCCAGGACGCGGCGGTCCGGAGCCTGATCGACCTGGCCTCGGACCCGCGCTCGACGCCGGCGGTGCGCGGCCGGGTCGAGGCGACCCTGAGCCGGCTGGGCCGGCGCCTGGGCGCCGCCGCGGCGGGCGGCGACGAGGCCGCGGCGGCCCACAGCGCCTACCTCGGCCGGGAGATCTCCCGGTTCCTGGAGCGCCGGCGCCGGTCGCAGGGCCCGTTGCCGGAGCCCTCCGCGCCGCCGCCCGGCGACCCCATCGGCGGCGCGGCGGCGGCGTCCGGCGCCGCGCCGGGAGCGGCGGCCGCCTGGACCGACTGGGAGGGGAGCGGCTGCTCCTGGAGCGCGGTGGCGGCCGGCGGAGCGCGATAAGCTGCCACGGTGAGCTACCGCGCGCGGTTCGCCCTCGCCCTGGCGCTCGTCGGGTTCGGCGGAATCGGAGGCCTCGGCGCCTGCGCCGACGAGCCGCCGGCGCCGGCTGACGCCGTCCCGCCCCCGGCGCCTACGCCCACGCCGGCCCCGGCCGACCCGGGCGCCGCTCCGGCGACCCTCTCGGTCACCGTCCGCGCCACCTACCCCCACGACCCCGACGCCTTCACCCAGGGCCTCCTGGTCGACGGCGACCGGCTGTTCGAGAGCACCGGCCTCCACGGCCGCTCGAGCGTGCGCGAGGTGGAGATCGCGACCGGCAAGGTGCTGCGCCGCCAGGATCTGCCGGAGAAACTCTTCGGCGAGGGGCTCGCCGAGGTGGGCGACCGCCTGATCCAGCTCACCTGGCAGTCCGGCCTGGCCCTCGTCTGGGACCGCGACACCTTCACCCGCCGCGGCGAGCTGTCGTACCCGGGGGAGGGGTGGGGCCTCACCTGGGACGGCCGGCGCCTGGTGATGAGCGACGGCAGCTCCTGGCTGGTGTTCCGCGACCCGCAGACCTTCGACGAGCTCGGCCGGGTGCAGGTGACCCTCGAGGGCCGGCCTCTCTCCCGGCTCAACGAGCTCGAGTGGGTGAACGGCGAGGTCTGGGCGAACGTCTGGCAGTCGCTCTCCATCGTGCGCATCGACCCGGCGAGCGGCGAGGTGACGGGCGTCGCCGACTGCTCGGAGCTCGAGGCCCGGCTGCCGTCCGGGGCGGGCGCCACGATCGACGTCTTGAACGGCATCGCCTGGTGGCCCGCCCACCGGAGCTTCCTGGTGACCGGCAAGCTCTGGCCGCGGATGTTCGAGCTGACCTTCGACGAGCCCTGACCGCCCTTGGGGGACCGGTCCCTCGCCCCGACGGCACGAGGCTCGATGCCCGAGGTGGCCGGGCTGCTCTTCTGGAGCGGCTTCTGCGGGCTCGTCTACCAGGTCGCGTGGCTGCGCCTGCTGCGCCTGGTCTTCGGCGCCTCGACGGCGGGCGAGCCGCCCGCCCTCGCCGCGGGGCTCGATCCGCCCGGGAAGGGCTCGGAGTGACTCACACCGAGGGCTTCCAGACCAGGTGGCCGGCGGTGTCGATATACCCCCAGCCGCCCGGCTCCTCGACCTGGGCGAGCCCGTGGGCGAACGGCTCGACCGAGGCGAACCGGGCCGGGATCACCAGCTCGCCCCGGTCGTCGACGAAGCCCCAGCACTGGGTGAGCTTCTTGCCGTCCCGGTCGCGGCACGAGCCCTCGACCGCCACCGCGCCCCGACCGTCGGTGAAGCTCTTCGCGTCGTCGAAGGAAGGCTCGATGGCCATCTCACCCGAGGGCTTCAGGAAGCCCCAGCGGCTCGCCACCTTGACCGCCGCCAGCTCGCCCGCAAAGCTGCGGGCCCCGAACAGGGTGGGCTGCACCACGAAGGCGCCGGTCGGGTCGATCAGGCCGAAGCCGCCGTCGTCGCCGCGCACGACCGCGCGCTCCTCCGAGAAGCTGTAGGCGTCGGTGAAGTGCGGCTCGATCACGGTCTTGCCCGCCGCGTCGATGAAGCCCCAATGGCTCTCGTCGGTCGACACGGCCGCGAGACCCTGGGCGAAGGCGCGAGCGGCGGCGTAGCTGGGCTGGATCACCATCGTCCCTTGGGGGTCCACGTAGCCCCAGAGCCCGCCGAGCTCGACCGCCGCCCGAGCGCCGGAGAACCCTCCGGTCCCCTGGTAGACGGGCTGGATCACCACCTCCCCGTGGGCGTCGACGTAGCCCCCCTTGCCGTCGATGGCGACCGCGGCGAGCCCCTCGGAGAAGCCTCCGGCCTGGGAGAAGCGGGGCTGGATCACCCACTCGCCGGCACGGTCGATGAACCCCCACCGGCCGCCGGCCTTGACCGGGATCGCGTCCTCAGCCGCCTCGCCGGCGCTCTCGTAGACCGGCTCGATGACCAGCTGGCCCGAGCCGTCGATGAACCCGACCCGGCCGCCGCGGCGGACCGGGAAGAGGGCCTTCGAGTCGGGGGCGGTGGAAAGGCTCGCCGCGTCGTCGCCGGCGGGCCGCCCGGCCGGGGAGCAGCCGCCGGCGGCGGCGAGGGTGGTGAGCAGGGAGACGGCGAAAAGAGGGCCCGCACGGCGTGCAGTCATGTTCGATCCTCCAGACGAGACGCTCAGGTGCGGGCATTCTCTCACGGCCGCGCCCGCGGCCTCCGGCGGGGCCGCTGGTATACTGCGATCGCTCGATCCTTCGGCTCGTCATGCCCCGCCGCTTCGTCATCCTGATCACGGTCCTGGTCCTGGTGATCGTCGCCCTCCTGGTGGCCCTCTTCCTCGTGGTGCGGAGGCAGCCCGAGCACCCCCTCCTGCTGCCGCCGGCGCCGGAGGCCGCGGGCCCGGCCGAGGCCCCGGAGCCCCGCCTGGACCTGGAGCCGGCGAGCTTCGCCGCCCTCCCGGGATGGCGGGACGACGCCCTCTCCGGGGCGCTCGACTCCATCCTGGCGTCGTGCACGGCGTTCGAGCGGCAGCCCGCCGACCGGCCGGTGGGCCGGGGGGGCGTCGGCGGGACGATCGGCGACTGGCTCGCCCCCTGCGCGGCGGCCAGGCGTCTCGCTCCGGACGATCCCGAGGGGATGCGCGAGCTCCTCGCCGAGCGTTTCCGGCCCTGGGCGGTCACCGACCGCGGCGACCCGCTGGGCCTCTTCACCGGCTACTACGAGCCGAGCCTCCACGCCAGCCGGCGGCGCCACGGCGCGTTCCGGACGCCGATCTACGCCCAGCCGTCCGACCTGATCGAGGTCGACCTCGGGGCCTTCCGCGACGACCTGGCGGGGGTGCGGATCTCCGGCCGGCTCCACGGACGGAGGCTCGAGCCCTACTACGACCGGTCGGAGATCCAGTCCGGGGCCCTCGCCGGCCGCGGGCTCGAGCTCTACTGGGTCGACGATCCGGTGGACGCCTTTTTCCTCCAGATCCAGGGGTCGGGCCGGCTGGTGCTCGAGGACGGGTCGGTGGTCCGGGTGGGCTACGCCGGCCAGAACGGCCACCCCTACCACGCCATCGGCCACGACCTGGTGGAACGCGGCGCGCTGACCCCCGAGACGGTCTCCATGCAGTCGATCCGGAGCTGGCTCGAGGCCCATCCCGCCGAGGCACGCGAGGTCATGGCGAGCGACGCCTCCTACGTCTTCTTCCGCGTCCTGCACGGTCCCGGACCGGTGGGCAGCCAGGGCGTGCCCCTGACGCCGGGCCGGTCGCTGGCGGTCGATACCGGCTTCCTGCCCCTGGGGGCGCCGGTCTGGCTGGCCACCCGCGCCCCCATCTCGGATCAGGGCTCGGATCAAGCCACGGGGCTGGCCCCGGCGGGTCCCGTGGACCGTCCGATCGAGCGCCTGGTGGTGGCCCAGGACACGGGCGGCGCGATCCGCGGCCCGGTCCGCGGCGACGTGTTCTGGGGTCCCGGCGACGAGGCGGCCGACGTCGCGGGACGGATGAAGAACGCGGGCCGCATGTGGCTCCTCCTGCCCCGGGAGCTCGACCCCCAGGCGGTGAGCGCCGCGGCGGGTCCGGTCGCCGTGCCGACCCCGGCCGCCCGGCGGTGACCGGATCCCCCCCTGCCCTCGATCCCTCCGCTACCCCTCGATCCCCCCCGCCCTTCGCCGGCAGCGGGGCGGGATACACGTCCTGTTCTCGCGCAGAGGCTCAAAGACGCAGAGGAGGACGGCTGGGCCTGTTGCATTCGGTGGAGCGTCTACGACTCGGGGCCCTCCGGGGAGTCGCCGAAATCGGGTCGACTCCACAGCCGCGCCTCTGCGACTCTGCGGCTCTGCGCGCGACCTGTCCAGCTCAGGTCCTGGGTACCGCTGGTTCCTAGTGGTCCGTCAACGCCTGTAATTGACGCGTCCTGGAGGTCCTTCACGCCTCTGGCGGCGTTGCTCCTCCTCGACGTAGGCCCCGCTACGCCTCCGTCGCGCGCCTCGCGAGGATTGCGCCATGACGGCCTCGGTGCAGGCAGTGATTCCTGCGCGGGCCGTTACCTCCCGGGGCGGAGCGCCAGGATGATCCCGACCGCGAACAGCAGCAGGGCGAGATACCAGGGGGCGCCGCTCGAGGCGAGGATCGCCCCGGCGAGCAGGCAGAACCCTCCGAAGATCGTGCCCCGGATGCCGGCGAAGGGGTTCGCCGAGGGGCGCCGGGTCTGGAGCTCCAGGAGGCGCAGCCCCTCGGTGACCAGCATCGGTGCCTTGACCAGGGCGTCGACCAGCTCGGGCGCGCCTCGCAGGCCCTCCCGCGCCAGGCGCATGGGGCTGAACTGGCGCAGGAAGATGCGGTTGATGTGGGCCTGCGAGACGGTCGCCACGTCGAAGCCCGGCTTGAGGACGTGGCCGACGCCCTCGAAGGTGACCAGGGCCTTGACCATGAGGACGAGCTCGACCGGGAAGTAGATCCGGAACTGCGCGCCCCGGCCCACCGACTCGAGGATGAGCTGGGCGAGGGAGAAGCCCTCGAAGGTCGAGGCCCGCTGCCAGCGCCGGCAGATCTCCTCGACCTCGCGGCGGAAGCCGACCATGTCGCTGCCCGAGATCGGCTCGGCGACCGCGGCCAGGTAGCGGGCGGCGTTCTCGGCGTCGCCCGTCACCAGGCAGTAGTAGTAGTAGAGGAGGGTGCGGCGGAGCTGGTCGTTGAAGCGGCCGACCATCCCCAGGTCGATGAAGCCCACCTTCGGTCCCGGCAGCACCAGGAGGTTGCCCGGGTGGAGGTCGGCGTGGAAGAAGCCGTCGCGGTAGAGCATGCGGATGATGGACGCCGCCCCCAGGTCGACCAGCCGGTCCTTGTCCTCCTCGGGCAGGGCCTGGGCTCGGGGGTCGCTCGGCTTCATCCCGTCGAGGAACTCCATGCACAGGACGTCGCGTCCCGAGTACTGCCGGAAGATCCGGGGGAAGACGACGTCCTGCATGTCGGCGAAGTTGGCCGCGAAGCTCTCGGCGTTGTCCGCCTCGCGGCGCAGGTCGACCTCGCGGAAGGTGTACTCGACGAACTCGCCGATCACCCGCCGCGGCTGGAAGCGGCCGGCGACCACCTGGAGGAAGACGCCGAGCATCTTCAGGAGCACCGCGTCGCGGCGCAGGGTCTCGCGGATGCCGGGCTTGACCACCTTGAGCACCACGTCGTCGCCCTCGTGCGTGACCGCCCGGTGGATCTGGGCGATCGAGGCCGACCCGAGAGGCCGCGGGTCGATGGACGCGAAGACCTCCACGGCCGGCCGTCCGATGCCGGCGGAGACCAGCTCCAGGTAGCGCTCGTAGGGCACCACCGGCAGGCGATCGAGGAGGTTCTTGAGCTCGTCGGTGATCGAGGCGGGGAGGATGTCCTCGCGCAGAGAGAGGATCTGGCCGAGCTTGATGTAGGTCGCGCCCATGAGCTCCAGCCGTCGCCGGAGCTGGACCGGGAAGGGCTCGCGGACCAGGGCACGGTCGAGGAACGGGCGGGCGGCGAGACCGAGGAGGCGGGCGAGGAGGTAGCGCAGGCCGTGGCGCCGGCGCACCGGCAGGTCGCGGGCGTAGGCCGCCAGGCCGCCGAAGAGAAGCCCCAGGAAGTGCCTTTGGGTGGTCAGGAAGCGCCGGACGAGGCCGGTGGGCGGAGTCTCGACGAGGATCTCCCACTCCGGCTCGGTGGGCGGGCCCGGAGCGGGCAACTGGACCGGATCGCCCCCCTCACCCGCGCTCCCTCTCCCGCCCTCGCGGGGCGAGAGGGACACCCCCGTCTGCTCGCTCTGCACCGCCAGCCTCGGCTCGTTCTTCATGGTTCGGCCTTCATGGCTCGGCCTCCGGAGCGCGGCCTGCCGGCCGCTACCGGTTCCGGCCGTACCGCTCGTGGCTCGACACCCAGTCGAGGGACGAGATGGCCGCCGCAAGGGAGATCTCGCCGGCGAGGGCGACGCCGGCCACGATCTCGGCCAGCTTGCGCACCTTGCCCTTGCCGGAGCAGCCCAGGATCTCCAGGCACTCGCGCTGGGTCGCGAGGCCGGTGCCCCCGCCGTAGGTGGCGACGATGAGCGACGGGATGGTGAGCGAGAGGTAGAGGCCGCGCTCGGGCGTGACCTCGGTGTAGATGATGCCGGCCGAGGACTCCGAGACGTTCGCCACGTCCTGGCCGGTGGCGATGAACATGGCGGTGATGCCGTTGGGCGAGTGGAGGCCGTTGTTGTTGGCGCCCGACAGGAACGCCCCGACGTTGGCCACCCCGGCGTGGTGCTGGAGGCTCTCGGGCTCGACCCGCAAGTGTTGCACCAGGACGTCGCGTGGGATCGTGGCCTCGGCGGTGACCCGCTTGCCGCGGGTGCGCATCATGTTGACCTGCGAGGCCTTTTTGTCGGTGGCCAGGTTCGACTCGAGGTAGAAGCGGCGGATCGAGTCGTTCTGCTCCAGGATCCAGGAGCAGGCGGCGAAGGTGGCGCGCCCCACCATGTTCTGGCCGGCGGCGTCGCCGGTGGAGAAGTTGAAGCGCAGGAACGCGAACTTGTTCGCCAGGTAGGTGTCGATGAAGAGAAGGCGCGCCACCGAGGAGGTCGCCTCCGCCGCCTCCCGGATGGCCGCGAGATTCTCCTCGACCCAGAAGCGGAAGTCCCGCGCGCCGCGCGCCGAGTCGAAGATGAAGACCGGCGCCCGCTGCATGCAGTCGTCCTGGACCGTACACATCACGCCGCCCGCCAGGTTGAGCACCTTCATGCCCCGGTTGTAGGAGGCGACGAGGGTGCCCTCGGTGGTGGCCAGCGGGATCACGAAGTCGCCGCGGGCGTGCTCGCCGTCCACGTGTAGCGGCCCGGCGAAGCCGATCGGCACCTGGGCGACGCCGGTGAAGTTCTCGACGTTGCCCTGGGTCGTCCGCGGGTCGAAGGAGTAGTGGGCGAGGTGATGGAGCTTCGTCCCGGAGAGCTCCTCGACGAACTTCTGGCGTCGCCGGATGACGTCGCGCTCCTGGTTGTGCTCCTTGTCGTGGGGCACCGTCACCCGCCGGCCGGGCTCGGCGATCGCGTCCTTGACCTCGAAGGCGAGGTGGCCGAAGGGCTCGGAGTCGACATCGAAGGCGATCTCGTGCTTGCCCTTGGCGAGGGGCTCGTGGTCCTGGGCGACGAGGGTGACGATCGCCCCCAGCGGGAAGGCGAGGGGCGCCTCCGGCGAGACGTCGGCGGCGGTGAGCGCGCGGTCGCCGGCCTCGAGCCGCAGGCGCTCGAGGGGCAGCTCCCGGGCGCAGAGCCGGATCGAGCGCACCCGCGTCAGCCGGGCGTCGCTCAGGCGGTTCTTGATCTGGAAGGCGACCCCGCCTCCGGGCCGGTTCTCGAGGCTGCCCGCGGTGTAGAGGCGCTGGAGGACGAGCGCGGGGACCTTGACGAGCGAGGGCAGTTTCACGGGCGGGCTCCTGGCGAGGATTCCTCGCGTCCCCCCCCGCATCCCCTCGATCCCCTCGCCACTCCCGAGGGTTGAGGGGGACGCCCCCTCTCGATCGCGAGGGGCCGAGAGGCGACTTCGCGGGTGGGTCACGAGTTGGCTCCGTAGCGACGGGCCACGGAAAGTCTACCAGCCTCGGCCGCCGGCGACCGCCGCGACCACGGCCTCGACCATCCCCTCGTCGCCGGGGCTCGTGGCCTCGGCGGCCGGCTCGACGCCGAGGGCGAGGAGGGCGTCGCTGGTCACCGGCCCGATCGAGGCGGCGGCGAGCCCCCGGCGGCGCCTCGCCCAGTCCTCTCCCCACAGACCGGCGAAGGCGCGGGCGATGGAGGGGCTGGTGAACGTGACCCAGCCGAGCCGCGCCGTGCCGAAGATCTCCCCGGCCCGCGCCCGGCTCTCGGGCGGCGTACGCTTGGCGTAGGCGGCGACCCGCTCGCAGTTGGCGCCCAGCCGCCGGAGGGCGGCCTCCAGGGTGTCCCGGGCGTCGGCGGCCTGGGGCAGGAGCACGCTGGCGCCGGGCGCGAGGCGCGGGCCGAGGGCGGCGGCCAGCCCCTCGGCGCGCGGGTCGGCGGCCGCCACGCCGGGCTCGCGGCCCTGCGCCCGCAGGGCCTGCGCCGTCGCCGCCCCGATCACCGCCAGGCGGGGAGTGGCGGGGAGCGATCGTCCCCGCTCCGCCAGGCGCGCCGCGAGCTGATCGACGGCGTTGGCCGAGGTGAAGACGATCCAGTCGTAGCCCTCGAGGTGGGTGAGCGCCCGGTCGAGGGGCCGCGGGTCGGCGGGCGGCACGACCTCGATCAGGGGCAGCAGCTCCACCTGCGCGCCGGTCGCCCGGAACGCCTCGACGGTCGGGGCCGCCTGGTGGCGGGCCCGGGTGACCACGACCCGCACCCCGGCGAGGGGCCCTGTCGAGGCCGGGCTCACGGGCCGATTCCAGCCCCTATCCGAGTGAGGATCTCCTCGGCGCCCCGCTCGCGCATGGTGGCGACGCAGGCGGCGGCCACCTCCTCGGGCGAGGCGGCCGTCGCCTCGGCGCGGGCGATCTGCGAGCCGTCGGGCGCGGCGAGGAGGGCGCTCAGGGTGAGGGCGTCGCCGTCGCCCCCGGCCGCGGGCCGAGCCCAGGCGGCCAGCGGCAGCGCGCAGTTGCCGCCGAAGGCCGCCACCACCCGGCGCTCGGCCTGCGCCGCCCGTGCCGACGGCCGGTGGTCGAGGGGCCGGCAGAGCGCCTCGGCCTCGCCCCCCGAGCGGACCTCGACCGCCAGGATGCCCTGGCCCGGGGCGGGGACGAAGCCCTCCGGATCGAGGGGGTGGGCCGGCAGGTCGTCGAGCCCCAGGCGGGCGAGGCCGGCCGCCGCCAGCACGACGCCGCCGGCCCCCGCCTGGCGCCACTTGCGCAGGCGGGTCTGGACGTTGCCCCGGACGCCCTCCACCCGCAGGCCGGGGCAGAGCGCCAGGATCTGGGCCTGGCGCCGCAGCGCGCCGGTCAGGACGGTGGCGCCCTCGGGGAGGCTCTCGAGGTCGCCGGCGGTCTCGCTCACCAGGACGTCGCGGGGGTCGGCACGCTCGGGGTAGGCGGCGATGACCAGGCCCTCGCCCAGGGTGACGGGGAGGTCTTTCAAGCTGTGCACCGCGAGGTCGAGGGAGCCGCCGGCGAGGCCGGCCTCGAGCTCCTCGGTGAACAGGCCCTTGCCGCCCAGGGGCGCGAGCATGCCGGGCGTGGTGTCGCCCTTGGTCGAGAGCGGGACCAGCTCCACCCGAAGCCCGGGATGGAGGGCCTGGAGGGCGCGGGCGACGGCGGACGACTGGGCGACGGCGAGCTGGGACTTGCGGGTTCCCAGGCGGAGGGTGGTGGTCATCACAGCGGGAGCCGGGGGTCGGGGGTCAGGAGTCCGCCTCTTCCTGGTCGAGCTGGAAGAGCTCGCGGACCATGTCGAGGTGGGGGAGCTGGTCCTCGCCGTCGGCGCTCCTGAGGCGCCGGCTCGGATGGTGGAGGATCTTGCGCACCAGGGCGCGGGTGAGCCGGTCCAGGTCCTCGTGGGTCTCGGCCGGGAAGCGGTCGAGCACCGAGGCGACCTCCTGCTGGCGGACCCGCTCGGCCTGCTTCTGGAGGCTGGCGATCACCGGCTCGGCCTCGAGCCCCCGGTACCAGGCGAGGAGGTGGCCGAGCTCGTCGTCCAGGATCTCCTCGACTCGCGGAACCTCCTCGCGCCGGCGCTTCAGGTTGCGCTGGATGAGGGTCTCGAGCGAGTCGACGTCGTGGAGGAAGACGTTGCTCAGGCGGGCGGTTCCCGGGTCGACGTTCCGCGGGATGCCCAGGTCGACCACCAGGAGGGGGCGGCCCGGGCGCCGGAGCATGGCGGTGGCGAAGTCCTCGGAGTGCAGGACCGGCTGCTCGGCGCCGGTCGTGACCACCACCAGGTCCGCCGCGGCGACGCCGTGGACCCGGTCCTCGAAGGCGACCACCTGGGCCTCGGTGAACTCGTTCAGGAAGGCCTCGACCCGGCGGCGGGAGCGGTTCGTGACGGTGAGGTGACGGGCCCCCTTCTCGAGCAGGTTGCGGGTCACCATGCGGCTGGTCTCGCCCGCGCCGACCACGAGGATGCGGGCCTCCTCCAGGCGGTTGAAGATCGCCCGGGCGAGCTCCACGGTGGCGTAGCCGAGCGAGACGGCGCCGCTCGTGATCCCGGTCTCCGAGCGCGCCCGGCTGCCGGCCTTGAGGGCCGCCCGGGCGAGGCGCCGAAGCAGGGTGCCGCTGGTCCCCACGGCGTCGGCCAGGGCCGTCGCCTGCTTGACCTGGCCCAGGATCTCGGGCTCGCCGAGGACCATCGACTCGAGGCCGCTCGCGACCCCCATCAGGTGGCGGGCGGCTTCGCGCCCCCGCTTGACGTACAGCCGTCCCTGGTCGGCGATCTCCGGGGCGCGCGCGGCGAAGGCCAGCTCGACCACCGCGTGGTAGGCGTTCTCGTCGTCGCGCGGCTTGACGTAGACCTCGGTGCGGTTGCACGTGGAGACGAGCAACGTCTCCGCCACCTCGGGCCGGGCGAGGAGGTGCACGAGCAGCTCCTCGGCGCCCTCGCCGGAGTAGGCCACGCGCTCGCGCAGCTCGACCGGCGAGCACCGGTGGTCGGTGCCCACGAGGAGCAGGGGCAGGTCCTGGCGGCTGCTGGACGTGGCGGTCATCGGGGAGTGCCTGGACGGGAGCGGCTGAGCGTCTGGTTCGGGTCGCTTCAGGAGGTGCCGAGGGTGCCGTGGAAGTTGCCGACCACGAAGTTGACGACCACCAGCGAGAGGAGGATCGCGCACAGTCCCGCCAGGCTGGCGAAGGCGGTCTGGCGGCCCTGCCACTGCTGCGTCCGGCGCAGCAGGAGCGCCAGGCCGTAAAGGGCCCAGGTGGCGAAGGTGAGCTGGATGATCGGATCCGCCGGCCAGGCCTGGCCATAGAGGCGATAGGCCCAGGCGGCGCCGATCACCACCGAGCCGGTGAGGGCCACGAAGCCGACGTGGAGGGCGCCGCTCATCATCCGCTCGAGCGCCTCGAGGGGCGGGAGCTTGCCGTAGAAGACCGAGAACAGTCCCCGCTTGAGCTCGCGGTAGAGCTCGAGGAACAAGAAGCCGTAGGCCGCGGCCATGACGAAGGCGGCGTAGGCCACCAGGGCGAGGAAGGCGTGCGAGGCGAACCAGACGCTGTGCAGCACCTCGGTCGAGGGCACCGACTCCGGTGGCCGCAGGACCGACGACAGGAGCTGGACGAAGAAGATCACCGAGACGATCCAGAACCCGGTCGAGCGCTCCCGTCCCCGCCACTCGACCAGGACGTAGGTCACGCCCACGGCGAAGGCCACGACCGAGAGCCCCTGCGCGATCGTGGCGGCCGGGAACTGCTCCCAGTGCACGGTGAGGGCGGCCAGGTAGACGAGGTGCAGGGCCAGGGCCGCCAGCAGCAGCGGCCGGGCCAGGCGTCCGGAGGTCCGGCCGGCGGCGAAGAAGATCCGCCCGTAGGCCACCGCGCTGACCAGGTAGGCCAGGGGCAGCAAGACGATCGCGGCTCGCAGGAAGATCGGCAGTAGGGTCACGGGAGTGGGGGAGGTAGGCGCCGGCGCCATCGCCGACGAAGGAATGCTAGCACCCGCTCCGCCCTCACGCTCTCCCCCTTCGGGTGTCCGGCGGCCCGCGCGGACGGGTGTTTACCTGGCCTGGGAGGTCTGATAGGCTCTCGCGGTTTGCGCAGATAGATCGTGGGGTTCGATTCATGGGAAATGGAATCATCCTGGGTATGCAGTGGGGGGACGAGGGCAAGGGCAAGATCGTCGATCTGCTCTGTCCCGCCTTCGACGGCGTGGTGCGCTATCAGGGCGGCCACAACGCCGGCCACACGGTGCGCTTCGGCGACCGCCACTTCTCGCTCCACCTGATTCCCTCGGGCATCCTGCACCCGGAGATGCGCTGCGTCCTGGGCAACGGCATGGTGGTCTCGCCCCCCGCCTTGTTCACCGAGCTCGACCGCCTGGCCGCGGCCGGGGTCGAGATCGGAGGCCGGCTGCTGGTCTCGAACCGGGCCCACGCGCTGCTGCCCTGGCACGTCGAGCTCGACCAGGCGCGCGAGCAATCCCGGGGAGCGCAGGCCATCGGCACGACCTCCCGGGGGATCGGCCCCGCCTACGAGTCGAAGGCGGCGCGCTTCGGCGTGCGGCTGGGAGACCTGGCGAGCGAGGACCTGCGGCAGCGCCTCGAGGCGGAGCACCGGCGGGTGGCGGCCGAGCTCGCGAGCCTCGGGGCGCCCGCCCCGACGCCCATGGCCGAGCTCGAGGCCCAGTGCGCCCAGTGGGCGCGGCGGCTGGCGCCCCTGCTGTGGGACACGGAGCTGCTCCTCTCCGAGTGGCTCGAGGAGGGCGCGAGCCTCCTGTTCGAAGGAGCCCAGGGAGCGCTCCTCGACCTCGACCACGGCACCTACCCCTTCGTCACCAGCTCCAACTCGACCGCCGGCGGGGCGTGCACCGGCTCGGGCGTGCCGCCGACCGCCATCGACGGGTCGTTGGGGGTGCTCAAGGCGTACACCACCCGGGTGGGCGCCGGGCCGTTCCCCACCGAGCTCCACGACCGCTCGGGCGAGTACCTGCGCGAGCGGGGCAACGAGTTCGGCACCACCACCGGCCGCCCCCGGCGCTGCGGGTGGCTGGACACCGTGGTCGCCCGCCACGCCCGGCGCCTGAACGGCACCGAGGCGATCGCCCTCACCAAGCTCGACGTGCTCGACGAGTTCGACGAGATCCGGGTCTGCACGGCCTACGAGATCGACGGCGAGGAGACGCCGGAGCTGCCCTCCGACCCGCGGGCGCTGGCCGCGGCGCGGCCGGTCTACCGCACGGTCCCGGGCTGGCAGAAGAAGACGGTGGGCGCGCTGGATCTCGGTGCCCTACCGCGGGCGGCCCGGGAGTACGTGAGCCTGATCGAGGAGGAGGTGGGAGCCGCCGTCGAGGTGATCTCCACCGGGCCGCGGCGCGAGGAGACGATCGTGCGCTCGGGCGGCGCCCTCGAGGCCCTCCTCGGCGACCGCTTCGCCCAGGTACTCGAGCAGCGCGTCACCGTGTGAGGGAGCTCCGCGGAGCTCCCCCGGATCTGGGCCGTCAGGGAATCGAACCCTGGACCCGCGGATTAAAAGTCCGCTGCTCTGCCGACTGAGCTAACGGCCCGCGGCAGTATAGCCCGACGGTGGCCCCCGCCGGTCCCCGCCGGTCCCCGCCCGACGCCGGCCCCGCCTCACCTCGCCTCTCCCTTGAAACGTTTCCCGTCCGCGGGACACTGCTTGATAGGCTCTTACTGAATTTGTCGTCCAAAGGACTACCGAGCCCGGCATGTTGGACCAGCCGAGGGCAACCGAGAGGACCGAGACCGTCCGTGTCGGGGCGGGCGTGCGCCCGCCCACGGTCGCCGAGCGGCTGCCGGCCGGAACCCTGGTGGCCGGCCGCTACGAGGTGGTCGAGATCCTGGGGAGCGGCGGCTTCGGAGTGGTGTACCTCGCGGTCGACCGCGCCGGCCGCCGGCGGGTCGCTCTCAAGCTCCTGCGCTCCGACCGGCTGGGACGCGACGCGCTCGAGCGATTCGCCCGCGAGGCGGCGCTGGCCCGGGACCTCGAGAGCCCCCACCTGATCCGGATCCACGACTCGGGCGGCGACGAGCACGGCGCCTTCCTGGTGATGGAGGTGGTGGACGGCGAGAGCCTGGCGAGCCGGCTGCGCCGCGGGGCGCTGCCCGTCGCCGAGGCGGTGCGGGTGGCGGCCGACCTGCTCGCCGGCCTGTCGGCCCTCCATGCCGTCGGGATCGTCCACCGGGACATCAAGCCGTCGAACGTCCTGCTCGGCCGCGACGGGCGGGCGAAGCTCGCGGACCTCGGGCTCGCCCTCCGGGAGAAGCTCGGAGGAGACCCGGGCCACCGAGACCGACGTCCTCATGGGCACCGTGGAGTACCTGGCTCCGGAACAGGCCCTGGGCGAGGAGGCCGACGCCCTCTCGGACCTCTACGGCGTCGGGGTGGTGCTGTTCGAGATGCTCACCGGCGACGTGCCCCACCGCGCGAGATCGTCCCTCGGCACCCTCCTCGCCCACGTCCAGCGCCCCGCCCCCGACCTCCACCGGCTCCGGCCCGAGGTGCCCGACTGGCTCGCGGCCGTGGCGGCGCGGCTCCTGGCCAAGGTCCCCGCCGATCGCTACCCGCGGGCGGCGGACGCCCTCCGGGATCTCGAGCAGGAGCGCTCTTCGCGCCGGCTCCGCGGCGGCCGGCTGGCGGCGGCGTGTACGGTCCTCATGGCCGTGACCGCTGCTGCCGGGGTGCTCTACGAGCCGTTGCTCGAGCGGGCGCGGATCGGCTTCGTCGCCTCCGGCCACGACCGGGCCGAGGCCGCCGTCGATCTCGCCGGAGACCGCCTCGAGGAGCTCGTCCTGCACGGCATCGACCACCGTATGGAGGCGGCGCGGGGAGCCGACCCCGGCGCCCTCCTGGCGCGCATCGACCGGCAGCTCGCCCGCTCGTTGGACACGACCGCCATGCTGCTGTCCCTCCAGGCGGTGGAGCTCGAGGAGCTCGGCCGGCACCAGGAGGCCCTCGAGGCGGTTCGCCGAGCCGATGAGGTGGCGCGCTCGGAGCGCTCCGGCCAGGTCGACGCCCGGACCTCTTTCCTGCGCATGGAAGCCTGCGATCGCCGGATCGTGGAGGCCGGCCGGGCTCGCGCGGCGAAGACCCTCTCCACCGACTCCCGACCGACTCTCCTGGCCGCCGCCGGGCGGCGCTGAGCGGGGCCGACTCTCGTGCTCCGGATCGTCGCCGCCTGCCAAGGAGAGGTTCGAAGGTTCCCCGTCCCCGCCCGGGGCGAAGCCCGGCTCGGCGCCGCCCCGGACAACGACCTGGTCCTGCCCTTCCCCGGCGTCTCGCGCCACCACGCCCGGCTCGAGGCCAGGCCCGCGGGCGTGCTGCTGGAGGACCTGGGCTCGAAGAACGGGCTGGTGGTCGAGGGGCAGAGGGTCGAGCGGGTGGAGCTCTCGCCCGGCGGGCGGGTGAGCCTGGGCCGGGCGCTCCTGTCGCTCGAGGAGATCGCCTCGACCGACGTCTCCCTCGCCCTGGAGCTCGAGGCGGGGCGCGGCGGCGAGGCCCGGGCGGGGCGCACGAGCGGGCTCGCCCGCGGCGAGACGGCCCCGGTCTCGGTGCTCCGGCTGGTCCGCGACCTCGAGGCCCTCGCCCCCGGCGTGTCCCAGGAGGACCGCTCCGAGCTCCTCGGCCGGGTCGCCGACGAGGTGGGCGCCGCGGCGCTCTGGGTCTTCGCGCCGGTGGATGACGACCTCTTCCTGCGCGACGCCGTCGGCACCCTCCCCGAGGCGGAGGAGGCCGATCGGATCGCCACGGAGCTCACCGCGGGCCGCGCCGCCGCGCCGTCGATCCTCGAGTCGGGCTCCGGGGCGTGGATCGTGCTCTGCCCGGACCCAGGGGACGGTGGCTTGGCGCTGGTGGCGGCCTTCCCGCGGCGCCGGGAGCCGCCCGATGCCTGGGTCACGGAGCTCCTGGGCTACGTCGGGGAGAAGGTACGTCTGGCCGAGGGCGCGGCGCACGCCGCGCGCCGGCCCCGCGCCGCGACGGAGCTGGTGCTGCCCGAGGGCATGGTGGTGGGGGAGTCGCCGGCCATGCAGGGGCTCCTCGATCACCTCCGGGCCGCCGCCCGCAGCGACCTCCACGTCCTGCTCCTGGGCGAGACCGGCACCGGCAAGGAGCTGGTGGCCCGCGCCCTCCACGCCTCGAGCCGGGCCGCGGCGGGGCCGTTCCTGGCGATCAGTTGCGCGGCGATTCCGCAGGAGCTCCTGGAGGCGGAGCTCTTCGGGGTCGCGGCGGGGGTCGCCGCCGGCGTCGAGCCACGGCCGGGACACTTCCGCCAGGCCGCCGGTGGCACCATCCTCCTCGACGAGGTCGGCGAGCTCGCGGACGCCCTCCAGGCGAAGCTCCTGCGCGTGCTCCAGGAGCGCGAGGTCCTGCCCGTGGGCGGTGACCGCCCGGTCAAGATCGAGGCCCGCGTGGTGGCCGCCTCCAACCGCAACGTCGACGAGCTGGTGCGCGGCGGCCGGTTCCGCCGCGACCTCTACTACCGGCTCTCCGGCCTCGAGCTTCACGTGCCGCCGCTGCGCGACCGGCTGGAGGACCTGCCCCGGCTGGTCCTCCACTTCGCCACCCGGGCGGCGGAGAAGTACGGCAAGCGGATCTCGGGGGTCAGCCGCCGGGCGCTCACCCTGCTCATGGCCTACGAGTGGCCGGGCAACGTCCGCGAGCTCGCCAACGCCGTCGAGCGCGCGGTGCTCCTCGCCGACGAGGCGGGAGCGCTCGAGAGCGCCCACTTCGGCTCGGTCCGCTGGGCGGTGGAGCAGGGCCTCCAGGGCGAGGAGCCGTTCGAGCGCTACGCCACCAGCGTGGCGCCGGCCGCCGAGGCCGGCGCCCGCGCCGAGCGCTCGCCCGAGTCCTTCCGCCCGCTCCGGGAGCGCCTCGACGCGGCCGAGGTGCGTGCCCTGCGCGAGGCCCTCACCCTGACCCACGGCGACGAGGCCCAGGCCGCGGAGCTCCTCGGCATCGGCCGCAAGAGCCTGCGCGCCAAGCTCCGCCGCCACGGCCTGGCGTGAGGGGCCGCCGGCTACTGCGCCACCTCGACGGTGCGGGCCACGCTGATGCGCACGGCGCCCGCTCCGCCGGCGGGATCGCTCACGCGGACGGTGTAGAGGCCGCCCACCAGGGGCACGAGGTCGGTACCCGAGATGGACCCGCCGTCCAGCAGGGCGTCTCCCCGGGCCACGAGATCGCCGCTCGGGTCGAGCACTTGGACGTCCAGGGGATGGTCGGAGCCTTCGACCTCGACGGAGACCTCCTGCGTCGCCGTGTCGGCGAGCACGGTGGTGACGGCCGTGGCCCCGGCGAGGCCGCCGAGCAGCGCGTCGGTGGCGTCGGTCACCGAGCGGCTGGTGACCGCACGGGCGTCCGAGCTCGCCGACCGGCTCGCCGGCTGGACCACCAGCTTGTCGAGGGAGGCGATGCCGCCGCGGTAGACGATCCGCAGCTCGTGGCTCCCCTCGCCCAGACCGTCGAAGGTCGCCGAGGCGCCGAACGCGGGGTCGTTCGTCGGCCCGGAGAAGGACACCGTGCCGGCCGGCGCGCCGTCGAGGAAGACCTCGGCGCTGCCGCCGGCGCTCGAGGTGGCGTAGTGGTAGGTGAGGGCGTCGCCGGTGAAGACCAGACGTACCGTGGGCTCGCCGCCGACGCCGTTCTTGGCACCGACCCGGCGATGGTAGGTACCGCCCGAGGCGCCGGCGTCCTTCACCCGGTGCCAGCCGCCGGCGTACTCGAGGGCCGGGTCGGTGTCCTCGACCACCAGCCCCTGGGCTCGGAGATCCGGCCCGCCGAGCTGGCGGACGACGACGCCGGCGCTGCCGCTCGCCGCGGCGCCCAGCGCCTCGCAGTCGGCGTCGCAGGTGTCGACGCCGGAGGCCCAGAAGCCCCGCGACGAGGCCGGGACTCCGGGCGGCGGCACGACCACGTCCAGGAAGTCGAACATGCCGCCGCAGCGGCCGGGGCCGCAGTCGCCCCGGTGGATGGGGTGTGTCGGGTCGTTGGCGGTCGTGAAGACGAAGAGAGGGTCGGGATCGAGGGCGTCGGTCGTCACCACCTCGTAGAGGTTCCAGGGGCGGCCGGTGTCGCTGCGGTCGCCTACCACGGTGCCCGGGAAGTGGACGACGACGCGACCCTCCTCGCCGGCGGCGACGGTGGGGAAGTTCACCTCCTCGACTCCCGGCGGGGCGATCATCAGGGGCGCGCTCCAGGTGGCGCCGTGGTCCCGGGAGACGCTGAGATAGGGCAGCCGGTCGTTGTCGTCCCACCAGACCATGTACAGGTTGTCGGCGTCGTCGACGGCCAGGGGGTTCTCGTGCTCGCCGCCGGCGACCGGGACGGAGTGGCTGGCCTCGGAGACGCTCCAGGTCAGGCCGCCGTCGCCGGAGATCGCCACCCGCGGCAGGGCGCAGCGCGCCGCCGGCAAGAAGACACGGCCGGCGCCGTCGGTCCGGACGTGGGCGGTGAGGCCGCCGCACAGGCCGGGGACGCCCTCGTTGAAGCCCGGGCCGTCGTTGTCGGGCTCGTAACCCAGGTAGGGGGAGCCCGCCTTGGTGAAGGTGGCGCCGCCGTCGAGGCTGCGCAGGCAGTTGACCGACGCGACCGTGTTCCAGCAGGTGTAGACGACGTCCGGGTAGAGCGCGCCCAGGGCTTCCTCCCCGGCGGGCGGCGGCCCCGCGAAGATCGTCTGGTGGTCGGTCACCGAGCCCGTGTCGCACACCACCGGGTTCTGGCTCCAGGTCTCGCCCTCGTCGTCGGAGTAGATGAGCCACATGCAGTCGGCGTCGTAGGTGTCGAGGCTGAAGACCCGCCCGGTCCGCGCGTCGACGTAGAGCATGGGGTCGCCGTTGATCGGCGGCGCGCTCTTCAGGGGATCGGGCAGGGGCGGAGAGACGGAGGTCCAGCTCCGGCCCCCGTCGGTCGAACGCATGACCAGGGTGCGGGGCAGCACCCCCGCCGCCGCGCTGTCGAAGTCGGCGGCGGCGAAGAACCCGGTGCCGCTCGCCAGCACTCCGAGGGTCGGCTCCGAGGCACCGCGGCCCACGGGGTAGATCGCCGCCTGGAGGGGCGGACCGTCGTAGGGGGTGAGGGCGTTGGGGTTGCCGTCGAAGTCCGGCGTCGTCCCGGTGGCGACCCGGGTGCCGTGGTAGGCGCCGGCGGTCAGGGTGTCCGGGACGGCGACCGGCTCGGCGTTGGGCGACACTCCGGGGTTGATGCGCAGGGGATAGGCCGAGACGGTCCCGGGAGGGGGATCGGCGGCGTCGGTGGTCTCGTCGACCAGGTCGACCAGCAGCTCGCCGTCGACCGGCGAGATGGTGGCCCCCGGGATCGTGCCGGTGACGGCCGTGCCGTTGGTCGTCGACGAGATCATCAGGACGGCGACGGCTCCGCCCGCGGCGGCGCTCGAGACCACCTGCGCGAAGGTCGTGGTCAGGCCGTTGGTCACCTTGACCAGGGCGATCCGGCCGGCGACGCTCGGCGGAAAGTCGGCCGGAGTCTGCCCGTTGGCGACGAAGACGTAGCGCTGGGCCATGCCGCCGTCGGGCGGTGCCGCCGTCCCCGCGAGGGGGTAGAGGCTCAGGTTCTGGGGCTCGCCGGCGGCGGCGGCGAGGTCCCGCGCCGGCGCCACCGCCCCGGTCGAGTCGGCGGCGACGGTGGAGGGGTCGAGGACGTCGGCCGACCAGCTCTGGGCGGCGGCG
Organism: uncultured Acidobacteriota bacterium; assembly: GCA_963741925.1. Lineage (GTDB taxonomy): Bacteria > Acidobacteriota > Thermoanaerobaculia > Multivoradales > DATKCC01 > CAVUBL01. The sequence goes on from CAVUJU010000003.1 coordinate 649,278, forward strand.
GCCGGCGCGAGGGCGAGGGCGAGCACGACGGATGGAAGGGCGGTGGCGAGCAGGCGGGTGACGCAGTGGCGCATGACGGACCTCCTTTCCCCCCAGCATGCCGCCGCCCGCGCGCCCGGGGAACCGAGGCACCCCCTCAGCCGGGAGGGGGAGTTTCCCTCACGGTGGCCCACGAGTCGCGGATCTCCGGCGGGGGCTTCGGGTCGTTGGCGTGAGGTGTCGGAGCGCGGTGGGGGCCGTTTGGCGCTGGCGTCCGGCCGGAGCGTTTGCTAGGCTCCCGATTGCCGGGGCACCTCCTATCCGCCCCACGGCGCTCGCAACGCGACCGAGCGTCTCTGCCGCGCAGGCCCCTGGACAACGATGCACGTCGACTCCGTCGCCATCCTCGACTGCGGGGGGCAGTACACCAAGGTCATCGACCGCAAGGTCCGGGAGCTCGGGGTGCGCTCGGAGATCTTCCCCCTCGACGTCGCGCCCGAGACCCTGCGGGGATTCGACGGCATCATCCTCTCGGGCGGGCCGTCGTCGGTCTGGGGCGAGGAGACGCCGGACTGCGATCCCGGCATCTGGGAGCTGGGCGTGCCGGCGCTGGGGATCTGCTACGGCATGCACCTGCTCGCCGCCCACTTCGGCGGGCGGGTGAGCCCGGTGGCGGGCGGCCGGGAGTACGGCGAGACCGAGATCGGGATCGAACCGACGAGCCCGCTCTTCACCGGCCTCGGGCGGCGCCAGCGGGTGCTCATGAGCCACGGCGACTCGGTGGAGGAGCTGCCGGCGGGCTTTTGCGTGACCGGCCGCTCGGAGGACGCGGTGGCGGCCATCGCCGACGAGGCGCGCCGGCTCTACGGCGTGCAGTTCCACCCGGAAGTCGACCTCACCGACCACGGCCGGGAGATGCTCTGGAGCTTCCTCCACCGGGTCTGCGGCCTCGAGGGCAACTACGTCCTGGGCGACCGGATCGCCTCGGCGGTGGCCAAGATCCGCGAGCAGGTGGGGGAGCACCCCTGCCTGGTGCTGGTGTCGGGCGGGGTCGACTCGGCGGTCTCGGCGGCCCTCCTGCTCCAGGCTCTGGGCCCCGAGCGGGTCTACGCCGTGCACGTCGACCACGGGCTGATGCGGAAGGGCGAGAGCGACCGGATCTGCGAGGTGCTCGCGGACCTCGGGCTCGCCCACCTGGTGCGGATCGACGCCAAGGAGATGTTCTTCCACGACCTGGTGGAGGTCGAGGGAAGGGTCCTGGGTCCCCTCACCAGCCTGGTCGAACCCGAGGAGAAGCGGCGGCTGATCGGCGAGATCTTCTTGAAGGCTCTCCGCGAGGCGGCGCTGGGGCTGGAGCTCGACTTCGACCAGACCTACTGGGCCCAGGGGACGCTGCGCCCCGACCTGATCGAGAGCGGCAACCCGGAGATCTCGGGGTTCGCCCACAAGATCAAGACGCATCACAACGACATCGAGCTGGTCCGCCGGGCGCGCGCGCGGGGGATGGTCGTGGAGACCAACTGGGACTGGCACAAGGACGAGGTGCGCCAGGTGGCCCGCATCCTGGGCCTTCCGGAGGAGATCGCCGGCCGCCAGCCCTTCCCCGGGCCGGGCCTCGCGGTACGCCTGATCGCCGACCACGGCGAGGGGGGCGTGACCGCCGAGCAGGAGCGGGCGGTGGCCGAGGCGGTGGCCGAGTGGAGCTCGGCCTACGAGGGCACGGTGGTGCCGGTCCAGACCGTCGGCGTGCAGGGCGACCAGCGCAGCTACCGCTACCTCGCCCTGGTCGCCGGGCCCCGGGGCGGCGGGCTCGCCGGCGTCGACTGGGACGCGCTCCCCCGCCTGGGCAACCGCCTGGCTAACCGCTTCGACTTCGTCAACCGGACCGCCTACGTGCTCAACCACCGCGAGCTGCCCGCCGGCCTCGGGCATCACCCGACCTACGTCGGCGACGAGACCGTGGAGCTGCTGCGCGAGCTCGACGCCCGGGTGACCCGCCACCTGACCCTGGGCTCGGTCTCCCAGGCCTTCGCCGTGCTGCTCCCGATCGGCCGCGGTGGCAGGCGGTCGGTGGCGGTCCGCACCTTCGTGACCGAGGACTTCATGACCGGCCGCCCGGCCCGGGTGGGGGCGGAGGTCCCGCACCGGGTGGTCGAGGAGCTGGTGGCCGACCTCGAGGAGGCGTTCGCCGACCGGATCGACCTGGTGCTCTGGGACGTCACCTCCAAGCCGCCGGCGACGGTGGAGTGGCAATGAGCGACGCCATGAGCCCGGAGGAGTTCCGCCGCTGGGGCAAGGCCCTGGTCGACTGGATCGCCGACTACCGCGAGCGCGCCGAGGAGCTCCCCGTCCTGTCCCGGGTCGAGCCCGGGGAGATCGAGGCGAAGCTGCCGGCCGAGGCGCCGGAGGAGCCGGAGGGTTTCGAGCGCATCCTCGCCGACCTGGACACGATCGTCCTGCCCGGTATCACCCACTGGCAGTCGCCCAACTTCTTCGCCTACTTCCCGTCGAACGCCTCGTTCCCCTCCCTGCTGGGCGAGATGGCCGCCGCGGGCCTCGCCGTCCAGGGCATGCTCTGGGCCACCAGCCCGGCGGCGACCGAGGTCGAGACCCGGGTGCTCGACTGGCTGGTGAGCGCCTTGGGGCTGCCCGAGGCGTTCCGCTCTACCGGCCCCGGCGGCGGGGTGATCCAGGACACGGCATCGAGCGCCACGCTGTGCGCCCTCCTGGCCGGCCGGGAGCGCGCCACCGGGTTCGCGGCGGGCCGGGACGGGGTGCCCGGGAACCTGGTGGCCTATGCCTCGACCCAGGCCCACTCCTCGGTGGAAAAGGCGGTCCGGATCGCCGGCCTGGGCACGGCCCGGCTGCGCCAGGTCGGGACCGACGAGCTCTTCCGCATGCGCCCGGAGGCGCTCGCGGCCGCCATGGCGGACGACCGCCGCTCGGGCCTGGTGCCGGCGTTCGTCTGCGCCACGGTGGGCACCACGTCGTCGCTCGCGGTCGATCCGGTTGCCGAGATCGGCGCGGTCTGCCGCGAGCACGGCGCCTGGCTCCACGTCGACGCCGCCATGGCGGGGACGGCGGCGCTCTGCCCCGAGCTGCGCTGGATCCACCGTGGGCTCGAGGCGGTCGACAGCTACTGCTTCAACCCCCACAAGTGGATGTTCACCCACTTCGACTGCGACTGCTTCTGGGTGCGCGACCGGGCCGCCCTGGTGCGAACGCTCTCGATCCTGCCCGAGTACCTGCGCAACCGGGCCAGCGAGTCCGGCCAGGTGATCGACTACCGGGACTGGCACATCCCCCTGGGCCGCCGCTTCCGGGCGCTCAAGCTCTGGTTCGTGCTCCGCGCCTTCGGCCTCGAGGGCCTCCGGCGGCGCGTGCGCGCCCACGTCGAGCTGGCGGAGCGGTTCGCCTCCCGGGTGGCGGCGGACGAGCGCTTCGAGCTGGTCGTGCCGCGCAGCCTGAACCTGGTCTGCTTCCGGATGCGAGCGAGCGACGAGGCCAACGAGGAGCTCCTGGCGCGGCTCAACGCCTCGGGGGCGCTCTTCCTGACCCACACCCGCCTGGGCGGGCGCTACGCGCTCCGCATGTCGATCGGCCAGACCGGGACCGAGGAGCGCCACGTGGCGGCGGCCTGGGAGCGGATCGCGGCGCTCGCCGGGGAGCTCCTCGAGCCGAGCTGATCCGCCGGCGTCTCGACCGGCAAGGACCAGGACTGCGACGTGGGCGGTGGACAGGCGAGCGACGGGGCGGGGAGCGGCGCCCTCGCCTGGCTCGAGGAGCACCTGGGAGCGGACCGGGTGGTGCTCGCCCTGTCGCTCGCCCGGCTGGGCGACGGGGTGGGCAACAGCATCCTGATCGTCACCCTCCCGCTCTACGTCGCCAAGATCCCCTCGCCCCTCCTGCCGTTTCCCACCTCGGTCCTGGTGGGCATCTTGATCGCCCTCTACGGCTACGTGAACTCCGCGGTGCAGCCCCTCGCCGGGGCGCTCATCGACCGCTTCGGCCGGCGCAAGGCGTTCATCCAGGGAGGCCTGCTGCTGATGGCGGGCTCGACGGCGTCGATCCTGCTGGCCAACACCTTCACCGAGCTGGTCGCGGTGCGCGCGGTCCAGGGCGTCGGGTTCGCCATGACCCTGCCCGCCTCGCTCACCATCATGAAAGCGGCCACCCGCAGGAGCACCCGGGGCGGGGCCATGGGCGTGTTCACGACCATGCGCATGGTGGGATTCTCGATCGGGCCGCTCCTGGGCGGCTTCCTCCAGTCCCGCTACGGCTTCGCGCCCGCCTTCTACACCGGCGCCGGGTTCATCGTCCTGGGAATGGTGGCGGTGCAGATCTGGGTGAGCGATCCGGGCGAGGCGGCGGCCGGCGGCGCCCGGTTCCGGCTCTTCGACCGGAGCCTGTTCGACCCGGCGCTCCTCAGCCTGGCGGGCGCGACCTTCGTGATGGCGGCGTCGGTGGCCATGATGTCGGCCCTCGAGAACCAGTTCAACGCCCGGCTCGAGCAGACGGCCTTCGGCTTCGGCGTCGCGTTCAGCGCCCTCACCTTGAGCCGGGTGGTCTTCCAGATCCCCCTCGGGTCGCTCTCGGACCGCAGCGGCCGGAAGCCGTTGGTGATCGGCGGGCTGCTGCTCCTGGCGCCGGCGACGGTCGCCCTGGCCTACACCGGGTCGACCCTCGAGCTCACCGCGGTCCGGCTGGTTCAGGGGATCGCCACCGCGGCCATCGCCGCGCCTGCTTTCGCCCTGGCGGCGGACGTCGCCCGCGCCGGAGGCGAGGCGCGCCAGCTCTCGATCCTCACCATGGGGTTCTCGCTGGGGATCGCCACCGGCCCCCTCCTCGCCGGGGCTCTCGCGGTGCTGGACTTCCACGTCCCGTTCTGGATCGGCGCCGCCCTGGCCCTGGCGAGCGCCTGGGTGGTCCACCGCTACGTCGAGGAGACGGTCAGAGCCACTTCTTCTTCTTGAAGATCAAGAGCATCACCACCACGATCGCCAGCGCGACGACCCAGAACGCGGGGTAGCCGTAGGCCCACTCCAGCTCGGGCATGTTCCAGGGGCTCGCCCGGGAATCGAAGTTCATGCCGTAGATGCCTGCGAGGAAGGTGAGCGGGATGAAGATCGAGGCGAGCACCGTGAGCACCTTCATCACCTCGTTCATCCGGTTGCTGATGCTCGAAAGGTAGATGTCCAGCAGGCCCGTCGCCAGGTCGCGGTAGGTCTCGACCATGTCGAGCACCTGGACCGTGTGGTCGTAGAGATCGCGCAGGAAGATCCGCGTGTCCTTGCTCACCAGGGGGGACTCGAAGCGCTCGAGGGCGCTCACCACCTCGCGCTGGGGCCAGGTCGCCCGGCGCAGGACCAGGAGGTCCCGCTTGACGCCGTGGATCAGGCCCACCGTCTGGCGGTCCGGCTCCTCGACCACCTCCTGCTCCAGGTCGTCGAGGCGCTCGCCGAGCTCCTCGATCACCGGGAAACAGTGGTCGACCAGGCTGTCGAGAAGGGCGTAGGCCAGGTAGTCGGGCCCCATGCGCCGGATGCGGCCGTCGGCCGCCCGGATCCGCTGCCGGACCGGCTCGAAGACGTCTCCCGGGATCTCCTGGAGCGTGATCACGAAGCCGCTGCCCAGGAAGAGCGAGATTTGCTCGCTCTCCAGGTGTCCGGTCGAGGAGTGCATGAGCTTCATCACGATGAACACGAGGTTCTCGTAGGGCTCCATCTTGGGGCGCTGCCCGGTGTTGAGGACGTCCTCGAGGGCGAGGGGATGGAGGCCGAACTGCTCGCCGAGGCGGCGCAGAAGCTCCACGTCGTGGAGGCCGACGACGTCGATCCAGAGCACCGGCAGGCCTGCGCGCCGGGCCGCGATCTCCTCGGCGCCGGCCGCCTGCCACTCGACCGTCCGCTCGATCCCGTACTCGAGCACCGAGATCGAGACCGTCTCGACCCGGCGGACCTCGGGCGGGCTCAGGGTGCCGGGGGCCGTCCCCGGCGGGGCGAATCGCTTTCCGAAGCGGACCATGGGGTTCCTCTCGCGGGGCTCGACCTGACGCGCGGACGAGACTATCAACCGGGGAGGCCGGCCGTCGCGGGCGGCGCCCGGGTCGCCGTCGGGTGGGCGCGGAGCGGGGCATTTGACAAACCGCAGACGATCGCAGAGCATGGAGTCGGTCCGGATCCGCGTCGCTCGTTGGCGCGAGCGTCGCGGCGGCTTCGAGAGCTTGGGCGGCTCGAGGGGCCGGGCGGGGTGGGACCCGCCGACGAGGGGTACGCCCAGGAAGGAGGTGATCCAGTGACGAGTGCTAGAACGGATTTGACGGAGGTGGCGTCCCCGTAGGGGAACCTCCACCGCCTCTGTGGCGCTCACTGGAGGCCCCCTCATCCGGGGGGTACCCACGCCACCGAAGCAGATCCCGAAGCCCCGGCCCCGCGGGATGCGGCGCCGGGGCTTCGTCTTTTCGGGCGCTCGGCCGAGAGCCGTGCCGGCGCGGCGTGAAACACCCGCGTACCGCTCGACACTCTCTATCGAATTGCTTGCCTTGCGCAGGAGACTAGAGTTTGCGTTATCCTTCGACGGCGCGACGCCCTTACGAGAGTGAGCAGGATGAGCCCCGCGACCGCCGCGGAGCCCGGAGACGACCCGCGCGGCTACGCGAGCCGCGGTCTCCGGGCCCGTCCGAGGCGCCGGGGGCCGCCGAAGGAGCCCGGTCCGTGTCAGTCGTCGATCTCGAGCTCGGAGACCTTCCGCACAACGCCGAACGGCAAGAGGACTTCGGTGCCCTCTTCCAGGAGTACGCGGAGTCGATCTTGATCTTCTTCGCCCGCCGGGGGTGCCCCGACGAGGAGTGCCGGGACCTGGCCCAGGAGACCTTCCTCAGGGCCTACCGCGGCTACTCGAGGTTCCGGGGGGACTCGACGGTGACCACCTGGCTCCTGCGGGTGGCGGCCAACGTCTGGAAGAACTCGATCCGGGAGAAGCGGGCGATCAAGCGCGGCGCTCCGACCGAGTCCCTCGACGCCGCGCTCGAACGGGGCGAGCCGGCGGGCGAGGCGAGCGCCGAGCGGCGGCCGCGGCTCTCCGGCCCCCTGGACCACGCCCTCGAGCGCGAGCGTCGCCAGATGCTCCGGGAGGCCGTCTCCGCGCTGCCGCCGCGCATGCGGCGCTCGGTCATGCTGCGCATCGACCAGGGCCTCAAGTACCACGAGATCGCGAGCATGATGCAGGTCTCCGTGGACACGGTGAAGACCCAGCTCCACCAGGCGCGCCAGCGGCTCAGGGTCGAGCTGGGAGAGTACTTCAGCATGGGTGACGACGAGGGCGAGGACCACTAGATGTCTGATCAGGCCAGAATCGTGACGACCGAGCCGAGTTGTTTCAGCGCGGCGATACTGGGAGAGGGACCGGGGGTGAGGGGGGCGATCCGATGAATCCAGCGGTCTGGAGTCGCCGTTCAGGCGAACGTAGGCTCGATCGGTCGGCGTGGGCGGGGGACCGGCGGCCCGTGGCGCCGGAGATGCTTCAGGCGCCTCCTCGGTTTGAGGCGGAGCTTCGCCAGGCTCGCGGGATACGAGTCCTGTTCTCGCGCAGAGGCGCAAGGACGCAGAGGAGGGCGGCTGGGCCTGTTGCATTCGGTGGAGCGTCTACGACTCGGGGCCCCTCCGAGGTGTCGCCGAAATCGGGTCGAATCCAGGCCGCGCCTCTGCGCCTCTGCGCCTCCGCGCGAGACCTGTCCAGCTCAGGTCCTGGGTACGGCTGGTTCCTGGCCCTCGGGCTCCTCGTCTAGATGTCTGATCAGGCCAGAATCGTGACGAACGAGCCGAGTTCCTCGAGCAACAGCCCGCGAGGGTGGGGGCGTCCCCTTCCCCCCCGTGGGGTGGGAAGGGGATCGAGGGGATGCGGGGGGCATCCGGTCAACCGTCCCCTTCCCCCCCGTGGGGTGGGAAGGGGATCGAGGGGATGCGGGGGGCATCCGGTCAACCGTCCCCTTCCCCCCCGTGGGGTGGGAAGGGGATCGAGGGGATGCGGGGGGCATCCGGTCAACCGTCCCCTTCCCCCCCGTGGGGTGGGAAGGGGATCGAGGGGATGCGGGGGGCATCCGGTCAACCGTCCCCTTCCCCCCCGTGGGGTGGGAAGGGGATCGAGGGGATGCGGGGGGCATCCGGTCAACCGTCCCCTTCCCCCCCGTGGGGTGGGAAGGGGATCGAGGGGATGCGGGGGGCATCCGGTCAACCGTCCCCTTCCCCCCCGTGGGGTGGGAAGGGGATCGAGGGGATGCGGGGGGCATCCGGTCAACCGTCCCCTTCCCCCCCGTGGGGTGGGAAGGGGATCGAGGGGATGCGGGGGGCATCCGATGAATCTGGCGGTCTGGAGTCGCCGTTCAGGCGAACGTAGGCTCGATCGGTCGGCGTGGGCGGGGGACCAGCGGCCCGTGGCGCCGGAGACGCTTCAGGCGCCTCGTCGGTTTGAGGCGGAGCTTCACTAGACTCCTGTGACCGCCCCCGGGGGAGACGATGGACCCTGAGAAACCCGATCTCGACGCGGCTTTGCGCGAGCTGGCGGCGGAGGAGCGCCGGCGCCTGGGCGGCGAGCATCCCGACCCGGAGGTCCTGCTCGCCTATCAGCAGGAAGATCTGCCCGAGGCGGAGGCCGAGCGAATCCGGGATCACCTCGCGCTCTGCCGGGAGTGCGGCGAGCTGGTGCTGGACTTCGCCGCGTTCCCCGGCCTCGAGCCTCCCGCGGGAGGCCCGCGCGTCGACCGCCGGGAGATCCGCGAGCGCTGGCGGGAGCTGCAGGCGGCGATGGGCGGAGCGCGGATGCCGGCCTGGCGGCGCTCGGCCGTGGTCCTGCCGCTGGCGGCGGCGTTCCTGGTGGCCGCCCTGGGCCTGGGCGCGTGGAACGTCTCGCTTCGCGAGCGGCTGACCGAGGCGACCGCGCCCCGGGGCATCGTCCCGGTGTTCGACGTCAGTCCGGAGAGCCGGGTGACGCGGGGTACCTCGCGGAACACCTTGCAGCTGCCCGCGACCGCGGACCGTGTCGTCGTTTCGCTCCTCGTGGGCGAGCCCCGGGACTTCCCTGCCTACGAGGTCGATCTGACCGACGCCGGAGGCCGCCGGCTGGTCGCTGGTCTCGAGGTCCGGCGGGCGCCGCCCCCGGGCGAAGGCTTCTCGCCCGAGCTTCCCGGCGCGGCTGCTGGCGCCGGGCGAGTACCGGATCGACCTCTACGGCGTCCGCGACGGCGCCCGCGAGCTGCTGGCACGCTACCCGTTCGAAGTGGTTCGTTCAGGTCCATGACCCGGCGCCGTCATCGGCGGAGCCTGGCCGCGCACCTGGCGCCCCTGGCCCTGGCGTGGGCCCTCCCGGGGTGCTCGCCGGCCCCTCCGGCGCCCGCCGCGCCGGCGCGTCCCGCCGCTTCGCCGGCGGCCGCGCCGAGACCGGCCGCGTCCAGGGGGGCTCGGGAGGCCGTGCTGGAGCCCGGCGGGACCTTCGGCGGCCCCCTGGCGCCGGGAGCCTGCGACCGGTACCGGGTCGCCCTCGAAGCGGGCCGGGTCCTCGACCTCGCCGTCGACCAGCGCGGCGCGGACGTGGCGATCACGGTCACCCCGCCCGCCGGCGCCGGCCCGCCCGTCGAGCTCGACAGCCCGGTCCAGGACCGGGGACCGGACGGCGGCCTCCTGGTCGCCGCGGCGACCGGCGAGCACGAGGTCACGGTCTGCCTGGGAGCGGGAAGCGCGCCCGGCGGCGCCTACTCGCTCCGGGTGGCGCCGGCGCGGCCGGCCTCCCCCGAGGACCGGCTGCGCGACGGTGCGACGAGGAGCTATGCCCGGGGCCGGGTCCTGGCCGCCGCCGGTCGGGCGGAGGAGGCGCACCGCGCCTTCGAGGCGGCGGCCGCCGGCTGGCATCGGACCGGCGAGGCGGCCCGGGAGGGCTGGGCCCGCTACAAGCTCGCCGACCTGGCCCGCGAGGGCGACGACTTCGACCGCGCGAAGGCGGAGTACTGCGCAGCCGCCGCGCTCGCCGGCGCCGCCGGGGACGAATGGATGCAGACCCGCTGCGTCGAGTGGCAGGCGTGGGCCGCGCGGCGCGCGGGGAGGGTCCACGAGAGCCTGGACCTCTACCTCGAGTCGGCCCGGCTGGCCCGCGCCGCCGGCGCCGGCGAGCTCGAAGCGCGGGCCCTGGGCAATGCGGCCCAGATCCACGCCGAGACGGGGGACGCCCTCGAGGCGCTGCGCCTCTGGCGGCGGGTCGAGGCGTTCGATCGCGCGGCGGGCCGTTGGGGCGAAGCCCTCGCGTCCCTCGACTGGCAGGCCTGGATCTTCGCCGAGGCCGGCGACTGGGGCCAGGTGCTGGGGCGGGTCGGAGAGCGCCGGCGGCTGGCGCACGCCCACGGCCTGCGCCGCGACGAGGCGAAGGCCCTGGCGGAGCTGGGCGCGATCCACCTGGAAACGGGAAGGAGCCGCCTGGCGGTCCAGTACCTGGAGCGGGCGCGGGCGAGCTTCGAAGCTCTCGGCGACGCCCGCGGCGTGGGCGCCGTGCTCGACGATCTGGGACGGGCCCGTCGCGCCCTCGGCGACCTGGACGGCGCCATGCGGACCTTCGACCACTCCCGCGAGCTCTTGGAGACCCGTGGCTCAGGCGAGATGATCGGCCGCCTCCACCTCGACGTGGCACGCTTGCTCGAGGACCGGGGAGACCCGGCCCGCGGCGTGGAGGAGTGCCGGGCGGCCCTCGCGCGCTTCGAGCGGGGCGGCGCGACCGTGCTCGTGGCCCGCGCCTGGAACTGTCTCGCCCACCACCAGCGGCTGGCGGGCGATCTCGACGCCGCCCTCGAGAGCATCTCCCGAGCGATCGCCCTGGTGGAGACGGAGCGGAGCCGCTCGGCGCCGCGGAACCTGCGGACGGCGCTTCTGGCGTCGCGCCACGACTACTACGAGCTCGAGGTCGAGATCTTGATGGCGCAGGCGAAGAGGCACCCGGACGGGGACTTCGTGCGGCGGGCCTTGGAGGCCGCCGAGCGGAGCAAGGCGCGGACGCTCCTGGACCGCCTCGCCCAGCAGGCGGCCGGCCTCGAACGGAGCGCGGACCCCGCGCTGGTCGCCCGGGTGGACCAGCTGGCCGCGGGCATCGAGGAGATCGAGCGCCAGCTGTTCGCCGGCGGGGCTGCGGGCGGCTCCGCCGGCGGGGGCGAGGGGGCGCTGCGCCGGCGCTTGACCGAGCTCCGGCGCGAACGGGACCTCGCCCGGGGCGCCGTCCTCGCCGCGCATCCGGGCTGGCGCCGGCTGCTGGAGCCGGCGCCCACCGGCCTCGCCGACCTGCGCCGCGAGCTGCTGTCCGACGGCAGGACGGAGCTCCTCGACTACTTCCTGGGCGAGCGGGAGAGCTGGGTCTGGCTCGTCGGCAGGGAGACGTTGGTAGCCCGGCAGCTCCCAGGACGGGCGCGGATCGAAGACCTCGCCGACCGGGCGAGCGCCCTGCTGGGCCGGAGCGGCGAGGCCCACTCGCGCCTCCAGGCCCAGCTCGCCGCCGAATCCCTCGCCCGGGCGGTGCTCGCGCCGGTGGCTGGGCGGATCACGGCGGAGCGCCTGGCGGTCGCCGCCGACGGCGCCCTTCACTCGGTCCCCTTTTGCGCGCTGCCGGTGCCGGCCGCGGGCACGGCGCGCGTCCTCCTCGGCAAGCGCCACGAGATCGTCGAGATCCCGTCGGTTTCGTCCGCGGTGCGCCTGGGCGCGCTGCGAGAGCGGCGCGGGACATCGTCGCGGCGCCTCGTCATCGTCGCCGACCCGGTGGTCTCGGCGAGCGACGAGCGCCTTCGGGGCCGCGTCCGACCCGCCGCCCTCGCCGGGCGGGAGGCGCCGAGCACCGCTGCCTTCGAGGCGACCCAGGCGGCAAGCGCCGGCGATTTCGCTCGGTATTTCCCGCGCCTCGAGGCCGCAGGCGAGGAGGCGGAGTCGATCGCCGAGCTGGTGCCTCCGGGCGCCCGCCGGGTCGTCGTGGGCTTCGACGCCAGCCGCCGCTTCGTCCTCGACGGCGGGCTGCGCGGATTCGGGATCGTCCACTTCGCTACGCACGGCCTGGCCGGCCCCGGGCTCTCGGGCCTCCTCCTGTCGCGCTGGGACTCGCGGGGCCGTCCCGCCGACGGCCTGCTCACCGAGCAGGAGATCTACGACCTCGACCTCGACGCCGACCTCGTGGTCCTCGGCACCTGCCGCAGCGGCCTCGGAACGCGGGTTCCGGGAGAAGGGGTCCTCGGCCTGGCGCGCGCCTTCCTCTACGCCGGTGCCTCGCAGGTCCTCGTCTCCCTCTGGGACGTGGACGACGAGGCCACGGCGCGGTTCATGGAGCTCTTCTACCGGGCTCTGCTGCGCACGGGAGATGCCCCTGGCCGCGCCCTCCAGGCGGCCCAGGGCGCGCTACGGGCCGATCCCCGCTGGTCGGCCCCGCAGTACTGGGCCGGCTTCGCCCTCCAGGGTGCCGACCTGCCCCCTTCCTAGAGAAGCTCCGCCTCGAACCGACGAGGCGCCTGAAGCGTCTCCGGCGCCACGGGCCGCTGGTCCCCCGCCCACGCCGACCGCTCACGGCTGCGCTCCTCGGAACGGCGACTCCAGACCGCTGGATTCATCGGATGCCCCCCGCATCCCCTCGATCCCCTTCCCACCCCACGGGGGGGAAGGGGACGCCCCCTCCCTCTCGGTCTGTTTCTCGAGGAACTCGGCTTGTTCGTCACGATTCTGGCCTGATCAGACATCTAGTGAAGCTCCGCCTCAAACCGAGGAGGCGCCTGAAGCATCTCCGGCGCCACGGGCCGCTGGTCCCCCGCCCACGCCGAGCGATCACGGCTGCGCTCCTCGGAACGGCTACTCCAGACCGCTGGATTCATCGGATGCCCCCCGCATCCCCTCGATCCCCTTCCCACCCCACGGGGGGGAAGGGGACGCCCCCACCCTCTCGGTCTGTTTCTCGAGAAACTCGGCTCGTTCGTCACGATTCTGGCCTGATCAGACATCTAGTGACCCGTCAACCGTCAAGTGACAGGGTATCTGGCGAGGATTTCTCGTCGCTGGCCAGGCGCTCCGACGCAGGCGTAGCGGGGCCTACGTCGAGGAGGAGCAACGCCGCCAGCGGCGGGAGGGACCGCCAGGACACGTCACTTTACGGTTGACGGGTCACTAGGCCGCCCCGGCTCCGGTCCGCCGGCGCCAGCCTCCTCGCCCTCAACCATCTCGCAGCCTCCGTGTCTACCTGGGATGAGACGTGAACCGAGGACCGGCGTCCGGCGATCGGCCCCCGACGAGGAGCCGACAAGCCCCAGGCGCGGATCCCGAACCGAGGAGGACGCGATGAACGATGGCATCGAGACCGGTCACAGGCTGACGGAGGAGACCGACCTGCGCTGGATGGCGGGCGCTCCGTTCCCCGAGGGCGAGGACTTCGACGGCGCGGATCCGCCGCCGGCGGACCCGCCACCGCCCACGGGCGGCTCCTACCCACCCCCGGGCATGGACTCCGGCCGCCCCTTCGACGGCGCGAATCCGCCGCCGGCCGACCCGCCACCGCCCACGGGCGGCGACTACCCGCCCCCGGGCGGGCACCCGAAGAGCTGACGCCCCGGCCTGCGGGCCGCCGGCCGGTCTGCCGGCGGCCCCTCCCCTCTCGGCCAGGGCCCGGAGTGTGCTCGCGGCATGCCCCCCGAAGACCACCAGGAGATCGACGACCGCCTGGATCGGATCTACCGCACGTGGACGAAATTGACGGGAAGCCGCTCCGTACTGGCCCGGCGATCTTGGTGGCAGGATGCGGAACCGATGGGCCTCGGAGCGGCGGCGCTCGCGCTGGCGGCCGCCTTGCCGGTCGAGTCGAGACTCTGGGGCATCGCCTGGAGCCTGCCGGGCCTGGACTTGCTGGGAGCAGTTCCTGCGTGGACGGTGGTCTGCGCCCTGGTGCTCGGTTGGATCCTGGAGGCGAGGCTGTTGGTCCGGCTCGTCGAGGAGCGGACCGCAGCGACCCCTGATCTCCGGTGGCCTCTGCGAGCCCTCCGCTTCGTGAGTCTCGGAGCTCCCGGCCTCGGGCTCACCACCGTGGGGATCTGGTGTCGGATCGATCCCGCGAAGTTGCCCTGGGCCTTCCTCGCGGCCGACGCCGGGTCGGACGGCCGGAGGCGTGCCCTGCACCTCACGGATCGGGATTCCCGGGCAGGGCCGGCCGAGCTCGAAGGGAGGGCGTTCTGGGGTTGGCTCGCCGGTGTGGGCCTCCTGGAGCTCGCGGCGGTCTGGCTCTCGGCACCCGTGTCGCCGAGCCCGGGGCGCCGTCTCGCCCTTCTGGGTCTCGCCGCTTCGCTTCACCTCTTCGGTTTCGCGGGGATGGCGGTGTACGGAGCTCATCTCCGAAGGCGGGGCCTGGGCCGAGCCTCCTTCGCCCTCCCGACGACTTGGCTCCTGCCCATGCCGGTGCCGTTGCTGTCCTTCGGACTCCTGGTGCTGGACTCCGATACCCGGAGAGAGGCGACGCTCGTCCGCACCGCCTTCGTTCATCGGCGCGACCTCGATCAGCTGCCGAGCTGGCTCGCTCTTCGCCGGACGGTCCACGAGTCATGGATCGACACGCCGTGGTGGCGCCGATGGCGACGGCCCTCGAGCCGAGCCGTCCGCCCGCGTCTCACGGGATCGCAGCGGGCGCTCACCAGTCTGGCGCGGATGAAGCTGTCGCTCCTGCTCCTCGACGGAATCTTCCTCGCGCTGATCCTCGAGTCCCTACGCCGGCCTGAGGACAGCCCGTGGCTCTCGTCGGCACGCCTCGGGACCGTTCTGGTGCTGGCCGGCGCGTCGATCGGTGCCGAGCTCACCCTGGCGAGCGGTAGGGTCCTTCTCGGGGCGCTGCACCTGCTCCGGCCGCCGCCCCCGCTGGGCTTGCATACCCGTCTCGGGTGCGCCGCCGTCGGCCAGGGCTCGCTGGTCCTGGGGATGCTGGTCGGAAGTCCGCTCGCACGCGGTGCCTTCGAGAGCGCCGGAGTCGTCCTCATGCTCGGCGCGACGCTGGGGACCATGGTCGGAGCCGTCGTCCTGATGCTCCGGTCCCCGTTCGGGCTGACGGACGAGAGCCGCGAGCGGGCGCCGTCCCTCTGGCTGCTCGGGCTGCTCGCCCTCTCCGCATTCGGCGGGGCGATGACCGTCTCCGCCGGTTGTGCAGGTCTGACCCTGACCGCGGGCTGGCTCGCCCCTTTGTGGAGCGTGGCGTTCGCCGCTGCAGCAGGGCGGCGCTTGGTCCATGTCGCGCGGCGGCCGGGCGCGGTCCGGGGTCGGAGCTGGTTCCCACCTGCCGCGCTGATGGTTTTCGCCGCCGTTCCGTTGGGAGGATTGACGGTTCCCTTCTGGTTCCCCCCGGGCGAGGCCGATCCGGACGAGCGCGGAAGACCGCCCGGACCGGGCCCGACGGTGGCCCGAAACCCATGAGTCTCCCAGCACTGCGAGCCTTCGCGTTGCGCCACCGCGTCGAGGTCGCAGCCGAGCTCGACGAGCGATGGTCCTGGGACGAGCTGTTCGAAGAGATCGAGGCGGGGGGGTTCTTGGCCCGGCAAGCGGCAGGTCTCGACGGCTTCCGGCAGACTTCGCGTGACCTCGAACGGTACGTGCTCCCGGCGACCCTCCGCGCCGCTGACTGGCCGCGCTTTCTACGCTTTGCGGCCATCGCCGCCAACCTCCGGGGCCTGGCCGAGGATCTCGACGACGAGCAGATCCTGAAGACGCTCGCCGCGACGGGCCGGTCGGCGCTGGCGATCGAGCTGGCCGAACAGCTCCCCGGACTCGGCGAGCGGGCGCGGGCTCGGGCCGCCATCGCAACGGCGCTGTCTCCGGCCCGACCGGAGTTCGGGCGGCTGCTGGATGCCGTGCGGGAGGATCTCGAGGCGATCCCGCGACCGACGGACCCGACATCGGCCCGCCGGTGGCGAGACACGCTGGTCGGGGCGGCGAGGTGCCTCGCCTACCCCCTTCAGGCCCGCTGGCAGGACTGGATCCGGAGCCTCGAGCCGTGGCCGGAGCTTGCGGATGACGTCCGGCGGGAGCTCGTCGAGAGCCTCCTGAAGCTGGGAGAGGCGGACTCGCCGATCCTGTGGAGAGCGCTGGGCGGGGTCCGGAGGCCGCGGCTGGTGGCGGAGCTGGTGACCGGGAGCGTGGCGCCCCGTTGGCCCGGCGATCCGCTGGCTCTAGGGCGCCGAGTCCGAGAGGGCCTTCCGTCGGGAGGAGCAGGACTGGCGTGGGCGGCGACGATCGCGGCCCTGGCGGGCTACGGGCTTTGTCGGCCCGCGCTGGCGACCGAGCGCTGGAAGCGGGCGCGGCGTGGCTTCGGGCCCGTGCCCTGGTCCCGGCAGATCCTGGAGCTCGGCGCGGAGCTTTGGAGCCTCCTCGGCGAGCAAGAGCGCTCGGCCCTGGAGTCGGAGCTGCCCGCCGAGCTCCGGTTCCCGCTCCGCGTGCTACTCCTCGAGCGTCGTGGTGAGTCGGCGGCGAGTGCCGTCGCCTCGATCCGGGCCGTCGACCCTCCGGCCTCGGAGCTCCACTGGCGGCTCCGGTGGCTCGCGGCTCCAGGCGCCGGAACGGTCGAGAGCAGGACTCGAGGGGTGGGCGCCCTGAAGACCGAGCTCCAGCGAAGTGGCTACGCCGCGCCGGCGGCCGACCTGGCGCGGTTTCTCGACCTCGTGGCGGAGCTCCGGCCCGACCTCCTCCCGGGAGAGCTCGAGGCGGTGAGCTCGGCTGCGGGCAGCGGGGCATCGACCCTCGAGGCGATCGCCGGAGAGGTCCGGCATCCCAGGGTCCGCCGGCGGCTGTTCGACGGCGCGGAACGACTCGCTCTCCGTAGCGCTTCCACGACCGTCGAGGCGTTCGCGCTTCGGCGTGCGCTCATCGTACGGCTGGCCGGGGTCCTGTGCGCCGAGACCGGCGACCTCGAGGCGTTGTCGTCCGCCACCCGACGCCTCCTGCCCGGCGAGGAGGAGGACGACCTCCGAGCTTTCGTGGCTCGAGCTCTGGCACGCCATGGGTACCGCGAGAAGGCTGGGGCCGTCACCTCGGAGATCCGGGACCGCCCTCTACGGGTCCGCACCTGGATCGAGGTGACGAACGAGGATGTCCGCTCCCGTCTGGAGCCGAACCGGCTCTACGAGGCGGTTGCCTCGGTGGACGTTCTGGAGGACGAGGTCGCCTGCCTCGGGGTGCTCTTGGAGGTACCGGACTCCCCGAGCGAGCTCGCCAGGCATCTCCTCGGCAGCGTGAGGAGCGACGCTCGGCGGGTCGAAGCCTTGATGGACCTTGCGTGGCACGGCCTCCGCTACCAGGAGAGGACCTTTCGACGGGGACTCGGCGACCGCCGTGCACCGAGCCTACCCCTGCGGCAGAGCCTCGGGGTCATCGCGAGCGACGCCTGGCTTGTCGCCCTCACTCCCGATCTGGTCGACCTGGGTATGGCCGAGGGCGGCAGGCTCGGCGTCGCCGAGG
Organism: uncultured Acidobacteriota bacterium; assembly: GCA_963741925.1. Classification (GTDB taxonomy): domain Bacteria; phylum Acidobacteriota; class Thermoanaerobaculia; order Multivoradales; family DATKCC01; genus CAVUBL01. The sequence goes on from CAVUJU010000003.1 coordinate 666,740, forward strand.
TCCAGGAGGCGATCGAGCAGGCCATCGGCCTGGAGACCGTGTCTTGGCGGTACCGCGAGGAAGCGATCCGGCAGCTCTTCGCCCGGATCGAGGCCGTTGCCCGTCCGGACGGCGACCGTGGGCTATGGGTTCATCGCCGGCGGGCACTTCGGCTCGTACGCTGGGCGGGCCGGCTGCCCCACCGGCCTGGCGAGGCCCCCGGCCTTCGCGAGCTCCGCGGTGCCTGGCCGCGTCTCCTGCCGGTGTTGGTCGCCCTGGTGCGGCGTGGCGAGCTCGCTCGAGGGCCTGAGAGCGAGCGACGGCTGGTGAGATCGCTCACCCGCGGCTGGCCATGCATGACGGCCGGACGCTTCCGGCGCAGTCGGACTTCCGACTCGTCCGCACTCCGGGCGTCGGACGCGGAGCTCGGCGTCAGCCTGAACCTCTGCCGCGCCTCGATCGGGGAACGGCTGAAGGCCGCCGGTGCCGTCGTGGAAGATCCTGGCCGGTCAGGGCAGCGTGCCGATCCTCTTTTCGAGGCGACGGTCCATGCGCTCTGCTACCTCCTCGCCGGCGAGAGGGCCTCCTTCGTCCCGGGCCTGGTGGGCAGCCTCGGCCCTGGTCCTTCTCGCGACGACCTGGTGTTCGGGCTTCTCCGCCTCGACTGGCTACCTCCGGACGAGGCGAGACGGCTGGTCGAGTTGCTCGAGCAGCCGAAGGCGGAGCGGGCCCGGCTCGAGCTCGGGATTCTCCGTCCCGGTGCGGTCTCGGAGGACGAGTGGCTCGAGGCGCTCGCTTCCCTCGTGGCCGCCGGCAGCCTCGACCCTGCGAGCCCTTCGAATGCTCCAGTCCGGCGTCATCTATGGCAGGTCGATCCGCGCCGCTCCTTGCCCGTCTTGGCGCAAGCGGTCGTCGACGCGCTCGGCTCTGCGGGCCGACCAGGGGCAGAGAACGGCTTGCGTTTGTTTCTCGATGCATGGCTGGCGCCTGTCCTCGGCCGCGCGGGCGGTTGCGAGGCGCTGGGCCGGAGCGAGAGCGCGGTCATCGTCCTGCGACAGGCCCTCTCGCTGGCGGGGTCGGTCCCTTCCGGCAAGGACAGGGCACTCAACCGGACATCGCCCGAAAGAGCCGGACCCGGGCGGCTCGGAGGTCCACAGGATCGTCGGCCAGCTCGTCCTTCGCCACGATGAAGTCGAAGAAGCTCCGATGGTAGAGACGGTAGAGGTGACGGCCGGAGTCGGAATCGTGGGCCTGGGTCACCGCCAGAAACGGCCGCCACTCATCGAGAACCTGGCGGACCCGGTGCCGGTCCCCGACGCCGGAAAATGCCTGGATCATCTCCAAGCCGAGCGGCTCGTCGACCACGGCCAGTGCTTCGAGCACGGGCAGCTTGTAGCCTAGCCAGGCGGCCTCGTCCCGGCCGCGCATCCGGCGCCAATGGTCTTCGTAGTAGGACTCCAGGCCCGCGGGAAGCTCAGCCGGAGAGAGGTCGCGGTACAGGCCCCGATCGAGCTCCCGGAGCACGTGCGACAGGTACATGAAATTGCCCTCGCTCTTGACGACCAGAGTCTCGACGAGCTGGCGGTCCGTGATGCCCCGGAGGCCGAGCCGGTCCCGGACTCCGGGCCTCTCGATCCAGGTCTCGAGCAGCTCCCCGATGTCCCGGAGGTTCTCTTCCGAGTCGGGCTCGAGGGCCAAGCGCTCGTGGGCGCCGTCGATCCGCGGCTTCCGGTCGGAAGCGAGCGGCCTGCTGGTGAGGAGGATGAAGACGCCCGGGGGAAGGGTGGCTGGCAGGAACAGGGGATTGACCCCGGCCGGCAGCCCGTCCAGGTCCGACTCGTCGAGGGCGTCGACGAGGAGGACGGCCGGTTTCTCTGGCCCGAGGCGCCTGGAGACGGCTCCGAGGATCTCCTGGAGGAACGCGCCGTTCCGGACGGCATCCGGAGGCAGGGAGCCATAGGGCAGCTCGTACGCCGCGATGAGCTGGGCGCAGACGTTGGAGAGGAAGGCCTCGGGCCGGTAGATGCCGGCGGAACGCACGTTGAAGTGATGAGGCCAGCCTCGGGTCCGGACAAGCTCGGCGACCAAGGCCGTCTTGCCGATGCCCGGGTCCCCGACGAGCTCGAAGTACCCGCCCCCCGACGACTCCAGGAACCGGTCGAAAGCTTCGAATACGAAGCGCCGGCCGACGAACCCCCTCGTCTTTTCCTGAACCAGGATGGAGGAGTCGAGGACTCGACTCCGAATCGAGGCCGCAGTCGTCGCTCGATCGCCTGTTGGACGCTCGAGGATCGCCGCGTCCACGACCCGGGTGAAAAGCACGGGCGTCGCCCACTCGAGGGACACCTCCTCGGCCCGGTGGATCGCGAGGCGGCCCTCGGCCACCGCGGCGTCGACTTGGTCTCCCGCGGCGAGAGCGCTGTAGAACGCACTGCTGAACTCGATGGCCGCCCGGTCGGAGATCGGGAACTGCATGGCCAGGACAGAGGGCAACCCGGCGGCGACCAGCGCGGCGGCCACTCCGGAGTATGGATCGAGGCCGGCTCGCCGCGGGAAGCGCGCGGACTCGCAGGCGTTCAGGACGACGAGGCGGAGAGACGGGATGCCTCGCAGCGTCTCCGCGAGAAGCCGACCCGACACCGGGCGGCGCCCGCCGTCGGGCCCGCTGAACAGGAGGCAACCTTCGCCGGTGACCTCGTCGAAGTCGCCGTGCCCCATGAAATGCAGCACCTGGAAGGAGCCGTCTCTGAGCCTGGCGCGGAGCTCTTCGAGCCTCGTATCGGCGAGCACTTCGACCTCTGCGTCGGGTGTGCTCAAGGCTGCGCGGAGCCGCGCGCCTTCGGCGGCGAGGTCGAGGGGCTCTGAAGCCGGTGGGTTGGCGCCGGTGACGAGGATCCCCACCGGCGGTCCGGCGCGCGGCAGCGCGTCGGGCTGGGTCACGTCGAGACAACGGACGACCGGGGTCAGCACGTTGCGGCTGAGGAATTCGGCGCCCTCGGCATCGAACAGAAGCTCCCAGGGCAGGGCGGCGACCGCGGCGACCTCCGGATCGCTCGGATCGTAGACCAGGCGCAGCCTCAGGCCGCGGTCGAGCTGGCGCCGAACGCTGCCCAGGCCGAAGCGGAAGCTGTCGCGCACCCGCCCGGTGAGCAAGGCGTCGAAGAGAAGCCCGCCCATCTCGCGTGGATCGAGGGTCGGGTTCCCGGGACGCGCCGGCTCGGCGCCGAGATGCACGTCCCGAGCCTCAGGTCCACGGCTCCGAACCATCCTTTCGGCAGCTCGGAGAACGCGGCTGAGATCGCCGAGCTCGGCGGGCAGCCGAAGGGGGGCGTGGCCGCCTCCGCCGGGGGAGCGGAGGATTTCCGTCGTCAGTCCGTCCGCACCCCGCGCGGCGATGCGCAAGGCGAAGTCCTCGAAGGTGAGGTGGCGGCTCATCGCGTGATCAGTCGAACCTGGGCGCGCTCCGGCTTCCGCGGCGACAGCCCGCTGCCACGGGGGAGCCCACGAAGCAGGGTCGTCGTCGGTCGGCCGGTCGTCTCGACCAGCCGCCGCTGCGCGAGCCTCATCGACCCACCGATCGAGGCTCCGACCGCCGCGTCGGCCAGGGCCCGGCCGAGGAAGCCGGCACCGAGGGCGACGAGGTGGCTCATGGGATCGAAGAGGGCGCCGCCGGCGAGACCCCCGATCAGGCCTCCGAAAGCGCAGGCCCGGAGATCTTCTCGCGTGTTCTCGCGGACGCCTTGGCCGGTGCCGATCAGCAAGCCCATGAGGCCCCAGCTCACGACGCGGAAGAGGAAGAGGGCGATCGACGAGGTCTCCAGCCGGGCGTCGCGGGGCCCAACCCGCACGCTCCGGCTTGCCATGTCGATCTGCTGGGTGTAGATCGTCTCGAACGCGGCAGAGAGGTCCGCGGCCCGGCCGACGGGGTGATAGGTGCCGCCGGTCGGCAGGGCGATGGCGTCCCGTAGCAGGCGGGCGTCGACCCCTGAGCCGAGCCCCACGGTGTGGATGACGACCCCGGAGCGCCGGGCCGCCTCGACGAAGCTGGGATCGAACGCCCCCACGCCGTCGGTGAGAAAGATGACGGCGCGCAAGCGTCCTGCCGGAGCCTCCTCGCCCAGCGCCTCGAGGCTCGCGGCCAAGCCGAGAGAGAGGTCGGTTCCGCCGGAGCTGTCGACGGCCTCGATGGCCTGCCTGACCTCGGCCCGGTGGGTCTTCGAGTCGAGTGGTGTGAGAGGCGCGCGGATGGCCGCCCGATCGTCGAAGTCGACGATGGCGACTCGATCGGTGTCCGGAAGCCGATCGACGAGGCGCTCCGCCGCCCGCTTGCGGTGACCTCGGGGATCGTTGCCGAAGACCCACCAGCCTCCCATGCTGCCCGAGGAATCGAGAGCGATCACCAGGTCCAGGGGGGCTCGATCGACGTAGCGGATCGGTAGCAGGCCGAAGACCGTCTGGCCCACGGCTCCGCCCAGCGCTCCACCGATTCCCCCGGCGACCAGGCCGATCACCAGGCCGTAGACCAGCGTTGCCGACCGCCGCCGGACCAGGCCCTCGGTCATGCCGAGGGCGGCGCCCACCGCCAGCCCGAAACCCGCGAAGTAGGCCGTCATCTGAAGCACGGCCTGCCAGCGGCCGGCGGCCGGGCCCGTGCCCCAGAGCAGTCTGGTGACCTCCATCGCAGCGAACCCCACCAGGCCGCCGAGCCCTCCAGTCAGAACGAAGTACCTGGAACGAACACCCATCTCACACCCTCCGTTTCGCAGCATCTCGCGTGTCGTCTCTCCAGGTCAGACACCCCTCGGTCCGGTTGGTTGAGACCTTCCGCGGCGGCTCAACCTATTCGGCGCTCCGGTGTCTAAGCCTCCCAGATCAACGCACCGCGTCATCCCGGCAAGAGCCGGGATCGCGCAGGCAGAGTGGAGAGGAGCTGCGATGGAGAGATTGGCCGACCAGACCGTGGACCCCGTCGCTTCGGACCTTCTTGGGACTGGAGACGAAGAGCCGGAGGCCTCGGCGGGACTCGAGCGAGTGATGGAGGAGGGTTTCCGGAGCGTCCTCGACGCCTTCGAGACCAAGCTCGCCTACGACCGGTCCAAGGAGGAGCAGATCGAGCGTCTGCACCGGGAGCTCCAAGACTACAAGAGCGACTTGCTGGGGCGGGCGGTCCGGCCGGCGTTGCTCGGGCTGATCCGCCTGCACGACGACCTGACGAGGGCCGCGGAGCGCCTCGCCGAAACCGACGGGGAGCCTCCTGGTCCCGAGACCTTCTCCGACGTGATCGAAGGCTTCACCGACGACGTCGAGTTGCTGCTCGACCGCCTCGGCGTGACGCCGTTTCGCAATCCGGACGACCGGTTCGACCCGCGCCGGCAGACCGCCGTGGTGACTTGCGAGCCCACGGGACCAGACGTCGTAGGGCTCGTCGCCGGGCGGATCCGGCCCGGCTTCGAGCACGGAGACGCGGTCCTGCGCAAGGAGAAGGTGGCGGTCTTCACCCCGGCGGGCGCCCCGCCGTCCGGTCCAGATCTCACCGGGGCGACGATCGCCTCGGATGCGGTAGCCCAGGAGGAACCGACATGAACCAGAACGTCTATGGAATCGATCTCGGAACCACGTACTCGTGCATCGCGCACGTGGACGAGCACGGCAAGCCGGCGG
>CAVUJU010000004.1:0-140903 GCA_963741925.1 uncultured Acidobacteriota bacterium
GCCGACCGGCGCGACAAGGAGACCCAGGTCGCCTGGGGGTCGCCGACTTCCGGCACCGCTTCGGCCGCGACCCCGAGGAGATGTGGCTGCCCGAGACGGCGGTCGACTCGGAGACCCTCGACCTCCTCGAGCGAGGAGCACGGCATCCGCTTCACCGTGCTCGCTCCGCACCAGGCGGCGCGGGTGAGGCCGCTGGACGCCGAGGGCCGCGGCCGGGGCGACTGGCTCGACGTGGCCGAGGGCGGCGGCGGGCTCGACACCTCCCGCCCCTACCTCTGCCGGCTCCCCTCGGGGCGCTCGATCGCGCTCTTCTTCTACAACGGGACGACCTCGCGGGCGGTCGCCTTCGAGGATCTGCTCGAGGAGGGCGAGCGCTTCGCCCGGCGGCTGCTCGCCGGCTTCGGCGACAGGGCCGCGCCTCCGAAGGAGACTCCGGAGCAGGCGCCCGGCTGGTCCACATCGCGACCGACGGCGAGACCTACGGCCACCACCACCGCTACGGCGAGATGGCCCTCGCCTACGCCCTCGAGCGCCTGGCGGCCGAGGACGGGGCGGCGCTCACCAACTACGGCGAGCACCTGGCGCGCCGGCCGCCCGCCGACAAGGTGGAGATCCGCGAGCGCACCTCCTGGAGCTGCGCCACGGGGTCGAGCGCTGGCGCGGCGACTGCGGCTGCCGCACCGGCGGGCTCCGGGCTGGAACCAGGCGTGGCGCGCTCCCCTGCGCGCCGCCCTCGACTGGCTGCGCGATCAGCTCGCGCCGCGCTACGAGCAGGCGGCGGGCAGAGCCTCGCCGACCCCTGGGCGGCGCGCGACGCCTACGTCGAGGTGATGCTCGACCGCGGCGGCAAGACCCTCGAGCGCTCTTCGCCCAGCGCGCGGCGCACCCGCTCTCGGACGCCGAGCGCGTCCGCGCGCGCAAGCTCCTCGAGCTCCAGCGCCACGCCCTCTACATGTACACGAGCTGCGGCTGGTTCTTCAACGACCTGGCGGGCATCGAGACGGTCCAGATCCTCCAGTACGCCGGCCGCGCGCTCCAGATCGCCCAGGACGAGCTGGGCGACGCCCTCGAGGCCGGCTTCCTCGAGCGCCTGGCCGAGGCGAAGAGCAACCTGCCGGCCGCTCAGGGCGGCGGCGACGGCCGCCGGATCTACGAGGAGAAGGTGCTGCCGGCGCGGGTGACCCTCGCCCGGGTCGGCGCCCACTACGCCCTCTCGTCGCTCTTCGAGGAGTACCCGGAGGAGGCCCGGATCTTCAGCTTCCGCGCCGAGCAGAAGGAGGTCCGCACCTACCGCTCCGGCCGTGCGCGCCTGGCGGTCGGCCGCTTCCGGATCGAGTCCACGATCACCGGCACGTCGGACAACCTCTCGTTCGCGGTGCTCCACTTCGGCGACCACCACCTCAACGGCGGCGTGCGCCACCTGCGGAGCCCGGAGGAGTTCGAGGCGATGGCGGCCGACGTCTCCGAGGCCTTCGGGCACGCCGACTTCGCCCGCGTGCTCCGGCGCCTCGACCATCACTTCCTGGAGATGATCTACTCCCTCGACTCGCTCTTCCGCGACGAGCAGCGGGTGGTGCTCGACCTGATCCTCGAGTCGACCCGCGCCGAGGCCGAGGCCCACCACCGGATGGTCTACGAGGACTATGCCTCGCTCATGCAGTACCTGGGCGACCTGGGCACGCCGCTGCCCCTGGCCCTCAAGGCCGCCGCCGAGGTGGTCGTCAACCTCGACCTGCGCCGCCTGTTCGGCGACCCGGCCTCGGACCTCGACGCCGTCGAGCGCCTGTTCCGCGAGACCCGCTCCTGGAAGCTCGAGCTCGACACCGCGGGCCTGGCGCTCGCGGTCGCCACCGCTCTCGAGGAGCACGGCGAGCGCCTGGCGGGCGAGCCCGGCGACCTCGCCCTGCTGGCGCGCCTCGAGCGCATGGCCCGCCTCGCCCGGGCACTGCCCTTCGAGGTCGACCTGGCCCCCACCCAGAACGCCTGGTACCGGCTGCTCCAGGCCGAGCTCCCCGCCCGCCGCACGGCCGCCGCCGCGGGCGACGAGACGGCCGCCGCCTGGACCGAGCGGTTCCGCGCCCTGGGCGGCGAGCTCGGCATGCGGGTCGAGTGAGAGCTTGTGAATGAATCTCCGACCTACTGCGGGCGCCCCCGAATCGCCCCTCGCGACGTTACGCCTCCTCGACGTAGACCCCCTGAGCCCCGTCTCGGCCGGAAGTCCCGGACTCCTATCCCGCAGGAAGCGGCCGACCTCTGCCTCGGCCGGACGAACGGCGCGATCGGCACCGGAACCCCCGGGGCGCGGTGATAGGCTCCTTGGCTCATCCCGCACTCCCGGCAGCACCATGAGCTCCGAACGTCCCCAGCCCGCGACGCCGCCGTACCGCCCTCTCAGCCTCTTCGCCTACACGGTCGAAGCCTCGGCGCCCCTCTACCGGGCGATCATGCACCTGTTCCTCGAGTCCAAGGAGCGTTACCGCATCCAGCTCCGCACCGACGAGGTCGCCGCCGAGCTGGCCCGCGCCACCGGCGAGTCACCCGACCGAGCGGTGCTCGACCGCGCCCTCGACCAGCTCCACGCCTGGGGCAACCTGCGCAGGAGCCACGACACCGGCCGGGTGGCCACCCTCGAAGACTTCCGGCGGCGCCACTTCGTCTACCAGCTGACGCCGGCCGGCGAAGCGGCCGAGCGCGCCGTCGGCCGGGTGATCGAGGCGCTGGAGAGCAGCGGCTCGCTCCAGCGCGTGATGCTGGGGGCGATCCTCCGGAGCCTGAAGGCGCTCGCCGAGGAGGCCCGCGCCGCCGAGCCGCGCCCGGCCCTCCTCTACGAGCACCTGTTCATCGTCGCCGAGCAGTTCCGCTCCTTGACCGAGAACGCCGGCACCTTCCTCGCCCGGCTCCACGAGGCGATCGACGCCGGCGAGGTGGACACCACCGCGTTCCTGATCTACAAGCAGGCGGTCCTCGAGTACCTGGAGCAGTTCGTGGGCGAGCTCGCCGAGCGCACCCCGGAGATCGCCGCGGCGATCCGGGAGATCGACGCGGGGGGCGCCGCGCGCGTCCTCGCCCTGGCCGCCGAGGCCGACGCGACCCCCACCCCCGAAGGCCGGCGGGACCGCTCGGCGGAGCTCGAGCGGCAGTGGCGGGGGATCGGTGCCTGGTTCGTCGGCGACGGGCTCGAGCCGCCCACCGTGGAGCACCTGCGCGGTGCCGCGCGCGCCGCGATCAACCGCATCCTCCTGGTGCTCGAGCGCCTCCACGAGAAGCGCTTCCGGCGGGTCGACCGCACCGCCGACCTGCTGCGCCTGGCGGGCTGGTTCGAGTCCTGGGGGGCGAGCCCTCCGACGCGGGCGACGACGGGATCCATCGCCTCTTCGCCTCGGCCTTCGGCCTGTTCGGCGCCCGCCACCTGGGGGGAGCCTACGAGGATCCGGACGCGGTCGCCGCCGGGGAGAGCTGGTGGCAGGCGCCGGCGGTACCGGTGGCGCCGGTGCTGCGCCGCACGGGCCGCACCATGGCCCTCGGGCGCACGCCCCGGGTGGTGGACCACGACGAGGCGAAGCGCTTCCTCGCGGAGCGCCACCGCCGCGAGCGCTCGGCGCGGGCCGCCTCGCTCGAGCGCTTCGCCGACCGCGGCCCGCTCGAGCTGGCGGCGCTCGACGCCCTGTCGCGCGGCGAGCTCGACCTCCTCCTCGCCTTCCTCGACCGCTTGCTCTCGGCCGGCTCCGATGCCGACGGCCTGCGCCGCGCCGCGAGCCGCGACGGCCTGCTCGAGCTCCGCCTCGAGGAGCCCGTCGGGGGGCGCCGGGCGTGCATCCGGGTGCCCGGGGGGCGGATCGACCTGCCCGCCTACGTGCTCACGGTGACCTCGCGGGCGCCGGGATGGGCGGCGAGCGCGTGAACGCCCTGCCCGTGGCCGCCGAGGAGGAGACGCTCCGCGACGAGCGTCGCCGGGCCGTGTGCCTGCTGCTCGCTCACCCCCTGGTCACCGACCAGGGGGTGGACCCCGAGAGCTTCGCCCTGGTGCGCCGCCACGAGCGCTGGCTCGCTTCCTGGTTCTCCGACCAGCTCGGCTACCGCCTGGTGGTGGACACCGAGCTCGCCCGCCTCCACAAGCGCCCGGCGCCGCTCGCCCGGCGGCGGCCGGCGCACACCCTGTCCGGCAACCCCTTCGACGCCCGCCGCTACGCCCTGGTCTGCCTGGTGCTCGCGGCCCTCGGGCGGGTCGAGGTCCAGACGGTGCTCTCCGAGCTCGCCGAGCAGGTCGAGGTTCTCGCCGCCTCGGAAGAGGCGGTCGCCTCTCTCGACCTCGACGCCTTCTCCGAGCGCCAGGCCTTCGTGGACGCCGTTCGCTGGCTGGTGGGCCTGGGCGTCCTGACCCTGGCCGACGGCGACGACACGGCCTTCGTCGAGGGTCGGGGCGACGCCCTCTACGACGTCCACAGCCGGCTGCTGGGCCAGCTCCTGGTGGCGGCGGTTCCGCCCTCGCTGGCCACGGGCCCCGAGGAGCTCGCCGCGGCCGAGGACCGGATCTATCCCGAGACCGACGAAGGGGCGAACCGGCGGCGGCGCCACCGCCTGATGCGCCGCCTGGTCGACGAGCCGGTGCTGTACCTCGACGAGCTCGACGACGCCGAGCTGGCCTACCTCGCCTCGCAGCGCCACTACCTGGTGCACCAGGTCGCGGAGGCCACCGGCCTCGAGGTCGAGGTGCGGCGCGAAGGCCTGGCCGCGGTCGATCCCTCCGGCCGGTTCACCGACCTCGCCTTCCCGGCGCCCGGCACGGTCGCCCACGCCGCCCTGCTGCTGGCCGAGGAGCTGGCGCGGAGGGGACGGGAGGCGGCGGAGACCACGACCGAGACGATCGTCCCGCACCGCGAGGTCGAGGACTTCGTGGCCGCTCTCGTGCCGCGCCACGGCGGCTGGTGGAGCCGGCGCTTCACCCAGGAGCCGGGCGGCGCCCGCCGCCTGGCCGCCGAGGCCGTCGAGCGCCTGGAGCTCATGGGCCTGGTCGTACGACGACCGGAGGGGGTCGTGCCGCGGCCCGCCCTCGCCCGCTACGAGGCGCGCGAGCTGCCGCCCGAACCGGGCGCCCGGGCACCGGCCGGCGCGCCGGAGGACGAGGCCCCGGAGGACGAGACATGACCGACGTCCTCCGCGAGCCGTCCGCCCACGCCGGCGAAGGCGCCCTCTTCGACCTCGAGAGGCCGGCCCCCGACCTGCCGGCCGCCGAGAGCGAGCGCTTCGCGCCGCTGCGCGCCGGCATCCTCAACCTCTGGCAGTACGACGACCAGGAGCTCCGCTTCCACCAGGGCCGGCTCCTGCTGCGCGGCGAGAACGGCACCGGCAAATCGAAGGCCCTGGAGCTGCTCCTCCCGTTTCTGCTCGACGCCGACCTCTCCCCGCATCGGCTCGATCCGTTCGCCGGCACCGCCCGCACGATGTACTGGAACCTGCTCGAGGGCGAGCGCCACGAGAGCCGGGTGGGCTACGTCTGGCTCGAGCTCGGCCGCCGCGAGGCCTCCGGCGCGCCGGGCGGCGGTTCGGAGGCGCCGGTCTACTGGACGATCGGGTGCGGCTTGCGGGCGACGCGACGCACCCGCCGGGTGGACTCCTGGTACTTCGTCGCTCGCCGCCGGGTGGGCGGCGACCTCGCCCTCGTCACCCCACAGAACGTCCCCCTGCTCAAAGACGAGCTGGTCCGCACGCTGGGCGACGACGGCACGGTCTACGACACCGGAAAGGACTACCGCGAGCGTCTCGATCAGCTCTTCTTCGCTCTCGGTCAAGACCGCTTCGCGGCCCTTCGCCACCTCCTCCTTCAGCTTCGCCGCCCGCAGCTCTCGCAAAAGCTCGACCCGGGAAGCCTCTCGGATCTCCTGGCCGAGAGCCTGCCGCCGATCGACTCCGACCTGGTGGCCGAGCTCTCCGAGGGCTTCGAGCGGCTCGAGGAGGACGAGCGCGAGCTCGTCCGGGTGGAGGCGGCCGGGCGCCAGGTCGAGGGCTTCCTCGAGGTCTACCGGAGCTACGGACGAGGCGTCGCCCGGGCTCGCGCGGCGGCCGTGCGCCAGGCCGACAGCCGCTACCACAAGACCGCCGCCGAGGTGCGCGAGGCCGAGGCCGAGAGGGACCGGCTCGAGGGCGAGCTCGCCGCCCTCCACGCTCACCGGGAGGCGACCGAGGAGGCTCTGGCCGCATCCCGCGGAACGCTCCGCGCCCTCGAGCAGTCCGAGGCCATGCGCTCCGGCGAGGCCCTGGCCGCCAAGCTCCGGCACGTGGAGGATCTGGAGGCCCACGCCCGCCAGGACCGCGCCGGCCTGGAGCGCGCGGAGCGAGCGCTCGAGAGCCGCCGGCGCGAGGACGAAACCGCCGCCCGCGAGGCCCGGGAGACCGCGAGGGCGCGCGAGGAGCGGCAGGGGAGGGCCCGGACCGCGGCCGCCGAAGCCTGCCTGGAAGCGGCGTGCGCCGCCGCCGCCGAGAGCCTCGACGCCGACCCGGACGCCGCCGCGGCGACCGCGCGGACCGCGATCGGGCGCCGGCGCGAGGCGATCGCCGAGCTCTCCGACCTCGACGCCGAGCGCCGGGGCGCCCGGGAGCGGTGGCAGCGCTCGGAGGAGCGGCGCCAGGACGCCGAGGCCCGCCTCGAAGCCGCCGCCGAACGCGCGCGGCGAGCCGAGCGCGAGGCGGACCGGGAGGCGGGCCTCCTGGGCGAGGCCCTGGCCGCCTGGGCGGCGGCCGCGACCGAGCTCGCGCCAGGCGACGACGGGCTCGCCCGGCTCCTGGCCACCGTCGCGGGCGGCGGCGCCGAGCCCGTCGCGGCGGCCCCGGGGACGGGTGAGGAAGCGGACGGGGAGAAGGCGGCCGCGGCGGGTGAGCTCGCCGCCGCCGTCGCCAGGCTGGCCGTGCCGGTGCGCGACGAGCGCGTCCGGGAGCTCTCCGACCTCGACGCCGAGGACCGCGAGGTCACCGCCGAGCGCACCGAGACCGCCGCCGAGCGCGCCCGGGTCGAGGCCGGCGGGGAGCTCGCGCCCGAGCCGCCGCGCACGCGGGCCGCGGACCGCACCGAGCGGCCCGGAGCGCCCCTCTACCTCCTGGTCGACTTCCGGGAGGACCTGGCGGCGGGCGATCGGCCGGGGCTCGAGGCGGCCCTCGAAGCCTCGGGCCTCCTCGACGCCTGGGTGAGCCCGGGCGGCAAGCTCCTCGATCCGGGAACGTTCGACACCGTGCTCGCCCCGGCCCCGCGGCAGCGGCCGGGCACTCTGGCCGACGCCCTGGCGCCGGTGCCCGGACACGGCGTGAGCGAGGAGGTGATCGACGCTCTCCTGCGCTCGGTCGACTGGGTGGACGCCGGGGGTGGGGCCGGGATCGAGAGCGCGGTCGGCGCCCACCGGGTGGGCTCGGACGGGAGCTGGCGCCTCGGGCCCCTGCGCGGAGCCTGGGCGAAGAGCGATCCAGAGCACGTCGGAGGGGCGGCCCGGGAGGCGGCCCGGCGGCGGCGCCTGGCGGAGCTCGACGAGCACCTGGCCGCGCTCGACCGACGGCTCGAGACGCTCGGCGAAGGACGACGCTCCCTCGAGCGGCGCCTGGAACGGCTGGCGGCCGAGGTCGCGGCCGCACCCTCCGAGGAACCGCTCCGCCAGGCTCGCCACCGGGCCGGGGCGGCGGGCGAGGAGGAGGGGCGGCGGCGCCAGGAGCTGGCTCGCGAGGAGGAGGCGACCGCCCACGCCCGCCAGGAGGAACAGGCCGCGGCCCGGCGCCTCGACCGGCGCGCCCGCGAGCTCGACCCGGGCCGCGAGTGGACCGACCGCCTGGAGGACCTGGACGAGCTCGTCCGGTGGTTGCGCGACTTCGAGGTCGTTTTCGAGCGCCTGGTCGATGCCGTCCGGAGTCACGGGGCGGCGCGGGAACGCTCCGCGGCCGCGGCCGCCCTCCTCGCCGACGCCGTGGCCGAGCGCGACGCCCTCGCCACGCGCTCGGCCGAAGCCGCTCGGCGCTCCGCCGCGGCCCGGGCCGAGCACGACGCCCTCGAGTCCACGGTCGGCCGCGAGGTGCGCGAGGTGATGGCCAGGCACCGGCGCGAGAAGGAGCACCTGGAGGAGCTCGAAGCGCAGGAGCGTACGCTCGCCGAGGAGCGCGAGGCGGCGATCGACCAGAGAGCCGGCGCGAGGACTCGGCTCGAGCTGCGCCAGGCGGAGCTCGTCGAGCGCGACGCCGAGCGGGACCGGGCGGTGGCCGGGATCGAGCACTTGACCGCCCTCGGTTTCCTGCTGCTCGCCCTGGAGCGGGCGCCGGATCGGGCCTCGGGCGAGGCGGCGGAGGTGGCCGAAGCGCCGCCGCCCGATGAGCCGCCCGCTTCCCTCACCGCCGCCCTCCAGCTCGCCCGTGAGATCGAGCGTGCCACGGCCGACGTGGACCTCTCCGAGGACGCCGTCGACCGCCGGGCCAACCGCCTCTACGAGCGCTACCAGCTGCTCCTCTCGGACCTCGGTCCCGACTTCCAGCCGAGCATGCGCCAGGAGGAAGATCTCGCGGTCGTGCGCGTGGTCCACAACGGCGCCGAGCGCGACGTGCCGGCGCTGCTGGCGTTGCTGCGGGAGAACGCCGAGACCCGCCGGGCGCTCCTCGCCGACCACGAGCGAGACCTCCTGCGCCACTTCCTCCTCGGCGAGGTGGGCGATCACCTGCGCTCGCGCCTGCGCCGCGCGCGCGAGCTGGTCGGCGACATGAACGAGCTCCTCGGGGACTGCCCGACCGCTTCGGGCATGGTCCTCCGGCTGGCGTGGCGGCCGGCCGCCGACGCCGGACCGGACGTGCGCGAGGCGGTGGAGCTGCTCCAGCGCGACCCGGCGCTGCTCGCCGACGCCGAGCGCCGGCGCCTGGAGAGGTTCTTTCTCGGCCGGATCGAGGAGGCTCGCCGGCGCTTCGAGGCGGTGCCCTGGCGCGAGCACCTGATGGCGGCCCTCGACTACCGCCGCTGGCACCGCTTCCACGTCCTGCGCAAGACGCCGCAGGACGACGGCTGGCACGAGCTCACCCGCCACGGCCACGCCGCCGCCTCCGGGGGCGAGAAGGCCGTCGCCCTCCACCTGCCGCTGTTCGCGGCGGCCGCCGCCCACTACCGCTCCGCCCACCCCTTGGCCCCGCGGCTGGTGATGCTCGACGAAGCGTTCGCCGGCATCGACCAGGGCATGCGCGGCCGGTGCATGAAGCTGCTGGTGGACTTCGACCTCGACTTCATGATGACCAGTCACGACGAGTGGGGCTGTTACGAAGAGCTCCCGGGCCTCGCCATCTACCAGCTCTACCGGGACCCGGCCTTCGAGGGCGTGGGGGCGGTGCGCTTCGTGTGGAGCGGCGGGCGCCTGCGCGAGGACGGTGACGCGACCGCGGGCTGAGCTCCGGGTCTACCTGGAGC
Organism: uncultured Acidobacteriota bacterium; assembly: GCA_963741925.1. Classification (GTDB taxonomy): domain Bacteria; phylum Acidobacteriota; class Thermoanaerobaculia; order Multivoradales; family DATKCC01; genus CAVUBL01. Next base: position 9,416 of record CAVUJU010000004.1, read on the forward strand.
GGCCGGAGCTGGCGCGGCTCCTGGCCGGGGCCCGCGAGCGGGTCGAGCGGCTGGGGCGGGTCGGCGGTACGGTGCGGCTCCTCCGGGCCTCCGCGGCGGAGCGCCGGGCGGTGGCCGACGTGCTCGGCCTCGCCACCCTGCCCGGCGAGGACCTCGCGGTGCCACTGGCCCGCCTGGACCGGGCGTTGCGCCGCTCGCGCTTCGCCCTCGGCCTGGGCGAGGCGCTGGAGCTGGTCTTCGGCCCGCTGCGCGACCTGCCGGGCGAGCGGGAGGCCCGCCGCCGCGGGCGCGAGGAGCTGTGGGCCGAGGCCGAAGGCCACCCGGTGCTGGCCGCGCACCCCGGCCTCGCGGCTTGGCTCGAGGGGCTCCGGGCGAGCGGCCTGCCACTCCGGCTGGCGGGCGAGTCGGGCGCCCGGGAGCTCGTGGCCGGCGCCCTCGCGGTGCTCGAGACCCTCCTGGAAGCGGCCACCCCCCGAGGTGCCAGCCGATTCGACGCGGCCGCCGAGCGAGGGGTCCTACCGGGCACTACCCGAGGTGCCGCTCCCCGAGGTGCCAGCCGACCCGGTGCCCGACCGGGTGCCACCCGATCCGACACGCTCCGGCTCGGCGTGCTGGCGAGCCGCACCCTCGGCTCCTCCCATGCCCTCGACCCCGGGAGCCCCACGGCGACCCTCGTCCTCCAGGCCCTCGCCCACCTGGCGGGCGAGGCGCCCCCACGCGGCGCGGCCGGGCGCCGGGCGCTCTGGGCGAGCCACGGCGTGGTGCTCGACGAGCTCTCGTCCCACGTCCTGGTGCTCGGCCTCGCCCCGGAGCGCGGCGGCGGCCCGGTGGGCGAGTCGCTGCGGGCGCTCGCCGCCGCCGGCGAGCCCGCGCGGCTGACCCTCAGCCAGCTCGGCCTTCTGCCGGAGGGCCTGGACCTCACCGCCGGCCGCGACGTGCGGGCCTGCGAGAACCCCGTGGTGGTGGCCGCTGCGGCCGATCTCCTGGGGGCCCGCTGCCCACCGCTGGTCTGCCTCGAAGGGGTCCCCAGCCAGGCCGGCCGAGAGCTCCTGGCGGCCCTCGCCGGCGCCGGCCGGACGCTCCTCTACCACGGCGACTTCGACTGGGCTGGCGTGAGGATCGCCAACTCCCTGGCCGAGGCGTTCCCCTTCCGAGCATGGCGCTTCTCCGCCGCCGACTACCGGCGGGCCCTCGAGCGCTCCTCGCCGGCCGAGCCCGCCGGCCCGCCCCTCGCCGGCGAGCCGGTCGAAGCGACCTGGGACCCGGAGCTGGCGCCGGCCATGGCCGAGGCCGGAGTCGCGGTCGAGGAGGAGTCCGTGCTCGCCGACCTCCTCGGCGACCTGGCCGGCGATCCGGGCGCTTGAAACGTCCGGGCCGGGCCGCGCGTCGTCCCGAGCAGCTCGCGGCCTTCTACGACGGCACGGCCAACCTGGCGGGCGAGGACGCCACCCCCGAGCGCTACGACGGCGCCTTCATGACCGCCAACGCCTTCGCCTCGGCCGCCTCGCCCGCGGCCTGGTGGTGGCCGAGATCGCCCTCTCCTGCGGCCTGCTGGTGGCGACCGGGCTGATGGTCAAGAGCGTCGTCGAGCTGCGCCACCACGACTACGGCTTCAACGTCGGCAACGTCTTCACCGCCCGGATCGGCCTCTTCGAAAGCGACTACCCGACCCCCGAGGACCGGGCGCGCTTCTTCGCGACGCTCCGCGAGCGGCTGGCCGAGCGGCCAGGGGTGCGCGCGGCGGGCCTCACCAGCTCGCTTCCGATCCTGGGAAGCGGGCGCGACCACTTCGCCCTGGCCGGCGAGACCTACGACCCCAAGGCGTTGCCGCGATCCCACGCGGTGATCGTCAGCCCCGGGTTCTTCGGACCTTCGGGGTGGCCGCGGCGTCGGGGCGGCTCTTCACCTCCCATGACCGGCAGGGGAGCGAGCGCGTCGCCCTGGTGAACCGCGCGTTCGTCGAGCGTTACTTCCCGAAGGAGAGCCCCGTCGGGCGCCGGCTCCGGCTCGAGTCGGAGACGCCGGAGGGCGCGGACGGCGAGGCGCCCGCCGAGCCCTGGCGCACGATCGTCGGCGTGGTGCCCGACATGGCCCTCGGCGGGACCCGGAACGAGGACCCGGAGGGGATCTACGTCCCCCTCGCCCAGAGCGACCTGTCGTTCGCGGCGCTCGTCGCACGCACCGAGGGCGACCCCATGACCCTCGCCCCGGCGGTCCGCGAGACGGTCGCCGGCCTCGACCCCAACCTGCCCATCTACTGGGTGCGGACGATGACCGAGGCGATCCGGCGCGGGGCCTGGTTCGTGGACGTGTTCGGAGCGATCTTCGCGATCTTCGGGCTCTCCGGGCTCTTCCTGGCGGTGGTGGGGCTCTACGGCGTGATGGCGTTCTCGGTCCAGCGGCGCACTCACGAGGTGGGCATCCGCATGGCCCTCGGCGCCGACAGCGGCCGGATCCTCGGCCTGATGGTGCGCCAGGGGGCGATCCAGCTCGCGATCGGCGTCGCGCTGGGGCTCGGCCTCGCCCTCGGCCTGGCCCGGGGCATCCGGATCCTGCTCTACGGGGTCGAGCCCTGGGACCCGGCGATCTTCGCGACGATCGTCGCGGTGCTCCTCGCGACCGGCCTCGCGGCGACGGTGCTTCCCGCCCGCCGCGCCGCGGTCGTCGACCCGGCGGTGGCGCTGCGGCGAGACTGAGAGCGTGTGAATGAATCGCCGACCTGCTCCGGGCGCTCCCGAATCACCGGTCGCGGCGTTACGCCTCCTCGACGTAGGCCCCGCTACGCCTGCGTCGGCGCGCCTTGCGAGCGGCGCCCGGGAACGCCCTCGCGACGGCCGGAGATTCATTCACAAGCTCTGAGCGGTCGGAGCCTTGCGGAGCGTTCGTCCGGCCGAGGCGGAGCTCGGCCGCTTCAACCGGGGTCGCCTCCGACCACAGCCCCGAACGGGTGACGCGGCCGAGCTCTGTCTCGGCGGGCGATCCTCGCAGGCCGCCTTCCTCACCGGCAGCTCCTCGATGATCGCCGAGGGCATCCACTCGGTGGTCGACACCGGTAACGAGGGCCTGATGCTCCTCGGCATCCGGCGCAGCAAGCGGCCCCCGGACGACGAGCACCCCTTCGGCTACGGCAAGGAGCTCTATTTCTGGAGCCTGGTGGTGGCGATCGTCCTCTTCGGCCTGGGCGGCGGCATGGGCCTCTACGAGGGCATCCTCCACGTCCTCCACCCGGAGACGCTCGAGAGCCCGCTGCCCAACTACGTCGTCCTGGCGGTGGCGGTGCTCTCCGAGGGGACGAGCTGGACGCTGGCCCTGCGCAAGCTGCGCCGGAACAAGCGCGAGAGCCAGGGAGTCGTCGAGGCGGTCCATCGGAGCAAGGACCCCACCACCTTCGTGGTCCTGATGGAGGACTCGGCGGCCCTCGCCGGTATCGCCGTGGCCGCCCTGGGCGTCTTCCTCTCGAACCGCCTGGGCAAGCCCTGGATCGACGGCGCCGCTTCGATCGGCATCGGGCTGATCCTCGGCACCTTCGCCTTCTTCCTCGCCTACGAGTGCCGAGCGCTGCTGCTGGGCGAGAGCGCCGACGAGCGCGTGCGGAGCGATCTCGAGCGGGTGATCGAGCGCTCGGGCTCGGTCGCGGAGGTCCATTGCCTCCTGACCATGCAGCTGGCGCCCGACCAGGTCCTGGTCAACCTCGACGCCCGCTTCCGCCCCGAGCTCGGCTCGGCCGAGCTCGCCCGGGCGATCGACCAGCTCGAAGAGGAGCTCCGCTCGGCCCACGCCTCCGTGCGCCAGGTCTTCGTCGAGCCCGCCGGCGAGCCGGAGTCGCAGCAGGCCGAAGAGGTCGCCGAGCGCCACGGCCTGCCCGGCTGAGCGCGGCCGCCTCAGGGGCCATCCGGGATCCGCTGAAGCCTCGGAAACGGCTGGATCTCCAGCAGCTCCGGTAGCGTCTCGAGGGTGAACACGCGCCCGTCGCAGGCCTCGACGACCGGCGCCAGCGCATCGTTGATCCGCTCCCAGCCGAGACCGTCGAGGACGGCGAAGACGGGGACGCCGCCGAGGCGAATGCTCTCCTGCCGGAGCGAATCGAAGCGGGCGGCCTTGTCACGGGCGGTGCCGCCGTCGTTGGCGAGCTTGCACTCGAGGATCGCCCTCAGGCCGTCGGGCGGCTCGTAGACCACGAAGTCGGGCGCCGGGGTCATGGTGAGGTTGAACCGGGCGGCGATCTGACCTTGCTCGTGAGAGCCGGTCTGGACGTGGGGAACGCCGTGCTCCTCGAACAGCGTTCGGACCGCGATCTCCAACATCTCGCCCCGCTCTTCGCTGGCGGCGTCGAGGAGTTGTCGGAAGGCGCCGCCCATGTGGCGCTGATGAAGAAAGACGCCGTACGGAACGCCGTCGGCCGCCAGAGCGTGGACGGAGTCCCAGCCGTCGGCCGTGTCGACCTTGTCGAGCTTGGTCCTCAGCCCGTCCGGCGCCGTCGCCCAGATCCCGTGGGAGATGAGTCGATCGATCGTCTCTGCGAGCAAGCGGGCTGGCCTGGCAGAGAGGCGTTCTCCCCGCTCGCTCGCCTTGATTTGAGCTTCACCGATTCCCCGTCGGGCGCCTTCCCGCGCCACTTCGCGGCTCGCGACCGAGAGCTCCTTCGGTGTGTATCCGACGATCGTCCGCAGGACGAGCAGCGCCTGCGGGTGACCCTCGAGAAGGGAAGTGAGCTTCGGGACGTCGGCCTTCCGGAAGTCGTCGGTCGCCGCGGCGGCGAGGGTGTAAGCCTTCGAGAACATCTCGAGCTCATACAGCTCCCGACGGGGGACGAAGGCGAAGTTGGCGCTCAGGTGGGGGCGATAGAGCTCCTCGGCGACCGCGGAGTATACCTCCTTCTGCTCTTGCTTTCCGTGGCGCTCGGGGATCCTCCGGACGGCCTCGACCCGCTCGTTCCAGCTCGCCGCCCGGACGATGGCCTGGACGGTCGCTTCGACGGTCGGCATCTCGGATTTCGATCGGTCGAGGGCCCGCAGCCCTCAGAAGCTGACCTCGACATCGCGCACGACTTCGCGCGGCGCGACCTCCCCGACCGCGCTCTGGATCCTCGATACGAGGGACTCCGAGGCTTCGAGGATTTCGAGGATCGCCGGCCAGGACGAGAGCTCGGCCATGGCTTCCCCGGCGCGGCGGAGCTTCGCCTCCCAGGAGGCGGCCCGGTCCCACGACTCTCTGAGGCGCCAGACGGCGAGCCGGGCGAGGTGGCCGTAAGCGATGCACCGGGCGTCGCCCCGGGTCGGCTCGACTCCGCCCGCGCGCAGCCCGTCCAGGTCCTCGGAGACCAGGCGAGCGACCGACTCGGCGTCACCTCCCAGGTGCCGGGCGAGGACACGGCCGGTCGTCCGGCAGACGAAGACCGTGTCGATGATCGACGACTCCGACTTGTGGATGTGGATCGAGCCCGCCATCTCCGCCGGGCAGGGGAGGGCGGCGGTGCAAACGAGGCCGGCATCGAGCAGCGCCACCACCACGGGCCGGTACGCCTCGAGCTCGTTGTGGTGGTATGTGAAGGCGAACGGCCGGCCAGGCGCCAGGGCCCGGGTCATCCGGGCGTAGACCTCGGAGAGACCCGCCACGAAGTGCTCCAGGCCGCGCTCCAGGGTCTGGTTGCCGCTGATGTCGCCGTCGCGCCGGGTGCTCTCTGGACCGAAGGCCGGATCGCCCTCGCCCACCAGTCGCCGGAGCCAGGCATAACAGAAGTCCATGAGCTCGGCGTACTGGACGTTCGCGAAGTAGGGCGGGTCGGTGAGGACGGCGTCCAGGCATCCCTCCTCGAGATCACTCTCCGCGGCGCTGCTACAGCGGAGGTCCACGGTCCGGGCGGAGCCGCCATCCGCTCTCCGGTCACCAATCCACTCGCCCGGAACCGGGACGGTCCGCTTCGTCCGGCCAGCGTACCGGATCTCGAAGGGCGCCCCACAGTACTCCTTGGCCCGGGCAAGCTTCTCGACGACGTTCGACCAGCCGCCACTGCCCACGTTCTTCCCCGTCGCCGGATCCCGAATGCCCAAGAGGTTCGACTCGGCCTGGATCAGGCCGACGGGGAAGCCGTGAACCGAGAAGATGTCGAGCGACTTGAGGTTCCGGCTGTCGTAGCGGCAGAGCATGTTCTGGTAGCGCAGGAGGTCCGAAAGGTTGGTCGCGAGGGCGTGCCGGACCCGTTCGGCGGGTGTCGCCGCGATCCGTTGAGCGAGCCGGCCGAGACCGAGGAGCTGGCGAGCGTTGAACATCTCTCGGTAGCGCCGATACCCCCACCGGTGGAGCCGATCGCTCTCGTCGCCGGGCGGGATCGAATCTGCAGGAATCCAGGCGCTCAACGCTTCGGCGTGCTCGGCAAGCCGTCTCTCCGCTTCGGCGTAGCGCTCCAGGTCGTCCGGGTCGGGCCGCTTGAAGAAGCGCCCCCTGTGGTCCGGCTTGCACCTCCGGCAGTGGTACTCGAGGGCCAGCATCCGGTGTCGGGGCGGCCCGGCCTCGGGCTCCGGGTAGCCGCCCGGCTCCCCGCAATGGGGACAGGTGCAACGTCCGCGGCCGGCCGAACCGTCGAGTGCGAGCGGCGTCGCACATTCGAAGCACGCTCCCGGGGCTCCGCGGTCCTTCGCCTCGTTCAGCGCGCCGCAGCGAGAGCAGATGACGACGTTTCGCGGATGCCGGTCGTCGCTCGCCAGGAGGTAGCCGGGCATGAGATCGAAGTCCTTGCCACAGGCTGCGCAGGCCTTGACCTTCACCCAGAGGAAGTACTTGACTGGAATGTCGGCCTGGCCACAGTGGGTACAGCGCGTCTGGTAGAGGGACCCGAGGTCCGCCGCGAGCGCTTCTCCGACGGCCCTCGCGGCGGAGCGGTAGGCCGTGACGTCGAGGTGGAGGATCTCCTGACGTACGACCCAGTAAGCCATCGGGTTGACGTCCCAGCCGGTGACGTCGCAGCCCAGGCGGTTCGCCTCGAACAGCGGCGTTCCCCCGCCCATGAACGGATCGGCGACCCGGAAGCCGTCGAAGCGGTGCGGCCTGTCGAAGATCTCGGCGAGCGGCCCCTCGGCGAGCTCGGAGAGGAGAAGGCCGCGGAAGAGCGTGCCCGGGCGGCGAGCGAACCACTTGTGGACCCCGATGACCGGCCGGACGTTCTGCTGGATCTGCTTCTCCTTGAGGGCCTGCCGCGCGACGAAGCCGACGTCGAAACGGCGCTCGATGCCACTCCGACGAGCGTCGGCGACCGATCGCCGACGCTCATCGAGAAGCGAGACCTGTCGGGGCTCTGGACTGGCCATCTCGGACCTGGAAGGCTACCTGGACATCAGCATGGCGTCAATCGACATGCTACCAGATCTGGTGGCCACAGGCCCGCGGGAGCCTGGATGCGGTAGCCCGAGGCGTAGCGCCGAGGTGGCGACGCCTTCAGCCCCGGGGAGCCCGAGGGCCCCGCGGAGACCGGCCCAGCTTGACGCCCGGGTCAGCCGCTCGTGCGGCGGCCGACGATCACGAACTGCGCCCGGCGGTTGCGCCACCAGCAGGTCTCGGCGGTCGCCACCGCGAGGTGCCAGCCACTTTGCAGACCGGCGCCTCGATCCCCGGGGCCGCCGAGCCCTCCTGCATCCCGGAGACCCTTTGCGTGTCCGGAGCCCTCGCCGGCCGCTCGGAGGCCTTCGTGCGGGTCGTCGGGCCGAAGCCCAACGCCAAGCTCTGGCCGACGCTCGTCAAGCTCACCACCTCGCAGGTCGAGGTCTGGATCGAGCAGCTCTCGAGCAGCCGGGTCCGCTACTACCGCCTCGAGGGCGCGAGCCCGGGCGTCGACGAGCTGCCCGGGCTCTTCGACCGGGACGGCTTCGACCCCTGATCGGAGCGCCCCGATCTCGTCACTTGCCGCCCGGCGCGGGCAGCTCTCGAGGGCTGCCCAGGTAGCGCTCGAGGAACTCGGTGACGCGCCGGGCGCAGTCGGCGGCGTCGGCGAGCTTCCAGCCCCAGACCACGTGCCCCTCGCCCGGGTACTCGGCGTACTGGGCGGTCCGGCCCAGGCGCTCGAGGGCGGTGAAAAGCTTCCGGGACTCGTCGACCGCGTCGTCCTCGGTGCCGTGGACCAGCAGGAGCGGCGTGTGGATGTGCTCGACCTGGAAGTAGGGGGAGTTGGCGAGGTAGCGAGGCAGCTCGGCCCAGGGGGGACCGCCCATGTGCCCCTGGCCGTCCTCGACCCACTCGCGGAAGAAGCTCGTCCCGTCGCGGTCGGGAAGACCCCAGACGCCAGGCAGGTCGAAGATGCCCGAGATCGCCACCGCAGCCCGGAAGAGGCTCGTCCGCGAGACGATGGCCGCCGCGGCGTAGCCGCCGTAGGACTGGCCGAGGAGACCCAGGCGAGAGGCGTCGATCCAGCCGGCGTCGGCGGCGTGCTGGAGCTGCGGCAGGAGGGCGTCGACCATCTCCCGGAGCGGCTCGCCCGGCTCGCCCTCGGGCCCGAGCGGCAGGTCCGGCAGCACGACGGCGTAGCCCCGGCTGGTGAAGAGCAGATTGGGCAGGGTCGTGAAGTCGCCGCCGGCGAAGTGCCCGGCGCTCCGCGACACCGGCTCGCCCGGATAGATGGCGACGACCGCGGGTAGGTGCGCGCCCGGCGCGGTGCCGGCGGGCAGGAGGATCGCCGTCCGCACCGGCCGGAGCTCGCCGCCCGGCCCCGGCACCCGGGTTTCGAGCACCTGGACGTCGACCCCGCGGACCGCGCCGAAGGCGGGCTCCACCGTGGAGATCCGGTTGCGGCCCGCCGGCGAGAGCTCCGGCCCGAAGCGGTAGACGTCGGGCGGCGTCCCCGGATCCTCGTAGACGCCCGCGAGCGAGCCCTCCTCCGGGCCGAGGGCCGACGTGCCCCGGAGGCGGCCGAGGCGCCGCCAGAGCTCGCGGGCCCGGCCCGTCGCCGGGTCGACTCGGACGGCCACCGTCTCCCCCGTCGCCCGGTCCTCCTCGAGGAGGGTGAGGGCGCCGTCCGCCGGCTGCCAGGCGGTCCGCGAGGTGCCCTGGACCACCGCCACGAGGCGCCGGTGCTCCGGGTCGAGCGGCAGGAGGACGGGCGATCGCCGCGCGGGGCCGTCCAGAGGCACCAGGGCCAGGGCCCGGACCTCGCCGCCTCCCGCCGAGCCGCCGCCTCCCCCCCCCGCCACCCCGACCACCAGGGATCGGCCGTCGGCGGTGAACAGGAGCGGAGCGGGCGCCAGCTTTCCGAGCGAGGCGGCGAGCTCGCGGGGCTCGGGGAACGCGCCGGCCTCGACTCCCCGCAGGTCGACGGCGAAGAGCTTGCCGCCCTCGAGGTAGACCAACCGGTCCTCCCGAGGGTGCCAGCGGTAGTTGGCCTCGAAGTAGCTCGCGTCGACCACCTTCAAGCCGGTGGCCAGGGTGTGGACCGGACCGCCCGCGGCGGGCACCACCGCCAGGTCGCAGACCAGCTCCGGGAACTTCCCCGCCCCTCCGCCCTCCTGGCGGAAGACCGAGAGGTAGCTCACCCAGGCGCCGGAGGGCGACAAGCGGAGCACGCTGGGTGCGGGCTCGGCGGTGTCCGACACCAGCACCTCCACCCGCCCGCTCGCCAGGTCGACCGCGGCGAGCCGCGAGGCGTTCTCCCGGCGGAGAGCCCGCGCCATGGGGTCGTCCGGCGCCGCCTCGGCCTTCCCCGCCTCGGGCGCGGCCTCCTTCTCGGCGCCGCTCCGGCGCACGGTCACCGCGGGCCCGGCCGGAGCCCCGTCCTTCTCGCCCTCGGGCTTCCCGGCGGCCGGCCCGCCTTTCGCCTCCGGCCCCCCGTCCCCTCCGCCCGCCGGCACCAGCGGCACGTAGAGGCGCCGGCCGTCCGGGCTCCAGCGGGCCTCGTCGCCGGGCCAGAGCCGCGGCTTCACCCGGGCGTCGGCCACCCGGCGGCTCCCCCCTGTCCCCAGGTCGTAGACCCAGAGCCGCACCTCGCCGCCGGCGTCGGCGAAGAAAGCGAGGCGCCCACCGTCCGGCGACCAGGCGGGGCGCCAGCAGCTCCCCTCCTCGGGGCACGGGTCCCGGGGCGTGCCGCCGGCCGTCGCGGAGAGCTCGATCCGGGCGCCGTCCATGGGGCCCGGCGTGCCGCTCGGCAGATACCGGGTGCCCTGGGAGCCGCCCGGCCGGGCGGCGGCCACCGAGTAGGCGACCCACCGGCCGTCGGGCGACACCGCCGGCCGCTCGCCGAAGAGGAGCTGGCGGCGCACGAACCAGGCGTCCCAGGGGAGCGCGCCACCCGCCGCCGCGGCGAGCGGAGCGGTGGCCAGGACGAGGAGCAAGGCCGGCGCGGCGAGCCGGCCGCGAGCGGTCCGCGGACATCGAGGCATGCCCCCGACTCTACCGCCCGCAAGGTGCCAGCCACTTTGCAGGCCCCGCCCGCAAGGTGCCAGCCACTTTGCAGGCCGGCCCCGAGGGTCCGGACCTCGCGGTGAGGCGCTCGAGGATCCGGAGCGAGAACGGCGCCGTGGCGGGAGGGGCGGCGGAGCGGGCGTGCGAGCCCCCTCCGCCGCCCCGATGGGACCGCCGGTACGGTCGTCCGGCGGTCGGCGAGGCGTTGGCGCCGGGGGCTACCCGGCGCAGTGGCCGGGGCCGGTCAGGCCCTGGTTGAAGCTGTCGAGGGCGCCGGTGAGGGCGCTGGTCACGGCCGACGACAGCGACCCGGAGCCCACGGGCGGCACCACCAGGTCGCCGATCAGCGCATCGGCCGCGGCGATGGCGGCGGCGATCGACGAGCCGTCGGCGCCGGCGGCCACGTTGAGCTTCGCAGCGATGAGCTGGTGCGCCATCGAGACGAGACCGTTGCCCTGGGCCGGCGTGTCGAAGATCGACTGCAGCTCGAGGTCGGTGTAGGCCACGGTGCCGAGATCCAGTGAGGTGACCGGCCATTCGTTCGAGTTGTTGCCGGTCGGAATCGGGCCGTGGGTCTTCCAGTAGCCCTGGGTCAAGGTACAGCCGCCCCCGCCGCACGGCAGGGTCGAGCAGACCAGGTTGCCGGTGAAGGCGCTCCGGTTGAGCGCGCTCGTGGCGTGGGCGAAGCCGCGGATGACGTAGTCCGTGCCGCACTGGAGCGGCTCGTTCGTGCAGTTGCTCGAGGCGCCGGCGGTGTCGAACAGGTCGTCGCCGAGCTGGAGGGTCATGCACTGGTTCGCGCCGAGGTCGTAGGTCGACCCGGAGGCGTTGCCAGAGAACGAGGCGGCGCACATCAGCGATGAATCGGGCCAGGCCGAGCCGCCGGCGACGAAGCCGGCGAGGTCCAGCCACTGCAACGAAAACCCGGCCGGCGCTCCGGTGCGCCCGGCGCAGACCACGACGTTGATCGAAGATCCGGTCGAGCTGCCGCACGAGAGCTGCGGCGTCGCCATGGCGCCGGCCTTGCCGGCCCAGACGGGCGAGGTGATCGAGAGGGTGGCGAGGAGAAGGACTGCAAAGACGACGAGGACGGTTCGGTGACTCATGATCGGTGGACTCCTGTGTGCGTTCGGAAGTGAACGTATCCGAGAGGCTAAGCCTTCTCTCACGCCGGCGCCAGGGGGCGGAAGGTATGACTTCATATACCCTTCGATAGGTGATTTGCAGGGTTTTGCATATCCGATGATACATCGGCCCGGCAGCGGGGCGGCCCCGGCTCGGGTCGGCTCGCCCGGGCGGGGCACCTCCCGCCCCCGGGGGCGGTGTGCTCGGGCATGCGGCCGGGAAAGAATCGAGTGGATCTCGGGCAAAGATCGGGCATTTACCCGAGTGACCGCGCGAGCCTGGGGGCCGATCATGGGGCCGTAGAGGAAAGGAGGCCACCAAATGACCCGCTACCATGGCAACCAGAACGTCGATCCCGGCATCTACCTCAACGCGAGAGAGCTGTCCTTCAAGTCGCTCGACGACGAAGGGCGCCTTCCCGGCAAGGAGACGAGCGTCTACTACCGGGTCCCCGCGCTGGTGCTGCTCGTCGCGGCGCCGCTGCTGGGCCTGGTCTACGCGATCTTCCTGCCCCTCATCGGCTTCATGATGCTCGGCGCCTTCCTGGCCAGCAAGGTCTACGGCCTCGCCAAGCAGGCGGCGGACGCCACCGTGCTCGTGCTGCGCCCCGCCTGGCAGCCGGCGCGCGCCTTCTTGACCCGCGGCAAGCGGGCGAAGGCGAAGGGCACCCGGCCCGTGCGCGCGGACGCCTGGGCCGAGAAGGCCCGCGAGGACGCCCGCGAGGACGATCCGGACGAGGCCGAGCGCGAAGCCCGCGAGAAGGACGCCTGAGCGCGCCACCCACCCGGCCACCGGCCCGGAAAGGGGCCCCGAGCGGTTCGGGGCCCCTTCGCCGGGCTCGGCCGAGCGCCACTCCAGACCAAACCAAGAACCGATCGAGGAAAGACCATGTCTCGACCCAACACCCTCAGCGGCGCAGCGGCCGGCGAGCGCGTGGTGCGGAGGGCCCTCGTCGCGGCCCTCGGCCTCCTGCTCCTGCCGGCGGCCGTCCCGGCCGCCCGAGGGAGCCAACCCACTCCCGAGGCCGTCGAGTACTGCCTGGGGTGCCACGAGGACGACTCCCTGACCCTCGAGCTCGGCGACGGCACCGAGATGAGCCTCACCGTCGACCGCGACGAGTTCGCGAAGTCGGTCCACGGCGGTGAGCTGCTCTGCACCGACTGCCACCAGGGCTACGACGACGAGGGCAAGCACCCCGGCGACGCGAGCTTCGCCAGCCGGCGCCAGTACGTGCTCGCCTCCTACGATACCTGCAAGCAGTGCCACTTCGACACTTACACCCGGAGCCTCGAGAGCATCCACTACACCTACTTGAAGGAGGGCGTCGAGGACGTGCCCGTGTGCACCGACTGCCACGGCGACCACGGAATCGGCGACCCGCACCAGAAGCAGGCGATGATCTCCCGGAGCTGCGCCAAGTGCCACTCGGACGTCTACCGCCAGTACGCCGAGAGCGTCCACGGCCGGGCGCTGGTCGAAGAGCACAACCAGGACGTCCCCGGCTGCGCCGACTGCCACACCGCCCACTCGATCGCCGACCCGACGAGCGCGGCGTTCCACATCCGCTCGCCGGAGATCTGCGTGCGCTGCCACGGCGACGAGAAGCTGATGGCGAAGTACAACATCCCGACCCAGGCCGCCGAGACCTACCTCTCGGACTTCCACGGCGTGACCGCCACCCTCGCCGACCCGGCGAAGGTCAAGGAGCGCCAGCTCGTCGTGACCTGCATCGACTGCCACGGGGTCCACGACATCGCCTCGCCGGAGCTCGTGGGCGAGGCCGAGATGAAGACGCGGGTGGCGGGCGTCTGCGCCGGCTGCCACCAGGACGCGGCGCAGGACTTCCCCGCCGCCTGGCTCTCCCACTACCGGCCGTCGCTCCATCACGCGCCGCTCGTCTTCCTGGTGAACCTGTTCTACAAGGTCCTGATCCCGTTCATGATCCTGGGGCTGGCCCTGCAGGTGGGGCTCCACCTGTACCGCGTGGCCGTCAGGCGCTGAGGTACGACGATGAGCCACGACACGAATGACTCCCGCAAGAGCGAAACGCTCCGGCGCTTCTCCGGCTGGGCCCGCTTCCAGCACGCCGCCATCATCGTGCTGTTCATCCTGCTCCTCGCCACCGGGCTGCCCCAGAAGTGGCCGGGCAACCCGCTCAGCGCCTGGCTGGTGGACGCCATGGGCGGCATCTTCGCGGCGCGGTGGATCCACCGCGTCTCGGGGCTGGCCTTCGCCGCCCTGACGCTCGCCCACCTGGTGGTCGCCACGATCGGAGTGGCGACCCGGCGCATGAAGCCGACCATGATGCTCACCCGCCAGGACTTCCGGGATACGGTCGACAACCTGCGCTACTACCTGGGCCGCACCGACACGGCCCCCCGCTTCGGCCGCTTCGACTACCGGCAGAAGTTCGAGTACTGGGGCCTCATCTTCGGCAGCGCCATCATGGTCCTGACCGGGTTCGTCCTGTTCTACCCCATCGTGGTCTCGCACCTGCTCCCGGCCGAGCTCATCCCGGCGGCCAAGGCGATGCACTCGAACGAGGCGATGCTGGCTCTCTTGACGATCCTGGTCTGGCACCTCTACGGCGCCCACTTGAACCCCGACGTCTTCCCCTTCGACTCGAGCATCTTCACCGGCAAGATCAGCCGGGAGCGGTTGCACCACGAGCACCCGCTCGAGTACGAGGAGCTCTTGGCGGGCGAGGAGAAGCACGAGGGCGCCGGCCCAGCTCCGGACGCATCGCCGGACGAATCGCCGGAGGATTCGCCGGCCGAATCGGAGGAGGCGAGCCCGCCCGGCGAGCGAAGGATCGCCGCCCGCCGATAGATGAACGGTAGATTAGGCGGGTGAATCCCGACCTCTGGCAGCTCCCCGGGGCCACCTACCTCTGGCAGGTGGCCCTTCACTCGTCGGTGGCGGGGGCGATCCTCTTCACCTGGTCCCGCCACCTGGAGCTGCCCTCGGGGCGCGGCCGGCGCTGGCTGCTGGCGGCGGTGCTGGTGGTGCCTCTGCTGACCGCGGCGGTGCCAGGCCGGCGCTCGACGACGTTCGAGGAGCGCGTCGCCTGGTTCGACAGCGAGCGCATCCTGGCCCTGCCGCTCGTCGGGGCGCTCCGGGTGGGGCACCTGGCGCTGGGGATCGGGGCGGCGACCCTGCTCATCGCGATCGGCCAGGAGCTCCTGCCAGCGCTCCACCGGGTGCGCCAGTCGGGCGAGGCGCTGCCGGCCGGGCTCGGCCGCCAGGCCCGGGCCCTCCCGGGCTGGGAGCGAGTGACCGTCCAGGCCGTGACCGGCCGCCCCTTCTACGTGGCGACTTCGGGCGTGCCCGGAGTGCCCGGACGGACGCCGGTCCTCCAGATCTCCCACGATGTCCTGGCGGCCCTCGACGAAGGCGAGCTCGCCGCGGTGCTGCGCCACGAGAACGCCCACTGGCAGCGCCGCCGCTGGCTGCCGCTCCACCTCTTGTTCCTGGCGCGCTTCGTCCAGCTCTACAACCCGGTCGCCCTCTGGGTCTTCCGCGCCTACTGCCTGGAGCTCGAGATCGCCTGCGACGCCGACGCCGTCGAGGCCGCCGGAGCGAACCCGAGGCCGCTCGCCCGCGCCCTCCTCGCCTTCTACGACCGCACCGACCCCGGGGACCTCGCCGCCCGCGGCACTCTCCGCCGGCGGGTCGACATCCTCCTCGGCCGCCGCCCCCACGACGACCGCGCCCTCCCCGCCCCCGCCGTGGCGGCGGCCGTGGCACTGCTCCTGGTGACCCTGCCATGGATCGTCTGAAGGGACTCGTCAGCCTCCTGGTCGTGGCCGGGATCGTCCTGGTGATCCTGCGGGTGATCCACCTCGGTCTCCCCCTCGTCTACCCCCAGGTCCTCCGCGGCCCCTTCAGCCTCGACGCGGTCGCCGACGTCGAGGAGTACTCCGGCTTCTCCCCCCTCGTCCCCTTCTATCGCCCCCAGGTCCTGGGCGAAAAGCCCATCAACATCACCGTCACGAGAGGCCTCGAGCCCGAGGTCCTCATCTTCTGGCAAGCCGACCACTTCCTCTACCTCCAAGAGCGCCGCGGCGGCCCCAGACCGCCCGTCCCCGAAACCGCCCGCCCCGTGGCCGGCACCCCAGGAACCGACACCGTAACCTGGCGCCAAGGCCGCACGACCTACGCCCAGACAAGGCGAGGCGAGGTCTGGGTCGAGCTGCGGACGGATTTAGGGGCGAACGACGTGAGGAGGATCCTCGATACGCTGCGGGGGTATGAGGAGTTGTTGTAGGCGTCTCCGGCGCCCTTCGTCACTTCATCTGGCGAAGCTGCCAGGCGCTCTTCTCCCGCAGGGAAGAGCCGCCCACTGCTCCCTGGCGCTCCCAATCCTCCATCGCGATTCCTCTGCGGTCTCCGCCACCGGTCTCCCGGTACCAGCCTTCGACAGATCTCCACCCTCGTTCCCAAACACCACAGCCCGACACTCCGTCTTCGCGACATCCGAAGGCACCTTCCCATACCTCTCTCGAATCAACTGCGCCTCCTCCATTTTCTGAAGCTACGGCACTCCAATCTCCACCGGCCGTACAGCCTTCCTCCCGTGGAACTTCGGCTTAGGAAGAAACATCCTACTGCCTACATCCAGCGAAAAGGCCTCGTACTCCCAACCCTCCCGGTCGGCAGACATTCTCAATACTCCGAAGTCATTCGGAAGATGCCCAAATCCACCGATCAGCGGCCTGTCATCCTCCGGCACCCCTACAGAACCGGCAAGAAGATTGAAGATCCTCTGCACACCCTTCTTGCTCGCGGTCTCGAGGTGAATCTCCTCAACGCTGCTGCTGTGGAGGTGGCCCGTGAAAATCACCTGGATACCCAGCGCCGCCAGTCGCTTGCTAACGCCAGGAGGATCATCAATAAGATCTTCAGTCCCACCAGCCAACCCACCACCGACTCCGACCTGCAGCGGATGATGGAAGACGGCCATCCTTAGCACCTTCTCCGCACTTCCTAGCTTTTCCATGTCTGCCTCGAGACCTTCGAACACGGTCGTAGGTATTTGCCCCCGCTTGCAACCTCGGTGCTCATACCAGCTACTATTGATTGCTGCAATGGTAAGTCCATAGCCCCGCAGATCGAAGAGATCGTAGCCTAGCTTGGCTCTTGGGAGGCATGACGCGCCTTCTTCCCCATAAAACTCCGCATAGAAGTCAAAAAACGGGGCGAACCGGTAGAGGAACCCACTTGTCCCGGTGACATCCGCTTTCCCGGTCTCATCGTCTGAGGGTTTGAGGAAGCCAGCGGCCAGCCGCCAATTGACGTCATGATTTCCCGGACACAACACTATTCTATGGTGGGCCTCGTCAGGGATGCTGAGGCCCACGCAGAGTCTCTCCAAGAACTCCATCGCCAGCGCGTACTCCTCAGGCCTGCCGCTCTCGGCCAGATCACCGGAAATGACAACGAGGTTTGGCAGATCGTCTTCAACTGCGGCCACGATATCGTCAGCCAGTTGACGCGCGTCCGCATATGCCTTGCCAAATTGCGGGTCCGAAAGATGGAGAATTACCGGACGTGCCAACCTGCTTGGACCAGCTTCTTCAAACTCCGCAGCTCCAAGTGATCGCTTCCGCCGCCAAGCGTTAATCGCCTCGACGAAACGCTTCCGAGGAAATTTCGTCTTATCCTGAAAATCCTGCTTATGCAACACGCCGTCGAACTCGTGCATCGTTACATTTGTTATTTCCCACGCTTCCCAGTGTCGCGTATACGCTATCAGCGGCACAGATTCGAGCTCCGCTCGGAGGAGATCCGCCGCCTCCAGGCCACTCCGATCACTAGGGTCTTCGTCATCCAGCTGGAGATCCACGAAGATACAGGCCACATCCGCCTCAGACAATCCAGAGGCTCGCGCAACCGTTAGAAAAGCCTCTGCGCTAGGGTAAGTTACAATGCACTTTTCAGTTGTGACCTGACGATCGACGCAGAGATTCACAAACGTCTTCGCGTCCATTTCGTCATCTTCGATCAAGACTATCCTTCCCACTTGCGTATCCCCCTCTGGTGTGACGTTTCTCTCGAAGGTCCGCCTCTAGTCGTCTGATTGGGGCGACTCTTGGATAAAGAGGCCGAGTTTTGGTCGAGAGATCTGCATCCGGGAGGAGCTTCTCAGGCGGCCTTCTGGTGTGGCGGGAAGGCGTGTTGAATGAGGGAATCGAGCTGGTGGTCGACGCGGTGGAGAGCTTCAGCGAGGCGAGGGTGAGGCTCGGCGACGCCGGGCCCTTCAATGGCGGTCAGTGCAGGCCGCAGCACGCGGGCATCGAGCCGGGCGTAGAAGCGAGCGAGCTTCCAGCCGTAGGGCGTGACGAGGTAGCGATAGGTCCCGGGAGCGCGATAGATCAGGCCCTTGCGTACCAGGCGCCGGAGGTCGTAGCTGGCCTGGGCGCTGGTGTAGGCAGGCTCGGTCGGTCCCAGGAGTTGGCAGACGTTGCGCCGCAGGTTCTGGTTCCGGAAGCCGTGGATCAGGTGGAGAAACAGGCTGAGGCTGAGCATCAGGGCCATGACGCGGGGATCGCCGAAGCGAAGGCCGGGGGCTTTGTGACCGTCGTCGGTGACGGTGGGCTGCACCACGCGTTGGATGCTGCCGGCGGACAGCCCGCAGTTCTGGCTGACCCGCTCGACCTCCAGAAGCCGCCGGTTGATGTGGCGTCCGATCTGTTGCAAGTAGCCGAAGTTCGCCAGGCCCTTGTTGACATCGAAGTCCTTGGGGTTGCGGAAGGTCCCCTCGGTGCGCAGCGCTCGTCCCTCCTTGAAGTACTGCTTGAGATCGAAGCTCTTGTACTCGATGTGGAGGCTCGGCGAGACACCCTGCTCGACGACCCGGGTGCGGAAGGTGCCTGGCGTCCGGCGGGTGACGCGCCGGTCGAAGACGAGCTGCACCCGGTCCGGCCGGCCGAGGTCGAGATTCTCGCGCAGCACCTGCTCGAAGAACTCCCGGCCGCGGGCCGGCCGATCGAAGACCTGAGTGAGGCTGACCTCCATCTGCCAGATCGAGAGCTTCCAGTCGTACCCGGCCGCGCGGTCCTCCGGCGACAGGGGCATCGGCAGCCGTTCGAGCCAGCGAGCCAGGAAGGCTTCGATCGCCGCCGGGCCGAGCTCGTCGCAGATCGTTTGCAGCGCCTCGGGGTCCGCGCACGAGAGAAACCCGTTGTCGAGCGCTTCGTAGGCGATGCCGCGCCGCTCGAGCTGGCGCTTGGCCCACTCGTGCCCGTTCAAGCACAGCTTCAGCGACCACGGGGCGTAGCTGCACACCTTGAGGAACGCCGGCCCGAACTCCTCGTCGTCGACGTAGAAGTAGTAGTGGTTGACGTAGACGTCCTTGTCCCGCGTCCAGTCGAACCACCCCGCCCCCTTCTCTGGCCTCGGCTTGCCCTGAAACGCCTTGGTCTTCTCCTGCGCCACCCCGATGAAGACCACCCCGTCGCGCACCCCCCGCTCCCGGCGCAGCCGGTTCGCCAGCTCGTCCTTGCGCTGCTTGGAACGAAACTCAACCCAGGGGATCTCGTGACTCTCCGCAAACCCCTTCACCGCCTCGCGAAAGCGCGTCGTGATCTGACCCAACACCGCCGGCGACGGGATTGGCTTGCCCAGGTGCTCGCGCAGGAAGCCCGTCATCCCGGGACCCGTCGCCAACGCCGGCACGTACCCGTTCAGGTACAGCCGGTCCACGCATTCCACCTCCAGCGTCACATGCCCTTCGAGAAGCTCCGCCACGGTCGTCATCGGAGCATCCTATGCCCACACCGGTTCAACCGCCCACGGCCTACTCGTCGGTTTGAGGCGGAGCTTCGCTAGGGTGTGACGAGACGCCAAATCGTTTGAATTCGGAAGCCACTCTCAGTATCCCCGGTGCGGACCACCCCACCATATGCCTTTGCAATCCGCTGAACCTCCCCAAGGCCGCTGTCGTATCGAGGGTTAGCACCACCACCCCGACCCGAGTCCTCAGCTATCAGCGAGTACTCAAGGTCGGAGACCACCCTTCCGACCATTCTCGCGCGCCGTGCGCCTTTCCAATCTGCCGGAAACGCGTGTTTGCTGATGTTTCTACTGAACTCTTGCACGCACGTCACAAGCGCCGGCGCTGAGATAAATAGGTACCTCTCTCCCGGAAGGTCCTGGAGATCGACTTGGAGATCGATCCCTGCCTTGGTGAGCTCTTCCTCCATTGCTCTCAGGTGTGCTTCTATCTCACTCAAATCGGTAGTAACTAAGGAGTCCACCAGCGCCAAAAAAGGGGAGTTCGTTCCTGCAAGAAGTAACCGCACTCGCCGAAGAGGCGCTTCCAAGCGGTCGAACCGTGTTTGTTCCTCAGGGTCCTGCTTCAGAGCTGCCTGGAACGCGCCATCCGCTTGTTCGACTAGGTCACGTAGTTCGCCTAAACTCTGATTACTAACTCCACCCACGCGGGTTGAATACTCCTTGAGGTCCGGTCCAAGAGCCGCAAGGCCCGGCAGCAGTCCAGTGATTAGAGGGTCCCGCACCCTCGCGACCCACGAGAGCTCATAATACTCACGGAGCTCATCGTTGGTTCGGCTAGGGTTCAGGATACCGCTAGTAAGACTCTCTAAGGCAGCCCGAAGGTGACCGTGCCGCCGCAGGATTCCGGCGCACGTAGTCCAAGCTCCTGCGGGAGCCTCAGCAGGCTGATCCTCGAGCCTCCTGCGCTTTAGACTCTCCATAAGGCGTCGAGCGGCGACAAGTTCTCCTCTCCACTCTGCCTCTTCACACTTCGCCTCAAGGAACTCAAGCCACAGTTCGAGGCCATGCACATTGCTCCTCGCTCCATGCCACGAGAGGGCCACTCGACAGCCCTCACAGAGCATCCAGACAGTCCCCTCAGCGTCCAGCGCGGTGCGTTGCCACCACTCTGAATGTTTAACCACTTTCTCCTCGAAACCCAGCTCTGCTAGTGCCACTGCCGCAGCTCGCCGGACAGCCTCATCTATCTGCACTTTCGATGAGAGGTGAACTTCAGCCATCCTGACGAGCCGCTCCCGGACGGTCGGATACAGCACGTCACGTAAGCTCCCGCCTTCGCTACGAAATAGAGGTGCCTCTCGAGAAAAGGCCAATAAGATCCCACAACACTCCATCGACTTAACGTGCCGTCCCTTGATCCTCCTCGCCAGGGACGACCTTACCGAAATGTCCGCAATACCAGCGTGGAAACTCGACTGCGCAGCGGCCTCCACTGCTGCCAGCTCCTGGGAATACCGGCTAGACTGAACTCCCGGGTCTCTGAAGAGGGAGATTGGTCGCGGCTCCATAAGTTCGAATCTGGCGCGGGCCTCTTCGACGAGTGTCCGGTCTCCAGCATGGCCGACCACCTCCTCGTACTCCTCCCTCAGTTTACACTGCGGACACTCCTCGAGCGGATAGGCGCGAGACGACAAGCTCATAAACCTCTTTGTGAATATGCGGCTTGAGCCCAACCCGCTTATGCTCGTGAGTAGCCAACTCTCGTAGCGCTGCATCCGATCAGCCAAAATGAAGAGGAAAATGCGCCTCGGTTGGAGCTCGCCGGCACACGCCAGCAGCGCTCTCGCGGTATCTCCAGTGGAGGCGGCTGGTTCGAGGATGAGAACATCCTTGACATGGTCGGCGGCTGGTAGCTCAACCGAGTGCCCACGTTTGACGAGCTCGACATCAACGCCAACAGCCTTGCAGCCGGCGTTAATTGTCGCTATCTCCTGGCAAATCTCTGCCACAGAGAGAGATTCATCGTTGTAAAGGATGTGACTTAGCTCGATGCTATCCGAGTCCGGCAGCCCGCGCGACGCAGCCTCTAGCTCTTCAATAATACCCTGTTGAATTTCTGCACGATTCCTTTTAATCAACCGTGCAGTCAGTACGAAGGTTGAAAAATGACTCTTACCAGAGGAATAGTGCCCACACTCAAGCGACTCACTTTCCGCGCAGTAGCGCAGGACTCCTTCCAGATCCTGGCCCCAAACAAGGTCTGGTAGACCAATTGACTCTGCCGCGAGAACCTTGTGATGAATCGGATCTATGGTTCGGATACTGGAATACGTCCAGCCGGCGGGCAGATCGCGATAATACCGCTGAGGTGACTCAACAAGGGAAACGATTTCCACCTCGCCGTGCGGAGTCATCATGGACTCTGAAGGTTTCTCTCTCGCGTCCACAACAGCAATTACCCCAACGAGGTTCTTGAGCGCGGCAAGCCGCAGCGCTGAAACCAAGACCGTTCCGGTACCAATAACGTCCGTGACTACTACAGCCCTTTCCAAACCGCTCCGAAAAGCGAGGGGCATAAAGGACTGCTGTTGATGAGGATTTTCTATTACTTCAAGCTCAGGCCGTGTCGCAGCGCCAAGGTCCAGCTGCGCTAGCGCCTCCTGTGCAAGAAGACCCGCGTTGCTCGAGATTGCAATGACCAGCTCAGGCCCAAGTCGCTGAATGTTACACCGTAATAGGAAAGCCGCCAAGTGCCTCCTGCCTGGCTCTGCAGTCACTTCACCGATGTCCCAAAAATTCTCACAGTACGAATTCGACGGCGAGGGAAGTAAGAACCTCCCCGTTGTGCGGATTCCTCGCGGGGCCTCAGCTCTCCAGCCTCGGGCGATGGCGCTGCATGCCTCCTCTAGCCCCGCTTCTAGGAGGGACCAAGAAAGCAGCGGGACGATACGAGCACCTCCCGTCCACGAGCCTGGGAGAAGGAAAGGCCGAAGCTGCAACACACAATCTGGTGAAAGGCCTCTTTCTGAGGAATCCCCGTCCTCCCCACCACCCTCGACCAGCAAGCCGACGAGGCCATCTCGGACCGCGTCGCTTCCGCCGAGGAAATCGAGACGAAGCCCCATGTCTACCATCAAAACTGGAAACTCATCCGCCCGGGAATCAAGCTTGGCCTCGTTGCCTGCGAGCTGGAGGGGCGTCCAGCTATCCCCGGCTGCAACGAGAACCACGGGAAGCCCGGGATGCTGAAACTCTGCCAAGAGGGCGATCAGAATTAGCGCTTGCCTCTTGGTTCTCACGGCCTGATTTGCCGCGATGAACCAGCACGACTGAGTCCGATCCTCCGCCAGGCGGGCTCGGAGGGTCTGAACTACGCTTGGCAAAGAGTCCGCAGAATCCCAATCGCTTTGACCGACAAGCTCATCCAGGTCAAGAGACCGTGGATGAACTGAGCGCCAATGGCTCGGCGCCCTCCGGCGGACTTCAGCCCCCGGCTTCTCAACGCGGGCGTCACGAGGCTCCCTCCGTCCCAGTGGAAAGAGCAACCGAAACTGGCTTCCGCGGAACTCAGCGATGGAGCGCGCTCGCCCGCGGTCACGGAAAGTCATCGAGCGCGGATCAGGTCCGCGCGAAAAGTCCCAGGCAAGCCATGAACTTCCTGATCTCACACTCAGTACTCCAGCGTGCTCCCTGACAATGGACTTAACAAAGTACAATCCTGTGGGATTCTGCGCGGCTTCGCCGCCCTCTACTCTCGTTACCAGGTCGCGCAAAAAACCGCTGGGGTCTGACTTACTGCTCGTATACTTCTCGAAGGCATATTCGAGTACGTTAGGTTCTGGAGTGGCGTGCGTCTCTATTCGCGAGGGGTCGGCCTTCCAGGTCTTATTCAGGGTGCGGAAGATTCCAGGTCCAAAATCAGCGACCACTACCTCCAGATAACTCTTCGACGGGAGGGTCCGCAAGAAATTCTGTTCCCACCTTGGAGCGTTTCGCAAGATGGTGTCACCTGTCCTGTCGTCGAGCTGAGCCGGCGCAGGTAACTCGCACATAGCGGTAAAGCCCGCCTGTCCACCTGCGTGGTCAAAGACATTCGCAAGCAGCTCTCGCAGCACTACATTTCTCAGCTCGCCAGACCCGATCAGCTCTAGGTTGCCGGTGTCCCCGAAGATCTCCAGCTGACGAACAGCAATGTCCTCCAAAAAGCGATCGATCTCCGATGAAGAATCGAAGAAGTGAATTCCAACTACAGGCTTAGCGCTGGGGCCGTATGTTCTAGGTACCCCCTTAGGTGTCCTTGCTGTCAGTACCTGGACGCCAAGGTCCCTGGCTAGATCGATGAAACGCCAGAGATGTAGCAATCTCTGGAAGTCGGCCGATGAGGAGCTCTCCTGGGCGAGATTGAGCTCGACCTCACTTCCGCCCCGCACTAGGTCACGAAACCAGAGCAGGAGAAGACCGACGCTGAAGAGGCTACCCGCCCTAAGGTACCTTCCATCGAACACCACAGAGGTCAAGGATTTCTTGGATTGCCGATAATGCCCGGCAAGGAGCTTTTCAAGCTCAGGGATCCCTAGGAACCTACCGAGAGGTATTGGCTTCATTATCTTAGGCGTTTTGGGTTCGCGTTAACCTTACAGGTGCTTCGACCAAGTGTCAACCCTGGCAGGAATAGGAGGCCAGTGCCGGCCTGCCGGGTCTTTGGATCCTGCCATTCTAGGATGCTCACGTACCCCTGACTAGGGGGCTCGCCGCCTCGGTGGTGGCAGACGCCAACCGCCTCGTTTCAAGCGGGCCGGGGGCCTCTTTCGGCGGGGACGTCTGAGCTTCCGCTCCGCTTGAGCTGTGGGAGTCCGGCCGACGCCAAGGGAGGACGCGAAGCCGAGGCGCGAGCTTACGCCCCGTGGTTCGAGCAGCGCGCGCCGGTCCCCGGCGAGAGAGGCCCCCGGCCCGTCCCTCGGTGGAGGCAACTCCGCCCAGCGGTGAGGTGGCCCCCTCGCGGCCGCCTTCCCCGCGGATTCCTCCACTCCAGGCCGAGCTTCGCTCGGCCTGGAGTGGAGGAATGACAATGGGGAGACGTCGAGGCGAAAACTGTTGGGCAGTTGCTTGACTTCGGCGTCGACCTGGCGTAAGGTGGGCGTAGATCGAACGAGCTGGAGAGAGGAGGTCGCCGAGAGGAGCCGACTGCACACCGAACCGCCAGGTCCAACGACGACGCGATCCGGCCGGCCCTCGTGAGGGGCCCCGATTGACCCGACGAACCCAGGCGGGCACGGCAGGGTCGTGAGCCACTGCCGCGCCCTGGCCAACGCAAAGGAGCAGAGCCAATGCGTCAGCTTGATCCGCAGTCTAGCAACCCGCAGTCCACCCGCGACAACCTGGAAGACGAGCCCTGCCGGGCGGGGGCGCCCTCTCCTCCCCTCGGGGGCGAGGAGAGGGTCGGGGAGAAGGAGGGGGGATCCAGTCGATCCGCGTTTTCCCCCGACTTCCTCGCCCAGCTCGCCCGGCGCGACCCCGCTCCCGCCACCCCCGAAGCCGACAACGCCGGCCCGTGGCGCGTCGCCCCGCTCTACGGCGCCGGCGACCAACCCCGCTGGGCCTGCCTCGCCGCCGGCGAGCGCGGGCCCCGCCTCACCCTCCAGGCGCCCGACCTCGCCTACCTCGCCGCGGCCGCCCTCGCCATCGCCGAGCGCCCCCCGTCCTTCCGCTTCCAGCAAGACGCGGCCCGGCGCCTTGACCTCCACTGGCACCTCCTCTGGCACGGCCGCCCCGTCGGCACCGCCCGCGGCCTGATCCCGGTAGGGGGCGACACCCTCGCCCTCCACATGGGCGGCCTCGACGACCTCCGCGTCCAGCCGCTGGCCTTCGCCCACTACCTCCTCTCCGTGCCCGACGAGACCCTCCGCCGGAGCGGCCGGATCCTGATGGACCTCCTCCGGGAGGCCCGGCGATGAGCGAAACCGCCTTCCGCGAGACCTACCTCTGGTGCCTCCGGGAGCCCGAGCACGTCGAGCTCCTCCGGCGCCTCGGGGACCTGCTCTACGACCTCGCGCTCGAGAGCCCCTACGGGGACTGGGGGGCGAGCCACGGCCTCTCCGCCCCGCGGGGCGACGCCACCGCCGCCGCGGCCGACCTCGCGCGCCTCGCCGACTACCTCCAGATGATCGCCGACCAGCCCGCCGACCTCTCCGTCCAACGCGACGACCTCGACGTCTGCCGCGCCGCCGACGGCTGGGCTCGCCGGGTCCGGCGGGTGGTCGAAGAGATCCGGGAGACGGTCGGGCAAGCCGCGGAGGACGACGGGGGCGGTTGAGATCGCGGGCGCCCGGCTTCGTCGGTGGAGCCGGGCGCCATCGACCTCGGCCAGGGGTTCGGTGCCCGACCAGAGCGTTCGGCCGGCCGACGCGGAGGTCAGCCGCTTCACGCGGGTTCGGGCTTGGGTGCGCTCTCGGCGGGAGATCGCAGACCCGTTTCGCGTCCTGAGGAGGTGAAGGTCCCGGATCGGCCGGGGCCAGGTTCACCTGCCACGGACGAAAGGAGGTACCGAGTGCGCGAGCAAGGGGTCCGTCAACCTTCAAGTGACAGGGTATCCGGCGAGGGACTCGCGTCGCTGGCCAGGCGCTCCGACGCAGGCGTAGCTGGGCCTACGTCGAGGAGGAGCAACGCCGCCAGCGGCGTGAGGGACCGTCGGGACCCGTCGATTGAAGGTGTACGGGCCCCTAGGCTCGCTTGTTGCGGCCCGGAGCACTCGGTAGACTGATCTCATGGACGAAGAGGTTATCGGACGCTTGGTCGGCGAGATGGCCGACATGCGGGGTCACATCGACCGGAGGTTCGAAGAGCAGCGGGGCGAGATGCAGCAAGGCTTCGCCGCGGTGCGGGGCGAGATGCAGCAGGGCTTCGCCGACGTGCGGGGCGAGATGCAGCAGGGCTTCGCCGAGGTGCGGGGCGAGATGCAGCAGGGCCTCGCCGAGGTGCGGGAAGAGGTCGCCGAGGTGCGGGGCGAGATGCAGCAGGGCCTCGCCGAGGTGCGGGAAGAGGTCGCCGAGGTGCGGGGCGAGATGCAGCAGGGCCTCGCCGAGGTGCGGGGAGCGATGCAGCAAGACTTCGCCGAGGTGCGGGGAGAGATGCAGCAAGGCCTCGCCGAGGTCCGCCGGCACTCGGCAGTGATCGCCGAGGATCTCCAAAGCAAGATCCAGCTCGTCGCCGAGAGCGTGGCGGGCCTGGTCTCGGGCCAGGAGGAGCTCCGGAAGGAGATGAAGGAGGATCACACGGAGCTGCGGGCCATGATCCGACTTTCGTACTCCGACCTCGACAGGCGGCTGCAAGCCGTCGAGAAGAGGTAGCTCACCCTCGAGGAGCGGCCTCGACCCTCGTCTCCGATGAATCCCCGGAAGCCACGGGCCAGCTGGCCCCTCCGGATCGAGCGCATGGAGCCGGCGATGGTCGAGGTGCTGCGCGCCAAGAGCGGCGCCGAACGCCTCGCCATCGCCTTCGGCATGTTTCGCTCCGCGCGGCGGATGATCGCGAGCCAGCTCAGGGCCGAGCACCCGGAGTGGGAGGAGGACAGGCTCCAGCGCGAGGTCGCCCGGAGGATCGCCAGTGGATCAGGATGAGATGCTGCGCCACGTGGTGCGAGCCTGCGAGGCGGTTGGCCTGCGGTACTTCGTGACCGGCTCGATGGCGACGATCTTCTACGGGGAGCCGCGATTCACCAACGACATCGACGTCGTCGTAGACCTCCCTGCCGAAGCGATCCCGCGCTTCGCGGCAAAGTTTCCGCCGAACGAGTTCTACCTCAGCGAGGAGTCGGTTCGCCACGCGGTCCGCCGCAGAAGCCAGTTCAAGGTCATCCACCCGGCCTCGGGACTCAAGATCGACGTGATGATCCCGGCCGGCGATGCCTTCGACCGGAGCCGGTTCGCCCGCACGCGCACCCTGCACCCCGCGCCAGATCTGGAGGCCGTCTTCGCGTCTCCGGAGGACGTGATCGTCAAGAAGATGGCCTTCTACCTGGACGGCGGCTCCGAGAAGCACCTCCGTGACATCGCCGGGGTGCTGGACCTGGGAGCCGACGAGATCGACCGCCGCTACATCGCCGAGTGGGCCGAGCGGCTGGGGCTGGCGGACGTGTGGCGCGAGATCCTCGAGAGGATCGACGAGAAGAGCGCGCCTCCTGGCCTCACGCCTCGATGATCCCCTTGCGGATGGCGTACTTGATGAGGTCGCCGCGGGAGTGGACGCCGAGCTTCGCCATCGTGTTCGTGCGGTGGGTCATGGCGGTCTTGAGGCTCACCCCCAGGTACTTGGCGATGTCGCGGCTGGTCTTGCCCTCGGCCAGCAGCTTGAACACCTGGCGCTCGCGCTGGGTGAGGCGCTCGTAGTCCTCCTCCTCGAGGTTGCCGCCGGTCGTCACCAGCTCCACCAGCTCGTTGGCCGCCGCCGGATGGAGGTAGCGCTGGCCCTGGAAGACCGTGCGGATCGCCTCCTTGAGCTGGCGCGAGACCGAGCGCTTCAGGAGGTAGCCCTGGGCGCCGATCCGCAGGGCCCGGCGGATGTACTCCCCCTGCTCGTACTGGGTGAGGATGATCACCTTGGTCGCCGGGCGCTGGGCGACGATCGCCTCCGTCGCCTCGAGGCCGCCCAGGCCGCCGGGGAGATTGACGTCCATCAGCACCACGTCCGGCTCGAGCTCGAGGACCTTCCGCACCGCCTCCTGGCCGTCGCCCACCTCGCCCACCACCTCGAAGCCCGCCTCCTGCTCGAGCATCGTGCGGATGCCCTCGCGCACCAGGTCGTGGTCGTCGACGATCAGGATGCGGATCACGAGCCCCCTCCATCTGCCGCGGGTTCGGCGGCAGCCGGCGGCGGCTCCGCACCTCGCTCCGGGTCGAGCCCCGGATCGAGCTCCTGCTCGAGCTCCGGGGCGGCCTCGGGCTCCAGCGGGATCTCGAGTGCCACGTGGGCCCCCATGCCGGGCTCGCTGTCGACGTCGAGCCGCCCGCCCACGAGCGACGCCCGCTCGCGCATGCCGAGAAGCCCCGCCCCTGCCACCTTCTCCCCCGGGTCGAAGCCCACCCCGTCGTCCTCCACCGCCAGCACCAGCCGGCCGCCCCGGGCGTAGAGCTCGATCGAGACGCTCTCGGCCCGGGCGTGGCGCAGGATGTTGGTGATGATCTCCTGGTAGATCCGGAAGGTGGTGATCTCGACCTCGGCCGGAAGCGCGAGGTCGTCCTCGACCTCGAGCGCCACCTGGAGCCCGGCGGGCTCGAGATAGCTCGCCGCGTACCACTTGACCGCCGCCGCGAGGCCCAGGTCGTCGAGGAGCGAGGGCCGGAGGTCGTAGATGATCCGGTGGATCTCCTTCTGGGTCCTGGTCAGGAGCTCTTTCACCCGGTCGAGCTTGCCGCCCGCCTGCTCGGCCATCGGCTCGAGGGAGAGCTGGATCACGGTCAGGAGCTGCGAGATCTCGTCGTGGAGCTCGCGGGCGATCCGGCGGCGCTCCTCCTCGCCGGCGGCGAGCAGGCGGCGCACCAGGACCCGGCGCTGGGCGTCCTGCTCGACCAGCACTTGGGTGCGGTCCGCCACCAGCTCCTCGAGGTGCTCGTTGACCGAGGTCAGCTCGCCGAGGACCGTCGCAAGCTGGCTCCGGGCCTCGTTGAGCGTCTTGGCGAGCACCTGGATCTCGCGGTCCCCCTCGACCGCGACCGGGGTCTCGAGGTCGCCCTGGCGGAGCTGCTCGGCCTGGGCCGAGAGCTGCTGAATCGGGCCGACCACCGAGCGCGCGAGCCCGCGCGAGAGCAGCAGGACCATCACCGCGACCAGCAGCAGGCTCGCCAGCAGCCCCGCCTGCGACGGTCGGATGACCGCGAAGGCCTTGCCCTCCTCCTGCTGGATGACGACGCCCCACGGGGCGAGGCGGAGGGGGACCATCACGGTCAGGAAGGTGCCCTCCTCGGGCGCCCCGATGCAGATGGTGCACACCGAGGTGCGGGTGACCAGGGGGCGCCGGGAGAGGATCCGCTCGCCGAGCTCTCCCCCGGGGGCGACGTCGCGGAAGAGCTGCTCGTGGTCGGGGGCGGCGATCACCCGCGCCGAGGCGTCGACCAGGACGACGTGGAAGTCCGGCTCGGTGGCGAGATTCTGGAGGTAGACGCTCAGGGTCGAGCCCCGGGGCTTCATCTCGCCCACCAGGTAGTAGGGCTTGCCGGCGCGCTCGAAGGGCACCACCATGGCGAGGACCGGGCGGGCGTCGCGCGGCGCCGCGGCCGGCACCAGCCCGGTCACCCCGACCCGGGCCTCGAAGTGCTCCCAGTCGATGGCCGGCGGCCGGGCGAAGGGGGGATCGGAGACCAGCGGCCGGCCCTGAGCGTCGACCACGTGGATCGCGTCGCGGAAGAGGCTCTGGAAGCGGAAGGAGCGGAGCTGGGGCACCGCGTGCCGGTCGAGCGACGGGAAGCTCGGCGGTCAGCCGGCTGGCGCTCCGGAGGGTGTCGGTGACCGTGGAGTTCAAGTAGTGGGCGACGGTGCGGGCGAGGAGCAGCCGGTCCTGCTCGACGTGGGTGCGGAAGTGCTCGAGGGCGAGGGCGCCGATCAGGCCGGAGACCGCCAGGTAGACCACCAGCCACTGCACGAGGAGCAGGTAGAGCCGCCCCCGCAGGCTGCGGTCGCGCATGGTGTGAGCACCTCGCATGCGCGATCCACCCGTCCCGGCTCCGCCGGGCCCCCCGGGCGCCCGGGCGGCGTCCGGCCGGAGGACCGCGCTTCGTTCGGGCTCCAACATGCTCGAACTCGCTGCCGCGCGCAACCCCTGCGCGGGGGGTCCCGGACCACCCCGCGGGGTGGACGCGGAAGGATGGGGCCGGCGTTCCCGCGAAGACGAATCTTGACATGTCAACTATTCACCTGTAATGTACCGCGTCATGTCACCTGCTCCACGATCGCTCCAGCAGGAGATCCGCCAGTCGAAGCCGTTCCGCTCCCGGGGCCAGGAGGCTCTGCTGGGGCTGATGCGCACGGCGACCCTCCTGCGCCAGCGCGTGGCGGCGACCGTCGAGCCCCACGGGGTCACCCCGCAGCAGTACAACGTGCTGCGCATCCTCCGGGGCGCGGGCGAGGAGGCCCTGCCCACCCTCGAGATCGCCGAGCGGCTGATCGAGCCGTCCCCCGGGGTGACCCGGCTGATCGACCGGCTGGAGGCGCAGGGTCTGGTCTCGCGCCGGCGCTGCCCCGAGGACCGGCGGCAGGTGCTGTGCCGGATCACCGACGAGGGGCTCGCGCTGCTGAGCTCCATGAGCGCCGACGTCGACGCCATGGAAGCCACCGCCCTCGACGTGCTGGAGCCGGACGAGGTCGACCGGCTGATCGGGCTGCTCGACCGGATCCGCGCCGCCTACGCCCGCGACGAGCCTTCGGAGCCCGACTCATGAACCACCCGGGCCCGGCCGGCGACTCACCCTCCGGCCGACCCGCAATCACGCAAGGAGAGATCGAAGCATGGATGTGAAGCGAACCGTCGTCTCCGCCCTCGCCGCGGCGGCCGCCCTCGCGGCCCTCGCGGCACCCGCCCACGCCGCCGCGAAGGTCTACACCGTCGACCCGGTGCACTCGGAGGTCACCTTCCAGATCCGCCACCTGGTGAGCACCGTGCGCGGCAAGTTCGACACCTTCGAGGGGACCGTGGTCATGGACCCCGACGACCCGGCGGCCTCCCGGGTGGACTTCTCGATCGACGCCTCGTCCATCGACACCGGGGTCGACAAGCGCGACACCCACCTCCGCTCGGAGGACTTCTTCTACGTCGAGAAGTTCCCCCGGATCACCTTCGCGAGCCAGAAGGTCGAGCCCTCCGGCAAGGACGCCTACGACGTGACCGGCACGCTCACCATGCGCGGGGTGGCCAAGCAGGTCACCCTGCCGGTGAAGTTCCTGGGCACGGCCGGCGACCCGTGGGGCAACACGCGGGCCGGCTTCTCCACCTCGACCACCCTCGACCGCCAGGAGTTCGGCATCAAGTGGAACCAGGCCCTCGACCAGGGCGGCGTGCTCCTGGGCGACGACGTCGACATCGCGATCGATCTCGAAGCCGTGCAGAAGAAGGACGCCGGGCAAGCCTCGGCGAAGTAGCCTCCTTGTTTGCCGCAGCGGGGCGGGAAGCCGCTCCGCCGCGGCCTCTTTTTGTCAGCCCTCCGGCTCACGTCTTCCGCCACAGATACACGTCCTGCACCATGGCGATCGGGAAGAGCGTCCGCTCTCCCCCGATCCGCCCTTCCGGAAAGGCCGCCACCGCTTCGAGCCCGGCGCAGAGCTCCCGAGCCAAGGCCTCGGAATGGAAGCTCGCGAACGGGTTCGAGCCCTCGTCGCCGTGGCGTCCCTCGAGATAGCCCCGCTCGGCGAAGGCCCGCCACTCCGCCTCGCCGCCCAGGAGGCGCACGTAGAGCGGCCCGTGGAAGGTGGCGAGAAGGTGGCCGCCTGGGCGGAGCACCCGGCGGAGCTCGGCGACCCACCGGCGCTGGGTCTCGAGCCCCAGGTGGGTGAAGACCGAGACCGCCTGGACCAGGTCGAAG
Organism: uncultured Acidobacteriota bacterium; assembly: GCA_963741925.1. Classification (GTDB taxonomy): domain Bacteria; phylum Acidobacteriota; class Thermoanaerobaculia; order Multivoradales; family DATKCC01; genus CAVUBL01. Next base: position 41,224 of record CAVUJU010000004.1, read on the forward strand.
GCGGCGTCCGGGTAGGGCAGGGGCGGCTGGAGGCCAGTCGGCTCGAAGGCCATCTCGGCCGGCAGGTGCCCGCGGGCCCAGGCGACGAGGGCGCGGTTGACGTCGCAGCCGGCGAGGCGGCGGGACGCGGGCGGCACCGCCCCACCGGCGGCGGCGTCGAGCCACCAGCCGGCGAGGAGGCGGCCGGTGCCGCAGCCGAAGTCGAGGATCGAGGTGACCTCGCCCGGGTCGACCCCCGCAGCGGCCAGGTAGCGCTTCAGGTTGTAGACGCCGGGGACGATCGAGTCCTGGTAGGAGGCGACGTCCCGGCCGCCCTGGGTCGCGAAGACGAGCTCGGGATCGGGCGCCGGCAGCGCCGCCAGGCCCCGGCGCATCGCGTCGAGCCAGGGCTCGAGGCGGGCGATGCGCGCGACCGGATAGGAGACGAGGGGCGCCCCGGCGCTCCCTTCGAGGGCGAGCTCCAGGCTCTCGGTTCCGGCCGCCACCTCGAGGTCGAAGGCGAAGCGGGCGGCGGCCGCGGCCGGGCGGCCGGGCAGGAGCGACGCGAGGTCCGGGCTCGGGAGGTCCGCCGGGTAGCGCCCCAGGAGGCGGCCGCCGGAGCGCGCCTCGATCCCGCGGCGCCTGGCACCCTCCGCCGGCAGCACGAAGCCCGCGAAGCGGTTCACCCGCCCCGGCCGAAAGCGCTGGAAGACCGGCGACTCGAGAGAGGCGACGAGCGGCTCGGAAAGCAGGGGCGGCTCGTCGAATCGGGAGTCGGGCACGGGGAACGGGGGACTCGACGGCGCCGGGGCGCCGCGAACGGCGTGAAAAGATACCACGGTGAACCCGGCGCTCGTGCTCCTCGTCGGCCTGTCGCTCCTCGGGCTGGCCGCCCGGCGGCTTGACTCCGGTGAGGGCCCCGGCGGGAGGCCGGCGCGGGACTGGCTCCGGGAGGCGGGGGTAGCCTGGACGGTCTGCGGGCTCGCCGCCACGGCGCTCCTCGCGCCGGCGCTCGCCATCCCGGACGGCGTGCCGAGCCCGGCCGCGAGCCTGGCCGCGATGGCGCCCTGGCAGGGGGTGGCCGACCCCGCCGCCGGCAACCCCCAGCTCCGGGACGTGACCCTCCAGATCCGCCCCTGGCTGCTGTTCCTCCGGCACGAGCTCCGCCACGGGCGGATGCCCTACTGGAACCCCCACCAGCTCGCGGGCACCCCCTTCTGGGCGAACGGCCAGTCGGCGCCCCTCTTCCCGCTCCACCTCCTCTTCGCCCTCCTGCCGCTCCAGCTCGGCCTCGTGCTCCTGCCCTGGCTGCGCCTGGTCGCCGGTGGCTGCGGCGCCTGGGCCCTCGCCCGGGAGCTCGGGACCGGCCGCCCCGCGGCGCTGGTGGCGGCGGTCGTCTTCCCCCTCTCGGGCATGATCAGCTCCTTCGCGCTTTTCCCCATGGGCAACGCCCTCACCCTGGTGCCCTGGGTCTTCTGGGCCACCGAGCGCCTCGCCGCGGGGCGCTCGGGCTGGGTGCCGCTCGCCGTCCTCGCCGGCCTCCAGCTCCTGGGCGGGCACCCCGAAACCCCGATCTTCACCGCCCTCCTCGCCGCCCTCTATCTCGCCGTCCGGGGGAGCGGGCACGCGGAGAGCGGCCGCCCCGGATGGGCCACCTGGGCCGGCTTCGCCGGAGGCTGGGCCGCCGCCGCCGCGATCTCGAGCGTGGAGACCCTGCCCCTGGCGGCCTCGCTGGTCGAGAGCAGCCGCTGGCTCGCCGCCGGCTCGCCCTCGCCCTTGCCGCCGGGAACGATCGGGCAGCTCCTTCTCCGCCTGGTCCTCCCCGAGCTCCACGGCAACCCGGCGCTGGGAACCTGGTGGGGGCCCTTCAACTACCCGGCGACGGCGATCTACGCCGGCGCCCTCACCCTGCCGCTCGCGGCAGTGGGCGCGGCGGCCGGCCTCCGGGCGCTCCGGCGGCCGGCCGCGGCGGGCGGACCGGACCGGCGCTGGGCCGGCGTCGCCGCCGTCACCCTCTTCGCCCTCCTCGCCGCCTACCAGGTGCCGGGGGTGCGCAACCTGCTCCTCGCCCTGCCCTTCGTCGACAAGAGCCTCACCCACTACCTGAAGCTCGGCGTCGAGCTCGGCCTCGCACTGCTGGCGGCGCGCGGCCTGGACGCCTGGCTCGCCGGCGAGGGACGGCGGGTGCTGGCGGCGACGGCGGCGGCGGTCGTCGCCCTCCTGGCGGTGGCCTGGAGGCTCTACGCCGCGCCCGCCGGCCCGTGGCACGCCCACGGCCTCCTCGCCACCGAGGCGGCCTGGAGCGCCGGGATCGCCGCGGGGGTCGTGGCCCTCGCGGCATGCGCCTTCCTCGCGCCGCCGCGCCGCCGGCTCCTGGCCCTCGGCCTCCCCGCCCTCTTGGCCCTCGACCTGGCCCTCGCCCACGCCGCGACCAACCCGGGCCTCTCGCTCGCCCGGCTCTACCCGGCGACCGGGGCCACCCGCTTCCTCGCCCATCGCCCCGGCCGGGTGGCGGCCACCGGCTCGGTCCTCCACCCCGACGCGGCCACGGTCTACGGCCTCGACGACATCCGCGGCGACACGCCGGTCGAGCTCCACCGCTACCAGGTGGTCTACGCCCGGATGGCCCTCGGCGACCCGGTCGCCTTCGGTCCGATCGCGGACTGGCGGAGCCCCTGGCTCGACCGGCTGGGGGTGCGCTGGGTGATGACCCCGCCCGGGGCGGAGGCGCCGGTCGCCGGCTGGCGCCTGGCCTACGACGGACCGGACGCCCGGGTCTTCGAGCGCCCCGGCGTGCCGCTCCTGGTGCGCTGGGCGGGGCGCCGGCGCGCCGGCGAGGGCGGCGAGCCGAGGGTGAGGCACCGCGCCCCGGGCCGGTGGCTCGTCACCTGGCGCGCGAGCGAGCGCCGCATGCTCCTGGTGGCCGAGACCTGGGACCCGGGATGGCACGCCCGCGTGGCCGGACGGCCGGTGCCCATCCGCCAGGTCGACGGCATCCTGATGGGGATCGAGGTCGGCCCGGGTGCGGGCACCCTGGAGCTCGCCTACCGCCCGGTAGGGCTCGCCTGGGGAACGATCCTCAGCCTCCTGGGCCTCGCCGCCTGCACCGCCGGAAGGTGGCGGACCTGAAACGTGGCTGGCACCTTGCGGAGCCTTGCGGAAGCAAGGTCCGGGGATCGGTGCCGGCCCAGGGGTTCGGCCGGCCGAGACGGAGCTCGGCCGCGTCACACGGGGTCGGACACCGGGGCGGGCGAGGCCCAAGCCATCGTGAGTCCGACGAACGCCGATTCCCCCCCCCTCTCCACGAGGAGCGGACACGCACTCCAACCACCGAGGCGGCAGCTCCAACCCCCCTCGGCCGCTCCCCCCTACCCCTACCCCAGCTCCACCCCCACCGGCTCCAGCTTCCAGATGTCCCGGTTGTACTCCCGGATCGTCCGATCCGAAGAAAACCCCCCGCTCGCCGCCGAGTTGAGGATGCTCGACCGCGTCCAGGCCCCGACGTCCTGGAAAGCCCGGGCGGCCCGCTCCTGGGCCTCGACGTAGGAGCGGAAGTCGGCGGTCACCATCCAGGGGTCGCCGCCCTCCGTGAGCTGGGCGAGGATCGGGTCGAAGATCCCCGGCTCGTCCCGGCTGACCAGGCCGCTTGCCAGCAGCTCCATCACCCGCGCCAGGTCCGGATCGCTCTCGATCACCGCCCGCGGATCGTGGGTCGACCGCCGCGCGGCGACCTCGGCCGCGGTCAGGCCGAAGCGGAAGAAGTGCTCCTCCCCCACCGCCTCGAAAATCTCGATGTTGGCGCCGTCCATGGTCCCGAGGGTGAGGGCGCCCTGGATCATCAGCTTCATGTTGCCGGTGCCCGAGGCCTCCTTGCCGGCGAGCGAGATCTGCTCCGAGAGGTCGGTCCCGGGGCAGATCACCTCCATGCTCGAGACGCGGAAGTCGGGAAGGAACGCGACGTTCAGGAGATCGCCCACCGCCGGATCGGCGTCGATCACCCGGGCGATGTTCCCGATCAGCTTGATGATCGTCTTCGCCATCCGGTAGCCCGGCGCCGCCTTGCCGGCGAACAGCTTCACCCGCGGCGTCCAGCCGGCGGTCTCGCCGCGGCGGATCCGGTCGTAGAGGTGGATCGCGTGGAGGGCGTTCAGGAGCTGGCGCTTGTACTCGTGGATGCGCTTGACCTGGACGTCGAACATCGCCTCCCGGTCGACCCGGACCCCGCAACGATCGGCGACCAGGCCCGCCAGGCGCTCCTTGTTGGCGCTCCGGATCGCCCGCCAGCGCTCCTGGAAGGCGGGGTCTCCGGCGAACGGCGCGAGCTTGGCGAGGCGGGGCAGGTCGGTCATCCAGCCGGGGCCGATCGTCTCGTCGAGGAGCGCGCCGAGCCCCGGGTTGCAGACCCCCAGCCAGCGCCGCGGCGTGACGCCGTTGGTCTTGTTGTTGAAGCGCTCGGGCCACATCTCGTGGAAGTCGGCGAGGAGCTCGCGCTCGAGCAGCTCGGTGTGGAGCCGCGCCACGCCGTTGACCGAGAAGCTCCCCACGACCGCCAGGTGGGCCATGCGCACCTGACCTTGCTGAGGGGCCTCCGGAGCCTCGGCGACGATCGCCATGCGTCGCGCCCGCGCCTCGTCGCCCGGGAAGCGCTCCGCCACCTCGGTCAGGAAGCGGGCGTCGATCTCGTAGATGATCTCCAGCGGCCGGGGCAGGAGCTGGCGGAACATCTCGAGCGGCCAGCGCTCGAGCGCCTCGGGCATCAGGGTGTGGTTGGTGTAGGCCATGGTCGAGCGCGTGATCCGCCAGGCCTCGACCCAGCCCAGGCGGTGCTCGTCCATCAGGAGGCGCATCAGCTCGGCGATCGCCACCGTCGGGTGGGTGTCGTTGAGCTGGAAGCAGTTCTTCTCGGCGAACCGGCCGAAGTCCGAGCCGTGGATGCGGGTCCAGCGCCGGAGCGCGTCCTGCAGGCTGGCGCTCGCCAGGAAGTACTGCTGGCGCAGGCGCAGGCGCTTGCCGGCCTCGCTCTCGTCGTTGGGGTAGAGCACCATCGAGATGTTCTCGGCGCGGGTCTTCGCGGTGACGGCCGCCGAGTAGTCGCCGGCGTTGAATTCGGTCAGGCTGAACTTGTCGGTGCCGGTCGCCTTCCACAGGCGCAGCGTGTTGACCACGTCGTTGCCGTAGCCGGGGATCGGGAAGTCGAAGGGCAGCGCCACGACGTTCTCGGTCTCGACCCAGCGCACCCGCAGCTCGCCGTTCGGGTCGGTCACCTTCTCGGTGCGCCCGCCGAAGCGCACCCGCTGCTCGTACTCGGGCCGCATGACCTCCCACGGGTAGCCGTAGACCAGCCAGTGCTCCGGCTCCTCGACCTGCCAGCCGTCCTGGATGCGCTGCCGGAAGACCCCGTACTCGTAGCGGATGCCGTAGCCGGTCACCGGCAGCTCGAGGGTCGCGCAGCTGTCGAGGAAGCAGGCGGCGAGACGCCCCAGCCCGCCGTTGCCCAGGGCCGGATCGCGCTCGACCTCGGCCAGCTCCTCGAGCGCGAGCCCGGCCTCGCGGAGCAGCGAGCGCACCGGCTCCTCGACGTCCAGGTTGACCAGCGTGTTGGTCAGCGCCCGCCCCATGAGGAACTCCATGGAGAGGTAGTAGGTGCGGCGGCAGTCGCGGGCGTAGTAGGCCCGGCTGGTCGCCTGCCAGCGCTCCATCAGGCGGTCGCGCAGGGCGAGCACCAGCGCCAGGTGGTTGTAGTGGTCGTTCTGTGACCAGCGGTCCCGCCCCAGGTGGTAGGCCAGGTAGCGCCAGAAGTCCCGGCCGATCGCGGCGGGGTCGAGCCCCAGCCGGGGTACCTCGTGGATGGTGGTGGACCGCTCGCTCATGCCATGGCTCTCCAGCGCCCCCCCGGCGCGGATCGGGGGAATCTACCATGCCGGAACGGCGCGGACCGGAGCCTCCGTCACCCCCCCGTCCCGGCCTCTCCACACCCTCGTGACGGCCCGGGTCTATACTGAGAAATAGCCGGTCTGGTTCTTGCACACCCCCGGGGACGCGGTTTCGGCGCCGCGGACCCTGGAGAGACGAATGCACGCAGCACCCACCACCACGCCAGCCTTGCCCAAGACCCGAGTCGAGCCACCCACCCACAAGAGCGCCGACCCCTTCGGCCGCCTGGTCGTCGCCTCGAGCTGCCTGCCGGTCCACCTCTCGCGCACCGGGCCGTCCGCGCCCTGGGAGGCCCGCACCACCATCGGCGGGCTGGTGACCGCCTTGCGCGCGGTGCTCACGTCCCGGGGCGGCGTCTGGGTGGGCTGGACCGGCGCGACCGAGGAGAAGGGCGCGCCGGTCGGGGGCCTGTCCACCGCCACCGCCGGCCAGGACGCCTACGACCTGCGGGCGGTGAGCCTCACGAGCTGCGAGGAGCGGGACTTCTACTCGGGGTTCTGCAACCAGGTGCTGTGGCCGCTCTTCCACGGCCTGCCCGACCACAGCCTGATCGAGCCGCCCTACTGGCCGGCCTACCAGCGGGTGAACCGCAAGTTCGCCGAGGAGGTCGCCGCGGTGCACCGCGACGACGACCTGGTGTGGGTCCACGACTACCAGCTCCTGCTGGTGGGCGAGGAGCTCCGCCGCCTCGGCGTTACACGAGGCGTGTCATTCTTTCTCCACACGCCCTTCCCGCCGCCCGAGCTCTTCTTCCGGCTGCCCTGGGCCGACCGCCTGCTCACGGCCCTCGCCTGCTACGACCTCGTCGGCTTCCAGACCGACCGCCACATGGCGAACTTCCTCGCCTGCCTGCGCCGCCTCGATTCCGATCCGGTCCTTCGGTCGGGCCACCCGGCGCTGGCCGTCGAGGCGACCGTGGGCGGTGAGCCGCGCCGGTTCCAGGTCGGCTCCTTCCCCACGGGGGTCGACTTCTACGCCCTCTCCGCCGAGGCCGGGAGCGACGAGATCGACACCCTGAGCGCCAAGCTCCGGGACCGGCTGGGCGACTGCCGGATGCTCCTCGGGATCGACCGGCTCGACTACACCAAGGGCGTCCGGCACAAGCTCAAGGCGTTCGCCAACCTCCTCGAGACGCACCCGGAGTGGCAGGGCAAGGTCGTGCTGCTGCAGGTGGTGATCCCGAGCCGCGAGACGATCCCCGCCTACGCCGCCGTCAAGGAGGAGATCGAGGGCCTGGTGGGCGAGATCAACGGCCGCTTCTCCCGGCCCGCCTGGATCCCGATCCAGTACCACTACCGGCGGGTCGGCGAGACCGAGCTCCTGGCGCTCTATCGCACCGCCGACACGGCGGTGATCGTGCCCCTCGAGGACGGCATGAACCTGGTGGCCAAGGAGTACTGCGCCGCGAACGTCGACGAGTCGGGCGTCCTGGTGCTCTCCCGGTTCGCCGGCGCCGCGGCCCAGCTCGCCGACGGCGCGCTGCTGGTCAACCCGTGGGACGAGGTCGACCTCGCCGAGACCCTCCATCGGGCGCTCACCATGCCGCCCGAGGCCCGTCGCGAGCACATGGTGACCCTGCGCGCGATGGTGCGCAACGAGGACATCTTCCACTGGGCGGGCTCGTTCCTGAAGGCCGCGATCCGCGCCCAGCAGGGCCATCCGCCGGCCCTCTCGCTCCCCATCTCCCATTGACCGCCGGCGAGCGCGGACCGGCTCGCCGCCAGGGTTACGGGCCTGGAGTCTCGAGAGAGACCGTTTTTACACCTTGACGTTCGCCGTCTCGTGGTCGAGGCCGGTGGCGCCGGCCGGGCGCTGGGCGTGGGGCCGGGCGACCTGCGGGGTGCCGGAGCCGTCGTAGCAGCGCACCGTGAAGGTGTGGCGCCCGGCCTCCAGGGGCCAGTCGTAGCGCCAGACGACCCAGGTCGTGTCGGACAGCGGCTTGCGGAGCTTCGCCTCGGCCCACGGGCCGTCATCGACCTTGACCTCGACCTTCGAGATCCCCTTGGCGCCGGAGAAGGCGATGCCGCCCACGGGCACCAGCATCCGGCCGCCCCGCCGGAAGGCCGACTTGACCGCCACCGTGTCGACGACCGACGTCTCCTGGACCCGCGCCACCCGGTCCCAGCCCCGCTTCACCCAGTAGCCCGGCACGTACTCGGCCGAGACCTCGATGGCGGTGATCCACTTCGGCTGCTTCATGCCGTAGCGGTCCGGGATCCAGATGCGCAGGGGAAAGCCGTGCCCCACCGGCAGGGGCTTGCCGTCCCAGGAGTGGCAGAGCATGATCCGCGGGTCCGCGGCCACCAGGTCGAGGTCGACGGTCTCGTAGTAGCCGTCGCCCGAGCGGACGTGGAGGTACTTGGCGCCGGGCTGGACGCCGGCCTCGTCGAGGACGGTCTGGATCGGCACGCCGGTCCAGAGGGTCGTGCTGATGAGCCCCGTGCCGATCCGCCCGGAGATGCAAGAGAGGGTCGCGTACTGGTCGCGCGAGGGGTAGCGGTGGTAGAAGTCGTCGAGCTTCAGGCGCAGCGGCTTCGCCACCAGGCCGGTCACCGGCAGCTCCCAGGAGTCGCCGTCGATCACCGTCGGCTCGGTGCGGATGAAGACGCTGTAGAAGTCGTCGAGGGGGGTGAGCTCGGGGCGGGTGCCCGGCGCCGGCACGACCGGGTCGCCGGCGTTGGGGAAGGGCTCGCCCTTGCCGTTGACCGTGGCCCGCGCGCCGCCCCGGGAGGCGCCCCCGCCCTCGGAGAGCGCCAGGAGCTCGGCCACGCCCGCGCCGGCGACGGTGACCACCGCGCTCGCCGCGCCCAGGCGGACCAGGAAGCGGCGCCGGTCGAGGGAGCGGGCCTCGGAAGGGGCCTCCGCGGCGGCCGGCACCGTGCGCCGGAACGTCCAGGCGAGGGTCAGGCCCCAGGCGAGGAAAAGACCCGCCAGCCAGGGGACGGACCCCGCCGGGGAGACCGGCGACTGGCCGATGGTGACGGCGAGAATCGCCATCGGCGCTCCGAAGAGGGCTCCCACCACGAGGCCGGCCACCGTCCCGGCGCGGGCGCGCCGCGCCGAGAGGGCGGCGAAGAAGACGGTCGCCACGACCACGCCCAGGACGAAGAACTGGATCACGGCGACCGAGCGCTCGGCGGTCTTGGCCACATCCGCCACGTCCAGGCCGACCTTCTCCAAGGTCCAGATCATGGAGTCGATGCCGAAGGTCACCACCTTGCCCGGGAGCACGCGGGTGACCCAGTCGAAGAGGTCGAAGGGGGAGAAGGGGAGGTGCGCCAACCGGTAGGCCAGCGCCATGACGGCGATCAGGGGAGCGGTGACGAGAGTCCCCGCCAGCGCTCCCGCACCGAGTCTCAGCCTACGCATCGCACGCCTCCGAGATCCCAGTCTACACCCCGGCGCGCACCGCTCGACGAGTCTCGAGAGGAGTCGTCTGATCAGGCCAGAATCGTGACGAACGATCCGAATCCCCGAACGCAGCAAGACCGGGAGGGGGCGTCCCTCTCCCCCCGGAGGGTGGGAGAGGGATCGAGGGAGAGGGGGGCGGTCCGATGAATCCAGCGGTCTGGAGTAGCCGTTCCGGGGAGCGCAGGCGTGACCGCCGGACGTGGGCGGGGGGAAGCTCCGGCTCACGAAGCCGAAGGATCTCCAGACGCCTCGTCGGCTGAAGACGAACCTTCACGAGCGCCTCAGTCCTCCGACGCCACGTGCTCGACGAGGGCGATCACCTTCTCCGCCCGGAGGCGCCCGAGGGGACCGCTCGAGTACGTGACGTTTGCGATCCGGCCGTCGCGCAGGATGAAGCTCGTCGGCTGGAGGTAACCCTCCTCCCGGTCGGCGTAGGCGCCGGTCTTCGCCACCACCTCGCCGAGGTTTGCGCCGTGGCCGATCGGGTACTCGAGATCGAGGCGCTCGACCGTGCCGGCGGCGTCCTCCTCGGAGTCGACCGAGAAGGCCACGACCTCCACGCCCAGCTCGTCGAGGCGGTCGAGGTGCTCCTCGAAGTCAGCCAACTGCTGACCGCAGTGGGGTCACCAGTGGCCGCGGTAGACGAGCACCACCGCCCAGCCGGAGTCGACGTCCTCCGGCAGGTCGAGGGTATCCCCGCCCACCAGATCGAGGGAGAGGTCGGGAAACGGATCGCCGTGGTGCAGTCGCATGGTGTTGGCCTTCCTCCGAACACGTGAAGCGGCCGACCTCTGCGTCGGCCGGCCCGACGGCCCGATCGGCATCGAACGCTTCGGCTTCGGCCGAGACGGAGCTCGGCCGCTTCACGCGGAATTGCACGATCCGGGCCGGGCGCGGGGGGCGATCCGCGCCGGGGTGCGGGGCGCATCCCGATCCGAGGGCGATGCCGATCAGCGCTCCGAGCACCCCGGGGCGGCGCTCCTCAAAGCTGGTAGAACAGCCCCATCACGACGCCATAGAGAACGTGGGCGACGAGCGTGACCAGGGGCGTGCGGCGGCCGTAGTTCAGGGCCATGAAGCCCGGAGGCTCGAGGGCGCGGGTGGGCTCGGGACCGGTCGTCTCGCTGGCCATCCGCGGGTGCAGGCCAGGGATCAGCGGCACCAGGAGGAGCAGGGTCGCGAGGCCGTGGACGGTGCCCAGGATCGCGCCGATCCACCAGGTCGCCCGCCCCAGGCTCTCGAACACCAGGGCGTAGACGAAGGCGAAGGCCCAGCCGTTGACGAGGTGCGCCAGGAAGCCGTAGATCGGCGCCTTCCTGCGGTCGGCGGTGAACATGGTGCCGAGGATCATCGGCATGCTCATTCGCGAGAGGCCCAGCCCCTGGCTCGTCTCGGTGGTGACCGCCATCACGACGGTGGCCAGGAACCCCCAGAGCAGCGCGCTTTCCACGTTCATGCCGTCTCTCCTTCCCTCCCGTCCGGTCCGGCGCCGACGTCCGCGCGCGCCTCCGGCCCTTCGCCGCGGGCGGCCTCGAGGGTCAGGGCCGCGTCGATCAGGCCGGCGTGGGTGAACGCCTGGGGGAAATTGCCCAGGCACTCGCCGGTCTCCGGGTCGATCTCCTCGGCGTAGAGGCCCACGTCGTTCGCCCGGTCGCACAGGCGGTCGAAGATCGCCTCCGCCTCGTCGCACCGGCCCTGGCGGCAGAGGCAGTCGACGTGCCAGAAGCTGGCGATGCCGAAGGCGCCCTCGCCGCCCTCCAGACCGTCGTCCAGGCTCCGGTAGCGGTAGAGGAGACCGTCGGTGCTCAGGCGCTCCTCGATCCGCCGGCAGGTCCCCTGCATCCGCTCCGAGGCGGCATCGACATAGCCGTAGCGCGGCAGCAAGAGGAGGCTCGCGTCCACCTCGTCGCCGCCGAACACGCTGGTGTAGCTGCCGAGCTCCTCGTTGAAACCGTGGCGCTCGATCTCCTCCCGGATCGCTTCGCACTCCGCCCGGTAGCGCTCGCACGGGGCGTCGAGCTGGCCCTTCTCGGCGAGCTCCACGAGGCGGCCGAGGGCGACCCAGCACATGACCTTCGAGTAGGTGTGCTGGCGGCGGCCGGAGCGGACCTCCCAGATCCCCTCGTCGGGCTCGCGCCAGCATCCGAGCACCGTCTTGCCCAGGCTGGAGAGCGCCTTGGCGGTCGCCGAGTTGAGCGCGGAACCCCGGCGCACGTACTGGGCCGCCGCGTCGATCACCTCGCCGTAGACGTCGAGCTGAAGCTGGTCCTGGGCGCCGTTGCCGACCCGCACCGGGCGCGAGCCCCGGTAGCCCTCCAGGTGGTCGAGCGTCCGCTCGGCGAGGTGGGTCCCGCCGTGGACGTCGTAGAGAACCTGGAAGCTCGGGCCGGGTGAGCCGGGTCGAGTGGACGATCCAGGACAGGAAGGCGTCCGCCTCCTCGGGGAGCCCGAGATCGAGGAAGGCCTGGAGCGTCAGCGAGGCGTCGCGCAGCCAGCAGTAGCGGTAGTCCCAGTTGCGCGGGCCGCCGATCGCCTCGGGCAGCGAGGTCGTGGGCGCCGCCACCACCGCTCCCGAGGGGGCGAAGGTGAGGAGCTTCAGGGTCAGGGCGCTGCGGACAACGTGGTCGCGGTGGGGTCCGTCGTAGCGGCAGCGCGCCGCCCACCGGCTCCACCACGCGAGGCTCGACTCGATCCGGCGCCGGGCCTCCTCGCCGAAGGTCGGCAGGATCGCCGGCTCCTCGTCGGTGAAGGTGATCGAGAGGTAGCGGCGCTCGCCGGCGCGGAGGGTCGCGGAGCCGTGGACGCCGGGGCTGTCCTCGCGCGGGGCGAGGGGGATCTCGCTGCGCAGGCACAGGGCGTCGGCGGCGTGCTCGTACCAGAAGCCGAGGGGGCCGCGGTCGGTCAGCCGGGGGACCACCGCGCCGTAGCGGGGCCGCGGGTCGCACGAGACCTCGACCTCCACCTCGCCCTCCACGCACTCGACCGCGCGCAGCACCTGGCGCTCGGGCCAGAGCTCCCGGCCCTTCTCCTCCTCGGAGGCCACCGGGAAGAGGTCGAGCAGGCGCACCCGTCCGCCCTCGGCGGTGAAGGTGGTCTCGAGCACGTTGGTGTCGGGCACGTAGCGCCGGGTGGTCTCGAAACCGCCCGCCGGGCGGACGGCGAAGCGCCCGCCCTGGTGACGATCGAGAATGGCGGCGAAGAGCGACGGCGAGTCGAAGCGCGGCAGGCAGAGCCAGTCGATCGACCCCCGTTTCGAGACCAGGGCGGCGCTCCGGCAGTCGCCGATGATGGCGTAGTCGCCGATGGGCGGGTAGTCGGGCTCGTCGTGCGAGTCGCGATTCGGCATGGCTCGGCGGAGTGGAAGCGGGACTCGTGCCAGGGGCGTCCGCTCGCGGGACCGGTGGTCCCAAAACCGGACGCCGCCGGCCGGCTCCGGCGTGGAGCCTACCACACAACTACCTGATTGCAAGAGACTTACGACTTGGCCAGCAGAGTCGCCGTTCCTGGCATGGCCCTTCCAATACCCGGGCGACGATGGCGTCGCTCTTCCGCGTTCTCGCTGCCGCGCCCCGGGACCTCGCTCTGGCGGCCCGGGCCCTGCGCAAGCGCCCGGCGATCACGCTGGTGGCCGCGGTGACCGTCGCCCTGCCCCTCGCCCTGGTGGGCTCGGTCTTCTCCCTGGTCGACGCCGTGCTCCTCCGGCCCCTGCCCCTCGACGAGCCGGCGCGCCTGGTCCGCGTCCGCGAGGTCGTGGGCGAGGGCGCGCAGGGCCTGGCCTTCAGCCCGACCCCCGACGTGCTGCGGGAGTGGCGGGTCGAGGGCCGGATGTTCACCGGCATGGCCGGGGCCACCGGCGCCCGGCTCACGCTCACCGGCCGCGGCGAGCCCGAGCGCGTGGCCACCGCCCGGGTCACCTGGGACTTCTTCCGGGTCCTGGGCACCCGGCCGGCGCGCGGCCGCGACTTCCTGCCCTCCGAGGACCGGCCGGGAGGCCCGGCGGTGGTGATCGTGGGGGACCGCTTCTGGCACTCCCACCTCGCCGGCTCGGAGACGGCCCTCGGCTCCCGGCTCGTGCTCGACGGCGTGCCGCACAGCGTGATCGGGGTGATGCCCCCGCGCTTCCGGCATCCCTATGACGCCGACCTCTGGGTACCCCTCGCCCTGCCGGCGGACGCGGCGGCGCCGGGCCTCTACGTCCCGGCGCGGCTGCGCCCCGGGATCTCGGTCGCCGAGGCCCAGCGAGAGCTCGGCGAGCTCGCGCGGCGGCTGGCGGCGGACCGGCCGGGCGCCCGCCGCCCCCGGGCGGCCCGCCTCACCCCGCTGCGCCAGGAGCTGGTCGGCGACCTGGACGCGAAGCTCCTCACCCTCTGGGCCGGGGCCGCCCTGGTGCTCCTCATGGCCTGCGCCAACCTCGCCAACCTCCAGACCGCCCAGGCCCTCGCCCGCCGGGGCGAGATGGCGATCGAGGCGGCCCTGGGCAGCGGCCGGGCGCGCCTGGCGGGCCGGATCGTGGCCGAGTCGGTCCTCCTCTCGGTGCTGGGCGGGCTCCTGGCGCTGCCGCTGACCGCGCTCCTGCTGCGCGGCATCCTGGCCTACGCGCCGTTCACCCAGGGCGACTACGCCTCGCCGATGAACGAGTTCGACGTCGGTGCGCGGCTCGGCCTGGCGACCTTCGGCTTCCTCCTCGCCGCGAGCCTGGTGGTGGGCGTCGCCTTCGGCGTGGTGCCCGCGCTCCGCGCCTCGCGGCCCGACGTGCGCCAGCTCCTCGACGAGCTGCGCAGCGGCATCTCCCGTCACACCGGGCGCCTCCTGGGCTCCCTGGTGGTGGCGGAGGTCGCGGTGGCGGTGGTGGTGGTCATCGGCGCGGGCCTCGTCTACCAGAGCTTCCGGCGCCTCGCGAGCGCCGACCCGGGCTACCGGGCGGCGGGCGCCTACGTCCTCCAGGTCGACCTGCCCGAGACCCGCTACCCCGACGGCGCGCGGATCGCAGCGTTCGTCCAGGGCGCCGTCGAGCGGCTGCGCGCCCTGCCCGGGGTCACCGCCGCCGGGGCCACCACGGTCGAGCCCCTCGACCCGGGGACGACGCTCGCCGCGGCGAACCCGGACGCGGACGCGGCGCCCGATCCGCCCGGCTACTTCCTGGTGCACCACCGCCAGGTGGTCCCCGGCTACTTCGACGCCCTGGGCGTCCTGCTCCTGCGTGGCCGGGACTTCGGCCCCGGAGACCGCGCCGGCGGCAACCCGGTGGTGGTGGTGAGCCGGAGCCTGGCCGAGCGCTTCTGGCCCGGGCAGGACCCGGTGGGCCACCGCGTCAAGCACGGCCGGCTGGACGATCCCCGGCCCTGGATGACGGTGGTCGGCGTGGTGGACGACGTGCGCGAGTCGGCCGATCCCGCCGATCCCGAGGTGGTCGGCACCTGGTATCTGCCCCTCGCTCAGCGGCCGGAGCTGGTGCCGCGGGAGATGAGCTTCGTGGTCCGCGGGCCGGGCGATCCCGACACCCTGCTGGCGGCCGCCCGCGAGGCGATCCGCGGCGACGACCGGCAGCTCGCCGTCGGCCTCTCCGCGCCCATGGAGACGCTGCTTGCGGAGTCGCTCACCGAGGAGCGGTTCACGGCCGCGGTGGTGGCGATCTTCGCCCTCGCCGCCCTCCTGCTCGCCGGTCTGGGGATCTACGGCGTGCTCTCCTACACGGTCTCCCAGAGGAGCCACGAGCTCGCCGTTCGGGCGGCCCTCGGCGCCGTTCCCCGGCGGCTCCTGCGATCGGTCCTCGCCCAGGCCTGCGGCCTGCTGGGCCTGGGCCTCGCCCTGGGCCTCGCCATGGCCTGGTCGTCGGGGCACTTGCTCGCCACCATGCTCTTCGGGATTCGCGCCGGCGACCCGGCCACCTTCGTCGCCGGCGCGGTCTTCCTGTCCCTGGCGGTCCTGGGAGCCAGCCTGGCGCCGGCGTGGCGGGCGGCGAAGGCCGTGCCCGTGGCCGCGCTGCGCGGTGAATGACGAGAGCACCGGACGGGGGGTCACCTTGCCCCGCCGGAGATCCGGTCAATCCAGCACCGAGCTCGCCAGCAGCGCCCGGGCGGCGTGGTAGCCGCACATGCCGTGGACGCCGCCTCCCGGCGGCGTCGCCGACGAGCAGATCCAGAGCTTCGGGTTGGGCGTCGAGTACGGCGTCCAGCGGGCCACCGGGCGGGTGAAGAGCTGCCCGAGGTCCTGCACCCCGCCGTTGATGTCGCCGCCCACGTAGTTGGGGTCGTAGGCCTCCATCTCGGCGGCGGTGACGGTGTGGCGGGCGAGGACCAGGTCGCGAAAGCCGGGGGCGAAGCGCTCGACCTGGGCCTCGACGGCCTCGGTACGGTCGGCGTGGGAGCCGGGCGGCACGTGGCAGTAGGCCCAGGCGACGTGGCGGCCGGCGGGGGCGCGCCCCGGGTCGACCAGGGTCGGCTGCGCGAGGAGCGCGTACGGGCGCTCCGCGGCCTCGCCGGCCCAGACGCGCGCCTCGGCAGCGGCGATCTCCTGCCAGGTGCCACCCAAATGTACGGTGCCCGCGCGGCGGCACGCCGGCGAGCGCCAGGGGATCGGAGCGGAGAGGGCCCAGTCCACCTTGAACACCCCGGGACCGTAGCGGTAGCGGCCGAGGCGGCGGCGGTACCGGCGGGGGAGCTCCGAGCCGGCGATCGAGAGGAGCTGGCGGGGCGTGACGTCGAGCAGGTACGCCCTGGCCGCCGGCAGGTCGGCCGCCGTCCGCACCCAGCGCCCGGTCTCGACCTCGCCGCCCAGGTCCTCGAGAACGCCGATCAAGGCCCGGGAGATCGCCCGCGAACCGCCCAGCGGGATCGGCCAGCCGACGGCGTGGCCCGCCGCCCCGAGCACCAGGGCGATGGCCGCCGAGAGCGGGCGCTCGAGGGGGAGCACCGAGTGGCAGGCGAGCCCGGCGAAGAGCGCCCGCGCCCTCTCCCCCCGGAAGGTCGAGCGGGCGAGGCCGGCGCCCGAGCGGATCGCGCGCAGACCGAACCGCGCCATGGCGAAGGGCGCGCGCGGCCAGTGGAAGGGGGCGAGGAGGTCCGGTGCCAGGCGGTCCCAGCCCTCGACCAGGGGCGCCATCAGGCGGCGGTAGGCGGCACCGTCGCCCGCCTCGTCGAGGCCGTCGGCGGTCGCCTCGAGCGAGCGCGCCAGGACCACCGCGTCCCCATCGTCGAGGGGATGGGCGAGGGGGACCTCGGGATGGAGGAAGGCGAGGCCGTGCTCGGCGAGGGGCAGGTCGCGGAAGAAGGGGGAGCCCGCGGCCATGGGGTGGACCGCCGAGCAGACGTCGTGGAGGTAGCCGGGCAGGGTGAGCTCGGCGCTCCGCGTGCCGCCGCCGGGCTCTTCGGCCCCTTCGATCACCCGCACCGAGCGTCCGGCGCGCGCCAGGACGACGGCCGCCGCCAGGCCGTTCGGCCCGGAGCCGACGACGACCACCTCGGGCGGGCTCATGCGTCTCCGATCACTGCCTCCCCGGCCAGCTCTCGAGGGCGGAGAGGACCTCGTCGATGTCCGCCGCGGTGTGCTCGGCGGAGATCTGGAAGCGGATCTCCTCGTCGCCCCGCGGCACGACCGGGAACTTGAGCCCGGTGGCGAGGACGCCGTTCGTCTTCAGGTGCGCCACGAGCTGGGCGGTGCGCGCCGTGTCGCGGACCATGAGGGGCGTCACCGGGTGGTCGCCGGGGAGGGTCTCGTACCCGAGGCCGACCACGCCCTGCTCGAAGCGATGGGTCATCTCGCGCAGATGGGCGAGGAGCTCCCGTCCCCGCTCGCTGTCCAGGATCTCGAGCGCCTTGCCCGCCGCCGCGGCCTCGGCCGGGGTGATGGGGTTCGAGTAGATGTAGAAGGGGGAGGTCTCGCGCAGGTACCGGACGATCGTCTCCGAGCCCACCACGTAGCCGCCGTTGACCCCCAGGGCCTTGCCCAGGGTGGCGACCAGCAGGTCGACCCGGGCACCCGTGTACTCCTCGGTGCCGTGCCCGGTCTCGCCGAAGGCGCCGACGCCGTGGGAGTCGTCCGCCACCACCAGGACGTTCTCCGGGAACTCGGCGTCGTAGCGGTTCGCCAGGTCCATGATCGTCGCGAGCGGGGCGTGGTCGCCGCGCATGGAGAAGATCCCGTCGGTGACCACGATCGCGCGGCGGGCGGTGCCCACGGCCTGGGCCAGCGCGCCCTCGAGCTCCTTCATGTCGTTGTGGGCGTAGACCTTCTTGTCCTTGGGCCGCGCCAGGCGCATGGCGTTGATGATGCAGTTGTGGTTGAGCTCGTCGCTGATCAGCACGGTCTCGTCGCTGACGAGCGACGGCAGGACCCCCATCACCGTGGCGTAGGCCGAGCTGTAGATCATCCCCGCCTCGCGGCCGTGGAAGGCGGCCAGGCGCGCCTCGAGCTCGGTGTGCAGGCGGTAGGTGCCGCTGATGAAGCGCACCGCCCCGGGGCCGGTGCCGAAGGCGTGGGAGGCCTCCTCCTCGGCGGAGATCACCTCGGCGCGGAGGCTCATCCCCAGGTAGCCGTTCGAGCTCATCTTGAGGAACGGCCTCTCGCCGCAGCCGGCGAGGAGGTAGCGCGGTCCCCGCTCGCCCCGGGCCGGCAGGACTTTGGTGATCACGTCCTCGGCGCCTTTCAGGGTGCCCTTCTCCTCGAGGTCGTCGAGGTGGTCGTTGAGCGCTCCGTGGAGTCGGTCGACTGGCATGGGGTGGGTCTCCTGCGGGTGGTCGTCGTTGGGTTTGAGCGGCGCGCTCAGTCGGTGGAGTGGAGCTTGCGGGTCAGGTTCTCGATCATGTCGGCGGTCATCGTCGCCAGGTCGTAGCGCGGCGACCAGCCCCACTCCTCGCGCGCCGCGCTGTCGTCGAGCGAGGCCGGCCACGAGTCGGCGATCGCCTGGCGCCCCGGGTCGACCCGGTAGTCGATCTCGAAGCCGTCGACGTGCTTGGCGATCTCGGCCGCCAGCACCTCGGGGGTGAGCTGCATGGCGGTCACGTTGAAGGCGTTGCGATGCACGAGGCGCGCCGGGTCGGCCTCCATGAGGTCGACGATCGCCCGGACCGCGTCGGGCATGTACATCATGTCGAGTGAGGTGTCGCCGGAGAGGAAGCAGGTGTAGCGCCCGTGGCGCACCGCTTCGTAGAAGATCTCCACCGCGTAGTCGGTGGTGCCGCCGCCGGGCGGCGCGGCCCACGAGATGATGCCCGGGAAGCGGACGCCCCGGGTGTCGACCCCGAAGCGGCGGTGGTAGTAGTCGCAGAGCAGCTCGCCCGCGACCTTGGTGACGCCGTACATGGTGGTCGGCCGCTGGATGGTGTCCTGGGGCGTACGCACGCGCGGGGTCGACGGGCCGAAGGCGCCGATCGAGCTGGGGACGAAGACGGCACAGCGGTTCTGCCGCGCCACCTCGAGCACCCGGTAGAGGCCGCCCATGTTGATGTCCCAGGCGACCTGCGGCTTCTCCTCGGCGACCGCCGAGAGGAGCGCCGCCAGGTGGTAGACGACCCCGACGTCGTGGCGCCGCACCACTTCCTGGATCTGCTTGACGTTGGTGCAGTCCACGAACTCGAACGGCCCGCGGCCGAAGAGGTCGCTCTTCGCCATCATGCGGATGTCGGAGGCGACCACCCGGTCGGCGCCGTAGGCCTCCCGGAGGGCGGGGACGAGCTCCGAGCCGATCTGCCCCAGGGCTCCGGTGACCAGGATGCGACGCGCCATGGCGGGCGTGAGTCTATCTCGGAGAACCGCGCCGATCGTTGCTCGGAGCGCCGTTCGCCCGCCCGAGGCAGAGCTCGGCCCGGGCGACGGGGTGCGTCACCGAGCCGAAAGCGTCTCCGCCCTGGCGTTCGGTACCCGCCGTCACAGCAGCGGGCTCAGCCAGCGGGCGGCGCGGTCGCCGGCCTTGTGGAGAGCCGGGCGGCGGGCCCAGGCTTGGGCCGTGATCTCTTCGGAGCGGGTGAGATCCTCTTCGAACGCCGCCTCGAGGTGCCGGCCGGTCTCCCGGTCGAGGACCACCAGGTTGCACTCGGCGTTGAAATGAAAGGAGCGGAAGTCGAGGTTGGTCGAGCCGACCACGGAGACCCGGCCGTCGGCGACCAGCGACTTGGCGTGGAGGATCGCCGCCTGGTACTCGAAGATCCGCACCCCGCGGGCCAGCAGCTCGCGGAAGTAGCCGTGGCCGGCGTGGCGGACGAGGGGCACGTCGGTTCGCCCCGGCAGGAGCAGCCGCACGTCGACCCCGCGCGCGACCGCCGCGCCCAGGATGGGTAGCGCCTCGGAGCGGGGGGCGAAGTAGGCGTTGGTGATCCAGACCCGCTCGCGGGCCGCCGCGACGATCGCCGCCAGGACCGCCGCCGCCTCGCCGTACCCCCGGTTGGGCCGGGCGTCGAGCACCAGGACCCGGGCGCCGTCGGCCTCCTCGGCCGCCGCGTCCAGGGGCTCGATCTCGAACGGCGCGCCGGCGGAGCGCAGCCACCCCTCGGAGAAGACCACCGCCATCTCCCAGGCGACCGGGCCGGTCACCCGCAGGTGGGTGTCGCGCAACTCCCGCTTCGTCCGCGTCGCGCCCCGGGCGCGGCGCGCCTTCCAGGCGGGCAAGGGGTAGGAGCCGTACTCCTCGCCGATGTTCATGCCGCCGGTGAAGGCGACCTCCCGGTCGATCACCAGGAGCTTGCGGTGGTCCCGGTAGAGCTGGAGCCAGAGCCGGGCGAGCAGGGGGTTGTAGAGGTGCGCCTCGATCCCGCGCCGCTCCAAGTCGGCCCAGAAGTCGTCACGGGTGGCGAAGGAGCCGAGGGCGTCGGCCAGGGCCCGCACCCGCGCCCCGCGGCCGACGGCCGCGCCCAGGTCGTCGAGGAACGCCTGGCCGGTCGCGTCGTCGCGCCAGATGTAGGACTCGACGAGCACCTCCCGGCGCGCCTCGCCGATCGCCCGGCGCATGGCGGCGAAGGCGTCCTCGCCGCGGGTGAAGACCTCGACCTGGTTGCCCTGGTGGACCGGCCCTTCGTCGATCCGGCGCAGCAGCACCTCGAAGCCCGGGTCGTCGAGGCCGAGCGGGAGCTCCCGGGCGAGGCGTCCCACCCGGGCGGCGCGCAGCTCGCGGGGGAGGCGCCGGCCGGCGCGCGGCCGAAGGACCGGCTTCCAGCGGCGCCGCCGCCGCGGGCGGCGACGCCTCACGGTGAAGGCTCTCGGAACCGGACGGTCACGACGGTGGAGGCTGCGCGCCCTCCTGCTGGGCGCCCTCTCCCAGGGCCGGAGGTGGGGCCTCCGGCTGGGCTTGCTCGGCCGTCGCACCCCCTTCCCCCGCGGCGGGCGGAGCCGTCGTGGCTCCGGCCGGGGCCTCGGGTTCGCCCATCCGCTTCTTCTTCACCGCGCGGATCGTCGGGTTGTCGGCGAAGGGCTCGTAGGCCGGCAGGTCCAGGGTCACCAGATCGCCGTCGTCGACCAGGAGGTCGATCTCCGGCACCTTCTGGGTGAAGGTCGCGAGGACCGCACCCTCGGAGGCGTCGACGGTGAGCAGCAACCGGTCGCCCTGGAGCCGCTTGGCGACCACCCGCCCCTGGGTGGCCTTCGCCTTGCCCCTCAAGAACTCGGGCATGCGCGGCAGCAAGAGCGGCTTCGCCACCACGGCCAGCACCGCACCCAGGACCAATCCCAGCACGAACAACAGGAGCTTCCCCTTCATCCCCGCATCTCCTTTCCCTCCGCCCGGGCGCTTCGAAGCGCCCGGCCGGCCCCGAGTCTATGACGACCGGAAGGCCGGCGCCCGGCGCGACCGGCTCTGTTCGAGTTTTCAATCTCGCGAACGGCCGAGCACGATGGGCCACCACCAAGTGCCACCCGAATGGTAGATCGCCGGAGCGAGGTGCCACCCGAAGTGCCGACGGCAGTTCCCGAAACCAAGTGCCACCCGAGTCGCAGGCGGTCCCGACGCCCCTCTCGGATACCAAGTGCCACCCGAATGGTAAGCGGCCTCCGCCTCCCCCCTCGGGTGGTCCCGCCGCGGGCGCCGTCGTGTACCCTGGAGCGGGATCCGGAGCGGGGCGGGCGCCGGAGGCCGCGGGAGGCTCGGGATCGGCCCGCGGCGGACCCTCCGCCCGCCTCCCGTCGAACAGGAGGGCACGCAGAGCGTGAGCCACGAACGCGACGGCACGCCGGGGCGCCGGCGTCTCGGCGGCTGGGGCTTCGAAGGCCGGGGGTTCGAGCCCTCGGACGAGCTCCTCGCCTGGCTCGACCGCCACCTGGGCGCTCCGGCTCACCCGGTTCCGCCCTTCGACCCGGAACGCGCCCTCGCCGGCTTCGCACGCGCCTCGGGCTCGCCGGAGGCGCCCCTCCCCGACCTGGGTGCCTCCCTCTCGCGCGACCTCCTCGATCGCTTGGCCCACGCCCGCGGCCAGGGCCTGAGCGATCTTCTCCGCCTGCGCACCGCCACTGTCCCCGCGCTGCCCGACGCCGTCGCCCGCCCGGCCGACGATCGAGAAGCTCGAGCGCCTCCTGGGCGTCGCCTCGCGGGAGGGCGTACACGTCATCCCGTGGGGAGGAGGCACCTCGGTCACCGGCGGCGTCAACGTGCCTACCGGCGAGGCGCCGACGGTCACCGTCGACCTCGAGCGCCTCGCCGGCCTCGAGACCTTCGATCCGGTCTCGGGCCTCGCGACCTTCGGCGCGGGCACCGCCGGGCCGGCGATCGAGGCGGCGCTCGCCGCGCGGCGCGACGACGGCGGTCCCGGCTTCACCCTCGGCCACTTCCCCCAGTCGTGGGAGCTCTCGACCCTCGGCGGCTGGGCGGCGACCCGCGCCTCGGGCCAGGAATCGCTCGCCTACGGCAGCATCCAGGAGATGGTGGCCGGTCTCGAGCTGGTGGCCCCGGCCGGGCGCCTCGTCTTGCCCGCCCTGCCCGCCTCGGCCGCGGGACCCGACCTTCGCCACCTCGTCCTCGGGAGCGAGGGGCAGCTGGGGGTGATCACCCGGGCCACCGTCCGGGTCCGCCGCCGGCCGGAGATCCTCGAGGTGGTGGGTACGCTCCTGCCCACCTGGGAGGCCGGCCTCGAAGCCTCCCGCGCCCTCCTCCAGGCGGGGGTCCCCCTCGATCTCCTCCGGCTCTCGGACGCGCCCGAGACCGAGGTGGCCCTGGCCGTCGGCCTCGCCGGCCACGCCTGGGCGAGGCCGCTGCTCGGTGGCTGGCTGCGCCTGCGCGGCATCCGGGGGAGCGGCTGCCTGCTGCTCACGGGGGCCGCCGGCACGCTCCAGCAGGTCGAGGACGCCCTGGAGCGCTCCCGCCCCCTCCTCCGGCGCCACGGTGGCGTCTCCCTGGGCGCCGGCCCCGGGCGCACCTGGCTCCGCGACCGCTTCCGCCACCCCTATCTCCGCGACGCCCTCCTCGACCGCGGGCTCGCCACCGACACCCTCGAGACGGCGGCCCCCTGGTCGCGTCTTCCCGCCCTCGCCGCCGCAGTCCGCCGGGCGCTCGAGGGCGCCCTCGAGCCGGAGGGCGAGCGGGTCGCCGTGCTCTGCCACGTCTCCCATCCCTACCGGGACGGCTCGTCGCTCTACTTCACGCTGTTCTTCCGCACGGCCGCCGGCCCCGAGGCGACGGTCGAGCGCTGGGCCCGGGTGAAGCGCACCGCCACCGAGGCGATCGTCGCCGGCGGCGGTACGCTCTCCCACCACCACGGGATCGGCGCCTGGCACGCTCCCTGGTACGGGCGCGAGGTGGGGGCGAAAGGGGTGGAGCTGGTCGCCGCGGCGGCGGCCGCCCTCGACCCGGCGGGCGTCCTCAACCCGGGCGTCCTCCTCGACTCGACGGACCGACTCGCGCGATGAGCTACTTCGACCCCGGCTGGCGTGAGCGAGCCCTGGCCGCACTCGAGCCGCCGGGCGAGACCTTCGACCTGATCGTGGTCGGCGGCGGCATCACCGGCTGCGGAATTTTCCTCGACGCCTCGCAGCGCGGCCTGCGGGTGCTCCTCGTCGAACGGGCGGACGTCGCCTCGGGCACGTCGTCGCGCTCCTCGAAGCTGATCCACGGCGGCCTGCGCTACTTGAAGCAGATGCAGTTCCGGATCACCCGCCTCGCCTGCCGAGAGCGCGACCGGATGCTCGCCCTGAACCCCGACCTGGTCCACTCGATCCGGTTCCTCTACCCCGCCTACACCGGGGACCGGACACCCGGCTGGCAGGTGGACCTGGGCCTCTGGATGTACGACCAGCTCACCGGCCGCCCGGAGAAGCACGCCCGGCTCGACGGCCGGGAAGCGCGCGCGCTCGCCCCCGGCCTGGTGATCGAGGAGCTCGATCGCGCCCTCGCCTACACCGACGCGATGGCCGACGACGCGGCCCTCACCCTGGCGGTGGCGGCGACCGGCTACGCCTACGGCGGCCTGCTGCTCACCCGGACCGAGGCGGTCGAGGCGTCGCGGGGGCCCGGCGGCCGGATCGACGGCGTCGTCCTGCGCGATCTCGAGACCGGCCGCGCCCACCGCGCCCGGGGGCACCTGGTGGTCAATGCCACCGGCGTCTGGGTGGACCGGCTGCGCGCCGCTTGCGGCCTCGAAGGCGAGCGCCTGCGCCCC
Source organism: uncultured Acidobacteriota bacterium (assembly GCA_963741925.1). Lineage (GTDB taxonomy): Bacteria > Acidobacteriota > Thermoanaerobaculia > Multivoradales > DATKCC01 > CAVUBL01. Next base: position 65,121 of record CAVUJU010000004.1, read on the forward strand.
TCGCGCGGCTCGCATCTCGTCCTCGCTTCCGAGCGCCTGCCCCTCGAGGCGGCGGTCACCGTGCCCTCGCCCGACGACGGGCGCCCGGTCTTCTTCATCCCTCATCGGGAAGGGGTCCTGGTGGGGACAACCGACCTCTTCCACGAGGGCTCGCTCGACGATCCGCGCCCGACGCGCGCCGAGATCGGCTACCTGCTCCGCGCGGTGCAGGCCCATTTCCCGGGACGGGGGATCGAGGCGGCCGACGTGGTGGGCGCCTTCGCCGGCCTGCGGCCGATCCTCTCGACCGGGGTCGAGGACCCTTCCGAGGCGAGCCGGGAGGAGGACGTCTGGGAGGAGGCGGGGCTCCTCTCGGTGGCCGGCGGCAAGCTCACAACCTGGCGCCAGATGGCCGAGGAGGCGGTGGACCGGGCGCTCGGTCTGCTGCCTCCGGAGCGCGCCGAGCGGGCCGCCCCCTGCCACACCGGCGGCACGCCACTCGCCGGCCTCGCCCCGCTCGACCTCGCCGAGCGCCTGGCCGCCGGCGCCGGCGTCGAGCCGGAGGTGGCCCGGGCGCTGGCCCGGCGCCTGCGCGCGGCCGCCTGGTGGGCGCCCCAGCTCGCCCGCGGCCGCGGCGAGCTCCGGCCGCTCGCCGACGGCACCGACCTCTCGGCCGCCGAGGTCCGGGTCCACCTGCGCCTGGGCGCCGTGGTCCGGCTGGAGGACCTCCTGCTGCGCCGCGCCCGCCTCGGGCTCTGGCAGCCGGCGCTCGCCCGCGAGGTCGTGGGGCACTTGCGGCCCCTGTGCCAGGACCAGCTCGGCTGGAGCCACGCGCGCTGGGACCGGGAACGGGAGCGATTCGAGCACGCGCTCCGGGCCTGGTCGCCCGAGGGGATCGACCCGGGGCCGGGCGCCGGAGCCGGGGCCGCGCCGGACCCGGACCCAGGCGCCGGGGGAGACTCGCGACCGGCGGAAAGCTCGTGAGCGAGCGCCTTGCGGTTCTGCTCAACCCGGCGGCCGGCGGCGGGCGAGGCGCCGAGGCCTGGAGCGCCCTCGAGCGGGCCGAGCCGAGGCTCGCGGGTGCCCGGGTGGTCGCCGCCGGCGACGCGGACGCGGCCCTCGCCGAGCTCGACGCGCTGCTCCAGGCCGAGCCGATCGACCGCCTGCTGGTGGTGGGCGGCGACGGCACCCTCTCGCGCGTCGGCGACTTCCTCCTCAAGCGCGAGCCTCCGCCTCCGCCCTTGGGGCTGGTCCCGGCCGGCACCGGCTCGGACTTCGCCCGCGCCCTCGATCTCCCGCGGGAGCCGGAGGCCGCCCTGGCCCGGGCGCTCGCGGCCACTCCTCGCGCGGTCGACGCCCTGGAGCTCCGCACCGCCGACGGTCGCTGGCGCTTCGTGCTGAACATCGCCTCGGCGGGGATCTCGGGTGAGGTCGACGAGGCGGTGGGCGCCCTCGTCCACCGCGGGAAAACGGCCTACCTGGGCGCCACCCTGGGAGCGCTCGTCCGCTACCGGCCGGCGCCCTGCCGGGTCGCCCTGGACGGCGAGCCGTGGTACGAGGGGGAGATCCTGCTCCTCGCCGTGGCCAACGGCACGACCTTCGGGCGGGGCATGAGGATCGCGCCCGAGGCGAAGCTCGACGACGGCCTGGCGGACGTCGTCCTGGTCCGGCGCCTGCCCGGCTGGCAGGTGCCGCTTCAGCTCCCCCGGCTCTACCTGGGCACCCACCTGGGGAGCCGCTTCGTCGAGCACCGCCGGGCGGAGCGGGTGGCGATCGAGCCCCTCGCCCCCATGCCCCCGTTCGACCTCGACGGCGATCCGTGGCCGGCCTCCAAGACGGAGATCACCGTGGCCCCGGCCGCCCTCCGCATGCTCTTCTGACGAGCCTCCCGCCAAGTGCCACCCCAATGGCGGTCGCTCAGCCCGCGACCCAGCGCGACCGAGTGCCGACCAAGCGACCAAGTGCCACCCGAATAGCCAAGCGACCAAGTGCCACCCGAATAGCAGACGCCCTGCCGACCGAGTGCCGACCAAGTGCCACCCGAATAGCAGACGCCCTAGCAGACGCCCCGTCGCCAAGGCACTCTGCGCCCACCGAGCCCCCTCTCGGAGCGCTCTCGGGGCGCCCCGGGGGAGCCCGTCGACCGCCACCGAGCTGCTATCCTCCTGCGCCATGGCCGAGGGCATGCGCTGCGAGCTCCGCTCCTGGCAGGAGGTCTACGATCTCGCCCTGGAGCTCGCCTTCCGTATCCGCGACGACGGTTTCGACTCCGACCAGATCGTCGCCATCGGCCGCGGCGGCTACGCCCCGGGGCGGCTCCTGGCCGACTTTCTCCACAAGAAGGCGCTCTCCTCCTTCCGCGTCCAGCACTACACGGCGGGCGCCCACCGCGAGCGCGAGGCCCGGGTGGTCGGCTCCTTCGACGCCGACCTCCCCGGCGCGCGGGTGCTCCTGGTCGACGACGTCAACGACTCGGGGGAGACGCTCGAGGCCGCCACGGCCTTCCTCGGCGAGCGGGGCGCGGCCGAGGTCCGGACCGCCGTGCTCCAGGAGAAGGAGACCACGTCGTTCCACGCCGACTACGTGGGCGACCGGGTCGAGACCTGGCGCTGGATCATCTACCCGTGGGCGGTGGTCGAGGACGTCACCGGCTTCCTCGCCGACATGGACCCGCGGCCGGAAGGCGTCGCCGCAGCGGCCCGGGCGCTCGAGGCGGGCTACGGGATCCGGCCGCCGGACGCGATGATCGAAGCCGTGTTCCGCCTCTGGCCCGACGCGGCCGGCGAGGCGGAGGTGGACGGGGACCCAGGGCCGGAGACGCGGTGAGCGATTCCGCCGACGGCTCCCCGATCGGTCCCCGTGGTGCCCGCTTCCTGAGCGGCCTGACCCACGAGCTCCGGACCCCGCTCACCAGCATCCTGATGATGTCGGAGCTCCTCGCCGAGAACACCGCCGCGCACCTCGACGAACGCGAGGTGCGCTACGCGCAGAACGTCCACGAGGCCGCCTCCGACCTGCTCGCCCTGGTCGACCAGGCCGGCGAGCTCGGGCGGATCGCCGCCGGCCGGGTGCGGGTCGAGGCCACCGAGGTCGCACTCGCCGATCTCGCCCGGCGCCTGGACGAGCGTCTCTCCCCGGTCGTCGCCGAGGCCGGGTCCACCCTGGCCGTCGAGCTCGAGCGCGGCGCTCCGGCAAGCCTCCGCACCGACCCGCAGCTCCTCGAGCGGGTCGTCCGCTTGCTGGTGGAGAGCGCCGCCAAGGCCGGGGGCGGCGGCACGATCCGGCTGGTCGTGGGGCGCTCCGCCGGCGGCGCCACGACGGTGACCGTCGCCGACCCGGGCCCGCCGGTGCCCGAGGCCGAGCGCGGGCTTCTGCTCGAGCCCTTCGCCGTGGCGGGCGCCCGCACCAGCCGGCGCTTCGGCGGCGTCGGCCTGGGGCTCGCCCTGGCTCGCGCCCTCGCCGGCCTGCTGGGCGCCACCCTGGCGGTGGGCGAGGCGGGCGGCTCGCCGGCGATCGTGCTGGCGCTCGCGGCGGAGGGACGCGCCGAGTGACCCGTCAACCGTCAAGTGACGTGTCCTGGCGGTCCCTCCCGCCGCTGGCGGCGTTGCTCCTCCTCGACGTAGGCCCCGCGCTACGCCTGCGTCGGAGCGCCTGGCCAGCGACGAGAAATCCTCGCCAGGTACCCGGTCACTTGACGGTTGACGGGTCACTAGCCGCCGCGCTCCCGGTCCAGGACTTGCCTCACCTGGCGCACCAGGTCCTTGGTGCTGAACGGCTTGCGCAGGATCGGCAGGTCGAGGTCCGCGGAGATCCGCTCCTCCAGGCTCTCGTCCGAGTAGCCTGACATGAGGATGATGCGGATCTGCGGGTAGAGCTCGACCAGCCGCCGCGCGAGCTCGTCGCCGGTGAAGCCGGGCATGACGAGATCGGTGACCACGAGGGCCAGCGTGCCGTCGAAGGCCGCCGCCCGCTCCAGCGCCTCGGCCGGATCGGCGGCCGCAAGCACGGTGTACCCGTGGGACTCGAGGACCTCGGTGAGGAGCCCTCGGAACATGGCGTCGTCCTCGACCAGGAGGACGGTCTCCGTCCCCCCGGGGGGCGGCCCGAGCGCCGCCTCGTCGCCGCCGACGGCCGCGGGCCCGGCCTCCCGGGTGGATGCGGAACGCGGCAGGAGCACCAGGAAGGTCGCGCCCTCGCCCGGCGCGCTGACCGCCGACACCGAGCCGCCGTTCTGGTGGACGATGGCGTAGACGGTCGAAAGCCCTAGCCCGGTCCCCTTTCCCTTTTGCTTGGTGGTGAAGAAGGGCTCGAAGATCCGTTGCCGAGTGGCCTCGTCCATGCCGCAGCCGTCGTCGGCCACCGACAGGCGGACGGCGCCGCCGGGCGCCCCCGGGAGGGCGCGGCGCTCGTTGGCGGTCGCGAGCACGATGCGGCCGTTGCCGGGAGCGATGGCGGCGGCCGCGTTGACCACCAGGTTCACCACCACCTGCTCGATCTGGGCGGCGTCGGCCTCGATCAGGCCGAGGCCCTCCTGGAGCTCGAGGACCAGCTCCACCTGCTCGCCTACCAGGCGCCCGAGCATGTCGGTGATGCCCCGGACGACGTGGTTGAGGTCGACGAGGCCGCGCTCGTGGGCCTGGGGCCGGCTGAAGGCCAGGAGCTGCCGGGTGAGGGTCGCGCCGCGGTCGGCCGAGCGCTGGATCTGCTCGGCCGAGCGACGGGCCCTCCCGTCCTCCGGGAGCCCGTCGAGGAGCAGCTCGCTGTAGCCCAGAATCGAGGCGAGGAGGGTGTTGAAGTCGTGGGCCACGCCGCCCGCCAGCCGCCCCACGGCTTCCATCTTCTGCGACTGGAGGAACTGCTCCTCGAGGAGCCGGCGCGCGGAGATGTCCCGGAGCGTGCCGAAGAAGAGGCGCTCGCCGCCGACCCTCGCCTCGGTGACGGCGAGCTCGAGCGGGAAGGTCGACCCGTCTCGCCTGCGTCCCATGACCTCCCGGCCGATGCCGATGATCCGCCGCTCACCGGTCTCGCGGTAGCGCGCGAGGTAGCGGTCGTGCTCGTCGTGCCAGGGCGCGGGCATGAGCACCTTGACGTTCTCGCCCACCAGCTCGGCGGCGGGGTATCCGAACATCCGCTCGGCGGCCGGATTGACCCCCCGGATGACGCCCCGCTCGTCGATGGTCACGAAGCTGTCGATCGCCGTCTCGAGGATCGCACGGCTGCGCTCCAGGCTCTCGCTGAGCTCCTCGTCGGCCAGGTTCCGGCGCCGCCGCTCGCGGGTCAGCAGCAGGCCGAGGACGGCCGTCACCCAGATGGTGCTCAGGCTGAGCAAGCGGTTGGTCAGGACGAGTCCCAGGTCGACCGCCGCCACCGGGTCGAGGCCGACGACGGCGACGGTGAAGAACGTGGCCAGGGCGGCGAGCCCGACGGTGAAGAGAGGCGAGTCGAGGGCCACCGAGAGGAGCACGACGGCGGCGTGGGGGACGGCCGCGGCCACGCCCAGGGGAAGGGAGAGGTCGAGGGCGAAGATCAGGCCGCTCAAGAGGACGCAGAGCGCCATGAAGGCGATCCGGCCTCGCCGCCGGGGGCTCAGCACGCCTGCGCTTTCCGGCCGCTCGCGGCGCGCGTCGTCCGCCTCGCCTGGATCCCCCGTTCCACGTCGTCTCCTCCGTCCCCGCTCGCCGGCCGCAGCGCCGGCCGGCCAGCCCTCTGGAGCCGGAGGAGATTCTACGTGGCGGCCCGGCCGGGCTCAACCGCCGGCTGGACCCCGGGGCCGGCCGCGGCGGCCGCGCCCGGCCTCATCGCCGGACGATCAACGTGGTCTCGTGGTGATTGACCGGGACCGGTCGCCACTCCTCCTCGGGCACGTTCAGGTACCGGCCGACCGAGGGGACGAGGCGGGAGTACCAGAGGGTGGCGGTGACCGTCACCGGGCCCGCCGGCAGGTCGGGCACCTTCCAGGTGTATGTCTCGTTCCTCGCCGCGAGCGGCGCCAGGCGGTAGTCGGGGCCGAAGCCCGCCGTGTGCCATTGGGCGATCGTCATGCGGCCGGCCGGGTCGAGATAGAACAGCCGGAAGATCCGGTCGCCCGCCGGCACGTCACCGTCCCGCTTCAGCCCCGCGAAGCCCTCGATCCCCCGGATGTCGCCGATGTCCTGGTAGGCGAGGGCCGAGTCCGAGGCGATCGTGTACTCCTCGCCGTCGAAGCCCTTGGGGTCAACCGGCAGCGGGTAGACCTTGCCGTCCGGGCCCACGGCCTCGACGTGGAGCCAGAGGAGCCGCTCCTCGGCCGAGCCCGAGGGGACCCGGTGCCCCGCCTTGGCGTTGAGCACGGTGGCGGTGAGCTTGACTGTGGCGCCCGGCGCCACTTCCAGGACGTCGGGGTGGATGCGGACCTCGACCGCTCCGGCCAGCTTGCCCGGATCGTGGGCACCGTGGAAGAGGTGCTGGCGAACGTCGGGCCGGTCGGGCCCCATCAGGGCCCCCGTCCCGGCCGCCGGCGGCATGTGGCAGTCCTGGCAGACGATTCCCGCCCGGGCCTGGGGGCTCTCCCGCCACTCCAGGTGGGTGGCCTTCACCCAGACGCCGTACGGGCTCTTCTCGTTGTGGCAGGTGCCGCACAGCTCGGCCGTCCGGTAGAAGGCGACGGCCGCCGAGGCGTCCGCCTGCCGGGCCAAGCGGGCCTGGTTGGCCACCGGGGACGGGACATCCGGCCCCGGTCTCCTCGGTCCCTGATTGGACACCCGCCGCCGGCCGCTGTCCACAGGCGTCCGGGCGGGGTGCGCGCCCGCCTGGGGAGGCGGGTCGAGGCGGCGGGCGGTAGGGTCGCCCCATGGAGAGCCCGAAGCCGCCGGCGGCCGGCCATCGCCACGAGGTGCCACCCACTTGGTAATGCGCCATCCGGCCACCAGGTGCCACCCACTTGGTCATGAGGCGAGCGCGCCCGAGGTCCCGCCGCGACAGGAACGAGATCAGGGCGCGGAAGGAGACGGAGGAGCACGACCATGGGGATCACCGTCGGAGTGTTCGGAGCCACCGGCTACACGGGGATCGAGCTCACCCGTGCCCTGCTCGCCCTCGCCCTGGTCGTCGTGGCGCTCGACAACCTCCTCGAGGGCGCGGCGACCCAGGTGGTCCAGAACTTCAACCTCGCCTTCGGCCTGTCCGAGATCCTGGGGCTCGCGGCCGAGCCGGCCCGCCTCTTGGTACTGGGAACCTCGATCGGCTCAGCCGGCAGCTCCAGACCCTTCGGGTGGCACTTGCGGAGGTTTCGGCTCGCCCACCCGGCGGCGGCCGGGCCGCCGCCCGCCGGGACGGTGCACGACCCCAGCCCCCGGAGGCAGACTGGAGCGTGGCATCTACGGGTCCAACCGGTCCTTCTCGCACTCCTGGAGGGTCGTTGCTCATGACTGGCAAGAGCTGGTGTTTCAGCGCGGGAGCCCTGGCCACCGCCGCAGCCGGGTTTCTCGCCGGCATGCGCTACGCAGACGAGCGCCGCCTGCGCCGGACCTGGAAGGTGCTCGATGCCGCCGGTGCGGGCGGGGGCCCGCGCTTCACCCTGGAGCGGGTCGCCGGCCTCCCCGAGCCCGTCCGGCGTTACCTGTGTCGGGCGATCCACCGCGGGGCGAGCCTGGCGCGTGTCGGGGTGTACCGGATGCGCGGCGAGATCCGGCTCGGACCGGGTCAGCCCTGGTTCCCGATGGAGGCGCGAGAGATCCTCGCCCCGGGCGTCGGCTTCCTGTGGCGACCGGTGGTCCACGCCGGCCACCACCTCACCTTCACCGGCGGCGACTACTATGTCGCCGGCGCCGGCGGCCAGCGCTTCCACCTCTGGGGTCTGTTGCCGTTCCTGCGCTCGGGCGGCCCGCAGGTGTCCCTCTCCCAGCGTGGGCGCCTGGTGGTCGAGACCGTCCTCAACCCGGCGGCGACGCTCCCCTGTCTCGCCGCCGACGGCAGCTCGTGGGAGGCGCTCGATGAGCATCGCGCGCGATGGCGCACCGCGGTCGACGGCGAGCCGGTCGACTTGACCCTGACGGTGGCCGACGACGGCGCCTTGCGCTCGGCGACCGTCTAGCGCTGGAGCGACCGGACCCCGGACGGCAGCTTCGCGCGGGTGCCGTTCGGCGTGGAGGTCCTCGCAGACGCCCAGTTCGGCGATTACGTCCTGCCCCACCGGCTCCGCGTCGGCTGGGAGCTCGGCAGCGAACGGGAGTTCGACTTCTTCCACGCTACGATCGAGGACGCGGTGTTTTATTAGGACACCTTCGATTCCGAGGGAGGAGACATCCGGGACGCCTTTGCCCTCGCGAGCTTCAGCTCCCCCGCCCACGCCGAGCGATCGAGCCTGCGCTCGGCTGCGCGGCTGCTCCAGACCGGTGGGTTCTTCGGGTCCCCCCCGCATCCCCCCGATCCCCCTCCCAGGTCGCCCGTGTTCCGAGGCTCGTCGGGTCAGAGGCTCGGGGGGCACCTGTTCCCGGGCGATACCGCCTGGGGAGGTGCCCTTCGGGAACCTGCCGTCGGCGCGAGACCTTCCGGAGACCTACGCAGTGCGCTCGAGGGCCGCGAGGAGGAGGTGGCGGCGGGTGAGCTCACGGCGGGAGGCCGAGGCCCGCCGGCCCGCGGCGAGGAACTGGGGGATCAGCCCCAGGCGACCATGGAGAGCACCGGCCAGCGCCCAGCCGAGAACCTTCGTTCCCGGAACGACCTCGAGCGGCGACACCTGGTGCTCGAGCACCTGGGAGATCCGGTGCCGGAGCTCCGGGCTGCGGCCGATCGCGGCGTGGATCGTGCGCTGGAGCCTGGAGACCCGCCCGGCCGCCCCCTCGTCCCGGCCGAAGACATAGAGGGGCACGGCCCGGACGTCGCGCTCGCGCCACCAGCGCTCGAGCGCCCGCTCCCGCCCCCGGCCGATGGCGCCCGCGAGGCTCTCGGCCTGGAGCAGCGCCTCGGTGATGCCGTCGCCGGTGACGAACTCCTTGTGATGGCCCGCGTCGCCCACCAGCACCCACCCGGGCCCGGCGGCCTCGCGAAAGAAGAAGCGCTCCCGAAAGGTCCCCCGCACGGGCTCGCGGGGCGCCCCGGCGGCGACCAGCGGCGCGGCGACCGGGCTCGCCGCCAGGTCGGCGAGGAGCGCGGCCTGCGGGTCCCGGCGCCACCGCGCCACCTCGGAGAGCGGCGGCAGGCTGCCGACGAGGAGCTCTCCGCCGTCGGTCTGAAAGACGAAGCGGATCCGTCCCGCCACGTGCCCGAGGTAGAGATCGAAGGGGTAGGCTCCCTCGTCGTACCAAACGGGTGGCACTTCCCAGTAGCCCCAGTAGATCGCCCGCGGCGCGTCGTAGCCCAGATACTCCCGGGCGCCGGCCAGGCGCGCGATTGTCGAGTGCCGGCCGTCGGCTCCGACCACCAGCGTCGCGCGGTAGCTCGCCTCCTCCTCGCCGCGCGCGGCGCGCACCCCGACCACCCGGCCGCCCTCCCGGATGAGCGAGGTGACCCGCGTCCGGTCGCAAAGCTCCGCGCCGGCCGCCCGGGCGGCGTCCTGGAGCAGGGCGTCCAGCCGCTCGCGGCGCGGGCAGTACTCCGCCCGCCCGGCGGCGTACCGGACGTCGACCACGGCGCCGTCCTTCTCGAGCCGCAGGTCGCGGGTGGCGGGCGTCGCCGCGCGCAGCGCCTCGCCGACCCCCAGCCGGTCGAGCACGTCGATCCCCGGCGGGTGGATCGTGTGGGTCGAGAGGACGTGGTCGCTCGGCAAGCGGTCGCGGTCGACGACCAGCACCGAGGCACCGGAACGGGCGAGGAACGTGGCGAGGCTCGCGCCTGCGCAGCGAGCGCCGACGATCAGGACGTCGTAGGAGGATCGGCTCATAGAGACTGCACGGGACGCGGAAGGGGGCCATCCTAGCAGGGCGCCGGGGCGGCGCGCCGGCCGGCGAGTCCGGGCATAATGCCCCTCGAGGACGACGCGCCCATGGCCCCCCACGACTCCAACGCCCCGACCCCCGTGCCGGACCGCATGCCGGTCTACCGGGTGCGCGGCCTGACCAAGGTCTACCGGATGGGCGAGGTCGAGGTGCACGCCCTGCGCGGCGTCGACCTGGACGTCCACGACGGCGAGTTCCTGGTGCTGCTCGGCCACTCGGGAAGCGGCAAGTCGACGCTCCTGAACATCCTGGGCGGGCTGGACGTGCCGACCTCGGGCACGGTGGTCTACGAGGACCACGACCTGACGGTGACCGACGAGCGGGCGCTCACCCGCTACCGGCGCGAGCACGTGGGATTCGTCTTCCAGTTCTACAACCTGGTGGCGAGCCTCACAGCGCGGGAGAACGTGGAGCTGGTGACCGAGATCTCGCCCCATCCCATGAGCGCCATGGCGGCCCTCGAGCTGGTCGGCCTCGCCGCCCGCGCCGACCACTTCCCCGCCCAGATGTCCGGCGGCGAGCAGCAGCGGGTGGCGATCGCCCGGGCGATCGCCAAGCGCCCGTCGGTGCTCCTCTGCGACGAGCCCACCGGCGCCCTCGACATCGAGACCGGGATCCGGGTCCTCCAGGCGATCGAGCGGGTCCACGAGGAGCTGGGGACGACGGTGGTGGTGATCACCCACAACGCGGTCATCGGCGAGATGGCCGACCGGGTGGTGACCCTCGCCGACGGGCGGATCGGCTCCGAGCGGACCAACGCCTCGAAGAGGCCGGTCGACGAGCTGGAGTGGTGAACCGGTGCGCGCCCTCCACAAGAAGCTCGTACGCGACCTCTGGCGCATGCGCACCCAGATGCTCGCCATCGCCCTCGTGATCGGCGCGGGCGTCGCCCTCTTCATCACGCTCAAGAGCGCCTTCGACTCCCTCGACCTGACCCGGCGCACCTACTACGAGCGCTTCCGCTTCGCCCAGGTCTTCGCCTCTCTCGAGCGGGCCCCGGAGCGCCTCGCGGAGCGGATCGCCGAAATCCCCGGGGTGGCCCGGGTCCAGACCCGGGTGGTGGCGGACGTGACGCTCGACCTGCCGGGAGTGGCCGAACCGGTCGTCGGCCGGCTGATCTCGATCCCCGAGGACCGGCGGCCCGCCCTGAACGACCTCTATCTGCGCACCGGGCGCTGGATCGAGCCGGGGCACCGCGAGGAGGTGCTGGTGGCCGAGAACTTCGCCCACGCCCACCACCTGGCGCCCGGGGACTCCTTCGCGGCGATCCTGAACGGCCGCCGGCGGGAGCTCCGGGTCGTCGGCCTCGCCATGAGCCCCGAGTACGTCTACACCATCCGGCCGGGCGAGATCTTCCCGGACGCCGCTCGCTTCGGCGTGATCTGGATGGGCGAGAAACCGCTCGCCTCCGCCTTCGACATGCGCGGTGCGTTCGACGACGTCACCCTGTCCGTCGCCGCGGGGACCGATGTCGACGAGGTCATCGGCCGGCTGGATGCGATCCTGCGCCCCTACGGCGGGCTCGGCGCGGTGCCGCGGGCCCGCCAGATCTCCCACTGGTACCTGGAGAGCGAGCTCGCCTCGCTGCGCAGCCTGGGCGCCATCGTGCCGGCGACCTTCCTGGGCGTGGCGGCGTTCCTCTTGAACGTGGTCTTGTCGCGCATCGTGGCCCTCGAGCGCGAGCAGATCGCGGCCCTGAAGGCGCTCGGCTACCGCAACCGGACGATCGCCGGCCACTACGTGCTCTGGGGGCTGGCGGTGGCGGCGGTGGGGATCGCCCTGGGGGCCGGCGCCGGGAGCTGGCTGGGCGCCGGGATGACCCGCATCTACACGGAGTTCTTCCAGTTCCCCATCCTGCGCTATCGCCTTCTGCCCGGGACCGTGGTAACCGCCGCCCTGGTGAGCTTCGCGGCGGCGGTGGTCGGGGCGTTCGGGGCGGTGCGCCGGGCCGTGCGCCTGCCACCGGCCGAGGCGATGCGTCCCGAGGCGCCGGCCCGCTTCCGCTCGAGCTGGGTCGAGCGGGCGGGCTTCCGGCGGTTTCTCTCCCAGCCGGCGCGGATCATCTTCCGCAACCTCGAGCGCCGTCCCGGGCGGGCGCTGCTCTCGATCCTTGGGATCGCCCTCGGCGGCGCCCTGATCATCGTGGGCAACTTCACCTACGACGCGGTCGACCGGATGGTCGAGCTGCAGTTCGATCAGGCGCAGCGCTATGACGCCCTGGTGAGCTTCGTGCGGCCGGCTTCTCCGAGGGCGCTCTACGAGCTCCAGCGGCTCCCCGGGGTCCTCGAGGTGGAGCCCTTCCGCGCCGTGGCCGCGCGCCTCAGAGTAGGGCATCGATCGCACGAGGGCGCGATCCAGGGCATGCCGTCGGCCCCGCGGCTCAACCGGCTGATCGACGCCTCGGGGCGGGTGGTCACGCTGCCCCCCGAGGGGCTCGTGATGTCGGCGAAGCTCGCCCAGATCCTCCAGGTCGCGCCGGGCGACGACGTGACCGTGGAGGTGCTCGAGGGGCGCCGGCCGGTGGCCCGCGTGCGCCTGGCGCGGGTGGTCGAGGACTACATCGGCACCTCCGCCTACATGGAGACCGGCGCCCTCCACCGGCTGCTGCATGAGGCGCCGAGCCTCTCCGGAGCCTTCCTGGAGCTCGATTCGAGCGCGGTCGACGAGCTCTTCCGGCGCTTGAAGGCGACGCCGGCGGTCGCCGGGGTGATGCTCGAGCGCGCCGCCCTCGAGAGCTTCGAGACGACCCTGGCCGAGAACGTCGGCATCGTGCGTACGATCAATGTCGTCTTCGCCATCATCATCGCCTTCGGGGTGGTGTACAACAACGCCCGGACGGCGCTCTCCGAGCGGGCCAGGGAGCTCGCCACGCTGCGGGTGATCGGCTTCACCCGGGCGGAGATCGCCTACATCCTGCTGGGCGAGCTCGCCGTGCTCACCCTGGTGGCCACGGGAGTCGGGCTGGGGCTCGGGTACGTGCTGGCATACTTCACGGCCCAGGCCTACGACACGGAGGTCTACCGGATCCCGCTGGTGGTGTCGCGGGGCACGTTCGCCCTTTCGGCCGCCACCGTGCTGGTCGCGTCGCTGCTCTCGGCGCTCGCCGTGCGGCGGCGGCTTCACCGGCTGGACCTGATCGCGGTCCTGAAGACGAGGGAGTGACATGGGACGCCAGATCGGAGCGAGGACGAGATGAAGCCCGGAACCCGGCGCGTGCTGGTGTGGGGGGCGATCACCGCCGTGGTGGTCGTCCTGTTCGCGGTTGCCCTCTACCCGCGGGCCGAGCCGGTGGACGTGGCCCGGATCGGGAGGGGGCCGCTCCAGGTGACCCTCGAGGAGGAGGGCAAGACGCGGGTTCGCCACCGCTACGTGGTGTCGGCCCCGGTGGCCGGTCGCGTGCTCCGGATCGAGCTCGAGCCGGGCGACCGGGTGGAAGCCGGCAAGACGGTCCTCGCGGCCTTCGCGCCGGCCGAGCCGCCGCTGCTCGACGCGCGCTCCAGGCGCGAGGCCGCGGCGCGGGTGCGGGCGGCGCGGGCGGCGGTGGAGCAGGCGCGCTCGGACGAGCAACGGGTCCAGTCCCAGCTCGCCCTGGCCGAGAAGGACCTGGGCCGCACCCGGGAGCTCCTCGCCGCGGGAGCCGTGCCCGAGCAGAGCCTCGATCAGGCCGAGACCCAGGTGCGAACCCTGGGCGAGTCCGCCGCGGCCGCCGAGGCCGGGGTCGACGGCGCCCGGCACGAGCTCGAGCTGGCCCAGGCGGCGCTCGACGTGGGCTCCGGGACGAGCGACGCCGGCAAAGCGACGGAGATCGTCCTTCACTCGCCGGTGGACGGGGTGGTGCTCCAGCGTCTCCACGAGAGCTCCGCGGTGGTGGGCGCCGGCGAGCCGCTCCTCGAGGTCGCCGACCCGGACGAGCTCGAGATCGTGGCGGACTACCTGTCGACCGACGCCGTCCGCATCCGACCCGGCGACCCGGCGCGGGTCGAGCGCTGGGGCGGCGAGGGGACGCTCGAGGCCCGCGTGCGCCGGGTCGAGCCCTACGGGTTCACCAAGGTCTCGGCCCTCGGGGTCGAGGAGCAGCGGGTCAACGTCGTCCTCGACTTCGCCGACCCGCACGAGGCGTGGAGCGCGCTGGGCGACGGCTACCGGGTGGAGACGCGGGTCGTCGTGTGGCAGAGCGGCGAGGTCTTGAAGACGCCGGTGAGCGCCCTCTTCCGGCCGCCGGGCTCGGCGGCCGCCGCGAAGGGAGCGCCGGGGCGCGAGATCGGCCGGGCCGCGGGTGCCGAGGAGGCGCGGGGCCTGGGCGAGGGCCGGGACGACGGGACGATGGACGGCGGGACGACGACGGAGGGCTGGGCCGTCTTCGTCGTCCGGGATGGCCGGGCGGCCGAGACGGCCGTGCGCATCGGCCACCGCTCGGAGCTCGAGGCCGAGGTGCTCGCCGGGCTCGAGACCGGCGAGGAGGTGATCGTCCACCCCAGCGAGGGGGTGGAGGACGGCTCCCGGGTTGAGGCTCGCAACGCGGGCCGAAGCGCACCGTGAGCCGGCCGCCCCGAAGTGCGCTCCCAAGTGCCACCCGAATGGCAGCGGCCGCCCTTGCTCAGCGACGCAGGTCGAAGCGCACCGCGAGCCGGACGTAGAGGGAAGCAGACGGCGACCGGCCGCGAGTCTCGCGGTATCTCATCGCCTCTTGAGCGATTCGCGCGCGGTTTTCCGTCCTCTCTATTGATGGCACGACCACTACGTCACGTACCGCCCGGTCTCCCGATGGAGGTGACCAACCGAACCTTCCAGGGCCGCTACCTCCTGCTGCCCTGCGAGAAGCTGCGCGCGATCGTCCTGGGTGCGTTGGGGCGGGCGCAGCGCATGCACGAGATGTCGATCCACGCCTTCACGTTTGCCTCCAACCATTTCCACCTCCTCCTCTCTCCCCGGGATGCGGCGCAACTGGCCGCCTTCATGGAGCTCTTCGAGTCCAAGGTAGCCCGGGAGGTCAACCGACTCTATGACTGGTCCGGTTCGGTCTGGGGAGACCGCTACAGCGCAATCCCGATCGAAGACGACGAGGAGGCCGTCGTGAGCCGCCTTCGCTACGTCCTGGCTCACGGGGTCAAGGAGGATCTCGTCGCCAAGGCAGCGGAGTGGCCAGGTGCCCACTGCGTTCGGGCGTTGACGGCGGGCGAGCACCTGCTCGGAACGTGGTACGACCGCTCGGCCCAGTACCACGCCTCCCGAGGTGGGCGGGAGGTCGACGAGGACAACTTCGCCGAGCCGGAGGAGGTCGTGCTCACCGCCCTTCCATGCTGGTGCCACCTCTCCGATGCCGAGTGCCGCTCAGCGGTCCGGTCGATGGTCCAAGCGATCGAGGACGAGGCCGCGGCGCGGCATCTTGCCGCCCGGACTCGGCCGGCCGGCGTCGCGGCCATTCTGCACCATCATCCCCATGAGCGACCCAAGGATCTCGCGCATTCTCCGCGACCCTGGTTCCACACGCGGACGAGAGAGGGCTGGGACCGCCTGCGCGAGGCGTATCGTCTGTTCGAGGAGGCGTTTCGGCATGCCGCCAGGCTCCTCCGGGATGGGATCTCGGACCCGCCGTTTCCCGAGGGCAGCTTTCCTCCCGGCCTGCCCTTCGTGCCCCATCAGGCCCCTGGATAGCTCCCTCGAGCTCTCCCGGTCCCGGCCTTGCCGGGCTTCCGCCGCGACGCGGTGGCGAGGCCGAGGTGCATGCCGTGGGACTCGGATGTGGCCGTCCTTCGACGAGATCGGCGCGCAACGAGCCGCGGTGAAGGTCTCGTGCCTCGAGGCGGTGCCGTTCACGGTGCGAACGACGGGACTGGGCACGGGAAGAGCGCAGGCGCGACGGCCAGAGAGCGGCCGGACGCGACCATTGGGGTGGTACTTGGGGGGTGGTACTTGGATCGGCCCATCCCCAACTCGGTGACACCATGAGGGCAGCGAGGCGGCTCTCGCTCGATAAGGCCACCGGTCCACGGGCCACCGGGTATCATAGACGATACGGAGTCGATCTCTTCCCCATGCTTCGCGGCCTTGACAGCCCGCTGCAACGTCTTTATTCTGCAGCTTCTTCCACGACCGTAGAAACTATGATCTCGCTCCGTTTCCTCCGGCGCCCGCCTTCCGGGATCCAGGTCAGCGCCTTGCTCCTGGCGATCCTCCTGACCGTCAACGGCGTCGCCGTGTGGGGCATCCTGTCGGCCCGGGAGGAGGCCCGCCGGCTGGCGCTCCAAGAGCTCGAGCTGCAGACCGGCGCCCACGCCCGGGCCCTCGAGGCGGCCCTGGCCACCCTGCGCGGCGATTTCATCTTCCTCTCCTACTCGCCGCCCCTCTCTCGGGCCCCGGCAGCGCTCGCCGGCACCGATCCCGTGACCCGCCGTTGGAGCCGCCTGGCGATCGAGGGCTCGCTCATCCTCTTCCTCGAGGCCCATCCAGCGGTCGAGCGGGTCCAGGTGCAGACCGCGCCGGGCGAGGCCGTGGTCTCGGCCGGTCGCCGCCAGGGGATGCCGGTTCTCCTCCCTCCCGACGGCCCCCTGAGTGCCGACTCGGCCGGTGCCGGCCGACTGGTCCGGGTCACCTGGCCCCTGGGCTCGGCGACGGGCAAACGCGGCAAGGAGACCGAGACCATCGAAGCCCTGATCGATCCCGTGCGCCTCCTCGAGAGCGCCGCGCCCGGGCTCGCCGGCCGCCTCTCCCTGGAGACCGTGGCCAGCGCCAGGCCGACCTCGAGCCGCCACGGCGACCGCCTCGACGTCAGGGTGCCGGTCTCCGACCCCCGCTGGACGCCGCCGATCCACTGGACCCTGGTGCGCCGCGAGGACGGCGGGCGGCTGGTGCGCTCGCTCGAGCGTCTCGCGGGCCGCTACCGGACAACCGTGGTCCTCAACCTTGCAGTGATGAGTCTGACCCTCGTCCTCGGCCTGCTCGCCTTCCGCCAGGTCCGCCGGGCCGCCCGAGCCGAAGCTGAGAGCCGCCACCAGGCCCGCGTCCACGAGCTCGAGCGCCAGGTCCGGCACAGCGAGCGCCTGGCGAGCGTCGGACGGCTGGCGGCGGGCATTGCGCACGAAGTGAACAACCCTCTCGAGGGGATGCGCAATTACCTGGCACTGCTCGACGAGGACCTGGCCCGGGGCGCCCCGGAGGAGGCCCGCGCCCTGGTGCCGCGGGTGCGCGAGGGGCTCGATCGGGTGGCGGGGATCGTCCGCCAGGTGCTGCGCTTCGGCGAGCCGGGGCGGGCGATGAGTCAACCCGTCGACCTCGATTCCGTGGTGACCGACACCCTGGGCCTGGTCCGCGCCGACAAGCGCTACGACACGGTCGCCATCCGTCCCGAGCTCGGGCTCGGCGGCGACCACCCGGTCCAGGGCAACCCGACCACGCTACGCCAGCTCGCCCTGAACCTCGTCCTCAACGCCTGTCAAGCCCAACCGGCGGGCGGCGAGGTCCGCGTCGTCACGGCGCTCTCCAACGGCGGCGTGACTCTCGAGGTCGCCGACCGCGGCCCCGGGTTTGCGCCGGAGGCCCTGGAGCACCTGTTCGAACCCTTCTTCTCGACCCGCGGCTCGACCGGTCTCGGCCTCGCGGTGTGCCACGGTATCGTCGCCGAGCACGAGGGCTCGATCGAGGGGACAAACCGCGACGGCGGAGGGGCCTCGGTCACCGTCCACCTGCCCCTCGCCGAGCCCGAGCGGAGCGCGGCCGGCTAGCCGGCCGACTCCCCTTCCACACCCGACCGCACAGCGAACCATGCCCCGATCCCCCCGAGCCACCGTCCTCGTCGTCGACGACGAGCCCTACGTGCGCGACTCCCTGGCGACTCTGCTGGGGCGCCGCGGCTACGATGTCCGGACCGCCGGCGGGGCCGAGGAGGCCCTACGCACCGAGAACCTCGACGGCACCGACCTGGTGATCAGCGACCTCAAGATGCCCGGCCAGGACGGCATCGCCCTGCTGGTGAGGCTCGGAAAGGCCGAGCCGGAGCTGCCGGTCATCGTCTTGACCGGCCACGGCACGGTCTCCTCGGCGGTGGAATGCCTGAAGCTCGGAGCCGTCGACTACCTCCTCAAGCCCGTGGACCCGGAGGAGCTGATGGTGGTGCTCGACCGGGCGCTCGGCCAGACCGGCCTCAAGCGCGAGCTCGCCTTCCTCCGGACGCGGGACCGCGCCGTGAGCCGCGACCACGACCGCCCCCTGGGCCGGAGCGAGAGCTGGCGCCAGGTGCTCGAGATGGCCGAGATGGTGGCCCCCACCGACACATCGGTCCTGCTCATGGGCGAGTCGGGCACCGGCAAGGAGGAGGTGGCGAAGCACATCCACCGGACCAGCCGCCGCGCCTCGGGTCCGTTCGTGCCGGTCAACTGCGCCGCGATCCCGACCGACCTGTTCGAGAGCGAGTTCTTCGGCCACCGCCGGGGCGCCTTCACCGGCGCCCTCGAGGATCGGGTGGGCCGCTTCAAGGTCGCCCACCAGGGGACCCTGCTCCTCGACGAGGTCGACGCCCTGCCCGCCGTGGCGCAGGCCAAGGTGCTGCGCGTGCTCCAGGACGGCCGCTTCGAGCGCGTGGGCGACAGCCGCCCGACCCGCGTCGACGTGCGCCTGATCTCGGCCTCGAACTCCGACCTCGCGGCGGAGGTCGAGGCGGGCCGGTTCCGGGCCGACCTGTTCTACCGCTTGAACGTGATGACCATCCACATCCCGCCGCTGCGCGAGCGCCCCGAGGACGTGCGCGTCCTGGCCCAGGCGTTCCTCGAGGAGGCGGCGGCCCAGATGGGCAGGGACTTCCGAGAGATCGAGCCGGAGGCCCTGGCGGCGCTCGAGGCCTACCCCTGGCCGGGCAACGTGCGCGAGCTCCGCAACGTCATCGAACGGGGCGTCGTTCTCGAGCGGGGCGAACGGCTCGGTCCCGCGAGCCTGCCGGCCGACGTCCGGACGCTCCGCGGCGAGAGACCGGATCTCAACCTCCGCGCCTCGCTCCTGACCGAGGAGCGGCGCCTCCTCGAGACCGCCCTCGAGCGTTCCGGCGGCGTGCGGCGGCGAGCTGCCGAGCTCCTGGGGATCGACGAGCGCAACATCTCCTACTTCCTGAAGAAGCACGGGCTCGGCAACAAGCGATAAGCTCCTGGCACAGCCGTTGCGTCGAGAGCGACACGCGGACGCCACGCTCCGTCCCGTCCTTCAACCGATCCCCCGGAAGGAGAGCCATGCGAGTCGTCATCACCGTCATCGCGGTCCTCGTGGTCCTGGCCGCGCTCCTGGTCATCCTGGTCTACACCGGCGCCTACGACGTGGCGGCGGACTCCGCCCACAGCCGGCTCACCCGCTGGGCCCTGAGCACCACCATGGAGAAGTCGGTCGAGCGCCAGGCCGCGGGAATCGCGGCGCCGGATCTCTCGGACCCGGCCCGCGTCCGAGCGGGAGCGGCCCACTACAAGGAGAACTGCGAGGTCTGCCATTCCGGCCCCGGCGCCGAGGAGTCGGAGATCCACAAGGGCCTGAACCCGCGCGCGCCGGAGCTCGTCCGCACGGCGGACGACTGGAGCGCCCCGGAGCTGTTCTGGATCGCCAAGCATGGCATCAAGATGAGCGGCATGCCCGCCTTTGGGCGCACGCACAGCGACGAGGAGCTGTGGAACGCCGTGGCCTTCGTCCAGGAGCTCCCCAAGATGTCGCCGGCGCGCTACGCCGAGCTGACGGCGAACGCCGAAGAGCACCACCACCACGAGGCCGACGCAGGCGCGGAGCAGGGCGGCGAAGAGCACGAGGAGGGCGGCCACGAGCACGGGGGCGACGAGGCTGGAGGACACTAGGAGCCTCCCCACACCTGCGTTGCTGGTCGACCTCGACCGCCTGGAAAGCAACCTCTCGGCCATGGCGGCGCGCGCGCTGCGTCTCGGCGTCTCGCTTCGCCCGCACGCGAAGACTCACAAGTGCGTCGAGATCGCCCGCCGACAGCGCGAGCTGGGGGCGAAAGGGCTCACCGTCTCGACCGTGGCGGAGGCACGGGTTTTCGCGGACCACGGGTTCGACGACCTGACCTGGGCCTTTCCGGTGATCCCGAGCCGCCTGGGCGAGGCCCTCGAGCTCGCCCGGCGGGTGACCTTGCGGCTGGTCGTCGACTCGCCCGAGGCCCTCGCCCAGGTCGAGAACGCGGCCGCCGGCGCTCGGATCCGGCTCCATCTCTGGCTCGAGGTGGACGCCGGCTACCATCGGTCCGGGGTCGATCCCACCTCGGAGCGCGCCGAACGCCTGGCCCGGGCGATCCACGCTTCGCCCCACCTGATCTTCGACGGCCTCCTCAGCCACTCCGGCCAAGCCTATCGGGCGCGCTCGCGGGCCGAGGCGGCCCGAGCGGCCGAGCAGGAGCGCGCGGCGATGGCCGACCTCGCCGGGCGGCTCCGGGGCGCCGGGCTCGAGGTGCCCGGCGTGAGCGTCGGCTCGACGCCGGGAATGGCCGCCGCCGAGCGACTCGACGGCGCCACCGAGGCTCGGCCCGGCAACTACGTCTTCTACGACTTCACTCAGGTCGCGATCGGCTCCTGTGCGCCGGCCGACTGCGCTCTCTCGGTCCTCGCGACCGTCGTCTCCTGCCAGCCGGGAGCGGACCATTCGGTGACCGACGCCGGCGCCCTCGCCCTCTCGAAGGACGCCGGTCCGGACTGGGTCGAGCCGCGGACCTCCGGCGAGATCGTCGACTGCGAAGAGGGTGGCACGTGGCGTGCCGCTCCAACTTACCAAGAGGGTGGCACCTGGAGGAGCGGCCTGCGGGTGACCTCGCTCTCCCAGGAGCACGGCATCGTGAACGCTCCCCTTCCCGTCGGCTCGCGGTTACGCATCCTGCCCAACCACGCGTGCCTCGCCGCGGCCTGCTTCGACGCCCTGTACGCGGTGCGGGACGACGAGGTCGTCGGGTGCTGGCGCGTCTGGCGGGGTCGCTGACGCCGGCCATGCGGTCTCTGCTAACATTTTCACGGGTTCTGCGAGGCCAGCCGACCGCGCCATCGGAAAGCCGAGGAGGCACTCGGTCGCGGCGTGCACACCCCGAGGCCGCAGTTCAACCGATTCCGAAAGGGGACCTCTCATGAACAAGTTTCTCCGGAAGTACTCGGAGCCGATCTATGCTCTGCTGCGCATCGTCGTGGGCTTCCTTTTCGCCTGTCATGGAGCCCAAAAACTCTTCGGCGTCCTGGGCGGCATCGACCAGCATGGCGCCAGGGTGCCGTGGGACCAAGCTCACCTTCTCTTCGCGCTGGCCAGCATCATCGAGTTCTGCGGAGGCGTGCTGATCCTTCTCGGCCTCTTCGCGAGCTGGGCCGCCTTCGTCGCCGCCGGCGAGATGGCGGTGGCCTACTTCATGGTCCATGCGCGGGGCGGCTTCTGGCCCATCGTCAATCGCGGCGAGCTCGCCGTCCTCTATTGCTTCGTGTTCCTCTACATCGCCGCCCGCGGCGCCGGCAAGTGGAGCCTCTCTGCGGGGAAACCTGGGCTCCAGTAACCGGGGGGAGACCGCGATCGAGCTCGGCGACCTGATCCGGGCCCTGTCCGATCCTGCGGCCTACCCTCACCCGGCCGGCGAGATCACCGCGATCCAGACCCACATCTCGGTGGTCTTCCTGGCCGGGGACTTCGCCTACAAGGTGAAGAAGCCGCTCGACCTCGGCTTCCTCGACTTCACGACTCTCGCGCGCCGCCGGATCGCCTGCGAGGAGGAGGTCCACCTGAACCGGCGCTTGGCGCCTGCGGTCTACCTCGGCGTCGTGCCGGTCGCGCGCCGTCGAGGCGGCGGTCTGCATGTGGGAGGCGAGGGCCCGGCGGTCGAGTACGCGGTCGAGATGCGGCGCCTCCCCGAGGAGGCGACTCTTCTCTCTCGGCTTGGGCGCGGCGAGCTCGGAGAGGGCCTCGTCGAGACCCTCGCCCGCCGCCTCGCCGACTTCCACCGCCGCGCCGGGAGCGGCCCGGAGGTCGCCCGCCAAGCTCGATTCGAGGTGGTCGCCCGCAACGCACGCGAAAACTTCGAGCAGATCCGGCCCTTTCGCGGGCGGACGGTCAGCGACCCGGTCTGGGAGCGCTTGCGCCGGCTCACCGAGGCCGAGCTCGCCCGCCATCGCGGTTTGATCGAGGCCCGCGCCCGCCCCGGCGTGGCCCGCGACACCCATGGCGATCTCCACCTGGACCACGTCTACGCCTTCCCCGATCGCCCGGCGCCCGGCGACCTGGTCATCGTCGACTGCATCGAGTTCAACGTCCGCTACCGCTACGCGGATCCGGTCTCGGACCTGGCGTTCCTGGTCATGGATCTCCGGTACCACGGCCGGGACGACCTGGCGACCGCCCTCGTCCGCGCCTACTTCGAGGCCGCGGGCGACGAGTCCGGCCGTCCCCTCCTGCCGCATTACACCGCCTACCGCGCCGTCGTTCGAGGCAAGGTGGAGAGCCTCGCCCTGGGAGCCGAGGAGATCCCCCCGGAGCAGCGCCGCCAGCACCGGCAGCGGGCACGGGCCCATTTCCTCCTCGCCCTCGGCGGGCTCGCGCCCCCCGCCGAGCGCCCCTGTCTGGTCCTCGCGGCCGGCCTCCCGGGGGCGGGCAAGAGCCGCCTCGCCGCCGGCCTGGCAGAGTCCGCGAGCTTCGCGGTGGTGCGCTCGGACGCCGTCCGCAAGGAGCTCGTCGGCCTCGTCCCGGGCGCGAGCGCGGCCGCGGCGGTAGATCGCGGGATCTACACCTCCGAGTGGACCGAGCGCGCCTACGCCGCCTGCCTCGAGCGCGCCGAGGCGCTCCTGTTCGAAGGCCGGCGCGTGGTGGTCGACGCCGGCTTTCGCGAGGAGGCTCGGCGCCGGGAGTTCCTGGCCGCGACGCGCGCCTGGGGCGTCCCGGGCCGGGTGCTCCTCTGCGCGGCGCCCGCGGAGGAGGTCCGCCGGCGTCTCCAGGAACGCAGCGCGGCTGGAGCACGGAGCCAAGAGAGTGGCACCTCGGCCGAGCCTCTCCAAGTGGGTGGCACCTCGCCGGCGGAGAGGTCGTGCCAAGAGGGTGGCACCTGGCGGGGCGAGGTCTCGGACGCCGACTGGAAGGTCTACCGGGCGCTCGCCGAGCGCTGGGAGGAGCCGGCGGCCGCGACCGCTGCCGTCCTCGACCGGATCGACACCTCCGGCCCCCCCGAGGACTCCCTCGCCCAAGCGCTCGAGGCGCTCCGCGCCGCCCGCCTTCTCTAACGAAGCTCCGCCTCAAATCGGCGAGGCGTCTGGAGCTGCGTCGGCCTCGTGAGGCGCGGCTCCCCCGCCCACGGCGAGCGGCGTCGCCGGGGCCCCTCAGCGTGCCGTCTCCAGACCGGTGGATCGATCGGATCGCCCGTCAGAACAACCCGAGCTGCTCGCCCCTCCCGCTCAGCGCGTCAAAACCCACGCCCACCAGCTCCAGCACCGGCTCCGCCACCGGCCGGATCTGTTTTTCCACGTAGTGGCCGTAGTCGAACGGGTGGGCGCGCTCGGCGGCCGGTTCGGGTCCGGCGACTGTCATGACGTAGGCCATGACGTCCGGCGTCGGCCCCGCGAGCTTCCGCGCCGCGGCGACGTGGGGCGGAGTGGTGGCGGTGTACTCCGAGGGATCCTTGCGCAGCCCCTTGTAATAGACGAGGAGATCGTCGAGCCGGCCGGCCTCGAGCTCGCCGAGCACCCGGCGCAGGTAGGGTTCGACCGGAGCGTCCGAGAACAGGCGCTCGTAAAGCTCCTGCTGGACCTTGCGGGCGAGCTCGGTCCAGTCCCGCCGCACCACCTCCATGCCGGTGAACACCGTCCGCCGCTCACCCCCCTCCTCGACCAGGCCGACGTAGCGCTTGCGCGCCCCGCGGCCGCCGTGGCGCCTCGCGGGCAGCAAGAGCTTCAGGTACAGGCGCTCGAAGCGGAGCTCCAGGCGGCTCTCTACCCGGTAGCGCTCGGCGATCCATTCCGCGAGCTCCCGGTTGAGCTCGGCGGCCAGCGCCTCGGCGAAGCCGCGCGCCGCGTCGGGCCCAGAAAGCTCCGACTCGACGAACAGACTGTCCGTATCGCCATAGAGCACGCGATGGCCGCGGGCGGCGATCCGGTCGCGGGTCCAGAGCAGGACCTCGCGGCCGAAGCCGGTGATGGCGTTGGCGATCTGCGGGCTGTGGAAGCGGCAGGCCGACGTCGCCAGCACGCCGTAGAACGAGTTCATCAGGATCTTGATGGCGTAGCTGGTCACCCGGTCGCCGGCGCGCCGGGCCGCCTCGCGGCGCGGAACGAGGTCGTCGAGCATCGCGGGCAGGATCCCGGGCCGGCGCCGGAACGCGGCGCCGTTCGGGGCGACCACAAGGTCCTCCCCCTCCCCGCCGCCACCCTCGGTGTCGCGGGAAACGAAGCCCAGAGGATCGATCCCGAACGTCCGGATGAGGCTCGGATAGAGGCTCCGGAAATCGAACACCGGCACGTTCTCGTAGAGGCCGGGCCGCGGCTCGAGCACGTGCCCGCCGGCCGTTTCGCCGGGCTCCTCGTCCCCCGACCCGACCGTGGGCGCCACCACACCCCGGCGGCCGAGCTCCGCGAGGTAGAGGAAGTCGAAGGCCGCGATAGACGCGCCGAGCCGCTCCGGCGGCAGACCGGTCAGGCGGCTCCTCTCGACCGCCAGCTCCACGAGCTGGAAGTGCTCCAGGATCTCCAGCGCCAACCGGGCGTCGGTCAGGTTGTAGAGGGCGAGCGCCTCGCGGTCCTCCTCGTAGAGGCGCAGAATCTCCCGGCCGCCCTCGCCGGCCGATACGGTCTTGCCCTCGCCCAGCACCTCTCGGGCGACCGCGTCCAGGGCGTAGCTCTCCATCCGGACGGAGGCGCCCCGCAGGAGCTGGATGCCGTCGAGGACGGTCCGCCCCGGCACCGAGGCGGTCGACGGGCCGCGGCGAAAGGACCGCGACAACCGGACCGTTCCCGGCCCACGCCCGAGCTCGAGCACCCCGCCCCAGCGCTCGGCGATCCGGACCAGCACCGCCAAGTCGAAGTCGATCACGTTCCAGCCCGTCAGGACGTCCGGGTCGAGCTCGCGCACGCGGTGGGCGAAGGCGCCCAGCAGCTCCGCTTCGGTCTCGAGCCCCGCCACGTCCACCGTCGTCGCCGGCCGCGACGAGCCCTCCGGCGAGAGCAGAAGCACCTCCGCCGCGCCGCAGCCCCAGAGCGCCACAGAGAGGAGCCGCTCGGCCGCCGGATCGGTCTCGATGTCGAACGAGAGGACCGCGAGCCTGGGTACCCAGTCGGCCGGCGCCACCTCCGGATCCTCGAACACGCGGTCGACCCCCGCACCCGGACGCGACGCGCCGCGGATCTCGAGCGAGCCGCGAATCCCCCGGTCGATGAGATACCGCAAGGCGAAGCGGACGTCGGCCTCGAAGGTCGCGAGGCCCGCCTTGCGCAGGCGGTCCCGGACCCGCGGAGCGTCGGACGGCTTGGGCACCTCCAGCCGGGCGACGGGCTCGCCCGCCAGGCTCACCCGATCGCTCTCGACGAGGCGCAGGGGCCCCATCCCCCGGACCGTCTCGAGCACGCGCTCGCGATCCCCCTCGAGGACGTAGAACGCCGGCACCTGCCGGCGGTCGCGCACCAGGAAGCTCTCGCCCGTCTCCAGGCGACCGTAGAGATGGACCACCGGCCGGCCGGCCTCGATGCGGTAGGTCGGCTGGAGGACGAAGCCGCGCACCGGGCGAGGAGCCTCCATGAGACGCACCAGTGTATCTACCAAGAGGGTGGCACGTCCCCAGGCACGTCCCCAGCGCCTCTCCGATTCTCCAAGAGGGTGGCACTTCGCTCGGATCGATTTGGAACGCCGGTCGTTGCCACGCTCGGGTCTACCAAGAGGGTGGCACTTCGCTCGGCACCTAGGTATACTTCCATTGCGATACATCGATTTCCCGGCTCGATTCAAGTCGGAGAGGGCTGACAGATGAGCCACGGTCTGGAGCGCGAGATTCGGGAGGGGAGGCGTTCCGAAGCCGGGCCTCGCTATCTCTGGAGACGTCGATGCACATGACCTACCGCCGGAAGCGCCGCTATCCTCGCGTCCCCGTCGACCGTCCCGCCCTGGTCCGGGTCCTGGACCCTGAGCCCTTCCAGCGCCCCTTCGAGGACTTCACCCGCACCCGCGTCCTGGGCTCCGGGGGTTGCATGTTCGTCAGCCCCGAGCCGGTGGGCTTCGGCTCGCTCATGGAGCTGCTGATCGCCCTCGGCGAGCGCGTCGTCCGGGCCGACAGCCGGGTGGTCTACGAGATCGAGCACGGGAGCGAGCACGAGGTGGGGGTCGAGTTCCTGCGCATGAGCCCCGCCGACCGGGCGTACGTCCAGTCGGTGGTCGCCGCGCAATGCGCCGGCTCGGCACGCTCGCAGGTGTGATCTCGCGCAACCGCTGCGCCGAGAAACGCGCTACCATCGGCCCTCGCGGGCGGAGCGCTGGGGGGCGCACCGGCCGCTCGAACCATTCCATGGGCTCGATGCGATCGATGCGACCCACCCTTCGGGTCGTGGTCCTCTCGGCGATCCTCGCCGCGGCGGGCTTCGGCCTCGACCTCCTCCCCTTCGAAGTCTTCCCCGGCGTCCACCTGGTTTTCGGCGGCCTCTTCGCCCTCCTGGCCGCCGTCTGGTTCGGTCCGGTGGCCGGCGGCCTGGTCGGTTTCCTCGCCGCCCTGCCCACCTGGACGCTCTGGCACCAGCCGCTCCCGCTCTCGGCCCTGCTCTACGGCCTCGAGGGCGTCTGGGTCGGCGTCGCGCTCCGCAGCCGCCGCGAGCGCGGCGTGCTGCCGGCGGTGCTCGCCTACTGGCTGCTCCTCGGCTCCTGGCTCAACCTCCTGGTCCAGCTCACCGTCACCGGGCTCGACCTTCCAGTCGCCCTGATCATCCAGTGCCGCTCGATCGTCAACGGTCTCCTGGTGGCGATCCTCGCCGAGCTGGTCCTCAGGGCGCGCCAGTTGCTGGTGCATCGTTTCACCGGCACCCGGCCGTTTCGAGCTTCCCGACTTCGAGTCCCTGGTCTCCCTCGTGCTCGTCGCCATGATCTCGCTGCCGATCCTCTGGATCGCCATCCGCAACGCCCACACCCTGTCCGACCAGCGCCTCGACCAGCAGGCCGCCCAGGTCTCGCGCGAGGTCCAATCCATCGAGGCCCAGGTGGCCACCCTGATGGAGAGCTACGCCCGCGGGGTGAGCACGGCGGCGGCTTTCGCCGAGGAGCGTGGGCTCGGGGACCGGGCCGGCCTCCAGGACCTCCTGGCGACGATCCGCGCCCAGTACCCCGGCTTCGCGGGGATGTACGTCGCGGACCGCGACGCGCGGACCCTCGCCTTCGACCCGCCCACCGATGAGCTCGGCCGCTCGTTGATCGGCCTGAGCTACGCCGACCGGGCCTACTACCACCGGCTCGCTACCTCCCGCGCCCTGGTCTACTCCGGCGTCTACCAGGCCCGCGGCGGCATGTCCGGGCCGGCGGTCGCCATCGGCGCCCCGGTGTTCGGGCCGGGCCACCGGCTCGCCGGCTTCGTCCTGGGATGGTTCGACGTCAACAGCATCTTCCGCGACATCGTCTCCCAGGTCCCCCACCCGGGCTCCGCGGCGGTGATCACCGACGCGCAAGGCCTCCTGGTGGCCGACTCGACGATGCCCGCGGACGGCTACCGCCGGGTCATCGACCTCTCGCGCGAGGACGTCTTCCAGGCGGCCCGTTCGCGGGCTCAGGGCATCCTCTACGACACGCCCGAGAGCCCGCTCTCGATCTCTCCCGCCCTGAGGTCGGCCCGGGAGGGCCGGGTGCTCGCCTTCGCCAGCTTGCCCGGCACGGGCTGGAAGGTCTGGGCCGCGCAGTCGCTCCAGCCGGTCCAGGCGGCCCTGGTGCGCTCGAGCCTTTCCCAGCTCCTGGTGCTGATCGGCGCCCTGCTCCTCGCTCTGCTCCTCAGCCGGGGCCTGGCGCGCCTGGTGGGCCGCCCCCTCGAGCAACTCCGCCGGAGCGCCGGACGCCTGGCCGACGGGGACCTCAGCCAGCGCCCGGGGCCGGTGCGGCTGGCGATCGCCGAGATCGACTCGCTCTACCGCAGCTTCGACCGCATGGCGGAGAACCTGGAAGCGGCCTGGAGCCGCCAGCGCCAGCTCCTCGAGGAGGTCTCGATCACCAAGCGCGAGCTCGAGGCGACCTTCGACGCCATGCACGACGGCGTCGCGATCACCGACCGGGAGGATCGCCTCCTGCGAGCCAACCGGGCGTTCTACGAGTACCTCTCGATCGACCCCTCGAACGCCGAAGGCCGGCCGCTGACCGTGCTCATTCATCCCCAGGGGGGCGCCGAGGAGTGCCCCGCGTGCCGTGCCCGCCGCGCCGGCCTGTCGAAGACGGTCCTCCTCGCCGGGACCCGCTCGGAGACCGCCCGCCCGCTCGAGGTCCGCCTCGACGTGATC
Organism: uncultured Acidobacteriota bacterium; assembly: GCA_963741925.1. Taxonomy (GTDB): domain Bacteria; phylum Acidobacteriota; class Thermoanaerobaculia; order Multivoradales; family DATKCC01; genus CAVUBL01. The sequence continues at coordinate 93,454 of CAVUJU010000004.1, forward strand.
CGCGATGCCGACGGCGAGCTCGCCGGCTCGGTAGAGGTCGTCCGCGGCTTGAGCGGGACCCGCCGCGACGAGACGCTGCGCGCCCTCGGTCAGCTCGCTTCGGGCATCGCCCACAACTTCAACAACTCTCTGACCGCCGTCCTCGGCTACACCCAGCTCGCCCGCCAGCAGGCGAACGATCCCCGCCTCGACGGCCCGCTCGAGACGGTCGAGATGGCCGCCCTCGACGCCGCCAAGATGGTGCGGCGCATCCAGCACTTCGCCCAGCCCGAGGGCGGCCAGGAACGGATCGAGACGGCGGCCCTCGCTCCCCTGGTCCAGGACGCCCTGGAGCTCACCCGTTCGCGCTGGGAGGCCGACGCCCACGCCCGCGGCGTCGAGTACGCGGTCCGCTTCGAGGCCCCAGCCACCGACGGGCTCGCCGTCGAGTGCGCCCCGTCGGCCCTGCGCGAGGTCTTCGTCAACCTGATCATCAACGCGCTCGACGCCATGCCCTCGGGAGGCGAGCTGGTGGTGGCGAGCGAGCCGCGCGATGGCTGGGTCCTGATCTCTTTCGAAGACACCGGTTGCGGGATGAGCGCGGAGGTCCAGGAGCGGATCTTCGAGCCCTTCTTCACCACCAAGGGCACGCGGGGGCAAGGGATGGGACTGGCGGTGAGCTACGCCATGGTCCAGCACCAGGGCGGCCGGATCGAGGTCGAGAGCGCCCCCGGCCGGGGGAGCACCTTCACCGTCATGCTCCGGGCGAGCGCGCAGGCCGCCCGCCATCCGGCTCCGGCCGGCGGCGCGGTCGCCACGGCGAGCCACACCGGGCGACGAGGCCCGACGGTCCTGGTGCTCGAGGACGAGGAGACGATCCGCACGATGCTCCGGCACGCCCTCGAGGGGCGGGGCTTTCGCGTCACGACGGCGGCGGACGGGACGGCCGGCCTCGAGGCGCTCGCCACGGAGACCTTCGACCTCGTGCTCTCCGACCTCGCCATGCCCGGCGCCGACGGCCTGGTGGTGGCGCGCGAGGTCCGCCGCCGCTCGCCGCGCACCAGGATCGTCCTGATGACCGGCTACGGCAAGCTCTACCGCCAGGTGCGCGACGACTGGGACGCCGGCGAAGCGCCGATCGACGCCCTGGTGGCCAAGCCGTTCGACTGGACCGAGCTCTTCGAGCTGCTCGGTCGCCTGGTGCCGGCATCTCGGCGGGAGCATCGGCACCTGGACCTCGCCGGCTAAGGGTCCGCGCAAGAATTACTGCCTGCACCGAGGGCGTCATGGCGCAATCCTCGCAAGGCGCGCGACTGAGGCATAGCGGGGCCTATGCCGCAGGGAGCGCAACGCCGCGAGGGTTGATGGAATTACGCCCGCGCCCGAATGCGGGAGTTATTCCTGCGCGGGCCCTAAGTACCCAGGAGGATCAGCTCAGGAACCGGACGAGTCGGTACTGGCCCTCGTTGTGCGGCTCCACCTCGACCCGGACCGGGTCGCCCCGGCGCAGCCGGTCGAAGCGCTGCCGGTCGGTGCGGCCCGCGTCGTAGGGCATCTCCACCGTCAGGGTCCCCTGGCGCGAGGTGCGCAGGCCGAACTCGCCTTGCTGGGCGTCGATCCAAGCGACGGTGCCGGCGAGCTGGTCGTTGGACCCCTGGCCATAGCCCGGCTGGTTCCGCCCGTCGTAGCCCGGCTCGTTGGGCCCGTTGTAGCCCCGGCGGTCCTGGACGCTCTCGGTCACCTCGATGTAGTCGGCGTACCCGGCGCCGGAGCGCCCCTGAGACACCTGCGCGCTCACCACGTCGCCCGCCTCGATGGCGGTCGGTGCGTAGTCCTGGCCCTGGTAGACGACCCGGGTGGACCGGTCGTACTGGACCGCTTCGGTCCCGTAGCGGGTGTCGATCTGGATCTCCTGGCGCGAGGCGTCGACCCGGCTCACCTCGCCGGAGATCGTGGTCTGGCCCCCTGGAGCCGGCGCCCGCCCGGGCCCGGGCGGCACCGTCTGGGGCCCGCCGGGCAGGCCGACGCCACAGCCGAGGGCGCCTCCGATGAGGAGGGCGAGGACGGGAGCGAGTCGCTTGCTGGTCTTGGCGTTCATGATTTCCTCCTTCGAGTCCCCACCTTCGATACGTGAGTGGTCTGCAAGGACGGCGCCAGTGCCGGCGACGGCGGCGGGCGGGCGCAGACCCGGCCGGCCTCGCCCGGAGCCCAGGGGCCGCCCCCCATCTCGCCGGCGCCGAGACCGGCGAGCGCCCGCCGATCCCGCTCCGGCTCGCCCTTGCGCGATGAAGTTACGCGTTGACATTCTTCCGAGGCGCAAGTAGTTGCGTTCGAAGATGTATTTGTTCTAGACTCGGGTCCAGCCGGCGAGAGAGGGCAGGAGGCCGGAGCGGTCCGCGCATCGTAGAATGGGGGCCCATGACCCCCGGAGATGCGCAGGGCGGGGACCTGGCCGAGGTGCTTCGGCGCCTCGCTCCCCGCATCGAAGCCCTCTTCCGTCGTTTCGGCGTGAGCCCCGACGAGGCCGCACCGATCCTCGACGCAGCGGCGCTGGAGGTCCAGCTCCGCTGCAGCCGGCGACCCGACATGGAGGGGCGGCTGCTCCGCGCGGTGGAGCGGGGCTGCGAAGCGCTCCTGGCCGAGCGCCGCAGGCAGGCCCTGGCCGCCCTGACGGAGTCGACCGAAGCGTCGACCGAAACGGCCGGAGAGGACGACCGAGGGGATGACGAGCGAAGACCACCCTGAGCACGAGGTCCTGGCCCGCTGGGCCGCCCGCAAGCTCTCCCGCGAGGAGACGTTCGAGGTCGGATGGCACCTGTTCCTGTGCGCCGGGTGCCGGGCGAAGCTGCCGGAGATCGGGCCCGAGGCCGAGGCCCTGTTCGACCGGATGTTCGGCGGACGCCGGTTCACGGCGGCGCCGGGCGCGTACGACGGCGTCACCCGGGCGATCGCCGAAAAGCTCCGGATCGCCGGGCTCGCCATCGAGCGCGAGCGCGCCGCGGCGCCGACGCTCTGGGCCGAGCTCGAGAAGCAGCCCCCCGAGCGCCGGGCGCTGCTGGTGGAGAACGCCTCGCGCTTCAACACCTACGGCCTGGCCGAGCTGCTGCTCACCGAGTGCCGGCGCATCTGGCCGGACGACCCGGCCCGCGCCGAGGAGCTCGCCGAGCTCGCCCTCACGGTGACCTACCGGCTGGAGCGCCGGATCCACGGCCCGGCCCTGCTCAACGACCTCAAGGCCGAGGCCTGGGCCTACATCGCCAACTGCCGGCGGATCCGCTCCGACCTGCGGAGCGTCTCCGAGGCCTTCGAGATCGCCGGCGCCTTCCACGCCCGGGGCACGGGCGACCCCGGCGAGGAGGCGACCCTCCTCGACCTCAAGGCCTCCTACCTCCGGGACCAGCGGCGCTTCGAGGAGGCGCTCGCGGCGATCGACCGGGTGATCGAGATCCACCGCCGGACCGGCGAGGCGCACCTGGAGGGGCGGGCGCTGATCAAGAAGGCGACGGTCTGCCGGGAGATGGACCGTCTCGAGGAGGCGATCGTTCTGCTCCATGAGGCGGCGGCCAAGGTCGACGCCGAGCGCGAGCCGCGGGTCCTCCTCTGCCTGAAGAACAACCTGGCCCTCTTCCTGGGCGAGGCCGGCAACCCCCTCGAGGCGCGCAAGATGCTCCGCGAGGTCCGCCGTCTCGCGGTCCAGACCGGCACGCCCGTCGACCGGCTCCGGCTCCTCTGGACCGAGGGCCTGATCAGCCGCCGCCTCCACCAGGACTCGATGGCCGAGGCGGCGCTCCAGCGCACGATGGACGGCTTCGTCGAGGCCGGGAGCGGCTACGACGCCGCCCTCGTGGCCCTCGATCTCGCGGAGCTCTACCTGGCGACCGAGCGCTTCGGCGAGGCCCGGGAGCTCGCCGCCCGGATGCTCCGGATCTTCGCCTCCCGCGACGTCCACCGGGAGGCCCTGGCCGCCCTCGCCGTGCTGCACCAGGCGATCGAGCGGGACGCGGCCAGCGTCGCCCTGGTGCAGGAGGTCGCCCGCTACCTCCAGCTCGCCCGCCGCAACCCGGCCCTGCGCTTCGAGCCCGAGCGGTAAGGCCTCGCCCCGCCGGCTTCTGGACCGAGCAACCGAGGCGGGCGAGCCGGCCTCGGAGGCCGACCACCGACCCGCCTCCTACAGGAGGCGAAGATGTACCGTAGCCATCTCAAGCTGTTTGTAGCCATTCTGGCGATCTGCGCCGGGCTCCTCGTGCCGACCGCGCTCCGGGCCCAGCCGGCCCGGCCGGGCCCGGCCGCCGTTGCGGCGGTGTCCCCGTGGTCCGGACTGTGGCAGTGGGTCGACGATCTCGTCGCTCGTTTCCTTCCCGCGCCCCCGGCCGCGACGGTCCGTACCCGTAGCGCGCCGGCGCAGGCCGCCGGTTCCACCGGCCCGTCGCCGGGAGACTGGCAGTGCCTCGACTGCGCCGACGCCGGGCCGTTCATCGACCCGGACGGCTAGGCGCTCCGCGACCGGCGGTTCGCCGTGGGCAAGGGCGGCCGGGGCGACGGCGAAGGCCGTCGCCCCGGCCGCCCCTTTCCGAGCCCGCCGCCGGGCCTGCGGCGATCGACGTTGCGTCTCTCGCGCCGGCCCTTTTCGACGGCGACATCACGGCTGATAGGTCACCTCCAGCACCGGTGGATCGCTCGACTCGCGGCTCCAGAGGCTCCCGTAGCTCGGGTCGCTGCTGGCGAAGCCCACGGAATAGGTGCCGTTGCCCGTGACGTAGCTCGAGACGTCGAAGCTGTACCAGGTGCCCGAGACCAGGTTGTTCAGGACATCCAGGGTGCCGCCGGGTGCCGGGTAGTTGCTCCAGGTCAAGCCGCTCTCGGTCCAGCTCGAGCTCACCAGCCAGTAGAGCCCCAGGTCGGGCAGCGCATTGTTGGTGCGGACCAGAAGTCGCGCCGCGGTCACCGCCCCCGCCACTCCGCTCACCGAGAGCTTGAGGAAAGCGTACGCACCCTGGCCGTCGACGTTTCTCACCGTGAGGGTGGTCGAGGTGCCGTTGTTGTAGGTCGGCAGAGCCTGCCAGGCCGTGGCGTCTGCGACCGGGTGGAAGCTGAGGGTCACCGGCGGGTTGCTGATCGCGAACTGCCGATTGAAGGTCGCCGCATTGCCGGCCCGGTCGGTGACCGTGACCTGGAGCGTGTGGTAGCCGTTCGGGAAGGCCGTCGAGTCGAAGTACGCCCGCCACCCGACGTAGGGACAGGCCGGGTCGCCGACGTCGGGGAGGGCGTTGCAGACGTCCTGCCGGTAGACGCTCGTCACCAGGCCCGAGACCGCGAGCGGCACCCCGTCGATCTTGAAGCTCCGCGAGGCGATCGTGGAGGAGTCGATCGCCCAACCCGCCACGACGACCGAGGTCCCCTGCACGGACTGGAAGTTGGACGGCCGGTCCACGTAGAGCCTGGGACGGGTGTCGTCCACCGTCACGCGGACCGGCGCCGAGACGCCGGCGTTGCCCGAGGCGTCGTAAGCCCGGGCCGTGACGGTGTGCCCTCCGTCGGATGCCGAGGTCGAATTCCACGAGACCTGATACGGCGCCACCGAGTCGCTCCCCACGACCGCGCCGTCGAGCCGGAATTCCACCAGGGTGACGCCCTGGTTGTCGGACGCCTGCGCGGCGAGGGTGATCGCGCCGTGGCGAAAGAACCCGGGCGACGGAGCCGTCACGACCACCTTGGGCGTCTCGCCTCCTCACGGTTCCTGATACTGCACGACTGAGGTACTGCGTGCACGATGGAACGAGCCAAAGCAGGTACACAAGCCATTGGAGATCGCAGCGGGCCCGCCGGAGCGGGAGAGATGCGATGCGGCCCCACGCTCAATGACGCGAGGCTTCGGCGATGAGGTTCCTCGCACGTCTCGCCTCGCCCAGAATCCCGAGGCCCTCGAACAGGTGCGCCGCCTCCGCCGCCCTGCTGCGTACGTCTAGCCAACGTCGCTGCCGGCGGTAGAGCTCGGCCAGGTCCAGCGAGACCAAGGCGCGGTCGAATCGCTGGCCGCGCTCGACGGAGTAGTCGTGGACGGACAGAAAGCTCCGTTCGGCCTCGTCGAGCGACGCCGTCGCGGCCGCGAGGCGGCCTTCGGTCCAGGCCAGGCGGGTCCGAGCATAGGGGTCGGCATGCTCCGAGTAGAGCTCTTCGTCGTAGACGAGAGTGTCGCGGGCTTCGACAGGCCTTCCTGCTGTCACAAGATGCGAAGCTCAGCCGCGCCATGAGGTAGAGCTGCGGCTGAGTCTCCCGCGACAGAAGCTCGAAGAGCCGAGCGTCGTCCTCGAGCGCCAGCCGGTGCTCATTGCCCGTGGAATGCACACATGCCGCCTTCACCAAAGCGCGACTGCATCCCTCGCCGTCCTCCAGGATCTCGTAGAGCGTGGCTGCGTCGTCCAAATGCCGCGCCGCCAGATCGAGCCGCCGCAGGTCCATGAAGAGGGAGCCCAGAAAGCCGTGAAGCTCCGCGCGGACCGACAGGTCGGGCAGCTGGGTCTCCTCCACTCTAGAGCGCGCCCAGCCGAGGAGGGCGCGAGCGCCTTCATAGTCGCTCTGCGCTCGCAAGGCGTTGCCGCGCAAAGCCAGGGCCCGGACGAGATGCGGCTCGGATCCTTCGCCTACGAGCCGGGCCACGGCCTCCGCGCTCTTCGCCCACTCGCCCGAGCCCGCGGGATCGCTTGGTAAGCAGGTCCGGGCCTCGTCCAGGAGCAGGTCGCACAAGACCCGGTTGGCGAACCGCGCCGGCGCATTCCTGATCCGCAGGAGGCGCTGCTCGCCGGAAAGGGCGCGGAGCCGTTCGAGGAGCGAGGCCGCAGCCGCGCTCTCGGTCCTGGATCGCTCCGTCTGCTTTCGGAGCCGGCCCGACCTGAGCAGGCCACCACCGGGTCCCGGTAGGCCGCAAGGGGAATCTCCTCGGCTCGCTCTGCGAGGCTCTCCGCCCTGCACTCCGGGCAGATTTCCTCGAGCTGCCGCCGCAACAGCTCGGCGAGCTCGCGCTGCGAGATTTCGCCGCGCCGGGCGGCGCGTAACAGCTCGCGGGTCAGATGGCGGTGGCCCTCGGACCCTGGCCGGGCCCTCTCTTCGCGCGACTCACTCGATCCCGTAATGCTCCCGGAGGAGCTGGCGGACGATCTCGGCCTCGGTGCGCCGGGTGCGATAGGCCTCCTCCCGGAGGGCTTTCTCGACGTCCCGGTCGATGTAGAAGGTCTTGCGCAGGAGGGCGCCGTCGGCGCTCACCGTCGTCCGACCGCCGCGCGGGCCGACGAGCTCCTCCTCTGCTGGGTTGGCTGGCATGACGTCAGTGTAACCGAGGTGTCGCTGGCCGCTGACCCGATCCTCGGCCGGGTGCCCATGAAGAATCCCACCCCTCCGGGTAGTTGTGAACGAACGCTCGTTCACCTAGAGTGATCCGCAACGAGCCTCGAGAGGAGGGCGGTTTCGGGATGATCGCGGAAGGCTATTTCCTGGAGAGGCCGGGGCGGCCGCTGGTCCAGGGGGACCTGGACGTCCCCGAGCCGGGGCCCGGCGAGGCGCTGGTCGAGGTGACGGCCTGCGGCCTGTGCCACACCGACCTGGGGTTCGCCGACGGCTCGGTGGCGCCGCGCCACGCCCTGCCCCTGGTGCTCGGCCACGAGATCACCGGCACCGTGGTGGGAGCCGGTCCCGGCGCCGAGCACCTCGTGGGCAAGCCGGTCCTGGTGCCGGCGGTCCTGCCGTGCGGCACGTGTGAGTTCTGCCGCGCCGGGCGGGGCAACGCCTGCCCCGGCCAGCGGATGCCCGGAAACGACATCCACGGCGGCTTCGCGACCCACCTGCTGGTGCCGGCGGGCCCCCTGGTGCCCCTCGACGGGGCTCCTCCCGGATTCGCCCTCGACGAGCTCTCGGTGGTGGCCGACGCCGTCTCCACCGCCTACCAGGCGACCGTGCGCGCCGGGCTCGCCGCCGGCGACCTGGCGGTGGTGGTGGGCACCGGCGGGGTGGGCGGCTTCCTGGTGCAGATCGCGAGCGCCCTGGGCGCCCGGGTCGTCGCCTGCGACGTGGCGCCCGCCGCCCTCGAGCGCGCCCGCGAGCTGGGCGCCGAGCACGCCGTCGGAGTCGCCGGCCGGGAGCCGAAGGAGGTGAGGAAGGAGATCCGCGGCCTGATCCGGGAGTGGGCCCGCGAGTGGGACATCCCCTCGCTCCGGCTCCGGATCTTCGAGGCGAGCGGCACCGCCGCCGGCCAGACGCTGGCGTTCGCCCTCCTCGACCGGGCGGCGACCCTGGTCCAGGTGGGCTACACGCCGGAGCCGGTCACGGTGCGCCTGTCAAACCTGATGGCCTTCGACGCTACGGTCCACGGCACCTGGGGCTGCCCGCCCGAGGCCTACCCGGCGGTCCTCGAGCTGATCTTCGCCGGCCGGGTGAGCCTCGCGCCGATGCTCGAGCACGCGCCCATGTCCGAGCTCAACCGCCTGCTGGGCGACATGGCGGCCCACCGACTCTCCCGCCGGATGGTCCTGCATCCCGACGGGACCACCCCCTCGTCCCCTCGAATCCCCCCCGCCCAGGGACACGGCCGGGCTTGAAGAAAGGAAACCCGTCGACCATGACCGACCTCAAGAACCACGACCTCGATCCGGGCTACGCCTTCCGGCACATCCGCTACGAGACCCGTCCGGTCCTCGGCCGCGACGGCGCCCCCGTCGCCGGCCTCCACCAGGTCTGGATCTCCCTCGACAACCCCGGCCAGCTCAACTCCTATACCACCGACATGGCGCGCGAGGTGATCCTCGCCTTCCGCCGCGCGAGCGCCGACCGGCGGGCCGTCGCCGTGGTCTTCACCGGCACCGGCGATCGCGCCTTCTGCTCGGGCGGCAACACCGAGGAGTACGCCACCTACTACGCCGGCCGGCCCCACGAGTACCTCCAGTACATGCGGCTGTTCAACGACATGGTCACGGGGATCCTGCTCTGCGACAAGCCGGTCGTCTGCCGGGTGAACGGCCTGCGGATCGCCGGCGGCCAGGAGATCGGCATGGCCTGCGACTTCACCCTCGCCGCCGACCACGCCTCGTTCGGCCAGGCCGGCCCGGTCCACGGCTCGGCCCCGGACGGCGGCTCGACCGACTTCCTCGACCTCTACGTCGGCTTCGCCCGCGCCGCCGAGAGCCTGGTGCTGTGCGAGCCCTGGTCCGCCTACAAGGCGCTTCGGCTCGGCCTGGTCAACGAGGTGGTGGCGGTCCACAAGACGCCGGAGGGCGCCTTCGTCGCCAACCCGCTGGTCGAGACCGAGCGCTACGTCGACGGCTGCGGCCGGATCGTCTACGGCGAGTGGAAGGAGGGCGTCGAGCGGCAGGCGGCCAAGGCCCTGGCGGCCGGTCTCGCGATCGATCTCGCCCCCCTCGACGCGGCGGTCGAGCGCCTGGTGACCCGCCTCCTCCACACCTTCCCCGACTGCACGCGGAAGACCCTCGAGAGCCTGCGCAAGAAAAAGCTCGCCCACTGGCACGCCAACAGCGAGACCAACCGCTCGTGGCTCGCGCTCAACATGACGACCGAGGCCGCCGCCGGCTTCGCGGCCTTCCACTACGGCGACAAGGGGGAGAGGGAGATCGACTTCGCGGCGCTCCGCCGGGCGGTCGCCGAGGGGCGGCCCTTCACACCCGCCCTGGCGCGGGAAGTGCTCCCGGCGAGCGCCCGCGCCCGGCTCGATGCGGAAGAGGCGGCGAGCTCCGAGACGGAGCCCGAGCCGGCGCTGGAGGGCGCGCGATGAGCTCTCCGTCGGCCACCGCCGAGGGCTTCCGTACGATTCGGGTGACACGTCTCGAGGAGGGGACGGTGCTCCGCCTCCTCCTCGACCGGCCCAAGGGCAACGTCCTGACCTCCGAGATGATGGGCGAGCTCGAGGCCGCACTGGCGGAGCACGAGGCTCTCCCGGCGCTCCGCCTGGTCCTCCTCCGGGGCGCCGGGGGCAACTTCTCCTACGGCGCCTCGGTCGAGGAGCACCGGCAGGACCAGGCCCCCGCCATGCTCGCCGCCTTCCACCGCCTGATCCGGCGCCTCGCGGCCTACCCGGTGCCGGCGGCGGCCCTGATCGAGGGGCAGTGCCTGGGCGGCGGCTTCGAGCTCGCCCTGCCCTGCCACTTCCTGTTCGCCACCCCGGACGCCCGCCTCGGCTGCCCGGAGATCAAGCTCGCCGTCTTCCCGCCGGTCCTGGCCGCCATCGGCGCCTGGCGCATGGGCGCCGCGGCCGCCGAGCGGACCCTCCTGACCGGTCGAGCCATGAGCGCCGCCGACGCCCGGCGGATCGGCCTCCTGACCGAGGTCTTCGAGGGCGACCGCGACCCGGAGGAGGCGCTCCTCGCCTGGTACCGGGAGACGCTGCGGCCGCTTTCGGCCTTCGCCCTGCGTCAGGGCACGGCGGCCCTGCGCCGGGCGAGCGGCTTCCTCGATCGGCTCGACCGGGCGCTCGCCGCGGCCGAAGATCAGTACGTCCGCGAGGTGCTGCCGAGCCACGACGGCCACGAGGGGATCGAGGCCTTCCTCGCCCGGCGGCCGCCCGCATGGAGGGACCGGTGAGCCCCGGGCCCGCCGCGCGGCCGGCGCGCACCGCCCGCAAGACCCGCAAGGCCCGCCCGAGCGGCCGGGTGGAGCCGCGCGAGCGGATCCTCCGCTCCGCCGCCCGGGAGATCGCCGAGCGCGGCTACCACGGCATGTCCATGCGCGAGCTCTCCCGGGAGGCCGACATGAGCCTTTCGAACCTGTACAACTACTTCGCCTCGAAGGAGGAGATCCTCTTCGCGCTGCAGAAGGAGGCCTTCGAGGTCCTGGTGGCCTCGGCCGAGGAGGCCCTGACCCGGATCGAGACGAGAGTCGAGATGGGGGTCGAGAGCGCCGACGCCCGGCTCTACGTCTTCATCTCGCACCACGTGCGCTACGTCGCCGAGCACCCGGAGGTGATGCGCGTGCTGGTCCACGAGGCCGCCTCCCTGCCGTCGGCCGGTCGCCGGGCGGTGCGCCGCCTGAAGGAGCGCTACTTCGAGATCGCGCGCACCATCGTCGCGGAGCTCGTGACCCGGGGCTGCGGCCGGATCGGCGCCCCGGCCCGGGCGAGCGCGGCGGAGGGAGCGGACGACCCGGAGCAGGGCGCCGAGCTCGACCGGATCACCTACAACCTGTTCGGCATGCTCAACTGGATCTATGGCTGGTACGAGCCGGGGGCCCACGGCGGGCCGCACGAGCTCGCCCGGACGATCCACCGCATCGCTCTCTGCGGCGTCGTCGCCCACTGCCCCTACCGCGACCTCCAGGAGAGCCTCGACCTGCGCCTCGACTCGGTGGCGGCGCCGCCGCTGCTCGGGCTGGGAGGGAAGACGTCATGAGCGAGACCCCCGCCGCCGCCGGCGCCGCCGGCTCCCTGCCACCGCCGGCGCCACCCCCCGCGGCCGATCCGGCCGCCCCGGTGCTCGAGCGCTGCCGCGCCCTGGTCGAGGACCTCTCGCTGGGCGCCGTTCGGCGCTGGAAGGAGGAGCACCCGGGCGCCCTCGCCGTCGGCTATCTCCCGATCTACGTCCCTCGGCCGCTGCTCGAAGCCATGGGCTGCCTGCCGGTGGCCCTCTTCGGCGGCGGCGAGAACGTGGAGATCATCCGCGGCGACTCCTACTTCCAGAGCTACATCTGCCACCTGCCCCGGAGCCTCGTCGAGCTCGCCCTGCGCGGCGACCTCGACGTGCTCGACGCCCTGCTCTTCCCCTCGATCTGCGACGTGGTGAGAAACCTCGGGGGGATCTTCAACCTGCTCCGGCCGGGCACCCTCACCTACTACGTCGACTTGCCGCAGAACTTCGACCCCGAGGTCGGAGGGCGCTTCTACGAGTCCCAGATGCACTCCATCGCCCGGCTCCTCGAAGAGCGCGGGGCCCGGCCCCTCGCGGACGACGCCCTCTCGGCCGCCATCGAGGCCGAAAACCGGCGCCGGGCCGCCCTCTCCGAGCTCGACGCCCTGCGCCGCGCCGAGCCCTGGCGGGCCCCGGCCTCGGAGGTCTATCTCGCGGTCCGGGCCGGCGCCGTCCTCCCCACCGGCGAGCACGCGGCGCTTCTCGCCGAGGTCACCGCGGCGCTCCGCGAGCGCGAGGCCCGCCCCTTCGACAACGTCCGGGTGGTGGTCGCCGGCTCGTTCTGCGAGCAGCCGCCCCTCGCCCTCATCAAGACCCTGGAGAAGTCCGGCTGCGACATCGTCGACGACGACTTCCAGCTCGGCATGAAGTTCCTCGACGGCCCCGTCGAGATCGCTCCGGGCGAGGACCCTCTCGGCGCCCTGGCCCGGGCCTACCTCGAGCGGGGCACCGCCACCGCCAGCCGCTACATCGGCACCGGCGAGAAGGGCCGGCACCTGATCGAGAAGGTGGCCGCGACGGGCGCCGACGGCGTGGTCTTCGCCGCCGCCTCGTTCTGCGACCCGGCGCTCCTCGACCAGCCGATGCTCGAGGCCGCCCTCGACCGGGCGGCCATCCCGCACACCAGCCTGAAGTTCTCCGAGAACACCGGCCAGCTCGGCCCGATCCGCGAGCAGGCCGGGGCGTTCTCCGACGCCGTCAAGCTCTGGGGGAAGAGCGCATGAGCGAGCTTCGAGAAGCCACCGAGGAGTCCGAGCGCTTCATCCCCGAAATGCGCCGTCGCACCGAGGCCCAGGAGCCGCCGCGCCAGCAAGGCGCGCGACTGAGGCATGGCCCAAGCCATGTCGCAGGGAGCGCAACGCCGCTGGAGCGCACGGATCGTGGGCCGAATGCCGGCGCAGCTTCGGGGGGAAGTGCGAAGGACGCTTCCCAGCTCCGGCAAAAGCGCATGATCGCCGAGCACTTCGACCGCCTCTCGGTGGCCAAGGAGGCGGGGGAGAAGGTCGTCTATACCTTCGTCCCCGGCAACCTGACCGAGCTCGCCGGGGCCCTCGACCTGCTGCCGGTCCTGCCCGAGATCAACGCCCTCCAGTCCGGCATGCGAAACCTCTCGGCCGGCTACATCGCCGAGGCCGAGAAAGCCGGCCACTCCGAGGACGTCTGCACCTACGTCAAGTGCGACCTCGGGATGATGCGCTCGGGCAACGTCGGGCCCACCGGCAAGAAGCTCCCCGAGCCGGACCTCCTGCTGCTCTCCTACACCGGCTGCTTCACGTTCCTCAAGTGGTTCGAGCTGCTGCGCCAGGAGTACTCCTGCCCGGTGGTGATGCTCCACGTGCCCTACCAGGCCGACGGCGTGATCACCGACGAGATGCGCCGCTACGTCGTCGACCAGCTCGAGCGCGAGGTGATCCCGGCCATGGAGCGGGCGGCGGGCAAGCGGCTCGACCTGGACGAGCTCGCTCACCGCCTCGAGCTCTCGCGCCAGGCCGAGGACAACCTGGTGGCGGTCTGGGAGTCGGCCAAGCACCGCCCGTCGCCCATCGACGGCTACTTCGGCGGCGTCTACTACGTGGGGCCGATCTTCTCCGCCTTCCGCGGGACCGAGGAGGCGCGGGAGTACTACCGCGAGCTCCGCGCCGAGGTCGAGGAGCGGATCGAGCGCGGCGCAGGGCCCATGACCCCGGACGGCCCGCTCGCCGAGGAGCGCTACCGCCTGGTGGTCGAGGGGCCGCCCAACTGGACGAGCTTCAACGACTTCTGGCGCATGTTCTCGCGCGAGGGGGCGGTGGTCGTGGCCTCGACCTACACCAAGGTCGGCGGCCTCTACGACGAGGGCTTCCGGCACGACCCGGCCGACCCGCTCGCGAGCCTCGCCGAGTACTGCCTGACCTGCTACACCAACCGCTGCCTGCCGAGTCGGATCGACCTCCTGGAGCGCTATCTCCGCGAGTACCGGGCCGACGGCTTCCTGATCAACTCGGTCAAGTCGTGCAACTCGTTCAGCGTCGGCCAGCTCCTGATGCTCAGGACCCTCGAGGAGCGCACCGGCCTGCCCGGCGGCTTCATCGAGTCCGACCTGGTCGACCCGCGCTACTTCGGCAAGGCCAACATCGAGAACCGCGTCGAGAGCTATCTCCAGGTGCTCGAGTCGCGCCGGAGCGGGAGGTGCGCATGAGGTGCGTCGTCGGCATCGACCTCGGGTCCACCACCACCAAGGCCCTGCTCCTCGCCGAGGACGGCCGGGTGCTCGGCCGCGGCATCACCAACAGCCGGTCGAGCTACGACGTCGCCTGCGCGGTGGCCCGCGAGGAGGCGCTGACCGCGGCCCGCTTCACGCTCCTCGAGGGGCACCTGGCCGAGCTCGCGGCGGGGGACGACGGCCACCTCGGTGAGCGCGCGGGGGGCACCGGCGCGGCGGAGCTCGGCCGCCGGCTCAAGGAGGCGTTCCGCCTCGAGATCTACCTCGGCGAGCTCGCCCGCCTGGGCCAGGAGATCGAGGCCATCCTCGACCTGCCCGGCCACGAGGCGTGGCGGCCGGTGCTGGCGCCGGCGGTCGAGGAGATCCTCGGCCGTATCGAGGCGGCGGCGCCGGCCCTCTTCGCGGCCCCGGGCCGGAGGAAGAGCGACTTCTTCCGCGACCTGGCGGGGGCCGCCTACGTCGAGACCGCCGAGGAGATCGCGGGGCGCGCGTCCGCCCCGGGCAGCGAGCGAGGCGCCGTGCCGTTCGAGCGTCTCCTCGCCCTCTACGACCGGGCGATCCTGGCCGTCGAGACCCGGGTCGAGCCGCTCGACTTCGCCGCCCTGCTGCGGCGCGCCGCGGCCCGCCTCGACGACGCAGCCGGCCGCCGCGCCGAGCTCGCCCGGGTGCTCGAGGCCGTGGCCGCCGAGCCCATCGAGGAGCTCGCCTTCGTCGGCACCGGCTACGGCCGCCAGACGCTGCCCTTCCCCAAGGAGTCGATCCGGAGCGAGATCCTCTGCCACGGCCGCGGCGCCCACCGCTTCTTTCCCGGCACGCGCACGGTGCTCGACATCGGCGGCCAGGACACCAAGGCGATCCAGGTGGACGGCCACGGCGTCGTCACCTCGTTCCAGATGAACGACCGCTGCGCCGCGGGCTCCGGGCGCTACCTGGGCTACCTCGCCGACGAGCTCAACCTGGGGCTCCACGAGCTGGGCCCCCTGGCGCTCCGGGCGACGCGCACGGTGCGGGTCAACTCCACCTGCACGGTCTTCGCCGGGGCCGAGCTCCGGGAGCGCCTGGCCCTGGGCGAGAAGCGCGAGGACATCCTCGCCGGGCTCCACCGGGCGATGATGCTCCGGGCGCTCTCGCTGCTCGCCCGCTCGGGCGGCGTCTCCGACCAGCTCACCTTCACCGGTGGGGTGGCCAAGAACCCCATGGCGA
The DNA here is from genome assembly GCA_963741925.1 of uncultured Acidobacteriota bacterium. Classification (GTDB taxonomy): domain Bacteria; phylum Acidobacteriota; class Thermoanaerobaculia; order Multivoradales; family DATKCC01; genus CAVUBL01. Next base: position 108,736 of record CAVUJU010000004.1, read on the forward strand.
CCAAGGTGCTCTCCGAGCTGGTGGCGGAGAACTACCCCGAAGGCATCACCCTCAACATCCACCCCGACTCGATCTACATGGGCGCGATGGGCGCGGCCCTCTTCGCCGCCGACGACCTCGAGGCGGGCAAGGGCGGAACCTTACCGGATCACCCCTCCTCGCCCCGACCCTCTCCTCACCCTCGAAGGGGAGGAGAGGGCGCCCCCGACCGCGCTTCGGCCTCGTCCTGAGAGGAACCAGGCATGACCAAGACAGCCCGCACGGAACGAACCCACCTCACCGCCGGCGTCGACCCGGGCGCGAGCTCGGTCAAGATCGCCGTCGTCCGGAGCCGCGCCGGCAAGGACGGCGAGATCCTGGCGACCGAGGTCCAGCGCATCCGGCGCCGCGACGTCGGCGAGGTGGTCCGCACCGCCTTCGCGGCGGCCTTGACGGCCGCCGGCCTGGCTCCCGAGGAGCTCGACTACGTCGCCTCGACCGGCGACGGCGACGCCGTGGACTTTGGAACCGGCCACTTCTACTCCATGACCACCCACGCCCGGGGGGCGCTCTTCCTCGCTCCCGCGGCGCGGGCGGCCCTGGACGTGGGGGCGCTCCACGCCCGGGCCATCGCCTTCGACGGCCGGGGCAAGGTGGGCAAGGTGCGCATGACCAGCCAGTGCGCCTCGGGCTCCGGGCAGTTCGTGGAGAACATCACGCGCTATCTGGGGGTCCCCCTCGAAGACGTGGGCGCCCTCTCGCTCGCCTCGAAGGCCCCGGAGAAGTGCTCGGGCGTCTGCGCGGTCCTCGCCGAGACCGACGTCATCAACATGGTGAGCCGGGGCATCTCGACCCCGGACATCCTCAAGGGCATCCACCTCTCGATCGCCTCGAAGCTCGCCCGCCTGGTGCGCTCGATCGGCGCCGAGGGCGAGGTGCTGGTGACCGGCGGCATGGCCCACGATGTCGGGTTCCTCGCCTCGCTCGCCGAGATCGTGGCCGAGAAGCAGGCCGCCGGGACCCCGGAGATCGAGATCGCCGCCCACCCGCAGTCGATCCTGGCCGGTGCGGTGGGCGCCGCCCTGCTCGGCGCCCGCCGGCACCGGCAGCTCGCGCAGATGGGCCGCCTGGCCGCGATCGCGGCATGACCGGAGTCATCGACGGCCAGATCGGATGAAGAGACTCTCAGGAGACGACGGCATGGCACACCAAGATCCCGCGACATCCCCCCGCTTCCGGACCGGCTGGCACGCCGTCCTCACCAAGGTGAGCCTGGCGGCGCTCGTCTTCGAGACCGTCTCCGGTCTCGTCATCACCCTGGCCCCGTTCCGGGCCGCCGTCGAGTGGAACGTGCTCCTCCACACGGCGATCGGCCTCGCCACGATCGTCCCGCTGACCTGGTACTTCGCCGTCCACTGGCTCGACTACCGGCGCTTCGCCCTGTCGGACGTGGTCCTCCTGGGCTACGTCGCGGTGGCGGCCCTGCTGGTGACGTCGGTCTCCGGGCTGGTCGTGACCTGGCAGGGGCTCTTCGCCCTCAAGATGTCCCCGCTGTGGCGCAACGTCCACCTGGTCTCCACCCTGGTCGCCCTGGCCTCCGCGGTGCCCCACGTGGTGATCGTCTACGTGCGCGTGCGGCAGAAGGAGGAGACCGCCCGGCCGGCCCGCAAGCACCTGCTCCAGAGCCTGGCGCCGACGGTGGCCGGAGCGCTGGCGATCGCCGGGCTCGCCCTCGTCTACTCCGGGCCCACCTACGTCAACCGCTTCCCCGCCGACTACCAGCTGGTCTACGGGGCGGACCGGCCGTTCGCGCCGAGCCTCGCCCGGACCGCCTCGGGCGGCGCCTACGACGCCGAGTCCCTGGGTGGCTCGGAGAGCTGCGGCACCGCCGGGTGCCACGAGCAGATCGTCGCCGAGTGGAAGCCTTCGGCCCACCGCTACGCCGCCATGGACACCTTCTTCCAGGGGGTCCAGAAGGTCATGGCGAAGCAGAACGGCCCCGAGTCGACCCGCTACTGCGGCGGCTGCCACGACCCGATCTCGCTCTTCTCCGGGTCGAAGAACGTCTTCGCCGAGAACCTGACCGGCCAGATCGGATTCCAGGAGGGCATCTCCTGCCTGGTCTGCCACGGGGTGCGCGAGACCGACCTCCAGGGCAACGCCAACTACGTCCTGGTGCAGCCGCCGTCGTACCTCTGGCAGTGGGCCACGAAGGGCCCCGAGCGGGTCACCCGCGACTTCCTGATCCGCACCTACCCGGACCAGCACGCGCTCCTTTCCAAGCGCGCCTACAAGGCGCCCGAGTACTGCGCCGCGTGCCACAAGCAGTTCATCGACCAGGAGGTCAACCGGGTCGGCTGGGTGCAGCTCCAGAACCAGTACGACAACTGGAAGGCGAGCTACTGGTACGTCAAGGGCCACCCGGAGCGGACCATCGAGTGCCGCGAGTGTCACATGCCGCTGGTCGCCTCCCACGACCCGGCGGCCGGCGACCCGGCGGATTACAACCGTACGAGCGACGACGGCAAGCACCGGAGCCACCGCTTCATCGCCGCCAACAGCATGATGCCCAAGATGCTCGACCTGCCCGGCTGGCAGCGCCAGGCCGAGATGACCCGCTCCTGGCTCCACGGCGACACCGAGATCCCGGAGATCCGCGACAAGTGGACCGACGGGCCGGTGATCGAGATGGACCTGCGCCTGCCCGAGAGCGTGACGGCCGGCGGCAAGCTCCCGATCCGCCTGGTGCTCACCGCCAACAAGGTGGGGCACGACTTCCCCACCGGTCCGCTCGACATCATCCAGAGCTGGGTGGAGCTCCACGTCACCGACCCGGCCGGCCGCGAGATCTTCTCCTCCGGCACCCGGGACGCCAAGCACTTCATCGCCCCGGGGAGCTTCCTGTTCAAGGCCGAGCCGGTGGACCAGTACGGCAACCTGATCGACCGCCACAACCTCTGGGAGATGGTGGGCGTGCGCTACCGCCGGGCGCTCTTCCCCGGCTACTCGGACACGGTCCAGTACCTGGTCGACTGCCCGGGCGCCACCGGCGGCGTGCCCGCCGACGAGGCGAAGAAGGCCTCGCGGCCGGTCCAGGACTACGCCGTGCCCGCCGCCGCCCCCGGGCGCTACACGGTCACCGCCATCCTCGAGTACCGCAAGGTCGACCAGTACCTGCTGAACTTCCTCCTGGGAGAGGACTCGGGGGTGACCTCGCCGGTCATCGAGATGAACCGGGTGGAAAAGACCGTGGAGGTCGCGCCGCCGCAAGCGGCGGCGCGCGGCGGGACGGCCAAGGCCGTCGACCCGGTGGGAGCCGGCGGCTGATGGCCGAGCCGGTTTGGAAGGGCGAGGAGCGGGACACGCCGAAGCCCGCCGGGGGGGCCGTGCGCCCGGAACCGCCGAAGCCCGCGCGGCGGCACCCGCACTGGGGCCGGCGCAAGCGGCGCCTGCGCCGGGCCGCCCTCTGGCTCGCGGGGGTGGGGATCGTCGGCACGGTCGCGGTGCTCGTCGCCTTCCGCCTCCACCGTCCCGCGGAGTGGCGGCCCGGCGAGGAGGACCTGCCCGAGATCACCCAGAACCTCTCCCGCGGCCTGCCGGCCGAGGCGCCGGCGGCCCGCTTCACCGACGTGACGGCCGCGGCCGGCCTCGGCGGCTTCCGCGCCTTCGCCGGCGAACGCTCCTCGCAGCTCCCGGAGGACATGGGCGCGGGGCTCGCCTGGGGCGACTTCGACAATGACGGCGACGACGACCTGTTCGTGGTGTCGGCCGGCGGGGCGCTCACCGCCGACCCCGCGACCTGGGCGCCCTCGAAGCTCTACGAAAACCTCACCCGCGGGCCGGACGGCGGCGAGCCGGGCCGCTTTCGCCAGGTCGCCGACTTCCCGGACACCCGGATCGTGGGCATGGGAGCGGCCTGGGGCGACGCCGACGGCGACGGCTGGCTCGACCTCGCGGTCACCGGCTACGACGCCCTCCTCCTCTTCCACAACGACCACGGGCACCTCTCGCTCGACCGGAGCTTCCCGGCTCCCGCCAAGGGTTTCTGGAGCGGTGTCACCTGGGGCGACTTCGACGGCGACCGGGACTTGGACCTCTACGTCGGCGGCTACGTCCGCTACGTCGAGGACCCGACCGCCCGCGAGAAGGTCTCCCGCCAGTATGGCCACGCCGTTCCCTACACCCTCAACCCGGTCTCCTACGACCCGGAGCGAAACCTCCTGTTCGAAAACGACGGCCACGGCCGCTTCACGGAGGTGGCCGAGCGCCTGGGAGTCGCCAACCCCGAGGGGCGGAGCCTCTCGGTCCTCTGGCGGGACTTCGACGACGACGGCCGGCTCGACCTCTACGTCGCCAACGACGTTTCGGACAACGCGTTCTACCTGAACCGATCCGATGGCGGAGGCGCCGCCTTCGAGGACGCCGGCCTCGCCGCCTGGGTGGCCGACTACCGGGGCGCCATGGGCCTCGCCGCCGGCGACTACAACCGGGACGGCGACGACGACCTGTTCGTGACCCACTGGGTGGCCCAGGAGAACGCCCTCTACGACTCGCTGCTGGCCGACGTTCGGGAGCGGGACAGGAAGGCCGAGGCCGCCGGGAACCGCCCCGGGCCCGCCCTGCCCGCGGGCATCGCCTTCTCGGACCTGGCCGCCCCGCTGGGTCTCGGGCAGGTGGCGCTGCGCTTCGTCGGCTGGGGCACGGAGCTCGTCGACCTGGACTCCGACGGCTGGCTCGACCTGGTGGTCGCCGACGGCTCGACCTTCGAGCGCAAGGACGACCCGACGAAGCTCGAGCCGCAGGTGCCGATGGTCTTGTGGAACCGGCGCGGCGAGCACTTCTACGACCTGGCGCCGTCCTCCGAGCTCCTCTCGGTGCCCCACGTCGGCCGCGGCCTGGCGGTGGCCGACTACGACCTCGACGGCGATCCGGACGTGGCGATCGTCCAGCTCGACGGCGGTGTCCAGCTCCTCCGGAACGACATGACGCCCCACGCCGCAAAGAGCCCGGCGGCGCGCTCCCCCGAGGCCCACGCCCTGGAGATCCGCCTGGTGAGCCGCACCCCCGACGGGGCGCTCCACGGCTCGGGCGACGGGGCGACGGTCGTGGCCCGCGCGGGCGGCGCGATCCTCCGGCGCCAGGTGACCGACGCCTCGTACCTCTCCCAGTCGAGCCGCACCCTGCACTTCGGCCTCGGCGCCGCGCGCGGGGTGGACTCGGTGGAGGTCCACTGGCTGGGCGGCGCGGTGGAGACCTACCCGGCGCTCGCCGCGGGCGCCCTCTGGGAGCTCCGGGAGGGGGACCCGGCGCCGCGCAGGGTGCTGAGCTTCGGGACGGCCGGAGGCGGGGCGGGCACCGCCTCGACCACCTCTGCCACCGCGAGCCCCGCCGGTCCTTCGGCGGTCTCGCCGGTGCCCGACGATCCGAAGCAGCGCACCCTCCTCTTCTGGCAGACCGAGCGCGCCGCCATGGACGCCATCAAGCGGGAGCACGACCTCCCCAAGGCCGCGGGCCTCTTCCGCCGGGCCCTGGCCCTCGACCCGAAGCACGAGGACTCGCACTACTACCTGGCCGCCTGCCTGGCGGCCCAGGGCAAGACCGACGAGGCCCTGGAGCACCTCCGGGAGCTCGCCCGCATCGACCCCCAGAGCCACCGGGCGTTCAAGCGCTGGGGCACCCTCGAGGCCGCGATGGCCCGCACCCCGGCCGAGCTCGAGGAGGCGAGCCGCGCCCTCGAGCGGGCCCTCGAGCTCAACCAGGAGGAGACCGGAACCCTCCTGGTCCTGGGCGAGGTCGCCCTGATGCAGGGAAAACCCGACCTCGCGCGCCAGCGCCTCGCGTGGGCCACGACCACCAACCCGAAGGCGGTGGGCGGGTTCTACCTGCGCGGCTACCTGGCCTGGAAGGCGGGAGACGCCAAGGCCGCCGCCGGCCTCCTCCGCCAGGCCCGCGCCGCCCTCGGCCCGGAGTGGAAGCCCGCCGGCGCCGCGGCCGAGGGCGACGTCCAGCAGACGATGCACGTCGAGGAGACCCCCCTCGCCCGCTTCTGGAATGCCTGGAACGGCGAAGCCGACCCCGCCGCGGCCTACGCTCCTCTCGATGCCTACCTTAGGGCCCGCGCAGGAATAACTCCCGCATTCGGGCGTAATTCCATCAACCCTCGCGGCGTTGCGCTCCCTGCGGCATAGGCCCCGCTATGCCTCAGTCGCGCGCCTTGCGAGGATTGCGCCCTTACGCCCTCGGTGCTGGGAGTTATTCCTGCGCGGGCCCTTAGACGCTAGCCCTGCCCGTACCCCACAACCCGGGCCGGTCAAGTCGCGCGCAGAGCCGCAGAGTCGCAGAGACGCAAGTCTCCCGGGTTCCGTCCATCGATCGCCCTCCCCTGCGCCTCTGCGCCTCTGCGCGAGACGATCAGTTCCGGATCCCGACTCCGCCCCGAAGCCTGAACGGAGAGAAGAACCCGAACCTACTTCGGACGCTTCCGAGGCCGAACCGTCAAGGCCCGAGACCGTCGGGATGCGGGACGGCGACCACCTCGAGGTCGTCGATGCCGAGGAAGTCGCCGGGGTCGAGCACGGCGTCGATGGCACGGCGGAACGCCACCGGATCGACGGCAGGCAACCGCCGCCACCGCTCGAGGAGGGTCTCCCGGTCGAGGCCGGGACGCCGTACGGGACGAAGCTCGGCGACGGGAGTGCCCGCCCGCGTGACGGTCAGGGACTCGCCGGCGAGGACTCGTTCCACGACCTTGCCTCCTTGATTCCGCAGATCCCGAATGCTCACGGTGTTCATGAGTCAATGGTCTATCACGCCACGAGACGGAGGGCGGCCTGGAGGTCACATCGCTCTCGCCGCCTCCCCACACCGTTCGGCTGGCACCGAGTGTAGATCGACTCAGAGATCGGCTGGTTGCCGTGGACCTCCATAGGGTGCTCGGGGGCTCCATCGGCTGCACGTACGGTATCCTCTGGAAGTGACATGAGTGACATGAGTGACATGAGATCTCGTTTCGGCCTGTTCGACCTCATGGTTTGTGTTGCAGCAGCGCTCACCGGCCTTCTCGTATCTGCGGTCTTGCAAAGCGCTGGTCTGGCACAACCTTACGCTCTCGCCATCGCGCTTCCGTGCAGCTTCTTGGTGCTCTACCCGGCCGTGCGGCGGTGGTCGCGGGGGAAGCTTCGCTTCTACAAGTGGGCGATCGTGGGCCTGCTCGTCGGGCTCTTCGGGCTGCTGCTCGATCTTGTTGCAGTGCGCCTCTGAGTGGCGAGCGGGTCTCCCAAGGCCTGCAGGAGCGGTGGAAGGGCAGCAGCCTTCCATGGCTTCCGCAGGCCAGCAGCGCCGATAGGACCCACCTTACCCCCCCGAATCCGCGGATCATTACGCTCAGGCTCGGTTTCCGCGCCACTAGCGCTTGGTACCGTGACATTTCGCGCGTTCGGGCCCGATACCCTCAGCCTTTCGCGCCGCCCGCTTGACCACCGGAGCCCGGTGTCGCTATAACACTCCGCAGCGATTCATTCGTCTGAGCTCGGCGGTCTCGGACCCCCGAGGAAGACACCCTCCAGCCTTTCTATGCCTTCCACGGTGGGTTCTTCAGTGACGACGAGCAACCCATGAAGGAGTACGTCCGCCGGCGGGAGCCCGATCGCGACGCGACCTCGGCTCACCGCCGCCTGTCCCCGGAACCATGAACGACTTCTCCGAGATTGGAGGCGTGATCGACGAGCTGTACGCCGTGATCTCCGGCCCGGCGGGGCCGCGGGACCGCGAGCGCGAGCTCCGCCTGCACCACCCGGCGGCGCGCCTCATGAGGAGCGGCGTCGGTCCCGACGGCCGGCCCTCGCTGCAGGTGATGAGCCCCGAGCAGTGGCTCGACGACACCGCCGACTTCTTCGCCGCGGAAGACTTCTACGAGATAGAGGTGGCCCGCCACGTCGAGTGCTTCGGCCACATCGCCTGGGTGCGCAGCGTCTACCAGGCGCGCCGCCATCCGGAGAGCGCGGAGATCCTGTTTCGGGGGGTCAACGACATCCGGCTCTACCACGATGGCGGGCGCTGGTGGATCCTCACGGTCCTCTGGGCCAACGAGCGCGAGGGAGTCCGGCTGCCGCCGGAATGGCTCGGGGGCGCGGGCGCCGGGGGGTGAAACCGAGCCGGACGGCGAGTGGCGGCGCCGGACCCCGTCAGGGCGCGGCTCGGGCTTGCCGCGCCGGGCGGAGGTGTGCTGCAACCATCCTCTTCGGGCCCGAGCCTCTCCGATTTCGGCGGGTCAGGGCCGGAACCCGCGGCGATCGAACAGTCCGTGGAGCGCGGAGCTGCCCCGGGGTACACCGTCGAGCCGGTAGTGGCGGCGGGCGCCGGAGGAGAGCTGCTCGATCCAGACGTCGAGGGTCGACGTCGAGAAGCGCACGAGGTGCGGCCAGAGGTAGCCGTTGGGCTTTGGGCCGACGATCCGGACGAAGAGCTCGGACCGGCCGGGGACGGCGGCGCTGAAGCAGGCCGTTTCGGGGAGGCACGCCGGCTCCAGGCGGACCGGCTGCACAGGAAAGGCAGGAAAGAGGAAAGGTGCCAGCCGAGTTGCGGAAAGGTGCCAGCGGAAAGGTGCCAGCCGAGTTGCAACCGCCGAGGGGGCAGCCCGCGGGGCGCGGTGGTTTCTCGCCGCTCCAGGAACGGTGCCAGCCGAGTTGCACAGAGGCACCGAGCGGGAGGGGCGGGGCCGGGGCGTCCGCCCGGAGGTGTCAGCACCCGCGCAGCAAGCATGAGCGCTCGGAGGGCAGGACCGATGCCGCGCGGTGGCGCTGGCAGGCGAGGGCCGCGCCGGGAGTCCTCTCCTCCCGAGCCGTGCCGGAGGGCGGACGCCTCGGCGCCGCCCCGGCGGTCTCGGCATCGAGCGGACCCCGATAGGTGAGGGTAAGGCTGTGCGGCAAGGTGCGAACCGAGTTGTAGACTGTGGAGAGAAGGCAGTCCGAGGTCCACCGACCCGACGCCCGACCGAGACGGGTTCGAGCGGAAAGGTGCCAGCCGAGTTGCAACCGCCGGAAAGGTGCCAGCCGAGTTGCAACCGCCGTCGACTGAAACCGCCGACGCCCCGGCGGCGTAGGGGAGAGCGGATCTCCCGGGGCCGTTCGCCGGAGCCCGTGAACGACCCGAGAACGAACCACGGAGGGCCGGGCGTGACAGAAGGCCTCGAACCGGGCGCAGGCGCTCGAAGGACGGGTGGGCCTCCCGGCCTCCTCCGAACGATCTTCCTCGGTCCCTCGGGGCTCCGGGCCGGCTGGCGGTTGGCCGGCTTCGCCCTGCTCTTCTCCGCCGTCTCCTACGCCATGGTCTGGGGGACCCTCCGGCTCTGGCCCGAGGCCGCCACGATCCCCGGCTGGGCGCCGCTCCCGCTGACCACCGCCGAGGCGATCTCGCTGGTCGCGGTGCTCGTGGCACTGGCGGTCGTGGCGCGCCTCGAACGCCATTCCTGGAGCGATTACGGCCTCGCGCTGCGCCGGGCCTTCGGGGCCCGCTTCTGGGAGGGCTCGCTCTGGGGCTTCGGGACGGCGTCGGCCGTCGTCGGTCTGATCGCCCTGGCCGGCGGGTATGCGGTCTCCGGCCTGGCGATCCACGGCGGCGAGATCGCCCGCCGGGGCTTCGCCTGGCTGGTCCCCTTTCTCCTCGTGGGGCTCTACGAGGAAATCTTCTTCCGCACCTACCCCGCGGTCGCCCTGGCCCGGGGGATGGGCTTCTGGGGTGGCGCGCTCGTGCTCTCGGCCGTCTTCGGCGCCCTGCACTACTTCACCAAGCCGTATGAGACCTGGATGGACGGCGCGGCGACCGGCCTCATCGCCCTCTTTCTCTACTTCTCCCTCCGGCGCACCGGCGACGTCTGGTTCGCCATCGGCTACCACTTCGCGATCAACTTCGGCGGTCTCTTCGTCTACGGCGGCTCGAACACAGGCAACGAAGGCCGTCCTCTCGCCGGCCACCTCCTCGAGTCGAGCTTCCACGGCCCGCGGTGGCTGACCGGCGGGCCGATGGGTCCGGAAGCGAGCGCCTTCGTCTTCGTGGTCCTGGCGCTGGCCTTCGTCGCCCTCCACTTCCGGTTCCGGGAGGTCCGGTTCCGGCCCGAGCGGCGAGACCCCGGGTAACTCGAGGGCGCTCCTCGCGGGTGCCCGGGAGGCCGGTCGAGGGGCCCAGGAAAGGCGGAAAGGTGCCAGCCGAGTTGCAACCGCCGAGGGGGCAGCCCGCGGGGCGCGGTGGTTTCTCGCCGCTCCAGGAACGGTGCCAGCCGAGTTGCACAGAGGCACCGAGCGGGAGGGGCGGGGCCGGGGCGTCCGCCCGGAGGTGTCAGCGCCCGCGCAGCAAGCATGAGCGCTCGCGGAGGGCACGACCGATGCCGCGCGGTGGCGCTGGCAGGCGAGGGCCGCGCCGGGAGTCCTCTCCTCCCGAGCCGTGCCGGAGAGCGGGCGCCTCGGCGCCGCCCCGGCGGTCTCGGCATCGAGCGGACCCCGATAGGTGAGGGTAAGGCTGTGCGGCAAGGTGCGAACCGAGTTGTAGACTGTGGAGAGAAGGCAGTCCGAGGTCCACCGACCCGACGCCCGACCGAGACGGGTTCGCGTTCTCGATCCCGGGCGGTGCCGGCGGTGGGCGCGAAGGGAGACCTGGAAGGCGGCGCCTAGACCGTCCACCCAGGAAACCAGATCGAGAATGCTCGACCCCAGGAAAGCCCCCCGGCGCTGGGCCATGGTCGCCATCGGTGCTCAGTTCGCCGCACTTCTTCGAATCCTCGCCGAGTACTTTCGGCTTCGCATGCTCCACGGCCAGCAACTCAGCCTCCTCGAAGTCGACCCGTGGATCGAGGGAGCCCTCCTCACGTCCGCTCTCCTCGCGGCTGCCACCTTCCCGGTCTTCTTCGAGCGCTACAAGCTCACGATCGCATTTGCCATCGTGACGGTCGTAGCCCTGCTCCTCTTCAAGTGGTACCTGGTGTCCACAGGGCGTCTTGAAGGTTGGTTCTAGCGGAAAGGTGAGCGGAAAGGCGGAGGGGTGCCAGCCGAGTTGCAACCGCCGAGGGGGCAGCCCGCGGGGCGCGGTGGTTTCTCGCCGGCGCAGTTTGCCGCCGAGAAAGCCATCCGACCCGCGGGCGTGGGCTCCCGCTACCAACCCAGCCACCTGCGCCCCGCCGGCCCGCAGCCCGCGGAGGCGATCAGGGCCGGCCGGCGGGGCCTCCGGCCCGGGCGTAGAGGTCGATCACCCGCTCCAGCGCCCGCTGGCAGACGGCGCAGAACGGCACCTCGTCCCGGCTGAACATGATGCAGTCGTCCTGCGGCCGGTAGAACACCCTGGCGTCGTAGTTCGCGCCCTGGAACGCCCCCACCTCGCCGGCGTGCTCGGCCCCGCCCAGGAGCTTCGTGGCGAACGCGCGCTCCTCCCGGAACAGAGCCGACATCACGAACTCCGGCCGCTCGGCCGCCCGGATCTCCTTGCGCCGGGCCTGGAAGTCCTTCTCCGCCCGCTCGTACGCCTCCTTGGGCCAAGGCGTCGGGACCGGCGTGCCCGCCTTCACCAGGTCCCCCCACTTCAGGTGCGCCGGGTCGAGGAGCGCCGTGACGTTGGGCTCCCACGGCTCGACGATCTTCGCCGGCGGCTGGTAGGCCACCGGCGACGTGTAGTACTCGTCGGCCAGCCCGGCGAAGTGGTGGGCGAACTCGTGGATGAAGATGTAATCGGCCCAGTCGCTCCCCACCGCCACCGTGGCGAAGAGGTTGTAGATCCCGCCGCCGCCGTAGGTTGCGCCGTTGGCCAGGATCTCCACGAACTCGTAGGGCGCCCAGGCGGCGACGTCGCGCCACGCCCGGTTGTCGAAGCTCAGCACGTAGCGCTCCGAGCCAAAGGCGTCGTAGGTGGCGCCCAGCGGCGAGCGGCGGTGGACGCCGGTCGACGGGCGCGAGACCCCGGACTCCGCCGCCGGCGGGCAGATCCCCCAGACGTTGAAGTCGTCGCGGCGGTGGTGGAAGGGCTCGTGGGCGAAGAGCACCTCGGCGAGGTGGCGGGCGTCGGCCGGGAACTTCTCGCGGCACTCGGCGGCGGTGTAGCCGTCGCCCAGGAGCAGGAGGTCCACCTTGTCGGCCGGCGCGCCGTGGCGCTCGATCTCGAGAAGCTCCTGCTCGGGCGGCGGCGAGGAATCGACGAACATGTCCCTGGGGTCGACGGTGAAGCGCCAGACCTCGGCGAAGGCGCCGTCCGCTCCCCGCTCGTCGACCGCGATCTCGAACGGCCGCGCGGCGCCGCGCGGCGCCGGAAAGCGGAGCGACTCCTGGAAGGTCCGGTGGCGCTCGGCCGCCTCCGCGGTCGTCCGCCACTCGCCGTAGATCGACGAGAAGCCGCGCCGGTAGAGGAGCTCCCCCTCAGCGTCCGTCACCCGGAAACGGTAGGCGCCCGAGTCGCCCGGATCGACGTTGCCGGCGGGGCTCCCCGGCCAGGGAAGAGGCTCGACCACCACCCGGTCGAGGCTGAAGACCTCGGTGCTGAGGCCGCCGGTGTGGTAGTAGTCCACCCGCCAGGTGGCGGGCGCCTCGGTCGCATCGCCGGTCGCCCTCGCCACCGCCGGCGCTCCCGGCGCGGCTCCGCTGAGGAGGAGGGCGAGGACGGGGACGAGGAGGGTCGACGGGCGTCGCTCGGCGGCGGGGCACGGGCGTGGCGATCGAGCCATGACGGATCTCCTGGGTCGGGGGGAGGAGCGGGACGGCTGCGACGATACCGCAACCAGCACACCGAGGCCCGTCGAGCCCGCTCCCACGATCCTGGTAGATTCCTACGCAACCGAGACCCGAGGTCGGGAGGAGGTCGGGAGCGTGAGGTGGGAAGGGGATCGAGGGGTTGCGGGGGGGGCATCCAGATGATCGAGCACATCTCCGACACGGCGGCCTGGGTCGCCATGTACCGCGCCTTCGAGAGCGAGCGCCCGGACGCTCTCTTCCACGACCCCCACGCCCGGCGCCTGGCCGGCGAGCGCGGCGAGGCGATCGTCGCGACCCTGCCCAAGGCCCGCGCCTGGGGCTGGCCCATGGTGGTGCGCACCGCGGTCATGGACGAGATGACCGAGCACCTGGTCTGGGAGGAGCGGGCCGACCTGGTCGTCAACCTGGCCGCCGGCCTCGACGCCCGCCCCTACCGCCTGCGCCTGCCCGCCGAGCTCACCTGGGTGGAGGTGGACTTCCCCGACGTCATCGCCTACAAGGAGGAGGTCCTCGCGGGCGAGACGCCGCGCTGCCGGCTCGAGCGCGTGCCCCTGGACCTGGCCGACCGGGAGGCGCGGCGGAGCCTCCTCGCACGGCTCGGCGCCGGCAAGCAGCGGGCCCTGGTGATCGCCGAGGGCCTGCTCGTCTACCTCGAGCGGGAGGGAGTCGAGGCCCTGGCCGAGGACCTCCGCGCCGTCCCGTCGGTCGAGTGGTGGCTGGTCGACCTCGCCTCGCCCCGGGTCCTGGTCTGGATGGAGCGCTCGTGGGGCAAGCAGATGGCGGCCGGCGGCGCCCCGTTCCGTTTCGCCCCGGCCGAGGGCACCGCGTTTTTCGCCCCCTTCGGCTGGCGCGAAGAGGCCTACCGCTCCATGGGCGAGGAGGCCGAGCGCCTGCACCGAACCCCCTGGTGGTGGCCGATCGCCAAGTTCCTCGGCCACTTCCAGTCGGCCACGAAGCGCGAGGCGGCCCGCCGCATGTCCGGCGTCGTGCTGCTCTCGGCCGACGGCGCGCGCTCGTGACCCCTCACTCCTCGCGCAGGAGCCGGGCGGGATCCACTCGCGTCCCGAAATAGGCGGGGATTCCGTTCGCGAGCAAGCTCGAGCCGATCATCGAACCGACGACCGCCGCCAGGACGAAGGGGTCGTGAGGACCGACGCCGAAGAGAAAGGCGGCGAGCGCCCTGGACACGGCGAGGGCCCCGGCGACTCCCACGGCGAGACCCGCGGCAGCCGTGCCCAGGCCCTGACGGAGGAAGAGCCAGACGAGGTCGAACCGCCCAGCGCCCATCGACGACCGGATGCCAGTCTCGCGAAGCCTGGCGATCGCCGTTCTGTACATCACCCCCCCCACCCCGATCAGGCTCAGGACAAGGCCGAGAAACGCGGCAAAGCCGACGAACCCCACGGCCAGACGCGGTTTGGCGAACGAGGTCTCGATCTGCTCGGCCAACCGCCCCATGGCGAAGAGAGGAAGGTGTGGATCGAGCTCGTGGATCCGGCGCACCATCTGCGGAACAACCGTCGCTGCACTCAGGCCCGATCGTACATGCAGGGTGACGATCGGGCGGTACTCCTGAAACAGCGGGAGATAGAAGTAGGGCTCTTCAGCATCGGTGAGGCTCTCGACTCTCGTATCGAGCGTCACTCCGACGACTCGGACCCTCCTGTCACCGAACCTCAGCCACTGCCCCAGCGGATCTTCGTTCGGCCACAACCTCGTCGCGAGCGTCTGGTTCACCAGAGCCACGCCGGGAGACCCGCGGTCGTCCCGGTCGGAGAAGCCTCGCCCTCGGACCCGTCGGATGCCGAGAGTAGTAAGGTAGTCGGGGCCCACGCAGTCGTAGCCGACCCACGCCGCCGCTTCCCCGGCTGAACCGGCGCCCTCGGGCGCCACCTGTGCGACCTCTCTCTCCGCTCCGCGAATCAAGGGGACCGACGACGCGAGGCTGGCGCTCTCGACGCCCGGCATCGCCTTCGCGTCGTCGAGGACGCGTCTCAGGAAGGCTCGTCCGGCCGGCTCAGAGTACCCTTGCCTTGCAAGGTCGAACCGGACGTCGAAGACCTTCTGCGGCTCGAAGCCGAGGGGGACGCTCTGGTAGTTGACCAGGCTCCGCGCCAGGAGCCCGGTGCCGAAGAGGAGCATGACGGCCAACGCGAGCTCGCCGACGACCGAAAGGCGCTGGAGGCGGCCTCCGGCACGGCCGCCCGGGCGGTACCCTTTGAGGGCCGCAGCCAGCTCGATGCGAGAAGCCCGCAAGGCTGGGACCAGCCCAAAGAAGATCACGCTCAGCATGCCCGCCCCGAGAGCGAAGCCAAAGACCCGCAGGTCCACGCTGATCCGTCCCACGGTGGGGAGAAACCCTACCCAGTCCAGCCGGGAGAGAAGCCGGGCCGCGAGCACCGCAAGCAGGAAGCCACCGAGCGCTCCGCCCAGGCCGAGCAACAGGCTCTCGCGGAGGAGCTCGCGCACGAGATCCGACCTTCGGGCTCCGAGTGCGAGACGCATGCTCATCTCCGCCCGCTGGCGTGGGGCTCGGCTCAGGAGCAGAATGGAGGTATTGAGACACGCGATCAGAAGCAGGAAGACGACAACCGCCATGAGGATCCTCAGGGCTGTCGACGCCGAAGCCTGCTCCGTGGGATGAAGGCCGATGCCAGGGGTGATGGAAAGCCCCGCTGCTTGCTCCTCGCCGAAGCCCCGAGCTCGCAGGCCGGCCGTCACCGCGTCCACACGATCTTGGGCCGCCTCCCGCCCCACTCCGGTCCGGAGACGGCCGACGAACCAGAAGAGCCACCCGCGCTCCGGGTCGCGTAGCCGCGCCTCGTCCATCCCCGGCACGAGTCTCGGAGCCGCGGCCAGGGGAACCCATAGCCGCGGCCTGGCGTCGACCTGCGTACCGTGAAAGCCCTCGGGCGCCACGCCGAGCACGGCGAACGGCGATCCGTTCAGACGAATGGCCTTGCCGACGAGGCCGGGATCGCCTCCCCAAGCCTTCCAGAGGCCGTAGCCGAGAACGACCACGTCGGGGCGGCCCGCGGTGCTGGCCGAGTCCGTGAAGGAGAGGCGACCCGCCGCGGCCGAACATCCGAGCAACGAGAAGTAATTGGGGGAGACGAGCTCCGCGTCCAGCCGCTCGACCCTGTCGCCGGCCACGGCATGAACCACCACGGGCTGGTACGCGGCGAGATCCAGAGCCGTCGCCGTGCCTTGGCGCTCACTCTGCGCGCAGCGTCCGCGCCGGGTCGAGGTCGAGCAGCCGGAGGCCCGGGACGAGGGTGGCGCCGGCGGCGACCAGGGCCAGCAGCAGGGCGCCGGCGGCGAAGGTCCAGGGATCGGCGGTGCTCACTCCCCAGAGGTAGTGCTCCACCAGCCGGCCGGCGGCCAGGGCCGCGAGGCAGCCGACGGCGATTCCCGCAGCGGTGAGGGCCGCCACCGGCACCGTGACCGCCCGGAGCGCCTGGCCGAAGGTGGCACCGAGGGCGATCCGGATGCCGAGCTCGCGGGTGCGCTCGACGACGGCGTTGGCCACCAGCCCCTGGATGCCGAGGGCCGCCAAGAGCGCGGCGACGGCGCCCAGGCTCGCCACCAGCGCCATCAGGTACCGCTGCTCGGCGAGGGCTTCCGCCCCGACCTCGTCCATCCGCCGGAAGGCGGTGAACGGCAACCCGGGAGCGACGCCGGCGAGCGCCTGCCGAAGCCCCGAGACGGTCGCCTCCGGGGTGAGCTCCGAGCGCACGATCCAGCTCGGCTCGAACCAGGTGTGGACGAGGGTGAACAGGTCGTCTTCGATCTGGGCGGACGGGAGGTAGACGACCGGCACGCGCGCGACGGGCGCCCCGCCGCCCAGCCCCTCCGGGCTCTCGAGGACGTCGCCCACGACCCCGACGATCCGGCGCTCGCCGCCGCCGATGGCCACCCGGCTGGCGAGGGGGTCGGCATCCGCGAGGAAGCGCTCGACGAAGCGCCGGTTGACCACCGCGACGAGCGGCGTCCCGGGACCGTCCGCGTCGCGGAAGCTCCGGCCGCGCAGGAGCGGCACGCCGAGCGTCGCGAAGTACCCCGGCGTCACGTACGTGGACGAGACGGCGGTCATCTCGGTGGGCTCTTTCCCGGGGGCCAGGGCGCGGGAGCCGAGGTTGAGGAGCCGTTCGTACGGCAGGCCGAGACCGACGGCCGCCGACTCGACGCCCGGCAGCCGGCGGATCCGGGCGAGGCTCCGGCCGAGGAGCCCCTCGATCTGCGCCCGGGTCGAGTAGCGGGCGTCGTCGAGCGACAGGGTACCGGTCACGACGCCCCGGGGGTCGAAGCCGGGATCGAGGCTCCTGAGGTGGAGAAAGGTGCGCACCAGGAGCCCGGCGAAGACGACCAGCATCAGGCCGATCGCCACCTCGCCCAGGACCAAGAGGCGCCGCGGCCAGGAGAGCGTCCCTCCGGCCCCTCTCCGGCCGCCGCCTTCGGCGAGGGCGACGCGGGGGTCGAGGCGCGCGGCGTGGAGCGCCGGACCGAGCCCGAAGGCCACGCTGGTGGCGAGCGAGAGCAGGGCGGTGGCCACGACCACCCGGGCGTCGAGGGCCACCGGCTGCCAGATGCCCAGGGCGTCGCGGGCCAGGCTCGAGAGCACCCGGAGGCCGACGACGCCGAGGCCGAGCCCCAGGGTCCCGCCGGCCAGGGCGAGGACCAGGCACTCGGCGAGCACCTGCCGCGCCACCGGCCACCGCCCGCTGCCGAGGGCCATCCGGGCTGCGATCTCCCGCCGCCGCTCGCTCGCCTGGGCGAGCATCAAGCTCGCCAGGTTGGCGCAGACGATCGCCCAGACCAGGCCCACCGCACCCCAGAGGAGGAAGACCGTGCCGCCCGCCGTCTCGTCCCCGAGCCCGGCGCGGAGCGGCGCGATCCCGAAGCGAGCCTCGACTTCGGGACCGCCCCTGCGCTCGGTCCAGTCCAGGCCGGCGAGGGCCGCCACCTCGGAGCTCGCCTCGGTCCAGGAGATTCCGGGGGAGAGGCGCACGACGAGACGATAGTTGGCCCCGCCGCCCTCGCCGGTGGTCGCGGGCCGGAGCGGCGTCCAGAGATCGGCCCGGGCGGTGGAGCGGAAGCCTTCGGGCATCACCCCGACGATGGTGTACGGCTCGCCGCGGAGCAGGATCGAGCCGCCGAGGACGCTCGGGTCGGCATCGAAGACCCGCCGCCACAAGCCGCCGGAGAGGATCGCGACCCGCGCTCCGCCGGGGACGTCCTCCGTCGCGCGGAAGCCCCGGCCGAGCGCCGGCGCCACGCCCAGCACCCGGAAGAAGCCGGCCCCGACGCGCTGCTGGTCGACGTTGAGCGCGCGCTCGCCCGCGAGCAGGTTCACGCCGGTCACCCAGTCCGAGTACGGAGCGACGTCGACCGACTTCGCGTGGTCGTGGAGGACCTGCCAGGTCCCGCCGTCCTGCGTGAGATGCCGCTCTTCGAGGCTGCCCGCGAGGAGATCGTAGGAGACCAGGGCGAGGCGGTCTGGCTCGGGATAGGGCAGCGCGCGCAGCAGCAGGGCGTCGAGCATGCTGAAGATCGCGGCGTTCGCGCCGAGGCCGATCGCCAGGGTGGCGACGGCCGTGGCGGTGAACGCCGGTCTCCTGGCGAGCACGCGCAGGGCCTGACGGAGGTCGCGGCGGAGGGCATCGAAGAGTCGCGGGATTCGGGACATCACGGCCTCCCGGGTTCCGGCGGCGACCGCCGGTGGGCCCTCAAGCGTACCTCGGACGGCTCGACGGCGAGCACCGCCAGCCCCGCGGGCGGCTCGACCTGCCGGGGCGTGACCTCGAAGGTGCGCCGGCCCGAGGCCACCAGACGGGCGTCGACCCGGATCCGGAGGTCGGAGACATCGCCGAAGTAGAGGGACCGGCGGGGCCCGGTCAGGGTCACGCGGACCGTCTGCGGCTCGACGTCGTCCAGCACGTAGCCGGCGGGCAGGTTCTCCACCACGACCGGCGCCGAGCGGACCGAGGCCGCCACGTCGAGGCCCGAGGCGGTGAGGAGCCAGGCGCCCGAGGCGAGCACCACGGCCAGGAGCGCCTCGGGCCAGCGCCTCGTCAGCCACCGCCTGCGGGCCGCCACCCGCTGCGGCGCGACCCGCTCGGCGAAGCGGTGCAGCCGGGGCCCGAGGTCTCCCGGGTCCGAGACCACCGCGAGGTGCCCTTCCTCGGCGACGGAGACCGTGCCGCGCTCTTCCGAGACCACGAGGCACAGGGCGTCGGTGCGCTCGGCGAGGCCCAGGGCGGCGGCATGCCGGGTGCCGCCGGCGCCGAGCTCCGCCTGGTTGGCCGAGAGCGGCAGGTGCACGGCGAAGCGGGTGACGACGTCGCCCTGGATCACCACCGCCCCATCGTGGCCCGGCGAGTGGGGGTCGAACAGGCTCAACAGGAGCGGCTCGCTGAGGCTGCCCTGGAGGGCGACCCCTCCTTGCAGGTGCCGCTCCACCACCTCCCGGCCGGGCAGCACGAGGATCGCCCCGGTGCGGGTCTGGGCGAGGCGCGAGACGGTCCGCACGAGGACGTCGATCGAGTCGGGGGGCGGCGTCGGCCGGCGGCGGTGCAGGCCGAGCACGCCGATCTGCTCGAAGATCCGCCGCAGCTCGTCCTGGAAGACGACCACCAGGATCAGGACCAGGACGGCGAAGAAGCCCTGGAGGATGAAGGCGGTCAGGCGGAGGTCGAGCTGGCGGGCCGCCAGGTAGACGGCGCCGAGGATCGCGAGGCCGGCGAGCGCCGCCCGCGCCCGGGTCCGGCGGAGCCAGACCATCGCCGCCCAGATCAGCAGCGACACCAGGAGGATGTCGGCCAGGTCAGTCCAGGTGAGGCTGGGCAGGCTGTTCATGGGACCCGCCCGAGATCGTAACCCACCCCCTTCTCACCAAGTGCCACCCTCTTGGTAGCGACACCTCCCGGGGCGCCGCAACCAAGTGCCACCCTCTTGGTAACGGCTCCGCGGCCGGGGGGCGCCGGGGCGTCCTCTGGCGGCGCCCTCTGGTAGAGTCGCCTCCCCCGTCATGTCCCGCCAGCTCTACCTCATCCGCCTCTCGGGCGAGGTCACCACCAAGGCCCCCAGGACCCGAGCCCGCTTCACGCGGCGCCTGGTCCAGAACCTGGAGGACGGCCTCTCCGCGGCCGGCGTCGACTTCCAGATCGACCGCCAGTGGAGCCGCCTCTACGTCGAGGCCCGAGAGGGGCGCGGAGCACCGGACGGGGCGCCGGCCGCGCCGCTCGCGCCGGCCGCCCCCGGGACCGCGGCCGAGGTCGTCCGGCGGACCTTCGGCGTCCACTCGGTCTCGGCGGTCGAGCGCCGGCCCTGGCGCGGGTTGGGCGATCTCGTCGCCGCCGGCCACGAGCTCTTCGCCGGCGCCGTCGCCGGCAGGAGCTTCGCCGTGCGCGCTCGGCGCACCGGCGACCGCTCGCAGATCCCGGTGCGCTCGAAGGCCCTCGAGATCGAGCTCGGAGCGGCGCTCCTGCCCCACGCCCGCAAGGTCGACCTCGACCACCCGGAGGTCACGGTGTCGGTCGAGGTCCACGCCGGCGAGGCCTACTTCTTCCGCGGCCGCCTCCTGGGACCGTCGGGGCTTCCCCTGGGCACCGAGGACCGGGCCCTCGCCCTGGTCTCCGGCGGCTTCGACTCGGCCGTGGCGTCGTGGATGATGCTCCGGCGCGGAGTGGCGCTCGAGTACGTCTTCTTCAACCTGGGCGGCACCGCCCACGAGCTGGGCGCCCTGCGGGTGATGAAGGTGATCGCCGAGCTCTGGAGCCACGGCGACCACCCCCGCTTCCACTCGGTCGACTTCCGGCCGGTGGTCGCCGCGCTCCAGGCGACGGTGACGCCGCGCTACTGGCAGGTGATCCTGAAGCGCCTGATGCTGCGCGCGGCCCAGACCCTGGCGCGGCGCCTGCGGGCGGGCGCCCTGGTCACCGGCGAGGCGATCGGCCAGGTCTCCTCCCAGACGCCGCAGAACCTGGCCGTCATCTCGCGCCCGATCGAGCTGCCGGTCCTCCGCCCGCTCCTCGCCTTCAACAAGAACGAGATCATCGACCGCGCCCGGGAGATCGGCACCTACGAGCTCTCTTCGGCGGTCGGCGAGTACTGCGCCATCCTGCCGAGGAAGCCCGCGACCCGCGCGTCTCTGGGAACGGTCGAGCGCGAGGAGGGCGGCCTGGACCTCGCGATCCTCGACGCGGCCGTCCGCGAGCGCACGGTCCGCGACCTCCGCCGCCTCGACCCGGCCGAGCTGGTCGGCGGCGAGCTCGAGATCGGCCACGTCCCGGCGGGCGCCCGGACGATCGACCTGCGCTCGCAGGCGGCCTACGAGGCCTGGCACCCGGCCGGGGCCGAGCACCTCGACTTCTTCCGGGCCCTCGACGCCTACCGCTCGTTCGACCCCGCGCCGACCTACGTCCTCTACTGCGAGGTGGGCCTGAAGAGCGCCCACCTGGCCGAGCTCATGCAGCAGGCGGGCTTGCGGGCCTTCCACGTGCCGGGGGGCGCCCGGGAGCTGCTGCGCCGCGAGACCGAGCGCGACCCCGACGCCGCCGGCCTCCTGGCGCCCGCGGTGCGATAGCACACGCTTCGCGGCAAGTGAGTGGCTGGTTCAGCGGAGCCGGGAACCGGGAGAGGGACCGAGGGTGAGGGGGGTGATCCAGACGACCTACTCCTTCGAGCCGATCGTCCGGCGGCGCTGGCTGGTGATCGCCGTCTTCGGGATCCTCGTGGCGGCGGCCGCCCCGGGGCTCCTCCGGCTCCGGGCGGACAACTCGCCCGAGGCGTTCTTCGCCCAGGACCGCCGCGAGCTCGCCCGATTCGACCGTCTCGAGCGCGACTTCGGCCGCGACCGCGGGGTGCGGCTGGTCGTCGAGGGCGACGGCCTCTGGAGCCGCCGCGGGCTCGCCTGGCTCGGCGCCCTCGAAGCCGGGGCCGCGTTCACCGGCGGCGGCCCCGGCGGCGTCTACGGCGCCGCCGGGCCCGTGCGCTACCACCGCTGGCACCTCCCGGCCTGGCCGCCCGCCGATCCGCGGGCTTTTTGCCGCCTGCTCCTCGCCGACGCCGTGGACCGCGACGCCGGCTGGGTGAGCCGCGACGGCGACCTGGTGACGGTCGACGCCGGCCTCTTCAAGCTCTCGCCCGAGCGCCTGGAGTGGACCCTCGCGGCCCTCGAGGCGAGGCTCCCGCCGGAGCGGGGCGGCGCCTCTCGGCGCCCCGCCGGAGCGCCGCCCGGGGTGCGCGGCTTCCTCGTCGGGCTGCCCGTCGTCGCGCGGGCCTTCGACCGGGCCGAAGAGGACCTGCTCCGGCACCTCGTCCCCGCCCTGGTCCTGGTCGCGGCCGGGCTTCTCGCGGCGATCTTCCGGAGCGTGTCCGGCGTCGTTCTCCCCCTGGTCCTGGTCTCGGTCACCCTCGCCGAGACCCTGGGCCTCATGGGCTACGCCGGCGCTCGCCTCGACTTCGTCGTCATGCTCCTGGTACCGCTGGCGTTCGTGATCGCGCTCGCCACCGGCGTCCACGTGCTCGCCTATCACCGGCGTCTCCTGGCGCGGGGAACGGAGCCCGCCCGGGCGACGGTCGAGACCTACCGCGTCAAGGCCTGGCCGGTCGTCTGGACCGGCCTGACCACCTGCGCGGGGTTCGCCTCCCTGGCGGCGAGCCCGGTGCCGCCGGTGCGCGCCCTCGGGCTCTGGACCGCCTTCGCGATCGCCTTTCTGACGCTCGCGGCCCTGTCGCTCTTGCCCGCGCTCCTCGCCGCCTTCGGCCCCGGTCGCTCCCGAGCTCGCGCCCACCCTCCCGTGAGGGCGCCGGTGGAGACCTGGCTCGGCCGCCGGGCCCGCTCCTGGGCACGCACGGCGGGAGCCCGCCCCGGCGCCGTCTACGCCGTCTTCGGCGCGGTGGCGATCGCGGCCGCCGCCGGCCTCCCCCGCCTGGCGGTGGACACCAACCCCCTCGGCTACTTCCGGCCCGGCCACCCGGTCGCACGGCAGGTTCGCCGCCTGGAGAGCGCCGGCCTCGGGCCGGTGTCGGCGAGCCTCGTCCTCGACGGCGGCGAGGGCGCCCCCTTCGACCGCCCGGAAGCCCTCCGCCGCCTCGCCGCCCTGGCGGCCCGGCTCCGGCGCGAGCCGCTGGTCGCGGGCGTGGTCTCCGCCGGCGACCTGGTGGCGGACCACGCCCGCCTCGCGCCGGCGCCCGCCGCCGGCGCCGACCCGCTGGGGGCGGCCCGGGCCGCGATGGCCCGAGACCCCGAGCTGTCGCGGCTCCTGCGCTTCGTCCTCACCGGCGACGCCGCCCGCACCCGCCTCCTCCTCTTCACGCCCATGCGCGGCTACACGGAGCTCGAGCCCCTCTACCGCCGGGCCGAGGCCGCCGCCCGCCGGGCCTTCCCCGGCGCCCGCCCCCGGGTGACCGGCGAATATCCCCTGGTCCTGGCCGCCCAGCGCTCCGTGCTCCGGACGATCGGGATCTCGCTCGGTGCGACCTTCCTGGTGATCGCCGCGCTCCTGGCCCGGCTGCTGCGGAGCGTCTCCCTCGCGCTCCGCGCCCTCGTGCCCAACCTCTGGCCGGTGGTCCTGGTCCTGGGCGCCATGGGCTGGCTGCGCCTGCCGGTGGACAGCACGACCGTGATGGTGGCGGCGGTCGCGCTGGGGCTGGCGGTCGACGACACGCTCCACACCCTGGGCCACCTGCGGCTGCGGGTGGCGGCGGGGGCCGGGGCGCCGGGCGCGGCGCGCTCGGAGCTGGTGGCCGAGTGCCTGGGCGAGGTGGCCGGCGGCCACGTGACCTCCTCGCTCATCCTCTGCCTGGGCTTCGCCGTCGCCGCCGGCTCGGCGCTCCTGCCGGTGGCTCGCTTCGGGGCGCTGGCGGCCCTCGCCGTCGCCGCGGCGCTGGTGGCGGATCTCGTGCTGGTGCCGGCACTCCTGGCGCGGGTGCCGGAGCACGAGCTCCAGCGCCTGGCGCCGGGCCGGTAGCGGTGGGCGGCTACGCGCTGCCCTGCTGGCCGCGGAGGAGGACGGCACCCCCGGCGAGAAGCATCAGGACCAGCAGGGTCAGGCCCACCGGGGTGAGCTCGGGCACGTCGAGCACCGACTGGGCGAGCCGGATGGCGTTCCAGGTGCCGCCGTTGCCCGAGAAGCTCCCCTGGTCGACGGACAGACCGCCGGTGCCCTGGAGCGCCGCCTTGGCCGCGAGCACGGAGGCCTTGCGGGAGGGCCGGGCCGGCGTCATGGCCGCGGGGCCGTTGGTGATCGTGCCCGAGAAGGTCACGTGACCGCCGGGGTCGGTGCCGTCGATCGCGCCGGTGATCTGGGTCACTCCGGCGACCTCCCCGGGCGCCAGCATGCCCGTCAGGTCGCCGATCATCTCTGCGGGGCAAGCCTCCGGCCCCGAGAGCAGCAGGAGGTCGGCCGGGCCCGTCCACGAGTCGCCGTCCTGGGTCAACGGGACGTCCCCCTGGTACTCGCACGGGACCTCCTGTCCCGTCAAGAGGGTCGAGGCGTTCAACCTCCAGGTGCCTCCGATGTCGGGATTGGCGTTCTGGCCGAAGGCCACCGGAGCGGCTGCCACGGCCATCGCGAGGACGAGAGCGAATGTGGGGGTACGCTTCATGAGCTTCCTCCTCGGGGTCGTTCGACGGAACGACTCGATGGTACCAGGAAGCGGGCCGGGACCACCCCGGCGTTTGACCCTCGGCCCGGCCTGCCTCATAATCTGCCGCGCCGCGGCAAGACCATGAACCGGCCGGCCCGAGACCACGAACGCCCCTATTCCTTGGGCGAGGAGATCGCCCACAGCGTGACCCACGGGGTGGGAATCGTCCTGTCGATCGCCGGCCTCGTGGTGCTCGTGGCCTTCGCGGCGCTCCGCGGCGGCGCCCGGCTGGTGGTCGGCTGCGCGATCTTCGGCGCCTGCCTGGTGCTCCTCTACACCGCCTCGACCGTCTACCACGCCATCCCCCAGGCCCGCGCCAAGCGGGTGCTGCGGATCCTCGACCACTCGGCGATCTACCTGCTGATCGCCGGCACCTACACGCCGTTCGCGTTGGTGACGCTCCGCGGGGTGGCGGGCTGGAGCCTGCTGGTGGTGCTCTGGGTGCTGGCGGCGGGTGGGATCGTCGCCAAGGCGGTCTTCCCCGGCCGCGGGCGGGGAATCGCCCTGGGGCTCTACCTGGGGATGGGCTGGAGCGCGCTGCTGGTGATCCGGCCGCTGTTCGGGGCCCTGGCGCCCGGCGGCCGGTGGCTCCTCGTCGCGGGCGGCGCCGCCTACACCCTGGGGGTGGTGTTCTACCTCTGGCGGAGGCTGCGCTACCACCACATGGTCTGGCACCTCTTCGTCCTCGCCGGGAGCTTCTGCCACTACTTCGCGGTGCTCTTCTACGTCGTGCCGCGACGCTGATCCCGCCGGCGGGCTGGTCCGCGGGGACCGGCGTCAGGCGCCGCCGGCGGGGACGGGGGCATCCAGGGCGATCCGGTCCAGCGTCACCCGGCAGCGCCGGGCGAGGACCCGGACGCCGGCCGCGCGCGCCTCCTCGAGGGCTTCGGCGAAGGCCGGATCGATCGAGCGCGCGGCGAGGACCCGCGAGACGTCCGGCCGCTGGGCGACGAACAGGATGGCCGCGGCGTGGGCGCCGCTCCGGGCGTGGGCGGCGAGCTCCCGGACGTGGCGCGCGCCGCGGGTGGTGACCGCGTCCGGGAAGAGGCCCAGGCCGTCCTCGACCAGCGTCACGCTCTTGACCTCGAGCAGGAGGGCCGGCCCGTCGCCGCCGGACGGGCGGAGGAGGAAGTCGATCCGCGACCGGCCCAGGCGGTGCTCGGCCCGCGCGAGCCGGTAGGGGCCGAGCTCGGGCAGCGCGGCGCGCCGGAGCGCCTCCGCGACCAGCCGGTTGGGTACCGTCGTGTCGACCGAGACGAGGGGGCCGCCGGGCGCCTCCACCAGCACGGCGCTCCAGCGGGTCTTCCTGGCCGGGTCCGAGGCGGGGCGCAGCCAGAGGCGGCGGCCGGGAACCAGGAGCTCGCGGAGACGCCCGGGGTCGGCGAGGTGGGCCACCACCGGCTCGCCGCCCGCCCGCAGGCGGGCGTGGACCACGAACCGGTTCGGGCGCGCCACGAAGCGCGCCGCGACCAGGGGGCCGCCGAGGGGCACGGCGACGGGTTCCGCCTCCACGTCCGGGCGAGTGTATCCGCCCTGGGTGGAGGACGGGCCTGGAACCGGCTCTCGACCGGCGGCCCCCCGCGCGTCTCTGGGCACGGAGCTTCCAGGAGCTCCTCCGGGGAGCCTGCGCCGCCGCGCCGCCGGGGCGCGGCGTGGTAACCTCGATGTCCTCACCAACCTGGATGGGAGGACGCCATGAGCGAGAGCGTGCTGGAGCGGCCCGGGCCGCGCGCCCGGACGCCGGTCCACCTGTGGATCGTCGGGGGGCTGGCGCTCCTGTGGAACGCGATGGGAGCCTTCGACTACGTCGCCACGCAGATGCGCCTCGACTTCTACATGAGCCAGTTCACCGATCCGCAGCTCACGTACTTCTTCGGCTTCCCGGCGTGGGGAGTGGCCGCCTGGGCGATCGGCGTGTGGGGCGCGGTGGCGGGGTCCCTCGGCCTGTTGCTGCGGCGCCGCTGGGCGGTCTGGATGTTCGCCCTCTCGCTCGTCGGCATGGTCGTGATCGCGGTCTACGAGTTCGTGCTGACGGACGGGGCGGCGGTCATGGGGACGGGAGGGTTGATGTTCACCGCCGTCATCTGGGTGGTGGCGATCGCCCTCTTCCTCTACGCCCGCCGGCAAGCGGCCCGCGGCGTCCTGGTCTAGCGAGGCTCCGCCTCAAACCGACGAGCTGAGCGGCGGGAAGCGACTCCGGACACGGCGGCCACCGCCCGCGGGAAGCCGGTCGACGAGACCTCACCGGCCCGGGCCTTGCTCGGCGCAGAGACCTTCCGGATCGCCCCCCTCACCCTCAAATCCCTCTCCCACCCTCCGGGGGGAGAGGGACGCCCCCTCCCGGTCTAGCGGCGGCTCAAAGCTCGGCTCGAACGTCATGATTGTGCTCCGATCAGACATCCAGGCGGGGGCGCCCGGGAAGAGCCTGAAAAGCGGCTGGCACCTTCGACTCCTTCGACTGCCTTCGACCCCGGGGTCGAGCGCGCCTTCAGAGCTGACTACGAAGGCCGAGGGTCACGCCATCGCCAGCGCCGGGACCAGCTCCATCGAGCCGCCGCCGAGGCAGATCTCGCCGTCGTAGAAGACCGCGAACTGGCCCGGGGCGAGGCCGGGGTCGGGCGTCTCGAGCCGGACCGCCAGGCCACCCGCCTCGTGCGCCTCCACCGTGCAAGCCGGGATCGCCGGCCCGTGGCGCACCTTGACCCGGAGCTCCCCTGCAAAGTGGCTGGCACCTTGCGGAGGAGAGGTCGCTGCAAAGTGGCTGGCACCTTTCAGGAGGGGCAGGGGCCGGCTCCAGGCCGGGCGGCGGCTCGCCGGCGATCCAGTGCGGTGCCGGCACCACGAAGCTCTCCGGGGCGCACGCGGCGAGCTCGGCGGCGTGCACCACCCGGATCGTGTCCGTGGCCAGGTCCTTCTCCACCACGAACCACGGCCCGCCCGAGAGCCCGAGCCCCTTGCGCTGCCCCAGGGTGTAGAACCAGTGGCCACGGTGCTCGCCCAGGAGGCGGCCGCTCCCCGCCTCGCGGATCTCGCCCGGGCGCTCGCCCAGATGGAAGCGGACGAAGGCGTCGAACGCGATCTCGCCCAAAAAGCAGATCCCCTGGCTGTCGGGGCGCTCGGCGGTCGCCAGGCCCCATCGCCGTGCCAGACGCCGCACCTCGGCCTTCGGCAGGTCGCCCACCGGGAACCGGCAGCGCGCGAGCTGGCCGGCGGTGAGCTGCGAGAGGAAGTAGGTCTGGTCCTTGACCCGGTCGGCCGCCCGCGCCAGGCGCCGCCCGCCGCCGGTCTCGACGATCCGGGCGTAGTGCCCGGAAGCGACCGCCCCGTACTCGCCGCCGATCGCCTCCAGGAACGCCCCGAACTTGATCCGCCGGTTGCAGAGGACGTCGGGCGACGGCGTGCGGCCGGCGCGGAGCTCGTCGAGGGCGTAGGCCACCACCCGCTCGCGGTACTCGCGCTGGAGGGCCACGACCTCAAGCGGCACACCGGCCTCGGCGCACACCGAGCGGGCGTGGGCCAGGTCCTCCTGCCACGGGCACTCGCCGAGGCCGTGGAGCTCGTCCTCGAGCCAGACCTTGAGGTAGAAGGCCGTGAGGTCGCGCTCACCGGCACGGACGAGGCGCAGCAGCGCCACCGACGAGTCGACGCCCCCGGAGAGCAGGACCGCGGTTCCCTTCATCGGATCCCCCTCTAATCCCTCGGTCCCCACCCGGCAGGTTCCGGTGCTTACGTGGCAGCCGTCAGCCTCCCGTCGAGCTCGAGGTCGGCCGCGATCCCTTGCATCGCGGCGAGCACGTTGCCCACGTGCTCCCAGAGCTCGAGCTCGCCGTCGAAGCACTCGCGGCTGAAGTCCTCCACCGCCTCGCGGACGTGCTCGCGGTCGACGCCGGCGGCGAAGAGCTTGTCCTTCCAGTTGCGCTTGACCGACTTGACCGTCAGCTGCCGGAGGTCCTTGTGGGGCCGCACCAGCGCGGCGGCGATGATGAGCCCGGTGATCTCGTCACATGCCAGGAGCGCGTAGTCGATGGGCTCCTCGCGCTCGACCCCGGTGCCCTCGGTGTTGTGGGAGAGGATGGTGCGGATCAGGTCCTCGTCGAGGCCCCGCTCGCGGAGGATCGGGGCGCCCTCCTTGGGGTGCCCTTCGAGGGTCGGATGGAGCTCCCAGTCGAAGTCGTGGAGGAGCCCCGCGAGGCCCCAGCGGTCGGGGTCGCCGCCGAGCCTGCCGGCGTAGGCGCGCATGGCGGCCTCCACGGCGCGCATGTGGCGCTTGAGCCCCTCGTCCTTCACGTACTCGTCGAGAATCGCCCTGGCGGTATCGCGGTCCATGGCGCCGAGGATAGCAAGACCGTCAGCGGGTGACCGCGACTGGGGCGGCCTCTTCGGCGGCGATCCAAGCGTCGATCCGCGCGGAGAGGACGTCGAGCGGCGGGGCGCTCGCGCCTGCCAATCGGCTGGCACCTCGCGGGAGGTCCGAGGGCCTGTGAAATTTGGCTGGCACCTTGCGGCTTCTCTGTTGTAACAAACGCGCTCCGGCGATCGTTCGAGAAACAGGCATTCCCGCACCACGATGAGCTCCCGTCCGTCATCCGCCGCCCGCCTCGCCACCGGGGCCCTCCTGTGGGGGGGCCTCGTCGGATGGGCCGCCGCCGCCGCGGGAGAGGTCTCCTTCCACCAGACCAGCCTCGAGCTGCCCGGCGCGCCCGCCGCGCTCCTGCCGGCCGACTTCGACGGCGACGGCGTCCGCGACCTGGCGATCGTCGTCGTCTACACCGGGTGGGAGCAGATCGGCATCGAGGAGGAAACCGAGATGGACCAGGTCGAGGGCCTGGTCGAGGTGCTCACGATCGTGCCGACCCTGATGGATCACCGCGAGGTCCGCCTCTACCTCGGCCGCCCCGGCGGCGGCTACGAAGCAGCCGGCGAGCCG
Source organism: uncultured Acidobacteriota bacterium (assembly GCA_963741925.1). Classification (GTDB taxonomy): domain Bacteria; phylum Acidobacteriota; class Thermoanaerobaculia; order Multivoradales; family DATKCC01; genus CAVUBL01. The sequence continues at coordinate 138,019 of CAVUJU010000004.1, forward strand.
CTCCCGCTGCCGCTCTCGGTCCTCACCCTCGAGCCCGGCCCGCCGGGGATCCCGGCCCTCGCCGTCACCGACCAGGGCGCGAGCGCCCTCCGCTACGACGCCGCGAGCCGGAGCCTCGCCTTCGAGCCGCTGGTCGCCGACCCTCCGGTCCTGGCCGGCACCGGCGCCTTCCTCGCCGGCCTCGGCCTGGTCCGCGACGCGACCGGCGATGGCGTGAGCGACCTCCTGCTGCCGACCGCGGCCGGGATCGACCTCTTCCGCGGCACCGGCCGAGGGCTCGCGGGGACGCCCGCGGCCCGCATCGCCCTCCCCACCTGGGCCGAGCCGACCCACCGCCAGCGGTCTTCGCGGCGCCCGTCGGCCACCCTCGACTACCCGCTCCCCGACCTCCGCGACCTCGACGGCGACGGCCGTCCCGACCTGGTCTTCGCCGACCCCACCCGCGGCCTGGAGCGGCTTCAGGTCGTGCGCCACGTGGACGCCGCAGGCGAGGACGACCGCTTCGCCCCGCCCCAGGCGATCGTGCTCCCCGGCCGGCGCCACCATGGCGACGGAGACGGCGACGGACGGCGGACCGAGCGATCCGGCGCGACGAAGGACGACGGCAAGCAGCACTCCGATCACCACGAGCCCGACATCGATCCGGTCTACCTCGGAGCCCTCGCCCCCGCGGCCCCGGGGGAGCCGGCCTGGATGGTCCTCGCCCGAAGCCTAGACGACGAGGACGCCGGCCCGCGCAAGGCGATGCGCCAGGTGCGCGAGCCGCGCTTCCGGATCGAGCTCCACCGGGTCAGGCCGGACGGCGTCGTGGCGCCAGCGGCGGAGCGCGCCTTCGAGGTCACCGGCTTTGTCAGGACGCTGGGCTCCGACGTCCCGATTCCCGGCGGCTTCCAGGACCTCAACGGCGACGGCCGCCTCGACCTGATCTCGGTCACCGACGACCTCAGCCTGTTCAAGGCGGTCTCGGTCCTCGCGACCAAGCATCTCAAGGTCGAGCTCGGCTTCCACGCCTGGTGCCAGCAACCCGACGGCGGCTTCCGCCCGGCGCCCGGAGCCCCCATGACCAGCCAGGTCCGGATCGACCTCAACGACCTCGAGCTCCGGCGCCGGTCGCTCTTCGCCGGCGACTTCGACGGCGACGGCCGCTCCGACTTCGTCGAGCTGGGCGGGAGGCGCGAGATCGGAATCCACCTCGGGCGGGCCGACTGCTCCTACCCGGAGCGGCCCGACGCGACGATCCGGCTGCGCGACCCGGTCCGGGACCTCGGCCTGGTGGCGATCCGGGACCTCGACGGCGACGGGCGCTCGGACCTGGCGGTGACCCACCCGCAGACGGCCGGCGAGGCGGGCGTCACCTCGCCGGTCCGCCTCGACCTCTACCTCTCGAGAAGCACCCCGTGAGCGGTCTCCACACGGCTTCCGCGTGGCTCGTAGCCCTTCTCGCGCTGGGCCCGGTGGCGTCGCCGGCGGGCGCCAGGTGGGAGAAGGTGCCGCCGGCCGCGGCGCGGCGCTTCGAGCTGCCCGCCCCCCTGGTCGCCGGCGCGGCGACGGTCGAGGGCGGCCGCCGGGGCCTCGCCCTCCTCTTGGCGGCGGCGCCACCAGCCGGGGGTGGGGCGCCAGCGCGCCAGCTTCTCTTCCTCGATCCCGCGACCGGCCGCCTCGAAACGCTGATCGGCCAGCTCCCGCCGGCGGCCGGAGAGCTCCTCGCCTCGGGCGGCCGGCTCTGGCTGCCGGTCGAGCGCTTCGGCTCGCTCGAGGTCCTGACGCCGGACGGCGCGGGCGGCGCCGCCACGGTCGCCTCCTACGCCCTGCCTCGCCGCGCCGAACGCACCCGCTGGGGGCTGCGGCTCTCGAGCCCGCCGGTGCTTCCGGTCACGGGCTCCGCGGACGCCGCGGGGGGTGCTCCCTGCTTCGCCACCGAGCCCGAGGCGATCGGTCCACGGCGATTGCGGGTGCGACGGCTCTGCCCGAGCTCCGCGGAGGCCGGGCAGAGCGGCGCCAACGCCCCGCTCGCCGGCGCCCCGGTCGAGTCCTTCGCCCTCCTCCCGGGCACCGAGACGGTCACCGCGGCGCGTTTCGCCCGTCTCGACGGCGAGACGGTCCTCGCCGCCCTCACCCGCGAGAAGCTGGGCCTCTTCGTCAAGCAGCGGCTGCGCCTCTTCCGGCTGGAGGCGACCCGGAACCGCATGGGAACCGGTCCGGTCCTCGCCGCCGACACCGACTGCCCGATCTGGCACCCGCTCGAGCTCTCCTTCCCCGACGCCGACGGCGACGGCCGGCGGGACCTCGCGCTCGTCTGCGACAAGGGGCTGATCCACGAGCAACTCCAGATCGCCCTCTACCGGGGGCTGGGCGGGGCCCGGTTCGAGCCCCGGCCGCGCGTGGTCGAGATCGGCGGCGCCTACGACATGTGGAGCTACGACGGCGACCTCGACGGCGACGGCCGGCTCGACCTGCTGGCGCGGAGCGAGCAGGCCATCTTCGAGCTTCGCTCCGGCGGCGCCGGCCGGCGCCGCCCGGTCGCCGCGGACCCGGCCTGGCGCTTCACCCTACCGCCCGCTCTCCTGGTCGACCCGCTCCACCTCGATCCGAAGCGCTACCACGAGCCACCTCGCATCCTCGGCCTCTGGGACCTCGACGGCGACGGCCGGGCCGAGGTCGTCATCTACCGGCCGAGAGACGACCCCGCCGCGCCGGACACCCTCCTCGTCATCCCCGGTCCCGGCGTCGGCGAACCCCTCGTCCCGCCGGCAAGGGCGCCACTGAAAAGGGGGCACTGAAAAGGGGGTGGCACCTTCGGGCTGAAAATTGGGTGGCACCTTCGGGGTCGCCCTCACTCCTCGGGCCGCCGGTACACGGTCTCCTTCGGGATCCGGGCGGGCGGC
>CAVUJU010000005.1:7500-3075622 GCA_963741925.1 uncultured Acidobacteriota bacterium
GGAAGGCAGGCGACTACCGGGCCGAGATCTCGGTCGACGGCCGGAGCGTCAACGACCAGCACTTCAAGCTGAGCGCGGAGCGCGGCACCGGGACGTGAGCCGTGAAACCATTTCCGGCGCCGGGCGTAGGATCGGGTGCAACCGTCCGGAGGTCCGATCATGCGAATTCACCCTGCGCTCCTCGCCCTCGCCCTGTCGCTCGTCCCGAACCTCGCCTGCCGGGTGGTGATCGCCGACAGCGACTGCAGCCACACCGCTCCCCGGGAGGCGACGATCGACGCCGCCGGCGCCTCGCGCCTCGTGTTCGAGGCGGGCGCCGGGAGCCTGGAGATCCACGGCACGCCGGCCCTCGCCGAGGTGCGGGTCCACGGCACCGCCTGCGCCTCCCGGGAGTCGATGCTCGAGTCGATCCAGATCGACACCCACCGCCGGGGCGACACCGTCTACGTCACGGCCCAGGTCCCCGACGTCCACTACGGCAGCGCCGCCCTCGACCTCTCGCTCGAGGTTCCGGCGAACCTCGCGGTCGAGGGTCGCGACGGCAGCGGCTCGGCCACCGTCCGCTCGGTCGCCTCCCTCGACGTCCGCGACGGCTCGGGTGCGCTGGAGATCTCCGACGTCGCCGGCGCGGTCCGGGTCCACGACGGCTCGGGTGAGCTCACCGTGCTCGGCGTCGGCGGCGACCTCCAGATCGAGGACGGCTCGGGTCCGATCGAGGTCAAGGGCGTGAGCGGCGGCGTCCGTCTCTCCGACGGCTCGGGCGAGATGACCGTCTCGAACGTCGACGGCGACGTGACCGTCGACGACGACGGTTCGGGCGGGATCGAGATCCGCGGCGTCCGAGGCAACGTCCTCGTCCGCGACGACGGCTCCGGCCCCATCCGCGTGCGGGACGTCCAGGGGGACTTCACCGTCGCCCACGACGGCTCCGGCGGGATCGACTTCGACGGCGTCCACGGGCGCGTTTCGATCCCCCACTGAGCCCGCGGGCTCCGCGCTTACTCGAGCGCCGGATCGGCCAGGAGTTCGGTCCTCCGTCCGATCGCCGCCGCGCGGGCGCGGTCGGCGAGCGCCGAGGCCGCGAGCAGCACCACCACCAGCCAGACCAGGTAGGCGAGCCCGAGGTGGACGAGCTGCAGCCAGACCGGCGCGGCCAGGCCGATGTTGAGCAGGCCGGCTCCGAGCTGGAGGACGAAGACCACCGCCAGCCCGGCCGTGAGCCGCCTGACGCGCGGGCCGGGCCGCAGCCAGAGCACGGCCGTGCCCATCGCCGCAAGGTAGGCGCCCACTCCCACGGCGAGGAAGGGGTGGAGCACGCGGAGCCGGACCAGGAGGCGGGCGGCGGGAGAGAGGCCGCGGACCGCCTCCGCGGTGAGGCTCGCGACCGGGAACAGGGTGTCTCCGAGGGCGGTCACGGCGCCGCTCGCCCCGAGCGCGCACATGGCGGCGAGGCCGATCGCGAGCAGCCAGCTCGCGAGGCCCTGGCCCCGCACCCGGGGGGCCTCGACCCCCGACGCCCAGGCCGCGGTCAAGGCCAAGGAGGCGAGCAGCAGGAAGGTGTTCACCAGGTGGGCCGCCATCACCAGGCCGCGCAGCACCGAGGCGTTCCCGGCGACCAGGTCGAAGCGCACCAGGCTGGCGCCGATCAGGGCCTCGACCACGGTCAGGACGAGCGCCGCGAACGCCGCCCGCGGCACCCGGTGGAAGCGTCCGAAGCGGCGGATCGACCAGAGTGCGAGCGCCAGGACCAGCAGGCCGATCAGGCCGCTCGTCGCGCGGTGGGTGAACTCGATCAGCGTCGCCACGGCGGGGGCGCGCGGAACCACCTCGCCGTTGCACAGCGGCCAGTGGTTGCCGCAGCCGGCGCCGGAGCCGGTGGCCCGGACGAAGGCGCCCCAGACCGCGGCCAGCACGGTATAGCCCAGGACAAACCAGGCGTAGGCGGCGAAACGTCGGGCTCCTCGGGCTAGGGGCATGTCGGGCTCCCGGGATTCTCGGTCAGCACGTCAGCCGACCGCGGCGGCCGCCGCCGGCCACTCGCGCGGCGGCTCGCCGGCCGGCCGGGGCGGTTCACCCTCTCCTCGTGCGGCCACCCGGCGCGCGGGGATCCAGCCGCGCAGCGAGTTGACCAGGAAGATCGCATCCGAGCGCGCCAGGTCCGCCGGCACCAGGCGCCGCTCCCGGATCCGGCGCCGCGCCAGGAGCTCGGCGCGGAGGGTCCCCGCGAGTAGACCCGCTGCGACCGGGGGCGTGAGAAGCTCGCCCTCCAGCGAGAGCACCAGGTTCGCCACCGTCGACTCGGTCAGCTCGCCCGCCCGGTTCCAGAGGAGCACGTCGTCGACGCCCTGCGCCCCGGCTTCGGCCCGCGCCTGATCCAGCGCCTCCTCGTAGATCCGCCTGCGGGTCGTCTTGTGGAACAGGAAGCGGTCCCGGGCGTCGACCGGCCGGCGGGCGAGGGCGACGCGCCAGGGGTGGCGCCGGTGATCGAGAGGCGCCGCGCCCAGGCTCAGGCCGCCGTCCGGGGCGCACCGCAGGCGGACCTTGTGGCGTCGGGCCGGCAGGCCCGCGGCCAGCTCGCCCAGGCGCCTCCGGGCCGCCGCGACGTCGAGGGGGAAGCCGAAGTACTCCGCCGAGGCGGCGAGCCGCGCGAGATGCCGGTCGAGCAGGCGATAACCTCGACGCGGCTCCCAGAGCAGGGTCTCCAGGAGCTCGAACGGCGCCTCGCCCCGGGTGAGCACCAGGGCCTTCGTGCGGCTTTCGGCGAGCTCGCCCGCGGGCGAGGAGTCCCACACCACGCCGCCGCCGGTGCCGTACTCGAAGCACAGCCCCGGTCCGGCGCCCGCGGCCGGCGCCACGTGCGCGGTCCGGATGGCGACGCTGAAGCGCGCCCGTCCGCCCGGCGCCACGAGCCCCACGGCCCCGGTGTAGACGCCCCGGGGAGTGGACTCGAGCCCGTTCAGGATCTCCATGGTCCGCACCTTGGGCGCACCGGTGATCGAGGCGCAGGGGAAGAGGGCGGCGAAGAGCTCGTCGAGCGGCGCGGCGGTCTCGGCGGCCACCTCCGAGGTGAGCTGGAAGAGCGTCGGGTAGCGCTCCACCTCGAACAGCCGCCGGACCTCGACCGAGCCGGGCCGCGCCACCCGTCCCAGGTCGTTGCGGGTCATGTCGACGATCATCACGTTCTCCGCGCGGTCCTTGGCAGAGGCCCGGAGCGCCCGGGCGGCGGCGAGGTCCTCCTCCGGGGTCCGACCCCGGGGGGCGGTTCCCTTCATCGGCCGGCAGACCACCTCGCGGCCCCGGCGGCGGAAGAAGCTCGGGCGAGACCGAGCAGATCGCCTCGCCGCCGAGGTCGAGAAATGCCGTGTACGGGGCGTTGCTCTGCGCCGCGGCCAGCCGGCAAAACAGATCCCAGGCCTCCGCCGGCCGCCCCGCGGCGTCCGGGACGGAGCCGCGCAGCCGGTAGGTGTAGTTCGCCTGGTAGGTCTCGCCGCGGGCGATGGCGGCTCGGATGGCGGCGATCGCCGCGAGGTACTCCTCCTCGGAGACCGAGACCTCGACCGGCAGGTCTCCGGACGCGGCGCCGTCCCCCTCCGCCGGCGCCGGCAATCCGGCGACGGCTTCCGGCTCTTCGAACAGGCCGAACCAGGCCGCCGGGCGCCCCGCCGGCAGCGGCCGGGTGGCGAACGCCGGGTCGAACCCCGCCGCCGCTTCGTAGGCCACGAAGCCCACCGCCCAGCGGCCGCCGCCGGCCGCCGCCTCGACCGCACGGAGGAGCTCGGGGACCTCCTCCGGGCGGTTCGCGAGGAGCACCCCGGAGCACTGCCGGAACCGCCACCAGGGGCCGGGCCGCCCGCCGGCGTCCTCGCCACGGAAGAGGGCCCAGGGCGCGCGCGTCATGGCCCCGTCACTCCACGTAGCCCAGGGCGCGAAGCTTCTCCTCGGACTCGGCGTCGAGCTCCGCCGGCGGGATGTCCGAGGCCGCCCGGAGCCCCAGGCGGACGGTCTGCAGCCAGGTGGCGAGCTCCGCCCGCGGCTTCCGGCCCGGAGCGGCGAGGTCGTGGAGCTCGCCCGGGTCGTGGGAGAAGTCATAGACGTGGAGGCGGCCATCGCGCAGGTCGAGCACCTCCTTGCGGCCGCCCACGATCCGGCCCACCTCGAGCAGGCCGGCCAGCCGCGCATCGGACGACCGGTGGGCGATCTGCACCGCTCCCTTGTGCGCCTGAAAGAACATGGTCCGCCCCGTCGCCGGCGCCGGAGCGCCGCGGAAGACCGGCGACCAGTCGAAGCCGCGGAAGCTGGCGGGCGGCGGCAGGCCGAGCAGCCCGAGGACCGTCGGCGCGACGTCGAGGAGCAGCGCCGGGCGGTCGATCGTGCCGGCCGGGACCCTCCCGGGCCAGACGAAGCCCAGGGGCACGTGCAGCGTGTCCTCGTAGAGGTGGCGTCCGTGGCCCCAGTAGCCGTGGCCCCCCAGGCTCTCGCCGTGGTCGGAGAGGAACAGGATCAGGGTGTCGGGGGGCAGGTGGCCCGGGCCACCGGACAAGCGCGTGAGCAGGCGGCCGATCTCCCGGTCGTCGAAGGCGATCTCGGTATCGTAGCGGTCCCGCTTCGAGACGCCGCTCCCGTCCCGGAGGCCCAGCGGCCCGGCGAAGTCCTCCTGGAAGCGGTACGGCGCGTGGGGCTCGACGTAGTGCACCCAGGCGAAATACGGGTGGGCTGGGTCGTCCTTCAGGTAGTCCTCGATCCAGTCGCCGGCGGCGGCGCTCAGGTCCTCGCCGGTGGCCTCGGCGTCGAACAGGCCGAACCAGCGCTTGCGGCTGAAGATCTCGTGGTACTCCTGGAAGTGCTCGCCCAGGCCGGTGAGCTTGTCCCGGAGCGTCCAGTTGCCGACGAAGGCGACGGTGCGGTAGCCGCGGCGTGCCAGGAGCTTGGGCAGCGACTCGAGGCCCGGGCGCATGCGCAGCCCGTTGCGGGTCGAGCCGTGCTCGTGGGGGAACCGCGAAGTGATCATGGAGCACAGCGACGGGCTGGTCAGGGGCTCCACGGTGCGCGCCTCGGTGAAGCGCTCGCCCTGGGCGAGAAGCCGGTCGAGGTGGGGGGTCGTCGGCCGGCGGTAGCCGTAGCCCGAGAGATGGTCGGAGCGCAGCGTGTCGACCGAGATCAGGAGAACGTTCGGAAAGCGCGGGCCCCGGTGCTGGGCGGGCGTGACGGGAGCGACGGCGAGGGCGACGGCGGCGCCGAGGAGGAGGCGCCCGGCGAGCCAGGACCCACCTCCGGCCCGCCCCCCCCACGACGTCTTCTTCGATTCGATGGCCCGCATGTAGGCTGCTGCCGCTCCGAGCGCCGACCATATCAAAGCGCGTCGATCTGCTAGATTGCGTCCAGGAGCCCTCATGAGCGACCCCATCGAAGCGCGCGGCTACGTCCACCCCGAGGTCCTCGTCTCCACGGCCTGGGTGGCCGAGCACCTCGCCGACCCCGGCGTCCGACGGGTCGAGTCCAACGAGGATCCCCTCCTCTACGCCACCGGCCACCTGCCGGGCGCCGTGGAGGTGGACTGGACCCGGGACCTCAACGACCCTCTGCGCCGCGACTACCTCGACCGCGAGAGCTTCGAGGCGCTCATGGCCCGGATCGGGGTCACCCCGGAGACGACGGTCGTCTTCTACGGCGACAAGAACAACTGGTGGGCCACCTACGCGCTCTGGGTCTTCGCCCTCTTCGGTCACGAGCGCTCGCGAGTGATGGACGGCGGCCGCCTCAAGTGGAAGCAGGAGGGCCGCGAGCTCACCCGCGAGGTCCCCGCGTACCCGGAGACCGCATACCGGGCGCCGGCGCGCGACGACTCCCGGATCCGGATCTACCGCGACGAGGTCCTCGCCCACGCCCGGGCCGGCCGGCCGCTGGTCGACGTCCGCAGCCCCGAGGAGTACCGGGGCGAGCGCATGCACATGCCCGACTACCCCAACGAGGGCGCCCTGCGCGGCGGCCACATCCCGGGCGCGGTGAACGTCCCCTGGGCCCGCGCCGTCGACGCCGCGGACGGCACCTTCAAGAGCGCCGACGAGCTCGCCGCGATCTATGGGCGGGAGCAAGGGCTGGCGCCGGACGACGACGTGGTCGTCTACTGCCGGATCGGCGAGCGGAGCAGCCACACCTGGTTCGTCCTCACCTACCTGCTGGGCTATGGCCGGGTCCGCAATTACGACGGGAGCTGGACCGAGTGGGGGAACCTGGTGAACGCGCCGATCGAGAGGTGAGCCCGCTCCCGGACCGTCTCGAGGAGGCCCTCGAGAGCCTCGATCTCCTCACCGAGCGCGCCGAGCGCATCGAGGCGCTCATCGCTCTCGCGGACCGCTTCCGGGAGGTCCCGCCCGAGGTCGCCACGCGCCCCTTCCCCGAGGCGAGGCGGGTCCCCTCCTGCGAGTCCCAGGCCTTCGTCTGGGTGCGCGACCGGCCGGACGGCACGCTCGAGCTCGACTTCGCGGTGGAGAACCCCCAGGGCGTCTCGGCCAAGGCCCTGGCCGCGCTCCTCGACCGGAGCCTCTCGGGGCTGGCGCCCGAGGACGTCGCCCGGGTCTCGCCGGACGTCGTCTACCGGATCTTCGGAGCGGAGCTCTCGATGGGGAAGTCCATGGGCCTGATGGCCATGGTCTCCAAGGTCCAGGCCGAGGCCCGGCGGCGCCTGGGGTGACGCCGGCCGGCGGCCTCAGTCGATCCGCACGCAGACCTTCCCGAAGTGGTGGCCGGCGGCCAGGTGCTCGAAGGCCAGGGGGACCTCGGTGAAGGGGACGACGCGGTCGATCACTGGCCGCAGGCGGTGGAGGTCGACCGCGCGGTTCAGGGCCTCGAAGCACGCCCGGCTGCCCACCAGCACGCCCTGAATCCGGACGGTCCTCATCAGGATGGAGGCGACGTCGAGATCGGTCACCCGGCCGGCGAGCACGCCGATCAGGGAGATCGTTCCGGCGGTCCGCACCGCGGCGAGCGACTGCGCGAGCGTCCCGGCGCCCCCCACCTCGACGACGTGGTCCACGCCGCGGCCGCCGGTGAGCTCCTTGACCCGTCGCCCCCACTCGGGGGTCGACCGGTAGTTGATCCCCTGCCAGGCGCCGAGCTCGCGGGCGCGCTCGAGCTTCTCGTCGCTCGAGGAGGTGATGACGACCCGGGCGCCCAGGAGCCGCGCGAGCTGAAGGGCGAAGATCGAGACCCCGCCGGTACCCAGGGTGAGGACCGTGTCGCCGGCTCGGACCGACCCGGCCTCGGCCAGCGCGTTCCAGGCGGTGACCGCGGCGCACGGCAGGGTCGCGGCCTCCTCGTCCGACAGGTGCGCGGGCACCGGCACCACCGACCGGGCGTCCACCGCGATCTCCTCGGCGAGGGTGCCGTCGAGGGGGCCGCCGAGAGTCGTGCGCCGCGCCTCGGCCGAGGGCTCGCCCGCCAGCCACCCCTGGGCGAAGATCGGCGCGACGCGGCTCCCCTCGGCCGGAGAGCGCACGCCCGGGCCCAGCGCCACCACCTCGCCGACGCCGTCCGAGCAGGGCACGAGCGGCAGGGGCTGCTTCGGGTCGTAGGCCCCGCGCACCATGAGGAGGTCGCGGAAGTTGATCGACGCCGCGTGCAGGCGCAGCACCACCTGGCCCGGACCGGGCTCGGGAGCAGGCCGCTCGACCAGCTCCAGGTGCTCGAGGCCGAAGTCCCCCCGCACCTCCCAGGCCTTCATCGCATCCCCCCCGGAAGGAAGGGAACGCCCCCTCCCGGTCTTCGGCGTCGCTCGAGAGGTGGGGTCATCCGCTCCGACCTTCCCGCTCGAGCTCGTGCTGGATCGCCGCGGCGAGCTCCTTCGCCCGCGCGCCGTCGAGCGTCCCCGGCCTCCAGTCGATGCCCAGGCCCTTGGAGCCCGTCTTGGGGATGACGTGGAAGTGGACGTGCATCACCACCTGGTGGGCCGCGGCGCCGTTGTTCTGGAGCACGTTGTAGGCGGTGGCGCCGGTGGCGCGCATCACCGCGCGGGCGAGACGGGGGAGCGCCCGGCCGAGGGCGGCCGCCGACTCGTCCGAGAGCTCGTGGAGGAAGGCCTTGCGCTCCTTGGGGATCAGCAGCGTGTGCCCCTCGGCGAGCGGCCCGACGTCGAGGAACGCGAGGACGTGGTCGTCCTCGTAGACGCGGTGGCAGGGGATCTCGCCGTCCAGGATCTTGCCGAACACGGTGGTCTCGCTCATGGAAGGATTGTATTCTCTCGCCCGTGCCCCGCCTGACCAAGATCTACACCCGCCAGGGCGACGCCGGCCGCACCCGGCTCGCGGGCGGGCAGGAGGTGGCCAAGGACGCCCTCCGGATCGAGGCCTACGGCACGGTCGACGAGCTCTCTTCGCACCTGGGGGTGGTGCTGGCCGGCGAGGCCGGGGCCGGCAGCCGGGAGGGGCTCCTGCGGGTCCAGAACGAGCTCTTCCACCTGGGCTCGATGCTCGCCACGCTGCCGGAGGATCGGGAGCGCCGGCCCGGGCCGACGATCGAGGCGCGCCACGTCGCGGCGCTCGAGCGCTGGATCGACGCGCTCAACGAGGAGCTGCCGCCGCTCGAGAACTTCGTCCTGCCGGGAGGTGGAGCCACCGCCGCCCGGCTCCACGTCGCCCGCTGCGTCTGCCGCCGCGCCGAGCGGCGCCTGGTGGCCCTGGGGCGGGAGGAGGACGTGCCGGCCGAGGCGCTGCGCTACCTGAACCGCCTCTCGGATCTCCTGTTCGTCCTCGCCCGCCACGAGAACGCCCGCACCGGCCACCCCGAGCCCCTCTGGGACTCCCGGGCGTAGGAGCCGAGCGCTCGGAGGCTCGAAGTCCGCCGGACCGTCCGCCCGGCCGAGACAGAGCTCGGCCGCTTCATGGGCCTGGAGGGATCGGCGACGGCAAGGACAGATGAAACGGCCGAGCTCCGCCTCGGCCGGGCGAACGCCACAGGGAGCACCGAGCGCGTCACCGGAGGCGCCCCTCGGCACGCCGGCAGCGAAGCAAGGGCGAGGACGCCGCGAGATGGCGTGCTCTGGCCCCTCAGATCACGGTCTCGCGGACCACCTCTTCGATCGTCGTCACGCCGTCGCGGATCTTCTGCCGGCCGCTCGCCCTGAGGCTGATCATGCCGTTCTCGATGGCGTGCTGGCGCAGCTCGATCGCCGAGGCGCCCGAGAGGATGAGCTCGCGGGTGTCGTCCGAGCACTCCATCACCTCGTAGAGCGCGATCCGCCCCCGGTAGCCGGTCTGGCTGCAGCGCTCGCAGCCCCGGCCCCGGAACAGGTTGAGGCCCTTGGTCTCCTGCTCGGTGAAGCCGAAGTCGACCAGCGCCGCGGTGGGGACCTCGATCGGCTCCTTGCAGAAGGAGCAGATCCGGCGCACCAGTCGCTGAGCGACGATCAGGTGGACGGAGGTGGCCACCAGGAAGGGCTCGATGCCCATGTTCATCAGGCGGTTGATGGTCGACGGCGCGTCGTTGGTGTGCAGCGTCGAGAGCACCAGGTGCCCGGTCATGGCGGCCTTGATCGCCACCTCGGCGGTCTCGAAGTCCCGGATTTCCCCCACCAGCACGATGTTCGGGTCCTGGCGTAGGAAGGAGCGCAGAGTGGAGGCGAAGTTCAGGCCGATGCGCTCGCGCATCTGGACCTGGTTGATGCCCTCCAGGTTGAACTCCACGGGGTCCTCGGCGGTCATGATGTTGACCTCCGCGGTGTTGAGCCGCTGGAGCGCCGAGTAGAGGGTGTTCGTCTTGCCCGAGCCGGTGGGGCCGGTGACCAGCACCATGCCGTACGGCTTGAAGATGGCGTTCTCGAACTTGCGAAGCGATTCGGTCTCGAAGCCGAGCTTCGTCATGTCGAGCATCAGCTTGTCTTTGTCGAGAAGGCGCATGACGACCTTCTCGCCGTAGATCGTCGGCAGCACCGAGACCCGAAAGTCCAGGTCCTTGACCCGGCCCTGGATGCGGGTCTTGATCTTGATCCGGCCGTCCTGGGGCAGGCGCTTCTCGGCGATGTCCAGGCGCGCCATGATCTTGACCCGGCTGGTGATCGCCTCCTTGAGCTTGAGCGGCGGATGCATCATCTCGTAGAGCACGCCGTCGATCCGGTAGCGCACCCGGTAGTCCCGCTCGTAGGGCTCGATGTGGATGTCCGAGGCGCCCCGCTTGATGGCATCGGTCAGGACGATGTTGACCAGCTTGACCACCGGCGCCTGCTCGGACTCCGCCTCCAGCGTGTCGAGGTCGAGGTCCTCCTCCTCCTCGAGCACCTCGAGGTCGGTCTCGGCGTCCTCGGTGACCTCCTCCATCACCTTCTTGAGCTCGATGGCGTGGGTCGAGCCGTAGAAGGCGTCGATCGAGGCGCGGATCTGGCGCTCGGAGGCGACCACCGGCTCGACCCGGTAGCCGGTCATGAACTTGACGTCGTCCATGGCGAAGACGTTCGTCGGGTCGATCATGGCCAGGGTCACGGTGGCCCCCGCCTTCGAGACCGGCAGGATCGTGTACTTGCGCGCGATGTCGCCGGGAATGATCTTGAGGATGGTCTCGTCCACCTCGACGCCGTCGAGGTCGACGGAGGGCACGCCGAAGTGCCGCGAGAGCTGCTCGACCAGCTCCTGCTCCTCGAGGTAGCCCAGCTTCACCAGGTTGGCGCCCAGGCGGCCGCCCTCCTTCTGCTGGATCTGGAGAGCCCCCTGGAGCTGCTCCGGGCTGATCTTCCCGGCCTTGACGAGGAACTCGCCGAATCGCTTCTGAGGAGGCATGAAACGGGCTTGGCGCTCGAAGACTGTCGATGGAGCGAAACAGGGCTTACGCCGCGTCGTTGCTAGTCGTCAGATGCCGAGTCTAACAGGATCGCAGCCGCCCGCTCCACCACCGCGTCGGGCGTGATCTCGAGCAGGCAGGCCTTGGTGGAGGCGAAGCGGCGGTAGCAGAACGAGCAGGGGAGCCGGCGGGCGATGGCGCTCCGGGGATCGCCGTAGGGCCCGTGGCGCTCCGGGTCGGTGGGGCCCATGAGGCAGACGACCGGCGTGCCCAGGGCATGGGCCAGGTGGACCGGCCCGCTGTCACCGCCGAGCACCAGCCGGGCCCGGCGCGACAGCGCTCCGAGGGTGGCGAGGTCGGCCGCCTCGACCGGCTCCGCCGCCCCGTCGCTGGCGCGCACGATCCGGTCGGCGAGCTGGCGTTCGGCCGGGCTCGGCGGCAGGGCGATCCGCACCCGGACGCCGAGGCGCGCGGCCAGGCCGCGGGCGACGGCGCCCCACCGCTCCGGCGGGTAGACCTTGTTGCCCCAGGCGGCGCCCGGATGGATCAGGCAGAAGGCCTGTCGGGCCGTCTCCTCTCCGGGCTCCGGCTCCGGGGCAAGGGCGCCGGCGAACAGGCGGTCGCCCCCGAAGTCCGGCGGCTCGTCCGGCAGGCCGAGGCGCTCGAGCACCGCCAGCGCTCGCTCCACCGCGTGGCCGCCGCGGGCCTCGACCGTCTCGGTGACCCAGATGACGCTCGAGGGCTCGCGCCGCTGGCGGCGCCCGAGCCCGATCCGGCGCCGGGCGAGGGTCGCGGCGCCCAGGATGCCGGCCTTGTGGTTGCCCATGAGGTCGAGCACCACGTCCGCCCGGAAGGCCCGGAGCGAGCGCAGCAGGCGGGCCACCTCGCGGCCGGTCGAGGCCGCGAACGGCCGCCGCCGCCAGGCGCGCAGGCGCACCTCGATCAGCGCGTCGAGGCCCGGGTGGCCGGCGAGCAACGGCGCGAAGGCGCTCTCGATCACCCAGCCGAGCCGGGCCTCGGGGAGGTGGCGCCGCAGGGCGGCGAGCACCGGCAGGCAGTGGACCACGTCGCCCAGGGCGGAGGTCCGGAGGATGAGGATGCGCATGGCCGAACCGGGGCGAGGGGCCTCACTCGCCGGGCAGCGCCTTGACCCGGGCGATCAGGTCGCGGGTCGCGTGCTCCTTGGGATCGCCCACCAGCCGCGTCGTGCCGCCGAAGCGGCGCACCGCCTGGTACTCCGGCACCCGCTCGGGAGCGCCGTAGTCGGTACCCTTGCAATGGACGTCGGGCCGCAGGCGCTCGAGGAGCGCCGCCGGCGAGTCGCCGGAGAACACGGTCACGTAGTCCACCGGCTCGAGGGCGGCGAGCAGCTCGGCCCGCTCCGCCGCCGGGACGATGGGCCGGCCCACGCCCTTGAGCCGCGCCACCGAGTCGTCGTCGTTGACCGCCACGACCAGCACGTCGGCGGTGGCCGCGGCCGCCCGCAGGTAGCGCAGGTGGCCGACGTGGAGCAGGTCGAAGTGGCCGTTGGCCACGGCCACCGTCCGCCCCGCGGCGCGCAGCTCCGCGACGACGCCCAAGAGCTCGGCGGCGTCTACGACCTTTCCCACCGCAGCTCCACGAGGGGCCCGGGGTCGCCGCCGACCGCCGCGGCGAGCTCGTCGCGGGAGAGGGTCGCGGTCCCCGTCTTCATCACCACCACGCCTCCGGCGTAGTCGGCGAGGGCCGCGGCTTCGAGGGGCGAGGCGCCCGCCGCGAGCGCCAGGGCGAAGGTCCCGATCACCGTGTCGCCGGCGCCCGTGACGTCCGCCACCTGGGCCGTGCCGTGGACCGGCAGGTGGGCCGAGCGGCCGGGCAGGAAGAGCGACAGGCCCCGGCTGCCGCGGGTGACGAGCAGGAAGCGCACGCCCAGGCGCTCCATCAGCTCCGTGCCGGCGCGGTGGAGCGACGCGCGCCCCCCGTCCCGTCCCTCGAGCTCGCCGCCGTAGAGCACCTCGGCCTCCTCCTCGTTGGGCGTGGCGGCATCGACGCCGTGGAACTCGGCGAGCCGGAAGCGGCTGTCGCAGACCAGGGTGCCGCCGCCGCCGGCGAGCGCGCGCCGGAGCTCGCCCACGAGGGCCGTCTCCACCGTGCCGTAGCCGTAGTCGGAGAGCACCGCCACGCCGGCCGGCCCCGGCGACCCGGACCAGGCCTCGAGCTGCCGCCGGAAGTGGTCCCGGTCGGCCTCGTCGAGGGTCAGGGTCTCCTCCACGTCGAAGCGCACGATCTGCTGCTTGATCGTGCCCTTGGCGCCGCCCAGGATGCGGGTCTTGGTGGGGGTGCGGTAGCCGGGGCGCACGCGGATCCCCTCGGTCGGGGCCCCGCGCCGCGCGAGCTCGGCGAGGAGGAGCCGCCCGCTCTCGTCGTCGCCGACCACGCCCAGGGGCAGGGGGAGCCCGCCGAGGGCGGCGATGTTGGCCACGGCGTTGGCCCCGCCGCCGGGGGCGATGTGCTCGCCCTCGTAGCGCAGGATCAGCACCGGCGCCTCGCGGCTGATCCGCTTCGGCGTGCCGGAGACGAAGCGATCGACCACCAGGTCGGCGAGCACGACCACCGGTCGGCCGGCCATGTGCTCGATGAGCTGGAGGAGTCGTTCGGCGGTGGGGGCGGAGTGGGAATCGGCCACTGGAGCGAGGGATCTTACCACGCGCCAGCCCGCCCCCTGGACGGCCCGGACGGTAGAATCCGGCCTGTGGCGGACGAGGGCGACGAGCGCGAAGACGGGCAGGACGAGGCCGGCGGGTCGAGTGGCCTGGCCACGGCCGCCCAGTATTCGGTGATCGGGTTCGTGTTCCCGATCGCCCTGCTCCTCGGCTTCTACCTGGGCCGTCTGGTGGGCACCTGGCTCGGCGGCCCACTCGTCGGCGAGGTCGCGGGGGTCGTCCTGGGCAGCGCCGCGGCGTTCTACAACCTCTACAGCATGCTCAAGAGGATCGAGCGGCGCGAGGCGGAGCGCCGGAGCGAGCGGGAGACCGACCGGGGGAAGGGCGGTTGAGCGATGGACCGTCCGAGCCCGCCGGCGGCCGCCTGGCCGACCTCGCGAGCCTGCGGCGAATCGAGCGGGCGGCCGCCGCCTGGACCCTCGTCGGCACCCTGGCCTACGCCGCCTCGGGCCGATTCGCGGCCGCCCTCGTCTTGACAGGGATCTCCGCCGCCGGTATCGTCGGGTTCCGCGGGCTGCAGCGGATCGTTGCCGCTCTCGGGCCCGCGGAGCAGTCGAAGCAGGGAGACCGGGAAGCCAAGGTCGGCTGGCGTCTGGGCCTCGCGGCCTTCGTGCGTCTGAGTCTGTGGTTGGCGCTCCTCACCGCCAGCGTATTCCTCCTCGGCCCGCGCCTCTTGCCTGCGATCGTCCTGGGGTGTTCCACCCTGCCTGCGGCGCTCATGAGCGAAGGCCTGCTGCAGGCGGTACGTGCGTTCCGAGGAAGGGATCACGATGATGTCTCCTGAAGCCGCCGGAGCGGCGGCCCAAGCCGGCGAGCACGAGATCCACTCGCTCGTCTACTGGCCGGTCAACGCGGCGTGGCACTGGCTGCTCGCGGCGACCGGGCTCGACCGGTACTGGGGGCGGATCGAGGTGCCGGAGCACGTGGCCATGTCGCTGTTCGTGATGCTGCTGTGCGCGGCGATCTTCATCCCCCTGCGCTTCCGGTTCAAGAAGGAGCGGCCGGGCAAGCTCCAGCACATCCTCGAGGTGCTCATCGAGGAGATCGAGAAGCTGATCGAGGACATCGTCGGCCACGGGGCCGGACGGCGCTACCTGCCGATCATCGGAGCTCTCGCCCTGTTCATCTTCTTCGGCAACGTGTGCGGGCTGTTCTTCTTCCTCCAGCCCCCGACCGCGAACCTCAATACGACCTGCGCCCTGTCGATCAGCGTGTTCCTCTACTACAACTACATCGGGTTGCGGCGCCACGGGGTGTCCTACTTCAAGCAGTTTCTCGGCCCGATCGGCGGCATGCCGGTCGCCATGGCGATCCCCTTCGCGCTCCTGTTCCTCGTCATCGAGCCGATCACTCACGCCGCCCGCGCGGTGTCGCTCGCCGTCCGCCTGTTCGGGAACATCTCCGGCGAGCACACGGTGTCGGGTCAGTTCTTCGGCTTCGCGCCGATCCTCCTGCCCATCCCGATGATGGCACTGGGCTTGTTCGCGGCTCTGCTTCAGGCGTTCATCTTCATCATGCTAACCATGGTGTACATTGCGGGAGCCGAGACCACGGAGCACTAACCCCCCCCTTTGCTTCCGGGCTCGGACGGCTCACTGCGGTGCACGCCGGTTCAACAAAAGGAGATTTCTTCGAATGAGCAAGCTCAAGACGATCTGTCTGTTGATGGCCTTGGTCGCCCTGGTGGCGGCGCCCGCCTTCGCCCAGGAGGGCGCGGGCGCCCAGGGAGGCGGCAACGGCGTGCCCCTGGGGACGCTGGCGGCGGGCTTCGCCATCGGGGTCGCCGCCTTGGGCGGCGCGCTCGGCCAGGGGAAGGCCACTTCGGCGGCCCTCTCCGGCATGGCGCGCAATCCTGGCGCGGCCGGCAACATCCGGACGACTCTGATCATCGGCCTCGCCCTGATCGAGTCGCTGGTCATCTACGCTCTGGTCATCGCGATCAAGGTCAGCTAGGCCTGCTGTCCCTTCCGATCCCGGCCCGGCGCCGCCGGGCCGGGATCGATCCCCGCCGAAGCGCCCTCGTCCCCGACAGGGGACACCGCCGAGACTCCCGAGGCCGGAGAGCCGACCTTGCAAAAGGATGAAGCGGTTGGCATTCCTTGTGCGTATCTATAGAGGACGGCCCGCTGAGGTACGATGGGAGCAGAGCATGAGCAACGACGGCAACAACCACCACAAGAAGGGCTGGGACTTCGAGGCGGCGGCGATGCCTTTCGTCGACGCCCTGTACAACACCGCCTACCGCATGACCCGCAACGCGGAGGACGCGGAGGACCTGGTCCAGGAGGCGTATCTCAAGGCCTACAAGTACTACGACAAGTTCGAGGAGGGGACGAACTTCAAGGCCTGGCTCTTCAAGATCATGAAGAACACCTTCATCAACAACTACCGGAAGAAGCAGCAGGCTCCTCCCCAGAGCGACTTCGCCGACATCGAGGAGTCCTTCGAGAGCCAGGTCAGCGAAGAGGCCGGACAGAAGATCAAGAACCCCGAGGAAGAGCTCCTCGAGAACGTCCTCGACGAGGATATCCAGCGCTCGATCGACCATCTCCCCCCCGACTACCGGATGGTGGTGCTGCTCGCCGACCTCGAGAACTTCTCCTACAAGGAGATCGCCGAGATCCTCGACGTGCCGGTGGGCACCGTCATGAGCCGGCTCTACCGGGGCCGTCGCCTGCTCGAGCAGGCGATGCTCGAGTACGCCCACGAGCACGGCTACATCGAGAAGGGCGAAGAGCCCGCCAAGATGCGCAGCAAGCGCTCCTAGTGGTCCGTCAACCTTCAATTGACGGGTCCCGACGGTCCTTCACGCCGCTGGCGGCGTGGCTCCTCCTCGACGTAGGCCCCGCTACGCCTGCGTCGGAGCGCCTGGCCAGCGACGCGAAATCCTCGCCGGATACCTCTGTCAAATGAAGATTGACGGACCACTAGTGAAGCTCCGCCTCAACCCGACGAGGCGCCTGAAGCGTCTCCGGCGCCACGGGCCGCTGGTCCCCCGCCCACGCCGACCGCTCACGGCTGCGCTCCTCGGAATGGCGACTCCAGACCGCTGGATTCATCGGATGCCCCCCGCATCCCCTCGATCCCCTTCCCACCCCACGGGGGGGAAGGGGACGCCCCCACCCTCTCGGGCTGTTGCTCGAGGAACTCGGCTCGTTCGTCACGATTCTGGCCTGATCAGACATCTAGTGGTCTGATTCACGAATCAGACCACCAGGAACCCCCCTCTCCAAGTCGTTCGGCCGTTCGTCCGCGCGTGGAATTTCACGCTGGACGGCGCAGTTGAATCAGGCAGGCCGGACGAACCCCGGTGGCGCAGCAGCCCGGCCCCCCGCGGGCTCTGAGCGTGAGCAGCAGGCTCACGCGGCCAGAGCTGGCCGTCGAACGAGATTGCGGAGGCGGAGGATGAACTGCAAGCGGGTCAACGAAGTGCTCTTCTTGTTCTTCGACAACGAGTTGGAGGACGAGTTGCTCGCCCCGTTTCGGGCTCATACCGACCGCTGTCCAGACTGTGCGCGTCGCTTCGATTACACGCGCAAGCTCCTCCTGCTGGTCCGCGAAGGCTGCCATCGCCGGTGCGCTCCCCAGCACTTGCGGACCCGCATCCTCTCGAGCCTTCCCCATCGCCAGTCCGCCGAACGGCTGCACTGAGGTACCCCCATGACGACGACCCTCCCGCCACGCGCCGCCCGCCGCCCGCCGCCGCCGCCGCCGGTTCACCTCCGGACCCGGTTCCGGTTCGGGATCGGCGTCCTGGCCGTCGTGCTGGTGGCGGCGAGCGCCCTGGCGGCGCCGGCGCAGGCCCAGGACTTCCGCCTCGCCGGCCTGACCGGCGGACAGCTCACCGCGGGCGATCTCGCCCAGGGCACGACGGTCCTCGTGGTCTGGGCGTCGTGGTCGCCCAAGTGCCGCGACATCGTCAATCAGGTCAACGCCATCCAGCGCAAGTGGGGGGGCCGCGCCCGCGTGGCGACCGTCGACTTCCAGGAAGACCGGGGTGACGTCGAGGCGTTCCTCCAGGGCAAGAACCTCTCGGTCCCGGTCTACCTCGACACCGACGGCTCGTTCTCCAAGAGCAAGGCGGTCACGACCCTGCCCGGCCTCCTGGTGATCCGGGACGGCAGGACCGCCTACCGCGGCCGCCTGCCGGACGATCCGGACGCCGTGCTGTCGAGCGCGATTCAGTAGATCCCCCACATCCCCTCGATCCCCTCCCGCGGCGTGTGCTCACCGTCCGCGCTCGACTGGATCCCCCCCCACATCCCCTCGATCCCCTTCCCACCCCCCAAGGGGGGGAAGGGGACGCCCCCTCCCGCGGCGTGTGCTCACCGTCCGCGCTCGACGGGGCACCGAGCCCTTGAAGCGGCCGAGCTCTGCCTCGGCCGGGCGGTCCTCTCGGCGGGCACCGAGCGGCTCCCCTCCGGGATTCGCCGGCAAACAGCGACTGCGTTCCCTCGCCTCCTCCAGGTGCACATTCGCCTGTGCATGTGGTACCATCCACGGGCCAAGCCGTCTCAGGTCCAGGAAAGCAGGTCTTCGGAGTGTAAAGGGGGTTGTACGGTGAGTCGAAGCCCGCTCGTGTTGCGTGCACTGCGCTGGGTCGTACCTGTCGGTCTCCTCCTCCTCGCCGGTTCCCTCATCACCACCTCCAGACGGCTCGACGCCTACGCCCGCTCACCGTTCCCCGTCTCCCCGACGCCGTCCTATCCACGCGTCGCCTCGCTGGGCACCTCGCCCCGGGAGGCCGTGGTCCCCGCCGATGCGAGCCACCTCGCGCCCATTCCGGTGGAGATCGAGGTCCAGCGCGGCCGGACCCTGTTTCAAATGCTGGGCGGGCTGGGCATGGAGCCGACGGAGAACCAGGCGGTCGTCGCCGCCTTTCGGGAGCGTTGCGACCTGCGTCAGCTCCACCCGGGTGACACCCTGTCGGCGTTTCTGAGCGCCGACTCGCGTCCTCTGGGCTTCGCCCTCGAGGTCGGTGACCGGGGCCGGGTCGAGGTCTCGCGCGAGCGCGACGGGAGCTGGCGGAGCGGCTGGCACGAGTACGCGCGAGAACGGCGCCTGCGCCTGGCGAGCGGCACGGTCGACGGCTCGCTCACCGAGGCGGTGGCGCAGAGCGGCGCCCCCCCGGTCCTGGCCTACAAGATGGCCGACGTCCTCCAGTGGGACCTGGACTTCAACCGGGACCTGCGCCAGGGCGACCGCTTCGAGGTGCTCTACGAAGAGGTCCTCGTCCGCGGGCAACCGACGGAGGTCGGCCCCGTCCTGGCGCTCTCGTACGAGAACCGCGGCCAGACCCTCGAGGCCTACCGTTACGGCGACGAGCCGGCCTACTACGATGCCCAGGGACGGCCGCTCCAGAAGATGTTCCTCCGCTCGCCGCTCCGATTCTCGCGCATCACCTCGCACTTCTCCCTCCACCGCTTCCATCCGGTGCTCCACGTCTACCGGCCGCACTACGGCGTCGATTACCACGCCGACGTCGGCACACCGGTGCACTCCACCGCCCGCGGCACGGTGGTCTTCGCCGGCCGGAGCGGGGGCAGCGGCAACATGGTCAAGATCCGCCACCCCAACGGCTACGTGACCGCCTACCTCCACCTCTCGCGCTTCGCGCACGGCACGCGGCCCGGAGCCCGGGTGGAGCAGGGCCAGGTCATCGCTTACAGCGGTGCCACGGGTCTCGCCACCGGCCCCCACCTCGACTACCGGGTGCAGAGGGACGGTCGCTGGATCGACCCCTTGAGCCTCAAGTCCGTGGCGGCCGAGCCCCTCGGCCGGAGCGACCTCGGCGACTTCCTGGCCTGGCGCGACACCCTGCGCGAGAGCCTGGTGACGGGCCAGCCGCCGGCCGGGCTCGCGACCCGCGAGGACGAGCTCCGCGTGGCCTCGGCGGCGGCGGCCGGCTCCGACAGCGCCCATTCCGCGGGTGGTTGACCGGCCCCGGGTGGTCGCCCGGGCGCCGTGCCGGGTCGACCTGGCGGGAGGCACCCTCGACATCTGGCCCCTCGGTCTGCTCCACCCCGGCGCCCGCACCGTCAACGTGGCGATCGCCCTGGAGGCGACGGTCGAGCTCGAGCGCCGCCGGAGCGGCTACCGGGTGAGCGTGGAAGACGGGGAGGTGGAAGCCGCCTCGGCCGCCGAGCTCGCCCGTCATCCGGCCGCCGCGCTGGTCGCCGCGGTCGCCGGCGGTCTCGATCTGCCGCCGTTCGCGGCCCGCCTGGCGAGCCGGTCGCCCCAGGGGGCCGGGCTGGGTGGCAGCTCGGCGCTCGTCGTGGCCCTGATCGCGGCGGCGGAAGAGCTCTTCGAGCGGCCGCCTTCGAGCGCGGAGCGGCGGGCCGCCCTGGCCCGCGATCTCGAGGCCCGGATGATGAGCCTCCCCACGGGCGTCCAGGACCACTACCCGGCCCTCCTGGGCGGCGCCCTCGAGATCCTCCAGCGGCCGGGGGGCGAGCGGGTGAGGCCCCTGGCGGTCGATCTCGAGCGGCTCGGCCGCTCTCTGGTGGTCGCCTACACGGGCCGGAGCCACGTCTCGGCGCGCCAGAACTGGCAGGTGGTGCGCCGCCGCCTGGACGGCGAGGCCGAGGCGAAGGGGCTCTTCGGCGGGATCGCCGAGACCGCCGAACGCCTCTCGGGCGCCTTCGAGGCGGGGGACCTGGCGGAGACCGGCCGGCTCATGAGCCGGGAGTGGAGCCTGCGGCGGCGCCTCGCCCCCGGCGTCTCGACGCCGGAGATCGAGAGCCTCCTCGAGGCGGCGCGCGGGGCCGGGGCGTGGGGGGGCAAGGCGTGCGGTGCCGGTGGGGGCGGCTCGATCGCGCTGCTCGTGCCGCCGGCTCGCAGGGCGGCGGTGGAGGCGGCCCTCGAGGGCGGAGGGGCCCGGCTGCTGGACGCCCCCCCGACCGCCCGGGGGCTCGCGGTCGAGCGGGTAGACTAACGATCGATGTCGACCACGAGCGGCTTCGATCCCTACGCGGTGCTCGACGTCCCCCGGGACGCCGACCCCGTGGCGATCCGCAGGGCGTACCAGCGCCTGGCCCGCCGCCACCACCCCGACCTCTTTCCGGGCGACGCCGAGGCCGAGCGACGCTTCGACGCCATCGCCCACGCCTACCACGTCCTGGGCGACCCGGAGCTGCGCCGGCGCTTCGACGCCGGGCTCCTCGAGGCCGAGCGAGCCGGCACCCCGGCGCCCGCGGAGCCGGCGCCCGCGAGGCCGCGCCCCGCTCCGGGGCGGTTCCGCTACGAGTCGTTCCTCGAGGTCCACGCGGAGTGGACCAGCGGCGAGCCGGGGGAGACCCGGGGCGCCGACCT
Organism: uncultured Acidobacteriota bacterium; assembly: GCA_963741925.1. Lineage (GTDB taxonomy): Bacteria > Acidobacteriota > Thermoanaerobaculia > Multivoradales > DATKCC01 > CAVUBL01. The sequence continues at coordinate 28,278 of CAVUJU010000005.1, forward strand.
CGGCGCCGAGCTGACCCTGAGCTTCGCGGAGGCGATCCGCGGCGTGACCACCTCGTTCTCGGTCCAGCGCGAGCGCCTGTGCGACGAGTGCGAGGGCGCAGGCGAAAGCCTCTCGGGCGCGCCCTGCGAGCGCTGTTCGGGGCGCGGCCGGCTGGTCGACCTGGGCCGCATCCGGGTGCGGATCCCCGAGGGCGTGGACCATGGGACCCGGTTGCGCCTCCCCGGCAAGGGCAACGCCGGCCCGAGCGAGGCGGAGAGCGGCGACCTCTTCCTGACCGTGAGCGTCCGGCCCCACGCCTACTTCCGCCGCCGCGGGCTGGACATCCTGGCGGAGCTGCCGGTGACCTTCGCGGAAGCGGCCCTCGGCGCCGACGTGGAGGTGCCGACGATCGACGGCCCGGTGCGCGTGCGGCTGCCGGCGGGGACCTCGGGCGGCCAGCGCTTCCGCCTCCGCCGCCGGGGCGTGACCCTGCCCGACGGCCGCTCGGGAGACCACTACTACACGGTGCGGATCGCGGTGCCCGAAGAGCTCGACGGGGAGTCCCGGTCGCTCATCGAGCGCCTGCCCCGGCAGGACCCGCGCAGGGGCCTGCCCGGGGAGCCTCTGTAGCGGCGTTTCGCGACGGCCGCTGGTGAGAAGTCCGTGCTGGGCCCCCGCCAGCCGTCAGCGCTGGCGCTTGACCCGGCCCTCGAGAATCGCCGCCGCCTCGGGAATCCCCAGGCGCTCGGAAAGGGTCAGGTGCTTGACCGGGGTCCAGGCCTCGCCTCCGGCCGCCGCCGCGGTGTCCTCCCCGCTCTCGGTGTAGTAGACCTTCCCGTGGGAGAGCCAGCCGACGAGGATCTGCGCGCCGTCCTCGGAGACGAAGATGTTGGCCGGGATCCCGTCGAGCGGCGGAGCCGGGCGGTCCGCCATCACCTGCAGGTGGACCAGGTCCGTCACGCTCGGCACGTTCGGGGCGCCGCCCTGGCCGTTGGCGGAGGGGTCCACCTCGACGAGCTTCGACGGTGCGGCCTGCAGGCCGGGTCCTCCCAGCAGCCGCACTCCGATGTCGATGATCTGGCCTCGGAACTTGTCGCCGAGATCGTTGACGGGAACCTTCGGATCGGCGTCGAAGAGATCGAGAAGGGCCCGGCTGGCCCGGTCCGCGAACACGTCGACGGTCCCCGGGTTCAGGCGCGCGCCGATGTCGATGATCTGCCCCCGGAACCGCTGGGCGAGCGCCTCGACGTCGCTCCGGTCCATGACCCCGACGTCGATGATCTGGCCGCGGAAGTAGTCGGCGAGAAAGCCGATCTCGCCGGGGAGGAGCCGGACCTCGAGCGTGATCAGGCGTCCGGTCGTCGGGCTCGCGAAGGCGACGATGGCGGAGTTGATGTCCCGCCCGGCGACGAGCACGGGGGCCCTGAGCAGCGCGGCGGACTCGGGCGGGCTTGCGGCCTCCGCGTCGTCCGACTCGAGGTCCGTGAGCGCCACGACCGGATTCCACCCGAGGTACTGTCCCGCCTCCAGGATCACCGGCGTGTAGAAGAGCCGGCTCCCGGCGGTGTCGCCCTCACGCCACACGACGTGGATGACGGTCCGGCTGCGGGAGTTCGTCTGGCCGGTGGCGTCGCGCATGGTGAAGCGGTCGCGGCCGATGAGGATCCTGGGCTCGTCCTCGAGGGGCGAGACGTCGCCGGAGATCTCGATCGGATCGGACCAGCCGTCCGCGTCGAAGCTCGCCAGGACGAGGCGCGAGACCTTCGCGCTCTTCTTGCTCTCCCAGACGGCGTAGAGCCGGCCGGACGTGTCCTCGAAGACCACCGACGGTGTGCCCTCGACCTCGGGGCCCTCGGTTCCGGGGAGCAGGCTCCGGTCGTGGCTCCCGTCGGGCTGGATGACGTCGAGGGCGAGGACCGGGTTGCCGGCGTCCGCGGGCGCGGTCTTCGGGAAGAGGTCGCCCCGGGTCCCGCGGAGGATCTGGTAGAGGTTCCCCTCGTCGCCCAGGGCCGTCGCGGCGACCGTGTAGGGCTCGGGCTCGGCGACCGCCGCGAGCGCGGCAGCGAAGCCCAGGGCGAGAGCGAGGGCGGCGACGAGATGGGCTCGGCTCTTCATCCGATCAGCCCCGCAGGTTGATGACCCGGCACACGTCGACTCCCAGAAGCATCTCCGGCACCTCCGGCATCTCCGGGTAGTAGCTTCGCTGGAGGAGCTCGAAGCACTCGCGAGCCGTTCGGACCTCGCCACCTTGCTTGTAGGCCTCGCCGATGAGGAGAAGGGCGTACTTCATGCTCTGCTCGTCGTCCAGCTCCTCGGCGAGCTGAAAGGCTTTGGAACCGTGGCGCAGGCCATACCACGGCCGGCCGATCAGGAGCTGGCCGAAGGAAAGGCAGAGCCGGGCCAGGCCCTCCGCCGCGGGGGCCATCGCCCGCCGGGCCATGCGCAACCCGCGGACCACCGAGCGAAGGCCCTCCTCCGTGCGCCCCGTGAGGAGGTAGCAGTAGCCGAGGTTCGCCAGGATCACGGCGCGCCGGTCGGACGCGTCGTCGGCCAGCAGTGAATCCGCCTTGCGGTACTCCTCGAGCCCGTCCGCGAAGTCGTTGAGGGCGACGAGCGCGTTGCCGATCTGATTGAGTGCCGACGCCTCGTGCTCGGGCTCCGCGAGCTCCACCGAGTAGCGGTAGGCGATGCGCGAGTAGAAGAGCTCCTTCTTGTAGTCCTTGCGGGCGTCGCAGGCGAGCGCCAGGTTGTAAGCGCTGTGGCGGGCCACGTGCGGGTCGGTGGTCCGCAACAGCATCTGGCGCAGGGCCGCCACGCAGGCGTCGGCCTTCCCCAGCCGGATCGCGACGGCGCTCCGATTGCAAAACGCGATGTCCTCGAGGTCGTGGTCTCCGATCCGGCGCGCCAGGTCGTGGGCCTTCTCGAAATCGAGAAGCGCCTCTCGGAGATTGCCGCGTCGCAAGATCTCCGAGGCCCGCTCCTTGTGAGCCTCGTACTGGGCGTGCAGGGTGGTGTCGTCAGCCATGGTCGGGCGTCCCCTCTGGGTCTGCCGGGTGTGGGCCAGCTACAGCGATCTTGAGGGGAATGCTACAACGGCATCTCGGGTCACGTCAATGGGGGCCGGGAGATGGCGCTGGACGCGGGCTACTCGACGCCGCGCTCGTCGGCGCGCTGATCGAGGATCTGCTGGGCGCGGGCGAGGTCGAGGTTCGGGCCGAGCCGTAGCGGATGAGGCGCGCTCCAGCCCGCGCCCTGGCTTTCCCGGTAGTAGACGACACCGTCGTTGAGCCAGGAGACCAGCGCCTCGCGGCCGTTGCGGGAGAGGTGCAGGGAGACGTCGTCGGACCCGGTGGCGGGGGCCGGCCTCACCGCGGTCACGAGGACGCCCACCTGGCTGGGCGGCGCCGAGACGCCGGCTTCGTCGGCGGGAAGGTCCACGACCAGGAGCGCCGGGTCGCCGGAGCTGCGCTCGATGAGATGACCGCCCGTCATCCGGGCTCCCAGCACGTCGATCTGGGCCCGTACCCGGTCGGCCAGGTGGGCGCCCGGCTCGGTGGGGCTCGCGGCCAGGATCTCTTCGTGGATCTTCTCGGCCAGGTAGTCGGTCAAGCCTGGATGGAGACCCAGCTTCGAGCCCAGGACGTCGATCTGGGCCCGCACCTTGTCGGCGATCACGGGGCGCGAGGTGGACATGCGGCCGAGGACGTCGATCTGCGCCCGGATCTTGTCCGAGATCGAGGTGACCTCGCCCGGCAGCAAACCGAGGGTGACGGAGACGAGCTCGCCGGTCGACGGGCTGACGAATCCGAGGGTCGCGCTCTGCGCGTTGGACCCGGCCTCGATCCTCTGGGCGCGGGCGACCGCCGGGTTCAGGGGCGCGGGAGCGGCGGAGCCGAGCGCGGACGCTAGCAGGTCGTCCAACCGGTAGACCGAGTTCCAGCCCACGTACTTGCCGTCGATGAGCGTGACGGGGGAGTAGTACGGGACCGCCTCGCCGTTGGCGCCTTCCTCCCACCATAGGAGATGGATCACGGTCCGCGTCCAGGACCGCAGGCTCCCGTCGTCCTCCTCGGCCTGGAAGGTGTCGCGGGTCACGGCGAACTCGGGGTCGCTCTTCCAGCCGAAGGGGCTGCCGGAGATCTCGACCGGGTCGGTCCACTCGCCGTCGTGGTAGCCGATCACGTTGAGCAGGGAATGGATGTAGTTGTGCTGGGACTTCCAGAGCACGTACAGGGTTCTCGATTGGCTCTCGAACAGGATCGACGGATTGGAGTCGACGTCGGTGGACTCGGTGCCGGGCACCAGCAACCGCTCCTTCGACTGGTCGGGATAGGTGACGTCGAGGGCGAGAGCCGAGCTCGCCGCGTCGCCGAGGCCCTGCTGCGGGAAGAGGTCGCCGTAGGCACCCTCCTGCACCTGGTAGAGCTCGCCCTCGCCGGCGATCGCCGCGTCGCGCTGCTGGCCGAGGGCCGGCACGGCGGCCAAGCCGAGGACCGCGAGGAGCGCAACGCTGCGATGGACGATGCGGTTCGCCATGATCACGCCCTGAGGTTGATCAGCTTGCGCACGTCGACGGTGAGCAGCAGCTCGGTCAGCTGTGGCGAGTCCGAGAAGCAGCGCTCCTGAAGCCGCCGGAAGTGCTCCCGGGCGCCGCCTTCGTCCCCGGCGAGCTGCGCCGCGTCGCCCAGGAGGAAGAGCGCGTTCTTGGTCGAGTGCTCGTCGCCGATCTCCTCGGCCAGGGCCAGCGCCGCCGCGCCGTGGGTCAGCGCGTGACGGTACGCCCCGAGCTCGAGGAGCGCGAAGCAGAGGTCCAGGTGCGGGAAGATCTGGTCCCGCCGGGCGCCGAGCGAGCGCAGCATCCGCAGGCTCTCGTAGATGAGCGAGACGCCGTCGAGGCGCCCGAGGGTCACCCGGGCGTAGCCCAGGTTGGTCAGGATCATCGCCTTGGGCTGGCTCGGCGCCGCGGGGAAGAGGGTCAGGGCCTGCTCGTAGTTCTCGCAGGCCTCCTGGAACCGGCTCTCCGCGAGGAGGAAGTTCCCCACCTGGTTGAGGCTCGGGGCCACCCACTCGCTCCCCTCGAGGAGCCGTGCCCGGTCGAGGGCGAGGCGGGCGTAGAACAGCCCTTTCCGGTGCTCCTTCGTCCACTCGTGGTTCCGGGCGAGGTCGTAGGCGGCGAGGAAACAGGTCACCGAGTCCTCGCCCGCCATCAAGATCTCGCGCAGCCGGTGGACCGAGGCCGCCTCGAGGCCGCTCTCGATCCGCAGAGCCGCCGTGCACCGGTTGACGTAGGCGCGGTCCGCCGCGCGGTGGTCCCCCAGCTCTTCGGCCAGCCGCTCCGCCTCGGCGAAGGTCGCCCGGGCCTCGTCCAGGCGCTCGGCCTGGTGCTCGGCCCGGCCCTTCTCCAGGAGGGCCTCGAAGCGCTCGTCGAAGCGCGGCTGCTCGGTCATGGCGTTGAGCATGGCACGGAATCCAGCATAGGAGTATACCTCATCCGCGGTGCGGGGATCTCGCTCACTCTTCGGAGCCGTCGAGCTGGCTGCGCTTGAAGGCGATGAAGTCCTCGACCTCCTGCTGCGACTCCTCGTCGAGCTCCTTGAAGCCCCTGAGGACCTGGAGGTCGCGCGGGCTGATCGACTCCTCGGCGATCTCCTCGAAGAACTCGCCCACCGACATGCGGAACTCGGCGAGGATCTTGAAGAGGTTGTCCAGGCTCACCCGATACTCCCCCTTCTCCATGCGGGAGAGGTCGCTTTGCTGGATCCCGATCCGCGACGACAGCTCGGTCTGGGTGAGCCTGTGCGCCTTGCGGAGCTGCCGGATCTTCCGTCCAACGAGCTGGACCTGGCGGATCTTCGGGGCGGCCATGGCGGTTCGGGTCTGCGCCGGTTCGGGGGTATGCCGTTCTGGCATGTCCAGGCGATAGGAGATCAGCATAATCCCCCTCGACGTTCCTGTCAACCGGGCTGGAGCGTATGCCCTGGGCTCATCGGGTCCTCCTCTATATAATGCCGCGGCCGCCCCGTCCCGGGACGCGTCCACCCCACCCGCCGCGCGCCATCTCCGCCATGCTCCAGCGCAACCACCTGTTCCTGATCAAGGAGCTCGTCCGCCGCGACTTCCAGGGGCGCTACGCCGGCTCGCTGCTCTCCTTCCTCTGGTCGTTCATCCAGCCGCTCTGGCTCCTGCTCCTCTTCACCTTCCTCTTCTCGACGGTGATGCGGATCAAGCTCGAGCAGTACGGCTACCCGACGACCAACTTCGGGATCTTCCTGTTCGCCGGGCTGCTTCCGTGGATGGCGATCCAGGAGGGCGTGCAGCGCTCGTCGACGGCGATCACCGACAACGCGGCCCTGGTCAAGAAGCTGCGCTTCCCGTCGGAGATCCTGATCGTCTCCATCGTCCTCGGGGCGCTTCTCCACGAGGCGATCGCCGCCGGCGTGTTCGTCGTGGTCCTCGCCGTCGTCGGTCAGCTCTCGGTGCCGGCCCTCGCCTGGCTGGCGCTGGCGCTTCCCCTCCAGCTCGCCCTCACCGCCGGCCTCGGGCTGCTCCTCGCCTCGATCCACGTCTTCTTCCGCGACACGGCGCAGATCGTCGGGATGGTGCTCTCGGGCTGGTTCTACCTCACCCCGATCGTCTACCCCCTCGGGATGGTGCCGGAGCGTTTCCGGCCGTGGATCGAGGCCAACCCGCTGACCCCGCTCATCTCCCTCTACCGCGCGGCCTTTCTCGGCCGGCCTTTCACGCCCGGGCCGACGGCGATCGGGCTGGGCCTCGCGGCCGTCCTGCTCCCCGCCGCCGGCCTCTGGCTCTTCCGCCGCCTGCGGCCCACCTTCGTGGACGAGATCTGACGAAGCTCCGCCTCCGAAGCTCCGCCTCGCGGGGGAGAGGAATGCCCCTTCGGAGTAGACGACCGGACCGCCAACGGGCATACTTCTTGCTGTCGATGGGCCGCCGAACCGCGCCACTTTCCAGAACTCCGTGCAAAGGAACTCCAGAATGCTTCTCATCCTCCTGCGTTCATGCCGTTTTGACGTCTTCAGCCGACGGGCGCTGCCAGGCCTCGTGGCCGTGGCCGGTCTGCTGACCCTGGCGGCCGCGGGCTGCAGGTCGGCCGGGGCTCCCGCGCCGCCGGCTCCGGCGCCGGCCGCGGCGCAGCAGGCTGCCCAGCCGGCCCCCGCCCCGGCGCCCGCCGCCACCGGCGGCGAGGCGACCGCGGTGGGCGAGGGGACCGCAGCCGGCCAGGCGGCGTCGCAGGACGGGCAGGCCGAGACGCAAGAGTGGCTGGTGGACGAGCAGGGCCGTCGCTACCGGATCGAGCGGCTGCCCAAGGACGGACACTTCCTGCGTCTCGAGAACAGCCGCATCCGCACCCGCTGGGGTGCCACCGTGGAGATGGTCACCGAGGACGACGACTTCATCTACTACAAGCTCTACGACGTCTCGAACATCAAGAGCGGCTCCTGGGTGGAGAATCCCCTGACGCCCGCGACGAAGCAGAAGATCCTCGACGCCTACCACTTCGACACGCCCGACACCGAGCGCGTCGACCTGGTGCCGTTCGCGAGCGGTTTGCCGACCTCCGGTCAGTGGCGGCAGGGCTTCGCGGTGGCGGACATGAACGGCGACGGCCACCTGGACATCGTCCACGGCCCGCCGCGCAAGGGCCCCCGTCACCCGGAGATCTTCCTCGGCGACGGCCAGGGCCACTGGCAGTACTGGAAGGTGACCTATCCGCCCATCAAGCTCGACTACGGCGACGTCGCCGTCGCCGACTTCAACGGCGACGGCCACCCGGACCTGGCCCTCGCCATGCATCTGACCGGCATCCGCGTCATGGTGTGGGACGGCGAAGGGGGCTTCCGGCTCTGGACGGAGGGCACGGACTATGGCGACTCCGCCGCCGGCGGACCACCCCGGTACTCGGCGCGCGCCATCCGGGCGGTGGACTGGAACGGCGACGGCCGCATGGACCTCATCACCCTCGGCGAGGGTCCCCGCCTCGAAGTCCAGCGGAGCGAGGCGAAGATCGATCCCGACAGCGGGGCGTACGGCCCGGTGGTCTACCTGAACCAGGGCGACGGTACCTGGGTACGCAAGGACCAGGGGACCGGAGCGAACCAGGTCTTCGGCGACGACCTCGCGGTGGGGGACCTCGACGGCGACGGTCTGCCGGACTTCGTGACCAGCTCGAGCAAGATGGGCTGGAAGAAGATCGTCTACCGCCACGACGCTTCCGGGGGCTGGACCGGGGAGGCTCCGGATCCGATCCGCGACCGCGCCTACCTCCGCTCCGTGACCCTCGCTGACTTCGACGGCGACGGCCGCCTGGACGTGGGGGTCGCCTTCCTGAGCTCCGAGCGCGACACCTGGCGCAGCGGCATCGACGTTCTGCTCAACCGGGGCGCCGGCCGCTGGGAGCGCCACCACGTCTTCCACACCGACGACCGCGACGGGATCTCGGCCCTCGGCGCCGGCGACGTCGACGGCGACGGCAAGGCCGACCTGGTCAGCGCCACGGGCAAGCGCGGCGTCGACGTCTTCCTGGGCCGGGGCGACGGCTCCTTCTCGCGTCTCGTGACCCGCCAGCCGGTCCTCGAGGAGGCGAAAGGCTGCCGCGCCAGCGACGTGGAGCTCGCCGACCTCGACGGCGACGGCCGGGAGGAGATCGCCGTCGGGTTCGCCGGCGAAGGCCAGGGCTGGTCCGGGATCGTGAGCGTGCCCGGGTGCCCGGGCACCGGCAGCCTTCGCGTCTGGCACGTCGAGCCGCGCTGAGGCTCCTCTCGGCCCGGCGCCGGCTCCCGCCGCCCATTCCCTGCCGGGGCGGGCTCCCGCCCGTCCTGGAACCTCTTCGAGAACACCTCTTGACAGCCACCCCCCGGATGCCTATAGTGCTGGAGCATAGGATCCGTTGTAGACGCTGACAAGCCGGCTTCCAGCCGGCAAGCACGCCCCCCGGGGCGATGGAGCGAGCGGGTCGAGACGCGGAGAAGCGTGATGCACCACGGGAAGCGACTTGCAATGAGGACCCTTCTCCGCGAGAATGCGAGCTTCGGTACACAAACCCCGGCGGTCTCCGCCCTTCGGCGGAGGGGCCGGTCGGGGAGTCGGTCTTAGCGGTCCAAAGCTTTCAAGGGGAGGTGATCGGTTCTCGTCTGTCAGGAGTGAGGAGAGTTGGATGCACATTCGTGACCCCCGGAGGAGATCCGGAGGTGAACCCAAATTGAACACGTAGCAAGGAGATTGTCTCCATGAAGAAGATTGCATTCTGCCTCGCGCTCGTGGGCCTCCTGGCCCTGGGCGGACAGGCGTTTGCCGAGATCTGCACGATCGACAACGTGCCCGCAGCGACCCTGCTGCTGCCGTACTTCCAGGTCGATCTCGACAACCCGAACGGGGTGACCACCCTGTTCTCCGTCAACAACGCTTCGGCGACCGCGGTGCTGGCCCACGTCGTGCTGTGGACCGACCTCTCGGTGCCGACCCTCGACTTCAACATCTACCTGACCGGGTACGACGTCCAGACGATCAACCTCCGGGACATCTTCAACGGCAGCGTCCCGGTGACCGCTTCGGCGGGTCAGGATCCGTCGGATACCATCAGCCCGAAGGGTGACTTCTCGCAGGACATCAACTTCGCGAGCTGCAACGGTCAGCTTCCGCCGCCTCCGCTGCCGGCGAACTTCGTGGCCCACATCCAGGCCGCGCACACCGGCCAGCCTTCGGCGCTGTTCGGCGGCCTGTGCTCCGGCCGTGACCTGGGCGACCGCATCGCCCGCGGCTACATCACGGTCGACACGGTCAACAACTGCACGCTGCGCTTCCCCGGCGACGCGGGCTACTTCATCTCCGGCGGCGCCGGCGACGCGACCAACCAGAACGTCCTCTGGGGCGACTACTTCTACGTCGATACGGCGAACAACTTCGCCCAGGGCGAGACGCTGGTCCACGTCGAGGCCGACGCGACCAACCCCGAGACCTCGGTGGCCGGTCAGTACACGTTCTACGGCCGGTACGACAACTGGACCGCCGCGGACAACCGCGAGCCCCTGTCGACCACGTTCGCCGCGCGCTATGCGACCGGCGGCGCCTTCGACGGCGGCACGGACTTCGTGGTCTGGCGCGACTCGAAGGTCGACCAGGCTCCGTTCACCTGTGGCACGACCCCGGCCTGGTTCCCCCTGAGCCAGGAGGCGATCGTCATCTTCGACGAGGAGGAGCACCCGAACGTTCCGGAGACTCCGCCGTTCTCGCCGCCACCGCCGGGCCAGTCGCTGATTCCGTTCCCGGCCGAGACCCAGAGCACGACGATCGGTGGTCCGGACTTCCCGGTGCCGTTCGACTTCGGCTGGATCTACCTCAACCTGAACACGACCGTCGCCGCGGCCGGCTCGAACCCGCCGGAGGATCCGGCGGCCGCGCAGGCCTGGGTGACGAACGTGCTGAGCGCTCTCAGCCGCTTCAGTGTCGGGCAGGACGCCATCTCGCTCGACAGCGCCTGCAGCGCGAACCACATCAACCCCGGCGGAGCCTAGCCGGAAACTGTTCGTGGGCCCGGCGCTTCGGCGCCGGGCCCACCTCGTTTCGAGCCTGGCCCGTCTCCCGGGGTGGAGCCCTGCAGTCCTCGCCGCGTGACCTCGAGACCTCGCGGCGCGGTCTGGATGGCTCGACCCTCCACGAAGACCGAGGCGTGGTTGCCGCGTACGCAAGGTAATGTTGATATGCACACGTGCACCTTGCAACTGTCGCTCCCGCGAGGAGGCCAACCCGCCGAACTCGGCGGTTCCGGCTCCCCGAGCCGGGTCGCTCGGCACCTGTGGACAGAAGTTCCCCTGATAGAGGTTTCCCAGATGAAGATCATGAGGTACGTCCCCTCTCGCAGCCCTCGGGCCAAGGCCCGCTCCCTGGTCGTTCTCGCGGCCGCTGCCTTCGCCTTCCTCGGCGCAGCCCCCCCGTCGTTCGCCGGCGGCACCTGCCTCGGCGACGCGCCGTCCTGCGGGTACTCGAGCTGTGCGACCCCCGCCCTGGGAAGCTCCGCCCGCCCTGTGGGGCGATCTCAAGCCGGTGGACGAGGGCCAGTTGCCACCCGAGCGGGACCGGACGAGCTTCAACGAGTTCCGGAACCGCACGGACGTCAACAGCCCGGGGTGGGAATCCCTGGACATCGAGAACGGCGTCATGTTCACCGCCCTCGCCCGCGGGTGGCAGGTCTGGGACGTGCAGTCGGACCCGACGAGCCCGCAGCTCCTCAAGACCATCGACAACAAGCCCTTCCTGCAGTGGAGCATCGGCGAGCTGAAGGAGATCCTCCGGGACGTCGACGCGCCGTCCGGCGACAGCAGCGTGGTCGCCGTCTCGGGCGAGGGGGGGGTGGGGGTCACCATCTGGAAGAACTCGCCGGGGAGCACCCCGGGACTGGTCTACCAGGACGGTGACCGGGACGTGCCGGAGGTCTACGCGACCACCATCAACAACCGCGAGTACCTCTTCGCCGCCGTCCACAGCAGCTCGAACTCGCGCCCCGCGGGTCTGGCGGTCTACGACATGACCGCCGCCAAGACCTTCAACACCCCCTGCCTGGACAACCCGCCGGGAGCCTGCACGGGCATCTACAAGGGCCGGGTGACGAGCGATCCGCTCAAGGCTCCGGTCCACGTGGACGGAGTCGACGCCTTCGTGGTCGAGAGCTTCGGCGCCGGCTACGGCTTCGAGATCCACAACGTCAGCAACCCGACGGCTCCGCAGCTCAAGATGACCGGGCTGAGTGGCGCGAACGGCCAGCCGGTCTACGGCGTCGCCATGTGGAAGGACAACAGCAAGTACTACCTGGCGATGAAGACGAGCCACTTCGTGAGCGGCGTCGGCTCCTCGGTCTTCGAAGGCCGGATCTACGACGTGAGCTGCATCACCGGCGCCGGCCAGTGCTCCCTGGGCGCTCCGCTCTCGACGATGCAGATGGACAAGTTGCAGGTCGACGACTACTGGGTCACCCACTCGGTGAGCGCGGGGACCCACTTCCTCTACTTCGGCGCGTCGAACTCCTGCAACCAGAGCCAGCTCCAGGCCGAGTGGCTGCTCGACGTGAGCGACCCCGCCCACCCGCGCGACATCACGCCGCCGGCGAAGCTCGTCGACGGCAAGCTCACGGGCTACTGGGGCTGGTACTACCGCGGCAATCCGACCGGCTTCAACTACATCATCCCCAAGGTCGGGAAGTTCTACGGCCAGTATTTCTACCGCGCCGCCCACGGCATTCTCGACATCCACGAGCGCACCGGCGGCCTTCCACCGGTGGCGAATTTCTCGTGGGGCCCGACCCCGGTCTACGCCAACACGGCGGTCAACTTCACCGACGCCTCCGTCGGCACCATCGACAGCCGGCTCTGGACGTTCCCGGACAGCTCGACCTCGACGCTGGCGAACCCGAGCTTCACGTTCACCAGTGCGGGGGACAAATCGGTAAGCCTGCAGGTGACCAACGCGAACGGGACCGACACCTCGACTCAGACGGTCTCGGTGCTCGACCCGACGCCGGCCGTGGCGAGCGTGACCGCCAACCCCGCCGCGCCCACCGAGTGCCAGGACGTCCGCTTCACCGCCAACAACGTCACGGGCAAGCCGCCCGTCGCCCTCTCCTGGCAGGTCAAGAACAGCTCGAGCACCACCGTGGCGAGCGGCGGGAACGTCAACCCCTTCATCTGGTCGGTACCACAGGGGACCTCGGGAAGCTTCTCGGCGACGGTGACCGCAACCGGCACCGGCACCGGCACCCAGACCGCCAACGTCAACGTCACGCTGCTCGGTCCGCTGACCGACATCTCCACCCTGACGCCCTCGACCGACGCCTTCGTCGCCAACGTGGTCCAGCTCACCGCGCCCGCACACTCGAACGCCACGATCTGGACCTGGGACTTCGGCGACGGCAACGCCGCCTGCCCGGCGGGCTGGACCACCCTGGCCGCCGGCGCCGGCTGCCGGACCACCGATCCCACCCAGGGCCCGGCTCCAGGGCACACCTATCAGAGCATCGGCACCTACCAGGTCACGGTGACCATCGCGAACTGCAAGGGGAGCTCCACCAGCGCGGCGAAGTCGGTCGTGATCACCCAGACCGTCCCGCTCCACGCCGAGTTCGCCGCGACGAACCTGAATTGCGGTGGAGCCGGGATCCCGGGCCAGCCCAACTGCTCCGCCACCAAGGGTTCGCCGGTCGACTTCACCGACGCGTCGACCGGGGCCGTGACCTACGAGTACGACTGGGACGGCGACTCCGTGTTCGAGGACCCCGGGCCGGGGAACCCAGCCCACACGAGCCCGGTGCCGAGCCACACCTACACCGTCGGCGGCATCGTCCAGCCACGCCTCCGGGTGACCCGGAGCAGCGAGCAGGACGTCTACACGCACGACGCGTTCAACGTGACCGACCCGACGCCGCCTTCGGTGAGCATCGGGGGACCGCGCTCCGGCGAGATCGGGCAGGCCCTGAGCTTCACGGCGACGCCGTTCAACTGCTCGCCATCGGCCACCGGCTGGGCCTGGACCGCCACCGGGACCACGGTGAGCTCCACCAGCTCCTCCGCCTCCATCACCTTCTCATCGAGCGGTCCGAAGGTCGTCACCGCCAAGAACAGCGCCTGCGGCACGGCGGTGGGCACCTTCTCGCTCTCGATCACCGACCCAGGTGGCGGTGGCGGTGGCGGTGGCGGCGGGACGCTGGCGGCCGCCTTCACCTTCAGCCCATCGAACCCGGCCAAAGGCCAGCAGGTGAGCTTCGACGGCAGCGGCTCGACCGGCTCGCCGGATACCTATGCCTGGACCTTCGGCGACGGCTCCGCCCCGGTGACCGGCAAGATCGTCCAGCACGCCTTCGCGGCCCAGGGCACCTACCAGGTGAAGCTCGAGGCCGGGAGGCTGGACAGCGCCTGCGAGCGGGGCCTGTGCATCGACGCCACGACCAAGATGGTGACCGTCGTCGGCGGCGGCGGCGGCGGTGGTGGCGGGGGCGGGGGCGGTGAGACTCTCACCGCCGACTTCGACACCGACGCCGACTGCACCAACACCTTCGGCATCGTCTCCTGCACCGCCGAGACCGGCCAGAAGGTGAGCTTCACCGCCACCGCGCAAGGTGCGAGCTCGTACGAGTGGGCCTTCGGGGACGGAGGCAGCGCGACGGGCAAGCAGGTCGACCACACCTGGACCGAGCCGGGCCAGTTCACGGTCGCCCTGGCCGTGGCGAAGGGCAGCCTCACCGATTCCAAGACCCGTCTCTTCGACGTCTCGGGCACGCCGGTGGCAGCCACGCGGGCCGTGGTCCTGCCCTGGCTCGCCCAGGCGGACGCGGACAAGGCGCTCGAGCAGACGAGCGACCTCTATGTGCACAACCCAACCGGCGACCCGATGGACGTCACGATCACGTATCGCAAGCAGGGCCTGCCGGAGCCGGATCCGCCGAGCAAGTCCTACACGATCGCGCCCAGCGCGACGCTCTACCTGGCCGACGTGCTCGCCACCCTGCAGCGCTCGAACGTGAAGGGTTTCCTCTTCATCGAGCCCGCGGAGGGTTCCGGCACGCCGGTGGTCACCTCGTTCAACCGCACCTTCCAGGGCGACGGGCGGACCTTCGGCCAGGTGGTCCCGGGCATGCCGCTCGGGAACCAGCCGCCGGCGCTGAGCGTCGGGTCCCCGCAGGTGTTCCACCTGGTGGGCCTCAACGACACCTCCGACCGCCTCGCCTACTTCGGGATCACCAACCCGAGCGACAAGGCGCTGCACTACGACCTGCGCTTCTTCGACGCCCTCGGTACCGAGGTCGGCCACACCGACGAGCCGGAGGGGATCGCCCCCTTCGGGCAGAAGCAGTGGCCGGAGGGAGTGATCCGCGCGACGTTCAACATCGCGGACCAGGGCGACTACCGGGTCGAGATCGAGCCGACCGAGGACAGCCCGCGGCCGTTCCCGTTCGGCGCCAACCTGCGGCTGGCCACCAAGGACCCGTCGTTCGTGCGAGCCGGTCGGACGGACGCGAGCGACGTCTACCTGGTAGGGGCCCTCAACACCCCGGGCCTCAACGGCAGCGTGTTCCAGTCCGACCTCGTGCTGAGCAATCCGACGAGCGCGGTGCTCAACTGCGACGTCACCTTCACGCCGACCGGTTTCCAGTCCCAGCCGACCTCGCCGCAGCAGGTCACGCTGCAAGAGGGGTCCACCGTACGGGTGAGCAACGTCGTCTCCGAGTGGAACGTGGGCAACTCGGTGGGCGTGCTGAGCATCCACTGCGACGGCGACGACGGGGTCTACCCGGTGGCCCAGGGCGAGAGCTACGACGTCTCCAACCCGGCGCAGCTCTACGGCCAGTTCATGCCGTCCCTGACCGCCGACGACGCCGCCGAGCCGGGCAAGCCCTTGACCCTCACCGGTCTGCGCCAGGACGATACGTTCCGCACCACCCTCTGGCTCTACAACCCGGGAGACGAGGTCGCGACCTACAACGTCCGGTACTTCGACCTCCAGGGCCACGAGCTCGGGAGTGAGGAGGCCGTTCGCGCCGGCGCCGGCAAGTTCCGCCAGATCAACCCGGGCGCCCATCCGCTGCCCGGCGGAACCATCGCCGACGGCTTCACGGTGCGAATCGAGGTCACCTCGGGAAAGCTCCTGGCGGCGGGCCAGGTGGTCAACGACTTCAACGATCCGGCCTACATCGTCGGCCAGTAAGCCGGACGTCGTGTCACCGTCAGAGCCGCCGGGCGCCGCCGTGCCCGGCGGCTCCGTCATCTCCGCTCCGACCGCCGCCCCGCCATGAGATCCCGAGCCTCTGTCGCGACGGCCGCGATCGCCGTGGTGGCGGCCCTCGCCGTCGGATGGCTCGCCGGCCGCGCCACCGCCCGGCGCAACGAGCCGCCGGACGCGGCCGGGCCCACCGCCACCGCCGCGGCGCCGGCGCCCGAGGCCGCCCCGGCGAGTGCGGAGGCCGCCCCGCCGCTGAGCCGGCCCTCCGGCAAGTGGCACGCCGCTCGCAGCCTCCCGGAGCCGCCGCCCGGCGGCTGGGAGCACACCGCGGGGGCCGAGGCCCTGATGGCGGTGCCCTACCTCCAGGGCTACCGGCCGGCGCGCGCGCCGAGCGCCGCGGTGACGGTCGACCGTCCGGAGGCCTGGCGCGGTCTGAACCTCTACGTCTCCGGACACGCGCCGGAGGCCCGCCTGGTCGACATGGAGGGGCGCCTGCTCCACCGCTGGAGCTACCCGCTGGAGAGGTTCCGGCCCGAGGTGTTCGAGGACCCGGCGACGCGAGACCAGTTCCGCAAGCTCGAGTACTTCCGGCGTGCGCGGCTGCTGCCGGACGGCAAGCTCCTCGCCATCTTCGAGGGCCTGGGGCTGGTGGAGCTCGACCCCGACTCCCACCTGCTCTGGGCCTACCGGGGAGGTGCTCACCACGACCTCGACGTCGACCACGAGGGCCGGATCCTCGTCCTCGACCGGGAGGGCACGACCCTGCCCTGGCTCGACCCGGACCACGGCGTGCTCGAGGACATGATCACCGAGCTCTCGCCCGAGGGCCGGGTGCTCGACCGGATCTCGATCCCGGAGGCGTTCCGCGACTCGCTCTACGCGCCGCTGCTCGAGCGCCGCGGGCCGCCGCCGGACGAGTTCCACACCAACACGCTGGAGATCCTCGACGGCAGCCTGGCCGAGAAGAGCCCGGCCTTCCGCCGCGGCAACCTCCTGATCTCGGTCCTGCAGCTCGACACGGTGGCGGTCATCGACCCGCGCAGCAAGAAGGTGGTCTGGGCCGAGACCGGGATGTGGCGCAAGCAGCACCAGCCGACGGTGCTGGCGAACGGCCACCTGCTCGTCTTCGACAACACCGGGCCGGGCGAGGACCGCTCCCGGGTCCTGGAGCTCGACCCGTTCAGCCAGCAGGTCTTCTGGCACTTCGGCGGCGATCCGGGCACCGACCTCTACTCGCAGACTCTGGGATCGGCCCAACGCCTGCCCAACGGCGACACCCTGATCACCGAGTCCGAGAACGGCCGCGCCTTCGAGGTCGACCACGACGGGCGGACGGTCTGGCAGTTCTTGAGCCCCCACCGGGTCGGCGAGCACGGCGAGCTCGTGGCGGTCCTGTTCGAGATGGTCCGGCTGCCGCCCGACTTTCCCTTCCAGGGCGACGCCACCTCCGGGCGGGGCGCCGAGACCGCAGGCACCGCGCCGGGCGCGGCCGCCGGGCGCGGTAGAATCGGCCGACCGTGAGCTCTCCCGCCGTCAGCGCCGAGAACCTCGGCAAGTCCTATCGCGTCTTCGACAACCCGCGGGACCGCCTCCTGGAGGCGGTGACCCGCCGCACCCGCCATCGCCGGTTCCAGGCCCTCTCCGGCGTCAGCTTCGAGCTTCCGAAGGGGGAGGGCCTGGGGGTGATCGGCGAGAACGGCGCCGGCAAGTCGACGCTGCTCAAGATGGTCGCCGGGATCGTCGCCCCGTCGGAGGGGCGGCTCTCGGTCGAGGGCCGGGTGGCTTCCATCCTCGAGCTCGGCTCGAGCTTCCACCCCGAGTTCACCGGCCGCCAGAACATCGTGCTCAACGCCGCCATGCTCGGCCTGTCGGAGGCCCAGGTGCGGGCCAAGACGCCGGAGATCGTGGCCTTCAGCGAGCTCGGCGACTTCATCGACCAGCCGGTCAAGGTCTACTCGACCGGCATGTCCATGCGCCTCGGGTTCGCCATCGCCACCCAGGTCGAGCCGGACGTGCTGATCATCGACGAGGCCCTGTCGGTGGGCGACGGCTACTTCCAGAAGAAGTGCATGGACCGGCTCCGGCGCTTCCTCGCCCAGGGCGGAACGCTGCTCTTCTGCTCGCACGCCATGTACTACGTCTCGGCCTTCTGCAAGCGGGCCGTCTGGCTGCGCGGCGGCCGGATCGCCGGCTTCGGCCCGACCGACGAGGTGGTCCGCGACTACGAGAGCTTCCTGCTCGCCAAGACGCGCTCCGCGGAGAGCGTGGAGGTCGCCGAGGAGGCGCGCCCGGGGCCCGCCCGCCTGACCGCCGTCCGGCTGGTCGGCGGCGAGAGCGCGGGTGACCGCCAGCGGTTTCGGGGACATGAGCCCCTGGTCGTCGAGGTGGAGTGGGAGAGCGCCGAGCCCGACCTGGCCTTCCACCTGGGCCTCGGGATCAACCGCGTGGACGAGGTCGAGGTGCTCTCCTTCGCGACCCATCTCGACGACCAGGAGCCCTGGCGCGGCGCCGGTCCCCACCGGGTGCGCCTCGAGATCCCCGACCTGCCCCTGCTGCGGGGGAAGTTCACTCTCTACGCCTTCCTGCTCGACGAGGCCGGGCTGCACGTCTTCGACCGGCGGATCCTTCCGGACGCCTTCGAGGTGGAGAGCAGCTCCTACGTCTTCGGCCTGTTCGACGCCGAGCACCGCTGGACGCGCCCGGAAGCCGTCCGGGTAAGGGCCCAGGCGTCGGCCTCGTCGTAGGCGTGGCACCCGGCGCTCCACGGCCGGCGACCGCCGGCGAGCCCCGCCGCCCCTCATGAGCCCCGCACCCGCCTCGCCCCCCGTGCCGTCCGCGGCCCTCATCGAGCTCCTCGCCCGCGAGCTCGCCGAGCGCTTCCCGAGGCGCCTCCTCCTCGTTCCCCCCGAGCTTGCGGCATGGGCCGAGCGCCGGGAGGCGCCCGCGCTCGGCGCGCGCGCGGCGGTCGTCGCCGGCGAGCTCGGCCCGGCTCTGGCGGCGCCGCGCATCGAGGACGGGGGCGGGGAAGGGGAGTGGGACGCCGTCCTCGCGCTCTACGCCGGCGACGCGCTGCCCCCGGGCGAGCTCGCCGCCGGGCTCCGCGGGGCCCTCCGCCCGGGGGGCCGCGCGCTCGTCGTGACCGCCCTCGCCACCTCGGACGGCGCGCCGCCGCCCTACGAGGCGCTGGTCGCGGCCTGTCTCGAGAATCGGCTGCTGGTGCGTAAGGAGCTCCGCTCCGACGGCTCGGCGCTGCCCTGGGACGGCGCGCGGCGCTCTGGAGGCGCCGGCTCGACGATCCTCGTCCTCGAGGCCCACGCGATCGTCGTGCGCGGCTACCGGCCGGGAGACGAGGTGCCGCTCACCGAGCTCTTCCGGCGCTGCTTTCACCCCGAGCGCGCGCTCGATCACTGGCGCTGGAAGTACCGGGACCACCCGGAAGGCGAGCACCGGATCTCGCTCGCCGCCGACGAGGAGGGCGCGCTCCTCGCCCAGTACGCGGCCTACCCCGCGCTCTGGTGGGACGAGGCCGAGGGTCGCCACCTGCGGGCGCACCAGATCGGCGACATCATGAGCGCCCCCGAGGCGCGGGGCCGCGGCCGGGGGAGGACCTCGGTCTTGGCGCAGTGCGCCCGGCACTTCTACGCCGCCCGGTGCTGGGGGCGGGTGGACTTCGACTACGGTTTCCACACCGCCCACAGCCGCGGCTTCTCGAACCGCTTCCTCGCCGTCGTCGATCCCGAGCCGGTGCCCTTCCGCGTCCTGCGGCCGGAGGTGCTCGAAGTCGCCGGCGGCCGGGGCTACCGGGTGCGGCGGCTCGCCCGGGCCGGCCGCGAGCTCGACGCGCTCTGGCGGCGGGCCCGGGGGGACTACGGCCGCCTGGTCGTGCGCGACCGGCGCCGGGTGGCCTGGCGCTACTTCCGGCGCCCCGACGCCCGCTACCTGGTGCTCGGCGTCTTCCGCTGGCGGCGGCTGGCCGGCTGGAGCGTGTTTCGCCGCCGGGGTGACGATCTCGCCTGGGTCGACGCCCTGTTCCGGCGCCGGGCGGCCTCCGCCGCCGGCCTTGCCCTGGCCGCCGCGCTCGAGCGCCTCGGCCCGGTGTCCCGGGTCGTCGGCTGGTTCCCGCCCCGGCCGGAGTGGTGGCACGCCGCGCTCACCGGCCTGGGCTTCGCCGAGGAGCCCGAGCCCGACGACCTCGACCTCGGCGTCGTCTGCTTCTCCGAACCGACCGACCCCGAGCGATTCCGCCGCCACCTCTACTACACGATGGGAGACAGCGATCTCGTCTGAGAGCTTGTGAATGAATCGCCGACCTGCTCCGGACGCCCCCGAATCACCGCTCGCGGCGTTACGCCTCCTCGACGTAGGCCCCGCTACGCCTGCGTCGGCGCGCCTTGCGAGCGGCGCCCCGACCACCGCGCTTTGCGCGGCGGTGCCCGCGCCCTCGCGACGGGCGGAGATTCATTCACAAGCTCTGGCCCGGACCGCGCTGCCGCCCGCCGGAGGCGGCCTCTCGCCGGGGAGGCGCGGCGGCCATGCCTCGCCCCCAGGGTAGAATCCAGCACTGAGAGGATCTGACATGTCACTTTCGATCCGCCTGCCGAACCTCGACCACCAGGGCGCGCGCTCCGGAGAGGCCGCGGGAACCGCAGGCCCCTTGCGCACCAGCCCCTTCCTCCACGTCGACGCGGGTCGCGTCTACAGCCCGCTGTCCGACCGGGCGCTGGTCGAAGGGGACCGCGGCTACGCCGAGCTCCGGGGCCTTCTCGCCGGCGCCGCCTCGCCCGACGAGATCGAGGAGGACGTCCGCGCCCTGCTCGCCTCCGGCGGCTGGCTGGTGCCGGTCGAGGAGGACGTGACACGCGAGTTCCTCCTCAAGTACGTCTCGCTCGAGGCGCACACGGTGTGCAATCAGGGCTGCTACTTCTGCCCCGTGGCCTACGACCGCCGCGAAGACCACTTCATGCCCACCGAGCAGTACGAAGAGATCGTTTGCCAGCTCACGGCCTACCGCGACACGATCGAGGCCGTGTTCATGATCAATTACAACGAGCCGACCGCGGACAGGCGATTCGTCGACCAGGTCCGCACCTTGAAGGACGCCGGCCTGCCGCCGGCCACGCTGACCAACGGCACCGGCCTGACGCCGAAGCGGATCGACGCCCTGGTCGAGATGGGCGGCCTGCGCTTCCTCTCGATCAACCTCTCGACCCTCGACCGCGAGCGCTACCAGGCCGACCGCCAGGGCGACCACCTCGAGCTCGTCCTGCGCAACCTCGACTACGCGAAGGACCGGCCGGTCGCCGAGGGGATGGACATCGTGGTCCTCGGCCGGGGCGACGAGGTCCACCGCCGGGACTTCCAGGAGATCCAGGCCCGCTTCGCCGGCAGCCGCTTCAACGTCAAGTCCTTCGAGGTGATGGACCGGGCAGGCTACCTGCAGATCGGGCTGTCGGCGCGCAACAAGTCGCTGTGCGGCTGCGACAACGTCGGCTCGCGCCCGCTCCAGCACCTGCACATCAACCCCTACGGCAAGTGCCTCCTGTGCTGCGAGGACTACGACGCGAGCTACGTCGTCGGCGACCTCGCCCAGAGCACGCTCGAGGAGGTGCTCACCGGCCCCGAGATCGCCCTCATGCGCCGCTGGGTCTACGGCCTCGAGGAGGCGCCGGCGGACTTCATCTGCCGGAGCTGCGTGTACGCCCGGACGTCTTGACCGGCTCACCGCCCGCACCCTCGGTCCCTCTTCACTCCCTCCAGGGAACAGAGGGACGCCCGCTCCCGGCGAGCCGGCCGGCGGCTGGGATCCCGATCCGGGCGGGCCGGGAGTCCTGAGGCCGCGTCATGCGGATCACCTACGTCCTGCCGCGGCCGGAGCTCTCGGGCGGCAACAAGGTCGCCATCCAGCACGCCCACCTGCTCGCCGGCCGCGGCCACCGGGTGAGCCTGCTCGGCGAAGGCCCGGCGCCCGAGTGGATCCGGCTCGAGGTGCCGTACCACGACTACGCGGCGGCGCCGCCCGAGCCTGGCGAGCAGGACCTGGTGATCGCGACCTTCTGGCCGACCCTGGAGCTGGCGCGCTCGCTCGCGCTCGGGCCGGTCGCCCATCTCTGCCAGGGCTACGAAGGCGACCTCGCGCACCTCCGGCCGCGGCTCGCCGAGATCGAGGCCGCCTACTCCCTGCCGGGGCCCGCGATCGCCGTCAGCCCGCACCTGGCGGAGCTGATCCGCCGGCGCTTCGGCCGGCCGGCGCGCGTCGTGCCGCCGCCCCTCGATCCGGCCTTCCGCCCGGCGTGGCGGCTGGCGCCGGCGCGGCCGCCCTGGGTGGCGATCCCGGGGATCTTCGAAGCCCCGGTCAAGGGGGTCGAGATCGCGCTCGAGGCGGTCCTCGGACTGCGCCGCCGGGGCATCCCGGCGCGCGTGCTCCGCTTCGCGACCCTGCCGCTTTCGCCCGCCGAGCGCGCCCGGCTCGAGCCCGAGCGCTACCTGTTCGGCGCCCCGCCGGAGGAGGTCGCGCGCGAGCTTCGCCGGTGCGACCTGCTCCTGCTCCCGTCGCGCGAGGGCGAGGGCTTCGGCCTGCCGGCCCTCGAGGCGATGGCCGCGAAGGTCCCGGTGGTCGCCTCCCGGATCCCTTCGACCGAGTGGTTCGCCGCCGACGGTGCCGCCCTGGTGCCGGTCGGGGACCCGGAGGCCTTCGCCGCGGCCGCCGCCGAGCTGCTGGGCGACGCCGGGCGCTGGCGCCGGGCGCGGCGGGCCGGCCTGCGCGCCGCGAGGAGGTTCGCGGCGCCGCGGGTCGGCTGCGAGCTCGAGAGCGCGGTCGGGTGGGCCCGCGCCGAGGCCCTCGGGAGCCGGTGAAGGGCCGGATACAATCCCCGCGGTGTCGCAGCCGGAGCTCTCTGTGGTGATCCCCGCGTACAACGAAGCGGGTCGTCTGGGGCCTACCCTGGACCGGGTGGACGCCTATCTCCGCGCCCGCGGCACGAGCCACGAGATCCTGGTGGTCGACGACGGCTCGAGCGACGGCACGGCCGAGCTGGTGCGCGCCCACCCGGCCGAGGGCCTGCGGCTGGTGCGGCAGCCGGAGAACCGGGGCAAGGGCGCGGCGCTGCGCCGCGCCGTCGCCGAGAGCCGCGGCCGCCGGGTGCTGCTCTCGGACGCCGACCTCTCGACCCCCATCGAGGAGCTCGAGGCGCTCGCGGCCCGGCTCGACGCCGGAGCAGACCTGGCGCTCGGCAGCCGGGCGATGGAGGACTCGCGGGTCTCGGTGCGCCAGCCCTTCTACCGGGAGCTGATGGGCAAGACCTTCAACCGGATCATCCGTCTGCTCGGCGTGCGCGGTGTGCGCGACACCCAGTGCGGCTTCAAGCTGCTCGACGGCGAGGTCGCACGGCGCCTCTTCCCCCGCCTCGTCACCGAGCGGTTCGCCTACGACGTCGAGCTCATCTGGCTTGCCCGCCGCGCCGGCTACCGGGTGGACGAGGTCGGCGTCGCCTGGGTCAACTCCAGCGACTCGCGGGTGCACCCGGTCTTCGACTCCTGGACCATGCTCGAGGACGTCCTCCTCATGCGCTGGCGCCACCGCGGAGAGCGCGGCCCTTCCGGATGATCGGCATGCGCCCCCCGCCTGCCATAATGCCGCGACCGGGGCGGCTGGAGAGGGCCGGGCTCCCTTCGGTCCCGACCCCGATGACCCCACAGGCGACCATGACCCGTCGTGACTCTCGGAGCTTCCTCGCGCGAGGAGCCCTGGCAGCCCTGCTGGCCCTGACCGTGGGCGCCGGAGCCTGCGCCGGTCGCCGGCCGCCGGGCGGCACGCTCGCGGAGCTGGTCGCCGCGGGGGCCTTCAGCGCCGGCGGTGCGCCGGCGGAGGCCGCGCAAGACCGGCCGCTCCGGCTCTCCGGCGAGCCGCGCCCGGGCGTCGTGACCCTGGACGACGAGAGCCGGCCGGCCGTGACCTTCCCGGCCGGCACGTGGTCCTGGCGCACCCGAGTACCGGAAGACGGCTGGCTCCAGGTCGGCGTCGGCGCGGTCGACGGGGGACCGCTCGAGGCGTCGGTGGCGCTCTCGAACGGAGCGGAGCGGGAGGTGCTCGAGGTGGGGCGCAACGACCCGCCCGAGGACGAGCCGGAGGTTCGGGGCTGGATCGACTTCGGCGCCGACCTCTCCCGCTGGGCCGGCCGCCAGGTGACCCTCGACTTCACCGTGCGCCGGCCCGGCGCCCCGGGGGCGGCACCGGACGTGGCCTGGGGGCCGGTGGCCCTCACCGCACCGCGGCCGGTGGGGAAGACCGATCCTCCCAACGTCCTCTTCATCTTGGTCGACACCCTGCGCCACGATCACACGACGCCGTACGGATATGCGCGGGACACGACGCCGGAGATCGAGCGGCTCCTGGCCCGGCGTGGCACGGTGCTCGAGAACGCTTACTCCCAGGCGCCCTGGACCCTGCCCTCCGTCGTCTCCTTCATGACCAGCCGCTACCCCGGCGAGATCCTGGGGAGCGACCCGGCGAGCTACGGCATTCCGCCGGGCGTCGAGCCGATCGCCGCCGCCTTCGCCGCCCTCGGCTACCGCACCGGCGCGTTTATCGGCAACCCGATCGTGCATGCGGGAAACGGCTTCGCCCGCGGGTTCGAGACGTTCTACTCGCCGTCGAGCCCCGAGGCGATCACGCGGCACGGGGAGAGCCTGAACCGCCGGGCCCTGCCCTGGCTGCGCGCCCACCAGGCCGAGCGCTTCTTCGCCTACGTCCACTACGTGGATCCCCACGATCCCTACGACGACCCGGACGTCGTCGGCGGCCGCTCGCGGCTCTTCGACGATCCCGGCGGGATGCCACCCACCTACCTCCAGGGCGTCTACGCGGGGAAGCTCTACCCGGACAACCTCGAGCGCGAGGTCCGCCACTTCACGGCGCTCTACGACACCGAGGTTCACTGGGTCGACGGGGCGATCGGCAAGCTCCTCGAGAGCCTGCCGCCCGAGGTGCTCGCCCACACCCTCGTGGTCCTGACCGCCGACCACGGCGAGGAGCTCCACGACCACGGCGGCTGGAAGCACGGCCAGACCGTGTACGAGGACCAGATCCACGTCCCTCTCATCGTCCGCTGGGACGGCCGGATCCAGGCGGCCAGGCGCCTCTCCGGGACCGTTCGCCTGGTCGACTTGCTCCCCACCCTGGTCGCCGCCGCGGGAGGGCGGCCGGACCCGTCCTGGCAAGGCCGGGACCTCCTCGGCCCCTTCGAGGGGCGCGCACCCCTACCCAGGCTCGAGGCCTTCGCCCAGCGCCTCCAGGTGGGACCGCTGCGAGCGGCGCTGGTGCTCGACGGCAGGAAGCTCATCCTGTTCAACCGGCGCGAGCCCTTCACCCCGCAGGACAACCTCCAGGCCAGTCTCTACCGGCTCAACCTCTCGCGGATGAGGGGCACCGAGCTCTACGACCTGCGCCGCGACCCGGTGGAGCGGCAGGACCTGCTGGCGCCCGACTCGCGGCCGGACCCGGGTGCGGCGCCGGCCGCGGAGGACTCCGGCCGGACGCTCGCGGTCCTCGACTCGCTTCTCCAGGCCCACGTCGCCCGGACGTTCCGGTTTCTGCGCGCCCTCGTCGACTCCCTCCCGGCGGGCCGCCGGCTGGCCGGCGAGCTGGTCTTCGAGCGGCCCCCGTCGCAGGTGATCCCCCTGTTCCTGTCCGACCGGGACCGGGCGACGAGCGCCGGGACAACGGTGAGCTTTGACCTGGTGGGCGAGGGGCGGGCCAAGGGGTTCGCCATCGCCGGCGAGCCCGGCGCCCTCCTCTCCGCCAACCTCACCCTGGACGGCGAGCCCCTGGCGCCCGCCCGCCTCCGGGTGGGCGCCGGGGAGCCGTTCACCGGCCGCCGAGTCGAGCCCGGCGCCCTCCTGACGCGGGCCTTCCCGGCGGCGAGCGACCGGCCGGGCCTGCGGCTCTGGGCCTATGCCGGCGGGAGTGAGCCGGCCGCCGCCGCCAACCCGGAGACCCGCAAGGGGCTCGAGGCCCTGGGGTACGTCCAATGATCGAATCGAGCGACCGCGGATCCGAGCCACGGGGAGACCTCCTGCCCCCGGGAGAGACCGCCACGGTCCACGCCCGGAGCGTGCTCGTCCTCGCCCCCCATCACGACGACGAGGTGCTCGGCTGCGGCGGGCTGGTCGGCCAGCTCGCGGCGGCCGGCGCGCGGGTCCGGGTGCTGTACCTGAGCGACGGCGCCGGCGGGGTCGGCGGCGGCGAGGCGGCCCGCGCCTACGCCGCGCGCCGGCGCGCGGAGTCGGCGGCCGCCCTCGCCGCCCTCGCCGGCCTGGAGGCGGGCGACGCAGGCTACCTCGACCTGCCCGACGGCGGCCTCGCCGATCATCTCGAGGACCTGTCCGCGGCCTTCCGCGAGAGCCTGCTCGAGGCCGAGGCCGACCTCGTCCTGGTGCCCTCGCCCCTCGAGGTCTCGGCCGATCACCGGGCGGCCTTCGCCGCCCTCCACCGCCTGCTGGGTGCTCTGCGGCCCGCCGCCGGCGGCGCCACCGGCTCCGACGACGCCCTGGCGGCCCTCGCCCGCTCCCTCTCGGTGCTGGTCTACGAGGTCAACCACCCGGCCTACCCCGACCTGCTGGTCGACGTCTCCGGGCGGCTCGCGGCGATCCGCGCCGCCATGGCCTGCTACGCCAGCCAGCAGGAGCGCCACGACTACCTGGCGGCCGGCCTCGGCCTGCGCCGCTTCCGCACCCTCACGCTCGGCGCCGGCGTCGAGGCGGCCGAGGGCTACCGCCGCCTCGCGCTCGCCGACTTCACGACCCGCAGCCCGGCCGAGCTCGTCCGCCACCTGGGGGGCGTTCCCGAGCTCTTGCGGGTCGAGAGCGGACCGCGGGTGTCGGTCGTCGTGCGCACCAAGGACCGCCCCGCCTTCCTCCGCCAGGCCCTGGCGAGCCTCGCCGAGGGGACCTACCGGCGGGTCGAGGTGGTCGTGGTCAACGACGGTGGCCGCCCGCCCGAGCTTCCCGGAGGACTACCCCTTCACGCTCCGGCGCGTCGACCTGCCCGAGAACCGGGGCCGCGCCGCGGCGGCCAACGCCGGCGTCGCCGCGGCCTCCGGCGACTGGATCGCCTTCCTCGACGACGACGACCTGGCGGCGCCCGAGCACCTGGCGGTGCTGGTGGACGCCGCCGCGGGAGCCGGCGTCCGGGCGGTCTACGGCGACGCCGCGGTGGTCACCTACGAGCTGACCGGCGCGGCGGAGCCGGGGGCGCCCGGCGGCTGGCGGCCGGTCGAGCGGCGTCTCCCCTACAGCCGGGACTTCGACCCCGACCTCCTGGTGCTCGACAACTACATCCCGTTCAACACCGTGCTCGTCGAGCGCGCCCTGGTCGCCGAGCTCGCCGAGGCGGCGCGCGCGGCCGGCGGCGAAGGGCCCTTCGATCCGGAGCTGCCCTTCTTCGAGGACTGGGACTTCCTGATCCGCCTGGCGGCGCGCGAGCCGCTCCACCACGTGCGCCGCACGACCTCGGAGTACCGGCACTTCCGCGGCGCCGGCCATCACGCCCTGGGCGACCGGCCGCGCGAGCGGCCCGACTTCCTGGCGATGAAGGCCCGGGTGCTCGGGCGCCACGCGGAGCTGCTCGGCCCCGAGCGCGTGGCGCGCGCCGTCGACACCCTGCGCTCGGAGGCCGTGGCTCTCGGCGAAGAGGTCTCCCGCGTGCGCTCCGGGCTGGGCGCCGAGCTCGACGCCTTCGCGCGGCGCCACGGGGAGCTCGAGGAGCGCTTCCACCGGGTGCGCGGAGAGGCCGAGGCGCTCCGCGGCCAGGAGGCGGCCCTGCGCGGCGAGGTGGCCCGCCTGGGCGGCGAGCTCGAGCGCCTGTACCGGCGGGAGACGGAGCTTCCAGGCCGCGGTGGACGAGCAGACCGCCCACCTCGGCCGCACCTACGCCGAGATCGAGCGCCTGAACGCCATCCTCCGCGAGCTCGGGGCGGCGTCGCTGCCCGGCCTCTTCCGGTGGTGGCGGGAGCAGCGCCGGTGAAGCTCGGCCTCGTCTCCTCCGAGCCGCTCGGCGGGCGGGTCGCCGGCATCGGCATCCGCTACCTGGAGCTGGCGCGGCGGCTGCCGGAGCTGGGCATCGAGACGGTGGCCGTCTCCCCCGCGGACCCCGAGGCGACGCCTCTCCCGCCGGGAGGCGCCCGCCGCTTCGTCGCCGGGCGCCTCCCCGAGATCCTCTGGGACTGCCAGGCGGTCCTCGCCCAGGGCCAGCTCGCCAACGACGTGCTCCTCGAGTGCCCGCACCTGCCGGTCGCGATCGACCTCTACGACCCCTGGCTGGTCGAGAACCTGTGCTACGCGGGCGAGCTCGGCTTGGGCCCCTACCGCAACGACCACGCCACCTGGGTCCTCCAGCTCTCCCGCGGCGACTTCTTCCTCTGCTCCTCCGACGAGCAGCGCCTGTACTACCTCGGGTTCCTGACCGCCCTCGGCCGGGTCAACCCGCGGCGCCTCGCCGCCGACCCGGACCTCGCCGGCCTGATCGCCCCGGTCCCGTTCGGCGTGCCCGAGGAGCTCCCCGCGCACCGGCCGGTGCTCGAGCCCGCGGCGCCCGGGGAGCGGCGTCTCCTCTTCGGCGCTCTCTACGACTGGTACGACCCCTGGACCCTGCTCGACGCCCTGGCCGAGCTCGAGGGCTCGCCCGGCGGGGGGGAGCGCCCCTCCTGGAGCCTCCTCTTCGTCCGCCACCCGCGCCCGGAGGCGACGCCCCAGCGCCTGCTCCGCGAGGTCGAGGCGCGCTGCCGCGAGCGCGGCTGGTGGGGGAGCCGCGTGCACCTCGTCGACTGGGTGCCCTGCGAGCGGCGCTACGACCTGCTGCGCGACGTCGACCTTCTGGTCGCCCCCCACCGGCCGAGCCTCGAGACGCGGCTCTCCATGCGCACCCGCTTCCTCGACGCCCTGGCCGCCGGCTGCCCGGTGGTGACCAGCGAGGGGGGCACCCTGGGCCGCCTGCTCGCCGAGCACGACGCCGGCTGGGTCTGCCCGCCGGGCGACGCCCGGGCCCTCGCCAGCGCCCTCGCCGAGGCCCTGGAGCACCCGCGCGCCCACGCCGCCGGAGCCGCGCGGCTCGCCCGCCGCTTCGCCTGGCCGCGGGTGCTCGAGCCCCTGGTGGTCTTCTGCCGCGCGCCGCGCCGCGACCCGACCCGGGAGGACTTCGCCTTCCGGCCCGAGACCGTCGCGCCGCCCGACCGCCTCGGCTTCCGGCTGCGCCGCCTCCTGAGGCCGAGATCGTGACGAACGAACCGAGTTTCCTGCTGCGCGAGACTGGGAGGGGGCGTCCCCTTCCCCCCCGTGGGGAGGGAAGGGGAACGAGGGGTTGCGGGGGGCATCCGATGGAGCGAGCGGTCTGGAGTAGCCGTTTGGCTGAGCGTAGCCCCGGTCGCTGGGCGTGGGCGGGGGGACCGCTGGACCCGACACCGATGGCCTCCAGAGCGCCTCGTCGGCTCGATGCGGAGCCTCTCTAAGATGAGCAGCATCCGGAAGGTCTCGGTCTGCATCC
The DNA here is from genome assembly GCA_963741925.1 of uncultured Acidobacteriota bacterium. Classification (GTDB taxonomy): domain Bacteria; phylum Acidobacteriota; class Thermoanaerobaculia; order Multivoradales; family DATKCC01; genus CAVUBL01. The sequence continues at coordinate 57,515 of CAVUJU010000005.1, forward strand.
TGTCCTGGAACGGCCGCGAGCACCTCGCGACCTGCCTGCCGGCGCTCGCCGCCCAGGAGGCCCCCGGCGTCGAGCACGAAGTCCTGGTCCTCGACAACGGCTCGCGCGACGGCACCGCCGCGTGGGTCCGCCGCGAGTATCCCTGGGTCCGGCTGGTGGAGAGCCCGGCGAACGTCGGCTTCTGCGCCGGCAACAACCGGCTGGTGGCCGCAGCCGCGGGCGACGCCGTCGCCTTCCTGAACAACGACACCCGGCCGGAGCGGGGATGGCTCAAGGCGCTCGTCGCCTGCCTCGCCGGCGCCCCTGCCGACGTGGCCGCGGTCTCCGGCCGGATCGTCGACTGGGGGGGCGGGCACCTGGACTTCGGCCGCGGGGTCATGACCTTCGACGGCCACGCCTTCCAGCTCGACTTCCGGCGCCCCCTGGAGGCGGCCCGCGCGCCGGAGGACGGCGCGGAGCTGTTCTTCCCGTGCGGCGGCAACATGCTGGTGCGCAAGCGCTCCTTCCAGGCGGCCGGGGGGTTCGACGAGGACTACTTCGCCTACCTCGAGGACGTGGACCTCGGCTGGCGCCTCTGGTCCGGCGGCGAGCGGGTGCTGGCCGCGGCGGGAGCGGTCGTGCGCCACCGCTCGGCCGCCACCAGCGACCTCCTGGGCCTCTACAACCGCGGCTTCCTCTTCGAGCGCAACGCCTTCCTGAGCGCCTACAAGAACTACCAGGACGGCCTCTGGGAGCGGATCATGCCGGCGGTGCTCCTGACCCTGACCTGCCGCACGCAGACCCTGCTGGTGGAGAACAATCCCGGCGCCGCGACCTTCACCCTCGACCCCTACGCCGGGCTGATCGCCGACACCGCGCCGGCCGGGGCCGGCGGAGGGGAGGCGGCGGGGGCCGTCGGAGGGCCGGCCCGGGGGCCGCGTACCCTGGGGGAGAAGTGGCGCGCCTACGGCACCGCCGAGCTCGTCCGCCGGGCCGTCGCCAAGGCCCGGCGCGAGCTCCTCGGGGGGCGCCGGCGCCGGGACGGCGTGCGGATCACCGACGAGCGCACCGTCGCCCAGCTCCGGGCCGTGACCTATCTGCTCGGCCACCTCGACCGGGCGGCGGTCAAGCGCTCCGAGATCCAGGCCCGGCGCCGGCGCCCGGATGCCGAGATCTTCGCGCGCTTCCCGCCCTACCTGGTGCCCACCTACCCCGGCGACGACCGGCTGTTCGCCTCGCCCGGGTTCCGCCGCTGGCTGCCGGAGGATCTGCCCCTCGTCCGCGCGACGCTCGACGAAGTCATGACCTGCGAGGGCTAGGAGCCGCCGTACCCAGGAGCTGAGCTGGGAAGGTCTCGCGCAGAGCCGCAGAGCCGCAGAGTCGCGGCCGTGGAGTCGACCCGATTTCGGCGACACCCCGGAGGGGCCCCGAGTCGTAGCCGCTCCACCGAAGGCGACAGGCCCAGCCGTCCTCCTCTGCGTCTCTGCGCCTCTGCGCGAGACCAGGACGTGTCCCCCGCTAGCCCAGACGGGGGATGCAGGCCAGGCTTACTCCCGGTCGATCACCACCCAGAAGCCCTTGGCGCGCAGGCTCTCGGGGTCCGTCGCGAGGGCCCCGAGCGGCCCCCGAAAGCGCTCCGGGAGCTCGGTCTCCTGGGCGACGAGCCGGAACGAGCGCAAGCCCGAGCGGCGCAACCAGTCCTCGAGGGTGTGGCGGGTGAAGAACCGGTAGTGGGTGTAGCAGAGGAGCCCGATCGGCAGGTAGTCCCAGCGCCCGGCGAGCAGGTCCTCGGCCACCGCCCAGTGGCCGACGTTGGGGACCGACAGGACGATCCGTCCGCCCGGGCGCACCAGCCGGGCGGCGAGTTCCAGGAACCGCTCCTGGCCGGTCAGGTGCTCGAAGAGCTCGGTCGCCACCAGCGCGTCGAACGGCCCGCTCGCCAGGAGCTCCGGGGTGACGGCGAGGACGTCGCCCGCGACCACGCGATGGAGCACGCGGGCGGCGGCGCGCGCCACCACCGGGTTGAGCTCCACGCCGGTGACCCGGCACCCCAGGCGCTCCTGGAGCATGCGGCCGGTGGCGCCCCGGCCGCAGCCGACCTCGAGCACCTCGCGGCAGCTCGGGGCGTCCGGCCCGGAGAGGTGCTCGAGCACGTCCTCGCGCGCCTGCCCGTAGTAGTCGGCGAAGAGGTGGCAGAGACCGGCCCTCGCCGGGGCGGCGACCGGGGTGCCGCCGAGGCAGGCCCCCGGGGGCGTGCCGGCGAGCCGGGCCGCGGCGCCGGCGGCGAGGAGCAGGCAGGGCCGGGTCGGGTCGCCACCGGGGTCCGGTGCCGGCCGCGGCGCGGGCGCGGCGAGGAACGCCTCCTCCAGGAGCTCGAAGCCGCGGAGGGTGTAGAGGGCGCCGGATGCGGCGCCCGGTGGCGGGCCGACCCGGGAGAGGGCGAACGGCTCGACGGCGCCGCCGGGGTGCTCGGCGAGAACCCGGGCCATCCGTTCGAGGCTCCGTCGGGCGACCAGGGTGCGACTGTCGAGGACCAGGAGCGGCGCTTCGTCCCCCGGGGCCAGGGCGTCCGCCGCCGGGACCTCGCGCACCGCCCCGAACACCGACTCGGCCTCCTGGCGCACCCAGGATGCCAGGTAGCGGAACTCGGGGGCGCGGGCGTACTCGCCGCTCTCGACGACGGCAAGACGGAGGCCGGGCACCGCGGAATCCTAGCAGCCCGGAGGCGATGGCGAGGAGGCTCGGCCGGGCGGGAGCGCCTCTCTCCCCTCGGGTCGAAGCCGCTCCGAGGGAACTTCCCCTCGGCCGTCTCTCCGCTTCGACGCCGTGTCGGGATAACCTCTCCTCCCGTGGTCGAGCCCGCCTTCTCCGTGGTCATCCCCACCCATGACCGGCTGGACGTCCTGCCCGAGGTGCTCGACGCGGTGGAGGCGCAGCGGGGGGCGCCGCCGTTCGAGGTGGTGGTGGTCGACGACGGCTCGACCGACGGCACCCGCGAGCTCCTCGCCGGCCGCCGGTTCGCCGTGCCGGCCCGCGTGCTGTGTCGGGAGAGCGCGGGTCCGGCGGCGGCGCGCAACGCCGGCGTCGCGGCCGCCTCGGGGGAGCGGGTGGCCTTTCTAGGGGACGATACCGTCCCGGCTTCCGGATGGCTGGCGGCCCACGCCGCGGCCCACGAGCGCCACGGCGGCGGCGACGACCTGGCGGTGATCGGCTACACGCGCTGGCACCGCCGGATGCGGACCAACCCGTTCCTGCGCTACATCAACGAGTACGGCCTGCAGTTCGGCTACCGGCTGATCGAGGACCCGGCGAACGTCCCGTTCAACTTCTTCTACACCTCGAACCTCTCGCTCTGGCGACGCCGGCTCCTCGACGAGCCGTTCGACGAGGGGTTTCCCTATCCCGCGTGGGAGGACATCGAGGTCGCCTATCGCCTGTTCGCGGCCGGCGAGCGGCTGGTCTACGCGCCGGCCGCCGTGGTCGAGCACGACCACCCGACCACGCTCGAGCGCTTCTGCGTCCGCCAGGAGCGCGCCGGCTACTCGGCGGTGGTCTTCTACCGGCTCCATCCGGAGCTGGGCGCCTTCCTCGGCCTGGGCCCGGGCGGCCCCCCGCCGCTCCCTCCGGAAGGGCCGCAGAGACGCCGTGAAGAGCTGGCCCGCGCCTTGCAAAATCTTCCGCTGAGGACTCCGCGCCTATGGGAGAACGTCCTCCGATTTCATTACATCGCCGGCCTGCGAAGGGGCTGGCGCGAGGGCGCGGGAACAGGAGAGAGACCATGAGAGTGACACGGTTTTCGACGATCCTGGCCCTCGGGGTGCTCCTGGGGGCTTCGACCATGGCGGCGCGGGCCGACGGCGGCCATCGTAGTCCTCACGGCTCGACCTCGAGTGGGTCGGCTTCGCCGCGCGGCGGTCACGTCGAATCCCATTCGTCCGCGCCTCCGCCCCGGAGCGCCGTCGCCCGGTCCGGAGAGAGCTCCGGACGGAGGCCGATCCATACCCCGCGCAGCCCGCGCCACGACGGCCACTTCCGCGGCCACGACGTCTTCGTGCACCACGACATCTTTCCCGTCTATCCCGGCTATCCCTACGGCTACCCCTGGGGTTGGGGCTGGTGGGGCTGGGGGTGGGGCTGGTACGGCTACTACCCCGGCTATCCGTGGGGCGCCGGCGTCTACTCCTACCCGGGCGAGGGGCGCGCGGAACTCGGGGCCCTCGACCTCGACCTGCGGCCCGAGAAGACCCAGGTCTACCTCGACGGGCACCTGATCGGCGTCGCCGACGACTTCGACGGCTGGCCGCGTTACCTCTGGCTCGAGAAGGGGACCTACGACCTGGTCTTCTACCACGAGGGCTTCCAGACCATCGCCCGCCAGTACAGCGTCTACCCCGGCGTGGTCATCGACGTCGAGGACGCCATGGTCCCCGGTGAGGCCACCCGTCCCGAGGACCTCCCGGCGACCTCCACCGCGCGCCGCGACGAGCGGCTCGAGCGTCGCGAGGAGCGGGGCGAAGGGACCGAGCCCGAGTGGCGCGAGCGGATGGAGCGCGAGCGCGGCGCGGTGGGGGCGCCCGGCGAGGCCCCGGAGGCCGGGCAGCCGTACGACGCCCGCCGCGAGCCGGCCCGGCTGACGCTCTCCGTGGTGCCCCCGGACGCGGCGATCTACCTGGACGGCCGGTTCCTGGGCACCGGGGACGACATCCTGCGGGCCAACGGGACGATCACCGTCGACCCCGGCGACCACGAGCTCGAGGTGGTCCGGCCGGGCTACGAGTCGAAGACGACGAGCTTCAGCGCCGAGGCCGGCGAGGACGTGAACCTGAAGGTCGAGCTGGAGACGGAGTAGACGAGGATCGCCGGGCGCCTCCGGGCGCCCGGCGCTACGACGCTTCCTCGAGGTGCTCGCGCTCGAGATCGAGGAGCCAGCGCTTCTTGTCCTTGCCGGCGATGTAGCTACCGATCCCCGACTTATTGGTCACCACGCGGTGGCACGGGATGACGATCGGGATCGGGTTCCCCACCAGCACCGCGAGCACCTGGCGGTAGCCGTCCGGCTGGCCGGCGGCCGCGGCGATCTTCTGGTAGGTGCGGGTCCTGCCGTAGGGGATCTTCGCCACCTCGTGGAGAACCCGGGCGTCGAAGCGAGGCAGGCCCGAGGGAGTCAGGTCGAACGACAGCTCCAGGTCCTTGCGCGCACCCGCGAAGTACTCGGAGAGCCGCCCGAAGAGCTCATCGAGGAGCTCCGAGCCGTCGAGGTCCTCGAACGGCGTGAAGCTGGCGTTCTCCTCCCCCTCGGGAGCGACCACCAGGCGGGTGACCGTCTGCCCCCGCAGCTCGATCCCGAGCTCGCCGAGGACCGACGGAAACAGGACGCGGAGCGTCTCGGCCCCCGAGGCGGCCGCCGAGTCTCCCAGCTTTGGCATGGCGGGCAGAGTATCACGCCGATCTCATCGCGATCGGGGGCCGATCCGAGCCGCGAACGCCCCCCATCGGGCCGCGGCGAGCTCGCCGCCCAGGTCGGCGTCGCCCCGGTAGACGCGGTCCGGGATGGACCGGTCGGGTACCCGGAAGGTCGTCGCGCCGGCGAGGGGGAAGGGGTCGATCTCCACGCGGCCGTCGCACAGGGCCACCCGGTGTCCGGCCGCCCCCTCCGGGTCGATCGCTCCGGCCAGCGCGCCGCACGCCGCGAGCGAGAGCGCGTCGGCGACGGCGAGGAAGCGGTAGTCCGCCGCCACCTGGAAGGCCGGGGCCCCGGTCGTCTCGACGAGCTCACCGTAGAGCTCGTCGAGGGGTGCCAGGAGGTCCTCGTCCCACGCGTCGTTGCCCCGGTTTCCGGCGTGCAGCACGAGGGCGTGGTGGACGATGAGGAGCGCCGCGTAGGGCCTCGTGGCCGCGAGCCGCGCCGCGCCGCGGCGCCAGATCTCCCGGCGCACCTCGGCCGGCAGGGTCCGGAAGTCGTGGGGGCGGCCCGTCGCCCGGTCGACCCGCGGCGCCGAGTCGGTCTCGCGCCAGCCGTTGTCGTGCTCGCGCACGGCGCGGACGATCTCCGGCCGGCGGGGGTTCGCCGGCAGGCCGTCGGCGCGCCAGAGCGCGACGACCTCGCCGGCCAGGTGGGCGTGGTCGCTCTGGGTCACGACGCGGAGCCGGCCGTCCTCGGGGACCACGATCATGGCGCGGGGGAGTGTAGCGCCTTGCCTCGGCGGCTCCCGAGCCGTAACATGCATTCACCCCTCCCCGTACCGGCCCTCCGCCCCGGCGGAGCGGCCCCCCTAGATGTCTGACGAGGCCAGAATCGTGACGAACGAGCCGAGTTCCCCGAGCAACAGCCCGAGAGGGAGGGGGCGTCCCCTTCCCCCCCGTGGGGTGGGAAGGGGATCGAGGGGTTGCGGGGGGCATCCGATCAATCGTCCCCTTCCCCCCCGTGGGGTGGGAAGGGGATCGAGGGGTTGCGGGGGGCATCCGGTCAACCGTCCCCTTCCCCCCCCGTGGGGTGGGAAGGGGATCGAGGGGTTGCGGGGGGCATCCGATCAATCGTCCCCTTCCCCCCCGTGGGGTGGGAAGGGGATCGAGGGGTTGCGGGGGGCATCCGGTCAACCGTCCCCTTCCCCCCCCGTGGGGTGGGAAGGGGATCGAGGGGTTGCGGGGGGCATCCGATCAATCGTCCCCTTCCCCCCCGTGGGGTGGGAAGGGGATCGAGGGGTTGCGGGGGGCATCCGATCAATCGTCCCCTTCCCCCCCGTGGGGTGGGAAGGGGATCGAGGGGTTGCGGGGGGCATCCGGTCAACCGTCCCCTTCCCCCCCGTGGGGTGGGAAGGGGATCGAGGGGTTGCGGGGGGCATCCGATGAATCCACCGTCCTGGAGTAGCCGTTCTGCTGAGCGCAGGCTCGATCACTCGCCGTGGGAGGGGGACCTGCGACTCATGAAGCCCAAGGCGCTCAAGACGCCTCGTCGGTTTGAGGCGGAGCCTCTCTAGGAGAATCGCGATGAAGTTCATGCCCGAACCGTGGCGCGTCAAGGTAGTGGAGGCGATCCGGCTGCCCGACCGCGAAGAGCGGGAGCGGCGCCTCGTCGACGCCGGGTTCAACCTGTTCATGGTCCCCTCCGAGGCGGTGTTCATCGACCTGTTCACCGACTCGGGCACCTCGGCCATGTCGGACCACCAGTGGGCCGGGATGATGATCGGCGACGAGGCCTACGCCGGCGCCCGCAACTACTACCGGCTCGAGGAGACGGTGCGCGAGGTCTTCGGGTTCCCCCACATGGTGCCGGTCCACCAGGGACGGGTGGCCGAGAACCTCCTCTTCTCGCACCTCGTCGCCCCCGGCTCGATCGTGCCCAACAACTCCCACTTCGACACCACGCGGGCGAACGTCGAGACCCACGGCGGCGAGGCCCTGGACCTGGTGATCCCCGAGGGCCAGGACCCGGCGGCCGACCATCCGTTCAAGGGCAACGTCGACCTGGCGCGGCTCCGGCACCTGTTCGAGACCACCCCGCGCGCGCGCATCCCCCTCGCCATGCTCACCCTGACCAACAACTCGGGCGGCGGCCAGCCGGTCTCGCTGGCCAACGTCCGCGCCACCTCGGAGCTCTGCCGGGAGTTCGGCGTCCCCTTCTACCTCGACGCCTGCCGCTTCGCCGAGAACGCCTGGTTCATCAAGCAGCGCGAGCCGGGCCAGCAGGGCAAGAGCGTCGCCGAGATCGCGCGCGAGGTCTTCTCCCTGGCCGACGGCTGCACCATGAGCGCCAAGAAGGACGGCCTCGCCAACATCGGCGGCTTCCTCGCCAGCCGCGACCGGGGGCTGATCGAGGCGATCAAACAGCGGATGGTGGTGATCGAGGGCTTCCCGACCTACGGTGGCCTGGCGGGACGGGACCTGGAGGCGGTCTCGCGCGGCCTGCGCGAGGTGCTCGACGAGGGGTACCTGCGCTACCGGGTCGGCCAGATCGAGGCCTTCGGCAGGGCCCTCACCCACGCCGGCATCCCGATCATGCGGCCGACCGGCGGCCACGCGGTCTACATCGACGCCAAGGCCTTCCTGCCGGCGATCCCGCCGGCCGGCTTCCCGGCCCAGGCCCTGGTGGTCGCCCTCTACCGCCGGGGAGCCGTGCGCGGGGTGGAGATCGGCAGCGTCATGTTCGGCCACGACGACCCGGTGACCGGCGAGAGCGTGGCCGCGTCCATGGAGCTGGTGCGCCTGGCGGTGCCCCGCAGGGTCTATACCAACAGCCACCTGGAGTACGTGGTCGAGGTGCTCGAGGAGGTCCGGGACCACCGCGACGACCTCCGCGGCCTCGAGCTCACCTACCAGGCGCCGGTCCTGCGCCACTTCACCGCCGCCTTCCGCGAGCTCGTCCCCGAGCCGGCGTAGGGCCGCCACATCCGGCACCGAACGCCTGAAGCGGCCGAGCTCTGCCTCGGCCGGGCGGTCCACGCCGCCGGCACCGAACGGTGCCACCTGGCCGAGCCCTGCCCCGGCCGGGTCGACCGGGCGCGGCGATAGACTGGCCCGATGAAGAAGATCACCCGGGAAGACGCATTCGAGTACCACTCCAAGGGCCGCAAGGGCAAGATCGAGGTCGTACCCACCAAACCCACCGCCACCCAGTGGGACCTGTCGCTCGCCTACACCCCGGGCGTCGCCGAGCCCTGCAAGGCGATCGAGGCCGACCCCCTCGCCTCCTACGAGTACACCGCCCGGGGCAACCTCGTGGCGGTGGTCTCCAACGGCAGCGCCGTCCTCGGCCTGGGCAACATCGGAGCGCTGGCGAGCAAGCCGGTGATGGAGGGCAAGGGGGTGCTCTTCAAGCGCTTCGCCGACATCGACGTCTTCGACCTCGAGCTCGACGCCTCCGATCCCCAGGAGATCATCCGCATCGTCAAGGCCCTGGAGCCCACCTTCGGCGGCATCAACCTGGAGGACATCAAGGCGCCGGAGTGCTTCGAGATCGAGCAGACCCTGAAGCGGGAGATGTCGATCCCGGTCTTCCACGACGACCAGCACGGCACCGCCATCATCTCGGGCGCCGCCCTGCTCAACGCCCTGGAGGTGGCGGGCAAGGAGATCTCGGAGGTCAAGCTCGTCTTCTCCGGCGCCGGCGCCGCCGCCTTCGGCTGCCTGTGGCTCTACGAGAAGCTGGGCCTCGCGCGCGAGAACGTGATCCTGTGCGACTCGAAGGGTCCGATCTACCAGGGCCGAAGCGAGCACATGGACCCGATGAAGGCGGCCTACGCCGCCGACACCGGCGCCCGCAGCCTGGGTGAGGCGCTCGAAGGCGCCGACGTCTTCGTCGGCCTGTCGGTCGCCGGGGTGGTCGAGCCGGACATGCTCCGCGGCATGGCCGCGCGGCCCATCGTCTTCGCCATGGCCAACCCGGACCCGGAGATCGGCTACGAGGAGGCCAAGGGCGCCCGCGACGACGTGATCATGGCGACCGGCCGGTCCGATGACCCGAACCAGGTCAACAACGTCCTCGGCTTCCCTTTCATCTTCCGCGGCGCTCTCGACGTCCGGGCGACCGACATCAACGACGAGATGAAGCTCGCCGCGGTGCGGGCCCTGGCCGACCTCGCCAAGGAGGACGTGCCGGACGCCGTGCTCCGGGCCTACGGGCTCGAGACCCTGCGCTTCGGTCCCGAGTACCTGATCCCCAAGCCCATGGACTACCGGGTGCTCCTCCGGGTGCCGCCGGCGGTGGCCAGGGCGGCGATGGAGACCGGCGTCGCGCGCGTGCGGATCGACGACTTCGAGCGCTACCAGGGGCGGCTGCGGACCATCATCTCGCGGCGCCTCGAGCTCATGCACGAGCTCAAGGAGCGGGCCAGGAAGAGCCGCAAGCGGATCGTCTTCCCCGAGGGCGAGCACGACAAGATCCTGCGGGCCGCGAAGGTGCTGGTGGAGGAGGGGATCGCCCACCCGGTGCTGCTCGCCCGCCACGAGCAGGTCGCCGAGCGGCTCGCGGAGCTCGACCTCTCAGAGGACCAGGTGACCCTGATCCACGCCGAGAGCTCGCCGGCGTTCGAGGAGTACGCCCGCGAGCTCCACCGGCTGCGCCGGCGCGACGGGGTGACCCACGAGGACGCCGTCAAGCTGATGCGGTCGCGCAACTACTTCGGAACCATGATGGTCAAGCTGGGCCACGCCGACGGGTTGATCTCGGGGCTCACCCAGTACTACGCCGACACGATCCGGCCGGCGCTCCAGATCATCGGCACCCGCGACGGCGTGCGCCGCGTTTCCGGCGCCTACATCCTGATCCTCGGTGAGCGGCTCTTCGTCTTCGCCGACACGACGGTCAACATCGAGCCGAGCGCCGACGACCTGGCCGAGATCGCCCTGCTCTCGGCGGCGTTCGCCCGCCGCTTCCAGCTCGAGCCGCGGGTGGCCATGCTGTCGTTCTCCAACTTCGGCTCCAACACCCACCCCGAGGCGGTCAAGATGCGCGAGGCGACCCGCATCGTCCAGGAGCGCGAGCCGGACCTCGAGGTCGACGGCGAGATGCAGGCCGACACGGGGGTGGTCGGGGAGATCCTCGAGGAGACCTACCCGTGGTCGCGGCTCTCGGGGCCGGCGAACGTCCTCGTCTTCCCCGACCTGAACGCCGCCAACACCGCCTACAAGCTGATCTGGCGTCTGGCGGGCGCCGAGGCCATCGGCCCGATCCTCCTGGGGATGGCGCGGCCGGTCCACGTGCTGCAGCGCGGCGTCGACGTGACCGACATCGTCAACATGGCGGCCATCTGCGCCGTCGACGCCCAGGAGCTCGAGGAAGAGCAGCGGCGCCTGCAGCTCGTCTTCGAGCCGGCCTGAGCGGCCCGGCGGCCGGAACCGACCCGATCTTGCCGTCGGGCGCCGGCTGGCCTAGAATCCGTGTAGATCCACGGACAATCATCCATCTCGCAGTAGGAGGTAGACCCATGAAACGCGCCCTCATTCTCGTCGTCTGTGCCGTGCTCGTGGCCGTCGCCCTGACGCCGGCCTTCGCCAAGAGCGACAAGCCCCGGATCGCCGTGCTGGCCTTCCAGAACAAGGCCGACAACCAGTGGTGGGGCAGCGGCGGCGCCGAGGCGGCCCAGGACGTCTTCGTCACCGAGCTGGTCAAGAGCGGCAAGTTCCGGGTCATCGACCGCGAGCAGCTCGACGCGCTGATGCGCGAGAAGAACCTCGCCCTGTCCGGCGACGTCGACCCGTCGACCGCCGTGCGAGCCGGCAAGCTCCTGGGCGTGGAGTACTTCCTGACCGGCGCGGTGACCGAGTACGGGGCCACCGACACCGGCGCTCACGGCCGCTCCGTCGGCCGCCTGCCCGGCTTCTCCGGCGGCAAGAGGACCTTCGTGGCCGCCATGAACGCCCGGATCATCGACACCGAGTCCGGCGAGATCGTCTGGGCGGACGAGGCGCGCGGCGAGGATGCCCACATGAGGCTCTCGATCGGCGGCTTCGGCGGCGGCGTGGACAACGACTCGCGGATGTTCGACAAGGTGATGAAGCCGGTCATCCAGGAGCTCACCGCCAGCATCAAGGCGGCCGACCTCTAGACGTCACTGGGAGGCTGTGCGGCAGAGCCGCGCCGCCTCCCCAGGCCCTTCCTCCCTCCCGACGCCGACGGCCCGGCCTCCTCCTCTATGAGGCCGGGTCGTCGTCGCTTTGGCCCGCACCGGCGCAGCGGTGCGCATGTCCCAAACGCCGCCGGCCTTGCACTGAACTAGCGGAGCCGTACCTGCGATGAAATTCCTCCGCTTCGTCTTCAGCCGGTCGGGCAAGGCCCGGCGCCTCCTCTTCACGGCGGTGATCGTGGGCATGGTCGCGGGCGCCGGGAGCGTCGCTCTCCTCGCCCTGGTCAACCTCAGCCTGCGCCACGGCGGCGAGGTGCCGCTGGCCCATGTCGGGCTGCTGTTCGCCGGCCTGTGTGCGCTGGTGGCCCTGGGCCGGCTGAGCTCGCTCGCCCTGCTCTCGCTCCTCGGCCAGGGGTTGGTCAGGGACCTGCGTCTCGAGCTCAGCCGCCAGATCCTCGCCAGCCCCATGCAGACCCTGGAGACGCTGGGACCCCACCGGCTGCTCGCCACCCTGACCGACGACATCAACACCCTCACCCAGGCCCTGGTCTTCGTGCCGGCGGTCTTCGTCAACGGCACCATCGTGCTGGGCTGTCTCGGCTACATGGCGTGGCTCGACGCCGAGCTCTTCTTCATGCTTCTCGTGGCGGTGGTGCTGGGGGTGGTGACCTATCGCCTGCCGGCGGCCCTGGGCATCCGCCGTTTCCACGAGGCGCGCGAGGAGCAGGACGCGCTGTTCCGCCACTTCGAAGCGTTGACCGACGGCGTCAAGGAGCTCAAGCTCCACCGCCGCCGGCGGTGGGCCTTCACCGTCCAGCTCTCCGCGACCGTGGAGCGGGTGCGCCGGCTGCGGGTCCTGGCCGCCCTGATCTACGGCTCGGCGGCGTCCTGGGGGCACCTGCTCTTCTTCGCCGTCATCGGCGTGCTGCTGCTGGGGCGCCCGGGATTCATCGGCGCGAGCCAGCAGACCCTGGTGGGCTACACGGTGGTGCTGCTCTACATGATGACGCCGCTGCAGATCCTCCTCGACAACCTGCCCACCCTCGGCCGGGCCGAGGTGGCGGTCGACAAGGTGCGCTCCCTGGGCTTCTCCCTGGCGTCGGGCGAGGAGATCGCGATCGAGCAGCCGCCGGCCGAGGAGCCGCGGCCGAGCTGGTCCCGCCTCGAGCTGCGCGGGGTGACCCACACCTACCGGCGAGAGGGGCAAGACCGGGACTTCCGCCTCGGGCCCATCGACCTGACCCTCGCGCCGGGCGAGCAGGTCTTCCTGGTGGGCGGCAACGGCAGCGGCAAGACCACCCTCGCCAAGACCCTGGTCGGCCTCTACGCCCCGGAGGAGGGCAGGATCGAGCTCGACGGCCGGCCGGTGGGCGGGGGCGACGAGCTCGACGCCTACCGCCAGCACTTCTCGGTCGTGTTCTCGGACTTCTTCCTGTTCGAGGACCTCTTGGGCCTCGAGTCGCCGGACGTCGACGAGCGGGCACGGCTCTACCTCGAGAGCCTCCAGCTCGGCCACAAGGTGACGGTGCGCGACGGCCGCCTCTCGACCACCGACCTGTCCCAGGGGCAACGCAAGCGCCTGGCCCTGCTCGTCGCCTACCTCGAGGACCGACCGATCTACCTGTTCGACGAGTGGGCGGCGGACCAGGATCCGATGTTCAAGGAGATCTTCTACCAGGACATCCTGGCCGAGCTACGGCGGCGCGGCAAGACCGTGGTGGTGATCAGCCACGACGATCGCTACTACCCGCTGGCCGACCGGCTGATCAAGCTCGAGAACGGCCAGATCGAGTACGACGGGCCCGGGGAGGAAGTGCCGGTGTCTCCGGCCCTCGCCGGGGCGCAGTGACCCCTACCTCCCGAACACGAAGCGCACGGTCACCCACATCTTCACCTTGACGCCGAGCTTGGTGGCGGGGGCGTAGCTCGAGGCCCGGGCCGCGTCGAGGGCGGCCTCGTCGAAGCCGAAGCCCGACTTGTGCCCCGCGATCTCCGTGTCGGCCACCTTGCCGTTCTCGTCCACCAGCACCCGCACGTCCACGGTGGCCGTCTTGTGGAGGCGGACGGCTACCGGCGGGAAGACGGGAGAGGCCCGCCGCACGACCCGCGGCGCCACGACCCCGGGGCCTCCCTCGACCAGCTCGCCGACCCGGACCTGGGGCTCGACCGGCTCGGGCTTGGGCTGCGGCGCCGGCTGCGGCGGTGCGCCCTGGCCGGCGGTCGCGTCCTTGTCCGCCATGCCGGCGGCGTCCGCCGGCGGGGTGACGGTCTCGGCGGCGGCCTTCGTCTTCGCGGCCTCCTCCGCGGCGGCCTTCTTGCGGGCCTCCTCGGCCGCGGCGGCCGCCTTGCGCGCTTCCTCGTCGCGGGCGCGCTTGGCGGCGGCCTCCTCGGCGTCCTGGAGCTGCTTCTTTATGTCGGTGATGCGCTGGTCGTACTGCTCCTTCAGGTTCGCCTCCATGGCCTGGGTCTTCTCTTCGACCATCTTGTCGATCTGGGCCTGGAGCTCGGCCGGATCGGGACCGGCGGGCTTGGCGGGCTCGGCCGGCCGGGGCTCGGGGGCGGGCATCTGCGCCTGGGCGAGCGGCGGCTCGGCGGCCGGCGCGCCGGACGCGGACGCGAACACGGCGTAGTAGACGCCGACGGCGATCGCGGCCACCAGGACGGCGGCGGCCACGGCGATCCAGAGGAGCTTCTTCGAGCCGCCCGCGGCCTCCTTGCCCGACGCCTCCTCGAGGCCGTAGCGGGCCCGCACGGCGGCGGTGTCATCGGGCCGCTGGCCGGCGGTGGACGTCCTGTCCAGCACCTCCCGGGGCACGGCCATGGTCTCGGCTCCCATGGCCGCCAGGCCGGCGCCCCGCGCCGCCGGCACGTCCATCGTCTTCTCGGCCTCGATCTCCTGGCTCTCGCGCTCGATCTCGTCGCGGAAGAGGTTGTGCATGAAGAAGGCGAGGTTGAAGGTGGTGGCGTTGTACCCGCCCTCGGCCATGAGCTTGGAGAGGAGCTTGTGCCAGCTCGCGGCGTCGGAGATCCGCGCCTCGGCCGAGGTCAGGCTCCGCTTGAGGAGCGTCGCGACGGGGGCCGGCAGGGGAGTGCCCTCAGCCGCCAGGCGCGCCTGGTCGATGAGCCCGGAGTAGCCCTCGGCGGTGGTCGTCGGCACCGCCCGCCCGGTGAGGAGCTCGAGGAGGATGGCGCCCAACGAGAAGACGTCGGCGGTCTTCGTCGGCTCGGCGCCGCCACGCACCTCCGGAGCGAGGTAGCGCTGGACCTCGTCGGGAAACGCGCCGGCCTGGGCGGCCAGGCCCGGCCCGGCCTCGAAGCCCAGCAGCCGGGTCTCGCCCTCGTTCGACACCATGGTGAGCTGCGGCACGACCAGGCCGTGGAGCACGCGCTCGCCGCCGTGGCGGGCCTCGTAGGCCGCGGTCAGCGCCAGGCCGACGCGGTCGGCGATGAGCAGGGCGTGATCCGTCGGGAAGGGCGAGCTTCTCCCGGGCGGCCTGGGCCATGAGCGTGGCCAGGTCCTTGCCCGAGATGTAGTCGTAGGCGACGTACGGCACGCCGCGCACCCGTCCGGCGTCGACCCCGCTGCCGATGTTGGGGCTCTTCAAGGCGCCCTGCAGGTCCTGGCGGCCCGAAAGCACCTTCCACAGGCGCTCGCCGTCCAGGCCCTGGCCGTTGAAGACGCGCAGCAGGACAACCTGCTCGAGGCCCTGCTGGCCCAGGCGGCCGGCCCGGAAGCTCTCGCCCAGGGGATCTTCGGCCAGCTTCTTGAGAAGGAGGTACTTTCCGAACTCTTCGCGCGTGTTCATGCGGCACTTCTCCTAGCGAGGCTCCGCCTCAAACCGACGAGTTGAACGGAGGGAAGCGACTCCGGACACGGCGGCCACCGCCCGCGGGAAGCCGCTCGACGAGACCTCACCGGCCCGGGCCTTGCTCGGCGCAGAGACCTTCCGGATCGCCCCCCTCACCCTCAATCCCTCTCCCACCCTCCGGGGGGAGAGGGACGCCCCCTCCCGGTCTGGCGGCGGCTCAAAACTCGGCTCGAACGTCATGATTGCGCTCCGATCAGACATCTAGTGGCCTTCGCCTCGAGCCGACGAGGCGTCTGGAACATCTCCGGCTCCGAGGCCCGCTGCTCCCCCGCCCACGTCGAGCGGTGAAGACTGCGCTCACCTGATCGGCTACTCCAAGGCGTTCGATTCATCGGATCGCCCCCCTCTCCCTCGATCCCTCTCCCTCGATTCCTCTCCCACCGCTCTCGCCGCTTCCCCGACCTCGGCTCGTTCGTCACGATCTCGTTCTGATGAGACGACTCGAGGCCGACCGAGCGTGGCACGGCCGGCGCTACGGCGCCATGCTATGGATCGTAGCCTCCTTGATACACCGGGGCCTTGGGAGCTGTCAATCCGAAGGGCGCCGATCGCGCGGAATTCTTCGCGCTCCGCGGCCGGCCTCCGGCCTCAGCGGCCGTCCTGCTTCGCGTCCTGCCGGCGCTCCTCGGCCCACCGCTCGCGCCAGTACCTCTTCTGCCAGCGGCTGACGTTGGCGTTGTGCTCGGCAAGGGTCTCGGAGAAGACGTGCGTGCCGTCGTTGCGGCTGACGAAGTACAGGTAGGCGGTGTCGGCCGGGGCGGCCGCGGCCTCGAGGCTCCCCAGGCCCGGGGAGGCGATCGGACCCGGCGGCAGCCCGCCGTAGCGATAGGTGTTGTAGGGGGAGTCGACCTTCAGGTCCGCGCGCGTCAGGTTGCCGTTCCAGGTCCCCCGGCGCTTCAAGGCGTAGATCACCGTCGGGTCGGCATAGAGCCCCATCCCGGCCGCCAGGCGGTTGCTGTAGACCGAGGCGATCACGGGGCGCTCCTCGTCGACCTTCGCTTCCTTCTCGACGATGCTCGCCAGGGTCACGAGCTGGCGCACGGTGAGGGGCCGCCCGCGGGCCCGGTTCGGCCGCTCCGGGTCCAGGGGCGTCACCGGCTCGTCCGGCGGCTGGCTCTCCCCGGAGGCGGCGCGCTCCAGGCTCTGGGCGTCGGCGACCACCGCGCTCGCGGGCCCGGCCAGCGGCGCCGGGCTCGCGGCGGCGCCCGGCCCCGCTTCGAGGAGCGGCCGCACCCGGGCCTCGAACCGGTCGTGGAAGGTGCGCACCATCGCGTCCACGATCTCGCCCGCGCTCGCCCCGCGAGTGAACGAGTAGGTCTCCGGGAACAGGTAGCCCTCGAGGTCCTGGGCCGCCGGGTCGAGGTCGGCGATCGAACGGGGGTCGCGCATCGCCGCCAGGAAGGCATCCCGGTCGCCGAAGCCCGCCTGGGCGAGGGCGTCGGCGGTCTCCTCGAGGGTCAGGCCCTCCACCACCGTCACCTGGTGGAGGACGACGTCGCCCCGGATCAGCTTGTCGAGCACTCCGACGGTGGAGAGGGGCTCGTCGAAGCGGTACTCGC
Source organism: uncultured Acidobacteriota bacterium (assembly GCA_963741925.1). GTDB lineage: Bacteria > Acidobacteriota > Thermoanaerobaculia > Multivoradales > DATKCC01 > CAVUBL01. The sequence goes on from CAVUJU010000005.1 coordinate 74,483, forward strand.
CCGCCTTGAGCGGTGGGTCGCCCAGGCCGTAGACCAGGTAGGCGCGGGCGAGCCGGGCGTCGGGGATCAGCCCCCGGTCCTCGAGGCGGGCCAGGATGGTGCCGGCGTCGGTGCCCGGCTCGACCACCAGGGTCCGCTCCCCCGGGGCGAGCGGCCGGTGGAGGGTCGCCCAGGCCCACCACGCGCCGCCCGCCGCCGCCAGCAGGACGACGAGCGCGAGACAGCCGATGGCCTTGAGGAAGCGCATGGGGAGAGGTCGTGGCGCTCCCGGCCGCGCGCCCGCCGGAGGCGCGGGATCGGGAGGCGGAATTCTAGCCGACGTCGGCCGCCGGCGGGTCTGTGCCGCGGCGGCGATCGAGCGCTTCCTGGAGCAGGATCTGTGCCGCCACCGCGTCGACCCGGCCGCTGGCGGCGTCCGGCACGACGCCGGCCGCGCGCAGCCGGCGCTCGGCCTCGACGCTGGTCAGGCTCTCGTCGACCAGCTCGACCGGCAGGCCGGTGGCGGCCTCCAGGCGCCGGGCGAAGCGCGCCGCCCGCTCGGCGGCCTCGCCGCGCGTGCCGTCGAGGCGCCGCGGCTCGCCCAGGACCAGGCCCGCGATCCCTTCCCGCTCGGCGATCGCCGCGATCCGCCGCGCCGCCCCCCGGTCGTCCCGGCGCGCGACGACGCCCAGAGGCAGGGCGAACCGCCCCTCCGGGTCGGAGATCGCGAGCCCGACGCGCTTCGCGCCGTAGTCGATGCCCAGGAGGCGGCCGGAGGGAGGCGCAGAGGCCACGGACCGACTCTACCGAAGTCCCGGGCCGGGTGTCGCGAGCCGAGGCGCCGAAGCCCGGTGCCCGGCGGACGGTTCGCCCGGCCGAGGCAGAGCTCGGCCTGGTGGCCGGGGTGCGTGGAGTTTTCGGGGACGCCTCCGCCCCGGAAGCTCGGTGCCCTCGGGACCGATCGCCCGGCCGAGGCAGAGCTCGGCCGCTTCATTGGCCTGTTGCGGTGGGGAGCTTCATGGACGCGTGAAGCGGCCGACCTCTGCGTCGGCCGATCGCCGAGGCGTCCGACCCCGGAGGGCCGTGTGCTACGATCCCCCCGTCCGGATCGCCCTCTCCGGACGCCCGTTCCGGCCTCCCCGTCCTACCCCTTGCCTCTCGAGGAGCGAACATGGACAACATCGTCATCCTGAGCGCCGCCCGCACGCCCATCGGATCCTTCCAGGGCGTCTTCTCCACCCTTCCCGCCCATCGGCTCGGCGCCCGCGCCCTGGCCGCCGCCATCGAGCGCGCCGGCCTCGAGCCGGGCGACGTGGACCAGGTGAACATGGGCTGCGTGCTCACCGCCGGCCAGGGCCAGGCCCCGGCCCGCCAGGCCGCCCTCGGCGCCGGCTGCCCGCCGTCGACGGGCGCCATCACCTTGAACAAGGTCTGCGGCTCCGGCATGCGCACCATGATGATCGCCGCCAACGACCTGCGCTGCGGCGACTACCGGGTGGTGGCCGCCGGCGGCATGGAGAGCATGAGCCAGGCCCCCTACCTGGCCCCCGGCGTCCGCGACGGCCTGCGCCTGGGCCATGGCAAGCTGGTCGACTCGATGATCCTCGACGGCCTGTGGGACCCGTACAACGACGTCCACATGGGCAACTGCGCCGAGCTCTGCGTGCGCGAGTACGGCTTCAGCCGCGAGGCCCAGGACGCCTACGCCCGCGAGAGCTACGACCGGGCCCGCGAGGCCACGGAGAAGGGCCTGTTCGCCGCCGAGATCGCGCCGGTCGAGGTGCCGAAGCGCAAGGGCGCCGTCGAGACGGTCGACCGGGACGAGGAGCCCTTCCGGGTAGACCTCGACCGCATGTCGACCTTGAGGCCTGCGTTCGACAAGGAGGGCACCGTCACCGCGGCCAACGCCAGCAAGATCAACGACGGCGCCGCCGCCCTCGTGCTCACCACCGCCGCCCACGCCAAGGCCCTGGGCAAGAAGCCCCTGGCCCGGATCGTCGCCCAGCACTCGGTGGCCCAGAAGCCGGAGTGGTTCACCACCGCGCCCGTCGCCGCCGCCCGCGGCGTCCTCGAGCGCGCCGGTCTCGCGGCCTCGGACGTCGACCTCTGGGAGGTCAACGAGGCGTTCGCGGCGGTGGCCATGGCGTTCATCCAGGACCACGGCCTCGACCCCGAGCGGGTCAACGTCCACGGCGGGGCGGTCGCCCTGGGCCACCCGATCGGCGCTTCGGGCGCCCGGATCGTGGTGACGCTCTTGGGCGCCCTGGCCGAACGCGACGCCCACCTGGGATGCGCGGCCATCTGCATCGGCGGCGGCGAGGCCACCGCTCTGGTCGTGGAGCGGCTAGACTAGGCGGACTGTTCAACCGTCCAGACCGGCCCGACGCGACCCGACCCGTGCGCTCTCAACCCTCGCTCCGAATGCCGCACAGACTCCTGGGGGCGGCGTTGCTCCTGGCCCTCCTCGCCGTCGTCCCGGCCGCCGCGCAGGACGCTCCGGCTGCGGGCCAAGCTGCGGCCCAGGCTCCGGCCCCCGAGCCCGCCGCCGTGCAGCCGCCGGCCGCCCCCGAGCCGGCGCCTCCCGCCCCCGAGCCGGCTGCGGCTCCCGCGGAGCCCGCCCCGCCGGCCGAGACGCCCGCCCCGCCGGCCGCGCCCGAGCCGCCCAACCCGAACCGGATCCAGTTCACCCTCCAGCTCGAGAACGGCAAGGGCACGGTCACCGGCGACGCCGGCTCGCTCGAGTTCCAGCGCCAGGACTACGCCGTCCTGACCGGCGAGGTGGTCATCCACTACAAGGACATCAAGCTCTCCGCCGACCGGGCGGAGGTCGACCTCCACACCCGCCAGGTCATGGCCGAGGGGCACGTGGTCTTCGACCAGGGGCCGCGGCGCCTCGCCGGTGAGACCCTGAGCTTCGACCTCGACACCAAAACCGGAACCCTGACCGAGGCGACCGCCTACGTCGACCCGGACTACTACTTCTCGGGCCGCGAGATCGCCAAGGTGGGCGACGACGTCTACACGGTCACCGACGGCGTCTTCACGTCGTGCAAGCAGGAGACCCCCGACTGGAGCTTCCGGCTCTCCCGGGCGCGGGTCGAGGTGGAGGGCTACGCCCACGTCAAGAACGCGCGCATGCGGATCAAGAAGCTTCCGGTGCTCTACACGCCCTACATCGTCTGGCCGACCAAGCGCGAACGCTCGGCGGGCCTCCTGGTGCCGAACATCGGCTGGAGCCAGCGCCGCGGCACCTACCTGGGGCTCGCCTACTTCCAGCCCCTGGGCCGCAGCTACGACACGACGGTGTTCCTCGACGGCTACAGCGCGGGCTTCGTGGGGCTCGGCGACGAGCTCCGCTACCAGCCGACCGACGGCACCCAGGGCAAGCTCCAGGCCTACGCGATCCAGGACCAGGAACAGGACAAGGTGCGCTGGAAGGCCCAGCTCGACCACGTCTCGAACGACCTGCCGCTCGGCCTGCGCGGCGTCGTCGACTGGACCGAGTACTCCGACTTCCAGTTCTTCCAGGACTTCGAGCGCGACTTCAATTTGAACAGCATCCGGTTCCAGGAGTCGAAGGCCTTCGTCACCGGCAACTGGGGGACCCACCTGGTCAACCTCCAGGTGACCGAGCGGGAGACCTTCACCGGCACCCGCATCAACACCGACCGGCGCCTGCCCGAGCTCGAGTACGACCTGCGCTCCACTCCGATCCTCCACACCGGGCTCTGGGAGGCGCCGCTCTACCTCTCGGTCGACAGCTCCGCGGGCCTGCTCTCGGTCGACCGGTCGAAGACTTTCAAGAGCGACTACGGGCGGATGGACCTCTTCCCCCAGCTCTCCTACCCCCTGCAGCCCGCCCCCTGGCTCTCGGTCACCCTCAACGCCGGCCACCGTCTCACCTGGTACGGGGACAGCCTGGAGACCGACCGCTCCACCGTGACCGCCACCGGCAGCTCGTTCACCGGCAGCTCGCTGACCCGCGACGTGAGCACCTGGGGCGCCTCGCTCATCGGGCCCTCCTTCTCGCGGATCTTCGACGCCAAGGTAGGTCCCTACGTCAAGCTCAAGCACGTGATCGAGCCGCGGATCACCTACGCCTACGGCGACGTCTACCGGAACGCGGCCCAGGTGCCCAGCTTCGACAGCGTCGACAGCACCTTCGCGGGCAACGTCGCCAAGTTTTCCCTGATCAACCGGATCAAGGCCAAGCCGCCGGACGAGTCGGGGGGCTCGCCCCGGGAGGTGTTCAGCCTGGAGCTCTCCCAGAGCTACAGCTTCGACGACACCCGCCACCTCGACCGGGGCGCCGAGAGCCTCGAGCCCGGCTCGGCGCAGCTCACCTCCCAGCGCAGCCCGGTCGACGCGACCCTGCGCTTCAACCCGACCGACAACATGAGCCTGCAGAGCGAGTGGCTGTACAGCACGCTCTTCCACCAGCTCACCTCGAGCTCGATCGCCGCCAACTACAAGTTCGGGGCGACCGGGGCGAACGACGTCGACGTGCGCCTGACCACGAGCCTGCGGCCCCAGGACGGCGAGATCCAGCGCAACCAGCTCCGCCTGGCCGCCGGCTTCGCGGTGATCCCCACGAAGCTCAGCGTGCAGACCAATATCGATTACGACATCGAGAGGAGCCAGCTCCAGGAGCAGCGCTATTTCCTCGACTACACCTCGCAGTGCTACGGCATCCGCCTCGAGTACCGGGACTTCCAGGCCGGGACCCGGCGCGACACGGACTACCGGATCGCCTTCACCTTGAAGAACGTGGGCACGTTCCTCGACCTGACGGGCCGCGTGCAGCAGTAAGGGTTCCATGAAAGGGCTCATCCTCTCCGGCGGCAAGGGCACCCGCCTCAGGCCGCTCACCTTCACCTCGGCCAAGCAGCTCGTGCCGGTGGCGAACAAGCCGGTTCTGTTCTACGGCATCGAGTCGGTGGTCGAGGCCGGGATCACCGACATCGGCATCGTGGTGGGCGACACGGGCGACGAGATCCGCGCCGCGGTGGGCGACGGGTCGGCCTTCGGGGCCCGGGTCACCTACATCGAGCAGGCCGAGCCCCTGGGGCTCGCGCACGCGGTGAAGATCGCCGAGACCTTCGTGGGCGACGACTCCTTCGTCATGTATCTGGGCGACAACCTGATCGCGGGCGGGATCTCGAGCCTGGTCGAGGAGTTCCGCCGCCTGGGCCCGAACGCCGAGATCCTCCTCGCCGAGGTGCCCAACCCGGAGCAGTTCGGGGTCGCCGAGCTGACGGCGGAGGGCAAGGTCAAGCGCCTGGTGGAGAAGCCCGCCCGGCCGCCGAGCAACCTGGCTCTGGTCGGGGTCTACATGTTCGACTCGACGATCTTCGAGTCGGTCCGGCGCATCCGCCCGTCGGCGCGCGGCGAGCTCGAGATCACCGACGCCATCCAGGACCTGATCGACCGCGGCCTCGACGTGCACCCGCACACGGTCCGCGGCTGGTGGAAGGACACCGGCAAGATCGACGACATGCTGGAAGCCAACCGGATCGTCCTCGAGGCGCTGCGGGTGCCCCGCGGCAGAGGGCCCGAGGGGAGCCGCATCGAGGGGCGCGTCCAGCTCGGCCGGGACGTGGAGATCGTCGACTCGCTGGTGCGCGGCCCGGTGGTGGTGGGCGACGGCGTGCGGATCGTCGACGCCTTCATCGGCCCCTACACGGCGATCGGCGACCACTGCGTGATCGAGAGCTCGGAGATCGAGAACTCGATCGTGCTCGCGGGCAGCGAGATCTGCCACATCCCGGTGCGGATCGACGCCTCGCTCATCGGCCGCGACGTCAAGATCACCCAGACCGGCGCGAAGCCCAAGGCGTACCGGTTCATGCTCGGCGACAAGTCCGAGGTCGGGATTCCCTGAAGGCGCGAGGAGCTCCGAGTGCGGACACTGGTCTTCGGCGGCACGGGGATGCTCGGTCGCGCGGTCGTGGCGGAGGGCCGGCGACGGGGCTACCCGGTGCTCGGCCTCTCCCACGTCGCGGCCGACCTCACCGACCCCGGGCGCCTGCGCGCCTGGGTCCGGGAGTTCCGGCCCGCGGCCGTCGTCAACTGCGCGGCGTACACCGTGGTCGACGCCTGCGAGAGCGACCCCGCGACGGCGATGGCGGTCAACGGCGAGGGGGTGGGCCACGCGGCCGCCGCGGCGCAGGCGGCGGGCGCGCTCCTGATCCACGTCTCGAGCGACTACGTGTTCGACGGCGCGGCGTCCGAGCCGTATCGGGAGGACGCCGCCACCGGGCCGCTCTCGGTCTACGGGCGCTCGAAGCTCGCGGGCGAGGAGCGCGCCCTCGCCTACGGCCGCGCGATCGTGGTCCGGACGAGCTGGCTCTTCGGCCGCGGCGGGCCCAACTTCGTCACCACGATGCTGCGGCTGATCGCGGGTGGCACCGACCCCCTGCGGGTGGTCGACGACCAGGTGGGCGCCCCCACGTTCACGCCCTTCCTGGCGCGAGCCCTCTGGGACCTGGCGGAGCTCGAGTCCCGGACCGCGACGGCCCGCGGCCTCGTGCACTACCGCAACCGGGAGCCGGTTTCCTGGTACGGTTTCGCCCGCGAGATCGCCCGCTCCTGGGCCCCCGGGGTGGGCGTGGTGCCGGTGGCGACCGACGAGTTCCCGCGGCCGGCCCGCCGCCCCGCGTACTCGGTGCTCGCGGTCGAGCGGGTCGAGCGGCTGCGCGGGCGCCTCGTCGAGCCCTGGGTGGCCGGCCTGGCGAGCTACCTGGACCATCTGCGGTCCGAGGGCGCCTTCCAAGGTGGCGCTCCCATGGGAGTGAGATCATGACGAAACCTTCACCACGGCGAGACCGGGAGGTACCGGGAGATATCGGTCGGCGTGGGAGGGGGAGCTACGGATCGCGAGGCCCACGATGCTCCAGCCGCCTCGTCAGGTCGAGGCGGAGCCTCGCGAGGACAGAGGAGAACCCTTCATGAGAGCCCTGATCACCGGAATCACCGGCTTCGCCGGGTCCCACCTCGCGGAGTTGCTGCTCGCCGAGCACCCGGAGGTCGAGGTCTACGGCACCTACCGGTGGCGCAGCCGCATGGACAACATCGAGCACCTCGCCCCGGAGCTGCGCCTGGTGGAGTGCGAGCTCCGGGACCCGAGCTCGGTACGCTGGGCGGTCGACAAGGCCCGGCCCGACCTGGTCTTTCACCTGGCGGCCCAGAGCTTCGTGCCGTCGAGCTGGACCGCCCCGGGCGACACGGTGCTGTCGAACCTCTCCGGGCAGATCAACCTGTTCGAGGCGCTTCGCTCGCTCGACCTCGACCCGGTGGTCCAGATCGCCTGCTCCTCGGAGCAGTATGGCCTGGTCCAGCCCGACGAGGTGCCGATCCGCGAGTCGAACCCGCTGCGCCCGCTCTCGCCCTACGCGGTCTCCAAGGTGGGCCAGGACTTCCTCGGCTACCAGTACTTCCAGAGCTACGGGCTCAAGGTGATCCGGACCCGCGGCTTCAACCACACCGGCCCGCGCCGCGGCGACGTCTTCGTGGTCTCGAACTTCGCGCGCCAGGTCGCGCGCATCGAGCTGGGGATGGCCGAGCCGGTGATCCGGGTGGGCAACCTCGACGCCGTGCGCGACTTCACCGACGTCCGCGACATGGTCCGCGCCTACTGGCTGGCGGTGACCCGCGGCACGCCGGGCGAGGTCTACAACATCGCGACCGGCAAGGGCCAGACGATCCGCGAGATGCTCGACCGCCTGCTCGCCCTGGCGCGGGTCGAGGTCAAGATCGAGACCGACCCGGCCCGCCTGCGTCCTTCCGACGTCCAGATCCTCGTCGGCGACAGCTCCAAGTTCCGGGCCGACACCGGCTGGGAGCCCCGGGTGCCGTTCGAGACGACCCTGGCCGACACGCTGGAGTTCTGGCGCGAGCGCGAAGGCCGCCGCCGGCGCGAGCTCACGCGCGCGCGATGAGCGTCCCATGCGGGTCCTGATCACCGGGGCGAGCGGTTTCGTCGGCCGCCACGTCATTCGCCGGCTGCTGGCGGAGGGCGAAGAGGTGAGCGCGACCCACTGGGAGGACGCCCCGGCGATCTCCGGCGTCGAGCTCCACGAGGTCGACGTCCTCGACGGCGAGGCGCTGGCACGGGTCGTCGAGCGCGCCCGGCCGCAAGGGGTGATCCACCTCGCCGGCCTCTCCCACGTCGGCGAGTCCTGGACGCGGATGGACGACTACTTCCGGGTCAACGTGCTGGGCACCGAGAACGTCCTCCGGGCCGCCCGCGGCGCCCGGGTGGTGCTCGCCTCGAGCGCCGAGGTCTACGGCGCGGTGCCGGAGGCCGAGCAGCCGATCGGCGAGGATCGGCCGCTCGCTCCCGGCAGCCCGTACGCGCTGAGCAAGGCCGCGGCCGAGCGTCTCGCCGTGGCGCTCGGCGACGGCGACGCCCTCATCGTGCGCTCGTTCAACCTGGTCGGGGCCGGCCAGGCGCTGCGCTTCGCGCTGCCCTCCTTCGCCTCCCAGCTCGCCGCCATCCGCGACGGCCGCGCCGAGCCGGTGATCCGCGTCGGCAACCTCTCCGCCCGCCGGGACTTCGTGCACGTGGAGGCCGCGGCCGAGGCCTACGCGCTGCTCCTGCGCCGCGGCGAGGGCGGGACGGTCTACAACCTGGCGAGCGGTCGGGCGCTGTCGATGGCCGAGGCCCTCGAGCGGTTGCTCAGCATCTCGGGGGTGGAGGCCTGCATCCAGCCGGACCCGGAGCGCATGCGTCCGGTCGACCAGCCGCTCCTGGTGGGCGACCCGGCCCGCCTCGAGGCCCTGGGCTGGCGCCCGGAGCCCGGCTTCGACCGGGCGATCGAGGATCTCTGGGAGGAGAGCGGCGCGGCGGCTCGGGTATAGTCACGGGGCGGGCCCGGGGGGCCCGCGGAGGGAGGCCCGAGATGGATGATGTCGAGGATCCGAGGCAAGGGAGCGCGAGAGAGGACGAGGCCACCGCGCTCGCGCCGACCCCGGACATGGAGGCGCTGGCGCGGCGCTCGGAGGAGGCGCTGGCGCGCCTCGACGCCGAGGTCGAGCTCCCGAGCACCGGCTTGCTGAGCTTTTACGATCGGCTGCGCGAACGGGTGGTCGGGGCCGCCGAGGTCAAGGGCGGGCGGCTCGGGGAGGGGGCGGTGCGGGCCCTCCTCCTGGTCCCGGACGTCTTCATGCTGCTCGTGCGCCTGGCGCTCGACAAGTCGGTGCCGGCCTCGGCGCGCATGCTGATCGGCGGCGCGCTCGCCTACTTCGTGCTCCCCATCGACCTGATCCCCGAGGGAATCGTGGGGGTGGGCGGGTATGTCGACGACCTGGTGCTGGCGGCGGCGGTGCTGTCGCAGGCGTTCAGCGGCGAGCTCGAGCCCTATGCCCGCCGCCACTGGAGCGGCGCGGAGGATCTCCGGGTGGTGCTCCGGGACGTGGCCTACACGGCGGAGAACCTGATGGGCGCCAAGGTCTACGGCCGCCTCAAGGCCCTCCTGGCGCGGCGAGGCGTGCGTCTGGACCCCACGACGTAATCCGGAATTCACTGCGCCATCCCGGCGCCCCTCCGTCCGGGGCCGCCGAGCTATCCGCAGCGGACCTTGACCTTCGCCTCGCTGCCCGCAGGCAGGGGAGCGAGGCGGTTCGCCTCCAGCTCCCGGCCGTCGACCTCTACCGTCACCTCGCCCGGGCAGCGGCCCGGCTCGCGCTCGATCTCGATGGCGAGGGTCGCGCCGCGCCAGGGGCGGCGCATGGCGGCGCGGCGCCAGTGGGGCGGCAGGCAGGGGTCGAAGAGCAGGCCGTCCCAGGTCGGGCGCACCCCGAGCACCCACCCGGAGACCACCCGGGGGAGCCAGGCGGCGGAGCCCGTGTACCAGGTCCAGCCGGCGCGGCCGTGGTGGGGCGAGGCGGGGCCGTCGACGTTGCCCGGCAGCACGTAGGGCTCGGCCCAGTAGCGCTCGGGGTCCTTGGACGAGGGATCGACCGCCGCCAGGAGCCGGGCGACCAGCGGCCTCCGCCCCGCCTTCGCCGCCGCCGCGATCGCCCAGACCGCGGCGTGGGTGTAGACCCCGCCGTTCTCGCGTAGCCCCGGCGCATAGCGGGTGATGTAGCCCACCGTCTCGTCCGGCTCCTCCCAGGCCGGGGCGAGGAGCAGGGCGCCCGCCTCGGTCACCAGGTGCTCCTCGACCGCCGACAAGCAGCGCGAGGCGCGCTCGGGGGACGCGACGCCCGAGAGGACCGCCCAGGTCTGGGGGTTGAGGAAGATCCGCCCGAAGCGGTTCGCGGCCGAGCCGATCCAGGACCCGTCGTCGCGGGTCGCCCGCCGGTACCAGGCGCCGTCCCAGGCGTGCTCCTCGACCGCCGCCGCCAGCGCCGCCCGGCGCTCGGCGAGCTCGCGGGCGCGGGCCCGGTCCTGGTCGCTCCGGTCGGCCCGCCGGTAGATCTCGCTCCAGTCGGCGCACAGGCCGGCGAGGAACATCGCGAGCCAGACCGACTCGCCCCGCTCCCCGAGCCCCAGGGCCGAGAGGCCGTCGTTCCAGTCGCCGCCGCCGATGTAGGGAATCCCCCGCGGGCTCGTCCGGCGGAAGGCGCGGCCGAAGGCCCGGTCCACGTGGTCGGAGAGAGGGCGGGCCTCGGGCTCGTCGAGATAGGGCACGCGGTCGTCCAGGAGGCCGAAGTCCCCGGTCTCCTCGAGGTAGCTCGCGGCGACGAAGGCGAGCCAGAGGAGGTCGTCGCTCATCCGGGTCACGTGCCCCTGCCCGGAGAGGGGATGCCACCAGTGGTAGACCGAGCCGTCGGCGAACTGGTGGCCGGCGTGGAAACGGATCTGCTCGCGGCAGCGCGGGGGATCGATCGTCAGCCAGACCTGCGCGTCCTGGAGCTGATCGCGGAAGCCGTAGGCGCCGCTCTGCTGGTAGTAGCCGGCGCGCCCCCACAGCCGGGCCGAGATCGCCTGGTAGCGGAACCAGTCGTTCACCAGCGGGTCGAGGCCCGGCTCCGGAGTCTCGAGGCGGTGGCCGGCGAGGCGCCGGCGCCACCCTTCGCGGACGGACGTGAGCGCGGCGTCCATCGCTTCCGGGCGCGCGAAGCGCCGGGCGAGCGCCGCCGCCCCGGCCCGCTCGCCGGTGGTGGCGAGGGCGAAGCCGCCGTCGAAGCTGCCGCCTGCCGGCAGCTCGATCTCCGAGCGCAGCGCCGCCACCGGGTCGCCATGGCGGCCGAAGTCGCCCGGCCAGCGGGCGCCCGCCTCGAGGGCCGCCGGCCGCCGCCACTCCCGGCCGCGGCCGAGGAAGGCCGCCTTGTCGCCTTCCGCCGCGGCCACCTCCTGGGCCGCCGCGAAGGCGCTCCAGTACGGGAAGTCCCGGTTCCAGTGCCCCCAGCGCTCGGGCGGCGTGTCCCACATGTGACTGCCGGCGGTGATCACGCCCGCCTCGTAGCCGGTCTCGAGGAAGAGCTTCTGGAACTCCCGCCGCGGCGCCGGGAGCACGCCCGAGTTCCACTCCAGGAAGGCGACCAGGGCGAGGCGGCGCGGCCGGCCGGCGGTCTCCTCGAGGCGCACGCGCCAGAGCTCGACCGTCTCGCTCTCGTCCACCGAGAGGGTCCACGAGGCGCGGATGCCACCGAGCTCGGTCTCGAAGCGGCTCCAGCCCAGGCCATGGCGGCAGGCGTAGCGCTCGTAGGCCGGCCAGCAGGGGGCCGGCGCCAGCGACCAGACCCGGCCGGCGTCGCCCAGGTCCACCAGGTAGAGGAACCGGCCGGAGCGGTCGTCGGCCAGGTCCTGGCGCCAGCGCGTGATCACCGCGAGCTGGGAGTTGTCGATCCAGGACAGTCCGCTCCCGGTCTGGGAGACGACCAGCCCCACCCGCGGGTTGGCGATGACGTTGACCCACGGCCGCGGGGTGCGCGGATCGGTCACCACGTACTCGGTGCCGCCGGCCGCGAAGTGGCCGTGGGAGCTCGGCGTCTCGTCGCTCACCGCATCGCCTCCTCTCTCGCCCCGCCCGCCGCCCCGGGTTCAGGCAAGGCCTCCGCCGGGAGCAGCTCGACCGTCGCCGGAAGGGTCCGCACGACCAGCCGGCCGTCGGGACCGGGCGCGGCCGGCCGGCCGTCGACGAAGGCGCGCCCGGCGCGCCCGGCGAGCGCCCCCGCACCGGGCAAGGTGAAGACGAGCCCGCCCGGCGGTGCCTCGAGCGCCCGGCCGCCCGGCTCGCCCGTTCCGGCGGGCCCCTCCAGCCGGTAGCGAACCCCGCCGCCCGCCGCGGGCGAGCGGCGCTCGAGACGGTACGAGAGCCCCCCACGGCGTCGCGAGATGGCGGACGGCGATCCCCTCCGGGCGGTCGAGCCAGGCCGCCGGGACGCCCGCCCCGAGCACCAGGCGCGCGCCTCGACCCCCGGGGGCGGGCTCCCGCTCCTCGTAGGCGAAGAGGTCGAGGACCGAGCGGATGAAGTCGGAGGCGACCCAGCCGTGGGGCAGGTCGCCCAGGAAGCGGGGCTCGCGCGGGTCCCGGGTGACCACCTCCGGCCAGCCGTTCCAGGCGCGCGGGCGGCGGTCCGCCAGGTAGTAGGCCAGGAGCTCGTGGGCACGCTCGACCCAGCCGAGCCGCACGAAGGCGCCGACGTGGCGGATCTCGTAGGGGGTGTAGGCGTCCCAGTCCGAGGCGCCCCTCGCCGAGATCGGGCGCCGGGCGACGAAGCGCCGCCAGAAGCGCTCGAAGGTGGCGTCCACGGCGTCGCGCGGCAGGTAGGGCAGGAGACCGCCCGGATCGAGGGCGACGGTGGTGGCGGTCGAGTCGAAGTCGCCCAGGTCGGCGCTCCCGGGGATGTAGGCCAGATGGTCCCGCTCGCGCACCCGGGCGATCGAGGCGAGGAGGTCGGAGCGAAGCTCGTCCCGGCGCGCCGCCCACTCCCGGGCCAGGTCGTCGCGGCCCAGGACGCCGGCGAGCTCCGCCGCGTCGGCCAGGCCGCGGTAGGCCCAGGCGTCGTCCCAGTAGGAGTGGACCGGGTGCGCCGAGTAGCCCTCGTGGCTGATCGACTCGGGGAGCAGGCCGAAAAAGGCGAGCTTCGCGGGCTGCCGGTAGACGGGCGTGCGCCGCTCCTGGCGCAGGGTCTCGAGGTAACCGACGGCGGCCTCGACGTGGGGGAACATCCGGCGGGCGAAGCCCCGGTCGCCGGTGGTGCGGTAGACCTCCGCGATCAGGTGGACGAGCTCGCCGTGGCTGTCGTTCTCGGCCACCGGGTCGGCGCCGCGCCGGTCGACGCAGCAGGGCACCTTGCCGTCGGAGTACTGGAAGCCGGCGAACCATTCGGCGTAGGCCCGCGCCACGTCGGCCCGGCCGAGGCGGAGGAGGGCCTCACCGGTCATGGCGCCGTCGCGGATCCAGGACCGGGCGTACGAGCGCGAGCCGGGCTGGAGGGCGGCGCCGTCGCGGTGGACCAGGTTCCAGGCGAGGCTCGAGCGGAGGGTCGGCACGAGGGGGGCCGCCACGTCGGGCAGGTCGAGCTCGAGGGGGCCCAGGGCCGCCTCCCAGCGCGTCCGGGCGGCGGCTTCGGCGGCGGCGAAGCCGGCGGGGCCGGCGGCGGCGAGGCGGGAGAAGCTCCGCGCGGGAGACGACCTCGCCGGCTCCCGCGGCCTCCTGCGATTCGACCGCCCGGGGGCCGCCGGCGAGCGGCGTCGCCACGATCACCTCGAAACGCTCGCCGGGAGCGAGGTCGAAGGGCCAGGCGAGGGCGGCGCTCGCCAGGCCCACCGGGTCGTCCACCGCCGGGTGGCGCGGCACGTGCCCCGCCGCCAGGTCGGCCACGAGGCGCGGCTGGTCGAAGGTCCGGGCGCCGCAGGCGGCGGGCGCCGGGCTCGTCACCACCGCGCGGTCCGGCCCCACCCGGAGGCCGCCGGCCGCGCAGGCGATCCGCTCGATCGGGGCGACGCCTCCGGTCAGGTTGAGGAGCTGCCAGGGCGGGTCGACCTGGAAAGGGCGGGCGGCGAGGAAGAAGGTGCCGCGCAGACGGCCGGCGCCACCGTCGACCAGCCGGTAGCGGGCGAGGAGCGCCGAGCGGCCGCCGTCGGCGACGGCCAGGGCCGAGACCTCGAGCCGGGAGGTGGCGTCCGCGCCGGGCGGCCCGCCCAGCGGCCAGGTGACCGTGGGGAGCGGCAGGTCGCCTTCCGCGAGGCTCTGCCCGGCGTCGACGTCGGCCCAGGTGCGGAGGCCCGGGGGCGTCCCGGTCCAGCCGTCCGCGAGGTGGACGAACGGTTCCAGGGAGAAGCTCCCGGCCCCGGTCTCGAGGGCCCCGTCCTCGGAGAGGAGGGCTTCCTCCGGCGCACCCCCGGAGCCGGTTCCCCGCCCCACGACGGTCCAGTAGACCGCCTGGCCCGAGAACCCGCGGGGGTAGGCGCCCCGGGGCGCCCCGGTCGCCACCGCCTGGACGAAGGCGTCGGCCGAGGCGCCGAAGGCGAGGGGGCGGACGGCGAGCTCGGCGAGGCCGCAGCCGCGGGGGCAGGAGCCGGCGTCGAACGACAGGCGCAGCCGGCGGGTCTCGGCGTCGGGCAGGCGGAGGTGGCTCGCGGCGGCCCCTTCGGAGACGATCTCGCGCGCCGGCGCCCACCCGCTTCCGTCCTCCGAGAGCTCCACCCGGAAGCGCTCCGGCGCCCGCCCCGCCTCCCAGGCGAAGGAGAGCCCCCCGAGCTCGACCTCGCCCCGGAGGTCGACGGTGAGGGCGGCGGGCGCCGAGGCCGGCCGCCAGGCGGTCGCCGGATCGCCGTCGAGGGCCGCCGCCGCCGGGTGGCCGGGCGCAGCGCTCGAGGCGCTCGCCCGGGGCGGACCCGCGGGCGGGCTCGGGGGCTCGGTGGGCACCACCTCGAGGTCGGCGAGCCAGAGCGAGCCGCGCCCGCCGCCGCCGGCGGTGATCGCGATCTCGAGCGCCCCGATCCGCGCCGGCTCGCCGCCACCCGCCGGCCCCCAGGCGAAGGTGACGTGGCGTTTCCGGATGCGCTCCGCGGTCCAGGCCGAGGGCCACCCTCGAGCCGGGTCGACGTGCCACCAGACGTTCTCCCCCGAGGGGTCGGACAAATCGACCAGCTTCACCTCCAGGCGGTTCGCGGTGCCGGCGCCGCGCAGCCGGAAGCGGAGCTCGTAGCTCGGCGGCAGCGCCAGGTCCATGGGGTGGCGGGCGGCGGCCCAGCCGCCGTGGCCGTGGAAGTCGTAGTCGAGGCGCAGGGCCGGGCGGCCGCCCGGACCGGTCGCGGCGGAGAGGGCGAGATCCACGCCCTCGGCCGGCGCCGCCCGCCAGGCGCCGGGGTCGAGGGGAATGGAGATCGGGGTGCCCGCGGGCGTGGGCGCGGCGGGCCGGACCGGCAGGGGTCCGGCCGCGAGGGCGGCCAGAGCGAGAAGCGCCGCCGGACGCCTCATTTCACCCCGCCCAGCAAGATGCCCCGCACGTAGTAACGCTGCAGCCCGAGGAAGAGGGCGAGGGCCGGCGCCACGGTCACCACCGCGCCCGCCATCATCAACTCGAGGTCCTGGACGTGCTCGCCCGAGAGGTTGGCGATCGCCACCGGCAGGGTGTACTTCGACTGGTCCGTGAGCACGATCAGGGGCCACATGAAATCGTTCCAGGCGGCGAGGAAGGTGAACACCCCCAGGGTGAGGAGGATGGGCCGCAGCAGCGGCAGGACCATCGTCCAGTAGATCCGGAGCTCCGAGGCGCCGTCCATGCGCGCCGCGTCCAGGAGGTCGTCGGGGATGCCGAGGGCGAACTGGCGGACCAGGAAGATGCCGAAGACCGTGGCGATGCCGGCCACGATCACCCCGCCGAAGGAGTTGACCAGTCCCAGGGAGCGGATCTCCAGGAAGAGCGGCAGCACGGTGACCTGGGGCGGCACCACCAGGGTGGCGAGCAAGATCGCGAACAGCCGGTCCCGCCCGCGGAAGCGGAGCTTGGCGAAGGCATAGCCGGCCATGGAGTTCGCGAGCAGCGAGATCGCGGTGATCGCCAGCGCCAGCAACAGGGTGTTGCCGAGCGCCCGGGCGAAGTCGAGGCGGGCGAAGAGCAGCCGGTAGTGCTCGACGGTCGGGTGGGCCGGCACCAGGTGGATCGGCAGGGTCGTCGCCTCGCCGGTCGCCATGAACGACGCCGAGATCATCCACAGGATCGGCGCCGCGGTGGCGAACGCCAGGACCGCGAGGGCACCGTTCACCCCCAGGGCCGCCAGGGTCGTCGCCAGCCGGGGCCTCACGAGCCGCCTCCCGCGCTGCGGCGGCGCAGCGCCACCTGGAGGCCGGTCGTCACCAGGATCATGGCGAAGAGGACGAAGGCGATGGCCGCGGCGTGGCCCATGTTCCACCACCGGAAGCCCTGCTCGTACATGAGGAGGGTGATCGAGGTCGTGGCGTGGAGCGGCCCGCCGCGGGTCATGACATAGGGCTCGGCGAAGATCTGGAAGAGCTGCACGGTGACCAGCACGCCCACGAAGACCATCGTCGCTCGGAGCTCGGGCAGGGTGATGTCCCGGAGCCGGCGCCACGCCCCGGCGCCGTCGAGCTGGGCCGCCTCGTAGAGGGAGGGCGAGATCGCCTCGAGGCCGACCACCAAGATGACCAGCCCGTAGCCGAAGGTCCGCCAGACGGCGAGCAGCGTGATCGCCACCATCGCCGTCCACGGGTGGCCGAGCCAGTCGACGGGCGGCAGGCCGACGAGCCCCAGGGCCTGGTCGATCAGGCCGAAGCGCGGGTGGTAGAGGTAGCGCCAGACGACGGCCACCGCCACCAGCGTCGTGACCACCGGGGCGAAGAAGACGGTCCGGTAGAGGCCGCGGAGGCGCGCGAGGCGCGAGTGGACGAGGAGCGCCCCGCCCAGCGCCGCCCCCAGGGAGAGCGGCACCCCGAGGACCACGAAGACGACCGTGTTGCGGAGCACGATCCAGAAGAGCGGGTCCGCGAGGAGGCGGGCGTAGTTGCGCAGGCCCACGAAGCGGGCGTTCGCCGGATCGGCCAGGGCGTAGATGTCGAAGTCGGTCGCCGACAGGACCAGCGCCGCCACCAGGGGCACCGCGAAAAACAGGAGGATCGCCGCGAGGGCCGGGGAGAGGAGGGTCCAGGCCGCGCGGGTCTCGGAGCGCCCTCTCATCGCCGCCCCCCCGGGGCCCGACTCTCCCCGCGCGCCTCGTCCCGGCCCATCCGGTGGTCGAGCAACCAGCGGCGCTTCTCGAGCATCCGGTCGACGTCCGCGTCGAGGTCGGCGAGCGCCGCGTCGAGGTCCCGGCCGCCGCGCACCACCTCCTCCGAGCACTGGGTGATCCGGGTGGCGATCTGTTCCCACTCGGGCACCTTCGGGGTCGGCACCACGTGCTCGAGCTGGACGAGGAACGGCTCCGCCCGGGGATCGCGAGCGAGCCCGGCCGAGCGCCAGACCGAGCGGCGGGCCGGCAGGTCGCCGGTCAGCTCGTGGAAGCGCGCCTGCTGGGCGGGCTCGGAGAGGTACTCGAGCCACTGCCAGGCGGCTTCCGGCGCGCGCGCCTGCCGGAAGACGACCAGGCTCGAGCCGCCGGCCAGCGACGCCCCCGGGTAGGGCATGCCGGCCTCGGGCGGCGGCATGGGGGCCGTGGCCCACAAGCCCTGGTCGGCGGCCGGTAGCCGGCGCTCGAGCTCGCCCAGGTTCCAGGGGCCGGTGATCATCATGGCGAAGCCGCCCTCGGCGAACTGCTGGTAGAGGTTGGCGATCCCCGCCTGGTCGACCGGCGCCGCCAGCCCCGCGGCGAAGAGGCCGGTGTAGAAGGCCATGGCGCGGCGGAAGCGGGGCTCCTCGAAATCGCCGCGGCGCCCGCCGCCCGAGAGCAGCGGCGCGCCGAGCTCGAGGGCCAGGAGCACCGGCTGCGGCCACTCGTCGATGGGCAGGAGGACGGCGTAGCGGTCCGCGCCCCCCTCTCCACGAGCGCGCCGGATGCGTTCCATCGCCCGGCGCCACTCGTCCCAGCTCCGGGGCGGCCAGGGCGCTCCGGCCAGAGGGGCCACCAGGTCGGTGCGGTAGAAGAGGATGCGCGTGTCGACGTACCAGGGCACGCCCCAGACGCGTCCGTCGACCCGGTTGGTGTCCCAGACGCCGGCGAAGTAGTCGCCCGGATCGATCGCCGGCGAGGCCGCGATCCGCCGGTCCAGGGGCTCCAGGGCGTCCAGGGCGACGAGCTCGGGCACCCAGGTGTTGCCGACCGGAGCGGCGTCGGGGAGGGTGCCGCCGACGAAGGCGGTCAAGAGCTTTTCGTGGGCCGCGGTCCAGGGGACCTGCTGCACCTCCACCCGGATCCCCGGGTGGCGCCGCTCGAAGTCGGGAACGAGTTGGCGCACCACCTCGCCCTCCCGGCCGAAGCCCCAGAAGCGCACCACCGTCGTCGGCCCCGCCGGGCCGATCCGCCCGGCGCCGCAGGCGAGCGCCGCAGCCGCCAGGACGGCGGCGAGCACCGGAGCCAGGCCGGGGGCCAGGCCCGTCCTCATGGCGGCGCGGCCAGCCATCCGCCCGTGAAGCCGGCGCGCTCGAGGCCGCGGCGCAGGTCCGGGTCCCGGCGCATCACCCGCCAGACGAGCCCGGAGCGGTAGTTCTCGATCATCGCCAGGATCGGTCCCTGGTCGATCCCCAGGTAGTCGGTGTCGAACCAGCCGACTCCCGGCACCACCTCGCCCTGGTGGACCGGCACGTCCGCGAAGCGAAAGCTCGGGTTGAAGGCGTCGAAGAAGCCGTACCGGCCCCAGAGATGCTCGCCCCAGCGCGCGCGCATGGCCTCGAGCGCCGGGATCGCCACCTCGGGCGCGAAGGGCACCGAGCCGCCCGCCGCGGTCGGCGCGATCGTGCCGTCGTCGCGGGTCCAGCGCACGCCCACGCCGCGTCCGGCGTAGGTCCAGAAGCGTCGCGTCTCGCCGTTCACGGGGAGCTCCACGTCGGCCGGGCCGTCGCACGCCGTCACTCCCCAGACGTCCGGCCCCAGCCCGCGCCAGCCGCGCGGGTTCTCGCTCGCCCAGGCGCGCTGGGCGAGGGTCGCGCGCCGGGAGTTCTCGAAGTAGTCGAGGCCGTGGGCGCGCATGTAGGCGTCCCGGATGCCCCGGAAGTCGACCCAGACGTGGCTGTACTGGTGGCCGAAGAGGGGAGGGAAGCCGACGTACTCGAAGCCCTCGAAGCGCGCCCACCGGTAGCGGCCGGTCCACGCCTGCCAGCCGGCGGGATCGATGGCGTGGGTCGGCGACCCCAGCGCCAGCAGGTAGAGGAGCATCGCCTCGTTATAACCCAGCCAGTCCGAGTCGAGGTATCCCCCCTCCGGCGTCCAGCCGTGGCCCACCGCCGGCGGCCGGGGCTGAACCCAGGTCCACTCGACCCGGTCGTAGATGGCGCTCGCCAGGCGCCGGATCTCGGCCTCTCCCGGGTCGGCGCCGTCGAAGTACTCGCGGCAGAAGAGCACCCCGCCGAGGAGCAGCGTGGTGTCGATCGTCGAGAGCTCGACGGTCTCGAAGCGCTCGCCGGTGGGTGGGTCGAGGAAGTGGTAATAGAAGCCGTGGAAGCCGGTCTCGCCCCGCGGCTCGGGCCCCTGGGGGGCGCCCCGGAGGAAGCGGAGCGTCCGGAGCACGCGGTCGCGGGCCGCCTCGCGCGAGACCCACCCCCGCTCGACGCCGATCGGGTAGGCGGTCAGGCCGAAGCCGGTGGCGGCGATCGAGGCGAAGGAGCGCGTGGGCCAGCGGTCGGCGGTCAGGCCGGTCGTGGGGTCGGCCCGGTCCCAGAAGAAGCGGAAGGTGCGCTCCTCGAGATCGTCGAGGAAGGCCGCGCGGGCGGCGCCGGCCGCGAGGGCCGGTGGCGCGGCGGAGACGGGCGGCGCCGGCGTTCGCGCCGGCGCCGCACAGGCGACGAGGGCGAGGAGGCAGACGCCGGCCGCGAGCCCGCGGCGCCACCGTCTGTCCCCTCGACCGGATCCCCCCCACATCCCCTCGATCCCCTTCCCTCCCCCGGGGGGGGAAGGGGACGGTCGATCGGATCCCCCCCACATCCCCTCGTTCCCCTTCCCTCCCCCGGGGGGGGAAGGGGACGGTCGATCGGATCCCCCCCACAACCCCTCGTTCCCCTTCCCTCCCCCGGGGGGGGAAGGGGACGGTCGATCGGATCCCCCCCACAACCCCTCGTTCCCCTTCCCTCCCCCGGGGGGGAAGGGGACGCCCCCGCCCCTGCTTCGGCGTGAGTCACCTGGCGCGAAGGCTCAGAATCTCACGCGCGCGCCCACCTGGAAGCGCCGCGTGTTGAACTCGCAGTTGGGCTGGCCGAAGTGCTCGTTGACCGCCGGCAGCCGCGGCTTGCCGTTGTCGAAGCAGCCGAAGTTGTCGAAGTTGAACACGTTGAAGCCCTCGCCGATGAGCGAGACCGCCACGTCCTTGATCGGCGGCGCCTGCCACTCCAGGCGCAGGTCGACGCTCCGGTAGACCCAGGCGTTCGGGATGATGAAGTCCTTCTTGTCCGCCCGCCCCTCGTTCCAGCGTACCGTGAAGGGGGCCGTCGAGTCGTCGAAGATGGTGAACGGCGTGCCCGAGCCCAGGGTGACGAGCGAGGAGAGCTGGAACCTCGCCGGCAGCCGCACGGTGCCGCTCGCCACCACGTGGTGACGCTCGTCGTTCGTCCCGGGGAACTTGAAGAGGTCCGCCGACGAGGCGTAGTCGAAGGCGCCGAAGGACACGCCCTCGCCCGGATTGTCGGTGCCGTTCTGCCACGCCTTGGCGTAGGTGTAGGCGAGGTGGAAGCCCCACCGGTTGTCCCCCGCCATGGGCCGGTCGAGGGAGAGCAGGGCGGCGTCGTACCAGGTCTTGCGCGCGGTCGAGGTGTAGAACACCCGGGCGTGGCCGGGCACCGGCACGTTGCCGCCGAAGCGGTCGTCGAACGCGGTGCCGGGCGGCAGGTCGGCGAAGAAGTAGATCAGGCCGTTGTAGCTGCGCACCCCGACGTAGGAGAGCGAGCCCAGCCAATGCCCGAAGGTGTGGCGCACGCCGAGCGTCCACTGGTCCGAGCGCGGCGGCTTCAGGTGGTTGTTGACCAGGAAGATCTCCGGACCGGGCGCCTGGCCGTTGGCGATGAGCTGGCGCAGGGCGTCGGCCGAGAGGAACGAGTCCTGCCACCGGAGCGCCGGCACGCTGCAGTTGGGGGCCGGGCTCCCGTCGGCCGAGAAGCAGAAGGAGAAGACGCTCCACTGCTGGCGGTAGGCCTCGTCGAAGATGTCGTTCAGGATCACCCGGTCGTAGTACTTGCCCCAGCCGCCGAAGACCACCGTGTCGGCCTTCTCGCCCAGGCTCCAGGCGAACCCGAGGCGCGGCTGGACCATGCCGTAGTACGGCGGGCGGTCGTTGCCGTCGGTGGTGTACTGGTCGATGGGGAAGAAGTCGCGCAGGCACCAGTCGGTCCGGCCGCCGACCGGCTGGTCGAAGGTGCGGCAGGCGCCCTCCAGGGCCGAGATGACGTCGGGGGGCGTCACGTAGTCGTTGTTGATCAAGTTCGACTCGTAGTCCCACCGCACCCCGAGGTTGAGCGTCAGGCGGCTGGTGGGCGCCCAGTCGTCCTGCAGATAGAGCCCGACCTGCTTGTTGTTGAACGACAGGCTCGGGTCCCCGAAGCCGATCTGCGCCATGAACGGGAACTCCCAGTCCTCGTCGCTGCGGAAGGTGAAGGTGGCGTTGTCGAAGGTGCGCTTGGTGATCGAGTAGTCGAGCCAGTTGACCGACGCCCCGCCCTTCAAGGTGTGGGTGCCGTGCCAGTCGGTGAAGTAGGTCAGGTCGTCGCGCACGCCGATCTTGTCCTGGGTGAAGTCCTGGGTCGCGTCCTTGCCCCCGACGTCGAGGATGCCGGTGTAGTTGAGCCGCGGCTCGGTGGAGTTGAGCGCCGTCGGGTTCCATTCCAGGGTCTGGTAGGTGACCGACGCGTCGTTCAGGGCGTCGCCCAGCACCCAGGTGTGGTGGGCGACCCAGGCGCTGTTGCCGATCTCGAAGCTCTCGGCGCCGTCGCGCGTGCGCTGGCCGCCGAAGCCGCGGACCTCGTGCTCCTTGCGGCGGTAGTAGGTCAGGTAGGCGCTCTGGCCCACCGCCGGCTGCCAGGCGAGCTTGCCGAAGTAGAGGTCGGAGTCGAAGGGCTGGGTGAGGACGCCGGTCGGGAACTGGCCGAGGAACTGCTGGACGTCCGGCGGCGCGCTCGCGAACTCCGAGCCGCGGAAGACGGTGGCGTTGCGGTCCTGGGTCTGCCCCTCGTAGGAGAGGAAGTAGTTCAGGGTGTCCTGAACGATCGGTCCGCCGAGGGAGAGGCCGAACTGGTTGCGCCGGAAGTCGGGCTTCTCCTCGCCGCGATCCTTCGAGAACTGGTCCTGGGAGACGAGCCCCTTGTCCTGGAACAGGTAGAAGGCGTCGCCCTGGAGCTGGTTGCTCCCCGACTTGGTCACCGCGGTGATCACGGCGGCCGACGCCTTCTCGTACTCCGCCTTGTAGTTCTGGGTGAGCACCCGGAACTCCTGGACCGCGTTCTGCGGGAAGGGGTTGCCGCGGCTCGAGTCCTGGTTGAACGCGCCGCCCTGGAGGAGGTCGTTCTTGTAGGACAGGCCGTCGATGAAGACGTTGACCTGCCGGGAGTCCTCGCCGCCGCTCCGGAACTTCTGGCCGGCCTCGTTCTCGTCCTGGGTGAAGCGCACCCCCGGCGCCAGGGCGGCGAAGGCGAGGAAGTTCCGGTTGTTCTGTGGCAGGTTCTCGATCTGCTGGCGGGTGACGTTGGTCGCGACCTCCGAGGTGCGGGTCTCGCGCAGCAGGGTCGGCGGCGCCTCGACCGTCACCGATTCGCCGAAGGTCTTGCCCGGCTCGAGCTGGAAGTCGGCGCGGACCGACTCGGCCACCAGCACCTCGACCTTCCGGCTCTGGGGGGCCTGGCCCTCCGCCGACACGTTGACGGTGTAGATCCCCGGCGCCAGGCCGGCCAGGTAGAAGCGGCCCTGGCCGTCGGCGGTCGCGGTGGCGCGGAAGCCGGTGTCCTGGGCGATCGCCTCGATCCGGGCGCCGGGCACCGGGCCGGACTCGTTGGTGATCGCCCCCTCGATCGAGGAATTGCTTTTCTGGGCCCACGCCGGGTGCCCCCCGGCGAGCATGGCGCCGGCGGCGAGGGCGATCCCGGCGAGCCGATGAACGTAGCGTCGCCTCTGCCTCATGGTCTCTCCTCCTTGGAATGGCGGTTCGCGGCCGGGCCGGCCGCGAGCGTGGAATCACGGATCGAAAGAGTCGGAACGACGACCTCGTGGCGTTCGCCCGGGTCGTCGCGCCCCAGCACCATCGCGAGCATCCGCTCCATCGCCCGGCTCCCGATCTCGGCGATGGGAACCCGCACGGTGGTGAGCGCGGGAGTCAGGTAGCGGGCGTTGGGGACGTCGTCGAAGCCGACCAGGGAGACGTCGGTCGGGGTCTCGAGACCGGCCGCGCGCAGGCCCGACAGGCAGCCGATCGCCATGGCGTCGTTGGCGGCGAAGACCGCGCTCGGGCGCGGTGCGAGGCGGGCGAGACGGGCGGCGGCGGCGAAGCCGGACTCCTCGCGGAAGTCGCCGGGCATCTCGAGCTCGCCGTCCGGGGCGAGGCCGTGCGCCGCGAGGGCCTCGCGGTAGCCCGCCCGCCTCTCCTCGGCGTCGGCGTTACCCTCCGGGCCTCCGACGAGGGCGATCCGCCGGTGGCCCAGATCGAGGAGGTGCTCGACCGCCAGGCGCGCACCGCGCCGGTTGTCGACGCGCAGCGTCGGGCGCCCGGTCTCGCCGGCGCCGTGGAGCAGGAGCACCGGAGTCTCGTAGGGCAGGCTCCGGGAGAGGGCCTCGATCCCGGGGCCGGGGATCATCAGGATCAGCCCGTCGACCCGCCCGTGGAGGGCGCGCAGCACCGCCTGGGTCTCCGCCGCCTCGCTGTGGGAGCCCGAGACCAGCACGTGGTAGCCCTCGGGGCGGGCGGTCCGGTCGATGCCGCGGATGATCTCGGAGAAGAAGGCGCCGACCATCTCGGGGAGGACGACGCCGACCACGTGGGTGCGGCGGGTGGTGAGGCTGCGGGCGCCGCCGTGGGGGACGTACTGGAGGTGCCGGATCGCCTCGCGTACCCGGTCGCGGGTGATCTCGGTGACCGTGTCCTTGGCGTTCAGGACGCGGGAGACGGTGGCGACCGAGACTCCGGCCGCCCGCGCCACGTCCCGGATGGTCACGGCCACGGGGGAGCACCTCCCGGCGCTCGCCGGACCGGATCCGTTCGATGAGAGCTGGCTCCACGCATGACGCTCGCCCCGCGGGGCGTCGGTGTGGATGTAACCGGTTACATCGAAGGGTACGAGCAGATTTCAAGCCTGTCAAGCCGCGCTGCGGCGAAGGACAGGAGGAAGTCGAACCGCCGGTACGGTCTCGACGCGCCGCACCGCGGAGACCCCGGCCGCGGCGCCCGGGGTGGATCTCCTGCGGGTCACGCCGTCGTCGCGACGGAGTGCCTCTACCGGTCCCCCGAGGGATGCACCACGCCGCCCGGGGCGTGGCCCGGCCCGCCGGCCGCCGCCGCCCCCTTCTCCTCCTTCAGGGGATGGCGCGTCTCGTGGGGACCCTCGCCCAGGAGCTCGACCTTCTTGGCCTCCAACAGCTTCTTGAACGGCTCGTGCTCGAGGGCGCCGGCCGGGACCTGGCCGGTCTGGCGCGGGCTGAGATGCAGCACCTTGCCGTGCGGGAGGGGCACCCGCAGCGGCTCGTGGGTGGCGTTGCGGATCTCTTTCATGGGCTGAGGTTACGCGCTCTACGGGTCGCGGCGCAACACCCGGCCGGGCGAAGCGTCTCACTCCTTGCGCAACACCATCACCGGATCGAGCCGGGCGGCTTCCCGGCGCCGGCCGGCCGCGGCTCACCAGCCGCCGCCGCCGCCGCCGCCCGAGCTGCCGCCGCCCCCGCCGCCGCCGCTCGAGCTGGGCGCCGAGACGCCGGAGGCCATGCCGGTGGCCGCCGAGGCCCACGAGGCGCTGGCGCCGGCGCCGCCGAACCCGCCGCCGCCCCCCGTCCAGCCGCCGCTCGAGGAGCCGCCGCCAGAGGCAGCGCCCGCCACGGCCATCGCCGTCGCGGCGCCGGCCGAGGCCGCGGCGAACGACTTCGCCCAGCGGTCCATTGCCGGCGACAGGCCGAAGGCGAGGAGGTAGGGGAACCACGCGTCGTCCAGGTCGGGCTCGGGCCGGCGGAGCTCGGCCCCGAGGTGGCGGCGGGCCTGGAGAAGCTCCCGGCGGGCGGCGATCGTCTGCGGCCGCTCGCGGCTCGCGGCGGCGTTGAGGACGCTCGACCAGGCGGCGAGCGGGGCGGCGAGGAGGGCGGCGAGGCCCAGGAGCCCGGGCGGCACCTCGATCGGCAACCAGCTCGCGGCCTCCGGCTGGAAGACGGCGACCAGGACCCCGGCCGTCATCAGGGCGATGGGCACGCCGAAGGCGACCGCCCGGACGGCGAGCCGGTCGACCGCGTTCCGGGCGGCGAAGCCGATCACGAGGTCGATGGCGTAGAGCGCCGGCACCAGGAAGACGAGGGCGAGGAGAACCGTGAGCCCGGCCGCCGGGCGCCACGCGGCCTGGAGGCCGAGCAGGACGAGGCAGGCGAGGGCGAGGAGAGCCGTCGGTCGCCGGGAGGGCGCCGGAAGGGCGCGCTTCTCGTGGGTGTCGAGCTTCAGGCGCCGCTCGAGGTCGTGGCGGATCACACTCGCCGGATCGAAGCCACTCGCCTGGTAGTGGGCGCGCACGTCGGCCGTCGTCACCTCCGTCCGGCGGTCGAAGAAGAGCCCCGTGACCAGGCCGTGCTCGTAGCCGGACAGGGAGTGGCGATCGACCAGGAGCCGGAGGCGGAGCTCCTTCTTGCGGCCGAAGCCCTTGGACGGCTCGACCTCGCTCGCGAGCTTGCCCTCGCCCACCATCCGGGCGAGCACCGCCGCCACCTCCGGCGCGCCGACCGAACGGTCCCAGTACGCCCCGACCTCCTCGGGACGGAGCGGGAGCAGGTGCGCCTCGATCCAGGCGCGGTCGATCCCCGGCGGCTGGGGCGCCCGGCCCCAGGAGCGGCCGAGGGCGCTCTCACGGCGCCCGAACCGGAGGAACCGCCAGGTCATCGCCACCAGCAGCGCGAGGGCGGCGGCGATCCGAACGGGGAGCGGCACCGGCGGCACCGGCGGTGGCAGGGCGGCCGCGGGCGTCCCGGCGCCCCGGAACCGGAGCCGTGCGGTCAGGACCACGCTCTCGCCCGGCGCCAGGTCCTCCCGGTCGAGGGAGGCCGGCAGCTCGTCCTCCGGCGCGAACGCCGGGTCCACGGCGAGGTCGAGGTGGAAGCGCTCGATCGGCCCGGAGCGGTCCGGGAAGCCGACGTCGTGGTCGAGGAGGTAGAGGCCTTCGCCCGCCGCGCCCACCGGGCGCAGGACGCCGGTCAGGCGGTAGTCGAGGACGTAGGTGATCGCCGTCTCGTCGAACGCCGGGTCGCTCGGCCGGCGGCTCCGCCAGCGCAGGGTGTGATCGTTCGCCCAGTCGTAGTGGTCGACCTCGCCCAGGTCCCCCTCCTCGAGCTCGTGGCGCTCGCCGGTCGCCGGATCGACCCGGGCGACGCCGAGGAGCTCGATCGCCTGAGCGTCACCGAGGCGGAAGCTCCGCTCGCCGCCGTTCCAGTCGCCGGTGAAGACCATGGTGTGGGTCTCGGCCACGTGGAGCCCGCCGTCCGCCTCGAGCCGGGCGTCGACCGAGAGCTCGCGCCAGTACAGGCTGCGGCCGGCCGCCGGCGCGGCGAGCGCGAGCGCGGCCAGGCAGGCGGCGCCCACCCGCGCGAGGCCCTTCGCCGGACGGTTCATGGTTGCGCACTCTATCCGGCACGGGCTTCCTGGAGGAAGCCTGGAAGTCGCCGAGCCCGCGCAGCGTTACCACGTTCACCATGAGCCTCAGCGTCTTCGACCTCTTCACCATCGGCATCGGCCCCTCGAGCTCGCACACCGTCGGGCCCATGCGCGCCGCCCGCCGCTTCGTCGAGGGCCTGGAGCGCGACGGCCGCCTCGAGGCGGCGGTGCGCGTGCGGGCCGAGCTCTTCGGCTCGCTGGGGGCGACCGGCCGTGGCCACGGCACCCACAAGGCCGTGCTCCTGGGCCTCGAGGGGGAGACGCCGGAGGGGATCGACCCGGCGACCATCGAGCCGCGGGTGGCCGCCGCCGAACGGGGCGAGGGCCTCTCGCTCCTCGGCCGCCACCCGATCGCCTTCGACCCGGCCGAGGACCTCCTCTTCCACCGCACGAAGAGCCTTCCGCTCCACCCGAACGGCATGCGCTTCACGGCCTTCGACGCCGCCGGCGAGACGCTCGCCCAGCGCGTCTACTACTCGGTGGGCGGCGGTTTCGTGGTCGACGAGAAGACGGCCGGGGCCGACGAGCTGGTCGCCGACCGCACGCCCCTGGCCCACCCCTTCCGGAGCGGTGCCGAGCTCCTGGAGATGGCCGAGCGCGCGGGCCTCCCGATCTGGCGGCTCCAGCTCGAGAACGAGACCGCCTGGCGGAGCGAGGAGGAGGTCCGCGCGGGGCTCCTCGCCATCTGGCGGGCCATGGAGGCGTGCGTCGAGCGCGGCTGCCGCCAGGAAGGCACGCTTCCCGGCGGGTTCCGGGTGCCGCGGCGGGCGCCCGCCCTCTACCGCGAGCTTTCGACTCGGAGCACGCCGGAGCCGGCCGACCCGCTGGCCCTGCTCGACTGGGTGAACCTCTTCGCCATCGCGGTCAACGAGGAGAACGCCGCCGGCGGCCGGGTGGTGACCGCGCCCACCAACGGCGCCGCGGGCATCGTGCCGGCGATCGCCCTCTACGTGCGGCGCTTCGTGCCGGGAACGGGCGACGAGGAGATCGTCCGCTACCTCCTGACCGCCGGCGCCATCGGCATCCTCTACAAGGAGAACGCTTCGATCTCGGGCGCCGAGGTCGGCTGCCAGGGGGAGGTGGGCGTGGCCTGCTCGATGGCGGCGGCCGGGCTCGCGGCGGTCCTGGGCGGCACCAACGCCCAGATCGAGAACGCCGCCGAGATCGGCATGGAGCACAACCTGGGCCTGACCTGCGACCCGGTGGGCGGGCTGGTCCAGATCCCGTGCATCGAGCGCAACGCCATGGGCGCGGTCAAGGCGATCAACGCCGCCCGCATCGCCCTGCGCGGCGACGGCTCGCACGTCGTCTCCCTCGACAAGGTGATCAAGACCATGCGCGAGACCGGCGCCGACATGAAGAGCAAGTACAAGGAGACCTCCCGCGGCGGCCTGGCGCTCAACGTCATCGAGTGCTGACGACGCCCCGCTGCGAACCGACGAGGCGTCTCACGCCCGCTCGGTCTTCCTCCTCCATCGCCCCAGCAGCCAGCCGATCAGGAACGGGATCCCCATGACGATCAGGATCAGCAGGCCGAGGGTGAGCCACTTCGGGTAGGGGTGGGGCACCGGCTTCGGCGGCTTCTCCGGCCAGGGCTCCGCCAGGTACGGGAACTCCGTCAGGAACGGCTTGTCGTTGACCGTCGCCCGCGGGAACTGGCTGCTCTCGGCGTAGGAGAGCGCCATCAGCGTGCAGTCGCCGGTCTGGCAGGTCAGATACGCCACGTCGTCGGGGAGCATCCGGCCGTTGGGGAAGCCCGGCGGGCGCCGGTTGGTGTAGATCATCACGTCCGGGTCCGTCAGGTCGTACGGGTAGAGCTGGAGCTGGAGGTGGAAGAGGTTCGCGAGCGGCATCGAGACGCGCATGAGCGTGTTCTCGAGCCGCTTGCGCTTCGTGGCCATCTCCTGGAGCGCCGCCACGTGCTCGTTGGGCGGCAGCGTGTTCAGGAAGTCGAGGCGGCCGTTCTGGGTGCGGTTCGCGCGGCCCACGTGGTCGATCTCCTTGCCGCTCTCGGCCCACGACGAGGTGCCCCAGAGCAGCCAGTCCCGCTGGTCCGGGGGGAACTCCGACATGGGGATCGAGAAGACCAGGGCGATGACGTTGGTGCCGAAAAAGCGGGGAAAGATGAACGGGTCGTCCCGGGGGCCGGTCCAGACCCGGATCGCGTCCGGGTCCGGCAGGCCGGTGATCGTCTTCTCCTTGACCGTCGCGTCGTCGTTGAGCCGCAGGCGGATCGTCACGTCCGGCTGGATCCCTTCCGGGTGAACCACGGTGCCGCCGTAGCGCGCCAGGTCCGCCGGGTCGTCGTAGGCAACCTGCGTGTGGAGGTCCATGTAGACGGTGAAGGCGTAGGGCTCGAGGTCGTACGGCCCGCCGGCGCTCAGCGACCGGCGGGTGCCGAGGACCAGGATCATCTGGTCGCCCTCGGGCCAGAAGAAGAGGCCGGTGAGCCCGGCCTCCAGGTTCTCGAGGGTGATGGGGTCGGCGTGGTCCGAGGCCCGGGCGGCCGCCGGCACGAGGGCCAGGACGGCCGCGAGGGCCAGCACCGGGACCAGGGCGAGAGCGGTGCTCCGTCGCATCGGCTCTGCTCTTTGCCGGCTCATCGTGCGGCCGCCGAGATCACGTCCGCGGCCTTCTCGCCGATGGTGTAGACCGACGAGACGATGAAGAAGCCCGGGATCTTCGGGAAGACCGACGCGTCGACGATGCGCAGGCCCTCGGTGCCGTGGACCCGGAAGTCGCCGTCGACCACGCCGTTCTGCTCGGCCGGGCCGATCGGGCAGGTGCACGAGGCGTGGTGACCCCAGGCGTGGTCCTTGACGAACTGGGTGAGGTCGGCGTCCGAGCTGACGGCCGGGCCGGGCAGCTCCTCCTCGGCGATCAGCCCGTCCTTCTTGAGCGGCTCGGTCAGGGTGCGGACGTACTTGATCCCCTCCACCACCGACTTGACGTCGTCGCCCGAGGTGTCGTTGCCCTCCTCGAAGTACCTGAAGTTGATCTCCGGCGTGTCGAGGGGGTCCTTCGAGCGCAGCCGCACGTAGCCGGCCGTGTTGTTGGTGTGCGCCTTGAGGATCGCCCACGTGAGGTAGTTGAGGTGCTCGGCGAAGAGCTTCGAGTAGGTCGGGAAGTAGCCGCGGAAGAGACCCAGCAAGGCGAAGCAGAAGAGGTCGGGCCGCGCCTGGCTCTCCAGCCCCTTCCGGATCACCGCCAGCACCGCGCCGTTGGTCGTGTACACCCCGTTGCGGTTCGTCGACCACATGGTGTACTGGGGATCGCCCGGCGCGAACTTCGCTCCCTGGAGCACCCCCCAGGCGTCGAAGTTCATGCGGTTGACGACCCCCACCTCGTAGCGGTCCTGGAGGTTGGTGCCGACCCCTTCGAGGGGGACCAGCACGCCGATCCCCATCTCCTCCAGGTGCTCGCGCGGGCCGATGCCCGAGAGCATGAGGAGCTGGGGCGTGTTGAACGCGCCGCCGGCGAGGATCACCTCCCGGGAGGCGAGGGCGTCCTTCTTCACCCCCGGCTTCTCGCTCGGCTCGTAGTGGGCGCGGTAGAGCTTCTCGCCGTCGAGGTACTCGACGCCCACCGCCCGGGTCCCCTCGAAGAGGATCCGGGTCACCAGGGAGTTCAGGCGGATCGTGAGGTTGCCGGTCTTCTCCGCCACCTCGAGCAGCCGCTCGCGCGTGCCGGTGCGGGCGCTGTTGTCGGTCGCGAGAGGCGGGTAGTGGAGGCCGGTCCGGTCGTCGCGCTCGAGGCTCCGCCAGTCGTTGGGATCGGCGAGCGCCTGGAAGAACCAGCCCAGGCGCCGCTTCTTCATGCTCACCCCTTCGACTTCGACCCGGATCGTCTCGCGCAGGGTCTTGACCAGGGCCTCGTCCTTGAGGACCTGCTCGACGATGCGCGTGAGCGGGAACTCGGTGTTCAGCCAGCCGGCGAAGCCGTGCTTGGTGGGGTTGAGGCCCGTGAGCTTCCTCAGCGCGCGATAGCCCGGCCGGTGGTAGCAGTCCTCGAGCCGCTCGAAGTACTTCCTCATGTTCTCGGCCGACCAGGAGCTGTCGCCGGTCAGGTTCTCGACGTAGTTCCAGTCGGAGTTGTCCGGGTAGACCGTGATCATGGCGTTGTGGGCGGTGCAGCCGCCGAGGCAGCCCGCCCGCGGGTAGAGGATCCCGTCCACCTGCTGGCCCTGCCAGGTCTCGACGTACTTGGGGTCGCGCTTCTGCAGCGCGTCGCTCGAGTAATGGCGGACGAAGAACTCCCACCGCATCGCGAAGTTCTCCGTCGAGATGGCGTGGAAGACCGGCACGTCATAGTCGTCGGGCAACCGGTTTTCCTTGGGGTAGACCTCGTCGCCGGTCGGGATCCGCGTCGGGCCGCTCTGCTCGATGCGCTTGGGGTCGCCCCCGGCCTCGAGCAGCAGCACCTTGTGCCCCCTCTCGGCGAGGCGGGCGGCGACCGTGCCGCCGCCCGCGCCGGAGCCCACGACCACGTACTCGTAGTTGGAACGCTTGTCTTGCGCAGTCATCTTTCAGGCTCCCCTCGGCTCAGAAGGTCTTCAGGAATTCGATCAGGGCCATCTTGTCCTGGTCGGAGAGGCCGGGCTCGCCCTCGCTCGCCGGCAGGTAGTCGGTGCCGAAGTAGTGGCCCCGGTTGACCACGAAGTCGGGGCACTTGCTGACCGCCAGGAGCTGCGGCACGAGGTTCTTGAACACCGCCCGCGCCTGCTCGTCGGTGGCGTTGGCCGGCAGGGCCTTGAGGTCGTGCTTGATCTTGACCAGGAGCTTCAAGACCTGGCCCGTCTTCTGGAGGTCGATGTTCGAGAGCAGGTTGATCGGCGTGCCGCTCGGGATCGGCCCGAGCTCGATCCCCTCCGCGTTGAAGAACCCCGGCTTGAGCTTGGAAAGCGGGCCCTCGAGCTTCTGCAGGAAGGGCGGCAGGAAGCCGGAGGCGACCTCGACGTAGGTCGGCCCGGGGGTCACGTCGATGACGCCGGGGATCTCCTTGCCCGACTTGGTGACGTACATGTGGTCGCCCTTGCGCTTGGCGGGCCAGAGCATCTTGGTGATGCCGTCCTCGAAGGAGGCCACGCGGTCGTCGACCGAGCCGCTCCAGTAGAACTTGCCCACCGTGTTGTTGAGCAGGTACGGGGCGGTCGACCAGAGGCTGATCAGCGAGGCCGGCCGGGTGTAGCCGCGGCCGCCGCCCGGCATGTCGTACGGCTTCGGCTCGCCGGTGAACGGGTCGTGGACGGTGATCTGGCCCACCGCCGGCAGGCTCTTGTAGGACGCCGACGAGAAGTCGTTCCAGATGTCGCCCTCGAGGGCGTTGGTCGCCAGCGGGCTGCACGCGTTGGTCTCGAGCAGGGTCACCGGCACGCGCAGCTCGGTCGAGAGGAAGTTGTCGTCCAGGAAGTCGTCGGCGAGGACGATCGTCTTCATCGCGTCCTTGAACTCGTCGGTCTTGGTCCACTGCCAGTAGTCGTTCCAGCACTTCAGGTAATTCGGGCCGACGCAGCCGTGGTCCGGGAAGAAGTCGGTGAACGCCTTGTCGGGCAGCTTGCTCGAGTGGCAGCGGGCGCAGCGCTCGGCGAACACCTCCTTGCCGCGGGTGAGGGTCTGCGCGTCGGCGTCGAGGTAGGTGGCGGCTCCCGGCGCGTCGGCGAGCTTGTCGGGCTTGGCGGTGGCGAGGAAGAAGAGCGCCGTGTCCGGCGTCTGCATCTCGGTCGCCTTCCAGTACGAGGAGTTCTTCTCGGCGGTGGCGATGGGGAAGGGCGTGATCTTCGGGCCGCCGACCAGAGGGATGAAGTGCAGCGTCCACTCCTCGGAGAACAGGCCGATGTTGACGAACACCCGGTTGAGGGCCCCGAGGGCGCCCACCGAGTCGGAGCCGTCCTTGAGCACCCGGGGCGTGAAGACCGTATCGGGCTTCTCGTAGAACTGCGCCAGGGGGCTGCCGGCGGGGACGTAGTCGTTGAGCTGCTTGTTGTTCAGGCCGCCGTCGGCGAGCGTCTCCTTGCCCCACTTGCGGGCGATCTCGAGCCGGGCCCCGAGGTTGTAGACCGCGTTCATGGTCCGCGGGTTGTTGATCTGGTCGGAGGAGACGAGGGAGGTGTCGAGAGCGCCCGGGCGCGAGGTGTGGAAGAGCTGGTAGACGAAGCTCGCGTCGTCGGCGCTCCACATGAAGATGCGGTCGATCCAGAAGTACTGGGCCCCCGGGTTGCTGGACAGGTTCTCCCACTTCGGGTGCTCGGGGTCGGCCGGCGGGTTGGTGGGGTTGGGGCCGACGTGGCAGAAGCCGCAGGACATGCCCACCCGGTACGGCTTCACCAGGTTCCTGTCGTTGTAGTAGCTCGGGTCGGTGTAGTAGCGCTTCGGGTCCCACTTCTTCTGGGCCGCCTCGTCGAACGCCGGGTTGGGGAAGAGCCGCAGCCCGACGATCCCGCTCGCGTAGCCGTAGTAGGAGCCCACCGGGATGTTCTTGCCCCGCGCTCCGGTCTCGACGCCGGGGTACTTCTGCTCGTTCTCGAAGGGGTCGGGCGGGCAGCCCGGGCCTTCGACACGGGTGTCGAGCCAGAGGCCGAAGCGGTCGTCGCGCGGCCCGGTCGCCTTCTCGAAGCAGGGCTCGTTGACCAGGCCCAGGTACTGCCAGCGGTTGTCGCGGCTGAACTTCAGGTCGGGGTGGTCGGAGACGGTCTTCAGGAGGTCGAGGGCGCCCAGGCTCTGCCGCGAGAGGTAGTCCCAGAACCGGTCGTTGCCTGCGGTCCAGATGACCCAGTTGTTGCGCCCGCGCACGACCGCCTTGACGGCGTCCTCGGGCGAGATGCCGGGCACGTAGGGCTCGAGGGCGGCCTGCACCATCCCCGGGTGATGCGTGACGCCGTAGTCCATGTCGGCGAGGTAGTCCTCGTCGGCGCCGGGGAAGCTCTTGGCCATGCGGCCCGCGGCCATCGCCTCGTCCTTCACCTCGCCCGCCTTCGGCTTCGGTGGCTTGGGATGACAGGCCGCGAGGCCGGCTACGCTGACCAAGATCACGATCGAGACCAGGACCAGCAGGGCTTTCTTCATCGCGTTCCTTCCTTTCCGCTGTGCGGCTCTACTCCCGGAGCGCGGCTCCGGGGTTCGACGGTTTCGGGAGCACTCCAACGTCTTCCACTCGTAACGATGGGGACCTCTTCGCGTCCTCAGATCGCCTGGGATCGCCTTCGGACCGCCGTCGGGAGCGGCGGTCGGGGCCGGGACCTCGTTCGGCCGTCCGCAATCGGAGATCAGACCGGCCACCGGTCGCCCGAAGCGAGCGACACCCGGGCCGTGAGCCAAAAGTCACCAGGAATCGATGGAACTCAGTATAGCAGAGCGCCGCAGAGTGCGGAAGAGGAGGACGAGCCGGCGCGCTGCGCGCAGGGTGGGGCGGCTCTCGCTCCCGCGCGAAACGCTCGGGCGATGGCCACGGGCGATGGGAGTCGAGTGTCCCGAATCGGAAGCACGGCGCACCTCTGATTGCACGCGCAACATCTTTTTGAACACAGAACGGAGGAGAACGATCATGCGTCGAATGTGGATTCTAGTCTTGCTCCTGGCCTTGCCGGCGGTGGCTTTCGCCCAGGGCGGGGCGCCGGGCCTCATCCGGGGCGCCGGGAACCCCAACGCGATCCCGGACCAGTTCATCGTCGTCCTCGACCGCGGGGTCGACCTGCCGTCGGGCGCGGCCGACGTGGCCCGGACCTACCGCGGCACCGTGCTCAGGGAGTACCACCAGGTGCTCCACGGCTTCGCCATCAAGCTCCCGGAGCGCGCCGCCGAGGCGCTCGCCCGCGATCCGCGGGTCTCCTACGTCGAGCAGGACCAGGTGATGCACGCCACCACCACCCAGAACAACCCGCCATCCTGGGGCCTCGACCGGGTCGACCAGCGCGACCTGCCGCTGAGCTCGAGCTACACCTACAACTTCGACGGCACCGGGGTCAACGCCTACATCATCGACACCGGCATCCGGACGACCCACACCCAGTTCGGCGGCCGCGCCAGCGGCGACTTCACCGCCATCAACGACGGCAACGGCGCGAACGACTGCAACGGCCACGGCACCCACGTGTCCGGCACCGTGGGCGCCGCCAGCTACGGCATCGCCAAGAACGTCCGGCTCCACGCGGTGCGCGTGCTCGACTGCAGCGGCTCGGGCTCGAACTCCGGCGTCATCTCCGGCGTCGACTGGGTGGCCCAGAACCACGTCAGCCCGGCGGTCGCCAACATGAGTCTGGGCGGGGGCGCGTCGAGCGCCCTCGACACGGCGGTCAACAACGCCGTCGCCTCGGGCGTCTTCTTCGCCATCGCCGCGGGCAACAGCAACACCGACGCCTGCACCTCCTCGCCGGCGCGGGCCGCCAGCGCCTACACCGTCGGCTCGTCGACGATCAGCGACGCCCGCTCGTCGTTCTCGAACTTCGGCACCTGCGTCGACATCTTCGCGCCGGGCTCGTCGATCACCTCGACCTGGAACAGCTCCGACACAGCGACCAACACCATCAGCGGCACCTCCATGGCCACGCCCCACGTGACCGGCGCCGCCGCCCTGGTGCTGGACGAGAACTCCAGCCTGTCGCCGTCCCAGGTCGCCAGCACGCTCACCAACCGCGCCACCCAGAACCGGCTCTCGGGCGTCGGCTCCGGCTCGCCGAACCGGCTGCTCTTCACCTTGGGCACCAGCAGCCCGCCGCCTCCGCCCCCGCCGAGTGGCGGAACCGTCTACTCGGAGAACTTCGACGCCGGCACGGCCGCGGGCTGGAACAAGTCCAGCGGATCGACCGACCTCTGGCGCCTGTCGACCGACTGCGTCGCCGCCGCTTCGGGGAGCTACAAGCTCGCGTTCAGCCGCGCCAGCCTCTGCGACTACGACGTGGGCCACGCCACCGGTTGGGCTCGGACCCCGGTCATCAGCCTCGCGGGCTTCACCTCGGCGACCCTCTCCTTCAACCACTTCTGGCAGACGGAGTCGTACAGCGGCGGTGCCTTCGACGTGATGCAGGTCCAGGTCTCCACCAACTCCGGCAGCACCTGGACCACCATCGCGCAGTGGGACTCCACCGACCCGAACCCCTCCGGCTACCAGGCGGTGAGCCTGAACGTCTCGAGCTTCATCTCGTCCGGGTTCCAGGTGCGGTTCATGTTCGACAGCGTGGACGGCACGGCGAACGCCTTCCTCGGCTGGTACGTGGACGACGTGAAGGTCACCGCCCAGTAGGGCGGCCGCGGTCACATCGTCGACCCACTTGCGGGCCTCCGGCGCGTCGCGCCGGGGGCCCGCCGTTCGTTGCGGGTCCCGGGTCGCCGAGGCTACGCCTCGGGGCCGCTCCGCGCCAGGTGGCGGAGGTCGCGGCCGAGGCGGGCCAGGTCGCCGGCGTCCAGGCCCTGGTAGTAGCCTCGGATGCGGCCCTTCCCGTCGACCAGGACCAGGCGCGTCGAGTGGGCGATGGGGTTGCGCGGGTCGCCCGTGGCGGGCTCGACCGCCAGGTGGAAGCCGCCGCCCATCAGGTCCATGACCTCCTGCGGTCTCCCGGTCAGGAACCACCAGCTCGCGGGCGCGTGGTGGGTCTCGGCGTAGCTCGCGAGGACCGCCGGGGTGTCGTAGGCCGGGTCGACGCTCACCGAGACCCGCCGGAAGTCCCGGCCCTCCTCGAGCCCTTTGCCCACCTTGCTCATGGCGGCGGTCATCAGCGGGCAGGAGGAGACGCAGCGGGTGAAGATGAAGTCGACGACGAAGGGCCGGCCGGCGAGGTCGGCGAGGGTGACCGAGCGTCCATCGCGGCCGGTGAGCTCGAAGGGGGGTACCTGGCCGAGCACGGGCAGGGGCCCGGCGGCCTCGCGGCGGAGGGCGCTCCAGACCGTGGCGGCCGCCACGGTCACGAGGGCGAGGACGAGGACCGACCAGAGGGCCACGCGGACCGGCGGCGGTCCCCGCCGGCCGGTGCCGGCCGGGGTCTCGGGGGTCTCGCCGTGGGTCACGGGCGCCTCCGGGCGCGCACCACCGCCAGGTCGAGGGCGAGGGTGGCAAGGGTCGCGAGCGCCAGGATCGCCACCGAGACCGCCGCTCCCGGCAGCCCCGGCGTCGTCGTCGCCGGCTCGAAGGCGTTGCGCAGGGCCGCGACGCCGTAGGTCAGGGGATTGGCGCGCATGGTCCAGACCAGCCACGAGGGGCCGCCGGCGACGGGGAAGAAGGCGCCCGAGAGGAGCCAGAGCGGCACCAGCACCAGGTTCATCACGGCGTGAAACCCCTGGGTCGAGTCGACCCGCCAGGCGAACAGGAAGCCGAGCCCGGTGAGCGCCACCGAGATCAGGGCCATGACCCCGGCCGCCTCGGCGGCCCGCCCCCAGGAGAGGCCGATGCCGGCCAGCGGTGCCAGCGGCAGGAAGATCATCCCCTGGATCCAGGCGAGGGTCGCCCCGCCCGCCACCTTGCCCGCGACCACGGCGCTCCGCGGCACCGGCGCCACCAGGACCCCCTGGAGGAACCCCTCCTTGCGGTCCTCGATCACCGAGATGGTGGAGAAGATGGCCGCGAAGAGCAGCACCAGGGCGACCGTCCCGGGATAGAAGTAGTGCAGGAACGAGACGTTCGACGCCCCCCCCGGCAGCCGGAACGACGAGCGCATGCCGCTGCCGATGAGGATCCAGAAGAGGAGCGGCGAGCCGGCCGCCCCCACCACCCGGCTCGGCTGGCGGAAGAAGCGCACCACCTCGCGCTGCCAGAGGGTCAGGGCGGGTAGGAAGAAGCTCACGGGTCCCCCCCCGCATCCCCTCGATCCCCTTCCCAAGGGACGCCCCCTCCCAGCGCCTCGTGGGCGGCTCATCCGACCTCCCCGGCCTCGCGGTCGCTTCGTTCATAGAGGGCGTGGCCGGTGTGGCGCAGGAACACGTCCTCGAGGGTCGGGCGGGCGACGGTGATGGCGTCGATCCGCCCCGGGAACGCCTCGGCGAGGCGCGCCACGAGCTCGTGGGCGCGGTCGCGCTCGAAACGGATCGCGCCGTCGGCGACCACCGGCTCGACGCCGGGGAAGCGAGCGGCGAGCTTCCCGGGCCAGGACCTCGGCCTCGGCCTCCCCCCCGCGCGGCACCAGGCTCACCACGTCGCCGCCGATCTCCTCCTCGAGCTCGCGCGGCGAGCCGCCGGTGACGATCCGACCGCGGTCGAGGAGCAGCAGGCGGTCGGCGCGTCCGGCCTCCTCGATGTAGTGGGTGGTCAGGAGCACGGTCATGCCGCTCGAGCGGAGCTCGCCCAGGGTGCCCCAGAGCTCCCGCCGGGCGCCCGGGTCGAGGCCGGTCGACGGCTCGTCGAGGAGCAGCAGGTCCGGCCGGTGGAGCAGGGCCTTGGCGATCTCGGCCCGGCGGCGCAGGCCGCCGGAGAGGCTGGCGCCGCGCTCCCGGCGCCGGTCGGCGAGGCCCAGGCGCTCCAGGGCGTCGTCGATCCGCCCGGCGAGCTCGCGCCCGGAGAGGCCGTAGAGGTGCCCCTGGTGGGTCAGGTTCTCCGCGACCGTGAGCTGGAGGTCGAGGCTCGGCGACTGGAAGACCACGCCCAGCCGGCGGCGGACGGCGGCGGCCTCGGCGGGGAGCCGGTGGCCGAAGATCGTGACCGTGCCGGCGGCGGCGGGGAGCAGGGTCGCCAGGATGCGGAAGAGGGTCGTCTTGCCCCCGCCGTTGGGACCGAGGAAGCCGAACAGGGTCCCGGCCTCGACCGCGAAGGTGACGCCGTCGAGGGCGGTGCGGCCGGGATAGGCGAAGGTGAGGTCGCGGACGTCGACCGCCGCCGGCGGCGCCGCCTCGGCGATGGACGGCCGCCCGAAGGCGGGCTTCGCTTCGATGTCGAGGGTCATCCGAGGGATCGGGGAGCCTGCGGAGATCCCACGACCCGAGCTGGACAGGTCTCGCGCAGAGCCGCAGAGTCGCAGAGTCGCAGCCCCATCGGGAAGGTCGTCGACGAGAGAGGGGTGACCGCCTCCTCTGCGTCTCTGCGCCTCTGCGCGAGACCAGAGCGCGGATGGCTCGAGACGTGAGGCATTCGGGCTCCAGCCTATCCCAACAGCCGGTCGACGAGCATCACGCCGAGGATGCCGGGAAGGTAGAGCACCGAGGCGAGGAGCAGGCGGCGCCCGGAGACGCCCGTCCGGCGGTGCCCGAAGGTGACGCTCGCCGCCAGGTAGCCGAGCCCGAGGGCGGCGGCGCCCACGGCGTAGACCCCGCCGGTCAGCCCCAGGGCCGAGGGCACGAGCGAGAGGGGCACCAGGGCGGCGGCCCAGAGAACCGCCTGGCGGGCCGTCGAGGCGCCGTCGGGCTCGAGCACCGGGA
Source organism: uncultured Acidobacteriota bacterium (assembly GCA_963741925.1). Classification (GTDB taxonomy): domain Bacteria; phylum Acidobacteriota; class Thermoanaerobaculia; order Multivoradales; family DATKCC01; genus CAVUBL01. The sequence goes on from CAVUJU010000005.1 coordinate 113,667, forward strand.
GCATCGGGTAGCCGGCGCGGGCGTAGTCCGACCGGTACATCCAGGCGATGGCCAGGAAGTGGGGGAGCTGCCAGAAGAAGAGGATGCCGAAGAGCGCCCAGGCGCCGACGCCGAGGTGCCCGGAGTACGCCGCCCAGCCCATCACCGGCGGCATGGCGCCGGGCGCGGCGCCCACCACCGTGGCGAACGAGGTCACCCGCTTGAGCGGCGTGTAGACGAAGACGTAGCCGGCCAGGGTCGCGGCGCCCAGGAGCGCGGTGAGCAGGTTGACCGCCAGCGCCAGGTAGACCAGCCCCGTCACCCCCAGCGCCACGCTGAAGGCCAGGGCGCGGTCCGGGTCGAGGCGGCCGGAGGGCAGCGGGCGCTCGGCCGTACGCCGCATCTTGCCGTCGTGCTCGCGCTCGATCACCTGGTTGAGCGCCGAGCCGCAGGAGGCCACGAGCCCGGTGCCCACCAGGGCGTGGAAGAACAGGGCGAGGGGCAGCGGCCCGCCCCCCGACGCCCCCTGGGCCCCTTGCGCCAGGACGAAGCCCGCCGCCGTGGTCAGCATCACCATGAAGGTGATCCGGGGCTTGGTGAGCTCCAGGTAGAGGGCACAACGCGCCGGCGCCACGGCGACGGCTTCGGTCTGGCCCTCGGAGGCGAGGGTGGCGTTCTTCATGCAGCTTCCTTCGGGCATCGAGTGTGGATGGGCCGGAGCCGCCGGCGCTCTCCGGCGAAACGCTCCGGCCGGCGCCGGGATTCCGGAGTATATCCCCAACGCCGCCCCCCGGGGCTGCCGAGTGCCTACCCGCCGGGGTAGAGCCGCCCACCCGGCGGCCTCTCGCGGCCAGCCGTTGACAGACGGTCTCAGGGTCGGTAACAATCGGCGCCTCCCGGGCCGGAGGCCTTGCCCGGGCTTGTGAAAATTTTCACAAGGAGTGTCGCGATCCCCCCGGGCGACGGAACGACCGGGGGACCGCGGCGCTCGCCCAAAGACCCGCCGGGAGACTGCAGAACAGATGCCACAGCTTTTTCCCCGCAGCGCCAACAGCCTCGCCAAGGGCAGCCTGGTGATCCTGGCGTTCCTGGTCCTGGCCGGGGGGCTCGCCCTCGACCGCCTCCAGCGCTCGCCGTTCGTCACCAAGCAGCGCGAGGTCTTCAAGCAGCCTGTGCCGTTCAGCCACAACCACCACGTGGCGCACATCGGGATCAACTGCCGCTACTGTCACACGACGGTCGAGACCTCGTCGTTCGCCGGCATCCCACCGACGGCGACCTGCATGAACTGCCACAAGCTGATCTGGAACGACAGCCCGATGCTCGAGCCGGTGCGCGCGAGCTTCCGGACCGGCGAGCCCCTGAAGTGGACCCGCATCAACGACCTGCCCGACTTCGTCTACTTCAACCACAGCATCCACGTCGCCAAGGGAATCGGCTGCGAGACCTGCCACGGCCGGGTCGACCAGATGCCGTTGATGTACCAGAACGCCACCCTGCAGATGGAGTGGTGCTTGAGCTGCCACCGCCACCCGGAGAAGTACGTGCGGCCCCGCGCGGAGGTCTACACCATGGGCTGGGAGCCGCCCGCGGACCAACCGGACCTCGGGAAGAAGCTGGTCGAGAAGTACGACATCCACTCCCTCACCTCCTGCTCCACCTGCCATCGGTAGGGGGAGGGGGCACGGTGCCCGGCGACGACCGGGACGTGAACGAGTCACCAGAGGTCTGAACAGGGCGAATTCATGACGAAAACGAACGATCTGAGCTCCTCGCTGCGGCGGTCCCGGGAGGTGGCGTCCCCTTCTTCCCCCGGGGGAGGGAAGGGGATCGAGGGGATGCGGGGGGGATCCGAGAGCTTCGGGGAGCGCCTCGCCGGGAAGCGGGGAAAGAGGTTCTGGCGCAGCCTCGAGGAGCTCGCCGGCACGCCGGAGTTCGAGGACATGCTCCACCGGGAGTTCCCGCGCCTGGCCTCCGAGTGGCCCGCGGACGGAGGCGACGGCGTCTCCCGGCGCCGCTTCCTCCAGCTCTCGAGCGCCTCGCTGGCGCTCGCCGGCCTGACCGCCTGCACCCGCCAGCCGCACGAGGAGATCGTGCCCTACGTCCACCAGCCCGAGGAGATCACCCTCGGGCGGCCGCTGTTCTTCGCCACCGCCTTCTCCCTGGGCGGCTACGCCCAGGGGGTGCTGGCCGAGAGCCACGAGGGCCGGCCGACCAAGATCGAGGGCAACGCCGAGCACCCGGCGAACCCGGGCGGCGGCACCGACCTCTTCGCCCAGGCCTCGATCCTCGGCCTCTACGACCCGGACCGCTCGGGCGTCCTCACCCACCTGGGGCAGATCCGGACCTGGAGCGACTTCAAGGACGACTTCAAGCCGCGCATCCAGGCCCTGCGCTCGCTCAAGGGTGCCGGGCTCAGGATCCTGACCGGCAGCGTCACCTCGCCGACGCTCGCGGCGCAGCTCGAGGCGATCCTCGCCGACCTGCCCGAGGCCCGCTGGCACCAGTGGGAGCCCGCCGGCCGCCACAACGTCTACCGCGGCGCGGTCGCGGCCTTCGGCGAGCCGGTCGAGGTGCGCTACGACCTCGCGAAGGCCGACGTGGTCCTGGCCCTCGACTCCGACTTCCTCACCCAGGGTCCCGGCGCCGTGCGCCACGCCCGCGAGTGGGCCGACCGGCGCCGGGCGGGGGCCGGGGCCGGCACCGGCAAGCCCGACCCGGCGGCGATGAACCGCCTCTACGTGCTCGAGCCCTGCCCGTCGAACACCGGCGCCTCGGCCGACCACCGCCTGGCGCTCGCGCCCGCCCGGATCGCCCGCTTCGCCCTGGCGCTCGCCGCCGAGCTGGGCGTGCCCGGGGCGGGCGCCGAGCGCCTCGACGGCGAGGCCGGCCGCTGGCTCGCCGCGGTGGCCGCGGACCTCCGCGCCCACGGCCCCCGCGGCCTGGTGGTGGTGGGCGACGGCGCGCCGCCGGCGGTCCACGTGCTCGCCCACGCCGTCAACCAGGCGCTGGGGGCGGCCGGCGAGAGCGTCGTCTACACCGAGCCGGTCGCCGCCCGGCCGGTCGACGAGCCCGAGTCGCTCGCCTCCCTGGTCGAGGCGCTCCACGCCGGCGACGTCGAGATCCTGCTCATCCTGGGCGGCAACCCGGTGTTCGACGCGCCGGCCGACCTCGCCTTCGCCGACGCGGTGGTCAAGGCCGAGACGCGGATCCACGTCGGCCTCTACGCCGACGAGACCGCCCAGTACTGCCAGTGGCACCTGCCCCAGGCCCACTACCTGGAGAGCTGGAGCGACGCGCGCTCGGCCGACGGCACCGCGGCGGTCATCCAGCCGCTCATCGATCCCCTCTACAAGGGGCACACCTTCCACGAGATCCTGGCCCAGCTCACCGACCGCCCCGACGTCACCGCCTACGACCTGGTGCGCGAGCACTGGCAGGGCAAGGGTCTGCCGGGGGCGGACTTCGAGAGCGCCTGGCGCCGCGTGCTCCACGACGGCGTGGTGCCGGGCACGGCGCTCCCTCCCAAGCGGGTTGCGGCCGGCGGCGTCGCGGCGGCGGCCGCCGAGGTCCGCCGGATCGCCGCGGAGCGCGGGGCCCCGAACGAGGCCAGGGCGGCGGTCGAGCTCGTCTTCCGGCCCGATCCGACGATCTGGGACGGCAGCCTCGCCAACAACGGCTGGCTCCAGGAGCTGCCCAAGCCGGTGACCCGCCTGACCTGGGACAACGCCCTGCTCCTCAGCCCGGCCACCGCTGCGGCCCTCGGCGTCGCCGACATCAAGGCCGAGCTCTTCCACAAGCGCCCCAAGGTGCGCGTGACGGTCGGCGCCCGCGCGGTGGAGCTGCCGGTCTGGGTGGTGCCGGGGCACGCCGACGCCGCGGCGACCGTCCACTTCGGCCACGGCCGGACCCGCGCCGGCCAGGTGGGCAACGGCGTCGGGGTCGACGTCTATCCGCTGCGCACGCGGGAGGCGCTGTGGCAGGCCCAGGCCGGCCTCACGCGGGTGCGCGGGCGCTACCTGATGGCGACCACTCAAGACCATCACTCGATGGAAGGGCGCAACCTCGCCAGGAGCGCCACCCTCGCCGAGTACGTCGCCGACCCGAAGGTGATCGAGGAGATGCAGGAGGAGGGGCCGGGCCCGGAGATCTCCTTCTACCCCGGCTTCGAGTACCCGGACTACAAGTGGGGCATGGCGGTGGACTTGAACGCCTGCACCGGGTGCAACGCCTGCGTCGTCGCCTGCCAGAGCGAGAACAACATCCCCATCGTCGGCAAGGAGCAGGTCGCCCGCGGCCGGGAGATGCACTGGATCCGGATCGACCGCTACTTCGAGAGCGAGGGCACGGAGGCGATCTCCGCCATCCACCACCAGCCGGTGCTCTGCCAGCAGTGCGAGCAGGCGCCGTGCGAGGTGGTCTGCCCGGTGGGGGCGACGGTGCACAGCTCCGAGGGCCTGAACGACATGGTCTACAACCGGTGCGTGGGCACGCGCTACTGCTCGAACAACTGCCCGTACAAGGTGCGGCGCTTCAACTTCCTCAAGTACACCGACCAGCACCTCGAAGTCGCGAAGATGGGCAGGAACCCCGACGTCACCGTCCGGATGCGCGGCGTGATGGAGAAGTGCACCTACTGCGTGCAGAGGATCAGCCACGCGCGGATCGACGCCAAGGTCGCCGGCCAGCGGGGCCGGGGCGACGGCAAGATCCACGACGGCGACGTGCGCACCGCCTGCCAGCAGGCCTGTCCGTCCGACGCCCTGATCTTCGGCGACTTGAACGACCCGGAGGCCCAGGTCACCCGGCGCAAGGCCGAGCCGCTCGACTACACCCTGCTCGAGTCGCTCGCGACCCGGCCGCGCACCACCTATCTCGCCCGGCTGCGCAACCCCAACCCCGCCCTGGAAAGAGCGTGAGGAGCCTGTAGATGTTCGATCGAGACCGCTTCTTGACTTGCGAGCCGAGCTTCTCGCCCGGGCGGGGGCGTCCCCTTCCCCCCCTGGGGGTGGGAAGGGGATCGAGGGGTTGCGGGGGGGATCCGCTGGATCCGACGGTCAGGAATAGCCGTTCAGGTGAGCGTCGCACCGATCGGTGGACGTGGGCGGGGGCGCCACCGTACCCGACGCGGATGACGCTCGAAATGCCACTTCAGCTCCGAACGGAGCGCCTCTAGATGTCTGATCAGGCCAGAATCGTGACGAACGAGCCGAGTTTCTCGGGGAGCAGAGAGAGAGGGTGGGGGCGTCCCCTTCCCCCCCGTGGGGTGGGAAGGGGATCGAGGGGATGCGGGGGGGATCCGATGAATCCAGCGGTCTGGAGTAGCCGTTCCGAGGAGCGCAGCCGTGATCGGTCGGCGTGGGCGGGGGACCAGCGACCCGTGGCGCCGGAGACGCTTCAGGCGCCTCGTCGGTTTGAGGCGGAGCTTCACTAGTCATGGCCGTCATCGAAAACGGGGCGCCACAGAAGCCCTACGCCCCGCCGGTGATCCGGGGCGGCCAGGACCACGCCTCGATCACCGACCGGATCTCCGGCAACATCTTCGGCCGGACGCCGCTCTGGTGGTTCGGGGCCTTCGGCGTCGCCTTCTGCATCGTCATGATGATGCTCGCCTCGATCACCTGGCTGATCACCAAGGGCGTCGGGGTCTGGGGCCTCAACGTGCCGGTGGCCTGGGGCTTCGCCATCGTCAACTTCGTCTGGTGGATCGGCATCGGCCACGCCGGCACGCTGATCTCGGCGATCCTGCTGCTCTTCCGGCAGACCTGGCGGACCTCGATCAACCGCTTCGCCGAGGCGATGACGCTCTTCGCGGTCGCCTGCGCCGGCATGTTCCCCTTGCTCCACCTGGGCCGGCCCTGGCTCTTCTACTGGCTCTTCCCGTACCCGAGCTCGATGTCGATCTGGCCGCAGTTCCGGAGCCCCCTGATCTGGGACGTCTTCGCGGTCTCGACCTACGGCACCGTGTCGCTCATCTTCTGGTACGTGGGCCTGATCCCCGACCTGGGGAGCATGCGGGACAAGGCGAAGAAGCGCTTCGCCAAGGTCGCCTACGGCATCATGTCGTTCGGCTGGCGCGGATCGGTGCGCCACTGGCACAACTACGAGACGCTCTACCTGCTGCTCGCCGGCCTGGCGACGCCGCTGGTGCTCTCGGTGCACACGGTGGTCAGCTTCGACTTCGCCGTCGCCCAGGTGCCGGGCTGGCACTCGACGATCTTTCCGCCCTACTTCGTCGCCGGGGCCATCTACTCCGGCTTCGCCATGGTGCTCACCCTGGTGATCCCGATCCGGGCGCTCTACGGCCTGCAGGACTTCATCACCGAGCGCCATCTCCAGAACATGGCCAAGGTGATGCTCGCGACCGGCCTGATCGTCGGCTACGGCTACATGCTCGAGCTCTTCCTCGCCTGGTTCAGCGGCAACCAGTTCGAGTGGTTCATGATGAAGAACCGGGTGACCGGCCCGTACTGGTACAGCTACTGGACCCTGATCGCCTGCAACATCGTCCTGGTCCAGAGCCTCTGGTTCAAGAAGGTGCGCTCGACCCCGGTGCTCCTGTTCATCGTGTCGATCATCGTCAACATCGGCATGTGGCTCGAGCGCTACGAGATCGTGGTCACGAGCCTCCACCGCGACTTCCTCCCGTCGTCGTGGGACATGTACGCCGGCACGATCTGGGACTGGACCCTCTACATCGGCACCCTCGGGTTCTTCCTCGCCTTGATGTTCCTCTTCATCCGGCTCCTGCCCATGATCTCCATGTTCGAGGTCCGGGGTCTGGTGGCCGGCAAGAGAGACGAGATTCCCGACAGCGTCGAAGAGGTGGTGGGCACATGAGCACTACGCGGCCGGACGAGATCTACGGGTTGCTCGCCGAGTTCGCCGGCGAGGAGGAGCTGGTCGCCGCGGCCCACGCGGTGCGCGAGGCGGGCTACCGGCGGGCCGACGCCTACATGCCCTATCCGAGCGAGGAGGTCATCCACGCCATGGGCTTCAAGCGCTCGAAGGTGCCGCTCATCGTCTTGATCGGCGGCATCCTCGGGGCGTTGACCGGCTACGGCCTCCAGTACTGGGTCTCGGCGGTGAGCTACCCGATCAACGTCGGCGGGCGGCCCTACAACTCCTGGGTCGCCTTCATCGTCGTGACCTTCGAGCTGACGATCCTCTTCGCCTCGATCTTCGGCGTGGTCGGGATGCTGGCGCTCAACCGGCTGCCCGAGCCCTACCACCCGGTGTTCAACGTGCCGGCCTTCCAGTCGGCGTCGCGCGACGGCTTCTTCCTGGCGATCGAGGCCACCGATGAGAAGTTCGACCGCGAGGGGACGGCGCGCTTCCTCGAAGGCCTGCGGCCCGTGGCGGTGACGGAGGTGGAGCCGTGAAGAGCACCCGCTTGCTCCCGGCGCTCGCCGCGGTCCTCGCCCTCGCCGGCTGCCGCGTCGACATGCACGACCAGCCCAAGTACGAGCCGCTCGAGACGAGCACCTTCTTCCCGGACGGTAGCTCCGCGCGGCCGCTGCCCGAGCACACCGTGGCCCGCGGCGAGCTCGACCCCGACACGGTCTACACCACCGGTTTCGGGCCCGACGACAAGCCGGTCGCCAAGATCCCCATGACGGTGACGATGGCGACCCTCGAGCGCGGCCGCGACGACTTCGACACCTTCTGCTCCCCGTGCCACGACCGGGTGGGCACCGGCGAGGGCATGGTGGTGCGGCGCGGCTACAAGCAGCCGCCCACCTACCACCAGGACCGCCTGCGCCAGGTCCCGGACGGCTACATCTTCGACGTCATCACCCACGGCTTCGGCCAGATGCCCTCCTACGCCGCGCAGGTCCCGGTGGCGGAGCGCTGGGCGATCGTGGCCTACGTCCGGGCCCTCCAGCTCTCACAGCACGCGCCGCTCGCCTCCCTGACCCCGGAGGAGCGGCGCCGCGCCGAGGCCGCGGGGGACCTGCCCGAGCAGCTCACCGACACCACCATGGAGCGGCCTCCGGGCAGCGCGCCGGGCACCGCGCCCGCCGCGGCCGCCCCGGAAGCCGAGTCGCCCAACCGATGAACGAACACGAGCCGACGTACCGGACCCGGGACTGGTCCGCACCCCCCGCCATCGACCGGGTGGCCAACCTGAGCCTGGTCGTGGGCCTCGTGGGTGCGGCGCTCCTCGTGGTGGGCTTCTTCACCAGCCCGGACCTCTTCTTCCGCGCCTACCTGGTGGGCTGGACCTTCTGGCTGAGCATCGCCCTGGGCTCGCTCGCCCTGTCCATGGTGCACCACCTCTCGGGCGGCGGCTGGGGCCTGCCCGTGCGGCGGATCTTCGAGGCCGCCTCGCGCACGCTCCTGCCCCTCGGGGTGCTCTTCGTGCCGCTCGCCTTCGGCCTCGGCAGCCTCTACCCCTGGGCGCGGCCGTTCACCGACGACCCGGTGCTCGAGCACCGCAAGGCCTACATGAACCCCCTGGGCTGGGACCTGCGGGCGGTCCTGTTCTTCGCCGTCTGGCTCGTCCTCGCCTTCGCCCTCTCCGGCTGGTCGCGGCGCCAGGACGCGACCGGCGACCCCGAGCTGATCCGCAAGATGCGGCGGCTCGCGGCCCCGGGGCTGGTGCTCTACACGGTGACCATCACGCTCGCGTCGATCGACTGGCTGATGACGGTCAATCCGCACTGGTACTCGACCATGTACGGGATCTGGTTCCTGGGCGGCCACGGCGTCGCCGCGCTCGCCTTCCTGATCCTCGTCTCGCTCTTCCTCTCGCGCCGCGACCCCATGGACGAGGTCCTGGTCCAGCGCCACTTCCACGACTACGGCAAGCTCCTTCTCGCGTTCACCATGCTGTGGGCCTACTTCTCGGTCTCGCAGCTCCTGATCGTCTGGTCGGGAAACATCCCGGAAGAGGTGATCTGGTACCACGAGCGCCTGCACGGCGGCTGGCAGTGGGTGGGCCTGGCGATCGCCCTGCTCCACTTCGCCCTGCCCTTCCTGCTCCTGCTCTCGCGCGACTTGAAGCGCGACGCGGGGCTCCTCGCCTGGGTGGCGGGCCTGCTGCTGGTGATGCACTGGGTCGACATCTACTGGAACGTGGTGCCCGCCTTCTCGGCGGGTGCGCTGACCCTCTCCTGGCAGGACGTGGTGGCGCCCGTCGCCCTGGGCGGCCTGTGGGTCTGGCTGTTCGTCCGGGAGCTCAAGACGCGGCCGCTCCTGCCGGTGCGCGACCCTTACCTCGAGGAGGCCTTCGCCGATGGCGGACATTGAGAAGAAGGGCGAGGAGCTGGGCCAGGACTCCCAGCCGACCGAGTCCTACGACCGCGAGATCAACATGAAGGCGGTGGTGGCGACCGGCGTCGGTCTCGCCGCCGTCACCGCCGTGGCGATCGTCCTCATGTGGTTCCTGTTCCGCGGCATGGAGGGCTACATGAGCCGCAAGAACCCGCCGCCGCCGCCGATCCCCGAGGCGACCCGCCCGCCGGGCCCCCCCGGCCCCCGCCTCCAGGCGACGCCGGAGGCGGACCTTCAGGCCATGCGCGCCGAGGAGCGGAGCCTGCTCGAGGGCTACAGCCTGGTCGCGAAAGGGGAGGGTTACGCCCGCATCCCCATCGAGCGCGCCATGCAGCTCGTCCTCCGCGAGGGCCTGAGCTCCGGCCCGGGTCCCGCCCCCTCCATCCCGACCCGCGCCGGCATGCCCGAGGCCGGCGACTCCCCGGGCGCCGCGGGCAGGAACGACGGAAGGAACCGATGACACGCCGCGTTTCCAGGCTTCGCCCCGGATCCCCCCCGCAACCCCTCGATCCCCTTCCCACCCCCGGGGGGGGAAGGGGACGCCCCCGCCCAGAGCGACGGGAGGGGCGAGCTGGCATTGTCCGGGCGCTCGCCGGCGCTCTAGTCATGCTCGCTACCGGCCTCCCGGCCGCCGCCCAGTTCGGTCCGCCGCGGCCACAGGACATCGGGACCTATCAGAAGGGCGCCAAGCCGGACGCGGTCCAGGGGGTGGACTTCGAGCAGAAGCTCGGCGCCGCCGTGCCGCTCGGCACCCGATTCCGGGACGAGTCGGGGCACGAGGTGACCCTGGCCGAGCTCGGCCGGGGCAAGGCGATCGTCCTGGTGCCCGCCTACTACCACTGCCCCATGCTCTGCAGCCTGGTGCTCTCGGGCGTCGCCTCCAGCCTCGACACGCTCGAGCTCGACGCCGGCAAGGACTACGAGGTGATCGTCGTCTCCTTCGATCCCAAGGAGACGCCGGAGCTGGCGGCCAAGGCCAAGGCGCGCTACCTCCACGGCTACGACCACCCCGGGGCCGCCGGGGGGGTCCACTTCCTGACCGGCGACGACCGGGAGATCCGCGCCGTGATGGGTTCGATCGGCTTCCGCTACAACTACCTGCCGGAGAAGGACCAGTACGCCCACGCCGCCGGCATCGTGGTGCTGACCCCCGAGGGCAAGGTGGCGCGCTACTTCTACGGCGTCGAGTACCCGCCCCGGGACGTGCGCCTGGGCCTGGTCGACGCCTCGGGAGAGAAGATCGGCTCCCTGGTCGACCGGGTGATCCTCTACTGCTGCACCTACGACCCGACGACCGGCCGCTACAGCGCCGCGATCCTCAACATCGTCCGGCTGGGCGGCGTCTTGACCCTCGTCGCCCTCGGGCTGTTCTTCTTCGTGAGCTGGCGCCACGGGCGGCGCCGGACCTCCATGGGGGAAGCCTAGATGCCCGGCAGCTTTCCCCTGCTGCCCCAGCGGGCCTCGACGGTCGCGGGGCAGGTCGACGCCCTGTGGTGGACCTGGGTCGCGATCAGCGCCTTCTTCGCGCTGCTGATCGCCGTCGCCATCTTCGTCTTCTTCATCCGCTACCAGCGCCGGGAGCGGGGCGAGGTCGGCCACGCCGACCACGGCTCGACGGCCCTCGAGATCGTCTGGTCGGTGATCCCGCTGGTGATCGTGCTGGTGATGTTCGGGTGGGGCGTCAAGGTCTTCTTCGCCCAGTCGACGCCGCCGTCGAACGCCGTCGAGTACTTCGTCACCGCCAAGCAGTGGATGTGGAAGGTCCAGCACCCCTCGGGCAAGCGCGAGATCAACGAGCTGCACGTGCCGGTGGGCCAGCCGATCAAGCTGACCATGATCTCCGAGGACGTGATCCACGCCTTCTTCGTGCCCGCCTTCCGGGTCAAGGCCGACGTCCTGCCGGGCCGCTACACCACGCTCTGGTTCCAGGCGACCAAGCCGGGTCAGTACCACTTGTTCTGCGCCGAGTACTGCGGCACCGAGCACTCCAAGATGGGCGGCACGGTCTACGTCATGGACCCGGCGGACTACGAGGCCTGGCTGGCCGCGGGCCCGCCGGGCTCCGGCCCCGGGGCGAGCGGTGAGGAGCTGTTCTCGAGCCTCGCCTGCGTGACCTGCCACCGCGAGGGCGTGCGGGCGCGCGGGCCGAACCTCGCGGGCGTCTTCGGCAGCCGGGTGCAGCTCGCCGACGGCCGCACCGTGGTCGCCGACGAGAGCTACGTCCGGGAGTCGATCCTCGATCCCAAGGCCAAGGTGGTCGCCGGCTTCCAGCCGGTGATGCCCACCTTCAAGGGCCAGGTGACCGAGGACCAGCTCCTCCAGCTCGTCCAGTACGTCAAGTCCCTGGGCAAGGAGGCGTCCGCCCCCCAGCCAGGCCAGGCGCCGGCCGGTATCCCCGCCGCCGCGCCGCCAACGACCGGAGGTCGAGGTCAATGAGCAGCACGATGAGCCGCACCGAGGTCGCCGTGGCGCCGCCGCCCACCAACAACTACCTGAACGCCAAGCACGGCTTGCGCTCCTGGCTGCTGACCCAGGACCACAAGCGGATCGCGATCCTCTACCTGATCTCGATCAGCATCTTCTTCGTGGTCGGCGGCCTGTTCGCCGGGATGATCCGCCTCGAGCTGCTGACCCCGGAGGGGGACCTGTTCTCGGCGGACACCTACAACCGCCTGTTCACCATGCACGGCGTGGTGATGATCTTCTTCTTCCTGATCCCGTCGATCCCGGCGGTGCTCGGCAACTTCCTGGTGCCGATCATGATCGGGGCGAAGGACCTCGCCTTCCCGAAGCTCAACCTGGCGAGCTGGTACGTCTACAACCTGGCCGGCATCTTCGCCCTCTACGCCATGGTGAAGGGCGGCGTCGACACCGGCTGGACGTTCTACGCGCCGTTCTCGACCACCTACTCGAACAGCTACGTGATCCCGACCGCCATGGCCGGCTTCACGGCGGGCTTCTCGTCGATCTTCACGGGGCTCAACTTCATCGTCACGATCCACCGGATGCGGGCGCCCGGGCTCTCCTGGTTCCGGTTGCCTCTCTTCATCTGGTCGACGTACGCGACCAGCCTGATCATCGTCCTGGGCACCCCGGTGCTGGCCATCGCCCTGCTCCTGCTGATCGCCGAGCGGGCGTTCCACATCGGGATCTTCGACCCCAAGCTCGGCGGCGACCCGGTGCTCTTCCAGCACCTCTTCTGGTTCTACTCCCACCCGGCGGTCTACATCATGATCCTGCCGTCGATGGGGGTGGTCTCGGAGCTCATCGCCGCCTTCTCCAGGAAGCGGATCTTCGGCTACAAGTTCGTCGCCTTCGCCTCGCTGGCGATCGCGGTCTTGGGCTTCCTGGTCTGGGGGCACCACATGTTCACCTCGGGCCAGTCGGTCTACGCCTCGACGGTGTTCTCGGTGCTCACCATGCTGGTCGCGATTCCCTCGGCGGTGAAGGTCTTCAACTGGACGGCGACCCTGCACCGCGGGTCGATCTCCTACGACACGCCGATGCTCTACGCCCTGGGGTTCATCGGCCTGTTCACGATCGGCGGCCTGACCGGGGTCATGCTCGGCACGCTGGGCATCGACATCTACGTCCACGACACCTACTTCGTGGTCGCGCACTTCCACTACATCATGGTGGGCGGCGCCATCCTGGGCTACCTGGGGGGGCTCCACTACTGGTGGCCGAAGATGACCGGGCGCCTGTACAACCGGTTCTGGTCCCAGGTCTCGGCGATCGTCGTGTTCGTCGGGTTCAATCTGACCTTCTTCCCGCAGTTCATCCTCGGGTTCCTCGGCATGCCGCGGCGCTACTGGAGCTACCCGCCCGAGTTCCAGGTGCTCAACGTCCTCTCGACGGCCGGCGCCTCGGTGCTCGGCATCGGCCTGCTGCTTCCGCTCTTCTACTTCATCGCGTCGCTGGGCAAGCGCGGCCGCTGGGCCGGACCGAACCCCTGGGGCGCCACCGGCCTCGAGTGGGAGACCTCGTCGCCGCCGCCCACCTACAACTTCGAAACACCGCCGGTCGTCACCTACGGGCCGTACGAGTACGAACGGCTCTACGGCGACGGCGCGACCGGCCCCGACCAGGATCAGGACCAGGACCAGGAAGACAAGGAGCCCGACGTTGCCTGAGACCACGCCCACCGCCGGGGCCCTGGCCCACCACTTCGAGAGCTACGATCAGCAGCGCGAGGCCTCGAACCTCGGGATGTGGATCTTTCTGGTCACCGAGGCGATGTTCTTCGGTGGCCTGTTCCTGGCCTACATCGTCTACCGGTCGAGCTTTCCCCACGACTTCGCGGTGGCGAGCCACGAGCTGGACGTGGTGCTCGGGGGCATCAACACCGGCGTGCTGATCACGAGCTCGCTGACCATGGCGCTCGCGGTGCGCGCCGCGCAGCTCGGCCAGAGGAAGACGATCGTCTTGTTCCTCCTGCTGACCCTGCTCTTCGGCGGCGTGTTCCTGGGGATCAAGGCGTACGAGTACCACAGCAAGTGGGAGCACCACCTGGTGCCCGGCCCGCACTTCCAGTTCGAGGAGGGCGCCGACCCGCACCACGCCGAGATGTTCTTCAACCTCTACTTCGGGATGACCGGGCTCCACGCCGCCCACATGGTGATCGGCTCGTGCCTGCTGATCTGGCTCTGCTTCCCGGCCTGGAAGGGGCGCTTCAACGCCGATTACCACAACCCGGTCGAGATCGTGGGCCTGTACTGGCACTTCGTCGACATCATCTGGATCTTCCTGTTCCCCCTGCTCTACTTGATCGGTTTCCACGTCGGGCGCTAGGAGACACCCCATGGCCGTCCACATCGAGCGCAAGCGCAACTACTTCCTGGTCTTCGGCGCCCTGCTCACCCTGACCTTCCTCACCGTCGTCGTGGCCTACTTCGACTTCGGCGCCTGGAACAACGTCCTCGCCATGGGCATCGCGGTCACCAAGGCGAGCCTGGTGGTCGCCGTCTTCATGGGGGTGCGGCACTCGACGCCGCTCACCAAGCTGATCGTGGTCGGAGCGCTTCTCTGGCTGGCCTTCATGGTGGTCCTGACCCTCGGCGACTACGGCACCCGGGGCCTGCTGGGAATCCCGGGCAAGTAGGGCGGCCGCGCTTGCACCGCAACGAGACACTCCTCGAGACCCTCCTCGAGCTCCAGGCCCTCGACCGGGTGCCCCGGATGGGCTTCCTCCTGCGCGGCGTCTCCGACCCGGAGTCGATCACCGAGCACACCTGGCACGTCGCCTTCCTGGTCTGGGCGCTGGCCGACCGCGTCGCCGGCCTCGACCCCTCGCGGGCGATCGAGATCGCCATGGTCCACGACCTGGCGGAGGTGCGAACCGGCGACCTCCCGCGGGTCGCGAACCGGTACTATGCCGAGGGAGCGAAGGAGGCGGCCGAGCGGGAGGTGATCGACGAGCTCCTCGGCCCCATGGCCGGGCGGGCCGCCGAGCTGGTCGCCGAGTACCACGCGGCCGAGAGCCTGGAGGCCCGCCTCGTTCGGGCGTGCGACAAGCTGCAGCTCATGGTCAAGGTGGCCGCCTACGAGCGCTGGGGAGCCACCGGATTGCAGGAATTCTGGGACAACCCCGTAAATTTTCCGGACTACGGAATCGAGGCCGTGCGGGAGCTCTTCGCGGAGCTCCGGGCGCTCCGAGGCGGCTCATAGAAATTGCGAACCCCCCTCCCGCCGGCTCCTGACGCGCCATGATCCAGCTCACCGACCTGCCGGCGGTCAACGCGTCGCTCAACGCCACGGCCGCGGTGCTCCTGGTCACCGGCTGGCTGCTCATCCGGCGCGGCCTGTGGCGGGCGCACCGGGCGGTGATGCTCTCGGCCTTCGGCTGCTCGGTCCTCTTCCTCGCGAGCTACCTCGTGTACCACGTCCAGACGGGCACACACCGGTTCCCGGGCACCGGGGCGGCGCGGGCCGTGTACCTCACGATCCTGGCGACCCACACGATCCTGGCGGCGGTGGTGCCGTTCCTGGCGGCGATCACGCTCTTCCGGGCGCTCCGCCGGCGGTTCGCGCGGCACCGGGCGATCGCCCGCTGGACGTTGCCGATCTGGCTCTACGTGTCCGTGACCGGGGTGGTGGTGTACTGGATGCTGTACCGGGCCGGGTTCTGAGGCGAAGGCGGGCCGGGGCGGGGGGGCCCGCCGGGAGGAACGGCGCGGCTTGGTAGAACTTCGGGCCGGAGGAGCCGCGCCTCGGCTCGGACCGCGCATGCTCGTCTCGGACTCCGCGGGGTCTCGTCGAGCGCGGTCCTCGACGTCCTCCGGGCGGGACCCCCCGCCCCTCCGGGGTCGGCTGCCGGTACAGCTTTGATGGTGGATGAGGTGGATCGACGGGGTCGGACTCCGCGACGCCCTCCGGGCGGGCCCCCCCGGCCCTCCGGGGTTGCTCTCCGGTACAGCTTGGATGGGAGGAGGGGTGGATCGGCGGGGTCGGACTCCGATACCGTTTCCAGCCCTCCAAGCCCATGAAGCGGCCGAGCTCCGTCTCGGCCGGGCGATCCTCTCAACCGGCACCGATCGGCCCATCGGAGGCGACGTCGACTCCCCATGGACCCCTCTTCCTTGTCGTTTCGACCGCAGGATCGGGCGCAGCCCGAGCCGAAGTGGAGAAACCTCGACTCCGAGCGTCTCCCATCCGTCGCCCCACCCGGCCCGGAACGGCGCTTGCAAACATCTATCGCCGGTACTCGGGGGACTCGAAAAGGAGTTGGAATTAGGGGGAGATCACTGAGTGACGTCTGAGAAGGAGGTACATCATGGCTACTGCTCGCACCCCTCGGAGGACCACTGAAGCCCGGCACTGGACCGACTGGGTCAACGTCATCGCCGGCATCTGGCTGTTCGTCTCACCCTGGGCCCTGATCACCGGCCTCGGGACGGCCGCCGCCTGGAACGCCTGGATCCTGGGCGTCATCATCGGCGTCGTCGCGCTGTTCAGCTTCGGCAACCAGCGGACCGAATGGGTCAACGTGGCCGCGGCGGTCTGGCTCTTCTTCTCGCCGTGGCTGCTCGGCTTCTCGCAAGCCGCGCTGAGCATGTCGTGGAACAGCTGGGTCGTCTCCGTGATCGTGTTCTTCGTGGCCCTCGCCGGCGCCACGCAGTCCGCGGGCGCCTACGCCCACGGTCACAGTCACACCCATCCGTGACGTGACCCGGTGGGGGGTGCTCGCCTTTGCCGCGGGCGACACCCCCTCCGTGTTGCACGAAAAAGCCCCAGGGCCGAGGCCCCTGGGGCTTTTTCGCTCTTGGGATCGGAGTGCCTCTCAACCCATCGGCTTGGCCATGCCGCAGCGGGCCGTCGGAGGTCGGGCACTTGGCGTTGCCCGGGTCCATTCCCTGGTCCATTTCCCTACATCTCCCGCCGGCGGGCCAGGCCGATGCTTCCGAGGGCGGCGAGCAGCAGCGCCAGCGCCGCGAGCGTCCACGGGGAGAGGGTCGGGATCTCGCGAGGTCCAGGTGGCGGCCCCACGGCGCTGACGGTCGCGAGGGCCCATTGCGAGGTGTCGGCCACGCTGGGGTCGGCGGTCGCCGAGCTGACGTTCGCGGGCCCAGTTTAGCCATTCTCCTTTGGCAAAGGACTCCCCTTGATCAGCCCGACCTCTCGAACGGCTCGGAGGACGTCGAGCGGTCCCCTTGTCGTGGGCTCGGAGTCTTGCGGCGCAGGCAACCCCGGATGAAGCGGCCGAGCTCCGTCTCGGCCGGCCGGGCTTCGGGGCTGGCTCCGAACACTCGGGCCTTGGCGATCACGGGCCCGGCCCCGGAGCGGAGGCCGGGCCCGCAGGCGCTATTCGTCCTCGTCGCCCTCCTCCCCGCCACCGCCGACGACCTCGCGCATTTCCGCCACCAGCCGCCGCACTCTCCCGGCCCAGCCGGCCGCGGCCCGGCACACCCCGAGGTCCTGGTCGCAGACGGCCAGCTCCGCCGGCTGCTCGGCGAGCCGCTGGAGATAGCCGGCGAGATCCTCGAGATCGGCCGCGGCGGCGGTGGCGTCGCCGCGCGCCGAGCCGAGCCCGTGGCTCGCTCCCCAGTCCCAGTAAGGGCTCTCCATGGCGACGTCGTAGAGCACGCGGCCGAGCCGGTGGAGAAGCTCCACGTGCGCGGGCTCGGCGAGGCACCACAGGAAGGTCTCGCGGAAGGCCGTCTCGAGGTAGGGCCGGGTGGCCGGCGCGGCGGAGCGACCCTCGCCCGCACTCATCGGCCGGCCTCGCGGAGGAGCTCCATCAGGATGTGGCCGCTCCGGCGCAGCGTCTCGTCGGGGACGGACAGCAGGTAATGGGCGAAGGCGAGGGGCTGGACCCGGAGGTCGGCGAGGCCGGAGAGCTGGAGGGCGAGGGTGTCGCCTTCGTAGGCGGAGGTTCCGACCGGCCGGCCGTGCGAGAGCAGGTGGAGCCGCCGGGCGGCGTCTTCCTGGAACCGGAACGAGGGCGGCCGCTCGGCGACGGCGAGGGCCGCCGCGGCGAGGTAGGCGAGGTCGGGCGTCTCGAGGACGAGCCGCGGCTCGCGCTCGCCGGCAGCGAAGCACGCCCAGCGGGGCTCGCTGCCGGCCCCGTAGAGCGCCGTCACCCGCCAGGGTCCGGCGAGGTCGGCCTCCGGCGTCGCCGGTGCCGGCTCGCGCCGGGCGATCTCGCCGAGGAAGTCCTCGGAAAAGGCGTTGGGGAAGTGACGGGATCCCCCCTCCTTCTCCCCGACCCTCTCCTCACCCCCAGGGGAAGGAGAGGGCGCGCGACCGGATCCCCCCTCTCTCTCCCCGACCCTCTCCTCACCCCCAAGGGGAGGAGAGGGCGCCCCCACCCGCCCGTCGCGGCGTTCGAGGTCGTTGTTGGGATGCTGTGGGTTGCTACACTTCGGATCACGCTGACTCATGGGGTCTCTCCATGTGTCGGCCAGGGCACGGTGGTGGGGTGCAATCCCACGCCGTGCCCGCTTCACGGCCTGGTGGATCGTGGCGTCCGGCGACGCGCTTCCGAGAGAGCTCGAAGCACGGCCGGATCGCGGGCTTCATGACGGTACGAGTCGTGGCGCTGCGGTTCAGCTCGCTTCCTGTCGTCGTCCTCCTCTCTCCAGCTCCTTCGATCTACCGCCCACCTTACGCCAAGAGCGAGGAGAAGTCAAGAGGCCCTTCAAACACCCCGGTGGGAGATCTCGCCTGCGGATCGCGTCCTTCTCTACAGAGGCCTGGCCTGCCCGGGCCATGCAGGAGGATGCCGTGACCACGACAGAGAACCCGGCCCACCCATCGCCCGGAGCTCCTCGGCCACCGGAGCGTGCGAACCACGATGATCTACACGCACGTCCTCGACAAAGGCGGGATGGGCGTGCGGAGCCCCGCCGACTCTCTGTAAACCCGTTGGTGGCACGCGGCCGTGGACCAGACCGCTGGATAGGCCGCCATCCCGGGCTGCTTTGGCACAGATGGCCCCTTCCCACGCGCTCTCGCATGTGGGCTGGACTCAGGGCCGCAGCTCGCCAGCAGAGGTCAGCGAGTGCGCAGATAAACTGCGCGCCGAAGCTTCATTCCCGAGGAGCCCGTACTTGCACGCGGCTGTTACCCCGCGCCGCCGGCAGCCTAATCACGGGACCTTGACCTGCGAGAGGCGAGAAGCTAAGCTCCTACCCCAGCGAAGCATACGCCGAGGACCGAAAGGTGAACGGAGCCGCGACTAAACGGCCCGAGTGGCCAGGTTGGCAGAAGTGAGCCGCTGCTCACACAATGGTTGGGCGATGGGAGTAGACGTAAGTTGCTAAAGGAGCCAGCTTTGAAGAAGCGAAGCTTCATCCTTAGTGTTACTCTTTCTGCAATCTTCTCTCTTCTGCTCGGCCTCAGCTCCACATCCTGCGGTAACGCTGTGGGTCCATCAAATCGCGAGGTCAGAAGCGTGCTCAGTCGAGAAATCGAGCCCTGGGGAGTCTTCTCTATTCTAGTTGGCGAGATTACGGTGGTCGGCTCTGGCAGTCTTGCCAAGGGTCAGATTTCAGCGACGGAGCTTGAGGATCTAGAGGCCTGGTCGAAGGCGGGTCTCGTCAGGCTCACCTCAGAAGACGTCCCCTCTGCCCCTCAAACATTTGACTGGACGGAGTGGTTTGCAGGCGCCAATGGCCTCCCACGGAGCTTGACTGTCACACCCACCCCTGACGGCCTCGAGTTCCAATCGCGCACACGGCTATCGCCTGCCGTGGAGGCTAGTCTTAGCGTTCCCAGACTACGAAGTTCTGAAATTCTTTACGGCAGGTTCTTTACAGTCCGCTTGGAAGACATCGTCGAGAACAAGGAAATCCAGACTGACACAGCCAAGCTGCGCCTAGTCAAGGGTGTCTTATCTCAGCAATGGGCCGAGACTGGAGAAGCAGTGTACCGGGCAGGAGCCTGGCCTATGCCTCAGCAGCGGAAGTTCGCCACGCTCCTTGAGTACGATCCCTTTGAGAAGAACTGGAATTCGGTAACTTGGGATATTGCGGATTATGGCAAGCCCTTTGCCTCACACAATGTTGAAGACGCTCTGTCGAGGCGCACGCGCTAGCTCCGCCAGCCGGATCGACCCTATCGACTTATACCGACTCGAATGATTCTGGGCTTTCCTCTTAAGAGTGATGCCGTCACTGTTGGCGGCCCGTCGCACAACCATCGCCTGCACCGGGCGGCTGGCGCCGCCGGTGAGGCGGAAGGCCGTTAGACCTCCTCGATATGAAGCCACGAGCCAAGCTCCGAGCCGCTAGGGCTGAGGTGGAACGCTTTCTCACCAGCCGAGGTCCGACCCTCGTTTTCGTCGGCGCGCTCACCGTCTTTTTGACTTACGTTACGAAGGAAGGCATTGCAGACTACTGGAAGCGAACTGTCAGCGCTGTAGGGGACGCCGAGGAGGATTTCAGACGGACGGGGCTAACAATCGAGATGCTTCGACGGATGGATGGGATAGCGAATACTTTGGAGCGCATAGAGCTTCCATCTCACGGGTTGAACGCTGAGGTGCGATTGGAAGAAGAGCGAATCAATGCTACTGCAATCGCTCAGCAACTAGCCATTGCCGAGCAATTGTTAACAAGATTGGGCCTACTTGATTCAGAAGAAGCGGCGGGGGTAGCAGCCGTGAAGGAGCAGGCCAAGACCTACGGTGCATCCATTCGTACGGCTGCTGAACGTCTCTCCATTGAATCGGACCCCGTGAGTCTTGGCTCCGCGATGATGCCGCTTACCCTCGCTGGGATGGCCGTCGAACAGCACGCCGGCGATGTTATCGGTGCTGTTCGCAGGAGGGCACTCGAAGAGAAGGAGAGGAGTGCGCGCAATCTTTCAATCGCGCGGTGGCTGAGCTATTTCCTATACACTGCTGGCTGGGCGCTTGGTCTCGCTGGCAAGGTCTACGGTAGAGCGAGTGACCTAGCTCCTGCTTGAGGTGATGCGCATGGGGAACTTGGATGAGTCGGCAACGATCGACCCATGGTCTAACCCATCGGTGAACCGGACCCGTCCCTGCGGGCCGGGCCGGTTACCTCAGTCACGTTAGGCGCCAGGGAGTCCAGGAGCCTGCATGACCGTCGCCGTCAAGAAACACTTCTCCAGTCTCACTGACTGCATTGCCTATGTCAGTGGCACGTACTTTGGCGAAGTACACGTAGAGGCCAAGGATCGTCGCAGCAGCGAGTCTCTCGGTTCAGTAGTCACTCCGGCGTATCTCTTTCGTGGCGAATCCGCGCAGTATGAAAGTACGATGGCAACTATTCAGCGGCTACCCGCCGACCCAGCTTTGAGTGAGCGCGCCAGGAAGCTCCTCCCGAAAATCGCAAGTTTAATCGAAAGCCAACTGCGCGAGTTTCTTTCGCTCTCCCCAATGGACTCGGCGGGCTTCGCGCAGCATTACGGTCTCCCAACCGAGTTGCTTGACCTCACCAGCAGCACTCGTGTAGCGGGCTTCTTTGCGAGTGGTGGCGAGCCCCGCGATGACGGTTACGTTGCTGTCTTTCCCGTGAACGCTCTCGTCGGGTCTTCAGTTACTGTCGATCTTCGAAATCACCACTTGGCCGCCCGCCCCCGACGACAACAGGCTTTCGCCCTCTTCCACAGGGAGCACCTAGACCTCAAGGACAGCCGGTGCGTTGAAGACTTGCAGTCGGTTTGGTTTGGCTTCACCTTGACTGGCGCAGACAAGGAGAGTTTCCAGAGTGAGAATTCAATTCTCGACGCGCATACAGACCCGATCGCAGGCGCCTTACAGCTTGTTGTTGATTCTATGGTGCAGGAGCACGGGAAGCTCCCGGATGAGATCGCCTTGTGGCTTTCAAGAAAACTTGCAGCAGCACCCTTTGTCGGTAAAACTGTGAGATCCGGCGCTGGAGGTCGGCCCGAGGAGGTCGAGTTGGTCTCCGCAACTTCAGCCGCCATGCCTTTCAACGAGATCGTCGAACGTGAACGAAACTACCGATACTGGTCTTCAAAGTATGCCGTTGCGGACCGCAGTAGCGCCTAACCCGGCCCCTGCAGCCGGACGCGCTTCGCGCGCCGCTGAGGGGCAGCGCCGTTGAACAGACCGCTTTCGCGGATTGTTGCCCTCCGAAACGCTTTCTGATCGTGCCAAGAAAACCTTCCTGAAGCAAGGCCGGTTTTGGGCGACGGGCCCCGAGCTTGGCGTTTCCTGCCAGACCGCGGCGCCGGATTCCGTCATAGGAGGGTATGGGATGGACGATCCAGGAGATCCTGCGCTCCGGGCTGGCGCGACTGCTCGAAGAGCGGAAGCTACCGGGGTATGTGGCTCGGGCGGCCAAGGCTCTGTTGCACTGCCGCACGGCAGCTCTCGGGGGCCACACGAAGCGCTGCCCGGCGGGCCACGTCCAGGGGGTCTGGTACAACTCGTGCCGGCACCGGATGTGCCCGCAGTGCTCCTGGGGCAAGATCGAGTCGTGGCTGGCGGCGAAGCGTGAGCTCCTGCTGCCGACGGATCACTACCACGTCATCTTCACGATCCCCTGGCAGTTTCGGCGCTTCTGGCGGTGGAACCCGCGCAAGATCGGGGATCTGCTCTTCGAGGTCTCGGCCGAGACGCTGCGGAGCTTGCTGGGCGAGGAGCGGCGTCTCGGGCAGGCCCGGCCGGGCTGGATCGCGGCGCTCCACACCTGGGGCCGGACCCTGGTGGCCCATCCGCATGTCCACTGCCTGGTGGTCGGAGGTGGGCTCGCTGCAAACGGGACGTGGCGGGCGATCCGCAACGGGTATCTCTTGCCCTACCGCCAGGTGCGACACGACTTCCGACAACGGTTTTGCGACGCGTTGGAGGCCCTGCTCCGCAGTGGGGAGATCGAGCTGCCCGGCGATCTCTCGCTCGCCGAGGCTCTGCGCATCGTCACCAAGGCGCGGCGGCGCAAGTGGAACGTTCGCCTCGAAGCCCCCTACCGCCATGGTGAGGGCGTGGCCGTTTACCTGGCTCGCTACTTGAAGGGCGGCCCCCTCAAGAACAGCCGCCTCGTGGGCTTCGACGGCCAGGAGGTCGCCTTCCGCTACGGGGACTTCCGTGAGGCCGACGCCGGCGGCCGGCCGAAGGCGAAGGTGATGCGCCTCGCGGTCGGCGAGTTTCTCGGCCGCCTCCTCCAGCACGTCCCACCGCCGGGCATGAAGATGGTGCGCTCCTACGGGCTCTACGCCCCGAGGAGCCGGGAGCTGCTCGAGCAGGCCCGGGGCGCGATCGAGCCCGGTCCCGAGTGGGCCGAGGCGCGCCGGAGGATCGGGAGCCGGCACCGTGGGCCCCAAGCCGATCGAGGCCCGCGCTGCCCGGTCTGCGGGCTGGCCCTGGTCGTCGTCGCCGGAAGTGAGCGGTCTGGGATCCCCCCTCCCGGCCTCGCCGTGGGACGATCGCTGGCATGAGAGGGCCTCCGCCGACAACTCGCCAGGGAGGCGCCGCCGGGCGGGGTGCGCTCTTCGCGACGCCGGAAACCGTCATCAGCCCCTGGGAGCCGGTCGCGGGACCCACGGCGTACCCCTCGGCGCCATCTTCCCGCACGGCCCACCTGCCGTCGGGCCCCTCACGCCGCTCCGAGAGCGTTCCAGGAACCCCCGATCTCTGGTACAATCCCCATAGCTGAAACCGAGAGACTGCCAACGACGAGCCCGGCTGTTCAACCCAGCGTCTCCAGCGGGCGTCGAGACCGCTCGAGGCTTCGCCAGGTGGCAGCGCAAGGAAGGATCAACACCGATGCCGTGGCCGACGCCTTCACCCGACGCCGCTGAAACGCCTCATCGTTGGGCGACATGCTGCTGAAGCGGGAACCCTAGTCCCATGAAAACAATCAGGAGTATTGATCGAGGAGGGTTTGGAGTCGTCCACGAAGTGGAGGATGCTGGAGAGCGACGGCTCGCGAGAAAATCATTTGAGCCTCAGGTGGTGGGTCCTGATCGCGAGAAGCTCAGAAAGCGCTTTGCCCGGGAAGTTCGTATACAGTCCCAACTGCATCACCCGAACATCATGCCGGTTGTCGATCAGGACTTAGACGCAGACCCTCCGTGGTTCACTATGCCTCTTGCATCCGAGTCTTTGGCGGACAAGCTCGCCCGCGACCATAAGGTTGGAAGCTTTGACACGCATCCTTGGCAGGACATTCTCGCAGCCGTCGAGGAACTACATCGCCTCGGCTATGTTCATAGAGATTTGAAACCGCAGAACATACTCTATGTTGGCGAGGTCTGGGTCCTGTCAGATTTTGGCCTCGTGCTTCCTACGGCACGGGAAACCACTGTACTTACAGGAACTAACTCGGCATATGGTTCTCACTTCTATGCAGCCCCGGAGCAAGCGCAAGATTTTCGCAACACGCCAGAAGCCGCAGACATATTCGCTCTTGGTTGTATCCTCCACGATGCGGTGGTCCCCAATCCTGGCCGGATTCCGTTTGCTCAAATTAGAGAAGACGGCAGCTATGGGCCAATCCTTGAGAAATGTACCGAGGCGGACCCTAGAAAGCGTTTCCCGTCGATAGGAGCACTGCGCGCTGCACTCTACGAACTGTGGCGCACCTCTGAGTTCCGAGGGCCTACTGGAGACGCAGAGGAGCTTCTGAGCGCAGTACGTGACGAGCCAAATTCAGAGACTCGATGGAGGCTCCTCATCCAAGCTGCTGAATCGGCGCAAGGCGAAGAGCGTGACGCGATCTTGCGGAGTATCGATAGCGAGTTGGTCGTAGGTCTCAGCGAGGTCGACCAAGTTCTCTACAGTCGCCTGATTGTGCTCCTATGCGAATGGGCGAGAGGAAGCAACTTCCAGTGGGAGTACTGTGATGTCGTAGGCGACCGGCTTCTAGAGGCGTACCGCGTATCTGGAGTACGTCTTCAATGCGAAGTAGTTCTAGCGACCTTAGAATTGGCAGTCTCACACAACCGTTGGCATGTGATGAAGCACGTTGGTGCGATGCTCTCGCCAACGGCGGCAGAGGGTCTGATAGACAGGATTCTGATTGAGAGCAAACTTGAGGCTGCTGTGGCAGCATGTCTGCAGAGAATCGAGGAAGTGGTTCGTTGGCCCCGAGACCGCTGGCATTCGAAGCTTGCTGAGTTCCTGTCCAGCCTGGATGAAGATGACGATTGAAGCGTTCCCTGCCGGTCTTGCGCCGAACCCGAGCCTGCTGCGGACGCGGACGCGCCGCAAAGGCTTGCCCGTTCTACGGCCTGACGAGGCCAAAATGGCGATGAGGGAGCCAAGGAGCTTCATTGTCTGAGAGAAGCAGGCGCACATTGAAGAAGATCGCGCGGATGGCCCTGGTATCGGTGCCCACTGTCGGACCCGCGCTTGAGATCCTAATTGAAGACCTGCGGGAGTCGCAGAGCGAGCTCGACGAAGAGGTACAACAAGCGATCGCCAGTCTTCAAAGCAGCTCACAGTTGGTAGCACGGCTCGAGCAAGGAGTGCGAGAGCGGACCGAGAAGCTCGAGACTCTGCGAGCCGAGTATGAGCGCTACTCCAAGCTCGCCGGGATTGAAGCTGACAAGGCTGAGGCTCTGATCAAAGAGCTAAGCTTAACTTTGGGCAAAGGCCAGAAACGGGAGCGGTGGGTTGCATTCGGGATTAACCTCGTCGCAGGTGCACTTATCTTTGTTGCAGGGGTGATGCTCGGGGAACCGCTGAAAGGTTTCATGCAGTGGCTATTCTGAGAAGTAACTGCGCACTTAGCTGCAACGCCGTAGAACCCAGCTTCTGCACCGGGCGGCTGCGCCACCGGCGAGAACCAATAACGTTCGGCGTCACGGAAGAAGCCCTGATGTCAGATCCGTATGAGAAGATCGAGTCCTCTCTCGATCGCTTTCGGGAGGCCCACTTCTACATCCATGAAATGGAGCGATTCTACCACCAAGCTGAGCCGTTCCGATGGTCGCTCAATTCCTTTTTGCGCGCCCTGAAGGAGATTCCGCAGCTATTCCAGATGGAGCTCCAAAATGAGAAGGGGTTTCCGGCGTGGTACAGAGGGCAGCGACAGGGACTGAAGGATGACCCCCTCGTTGGACACCTGGGGAAGTCCCGGGATTTCATTGTTCACCAAGGGATGCTTGTGCCCGCGAGCACAGCCTTCATTGGAACTACGGAAGGTAGTGGACTGAAGATCGGCGTCAAGATTCCAATTCACCCGCTTCAGGACAGCGACGCTGGAATGAGGAGCTACGTTGAGCTTGTGCGGAAGCGAGGCGACCAGTTGGAACTACTCAGGCCAGGCGAGGAGGCCTTGCCCTGTGTTGAGCGACGTTGGAGTCTGAACCAATTTGATGGGGAGCTTGTCGATGTTTGTGCGAGGGCGTGGCTCAGAGTTGGAAACCTAGTCGCGGAGGTTGTAGAGTGGCTAGGAGAGGAGCGCCCGAGCTTGGCCCTGGATTGCCTGCACTCAATCCCACGAGGTAGGATCAAGATTTATGATCGACTGTTATTAGAGCAATGGCTCCGGGGAGGGGCGTCGCCGTGACAACGCCGAACCCGGCTGCTGGAGCGGGCGGCTGCGCCGCCGCTCACCAGCAACACCGGTCGTACGCCAAAGCACCAGCCGAGATAGCCGATAAGGGATCGGATTGAAAGTGAGCGAAACCCTCGAGCGCATTCGCGCATTAGTTGCTCGTCGGGAGGTCAGGGTCTCAGACCATGGCTACGACGAGCTCGCTGCCGATGGTATCCTCGTTCGGGAGGTGTTTGCTGGTGTGGACGAGGCGCAGGCCCTCGAGGACTACCCGGAGTACCCGAAGGGTCCGTGCGTGCTCGTTTTTCAGCGGGATGAGGTTGGCCGCTCCATCCACGTGGTCTGGGGGATCCCGAGGGGCAAGACCTCACCAGCGGTTCTTGTCACAGCCTACCGGCCTGATCCGGAGCGGTGGACGGAGGACTTCCAACGCAGGAGAGATACATGAGCAAGCGACACACGAAACTAGTCCATGAAGGTGAGTACGCCGCCGAGGTGGAGATCGAGCTGATCACGACGGACGAAGGCTGGTCACCCTACCTTTCTCTCGAGGATGCAGAGCGGCTCGATTCAGTCCGGGAAGCGCTCCGCCGCGGCGATGTTCGCGCCGCCAGCAGGGATGCCCGCGTATACCACCTGACGCCCGTCTCAGCCTGATGTGCAGTTGGCGTAGAACCAATGGTTCAGCGCCTCGCGGGACAGAGTGGTGAAGGAGATGCTGGCTTCAATGCTGGTACAGAGAAGAGGTGGTCATCGGCTACCGCTTGTACGCATCACCTCTCGGTCGAATCTTCTGGATCAGGAGCGCCCCGTCATCCAAATAGGAGAAGGGCACGCGCCAGCCTCCGACTCGAAGGCGATAGCTCTTCTCCTTGCGGCCTTCGAAACGGCGGACATCGCCGCGACTCGCCCCAGCGAGCTCGTCAACCGCGCTAAGGATTCTCTTCTGTGTTGGCTTGTCGAGGTGGGAGAACGTCTTCAGGGCTTGCCTCGCCCACTCAACCGAGCGATCACTTCGACTCGCCGAAAAGACGCTTGACCTCTTCGTGCAAGACAGTTTCGCCCTGCTCCCTGTCAGCGAAGCCCTCGCGGATCGCCGCCAAGTCCTCCTCTGTCAGCGGCTCATCGTCCACAGGGGCCGAGTCGAGGGCCAGCCGGAGAGGATCTGCCGCTTGGCGGAGGTACTCCAGGAACCGCTTCGCTGCCGGCAGCTCCGGTTCCGGCAGCTCGTCTACCAGGGTGTGTAGTGCCCGCCGGCTCTCCATGCGCCAAGTCTATACCATCCCAGTCCGAGGCTTGCGAGCCGCCCGCCAAGACCGGAGAGTGGAGAGAGAGGGCGCTGAATCAATGGTTACGCGGAGCCAATCAGGCTGCCGTGGTAGACTTGGGCGGTGCCAGAACTCAGCCGCTTCCTCGGGATCGTGATCGCCATGTACTACCGAGACCATGAGCCGGCGCATTTCCACGCCGGCTACGGGGAATACGGCATCACGGTCACTCTTCGGGATGGTGTGGTGCAGGGGCAGTTTCCCCGCCGAGCACTCCGCCACGTCCTGGAGTGGTATGACCTCCACGAGGACGAACTGCAGGCCAACTGGGACCGTGCCCGCCGTCGCGAGCCTCTCGTCCGAATCCCACCGCTGGAGTAGCCATGATGATCCGAGTCACCGATGCCAGGTTAGTCCGAGACTTCGTCTTATGGGTCCGGTTTAACGATGGCTCAGAGGGCGAGATAGATCTCTCCAATGAGCTCGATGGTCCAGTTTTCGAACCACTGAAGGATCCCAAAGTCTTTGCTCAGTTCAAGGTTGATCCGGATGTCCATACTCTAGTCTGGCCCAACGGAGCTGACCTTGCTCCTGAGTTCCTGCATGAGCATGCGCGGGTTCCCGCGTAACCCCTCGCTGCACCGGACGCCGCCGGGAAACGTTTTGCCCGAGATCAGCACCTATGGGTGTGCGCTGCGTGGAGCGCGTCTGCGGGGCTCTGGTGGGGGCGGCGCCGGTGAGCTCAATCACGTTCTGCGCCAGAGGTCCAGCGTAGATGATGAGCACGACAGCGATCTTCGTTGA
Source organism: uncultured Acidobacteriota bacterium (assembly GCA_963741925.1). Lineage (GTDB taxonomy): Bacteria > Acidobacteriota > Thermoanaerobaculia > Multivoradales > DATKCC01 > CAVUBL01. Next base: position 141,925 of record CAVUJU010000005.1, read on the forward strand.
ACTCCTGATCATCGGTGCTCAGGCATTGGTGTGGATTGTCGTTCTGGCGGCCGCGTTGCGCCAAAGTTTGTTCCCCGCCGCCTTTGACTTCAAGTGGTTGCCGGAATCCGAAGCGCTGCTGACGGGAGGTGTTCTTGTCACATGCTACTCGCTTGGGATTGTCGTGGACCGATTCGCTGATGCGCTAGCGCATCGAATCCGGCCAGAGCAGCTCGTCCGGAAGCTCCCGTGGGTTGCTGACCAAGAGCGCACGGTCGAACGGGCGCCAGCATTTGAGCTAGCCTTCCGCGAGCAGCGCGCCTTTGAGGTGCTCAACTACTATCGAAGCCGTTTCCGTGTCGCAAGGGCACTAATCCCCAACGTGCCCCTGGCAACTTTGGCAACCGCGGTTTTCACCCTAGTGACTCCAAGCCATGGTCCGCTGAGCCGGCCTGTTCTGACAGGAATGGTGCTCATCGTCGGCACGTCAGCTACTATTGCGGCTTTATACACGACAGGTGCTATCGAGGTCCAGATGAAGGAGCGTAAAGACACGTTGATTCAGCTCCTCGACAGGAGCGTAACCACAGAGAAGGGAGCGCAGAACCCGGCTGCTGAACCGGGCGGTTGCGCCGCCGGTTAGCAGCGACCACGTTGTGCGGCACGATGCAGTGACGAGCGATCCCAACCCTGAAGGAGCATGGTCGAAATGAAGCCCGAAGCGCTTGCGACTCTTCTCGCGGACAAGTTCGCTCGGGACAACGGCCAGTTAGTAATCGGTCCGCACGATAAGCTTGACGGTCTACTGTCGCTGGCAGGCGTCGAATTGAGCGAGCTCTCCGACGGCTCCAAGCGAGCGAAACTGAAAGAAGCAATCATGAGGTCGCCACCTCCGGTTCGGGTCAATCTTGTGAAGGAGGTCCTGAAAGAACTGCCGCCGGAGGACGACGAGCCTCCGCAGCGCCAAGAGGCACGGGCGAAGCTGGCTGCTTGGGTTCGTACTCAGGACGGCGTTGCCGTGCCAGCAACGGGTTCGCAGGCTGTGGATCAGGCTCTAGCTGAGTTTGACCACCTGTTGGGCGAGTTCGGTCCCGGACGCGCCTTCGATCGGCTTCATTCGGCGTTCTCTGCATATTTAAGGGAACTTCATCGGACCCTCGTAGGAGAACCAGGCCAGAAGCCATTGGGGGGCCTGCTCAAGGCAGTAGCAGGCGCCATACCAGATGACGTGGATGCGGATGGCGTGGCCAAGGAAGTGCTTGGTGCCGTAAAGAGAATCACCAACACGCTTGACCGCGTGCGGAACAAGCCCGCACACGGCGACCTTGAGCAAGCGAATGCGGAGCTCGCCAAGGACGTTCTTTCCGGCGTATTCCGCTTCCTTCACTCACGGTTGGGCGATGTTCAGGTCTGAATTGGCTTGGCCCCCAACCCTCGCAGGAGGGGCATAATGACCTCCGCCGAGGCGCGAGATGGGACGCCGGCCGCACAACCAACCCGCTGCAGCGGGCAACCGGCTGCGCCGGCCGCCGCTGATCGGGAGAGCCGTTAGGCGCTTGAGCGCCGGCGGGGCGTTGGCTCGTCGGCAGTGACCTTGCCGGCCAACCTCTCCTGGATGTATCGTTGCTGCTCCTCATGGGTCATGGTCATCAGCTTGCGGCTCAGGTCGTCGCGGATCTGGCGCATCATTGCGATGGCGTCAAGACTCTTGTTCTTCGTTCTTGGCATAAGCCACCACCTCACGAGGGGTCCGTATCTCGAGGAGTGGATACTCCTCTCGTAGGTTTACCGAGTTGAAGCCATGAATCCTTCGAAGATTCACGATGTGCTTGAAGTTCCAGCTGACCAGCACGTCGGCGCGATGGACGGTAGCTGCCGCGATGTGCTGGGCGTCGGCAAGCATCGGGGCTCCAACAACGCCGGAAGCGATGTAGAGATCCGCCAGACTTCGCGCATCTTCTCCAAGCTCGATCATCTCGACCGAGCTGGGGGGCAGGGAGTCAACCAACCGAGCGACGCGACCGGGAGCACCGAGAAGCTCCAGCCGAGTCAGATCCGACAGGAGAAGCAGGTCGGAGCCTTCCTTGAAGCGCTTGAAGAGTTGCCGCGAGGCCTCACGAAACTCCTCGTCGTAGTAGCCGCCGAAGACAGCGGTGTCGGTGTAGATTCGTCGTCTCATCGATTCTCGCCAAGGCGACAGCGTATAACCCATCGCTGCAGCGGTCGCCCGTCTGGTCGCGTGGCCCCCATGGCGCCCTCTATGCTAGCATCTCCGGTGATCGTTGAAGTGCTGGTGGGCGGACGCCGCTGAGCTCAAACCCGTGTGCGCACATCGAGCCCGAGGGTATATCATGATTATCTACAGCATCGAAATTGATCGGCCTCCCTGCGAGGTCTTCGCCTATATCGACGAACTCGATCGTCATAGCGAGTGGCAGGACGCCATTCTCAAGGCGCGCAAGGAACCGAGCGGTCCTACCCGCCTCGGCACCCGCAACTTCGAAACACGTCGGATTCCTGGTGGACCGCGCGAGTTCGTATCCGAGGTGATCGAACACGATCCACCCCGGCGCATCGTCGCACAGAGCCTGAGCGGACCGGTGCGCCCGAAGGTAACGGTCACCATCGAACCACTCGACAACAGTTCCCGATCGCGATTCACCCTGCAACTAGAGGTGAAGGGGTATGGGATCGGGAAGATCTTTGCGCTTTTCGCACGCCGGTCCGCCCGGGATCAGATCCCGCGTGACCAGGCGCGACTGAAGCAGATCTTGGAGGGTCGGGCGGGATGAACGTGAATTCATTGCGTCGTAGGTCGATGAGAAGTAGAGGGTTGTTGTGCGACCACGTTTGGTAGCAGGCAGGAGGTGCGCCTAACAACGCGTTCCAGCGGACCCCAAGCGGGGCGACGCCTTCAGCTCTGGACGCATCGCCGTCAGCCCGCTTGGGGCCTCTGAACTGGGCCGTTAGGCCTCACAGGTAGCCCTCGCAGCTCCTAGGAATCGCGCAGAGGACGCACCCCATGAATGCACAGCTTGGTACTGTAATCATCTATGCACGAGACATGAAGAGGACCGCCTCGTTCTATAGCAAGCACTTTGGATTCAAGGCCGCAGGTGAAGTGATAGAGGGTCTTATTGAACTTCAAGCTCCGGGTGGTGGCGCCGACATACTTATTCATCAAGCCGCCAGGTCTGTCAAGCTGGGTCAGGTCGGCGTAAAGCTGTCTTTTCACGTTCGAGACGTTGAGGCGTTTGTTGCGGAAGCCAAGAAGTGCGGACTCAAGTTTGGAGCGGTACATCAAGCCAATGGCTATAGCTTCGCGAACGCCAAAGACCTGGACAAGAACTCAATTAGCATTTCGAGTCGATCCTTCCGAGTCGGAGACACGCAGTGAGGCCTAACCCATCGGTGAAGCGGACACGTCGGTCGGCCGGGTCCGCACCCGGTTCGAGGGTCGCGGAGGCGCGGCGCCGGCTCAGGCGGGCTCGAAGCCGTGGGCGCGCATCCAGTCGTCGTTGTAGATGGTGGAGAGGTAGCGGTAGCCGGAGTCGGGGAAGAGGGTGACGATCCGGGCCGGGCGCTCGAGGCCGGCGGCGACGGTGCGCACGCCCCAGAGCGCGGCGCCGCTCGAGCCGCCGGCGAAGATCGCCTCGCTGCGGGCGAGCTCGCGGGTGGCCCGGAAGGCGTCGGCGTCGGCGACCTGGAGCATCTCGTCGATCCGCTCGAGCTCCGGGCAGCCGATCATCTCCTCGTCGCCCAGCCCTTCGAGCAGGTAGGGCGCGGGCGCGCCGTGCCGGCCGGTCCGGAAGTGCTCGGTGAAGACCGAGCCCGCGACGTCGATCGCCACCACCCGGATCCGCGGGTCCTGCTCCTTGAGGTAGCGCGCCACCCCCGAGACCGTGCCGCCGGTGCCGATGCCGGCGACGAAGTAGTCGATCCGCCCCTCCATCTGCCGCCAGATCTCCGGGCCCGTGGTGCGGTAGTGGGCCTCGTTGTTCTCCCGGTTGTTGTGCTGGTCCGGGAAGAAGGCGCGCGGGGTCTCGGCGGCGACCTGGCGGGCCTTGCGGTTGTAGCTCTCCGGGTGCTCGGGGGGGAGGGCGCCGTCGACCAGCACCAGCTCCACGCCCATCGCGCGCAGCGCGTCGAGCTTCTCCTTGCTGGTCTGGCGGCGCACCACCAGCTTGCAACGAAGGCCGTGGAGGGTCGCCATCATGGCGAGCCCCATGGCGGTGTTGCCCGAGGAGCTCTCGACCACCACGTCGCCGGGCCGGAGGCGACCCTCCGCCAGGGCCTTCTCCAGGATGTAGCGGGCGATCCGGTCCTTGACCGAGCCCATGGGGTTCATGAGCTCGATCTTGGCGAAGATCTCGGAGGAGACGCCGGGGACCGAGGGCCCGAGCTTGACGAGCGGGGTCCAACCGACGGCGCCGGAGAGACGGTCGAAGACGCGGAGGTCGCTCACGGCCCGGGAGTATAAGACCGGACCCACCCCTCGGACTCCCCCTGGTCAGCATCCTGTAAGTCCAGGCACCCGCTGCGCTGTGACGGGAGAGGGACTCCTGTGACCGGAGGAAGGGTGCGTCAGGACTAAAGCCGGCCGGCGCTTGCCGCTACGGACCGAACGAAGCTCGCGGTGGCATCATCCGAATCCGTCGCCGGGTAGCTCTTCTGGCTCGAACGGGCGGATCGCTCGCGAACTCGCCGAGCCATCTCCCGAAACTCGCTCGACCGGTTGCCAAGCATCTCCTCGAACTCATCGTCGGGCATATTCGGATAGTCCGCAATGATGGTCAAAGCAGCAGCGTCGTGTGCGTCGATGGTTCGTAGCGGCATGTTCAACCTCCGTGCTCTTTCTTGCCAAGGACTCCAGCATCCCCCTGCCACGTTGGCCAGAACCGTCCTGGGTGCGGAAAAATGCCGGCTCCCTGGCAGAGGCCCGACCCATCCATAGTACTCCTTCGGTCACATGGCCCGATAGGGACAGTGTACCTCATCCCTCCGGGACCCGGATCGGATTGACTCCCATCAGGGTCAGATAATACGCCCGTCCTGGTCCCACGCGCCCGTCCGCGGTCCACTCTTGCTTGGTCTCGGAAGCCAGGCTCAGGACCGTGCCCCCCGCGCCCTCCGGAAGCTCGATCGGTACGTTTCTACCGTCCTTGTCATCCTTCCACAGCGCGATGATCCTCGACCCGCTCGTACCGGTCTCGGAGCGGCTCATCCTGGCCATGCCGAGGCTGGTCACCGTGAGCACCGAGCAACCGGGATCATCGGCCAGCACGGTTGCATAACGGGCGGACCAGCGAGTCTCCAACTGCGGACCGTCCATGAGCAGGGCGATCACGAGATTGGGACCGACGGCTCTCAAGAGTTCCGAGACGGGCTCCTGTCGAGCCAGGTCCTCGCAGATCAGTACACTCGCGGTGACGCAGTGGTTCAAGCCCACGAACCAAAGCGCCCTTTTTCGGATCTTAGCGTCCTCCCACCAAACGTGACCCGGGTCCAATCGGGCGCCGATTCCATATTGTCGGATCTGCCTTCGGTCCAACTTCCACCGATGGTGTTTTTGCTGAGTGATCTCGACCTTTCTCCCTAGGCCGATACCGTAAGCGAGGCTCCAGGAATTGGAGCCTTCCTTGTGGTCGCGTTCGGAGCCCGGCGTCGACCTGACGCCGGTGACGAGGATGCCTCCGTGCTCGGAAACATGGTCCCGAAGTGTCTCGTACTCCTCCTCGGAGAGCGCCAGCTCAGGTAGGACGACAGCATCCACAGTCCCGACCTCAGCTTCGGCGACCTTGAGGAGGTCCCGGATGCGCCGGGGGAGATCGTCGCCCCGTTTCAGAGGCGCGTACCGGAAGAGGCCGGACTCCGCGGGAGCCTGTGGCCTCTCTGCGACCTGAAAGTCCCTCGGGACGACCCGCTCGGGCCAGGGAACCAGGAGGAGATTCAGTCCATTCAGCGAGGCTCCGCGCCTGAAGAGGGGGACGTTCACTCACCGTGCCTGAACGGTACCGGCCGGCCACAAGGCGAGGTGATGACTCAACGAGCGAACGGTCAAGCCTGACTGGGGAGTGTGTAGCTTCGGGAGGACGGCCAACTTCGAGGGGTGGATGTCGCGGCACAACGTGGCCGCACCCCGACTGCTGGACTCCAAGAGAACCCTGACCGAAAGGCCGACAAAGGGGTCCTCAACGACTTGACTTCGAAGGCCGGCTCCTTGGCAAGCTTCGTCCGAGGCCGCGACCATGGTCAGTAGATCGCAGCAAAGCTCCCAGTCTTCGCCGATGGATTCCACGGGGGTCGTGGCCTTTTCCAGGATTCGCCGCCAGCACATCGAGACGGCCCTCGGCGGGACCGCGTCGGGCTCGAGGCTTCTACGCCGCCACTCGGAGGCGAGATGCCGGACTCGATCAGCCCAGCAGGAACCGGGCTCGCCTGGGAGGTGTTCATCTGGTGCCCAGCGGCCGTCCACGACGGCACTGTAAGCGCCGGATCTGGCGAGAACACCCATTGCGAGGGCGAAGACGTCAGGCGGCCACGGAGGTGGGGTCTTCTTGCGCCCGTACTCCGGTGCGACGAATCGCAGGAGCTCGCCAACAGTCAGAGCATTGCTTCGGCGGAGCCAAGTGTCCTTCGTCATCGAGAGTGCCTGAAGTCGCTGTTCGGTCAAAACCTAACACGGAACTTGCTTCGCCACGCAACCCGATGGCCTGGCCGAGGGCGCGAGGGCGGTAGCTTCGTCGTCGAGCCGACCGGTCCCTCAGGCATCGTCTCGCCCTGGTAGGATGGCGCCCCTCATGGTCGAGCGCATCCTGAGCCACTTCGCCTGCTTCCGCCTCGGCGAGGCGTTCGTCGCCCTCGGGACGGCGGAGCGCTCCGAGCTCCTCGGGGGCTGGCTGGGCGAGCTGCGGGTGGCGGCGCCGCGGGTCGAGCTCTACCAGCTCTACCCGAGCCGGGGGGAGTGGGATCTGGTCACCTGGAGCTCCCTGCCGGCGGACGACGCCTCCGCCCCGGCGCGCTTCTTCGAGGCGTTCGCCCGGGCGAGCCTCGGGCGCCGGCCGCACCTCGTGCCCGGGCCCACGTTCTGGGGCCTGACCCGCCCCTCCCCCTACACCGGGCGCCGGGGCTCGGAGCGGGAGATCGACGCCGTCGCCGGCGAGCGCGCCCCCTACCTGGTCGTCTACCCGTTCTCGAAGACCGCGGAGTGGTACCTGCGGCCGGAGGGCGAGCGCCGGGAAGTGATGGGCGAGCACATCCGCGTGGGCCGCGAGTTCGCCGACGTCCGCCAGCTCTTGCTCTACTCCTTCGGCCTCCAGGACCAGGAGTTCGTGGTGGTCTACGAGACCGCGGACCTGGCCCGCTTCTCGGACCTGGTCTACCAGCTCCGCTCGACCGAGGCGCGGCGCTTCACCGCCCTCGACACGCCGGTCCTCACCGCTTGCCACCGGCCCGCGGACGACCCGCTCGCTGCCTGGCTGTGACCCCCGCTTCGCCCGCGCCGCGCCGCGCCGTCCTCCTCATGGCCTATGGCGGCCCCTCCCGGCTCGAGGACGTGGAGCCCTTCCTCCTCGACGTCCGCGGCGGCCGGGCGACGGAGCCGGAGCTGGTGGCGGAGGTGCGGGAGCGCTACCGCTCGATCGGTGGCGGCTCGCCGCTCCTCGAGCGCACCCGCGAGCAGGCGGCGGCGCTCGAGGCGCGGCTCGCCCGGCCGGAGTCCTCGGAAGGGAGCGGCGAGGCAAGGGTGCGCGGCGGCTCGTGGCGGGTGTTCGTGGGCATGCGCCACTGGCGCCCCTATATCCGCCGGGCGGTCGAGGAGATCGCCGCCGGCGGCTTCGAGCGCCTGGTCGCCCTCTGCCTCGCCCCCCAGGACTCGGCGGTCTCGGTGGGCGCCTACTTCCGCGCCCTGGACGAGGCGCTGGCGGCGGCCTCCCCGTCCGGCCTCGAGGTCGCCCGGGTCGCGAGCTGGCACGATCACCCGGGGTTCGTGGCCGCCGTGGCCGGGGAGGTCCGCCGCGCCCGCGAAGCCTTCCCGGCCGGCGACCGCGCCGGGCTCCAGGTGGTCTTCACCGCCCACAGCCTCCCCGCCTCGGCGCTCGCCGAGGGCGACCCCTACGAGCGCCAGGTGCGCGAGACGGCCCGAGCGGTGGCGGCGCGTGCCGAGGTCGCGGCCTGGCGGGTGGCCTACCAGAGCGCCGGCGCCCGGCCCGGCGCCTGGCTCGGGCCCTCCCTCGACGACGTGCTCCAGGACCTCGCCGGCCGGGGCCATCGGTCGGTCCTGGTCGCTCCGGTGGGCTTTGTGTCCGACCACGTGGAGGTGCTCTACGACCTGGACGTCGAGGCCCGGGCCCGCGCCCGGGAGCTGGGCCTCCACCTCGAGCGCACGGCCTCCCTCAACGCCTCGCCCCGATTCATCGACGCCCTCGCCGACCTGGTGCTCCATGCTTGAGCCGAAGCGTCTGTGCGCGGTCACCTTTCAACATCCGAGCCGGTGGCATGGGTCAGGGAGGGGGGGGCTTCGGTTGCCGGAGCCTGACGCGCTCCAGACGTCTTGTTCGGGTCGGTACCGTGGATAGGAACTTCCTCGTCATCGGCGGCGGGATCGCGGGGCTCGCCGCCGCCCTGGAGCTTTCGCGCGGGGACCACGCCGTCGCCCTGGTCGAGGCCTCGGAGCGCTTCGGCGGCAAGATCGCCACCGAACGCAGCGACGGCTTCCTGCTCGAGGCGGGCCCGGACTCCTTCGCCCGCCACAACCCGGCGGGTCTCGCGCTGGTCCGCGAGCTCGGCCTGGAGGAGCGCCTCGTGCCCACCCGCCCGGGGCGGGTCTACGGGGTCCGCGGCCGGCGCCTGGTGCCGCTCCCGGAGGGCCTCCACCTGGTGGTGCCCACCCGCCTCGCGCCGGTCCTCGCCTCGCCGCTCCTCTCCTGGCGGGGCAAGGCGCGCCTCCTGGCCGACCTGGTGCTGCCGCGGCGCGATCCGCGCGCTGGGGACGGCGGCCGCGAGGAGAGCGTCGGGGCCTTCGTCCGGCGGCGCCTGGGGGCCGAGTACCTGGAGCGGGTGGCGGGGCCGCTCCTCGCCGGCATCCACGCCACCGCCCCGGACCGCCTCTCCCTGGACGCGGCCTTTCCGCGCCTGGCCGCCCTGGAGCGCCGGCATCGCAGCCTGATCCTCGGCGCGCGGGCCGCCGCGGCCGACCGGAGAGGCGACGAGGGCGCCGCCCGGGTCACCCTGGCCGGCGGCCTGGGCGAGCTCGTGGAGGCCCTCGTCGAGCGCCTGGAGCCCCGGGGCGTGGACCTCCGGACGGGCGCCGGCGCCACGACCCTCGAGCCGGCCGGCCCGGGCGGCGCCGGCGGGGGGCGGTGGCGGCTCCGGCTCGCCGGCGGCGGCGCCCTCGAGGCCGACGGCGTGGTCCTGGCGGTGCCGGCGGCGGCCGCGGCCGGGCTGCTGGCGGGCGCCGCTCCGGAGCTCGTCTCCGGCCTCCGGGAGCTGCCCGCGGCCTCCACCGCCACCGTCTCCCTCGCCTACCCGCGGCCTGCGGTCCGCCACCCCCTCGACGGCGTCGGCTTCCTGGCGTCCGCCGGCGAGGGCCTCGCGGTCACCGCCTGCACCTTCTCGTCGAGCAAGTTCCCGGGCCGCGCACCCGCCGGCCACGTGCTCCTCCGAGCCTACGTCGGCGGCTCGCGCCACGGCGACCGCGCCCGCCTCGGCGAGGCCGAGCTCGTGGCCCTCGTGCGCGACGAGCTGACCGATCTGCTGGGGCTCTCGGGCGACCCGGTCCTCGTCCGGATCCACCGCTTCCTCGACGCCAACCCGCGCTACGTCCTGGGCCGGGCCGAGCGGGTGCGCGAGATCGAGGCCGCCCTGCCCCCGGGCCTCGCCCTCGCCGGCTGCGCCTTCCACGGCCTGGGCATCCCGGACTGCATCGCCAGCGGCCGGAGAGCGGCCCGAAGGATCCTCGCGGCAGGCTAGTGGTCCGAGGCGAAGCCTCGTTAGCCCTGCCCGTACCCACAACCCAAGCTCGACCCGTCTCGCGCAGAGCCGCAGAGCCGCAGAGGCGCGGTTCCGCCGGGAAGGTCATGGGCGAGACGGGTGAGATCGCCCTCCTCTGCGTCTCTGCGCCTCCACGCGAGGACACGACGCCCCCGCCGCTCCGGCCCCGCCCGTCGGGGTGGGTTCCAGTCACCGCCACGGGGTGGGCTTTCATCCCACGGCCCGGTTGACGGGGTGGCGCGGCGGTGCTATACCCTTGCGGTCTTTATGGCACTGGCTGAGCTCCCACACACGGCGAGGGCGGGCGTGATCCCGGATGTCGATCCGGTCGAGGAACGCCCACTCCTGATCACCGGGGACCCCGGCTTCCACGGGGTCACCGAGGCCGTGGCCCGTCCGGTCGAGTGGAAGCCGCCCCTCGGCTGGTGGGTGGTGCTCGCCGTCTCGGCCTCGATGCTCGGGATGTTCGGGGTGTCGATCACCTGGCTGATCTGGGAGGGCGTCGGGATCTGGGGCAACAACATCCCGGTCGCCTGGGGCTGGCCCATCGTCAACTTCGTCTTCTGGGTCGGCATCGGCCACGCCGGCACCCTGATCTCGGCGGTCCTCTTCCTGCTCCGCCAGCGCTGGCGCACCTCGATCAACCGCGCCGCCGAGGCGATGACGCTGTTCGCGGTCATGTGCGCCCTGACCTTCCCGGGCATCCACACCGGCCGCCCCTGGCTCGACTACTGGATGTTCCCGGTGCCCAACCAGATGAGCATGTGGCCGCAGTTCCGAAGCCCCTTGATGTGGGACGTCTTCGCGGTCTCGATCTACGGTCTCGTCTCGCTCATCTTCTGGTACGTGGGGCTGGTGCCCGACCTCGCCACCATGCGCGACCGGGCGAAGAGCCGGGTGCGCCGGGTGGCCTACGGCCTCTTCGCCCTCGGCTGGCGCGGCTCGGCGCGGCACTGGCTGCACTACGAGCGGGCCTACCTGCTGCTCGCCGGCCTCGCCACGCCGCTCGTGTTCTCGGTCCACTCGGTGGTCAGCTTCGACTTTGCGGTCGCCCAGCTCCCGGGCTGGCACTCGACGATCTTCCCGCCCTACTTCGTGGCCGGGGCGATCTTCTCCGGCATGGCGATGGTGGTGACCCTCATGGTCGTCTGCCGGGTGGTCTTCAAGCTCCAGAACCTGATCACCCTGCTCCACTTCGACCGCATGGCGAAGCTCATCCTGCTCACCGGCAGCATGGTCGGCGTCGCCTACCTGACCGAGTTCTTCACCTCCTGGTACAGCGGCAACCGGTTCGAGCTCTTCACCACGCTCAACCGGGCCGGCGGGCCCTACGCCTGGGCCTTCTGGATCATGATCTCGTGCAACGTGCTCTCGCCCCAGGTGTTCTGGATCAAGAAGGCGCGCACCTCGATCCCGGTGCTCTTCGTGGTCTCGATCCTGGTCAACATCGGCATGTGGTTCGAGCGCTTCGTGATCGTGGTCACCTCGCTGCACCGGGACTTCCTGCCCTCCTCGTGGGGCTACTTCCGTCCGACCTTCTGGGACATCGCGACGCTCCTGGGCAGCTTCGGCCTCTTCTTCACCATGTTCACCCTCTTCGTGCGCTTCGTGCCCATGGTCGCCATGTCCGAGGTCAAGGGCGTGCTGCCCGAGGCGCGCGCCCACGGCCTGGGGCCCGAAGCCCGGCCGGAGAAGGAGTGGCCGGGCACCCCGGGCGGCTCGCCGCTGCCGGCGGGCTGGGAAGGGTCTCCTGGCAATGGCTGACGGCACCACGACCTCGGGCGTCTGGGGCGCCCTCGCAGAGTTCACCGCGCCCGAGGGGCTCCTCGCGGCGTGCCGCGGCGTGCGCGAGGCCGGCTACAAGGCGTTCGACGCCCACAGCCCGTTCCCGGTCCACGGCCTGGAGCGGGCCATGGGGCTCAAGCGCAGCCTGGTTCCGGTCTTCGTCCTGGTCCTCGGCCTCTCGGGCGCCGCCGGCGGCATGCTCCTCCAGTGGTGGGTGAGCACCCTCGCCTACCCGCTGGTGGTGAGCGGCAAGCCGTTCTTCTCCTGGCAGGCCTTCGTGCCCATCATGTTCGAGGTCGGGGTCCTGGGCGGCGCCCTGGGGGCGCTCGGCGGCTTCCTGATCCTTTCGCGCCTGCCCCACCACCATCACCCGCTCTTCGAGTCGGTCGCGTTCGAGCGGGCGAGCGACGACCGCTTCTTCCTCTCGGTCGAGGCCGCCGACCCCCGCTTCGACCGCCAGGCGACCCTGAAGCTGCTCGCCGACCTGGGGGCGAGCCAGGTGGAGCTGATCCCCGCGGCCGGTGACTCCACCGGGCGCGAGGGCGTGGTCGAGGAGAGGAGCTGACGTGAGCGCGCACCGCGAAGGGGTCGGGATCTCGACCGCCGAGGTCAGCCTGCCGGCGAGCCATCCCCTCGCCCGGGGCGCCTGGGCGGCGGTGGGCGTCGGGGTGGTCGCCCTGGTCGCCGGCTGGCTCCTGGGCGCCGGCGGCGCGCGCTTCTACGCCGCCTACCTGGTGGCCTACCTCTACTTCCTGACCATCGCCCTGGGCGGCCTGTTCTTCGTCCTCCTCCAGCACGCGACCCGCGCGGGCTGGAGCGTCGCCGTGCGGCGGCTGGGCGAGCACGTCATGGGCACCCTGCCGCTCTTCGCGCTGCTCTTCGTGCCGGTCGCCGTGGGGGCGCCGAAGCTCTTCACCTGGATGGGCGGCGGCGCCCACCTGGGCGCCAAGGCGCTCTTCCTGAACCCCGGCTTCTTCTATGCCCGCGCGGTCGTCTACCTGGTCCTCTGGGGCGCCATGGGCTGGTGGTTCCGGCGCCGCTCGCTGGCCCAGGACGGGATCGGCGATCCCGGCACGACCCGCCTCCTCCAGAGCGTCTCGGCCCCGGCCCTGCTGGTGTTCGCAATCACCCTGACCCTCGCCTCCTTCGACTGGATCATGTCGCTCGACCCCCACTGGTACTCGACCATCTTCGGGGTCTACGTCTACGCCGGCTCGACGGTGGCGATCTTCGCCCTGGTCATCCTCCTCGCCCTGGTGCTCGAGCGCCGCGGCCCGCTCGCCGGGGTGGTCACGCCCGAGCACTACCACGACCTGGGCAAGCTCCTCTTCAGCTTCGTCGTCTTCTGGGCCTACATCGCCTTCTCCCAGTACATGCTGATCTGGTACGGCAACATGCCGGAGGAGACGGTCTGGTTCCTGGAGCGGCTGGGGCACGGCTGGCTCGGCCTGACTTTGGTCCTGGCCCTGGGGAACTTCGTGCTGCCCTTCTTCTACCTGCTCTCGCGCGACGTCAAGCGCCACCGCCTGGCCCTCGGGATCGGCTCCGGCTGGCTGCTCGCGATGCACTACGTCGACGTCTACTGGCTGGTGATGCCGTCCCTCTCGGCCCATCGCGCCGGGTTCCGGCCCCACTGGCTGGACCTTCTCGCCCTGCTGGCGGTGGCCGGGCTGTTCCTCGGGAGCCTGGGTCTGCTCATGCGGCGGCCGGCCCTGGTGCCGGTGGCCGATCCCCGCTTGCCGGAGTCCTTGTCGTTTGAGAACATGTAGCGCTCGAGCCACGACAGCCTGGCGGGGAACGTCCTCCATGCGATGGGCGACCTCTCCCCCCGGGCCGACGCCTCTCGGCGGATCGTGGGGTCACCCCTGAAAGGAGAGACAAGCGATGCGAGTCAGACGTTCCATCTACCGCGCCCTCGCCGTCACGGCAGCCCTGGGCGCCCTCCTGGTCGCCGGTTGCGGCGGCTCGGCCAAGCAGGAGGCACCCGCGGCCGGAGAGACCGGCGCGGCGGCCCAGCCCGCAGCTCAGGGTCAGGCCCAGCCCGCGGCCGGCGCCCAGGCCGGCAAGCCCACGCTGGGCTCCGGCTACCAGGCCATCGCCGACCTGCAGAAGGGCGACGCCACGATCACCGGCACGATCACCTACGTGGGCCAGGTGCCCAACCTCCCGACGATCAACATGGAGGCCGACCCGACCTGCGCCGCCAAGCACCCCGGCCCGGTGCCGGTCCAGGCCCTGGTCCTGGGCGACGGCAACACCGTCGCCAACATGTTCGTCCAGGTCACGGACGGCGTTCCTCAGGGCGACTACACGCCGCCCTCGAAACCGGTGGTCATCGAGCAGGACGGCTGCGTGTACACCCCCCACGTGGTGGGGGTGATGGCCGGCCAGCCGCTCGAGTTCTGGAACGCCGACGGCGTCCTGCACAACGTCCACGGCCTGCCCGCGAAGAACCGGGAGTTCAACCTCGGCATGCCGGGGAGCCTCAAGGAGAAGCAGATCACCCTGGACACGCCGGAGCCCCCGTTCTCGGTCAAGTGCGACGTCCACCCGTGGATGAACGCCTTCGTGGCGGTGATGAGCCATCCGTACTTCGACGTCACCGCCCAGGACGGCAAGTACTCGATCAAGGTGCCGGCCGGCAGCTACACGATCGCCGCCTGGCAGGAGAAGCTCGGCACCCAGACGCAGAAGGTGACCGTCGGGGCCGGCGAGACGAAGACCGTCGACTTCCAGCTCCAGGGGCCGAAGTCGTGAGGGCATGAAGCGCGCGGGGGGCGGCGGCAGGTTTTGCCGCTTCCCGCTTCTGAGGTGGATCGAGACCGATCCCGAGTCGAGTCGGAGACCCAGGGCCCGGAAGGGCCGCGGAGGACCCAGGACCATGGCCGAAGCCGAGACGCACCCCCACAGCCTCGAGCACCCGCTCGATCACCACGAGCTCGGGTTCTGGCGCAAGTACGTCTTCTCCGTCGACCACAAGGTGATCGGCGTCCAGTACACGATCACGGGCTTCCTGTTCCTGCTCTTCGGGTTCTGCCTGATGATGATGATGCGCTGGCAGATCGCCAACCCGGGGATGCCGCTGCCGGTGATCGGCAAGTGGCTCGGGGAGAGCCGCATGCCCGGTGGCGCCATGGCGCCCGACTTCTACAACCAGCTCGGGGCCATGCACGGCACGATCATGGTCTTCCTGGGCATCGTGCCTCTCGCCTTCGGCGGCTTCGGCAACTTCGTCGTGCCGCTCCAGATCGGCGCGCCGGACATGGCCTTCCCGCGTCTCAACATGGCGAGCTACTGGGTCTACTTCCTGGGCGGCCTGACCATGCTGGCGAGCTTCTTCGTGCCCGGCGGCGCGGCCCAGTCCGGCTGGACCTCCTACGCGCCGCTGTCGGTGATCAACCCCATGGGCCAGACGATCTGGCTCTTCGGCATGGTGTTCCTGATCACCTCCTCGCTCCTGGGCTCGGTCAACTTCATCACCACCATCATCCAGCTCCGGGCGCCGGGCCTCACCTTCATGCGCCTGCCGTTCTTCGTCTGGTCGCAGTTCGTGACCGGCTTCCTCCTGTTGCTCGCCTTCCCGCCCCTCGAGGCGGCGTCGGTCATGCAGCTCATGGACCGCCTGGCGCACACCAGCTTCTTCCTGCCGAGCGGCCTGGTGGTGAGCGGCCGGGCGCTCCAGGTCTCCGGCGGCGGCAGCCCGATCCTCTGGCAGCACCTGTTCTGGTTCCTGGCCCACCCGGAGGTCTACGTGCTGATCCTGCCGGCCATGGGGATCGTCGCCGAGATCATCGCCAACAACACGAGGAAGCCCCTCTGGGGCTACAGGCCGCTGGTCTACTCGGTCCTCGGCATCGGCTTCATGTCGTTCATCGTCTGGGCGCACCACATGTTCCTGACCGGCATGGGCACGGTGATGAACGCCTTCTTCCAGACCACGACGATGATCATCTCGATCCCGTCGGTGATCATCCTGACCTGCCTGATCCTGTCGCTGTGGGGGGCGTCGATCCGCTTCACCACCCCCATGCTCTTCGCCCTGGCCTTCCTCCCCATGTTCGCGATCGGCGGCCTGACCGGCCTGCCCCTGGGCCTCTCGGCGACCGACATCCACCTGCACGACACCTACTACGTGATCGGCCACTTCCACTACATCGTGGCTCCGGGCACGATCTTCGCCCTCTTCGCCGGCATCTACTACTGGTTCCCCAAGGCGACCGGCCGCAGGATGAGCGACTGGCTCGGGCACGTCCACTTCTGGCCGAGCCTGGTGTGCATGAACCTGATCTTCTTCCCCATGCTGATCCAGGGCATGCACGGCGTGCAGCGGCGCCTGTTCAACGGCGGGGCCGACTACCAGCACGCCCAGAGCACGCTCTACCTGAACCACCTGATCGCGTGGTCGGCCTGGATCATGGGGGCCGTCCAGATCGCCTTCATCGTCAACTTCTTCTGGAGCATCAAGCACGGCCGGCCGGCGAAGGGCAACGTCTGGGAGGCCACGACCCTCGAGTGGGCGACGCCCTCGCCGCCGCCTCACGGCAACTTCCTGGAGCCGCCCCGGGTCTACCGCGGGCCCTACGAGTACAGCGTGCCGGGAGCGAAGACGGACTTCACCCCCCAGTTCGAGCCCGGCGAGCCCGGCGGCGTCGGCGGCGGCCCGCCGAGCGAGCCCGAGCCGGTGCCGGCGGAGTAGATCGACCCCGAGCCCCCCGAGGAGGAGCAAACGACCCATGTCCTCAGCGATCCCGTACACCGTCGAGGCGAGGCCCGACACCGGCCTCAACAACCCCAAGGTCGGCATCTGGCTGTTCCTGGCCTCGGAGGTGATGCTCTTCGGCGCCCTGTTCGCGAGCTACATCCTGCTGCGCGTCGGCGCCCCGACCTGGCCGCGGGGCTCGACCGAGCTCAACGTCCCGCTGGCCACGGCCAACACGATCATCCTCATCAGCTCGAGCGTGACCATGGTCATGTCGTGGGCCTCGCTGATGCGCAAAAACTTCGGGAAGTTCCGCCTCTACATGAGCGCGACGGTCGGCCTGGGCGCGGCCTTCCTGGTCTTGAAGGGGATCGAGTACGGCAGCCACTTCCACGAGCACCAGCTGCCCTCGACCAGCGTCTTTCTGGCGATCTACTTCACCATGACCGGCCTCCACGCGCTCCACGTGCTGTGCGGCATGCTGGTCAACCTCTACCTGCTGCTGCCGGGCGCGAAGATGTGGAAGACGGCGCCCCAGCAGTTCACCAACCGGGTTGAGGTGGCAGGGCTCTTCTGGCACTTCGTGGACCTGGTCTGGATCTTCCTGTTCCCGGTCCTGTACCTGCTGTGAGGAGATCTCTATGAGCTCTGAGCACGTCGACATCGACAAGCACGTCCGGGCGTATATCCTGGTCTTCGTCAGCCTGATGGCGCTGACCCTGATCACCGTCGCCATCTCGTACCTCCACCTGCCGACGCCGGCGGCGATCGCCGTGGCCCTCTTCATCGCCACGGTCAAGGGCTCCCTCGTGGCCTGCTACTTCATGCACCTGATCTCGGAGAAGAAGCTGATCTACGCGGTGCTCATCTTCACCGTGGTCTTCTTCCTGGCGGTGCTCTTCGGCCCCCTGCTCACCAATCTCGACATCATCCGGCTCTGAGGGCTCCATGTCTCTCAAGTTCTTCCACGTGCTCTTCATCGTCCTCGCCACCATCGGCTCGGTGGGCTTCGCCGTCTGGTCGTTCCGCCAGGTGGCGGCCGGCGCCGGCGGCCTCTACGTGGTCCTGGGCGTGCTGGGACTCGTCGTCGGCGTGGCGCTGGCGGTCTACGGCCGCTGGTTCCTGAAAAAGACGAAAGACGTGGGGTACATGTGATGTCACGACTCGTCCGCTCGCTCCGACTCGCCGCCGCGTGCGCGGCCGCCTTCAACGTCGCCTCGGGCACCGCCTGGGCCTGCCCGGTGTGCTACGGGGCGGCCGACAACGCCATGATCGACGGGGCCAAGGCTTCGGTGCTCTTCATGGGAGCGCTGGTCTATGCCCTGCTGGGCGCCGCGGTCGTCGCGGTCGTCGTCATCCGGCGGCACGCGCGCAAGCTCGCCGACCGGCACGCGGATCCGCACGGGGACCTCAAGCTCGTCCAGCCCACAGAGGGGGTCGCACGATGATCGAACACCTGCTCGGCCTGCCCGAGCTCGCCTCGGCCAGCGGCGGCGAGATCGACCGGCTCATGGCGTACATCCACGTCCTGATGGTGGTCATCTTCGTCGGCTGGCTGGCCCTCTTCCTCTACATGCTCGTGCGCTTCCGCCGCGGCCGGAACCCGAAGGCCTCCTACACCGGGGTCAAGAGCCACGCCTCGCGCTACGTGGAGATCGGCGTGGCCGTCGCCGAGGCGGTCCTGCTGGTCGGCTTCTCGATCCCGTTCTGGCACTGGCACGCCGACGCCTTTCCGCCCGCGGGCCAGTCGGTCGAGGTGCGGGTCGTCGCCCAGCAGTTCGCCTGGAACATCCACTACCCGGGCCCCGACGGTGTCTTCGGCAAGAGCGACCCCAAGTTCGTCAACGAGCAGAGCAATCCCCTGGGCCTCGATCCCGACGACCCGGCGGGCCAGGACGACATCACGACCATCAACCAGCTCCACCTGCCGGTGGGCAAGCCGGTCATCGTCCACCTGTCCTCGAAGGACGTGATCCACAGCTTCATGCTGGACGAGTTCCGGGTCAAGCAGGACGCGATCCCGGGCGTCTACATCCCCACGCACTTCACGCCCACCGTGACCACGGCCGAGATGCGCGAGCGCACGGGCGACCCGAAGTTCGAGTACCAGATCGCCTGCGCCCAGCTCTGCGGGCTGGGCCACTACCGGATGCGCGGCTACGTGACGATCGAGACCCCCGCGCAGTTCCAGCAGTGGCTGGCCGGCAAGGAGAGCGAGAAGACGAAGGAGAAGGGTGGCGGGTTCTGGAACTGACGGCGCGAGGCGCGAGCTCTACACCGCCTACCCGCGGCCGATCCTCTGGCTCGTTCCCGGCGGCGAGGTGACCGTGGGCGGCGGCGAGAGCGCCTCGCCGCGGCGGACGGCCGCGGTCGAGCCCTTCTACCTGAGCAAGCTGCCGGTCTCGAACCGGGAGCTCGAGGCCTTCGCCCCCGGCTTCGTCCGCTCGCCCGTCTCGCCGGGGGACAGGGACCCCGCGGTCGGGGTCTCCTGGCAGGAGGCCGCCGCCTACTGCGCCCGGTACGCGGAGGTGGCGAGGAAGCCGATCCGCCTGCCCACCGAGCTCGAGTGGGAGCACGCCTGCCGCGCGGGGGCCGCAGGGCCCTGGTTCTTCGGCGACGACGCGGCCCGGGCCGAGGAGCTCGTCTGGCACCGGGGCAACAGCGGCGAGACGGTGCCGCCGCTCGATGCCAAGCGGGCCAACGGCTTCGGCCTCCACGCCATGCTCGGCGGCGTCTGGGAGTGGACCGCGTCGGGGGAGGCCGCCGGCGAGCGCCGGATCCTCCGCGGCGGCTCGTTCCGGGACGAGCTCGCCGCGATCTCCTGCTCGGCCCGGCGCGCCGAGCCGCCGGACGCCCGGTTCGACGACGCCGGCTTCCGGATCGCCAAGAGCCTCCGCGGAGGAACGACATGAGCGACGCAGCCCACGTCCTGCCGGCGACCGAGACCGAGCCGGGCGCCGGGCCCGAAACGGCACAGGCCACGGCGCCGCCGGCCCCGGAGCCGGAGTCCGAAGCCCGAGCCGACGCCGGGCGCGCCGAGCCGAGACCGCCGGTGCCCTTCGGCGCCTGGCTGGTGACCGCCTTCATCACGCTGGCGCCGCTCGCCCACCTGGCGGCACTCGCCGCCGGCACCCGGGTGCTCAACTTCGGCAACCACTCCTGGTGGGACACCTTCGTCTACCTGGTGGTGGCGCCGATCGTCGGCGTGCTGCTCATCAAGCGGCACGAACGGGCCCGCTTCTCGGCCTACGTCTTCCTCTCCACCGAGACGGTGCGGGGGTTCAAGGTCCATTCCTGGCCGCTCATCGCCATCGCCGTGGGTGCTATCCTGTACTTTCAGCTCCCGGCGGTCCGCGCGGCCTTTCCACGGATCGATTCCGGCCAGGTGCGCCAGCGCCTGCGCTCCTACGTGCGCCGGAAGGGTCCCGGCGTGCGCCCCGGCCGGCCGACGGGCTAGATGCCTGACCAGGCCGCAGTCGTGGCGAACCAGCGAGCTTTCTGGAGCGGCGAGAGCCGATCGAGGGAGAGGGGGGAGATCCGATGAATCGGCGTCCCTCTCCCCCCCGGGGCTTCATCAGAGAGGTGCGACCATGGTGAGGAAGCAGGAGACGGAGGTGCTGGTGGTGGGCGCCGGGCCGGTGGGCCTGCTCACCGCTCTGGTGCTCGCCGAGCGGGGCGTCCACGTGGAGGTGATCGACGAGGAATGGCGCACGGCGGCGCGGAGCTACGCGCTGGCGCTCCACCCGCGCACCCTGGAGCTCCTCGACGAGGTCGGCCTGGCCCCGGACCTGGTCGCCCAGGGGCACCGGATCGACCGGGTGGCCTTCTACGATGGCGAGAGGCGCCGCGCCGAGGCCTCGCTGACCGACCTCTCCGCGCCCTTCCCCTTCGTCCTGGTGCTGCCCCAGAAGGCGCTCGAGGGGGCCCTCGAGCAGCGCCTCGAGACGCGTAAGGTCCGGGTGCGCTGGAACACCCGCCTCGCCGACCTGGACCTGGGCGGAGAGCGCCCGGTCGCCACCCTCGAGGGCCTGGCCAAGGAGTCCACGGGCTACAGTGTCGCCACCACCGTCTGGGTGGTCGAGTCCGAGACGATCACCACCGCCCGCTTCGTGATCGGGGCCGACGGCCACCGCTCGGGGGTTCGCCGAACGCTCGGCACCGGCTTCGAGGCCCGGGGCGAGAGTGAGCTCTACGCGGTCTTCGAGCTCCACGCCGACGCCCCCGACCTCGACGAGGTCCGGGTGGTGCTCGAGGGCGGCACGACCAGCGTCCTCTGGCCCCTGGGCGGCGGCCGCTTCCGCTGGAGCTTCCAGATCGAGAGCTCGACCGTCGCCGTGGCACGGCCGGACAAGAGCCGTCTCGCGGTGCAGGTCGGCAGGCAGGCCTACCCCTATCTCGCGAAGGACGACCTCGTGAGGCTGATCGAGCACCGGGCCCCCTGGTTCGAGGGCTCGATCGGCGACCTCGACTGGTCGGTGGCGGTGCAGTTCGAGCGCCGGCTGGCCGGCAGCTTCGGCCACGACGGCGTCTGGCTGGTCGGCGACGCGGCCCACCTGGCGGCGCCGGTGGGAGTGCACAGCATGAACCTGGGCCTCGCCGAGGGTCACGAGCTCGCCGTCGGCCTGACCGACGTCCTGCGCCACGGCGGCACGGAGTCGGCGCTCGAGGACTACGGCCGCCGGAGCCGCGAGTCCTGGCTCGCCCTGTTCGCGGCGGAGGAGGGTGCGGTCGAGGCGCCGAGCGCCGACCCCTGGGTGGCCGAGCGCGCCGGCCGCATCGTCGCCTCCCTGCCCGCCACCGGCGACGACCTCGCCTGGCTCGCCCGGCAGCTCGGCCTCGCGGTCGGTTGACCGGATGCCCCCCGCATCCCCTCGATCCCCTTCCCACCCCACGGGGGGGAAGGGGACGCCCCCTCCCATCGTCTTTCCTGGCTGGGGTCTCACTCCGAGCCCATGAAGCGGCCGAGCTCTGTCTCGGCCGGGCGAACGGGGCACGGGGCACCCGACGGTGCCTGTTGACGAGAGTCTAGACGACGAGGGAAACGAGCTCGAACCGATCCACGTCCACCAGCCCCAGGTCGGTGATCTTCAAGGTCGGGATCACCTCCAGGGTGAGGAAGCTCATGGCCATGAACGGGTCGTGGAGCACCGAGCCCAGCTCGCGGGCCGCGGCGAGGAGGCGATCCATCCCGGCGCGCACCTCCTCGACCGGGCGCTCGGACATCAGGCCGCCGATCGGCAGGGCGACGAGCTCGAGCACCTCGCCCCCGCGCGCGACCGCCAGCCCGCCGCCCGCCTCGGCCACCGCCCGCGCCGCGGTCTCCATCGACCGGTCGTCGGCGCCGATCACCACCAGGTTGTGATGGTCGTGGGCGAAGGTGCCGGCCAGCGCCCCGGCCCGGAGGCCCACTCCCGAGACGAACCCCTTGCCCACCCGGCCGGAGCTCGTATGGCGTTCGACGACGGCGATCTTGGCGAGATCGCGCTCCGGGTCGGCGATCAGGGCGCCGTCCTCGACGCGCGCCGTGGCAAAGAGGCGCCGGGTGAGGATCTGGTCGGGGATCGCGCCGATCACGCGCACCTCGGGGGGGAGGCCCCCCGGCTCGCCCGAGCTCGGGGCGGGGGCGGGGATCCGGAAGTCGAGGGCGCCGGACGCGAGATGCACCGTGCCGGTGACGGCGGCGGCGGCGGCCGGCGGCGCCGCGAAGAGCGCCCGCCCCTCCTCGGCCACGCGCTCGCCCGCCACCCACACCTCGTCGGCCCGGAAGTCCTCGAGGTCGGAGACGACCACCAGGTCGGCGCGGCGTCCCGGGGCGACCGCCCCGCGGTCGGCCAGGCCGTAGTGGCGCGCCGGGTTGATCGTCGCCATGCGGATCGCCGCCATGGGCTCGACCCCCCGCTCGATCGCCAGGCGCACCAGGTGGTCGATCGAGCCGTCGTCCATCAAGTCCGCGGGCACCCGGTCGTCGGTCGCGAAGCAGAGATAGGGCTCGCTCCAGCGGTCGACCAGCGGCAGGAGCGCCTCGAGGTTCCGGGCGTTGGTCGCCTCGCGCAGGAAGATGGTCATCCCCAGGCGGAGCTTCTCCCGCGCCTCGGCGAGGGTGGTCGCCTCGTGGTCCGAGGAGATGCCGGCGCCGACGTAGGCGTTGAGCGCCTGGCCCGTCACCCCCGGGGCGTGGCCGTCGATCGGGCGGCCGGCGAAGGCCTCGAGCTTGGCCATCACCTCCGGCGCTCCGGCGATGACGCCGGGGAAGTTCATGACCTCGGCGAGCCCCAGGACCCGCGGCTCGCCGAGGAGCGAGGCGAGCTCCGCGGCGCCGAGGGTGGCCCCGGCGGTCTCGAGATGGGTCGCCGGCACGCAGGAGGAGGCGTTGACGAAGACCGTCAGCGGCACGCCCTCCGAGTCCCGGAGCATGAAGCGGATGCCCTCGAGGCCGCGCACGTTGGCGATCTCGTGGGGGTCGGTGACCACGGTGGTGACGCCGTGGGGCACCACGGTGCGGGCGAACTCGGCCGGGCGCAGGAGCGAGCTCTCGATGTGGACGTGGGCGTCGACGAGCCCCGGGCAGACGTAGCGGCCGGCGAGGTCGACCCGCGCCTCTGCCCGGTAGCCGGGGCCGATCCCGGCCACGCGGCCGCCGGCGAGCGCGATCTCGGTCTCCAGGATCTCGCCCGAGAACACGTCGATGAGGCGGGCGTTGGTGAGCAGGGTGTCGGCGCTCCGGTCCCCCCGGGCGACGGCGAGCAGGTCTTCGCGGGTCATGTCGATCGCTCCTCCGGTGCCGAGTGTATAGTCTCGTCCAGCGTGCCTTATACCTTCCTGGACCACACGGCGGACGTCGCCGTGGAGCTCTCGGCGCCCACGCGCGAGGGTCTCTACGCCGCGGCGCTCCAGGCGTTCACCGACACCGTCACCGAGCGCTCGGCGGTGGAGCCGGCGGAGGGCCACGACCTCGAGGTCGTGGCGGCGGGCCCGGAGGAGCTGATGGTCGAGTGGCTGGGCGAGCTCGTCTACCGCTTCGACGTGGACGGCCTCCTGTTCACTCGAGCGGAGGTGCGCCTCGAGGAGGCGGACCGCCGCCTCCGCCTCGCGGCGCGCGTCCAGGGCGAATCGTTCGATCCCGACCGCCACCCCCTGAAGGTGGTGATCAAGGGGGTGACGTACCATGGGTTGGAGGTGCGCGAAGACGAGGACGGCTGGCACGGGAAAGTCGTGTTCGACATTTGACGCGCGGAGGGTTACGCGATGTCTACGAGGCCATGCTTCCTGACGGACGAGTCGAGCTCTCGAGTGGAGCCGAAGCCCGGGTGGGGGCGTCCCCTTCCCCCCCTGGGGGAGGGAAGGGGATCGAGGGGATGCGGGGGGGATCCGGTCAACCGTCCCCTTCCCCCCCTGGGGGAGGGAAGGGGATCGAGGGGATGCGGGGGGGATCCGGTCAACCGTCCCCTTCCCCCCCTGGGGGAGGGAAGGGGATCGAGGGGATGCGGGGGGGATCCGATCAACCGTCCCCTTCCCCCCCTGGGGGAGGGAAGGGGATCGAGGGGATGCGGGGGGGATCCGGTCAACCGTCCCCTTCCCCCTTTGGGGGAGGGAAGGGGATCGAGGGGATGCGGGGGGGATCCGGTCAACCGTCCCCTTCCCCCCCTGGGGGAGGGAAGGGGATCGAGGGGATGCGGGGGGGATCCGGTCAACCGTCCCCTTCCCCCCCTGGGGGTGGGAAGGGGAACGAGGGGATGCGGGGGGGATCCGGTCAACCGTCCCCTTCCCCCCCTTGGGGTGGGAAGGGGAACGAGGGGATGCGGGGGGGATCCGGTCAATCCCACGGTCTGGAGTCGCCCTTCAGGCGAGCGCAGGCTCGATCGTTGGGCGTGGGCGGGGGACCTGCGGTTCCCGGAGCCCGAAGCCCCCTGGACTCCTCGTCGCTTCGAGGCGGAGCTTTCCTAGATGCTCGAGATCGAGCGGATCGACGAGGTGCGCTGGCGGATTCCGAGGCGCGGTGGGATGCGGGTCGACGGGCTGGTCTTCTCGAGCGCCGCGATGATGGAGGAGATCCGCGCCGACCAGAGCCTCCAGCAGGTGGCGAACGTCGCCCACCTGCCGGGGATCGTCCGGGCCTCGATCGCCATGCCCGACATCCACTGGGGCTACGGCTTCCCGATCGGCGGCGTGGCGGCGATGGACGCCGAGGAGGGCGTGGTCTCGCCCGGCGGCGTCGGCTACGACATCAACTGAGGCGTCCGCCTCCTGCGCTCAGGTCTGAGCCGCGCCGACGTCGAGCCCCGGATCCGCGAGGTCGTCACCGCCTTCTTCCACAACATCCCCACCGGTGTGGGGGTCGGCCGGCGCGACCTGCGCCTCTCGCAAAAGGAGCTCCGCCGCGTGCTCGCCGGCGGCGCCCGCTGGGCGGTCGCGGAGGGCTTCGGCACGGCCGCCGACCTCGCGCACCTCGAGGAGGGCGGCCGCCTCGACGGCGCCGATGCCGACCTCGTCTCGAGCCGAGCCTTCGACCGGGGCGCGGGGCAGCTCGGCACCCTCGGCTCGGGCAACCACTTCGCCGAGATCCAGTACGTGGACGAGATCTACGACCGCGAAGCCGCGGCCGCCTTCGGCCTCGCGGCCGGCCAGGTGACGATCCTCATCCACTCCGGCTCCCGGGGGCTCGGCCACCAGGTGTGCACCGACCACTTGAAGGTCATGGTCGAGGCGGCGGCGCGCCACGGCATCGAGCTGCCGGACAAGCAGCTCTGCTGCGCCCCCATCGCCTCGCCCGAGGGCCGGCGGTATCTCGCGGCGATGGCGGCGGCGGCGAACTACGCCTTCGCCAACCGCCAGGTGATGAGCCACTGGGCGCGGGAGAGCCTGGCGGCGGGGCTCGGCGTGGCGCCGGAGGCGACCGGCGTCGAGGTG
This sequence comes from uncultured Acidobacteriota bacterium, assembly GCA_963741925.1. GTDB lineage: Bacteria > Acidobacteriota > Thermoanaerobaculia > Multivoradales > DATKCC01 > CAVUBL01. The sequence continues at coordinate 167,285 of CAVUJU010000005.1, forward strand.
GTCTACGACGTCTGCCACAACATCGCGAAGATCGAGACCTTCGAGGTCGACGGCCGGGCTCGGCGCCTCTGCGTCCATCGCAAGGGGGCGACCCGCGCCTACCCGCCGGGCCATCCCGACGTGCCCGCGGCCTACCGGGAGGTGGGCCAGCCGGTCCTCGTGCCGGGCGACATGGCGCGCTACTCCTACGTCATGGTGGGGAGCGACGCCGCCTACCGCGAGACCTTCGGCTCGTCGTGCCACGGCGCCGGCCGCCGGATGAGCCGCCACCAGGCGAAGAAGAAGGCCCGCGGGCGCGCGCTCCTCCGGGAGCTCGAGGAGCGCGGCGTGGTGGTGATGGCGGCGGGCAAGGCGACGGTCGCCGAAGAGATGCCCGAGGCCTACAAGGACGTGGCCGACGTGGTCGAGGTCGCCCACCGCGCCGGCATCAGCCGCAAAGTGGCGCGGCTCCGGCCGATGGGGGTGGTCAAGGGGTAGTGCAGATACCCTGTCAGTTGAGGGTTGACGGACCACTGGGCGACGAGGGCGCGGCTGGCGTGGCGGCCCAGCCGTGGGCCGGCACCACCAGCACCGGCACGCCCACCCGGTGGCGGAAGCGCTCCACCGCGGTGCCGTGCACCAGGTCGCCCACCGCCCGGTGGCCGTGGCTGCCGAAGACCACCAGGTCGGGCTGGTGCTTCTCGACCAGCGCGGCCAGGCCGTCCGCCGGGTCACCGAAGCCGAGGTCGACGTTCGCCTCCAGCCCGTGCTCGCCGAGCTCGGCGGCGTAGAGCTCCAGACGCTCCCGGTCCTCGCGCGACTCCCGGTCCTGGAGGTCGGCCCCCATCACCCGGGCGCCGCCCGACTCGACGACGTGGAACAGGAGCACCTCGCCGCCGCGGCCGGCCGCGGCGGCGAGGGTGACGGCGTAGGAGAGGGCCGCCGGGTCGGCGTCGGAGAAGTCCACCGCCACGGCGATCTTCCGGGGGGTCTTCCTCGGCACCAGCTCGGGCATGGTCGCCGGGCCGTGGACCCCCTCGGCGGCGGGAAGCCCGGCGCCCCGCAGGCGCTCGACGATGGGCACGACGCTGACGTAGGCGAGGAGCCCGGCGAGCGCCAGGCCGAGGGGCACGACCGTCGCCCAGACCGCCACCCGGTAACCGCCGGAAGCCGCCCCCAGCCAGGTCCCGATCTCGTCCCAGCAGAGCCAAAGGTTGAGGGCGGCGATCACGCCGCCGACGAGCCAGGCGAGCCCCTGGAGGAACGGACCGATCCGGTACGGCCCCATCCAGCGGCGGTCCGAGACCAGGTGGATCAACGGGATGGCCGCGAAGGAGAGCTGGAGCGAGAGGACCACCTGGGAGAGGACGAGCAGGTCGCCGGTCGCATGCTCGCCGAAGGCCAGGATGGTCACCACCGCGGGCACGATGGCGAGCGAGCGGGTGAGGAGCCGCCGGGCGATCGGGCGCAGCCGAATGTGGACGAAGCCCTCCATCACCACCTGGCCGGCGAGCGTGCCGGTGATGGTCGAGCTCTGGCCGGCGGCGATCAGCGCGATGGCGAAGGCGACCGGCGCCAGGTGGGCGCCGAGCAGCGGCTCGAGCAGGCGGTGGGCGTCCTGGATCTCGGCGATGCCGTAGAGACCCGCGGTGTAGAAGGTGGCGGCGGCCATCACCAGCAGGGCGGCGTTGACCAGGAACGCGCCGTTGAGGGCCACCATGGAATCGATCACGTTCAGCCGGATGCCGTTCCAGATGCCCGAGGGCGTGTGCGAGAAACGCCGGCTCTGGACCAGGGCCGAGTGGAGGTAGAGGTTGTGGGGCATCACGGTGGCGCCCAGGATGCCGATCGCGAGGTAGAGCGCGCCCTCGCCCGGCAGCGACGGCGCCAGGCCGCCGGCCATCGCCCCCCACTGCGGGTTCGAGAGGAACACCTCGATGCCCAGGCAGACGCCGATGGTCACGATCAGCATGATGATGAACGCCTCCATCCAGCGCACGCCCCGGGAGTGGAGGAGCAGGAGGAGGAAGGTGTCGAGCGCGGTCACGAACACCGCCAGCAAGAGCGGCAGGCCGAACAGGAGCTGCAGGCCGATCGCCGAGCCCAGGACCTCGGCCAGGTCGCAGGCGGCGATCGCCACCTCGGCGAGGATCCAGAGCGCCCACGAGACCGCGGGGTGGTACATGGAGCGGCAGGCCTGGGCCAGATCCCGGCCGCTCGCGATCCCCAGGCGGGCGGCCAGGCTCTGGAGCAGGACGGCCATCAGGTTCGACATCAAGAGCACCCAGAGCAGGGCGTAGCCGAACTTCGAGCCGGCGGCGATGTCGGTGGCCCAGTTGCCCGGGTCCATGTAGCCGACGCTGACCAGGTAGGCCGGGCCGCTGAAGGCGAACAGGCGGCGCCAGAAGGAGAAGCGGCGGGGCACCTCCACGGACTGGTGGACCTCGGCGAGCGACGGGCGCTCGCGCTCCACCTTGTCTCCGAGCAGCCGGTTCACGCGGGGGAATATATCGCGCGGCGGCGTCCGCCGGCCACGCCGGGCGGGGCTCCGCTCAGGCTCCTCAGGGCTGGACGAAGACCTGGGTGATCCAGTAGGAGGTGCCGTCGAAGGCCACGCCCACGCCGGCGCGCCTCATCCGCGGGTCGAGGATGTTGGCGCGGTGGGGCGGGTTGCCCATGAACCGCTCGTTGGCGTAGCCCGCCGGGTCGGAGGTGTGGGTCACCAGCGCCAGGTTCTCGTCCGCCGCGGTGTAGGTGACACCGCCGGTGGTGAGCCGGTAGCCGACGTCGTGGCCCTCCGGGTCGACGTGCGAGAAGAAGCCCTGCTCCCTCATCTGCTGGCTGTAGGCCCGGGCGATGTCGGCGAGCCGGGAGTCGAAGGTGAGCTGCGGCTCGACCCCGTTGGCCTTGCGATCCTGGTTGATCAGGTCGAAGGAGAGGAACTCGATGGCGGCGAGTGAAGGATTGACGCCCGGGTCGGTGGGACTGGCCCCCGACCCGCCGCCGCAGGAGATCGCGAGAAGGGCGACGGCGACGAGGGATGCCGCAGCCAGGCGCACCGGAGTCGGTCTCATGGAGCCATGCACTATAGCGCATCGACGCAGTACGCGGAACACAGCCCGCGAGGCGGCCTCGCGGAGGCCCCGCGCCGCCTCAGCGCTTGCCCCGGGCGAAGAAGGGGAGGCGCCGCGAGAAGTCGACCGGCATCTCGCGGCGGATCCGGTCCAGGAGCTCGGTCGTGACCGCGGGTAAGCCCTCGCGGCGGGCGACGTCCTCGACCCGCCGGGCGACCACCCCGCGGACGAAGGAGGGCACGGCGTCGATTCGCGCCCGGGCGGCCTCGGACCAGGTGAGGGTCGTCTCGGCGGCGCCGCCGTAGGTCGTCTCGCGAGAGCTGCGGAGCGGCGGCGCCTCCGCCTCGGCCGGGGCCGGCTGGTAGGCGCAGGCGTCGTCGGCCGCGAGCAGGTCGCCCGAGGCGGCGTAGGCCCGCGCCCGGCAGCCGCCGCAGAGCTCCCGGTAGGCACAGCGGCCGCACTTGCCGCCGAGCTCGCCCGCGCGGAGCGCCCGGAAGACCTCCGAGCCGCGCCAGACCTCGGCGAAGCCCTGGCGGCGCAGGTCCCCGGCCACCGCCGGCGTGTAGGGGCAGGGGGTGACCTTCCCCTCGGGCGTGATCCGGCAGTACTGGACCCCGCACGGGCAACGGGTGGCGTAGTGGGTGAGCGGCGAGTCCGGATCGCGCTCGTGGACCAGGCGCATGATCTGCGGCTGGCACTTCGAGCGGATCATCATCCGCCCGCGGTAGGCGCGCTGGAGCTCGACCAGCTCGGCCAGGACCTCCTCGTTGTCGGCCGGCGAGAGGCCGTGCATCCCCTCGCCGCGGCCGGTCTCCACCAGGAAGTAGAGGTTGAAGCAGACGGCGCCGGCCTCGGCCGCCCAGGCGACGAGGCGCGGGAGCTCGGCGCGGTTGCCGCGGGTGAGGGAGGTCTGGACGATGAAGTCGAGCTCCGCCTCGGCGAGGCGCCCGGCGGCCGCCAGGGTGTCGGAGAGGGCGCCGTCGCCGTGGCGGAAGCGGTCGTGGTAGCGGGAGTCGAGGGAGTCGACCGAGATCGCCACGCCCGTCACCCCGGCCGCCTGGAGCGAGGCGATCCGCTCCGGGGTGAGGCGCGTGCCGTTGGTGCCCACGACGACGGTGGCGCCGCCCGCCTTGGCGTGGGCGGCGATCGCCTCGAGGTCGTCCCGGAGCAGCGGCTCGCCGCCCGAGAGGATGAAGAGCGGCGCCGGGTTGAGCTCCAGGATCTCGTCGGCGATCCGCCGGCACTCGTCGGTCGTGAGCTCGCCGCCGGCCCCGTGCCACGGCCCGGCCGCGATGTAGCAGTGGGCGCAGGCGAGGTTGCAGCGCTGGGTCAGGTTCCAGGCGACGACGTGGGGCACGGCCTCGACGGCCGAGGCGGGCGCAGGCATCGCCTCGCCGGCCGGCACCGGCCGCGCGAAGTCGTCCAGGCTGCGAGGAAGACTCATCGGGCCCCCGATGATGCCACACCCGGGCCCAACGAAGTCCGACCCCGCGAGAAGCGGCCGAGCTCCGTCCGCCGCCCTGAGCGAGCGAAGCGAGTCGAATGGGTCGGCCGGCCGATCGTCGCTCCGGGCTACGAACGATTCCGGCGGCCGAGTTTCTCGCCGGAAGCGCAGGGCCTTCTCGTGGTCCGTCAGTCTTCAAGTGACAGGGTACCCGGCGAGGAGCTCGCGTCGCTGGCCAGGCGCTCCGACGCAGGCGTAGCGGGGCCTACGTCGAGGAGGAGCAACGCCGCCAGCGGCGTGAGGGACCGCCAGGACACGTCGATTGAGGATTGACGGACCATTAGAGCCCCAGCTCGACGAGACTCCCCGCCTCGAGGGCGCGTTCGAAGAGCCGCGTGAGCTCCTCGGGTGACCCGACGGCGCGGAGGCGCCCGCGCGTCTCCTCGGAAAGCGGTCCGAACCGGTGCTCCAGAAGATCGGCCACCAGGGCGCTCATCCCCTCCAGCCGGCCCTCTTCCTTACCCTCCTGCTTGCCCTCTGCTCTGAGTGTCTCGGCCCAGGTCATCTCCATGGTCGCCACCTCTTCGTTTCCCTCCTCGGCCAGGAGAGCTTCGTACTCCCCCTGTGCCGCGCCATCCAATTCTATGTAGGTCTCCACGATGTTCGCCAGCAGGAACCTCCGCGCGCGCATGTAGCCTGGGCACCCTTCCCGTTGTCGTTTCGAGCGAGGGCACGCGCGGAGCGCGCGCCGGAGTCGAGAAACCTCGGCGGGCAGCCGAAGCCCTCGACTCCGGCGCGCTTCGTCTACTCAGTCACCGTCTTCTGCGCCCTCCCCCCCGGCCTCGTCCTCTTCGTCCTCGCCCAGCTCCCCGACTTCCTCCCGGATCGAGCCCTTGCGTCACCGCCGGCTCGGCAGTCACAGGTGGCGCGACAGCGACGGGTAGAAGGATGCAGCTCTCGGTGCTACACCAAAATTGACCAATCTGGTGTATGCTGCGCCCGGAGGCGCCATGGGAAGGACGAACATCGAGCTCGACGATCGGCTCGTCCAGCAGGCGATGGAGCTGACGGGCGCGCGGACCAAGCGCGAGGTGGTGGACATCGCGCTCCGGCGGTTGGTGGAGAAGGGTGAGCTCTACCGGTCGATCCGGAAGTTGCGCGGGAAGCTCGCCTGGGAGGGTGACGTCGATGCGTGGCGCGCCTCCCGCACTCCTCGCCCATGATGCTCGTCGACTCCAACGCCTGGGCCGACTACTTCAACGGCGCCGAGGCACTCCATGTCGAGCGCCTGGATGCCGCTCTCGAGGAGGAAGAGGATCTGACCGCTCTCCCGATCATCGTCACCGAGGTCCTCCAGGGGCTCCGCACGGAGCGCGGTTTTCGAGAGGCCGAGATGGTGCTCACCGCTCTGCCACTCATCCACCCCACGCTCGATTGCCACGTCCGTGCGGCGCGCCTGTTCCGGACCCTGCGCCGTCGGGGCGTGACCGTCCGCGGTGCCGTCGACTGCGTGATCGCCCAGACGTGCATCGATTTCGACGCCGAGCTTCTGAGCCCGGATCGTGACTTCCGGGCGATCGCCCGCCATACGACGCTGCGTTTGTGGAGCGGCTTGGGATGACGACGATAGGATTGCGAAACCTGCGCGGTCGCAGGCCGTGACGCCGGGGCCGATCGTGCGAATCCTCGGCATCTCCGGAAGCTTGCGAGCGGCCTCGACCAACACTCGGCTCTTGACCGCCGCCCTCCAGCTCGCGCCGGCCGAGATGGCGATGAGCCTGAGCTCGAGCCTCGGGGAGCTGCCGCCGTTCAAGCCCGACGTGGACGTGTCGCGGGTTCCGGCGGTGGAGCGCTGGGCCCGGGAGATGCGTGCGGCCGAGGGGATCGTGGTCTCGACGCCGGAGTACGCCGGCGGCTATCCCGGGGCGCTGAAGAACGCCTTCGACTGGCTCGTCGCCACGGACGCCTTCGTCGCGAAGCCCTTCATGCTGCTCAACGCGAGCGCCCGGTCGATCCGCGCCCAGCAAACGCTCGTGACCGTGCTCCAGACCATGTCGGGCGTACACGTCGAGTGCGCGTCGACGACGATCCCCCTGCTGGGCAAGAGCCTGACAGTGGAGGAGATCGTCGCCAGCCCGGATCTCGCGACGGCGATCGGAGACTCCCTCGTTCGATTCGCCTCGGCGGTCAGGGGGCTCACCGCGGCCCGTGAGGCGTAGCGCTGACAGATGCCGACAGGACGGCAAAGGAGCTTCGCCATAGGCGGGTGGCGACGCGCGGGCTTCCCCTGCACGTCGTCGAGGCCGGGGAGTCGAAGGGGTCGGACGTCTTGTTGCTCCACGGCTGGCCCGAAGACTGGTCGGTCTTCGAGCTCGTGATGCGGCGCCTGGCACGGAGTGGCCGGGTTGCCGCCGGCGACCTGCCGGGAATCGGAGGGTCCGAGCAGGCAGCCCCACGCGGTGACAAGGCGACCCTCGCCGAGACGATCCGCGGGGTGGTCGACGGTCTGGGGCTACGGAACGTCACGCTCGTCGGCCACGACGTCGGCGGCCAGATCGCCTATGCCTACCTGCGAGCGTTCCCCATGGACCTCGCCCATGCCGTCATCATGAACGTGGCGATCCCTGGAGTCGAGCCGTGGCCGGAGGTGGTCGCGAACCCGCACATCTGGCATCTCGGCTTCCACGCGATTCCGGATCTTCCCGAGATCCTCGTCTCGATCGGTACGTGGAAGGTCTCCGAACGGCGGGCGTGACGCAGGTGCGGGCCGAGACGATCGGGGATTGCGGCCATTTCACGCCGTCGGAGCAGCCCGACGCCCTGGCGGAATTGCTCGAGAGGATCAAGCTGGCCCGGCGCGGCGATTGACGCCCACGAAGTGCAGTCATAGACTACGACCGTTGACTGCACGAGCGCCGATGAAGACCTTGACCATCCGCAACGTCCCCCCCCAGGTCGCCGAGGCCCTCGAGCGGGAGAAGCGGCAGCGGGGTGAATCGTTGAATCAGACGGTGCTCGAGCTCCTGAGCGAAGGGCTGGGAGTGGGCACGGCACGATCGAACGGCCTGGCGCGCCTCGCCGGGCGTTGGAGCGAGGCCGAGTTCCAGGAGTTCGAGACGGCCGTGGCCCCCTTCGAGGAGATCGACGACGAGCTCTGGCGATGAGCCGCTATTGCCTGGACACCTCGGCCTACAGCCACTTTCAGCGCGGCGACGAGCGGGTCACGGAGCTCGTCGATCGAGCGGAGTGGGTGGGCGTACCCACGGTGACCCTCGGCGAGCTCCGCGCCGGGTTCCTGCTCGGTGCGCACCGGGAGCGAAACGAGGCACTGCTGCGGGAGTTCCTCGCCCACCCCGTGGTCGAGGTGCTGGCGGTCGACGACGAGGTGAGCCGGCACTACGCCGAGATCGTGGCGGAGCTTCAGCGAGCCGGAACACCGCTGCCGACCAACGACCTCTGGATCGCCGCGACGGCGGCTCGCCGCGGCGCCCTGGTCCTGACCCACGATGAGCACTTCGAGGAGATCGCCCGGGTGGGTTCGCTCGTGCTCCCCATCTGAAGATGCCAGCGCGGGTGCACCATCGAGGGCCCGCGCCGCGATCGCGCCATCGGACTCGCTTCCACTTCCTGGAGCCACCACATGACGATCGAAGAGATGATCCTCGCCGTTCAGGAAAAGCTCGGGGTCCGGGTCGACGGGCGGGCGGGTCCCGAGACCTGGGGCGCCATCTATGCCCGGATCGTCGGGGCGGGGGATGGCGAGGCGGCCGGGGAGGAGATCGACCCGGTCGACCCGCGGAGCGAGAAGAACATCGCCACGCTCCTGCCCGAGGTCCAGCCGATCGCGCGGTCTCTCGTCCATCGGGCGGCGGCGGACGGCATCCGCATCAAGGTCATCAGCGGTCTCCGGACCTACGCCGAGCAGGACGAGCTCTACGCCCAGGGGCGTACCAAGCCCGGACCGATCGTCACCAAGGCCCGGGGCGGGTACTCGAATCACAACTTCGGGATCGCGTTCGACGTGGGCGTGTTCGAGGGGAGCAGGTACCTTCAGGAGTCGCCCAAGTACGCGGCGGTGGGCGCCCTGGGCATGGAGCTGGGCCTCGAGTGGGGCGGAACGTGGAAATCGATCGTCGACCAGCCGCACTTCCAGCTGCGGCCGGCCTGGGCGGCCGACCTGACGGAGAAGCAGCTCCTCGCCCAGCTCCGCGGGCGCGTCGCGGACGGGACGCCCGTCTTCGCCTGAGGGCGCGCGGTTCGAGTGATCGCCGCGCCTCAGCGCATTCCCGCTGCGCCAAGGCCTTACCGGGAGATTGAATGAGCTTGTTCTACAAATTCCAGTACCTGGTCGGCATGACACCGTGGGAGCGGATGCCGTCACTTCCTATCGGCGAGCAGGCCGTCGCGTTCCTCGACCGAGAGGAGAGCGGTCGGGAACGACCCTACGGGCGCGCGCTCGATCTCGGGTGCGGCACCGGGTTCTGGTCGGTTCGCCTGGCTCGGCGCGGGTGGGAGGTGACCGGCGTCGACGTCGTGCCGAAGGCGGTGCACACCGCCCGCGAACGCGCACGCGAAGCTGGCGTGGAGGTTCGGTTCGTCGATGGGAGCGTCACGGCGCTCACGGCCGCGGGCATCGGCTCGGGATTTCGCTTCATGCTGGACTTCGGCGTCCTCCATGGTCTTTCACCCGATCAGCTGCGGGCGGCGAGCCGCGAGGTCACGGCGGTAGCCGCCGAGGACGCCACGCTCCTGATGTACGCGTTCTCGCCGGGTCGCAGAGGACCCCTGCCGCGAGGGATCGGTCGGGAAGAGATCGAACGAGCTCATGAGGGGTGGACGATCACCGGCGAGGAAGCGTTCGACTTGAGCGGGGCCCCCCGTTTCGTGCAGAAGGCACAGCCTCGCTTTTACCGCCTCCGGCGCAGACCGTCGTGAGGGAGTGAACTCGATGGCTGTGCCGTCGAGAGATGGCGATGAGTGACCCCACCGTGCACGACTTCATGGCAAAGGCCCGCGCCTGTGCCCTGGTGATGGCGGAGAACGCGAGCTACGTCCAGGGCGAGCTCGACGCCGTGGTCCTGAGCGCCGAGCACCGGGCGCGGACCGAGGCGGTCTGCCAATCGCTCCTCGGCACGAAGCACGACGTGATCCACGACCTCTCGGAGATGGACAACCTCGTGGCCGCCTGGGAGGCGCCTTCGGTGCTTCGCGCCCGCGGCGAACGCATCGCCGGCCGGCTCCGCGAGGAGGCGGCGGGGCTCGACGGCCTGGTCGCGGAGCTCCGGGCGGTGAGCGCCCTGGACGTCGGCAGGAAGCTCGCCTACGTGCTGATCGCGGAGTCGGCGGCCAACGTCCTCAGGGCGATCCACGAGACCGACGAGGCGCTGGCCGCGATCCCGTCCGGCGGATCCTGATCCGGTGGCCGCGACGAAGCAGGCCGGCTCGGCGGAAGTGCCGGCGACGGAGCAACGGGCCTACGAGGAGCTCCAGGCCTACACGCTCGGCCTCGGCGATCCGGCCTTCCTCCACCAGATCCTCGTGGACGCCTGGGCGCTGCGGCACGCCGACGAGGGGACCCGGCCGATGGCGCTCGCCTTCTCTCTCGCGAGCCTCTACCTGCACTTCGATCGGGGCTTCACCGGGCGCGAGGCGCAGCGCGTCCACATGCTCCTCGCCGGGCGCAAGCGGCAGTGGCCCCAGCTCGCGCTCCCCGAGGCGCGAGGCGCGATCACGGCGAGCCAGGTGCTGGCGGCACCCCCCGGCGAGGTGCGCAACCGGGCGATTGAAGCCTGGGCCGCGGAGGTCTGGGCCGCCTACGGCGACAGCCACCAGGCGATCGCCGAGCTCCTGGCGCGGCTCGGGATCGGGTAAGGGGTGCGCCGCCTAGTGGTCCGTCAACCTTCAATTGACGGGTCCCGACGGTCCTTCACGCCGCTGGCGGCGTGGCTCCTCCTCGACGTAGGCCCCGCTACGCCTGCGTCGGAGCGCCTGGCCAGCGACGCGAAATCCTCGCCGGATACCTCTGTCAAATGAAGATTGACGGACAACTAGTAGACCGCTTCCGTATTAACGGTTCAATGTCAAGCTACCGCCAGAGAGTCGGGAGAGGCCGACCAGCGGAAGATCACCGGGCTCGCATTGATCTCGTCCAGGTACAGGAGGATTCGCTCCCGGAGCTCGTCCTTGGAGGCGACCCGGATGCCCCGGAGCATGGTCTTGGCCATCTTGCCGAAGAAGGACTCGATGAGATTGAGCCACGAACCGTGCTTGGGCGTGAAGACGAACTCGAACCGGTTGGGGACCGATGCCAGGTAGGTTCGGGTCTCCTTGGAGACATGAGCGGAGTGGTTGTCGAGGATCAGGCGGATCTTCATTGCCGCGGGATAGGCGGCAGCGAGCCGCCGGAGGAACTCGACGAACTCGCGGCTGCGATGGCGATCGACGACCTGAGCGTGCACATGGCCGGTGAGCAGGTCGATGCCCGCCATCAGGGTCACCGTGCCGTGGCGAACGTACTCGTAGTCGCGCGAGATCCGTGGGTGCTCGCCACCGGGGACCGGCGGAAGGTCCGGAGCGGTGGCGGCGATCGCCTGAATGCCGGGCTTCTCGTCATACGACACGACGGCGGTCAAGGAGCATTGCATCCCGGCGCGCTCTCGCAAGAGATCGATCTCCCGGTACACGCAGAGCACCTGGGCCATCTTCGCGTCGAAGTCGGGATCGCGCCGCTCGAGGTAGTAGTCGATCTTGTGCGGCCGAACCTGCGCCTTGCGCAGCAGCTTCGAGACCGTACCGCGCCCCAGCCGCGCGAGCGACGGGTGCCCCGCCTCGACGCACCGGTCCCTGGCGTGCTGGGCCAGGAGCGTGGTCGTCCACAGCTCATAGGAGTACCCCAGGTCCTTCGGCTTCTGGCACGCGAGCGAAACCAGCCAGGCCCGCGCTTCCGGGGTGATGGTGGGCTTGCGGCCTCGTCCCGGCAGGTCGGCCAAGGCCGTCAAGGGGCCGACCTCGAGGGCCTTGTCGATACAACGTTCCACCTTCGGTCGATGCGTGGCATGCGCCCGAGCAATCCGTGTGATCGGCTCACCGGCGGCATAGGACAAGAGCATCTTCGCTCGCTCCACGCGCTGCGCGGACTCCGTACGCGAGGCCGCCACCCGAGTCAGCTCGCTCTTCGTCGACGCATCCAGCACCAGCGGAGCCCTCTTTCGACGACCGGCCATCGGCACCTCCCTGAATCGGCCATTCGATCCGAGGAGAGCTTATGCCACGAGCAACCTTAGTGCAATGTTATTTCGGAAGCGATCTACTAGGTTTGGCTCGGCTCGAGCTCGACCAGGCCCTTCTCCTCGAGTTCGCGAACCATCCTTTCGACGTCCGCTCGAACCTGGGCCTCCGGCGCATCGTAGTCGCCGAGAAGACATTCCAGGACCCTCTCGGGATCGCCGTCGTCCTTGAGGCCGGTCAGAATCCTCGTCGCCACCTCGTTCAGGCCCAGGTATTTCCCGCGCCGTCCATCGAGGACGATGGCGGCACCGTCGATCACCGTGAGCTCGACATGGTCTGCGACTCGGTAGCGCCGGTTCTGTAGACTCACCTGTGCTCCTTTCGGGCTCATGATCGGGTGCGAGGCCCGAGGTCCAGCTCAGAGCGCCCTCGGCCGAAGCGGCTGCCGGGTCTCCGCGGGCGGGCCGTCGCCCGCTGCGGAGAGGCCCTGCATCCCAACGTACTGCTGGACCAGTCGCTCGTACAGAGGGCTCCGGCTCAGGAGCTCCTCGTGGCGACCCTCCGCAACGAGCTTGCCGCCGTCCAGGACCAGGATCCGGTCACACTGGGCGACCCAGTTGAGGCGATGTGCGACGACGATCACCGTCCGGTCCTTCATCGCTCGGCCGATCGCCTCGCGCACGCGGCTTTCGGACTCGGAGTCCAGGGCTGAAGTTGCCTCGTCGAGGATGAGGAGCCTCGGGTTTCTGACCAAGGCCCTGGCGATGGCGATCCGTTGCTTCTGGCCCACCGAGAGGCCGGCGCCCGCCTCGCCAGGGATCGTGTCGAGACCTTCGGGAAGACCGGAGATGAGTTCGTCGACGTTCGCGATCCTGGCGGCCTCCCAGATCTCCTCGTCGGTGGCCTGGAGGTTCCCAAGCAGGATGTTCTCCCGCAAGCTGACGGAAAATAGCCTCGGCTCCTGGAAGACGACTCCGATCCTCTGACGGAGACTTTCGATCCCGTCGTCGCGAAGGTCGCGGCCGTCGACGAGGATTCTTCCCGCGTCGGGCTCGCGGAGCCGGAGGATGAGCTGTACGAGCGTGCTCTTGCCGGCGCCGCTCGGTCCCACGACCGCGACTCGTTCGCCGGCCTCGATCCGGCACGACACGGCGTCCAGCGCGCCCTCGCTTCGGCCGTCGTAGCGGAAGCAGACGTTCTGGAGCTCGAGCTCCATGGCCTGCCGAGGTAGGAGTGCGACGGCCGAGGGGGCTCGCGACTCGGTCCCGCGCTCCAGGAGGTCTGCGATCCTGGCCGCCGACGCGTGGAAGGTCTGGAGCTGGCTCTGGACGTGGTTGAGACGCGTGACGGGACCGGAGAGGAGCGCCAGGAACCATACGAGAGCCACGAGGTCTCCGACCGACATGCGGCCAGCCAGGACGGCGCGCCCGCCGATCCAGTAGAGCAGGGCTACGGTGACGCCGTAGGCGGCGTGGTCGACTCCATAGAAGGAACGAACCAGCCGAAGCCAGAGCTCGCGGTCGAGCACCGCGCGAAACTGCCCGGCCAGGCGCGATTGGTTCCAGGCTTCTCGATTGAGCGACTTGATCTCCCGGATGAGGTCAATTGACTCTTTGATCTCCGCGTGGGCGTCGGCCTCGGCTTCGGCGACCCCGCGCGCGGCTCGGCGTGTCGGCCGTCTCAGGATCAGGGGTACCGCCAGGTAGACCGGGACGAGGAGCAGCATGACGAGCATCGTTGAGCCATACTTCCAGGTCACGATCGAGAGCACGGCGAGGAGCTGCAGCACACTCGCAATCAAGTCCTGTGCAAGTGGCTGGAAGAGGCTCGTCACCTTCGGGACATCCGCCATGAAGAGCGCCGCGAGACCGCCGGACGGACGGCTCTCCAGGTCTTCGATGGGTAACCGCTGGAGATGCTCGAGAAGAGTACCTCGGAGATCGAGCGACGCCCGCTGCGCGGCGTAGCCGAACGCCACGTCCGCGCCTTCCCTGCTCACTGTGTTGAGAACCGTTACCGCGCCCAGAGCCAGGCACCAGGAGAGAAGCTGGCTCGGTTCGCTGCGCCGTAGCGTGTAATCGACGATCTGGGCGACGATCAACGGCGTCACCGTTCTGGCGAAGGTGAAGAGCCCGACAGCGCCGCTCCCGGTCGCGAGAGTCCACGTCGGGACGCGAAGGCCGAGGGCCCGAACGACAGTTTGAAGGTTGGGGTGGCTCACGGTCTCAGCTACGTCGCCTCCCGATAACGAGGAGCTGGCCGCCGACCCGCCGCCGGGTGTAGCGCTGGGTGGCGGGCCGACGGCAATCCAGCTCGCCTCCACGAACCCGCCGTCTCCGCACACTGCGCGAAACTTCTCGGCGGGAGCACAGAGCGTCCAACTGGAGCCACCTCGAGGGTGACTCGCCTGCTCACTGCGAACTCCGGGTCGAGGACAGGCAGACCGCCTGTCGCGTCACGGCGACGCGCCTACCCCTCTCCTCTCCGAAGCAACGCTTCCAGCTCGTCGCGTGGGAAGAGAGCGGGCGGTGGCTTTGTCTGTTCGCCGCCGTGGACGTGGTCTCAGGTATCCCCTCATGTGGAGCCGGTCAGGACGAGGACGTCGCCGTACTCCACCATCTCGGGGGTCAAGTAGGCCTTCAACCGTCTTTTCGATGGTTTACCCATTGAAGCGGGATCACCTCCTTTCTCTTGAGATTCAACAGATCACCCGACGAGCGAGCGCACTTCGCCCAATCGACGAGCAATCGGTTGTGCTCGAAAGGTCTTGCAGTTCTGCAACGGCCGGCCTGGATCAAGGAGCTCCCGAGGCGACGGCCTGAGCTTCTTGGGGTGCGTGCAGCAGGTCCAAAGCCACCGAAACCGGAGGCAGGGTCAAGCGCTCAGAAATAAGGCGGGGCCATGATCATCTGAAGGCCTTCGCCCGGGAGCAGCCGGGCGCTGCTTCGCGGAGCGCTGCCGTCGTTGGCGATGCCGCTCCCTCGACAGCCTGCCGCAGCCAGAATTCAAGGGCCACGACCGAGCTCAGCAGCGTGGTCCGTTTCACCTTGCCAAAGCCGAAGTCGTGGAGGACCTGGAATAGCTCTCGGCCTCTGACGAGTCCCAGCGACTCGAGAACAGTGTCCTTGAAGTGAGGTGCAATTTTGGGCCATTGGCGAGCGATCGAGTGGATGACCCACCGCCCGATGTCAGCCTTGTCAGTTCGGAGGCGGATGCGGTCGGGAAGGATCCCAGCCATCGCCCTGCGCAACAGCGGCTTGAAGGTTCCGGCGAGAACTTTGTGTTCATACGGAATCGCCAGGCAGAGCTCGATCAGCGGCCGGTGAAGGAACGGATGGCGGCTCTCGCAGATCGCTTGCCCGAGCCCGCGGTCAAGGTAGGAGGAGACCCGTCCGACCTTCTCGTAGTGCCACTGGTTTCCAACATCATCGAACCGTCTGGGCATCCACCCCCGGTTGGCGCGCTCGCGCATGCGGAGGCGCTCGGCAAACTCCGGTGCCACCCAACTCGGAATCGTGGTCGCCGTGTCGTAGTATCTGTCCAAGGTGGGGTTCTTCAGAGGGCCCAGGACGCACTGTGAGAAGACGTTCGCCAGGGGCAGGCCGAGGGCCCGCTGCCAGGCGAAGAGCTCGTGGCCAAAATGCAGGAGCCGGCCGGACCGGAGGAGGTTAGGCAGGTGGAGGGGAAGGGGATTCTCCGTCAGGACGGCCGCCTCCGCGGCGATGCCCCGGAGCAGGACGCGAACCGAAGCGAGTTCCATCATTTCCCGTTGAGCCTGCAGGTAGTTGTAGAAGCGGATCTGCTGATTCGGCTCGTCATAAAAGAGAGCGGCTTGTTCCATGCTCTCGAAAGCGGAGTGCTCCTCGGCTGGCAGAAAATGCGCTTGGACTGGGTACTTGTCGAGGACGCTCTGAACGTAGGCTTTCGCCGGGTCGGGATCGGCCAAGAGGGCGGTGAACGTCCCGAAAGAGGTGACGTCCACCCGGCCGCTCAGAATCAGCTCCTGGGCCACGCACACGATCGAGGAGGAGTCGAGACCACCGGAGAGGTCACACCAGATGGGACCCTCTGCGGCGAGGCAGACAGCAACTCCTTCGCGAAAGACCTCCAGGAAATGCCTCGTGTAGTCCCGAGGATCCGAGTAGACGACCGGCGGCAGTTCCTCGGGGCGCCAATACCGCTCCTCGCAAGCGCCGCCGGCATCGACCACCAGAAGGTGCCCCGGCTTGAGCTTGTGGATGCCCTGATAGGGCGTAGCGTCGAAGGCGGGCGCACCTACCTGGAGGAAGACGCACAGGTACTCTTCGTTCAGTGGCGGCGCCGACTCGCGAGTGGCCAGCACCTGTCTGAGCTGGGAAGCGAAAGCCGCTTGGTCCTTGTCGAAGGAGTAGAACAGCGTGTTGATTCCCAACGCGTCCCGAGCGCAGACGAGCCGATGTCGATGGGGGTCCCAGATCGCGAGCGCGAACGCTCCGACCAGCCGATCCACGCAGCCCCTGCCCCAAGCGTCGTAGGCCGCGAGGACGAGATCCGCGGCGGATCCGGGAGGATCGAACGCCAGCTCCTTGGCGAGCTCACGCCGGTTGTCCAGGCGACCCTCGAAGACGACCGTGGTCTGCGAAGGGCCTCCTCTGGCGAGAGAGCCGCGATCTCCCAGGGCCGCCAGGGCGGAGGTCGCTGCGACCCGTTCGGCGCAGGGACCTTGCCGAAGCTGAAGGGCCGATTTTCGCATTCGGCCGAAGCGCTCCGTCGGGAGGGGCTTGCCCTGGAGGTCGATGAGGCCGAAGATGGTGTTCATCAGCGAGTCTCAGGCCCTCATCAACACGTGGAATCCTCCCAGATCGGGCCTGAGCTCACCTAGTGCGGTGCCTCGATGCTCCACCCAGGCGTGGGCCCCGAATGGGTATCTCCGCACGGCGATGACGAGCTCAGCGGGGACACGTTGGTATCGCAAGAGAGAATAGAGGGCGAGGGATTTCGGCAAGCAGTCCTCGCGACTGCGGTAGTAGTAGCGCGTCGCCGTCTGGACTGCCTGGAGCGTCCTGCGGACGAGCCGCTGCTGCTCGGGCGACGGAGGATCGACTTCGTAGCTGTTCGCCTCGAGGGTCACCGCTCGGTGGATCTGGTGGAAGGTCGAGCGCCGGAGCGCGAAGTCGAGCTTGATGAATCTCAGCAACGCGCGCGCGACGAGGAACTGTGATCTCCTAGGTAACATTCGTTTGCACTTACCGAGAACGGACACTCGGGTTGCCGCCAGCCCGCACCGCACGATGTCACGACGGCGCATCAGGAACTAACAACCTGCGGTCAGGCGAATCATAGCACAGTCGTATAATAAGGTCAACGTGATGCAGGATCGACTCAATCCCCGCGCGGGGCGCCGGCGCCAGGCCATGCTCGCAGGGGTTCTGCTGCTGGAGGCGGGATCTCTCTGCGCGTGCGCCGGAGCCGCCGGAACCCAACCGCGAGCCGGGTCAGGCGGAAGGATAGGTGCGCTGGTCACAGTAGCCGAAGCCGGGCCGGAGCGCTACTTCGTCGAGCCCTTTCTGGCCGTGGATCCGGCGAATCCCGACCACCTGGTAGCCACCGCGATCGAGTTCTCACGACCTCACGGTACCCGCTGTACCGCATTCGCCTCCCGCGACCGCGGACGGACCTGGAGTGAGAGTCCTCCGGCCGACTGGAATCCGCCGCGGTATGGAATGGACCCGTGGCTGGCTTTCGGTGTGGCTGGGAGCGTTTACCTCTCCTGCATCCAGACCGCTGACTCGCCTCGGCCGGTGGAGGTCTTCCGCTCAATGGACGGCGGCGTCACGTGGGGTGAGCCAGTTCATGTGCCGTTCGGCAAGGGCAGCTCCTTCGACCACACCGCACTCGTGGTTGACGACTCGCGCGCGCCGAGCCGGGGCAGGCTCTGGCTATTGGGCCTCCAGTCCATCCTCACGGACGCGGGGCCCGGAGCGGTCGCCAGCCTTTCGATGTCCCCCGGAGCCCTCCACCCCTTTGGCGAGCCTCTCGAAGGCGCCGTCACGGCGGAGGGGTTCAACGTCTCCAGCCCGGCGGTGTTGTCGGATGGAACTGTCGTGTTCCCAGTGCTCACCGTTGTCGGCACGAGCGAGGACGGGCCGACCGGTCTCTCGCTAGTACGGGTTGCCCGTGGAGGAGAGAGCTTCTCGGAAGCGCAGAAGATCGCCGGGCAGGGGGCCCACCAGTTTCCCGGCTTCGCCATTCGACGGTGCGGATCGCCCGCCCGAGACCGTCTCTTCGTCGCCTGGATCCGCAAGGTCGGCAACGAGGACGAGCTCACGTTTCTACGATCTTTGGATGGCGGCAAGGAGTGGAGCCTGGCATTCTCGGTCACCGACGCCGGCGAAGGCGTGAGCTTAATGCAGCCGACGGTCGCCGCCGGGCCAGGAAGGGCGGTGGCCGTGAGCTGGCTCGAGGCGCGCTCCCAGACGAACGAGGTGTGCTGGGAGCTCTTCGCGGCGACTTCCATCGACGATGGCGCGACCTTCGGTGCGCCCGTGCGGATTTCGACCAGCCCCTCCTGCGCTGTCCCGAGTTCTCGCTGGCGAGGAGCCGGGGACTACATGGGTCTGGCTTTCGCGGGTTCCGAGCTCCATTTTCTCTGGGCCGACGGGCCGGCCGACCTCTACTCTCTTCAAACGAGGACGCTGCGGTTTCACGGGTCGGGCGGCGGCGGGGAGAGCGGCTGTGAGGGTTGAGCTCCGCAGCCTCTTTCGCGATCGAGGTTTCAGCCTCGCAGTCGTATCGACTTTGGCTCTCGGCATCGCCGCCAACTCGATCGTCTTCGGCGTCTACGACGCCGTGATTCGGGGCGCGCTGCCGTTTCGAGAGCCCGACCTCCTGGTTTCCCTCTGGCTCGAACAACCAGGACAAGGAAACGACCTGGAGCGCACGTCTCTTCCTGACTTCGAGGACTGGCGAGACCAGGCCGCCTCGTTCGCCGGCATGGCGGCCATGACCCAGGACTCGGTGACTCTCACGGGTTCCGGGGAGCCGGAGCAGGTCTACGGTGCGCCAGTGACGGGTAACTTCTTGGAGGTCATGGGCGCGCGCCCGTCGCTGGGCCGGAGCTTCTCGAAGGAGGAGGATGAGAAGGGGAGCAAGGTCATGCTCCTCGGGAATCGGCTCTGGCGCGAAAGATACGGAAGCGATCCCGAGATCCTGGGGAAAACGATCGACCTCGACGAGAGCCCGTACACGGTGATCGGTGTCATGCCTTCTGGCTTCCGGCTTCCTGAATGGGCCGACTACTGGGCTCCACTCAGATCGACCTGGGTCCCGCCCCCCGACCGGTCCATTCACTGGCTGCTGGTGGTCGCGCGTCTCGCGCCCGGCGTCTCGCTCGCGGCGGCGCAGGGCGAAATGGACGCGATCACGGAGCGCCTCGCGAAGGCCTACCCGAAGTCCGACGCCGGCTACCGCGCCCGCCTCGTGCCCGTGGTGCAAGAGCTCGTGGGGGACGTGCGCCCCCTCGTGCGGATGCTCTTCGTGGCGGCCGGCCTCCTGATCTTGATCGCCTGCGTCAACGTGACCAACTTGATGTTGGTCCGTGCGCTGGTCCGAGAACGGGAGAGCGCGGTGCGCGTGAGTCTCGGCGCCGGCTGGCCGGCGCTCGTCCGGCGTTTCGCTGTAGAGGTCGGAACCTTGGGCGCCCTTGGTGGTGCTCTGGGGCTGGGGCTCGCGCTCGCGGTTCTCCGAGTGGTCGCCGCGTTCCACCCCCCGGAGATGGCACGCCTCGCGAGCGTCCATCTGACGGGCCGGACCGTGTTCCTGACCGCCGTGCTGGCTTTCGGTGCCGCGGCTCTGGCCGGTTTGGTGCCGCTTCTGCGGCTCTGGAGGTCGGACTTCGCGCAGGTGCTCCGAGAGCAAGCCTCCCGCTCCTCGTTCAGCTCGCGTCTGAGCGGCCTCCAGGGCGTCCTGGTCGTCTCTCAGGTCGCGTTGACCCTGGTGCTGCTCGTCGGAACCGGCTTGATGGCCAAGAACCTGTACCTGGCTCTCGGCACCAATCCCGGGTATCGGGCCGAGAATCTTCTCACGATGAAGATTCAGCTCCCGGGCTCCAGGTACCGCGACGAAGACCAGAAGGGCCAGTTCTTCACGGCGGCGCTCGCGCGCCTCGAGAAGATCCCGGCTGTCCGGACCGCGGGCGCGACGAGCGCCCTCGAGGGAGATGGGCCGCTGCCGACTCGTTTTCGGATTGTCGACCGTGCCCGGGCGCCGGGTGCACCGGGCAGCGCGCAGGTCGGAAACGAGGCCGTGACGCCGGGGTACTTCCGGACCCTGGGAGTTCCACTGGTGAAGGGGCGGCTATTCTCGGGACGTGACGTACCCGGGGCACCGCGGGTCGCCCTGGTCAACGAGACCATGGCGAAACAGTTCTGGCCGGGAAGCGACCCGCTCGGGCAGCGTGTGGTCTTCTGGGACACGTTCTATGGCTCGAGCCCACCGAAGTCGGCGCTCTCTCAGTGGACGGTTGTCGGCGTTGTGGCGGACGCCCGGAGGTTCGGTTACTCGAACGCGCCGGGACCCGAAATGTACATCCCCTTCGCCCAGAACGTCCGGCGCGGGATGCGCCTCGTGCTGCGGACGTCGAAGTCACCGCTCGATCTGGCAAAGGCCGTGCGCTCGGCGATCCGGGAGCTCGATCCCAAGCTGCCGATTCAGGAACTGCGGACGATGAAGGAAGTCCTCGGGGGCCCGCTGTCCCGGAGTCGGCTGAACCTGGTCCTGGCGGCACTCTTCACGCTGGAAGGAGTCGCCCTGGCCGGCATCGGGTTGCACGGAGTCATGGCCTACTCGGCCGCCCGGCGCCGGCACGAGATGGGAATTCGTACGGCCCTCGGGGCCCAGCGGCGGGACGTGGCCTGGGGGGTCGTGATCCAGGCAGCGACTCTCCTGGCTCCCGGCTTGATCCTGGGACTCGGCGGAGGCTGGGCCTTCGGGCGGGTGCTCCAGTCCCAGCTACCTCGCGTCACGCCGGCCGATCCCTGGATTGCCGCCGGAGCGTGTCTGCTCCTTGCCCTGGCCGCGGCTCCCGCTGTGCTCTTCTCCGCTTGGAGGGCACTGTCGACGGATCCGGCGACGGTTCTACGCGAGGAGTAAGGCAAGCCAGGGGATGGCGGAAGGGCATGGGAATCGAACCCACCCCTCGAGCCGCTTCCGACCCGGAACAACGGTTTTGAAGACCGCGAGAGGCACCAGCCCCTGAGCGCTTCCGCTTGATCGCGACGATCCTACACCACTTCGCCGCGAGAGCAGGCCCTCACATCCCGAACTTGCCGCGGGCCTGCTCGAGGACCTCGTCGTCGATCGTGGCGTGGCCGTGGGTGCGGGCGTAGTGCTCGATGCCCTGCTTGGCCATGGGGCGGACGAAGTCCGGGATGTTGGCGAGGCGGGCGAGGGCGTCCGGGGTCCAGGCGGGGCCCCCCGAGGCGTCGGCGGTGCGGGCCGCCTCGGCCTCCATCTCCTGCACCATGCCGGAGAAGGGGCAGCCGCTCGCCGCCGTCTCGGGGCCGCCGGCCGCCGCTCCGGCCGAGGGCCCGGCCGGTCCGATCTTGACGCCCAGCGACTGGACCATCTCGGTCTCGAGGGCGTTGGTGAGCATGGCGATCTTGTGGTCGCAGGTGGGGCAGGCGTAGACGACCGAGAGGGAGCCGCCGCCCGAGGGTTCGACGCCTTCGAGCTTCATGGGCTCGTCGCAGGTGACGCAGAGGAACTTCATGGGGTGGTCTCCTTGCCCCTGCCCGCCCCGGCCGAGACGGAGCTCGGCCGCTTCATGCGGGGTCGAACGTCGTCGGCCGAGCCGGAGCTCGGCGGGGTCGGGCGTTCGGCCCGGTCGGCCGAGACGGAGCTCGGCGGGGTCGGGCGGGGTGGGACGTCGTCGGGCTTCAGGCGCTGCCAGAGGGTACGGGCGAGGTCGTCGGCGTGGTGGGCGGCTTCGGAGTCTGACGCCTCCGGCCAGCCGCGGTCGCAGAGCTCGGCGAGCTCGGGGTCGAAGGGGAGGCGGGCGAGGCACGGGGCGTCGAGGGCGACCGTCGGCTCGGGGAAGAGCGGCCGGACCGCCCCGCACCCGCGGCAGAGGTAGCCGGCCATGTTCTCGACGTAGCCGAGCAGGTGCCCGCCGGCCTCCTCGAGCGCCGAGAGCGAGCGCGCCACGACGCCCCGGGCGAGGTCCGACGGCACGGTCACCATGACGAAGGCCAAGCGCCCGGTCGCTCGCCCGGCCGGCGCGTCGAGGGGCGCCAGGTACTCGGCGTACTGGACCGTTCGCTCGGCGCCCGGCGGCAGGTCGACGAGGAGGAGGTCGAGCTCGCCCCAGTCGACGGCCGAGAGGAGCTGGCCCAGGAGGGCGAACTCCCGGGTGCCGCGCCAGGTCTGCTGCTCGCCCTTCGACACCGTCTCGAAGGCGAGGGGGGCCGCCTCGGCGAGGAGGCTCCCGAAGGAGACGACGGCGATCCCGTCCGGCCGGCGGGGCGCCACGAGGCCGCGTTCGCCGGGCACCCAGGGGGCGCCTTCGAGGCCGCATAGGCGCGCCTGGCAGGGGCCGTTGAAGTCGGCGTCGAGGATCGCCACGCGCCGCCCCTGGCGGGCGAAGGACCGGGCGAGCGCCATGGTGACGGTGCTCTTGCCGACGCCCCCCTTGCCCGAGCCGACGGCCAGGAGGTGGCCGACGCCGGCGAGGGCGGAGGCGATGGCGCGGTGGCGGGCCTGGACCTGGCCGAGGACGTCGGAGCCGCCGTCGCCGGCGATGTCGTGGTAGGACTTCACCGGGTCGGACTCCATCGGCCGAGGCAGAGCTCGGCCGCTTCATGCGGGGTCGGGCTCCGTCGGGCGAGGCGGAGCTCCGGCGCTGCATGTGGGGTCGGACTCCGACGGCCGAGGCAGAGCTCGGCCGCTTCACGCGGGGTCGGGCTCCGTCGGCCGAGGCGGAGCTCGGGCGCTGCATGGGATCGGTGCCTGGGTCGGAGGGTCATCGTGGGGTGGCCTCGGTGGCGTAGCGATGGTACTCGGCTTCGGGCTCGAAGCCCAGGCCCGCCAGGAGAGCGGCCGGCGTCTCGTCGTCGCCCAGGCGCAGGAGGCGGACCTCCGCCTCGCTCGTGGTGACCAGGTGCCGGAGGAGGGCGCCCAGCAGGAGCTGCCGGCGCTCCGCGGCGTCGGGCTCGGCGGCGCCCCAGCCGACCACGTCCGCCGGGCCGACCTCGCCCGCCTCGTCGTAGAGCAGCCAGGCCTCGATCCGGTCGGCCCCGGCGATGGCGAGGCCGCGGAGGCTCTCCCGGCGGTTGGTGAGACTCGGCCGCGTGCGGCCCCAGGCGACGCCCTCCGGCACCTCGAGGGCGCCCGCCTGCGCCAGCTCGTCCACCGTCACCGGCGAGACCAGGCCCTGCGGCACCGGCTCGGCTCCGCTCCCCGCCGGCCGGCGCCAGTCGGTGAAGGCCGCCTCCCGGCGCCAGCCCTGGCGCTCGAAGAAGGCCCCGGCCCCCGGCAGGGCGGCGGGCACCTCGGCTTCGAGTCGCGGCGGCCCCAGGACGGCGAGCTTCTGGGAGAGCGAGGTCACGAGGTGCCCGCCGTGGCCGCGGCCCTCCTCGCCGGGCCGGACGCCGATCCGGGAGACGAGGGTCGCCGCCTCGCGCTTGGTGCCGGTCAGGACCGCGACCGGCTCCGGCCCCGAGAGGGCCACCAGGCAGCTCGAGGGCCAGAGGTCGAGCTCCTTCATCTCGCGCCGGAAGGCGTCGACGGTCATCGCCTCCGCGCCGGGGAAGTGCGCCACGTAGCACTCGTTGACCGCCCGCACCAGGAGCGGGATGTCGTCCGGGCGGCAGAAACGGTACGACGGCAAGCGGCCTGCTACGAGCCGAGGCCGGAGCGCAGGCGCTCGAGCTCGCTCATCTTCGAGACCTCGTTGAGGGTCGTCCGCGAGGTCTCGGCGGTCCGGGGCCGGGCGCCCTCGTGCTCCACCGGGCAGGCGGCGGCCGCCTGGCCGTGGCCGTTGCCGTTCCCGTTGCCGGGCTTCGCCGCGGCGGCGGGCTCGTCCTTCCTGGTCTCCATCTGGCCCAGCATCTCGGCCATCATGCGCCGGCCGTGCTCGAGGCCCTCCTCGACCAGGGCGAGATCGATGGTCCCGGCCTGCCGCTCGGCGGCCAGCTCCTCGATCCGGCGCTGGGTCTTGTCGCGCATGAAGCCGGCGGGCACCCGGAGCACCCGGGCGACGGCCTCCGCGGTCCAGTCGTAGCGCGACAGCAGCGGGTTGTTCTGGGCGTCGCGGGCGACCAGCTTGCGGGAGTCCTCCTCGGGTTCCGGCTTCTCGAGCCTGTCCCGAGCGAGCGAAGCGACTCGAGGGATCTCGCCAGGTTCCCCCGCCTCACCTGCTTCAGCCCCGGCTCCGTGCGCTGCCATGGCTCCAGGATCCCCGGCTTGATAGAGCACCCCGGTCTCCTCCTCGATGAAGCGCTTCGCCGTCTCCAGGGTCACCGTCTCCAGGCGCTGGCCGTGGGCGGTCTTCTCGATCCGCGCCTTGGCCCGGCGGCGCTGGTAGCGGTCGCCGATCGCGCGGAGGGCCTTCCGCGCGTCCTGGGTCCAGGCCAGCTTGCGCCCGTCGTAGGTCCGCTCCTCGGTCACCCCGCCCTCGGCCTCGGCGATCCGGTCGAGCACCTCCGGCGAGACCACCTCGAAGTCCGAGGCGCCGCAGACGGTGCAGCGCACCGGGTCCGGCACGCGGGCGGCCACCCCGCAGGCGCGGCAGATCGAGACCCGCTCGCGGCGCGCCGTCTCGAAGGCCAGGGCCTCGGCCAGGCGCTCGGTGGCCTGGGCGGTCGCCTTGGGCATGAAGCGGTCCATGGCCTCGGTCACCAGGTCCGAGGAGACGACGCTGTGCCCCTTCTCGATCGCCAGGCGCAGGATCGCGGTCCGCGCGATGCCCAGGACCTGCTCCGGCACCCGGCCCATGCGCTCCTCGGCCTCCGGGGTCCAGTGGATCGACTCGGCGGCCTTGAGATCGAGCTCCGGCACCACCCGCCGGTTGGTCAGGAGCACGTCGCAGGGCGCCAGGCGCAGGAGGTTCTCGGCGTTCGAGCCGAGCGCCTCCTCGCCCTCTCCGGAGTGCACGCCCACCCGGCCGATGATCAGCACCCAGGGCTCGACCCGGCGCGCGTGGTCGAGGAGCTTCTGGTAGGCCTTGCCGTCGAGAAGCGTCTTCTCGGGCTCCGCCCCCTGCTCGCGGGCCATGGTGTCGGCCACGTTCAGGTGCGACTGGTAGATCTCGGCCAGGCCGGTGTCGATGATCTCCTCGTGGAGCTGGTTCTGCTCCTCGAAGCGGAAGACCTTGGCCGCCTTCTCGGTCAGGACCTCGGCGATCCCCCGGAAGGCGGCGTAGTGGAGGTAGGGGTCGTAGACCGAGACGATCTCGAGGCGCTTGCCGAAGCGGCGGGCGAGGTCGATGCCGATCTCGAGCGCCCCGAACGACTCGGGGCTGCCGTCGACCCCCACCATCACCGTGTCGCGCGGCGCCTGGTCCTCAGCCGGGCCCTCTGCCGGCACGTGCTTGACCACCCAGGTGTCCTTGGTCGTCTCGCGCGCCACCCGCGAGCAGACCGAGCCCACCTGGGCGTCCTTGGTGCGCCCGATCCCCACCGCCCCCAGGATCACCAGGTCGACGTCGGACTCCGCCAGATCCTTCAGGATCTCGGTCGAGTGCTTGCCGTCCATCATCCGGCGCTCGCACTCGATTCCCGCCGCCCGGCAGCGCTCGTCGAGCGACTGGAGGTAGCAGTCCGAGATCAGCTCGAGCCCCATGGTGATCAGCGAGTCGTGGATCTTTCGCTGGCGGGCGAGCTCGGTCTCGACCAGGTACTCCTCGGGCAGCGTGTACTCCATCTGCTTGAAGCGGTAGTCGTGCATGCGGGCCGCGTAGACGTGGCAGCCCACCACCTTCGAGCCGTAGCTCGCGCCCAGGCTCAAGGCCTGGTCGATGGCGCGGTTCGAGTGGCCCGAGTTGTCGACGGGGACGTAGATCGTCTCGTACATCAGACTTCTCCTGGGTGGGGGTTCAGGACGCTTGCGTTCATGGGGTGCCTTCGGCGTGCCGCTTTCTGCGCCGCCGGACCAGGGCGACGACGAGGAGCTCGACGAGGAGCACCGTCAGGCCCGCCTTGGCCATGGGGGCGACGACCGGGGGCTTCTCGCTCGGCTCGACGTAGACGTAGTGCCAGGCGGTCAGGCCCCGCTTCGAGCCGCGCTCCCGGGCCATGCCGTCCCAGATCGAGAAGGCGACCGGCACGTAGGTCCCCTCGTCGAAGCGGATGCCCTGGGAGGGCTGGCGCTCGCGCCGGAAGACGACGGTCCATTCGCCGTGGTCGTAGCCGGAGAGGGCCTGGGGCGCCGAGCCCTTGCCGGCCTCGAGCGCGTCGCTCCCCTGGCCCTGGTAGATCTCGGCCCGGTCGCCGTGGGCGAGGTCCACAAACCAGAGCTCGACCGGGTACTGGGAGTCGCCGAACAGGAAGTAAGGCATGCGCACGCCGGGGCGGAGCTCGATGGGGAACTGGACGGCGACGGCGTCGGAGAACTCGCTCGGCGGGATCGGCGCGGGGCCCGAGCTCTGGGCGGCGGAGGCCGCCCCGCCGCCCCAGAAGCCGCCGCCCCCGCCGCCGGCCTCGGCCGCCGCCGGCTTCGCCTCGGGCGTCGGCGGCGCGAAGGGGTCCACTTGCTGCTCGAAGGGCGGCGCCTGGAGGTCGGGCGCGTTGTGGCCCGTGGCGTCGCGGCGCATGTCGTGCCAGGAGACCTCGAAGGCGACCTCGTCCTGGGTGTAGATCGCCCGCATCTCGACGGCCACCACCGAGGGGTGGAAGTCCCGGCCCGGCTGCATGATCTGCCCGATCACCGGGAAGAGGGCCGGCGGGGCGTCGGCGAAGAGCTTCTTCGCGGCGGCGACGTCCTTCGCCTGGTCGAGGGCCGAGAGGTCGGCCACCGGCACGGCGCTCACCAGGTCGGAGTAGGGGTCGTCGAGGCGCTTGCCGGCCTGGGCCAGGATCCAACCCACGATCTGCCAGCGCTGCTCGACGGTGAGGCCGTCGGCGAAGCCGGCCATGGGGGTGCCGGTGAGGCCGGTCGAGATGGAGCGGAAGATGTCCTCCGGCCGGTCGCCGCCGCGGAAGGTCCAGGGCATGGAGAGGTCGGCCGGGCGGATGGAGTCGCCCCAGTCGTCGCGCAGGGTGGGCGCCGATGGGCCGTCGCCCCGTCCCTGGTCGCCGTGGCAGCGGGCGCAGCCGATCTCGACGAAGGTCTTGTAGCCGACCTTCTCGGCGTCGGGCCCGAGCTTCGGCGCGCCCGGGACGTCGATGGGCGCGGCGTAGGCCTGCGGGTCCTTGAAGTCGGCGGAGAAGGTCTTGATGTACTCGATGACGTCGGTCACCTGCTGGTCGGAGAGCACGGTGTCGAAGTTCGCCATGCCGGTGTAGGGCAGGCCGTTTCGGATCGTCCGCCGCAGGTCGTCGTCGGTCGGCAGGTAGCCGGTCGGGGTCGAGCGGAACTTGAACTTGCCCGAGGTGAAGTCGCGGGGCCGAGGGTGGAGGCGCGCCGCGGCGATGCCGTCGCCGGCGCCGTCGTCGCCGTGGCACTGGGCGCAGTACTGGTCGTAGACCTTCTTGCCCGCCTGGCGCTGGGCGTCGGTGCCGAGATCCGGCTTCGGCGCCTTGGCCGTGGTGGGGGCCGCGAAGCCGGCTCCGCCGCCGAGGGCGGCCAGGACGGCGAAGGTGACGAGGGTGCGGCGCGCTCTCACCTCACTCCCCTCCCGTCTCGGTGCGGGCGCGCGGCCGCTGGCCGGTGAAGTCGTAGACGAACAGGATGACGTTCCACATGTCGTCCTGGTCGAGGAAGCGCTCCCACTCGGGCATCGCCGAGGCCCAGGGGCCGCCCTCCTCGGGCAGGCCGGGGCCGCCCTTCGAGATGCGCCAGAAGAGGAACGACTCCTGGAGCTGGGCGATCGTCCCCGGGTCCTGGAAGTTGGTGGGGATCGGGTTGAGGCCGTGGGCGAACATCCCCTCGCCGCGCATCAGGTCGCCGTGGCAGTAGAAGCAGTTGTGGTAGTAGACGACGCGCCCCGCCGCCACGTGCTCCCGGAAGGCCTCGGGATCGCTCGCCTCGAGCTTGCGGTACGGGTTCTGGGCGGTGATCAGGTTGACCGCCTGGTCGTGGACCGTGATCTGGTCGGGCGGCGCCGGGTGGACCGTGCGGCCGAAGCTCGGCGGCACCGGCGGCGCGGTCAGGGCGAGGTAGATGTCGGCGGCGACGGCGGTGGGGATGGCGATCACCACGACCACCAGCAGAGGCAGCAGGCGCCGCTCGGTCATGAGCGCCGCGAGCGGCTCCCAGAACTCCCGCAGGCGCTTGCGGTCCGAGGTCACGTAGGCGGCGAGCGCCAGGATCAAGATCCCCATGTAGATCTTCACCACCGAGAGCGGGATCGGCACCGTGAAGCCGAAGCGCAGGACGATGAAGACCGCCGCCAGCCAGGCGAAGAACCAGCCCAGCATGCCGATCTTCACCGGCAGCAGGCGCAGGGCCACCAGGGCCAGGATCGCCGGAATCAGGACGAAGAAGCTCATCCCTTCCCCTTCGAGCCCGCCAGGTAGTCGGCCAGGGAGTGGATCTCGGCCAGCGTCGCCTGGGAGGCGTACGCCCCGCCGAGCGGCGGGTCGTGATCGGTCAGGTTCTCGAGGATCTGGGCGTGCGTCAGGTGGGCTCCGACCCCCTGGAGGCTCGCGGCCTTCAAGCGCCCGGGCCGGTCCACGTAGTGGCAGCTCGTGCAGCCGTAGCGCGCCAGGAGGGCCTGGGGGCCCTCGACCGCCGCGCCTCCGGCGGGCGGGGCCGGAGCGGGCGCCGGGGTGGCGGTGACCTCCGCGCCGCCTCCGGCCGCCGGGGACGGGACCTCGGCGGCCGCCGCGGTCTCGACGCCGGCCTGGGTCGGCGAGCCGCCGGTCTCGCCGGGCCCGGGGGCGCCGGCGGCGTACGGGAGCTGGGCCGCCATGGTGATCGTCGGCTTGCCCCCCTGGGTCTGGAGGAAGGCGATGACCGCCTTGATCTCGTCGTCCGAGAGGCCCACGGGCGGCTTGTCGATCTCCGGCATGCCCGGGTTGAAGCCGGGCACGATGAAGGCGTTCGGCCGGTAGAGGGTCTGGGCGAAGTAGTCGAGCTGGGAAAAGCCCGGCACCCGGTGCTTCGCCCGCTCGGCGACGCCCGCGAGGTCCGGGAAGCGGAGCGTCCCGCCGCTCTTGCCGATGGTGTGGCAGGTCGAGCACAGCCCCTTGCCGTGGAAGATCTTGTCGCCGATCTGGGCCATCTGCTCGCTGGTCAGGTCCTGGGCCATCTGGGTGACCTTCGGCGGATGGACCTCTTTCTGGGGCACGAGCCGCCCGACGTAGGCGTAGAAGCCCGTGGTGGCCACGGTCAGCAGGGCGATCCGGAGGGTGACCGGGACCTTCATGACGCCAGCTCGGACGGGGTGAGCTCCGGCGGCTCATGGCCCGCCGCGGGCGCCTCCACCGGGGAGGCGGCCTTCTTGTGCGACAGAGAGGCGAGCCAGAAGACGAAGCCGATCAGGGCGAAGAAGATGAGCACCGTCACCGACACGACCGTGGTGGCGAAGCCCAGCGTCGGGGTGAAGGCGTCCGGCGAGGTGTCGCGGACGATGCCGAAGACGTGCCAGTCCAGGCGCAGCCCCGAGCGCACGTAGCCCATCAGGCCCATGAGCCAGGTGAAGGTGACGGCGAGGAAGATGAGCACGTACTGGGCGCGGGCCGGGATCTGCCCCCACCGCGTCTCGCCCATCTTCTTCGCCCCGCGCAGCAGAAAGATGTCGATCCCGGTCACCAGGATCATGGCCCCGAGCACCGAGCCCACCTGGTAGACCGAGAAGCCGATCCGCACCTTGGCCTCCACGAAGTAGCCGTAGATGCCGTAGAAGATGACGATCGACGAGGCGACGACGAAGATCAGGAACTGCACGAGGTTGCCCACCTTGGCCCAGGAGACGGTGGGGATCTTGCCGCCGCGGCGGTAGAGGAGGAAGGAGACGTAGGTCGTCAGGATCAGGATGTTGACCGCCGTGTTCTTGGCGCTCATCACCCCGAGATAGCCCAGGATCGGGTGGGTCGCCCCGCCCATCTGCTGGATCTCCTTGACCGTCGAGATGATCGAGTGGGGGGTCGCCCAGACCGCGAAGCAGAGGGTGATGAGCGCCAACAGGTACTTGATGTAGCCGCGGAAGCGCTCGGCGCCTTCGATCCGCCCCATGCCCAGCCACAGGTAGTAGTTGGCGGCCAGGAAGAGGTTGCCGATCAGGATCGCCTGGATGATGAACAGCCACGAGAAGGCGCCGCCCATCATGGTGAGGCCCATGGTCTGGGAGAAGGCGTAGATCTCCGAGGCCAGCCAGTAGCCGGCGAACGGCAACGGCAGCAGCGCCGCGATGGCGATGAAGTTGCCGATGTAGCCCATCCAGTCGTAGTGGGCGCGCTCCTCGTCGGTCTTCGCCTTCAGGAACTGGAACGCCGCATAGGCGCCCGCCACCGACCCGCCGAAGGCGACGTTCGCGATCAGGCGGTGGACGTTGATCGGCATCCAGGTGTAGTTGTGGACCGCCTGCCAGGTGGAGATGACGGCACCCTTCTCCGAGACCCCGTTGGGGGTCATCATGAAGGTCAGCCAGGCGTTGGCGATGAACATGATGCCGGTGCCCACGAGGTTCAGCAGCAGGCCCAGCACGAGGTGCACCCGCGGGCCGACCTTTCCCCAGGAGTAGTAGTAGGTGTAGAAGAAGGCCGCCTCGGCGAAGATCAAGAGGACGTAGGGCAGGAAGGTCGGCGAGAAGACCGACATCAGGTAGTTCGTGAACTTCGGGTACAGGATGATCAGCATGAAGGTCAGCACACCGCCGAACGCCGCGGTCAGGGCGAAGGCGGGCGACAAGAGGCTGATGAACTCGTAGGCCAGCTTGTCGTAGCGCGGGTCCTTGGTGCGGTACCCGATGAACTCGATGATCAGGGCGAAGAGCGGCACCGCCAGGACGAAGGCGGCGAAGAGGAGCTTGAGCTGGGCGACGACCCAGATCGCCACCCGGCTGCCGACCACCGGGAACCGACGGTACTCGGCCTCCTCGTAGGGCTTGGTCTTGGCCGCCTCGGCCTCCTGGGCGGCCTGGGTCTCGAGGGCCTGGGCGCGGGGGGTGGGCCCAGCCTTGTGGACCTCGATCGGCGACTGGTAGGCGAGGTGGGCGTCGAGCACCTGGGCGCCCTTGACCACCACCAGGAGGCCGGCGACCACGAGGATCGCCAGGAGGAAGATCTTCTTGCCGCTCACGGGGCCTCTCCTTCACCCGCTCCGGTGCCGGCCGGGGCTGGAGCTGCGCTCCCGGCCGCGCCTCCCGCCGTAGCCCCGGCCTTGGCTGCCGCGGCCTGGAGCTCGCGGACGTGGGCGATGATCGCCCAGCGGTCGGCGACCGGCACCTGGTAGGCGTAGGAGGGCATCAGGCCGAAGCCGTGGGTGATGACGTCGAAGATGTAGCCGTCGGGGGCCTGGACCAGCCGCGCCTGGGTGAGGTCGGCGGTGGCGACCCCGGCGCGCTCGCGGAGCATGCTCTGGCCGGAGCCGTTCTCGGCGTGGCAGGGCTGGCAGTAGATGGCGTAGCGCTGGGCGCCGCGGGTCAGGAGCGCGGCGTCGACCGGGGTCGGGCCGTGGGCGACGGGGTCGCCGGCGGGGGTCTTGCCGGTGTGGAGGGCGGCGTCGGCGAAGAGCTCGCCGCGGGCGACGGTGCCGGGGACGGGGTCGCGCTCGGTCTTGCCGTCGGCGAAGAAGCGGCTTTCGGACTGGGCCTTGGCTTTGGGCTGGTCGTCCATGTTGGGGTTCAAGTGGATGGGCGGCCGGGACGAGGTGGAGCCTCTCGTGCAGCCGGCGAGGGCCACGCCGAGAGTGAGGGGGATCGTTGCCAGGAGGATCGTTATGGAGGTGGCGACGGCGCGGCGGCGGGTCGCTTTCCGGCGGCGGACTGCGCCGGCGGAGAGCGACGCAGCCTCCGCGCCTGCGTGCGACCGGCGGTTGTGACGTACGGCACGGGGCTGAAGCGAAGGTGGCTCGGTGCTTCGCACCTCGTCTCGGCCTGGGAGAGAGATGGGGGGAAGGGCGCTTGTTGCCTTCCCTCGGTCGGTGCGGCGCGCCTCGCTCATGCTTTGCCCCACTGGGGGTTGGGGTTTCTGAGCTTGGCCTGGTAGGTGGTTCGGGGGCGGTTGTTGAGCTCGGCGAGGAGGGTGTAGTTCCTCGGGTCCTTGCGCTCCTTGGACACCCGGCTGCCGGGGTCGTTCTTGTCGCCGAAGACGATGGCGTCGGCGGGGCAGGTCTGCTGGCAGGCGGTCTTGATCTCGCCGTCCCTCAGGGGGCGCTCGGCGCGCTTCGCCCGGATCTTGCCCTCCTCGATCCGCTGGACGCAGTAGGTGCACTTCTCCATGACGCCCCGGGAGCGCACTGTCACCTCCGGGTTCATGGCGAGCTGTACCAGCTCCGGGAGGTCTTTGGTGTAGTTGAAGAAGTTGAAGCGGCGGACCTTGTAGGGGCAGTTGTTCGAGCAGTACCGAGTGCCGATGCACCGGTTGTAGACCATGGCGTTCAAGCCCTCGGGGTCGTGGACCGTCGCCGCCACCGGGCAGACCTCCTCGCAGGGCGCGTTCTCGCAGTGCATGCAGGGCACGGCCTGGAAGACCACCTCGGGGTCGGCCTCGTCGGGGCCGGCGAAGTAGCGGTCCACCCGCAGCCAGAGCATCTCGCGGCCGTTGGCCACCTGCGTCTTGCCCACCACCGGCACGTTGTTCTCCGCCTGGCAGGCCGCCACGCAGGCGTTGCAGCCGATGCAGGTGGCGAGGTCGATGGTCATCGCCCACTGGTGGCCCTCGGTGTAGGCGTGCTCCGAGACGTAGATGTTCTCGAGGGGCGGCCGGTCCTCGGCTTCGGTCTCCTTGCGGAAGAGGTCGGGCTCGGCCCGGAAGTCGGCGAGGCTCGCCTCGCGGACCACGTCGCGGCCCTCCATCGACCAGTGCTCCTGGGTCTGGGCGAGGGCCTCGCGGCGGCCGGTCTTGGTCACCTGGACGCCGGTCGCGAAGAGGCCGGCGTGGGCGCCCGTCAAGGGGTAGGCGTTCACCCCCACGCCGGTGCCGACGCGGCCGGACGCGGTGCGGCCGAAGCCGAGCTCGATCGCCACCGTGCCGTCGGCGGTGCCGGGCTGCACCCAGACCGGCGCCTCGATCGAGCGGTCGCCCGAGCTCAGGCGGACGACGTCCCCGGAGTCGACCCCGAGCGTCTCCGCCGTCGCCCGGGAGACGAGGGCGGCGTTGCCCCACGAGATCCGGGTGAGCGGATCGGGCTGCTCCTGGAGCCAGGCGTTGTTCGCCCAGCGGCCGTCGTGGACCGACGGCGAGAGGAGGAAGACGACCTCGACGCCGCCCTGGACGGGACCCGGCGGCGGCGGCGAAGGCCGGCCCCCGCCGGCGCCGAGCGGTGTGGGCGAGGGGCCGCCTCCGGCCGGGGCGACGCCGTCGTGGAGGATCTTGCGCCAGGGTGAGCCCAGGGTGACCGCCTCGGGCGCGGCCGCGCCCCAGGTCTCGCGCACCAGGTCGTAGCCGCTCTTGAGCTTCCCGGTGGGGGCCCCGGCGCCTCCCTCCGCCGTCTCGCCCACCAGGAGCCCCAGGACCTCGGCGTCGCTTCGCGAGTCGAAGAGGGGCGCGATCAGCGGCTGGACGACGCTCGCCGTGCCGTCGGCCGCGCGCGCGTCGCCCCAGGACTCGAGGAAGTGGCTCCGCGGCAGGGTCCACTCGGCGCCGGCCGAGGTCTCGTTGGGCCGCGAGGTGAGGTGGACGAGGTGCGGCACCTTGCGCAGGGCGTCTCCGAAGTCGAGCTTCTCCCGGGGCGTCGTAGGCCGGGTTGCCGCCGAGCACCACGAGCGTCTCGACCCGCCCCGCGGCCATCTCCCGGGCGAGGTCCGCCAGGTCCCCCACCCGCCCCCAGCCCACGTCGCCCAGCTCGTGGAGGGTCACCGTGGTGCCCACCGCGCCCAGGGTCTCGTGGATCCGGTGGACCAGGGCGTGGACCGCGGGCGGCTGGCGGCGGCCGGCGATCACGAGCGCCCCGGGGCCGGCGGCGCGGAGGTCCTCGGCGACGAGGTCGATCCGGGCGCGAACCTCGGCGGGCAGCTCGCCGCCCGCCGGCGCGCCGGCCACTCCCAGCCGGCGGGCGAGCGCGACGGCGAAGGCGCCCACTTGCGAGGCCGCGAGGCGCACCCGGTGGTCGGCGTTGGCGCCGGTCACCGAGAGCGCCGGCTCGACGGCGTAGAGGCGGTTCATCCGCCCGGACTCGTCCGGCCGCCGGCCGCGGGCGAAGCCGCGGGCGTGGGCGAGGGCCTCCCCCTCGGTCAGGAGCGGGTCGGCGTCGAGGGCGAGGATCGTCCGGGCGCGCTCGAAGTGGTGGACCGGCCGCGCCGCCCGGCCCGTCGCGGCCTCGATGCCGGCGAACACGCTCTCCTCGCCGGCCGGCTCCCAGACCACCCAGCGCGCCGCCGGGAAGCGTTCGGCGAAGCGCCGGGCGAGGCGCGCCGTGGTGGGGGAGGCGAAGGCCTCGGAGAGGACCGCCAGGCCCCGGCCGTCGCCCGCCTGGGCCGCGACCTGGCTCCAGGACTTGGCGAAGTCGTCCCAGGTCGCTTCCTTCGGCGCCTGATCCGACGCCTGATCCGGAGCTCGATCCGGAGCGGGGCCCTGCGCGGTGCCGGCGCCGGGGGCGTGGCGCACCGTCCGGAGGCGGTCCGGGTCGTAGAGGTCGAGGATCGCCGCCTGCATCCAGGTCGAGGCGGCGCCGCCCGAGGACGGGTGGAGCTCGTTGCCCTCGATCTTGGTCGGGCGGCCCTCGTGGCTCTCGACCAGCACGCCGAACGCGTGGGTGCCGAGGGGCATGGTGGAGGCGTAGCGCTCGGGGAGGCCCACGATCCGCCCCTCGGGGGGGTGGACGTAGGGCACGATGTGCTCCACCGGCCGGCGGCAGGCGGTCAGGCCGGCGAGGCCGAAGGAGGCGCCCATCAGGCCGAGCATGGTGCGCCGGGAGACGCCCCGCGGGGCCTGCGAGGCGCCCACCGGGAACTCCCGCTCGAGCCACTCGCGGCCCTCGCTCCGGGAGCCGGCGGCGATCTCGTTCCGCATCCGGTCGCGGAGCCGGGGATCGACCCCGGGCGAGTCGAGCAGCCGCTCGACGCTCCGCCAGTACCGCTTGCCGGTGCGTTCGCCGGCGTCCGTCGCCTGGTCGAGATCCGCGTCCGTCATCGTTCTTCTCTAGTGAGGCTCCGCCTCAGACCGGCGAGGCGTATGAAACGTCTCAGGCTTCGTTGATCTCCGCTCCCCCGCCCACGTCGACCGACCACGGCTGCGCTCCTCGGAACGGCGACTCCAGGCCGCCAGATTCATCGGATGCCCCCCGCATCCCCTCGAGCCCCTTCCCACCCCACGGGGGGGAAGGAAACGCCCCCACCCTCTCGGTCTGTTTCTCGAGGAACTCGGCTCGTTCGTCACGATGTCGTCCTGATCGGGCGTTTAGCGGTGGCACCCGGTGCAGGCCACCGGCGGCCGGATGTGTCGCTCCTCGATCACCCGGCGGGCGTACTGCAGCTGATCCGGGGGGGCCTTCCACTCCGTGTTGGTGATCTGGTCCGGCCGGCGCAGGTAGGGCGCCGGGTTCCGGTGGCACTCGAGGCACCAGCCCATGGACAGGGGCTTGGCCTGGGTGATCACCTCCATGGAGCGCACGTCGCCGTGGCAGCTGGAGCAGCCGACGCCGGCCCGGATGTGCATGCTGTGGTCGAAATAGGCGAAGTCGGGCAGCTCGTGCACCCGTACCCAGCGCATGGGGTCGCCGGTCGAGAAGCTCTGGCGCAGCGGCTCGAGGCTCGCCTTGTCCTGGCCCACCAAGCGGTGACAGTTCATGCACACCTGGGTCGGGGGCACCGAGGCCACGGCCGACACCTCGACCCCGACGTGGCAGTACCGGCAATCGAGCTTCAGGTCGCCGGCGTGGAGCTTGTGGCTGTAAGGCACCGGCTGGGTCGGACGGTAGCCGACGTCGGTGTACCAGGGCGAGAAGTAGTACCAGACGAAGAGGGTGGCGAGCGCACCTCCCACCACCACCCCGATGACCAGCATCAAGGGCACCTTGTTGGCCTTCTCTGGGAAGATCTGAGCCACAGACGTCGTTCGCCCGTCGTCCGCCGGCGGGCCCGGTGCTGCTTCCAGCTAACCTGGTCCCGAGTTCTTCAGAGATCGCGTCGTCGACCTACCCGTTGGAGCGGGGAGAGGATAGCGACGCTCCCGGGGGGTGTCAAGGCGCCTCGCGGGAGGCCCTGAAGAGATGGCGATTTGCGGCTGCCGGAGCCGCGCCGGCGCCCCGGCGGCAGCCTACCTGGCCGGGTGGGCTCCTCGTCCTCCTCGCCGACCTCGGCCATTTCGGTTCCCGGCCGATCCGCCTCGAGGGATCGCCCGATCGGCGATTCAGCTATTCATCGAACGAGGTGCGCGGAATGGTGGAGCGGGGGACAGCGTGGCGTCGCGAGCCGGAGGCCTCTGGCCAGGGGGGTCCTACTCCACGATCGGCGGGGCGGGGGTGCGGACGACGACGACGGTGACGCGGCGGTTTTCGGCCCGGCCTTCGGGGGTGGAGTTGTCGGCGATGGGGGCCGCCGAGCCGAGCGGCATGACGCCCATGGCGTCGAGTGGCACTCCGCGCCGCCGGTGGAGGTAGCGCTCGACGGTCTCGGCCCGCTGCTCGGAGATCCGCAGATTCGCCGCCTCGCTGCCGGTCGCGTCGGAGTGGCCCTGGAGCTCCAGGTAATACATCGAGCGGTGGGCGAGGAGACGCCGGTACATCTCGTCGAGCCGGCTGCGCGAGCCGTCCTGGAGCGTGGTCGCGCCCCGGTCGAAGCGAACCTCGACCACGCTGTCGTCCTGCTCCGCGGCGGTCGCCTCGGCGACCGGCACGCGCTCGACCCGCTCTTCGCCCTCGCGGGCCTGCTCGTTGGCCGGGACGGTGGCGGGCACCGGCGCGGCGGCGGTGAGCGCCGGCGCGGGCGACTCGGTCCTGGACGACTGGGGACCGGGGTGGGCGGTGGTGCTGCACGCCGCCGCCAGGAGCGCTGCGAGGAGGAGTCGTTTTCTGGGACGCATCATCTTCATCTTCATCGGTACGGGGCCTTGGCCCGTTCTCCATATAACGCAAGCACCATGCCAAGTGCGCGCTCACGCCGAAGGGAATTCCCGGCCTGGCGGGGGCCTTGCAAAGAAGGAGCGCGGCGCCGCGCGCTCCGTGGTTCCTTTGCCGGCACGTGGTCGCCCGAGCCGCGCGCGCCCGACCGGCGGCCCGCTCTCCGACGCGAGCGACCATGAATCGTAGACAGTTCCTCACGAGTGGAATTCTTGCCGGTGCGGGGCTGGTCGCCGCGCCGATGATCAACCTCGGACGGGTGCGCCTGTTCGCGGATCAGCGGGCGCGGGAGGTCGAGATCTCGACCGCCGCGGCCGACCTGGTCCTGGGCACGAAGGTGCTCGACATGCTCGGCCTGCTGACGCTCGACTGGGACCGGCTCTTCACCTGGTTCGAGCGCCCGGCCCGGTTCCACGAGGGCGACTACCGGCTGCTCGAGAGGTCGGGGGTCAACGTCTTCTATCCGGCGGTCGATACCAGCCAGCGAGACGCCTACAGCGCGGCCCTGCGCTGGATGGCGGGCTGGAACCACCTGCTGGGCGCCAAGGGCTGCTTCGTCTCGCGGATCGAGGTGCCCTCCGACCTGGAGCGCGTGCCCAAGGAGGGGGAGATCGGCGTCATCCTCGGGTTCCAGAACGGCAACCACTTCCGCACCCTCCGCGACGTCCAGACGTTCTATGCCCTGGGGCAGCGGATCTCGCTGCTCACCTACAACTCGCGCAACCTCCTGGGCAGCGGCGCCTACGCCCGGAGGGACGACGGCCTCACCCGGTTCGGCGCCGAGGTCGTGGCCGAGATGAACCGCCTGGGCATGGCGGTCGACGTCGCCCACTGCGGCGAGCGCACCAGCCTCGAGGCCATCGCCGCCTCCCGCCGGCCGGTGCTCGTGACCCACTCGAACTGCAAGGCCCTGGTGCCCGGCCACCCGCGCTGCAAGTCGGACCGCGTGATCCGGGCGATGGCGGCCTCGGGCGGCGTGATGGGGATCACCGTGGTGCGGGCGTTCGTCAGCCACAAGGCGCACCCGACGATCGACGACGTGCTCGACCACTACGACCACGTGGCGCACCTGGTAGGGGTCGAGCACGTCGGGATCGGCAGCGACACCGACGTGACCGAGATCCAGCCCAAGACCGGCCGCCAGAACCCCTTCTACGACATCCGCGGGCTCGATCCGGTGGCGCGCGTCTTCCAGATCACCGACGGCCTCCTGCGCCGCGGCTGGTCGAAGCGTTCGGTGGAGCTCGCCCTGGGCGGGAACTTCCGGCGCGCCCTGGGGGCGACCTGGCGCCCGGCTCCCCCCGCCGTCGTCGCCGGCGAGGCGCGACGGCGCGACCCCTTCTGTCCGGCGCCCAGGCCGGTCGTCCCGCGGTGAGCCGCGGCCCCGGCCGCGGGGTCAGCGCAGCGTCTCGAGCGGGTCGACCTCGGCGGCCCGGCGTGCCGGGAACCAGCTCGCGGCCAGGGCGAGGAGCGCCGCCCCCGCCCCGCCGGCCGCGAAGGTCACCGGGTCGAGGGGCGCCACGCCGTAGAGCAGGGCGGCCATCAGCCGGGTCAGCGCCAAGGCCGCCAGCAGCCCGACCGCGACGCCCGCGGCGGCGAGCGCCAACCCGCGGTGGAGCACCAGCCGGTGGATGTCGCCGCGCTGCGCTCCGAGCGCCATCCGCACCCCGATCTCGCGGCTCCGCTGGGCGACCACGTAGGAGGTGACGCCGTAGATCCCGACGCCGCCGAGCAGGAGCGCCGTGATCGCGGCGATGGCGAGCATCACCAAGGTGAAGGAGGTCCGCGCCATGGAGCGGGCGAGGATCTCGTCCAAGGTCCGGACCTCGGCCACCGGCAGCTGCGGGTCCACCGACCAGACCGCCGAGCGGGCCTCGGCGAGGAGGCTCGCCGAGCCGGCCCGTGGCGAGCGCAGCACGTAGGCCATGGAGCGCGGTACGAAGAGCTCCTCGGTCCAGAAGTGGGCGATGGCCATGGGCCAGTAGACGACGGTCACGGCGTCCCGGTCGACGCCGTCGTCGCGCACGTCCCCCACGACCCCGACGATCT
This sequence comes from uncultured Acidobacteriota bacterium, assembly GCA_963741925.1. Classification (GTDB taxonomy): domain Bacteria; phylum Acidobacteriota; class Thermoanaerobaculia; order Multivoradales; family DATKCC01; genus CAVUBL01. The sequence goes on from CAVUJU010000005.1 coordinate 206,351, forward strand.
CGCGCCAGGGCGAGCCGGGATTGACCCGGATCCGCTTGCCCACGGCGGCCGTCGGGTCGCTCCAGAACTCGCGGGCGAAGTTGGCGGTGACGACGGCCACGTTGCGGCGCTCGTGGACGTCGGTCCACGAGATGTCGCGGCCGGCGAGGAGCGGGTTGCCCAGGGTCGCGAAGTAGCCGGGCGAGACCCACTTGTAGCGGCGCAGCGGCGGAATCTGGCCCTCGGGCAGCGGATGGTCCTCGACGAAGATCGGATCGTTCGAGTCGTGCCGGTCCATGGTGACCGACGAGCTCATCCCGGCCGAGACGACGCCGGGCAGGTGGCGGAGCGTCTCCAGGATCCGCTCGTGCATCAGGGCCACCTCGGCCGGCGTCTCGACCTCGGCCTCGGGGATCGGCGCTCGCAGGGTGAGCACGTGCGCGGGATCGGTGAACCCGGGGCGAACGTCGCGCAGGGAGAGGAAGCTCCGCACCATGAGGCCGGAGCCGATCATCAGCACCAGGGCGAGGGCGACCTGGGCCGCCACCAGGAGGTCGCGGGCGCGCCGGCTGCGCGTGCCGCCGGTGCCCGAGCGGCCTTCCTCCTTGAGCGCCGCCACCATGTCGGCGCGCTGCAAGCGGGCGACCGGGAGGAGGCCGAAGACGAGCGGCGCCGCCACGGAGACCGCGAGGGCGAAGGCGAGGACCGTCGGGTCGAGAGTGATCTCGTCGAGCCGTGGAAGGCCCTGGGGATCGAGCGCCACGAGCAGGCGCAGGGCGGCGCCGGCGAGGCCCACGCCGGCGACGCCGCCGGCCAGCCCGAGGACCAGGCTCTCGGCCAGGAGCTCGCGAGCGAGGCGGCGGCGTCCGGCGCCCAGGGCGGAGCGCACGGCGAGCTGCTGGTGGCGCGCCTCGGCGCGCACCAGAAGGAGGTTCGCGACGTTGGCGCAGGCGACGAGGAGGACGATGCCCACGGTGCCGAAGAGCACCCACAGGACCTTGCCGACGTCGCCCACCACGTCCTGCTTCAGGGGGTGGACGTCGGGGCCGAGGCGGGCCTGCTCGATCATCTCCTTGCTGAACCCGGGCGGCATGGGGAAGCGGTCCATGGCCATGGGGATCATGCGCGCGACGTCGGCGTTCGCCTGCTCGAGGCTCACGCCGTCGCGCAGCCTGGCGACTCCCTGGTAGCTGAAGTTGCCGAAGAGGATCTCCTTGCGGTCGAGGCGGAAGGGCAGGTAGAGGTCGGGGTGGTAGTCGAGGAAGCGGGTGTCGGCCGCGAGGACGCCGATGACGGTGCACGGCGTGCCGTCGACGGTCAGGGCCCGGCCGAGGACCGCCGGGTCGCCGCCGAAGTGGCGCCGCCAGTAGCCGTAGGCGAGGACCACGGTCTCCGGCGTGCCGGGCGCGTCGTCCTCGCGGGTGAAGAGGCGCCCGAGGAGGGGCTCGACCCCCAGCAGCGGCAGGGTGCCGTCGGTCACCCGCATCACCGGCAGCTCCTCCGGCTCGGTCTCGCCGGTCACCGTGGCCCGCCCGTTGTCCCACAGGCCGGTGTCGACGAAGGTCTGGTTCTCCTCGCGGTAGGTGAGGTAGAGGGCGGGGGCCTGGTTGACCTGCTTCCAGCCGAGCCCGGGGGCCTCGTGCCAGATGCCCACCAGACGGTCGGGCTGCTGGAAGGGCAGGGGCTTCAGAAGCACGCCGTGGACGACGCTGAAGACGGCGACCGTGGCCCCGATGCCGAGGGCCAGGGTGACGACCGAGGTCAAGGTGAAGGCGGGCGCGCGCCCGAGGCTCCGGAGGACGTAGCGGAGCTGCTTGAGCAGGAGGTCCATGGGGTTTCCCTTCGTCGTCGAGGCTTCGAGGCGGCCTGTGTGGAGCCGGTACCGAGCCTTACGCCGGGACGGGGCGAGAGGTTACAGGCGGCAGGGAGGTCTTGGGCGCCGGACCGGCATGCCGCTCGGAACCGGCCCGGCGCCGGGCCTCCGTGCGACCGGACTCCGCGGCTGCCCCTACCGCACCGGACGGGAAGCTCGTCGGGTGACCTGCCGCCCCCACGTTGTCATCTCGAGCTTGGTGAGGAGTCTGGACGGGGACCTCGCCCTCTGGCCCGACATGCGGCTCGGGGTCGGCCTGGACCAGGAGGGGTTCCGGCGGCAGAGCGCGACCAGCGGAACCCTTCCGGCCGCGATCATCACCTCGTGGCCAGGGTCCCTCGCAATAATCTCCCAATTGCTTCACGGCGAGTGGTATCTTACAAAGAAACCATCGGCCCAGACGATGTCCTCACCATACTGGCCGGCGGCGATGACCCCGGTCTGGTAAGGGCCGGAGTGGAAGACGCCGTCGCTTCCAGGACTTCGGATCATGAGACTCGATCCCTCGTGACTCATGAAATATTCCAGCTGGTTCCCCCAGCCGTCGCTATGTGGAACTGACGAGATGTAGGTTGGTACTAGGAGCTTTTCAAGGTCCGAGGTCTTGATAATGTGGCTCGGATCGAACATGAGGGTTGGCTGGCCAGCACCACTCCAAGGAGGGTCCTGATCCACCAGCCAGGACATCATGGCTGTACCAGCCTCCCTCATGGTCGCCATTGTGACCCGTGCAGCTTCAGGATCCGGAAGTCGACGGTCTGATCTCGCTTGATCCCCGTGTGCTGCCGACTCCAAAGCAATGCGGTGGAACGTCTCCACCGAGCCCTTCTCGTTGGTCAAGGTCAAGATATCTCCCTCGACCGACGTTCTAAATAGTTCAGTCGACGTAGAGCCGAAGCTACTCATGTCAATTTTGAGTCTGCTGTCTTCCAGCCTCGTCCATCGGACGCTTCGTGTCATCGTGCCTTCGGTGGCCATCGCTGTCCCATCAGAAAAGTACTCGATGTAGCCGCTGGCGCCCTCCTGCTGCCATCTACCGACTATCGGGTCGCCCTTCGGACCCCGATGACAAGACATTGTCGCGAGGGTGACAAGGGCCAAAAGCTGTATTGCGGTAAAGGCGGGAATAAGGCGTATTTTTTGCAGCACACGTGACCTCCTTTTGGAAAAGGTGGGGCGCAAGTCTAGGCACGGGCCGCCTCCGTCGGAGAGCGCTAGCCCTTCCGCCTAGCCCTCGCTCCCTGGTGTTCAGTTGGTAAGCTTAGCACTGTTGGGCCGATTTACCAAATAGCTGGAAGGCGCGAAAGATGACTTGGAGATCAATCCCTTCCGTCAAGCTCCACGGCGAGGTCGGGCAGCCCCTGGAGGTTCGCCTCGCTGATTCGGCCGAAGTGTGCCCGCACGACGAACAGGAAGTCCAGCTCCACCATGTCGGTGAGGACGACGTCCAAGGGGGCGGCCACCAAGCGTCCCAACCAGGATCCGCGAGAGACTGGAGACGATGAAATGGTGCTTGGAGGCGGGTGACGGCGTCACGGAATGCTCGCCCCTGATGAGTTGGTGATGTTTCCCGTCCTCCGGCAGGTGCCGGACGTTCTCTTACATCAGCTTGAGCGCGCTGGCTACGTGGTCATCTCAAGTCAGGCTAGCAGAGGCTTGCCGGCTTCGAGACGCCTGTTTCCAGGGCCCACTTCAGAGGTCGCCGAGGATTTCGCGCAGGCACGCGAGGCTGGCAGGCAGGGCGTCGCGCCACAGCCAGGCGACGTCGATCCAGAAGCGGGGGACGACGGTGGACTCGAGGCGGCCCTCGGCATGCTCGCTCGCCTGGTAGCCCTCCCCGGAGCGCCGCTCGACGCGAACCTTGCGTTCGAAGGGGTCGATGAGCCAGATCTCGGGAATCCCGGCCGCCCGGTAGCGCGGGAGCTTCTCGCGCACGTCGAAGGCCGGATCGCCCTCGGAGGCGATCTCCACCACCCAGTCGGCGGGGCCTTCGAGCCGCGTCTCGGTCAGCCGGTGGCGATGCTCCTCCCGCACCACTAGGAGGTCCGGCTCCGGGGACCAGCGCTCGTCGAGGCGCATGGGGTAGCGCGAGCCGTAGACCTCGGCCCCGCCGCGCTCGTCGAGGTAGGACCTCAGAAGCGAGATCAGAAAGGTAAAGAGGGCTTCATGACGTCGAGATGCCGGGGCCATGACCAGCCTCCCATCCAGGTACTCCCACTCGCTGTCTTCCCCGAGGGCGTAGTACTCCTCCTCCCGAACGCCGGGCTTGATCACGAGGTAGGGCGGTTCCAGATCGGCGAGCATCGGCCGAAGTCTAGCAGGCGCCGTCAGATCCGCGCCTGGACCGTGTAGAGCTTGTGGTAGCGGCCGCCGGCCGCCATCAGCTCGTCGTGGCGGCCGCGCTCGACGATCTGCCCCGTCTCGATCACCAGGATCAGGTCCGCCCGGCGGATGGTCGACAGGCGGTGGGCGATGACGAAGGTGGTCCGCTGCTTGAGCAGCTCCTGGAGGCTCTGCTGGATGAACGCCTCGCTCTCGGTGTCGAGGCTCGAGGTCGCCTCGTCGAGGATCAGGATGCGCGGCTCCGCGAGGATCGCGCGAGCGATCGTCACCCGCTGGCGCTGGCCGCCCGAGAGCTTGATGCCGCGCTCGCCGATCACCGTCTCGAGGCGCAAGGGAAAGCGGTCGGTGAACTCGCTGACGAAGGCCCGGCGCGCCGCCTCCTCGACCTCCTCGGGGGTCGCGTCGGCGCGGGCGAAGAGGAGGTTCTCGCGGATCGTGCCGTCGAACAGGAAGTCGTCCTGGAGCACCAGGCCGAGCTGGCTGCGGTAGGAGGCGAGCCGCACCTCGGCCAGGTCGACGCCGTCGACCCGCACCCGGCCCTCGTCCGGGGTCAGGAACGAGGCGGCGAGGGCGGCGAGGGTCGACTTGCCGGAGCCCGAGCTGCCCACCAGGGCGACCACCGTGCCGGCAGGCGCCTCGAAGTCGATGTGGCGGAGCACGGGCTTGTTGGGCTCGTAGGCGAAGGAGACGTCCTCGAACCGGACGTGCCCCGCGACCGCCGGCATGACGATCGTGCGCCGCGGGTCGTCGTCCTCGCCCGGCTGGCCCAGAAGCTCGGCCGTGCGGTCGAGCCCGGCGAAGGCCTCGGTCATCTGGGTGCCGATGCTGGCGAGCTGCACGATGGGGGCGACCAGGAAGCCGAGGAACAGGGTGAACGAGAAGAGCTCGCCCACGGTGAGGCGCCCCTGGAGGATCAGCCGGCCGCCGTAGCCCATGATCAGGACGCCCGCCAGGCCCATGAAGAAGGTCCCGAGGCTGGTCACCGCGGCCGAGGTGGTGAGCGTCGTGCGCACGTTCTCGAAGATCCGGAGCACCCCGGACTCGAAGATCTCGCCCTCCTTCTCGATGGCGTGGAACCCCTTGATCACCCGGATGCCGCCCAGGGCCTCGGTCAGCCGCCCGGTGACCTCGGCGCGGATCGCGCCGCGCTCGCGGAAGGCGGGCCGGAGGGTCTGGAAGGCGCGGGTCGAGACCAGGGCGAAGAGCGCCAGCGGGACGATGGTCAGGACCGTCATTACCGGCTGCAGGTGGATCAGGAAGGCGAGCGCCACGACCGCGGTCAGCACCCCGCCCACGAGCTGCACCAGGCCCGTGCCCACGAGGTTTCGCACCCCCTCGACGTCGTCCATGATGCGCGAGACGAGCTCGCCCGACTTGGTGTTCTCGAAGCTCCGCACCGGCAGCCGCAGGACGTGCTGCTGGACCTGGGCGCGGAGCCTGGCGATCAGGAGCTGGGCCTCCACCGAGAGGAGCCGGGTGAGCAGGAACGAGGTCCCCGCCTGGAGGGTGACCCCCACCGCCACGGCGCCCAGGAGGGGCCAGAGAAGCTTGGCCTTGCCGCCGCGCAGGACGTCGTCGATCAGGTACTTGGTCGAGGCGGGGAGCACCAGGCCGCTCAGGCGGTTGACGAGGATCAGGGCGAGGCCCACGATCACGAGCTTCCGGCGTGGCCAGATGATCTCGCGGAAGGCGCGGCGCAGGCTGGCGACGGTGGGCTTGGGCTTCTCGGGCATCGGGGCTCGGGCTCTCCGGAGACGGGCGCGGCGGAAGGCAAGACTATACGAGCCTCCGCGACGACCCGAAGAAGCGCGGCAGGGCGCCGCGGCTCAGGCCGGAGGCGCGGCGCCGGCGCGGCGGATCGCCCGGTCTTCCAGGAAGAGCACGTCGAGGCCGGCATCGAGGAAGGTCTCGATCGCCTCGCGCGGCGTCGCGACGATCGGCTGGCCGCGGACGTTGAAGCTCGTGTTGAGCACCATCTCCCGGCCGGTCGCTTCGCCCACGGCGGTGAGCAGGGTGTGGAACTCCCGGTTGTCGGCGGGGGAGACGGTCTGCACCCGGGCCGAGCCGTCGACGTGGGTGACGGCGGGGAGCGCCGAGCGGTGCTCGGCACGCACCGGGACGGTCAGGATCATGAAGGGGAGCTCGGTGCCGGGCGGCGCCTCGAACCAGCGGTCCACCTGGCGCACGGTCACCGCCGGGGCGAACGGCCGGAAGGACTCCCGCTTCTTGATCAGGGCGTTGATCCGGTCGCGCATCTCGGGGCGGCCGGGATCGGCCAGGATGCTCCGGTGGCCGAGGGCGCGGGGCCCGAACTCCATCCGGCCGCGGCACCACGCGACGACCCGCCCGCGCGCGATCTCGGCGGCCGCCTCCGCGGCGGTCGCCGCGAGGTCGGGGAAGCTCGTCACCGCGAGACAGGCGGCGCGCTCGGCGAGCGCCCGGTCGATCTCGTCGCGCGTCGGCGCCGGACCGTAGAACGGCACCGGGATGCGCCGGGTCTCGGCCTCCCCGTGGCAGGCGGCCCGCTGGAGCGCGGCGCCCAGGGCCGAGCCGTCGTCGCCCGCCGCCGGTTGCACGAAGAGCTCGTCGCAGAGCCCGGAGGCGAGGAGATGGCCGTTCGCCGTGCAGTTCAGGCCGACGCCGCCGGCGAGCGCCAGGCGCCGCAGGCCGGTCGCCCGGGCGAAGTGACCGCAGAGGTGGAGGAGCGAGCGGTCGAGGCACTCCTGGAGGGCCGCGGCGACGTCGCGGTGCTCGTCGCGGAGGGGATCGCCGGGCGCGCGCGGCGGGACGAGCGCGGCCGTGAGGAAGCGCCGCGTCGCCGCATAGGTCTCGCGCTCCTCGCGGCAGCGGTTGAGGTGAAGGGGCGGGATGCGGAGGGTGCCGTCCGAGAGCGGCTCGACCATCCGGGCGAAGGCGTCGCGGAATCGGGCCGGGTCGCCGTAGGGGGCGAGGCCCATGATCTTGTACTCGTCCGAGTTGAACTCGAACCCCAGGTGGAGGGTGACGACGGAATAGAGGATGCCGATCGAGTCGCGGGCCGGGATCTCGGCGAGCTTCTCGAGCCCTCCCGGCCGCCCGGAGCGCGCCCGGTAGACCGACGCCCCCTGGGCCTCCCCCATGCCGTCGACCACGACCACCAGGCACTCGTCCCACCCGGAGCAGAGATGGGCGCTCGCCGCGTGGGCCAGGTGGTGCTCGACGTGGCGCACGCGGGGGCCGAAGCCGGCGCCCAGGTGCTCCTCGACCCGGGAGCGGACCGCCCCGGGCGAGAGCACCTCGCGGTAGAGCGCGGCCGAGACGGGGTCGAGCTCGTAGGCCGCCCGGTAGGGGCCGTAGTCGAAGCCGTGGGCGATCTCGTCCACCTCGTCCGCCGCCAGGCCGGCCTCGGCCAGGCAGTAGGCGATGGCGCCCGACGGGAAGGCGGCGGAGTGCTTCGCGCGGTCGAAGCGCTCCTCGGCGCCGGCCGCCACCAGCTCGCCGTCGACGACCAGGGCGGCGGCGGCGTCGAACCCCTGGCCGATCCGGTACTCGCGGGGGTCGAGCCCCGGCCAGTGCCGGCGCTTGAACGGAGCCGCCCCCTCGAACCCGCTGATGCCCAGGATCTTCATCTCAGGAGGCTCCGCCTCAGACCACGAGTCGGCAAAAGCGTCCCAGGCTTCGTGACCGGTAGCTCCCCCGCCCACGTCGAGCGGTGAGGGCTGCGCTCACCGAATGGGCGATTCCAAAGCGTTGAATTCATCGGATCTCCCCCCTCACCCTCGGTCCCTCTCCCACCCTCCGGGGGGCGCGGAGGGAGGTTGGCGCGCCTCGCGCCGGTGGCGATGCAGACCCGGTGCCACCCGCGGTTGCCGCTCCGCCGGGACTCCGCCTAGACTCGGCCATGGCCCGCCCATTCAAGAGCCTCACCGAGCGGGAGATCCTCGCCCTGGCGATCACCGCCGAGGAGGAGGACTCCCGGATCTACGACGATTTCGCCGCCGGGCTGCGCGAGACGTACCCGGCGACCGCCGCGGTCTTCGAGCGCATGCGCGACGAGGAGATCGGCCACCGCCGCCGCCTGACCGAGCTCTATCGCCGGCGCTTCGGCGAGCACATTCCGCTGGTACGGCGCGAGGACGTCAAGGGCTTCGTGCGCCACCGGGCGCCGTGGATGGTCTGGCCCCGCGGCCTCGACGCCGTCCGCCACCAGGTCGAGGTGATGGAGCTCGAGGCCAAGCGCTTCTACCGCCGCGCCGCCCTCCAGTCGACCGACGCCGGCGTCAGGAAGCTCCTCGACGACCTGGCCGACGAGGAGAGCCGGCACGAGTCGCTCGCCGGCGAGCTCTTGGAGACGAAGCTCACGCCCGCCGCGCGCGAAGAGGAGGAGGCGACGCGGCGCCGGCTCTTCGTGCTGCAGGTCGTGCAACCCGGGCTCGCCGGCCTGATGGACGGCTCGGTCTCGACGCTGGCGCCGCTCTTCGCCGCCGCCTTCGCCACCCGCGACAGCCACGACGCGCTCCTCGTCGGCCTGGCCGCCTCCCTGGGCGCCGGGATCAGCATGGGGTTCGCCGAGGCGCTCTCCGACGACGGCGCCCTGACCGGCCGCGGGCACCCCTGGATCCGCGGCGTGGTCTGCGGCCTGATGACCGCCCTCGGCGGTCTCGGCCACACGCTGCCCTACCTGCTGCCCGACTTCCGCCACCGGGCTGGGCGCCGAGCTCGCGTTCCGGGTGAGCGGCCGGGCGCAGGTGCGGCTGGTGGCGAGCCGCTACTCCTTCGCCACCACGATCTCGACCCCCGACGTCGACTACCACGCCGACACCCGGGTCGGCGCCGGGTGGGTGCTCCTCGACTGGTACCCCGCCGGCGGCGCCTTCCGGGTGAGCGCCGGCGGCGGCTGGAACGGCACGCAGGCCGACGTCTCGGCGCCGCTCGAGGACCTGATCCGGATCGAGCGCCCGGACCTGCCGGTGATCCCGGTCGACGTGGGCACGGCCTCCGGGACGGCCCGGGGCGACGACCTGGTGCCGGTGGTCCTCCTCGGTTGGGGCAACCCCTTCCGCGGCGGGCGCTGGAGCGTCTCCTTCGAGGTCGGGGCCTTCTACCAGGGCGCCCCGAACGTCGACCTCCACGTCCAGACCTCGCTCCCGGTCGACCAGATCCCCGGCGGCCAGGCGGCCCTCGACGCCCTGATCGCCGACCAGGAGCGCGAGCTCGAGCACAAGCTCCGCGACGACCAGGTCCTGCCGGTCGCGAGCCTCGCCGTCAGCTACCGGTTCTGACCGGTACGTCTACCAGATCCGCTCGACGAGGTAGGCGTCGAAGGAGGGGTCGCGGCTGAGGATCGGGAGAGCCTCGAAGTGGGCCTGGGCCACCAGGAGGCGGTCGAAAGGATCCCGGTGATGCCAAGGAAGCGTCTCGACCCGGAGAGCATGCTCCGAGCGGACGTCGAGGAGGTTCGTGCGGGTCGCGGCGAGCTGCTCCTCGAGGAAGCCCGCGAGCGGCTCCGGGAGGTCGAGTTTTCCCAGGCTTCGCTTGATCGCCATCTCCCAGACGCTCGCCACGCTCAGGAAGAGCTGGCTCGTCGTCGCCTCGATCCGCTGGCGCGCCGCAGGGCCCAGGCGCGCGGGCTCGCCGCTCATCCAGAGAAAGGTGTGGGTGTCGAGCAGGTACCGGTCGTCAACAGTACTCATCGAGCTCGGGCAGAGGCTCGTCGAAGTCCTCGGACATCCGCACGCGGCCGGTCGCCGTGCCGAGCCGTCGGGGCGGCCGCGCCTCGTCCACCGGGACCAGCTTGACCATCGGCTTGTTCGCCCGCGCGATGATCACCTCGCCGCCCTGGACGGCTTCGGCAACCAGCCGCGAGAGGTGGGTCTTGGCTTGATGGATGTTGACCACGCTCATGTGCAGATTATGACTTGGTCAGATGACTTAGTCAAGTCGAGGCCAAGGTGCCGCGTCCAGGCGGCCGGCCTGGACGGCCGGGTCCTCCTCGGCGAGCCTCTCCGAGGAAGAGGGGCTCGCCCAGGCCGAGGCCCGGATCTACGAGGTGAGCGCCGGGGGCGGGGATCAGAAGAGCACGGGTCCCTCGTCCCCGGGCCCGGGGACGGCCGGCTCGGCGTCCTCGCCCTCGCCGCCGCCCTCCTGCGGGACGGCGGGCAGGTAGACCCAGCGGCCGAGGCCCCGCAGGTACTGGACCTCCGCCGGGCTCTGGCGGCGCTGGTTGCGGAACTGGTTGATCTTCGAGTCGAGGTCGTCGATGAAGTGGAGCACCAGGGCTTCGAGGGTCATGGGCTCGACCGGCGCGCCGTACTCCCGGCGCCCCTGGTGGGAGAGGACCAGGTGCTCGAGGTGAAGGGCCACGTCCGCCGGGAAGCCGGGGATCGCGGCGATGCGCTCGCGCACCAGGTCGCGGCCGATCACCACGTGGCCCACCAGGTGGCCGGCCAGGGTGTAGTCGTTGGCCGGCATGGCGCCGAGCTCGTAGACCTTGCCCAGGTCGTGGAACAGGACCGCCACCAGCAGCAGGTCGCGGTCGAGCTCCGGGTAGTGAGCGGCCACGGGGATCGCCAGCTCGGCCATCGAGACCGTGTGCTCCAGGAGGCCGCCCAGGTAGGCGTGGTGCATGGCCTTGGCGGCCGGGTGCTCGCGCAGCGCCGGCCCGTGGACGGTCAGGGCCTCCTCGGCGAGGCGCGCGAGCAGGGGGTTCTCGATCCGCCCGGGGAAGATCGCCGTCAGGCGTGCCCAGAGGTCGTCGATGTCCTCGGGCGTGGACGGGATCAGGCGCGTCTCGTCGAAGCCGAACTGTCGGTCCGCCTCGGTGGTCGCCCGGCAATCCTCGATCGCGATCTGGAGCTGGTCCTTGTAGCTCTTCACCAGGCCGCGGAAGGCCACGAAGCCGTGCGCTTCGTAGTCGCCGTGGAGCGCCGACGTGTCGGACCAGACCTTGGCCGAGATGCTCCCGCTGGCGTCGGCCAGGACCATGTCCAGGTAGTCCTTGCCGTTCCTGTCCTGGCGCAGCTCCTTCTTGGCCAGCAGCGAGAAACCCTGTACCTGGTCGCCCGCCTCCCACGTCGCGATCGGCTCGTTGACCCGTTTCGGCATGGAGGTCATGGTACCCGAAAGCCGCGCGGTCGCGCCGTTCCCGTCGCGGAGTCGACCGCGCCCCTGGCGGTGGCACCCGCCTTGCGTTCACAATGGCCGCCCCATGAGCCTCCCCGCGCGTAGCCTCCTCGCCGTCCTCGCCCTCCTCGCGCTCGGCGCGCCGAGCCTCGCCGCCGCCGGGCCGCAGACCCGCCCGCCCGCCCTCTGGCCGGACGACCAGCGCGTCTTCTACCTCGACGGCCCCGCCTGGCTCCTGAGCGAGGACGAGCGCGCGTCCCTCCTCGAGATGGACGAGGCCGCGCGCGCGGCCTTCATGGAGTCCTTCCTCTCGGCGGCGTCGGCTCCGGGCGTCACCGCCGAGCAGCTCGCCCAGGCGATCGGGCGCCGCCGGGCCCTGATGCGCTCGGAGTTCCTCTCGCCGCGCGACGTCCGGGCGCGCCTCCTGTTCCTGCGCGGCACGCCCACCGAGAGGAAGGTCATCGACTGCGGCGAGACCTTCGAGCCCCTCGAGATCTGGTCCTGGGACCCGGCGGAGACCGATCCCAAGCAGCGCGACGAGATCGTGGTCTACAAGCCGGGGGCGGGCAGGCCGTGGCAGCTCTGGACGCCCTACGACGGCAAGCGCGCGCTCTACGTCTCGGAGATGGAGTACTACCTGGAGCAGTGGGAGGAGGGCAACGGCCGGTTCTTCAACGCCAAGCGCTTCGACCTCCAGTCGTGCAAGGAGGCGAAGGACGTGGACCGGGCGACGGGCATCGAGGGTCTCCACAAGTACCACCGCGATCGCCCGGACGCCGAGCACTACCGGCGGTACCTGGCGCCGCCCGCCGACCTCGGGGCCTGGGTCCAGGAGGTGCTCGCGGGGCCCGCCCCGGAGCGGCCGCCGGTCCTCGAGACCGGCCCGCTGGGGGTGGTCTTCCCGGACCGCCACGGCCAGCGCCTGGTCGCCCGGTTCAGCGTGCGCCTCCCCCAGGCGGCGTCGCTCGAGACCGCGCCCTCGGACAAAGGCGACGACGAGCGGGAGCTCCGGCTGGTGGTCGAGGGGGTGGTCGAGCAGGGCGACGCCGTGTTCGACGACTTCCGGGTGCGCTTCGTCCAGCCGCCGCCGCCCGCGGGCAAGCCGCTGGCCCTGGTCTTCACCCAGTTCCTGCGCCCCGACCAGACCTACCTGGTCCGGCTCCGGGTGAGCGACGAGGTGGGCCATCGGGCCGCCTACCGGGTGATCGGGTTCCGGGCGCCCTCCGGCCCCCAGGAGGTCGAGGAGCCGCCGGTGCCGGAGGAGGCGGTCGTCGCCCTCGGCGAGGAGCTCGCCGCGAAGCAGATCGCGGGCAAGGACAGCCTGCTCCTCGTGCCGCCCGCCACCGACGTGGTCTTGAACACCTGGCGCGCGGAGGCGGTGGTGACCGGCCAGCGGATCGGCAAGGTGGCCTTCTCGGTCGACGGCGAGACCCAGCTCACCGACAACCGCGCGCCCTACTCGGCGGAGCTCCGCCTCGCCCGCTTCCCCACCGAGCAGGTGGTCCGCGCCGAAGGGCTGGATTCCGCCGGCGAGGTGGTGGCCTCCGACGAGGTCGTGGTCAACCAGCCGCGGGGCGCCCTCGCGGTGCGCATCACCGACCCCCCCACGGGGGCCGCGCTCCACGGCGACGTCGACGTCAAGGCCCAGGTCGTGGTGCCCGAGGGGAGGCGGGTCGAGTCCGTGGTCTTCCGGGTGGGCGACGACGAGGTGGCGCGCCTCGCTCATCCGCCCTGGCTGGCGCGGGTCCACGTGCCCGCGGTCGGCGGCCTCACCTACCTGTCGGTCAAGGCGACCCTGGACGACGACCACAGCGCCGAGGACGTGCGCCTGCTCAACGCGCCGGACTTCGTGGAGCAAGTCGACGTGGACCTGGTGGAGCTCTACGCCGCGGTCACCGACCGGGCCGGACGTCCGGCCAAGGGCCTGACGCAGGACGACTTCGACGTCTCGATGGAGGGCAAGCCGGTCACCGTCAGCCGCTTCGAGGCGGTGGAGAACCTGCCGCTCACCGTGGGCATCACCATCGACACCTCGGGCTCCATGTCCTCGTCGCTGGTCGAGGCGCAGAAGGCGGCGAGGGACTTCCTGCACAACGTCCTCGGCCCGAAGGACCACGCCTTCGCCGTGGGCTTCGCCGACGAGCCGATCCTGCTCATCCCGCCGACCACCGACATCGACGCCGTCGCCGACTCGCTGTCGCAGCTCCGGGCCGTCGGCTGGACCGCGCTCCACGACGCGGTGGTGACGAGCCTCTACTACTTCCGCGGCTTCCCCGGCCAGCGCGCCCTCGTCCTGCTCTCGGACGGCGACGACACCAAGAGCGCCTACTCCTACCGCGACGTCCTCGAGTACGCGCGCCGGAGCGGCGTCGCCATCTACACCGTCGGCCTGGGCATCTCCACCATGGACGTGACCGCCAAGAAGAAGCTCCGGGAGCTCGCCGCCGAGACCGGCGGGCGCTCCTTCATGATCGAGCACGCCGAGGAGCTCTCGGGCGTCTACCACGAGATCGAGGAGGAGCTGCGGAGCCGCTACATGCTCGCCTTCGCGCCGCCTCCGGGGCTCGGGCCCGGCTACCACGAGGTGGCCGTCGAGGTCCGGCGGCGGGGCCTCGACGTACGGACGGCCCGGGGCGTATACCAGTAGCCATTGATCGGACCTCCCCCCTCGTTCTCGATCCCTCTCCCACCCTCCGGGGGGGAGGGACGCCGATCGACCGGATCTCCCCCCACTCCCTCGATCCCTCTCCCACCCTCCGGGGGGAGAGGGACGCCGATCGACCGGATCTCCCCCCACTCCCTCGATCCCTCTCCCACCCTCCGGGGGGAGAGGGACGCCGATCGACCGGATCTCCCCCCACTCCCTCGATCCCTCTCCCACCCTCCGGGGGGAGAGGGACGCCGATCGACCGGATCTCCCCCCACTCCCTCGATCCCTCTCCCACCCTCCGGGGGGAGAGGAACGCCACCGCCCGGGGCTCGGCGGGGCGGGATCCGGAATCGGACGGGGGCGCCGCGGGTTGGAACCAGCGCGAGCCCATCACGTGGGGACGTTCGGAGAGCTGACGAGATGATCGAGACGAGACGAGTGCTTGTGGGCATCGCCGGTGCCGCCCTGGTAGCCGGCCTGATTCCGGCGCTGGGGGCCGCCGCCCCCGGGGCGGCCTCGGCTCCCCGGTCCTTCGAGTTCCCGAGCCTCAACCGGACCTACGAGATGGACGGCTCCGAGATGGCGCCGGTCCAGCAGGGGCCGATCACCATCCATCTCTCCTCGCCTTCGAACGCGCTGGTCGTCCGGGACCACTCGGTCGTCCTCCAGCCCCTGGGCGACGGCAGCTTCCATGCCTCGGTGGGGCTCGACCTCCTGGGCAAGGGCGACCTGGTGGCCGATTTCGTGACCGCGAGCGGCTCGTCGTCGCGCATGGAGGACCTGGTGGTGGTGCCGCCCCAGAAGCTGAGCGTCGACGGCCGGGTCCGCTTCGCGCGGGTCGCGGACGGCTGGGACGTCACCGCCCTCGCTCTGCCCGAGCAGGTCGAGATCGACATCCAGAGCCGGCTCGCCAACAGCGTCGTCACCCTCTGCTCCCAGATGGCGGTCTTCCTGGGCCTCGACTGCGACGGACTCGACCGATCGCTCTCGCGGGTCGCCGTGCCGCTGCCGCCCCCCGGCTCGGTCTTCCACCTGGCGTCCTCCGACCTGACGAGCGACGAGGCGGCCCGGCTCGACGCCTACCTGGGCTTCGGCGCGGCGAGCGCAGCTCCGGCGGCGAGCGCCGCGGCGCGGCCGGCCCCCGGCCGGCCGGGAATTCCGTAAACCTTTCGCGTCGTTGTCGATAGCGGCTCCTCCCGGGGAGCCGTCCGCGAACCTTCACCCGGAGGCAGACCCGACCATGAGTGCCCGCCGCACCCTGAACCGCCTGTACTACTTCACCACCGAGGACGAGAGCATCCTGGCCGAGAGCTTTCCCCGGATCGAGGAAACCGTCTTCGCCGTGACCTACAAGGTGAAGGGCACCGACGACGTCTTCATCACCACCGAGGAGACGCGCGAGGCGATGGAGCGCCACGACATCGCCCACAACGTCCTCGCCGACGAGGACTCGTCCCGCATCTCGCTCTTCCACTCGCCGCTGTCGAAGGAGGAGCTGAGCGACTTCGAGGACGCCTTGAAGGCCCTGACCCTCGCCCACAAGGCCATCGGCATGGCCTGCGTGGGGGTCAACGGCGAGGGCAACCTCGGCTTCGACCTCTCCGAGGGCACCCACCAGTTCACCTACTTCACGGCGCCGGCGGGCCACACCTTCATCTGGCGCCTGTTCACCAGCCGCGACGAGGCCCACAACTTCATGGCCAAGCTGACCATGAACGACAAGCGGGCCCTGGAGTGGGTGGAGGGCATGCCCCTCGACACGTCGGCGGACTTGAAGGGGTATCACTGAGCCAACGGCCACGCGGGCCGATCGAGGGCCCGGTCAGCAGTCCGCCACTTCGCACGCGGTCATGTCCTGGGCGGCCTCGTTCCCTTGAGGGTCGAACGCAAAGACCTTCGTTTGAGCGGCATATTTCGTCACGCCGTTGCACCGGACCTCGAAGTCCGCCGTGCACAGCGCCGTCTGCGAGGACCTGACCACCAGGCTCTCCGTGCAAGTGGCGCCGCCTCCGATGCCTAAGAACACGCACCTGCCGCCCTGGCCGTCGAGAAACCAGCTTCGCTCCTGGTCGCTCTTGTCCGATTGTAGGATCGCCCCGAACGCATCGACCTGGTAGTGGAGGAGGCCGGGTGCGCACACGGCAGGCCAGGAATCGAGGCCCGCGATCGCCTGGAACATCAGGGTCGCCGAGCAAGGCGCCGCGCCCAGGGAGGCGAGCAGGATCACGCCGAGCGCGATGCCCAGGGTCTTGTGGGTCATGGTCTGCCTCCTTTTCCCATGTTGGTGGCCCCGCTCCGGTAGGCGGCTTCGGCCAGGCCCTCGAAGTCCCCGATGGCTCCCATCGTCGAGCTGCCGAGCAGCGTCGCCACGGGATCGCCGCCCCGAGGAACTTCGACGAAGAAGCTTACAGAGGGTCGGATCTTGGTCTCGAGGTATGCCCGGAACGCGGCGGGATCGAAGCCCCGAGCCTCGAGATCCGCCAGGAGGCCGCCATAGACCTCGGCGAGCCGTTGCGCCTTCTCGCGCGTAGCCTTCATCTCGAAGGCTTCGAATTCCTGCGGATCGGCGAGGCTGAAATCCGCAATGGGTAGGGCGATCACGTCCTGCGCCGCGTCGACCGCGGCATCGAACACCTGCCCGGTGGGCCCGTCCGGTTCCAGCCCGCTCGCCTGGACCCGTTTACGATAGATCATGGGGTTCGCCTGCTTGAAATGACCCATCAAGGTGAAGAACTCGTGGACCACGCTATAGAGCGGGATCTGGTCCTTGGGGATCGGCAGGGTCTGGAGGGCCGTTGGACTCTGCTTGGACGGAGTCTCCTGGGCTGGCGCCGCCTGGAAGAGGCCCGCCGTGATGAATCCCGAGACTGCCAAGATGCAGGCTCGCCGTGCGACCCGGCGAGCCGGTGACCAATGCCGTGCCGTCGGTGGCATCATCGTGCTCCCCATTTCGCCTCCTTTCAAGGACCAAGCTATAGTACAGAAAGTGAGAGAAGTCAAGAAGCTCGTCGGACACGTTCTTTCAAGATAGACCAAGGCATTTTGAATTAGAAACACCATGAAATTGAGTCGCGTGGGATGTGTCCTGCTCGTCGGCTTCCTTGGAGCTGGCCAGGTGACGGCTGCTCACGGCGGACCGTCCTGGACGCTCGACACGCACGGCTGAGAGCTTGTGAATGAATCGCCGACCTGCTCCGGACGCCCCCGAATCACCGCTCGCGGCGTTACGCCTCCTCGACGTAGGCCCCGCTACGCCTGCGTCGGCGCGCCTTGCGAGCGGCGCCCGGGAACGCCCTCGCGACGGGCGGAGATTCATTCACAAGCTCTGAGTCTTTGTCACCCCCACGGTCCGTGGGGGTCGAGTCTTCGTGAGCTCGTGCTCGGGGACGGTCTTTGCAGTCGATGAAGAGACCGGTAGTGTTCGATGGACCTACGATACGAGCCAAGATGGCTCACCGGCGCAGTTTCATGCCGATCCAGTGACAACGAGCGGACTCCTGATCGTGGCGTCGGACGTTCGCCCCCAGGGCTACTTGTACGCCTTCGACCTGTCCTCCGGGCTCGTCCGCTGGAAGGTGGCCATGGATGGCGGAGTTGCGGCCAAGGTGCTCCTGGATGGAGACCGGGTACTTGTCCTCGAGCTCGCTGGCAAAGTGACCGAGGTGGCTCTCCAAACCGGAAGAGTCCTCTGGCGAACCCCGGGGCCTGAGGGCGTCCGTGGAACCTTCAGCGGCGACGCCGCTCTCAACGCAGGGCGACTCTTCGTGCCGTGGGGCCCTGGCTGGATCGACTCGATCGACTCCGAGACCGGGAGGCTTCTTTGGAGACGACGAGTGCACGCGGTACTGAATACCTCCATCGCGCTGTTCGATGGTGAGGTTCTGGTCGGGACGATGGATGGTCGGATTCTTCGCCTTGCGCCGGAAACTGGCAAGCTCTTTGGGCCTTTTGACCCGGCGCCATCGGGGGGTGCCTTCTTCGGGAGCTCTCGTGCCAGCGGGCCGCTGTTTACTCGCTCTCGAGGCTGCTGCAACGGAGCACGAGCTGACCGAACTGACATCACCGTTCTCGCTCTCTTGCCTCAAACCGTCGTCGGGAAAAGTTCTTTGGAAGTTCTCCTCGGCGGCGCAGCTCTCGACGCTCAAGCCATTGTTGGCCCACGGAGAGGTGATCGTGGGCTCCAGCGGCAAGGTCCTCGCACTCGACATCTGGAGTGGCGTCGTACGCGAACGTTGGACGCTCCTCGGCACGCCCAGAGGACTCGGAGTCTCCAGGGATCACCTCCTGGTTGGGACTCACGGCGGAAAGCTCTTCGCGTTGCCTTGGGGATGCCGCCAAGGGACTGCCGCCAGAAATGGCAGCGAGTGCACTCGACGGCGGCCTTCCCCCCCTGACTCCCTGTAAACTCCCCGGCAGGATGAGCCTGCCGTTTGCCGAAGAGACCTACGCGGTCTCGGACCTCTGCGAGGAGGTCAAGACCTTCTTGACGAGCGCCTTCGCTTCGCTCTGGGTGGCGGGCGAGGTGCAGCGGGTCAAGGAGAGCGCGCGCGGCCACCTCTACTTCGAGCTGGTGGAGAAGGGCGCGGGCGACGAGATCGTCGCCAAGCTGGACTGCGTCGTCTGGCGCACCGAGCACCAGCGGGTGCGGCGGCTGCTGGCGGAGTCGGGCCAGGCGATCGCCGAGGGCCTGACCATGCGCTGCCGGGGCGGCGTGGACTTCTACCCGCCGGCCGGCCGCCTGCAGCTCGTCGTCCGCGAGGTCGATCCGCTGTTCACCGCCGGCCTGCTCGCCCGGCGCCGCCAGGAGACCCTCGAGGCCCTGGCCCGGGCGGGCCTGCTGGAGCGCAACAAGGCCCTGGCTCTCCCCGAGCTCCCCCTGACGATCGCCCTCGTCACCTCCTACGACAGCGCCGCCTACCACGACTTCCTCTCGACCCTCGGCGAGAGCGGCTACGGCTTCCGGGTGACCTTCGTCCACGCCTCGGTCCAGGGCAAGGACGCCGAGCGCGAGCTGGTCTCGGCGCTCGCCGCCCTCCACGGCTCGGGCGTCGACTGCGCGGTCCTCGTCCGCGGCGGCGGCTCGCGCACCGACCTCGCGGTCTTCGACAGCCGGCCGCTGGCCGAGGCGGTGGCGACGGCCCCCTTCCCGGTGCTGACCGGCCTCGGCCACGAGATCGACCAGGCGATCGCCGACCTGGTGGCCCACACCGCGCTCAAGACCCCGACCAAGGTGGCCGAGCTCCTGATCGAGCGGGTGGTGCGCGCGGACCAGCGCCTGGGGCTCGTCGTCCGGGACCTTCGGCGCGAGAGCCTCGAATGCCTGCGCCGGGGGCGCGAGGCCCTGGGTAGCGCCGAGCGCGGGGTGGCCCTGGCACGGACCCGCCTGGCGGCGGCCGGCGCACGCCTGGGCGAGCTGTCTCGGGCGCTGGCCCGCACCGGGCGGCTCCGCCTGCGCGGCGCGCGGGGCGAGCTCTCGGCGGTCGCGGAGCGCCTGGGCTTGGTCGCGCCGCGGCTCCTCGCGCGCCGGCGGGGCGAGCCCGACCGCGTGGGCCGGCGGCTCGCGGCGGCGGCCCGGAGCCGGCTGCGGGAGGTCGAGGCGGGGCTCGCGGGCCTCGAGCGCCTGGCCGACGACCTGGCGCCCCAGCGCACCCTCGAACGGGGGTTCAGCATCACCCGCGGCCCCTCGGGCCGGGCGCTGCGCCGGCCGGAGGAGACCGCGCCGGGCGAGGAGATCACCACCCGGCTCGCCGGCGGCGGGCTCGCGAGCCGGGTCACCGAGATCCATCCGAGCGAAGGAGGGTAGCTGAAGATGAGCGGGACGACGAAGAAAGGCGACGCCCAGGCGGCCCCGGAAGGGGCCGAGCCACTCGCCTTCGGCGAGGCATTGGAGGAGCTCGAGGGCATCCTCCGGCGGGTCGAGGGCGAGGAGATCGACGTCGACTCCCTGGCCGAGGAGCTCCGCCGGGCGGCCGAGCTCCTGGAGGTCTGCCGGGCGAAGATCCGCCGGGCCGAGGTGGAGGTGACCCAGATCGTCCAGAGCCTCGAGGAGCCGGAGCCGGAAGCTCCGGCCTGAAGTCCCTCCCCCAGACGCCCTGTCCCCTACTCGAACGCCCGCTCGAGCTCGGCGAGCGTCTCGCGCTCGGCCTCGGAGACGGTGCCCACGCCGAGGAAGCCGCCGGCGCTCTCGGCCACGCGCCGCGCGCGGGCGAGCAGGTCCTCGCGCAGGTGGCGCCGCCCGCCCTCGTCGAGGCTGCCGGCGAGCGCCCGCACGTACGCCTTCCAGGCCGCCATCAGCTCCGGGCCGGGCCGTTTTCGCAGCCATCCGTCGAGGAGCTCCGCGGCCGGCGAGCCGGGGCTGACCCCGGCGGCCTCGGCGGCCTCCGAGACCGCCCCACGCTCGGGCGACTCGACCGCCTGGTCGGCCCAGGCCACCGCCACCAGGGGCGCCAGGGTCAGGGCGGCCAGGCTCTCCGGGCCGATCTCCAGAGCGAGCAGCCGGTCGAGGGTCGCCTCGTCCGAGATCCCGGAGGCATGGGCCAGGGCCTCGCGCCGCTCGCGGACCGCCGCCTGGCGGTGGAACTTCTCCACCAGCTCCCGCTCTTGGCGGGCGAAGAACGCCTCCTCGAGCGCCTTCCTGCGATCCCCCAGGATCTGGGGGTCTTTCTTGCCGTCGGTGGTCATCGTCGCGGTTGCCTCGCTCGTCGTTGCAGGTTCGGTGCGCCAGGCTCGATTCTAGCGACTACCGGCCGGCCCTGTCCCCCTCCGTTCGGGGAGCCCCCGGCGCTTGTGCTCGTGATAGCGTCCCATCTCGCTCCCTTTCCCGAAGGAGGTCCTAGGCATGAGCAACGGCGAATACCCGACGACTCCACCCCCACCGCCCCCCGCGGGCGCTCCCCAGGGGTACGCGCCCCCGCCGCCCGTGGCCCCGAAGAAGAAGGGCCTTCCGGCCCTCGCCTGGATCGGCATCGGCTGTGGCGCCATCCTGCTGATCGGCCTGCTGGCCTTGGCGGTGGCGGTGAGCTGGGGGGCCCACAAGGTCAAGACCTTCGCCGAGAAGTCGGACAAGGACCCCTCCTACGCCGCCATGAAGGTCGCCGAGATCGCCATCAAGGCGAACCCGGACTACGAGCTGGTGTCCGAGGACGAGGACGCCCATACCTTCACCGTGCGCGAGACGAAGACCGGCAAGGAGACCACGGTCAACCTGTCCGACATCCAGAACGGCAACCTCAACATCAAGTCGGGCGACGAGGAGATGACCGTCGGCATGCAAGGTGACGAGAACGGCGGCGGCGCCCTGACGGTCCGCGACAAGGAGGGCAAGACCCGGTTCCGAGCGGGCACCGGCGGCGGTGAGGACGTCCCCGGCTGGGTCCCCCGCTACCAGGGCGTCGAGCCCACCGGTACCTACATGTCGACGAACGACGAGGGGTCCGCCGGCGGCTTCACCTTCACCACCGACGACTCGGTGGACGCCGTGGTCTCGTACTACGACAAGGCGCTCGCCGACGCCGGCCTCGAGGTGACCGGGCGCAACACGTTCTCGAACGCGTCGGGGCATGGCACGACCCTGACCGCCACCGAGGAGTCGGCCGGCCGCTCCGTGCAGCTCATGATCTTCACCTCCGAGGACGGAGGGACCCAGGGCACGGTGACCTTCAGCCAGACGAAGCCGCGGTAGGCGCGGTGGGGTGGCTCCGGGTCAGCCGCCGAGCTCGGAGCGCAGCCGCGCGATCTCGGTCTCGCCGCCGATCACCGTCAGCCGGTCCCCCTCCTCGAGGACCGTGCTCCCGCGGGGCACGAGGAACCGCCCGTGCCGGCGCACCAGGGCGATCAGCACGCCCTCGGGCAGGTCGAGCTCGCGGAGCGCCCGCCCGACGAAGCCCGCCCCGGGACCGCCGCGCTCCAGGCGGAGCTTGAAGTAGCGCTCCTCGGCGAGCAGCGTCTCCTTGAGCACCTGCTCGTTGCGGGCGCCGAGCCAGGCGGCCATGAAGCCGTCGTCGTCGACCCGCTCGGCGATCTGGGCCAGGATCCGCAGGTGCTGCCGCGGGTGCTCCTCCGGGCTCACCAGGAAGAACAGGGCGTGGCTCGGCTCGTCCGCGGCGTGGACGCCGTGGACGTCCGCCACGTCGACCCGGATCCCCTCCGCCGAGCGCACCATCACCATCCGCGGCCGGTCGAGGCCGAACAGACGCAGGTGGGGCAGCGAGACCCCGTGGGCCACCGGTGTCAGGCCGATCCGGGTGCCCTCGAGGAAGCCCTTCGCCAGCTCGTCCTCGGTGGCGGGCAGGTCCTCGGCGAGGATCGCGGAGACCCGCCGGGCGAGCTCCTCGAACCCCAGGTGCCCCTGGGCCTCGACGACCGCCGCCGCCGCCACCACCTCGTCGAACGGATCCTCCTCGCGCAGCCCCTTCTCGCGCAGGATGAGCCGCAGCTCCGGGTCGAGCCCGGCGTCGAGCCCGGTCTCGCCGAGGCGCGTGAAGACGTGGTAGATGGCGCCGCTGCGGGCTACCCGGGCGCGGCCGTAGGCGAGGTAGAGCACCACCCCGGCGGCCACGAACCCGAACGAGACCGCGATCGTCAGGCCGCCCATCTCCGAGATCAGCCAGAGCGGCGTCGCGATGCCGGCGATCTGCATCCACGGGTAGAGCGGCGAGCGAAAGCCCGGGTCGTAGGACTCGATCCGGCTCTCGCGCATGACGATCACCGCCAGGCAGATCAGGGCGAACATGAGGAGCTGGAAGGCGCTCGCCAGCTTGGCGATCTTCGCCGGGTCGAGGAGCACCAGGATGGCGACGATCGCCGCCACCGTGGTCACCACGGCGACCGCCGGCGAGGCGCCGAAGGCGAGGCGCCGGAAGACCCGGGGCAGCAGGTGGTCGCGGCTCATGGCCAGCGGGTAGCGCGAGGCCGAGAGGGTGCCGGCGTTGGCGACCGAAGTGAAGGCGAGAAGCGCCGCCACCGACACCGCGACCGTGCCGGCGCGCCCGATCATCCGCCCCGCCGCGGTGGCCACCGGCGTCAGGTCCCCGGCGAGCTCGTTCATGGGCACCACGCCCACCATCACCGCCGTGCCCAGGCCGTAGACCACCACCGCCGTGCCCAGGGCGAGGAAGATCCCCAGAGGGAGGTTCCGCTCCGGATCGCGCACCTCCTCCGACAGGCTCGCGATGTGGGTCACCCCGACGTAGCTGATGTAGACGAGGCCCGCGGTGCCCGCGATCGCCCCCATCCCGGCGTCGAAAAAGCCGGCGAAGTGCTGCGGATGGATCTGCGGCAGCCCGTCGCCCACGAAGAGCACCAGGATCGCCATCAACCCGACCACCAGGAAGGACTGGAGGCGGCCGCTCGACTTGGCGCCGAACAGGTTGAGCGCGCCCAGAGCCAGGGCGACCGCCACCGCCACCTCGGTGATCGGGAGATGGGCCACGAACAGGCCGATGTAGGCCCCCATCCCCACCAGGGCGAAGGCCACCTTGAGGATCAGGGCGAGCCAGGTGCCGAGACCGCCGATCGTGCCCACCATGGGCCCGAGGCTGCGGTCGAGGAAGTAGTAGACGCCGCCCGCCCGGGGCATCGCCGTGCCCAGCTCGGCGACGCTGAACATGGCCGGCACGAGCGGCACCGCCGCCAGCAGGTAGGAGGCGACGAGGCCCGGCCCCGCCTCCTCGGCCGCGAGACCGGGGAGCAGGAAGAACCCCGCGGACAGGGTCGTGCCCGTGGCGACGGCGTAGACGTCGAACAGGCCGAGGTCCTTCTTGAGGCGCCGCGTCTTGGAGATCTGGACCACCGGGGCTCCCCCGACGATGGAGCCGACACCCTATCACCGGCCGGCGGGCCCTCCGGCGGGGGCCCTCCGGTATAGTCGAGCCGTTCCGCTCACCGTCCCATGTCCGCGCCCGTCTCGAAGGTGGCCGATGACCGCGCCTAGACCCTCGTCCGCCGTCCTCCTCGCCCTCGCCGCCGCACTGGCCGCCGCGCCGTCGGGCGCCCGCGAAGCGCCCGGCCGGGCGCTCTCCCCGCGCAACGCGAGCTACGCCATCCAGGCCCGGCTCGACCCCGCGACCCGGCGGATCGCCGGCTCCGAGGTCGCGACCTGGCGCAACGTCCAGGACGCCGCCACCTCCGAGCTCCGGCTGCACCTCTACTGGAACGCCTTCCGCAACACGCACTCGACCTGGCTCCGCGAGCGCCGCCTCGCCGGCGACCTGCCGGAAGACCTGCGCGAGGAGGACTGGGGCTGGATCGTGGTCGACTCGATCCGCCTCCTCGGGGCCGACGGCCGGCCGGGCGCCGACCTCACCCGTGCCGCCCGCTTCGCCGCCCCGGACGACGGCAATCGGCAGGACCGCACGGTCATGGTGGTGCCCCTGCCCGAGGCGGCGCCGCCCGGCGCCACGGTCCGCGTGGCGATCGACTGGCACGCCCACGTGCCCCGCACCTTCGCCCGCACCGGCCACCGGGGGGACTTCTACTTGATCGCCCAGTGGTTCCCGAAGCTCGGCGTCTTCCAGGGCGTCCGCGGCTGGAACTGCCACCAGTTCCACTCCAACACCGAGTTCTTCTCCGACTACGGGGTCTACGACGTCTCGCTCACCCTGCCGGAGCGCTTCGTGGTCGGGGCGACCGGCCTCGAGACGGAGACCCGGCCGGCCGGCGACGGCGCGGTCGTCCACCGCTTCGTCCAGGCGGACGTCCACGACTTCGCCTGGACGACGAGCCCCGACTTCCAGGTGGCGACCGACCGCTTCCAAGCGCCCGGCCTGCCGGGCGTCGACCTGCGCCTCCTCTACCAGCCGGAGCACGCGGGCCAGGTGGCGCGCCACTTCGCCGCCACCAAGGCCTGCTTGCAGGACTACGGCACCTGGTACGGCGCGTACCCCTACTCGCACCTGACGATCGTCGACCCGGCGTGGGAGAGCGGCGCCGGCGGCATGGAGTACCCGACCCTCTTCACCGCCGGCACGCGCCTCGTCAACCCGCCGGCCGGCGGCTCGCCCGAGGGGGTGACGATCCACGAGTGCGGCCACCAGTTCTGGTACGCCCTGGTGGGGGACAACGAGTTCGAGGACGCCTGGATCGACGAGGGCCTGAACACCTTCTCGACCGCCCGCGCCTACCAGCAGGCCTACGGCGAGGAAGCCCTCGAGGAGCGCTACCTCCGGCCGCCCGGCACCTCGTGGCGCGGCTTCCTGCCGGTCACCTTCCCGGGCATCCGCTACCCGCGGGCCGTCCAGGGCGACCGGCTGAACCGCTACCGCCGCGACGCGACGAGCGACGTGCCGGCCACCCCGACCTACCTCTACTACCCGAAGACCCACGCGAGCATCACCTACGCCAAGACCGCCCTCTGGCTCCATACCCTCGAGCGCCACCTGGGATGGGGGACGCTCCAGGAGATCCTCTCGACCTTCTTCCACCGCTACGAGCTCGCCCACCCGACGCCCGAGGGCTTCATCGAGATCGCCGACCGGGTGGCGCGGGAGCGCCGGGGCGAGGACCTCGACTGGTTCTTCGACCAGGTCTACCGCGACGACGTGGCCTTCGACTACGCCGTCGACCGGGCGGCGAGCTACCGCGCGGCGCCCGAGGGGATGGTCGAGACGGGCGGCAAGCTGGTCTACCGCAAGGGCGGAGGCGGGGAGACGGGCGAGGGCGGGAAGAGCCCCGTCTACCGGAGCGAGGTCGTGGTGCGCCGGCTCGGCCAGGGGGTCTTCCCGGTCGACGTGCTCCTGGTCTTCGAGGACGGCTCGCAGGTCCGGCGGCACTGGGACGGCCGGGCGCGCTGGAAGCTCTTCGTCCACCAGGGGCCGGCGAAGCTCCACCACGCGGTGGTCGACCCCGACGGCGTGCTGCTCCTCGACCTCGACCGGACGAACAACAGCCGCCTCGTCCACCCGGCCGGGCACCTGGCGGCGGCGAAATGGGCCTCGAAGTGGATGATCTGGGCCCAGGACCTGCTCCAGACCTTCGCCTTCTTCGGCTGAGGACCGAATCATGATCGGAACCTTCCGCGCCATCCGCGAGGGCCTCGCGCGCGCCGCCCGGGCGCCGGGCCTGCTCGCCCTCCTCTGGGTCGTGAACCTCCTGGTCGCCCTGCCCATGGCGGTGGTCGTGGGCCGGGCGATCGAGTCCTCGGCCGGCCGGAGCCTGGTCGCCGAGCGGCTGGTCCAGGGCTTCGACACCCGCTGGCAGGGGGAGCTCGCCCACCAGGCCCAGGGTGTGGTGAAGACTTTCTCGCCCGAGATCGTCGGGGCCGGCGCCTTCTTCCGGAACCTCGAGAGCTGGTGGAGCGGGCGGCTCTTCGAGGTCGAGCCGGCGCTCGTCGCGGCCGGCCTCGGCTACGCCCTCCTCTGGGTGCTGCTCCTGGGCGGCGTCCTCGAGCGGCTGGCGCGGCCCGCCGGCGCGGCCGCGCCGGGCGGGGAGGGTGCTCCGGGAGGCCCCGAGGCGTGGACCCTCGGCGCCTTCTGCGGCGCCGGCGGCCGCTACTTCTTCCGCTTCCTGCGGCTGGCGGCGCTCTCGGGGGTGCTCTACTACGGCATCTTCCGCCTGGCCCGGGCCGGCTTCCACGCCCTCGAGCGGGCGACCCGCGACGTCACCGCCGAGCGGACGGTCCTCCTCTGGGTCTTCCTCGGGGCGGCCCTGGTGGTGGCGCTCCTGACCCTCGTCCGGGTGGTCTTCGACTACGCCCGAATCGCGGTCGTCACCGAGGGCCGGCGCAGCGCCTTCGCCGCCGCCTGGACGGGGCTCGCCTTCGTCCTCGAGCACCCGGTCCGCACCCTGGGCGTCTACTGGGGACTGGCGGTCCTCGGGCTCGTCCTCCTCGGCCTCTACGCCCTCATCGCCCCCGCGGCCGGCCCGGCGAGCTGGGCGGGCGTCGTCCTCGCCTTCCTCCTGGGCCAGGCGGCGCTCGCCACCCGCCTCGGACTGCGCCTCGCCACCCTGGGCGGCGAGACGGCCCTGTTCGCCGCGACCCCCTCCGCCGCCGGGCCGCCAGACGCCTGAGCTTGCCGGGCACCCTTCTTGCTTTTTCTCGTTCTGGCGAATTGTCGACCAGGAGGGGAAACGGTGACGCCTGAGCACTGGCGTGAGGTGGAAGAGCTGTTCCAGGCCGCCGCGGAGCTGGGCGCCGCGACGCGCGACGCGTTGCTCGATGCGTCCTGTCCAGGGGACGCCGCCCTGCGCCGAGAGGTCGAGTCTCTGCTGCGGGCTCACGATCTCTCCACCGGGTTCCTCGACCGGCCGGCCCTCGAGGCCGTCGCCCGGAGGATGGACGACGACGCGGCGGCCGAGTCCTGGGCCGGGCGGCAGGTCGGACCCTACACGGTGATCCGCGAGCTCGGCCGGGGGGGGATGGGCCGGGTGTTCCTCGCTGCCCGCAGCGACGCGGAGTACGAGTCCAAGGTGGCGATCAAAGTGTTCGGCCCGGCCTTCGGAGCCGAGCACCTGGTGGCGCGCTTCCGCCGCGAGCGGCAGATCCTCGCGAACCTCGACCACCCCCACATCGCCCGGCTCCACGACGGCGGCACCCTGCCGCGGGGCCTGCCCTACTTCGTCATGGACTGGGTCGACGGTACGCCCATCGACGAGTACTGCGACCGGGAGCGGCTCTCCGTGGACGAGAGGCTGGCCCTGTTTCGCCAGGTGTGCGCGGCGGTCGAGCACGCGCACCAGAACCTGGTCGTGCACCGGGACCTGAAGCCGGCCAACATCCTGGTCGACGGCGACGGAGTTCCCAAGCTCCTCGACTTCGGCATCGCCAAGCTCCTCGAGGCCGGTCCCCAGCCGGGGGCGGAGGCCACGCGCACCTGGCTCCATCCCATGACCCTGGAGTACGCGAGCCCGGAGCAGATCCTGGGTCGGCCGGTGACCACCGCCACCGACGTCTACTCCCTGGGCGTCATCCTCTATGGTCTGCTGTGCGGTCGTCCGCCGTACGACGTGCGGGAGGTGCCGATGCTGGAGGCCGCGCGCCGGATCGCCGAGCTCGAGCCCCCGCGGCCGAGCGCCGCGGTGGCGGCGCCGGGCCCGCCGGACCCCCGGGAGATCGCCCGGGCGCGGAGCGCCCAACCGGCGTCGCTCGCCCGCCGCCTCGCCGGGGACCTCGACACCGTCGTGCTCACGGCCCTCCAGAAGGACCCGCGGCGCCGCTACCCGTCGGTCCACCAGCTCTCCGAAGACGTCAGGCGCCACCTCGAGTTGCTGCCCGTCTCGGCCCGCAACGACACGTTCTCCTACCGCGCCGGCAAGTTCCTGCGCCGCAACCGGATCACCGCGTCCCTGGGAGCCGCGCTCCTCGTCGCCGTGCTGGCGTTCTCGGGCTTCGCCGTGGCCCAGGCTCGGCGAACGGCCCTCGAAAGGGACAAGAGCCGAGAGGCGCTGGGCTTCCTGGTGAGCATCTTCCGGCAGTCCGATCCCCTCGAGCGGCAGGTCCACGTGCGCGCCGACGAGCTGAGCGCCCGGGAGGTCCTCGACCTCGGCTCGCGGCGGGTCGCGAAGGAGCTCGGCGCCGAGCCGGAGGTCCGGGCGACTCTGCAGGAAGCCATCGGCGAGGCCTACCTGGGGCTCGGGCTGCCCGCCGAAGCACGCCCCGTGCTGGAGCAGGCCGAGGAGGCCGCCCGCGCGTCCGCCGGTCAGGACAGCCGTCTCTTCGCGACCGCCCTCCACGACCTGGGCAGGGCCCACCAGGAGGCCGCAGAGTACGCGGCCGCCGAGCTGCTCTTGCGCCGGGCGCTCGCGCTGCGCCGGGAGCTCGCCGGGCCCACCAGCCGAGCGACCGTCGAGACGGTCTGCCTGTTGGCGAAGAATCTCGACCTGCAGGCGCACACCGCGGAGGCCGAGGCCCTCCTGCGCGACACGCTCGCGGAGGCCCGCCGCCGGGGAGCCGATCCCCTGGTCACCGCGGACCTTCTGAGCCAGCTGGGGGCGCTGGTCCAGAACGAGGGCAATCCGCAGGAGAAAGAGAGCCTCTACCGGGAGGTCCTCGATCTCCGCCGCCAGGCGCTCGGCGACGACGATGCCAGGGTCGCCGACGCCATGACCAACCTCGGCGTGGCCCTACTGGACCGGGGCCGACTGCCCGAAGCCGTCGGGCTGTTCGGCCGCGCGCGGGAGATCTGGGCACCGCTGGTCGGCGAGGATCATCCCGAGAGGCTGACGCTTCTCAACGACGAGGCCATGGCCGACCTGCGTCTCGGTCGCTACGCGGAGGCGGGCCCCATGCTCCGGCGGTTGGTCGCTTTGCGCCGGAGCCACCAGGGGGAGCGCGACGCGAGGACCATGTTGGCGCTCAACAACCTGGCGGTCCTGGAGAGCGACTGCGGCCTCTGGCTCGCGGCGGCCCGCGATCTCGGCGAGGTCCTGGCCGCGACCCGGAGCGCCTTCGGCGAGGAGCACCTCTACGTCGCGCGGAGCCACGTCAACCTCGGCTGGGTGCTGCTGCAACTCGGGCGCTTGGAGGAGGCGGAGGCCCACGAGCGGGCAGCGGGGGCGATCTTGAAGAAGCTCGGCGCGGCCGGCCGGCAGGCGTCGATTCGGCAAAGCCTGAACCTGGGCGAGATCGCCCTGGCCCGGGGAGACCTGGAGGGCGCGGAACCACGGATCCGCCAGGCCCTCGACGCCCGCCGCGCGATGCTGCCGCCGGGGCATCCGTGGATCGGCGAGGCGGAGCGCGAGCTGGGCGCCCTGCGCCTCGCCCAGGGCCGCTACGCGGAGGCCGAGCCGCTCCTCCTGTCGGGCTACCTGGACGAGCACGGCGCGGCCCGCCTCCACGGCAGTCGGCGGATCGGCGCCCTCGAGCGCCTGGTCCGGCTCTACCGCGCCTGGGGCAAGGAGGCCGAAGCCAGCCGGTACGCCGCCGATCTCGCCCGCGTGCGCGCCGGCCTCGAGGCTCAGGTGGCGTCGTGGGGCGAGGCGGAGAGCTCGCGGAGCAGCCAGGCCCGGGCCAGCCTCCAGTAGCGGCCCACCGTCGGGGCCGACACTCCCAGGGCCCCGGCGGTCTCCTCCAGGCTCAGACCGCCGAAGAAGCGCAGCTCGACCACGGCGGCCTTGACCGGGTCGATCTCTTCGAACGCGGAGAGGGCCTCGTCGAGGGCGACGAGCTGGGGCGGCCTCTCGACGCCCAGGCCGGTCAGGTCCTCGAACGAGACCTGCCGGGCCGCTCCACCTCGCTTGAGGCGCCCGCGCCGGCGGGCGTGGTCCACCAGGATGCGGCGCATCATCCGGGCGGCGACGGCGAAGAACTGTTCGCGGTTGCGCCACCGGAACCGGTCCTGCTCGGCGAGGTGAAGGTAGACCTCGTGCACCAGGGCGGTGGGCTGGAGCGTCACGCGCCGGCCCTCGTCCCGGAAGAACCGGGCCGCCAGGGCGTGGAGCTCGCCGTAGAGGCGGCGCATGAGGTCGTCTCCCGCATCGGTCTCCCCTTGCTGCCAAAGCCGGAGCAGCTCCGTCGTCTTGCCCGGCTCGTTCCCCGTCTCCCGACTCTCCACCTGATGGGTCTCCCACGCCGTACCGGCCAGCGCTCCCTAGCGAGCGGCCGGCGGTGATCGATTCCGAGGCCCCCCGACGCGTGTCTCCATGTAGGGGCGCTGACAGACACGTGAGCAAGAAACCACAACGCGAGTCCGCGAATTGTACCGAGAGCGAGCGCGGGGCGCGTCCGCCGGGCCGGATCTTCCGGCCCCGAGCGATCGAGCACTACGTGCACCGTGCCGAGGAGCAGGCCATCCCGCGCCTGGCGGCCCCTCGCGAGCTCGCCTGGCTGTGGCTCCTGGTGGCCCTCCTCACCGCGGCCTGCCTGGCGGCCGGGCTGGTCCTCGACGCGTCGACCGCGAGCCCGGCCGCGCCACTTCACCGAGAGGTGAGCCGTGCCCCGCAGTGAGCGCCGCGAGCGGCGGCCCGAGGCGGCGGTCTCCCGCCGGCGCCTCCTCCGCCGGCGGCGGGTGCCGGTGCTGCGCCAGCGCGGCGTCGCCGAGTGCGGGGCGACCTGCCTCGCCATGATTCTCGGGTACTTCGGCCGCGAGACCTCCGTCGCGGAGGTCGCCGGGCGAGTCGGCTCCGGTCGGGACGGTGCCTCGGCTCGGGGTCTGGCCGAGGCGGCGCGGGCCTTCGGGCTGCGCTGCCGCGGCTACTCGATCGAGCCGGCGGACCTGGGCGTCCTCGAGCTTCCCGTCATCGTCCACTGGCGGTTCAACCACTTCCTGGTAGTCGAGCGCTGGACCCCCCGGGGAGCCGAAGTGGTCGATCCGGCGGTCGGCAGGCGGCGCCTCGGCCCGGATGAGGTCGACGCCGGATTGACCGGGGTCGCTCTGGCGCTCGAGCCGAGCTCCGATTTCCAGGCTCACCGCAAGTCCGGCCGCCACCCCTGGCGGCGCTACCTGGCCTCCGTCGCCGGCCGGCGCGGGGTGCGCCCGGCGCTGGCCCAGGTGGCCCTCGCGTCCCTTCTGCTCCAGGCCTTCGGCCTCGCCCTGCCTCTCGTCACCAAGCTGGTCGTGGACCGGATCATCCCCGGCGAGCTCTCCGGAGCGCTGGGCGTCCTGGGGCTCGGCGTGGCGGTCTGGGTCGCCGCCCAGGCGGCCACCACGCTCCTGCGCTCGGCGCTCGTGATCTTCCTCCAGGGACGCCTGGACGCGCAGATGATGGTGGGCTTCTTCGAGCACCTCCTGGCGCTGCCGTACGGCTTCTTCCAGCGCCGGAGCGTGGGCGACCTGGCCATGCGCCTCGCGTCGAACGCCCTGATCCGGGCGGTGCTCACCAGCCAGACCGTCTCGCTGGTGCTCGATTCGGGCTTCGCCGTCGTCTACCTGGTCGTCCTCTTCGCCCTGTCGCCGCCCTTCGGTGCGGTGGTCCTGGTCTTCGGCCTCCTCCAGGTCGCGGTGACCGCCGCGACGACGCGGCCCATGCACGGCCTGATGCAGCGCGACCTCGCCGCCGACGCCGAGCAGCAGAGCTACCTGGTCGAGGCGCTCAAGGGGGTCGCGACGATCAAGGCCGCCGGCGCCGAGGACCGGATCCTCGACCACTGGGCCAACCTGTTCTTCAAGCAGCTCAACCTCACCCTCCAGCGCGCCCGCTTCAACGCCGTGGTCGAGACGGCGATGACGGCACTTCGGACCCTGGCGCCGCTCGCCTTGCTCTGGTTCGGGACCCGTCAGGTGCTCGACGGACGCCTGACCCTGGGCACCATGCTCGCCCTGGCGGCCCTGGCGGGCTCGTTCCTCGCGCCGCTCGCGAGCCTGGTCTCGACGGCGCGCCAGCTCCAGACCGTGGGCGCCCGCCTCGAGCGGATCACCGACGTCCTCGAGACCGATCGCGAGCAGGACCCGGCGCGGGTCCGGCCGGCGCCCCGGCTCCGGGGCGCGATCGACGTGGAGAACCTCGCGTTCCGGTATCGGCCGGACGGGCCGCGGGTCCTGCGAAGCGTCTCCTTCTCGGCCGCGCCGGGCCAGAAGGTGGCTCTCGTGGGGCGGACCGGATCGGGCAAGAGCACCCTGGCGGCCCTGCTCCTCGGCCTCTACCAGCCGAGCGAGGGACGCATCCTCTACGACGGGGTGCCCCAGGGGAAGCTCGAAGCGCGGTCGCTTCGCGGCCAGCTCGGCGTGGTCCTCCAGGAGTCCCATCTCTTTGCCGGCTCGATCCGCTCGAACATCGCCTTCAACGCCCCCGACCTCCCGTTCGAGCGCGTCATCGAGGCGGCGCGCTTCGCCGCCATCGACCGCGACGTCGAGGCCATGCCCATGGGGTACGAGACCCTCTTGCCCGAGGGGGGCGGCGCGCTCTCCGGCGGCGAGCGCCAGCGCCTCTCGATCGCCCGGGCGGTGGCGCCGCGGCCCAGGGTGCTCCTGTTCGACGAGGCGACGAGCCACCTCGACTCCGAGACCGAAGCGGAGATCGAGAACCACCTCTCCGAGCTCGAAGCCACTCGCCTCGTCATCGCCCACCGCCTGTCGACGGTACGGGACGCCGACCTGATCCTGGTCCTCGACCGCGGAGCGGTGGCCGAGCGTGGAACCCATGAACAGCTCATGTCCCGGGGCGGCCTCTATGCCGAGATGGTCCGCCTCCAGGCGGAGGGCTCGCCGTCGGGCGGCGGGAGCCGATCCCGGGAATCGATCTTCGGTCTGACCGCGGCGGACCGAGCGTAGGAGTGGCCACTCGATGGCCGAACCGATGAACTTCAAACAGCGAAGAGGAGATCCAGATGTCGAAGATCGACGTGATCCGTGCGTGGAAGGACCCGGAGTACCGCAACAACCTGTCCGAGGCCGAGCTCGGCGCCCTGTCGGCGAACCCGGCGGGCCCGATGGAGCTCAGCGACGGTGAGCTGGACGTAGCGACTGGCGGGGCGTCCTACAACGCCCTCTGCCTCTCCTGCAACCACTGTACGAACACGTACAGCTGGGAGGAATCCTGCCAGACCACCTTCTAGGCGGTCGCTGGCACTAGCCCGTTCGGCCCGGGCGGCGCCGGCCTCGAGGCCTGCGCCGCCCGGGCGCTCTCCAACGACCCAGACGAGCGGAGGACATCCATGGCTCCCTTGCCCTGCTTCGAAGACGCCACTTGGTGCCGCGCCCTTAGTCTCGCCGAGCGGGTGGAGCTCGCTCGCCGCAGCGCCCGCGGACACCTCGGCGACGAGCGCCTCGCCCGCCGTCGGGTCGAGCGCCTGCGAGGTGTCCGGCCTTTCTCCGACGCGCAAGTCTTCCGCACCTGGCTGGAGTCTCACGGGTGGTCGGAGGAGGACCTGCGATGCGCCCTGGGCGCCCGGCCGGAGGACCTCGAGACCCTCGCCGGCGGACCACCACCTTGGTGGAGGGAGCTCGAGCAGGCCTACAGTCGCCCCCTCCGGAGAGAGATCCCGCAGCCGCTGGCGGTCGACTCCGATCGGCCGGACCGAGCCCTCGTCCGCCTCTGGTACCCGGTGATCGTTCGCGTCGGGGATCGGCTCCGCCGGCGAGCCGGCGAGCTCGCCGAGGCCGACCCCGAGATCCCCTTCGAGCCGGACCGTGTGGTGGGCCTGCTGGTGGAGTCCCTGGTCGTGCAGCTCTACGAGATCTCGCTGCGCACCCTGGTGCTGGAGCTTCACGTCGCCCGCCTCGCGGGCCGCCTGGAGGGCGGCGACGGCGAAGCGCGATTCCGGAGCTTCGTCGGCAGCCTCGAGCTTCCCCGAGTGAGGAGCGAGATCTTCAGCGAATACCCGGTGCTCGGACGGCTGGCCGTCGAGGCTGCCGAGCGCTGGCACTTTGCCAGCGCAGAGCTCCTCGAGCGCCTGGCTCGGGACCGCCGGGTCCTCGAGGAGACCTTTCACGCCGGGCGGCCTCTCGGAAAGCTCCGCCGCCTGCGCGGTGGGGCCGGGGACCGGCACCGGTGCGGCCGCTCCGTCCAGATCCTGGAGCTCGACTCGGGTCTGAAGCTCCTCTACAAGCCCAGATCCCTGGCCGTCGACCGCCACTTCCGCGAGCTCCTCGCCTGGCTCGACGAGCGCGGGAATCACCTCCGCTCGCGCCACCCGGCCGTGATCGACCGCGGGTCCTACGGCTGGGTGGAGTTCGTCTCGGCGGACGGCTGCGAGTCGCCGGCTGGCGTCGAGCGCTTCTACGAGCGCCAGGGCGGGTTCCTCGCGCTGCTCTACGCCTTGGACGCCAACGACTTCCACTACGAAAACGTCATCGCGAGCGGCGAATACCCCGTCCTCGTCGACCTCGAGTCTCTCTTCGCCCAGCGCCTCAAGTCCTTCGACCGGACCACCGCTCCGGGCCGCGCGGCGGACGCGATCCTCCACTCTGTGCTGCGCACGGGCCTGCTGCCACGACCCACAGGCGCGGGGCTCAGGTTGGGAAACCTGGACCTCTCGGGTCTCGGTGCGATGGCAGGCCAGGTCGGTCCCGCGGTCTCGGCGGTGGCGGCTCCGGGCACCGACGAGATGCACATCGGCCGAAAGGAAAGGCGGGTGGAAGGGGCCCAAAACTTGCCCACCCTGGCCGGCGAGGTCCAGCGCGCCGTCGAGCACAAGGCGGCGATCGAGCGGGGCTTCGCAAACGTCTACCAGACGATCCTCGAGAACCGCGAGGAGCTCCTCGCGCCGGACGGGCCTCTCGCCTCCTTCGCCGGCGACGACGTTCGACTGATCCTTCGAGGGACCCGGATCTACCGCTTGATGGAACTCGATGGGTACCACCCCGACCTGCTCCGCGACGCCCTCGACCGCGACCGGCATCTCGACCGGCTCTGGCTGGGCGTAGGAAACGAGAACCTGTCTCCCTTCGTGCTGCGGCAGGAACGCGAAGAGCTGGAGCGCCTCGACGTCCCGCTGTTCAGCAGCCGGCCGGGCGAGCGTCGGCTCTACTGCGGTACCGGTCGCCACCTCGATGAGTTCTTCGAGTCCTCGGGCCTGGAGATCGTCGCCGCGCGCATCGGCCGGCTCGGCGAGCGGAACCTCGAGCTCCAGCGCTGGATGGTCGGAGCTTCCCTCACCGCTCTCGACGGCGGCGACCGCCACCGGTCCGGGCCCGCCTCCGCTTCCTCGAGAGACGAGCTCGAGCCGCCGGGGCCGGAGCGTCTGCTGGCGGCGACGGCACAGATCCGCTTCCGGCTCCGGGAGCTGGCTCTCGTCGGGATCGACGGCGACGTGAGCTGGGTCGGGATCTCCGGGGCCGACGAGGAGGGCCTCGTCCCGATGCCGCTCGGCTTAGACCTGTACGCGGGACTCCCGGGAATCGCCCTGTTCCTGGCGTACCTGGCGGCGACAGACCGGGACGAGGAGTCCCGGGAGATGGCCGAGGCGACCTGGAGGACGGTCGGCCGGGGGCTGGCCGAGGGGCGCGACATCTTCGACCAGCCCGGGGCGTTTGCCGGCCTGGGGGGCGTCCTCTACCTCGCACTTCACCTGAGCCGGCTTTGGAACCGCCCCGAGCTTCTCTCCGAGGCCGCGGTCTGGGCGGGCTGGCTCGAGGAGTGGCTTCCAGAGGATCGAGGTCTGGACGTGCTCGCCGGCAGCGCCGGCTGCATCCCGGTCCTCCTGGCTCTCGAGCGCGCGACCGGCGAGAGCCGTTACCTGGATCTCGCCGAGCGGTGCGGCGACCGGGTGTTGAGCGCGGCCCGGCAGCTGCCGGAGGGGATTGGCTGGATCAGTCCGCTCGCCGGAGAGCAGCCGCTCTCCGGCTTCTCCCACGGCGGTGCGGGCTTCGCCTGGGCTCTGGCCCAGCTTGCCCGGGCCACTGGCGAGGAGCGCTTCTCCCGGGGCGCGCTGGGCGCCCTCGCCTACGAGCGGACCCTGTTCGATCCGGGCGAGGGCAACTGGCGCGACCTGCGGGGCTTCCGGGGACCCGAAGGGGGCTTCTCCGTCGCCTGGTGCCACGGGGCCGTCGGGATCGGGCTCGCACGCCTGGCGAGCCTGGAGCTCGAGCTCGAGGGGGACGAGAGCCGGCGGGCCGAGATGCGCCGCGAGCTCGACGTCGCCCTGGAGACCACGGCGAAGTACGGCGCGGGCAGCGACCACACGCTGTGCCACGGTGCCCTGGGCAATGCCGAGCTTCTTGCCCGGGCGGGCCGGCTTCTCGACCGTCCGGACGCCGTGCGCCGGGCCGGGGAGATCGCGGCGATCGTCTGCGACGAGGTCCTGGCCGGACGCTTCCATTGCGGCGTGCCGGGAGGCTACGAGACGCCGGGCCTGATGGACGGCCTCGCAGGAATCGGCTACGGCCTCCTGCGTCTGGCGGCGCCCGAGACCGTGCCGTCCGTGCTGCTCCTCGAGCCCCCGGTGGGGGTGGAGCCTGTGACGACGCCGCGGCGGCGCGAGGCGGCGGTCGCGAGCTGATCAGATCGGAGGGATCTTCTTGACACACTGCGGCATCGGTCTCTAGCATGGGGTGCGGGCATTCTCGCCCCGGCTCTCGCCCCGGCGCTCCCGCCCGCTCGCCGCGCCCCGGCACTCCCCGTCCTCCCCAGCTCGCTCTTCCCCGGCCGGCGCTCCGGCGGCGGCTCCGCAAGACCGAAGGGCGGCGCCCTCAGAAAGGACACGACATGGTCACGCTAGAGACCCCTCCGACCACAGAACCCGGGAAGCTCACCTTCACCGACGGCGTCGCCTGGCTGGTGCTCGACGACCCGGCCAAGAAGGTCAACACCCTGTCGAGCCGCATGTTCGGCTGGTTCGAGGAGCAACTCACCCGGATCGAGGCCGAATGCCCGCGCGGCGTCGTCATCCTCTCGGGCAAGCCGGGCACCTTCGTGGCCGGCGCCGACATCGAGGAGCTGGGCGAGCTGACCGACGAAAGCCAAGTCCTCGCTCTGCTCGAGCGCGGCCACGCCTTCACCCGCCGCCTCGGGGCGCTCGCCTGCCCGACGGTGGCGGCGATCGAGGGCGCCTGCCTGGGCGGCGGGCTCGAGCTCGCCATGGCCTGCGACTTCCGGGTCGCCGCCGACACCGAGAAGACCCGCCTGGGCCTGCCCGAGGTCCAGCTCGGCCTCATCCCGGGGCTCGGCGGCACCCAGCGCCTGCCCCGACTGATCGGCGTGCCCGACGCCCTGGACCTGATCCTCACCGGCAAGCGGGTCGATGCCCGCAAGGCCCGGCGCCTGGGGCTGGTGGACGAGGCCTGCGCTCCTCAGGACCTGCGCCGGGCGGCGCTGCGCTTCGTCGAGGAGGGCGAGCGGGCGGTGCGGCGGGGCAAGAAGCCCCTCGCCAAGCGGGCCGCGGACCTCGCGGCGCGCACCCCGTGGGCGAAGAAGCTGGTCTACGGCAAGGCCCGCGAGCAGGTGATGGCGAAGAGCGGCGGCCACTACCCGGCGCCGCTCGTCGCCCTCGACATCGTGCGGGAGGGGATGGAGCTCCCCCTCGGCCGGGCGTTCCAGCTCGAGGCCGGGGCCTTCTCCCGGTTGGTCACCTCCGACGTCGCCAAGAACCTGATCGCCATCTTCTTCATGAAGAACGACGTCGAGGGCCGGGCGGCGAAGCTCGCCGGGGCGGCCCGGACGGTGGAGCGGATCGGAGTCCTCGGGGCGGGCCTGATGGGCGGCGGCATCGCCCAGGTACTGGCCCAGAGGTGGGCACGGGAGGGGCGCCAGCTGGTGGTCAAGGACCGCGACGAGGCGAGCCTCGCCCGCGGCCTTGCGGGGATCTCCAAGGTCTTCCGCGACCGGGTCCGCCGCCACCGGATGAGCGAGGTCGAGATGAAGACCGCCATGGCCCGCATCCACCCGACCACCGAGGACCGGCCGTTCGAGCAGACCGACTTCGTCATCGAGGCGGTGTTCGAGGACCTGGACGTCAAGCACGCCGTGATCCGGGAGATCGAGGCGGTCGCTCCCGAGCGGCTGATCTTCGCCTCGAACACCTCGACCCTCCCCATCGCCCGGCTCGCCGAAGCTTCCCGCCGGCCGGAGAACGTGGTCGGCATGCACTTCTTCTCGCCGGTCCACAAGATGCCGCTCCTCGAGGTGATCCGCCACCCGGCGACCTCCGAGGAGGCCCTGGCGACCACCGTGGCGATCGGCCGCGAGATGGGCAAGACCGTGATCGTGGTGGGCGACGGCCCGGGCTTTTTCACCAGCCGGGTGCTCGGGCCGTTCGTCAACGAGGCGGCCTGGATCCTCACCGAGGGCGCGTCGATCGAGGCCATCGACCGGGCGCTCCGCGGCTGGGGCTGGCCGGTCGGCCCTCTCGAGCTCTTGGACGAGGTGGGCCTCGACATCGCCCACCACGCCGCCGAGGTGATGCTGCCCTACCTGGGAGACCGCGTGGCGCCGCCGCCGGTCCTCGCCCGGATGATCGAGGACGGCCGCAAGGGCCGCA
Organism: uncultured Acidobacteriota bacterium; assembly: GCA_963741925.1. Classification (GTDB taxonomy): domain Bacteria; phylum Acidobacteriota; class Thermoanaerobaculia; order Multivoradales; family DATKCC01; genus CAVUBL01. Next base: position 245,084 of record CAVUJU010000005.1, read on the forward strand.
AGGCGGGGAAGGGCTTCTACGACTATGCGGGCAAGGAGAAGCGGCCCGACCCGAAGGTCTACGACCTGCTGAGCTGGAAGCCGAGCGAGGTGCCGGCCGAGGAGATCGTCGAGCGCTGCTGGCTCCAGATGCTCAACGAGGTCGCCCGCACCATCGAGGACGGCGTGATCGAGAACCCCGTGGACGTCGACGTCGGGGTGATCTTCGGGTTCGGCTTCCCGCCGTTCCGGGGCGGCATCCTGAAGGCCGCCGACCGGCTGGGGATCGCCGCGGTGGTCGAGACGCTACGCGGCTACGCCGAGCGCTACGGCGAGCGCCTGGCGCCGGCGCCGCTCCTCGTGACGATGGCGGCCGAAGGGCGGACCTTCCACGGCGTGCTCGGGAGCGACTGACAGGGAGGGGGCGCCCCGCCATGGTCTTCGCCATCGTCCTCTACGGCCTCTTCGCCCTCCTCGCCACGGCGAGCGTCTTCGCGATCGTCCGCTACCACTACGGCAACCGCCGAGCCGTCCTCTCGTCGCTCGTCACCCTGGTCGGCTTCGCCGTCCTCGCCGCCTGGGTGGTTTGGCTGTTGCGCGCCGGCATGACCGGCGGCTAGCGGGCCCGGGGCTCGGCCGGCCGGCCGGGCCCACTAGTGGCGCACGATCTCCTCGGCGTCCTCGTGGATGCCCTCGCGGTAGCGCTTCACGAGCTTCTGCTCCTCGGCCTCGTGGCGCAGGAGCATGACGCGGTCGAACTCGTCCTTGTGCTCGGCGGCGAACTTCGTCGCCTTCTCCAGCTCGTCGAACTCGTGCGTCTGGTGCCCGGGGATCGGGAGGGCCTTCTTGCCGTCCTCGGAGACCTTGGGAACGTTGTACAGATAGACCTCGAAAGCCACCGTCGATTCTCCTTCCGTGGTTGTTCGCCCGAGCCGCCCACCATGGGCGGGACCGGGCGCCGAGATTCGGTGCAGTGTACCGAAACCGCGCGAAGCGGCGGGGGCAAGCCCGCGCCACCTCGGCGATCGTTCACACTACAAGTGCTCGTCAGGGGTCGAACGCGTCAGGGTCGACCTGGTTTCGAGCTTCCCGGCACAGCTTGTCGAACGAGGGGCACCGCTCGCGGCAGAGGACGAGGTCCATCGCGGCGGTCAGGCGCGGCTGGTCCACAGTCGGGCTATAGGTGCCCCGGAAATACCGCTGGAGCCAGGCCTTCTTCGAGCGTGTCGTTTCGGGGTTGGCTGGGATCCTGTCGGCGTTCGGTAGCGCCAGATGGCCACCGAGCGATTCCGCCGCGCACACGAACCACGTCTCATACTCCGGGGTGGCCAGCACGCAGGCGAAATCGACCTCCGGCTCCTCGTTCCGGACCATCTCGACGAGCCGCGGCGCGAGCAGGCAAGGAGCGTCCTCTTCGGCATCGATCAGGAGAAGGACGAGCTCAGAAACCTCACCACCTTCGCTCTCGTTCCTCCGGCCCTCGCGCAGCTTGAGTCGAGCCAACCGGACCGCGCGGAGCAGATCGTCGGGCTTGACGAGTGAGAACCTCGGCTGCCGGATCGGCTGCAGGATCTCGAGGGCGTCGCCTCCGAGAAGCTCGTACCAGATTCGATTCAGCAGGTGGCGGACCGCCGCCACCTCGCCGTGGCCCTCGACGATCGGAACGATCCGCAGACCCGTCACGCCGCCTCGACGCCCGTCGCGAAGAGGTCGAGAGCGAGCTGTCTTTCGAAGTCCGCGCGATCGGGCTGGAGCTGATCCATGCGCAGGAGCGAGCCCGGTGGATAAAGGTGGCTCCGGATCGCGTCGAGGCTGGCCGCGTCCGCCGGCGCGATCTTGGTCGTCCCCTCTTCCGCCACCACGACGAGCAGGCCGTCCCGATCGATCTCGATCTGGTCGAGCAGGTCGGGGCTGTGGGTCGTCAAAAGCACTTGGGTGCGGCTCGCCGCCTCGCGCAAGGCGTCCATCAGGGCGCCGGCCGCAGCCGGATGGAGGGCGGTCTCCGGCTCCTCGATGCCGACCAGTCGGACCGGCTGCTTCCGATCCGCGAGCTGGGCCACGGCGACGAGAGCGCCGAGAGCCCGTAGGGTGCCGTCGGACATGCTCGACGCATAGAACTTCCAGGGGTGCTCGGAGCCCTTGACCCTCTGCCAGAACTGCAAGGTCTCGCGCGGCCCCAGCGCCACCCGGTCGACCTCGGTGAGCTCCCGGGACAATGGTCGAGAGGTAGTCCTGGATGCGCTCCAACACTGCAGGCTCGTCCTTCCTCAGTCGGGCGACCACGCTGGCCAGATTGGCTCCGTCGGCATGGAGGAGCTCCCCGGCGTCGGGCTGCTGGAGCTCCTTCATCACCTTCGGGTTGAGGTTGTAGAAGCCCATGGCGATGAGCTGGTCAAACACCTCGCGAAAGGGGGGAAGGCCAGCGGCGTTCACGAGGAAGAGGCGATCCTCCAGGACCGGAGGCATGGTCTCGCTGCTCGAGGACAGGATCTTGGAGCCTTCCCGGCAGTAGTGGTCGAGCAGCCTTCCTCTCTTGTCCTTGACCTCGACCCGCTCCCACTTGACGGCGAAGGCGCCATCCCTCCGCGCTGCGACCTCGAACCCGTAGCTCGCCAGTCGCGCGTCCCGGAGCGCCACCTGGAGCTCGATCGAGAAGTTCCGTGGATGACCGGTGCTGCGGCGCCTCACGTCCTCGAGTCCACCCTGGTCGCGGATCGCGTGATCGAGGGAGGTCCGAAGGGCGTCGACCACGAACCGCAGCGCATCGAGGAAGTTGCTCTTGCCGGCGCCGTTGCGGCCGACCACGAGCGTCAGCGGCCGAAGCTCCACGTGGCACGCGCCGATGCTCTTGAAGTTCCGGATCTTGACCCGAGGCAGAAAAGGCCGGGACACCTCGCCTGATCCGTTCGCCACGCTCGCAGGCATGGGCCGATCCTATCGTGGGTGCGCGGAGAAGGCGGGGAACGTGGTGGTTTGGGTCTTCATACTGAGAATCGACCAGGCGGTGGTGTTACCCATCCCCGGGTACCTACGCGATCATCGGGCCTTCCGGGTCGAGGACGTTCTTGATGCCGTGGTGCTCGACCCGACGGCGCCACTCGCGGCCCAGGTAGTAGAAGCGCAGGCTGTCCTCGGTGGGAGCGTAGAGCTTGAGCAGCTTGGCCCGGAGCACCGTCCAGTCTGCCGGGTCTACCAGGCATTCGAAGACCGAGTTCTGCACCCGCTGGCCATAGTTCTCGCAGGTCTTGGCAACCCGGCGCAGGCGCCTGCGGCCTTCGGCCTTGACCGTCGAGACGTCGTAGGTCACCAGGACGACCATGGGCCGGTCTCAGCGAGGGACGTAGGGCGGATAGGCGTCGAGGTCGCCCCGGAGGTGGCGGGCGAGGAGCAGTGCCTGGAGCTGGAAGACGAGGCCGAGGCTGGTCTTCTCGCCGAGGAATGGATGGGTCACCTCGTCTTGCTTGCGCTCCTGGTAGGCCACGAGCACCGTCTTGCGCGTGCCCTCGTCCATCACCACCCCGCCGGACTCACCGGTCTCGAAGCCGTTGGGGCGCACCTGGCCCCGGTTGATGAGCGAGAGCACCAGCCGGTCGGCGAGCGGCGCGCGGAGCTCCTCCATCAGGTCGAGGGCCAGCCCGGCACGGCCCGACCGATCCCGGTGGAGAAAGCCCACCTGCGGATCGAGCCCCGCCGCTTCGAGGGCCGAGGTCATGTCGTGGCGGAGCAGGGTGTAGACGAAGGAGAGCAGCGCGTTGACCGGATCGAGGGGCGGTCTGCGGTTCCGCCCCGAGAAGGAGAAGGCCTCGGCGTCCGGAAGGATCAACGCCGGGAAGGCCGCGAAGTAGGCGCGGGCGGCCGCACCCTCGAGACCACGGACGCTGTCGAGGTCGCCCGCACCCTCGACCTCGCGAGCGAGGGCCGCCAGGGTTGAGATCGCCTCCGGCCGCGGGTCTGCATTCGAGCCGGTGCCCTCCGCCGGACGCTCCCGAAGCGAACGCTGGAGCACGCGGCGACCGTTGAGCAGCTTGGCCAGGACGATCGAGCGGGCGATCGTGGCCGCCCCCTCCGGGTCGTCGGCGCGCCGGTACTGCTCGCGCCGGAGCAGCACGTTGCCGGAAACCGGCCCGACCACCCGCGCCAGGAACCGCCCGTGATTCGAGAGGTAGCTCACTGCCACACCGCGCTCGCCGCAGGCGCCGAGGAGAAAGGGGCTGGTCCCGACGTTGCCGAAGCAGACGATGCCGTCCAGGTTGAGGAGCGGCACCCGCAGCAGGGTCTCGCCCTCGGCCCGGACCGCGGCGGTTTCGCCCTCCTTCGCCAGGTATGCGCCCTGCGTGGTGACGAACAGCGTGTTGAGGTGGCGCTTCACCTTGGTCTCTCCTCGCCAGTGGTGTCAAGCGTCGGGAAGGCCCTCGGAAAGGGCGGCGTCGAGCGAGGCGACAAGGAAGCTCCGGGCCGAGCGCGCTGGCGCGTAGGGCAGGCACACGGACAAGAGCGAGCAGCGCTCGCAGCGTGCGTCGGCAACAGGAGGAGGCGTCGCGCCGGAGGCCACCAGAGCGTGGAACCGGGCGGCGGCCTCCACGGTCTGTTGCCGCAAGTCCGCATCGAAGGCGACGACCGTGCGCCGCTTGCGCCGGCCGTAGAAGAGCGCTCCTTCCGGAACGGCCGTGTCGAGCATCTCCTCGAGGCAGAGGGCCTGGGCGCAGAGCTGGACGGCGTCGTAGGAGCCCTGCTTGGGCGCGCCCCGCTTGTGCTCGACGGGGAAGGGCCGCCAGCGGCCATCGAGACCGGGAATCGCCGCACCGTCCGCGGCCTCCTCGCCGTCGAGCCGATGGAGCTCCACCGTGTCCGCCCGCCCCACGAGCCCCAGCCGGAAGCTCCGGAGCGGCAGCCCGCGGGCGATCCGCACCGACCCGCGCGACTCCGACCCCCGTTCGTCCACGCGCTCGTGGAGCACCCGCCCCTCGGCGGTGAAGCGATTCTCCACCCACACCCCCTCGACGTGGATCAGCGCCGCCTGCCGCTCGCAGTAGAGCAGGTGCTGGAGCCCCGAGAGGGGGAGGAGATCGGACTCGGGGGTCATGGGCGCTGGATCACCTCCACGCCGGCGGGCAGCCGGTCCTCCTGGACGACGACCTCGTAGTCCTCGAACTTCCGGGGCGGCCCTTCCAGGTTCTCCTTGGCCTTGACCTCGACGAGGCCGAAGAGAACATGGGCCGGCGCGCAGCCGAGCATCGCTTGACGCGTCCGCTGGTCTGCGTCGCTGTCGGTGCCGACGTGCTTGAAGACGACGAGCTTGCGCGTCGCCATCAGGCCCTTGCTGGCAGAGCGGTCGTGCTCGTACATGTTGAGCACGGAGTCCCAGAGGAGCGCCAGGTCATCCTCGGAGAAGCCGGTCTCCTGGGCCAGGTGGGCGCTGATGAAGCCCTTGCCGACGAACAGGCCATACGGGATCAACGACTTGCGGCCCATGGTCCGGAGCTTGTCTTCCGGCTGCTCCTCCTCCCAACGAAGGTAGTCGGCGGACGTCACGAGACCCTTGCCTTCCTCGGCCACCGCCATTCGCGTGATCGAGACGTCGAGGGGCAGTACCCGATCTACGGATTGGGCGAAGGCGATCTGGACCGGGCCGCGTACCTGGCCGGCGTTCGCTCCGGTGCTCATGACCGCGCCGAACGTCCGCACGTCGTAGAAGTTGGCGCACAGCCAGTCCTTGGCCTGCTGAACCTTGCTCCGCGTCGCCTTCTTCTTCTCGGGTAACTCACCGGTCTCTTCGTGGGCGCGGGCGATCTTGCGGTTCAGGTTCGTGGCGTGCTCGACGAAGATGGCGTTCGGCATCTCGTTGCGGCGGGCGAGCTGGACGTAGTTGCGGATGCGGCGCTTGATCGCCACGTCGGAGACCAGCCCCTTGAGGGTCTCGGGATCGACCCGCGGTGCATTGCCCGAGTCAGGGTCGCCGTTGGGGTTGCCGTTCTCGCAGTCGAAGAGGAACAGGAACTCATATCGGTTCTGGATCGGCTGGGCCATCACGCGGTCTCCTCTGAGGTTTCGGCTTCGGTCTCTGCGCCGTCTTGTCCGGCCTCCTCGCGCGGGGGCCGATAGGCTTTCTGGTGGTAGTAGCCGAGGGCGAACAGGCTCTGCTCCTCGAGCGACAGGGTTCGGGGAAAGGCCCCCTCGAGCTGCGCTGTCACGTGTCCGATCCGGTTCTCGAAGCTCTGGCGCTCGCGGGGCTCGAGCTTCCCGAGGTGGAACTGCGCCATCCTGAGCAGTCGGCCGAGCACCAGCCCGGGCGTCGCGCTGGCGGCCGCGTAGTACCGCTGGACCACGCCAGCGCCGACTTCCCCCAGTGCCCGGTACTGGAGGTAATCGAGGACCGCCATCAGGCGGCCGCACTGATACGCGGGGTTCGGGTGGGACGGGTTCAGTCCGGGTGTCATGTCGGGTTCTCCGTTGGGACGCCGGCGGTGAAAGGCCTTGAGCAGGCCGACGCCGGCGGTTCGTACGGGTTGATCGGTCAGCACGGCGATACGGAAGCGGGCGAGTGCCCAGGCCATGGCCTGCTCCGGAATCGGCTCGCGGCGGATGGCGGCGCGCCACATGCGCGCGACGAGTGGATCGGGAAGATCGTCCAGGTCCCGCACCAGGGAGCCGAGGACGGACCAGAGCTTCGGCGTGCCGGCCAGGCCGGCGCCGCCTCGCGAGACCACCTCGAGGTCCTCGAACCAGCGCTCAACGTTGGCGACCAGCTCTTCGAACGACCCTTCCATCCAGTCCCGCAAGACCACCCGACCGCTGTTGGCCGAGAGCGTCAGGGCGTAGAAGCGGTTCTCCTTGAGGTCCGGGCGCTTTCCGTCGCGGATCGCGGTCAAGAGGCCGCGTGCCCGCCCGAGCGCTGCGCCGGCGGTCGTCTCCTCGGGTTCCACGATCCAGGAAAGCGGGTTCTCGCCCTCGTCGTGGAGCGACTCTTGGTACCAGTAGAGGATTCGATTACCGGCCAGCCGCACGCTCTGTTCGCGGATCAGGCGGTTGAGTGCCGCTGTGTAGCTCGCCACGACCTCCTCGGACATGGCCGCGTTCGCCGCCTGCTCGAGGCCGTACGACCGGAAAGACTCCTGCTTGAACGCCGGGAGAACGTCGCCCATCGAGAGGCCGCCGACGTCCATCAGGCCTTTGACCTTCGAGTGCGTCGCGACCGGCTCGGCGAGCTCGCCCGTCACCAGGCAACGCATCGCCTTGGGAGTTCGCTCGGGCTGGAGTCCGGCCCGGAAGGTCTCATACCACTCATGCCAGGCGTCGCCTTCGGCGACGAGCCGCGGGCTCGCCGCCTGGACCTCGATCGTCGCGTTCTCGGTCGGGGAGGCGCCCTTGTCTTCCAGCACGGACCGGACCTGGCCGACCGTCGCGGGCTCGCGGAGCGCGTCGGCGACCGGGCCGAGGACGGGAACCACCTTGGCCGCGTCCGCGAGAAGACCCAAGAAGTAGTCGTGTTTGGCCTGGGCCTTCCGGTCGTCCTCTTCGGCGCCGAGCAGCGCGACAACCTGGGTGGTGTCCACCAGGAAGTGGCGCGTGCCGGGGCCGCCACGCTTCATCTCGCCCAGCTCGAGATTGGGGCACAGGAGGTAGGCGCCGCGGTTCTTCTTTGCCGAGACGTCGCCCAGCTCGCGGACGAGCTGGAATCGACCCTCGCCGTCGAACACGAGAGCCCAGCGCACGGGTTTGACCTTGAAGCCCGGAGGCACGACGAGCCCGTTGTGGCGGGCCCAGCGGATGACCTCGTTCAGCATGGTGCCTCCTCGATCATCCACGCGCCTCCTGCGGCACCTTGAGAACCGTCGGGTCTTCCCACGGTGGCACCTCCAACACGCCCGCTTCGACCCGCGCGGGGAAGAGGGAGATGGCCGGCGGGGAGTCGGCATCGCCGGGCTGCGAGAGATCGAAGACGTCGTAGACCATGTAGCCGATGTCGAGGTTCACCGTGGGGAGGGCTCTGCTCTCGCTCGGCTCGTCGCCGACGAGCTCGAAGTAGGCCGGAAACTCACGGCACCCGAGATAGGGCTGGAAGAAGCACTTGCCCTGGGAGGCCCGCCGCTCGAACTGCCGCTCCAGGGCCACGAGCCGCTCTTCGTGCCCGAGCCAGGGCGAGATGTAGGCCGAAATGCGGAAGCGCGGGTTGCGAAGCGCGAGCGTCTGGCGCTGTGTGCGGCCCTTCTCGTCGGAGCCGGTCAGCTCGCGGTCGCCGTCGGCCCACAGGGGCTCGGGCTCGCCCTTCCCGGCGATCCAGCGCCCGACCGCGTGGAGGTTGACCTTCTCCTTCACCTCGTTGCGGCGCAGCGCGATGTAGGCCGGCGCAGCGAGCACCTCGATCCGCGTGACCTGCCAGCGAAACTCGGGAGGCTTGACGAAGATGGCGTCGAAGATGCCCCGGGCCGCTGACGGCGTGATGACCGGGTAGCTGAAGCGCTCGCTCTTCGCCTCCGGCCGGGTGAAGCAGGCGAGCTCGCCCCAGACTTCTAGGGTGAAAGTGGTGATCATCGGCGCGCGAGCCCTCTCATGTGCGTCAGTCTACCATACGTTCAATGTCGTGAACTGGGATGGGTCGTAGACCCATTGAAATAACCCTTGACGTCCCCTTCACAAAGGCTGTACCCTGTGGCCAACGAAAAAGCGCCCGCGAGCAGCAACTCGCAGGCGCAACAGCAGGGAGCAGGATGGGCCGATGATTGGGCGTCAGGCGCGGGGGTTTGCACCCCGCGGCGAGGGTTCGAGTCCCTCTCGGTCCACCAGATGGCGTATTAGCCAAACTGGGAAAGGCGCAAGGTTTTGCAACCCCTGTCGTTCCGGGTTCGAGGCCCGGACGCGCCTCAGTCGCCCCTCTGCCATGGCTATCTTCCCTTATTGGGCTCGTAGAGTCAAAAACCTCGTGTGGGGCTTTCCAGTATGTCATCACACTCCCTATCTCCCGGGGATTCGGGAGCGGATTGAAACAATGTAGTGACCCTGTGATGGGTTCGTGATACCCATGACAAGACTTGCCGGGGCCGCTTTGCGGCCCCGGCGCCTCTTCAAGCCAGCAGCGCGGCCGGCGGTTCGCCGAGTCCGAAATCCTCGTCATAGACCTCTGCCTTCTGCAGGAAGTACCATTCCTCGGACCATTCCTCGGCACGCCGCGCGCCCAGAGGCGCTGCGAGCAGGATGGGCTTGTACCGATCGAGCTGCCAGCGAGGAATGCCCACCGAGTGGATCTGCGCCTCGCGCAGCCAGTCCGTGGTGATCCAGGGCGTCCTCTTCGAGATTTCCTTCAGACGATCGAAGGCCTGCTGATCCCATGGCACCACGACCTGCACGCTGCCGTCCGGGATCAGCCGGTAGAGCCGGGCCACCTCTCCGAAGTCGCGCGACCTCATCGCTTGGTGGAGGTCGCGTTCCTTCTTCTGCTCCTCGGTGCCGAGTCCGCTGAGGTCGTAGAGCCGCTGGTACCAGAGGTGATAGAGCTTGGGGCTCTCGACGTCCCACGCCTCGCGGGGTAGGGACTCGAGCACCTCCCGGGTCACGTCGGCCGCCTGCTGATAGTCCCCGCCCGGGTAGGCGCTCTTGTCCTGCTCGTCCGGGAGGAACACCACCAGGCGCCCGAGCATCGATCTGATGCCGTTTCGGTTACAGCGCCCGGCTGCTTGGGCGATCGCGTCGAGCGGCGCGAAAGCGCGGAAGACGACCGGGAAGTCCACATCGACGCCGGCCTCGACGCACTGGGTCGAGACCAGCCGGCAAGGTAGCCCTTTGCCGAGCTGCTTGCGCACCGTCTCCAGCACCGCCCGGCGGTGGGCGGGACACATGGTGGTGGAGAGGTGAAAGAGCCCCTCGACGGCGCGGTCGCTCAGCTTCCTCGCCAGCTCGCGAGCGTGCCGTTTCAGGTTCACGATGCACAGGACCTGCTCTTCTCCGGCGAGCTCGTCAGCGAGCGAGTCCCAGGAGAGCCGGTTCTCCCGCGACCAGGAGCCGACGCGCCAGTCCACCTGGATCCGCCGGGTCCGCCCGAACAAGCTCAAGGCGGGCGGCACCAGCTCTGCGGGCTGCCAGCCCTGGCCGCACCACTTGCGCACGTGGCCGTCCAGGGAGGCGAAGGCGGGCTGCGTGGCGGTGGAGAAGACGACCGAGGCACTGTAGCGCTCGGACAGCCGCGAGAGGGCCGCCAGCGTCGCCACGGCGAGCCAGCGAGGCAAGGTCTGCACCTCGTCGAACATCACCACGGCGCCCGCCAGCCGGTGCAGCTTGCGACACGCGCGCGGGCGGTTCGCGAAGAGCGACTCGAGGAGCTGCACGCTGGTCGTGACGATCAGTGGCGCGTCCCAGTTCTCGGCCTGGCGTCGGCGCAAGACCTCCGCGGCACTCGGCCCTTGCTCATCGTCCTCGGTCTGCTTGCCCCGTGTTCCGGCGAGGCTGTGGTGCTCGAGGACGTAGCCTTCGCCGAAGACCGGCTCGAGCAGCTCCCGGTAGACCTTGGCCGTCTGCTCCAGGATCGAGAGGTATGGAATCGCGACGACCACCCGGCGGAGGCCGTGCAAGTACGCGTGCCGCAGCGCGAACGCCAGCATCGCGAGCGTCTTGCCGGAGCCGGTCGGCGCCGAGAGGGTGAAGAGGCCTGGAGGGCTCTGTGCCCCGTTCCAGCAGGCGCGAAGCAGATCGGCCCGGAGGCACTGGAGGCTTTCAGACGACCGCGACCGGTTTCGCTCGGCCAGCCGCGCGATCTCCACCTGCAGGACCGCGAGGGCCTTTTCCGGCTCGAGCTCCAGAGCACGCGGCCGATACCGGCGGCGACCCGTGTCGTCTCGGCTGAAGTGGGCCTCGGTCTCCAGGAAGTCCGCGTCGACGAGCGCCGAGAGCACCATGCGCAGGTCGAGGAGGCCGGATGCGTGGGGCGCTTGCTGGTCGTAAATGGAGCCGTCGAGCCCGGGGAGCTCGATTCCGCACGCGCTGAGACGGCCGATGAGCTCTTCGGGTTGATCGGTCGTCAGGGTGCGGCCGTGGGTGCCATCGCCATCGAACAAGCTCTTGAGTTCGTCCCCTGACGCTCTCGCAAGCCCCAGGTGGTGGCCCTGAATCGCCAGGGCCGCCGCGATTCCGGACTGCTGGTACAGCCGGAGCGCCAGTGTGGCGCCGGGTGTCCAGTGATCGAGGCCCGACGCCTCACCCCGCAGGCGGGCCTGGAAGATCTCCGTCGCTTTGGCGGCGTCGTGAAGCAGGCCAGTGACCCGGAGCTCACCACCGGCGCCGAAGGACGAGCCGTAGCCCTCCGCACGCGCAGCCACCAGCTCCGAGTGTTCCGCGAGCGGCTCCGGCTCGCCACCTTCGGGAGCGCTGTGAGCGTAGAAGACCACAATCTCTCAACGAGACACCGACGGTGGAGAAACGGGTGAGCGCTTCGCGGAACCGACTCGCGACCGGTTCCTCACGCCCACCCCGGGTCCTCGGGAACCGGCGCGTCTAGATCCACCGGCTCCCCGAGGGAGCGAAGTGAGCTGCGCCAGAAGTAGGGGTAGCCGAGCGGGACGCGGTAGACCACGCGAACCAGGCGGCGGCGCAGCTCTGCATCCTCGCGCGCGAGGCGGTAGAGCTCCCGCCAGTCTTCCAGGTCACCCCGGTCGAGGATCTGGGCGAGGGTCTCTTCGCTCCGCAGGTCGAGATGGGAGCGGTTCCACAGCGCGCGCGAGTGCTCGAGCCTGGAGCTCATGGCGGCGCTCCCCCCAGGAGCTCGCCGGCGAGGAGCTGTGCGAAGTGCCGGCCCCGCGCCGCGACGTGCCGCCAGTCGGTCCACGGAGGTAGCAGGCCCTTGTAGGAGGACAGCTCGACGTCGGCGAGATCGGCCGGAGCCGCCGAGGCGAGCCGCTCGACCACCTCCACGAGGACGGAGGCGCTCGGCTGGGGGTACAGGTCGTCGAGGGAAGCGAGGGCCGCCTGCGCACCCGCCTCGCCCAAGCGCTCCAGCAGCACCACGAGATCCAGATAGTCGCGCAGGGTGTTGCGAGTGGCGAGGAGCCACGCCTTGATTCGCGCCATCTCCGGGAGGGTCGGGACGCTCAGCCCCTCCACGGTCTCGACCTCGAGGGGCGCGGTGCGGCGGAGCTGGCGGATGCCGGTGGCGATTCCGTCCAGGGCGCCGAGAACGAGGACGGGCCGCTGGACGCGCTCCGTCCGCCAGCCCGCGGCCGCCTCGAGGCTGGCCAGGATCTCGTCGAAGCGCTCCCGCAGGTCGGGCAGCACGTGATCGCCGTCCTGGCTGCGCCGGTGCCCGGCATGGAGGGCGGCCGCGGTGCCCCCTACGAGCACCGCGCCTGGAACTAGAGCCTGGACATGGCGCTCGGCCGCCAAGAGCTGCTCCCAATCCGGAAGAGGGTTCACGCTTCCACTCATCAGGTGGCAGCGTAGCACCCTAAGCCGAAGTCTGTTTCGCTCTACGCCCGTGGTGAGCGAGTGCCTGACGGTGCATACGCCCTGCGCCCTTCGGCGCTTCGTCCTCCAGCCCACGTTCCCCTTCGTGAAGTGAGCTGGACTAGACTTAGTCCATTGGAGGGGCCCACCATGTCTCCCGTCAACGTCCACGAAGCGAAGACCCATCTTTCCAAGCTCCTCCAGCGCGTCGCCCGAGGCGAGGAGATCGTGAGCTGTCGAAGCGGCGAGCCGGTCGCCAGGCTCGTGCCGTACACGCCGCTGCAGCGCAAGCCAGGCCGTCTGCGGGGAAAGATCCGGATCGCACCGGACTTCGACTCTCCGCTTTCGGAAGAGATCGCGCGCGCCTTCCAGGGAGAAGGTGAGTGAACCTCCTGTTGGACACGCAGGCCTTCCTCTGGTGGTTGGCGGACGATCCCGACCTGGACGCCGAGGCACGGGACGCGATCGGCGATCCGTCGTCGGTCGTCCACGTGAGTGCGGTGAGCTTGCGGGAGCTCTCGATCAAACAGGCACTCGGAAAGCTCGAAGTCGAGAGCGCGGATCTCGCTGCGGAAGTTCCGGCGAACGACTTCATCGAGCTTCCGATCACCGGTCGGCATGCCCTCGAAGCCGGCTCGCTCCGCGCCACCACGACGACCCGTTTGATTGCATGCCGGTGACACAGGCCATCTTCGAGAAGCTCACGCTCGTGACACGTGACTCCGGGATCGCTCGCTACAAAGAGGCTCTGCTACGCCCCTGAAGACCGGCCAGGGAGGGGGAGAGAGCCCTGCGCGGGAGGTGACGCAGGAGCCAGGGGCACCCACTGAAGCCGACGAGGTTTCAGTCCACGCCCCCGCGCGGGGGGCGACCGGGTGGCCTTCCTCGCCCAGGCGGTGCAGCGGTGGTTTCAATCCACGCCCCCCGCGCGGGGGGCGACGGCGTCGTCGACGCCGTCTCGGCGGTCCGCCTAGTGGTTTCAATCCACCCCCACCGCGCGGGGGGCGACCCGATCGGATCGTCGAGCTCGACCAGGCGCCCGGTGTTTCAATCCACGCCCCCCGCGCGGGGGGCGACCGTGGCGGTGGTCATGGTCTCAGCTCCTTTGATTCGTTTCAATCCACGTCCCCCGCGCGGGGGGCGACGTAAGCCGCTTGCGGTCTGCGGCCACGAGACGCGGTTTCAATCCACGCCCCCAGTGCGGGGGGCGACGTCAGCTCCTGGGAGCGCGGCGAGGGCCGCCAAGGGTTTCAATCCACGCCCCCCGTGCGGGGGGCGACGACTTCATGGGCGCTCGACATCGGGCGGAGCTACGGTTTCAATCCACGCCCCCGCGCGGGGGGCGACGTTCCCGGCAGAGACGCCGCGGACGAACATCGCCGCGTTTCAATCCACGCCCCCGCGCGGGGGGCGACGTAAGTGTCGGTTTCATTCCGCACCTCGCGTCCGGTTTCAATCCACGCCCCCGTGTGAGCGGCGGTCAGAAACCGCGGGCATCTGGCGGTTGAGCGCGCAAATCCCTTGAGGTGAGGCAGCATCATCGTCGCGCGCGGGGGCGGGCGAGGCAGGGTGAGGGAATCGGGGGAGAATCGGGCGAGAGGGGAAACGCGGAGGACGGATGCGTCTGGGCAAGACCCCGTCCTCCGCTCACGGCCTGGAGCTGACGCTCCAAGCAGGGCGATCATCGCCGGTTTTGGCGCGGGAGTCCAGGCCCTGGAGGTCTGGCCCTGCATCCCGACTGCCGGCGCTTCCTGTGCGACCTGTGTGGCAAGGCGGTGTACGTGTGCTCCTGGTGTGATCGGGGGCATCGCTACTGCGGACGAGCGTGCCGGCGGGCCGCCCGGCGACGGAGCCTGCGGGAGGCGGGGAAGCGCTTCCAGCAGACGCGCCGGGGGCGCCGGCGGCACGCGGCGCGCCAGGCCGCCTACCGGCTGCGCCAGGCCCTGGCGGCGAAGAAAGTGACGCATCAGGGTTGCCCACCGGCCTGGAGCGCTGGCAGCGTGGCGGCATGCGAGACCATCCTGATTCGCCCGCCGTCCGCTGTCGCCGACCGCCCCCTGGTGGTGGCCTCGGTCCCCTGTACCTTCTGTCGCCACCCGTGCCGGCCGGTGATCCGGCACGACTTCCTGCGCTGCCGGCGCCGCAGAGGGAGGTCTGGTCGTGATCCCTCCCGATCTCGAAGCCGAGATTCGGCGCCTGGCTACGGTTGAGGGCTGGCGGCGGGGCACGATCGCCCGCCATCTCGGCGTGCACCACGGCACGGTAGCCCGGGCGCTTACGCGCGCCGGCGCCGCGGAGGCTCCGGGGCCGCCCCCGAAGCGTCGGCCCTCGGCTCTCGACCCCTTCGTGCCCTGGTTGCGGGGGGTGCTCGAGCGCTACCCGGCGCTCGCGGCGAGCCAGCTTTACGAGATGGCCCGCGAGCGCGGTTACCGGGGCGGGCCGGACCACTTCCGCCATCGCATCGCCGAGCTCGGGCTTCGGCCTCGGCGGGCGCCGGAGGCCTTCTTGCGCCTGCGCACCTTGCCCGGCGAGCAGGCCCAGGTCGACTGGGCGGACTTCGGCCGGCGCGAGGTCCCCGGCGGCCACCGGCGCCTGTTCGCCTTCGTCATGGTGCTGTCGTTCTCCCGCATGCTCTTCGTACGGTTCTTCTATGACGCCCGGCTGCCGAGCTTCCTGGCCGGCCACGTCGAGGCCTTCCGCTTCTATGGCGGCGGAGCCCGCCTCTTG
Source organism: uncultured Acidobacteriota bacterium (assembly GCA_963741925.1). Lineage (GTDB taxonomy): Bacteria > Acidobacteriota > Thermoanaerobaculia > Multivoradales > DATKCC01 > CAVUBL01. The sequence goes on from CAVUJU010000005.1 coordinate 260,215, forward strand.
CTCTACGACAACCTGAAAAGCGCCGTGCTCGAGCGCGTGGGCCAAGGGATCCGCTTCCATCCCCGCCTGCTCGAGCTGGCCGACGCCTATGGCTACGAGCCCCGGCCCGTGGCCCCGCGGCGGGGCAACGAGAAGGGCCGGGTCGAGCGGGCCATCCGCTACCTGCGCGGTGCCTTCTTCCCCCTGCGTCAGCACCTGGAGCTCACGGCCCTCAACGCCGAGGCCGAGCGATGGTGCCGCACCACCGCCGCCACCCGGCCCTGGCCCGAGGACCGCAGGAGAACCGTCGAGCAGGCGTTCCACCAGGAGCGCCCGGCGCTCCTCGCCCTGCCCTCGGCCCCGTTTCCCGTGCACGAGCTCGTCGCGGTCCAGGTCCGCCGCACCCCCTACGTCGCCTTCGACGCCAACCGGTACTCGGTGCCCCACGACCGGATCGCCCGCACTCTGACCCTCACCGCCGACCTCGACGAGGTCCGCCTCTTCGACCGCCAGGAGCTCATCGCTACCCATCCTCGCTCGTGGGACAAGGGTCAGGTCGTCGAGGATCCGGCGCACCTCGACGAGCTCTGGCGCGCCAAGCGCAAGGCCCGCCTCCACCGGGGCCAGGACCGGCTGCTCCGGGCCGTCCCCCACGCCGAGGCGCTGCTCGTCGCTCTCGGCCAGCGCCAGCGCCACCTGGGCAGTGCCGTCGACCGCCTCCTGGGCCTCCTCGACGAGCACGGCCAGACCGAGCTCACCGTCGCCGTCACCGAGGCCCTGGCCGCCGGCACGCCCCACCCCGAGGCGGTCCGCCTCATCCTCGACCGCCGTCGCCACGCCCGCCGGCAGGCGCCCCCATTGCCCGTCGCCCTGCCCGACGACCCGCGGGTGCGCGACCTCGTCGTGCGCCCCCACGACCTCGCCGACTACGACCCGGAGGACTCCGATGACTGACCTCGAACAGCAACTCCAAGCCCTGAAGCTCCCCGGCCTGCTCGCCCACCTCGACGAGATCCGCACCGAGCCCTGGCTTCCACGGCTCGTCGCCTGGGAGGAGGAGGAACGCGCCCGCCGCGGGCTCGAGCGACGCCTGCGCCAGGCCCGCCTCGGGGGCTTCAAGCCCCTGGCCGACTTCGACTGGTCCTGGCCCAAGAAGATCGATCGCGACCAGATCGAGGACCTCTTCCGCCTCGACTGGCTCGCCTCCGCCACCAACGTCATCCTCGTCGGCCCCAACGGCGTCGGCAAGACCCTCATCGCCAAGAACCTCGCCCACCAGGCCGTCCTCGCCGGCGCCTCCGTGCTCAGCCTCACCGCCTCCGCGCTCCTCAACTCCCTCGCCGAACAGGCCACCTCCTACAGCCTCCAGAGAAAGCTTGGCCTCTTGTCCCGACCCCAGCTCTTGCACGTCGATGAGCTCGGATATTTGAGCTACGACACCCGCCACGCCGACCTGCTCTTCGAGGTCGTCTCCCGACGCTACCTCCAGCGGCCGATCCTGCTGACCACCAACAAGCCCTTTGCCGAGTGGAACGAGGTCTTCCCCAACGCAAGCTCCGTCGTCACCCTCGTCGACCGACTCGTCCACCGCTCCGAGCTCGTCGCCATCGACGGCGACTCCTACCGCCTCAAGGAGTCCAAGGAGCTCGCCCGACGACGCGCCCACGAGCGCGCCGAACGCCGCAAGAAGCCCAACCGATGAGCGACCGCTCCGTCTACCTCGCCGCCGCCATCCGGCTCTATCTCGACCTGCCCGGCGCACCCCCCCGCGCCTCCCGCGCCGACTGGGCCGTCGCCGCCAACCTCTTCGCTCGCGCCGCCCCCTTGGGCACCCTCGCCCACGTCCTGCGCCTCGCCACCCTGAGGCGCCACCTCCGAGCTCCGGACTCCCCCCTCGAGCCCATCCACTCCCTCGCCTACTACCGGCGCGTACTCGACCACCTCACCCCCGACGCCCTCGACCCCGGATACATCCACTACATCGCACAGACCTATCAGCGCCTCTTCGGCTCCGGTACCGCCTCAGCCCGTCGCTCGCATGACCGGGCCGCGCTTTCTCACCGCCAGAATCCCGCGCTTTCCGACCGCCGCTAACACCCCGCGCGGGGGGCGACGTAAGTGTCGGTTTCATTCCGCACCTCGCGTCCGGTTTCAATCCACGCCCCCGCGCGGGGGGCGACCGTGGCTCCCGCCGTTGACCAGGCACCGCGCCTTTCGGTTTCAATCCACGCCCCCGCGCGGGGGGCGACCTGCTCAGCGGCGTGGAGGCCGCTGGCACGCCACCTGGTTTCAATCCACGCCCCCGCGCGGGGGGCGACCCGCCAGCGCTCTAGGCGTTGCAGGCCGCCATGGTGTTTCAATCCACGCCCCCGCGCGGGGGGCGACCGTGGCCAGCCCCGCCACGACGGCAACCCCGCGCACGTTTCAATCCACGCCCCCGCGCGGGGGGCGACTGTGCTTCGCCAGCTCTTCCGGCACTGACACCCCGTTTCAATCCACGCCCCCGCGCGGGGGGCGACATCATGCGAGGCGCGAAGACCAAGCCCACCGTCCTGTTTCAATCCACGCCCCCGCGCGTGGGGCGACGGCGAGACCTCGGTACTCACCGGACGAACGCGGGAGTTTCAATCCACGCCCCCGCGCGGGGGGCGACCCAGGTCCCACGGCTGCTCCAGCGCCCACGCCCCGTTTCAATCCACGCCCCCGCGCGGGGGGCGACCCCTCGTCGATCGACCGCCGTGCCACGAGGTGGGTGTTTCAATCCACGCCCCCGCGCGGGGGGCGACGGAGCTTCCCCCGCAGGTCTACATCACCCGCGACGTTTCAATCCACGCCCCCGCGCGGGGGTCGACGGCGATCGCCCGCGACGACATCCGGCACTTGCAGTTTCAATCCACGCCCCCGCGCGGGGGGCGACCTCGCGAGCCTTCGTGAGCGCCGCCTCCTTGGTGTTTCAATCCACGCCCCCGCGCGGGGGGCGACACCAGCCGCTCCCAGGTGACGGCGCTGCTCGGCAAAGTTTCAATCCACGCCCCCGCGCGGGGGGCGACACGAGGTCACGGTGTGGAACCCAGCGTTCCAGTACGTTTCAATCCACGCCCCCGCGCGGGGGGCGACGCCGAGTAGGCGACACGATCCCCCTCGAGTTTGTGTTTCAATCCACGCCCCCGCGCGGGGGGCGACCGCGGGTACGTGACGGGATACCTCGCCAGCGACAAGTTTCAATCCACGCCCCCACGCGGGGGGCGACGGCACGAGGGCTGACAACAATCGCGACATGGTAGCGTTTCAATCCACGCCCCCGCGCGGGGGGCGACATGGACGGGGCTTTACATATCCGAGATCACACGGCCGGTTTCAATCCACGCCCCCGCGCGGGGGGCGACGATCGAACGCCGCCGGTCCGTGCCGGGCGCTCCAGTTTCAATCCACGCCCCCGCGCGGGGGGCGACTCTCCGACCGTGCCCAGGACCTGGGCGTGGTGCGTGTTTCAATCCACGCCCCCGCGCGGGGGGCGACTGCTGTCCGCCGTTTATCAGGCGCCGCGCCCTTCGGTTTCAATCCACGCCCCCGCGCGGGGGGCGACCCGGGGTGCCATATTTGCCGACTGCGGCCTCGGGTTTCAATCCACGCCCCCGCGCGGGGGGCGACTCGATGGTGCGCGCTGCGATTGCGCCGCTACGCTGGTTTCAATCCACGCCCCCGCGCGGGGGGCGACCCCGGCACCCGGAGCCGATGGACCAGACCCGGAGGATGTTTCAATCCACGCCCCCGCGCGGGGGGCGACGGAACGAGTCCCTCACCTCCGCGCACTCCGGCGAGTTTCAATCCACGCCCCCGCGCGGGGGGCGACGACCGGGCCAACAGCGCATCCGAGAGACTCTGCTGGTTTCAATCCACGCCCCCGCGCGGGGGGCGACCTGGTCGACCGGTATCGGGAGATCGGGATATTTGGTTTCAATCCACGCCCCCGCGCGGGGGGCGACTCGTACGTGATCTCCTCGTTGACCCTCACGGTCACGTTTCAATCCACGCCCCCGCGCGGGGGGCGACCCGCCGGGGGTCTACTTGGCCTCCTCTGCCGACCTGTTTCAATCCACGCCCCCGCGCGGGGGGCGACGCTCCGGCGTTGCGATAACAACTAGGTCGGCCGACGGGTTTCAATCCACGCCCCCGCGCGGGGGGCGACGCTTCGCCCTCCTCCCTCTGGAGCCCGCCTTCTGGTTTCAATCCACGCCCCCGCGCGGGGGGCGACATCGCGGGTACGTCACGGACTACCTGGCGACCGAGTTTCAATCCACGCCCCCGCGCGGGGGGCGACCAGAGGCTCTTCCCGGAGGTCAAGGTCACGCACGGTTTCAATCCACGCCCCCGCGCGGGGGGCGACTGGATCTCGGCTCCCCGATCGTGAGCGTGACCGAGGTTTCAATCCACGCCCCCGCGCGGGGGGCGACCTCGCTTCTCGGCGCTTCATCGCTCCACCCGCAGTTTCAATCCACGCCCCCGCGCGGGGGGCGACCCGGCGTTCTCGGCGCCTCGGCCACCCTCGACGCGTTTCAATCCACGCCCCCGCGCGGGGGGCGACGCGACATCGTGGTCGGCGCGACCTACTCGCTCGCGTTTCAATCCACGCCCCCGCGCGGGGGGCGACAGGGAATCGTGAAGGAACCAGACGCGGACGACAAGTTTCAATCCACGCCCCCGCGCGGGGGGCGACTCGGGGGGGTCCGTGTCTTTGCAGACGACAGGGCCGTTTCAATCCACGCCCCCGCGCGGGGGGCGACCGGGGGGTGGGGCGGTGAGCCGAGCGCTCGACAACGTTTCAATCCACGCCCCCGCGCGGGGGGCGACCTCGATCGCGCTCCAGTACCATGCTCCCACCTCCAGTTTCAATCCACGCCCCCGCGCGGGGGGCGACCGAGTCCCTCCAGCGCTTCGGCGTTGATGACCAGGTTTCAATCCACGCCCCCGCGCGGGGGGCGACTAGTCGTCTGATTGGGGCGACTCTTGGATAAAGAGGCCGAGTTTTGGTCGAGAGATCTGCATCCGGGAGGAGCTTCTCAGGCGGCCTTCTGGTGTGGCGGGAAGGCGTGTTGAATGAGGGAATCGAGCTGGTGGTCGACGCGGTGGAGAGCTTCAGCGAGGCGAGGGTGAGGCTCGGCGACGCCGGGCCCTTCAATGGCGGTCAGTGCAGGCCGCAGCACGCGGGCATCGAGCCGGGCGTAGAAGCGAGCGAGCTTCCAGCCGTAGGGCGTGACGAGGTAGCGATAGGTCCCGGGAGCGCGATAGATCAGGCCCTTGCGTACCAGGCGCCGGAGGTCGTAGCTGGCCTGGGCGCTGGTGTAGGCAGGCTCGGTCGGTCCCAGGAGTTGGCAGACGTTGCGCCGCAGGTTCTGGTTCCGGAAGCCGTGGATCAGGTGGAGAAACAGGCTGAGGCTGAGCATCAGGGCCATGACGCGGGGATCGCCGAAGCGAAGGCCGGGGGCTTTGTGACCGTCGTCGGTGACGGTGGGCTGCACCACGCGTTGGATGCTGCCGGCGGACAGCCCGCAGTTCTGGCTGACCCGCTCGACCTCCAGAAGCCGCCGGTTGATGTGGCGTCCGATCTGTTGCAAGTAGCCGAAGTTCGCCAGGCCCTTGTTGACATCGAAGTCCTTGGGGTTGCGGAAGGTCCCCTCGGTGCGCAGCGCTCGTCCCTCCTTGAAGTACTGCTTGAGATCGAAGCTCTTGTACTCGATGTGGAGGCTCGGCGAGACACCCTGCTCGACGACCCGGGTGCGGAAGGTGCCTGGCGTCCGGCGGGTGACGCGCCGGTCGAAGACGAGCTGCACCCGGTCCGGCCGGCCGAGGTCGAGATTCTCGCGCAGCACCTGCTCGAAGAACTCCCGGCCGCGGGCCGGCCGATCGAAGACCTGAGTGAGGCTGACCTCCATCTGCCAGATCGAGAGCTTCCAGTCGTACCCGGCCGCGCGGTCCTCCGGCGACAGGGGCATCGGCAGCCGTTCGAGCCAGCGAGCCAGGAAGGCTTCGATCGCCGCCGGGCCGAGCTCGTCGCAGATCGTTTGCAGCGCCTCGGGGTCCGCGCACGAGAGAAACCCGTTGTCGAGCGCTTCGTAGGCGATGCCGCGCCGCTCGAGCTGGCGCTTGGCCCACTCGTGCCCGTTCAAGCACAGCTTCAGCGACCACGGGGCGTAGCTGCACACCTTGAGGAACGCCGGCCCGAACTCCTCGTCGTCGACGTAGAAGTAGTAGTGGTTGACGTAGACGTCCTTGTCCCGCGTCCAGTCGAACCACCCCGCCCCCTTCTCTGGCCTCGGCTTGCCCTGAAACGCCTTGGTCTTCTCCTGCGCCACCCCGATGAAGACCACCCCGTCGCGCACCCCCCGCTCCCGGCGCAGCCGGTTCGCCAGCTCGTCCTTGCGCTGCTTGGAACGAAACTCAACCCAGGGGATCTCGTGACTCTCCGCAAACCCCTTCACCGCCTCGCGAAAGCGCGTCGTGATCTGACCCAACACCGCCGGCGACGGGATTGGCTTGCCCAGGTGCTCGCGCAGGAAGCCCGTCATCCCGGGACCCGTCGCCAACGCCGGCACGTACCCGTTCAGGTACAGCCGGTCCACGCATTCCACCTCCAGCGTCACATGCCCTTCGAGAAGCTCCGCCACGGTCGTCATCGGAGCATCCTATGCCCACACCGGTTCAACCGCCCACGGTCTACTCGTCGGTTTGAGGCGGAGCTTCGCTAGACTCTTCGGGCTCTCCTCAACTATGAGTGGGTAGAGGCGGGTCGAGCTGGATGCCCCCGCAGTTGAGGAAGATCATCGCAGCGAGAGCCTGGTGGGAGTGGAAGCCGTAGGCTCTGTGGGCGATCATGCGGATCCGGTTGTTGAGGCCTTCGACCACGCCGTTGGTCAGGCGGGTTCGGATGTAGGCGAGGATCCCGGAGAGATGCTTGCGGATGGTTCGGGCTGCTTTGACGGAGGCTGGGAGCCGAGATCGAGAGGCCCAGGCAAGCCAGGCTCGCAGCGCTCGTTCGGCCCGCCAGGGTTGGCGGTAGTCGAGGGCCTGAGCGAGCGTCTCTTTGAGCAGGTAGGCGCGGTAGAGCCGCTGGTTGCTTCGCTGGAGCTCGGAGAGCTTGCGGCGCTGGGATCGGCTGAGGTTCCACGGATTCATCAGCAGCACGAAGCGGGTGCGCTTGAGGGCACGTGCTTCGTCGGGGTCGGAGGCGAGCTCGCGCACCAGCTCGCGCCGCACCTCGTCGAGCGCATCACTGACCAAGCGCTGGACATGGAAGCGGTCGTAGACGATCTCGGCGTCGGGCAGCCTCTCGCGCACGGCCTTGGTGTAGGCCGCGGACAGGTCGACGGTCACCATCTCGATCGCCTTGCAGCCCTCCTCGCCGAGCTGCTCGAAGAAGGGCGCGAGTGCCTCGGCGCTACGGCCTTCGCCGGCCCACACCACGCGACCGCGGTCGTGGTCGACCACGACGGTGAGATAGTGGTGACGTTTCTTGTAGCTGAACTCGTCGATGCCGATCCGGCGCAGGCCCACCAGCCGCTCGGGGTCGAGGCGGCGCTCGACCACCCGCGCGACGATGGAACCGACCGTCTCCCAGGCGATCCCGAGCACGCGCGTCACCTGGGTCTTGTCGGTGATCTGCGCAAAGTAGGCCACCAGCTCCTCGAACGCTTCACTGAAGCGACCTCCCGAGGGCGCCCAGGGGACCTGCTCCACGCGCACGCCACACTGAGGGCACTCCACTCGCCAGGGCGCGTAGCGCAGCACCACCACATGGCGCCCCCAGGGCAGGTGGCGCCACTCTCGCTCGTAGCGACGGTCGTAGCGCGGTCCGACCCGGCCACACTCGCCACAACGCGACAGACGCCACGTAGGGCGGACACGGACCACCAACGTCCCGTCCCGCCGGAACAGCGTGGATTCGACGTACATCTTCGTGACACCGATCAGACGACGCAGTACAGTGGTCAGGCGCATGGGGTCGCTCCTCCCTCCTCGGTTCCTTGGATGCACCAAGGAGAGCAGGAAACTCCATGCGTTTCAACCCTTTAGCGCCACCACACCCCCTCCTCCCAGGCCTCTGACCCTGGCGACCTACCGCTCCGAGCACCGACCGGCGACGGGCTCTCAGCTACCCACTCATAGTTGAGGAGAGCCACTCTTCGTGCTGAGGTCGACATGATCCGAGTTTCAATCCACGCCCCCGCGCGGGGGGCGACCTGAACGGCGCGGGCGTTGCGGGGTCGCTCAGCACGTTTCAATCCACGCCCCCGCGCGGGGGGCGACTCCGGTTCACGGTCAGGTCCAGCGGCGAGCGCGTGTTTCAATCCACGCCCCCGCGCGGGGGGCGACGACGCCAGCCGCGTCCTCATTCACGATCCGCTCCAGTTTCAATCCACGCCCCCGCGCGCGGGGCGACTTGGGGTCCAGGTTCATCGGCCTATCTCGTACCAGTTTCAATCCACGCCCCCGCGCGAGGGGCGACGACAGGGGCACCGGGACGTGGCGTCGGCAGTCCGGGTTTCAATCCACGCCCCCGCGCGGGGGGCGACCGCGAAGATCTTCAAGATCGATTGGCCAAGCTCTTTGTTTCAATCCACGCCCCCGCGCGGGGGGCGACCCGTCGATTTGCCGGCGACTTTCCTCCGATACCCCGAGTTTCAATCCACGCCCCCGCGCGGGGGGCGACCCGGAGATCCTCGACAGACTTCGTGTGCTGAAACACGTTTCAATCCACGCCCCCGCGCGGGGGGCGACTGCGCCAGCGCCAGGTAGCCGGCCCACTCGGCATCGTTTCAATCCACGCCCCCGCGCGGGGGGCGACGTCTCTCCTCTCGGTCAGTTGGTGGGTTTCTTGGGGTTTCAATCCACGCCCCCGCGCGGGGGGCGACCAAGACGACCAAGGAGGTCGCATGACCAACGAGATGTTTCAATCCACGCCCCCGCGCGGGGGGCGACCCGGTGTGGATCGAAGATGCATAAGTGCCAGACGGTTTCAATCCACGCCCCCGCGCGGGGGGCGACTTCAGCCTCCTCGCGGGTTGCGTAGGCGATCAGGTTTCAATCCACGCCCCCGCGCGGGGGGCGACCGGCGCGCAAGGCGCAGATCAACGGCGAAATCGAGTTTCAATCCACGCCCCCGCGCGGGGGGCGACGGGACCCTCGCGAGGGGAACTGGGCAAAGTACACGGTTTCAATCCACGCCCCCGCGCGGGGGGCGACCGAGGAGGTCGATCCAGCGCGCACGCGCCGCAGCGTTTCAATCCACGCCCCCGCGCGGGGGGCGACTCGGCAAGGGCGTTGTAGACCGCGGGACGGAGCTGTTTCAATCCACGCCCCCGCGCGGGGGGCGACCACGCGGGCGCGCCCGGGGTCAGCGAGGTACGGGTTTCAATCCACGCCCCCGCGCGGGGGGCGACCCCTCGATCCACCCGCCCTTGTCTCCTCTCAGGAGGTTTCAATCCACGCCCCCGCGCGGGGGGCGACCGACGTGGAGCTGCGCGAGCGCATGTGGAAGGCCCTGTTTCAATCCACGCCCCCGCGCGGGGGGCGACCCGTGGGAGGGAACCGCATGACCGAAGCCGCTATGGTTTCAATCCACGCCCCCGCGCGGGGGGCGACTGCGCTTTCGCGTGCTCTTGCTCCAGCCACGCGTTGTTTCAATCCACGCCCCCGCGCGGGGGGCGACCCGGCTCCGGCCGGGAGATCTCGAGGCGTGGGAGTTTCAATCCACGCCCCCGCGCGGGGGGCGACCCTTACGTTTGGCCCGAGGAGGGAGGACCACTATGTTTCAATCCACGCCCCCGCGCGGGGGGCGACCATCGAGCGATGACTGGCGCGAAGGACAGTTCTGCGTTTCAATCCACGCCCCCGCGCGGGGGGCGACGGGATGTCTTCGTAGCGATTGCTCGGGGCGCACCCGTTTCAATCCACGCCCCCGCGCGGGGGGCGACCTCGCGCTCCGCCCGCTCGCGCTCGACAGCTGCCTGTTTCAATCCACGCCCCCGCGCGGGGGGCGACGCCAGAATCGAGGAGCGGCGCGCTCGAGCGCGAAGTTTCAATCCACGCCCCCGCGCGGGGGGCGACTGCCGGAGGATCTTGAGCTAAGCGTCAACCACCACGTTTCAATCCACGCCCCCGCGCGGGGGGCGACGCGGCACCCCCTCCATCCCGTGCGGCCCCTCACGTTTCAATCCACGCCCCCGCGCGGGGGGCGACAACTTCGGTAGCACTCTTCCTGAGCCGCCAAGAGGTTTCAATCCACGCCCCCGCGCGGGGGGCGACTTGCCCGCCGCGTCCAGGATGTCGAAGACCGCCAGGTTTCAATCCACGCCCCCGCGCGGGGGGCGACTCGGCATCGGACAGGACCCGTTCGCTCAGCTGAAGTTTCAATCCACGCCCCCGCGCGGGGGGCGACTTGGGTATACTATCTCCCAACCTGATCAGCGCTGAGTTTCAATCCACGCCCCCGCGCGGGGGGCGACGCCGCCGCTCGGATGTGACGATCAGGGAGTTGACAGTTTCAATCCACGCCCCCGCGCGGGGGGCGACTCTAGGAGTTGGCCCGCCTGAACCTGTGTATCGCTGTTTCAATCCACGCCCCCGCGCGGGGGGCGACGGGCCGCACCGACCGCCCCCGCCAACATGCCCAAGTTTCAATCCACGCCCCCGCGCGGGGGGCGACCGCCCACCCGCTGACGCTACAGCCGATGAGCTGCATGTTTCAATCCACGCCCCCGCGCGGGGGGCGACCGCCCACCCGCTGACGCTACAGCCGATGAGCTGCATGTTTCAATCCACGCCCCCGCGCGGGGGGCGACCGCGGCTTCACCTATGATCTCGCCTCCATCCCGAGTTTCAATCCACGCCCCCGCGCGGGGGGCGACTACGAAGCTGCGCTGGCCCGCGCCGCTGAGGACGAGTTTCAATCCACGCCCCCGCGCGGGGGGCGACAGTTCGAGCTGGAGCGGATCAAGCCCGCCGAGGAGTTTCAATCCACGCCCCCGCGCGGGGGGCGACCCCGCCGTATCCAGCGGTTTTCCGTTCGACGCGGAGTTTCAATCCACGCCCCCGCGCGGGGGGCGACCGATCCCCGCCCAGTTTTCAGCCGCCCAACGCTGGTTTCAATCCACGCCCCCGCGCGGGGGGCGACGCGTCGAGGGGTCCGCTCTACCGGACGGCCTCCGGGTTTCAATCCACGCCCCCGCGCGGGGGGCGACCGCACTTGTTCCTTGGCACTCACCAAGACAACATGTTTCAATCCACGCCCCCGCGCGGGGGGCGACGCCCCTCACGAAGCACGCGGCGGCCCTGGCGATCCCGGTTTCAATCCACGCCCCCGCGCGGGGGGCGACCGAGGCCTCGCCGATCGTCTGCGACCACCATACGCGTTTCAATCCACGCCCCCGCGCGGGGGGCGACTACAGCCGCACGGTGGCTCACCGCCCTCGCCGGCCTCGTTTCAATCCACGCCCCCGCGCGGGGGGCGACATCTATTCCAGGTGCTCGCCGTCGTGGCGGACCTGTTTCAATCCACGCCCCCGCGCGGGGGGCGACGGGGTTGCAGATACGAAGCCTCTGCACTGGCATTGTTTCAATCCACGCCCCCGCGCGGGGGGCGACCAGAGCTGCGTCCGGAGTTGAGCGATGCGGTCACGTTTCAATCCACGCCCCCGCGCGGGGGGCGACGCGGCGCCACGGGCCGGGCCTGGGACGACGCCACGTTTCAATCCACGCCCCCGCGCGGGGGGCGACTACCCGTCCCGGAGCATCGAGCCCGCCTCCGTGGCGTTTCAATCCACGCCCCCGCGCGGGGGGCGACCCGCCGCCGAAGCATCCATGCACGAACATGATGTCGTTTCAATCCACGCCCCCGCGCGGGGGGCGACCCGGAGGGGCCGCCGCTCCGGGCCAAGAACCTCATGTTTCAATCCACGCCCCCGCGCGGGGGGCGACCGGAATCGGCCAGCGTGTCAGCGGAAGAATTTCTGTTTCAATCCACGCCCCCGCGCGGGGGGCGACTCCACGCCCGCCCCCAGCCCGTGCGGCCCCTCACGTTTCAATCCACGCCCCCGCGCGGGGGGCGACAGGCGGTTAGGGCAATCGTCGTCATAGCCCACGTGTTTCAATCCACGCCCCCGCGCGGGGGGCGACCTCGGCGCACGCGACGATCCGGTCCAGCTCCTGATAGTTTCAATCCACGCCCCCGCGCGGGGGGCGACCCGGTGCGTCGAGGGCATTGCCACCCCAGAAGACCTGTTTCAATCCACGCCCCCGCGCGGGGGGCGACCCTGTTCCCGGCATCTCTGGATGAGGCGGTTCCGGTTTCAATCCACGCCCCCGCGCGGGGGGCGACTTGGATGAGGCATGCGGCATCCCGGAGGCGCTCTGGGTTTCAATCCACGCCCCCGCGCGGGGGGCGACCCGCGTGGCAGGTCCGCGTCCACTCAGCGAAATAGGTTTCAATCCACGCCCCCGCGCGGGGGGCGACTAGCTCGCGCTGGATCACGCGGGCCGGCAGGTGCGTGTTTCAATCCACGCCCCCGCGCGGGGGGCGACCCGGACTATCTCGTTATCATGCGGAAGCCTGGGGAGTTTCAATCCACGCCCCCGCGCGGGGGGCGACCCCCCGCCGATCGACTGGAGCTGGGCGCCGACCAGGTTTCAATCCACGCCCCCGCGCGGGGGGCGACTCCTCGACCGAGGGGATGTTCGAGAGCACCCCGGGGTTTCAATCCACGCCCCCGCGCGGGGGGCGACGGATTCAGCCGGTAGAGGGTCCCGTCGGCGCTATGGTTTCAATCCACGCCCCCGCGCGGGGGGCGACTCCATTCGGCCGCTTCACTCCCTACCCGGACGAGGTTTCAATCCACGCCCCCGCGCGGGGGGCGACGTCGCCTAGCTGGGCGATCTGCTCAGTAGTGGTATTGTTTCAATCCACGCCCCCGCGCGGGGGGCGACGGCGTTGAGTACGAAGGCGATACCAGGATGAAGAGGTTTCAATCCACGCCCCCGCGCGGGGGGCGACCGAAGCAGGTTCTCTTCATTGTCATGCAGGGGTCTGTTTCAATCCACGCCCCCGCGCGGGGGGCGACCTCGACGAGGCTGGCGTAGTGCGCGTTTACCATGAGGTTTCAATCCACGCCCCCGCGCGGGGGGCGACGTCGCCTAGCTGGGCGATCTGCTCAGTAGTGGCATTGTTTCAATCCACGCCCCCGCGCGGGGGGCGACCGAAGCCCGCCGCGCCGTCGGCGCATCCGCACGGCGTTTCAATCCACGCCCCCGCGCGGGGGGCGACCTCTTCCAGATTCCATGGCGCTCGACTACCGACTTGTTTCAATCCACGCCCCCGCGCGGGGGGCGACCTCGCGAACAGGTCGTCCGAGTTGTCGTCGTAGAGTTTCAATCCACGCCCCCGCGCGGGGGGCGACCGAGACTTCGCCGAGAGCGTGTTGCGCGCCCAGAAGTTTCAATCCACGCCCCCGCGCGGGGGGCGACCCGGCAGGGAGGCCAGCGACGTACAGCCGCTGAGGTTTCAATCCACGCCCCCGCGCGGGGGGCGACCACGAGCAGTGGCCGGTCACGATCGCCACGACCGGTTTCAATCCACGCCCCCGCGCGGGGGGCGACCGCGCCCGCGTGCTCTCCTGGTCGACCAGCCTCAAGTTTCAATCCACGCCCCCGCGCGGGGGGCGACTACGCCAGGTACATCAACACCATGACTCAGTCGACGTTTCAATCCACGCCCCCGCGCGGGGGGCGACATCCTGTCGAGTCCGCGGGCGATCCGCTCCGCCCCGTTTCAATCCACGCCCCCGCGCGGGGGGCGACCCCCGGGCCTACGCTGGGGATGCGGACTCATCCAGGTTTCAATCCACGCCCCCGCGCGGGGGGCGACGTCTGCCACGCGTTCGGGCGCCCGCGACGCGTATGGTTTCAATCCACGCCCCCGCGCGGGGGGCGACCGCCCCTCTGGGGAGCCACCGACGCGCTCCACCCGGTTTCAATCCACGCCCCCGCGCGGGGGGCGACTGGAGACCCGGCGGTGAGACCCGGGCCAGGTGCTCCCGTTTCAATCCACGCCCCCGCGCGGGGGGCGACTCTACGGCTCCCTCGCCAACGGCGGCCACCTCGAGTTTCAATCCACGCCCCCGCGCGGGGGGCGACGCCGCCTCATCGCGCGTGAGGTCTTCGCCGGCAGGGTTTCAATCCACGCCCCCGCGCGGGGGGCGACTCCAGCGCGCGGTGGAGGCTCGCCGCCATGATGACGTTTCAATCCACGCCCCCGCGCGGGGGGCGACGTGGTCGCCGCGGTCGTCTGCTGCTGCGCGGCGAAGTTTCAATCCACGCCCCCGCGCGGGGGGCGACGGCGGCAGTGTAACTCCTTTCCTGGCAGGGGGTTGCTGTCGGGGGTTCGCGGATCTGCCGGAGCACCGCTCCCGAGTGGAGCCAGGGAACCGAGTGACGGGCCTCAACTCGTTGGCAGGCGGGCGCTTGCGGAGATCGCGAACCTCCCGGGTTTGGCGTGAGCGCTTGGGGTTCGCGAATCGGGCGGTGGCGCGCGTGGGTGTGTCGTTACGCTTGACTTCCACCCAGTGGGCCGCTAGAATTCGCTCAAGTCGCGAAGCTCTCGGCCGGCCGAAGCTCTCGGCGAATCGAGGCTCTCGGACCCGAGAACCAAGCGGCCGGAGCGAGCAGCAACTCGCCCGGGCCCGTCACGCACAGGAGGAACAGACTCCAATGCGCAACACCGCGAAGAGTAGCAGTCCGTCGTCGTCGGTTCCGTCGAACGCCTTCTCTCCGAGCTTCCTGCTCGAGGCCACGCGCCTCGGGGACGAGCCGGTCGTGAGCCCGCCGGTCCTGCCGGGGGGCGCCTTCTGGGCCGGCCCTTGGGAGGTGGAGGAGGTCCACACCGGCCATGGCATGCTCTGGGGCGTCGTGCGCCCGGGCGAGTCGCTCGCTGCCGGTGCCGAGGCGGTGGCGCTCACCCGCCACCGCCCGGACGCCCTGCTGGTGGCGGCGGCGCTCCCGGCGCTCGCCGTGCCCAATCACCTCGCGATCGGCCAGAAGGCGAAGCGCCTCGGGGTGCCGCTCCACGACGGCGGCCGCTGCGTGGGGCACCTGGCCCGGCGCGAGCCCCGGCTCGCCGAGCACCTGCATGTCATCCGCACGCTGGTCGCCCGGCCGGAGTCCTTCGCCCTGGCGGTCGAGGCAGCGGGCCGGGAGGAGATCCCAGTCCTCGGCCGCGCGCTCGCCCGCCGGCTGGAGAGGAGGTAGCGCCGAAGAACGTTCGCCGGAGGGCTCGGTACGCTCCGAGTCCTCCGGCCTGCGAGCGGCAGGGTTTCAGGGGTCGACCAGGAGGAGCCCGGGAACCCTCCGGAAGTGGTCCCGGTTGCGGGTGAGCAACGCCAAGGCGCGGCTCAGGCAGACGCCGGCGATCAGGTAGTCCCCCATGCCGATCGTCTCGCCGCGGTGCTCGAGCTCGCGCCGGGCACCTGCGGCGGCGCGGGAGGCGGCTTCGTCGAAGGGGAGAATCCGCAGCGCGGCGAGGAGATCCTCGAGGCTTGCCTCCTGCTTCGCGTCTCGGACGCCGGAGCGCAGCTCGAAGGCGTTGACCGTCGTGGTTGCCAGCGCACCCTCTACCAGGCCGTCTGCGACCTTCGTGCGAGACGGTTCCCAGCCACGAAGGGAGTCGATCAAGACGTCGGTGTCGACGACGATCACCGCCAGCTCCGCCGCAACGCACCCACCTCGTGATCGAGCCGATCGGCTTCCTCGTCCGACAGAGACCCCAGTGCTCTCAAGGCGCGATCCACCGTCTCCTGCCGCCGGTCTTCGAGCGTGAAGTATTGCTCGATAGCTTCCTGCACGATCGACGAGAAGCCCTTTTCGCCGCGCCGGGCCGCCAGATCCAGCAACCGGCCGCGCTGCGCATCGCTCAGCTCGATGGTCGTACGCATGACTCCATGGTGACCCAGATGCACGTGCATGTCAACAGGACACGGCCGTGTTTTGGACGAGGCCAAGAGTGGACCGGAGCGGCCCGCTGCGAAGAGTCGCTCCGGTCCGGAGGCTGGTCTCGGCTCCCCGTTCGCTTCAGAGCGAGAACTGCCGGGCGCGGTCGAAGTCGCACCGAGTGAGGCCGTCGGCGGCGTCGGCGGCGATGCGCTCCGTGACCTCCCGGCGCCGCAGGTCGAGCTCGGGGAGGAAGCCGTCGGCCGCACCGATCTCGGCGGCCAGGGCGACGAAGGCCGCCGCCGCCCGCGGCGATGGGAAGCGGTGGACGCGCTCGAGGGCCGAGCCGCCGGCGGCCAGGCGCCAGCCGGGCAGCTCCGCGAGCAGCCCCTGGATGCGCTCGGCCTTCAGGCGCTCGTCGATCCGCGCGCTCGCCGCGGCACCCTGGATGCGCTCGGCCTTGAGACGCTCGGTGACCCGCCGGGGCGGGGACTCCGGATCGGTGACACGGGATCGTCGGCTTGCGGGCTTCCTGGTTTCGGCCATGCTCGTCGGCTCCTTTCAGATCGGAGGATCGTCTCGGGCCCGAAGGGCGGGCGCCGGAAGGGCTCCCCCGCGTCCGGGCGCCGAGGGGTGAGGCTGCGTACCCGGGTCTACGGAAGCCGGCCGGAGGGTGTTCTCTTCGTAGATGCCGAAGTGGTGTCGAGGAGCGTCCGGGCAAGCTCTCCGACGAGGGCTACGGTTTCCTCCGGACCCCCCACGGGCGGGAGCTCTACTTCCACGAGAACGCGGTGCTCGAGCACGATTTCGAGCGCCTGGAGGTGGGCACCCAGGTGCGCTTCGCCGAGGAGATGGGCGAGAAGGACCCCCAGGCGACGAGCGTGCAGATCGTCGACAAACCCGGCCACCGGCCGACCGAAGGCGACGCGGTGGAGACGCCTCGCGGCTGGTGACCGCTCGGCGTTTCGAGAACTTCCGTCACCCTCCTGCGTAAGAAACCCCAGGCGGCAAACGTACGGTATGAACGGGGGTGCGTGCCCCTGGCCGCCCTCGCCGTTCGACGTCCTGCCAGCCCACCGGCCGTCCCTGGGAGATCCCGCGTTGAAAGCCCTGCCGTTCCGGATCGTCACCGCCACCCTCCTCGCCCTCGCCGCTCTCGGGCTCGTCGGCTGCACCGCCAAGGACGGGCACGCGAGCGATCCGCCCGGCGACTCGAAGGGCGTCGGCGCCGGTGCCGCGGCCAAGGCCGACGAGGCCGTACCGGTGGAGGTGGCGGCCCTGGGGCGCGGCGCGATCGAGGAGGCGCTCCGCTTCTCGGCCAACCTCGAGGCCGAGCAGGCGGTGGAGGTCTACGCCCAGGCGGCCCGCCAGGTGACCGAGCTTCCGGGTCGAGGAGGGGGACCGGGTGGCCAAGGACCAGGTGCTCGTGCGCCTCCAGGACGCCGAGCAGCAGACCCAGCTCGCCAAGGTCGAGAGCCAGCTCGCCAAGGCGCAGCGCGAGTACGACCGCCAGCAGCGCCTGTGGGCCGACCAGCTCATCCCCGAGCAGACCTTCAACGACGCCACCTACGAGCTCGACCAGCTCCGCCTGGCCAAGGAGCAGGCCGAGCGGGCGCTCTCCTACACCGTCGTGCGCTCGCCGATCGCCGGCACGGTGACCCACCGCCTCGTCGCCCTGGGCGACACGGTGACGGTCAACCAGCACCTCTTCGACGTCGTCGACTTCGACACCCTCGTGGCCCGCGTCTACGTGCCGGAGAAGGAGCTCCCCAAGCTCCGCGAGGGGCTCGCGGCCCGCCTCACCGCCCCCGCCCTGGGCGGTGCCGTCTACCGCGGCGTCGTTCGGCGCCTCTCGCCGGTGGTCGACCCCAAGAGCGGCACGGTCAAGGTGACGGTGGGCATCCCGGAGTGGCGGGGTCTGCGCCCCGGCCTCTACGTCGACGTGGCCCTGGTGACCGACGTCCATCCCGAGGCGCTCCTGGTGCCCAAGCGGGCGCTGGTCTATGACCAGGACGAGGTCTTCGTCTACCGCCTGGCCGCGGCGGCGAAGGGCGAGGCCGGGAGCGGCCCGAGCGTCGAGCGGGTGCTCGTGGAGCCCGCCCTCGAGGACAAGGAGCACGTGGAGCCGGCGGGTGACGCGCTGGCCGCCGGCGACCGCCTGGTGGTCTCCGGCCAGGCGGGCTTGAAGGACGGTGCCCGGGTGCGCGTGCTCGAGCGGCCGACGGGAGCGGAAGCGGTCTCGGAGGCGCCGGCAGCGAACCCCGAGCCGGGCCGCGCGGGCTCCCGGTGAGCGGCGCGCGCGACACGCCGGGCGAGCTCGGCTCCTTCGCCACCCGCCGTCCGGTGGGCGTGTTCATGGTCTTCCTGGCGGCGGTGGTCTTCGGCGTCTTCTCCTGCGCCCGCCTGCCGGTGACCCTGATGCCGGAGCTCAGCTACCCGACGATCACGGTCCGCACCCAGTACCCGGGCGCCGCTCCCGAGGAGGTGGAAAACGACGTCTCGCGGCCCATCGAGGAGGCCCTGGGCGTGATCGGCGGGCTGCGCCGGATCTCCTCGGTGAGCCGCGCCGGCCTCTCGGACGTGGTGCTCGAGCTCGCCTGGGACTCGGACGTCTCGCAGGCGACCCAGGACACCCTGGAGCGCCTCGATCAGGTGCTCCTGCCGGACGAGGCCGAGAAGCCCCTGATCCTCCACTACGACCCCTCCCTCGACCCGGTGATGGAGCTCTCCCTCGCCGCGGCCGGCCCCGAATCGTCCCTCGCGGCGTTGCGGCTCCTCGACATAGGCACCGCTATGCCTGCGTCGCCGCGCCTTGCGAGGGACGCCCGGATGCCGGCCGCGCGACGAGCCGAGATGTATTCACAGGGGCTCCGGCGCCTGCGCCGGATCGCCGAGCTCCAGGTGCGCCGGGCGCTCGAGCCGATCAAGGGGGTGGCGGCGGTGCGGGTGCGGGGCGGCCTCGAGGAGGAGGTCCACGTCCTCCTCGACGAGCAGAAGCTCCGCGCCACCGGCACCTCGATCGGCGCGGTGATCGATCGCCTGCGCCAGGAGAACGTCAACGTCGCCGGCGGCACGATCGAGGAGGGGGCGACCGAGTACATGGTCCGCACCTTGAACGAGTACCAGGACCTGGGCCAGATCGCCGACACCATCGTCAGCTCGCAGGGCGGCCGGGACGTACGGGTCCGCGACGTCGCTCGGGTGGTGCGCTCGAACAAGGACCGGGAGATCGTCACCGAGACCGACGGCCGCGAGAGCGTCCAGGTCGACGTCTACAAGGAGGCCGACGCCAACATCGTGGACCTGGCCGACCGGGTGAAGGCGGCCCTGGGCACGCTGCGCGCGGAGGGCGCGGCCGGTGCGGCGGCGGCCGAGGCCGGCGGGGCCGGCAAGGCCGGCAGGGGCGACAAGGCGGCCGGCCTGGCCCAGGCCCTCTTCGACCAGGAGGGGGTGCGCCTGGGGGTGGTGGCGGACCGCTCGGTCTTCATCCGCGGCTCGATCGCCGACGTCAAGTCGGCGGCGATCGTGGGGGGGCTGCTGGCGGTGGCGGTGCTCTTCTTGTTCCTCGCCAACGTCCGCTCGACCCTCATCATCGCCCTCTCGATCCCGGTCTCCCTGGCCGTGACCTTCGCGCCGCTCCACCTGCTGGGCGTGTCGCTCAACATCATGTCGCTCGGCGGCCTCGCCCTGGGCGTCGGGATGCTCGTCGACTCCTCGATCGTGGTCCTCGAGTCGATCTTCCGCTGCCGCGAGGAGGGGGACGACGTGATCCGGGCGGCGGTCCGCGGCACGGGCGAGGTGCGCGGCGCGGTCACCGCCTCGACGCTGACCACGATCGCCGTCTTCTTCCCCATGGTCTTCGTCGAGGGGATCGCCGGCCAGGCCTTCGGCGACCTGGGACTGGCGGTGGTCATCTCGCTCTTCGCCTCGCTGGTCGTGGCCCTCTTCCTGATCCCCATGCTGGCGAGCCGCCGGGGGGTGGATCTCGCCCGGCTGGCCCGGGGCGAGGGCATTGCGCTCCGGCGCTTCCGGAGCCTGGAGGTGGCGCGTCGCGACCTGGGGCGCGAGCACTGGTGGGCGAAGGCGCTGGTCGTCCCCTACGCCCTGGTTCGCCTGGTGGTGGGCCTGGTCCTCGAGCTCCTGGGCAAGCTCCTGCTCCTCGGGGTGATGGGAGTCACCTGGCTCTGGATGGCCGCCGGCCGGCCGGCCGCGCGCGGCGTGGGCTGGTTGCTCCGGCCGGCCCTCCGCGGCGCCGAGCGCTCCATGTCCGCCGCCCAGAGCGCCTACCCCCGCCTCGCCCGCGCCGCCCTCGCCCACGCCGGCTGGGTGGTGGCGGGGACGGTCGCGATCCTGGCGGTGACGGGTTGGCTCTTCGCGGGCCTCGACACCGAGCTCCTGCCCGAGGTCCACCAGGGGGAGGTCACCTTCGAGCTCGCCCTGCCGGTGGGCACACCGGTCGAGGAGACCCGGGCGACCCTCGAGCCGGTGGCCGGGGCGGTCCGCCGGGAGGTCCCCGACATCGACTCGCTCCTCGTCACCTACGGCTTCGACGCCGCCAACACCCAGCGCTCCGACGAAGGCGAGCACAGCGCCCGGTTCAAGGTGCTCCTCGATTCCTCGGACCCGGTGACCGAGCGCCGGGTGGTCGACGCGATCCGCCAGCGCCTGGCCGCGGTGCCCGACCTCGACGAACGGGTCACGCGGCCGGTGCTCTTCTCCTCGAAGACGCCCATCGAGGTGGAGGTCGAGGGCGATGACCTCGCCCGCTTGAAGACCATGGCCGGCCGGGTGCGCCGGGAGATGGCCGCGCTCCCCGAGCTCGCCGACGTCGAGACGACGCTCAAGAGCGGCGCGCCCGAGGTGCAGATCGTCTACGACCGGCAGCGGCTCGCCCGCTTCGGCCTCGACCTGCGCCAGGTGGCCGAGCAGGTGAGAAACCAGGTCAAGGGCTACGAGGCGACCCGCTTCAACCGCCGCGATCGGCGGATCCCGGTGGTGGTGCGCCTCGAGCAGCAGGACCGCGAGACGGTCCGCGACGTCGAGGAGATGGTGGTCAACCCGGGGGCCGAGAGGCCGATCCGCCTGGGGGCGGTCTCCCGCGTCTCGCTCGGCGAGGGGCCGAGCGAGGTGCGGCGGATCGACGGCCGGCGGGTGGCGGTGGTGGCGGCCAACATCGCCTCCGGGTCGCTCGGCTCGGCGGTGGCGGCGATCGACCGGCGCCTCGCCGGGGCGATCGACTGGCCCGACGACATGCGCTACCGGATCTCGGGCCAGAACGAGGAGTGGCAGCGGAGCCGCTCGAGCCTCTGGCTCGCCCTGGGCCTCTCGGTCTTCCTGGTCTACGTGATCATGGCGGCGCAGTTCGAGAACCTGGTCCACCCGCTGGTCATCATGTTCACCATCCCGCTCGCCTTCTTCGGCACCGGCCTGGTGCTGGCCGGGCTCGGGATCAGCCTCTCCGTGGTGGTCTTCCTCGGGATGATCATGCTCGCCGGCATCGTGGTGAACAACGCCATCGTCTTGATCGACTACGTCAACGTGCTGCGCCGCCGCGGCCTCGCCGTCGAGGAGGCGATCGTCACCGCCGGGCGGGTGCGCCTGCGCCCCATCGTGATGACCACCGCCACCACGGTGCTCGGGCTCTTGCCCATGGCCCTGGGGGTGGGCGACGGAGCCGAGATCCGCACTCCCATGGCCCTCGCCGTCATCGGCGGCCTCGTCACCTCGACGCTCCTGACCCTGGTCGTGATCCCGGTGATCTATCACCTCTTCGACCGGCTCCAGGCCCGAGTCCTGCGGCGGGAGGCCCCGGAGGGCGAGACCGGCGAGGCCGGCGAGACCGGCGAGGCCGGGGAGGCCGGGGAGCCGGAGCCCGAGCCGGCGGCGCCATGAGCCTCCGCTCCGAGCGCTGGGAGGGCTGGCTGCCCCGCTTCTCCCTCAGCCGGCGGGTGACGGTGATCGTGCTCCTCGCCACCTCGGTGGTGGTGGGCCTGGTGGCGACGCGGCTCATCCCGTTGGAGCTCATCCCCTCGGGCTGGAGCGAGCCCCACCTCTTCGTGAGCGTGCCGTGGCGTGACGCGCCGGCCCAGGAGGTGATGGACAAGATCGTCCTGCCCCTCGAGGAGGAGATCTCCACCGTCCGGGGGCTCGACTTGGTGAGCTCCTGGGCGCAGACCGGCCGGGCCGGCGTCTTCCTGCTCTTCAAGCAGGGCACCGACATGGACGTGGCCTACCGCGAGGTGCGCGACCGGGTCGAGCGGGCGCGCTCGCGCCTGCCCGACGACGTCGAGCAGGTGTTCATCCGCAAGGAGGACCCGTCGAGCTTCCCCGTCTTCATCATCGGGATCACCGTCGACCCGGCCGTCTCCGACGCCTACAACCTGATCGAGTACCAGGTGCGCCGGCCCCTCGAGCGCATCGACGGCGTGGCCTCGGTGGAGATCCAGGGGCTCCAGGAGAAGGAGATCCTGATCGAGCTCGACCGCCGGGCGACCGAGGCGGCGGGCCTCAACATCTACCAGCTCGCCCGCCAGCTCTCGGGCGACAACTTCACCCTCGCCTCGGGGCACGTGCTGGCCGGTGGCAAGAAGCTTCTGCTGCGCTCGGTGGCCCGCTATGGCAGCCTCGAGGAGCTCGAGAACCGGCCGGTGGCCGAGAACGTGCGCCTGGGCGACGTCGCCACGGTCGCCTACAAGGAGCCGGAGCGGCGCTACATGCTCCGCGCCAACGGCCGTCCGGCCTACGCCCTGTTCGTCCTCAAGGAGGGGCAGGCCAACACCATCGAGGTCGCCCGCCGAGTCAACGCCGAGCTCGCGCGGATGAGCCGCGACCCGCGCCTGGCCGGCGTCGGGGTGAGGATGTTCTTCGACCAGGGCCGGGCGATCCTCGAGTCGCTGGGCGTGCTGCTCTCGAGCGGCAAGGTGGGCGCGCTCTTCGCCGTCGCGGTGCTCTTCTTCTTCCTGCGCCGCCTGCGGATGACCCTCATCATCACCCTCTCGATCCCGCTCTCGATCCTCCTGGGGCTGACGGTGATGTACTTCGCCGGCGAGACCCTGAACGTCTTCAGCCTCCTCGGGCTCATGATCTCGGTGGGCCTGCTGGTGGACAACTCGGTGGTGGTGGCGGAGAACATCTTCCGCCTCCACCGAGACGGCGTGGCGCGCTACGAGGCCTGTGTCCGGGGCTCGGGCGAGATGGCGCTCGCCATCACCATGGCGACGCTGACCACCGTCGCCGTCTTCGTGCCGGTGTCGCTGGTCGAAGGGGGCGGACAGTTCTTCCTCCAGCGCCTGGCGATCCCGATCTCGGTTTCGCTCCTCGCCTCACTGCTCGTGGCGCTCGTCGTGGTGCCGCTCGCCGTCTACGTGACCCTGCCCACGAGGCGTCTCGGCCCCGGCCGCCGGCGGCGAGGCGGCGCCCGCGCGTGGGGCGTCGCCTGGGCCGGCATCCGGGGTCTCCACGAGCGCCTGAACGCGGTCCTCCGCCACGCCTACGAGGCGACCTTCGGCAACCTGAACCGGCTCTACGGCAGGCTGCTCGCGGTCTGCCTCCACCGCCGGCTCGACGTGGTCCTGGTGCTCGCCCTGCTCCTCGCCTCGGTGGTGGCGATCTTCGAGACCAAGACGGTGCGGGTGGTGCCGGTCCAGGAGGACGAGCAGCCCGCCTTCGAGCTCGACGCCGACCTGCCCAAGACCATGTCCTTCGAGCAGGGGAAGGCGTACTTCCTGGCTGCCGAGACGGTGCTCGAGCGCATGAAAGGGGAGCTCGGGCTGGACGGCTACCTGGTGATCGCCCGGAAGGGGGGCAACGGCGAGATCCAGGGCTGGTTCACCTCGCCCCGGACCTCCGACGTCACCCCCCGCCAGGCTGCCGAGCGGGTGCGCGACGCCCTGCCCGAGCGGGCCGGGGTGAAGTTCTACTTCGGCGACGAGGACCAGGGCCAGGACGAGGCGACCGCCTCCACCCAGACCTTCACCCTGACCGGCGACGACGCGGGCGAGCTCGAGGAGGTGGCCCGGCGGCTCGAAGGGGTGTTCCGCAAGGTCCCCGGCGTCCTGGGGGTGAAGCGCTCCGGCGACGAGAGCCCCAACGAGCTCGCCCTGGTGATCGACCGCACCCGCGCCCAGCACCAGGGGGTGAGCCCCCAGGTGGTCGCCGGCCTGGTGGGCTACGCCCTGCGCGGCGAGGCCCTGCCGCGCTACACCCGGGAGGGCCGGGAGGTGCCGGTGCGGGTGCGCTTCCGCGAGGCGGACAGGAAGAGCCTGGCCGAGCTCGAGGACTTCGCCGTACCCACCGCCGCCGGCGGCCTGACGCCTCTCTCGGCGGTCACCGACGTGCGCTACCTGGAGGCGCCCGAGACCATCCACCGGCGCAACAAGCGGATCTCGCGCACCATCACCCTGGAGCTCGAGCAGGGCCGCGAGGAGCCGACCCGCGAGCGGCTGAAGAGCTTGACCGCCGACATCGACCTGCCCGAGGGGATCGCCTTCGACGACCAGGCCGGCTCCCAGGGGATGGACGAGGACGTCAAGGGCCTGCTCTTCGCCGCCGCCCTCTCGATCGTCTTCATCTACCTGCTGATGGGCTTCCTGTTCGAGAGCTTCCTGCTGCCGCTCTCGATCCTCGGCACCATCCCGCTCGCCTCGATCGGAGTCGCCTGGATCCACCTCGCGACGCGCAAGAACCTGGACGTCCTGGGGATCGTCGGGGCGGTGCTCCTGATCGGCGTGGTGGTCAACAACGGCATCGTGCTGGTCGACTACGTCAACCGCCTGCGCCACGAGGGCCACGGGCGGTACGACGCGATCCTCCTCGCCTCCGAGCGCCGCTTCCGGCCGATCATGATGACCGCGCTCACCACCATCTGCGGCATGATCCCCCTCACCCTGGGCGGCGCCAGCTCCATCGGCCTCTCCTACACCAGCTTCGGCCTCACCCTGATCGGCGGCATGACCACGGCGACGCTCCTCACCCTGCTGGTGGTGCCGGTCTTCTACACCCTGATCGACGACGCCCGCGAGGCGGCCGTCGCCGCCGCCCGGCGGGTGGCGGGCCGGGGCCCGTCGCCGGCGGTCCTGCCGAGCGGCGACTGAATCGTCCGGAGCGACGCCGTCGGCGTGAGCTGGGAGGTGCGTAGGCGGCGCCGATCTCTTCGTCGGCCAGACCGTGATCCTCCGCTGGAGAACCTCCGGACCCCCGCCCCGGCCGATCGCCTCGGCGAGATCCGGCGCGGCTCGCTTCGCCCGGGTGTGTCCCAAGAGCGCCCCCTCCCAACACCATGGGGTAGAGACTGCTGGAAGAGTCAAGAAAGACAGTGGGAGCGGACCGCTGGTTCGCATATACAGTAAAATCGATGTCGCGTCTCTTCTGATCAAGTAGATGACGTGAGAAGAATTCTCATTCGGCTTGTCCTTCCGCGAGTGCGTGGTCTGCTTGAGCTCCGAATCGGAAGAGAGGCTTCAGGGGACGGAATCGATGCCGCCGAGCGCTCCACGGCAGGCTGCCGCGGAGGCAGTGTCGTCATCGGCCACCGCGGGGGACGTAGCGAGTGAGCGCGCGCCCTCCCTCGTCCACGTGCTGCGGGATCGGGCCCGCCGGCAGCGGGACGCGGAGGGTTACCTCTTCCTCGCCCAGGGGGAGGAGGCCTCCGAGCGCCTCACCTGGGGAGAGCTCGACCGGCGTGCGCGGACGATCGCGGCGCGCCTGACCGGGATCGGCGCCGAGCGAGCGCTCCTCCTCTACCCGCCGGGTCTCGAATTCGTGGCCGCCTTCTTCGGCTGCCTCTACGCCGGCACGGCGGCGGTGCCCACCTACCCGCCCGGAGGCCGGCGCAATCTGCCGCGCCTCGCCGCCCTCGCCGCCGACTCGCGGCCGGGCGCGATCCTGACCACGGCCAAGCTCGCGGCGGGTGACCTCGGGGCCGCCTCGGAGGTGCCGGAGCTCGCCGGACTCCCGACGGTGGCGACGGACGAGCTCGACGCGGCCCTCGCCGAGGGGTGGCGGAGCCCCCGGGTGGGGCCGGAGGACATCGCCTTCCTCCAGTACACCTCCGGGTCGACCGCGCTGCCCAAGGGGGTCCGGGTCACCCACGCCAACCTGATGCACAACCAGGAGGCGATCCGCCGGGGCTTCGGCCAGTCTGCGGGGTCGGTGATCGTCGGCTGGCTGCCGCTCTACCACGACATGGGGCTGATCGGGAACGTCCTCCAGCCTCTCTACGTCGGTGCCCGCTGCATCCTGATGTCGCCGATCGCCTTCCTCCAGCGGCCGCGGCGCTGGCTCGAGGCGATCGACCGCTTCCGGGCGACGACGAGCGGCGGCCCGGACTTCGCCTTCGACCTCTGCGTCGAGCGCGTGCCCGAGGCGGAGCGCGCCGGGCTCGACCTCTCCTCCTGGCGGCTGGCGTTCAACGGCGCCGAGCCGGTGCGCGCCGCCACCCTCGAGCGCTTCTCGGCCGCCTTCGCGTCCTGCGGCTTCCGGCGCGAAGCCTTCCATCCGTGCTACGGCCTTGCCGAGGCGACCCTCTTCGTCAGCGGCGGCGAGCCGGGCGCGGCTCCGGTGGTGCGAGAGTTCGCGGTGGCGGACCTCGAGCGCCACCGACCGCGGGCGGGGAGGGCGCCTGGCGAGAGGAGGGCGGCCCGGGAAGGCGGACCTGTACCGGCCCGCCGCCTCGTCGGGTGCGGCCGGCCCTGGGGCGGTCAGGAGGTGGCGATCGTCGATCCCGACGCGGGGCGCCGGCTCGCCCCGGGCGAGGTCGGCGAGATCTGGATCGCGGGGCCGAGCGTCGCCGCCGGGTACTTCGGCCGCGGCGGCGACGAGCCGACCTTCTCGGGCCGGCTCACCGGGAACGAGCGCCCCTACCTGCGCACCGGCGACCTCGGTTTCTTCGACGACGGCGAGCTCTTCGTCACCGGCCGCCTCAAGGACCTGATCATCCTGCGCGGCCGGAACCTCTATCCGCAGGACCTGGAGCAAAGCGTCGCGACCGGTCACCCGGCGCTCGTCGCCGCGGGCGGCGCCGCCTTCGCGGTCGACCTCGGCGACGAGGAGCGGCTGGTGGTGGTGCACGAGATCGCGCGCCGGCGCGAGGCCGAGGCGGGCGAGGCCGTCGAAGCGGCGCTCGCGGCGGTGGCTGAAGAGCACGCGGCCCGAGCCTGGGAGGTGGTCGTGATCCGCCAGGGGACGCTGCCGCGAACCTCGAGCGGAAAGGTGCGCCGGCGCGCCTGCCGCGAGGCGTGGCTCGCGGGCGAGCTCACCGTCCTCGCCCGCCGGGGTCCTGCCCGAGATCGGGGCGCCGAGCGCTCCGGCGATACGGCCGCCGGAGACGCGGAGCGGCCGGGGCAGCCTACCCGCGAGGAGCTCTCGGTGCTCGACCACGAGGCACGCCGGCGGCGGCTCGAGCCGTGGCTCGTGGGCCTGGCGGCGCTCGCCCTGCGGGTGGAACCGGGGCGCCTCGACCCGGCTCGAGCGCTGACCGCCGCCGGGCTGGACTCGCTGGCCGCCGTCGAGTTCCAGGTGCGCGTCGAGAGGGCGCTCGGGATGGGCCCGCCTCTCGAGGATCTCCTCGGCGGGGCGACGCCGGCCGAGCTCGCGGGGAAGCTCGCGGCGGCGCTCGAAGCGCCGGTGCCGGCCGCGTGCGGCCCCCGGCTCGTCCCGGGACCGGAGGTGGGCGACCACCCGGCCTCGCCCGGCCAACGCGCTCTCCACTTCCTGGACCGGCGCACCCCCGGAAGCCACGCCTACCACCTGGCGGGAGCCGCGGGCCTCGTCGGGCGGCTCGACCGGGAGGCTCTCGGCCGCGCCCTGGGAGACCTGGTGGCGCGTCACGCAGCGCTCCGGACGATCTTCGCCGAGGGTCCCGACGGCCTCGTCCAGCGGGTGGCGCCGGAGGGTGGCGTCGAGCTCGAGACGCTCACCGCCGCCGGCTGGAGCGAGCGGCGGCTCCAGGACTGGATCGCCGCGGCGGCGCGCCGCCCCTTCGCCCTCGAGCGCGGACCGCTCCTGCGCGCCGCCCTCCTCGAGCGGGGTGACCAGGCTCCCGTGCTCGTTCTCGCCTTGCACCACCTGATCGCCGACTACTGGTCGCTCGGTGTCCTGCTGCGCGACTGGGCGGCTCTCTACGCCCGCCGCGCCGGGGAGGCCGGAGCCGGGCCGTTGCCGGAGCTTCCCGTCACCTACGCCGACTGGACCCGTTGGCACGCGGCGCGGATCGCCGGCGCCTACGGTGAGGGCCTCGAGGAGTTCTGGCGCCGCGAGCTCGCCGGCCCGCCGCCCCGGCTCGAGCTCCCGGTCGACCGACCCCGGCCGGGGCGGCGGGAGGGCCGCGCCGGGGTCTGCCGCTTCGTGCTCCCCCAGGAGCTCGTCGGGCGACTCGAGGCGGGCGCCCGGAACGCCGGCACCACCCTCTTCACGCTCCTGGCGGGCGCCTTCGGCGTGCTGCTGGCACGCTCGGCGGGGTGCGACGAGCTGGTCCTGGGGACGCCGACGGCAGGGCGCGGCCTGCCGGAGCTCGACGACCTCGTCGGCTACTTTGTCAACCCGCTCCCCCTGCGGTTGCGAACCGCCGGCGATCCGTCCTTCGCCGCGTATCTCGCGGCCGTCCGCGACACGGTCAACGCGGTTTTCGAGCACCGCGAGCTCCCGTTGCCGCGAATCGCCCGGCTGGCGCGCCCGGCCGCCGCGGAGGCCGCCGCGCCGGAGGGCTCGCCGCTCTTCGACGTCCTGTTCGCTCTCGAGACCGCGCGCGGGGCCTCGGCTGCCGCCGCCCTGGGACCGTTCGCCCTGGGCGCGGCGGGCGGGCGTCTGCCGTTCGGCGGTCTCACCTTGGAGTCGGTCGAGGTTGCGCCGCCCGGCGCGCCCTTCGCGCTCGACTTGGTGCTGGCTCCGGCGGCCGGCGGATGGGCCGGGGCGCTCACCTTCGCCGCCGAGCTCTTCGACGCGACCACGGTGCGCCGCCTGGCCGAGCAGTATGCCAGTCTCCTCGAGGCGGTCGCGCAGGCTCCGGAGCGGCGCCTCTCGCGGCTGCCGCTCCTCGGCGCCGCGCCGCGCCATCAGCTGCTCCACGAGTGGGGCGAGGGACCTGCGCCGGAACCGCCAGCAGGGGGCGTGGCGGCGGGGCGTCTCCACACGGCGGTTCTGGCCCGCGCCGCCGAGCGCCCGGACGCGGTGGCCGTCGAGGCGGAGGGGGCGGCCCTGAGCTACGGCGAGCTCGCCGCCCGCGCGCGCCGCCTGGCCGCGGCGCTACGCCGCCGCGGGGTGGGGCCCGAGGTGCCGGTGGGGGTCTGCCTCGAGCCCTCGGTGGGAAGGGTCGTCGCCCTCCTCGGGGCCCTCGCCTCGGGCGGCGTCTACCTGCCGCTCGATCCCGGCCACCCGGAGCTGCGCCGCCGACGTCTCCTCGCCCGCGCGGGAGCCGGCGCCCTGGTGACCCGCCGCCGGTTCTGGCGCCGCCCGCCGGCGGCGCTGGCGCTGCTCACTCCCGAGCCCGAGACGCTGCGTGCGGAGCGCTCCCGCGCGCCCGCGGACGACCGCCGGCCGGCACCGCTCGCCGGCTCGGCGGCGTACCTGATCTACACCTCGGGCTCGACGGGCGAGCCCAAGGGGGTGGCGGTAGCCCACGGGCCGGCGGCGTCCCACCTGGCGACGCTGACGCGCTACTTGGGCGTCGCTCCCGGCGACCGGGCGCTGGCGCTCGCCTCTCCGGCCTTCGACGTCGCCCTCGACCAGCTCCTGCCGGTGCTAGCCGCCGGGGGGACGGCGATCCTCGGCCCGCGCGAGCTGCCGGCACCGGGTGAGCTCAAGCGGCGCATGGCCCTGGCCGCGGTGACGGTCTGCGACCTCCCAGCGGCCTACTGGCAGGCGTGGGTGGAGGACCCGACGCCGCCGCCGGGGTCGCTGCGGCTCCTCTCGGTGGGCGGCGAGGCGATGCCCGCGGCTCCCCTCGGCCGGCGCGGCACCGGGCTGGGTAGGGCGGGCCGGCTGGTCAATGCCTACGGGCCGACCGAGGCGGTGGTGACGGCCACCTGCGCGGAGGTCTCGGCACCGCCGCCGGGGGCTGGCGCTGCGGCGGCCTCGGTGCCGATCGGCCGCCCTCTCGCCGGGCGCGGTGCCCGAGTGCTCGACGCCGCGGGCGAGGCGGTGCCTCTCGGCGTCCCCGGCGAGCTCCACCTGGGCGGCGTCCTCGCCCGCGGCTATCTCGGCCGGCCGGCGGCGACCGCCGAGCACTTCGTGCCCGATGCCCTTTGCAGACGCGCCGGGGCACGCCTCTACCGCACCGGCGACCGCGCCCGCTGGCTGAAGGGCGGCGAGCTCGAGTTCCTCGGGCGGCTCGACGACCAGCTCGAGGTCCACGGCTTCCGCATCGAGCCGGGGGAGGTCGAAGCGGCCCTTGGGGGCCATCCCGGGGTGCTCGAGGTGGCGGTGACGGCGGCGGGGGAGGGTGAGACCCGGCGGCTGATCGGCTGGGCGGTGCCGCGACCGGGCGAGGCGCTCGAGCCGGAGGCACTGAAAGAGTACCTCGCCGAGCGGCTCCCCCCCTACCTGGTGCCGGCCCGCGTGGAGCTCCTCGACGCCCTGCCGAGGAGCGCGGCCGGCAAGATCGACCGGCGCTCGCTCGCAGCGCGACCGGTCGCGGCCGGGGCAAAGCCCGCCGGCAGGGCTCCGGCGACCCCGCTCGAGGAGGTGGTCGCGGCCACCTTCGCCGCAGTGCTGGAGCTCGCGGAAGTCGGCGCCGAGGAGGACTTCTTCGGCCTCGGAGGGCACTCGCTGGCCGCGGTGCGGGCCGTCGCGCGCCTGCGCGAGGCGACCGGCGTCGAGCTCGCGCTCCCCCGGCTCTTCGCGGCGCCCACGGTCGCCGCCGTGGCGCGGGAGATCGCGGCGGCGCGGCGGCGCGGCGAGGCGGCCGCGGGCGAGCCGCAGCTCGCGCCGGTGCCGCGGCGGGAGGTGGCCGAGCCCTCGTTCGCGCAGGAGCGGTTCTGGCTTCTCGAGCGCTTGGCGCCGGGGAGCGGGCGCTATCACGTCGCCGGCGGCATCGGGCTCGGCGGCGAGCTCGCGGAGGCGGCGCTCGCGGCCGCGGTGGCGGAGGTCGTGCGCCGCCACGAGGCGTTGCGGACGGTCTTCCGGGAAAGAGCTGGTCGGCCGGTGCAGCGGGTGCTGCCGGCCCCGGCTCCGGCGCCGCTCCCGGTCGCCGACCTGACGGGGCTGCCGGACGCGCGGCGCGCCGGCGAGGAGGCCCGTCTGGTGGCCGCCCACGGCCGCTCCGGGTTCGACCTCGCGGGCGAGGCGGGGTTGCTCCGTGCGGCGCTCCTCCGCTGCGGCAGAGAGCGCCGCCGCTCGGTGCTCCTCGTGGCGATGCACCACGCCGTCGCCGACGGCTGGTCGCTCGGCGTCTTCCTGCGCGAGCTCACCGATCTCTACGCGGCCTTCGCCGCCGGCCGGCCGTCGCCGCTGCCGGAGCTCGCGCTCCAGTACGCCGACTGGGCGGCGTGGGAACGGCGGTGGGCGACGCCGGAGCGCGTCGGGGCGCAGGTCGATCGGGCGCGGCGGCGGCTCGCCGGGGTGCCGGGGGTGCTCGAGCTTCCCACCGACCGGCCGCGCCCGGCGGCCGGCCTCGAACCGCCGCCGCAGAGCGCCGCCCGGCTGCCGGTGGCCTTCGAGCCCGGCCTGGCCGACGCCGTCCGCGGCTTCGCACGGGCCGAGGAGGCGACGCCGTTCATGGTCTTGCTGGGCGGGCTCGCGGCGGTTCTCGGGCGCCTGGCCGGCGTCTCGTGCCTCGCCGTCGGCACGCCCGTGGCCGGGCGCGATCGGGTGGAGGTCGAGGGCCTCATCGGCTGCTTCGTCAACACCCTGGTGTTGCCCGCGGAGCTCTCGGGCGACCCTCCGTTCCGAGCCTTCCTGGCGCGTCTCCGAGAGACGACGCTCGCCGCCTACGACGACCGGGACCTGCCCTTCGAGCGGCTGGTCGAGGCGCTCGCGCCGCGCCGGGACCTCGCGGTCAATCCGCTCTTCCAGGTCCTCCTCGTCCTCCAGGGAGCGCCGCTCACCCTGGAGCTTTCGGGGCTCGAGACGGAGCTCCTCCAGCCCGAGGAGCGGGCGGCCAAGCTCGACCTCTCGCTCGAGCTCGAGGAGGTGGACGGCGGCTTCGCGGGCGCCCTCGCCTACGACCCGGCCCTCTTCGACCGCTCGACGGCGGCGCGGCTCGCCCGGCGCCTCGAGATCCTCCTCGCCGCAGCGGTGGCGGAGCCGGAGGCACGCGTAGGCGATCTGCCGCTCCTCGCGGCCGCCGAACGGCATCAGGTGCTCGAGGAGTGGGGGCGCGGCGGCGTGGCGTCCGCCCCGGGCGCGACGGTCCCCGACCAGATCGCTGACAACGTCCGGCGGGCTCCGGCGGCACCCGCCGTCGTCTGGCCCGGCGGCGGCCTCTCCTACGCCGAGCTCGACCGCCTCGCCGCCGCCCTCGCCCGGCGTCTCGCCCGCCACGGGGTGGGACCGGAGAGGACGGTGGCGCTCGTCCTGCCCGCCTCGCCCGAGCTCCTGGTCTCGATCCTCGCGGTGTGGAAGGCCGGCGGCGCCTTCCTGCCGCTCGATCCGGCGGACCCGCCGGCGCGCCGGGTCACCCTGGTGCGGGAGGCTGGTGCGCGGGCGATCGTCGCCGGGCCGGCCCTCTCGGAGCTGCCGGAGGTTCCGCGGCTGGAACCCGAGGCGATCGCCTCGGGGGCCGCGGCCCCGCCCGCAGATCCCGAGTCGATCGTCGTGGGAGCCGGGCCCGCCACGCCCCCGACGCCCCCGCGCCGTCTGGCCTACGTCCTCTACACCTCGGGCTCGACCGGCCGGCCGAAGGGCGTCGCGGTCGAGCACGGGAGCCTCGCCGGCTACCTGGCCTGGGCGAGCTCGCAGCTGCTGCCGCCGGGAGCTCGGCTCCCGGCGACGACACGACCCACCTTCGACGCCGCGTTCAAGCAGCTCCTGCTGCCCCTCGTCCGCGGCGAGGCGGTGTGGCTGCCCTCGGTACCCGCGGCGGGCGCCGGGGCCGGCGCCGAGGGGGACGCCGCGAGCACCGATCCTCGCGCCCTGGCGGCGCTCCTGGCGGAGCCTCCGGCGGGCGGTGGCCCGGTCGCCTTCAACGCCGTGCCGTCGCTCTGGTCGGCGGTCCTGGATGCGCTCGGCGTCGGTCCGGCGCCGCGTCTCGACCGGCTCCTCCTCGGCGGAGAAGCGCTTCCGACGGGTCTCCTCGAGCGCACGGCGCGGATGCTGCCGGAGGCCGAGGTGTGGAACCTCTACGGGCCCACCGAGGCGACGGCCAACGCCACCGCCGCGCGCCTCGTCGCCGGCCGCGTCCCAGCGATCGGACGGCCGGTGACGGGCCTCGAGGCGCGGGTCGTGGACCGCGGGCTGCGACTGACGGCCGCGGGCGCGGCGGGTGAGCTCGCCCTGGGCGGCCCGGGCCTCGCCCGCGGCTATCTCGGCCGGCCCGCCCTCACCGCGGAGAGCTTCGTGCCGGACCCCTTGGCGCGCCGTTCCGGAGCGCGGCTGTACCGCACCGGCGACCGCGCCCGCTGGCTCGCCGCGGGCGAGCTCTCCTTCCTCGGCCGGATCGACGCGCAGGTCAAGGTTCGCGGCCTGCGGGTCGAGCCGGGAGAGGTCGAGGCGGCGCTCGCCGCCTTCCGAGGGGTGCGCGAGGCGGCGGTGGTGGCGGCGGGCGAGGGCGAGGACAAGAGGCTCGTGGCCTGGGTGGTGCCGGCAGCGGGCGAGGAGCTCGACGTCGGGGCACTCCGCGCTCACCTGGTGGCGCGGCTGCCGCGGCACATGGTGCCGTCGCGCATCGAGCCGGTCGGCGAGCTGCCGCGGGGAGCGACCGGCAAGGTCGACCGGGGCGCACTCGCCGCGCGCTCGCTGCCGGCAGAGCGTCCGGCGAATGGACGCGCCGCGGCAACGCCGCTCGAGGAGGTCGTCGCCGGCGTCTTCGCCGACGTGCTCGAGCTGCCACGGGTCGGTGCCGAGGAGGGCTTCTTCGAGCTCGGCGGCCATTCGCTCTCGGCGGTGCGCGTGGTGTCTCGCCTGGCGGAGGCCGTGGGCGTCGAGCTCCCGCTCACACGCCTCTTCGCGGCGCCGACGGTGGCGGCGCTCGCCCGCGAGGTCGAGGAGGCGCGCGGCGCCGGCCGTGCGGCCGAGCCACCGCCCATGCCGCGGCCGGAGGGCCCGGCCGAACCCGTCGCGCCCTCCTTCGCCCAGGAGCGGCTGTGGCTGCTCGAGAAGCTCGCTCCGGGCAGCGGGAGGTACCACGTCGCGGGCGGCGTCGAGCTCGCGGGCTCGCTCGCGGTGGCGGCCCTCGAGGGCGCAGCGGCCGAGATCGTGCGACGCCACGAGGCGCTCCGCACCGTCCTGCCGGAGATCGACGGAAGGCCTGTGCAGCGGGTGCTCCCGCCGCCGCCTCCGGCCCCGCTCCCGGTCGTCGACCTGACCCGGATCGCGGAGGCGGAGCAGGCCGCCGCAGCCGGGCGGCTCCTCGACGCTCACGCGGGCAACCCCTTCGACCTCGCCACGGGGCCCCTCCACCGCATCCGTGTGCTGCGGCTCGCGCCGGAGCGCCACGACGTGCTCCTGGCCGAGCACCACGTCGTCTCGGACGGCTGGTCGTTGGGGGTCCTGGTCGGCGAGATTGGCCGTCTCTACGGCGCGTTCGCGGCCGGCCGGCCGTCGCCGCTACCGGAGCTCGCGATTCAGTACGCCGATTGGGCGGCCTGGGACCGCCGCCGCCTTGCCGCCGCCGATGCCGAGGCTGACGTCGCCTGGTGGCGCAGGCGACTGGCGAGGCTGGAGCCCCTGGAGCTGCCCGCCGACCGGCCCCGTTCGGCGGTGCGCACGCACCGCGCCGGAGCGGCTGCCGTGCGCCTTCCGGAGGCGGTGGCCGGAGAGGTCCGTGCGCTCGCACGCGCCACTGGGACGACGCCGTTCATGGTCCTCCTGGCGGCCTTCTCGAGCCTGCTCGCGCGCTGGAGCTCGCGCCGCGACCTGGCGGTGGGCGCGCCGGTCGCCGGGCGGGACCGGCGAGAGACGGAGGGCCTCGTGGGGTTCTTCGTCAACATGCTGGTGCTCCGCTCGGACCTCGGGGGCGATCCGCCGTTCGGGGAGCTCCTCGGCCGCGTCCGCACCGCCACCCTGGACGCCTTCGACCACCGCGGTGTGCCTTTCGAGCGCCTGGTCGAGGAGCTCGCCCCGGACCGCGCGCCGGGCGACAACCCGCTCTTCCAGGTCGCCTTCGCGCTCCAGAACGCTCCCGGCGCACCGCCGGGCTTGCCGGGACTCGCCGCGACGCGGCTCGCGACACGGGCCGGGACGGCGAAGTTCGAGCTCAGCCTGTCGCTCTCCGAGGAGGCCGAGCTGCAAGGCGGCGGCATCGCGGGCGAGCTCGAGCACGACCTCGATCTCTTCGACGCCACCACCGCGGCGCGCCTTGCGGTGCACTTCGGCACGCTGGTGGCCGGCGCCGCGGCGGCGCCCGGAGCGCGGTTGGCGGAGCTGCCGCTCCTTTCCGCGGGGGAGCGCCAGCAGCTCGTCCGCGAGTGGGCGGGGGCGAGCGGACCGCGGCCGCGAGACGAGTCGCTCGCGTCGCTCTTCGCCGCCGCCGCGGCGCACCAGCCGGACGCGGTCGCCGTCGAGTGGGGCGAGGAGATGCTCACGTACGGGGAGCTCGCGCGCCGCGCCGCCGCGCTCGCCGCCGCCCTGGCAAAGAGCGGCGTCGGGCGCGGCGACCGCGTCGCGCTCGCCGCCCGGCGCTCGCCGGGGATGATCGTCGGCATGCTCGCGGCGCTCTGGGCGGGCGGGGCCTACGTGCCGCTCGACCCGAGCTACCCGCCCGAGCGCCTCCGCTGGATGCTCGCCGACTCGGGCGCCGCGGCGCTCCTCGCCCACCGCGGCCTCGCCGCGAGCCTGGCGGCGGCGGTGCCGACCCTGCCGCTCGACGCCGCGCCGCCCCTCGCGGACCCGGTGCCGGCACCCACGGTCGCGGGGGGCGACGACCTCGCGTACGTCATCTACACCTCGGGCTCGACGGGCCGGCCGAAGGGCGTGGCGGTGCCGCAGCGGGCGGTCGCTCGCCTCGTGCTCGCCACCGACTACGTCACTCTTGGGCCCGGCGGGCGCATCGCCCAGGCCGCCAACGCCTCGTTCGACGCGACCACCTTCGAGGTGTGGGTGGCGCTCCTGGCCGCGGGCACGGTGGTCGGGGTCGACCGCGAGGCGAGCCTCGACCCGGCGGCGTTCGCGCGCCTCCTGGCCGAGCGCCGGGTCGCGACCCTCTTCCTGACGACGGCCCTCTTCAATCAGGTCGCGCGTGCCGAGCCGGCGGCCTTCGCCGGTCTCGACGAGCTCCTCTTCGGTGGCGAGGCGGTCGATCCTCGGTGGGTACGCCGGGTGCTCGAGACCGGGCCGCCGCGGCGCCTCCTCCACGTCTACGGCCCGACCGAGAGCACCACCTTCGCCTCCTGGCACCGGGTGCCGGAGGTCGCCCGCGACGCCGTGACGGTGCCGATCGGAGGCCCCCTGGCCCATACTCGTGCCTGGGTGCTCGACGGCGAATCGGGAGCGGGGCCGGTTCCCGCGGGGGTGGTGGGTGGCCTCTGGCTCGGCGGCGACGGGCTCGCCTGGGGTTACTTCGGGCGTCCGGCGCGCACCGCCGAGGCGTTCCGGCCTGACCCGGTGAGTGGTGTTCCGGGTGCGCGCCTCTACGCCACCGGCGACCGGGTCCGGTGGCTCGCCGCGGGGGACCTCGAATTCCTGGGCCGCTTCGACCACCAGGTGAAGGTGCGGGGCTTCCGCATCGAGCCGGGTGAGATCGAGACGGCGCTCGCCGAGCACCCGGCGGTGGGCGAGGTGTTCGTCATGGCGCGCGAGGACACGCCCGGCGAGCGGCGCCTCGTGGCCTACGTCGTGCCTGCGGCGGGCGGTGCGGCGCCCGGAGGAGAGCCGCTGGCCGGGATAGGCGCCTGGCTCGGCGAGCGGCTGCCAGGCTACATGGTACCGGCCGCATTCGTCGCCCTCGACCGTCTGCCCCTCACCCCGAACGGCAAAGTCGACCGCCGGACGCTGCCACCTCCGGCGTCGCCGGCGGCGGAGGCCCTGGGCTCGCGGCCGCCGGCGACGCCGATGGAGGAGATCGTCGCGGGCCTGTGGGGCGAGGTCCTCGGTCGCGAAGCGGTGGGCGCCGAGGACGGTTTCTTCGCGCTCGGCGGCCATTCGCTCCTGGCCGCGCGGGTGGTGGCGCGGCTGCGCGACGCGCTTGGCGTCGAGGTGCCGCTCAAGGAGCTCTTCGAGGCGCCGACGGTCGCCTCGCTCGCCCGCCGTCTCGAAGCGCTCGTCCGGCACACTGGAGGTGCGCCGCCACGACCGCCGATCGCGGCGACGGGGGAGGCCGAGCACCCGCTCTCGTTCGCCCAGGAGCGGCTCTGGTTCCTGGACCGGCTCGAGCCGGGAGCGAGCGCCTATGTCATCCCCGCCGAGCTCGGCCTCGCGGGCCGCCTCGAGGTCGCCGCGCTCGCCGACGCGGTGGGTGAGGTGGTGCGGCGCCACCACGTCCTACGCACCGTCTTCGCGGCGCCCGGTGGCCGGCCGCTCCAGCGGGTGCTGCCGGGCGGCACGGGAGGCTTGCCCGTCGTCGATCTCGAGGGCCTGTCCGAAGCCGCCCGCGGCGCGGAGCTCGAACGGCTCGCCGCCCAGGCGGAGAGCCACCCCTTCGACCTCGCCCGGGGTCCGGTGCTGCGGTGGCGGCTGGTGCGGCTCGGGCGCGAGGAGCACCGGGTGTTGGCGACGCTCCACCACATCGCGGGCGACGGCTGGTCGACGGGGGTGTTCGTGAGGGAGCTGGGGTCGCTCTACGGGGCGTACCGCGGGGGCGTGCCGTCGCCGTTGTTTGAGCCGCGGGTGCAGTACGGCGACTTCGCGCGCTGGCAGCGGGAGTGGCTCGCGGGAGGCGAGCTGTCGACGCAGCTGGGCTACTGGCGGGAGCGCCTCGCGGGGCTCGAGGGCAAGTCGCTCGACCTGCCGGCG
Organism: uncultured Acidobacteriota bacterium; assembly: GCA_963741925.1. GTDB lineage: Bacteria > Acidobacteriota > Thermoanaerobaculia > Multivoradales > DATKCC01 > CAVUBL01. Next base: position 298,204 of record CAVUJU010000005.1, read on the forward strand.
GACCGTCCGCGCCCGGCGGTGCGGCGCTTCCGGGGGGCGCGCCTGCGCGCGCGGCTCTCGGCGGAGCTCGCCGGGTCGCTGCGGGCGCTGGCGCGGCGTGAGGGAGCGACGCTGTTCATGGTGCTCCTGGGCGCCTTCCAGGTGCTCGTGTCGCGCTGGACGGGGGAGCGGGACGTCTGGGTGGGGAGCCCGGTGGCCAACCGGCCGTCGGTCGAGCTCGAGGGGCTGGTCGGGCTCTTCCTGAACACGCTGGTGCTGCGGACCGACCTCTCGGGCCGGCCGGGCTTCCGCGAGGTGGTGGCACGGGTGCGCGAGACGGCGCTCGGCGCGTACGCGCACCAGGACGTCCCGTTCGAGCGGCTGGTCGAGGAGCTCGCGCCCCGGCGGGACCTGTCGCGCACGCCGCTCTTCCAGGTCTTCTTCAACATGCTCAACCTGCCACGGCGCGAGCTGGAGCTGCCGGGCCTCACGCTGGAGCTCCCGGCGCGGCCGGAGCAGGCGGCGAAGTTCGACCTCACGGTCTACGTCGAGGAGGCGCAGGAGGCGGGTCCGTCGGGCGAGGCGGAGACGGGGCTGACCTGGGTCTACGACGCGGCGCTCTTCGACGCGGCACGGATCGCGGAGCTCGCGCGGCAGTACGTGGCGCTGCTCGAGGGGGTGGTGGAGGAGCCGGAGCGCTGGGTCGGGGAGCTGCCGCTGCGCCCGGCGGCGGGGGACCTGCTGCCGGACCCGCGCCGGGCGCTGCGGGCGGTGGCCTCGGAGGTGGCGGGGCCGATCCCGGCGGGCTTCGAGGCGTGGGCGCGGAGCGCCCCGGAGCGGGTGGCGGTGGTGGGTGGGGGCACCCGCCTGACCTACGAGACGCTCGCACGGCTCGCCCGTGGCGTGGCGCGCTCGCTCGTCGCGGCGGGGGTGGGTCGGGGCGACGTGGTGGCGGTGGGGGCCTCGCGCGAGCCGGGGCTGGTGGTCGCGCTGCTCGGGGTGCTTTCGGCCGGGGCCGCCTTCCTGGTGGTCGACGCGGGCTACCCGGCGGAGCACCGGGCGCGGGTGGTGAGGCGGGCGCGGCCGCGGGGGTGGATCGGGGTGGCGCCGGAGCCGGTGGGCGACGAGCTGGCCGCGGCCCTGGCGGAGGCGCCGCTCGCGGTGGCGGGGCGGTGGCAGGAGCTCGCGGCGGCGGGGGGCGACGGGCCGCTGGCGGTGGCGGTCTCCGGCGACGACCTCGCCTACGTCGCCTTCACGTCGGGGACGACGGGGGAGCCGCGGGGCATCCGCGGCAACCACGCGCCGGTGTCGCGCTTCCTCGCCTGGCAGCGGGAGCGCTTCGGACTCGGAGAGGCAGACCGCTTCTCGGTGCTCTCGGGGCTCGGCCACGACCCGCTGCTGCGCGACGTCTTCGGGGCGCTGTCGGCGGGAGCGACGCTGTGCCTGCCGCCGGCGCGGGAGCGGCACGAGCCGGTGGAGCTGGCGCGCTTCCTGGCGGCCGAGGCGGTGACGGTGGCGCACCTGACGCCGGGGCTCGGGCGCCTGGTCGCCTCGGGGCTGGGGGAGGGATCGCTGCCGGCGCTCCGGTGGGTCGTCTTCGGCGGGGACGTGCTGCGGCCGGAGCAGGTGACGGCGTGGCGGTGCCTGGCGCCGCGGGCGGAGCTGGTCAACGTCTACGGCGCGACCGAGACGCCGCAGGCGGTGGGCTGGCACCGGGTAGGGCCCGAGGAGGCGGGGTCGGCGGCGATCCCGCTGGGCCGCGGCGTCGAGCCGGCCGAGCTCCTGGTCGTCGCCGAGTCGGGGGTGCCGGCGGCGGTGGGCGAGCCGGGGGAGATCTGGGTGCGCTCGCCGCTCCTGGCGGCGGGGTACCTGGGCGACGAGGAGGGGGGCGAGGCGGAGCGCCGCGGGGAGGGATCGACGGCGGGCGGTTTCCTCCCCAACCCGTTCGCCGAGGGCGGCGCGGTGGCCGGGGACCGGGTCTTCTGCACCGGCGACCTCGGCCGCTACACGCCGGCGGGCGAGGTGGTCTTCGCCGGGCGGATCGACCATCAGGTGAAGGTGCGGGGCTTTCGGGTCGAGCCGGAGGCGGTGGAGGCGGCGCTCGGCTCGGCTCCGGGGGTGGCCGAGGCGGCCGTGACGGCGCGGACCGGGCCGGACGGCGAGGCGCGGCTGGTGGCCTGGGTGGTGGCGGCGGAGCCGGGAGCCGGGCCCGCGCCGGCAACGCTGCGGGCGCACGTCGGACGGCTCCTGCCCGAGCCGATGGTGCCGGCGCTCTTGGTGCCGGTCGAGGCGCTGCCGCGGCTGCCCAACGGCAAGCTCGACCGGCGCGCCCTCGCGGCGCGGGAGCCGGAGCGGGAGGAGCCGGTGGCCGGGGCGGTGGCGCCCCGCACGGCGGTCGAGGAGATCCTCGCCGGGATCTGGGCCGAGGTCCTGGGGGTCGAACGCGTCGGGGTGACGACGAGCTTCTTCGAGCTCGGCGGCCACTCGCTCCTGGCCGCGCGGGTGGTCTCGCGGGTGCGCGAGGCCCTCGGCGCCGAGGTGCCGCTGCGGGCCCTCTTCGAGGCCCCGACGGTCGCGGCGCTCGCGGCTCGCGTCGAGGCGGCGCGGGACGCGAGGCGCGTCCGGCCGCCGCTCGAGCCGGCCCCGGCCGGAGCGGCCCCGGTCCTCTCCTTCGCCCAGGAACGGCTCTGGTTCCTCGATCGCCTCGACCCGGGCGGCTCGGCCTACAACATCCCCGTCGCTCTCGCGCTCGCGGGCGGGCTCGCGGTGGCGGCTCTCGAGCAGGGCTTCGCCGAGGTCGAGCGGCGGCATGAGGTACTGCGCACCCGGTTCGCCGCCGAGGCCGGGGCGCCGGTACCGGTGGCCGACGAGGCGCGGCCGGTGCCGGCCGGCGTCGTCGACCTGAGCGGTCTGCCGCGGGCGGCGCGCACGGCCCAGGCCGCCCACCTGGCCGGACGCGAGGCGCGGCTCCCCTTCGACCTCGCCCGGGGTCCGGTGCTGCGGTGGCGGCTGGTGCGGCTCGGGCGCGAGGAGCACCGGGTGTTGGCGACGCTCCACCACATCGCGGGCGACGGCTGGTCGACGGGGGTGTTCGTGAGGGAGCTGGGGTCGCTCTACGGGGCGTACCGCGGGGGCGTGCCGTCGCCGTTGTTTGAGCCGCGGGTGCAGTACGGCGACTTCGCGCGCTGGCAGCGGGAGTGGCTCGCGGGAGGCGAGCTGTCGACGCAGCTGGGCTACTGGCGGGAGCGCCTCGCGGGGCTCGAGGGCAAGTCGCTCGACCTGCCGGCGGACCGTCCGCGCCCGGCGGTGCGGCGCTTCCGGGGGGCGCGCCTGCGCGCGCGGCTCTCGGCGGAGCTCGCCGGGTCGCTGCGGGCGCTGGCGCGGCGTGAGGGAGCGACGCTGTTCATGGTGCTCCTGGGCGCCTTCCAGGTGCTCGTGTCGCGCTGGACGGGGGAGCGGGACGTCTGGGTGGGGAGCCCGGTGGCCAACCGGCCGTCGGTCGAGCTCGAGGGGCTGGTCGGGCTCTTCCTGAACACGCTGGTGCTGCGGACCGACCTCTCGGGCCGGCCGGGCTTCCGCGAGGTGGTGGCACGGGTGCGCGAGACGGCGCTCGGCGCGTACGCGCACCAGGACGTCCCGTTCGAGCGGCTGGTCGAGGAGCTCGCGCCCCGGCGGGACCTGTCGCGCACGCCGCTCTTCCAGGTCTTCTTCAACATGCTCAACCTGCCACGGCGCGAGCTGGAGCTGCCGGGCCTCACGCTGGAGCTTCCCGGCGCGGCCGGAGCAGGCGGCGAAGTTCGACCTCACGGTCTACGTCGAGGAGGCGCAGGAGGCGGGTCCGTCGGGCGAGGCGGAGACGGGGCTGACCTGGGTCTACGACGCGGCGCTCTTCGACGCGGCACGGATCGCGGAGCTCGCGCGGCAGTACGTGGCGCTGCTCGAGGGGGTGGTGGAGGAGCCGGAGCGCTGGGTCGGGGAGCTGCCGCTGCGCCCGGCGGCGGGGGACCTGCTGCCGGACCCGCGCCGGGCGCTGCGGGCGGTGGCTTCGGAGGTGGCGGGGCCGATCCCGGCGGGCTTCGAGGCGTGGGCGCGGAGCGCCCCGGAGCGGGTGGCGGTGGTGGGTGGGGGCACCCGCCTGACCTACGAGACGCTCGCACGGCTCGCCCGTGGCGTGGCGCGCTCGCTCGTCGCGGCGGGGGTGGGTCGGGGCGACGTGGTGGCGGTGGGGGCCTCGCGCGAGCCGGGGCTGGTGGTCGCGCTGCTCGGGGTGCTTTCGGCCGGGGCCGCCTTCCTGGTGGTCGACGCGGGCTACCCGGCGGAGCACCGGGCGCGGGTGGTGCGGCGGGCGCGGCCGCGGGGGTGGATCGGGGTGGCGCCGGAGCCGGTGGGCGACGAGCTGGCCGCGGCCCTGGCGGAGGCGCCGCTCGCGGTGGCGGGGCGGTGGCAGGAGCTCGCGGCGGCGGGGGGCGACGGGCCGCTGGCGGTGGCGGTCTCCGGCGACGACCTCGCCTACGTCGCCTTCACGTCGGGGACGACGGGGGAGCCGCGGGGCATCCGCGGCAACCACGCGCCGGTGTCGCGCTTCCTCGCCTGGCAGCGGGAGCGCTTCGGACTCGGAGAGGCAGACCGCTTCTCGGTGCTCTCGGGGCTCGGCCACGACCCGCTGCTGCGCGACGTCTTCGGGGCGCTGTCGGCGGGAGCGACGCTGTGCCTGCCGCCGGCGCGGGAGCGGCACGAGCCGGTGGAGCTGGCGCGCTTCCTGACGGCCGAGGCGGTGACGGTGGCGCACCTGACGCCGGGGCTCGGGCGCCTGGTCGCCTCGGGGCTGGGGGAGGGATCGCTGCCGGCGCTCCGGTGGGTCGTCTTCGGCGGGGACGTGCTGCGGCCGGAGCAGGTGACGGCGTGGCGATGCCTGGCGCCGCGGGCGGAGCTGGTCAACGTCTACGGCGCGACCGAGACGCCGCAGGCGGTGGGCTGGCACCGGGTAGGGCCCGAGGAGGCGGGGTCGGCGGCGATCCCGCTGGGTTGCGGCGTCGAGCCGGCCGAGCTCCTGGTCGTCGCCGAGTCGGGGGTGCCGGCGGCGGTGGGCGAGCCGGGGGAGATCTGGGTGCGCTCGCCGCTCCTGGCGGCGGGGTACCTGGGCGACGAGGAGGGGGGCGAGGCGGAGCGCCGCGGGGAGGGATCGACGGCGGGCGGTTTCCTCCCCAACCCGTTCGCCGAGGGCGGCGCGGTGGCCGGGGACCGGGTCTTCCGCACCGGCGACCTCGGCCGCTACACGCCGGCGGGCGAGGTGGTCTTCGCCGGGCGGATCGACCATCAGGTGAAGGTGCGGGGCTTTCGGGTCGAGCCGGAGGCGGTGGAGGCGGCGCTCGGCTCGGCTCCGGGGGTGGCCGAGGCGGCCGTGACGGCGCGGACCGGGCCGGACGGCGAGGCGCGGCTGGTGGCCTGGGTGGTGGCGGCGGAGCCGGGAGCCGGGCCCGCGCCGGCAACGCTGCGGGCGCACGTCGGACGGCTCCTGCCCGAGCCGATGGTGCCGGCGCTCTTGGTGCCGGTCGAGGCGCTGCCGCGGCTGCCCAACGGCAAGCTCGACCGGCGCGCCCTCGCGGCGCGGGAGCCGGAGCGGGAGGAGCCGGTGGCCGGGGCGGTGGCGCCCCGCACGGCGGTCGAGGAGATCCTCGCCGGGATCTGGGCCGAGGTCCTGGGGGTCGAACGCGTCGGGGTGACGACGAGCTTCTTCGAGCTCGGCGGCCACTCGCTCCTGGCCGCGCGGGTGGTCTCGCGGGTGCGCGAGGCCCTCGGCGCCGAGGTGCCGCTGCGGGCCCTCTTCGAGGCCCCGACGGTCGCGGCGCTCGCGGCTCGCGTCGAGGCGGCGCGGGACGCGAGGCGCGTCCGGCCGCCGCTCGAGCCGGCCCCGGCCGGAGCGGCCCCGGTCCTCTCCTTCGCCCAGGAACGGCTCTGGTTCCTCGACACGATGAGCCCCGGCGGGTCCGTCTACAACGTGCCGCACCCCGTGCGGATCGAGGGCCACCTCGCCGCGCCGGCGCTCGTCGACGCCCTGGGAGAGGTGATGCGGCGGCACCAAGTGCTGCGCACCGGCTACGGGATCGACGAGGAGGGGAGGGTGAGCGTCCGCGTCGTCCCTCCGGCGCCGCCGAGGGTGCCGCGGATCGACCTGGGCCGGCTCGACGAGAACGACCGGCTGCCCGCGGCCCGACGCCTCGCCGAGGCGAGCGCCCGTCGGCCCTTCGACCTCGCCCGGCCGCCCCTGCTGCGCGCGGCCCTCGCCCGCATTCCCCGGGAAGGCGCTGGCGACCCGGCGGCGCGCCACCTCCTCGCCCTGACCCTCCACCACGTCGTCACCGACGCCTGGTCGCGGGGGATCCTCTTCGCCGAGCTCGCGGCCCTCTACGAGGCGTTCTCGGCCGGCCGGCCATCGCCGCTTTCCGAGCTTGCGCTCCAGTACGACGACTTCGCCCGCTGGCAGCGCGACGAGCTCACGGGCGAGCGACTGGAGCACCACGTCGGTTTCTGGCGGCGGCTTCTGGCCGGCGGCGGCGAGAGCCTCGAGCTGCCGACCGACCGGCCGCGCCCGCCGGCGCCGTCCTCGGCCGGAGGTCTGCGGCGCTTCGCCTGGTCGCGGGAGCTCGGCGCGGCGGTCGCCGGGCTCGCTCGGAGGCGCGGCGCGACGCCGTTCATGGTCCTCCTCGCCGCCTTCGGCAGCCTGCTCCACCGCTACGGCGGCGGCGGCCGAGTCCACGTCGGTTCGCCGGTCTCCGAGCGGCCGCGGCCGGAGCTCGAGCCGCTCGTGGGCTTCTTCGTCAACACCCTGGTCTTCCCCGTCGACCTGGCGGGCGACCCCACCTTCGGCGAGCTCGTCGGGCGCGTCCGCGACACCGCCCTCGATGCCTACGAGCACGCCGAGATCCCGTTCGAGAAGCTGGTCGACGAGCTCGGGTTGGCCCGGGACCTCCATCGCACGCCGCTCTTCCAGGTGGCGCTGGTGGTTCAGAACGCCGCCTCCGCGGCCGCCCGTGCCGAGGTCTCCGGGCTCGCCTTCGAGACGGTGGAGGTCGACCGGGGGACCGCGAAGTTCGACCTCACCCTGACCTTCGCGGAGGCGGGCGCGGCGGGAACGGCGGGTGGGCTCGCCGGCGCGCTCGAGTACCGCCGGGACCTCTTCGACGCGACGACGGCCGAGCGCATGACGCGGCACCTCGAGGTCCTGGCCGCCGGGGCCGCGGCGCATCCGGAGCTCCCGGTCTCGTGCCTGCCGCTCCTGACCGCGCCGGAGCTCCAGCAGGTGGCCCGCGAGTGGAACGCCCCGGCGCTCCGCGTGCCGGCGGCCGCCGCCCCCGCCGCCGAGGCCACTCTCCACGGCCGCTTCCGGGCTCGGGCGAGGAGTCGCCCGGACGCGGTCGCGGTGGTCTGTGACGGCGTGCACCTCACCTACCGCGAGCTCGAACGCCGCGCCGCCGGGGTGGCGCGCCGGGTGCACGAGTGGGGCGCCCTCCCGGGCGACCTGCTGGCGGTCTACCTCGAGCCGTCGGCCGCCACGGTGACGGCGATCCTGGGGGTCCTCGCCGCCGGGTGCGCCTACCTGCCGCTCGACACCACCTACCCCGGGGAGCGACTCGCCTTCATGCTGGACAACGCCCGCGTACCGGTCGTGGTGAGCGAGCGGGGAGCGTTTCCGGGCTCGCCGATGGAGGCGGCCGTGGCCGGGCTCTCGCCGTCGCCGGCGGTGGTCGCGGTGGGCGAGACAACGCCGCCGGGCTCCGGCGAACCCGTGGTCTGGCAGACGGCCGACCCGCGCGAGCGCGCCTACGTCATCTACACCTCCGGCTCGACCGGCCGGCCGAAGGGCGTCCAGGTCACCCACGCCAACGCCGTGCGCCTCTTCGACGCCTCGGAGCCGCGCTTCCGGCCCGGGCCGGAGGACTCCTGGACCCTCTTCCACTCCCACGCCTTCGACTTCTCGGTGTGGGAGATCTGGGGGGCGCTTCTCTTCGGCGGCCGGGTGGTCGTGGTGCCGCACTGGGTGCGCCGGTCGCCCGAGGCGTTTCACGAGCTCCTCGCCCGCGAGCGGGTGAGCTCACTGTCCCAGACGCCGTCCGCGTTCCAGCAGCTCGCGGCCGCCGATGCCTCCCGGCCGCCGCTCGAAGCCCTCGCGCGGGTGGTCTTCGGTGGCGAGGCACTCGAGCCGGCGAGCCTCGCCGGCTGGTTCGGCCGCTACGGCGACTGCCGCCCGCGGCTGGTCAACATGTACGGCATCACCGAGACGACCGTGCACGTCACCTACCGCGAGCTCACCACCGCCGACCTCGGGGGCACCGGCGCGAGCGTCGTCGGCCGTCCGCTGTCGGACCTTTCGGTCCACCTCCTCGACCCTCGCCTCGAGCCGGTCCCGGCCGGGGTGCCGGCGGAGCTCGCGGTCGGCGGCGCGGGGCTCGCCCGCGGCTACCTACGGCGCCCGCCTCTCACCGCCGAGCGCTTCGTTCCCGACCCCTTCGCGGCGCGGCCCGGGGCGCGCCTCTACCGCTCCGGCGACCTCGCGCGCCGGCTCGCCGACGGCGAGCTCGCCTATCTCGGGCGGATCGACCACCAGGTGAAGATCCGCGGCTTCCGAATCGAGCTCGGGGAGATCGAGACCGTGCTGGGGACGCTGCCCGGCGTCGCCGCGGCGGTCGTCCTGGCGCGCGAGGACACGCCCGGCGAGCGGCGGCTCGCCGCTTATGTGGTGCCGGAGCCGGGCGCCGAGCCGTCGGTGGGCGAGCTCCGGGAGGGAGCCCGCGGGCGGCTACCGGACTACATTCTGCCGGCCGCCTTCGTCTTCCTCCCGGCCCTCCCGCTCACCCCGCACGGAAAGGTCGATCGGCGGGCGTTGCCCGCCCCCGACCTCGCCCGCCCGGAGCTCGGCCGCGAGGCGGTGGCGCCGCGCGACGAGGCCGAGGCCCGGCTCGCCGAGATCTGGCGGCGGGTGCTCCGCCTCGACGAGGTCGGCGTCCACGACAACTTCTTCGAGCTCGGCGGCGACTCGATCCTGGCGATCCAGATCGTCACTCGCGCCCGCCGCGCCGGGTTCGGCATCGCGGCACGAGACCTCTTCGAGCACCAGACGGTGGCCGAGCTCGCGGCGGTCGCCGAGCGGCTCGAGCCCGCGCCGGCCGCGGCGGCGGCCGCCGCGACAGCCGGGCCGGTGGCGCTGACGCCGATCCAGCGCCGCTTTTTCGAGCTCGACCTGCCGGAGCGCCACCACTTCGACCAGTCGGTGCTCCTGGCCGCCGGGAGTCTCGCCCCGGCCGCCACCGCCGCCCTCGCCCGCCTCCTGCCCGCGACCCACGCCGCGCTGCGCCTGCGCTTCGTGCGCGACGAGGCGGGCTGGCGGGCCACCGATCCCGGTTCTCCAGCCCGCGGACCCTTCACGCTGGTCGATCTCTCGGGGCTCGTGCCGGAACGCCGCGTGGCGGCCCTCGAAGCGGCGGGGACCGAGGCCCACGCGAGCCTCGACCTCGAGCGCGGGCCGCTCTTCCGGCTGGTCGCCTTCGACCTCGGAACCGGCCTCGGCCGGCGCCTCCTCGTCGTCGCCCACCACCTGGCGATCGACGGCGTCTCCTGGCGCATCCTGCTCGAGGACCTGGTGGCGGGCTACCGCCAGGCGGCGGCCGGCGAGCCGCCGGCGCTGCTCGCGCCGGCGACCTCGTTCCGGGAGTGGGCGCGCCGCCTCGAGGAGCACGCCGCCTCCGGTGCGAGGGCCGGAGAGCTCGCCTACTGGCGCTCCCTGGGTGCCCACCCGCGGCCGCGCCTGCCGGTCGAGGGCGACCCGGCGCTCGATACCGAGGCGAGCACCGCGAGCGTCGCCCTCGATCTCGACCCCGAGCGCACCGAGGCGCTCCTGCGCGAAGTGCCGGAGGCGTACGGCACACGGATCCAGGAGGTGCTGCTCACCGCCCTCGCCCAGGCGCTGGCGGCCTGGACCGGCGAGCCGGACGTGGTGGTCGACCTCGAGGGGCACGGGCGCGAGGAAGAGGCCCTCGGAGGCGGCGTCGACCTGTCGCGCACGGTCGGGTGGTTCACCGCGATCTACCCCGTGCGGCTCGAGCTCGGCGGTGCCGATCCGGCGGAGGACCCCGGCGGAGACCTCACCCGGGTCAAGGAGACCCTGCGCCGGGTGCCCGGCGGCGGCCTCGGCTACGGGATCCTGCGCTACCTCGGCGGCGAGCGCGAGCTCGACGCCCTGGGGGCCGAGATCTCGTTCAACTACCTGGGTCAGCTCGACCAGGCACTGCCGGAGGACTCGCCGCTCGTCCCGGCCCGGGAGTCGGCCGGACCGGCGGTGAGCCCGCGCGGGCGGCGGCCCTACCTGCTCGACGTCGCCGGCTGGGTGGCTGGCGGGTGCCTGCGCACGAGCTGGAGGTTCGGCCGCCACGCCCTGTCGTACGAGACGGTCGAAGCGCTGGCGCGCCGCTTCATGGAGGCCCTCGAGCGCCTGGTCGACCACTGCCGGTCGGCCCAGACCGTCCACTACACGCCCTCGGACTTCCCGGACGTGGACCTGACCGAGGACCAGCTCGCCCGAGCCCTGGCCGAAGTCGACGAGGAGTAGCCGAATCACCATGAGCAAACGAGACGTCGAAGCGATCTACCCGCTCTCTCCCCAGCAGACGGGAATGCTGCTCGAGAGCCTGGCCGCCCCAGGCTCCGGAGTCCACCTCGAGCAACTGGCGGTGACCCTCGAGGGCGAGCTCGACGCCGGCCTCTTCGCCGAGGCTTGGCAACGGCTCGTCCGGCGGCACCCGGTCCTGCGTACCGCCTTCGTCTGGCAAGACCAGGAGGAGCCGCTCCAGCTCGTGCTGCGCCGGGTCGAGCTGCCGGTCGCGGCCGAGGACTGGAGCGACGTGTCGGAGGCGGAGACCCCGGCGCGGCTCGCCGCGTTCCTGGAGGCCGACGGCCGCCGGGACTTCAAGCCGACCCGGCCCCCCCTGATGCGGGTCCACCTGCTGCGCGCGAGTGCCCGCCTCCACCACCTGGTGTGGACCCACCACCACATCCTGATGGACGGCTGGTGCCGGCCGCTGGTGCTCCGCGAGCTGATGGAGACCTACGCCGCGCTCGCCGCCGCGCGCGAGCCCCGCCTCGCCCCGGCGCGCCCCTACCGCGACTACGTCAAGTGGCTGGGCGAGCGGAACCCGGAGGCGAGTGCGAGGTTCTGGCGCGAGATCCTGGCGGGCTTCACGCGTCCCACTCCCCTCGGCCGTCCGCTGCGCCGCGCCACGCCGCGGGGCGGCGGTCACGGGGAGGTGAAGCTCGGCCTCGGCCGCGAGGAGACGCGGGCGCTCGAGGTCGTCGCCCGCCAGCGCCACCTGACCGCGAGCACCCTCGCCCAGGGCGCCTGGGCGCTCGCCCTGGCATGGGCGAGCGGCGAGGAGGAGGTCGTTTTCGGCGTCACCGTCTCGGGCCGGCCGGAGGAGCTCGAGGGGATCGAGGGGTCGATCGGCCTCTTCATCAATACGCTGCCGCTGCGCGCCGAGGTGCCGCGGACAGGTGGGCTCCTGCCCTGGCTCGAGGCGCTCCAGCGCAAGAACCTCGAGCTGCGGCGGCACGAGCACGCCTCGGCCGGGCAGGTCCACCTGTGGAGCGAGGTGCCCGGGTCGCTCCCGCTCTTCGAGAGCCTCCTCGTCTTCGAGAACTACCCCGCCGACCCGGCCGGCGGCGCCGGCGACCGCTCGGCGCCCCTCAGAATCCGCCGCACCTCCGCGGCGGGCGGCAGGACCCGTTACCCGGTGACCGTCATGGTCGTCCCCGGCGACCGGCTCGGGATCTTGCTCGTCCACGACCGCTCCCGCGTGCCGGCCGCCGCCGCCGAGACCCTGGCCGGCGCCTTTGCCGACCTCCTCCGCGCGATCGTCGAGGACCCGGAGCAAGACGTCCCCTCCCTCCTCGAGCGCCTCGACGGGAAGGCTCCGCCGCGGGTCTTCGTGCGCGACGGGCGCGAGCGCGAAGGGCGGCCCGCGGCGCCGCCGCGGAGCTCCACGGAGCAGATGCTCGCCGTCCTCTGGGGCGAGGTGCTGGGACTCGGCCCGGTGGGCATCGACGAGGACTTCTTCCAGCTCGGCGGCCACTCGCTGGCGGCGGCGGAGTCGTCGCGGTGGTGCGCCGGGCGTTCGACCTCGAGCTCCCCTTGCGGACCCTCTTCGAGCATCCGACGATCGAAGCGCTCGCGGCGGAGATCGCTCGCAGGAAGGGCGACCAGGAGCGCCATGCGGAGAGCGTCGAGGCGCTGCCGGCGATCGTCGCGGACCCGGTCGCAGCCGGCGAGCCCTTCCCGCTGACCGACATCCAGGAGGCCTACTGGGTCGGCCGCTCCGACACCTTCGAGCTCGGCAACGTCGCGACCCATCTCTACTCCGAGTGGGACTTCACCGCCCTCGACCTCGCTCGCTTCGAGCTCGCGTGGCGCCGCCTGGTCGAGCGCCACGGCATGCTCCGGATGACGATCTCCGCGGACGGCCTGCAGCGCATCCGGCCGGTGGGCGAGCCCTACGAGATCGCAGTGCTCGATCTCTCGGGCGAGACGCCCGAGGTGGCCGAGGCGCGGCTCGCCGCGATCCGCGAGGAGATGTCGCACCAGGTGCTGCCGGCCGACCCCGGGCCGCTGTTCGAGATCCGCGCGACCCGGCTGCCGGACGGCCGTACCCGCATCCACTCGAGCTTCGACCTCCTGATCGGCGACGCCTGGAGCTGGCGCATCCTCGGCCGCGAGCTCGCCCTCTTCCAGGCCCACCCGGAGGTCGAGTTGCCGCCGCTCGAGCTCTCGTTCCGCGACTGCGTCCTGGCCGAGAAGGCGCTGGTCGGCTCGCCGCTCTACGAGCGCTCCCGACGCTACTGGCTCGACCGGCTGCCGGAGCTGCCGCCGGCGCCGGAGCTGCCGCTCGCGCGCAGCCCGGGCTCGATCCGGCGGCCCCGCTTCGAGCGTCTGCGCCGCGTCGTCGGGGCCGCGGTCTGGAAGCCGTTGAAGGCGCGTGCGGCGCGCTGGGGAGTGACCCCGTCGGGCCTCCTCCTCGCGGCCTTCTCGGAGGTCCTCGCCGCCTGGGCGAAGAGCCCCCGCTTTACCCTCAACATGACCCTCTTCAACCGCCCGCCGCTCCATCCGGAGATCCACCGGGTGGTGGGGGATTTCACCTCGCTCACCCTGCTCGAGGCGGACTCGCGGCCGGGCGAGGCGTTCAGCGCCTGGGCGCGGCGGCTCCAGCAGCGCTTCTGGGACGACCTGGACCACCGGTGGTTCTCGGGCGTCCAGGTGCTGCGCGAGCTCGGCCGCCTCGAGGGCCGGCCGTCGCGGGCGCTCATGCCGGTCATCTTCACGAGCACGTTGAACCTCGACCCGTCGCTCCTCGACGCCGAGCTGCCAGGGGCCGGCGCCGCGGCGGACGACGACGGCAAGGCGGGCCGGGTCTTCTCGAGCGGCCAGACGCCGCAGGTGTGGCTCGACCACCAGGTCGCGGAGGTCGAGGGTTCCCTGCGCTTCACCTGGGACGTGGTCGCGGAGCTCTTCCCGGAGGGGATGATCGAGGCGATGTTCGGTGCCTACGTCGACCTGCTCGAGCGGCTGGCGGACCCGGACGTGTCGTGGGAGGAGCCGGTGCCGGTGCGTCCGCCGGGCGTGGACCTGGCGGTCCAGGAGGGGGCCAACGCCACCGCGGCGCCGCGGCCGGAGGGCCTGCTCCACGAGGGCTTCTTTGCGCGCGCCGCCGAGACGCCGGAGCGCCCGGCGGTGGTCGCGCTCGCTCGGCGGATGAGCTACGGCGAGCTCGCGGGCCGGGCCACGGGGCTGGGCCGGCGGCTGCGGGAGGCGGGGGTGGCGCCGGGCGAGCTCGTGGGCGTGGTCATGAGCAAGGGGTGGGAGCAGGTGGCGGCGGTGCTGGGGATCCTCGCCGCGGGTGGGGCCTACCTGCCGGTGGGGGCCGAGCTGCCCGAGGAGCGCCGGCGCTACCTGCTCGAGAACGGGCGGGCGCGCTTCGCCCTGACCCAGCCACGCTGGGCCGAGGAGCTCGCCTGGCCGGCCGGGGTCGAGGTGATCGCGGTCGAGGAGGCGCCGGATCGGGCCGAGGGGGTCGGGGCGGCCGGGGCGCTCGAGTCGGTCCAGGAGCCGGACAACCTGGCCTACGTCCTCTTCACCTCCGGCTCGACCGGGCACCCGAAGGGCGTGATGATCGAGCACGGGGCGGCGCTCAACACGATCGCCGACGTCAACCGGCGCTTCTCGATCGGCCCGGAGGACCGGGTCCTCGGGCTCTCCTCGCTCTCCTTCGATCTCTCGGTCTGGGACGTCTTCGGCACGCTGGCGGCCGGCGGGACGCTGGTGCTGCCGGAGCCGGAGGCGAACCGGGACCCGGTGCGCTGGCTCGAGCTGCTCGAGGCGGAAGGGGTGAGCGTCTGGAACACGGTGCCGGCGCTGCTGGAGATGCTCGTCGAGTACGCCGAGGGGGCGGGGCGGCGGCTGCCCGGCTCGTTGCGCCTGGCGCTGCTCTCGGGCGACTGGATCCCGCTCTCGCTACCGGACCGGCTGCGGGAGCGCTCGGAGGGCCGGGTCGAGGTGGTGAGCCTGGGGGGCGCGACGGAGGCCTCGATCTGGTCGATCCTCTTCCCCGTCGGGCGCATCGAGCCGGAGTGGAAGTCGATCCCGTACGGCCGGCCGATGGCGAACCAGACCTTCCGGGTGCTCGGGCCGGGCCTCGCGCCGCGGCCGCTGTGGGCGGTGGGGGAGCTGTGGATCGGCGGGGCGGGCCTGGCGCGCGGCTACTGGCGCGACGAGGAGACGACGCGGCGCTCGTTCGTCGAGCACCCGGAGACGGGGGAGCGGCTGTACCGCACCGGCGACCTGGGGCGCTTCCGGCCCGACGGGACGATCGAGTTCCTCGGCCGGGAGGACTCCCAGGTCAAGATCCGCGGGCACCGCATCGAGCTCGGCGAGATCGAGGCCACCCTCGCCCGCCACCCGGCGGTGCGCGAGGCGGTCGCCGACGTGCGCAAGACCCCCGGCGGCGAGCGCGCCCTTGTCGCCTGGGTGGTGCTCGACCCCGAGGGGCGCGAGGAGATCCTGCCCGCGGCGGCTGGCGACGGGGCCGGCTCCTCGGGCCTCGCCGCTCTCGACAAGGCCCGGCGCAAGCTCGCGCAGCCGGCGTTGCGGGAGGACGCCGGCTGCGAGGGTGTCGACCTGCCGGGCGGGGACCTTCAGGATCCTGCGTCGATCGATGCCTACGTGCGGCGGAGGAGCTTCCGCGACTTCTCGCTGCGGGCGATCCCTCTGAGCGAGCTCGGCGAGCTCTTCGCGTGCCTGCGCCAGCTCCGGCTCGACGAGGCGCCGCTGCCGAAGTACCGCTACGCCTCGGCCGGTGGCCTCTACCCGGTCCAGGTCTACCTCGCGGTGCGCGACGGCCGGGTCGAGGACCTCTCAGGCGGCCTCTACTACTACCACCCGGCCGAGCACCGCCTGGTGCGGCTCTCCTCGGTCGAGGGGCCCGACGCGAGCGCCCACGGCGAGATCAACCGCGCCGTCTTCGCCGCCTCGGCCTTCTCGCTCTTCCTGGTGGGCGAGATGCGGGCGGTCGAGCCGGTCTACGGCGAGCGCGCCCGCCATTTCGCCACGCTCGAGGCCGGCGCCGTCGCCCACCTGCTCGAGAGCGCCGCCCCGGCGCACCACCTGGGCCTGTGCCATATCGGGAGCGTCGACGAGGCCGCCGTCGGGGGCCTCCTCGGGCTCGGCCGGGACCGGGTGCTCCTCCACAGCCTGGTGGGCGGCCGCGTCGAGGCCGACCGCCTCGGCCTCGGCGCCTACCTCGAGGAGGCGGCGGCCTACCGGACGCTGTTCGAGGCGATGCTGCCGGCCGCGGTCGCGCCGGCGGTGCCCGCCGCCGTGTCCGCCGCGGCGCGAGCCGGCGGGCGGGCGTCGAGCACGGACACGGCGATCGCGATGGCGCTGCGCCGCCACCTCGAGCGGAGCCTCCCGGCGGCGATGATCCCGGCCGCCTTCCGCGTCGTGGACCGCCTGCCGCTCTCCGCCAACGGCAAGGTCGACCGCGCCGCGTTGCTGGACCCCGAGCTGGGCGGCGCCGGGACGAAGGCGGGCCGGGCTCCCTTCGAGGCGCCGCGCAACGAGCTCGAGGAGCTGATCGCCTCGCTCTGGCGCGAGGTCCTGCACGTGGACGAGGTGGGCATCCACGACAACTTCTTCGAGCTCGGCGGCCACTCCGTGCCGATGGTCCGCATCTACAACGAGCTCAGCCTATCGCTCGAGGGCGAGTTCCCGCTGGTGGCGCTCTTCGAGCACCCGACGATCGGCTCGCTCGCCTCCTATCTGGAAGACCGCGGCGGCCGGGATCCGGGGAGTCGGGCGGAGGGCGAGGGGCCGGCGGCCGAGGAGAGCGCCCAGCGCGGGGAGAAGCGCCGCGAGGCGATGACGCGCCGCCGGGGAGGAGTCCAGGGATGACTCAACAGACGGCGGTCGCGATCATCGGAACGGCCGGCCGCTTCCCCGGCGCGCCGGACCTCGAGCGCTTCTGGGCCAACCTGCGCGAGGGGGTCGAGTCGATCTCGCCCTTGCGCGACGAGGAGCTCCTGGCCGCCGGCGTCCGGCCGCACGAGCTCGAACGGCCGGACCTGGTCAAGGCCTCGCCCGTCCTCGACGGGATCGAGCTCTTCGACGCCGGGTTCTTCGGCGTCACGCCGCGGGAGGCGGAGATCATGGACCCGCAGCACCGGCTCCTCCTCGAGTGTGCCTGGGAGGCGCTCGAGCGGGGCGGCTACGACCCGGAGCGCTTCCCCGGCTCGATCGGCGTCTTCGCCGGCTCGGGCGTCAACAGCTACCAGTGGGCGAACCTGGTGCCGAGCCGCTCGCGCCTCGGGGGCGTCTCCTCCTTGGAAGCCCTGATCGGCAACGAGAAGGACTACCTGACGACGCGCATCTCCTACACTCTGGGGCTGACCGGCCCGAGCATCGGCATCCAGACCGCCTGCTCGACGGGGCTCGTGGCGGTGCACCTGGCGGCCCAGGCGCTCCTCGACTACCACTGCGACATGGCGCTCGCCGGGGGCGTTCGGGTCAGCGTGCCGCAACGGGGAGGCTACACCTGGGAAGACGGCGGAATCGCCTCGCCGGACGGCCATTGCCGCCCGTACGACGTCGCCGCGGCCGGCACCGTCTTCGGCTCGGGCGCCGGCCTCGTGCTCCTCAAGCGGCTCGACGAGGCGCTCGAGGACGGGGACCACGTCCACGCGGTCATCCGCGGCACCGCGGTCAACAACGACGGCTCGCGCCGCGCGGGCTTCACCGCTCCCGGCGTCCGGGGACAGATGGGGGTGATCGCCGAGGCGCTGGCGGCGGCCGGTGTCGACGCCGACTCGATCTCCTACGTCGAGGGGCACGGCACGGCGACCCCCTTGGGCGACCCGATCGAGGTCGAGGCGCTGTCCCGGGTCTTCTCGCGGACGACGAGCCGGAAGCGCTTTTGCGGCCTGGGCTCGGTCAAGGGCAACGTCGGGCACCTCGACGCCGCGGCGGGCATCGTGGGTCTCCTGAAGACCGTCCTCGCTCTGGAGCACGGAGAGCTCCCGCCGAGCCTCCACTTCGAGCGGCCGAACCCCCGGATCGACCTCGACGGGAGCCCCTTCTACGTCAACGACCGCCTGCGAGCGTGGACCTCCGAGTCGGGGCCGCGGCGCGCCGGCGTGAGCTCGTTCGGCATCGGCGGCACCAACGCCCACGTCGTCCTCGAGGAGGCGCCGCCGGTGCCGCCTCCGGTGCCGGCGCCGCGGCCCTGGCTCCTGCTGCCGCTCTCGGCGCGCACGCCCGCGGCGCTCGAGCGCGCCACCGCCGGCCTCGCCGCCCACCTCGAGACGCACCCGGAGGCGGACCTCGCCGACGTCGCCTACACCCTCCAGGTGGGTCGCCGCCGGTTCGAGCACCGGGCCGCCCTGCTCTGCCCGGTCGCGGCGGGGACCGTCGGCGCCGTCCGCCGCCTGCGCGCGGCGGACGGGGCGGGGCACCCCCTGGTCCACCACGAGAGCGCCACCTCGCGCCGGGTCGGCTTCCTCCTGCCGGGCCAGGGGAGCCAGCACCCCGGGATGGGCGAGGAGCTCTACCGCACGGAGCCGGTCTTCCGCCGCGAGGTCGACCGGGCGGCCGAGATCCTCGAGCCGCTGCTGGACCTGGACGGGGAGCGGGACCTGCGCCGGTACCTCTACCCGGACGCCTCGACGCCGCCCGCGGCGGCGGCGGCGCGCCTGCGCGAGACGGCGCTCGCCCAGCCGGCGCTCTTCACCGTCTCCTGGGCCGCTGCGAAGCTGTGGCAGAGCTGGGGCGTCGAGCCCGACCTCCTCCTCGGGCACAGCCTCGGCGAGTGGGTGGCTGCGTGCCTCGCCGGCGTCTTCTCGCTGCCCGACGCCCTGGCGCTGGTCGCGGTGCGCGCCCGGCTGATGCAGGAGCGGCCGGGCGGAGCGATGCTCGCGGTGCCGCTGTCCGAGGAGGAGGTGGCGCCGCTGCTGGGTCCGGACCCGGGCCCCGTCCGGGGCCGGGGGCTCGAGCTCGCGGCGGTCAACGGCCCGCGCCTCACGGTCCTGACCGGCGAGGAGGACGCGATCGAGGCGTGCCGCGCCGAGCTCGCCGGCCGCGGCCTCGAGGTGCGGCTTCTCCACACCTCCCACGCCTTCCACTCGCGCTCGATGGACGCGGTCGTCGAGCCGTTCCGCCGCGAGGTCGAGCGGCGGCGGCCGCGCCCGCCGGAGCTGCCGTTCGTGTCGAACGTGACGGGCGAGCCGATCCGGCCCGAGGAAGCGGCCGACCCCGGCTACTGGGCCGCGCAGCTGCGGCGGCCGGTGCGCTTCGCCGCCGGTCTCGAGCAGGCACTGGCCGACCCCGGCCGGTTGCTCGTCGAGGTCGGCCCCGGGCGGGCGCTGGCGACCCTCGCGCGCCGCCATCCGGCCTGCGGGGCGGGCCGGCCGGTGCTCGCCACGATGCCGGCGGCCGGCGCGGCCCGGGAGCGGGACGGCTCGCCCCCGGTCGCCCTCGAGAGCCTGGCGCGGCTCTGGCTCCTCGGCGCCGAGGTGGACTGGGCGGCGGTCTCGGGCGCCGGCCGCCGGCGGACGGTGCTGCCCACCTACCCCTTCGAGCGCAGCCGCTACTGGGTCGACCCTCCGCCGCGGGAGGCCGAAGGCGAGAAGGCCCCGGCCTCCGGCGTCTCGGAGGCGACCGCCTCCGGGACGCTCGAGGCCGCCGCCGAGTCGCCCCCCGCGCCAGGGTCGCGGCCGCTCCTCGCCACGCCCTACGTCGCGCCGCGGGACGAGACCGAAGAGAGAGTCGCCGGTGTCTGGCGGCGGGCCCTGGGGATCGAGCCGATCGGCGCCGAGGACGACTTCTTCGAGCTCGGTGGGCACTCGCTGCTGGCGACCCGCCTCGCAGCGGACGTGCGGCGCTCGTGCGGTGTCGAGGTCGCCCTGAAGGACCTCTTCGAGGTGCCGACGGTCGCGAGGATGGCGCGCGCCGTCGAGGCGCACCGCGCGGCGCAGCCGGACGAGGGCGCCGCCGCGGCCGGCGAGCTGCCGCGGCTGGTCCCGGATCCGGCCGCCGCCGCCGAGCCGTTCCCGCTGACCGAGGTGCAGGAGGCGTACTGGCTCGGCCGCGGCGAGGGCTTCGAGCTCGGCCGGGTCGCCACCCACAGCTACTTCGAGGTCGAGGGGGAGGGATTCGAGCTCGAGCGCCTGGGCCGGGCGCTCGACCGCCTGATCGAGCGTCACGGGGCGCTGCGCACGGTCTTCCTGGACGACGGGCGGCAGCGCATCCTCGAGACCGTGCCGTCCTACGAGATCGCCCTCCTCGGCCTCTCGGGCGAGGCGGTCGAGGCGGTCGAGGCGGGGCTCTCCGCGGTCCGCGAGGAGATGTCGCACCAGGTGCTGCCGGCCGACCGCTGGCCGCTCTTCGAGATCCGCGCAACGCGGCTGCCGGGGGACCGGCTGCGGCTCCACGTGAGCTTCGACTTCCTGATCGGCGACGCCTGGAGCGTGACACTCCTCAGGCGCGAGCTCGCCCGTCTCTACCTCCATCCCGAAGCCGAGCTGCCCCCGCTCGAGCCGAGCTTCCGCGACTACGTGCTGGCGGAGCGCGAGCTCCGGGAGACGCCGCTCTTCGAGCGGGCGGTCGACTACTGGCGCGAACGCCTCCCGACCCTGCCGCCGGCGCCGGAGCTGCCGCTCGCCCGCGATCCGGGCTCGCTCGAACGGGCCCGCTTCGAGCGCTTCCGCAGCCGCCTCGAGGCCGACGCCTGGAACCGCGTCAAAGAGCGCGCCCGGCGCCACGGCGTCACGCCTTCGGGCCTCCTCCTGACCGCCTTCTCCGAGGTCCTGGCGGCGTGGGCGAAAAGCCCGCGGTTCCTCCTGAACCTGACCCTCTTCAACCGTCTCCCGTTGCACCCGCAGGTCGACCGGATGGTGGGCGACTTCACCTCGCTCACCCTGCTCGAGGTCGAGGCGGCGGGCGGCCGGGCCTTCGCGGCGGCCGCGGGCGCGGCGCAGCGGCGGCTCTGGGAGGACCTGGACCACCGCTGGGTGAGCGGTGTCCGCGTCCTGCGCGACCTCGCGCGGATGCGCCGCGAGGGCGGGCGCGCGGTGGCGCCGGTCGTGTTCACCAGCACCCTCGCCCTGGGCGGCGCGGACGCACCGGGCCCCGGGCACGAGGCGGCCGAGGCGGCCGGAGCGGCCGAGGAGGCGACGTCGCTCGCGAGCGTCTACAGCATCAGCCAGACGCCGCAGGTGTGGCTCGACCACCAGGTCGCGGAGGTCGAGGGTTCCCTGCGCTTCACCTGGGACGTGGTCGCGGAAGCTCTTCCCGGAGGGGATGATCGAGGCGATGTTCGGTGCCTACGTCGACCTGCTCGAGCGGCTGGCGGACCCGGACGTGTCGTGGGAGGAGCCGGTGCCGGTGCGTCCGCCGGGCGCGGACCTGGCGGTCCAGGAGGGGGCCAACGCCACCGCGGCGCCGCGGCCGGAGGGCCTGCTCCACGAGGGCTTCTTTGCGCGCGCCGCCGAGACGCCGGAGCGCCCGGCGGTGGTCGCGCTCGCTCGGCGGATGAGCTACGGCGAGCTCGCGGGCCGGGCCACGGGGCTGGGCCGGCGGCTGCGGGAGGCGGGGGTGGCGCCGGGCGAGCTCGTGGGCGTGGTCATGAGCAAGGGGTGGGAGCAGGTGGCGGCGGTGCTGGGGATCCTCGCCGCGGGTGGGGCCTACCTGCCGGTGGGGGCCGAGCTGCCCGAGGAGCGCCGGCGCTACCTGCTCGAGAACGGGCGGGCGCGCTTCGCCCTGACCCAGCCACGCTGGGCCGAGGAGCTCGCCTGGCCGGCCGGGGTCGAGGTGATCGCGGTCGAGGAGGCGCCGGATCGGGCCGAGGGGGTCGGGGCGGCCGGGGCGCTCGCGTCGGTCCAGGAGCCGGACGACCTGGCCTACGTCCTCTTCACCTCCGGCTCGACCGGGCACCCGAAGGGCGTGATGATCGAGCACGGGGCGGCGCTCAACACGATCGCCGACGTCAACCGGCGCTTCTCGATCGGCCCGGAGGACCGGGTTCTCGGGCTCTCCTCGCTCTCCTTCGATCTCTCGGTCTGGGACGTCTTCGGCACGCTGGCGGCCGGCGGGACGCTGGTGCTGCCGGAGCCGGAGGCGAACCGGGACCCGGTGCGCTGGCTCGAGCTGCTCGAGGCGGAAGGGGTGAGCGTCTGGAACACGGTGCCGGCGCTGCTGGAGATGCTCGTCGAGTACGCCGAGGGGGCGGGGCGGCGGCTGCCCGGCTCGTTGCGCCTGGCGCTGCTCTCGGGCGACTGGATCCCGCTCTCGCTACCGGACCGGCTGCGGGAGCGCTCGGAGGGCCGGGTCGAGGTGGTGAGCCTGGGGGGCGCGACGGAGGCCTCGATCTGGTCGATCCTCTTCCCCGTCGGGCGCATCGAGCCGGAGTGGAAGTCGATCCCGTACGGCCGGCCGATGGCGAACCAGACCTTCCGGGTGCTCGGGCCGGGCCTCGCGCCGCGGCCGCTGTGGGCGGTGGGGGAGCTGTGGATCGGCGGGGCGGGCCTGGCGCGCGGCTACTGGCGCGACGAGGAGACGACGCGGCGCTCGTTCGTCGAGCACCCGGAGACGGGGGAGCGGCTGTACCGCACCGGCGACCTGGGGCGCTTCCGGCCCGACGGGACGATCGAGTTCCTCGGCCGGGAGGACTCCCAGGTCAAGATCCGCGGGCACCGCATCGAGCTCGGCGAGATCGAGGCCACCCTCGCCCGCCACCCGGCGGTGCGCGAGGCGGTCGCCGACGTGCGCAAGACCCCCGGCGGCGAGCGCGCCCTTGTCGCCTGGGTGGTGCCCTCGGCCGCGGACGTCGACGGGGTGAGGGCCCCCGCGCCGACGCCCTGGGTCGAGCCCGCGGCGTGGGGCGCGGTGACCGCGGCGGGCCGCGAGCAGGGCCGCCTCCTCCTCGCGGAACGCGCGGCCCGCGCGGCCCGCGCCCGCGAGACGGGGAAGGATGCCGAGGAGGACGTGGAGCCGGCCCTGGACGAGCTCGCCCGCGGCTACATGCTCGAGACCTTTCTCCGCTTCGGGGTCTTCGCCGAGGCGGCCGGGCGGCTCACGCCCGAGGAGCTGGTGGCGCGCCACGGCATCCTCGAGCGCTACACCCGGCTGATGCACGAATGGCTGCGCAGCCTCGCCGAGGCGGGTCACCTGGTGGCCGACGGCGAGGGCTTCCGCGCCCCGCGGGCGCTGCCGCGGGCCGACCTCGACGGTGCCTGGGAGCGGCTCCGGGCGGCCGGGGCCCTGAGCGGCGGCGTCGGCGGCCTGGTCCGGGGCAGCGGCGATCGGCTGGCCGAGATCCTGCGCGGCGACGCAGAGCCCCTCGAGGTCTTCTTCCCGGGCGGGGACGCGAGCGCCGCCGAAGAGTTCTACGAGTCGGCCCACGGTAGCCACGACATCGCCGCCGCGGTGGTGCGGGCGGCGGCCGGGTGCTGGCCGGCGGGCCGGCCGCTGCGGGCGCTCGAGATCGGCGCCGGCACCGGCGGCACGACCACCTCGATCCTGCCGGCGCTGCCGCGGGAGGGCGTCGAGTACACCTTCACCGACGTCTCGCGCTTCTTCACCCGCCAGGCCCAGGAGAAGCTCAGGTACGACCCGCGCCTCCGCTTCGCCGTCCTCGACGTCGAGACGAGCCCGCAGCGCCAGGGCTTCGCCCCCCACGCCTACGACCTGGTGGTGGCGGCCAACGTCCTCCACAACGGGCGCGACCTCGCGCGCACGCTCGACCACGTGGCGAGCCTTCTCGCTCCCGGCGGGCTGCTGGTCGTCGAGGAGGCGACCCGCTGGCGCACCATCTTCAACGTCACGATCGGCCTGATCGAGGGCCTCACCCGTTTCGAGGACGCCTGGCGCGACGGCGTCCCCTTCGCGCCCGCCGGGCGCTGGGGCGAGGCGCTCGCCGCGCGGGGCTTCGAGGGATTCCTGGCGCTCCCCGAGAGCGACGAGGTCCACGGGCACGTCCTGGTCGCGCGGACGCCGGCCGTCCTCTCGGGGCCCGCGCCGCCGTTCGTCGACGCCGAGGCGCTCTCGCGTCACCTGGCCGAGCGCCTGCCGGCGTACATGGTACCGGCCGCCTTCGTGCCCATCGCCCGGCTGCCGCTGACCGCCAACGGCAAGATCGACCGGCGAGCCCTGCCCGAGCCCGAGGGGCTCGCCGGGCGCCGCTCCGGGCGGGTGGCGCCCAGGACGCCGGCCGAGGCCGCTCTCGCCGCCATCTGGCAGGACGTCCTGGGAATCGACGAGGTGGGCGTCGAGGACAACTTCTTCGACCTGGGCGGCGACTCGATCCTGGGCGTCCAGATCGCCTCGACGGCCTCGCGCGCGGGGCTGCCGCTCGGCCCGCGCGACCTGTTCGAGCACCAGACCGTGGCCGAGCTGGCGGTCGTCGCCGAAGCCGCGGCCGGCAGCGGCGCCGGCGAGGCGGAGCCCGAGCGCGCCGAGGCGGCCGGGGAGGAGCCCCCGGACTTCTCCCTCGTCGAGGGGATGTCGGCCGCGGACCTCGAGCGGGCGTTCGCCCGCGTGGACTTCGAGGAGTGAGCCGGACGATGGCCGGCCCGTCGCGCATCGAGGACGCCTACCCTCTGTCGCCCCTGCAGGAGGGGTTGCTCTTCCATTGCCTCGAGTCGGAGGTGGGTAAGAGCCTCTACGTCTCGCACGTCGCCTGTCGCCTGTCCGGGCTCGACCGGGATGCCTTCGAGCGCGCCTTCCAGGCGCTGGTCGATCACCACCCGGTCCTGCGCACGGCGTTCGTCTGGGAGGGCGTCGAGCGGCCGCTCCAGGTGGTCGGCCGCAGGGTGCGGCTGCCGCTCGCGGTCGAGGACTGGCGCGGCCTCCCCGAGGCCGAGCGCGAGGCGCGCCTCGACGCCTATCTGGAGGACGAGCGCCGGCGCGGTTTCGACCCGGCGAAGGCTCCACTCATGCGCCTGGCGCTCTTTCGCACCGGCGAGGACGACTACGCCTTCGTCTACAGCCACCACCACCTGATCCTCGACGGCTGGTCGATCGCGCTGCTCCTGGGCGAGCTCTTCCGCCTCTACGAGGCGTACGCCGCGGGACGCGAGGCGAGCCTCGGGCCGGTGCGGAGGTTCCGTGACTACATCGCGTGGCTCGGCCGGCGAGATCCGGCGGCGGCCGAGGGGTTCTGGCGGCGGCAGCTCGCGGGCTTCTCGGAGACCACGGTCCTGGGCGCCGACCGCGGCCCCGGAGCCGCCCCGTCCGGGCGGACCGCGCGCGCGACCCTCCGGCTCGGGGCCGAGGAGACCGCGCGGCTCGCGCGCTGGGCGGCGCGTGGCCGGGTGACGCCGGCGACCGTCGCGCAGGGCGTCTGGGCGCTCCTCCTGCGCCGCGCGAGCGGCGCGCCGGACGTCGTCCACGGCACCGTCGTCTCCGGTCGTCCGGTGGACCTGCCGGGGGCGGAGGCGACGCTCGGCCTGTTCATCAACACGCTGCCCGTGCGCGTGCGGCTCGAGGGCGACCCGCCGGTTCTCGCCTGGCTCGGACGCCTCCAGCGTCAGCTCGTCGAGATCGCCGACCACGCCCACGCGCCGCTCGAGCGGGTCCAGGCGGTCGGCGACGTGCCGTCGGGGCGGCCGCTCTTCGAGACCCTGCTCCTGTTCGAGAACTACCCGACCGGCGGCGCCCTCGAAGGCCGCAAGGGGAGCCTGCGGATCGGGGGTCTGCGCTCGCACATCGACACCCACTACCCGATCACCGTCACCGTCACCCCCGGCGAGCGGCTGGCGGTGACCGTCACCCACGACCCGGGGCGCATCGACGCGACCACCGCGCGGCGCCTCCTCGCCGGCTTCGGCGCGGCGCTCGAGGCGCTGCCGCGCGGCGCCTCGCTCCGGGTCTCCGAGGTGCCGCTGCTGACGGCGGCCGAGCGCCACCAGGTCCTGGTCGAGGGAAACGACACCGCGGCGCCCGGCGGCGATCCGGTGCCGGCGCGGGTAGTGGCGCGCGCCGCCGCGGCTCCCGACGCGGTGGCGGTGGTCGCCGGCGCGAGCCACCTCTCCTACGGTGCGCTCGAGCGGCGCTCGGGGCGCTGGGCCCGGCGCCTGCGGGCTCTCGGCGTCGGCCGCGAGAGGGCGGTGGCGGTGGCGGCCGACGCGCGGCCGGAGCGCCTCGTCGCCCTCCTCGCGGTACTGCGGGCCGGCGGCGCCTACCTGCCGCTCGACCCGGAGCACCCGCGGGAGCGGCTCGCCTTCATGCTGCGCGACGCCGGCGCCGCGCTCGTCCTGGGCGAGCGACGGGTGCTCTCGGCGCTCGCCGGGCTCGAGGGCGTCCGCGGGCTCGATCTCGACCGGGATCTCGACCGGGACGGCGCGGCCGTCCGCGCCGCCCTGCCGCAGGTGGCGCCGGATCGGCTCGCCTACGTCGTCTACACCTCCGGCTCGACCGGCCGCCCGAAGGGGGTGATGGTGTCGCACGGCGGCCTCGCCAACCTCGTCGCCTGGCACCTTGCCGCCTTCGCGGTCGGTCCGGCCGACCGTGCCAGCCAGACGGCGAGCCCCTCGTTCGACGCCGCGGTGTGGGAGAGCTGGCCGGCGCTCGCGGCGGGGGCGACCCTCGTCCTCGTCGATCGCGACACCGTCGCCGCGCCGCCCGAGCTCGCGGCGCGCCTCGCGGCCGAGCGGGTGACGGTCGCCTTCCTCGCGACGCCGCTCGCCGAGGCGGTCCTCGCCGGGGAGCCGGCGCCGCGGGGGGCTCTGCGGCTGCTCCTGACCGGCGGCGACCGGCTCCACCGCCGGCCGGCCTGGCCGCTGCCGTTCACCCTGGTCAACGACTACGGGCCGACCGAAGGGAGCGTGGTGGCGACGTCCGGGCGGGTCCGGCCGGCGGCGGAGGAGGACGGCGGTGCGGACACCGCGGCGCCGCCGATCGGCCGGCCGATCGCCAACGTTTGCGCCCACGTCGTGGGGCCGGACGCCCGGATCGCGCCGCTCGCGGCCCCCGGCGAGCTCTGGATCGGCGGCCCGGGGCTCGCGCGCGGCTACCGCGGCCGGCCGGGGGCGAGCGCGGCGAGCTTCGTGCCGGACCCCTGGGGCGAGGTCCCGGGGGCACGCCTCTACCGCACCGGCGACCGCGTGCGCCTCTCGCCCGGAGGCGAGCTCGACTTCCTCGGCCGCCTCGACCGGCAGGTGCAGCTCCGGGGCTTCCGGGTCGAGCTCGGCGAGATCGAGGCGGTCCTGGCGGAGCAGCCGGAGGTCGCCGCGGCGGCGGTGGGAGTCGACCGGGAGCGGCTCGTCGCCTGGGTGGTGCCGGCCGCGAAAGGGGCGCCCGGAGCCGCCCGGGCCGCGGAGGTCGACGGCAGGGCCCTGGCCGAGCGGCTGAGCGGGCGTCTGCCCTCCTACATGGTGCCCGCGGTCTGGGTGCCGCTCGAGGCGCTGCCGCTCCTGCCGAGCGGCAAGGTCGACCGCCGGGCGTTGCCCGCGCCGCCGGCGGCCGCAGGGGTGGCGGCGCCGGAGGGCTCCGCCGAGGCCGACCCGGTCCGGGACACGGTCGCCGCCGTCTGGTCCGAGGTCCTCGGCACCGGGCCGCTGGCGGGCGGCGAGACCTTCGTCGAGCTCGGGGGGCACTCGCTCCTCGCGGTGCAGGTCGTTTCGCGCCTGCGCGAGGCCCTCGGCGTGGCGCTCTCGGTGCGCGAGCTCTTCGAGGCGCCCACGCTCGCCGGGCTCGCTCGGCGGCTGGCGGCGCGCCGGCGGCGCTCGCTCGGGCTGGAAACGCTCCCCCTGGCGCCGGTGCCCGGCCGCGCCGGCACCGAGCTCTCCTTCCCGCAGCGGCGCCTCTGGTTCCTGGAGCAGCTCCAGCCGGGGCGGCCGACCTACAACATCCCGACCGCGGCGACGGTGCGCGGGGCGCTCTCGGTCCGTCGCCTCGAGCAGGCCCTCTCCGAGGTCGTCCGACGCCACGAGGCGCTGCGCACCCGGTTCGAGCGCTCGGGCGGCGAGCCGCGGCAGGTGGTCGCCGCGGCGCCGCGAATCGAGCTCGCGGTCGCGGACCTCTCCGGCCTGCCCGAGGCCGAGCGCGAGCGTCGGGTCGAGGCGCTCACCCGCGCCGAGGCGGCGCGGCCCTTCGACCTCTCCCGCGCCCCGCTCCTGCGCGCCCGCCTGATGCGGTCGGAGCCGGGCCGCGGGCGGCTTCTCCTGACCCTCCACCACATCGCCGCCGACGGCTGGTCGATCGGTGTCCTGATGCGCGAGGTCGCGGCGCTCTACGGCGCCTGGGCCGACGGCCGGCCCTCGCCGCTGCCGGAGCTGGTGCTCCAGTACGGCGACTACGCCCACTGGCAGCACGAGTGGCTCGCGAGCGGCCGGCTCGAGCCGCACCTGGGCTACTGGCGCCGGCAGCTCGATGGCGCTCCGCCGCGGCTCACCCTGCCCACCGACCGGCCCCGGCGGCCGGTCCGCCGCGGCGTCGGCGGCCAGCGGCTGTGCGTGCTGGAGGCCGAGCTGACCGCCGCGCTGAGGTCGCTCGCCCGCGGCCGGAGCGCCACCCTCTTCATGCTCCTCCTCGCCGCCTTCCAGAGCCTCCTCGGGCGCTGGGCGCGGCAGGAGGACGTCGTCGTCGGCACGCCGGTGGCGAACCGCAACCACTCGGTGGTCGAGGGGCTCGTGGGCTTCTTCCTCAACTCGCTGGCGCTCCGCACCGACCTCGCGGGCGAGCCATCCTTCGAGGGGCTCCTCGAGCGCGTGCGGGCGACCGCCCTCGCAGGCTTCGCCCACCAGGAGGTGCCGTTCGAGCTCCTCCTCGACGAGCTCCAGCCGGAGCGGAGCCTCGCCCACACCCCGGTCTTCCAGGTGTTCTTCAACCTGCTCGACTTCGAGCCGGACCCGGATCCGGCCGGACTGCGCCTCGACGAGCCGGACCTCGAGATTCTCGCCCCCCGCTCCCACGCCGCGAGCTTCGACCTCACCCTCTACGCGCGCTCCGCGGGCGAGTGGATCGAGCTTTCGCTGGTCTACGACTCCGAGCTCTTCGAGGGGACGACGGCCGAGCGGATGCTCGGCCACCTCCACCGCCTCCTCGAGGCCGCCGTGGCGGCGCCCCGAGCGCGCGCCTCGACCCTGCCGCTCCTCTCCGCGGCCGAGCGCATCGAGCTCCTGGCCGCGCGCAACCGGGTCGTCGCCGAGCAGCCGTTCGAGCCCTTCCCGCGCGGCGACGTCGAGGGGACGATCCCGGAGCGCTTCGCCCGGGCGGTGGCCCTGGGGCCCGACCGGGTGGCGGTGAGGACACCCCTCGCGGCGGTCACCTACGGCGAGCTCGCACGCCGCGCCGGGGCGGTCGCGGCGGCGCTCCTCGCGCGCGGCGGCGAGACCGGCGACCGGGCGGCGCTTCTGTTCGACCCCGGCGCGCCGATGCTCGCGGCCGTCCTGGGGAGCCTCGCCGCGGGCCGGGTCTACGTGCCGCTCGACCCGAGCCACCCGCCGCGGCGGCTCGCCTTCGTGCTCCGGGACTCGGGCGCCGCGGCGCTTCTGAGCGCCCCGGGGCACGCCGCCCGCGCGCGCGAGCTGGCCGGCGGCTCGACGGAGGGAGCGGTCCCGGTCCTCGACGTCGAGGCGCTCGAGGTGCCCGCCGACGCGCCGGCCGCCGTCCGGCTCGATCCCGGCGCGCCCGCCTACATCCTTTACACCTCGGGCTCGACGGGCGAGCCCAAGGGCGTGGTCCAGAGCCACCGGAACGCACTTCACCACGCGGCGGCCTACACCAACGCCCTCCACGTCGCGGCGGGCGACCGGCTGAGCCTGCTCGCCTCGTTCGCCTTCGACGCCGCCGTCATGGACGTCTTCGGGGCGCTCCTGAACGGCGCCGAGCTGGTGCCGGCGGACCTCCGGCGCGACGGGTTCGAGGCCACGGCGCGATGGCTGCGCACGGCGGGCGTCACCCTCTACCACTCGACGCCGACGGTCTTCCGCCACCTGGCGCCGGCCCTGGGGACCCGGCGGGAGGGCGGGGGTCTCCTCTCAGCACGGGCCGTGGTGCTCGGCGGCGAGGAGGTCGTCGCCCGCGACCTGGCGACCTTCCGTCAAGTCTTCCCTGAAGAGTGCCTCCTGGTCAACGGCCTCGGCCCCACGGAATCGACGACCGCCCTCCAGCTCTTCGTCGGGTCGCGCGGCGGCGACGGGCCGGAGGACGGCGCCGGCCGGCCGGGGGCCCCCGAACCCTCCGGATCGGTGCCGGTGGGCTTCCCGGTCGAGGAGACCGAGGTGCTGCTGCTCGACGAGGCGGGCGAGGACGCGGGGATCCTCGCCCTCGGCGAGATCGCGATCGCGAGCCAGTGGGTCGCCCTCGGCTACTGGCGGCGGCCGGAGCTGACGGCGGCGGCTTTCTCCGGCGCGGGACACGGGCGCGTCTATCGCACCGGCGACCTCGGGCGGCGGCTGCCGGACGGTGCCATCGAGTTCGCCGGCAGGAAGGACGCGCAGGTCAAGATCCGCGGCCACCGGGTCGAGACCGGCGAGGTCGAGGCGGTCCTCGCCGCCTACCCGACGGTGCGCGAGGCGGTGGTGCTGGCGCGCCCGCAGCCGGCCGGCGGGCTCGGGCTCGCGGCCTGGGTGGTGCCGGCGGCGGGGTGCGAGGTCGACCGTCGCGAGCTCCGCCGGCGCGTGGCGGAGCGGCTGCCGGACTACATGGTGCCCTTCGCCCTGACGCTGCTGCCGGAGCTGCCGCTCACCGCCACTGGCAAGGTCGACAGGAAGGCGCTACCGGACCCGGAGCCGGGGGCGGCGGCGGAGGCCCCGGGCGGAGGGGAGCTACGCGGGCCGATCGAAGAGGCGCTCGGGGAGATCTGGTGCGAGCTGCTGGGACTCGCCTCGGTCGACCGGGAAGCGAGCTTCTTCGAGCTCGGCGGCCACTCGCTCGCGGGCGTGCGGATGGTGGCGCGGCTGCACGAGGCTCTGGGCGTCGCGCTGCCGCTGGCCCAGCTCTTCTCGAACCCGACGATCGCCGGCCTCGCCGGCGCGGTGGCCCAGCTGCGGGGTGGTCTCGGCGCAGGGGATCTTGCGGCGGAGCCGATCCCGCGCCGACCGGCCGGCGCCGAGGCGCCTCTCTCCTTCGCGCAGCAGCGCCTATGGTTCCTCGACCAACTCGAAGGGCCGTCGGCCGTCTACAACATGCCTCTGGCGCTCGAGCTCTCGGGGCCGCTCGGCGTCGCCGCCTGCGAGCAGGCGGTGGGCGAGGTCGAGCGCCGCCAGGAGGCGCTGCGCACTCGACTGCCGGAGGCCGACGGCGTCCCGGTCCAGCGGGTCGAGCCCTACCGCCCTCGCCGCCTGGCGCTCGCCGACCTCTCGGGCCTTCCGGGCGCGGCCGCCGCGGCCGAGGCGGAGCGGCTCCGCAGCGCCGAGGCTCGCCGCCCTTTCGGCCTCGCCGCCGGCCCCCTCTTCCGCGCCCGGCTGCTCCGCTTCGACGGCGCCCGGCACCACCTGCTGGCGACGTTGCACCACACCGTGGGCGACGGCTGGTCGCTCGACCTCCTGGTGAGCGAGACGGCGGAGCTCTACGCCGCGCTCGGTACCGGCCGGCCGTCGCCCCTGCCCGACTTCCCGGTGCGGTACGCCGACTTCGCCGCCTGGCAGCGCCGCGTCCTCGACGGTGCGAGCCTCGAGCGGCTGGCCGGTTTCTGGAGGGACGAGCTCGCCGGGGCGCCGCCGCTGGCCGACCTCCCGCTCGACCGGCCGCGCCCCGAGCTGCGCTCGGTGCGCGGCGGCCAGCGTTTCGTGCGCCTCCCGGCGGAGCTCGGAACAACGCTCGCGGCGCTCGGCCGGCGGCGCGGCGCCACCCTCTTCATGACCCTCGCGGCGGCGCTCCAGGCGCTCCTATTCCGCCTCACCGGCGACGGCGACCTCTGCCTCGGGACGCCCGTTGCGGGGCGCGACCGGCGCGAGCTCGAGCGGGTGGTCGGGCTCTTCGTCAACACCCTGGTGCTGCGCGGCCGGCCGCGACGGGAGACGCCCTTCGTCGAGCTCCTCGCCGCCACCCGGGAGACGGCGCTCACCGCCTTCGCCCACCAAGACCTGCCCTTCGAGCGGCTGGTCGACGAGCTGGGCGCGCGGCGGGACCTGAGCCACCCGCCGGTCTTCCAGGTGATGCTCGTGCTCCAGAACCAGCCGCGTTCCGAGCTCGCCGCCGGCGATCTCGCCCTCTCGGCGCTCCCGGTCGAGAACCGGACGGCGAAACTCGACCTGACCTTCACCGTCGTCGAGTCTCCGGGCGGGCTCGACGTGCGCCTCGAGCACGCCAGCGACCTCTTCGACGCCACGACGGCCGGACGGTTCCTGGCGCAGTGGGGGACCCTGCTCGCGGGCGTCGCCGAGAGCCCGGAGCGGCGCCTGGGGGACCTGCCCCTCCTCGGCCCCGGCGAGCGCCACCAGCTCGTCGTCGAGGGCTCCGAGACGCGACCGGCGCCGGTCGAGGGCACGTTGCCGGAGCTCTTCGCCCGCGCGGCGGGGGAGCGGCCGGAGGCGATCGCCCTCGTCTGCTGCGGCGTCCACGTCTCGTACGGCGAGCTCCTGGCGCGCGCCGCCGCCCTGGCGCGGCGGCTGCGGGAGCGCGGAGTCGGCGCCGAGACGCGGGTCGGCCTCCACCTCGATCCAGGCCCCGAGATGCTGGTGGCGATCCTGGGTACCCTGGGTGCCGGCGGCGCCTACCTGCCGCTCGACCCGGCCTACCCGGCCGAGCGCCTCCGGGTGCTCCTCGACGACGGCGAGCCGGCGCTGGTCCTGACCACCGGTCGAGGCGCCGCGGGACTGCCGCCGCACGGGGCGCCGACGCTCGCGCTCGACGAGGTGTGGGCGGAGCTCGCGGCCGAGGCCGCGACGGCGTGGCCGCCGGCGGGCGCCGGCGCCGACTCCCTCGCCTACGTCATCTACACCTCCGGTTCGACCGGGCGACCGAAGGGAGTGGCCGTCAGCCACCGCAACGTCATCCGCCTCCTCGCCACGACGCGGGAGGGGTACGGCCTCGGTCCCGACGACCGGTGGAGCCTCTTCCACTCCTCGTCCTTCGACTTCTCGGTGTGGGAGATCTGGGGAGCCCTTCTCCACGGCGGCCTGCTGATCGTCGTCCCCTACTGGGTGCGGCGCTCGCCCGACGCCTTCTTCGAGCTCCTCGACCGGGAGCGGGTGAGCGTCCTGAGCCAGACGCCGACGGCGTTCCGGCTCCTCCAGGGCGCCTTCGAGCGCGCGCCGAAGCGGCAGGCGTCGAGCCTGCGCCTGGTCGTCTTCGGCGGCGAGGCGCTGGCGCCGGCCGACCTCGAGCCGTGGCTCCTGCGGCCCGCCGCGCGCGGCTGCCGCATGGTCAACATGTACGGCATCACCGAGACCACCGTGCACACCACCTGGCGCGACGTCGGTCTCGAGGAGGCCCGTGCGCGCGCCATGGGCAGCCCGGTGGGCGAGGGGCTGCCGGACACGGTCGTGCGCCTCCTCGATCCCGCCGGCCGGGCGATCCCCCTCGGGGTGGCGGCCGAGATCCAGGTCGGCGGGCCGAGCCTGGCCCGCGGCTACGCCGGCCGTCCGGGGGTGACCGCGGCGCGTTTCGTCCCCGACCCCTACGCCGGCCACCCCGGGGAACGCCTCTACCGCTCGGGCGACCTCGCCCGCCGCCGCCCCGACGGCTCCGGCCTCGAGTTCCTGAGCCGGGCCGACCGGCAGGTCAAGATCCGCGGCCACCGGATCGAGCGCGGCGAGGTCGAGGCGGCGCTCGCCGCCGTGCCCGGCGTCGAACGGGCCGCGGTGGTGGCCGTGCCGGGGGCCGAGGGCGACCGGCTGGCGGCCTACGTCGTGCCGGGCGGCGAGGCCGCGCCCACCACGGCCGAGCTGCGTTCCGCCCTCGGCCGACGCCTGCCGGCGTTCATGGTGCCGTCGGTCTTCGTCTTTCTGGACGCCCTGCCGACGACCCCGAGCGGCAAGGTCGACACGGCTGCTCTGCCGTCGCCCGAGCCCGCCCGCTCGCGCGCGGAGGACGGCTTCGAGGAGCCCCTGGGCGAGGTGGAGGAGACGCTCGCCGGGGTCTGGCGCGAGGTGCTCCGGGTCGAGCGGGTGGGGCGGGCGAGCGACTTCTTCGAGCTCGGCGGCGACTCGATCCTGAGCATCCAGGTGGTCGCGCGCGCCCGCGCCCGGGGCTGGGCCGTCACGCCGAAGCAGGTCTTCCAGTTCCCGGTCCTCGAGCAGCTCGCGGCGCTGGCGCTTCCCACCGGGCCGGGCGGCGTGGTGGAGCCCTCGCCCGGACCGGTGCCGCTCACCCCGATTCAGGCGTGGCTCCTCGAGCAGCCGATCGAGCACCTCGAGCACTGGAACCAGGCGCTCCTCTTCGAGGTCGGCGAGCCGCTCGCCCCGGACCGCCTCGCGGCCTGCCTCGCGGACCTCGCGCGGCGCCATGCGGCGCTGCGGCTCGCCTTCGAGCGTGGAGAGGAGGGCTGGCGCCAGGAGCTCCGCGCCGCCGAAGCGGTGGCGGCGCCGCGCCTGGTCACGGTGGACCTCTCGGCCCTCCCGGCCGCGGCGTGGGCGGCGGCCGTCGAGGCGGCGGCGGGGGACCTCCAGGGGAGCTTCGACCTGGCCGCGCCGCCGCTCCTGGCCGTCGGCGTCTTCGACCTCGGTCCCGGCGAGCCCCGGCGGCTCCTGCTCGTCGCGCACCACCTGGTCGTCGACGGCGTCTCCTGGCGCATCCTCCTGGACGAGCTCCAGGCCCTGTACGACGCCCGCCACCGGGGCGAGGAGCCGGCGCTCCCGCCCGCCTCGACGCCCTTCCCGCGGTGGGCCGAGCGGCTGCGCGAGCACGCCGCCTCGCCGGGGGTCCTGGGCGAGCTCGAATACTGGCTGGGCGAGCTCGCGACGCCGGTGCCGCCGCTGCCGCTCGACTTCGGAGGCGGGGAGCGCGACACCGAGGCGAGCCTCGACCGGGTGACGGTCGCCCTCGACCCGGAGGAGACGCGCTGCCTCGTCGAGGAGGTGCCCCGGGTGCTTCTGGCGGGGGTAGAGGAGGTTCTCCTGGCGGCCCTCGCCGAAGCGGTCGGCCGCTGGATCGGCGAGCGCCGGCTCCGGGTCGACGTCGAGGGGCACGGGCGCGAGGACGTCTTCGAGGACTTCGACCTCTCGCGCACCGTCGGCTGGTTCACCTCGCTCTACCCGGTCGTCCTCGACCTGGAAGGGTGCCCGGGCCCCGGCGAGGCGGTCGTTCGGGTGCGCGAGGCGCTACGCCGGGTACCGGGCAAGGGAATCGGTTTCGGCCTGCTGCGTCACCTCGGCCCGGCCGCCGACCGGCTCCCGGCCGGCGCGGGATCGCCGATCCGCTTCAACTACCTGGGGCGGCTCGACTGGGCGCTGGCCGAGGGGTCGACCTTCACCCTGGCACGCGAGTCGCCGGGGCCGATCCGCCATCCGGCCGGCCGCCGTACTCACCCTCTGGCCGTCGACGCCCGGATCCTCGGCGGTCGCCTCCAGGCGACCTGGTCGTTCAGCCGCGCCCTCCACCGTCGGGAGACCGTCGAAAGGGTGGCCGAGGAGTTCGCCGAGGCGCTCCGCCGGATCGCGGGCCATGCGCGAGTCGGCGAGGAGGTGAGCTTCACGCCCGGCGACTTCCCCGGGGCACGCCTCGACCAGGAGGAGCTCGATCTCCTCCTGGGGCAGCTGGGAGGCGACGGGTGAAGCGGGCCGACGTCGCGGACGTCTACGCCCTGTCGCCGGCCCAAGAGGGCATGCTCTTCGAGTGCGTGCGCGCCGAGGCCGCGGGGCTCTACTTCGAGCAGCTCTGCTGTACCCTCTCGGGCGACCTCGACGCCGCCCTCCTGGAGGCCGCCTGGCAGCGGGTCGTCGACCGCCACCCGATCCTGCGCACCGGGTTTTTCTGGCGCGGTCTCACGAGGCCCCACCAGGTGGTCAAGAAGGGCGTCCGGGTGCCCTGGCGTCACCTCGACTGGCGCCACCTGGGCGCCGCCGAGCGACGCGGCAAGACGGCCGAGCTCCTGCGCCGGGACGTCGAGAAGGGGTTCGATCTCGGCAGCCCCCCGCTTGTGCGCTTCGCCCTGGTGCGCCTCGCCGAGGACCGGAGCCTCTTCGTCTGGAGCTTCCATCACCTGCTCCTCGACGGCTGGTCGGTGCAGCTCGTCCTGGGCGAGGCGCTCGCCGTCTACCGCGCCCTCGCCGCCGGACGCGCGCCGGGGCTCGAGCCGCGGCGCCCGTTTCGCGACTACATCGCATGGCTCGAGCGCCGGGACCTCGCCGAGGCGGAGGCGTTCTGGCGCCGCGAGCTCGGGGGCGTCTCGCTGCCGGACGTCTTGCCGGCCTCGGGCGACGGGCCGGACGGGCGGGGCGAGAGCGGCGCCCCGGGGGAGGCGAACGGCACGACGGGGGCGCCCGGCGGCGACTTCGGCGAGCTCGTGCTGCGCCTGGCCGGAGATCGTGCGGAGGCGCTTCGGCACGCGGCACGGCGGCATCGGGTGACCCTGGCGAGCTTCGTCCAGGGCGCCTGGGCGGCACTCCTGTGCCGCTACGCGGGGACCGACGAGGTGGTCTTCGGCGCCACCGTCTCGGGCCGCGCCGGCGATCTGAGCGGGCTCGAGTCGATGGTGGGGATGTTCATCAACACCCTGCCGATGCGCGTCCGCATGGCGGCGCGGCGGCCGCTGTCCGAGAGCCTGGCCGGGCTCCAGGCGCGCGCCACCGAGATGCGGCGCTTCGAGCACACGCCGCTCGTCCAGGCGCACGCCTGGAGCGGCGTCGCGCGCGACCGGCCCCTCTTCGAGACTCTCTTCGTCTTCGAGAACTACCCCGCCGCCCGCGCCGAAGGGGGCGACGGCGGGGAGCGCGGCGTCGGGATCGCCGACGTGCGGCTCGCCGAGCAGCCGAGCTACCCGGTGAGCCTGGTGGTGGCCCCCGGCCCCGTCGAGGTCGTGTTCCGCTTCCGGCACCTGCGCTCGCGGCTCGGCGACGCGGCGGCGTGCCGGATGCTCGGCCACCTCGGGACCCTGCTCGGGGGAATGCTCGCCGCCGAGGACCCCCGGCCGGCCGAGCTGCCGTTGCTCGCCGCCGGCGAGCGGCACCAGTTGCTGCGCGAGTGGGCGGGCACCAGCGGCCCGTGGCCGCGGGACGTCTCGCTGGCGGCGCTCGTGGCGGAGCAGACGGCGCTCCGCCCGGATGCGGTGGCCGTCGAATGGGGCGACGAGGCCGTGACCTACGGCGCGCTCCGGCGCCGCGCCGCCGCCGCCGCCGCCGCGCTGGCCGAGAGGGGTGTCGGTCGCGGCGCGACGGTCGGGCTCGCCGTCGAGCGCTCGCCCGCCATGGTCGTCGGCATGGTCGCGGCGCTCTGGGCCGGCGGGGCCTACGTGCCGCTCGACCCGAGCTACCCGCGCGAGCGCCTCCTCTGGATGCTCGCCGACGCGGGCGTCGCGGCCGTTCTCGCTGACGGCGACCGGGTCGTCGATCCGGGTGGAGAGGTCCCGGTCCTGCGGCTCGACGGGCCTCTGCCCGCCGTGCCCGATCCGGCTCCCGAGCCCGCCGCCGCTTCGGGAGACGACCTCGCCTACGTCATCTACACCTCGGGCTCGACCGGTCACCCCAAGGGCGCGGCGGTCCCGCAGCGCGCCGTCGCCCGGCTCGCCCTCGAGACCGATTACGTGACGCCGGGCCCGCTCCGGCGGGTGGGCCAGGTGGCCAATGCCTCCTTCGACGCCACCACCTTCGAGGTGTGGACGGCGCTTCTCGCCGGCGGCACGGTCGTGGGTGTCGACCGCGAGGCGAGCCTCGACGCGGCGGCGCTCGGGCGCCTGCTCGCCGCGCGCCGGGTCGACTCGATGTTCCTGACGACGTCGCTCTTCAACCAGGTGGCGCGGGCTGAGCCGCGGGCCCTCTCCCACCTCGACGAGCTCCTGGTCGGCGGCGAGGCGCTCGACCCGCGCTGGGTGCGCGAGGTCCTTGCCGAGACGCCGCCGCGGCGCCTCCTGAACGGCTACGGGCCGACCGAGAGCACCACCTTCGCCGTCTGGAAGCGGATCGAGCGCGTCCCCCGCGAAGCGGCGAGCGTGCCGATCGGCCGCCCCCTCGCCCACACCCGGGCCTGGGTGCTCGACGGCGGGCTCCTGCCGGTGCCGGTAGGGGTCACCGGAGACCTCTGGCTGGGCGGCGACGGGCTCGCCCGGGGCTATCTCGGCCGCCCGGCGCGCACCGCCGAGGCGTTCCGCCCGGCTCCGGTGAGCGGCGCACCGGGCGGGCGCCTCTACGCCACGGGCGACCGGGCGCGCTTCCTCGCCGACGGCGAGATCGACTTCCTGGGGCGCCTCGACGACCAGGTCAAGGTGCGCGGCTTCCGTATCGAGCCGGCGGAGATCGAGGCGGTTCTGGACGAGCACCCGGCGGTGGCGGAGGCGGTCGTCCTGGCGCGCGAGGACGGGGCCGGGCAACGCCGCCTGGTCGCCTACGTGGTGCTCGCGGCGTCCGCGTCCGGCGCTCCGCCGGCCGGGATGGCCGGCTGGCTCGCCGAGAGGCTGCCCGCGTACATGGTGCCGTCGGCCTTCGTCGCGCTCGACGCGTTGCCGCTCACCCCCAACGGCAAGCTCGACCGCGAGGCGCTGGCGGCGATCGAGCCGGCGCGGAGCGTGCCGGCGGGGAAGGGCCGGCCGGAGACGCCGACCGAGTCGATCCTGGCCGGCCTCTGGGGCGAGCTCCTGGGCGCCGGGGAGGTGACGCCGGACGACGACTTCTTCGACCTCGGCGGTCACTCCCTGCTCGCCATGCGCCTGGTCTCGCGCCTGCGCTCCGCGTTCGAGATCGAGCTCGGGCCGGCCGAGGTCTTCGACCACTCGACCCTGGCCGGTCTCGCGGCGCGGATCGACGCGCTCCGGCGCGAGGGCGCCGGGCTCGAGGTCCCACCGCTCGCGCCGCGACCGCGTCCGGAGGAGATCCCGCTCTCCTTCTCGCAGGAGCGGCTCTGGTTCCTGCAGCAGCTCGACCCGGGCTCGGCCGCCGCCTTCAACGTGCCCTTCGACATGCGCCTCGACGGTCCCCTCGCCGTCGCCGCCTTCGCCCAGGCGGTGGCCGAGGTGGTGCGACGGCACGAGTCGTTGCGGACCCGCTTCGAGGCGGTCGCGGGGCGGCCGCTGCAGCGCGTCGAGCCGGCGGCCGTGGTGCCGTTGGCGGTCGTCGACCTGGCCGGCCTCGCCGAGGCCGACCGCCGCCGGGAAGCTCGAGGACCTCGCCCGCCGCCGGGCGCGGCGCGGATTCGACCTCGCGACCCTGCCCCTCCTCTCGCTCACCCTGGTGCACCTGGCGCGCGCCGAGCACGCGCTCCTCGCCGCCATGCACCACATCGTCTCCGACGACTGGTCGCGCGCGGTCGTGGCGCGGGAGGTCGGGGCGCTCTACGCGGCGCTCGGGGAGGGCCGGCCGTCGCCTCTGCCCGAGCTCGGGTTTCAGTACGCCGACTTCGCGCTCTGGCAGCGCGGCTGGCTCCGCGGGAAGGCGCTCGAGGCGGAGCTCGACTTCTGGCGCGAACGCTTCGCGGGGGCGCCCGAGGGGATCGAGCTCCCCCTCGACCGGCCGCGCCCGCCGGTGCGGAGTCTCCGCGGCGACCGTCGTCGCCACGCCCTGCCGCCGGCCTTGAAGGCGGGGCTCGCGGCCCTCGCGGCGCGCCACGGCGCAACCCTCTACATGGCTCTGCTCGCCGCCTTCGCGGCGCTCCTCCAGCGGTACTCGGGGCAGCGGGATCTCCTGGTGGGCTCGCCCGTCGCCAACCGCACCGAAGAGGAGCTCGAGGGGCTCGTGGGTTTCTTCGTCAACACCTTGGTGCTGCGCATCGACGTCGGCGGCGGCCCCAGCTTCCGGGAGCTCCTCGCCCGGGTGCGCCGTGTGTGCCTCCAATCGTACGCCCACCGCCACCTCCCCTTCGAGCATCTGGTCGAGGCGCTCGAGCCGCAGCGCGACCTCTCGCACAACCCGCTCTTCCAGGTGCTCTTCGTCTTCCAGGCGGCCGGGATGCCCGAGGTCGAACCGGGCGAGCTGTCCATGCGCCCGCTCTCGGCCGGACAGGAAACGAGCATGTTCGACCTCGTCCTGTCGCTGGCCGAGGAGGGGGAGCGCTTGGCTGTCCTCGCCGACTTCAGCCGCGACCTCTTCGACGGCGCGACGGTGGCGCGGGCTCTGCGCCACCTCGAAACGCTCCTCGCCGGCGCCGTCGAGGCGCCGGAGCGGCCGCTTTCGGCGCTCGCGCTCTTGACCACACCCGAGGTGCACCAGCTCCTGCGCGAGTGGAACCGCGTCGCGGAGGAGCCGAGAGGCCCTCGGCTCCTCTTCGAGCTGGTTTCCGAGCACGTGCGCTCGCGCCCGGAGGCGATCGCGGTGGTCGACGGCGGGGTCCACGTGAGCTACGGCGAGCTGGGGGAGCTCGCGGCGGTGCTGGCTCACCGGCTGGCGGCGGCGGGAACCGTGCCCGGGGACCTCGTCGGGGTGCTTGCGCGGCGGGGCCTCGAGCAGGTGTCGAGCGTCGCCGGGATCCTGGCCTCCGGCGCGGGCTTCCTGCCCCTCGACCCCGACCACCCGCCGGAGCGGCTCCGCGGCATGCTCGCCGACGCCGGCGCCCGGGCGGTGGTCGTCGCGCGAGGCCTCGCCTACCACCCCGGAGCGGGAGGGCCGCGGGCGCTCCGGCCGGAGACGCCGCGGCACGGCGGCGCGCCGGCGGTGGACGGCTCACGCCTCCGGAAGCCCCATCCGGACCACCCTGCCTACGCCATCTACACCTCGGGCTCGACCGGGCGGCCGAAGGGGGTCGTCGTGCCGCACCGCGGAGTGGTCGACACCCTCCTGTGGCGCCGGCGGCGCTTTCGCGTCGGCCCCGCGGATCGCATCCTCGCGACCGTGCCGCCGACCTTCGACCCCTCCGTGTGGCAGACCTTCGGCGCGCTCGGCAACGGCGCGTGCCTCGTGATGGCACCTCCCGACGCGGGGCGCGACGCGGCCGGGCTCGGCCGGCTCCTCCTGCGGGAGGCGATCACGATCACCGACTTTCCGCCGTCGCTCCTCGAGGCGTTGCTGGGCGAGGAGGGGGAGGGCCTCGAAGCGCCCGCGCTGAGGCACCTCTTCTGCGGCGGCGAAGCGCTGCCGCGCCGCCTCGTCGACCGCTTCGCCAGGCGCTCGGCGGCGCGGCTCCACAACGTCTACGGCCCGACCGAGACCTGCATCGACGCCGCCTCCTGGACCTGCCTCCCGGGCCCGGAGGCGCAGCCGGTACCGATCGGACGCCCGATCGGCGGCAAGCGGCTGCACGTCCTCGACCGCGAGCTGCGGCTTCTGCCGGCCGGCGTGGCCGGCGGGCTCTGGATCGGCGGCACCGGGCTCTCGCGCGGGTACGCCGGCCGGCCCGCCGAGACCGCGGCGAGCTTCCGACCCGACCCCTTCGCCGGCTCGCCCGGACGGCGCCTCTACGGGAGCGGCGACGTCGCGCGCCACCGTTTCGGCGGCGAGCTCGAGTTCCTCGGCCGCGCCGACGACCAGGTCAAGATCCGCGGCTTCCGGGTCGAGCTTGGGGAGGTCGAGGCGGCCCTCGTCGAGCACCCGGAGGTCGCCGAGGCCACGGTCGTCCTCGCCGAGGGTCCGGCCGCGGCCGCTGGCGCGGCCGGGGACGCCGCTCTCGTCGGCTACGTCGGGGCGCCGCGGCCGGTGGCTCCCGAGGAGCTCGCGAGCTTCCTGCGCGGGCGGCTTCCCGGCTACATGGTGCCGGCGTCCCTCGTCGTCCTGGAGGCCCTGCCGCGAACCTCCAACGGGAAAGT
The DNA here is from genome assembly GCA_963741925.1 of uncultured Acidobacteriota bacterium. GTDB lineage: Bacteria > Acidobacteriota > Thermoanaerobaculia > Multivoradales > DATKCC01 > CAVUBL01. Next base: position 339,534 of record CAVUJU010000005.1, read on the forward strand.
CGACCGCTCGGCCCTGCCGCCCGCGGTCTGGGCCTCCCGCGCCGAGCACGTCGCGCCCCGGGGTGGGGTGGAGGAGGTCCTGGCGGCGATCTGGAAGGATCTCCTGGGTCGCGATCGGATCGGCCGCGAGGACAGTTTCTTCGAGCTCGGAGGCCACTCGCTCCTGGTCACCCGGCTCGCCTCGCGAGTGCGTTCGACGCTGGGCGTGGAGCTGCCGGTGCGACGGGTCTTCGAGGGACCGCGCCTCCGTGAGATGGCGACCGAGGTACGGCGCCTGCGGGGCCTCGGCGGCGCGGCGGGGGGGAGCCCGCGCCGTCGCCCCTCGTGGCGGTGCCGCGGGACGAGCCGCCGCCGCTCTCCTTCGGCCAGGAGCGGCTCTGGTTCCTCCACCAGCTCTCCCCCGAGAGTGCTGCCTACCACGTCGCGAGCACCCACCGGATCGCCGCGGAGGCGACGGTGGCCGTCGCGGCGGCCCTCGCCGAGGTCGTCCGGCGCCACGAGGTCCTGCGCACGGCGTTCCCGGCGGTCGACGGCGAGCCGGTGCAGGCGATCGCGCCGCCGCGGGCGCCGCGGCTGCCCGTGGTCGACCTGCGGGGGCTCTCCGGCGCGGAGCGCGAACGAGAGGAGGCGCGGCTCGGCCGCGTCGTCGCGCGCCGCCCCTTCGACCTCGAGGCCGAGGCGCCGCTACGCCTGGCGCTCGTCCTCGACGGCGGCGCGCCGCTCCTCTGCGCGACCCTCCACCATATCGCCGGCGACGGCTGGTCGGCGGCGATCCTCGGCCGCGAGCTCTCGACCCTCCTCGGCGCCTTTCGCGCCGGGCGGCCCTCGCCATTGCCGGAGCTGCCGGTGCAGTATGCCGACTTCGCCCTCTGGCAGCGGAGGTGGCTCGCGGGCTCCGTGCTCGAGGCGGAGGTCGGCTACTGGCGGCGGCGGCTCCAGGGCCTTCCGCCCGCTCTCGGGCTGCCGACCGACCGGCCGCGGCCCGCGGTGGCGGCACCCCAGGGTGCGCGGCTCGCGGTGCCGCTGGCGCCGGGGCTGGGCGAGCGTGTCGAGCGCTTCGCCCGCGAGCGCGAGGCGACCCCCTTCATGGTGCTCCTGACCGCCGTCGGCGCTCTCCTGTCGCGCCTCTCGGGCGACCTCGACCTCGCCGTGGGGTCCCCGGTCGCGGGGCGGACCCGCGCTGAGGTCGAAGGCCTGATCGGCTTCTTCGTCAACACCCTGGTTCTCCGCGTCGAGCTCGCCGGGCGCCCGAGCTTCCGGGAGCTCCTGGAGCGGGTGCGGGAGACGGCGCTCGGCGCGTACGCCCACCAGCACCTGCCCTTCGAGAAGCTCGTCGCGGCGCTCGAGCCGGAAAGGAGCCTCGCACGCACGCCGTTCTTCCAGGTGATGCTCGGGTACGACGGCGGGGGCGGGCCGGCTCCGTCCCCGGGGACGGCGTCCGCCACGAGGGCGGGGGCCCCACCGGGAGGATCGGGAGCCACCCGCTCGGGCGTGCCGGGCGCCCCGAGTTCCGCGGCCGCCGCCGCGGAGGTCGGGGCGGGCAAGTTCGACCTCTCCTTCTCGCTCGCCGGCCGTCCGGGGGGCGAGCTCGGCCCAGGTCTCCTACGACGCCGGCCTCTTCGACGCGACCACCGTGGCGCGCTGGGCGCGGCACCTCGAGCGGTTGCTCCGGGCCGCGGTCGAGGCGCCGGAGGTGCCGGTGGCGGAGCTGCCGCTCCTGGGCCCGGCCGAGCGCCAGCAGGTGGCGCGCGAGTGGAGCGGCTCGCCGGCGCCACGCCTGGCCGCCGTGCCCTTCCCGGTCCTCTTCTCGACGTGGGCCGAACGGACCCCGAGCGCTGTGGCGTTGGTCCACGAGGAGAGCCACCTGACCTACGGCGAGCTCGCCCGGCGCGCGGCGCGGCTGGCGCGGGCCGTGGCGGTGGCCGCCGGCGGAGCACGGGAACCGGGTCCACGGGCGCCGGTGGCGGTGTGCCTCGAGCGCTCGCCGGCGATGATCGTCGCGATCCTCGCCGCGCAGCTCGCGGGCGCTGCCTACGTACCGCTCGACCCGGGGCTGCCTGCCGCCCGGCGGGCCTTCTGTCTCACCGACTCGGGCGCCGCCGTGCTCGTGACGCGCCGCGCGCTCGCCGCCGACCTGCCCGCGTGGCGCGGGGCGAGCCTGTTCGTCGAGGAGGCGGAGACTCGGGCGGCCGGCGGGCACGAGCCGATCGGCTCGGAGGGCGGGCGCGCGGCTCCCCTGGCCGTGCGGCCCACCCTGCCGGGCGCCGAGGCGTGGGAGCACGTGGCGTACGTCATCTACACCTCGGGCTCGACGGGTCGGCCGAAGGGGGTGGCGGTCTCGCACGCTCAGGTGGCGAGCTACCTGGCGGCGATCGCCTCGCGGCTCGGCGAGCCTGCGGCGCCGAGCTTCGCCACCGTCTCGACCGTGGCGGCGGACCTCGGCAACACGGGGATCTTTCTGACCCTCGGGCGCGGCGGGACGCTGCACGTGGTCTCCGAGGTACGGTTGACCGACGGCGAGCGCTTCGCCACCTACTTCGCGGCGCGGCCGGTGGACGGCCTGAAGATCGTGCCGTCGCACCTGGCGGCGCTCCTCGCCGCGTCGGGCGCCGCGGCGTCGCTGCCGCGCCGCTGGCTCGTGCTGGGCGGCGAGGCGCCGGGCCGAGAGCTGCTGGCGCGCCTCCGCTCGCTCGGGGCGGGCGCTCCCGGAGGCTGCCAGGTGCTCAACCACTACGGCCCGACCGAGACGACGGTCGGCGTCGCCTCGCACCGCCTGCCGGCAGGGCTCGAGACGGCTCCCGGGCCGGCGCCGATTGGCCGCCCGCTCGCCGGCGGCCGGGTCCTCGTCCTCGATCGCGAGCTCGGGGCCTCGCCCGCCGGGGTGCCCGGGGAGCTCGGTCTCGGCGGCCCCCAGGTGGCGCTCGGCTACCTCGGGCGGCCGGGGGAGACCGCGGCACGCTTCGTGCCGTGCCCGTGGGGCGGCTCGCCGGGCGAGCGGCTCTACCGCAGCGGCGACCGCGGCCGCTTCCGCGCCGACGGGACCCTCGAGTTCCTCGGCCGGATCGACGACCAGGTGAAGATCCGCGGCCACCGGGTCGAGCCGGCGGAGGTGGCCTCGGCGCTCGCCGCGCACCCGGCAATCGGCGAGGCCGCGGTCGTCGCCCGCGTGGACCCTGGCGGCGAGACCCGGCTCGTCGCCTACCTGGTAGCGGCCGCGCCGGGGAGGGAGCCCGAACGAGCGGCCGTCCCGCCGGTGGTGCTCAGGGAGCACCTCGCCGGTCGCCTGCCGGAGGCGATGATCCCGTCGCTCTTCGTCTTCGTGGGCGCGCTCCCCCTGAGCGCCAACGGCAAGCTCGATCGCCGAGCCCTCCCGGAGCCGGACTGGGGGGGACGGGCCGGGACCGGCGCCGGGCTGGGCGTGATGGCGCCGCGTCACCGCGCGGAGGCGGAGCTGGTGCGGCTCTGGGAGGAGCTCCTGGAAGCGCGGCCGATCGGGGTGCGGGACGACTTCTTCGCCCTGGGTGGACACTCCCTGCTGGCGGTGCGGCTGCGGGCCCGGGTCGAAGAGGTCTTCGGACGGGAGGTACCCCTGGTCGAGATCCTACGGCACCCGACCGCCGAGACCCTCGCCCGCTGGCTCGCCCACGGCGAGGCGCCGGAGGGGGCGGGCGTCCTGCCGCGGGGGCTCGTGCCGCTCGCCACCGGCGGGAAGGCGCGGCCGCTCTTCCTGGTCCACGAGGCGGGTGGCTCGGTCACCGGCTACCGGCCGCTCGCGACGCGGCTGGGCGGCACGCGGCCGGTCTACGGGATCGAGGCCGCCCCCTCGCCGGAGGGTGGCGCGGACGGTTCGGTGGAGGCGATGGCCGCGGCCTACGTAGACGCGGTGCGGGCGGTCGAACCGAAGGGGCCGTGGCTCCTCGGCGGCTGGTCCTTCGGCGGCCTGGTCGCCTTCGAGATGGCCCGACAGCTCGAGGCGGCGGGCGAGCCGGTGGGTGCCGTCTTCCTCCTCGACGCCCCGCCACCCGACGCCGGCGAGGAGGGCGCGGGCGGGGAGCCGTCGCTCTCCCGCGTCCTCGCCTTCTTCGCCCGCGAGGCGGGGCTCGCCATCGTTCGCGAGGAGCTCGAGGAGGCCGCCCCCGAGGTCGCCGTCCGGCGGGTCGCCGAGGCCGCCGTGGCGGCGGGTCTCCTGCCTGCGAGCGGCGCCGAGGAGTATCTCCGGCACCGCCTCGATCTCGTCGGCCGCAACCTCGCGGCGCGGACCCGGTACCGGGCCTCCGCGCCGATCGACGCCCCCATCGTCTACCTGCGCCCGACGGCGGAGGACCCGCCCGCCGGCGCCGGCGCCGAGGACCCGACCCGGGGCTGGAGCCGCCGCAGCCGGCGCCCGGTGCAGCTCCATCTCCTGCCGGGCGACCACTGGAGCTTCCTCGCCGAGACCGAGGTCGCCGAGGTGGCGCGGCTCCTCGAGGAGGCGATGGAGGAGGGCGCGCAGGCGTGCCGTGCACCGAGAGCGGACACGGTGCTCCAGGAGGGGGAAGGAGGACGGGGCGCGTGCTCCTAGAGACTGCGCAGGAAGGCGAGCAGCGCCGTGCGCTCTTCCGGGTTGAGGTCGAGCCCGAACCTGTGACCGGGCACCGCCCGGTGCTCGACGCCCCAGCCCGTCCAACCGGTCGGCACGTAGTCGTCGTCGAGCCGGTGCGGGTCGAACCAGTCCTCGAGGGTCGCCACCGAGCCGTCGTGCGACAGCGGCCCCCGGTACCAGACGCCGAGCAGCGACGGCACCTTGTAGAAGCCCGTGCCACGCCGGGTGGTGAGCGCCAGGGTCGGATCGGTCCCCACCGAGAAGGGGACGATGTGCGCGGCCTCGGGGTGGTTCTCCGGGACCTGGAAGCCGTCGACCGGGGTGAGCTTGTTGTTCGAGTAGAGCGGCGGCTCATGGCACCGCGCGCACTGCTCGCGCTCGAAGATCTCCTTGCCCCGCGCCGCCTTCGCGTCGAACGGGTTGGGGTTGGCGGGCGGCTCGAGGGAGTAGAGCCAGAGGGCGAGAGCGTAGAGCTGCTCGTCGCTGTAGCGCTCGAGGTGCTCCGGCGGCTCTTCGGGTACCTCCTCGCCGCCGGCGGGCATGAAGTTGCCGTAGCGGAAGAAGCCCGCGACCCCCGTCGTCATCACCGCGTAGCGCATCAGGTCGCCGATGTCGCGATGGCGCACCCGGCCGGTGCGGTCGAAGTAGCGCCGCGCCTTCAAGCCGATGAGATCCGGCACCTGAACGGGTGCGAAGACGCTCGCGCCGAAGCGCGCCTGGACGCCCGGGGGGATGACGCCAAAGGCGTCGGCGATGTCGTTGTAGGACATGGTGTCAATCCGGGCCATCGGATCGGGCTTGACCCATGGGGCGTCGTAGCGCCGCCGCTGGAAGACACGGTTGCGCTGGGCCGAACTCGCCATCCGCTCCTCGTCCCATGCGCTCGAGAACCCGTGCATCATCCTCCGGTCCATGCGCTCGAGCGGGAAGTTGCCCTGGGCCCCCTTGATGACCCGGCCGTCCGGCATCACGCGCGTGTGGCAGGTAGCGCACGAGAGCTCGCCGACGTCGATCTTGCCCTTCTCCCGCACGACATACCGGAAGAACGGGACGGTGCCGTCCGCGGCGACCGGGATACCGGTCTCCTCGTACCACTTGGGGTCCTGCAAGCGCTCGAGCTGCCCGAGGCCGTTGTAGCCGGCGGGGGCGTCGAAGACGAGCTCACCCGCCGCCGTCCAGTCCTCCTCGGTCTCGAGCTTGTCGGGGTCGAAAGCGATCTCCGGCTCGCGGCTCCGCAGCCACTCGAGGTAGCCCGCGGGCTGATGGTCCGGATCGTAAACGGGATAGCTTTTGTAAATCTTCCGAACCGGTATTTTGTAATAGAACTCCGCCGGCGGCGGCTTGACTTCGAACGAAGCTCCGGCGAGCGGCAGCTCCATCCCTTCGAGGGCCTCGACGTCCCAGACGCGCGGGATCTCGGGCCGGAACCTCGGTTTCGCCGCCGGGGCCTCGCCCGGGCTCGTACGGGCCGCCGCGCCGGCTGCCGCGGACGGGCCATGTCCGGTGACGTCAGCGGCTTCGGGCGGATGGCCGGACGTCGTTCCGGGCTCGTCGGCGGGCGGGGGGGAAGCCGCCGAGATGCCACCGACGAGAACCATCAGAAAGGTGCTGGCGGCAAGAGAAAGCAAGGGTTTCATCCTGAAGTCTCCATGCGCTCGAGTCGACTGGCGAAGCATTCTTTGTATCAACAGACGATCGTCGAACTTGAAAGGACTGTCGCCGGATGCCATCGGCCGAAACTCTGAGATCTTTCGTCTACGACCTTTCCTCCGGTTTGCGCTCCCTGCGCTCGACGCCCGGGCCGACGCTCCTCGCGATCGTCACGCTCGGTCTCGGTCTCGGTCTGACTGCGGCGATGTTCTCGGCGGTCGACGCGTTGCTCCTCGAGGCGTTGCCGCTTCCGCACGCGGAACGGCTCGTCATAGTCCAAGGTGTGCGCGAGTCCGAAGAGGGGGACGGAGAGGCCGAGGAGTGGGCGATCTCCTACCCGGACGCCTCCGAGTGGAGCGAGCGCGTCCGCACCTTCTCCGGGCTCGCCGCGCACAGCGGGCTGCGCTCGTTCAACCTGCGCTCGGGGGATGCGACCGAGCACGTCGACGGCGAAATGGTGGCGGCGGCCTACTTCGACGTCCTCGGCGTCGCCCCCGTCCGGGGCCGCCTGTTCACCGCCGAGGAGGACCGCGCGCCCGGGGCGGCCCGCGTGGCGTTGGTGGCGTACGATCTCTGGCAGCGGAATTGGGGGGGAGCCGAGGATCTCGTCGGTCGAACGATCGAGCTCGACGACGAGAGCTACGAGGTCGTGGGCGTCCTGCCGCCGGGGTTCGCCGGCGTCACCGACCAGGCCGAGGTCTGGCTCCCGCTGGCGTGCGCGGAGATCCTCGGCAGGCATTACATCGAGAACCGCCGCTTCCGGTGGCTTTCGGCGGTGGGACGGCTCCAGGACGGGGTGAGCCTCGAGACGGCGCAGGCGGATCTCGACGCGGTGGCGGCCGCTCTCGCCGCCGAGTACCCGGACACGAACCAGCGCATCTCGGGTCGCCTCGAACCCCTCAGGGACGTCTGGCTCGGTCCGCTGCGGCGCGGCGTCCTGATCCTCTTCGCCGCCTCCGGGCTGGTCCTCCTGGTCGCGTGCACCAACATCGCCGGGCTTCTGCTTGTGCGCGGCGTCGCGCGCCGGCGCGACCTCGCGATGAGGAGCGCCCTGGGCGCCGGCCGCGGCCGGCTGATACGCCAGTTGCTGGTCGAGAGCGCGTTGCTGGCGCTTGCCGGCGCGGCGCTGGCGACGCTCGTCGCGCACTGGGCAGCGCGGCTGCTCCTCACGGCGAGCCCCGTCGCCTTCCGCAGCTTCGTCCAGCTCGGGCTCGACGCCGGGGTTCTCGGCTTCCTCCTCCTCCTCGCGGTTCTCTGCGGCCTCGGGTTCGGCGCCGTGCCGGCGTGGATGGCGACCCGCGGCGAGCTCGCGGCGGAGCTGCGGAAGGGAGGGCACGGCGGCGGCGACCGCTCGGGACACCGTCTGCGCGGCGCCCTGGTCGTCGGCCAGATCGCGCTCGCGCTCGTCGTCGTCTTCGCGGCCGGGCTCCTGCTGCGGAGCTTCCGCGCGCTCGAGGCGAGCCCGCTCGGCTACCGGACCGAGCGGCTCTTGACCGTCCGGCTCGACTTGAAAGGCGAACGCTGGCACGAGGACGCGGCGGTGCACGGGCTCGCCCACGACCTGCTCGCGCGGGCCGGGTCGTTGCCCGGGGTCGCGTCGATCGCGGTCGCCGGTCCGGGGATGCCGACGGACGCCGAGTACGGATCCCTGGCGACGGTCGACGACCCCGCGAGCGCGGATGGGTTCCGCGTCATCGAGACCTGGCTCCACCACGTCTCGCCGGCCTACTTCGAGACGCTCGGCATCCCGGTGCTCGCCGGCCGCCCTTTCGACTCACGCGACGGCGCGACCTCGTCGGCGGTGGTCATCGTCAGCCGCTCGACGGCCGAGCGGCTGTGGCCGGAGCGTGAGCTTGCCGGCGTCGTCGGCGAGAGGCTGAAGGTCGGGGGTCCGACCTCGCGCTGGCCCTGGTTCGAGGTGGTGGGCGTTGTCGAGAACGCCAGGTATCGCGGCGTGCGCGACGCCGACGACGGAGACCCGGACCTCTACTTGTCCTTTTTCCAGATCCCGCCCAAGAGCCCGCCGGTCGCCAACCTTCTCCTGCGGCTCGACGGGGTGACCCCCGAGGCGCTCCTGCCGGGCATCCGCGAAGCGGTCCGCTCGCTCGCGCCGGGCCTCGCGCCCTACGATGGCAGGACCCTCGCCGAGCGGGTGCGCGACGGGCGGCGCCCGGAGCGCTTCCTGGCCGGCCTCATGGGGCTTTTCGCCACCCTCGCGCTGGTCCTCGCGGCACTCGGGGTCTACGGGCTGGTCTCCCAGTCGACGGCCCGGCGGCGGCGCGAGGTGGGGATCCGCATGGCCCTGGGGGCCGACCGCAGACAGGTGGCGCTCGGCGTGCTCGGGCGCGGCCTGCGGCTGGCGGTCCTCGGTCTCGGTCTCGGTCTCGTCGTCTCCCTGGCCCTCGCGGGCGTCCTCGAGAGCCAGCTCTACGGGGTCGACGGCAGGGATCCGGCGAGCCTCGTGCTCGCCGGGTCGCTCCTCCTTGCGGTCGCCCTCGGCGCGAGCTATCTACCGGCGCGCCGCGCGGCACGCCTCGACCCGGCGCGCGTTCTGCGCGAAGACTGAGGAGGACGTGATGAGCGAGACGCGAACGGAGGCGGTGGTGCCGGAGGTCGACGAGGCGGCCTGGGGCCGCGCCGAAATCGAGCCCGAGTGGTGGGCGCCGCTGCGCGAGACCCATCTGTCGATGTCGGGGCTCGACTGGGAGTACCGCGTCCGGGCCCTCGCCGACCCGCGCTTCGTCCGCCGCGCCTCGTTTCCGGCTCTCGAGCGGTCGCACGAGCTCATCGTCTCGGCGCTCCAGTCGTGGCCAGCCTTCGCGACGCGCGAACGGATGCGGGACTTCGCGCGCCTGAGCGAACGGATGCACCGCCTGATGCTCAAGGTGCCCCTCCTCTTCCACGACCGCGATCCGCGGCGCATCAGCGAGTTCTACCGTTTCCTCGACCCGATCCGCCTGCAGATCCTCCTCGCCAAGCCCAACGGGCTTGCCACGATGCTCTCGCGCGGCGACTTCATCGAGACAACCGACGGTTTCCGCTGCATCGAGTTCAACTTCACGCCGCAACTGGGCGGGTGGGACATGGCGCTACTGCCGGGCCTCCACCTCGAGTCGGAGCCGACGCGGGAGTTCCTCGAGGCGCGGGGGATCGAGCTCGCCTACACCAACACGATCGCGCGCTTCTTCTCGTGGCTCGCCGAGAGGGTGACCGAGCGAGCCGACTGGGAGGGGCGCGAGCTCAACGTCGTCTTCCTCTTCGACCCCGAGGCCCAACCGGGAGCGGTCGAGATGCCCTCCGACGGGGACTACTTCGAGCGCGCCCACGGCGCCGCCTGCCGTCGGCGGGGGCTGGCGGGCATCGTGACGCTCGCCCTGCCCCACCACCTGGAGATCGAAGGGTCGCGGGTCTTCTGCCGCGGCCGCCGGGTCCACGCGCTCGTCGACATGACGCCGCGACCTTCGGACACCGCCCTCTATCGCTGCTTCAAGACGGGCGGCCTGCTGCTCCTCAACGACCCGATCGACCTCGTCTTCGGCGACAAGCAGAACCTGGCCCTCCTGTCGGAGAACGCCGATTCGCCACTCCTGTCGAGCGAGGAGCGGGAGCTGGCGCGCCGCCACGTGCCGTGGACCCGGCTCCTCGGCGACCGGGAGGTCGTCTACGGGGGGCGGCGGGCCCGGCTCCTCGACCTCGTCCTCTCCGAGAAGGACCGGATGGTCGTCAAGCGGGGGACGGACTTCGGGGGCAAGGGGGTCTACCTCGGGCGGGCCACCTCCGACGCCGAGTGGCGGCGGGCGGTCGACGCCGCTCTCGAGGAGGGGAGCTGGGTGGTCCAGGAGGCGCTCGAGTCGCGGCCGCACCTCTTCCAGGCGGGGCCGGAGGGCTGCTCGCCGCACGAGGTCGTATGGGGGCCGTTCGTCTTCGGCGGCGAGTACGGGGGGCTGATCCTCCGTGTGCAGCCGAAGTCGGTCGGCGGGCCGGTCAACCTCTCCTTGGCGGCGACCCAAGGCATCGTCTTCGAGGTCTGAAGCCGCGTCCTCAGCCCGGTGGCTCGCTCGTCGAGGTCTCGTCTGATCCCTCGGCCTCGCCGGCCGCGAGCCGGCGCCGGACCTCGAGGAGCTTCTCGAAGGAGTGCCGGTTGCCGGGATCGAGCTCGACCGCCTTGGCGTAGAAAATCTCGGCGCGCTCGAGATCTCCCGCGCTCAGGTACGCCTCGGCGAGGCTATCGTAGGCGTTCGAGGAGGTCGGGTGCTCCTCGACAGCGAGGCGGAAGATGGTGATCGCGTCCTCGAGCTTCCCGTCGCTCACCAGCCGATAGCCGGCGGCGTTGAGCTCACGGCCGGTCGAGAAGTCGAAGGTCCCCCGTCCCTGGTAGCGCTCCTTCAGGTCGCGGTAGTGCGCGACGGCGGCATCGATCCCTCGGTCCTGGTAGACCTCGACGATCTCGCTCGACAGGGGGATCGGCCGCGGTCGGCCGCGGTGGCAGGTGCCGCAGTCGACCTCCATCGGCTTGCGTCCGCCGAAGTCGATGGCCGCGAGCTGCTCGTTGATCGAGCGCACCATGCGCACCATCTCGCGGGCGCGGTTCTTCCGCGGGTTGGCGTCCGAGGGAAAGTCGTAGGTCGACAAGGGCGCTCCGGCCTTCCCGTCGTGGCAGTAGAAGCAGTTGGTGCCCAGCCAGCGGTTGAAGAGACCCATGGTGTGCCCCAGCTCGCGAGCCGAGATGTGCGGGTCGAGCACCCTCAGGTTCATCGGCTTCTCCGGCCACCGGAACGGCGCCTGGGCGCTGGTCTCGGCGACCGGCAGCAGGAACAGCAGGGGCAGGGCGAGCAACATGGCGAGCAAGCGCGGGCCGTTCATCGGTAGCTTCGTCCGGTCGTCGATAAGGAATTTCTTGCGAGCCACGAGGTTACCATACCCGCCGGCTCCCCGGGAGGAGGACACCTCGTCACCTTTCCTCTCCGACCGGACACTAGGGCTATAGGCGGCGAGGGTCTCCCAGGGACGAACGCCGAACGCGCCGGCGTCTTGTCGCCGGCTCGCCCCTCGACACGAGAGGGTTCCGGAGGACGACACCGAAGCCAGGGAGCGAGGTCGGCGTACGATGAGCGGAGAGTCGGAAGTGATCGAAGCTGTCAAGGAAGGCGACGTCGAAAAGGTTCGCCGGCTCCTGGAACAGCCGGCGGCCGTGCACGCGAGAGACGAGCAAGGCTGGACGCCCCTCAACTGGGCGGCGGGCAAGGGGGACACCGAGATGGTGCGACTCTTGCTCGACCACGGCGCCGACGTCACGGAGACGGGCCGGGACAACCGGACTCCCCTGAGGATCGCGAAGGCCGCAGGCAGGAAGGAAGCGGCCGAGATCCTGACCGCGGCGGAGAAGGACAAGGGGGTCTGGGAGGACCCTCGAGAGACCCGGCCGTACTGCAGGGCATACTATCTCCGAGACTTGCGGAGGTTCTCCGGCTGGAGCGAAGACGTGCCGGCGGCCCAGGACGATCCTGGAGGAGCCGGTACGGCGGACGCGGCCGGTGAGGAAGACTCGGCACTGAACGACAGCTCCATCGTCTACCTTCACCAGGACTTCACGGTCACTCGTTCCATGTGGCATGACGAGGACGTCGTCTACCAGGAGGTCACGCCGGAGTGGCGGTCGTTCTGCGCAAAGGACCTCGGCTTCGCGATTCCCGACGATCTGGTGTGAGGCAGGCCTTGACCACGAGCTGCTAGTGACCCGTCAACCGTCAAGTGACAGGGTATCTGGCGAGGATTTCTCGTCGCTGGCCAGGCGCTCCGACGCAGGCGTAGCGGGGCCTACGTCGAGGAGGAGCAACGCCGCCAGCGGCGGGAGGGCCCGCCAGGACACGTCACTTGACGGTTGACGGGTGACTAGACTGCTCTCAGAGAGCAGGATGACAGTCTCGCTCGAGCGCCCCGAAGCTCCGGCCGCCTCGGCCCCCGAGGCCGGGACGGCCGTTCCGCGTGCGGTGCGCCTGGCGACCCTCGCCGTCGGCCGGCTGCTCCACCTGTTCTTCCTGCGGATCGAGGTCGTGGGGCTCGAGCACGTGCCGGCCGAGGGCGGCGGGGTGCTGGTCGCCTGGCACCCGAACGGCCTCCTCGATCCGGCCCTGATCCTGGCCCACTTCCCGCGGCGTGTGGTCTTCGGGGCGCGCCACGGCCTGCTCGCCTGGCCGCTCCTCGGGCGGCTCCTCCGGGTGCTCGGTACCGTGCCCATCTACCGCCCCCAGGACGACGCCTCCCGGAGCGGCGAGGCCGGCCGCGGCGAGGCGGCCCGGAAGGAGGCCAACCGCCGGAGCCTCGACGCCCTCGCCCGGGCGGTGGCCGACGGCGCCTTCGCGGCGCTCTTCCCCGAAGGCGACAGCCACGACGAGCCCCACCTGCTCGACCTGCGCCCCGGGGCGGCGCGCCTCTTCCTCCGCGCCGCCGAGCTCACGCCGGCCGGCCGGCCGCCGCCGGTGCTCCTGCCGGTGGGGCTCCACTACAACCGCAAGAACCTCTTCGGCTCGAAGGCGCTGGTGGAGCTCCACGCGCCGATGGAGCTGCCGCCCGAGCTCCTCTCGCCGCCGGCCGGCGACGAGGCACGCCGGGCTCGGGAGCGCTCGATCACCGGCCGGATCGAGGAGGAGCTCGGCGAGGTGGTGCAGGCCACCGAGAGCTGGGAGATCCACCACCTGATGCACCGGCTTCGCAAGCTGATGCGCGCCGAGCGCTCGGCCCGCGGCCGCGCGCGCCCTGGGGCGCCGAGCCTCCACGAGCGGGTGCTGGGCCTCGCCCGCGTGCGCCGGGGCTACCTGGCGCTCCGGGCGAGCCGCCCGCAGGAGACGGCGCGCCTCGAGGAGCGGGTGCGGCGCTACGACCGGATGCTGACCGCCCTCGACCTCGAGGACCACGAGCTCGACGCCGAGGCGGACCTCGGCTCGCCCTGGAAGGGGCTCGCGCTCGTCGCCCGGGCGGCGGCGGTCTACCTCGCCCTGCCGCCGCTTCTGGTCCTGGGCGCCGCGGTCAACACGCCGGTCGCCCTGGGGCTCGGGGCGGCGGCCCGCCGGCTGGGGGCGAAGCTCAAGGACGAGGCCACGCTGAAGCTGCTCCTCGGCGCCGTGGTCTTTCCGCTGGTCTGGCTGCTCGCCGCGCTGCTGGTGGCCTGGGGCGCGGTCAACCTCCACCAGCTCTACCCGCACCGGGTGCCGGCGGCGCCCTGGCTGGCCGGGGTGGTGACCTTTCTGCTCTGCTCGGTGGGCGGCTGGGAGGCGCTGCGCTACCTACGCCTCGCCGCCGAGACCTACCATGCCTTGAAGGTGCGCCTGACCCGGGTGCGCCGCCGCCGGACGCTCCGGCGCCTGCTGCGCGAGCGCGCTCTGCTCTTCGAGTCCGCCCTCGCCCTCTCCGAGGGCCTCGAGCTGCCCGGCGCCGTCGCCGCCGACGGCCGGATCACGGCCGGCGGCTGAAGGGCCAGGGAGGCCGGCGGCTCACTCCGAGCGCAACGCCGCCATCGGGTCGACCTGCGAGGCGCGCCGCGCCGGCAGGTAGGCGGCGGTGAGCGCCACGGCCGCCAGGACCAGCACGCCGGCGACCAGGACCACCGGGTCGCTGCCTCCCAGCTCGTAGAGGAGCGAGCGAGCGGCCCGGCCCACGCCGAGGGCCGCCGCGACTCCGACGGCGCCGCCGACGACGAGCATCCGGCCCATCTGCCGGAGGACCATCCGCCGCACCTGATCGCCGCCGGCGCCGAGCGCCATGCGCACGCCGATCTCCCGCGTGCGCTGCGCTACCGAGTAGGCGAGGACACCGTAGAGGCCGACCGCCGCGAGGAGCGTGGCGAGCACCGCGAAGGCGGCCGAGAGCGTCGTGATCAGGCGGTCGAGGAAGACGTTCTCGCGCGCCACCTGGCGCAGGGTCTCGAGGTGCTCGACCGGGAGGTTCGGGTCGAGCCCCTTGACGACGGCCGGCACGGCCTGCATCACCGTCTCGGGAGAAGCTCCGGGCGCGCAGGTAGAAGCTCAAGTACCCGAGCTTGTTGCCCTGGGTGATGGGGACGTAGAAGAGCGGCGGAATCTCGTCCTTGACCGAGTTGTACTTGGCGTTCGCGACCAGGCCCACGATCTGCGTGTCGAGCTCGTCCTTGCGGCCGTCCGCCATCCACTTGCCCACCGCCGCGCGGCCACCGAGGTGGAACTTCTCGGCGAACGCCTCGTTGACGATCGCCACCTTCGGCGCCTTCTCCGAGTCGGCGGCGGTGAAGTCCCGCCCCGCCACCAGCGGCACGCCGAGGGTCCCGAAGAAGCCTGAAGTGACCTCGTTGTACCGCGCGTCGGTGTCCGTGTCCGGGCCCGCCTCGAAACCCTCCACGCGGACGCTGCTCCCCCAGCTGTCGCCCCCCAGGACGGGCACCAGGGCCCCGGCGACCGAGGCGACGCCCGGCTGGGCCGCCAGGTTCTCCTCGGTGCGCTCGAACAGCCCCAGGCTCTGCGGGAAGTCGTAGCCGTTGAGCGCCGGCGAGATCGAGAAGGTCACGAGGTCGTCCTGGTCGAGGCCCAGGTCGACCCGGCTCACGTTGACCAGGCTCTTGATGAACAGCCCGGCCGCGATCAGCAGCGCCATCGAGAGGGCGATCTGGGCGGTCGCCAGCGAGGTCCGGAAGCGCGCCGCGGAGCGGGCCCCGGACGGCTGCCCGGAGCTCCCCTTGAGGGCGGTGACCAGGTCGGGGCGGGTGGCGTGGAGCGCGGGGTAGAGGCCGAAGAGGATGCCGGTCGCGATCGCCAGGGCCGCCGCGAACGCCACCATCGGGAGGCTGAGCTCGAGCCGGATCGTGCTCGCGGCGTCGGGCGGCAGGAGGGCGCCGACGAGGGTCAGCGTCCAGCGGGCGACGAGCAGCCCGGCGGCGCCGCCCAGGACGGCGAGCAGCGCCGACTCGGTCAGGAGCTGGAGGAGAAGTCGCCGCCGGCCGGCGCCGAGCGAGTTGCGGATCGCCATCTCCTGGGCGCGGGCCGCACCGCGGGCGAGGAGCAGGTTGGCGATGTTGGCGCAGGCGATGACGAGCACCACTCCGGTGACCGCCAGCAGCAGGGTCAGCGGAGCGCGCGACTCGCCGTGGATCGAGCTCTGCCCGCGGCGCCCGTCCTCGAGCACGAGCTCCTTGGCCCGGAAGCGCTTCATCGTCTCGTCGCTCATGCCCTCCTGGAGCGGCGCCTCGACGTCGTTGATCAAGGGGTGATAGGCGACGTTGAGCTGCGCCGCGGCCCGCTCCGCCGAGACCCCTGGGCGCAGCCGGCCGAAGACGTAGACCCAGTAGACCCGCCGGTTCTCGTAGTCCTTGTCCTCGAAGAACGACTCGAGGGTCGAGCGCATGGAGAGCGGCGCGAAGACGTCGGGCCGGGTTCCGAGCGTCGTGCCTTCGAAGCCGGGCGGGGCGACGCCGAGCACCGTCAGGCTCTTGCCGTTGACCACCAGGTTCTTGCCCACCACCTCCGGGTCCGCGCCGAGCTCGCGGGTCCAGAAGCGGTGGGAGAGGACCACGACCGGGTTCTGCCCGGGGGCCGTGTCGTCGGCGGGCGCGATCAACCGCCCGAGGGCCGGCTCGAGGCCGAGCACCGGGAAGTACGAGCCCGACACCAGCATCCCCTCGCTGTGGATCGTCTTGTCGCCGGTCGCCAGGTTGGCGCCGAACGCCCGGTGGCCGGCCAGGCCGGAGAGGGCGCCCGGGGCCTTCTCCAGGTCCCGGAACATGGCGTAGCTGAAGACCGCGTCGCAGTCGCCCGCCTGGTTGCACGACTGGGAGCCCGGCTTGGGACCGGGCGCCGACAGGTTCACCAGCCGCTCGGGGGCCGCCACCGGCAGGGGCCGCAGGAGGATCTGGTCGAAGAGCGAGAAGATCGCCGCGTTCGCCCCGATCCCGAGCGCCAGGGAGAGCACGGCGACGCCGGTGACGAACGGCGTCTTGGCGAGGTTCCGGAAGGCGAGCTTGAGATGGCTCATGGAGGGCTCTACGGAAGGACGGCCCCGAACGTTACACGGCCCGGCCGGATAAGCTAGCCCAGATCCGCCGATCGAGGGCGGGGCGGGCTCGGACGGCGACCGCCACGTGCTGGTCCTCGACCGCGATGCCTGCCGCCTCTACGAGCTCTACGACGCCCATCCGGCCGGCGGAGGCGCGTCCTGGACCGCCGGCTCAGGGGCGGTCTTCGACCTCCGGTCGAACGCGCTGCGCCCGGACGGCTGGACCTCGGCCGACGCCGCGGGCCTCGCGATCCTCCCCGGCCTCGTGCGCTACGACGAGGTGGCGGCGGGCGAGATCCGCCACGCGTTGCGCTTCACCGCGCCCGACACCCGGAGCGACCACGTCTGGCCGGCGCGTCACAAGGAGTCGACGAGTCACTCGACACCTCGCTTCGTGATCATCGTCCGACCGAGGCTCTTCCGAAGAGCCGCCTCGAACGCGGCGGCCGCGAAATGCATGCCTTCGAAGTCCGGTGTCTCGTCGGCGATGGCTTCACTCAGCCCGAAGTGGTGGCCGTTCAGGATCGTCTCGGTCAGGGCGTCGACGTCGACGCCCTCCGCCTCGAGATCTCGGAACCATCGCCCCGTCTCCTCCCCGAAGAACCGCGCTCGATCGATCATCCACTGCCTCCTGACCGCGGCGTCGGGCTCGTCCGACTGCTCGTAGCGCTCGTGGAGCTTGCTGGGCCGGAAGCGCTCCACATAGCGGTCCTGGACCTCGGCCAGCTCCTGCACGGCGGGAGACGAGACATCGAGACCGTAGTCCTTGAAGTAATTCTCTACCCCACGCTGGTCTTCGTCGTGGAGGACACCGGCAGACATCATGAGCCAGCCGCTGAGAACCTGGGACCTCGGCATCTCGCTCTTCTCGAGCCTGAGCGTGACGTGCCCCATTCCGGGCGTCTCTTGCGCCATAGCCCGGGTTGCCGCCCACGAGCTCAGACAAGCTGCGACCAGCAGAGCCGCAACCGGTATCGCTAGAGCTCTCGAGGCGGCTCGACCGGGCACTTGGGAGACCACCGTCGACCTCCCGCTCGGCGGTTGCTTCCTCTGCTGCGTCATCTTCTGCATGCCATCTCCTTTCCCCGCACCCGGCGGGAGTTGAGCGCCCGCTGGAATGGCGGACGACGATCGGGGAACCCTCCCACCTCCGTCATCAGATGTGAGCCACAAAATCATCTTGTCGAATCATGGCAGGAGTGGCTTGAAACGGCAAGTGAGGATGTGCGCTTCAAGCCGGAAACCTTCGTTGGGGTCCACCTCGGGGCGGGCCGCTTCGGGCGTGGGTCTCAGACCGCCTGGCGCGGATGCCCTGCGTCCTTAACGGGTGCAGCCGCCAGGAGGGCCCGGGCGCGATCGACGTCGGCTACCGTCAGCGTGCCCGCCCAGGCGTGGACCTGGAGGTGGAGGAGCAGGCCCGACGCCCAGCCGGGTAGGGTCTCGGAGCGGTGAAGGGGAGTTGCCTCATCCAGCAACTCGGCGGCTCTGGCTGCCAGGCCGGAGGCGAGGTACAGCTCCAGCCGGTCGAGGAGGGCGAGGAACGCCTCCCAGGTCAGCCCGGCCGCCGCCAGGTCCCGCGTCGCGGTGGCCAGGAGCTCGTCGCCCTCAGCGTCTCGTCCGAGCCTCGCCGCGGCGACGCCGCTCCACCAGGTGCGCCGGGCCCGGAAGCGGGGGCCGTCGAAGACCGGGTGCGCCGGTCCGAGAGAGTCGAGCTCGGCCCGGGCCTCGGGAAGGCGGCCCGCTCGCACGAGGGTCGCCCCGAGATCGAGGCGTACGGCCCGCTCCAGCTCGGGGGCCTCGCCGTAGGTGGCGAGGACTGCCCGCAGCACGCGGTAGGCGGCCGCCGCGCGGTCGAGGAGCCCCGCGCCGGCGAGCGCCGCCGCGCCCAGGCGCATGGACGTCAAGCGGTGCTCGCCCAGGTGGCGCCGGGCCGTGAGGCGGTCGAGGCGCTCGGTGCGCTCGATCACCTCGTCCCACCTGCCCTCAGCAAGGAGCAGGCGCAGGCGCACCAGCTCGATCTCGACCGCCACGAGCTCCGGGTCCACCGCGCGCTCGCGCCGCGCCTCCGCCCAGGCGAGCTTCCCGGCGCGCCGCCTCCGGGTCCCGGTCGGCCTCGAGGACTACCCGCGCCAGCACCACGGCGGCGAGAGTCCGGATCTCCTCGACCACCCCTTCGCAGTAGCGGTCTCGATCGAGCGCCTCGGCGACGGCGGCGGCCAACAGCGCCCAGAGGAGGGCGTCGTCCGGCGCCTCGTCGAGGTCTTGCTCGGCGTGCTCGAGGAGCACCGAGGCGAGCCCCCAGCTCTGGAGCCGCGGGTCGGCCGCCACCCGGGCGACTCCCTCGGCCACCGTCGGCAGCTCGAGGAGCTCGTCGAGCAAGGCGCTCCGGGCCGCCTCCCGCTCGGCCGCGACGTCGAGCACCCGGGCGAGCGCCCGTCGGCTCGAGTCGTGGTACAGGCTCTCACCTGCGGCTCGGGCGAGGAGGGTGCGCGCCGGGTACGCGGCGAGGGTCTCGCAGCACGTAGCGCACCGGGACTTCAGGTGACCGAGAGCGCGCTCCAGGACTTCGGGCGGCGAGCAGGCGCCCGAGGCGAGCCCTTCGAGGGTCTCCGCGCTCAGGTGTTCGCCCGGCCAGGCGTCGTGTGGCTTGCTCATCCTTCCTTCTGCGGCCCTTCTCAGTTGGCCGTTTCCTCGGCCTCGGCCTCGGCCTCGGCGGTGAGCGCTTCGCAGCGGCGCCTCACGCGGTCGAGGAGCCAGGCGCGGCGGTGGGCGATCTTGTGCCAGCGCAGGCCGAGGGCGGTCATGCTTTCGAAGAGGACCGCCTCGGCCTGGGCGCCGGTCAAGCAGTGGGCGGCGTAGATCGGATCGAGCTCGCCCTCGAGGCTCTCGACCAGCTCGACGAGCTCCCGGGTGGGAAAGGTCTCCTGCGGATCACGGCGCCGGGGCATGGCCGGCTCCGTGGGTTTGCCGGGCGTCTTGCCCGGGCGGCCCGATCCGGAGGAGGGTGCCTTCGAACGCGGCGACATCGCTCGAGGTTAGCGTACCCCGCCCGAGGGCCCGCGCGAAGACGGCGAGCGCCTCGCGGTCCACGGCGGGGAGCTCGCCGGCGGCGAGGAGGGCCGGCAGCTCGCCAGCCAGGCCCGCGAGGGCGGCGCCCGAGCCCGGCCCGCCCTCCGGCAGCTCGACCCGCGCCCGCTCGGCCGCCACCAGGGCGGCGTCGGCGGCCGATCCGCAGCGGAGGAGCTCCCGCCAGGCCGCCCCGAGGGAGCGCCTCGCCCTCTCGGGGCGCTGGAGGCGAGAGAAGAGGAGCCCCCGGAGGAGAGGGAGCTCGGGGAGGCTCGAGCGGGAGGGCCCGGCGCGTCCTCCTCCTCCCCAGGCGGCGAGGAAGGCGGCGGACTCCTCCGGCTCCCCGGACTCGACGAGCGCCACCACCAGCTCCCGGGCCGCGACCCACTCGGCGCGAGAGGTCGGCCTTCGGGGCCACAGGGCGGCGACCGGGCGCAGCCGGTCTGCCGCGGCCTCGGGCCGGCCCGCCTCGCGCTCCAGGCGGGCGAGGGCGGCCTCGGCCGCCGCCCGGTGCTCCGCGGCTTCGGGGCCTCGGCCCAGCCGGGCCACCTCCTCGAGCAGGGGCCGAGCCTCCTCGGCTCGCCCGGCCCACAACCGTTCGCGCCCTTGTGCCAGGAGGTAGGCGGCCATCAGCCGGTCCGAGCGCAGGCTCTGGACGACCAGGCGATGGGCGCGGTCGAGGCTCTCCACAGCCTCGGCGGCCGGCAGGCCACGCCCGACGGCCAGGAGGGCCCGGAGGATCCAGCACTCGGCTTCGAGGCGCCGCACCACAAGGCGGCCGTAGCGCGCCGAGTCGAGGCGCAGCGCGGCGAGGAAGCCGAGCTCCAGCCCCTCGAGCGCCACCCGGAGTGCGCCGGCCTCGAGGGCCTCCCAGGCGAGGGCGAGCTGGTGGGTCACGAACGCCGCGGTGTGGAAGCGGCGGCCGATGCCGGCCTGGAGGAACACACCGGACGAGCCGAGGGGCTCGAGCTCGGCGACGAGGGCGGGCAGGCCCTCGGCCTCGCGGGCGAGCTCCGCCGCCCGGGCTCGGAACCGCTCGGCGGCGCGGGCGACCAGCGTGGTGGTGGAAGCCGGCGCGAGCTCCCGGCGGCAGCCGGGGCAGCAGTCTCGCTCGAGGTGGCGGACGATGGTCTCGACGAGATCGAGCGGAGTGGCCCGGCCGCCGAGATAGTCGTCCAGGAGCTCGCGGGAGAGGTGGGCCGGAGCCGGATCCGGGACCGGTGTCGGCGCGTCGAGGCCCGGCGGACGGCCGCTCACCGCGACGGCTCGTAGGCGAGGTAGGGGTTGCGGCGCGCGCGCTGGAGATAGCGGGCGACGTCGCGCAGGAGAGCCACGGTCGCGGTCTCGGTCTGGATGGAGTGCTGGATCAGCACCAGGGCGGCGAGGGCGTGCCGGTGGATCTCTCGGGAGCGGAAGATGGGAAGCATCTCCTCGGCCAGCCGCCGCACGTCGGCGGTCCGGCCCTGCTCGAGGTAGAAGGCCGCGAGGTCGAGGCTCACCAGGGCGTAGTCGTAGTCAGCCTCGCGTTCGCGGAAAGCGGCCTGGACGGCGAGGAGCTCCTCTTCGGCCCGACCGAGGTCGCTCTGGCCCCAGGCGATCCAACCACGGAGCCAGGTCAGGCGTTGCACCTGAGCGAAGCCCCGGAGGTGTGTGGCCCACTCGGGGGCCAGGCTCTCGAAGAGCTCGGCAGCCTCCTCGCCTCTCCCGCACTCGACGAGCCAGCCGGCACGAGCGTGTCTCGCGACGAGGAGCAGCGTTCGATCGCTTTGGGCGTCCAGCAATGAGTCGGCCTGTTCCAGGGCACGAACTGCCCTGGCAGCGTCGCCCGACTCCCCGAGCGCTCTCGCGAGTTTCAAGAGAAGCTTCCCCTCGGCGTGTGTGCCCGCCTGGCTTCGGCTGAGCGAGGCCGCCTCCCTGAGGAGAGAGATCGCCTCTTCGTACCGACACTGCTGGATCCGTAGGGACCCCAGCAAGCTCAGCAGATCCATGCGCTCGTCCGGGTCCCCGTCCGCGGCGTCGAGCAGGCGCTCGGCGGTCGCGAGCGCCCGGTCCGCCGCCACCAGGTCGGTGCTCGCCCGGAGGGCGTTTCCCAGGGCCGCCCAGGCCCGGCTCTGGGCGCCGGTGACCTCGCGTCGACCGTAAACCGCCGTCTCCAGGCAGTCGGCCACCTCCACCGCCAGGCGGCCGAGCTCCACGGCGCGAGCCACGTCCTCGAGCACCTCGCCGCGGGCCCGCTCCGCCAGGTGCTCGGCGAAGCCCAGGAGTCGAAACCTCTCCGCCTCCAACACGGCTTCGCGGCGCTCCACCGGAGACAGGAGGAGCACCTCGGCCAGGAGATCCGGCGCCAGGGCCAGCTCGACCTCGTGGAGGAACGCCCGGCGCTCCACCTGCCGGGCGGTGCGTTCCAGGGCGGTGCGCCGCGCCTCCGAGCCGGCGGGCGATACGAGGCCGGCTCGGGCGGTCTTCCCGGTCAGCTCGCGAGCGACCGCCAGGATGCGGTTGGCCTCCCGAAGGCAGAGAAGGCAACGGTCTTCCGAGAGGTGGCGGCGGATGGCGGCGCCCTCGGCGGGCTCGTCGGCGCCGGCCACGAAGGCAGCCATCCGGCGCGAGTCGGGGTGCTCAGGCTGTGGTGACATCGGCGAGCTTCACCTCCACGACAAGACCATGCAGCGCGCTTCATGAGGAGCGCCGCTACGAATTTGCGAGACACCCGCATCTTAGCGTCGCCGTCGTGGTCCGTCAAGGAGGAGTGAAGGCCGTCTGAATGCTTACTGGTCTCGTGTTCCGACCTTGGTTCTGGTATTCCTCTGCGCCTAGAAGAGTCAAGCGAGGGGCCGACGTCCGAAGGTCGTCGACCCCTCAAGACTGATCTTGAATCCGAGGCTCCTAACCGTCTGGGTCGATCGAGGCTCCGAACGCCGTACATGCCGCATCGCAGGTGGCAGCGCTTAGAGGCTCCTCGGCAGTGGGCTGGTCACTGGAAGCGTCAGATCTGAATGGCAGGCTGATCATCCGACCCAGGTCGCCAGCTACTTCACGGGACCAGGCTAAAATCCCATGGTCGAGTCTTTCGACGAACTGCATCGGAGAGCTTGCGACGCCTTCCGCAGTATGCGCACCGTGCGGCTCTGCGGAAGCGATGGGCGCGACCAGCAGGGCCGCGCAGATGGCAATGCCGGTCATCACTTTGGTCTTGGACACTTTGTGCTCCTCCTCTCGTTGCGCGCGCACTCGGAAGCCACCATGGTCACCTGAGTAGCCGCGCATTCCTAGTCGGTACCCGTTCTCGGCGGTTCAGAAGGACGATACCGACCTGGAGAGCGGGTTGTGCTTTCCTGGTAACGCGGTGCGGCGCAAGGGATCACAAGAGACGATGGGCTCTTTCAGCTACCGGTCGGGGCCACGGTAGCGGTAGCTTCAGCTGTTGTAAAAGGTGTGCGCTCAAGCCGGGTGGTCTTCGCGCTAGCTGGAGCGCAGCAGATCGAGCTGGGTCTCCCCGGCGATCCTCGCAACTCTCAGAGATTCGAAGATCCTGCGGCATTCAGCCGCCATTCGACGCGCCTCCTGCACGCGCCCCATGGACTTGTAGAACCCGATGAGCTCCCATGTCACTAAGCCCAGGTCGTGGAGGTGCTCCCGCTCGTCGAAAGAGGCCCGTATCGGAAGGAGGCGAGCTTCAGCCTTGGCAACCTCGCCGAATGCCCAGTCGATGCCTGCCTCGAGCCAGACGATGCGCTGCCTGCTTTCCGATGCCAGGAACGTGGTCTGCCACCGTCCGCGTACGTCCTCGAGCAGAGTCCTGGCCTCGTCGATCCTGCCGCACTCCGCGAACGAGAAGCAGCGCATGTGTCTGGCAATGAGCAACAGGTTCGTGGAGGCGCTCGGATCGAGCTCGCCCTTGACCTGATCAAGCACGTCGAGCGACTCCTCAGATCGACCGGATTCGGCGAGGCACTTAGCCAGGACCACCCTCGTCTTAGCGACCTCCGGCTCACTCTGCCCGCGGCGGAAGCCCTCGATAGGCTCGGTCAGGAGAAGTTCGGCCTCGGCCTCCCTGCCCTGAGCAATCCGGAGCGAGCCGAGCAGCCTGAGAATCTCGCCCCGGTCCTCCGGCTGGGGGTGTGCCACATCGACGAGCCCACTCGCCCAGCTCAGAGCCGCTTCCGCCCCCCAGAGGTCGGAAGCGACCCGCCGCGCGTTGCCGAAGGCTGCCCAGGCCCGGCTCATGGCGCGGGCCACCTCAGTTTCGCCGTAGCGTACCGGTTCGAGCTGCTCGGTGAGGGTAACGGCCAGGCGACCGAGTGACACGGCCCTAGTTCTGGATTCGAAGACCGAGTCCAACGATTGATCCGCCAGGTACTCGACCAGCGCCACCAGGTGGTAGCGAGCACCGAGGCGGGTCGCTTGCCGGCGGCTCTCCTCGGGTAGCCGGAGGAGCTCACCGGCCAGCTCCGGAGCGAGCGCCCGCTCCACCTGGTAGAGGAAGGCCAGGCGCTCGACGCGTCGGGCTGCTTTAGCCAGGGCGGCTCGCCGCAGGCTTCCAGGCCCTTGATGCCGGAGCTCGTAGAGGGCCTCCTCCCCGGGTACTGGCCGGGCGGCCACGAGAGCCCTGTGGGCCTCCAGGAGGCAGTGGAGGCACGGAGGCTGCAGCAGATGGCGGCGGATCCGCGCGCAATCTCCCGCGTCGTCGGCTCCGGCGACGAAGGCGGCGAGCCGGTCCGGGGTCGGGTGGCTCCGCCGAGCGCTCACCGATCCGGGCGCTCCGGGCGCGCTGCAAGGCGATCCCTCAACGCTGTCTCCCAGGGCCGGAGGGTAGCTCGACGCCGCCGGCCGGTCAATGCGGCCGGGAGACGGTGCGCCGGGCCGCCGCTATGAAGCTTCCTGCCGGAAAGGCAGGTGCGGGTTGTGCCGGGTCTGGCGCAGGTAGCGGGCCACCTCCCGGAGGAACGTGGCGGTGGCCGTCTCCGCCGCCGCGGCCCGCTCGACCAGAGCCAGGGCGGCGAGGGCGTGGCGGTGGACCTGGCGGGACTTGAAGACCGGCAGCATGGACTCGGCGACCTCCCGCACCTCGGCCATGCGACCCTGCTCGAGGAGGAGGGCGGCCAGGTCGAGGCTCACCAGGGCGTAGTCGTAGAAGAGCTCGTGGCCGCCGAAGAGGGCCTGGACGTCCCGGAGCTTCGCCTCGGCGCGCGGCAGGTCGCCTTCCGCCTTGGCGATCACGCCGTCGAGCCAGTCGAGGCGCGGTCCGCGGTCGAGATTCGATTCGCTCGCCATCCACTCGTGCCGGAGCGACTCGAAGAGCGCTCGAGCCTCGGCCGCACGACCCAGCTCGGCGAGCCAACCGGAGTGCGCGTGCCGGGCGTAGCGGTAGAGCTCCGGGCTCTCTTCTGGCTCGATCATCGCCTCGGCCCGCTCCAGGAGCCGCACCGCGAGCTCGGGGTCCCCGCCCTCGCCGGCCGGCTTGGCGAGCTTGACCAGCACCTTCGCCTCCGCCTGCACCGCGCCGTGGCGGTGGTAGATCGCCTGGGCCTTTTTCAGCACTCGCGCGGCTTCCTCGAACCGGGTCTGGTCCACCCGGAGCGAGCCGAGGAGGCTCAGGACCTCAGCCTCTACCATGGGATGGCCGCTCCCGTAGGCCGCGCGGTCGAGGGCGGAGCGCAGGGCGCGCTGGGCCTCGAAGAGATCCGTCGCCACCCGGTGGGCGTTGCCCAGGGCGCCCCAGGCGAGCGCCTGGGCATCGCGGGCAAGGCCGGGCAGGTAGCCCGCCTCCTCTAGGCGGTCGGCCACCTCCACCGCCAGCTCGCCCAGCTCGACCGCCCGCTGGACGTCGTGGAACACCTCCTCGCGCGCGCGTGCCGCCAGGAAGCGCGCGAGCCCCAGGGATTGGAACCGGCGCTCGGTCCGGATCACCTCGCGGCGCTCGTCGGCCGGCCGGGTGAGGAGCTCGTGGAGCATCGCCGAGCCCGCGCCCTCCTCGTACTCCACCAGGAGGGCCACCGCCTCGAGGCGCCGGCCCAGGTCCCGGAAGGAGGCGGCTGGAGAGCCGCCGTTTCCGGGGGCGGGCGGGCCGTAGCCGGCGAGGATCGTGCGGCGGACCGATCGGCGGAGGCGCTCCGGGTCGCCGAGGAGCCCGGCACGCAGCCGCATGAGGCAGTGCGGGCAACCGGCTTCGAGGTGCTCGCGGACCACCTGGGGCGCCGGCCCCTGCGCCGGGCCGAGCCCGAGGGCGAAAGCCTCGAGCTCGTCGTCGCTGGGGTGTAGCGGGTGTCTAGTGGACCACATCGCCTTCCTCCGGTTCGAAATGGCTCCAGTGCTCCTGGGTGGCGGCGGCCTCGACGGCGTCGACGAGGAGCGCCTTGAGGTCGGCCGCGCCCGATGGCTCGGTGGGCTCGAGGACGAGGGCGGTGAGGGCGTCGGTCACCTGCCGCGTGCCCACCTCCTCGTCGATCGAGTACCGGCCCAGCACCTCCATCACCTCGGCCTGCGACGCCTCGAGGGCCTCCTCGACCTCTTCCGGGGTGGGCCGGCGGCGTCGGCTGGCAGTGCTCGAGTCTTGCGCCACGGTCGCGGCCTCGCCCCTGAGTGTCACCTGATCACGGCGGCTCCTGACGGCGACAGGTGCGCCGAAGGCAGTCGCCTTCTCTTCGTTCGGTGCCTCGCGGCGCCGGTCCGGGACAGCCTGGGTGGCCGGCGACGACCCTCGAAACATCGGCCGAGGCGCCGGCCCCTCCAGTCCGCCGCCCCGGCCAAGGCGGGCCCCTGGAGTGGAAGGAGGACTCCTGGGACCCGCCCCTTGAAGGTGACTCTAGTCGTCTGATTGGGGCGACTCTTGGATAAAGAGGCCGAGTTTTGGTCGAGAGATCTGCATCCGGGAGGAGCTTCTCAGGCGGCCTTCTGGTGTGGCGGGAAGGCGTGTTGAATGAGGGAATCGAGCTGGTGGTCGACGCGGTGGAGAGCTTCAGCGAGGCGAGGGTGAGGCTCGGCGACGCCGGGCCCTTCAATGGCGGTCAGTGCAGGCCGCAGCACGCGGGCATCGAGCCGGGCGTAGAAGCGAGCGAGCTTCCAGCCGTAGGGCGTGACGAGGTAGCGATAGGTCCCGGGAGCGCGATAGATCAGGCCCTTGCGTACCAGGCGCCGGAGGTCGTAGCTGGCCTGGGCGCTGGTGTAGGCAGGCTCGGTCGGTCCCAGGAGTTGGCAGACGTTGCGCCGCAGGTTCTGGTTCCGGAAGCCGTGGATCAGGTGGAGAAACAGGCTGAGGCTGAGCATCAGGGCCATGACGCGGGGATCGCCGAAGCGAAGGCCGGGGGCTTTGTGACCGTCGTCGGTGACGGTGGGCTGCACCACGCGTTGGATGCTGCCGGCGGACAGCCCGCAGTTCTGGCTGACCCGCTCGACCTCCAGAAGCCGCCGGTTGATGTGGCGTCCGATCTGTTGCAAGTAGCCGAAGTTCGCCAGGCCCTTGTTGACATCGAAGTCCTTGGGGTTGCGGAAGGTCCCCTCGGTGCGCAGCGCTCGTCCCTCCTTGAAGTACTGCTTGAGATCGAAGCTCTTGTACTCGATGTGGAGGCTCGGCGAGACACCCTGCTCGACGACCCGGGTGCGGAAGGTGCCTGGCGTCCGGCGGGTGACGCGCCGGTCGAAGACGAGCTGCACCCGGTCCGGCCGGCCGAGGTCGAGATTCTCGCGCAGCACCTGCTCGAAGAACTCCCGGCCGCGGGCCGGCCGATCGAAGACCTGAGTGAGGCTGACCTCCATCTGCCAGATCGAGAGCTTCCAGTCGTACCCGGCCGCGCGGTCCTCCGGCGACAGGGGCATCGGCAGCCGTTCGAGCCAGCGAGCCAGGAAGGCTTCGATCGCCGCCGGGCCGAGCTCGTCGCAGATCGTTTGCAGCGCCTCGGGGTCCGCGCACGAGAGAAACCCGTTGTCGAGCGCTTCGTAGGCGATGCCGCGCCGCTCGAGCTGGCGCTTGGCCCACTCGTGCCCGTTCAAGCACAGCTTCAGCGACCACGGGGCGTAGCTGCACACCTTGAGGAACGCCGGCCCGAACTCCTCGTCGTCGACGTAGAAGTAGTAGTGGTTGACGTAGACGTCCTTGTCCCGCGTCCAGTCGAACCACCCCGCCCCCTTCTCTGGCCTCGGCTTGCCCTGAAACGCCTTGGTCTTCTCCTGCGCCACCCCGATGAAGACCACCCCGTCGCGCACCCCCCGCTCCCGGCGCAGCCGGTTCGCCAGCTCGTCCTTGCGCTGCTTGGAACGAAACTCAACCCAGGGGATCTCGTGACTCTCCGCAAACCCCTTCACCGCCTCGCGAAAGCGCGTCGTGATCTGACCCAACACCGCCGGCGACGGGATTGGCTTGCCCAGGTGCTCGCGCAGGAAGCCCGTCATCCCGGGACCCGTCGCCAACGCCGGCACGTACCCGTTCAGGTACAGCCGGTCCACGCATTCCACCTCCAGCGTCACATGCCCTTCGAGAAGCTCCGCCACGGTCGTCATCGGAGCATCCTATGCCCACACCGGTTCAACCGCCCACGGTCTACTCGTCGGTTTGAGGCGGAGCTTCGCTAGGATACGGCGAAGTCGAAATCAACAACGAGGTAGCCTGAGCTCGCAGGAGGAGCTGCCGGCCAGGCTCCTTGAGGACGAACCGGCGCGCCACGGCGAAGTCGAGGGCGCTCAGGCCGACACCGGTGTCGGTGCCGACGCGGAGGGTCACCTCCAGGTGGCGAAGGTCGAGATCCGGCACGAAGCCGTCCGCCTCGCCGATCTCCGTGACGAGCGCCACGTCGCTCACCGCCGCGCGGAGGGTGGGGAATCGAAGGGTGCGCTCCAGGGCGGCGCCGTCACCCGCCACCTGCCAGCCCGGCAACTCGGGCGAGAAGACCCTGGATGCGCTCGGCCTTCAGGCGTTCGGCGAGCCGGCGGGCGGTATCGAGCTTC
Organism: uncultured Acidobacteriota bacterium; assembly: GCA_963741925.1. Lineage (GTDB taxonomy): Bacteria > Acidobacteriota > Thermoanaerobaculia > Multivoradales > DATKCC01 > CAVUBL01. Next base: position 367,789 of record CAVUJU010000005.1, read on the forward strand.
CGAGGGGCAGGCGGTCGTGGGCTTCGTCGTCTCCGACATCTGCGTGCTCCTTTCGGGTCGGTCGTAGTGAGCGGGCACTCGGGAGGCGGCCCCGCGACAGAATCCGCCGCAATGGCCGTCAGGTCGCGAGCCGGCGATCGACCGCCTTCCGGAGGCTCCCGCGGGCTCGGCCGAGGATCTTTCGAATCGAGGCCGGCCGGTATCCGAGGCGACGGGCCACCTCCTCCGCGGAGAGCCCTTCGATGTAGCGCAGCCTGAGCGCCTCTCGCTGCTTTCCGCGCACTCGGCGCATGGCACTCGCAAGGGTCAGGCGCGCCTCGAGCCGGTCCTGCCCCCGCGTCTCCGTCACCAGGGCCGCCGGCCGGAGATCGTGGCCGGGCTCCAGAACGACCCTGCGCCGCGAGATGCGACGGCGCAGGTACATGAGAGCCTGGTTGCGTAGTGTCGTGACGATCCAGGCCTCGGGGCGGCGGATCGTGGAGCGCTTCTGGAGGAAGAGGAGCAAGGTCTCCTGGAGGAGGTCCTCGGCATCGCGCGGCGGCACTCCATACCGCCACAAGATCGCCGAGAGCCGCCGCCCGAGCCGGGAAAGAAGGTACTCGAGCTGGGCGACCGGCGAGTCCTCATCGAGTGAGCGGCCGATCGGCCGCGTCGAAGCCTCGGCTTGCGAGGTACCCCGATCTGGTGGTTTCGGCAACATCATTGCCTGAATAGACTCTACCTCGCATCGCGGGTGCGCTGCAAAGCGGGCAAGCCGCAGTCTCCAGCAGCCGGTACCGGCCGGGGCGTCGTGGGGCGGGTCAGTCTTCGTCGATCGGGGCAGGCGAGGTGGCCTGCTTCGAGCTGCTCTCGCCGAGGAGGAAGAGGAAGTCGCCGAAGCTGCGGGCGACGTCCGCGAGCTTGGCCTGGGCCGCGGCGGGAAGGCCGGCCGGTGGGGAGAAGACGACTTGCCGGGCGCCCTGGTTGGCGGTAGCACCCCGCCGGCCTCGGACCTCCCGCTCTTCGCCCATGGCGAGCCCGAGGTCGCCGAGGCCCGCCTCCATGGCGTCGAGGATTCGCTCGAGCGTCACGATGGACGGGTGCTGTCGGCCACGTTCGTACTTGCTGAGCATGGCTTTCGTGATTCCCGCCTGGCGAGCGAGATCGGTTTGACTGAGGGCGCGGCGCATGCGGAGCCGGCGCAAGGCGCCTCCCAATCCCTCCAGGGCGGCCATGGGCGGAGTGTACTAAACCGAAGTTCCCCGCCCGTTCAAGCAAGCTTCGCCTTTCGTTTCAACAGGATAGCTGCGTAGAGGGTGTGGCGGCTCTGCCTACACGGTGAGGGTGCGGAGCAGGTCGAGGGCCTGGCGCTGCTTGGCGTTGGGTGAGGTGATCTTGTGGAAGGTCGGCACGTCAGGTCCGGCGTTGGGGCAGCGGCAGGTGTTGCGGACGATCTCGCCGAGGTGCCGCAGCAGGGTGCGGAAGGAATGGACGGGCGAGCCGTCCTCGAGGCGCTTGGCCCCGACCTTCTCGAGGGCACGCGCGGAGCGAGCCGCCGGCGCCACGGGGTCGCGGGAGGCCTTGGCCTGCTGATCCTCGTCGGCGAAGAGCAGCGGGCGCCAGGCTTCGCTCATGTGCCACTGGACGTAGTAGGCGAGCACGCAGAGGAAGACATGGGCGCGGACCCGGTCTTCGAGACGGTGTCGGATGGGGCGGACCATCAGGTTCACGCTCTTGAGGCAGAGGAAGATGCGCTCGACGTTGGAGAGCTGCTTGTAGCTACGCACCGCCTGGTCGGCGTCCATGGTGTGCTTGGCGACGCTGGTGCGGATCACGTAGATGCCGTCGAGCGCCGCCTCCGCGTCGACCTTCTGTCGGTCGACCTCGAAGTCGAAGGAGTCGTCCTGGATGTGGAGCACGAAGTGCTTGGCCATCTTGTACTTGTTGATGACCTTGCCGACGCGTAGGCCGATCGCGTCCTGGCCATGGAGGCGTCCCCGTTCGATCCGCCGGCGGACTTGGTCGAGCTTGTCGGCGAGGGACGCCAGGTGGCGCCGGGAGCGCTCGAGCCGCTGGGCCGCCACCGCGGGATCGGCTCCGGCTCCCGTCGCCGCCTCGGCGGCCAGCGACGCCTCGTCGAGCACGTAGTCGAATCCGTCATCGCGGAGCTCGACCGTGAGGTGCTTGCCCACCCGGTACTGCGCCAGGACCCTGGCCACCTGAGCGCCGATGGCCTGCCGGCCCCGGAGGCGACCGCGGCCGACCATCCGGCGCACCTGGTCGAGCTCGGCGGCCGTGGCCTCGAGCAAGGCTTCGCGCTTGGCTCTGCGCCGCTTGGCCAGCTCCGGGTTGCGGCAGGCGATGAGCCGCTCGTCGGGCCAGTCCGGATGCTCGATCTCGAAGAGGTTGCGCTGGTCGAACAGACCCAACTGGAGCCAGTCGCCCGCGACCAGCTTGCGGATGGACTCCGGACGCAGCGCGGTCAGCCAGTCGACGCCTTCGAGCGGGCGCAGCGCATCGATCTGCTTCTGGGTGATCATGCCCCGGTCGCCGACGAGCACGAATTGGTCGATGCCGAACTGCTTGCGCATCGTCTCGACCTGGGGCAGCAGGGTCTTCGGATCGCCCGAGTTGCCCTCGAAGACCGACACCGCCACGGGGATGCCCTGCTCGTTGGCGAGCAGCCCGTAGTTGATCTGCAGCTTGCCCTTCTTGCCGTCCCGGTCGTGCCCCAGGGCGGCGAGCGGACAGGTCACCCCCTCGAAGTAGCTCGACGTCAGGTCGTACAACGCCAGGCCCCCCTCCTTCAAGTGGCGGGCCGCGAGCTTCTTCTCGATCGCGCCCTGACGCTCGATCAGCCAGTCCATCGCCTCGTACAGCTCGTCCTCATCCGCATCGCCGATGCCCAGCAGGTCCGGCAAGGTGGTGCTCGACCACCAGCGCGTGGTGGCGAGCTTGGACTGCGGCTCGAGCAGGCGAGCCGCCACCATGGCCAGGACGAGGTCGCGCTGGCGTGAGGACCGCGAGGCGACCAGATGGGCGAAGCCCAGCCGCTGCATGGCGGTGAGGACCGCCTCGACGTGGCCGTGAGCCGCCGAGCCATCCTCGACGATCTCGAAGAGCTCGTCGACCGAGACCAGGCGCTCCCCCTTCAGGACCCGCCGGATCGCCTCGATCGCCTCCGGAGGAAGCTTGGACAGGTTGGCCACGGTCCGGCTCTTGACCTTGCCATCCTCCCGGTAGCCCTCGCGCAGGAGGATGGCCGGTGGGGAGGAGCGGTTCGGGATGGTGGCGATGTACATGCCAACTAGTATACATAGATCGCAGCTACTGTCAAGGAGTTGATGCGGACAGTGTGACAACTTACATGCCAACAAATCGGCACCCGAAGACCCCCCGGAGAGCGAGGAAACCCCCGATTACCAAGGGCTAGGAGCGCTTCAGGAGTAGGAAGACGCCGGGGAACTTCGGACTAAAAGATCCGGCTCCGGGGGGCTCACTCCGAGCGCAGCGCCGCCATCGGGTCGACCTGCGTCACGGCCTTCGGATTGCTCCGCGTGCGCAGGTAGACGTGGAGGAAGCCGAGCCGGTTGCCCTGCCGGAACAGGACGAAGCAGAGTGGCGGGACCTGGTCCTTCACCGAGTTGTCCTAGGCGTTCGCGACCAGCCCCACGATCCGCGTGTCGAGCTCGTCCTGTCGGCCGTCCGCCATCCACTTGCCCACCTCCTCGCGCCGGCACAGGTGGAACTTCTCGGCGAAGGCCTGGTTGACGATGGCCACATTCGGCGCCCCCTCGGTGTCGGCGGCGGTGAGCTCGCGGCCCGCGAGAAGCGGCATGCCCAGCGCCCGGAAGTACCCGGGGCCGATCTCGTTGTAGCGCGAGCCGGTGTCGGTGTCCGGTCCGGCCTCGAAGCCCTCGACGCGGACGCTGTTGCCCCAGCTGTCGCCGACCAGCACCAGGACCAGGGAGGCGGAGACGCGAGCCACCCCAAGCAGGGCCGCCAGCTCCTCCACGGCTCGCCAGAAGATGGCCATGCTCTGCGCCCTCTCGTAGCCGTCGAGGTCCGGCGAGATGGCGAAGGTCACGAGGCCGTCCTCGTCGAGGCCCAGGTCGACTCGGCTCACGTTCAGCAGACTCTTTTGGCCCGGAACCTTTTCATGGTCTCGTCGCTCATGCCCTCCTGGAGCGGTGCCTCCGCGTCATTGACCAGGGCGCGGTAGGTGACGTCGAGCTGGGTGGCGGAGCGCGCCGTGGAGACCCCCGGCGCCAGGGGGCCGGCCCCGAACGTTACACGGGCCAGCCGGATAAGCTAGGAGGTCTCGTGTCCGCTCGCGTCATCCTGACTCTCTGTGCCGTCCTCGCCGTCGCCTCGGCGGCTCGGGCCCAGTCCCTCGCCGGCTGCCCGCTCCTGCCCGGCGACAGCATCTGGAACGCACGGGTGGACGCGCTGCCGGTCGACCCCGCCTCGGACGACTACGTGGCCGCCATCGGCGCCGGGGTCGGAGTGCACCCGGACTTCGGCACCGTCTACCAGGGCGCGCCGATCGGCATCCCCTTCGTGGTGGTGCCCGGCGCGCAGCCCCAGGTGCCGGTCGCGTTCGACTACGCCGGCGAGAGCGACCCCGGGCCCTACCCGATCCCGCCCGACCCGCCGATCGAGGGCGGGGCGGGCTCGGACGGCGACCGCCACGTGCTGGTCCTCGACCGCGATGCCTGCCGCCTCTACGAGCTCTACGACGCCCATCCGGTCGCCGGAGGCGCGTCCTGGACCGCCGGCTCGGGGGCGGTCTTCGACCTGCGCTCGAACGCGCTGCGCCCGGACGGCTGGACCTCGGCCGACGCCGCGGGCCTCGCGATCCTCCCCGGCCTCGTGCGCTACGACGAGGTGGCGGCGGGCGAGATCCGCCACGCGTTGCGCTTCACCGCGCCCGACACCCGGAGCGACCACGTCTGGCCGGCGCGTCACGACGCCTCGTCCCTCACCGCCGCCCGCTACCCACCCATGGGCGAGCGGTTCCGGCTGCGGGCGGACTTCGACCTCTCGGGCTTCTCGCCCCGGGTGCGGGTGATCCTCCGCGCCCTCCAGCGCTACGGCATGATGCTCGCCGACAACGGCGGCGCCTGGTTCCTCTCCGGCGTGCCCGACGGGCGGTGGGACGACGAGGAGCTGGTCACCGAGCTGCGCCGGGTCAAGGGATCGGACTTCGAGGCGGTCGACGTCTCGAGCCTCGAGCAGGACCCGCGCTCGGGCCGGGCGGCGGGCAATCCCGGTGGTGGCGGCGACGGCTTCTTCACCTCGCCGGCGGTGCCGGGCTTTGCCTTCAAGGTGGCGATCGGCGCCGACGCCCGGGAGGGCCGGCCCGAGCCCGCCTGTATCCCCGAGACGGTCTGCGTGAGCGGCGCGGTCGCCGGGCGCTCGGAAGCTCTTCGTGCGGATTGTGGGGCCGAAACCCAACGGCTACCTCTGGCCGACCCTCGTCAAGTTCTCGACCTCCCGGATCGAGGTCTGGATCCGCCAGCAGGCGACCGGCACCACCCGCCACTACGTGCTCGAGGGGGCGAGCCCCGGCATCGACGAGCTGCCGGGCCTCTTCGACCGGATGGGCTTCACTCCGCTACCCTGACCGGATCCCCCCCGCATCCCCTCGATCCCTCTCCCACCCTCCGGGGGGCGAGGGACGCCGATCGATCGGATCTCCCCCCTCACCCTCGCTCCCTCTCCCACCCTCCGGGGGGCGAGGGACGCCGATCGATCGGATCTCCCCCCTCACCCTCGCTCCCTCTCCCACCCTCCGGGGGGCGAGGGACGCCGATCGATCGGATCTCCCCCCTCACCCTCGCTCCCTCTCCCACCCTCCGGGGGGCGAGGGACGCCCCCTCCCGGTCTTGCTACGACGGGTAGAGAGAGGTGCGGTCGGGTGGGGGCGTCCCCTTCCCCCCTCGAGGGTGGGAAGGGGACCGAGGGGTTGCGGGGGTGATGCGTAGCACGGCGGCGCCCTCGAACCGGCCCTCCCGCAGGTCGTCCAGGGCCTGGTTCGCCGCCTCGAGGGCGTAGGTCCGGGTGTGGGTCACGACCGGCACCTCGGGTGCGATCTCGAGGAAGCGGCGGGCGTCCTCGCGGGTCAGGTTGGCGACCGAGCGGATCACCCGTTCCTGCCAGAGGTCGCGGTAGGGGAACGACGGGATGTCGCTCATGTGGATGCCGCCCGAGACCACGACGCCGCCCCGGACCAGGTGCCGCAGCGCCTCGGGCACCAGGGCGCCGACCGGCGCGAAGACGAGCGCCGCGTCGAGCTCCTCGGGCGGCGCCTGGTCCGAGCCGCCGGCCCAGCTCGCGCCGCAGGCGTAGGCGAAGCGCTGGCCCTCGGTGTCGCCCGGGCGGGTGAAGGCGTAGACCTGCCGGTCCTGGTGGAGCGCCACCTGGGCGACCAGGTGGGCCGCGGCGCCGAAGCCGTAGAGCCCGACTCGGCGGATGTCGGCCGAGCTCGTCTCGTCGGCCAGGCGCAGCGTCCGGTAGCCGATCAGGCCGGCGCACAGAAGCGGCGCCGCGTGGACGTCGTCGTAGCTCTCGGGCAGCGGGAAGGCGAAGCGGTGGTCGGCCAGCGTGTACTCGGCGTAGCCGCCGTCGAGGTCGTAGCCGGTGAAGCGGGCGTCGTCGCACAGGTTCTCCCGCCCCGAGAGGCAGTCGCGGCACGCCATGCAGGTCCGGCCGAGCCAGGGCACGCCCACGCGGTCGCCGGGCGCGAAGCCCTCGACCTCCGGGCCCACCGCCTCGACCCGGCCGACGATCTCGTGGCCGAGGACCAGCGGCAGCTTGGGCTCGGCGAGGTCGCCGTCGACGATGTGGAGGTCGGTCCGGCAGACGGCGCAGGCGGCCACCCGCAGGAGCACCTGCTCGGGCCCCGGCTCGGGCACCGCGAGCTCGCGCGCCACCAGCGGCTCGCCCTGGCGCTCGAGCACCATGGCGCGCATGGTCCGGCCCGCCGGCCCGGTGTCGCCTCGATCACTCTGCGTCGCCATCTTCCCACTCATATCAGATCGCCGGGAGACGGGGCGCGGCTGGCCCGGTGGCGGGTAGGATCGGGTGGACCATGCGAGCCCGATCGAGAGGCCGGCCGGCACCGCGCGAGCTCCGGGCCGGCCTCGCCCTGGCGGCCACCCTGCTCGCCTTCGCCGGGGCCGTCCGGGCGGACCGCGCCCGGCTCCTCCTCACCGCCCGGCAGGCGGCGGAGGCACGGGTCGAGCTGGTCCTCTCGGCCCGGCAGGAGATCGACGCCGAGTCGTTCATCGTGGGCGACGACCCGCTGTCGCTGACCGGCTTGGCGCTCCTCCGGGACGCCGCCCGCCGGGGCGTCCGGGTCCGCCTCCTGGTCGACGCCCAGTGGAACGGGGTGCCGCGCCCGGTGGCGGCCCACCTGCTTGCCGAGGGCGTCGAGATCCGCCTCTACCATCCCTTCACCCTCCGCCATCCGGGCTGGATCACCCGCCGGCTCCACGACAAGCTGGTGGTGGCCGACGGCGAGGTCCTCATCGCCGGCGGGCGGAACGTGGAGAGCCCCTACTTCGACCTCGGCCGCCAGATCGAGCGCCGGGACTACATCGACGCCGACGTCCTGGTGCGCGGCGCGGCGGCGGAGCCGGCGCGGGCCCACTTCGACGAGCTCTGGGCGAGCCGCCACGTCCGGCCGAGCCGGGCGCGGGCGAGCCGGGCCGAGCTCGACGACGCCGAGGCCCAGCTCGACCGTCACTGGGCATGGCTCCAGGCCCGTATCCGAGAGCGCAGGGAGGCCGGGCCCCAGGAAGGCTCCGAGCCCGGCGCGGAGCCGCCGGCCGAGGTGGGCGCCGTCCGTTTCCTCTCCGACCCGGTCGGCCGTCGGGGCGCTCCGCCGGGGGTGGGTCCGCGGCTCCTCGCCCTGCTCGACGGCGCGCGCGAGTCCGTGCTCGTCGAGTCGCCCTACCTCGTGCCCTCCCGGGCCTTCCGGCGCGGGCTGCGGCGGGCCCTCGGGCGTGGCGTGCGGGTGCGCATCCTCACCAACTCCCTCTCGACCACCGACAACCTCTGGCCGCAGGCGGGCTACGTCGGCAAGCGCAAGGGCCTGGTCCGCCAGGGCGTGGAGCTCTACCAGCTCACCGGCCCGCGGACTCTGCACTCGAAGGTGGCGGTGATCGACGGCCGCACGGTGATCGTGGGCTCGTACAACCTCGACCCGCGCTCCGAGCGCCTGAACAGCGAGATCGCGCTGGTGCTCGACGACGAGGGGGTCGCCGCGGAGCTGCTGGCCGCCATGGACGAGCACCTGGCGACGGCGGTGGGGATCGACGAGCGGGGCTGGCCGGAAGGCGCGGACGGGCCGTTCCCCGGCGTGCCGTGCGCCAAGGTGGTGAAGCTCCGGCTCCTCCAGCTCCTGGCCCCGTTCATCAAGAAGCAGCTCTGAGCTCCGGACGGGCTACTTCCTGCGGCGGTGGCGCCGGCTCGGCTTCTCGCCGGAGTTTCGATCCGAGATCCTGAATCTCCCTGTCGAGCTCGCCTCTGGCCACGCCTTCTCAGAACCTCCATTGCGCCATGTTGTTGTCGCAGGGCACGAGGCGCCAGTTAGGAATCGTCGCGCAGACCGTCTGCGGGTTGTCGATGACGGCTGGATCGTCGACGTTCGACGCCGCGACCAGCACCGATTCGCCGGCGAATCCACCTGGGCGCCAGGTGAAGGGTCCGACGACCTCTCTCCCGCCCGGCGGTAGCGGTCCGCTCGCCGCGCGCGACACCGTCTTCGTCGGAAGCCAGTCTCCCGGCCAGTCTCCTGCGCCCCCCGGGCGGCTCTGGAAGGCGCGGACCGTGACGCCCGAGGCCTCTGCCGTTCCGCGGTTCCGGACACAGACGTAGAGGTAGTTCTCCTGCCCCGGCGCGGGCTTTTGGCTCGAGGTTCCGCCGTCCTGAGCTAGCCGGTTCCAGACCCCCGGCGCCATAGTCCAATCGTCGAGCCAGGGAAGATACCCTCCGTCACGGCCGTCGTCGATGTAGAGGTCGTTCTCCGGCGGCAGACCCGGCGCGGTGTACGGCGTGGGCGTGGACGCAGCCTGGTAGAGCCCTTGTTGCTCGAAGCTCCAGCGGAGGATCTTCGAGGCCGTGCCACCTGCCTCGCCCCGGAAGTCGCAAGTGTTCCAGTCGGCCTCCTGGAGTGCAGTGACGAGGACCCGCGGATCTCTCGGATTCTGAGTCAGGAGGCCACAGGCCTTCACGATCAAGTAGATCAAGTAGCGCGAGGCGAAGAGCTTGCGTCGCGGGTCGGAAGAGTCACCGCCGCTCGCCCGGTAGGCGCGGAACAGGCTGGTCGAGAGGATCTGCTCGCCGTTGTAACCTGCGTTCCATTCATGGCCGAACCAGGCCCACCGGCCTATGGTGCGATCGTGGCGCCGGTCCCAGCCGTTGGTTTGGCCGGTGAACGGGAAGGTGATCCAGCGGTCCTTTGCCCGGGAGTCGGGATCGGCGTAGATCGCGGCCAGCGCGTCGCCGGGGCTGTGGGCGAATTCGAGGTTGGGCACCGCCACGTGGTCCCACAGCAAGGCGTGCCCGAGCTCGTGCCAGACTACCCGGAAATCGGTGGCGATCCCCACCGGACGGCCGGCCCGTACCAGGCCGAAGCGAAACCTGGCCGTGCCGTCGCCTCGCTTGTTGCCATCGCACCAGGCCCCCGAAGCGCCGCGGTTGCCCCGGAAGTCCACGGGGATCGGGAACGCGGTGTGCTGGAAGTAGCTGGGCACGTCGAATCCGAGCTCGGCGATCAGGCGGAACGCAGCGTCGCAGTGGTAGTACGCGTTGACGGCGCTGAAGTCGTTGGTCGTGGCCTGGTAATCGAAGTCTTTCCCGATCGGCTGGGTTGGGGCTTTGATCGGCGGAGGGTCCGTGTCCTCGAGGGTCACGTACTCTCCCCGGAGCGCTTGGCAATCGCCCGGGGCCGGCGTCTCCAGGCCGAGCAGCGGCTCCAGCGACCTGACGACGTCGAGCTCCGTGTCAGTGGAATTTCCATTACAGGTGCAGCAGCCGTCCGTGACCGGGTCGATCCGGAAGACTCGGCCGCAGACGGCAGCAGTGAGCGGCCGGAGGTAGAGGACCGCTCCGGTCTTCGGCTCGAGGAAAACGCGCCAGTTCATCTCCCTGCCCTCGAGGGGCGAGGTGGTGAAGAGGACGGAGGTCACCACCCAGTCCGAGCCGGCGGGAAAGCGCTCTGCGTCGAGGGGAGGCAAGGCGATGTAGGGCGGCGCCCAGGCGGAGGATGCCTCGTTCGGGTCCAGCCCGATCTCGGTGTGCTGTCGCGCCTCGGGAAAGAAGCGGTAGATCAGGAGCGAGGTGTCGTTGATCTCCGCAGGGCCGGCGAACCCGTCGAGGCCGAGGGCCTCGGCCAGCCGTTCCGGGGTGATGCGCCGGGGCGCGAAGCGGGCTTCCTCGAGGTTCGGCAGGAGGGGGGCGAGACCGTCCAGGGTCTGGCGCGACGCGCCGACGACTCCCAGGCTGCGCGTGCTGATGCGGAGACCGATGCCGGTGTTCCAGACCGGAAGGCCGAAATGGGTCTGGACGTAATGGACCACCGCGAGGCCCGCGATCTCTCGCTGGCTGCGGAATCGCAGTCGGCTTCCGGCGTCGGTGGGCTCGCCGGAGGGCGCCGCGGCATCGAGAGGCTCGACGTCCTCCGGCGTGAAGCCGAAGATGGGCGCGGTCTCTCGCAGGTACGCCTGGGCTACCCTCCGGACGGCTTCCGCTCCTTCGTCCCCGACGTGAAACTCGACCGGCAGCAGAGAGTGGTCGAGCTCGAGGACCCGGCCCGCAGGGTCCCGGGTGACGCGGGTTTGCGGGGTCAGCTCCAGTGCCACGAGATCCTCCTTTCCGCCATCGCCTGTGTTGACTCACCCCCCGTCCTTGAGCACGCGGTAGAGCTCGCTGCCGGTGGTCAAGACCAGCACGGTCTGGGGATCGACGGTCTGCTCGTAGGTCTCGAGCGTCTTGGTGAAGGCGTAGAGGTCCCGAGACTCCCGCGACTGGTCGTAGGCCTGGGCGTAGATGTCGGTCGCCTGGGCGTCGGCCTTGCCGCGGATCTCCTGGGCCTGCTTGTAGGCCTCGGACTGGATGCGCTGGAGCTCGCGGTCGCGCTCGCCGCGGATGCGGGCGGCCTCGCCCTCGCCCTCGGAGCGGTAGCGGGTGGCGATCCGCTGGCGCTCGGCGATCATCCGGTCGTAAACCTTCTTCCGTACGTCCTCGACGTAGTTGAGGCGCTTCAAGCGCACGTCGAGGATCTCGATCCCCAGGTCCGAGGTCCGCGTGCGGGCGGCGGTGAGGATTTCGCGCCGGAGCGTGTCGCGGCCGTCCTTGATCGTCTCGAACTGCACCTCGTCCTCGGGCAGCGACTCGTCGGCCTCCGGCTTGCGGTTCGAGGTGCGCACGATCTCGACCAGGTCGTGGTTGGCGACGGCGTTGCGGGTCTCGCCGTCGAGGATGTCATCGAGGCGGCTCTGGGCTCCGCGCTCGTCGCGCAGGCGCTGGAAGAAGAGCAGCGGATCGGTGATCCGCCAGCGCGCCATGGTGTCGACCCAGATGAAGCGCTTGTCGCGGGTGGGCAGCTCGGTCGCCTCGCCGTCCCACTCGAGAAAGCGCTTGTCGAAGCGGTGGATCTCCTGGACGATCGGGAGCTTGAAGTGGAGGCCGGGCTGGTCGACGGCGCCCCCGACCGGCTTGCCGAACTGGGTGATGATCACCTGCTCGGTCTCGGTCACCACGTAGGCCGCAGACAGGAGGCCCACGACGAGCAGGAAGGCGACGACGAGGAGGAGGACGCGGGCGATCACCGGCCACCTCCCTCGTTCGGGGCCGAACCCTGGACCGGCGGCCTGGGTCTCTGGGCGACCGCGCCCAGGTCGAGGAAGGGGAGGACGCTCTGCGCCTTCTCGTCGACCACCACCTTCTGGCCCATCTTGGGCAGGATGCGGGCGATGGACTCCAGGTAGAGCCGCTTGCGGGTCACCTCCGGGGCCTTCCGGTACTCGGTGTAGAGGGCGTCGAAGCGGGCGGCGTCGCCCTGGGCGCCGTTGACCCGCTGCAAGGCGTAGCCCTGGGCCTCTTGGATGGTCTGCAAGGCCTCGCCCTTGGCCCGGGGGATCACCTTGTTGTACTCGCTCTGGGCGGAGTTGATCTTCTGCTCCTTCTCCTGCTCGGCCTCGTTGACCTCGTTGAACGAGGGCTTGACCGGGTCGGGCGGGGTGACGTTCTGGAGCACCACCTGCTCGACCCGCAGGCCGGTCTCGTACTCGTCGAGGAGCTTCTGGAGCGTGTTCTGGACCTGGACCGAGATCGCCTCGCGGCCGACGGTGAGGACCTCGTTGACCGTGCGGTCGCCCACCACCTGGCGGGTCACCGCCTCCGAGAGGTCGCGCAGCGTATCCTGGGGGTTTCGGGCCCGGAACAGGAACTTCTCCGGGTCGAGGATCCGGTACTGGACCACCCACTCGACGTCGGCGACGTTCAGGTCGCCGGTCAGCATGAGCGACTCACTCGAGAGGTCCTCCGAGGAGTAGACGGTGCGCACGCCCGCCTCCTGGGTGCGGAAGCCGAACTCCTCCTTGAGCTGGCGCTGAGAGGGCACCTTGTAGACGCGGTCGACCCCCAGGGGGATCTTCCAGTGGAGCCCCGGGTCGGTGGTCGCCGAGTAGCGGCCGAAGCGCAGCACGACGCCCTGCTCCTCGGGGCCGATGGTGTAGAAACTGGTGAAGACGAGAACGACGGCCAGGAGGCCCAGGACGATCTTGCCGAACGGAATCTTGGGGAGCTTCCGGAAGTCGGGGAAGTTGACCACCGACCCCGGGCCCCCGCCGGGTGGATGAATTGGCATGGAGATAGGTTACCCCGGACGGGCCGTAATATTCCGCCGCCGGCCGCAAGCCCCGCCCGGAGATCGAATACCCGGCCGTCGCCGAGCGTAGAGAGGGGTGAGGAAAAGCCATGAACGACAACCCGACTCGCTACCCCGATTACCTTCGCCTGCTGTCGATCTTCCACTACGTCGTGGCGGGGCTCGCCGGTCTCGCGGCGCTGCTGCCGGTCCTCTACATGGCCGTGGGCCTGGCGATCCTGGCCAAGGCGAGCGAGCCCTCCGGCGACCCCGTGGGCCGGGTGTTCGCCCTCGTCTTCATCACCGTCGCGGCCGGGCTGCTCCTCGGAGCGCTCACCCTGGCCGTCTCGATCGGGCTCGCCGGCCGCTGGCTCGCCGGCCATTCGCACTACAACTTCTGCCTGGTGATGGCGGCGGTCGAGTGCGTCTTCATGCCGTTCGGGACCGTCCTCGGAGTGCTCACCTTGATCGCCCTGCTCCAGCCGCCGGTCAAGGTGCTGTTCGGAGAGCTGACGGCGCCGGCGACGGCGGCGGGCTGACCCGCGCCCCGGAAGATCAGGAGCGGAGCTGGCTGCGCTCGGGTCCCTGGACGTCGCGGAGCCGGGCGAGGCCGAGCTTCTTCGCGAGCTCGGGAGGCCGCTCCTCCCGGCCCAGCACCCAGGCGGCCACGCGCTCGCCGACGGCCGGGCCGAGCTTGAAGCCGTGGCCCGAGCCGCCGCCCACGATCCAGGCGTTGCCGGCCTCCGGGTGGCGGTCGATCAGGTAGTGGCCGTCGGGGGTGTTCTCGTACTGGCAGACGCGGGTCTCGACGAGCGGCGCCCCGGCCAGGGCGGGGAAGCGCTCGGCGAGGAGCCTGCGCGCCCGCGCCAGGTCGCCCGGGCTGGTCAGCCGCTCGAGGGATGTCGGGTCGACGAGCTCGCCGTGGGTGTCGTCGGCCACCCTGAAGCCGCGGTGCTCGTTGCCCGGGATGCCGTAGAGGACGCGCTCGCCGAAGTCGACCCAGACCGGGAACGTCCCCTCGTCGAAGCGGCTCTCTCCCGCCGGCAGCCCGAAGTAGAAGACTTCCTGGCGGCTCGGCCGGACGCCCTCTCCGACGATCTCCGGAAAGACCCGTCCGAGCCAGGGGCCGCAGGCGAAGACGTAGAGGTCGGCCTCGAGCGAGCCGCCGTCGGAGAGCGCGAGCGCGCCCATGCGGCCGCCCGCGATCGCTCCCGGCCGGACCTCGGCCTGGCGGTAGGCGCCGCCCTCGGCGGCCACCGCCCGCGCCACCGCCCGGCAGGCCCGGCGCGCGGTCAGGTAGCCGGCCCGCTCCTCGAAGTAGACGTGGGAGACGCCGTCGAAGCGGACCTGGGGGAAGCGGCGAGCCGCCTCGGCCGGCGTCAGCCGCTCGACCGGCAGGCCGGCGTCGGCGAGATAGGGGAGCGAGGCCCGGGCGTAGCCGTCGTCGGCCCGGAACATCCACAGAGCGCCGGTCGGGTGGAAGAGGGGCACCTCCCAGCGCCGGGCGCTCTCTTGCCAGATCTCGAAGGCGCGCACGATCCACTCGGTGTAGACGCGGTCGGGGCCGTACATGCCCCGGATCACCCGGGTCTCGCCGCCCGAGCTGGCGCGGGAGTTACCCGGTCCCCAGGTGTCGAGGAGGGTCACGCGAGCGCCGGAGCGGAGCAGCCAGAGGGCGGTCCAGCCGCCGAAGGCTCCGGCGCCCACGACGGCCACGCGGGGCGCGCCCGGGCTCGCCTTCCTGGCGTCGACCATGGCGGCGTAAGTTAGCAGACGGGCCCCGGGCGCCGGCCGCCGGTTCGCGGTATCGTTGCCCCGCCATGCTGGGACGCCAGAGAAGCGGATCCGTCGTCTGCCGCTCGTGCGGGCAGCTCGTGGGGGTGGGGGATGCGCGCTGCTACCACTGTGGAGCGCGCTACCCCGGTCTCTTCGGCTTCGCGCCGGTCTTCCGGCGGCTGGGCGAGGACCTGGGCTTCGTCTACTTCACGATCGGCCTGTGCGCCCTGCTCTACGTCGCCTGCCTGCTGGTGGGCGGCATCCAGAACCAGGGGCTCTTGGGCTTCCTCGGGGTGAGCACCAAGAGCAGCTTTCTCTTCGGCGCGGCGGGTAGCATTCCGGTCCTCGAGTACCGGCGGTGGTGGACCGTGCTCTCGGCCGGCTGGCTTCACGGCAGCATCCTGCACATCTTCTTCAACATGTACTGGCTGCGCATCCTGGCGCCGCCGGTCGCCCACCTCTACGGCGCC
Source organism: uncultured Acidobacteriota bacterium (assembly GCA_963741925.1). GTDB lineage: Bacteria > Acidobacteriota > Thermoanaerobaculia > Multivoradales > DATKCC01 > CAVUBL01. The sequence goes on from CAVUJU010000005.1 coordinate 382,891, forward strand.
GGCCGGATGGTGATCATCTACACCGTGGCCTCGGTGGTCGGCTTCGCCATGAGCTCGGTGCTGCCGGCGGTGTTCCAGGTGATCTTGGGCGGCCTCTCGAGACCGATCCTCTTCGTCATGGGCGCGGCCGGCTTCACCCTGGGCGCCTCGGCGGCGCTCATGGGCCTGCTGGGAGCGATGGTCTACTACGGCCGCCGGGGCGGCTCGAGCGAGATCAGCCACTGGGCCTGGGGCTACGCGGTGCTCTTCTTCGTCTTCGGGCTGGTGCTCCACGGCGTCGACAACTGGGCGCACCTCGGCGGGTTTCTCGGCGGCTACGTGACCGCCCGGATCCTCGACCCGCTGAAGCCGGAGCGGATCGACCACCTGGTGGCGGCGCTCGTCTGCCTCGCGGCCTCCCTGATCGCCATCGTCGCCTCGGTGGTGACCGCCCTCCCTATCCTTCGACAGTAGAATCGGAAGCTCGTTCCACGACGATGCCCTGAGCGCGCCCGCGTGTCACGGCCCGATTCACGGGAGGTGGGGATGGTCCGAGGGACCAGGAGCCGGCCGACGGCCGGGGCCGTGGAGGAGCCCGAGGCCGGGACCGATGCCCGGCGTAGGCCCCTGCTGGGGCGGCTCCGGAGCCGGCTGTTCGGCATGTCCGTCGACGACTGCCGGCCCGAACGGCGAGGCTTCGCCATCGAGGGCGACGCGAAGGTCTCCCGCCTCCTGCGGGTGGGCACGACCTTCCTGATCGGCTACCACGCGGCGCTCCTCGACCCCCGGCCCGAGCTCGTGGCGTCCGCCCTGTCCGGCATCGAGAGGGGCTGGCGGGGATTCGGCTTCGAGGGGGCCGGCATGGGACTGGCGATCGTGGACGCCCTCGCCGGTGGACGGGGCCGCCGGCTCCGGGCGTTCGCCGCCGGCCCCGCGGCCTCCCAGCGCTACCTGGTCTACGTCGGGGCTGGCTGGAGCCTCGCCCGCCTCCCCCGGCGGGTCGCCGCCCTGCGCACCGGTCTCGACGACCCGTTTCTCCAGTGGCTGGTCCTGGACGGCTACGGCTTTTACCTCGGCTTCTTCGCCACGCGCCACGCGGTAGCAGGCCAGCGGGTACCCCGCCGGCTCGGCGGCTACGCCCGGCGGGCTTTCGACCTGGGCCTCGGGCGGAGCCTCTGGTTCGTCTACGGGATGGAGCCGGATCGGGTGGCCGAGGGCGTGGCCCGGTTCCCGGAGGGGCGCCGCGGCGATCTCTGGTCCGGCGTCGGCCTGGCCTGCACGTACGGCGGTGGGCTGGAGCCGGCGGGGGTCGAGCGCCTCCGCCTGCTGGCCGGCCGCTACGAGGCCGACGCGGCCCAGGGGAGCGCCTTCGCCGCCCGGCTCCGGGTGGAGGCCGACGACGCTCCCCCGGAGCTCGACGCGGTCTGCCGGGCCCTGTGCGGCCTGGATGCGGCCGCCGCTTGGGCGCTGACCGAGGAGTGCGCGGTGGGGTTGACGGCGGAGCGTGGGGGGGTGGTGGGGGGGGAGCCGGGGTTCGAGGTCTGGAGGCGAAGGATTCGGGGGCGGCTGGGCGGGGGAGGTGGATGAGGTGGGGGTGGTGCTCACACGCTCGCGGGCTTGATGGCTTTCTCGGCGGCGGACTGCGCCGGCGAGAAACCACCGAAGCCCGCGAGCTGCCGCCTTGGCGGTTGAAGCTCGGGCTCCGCCGTGAGGTGAGGGCTGAGGTGGGGGAATCGGCGGGGTCGGACTGCCGGGTGCGGTGGTATCTTCGATGGTCGTGGCGTGGATCATGGACGAGTCGGAGAGAGCCGCAGTGCTCGGGATTTCGCGCGCGGAGCTCGACGAGGTCGCGCGCCATGCAGCGGAGAGCTATCCCGAGGAGTGTTGTGGGTTTCTGGTGGGGATTTGTGATGTCGGCGGGGTGCGGGTCCTGGCGGTTTGGCGGGCGGAGAACGAGTCCTCGGGGGATCGGCGCTTGCGGTTCTCGATCGCACCGGAGCGGGTGCTCGCGGCGCTTCGCCGGGCGCGGGCCCGGGGCTTCGAGCTCGTGGGCTACTACCACTCCCATCCGGATCATCCGGCCGAGCCGAGCCCCACCGACCGGGAGAGCGCCTGGCCGGGGATGAGCTACCTCATCGTGCCGGTGGTAGCGGGGGTCGCCGGGGCGGCCCGGAGCTGGCGGCTCCTCGCCGACCGGAGCGGCTTCCTGGAGGAGACATTGCGGGCGACGGGCGACGGCTGCGAGACCGCGGAGCCCCCTCGGCGGCGGGCGGGAGCGGCGCCGTGAGCGTGGCGGTCGAGATCCCGACCGCGCTCCGCCGCTTCACCGGCGAGCGCTCGGAGGTGTCGGTCGAGGGCGCGACGGTGGGCGAGGCCCTCGCCGACCTGGTACGCCGCCACCCGGAGATCGGTCCGCATCTCTTCGCCGAGGACGGCGCGCTCCGCACCTTCGTCCACGTCTTCCGGGGCGACTCGAACGTCAGCGACCTCGAGGGCGACGCCACCCCCGTGGCGGCGGGCGAGACGCTGGTCATCGTGCCGGCGATCGCCGGTGGCGCGTCGCACGGGGGCAGCGGCGGGCCCGGTCGCGAGCTCCGCGATCTGCTGGCCGGACGGGACCTCCCCGAGATCGAGCCGGCCGAGCGCCGCCGCTACAGCCGCCACCTGATCCTCCCCGAGGTGGGGCCGGAGGGGCAGCGCCGGCTCAAGGCCGCGCGCGTCCTGGTGGTGGGAGCCGGCGGCTTGGGCTCGCCGCTCGCCCTCTACCTGGCGGCCGCCGGGGTCGGCACCCTGGGGCTCGTGGACTTCGACGTGGTCGACGAGTCGAACCTCCATCGCCAGGTGCTCTACGGCGCCTCGGACGTGGGCCGGCCGAAGCTCGCGGCAGCCCGCGAGCGCCTGGCCGAGGTCAACCCCTACGTCGACGTGGTGCCCCACGAGACCCGCCTCACCTCGGACAACGCCTTGGAGCTCCTCGAGCCCTACGACGTGGTGGTGGACGGCACCGACAACTTTCCCACCCGCTACCTGGTCAACGACGCCTGCGTGCTCCTCGGCAAGCCGAACGTCTACGGCTCGATCTTCCGCTTCGAGGGTCAGGTGGGGGTGTTCTGGGGGGCGCACGGCCCCTGCTATCGGTGCTTGTTCGCCGAGCCGCCGCCGCCCGGTCTGGTGCCCTCGTGCGCCGAGGGCGGCGTGCTCGGGGTGCTCCCCGGGGTGATCGGCGCGCTCCAGGCCAACGAGGCGGTCAAGCTGGTCCTCGGGCGGGGCGAGCCGGCCGTGGGACGGCTGATCCTCTACGACGCCTGGAAGCTCTCGTTCCGGGAAGCTCCGGCTGGCGAAGAACCCGGACTGCCCGGTCTGCTCGGAGCACCCCACCCAGACCGGCCTGATCGACTACGAGGACTTCTGCGGGCTGCGGGCGGAGGAGGCCATCGCGCCACCGCCCGAGGCGACCGATCCCGATCTGCCCTCAGAGATCGACGTCCTCGAGCTCGCCCGCTGGCTGGGCGAGGGCCGGCCCCTGACCCTCCTCGACGTGCGCAACCCCCCCGAGCACGAGCTCTGCCGGATCGAGGGCTCGACCTTGATCCCGCTCCCCGAGCTCACCCACCGGGTCGAGGAGCTCGACCGCGAAGAGCTGGTGGTGGCCTACTGCCACACCGGCATCCGCTCGGCCCAGGCCACCGCGTTCCTGCGCCGCCAGGACTTCCGCGCGATCAACCTGGCCGGCGGCATCGAGGCCTGGAGCCGCGAAGTCGACCCGAGCGTGCCGCGGTACTGACCGGATCTCCCCCCTCTCCCTCGATCCCTCTCCCACCCTCCGGGGGGCGAGGGACGCCGATTCATCGGATCTCCCCCCTCTCCCTCGATCCCTCTCCCACCCTCCGGGGGGCGAGGGACGCCGATTCATCGGATCTCCCCCCTCTCCCTCGATCCCTCTCCCACCCTCCGGGGGGCGAGGGACGCCGATTCATCGGATCTCCCCCCTCTCCCTCGATCCCTCTCCCACCCTCCGGGGGGCGAGGGACGCCGATTCATCGGATCTCCCCCCTCTCCCTCGATCCCTCTCCCACCCTCCGGGGGGCGAGGGACGCCCCCACCCGGTCTGGCGGCGTCCCAAGACTCGGCGCGTCTACCGATCGTCGAGCAGGGCTTCGAGGCGCTCGGTGAGCTTCTGAACACGCTCGCGGATCTCCCGGCGCTCCTCTTGCCAGGCCGCCGGGCTTTCGCCCTCGGCCGGACCGCCGCCCGCCGCCTCCAGCTCCGCGACGCGGGCGGCGAGCAGGTCGCGTTCCGTGCGCAGGCGCTCGATCGTCTCGGCCGCCTTGTGCACGGCCGTCTCCAGGCCATCGAGCCGCGTCTTCGTGCCGTCGTCGCTCATGACTTGGACTCCTTGTGAAGTCTCGATTCGAACCAGGAAGTTTTCCTGAGCGCTTCCGTCTCCTCGTGGCGCGGCGCCCCCGCCCACGCCGATCGATCGCGCCTCTGCTCGCCTGGCCGGCTTTTCCAGAACGGTAGATTGATCGGATGCCCCCCACAACCCCTCAATCCCCTTCCCACCCCACGGGAGGGAAGGGGACGGTTGACCGGATGCCCCCCGCAACCCCTCGATCCCCTTCCCACCCCACGGGGGGGAAGGGGACGGTTGACCGGATGCCCCCCGCAACCCCTCGATCCCCTTCCCACCCCACGGGGGGGAAGGGGACGGTTGACCGGATGCCCCCCGCAACCCCTCGATCCCCTTCCCACCCCACGGGGGGGAAGGGGACGCCCCCTCCCGGTTCTTGGCTTCGCCGTGTCACGGAGCCTGCCTGGGGCGCTGGCCGAAGCGCTCCTCGAGGCGGGCCGAGAGCGCCTGTTGCCGGGCGTTCACCTCGTCCTGGGTGAGCTGGCGCTCGCCGCCGTGGTAGAGGAAGGCGATGGTGGTGTTGACCGCGCCGGCGGGCACGCCCTCGCCCCGGTAGCGGTCCTTGAGTCCGAAGCGGGCGAGCTCGGGGGCCGCCGCCTCGCGGATCGCGGCGTCGATCTCGGCCCAGGGCACGTCGAGCGAGTGGGTGAGGGTCAGGTCGACCTCGATCCCGGGCAGCCGGGGCGGCGGCTCGACCTGGCGCGCCGCCTCGAGCTCGTCGGCCGAAACCTCGAGGGCGGCGAGCTCGAGCTCGGCGACCCAGAGGGGAAACGCCTCCTCGCCGCCGGCCACCCGCCCGAGGACCCCGCGGCGCCGGCCGTCGACGAGGAGCTCGGCGGCGGCGCCCTCGCCCAGGCCGGCGATGCGCGCCGGCCGAGCCTCGAGCCCGCGCGGGGCGCCGGGAGCCAGGCCCGCGTCCTCCGCCAGCGCCTCGAGCACGCCCTTGAGGTGGAACAGGTCGAGCTCCTCCATGCCCTCCCACGGGGTGCCGAGCACGCCGCCGCAGACGAGCCCCAGGCCCTCGCGTTCGACCACCGAGCCGTCGGCGCTCCGGCCGAAGACGGTGCCGAGCTCGAAGAGCCGCACGGCGCCCGCGCCCCGGCGCGTGTTGAACCGGGCGCTCGCCAGCAGGCCGGGCAGGAGCGAGCGGCGCATCGTCGCGTAGAGCTCGGAGAGGGGGTTGGCGAGGAGGACCGGCGCCTCGTCCCCGGCGCCCTCGCCCAGGGCGGGGAACGCCGCTTCGTCCTCGGCCGAGTAGAAGGCGTAGTCGATCGCCTCGGCGAAGCCCGAGGCGGCGAGGAGCCGGCGCACCCGGCCGCGCAGGATCTGCCGCGGGGTCGGCGGGGAGTCGGGCTCGCCCAGGGCGGGAAGCGTCGAAGGGATCGGGTCGTAGCCGTGGATGCGCAGGACCTCCTCGTAAAGGTCCGCCGCCTCCGAGACGTCACCCAGGCGCCAGGAGGGGACGGTCACCGACAGTGTCCGCTCGGCGGCCGGCTCGACCTCGAAGCCCAGGCCGCGGAGCCACTCGGAGGGCTTGCCGTCCGGGACCTCGACGCCGCCGAAGGCGTCCAGCCGGTCGAGGTCGAGGAGGATCGCCGGCCGCGCGTGGCGCGCCTCGAAGCCCGGCGCGAGCTCGTCCACCGTCCCGGCGAGGACCGTGCCGCCGGCGAGCTCGGCGATCAGGGCCGCGGCGCGGCGGGCGGCCCACGCCTGGAGCTCGGGGTCGACGCCGCGCTCGAAGCGGTGGGAGGCGTCGGTGTGCATCCCCAGAGCCTTGGCGGTCGCGCGGACCGAGCCCGGGGCGAACCAGGCGCTCTCGATGAGCACGTCCCGGGTGGCGCCGGTGACCTCGCTCGCGGCCCCGCCCATGACCCCGGCCAGGGCCACCGGGCGCTGGGCGTCGGCGATCACCAGCATGCCGGCGGCGAGCTTGCGCTCCTCGCCGTCCAGGGTCACGAGGCGTTCGCCGGGGCGCGCCTCGCGCACCTGGATCCGGCCCTCGGAGACCTTCGCCAGGTCGAAGCCGTGGAGGGGCTGGCCCGTCTCCCGGAGGACGTAGTTGGTCACGTCCACGACGTTGTTGATCGGGCGCAGGCCGATCGCCCGGAGGCGCCGGGCGAGCCACTCGGGCGACGGCCCCACGGTCACCCCGCGGATCACCCGGGCGGCGTAGCGCGAGCAGAGCTCGGGCGCCTCGATCGTCACCCGCACCGCTCCGGAGGTCGGCTCCGGTGCCTCGTCGAGGGAGACCTCCGGCACCGCGAGCTCGTGGCCGCCCAGCACCGCCACCTCCCGGGCGAGCCCCAGGTGGTTCATGGCGTCGACCCGGTTGGTGGTCACGTCGACGTCGAGCACCGTGTCGGAGTCCGCCGTCTCTTCGATGCCCTCGACCGCCAGCCCCGCCCCGGTCAAGCGCCGGGCGAGCTCCTCCGGGTCGGCCGGAAGGTCGACGTAGTCGCCAAGCCACTCGCACGAGAAGAGCATCAGACCTCGTCCCCCCCGCAACCCCTCGGTCCCCTTCCCACCCCCGTGAGCTTCACTTGCACCTGGCCCCGCCCATCTCCCAGGCCCCGAGCTCGACACGTCTCGCGCAGAGCCGCAGAGTCGCAGAGGCGCTTAGGGCGCGCGACCTTCGTCGGGAAGGTCATCGGCCAGACGGGTGACGTGGGTCCCGCCCATCGATCGCCCTCCTCTGCGTCTCTGCGCCTCTGCGCGAGATCATGGCTCGTATAGGTCGAGATGTGGGCCACGGGAAAACCTAACGAGGCTTCGCCTCAGACCACCCCTCCTCACCCCGACCCTCTCCTCACCCTCACGGGGAGGAGAGGGCGCCCCCGCCCGACCCAGGGGATCACAAACTTGACTCATCTGTCCAGATCTCGGTGGGCCTAGTGGGCTAGCGGACCTGTCGCAGCACCCGCTCGTCGTTGTCGAAGAGCTGGCGGATGTTGGGGAAGCCGTAACGGATCATCGCCACCCGATCGAGCCCCAGGCCGTAGGCGAAGCCGCTGTAGACCTCCGGGTCGATGCCGCACTCCCGGAGCACCCGCGGGTCGACCATCCCGGCGCCCAGGATCTCCATCCAGCCGGTGCCCGAGCAGGTGGCGCAGCCGCCGCCCCGGCAGAAGGGGCACGTGATGTCCACCTCCGCCGAGGGCTCGGTGAAGGGGAAGAAGCTCGGGCGCAGCCGCACGCCCGTGTCGGCCGAGAACAGGCGATGGATGAAGGCCTCGAGGGTGCCCTTCAGGTCGCCCATGGTCAGCCCTTCGGCCACCGCCAGGCACTCCATCTGGTGAAACATCGGCGAGTGGCGCAGGTCGTTGTCGTTGCGGTAGACGCGCCCCGGGATGATCACCCGGATCGGCGGCCGCCGCGAGAGCATGGTGCGGATCTGGACCGGCGAGGTGTGGGTGCGCAGGAGCTTGGCGCCCCCGGTCCGATCCTGGACGAAGAAGGTGTCCTGGGTGTCCCTGGCCGGGTGGCCCTCGGGCATGTTGAGGGCGGTGAAGTTGTGGTAGTCGTCCTCGACCTCGGGCCCCTCGGCGACGCTGTAGCCCAAGGCCGCGAAGATGTCGATGATCTCCTGGGTGACCAGGGTGACCGGGTGGATCGCGCCCAGACGGGGGCGGCGTCCCGGCAGGGTCACGTCGAGGCGCTGGCGGCCGGCGGCGGCCTCCTTCTCCCGGGCCTCGACCTCCGCCTCGAGGGCGGCGAGGCGCTCCTCGACCGCCTCCTTCAGCCGGTTGACCTCTTGGCCGTAGTCCTTCCGCTCCGCGGGCGGCACCTGGCCGATCCTCGCCAGCAGGTCGCGGACGATGCCCTGCTTGCGGCCGACCCAGCGCAGCCGGAGCGCCTCGTAGGCCGGCCGGTCGGCGACCTCGGCGACCTCGGCCGCCTCGGCCTCGAACCGGAGGACGAGCTCGGCCGGCGAGGAGGTCGCGGCGCCGGCCCCGCCGGTCTGGTCCGAGCCCATGCGCTACTCCGTCAGGGTTTTGACGAGATCGGCCTTGACCACGTTGCCGTGGGCGCCGCTGCCCTCGATCGAGTCCACATCGATGCCCCGCGTCTCGGCGAGCTCCCGGAGCTCGGCCACGGTGAGGGCCTCGAGCTCGCTCCTGGTCTTGGCCTCGCTGGCCTTGGCGGGCGGTGCAGCGGGTTTGGCGGCGGGCGTGGCCTCGGCCGCCTTGGGCGCCGGCTTGGCCTTGGGCGCGGCCTTGGGCTCGGCCTTGGCCTCGGCGGGCGCGGGCTTGGGCTCGGCCTTGGGCTCGGTGGTGGCGGGCTTGGCCTTGGGCTTGGCCTTGGGCTCGGCCTTGGGCTTGGCGGGGGCGGGCTTGGCCTTGGCCTTCTTGGGCTTCGGGGGCGCCGGCTCGGCCTCCGCCTCGCCTTCGGCGGCCTTCGGCCGCGCCTTCTTGGCGTCGGTCCGGCCCGGCTCGACCGGCCGCTCGGGGCGTTTCGAGGCCGGCCGCGACGGCCGGATCTTGACCCCGGGCTCGTCGGCCAGGGCCTCCTTGGCCACCTCGACGACGGCGGCGAAGCCCTCGGGGTCGTGGATCGCGATCTCGGAGAGCACCTTCCGGTTCAGGTCCAGCCCGGCGCGGCGCAGGCCCGAGATCAGGCGGTTGTACGACAGGCCGTTCTCCCGCGAGGCGGCGTTGATGCGGACGATCCACAGGCTGCGGAACTGGCGCTTCTTCTGGCGCCGGTCGCGGTAGGCGAAGCGGAGCGCCCGGTCGACGGCCTGCTTGGCCATCCGGTAGGCGTTGGACTTGGTGCCGTAGAAGCCCTTGGCGAGCTTCAGGATCTTCTTGCGGGATTCCTTGCGGTGGGGGCCGCGCTTGACACGTGCCATCTCGTCGGGCCTCGTTTCTGCTCCGCGGGGGGAGCGGTCGGGGCCGGCCGCGGCTCGGGGCGCGGGGCCGGCCGGAGCCCCGGTGGACAGGTCCGTTCCACCGGCGGCTCGGAAATCGTGTGCGGGTGCGGGACGCCGCTACTTGTGGAGCATCCCGCGGATCTCCTTGGCGAAGGCGGGGGAGATCAGGGCGCTCTTGCGGAGCTTGCGCTTGCGCTTGGTGCTCTTCTTGGTCAGGATGTGGCTGTGCATCGAATGACCGCGCTTGACCTTGCCGCCGGCGGTCACCTTGAAGCGCTTCGCGGCGCCCCGGTGGGTCTTCTGTTTCGGCATGGGGACATTCCTCGTTGTCTCGGGTGTAGATGCAGGCGTCGGGCGCACAGGGCGCGGGCTGGCGATGATAGCGGATGGGCGGGCGGACGTGCAAGGGCCGGGCGGACGTGGAGACGACTGCCAGGACACCAGCAAGCCCGCACCTTCCTCTTGGCCCTTCCGCTCGGTCGTCCTACAGGTTCTTGATGGCTTCGACGAGATTGGGGAGGGGGCCGATGTGCTGCGCACCCGTCTGGGCTTGCCCCGTCTTCACCAAGAGGTCGCGCATCTCCTTGGGCTTGAGGGCGTTCCCTCGCTTGGCCTTCGCGATGCCACTCAGGCAGGCCACGACTCCGGCAACCATCGCGGCGGCGCTCGAGGTACCATTGAAGCTTCGCGTGTAGTACCCGTCGGGCTGGGGCGGGCCGGGTGGCTTGTAGAGCGTCGCCCACCCGATCTCCGAAGCGGTCGATACGACCCCGTCTCCCCATCCCTGGACATCGACTCGAGATCCGTAATTCGTTCCGGTGACCCATCGTCGTACCCGCGGGTAGCCGGCACCGACCAGGATGGCTCCGGCGTCAGCCCGAAGCGGCATTCCGTCGAGATTGGCTTCGGCGCCGCCGTTGCCGGAGGGCTCGATGACGTAGATGCCCTTCGCCGTCGCCGCGGCGATCTCTTGAGCCACATCCGGCGAGCGCTCGATCGGGAGGATCCGGCTGAACTGGATGGAACCATCCGCGGAGAGCAGGTATTCACCTTCGAGCTCCAGAAGGAGGACGTCGCCCTCGCGCAGGTTCCCGGTACACGTTCGGATCGCGGCTGAAGCGAGCGGGTACTGGACGGTCGAAACTGTGTTCACGTTGACCGACTCGAACCTCACGTGGGCGTTCGGTGAAATGCCCGTAATCCCCGAAGCGTTCTCCTTGGCGCAACAGACTCCCAGGCTCATGGTCCCGTGATAGTGGTTCGGGATGGGGGAACTCACCTGGATCTTCGGAAGGTCCTCGTGAGATCGACGGAAGCCGAGCTCCAAGTCGGCGAGCTCGACCTGGTCGCCGCGTCCGTCCGTGACGTTCCACGCCTGTCGCACGCCAAGACCGTCGGGAGGGTCGTCGAGGTACGTCTGGTATGGGGTCAAGTCCCCCGCGCCAGTTACGGTGGTCGCACTGGAGCGGGCTCCGGCGGAGCCGGCCGACGCCGGCAGCGTCGGCACCGGCGGATGAACGCTCAGCTCGATTGCGTAGTCGGTCTCGGGGACTCCGAGTTCTTGGAGCGTCTGGAGAGTCGTGGAAGCGTCCCGCATATCCGCGAGCAGGCCATGGAGCAAGCTGCCGGAGACCCGTCCGGGCGCGTCGGCCGTCAGTGCCGCCGCCTTGCCTCGAGGCTGGTCCTTCGCGACCGGCTCCGGCCCTGCGAGAAAGTGGACGTTTCTATCCCTTAGCTGTTGAGTGATCTTGTCGTTCGATGAGACCGACCCGAGCTCTTCCTCCGCGAGAGTTGCTGCCTCTTCTGGAGTAGGTCGTCGGGGTGACCAGACGAAGCGGATCATGAGTGATTCTCCTCTTAGGTACGTGAGAAGCCGACTGGCGAGCATTGCACGTTTAGAACGGGGAAGCCGGCCATCGGGGGTCTGGGCTCGGGGAGCGAGGAGAGCTGGCCCGTGTCCGCGAATAAGCTGTAGAAGACTCCGAAGTGACAGTGCTTGCCGGCGACCTCGTCACAGTACGCGTTCGGCTCGTTCTCCACGTAGACGACGACTTCGGTATCCCCACGATTGCTGAGAACGACGGGTTCCCTATTCGGGGCGACTCCATCGAGCGGCCTCGAGAGGAGCTTCACGTCTCCACGCACCACGAGCGAGATCGCGATCTCCGACGGGATCGCCTGGTAGAACACGCAATTGCCTTGGTCATACACAGGGAACTTGGCGATCAAGCAGTTGCCCTTCGAGTCTCTGGAGAGCTCTCGAGTCCACAAACGACCGCGATCGAAGGTGAAGCGGGACGAGAGCCATCGGGGGCGATTCGGTAGATAGTATTCGTCGAAGAGATCGTTCTGGAGTTTCGGTTTCTGAGACCTGGCCATCTGGAATTTGGCGATCTCGTCGAGCTGGATAGCCCAATTGAACGACTCCTCTTGGTCCGGGCTCAGGGGAACGGGTGGGACGATTGGGCGCTTATCGATCTCGAGCTCTGTCTGGCTCGAGAAGGCGTCGAGGCTCCAGTGGAGATCTTCGAGCCGCACGTACTTGAGGCGTTCGGTCTTTCCGCAGCGCGTTGCCTCCAGGACGGCGTGACCCTCTGCAGAAACGAGGTTTCCCTCGGGGAAGTAGAGACGGCCCTCGTGGCGTGGAACGTCCTGGAAACTGTAGGGCGTGCCCCGGCAGGGCAGATCAGGAAGGTTCCTGGGGCTCGTCAGGTCCGTGATGAGTGCCCAGAGCTTCTTGGGATTGCCCTGGGCATCCAGCTCCGGAACCAGTGAGACGACGCCACAGAAGACGATCGAGAGCGTATAGGGGCCTCCGCTCTCTTCGACCGAGCCGGCCGCTCTGTTCACTTCCGTGCCCGGATCACCCTGTTCGAACGCTTCCATGTCCAAGCTCCCTTCGAGGTCAGGTTGACTACCGGCCGCTCGCCTCGCTCGTCGCCCCGATCAGCACGAGGCCAGCCCAGCTTCGGGGGGCGGCGAGCCGGGGGTCGGGGCTGTGGAGCAGGTCGAGCTGGGCCGTGTGGAACGCTTCGATTGGGGCGGCGCCGGCGGCGAGCGCCGCGTGGAACCGCTTCGAGAACGCCAGGGAGGTCGCCTCTTCCAGCGACCAGAGGGTGACGACGACGGTCGGGGCACCCGCCGCGAGGAACGGCCGGGCCAGGTTCAAGGGGCCCTCAGACGCCGAGTGTCTGCCTTCCGCCGTGCGGCATGCCGCCAGGACGACGACTCGAGCCGCGAGCGGGCGTGAGAACCGGAGGTCGCGAGCGGGAAGGATGCCGTCGCCGGGCTCGTCGCGCGTGGGTGCCAGCAGTAGGCTGGCCATCTCCGGCTCGCCGGGGAAGTCCACCGCGTGCGTGGCGACGTGGATCACGTCGTAGGCCGGGGCGTCGGCGAGGAATCGGTCCGGAGTCGCTTCCTCTCCGGAGAGCCGGGTGCCGCTGGGATAGGCGCCGGCGACCGCCCGCGCCTCTTCGGCACTGCCGGGCAGGGCCCCCAGCGTCGGGAAGAGAGCGCGGGCGAAGGGGACGCCGCCGAGCGCCAGCGCCGTCCGCGGCGGGTTGGCTCCGAGGCTCCGCGCACGCTCCTCGAGCACCTCGAAGGCTCGGGCACTGGGCGCCGTCGCCAGGGAGAAGCGCTCGGCGAGGAAGCGCCCGGTGACCGGGTCGCGCAAGGCCGCGAAGGGCATATCCTCGAACGGTCCGTCGGCGACGAGGACGACGGAACGTGCATCTTCGAGCCCGGGCAGGAGGGCCTTCAGGAGCGCGGTCTCGGCCGGTGAGTCGTGGGGGGACCCGCCGCGTGCGACCGCCTGCCGTAACGCCTGCACGTCGGCCGCGAGCGCTTCGCGCGAGAGGGGCACCCTCACGATGGAGACACCCCGGCGGTGGTCGAGGACCCAGGCGACCAACTCCCCCTCCAGGCTCAGAAGCTCCACCAGAGAGGTCCCCGGCGGCAGAGAGCGGGCGAGAACGGCGGCCTCCGCCGGCGGAGCGCCCTGGCCCATCATTTCGAGGAGGACCGGCGCCCGTAGGCGCTCTACGGTGGCGAAGGCTCCTTCGGCGTCGCCACGATCGAGGGCCAGGGCGACACGCTCCTCGAGCACGGTTCGCGCCTGATCGACGTAGTACGTCCGCAGCTCCGGGTCGTGGATGAGCTTCCGCTGGCGCTCGAGCTTCTCCGAGGGCCCGTGCCAGGTCCTCCTCGGCGCCCGCCGTGTCCCCTTCCGCTCGCCGGCATCTGCCCCGTTCCGCGAGGACCTGGATCAGGAGGTGGCGCTCTCCGCTGACGCGGACGAACTCTTCCGCACGATCGAGATCGTCGATCCCCTCGGCCGGCTCCTGGGCGCAGCGGGCTCGCCCGCGATCGATCAGGGTCTCGCTCTCCACGCTCCGGCGTATGCGCGCGTCGGGAATTCGCTCCGCCATCTCGCGTGCTTCGTCCAGATCGGCGCTCAGCGTTTCCTCGTCCGCCCGCAAGTCGGTCAGTAGCTCGGCGCGTTTTCGCAGGGCGAGGCTCAGCCCGAGAGCGTTTCGGCGGGCTTCGGCCTCGGCCAGGTTCTCGTCCGCCATTGGGAGCGCGGCGACCGGTCGGCCATCGGACCGAAGGGCCTCGATTGCCACCCAGAGCATGTTCTCGGAGACTCGCCCCGCTCCCAGCCGTGCCCGGGACAGAAAGCCGAGGTTCATGTGCTTCCAGGCATCCTCGAGGTCTCCCGTTTGGACGAGGACCGCGGCCGCGTTGTTGCGCGCGGCTGTCTCGTTCTCGAGCTCGCCTGTCGCCCGGAACCGATCGATCGCGGCCTGGCAATCCGGCAGTCCCGTGGCGGTCGGGCCGGAGCGGCCGCGGACGAGGCCGAGTATCCAATGGACATAGCCGTCGAGGACCGGGTAGCGATCGGGGTCGTAGCGAGCCTCAAGGGCACGCAGCTCGGCGAGGGCGGTGGGGAGGTCGGGGGCGTGATAGTCCTCGATCCCCAGGTAGAGGCGGGGCCAGAGGCCGAACGGGCTCGCGCCGCTCTCGAGCTTCTCCGCTGCCCGCTGGAAGGCCGGTCCGGCGTGCTCGTAGTCCTGCTGCTCGTGGAGCTTCCGGGCGTCGCCGTAGAGTGCGTGGCCCTGGGCGAGCTGCCAGCGCTGGAGGCCCGTCGCGCGGTCGATGGCGGCCACCGACTCGGCGGTCAGGTGGTCGCCGGTGAGGCGCTCGAGGATCGCCGCCAGGCGCCTGGCCGCGTCGAGCGACCGCGCGGCGCGGACGGGGTCGCCGTCCTCCGACGCCCTGGCCCATTCGGGGAGCACCTCGTCCTCGACCCACCGGCGGACCTCTTGCCGGTGACGATCCGCGAGCTCCTGGGCTCGCGCCGCGTCGTCGCCGTCCAGGGCCGTGACGAGCTCGGCCCGGTCCGCCGCCCAGACGTCGTCGGCAGACGGTTCCTCCTCCAGCGCCTCGAGATGCTCCCGGGCCTCCGCGGCCCGATCCGTCCCCGCGGCCAGGTCGATCACCTTCTCCCACGCTTGCCGGGCGACGTGGGGCAGGTGGAGCCGCTCGAGGGCGAGGGCCCGCGTGGTGGCGGCGTCGACGGATCCGGGGTCGGCCTTCAGGGTGCGCTCGGCCTCCGCCGCAAGGCCGATCAGCGTTCTGGCGTCGGCGTTCGGGTCGATCGAGAGCGCGCCGTCCGGAGGGACCGACGGGCCGAAGCCGAAGGGTGCCGTGGCGGCGTCGGAGGCGGCGGCCCGGGCGAGGGTCGGAAGGGATCGGTTGGGTAGAGGTCCCCCGGGGCTGATCAGGACGAGAAGCGCGAGCAGCGCCGCCGCTCCCGCGGTCCGGGTCCACAAGTTCTTGCGACTCTCTCGAACGCCCATGACGTCCATCGAGACCACGACGCAACCGAGGCGGAGGCCTTCGGCATTCGCCTCCTCGCCACTTCCCTCTCCAGCAGGTGAGTCGTCACGATACCACCGAACCGGTTCCCTTTGCACAGGGGGTTCGACGGACGGGGGGCGGGAAATTCCGCCCGCACCGGGTGGCCTGATCGGCCGGCCCGGGGGCGGACGAACGAGGCGGCGGCCCGGGGGCCGCTCTTCGGCCGGACCGTCCGGCCCCTACAGCTCGTCGCCGCGCCCGGCGGCGCGGTCTTCGACCCGGGCGACGAGCTCGGCGACGGGCATGGCGCCCAGGTCCTCCTCGGTGCGCAGGCGGACGGAGACCGTCTCCGACTCCTCTTCGCGGCCGCCCACCACGAGCATGTAGGGCACTTTCTGGAGCTGGGCCTCGCGGATCTTGAAGCCGAGCTTCTCGTCGCGCGTGTCGAGCTCGGCCCGCAGGCCGGCCGCGCGGAGGCGCTCGAGGACTCGCTCGCCGTAGGGGAGGAACTTCTCCGACAGCGGCAGCACCACCGCCTGGACCGGCGCCAGCCAGACCGGGAAGGCGCCGGCGGTGTGCTCGATCAGGATCCCCAGGAAGCGCTCGATCGAGCCGAGCATGGCGCGGTGGATCATCACCGGCCGGTGCTCGGAGCCGTCGGCCCCGACGTAGGTCAGGCCGAAGCGCTCGGGCATCTGGTAGTCGAGCTGGATCGTGCCGAGCTGCCACCACCGGCCCAGGGCGTCGGAGACCTGGAAGTCGATCTTCGGGCCATAGAAGGCGCCCTCGCCCTCGTTGACCTCGTAGTCGCTGCCAAGCTCCGCCTCGAGGGCGGTTTTCAGGGTCCTCTCGGCGTGCGCCCACTGCTCGGCGCTGCCGATCGACTTCTCCGGCCGGGTCGAGAGCTCGACCTTCGCCTCCGAGAAGCGGAAGTCGCGGTAGATGCCGAGGATGGTGCGCGCCACCGCCGCCACCTCCTGGCCGATCTGCTCCTCGGTACAGAAGATGTGGGCGTCGTCCTGGCTGAAGCTGCGCACCCGCACGAGGCCCGCCGTGACGCCGCTTCGTTCGTTCCTGTGCAGGCGGCCGAAGTCGGCGTAGCGGACGGGCAGGTCCCGGTACGAACGCAGCCGGGTGCCGTAGATCAGGCAGTGGGTCGGGCAGTTCATCGGCTTGACCGCGAGCTCGCGCTCCTCCGACCGGGTGAAGAACATGTCGTCCTTGTAGTTCGCCCAGTGGCCGGAGGTGTGCCAGAGCTCGACGTCGAGGATCTGCGGCGTGATCACCTCGCCGTAGCCGCCTTCGCGATGCTTCTCCCGGATGTAGTCGACCAGGCCGTTGTAGACGACCGCCCCCCGGGGATGGAAGAAAGGCGAGGCCGGGGCGTGCGGGTTGAAGCTGAAGAGGTCGAGCTCCTGGCCGAGCTTCCTGTGGTCGCGGGCGCGCGCCTGCTCCTGGCGCTCGAGATACTCCTCGAGCTCCTTTGCCGAGGCGAAGGCCGTGCCGTAGATCCGCTGGAGCATCTCGTTCGATTCGTCGCCCCGGAAGTAGGCGCCGGAGGCCCCCAGCAGCTTGATCGCCCCGATCTGGGCGGCCGAGCGCACGTGGGGACCGCGGCAGAGGTCCTGGAAGTCGCCGTGCCGGTAGACGGTGATCGTCTCCCCCTCGGGGATGTCTCCGAGGCGCTCGACCTTGAGGGTCTCGCCCATCTCGCGGAAGATCCGCGCCGCCTCCTCGCGCGAGACCTCGCGGCGCTCGAAGTCGCTCCCCTCGGCGAGGATTTCGCGCATCTTCGCCTCGATCCGCTCCAGGTCCTCGGGAGTGAAGGAGCGCGGGAACCGGAAGTCGTACTGGAACTTCTCCGAATGGTCCTGCCGGCCGACGTCGATCTCCACCTCGGGCCACAGGCGCTTGACCGCGTCGGCCAGGACGTGCTCGGCGCTGTGGCGGATGAAGTCGCCCGCCTCCGGGCTCTTGGTGGTGAAGATCCGGAACCGGCCGCCCGCCGCCAGCGGCAGACGCAGGTCGACCTTCGCGCCGTCGAGCTCGGCCCCGACGGCGGCCTTGGCGAGGCCCGGGCCGATCTCGGCAGCGACTTCGAGCGGCGTGGTGCCGGACGGGACGGTCTTGACGCTCCCGTCGGGCAAGGTCAGGCGTAGGGCATCTTGGACCATGACTCGACTCCCCGGCAGCGAGGGGGTGGGCTAACGAGTGGTGCAGGGGGCCGCGGAAGCGTCCCCGGCGGGGAGCGGGCGCTGGTAGGCGCGAGCGGGCTCGAACCGCTGACCTCTACCGTGTGAAGGTAGCGCTCTAACCAACTGAGCTACGCGCCTGTGCACCGGTCACCCGCCTGACGCCCGACGGTCGAACCGGAAAGCCCGGCCGCGGGCGCGTGCGTTCTGGAGTCGCTGGTAGGCCCGAGCGGACTCGAACCGCTGACCTCTACGATGTCAACGTAGCGCTCTAACCAACTGAGCTACGGGCCTATTTGGGAGCTCGTGGAGGAATCGCCGCCCTACTGCGGACGTTCCCGCATCACCCCTCGCCGCGTTGCACCTCCTCGACGTAGTCCCTGCTACGCCTGCGTCGGCGCGCCTTGCGAGGGGCGCCCGGGAACGCCCTCGCGACGGTCGGAGATCCCTTCACGCCTGCCCCCGCCCTCCGGAGCGACCGGAGGGAGTGGAGAAACGTAGCAGAGGGGTCCGGGCGTGTCAACGACTCGCCGGGCCACCCGCCGCCGTCACTCGCCGCCGGCGTAGAGCCGCTCGAGGACCGGTGCCCAGGTGCGCTCGACGACCTTGCGCTTGACCGACATCTTGGGCGTGAGCTCGCCGGTCTCCTGGGAGAAGTCCCGGTCGAGGAGGTGGATCTTCTTGATCGACTCGTAGGACGCGAGGCGCTGGTTGACCGCCTCGACGTCGCGCCAGACCAGCTCGTGGACCTCCCGGCGCGCGGCGAGCTCGCCGTACGAGAGCTCGCCCAGGCCCTGCTCCACCGCCCAGGCGCCCACGGCCTCGGCGTCGATCGTCACCAGCGCGACGCAGTAGGGCCGCCGGTCGCCGAGCATGACCACCTGGGAGACCCACGAGGACGAGGACTTGATCAGGTTCTCGACGTACTGGGGTGCCACGTTCTTGCCGCCGGCGGTGACGATCAGGTCCTTCTTGCGGTCGGTGATCTTGAGGAAGCCGTCGGGGTCGAGCTCACCGATGTCGCCGGTGTGGAGCCAGCCGTCGGCGTCCAGGGCCTCGGCGGTGGCCTCGGGCAGGTCGTGGTAGCCGCGCATGACGCCGCGGCCGCCGATCAGCACCTCGCCGTCCTCGGCGATGGCGACCGTCGTGCCGGGCACCGGCGGTCCGACGGTGCCGAACTTGTAGTGCTCCGGCCGGTTGACGAAGCTCGCCGCCGACGACTCGGTGAGGCCGTAGCCCTCGAGCACCAGGAGGTCGGCGGCGTGGAAGAACTCGGCGATCTCGCGGGCCAGCGGTGCGCCGCCGGAGATGAAGTACTTGAGCTCGCCGCCGAAGCGCGCCTTGAGCTTGGAGAAGACCAGCTTGTCCGCCAGGCGGTGGCGGACGGCGAGCCAGCCGGAGGGCTCGCGGCCGGCCTGGCGGAGCTTCGAGACCTCCCGGCCCACTCCCAGGGCCCAGTCGAAGATCTTGAGCTTCACGCCCCCGGCCGCCTGCGCCCCCGAGACCACCTTGGCGTAGACCTTCTCGAAGATCCGGGGCACCGCGGGCACCACCGCCGGCCGGAAGGCGGCGACGTTGTCGATCAGCTCGTCGAGGTCGCCGTCCACCGCGGCGATCGCTCCCAGCCGGATGCTGCACACCTCGACCACCTTGGCGAAGGAGTGGGCCAGCGGCAGGAAGAGGAAGAGGCGCTCGCCCTCGTGGAACAGGCCGAGGGAGGCGACGCTCGTGGCTTCGAAGACCCAGTTGTCGTGGCTCAGCACGACGCCCTTGGGCTTGCCGGTGGTGCCCGAGGTGTAGATCAGGGTGGCGAGGTCCTCCGGCCCCACCGCGCGCCAGGAGCGCTCGTAGGCGCCCGGGTGCTCGGCGTCCCAGGCCGCGCCCGCCGCCTCGAGCTCGGCCAGGGTGAGAAACCCGTCGCTCCCCTCGGGTGCCGGCCCGGACAGGACGATCACCCGGCCGAGGGCGGGCAGGTCGCTCCGGACCTCGAGGAGCTTCGCCGCCTGCTCGGCGTTCTCGACGAAGCAGACGGCGGCCGAGGAGTCGCCCAGGATGTGGGCGCACTCCTCGGCGGTGTTCGAGGTGTAGACGGTGGTCGTGGCGGCGCCCGCGGCGAGGATCGCGAGGTCCGCGATCACCCACTCCGGGCTCGTCGTGGCCAGGATCGCCACCCGCGACCCCCGCGCGAGGCCGGTGTCGCCGGCCAGAGAGAGCAGGCCGCAGGCCACCTTGCGGACGCGCTCGGCGGTCTCGCGCCAGGTGAGGACATACCACCCCGTGCCCGGGCGGACGCGCCCGTACAGGGCCTCGCCGTCCGGCGTGGCGTCGACCCGGTGGTGGAACATCTCGACGACGGACCGGAACGAGCGGTCGTCCATATAGAGTGATTCCTTTCCTCAGTCCCGAGGTGGCGCCATTCTCCTACGCCCACCGGCCGCGGGCAAGTCGCGGCGCGCTCTCTCTCCGAGGCCAGAAGCTGGTAGCTTTACACGATGGACCGAGGGTGGAGAACGACCATACGAGGCGTGGCGGCGGGCCTGGGGCTCGGGTTGCTCGGCGCCCTGGCGGCGGGGACGTCCTGTCTCGCGGGCGCTTCGCCGGCCGCCGGCCAGGAGTGGCGCGGCCAGGGCCGGGCCTACGGCGTGGTGCTCGACGACGACGGCCGGCCCGTGGCCGGGGCCCGGGTCACGCTCCACCCGGACGGCGCGCCCGACCAGGGCCCGGCGCCGGCCGCCACCGGCGCCGACGGCAAGTGGTCCGAGCTCCTCCTCGGGCCGGGCGTCTGGACGATTACCGTCGAGGCCCGGGGGTTTCTGCCGGCCCGCGGCTTCGTCCGGGTCGCCGAAGACCAGGCCGGAGAGCCGGTCGAGGTGCGCCTCCAGTCGATCGACGTCGTGACCCCCGCCTTCTGGGAGGGAAGCCCGTTGACCCTCAAGGTGTGGGTGGAGAAGGGCGATGCCCTCCTGGCCCAGGGGCGCCCGGCCGACGCCCGCGAGGAGTACTGGAAGGCGGTCAAGGCGCCGGGCGGCCTCTCGGACGCCGATCGCGCCCAGGTCCTGGAGCAGATCGCCCGCACCCACTTCCTGGAGGGCGACGAGGCGGCGGCCGAGCGCACTTTCGAAGCGGCCCTGGTGCTCGCGCCCGGCCGCGAGCGCACCCGGCAGCTCCTGACCACCCTCGCGGACGGGGCCGGCCGGGAAGGCGAGGCGCGGCGGTTTCTGAAGCGTCTGGCCGGGGAGCCGAAGGCGGTGGCCGGCGAGCTCTCGGACCTCCTCGCCCAGGAGACCCCCATCGCCGAGCGGCTCCACCTGCGAGAAGAGCCGGTCGTGCCGCCGGAGCCGGGGCGCACCGGCGCCTTCCGCACCGCCTTCACCGAGCGCAGCCCGCTGTCGTCGATCGAGGTCTTCGTGAAGCGGTTCGGGGGCACCCTCGACGCGGTCCGGAAGGCCGACCCGGCCGGCGGGCGCTACGACCTGGCCAAGGAGACCTTCGAGGTCTACGTGCCGGCCGGCTACCGGGCTCCGTCCGGGTCGCAGGCGGGCTCGAGCTCGGCTTCACCCTGGGGCCTGGTGGTCTGGGTGAGCCCGGGCTCCTCGGGCGGCCCCGACGACCCCGGGGTCGAGGCGAGCCTCGACCGGCGCCATCTCCTCTGGGTCGGCGCCAACTCGGCGAGCAACGTCCGCCCGGCCTGGGACCGGGTCGACCTCGCCCTCGACGCGGCGGCGAACATGGCCAGGCTCTACGACCTCGACCCGGAGCGGATCTACGTCGCCGGGTACTCGGGGGGAGGCCGGCTCGCCAGCGAGATCGCCATGCTCTACCCGGAGGTCTTCCGGGGCGAGATCTCCTGGTTCGGCTGCAACTATTTCCGCGACGTGCCGATCCCCGACCGGCCGGGCACGCACTGGTCGGCCGACTTCCCGGAGCCGCCCGAGCTCGACCGGCTGCGCAGCGCGAGCCGCTTCGTCCTGGTGACCGGCGAGGTCGACTTCAACCGCCTCCAGACCGGCGCCTACTACCGGGCGATGGAGAAGGACGGCTTCCGGCACGTGACCTACCTGCGGATCCCTGGAGCCAGCCACTACGTGGAGCTCGGAAGCGAGTGGTTCGGCAAGGCGCTCGACGCCGTCGACCGCCGCGTCGCCGCCGGGGGCGGCTCATGAGGGCGCGGGCGGCCCTCGCCGCCCTCCTCCTGCTCGTCGCGGGCTGCACCGGCCGGCCGGCCGAGACCGGGGACGACGGAAGCCGGGGCGAAGCTTCGGACCACGCCCCGGCCGCGGCGTCCCAGGCGGCGCCTTCCGGACCCCCTGAGAACCTGCTCCTGATCACCGTCGACACCCTCCGGGCCGACGCCCTGGGGTTCGCCGGCGAGACCGACGTCGCGACGCCGGCCCTCGACCGCCTGGCCGCGGCGGGCCGGGTCTACACCGATGCCCACGCCCAGAACGTGGTCACCCTCCCCTCTCACACGAACATCCTGACCGGTCTCTACCCGTACCAGCACGGCGTGCGCAACAACGGCGGCTTCAAGCTCGGGCCGGACGTCCCGACCCTGGCGACCGTGCTCCACCAGGCCGGGTTCGCCACCGCCGCCTTCGTCGGCTCCTTCGCCCTCGACGCGCGCTACGGCCTCGACCGCGGGTTCGACGTCTACGACGACGACTTCGGCGGCTCCCGGGAGGGGCGGGGCGAGCACCTGTTCACCTACGCCGAGCGGCCGGGGAGCGAGGTGGTGGCACGCGGCACCCGCTGGTGGCACGAGCATCGGGGGCGGCGCCGCTTCCTCTGGCTCCACCTCTTCGACCCCCACGCGCCGTACACGCCGCCCGCGCCCTTCGCCGCCAGGTACGCCGGCAAGCCCTACCTGGGCGAGGTCGCGGCGGTCGACTCCTACCTGGCGCCGCTCGTCGACGGCTTGCTCGCGGGCCGCGAAGCCCCCACCCTCGTCGTCTTCACGGCCGATCACGGCGAGGCCCTGGGCGACCACGGCGAGGCGACCCACAGCTTCTTCGCCTACGAGTCGACCCTCCACGTGCCGCTGGTGCTCTGGGGGCCCGGGGTCGAGCCCGGGCGCGACGACCGGGCGGCCCAGCACGTGGACATCGTGCCTACCGCCCTCGAGCTCCTCGCCGTCGCCGTGCCGGCCGGCCTGCCCGGCTGCTCCCTGGTGGGCCGGCCCGACGACTCGCGCACGGTCTACTTCGAGTCGCTCTCGCCCAACCTCGAGTACGGCGCGGCGCCGCTCCGCGGCGTGATCCGCAACCACGTGAAGCTGATCGAGCTCCCGATCCCGGAGCTCTACGACCTGACCGCGGACCCCGGCGAGACGAAGAACCTCTTCCAAGACCGGCCGCGGGAGGCCCACGATCTCGCCGCGGCGCTCCCCCGGGAGTCGGTCTGGCCGCCCGCCGCGGACTCGATCGCGCCCGACGAGGCGGCCGAGCTCCGGAGCCTGGGGTACCTGGGCGGCTCGGCCCCCGGCAAGGCCGCCTACGGACCGGAGGACGATCCCAAGAACCTGATCGAGCTCGACCACCAGCTCAACTCCATGGTGCAGCTCTTCACCGCGGGGAGGTACGATGAGGCGGTGCGGCAGGGCCGCGAGATCGTGGCGGCCCGCCCGACGATGACGGTGGCCTACGAGTACCTCACGCGGATCCTCCTCCAGCGCGGCGACGACGCCGGAGCCCTGGGGCTCCTCGAGGCGGCGCGCCGCGCCGGCGCCGCCAACGCGGCGCTCAACCAGCAGCTCGGCTTGAGCCTGGTCCGGGCCGGGCGGCCGGCCGAGGCGGTGAAGGTGCTCGAAGAGGTCGATCCGGACGCCTCCGACGCCGACACCGAGAACGGGCTCGCCCTGGCCTACGCCGCCCTCGGCCGCTACGAGGACGCGGCCTCGGTGCTCGAGACGTCGGCCGCGGCCCATCCCCGGGACCCGCGCCCCCTCGAGACCCTCTCCTTCGTGGCGATCCAGCGGCAGCGTTACTCCGAGGCCCGCGACTACGCCCGCCGGGCGTTGGCGATCGAGGGCCGCCGGCCCAACGCCTGGAACAACCTGGCGATCGCGTACTTCAACCTCGGCGAGCCGAAGACCGCGGTCGAGGCCTGGAAGCGGGCCGCGAATCTCGATCCGGACAACCTCGACGTGCTCTTCAACCTGGGCTCGGTCGCGGCCCGGGTCGGCGAGACGGGCACCGCGCGCAAGGCCCTCGGCCGGTTCCTGGCGGCGGCGCCGGCCACCGGGCACGACGCGGAGCGCCGCGAGGCGCAGCGGATCCTGGGCGCCATCGGGTCGTAGTCGATGAGCCTTGTCCCCATCTCCCGGCCCCTCGGCCTCCTCCTCCTCGCAGGGCTGACCGCCGCGTTGCCCGGGGCCGCCGCGCCCTCCCCGCCGGGCGACCTGTTCGTCGACCGGGCGGCCGAGACGGGCCTCGACTTCGTGCACTTCAACGGCATGTCCGGAGAAGCTCAACTTCGCCGAAATGATGGGCCAGGGGGCGGCGCTGGTCGACTACGACGGCGACGGCGACCTGGACGTCTACATGGTCCAGGGCACGATGCTCGGCGAGGGCAAGACGGTGGCCGACGCCACCTTCCCTCCGAAGTACCCGCTCCCCCTCACCGACCGGCTCTACCGCAACGACACCTCCGCCGGGCCGGACGGCGCGCCGGTCGTCCGGTTCACCGACGTGACCGCCCGGAGCGGCGACTTGGGGACCGGCTACGGCATGGGGGTGACCGCCGGCGACTACGACAACGACGGCTGGATCGACCTCTACATCACGAATTTCGGAGGCTCGAACCAGATGCTCCACAACCGGGGCGACGGCACCTTCGAGGACGCCACTGCCAAGACCGGCACGGACGATCCCCGCTGGAGCGTGCCGGCGGTCTTCTTCGACTACGACCGGGACGGCTGGCTCGACCTCTACGTGGGCAACTACGTGGACTTCCGAGCCGCCACCGAGAAGCCGTGCAGCACGCCCGCGGGCGCCCGTGACTACTGCGGCCCCTCGGCCTTCGACCCGGAGCCCGACCGCCTGTTCCACAACCGGGGCGACGGTACGTTCGAGGACGTGACCGCGAGCTCCAAGATCGCCTCGGAGCTCGGCCCGGCGCTCGGCGCCACGGCGGCGGATTTCGACGGCGACGGCTGGGTGGACCTCTACGTGGCCAACGACGGGATGGCCAACCAGCTCTGGCTCAACCGGCACGACGGCACCTTCCAGGACGGCGCCCTGCTGGGCGGCTGCGCGGTCAACGCCATGGGCCAGGCCGAGGCGAGCATGGGGGTGGTGACCGGCGACCTCGACGGCGACGGCACCGAGGACCTGTTCATGACCCACCTCGAGCGGGAGACCAACACCGTCTACCTGAACGACGGCCACGGGATCTTCGAGGACCGCTCCCAGCAGACGGGCCTGGGGACCCCGTCCTGGCGCTTCACCGGCTTCGGCACCGCGCTCGTGGACTACGACGGCGACGGTCTCCAGGACGTCTTCGTGGCCAACGGCGCGGTGACGCTGCTCTGGGACGAGGTGCGGGCCGGCGACGCCTACGCCCTCCACCAGACGAACAGCCTCTACCACAACCTGGGAGGCGGCCGCTTCGAGGAGGTCACGGACAAGGCCGGCAAGGTCTTCGAGCTCTCCGAAGTGAGCCGCGGCGTCGCCATGGGAGACGTGGACGAGGACGGCGACTCGGACCTCCTGGTCGCCAACAGCGCCGGGCCGGCGCGGCTGCTCGTCGACCAGGCCTCCCGGGAGACGCCCTGGCTGGGCCTGCGGCTGGTGGGGATGCCGGCCGGTGAAGGCGCGGTCCGGGACATGCTCGGGGCCCGGGCGGTCCTCGAGAGACCGGGCGCGCCCACCCTCTTGCGCGACGCCAGGACCTGCGGCAGCTACGCCTCGTCGAACGATCCGCGGGTGCTCTTCGGCCTGGGCCCCGATCTCGCTCGGGGCGCCGAGGTCGAGAGGGTGCGGGTGGACTGGCCGGACGGCCGGAGCGAGGCGTGGTCCGGCCTCCCGGTCGGGCGCTACGCGATCCTCTACGAAGGCCCCGGGGCGCCGGCGTCATGAGGGGCCTTTGCGCGGCCCTCTCGATCCCGGCGGTCGCGATCCTGGCCCTCGCGCCGGCGCCGGCCGGCGGCCAGCCGCCGCCCGCAGGCGCCCGCCCCCCGGCCGTCCCCGCTCCCGGACCGCCGGGGCTCGCCCCGGTGCCCCGCCCGCCGCTCGGCAACCTCGAGGCGGAGGACCGGGAGCAGCTCGAAGCGGAGCGCTCGGAGCTCGATCGGCTGGCTGCCGGCGGCGAGGCCTCCGGCGCGGAGCTGGCGGCGGCGTACGGCCGGCTGGGGAGCCTCTACCTCCTCTACGACCTGACGGACACCGCCGAGCCGGCCCTCGCCGACGCCCGGGCCCTGGCGCCGGACGAGCCTTCCTGGTCCTACTACCTGGGTGTCCTCTACCAGCGCGACGGGCGCCTGGACGAGGCCGAGGCGAGCCTCGCCCGGGCCCACGAGCTGCGGCCGGACGATCTACCCACGCTCCTCCGCCTGGGACAGGTGCGCCTCGCCAGGGGCGAGCTCGACGCCGCCGGCGAGAGCTTCCGGGCGGCGCTGGAGATCGAGCCGCGGTCGGCGGCGGCCCTCGAGGGCCTGGGGACGATCGCCTTCCGCCGGAAGCGACCCCGAGAGGCGATCGAGCGGTTCGAGGCGGCGCTCGAGATCCAGCCCGGGGCCGACGCCCTCCAGCACCAGCTCGGCCTCGCCTACCGCGACGCCGGCGACCTGGCGGCGGCCCGGGAGCACCTGGCCCTGAACCACGGCCACGCGGTGCGCTTCGCCGACCCCCTGATGGATCGTCTCGCCGGTCTCCTCAAGGGGGCCGCGATCCACCTCAAGCGGGGGAACGCCGCCCTGCAGAACGGGCTCTTGGAGGTGGCGATCCGGGAGTACCGGCAGGCGGTGGAGATCGCCCCGGACGATCCCCAGAACCTGTACAACCTGGGCTCCGCCCTGATCCGGGCCGGCCGGCGCGACGAAGCGATCGGGGCCTTCGGGAAGGCGATCGCGCTCGACCCGGGCTACCGCAACGCCCACTACAACCTGGCCGCCGCCCTGGCCGAGGAGGGCCGGTGGGCGGAGGCCGCCGAGCACTACGGCAGGGCGGCCGAGATCGATCCCCTCGACCACGCCGCCCACCTCGAGTGGGCCGAGGCGCTGCTCCAGGCGGGCCGGCCCGCGCGCGCCGCCGAGGAGCTCCAGGCGCTCCTCCCCCAGCTCCGGCAGGACGAGGCGCCGCTGGCCGCCAAGGCCCAGCTCGAGCTCGGCCACCTCCGGGACCGGGCGGGCGACGCGGCGGGCGCGGCCGAGCACTACCGCCGGGCCGCCGTTCTGGCGCCCGACTCCCAGGCCGCCCACGCCGAGCTGGCGAAGGTCCTGGGCCGGGAGGGCCGCTTCGCCGAGGCGGCCGAGGAGCTTCTCCCGGGTCGTCGCGCTGGCGCCGGGGGAGGTCGACCCCCGGTTCGGCCGCGCGATGGCGCTGATCCTGGGCGGCGACTACGTGGGCGCCC
Source organism: uncultured Acidobacteriota bacterium (assembly GCA_963741925.1). Classification (GTDB taxonomy): domain Bacteria; phylum Acidobacteriota; class Thermoanaerobaculia; order Multivoradales; family DATKCC01; genus CAVUBL01. Next base: position 409,769 of record CAVUJU010000005.1, read on the forward strand.
GCAAGGCGCTCGAGGCGGACCTCGCCGCCCTGCCCGGCAACCTGGTCCTCTCCCATCTCCTGGCCCGGCTCCTGGCCACGGCGCCCGACCCGGCGGCACGCGACGGCGAGCGGGCGGTGACCCTGGCCGAGGACGCCTTCCGCCGGGAGACGAACCTGGAGCACGCCGAGACCGTGGCCATGGCCTACGCCGAGGCGGGCCGGTTCGCCGACGCGGTCGCCTGGCAACGGCGGGTCCTGGGACAGGTGGAGCCCCGGGGCCGCCCCGAGGTGATCGAGCGCAACCGGCGATGGCTCGCGCTCTACGAGCGAGGCGAGCCGGTCAGGAGCCCGTGGGACGGTGCGAGCCAAGGAGGCGAGACGCGATGAGACGGTGGGCGGAACGATCCGGCGGGGGGGCCTGGCTCCGGCGCGCGGTCCCGTGCTGCCTCCTGGTCTCGATCCTGCTCGGGGGGGCCTCCCGGGCCGCGGCCCCGGCGGCGCCCGGGATCCGGTTCCGGGAGGTCTCGAAGCCGTGGGGTCTCGTCTTCCGCCACCACCACGCGGGGACCGGGCACTACTACATGGTCGAGACCATGGGCTCGGGGGTCGCGATCTTCGACTACGACGGCGACGGCGACCCGGACGTCTTCATGGTCGACAGCGGGATCCTCCCGGGCTACCACGGCGAGACCCCCAAGTCGCGGCTCTTCCGCAACGACGGCGGCCGCTTCGTCGACGTCACCGACCGCTCCGGCATCGTCGTGGCCGCCTACGGGATGGGCGCCGTGGCCGGCGACGTCGACGGTGACGGCGACCTCGACCTCTACGTCACCGCCTTCGGGCCGAACCAGCTCTTCGTCAACGACGGGGACGGAACGTTCCACGACGGCACGGCAAGCGCGGGGGTGGGCGATTCGAACGTGGGCTCCGGCGCGAGCTTCGCCGACGTCGACCGGGACGGCGACCTCGACCTCTACGCCGCCAACTACGTCGACTTCACCCTGGAGCACAACCCGATCTGCGGCAAGCAGTCGGAAGGCATCCGCACTTACTGTCACCCCGACGCGTTCAGCGGCATGCCGGACGTCTTCTATCGCAACCGGGGCGACGGCGCCTTCCAGGACGCCACCGCCGAGGCCGGCTTCGCCGACGCGCACGGGAAGGGGCTGGGGGTCCTGTTCAGCGACTTCAACGAGGACGGCTGGCCGGACCTCTACGTCGCCAACGACATGACCGCCAACTTCCTGTTCGAGAACCGCGGCGGCGGCCGTTTCGAGGAGATCGGCCTGCTCTCGGGCACGGCCTTCAGCGACCGGGGCGACCCGGAGGCGGGCATGGGGATCGACGTGGGCGACCTGGACGGCGACGGCCTGCCCGAGATCATGACCACTCACATGGACGCCCAGACGAACGCCGTCTACGGCGAAGGCGGACCCTGGATCTTCGTCGACCGGCGCTACACCACCCGTCTCGCGGAGCCCTCGGTGGGGAAGGTGGGGTTCGGCGTCGTCTTCGCCGACTTCGACCAGGACGGCGATCCGGACGTGGCGGTGGCCAACGGCCACATCATCGACAACATCGAGCTGCTCGACAAGACGACCACCTACAAGCAGCGCAACCAGGTGTTCGCGAACCAGGGCAAGGGGCGGTTCGAGGAGGTCGCCGACTCCGGCCTCGACGTGGTCCGCGCGAGCCGAGGCATGGCAGCCGGCGACCTCGACGGCGACGGCGACCTGGACCTCGTGATCAACGACTCGAACGACTTCGACGAGGTCTACGAGAACGTCGCCTCGGGCGAGGGCGGCTGGCTCCAGGTGGCCCTCTCCCGCCCCGACGGCAACCGCTTCGGGATCGGCGCCCGGGTGACCGTTGCGGCCGGTGGCCGCTCCCAGTGGCGCGAGGTGCGGACCGAGTCCTCCTACCTCTCCGAGAACCAGCTCCCGGTCCACTTCGGCCTCGGCGGGGCGAGGACGGTCGACCGGTTGACGGTCCGCTGGCCGGACGGGACGACGGAGGCGATCGAAGGCCTGCCGGCCGACCGGCGGGTGGAGCTCGTCAGGAGCCCGGCGCTCGCCGGAGGCGCGCCAGGTTCTGCCGGGCGGCCCGGTTCTCCGGCTGCACCCGAACCAGGTGCTCGAGCAGAGCCCGCGCCTCCTCCCGGCGGCCCTGGCTCATCAGGAGCACCGCCAGGTCGTTGAGCGCCGCCGGGTGGTCGGGGGCGATCTCGAGGGCCCGGCGCAGGTCGCGCTCCGCCTCGCCGGGCTCGCCCGACCCCATCTCCGCGGCCCCCACGAGGTAGTGGGCGTCGGCCGAGTCGGGGGCGCTCCGGACCGCCTCCCGGGCCGCGTCCAGGGCCTGATCCGGGTGGCCGGAGACCAGGAGCGTCCGGGCCTCCAGGAGGCGGAGCCCGAGGTCGTCCGGCTCCTGGTCGACGGCCATGCGCAGGTACTGGGCGGCGTCGTCCAGGCGGCCGAGCTCGAGGGCGAGGTGGGCCATGGGCTTGGCCAGGAGCGGCGAGCCGTTCGACAGCTCGAAGGCCTTGCGGTAGTCCGCCAGGGCCTCCTCCTTCCGGCCCAGCCGTTCGAGGGCCAGCCCCAGGAACTGCCAGGCGTCGATCGAGCTCGGGATCGTCTCCGTCGCCTCGCGGAGCAGGGGGACGGCGCTCTCGTTCTCGCCGCGGGAGACCGCTTCGACCCCGGAGCGCAGGCCGTCCAGGGCCGGGAGCATGGTCTTGGGGTCGGGCAAGGGGCCCTCGCCCGCCGGCGCGACGCTCCCGAGGTAGCCCAGGGCGGCGAGGGCGGCCCGGGTCTCGGCGTCCTCCTCGAACGGCTTCTGGAGCTCGGAGTCGAAGCCGTGGAGGGCGTCGCGCAGGGTGGCGTAGACCTTGCGCTCGTCGCGCAGCACGTTCTTCGTCTCCCCCGGGTCGGCGGCCAGGTCGTAGAGCTCCCGGTCGGCGCCCTCGATGTAGTGGTAGTGCCCGCGGACGACCGAGGTCAGACCGCTCCAGCCGTAGCGCAGCCGAGGATTGAAGGTCTCGGAGTAGATCACCCGCGGCGCGGCGTCCTCGGCGTCCTCGGCGAGCCGCAGGAGCGAGAGGCCGGGGAGCGCCGCCGGGGGCGCGACGCCGGCCAGGGCGAGGACCGTGGGCGCCACGTCCACGAGCTCGGCCGGCCGGTCGACCGAGGCGCCGGCGTCGACCGAGCCGGGCAGCTTCACGATCAGGGGCACCTGCAGGCTCTCGCGGTAGAGGAGCACGCCGTGCTCGTCCTCGCCGTGGTCGCCCAGGCCCTCGCCGTGGTCGGCGAGCAGGAAGATCGTCGAGCGGTCGTAGACGTGGAGGGTCTTGAGCTCGTCCACGAGCCGGCCGACCACCGCGTCGGCGGCGGCCACCTCGCCGTCGTAGCTCTTGCCGTAGAGGGCCGCGAACGGCGCCGGGGGATCGCGCGGCGAGTGCGGCTCGTAGAGGTGGAAGAAGAGGAAGAACGGTTTGCCGGCGACCGAGCGCAACCAGGGAAGCACGGCCTCCAGGGTCTGCGGGCCGGGCCTCTGGATCTCGCCGATGGCCTTCCCGTGACCCGACGCGAGGTGGTCGTCGTAGAGGTCGAAGCCCCGGGCGATGCCGGTTTCGTGACGCAGGACGTAGGACGAGACGGCGGCGCCGGTGGCGTAGCCGGCGCCGCCGAGGAGCTCGGCCAGCGTGGCCCCCGCCGTCTCGCTCAAGCGGTATCCGGTGTTGTCCCGCACGCCGTGGGCCGGCGGCAGGAGACCGGTCAGGATCGAGGCGTGGGAGGGCAGGGTCAGGGGCACCTGGCTGTAGGCCCGCCGGTAGAGGAGGGCGTCGGCGCGCAGGGCGTCGATCGCCGGCGTCTTCACGCGGTCGTAGCCGTAGGCCGGCAGGTGGTCGGAGCGCAGGGTGTCGATGGAGATCAGGATGATCGGCCGGCCCTTCGGGACCGCCTCCAGGGGGTCCCGGCCGCTGCCGCAGGCCGTGGCGGCGAGGGCGGCGACGAGCAGGACCGGGGCGGGCGGGATGCGAGCGAGGAGACGACGGCCGGCGCGCTTCACGGGTCGGGATGGTATCAATGGATGCCCCCCGCAACCCCTCGATCCCCTTCCCACCCCACGGGGGGGAAGGGGACGGTTGACCGGATGCCCCCCGCAACCCCTCGATCCCCTTCCCACCCCACGGGGGGGAAGGGGACGCCCCCGCCCGGTGGCGTCGCGTCCGGACCGCGGTAGGCGGTGCAGAAGAACACGCGGAAGCGCCGGACAACCCGGCCGTGCCGGTGGATCTCGATCGGCTCCACCTCCCGGACCCGGGCGAAGTAGCGCCGGGCCTGCGCCAGGTAGCGCCCCGTCTCGGCGCTCGGGCCGGCGAGGGCCTCGGAGCGCAGGAAGATGGCGTCGCGTCCAGCCAGGGTCGCGAGGTCCTCCCCCAGGTACTCGTAGCCCAGGGCGTTCCAGCCGATCACGTCCATGCCGTAGGCCCGGGTCAGGCCGTGCCGGGGGCCGTAGAAGCGGAGCTCGGCGGTGGTGCGGTAGTTGTCGCCGGCGAAGACGAAGGCGCCGGGGTGAGCCGCCGCGCGCGCCTCCGCCCGGGCCGCGAGCTCGTCCCACCCGAACCAGGCCTCCTCGTTGCTGGGGAGCAACGGGAACGCCACCAGCTCGACGGCGAGGAGCAGGTGGACGACGACCGCGGTCGCCAGGTGCCAGCGCCAGGCCCGCCGGCCGACCGCCCGCGCCGCCAGGAGCACCCCGGCGACGTAGGCCGGCATCGCCCAGTTCATCTTCACCCAGGCGAAGGGCGAGAGGCCCACGCAGGTGGCAAAGAGAGGCAGCGACAGGCAGAGGAGGAGAAGCGTCTTGGGCTCCGGCGCCCCGCCGCCCGGCCGGAGCCGCCGCCGCACCTCGCGCCAGGCAGCCACCAGGAAGGCGGCGAAGAGCACCGGCAGCAGGACCACCGCCTGCCCCGCCAGGAACCCCACGAGGTCCCCCGGATCGAAGCGGATCTCGGCCGCCCGCCCGGTCGACTGGAAGAGGAACGAGGCGAAGCCGTGGCGCGCGTTCCAGAGGTAGACCGGCAGGCAGACCAGGTGGGCGAGGGCCAGCGAGACGTACGGCCAGGGCGTCGCCAGGAGGCGCCGGTGACGACGCGAGAGGAGGAGGAAGAGGACCAGGCCGCCCTGGAGGTAGAGCGCCGTGTACTTGCTGAGCAGCGCCAGGCCCATGGCGAGGCCGGCGACCGTCCAGGCGCCGGGGCGGGGAGGAGCCGGCCCGGCGCCCTCCTCACCAGGCGCCGCGCCGAGGAGGGCGCGGTCGAGGGCGCCCACGGCGAGGGTCCAGAAGAGAAGGAGCGGCACGTCCGGGACGGCGACGAAGGAGAGCAGCGAGACCATCGTCGTCGAGGCGAAAAGCGTCAGGGCGAAGGCGCCCCGCTCGCGGCCCCCTTCCTGGTCCAAGTACCGGCGGGCGACCCAGAAGAAGGCGACCTGCGTGCCGACGGTCGTGAGCCAGAGCGTGAAGTGGACGCCGAAGCTCGTCCGGCCGAAGAGCTCCGCCCCCGCCCGGAGCAGGTAGCCGATCATCGGCGGATGGTCGTAGTAGGAGAGCGCCGGGTGCTCGGCGTACGCCGTGAAGTAGTAGGCGCTCTGGGGGAGGAGCTCGAAGGTGGGAGCGAGGACGAGCCGGAGGAGCGCGAAGCCGGCGGCGGCGGCCAGGGCGGCCGCGGGGGCGATGGGCACCGCCGGCCGGCGCGCCCGCGAGGTCTCGCTCACCGCGGCAGGGTAGCACGGGCGCCGGGCGGCGTCGGGGCGCACCCCGTGGTAGGCTTTCGTGCCACGCGAGTCGCCTCCCCGATGTCCCGTTCCACCGCATTCGTGGTCCTGGCGCTCTGCCTGGGCGCGTCCCGGACCGTCGCCGGCCAGGCGCCGTCCCACCTGCGCTTCCGCGAGGTCTCGGACGCCTGGGGGCTGGTCTTCCACCACCACACCGGCGCCTCGGGCCGGCGCTACATGCCCGAGACCATCGTCGGGGGGGTGGTGCTCTTCGACTACGACGGCGACGGCGACCTGGACGTCTTCTTCGTCGACGGTGGCTCGTTGCCCGGCTACACCGGGCCGCCGGCCCGGTCGCGCCTGTTCCGCAACGACGGTCCGGCCGCCGGCGGCGGCACCCGCTTCGTCGACGTCACCGACCGCTCCGGGCTCAGGGTCGACCACTACGGCTGCGGCGGGGTGAGCGGGGACGTCGACGGCGACGGCGCCCCGGATCTCTACGTCACCGAGCTCGGCGCCAACCAGCTCTACCGCAACCGGGGCGACGGCACCTTCGAGGACGTCACCTCCGCCGCCGGCGTCGGCGATCCCGCATGGAGCGGCTCGGCCGAGTTCTTCGATGCCGACCGGGACGGCGACCTGGACCTCTACGTCGCGAACTACGTCGACTTCACGATCGCGACCCACCACGTCTGCGGGGACACGACGCGAGGGATCGAAGGCTACTGCCAGCCGGACGCCTACCCGGCCACCCCGGACAGGTTCTACCGCAACCGGGGCGACGGCACCTTCGAGGACGCGACGCGCCAGGCCGGCTTCACGGGATCTGCGCACCCGGGCCTCGGTGTCGTCGCCGGCGACCTCGACGGCGACGGCTGGCCGGACCTCTACGTGGCCAACGACCAGGAGCCCAACTCCCTCTTCCGGAACCGGGGCGACGGCACCTTCGAGGACGAATCGCTCCTGTCCGGCGCGAGCTACGGCCACGAGGCTCAGCCGGAGGCGGGCATGGGGACCGACCTGGGCGATCCGGACGGCGACGGACGGCTGGACATCGTGGTCACCAACTTCGAGTTCGAGACCAACGTCCTCTACCACAACTCGGGCGGGGGACTGTTCCTCGACGCGCGCTTCACCAGCCGGCTGGCCGAGCCTTCCCTGCCCATGCTGGCCTTCGGCGTGGCGTTCGCGGACCTGGACCAGGACGGCGACGAGGACCTGGTGATCGCCGACGGCCACATCCAGGACCAAGCGGCGAAGATCCACCCCCAGAGCCACTTTGCCCAGCCGAACCAGGTGCTAGAGAACGTGGGGGGCGGGCGCTTCGAGCTCGCCGCGGGCACCGGGCTCGACCGGGTGCGGGTCAGCCGGGGCTTGGCGGTGGGCGATCTCGACGGCGACGGCGACCAGGACGTGGTGATCGTCGACTCGAACGATCTCGCCGAGGTCTACGAGAACCTCGCCGGCTCGGCGACGGGGAACTGGCTCCAGCTCGACCTGCGGGGCCGCCGGAGCGACGGCCAGGGGGTCGGCGCGCGCCTCGAGCTCCGCTCGGGCGACGGGCCGGTCCCGGGTCCGGTCCAGCTCCGCGAGGTCAAGACCGGCTCCTCCTACCTCTCCCAGAGCTCGATCACCGCCCACCTCGGCCTGGGCGACGCCCGTTCCGTGGACCGCCTGACGGTGCGCTGGCCGGGCGGGAAGACCCAGGTCTTCGAGAGCCTGCCCGCGAACCGCCGCGTGGTGGCCTACGAAGGGGAGTGAGGAAAGGTCTCACGGCCCGTTCCGGGCCTCCAGCTTCGCCAGGTTGGCCTTCGCCTGGGGGTCGTCCGGCCGCAGCTCCAGGACCTTCTCGAGCAGGCTCCGGGCCTCCGCGCGCTCGCCCTTGACTAGCAGCAGGACGGCGAGGTCGTTCATCGCCGGCACGTGGTCGGGGGCGAAGCTCGAGGGCGTGGCGGAGGTCGGCCTCGGCGGCGTCCATGTTCTTGAGCGCCAGGTTGGCCGTGCCGAGCTGGTAGACGGCGTCCGGGTTGTCGGGAGCAAGGGCCAGCGCCTGTCGTGCCGCCTCGAGGCCCTCCTGCGGGCGCCCTAGCACCAGCAGGGCCCGCGACGCCAGCAGCCGGGGCCGGACGTCCTGCGGCTCGAGCTCGATCTCGCCCTGGAGGAGCTTCAGCGCGTCCTCTGCCTGGCCCTGGGCGAGGAGGCGCCGGGCCTGGTCGATCCGGGCGCCGGTCGGGTCCTCCCGCGCCTCGCGGATGCGGTTCATCCGGGCCGACTCGTTGCCCGCTGCCTTGGCCAGCTCCTGGAACTTCGCCAGGGCCTTCTTCGCCTCGTCGCGCTGGCCGGCCGCCGCCAGGGCCTGCCCCAGGGCCTGCCAGGTCTCCTTGTCGCGGGCGTTGACCTGGCTCGAGAGACGCAGGTACGGCAGGGCCTCCTCGGCCTTGCCGGCCGCGAGCAGCCAGCGGCCGAAGTCGCGCAGGATGTCGGCGGCGAGGGGCCAGCGAGGGTCGTCCGGCGGGGCGTCGCTCTCCAGGCTCGAGTCGGCGAAGGAACGCAGGGTCTCGATCGCGCCGTCCACGTCGCCGGCCTGGTAGCGGGCGCGGGCGAGGGCCAGGTTGGAGGCCGGGCCGACGGCATGGTCCTTCAGAGTCGACGCGGCGTTCTCGGCCTGTCCGAGCTGGAGATAGGCGTCGGCCAGCAGGCGGCGGGCGTCCCCCTGGATCGCCTCCGGCACCTTGCCCTCCGGGGCGTTCACCAGCGGCTCGAGCGTGGACACCGCCCCGGGGGGGTCGTCTTTGAGCAAGAGCAGGTTGCCCCACGCGAGGCGGACCTGGGGGTCGGTCTGGGGCAGGTCCGAGAGGAGCTCCTCGGCGTCCGGCGGCCGGCGTACGCGGATCGCCGCGAAGGCGCCGGCCAGGCGCGCCTCGTGGTCGTCCGGATGACTCCGCGCCCAGGGGAGAAGCAGGGCGAGGGCCTCGTGGTAGCGGCTCTCCTGGCCGCGGAGCAAGCCGAGCTCGCGCGACGCCGGGGTGTCGGGCTCCTTGGCCACCGACCGTTCGAAGAGCTTCTCCGCCTTGACGATCTTGCCCAGGGCGAGGGCCGCGCGGCCGGCGTTGTAGAGCACCGCGGCGTTGGCGTCCTCCGGCTGGGCCAGGGGCTCGAGCAGCGAGAAGGCGTCGGCGGGCCGGTCGACCTGGAGGTAGAGGGCACCCAGGGTGGCGAGCACCGGCGCCGGCGTACCGGGACGGTCGCGCAGGGGCTCGAGGAGGGCCACGGCCTCCTTCGCGTGGCCCGCGTTCGCCTGGTCCAGGGCCTGACGTACGAGCGCGGCCGGATCCTTGGCGGAGTCATCCGCCGCCGGCGGGTGTTGTGCGCGAGCGAGGCCCGGCGTGACCAGGAGTGCGGCGAAGAGGAGCGGGGCGACGGCTTTCGATCGGTTCATGGCGAGTGCGTCTCGGGATGGTGTGCTGGGAGTGCGGGCGCGGGGTGGGCGCCCAGGTGGACCCGGGGTATCTGCAAGGGCTCGAGCTCGGGCCGGCCCTCGACCACCCGATAGTACCGGTTCGGGGCCACGTTCTCGAAGCTCTGGTGCGTCTTGCTCCCCGGCCAGACCACGGTGACGCGCTCGATGGCGTCGGCGCGCCCCAGCCCGATCTCCTGCTGCAGGCTCGAGCCGCCGAAGGAGCCGCCGGAGCCGGCGACGACGTGGACCGAGCGGGTCGCGTCGCCCCGGCGCACGCGGATCTCGATGCGGGCGCCGACGCCGAAGCGATTCGCCTTCTTTCCCACCAGGCGCAGCACGATCCAGGCGTTGTCCGAGCCCGGGTTCTCCCACAGGGCGTTGCGATAGCCGTCGTAAGGGAAGGCGCCGCCGAGCTGCTCGAAGAGGTCCTGGTCGCCGTCGCCGTCGAGGTCGCCGAAGGCCACGCCGTGGCCCTTCTGGAGCTCGCCGAAGCCGCCGGCGAAGGTGACGTCGACGAAGCGGCGGCCGCCGTCGTTGCGGTACATGACGTTGGGCATGATGGCGGAGAAGTCGGGCACGCCGGTGCCCAGGTAGACGTCCGGGTAGCCGTCGTCGTCCAGGTCGCCGTAGTTGGTGCCCATGGGGAGGCTCGGACGGGTGAGACCCATCGCCGCCGAGACGTCCGTGAAGCGGCCGCCGTCGTTGCGGTAGAGGACCGGGGCGCCGCCCTCGGTGGGCAGCCCCAGGTAGGAGGCCAGCACCTGGGCGACCGGCGCGTCGTAGCGGTTCACCCAGAGGTCCAGGTCGCCGTCGTCGTCGAAATCGAAAAAGAAGCTCCCGAAGCTTCCCCGGGCGGGCTCGGTGACCCCGAGCTCGGGCGCCACGTCGGTGAAGGTGCCGTCGCCGTCGTTGCGGAAGAGACGGTTGGGGCCGATGTTCGAGACGTAGAGGTCCGGGTCGCCGTCGTCGTCGAAATCGCCCCAGGCGACGCTCTTCGCGAAGCGGAGGTTCGTGACCCCGGCGGCGCGGGCGACGTCGGTGAAGGTGCCGTCGCCGTTGTTGCGGAAGAGCTGGGAGGGGTAGGGGCGCCCGGTCCGGCCGTGGAGGGTGGTGGGCTCGGTCGTGCCCACCGGCGACTCGTTGCCGATGGCGAGGTCCAGGTCGCCGTCGCCGTCGTAGTCGGCCCAGGAGGCGGCCTGGGTCGGGTAGGCGGGGTAGGCGAGGCCGGCGGCGGCGGTCACGTCGACGAAGCGCCCGGCGGGACGCTCGAGGTCGTTCCGGAGCAAGGAGTTGCGCATCCGCCCGTCCTCGCCCAGCCAGGCGCCGCGCAGTACCAGGAGGTCGGGCATGCCGTCGTCGTCGTAGTCTGCCTGCACCATGTTGAGGCCGCCGAGCTGGCCGTCGAGCCCCCAGGCGTGGGTGACGTTCTCGAACCCGCCGTGGCCGTCGTTGCGCCAGGCCTTCATCGGCTCGCAGGGGTCCCAGGACGAGCTCACCAGGTCGAGGAGGCCGTCGCCGTCGAAGTCCTCCATCACCGCTCCGCCCGAGAGGTCCACGCCTGCGATCCCCACGGCCGCGGAGACATCGGTCCAGTGGGGGAACGGGGCCTCGGGGGCGAGGGCGCCGGCGGCCGGCCGGAGCGCCTCGGGTACCCCGCGGGGGAAGTCCCCGGAGAGCATCCGGGAGAGGTTCAAGAGCCAGCGGGCGGGCACGTCGCTCGGCCTCTCCTTCAGGGCTTCGAGGTAGAGATCGCCCGCGGCCTTCGCTTCTCCGGGCTTTCTGTGGACCGCCTCCGGAGCGAGCGGCAGGATGCAGCTCGACGGGGTGTTGAGGTCGAGGCAGTTCTGGTCCTCCGCGAGCTGGAGGTGGGCCATGGCGAGGGTCGAGAGGACCTTGCCGCGGAGCTCGTGATCGCCCGCCAGCTCCCCCTTGGAGGCGAGGCGCCGCGCCTCCTCCAGGCGCTCGACGGCCTCGTCGAAGCGCCCCAGGCGGATCAACTCGTAGCCCAGGCGGCCGAGAAGGGGGACCTTGCGCCGCGGGTCGCTCTCCGCGTTCGCCGCCTCCTCGGCCCGGCGCTCGGGCAGCCGGCCGAAGTAGGGGTTGTCGCTCTCCTGGAGCCGCTTGCAGAGGGCCTCGAATTCGGCCTTCGTCGCCTCCCGGCTCGGGTAGGAGGTCTCCTGGGCGCGGCACGGCGGACCGAGCAGGACGAGGAGGACGCCCGCGAGCGGGATCGAGCCGAGACGTCGAGACCTCATGAGCTCCATCGGGGGGCTTCCTCCGTCGCCGCCCTCCTGCGTCAGCGTCGGGGGAGCCGGAAGAGGAGGAAGTAATAGCGCTTGTTGCGCCGGAACTCGTCGCTGTCGACGAGCTTCTTGAGCTCGAAGAGCCTGGCGATCCGGCCGCGGAACAGCCAGCGGCCGGCACGGGCCAGGTGCGGGTGGCGCGAGGCGAGGGAATCCGAGGCCATGCTCAGGCAGGGCTCGACGTAGGTCTCGAGCCAGCTCTGGGCCAGGGCGAGGGTGGGCGCCACGGCCTCGGTGACGTCCTCGCTGCGCTCGAGCAGGAGACCCGAGCCCTCGGCCTGCTCGAGAAAGCCGTCGAGGGGGTGACCGCTCTTGGCGAGGGCCCCGTGGCAGCCGTTGACCGTGAAGTAGTCGGCCACCAGCAGGTAGCCGCCGGGCGCCGCCGAGCGCTCGACCGCGGGAAAGATCCGGTCGAGCCAGATGTACTGCGCCGACTCGCTCATGAGCACCAGGTCGTAGACGCGTGGCGGCTCGAACTCCTGGAACCGGCGCAGGTGGAAGGGCGCCGCCACCCGGCGGGCGAAGATGTCCTGGTGGTAGGGGTCGGGCGAGAGGCCCTCCACCTGGAAGCCGGCCTCCTTGAGCAGCAGCGCGGTCGAGCCGGTGCCGCAGCCCACGTCGAGGACGCTCCGGACCCCGCCCGGGATCCACTCGCGCAGGTGGCACGAGAAGCGGTGCTGGGCGGCCTTGAGCCCCTCGAGGCTGCGGGGCTCGCCGTTCCACAGGCCGTAGTGCAGGTGATCGAGCCCCAGCACCTCGTGGTAGAAGCGCAGGACGGCGTTGACCTTCACCCGGCGGGGGCTCTCGCGCAGGATCAGGCGCCGCAGCAGGCCCGGGGCGGCAGCGTGCGGGGCGAGAGCGCGCGGCGCGCCGGTCCCCCTCGGGCCCTCGTCGAGGACCGCCTGGTCGTTCACGATGGCTTCCCGCACGCGCGGATCTTAACAGTCTCAGGGACCCGGGTCGGAAGTCGCCGGAGGAGGGGTCGACGGCGGCCCGCCGCCCGGCTCGCCAGGCGGCGGACTCCGCACCTGGTTCGAGGCGCAGCGGTAGCCGCCGTTGTGGATGACGCTCGCCACCAGAGGGGGGAGGAGGTCGAGCTCCGTGCCCGCCCGGGCGTACGTCTCGCGGGCGAGGCGGCCGCCCTCCGGCAGCAGCGAGGCGAACCCTTCGGCCCGGGGCTTGCCGCCGCGCACCTCGACGACCACGTTGTTCCAGCCCAGGACGAAGTCGGTGTAGGGGAGCTTCGGGCCGTCGGGCAGGAGGTCGACCGGGACCAGGACCAGGGGGAGCCGCGCGACCGCGAGGCCCGAGCGGCCGAGGTGCTCCGCGACCAGGTCGAGGAACCCCTGGAGCTGGGCGCCCAGGTCGCCGAGGATCTGGAGCTTCGAGCTCGGCCGGCGAGGTGCCGGCGGTGAGCGGCACCTCGCCCCGGTGCGTCGGCGGCCGGGGCGGGGCGGCGGTCTGCCGGGGCCCGGGAAGGGTGAGGGCGGTCAGGCTGAGGACGAGGCCGAGGAGGGGCGGACGACGTCTCAACTTGCCGTCTCCCGGAGCACCGAGGCGTCCGGCCAGCGGCGCCTGGCCACCTGGAGCAGGCGCTCCGCGGCCTGCGGGTCGCCGAGGACCTTCATGGTCCGGGCCGCTTCGAGGTAGGCGGTGGGAGTCTCGTTGGTCTCAACGAGGCGGTGCAGTACCGCGCTCGCCTGCCCGGGCTGGCCCGAGAGGGCGTAGACCACGGCGAGCCGGGTGTAGGCGGCCAGCTCGTGGGGGTAGAGCTCGATCTCGTGGTCGAAGGCCTCGACCGCCTCCTGGGCGCGGCCGAGCCGGGCGAGGGCCTCGCCCTGGATGAAGTAAAGGCCCCGGATGAACTCAGGGTCGTAGCTCTCGGCCTCGACCGTGGCCGCCACCTGCCGAGTCAGCTCCAGGGCCTGGTCGGTCCGGCCCTGCCCCAGCAGGATCTGGGCCTTCGTGATCCGCACCGAGGGCTGCTCGCTGCCGGCGGCGAGGGCCTTGTCCACGTACGTCTCGGCCCCGCCGAGGTCGCCCTGCTTGAGGGCGATCTGGGCCAGCAGGTCGAAGGCCTGGTCGTACTCCTTCGCGGCGACGAGGGCGAGGCGCTTCGCCTCGTCGAGCCGCCCGAGCCGTACCAGGCACCCGGCCATCGTCAGGGAGGCGTAGGGCGAGCCCCCGGAGAGCTTCATCTGGTGGTCGAAGGCCTCCAGGGCGTCGCGAGGCCGGCCCAGGCGGAGCAGGCTGTTGCCCAGGTACTCCCAGGCGTCGATGAGCTGGGGCTCCTGGTCGAGGATCTGCCGGTAGACGGCGGCCGCGCCCTCGAAGTCCTTCGCCTCGGCCAGGTCGAGGGCCTTGCCCAGGAGGTTGAGGATCGGCAGCTTGGACTTGGGGTCGGCGAGCGACTCCGAGCTGCGGTTCCCGACCGAGCCCACGTAGCCGAGGGCCGCGAGCTGGGCCCGCACCGCCGGGTCGTCGGGCTGGTCCGGCGGCTGGAACGCTCCGTCGTACGCCTTGAGGGCGTCGCGTAGGGTGGCGTAGGTCCGGCGCTCCTGGCGGAGGACATCGTGCTGCTCACCCGGGTCGCTCTCGAGGTTGTAGAGCTCTGGATCGGGGCCCTGGATCAGGTGGTACGGGTACTCGATCACCGAGGTGAGCTCGCTCCATCCGAAGTGGATGCGGGGGAACTGGGTCTCGGCGAAGATCGGCCGCGAGCCGCCCTCGCCGCCCAGGGTGAGGAGCGACCGGCCGGCCAGTCCCTCGGGCGGATCGATCCCCAGGAGGGAAAGCACGGTGGGCATCAGGTCGGTGAGCTGAGCGGGGGTCTCGTCGGTCGTTCCGCCGCGCTCGCCGCCGGGGAGCTTCAGGAGCAGCGGCACCTGGAGCACGTCCCGATAGAGCAGCGGCCCATGCTCCTGGAAGCCGTGGTCGCCCAAGCCCTCTCCGTGGTCGGAGACGAAGAAGACGATCGCCCGATCGTAGACGCCCAGCCGCTCGAGCTCGTCGACCAGCCGGCCGACGATGGCGTCCGCCGAGGCGATCTCGGCGTCGTAGCCCATGGCGTAGCGCGACGCGAAGGGCTCCGGCGCCTCCCAGGGACGGTGCGGCTCGTAGAGGTGGAAGAAGAGGAAGAAGGGAGCGCCCCCGACCGAGCGCAGCCAGGGCTCCACCGCCGCCAGCGTCTGGTCGCCCTGGCGCTGGGCCGTGCCGAGCTTCCAGGTGCGCTGGCGGATGTGGTCGTCGTAGAAGTCGAAGTCCGTCCCCATGCCGGTCGAGGCCCGCAGGACGAAGGCGGAGACCGCGGCGCCCGTGCGGTAGCCGTGGCGGCCGAGGATCCGGGGCAGCCAGGGGTGGTTCGCCGCGTCCAGGTGGTACCCGAGATTGCCTCGCACGCCGTGCTGGTCCGGCCGCAGGCCCGTGAGCATGGACGAGTGGGAGGGCAGGGTCAGCGGCACGTGGGTGAAGGCGTGGCGGAAGAGGATCGAGTCCCGCCGCAGGGCGTCGAGGTGCGGGGTCTCGACCCCCTGATACCCGTACATGGGCAGGTGGTCCGAGCGCAGCGTGTCGACCGAGATGAGGATGACCGGCGTGCCGTCCGGCACCCGTTCGGTTCCGGCCGTGGACCCGCCGCGGCCACAGGCGGTGGCGGCGAAGAGGGCTGCGGCCAGGGCGACCTCGGCCAGGGCTCGCGCGATCCGACCTGCGGTCACGAGCCCACCCCGGTTCCGAGCTTGCGGAGCACCGCGCGGGCTTTCGCCAGGTCCGGGCCGTACTGCGCCGGAGGCGCCACGTCGACGAATCGCTCGAGGGCCTTGCGGGCGCGCGCCGCCTCGCCGGCCTCCGCCGCCACCAGGCCGAGGTTGAAGAGCAGGTCCGGGTTGCGCGGCTGGAGCTCGACCGCGTGGTCCCAGGCGTCGAGGCTGTCGTGGACCCGGCCCAGGTTGTAGAGGGCGACGCCGAGGTAGTTCCAGGAGTTGGGCAGCTCCTCGTTGAGCCCGAGGGCTTCGTGGGCCTCGTCCCGTGCCTCGGGCCAGTCCTGGAGACGGAGCGCGACCAGGGCCAGGTTCTGATGGGCGACGGGGTTGCGCGCGTCCTGCTCGAAGACCTTCTGGAAGGCGGCCTTCGCCTCCTGCTGCCGGCCGGCGGTGGAGAGCGCTACGCCCAGGGCGTTGAGATCGTCGGGATCGCCCGAGGCCGCCAGCGGGCGGAGGATCTTCACGGCCTCTTCCGGCTGTCCGAGCTCGGCCAGCAGGAGGCCGAGCTGCCGCTCCGCCGACTCGGTCGCGACGCCGCGCTCGTGGGCGTGCTGGAGCACCTGGAGGGCCTGCCGGTCCAGGCCGCGCTGCAGGAGGACCTGGGCGTAGTAGTTGTAGGCGATCCCCATGTCGGGCTGGGCCTTCACGATCTCTTCGATGAGGCGCGTGGCCTGCTCCAGGTCGCTCGCTTGGTACAGGTCGATGAAGCGGTGGAACTTCCGGTCGATCCCCACCAGGTTCTTCGGGTCGTCGGCCGCCGTGTACCTCGTCTTGCGCCGCGCGTTGCCCGAAAGGTACCCCAGGCTCTCGAGGGCGGCGGCCTCCTGGCCCGACACCTTGCTCGCGGACGGCGGCCAGATCGACTCGGCGGGGAGGAGCCGCGCGAGCTCCTGGGCCCGCCTGCGGTCGGTGGCGAAGAGGTTGTGGGTCTCGCCGGGATCGGCCTCCAGGTCGTAGAGCTCGGGAATCGGCAGCACGATGAGCTTGTACCCGCCTTCGATCACTCCGCGCAAGGGCGCCCATCCCCGACTGAGGTTCGCCGAGAGGGCCTCGAAGTAGGAGGCGCCCCGCGTCGGGTCCTGCGGTGGCGGCTTCAGCAGGGACCGGCCGGGGAGGTCGCCGGGCACCGGCAGGCCGGCGGCGTCGAGGAGAGTGGGCAGGACGTCCACGTGGCGCGCCCAGCGCTCGGAGGTCCCGGCGGCGACGCCCGGTCCCCAGACGACGAGGGGGATGCGCAGGGTCGCCTCGTAGGTGAAGAGACTGTGGCTGGTCTCACCGTGGTCGCCCAGCCCCTCGCCGTGGTCCCCGGTGAAGACGATCAGGGTGGGCTCCTCCTCGCCGTCGAGGAAGGGCTGGAGGAAGGGGGCGAGGAAGTGGTCGACGGCCGTGACCTCGCCGAGATAGGGATCGGCGGCGTAGCGCGAGGCGTAGGGCTCGGGAGGCTCATAGGGGGCGTGGGGGTCGTAGAGGTGGATCCAGAGGAACCGCCGCTCCCCGCGGTGGGCGTTCCACCAGGCCTTGCCGTGGGCCACGACCACGTCACCCCGCCGCTCGACCTCGCGGAACTGGTTTTCCTCGGTCCCCTCGGCGTAGTAGTCGTCGTAGAGGTCGAAGCCGCGCGACAGGCCGAAGCGGGCGTCCAGGGGGAAGGCGCCCACCACCGCGGCGGTGGCGAAACCCGCCGCGTGGAACAGGGTGGCCGCGGTGGGCACGTCCTTGCGCAGGACGAACCCGGAGTTGTCGCGCACCCCGTGCTGGTAAGGGTAGAGCCCGGTCAGGATGTTGGTGTGCGACGGCAGGGTGACCACGTTCTGGGCGTGGGCATGAGGGAAGTAGAGCCCGTGGGCGGCCAGGCGATCCAGGATCGGGGTCGCGACCCGCTCGTTGCCCGTGAAGCCGAGGGCGTCGGCCCGCAAGGTGTCCACCGTGATCAGCAGGACGTTGCGGACGGGCTCGGCGGGCCTCGGAACCGGCTCGGGCGCCGCCGTCCGGCGCCCGGCGGCGGTCTTCGCGGGCCGCGCCGGATGCGCCGCGCTCTCGCCGCTGGCGGCCGGGGAGCCGCCGCAGCCGAAGAGGGCGGCGCCGGCCGCCACGAGGCAGCCGGCGGCGAACGCCTGGCGAGCGATCCGGGTCACTGTGACGGCGACTCGAGGTACTTCAGGAAGTCCTTGGCGTCCTTGGCGTACTGGCTGTTCGGATCGAGTTTCAGCAGCATCTCGAAGTCGGCCTTGGCCAGGTCGTTCTTGTTCTGGGCCAGGTACACGCTGCCGCGGTAGTAGTAGGCGTCCGCCATCTTCGGGTTCTGGCGGATCACGCGCTGGAAGTTGTCCATCGCCTGGTCGAGCTTCTTCGGGTCGCCTTCCTTCGTCGACTCGTTGTAGAACCGGATGCCCTGGTTGAGGAGGATGTCCGGAGGAGCTCGGCCGTGTCCGGGATCTTGTCGAGATAGGCCTGGGCCTCGTCCTCCTTGCCTTGCCGGCTGAGCAGGTCGGCGATGAGCTGGAGGGCCTGGACGTTGTCGGGCGAGGCCTCGAGGAGTCGCTTCACCGTCTCGACGGCCTTGTCGCGGTTGCCCTCCTGGTCGTAGGAGCGGGCGATGGCGAGGAGCACCGGGGCCTGGCTGTCGGTGGGCAGCGCCCCCAGGCTCTGCTCGTAGACCTCGCGGGCCTTCGCGAAATCCCCTTGCTGGGCGTAGGAGTCACCCAGGCGGAGGAGCACTCCGGTCTTCTCGTTCTCCTCGAGGCCGGGGACCGCCGTCTCGTACTCCGTGCGCGCCTGGGCGTAGTTCTTCTGCTCGTAGTAGGTGGTGCCGATGAGGGCGTGGATCTGCGCCTGCTGGTGGGCGTCCATGTCGGGCAGCACCTTCTGGAACTTGGCCCGCGCCTCGTCGTACTTGCCCTGGTCGATCAGGTCCTGGCCCTGCTGCACCGCGTCGAAGGGGTTCTTCTCGAGCTGGACGACGAGGGGCTTCGTGGGGTTGAACTCGTCGACCTGGAAGGTGCCCTCGGAGTCCTTGTACCCCTCGGCCTGGATCACGACGGTCCACGGGCCGCCGGTCAGCCCGAGGAAGCTCCAGCGGCCCTTCTCGTCGGTGGTGATCGGCGGCGGACCGGCGTCGGGGCGTCGGGGAAGGTGGAGGGTGATCTTGGCACTCGCGACCGGGTTGCCCTCCTGGTCGGTGACCCGGCCGTTCGCCCGTCCGCGCCCGGCCCAGTCCTGGGCGGCGGCGGGCAGGGCCGCGAGCAGCAGGAGGAGGGCGGCGGCGGAGAGGGCCGTCTTCCATATCTTCAGGTGCATCGTGCGCTCCTTCTCGGGGTCGTGAGTCGGGAAGCTCCGGATCCTTCCGCCGGTCCGGAGCTCGAGCTGTTCAACCTTCTGGGGGGCGGGATTTATGCCGGCGGCCCAGCTCCGGGCCCGGTCCCAAAGAAAAACCGCCGGGGGGTCGCCCCCCCGGCGGTCGAGACTACCGAATCCTACCGGCTCAGCGCCAGTTCAGGCGGAAACCGAGGCGGTAGATCCGCGGCGACAGCGATTCGGTGACGAAGTTCGCCGTCCGCGCCTCCAGGCTGCGGTCGCGCTGCAGGATGTAGTTCTCGTTGGTGACGTTGAAGGCGTCCAGCGACAGGATGCCGCTCAGGTTGTCGGTAAACGCCATGTCCTTCTCCAGGCGGAGGTCCAGCGTGTAGATGTTGTCCGCCCGGAAGTCGTCCACGTTGTTCACGACCGCGGCGTTGATCGTGCTCGTGCTCCGGCCCGGAACGCTGGTCGAGTAGGTGTACGGCAGCGGGTAGCCCTCGCGGGCGAAGAGGTTGCCCGCGACGTTGAAGCCCCACGGCCGGTCCGGTGCTACCTGGTAGAGGCCGTTGAGGTTGGCCGACCAGGTGGACTGGATCAACACGTCGGTGAACGGACCGGAGCCCGCCGACTGGACGGTGTAGAGCGCGCCGTCCTTGTCGGAGAGGTCAGGAGCCGGCGTCGGGTCGTCGAAGCGGTGCGTCTCCGAGCCGACGTTCCAGCTCGAGTCGCCGTACTGGAAGTACCCGCGGGCCATCCACCGGTTGGCCAGCCGCTTGGTCAGGGTCAGGCCCGCACCCATGTACTCGACCGAGGAGTCGCCGTTGGTCAGGAGGCTCCCGCCGGTCGGCGAGATCCCCGGCTTGAAGGTGTAGTAGTCCACCGACCAGGGCGTGCCGTCGGGCAGGTTGGGGACGGTGACGCCGTCGGACGAGACGGTCGTGAAGAGCGTGTAGTCGTCCCTCGTCGCCGGCCGCTTGTTGCCTGCCGCGTCGGTGATGAGCTCACGGGTCTCCAGGAGATCGCTCGTCTTCCGGTAGGTCAGGTCCAGCCCGACCACGAACTCCGGCAGGAAGGCGTGCTCGACGCCCGCGAGGAGCTCGTCCGTGACCGACGGGTTGAGGTTCGGATCGGTCTCGTTCGGGTTCATGAGGGCGCCCGGGTTGCCCGGGTCGAAGCCGCCGAAGCCGGCGAGGGCGAAAGCCTCGCCTGGGTCGAAGTAGTCGTTCCCGTTGGCGTCGTTGAAGGCGACGGTGATGTTGGCGTACCCCAGGGGGTTCAGCCGGGTGATGTTGGTGGTCGAGAGCTGCTCGGCGAACCGGGAGTAGCTGGCCCGGAGCAGGGTCTTGCGCTCGGCCCCCAGCGCGTAGGTCACGCCGACGCGCGGCGAGAAGGTGTCCCAGGTGAACGGAGCGTCCGCCCCGCCGTAGTCGAGCGCCGGCAGGAGGCTGGAGAACACCGGGTTCGACGGCGTCGTGGCGGCCTTGTTGGAGCCCTCCTGCTTGTCGTAGCGCAGGCCGGCGTTGACCGTCCAGTTGCCGGTGGTCAGGGTGTCCTGCAGCCAGGCCGCCGTGTACTTCTGCTCGGCCGGCGGACCGCCCGAGCCGCGAACGGCGATGGCGAGGTCGTCACCGGGGTAGCCGAAGCTGGTCAGCACGCCGCAGAGACCGCTCGCCTCGCAGGTGAGGTTGGCGATGTTCCGGCCGCCGGGCCAACCGAAGTTGGAGACCACGTCGAACTTCCGGTAGGACGCTCCGAACTTCAGCTCGTGGTTGAGGTTCCCGGTGTTGAAGAAGTAGGAGCCGTCGACCTGGTAGTTGTCGGTGTTCCGGTCGGTCGAGCCGCTGTACCAACCGTTGTGCCAGATGCCGTCGGTGCCCTCCACCGTCTCGCCCTGGGCGATGGCGGTGGCGGTATCGGTCGTGCGCGCGCCGGGGAAGGAGCCGCCCTTGGACTGCAGGGCGAAGCCGCCGTCGACGTAGGAGTAGAGACCGGTCAGGTAGAAGTCCGACGAGAACACGTGGGTGTCCTCGACCTTCCAGATCTCGGTCGGGCCGGTCTGGTTCCAGGAGGCGTCGATGTCTAGGTTGGAAGCGCCGAGACGGCCGTCCTTGATCTTGTCGCCGCGGTTCCAGGAGCCGACGATCGAGTTGGCCGCCAGCGGCTGGCCGTTGAACTTGATCGCCGTGTTCTCGAGGACCGTGTTGTCGGGAGCCCCGTCCTTCTGGAACTGCTTGATGTCGTTCTTGCCCCACGAGCCCCAGACCCACAGCTTGTCGCGGACGATCGGGCCGCCGGCCTCGAAGCCGAAGTCGTTGATCTCGTTGATGTTGTTGCCCGAGATGGCGGGCTGGGGCTTGAGGCCGCCGTTGCCGTCGCCGTTCTCGAGCTCGCTGTTGATGTCGGACGTGCCCTGCTCGAAGAGGTCGAACTGCTTCTTGTGGTCGGTCTTCAAGAAGCGGGCCGAGCCGCGCGGGTTGTTCGAGCCGCGCTTGGTCACCAGGTTGAGGGCGGCGCCGGACGAGATCTTCTCGACGTCGGTGCCGCCGGTGGAGACCTGGATCTCCTCGAACTGGTCGAAGTCGTAGTAGGTCGGCGACGAGCCGATGGCGGCCATGTCGGTGATCACCACGCCGTCGACGGCGAAGCTGTTCTCCGAGTCGGAGACGCCGGGGGCGGTGAACACGGCCTGCTGGCCGGAGTTGTTGCCGCCCACGTTGATCCGGTCGGAGAGCACGCCCGGGGTCTGGGTGACGATCGACCAGGGGTCACGCGCCGTCGGGATCTTCTCGAGCTCGATCTGGGAGATCGTGGTACCCCGGGAGACCTTGCGCTCGTCGAGGAGCGGGCTCTCGGAGGTGACGGTGATGACCTCTTCGACCGCCGGCGAGAGGGTGAGCTCCAGGGTGGTGTTGCGACCGACCCCGATGTTCACCTCTTTGTACTCGACGGTGGAGAAGCCCTCGAGGCTCGCCGTCAGGTGGTACACGCCCGGGTCCAGGTTCAGGAACCGGAACTGCCCCTGGGCATTCGTCACCTGGACGCTCGGCGCCCCGATGCCGGTCAGCTCGATGGTCACGCCGGGGAGCGCGGCTCCCTGGGTGTCGTGAGCCGTCCCGTACAGGTTGCCTTGTTGCTCCTGGGCGACGGCCATCCCCGCGCTCGCCAGCAGCAACACGACTGCCAAGGCGAAGATGCGCCGCCAGTTAGAAAATCGACTCATGTGTCTTCCTCCTAACAGGGTTCATGAGTTCCCCGCCGCCACGACGGCCGACGAGTCGGTTCCGCATACACTCCTGCCCCCGGTCATGCAGAGACCGGACAACGGGTCTCGTGTGTGGGTTGCGTTGAGTCTAGCGGTCACTCTACCCTGGGTCAAGCAAGCGACTTGCCACTCTGGCGGCTGGCGTCAGCGAGTCGATCAAGTGCCATGGAATCAGTCGGTTAGGCGACGGAGACGAGCTCCGGCGCGGCGCCCTCGAAGGGGCCGGAATCCAATTTATTGAGCCGAATAATCCAGGTTCTTGGATCGCAGGCGTCTCCTCACGGTCCGCTGCCGCCTTTCGGGGTGCCCGTGTCCGCCATCGCCACGACTCTGCTAAACTCTTCGATTCACCAGATGACGATCCGGAACTCCACCCGACCTCCACCTCCGGCTCGACGGCGCTCGCTCGGCCTGCTCGCCCTCCTCTCGCTCCTCGGCGGCTGCTCCCAGCTCCCGGCTCCCCGGGCCTTCGACTCGGTCGACTATCTGCGGAAGGAGTACGTCGAGCGGGTCGGGCCGGAGACCGCCGCCCGCCTGCCGGTGCCCTTCGAGATCGACGACGCGATCCTCGCCGCCACCCAGGGGCGCATCCACCCCGCCTCGAGCGAGCCCCGGCGCGTCGAGCAGGTGACCGACTTCATCTTCGGCTGGCTCGGCCTCCACTACGCCCTCGAGCCGACCCGCGACGCCCGCCAGACCTTCGAGGCGAAGGAGGGCAACTGCCTCTCCTTCGTCAACCTGTTCGTGGGCCTCGGCCGCCGCTACCGGCTGAACCCGTTCTACGTCGAGGTCGAGGACTACCAGCGCTGGAACTACGACCAGGGGACGGTGGTCAGCCACGGCCACATCGTCGCCGGTCTGCGGGTCGACGGCAAGCTCCAGACCTTCGACTTCCTCCCCTACAAGGCCAAGTCCTACCGGGACTTCAACCCCATCGACGACCTCAAGGCCGCGGCCCACTACTTCAACAACCTCGGCGCCGAGGCCCTGTTGCGCGGCGATCTCGACGGGGCCCTCGAGCTCACCGGCGTGGCGGTCCGGCTGGCGCCCGACTTCGACAAGGCGATCAACAACCACGGCGTCGTCCTGCTGCGCGAGGGCGAGGTCGAGAAGGCCCTGGCGGACTTCCAGCACGGCCTGGACGAGAGCCCGTCGAGCGTCGCCCTGCTCACCAACACCGCCCGGGCCTACCAGATCCTGGGCCGCGACCAGGACGCCGAGCGGTTCCTGGCCCGCCTGGAGAAGGAGCACGCGGCGAACCCGTTCCTGTACATCTACCGGGCCGAGCAGGCCCTCGCCCACAACGACCCGGCGACCGCGCTCGACTACATGCGCAAGGCCTATGAGCGCAACAGCGAGCTGCCGGCGGTCCACGTGGGCCTGGCCAAGGTCTACCTGGCCCTGGGCGACCGCGAAGCGGCCCTCCACTACGTCGAGAGGGCGCTCCAGCTGGACGCCACCGACCCCGAGGCGCGGAAGCTGGCGTCGCTCCTCGCCGGCGCTCCGAGGGAAGGGCGATGAGAGCCGTCCGTCCGGCCCGAGGCGGGCGGACGGGTTGAACGTCGAAAATGATCTGGAGGCACTCATGGACATGAACCGGTCAGCCAAGCGTTCCCCCCTTCACTCGGTCCCCTGGATCCTCCTCGGCCTCGCCGGCCTGGCGGGGCTCGGCGGCTCCCCCGCGCGCGGCCAGCAGGCCTCCTTCGAAGGCTCGACGGAGGTCGTGGAGGTCCAGGTCCCGGTCAACGTCACGACCCGCGACGGCAAGCCGGTCCGCGGCCTGACCCGGGACGACTTCCAGGTCCTCGACCAGGGCCGGGAGCAAGAGCTCTCCGGCTTCGACGTCGTGGACCTCGACTCCCTGAAGCCCGACATGCTCCGCGGGCCCTCCTCGCTCGAGGCCGCCGTGCCGGCCGCCGCCCGGCGCCATTTCCTCCTGCTCTTCGACCTCACCTTCGCCAGCCCGGCCGCGGTGGTCAAGGCGCGCCGTGCCGCCGAGAGGTTCGTGCTCGACAACCTCCATCCGACCGACCTGGCCGCCGTCGCCACCTACTCGATCGACGTCGGCCCGCGCCTGCTCGTCACCTTCACCCCGGACCGCGCCCAGCTCGCCCGGGCCATCGACACCCTGGGAGCGCCCCAGCTCCTGGAGCGCCACGGCGAGCTCGACCCCCTGCGGTTCATGATCGACGATCCCGAACGGGCGAGCAGGAGCACCTCCTTCGCCGGCGGCGAGGACAAGGCGGGGCAGTTCGCCGGCCTGGGAGAGCAGGAGGTCCAGGCCTACATCGCGGTGATCGCCAAGCAGATCGGCAAGTGGGAGAAGAGCTATCAGCGCGGGCGGGTGAGCTCCTGGGCGGCGGGGCTCGAGGACGTGGCCCACGCCCTCTCCTCGGTCGAGGGCCGCAAGAACGTGATCCTGTTCTCCGAGGGGTTCGACGGGCGGCTCTTGCTCGGGCGAGGCCCCGACCCGTTCGATCCCAAGGCGGAGGAGGACCGGCGTAACATCATCTTCGGCCAGCACTTCATGGTGGACACCGACGACATCTACGGCAACACCGCGCTCCAGGGCCAGGTCAACGACATGCTCACGACCTTCGAGCGCTCCGACTGCCTGATCCAGGCGGTGGACATCGGCGGGCTGGGCGCGGAGTCGGCGGAGGACCGTCGGGCCCGGACCGTCGGGCAGGACGCCCTGTTCTACATGGCCAACGAGACCGGCGGTCAGCTCTTCGAAGACTCGAACGATTTCGGCTCCGAGCTCCAGGACGTGCTCCAGCGCTCGACCGTGACCTACCTGCTCTCCTTCCATCCCGCCAAGATCGAGCCCGACGGTAGCTACCACCGCCTGGAGGTCAAGCTGCGCAAGGGCGGCCTGCCGCGGGGCACCAACCTCGCCTATCGCGCCGGCTACTTCGCGCCTCGTCCGTACCAGGACCTCCACCCCCTCGAGAAGAGCCTCCTCGCGTCGGACGCCATCGCCAGCGCGGCGCCGCGCCACGACCTGGACGTCAGCGTGCTCGCGGCCCCGTTCCGGGCCACCGACACCCGGTCCTACCTGCCGGTGATCATCGAGGTCGCGGGCGACAAGCTCATGGCCGGCAACAAGGGCGACCAGGTGAGCGCCGAGTTCTACGCCTACGTGAGCAACGACAAGGGCGAGATGAAGGACTTCTTCTCCCAGCGGGTGAGCCTCAACCTCACGGACCAGGGCAGGGAGCAGATGAAGGAGACGGGTCTTAAATATTATGGACACCTCAACCTGGACCCCGGCAACTACCTGGTCCGGGTCCTGGTGCGCAACACCCAGACCGGCCGCACCGGGGTCCAGAGCGTCCCGGTCACGGTGCCCGACTACGGCACCGCCCAGACGGAGCTGCTGCCGCCCTTCTTCCCCGAGCCCCAGGGCCGTTGGTTCCTGGTGCGCGAGCAGCAGGGAGCCCAGAAGGACAGCGTCGTCTATCCGTTCACCGTCAATGGATCGCCCTACATCCCCGCGGCCAAGCCGGTGATCCAGCGGGGCCAGGACAACGAGGTGGTCCTGGTCGCGTACAACCTGGCCAAGGGCGACGTGGAGCTGAAAGGCACGGTCGTCGGCTCCGACGGCCGGAAGATCGACGCCGGCAAGCTGTCGCTGGTCGAGCGGACGGTGACCGGGATCGGCGGCCTCGACAAGATCGTGGCCCGCTTCAGCGTGAACGACCTGGCCGGCGGGACGTATACTCTCAACGTAGCGCTTCAGCAGCCCGGCGGCGGCCTCGAGAGACGGAGCTCGATCCCCTTCAGCGTGCCCAACTGAGGCCGGCCCGCCAGAACCGACAGCGGAGAGTCGTCATGACACGACGTAGCCAGCAGTTCCTTCTCGCCCTCCTGATCGCCGCGGCGGTCCTCGCGGTGCCCGTCCTCGCGCAAACCGGCCGGGGCAAGGCGAAGTCCAAGGACGCCAGCCAGTTCGGCGAGACCCTCGAGGTGACCACCGTCGAGGTGCCGGTCCAGGTGATCCGGGACGGCGACCCGGTGCGCGGCCTGACCGCTGCCGACTTCGAGCTCTACGACGGCCGCAAGCAGCAGGAGATCACCGGCTTCGACATGGTCGACCTGAAACAGTACGGCGCCGACAAGAGCCTGCCGCTCGAGGACGTGCCGCTCTCGGCGCGGCGCCACTTCCTGCTCCTGTTCGACTTCACCTACTCCGATCCCACGGCCGTGACCAGGGCGCGGGAGGCCGCCGAGGCGCTGGTGAAGACGAAGCTCCACCCCTCCGACCTGGTGGCCGTGGCCACCTACTCGAACCAGAGGTCCCTGCAGCTCGTGCTCGGCTTCACCAGCGACCGCCAGCAGATCGAGGCCGCCGTCCGGACCCTGGGCTTGCCCCAGTACTCGAAGGCCACTCCGGACCCGCTGGCCCTGGTCTACGACCCGGATCTCGCGCAGGGCGCTCCGGGGTCGGGGGCGGCCCGGAGCGGGGGTGGCAAGGGCGTCGGGATCAGTGGCGACGCCGAGTTCGCCGCCAACATCAAGGACCTCGCCATCGGCTTCAACCGGGCCGACCGGGGCGAGGCCCAGGGCCGGGTGGCGGCCCTGACGACCGCCTTCGAGGATCTGGCCAAGGTCCTCCACGAGGCCGAGGGGCGCAAGTACGTGGTCTACCTCTCGGAGGGCTTCGACGCCTCGATCATCACCGGCAGCCAGGACGCGAAGCGCCAGATGGAGATGGCGGCCCAGGCCAACCGCGGGGAGACCTGGCGAATCGACTCCGAGGAGCGCTACGGCTCGACCGGCACGCTGGGCGCGGTCCAGAAGATGCTCGAGGAGTTCCGGCGCTCCGACTGCACCATCGAGGCGGTGGACATCGGCGGCCTGCGCGCGGGCCGGGACGCCCAGGGCCAGGCCGGCGGCCAGGACAGCCTGTTCATGATGGCCGACCAGACCGGCGGCGAGATGTACCGCAACTTCAACGACCTGGGCGCGGCGATGGGCGAGATGCTGCAACGGACCTCGGTCACCTACGTGCTCTCGTTCCAGCCCGAGGACCTGAAGCACGACGGCGGGTTCCACAAGCTCCGGGTCGAGGTCAAGAACGCCCCGCGCGGCACGCGCGTGGTCTTTCGCCCCGGTTTCTACGCTCCCAAGCCCTACGACCAGCGCAGCCCCCTCGAGAAGCGCTTCGAGGCGGCAGACGAGATCCTCTCGGGCGAGGCGAGCGGCGCGCTCGAGACCTCGGTGCTCGCGGCCCCGTTCCACGCCGAGGCCGGGCGCGGTTACGTGCCGGTGCTGGTCGAGATCGACGGCCCGAAGCTCCTCGCCCAGGCCAAGGGCGACAAGCTGTTCCTGGAGATCTACGCCTACGCCATCGCCGGGGACGGCACGGTGGCGGACTTCCTCTCCCAGAACCTGGGCCTCGACCTCAAGAAGGTCCGCCCGGTCCTCGAAGCGAGCGGCATCAAGTTCTTCGGAGACCTCGACGTGCCGGCCGGCCAGTACCGCCTCCGGGTCCTGGTGCGCGACGCCCAGACCGGGCGCTCGGCCACCCGCTCGATCCCGGTGACCGTGCCCGAGTTCGGCGCGGGCGCGCCGGCGCTGGCCATGCCCCTCTTCCCCGAGCCGGCGGACAAGTGGTTGAAGGTGCAGGAGGCAGCGGGGAGCGAGGAGCGGGCCAAGCGTCCGTACCCGTTCACGGTCGACGGCAACTCCTTCATGCCCGCCGCCAAGCCGGTGGTGAGCCCGGACGGCGAGGCCCAGTTCGTGCTCGTCGGCTACAACCTGGGCGCCGGCTCGATCCCGCTCCAGACCCAGTTCCTGGGCCCGGACGGCAAGGTGGTGAAGGGCCCCACGGTCGCCTTCGTGGGCCGCGCCTCCGGGGCGAGCGACGACCAGACCCAGCTCGTCCTGAAGCTCCAGCCCAACGGCGTGGCGGCGGGGGAGTACCGACTGGTGGCGAGCATCCAGGGCCAGGCGGCGGAGGCCTCGATCCCGTTCGTCGTCTCGGGGTCGTAGCGGTGCTCCGGCGGCTGAGAGCCTGTGAAAAAATCTCCGGCCCTGCTTCGGGCGCCCCCGAATCACCCCTCGCGGCGTTGCGCCTCCTCGACGTAGGCTCGGCTACGCCTGCGTCGGCGCGCCTTGCGAGGGGCGCCCGGATGACACCCTCGCGACGGGCGGAGATTTCTTCACAGGCTCTGAGCCGGGGGGGCGTCCTCGCCGCTTCGGTCGCCGTTTGCGCCGCGGCCCTCGCCGCGCTCCTCCTGACCGCGGCGCCGGCCTCGGCGGCCCGACTCGCCCCGGCCGAGGGCTACGGCCTGGTGCGGGATCTCCTCTCCTCCGACCGGGCCGTGGTGCGGCGAGCGGTGGGCCGGCTGGCCGAGGCCCGCGACCCGGCCTTCGTCCCGGCGATCGTCGACGCCCTGTTCTTCATCCCGAGCGGCCGCCGCGAGCCGGCCCTGACGGCGCTCCTGGCCCTGACCGGCGAGCGCCGCGGCCGCCGCTACCTCGACTGGGTGGAGTACGTCGGCGGCCGCACCGACCTCGAGCCGGCGCCGGGCTACGCCGGCTGGAAGGGCTCCCTCCTCGCGCGCATCGACCGGCGCTTCGGCGAGCTGATCCACGACGGCGTCGCGCGCCGCGTGCGCCTCGAGGAGATCGTCTGGGGCGGTGTGCGCTTCGAGGGCATCCCGGCCCTCGACCGGCCGCGCCACGTGACGGCGGCGGAGGCCGGCTACCTGGCCGACGCCGACCTGGTGTTCGGCGTCTCGGCAGGCGGCGAGCACCGGGCCTACCCGCGGCGGATCGTCTCCTGGCACGAGATGGTCAACGACGTCGTGGGCGGCGAGCCGGTCACCCTCTCCTACTGCACGCTCTGCGGCTCGGCGGTCCTCTACTCCGGACGCGCTCCGGACGGACAGATCCTCACCTTCGGCACCTCGGGGCTCCTCTACCGGAGCAACAAGCTCATGGTCGACCGCTCCACCGGGACCCTCTGGCTGAACCTCACCGGCGAAGCGGTGGTCGGTCCGTTGGCGGCGCCGGGGAGCACCGGGCCGGGCGGCGGCGCGGCGGCCGGCGCCGGCGCCGCCGGCCCTGGGGAGGACCAGCCGGCCCGGCTCACCCTGCTGCCGGTCGCCCTCACCACCTGGGGCGCCTGGCGCGCGCGCCACCCGGACACGACCGTCCTCGCCCTGGAGCCGGAGCGGGCCCGGCGCTGGGGCTTCGACTACTCCCCCGGGGCCGCCGACAAGGCCCGCGCGGGGGTCTCCTTCCCGGTCTGGCGCAAGAGCGACCGCCTCGACCCCGAGGACGAGGTCTACGCCCTGCGCCTGGGCGGCTCGCCCAAGGCCTACCCGGTGGCCGCGGTCGCCGCCGAGGGCGTGGTCGACGACGCGGTGGGCGGCGAGCCCGTGGTCCTGGTCGCGGAGCCCGCAAGCGGCGCGATCCGGGCGTACCGGCGAGGCGCGCACCGCTTCCGCAGGCCGAGTGCGGAGGGTTCGCCGCCGGCACCGGGGGAGCCCCCCCGTGGCGACCGGCTCGAGGACGAGCGGGGCCGCCCCTGGCGCCTCACCGAGGAGGCCCTGGTTCCCCCGGATGGGAGCGGCGAGCCGGTCCTCGAGCGCCTCCCCGGCCACCGCGCCTTCTGGTTCGGGTGGTACGGCTTCTTCCCCCAGACCGCGGTCTACGAGGGCCCCGGGACCGAGGGGCCGCCGGCCGCGGGACCGCCTCCGGCCCTCCTCGGAGCGCCCGTGGTCAGTGGTTCCCAGCCACCTTCCCGAGCCAGGGAGCCCGGACCGGCTTCCCGGCGAGGTAGCTCGCGAGCTCTGCCTGGAGCTCGGGCAGCAGGTCGGTCCGCCCCACGGCCTTCGCCCGCTCGATGACCTGCTCCTGCATGGCGGCGGCCAGATCGAACCGGCCCACCTCGGCTTGGGCCATGGCCACGGTCTGGCCGTGCTCGATGCTGGTGTGGCTCCGGAAGACCGCCACGGCGAGATCCAGGGCGCGCCGGCCGTCGCGTATCCCGGGGTCCTTGGCGGTGGCCAGGAGGCGGGCGAGGGCGTGGCGCAGGGGCAGGCTTTGCGGGAAGCGCTCGAGGCCCGCCTCCAGAGCCTCCCGGGCCTCGGCCTCCTGGTCGGCGAGGAGCAGCGCCGTCGCGCGGCCGAACCACGCCTGCTCGTTCTCGGGCGCCAGCTCCACCGCCCGGGCGTAGCTTCGGGCGGCCTCCGAGTAGCGCCCGGCCCGGCCCAGGGCGGAGCCGAGCGCCAGCTGGGCCGCCGCCAGGTCCGGCGCCAGCGAGGCCGCCTCCTGGACGTCCTCCAGTCGGCCCGAGCGCAGTAGGAGCTTCGCCAGGAGCTCCCTCGGCTGCCGCCCTTCGGGGTCGGCGGCCACGGCGTGGCGGGCCTGCTGCGTCGCCTCCTCGGTGCGCCCGAGCTGCTCGAGGACGAGCGCCAGGTTGTACTGGGCGTCGGCGTAGTCGGGGGCCAGCTCCACGGCCCGCCGAAACTCCCGGGCGGCGCTCTCCGGCTCGTTTCGGGCGAGGTAGAGGTTGCCCACGTTGAAGTGGGAGACGGGGTTGTCGGGCTGGCGCTCCAGGAGGTCCAGATAGAGCTTCAGGGCCTCCTCGGTCTGCCCGGCCTCGGCGAGGGCGGAGGCCAGCGCCTGCCGCGCCTGGAGGTCGTCGGGTGCCGCCGCCACCGCCTGCCGGTAATAGGGCACCGCGGCCTCGGGATGGCCCTGGGCCACCGCCCGGTTTCCCAGGTCCATCGGGATGCCCGCCCCGGTCACGAGGAGGGAGAGACTGTCCACCAGGGGGTCGGGGAAGGTCGGGTCCTCCGTTCCCCGTTGCGAGAGCTCCTCGCGGGCCCGGTCGAGGTCGCCGAGCTGACGGTAGGCGAGGCCGAGCAGGTAGTGAACCGACGTCGCCCGCGGTTGCGCCGCGAGTACCTCCGCGAAGTGCTGCGCCGCCGCGTGGTAGTCCCCGCGCTCCATGGCCACCCGCCCCAGGCCGTAGAGGGCGGCGGCGCCGGCCCCCTCGTTCACCGCCTCCCGGTAGCGGGCCTCGGCGTCGTCGACCCGCCCGTCGGCGAGGGCGATCCCGCCCAGCCGCAGGAGGCTCGGAACGTTGCCGGGCCGCAGCTCGAGGGCCCTCTCGAAGGCGGGCACCGCGGTCTTCGAGTCGCCGGCCCGCTCCGCGATGACGCCTCGGTAGTAGCTCCAACGATCGTCCTCGGGAGCGAGCCTCCGCGCGTTCTCGAAGGCCGTCGCGGCGACCTCGTCGAAGCCGTAGAGGAGGTAGAGCTGGCCCAGCCTGCCGGAGACCTCGGCCAGGTTCTGCGGCGCGGCGTCGGGCTTCGCCTGGAGCTCCTCGAAGGCCGAGCGCTGGCTCTCGAGCTGGCGCCGGGCCGCCGGGTCCGACCCCTCGAGATCGGGCTCCGGGAGGGCGAGAAGCTCCGGCCTCGCCGCCGCCTCGGGGGCCCGGGACGGCGCCGCCTGCGCCGGGAGCAGGTGAAGCCCCAGCCCCAGGGCCAGGAGCAGGCTGAGCCGGCGGCGGCTCAAGGGGATCGTGGCGTCCTCTCGCCGGTGCCCTGGAGCAGGGTCGTGTACCGCCCGGGCTCGGGGGCCGGGAACCGCTCCACCGAGCCGTCGGGCCAGAGGACCCTCAGCGCCTCGATCTCGGCGCCGGCGCCGGCACCACCCAGGCCGAAGAGCACTCGGGGATCGCTCGCCGAGGCGTAGCTCCCGTCGGTGTGCGCGCGGCGCCAGAGGGGCGGAGCCCCGCGGCGCAGGAGCTCGACCCGGGCGCCGAGCGCGTCGCGCCGGCCGTCGCTCGTCAGCAGGCGGAGGCCGAGCCAGGGCTGGGACTGGCCGACCCGGTCGACGAGGAGCCGCGCCGGGCCGGAGCTATTGCTGAGCAGCAGGTCCGGGTCGCCGTCCTCGTCCACGTCGCCCACCGCCACGCCGCGGCTCACCTCGGAGAGCTCGAAGGCCGGACCGGCGTCGGCGCTGACGTCGACGAAATGGGCCCCGCCCAGGTTGCGGAAGAGCTGGTTCTTCTGGCGCAGCGGGTACGGGTCGCCGGTCCGCGCCTCCGCCTCGATGATCTGGGCCGCGCCGTTGGCCACGAAGAGGTCGAGCCAGCCGTCGCCGTCGTAGTCGAAGACGCCGGCGCCGAAACCGGTCTCCGCCACGCTGGGCGGCCCCAGGCCGGTCTGCGTCGTCTCGTCCAGGAACAGGCCGCTCCCGTCGTTGCGGTAGAAGGTGTTCGTCTCGCCCGTGAGGTGGGCCATCAGCAGATCCTCGTCCCCGTCGCCGTCGAAGTCGGCGGCGTCCACCCCCATCGACGCCTGCGGCTTGCCCTGCGCGTCCACCGCGACGCCGTCCATCACCGCGTCCTCGCGAAACGAGCGCCCCTTCTGGTTGAGCCAGAGGAAATTGGCCATCTGGTCGTTGGCCGCGTAGACGTCGATCCAGCCGTCGCCGTCGAGGTCGGTCGCCACCACCCCGAGGCCGTTGCCCTTCGCGGCCGAGATCCCGGTCGTCTCGGTGACGTTCTCGAAGGTCACCTTGCCGTCCGGCCCCGGCCCCAGGTTGTGCAGCAGGCGGTCCTCGAGCGGGTTGTAAGCCAGGGGCGAGCAGTAGTCCGGCGCCCCGCTGGTGGTGGTGCACTTGCGGTGGCGGGCGAACTCGAAGTCCACGTAGTTGAGGATGTAGAGGTCGAGCCAGCCGTCGCGGTCGTAGTCGAAGAAGGTGGCGGCGATGGTGAAGCGGGAGTCGTCGGCCCCGGCCTCGGCCGTGACGTCGGCAAAGGTGCCGTCGCCCTGGTTGTGAAGGAGCTGGTTCGATCCGTAGTCGGCCAGGTAGAGGTCGACCTGCCCGTCGTTGTCGTAGTCCCCGGTCGCGACCCCCATGCCGTACCCGGTGGCGATCTTCGCCAGGCCCGACGACTCGGTGACGTCGGTGAAGTGGAGGGTGCGTGAGCCGTCGGGCAGGACCGTGAAGTCGTTCCTGTACAGGCGGTCCGAGAGGGGTTCGGAGGCCGGCGGCGGGTAGGTCGCGTCGCGCAACGTCTTGCCGGGCCCGAGCATCCGTCCCTGGACCATGTACACGTCCAGGTCGCCGTCGCCGTCATAGTCGACCAGGGCACAGCCCGAGCCGAACTCCTCGGGGAGGTAGAGCTCTCCCGACATGCCGTTGAAGTGGACGAAGTCGAGCCCGGAGGCCGCCGCCTCCTCGGTGAACGTCGGTCCGGAGGCACCGGGCGAAGGTGGCGCGGCGGGGTCTCCTCGGCCGGGGCCGGCGGCCAGGCACAGGAGCCCGGCAGCCAGGACGAGGAGCTGCGGGCGGTTCATCGAGTCGGCGGCCGGGGAGTGAGGCGGGTTCCGGAGCTTCGCGATCAGACCTTACTACAGCTTCCCAGGCCTGGCGAGGTGAGGCCGGGTGCTGGGTGTACGACGAGAGCGTGGTGAATCGGTGGCAGCTGGCCTCCAGGGCTCGTCTCTTACGGTTATAGTGGCCGTAAGGAGGAAGCCCATGACTGAGATCCGACCGTCGTCTGTCCCGTCCGAGGTGGTGGCCTTGGCCCAGGAGCTGAGTGGGCCAGTGCCGATGCGTCGGGGATCCCTCTCGACGCGGTGGATGAAGTGCGGCAAGCCCGGCTGTGCCTGCGCCGAGGACCCGGAGGCGCGCCACGGGCCGTACGCCAGCTTGACGCGCCGCGTGGACGGGCGCACCCGATCGCGCTACGTCTCGGCCGAGCAGGTGGAGCAGGTCGAAGAGCAGATCGCCGCCGGCAAGGCGTTCCGCAAGCGGCTAGAGGCCTATTGGGAGGCTTGCGAGCGGTGGGCGGATGCCGAGCTCGAATCCGACCCGGCGGCTCCGGACGCCGAAAAAAAGGGCTCTGGACGACGCTGACGGACGAGCTCGTCGCAGAGATCGAGCGGTTGCTCGGAGCCGAGACGGCCGAGCGGTTGGACTTCGAGGCCGTCGAGACGGCCCTGCGGCGTCAGGCTCTCGAGTGGACGGGTCGCCTCCTGGCCGCCCATCTCAACGCCGACCTCGGGGACTACCAGGGGCCCCACCGCCCGTGTGCTTTCTGCGGCGCGAGCGCCCGCTACGTCGATCGGCGTGCCAAGGAGTTCTCCACGGTGCTCGGGGTCCTGGAGCTCGAGCGAGCCTACGACTGCTGCCCTCGGTGTCATCACGGCCACTGCCCCCGGGATGCGGCCCTAGGGCTGGAGGGCTCGCCGCTGTCGCCGGGCGTGCGCCGCATGATCGCCACCGTCGCCTCCCGGGTGAGCTTCGAGGAGAAGCTCCGAGCTGCTCCGGGACCTGGCCGGGGTCCAGGTTCATCCCAAACAGGTCGAGCGCACGGCCGAGGCCCTCGGCGACCTCGTGGCCGAGGATGAGCGCCAACAGGTCGAGCCCGAACGCTCCCAGCCCGATGCCTCCACGCTCTACGCGGGGCTCGACGGCTCCGGCATCCCTATGCGCCCCGCCGAGCTGCTCGATCATCCAGGCAAGGGCCCCGATGGCTCGGCCCCGACCCGTGAGGTCAAGCTCTGTGTCATCTGGACCGCCGACGGGTGCGACGACGAGGGGCATCCGATCCGTGATCCCGGCTCCGCCACCTACACCGCCGCCATCGAGTCGGCGGCCACCCCGGACGCCGCCGCCCAGCTTTCGGCCTTCGCCCAACGGGTCGAGCGCGAAGCCCGCCGCCGCAGCTTCTTCCTAGCCGAGCGACAGGTCGTCTTGGGCGATGGCGCTCCGTGGATCTGGAACCTCGCCGAAGAGCTCTTCCCCCAAGCCCTCCAGATCGTGGATCGCTTCCTCGCCAAGGAGAAGCTCTCCACCGTGGCCCGCGAGATCTGCGGCCCCGGCTCCGACCTCACCCTCCACTGGCGCCGTCAGCGACACGACGAGCTCGATTCCGGCGACCTCGACGCCATCCTCCGCGCCCTCGAGCCCCACGCCTCTTCCTGTGACGAGGCCCGTAAGGCCCTCGGCTACTTCGACACCAACCGCCACCGCATGCGCTATGCCCTCTTCCACGCCCAGGGCTTGTGCACCTCCACCGGCGTCGTCGAAGCCGGATGCCGCCACGTCGTTTGGAGCCCGGCTCAAGCGCTCCGGCATGCGCTGGACCCTCCGCGGAGCCAACGCCATCCTCGCCCTGCGCTGCGCTCAGCTCAGCCGCAATCGCTTCGAGGACTTCTGGCAACGACAAGCTCTGGCATGAGCCGGCCTACCACTTTCTTGTCGTACACCCCCGGGTGCTGGCCTCCGGCAGTCCTCGCCATTTCTTATTCTGAGCTAGCTTGACATCGCAAAGACGTGTA
Source organism: uncultured Acidobacteriota bacterium (assembly GCA_963741925.1). Classification (GTDB taxonomy): domain Bacteria; phylum Acidobacteriota; class Thermoanaerobaculia; order Multivoradales; family DATKCC01; genus CAVUBL01. The sequence goes on from CAVUJU010000005.1 coordinate 444,926, forward strand.
TCTATAATATCATAGATACACGGTGCTGCTTCGTTGCAGACCGAACAGTTCGGAAAGGAGAAACAGATGAAGCAGATGTCGAGACACCTCGCCCTCCTGGGCGCCGCCCTGGTGATGTTCACGCTCTTCGCCGCCAGCCTTGCAGCTGCGGCTTCCAGCACGCCCGACTCGGCTCCGGCCGTGGTTCAGCTCGCGAACGCGCCGCAGGCACCCCAGGCGGAGGCAGCCAAGCCGCCCGCCCTGGAACAGACTTCCAAAGGCAAGTGTGCCGCGGGCGCCGGCGAGATCTTCGCGCCTCTGCCCGAGCTGAGGCAACCGCAGCCGGCGGGTTGTGTCCAATATAGCACCAGGCAGGAGTGCCAGGACCTCTGCTCCTGTGCGCCAAACTGTAAGAGGACATGCATCCAGGCACAGTGCTGTTGCACCTGTTTCTGATTCGCTGTCCTGCGAAGAAACCCGGCGCTGACTCCTTCGTGGCTCACGGGCTCGACCAGCCCGGTCGGTACATGAGCTCCTGAGGAACCCGGCACGCCGAGCTCCGCCCTCCGGGCCTAGGTCCACCTACCCCGCGGCCTGGAGGGCGCTGTTCAGGGCGGTGCCCTCCTATTCCTCCTCGGCCTCCCGGGCCTGCGCCTGATCCGGTAGCTCTGGGTCTCACGCCCCTCTGGCCCTCCTCCGGCTGCCCCCACCTGTGCTATAGTCCTTAGCGGACAAATCCCTGTCAGCTCGACACTTGGCGGGCAGGGAAGGACTCCCGGGACATGGCGGACGGGCCCCAGATGACGGACATCGAGATCTTCGGCTCGGTCTACCATGTGCGCGGGATCGAAGATCGAGGGTACCTCCAGGACCTGGCGGCCGGCGTCGACCGGAAGATGCGCGAGATCTCAGAACAGGTCTCCACCGTCGACACGGCCAAGATCGCGATCCTGGCGGCCCTGAACTTGGCAGACGAACTGTTCCAGACCAAGCGCTTGCTGGAAGGGGAACGGGTCGAGATCCAGGAGAAGGTGGCGGCGCTCGCCGGGGAATTGACCGAGGCACTTCGAGGTTGAGCACGGGGCGGCCGCCCTAGAGATATGAGAGTACGAGAGTTTGCATCCCCTGCGTGGTTCGTGATGGGCCAACCCATTGTAGAACCAACATTTACAACTAGGGAGTCTTCACCCGCCGGACTGTGCCAGCCCCGCATGCACGGGGACGCTGATGGCCGGTGGCGCGGACACCCACTTGGCGCGTAAGGTTCTAAGCGCGGCAGCTCACACGGCTGCGCGGGGGATGCAGCTCACCTATCCCTCCTCGTGACGGAGGAAGCTCCGGACCACCCGCACCCCCCTCCCGGCAGGACGAGGGGGTGGCACGTTGGATAGCACTGTCCTGACGGGGATCGCGGTCGCCTTGGTGATCGCGGTCCCGCTCATCTGGTGGCTCGTGCTGCGCCGCCTGGCGAAGCGCGTGACCGCTCGTGCGCGCCGCCAGGCCGCGAAGATCCTCGAGGAGGCGGAGCGCTCGAGCGACTCGAAGCTGCGCGAGGCCGACATCGTCGCCAAGGAGAAGCTGCTCCAGGCGCGCACCGAGTTCGAGAAGGCCTCCCGCAAGCGGCGCGACGAGCTCGAGGCCCTCGAGCGCCGCCTCACTCAGAAGGAAGACACCCTCGACAAGCGGCTCGATCAGCTCGAGGAGCGCGTGCGGCAGAACCAGGCCCGCGAACGCGAGATCGAGGAGCGCGACCGCCTCTCGGCGCGGCGCCAGGAAGAGATCGACGCCCTGCTCGCCGAGGAGCGGGGCAAGCTCGAGCAGATCGCCGGCCTGACCGCCCAGCAGGCCAAGGAAGAGCTGACGCGGGTGATGGAGAACGAGGCCCGCATGGACGCCGCCCACGCGGTCAAGCGGATCGAGGACGAGGCGCGCGAGCAGGCCCAGCGCCACGCCCAGCGCATCATCGGCATGGCGGTGCAGCGCTCCGCCTCGGACTACGTCTCCGAGACGACGGTCTCGGTGGTGGTCCTGCCCTCGGACGAGATGAAGGGGCGGATCATCGGCCGGGAGGGCCGCAACATCCGCGCCCTCGAGGCCGCGACCGGCATCGACCTGATCGTCGACGACACCCCGGAAGCGGTCATCCTGTCCGGCTTCGATCCCTTCCGCCGCGAGGTCGCCCGGGTGGCCCTCGAGCGCCTGATCGCCGACGGCCGGATCCACCCGGCGCGGATCGAGGAGGTGGTGGAGAAGGTCAAGGCGGAGTTCGACGAGCTGATCGTCGAGGAGGGCGAGTCGGCGCTGCTCGAGCTGAACATCCCCGGGGTCCACCCGGAGCTGGTCAAGCTCCTCGGCCGCCTGCGCTTCCGCACCTCCTACGGCCAGAACGTCCTGCAGCACTCGAAGGAGGTGGCGTTCCTCGCCGGCACCATGGCCGGCGAGCTCAAGGCGAGCGTGCCGGTGGCGCGCCGGGCCGGGCTCTTCCACGACGTCGGCAAGGCGGTCGACCGGGAGGTCGACGGCACTCACCTGGAGATCGGCATGGACCTGCTCCGGCGCTACGGCGAGACCGAGGAGGTGATCCACGCCATGGCCTGCCACCACGGCGACTACGACCCGGAGACCGTCGAGGCGATCCTGGTCACCGCCGCCGACGCCCTGTCGGCCGCTCGCCCCGGGGCGCGGCGGGAGGTGCTCGAGACCTACGTCAAGCGGCTCGAGAAGCTCGAGGAGATCGCGGCCGGCTTCAAGGGGGTCCAGAAGACCTACGCCATCCAGGCCGGCCGGGAGGTCCGGATCATCGTCGACAGCGGGCGGATCTCGGACGAAGAGGCCATCATGCTGTCGAAGGACGTGGCGAAGAGGATCGAGTCCGAGCTCACCTACCCGGGTCAGATCAAGGTCAACGTGATCCGCGAGACCCGCTCCATCGAGTACGCGAGGTAGCCCTTTCCATGCCCCACATCTTGCGCGGCTCGAGCGACGAGCTCTCGCGCAGAGGCGCGGAGACGCAGAGATGCAGAGGAGGAACGGTCATCGCAATCGAGCACACGGCACGAGGCCCCGAGGTGAAGCGACACGTGCCTGCTCCTGATCTTCGGTGCCCCTCGGATCCCGCATGGCATCTCTCGACTCGTCCATGACCTTTGCGACGAGACCGCGGCTCTGCGCCCCTGCGCCTCTGCGCGAGACGGGCCCAGCTCGCGTCGCGCGCGTCAGCTCTGAGAGCCTGAGGCAAAGGCAAGCCCCCCGATGAACGTCCTCTTCGTGGGCGACGTCATCGGCAAGCCGGGGCGGCGGGTGCTCGCGCGCCTGCTCGACGGCCTGATCGACCGGCACCGGATCGACTACGTGATCGTGAACGTCGAGAACGCCGCGGGCGGCTTCGGCGTCACCGCCGGCGTGCTCGCCGAGCTCGAGGAGCTGCCCATCGACTGCTACAGCTCGGGCAATCACATCTGGGACAAGAAGGAGGTCGGCGAGCTCCTGGCCCGGCGCTCGGGCCGCGCCCTGCTGCGCCCGGCGAACTACCCGGCCGGCAACCCGGGCACGGGCGTCCACGTGGGCGAGACCCCGGCCGGCGTGCCGGTGGCGGTGCTCAACCTCCAGGGGCGGGTGTTCATGGACCCGCTCGACGACCCCTTCCGCGCCGCCGACCGGATCCTGGCCGAGCTCGCCGAGAGTCGCCCGGACCTCGAGGCGGTGATCGTGGACTTCCACGCCGAGGCGACGAGCGAGAAACAGGCGATCGCCTTCTACCTCGACGGCCGGGTCTCGGCGGTCTTCGGCACCCATACCCACGTGCCCACCGCCGACGAACGGGTGCTGCCGGGCGGCACCGCCCTGATCACCGACGTGGGCATGACCGGGCCCTACGAGTCGATCATCGGCATGCGAGCGGACAAGGTGCTCCACCGGTTCTTGACCGCCACGCCGGCCCCCTTCCAGGTGGCCAAGCACGACGTCCGGCTCGCCGCCGCCGTGGTCGACGTCGACGAGTCGACCGGCCACGCCCGGTCGGTCGAGCGCCTCCTGATCGCCGACCCGGGGGAGTGAACCGTTCCCGGCTCCGCCGGGACCCATCGGGTGGCCGCGGGACGCTCCGGCGGGCCCCTGATATCCTTCGACCGATGCGGTTCGCTTCCGTCCTCCTCGTCGTGAGCCTGCTGCTCCCCACCCTGGCCGCCGTGGCCGTCGCCCCCGCGACGTTCCGCCTCGCGCCGTGCTGCCGGATGGGCAGCATGGACACCGCGTGCGCCCTGCGTTGCGCCCGGGCGCGCGCCATGGGCGCTCCGCACCTGAGCGACTGCCCGCCGCCCCAGCTCCCCTTGGGATCGGTGGCGGCGCCCCCGGCGGTCCTCCCGAGCCTCGCCTGGACCGCCGCACCGGTGGTGGCGGAGCCGGTGACTCCCCTTTGCCTGGTCGCCGGACCGGCCCCCTGCCGAGAGCCGGCGGTCCCGCCGCCGCGCGCCTGACCTCCCGCTTCGTCGCACAGATCTCCGACAAACCGGAGCTTCGCAGGCTCCGACGACAACCCGGGAGGTTGCCATGTTTCACTCCATCTGGCGCCGTGCCGTGCTGGCGAGCGGTTGCGTTCTCTTCGCGCTCGCCCTGCCGGCCGCGGCCGGCGCCCAGCACGACTCGGGAGAGATCCCGATAAGTGTCCAGTCCATCGACGAAGGCCGGGCGGCCGGAGGCTTCGGCTCGGACTCGAGCCACCAGCTCCACTTGAACGGCTTCGGCGTCGCCGACTTCAGCGTCGAGCGGGACACCCACGACAACAGCTTCGCCGCCGGCGTCCTGGCGCTCGCCGCCTACAAGGCGATCACCGACCGCTTCACCGTCTTCGGCCAGCTCACGACCGCCCGCGAGGCCCCTTCGCCCTTCCTTGAGGAGGAGGGGGCGTCCGACGAAGGCGGCACCGAGACCGAGATCGACAACCTGATCCTCCGGTGGCGGCCGGCCGCCGTCTCGGGGCTCGACGTCGCCTTCGGCAAGTTCGACTCGCCGCTGGCCATCGAGCGCGACGACGCGCCCTTGAACCTCCAGGCGACCGAGTCCTTCACCTTCGGCTTCGCGCGGCCCGTGAAGTTCACCGGGTTGCAGCTCCATCAGGCCTTCTCGCCGGAGCTCGAAGGGTGGGCGATCGTGGCCGACGGCTGGGACCTCGACACCGACAACAACCACGCCAAGACCTTCGCCCTCTACGGCCTCTGGAACCCGTCGCTCACCGCCCACGTCGGCCTCGGCGTGATCGACGGCCCCGAGCAGCCCGGCGACACGAGCCACGACCGCACGACGGCCGTCGGGACCCTGCTTTTCCAGCCGGTCCGGAGCTGGGTCCTGGGCGGCGAGTCGGTCGCCGGCCGGGAGCAGGGCGCGGCGGACGGGGGCGGTAGCGCGCGCTGGCTCGCCCAGACCCTCTTCGCCCACCATCGGTTCGGAGACCACTGGGCCGGCACGTTGCGCGCCGAGTACCTGGACGACCAGGACGGCGCCCGCACCGGCACCGCCCAGACGCTCCGATCGCTGACCGTCTCGCCCCAGTACCTGGTGGGCGGCGGCTTCTACGGCGTCTTCCGCTACCTCGCCCGCACCTCGCTCAAGATCCCCGAGCTCCAGGTGCGCCTCGACCTGCGCTACGACCGCTCGGACCGTGACGTCTTCCGCTCGTCGCAGGAGGGCGTGGGGCAAAACGACTCCCTCTCCGCCACGCTCCAGAGCGTGTTCCTCTTCTGATGATGCCGGAGACCGCGAGGGCTATTACGACCATGACCATGACCATGGGCCAGCTTCCCCGAGCCCCCTTCGAGCTGCGGCTCGCCGTCACCCTGTTCCTCCTCCTGCTGGGCGTCGCCGACCTCTTCGGCGCCTGGCAGGTGAAGGACTTCTCGTCGTTCTCCCCCGCGGCCGTCGCGCGCTCCCTCGCCCCCCGGGGCTCGGAGGAGCCGGCGGCCGGCGTGGGAGCCGAACAGCCGATCTCGCTCGCCGACCTCGACCGCCAGGACCACCACGTCGAGCGCGAGCTCCTGGTCCAGGACACCCACGTCCACGTGCCGGCCTACGCCTTGTGCGCCCTCGCCCTGGCGGCGATCGTCATGGGGCTCGAGCTCGGCTCGCGGCGGCGCTCGCTCCTCGTCCTCCTCGCCTTCGCCGCGCCGGGCGCGGACTTCGTGGGCCTGTGGGGCGCCGCGCTCGCGCCCTCGTGGGGCGTCGCCTGGGCGACGGTCGCCGTCGCCGGCGGCCTGGCCATGGGCGCGGTCTACCTCCTCGTCCTCCTCCTCACCCTCGTGCAATGCTGGTTTCACCGATCCGCCAAGGAGCCCACCCATGCGTAGAGCCAACTCCGTTCGGAACCTGCCGATCCTGCTCGTCCTGGCGGGAGCCGCGAGCCTCCCGGCCGCTCCCGCCGTCGCCCACATCACCCCGAACGTCCAGCTGGTCAAGAAGAGCGCCTTCATCCAGCGGGCCTTGCCCGGCGCCACGAAGCTCTTCGCCAAGAGCCTCTCGGCGGACACCGCGAAGCGCGTCCGCGAGGCGACCGGCTGGAGCCCGGACCGCGGCGAGCTCCAGCTCTACGTCGGCCGCGACGGGGGCGGCGCCCTCGTCGGGTCCGTCGTCTTCCTCTGGACCGCCTCCGAGCACGGCCCGGTGAGCCTCGGCGTCGCCTTCGACCGGACCGGGACGATCCGCCTCGCCACGGTCACCGACGTGGCGAGCGAGCCACTGACCTGGGTGCGCCCGCTCCTCGAGGACGGCCGGATCGCCGCCTTCGACGGCCTCGCGCCCGGCGCCGAGGCGGACGCAGCCGCCATCGCCCCCCGGGTCCACGCCTCCATGCCCCGCTACTACGCCCAGGTGATCGCCGAAGGCGTCGTGCGCGCCCGGGCGGTGGAGCGGGCGGCGGTCGGCGACGAGTCCGGCAGTTGAGCCGCGGCCCGAGTCGCTCGATCCGCACGGTGAGGAACGGCAGACCACGAACCTCGAGGAGCACGAAGCCATCGCCCGGGCCTTCGTGCATGGCTCCGCCCAGGCTTGAGCGATCGGTGCCGGCCGGTGCATGATCGGGCCATGAGCGAGCCCATCTCCCGCCCGTCGTCCGATCCGAAGATCGACCTGCTCCGCCACACCGTGGCCACCCTGGCCTACCGCGGCGGCAAGGCGCTCCGCGATGCGCCCCCCGGCTTCGCCGCGTTCCGCGCCGGCGACTCCAGCCGCACGCCGGCGGAGATCCTGGCCCACGTGGGCGACCTCCTCGACTGGGCCCTCTGGATGAGCCGGGGGGAGTACCGCTGGAGCGACTCGGCGCCTCTGCCCTGGGAGGACGAGACCGATCGCTTCTTCGCCGGCCTGGCACGGCTCGACGAGGCGCTGGCCGCCGCCGACGAGCGCTCGTTCCCGGCGGAGAAGATCTTCCGCGGCCCGATCGCCGACGCCCTCTCCCACGTCGGCCAGATCGCCATGCTCCGGCGCCTCGCCGGCGCGCCGATCCGGGGCGAGAACTACTTCAAGGCCGAGATCGAGACCGGCCGCGTAGGCCGCGACCAGGCGGCCCCGGTCCGGGAGTTCGAGTAGGAAACCCGAGCCGGCCAGCGTCGGGCTTCACGGCGAGGTCCCGGAACGTCGTTCGGCCACGCGTCCTCCGGCCCGCTTCGCCCACGTGGCGCCTCGTCCGGACCTCACCAGCTCGAGGTGGCCCACGGCCCGGAGGCGCCTGAGGGCGCGGTTGACGGTGGTGCGGCTGACCCCGCCGGGGTAGGCTTCGAGCACGTCTCGGACGCGGAAGCGGGCGGGCAGGAGGCGCTCGATGGTGGCCTCCACGACCTCGCCCTTGTACCCGGAGACGGCCGGCGTCGCGTTCGCCCACGCCTCGAGCTCGCGGTAGGCGGTGAGCACCACCGAACCCAGGAGGAACTCCCACCAGGGCAGGAGGTCGTGCAGGCTGTGGTGCCAGCCCGGAGCCGACTCCGAGAACGCGTCGCGGTAGGCCTGGAGCCGGCCCTCGAGGATGCGCTCGAGGCTTACGTACCATCCCACCTCATAGCCTTCCCTTTGCAGCAGCAAACCGGTGAGGAGCCGGGCCAGCCGACCGTTGCCGGTGCGAAACGGATGGATCATCACGAAGTCGAGGACGTACGCGGCGACGAGGAGGAGGGGCTCCACGCCCCCCTCCCCCCGCCGGCCCTCGAAGCGCCGGTGAAGCTCCTCGAGGGTTTCGGGCGTCTCCGCCGCCGGAACGGTCGCCAACCACTCCACGCGAGAGCCGGCCAATGGGGCTTCCAGGTCCACTTCGTTTCGGCACTTGAACAGGTCGGGTGGGCGGCTGTAGTACGACGGTGAGTCGTCGAAGAGCCGGTACAGGCGAAGGACCTTCTCGGGCGAAAACCGTGAGCCCAGGCCGGAGGCCAGGAACTCCCTCAGGGCGGCGTGGTAGCCAGCGACATCCCGGTCGGACCGGTCGATGGCCGACCGCCTCCTCTGGACGAGCTCCCTGAGCCGCCACTCCGGCACGACGACGCCCTCGATCCGGTTCGAGGAGCGGACGCTGTCGAAGATCGCCGATTCCCACAGGACGCGGCGGACCTCGAGGGGTCGGAGGTCCAGGTAGTGCTCCTCCGTGCCCCGGTAGTCGCGGAGCTCGCGAAGAACCTCTTCGAGGTGCCGGGAGATCGGCTGCTCCTCGAGAAACCCGGGGGCGAAGGAGCGCATCGGAGGAAGTGTATCGCCATCTCCTCGCTCCACTCGACCCGCGTCGTCGTCGTCCGGTTCGCGGGGATTCCAGGGCGCCGCCGGCAGAAGGCGCTAGAATGACGCGAGCAAAGCCGCCGTGCCCTCCTCGAAGCTCCGTCACGAACCAAGCTCCAGCCGCGGCCGCCCGCGAGCCGAGCCAAGCGCCGCGAGTGGACGTCGGATCCCCGTGATCCGTAGGCGTCCGTCAAACGCTTTCGTGTGGACCGAGGAGGCCGTGGCGCTTCTCGGGACGATGCCGGATCGCGCCGTTTCGGAACGGCTCGGGCTCCACCCCGAGACCGTTCGGGATGAGAGAGTTCGCCGCGGCATCACGCCGTTTCGCCCGAAACGCCTCGACGTCGTGTGGACGCCCGACATGATCGCCGCCCTCGGCACCGACTACGACGGCGAGGTCGCGGCCGCTCTGGACCTGCCCCGCCATTGCGTGGCCAGGAAGCGCCTCGAATTGGGCATTCCGGCCTATGCTCCCAGGCGTAGCAAGCAGCTGAGGGCTCACCTCTGGAGCCGCGATGAGCTCGCGCTGCTGGGCAAGCTCTCGGACGGCGAGGTCGCCCGGCGCATCGGCGTCTCCGCGACCACCGTGCACCGGAAGCGGCGGCGCCTCGGCATCGCACCGTCTCAGCCGCGGACTCCGCCCGTGGAGTGGCGCGAGGAGGACCTCACCCTGCTCGGCACCGCCCCGGACACCGAGGTTGCCGAGCGCTTGGAGATCTCGGAAGGCTCGGTACGCAAGAAGCGGAAGGACCTTGGCATCCCGGCCAGCTCCGACACCCGCCACATCGCCCGGACGGCGGAGCTGGTGGAGGCCCTCCACCTCCCGAACGCCCAGGTCTGCCGCCGCACGGGTCTCCACGTGGAGCGGGTCCGGAAGCTGCGCAAGGAGCTCGGAATCAAGATGCCGAGCCCCAGCGAGCGGCGCTGGACCCCGGAGGTCCTGGCTCGCCTGGGCAAGGATCCGGATGCCGCGATCGCTGCCGAGCTCGGCATCACGGCCAAGACCGTGGGGGCGAAACGCGCAGGGCTCGGCATCCCTTCGCCCCGGCTCCGGCGCTGGACGGAAGAGGAGAAGGCCTTGGTGGGTACCGCCCCGGACCTCGTGGTCGCCCGGCGAGTCGGGCGATCCGAAAAGGCGGTGGCGACGAAGCGCCAAGAGCTGGGCATCTTATGTTTCGGCGCCAAGGCGCCGCCACGGAGGTGGACGCCGGAGGAGGTGGCACGTCTCGGCACGGCTCCCGACGAGGAGATCGCCGCCCGAACCGGCTGGTCAGTGGACGCGGTGAAGGACAAGCGGCAGAGCCTGGGCCTTCTCCGGCGGCCGATCGAAGCGTGGCGCCCGGAAGAGGTCGCCCTTTTCGGGACGGTGTCGGACGCCGAGATCGCGACTCGCATCGGCCGCTCGGTCGAGGCCGTGCGGGCCGCCCGGTGGCGGCGCGGCATCCCGCCGGTGCCGGCCAGGCGGGCCGACGCCTGGCGCGAGGAAGAGATCGCCCTCCTCGGAACGGCGCCCGACCGCGAGATCGCGGAGCGCATCGGGCGCACGCCGGGGGCCGTCGAGATGAGGCGCTTGAGCCTTGGCATCTATCGAGGCAAGCCCCGCCCCTGAAGAACTTAGGGCGCGTCCAGAAATCACTGCGGCATTCGGGCGCCCCTGCATCCCTCCTCGCGGCGTTGCGCTCCCTGCGACATCGGCCCGGCGATGCCTCGGTCGCGCGCCTTGCGAGGAGGGCGCCCGGACGCCCTCGGTTCACGCAGTGATTTCTGGACGAGCCCTTAACATAAGCCTATTGTTTACTGACGCTTATGGAATTTCCGAAACGACGACGAATGACGCGGTCGGGTCGCGGCTTGACCGGCCGCCACGGGTAGCGGTAAAATGGCGTAACCAAAGGCCTACGCACACTCGACCGCTATGGAGGATGCCGATGACGGAGACCTCGAAGCCCAGCGTCGCGCCGCCGGTCGTCTCGGGCGGGAGCAAGATTCTCGCCTGGGGAAACCGGAACCGCAGCTTCGCTCGACATCCAACGATTGCCGGTCCGCGGCCGTCATCCGAATGCTTCGGGACCTTCGCAACCGATCGCTGCCCCACCGCACCCGGTTCGAGTCAAGCCCCTGGAAACAAAGGCCGTCGGCCGTTTGCGTACGAACGCAACACGCCCTACAGTCTGGAGGTGCGCGAGGTCTCCGAGGACGAGCCGGGCCGCGACCGACTGGAAGGCGACCGCCTCGCCCGGAGCAAGGCGCTCGTGCTCCTGAGGGCGTACCGAGGCTTCTCGCAGCGCCGCCTCGAGGCGGCGACAGGGATCAACAAAGCGACGATCTCCGGCTACGAGACCGGCAGACTGGAGATCGGCCAGGCCAACCTGGTGAGGATGCTCGAGGGCCTGGGCTGGAACCGTCGCGCCTGGGAGGCGACGCTCCGGCACGTCGAGTGGCTGGAGTGGCTCTTCGCACGCGATCGGGGGAGCCCGGACGAGGTGGAGACGATCGCGAGCGGCTCCGCCCCGGCGCCGGGCTCGCCCTCGGAGCTCACGGAGATCGGCGGGCTCCGGCGGGAGATCGAGAGGATCGCCGAGCTCGCGGGCCGCGACAAGGAACGGCGAATCTCGACCTTGCTCGAGGCCGTGGCACGGCTGCTCACGTGAGCGGGAGGAGCGGCGAGGGCAAATGAAGTTGTCACGCTTACTCCTCATCGCTGCACCCTTGGTTTCGAGTGCCTCTGAAAGGAGCGTCACATGCGCCGCAGACAGTGTTTGCTCGTCCTCCTCGTCGTAATGCTCTGTCTCCCCGCCCTCGTCCGAGCGCAGGGATCAGCGGACGAAGCCCGGCTTGTACCTCCCGCTCCGGGCCTCGCGAGAGCACCCTTCGACAAGCCGTTGGCGCTCAAGATCGAGACGCCCGACGGCACCTACTTCGTCAAGCTGGTCGGAGAAAGCGACGGCCCGGCGCGGATTCCCCTGCCGACCACGTCCGGTCTCCAATCCCTCCAGGTGGCCGCGAGCCTCGGCCCGGCGGGGCGGGTCTCGGTGGCCCTCTCCGCGGTCGAGAACGAGCTGTTCATCACACCGATCGGCTCGTACCATCTCCAGCGGACCTCGAAGGACCCGATCCTTCTCGAGGACCTGATCCCCTATGGGCTCCTGGGCTGGACGATGAGCGTCGGCACGATCGATGAGGCCGGGGTCGGCGGCTGCTGCGGCTGCGGGGCCGTCAGCTGTTGCCCGAACGCGGGCAAGTGCCTGACCTGCGGTGACTGTGGCGCCTGTTGTCGGAAGCCCGCGGTCTAGTGGTCCGTCAACCTTCAATTGACGGGTCCCGACGGTCCTTCACGCCGCTGGCGGCGTTGCTCCTCCTCGACGTAGGCCCCGCTACGCCTGCGTCGGAGCGCCTGGCCAGCGACGCGAAATCCTCGCCGGATACCTCTGTCAAATGAAGATTGACGAACCACTAGGACCCTGCGCGGCAGAAATTCAGGGTGGCGCGCAGGGGCCTTACGAGCCGGATTCAAGGCGGGACGCTTCCTCGATGAGTCCCCTGGCCTACGCCGCGCTGGTCGTCGTCCTGCTCGGGGGCGGCGCACCGAGGGAGGAAGTCCCCGCGCAGGCGGTCGCCGTGCCCTCTCTCGAGGTGGTCGAAGCTACCGGGACTGTCTACGTGCACCTGCTGGGGGCGGCGGACGGGCCGGTCTGGTTGCCGGTCGACGGGGTGCCCGGCCTCCAAGCCGTCCAGATCCTGGGCGACTATGACACCAAGACGGGCCGGGCGACGGTGCGCCTCGGAGCGGTCGCCGCCGACGACTCCTTGCAGCCGCTGGCGACCAGCACGCTCCAGGCGGGCCGGCCGCCGGCTCCCGTCGAGGGTCTGACGCGCCGCGGCGTGCACTGGAAGCTCGCCCTCGGGACCGTCTCCGGCGTGCCGCCTGAATGCGGCTCATGCGGCGAGGTGGTCTGCTGTCCGAGTGCGGGAGGATGCCTGCAATGCGGCCTGTGCGGCCGGACGTGCCGCAAGGCTCCGGGGCCGGCGCCCCGCGAACGGCCGCCTGGGGCGGGACCAGGGTGAGGGTCGGGTCGATCTCCGCCCGGAAGGAGGCGCCGCTCGCCACCGAGAAGCCGCTCGACAGCGTGATCCGGGTGTCGGCACAGAAGACGACGTTCGCCGGGCTCGTCACCGAGAAGCCCGACCCGGCGGTGATCGTGTGGCAGGCCTCGTACCGCGGCTTGACCAGGGCCGAGCCGTCGAGAACTACGTCCGGCAGCCCGAGGCACCCGGTGACCACCTGGATCTGCTGGATCGCCGAGCCGCACCCGCCGTCGTTGCACACCTCAAGCCGGACGGACGGCGCGCCGGGCTCCGAGAAGGTCCAGATCGGGTTCTGCTCGGTGCTGTCGACCGCGGCGGGCTCGGCGGTGTAGTCGAAGTCCCAACTCCAGGAGGTCGGGTTGCCGGTCGAGGCGTCGAAAGACTGGATCGCCTGGCCGACGAAGACCAGCGTGCGAAGTCAACGGCCAACTACCGGGCCGAAGCCCTTGGGGAAAAAGCAGGATCCGCGCGAGCGAGAAGGCTGGACGCAGGCCGAGGCACTCGGCGCACTGAGTCAGAACTACGGGGTAACCCATGGAGTTATTTTTGCGCGGGGACTTACCGGTCCGCGGGGAGCTTGCGCTCCTCGAGCTCGGCGCCCTTGCCGGGGGCCTGTTGCCGGGCGCCCCGGCCGCGCTCGATGGTGTAGAGGAGATCGGCGCCGGCGGCGGCGCCGGTGGTGGCCTGGAGCGTCCACTTGCTGCTCAGGAGGTAGCGGATGCGCAGGGTGTTGGCCGCCTCGAACAGGCCGACTCCGTAGGCGACGTAGAGCCGCGGCGAGAGGTACTTGCCGAGCACGAGGGACGCCTGGTCGAGCCCGCCGCCGGTCTCGATCCGCGCCTCCTCGAGCCCGAAGCGCGCCCCGAGGCGCGCGGCGAGGAGGTTGCCCCCCTTGAGCCCCAGGGCGGTAGCGGCGCGGGCCATCAGGCTCCCCTCGGAGGCGCTCGCCTGGCCCAGCGGCCGGCCGAGCAGGAGGTAGGAGAGCTGGTTCGCCTGGTCCATGGTCGGGTCGGACCAGAGGGTGATCACGGGCTTCTCGATCGGTCCCTCGGCCTCGAGCCCGGCGGTCACGCCGTCGCTTGCCTTGCGGTAGGCGCGGAGATCGACCCGGGGGTTGTCGATCGGCCCGTCGAAGCTGAGGCGCCCGCGCTCGATGGTCAGGTCCTGGCCATAGGCCTTGAAGGTGCCCCCCGCGAGGTCGATCTCGCCGATGGCGGTGGTCGGTCGGTCCGGCGCCTCGATCAGCAGGAGGCTTCCCGTCGGCTGGGCCTTGAGGCCCAGGACGTCGATCGCGACGTCCTTGCCGAGGAGCGCCCGCACCCGCATGGCGAGCGGCAGCGAGGCCGCGCCGGCCGCGACCGGCGTCTCGTCGCCGCCGACGTAGACCACGTCGTCCGAGGCGGTCACCACGCCGGGCGGGGGCTTGGCGATGGCGACGGACGCCTTCGGCACTCGCACCTCGCCGGTCAGGGCGACCTGCCGGCCGTCGTAGGTCAGCTCGAGGTCGGGCGAGGCGAGGACGTGGACTTCCGGCGTGTCCATCGCCTCGAACCGCCGGCCCCGGATCGACACCCGGATCGGCCGTCCGGGAGCCGGGGCCGGCGGAGCCTCGCCGGTGAGCTCGAGCGTGCCGTCCCCTGAGGTCACGCGGCCTTCGATCGAGAGCGTCGGGTTCTCGCCGGCGCCGCTGGCCGCGACCTCCATCCCGGTGAGCTCGATCCCGAGGGCCGGCACCGCGGCCCGGCCGTCGGCGAGGCGCGCCGAGCCGCTGATCCGCGGGCGGCCGACGGTGCCGCCGATCCGGAGGTCGGCCTGGAGCCGGCCGGCGGTGTCGTCGAGCTCCTCGGAGAACGCCTGGAGGAAGGCGAGGTCGGTGATCTCGGCCGCGAGCCGGCCGGCGATCGCCTGGTCGCCGGCCGGCTCGCCGGCGGGCGGCCCGGAGCTCGACCAGCCGGGCAGGGCGAGCTCGCCCTCGACGCGGCCGAGGTCGGGGAGCGGCAGCCGCAGGCTCGCCCGGGCGCCGGTGGCGCCCGCCGAGGCGCTCACCCGGCCACGGCCGAAGCGCACGGTCTGGACCTCTCCGGAGGGCACCGGGTAGTCGAGCTCGCCGGGGCCGGGGGCGAGGTCGGCGTGGGCGGTGAGGCGGCCGGTCGCGTCGTCGGCGGCCGCCTCGAGGCTGCCGCTCACCCGGCCGCGGAGCGCGAGGTCGGGTGGCAGCAGGGTCGCGGCCAGGGACAGGGGCAGGCCGGTGAGGTCGGCCGCGAGGTGCCAGCCACCTTGCAGGGAGGCGTGCCAGCCGCCTTCGGCGCAGAGGCGCGCCTCGCCCGAGACCTCGCAGAGCCGGGCCAGGTCGACGGCCTGCGCCGAGGCGCTCACCGCCGCGGGCGCCGCGAGCGACCAGCTTCCGGCGTCGGGCAGGGTGAAGGCCAAGGTCGTCACCTCGCCCCGCCAGGCGTCGGCGGCGTCGAGGCCGCCCGCCGCCGCGAGCCGGAGGCCGCCCTCGGGGGCGTCGAGGGTGGCGGTGAGGCGGTGGCGCTCGCGGGTGCCGTGGACGCCGAGGGTGACCCGCCCGAAGGACCGCTCGCCGGACGCCACGCCGGTGGCCTCGGCGTCGAGGGCCAGGCGGCCGCCGGTGGCGAGATCCACGTCCGCCGTGGCGCTGAGGCCGTGCGCCGAGGAGGTGCCCCACTCGAGGCCCTGGCCCTCGAGCGTCGCCCGGACGCGAGGGGTGGCGCCCGGCCCGGTGAGCCGGCCGTGGGCCGCGAGCTCGCCGGCGGCGTCGGGCAGGGCCACGGCGAGGTTCGGGGCGGCGAGGTCGAAGCCCAGGTCCCAGCTCGGTGCGACCCGCCCCCGGGCCGCCAGCCGGAGCGATCCCCAGTGGACCTCGGTGGCCGGGAGCGCGATCCGCTCGCCGGCCATCCGGAGGGCGCCCCGGGCCGAGAACGGCTCGCCGCGGAGGGTGCCCGAGAGGCGGAGCGGCGCGACCGTCCCCACCGGCCCGGCGTCCTCGAGGTGGCCGGCGGTCTCCGCCTCGAGGGCGAGCTTGCCCGCGCCATCGGGCCACACCGCCTCCGGGTCGAGTCCCCGGCCGTCCACCGCCAGGCGCCACGCGACCCGGGGCGACCAGGCCACCTGGCCCCGGGCGCGGACCTCGCCGCCCAGGAGCCCGGCGCGCAGGCGCTCGAGGGCCAGCCCGTCGCGGTCGCCGTGGCCCGCGAGCTCGACCGGCGTCGGCGGCAGGCCGGCGGCGACGATCCGCGCCGCCGCCCGCAGGCGGTAGTCGCCCGCGGTGCCGGCGACCGACGCCTGGCCCCGCGGGCTCCGGACCGAGGGCGTGCCGGCGAGCGGCCAGGCCAGGTCGCGCCACGAGGCGTCGAGGTCGAAGCGCGGCTCGCCCGCGGCCGGCAGCACGAGCTCGCCGCCCGCCTCGACGCGGGTGGGGGCGGCCGGGCTCGCGAGCGCCAGCCGGTCGAAGCGCCAGCGCTCGCCGTCGCGGACCACCGCCAGCTCGGCGCGCAGCGGGCCGTAGTCGGTCGCCGGCGCCGCCAGGTGGGCCTCGCCGCGGAAGGCGTCGAGCGCGCCCGCGGCGTGGACCCGGCCGCCCACCGTCGCCGCCGGCAGCGCCTGGTCCAGGCGCCGCAGCGGGAAGGGCCGGGCCGCCACCGTCGCGTCGAAGCGCAGGTCGCGGAGCGGCCGGGTGAGGGTCGCAGCGAGCCGGGCGGCGACCGGCGCGCGCAGCTCCTGGGTGACGCGCAGGCGCTCCAGGGTGCCGGAGAAGGTGCCGTGGCCGGCGAAGCGGGGCCGGCCGGGCAGCTCGGCCGACCAGTCGAGGGCGAGGTCGACCGGGTAGTCGCCGGTGGGCTCCAGGCGGCCGGAGACCCGGGCGGCGATCCGGGGCGAGGCGACCGTCAGCCGCTCGATCGTGACCACGTCGCCCCGCGTCCGGGTGGCGAGGTCGATGGCGTCGATCCGGAGGGGCTCCGGCGGAGGCGAGGCGGCGGGCGCTCGGCCGGCGCCGCCCGTCTTCGCCGGCGCCGCCGGCTGCACCACCTCGAGGTCGCGCACCCGGGCCTGGCGGACGATGATGTCGATCGGCAGGTGGACGTCGGGCAGGCCCTGCGGCTCGGCGCTCTTCGGGCCGGGGAGGAGGCGGACCCGGACCCCGTCGGCCGCCAGCCGGACGACGTCGAGGCGCTTGTCGAGGAGCTCTCCGAGCCGCCAGTCGAGCGCCAGGTGATCCACCCGCACCTCCACGGCGTCGCTCCGGTAGACGAGCCCTCGGACCGAGAGCGGCCCGCGGATCGGCCCGTGGAGCTCTGCGACCTCGAGCGAGCCCGCCATCGCCGCGCCGACCCGGGTGAAGAGCCAGCGCGCCCCGGCCTGGGTGCCGAGCAGGAACCAGGCGGCGGCGCCGGCGAGCACGGCGAGGGCCACCGCGGCCAGCGCCAGCCGCACGAGCCACCTCCGCCACCTGCTCCCGGCGCGGCTCACAGGTCCGGTCCGATCATCAGGTGGATGCGGGCCGGCGAGCCCGGCTCGCTCACCGCCCAGGCGACGTCGGCCCGCACCAGGCCGATGGGCGAGAGCCAGCGCAGCCCGACGCCGGTGCCTTCGTGGAGCTCCGAGCCGAGCGAGGCGGCGGCGCCGCCGACGTCGTAGAACGCCGCCGCGCCCCAGCGTCCGAAGCGCCCGAAGTCGAGGAACAGGTCGTCGGCCTCGAGGCTCGCGGTGACCAGCGCCCGGCCGCCGATCACGTTGCCGTCGGCGTCGAGCTCGCCGAGCTCCTGGTAGCCGTACCCCCGAACGCTCTGGTCGCCGCCGGCGAAGAAGCGGATGGCCGGGGGCAGGCGGTGGAAGTCGGAGCTCCAGAGGCGCCCCACCTCGGCCCGGCCGAGGAGGCGCACGCCGCCGCCCACCGAACGCACCAGCTTGGCGTCGGCGCTGGTCTCGAAAAACGAGCTGTCGGAGCCCGCCGACCGGGAGGCGGTGCGCAGCTTGACCTGGTAGCGCTGGCCGTGGAGCGGGTAGATCCGGTCGTCGGCGTCGACCCGCGACCAGCTTACCTCGGGGACCAGGAGCTTCGAGACGCCGGAGTCGAGCCCGACCTCGAAGTCGGCGCGCTGGAAGGTCAGGCCGTAGGCCTCGCGCCAGCCGCCGCGCGAGCGGGTGAGGCCGACGCCGGCGAGCGCCGTCTCGGAGGTGCTGGTCGTGGGCTGGAGGCGCGAGTAGCCCAGGGTGTACGTGACGACGTCGGTCCGGGGATAGGCGCCCGGCACCAGGTAGCGGGTGGAGACGCTCCGCTCGATCTGCGAGAGCGTCAGCTCGCCCTCGCCGCGGTGGCCGTGCCGGTTGATCCGCCGCAGCGCGAGGCCGACCTTGCCCCGCGGCCCGGTGTCGGTGCCGTAGCCGAGCCCGAGGTCCCACTTCTGGCGCGCCGCCGGCACCAGGTCGACGTCCACCGGTACCCGGAGCTCCTCGGCTTCCTCCTCCCGGGGCACGACCTCCACGCGCGCGAAGTAGGGGCTGTCCGAGAGCGCCGCCTGGAAGCGGGCCAGCTCGTCGAGGTCGAAGGTGTCCCCCGGCTGGAAGGTGACGTAGCCGCGCAGCAGCGCCGGGTCGAGCACGGTCTGGTGGAAGCGGACCGCTCCGAAGCGGTAGCGCGGCCCGCTATCCATCACCAGCTCGACGGCGGCGGTGTAGCGCTCCCGGTCGATGCGGATCTCGGCGGTCTCGAAGTCGGCGTCGAGGTAGCCGTTGGCGGCGGCATAGTCCACCAGGGCGGCCTTGCCCGACTCGTAGTCGGGCTGCGAGAGGCGGTCGCCGGGAGCGAGGGGGAAGCCGCGCTGGCGCGCGACGAAGCCCGGGTCGTCGGCGCCCGGCCCGGTGACCCGCACGTCGACCGCCTCGAGGCGCAGCGGCGGCCCGGGTTCGACGCGGTAGCGGGCGGTCCAGTCGGCTCCCTGGTGGGTGAGCTCGGAGCGCACCCGCGGCCGGTAATAGCCGAACGGCTCCAGGGCCCGCGCGATCTCCTCGGGCGCCCGGGCGTGGAGCTGGCGCAGCCGCGCCGCCGTCACCTCGCCCGGCTTCGCGTCCTCGATGCTCAGGGTCGCCTCGATGTTGTTCGAGAGCTCGCCGCCCAGGACCTCCTGGAGCAGGTTCTCCCCCTCGACCTCGACGTCGACCTTCACCTTGCCCACCTCGGCGGTCGCGCCGGCCGGCGCCGGCGCCGGCGCCGGGGGCTCGTCCCGCGCCCCGGCGGCGCCGGGCGGCCCGAGGAGGGCGACCAGGACCAGGACGATGCGGGCGGAGCGGATGGCCGGCCGCCGGCTCATGCGGCGGTCCCCTGGGCCGGGGTGCGCGCCGCCCCGGGCTCGGGGATCACTCCGTGGGGGCGGTGCCGGCGGGACCAGACGCGGGTGAAGCCGGCGCCCAGGAGCAGGATCATCGACGAGTAGTAGACCCAGAGCAGGAGCAGGACCAGCGAGCCGGCGACGCCGTAGATCGAGGCGACGCCGCTGCGCCCCAGGTAGAGGCCGATCAGCTCCTTGCCCACCGAGAAGGAGAGGGCGGTCACCACCGCCCCCAGGGCGACGTGGCGCCAGGCGATCCGGGCGTCGGGCAGGAGCTCGAAGATCAAGCCGAAGAGGAACGTGACGAGGAGGAAGAACACCGCGAAGTCCAGGACCGAGAGCAGCCCGGCGGGGAGGGCGAAGCGCCGCTGGAAGTAGCCTCCGAGCGCCGAGAGGGCGGCGCTCAGGACCAGCGAGACCAGGAGGACGAAACCGATTGCGAGGACCAGGCCGAAGGAGAGCAGGCGCTTTCTCAGGAAGTCGCGGACCACGTGGCCGGGCCGGGGCGCGACCCCCCAGACCGCGTTGAGCGCCACCTGGAGCTGGCCGAAGACCGCCGAAGCGCTCACCAGCAGGGTGACCAGGCCCACCACCCCCGCCCAGTTCCGGAGCTCCGGCTCGGACGCCTCGGAGAGCACCTCGACCACCGTGCGGGCGGCGTCGGGCCCCGCGAGCAGGGCCACCTGGCGCTCGATCTCGGCCCGGGTGGCCGCCTCGCCGAACACCGCCCCAGCGAGCGCCACCGCCAGGACCAGGACCGGCCCCAGGGAGAAGAGGGTGTAGAAGGCGAGCGCCGCCGACTGGGTGGGCGCGGCGCCGCCGATCCACTGCGCCACCGTCTCGCGCACGACCTCCCAGAGGGCGAGACGGCGGCCCCGGGCCCTCGGCGCTCGCGCTCCGGCGGCGGTGGGGAGAGGTCGGCTGCGCACGGCGAGGGCGTTTCGCAAGCGGCGTGCCACGGCGGCCGCGGCGGCGGATCACGCCGTCCAGGCGGCGGCGGCGTAGCGAAGCCCACGTGGACCGGCACCCGGGGCGCGGTCTTCGAGCACGTCCGGCCCGCCGCGACCCTGGTCCCGGCGAGCGCCCTCGTCGCCCCGGGGCTCCTGATGGTCCGTCCATCCTCAACGGACGGGTCCTGACGGTCCTTCACGCCGCTGGCGGCGTTGCTCCTCCTCGACATAGTCCCTGCTACACCTGCGTCGGAGCGCCTTGCCAGCGACGCGAAATTCGAGCTCAGCGCAAAGACTGGCTGAGCCGCCCTACCCGATGAAGTGGCCTCTGGCCTACCCGTCGATTCCAGCGATCCCACCCGAACGAGCGTTGGCGTTGCGCTTGCCTAGCCCTATAAAGATGAAAAGCCGGAGTTTCGTAGTGGCGGGATCGTTCAGCGGTAGGCCGCAAGGGAATGTTTATATTTTGTAGAAACGACGAATAGAATCTGGATGGGGCTCATGCACGACCTCCGATTCGCTCTCCGCAGTCTCCGAAAGCGCCCGGGCTTCGCTGCGGCCGTGATCCTGACGCTGGCCCTCGCGATCGGACCGAACTCCGCGATCTTCAGCGTCGTCAACGCGGTCCTGCTCAAACCACTGCCATACGACGCCGCCGCGTCGCTCGTCTGGATCACCGGTACCCGGCAACGCAACGGCCGGGCCGACTCCGCGGCGGCTTCATGGAAGGAATACCTTCGGTGGCGCAGCCGAGCCGAGGTATTCGAGGACGTGGCGGCGTACTACGACCGGAGCTTCAACCTGAGCGGCGGAGAGGAGCCAGAGCGGGTGTCTGGGGCGGTGGTGACGCCGAACCTCTTCCACGTCCTGGGTGTACGACCCGTCCTCGGCCGATCGTTCCTCGGCCGCGACGGAGCTCCGGGGAACGACCATGTGGCGGTGATCAGCGACGGCCTGTGGCGTCGCCGGTTCGGTGCGGACGCCGGACTCATCGGTCGCGAGATCCGACTTCACGGTGAGCCCTACACGGTGATCGGCGTGATGCCCGCCGGCTTCAAGTTCCCGCAATACGCCGACGCGTGGGTGCCCCTGGCGATCGACGCCTTGGACTACTCGAAGACGGAGGCGTTTCTCTGGGGGGTGGGTCGCCTCCGGCCGGGGGTCGGCAGCGACGTGGCGGAGGCGGCGGTCGAAGCCGCGGTCCAGCCGCTCGAAGAGGAGCTGCCGGAGGAATACGCCGGTCTGGGTGCCCGCCTCCTTCCCCTGCGGGAGTTCTACGTCGGCCAGACCGGCACGGCGGCAATCCTGTTCCTGGTGGCCACCGGCCTCGTCCTTCTGGTGGCCTGCGCCAACGTCGCCGGGCTCTTGCTGGCACGGACCGCGGCGCGAGCGAAGGAGATCGCGGTGCGCACGGCCATGGGAGCTCTTCGGGCGCGCCTCGGACGCCAGCTCATGATCGAGAGTCTCGTCCTCGCCGGCGCGGGGGGAGCGCTCGGATTGGGTCTCGGGGCGTGGGGCCTGCGGCTCCTGGAGCTCTCGATCCCGGTCGAGCTGCCTTTCTGGGCGGACTTCTCGCTCGACTACCGGGCCGTGGGCTTCGTGTTTCTGGTGGTTCTCGCCATCGGGCTGGCGTTCGGGCTGCTGCCCCTGGCTCAGGTGCGCCGCCAGGAGATCACCGAAGCTCTGCGGGCTGGTGGCGAGCGCGGCCTGGCAGGTCGCCGCGGGGGCATGCGGAGCGTGTTGGTGGTCGGAGAGATCGCTCTCTCGATCGTGCTCCTGGCGGGAGCGGCGCTCATGGGGCGATCGCTCCTGCTCCTCCAGCGTGGGGATCTCGGCTTCTCCCCGGAGCACGTGATGACGCTCCGTGTCGATCTGCCCGTCACCGGCTACGACGAACCGGCGCGCAGGGCGCGGTTCTTTGACCAAGCGCTCGAGCGCCTGGCCGGGATTCCCGGTGTCGAGCGGATCGGCGCCGTCTCCGCTCTGCCGCTCCAGAGCTGGTTCTCGACTTCTTACGAAGTCGAAGGGCGGCCGGTCCCCTCGCTCGAGAAGCGGAGCACCGCGTACTCACGGATCGTCGCGGGAGACTACTTCGAGACGCTTGGCGTGTCGCTCATCCGGGGACGCGTCTTTTCGACCAGAGATGACCTCGATGCGCCGCGGGTGGTCGTGATCAACCACACCATGGCCCAGCGCCTGTGGCCGGGGAAGGATCCGATCGGCGAGCGGCTTCGGCTCGACAAAGAGAAGCGCGGAGCCGCGATCGTAGGGGTGGTCGCGGACACCCGTCAGTCGGGAATCGATCCGATGGTCCACCCCGAGATCTTCCAACCCCACGCACAACGACCAGCGTACTCCATGCACTTCTTGCTCCGGACCTCGGGTGAGCCGGAGACCGTGGTGGCGCCGGCCCGGCGAGCCATGGCCGAGCTGGCGCCGACCATCCCCGTCTACAAGATCCAGACTCTCGAGCGAGTCGTCGACGAGGCGTTCTGGCAGCCGAGAGTCTACTCCTGGCTGCTCGGAGTCTTCGCGGTGATCGCCCTGGTGCTGTCGGCGGTCGGTCTCTACGGCGTGATCTCCTATCTCGTGGCGCAAAGGACCCGCGAGATTGGGGTCCGTATCGCTCTGGGGGCACGCTCCGTCGACGCCGTAGGGCTGGTTCTCAAGCAGGCGGGCAAGATGGTCGGAATCGGCGTCGTGATCGGAGTCGCCGCCGCCGTGGGATTCGCCAGGGTGCTGGAGAGCATGCTCTTCGGAGTCGCCCCCGCCGGCTTCGGACTCTTCCTCGTGATCGCCGCCATCCTGACGATCGTGGCCGGGGCGGCGGTCCTCTGGCCGGCGCGCCGCGCCAGCCGAGTCGATCCCGTCAGCGCGCTTCGCTTCGAATAGGACCGCGGAGAGCCAATGAGCGAGGTCGAGACGCGAGAACGTCGTCTGGCGGCCTCCCGCTTCAACCTCGATGTACGGACCGAACGCGCTGGTACGACGTCCAGCGAGGGGAGCGGATTCTCGAGGGCTGCACGCTGTCTGACTGGGGGGACGTCTGGTTCTAGCGGAGGGTGGGCGCGGGTTCGTCAGAGCCCGGGGCCGAGGGCTCGTGACCGATTCCGGACCGACTCGTGACCGAGCCTTGACCGCGGGCTTCACCCGGGCGCGTTAGGCTGGAAGTGCTCTTCTCCCCGGCTTGCCCCTCCCCGGGGTCGCAAGCCGGACGAGCTCCCGGGAGCCCTCGCCATGAACCACGCTCTCCTCGTCTACCCCGAGTTCCCCCCCTCCTACTGGGGCTTCCAGTACGCCCTGGAGCTCATCGGCAAACGCTCGGCGATGCCGCCGCTGGGGCTTCTGACCGTGGCGGCGATGTTCCCCGCCGGCTACCGGCTCCGGCTGGTGGACATGAACGTCGTGGAGCTCGCCGACGAGGACCTGGACTGGGCCGACCTGGTCCTGACCTCGACCATGGTCATCCAGCAGCGCTCGCTGCGCGAGGTCATCGCCCGCTGCAACGCGCGGGGCAAGCCGGTGGTGGTCGGCGGTCCGCACCCGACGAGCTTCTCCTGCGAGATCGCGGGCGCCGACCACTACCTGCTGGGCGAGGTCGAGGAGACCTTCCCGGGCTTCCTGGCCGACTGGGAGGCGGGGCGGGCGGAGCGGACGTACGAGCCGGAGGAGAAGCCGGCGGTCACCCTGGCGCCGGTCCCGCGCTTCGACCTGCTCGACCTCGGCGCCTACTCGTCGATGGCGGTCCAGTTCTCCCGCGGCTGCCCCTTCAACTGCGAGTTCTGCGACATCACCAAGCTCTTCGGCCGGGTGCCGCGGACGAAGTCGAACGAGCAGCTCCTCGCCGAGCTCGACCGCCTCTACGAGCTCGGGTGGCGGGGCGCGGTGTTCCTCGTCGACGACAACTTCATCGGCAACAAGCGCGAGGCGTTGCGCCTGCTCCCCTCCGTCGCCGAGTGGCAGCGCGAGCGCGGCTACCCGTTCGACCTCTACACCGAGGCGAGCGTCAACCTGGCCAAGCTCGAGCCGCTCATGGACGCCATGGTCGAGGGCGGCTTCACCATGGTCTTCCTGGGCATCGAGAGCCCGAACCCCGAGGCTCTCCTCCAGACGCAGAAGGTCCAGAACACCGAGCGCGGCAACGAGAACTACCTGCTCCAGGCCGTGCGCAGGATCCAGGAGAAGGGGATCGAGGTGAGCGGCGGCTTCATCCTGGGGCTGGACGGCGACGGGCCGGAGGTCTTCGACGCCCAGGTCGCCTTCATTCAGGAGGCGGCGATCCCCATGGCCATGGTCGGGCTGCTCACCGCCCTGCGCGGCACCGACCTCTACGCCCGGCTCGAGCGCGAGGGGCGCCTGCTCGGCGAGTCGAGCGGCAACAACGTGGAGATCGCCCTCAACTTCCGTCCGGAGCTCGACCCGGAGGTGCTGGTCGCCGGCTACCGCCGGGTCCTCGCCACCCTCTACGACCCCGGCCTCGAGAGCTACTTCGAGCGGTGTTGGCGCTTCCTCTCGCGCAGCGGCGCCGTCCCGCGCGCGCGGCGCAGGGTCGGCCGGGAGGAGGTCGTCGCCTTCCTGCGCTCCTTGAGGTACCAGCTCTTCTCCCGGCAAGGCCCCGCCTACTTCAAGCTCCTGGCCCGCACGCTCCTGCACCGGCCGTGGCTGTTCGACCACGCGGTGCGGCTGGCGATCAAGGGCTTCCACTTCCAGCGCTTCACGATCCAGACCCTCGCCGCCCACGACTTCAAGGCGACCGCCCTCGCCGGCTTCGAGCGGGTGGAGGAGCTGGCCGCCCGGACCGCGGAGTCGCCGAACGGCTCACTCGAGGCGCTCTCGCGCGACGCCGGGCGGGCCCGGCGGAGCCTTCGCCGCCGCTTCCGGCGGCTGCGGCCCGAGTTCCGGCGCGGCCTGGACCGCGACCGCGCGTGGTTCGAGGAGGCCATCCAGGCGTGCGTGCGCGAGGTGGCGGGGCTCGGGCTCTTGAAGAGCTGGACGCCCGGGTTCCGCCGGTGGTTCTCGGACGGCTCCTGGCAGAGCGCCCTGAGCTTCGCGGGCTACACCCCCGCCGCGCGGTCGGGCGAAGACCCCGCCGAGCGCAAGGTGACCGTGGCTCCGGTCCTCGAAAACGGGCGGTTGCGAAGGAACCTGGAGCTCTTCTTCCGCGAGCTGGGCGTCCGGGTGACGACCACCGCGGAGCAGCTCACCGAGCTCGGGCACGAGCGGTTGGAGCGCCTGCTCGGAGAGCCGGGAGGAGGGCCCGACGGGCTCCTCGGCTATCTCGGCGACCTGGCGCGCCGCGTCAACACGCTCGTCGTGCCCCTGCCGGCCGGGCTCGACGACGCCGGCGAGCGGGTCCGGGTCCTGGCGGCGGGAGCCGAGGGCCCGGCCCCGGCGCTTCCCGAGATCATCTGCCTCCGCCTCGAGCGCGGCACGCGGCAGCTCCGCGAGAGCCTGGTCGAGCTCGGCGTCGCCCTGATCGGCGATCGCTCCCAGGCCGAGGAGGCCTTCGAGCGAGCGTTCGTGGTCGGCTGAGCGCCGGCCGGCCGCCCCTTGGCCCCGCTCGACGGAACGGTTGCGAGGCCGAGCGGGCGGGGCTGACCTCTTCGGCTCGTCATTCGGCAGGTCCTTCGCCTGGACCGGTGACTCCCGCGGGGAGGAAGGGCAAGCGGCGGTCGCGAGGGAGTCTCAAGACCTCGAACAGGGTGGCGATCAGCTCGTGGTGGTCACCGGCCCGGTACGGGGTGTAGTACTCCCAGACGGTCTCCCCCTCGGCCGTGACCTCGAGCGCGCGGCCATTGTCCGATTCCGTGATCAGGGTGTTCCCGTTCGGCAGCCGCTGTTCCGTTCCGCAGGTTTCCGAGTACAGGCCGTGGACCGCCCCACTGTAGAGCCACGGAATCTCCTGGGTGACCGGGTCGATCTCGAACACTCGGGAGTATCCGTGGTCTCCCTGGTTGTCGAACACCAGCAGACGTCCGTTCTCGAGGACGGTCGGCGCGTGTTGAAAGTCCCATAGGCCGCGCATCGCCCAGACGACGGATTCCTTCTTCATGTCGACGACCGCAATCGTGTCGATCGAGGCCATCGAGATCAGCACGTTGCCGCGGGCGAACGCCGGGATGCGCCCGGCGAGCCGGCCGTCGAGGATCTCGAGGGTGTTGGTGTGCAGGAAGTCCCCCAGGTCGTTCGGGTCGTCCAGGAGAGCGGTGTAGGGCGACCGCTGGAGGGCCCGGACGATGGAGATCCGCCTGCGCTCTCGTCCGTCGGGCCCCAGCACGGTGATGTAGTCGTCGAGCACCGGCTCCTCGGGATCGATGCTGGGCAGGATCTCCGCCTTCCGGGTGAGGACGTAGATCGTACCGTCGGGAAGGACCTCGAGATCGTGGTGGGCGTGCCCGGGATACGCCCAGACCAGCCTGGAGTCCCGGTCGATCCGCACCAGGCCCTGCCCTTCGTAGATCCCCAGGAGGCCGCCGTCCGGCAACAGGGCCACCCGACGCCAGTATCCACGGCCGGGTCCCCGCGTCGTGTCGGGGGCATCGGGAAAGGCTTTCTCGAACGGGAATCGCCAGCGGTACAACGCGTGGCCTTTCATGTCCATCAGGATCGCCTCGGCGCGGTGGCCGTCGGTCAGCAGGTTGAGGCCGTCATCGGCGAGAGCCGGGCGAAAGATCGTGACACCGCTCTTGGAAGACGCCGGGACCGTACCGCCGAGGTACCCCAGGGAGTCCAGCTCGTCCATCTTCCGCCTCTGCTCCGGGGTCAAATCCCCGGGAGCGGTTCCGGGGGATCGCGCCGGCAGGAACCTGCCTCGAAGCTGCTTGCGGAAGAGGGGGCTCCGCCACACCTTCAGGACGGCGTCTTTCAAGAGGACGTACGGCGGGAGCTGGTACCGTCCCCAGACCGCTCCCATCAAGAAGACGGCAGCCGCCAGGGGGAGAACGCGCAGGACGAGCCATCTCGGCCTGCGCCCGAGCCTCGAGCCCGTCGTGGGCCGCTCACCATCCGTCACGGGCAATCCCCCCGGAACCCAGGCATCGTCGCCTGGCCTGCGGCAAGAGCACCGGCGAGCCGAGCCGCCATCGACCAGGGCCCTAAGGAACGGTTTCGACGCCGGGCGGGCAGGGCCGCTCGGGGTCCCTCGTGTCGCAGACGGAGACCGCGGCGATGCGCTTGCGCCACCGGGCCACGTCCTCCTCCGGCACGTCGCCGCGCCAGACCTTCTGGATGTGGTAGAAGCTCTCGCGGCCCTGGATCGCCACCTGGAGACTGAGGGATACGAAGTCCTTCTCGCCGACGCACCGCGTGCGCCACACGATGCGCGGGTAGCCCCGGGTCGGAGAGTGCTCCAGGACCTCGGAGTCGAAGCTCTTGCACGCCTTCTTGCCCGGCGCGTCCTGCTCCTCCCGGAACGCCGCGAGCTGCTCGTTGTAGCCGTCGAGGACGTCGACGACGAAGCTGTCGTCGAGACCGGCCTCCTTGCGCTCCCAGAGCGTGGACGTGTAGGCGCCTTCGTCGCGCTTCAGGACGTCCCACCCCGCGGTCGAAAACACGGGAGCCACCAGGTTCTCGCCGGGAGGCCACGCCTCCTGGGCGTGGGCCGGCACCGCGAGGAGGAGCAGCAGGGGAAGGAGAAGCGTGGCGCTCTTCATTCGAGGCTCTCGAGGCCGGACGTCGACGGGTGGTCGAGGCCGGACTCTACCACGCGCCTCCGGGAGGCCGCCGCGCCGGGAGGGGGGCCGGCTCCTCGCCGGCCCCCCCCGGGGTGTCCCCGCGCGGCTCTCTCTACTTCAGCGTCACCGCGGCCGAGTCCGACCCCCCCGAGCTGCTGCGCACGGTGATGTTCTGGGGGTTCGTGGGCCAGGCGAACCGGCTGCGGTAGCGGCCGCTGCCGTTGCCGCTCAAGGTGCCGATCAGGGCGTCGGTCGAGGTCACGAAGACCTGGAGCGTGGCCGACCCGTCGGTGCTCGTGGCCTCGACGCTCAGCTGCCCCTTCCTGCTGTCGTACTCGGCGCGGGTGATGGCGACCGTGTCGCCCGACGGCGGCGGCGCGGGCGACTGCACGAAGACCGCCGAGACCGAGTGATCCGCGGTCATCGTCACGCTGCAACCGGCCGTGCCGCTGCAGTCGCCGGCCCAGTGGTCGAAGCTCCAGCCGCTCGCCGGAGTGGCCTGGAGGATCACGCCCTGGCCGTCGGGGTAGCTCTGGGTGCAGTCGCCGGGACAGCTGATGCCGGTCACGTTGGAGCTCGTGACGGTGCCGCTGCCGGTGACCGAGACGTTGAGGGTGAAGGTGGAGCCCTGGGCGCCGATCGAGGTGACCTGGGCCGCGGCGTCGCTGCGGATTGCGGGGTCGAAGGGGTCCGCAGTCACGAAGGCGTCGCTGCGGAAGGACCCGGAGTCGACCGCCGGTGCGTCGACGGTGACGGTCACCGTGGCGCTGGTGCCCGAGGCGAGCGATCCCAGGTCGCAGGCGATCTGGTTCGTGCCGCTCGGCCCGGTGCAGCTCCCCTGGCTCGCCGAGAGCGAGACGAAGGTCGAGAACCGGTCGAGCCGGATCAGGGTCGCCACGCCGGGGGCCGGATCGGGCCCCTGGTTGGTGTACGTGAGGGTGTAGTCGAGCGGCGCGCCCCCGGCCACCGGGTCGGCGGAGTCGACCAGGGTCACGGAGACGTCCGCGAGCGGCCCGCCGGGGGCCGTCTCGCTGATCGCCGCCAGGAACCCGTCGCTCTCGCCCGTCTTGGGGTTGGTGCGCTGCAGCGGGTTGGCCGTGGGGAAGTCGTAGGAGCGGGTCGCACCGGCCACGTAGGTGCCGCCGTTGCCGTCGACCGCGACGCCCCAGCCCTCGTCGGAGAGGCTGCCGCCCAGGTAGGTGGCGTAGACCAGGCCCGAGCCGGCGGCGTCGAGCTTGGCGACGAAGACGTCGGTCGAGCCGTCGAGGCTCGGCTGCAAGGCGTTGACTACGGGGAAGTTCGGCGCGTCGGTCCGGCCGGTGATCACCGCGGCGCCGCCGCCGTCGACGGCGATGGCGCTGGCCTCGTCGTTGCCCGAGGTGTCGGTGCCGCCGCCCAGGAACGTCGAGTAGGCCAGAGAACGCCCGTCCGGGGCGAGCTTGGTCACGAAGGCGTCCTCGCCGCTGTGCATGAGCGGCTGGAAGGCGTGGGCCAGCGGGAAGTCCGAGGACAGCGTGCGGCCGGTCACGTAGGCGCTGCCGTTGCGGTCGACGGCGACGCCCTCGGCGAAGTCCTCGTTGAGGCCGCCCAGGTAGGTCGAGTAGACGAGCGACGTCCCCCGGGCGTCGACCGCGGTGACGAACGCGTCGTAGCTCCCCGCCTCGCGGGACTGGAAGGCGTTGCGCGTCGGGAAGGAGGTCGAGAAGGTGTAGCCCGCCACGTAGGCGATGCCGTTGCCGTCCACGGCCACGTCCCGGGCGGAGTCGCCGCCGTTGCCCAGGTACGAGCCGTAGAGCATGGCGCCGGAGGGGGCCAGCTTCATGACGAACGCCCGTGGCGAGCCCGAGCCCGGGGTGGGCTGGAACGCGTCGGCCGTGGGCGTGAAGTCGGTCGCCGGGCTGCCCACCACGTAGACGTTGTCCGCGAGGTCGACCGCGATGCCGGTGGCGCCGCCGCCGCTGAGGCTCTGGCTGTAGAGGAGCGACGAGCCGGTGGCGTCGAGCTCGTGGATCGCCCCGCCCTGGCCGTCGAAGTCGGAGGCGACCCAGGCGTCGCCGCGGCTGTCGACGGCGATGTCGTAGCCGATGGTCGGGATGACGGCCGAGTAGGCCAGGCGGCCGCCGGCGTCGAGCTTCGACACGTAGCCTCCCGTCGCCGTGGCCTGGAAGCTCCCGGCCGTCTTGGGGAATTCGATCGAGCCGTTCCAGCCCGTCAGGTAGAGCGAGCCGGCGCCGTCCACGGCGACGCCGTAGGCGGTGTCGAAGCCGGTGCCGCCGAGGAAGGTGGCGAAGACCATGACGGGATCGATGACCAGCGGCCGGCCGTGATCGTAGGCGTCCACCTCGAAGCCGACCTCGTGGTCACCGAGCATCGCGTAGCGGCCCTGGACCGCCTCGCGCCGGTCGGCCGCCTGCTGGTAGATCTCGGGTGCCCGCTGCACCACGTCGCCCGTGGCGGTGTGAAGGACGAGGTCCCCCGCGCCGTCGACCTCCATTCCGGTCGCGCCGGCGAAGCGGAGCCGGATCGCCGCCGGGTCGGCGCCGGGGGCGACCCGGAAGTCGTACTCCAGCCGGCCCTGGCGGGCGTAGAAGTCGAGATCGACGCCGGGGTAGACCTCCCGGTACCGGGCCCTGGCGTAGGCGGGCGTGCCGGTGTGCCACTGCCCCGGCGTGGCGCCCATGAGGTAGTTGGTCGTGCCGGCGAGCTCCTCCTCACCCGCGACCCGAGCCCCGGCGTTGCCCCCGACCCATTCCATGCGCAGGACCGTGGTGTCGATCCGGGTCGCCCCGGGGCGCCGCGCGACCGGCGGCTGCCCCGGGTCCCGCAGGGCCAGGACCGCGGCCCGCGAGGTGAGGAACAGCCAGTATCCGTCGCCCCGCGCCAGGGCCTCGACCCGCGGGTCGCTCTGCCCCTGGTTGGGCTCGAAGCGAAGGGGCGGCGCCGAGGCCACGCCCGAGGCGGCCGAAGAATCCGCCGCCTTGGGAGCCGGGGCCGCGCCGGGGGAGAGGGTTCCGGCGCTCGCCGCCGAGGGGGCGAGGATCCAGGTGACGGCCACCACGACGACGGTGGCCAGGCCAGCCCGGAGCGCAGATGTACGTAGACACTCTCGCGAACATAGATTCATTGCAATACCCTCCTGGATCCTGAGTCACCGATCCCGGCGGAAGGGTTCATCGAACGCGCACGCGCTCTTTCGGAACCGCGCGGGCCGCGGGACGGCCGATCGTGGTCGCGCCGGGGGCCTCCGCGCTTCAGCCCTCGACAGACCGCGAAGGCGCTCTAGCAGACCCCGTGCCAGCGGGGCGCTCCGGTGCCGGTTTGGCGGCGGGCGGGGCGCTCGGGTAGGCTGTCGTGGGCACGAGCGGCGTGGAGTGCTTCTTGCAGCCCCCGGCCGCCCGGCGATTCGATGAGCTCAACCCGTCCCACCCCCAAGAAGGCCGTGGTCCGCGTCCGCCGCCGCGCGCAGGTGGTCTGGCGGCGGCAGGTCACCCGCCGCCGTGTCGTCGCCGGCGCGGGCGTCCTCGCCCTCGTCGGGCTCGGGGTCGTCCTCTGGGCGATCTGGCCCTACTGGCGCCTCTCGGGGCAGTTCGAAGACGTCCCGGCCCTTCAACCGTCACGCCTCTACGGGCGCTCGCGGATCGTCGCGACCGGCCAGCTCGTCGACCTCCGGGGCGTCGTCGGGATGCTCGCCGGCGAAGGCTACCGCCCCGTCGCCGGCGGCGAGCGCCCCACCACCGGCCACTACCGCCGTTCGGGCGGCACCCTGGCCATTTACCAGCGCGCCTTCCCGACCCCGCGCGGGCCGGGCGGCGGCGCTCCCCTGGTGCTCCACCTCCGGGGCCGCCGGATCGCCTCCCTCGAGCTCGCCGGCCGCTCGGTGCCGGCCGCCTACCTCGACCCGCCGCTGATCGCCACCTACTATGGCCCGGACCTGAAGGAGCGCCGACCGGTGCGCGTCGACGACGTGCCCGAGGAGCTCGTCGAGGCGATCCTGGCGGCCGAGGACGACTCCTTCTTCAGCCACGCGGGTCTGTCGCTCACCGGCATCGCCCGGGCGGCCTGGGTCGACCTGACCGGCGGCGCGCTCAGCCAGGGGGGCAGCACGCTGACCCAGCAGCTGGTCAAGAACCTCTACCTCACCCAGGAGCGCACCCTCTCGCGCAAGGTCCGCGAGGCGGTCCTCGCCGTCTTCGTCGAGCTCCGCCACTCGAAGCGGGCGATTCTCCAGGCCTACCTGAACGAGATCTACCTGGGCAGCTCGAACGGCGTCAACCTGATCGGCGTGGGCGCCGCCTCGCGGGCCTTCTTCGGCAAGGACCCGGCACAGCTCGACCTGCCCGAGGCGGCGCTCCTCGCCGGGATGATCCGCTCGCCGGCCAGCTACTCGCCGATCCGCCACCCGGACGCTGCGAAGCGGCGTCGCAACATGGTGCTCGACCGGATGGTCGAGACCGGCGCCCTCGACGCCGCCCACGCCGAGCAGGCCAAGGCACAGCCGGTGCGGGTGGCCCCCGAGCCGGTGGTCCACCGCCGGGCGCCCTACTTCGCCGAGTACGCCCTCGACGAGGCGGAGCGGCGCTTCGGGGTCAAGGACCTCCGGGACGGCGGCTACTCGCTCCTGTCCACTCTCGACTGGACCGACCAGCAGGAGGCCCAGAAGGCGGTCGCCTGGGGGCTCAAAGCGCTCGAGAAGGGCTGGGAGAAGGGGCACCACGTCAAGGGGCCGCTGCAGGCGGCGCTGGTCTCGGTGGAGCCGACCGACGGCGCCATCCGGGCCTACGTCGGCGGCCGGGACTTCTCGCGCAGCCAGTTCGACCGGGTGAGCCAGGCCCACCGCCAGGCCGGGAGCGCCTTCAAGCCGGTGGTCTACGCCGCGGCGTTCGCGTCGCAGGCGGCCACCCCCGCCACCCTGGTCGAGGATGCGCCGCTCACCGTCCGCCTGGCGAACCAGACCTGGACGCCCGACAACTACGACGAGGAGTACCACGGCTGGGTGTCGGTGCGCACCGCGCTCGAGCACAGCTACAACGTCGCCACCGCGCGGCTCGCCCTCCAGACCGGCCTCGGCAAGATCGTCGACACCGCCCGCGCCATGGGGATCACGACGCGCCTCCAGCCGGTGCCGGCGCTCGCCCTGGGCGCCTTCGAGGTGACCCCCCTCGAGATGTCGACCGTCTACTCGACGCTCGCGACCGGCGGCCTGCGCCCTTCGGTCCACTCCCTGATCACCGTCTTCGACCGGCAGGGCCGGGAGCTCCCGGGCCTCCCCGTACCGCAGCCGGAGCGGGTGCTCTCGCCTCAGACCGTCTACCTCCTGACCTCGATCCTCCAGGGGGTGATCGACCGGGGCACCGGCGCCGGGGCCCGGGCCCAGGGGCTCGAGGGCCCGCTGGCGGGCAAGACCGGCACCAGCAACGGCCGCCGGGACAACTGGTTCTGCGGCTACTCGCCCGAGCGCACCACCGTCGTCTGGGTGGGCTACGACGACAACGAGAAGACCCGCATGTCGGGCTCGCGGGCGGCCCTGCCGCTGTGGACCCGCTTCACCATTCGGGTGCGCCCGCCGGGCGGCTACTCGACCTTCCGGATGCCGCCCGGCCTGACCACCGCCGTGATCGATCCCGAGACCGGCGAGCTCGCCACCGACGAGTGCCCCGAGACGATCACCGAGGTCTTCCCCGACGGCGAGGTGCCGCAGGAGGTCTGCCACCTCCACCGCGACGACTGGAGCTGGGGCGACGAGCGCTACGGCTCCGGCCAGGGCGAGCACCGAGGCCGCTTCCGCCGCTGGCTCGACCGGGTGTTCGGCGGCGACGACGACGACCCGGGCGGCGACGAGGGCCAGCCGCCTCCGCGCTGACACAACGAAAGACAAGGGATTCGTGAATCAGATCACTAGATGTCTGATCAGGCCAGAATCGTGACGAACGAGCCGAGTTCCCCGAGCAACAGCCCGAGAGGGAGGGGGCGTCCCCTTCCCCCCCGTGGGGTGGGAAGGGGATGCGGGGGCATCCGGTCAACCGTCCCCTTCCCCCCCGTGGGGAGGGAAGGGGATCGAGGGGATGTGGGGGGCATCCGGTCAACCGTCCCCTTCCCCCCCGTGGGGTGGGAAGGGGATCGAGGGGATGCGGGGGGCATCCGGTCAACTGTCCCCTTCCCCCCCCGTGGGGTGGGAAGGGGATCGAGGGGATGCGGGGGGCATCCGGTCAACTGTCCCCTTCCCCCCCCGTGGGGTGGGAAGGGGATCGAGGGGATGCGGGGGGCATCCGGTCAACTGTCCCCTTCCCCCCCCGTGGGGTGGGAAGGGGATCGAGGGGATGCGGGGGGCATCCGGTCAACTGTCCCCTTCCCCCCCGTGGGGTGGGAAGGGGATCGAGGGGATGCGGGGGGCATCCGGTCAACTGTCCCCTTCCCCCCCGTGGGGTGGGAAGGGGATCGAGGGGATGCGGGGGGCATCCGGTCAACTGTCCCCTTCCCCCCCCGTGGGGTGGGAAGGGGATCGAGTGGATGCGGGGGGCATCCGGTCAACCGTCCCCTTCCCCCCCGTGGGGAGGGAAGGGGATCGAGGGGATGCGGGGGGCATCCGATGAATCCAGCGGTCTGGAGTCGCCGTTCCGAGGAGCGCAGCCGCGATCGGTCGGCGTGGGCGGGGGGCCAGCGGCCCGTGGCGCCGGAGACGCTTCAGACGCCTCGTCGGTTTGAGGCGGAGCTTCGCTAGGATGGGCACATGATCCTCGGACGTCGCCGCCTCGCCGGCCTGGCCGCCCTCCTCGCCCTGGTCGCCTGGGCCGTCGCCTGCTCCCGGCCGCCCCGCGAAGACACCGGAAAACCCTGGAACGTGGTCATGCTCCTGGTCGACACGCTGCGGGCCGACCACCTGAGCCTCTATGGGTACGACCGGCCGACGAGCCCGTTTCTCGAGCGGCTCGCCCGCGAGTCGGTGGTCTTCGATCACGTCCACAGCCAGGCAGGCTGCACCTTCCCGTCGGTCGTCTCGATCCTCACCTCGCGCCACGCCAGCCGGTTCATGGCGCGGATCGAGGAGAACGGCGTGACGGTGCCCGGCCAGGTGCCGTACCTGCCCGAGATCCTGCGCCGGCACGGTTACGCGACGGCGGCGGTCTCGGCGAGCGTCATCGTCCGGGTCTCGCCGTCCAGGATCAACCGCCGGGGCGGCTACGGCCGGGGCTTCGACCGCTTCGACGAGACGTGCATGGTGCGGCCCGCGTCCTGCGTCCAGGCGCGCGCCGACGAGATCCTGCCGAGCCTTCCCGAGCCCTTCTTCCTCTACCTCCACTACCTCGACCCGCACGAGCCCTACCGGCCGCCGAACTGGCATCGACGGCGCTTCGCCACCGCCCGGCCGGCCCACCGCTGGGTCCGTCGGGGCGAGCCGGCGAACATCTTCCGCAGACTCTACGAGGGCGACGCGTCGGTGGTGTGGGATCCCGGCGACCTGGACTTCTTCGCCGACCTCTACGACGAGGAGATCTCGTTCCTGGACGAGCAGCTCGCGGCCTTCGTGGCAGAGCTTCCGGGAGCGGGGCCTGCTCTCGCACACGATCCTGGTCCTCCTGGCCGACCACGGCGAGGAGCTCATGGACCACGGCCACTTCGGCCACTGCCGGAGCCTGGCCTACGAGACCCTGCTCCACACCCCGCTCCTGGTGCGTCTACCCGGCGGGGAGCCCGCCGGCCGGAGGCGGGCCGAGGTCGACAACCTGGACGTGATGCCGACGCTCCTCGACTACCTGGGGATCGCGCCCCCCGCCGGTTCCGCCTTCGAAGGGCACAGCCTCCGGCCGCTGATCGAGGGCGTCGATCGGCCCCTCAGCCGGTATCACTTCGCCCTCCAGGGCACGGTCCGCACCGTGACCGACGGCCGCTTCGAGCTCCTGGTCGACCTGGCGAGCGGCGGCGAGAGCCTCTATGACCTGGTCGCCGATCCCGGTCAGACCCGGGACCTCGCCGCCGAGCGGCCGCGGGTGGCGGCCGAGCTCCGCCGAGTGCTCGAGCGCTGGGTGGCGGCCACCGAGGGCCCGGACCGGGCGAGCTCCGTGCACCGCGCCCGCGAGCACGAGAAGCAGCTCGAGGCCCTCGGCTACCTCTGATACGACGTCCCGGCGGCGCGCGGCCCCGGCGTCAGCCCGCGGTGCGGGCCTCCTCGCCGGCGCCCGGCAGGTCGCGGTAGGTGAAGGTGTGGGCGACGCCGTCCCACGGCTTGCCGTTCACCTCGGCGTACGGGTAGACGAAGTAGTTGACCGGATCGCCCTTCTGCGGCGGCGCGAGCGTCAGGTCGCGGCCGATCGAGAGCTGCACGCGGTTCTCGTCGTGGGCGCCGAAGAAGTAGTCCTTCTCGTCCAGGTGCTTCTTCGCCTCCGAGGCGTCGATCGGCACCCAGCCGTAGCCGTCGAGGTAGAACTCGGCCCAGCAGTGGTAGCCGCCGATCTCGCCCGAGCCCCGGTCGGCCGGGATCGGCAGGCCGATCTCGAAGCGCGCCGGGATGCCCGCGGCCCGCGCGAGGCCGGTGAACAGGGCGTGGAAGTCGGTGCAGTTGCCCCGCTTCATGTCGCAGGCCCAGTAGATGTCGCCGTGGCCCCAGCCGGTGCCGCTCTTGTCGTAGCTCATGGTGGAGACCACGTAGTCGTAGATCTTCCGCGCCTTCTCGAGGTCGGTGGTGGCGCCCTCGGTGACGTCGGCCGAGAGGCGCCGGATGCGCTCGTCGAGGGGCACGAGCTTGTCCGGCTTCAACCACCGCGCGACCTCCGGCGGCAGGTCCCCGTGGTGGGGCATGGCCTTCGCGAAGTCCTTCCGGATCTTCTCCGTGCGCGTCACCCGGAAGGTCTGGGTGACGTCGAAGGAGCTCCGGTCGGGATGGTCGACCTCCAGGTGGATCATCTCGTTGCCCAGCGAGGGCTCGGTCTCGATCTGGGTCGGATAGGGCGACGTGACCCCCTCGACCTCGATCTGCTGCGAGCCGTCGCTCTGGGGATACGGGATCCAGACCTCGACCCGCTCGGCGTCGGCGGGGAGGCTCTCGAGCGAGGCCGTGTAGGTGACCTCGAAGGTGCGGCTGACCGGAGTGGCGGAGTCCTCGGCGGCGGAAGCGCTCGCCGCCTCCGGTGGGGTGGAGGACGAAGCGTCGGCCTCTTGCGCCGGTTGGCAGCCGGCAAAGCCCAGGCCGGCGACTACGAAGAGCGCGGCGGTTACGACTGAGACGTTCCGCTCGAGGTGCATCGTCTCCTCCTAGAGAGCTCGAAAGTTGGTCGTCCAAGACACCCGGCCGACGGTGTGGCCGGCCCGCCCCGAAGAGCGGGCCGTCATTGTACGTCGTTCAGGCCGGTCGTCGAGCCCCCCTGGTGGTCCGTCGACCCTCAACCGACAGGGTATCTGGCGGGGAGCTCTCGTCGTTCGCCAGGCGCTCCGACGCAGGCGTAGCGGTGCCTACGTCGAGGAGGAGCAACGCCGCCAGCGGCGGGAGGGAGCGCCAGGACCCGTCAGTCGAGGGTTGACGGACCCCTACTCCGGCACCCCCTGCCCCGGGGTCCATGGGGCGCCCGCCGCCGCCATGTCGGCCTCGAGCTTCGCGAGATCGGTCTCGACCAGAGCGCGGAGGTCGGCCTGGGTCTCGGCGAATTCCCTCTCCGCGACCTCCAGGCTCCGGCGGTGGGTCGCGGTGGGCCCCGCGGTCGTGTACCAGTGGCCCTCGACGATCTGCTGCACCCGCTGGGTGATCGACGGGACCGAGGGCTCGTCGAGCTCGCCGCGGACGCGGTCGCCCTCGAGCCGCCGCCCGAGCTCGGCGAGGCGCACCTCGAGGGAGCGCGCCCGCGCCAGGAGCTCGGGCGCCGCGCCCGGGGTGGCGAGGAGCGCCTTCTCCATGAGCTTCAGCCGCTCGCCCGTGTCGTCGAGCACCTGGGCGGCGCCGGCGGCCCGGCGCTGGAGGTCCGCCGTCTTCTGCTCGAAGGCCAGGGTCGCCCGGGGGTCGGTCGCCGGCGCCGCGGCGCCGACCAGGGGCTCGACCTCGAAGCTCTGCGCCTCGCCTAGAGGATGGAGCTCGCCGTCCTCGAGGCGGGCGAGCCGGACGGTGTAGGTGCCGGGCACGACCAGGGGCCCCGCCGGGGCCGGCGCCCAGATCGGCGGCGGCTCCTCCTCGAGCGTCGTGACCGGCAGGCTCGAGGGGTAGCGCAGGCCCCAGGCCACCCGGTGGAAGCCTTTGCCGGTAGGGCCGGTCAGGCGGCGCACCACGCGGCCCTGGGAGTCGGTGACGGTCAGGACGAGCTGCGGCGCGCCGGCGAGCGACTCCTCGCGCAGCGCCTCCCAGCCGGGGAACGGCACGTCCTTGCCCGCCTTGCGGAGCTTCGCCTCCTCGCCCGAGCGTGCGTCGCGCGGGCTCGGCCAGTCGTCCCGCAGGTAGTAGGTGAGGAGGGCGCCGAACGGCGGGTTCGGGGCCATGAAGGCGTTGCTGCCTTCGTAGGCCCGTCCGGGGACGCCCAGGTCGACCGACGGCACGTAGAGCTTCGCCGGGCGCACCGGGAAGAGGACCGCCTCCTCGCCGAGCACCTTCTCGTTCACCTGGCGCAGGGGCGTGTAGTCGTCGAGGACGAAGAAGCCGCGCCCGAAGGAGGCCCCCACCAGGTCGCCCGCGCGGCGCTGGATCTCGAGGTCCCGGAAGGCGACGTGGGGCACGCCGCCGGTGAGCGCGATCCAGTGGCTCCCGCCGTCCACCGTGAAGTCCAGGCCCAGCTCGGTGGCCGCGAACAGGAGGTCAAGCGTCTCCGAGTCCTGGGCGACGGCCCAGACCAGGTCGCGGCCGGGCAGGTCGCCGGCGATCGAGGTCCAGGTCCGGCCGCGGTCGGTGCTCTTCACCAGGTAGGGCCGGTAGTCGCCCTGCTTGTGGTCGTCGAGGGCCGCGAACACGGTGTCGGGGTCGTGGAGCGAGGCGCGGACCTGGTTGACGAAGGCGCCCGCCGGCACGCCCGGGAGGGAGTCGATCTTGCGCCAGCTCGTGCCGCCGTCCTCGGAGACCTGGATCAGCCCGTCGTCGGTGCCGACGTAGAGCAGGCCCTCGACCAGGGGCGACTCGGAGATCGAGGTCAGGTTGCCGTACCAGGACATGGCGCCGTTGTCGTAGAGCGCCGTGGTGCCGGGGACCGTGTCGTCCATGGGCAGCTCGTAGCGGTTCCGGCCGCGCGAGAGGTCGCCGGAGACCGGCGTCCAGGAGTCGCCCCGGTCGTCGCTTCGCCACAGGCGCTGGGAGCCCAGGTAGACCCGGGTGTGGGAGTGCGGGCTCACCAGCACCGGCGAGTCCCAGTTCCAGCGCTCGGGAGGATCGCCCGGCGCCGGCTGCGGCTGGACGTCGAGCACCTCGCGGGTCCGCCGGTCGTAGCGCAGCAGGTGCCCCCCCTGCCAGGTGACGTAGAGAATGTCCGGGTCCTCCGGGTCGATGGCGCAGGCGTAGCCGTCGGCCCCGAAGGGCACGATCCAGTCCCGGTTGCGGATGCCGTTCGACGAGGCGGTCTGGACCGGGCCGTAGATCGTGCCGTTGTCCTGGGTGCCGCCCACGACGTGGTAGAAGGGCCGGTCGTCGTCGAGGTCCATTTTGTAGATCTGGGTCACCGGCAGGTTCGCGATGTGGCGCCAGCTCGCGCCGTCGGTCCAGCTCTCGTAGAGGCCGCCGTCGCAGCCCGCCAGCAGGTACCCGGGGTGGGCCGGGTCGAAGGCCAGGGCGTGATTGTCGCTGTGCTTGCCCGGCTCGCCGAGCTCGGTGAAGGTCTTGCCGCCGTCGTCGGTGACGTGGAGCCAGACGTCCACCTGGTAGACCCGGTCGAAGCGGTAGGGCGAGGCGTAGATCTCCTGGTAGTAGTGCGCTCCGGTGCCGCCGCTGGTGTAGGAGCTCCGCTTCTGCCAGCTCTCGCCGCCGTCTTCCGAGCGGTAGAAGCCGCGGTCCGCCTCGCCGGCCTCGATCGTGGCGTAGACCACCTCCGGGCGCTGGGGCGAGACGGCGAGGCCGATCTTGCCCAGGTCGCCCTCGGGCAGGCCGGTCGTGAGGCGGCGCCAGGTCTCGCCGCCGTCGGTCGACTTGTAGATGCCCGACTCCGGGCCGCCGGCGAGGAGCGCCCAGGTCTTCCTCCGGCGTTCGTAGGTGGCGGCGTAGAGGGTGTCGGGATCGGTGGGGTCGGCCTCGAGGTCGGTGGCGCCGGTGTCCTCGCTCACCGCCAGCACCTGGCGCCAGCTCGTGCCGCCGTCGGTCGTCTTGTAGACGCCGCGCTCGCCGCCGGAGCTCCAGAGTGGCCCCTCGGCGGCCACCCAGACGGTGTCGGAGCTTCCGCGGGTCGACGACGATCTTGGCGACGTGCTCCGAGTGCACGAGACCCAGGTGCTCCCAGGTCGTCCCCCCGTCGCGGCTCCGGTAGACGCCGTCGCCGTAGCCCACGTGGCGGCCGCTGACGTTCTCGCCGGTGCCCACCCAGACCGTGTTCGGCTCGCTCGGGTCGAGGGCCACGCAGCCGATCGAGTAGGAGCCCTCGTGGTCGAAGACCGGCGTCCAGGTGGTGCCGTTGTCGGTGGTCTTCCACACCCCGCCGGAGCCGGCGGCCACGTACCAGGTGGCCCGGTCGGCCGGGTCGATGACGACGTCGGCGATGCGGCCCGACATGAGGCCGGGCCCCAGGTTGCGCAGCGCCAGACCGGAGAAGGTCTCGGCCGTCATGCGGTCGGCGGTCCGCGGCTTCGCCCCGGGCTTGGCCGCGAAGGCCGGGCCGGCCGGGCCGCTCAGGCTGGTCAGAAGGAAGATCGCGCACGCGAACGTCGACGCTCTCGACACCGTCGTCTTCATGTCCTCTCCCGGTCGGGGGTGGGTGGTCGCCGGGCTCCTCGCGCAACCACGGGGGCTCGATGCTACCAGGCGTGCGCTATACTTTCGGCACCTGAACCGGAGTGGGAATTTTCAAAGTTACAGACGCTTTGTAAAGAGCGCATGAATCAAGCCGTAGCCCTCCCGACCGCGGCGGTCGGTCTGTCGCTCGCGATGCTGGTGACCCCGGCCTTCGCGACGCCCGGACCGGCGGCCGCGCCCGCCGCCCGTACCGCCAGGGTGGCCGCCTCCCGGGCGGCCTCCGCCTCGAGCGCCGTCAACTCCTCCGGCGCCTCGATCGACCCGTCCTCCGCTCCGTCCTTCCAGGGCTTCGCCCCCGGCCTGCGGCCCAAGGTGCTGCGCCTCGCCCTCGAGGCCCAGCGCTGCGCCGTCGCCCGCGGACTGGTGAAGAACCCGGACGTCCTGACCGTGATCGACTACTCGCTGCCCTCGACCCGGCGCCGGCTCTGGGTGCTCGACCTGGCCCGCCGCAAGGTGCTCTTCCACGAGCTCGTCGCCCACGGCAGGGGCTCGGGAGACGACCGCGCCACCCGCTTTTCGAACGCCTCGATGAGCCTCGAGTCGAGCCTCGGCCTGATGACCACGGCCGAGACGTACTACGGGAAGAACGGCTACTCCCTGCGCCTCGACGGTCGGACGCCCGGGGTCAACGACCGGGCGCGCGACCGAACGATCGTGATCCACGGCGCGGACTACGTGAGCGAGGACTTCATCCACCGCGTCGGGCGCCTGGGCCGGAGCTGGGGCTGCCCGGCCCTGCCGCGCGACGACGCGCGCCCGGTGATCGACGCGATCAAGGGGGGCAGCGTGGTCTTCGGCTACTACCCGGACCAGGACTGGCTGGCCTCGACCCCCTTTCTATCGTGCCAGGACGGCGGCGAGGGGATCGCCGTCGCGGCGGGCGGCGCCGCCGCCCGCTGAGCGCGGCGACCCGGCCGGTCACCGCCGGCCGGTGAGCGCGGCGAGGAGCTCCGCCACCGGCGCGTAGTCGCCGAAGGTCTCGCTCCGGTGGGCGTAGAGGTCCACGTCGCCGGGGGCGAAGACGAAGGTCCCACCGAGCTGGAGGGGATGTGCGCCCAGGCGGCGCTGGGCGTGTCCCGCCGCCCGCGCCCGGGACCGGCCCTGCCGGTCGTCGCGGCGCAGCAGGTGGAGCAGCGAGCCGGACCCGAGGCCGGCGGCGCGGTAGGCCCGGCGCTCCCCGTCCACCAGCAGGGGGAACCCGATCCCCGTCTCCTCCCGGAACCGCCGGGCGTAGCGAACGTCGCCCAGCCCGATCGCGGCGAGCGACGCGCCGGCGCTCCGGAAGGCCTCCTCGTTGTCGCGCAACTGCGCGACGTGCTCGTAGCAGAAGATTCAGCCGTAGTGCCGGAGGAAGACGAGCACCGCCGGTCCCGCCTCCCAGAGCGAGCCGAGGCGGAGCTCCCGGTCGTCCGGGTCGGGCAGGCGCACGGGAGCGAGCGCCGCGCTCAGGGAGCCTTGCATCGGCCGAGGATACCGCGTGGCCGGTGGCCGCAGCCCCGGCGGGGAGGCTCGGTGCGCCCGGCCCGCCTCGCTCGCTGTCGCTCGCTCGCCGCCGTTGATTCGCTTTCATACATCTGTTAGCATTCCGCAGCTTTTCGGAGGAGGTGCATGGAGGGGTTCCGGCGCGGCGGTACTGCGCCTCGTGTTGGTCATACCGATTCGCGACCCTCCTCCGGCGTCCCTGACCCCGCCGATCGGCCAGCCGGTCGGCACACGGCGCCCGGGAAGAGAGTTTCCGATGAGGCTGCCACGTGTAGCCGCCGTGATCTTGGTCCTCGCCGTGACCGCGCCGACGGGGGCGCAGTTCGCGCTCTCGGGCGTGTCCGGAACGGTGACCGACACCGACGGCGCCGGCTTGCCGGGCGTCACCGTGACGATCACCAACCAGGACACCGGGCTCGAGCGCACCACCGTGACCGCCGCCAACGGCAGTTACGCCCTGAGCGGAGTCAAGCCCGGCACCTACGAGGCCTCGTTCCGGCTCGACGGGTTCCGCACCGT
Source organism: uncultured Acidobacteriota bacterium (assembly GCA_963741925.1). Classification (GTDB taxonomy): domain Bacteria; phylum Acidobacteriota; class Thermoanaerobaculia; order Multivoradales; family DATKCC01; genus CAVUBL01. The sequence goes on from CAVUJU010000005.1 coordinate 487,608, forward strand.
CGTCAGCCCGGACGTCGCGCTGCGCGTCGGCCAGGAGGTCCGGCTCGACGCCCGGATGCAACCGGGCCAGTTCGAGGAGTCGATCACGGTGAGCGGCGCCGCCCCCGTGATCCAGCTCACCTCGAAGGAGATCGGCGGCACCCTCAGCGACCAGGAGTTCAAGGATCTGCCGTCGCAGAACCGGAGCTTCGCCCTGTTCGCGGCACTCCTGCCGGGCGTGACGCCGGCGCCGAGCACCGAGTCGACGTCGTCGGACACGATCTTCGTCAACGGCCAGGACGACAACGACAACTCGTTCAACGTCGACGGCGCCAACAACGACGACGACGTGATCGGCGCCCGCGCCGGCGCCCAGACCCGGACCGCCATCGAGGCGATCCAGGAGTTCCAGGTGCTCACCAGCCAGTTCGACGCCGAGTTCGGGCGGGCCCTGGGCGGCGTGCTCAATGCCGTGACCAAGAGCGGCGGCAACACCTTCCACGCCGTCGCCTTCGGCTACTTCCAGCGCGCCGACTGGAACCAGAAGGACTTCTTCGCCCGGCGCAACGACCTGCCCAAGCCCGACTCCGAGTTCAACTCCTGGGGCTTCACCGCCGGCGGCCCGATCGTGCGCGACAAGCTCCACTACTTCGTGAGCTACGAGAACGACAAGGACCAGACGGGCGTGGTGGGCTCCTTCGCCGAGCGGCCGGAGCTCAACTTCTCGACCACCGAGGACAACGAGATCGAGAACGTCCTCGCCAAGCTCGACTACCAGGTCGGCGCCGGCACCCACGTCGCCGGGCGCTTCCTGCGCGAGACCTCGCCGCAGTTCAACCAGATCATCGGTGACGCCACCCTGGCGGCCTCGCGCGAGGAGGACGACACGGACAGCAACTGGATCGTCACCGCCGACACCGTCTTCGGCGACCGGGCGCTGAACGTGGCGCGGCTCTCGTTCACCAAGGAGGACGTGGCCTTCGCCAACCCGGCGTTCAACGACCACGGCCAGAGCTTCCAGGCCCAGCGCAACCAGGCGCCCGCCGAGAGCCGCCCGACCATCCTCGACGGCGGCAACCCGGTGGCGCAGGCGCGGATCGACCGCTCGACCCAGCTCGACGACACCTTCTCCTACTTCCTGCCCGAGTGGCACGGCCAGCACCAGGTCAAGGCCGGCTTCCAGTACGCCAAGCGCGACGAGGACTTCGGCGACTTCGGCACCGCCAACGGCCAGTTCAACTTCGACACCGACCGGGCCTTCGACCCCAACGACATCACGACCTATCCGACGTCCTTCGTCGTGCGCGTCCTGGGCGGCCTGGACGCTCCGATCCCGAGCGACACGACCTGGGGCGCCTTCGTGCAGGACGACTGGCAGGCGACCGATCGGCTCACCCTCGACCTGGGGCTGCGCTGGGACAAGGAGAGCGTCACCCACGACGACGACAACTACGCCCCGCGGGTGGGCTTCGCCTGGGACCCGTCGGGGAAGGGCAAGACGGTCGTGCGCGGCGGCTTCGGCCGCTTCTACAGCCGCTTCCAGCTCGGCTTCTGGCAGGCGTTCTTCCAGGACGCCATCAGCATCGACCAGGGGTTCATCGTGCGCCTGCCCGACGCCGGCGTCGACCCGCAGCTCTTCTTCGACCTGGCGCGGCAGAGCGGGGTCACCGATCTCGCCGGCCTGCGGGACGTCCTGATCCAGATGCTCGAGGGCGGGAGCGGGCCGATCCTCAACTCCCGGCCGACGGTGGACAACCCGGACCGGCGCCAGCCCTACCTCGACTCGGTGAGCCTCGGGGTCGAGCACGAGCTCTTCCCCGGCGTCTCGGTGGGGCTCGACCTGGTCCACAACGAGAACAAGGACACCCTCCTCGCCGTCGACCTCAACCCGTTCTCGACCGCCGAAGGGGGGCGGCCCGACATCAGCGTGGTCGGCGGCCAGGTCACCCCTCTCAGCAGCGTCACGACCTTCGTCAACGCCGGCGAGAGCACCTACGACACCGCCCAGGTCTCCTTGTCCAAGCGCTTCGACGGGCGCTGGGGCGGGCGCGTGGCCTACACCTACGGCGACTCGAGCGGCAACTACGGCAACGCCGGCGGCGGCACCGCCTCGGCCTACTTCCAGAGCCGCACCGAGACCGGCTTCGACTTCGACCGCGGGGTGATCCTCGGCCAGCCCCTCGACCTCAACCTCTCCGACGCGCGCAACGACGGCCAGCCGGTGAACTGGTTCCGGCGCCACAACCTGGTGCTCTCCGGGACCTACCGGGTGCCGAAGACCGAGCTCCACGGCCAGGGAGGACTCACCGTCTCCGGGATCTACCGCTACCTGAGCGGCGACCGGGTGACGCTCCTGACCAACGACCGCCTGGACAACGGCAACCGGGCGCCCGCCGCCGCCGGCACCTACGACGCCGCGACGCCGTCGGACATCGGGCTCACCGACGTCCACTTCGACGGCCGTCTGTTCGGCGCCGAGAACCCCAGCTTCAACCGTCTCGACCTGTCGTTGCGCTACGAGCTGCCGCTCGTCAAGGGGCTCGCGGTGACGGTCCTGGGGGACGTCTACAACCTCACCGGCGAGGCGAACTTCTCGAGCCTCGGCGGCACCATCGTGGGCACCGGGGCGTTCCTGACGCCGAACGGCACTTTCGACCCGGGGGCGCGCCAGTACCAGGTCGGGATCAGGACCTCCTTCTAGCGGTCTCCGGGCTTCCTGAGGGAGGCCGGCGGCTCGGGTGCGGCGCGGCCCGAGCCGCCGGGTGGCACCCCGGGGCGGCGGTGGCGATATGCTCCGGGCTCGTCCTCGCCTCGCCGTGTCGTCCGCCGCCCTATCCCCCCCGACCTGGCTCCTCGCCGCCTCCCCGTGGGCCGACCTCCCGGTCTGGGTCCTGGCGGCGCTGGGCGGAGCGGCGCTGGTGGCGGGCGTGGTGCGAGGGTTCTCCGGCTTCGGCGCCGGCCTGGTGATGGCCCCGGCCTTCGCGGTCCTCGTGGGGCCGGCGGACGGCGTGCCCCTGATGGTGTTCCTCGAGCTCCTGGCCCTCGCCCGGCTGCTTCCCGAGGCCCTGCCCCGGGTCGACGCGCGGACGGTCCTGGCGCCCGGCATCCCGGCGTGTCTGCTGATCCCGGTGGGCTCGATCGCCCTGGTGACGGTGGACCCGGCCCTCCTGACCCGTGTGCTGAGCCTGGTGGTGCTGGCCTTCGTCGCGTTGCTCGCCACCGGCTGGCGCACCCGCCGCCGGCCGGGCACGGCGACCCTTTTCGGCGTCGGGGCGCTCAGCGGCACCCTCACCGGCGCCGCCGGGATCGGCGGCCCACCGGTGGTCGTCACGCTGCTCGCCGGCCCCGACGAGGCGGCCGGCAACCGGGCCAACTTGATCGGCTACTTCGGCCTGACCCAGACCGCGGCCCTCGCCGTCTTCGCCTGGCGCGGGCTCTTCGGCCTCTCCCACCTCGCCTTCGGCCTCGCCCTCGGGCTGCCCTTCTTCGCCGGCCTCCACGTCGGCGCCCGCCGGTTCCGGCCGGGCGCCGAGCGCGCCTACCGGGGCGTGGTCCTGGCCCTGCTGGCGGCGATCGCCCTGGCCGGGCTGGTGGCGGGGTCCTGAGGGTGCCCGATCCGTCCGCTCCATCCGGCGGCCGCGCCCCCGCCGCCGAGGTGCACGCCGCCATCGAGGTCGAGGGGGCCCGCACCCACAACCTGAAGGGGGTCACCTGCCGCATCCCCCACGGGGCGGTGACCGTGGTCACCGGCCCTTCGGGGGCGGGCAAGTCGTCGCTCGCCTTCGACACGGTCTACGCCGAGGGGCAGCGGCGCTTCGTCGAGTCCATGTCCACCTACGCCCGGCAGTTCCTCGACCAGATGGAGCGGCCGCCGGTAGACGAGATCCGAGGGGTCCTGCCGGGGGTGGCGCTCGAGGCCAAGAACTCGATCAAGAACGCCCGCTCGACCGTGGGCACCATCACCGAGGCCCACGACGTGCTGCGCCTCCTCTTCACCCACCTGGGCGAGGTGCGCTGCCCGAACGGCCACGGCCCGCTGGCGCGCTACGGGCCGGACCAGGCCGCCGAGGCCCTCGCCGCCGGGGCCGCCGGCGAGCGGTTCCTGCTGGTCGTTCCGCTCCCGCGGCCGAAGAAGCGGGCCAACGACGCCCTACAGGAGCTCGTCCGCCAGGGCTTCGCCCGCCGCCTCGGGGCGCGCCCCGGCGAAGACCCCGCGGAGGTCGTGCGCATGGCGCCCGGCGCCTCCTGGACCAAGGACCTCGACCCCCTGCCCCTCGTCCTGGGGCGCTTCCGGGCGGCGGGGGACGGCGTCGGCGGCCCGCCGGCGCGCCTCGCCGAGACCGTCGAGGAGGCCTACCGCCTGGGTGGCGGCCGGGTGGAGGCGCGCGCGGCGGAGGGCGAGGAGCGGACCCGGTTCTTCAGCCGGAGCCTGGTGTGCACGATCTGCGGCGCCACCTCCCGCACGCCGACGCCGGCCCTCTTCTCGTTCAACTCGCCGCTCGGCGCCTGCCCCGAGTGCGAGGGCTTCGGCCGGGTGATCGGGATCGACCGCGAGCGGGTGGTCCCCGACCCCACCCGCACGCTCGAGGAGCGGCCGATCGCGCCCTGGAACACGCCGGCCTACGAGGAGCTCTACGGCAAGCTCTTCCGTGCGGCCCGGGCGCGGGGCGTGCCCCTCGACCTGCCGTGGCGGGAGCTCTCGCCCGAGGACCGGGAGTGGATCTGGAGCGGCCGCGAGGCGGGCGGCGTCAAGTTCACCAGCCTCGAGCGCTTCTGGAAGTGGCTGGAGCGGAAGACCTACAAGGTCCACGTGCGGGTGCTCCTCGCCCGCTACCGCGCCTACAACCCCTGTCCCTCGTGCGGCGGCACCCGGCTCCGGCCCCAGTCGCTGGCGGTCCTCCTCGAGGGCGCCTCGATCGCCGATCTCACCGCGCTGCCCGTCGAGGACCTCCGCCGCTGGCTCGCCGGGCGCCGCTGGAGCGAGCGCCAGCGCGAGGTCGCCGGCCACCTGCTCGAAGAGCTCGGCGAGCGGGTCGAGGTGCTCCACCGGGTGGGGCTCGACTACCTGACGCTCGACCGCCAGGCGCGGACCCTCTCGGGGGGCGAGGCGCAGCGCATCCACCTGGCGGCGGCGCTGGGGAGCGGGCTCACCAGCACCCTCTACGCCCTCGACGAGCCGACCATCGGGCTCCACCCCCAGGACTCGGCGAAGCTCCTCGACCTGCTCCGCGACCTGGCCGCACGCGGCAACACGGTGCTCGTGGTGGAGCACGACCGGACGATCATCCTGGGTGCCGACCACCTGATCGACCTGGGGCCGCGGGCGGGAGACGGGGGCGGCCGGCTGATGGCCGAGGGGACGGTGGGCGAGGTGCTGGCGAACGAGGAGTCGCTCACCGCCCGGTACCTCACCGCGCGGCCGCCGACCCGGGCGCGTGAGCACCTGGCCCGAACTCGGCGAGAGAGGGGCCGGGCGCCGGGCCGCGGCCCGCTCGCCCGGCGCCCGCGGCTGCGGATCGCCGGCGCCCGCGCCCACAACCTGCGCGACCTGACGGTGGAGCTGCCGCTCGCCTCCCTGGTGGCGGTGACCGGCGTCTCGGGCTCGGGCAAGTCGAGCCTGATCGAGAACGTCCTCCACGGCACCTACCAGCGCTCGCGCGGGGTGGTGGACGTCGAGCCGGGCGAGGTCGATGCCATCGAGGGGCTCGAGGGCCTGGCCGACGTGACGCTGGTCGACCAGAGCCCGCTCGGGCGCTCCAGCCGCTCGAACCCGGTGACCTACGTCAAGGCCTACGACGAGATCCGCAAGATCTTCGCCGCCACCGGGGCGGCCAAGACCCGTGGCATCACCGCCGGCCACTTCTCGTTCAACGTCGACAAGGGGCGCTGCCCGGTCTGCCAGGGCACCGGCGCCATCGAGGTCGACATGCAGTTCATGGCGCCGGTCACGGTGCCGTGCGAGGAGTGCCAGGGGCGACGCTTCCGGCCCGAGGTGCTGCGGGTCACCTTCCGCGGGCGCTCGATCGACCAGGTGCTCGACCTCACGGTGGAGCAGGCGATCGAGCTCTTCCAGGGCCACCGCAAGCTCGAGAATCGCCTCGCCGTGCTGGCCGAAGCCGGCCTCGGCTACCTGCGCCTCGGCCAGCCGACGTCGACGCTCTCGGGCGGCGAGGCCCAGCGCCTGAAGCTCGCCGCCTTCCTCGACCGCCCGAAGCAGGAGAAGCCGCGGCTCTTCCTCTTCGACGAGCCGACCACCGGCCTCCACCTCTCGGACATCGACCTGCTCTACGGCACCCTCCGGAGCCTGGTCGAGCGGGGCGACGGCGTGATCGTGGTGGAGCACGCGGTGGATCTCATCGCCCGCGCCGACTGGATCGTCGACCTGGGGCCCGGCGGCGGCATCCACGGCGGCGAGCTCCTCTACTCGGGCCCCCTCGAGCCCTTCCTCGACGAGGTCGAGAGCCCGACCGCCGAGGAGCTCAGGAAGCACCTCAGGTGGCGGCGGGCGAAGGAGCCGGCCGGCGCCCGCTGACCGATCAGTCCTGAAAGATCTCCACGGTTCCGTCGTACGGGGAGCTCGCCGCGGGGAGCGCAGCTGGCTGGCTGAGAAGTGCCTGGCACCGTTCCCAGCGAAGAACTCTGCGCGCGACAGCGGTGAGGGGACGATTCGCATCCTCCTGGTGACCGAATCAGGCAGGACTTACAACGTAATTTCTGTGCTAGAGTCTCCGAGGTCATGGCCAAGTCGAAACCTTTCAGCATCCGACTCTCCACGCTCACCGACGAGCTGATCACCCGCGAGGCGCGGCGCACCCGCCGCAGCAAGGGAGCGGTCGTCGAGATGCTGGCGGAAGAGGCCTTGCGCACCTGGCGCTTCCCCGGGATCGCCTTCCGCGGCGCGGATTGGAACCGCCGCCCTTGGGTCATCGGCACGGCGCTCGACGTCTGGGAGATCGTCGCCGCCTCGCGACGGTTCGATTCACCGAAGGCGATGGCCGCCAGCACCGACCTCGACGAGGGCCAGATCCGCCTTGCCCTCGCCTACTACGAAGAGTTCCCCGACGAGATCGACGCCGCGATCCGGGAGAGCGAGGCGCCGCTCAGCCGTCTCCAGCGCGAGTACCCCACGATCGCCACGATCACGGCCGAGTAGCCGCGGGGTCGTCCGATGCGGCTGCTTCTCGATGCCCACGTCTCCGGTCGCGTGATCGCGCGCCGGCTGCGCGAGCGCGGCCACGACGTCCGCGCCGCCAACGAGGAGCCCCAGCTCGACGCGTGGGAAGACGATGCGCTTCTCGAGCTCGCCGCGGCCGAGGGGCGCATCATGGTCACCTTCAACGTCAAGGACTTCCCTCGCATCTGTGTCGAGTGGGCGGGAGCCGGAAAGCACCACACGGGTTGCCTGATCCTGGTGGGGATCGACCACGGCGAGTTCGGGACGGTCCTCCGGGTGATCGACGCCGCGTTCGCCGCCCGCCCCGACCCGGCCGACTGGCGCGACTACGCTGCCTGGGGCACCCGGCGGAGCGGGGACTGAAGCGGGGCAGACCGTGCTCCGAGAAGTGCCGTGCTCCGAGAAGTGCCAGCCACCTCCCCACGCGGCTCCTTCGGTACGGAACACTCGGCGAGTTGCTGAGCGATTGGAGCAGAATAGCCCCAGCCTCTTCGCACTGCCCGCCGCAGGCGCCTGCCATCTCGCAAGACAGCTCTCGTCACGGATTACCGAAGATCGAGTGGCCACCGATCCGGCGCCAGCGGACGACCGGTACCGCCTCCCCGTCAACGTCCCGACTCACCCACTCCCAGGTGGCGCGACCGTCGGGGCCCGGTGCGGCGAAGTGCCGGGTACCTCTCCGCGAGCCGGCTCGAGCCACCGGCCCTTAGCCTCCCGTCTCGAACTCGGGAGGGTCTGAAAGGTGGATGGCACCTTCGCGGCACCTTCGCGCGCCTTTGCGGCTGATATCGTTCGCCCGATGTCGACCGCCGTCCATCCCACGGAATCCGTCGAAGCCGAGCTGCGCCGGCTCGTCGACGACTACCGCGCGCGCTGCCTCTGGTTCCTTCGCGAGGACCTCTATCCCGAAACGCGGGAGGAGGCCCTGCGGGTGCTGGAGCAGATCGAGCGGAACGGGGACCGAGACGCGTTCATCCGCGCCGGGAAGATCCGACGATGGCTCTCACAGACCTCCAGCGCGCCGTCTGTCGCCTCCTAGCCGAGCGGCGCGTCCGCTCCGGCGAGAGCTACGTCGCCGGGGGTGTGGCCCTCAACGAGCTCCTCGACGGTGCTCGTGTCTCCCGCGACATCGATCTGTTCCATGACACCGAAGAGGCGGTCGAAGCCTCGTGGGATACGGACAGGCGGCAGTTGGAGGCGGCCGGCTACGACGTTCGAGCGCTCCGAGAGCGCCCCGGATTCGTCGAGGCGGAGGTCACCGCGGCCGAGGGTTCGGTTCTCATGGAGTGGGCTCAGGACAGCGCCTATCGCTTCTTCCCCCTGGTCGAGCACGCGGAGCTGGGGCTCGTGCTCCATCCGTTCGACTTGGCGACGAACAAGCTCCTCGCCCTCATCGGTCGACGCGAGGTCCGTGACTGGGTCGACATCCTCCAATGCGATCGGGTCCTGCAACCGGTCGGATACCTGGCGTGGGCAGCCTGCGGGAAGGACCCCGGCTTCAGCCCGGCTTCCATCGTCGAGCACGTAGGCCGTTCGGGTCGCTTTGCCGCCGAAGAAGTCTCCGCCCTCCCCTCTCTGCCAACATACGGTGAGACGATGCAGCCACCAGAATTAAGGAACCCGAGGGCGAGAGGAGAGGCACCGTATGCCAGAGACGAAGCAGGAGAACGGTTCGGGAGGGCACGGAGCTCCGGCCCGGCCGCTGGAGGGAGCCGTAGGCGACCGGAAGCGGCCGGGCCGCGTGACCTCGGCGCCCAATCCCCAGCTCATCGAGCGTCCGCGTCGGCGCAGGTTCACGGCGGCGTACAAGCTCGAGATCGTCCGCGCGGCGGACGCGTGCACGGAGCCGGGTGAGATCGGGGCTCTGCTGCGGCGTGAGGGGCTGCACTCCTCGCACCTGGCAAAGTGGCGCAAGCAACGGGACAAGGGGGCCTTGGAGGCGTTGTCGAAGCGTCGGGGCCGCCCTGGGGCCGATCCCCGGGCCGCTGAGATCGAGCGTCTTCGCCGGCGTGCCGAGCGCGCCGAGAGCGAGCTCGAGACGGCCCGCAAGGTGATCGAGGTGCAAAGAAACGTCTCCGCGCTTCTGGGAGCGCTGCTCGAGCCCAGGAGCGCGGAGGAGAGCATCGAGCCATGATCGAGCAGACCGTCGAAGAGCTCACGCCCCTCGTCGGGACCCGGCCGGCGTGCCGAGCGCTGGGTGCGTCGCCGGCGACGATCTACCGGCGTCGGCATCCTCCCGACCCACGGCCCCACAAGCCACGAGATCCCCCACCGCGGGCCCTCTCGCCTGCCGAGCGTCAGGCGGTGCTCGACGAGCTGCACGGCGAGCGCTTCGTGGACTCTTCGCCCGCCGAGGTGTGGGCCACGCTGCTCGACGAGGGCCGCTACCTGGCGTCCGAACGCACGATGTACCGGCTGCTCGCCGAGAAGGGCGAGGTGCGCGAGCGGCGCGACCAGCTCACGCACCCTCGCTACGCCAAGCCGGAGCTGCTCGCCGAGCGTCCCAACGAGGTCTGGAGCTGGGACATCACCAAGCTGCGCGGACCGGCCAAGTGGACCTCCTACTACCTCTACGTGATCCTCGACGTCTTCAGCCGCTACGTGGTCGGCTGGACCATCCAGTACCGGGAATCCTCCGCGCTCGCCGAGCAGCTGATCGCCCAGGCGACCGAGCAGCAGGACATCGCACCCGGGCAGCTGACCCTCCACGCCGACCGCGGCAGCGCGATGACGGCCAAGCCGGTGGCCTACCTGCTGGCCGATCTCGGGGTCACCAAGACCCACTCGCGCCCCTACACCTCGAGCGACAACCCGTTCTCGGAGTCCCAGTTCAAGACCCTCAAGTACCGACCCGACTTCCCCGACCGCTTCGGCTCCATTCTCCACTCCAGGAGCTTCGGCCGGGCCTTTATCGACTGGTACAACCACGAGCATCGCCACTCCGGCCTCGGCCTCATGACCCCCGCTGCCGTCCACTACGGCCAGGCCGAGGCGCTACGGGCCGAACGCCAACGCATCTTGACCGCCGCCTTCGAAGCCAACCCGGAGCGCTTCGTCCACGGCCACCCAAAGCCACCCGAGCTACCCAAGGCCGTCTGGATCAACCCACCCGACAACCATGGAGATGCTCCCTAATTGATCGAACCCACCGTCTCACCGGGGTTGACAGGCTCCGCTCGCCTTCGCAGGCTCGCCTCCGGACCCCGAAACCCTCGCCCACCGCTGGCACGAAGCCCTCCAAACGGCGCGAGCGATCATCGGGGTCCTCCCCGCGGACGAGGCAGGCACCTGCGTGCTCGAAGGCTCGGGAGCCTCTGCCGCCTGCCCCCCGACCGCCTGGCCTACGCCGTAGAGCGCGGCGCCCTCCGCTTCCGCACCGGGAGTATCCGCGGGGCGCTCCCCACGTTGCGGTAGGGGAGGGCGCCGGCTCGGAGCCCCCGGCCCAGCCAGCCCAGCCAAGGGAGTGCCAGCCACTTCTCCGGCGGCTCCCAGGGAGGACATGCGGGCGCTGTGGCGACGCATCGTCTTCAACATCCTGATCTCCAACACCGACGATCACCTGCGCAACCACGCCTTTCTCTACGACGGCACCGAGGGATGGCGTCTGGCTCCCGCCTACGATCTCAATCCGGTTCCCGTGGACATCAAGCCGCGGGTGCTGACGACGGCCATCGACCTCGATGACGGCAGGGCGTCCCTCGATCTGGCCCGAGGCGTCGCGGAGTACTTCGAGCTGGGCGATCGCGAGGCCCGGACGATTGCCTCCGAGGTCGGGCAGGCGGTTGCAGGCTGGCGCCGGGAGGCTGCTCGTCACGGCCTCGCGGCGGCCGCGATCGACCGCATGGCGTCGGCCTTCGAGCATGAGGACCTGGCCGCCGCGCGGTGACTTCGGGAGACGACCGCCGCGAACAGAAGATCACGCGACAAAGGCTCCTCGCCGAGCCGGAAGGGGTGCCAGCCTTCACCAAGCCTCCCCCAGTTCCTCTGCGACTGTCTGCAGCGCCTTCTGGTCGATACGGAACCCTTCATTGAGTAGGGATCGGAAGACCATTCCGGCGGATTCGATCCGGCCCATCCGTTTGGCACGAGCCACGATGCCGAGGGTGCCGATCACCGAGACACCAAGAGCCGCTGCACACCTCCTCGCGGCCGCGTCCTCTAGGACCGCCCGCGCTGAGCGCTCCTCGAAAGCAAGCGCCAAGACCTCCGATCCCCCCCGACCGAGGCCCCACTCTAAGGGCCGCGGCGGGATTCGTTCGGGAATACGCCGCTCTCCGAAACCGGCCTCGAGGAGCCGACGCGCCGGATCTTCCATAGGTCCACCGGGAACTTCCTCCGTAACGGCGCCCGGGACCAGAAGCTGGTCCGGAATTTTGAGGAGCAGACTGGAATGGCCCACCTTCGCCAGGAGGATCAGCGGCGACGCATCCGTGATCCAGGACTCATCCACCGGTCTTCGACTCGGCGAGGATCTCGTCGGCGCCGTACTGGAACGGAGACACTCCAAACCGGTTCAGGGCGGCCAGGAACTCGGCGCGCGGCAGCCCGGCAACCTTGGCGGCTCGCCCCTGCGACAGCCGCCCCACCTCGAACCACTTCACCGCGGCCGCGATCCGCATCTCGCGAGCGAACGTGGACGGGTCCTCGCGCAGGGCGTCGAGCGCATCGTCGGGAACATCGAGGATCAGGCGCATTTCCCAGGCCTCCTGAGGTCACTCTAGCAGGACTAGTGGTCTGATTCACGAATCCCTTATCTTTCGCGCAGGGGTCTTGCGGAGTGGATCCAAGGCGAGAGGAGGAGGCGATGCCGTAGCATCGTCGACGACGAGCAACGCAGGAGACGCCCGCAACCCCCCTGCGCCCTTCGGGTTACGGCGGCGTGCGGCCGTCTACGGCGTTGCCGCTCCTCGACGATGGCTCGGCATCGCCTGTGTCGCGGCGCCTGGTATCCGGCCTCACGGCGCCGCAACGAAGGACAAGGGATTTGTGAATCAGACCACTAGCTGTGCGGTCTCGGCGGCCTCACCGCCAGCGCTTGTCGAAGCACCTGGCGCTTCTTCTGCGGGTGGCGGGCGAAACCCGGTACGGTATTCGCGTCGTGCGTCAGAACGATCCGCCTCTCCTGCGCTGCGCGCTCCAGGATTTCGGGATCGTCCACCTGCCGCATCCCGAGCTCCTGCACCGACACCAGGTCGACATCGGGTAGGCGGGGCCGCAGGCCCATCTGAATACGGCCGTTGAAGTTCTCGTCCGCGAGGAGGGCGAGCACGACGGCTCAGCGCTGGGCCTGTCGAGCGCGGAGCCGGCGCCGGAGCTCGGCGGTGGGAAATCGCTCCTCGATCTTTCGGCGGATCTCCTCTGCTTCCGCCGCCCGTTCCGCCAGGTATGCATCCACCTCGCCGCGGTGGCGGAGCACGTAGGCGATCGTGGCGTCGACATCCGGCAACGCGAGGCTCGGGAAGGAAAGGACGATCTCCTCAGGGGAGGCGCCGGTATCGTAGGCATGCACGACCGTATCGAGCGCAACGCGCGTGCCACCGACTCGCACCACGCCATCGGCGTTGGTGGTCAGGGGCGGTACTTCCTGTGTGGCGGTCAGTGCCATGGAATGCTCCAGCTAGATGGCTGCCAGTATAGCCTGGGTTTTGAAGGGTAGCAGCTCACTCGGAGCCCCCGGCCCTGCCCGCCCGTCTCGGGCTCAGAGGGACCTGTAAAGTGGGTGGTGCCCTCCCGCTCCTCGCCTGCGACGACCGGCCTCACGGGTTGGCGAAGATCCCGTGGCCACCGATCCGGCGCCAGCGGACGACCGGAACCGGCTGCTCGATGACGCGCTCACTCGCCCTCGCGCGGCCGCTGGGCCGCCGCCGCGATCCCACGGAGCATCCCCGCGAACACCCACTGATGGAATGGATACAGGGCGTACCAGTAGAGCCGCCCGGGCAGCCCGACCGGATCGAAGAGGGCGGTTTGCCGAATCGTCGACGATGAGTCGTCGCCGGAGACCTCGAACTCCAGCCAGGCCCGCCCGGGCAGCCGCATCTCGGCGGCGAGGCGCAAGTGGCGGTCGGGCTCGAACGCTTCGACACGCCAGAAGTCGACCGGATCGCCGACGCGCAGGGTCTCGGGGTCGCGGCGCCCACGGCGCATCCCCACGCCCCCCACGAGCAGGTCGAGGAAGCCGCGAAGTCGCCACAGCCCGTTCCAGGCGTACCAACCCGTCTGGCCGCCGATCCGTCGAATGGGCTCGAAGGCCGCGTCGGGCGGTGCGGCGATCCGCGTCGTTCGCGAGTCGATGAGACGCGCCTTGAACTGCACGTCGGACCAGGAGGGCATCGGCCCGGAGGAGGAGAGGGCATCCGACCAGCGCGTCGCCGCGATCTCTCGGTCTTCCTTGGCGAGTGCGTGGCGAATGGCGGCTTCGATCCCCATCGGCCGGACGTCGAACGTCTTCAACGCGGCGTCGTTCCGCACGACTGTCGAGTGGACGATGCTCTCGATCAGCTTCCGGCCCACGCGGGCGTAGAGAGGCGTCACCAGCCCCAGCCACAAGCTCGAGAGATACGGTGTCAGTACCGGCACCGGGATCATGAGCAGGCGCACGCCGCGGCACCGTGCGTAGACGCGCATGATGTCCGCGTAGGACACCTGGTCCGCACCACCGATCTCGTAGATGGCGGAGCCGGAGATCCGTACGTCGAGGGCCGCCGTCAGGTACTCGATGAGGTCTTCGATGGCAATCGGCTGCGCGGTCATCGAGGTCCACTTCGGCGTGACCATGAGGGGCAATCGCTCCACCAGCGAGCGAATCATCTCGAACGACAGGCTTCCGGAGCCGATGACGATGGAGGCCCGGGAGCTCGATCGTGGGTACCCCGGACTCGCGCAAGATCCGTCCCACTTCCTGGCGGCTGCGCAGATGCGGCGAGAGGCTCTCCTCGTCGGGTCCCAGGCCGCCGACGTAGATGATGTGCTCGACGCCCGCCGCCTTCGCCGTCGCGGCGAAGTTGCGTGCCGCCTGCCGGTCGTCTTCCTCGAAAGACCCCTTCGAGCCCATCGAGTGGACCAGGTAGTAGGCGACGTCGACTCCGTCCAAGGCGGTCTGGAGGCTCTCCCCATCGAGCACGTCGCCTCGCACGACTTCGGTCGAGGCGGCCACCCGGGGCGCGAGAAAGTCGGGCCGTCGTGCCAGGCAGCGCACGCGGTACCCCCGCTGCTCGAGCACCTGCAGCAGGCGCCCACCGATGTAGCCCGTCGCACCGGTCAGGAGGATCAGGGGCTGCTCGGCCGGGTCGTTTCGCATCGGAGCCGGTCCAGTGGGCGGCGTGCGCGTTCCAGGGATTGGTCTTCGAGGAAGCGGGGACGCGCGGCTCGCCTGATCTTATCGGTCGCGGGGGCGATCGAGGGGTGGTTGCACCTTCCCACCCACCTCGTCCCGTGCCCGCGCCGCACCGAAAGCGCACGATGTAATTTTTGTGCTACGATTCTTCGCCCATGGCCAAGTCGAAGCCCTTCAGCATCCGCCTCTCCGCCCTCACCGACGAGCTGATCACCCGCGAGGCGCGGCGCACTCACCGTAGCAAGAGAGCGGTCGTCGAGCTGCTGGCCGACGAGGCTTTGCGCACGCGGCGTTTCCCCGGGATCGCGTTCCGCAGCTCGGACTGGAACCGCCGCCCGTGGGTCATCGGTACGGCGCTCGACGTGTGGGAGATCGTCGCCGCCTCTCGGCGCTTCGAGTCACCACGGGACATGGCGGCCCGAACCGAACTCGACGAGAGACAGGTCCGGCTCGCCCTCGCCTACTACGAGGAGTTCCCCGACGAGATCGACGCCGCGATCCGGGAGAACGAGACGCCGATCGGACGTCTCCAGCGCGAGTACCCCACGATCGCCACCATCACGGCCGAGTAGCGGCGGCCTTCACCCGATGCGGTTACTCCTCGACGCCCACGTCTCCGGCCGTGTGATCGCCCGCCGGCTGCGCGAGCGTGGCCACGACGTTCGGGCCGTCAACGAGGGGCCTCAGCTCGACGGCTGGGACGACGCCCCGCTCCTCGAGCTCGCGGCGGCCGAGGGACGCGTCATGATCACCTTCAACGTCAAGGACTTCCCGCGAATCTGTTCGGAGTGGGCTGGCGCCGGCAAGCACCACGCCGGTTGCCTGATCCTGGTGGGAATCGACCACGGCGAGTTCGGAACGGTCCTCCGGGTGATCGACGCCGCGCTCACCGCCCGCCCCGACCCGGCAGAGTGGCGCGACTACGCCGCCTGGGGCACCCGGCGGAGCGGCGAGTGAAACCGCCCTGAGAAGTGGCTGGCACCTCCCGCGGTGGCCTTCGAGCACGAGGACCTGGCCGCCGCGCGGTGACTTCGGGAGACGGTCGCCGCGAACAGAAGATCACGCGCCAAAGGCTCCTCGCCGAGCCGGAAGGGGTGCCAGCCTTCACCAAGTCTCCCCCAGTTCCTCTACGACCGTCTGTGGCGCCTTCTGGTCGATACGGAACCCTTCATTCGGTAGGGACCGGAAGACCATTGAGGCGGATTCGATCCGGGTGCCGATCACCGAGACACCAAGAGCCGCTGCACACCTCCTCGCGGCCGCGTCACTAGGACCGCCCGCGCTGAGCGCTCCTCGAAAGCAAGCGCCAAGACCTCCGATTCCCCCCGACCGAGGCCCCACTCTAAGATCCGCGGCGGGATTCGTTCGGGAATACGCGGCTCTCCGAAACCGGCCTCGAGGAGCCGACGCGCCGGATCTTCCGCAGGTCCACCGAGAACTTCTTCCGTAACGGCACTCGGGACCAGGAGCTGGTCCGGAATTTCGAGGAGCAGACTGGAATGGTCCCACCTTCGCCAGGAGGATCAGCGGCGACGCATCCGGGATAGCTGCCGGGATAGGTGCCCGGGAGAGGTGCCAGCCACTGTGCGCCAGGCAAAGCCTGGGGAAGGAGGAAGGTGATGTAGACGCGTGTCAACAGAGCCGGAAACTTTCCAGATGGGACCCGGCGGGTGTGAGCCCCGCCTGGCAAAGGTTGGCCACCAGCCAGAAGCGAGTCTTGCGTGGGCGGCACCGCAAGGGCACCTGCGAAGCGTAGACAGCGAGGGCGGAGGCCGTGTGATGGAGCCTCGAAATGCACGTCTCGCTGAGGTCGTCCCCGTAGTGGAACGGGCGACAGCACCCGAGCGCCGCAATGGCCTGGCGCAAGGGCTCGGCCGGGGTCAGAGAGCACGGCATACGTCCAAGGGTCCCTCCAGGAACCTGGGAGGCCCTTCCATCTCCGCCGAAGAACGTGCCGGTGAGGGTCCCGGCTGACCAAAGATCCAGGCCCGTGGTCGAGGACGACCGGAGCCTGTCAACCCCGGTGAGACGGTGGGTTCGATCAATTAGGGAGCATCTCCATGGTTGTCGGGTGGGTTGATCCAGACGGCCTTGGGTAGCTCGGGTGGCTTTGGGTGGCCGTGGACGAAGCGCTCCGGGTTGGCTTCGAAGGCGGCGGTCAAGATGCGTTGGCGTTCGGCCCGTAGCGCCTCGGCCTGGCCGTAGTGGACGGCAGCGGGGGTCATGAGGCCGAGGCCGGAGTGGCGATGCTCGTGGTTGTACCAGTCGATAAAGGTCCGGCCGAAGCTCCTGGAGTGGAGAATGGAGCCGAAGCGGTCGGGGAAGTCGGGTCGGTACTTGAGGGTCTTGAACTGGGACTCCGAGAACGGGTTGTCGCTCGAGGTGTAGGGGCGCGAGTGGGTCTTGGTGACCCCGAGATCGGCCAGCAGGTAGGCCACCGGCTTGGCCGTCATCGCGCTGCCGCGGTCGGCGTGGAGGGTCAGCTGCCCGGGGGCGATGTCCTGCTGCTCGGTCGCCTGGGCGATCAGCTGCTCGGCGAGCGCGGGGGATTCCCGGTACTGGATGGTCCAGCCGACCACGTAGCGGCTGAAGACGTCGAGGATCACGTAGAGGTAGTAGGAGGTCCACTTGGCCGGTCCGCGCAGCTTGGTGATGTCCCAGCTCCAGACCTCGTTGGGACGCTCGGCGAGCAGCTCCGGCTTGGCGTAGCGAGGGTGCGTGAGCTGGTCGCGCCGCTCGCGCACCTCGCCCTTCTCGGCGAGCAGCCGGTACATCGTGCGTTCGGACGCCAGGTAGCGGCCCTCGTCGAGCAGCGTGGCCCACACCTCGGCGGGCGAAGAGTCCACGAAGCGCTCGCCGTGCAGCTCGTCGAGCACCGCCTGACGCTCGGCAGGCGAGAGGGCCCGCGGTGGGGGATCTCGTGGCTTGTGGGGCCGTGGGTCGGGAGGATGCCGACGCCGGTAGATCGTCGCCGGCGACGCACCCAGCGCTCGGCACGCCGGCCGGGTCCCGACGAGGGGCGTGAGCTCTTCGACGGTCTGCTCGATCATGGCTCGATGCTCTCCTCCGCGCTCCTGGGCTCGAGCAGCGCTCCCAGAAGCGCGGAGACGTTTCTCTGCACCTCGATGACCTTGCGGGCCGTCTCGAGCTCGCTCTCGGCGCGCTCGGCACGCCGGCGAAGACGCTCGATCTCGGCGGCCCGGGGATCGGCCCCAGGGCGGCCCCGACGCTTCGACAAGGCCTCCAGGGCCCCCTTGTCCCGTTGCTTGCGCCACTTTGCCAGGTGCGAGGAGTGCAGCCCCTCACGCCGCAGCAGAGCCCCGATCTCACCCGGCTCCGTGCACGCGTCCGCCGCGCGGACGATCTCGAGCTTGTACGCCGCCGTGAACCTGCGCCGACGCGGACGCTCGACGAGCTGGGGATTGGGCGCCGAGGTCACGCGGCCCGGCCGCTTCCGGTCGCCTACGGCTCCCTCCAGCGGCCGGGCCGGAGCTCGGTGCCCCCCCGAACCGTTCTCCTGCTTCGTCTCTGGCATACGATGAATCTCCTCTCGCCCTCGAGTTCCTTAGTTCTGGTGGCTGCATCGTCTCACCGTATGTTGGCAGAGAGGGGACCGCGCACCCCGGGAGCGAAGGAGCGGTCGCACAGGCGGTACCGCCCGGCGAAGGAAACCGAGCCCGGCGGGAAGGGTGGTGGGGAGTCAGAGAGCCCCCGTAGTACCGTGGAAGCCGGGGAACCGACCCAAGGGACCCGGTGGAGGGAAGGGGGGCTCCGGGACACGGAACCGAACGAGGGGAACGATGTCGGGATCGCCGAATCTCGGGAGCATCTCAACGCGACTTCCCTCTCTGCCAACATACGGTGAGACGATGCAGCCACCAGAACTAAGGAACCCGAGGGCGAGAGGAGAGGCACCGTATGCCAGAGACGAAGCAGGAGAACGGTTCGGGAGGGCACGGAGCTCCGGCCCGGCCGCTGGAGGGAGCCGTAGGCGACCGGAAGCGGCCGGGCCGCGTGACCTCGGCGCCCAATCCCCAGCTCATCGAGCGTCCGCGTCGGCGCAGGTTCACGGCGGCGTACAAGCTCGAGATCGTCCGCGCGGCGGACGCGTGCACGGAGCCGGGTGAGATCGGGGCTCTGCTGCGGCGTGAGGGGCTGCACTCCTCGCACCTGGCGAAGTGGCGCAAGCAACGGGACAAGGGGGCCCTGGAGGCCTTGTCGAAGCGTCGGGGCCGCCCTGGGGCCGATCCCCGGGCCGCCGAGATCGAGCGTCTTCGCCGGCGTGCCGAGCGCGCCGAGAGCGAGCTCGAGACGGCCCGCAAGGTGATCGAGGTGCAGAGAAACGTCTCCGCGCTTCTGGGAGCGCTGCTCGAGCCCAGGAGCGCGGAGGAGAGCATCGAGCCATGATCGAGCAGACCGTCGAAGAGCTCACGCCCCTCGTCGGGACCCGGCCGGCGTGCCGAGCGCTGGGTGCGTCGCCGGCGACGATCTACCGGCGCCGGCATCCTCCCGACCCACGGCCCCGCAAGCCACGAGATCCCCCACCGCGGGCCCTCTCGGCTGCCGAGCGTCAGGCGGTGCTCGACGAGCTGCACGGCGAGCGCTTCGTGGACTCTTCGCCCGCCGAGGTGTGGGCCACGCTGCTCGACGAGGGCCGCTACCTGGCGTCCGAACGCACGATGTACCGGCTGCTCGCCGAGAAGGGCGAGGTGCGCGAGCGGCGCGACCAGCTCACGCACCCTCGCTACGCCAAGCCGGAGCTGCTCGCCGAGCGTCCCAACGAGGTCTGGAGCTGGGACATCACCAAGCTGCGCGGACCGGCCAAGTGGACCTCCTACTACCTCTACGTGATCCTCGACGTCTTCAGCCGCTACGTGGTCGGCTGGACCATCCAGTACCGGGAATCCTCCGCGCTCGCCGAGCAGCTGATCGCCCAGGCGACCGAGCAGCAGGACATCGCACCCGGGCAGCTGACCCTCCACGCCGACCGCGGCAGCGCGATGACGGCCAAGCCGGTGGCCTACCTGCTGGCCGATCTCGGGGTCACCAAGACCCACTCGCGCCCCTACACCTCGAGCGACAACCCGTTCTCGGAGTCCCAGTTCAAGACCCTCAAGTACCGACCCGACTTCCCCGACCGCTTCGGCTCCATTCTCCACTCCAGGAGCTTCGGCCGGACCTTTATCGACTGGTACAACCACGAGCATCGCCACTCCGGCCTCGGCCTCATGACCCCCGCTGCCGTCCACTACGGCCAGGCCGAGGCGCTACGGGCCGAACGCCAACGCATCTTGACCGCCGCCTTCGAAGCCAACCCGGAGCGCTTCGTCCACGGCCACCCAAAGCCACCCGAGCTACCCAAGGCCGTCTGGATCAACCCACCCGACAACCATGGAGAGGCCTCCCTAATTGATCGAACCCACCGTCTCACCGGGGTTGACAGGCTCCGCTTCGTCGGATAGCGAGGCTGGCGAGGGAGGACCGCGAGCGGTCGTTTCTCAGTCTGGCTCACCACATCGACGAGCCCTGGCTCTGGGAGGCCTACTCCCGGACCCGCAAGGACGGAGCGGCAGGCATCGACGGCCGGACGGCGAAGCAGTACGAGGAGAACCTCGGGGGCAACCTCCGGTCGCTTCTCGCCCGCTTCAAGTCCGGCCTCTACCGAGCGCCGCCGGTCAAGCGGGCTCACATTCCGAAAGGCACCGGGTCGGAGACCCGTGCGATCGGGATCCCCACCTTCGAAGACAAGGTGCTGCAGCGTGCGGTGACGATGGTGCTGGAGGCCATCTACGAGGAGGACTTCTTGGACTGCTCGTACGGCTTTCGGCCCGGTCGCTCGGCGCACGATGCGCTGCGCGTTCTGCGCAAGGAGCTCTCCGAGCTCGGGGGTGGGTGGGTACTGGAGGTCGACATCCAGAGCTTCTTCGACGAGCTGGATCGGGACCACTTGAGGTCTTTTCTCGACCGCCGGGTGCGCGACGGCGTGATCCGGAGGGCAATTGGCAAGTGGCTGCAGGCGGGTGTGATGGAAGAGGGGCGTGTACGTCACCCCGAGGCGGGGACTCCGCAGGGAGGCGTCATCTCGCCCTTGCTGGCCAACGTCTACCTCCACGAGGTGGTGGACCGGTGGTGGGAGGAAGAGGTCCAACCGCGGCTTCGTGGGCGCGCTGTGCTGGTGCGGTATGCGGACGATCTGGTGATCGTCTTCGCCGACGAGCACGACGCCCGTCGGGTGGAAGAGGTGCTGCCGAAGCGGCTCGCCCGCTTCGGTCTGCGCCTGCACCCGGAGAAGACGCGACGGGTGCGCTTCCGCCGGCCACGGTGGGGGAGCGACGGGTCCGGGCCCGAGGGTCCGGGCTGCTTCGTCTTCCTCGGGTTCACGCACTTCTGGGGCAAGGGTGGGCGCCAGCGAGGGTCGTGGGTGGTCAAGCGCACGACGGCCGCGAGTCGGTTTGCTCGGTCGATGAGTCGGATGCGGGAACGGTGTCGGCAGGGCCGTCACGACCCCGTGGCGACGCAGCAGCGACGGCTGTCGCGAGCGCTGCAGGGCCACTACGGTTACTACGGCATTACCGGCAACTTCCACGCACTCGACAACTTCTACCGCCAGGTCACGCGCGAGTGGCGCAAGTGGCTCGACCGGCGGTCGGGCAAGAGGTCGATGCCTTGGGAGCGGTTCGTCCGCCTCCTCGGCGCCTACCCATTGCCGCGGCCGAGGATCGTCCACGCCGCTTGACGTCGTGCAGCGAACCCGTGTCACGAGGAGCCGGATGCGGGAAATCCGCACGTCCGGATCTGTGGGGGGACCCGGGCGGGCTTGCTCGCCCGGGCCTATCCCGATTTTCAGAGGCCTTGCAGAGGGTCCTATCCCCGCGCCACGCCCCGGTCCTCGAACGGGTCCGGGAGGTGGGCGAAGAGGCCGGGGTGGAGGAGGGTGGCGAGGATCTCCAGGGAGTCGGCCAAGCGGGGGCCGGGGCGGCTGAAGTAGGCCGAGCCGTCGGCGACGTAGGCCCGGCCGGCGGCGACCGGGGCGAGGGCCGCGACCTCCGGCCGCCGCTTCGCCTCCCGCCACGCCTCCAGGGTTCGCGCCACCGGCCAGCCGCAGCAGGCGAGGACGAGGACGTCCGGCCGAGCGCGGGCGACCGCCTCCCAGGTGGTGACGGCCGAGCGCTCGCCCGCCTTGCCCAGCACCTCGACACCGCCGGCGATCGCCACCAGCTCCGGGGTCCAGTGGCCGGCGGCGAAGACCGGGTCGAGCCACTCGAGGACGGCCACCCGGGGCCTGCGCGAGGCCGCGGCCGAGCGCTCGCGGACCGCCTCGACCCGCTCGCGCAGCTCCGCCGCCACGCGCCGGCCCCGCGCGGGCTCGCCCAGCGCCGCGGCCACCCGCCGGACGTCGCCCAGCACGTCGTCCAAGGAAGCGGGCTCCAGGTTGAGGACGCGGGGCGTACCCGGCAGGTGCGCCGCGAGCTCGGCCACGCTGCCGTAGGAGGGCGCGCAGACCGCGCACAGCTCCTGGGTGAAAAGGAGGTCGGGACGGAGCTTCCCGGAGGAGGGCCTCGTCGAGGACGTAGAGGTCCTCGCCGGCGGCGAGGCGCGAGCGCACCTCCCGGTCGATCTGCCGGCCGGACGCGGCGAGCCCGTCGATCACGGCCCGGGTGACCCGCGGCTTGCCCCGGGCCTCCGGCGGGTGGTCGCACTCGTGGGAGACCCCCACGAGGCGGTCCATGAGGCCGAGGGCGCCCACGATCTCGGTGGCGGCCGGCAGGAGGGAGACGGCGCGCGCCGCCTCCGCGCCCGCGGCGCCGGTAGCGGAGGGCTCGGACCCCGCGGAGAGCGTGAGGCGGGCGTAGACCCGGCCGCCGCGGCGCTCCCGGTCCGCCACCGCCAGGGCGACCGGGTGGCGGA
This sequence comes from uncultured Acidobacteriota bacterium, assembly GCA_963741925.1. Classification (GTDB taxonomy): domain Bacteria; phylum Acidobacteriota; class Thermoanaerobaculia; order Multivoradales; family DATKCC01; genus CAVUBL01. The sequence continues at coordinate 510,005 of CAVUJU010000005.1, forward strand.
AGAGGGGGCCGTCGAAGACGAAGGAGTGGTACTCGCCGTTCTCGCCGGCGGGATCGACGCCGGGCGGCAGGTCGGCCAGGAGGGCCTCGTCCAGGAGCCGGCCGGCGAAGGCGTCGCCGAGGGCCTCGGCGTCGACCGACGAGAGGCGGGCGCGAAAGCCGAGGCGCACGAAGTCGCGGGCCAGCTCGGCCGTGTCCCGGCCCCAGATCGGGAAGAGACCGGAGAGGCCGAGCCGCGCCAGGCTCGCCTCCCGGAAGGCGCGGACGTCCTCCAGGAAGAGGTCGCCGTGGGCGACGGTCCGGACGCCGCGGGCGGCCCACGGGGCGAGGGCGCGCCCGAGGATCGCCTCGTAGCGGTCGTTGGGCACCATCCGGTCCCCCGCGGTGGGGAGGTAGATCGGCTGCCACGGCAGGCCCAGCGCCTCGGCCTGGGCCGCGATCAGCTCCTCGGCGACGCCGTGGTGGCTGACCTGCCGGTCCTCGCCGGCCACCGTGGTGAGGAGCGTCGCCACCTCGAAGCGCTCGTCCCGGGCCAGCGCGTAAAGGGTCATGGCGCTGTCCTTGCCGCCCGACCAGGAGAGGATCACGGGGTCCCGCATGGGGCGAGCCTACCGCCGCCGCGTCACTGGCACCGTAGGACGGGGTCGACGCCGACCGCGAGGCGGCCTCCGGCCTGCACCGAGAACCCGTCGGAGAGCGCGATCCGCTCGCCGGCCTGGAGGATCACGTCTCCGGTCGACGACACCACGAATCCAGACCCCGCGGTGATCGTCCGGCACGCCTCGAGCGTCGTCTTGGTGTCCACCGTCTGGGACGTCAGGTCGCGCGTGAGGTCGCCGGTACAGGCGGAGCCGTCGTCGTAGAGGGTCTGGAGCGCCGCGTCCAGGAAGTACCGCTCGAGCCTGCGGCCGTGAGGGTCCCGCTCGACGACGAGGATCATGGCGCGCCCGCCGCTCGAGGGGGCTCTGTCGACGCTCACCTGGTGTTGGCTCCGACCATTCGCCACGAGACGACGGAAAGGCGGGAGATAACTTACTACTCCAGCGGATTGTCGCCGCGGGCGTTCAGGGGCTCGAGCCGTAGCGGTCGAGGCGGGGGGATCTGCGACCTGGGCCCGGTCGCCCGACGAGGGCGCTGAGGGCGGTGACGCCGTGGTGTACGATGACGCCTCCGCCGATCGATCTCCTCCCGGGCGGCGCCGCACCGACCGGGAGACGGGTCGAGAAGATCACGCCGTGAAGAGGCCGCGAGCGCAAGCGCCGTTCCATCCTCCGGCCCTTGTGCGCCGCTCGCCGTCCCGTCCGCGACGGTCCCTCGCCACCGCCCTCGCGCTGCTCCTCGGCGTCGTTTTCGCCGCTCTCGGCTGCCGCGGCTCCTCGATCGCCCGCGACCTCGGCACCCGCCTCGTCGTCATCGGGATCGACAGCGCCGACTGGAAGGTGATCGAGGAGCTCGCCGCGCAGGGCAAGATGAAGAACCTCATGGCGCTACGCCGGCGTGGCGTCTGGGGCCCCAACGAAACCCTCGAGAACATCCCGCTCTCGCCCGTCATCTGGACGACGATGGCGACCGGCAAGACGGCCGACCAGCACGGGATCGCCTGGTTCATGGTCGATCGGCCCGACGGCACGCGGGTGCCGGTGCGCAGCTACAACCGCAAGGTCGAGGCGCTCTGGAACATCCTCGGCGAGAACGGCAGGAAGGCGACGGTCGTCGGCTGGTGGGCGACCTACCCGGCGGAGGACGTGGGCGACGGCGTGATCGTGTCCGACGCCCTGGGCTTTCACGGCTTCGGCGCCACGGCGCGCGGCGGCGACGACGCGAAGAAGACCTACCCCGCCTCGCTCTACGCCCGGCTCGCCCCGTTGGTGCCCCGCGAAGAGCAGATCTCGGCCGACTTTGTGCGCCGCTTCCTCCACATCTCCCCCGAGGAGTACCGCCGCCGGATGTACGACCCGGCGCGCTCGACGAAGCGCGACCCGAGCGACCCGATCCAGCTCTTCCAGGAGTACGCGGCGACCGCCCAGGGCTACACGGCGATCGCCGAGAAGCTCCTCTCGGAGCGGCGCGACGACCTCTTCATGGTCTATTTCGAGCAGGTCGACAGCTTCTCCCACCTCTTCATGCGCTACGCGCCGCCGAAGCTGTCGTGGATCGACCCGGCCGACTTCGAACGCTATCGGGACGTGGTCGCCCGGTGGTACGAGTACCAGGACCAGCTCCTCGGCCGGCTGCTCGCGAAGATCGACCTGGGCACGACCGCCGTCGTGGTGGTCTCGGACCACGGCTTCAAGAGCGGCGACCGCCGGATCCGGAGCGTCGAGACGGTCGACACGGCGCGGGCCGCGCTCCAGCACGAGAAGCACGGCATCTTCGTGGCCGCCGGACCGCACATCCGGCGCGGCGTCGAGATCCGCGACGCTTCGGTGCTCGACGTCGCCCCGACGATCCTCTACTACCTCGGCTTCCCGGTGGCAAAGGACATGGCGGGCAAGGCCCTCATCGAGGTCTTCGATTCCGAGTTCGTCGCGGCTCACCCGGTGCGCTCCATCCCCACCTACGAGTCGAAGAACGAGCCGAAGGAGAAGGAGGCCGCCCAGGAGGGCTACTCGAAGGAGGCGGCGGCGGAGAACGAGGCGTCGCTCCGCGCCCTGGGCTACCTGGGCGGCGGCTCGCCCAAGCGCCCGGCGCCCGTGGGGACCACCGGCGGCGCCGGGTCCGCGGCGGGCGCGGCCGCCGGGAGCCCGGCCGGGAGTCGAGAGGAGTCCTCGCCGGAGATCCACAACAACCTCGGCCGGATCCACCTCGCCAAGGGCGACCTCGAGGAGGCGAAGAAGGAGTTCGAGAAGGCGCTCGAGCTCGATCCCGACAACGCCGATGCGCTCCTCGACCTGGCGATGGCCGACAACGCCCAGGGCCGGACCGCGGAGGCCGAGCGGCTCGCCAAGCGGGCGCTCAAGGCCGACCCGAGCTCGGTGCCGGCCCTCTCGGCCCTGGCCGCGCTCAAGCGCGATCAGGGAGACCTGGATGAGGCGATTCGCCTGTTCCGGGAGGCGCTCGCGATCGACGACTCGCAGCCGGCGACCTACAACGGCTACGGCGACGTCTTGCAGCGGGCGCATCGGTACCAGGAGGCCGAGGAGGCCTTCCACCACGCCCTCCAGCTCGACCCGGACTCCTTCAAGGCCTACTACAACCTGGGCGTGACCTACTCGAACCAGGGCCGTCTCGACGACGCCGTCGCCTCGTACCGGAAGGCCCTCGAGCTCGGTCCCCACGACCCGGAGGCCGCGAAGGCCCTCAACAACCTGGGAGCGATCGCCCTCGGCCGCGGCCGCGTCGACCAGGCGGCGGGCTACTTCGAGCGGGCCGTCGAGGCCTCGCCCGTCCACCTCGAGTCCCGCTTCAACCTGGCGCTCATCGACCTCGACCGCAACCGGGTCGACGACGCCATCGCGCTCCTCGAAGAGGCCGCCCGCCTCGACCCGGACCACGAGCAGGTGGCGACCACGCTGGGCATGGCGTATCTGCGCAAGGGGCGAAACGAAGACGCCTACCGGAGCTTCCTGCTCGTCGAGCGGCTCTACCCGAAGAACTGGGAGGCGCGGGTGGGGCTCGCGGCGCTCTACGCCTCGGTCCACCGCGATCGGCAAGCGCGCCAGGAGCTGGCCGAGGCACTCCGGCTGGGCGGGAAGGCGGCGCGGGCGCAGGCCGGCGGGTTCCGGGTCCTCGAACCGCTCCTCGAGTAGCGGCGGGGCGCTCGCTCGGAGGACGTCGAGCTTGGCTCAGGAGCTGCCGAGCCGGGTCGTCGGCGTCCCTCGTGCCGCCCCGGTCGTCGCCGCCTTGGCCGTGGACACCCGCACCAGGCGATCGAGCCGGGCGAGCTCGGCGCTCTCGGCCGCTCGCTGCCGCTCGAGGCGCGCCACCTCCAGCTTCTGCCGCTCGAGCTCGGCGGCCTGGAACCGGAGCTCCCGCTCTTGCGCCTCGGCCCTGCGGTGCTCCTTCTGGAGCTCGTTGAGGAGCATGGGCGCGAGGAGACGGTACTTGATCGTCTCGGGCTTCCCGTCCTTGCCGTAGACCACGAGGTCGGGGAAGACCTCGGCGACGTCCTCCGCGATCAGCCCGTAGGAGCGCGGGAGCTCCCCGGGGTCTTTCCCCTCCCGCACCGCGTCCTCGACGTACTGCCTGTAGCGGAAGGTCACGGGCCGCAGCGCGTAGAGCTTGTCCGTCGCGTCTCCCATGTCCCGGATGTCCTGCTTCAGGCGGCGCGAGGAGCTCACCGTTCCGAGCTGGCCGTTGCCGTCGATCACCACGCCGACCGCGTCGTTCAAGGAAGTCGTCGCGCCGCGAATGCCGGCGATGTAGGTCTTCGTCTGGTTCGGGGTCCCGATCTGGATCGTATTGCTGCCGGGCACTTCGATGTCGTTCCCGATCAGGATGTCGTCGCTGGCGCCGACGCTGCCAAAGTTGCCCGCACGAGCGCCGATCGCGATGTTGCCGCTGCCGGTCTTCAAGGCGAGCGCATGATCGCCGAGCGCCGTGTTGTCGCTTCCCGGCGAGCCGAGGAGGCCTTCCATGGCGAGGGCACCGACCGCGGTGTTGTGGGTGCCGGATCCGTTGTCGAACATGGCCCGGTAGCCGACCGCCGTGTCGTAGTTGCCCGCCGAGCCGTAGTGCTCGGCGTTGAGTCCGATCGCGACGTTGCGCGCTCCCGTGGTGTTCGAGTAGAGAGCCTGGTGGCCCATCGCCACGTTGAAGTAGCCGGTGGTGTTGTTGAAGAGCGACTGGTCACCGAACACCGCGTTGACGGAGCCTTCGTAGCTCGTGCCGCCGACGTTCGAGTAGAGGGCCTGCGAGCCGACGACCGTGTTTTTGTAGCCATAGACGTTGCTCGCCAGGGCCTGGTGCCCGAGCGCGAGGTTGCCGGCGGTGTCGTTCCAGAGCAGGGCGCTTCCCCCCTTGAACAGGTTGCTCGCGGCACCGAGGCTGAGGTTGCCGTCGAGGGTGAGAGAGGGCGTGCCCAGGGTCGGCGTGGCAGCCGAGACCTTGGCGCCGAGCCGCGAGCCGGAGCCGTCTGCCGCGAGCGCGGCCGGGCCGGCGTGGCCGGCTGGGTGGGGTACGACCTGCCGCGAGGCGGCGCGGGAGTCGGCGCGGCCGCCCTCCGAGCCCGGCGCAGGCTCCCGGGCCTCGCCTTCCGTGGTGCCCAGATAGCTGCGAAGCCGCGCGATCAGGCCGCGCACCTCCTCGGCGCTCGGCGCCTTCGCGACCGCGAACAGGTTCGGCTCCGACCAGTCCCCGGCGCGGGCGCCGACCTCGGCGCGTACCGCCCAGGCGTAGCTCTCCCCGTAGGCGAAGCAGCGGCCGAGCGGCGGGGTCCAGGTGGTCACGGTGCCCGGGAGGTGGACACGCCAGAGCTCTTTCAGGGCCTCGGGGCTCGCGCTGGCCCCGGCGGGCACGCGATAGGCGACGAGGTCGTAGCCGTCGGCGCTGGTGACGGCTCCCCAGCTGAAGGTCGGGCAGGCACCCGCGATCACCGTCCCCGCGCCGCTCCCGGGCGAGACCGCGAGCGGACGATCGCGCGCCAGAGCCACGAACGCCATCAAGAGGATTCCCACTGCCCCCGCCGCGAGGATTCTGGATTTGCGGAATCTCTTCATCGTCTTCGCCTCCTCGACCGGCGCGACGAAGCCAGATCTCCACCCAGGAACCTCCTCGCCGCCCGTTCCAATTGTGGGGCGCCGAGAATACCAGATGATCGTCCAGGCGGAGGTCACTTCTCAGCGTCTCGAGCCGGGCGGGATGGAACCTTGGACCCCGAGCTCGTCACCCTCGATCCGGCGACCGGCCGACGTCGGCCCGGTCGAGGATGTCCTGGACCGTGATGCCGTCGTAGTCGCGCTCGCGGACCAGCTCCATCAGGGCCTCGGTCAGGAGCCGCCTGGTCCGATCGACCCGGCGGTCGCGCCGGGGGGGTGCTTCTGGCTCTCGGCTCATGGGTGTGCCTCGCTCGGGACAATCGTGACGATCTGTTCGGAAACGTACATTCCGGGCGACCTGATGCTGGCAGGAGCCCGCCTGGCAGTTTAAGCTCTCCGCGCTTCCTGTTCGATTCCGGAGTCACCTGTCCGCGGAGGGTCTGCCCATGTTCCTGCTCCTCGCCGTCGCCCTCGCCGCCGCCGGGTTCGCCCACGGCGCCCTCGCCCGCTCGCCCCTCGCGAAGCGCGTCGAGCTCGCCCTCGTCTACCTCGTCGCAGGGTACTTCGGACTGGTCATGCTGGTCGTCGCCCTCTTCTGCCTGGTGGCGCCCGAGCGGGCGGCGGCCATGCTCGGCGCCGATCCGGGCAGCCCGTTCGAGCTCTTCCTGGGCTGGGCGTACTGCGGCATGGCGGTCGCGGCGCTCCTCGCCGTCCGCCTCCGGGGCGCCTACCTGGTGGGCCCGATCGTCGCCTGGAGCCTCGACCTCTTCGGTGCCGTCCAGGTGCACTGGGTCGAGTACAGCGCCGCGGGGAGCCTCTCGTCCCGCTTCGCCGCTTTCATCGTCCTCGAGCACGCCGGCCCGCCGCTCGTGGCGATCGCCCTGGGGACGTGGCTCTGGCGCCTGTCGCGCTCGAGCCCACCGGGTGGAAGCGGCCGAGCTCCGACGACGTCTGACCAGGCTGGAATCGTGACGAACGAGCCGAGTTTTCGGACGTAGCCAGACTGGGACAGACGGGGAGAGCGATCGAGAGGGAGAGGGGGGCGGTCCGATCGATCGGCGTCCCTCTCCCCCCAGACGCCTCGTCGGTTCGAGGCGGAGCTTCGTCAGGACGCAGGCTCGAGGACCTTGACTTCGAGGCCTTCCACACGGCGGAAGCGCTCCTCGTCGTCCGGTCCCACCAGGATCGCGAAACCGAGGTACGTCGCCGTCGCGGCCACGGCCAGGTCGTTGGCGGGGATGCGGCTCCCGCGCCTCTCGAGGGCCGCGAAGTGATCGGCCCACGACTCCGCAATCTCCGCGCCGAAGTCGACCACCGGTGCCAGCGCCAAGAGGGCGTCGATCTTCGCCTGACGCCGAGCGGCCCGCCGTCGGTCGTCGGCCAGGCGGACTCCCGCCAGCAGCTCGGCGACGACGACCGCCGGGATCGCCACCTCCTCCTCGGCAAGCGTGTCGAGCGCTCCCGAGAGGGATGCGCCGGCACGCTCGAGAGCGACCAAAGCGCTGGTGTCGAGGACTACGCCCACGGATTCCGCGCCGGGGTATCCGCGGCCCCGACCGCCGCGAGGTCCAGGGCGAACCGGTCGTCGGCCTCGATGGACGCCCAGGCCTCGATGACCTCCCGAAGCCGGGGCGGCCGCTCCGGCTTCACCGGTCCGAGTCTCGCCACCGGAACCCCGTTGCGCTCGACCACGAAGGTCTCTCCCCGGTACCGAATCCGGCCCAGGATGTCGCCGAGGCCCCGGGCCAGGTGCGTCGCTGCGATCCGAGTCGCCATGAGTACGCATTCTGCGGGATTGAGTAGAATGCGTCAAGTACGGAGCCGCTCGCTCCGGAGCCTGGAGCTGATCGGCGACTGAGCAGATCGACTCAGCCGCTCTCCCTGGTCCGACGAGTCGCATGTCACGGATGAAAATTGCCTTGCATTCATCCCATTTGACATGTATGCTGCGCGGGAAGGGAGACCGCATGGAATCCGCCGTGACCCGCCGGGGACAGACCGTGATCCCGGCTCCGATCCGGAAGCGCTACCACATCGAGCATGGAGACCGGCTGGTGTGGCTCGACGAAGGCGGGGTGATCCGGGTCGTGCCGGTGGCCGCGGACCCTGTCAAAGGGCTTCGCGGAGCGGTGAAGGGCGCTGGGCTTCTCGACGCCCTCCTGGAGGAGCGCCGGCGGGACCGCGAGCGTGAATAGCCCTGCTCATGTCCTGGACTCCTCGGCGCTCCTGGCATTGATCGAGGACGAGCCCGGCGCCGAGACCGTCGAGCGGGTCATCCGGACGTCTCGGGTGATCCTGCCGGTGGTGGTGCTGATGGAGGTCTTCTACATCCTCCGTCAGGAGCGCGGGGAGGGGGACGCCTACCGGCTCTATGCCCATTGTCGCGAGATCGCCGACGAGCTGATCTCGGAGCTCGACGAGCCCACGGTCCTCCAGGCGGGCCGGTTCAAGGCGGACTACGAGGTGTCGTTGGCCGATGCCTGGATCGCCGCCGTCGCGAGGCTGCGAGACGCTGTCCTGGTGCACAAGGATCCCGAGCTCGAGGCCCTGGAAGGGCTCGTCCAGATGAAGGCTCTGCCGTACAAGCGCACGCCGGCAGTCCCCCGTGAGCGCCCATGATGGCGCCGCCACCGTTCGGGCCGCACGTCGTGGCGGCTCCCGGAGACCCCGCTGCTATCCTCTCCCCGTGAACTTCGCCCGGGTCCTCGGCGCACTGCGTCAGACCCTCGACGATCGCGGCTGCCGGCACGCCCTGGTCGGCGGACTGGCGATGGCGGCCTACGGCCTCCCGCGCGCGACCCTCGACCTCGACCTGGTGGTGGACGCCGCGTGCCAGGACGACCTCGTGCGCGACATGGAATCCATGGGCTACGAGACCGTTCACCGCTCGCCCGGCTACCCGAAGCATGCGCATCCGCAGACCGGCATGGGGAGCGTGGCCTTCGTCTACGTCCGCGGCGCGACCGCCGACAAGCTCTTCCGGGACCTCCGGCAGATGCCCGGTCCCGGCGGCGGGACCGTCCCGATCCCCAGTCCCGAGCACCTGGCGGCCATGAAGGTCCTGGCGATGAAGAACGATCCGGTCCGCGCCTTTCAGGAGCTGGGCGACATCCGGCACCTGATCACCGCCGCCGGCGCCGACCGGGAGGCGGTGCGCGAGCAGTTCGTCCGGCACGGCCTGGAGGAGCGCTACCGTGAGCTCGCGGCGAGCCTCTGATCCCGGGGGCTCGGTCCTCGACCGGATCGCGGAGGACATCCCCACGACGCCCGAGGACGTGGAAGCCCTGCGCCGGGCCCGGGAGCGCGCCCGCGCCGGCTTCACCCTCGAGCAGATCCACCTCCTCGAGCCCCCGGACTGGTGGGAGTACACCCCGCGCCGGCACAGCTTCGAAGGCTACGAGCCGTTCGAGCTGTAGCGTAGGCCGCATCCTCTTGACGTAAAGAGCCAAGAATACGACCCGGGCGCTGGAGGTCACCCGTGCCATACCGGAGCCGACTCTCGAGCAAGGGCCAGGTCACGATCCCCGTGGAGATCCGGGAGCGGCTGCATCTCGAGCCCGGCGACTCGGTGATCTACGAGGTCGAAGACGACCGGGCCGTGCTCCGGCGGGCGGAGCCGTTCGACATCGCGTTCCACGCCGCCTTGGCCGAGACGCTCGAGGAGTGGGCCTCGCCGGAGGACAACGAGGCCTTCCGTGATCTGTGACGCCGGCGACCTCGCGGTGGTGCCGTTTCCGTCCTCGGAGCGACCGGGGACGAAGCGACGGCCGTCTCTGGTGTTGAGCGGCCGGCCCTTCAACGCGGCCGGCCACACGATCCTCGCCATGGTCACGACCAAGGCGGATCCCCCCTGGCCGGGCGACGTCCGAATCGGAGACCTCGAGGCGGCGGGCCTTCGCCGTCCCTGTATCGTGCGCCCGAAGCTCTTCACCCTCGACAACCGCCTGGTCCTGCGCCGCGCCGGGCGCCTGGCGAGTAAGGATCGCCAGGCCGTTCGGGCGAGCCTGGAGGCGAGCGTCTTCGAGCTCTTCGCCGGAACCGGCTGACCCGCCCAAGGTTGCCCGGCGGCCCGGCTTGATTCCCGAGCTCGAAGAAAAGCTATTCCAGATGAACATCCACGAGCAGTCGCTCTTCCCGGATCTCCAGGGTCTGGCCAAGCTGATTCGCCAGGAAGTTCGACTTCACTGAAAGTGACGGCCCGAGGCGCAAGCCCTGCCGACCTGGAGGGATGCTGGCTCTCCATCCTCGATGCGTGGGTCTTTCGCTCCCTGGGGGCCGATCGTGGCCTCGCCCCTTGGCATCACCGGCTTCTTCAAGGTTCGAGCTTCGTGCCGGGTGGCGGCAGGAGGAGTGCCGGGGCTGTGCGTGCTGAAGTGCCGGAGCTGACGGAGGACGGGATGGCGGACGCCCTGAAGACTTTGGAAGCCGACGCGCTGAAGCTGGCCGAGAAGGACCGCGCCGAATTGGCCCGGGTCCTGCTGTTGAGCCTCGAGCCCTCGGAGGACCAAGACGTCGAGCTGGTGTGGGCCGAGGAGGCTGACCGCCGCTACCAAGAGCTCAAGTCGGGAGCCAGTCAGGCGATTCCCTCGAATGAGGTCATGCTGGAAGCTCGGTCCCGTCTCGAGTGACCTCCGCTTCCTGGCACCTCGCTTGCGCGTCGCGAGCTCTTCGAGGCATCCAGCTTCTACAATCAGAAGAACGAAGGACTCGGTGAGGTCTTTCTCGACGAGGCTCGGCGCCGGCCGAGGAGGAGACCGTCATGACCCATCACGCCCGTGGCACGTTCGACAGCGGGGTGAAGCCTCTGCCGGCCGAGGAGGCCACGGGCGGCGAGGCCGTCGGGCGGATGTCGGCCACCGGCGAGCTCGCCGGCCTCGCCGGCTCGATGTCCATCGACATTCGAGACGGCCGGCACTTCTACGACTTCGAGTACACCCTCCCCGAGGTGCCGTGACGCTCCCCGGCCGGGGCCACCTCGCGTGGAGGGACTGCACGAATTGAAGATCCGATTTACGATGGGTGCATGGCGGCCGTCCGGCGCAACCTCCAGGAACCCTGACGGAGCTGGCCGAGAAGGTGCCGGTGGTGGCGGTCACCGGTCCTCGCCAGTCGGAGGCGACACCCCTCAGCGGCGCAGCCAAGCTGCGGTCATCCCCTGGAACCGGCTTCACGAGCACGCCTGGTGACGGGCGACCTCCGGACGCCCCGATCGCGCCCTCCCGAGGCGAGCGAGGGCAGGTTATGCTATCATTGCAGGCAATGCAGAGACCGCCTGCAAAGGAGAACCCCATGGCCCAGCTCACCGTCCGCAAGCTCGACCCCGAAATCGTCCGCCGCCTCAAGATGCGCGCGGCGGAGCACAACCGCTCGGCCGAGGCCGAGCACCGCGCGATCCTGGAAGCGGCGCTCGCGCCGGGAGCCGCGGACTTCTGGGAGCGTGCGGCGAGCCTCCGGAGCCGGACGACCAGCCGGAGCGCCACCGACAGCGTCGAGCTCCTCCGCGCCGACCGCCGCCGCGATCTGCCGGACGAGGAACGGGTCGCCGGCCGGTGAGCGCCTGGGTCGTCGACGCCAGCGTCGCGGTCAAGTGGCTGGTCCAGGAGGAGGGGAGCGAGGCGGCCGCGGCGCTGCGCGACGACGAGCTCCACGCGCCGGACTGGATTCTCGTCGAGTGCGCCAACGTCCTCGGGGCCAAGGCCCGCCGGCGGGAGCTGACCTGGGACGAGGCGGAGGCAGGTCTCGACCTGCTCCGCGAGGCGCCCCTGGTCCTGGCCTCCGCGCGCGAGCTGGTCGGCGAGGCCCTCGCCCTGGCCCGCGAGCTCGCCCACCCGGTCTACGACTGCCTCTACCTGGCCCTGGCCCTCGGGCTGGACGCGCCCCTGGTCACCGCCGACCGGCGATTCGTCACCGCGGTCCGCGGCAGCGACCTGTACGGAGCGCCGATCCGGGCCCTGGGCGAGCCGCCCCACGCCGGGCAGGTCATGGAGGCGGAGGCGCGGTAGCCGTGCGCTACGCTGGGGGAGCCATGAGACCCGCGATCCTCCCCGTGCTGCTCTCCATCCTCCTCGCCGCCGCCCTCCTCGCCGGCGCCTGCCGATCGCGCCAGCCCGCCGAGCCCGCCCAACCCGGCTACGTGCCCGGCCTGGGCGAGATCATGACCTTGAACCAGATGCGCCACTCGAAGCTCTGGTTCGCGGGCCAGGCCGGTAACTGGCCCCTCGCCGCCTACGAGCTCGACGAGCTCCGCGAGGGCTTCGACGACGTGGTCCGCTTCCACCCGACCCACGAGGGCTCTCCCCTGCCCATCAAGGACCTGGTGCCCAAGATGGTGACCGAGCCGCTCCACCGGCTCGACCTCGCCATCCAGGCCCGGGACCGCGAGCGCTTCGACGACGCCTTCGACGCCCTGACCCGGGCCTGCAACTCCTGCCACCAGGCCGCCAACTTCGGCTTCAACGTCGTCCGTCGGCCCACCGCCAACCCCTTCACCAACCAGATCTTCACCCCGGCGGGCGCCGGCGCACGCTAGTGACCCGTCAACCGTCAAGTGACGTGTCCTGGCGGTCCCTCCCGCCGCTGGCGGCGTTGCTCCTCCTCGACGGAGGCCCCGCTACGCCTGCGTCGTAGTGCCTGGCCAGCGACGAGAAATCCTCGCCAGGTACCCTGTCACTTGACGGTTGACGGGTCACCAGGCGGGTTCCGCCGCCCGAGCGGCGGACCGCGGGAGGGCGCCCTCGGTGAGGGAGACCGGCCCTTCGCGTCGTCAACGCCTTTCGAAACCGTTCCCGGCTTCGCCGGGCTGAAACAACGGCACCCTCGAAAGGAGCAGGGCCATGGCACCACCGGAGACGAAGTCCACGCAGGAGGATGCACCGCGCCATCTTGAGACGCGAACGCGCTTCCGCGCCCTCTTGCTCGCCAACCCCAACTACTTCGGGACGCTGAACGAGAGCCCCTTCCAACCGGTGCTTCCGCTCAAGGGCGACACCACCTACGAAGAGCTGACCTGTGTGGGTTTCCAGCCCCAGGTCGAGCGCCTGGAGGCGGTGGTCCACCTCAAGCAGCCGTCGGGCTACAGCGGCGGCGTCTGCACCGGCGGCTCCCAGGAGTACGTCCGCTTCTACCTGTCGTTCGACGGCGGTGCCACCTGGCAGGACCAGGGGATCGCGGCCTTCACGGCCTACGACGTGCCCGCCGCGGACACGGGCGAGCGCGACCTCGAGTTCGCGGTCACCCTGCAGGTCAATCCCCCGAACCACCTGTGCTGGCACACCGACCTGGTCCGTGTGCGCGCGATCCTCTCCTGGAACGAGCTTCCGCCGGCGAACCAGCCGGGATGGCTGCCGCCCTGGGGCAACCGGCGGGAGGAGACGATCCAGATCGAGCCGATCCGGTTCGCTCCGCTCAAGACCTTCCTCGCGGAGGCCAAGCTCCCGAAGCAGCTCTCCCAGGTCCTGGACCTCGAGCAGGTGGTCTCGACCCAGCCGAAGACGCTCGGGGTCTCCGAGCTCGCCGAGCTCTACGCCGGCAAGGACGTCGAGCTCCACCGCTTCGCCTTCAAGGAGCTCAAGAAGGCGATCGCACAGCCCGCGATCTCGGGCTCCCTGACCGACGCGACCCTGGCGTCTGCGGCGAAGCCGGGCGCGGTGAAGAAGAAGGCGAGCCCGGTCTCGCCGGCCTTCTCCGACGTGCTGAGCGGCGTGAGGGAGAAGATGACGGGGTCGTTCCTGGAGCAATTCGATCCGTCCAAGCTGGCCGGCCTCCTGTTTCCGGCCGACGGCGACACCCGCTACGAGGAGCTCGAGTGCATCGGCCTCGACCCGGTGCACGAGACCCTCGTGGGGGTCCTGCGGCTCAAGCTGTCGTCCGGCTACTCGGGCGGGCCCTGCACCGACGGCAGCCGGGAGTACGTGTCCTTCTGGGCGGACCTCGACGACAGCGGCACGTTCGAGACCTTCCTCGGCACCACCTCGGTGAACGTCTACGACATCGGTAGACCGGCGCCGGCTGGATCAAGCTCACGCCGACGGTCCACGCCGATGCGAATGGCGACTACCCGTACGAGGACTACGAGTGGCAGCACGCCGTGCGCGGCGACCTGCTTCTCAACTGGTTCACCGGCGCCGCCGAGGACGGCAACGTCTACGACCTGCGGGTCGACGTGAGCACCGACGGCGACCCGGCCCACGACCTCCACAGCAACGTGGTGACCGTGCGAGTGGACAACACCGCGCCGGTGGCGGAGCTCCAGATCGATCTCGGCGCCGGGGTCGACTGCGCCGAGTTCCACAAGGGCGACACGTTCAACGGCACCTTCCGGGCCACGGACGCGTACTTCGGCGCGTTCTCGTTCGAGATCCTGCCGCCCGGCCCCGCCAGCGGAACGCTGCCGGCCCCGCCGTCGGGCACCTCGAACCACTCCACCGGAGGCACCCTGGCCGATCCGGGGGTCGCCGCGGGCTCCTACACCCTCGATACCTCGGGGATGAAGACCTGTGGCTACGCCCTGGTTCTCCACGTGACGGACCGGACGAACGTCGACAGCGGCCGGACGCACCACCACCGGCAAGCGTCGGTCGGCTTCTGCGTGCGGCCGGTGGAGCCCGGCTAGCTCCGCTGGGCCCCTCAAGATCTGGACCCACGTGTCAAGTTCGTGAGCCCGCGGGCCGGGAGGGTCGGGGTGAGGAGGGGTGGTCTGAGGCGGAGCCTCGTCAGGTCTCACTCGGTCCCAGGGGCTGATCCGAGCTTCCAGGGCGGGGGGTTACGACCCCCCGCCCTTTTTGTCGTGGTCCGTCAATCTTCGATCGACCGGCTATCCGGTGGGTCACTAGGACAGCCCGCGGATCGCTCCGCCGTCGACCGCCACCGCCTGGCCCGTGACGAAGGAAGCCGCGGGCGAGGCGAGGAAGGCGACCGCCTCGGTCAACTCGAGGGCGGGCTTGGCGGGCGGCCCGCCGCCGTTGGGCACCAGGACGTCGATTTGCCCGAAGCGCTCGGTCACCGCGGCGACGAGCCGCTCGAGGTCGGCGAGCTCGGCCACGTCGGCGGTGACGGCGGCCACCTCGGCCGCGCCCGGAAGGTCTGCCAGCTCGGCCCGGGCGCGCTCCAGCCGCTCACCACCACGCGAGGAGACGACCAGCGTCGCGCCGCGCCGGGCCAGGGCGCGGGCCGCGGCGAGCCCCAGGCCGGCCGAGGCGCCGGTGACCAGCGCCACCCGGCCCGCGAGGTCCCGTGCTGCGGAGGTGTCCATGGCCGGCAAGGCTACCAGCAAGGGCCGAAGCGGGCCCGGAACCGGCCTTCAGAGCTTGTGAGTCAATCCCCGTCCGTCGCGAGGGGTGATTCGGGGGCGCCCGCAGCAGGGCCGAGATTTTTTCACAGGCTCTCAGGCTTTCTGGGCGATCCGGGCGCCGTCCTCGTCGTACTCGTAGACCCCGCGGCCGACCTTCTTGCCCAGGCGCCCGGCGCGGACGTACTGGACCAGGAGCGGGTTCGGGCGGTAGGTCTCGCCGAGCGTCTCGTGGAGGTAGGTGAGGATCGAGAGCCGCACGTCGAGGCCCACCAGGTCGACCATCTCGAACGGCCCCATGGGGTGGTTGAGTCCCAGCTTCAGGGCCAGGTCGATGTCCTCGGCCGTCGCCACCCCCTCCTGGAGCATGCGGAAGGCCTCGTTGCCGATCAGGGCGTTGATCCGGCTGGTGACGAAGCCGGGCGACTCGTTGACCGTCACCACCTTCTTGCCCATGGCGGCGGCGACACCGGCGAGCGTCCGGAGCGTCTCCTCCGAGGTCTCGAGCCCCTTGACCAGCTCCACCAGGCGCATGATGTGGACCGGGTTGAAGAAGTGCATCCCGGCGAAGCGCTCGGGCCGCGCCGTGGCGGCGGCGATCTCGGTCACCGAGAGGCCGGAGGTGTTGGTGGCGAACAGGGCGCGGGCCGGAGCCGCGGCCTCCACCGTCCGGAAGATCTCGAGCTTCAGGGCGATGTCCTCGGGCACCGCCTCGATCACCAGGTCGGCCTCGCCCACCGCCTCGGCGAGGTCGGCGTGGAGGCCGAGTCGCTCGAGGGCGGCTTCGGCGTCGTCGGGCTCGACCTTGCCGAGGCTGATCCCCTTGTCGAGGTTCGTCTCGATCGAGCGCCGGGCCGCGGCGAGCACGTCGCGGTCGACGTCCGAGAGGCGGGTCCGGTAGCCGGCGAGGGCCGAGACGTGGGCGATGCCCCGACCCATGGTGCCGGCGCCCAGGACGGCGATGGTTTCGACGGAGTGGCTCATGGCGTGGGGGGGCCGTTGGGTTGGGCCGGCCGGGTGGACCGGCAAACGGCCCGGATCGCGGGCCGCGGCTCGGGGGTCAGGATACCGGAAGGGCGTCGACGCCGGTCGACTTCTCCGCCAGGGTCTTGAGCTCGTCGGCCACGGCCAGCGTGGTGCGCACCGCCGCGGCCGCGGCCTCCTGCGCCTCGGGGGTGGTCGCGTGGCGCTCGAGGAAATGCCGGCCCTCCTCGTGGTGGTGGACCTCCTCGGGCTGGATCACCTCTTCGTAGAGGCGGGCGGTCTCCTCGTCGCCGACGGAACGGCAGAAGGCGATGAACTGGCGGTTGCGCACCCGGGCGATCGCCTCGCAGGTGAACGGCCCGGCGGCGGCGCGCTCGATCGTCGTTCGCAGCCCGCGAAGATAGTGATAGAGGGGGCTGTAGCCCTCCGGCGCGAGCTCGAAGGGCGCCGGGTCCTGGCCCAGCTCGCGCAGCCGGTCCTCGATCATGCGGTAGTGGCGCATCTCGTCGCCGCACTGCAGGGCGAAGAGCATCTTGCCGTCGAGCTCGGTCGTCTGCGGCATCCAGGAGCCCGCCAGCTCGGCCGCTTCGAGCTCGCTCTGAAGCGCCATGCCGAGGAGCGTCGCGACGTCCTTGCGCCCGTCCGACTCGGCCTCGAGGATCTCCTCCTCCCCCAGGCGGGCAAAGAGCGCCTCCATCTCGTCGACCAGCCCCTGGACGAAGTCCTTGGCGTCCATGACGGTGAAGCTATCACCCCGTGGAGAGAGGGGCCAGTGGGGTCGCGGCGCCTCGGCCCGTCTCGGCCGCCGCCGCGAAGCGGTGGACGATCTCGCCGGCGGGCTCGATCGAGTCGATGCCGGCGACGCTCTTGCCGGCCTGCCAGTAGTCCTTCTCGCCGCTCTCGTCGAGGGAGGCGCGCTTGAGCTGCCAGAGGGCTTTGAGGGCGTAGATCGTGCGCATCCAATGCTTGCGCTTCCTGCCGCGGAGCATCCAGCGGGCAAGGGGCCCGGCCTTGGTACCCATGCGCTCGATGTAGGGCGTCTCGATCACCGAGACCGGCACGCCGGTGATCCGCTCGGAGAGGACGATGTCCTCGGCGGTGGCGTCGACGATCGCCTGCTTGTAGGCCTCGGCGGCCCGGCACTCGGGAGTGGCGATGAAGCGGGTGCCCATCTGGACGCCGGCGTAGCCCAGCGAGAGCGCGCGGACGAAATCCTCCGGCGCCCCGACGCCGCCGGCGCAGACGACCGGCACGCCCAGGCCGGCGAGCTCGGCCAGGAGCTCCTCCTCGCCCTTCGGCCCCGCGTGCCCGCCGGCCCGGCGGTTGACCGCGATCAGCCCGTCGGCACCCGCCTCGAGCCCCTTCTCCGCCCACTTGCGCTCGGTGGCGTCGTGGTACACGAAGCCGCCGGCGGCATGGACCCGCTCGGCCACCCAGCGCGGGTTGCCGAGCGAGGTGACGAAGAAGCGCAGCCCCTCCTCGAGCGCCACGTCGACCCAGCGCTCCATGCGCTCGCGGTAGGTCTTCGAGGACTGCTCGACCAGGGCGTTCATGCCCACCGGCCTGGCGGTCAGGCTGCGGATCAGCCGGAGCCCCTCGCGGAAGTCGTGGCCGTGGACGTAGGTCAGCGAGACCGGCTGGACGATCCCGATCCCCCCGGCCTCGGAGACCACGGCCACCAGCTCCGGGTTCGAGCACGGGTACATGGCGCCGCAGATGAGGGGCACCTCGACGCCGGCGTGGGCGGTCAGGGGGGTGGCGAGCACGGGAGGGATTGTAGCCCGCGGCTCGCCGGGAACAACGGGCCGCCCCGGCGCGTAAGAAGCTTCGAGGACCCGAAAGGTTTCAGGTGCCTCGTGTCATCATCGGATGAACCGTGCGGGGCTCGAGGGAGACGAGCCTCGCCCAGCCCCATGGAGGTCGTGATGCGACACAAGTGGACTTGGATCGTCGGATCGTTCGTTCTCGTCAGCCTGGTGGCCCCGGCGGTGGCCCGGGCCCAGCGCGGGGACCCCGGTCCCACCCCGATCGGCCGCCGGGGGTACGAGTGGGAGGCCGCCCAGAACGCGGCCAAGGAAGAGCAGAAGCGGATCGAGGCGGAGCTCGCCGCCATGTCCGACGAGGCCTGGAAGGCTCGGGCGCTGGCCTGGGTCGAGCTCGCGCCCGGCGGGTCCGAGAGCCAAGTCGAGATCCCGGGCTCGGACCGGGTGGCCGGGATCGAGGCGAAGAAGGCCGATGTCGCGGCCGCACCGGACGCCGAGGGGAGCTGGACCATCGAATGGAAGAGACACGCGCCCACCGCGGTGACCCTGGTCCTGACCGACATCGCCAGCACCAAGGTGCAGTGCCCCTTCCGCTCGGCGGTCAAGGACGGAGACGTGGCGCTGGGCGTCTTCCAGAGCAACGGGGGCTCCCTGGTCTGCATCCCGCGCAAGAAGGGGTAGCTGGCAGCAAGCCGCTGGAGCCGACCTTTGCGGCGGGCGGTCCGGGCGGCCTCGACGCGGTTCGCGGCGTCGAGCTCGCCTACTGCCCGTCGTAGCTCTCGACGGCGTCCTCGACCACGTCGAGGGTGATGCCGGCCTGGGCGAGGATCGCGCGGCTGTCCTGGCCGGCGTGGTAGCGGCGCTTGGCGACCACCCGGGCGATGCCCACCGAGGCGATGAGCATGGCGCACACCCGGCAGGGCTCCATGGTGCAGTAGAGGGTGGTGCCGGCGAGCGACAGGCCGTAGCGCGCCGCCTGGCAGAGGGCGTTCTGCTCGGCGTGCACCGTGCGCACGCAGTGCTGGCGCACCGTGCCGTCCTCGTCGATCATCCGGCGCAGGTCGTGGCCCGCCTCGTCGCAGTGGGGCAGCCCCGAGGGCGACCCGACGTATCCGGTGCACACGATCCGCTTGTCGCGCACCACCACGCAGCCGCTCCTCCCGCGGTCGCAGGTGGCGCGCGCCGCCACGTGGTCCACGAGGTCGAGGAAGTACTCGTCCCAGTCGGGTCGCCGCTCGGTTCGAGGCATCGCAGGGCGTAGGCTACCAGGCGCGCTCGCGTGCGAGAGCGCCGCCGGGTGCCCATCGGGCGCCCATCGGGTATCCTAGTTCGTCGCGAACCGATGGCTCAAACCCTTCACGTCTCAGCAAGGAGGTTGCCCATGTCCCGGACATCCCGAACGACGATCATCCGTTCAGGCTTCTGTGCTGCCACCCTCGCCCTCCTCGTCGCGCTGCCGGCGCTCGGCCAGGAGACGGAGCACCGCCCCCTGAGCCCGCGCGGCCAGGCCTCGACCCAGGTGGGCGGGAGCTTCGTCAAGCAGGACAACGGCCGGACGAGCTACCAGGGCGGCAAGTGGCTCGACGTGGACTACGGGCGGCCGATCCTCCGGGGGCGCACGGACATCTTCGGCTCCGGCGCCGACTACGGCAAGCAGGTGAACTCGGGCGCTCCGGTCTGGCGGGCGGGCGCCAACCAGACGACCCGCCTCCACACCGAGGCGGCCCTGGTGATCGGCGGCAAGACGGTCCAGCCGGGCGACTACGACGTCTTCGTGGAGCTGGCGGAGGGCCCGAAGTGGACCTTCATCCTCTCCACCCAGCCGTACCAGAAGGAGTACGACCGGAAGAACAAGGAGGCGATCTGGGGCGCCTACGGCTACGACCCGAAGTTCGACGTGCTGCGGGCCCCGATGACGCTCGAGACCTCCGACCACTCGATCGACCAGTTCACGATCGGCTTCGTCGACGTGACCGACCAGGGCGGCAAGCTCGCCATGGGCTGGGAGCACACCGTGGCGACGGTGGACTTCCAGCTCGCGAAGTGACGAAGGTCACACGGGCCGGAGCAGATCCAGCAGCTCCTCGCGCGTGAAGAGCTTCGCCAGGCGGGGGTCGTCCTCCTGGACCACCGACTCGGCCAGGCGGCGCTTGCGCTCGATGATGGCGTGGATCTTCTCCTCGAGCGTGCCCTCGGTGACCAGCTTGAACACCTGGACCGCGCGGTGCTGGCCCATGCGGTGGACCCGGTCCGTCGCCTGGTCCTCCCGCGCGGCGTTCCACCAGCGGTCGTAGTGGATGACCACCGAGCCGCCCACCAGGTCGATGCCGGTGCCGCCGGCCTTGAGGCTGCCGACGAACACCCGGCAGTCGGGGTCGTCGTTGAAGCGGTCCACGAGATCGCCCCGGTTGCGGCTCGAGCCGGTCAGGGTGCTGTGCTCGACGCCCAGAGTGCGAAGGTGGCGCTCGATGAGCTCGACCATCCCCAGGTACTGGGTGAAGACCACCACCTTCTGGCCGCTGTCGAGGGACTCCTCGAGGAGCTCGCGGAAGAGGTCCCACTTGCCCGAGGCGTAGTCGTCCGCCCGGTCGAGCTCGCCCAGGGCCAGGGCCGGGTGGTCGCAGACCTGCTTGAGGAGGTTCAGGAGGGCGAAGACGTGGATGTAGGGCACCGGCCCGGTGCCGGAACGGAGCTGGCCGGCGAGCTCGGCGCCCCGCCCCTCGACCGCCTCGCGGTAGAGGGTGACCTGGTCGCCCGATAGGGAGCACATGCGCAGGTCCTCGATCTTCTCCGGCAGCTCGTCGAGGACCGCCTCCTTGGTGCGCCGCAGCACGAAAGGCGAAGTCTGGCGCCGGAGCTCATCGAGGCGCTCGCGCGGCACGACCTCGGCGTCCTGGGGCACGCCGTAGCGCGCCTCGAACCGGGCGTCGCTCCCCAGGTAGCCGGGCAGCACCAGATCGAAGAGCGCCTTGAGCTCGGCGAGGGAGTTCTCGATCGGGGTGCCGGTCAGGCCGAGCTTGACCTCCGCCGTCAGACCGGCGGCGGCCTTGTAGCCCAGGGTGCCGCGGTTCTTGAGGTGCTGGATCTCGTCGAAGATGACGGCGGCGAAGGGCACCTGGGCGAGGGCCTCGGCGTCGTTGCGCAGGATGCCGTAGGAGGTGAGAAGGATCTGTCCGGCGGCGAGGTTCGCGTCGAGGTCGCGCTGGGGGCCGTGGTGGACGACCGCCACGAGGCCCGGGGCGTGGTCGCGCAGCTTCGCCCGCCAGTGGGGGAGCACCGTCGTCGGGCTGACCACCAGGAAGGGGCCGTCGACCCCGTTCTGCTCCATCAGGCTCGCGATCAGCGCCATCGCCTGGTGGGTCTTGCCCAGGCCCATGTCGTCGCAGAGCAGGCCGCCCAGACCGTTCTCGGCCAGGAAGCGCAGCCAGTCGACGCCTACCACCTGGTACTCGCGGAGTCCCGAGGCGAGCGCCCGGGGCGGGCGGTAGGGCAGGGCCGGGTGGAGCTGCACCAGGCGGTCGAGGACCTCGCGGGCGTGGTCGTCGGCCTGGACGTCGACCGGCAGCGGGTGCTCCGAGGCGGCGTGGAGGCGCAGCAGCTCGGGCAGACCGAGGTGGAAGCCCTCGCCGTCGGCCGGGTGGCCCAGGCCGCTCCGGCCGTCCCGGCCGTCGAACACCGCCTCGACCGCCTCGACCGCGGGCGAGAAGAGGTCGATCCAGCCGTCGCCCACCTCGAGGTAGGGCAGCCCGTCGCGCCGGGCGCGGAGCAACTCGGTGAGCGAGACGCTTCCCGAGCCCACCCCGTAGTGCACCGAGAGCCAGTACCAGCTCCGGGATTCCAACTCGTCGAGATCGGTGGCGAGCGCCTCCTCGCCGGCTTCGCCGTCCTCGTCGGCCGGCCCCGAAGCCGCGCCGGCGGCGGCCACCTCGCTCGGCGACACCTCGCCGGCGTGGATCTCCAGCCGGTCGAAGTCGCGGTAGATCTTGAGGTTGCGCAGGGGCTCCTCGAGCACCACGCTGCCCTCGGTGAGCTCCGCCTCGTGCTCGTCGAGGAACGCGGGCACCTGGCTGCGCGAGAGGCGCAGGCGCTGCGGCGCTCGGAACTTGCGCTCCTTGCCCGGCTTCTCGAGCTCGGCCAGCAGCTCGAGCTCGGGCACCCAGAGGAGCTGCCCGTAGCGGAAGGTCTCGAAGTCGTCGCGCTGGATGTAGCGCCGCTCGCCGGTGCGCTGCAGGGCGACGATCACCGGCCGCACGTCCACCGGGTCGCCCTCGATCTCGGTCGTCGGGCTGACCCGGAAGATGGTCTTGAGCGGGATCGGGTGGAGCGCCAGGTCCTCCTGCTCCGGGAACTCGGCGGCGAGCAGGCGCAGCACCGGCTCCACCGCCCCCCGCGGCACCGTGAAGCGCAGGGCCTCCTCGCCGTCGCGCCGGCAGGTCAAGGTGAACGCGCCGGTCCTCTTGTGGATGGCGGGGTGGAAGGTGACGTCCGTCTCGCCCAGCTCGCGCGAGCAGTGGTAGGCGAGGCGGAACCAGAAGCTCTCTTCCCGGCTCTGCCGGCGGCTCCGCATGCCCGCCTTCTCGAGCAGCCGCTCCTGGCGCGTGAGCTGGAGGCGGGCGAGGCGCTCGAGCAGGCCCGCGCGGTCGGCGTACTTGCCCTCGACCGGCCGCTTGCCCAGCCGCTCGAGCAGCCGCAGGCGGCCGCCGGAGCCGTCCATCCAGCGCGCGAGCTCGCCGCCCCGCCGCGCATCGATCGAGAGGAGCCGTTTCGCCTCGGTCCGGGTGGTGCGCACCTGGAGGTCGCTCCAGGGCGTCGGATCCTCGTCGGCCAGGAGGGCCGCCAAGCGGAACCAGAGAGTGCGCGCGAAGACCTCCTCCCAGGGACGCCGCTCGAGCCAGTCTTCGACCGAGCGCAGCCGCTCGGACAGCTCGAGCAGGTGGCTGCAGGTACGGACTCGGCTCTGCTCGCACGAGCACGAGCGCACCGAACGCTCGCTCTCCGGTAGCCGCGGGATGTAGATCGCGTGGCCCTCGGGCTCACCCGGTCGGGGCACCAATCCGATCCCGGAGCGGTGGAATTCGAGGCGATTGAGATCCAACATTGGCAGGAGGCGAAGGTGCGGAGAGAAGCATTGTATCTCGACTCGCGCCAGCGCACCAGCCGGCGGCGAGATCCGCGAGATCCAGGGGCCCGCGATGAGATCCGGATCCCGATGGGGTAGCATCCGAGGGTCATGGTGAGCCTGGAAGAACGTACCGCGAGCGCCGGCGCCGGGGCGGCCGGCGGCCCCGATTTCTCCTTCACCGAGGAGCAGCGCGCGATCCAGGAGGTCGCCCGCGAGTTCGCGCGCAACGAGGTGGACCCCATCGTCGAGGAGATCGACGAGGCGCAGCGCTTCCCGCGCGAGGTGATCGCCAAGGCGGCCGAGCTCGGGTTCCTGGGCATCATCTTCCCCGAGGAGTACGGTGGCGCCGGCCTGGGCTACGTCGAGTACGTGCTGGTGGTCACCGAGCTCTCCCGGGTCGATCCTTCGGTGGGGATCTCGGTCGCCGCCCACAACTCGCTGTGCTCGAACCACATCTTCAAGTTCGGCAGCGAGGAGCAGAAGCGCCGCTGGCTGGTGCCGCTCGCCAAGGGCGAGAAGATCGGCGCCTGGAGCCTCACCGAGCCGGGCGCCGGGTCCGACGCCTCGGGCACCCGCACGCGCGCCCGCCGGGTCGACGGCGGCTGGGTGCTCGACGGCGCCAAGACCTTCACCACCCACGGCAAGGTGGGCGACGTCTGCGTGGTCATGGCGGTCACCGACGCGGAGGGCGAGAAGGGCAGGAACATCTCGGCCTTCGTCCTCGAAAAGGGGATGGACGGCTTCCGCGCCGGCAAGAAGGAGAACAAGCTCGGCATCCGCGCTTCGGACACCTCCGAGGTGGTGATGGAGGGCTGCTTCGTGCCCGACGACCACCTGCTGGGCGAGGAGGGCGAGGGCTTCAAGCAGGCGCTCGCGATCCTCGACGGCGGACGGATCTCGATCGCGGCTCTCGGCCTCGGCACGGCGCTCGGAGCCTTCGACACGGCGGTCGCCTACGCCAAGGAGCGCGAGCAGTTCGGCCGTCCGATCGCCGAGTTCCAGGCGATCCAGTTCTACCTCGCCGAGATGGCGACCCGCATCGCGGCCGCCGAGGCCCTGACCTTCGCCGCCTGCGACCTCATGGACCGCGGCCTCCGCGTGACCCGGATGTCCTCCCAGGCCAAGCTCACCACCGGCGAGGCGGCGGTCTTCTGCTCCGAGCGGGCGGTCCAGATCCTGGGCGGCTACGGCTTCATCAAGGACTACCGGGCCGAGAAGTTCTACCGCGACGCCAAGATCTGCACCATCGGCGAGGGCACGAGCGAGATCCAGCGCCTGGTGATCGCCCGCCAGCTGTTCCAAGGCCGGTGAGCCGCCGCCGGACTCATCCCGCCGCGGCCGGACCGCGTGGGAGAGGGATCGAGGGCGAGGGGGGCGATCCGATGAACGAGCTCGTCCGGGGCATCGAGGCCCGGGACCCCCGGGCGCTCGGGCGGGCGATCTCGCGCCTCGAGCGGGGGGGCGAGGGGGCCCGGGAGCTCGTCGAGCGCCTCTACCCGCGCACCGGCCGGGCGCGGCTGGTGGGGCTCACCGGGGCGCCGGGCGCGGGCAAGTCGACCCTGGTCGAAGCCCTCGCCCGCCACGCCCGGCGCGCCGGCGAGAGCGTGGCCGTCCTGGCGGTCGACCCCACCAGCCCGTTCACCGGCGGCGCCCTCCTCGGCGACCGGGTGCGCATGCAGTCGCTCTACACCGACCCGGGGGTCTTCATCCGCTCGATGGCCACGCGTGGCGCCCTGGGCGGGCTCGCGGCGGCGGCCCACGACGCCGTCGACGTCCTGGACGCCGCCGGCTTCGACCTGGTGCTGGTGGAGACGGTCGGCGTGGGCCAGGACGAGGTCGACGTGGTGCGGAGCGTGGACACGGCGGTGGTGGTGGTGATGCCGGGAATGGGCGACGACATCCAGGCGAGCAAGGCGGGCCTGCTCGAGATCGCCGACGTCCTGGTGCTCAACAAGGCGGACCGGGAGGACGCGGACCGGACGGAGAAGGACCTGCGCTTCGTGCTCGAGCTCGGCGGCGCGGCCGCGGGTGGCAGGGAGGCCGGCGGCCCCGGCGGGGCTCGCGGCCGGAGCGCCTGGGTGCCGCCGCTGGTGCGCACCGTGGCCACCCGGGACGAGGGGATCGAGGAGCTCGCGCGGGCCCTCGAGGCGCACCGGAGCTGGCTCGCCGGAGGCGACCGGCTGGCCGAGCGCCGCCGCCGGCGCCTGGAGCTTCCGGATCGAGCAGATCTTGCAGGCCCGGGTGCTCGCGGCGGCCGGCCGGGGCGACGGGATCGCCCGCCAGGCCCTCGCCGCCCACCGGGAGCACACCGACCCGTACCGTGCCGCCGAGCGCCTGTTCCGCGAGGTCGTGGCGGGGAGCGGCACGCCGCCCGAAGCCGGAGAGGAGGCGAGCGCCCGATGATCGGCAAGATCGACCACGTGGGCATCGCGGTCACGTCGATCGCCGAGGCCCGCCGCGTCTGGGAGGCCCTGGGGCTCCGGGTCGAGGCGATCGAGGAGGTCCCCGAGGAGGGCGTGCGGGTGGCGCTGATCCCGTGCGGCGAGAGCCGGATCGAGCTCCTGGAGCCGACCCGCGCGGACTCTCCCGTCGCCACCTTCCTGGAGCGTCGGGGGCCGGGGGTCCACCACGTCTGCCTGGGCTCGGACAACGTGGCGGCGGACGGCGGGGCGCTCCGCGCGGCGGGCGTCCAGGTGCTCCGGCCCGAGCCGACGGAGGGCGCCGGCGGTGCGCGGGTCCAGTTCGTCCATCCGAAGAGCGCCGGCGGCGTGCTGGTCGAGCTCTCGGAGCCGCCGCCGGCGGCGGTGGACGAGGAGCCGGAGCCGTGAGCGGAGAGGGCCCTCGCCTCGCGCCCCCGCGCATCCCCCCCGGCGCTCCGGTGATCGTGAACCTGACCGGCCCGACCGAGAAGTACTGGGGGATCCTGGGCGAGATCGGGCTGGCGGGCGTGGTCCTCCGGGGCATCGGCGTCGAGAGCTTCGACGACTGGACGGCCCAGGCGGCGCGAGGCGAGGGCCAGACGCTCGACCTCGCCACCATGTTCTTCCCCCTCTTCCGGATCGAGAGGATCTTCCTCGACGAGCCCGTGGGCGAGGTGGAGAGCTACGCCGAGCGCTTCGCCCGCCGGGTCGGTCGGAGCGTCGAGGACCACCTCGGCCTCGCCCGCCTCGACGGCCAGGACGATCCCGGCGGGCTTCCTTCCTAACGAAGCTCCGCCTCCAACCGACGAGGCGTCTTGAGCGTCTTGGGCTTCGTGAGTCGCAGGTCCCCCGCCCACGTCGGTCGATCGAGCCTACGCTCACCGGAACGGCTTCTCCAGACCGGTCGATTCATCGGATCTCCCCCCTCACCCTCGATCCCTCTCCCACCCTCGCGGGGGGAGAGGGACGCCCCCTCCCGGGCTTGCCACGTCCGAAAACTCGGCTCGTTCGTCACGATTCTGGCCTGATCAGACATCTAGTGGTCCGTCAACCTTCAATTGACGGGTCCCGACGGTCCTTCACGCCGCTGGCGGCGTGGCTCCTCCTCGACGTAGGCCCCGCTACGCCTGCGTCGGAGCGCCTGGCCAGCGACGCGAAATCCTCGCCGGATACCTCTGTCAAATGAAGATTGACGGACCACTAGTCGTTCAGTCAACCATCAGGTGACGTGTCACGGCGGTCCGTCACGCCGCTGGCCGCCGTGCCCGGAGTCGCTTCCCTCCGCTCAGCTCGTGGGTCCGAGGCGGAGCCTCGTTAGAACTGAACATTCTCCACGAAGAACCGGCTCACCTCGACGTTGTCGCCCACCAGCTCCTGGGCGAGGTCGGGGGTGAGCACGAACTGGCCCGCCCGCAGACCTTCGGGGGTCGCGAGGAGCACCTCGAGGGCCTCGATCTGCTTCGGGTGGCTCTCGCGCACCGCCAGCAGCGCCTCGGCGGCCACCTCCAGGGCGCGGAAGACCGACGCCTCGGAGTTGGTGGTGATCTCGGCGAAGGGGCGGTCCGTCCTGGTGCCCTGGTACAGCTCGACGTCGTCGATTCCCTGGCCCCGGAAGAAGCGCTGGATCTCGGTGGCGAGCTCCATGTCCGAGTAGGGGTGCCGGGTGAGCTTGCCGAGGTCCAGGTAGCCGGCGAGGGTCTTGCCCGGCTCGGCGACGTCGGTCGAGCCCTGCCGGCGGCGGGGCTCGCTGCGCATCGCCCGGCCGGCTCCCTCGGCGGCGAGCTCGGTGAGCGTCTTCTCGTGCGCCGCCGGCTTGGCGGAGGGGTCGAGGTCCTTCGTGGTCGCGTCCTTGATCACCAGGGCGGAGCCGTAGCCCTGCTTGTTCGCTTCCTCGGTCGCCTTGCGGTCGATCTCGCTGGCGTCGAGGAAGGTCTCGGTGCCGTTGGGCAGGGTGATGATCGCCTTGCCGTTCTCCACCCGGTACTCGTGGTCCGCGACGATCTTCGAGCCGTCGGTGAGGACGATGATGTAGGCCGCGGCGGGCAGGGCCGCGAGGAGGAGGACGACGGCGAGGACGGCGGATCGGATCGGTCGGCTGGGGCGCATGCTGCGACTCCGGACGGGTCGAGGACGACGGCGGAAGGTCATTGACGGTCTGCTATCATACCCGAACCCCTGGCGCCGGCGAAGGTCCGCTCGCGACCGCGGGGACGAGGATTTCCACTCATGTTGATCGTGATGAAGATGGACGCGACCCCCGATCAGGTGGACCAGGTGGTCCGCACGATCGAGGAGCAGGGGCTCAAGGCCAATCCGATCCCGGGTGCGCAACGCACCGCGATCGGAATCACCGGCAACCTCGGGATCGTGGAGCCGGCCAACTTCGAGTCCCTCGCCGGGGTCCTCGAGGTGATCCCGGTCAGCCATCCCTACAAGCTGGTGTCGCGGGAGTTCCAGCCCTACGACACGGTGGTGGAGGTGGGGGGGGTGAGGATCGGAGGACCCGAGCTCACCGTCATCGCCGGCCCCTGCTCGGTCGAGAGCTACGAGCAGACCCTGCGCATCGCCCGCGCCGTCAAGTCCGCCGGGGCGCAGATCCTCCGGGGCGGGGCCTACAAGCCGCGGACCAGCCCGTACAGCTTCCAGGGCCTGGGGCTCGAAGGGCTCGAGATCCTCGCCCGGGTGCGCGAGGAGACCGGCCTGCCGGTGGTCACCGAGGCGACCGACATCGACGTCCTCGACGCGGTCGCCGAGTACGCCGACATGGTCCAGATCGGTGCCCGCAACATGCAGAACTACACCCTGCTCAAGCGCGCGGGCCGGTGCGGCCGGCCGGTGCTCTTGAAGCGCGGGATGAACGCCACCATCACCGAGCTCCTGCTCGCCGCCGAGTACCTGCTCGACGAAGGCAACCGCCAGGTGGTCCTTTGCGAGCGCGGCATCCGCACCTTCGCGGACCACACCCGGAACACGCTCGACGTCTCGGCGGTGCCGGCGGTCAAGCGCATCAGCCACCTGCCGATCGTGTGCGACCCGAGCCACGCCAGCGGCAAGCGCCACAAGGTGCTCCCGCTGGCCCGCTCGGCCCTCGCCGTGGGCGCCGACGGCCTGATGGTGGAGGTCCACGACCAGCCGGAGAAGGCGCTCTCCGACGGCAAGCAGGCGATCCTCCCGCAGGAGTTCGAGCAGCTCATGGATCAGGCGCGGGCCCTCGCGCCGGTCGTCGACCGGAGCCTACGGGCGCTCGCCGCGCGGTGAACCCGCTGCGCGACAGCCAGGGGCTCCTGGTGCTCGAGGACGGCTCGGTCTTCGAGGGCCGGGGCGTCGCTCCCGGCACCCGCTTCGGCGAGGTGGTCTTCAACACCTCGATGACCGGCTACCAGGAGATCGCGACCGATCCGTCCTACCGCGGGCAGATCGTGGTCATGACCCAGCCCCACATCGGCAACTACGGGGTCAGCGAGGGCGCGGCGGAGTCCGCCCGACCCTGGATCGAGGGGTTCGTGGCCCGGCGGTTCACCGCCGAGCCCTCGGGCGAGCCGTCGGAGCGCGAGGGGGGCGACTTTCCCGACTACCTGGGGGCGGCCGGCATCCCGGCACTCGACGGCATCGACACCCGCTCGGTGGTGCGCCGCCTGCGCCGGCACGGCGCGCTGCGCGGCGTCCTGACCACCGAGCGCTCGGACGTCGCCGCCCTGGCCGCGGAGCTCGCCGACTTCCCGCCCATGGCCGGCCGCGCCCTGGTCGACGACGTGACCTGCCGGGCTTCCTACGAGCTGCCGGCCACGGGCGAGGAGCGCTTCCACCTGGCGGTCTACGACTTCGGCGTGAAACGCAACATCCTCCGGTCCCTCACCGGGCGCGGGGCGCGGCTCACCGTCCTGCCGGCCCACACGTCGGCGGCCGACTGCCTGGCGCTCGGCGTCGACGGGGTGGTGCTGTCGAACGGGCCGGGCGATCCCGAGCCGCTCGCCGGCATCGTCTCCGAAGTGGGCGAGCTCAGCCGTTCCGGGCGGCCGGTCTTCGGCATCTGCCTGGGCCACCAGCTCCTGGGCCTGGCCCTCGGCGGGCGCACCTTCAAGCTGAAGTTCGGGCACCACGGGGGGAACCAGCCGGTCAAGGACCTGGCGACCGGCCGGGTCGCCATCACCAGCCAGAACCACGGCTTCGCGGTGGCGCCCGAGAGCCTCCCGCCCGAGGTCCGGCCCACCCACGTCAACCTGAACGACGGCACCCTCGAAGGGTTGGC
The DNA here is from genome assembly GCA_963741925.1 of uncultured Acidobacteriota bacterium. Lineage (GTDB taxonomy): Bacteria > Acidobacteriota > Thermoanaerobaculia > Multivoradales > DATKCC01 > CAVUBL01. The sequence continues at coordinate 539,524 of CAVUJU010000005.1, forward strand.
GCTGGACCATCGGCCCGTCTTTGCCGCCCAGTACCATCCGGAGGCCGCGCCGGGCCCCCACGAGGCGGGCGCGCTGTTCGACCGGTTCCTCGAGTCGGTGGCCGCCCGGTTTGGAGATCTACGGAGAGCGAGATCGTGACGAACGAGGCTGGGGCGGGGGCGTCTTTCTCCCCGCGCGAGGGTGGGAGAGGGATCGAGGGAGAAGGGGGCGACCCGATCTGAAGGCCTCGGCGCTCCGGGGCCCGGTGCCCTGGATCGTGGCCTGGCGGTTCCTGCGCCACCGCCGGAGCCGCCTGCTCGACGGCACCGCGCGCGCCGCCCTGGTGGCCACGACCCTCGGCGTCATGGCCATGGTCATCGCCATGGCGCTCATGAGCGGCTACCGCGAGGACCTGGAAGCGAAGCTCCTGTCGGGCAACGCGGCGGTCCTCGCCTACCCCCTGGCACCGAGCAAGGGGGGCGCGAACCTCCCCGAAGCGACCGTCGAGTCCTTGCAGGAGATCCCCGGCGTCGAGCGCGCGGGCCAGGTCGCCTACGCCCAAGGGTCGCTCTCGGCCCCGCCTCGGGCTTCCGCTCCGAGCCTGCCCGGCCGTCCCGGCTCGTCCCCCGCAGAGGGCCGCCAGGTGGAGGTGACGCTGCGCGGGGTCGATCCCGGCGAAGGCCTCCTCTCGGGCACCGCCGGGCAGCTCGCGGCCGACGCGGAAGGGGTGCCGGGGGCGATCCTGGGCGGCGAGCTGGCCCGCGACCTGGGGGCCCGGCGGGGAGACGTCCTGCGCCTGGTGGTCCTCGGCTTCGGCGGCGGGCGTCCGCGCTTCCACTACTCGACCCTGCGGGTGACCGGCACCTTCCAGTCCGGGTTCGCCGAGTTCGACCGGAGCTGGGTCGCCCTGGACCGGGGGCGGCTCCGGGAGCTGACCGGCGCCGCGGGGTCGACCGACCTGGTGGAGATCGCGGTGAGGAACCTCGACGACACCCAACGGGTGGTGGAGCGCGCCGAGAAGGTCCTCGGCGCCGGCTACATGGTGACCGACGCCCGGGAGCTCAACCGGGGGCTCTTCACGGCCTTGAAGCTGCAGCAGGTGATCCTGTTCCTGGTCCTCGGGCTGATCGTCATGGTCTCCACCTTCAATACCGCCTCGACCCTGATCGTGCTGGTGCGCGAGCGGATGCGCGACGTCGGGGTACTGGCGACGCTGGGGATGACCCCCAACGGCCTGCGCTCGATCTTCCTGCTCTACGGCGGGCTCCTGGGGACGGCGGGCACGCTCCTGGGCGTGGCCCTCGGCTCGGGCATCGCATGGGCCATGACCACCTTCCACCTGATCCGCTTCGACCCGGAGGTGGCGGCGATCTACTTCCTGTCGTCGGTCCCCTTCCGGGTGGAGCTCTCGGACCTCGGGGCGGTGGTCGCCTTCACCCTCTCGATCACCCTGGTGGCCTGCCTGCTCCCGGCCTGGCTTGCGGCGCGGGTCGACCCGTCGTCGGCGCTGCGCTACGAGTAAGGGCCCGGGCAGGAAGAACTTCCTGCGCCGAGGGGGTCAAGGCGCAATCCTCACAAGGCGCGCGACTGAGGCATAGCCGGGTCTATGCCGCAGGGAGCGCAACGCCGTGAGGATTGATGCATGGGCACCCGAATGCGGAAGTTATTCCTGCCCGGGCCCTAAGAAGGTAGGAAGCGCCGGGCGGGAGAGGGATCGAGGGATCGAGCGGGTGAGGGGGCGATCCGATCACTCCAGGATCTGGCGCAGCGCCTGGTCGAGGCTGCGCCGGCCCTGCCAGTTGCGCGGGTAGCCGAAGGAGACCTCGTCGAAGCGAACACCATCGATCACCGTCGTCCTGGGGATGTGGAGGTGGCCGTAGACCACGGCGCGAGCGCGGAAGCGGAGGTGCCAGTCCTCGGTCCTGCGGGTGCCGCACCAGACGGCGAAGCGGGGCACGGCGGGGAGCACGGCGAGCTCGCGGCGCAGCGGCCAGTGGTTGATCAGGACCAGCTCTCCGCCGTCCCGGGCGGCGGCGGCGAGGCGGCGGGCCGCCTCTTCGCAGCGGGCGGTGCACCAGGCCTCGCGGGACGGGTAGGGCGTCGGCTTGAGCAGGACCTCGTCGGCGCACAGGGTCTCGGCCTCCAGCGCCCACTGGACGGCGCGCTCCGGCGCCACCCCCTCGGGCGCGAAGCTGTAGTCGTAGAGCAGGAAGAGCGGGGCGACCCGGACCGGCCGGTCGGGCGGCGAGCCGGGCCAGAGGGGAAACGGGTCCTCGGGCGTCAGGACCCCGCGCTCGCGGCAGATCTCCACCAGGCGCAGGTAGCCGGCCTCCCCCTCGTGGCCGGCGGGGGCCGAGGGCGGGCTCCACAGGTCGTGGTTGCCGGGCACCCAGAGGAGGCGCGCGAAGCGCTCGGCGAGGACGTCGAGGGCGAAGCGCAGGTGCTCCTCCGTCTCGCCCACGTCGCCGGCGAGGGCCAGCCAGTCGTCGCGCCGCGGGGTCAGGCGCTCGAGGGCCCGGCGGTTCGCCTCGTGGCGCAGGTGGAGGTCGGCGATGGCCCAGAGCTTCACGGCGCGTCGGGTCCGCCGCGCGCCGGGTCGTCGATGGCGCCGGCCCGGGCGAGACGCCGCAGGTGGGCCTCGATCTGCCGCGCGGCGAGGGGCCAGGCCTCGCGCGGCGCGTCGTCGTAGACCGCGGGCAGCATCTCCCCCGGCTCGCGGATCCCGGAGCGCCACGCCTCGAGCACCTTCGCCTCGCGCCACAGGCGGTGGTCGACGAGCTCCCGGAGCTTGCCGGCGGCGTCGGCGATCGGCGGGCCGTGCCCGGGGAAGAGGGCGCGGGGCGCGAGCTCGACCAGCCGCTCGAGCGAGGCGAGGTAGGCGTCCATGTCCCCCTCCGGAGGATCGACGACGATGGTCGAGACCGCCGAGACCATGTCGCCGGCGAGGAGCGATCCCAGGCTCTCCTCGTAGAAGCAGAGGTGGCCGCGGGCGTGGCCCGGGGTGTGGAGGACGCGGAGCGCGACCGGCGGCCCGCCCGCGCCGGCGAGCTCCACGCGCTCGCCGTCGGCGAGGGTGCGTTCGACGGCGATCCCGCGCCGGGCCAGGCGCTCGGCGGTCGCCGGGTGGGCGGCCACGGGTACGCCCAGGCGGCGACGGAGGAGCTCGACGGCGCCCACGTGGTCCGGGTGGTGGTGGGTGAGCCAGATCGCCACCACCCGGCGGCCGAGGCGGGAGCCGGCCACCTCGAGCGCCGAGGCCAGCCGCTCGCCCTCGGCGCGGTCCGGCGTGCCCGGGTCGACCAGCACCGCCTCGCCGGTGCCCACCAGGTAGCAGTTGGTGTGGCTCGCCGGCGGCAGGGTGGGCGTCCTGAGGGGGAAGAGGATCAGGCCGGGCCGCAGCTCGACGTTGCGCAGGGGGCCGAGGTTCGCCTCCTCGGGCTCGCGCAGGCGGCGCAGCGCGTCCTCGGCCTCCGGAGCCTCCCCGTCCGCCAGGACGCGGAGCACGTGGACGATCGGCGGCGCCGCCATCACCTCTCCCCGCCGCCAGCGCTCGAGGGCCTCCCGCGGCCGGAGCCAGCCGGCGGCGACCGCCTCTTCCGAGTCGGCCGGCTCGGGGGCGCCCTCTCCGTGCTCCAAGAGAAAGTACCGGTTGTCGAACCGCACGGGAGCGAACGGCGGGGTGAGCCAGCGGCCGGCGAAGAGGAGCCGGGAAGCGTCGAGGACCAGGCCGAGGTCCACGAGAAGCTCGCCGAAGCCGGCGCGCTGGGCGAGGAGATCGCGGCGCGCTCCCGCCAGGCGCTCGGCGGAGATCCCGGCCGCCCAGCCGCCGCCCGACGCGGGCAGGAGGCCGGTCTCCTCGAACAGCTCGCGCAGGGCGGCGACGACCAGGCCGGGCGCGCGGTCGGGCGGCAGGGGCTCGAGGCCGGCGGTGAGGGTCTCGGGCATGGCGCCGGTGGCGGCGTCGGCCGCCAGGCCCCGGGGAGCGCCGGCGAGCCAGGGGGGCAAGCCGCCCTCCGTCTCCGCGGCGACGTCCCGGCGCGAAACCGTCCCGCCGGGGAAGGCGTACCACCCCCCCATGAACCTCATCTCCGGGGCGCGCCGCATCCAGTAGACCTCGATCTCCCCGGCGCCGTTGCGGCGCCAGAGAACGACCGCCGCCGAGGCCCGCACCTTCGGCGCCGGCGGCTCAGGGCCGCCCCGCGCGACCACCTGCTCGTACAGCGTCGGCTCACTCATGGCCGAGGAGTGTAGCGTCTCGACACCGTCGAAGCTCGTTCGCCCACGCGCGAGCCCGCGGCGAGGAGCGCAGGACCGGCCGGCCGACGGACGTCACGCAGCCGAGGCGCGGAACGGGGCAGGGCGGGGCACCCGGACTCGAGCCCGTGGCCCCCGCCGATCTCTTCGAGGCGGAGCTTCGCTAGGTGGGATGCGGGGGGCCGGCTGACCGGCCCCCCGGTGGGGGAATTCCCACGACCGTCGGCCGCGGGTGGTTGGCTACGTGGCGAGTGCGGATCGCTCCGCCGTGGATCTCCGACACGAGACCGCGAATGCGGCCCCGGGAGACCCGGGAGGAGTGACGACGCCGAGGCGCCGTCACCGCTTTCATAGAATTATACGGATTTGCTCAGGATTTGGTTGGTGCGGCCGCGAGATTTCCTGCCCGGGGCCGTCCGGACGCCCGCCGGCGAGCGGCCTGATAGCGTCTGGGCACCATGAACGGACCCGCGGATCGCCCCGCCGGACGCCGGCCGACGGAGCGCGACCTCGCCCGCCTGGGCGGCCCTCCCGGCCTCTGCGCCACCTGCCGGCACGCCGCGGTGCTCGCCTCGCGCTCCAGCGTCTTTCTGCGCTGCGGTCTGGCCGACCGGAACCCGGCGTTCCCCCGCTACCCCCGCCTGCCGGTCGTCGCCTGCCAGGGGTACGAGCGGCTGCCCGAGGAAGGGATCCCCACCTGAGGACTCCGGTCGAGACATGCGCTCGCATTCGGGCGCTGCTGCATCCACCCCGGCGGCGTTGCGCTCCCTGCGACAGACCTTCGGGATTGCCTCGGTCGCGCGCCATGCCGGGGCGGCACCCCGGCGCCCTCGGTCCGCGAGCGTATCTCTGCACCGAGGTACCGAGCGCGCGGCGGCCCACCGCCTCATAGAATCCACGGCCATTGCCATAGCTTCTATGGCCAGCCGCCCCTCGCCGGCGGCCCAGAAACCCTGAATCTCCGGGGTTCCGGGCTCCCCCCCGCCTGGCCCGGACCTTGCTCCTTCCCGGCGGCGTACTCTGAAACCCTTTCAAGGAGCCTCTACATGCATCGACCTGTCTCGCGTCGTGGCGCGACCCTTGCGGCCCTCTTCGCCCTCTCGCTCGTCGCTCCGCGCCACGCCTGGGCCCAGGGCTGAGTGGCCGCCCGCATGGACGCGCCCGTGCTCGGCGTGTTTGACCAATTGCAGGGAAGTGAAAAGAAGTGGGAGGTCTCGTGGACCTGGCGCTACCAGCACTCGTTCCGCCACTTCGTCGGCACCGAGGAGCAGCCGGACCGGGTGTCGGAGGACAGCAACGTCATCAACCACCTCTACCTGACGGAGCTGGGGATTCGCTACAACTTCAACCCGCGCAACAGCGTGACGGTGACGATCCCGTACCTCATGGCGACCCGCTCGTACCCCATCCGGGACTCGGACCGCAACGTGATCGGCCGCACCGAGGTCCAGTCGCGCGGCCTGAGCGACGTGACCATCATCGGCCGCCGCCTGCTATTCGACCCGGCGGCGGCGCACCGCGGCAACGTCTCCGTCGGCCTCGGCATCAAGCTGCCGACCGGCGCCGACAACGTGGTCGACACGCGGCTCCGGACCGACGGAAGCGGCGACCTCGTCCCCTCGCTCGAGACCAACGACCAGTCGATCCAGCCCGGCGACGGCGGCTTCGGCGTGATCGTCGATCTGAGCGGCTATCGGCAGCTCGCCAGCTGGGCGAACCTCACCGCCTACGGCTCCGGCGCCTACCTGATCAACCCGTCGGGCACCAACGGCGTCTTCACCTACCGCCGCCGTCCAGCCGAGGCGATCATGTCGGTCGCCGACCAGTACCTGGCCCGGGCCGGCCTGCTCATCGCGCCGGCGAGCTGGAGGGGCTTCTCCCTCGGCCTGGGCGGCCGCGTCGAAGGGGTCACGGTGCACGACCTCATCGGGTCGAGCGAGGGCTTCCGGCGGCCGGGCTACGCGGTCTCGCTCGAGCCCTCGGTGACCTGGACCCACGGCGCCGACACGCTGTCGCTGGCGGTGCCGTACGCGATCCAGCGCAATCGCCAGCGGAGCGTTCCCGATCTCGAGTCGGGCACCCACGGCGACGCCGCCTTCGCCGACTATCTCTACCTGCTCGGCTGGTGGCACCGCTTCTGACCGGATCGCCCCCGCAACCCCTCGATCCCCTTCCCACCCCACGGGGGGGAAGGGGACCATCGATCGGATCGCCCCCCATCCCCTCAATCCCCTTCCCACCCTCGCGGGGGGGAAGGGGACCATCGATCGGATCGCCCCCCATCCCCTCAATCCCCTTCCCACCCTCGCGGGGGGCAGGGGACCATCGATCGGATCGCCCCCCATCCCCTCAATCCCCTTCCCACCCTCGCGGGGGGCAGGGGACCATCGATCGGATCGCCCCCCATCCCCTCAATCCCCTTCCCACCCTCGCGGGGGGCAGGGGACGCCCCCTCCCGCCCGTGCCTGGGTGGGGACGGGGGACGCAGCGACTGGATCGAAGAGTGCGACCCCCTCCCGCCCGTGCCTGGGTGGGGACGGGGGACCGACCGACTGGATCGAAGAGTCCGACCCCCTCCCGCCCGCGCGTGGGGTGGGGAGGACGGGCCTCCAGTTGTCGTACAAGTGCCGAACCGGTATCCTGGCCGGGAGGCGAGTCCTCCCGGGAGATCGTTTCGTCCCGGCAACCGCAACGGCGCCCGCCACCCTTTCCACGGAGGTCCAGATGACCCTTCAGCGATTCCGCTTCGCAGCTTTGCCTCTCGTCCTGCTGGCCCTGGCCGCGACGCCCGCGTCCGCGAGCCTCGCGGTCGGCGACAAGGCGCCCGCCTTCACCGCTCCGGCGTCGCAGGACGGCAACGAGTTCTCCTACTCCCTGGCCGGCCAGCTCGAGAAGGGGCCGGTCGTCCTGTACTTCTACCCCGAGGCGTTCACCAAGGGCTGCACGATGGAGGCCCACCAGTTCGCCGAGGCGATCGACAAGTTCCACGCCCTGGGCGCGACGGTGGTCGGGGTGTCCCACGACGAGATCGGCAAGCTCGAGAAGTTCTCGGTCAGCGAGTGCCGGAGCAAGTTCCCCGTGGTCGCCGATCCTGACCAGAAGATCATGAAGTCCTACGACGCCGTGCTCCCGGGGCACGAGACGTACGCCAACCGGACCTCCTACGTCATCGCTCCCGACGGCACGATCCTCTACGTCTACACGGACATGAACCCGAACCAGCACGTCGCGAACACGCTCGCGGCGATCGAGGCGTGGAAGAACGACCAGCAGGACCGGCGGTGACCGGCCCAGGGCTCACGAGGCCTTCATCAGGCCCTCGACCAGGCGCAGGACCGCCCGGGTCGCCAGCTCCCGGTCGAGCTTCGTGGCATCGACCTCGAAGTGATCCGGGACGATCTCGATGCCCTCGTACTGCAGGAGGATCGCCTTCGGGTTCTTCTCCGAGAGCTCGAAGCGGACCGATCCGTGCCGCGCCTGGCGGGCGTGGACGGCGACCCGCACCTGGACGAAGCGGTCGCCCCGCCGGACCTTGGTGACGTGGCGGCGGCGGCGGAGCTCGCGCTCGAGCTCTCGCGCCACCGGTTCAATCACCTCCTTCGCCAGACCCTGAAAGTGCTCGACGGCGCGGCGCCGCTCGGCGGCCGCGCGCAAGAACTCGTCCTCGCGGGCCCGGCGATCGCGCTCGATCTCGTCGAGGAAGTCACGGATCTTGGGGGGTTTGCGCTCGCCCATCGCTCTTGGATTATACGGGGAAGCTCGAGGTGAGAGAAGGGTCGGGGCCGGGCGTGGGACGGGGCGGCGACAGGCCCCGCCGGGGTAAACTCACCGCCGATGCCGAAGCGAACCGACCTTCACTCCATCCTGGTGGTGGGCTCCGGGCCGATCGTGATCGGCCAGGCGTGCGAGTTCGACTACTCGGGGACCCAGGCGTGCCGGGTGCTGCGCCGCGAGGGCTACCGGGTGGTCCTGGTCAACTCGAACCCGGCCACCATCATGACCGACCCGGAGCTGGCCGACGCCACCTACATCGAGCCCCTGACCCCGGAGGTCCTCGCCGCGATCGTCGAGCAGGAACGCCCCGACGCGCTCCTGCCGACGGTGGGCGGCCAGACCGGGATCAACCTGGCGGTCGCCCTGGACGAGGCCGGGGTGCTCGAGCGCTTCGGCGTCGAGGTGCTGGGCGCGAGCATCGAGTCGCTGCGCCTGGGCGAGGACCGCCAGCTCTTCAAGGCGGCGATGGAGGAGATCGGCCTCGACGTGCCCCAGAGCGCCTACGCCGGGAGCCTCGCCGAGGCCCGGGAGGCGGCCGGCGAGCTCGGCTTCCCGGTGATCGTGCGGCCCAGCTTCACGCTCGGCGGCGAGGGCGGCGGGGTGGCCTACAACCGGGACGAGTACGACGAGGTCGTGCGCGCCGCCCTCCAGGCGAGCCCCTCGCACCGGGTGCTCCTCGAGCAGTCGGTGGTGGGCTGGAAGGAGTTCGAGCTCGAGGTGATGCGCGACGTGGCCGACAACGCCATCGTCGTCTGTTCGGTGGAGAACGTCGACGCCATGGGGGTCCACACCGGCGACTCGATCACCGTCGCACCCCAGCAGACGCTCTCGGACCGCGAGTACCAGGCGATGCGCGACGACGCCTTCCGGGTGATCCGGCGGGTGGGGGTGGCGACCGGCGGCTCGAACATCCAGTTCGCGGTCGACCCGGCGACCGGGGCGCGGGTGGTGATCGAGATGAACCCCCGGGTCTCCCGGAAGCTCGCCCTGGCCTCGAAGGCGACCGGCTTCCCGATCGCCAAGATCGCCGCGCTCCTCGCCGTCGGCTATACCCTCGACGAGATCCCCAACGACATCACCGGGCGGACGTTCGCCGCCTTCGAGCCGACCCTCGACTACACGGTGGTCAAGATCCCGCGCTGGGCGTTCGAGAAGTTCCCCTCCGCGCCGTCCGTGCTCGGCACCTCCATGAAGTCGGTGGGCGAGGTGATGGCGATCGGCGGGACGTTCTCCGAGGCCCTGCTCAAGGGCCTGGCCGCCCTCGAGCTCGAAGGGACGCTCCTCGACCGCGAGCGCCGCAACTCGGACCCGGTCCGCCTCGCCGAGCGCCTCGCCCAGCCCAACTGGGAGCGCCTCTTCGCCGTCTTCGGCGCCCTGCGCCAGGGCTGGACGGTCGACGAGGTCTCCCGGATCACCCACATCGACCCCTGGTTCCTGCGCGAGATCCGGGCGATCGTCGAGCTGGAGGCTGAGCTCGGCTGCTGGGACCTCGCCTCGGTCCCCACCCCGCTCCTGCGCCGGGCGAAGGAGACCGGCCTCTCCGACGCCGGGATCGCCCGCCTGCTGGTCGCTTCGCCCGGCGCGCTCGCCGCCGCGCGCAGGGAGCGCGGCGTGCGGCGGGTGTTCAAGCGGGTCGACACCTGCGCCGCCGAGTTTCCGGCCCAGACGCCCTACCTCTACTCGACCTTCGGGCTCGAGGACGAGGCCGTCCCCACCGATCGGCCGAAGGTGGTGATCCTGGGCTCGGGGCCGAACCGGATCGGCCAGGGGATCGAGTTCGACTACTGCTGCGTGCACGCCGCCTTCGCCCTGAAGGACGCCGGCTACGAGACGGTGATGGTCAACTGCAACCCGGAGACGGTCTCGACCGACTACGACACCTCCGACCGCCTCTACTTCGAGCCCCTGACCACCGAGCACGTGCTGGCGGTGCTCGAGCGCGAGCGCCCGGACGGCGTGATCGTGCAGCTCGGCGGGCAGACGCCGCTCAAGCTCGCCCGCCCCCTGGCCGAGGCCGGGGCGCCGATCTGGGGCACGCCGCCGGCGGCGATCGACCGGGCCGAGGACCGGCGGCAGTTCGGGGCGCTCCTGGCCGAGGAGGGGATCCTCCAGCCCGAGGCGGGCACCGCGACGTCCCTCGCCGAGGCGGTGGCCGTGGCCCGGCGCATCCGCTTCCCGATCCTGGTGCGCCCGAGCTACGTCCTCGGCGGCCGGGCGATGGCGATCTGCTACGACGAGGCGAGCCTCGCGACCTACATGCGCGAGGCGGCCGAGGTCTCCCCCGGGACGCCGGTGCTCCTCGACCGCTTCCTCGACGACGCCATCGAGCTCGACGTCGATCTCCTCGCCGACGGCACGCGGGCGGTGGTCGCCGGCGTGCTTCGCCACATCGAGGAGGCGGGGATCCACTCGGGAGACTCGGCGGCGGTGCTGCCGCCGACCGGCGCCGGCGCCGGCGGGCTGACCCACGAGATGGTCGATGCGATGCGCGACATCGCCCGCCGCCTCGCCCTGCGCCTCGGGGTGATCGGGCTGATGAACGTCCAGTTCGCCGTCCACGAGGGGCGGATCTACGTGCTCGAGGCGAATCCCCGGGCCTCGCGCACGGTGCCGTTCATCGCCAAGGCCGTGGGGATGCCGCTCGCCGGCCTCGCGGCCCGGGTGATGGCCGGGGAGAGCCTGGAGTCGCTCGGCTTCACCGAGGAGCCGCCGGTGCCGGCGGTGTTCATCAAGGCGCCGGTCTTCCCCTTCCGGCGGTTCCCCGGCGTCGACCCTGTCCTGGGGCCCGAGATGAAGTCGACCGGCGAGGTCATGGGCCTCTCCTCTGACTTCGGCGCCGCCTTCGCCAAGGCGTGGATCGCCGCCGGCAACCGCCTGCCGACGACCGGCACCGCCTTCCTCTCGGTCCACGACCGGGACAAGCGCGCCCTGCTGCCGGTCGCCCGGTCGCTCTCCGAGCTCGGGTTCACCCTGACCGCCACCGGCGGGACGAGCGAGTACCTGGCCGCCGAAGGGCTGCCGGTGCGCTCCGTGCTCAAGGTCCACGAAGGGCGGCCCAACGTGGTCGATCACCTGATCAACAGCGAGATCGACCTGGTGATCAACACGCCGATCGGCCAGGAAGGCCACGTCGACGACGCCTACATCCGCCAGACGGCGCTCAAGTACAACGTGCCCTGCATCACGACCCTCTCGGGCGCCCGCGCCGCGGTGGAGGGCATCCGGGCGGTCCAGTCCGGCGAGCTCACCGTCCGCAGCCTGCAGTCGCTCCACGCGGCGCAGGTCCCGGCCGGCTGAGGGCGCTACCACTCCACCCAACCATCCTCCCCGGAAGGACAGCATGACCGACACCCGAATCGAGAAGGACAGCCTCGGTGAGATCGAGGTCCCGGCCGACGTCTACTACGGCGCCCAGACCGAGCGCGCGCGCCGGAACTTCCCCGTCTCCGGCCTCACCTTCCCGCGCCAGTTCATCGCCGCCATGGGTCTGATCAAGCGCGAGGCCGCCCGGGTCAACGCCGGGCAGGGCGTGCTCGAGCCCGAGATCGCCGAGGCGATCCTCCAGGCCGCCGACGAGGTGATCGCCGGCGAGCTCGACCGCCACTTCCCCCTCGACATCTTCCAGACCGGTTCCGGCACCTCGACCAACATGAACACCAACGAGGTGATCTCCAACCGGGCGATCGAGATCCTGGGCGGCGCGATGGGCTCGAAGACGCCGGTCCATCCCAACGACCACGTCAACGCCGGGCAGTCCTCGAACGACACGATCCCGACGGCGATCCACGTCTCGGCCTACCGGGCGATCGCCGAGGACCTGGAGCCCGCCCTGGAGCAGCTCGCCTCGTCTCTCGAGGCCAAGGCCGCGGAGCTCGACGACGTGGTCAAGATCGGCCGCACCCACCTCCAGGACGCCGTGCCGGTGCGCCTGGGCCAGGAGCTCTCCGGGTACGCCCGCCAGGTCCGCAACGGCCTCGCCCGCCTCGCCGACGTCCGGCCTCGCCTGGCCGAGCTCGCCCTCGGAGGTACCGCCGTGGGCACCGGGCTCAACGCCGCCCCCGGCTTCGCCGAGAGGGTCATCGAGGGAATCGCCGAGGCGACCGGTCACCCCTTCGTGCCCGCGCCCAACAAGTTCGAGGCGCTGGCGGCCAAGGACGCCTGCGTCGAGGCGTCGGGAGCGCTCAAGACGATCGCCGCCTCGCTCACCAAGATCGCCAACGACATCCGCTGGCTCGCTTCGGGCCCGCGCTGCGGCATCGGCGAGATCGAGATCCCGAGCCTCCAGCCGGGCAGCTCGATCATGCCGGGCAAGGTCAACCCGGTGATCCCGGAGTCGGTGGTCATGGTCGCCGCCCAGGTCGTGGGCAACGACGCCGCGATCACCCTCGGCGGGATGGCGGGCAACTTCGAGCTCAACGTGATGATGCCGGTAATCGCCTACAACCTGCTCCAGTCGATCGACATCCTGGCCAACGTCTCGCGCCTGCTGGCCGAGCGCTGCGTCGACGGCATCACCGCCCGGCGCGAGCGCTGCGCCGAGCTGGTGGAGAAGTCCCTCGCCCTGGTCACCTCGCTGGCGCCCAAGATCGGCTACGACCGGGCGGCCGAGATCGCCAAGGAGTCGTGGAAGACCGGCCGGACCGTGCGCGAGCTGGCGAAGGAGAAGGGCGTGCTGCCCGCCGAGGAGCTCGAGGAGGCTCTCGATCCCCGCAGGATGACCGAGGGCGGGGTATTGTAAAAAGATTTCACAAAAGACGATAGATCGGGCTGCACCCACATGGGCGTTCGCGCGTGGCGAGCCGCGGGCACCGGCGCCTTGCCCAAGGGTTAGCTAGCCGCCCGAGGGTCACTAGCCGCCCGAGGGCGCGCCGCCCGGAGAGTCCGTGGACGTTCCGCCGGCTCCGCCGGTTCCGCTGCTCGTCAGCGTGTCGGTCGAGGTCGTCGTCTTCGTGTCCTTCTTGCTGCGGACGGTCCTGGGGCCGAAATCCTCGTACATCATGATCTTCTCCTCGAGAGTGACACGGGGAGTTTCTCATATTTTCGAGGGGAAATGCAAGACGGCCGAGCGTGACGGCTCTCGTCGCGGAAACGAGTGGCCGAAAGGGGTGGCGGGCTCGCGGACTCGGGCGGGGGTGAGGCCTCAGGGTCCTACGCGGAGCTCGTAGAAGCCCAGGGGCGCACCGTCTTCCCCCTCGGCCCCGACCGCCCCGACCGGGTACAGCTCGATCCGATAGCGGCCCGCCTCGAGCCTCTCGCGAGGCAGGGTGAGGCGGACCACCGTCTCGCCCGCGACGCTCTCGACGCCGAGCCCGTCCTGGCTCCACACCGGCTCGCCGTCGCGGCCGACGAGGGCGCGGACGGTCCCGTGGGGCCGGGCCCCCTCGAGATCGAGGTCGAGCTCCACCTGGCGGGCGTCGCCGAGATCGCCGAGATGGAGGGTCTTCGGCGTCGCCGAGCCGCGGGTGGCGAGGGCCAGCACCAGGCTCGCCGTCGGCAGCGTGCCCGCGAGCTTCTTGCCCTTGTCGATCGGCCGGCGCACGCGCAGCCCGGTCTCCGTGAGCCCCTTCGTCTCGATCTCGGCGATCCGCTCCCGGGCCCGCGCGCGCTCGGCCTCCAGCTCCTCGCGCAGGTCCGCCTCGCGCGCCGTCACCCGGGCCGCGGCGTGCTCGAGGTCGTCGGCGCGGCTCTGCGCCCGCTCGGTCGCGGAGCGCGCCGCCGCCAGCTCGCTCCGGGTGCGCCCGAGGTCCGAGCGCAGGTGGAGGAGCCCGGTGGCCGTCCAGCCGGAGACGATGGCGAGGATCAACGCGGCCGCCCACGCGAAGCGGCTGGCCGAGCCCCAGCCGAACCGGCCCCGGTGGGGCAGGACCTGCGCCGCGGGCCGCGGATCGTCCGCCCGGGCCCCGGTCCGCCCCGCGAGGGCGCGGGCGAAGGCGAGGCGCTCGCGGATCCGCTGGGTTCCCAAGAGGTGCTGCTCGAACTGCGCCCGCTCCTCGCTTCCCATCTCGCCCCGGGCGTATCGGTCGATCACTTCGTCCTCGGTGGCTTCGGCCGTCTCGAACAGCTCGGGTTCGGCCAGCAGCCGCGCCTCCAGGCGGTCGGCGTCGGCCTCGGCGAGCTGCCCGAGGAGGTATCGGGCGATCGTGTCGGTGTCGGTGTCGGTTTCGGTCATGGGAGCTCTCCTGAGGCTTCCCGGGCTCGACGGGCTCCCCGCCTGCCGATCGGGGGCCGGGGTCTTCCGGCTCCACTTAAGATTGGCACGGAGTGCGAAACTATTTCGTCTCCTCCCGTGCCTCCATCCGCCGGCGGACGCAGCGCTCGAGCTTCGAGCGGATCCGGTGCACCCGGATCCGCAAGGCGTTCAAGGGAATCCCCAGGCGCTCGGCGATCGCCTTGCGGTTCTCGATCCGTCCGCGCCGCTGGCCCTCGTGGTAGGCGAGGATCAGCTCTCGGCTCTCCCTCGAAAGGGTCTCGAGACACTCGTTGAGCCACGACATCTGGTCGTCCTCGGGATCTTCCTCGTCCACCGGCTCCCGCGGGGGCCAGGCCGCGGGGTCCTGGATCGCGCGGTCCCTCCTGCGCTCGCGGAGCACCTCCTTGAAGACCAGGTGGGCGACGCCGCAGAAGTACCGGAAGGGGTCGTCCGAGCGGATCTCGATCCCCTCCTCCAGCCGGCGGGCGACCCGCGTGACGGTCTCGTCCGCCAGGTCCGCCGGGAAACGGGCGCCCCGCCATTCGAACAGCCGCTCCAGGCGGTGCCGTACCTGGCCGTAACGGAGCGCGGCCCGATCCGGGTCCGGGTCCAGGAGCTCGAGGAGCCGTTCGAGACCCTCGCGGGTCAGGTCCGGGCGGTCGTCGCGGCCTTCCGTCACCGTCATCTCCAATCGCCCTGCAGGACGAACCCTGCCCAGTAGTAGGGGAAGTCGAGGCCGTGGCCGGGCTCGCTCATGATCTCGATCTGCGCTTGGCGTAGAGCGGCGGCCGGCGGCCTGCCTTCGGCGATCAGGCCCCGGTAGAAGTGCTTCATGAGGCGCGCCGTGGCGCGGTCCTGCACCGGCCAAAGACTCGCGACGACCCGCTGGGCGCCCGCGTACGTGAACCCGCGGGTGAGGCCGATCAACCCTTCTCCCCGAACCTCCCGGCCGAGAGCCGTGTCGCACGCGGAGAGCACGACGACCTCGGCGTTCAGCCGCAGGCCGTAGATGTCGTGCAGCCGGAGGAAGCCGTCGCTCCGAGGGTTCCCCTCGTCGTCCACCAGAGAGAGTACCAGCCCCGAGAGCTGAGGCCGGCTGGTGTCGATGACCCCGTGGGTCGCGAAGTGGACGTAGCGGTAGCCCTCGAGGCGCCCGCTGAGCACCGTCTCCCGGGACGCGGCGAGCCCCTCGGCCTCGAAGGTCTGCGCGGGATCGGCGAAGCCGGCGATGGCCCGGGCTTCCTCGTCGGCGAAGAGCAGGCGGGCGAACGCGGGCAAGGGAGCGTCCTGGCCGGAGGGCGAGCTCCGGACGGCCTCGCCCTCCTCCGGTGCCCCGCGGCTCGCCGGCGCGCTGTCGAGCCGTGGATCCGCCGGGCTGTACACGGGGTCGGCGATGATCGCGACCTCCCCCCGGGGTGCCGTCTCCGGGTGCTCTCGCTCGCGCTGGAACGCCAGCACCGAGGCCGACGGCAGCCGGACCAGCTCGTGGGCCACCACCAGGGGGCGGTGGGCTCCCGGGGAACCGGGGTCGGGCAGCGCGGCCAGGGGAACGTACTGGAGCGCCCCGTCGCTGACCACCGCCAGGCGGGGGCGAAGCAGCCCGGCTTTCGCCGCCCCCCCCAGGAGCTCCTCGGAAAGCCGTTCCGCCGTCGCCGCGAAGGCCTCCCGGATCCTCGCGCGGCGGGATGCGAGGGCCGCGAACGCGCGGTCCCTGGAGGCCTGCCGGTAGGTGTCGAGCCGGTCGCCGAGGCAGCGGACCGCCTCCGCCGGCAGGTCGCCTCCCGGTGCCTCCTCCGCCGGCGGCTCCTGGTAGGAGGTGAGCAGCCAATGGAGGCACCGGGCCTCCCCTTCGAGCTCGGCCTGGCCCGGAAGCTCGAAGCTCTCGAAGCGGTCGGCCGTCACCGCCCACAGGAAGCTCCGCTCCTCCCCCAGGCTGTACTCGAGCAGCGTCGTCCCGTCACCGAGCAGAGAGCCCTGGATCTCGCCCACCGAGACCGAGCTGGGCTCGGTCAGGGCGGCGTAGCGGGGGTTGGCCTCCCGGATCTTCCGGTCGACCTCCCGGAGCCGGGTGAGCTGGCGCTCGAGTTCGAGCTCGACCTGGGAGAGGGCGTCAGAGGCCGCGGCCGGTTCGACCTCTCCCCGGGGCTTCGCGTCGTCGAGCTCGATGCGGGGCTGGGTCAGCCGCTGGCGCCGAAGCTCCGCGGCGTCGAGCCGGCGCTCGATCTCGGCCTTCTCCGACCGGAGGCCCGGCGGTGCCTCGGCGTCCAGGTCGAGATGGGCCTCCGCCAGGGTCTCGAGCAGGCTCCGGGCGCGGGCGTGCTCGCTCTCGCGCAGCGCCTCGGCGTCGTGGCCCGCCCCTGGATCGCGGGCGTTCTCGGTCATGAGGAGATCGATGTAGAAGTCGTAGTACGGCTGCTTGGTGGCGGCGAACAGGGCCCTGAGCTCCTCGCCGCCGATGTCCGGGCGCATGGCGTCGACCAGCTCGAGAGCCCCCTGGATCGACTGCCGTGCCGCGTCGAGCTCACCGCGGGAGCGTTCGATCCGCGCGGTGTCGTAGAGGTTCGAGGCGAGCGCCGAGCGGTCTCCCAGATCCCGGTTGAGGGCCTCGGCCCGGCGGAGCTCGTCCAGGGCGTCGTCGTCCCGGCCCAGGAGCTCGTGGGCCTTGGCGAGCGCGGCGAGGGTCCGCGCCTCGGTCCACCGGTCGCCGGTCTCCCGGTAAAGGGTCAGGGCCTCCTCCAGGGGGTCGAGGGCGTCCCCCGGACGGTCCTCCGCCAGCCGGAGGTCGCCGATCTGGCCGAGGCAGCCGGCGGTCTGGGGTTTCGCATGCGCGTCGCGGCTCAACGTCAAGGCGTGCTCCAGCACCTCCCGGGCCCGGTCGAGCTCTCCGTGGTTCGCGTAGAACCCTCCCAGCGCCTGGAGGACCTGGATGCGCCACAGAACGTCTCCCGCCTGCTCGAGCCGATCCCGTGCCCGCTGGAGGTACCGGAGAGCCTCCTCGTCGTCGCCGAGGCGCTCTTGCGTCCGACCGATGTTGTAGAGGGCCACTCCGGAGTGGGCCGTCCGATGCGCGGCGTCGAAGCCCTCGAACGCATGGTGGTAGAGGCTCAAGGCCTGGCCCCATTCCCCATCGATCTCCGCCAGGAGAGCCAGGTTGTTGAGCACCGTGGCCCGCGTTCCCGGCTTCGGATAGCGGTCGAGGATGGCGAGGGCCTGCTGGAAGGCCTTCCGGGCCTTCGCGGTCTCACCCAGGTCTCGGTACACGAGACCCAGGTCGTTGAGCGAGTCGGTGGCCTCCCAGGGCTTGCCGATGGCCTGCCAGAGGTCCACGGCGCGCCTGCAGACGTCGAGAGCTTCCTTGCCGAGGCCGCGTTCGCGGTCGAGCTGGCAGATCTGGTCCAGGGTGTCGGCCTCGGGCACCCGGGAAGGCAGCCGCTCGGCGACGGCGAGAGACGCCTCCAGGTGCCGCTGCGCATCGTCGAGGTGCAGGAGTCCCATCTCGGCCTGAGCGAGCCAGGTCGTGCCTTCGACCATCGAGTCGGTTTCGCCGGCCCGTTTCCATCGTTCGACCGCTTCGGCGAAGGACTTCCGCGCCTCCTCCTTGCGGCCCAGGGCCAGCAGGATCTGCCCGCTCTCATAGTAGATGGAGGCGGTGCCGCGCAGGTACCCGCCCTGTTCACAGAGCTCGAGCGCAACCTGGTAGCGGGCGAGCGCCTCCTCCAGACGTCCCTCTCGGTGCCAGAGCGTCAGCGCCTGCTGGTAGGCCTGGAGCCCCCGGTGCCGGTTCCAGTCCCGCTCGCCGGCCGGTCGGGCGGCGCCGACCGTGAGCCGGTAGGCGATCGTCTCCTCGTCCTTCCGGCTCTCGAGGCGCAGCCGGTAGGCCCCGCCGGTCTCCGCGACCTCCCAGAGCACCTGCGCCGGCGGATCGGCCGAGAACTCGCCGCTCGCGTAGGCGTCGTCATAGCCCGTCGAGTCGGGCTGCCCGGGGGCGAGCAGGAAGAGGCGCGCCCGGTCGGTCGGCTGGTCGAGGTAGACCTCCAGGTACTCGCCGTCGTGAAGGCTCAGAGGGTAGGTGACCGTCTCCCCGGGGCGCAGCCGGCCGCGGACCGCCGCGCCCGGCTCCAGGGCAGGCGCCCGGTGGACCGTCGCCTGCCCCGCCGACCGCCCGCCGGACGACGAGCAGCCGCAAGCGAGGGCCAGCAAGGCGAGGCATCGCCCGAGAGCGCGGACTCGGACCCCGGCCTTGCGCGCGGGGACCCCGGGGCCGGAGCTCGCTCGGGCGTCTCGGAGAGTCACTGCGATCGCTACGCGCGGCCGGCCGTCCCGACGGTGTCCGGGCGGAGCGGCCGCGGATCGCGCGGGCGGCTCTGCCGGACCAGGGGCCTCACCGTTCGTCCTCCTCGAGTAACGGGGCCTGCGCCGTCCTCCGCAGGCCCGCGGATCGACATCAGTGTCGACGATTCTACCCGGTCGGGGAGTCTCCCGTCGGGTAAGCTGGCGAGCGATGGCGGGCTCCGGCTCCGGACGGCGGATCCTCCACTGCGACATGGACTGCTTCTACGCGGCGGTCCACGTGCGCGACGACCCGTCCCTCGCCGGCAAGCCGGTGGTCATCGGCGGCAGCCCCGAGGGCCGAGGGGTGGTGGCGGCGGCGAGCTACGAGGCCCGGCGCTTCGGCGTCGCCTCGGCGATGCCCGCGGCACGCGCTCTTCGCCTGTGCCCCGGGGCGGTGTTCCTCCGTCCCGACTTCCCCCGCTACCGGCGCGAGTCCGAGGAGATCTTCCGCATCTACCACGACTTCTCGCCCCTGGTCCAGGCGGTGTCGATCGACGAGGCGTACCTCGACGTCACGGACCACCTGGGCCGGTGGGCGAGCGCCACGGCCATCGCCCGGGAGATCCGCCGGCGGGTGCGCGCGGAGCGGGGCCTGACCGTCTCGATCGGGGTGGGACCGAACCGGCTGATCGCCAAGATCGCCTCGGACTTCGACAAGCCGGACGGGCTCACCGTGGTCCGGCCGGAGCGGGTCGCGGCCTTTCTCGCGCCCCTACCGGTCCGGCGGCTCCACGGCGTCGGTCCCGCGACCGAGCGGGCGCTCGAGGCGCTCGGGGTGCGCACCGTGGCCGACCTCCGCGAGCGGCCGCTCGAGCTCCTGGTCGAGCGCTTCGGCCGCCACGGCCGGATGCTCTGGGAGTACGCGCGCGGCCTCGACGAACGGGAGGTCACGACCCACCGGGAGCGCAAGAGCCTGGGCAAGGAGACGACCTTCGACCATGACCTGGCCGAGGTCGCGGAGATGGAACGGGTGATCGAGGAGCTCGCCCAGGCGGTCGCCGCCGGGCTCGCGCGCCGCGAGATCGCCGGCTGCACCGTGACCCTCAAGGTCCGCTACGGCGACTTCACCACCGTCAGCCGCTCGACGACCCGCGCCCTGCCGGTGGCCGACGGCGCCGAGCTCGCGCGACTCGGCAAGGAGCTCCTGGGGCGCACCGAGGCCGCCCGCCGGCCGGTCCGGTTGCTCGGGGTGACGGCCTCGAAGCTGGTGGGCGCGGAAGGTTCCCAGCTCACGCTGTTCTGACAGATCGCCCCCCTCGTCCTCGATCCCTCTCCCACCCTCCGGGGGGAGAGGGACGCCACCTCCCGTACGAGACGGGAAGTCTCGGTGGCTGGCGAGCGCTCGCGCTATCATCGCGCCAGCTCGATGGCGATGACGATCAAGCGGCCCGATCCGGCACTCCTGCGTCTGCTCCTCTTCGGCGGCGCCCTGGTCGCCGTCTTGGTGCTGCTCATCGCCGGGAGCGACATCTTCCTGCCGCTGCTGATCGGCTTCGGCATCGCCTACGTGCTCGATCCGATGGTCTCCTGGATCGAGCGGCACGGGTGGCACCGCATCTGGGCCGTGGTCGCCCTGACGGTCGCCCTGGTCCTGGCCCTGACCGGCTTCTTCCTCTACCTGGTGCCGGCCATGGGGCAGGAGTTCCAGAACCTGGCCGAGCGCCTGCCCCAGTACACCCATCGGCTGGGTCGGCAGGTGCAGCCCCTGCTCGAGAAGGCGCGCGCCCGGTACCCCGTGGCGTTCGTCGAGCTCCGGGACCGGGCGATGGAGACGATCCGCGAGAACCTCCCGAAGCTCGCGGGGTCGGTGGGGCACTGGCTGTCGCGGATCTTCGTCAGCGTCGGGGCCTTGGTCCTCTTCCTGCTCAACCTGATCTTCGTGCCGGTCTTCGCCTTCTACCTGCTGGTCGACTTTCCCAAGGTCAAGCGGGGCATGCGCGAGCTCGTGCCCCTGCCCTACCGCGCGGTGGTCCTCGCCCGCGTCCGGGAGGTCGACGAGGCGGTGGCGAGCTTCCTCCGGGGCCAGCTCACCATCGCCCTGATCCTCGCCTTCATCAACTCGGTCGGGTTGCTGTTCATCGGGGTGCCCCTCGGGCTCGTGATCGGCATCGTCGCCGGCCTCGCCAACATGATCCCCTACATGTCCCTGGTCGTGGGCCTGTTGCCGGCGGTCCTCCTGTGCTGGGCCGAGTACGAGAGCTGGGTGCGGGTGCTCCTGGTGATCGCCGTGTTCAGCGCCTCGCAGCTCCTCGAGGGGACCTTCCTCTCGCCCCGCATCCTCGGCCGCAGCGTCAACCTCCACCCGGTCTGGGTTCTCCTCGCCATCATCGTGGGCGGCTCGCTCTTCGGGATCCTCGGCATGCTGATCGCCGTCCCGGCGGCGGCGGCGATCCAGGTGTTCTTGCACCACTGGCTCGACAGCTATCGCGCCTCGAAGGTCTACCGGGGCGAGGCGTCCGATCCCCCGCAGCTCCCGCCGGGCGGCTAGCCGGCCGGCTGGCCCGCCTCTTGCACTGTGCCCAACCGTTCGAGCAGCCGGTGGCGAAACCGGGCGCGGCGGATCGAAGCCCGCTCCGGCTGCGAGAGCCTACGATCCACTTGCCGAAAGGAGGGAGTAGCATGCTGCAATGGGCTTTGGTTTTCCTCGTCATCGCGGTCATCGCGGCGATCTTCGGCTTCGGCGGAATCGCCGCCGGCGCCGCGGGTATCGCCAAGATCCTCTTCTTCATCTTCCTCGTCATCTTCATCATCTCGCTGATCCTCCACTTCGTCCGGAGAGTGTGACCGGGGAAGGCGCCTAGGTGGAGCCGGAGGTCGTCGAGCCGACGGAGGCCGAAGGGCAGCCCCAGGAAGAGCGGCGCCGGATCTGGGCGCGCAACGACCTGCCGCGCGCCGCCGTCATCGGGCTCTTCGTGCTGACCCTGCTCGGCGCCCTCTACGTGGCCCGGGCGGTGGTGCTGCCCATCGTCCTCGCGGTCCTGCTCGGCCTGCTGCTCGCGCCGGTGGTCCGCTTTCTCGGCCGGCTCCACGTGCCGCGCTGGATCGCCGCGGGCCTGGTGGTCGCCGGCCTGGTCGCGGTGGTCGGCGCCCTGGTCTACTACCTGGCCTCTCCGGCCGCCGACTGGATGGGCCGGGCGCCCCGAAGCCTGCGCAAGCTCGAGACGAAGATCCGCCAGCTCAAGGAGCCCGTGGCCAAGGTGAACCGGGCGACCCAGGAGGTCGAACGGATTACCGACGTCAGCGGCGGCAAGACGCGGCGGGAAGTCGAGGTGGCCGGCCAGTCGCTCTCGAACAACCTGATGGAACTGACCGCCACCGTCGCCTCGGCGGGGGCGGTCATGCTGGTGCTCTTGTTCTTCCTCCTCACCTCGGGGGACGTCTTCCTGCGCAAGGCGTCCGGCGTGTTCCCGGCCCCGAGGCACCGGCGGCGGATGCTGAGCATCGCCCGCCGCATCGAGCACAGTATCTCCACCTACCTCTTCACCATCACGGTGATCAACACCTGTCTCGGAATCGCGGTGGGCCTCGCCCTGTGGTGGCTCCACGTGCCGAATCCGGTGCTTTGGGGGGCGATGGCCGGCCTGCTCAACTTCGTGCCCTACGTGGGCGCCCTGGTCGGGGTCTCGGTGGTCGTCCTGGTCTCCTTGCTGACCTTCGACAGCGTGGGCACGGCCCTGGTGCCTCCGGCCGTCTACCTGGCGCTCACCGCCCTCGAGGGCTCGTTCATCACCCCGACGATCGTCGGGCGCCAGCTCACCCTGAACCCCCTGGTCATCTTCGTCGGGATCATCTTCTGGGGATGGATGTGGGGGGTCGTCGGCGCGCTGCTGGCGGTGCCGCTGATCGTGACGGTGAAGATCGTCTGCGACCACGTCGAGGCGCTCAAGCCCTGGGGCGAGCTGCTCGGAGGGTAGGGGGCCGAGCGCCGGTGCCGGGAGAGGGATCGAGGGTGAGGGGGGATGATCCGATCGTGTGGCGGCGTCCCTCGCCCTACAAATCGTCTCGCCACCGCTCCAGGTCCCGCCGCTCCTTCTTCGTCGGCCGCCCGGTCCCCCGTTCGCGCCGCTCCGGGGGCTTGCGCATCAGCCGCTCGAGCTCGCTGAGGTGGGGCCGGGGCGGGCTCAGGTCCTCGTAGAGCTCGGCGGCCAGAGCCTTGGCGACCGGCTTGTCGCGCAGCTCGCGGACCACCAGGATCCGAGTCCAGTCTCCCTGCTCCACCTCGATCCGGTCGCCCACCGCGAGCCCCTTGTGCGGCTTGGCGGACTGGCCGTTGACCCTGACCCGCGAGAGGGTGCAGGCCCGGGTCGCCTGGCTCCGGGTCTTGAACACCCGGGCGACCTGGAGCCACTTGTCGAGGCGTACCTCCATGGGGGGAGAGTCTACAAGCGAGGATTCGGAACGAGCCGGCCGCTACAATCCGGTCCATGCGCACCTCGCAGCGACGGCTGCTCCTCCTGCTCGCATCGTTGCCGGTCCTGGTGGTGGCCGCGAGCCTCCTCTACATGGCCGGGATGGGCTGGCTCGAGGGCCGGCCGCGGGGCTTCTGGCAGAGCCTCGAGTTCGTCGGAGAGACCTTGAGCACCACCGGCTACGGCGCCGACGCCGCCTGGCAGAGCCCGGTCATGGTGCTCTTCGTGGTGTTCCTCCAGTTCATCGGCGTTTTCCTGGTCTTCCTGATCATCCCGATCTTCCTCATCCCTTTCCTCGAGGAGCGGTTCGAGAGCCGACTGCCGCAGGAGCTCGACGAGGACCTCTCCGGCCACCTGGTGGTCTACGGCTACGGGCCCGCGGTCGAGAGCCTGGTCGAGCAGACCGAGGGGGCGGGGCTCGCGACGGTCGTGGTGGAGGAGGACGAGGCCATGGCCCGGCGCCTGGTCGAGCGGGGGCGGCGCGTGGTCCATTCGCGTCTCGACGACGGGGCCCTGGAGGCGGTGCGCCTCGGCCGGGCCCGGGCGCTCCTCGTCAACTCCTCCGACGACGTCAACGCCGCGGTCATCCTGGCGGCGCGGCAATCCGGCTTCGAGGGCGAGATCCTGGGCCTGGTCGAGGAGCCCCTCCATCGCCGGCCCCTGCTCCTGGCCGGGGCCACCGCGGTCTTCACGCCGCGTCACGTCTTGGGCGCGGCGCTCGCGGCGCGGGCGAGCGCCCGGATCAGCCCGCGGGTGGCGGGAGTCCAGAACCTGGGCCGCCTCGAGATCCACCAGCTCAGGGTGCAGCCGGAGAGCAGCCTCGCCGGGCAGACGCTCGAGCAGGCGGCGATCGGCGCCCGCACGGGCGCGGCGGTCCTCGGTCAGTGGCTGGGCGGCGAGCTCCACGCCCCGCCCTCGGCCGCAACCCGCATCGAGCCGGGAGGGATCCTGGTGATCGCCGGCACCGACGAGAGCGTCGAGCGCCTGCTCGACCTGGTGAGCGGTGCGGTGCCGCTGCGCCGCCGGGGCCGCTTCGTGGTGGGCGGCCACGGCGAGGTGGGGCGCAAGGTCGTCGAGCTCCTGAGAGACGCCGGCGAGACCGTGGTGGTGGTCGACCGGAAGGAGACCGACGGCGTGGACCTAGTGGGCGACATGCTCGACCCCCAGATCGTCGAAGAGCTGGTGGCTGAGACCACCCAGGGCGTGATCCTGGCCCTGGACACCGACGCCGCGACGCTCTTCGCCACGGTGATCGTCAAGGAGGCGGCGCCGGACGTGCCGGTGATCGCCCGGGTCAACCGGGCGGAGAACGTGGAGCGGATCCACCGGGCGGGCGCGGACTTCGCCCTCTCGATCAGCCAGGTCTCGGGGCAGATCCTCGCCCGCCGCCTGCTGCGCGAGGAGGCGGTGTCGGTAGACCCCCAGCTCAAGGTGCTCAAGCTGCAGGCCGAGGGGCGGCTGGCCGGCCACGACCCGGCGGAGCTGGCGATCCGCGAGCGCACCGGCTGCTCGGTGGTGGCGGTCGAGCGGGACGACGAGCTGATCCTCGACCTGGGCGCCGACTTCCGCTTCGAGCCCCGGGACACGGTCTACGTCTGCGGCCCGGCCGAGGCGGTCCGGCGCTTCGCCGAAGAGTTCGGCGTGTAGCCGGGACTTTAGGGCGCGTCCAGAAAGAACTGCGGCATTCGGGCGCCCCTGCATCCCTCCTCGCGGCGTTGCGCTCCCTTCGACATGGGCCCGGCGATGCCTCGGTCGCGCGCCTTGCGAGGAGGGCGCCCGGACGCCCTCGGTTCACGCAGTTGTTTCTCGCGAGGCTCCGCCTCAGACCGACGAGCTGAGCGGAGGGAAGCGACTCCGGACACGGCGGCCACCGCCCGCGGGAACCCGCTCGACGAGACCTCAGCGGCCCGGGCCTTGCTCGGCGCAGAGACCTTCCGGATCGCCCCCCTCACCCTCGGTCCCTCTCCCACCCTCGCGGGGGGAGAGGGACGCCGATCGATCGGATCGCCCCCCTCACCCTCGATCCCTCTCCCACCCTCGCGGGGGGAGAGGGACGCCGATCGATCGGATCGCCCCCCTCACCCTCGATCCCTCTCCCACCCTCGCGGGGGAAGGGGGACGCCGATCGATCGGATCGCCCCCCTCACCCTCGATCCCTCTCCCACCCTCGCGGGGGGAGAGGGACGCCGATCGATCGGATCGCCCCCCTCACCCTCGATCCCTCTCCCACCCTCGCGGGGGGAGAGGGACGCCCCCTCCCGGTCTGGCGGCGGCTCAGAACTCGGCTCGTTCGTCACGATTCTGGCCTGATCAGACATCTAGCGAGGCTTCGCCTCAAACCGATGAGGCGCCTGAAGCGTCTCCGGCGCCACGGGTCGCTGGTCCCCCGCCCACGCCGAGCGATCGCGGCTGCGCTCCTCGGAACGGCGACTCCACACCGCTGGATTCATCGGATGCCCCCCGCATCCCCTCGATCCCCTTCCCACCCCACGGGGGGGGAAGGGGACGGTTGACCGGATGCCCCCCGCATCCCCTCGATCCCCTTCCCACCCCACGGGGGGGGAAGGGGACGGTTGACCGGATGCCTCCCGCATCCCCTCGATCCCCTTCCCACCCCACGGGGGGGAAGGGGACGGTTGACCGGATGCCTCCCGCATCCCCTCGATCCCCTTCCCACCCCACGGGGGGGAAGGGGACGCCCCCACCCTCTCGGGCTGTTTCTCGAGGAGCTCGGCTCGTTCGTCGCGATTCTGGCCTGATCAGACATCTAGACGGGCCCTTAGGGCCCGCGCAGGAATAACTCCCGCATTCGGGCGTAATTCCATCAACCCTCGCGGCGTTGCGCTCCCTGCGGCATAGGCCCCGCTATGCCTCAGTCGCGCGCCTTGCGAGGATTGCGCCCTTACGCCCTCGGTGCTGGGAGTTATTCCTGCGCGGGCCCTTACTCCTGTCGTAGAGTCTCGGCCGGGTCGAGCCGCGCCGCACGGCGGGCGGGAATCCACGAGGCGAGCAGCGCCACCAGGAGCAGGGTGGCCGTCACGGCCACCACGGCAATGGGCTCATCCGACGGGCCGCCCTGGAGCTGAGCGCGGATCGCCCGCGCGGCCGGTGCCACGAGCGCGAGGCCACCAGCGATCCCGAGGGCTACCGCGACCAAGGCCCGCCGGACCACCAGCCCGACGACCCTCCCCCGCCCCGCGCCGAGGGCCACCCGCACGCCCACCTCCCGCGTGCGGGCGGCCACGAAATGAGCCAGGGTTCCGTAGAGCCCGACCCACGAGAGGACCAGGGCCAGGAGACCGAAGACGGAGAGGAGGCGCGAGGCGATCTCGAACGGTCGGATCGCCCTTGCCGCCACGAAGGTCGCCATCGGCTGCACGTCCACGTAGGGGAGATTCGGGGCGAGCCCCTGGAGGGCGGAGCGCATCGAGGCGAGGTAGCGCTCGGGATTCTCCCTGGTGCGAACCAGGAACTTGGGTCGGAAGAGCGATGGCCTCTCGGCGTAAGGGACCTGTTCCGTGGGGCGGTAGAGATGGGCCGTCTCCTCGTCGACGAGATAGCGGCGCCGGACATTTCCCGCGACGCCGACGATGCGCGTACAGCGGCCGGCTTCGTTCCGAGACGGCCCCATGGCGACGCACATCCCCACGGCGTCCCCGCCGGCAGCCAGGGCCCGTGCCACCCGCTCGCTCACCACCGCCACCGGCTCGGAGCCCGCCCGATCCTCGGCGGTGAGCGGCCGGCCCTGGAGGATCGGGATCCCCGCCGTCCGGAAGAAGTCGTCTCCCACGAGGTACAAGTAGGGCCCCGAGGAGATCTGCACCTCGTCTCCGCCGGGGCCACGGACCGAAACGCCCCAGCCGCCGCCGCCCAGAAGGAGTGGCATCGCCAAGCTCGCCTCATCGACGCCCGGAAGCCTCCGGAGCCTGGCCAATCCGCGCCGGTAGAAAGCGGCGGCATCCACGGGCGAGTATCCCGCCGACCGCAGGTCCAGCGAGGCGACGGCGAGGTGGTCGAGGTCCATCCCGGGATCGATCGTCACGACCCTCTGGAGTGATGCGAGACACAGCCCGGCGCCCACCAACAGCACCACCGCCAAGGCGACCTGCCCCGCGACCAGCGCTGTCGGCAGGAGCCGGCCGGTGCGGCGCCCCTCGCCCTGGGAGTCGTGGAGCGCGGCGAGGGGCCGGGACCGGGAGCGCTGGAGGACCGGTGCCAGGCCGAAGAGGAGGCCGGTCCCGAGGGACACGAGGAAGGCGAATCCAACGAGCCGCGGGCTGATCCATGGGAGACCCGCGGGGAGTGCCGCCACGTACCGCGCCGCCCGGCCGCCCGCCGCGGCGAGCGCCAGGCCGACCCCGCCGCCGAGGAGCGCGATGAGCACGCTCTCGGCGAGGAGCTGACGGACGATCCGCCCTTCCCCGGCGCCCAGAGCGCGGCGGACGGCGAGCTCTCGGCCTCTGATCGCCGCCCTCGCCAGGAGGAGACTGGCCGCGTTGGCGCAGGCGATGAGGAGGTAGAGCCCGGTGGCCGCCAGCAGCACGAGGACGAGGCGCACGGCGCCGGAGGGGTGGGGGCCGCGGGCAGCGTTCAGCGGGCCCAGAAGCAGCTTGGGCGACGGGTCCATCCGCGGGTCCTCTGCCGCGGCCGCGGCGAGGCGTGTCTCTTCACGGAGCCGGAACTGGCGCCGGTCGGTCGCGACAGGGAGTCGGGCGAGAAACTCGAAGAGACCGACGTCGGGCCGATCCAGCAGGCCGCCGGCGGCGGTGCCCAGAGGGGTCCACAGGTCGACCGGCTCGGAATCGATCCCGGTGAAGCGGGCGCCGGCCACGCCGACCACCGTGTAGGGCGTCCCGTCGAGGAGGAGCTTGCGGCCGACGACGTGGGGATCGGCGCCCAGGCGCCGGCGCCAGAACCGGTCGCTCACCACCGCCACCGCGCGCGCGGCTCCCGGTCGGTCATCGTCGAGATCGATCAGCCTTCCGCGCTCCGGCGCCACGCCGAGGACGGGAAAGAACTCGCCCGACACCGGCCGGCCCTCGACCCGCGTCGCCTCCGCGCCCAGGCCGTCGTCGTACTCCCGAGTCTCGAGGAAGGAGGCGATCCTCTCGGTTTGCCGAGCTCCTTGCTGGAGCGACCGGAAGTCGGGGTAGGAGCCCGGCCCTCCGTCCGGCATCTGGATGCGGCCGCGGGTGCGGACGATGTAGAGGCGCGCCACCTCCCCGGGATGGCGAACTCCACCCGGAGGCCGCAGCAGCAGCGCGTCGAGCACGCCGAAGATGACCGTGGCCCCCGCAATCCCCAGGGCCAGGGAGAGGATCACCACGACGGCAAAACCCGGAGACCTCCGAAGCTGGCGGAGTGCGAAGCGTAGATCGAAGGCGAGATTCGTCATGGAACCCCTTGTCGTGGGGGTTGTGGTGCCATACGACACGGTGGGTCTCCCGCCGGTCGGCCGGTTCGTCTCTTGAAAAGTCTAACGCTCCAGACGCGGCGCTGCTCATCTGAGCGCTTTGCGCGGGCCTCCGTCCGGCGGGCCGCCGCCGCCAATTTGGCAGGGCGTCGTCTCGCGGGGCCGCCCGTCCCCCAGAAACTGCTCTCTCGCGGCCGGCACCCGATTTGCTAGGGCTCTCCGACTGGAACCACACGCCCGTCGAAAGGAGTCCCCCGGAAAGATGATCGAAGCACACGAGCTCACGCGGCGCTATGGGCCGAAGACCGCCGTCGACGGCATCTCGTTCTCGGTCGGCGAGGGCGAGATCCTGGGCATCCTCGGGCCCAACGGCGCCGGCAAGACGACGACCCTGCGCATGATCACCGGCTTCCTGCCCCCGAGCGAAGGGCGGGTGACGGTGGCGGGCCACGACCTGGTGGAGGAGCCCCGCCTCGCCCGGCGCGAGATCGGCTACCTGCCCGAGAACGTCGCCCTCTACCCCGAGATGCGGGTGGGGGAGTACCTCGCCTACCGTGCACGCCTCCAAGGGCTCGACCGTGCGGCCGCCCGCCGGGCGATCGCCGAGGCCCTCGACCGCTGCCTGATCGCCGACGTCCGGGGCCAGACGATCGCCACCCTGTCGAAGGGCTACCGCCAGCGAGTGGGCCTCGCCCAGGCGATCCTCCACGGTCCCCGGGTCCTGGTGCTCGACGAGCCCACGGTGGGCCTCGACCCGAAGCAGATCATCGCGATCCGCGACCTGATCCGGGAGCTCGGCGGCGAGCACACGCTGCTGCTCTCGACCCACATCCTCCCCGAGGTCGAGCTGCTCTGCGACCGGGTGTTGATCATCGACCGCGGCCGGATCGTGGGCGAGGGCAGCCCCGAGGCCCTGCGCACCCGCCTCGAGGGCCACTTCCTCCTGCGGGTCGAGCTCAAGGGCGCGCCCGCCGGCGCGGCCGAGGCGCTGGCCGCCGTCGCCGGGGTGGCCGCGGTGCGGCCCCACGCGGGCTCGGCCGCCGGCGACGCCGTCGCCCTCTTGGTGGAGGGCACCGCCGGCGCCGACCCGCGCGAGGCGATCTTCCGCGAGGTGGTGGCGCGCGGCTGGGTGCTCCTCGCCCTCGAGCAGGAGCGGGCGTCCCTCGAGGACGTCTTCATCCGTCTCACCACCGGCGACCACGCCTCGGGCGCGGCGCCCGGCCCGGACCTCCCGGCCGCGGGCGGCGGCGAGGAGGTCGTGGTGCCGGAACCGGGGCGCGAATCGGGTGACCGAGTCGACGAAGAGGAGGTGATGCCGTGAACGGAATCCTCGCGACCTTCCAGCGCGAGATCAGGGCCTACTTCCTGTCGCCCCTCGCTTACGTCGTCCTCTGCTTCCTGCTGATCGTCAACGGCATCATCTTCTCGATCATCCTTCTCGCCCTGAACGATCCGCTGTCCCAGGCCGGCCGGCCCCTCGACCTGTTCTTCGGCGGCACCTTCCTCTTCTGGCTGGTGCTGCTCTTCGTGGCGCCGGTCCTCACCATGCGCCTGGTCGCCGAGGAGCGCCGGAGCGGCTCGCTCGAGGTGCTCATGACCGCGCCGGTCTCCGAGACCCAGGTGGTGCTCGGCAAGTACTTCGCGGCCTGGGTCTTCTACCTCTTCCTCTGGCTCCCGACGGTGAGCTACGCGGTGATCGTGGCCCTCTACAGCGAGATCGACTGGGGGGTCGTCGGGGCGGGGTACCTGGGGGTGGCCCTGATCGGCGCCCTGTTCCTCGCCGTCGGCCTGTTCGCCTCCGCCATGACCCGCAACCAGATCATCGCGGCGGTCATGAGCTTCGCCATCCTCCTGGTCCTCATCTGCGTCGCCTTCCTCCAGTACTTCGTCAACGCCCAGGGGCTGAAGGACCTGATCGGGTACCTCAGCCTGCCGGGGCACATGGAGGACCTGGCGAAGGGGATCGTCGACACGCGGCGGCTGGTCTTCTACCTGACCACGACCGCCTTCTTCCTGTTCTTGAGCAGCCGGGCCCTCGAGTCCGGGAAGTGGAGGTAGCCCCATGGCCGACGACTTCGATCCAGCGCGCGAAGAGCAAGGCCCGCCCCCTCGCCGCCCGGCCGGTGGCGGCGCCGGCGCGGCCGCGGTCAAGGGGTCCCTCCTCGGGGCCGGCGTCCTGCTGGTGCTCGCCCTCCTGGTGATCGTCAACTACCTGGGCTGGAAGTACCACGCCCGGCTCGACTGGACCCGGACCAAGATCTACTCCCTCTCCCAGACCAGCGAGAACGTCCTCTCCCACCTCGACAAGGACGTCCAGGTCACCGTCTTCATCACCGCCGGCTCGCGCCTCTACGAGCCGACCAAGGAGCTCCTGTCGCGCTATCAGGCGGCGTCGCCGCACCTCGAGGTGCGCTGGATCGATCCGGCGCGCAACCCGGTCGAGGCGAAGCGCCTGGTCGACCAGTACAAGGTCACCTCCGCGGGCGTGGTGTTCGAGGCGGGCGACCAGCGCCGCGTGGTGGCGGCCAACGACCTGGCCGATCTCGACTTCTCGGGCGCGCAGCTCGGCGAGGAGCCGAAGATCAAGGCGTTCAAGGGGGAGGAGCAGTTCACCAGCGCCCTGGTCGACCTGACCCAGGGGGCGAAGCCGAAGGTGCTGTTCACCACCGGTCACGGCGAGCTCTCCCTGGACGATGCCTCGACCTCCGGGCTCCAGGCCGTGCGCCAGCTCTTGAACCCCGACAACACCGACCTCCAGGAGTGGGCCTCTCTGGGCGCCAAGGCGGTGCCGGACGGCACCAGCCTGGTGGTGATCGCCGGGCCCCGGGCCGCCTTCACCGAGGCCGAGCTCAAGGTGCTCGGCACCTACCTCGCCGGCGGCGGCCGCCTGCTCGTGCTCCTCGACCCCGCCTTCCAGCCCGGCGGCGTCCAGGCCGGGTTCGCCGACCTCGGCCTGGGCAAGTGGCTGGCGGACTACGGCGTGAAGGTGGGCGACGACGTCGTCGTCGACCCGTCGACCACGCCGCCCGGCTTCTCGGCCGAGACCTTCTTCGCCACCCGTTACACCGACCACCCGACCACCAAGGCGCTGGCCGACGCCGGCATCCCGGTGCTCGTGCGCGAGAGCCGCTCGGTCGGCGCCGGCGACGCGCCGAAGGGCGCGACCGTGACCGAGCTGATGAAGACCAGCGCCGACGGCTGGGCGGTGACCCGGTTCGAGGGCGGGAGCGTCGAGGGTCCCGGCCCCGGCGACCTGAAGGGGCCGGTTTCGCTGGCCGTGGCGGTGGAGGCGACGGCGCCGCCCGCGGCCTCCGCCTCGGGCGCGGACGAAGATCTGGCCCAGGCGGCCGACGATTCGCCGCCGGCCGGCGACGCCGAGGCGGCCCAGGACCCGCAGCCCGCGGCCGGGCCGAAGCCGCCGGCCAAGGCCGAGCCCAAGTCCCAGCCCAAGCCCCAGGCCATGCGCCTGGTCGTGGTGGGCGACTCCGACCTCGTGTCGAGCGCGTTCCTGCGCCTCGGTCCGGGCAACCGGACGCTGGCCAACAACCTGTTCAACTGGCTGATCGAGCGCGAGACCCTGCTGGGCATTCCGCCCAAGAAGCCGGAGCAGGTGCGCCTGTCGATGACCCCGAGCCAGGAGCGCTGGTCGATGGTCTTCGTCGCGGGCGTGCTGCCACTGCTGGCGATCCTCCTCGGCCTCTGGGTCTGGTCGCGCCGGAGGAGGGCGCTGTGAAGCCGAAGACCGTCCTGGTGCTCACCGTCATCGTGGCGGCGCTCGCCGCCTTCGTCTGGTTCTTCGGCCGCGACCTGCCGTCGAGCGAGGAGCTCGCCGAGCGCTCGCAGAAGGTCCTGCCCGTCGAGAGCGACGACGTGACCGGCGTCACCCTCCAGTGGGGCGACCGGAAGGTCGCCTTCGAGCGCGTGGCCGCCGAGCCCAAGGACGGGGCGGCCGGCGAGGCGGCGCCGGCGAGCGGCGAGGCGGGCGAGGGCGGGGCGGAGAAGGGGACGTGGCGCCTCACCGCGCCGCTCGCGGACCGCGCCGACCAGAGCGCCGTCGAGCGCCTGGTCACCACCCTCACCGGTCTCCAGAAGGAGCGGACCCTCGAGGACGCTAAGCCCGCCCAGGCGGGCCTCGACTCGCCCCGCGGCAAGGTCACCCTGACGACCGCGCAGGGCACGCACACCCTGCTGGTCGGCGCCGACGTGCCGGCCTCGACCGACCTGCTGGTCTCCCTGGCCGGGAAGCCGGAGGTCTACGTCACGTCCCGCTCGTTCGTCGACCAGCTCGAGAAGCAGCCCAACGACTGGCGGTCGAAGGAGATCTTCACCGCCGAGCGCGACCGGATCGCGCGAGTGACCCTGACCTCCGCCGACCGGCCCGGCGAGCCGGTGGTCCTCGCCAAGCGCGGCGACCGCTTCTACCTCGAGACGCCGATCTCCGACCTGGCCGACTCCGACAAGGTCGATCGCCTGCTCTCGGACCTCGTCGACCTGCGGGCGACGAAGCTCCTGGGCGGCGCCGAGGCCGAGGCGCCGGCGCCGGCGGACCTCGGGCTCGAGCCGCCCAGGGCCCACGTCGAGGCCCAGCTCGAGCCGGCGCCCACGGCCTCCTCCTCGTCCGAGGCGGGCGCCGAGGGAGCCACCGGCAACCCGGCGCAGGCCAAGCCCTCGGGGAAGACCGGCAAGCCGCCTGCCGAGACCCTGGAGCTCGACCTGGGCTCGCCGGTCGAGGGCTCGAGCGGCACGGTCTACGCCCGCTCCGGGACCAAGCTCTTCGAGGCGGCCACCGACCTGGCGGCGACCGCGGCCACGCCGGTCGCCCTCTGGCGCTCGCGGTCGTGGACCGACCTGGCCTCCTACGCGGTCAGCCGGCTCACGGCGAAGGACGCCACCGGCGAGCTCGTCCTGACGCGGGAGGGCAGCGACTGGCTGCGCACCGCGAAGGGCGCCGCCGAGACGATTCCCTACACCGCGGCGAGCGATCTCCTGTTCGCCGTCACCGGCGCCAAGGGCGACCTGCCGGCCACGCCCCCCGCCGATCTCGGCAAGCCGATCCTGACCTTGACCCTCACCGGCGAGAAGGGGACCGAGGAGACCCTGACCCTGTTCCCCGCCGGCGCCGCGGGCTACCCGGCCGGCGCCTCGGCGCGCGACGCCGTGCTGCTGCTCTCGAGGGAGACGGGCGACGGCGTGATCCACGCCCTCGACGCCGTGCGCGCAGCCAAGCCGGCGGCGAAGGACGAGGCGAAGCCGAAGGGGGGCGCCGCCTCGCAGTAGGCGGATCATGAATCTTGCAGGCTCGGGCCGTCGCGTCCGCTTCCGGGACGGCCCGTCCCGCGACCGGACGCGACACCCCGGAACGGATCTCGGTCCAAGGAATAACTCGTTTGGTGGCAGTTGTTTAGAGATGGTGCACCGCCTGGCACGAGGGCTGCTAGAGTCTTCGAGAGGAAAGGAGCAGGCGCACCATGAGCATGGACATCGAGCGCAAGGACTTCAAGAAGAAGCGCCGCAAGAAGCGCATCATCTACGGCGGGATCGGCGTGGCCGCCCTGGTCCTCGTGACGCTCGGCATCTCGAGCCTCGAACCCGCCGCCATGAGCGTCTCGCGCCAGAGCGTGTGGGTGGGCGAGGTGCAGCGCGGCTCGATGGTGCGCCAGGTGCGCGGCCCCGGCTCGCTGGTGCCGGAGACGATCCGCTGGATCACCACCTCGGTCGAAGGCCGGGTGGAGGAGATCCACTTGAAGGCCGGCGTCCGCGTCCAGCCGGACACGGTGATCTTGGAGCTCGCCAACCCCCAGCTCGAGCAGCAGGTCGAGGACGCGCGGCTCGCCTACAACGCCGGCAAGGCCGAGCTCGCCGATCTCGAGGTGCGCCTGCAGAGCGACCTGCTCAACCAGCAGGCCGCGGCGGCGGCGATCGAGTCCGACTACAGCGAGGCCAAGCTCCAGGTCGAGGCCAACGAGACCCTGGACCAGGACGGGCTGATCCCCAAGATCGACCTGAAGCGCTCGCGGATCCGCTCGGAGCAGCTCGAGAAGCGGGTCGGTCTCGAGAAGCGGCGACTCGACAAGGCCCAGGAGTCGCTCGAGGCGCAGCTCGACGCCCAGCGGGCCCAGCTCGCCCAGGCCGAGGGCGTCTACCGGCTCCGCAAGGAGGAGATCGAGTCGCTCAAGGTGCGGGCCGGCCTCTCGGGCGTCCTCCAGGAGGTCCCGGTCGAGGTCGGCGAGCGGGTCACCGCCGGCACGGTCCTCGCCCGGGTGGCGAAGCCGGAGGACCTGAAGGCCGAGCTGCGGATCGCCGAGACCCAGGCCAAGGACATCGAGATCGGGCTGCCGGCCAAGATCGACACGCGCAACGGCATCGTTCCGGGCCGCGTCTCGCGCATCGATCCGTCGGTCCACGAAGGCACGGTGACCGTGGACGTGGCGCTCGAGGGCGCCCTGCCGCCCGGCGCGCGCCCCGATCTCTCCGTCGACGGCACCATACAGATCGAGAAGCTCGACGACGTGCTCTACGTCGGCCGGCCCACGTTCGGCCAGGCCAACAGCCAGGTGGAGCTGTTCAAGCTGGTCGACGACGGGAACATGGCGGTGCGCGTACCGGTGAAGCTGGGCCGCGCCTCCGTGGATACGATCGAGGTGGTCGAAGGGCTCCAGAAGGGGGACAAGGTGATCCTGTCCGACACCTCCCAGTACGACGAGGTCGACCGGATCAAGCTCGAATGATTCCGGCGGGCAGCGGCATGGCATATACTCGAACACGCGCTGGAAGGCGAAACACTTCGGGTCCGCCGACCGTACTGAGCTTCGGCAGCGACCGAACCGGCGTACGCGCACAGAAGGCTTAAGGAGAGCGACCGATGAGCGAAGACACCCGATCCCTGCTCCACCTCGACGGCATCACCAAAGTGTTCTTCACCGAGGAGGTGGAGACCCATGCCCTGTCGAACATCCACCTCGAGATCGACGAAGGCGAGTACGTCTCGATCGCCGGGCCCTCGGGCTGCGGCAAGACGACCCTGCTCTCGATCCTCGGCCTGCTCGACACGCCGACCAATGGCGAGTACTGGCTCAACGGCAAGCAGGTCGCGAACCTCTCGTTCTCCGACCGGGCGCGGATCCGCAACCGGGAGATCGGCTTCATCTTCCAGGCGTTCAACCTGATCGGCGACCTGACGGTGTTCGAGAACGTCGAGCTGCCGCTGGTCTACCGGGGCGTCTCCTCGGGCGAGCGCAAGAAGCGGGTGCTCGAGGCCCTGGAGCGGGTCGGCATGGCCCACCGCACGAAGCACTACCCGTCGCAGCTTTCCGGCGGTCAGCAGCAGCGGGTCGCCGTCGCCCGCGCCGTCGTCGGCCGGCCGTCGATCCTGCTCGCCGACGAGCCCACCGGGAACCTCGACTCGAAGAACTCCGACGCGGTGATGAACCTGCTCGACGAGCTCCACAAGGACGGCGCCACGATCTGCAGCGTCACCCACGACCCGCGCTACGCCAGGCACGCCGAGCGGGTGGTCCACCTGTTCGACGGCCGGGTCGTCGAGGAGCAGGAAGCCGCCGCCCGGGCCGAGGAGGAGCTCCGCCAGGCCGGCTGGGACCTGCGCTGACGGCCGCCGCGAGCGGCTGACTCTCCTCGTGCCTTCCGGCCGGGAGCTCCTTGTTCGTACCCGGGGCCCCGGCCGGTCCTGTCTTCGCCCCCCATCTCCCGACGCGTCCTGTTCCCGCCTTCCTGAAATCGTTTCACCTCCCGAGGACACGTCCTACTGGAACTCGCGCTGCTCGGGGCCGGGGCGCGTCTCGCCCGCCCGCGCCGGAGCTGCGCCTCGACGCCCAGGAGAGTCCATGTCCGAACGCCGTACCGCCCCTGCCCTCGCCCTCGCCCTGGCCCTGGCGGGCCTGCCGCTCGTCGCCTTCCCTCCGGCGCTCTCGGCCTCCGGCTTCCCGCCGGTCCGGCAGAGCGATCGAGAGATGACCTCGGTGCCGGACTACCCGGAGGCTCCGGCGGTCGTCCTCTACCGCGACGCCCGATTCACCATGATGGGGACCCTCGTCAGCCAGAGCTCTTCGAGCCTCGAGGTGGAGGGCCGGATCAAGCTCCTGACCGAGGAGGGCAAGAAGTACGGCGAGGTCCGCGTGCCCCACAGTGACTTCGTGCGCCTGGTCTCGTTCGAGGGGCGCACCGTGCTCCCCGACGGGCGCGAGGTGCCGGTGCCCGAGGACGCCGTCTTCCAGGAAACCGTCACCGGCCAGAAGCGCTGGAGCGTCACGACGGCGACCTTTCCCGCGATCGAGCCGGGGGCGATCCTCGACTACCGCTACGAGCTGCGCTTCGAGTCGATCGCCCATCTCGACCCGTGGTACTTCCAGGACTGGATCCCCACCTTGCACTCGGAGATCACCTACTACGTCCCCGGGAGCGTGGCGGCGGCGCCGTGGGGTGTGGCCACCTTCGGGGGGAAGTTCCAGAGCAGCCAGAAGAAGACCGCGCGCGGCACGGAAGTCAAGGTGTGGATGGACGACCTGCCGCCGGTCCCCGACGAGCCGGAGCAGTATCCCTTCGAGGACCTCTCGTCACGGTTCCTCCTGCTGCCCACGATGATCGGCGAGGGCGTGCAGCACTACCCCCTGTTCGGCAACTGGAGGTCGACCTGCGACGTGCTCGACTCGATCTACGCCGACGCCCGGCACCGCGACGGCGCGGTACGCGCCAAGGGCAAGGCTCTCGCCAAGAAGGCGGGCGACGACCCGGAGGCGCGGGCGCGCGCGATCTTCGCCTACGTCCGCGACTCGATCTCCACGGCCTTCTATCCCGGGGTCGCGCCCCTGAGCGACGGGACGCTCGACGACATGCTTCGAGCCCAGCGCGCCGACTCCGCGGGCAAGGCGCTGATGCTCCAGGCCATGCTCGGAGCCGCCGGGATCGACGCCGACCTGGTGTGGGCCGCCGACCGGCGCTACGGCCGGATCGACCTGGGGCTCGCCAATCCCAACTGGTTCGAGAAGGTGCTGGTGCGCCTTTGCCGGGGAGAGCGGGAGGTGTTTCTCGACCCCGGCGAGCCCGGGAACGGCTTCGGCTACCTCGACGCCGATCTGGAGGGCATGGGGGCGGTGGTCTACGACCGGCGCAAGCCCGAGCAGATCGAGCTCCCGACCCGGCCGTGGGAGAGCAACGCACGGCACGCCCGGGTCGAGCTCAGGGTGGGTGACGACGGGGCGCTAGGCGGCACCGGACACCTGGTGCTCGAAGGGCACGACGGGGCGACTTGGCTCCTCGCCAAGGACACTTCCGAAGACCGCCGCGACGCCCTCACCGACTACCTGAAGAAGGAGTTCCCCGGCTTCGACGTCGGCGACGTGAAGGTCACCGAGGATCTCGACGCCTCGCGGATCGAGCTCACCTGGAGCCTCGCCCAGCGGGCCGAGGAGGTGCTGGGGGATCAGGCGACCGTGGTCCCGAGCCGCCCCCTGGGGCCGATCGGCCAGCGCTTCACCCTGGCGCCCTCCGACCGGCTGACGCCGGTGCTCCTGCCCTTCGCCGACCGGGACGAGGTCGAGCTCACCGTCTCCTGGCCCGACGGCTGGCGAGCCGAGGCGGTCCCGGAGGCGACGAGCTTCACGAGTGCCGCCGGCGCCTTCACCGCCGAAACGCACCTCGACGAGGCCGCGCACACCCTGTCCTACACCCGCCGTTTCGACACCCGGGAGCGGGAGTTCGTCGGGCGCGCGGCGTACACCGCCCTGCGCGGCCTCTACGCCGCCGCCGAGCAAAGCGATGCCCAGAAGCTGCTCTTGCTCCACGAGTAGGGCGATCTTGCTCGCCGCCCTGGTCCTCGCGGCGGCCTCGGCGCCCGCCGCCCGGGGCGACACCGTGCTCTCGCGCCGGCTCGAGCTCACCTTCGCCCCGGCGGGCGGCCTCGACGAGCGGGTGGCCCTGCGGGTACGCCTCGACGAGGCCGGAGACCTCGACGCCTGGTCGCCCTATCCGGTGCCGCTCGACGACAACGACACTCTGGTCTCGGCCTCGGGCTGGGCGCTCCGGCCCGACGGCTCGCGGGTGGTCCTCCACGACGAGGACGTGACCACCGTGGACGGCGCCGGGGGCTCCGGCGTGCTCCACAGCTCGGCCCGCGCCCGGCTGCTCCGGTTCCCGCCGCTGCCCGCGGGCTCGGTGCTCAACGTCGCCTACGAGATCCGCGAGGAACCGTGGCTCGAGAGCGCCACGGTTCCGCTCCTCGCCGGCGACGCGCCGGAGGCGAGCCTGGCGGTCGAGGTGCGCGGCGCCGGCGACGGCTTCCGCTGGCGGATCGACCCGCCGCCGCCCGCATCCGGAAGCGGGGAAAGGGGTCCCTTCCAGGTGACCGAGCGCCCCGGCGGGCTCAGCCTGTCCGCCACCGGCCTCGAGCCGCCGGAGCGCGACGACGACCCCCGGCCGGTCTTGCGCATCGCCTGGGGGACGGCTCGGACCTGGGGGGACGTGGGCCGCTGGTACCAGCACCTGATCCAGGACGTTCCGCGCGGCTCGGAGACGGTGCGGGCCGCGGCCCGCGAGGCGGCCGAAGGGGCGGAGAGCCCGCGCGCCCGGCTCGAGGCGCTCCTCGACTTCGTCCGGCGGCAGGTGCGCTACGTGGCGGTCGAGATGGGGGTCGGCGGCTATCGGCCCACGCCTCCGGCCGAGGTGCTCGAGCGCCGGTGGGGCGACTGCAAGGACAAGGCGCTCCTCCTCGTCGACCTCCTGGCCGACGCCGGCATCGAAGCCCACCCGGCCCTCGTGCGCCTGGACGAGGATCAGGGGATCGACGCCGAGTTCCCCGCCGCCGACCAGTTCAACCACCTGATCGTGGTCGTCCCGGCGGGCGAAGTGCAGGCACGGCCGGGCGACGCCCTCGCCGGCGGCTACCTGTTCGTCGATCCAACCCAGGAGATGGGCGGCCTCACCTGGCTCCACCCGGCGCTCCAGGGACAGCGCGCCCTGGTCGCGCGCGGCGACGCCTCGGAGCTCGCCACGGTCCCGGTGCTCGCCGGACGTGAAGCCCGGAGCCTGACCGTCCGCGTGACGGTGTCCGAAGGCGGCGCCGCCTCGGGACGGGTGGAGCTCCAGCTCACCGGCGCGGGTGCGTGGGCGCTCTCCCGCGCCACCGCCTCGGCCACTCCCGAGCGGCTCGGCGAGGTCGCGACCGACATCCTCCACGGCGCCCTGCCGGGCGCCGAGCTGGGGGCGCCGCGCTGGCGCCAGGGCGAGGTCGACGGGCTGCCCATGATCGAGCTCTCGGCGTCCGCCGGGTTCTCCCGCCTGGTCGAGGGATCCTCGGTCCGCGCCCTGGCTCTACCGTCGCCGGACGCCTTCCCGGAACCCTCCAAGCTCGAGAAGCTCCTGGGGCCGCTGGCGGTCCGCCCGGTGCGCTGGGCGACGACCTGGGAGGTTGTGACCCCGGCCGCCTGGTGCCCACCCGCGGCACGGAACGACGAGACGGCCAACGGCGTCGGTCGGTTCCGGCAGACCGTCACGCCCTTGGAGGACGGCGGTTTCCGGCTGGAGCGTCGCTCCGAGCTCGACCTTCGCTGGATCTCTCCCGAGCTCGCGCCGGAGGCTCGCAAGCTCTCGCTCGCCGAACGCCGGGCGGCCCGGCGACGGTTGCTCCTGCGCTGCCCGGAATGAGGCCCCCGCCGCCGGTCCTTCCTCCGAACTTCATAGAATGGCTCTCGTGAGCCGCGAGACCGCCCCCCGCGTGCTGGTCGCCGACGACCAGCAAGACGTCCTCGACGCCCTGCGCCTGCTGCTCAAGGGCGAGGGGTACGAGGTCGAGACCGCGACCTCGCCCGCCCGCGTCCTCGACACCGTGCGCGCCCAGGACCTCGACGCCGTCCTCATCGACCTCAACTACGCCCGTGACACGACCTCGGGTCGCGAGGGCCTGGAGCTCCTCGACCAGCTCCGCGCCGTCGACCCGAGCCTGCCGGTCGTCGTCATGACCGCCTGGGCGAGCGTCGACGTGGCGGTGGAGGCCATGCGCCGCGGCGCCCGGGACTTCATCGAGAAGCCGTGGGACAACGCCCGGCTGCTCTCGATCGTCGCCACCCAGGTGGAGCTCGTCCGGGCGCTCCGCCGCGGCCAGCGCCTGGAGGCGGAGAACCGCCTGCTCCGCGGCGACGGGACCCGCCTGGTGGCCGGGGCCCCCGCCATGCGCCCGGTCCTCGAGCTGGCCGAGCGAATCGGCCCGTCGGAAGCGAACGTCCTCATCACCGGCGAGCACGGCACCGGCAAGAGCCTTCTCGCCGAGGTGCTCCACGGCCTTTCGCCCCGCTCCGAGAGCCCGCTGGTCACGGTCAACACCGGCGC
Source organism: uncultured Acidobacteriota bacterium (assembly GCA_963741925.1). Classification (GTDB taxonomy): domain Bacteria; phylum Acidobacteriota; class Thermoanaerobaculia; order Multivoradales; family DATKCC01; genus CAVUBL01. Next base: position 580,212 of record CAVUJU010000005.1, read on the forward strand.
CCTCTCCGACACCATCTTCGAGAGCGAGCTGTTCGGCCACGTCCGCGGCGCCTTCACCGACGCCAAGGAGGAGCGGATCGGCCGCTTCGAGATGGCCGACGGCGGCACCCTGTTCCTCGACGAGATCGCCAACATCACGCTCGCCCAGCAGGCGAAGCTCCTGCGGGTGGTGGAGACCGGCGAGCTCGAGCGGGTCGGCTCGTCGCGCACCCGGACGATCGACGTGCGGATCCTCTCGGCGACCAACGCCGACCTCCAGACCGAGGTCGCCGCCGGGCGCTTCCGCCAGGACCTGCTCTTCCGGCTCAACACCGTGACCATCCACCTGCCGCCGCTGCGCGACCGGCGGGAGGACGTGCCGGCGCTCGCCCGGCGCTTCCTCGAGCGCCACGGCCGGCGCTACCGCAAGTCGCTCTCCGGCTTCAGCGAGGGAGCGACGCGGGCGATGCTCCGCTATGGCTGGCCGGGCAACGTCCGGGAGCTCGATCACGCGGTGGAGCGGGGCGTGCTCATGACGCGGGACGAGACGATCCGGGAGGAAGACCTCGGCCTCGCCCAGACCGGCATCGAGCCGCCCGTTCCCCGGCTCGAGCAGATGACTCTCGAGGAGGCCGAGCGGGTGATGATCCAGAAGGCGCTCGACCGGCACGGCGGCAGCGTGAGCGACGCCGCCCGGGCCCTGGGCCTCTCGCGGAGCGCCCTCTACCGCCGGCTCGAGAAGTACGAGCTGGCCACGGACACCTGATGGGCGAGCCGCCGACGCGAGGAACCGCGGGCGACGGCGGCGAGACCTCGTCCGCCGAGGCGCCGGCCGAGGGCATGGCTCCCGGGGGCGGCCCTCCCGACGAGCGGCCGCCCCGCCTGGCCTTCGAGGTCCGGCTCTTCCTGCTCGCCCTCGGGGCCGGCCTGCCGGCGGCGGTCCTGGCGCTGGCGCTCCTCTGGGACCGGATCGAGGGCCCGGTGGCGCTCGGGGCCACGCTCCTTCTCCTGGGCCTCGCGATCGGCCTGCCGATCGTCCTCCTGCGGCGCCTCTCCTACACCCTGAACACCCTCGCGAACCTCCTCGAGGCGCTGCGGGAGGGGGACTTCTCGCTGCGCGCGCGGACCGCCCTGGGCGGTGGCCCGATGGAAGAGGTGATGACCGAGGTCAACGCCCTCGGAACGATTCTCCGCGAGCAGCGCCTGGGCGCCATGGAGGCGACGGTGCTCCTGCGCAAGGTGATCGACGCCATCGACGTCGCCGTCTTCGCGTTCGACGGCGAAGAGCGCCTGCAGCTCGTCAACCGCGCCGGGGCGCGCCTCCTCGCCCGGCCGGCCGATCGGCTCCTGGGGCGCTCGGCGACGGCCCTGGGACTCGCCGAGTTCCTCACCGGCGAGGCGAACCGGCTGGTCGACCGCGCCTTCCCCGGCCGGGCGGCGCGCTGGGACGTGCGGCGGAGCGGCTTCCGCAAGGACGGCCTGCCGGTGCGGTTGATCGTGCTCTCCGACCTCTCGCGCCCGTTGAGAGAGGAAGAGCGCCAGGCCTGGAAGCGCCTGATCCGGGTGCTCGGCCACGAGCTCAACAACTCGCTCGCGCCGATCAAGTCCACCGCCGAGACCCTGGCCAACTTGCTCGACCGGGACCCGCGGCCCGCCGACTGGGAGGAGGACACGCGCCGCTCGCTGGGCATGATCTCGGACCGCTCCGAGGCCCTCGCCCGCTTCCTGGCCGCCTACTCGCGCCTCGCGCGCCTGCCCCCGCCCACCATCCGCGAGACCGAGATCGCGCCGCTGGTCCGGCGGGTGGCGGCCCTCGAGTGGCGGGTGCCGGTGACGGTCGAGCCCGGCCCGGACCTCACCCTGCCCGCCGACCCGGACCAGCTCGAGCAGGCGCTCATCAACCTGGTGCAGAACGCCGCCGAGGCCTCGCTCGAGACCGGCGGCGGCGTGCGCGTGGGGTGGGGACCGGGGGAGTCGGGGGTCGAGGTCTGGGTGAAGGACTCGGGGCCGGGCCTCTCGAACCCGGAGAACCTCTTCGTGCCCTTCTACACGACGAAGCCCCGGGGCACCGGCATCGGCCTCGTGCTTTCGCGCCAGATCGCCGAGGCCCACGGCGGCACGGTCACCCTCGCCGAGCGCCAGGACGGCGGCCGAGGCTGCGTCGCCCGCCTGCGCCTGGGGATCGGCCTGCGCCGCGAAGCGGGGGAGGCCCGGTAAAGGCGGGGAGACTGTCCGATGGCGAGCCTCTTCATTAGCACATCGAGCCGCGATGCCGAGTTCGCTCGGGGGCTCGCCGAGAGACTGCGGGCCGAGGGCCACCAGGCCTGGTTCTACGGCGACGCCGGCCGTCCCGGCACCTGGGACCGGGCGGTCGAGGAGGCCCTCGCCTCGAGCTCCGTCACCCTGGTGGTTCTCTCGCCGGACACCGGGGTGTCCGACAACGTCCGCGACGAGATCGTCCGCGCGCGCGAGCTCGGCCAGGAGATCGTGCCCATCATCGCCCGCCCCGTGGCCCGGGAGGCCATCCCCATCCCCATCGTGCGCCAGGTGTGGCTTGACTTCGCCGCCGACTACGAAGCCGGCTTCGCCCAGCTCGTGTCCATGCTCCGCCGTGCGGAGGAGTACCTGCGCTCGCGCGAGGAGCAGAGCCGTCGCGACCCGGAGGGCCAGGAGCGGCGGATCGCCGGCGAGATCGAGACCTCACGGCGGCTCCTCAGCGCGCGCCGCGTGGCCGGACAGCCGCCCTACGATCCCACCGGCGTCTTCCGCGACCGGACGGAGATCGTGGCTCGGATCCTCGAGACGCTGTCGGAGGAGCGGTACCGCCTGGTCAGCGTCATCGGCCGGGCCGGCATCGGGAAGACAGCGGTCGCCTGCCGCGCCCTCGCCGAGCTCTCCGTCTCTCGGCTCGAGCTCGATGGCATCCTCTACATGAGCACCCGCACCCGGGGCATCTCCATGGACCTCCTGGTGGACGAGCTCTGCTCCGTCCTGTCCCCCGTGGAGGCCGGGGCGGTGCGACGCTCCTGGGGGCGACTCGAAGTGCCGCTCCGGGACCGGGCGCTTGAGCTCCTCGCCTTCCTCGGCGGCGGGCGCTTCCTGGTCCTCCTGGACAACCTGGAGGACCTCCTCGATCCCGCCGGCCGGCTCACCGACCGGGAAGCTCGAGGAGTTCCTCGCCACCTCTCTCACCACGAGCAGCCATGTCCGCTACCTTGCGACCTCGCGCTTGCCCGTCGCCCTCGCCGAGGGCTACGGCGTGCGGATCGACGTCACGGACGGCCTGCCGCCGAAGGAGGCGATCACGGTCCTGCGGGAGCTCGACTCCGAGAGGTACTTGGCGGGCGAGGACGATGCCACCCTCCTCGAGGTAGTGGAGCGGCTGCACGGCGTCCCCCATGCCCTCGAGCTGGTGATCGGGCGCCTCGCCCAGGACCCGTTCGCCACGCTCCGGGACGTGGTCGCACCGTGCGGGGATGAGGGGACCCTGGTCCAGGACTTGGTGGCCCACATGTATCGCGACCTAACGCCCGAGGCCCGGCGGGTGATGCAGGTGCTCGCCGTCTTCGGCCGGCCCGTGCCGCTGGTCGCGATCGAGTACCTGGCGAGGGAGCTCGTGCCGGGCCTCGACACGCCGGCGGTCCTGCGGTGGCTGGCATCTGCGCATTTCGTGACCGTCAACCGGCAGGGAAAGACGGTGGCTGTCCATCCCCTGGATCGGGACTTCATCTACGACGGCATACCAGTCGTCGGCGAGCTTCTCCCGGGCGCGCCTGCACCGGGGTTGCGCGGACTTCTACGCCTCGCAGCAGACACCTGTTTGCAAGACCTCGGAGGGGCTGCTTCTCAACACGGACCCCTTCTTGATGGAGTTCGAGCACCTCGTGGCGGCGGGGCTCCTCGACCGTGCGGCCCACAAGCTGCGGGAGTTCGGGATCTGGCTCACGTGGCACGGCTCGCCGGGCCGCGTGGAGCAACTCCTCGAGGCACTGGCGGGCGGGCTCGAGGAGCCGGGGGCGCAACTCGCCTACCACCTCTGCCAGACGGCAAACGCCACCGTCCTCGGAGACCGGGACCGGGGGGTCCGGCACGGCACCGAGGCGCTCCGGCTGGCGGTGGAGCTCGGGGATCGGAACGAAGAGGCTTACGCCTGCCGGCGTCTCGCCTTGATCCATCGCTACTCCAGCGAGACGGCCGAGGCGATCGCGCTCTTCGAGCGGGCGTTCGATCTGAACCAGGAGATCGGGGTGCTGCGGCACCAGGCGATGCTGCTGGCCGAGATCGGCTTCACCCACGGCTACGACTGCGATGCGGAGCGGTGCCTGGACGCCGCGCGCCGGTCACTCGAGGCCGCGCGGGAAGCCGGAGACCTGACCGTAGCGGCGTACGCTCACAGCGCCCTGACCCTCGGGCACTACCTCTGCGACGACGCCGCGGCGGCCCTCGTCGCCGGTGAGGAGCTGCTGCGGCTCCGCGACCACGCGCCGCCCGAGGTGGCCGGGTATACGCTCGAGGTCATGGGCTTGGTGCGGGCAACCTCCGGCGAGCAAGGAGACCTCGGGCGGGCGCTGGCACACCTCGAGGAAGCGCGGTCGATTGGTGAGCGGGAGGGCCACCGCCGCCTGGAGGCTTACGCGTCCCACAACCTGGCGGTCCTGGCGTACCTGGAGGACGACCTCGATCGCGCCGCCATCCTGGCGGCCAGGGCACAGAAGCTCTTCGCGCCGCTCGGGATCGAGGCGGTCTCGGCCGCCTTGGCCGAAGCCGTCGGCGCCCGGCGCGCGGGCGAGGTGCGGATCGAGGCCGAGGCGCTCCTCGCGTGCGCTCGCCACTCCGAAGCCTCGCCGGACTTCTACCCCCCCCAGCGGCTTGCCGAGCGGGCGCGCTCCACCGCGGAGGCGAAATGACCGACTGGATCGAGCTTCGGGACATCCAGCTGTCCTGCGTCATCGGCATCCTGGAGGAGGAGCGCGACAGGCGTCAGCCGCTGGTACTCGATCTCGCCGTCGGCCTCGACCTCGAGGCGGCGGCCGGCGGGGACCTCCGGGCCACGTTCGACTACGGGGCGTTCCTCCGGGAGGTGCAGTTCCTGGTGGAAGAGGGGGCGTGGGGGCTCGTCGAGTCCGTGGCGGCGTTGGTCGTGCGGCACGTGCTGCGTCCGGGTGGGGGCGGCCGCGGCGGCCCGCGGATCGAGCGCGCCCGGGTGCGGGTGACGAAGCCGGAGGCCCTGGGGGGCGCAGCCGTGCCCGCAGTGGAGATCGAGCGGGAGGCCGAATGGCTGCACCTCGAGCCCCGGGCCGCCGCCCCCGGCGTCGCGCTGACGGTCCTGCTCGAGACACCCGAAGCCACGGCCTACGCTGTCGAGCTCGAAACCGACGCCTCCTGGTCGCCGCCGGAGGGAGCGGCCCTCCTGGTGACCGCCGGCACCCTCCGATACGGCGACCGCACCCTGGAGGTCGGCCAGCGCCTCCGCATCGTTTCGGAGATCCACGCCAGCCTGGCTCCGACCCGCGTTCTGGCGGTGGCCCGGGCCGGTTCGTAGATTCGACCGACGCCTCACGCCTCTCCCGGCGACCCCCGGATCGAGCTGGCGGAGCCGCTCCCCAGGCCCATGACAGAGGGGTTGCCGGGCCGGCGATCGGCCCCTACAACCGCCGCTTGAAGTAGTTGACGATGCCGCCTTCGAGGACCACCTTCACCTGGCGCTCGGAGAGGGTGTGGGTGGCGGCGACGTCGAAGCCCCGGGTGCGGTCGTGGAGGGTGATCCGGCGGCCCGCCTCGAGGGCGCCCCTGAGCCCCTCGACCTCGAGCTCGTCGCCCTCCTCGATCCGGTCGTAGTCCGCCGGGTCGGCGAGCTCGAGGGGCACGATGCCGAAGTTCGCCAGGTTCTGCCAGCCGATGCGGGCGTAGCTCTTGGCGATCACCGCCACCTGGCCCAGGTAGCGCGGGGCGATGGCGGCGTGCTCGCGCGAGGAGCCCTGGGCGTAGTTCTCGCCGGCGAGGACCACGTGGCCGCCGTGGGCCTCCTTCGCCTCCCGGGCCGCGTCCGCGAAGCCCTCGCGCTTCAGGTAGTAGACGAAGTCGCTGATCCGCGGGATGTTCGACCGGAAGGGCAGGACGTTCTCGCCGGCGGGCATGATCTCGTCGGTCGAGACGTCGTCGCCCACCTTGAGGAGCACCGGCGCCCGGAAGCGGTCGACCAGGGGCTCGAAGGAGGGGAAGTCCTGGATGTTGGGGCCCTTGACGCAGCTCCACCCCGGCGCCGTTTGCCGGCGGCTCCTCGAGCATCAGGTCGTTGGTCGTCACGCTCTCGGGCTCGCGCCAGCGCGGGTAGGCGACGCCCAGGCGGTCGGGGAGCTCCCGCGGGTCGGTGATCTCGCCGGTCAGCGCCGAGGCGACCGCGGTCTCCGGGCTGCACAGGTAGACCAGGTCGTCGGGCGTGCCCGAGCGGCCGGGGAAGTTCCGGGGCACGGTCCGGAGGCTGATGCCGCGGCTCGCCGGCGCCTGCCCCATGCCGATGCACCCCCCACAGCCGGCCTGGTGGAGGCGGGCACCGGCGGCGTAGAGCGCCTGGACCGCCCCCATCTCGGCGAGGTTCTGGAAGATCTGGCGCGAGGTCGGGGTGACGTCGAAGGAGACCTCGGGGTGGGTCATCCGGCCGCGGACCACCTGGGCGGGGAGCCAGAAGTCGCGCGGCCCCGGGTTCGCCGAGGAGCCGATGTAGGCCTGGTAGATCGCCTTGCCCGCGACCTCCCGGACCGGCACCACGCTGCCCGGCGACGACGGGCAGGCGATCAGCGGCTCGAGCTCCGAGAGGTCGATCTCGTCCTCCTCGTCGTAGCCGGCGCCGTCGTCGGCCACCAGCTCCCGGAAGTCCTCCTCCCGGTGGTTCGCGCGCAGGAATCGGCGGACCTCGTCGTCGGCCGGGAAGACGGTGCTCGTCGCCCCGAGCTCGGTCCCCATGTTGGCGATCACGTGGCGGTCCCAGGCCGAAAGATGCGCGAGGCCGGGGCCGTGGTACTCGATCACCTTGCCCCGGCCGCCGTCGACGTCGTGGCGGCGGAGCATCTCGAGCACCACGTCCTTGGCGCTCACCCAGTCGGGCAGCGAGCCGGTCAGCCGGACGCCCATCACCCGCGGCATCTTGAGATAGAGCGGCTCGCCGATCATGGCGAGCGCCACGTCGATCCCGCCCGAGCCGACGGCGAGCATCCCGAGGGCGCCGCCCGCCGGAGTGTGGCTGTCCGAGCCCACCAGGGTCTTGCCCGGCGCCCCGAAGTGCTCCATGTGGAGCGGGTGCGACACGCCGTTGCCCGGCTTCGAGAACCAGACCCCGAAGCGCCGGCAGGCCGAGCGCAGGAAGAGGTGGTCGTCGGCGTTCTTGAAGTCGGTCTGGAGCAGGTTGTGGTCGACGTACTGGACCGAGACCTCGGTCGCCACCCGGTCCACCTCCATCGCCTCGAGCTCGAGCATCACCATGGTGCCGGTGGCGTCCTGGGTCAGGGTCTGGTCGATCCTGAGCCCGATCTCCGAGCCGGGCTCCATCTCGCCGACGACCAGATGGGACCGGATGAGCTTCTGGGTCACGTTGTCCGGCATCGGGGCGCTCCTCTCCGCCCGGAGGGCGTTCAAGATCGGTGCCGTCGTGCGGTCTCGCGACCGGGCCGGGAGCGGCGGACCGGTAGGCTCGGACCCGCACCTGCCAAAGAGCCGAGCCATGCGCCGCGAAGAGATCCTGGGCCGGATTCGAAGAGCCGTCGAAGTCCTGACCGTCGTCTGCGTCGGGGCCGGTCAGCCGCGCCGATTCCGGCGTCGCTTCCGGGGCGCCCCGGCCGGCGCGACGAGCGCCGCCTTCGCCGGGCGCGCCGCCACCCGGCGCTCCCGCTCCTCGGCCGGGTCATACTCCCACAGCCGTTCCGGGTCGCCGAACGTCGCGCGCAGGGCCCGCGCCGGGAAGACCTCGAGCCAGGTCATGACCAGCGCCATCACGACGAGCATGCCGAGCGGGAACGCCGGGATCGCCAGCAGGAACATGGCCATAGCGCGCAGGATCAGCAGGTAGACGTCCCAGCGCAGCGCCTGCTTCATCTCCTTGTCGGGCAGGGCGGCGTAGCGGCGCCGGACGGCGGTCCACGAGTTGCTGCCGGCAACCCAGAGGAGCCCCACCCAGACCGAGGGCTCCTGCCGGATCAGGGTCCAGAGGTCGGGATCGAGCAGGACGCGGTGGAGCGGGATCAGGACGATCCAGTAGGGGAGGGCGACGAACACCATCAGGACACCCCAGACGAAGACGCCGGTCACGAGCTTCCGCGGCAGGCCGGCCTGGGCGATGGGACCGGACTCGCGGATCGCGCGCGGCAGCATCACGGCGATGATCGCGGCCACCGCGGAGAGCCCGTCGAACCAGTAGTCGAACAGCGCGAGGCCGGCCGACCAGGCGAAGGCGAGCACGCCGATCACCGGCACCAGGTTGCGGCCCAGCACGATCCAGGCACGCCGATTCGTCCGGAGCTCCTGCCAGAGCCCGGCCACGGCCTTCTGCGCGTCTTCGCTCGATGGCATCGCACCGCTCCTCGGTCGGTACCGGGGAGCTTACGCCAGGCGCGGCCGCGGGCGAAACCGGGGCGGGCCCGGGCGAGCTCAGCCCGGCCGGCTCTCGGTCCGCGCCTCGATCCGGTCCTCGATCCGCTCGAGCCGGCGCTCGATCTCCAGGAGCTTCTGGATGATGATCACGTGGGTCTTGGCGGCATCGATCCCGACCGGGCTCGCCTCGCTCCGGATCGCCGCGGCGATCGCGGCGGCCTCGTCCTGGGGGATGTTCAGGGCAGCGTCCGTCGAACGGGTCATGGCTCACCTCCGGAGCGGTTCTACCACGGAGCCGGCGGCCCTCAGTGGTCCGTCAATCTTCATTTGACAGAGGTATCCGGCGAGGATTTCGCGTCGCTGGCCAGGCGCTCCGACGCAGGCGTAGCGGGGCCTACGTCGAGGAGGAGCAACGCCGCCAGCGGCGTGAAGGACCGTCGGGACCCGTCAATTGAAGGTTGACGGACCACTCAGACGGCGGTCAGGGTGAGCTTGAAGCCGTCGGGGTCGGTGACGGTGAGCGTGCGGTCGCCCCAGGGCTCGGTCTTCGGGCCGTCGGGCTCGACCCCGTGCTCGCGGCAGCGCGCGGCGAGGGCGTCGAGGTCCTGCGCTGTGTCGGCGAAGATCCGGAAGCCGATGCCCTTCGTCCGGCCCCGCCCCTTGGCCCAGTCGTCCTGCGAGAGCCCGAGGCGGCAGGCGCCGGCGACGAGCATCACGCCCAGGAGCTTGCCGTCCTGCTCCCACCGGTCCTCGACCGTGAAGCCGACCGCGTCGACGTAGAAGCGGAGGCTCCGCTCCAGGTCGTCGGCGGTCAGGGCGGGTGAGATCGTGCGCAGGCGCAGCGACTGCGGCGCGTGGCGCCGCTCGCCGGCGGCGGGTTCGGTGGTCTCGTCGGCCATCGCGGTTCCTCCCGGTGAAAGGTTCGCCGGCCAGACTACTACGGCGGAGATCCGATCGGGCGGGGGCTACCAGGAGATCCGGCGGAGTCCCTCCACGGAGTCGAAGTGGCCGTCCCGGCTGACCACCTCCTGGCCGTGCTGCCGGGCGAGCGCCGCGATCCAAACGTCGTTCTCCGGAATCGGGCGGCCGGCCCGCCGCAGCTCGGCGCGCACCTGGGCGTAGGTGTCGGCCGTCTCCTCGTCGACCACGAGGACGATCGACTCTCCGACCAGGGTGTCGAGGAGCGCTTCGAGGCTCTGGCGCTTCCTCGAGTGGCGAAGCCCGTAGCGGTACTCGCCGAGGACGATCGCCGGTAGGTGGTGCCTGCGCGCCGCCCCCAGGAAAAAAAGGCCGCTCCCGGCAGAGGAGCGGCCCAGATCATCGCATCGAAGCCGGCAGTGCCGGATGGATGGATCAGGCGCTCTGCGCCTGGAGCTCGTGCTTGCCCTCGGCCATCTCTTCCACCATCTTGGCGTTGAAGGCCGGCAGGTCGTCGGGCCTGCGGCTGGTCACCAGGCCGTGGTCGACCACGACCTCCCGGTCGACCCACCGCACCCCGGCGTTCTCGAGGTCGGTGCGGATCGAGGGGTAGGAGGTCATCCTCCGGCCGCGGGCGACGCCGGCGTCGATCAGCGTCCAGGGGCCGTGGCAGATCGCCGCCACCGGCTTGCCCTGCTCGAAGAAGGAGCGGACGAAGCGGCGGGCCCGCTCGTCGGTCCTCAGGTGGTCCGGGTTCATCACGCCGCCCGGCAGCACCAGCCCGTCGTAGTCGTCGGCCTTGGCCTCGTCGAGCCGGCGGTCGACCGGGAACTCCTCGCCCCAGTCGGTGTGATTCCAGCCCTTGACCTTGCCGTCGGACGGTGAGACCAGCTCGGGTCTGGCGCCCGCTTGTTCCAGGGCCTCCCGCGGGCTCGTCATCTCCACCTGCTCGAAGCCGTTCGCGACCAGGATGGCGATCCTCTTGCCTTGCAGTCTGTCGCTCATGGTGAAAATTCGACCTCCTCGTCCGCCTTCGTTCCAAGGATTCCGGCCCGCCGCCCCGTCCGGCGTTCGGCCTCGACCGGTCCCGGCCGGGCCGCTCGCTCTCGCACGGAAGGCGGGCGCCGCTGTCTGTCCCCGGCCGGTAGAGGTTCAAGATCGGTGCCGTCGGCGTGGCTTCGCGCCTGATACGATCCCGGGCGGTCCGGGGGACGCCGCCGGACGTGACGGAGGAACGGATGCTCAGCGATCAGATCGGAGCGATCCAGGACGCGCTCACCGAGGGCGGCCACGACGCCTGGCTCTTCACCTGCTTCCAGCTCAACGACCCGATCACCCTGCAGCTCCTGGGGCTCGGCGGCGACCACCTGGTCACCCGCCGCTGCTACTACCTGATCCCGGCGAGCGGCGCGCCGGCGAAGCTGGTCCACACCCTGGAGCCCGGCCAGCTCGACCACCTCCCGGGGGAGACGGCCCGGTACCTCACCTGGGAGGAGCACCGCGACGGCCTCGCCCGCCTGGTCTCCGGCTACCCGAACCTGGCGGTCCAGTACAGCCCCGAGTGCGCGCTGCCCACGGTCTCGCGCCTCGACCTGGGCACCGCCGAGCTCCTGCGCGCGGCGGGCTGTCGTCTCGCCTCCTCGGCCGAGCTCGTCCAGCGGTTCGCCGCCACCTGGAGCCCGGAGCAGCTCGAGAGCCACCGGCGGGCCAACCGCGAGCTCCACGCCACCGTCCACGCCGCCTTCGACCGCGTGCGCCGGGCGCTCGCCGCCGGCGAGGCGATCGACGAGTACGCGGTCCAGCGCTTCATCTGGGAGCGCTTCGCCGCGGCGGACCTCTTCGCCGAGGCGGCGCCGATCGTGGCGGTCGACGCCCACGCCGCCGACCCGCACTATCAGCCGGCGCCCGAGGGCTCCTCGCCGATCCGCCCCGGGAACCTCCTGCTCATCGATCTCTGGGCCAAAGAGAAGGCGCCCGGCTCGATCTACGCCGACATCACCTGGACCGCCGTCTGCTCGCCGTCGCCCTCGGAGCGCCAGCAGGAGCTGTTCGAGATCGTCTCGGCGGCCCGCGACGCCGCCCTCGCCCTGGTCCAGAGCCGCTTCCCGGGCCAACCGGTCCGCGGCTACGAGGTCGACGACGCGGCCCGCGCCGTGATCCGCGACGCCGGCTACGGCGAGCGCTTCTTCCACCGCACCGGCCACTCGATCGACACCTCCGACCACGGCCAGGGCGCCAACATGGACAACCTCGAGACCCACGACGACCGCCTCTTGATCCCCATGACCGGGTTCTCGATCGAGCCGGGGATCTACCTCGCCGGCGAGATCGGCATCCGGAGCGAGATCGACGTCGCCTTGACGCCCGAAGGCGCCGAGGTCACCGGCGGCGAGCCCCAGCGCGAGCTCGTGCGGCTGAGGGCGTAAGGGCCTCCGGCAGACCTCACGACCTCCCCTCTCCCGCCGGGTGCTTCCGAGAGACTGTGCTCGATACTTGCATGCATGAAGTGATGCGGAATAGACTGCGATCAGGAACTCAAGCCGACAGCGGGAGGTAGAGACGATGAGCAGAGATCATCTCCGACGGTTTACGGAGAGGCTCGGCGCGGACCAACGGCTCGCCGAGAAGTTCCGGGCCCTGGGTGACGACCCGGAGAGCTGGCGCAAGCGGGCGGCGGGCGAGGGCTTTGAACTGACCGCGGAGGAAGCCGGAGGGTTGAGCTCGAGCTACCGTGAGCTTTCCGATGAAGAGCTCGAAGACGTTGCGGGGGGCTGGCCGGACGGATCGGACCCCAGTGGGTCGACGACCAGCGGTGGAGGAGGCTGAGCTCTCCTGCGCTGACTGGATCGAGGTCCTGGGCCCCCATCTCTCCAAGGGCCTGGTCGGCTCTCGGGCCCTGACTGGTCTCCGCCGACTCTGGAGCTTACTCCCGGCCACGAGTCCGGTCGTCGTCGAGGTCCGGCTGGGAGCGGCGGTCCAAAGGGCCGACTGCTCCTGGCACCTCGGCTCACCCGACGACGTGCGGGACGCGATCGCCCCGCTTCTCGCCAAGGACCAACTGGACTCCTTGCGGCGCTGGGGCCCTGGCCGCGAGCTGGGCTACCCGAAGCCGGTCTCGGCCGTCTGGCTGGAGTTCGACCGTGACGAGGCGGCGGAGGGCTGGAACCTACCCTTGCTGTGCGCTCGGCTGGCGTCTCCGCCCGATCCCGAGTGGCTAATCCAGGTCCTCTTTCCCGTCCTCCATGGGAAGCCCCTGACCCCTCGGCAGCGAGAGGTTCTGCGCCAGGCGCTCTCGGATCTTCCTCCGGGAGCCGAGCTTCTCTACGCGTTCAGTCTTCGGCCCCGTTCGGACGAGGCCGTTCGCCTCGAGATCTCCGGCCTCGAGCTCTCCGAGATGGTGCGCTTCCTGGACGGCCTGGTGTCGCCCGGCGTGGCGGCCCGCGTGGCCCGCCTGGCGCCGCTCGTCGCGGGCGCGGATCGATACCACCTCTCCTTCGACGTCGCGGAAGAGATCCTCTCGCGCATTGGCGTCGAGTGGAGCTGGAAACGCCTCCCGGACCGGGAACCACGGTGGCGCTATGGTCTCGACGCCCTCGTCAGGGAGGGCCTTGCGACCGCGGAGAAGCGCGACGCGATCCTGGCCTGGCCCGGCTACGACAGCCTGTGGTCGGCGCCGCTCCGCTGGCCGGAGGGCGCCATCGGCCTGGGTGGGCACCTGGTGCGGAGCCTGAGTCACCTGAAGCTCGTGTCCGAGCCGGGGCGTCCGCCCGAGGCCAAGGCCTATCTGGCCTTCGAACACCTCCTCTCCAGGCATCAGGGCCTGCGCACGGAAGCTACTTCGAGGCCGAGCTCCGCGGCCAGACCCTCAGCCTCCCGGGTATAGGCGGCGGCATCGAGCTCGCGGAAGAGGCGATGGGCTTCGCTCAGCTCGCCCCTGGCGGTCTCGCCGTCGCCGACGGCGGCGGCCAGGGCGAGCCGTGTCCGTGCCACCTCGAACGGCGCCCCCAAGGACTGGAAGATTTCGAGGGCGCCTTCGAGCTGGTGACGGGCCTCGGCTTTGTCCGCGGCTGCCGGGGCGATCCGGCCCAGCGCCCGTCGTGCCAGGCCGACCCCGTACTCGAACTGGGCGTCCCGGCAGACCTCGAGAGCTTCCGCTGCGGCCTCTTGCCCCTCCTCGAGCCGTCCGGCCGTCAGGTACGCCTCGGCGAGGAAGACCGTCAGCCATCCCAAGAGCTGCCTCATCCCGGCCTCGGCCAGGAGCGTCCTCGATTCCTGAAGCATCCGGATTGCAGTCTCCGGCTCCTCTTTCCGGAGATATGCGTATCCCAGGAACCCGGTGGCTACGGCCGTGTTGAGGGGGTCCCGAGACCGCTCGATACCCCGCTGGCAGTGGGCGATCCCGGTCTCCCACTCGCCGAGGGAGGCTTCGACGAATCCCAGGCTCCAGGAGGCGTCGAGACGGTAGTCGTCCAGGGCCTCCCCGATGTCGGAACATCTCCGGAGAGCCTGCAGGGCCAGTCTGAACTGGCCCAGAGCCCAGTGATGGAATCCGGCGACCCAGTAGGCCTGGCCTTGCCACCAAGGCTCGCCGCTGCGCTCAAGGAGCACCAGTGCACGCTGGCTCTGCTCCAGCCCGGCGGCGAAGTCTCCCGCCCAGAAGGCGTTGCGCCCCAGTACGTACCAGGCCTTCCCTTCCGTCGCCTGGTCACCGCTCGCCTGGGCGGCGTCGATCGCGAGCTGGGCGTGCTCGCGAGTGCTCTCGTTGTGTCCGAGGTAGGTGTGCGTGTGGGCCAGCCAGAAATGGAACCGGGCTTCGAGAGCGGGATCCCCGACGCGCTCGAGAGTCTCCTGGTGCGCCAGGCAGACTTCCAGCGTTTCGGGCAGCCGGGCCAGGGGGAGGAGCGACTCGGCGAGCCGCAGGAGGACCTCGATCGACCGGCGATCCCGTTCCGCTTCCGGGAGGCGGCGAGCGTGGCCAAGCGCCTCGCGGAGCGCCTTCGCCGCTTCGGCGTGGGCGTAATGGCTCGCCGCGCGTTCGGCGAACAGCACCAGGTAGCGAACAGTCCTTTCCGCATCGCCGGCCCGCGGACAGTGGTAGATCAGGCGGTCGTAGACGTCTTCCAGCCGGTCCGCGTACAGCCTCTCCAGAGTCTCCGCGACCTGAGCGTGAAGCTCTTTCCGACGGCTCTTGAGCAGACTTTTGTAGGCCACCTCCTGGGTGAGAGCGTGGCGGAAGGAGTAGGCGGCCGGTTCCTCGGAGGGGGCTTGGTAGAGAAACTCCCAGCGCTGGAGGTCGGCGAGCAAGTCGGGCAGGGGCTCTGCCCGGTCCCAGAGCTGCTGGAGCAGGCGCAGGGAGAGCTCACGGTCGAGGAGCGAGCCCACCTGGAGGAGGCGCTTGTGCGGCTCGGGCAGGTGGTCGATGCGCGCCATCAGGACGCCCTGCACGGTTTGCGGTGTCCTCGGCTGGTGCTCGTCGCCTCCGGTGTCCTCGGTCAGCGCCCGTGACAGTTCCTCGAGGAAAAAGGGGTTCCCCTCGGCTCGCTCGACGACCGAGTCGGTCCGGAGCGCACCCTCCTCGCCCTGTCCCAGGATCGACTGGGCCACGGCCCGGCTATCGGCAGAAGAGAGGCGCCGCATCGTGATCTGGGTTGCGAAGCTCTTCTGGAGCCAGGTGGGCTGGTAGCCCGAGCGATAGGTCAGGAGGAGCAGGAGCCTGGCACCGGCCATCTCCTCGATGAGGGAGGCGAGGAACTCCTCGGAGGTCTCGTCGATCCAGTGGAGGTCCTCGAGCTCCATGACCACCAGGCCCCGGCGGCTGGCGGCGAGGACCATCTGCCGCATCGCGTGGAAGGTCTGGTTCTTGAGCGTGTGAGGCTCCATCCCGTCGAGGGCCTCAGTGCCGTTCTGGAGCCCCAGGAGGCGCAGGAAGTACGGCAGGCTCTCGTCGAGCCGTAGGCCCAGCGCTCCAAGGCTGGTCCGCAGCTTGGCGGCAAGGGTGGCAGAGTCGTCGGTCTCTGTGATCCTCGAGGCCCGCCGGACCATGTCGAGGAAGGGAAAGTAGGGGATTCCCTTGGAGTAGGAGAGACATCCTCCTCGCAATGAGCTGGCCGGGGCTCCGCGAAACGAGCGCGAGAGCTCGTAGAGCAACCGCGACTTTCCCGAGCCCGGCTCGCCGGTGATTCCCACGACCTGCCCGTGGCCCGCCGCCGCCTCCCGCCGCAGCTCGTCGATGAGGATCATCTCGCGCCGGCGGCCGACGAAGGGGCTCAACCTACAGCCGCTGAACCGGCGCCGGCGTCCGAGCGACGGCTCCGCCTCCTCCAAGAGCCAAGCTCGGCGGCCGTCACCGCCTCCCTCCGTTGGCCGGTCCGTGAGCTGGAACACGGAGCGCACACCCCGGGCGGCGCCGGCGCCCAGCAGGATCTCGCCGTGCCCAGCCCGGTCGAGCAGGGCGCGGGCGGTGTCGATGGCTTCCCCGACGGCTGTGGCCCTCTCGCCACTCGCGACGACCGAGCCGGCGTCGATGCCGATGCGCACGGCCCACCGAGCTCCGTGCTCTCGCTGGACCTCGGGCGCCGCCTCCGCCATCCGCCGGCGCAAGGCCGCTGCTGCGAGCACCGCCCGCTCCGCGTGGTCCTCCAGCGCTGCAGGTGTGCCGAACAGCGCCAGGACGCCGCCGCCCAACACTTGGTCGACGCCGCCTCCGAAGCGGCCGATCTCCTCCTGTACCAGATCTAGGAAACGGTTGAGGAGCGCGTGTCGGACCTCCGCGTCTGCGCTCTTGCCACCCTCCGCGACGAGCTGGCAGCCGAGCACGGTCACCTGCCGGATCTCGCCCGGGTCGGGAGCGACCGGCTCGGGTGTCGCGGTGGGTGGGGCCGGCGCGGGCTCGGCGGCGTGCGCCACTCCAGCGCCGGCGGCCAGCGCCGCCCCGCAGTGACCACAGTACTCGAACCCTGGCGGCACCTCGGAGCCGCAACTCGGGCACACGCTCTCCAGGGCGGTTCCGCATCGGCCGCAGAACCTCGCTGGGGCCGGGTTCTCGAACTGGCAACGACCGCAGAGCATGAGATCCTCCGTGCACAGTTTAGCGGAGGCTACGGCTTGCCGGGCGCGACCGCGTCCGCGAACTAGCATTTGACACGAATATACGCAGTATGGTAGACAGAGGAAAGCCGCCTCTGGCAGCGGCCGGCGCTTCATCGGCAGCTCGACAGTTCGGTGGTGGTTTGGGTCCGATGCTAGCGCCACGCTCGATCGCCGCATGCGTCGGATACGCGGTGAGCATACCTGGCAGGTCGTCACCTCAGCCCCTCGCGCCCCAGGACTCGGCTCGGGGAAGGCTGGCCGCGGGCCGCACGACGGCTTGACGCGGTTCAAAGTAGATTCTATAGTACGTAGGTTCGACCTTGATAGGGATCGCAAGTGTTATTCAGAGTGGCTGACGCCGAGACTGGCAGGGAACACCCGAAGAGCTGATGCGGGGATTGTCGATGTTGCCCAGGGCTCTCCTCCGTTCAGACCTCCGACGGGGGTGCGCTGGATGAGGATTTGTATCCTCGGCAAGTACCCTCCGATCGAAGGTGGAGTCAGCGCGTCCACCTACTGGTTGGCGTATGGGCTCGCCGAGCGCGGGCACGAGGTCAGTGTGGTGACCAACGCGGACGAGGTGGAAGAGGCGTACCGCATGCGGCTCGCCCCCGCCGACGGCGCCCTCTACACTCCCGCTTTCCCCGATTCGGGAGGCAGCGTCAAGGTCTTCACCACCGAGGGCTCCGGTCCTCGGACGAAACACATCCCGAATCACAACCCCTTCGTCACCAAGCTGGCGGGGCTCGCGACGCAGACCATCCGAAGCCGCGGCTGCGAGGCCCTCTTCGCCTATTACTTCGAGCCGTACGCCATCGCGGCCTACCTCGCGTCGACCTGGACCGGCATTCCCTGGGTGGCTCGGAGCGCTGGCAGCGACCTCGATCGGCTGATGGCCGTGCCCGAGCTCGGTACCGCGTACAAGGAAGCTCTTCGAGCGGCCGACGGAGTTCTCACCCGCTCTCGGGGTCTCGCGGACCGCTATCGCGGCATGGGAGTGCCGAGCGATCGTCTCTATCGGACCCAGGGATACTCGCCGCCCACGGAGTTCTTCAATCAGCGGGCGCCGGCGCTGGATGTCGACGAGGTGCCGAAGATCCTCGCTCCTGAGTCTCCCGACAGGGGGCACAAGGCGTTCGACTCGTCGGTGCCGACGCTCGGAATCTACGGCAAGGTGGGCCGCGCCAAGGGCTCATTCGACCTCTTGCACGCCTTGTCGATCCTGCGGCAGGAGGATCTCGACTTCCAGTTCCTGGCGCTCACCCAGGGAGAGGGATTTCCCGCCTTCGCGCGCACCATCCATGAGCTGGGGCTCGACGACCGGACCTGGGTCCTGCCCTTCCTGCCGAACTGGCGAATCCCCTCTTTCATCCGCGCCTGCACCGCCGTCTGTTTCCTCGAGCGGGACTTCCCGATCAGGATTCACTCTCCAGTCGTGGCGCGAGAGGTCTTCGCCACAGGCGGTTGCCTGATCCTCTCCGGTGAGATCGCTCACAAGGAACGCGCTGCTCTGGTGGACGGCCACAACGTCCTCGTGGTGGAGGATCCGAAGGACCACGGCGAGCTCGCCGAGAAGCTCCGCTGGGTCCTCGACGAGCCGGCCGAGGCGCTCGGCATCGGCCGTCGGAGCACCGCGCTGGCCGGAGATCCCGAAGCCTTCGATCGTTTCGTCGAGAGCTACGAGCACGTCCTGATCCGCGTGGCGGGAGGCGAGTCGAACGCGCAGACTTTCGGCACGGGACCGCGCGAGGAGGATGAGCCGAAGGCCGCTGCAGAGCCTCTGGCCCCCGGGCTCCTCCGGCGGATGCCGTGGTTGACCGCGGTCCTGCCAGCCGAAGCCTCGGGGCTGGTCGAGAGGTTCTGCGCGACCGCGACTCGCGGAGCTGGCGACGATGTCGTCGGCCTGGGGCTCGCATTCTGCGAGTTCCTCCGAGACCGGCTCCGGACGAACCACCTCTCGGGCGACAAGGAACTCGTCGCAGCGTGCTTGCGCTACCAGGTCCAGCGCTGGCGGTCGCAACGCGACAGCGACGAGGCGCGCAGTCAGATGGCGTTCGCGGCGGTCGACCGGCTTCATGGACAACGAGTGGCGAGCCCCGAGGCGGGATCCCTGCGACCGCTTCGCAGCCGCCACGCCGCAGTGGTCGAGCTGGACTACGACGTGCTGCCCTTGTTCACTCCGTTCCGGCGGCCGGCGCAAGAGGCTCCGAACCTTCGGTCCGATCCAGGTTCTGTCGTCGAGAAGCGATCGACGATCGTCTGCTTCTTGCGCGCCTCGAACCTACGACGAACCGAGGTGAAGCTCACGCCGGGCGCTCGGGATCTCCTGGAGCTCTGCAACGGCTCCCGCTCCACGGACGAGCTGGTCGACGTCCTCGCTCAGCGAGGGCTGGCCCCGGCCGATCTGCCTGGGCACCGCACGAAAGTCGTCGCCGCGCTACAGCAGCTCTACGACCATCGCATCCTCGTCTTCTGCGATGCACCCTTATGACCGTCATCGAGCGACCCGGCCATGAGCGTCTCGACGACAGCCGCCAGCCTTCTTCCGGGAGCCCGTGGCCCGCCGGGATGGGGCCCGGGGCCGATCTGTCCGAGCTTGACGAGCCTTCCCGCTCACCCTGCGGGCGTTTCCACAGCCCGAAACTAGGAGAAGAGATGACCGACGAAAAGAAGGACTTCGATGTCCAAGAGCTGGACGATGAGCTCGATGATGTTTCCGGCGGTTCATGTGCCGGCTGCAACTCTTGCTCTGGGTGCGCTGGCACCGGGTGCGCCGGTTGCGGTACCCCTCCACCCTTAGAGCAGCAAGCCTAGCGCATTGTGCGCTGAAGGACCGAGAGAGCTCGGGCGCGGCGCCGACCGCTGCCGTGCCCGAGCCTCCCTCTTTCCTGGAGGAGCCTCTGTGAGCCTCGTGGAGATGCATTCAGCCCTCGCGCGCCTCTATGTGGACGAAACCTTCCTCGAGAGGTTTTGTGCCACGCCGGACCAGGCGCTCGCGAGATATGACCTGACTGTCCGGGAAACGGCGGCTCTCGTCGGCATCGACCGCGGGGCCCTCCGGAAGTACGCGTCCTCGCTCCGCCTTAAGACCCGGGGCCGGTTCGAGCATGCGTACGACCTCCTGCTGAAGCTCGACGCGGGCGCTTTCCACAAGCACTACATGCGTTTCTACGAGCTCCGGACGATCCGGCCATATGAGAGCTTCGATGGCCCGATCGTCGAATTCGGCCGCTTCCTGGAGGGCTCGTTCGCCGGCAACCCGGAGGTGCCCCTCTATGCCGCCGGCCTGGTTCGTTACCAGCGCTTGTTTTTCCAGGCCCGGTTCGAAGCGAGGGCGCGACCCGGGCCGCAGGTGGTGGCCGCGGCCGAGGAAACGCTGAGTGACCGATGCCGGCTCGCGACCTCTCCGTCTATCCGCCTCGAGCGCTTCTCCCATGACGTCACGGCCCTGGAGGAGGCGCTGC
Organism: uncultured Acidobacteriota bacterium; assembly: GCA_963741925.1. Taxonomy (GTDB): domain Bacteria; phylum Acidobacteriota; class Thermoanaerobaculia; order Multivoradales; family DATKCC01; genus CAVUBL01. The sequence continues at coordinate 600,245 of CAVUJU010000005.1, forward strand.
GCGAGGGCGAATCTCCGCGGGACGTCCAACCCGAAGCCTGCTGCGTGGTCTTTCAGAGCCAGCCCGAGATGGGTCGAGCACGAAAGTTCCGTGTCTCGGAGCCCACGGCCAAGCTGCTCGCATTCTGTGACGGGACGCGCGAGCTCGGAGAGATCGCGACGAGCCTGGAGGCGGAGCGGGACGTGGTCCGGAAAGCGGCGGCGAAGCTCCTCGGGCTTGGCGTTCTGGTGGAGGCGCCCCGCGAATGAGCCGTTTCGAGATTCTCCAGATCGGCGAAGACATCGAGCCCTCGACGGGCATTCCCGAGGGCTGCGACCTCTGCGGTCATTGCCGAATGCTGCGTCGCGCGAGCCCTGACGGCCCCGGTCCCGCCTGCGGCGGCGGACTGGCGCTCGAAGTACGCCGAGAGGGCCGAACAGGGGCACCAAGGCCAGGCCGGTCAGACCGAGGAGCAAACTGATGGCACTCACGACACTCTCGTCCATTCCGTTTCAGGGCTCCGGGCTGGGATTCCGCAGCGAGCTGAGGAGACACATCTGGGAGAATCTGTCCGAGATCGATTGTCTCGAAGTGATCACCGACCGTTATATCGACTCGCCCCACCTCACCGCCGAGCTCGAGGAGCTCTGCGACTCCTTCCGGGTGATTCCCCACGGGATCCGCCTCTCGATCGGGTCTCCGGATCTGAACCTCGAGTACGTGAGGGCCGTGCGGAAGATCTGTGAGATCGCGGATGCTCCGTACTACAGTGAGCACCTGTGCATGACGCGCGCACCGGGAATCGAGATCGGCCATCTCGCGCCGCTGTGGTTCACCGACGAGGTGCTCGCGGTTACGATCGAAAACGTCGATCGGGTCCAGGATCTGCTGGACCGGCCCCTGATCCTCGAGAACACGAGCTATCCGTTCGAGATCCCCGAGGCCGACATGAGCCAGACCGAGTTCTTCGGCCGCCTCGTCGAAGCGACCGGTTGCGGCATTCTTCTCGACGTCGCCAACGTCCGCATCAACGCCGCCAATCACGGCTTCGACCCCGTTCGGTTCCTGGAGCAGATGCCGCTGGCTCACGTGGTCCAGCTCCACATGGCCGGCGGCTTTCCCGACGGCGAGGGCGAGTTGATCGACGGTCACTGTCGCCCTCCAGACGAACCAATCTGGGATCTCCTCGCTGAGGTCGTCGCTCGCTGCCCCGAGGTCAAGGGCTCGATCCTCGAACATGACTCGGCTTTCCCGGAAGACTTCTCGATGCTGCTGGACACCGTCACCAGGACTCGCCGGGTGTTCGACTGGGCTCCTGCGGCCAAGCCGGTAGGTCCCCTTCCGTATCCTGCCGCCGCGACCGCGCGGCAAGGAGAGCTGGCGCCATGAGCCCCCGGATCTGTGACGTCCGCTGGGAGATCTCCGGGCAGCTGCCGGTGATCGTCGGGGACCGCCGGCCCCAGGTGGGCGACGACGAGACCCAGATGGCGGAGGAGCTCATGGAGTTGGCGGGCGTCGTCGTCTTCCGGGGTTTCGACCTCTCGCCAGACGACTTCCGGGCGCTGACCAGGCGACTGGGCGCCACCTTCTCCGACGAAAAATGGGCCCCTCACGCACGGACTCGCAGAGGGGGGCCCCGAATCGGGCTGCACACCGAGCAAGCGTTCACGCCGGTCATTCCGTCGGCGGTCTGGTTCTACAGCTCCAAGCCGGCGAAGCGCGGCGGCGACACGTTCGCTTGCGATGGCGCCGCCGTGGTCTCCGAGCTCAGCGCGAGCGCCCGTCGGTTCCTGGAAGAGAACGACATCCTGTACTGGCACCGCTTTTCCGGTCAGCCGCGCCCCTCGCCCTACCGCCGGGCCTTGCAGGACCCTCCGTTCCTTCACCGAGAGTTTCGGGATCACGAGCGAATCCTGCACGGCGATTTCTATGAGAAGACCTCTCTCTGCCGGCCGCTGATCCATAGTCGGTTCGGTCACCGGCGGGTGTTCGGAAACCACATCCTGAATACCGTCCAGCACCCCGGCCAGGACACCCCCCCGGAGATCGACGGGTTCCACCAGGCTCGCTTGCCGACGAAGGAACGGTTGCCCGACGAGTTGATCGCGGAGCTCACGCAGGTCACCTCCAAGCTCTGCCTGCGGTTCTTGCTCGACCGGAGGGACGTCGCCTGGATCGACAACACCCGATTTCTGCACGGCCGCGACGCCTTCGAGGGATCGCGCCAGATGCTCGCGCTGAAGGCGTTCTACGCCGATCAGTGGCTCCCGGGATGCGTTCCCGCCGACTACCGGTCGCGCACGGTCGGGGTACCGACCGCCACTCACTGAGGGCGCGCATGCCCCGACCCGGAATGCAAACGGTGAAGGCGAAGAAGGGATCCCCGAGCCCGCCGGCGGACTTGGTGAGCCGCCAGGGCACGGCCTACCTGAGCTCCCTGCTTCCGCCTCGATCCCCTGAGCTCCTCCGCATGGAGCAGTATGCACGTGAGAATCGCTTCCCGATCATCGGACCCCTGGCGGGACAGTTCTGCTACCAGCAGGCCCGCATCATGGGCGCCCGGCGCATCTTCGAGATGGGCTCGGGCTACGGCTACTCGACGGCGTGGTTCGCCCGCGCCGTGAAGGACAACGGCGGCGGACACGTGCACCACGTGGTCTGGAACCGAGGGCTGTCGAAGCGGGCGCGCCGACATCTCGAGCGAATGGAGCTCGGTGCTTTCGTCGAGTACCGCGTGAGCGAAGCCGTCTCCGCTCTGAAAGAGTGTGAGGAGATCTTCGACATCATCTTCTGCGACATCGTCAAGGAGCAGTATCCGGAGGCGCTTCCCGTGATCGCGGACAAGCTGCGGCCGGGAGGCGTGCTGATCGCCGACAACGCCTGGTGGAACGGACGGGTCCTCCATGAGGCCGATCGGTCCCCTCCGACGGAGGGGATGCGGGTCTTCACCCGACAGCTCGTCGAGGATCCGCAGTGGGTCGTGACCCTGGTCCCCCTGCGCGACGGCCTGCTGGTGGCGTACCGCGACGGCTCGAGGCCCGAACCGAGATGAGGCTGGACGGCCGACGCCCATGCCTGGGGCTCGCCGTCCGGCTGGCCCTGGTGCTCGTGCTCGCATCGGCGACCGGATTCACCTCCGGTTGCGTCCACGCGACGTTCGACCACCCGACGTCGGAGTCGCCGGTCGTCTCGTCCGGTGACTGTCATCGGGTCGAGACCGCCCGCTTCGCCTTCTACAGCGATCCCTGGATCAACCTCCACCTCTTCCTCTTTCAGTGGGCGCGCAACGTGCCCCAGCGGCAACCGGGAGATCGCCGTCCGGTCGTCGAGGTGCCCGAGACGCGCCAGTTGGGGCACCTCGGCGCGAACGAGCGTTCCGCCTGGGAGCAAGCGGTGCGCTTCTACCGCGAGAGGCTGGTCAGCCGAGACCTCGTGCACGACCGCGACCTCATCGCCCTCAGGGATCCGCTGGCGACGATCGCGTGCGACGGAGGAACGCCGGAAGACATCGATGCCGACCTGCGAGCGGTGCTGCTCGGCGCGATGCCCGTCTACCGCCGGCACTGGTGGCCCCGGCACCTCGCGAGAAACCTCAAATGGATCGACCAGCTCGTTCAAACTCTCGAGCCGTACGAGAAAACCCTGGCGAGCCGTCTCGCCGACGCCTACGGTGGCGAGTGGCCGGCGGAGCGGATCCGGGTGGACGTCACGGCCTACGCGAGCTGGCAGGGCGACTACACCACCAATCGCCCGAACCAGATCACCATGGAGAGCGATGCCGACGTCAAAGGACTCACCCGTGTGGATCTTCTGTTTCACGAGGCGTCACATGCCTCGTATTTCGAGCAACCGCTCCTCCGAGAGGTCAGCGAGGCCTTCCGCGCTCATGGCGCCGAGCCTCCCGACGGTCTCGTACACGTGATCCAGTTCGTGACGCCCCCCGAGCTGATCCGGCAGCTTCTCCACGGCCGGGATCTCCGCCGATTCCAGCCCTTTGCCACCGAGCTATTCCGGATCTACCCCGAGTGGGACCGGTTCAGGAGGATTCTCGTGGCCCACTGGCTGCCCTTCCTCGAAGGGCGGCTCGGGCGCGACGAGGCGCTGGATCAAGTCGCGGACGCGCTGGCGAAAACCGATACGGCGAGCGAGATGAACCATGCGCATAACGTTCTTGCTGGAGACGGCGTATGCACTTTTCGGATCGATCCAGGCCACACTGACGCTGGCCTCCGGGCTCGCCTCGCGCGGCCATGAGGCGGATGTCGTTTCGGTCTTCCAGGACCGCACGGTCCCAAGGCACCAGTTCGATCCCGCCGTCCCGGTCGCCACGTTGATCGATCTGAGGGGCTGGCCCGAGGAGGCCCGCCGTCAGCCGACGTCTACCGTCAACTCGCCGTCCGCGATCGTTCCGGCGGGTCATCCGATGTTCGCCCCCTACGACCGGACAACGGACCGGATCCTCGCGAGGTATCTCGCCTCATCGCGCGCCGACGTCGTCGTCAGCGTCTGGCCCGTGCTGCACCACTTTCTGGCCGCGTTGGCGCCGCCCTCTATCGCCACCGTCGCCCACGAGCACCTCCTCTATGCGTACCATCCTCCGGCGATCCGGCCGGCCTTGCGAGCGGCCTACGCCAAGCTCGACGGCATTGTCTCGGTCGCGGCGGCCGCGGCCAGCGAGTTTCGCGAGCAGTTTCCCGAGCTCGCCGAGAAGATCCACTACATCCCCAACGCCGTCCCTTCGCCGAGGGTACCCCCGTCAGTGGGAGATGCCAATCTCGTCGTGACCGCCGGCCGCCTCGACCCAATGAAGCGTTTCGATCTCCTCATCGAGGCCTTCGCGCGGGTCGTTTGCCGGCACCCGGACTGGAGGCTGAGGATCTACGGTGAGGGCAAGGACCGGGCGAGGCTCGCGGCGCTCATCGAAGAGCGTGGCCTCCATTCCACGATCTTCCTCATGGGAATGGTTTCTCCCATGGAGGCGGAATGGGTGAAAGGATCGATCGGCGTGCTGACGTCGGAGGCCGAGTCGTTCGGACTCGTGATCCCCGAGGCCATGCAGGCGGGCTTGCCGGTGATCTCCACGGATTGCCCGGTGGGCCCTCGCGAGCTGATCGATCACGGCGTCGACGGACTGTTGGTGACACCCGGCGACGTGGCGGCGATCGCCGCGGCGATCACGGACTTGATCGAATCCCCAGCGCGCCGCCGCGCCATGGCCGCCAGTGCGCTCAAGAAGGCGGACCGCTTCTCGGCCGAGCGCATCGCCGCACGCCACGAGGAGCTGTACTCGACCCTGGTGCGCGGCAAGCCGCGGACGGGGCGTGCCCGCCGGGCCGCGGGCCGCCCCCCGCTGGGCGTCCGTGCCCCTTCCTTGACCTGCACGTCAAAGTCCGCCACCGAACTGGAGATCCTGATCGAGGGACTTGCCGGCGAGGAAGGGCCGTCGTTGACCCACTCCAGGAGCCGCCGGAGCCTGCGGCTCGCGAGCTCCGGCACCGACGGAAACGCCGAGCGCTTCCGGGTCGCCATCGAGGATCTACCTCCTCCTGCCACGGGTACGTGGAGCTTCACGATTGGCGGCCGAGAGCCCCGGTTGAGGATCATCGACAACCGGCGGTTGGTCGCCGAGCTCGAGGCGCGAGCAGGTTGCCTTGGCGCGCTCTTGCCGATCGAGTCCGGCGGCGCCTTCAAGATCAACGCGATCGCTAAGCTGCGGCGCGCCCAGCTAACGGAAGTGAGCTGGGAGGGCGAGATATTGATCCTCTCCGGAGTTCTCCTGGGAGAGGTCTGGCCCCTCCTGCAGCTGCAGATCGGAACGACTGCACCGGGAGCCCGGCCCTTCGCCGCCTGCCGCACCGGAAGGGGCGGGGAGTTCCATTGCCGGGTCGACATGCGAGCCGCCCTTGCGTGTCTCGGTTCCGGCGACGGCGCCTGGAAGGTGTGGCTGGTCGACGAAGCCCACCCATCGCAGCGTGTCCGGATCGGCAGAGTCGTCAGCGACCTCCGCGACCCGGGCGCCGTGCTGAGATCGCCGGGCGCGACGCTCTCCGGTGCCACCGGCGACACCGTTCACATTCGCCCAGGCTTCACCAGGACCGGCCTACTGACGTTGCAGGTGGACCGCCGGAGTCCTGAGGCGATCTCAACCGATGCCGTTCCGATAGCGGCAGAAGCAGACTCCGCGAGGAGTGGGAAGGTAAAGGGGGCTCGTCAAGAGCCTGGTCTCGACCATGTCGTCGATTGAGCCTCTCAGTTGCTTATGAGGTCCCGTGTCGTGGATCCCCACCACGCACCTGGGGGTGGCCCAGGGGGCGAAGCGTTCAATCTCGGTCGGCCTGAGCTCTTCGAGGGAATCGATCCACAGAAAGTCGATGCCTTGGTCTGGTACGTACTCGAGGCTCGACGTCTGCACGACGTAGACCGGCAGCCCCGCACAGCGCTGGCGAGACGACTCGAAGCGCTCGGGATCGATCTCGAGCGAAACAAGCCAGCCGCGCTTGTTGCGTGCGAGAGCTTGTCCGATCAACTCGGTGGTCTGGCCAAACCCGGAACCGGTCTCGATCGCGAGCTCCGGCTTGAGCGCGCGGACGAAGGCGGCCACCAGCCTCGAGACCTCGACCTCGGAAGAAGAAGGGCCGGGGCTGATCCAGTACTCAGGGTGCAGACAGTCCGGCCGGGGCGGAGTGAACTCGGATTCCCTGGGCATCACTCATATCCTTCTGGTATATTGCGTTGGTGGGTCGTAGACTTCTCGCGGTGATGGCACATCCGGACGACGCGGAGCTCTGGGCTGGAGGCACACTCGCGCTCCATGCCAAGGCGGCGGCGGCCTCCATTCTCGTCGCATCGAGAGATGAGCAGCGCAAGCGCGAGGCACGGGCCGGCGCCCGCGTGCTCGGCTGCGAGCTCACGGTAGATGACGAGCTTTCCAGGGAATCGATCATCTCGGTGGCACGGTTGTTTCGACCGGACGTTATCATAACACATCATTTCGATGACACACACCCGGATCACCGGCGAGCTTGCCAGCTTGTGATGGAAGCGATCCCAAGCCTCGTGATCGAGCAGGGACGCCCGACCAGGTTCTTCTTCTGTGACTCTTATAACTCGCTTCTCAGAAGCAGCCTTTTCCCAGGCTCGGTCGTCGTGGACGTCTCGGCGACGTTCGCGCTCAAGCTCAAGGCCTTGCGCCAACACGCCTCGCAGCCCATGGCCCGCTACGCACCCATGGCGCGCCGGATGGGAGCAATCTGGGGAGGGCGCTCCCGCGTGGCCTGGGGAGAAGCGTTCGAGCCCTGTCCGATCCTGGGGAACCTCCCCCGGGTGATGCTCCTGTGACCGAAAGTGGCGGGGCGGGAATGTAGGTGATCGATGGGATTTTCAGAAAGCCTGTTACTGACGGAGGAGTGCACATGAGAGGCTTCGACCGACTTCGCCCGTCCTCGCTGCTGGGTGATCCGGGAATGGCATGACGGCGTGGCGGGTGGAGCTGAGGGAGAGTCGCCACCTTTCTCGTCTGGAGGAGATCCGTTTCGAATGGTCGGCTCTCTGCGATCGCTGTCCCTGGACAACCCCGTTTCAGCGCCCGGAGTGGCTGATACCCTGGGGCCGCTGCTTCCAGCCTCGAGAGCCCAGAATTCTCGAGGTCCGGGAGCGGGCGAGATTGATCGGACTTCTCCCTCTATTCCTGAGAGACCGACGGGACGGGCGCGCCCTCTCGATCATGGCGGCAGGTGTTTCGGACCGCCTGGACCTGCTTGCCGAGCCCGGGCGGGTCGACGAGGTGGTCGCGGTCGTCTTCGCATGGTTGGAGGGGCAGCGGGAGAGCTGGGAGGCTTGCGACCTGGATTCGCTGCCGCCCGAATCACCGCTTCTCTCCTATCCGGCACCGGCCGGTTGGAGGGACGAGATCGAGCCCCGGGTGCCCTGTCCGGTCCTGGCCTTGCCCCCGACGGTCGCAGGGCTGGAGGACGTGATCCCGCGCCGTCAGCGATACAACCTCCGACAGTACCGACGCCGCGCCCGCCGCGCCGCCGCCATGGCGTTCGAGTTCGCCGGTACCGAGGGCGATGACAGGACCGCGGGAACCTGGGAGAGAGACCCCCTCTGGAAGGAGATGTTGCTGGCTCTGGCCCGCATGCACCGAGCCCGATGGGGTGGGGGGTCCGTGCGCTGGGCCTTCCACCGGGAGGTGATCCCGGGTTTCCTGGCCAGAGGCGCACTGGCGATGTACGGGCTACGGCTGGACGGACGGTTGGTGGCGGTCCACTATGGCTTCTACGAGCGGGGGACGGCGTACTGCTACCTCCACTCCTTCGACACCGCCTGGGGGAAGCTGAGCCCGGGGATGCTGCTGCTCGGCGGAGTGATAGAGTCCTCGGTGGAGCGGGGGGTCCACGCCTTCGATTTCCTGCGAGGCGGCGAGGTCTACAAGTACCGCTGGGGAGCCCGCGACCGAAAGAGCTGGCGGCGGCGACTGATTCCGGCCCGCTGACGCTACGAGCCAGATCGCGACATCGCCTCCCGCGGTGTCGAAGGGAGCGAGGAGCTTTCGCATGAAAAGAATCTGCCTCCAAGGGTCCCTCACCCTGCTCATGGTCCTTTCCGGGGCTCTCGCCCTCCCCCGGCCCACTTCCGCAAGCCACAACGGCTCCCGAGCGCGCGAGCCGGGATCGCAGGCACGGCCCGTCGCACAGACGCGATGGTTCTCGCTCTACAGCGATCCATGGATCAACCTCCACCACTTCTTGTATCAGTGGGCGGTCGCCATCGAGCACGAGGGAGGCACGGGGACCCGGGTTCCGGTCGTGGAGGTGCCGGAGCGAGCCGAGCTTTCGCAACTGGCGGACGCCGAGCGTCGGACCTGGCTTGACGCGGTCGGCTACTACCGGCGAGAGATTATTCCGCGGAATCTGGTTCTCGACGACGAGCTCGTCGCCGCCAAGGAGCGGCTTGCGCAAGCCGTCGCGACCGACCGAGCTTCACTCGCGGGGCTTCCCCAGGAGTGGCGAGAGACGCTGGAAGCAGCCATGCCGATCTACGAGAAGCACTGGTGGTCCCGGCACGACGCGAGGAACCGAGCCTGGATCCGCAGCTTGACGCCGAAGCTCGAGACCTATGAAGAACCCCTCGCGGTCGCCCTGGTCCGCGCCTACGGCGGAAGCTTACCCGCCGACAGGGTACGGCTCGATGCAGCTGCGTACTCCCATTGGAGCGGTGCGTACACGACCTCCAAGCCCAACGACACGGTCGTCGCCACCAGCGACCCCGCCTTTCAAGGCTTTGACGCCCTGGAAATCGTGATGCATGAGTTCTCGCATGTCGACGAGCTCGAGCTCGCCGTTCGCGACATTGTGGCGCGGGCCTTTACCCGGGAGCAGGCGAAGCCGCCGCACTCGTTCTGGCACGCGGTCATCTTCTACACGGCCTGCGACCTCACCCGAGAGGCGCTTCGCGCTCACGGAACCGAAGACTTCCGTTGCGTCGCCGAGCGGGTCGGCCTGCTCCGCCGCAATCCCTCGTGGCAGCTCTATTGGCAGTCCCTCGACGCGCATTGGAAGCCTTTCCTGGCCGGGCACGGCGATCGTGAAGCGGCCATGGACGAAGTCGCTCGCGATCTCCTCCATGCAGTGCCTGAGGGGGTCACCTCGCGGCCGTCCGGCCGCGGTTGAGCACGGTCCCCGGCGCGAACCTGTCCCGGTGCCGCTCGACGCGCGTCCGGACCTGACTGCTTCGCGCAGCCGACAGAGCGCTGTCTCTGTCCCTCCCAGCCGGAGAGCCCCTGATTTCCCGAAACCTCGGGCCCCGTATTACCTCGTTACCGCAGAGGCTTGACTTCGCGTAATCAGCTGTATAGTATTGACGGATGATGCTTGGTGATCCCCGCGAGGCAGACCTCGTCAAGCCGGAGGAGCTAGAGGAAGACCCATCGCTTGCTGAGCGCCGAAGGCCGAGCGTCTTCCCAGTGATCGCGCGGGTGGCGGGCCTCCCAGCGCACGTGCTGGAGGACCTTGGAAGTGTGCCGTGCAATGAGCTGTTTCGGGCTCGGGAAGCTCATCGAGGACGAGCTCGCCTGGACTCGGCGAGCGCTCGTTGCCAGGGTCGCCGAGGCCCTGGTGCGCTTCGACTCGGCCGAGAGAAGATTCCTGCTCTCGATCAAGCGAGATTGCTTCAACGGCCGCAAGATCGGCCCCGCGCGGAACCGCGAGGGGTGGCCGGCTCTCCTCGGGATCGCGCCGACCCTGGTTGAGAGCATCGTGGATCTCGAGCGCCGGCTCGACGAGAACGACGTCGCGTTCGCCGACCTCTACCGTCGCGAGCTGGCGCGTGAACGGCGACACGTGGTGACTCTGGCCGACGACCGGCGCTTCTTTCGGGGCGTCGCGCTCGGGAGGCCGGGGCTGGCCAGGAAGATCCGGGCACGAGCCCCTTCGTGGGCGCCGAGAGGAGACGTGCCCGAAGCGTATGCGAAGTGGGAGCAAAGTCTCCTACGCTTCGTCGTCCGTGCCGCGACCAAGCTCTCCGCCAATTCGACCCTGACCGCCTATGCCCTGGGGAGCATCGAGCCGTCCTTGCCTTCGGGAACCCTCCAACTCCGGGGTGCGAACGTCGAAGAGGTCTCGCTGGTTCGGTTGGGCCGCCGCGAGATCGAGCAGCTCTCGGCACTTCTGATCCGACATCCGACAGTTCGCCGGCATTGCCTGGTCGCTTGGAATGACGGCGTCGAGGAGTTGCCGGACGGCCGGTATCGCGTCGTGCGCGACGGCTACTGGAGCTTCGGGCCGGGCTCGGACGAGTTGCACTTCGTCAAGCCTGCCCGGATCATCGCACGCCTGCCCGCAGCTCGAATGCGGGCCCTGGAGACCGCTCTGCGCGAGGGCCCGATTCGCTACGACGGCCTGTTGGACCTGCCTCCTCGGAAGGGCACGACCTCTTCATGGGACCCGGGCGCCCTCGAGCATCTCATCAAAGTTGGCATCCTCCAGCTCATGCCTCCCTGGCCAGCCAACGAAGCCTACAGCGAGCCACGGGTCCTTCGGTTCTTGCGGCACTTGCCGGAGGACGCTGTGCTGCGCAAGGCGGCGGACGCACTCGACACCCTCTTGGAGCTCGAGCGGAGCTTCGCTGCCTCACCCGAACCGGAGAGGACGGTCGAGCGGATGGAGACTACGTTCTCGACTCTTCTCCGGACCGTCGTGCAGCGGTCTTCGTTGAAAGCGCCTGGGACGCTTTTCGAGGACGTGCTTTTCGCGGCCGGAGACGCTTGGAGTCAGGGTGGTCCGATCTTCCAGATCGCTGCGCCGACGGTCAAAGAGCTCCTGAAAAGCGCCCGCCTCGTCTCCCGTTTCGCCTCTTTGTTCAATCATCGTCACGACCTGCTGCACACGCTCGCGGCGTGGTGGCGGTCGCACTGGCCCAATCGCTCGCACGCGCCCTTCCTGGAGCTGGTCCACGAGTTCGGAGCCTATTGGACCGAGTTCTCGAGGTTCGAAAAGCGGGGCAAGGATTCCGCCGTCAGTGTCTTCAATCCGCTGAACACCGACGAGATCGAGCAGCTGCGCGAGCTTCGCCGTCGTCTTCTCGCCGAAACCGACGAGATGCTGAGACGATCGCCGGGACAGGAACGCCTTTCGGTGCGGCAGCTCGAGACGCTCCTGAGATGCGTGCCAGATTTCTACGCCCCGCCGGTGGGAAGCTGCCTCTTCGCTCAGCCGGTCGATGCCGGAGCCAGGCTCTGGGTGCTCAACGGTCTTCACGAAGGCACGGGCCGGTATCTGAGTCGCATTACGCCGGTCCTAGGAGACTCCCAGAGGACGAGACTCCTCGATCACCTGATCGACTGCTCACGGCTGGAGATCGATGGGGAGGATGCACATTTCCTCGAGATCCAGCATCCTTGGGGCAGCCTGGTCGACGCCCATGCTCCGCAGGCACGGAAGGTCCTGGCCCTGTGCGGCACGCACCTGGACGTGCCGGCCGGCGGAAGCGTCGCCCTCGACGAGCTCGACGTGGTGGCGGACCTTGACACCGGGATCTTCCGAGTTCTCGACCGGCAGCGCTGCCGTCTTCTCCCGGTCCACTTGAGCTCGATGGCGAACGAGGGGTTGCCGCCGCTGCTTCGCTTTCTCCTGGCCTTCGGGCCCGGCGAGCCTCGCGGGGTCTTCCCCTTCGCCCAGCGCGTGGGTTCTCCACCGGCGTGGGCGTTCCGACGCGTGATCTGCGGAAATCTCGTTGTCCGCCGCCGCCGCTGGATCCTCGAGATCGCAGATCTCGCGAAGGAGCTCTCGGCTCGTTCCGGAGACGGAGCCTACCTCCGCATCCAGGCTTGGCGGCGGCGTCTCGACCTGCCGCCGGTCGGTTTCTACTACGAGCGTACCTATAACGCAGGGACCAAGCCGCAGTACGTCGACTTCACATCGCCGGCGCTCTCGAGGCTCTTCACCGCCAGTTTGGCCCGGTTGAAGGAGAGTCGCCTGATCCTCGAAGAAGCGCTGCCCTCACCTCTCGACTTCCCTGTCGACACGTGCGGGCAACGACGAGGTCTGGAAGTACTCATTGATGAACTGGCGGTCAGCGCTGCGTGCGGAATTCCTCCCCCGGCGACTCGGCCGCCTCGACAGGGAGCCACGTCTCCCAGAAAGGAAGCCAAGGATGCCTGACCACGACTCCGACCTGGAGGTTCAGGCCCTTTCCGACGAGGACCTCGAATCGGTGAGCGGGGGCCTCGAGGCGAGCAACTCGGGAAGCGGGACGTGCAACAACAGCGGGAGCGGCACCTGCGACAACACGGGCAGCGGTACCTGCAACAACAGCGGGTCTGGTACCTGCAACGAAACCCAGCTCGCGTGATGTGGCCAAGGTCCGCCCTTGATTGCACGTTCATCAGGGGCGGGCCGATTTTCTTGCCATGGAGCCAACTAAGAGGTGAAGCATGAGCATCGTCCGGTTCCTAGAGACGTTGATCGCTCCGATGTCCTCCGACGAGTTCTTCGAGAGCTACTGGGAAAACAATTTCTTACACTTGCGAGTACCTCCAGAACGGTTCTCTCATCTCTTCTCGTCGTCCGACATCGAAAGCTGGTTGGCCTCGGTCCGGTCCGGACTTCCGGATAGCATCGTGGTCACGGCTCCGGAGGGGGCCGACCAACAAACGAGTCGCTATCGGCCCCGCGAGACGACGGCGGATGCGATCGGTGCGGCATTTTCTCGCGGATCCTCGGTGATCTTGAACCACCTTGAGGACTGGCCCGCGTTCCTGAAACTCGCCAAAGGCCTGGGACACGATTTCCATGCCGACATCGGAGTGAACGCCTACCTCACTCCACGAGGCGCGAGGACCTTTCCCATTCATACCGACGAGCACGACGTGCTGATCCTGCACCTTGAAGGGGAGAAGCTCTGGCGCCTACACGAGTTCGGCCTGCTCCAGATCGGCCTCACCCAGAAGAAGAACATGAGATTCACCGAGGAGTGGTATGGCCGCACGAAGACCCCTCAGCTCGCCGAGATTCTTCTGAAGCCGGGTGAACTGCTCTACATTCCGCGAGGCATGCCCCACTATGCCGTCGCCCAGGGGAGCACGTGCCTTCACCTAACGATCAGCATCACTCCGCTCTACTGGATAGACTTCTTGAAGATTGCGACCGAGTGCGTCGCGATACGCTCGCAAGCGTTGCGCAGGTCGTTACCGCCAGGATTCGTCGAGAACGACGAGCTAGGTGAGCAGATGCGGGTGGTGTTCCGGGATGTGATGAGGGCGTTTCAGGAGGAGGTTGTCTTCGACGAGGTCCTGTCCGCGGCTCGCCGCAACAGAGTCAGCTTCCAGGGGTTTGCGCCGGACGGCCATTTTCAGCAGCTCATCGAGCTTGGCGAGCTCGACGGCGACTCGGAGGTCGAGCGCCGTACTGGTGTCCTCTGCTTCGTCGGAGAGGTTTTCGACCGGGGCCGCAACAGCAAGAGCTCGATCTGGTTTGGATCGGGACAGCTCGCCGGCCCCCTTCACCTGATGAAGGCGCTGGAGTTCATCCGCGATCACCCCAGGTTCAGGATTGCCGAGCTTCCCGGCCTGGACCCGCAGGGCCAGCTCACGCTCGTACGCCGCCTGATCGTGGAGGGCCTCCTGCGCGTCGCCCAGGAAGAGACTTGCGAGCCGGTTCTGGCTGCGGCCTCAGGCTGAGCCCTGCCGCTCGGAGCCGGCTACCGGGATCTCGGCCAGCGCCTCGAGAGCGAGGGGCACGAGTCCCGTGCCCCAGCTTGTCGATCCGGCCCGCTCGGGTTGCGGAGTTCGGCTCTCGATCCAGGAGAGTACGTCCTCGCTTTTCGTGCGCTGCCGTCCCAGGGTGGCGCTTAAAAGGCGGCTGAGGTAGACCTCCTCGGCGTTGTTGAGGCCGAGGCGGGTCGCGGTCATGTGGAGGTGACTGCCTCCGATCCGCGCTCGAGCGATCCTTCCGGCGTCCAGGACGCTGGCAGAGAGCCTCTCGGCACCGAGGGCGAGAAGCCGATGCATCGTAACGGGCGGGCCGTCGACAGGGCCAGTCGAACGGAGGGAGGCGACGCTCTCGTCGAAGAGGTGGGCGAAGAGATCGCTCCGCGAGCGGGCCTCCCGGTCGCCTTTCTCGAGGATAGTCGGCATCGCCTGTCCCCAGGAGTCCACCCCGTACTGCAGCAGGTCGGCGAGCTCACCGACGTCGGTCGCGAACCCAACGGCCGCGGCGAGGAGAAGGCCGAAAGCGTGGGTCAGCCGGACCGCGCGGGACCGATGGCCGCGGAGCGCCAGGAACTCGATGGCCGCGACGCTCGACAGCACGAAGAAGTCGAGGGAGGCGCGGAAGCGCATCGGGCCGCCGTATCGCTCGATCTCGGGACGGAACGGAATCATCCGAAACCAGTTGTCCGGGTACACCGTCGGGTCGATCTCGTGAGGATCGGCGGCCATGATGAGCTCGTTCGAGCTCCGAATCGTTCGCTCGTCCAGGGAGGAGGTGGAGGGATGGTCGCGGAGGAATCGGTTCGCCTGCTCCTGCATCCTCGCGACCACCGCGCGGCCTGTAAGTTCCGTAGGAATCCGTAGGCGCAGGCGCACGTGAGGTCCTCCAAGACCGTCGCGAACGAAGAAGAAGGCGTCGATCCGATGATCGTGGACGAGGGACACGACCAGAGGATGGACGAACCTGGTCACCGCTCGGTCCAGACTTTCGTGGTAGTAGAGGTGTCCGGAGAGCCACTCCTGCCCGGAGATTCCTGGAGACCCGGCTCGGCGCATGGATCGGTCCATAGTTTCCCTTGTAGTCAAACCCTCTGGCGGTCGGCGAGCTTCAAGAAGAGGCCGGCGCCCGCCAACAGCTCCTGATACCCCCCCACCTCAACCACCCGCCCCCGGTCCATGACGTGGATCCGGTCGGCGTTCTGGATCGTCGAGAGGCGGTGGGCGACCACGATGCGGGTGGCCTTGAGGCGCTCGAGGCTCTGGGTGACGTGTTCCTGGGTGGGGTTGTCGAGGGCGCTGGTCGCCTCGTCGAAGAGCAGAATGCGGGGGCGATGGACGATCGCGCGAGCGATCAGGAGGCGCTGGAGCTGGCCCCCGGAGAACGTGCCGGCGTCCTCGCCGATGATGGTGTGCATGCCCATCGGGAGCGCCCTGATGTCCTCCTCGAGCCCCGCCATCCGGGCCGCCTCCCAGGCGTCGTCGAGCGTGAGGTTCCGGCTGCCCACGATGTTGGAGAAAATGTCGCCCGGCATCGGCTGGCTCGCCTGGAGCACCACGCCGATCTGCCGGCGGACCGAGGCGAGGTCGAGCGACGGCAGATCCTGGCCGTCGAAGTAGATCGAGCCGGCTTCGGGGCTCTCGAAGCCCAGGATCAACCGCAGGCAGGTCGATTTGCCGGCCCCCGAGGGCCCCACCAGCGCGACGAGCTCGCCGGGCCGGGCGTGGAAGGAGACGTCGTCGAGGATGAGCGGCCCCTCGCTCCCGTAGCGGAAGGTGACGTGGCTGAACTCGATCTCTCCCGAGAGCTCGCCGGCGGGTGTCTTGCTCGGATCCGCCTCCGGCACGCTCTTCACGATCGGGCGGAGCCGCTCGTAGCTGGGAACGGTGGCGAGGACGCCGGGGATGACCGCGACGACCGAGAGGGCGGCGCTCTGGAACTGGCCGAAGGCGGCGAAGAAGGCGAGGAAGTCGCTCGCAGGCAGCTCTGCGGGCTTCGCGAGGATCACCATGGCGAAGAGGCCGCCGGCGGTGAGCAGACCGTAGGCGGCGGTCCACGCCGCCTGGAGGTTTGAGATCCTGCGCGCCGCGATGGCGCTCCGACGCTGGCGGCTGAAGCCGTCGGCCCACAGCCCGTAGGCTCGCTGCTCGGCGCCGGCCACCCGGATCTTGCCGATGCCGTGGATCAGGCTGAAGAGCAGACTCGCCACTTTGCCTCGTTGCTTCGACATCTCCCTCTGGTGACGGAGCTGGAGATACCCGGAGAAGGTCGCCACAGCTCCCAGGACCGCCACCAGAGCGGTCGCCAAGAGGGCCAGCGGCGGACTGTAGACGAAGAGCAAGGCAAAGCTGAACAGCGAGAAGACGACCCCCAAAAGGGAGCCGATGACGTGGCCGGTGAGGACCTCGCGGATGGCGTCGATGCCCATCGCCCGATCGGCGAGGTCACCGACGCTGAAGTCGCGGAAGAAGGGAACGGGCAGGGCCATCAGCCGGTCCCAGACGGCAGCCTGCAAGGAGCCGTCGATCTTGCCGCTCATCCGCAGGACGGCGAAGGAGCGCGTCACTTGAAACCCAGCCCCCGCCAGGGCGCCAACGACCAGCGCCAGGGTCATCTGGAAAAGCTGCGGCCGGTCCGAAGCCGGGATCACGCTACCGAAGAGGTAGCCGGTCAGCACGGGCACGAGCAGGGCCAGGAGGCCGCCGCCGACGCCCATGAGCAGGAGCATCAAGAGGTCGTCCTTGCGTCCCCGCAGGGCGAGGCCGACGAGGTCCCGGAGCCGCAGAGGGCGCTCGGGCAGGGGCGGGTAGAACATCACCGCCTCACCCTCGAGGCCGTCGGCCACCGCCTCATCGACCGGGACGCGGCGGCCGTCGACCGGGTTCACCAGGTCGTAACGGATGGCCGAGGCCGGCAGCAGGGCCACCGGCCGGGGCGGACCCTCGCCGTCTCTCGTTGACTGGAAGGCCAGGAGGGGGCCGGCGTCGCGGCGCCACCATTCTTCGCGCAGCAGCACCCGCCGATGGCGGATGCGCGAAGCCGCCGCGATCCGGGCCAGCCGATGCCGCGGGGAGCGGTCCCCCTCGATCTCAGGCGGCCTGGCGAACCGAAAACCCAGAGCCTCTCCCACAAGCCGGCAAGCGGCGAGGAGCCCGTCCGACCTCTCCTCGGCTCTCGCCTTCACCGGTGCCGTGATCGCCAGGACCGAGGCGAGGCTTTCGTGTGCCGTTTCCATCGTGAGCCGATCGAGCTCGGCCTTGTGCGCCAGGCGAGCCCGCTCGGCCTGTCGCCGCTCGTCCAGGACCAAGGCGACGAGCTGGAGAAAGAGGCGGTGGAACCTCGCGAGCCCGCTCCACAGGCGGCCACTGCGCAGCAGCATCGCCGTTTCGACACAGGAGAGGCGGGTGCCGGCGGCGGCGGCGATGAGCCACGTCTCCTCGGAGACGGGCAGCAGAACGTCTTCGGGTTCGATCGGCAGCTCGCCCTTTCCGAGGAACCGGGAGGCCCCCTCGAGGTGCCGCACCCAGACGACGCCCTTCTGGGTTCGGGCGGCCGCTCCCGGCTCCGACAGGACAACCTCGTTGCCGGGCTCGAGAGCTTCGAAGTGCTTGGGCGGTCGCTCCGGCAGCAGCTCTCGGGGAAGCTCGCGCACCCAGGTCTCGACCAGGCGCCCCAGGTCCGGCACGACCTCGGGCCGGCGCGCGAGCTCCTGCAGGGCGTCCCGCGAGAGCCGCCGGACCCGAGTCTCGGGCTGCCCGACTGCCACCAGGCCGATGGCCAAATCGATCGACGGATCGATCTCCGATCCGGGCCCGGCCGTCCTGCCGGCTCCGAGGCTGAGAAGGAAGCGACCCGGACCGATTGTGGCGACGTGCGTCCTGCGGCCTTTTCCGCCCGATTCCGCCGCCGGCTGGGCGAACACCTCGACCCGCCCGCTCTCCACCAGCCAGGCGCCCTCCCAGAGGTCGAGGCGGAAGGGGCGGTCACCGGCCGCCTCGACATCCTCGCCCGCGGCACGCAGAAGCGCGGCCAGGTCCGGCGAGGCCGCCGGCGGAGAGTCGGTCAGAGCGATGGGATGGTCGGCCATCGGTCGATCCTGGTTCCACCCGGCGTTAGTGCGCCGCGACGAGCCGCGCGTACGGGCCTTCGAGAACGGTCCTGAGCTCGTCGTGCTTGCCCCGCTGCACGACCCGGCCGCAGTCGAGGACGATAATCTCGTCGGCGTCCCGGATCGTGCTCAGGCGGTGGGCGATGATCAGGCACGTGCAGCCTCGGCGCCGCAGGTTCTCGTCGATCTTCTTCTCGGTCTCCGGATCGAGGGCGCTGGTGGCTTCGTCGAGCACGAGGATCGAGGGTTTCCCGACCAGGGCTCGGGCGATCTCCAGCCGCTGGCGCTGACCGCCGCTGAAATTGGCGCCACCCTCGGCGACCGGGCTCTCGTAGCCGCCCGCCCGGGCCGCGATGTCCTCGTGGATCTGGGCGTCCCGGGCCGCGGCGATGACCTCCGACAGGGGGATGGTGGAGTCCCACAGCGTCAGGTTGTCACGCACCGTCCCTTCGAAGAGCAGGATGGACTGGTCGACGGCGGCCAGGGAGTTGGTCAGGACGCGCTGTGGGATCTCCCGGCGGGGCCTTCCGTCGAAGCGAACCTCCCCGCTCCAGGGCTCGTACAGGCCGGTGATCAACCGGCCGACGGTGGACTTGCCGCTGCCCGAGCTGCCGACGAGGGCGACCCGGCTCCCCGGCATCAGGACGAGATCGAAGTCCTCGATCAAGGGAGTCTCGAGGCGGCTGTAACCGAACGAGACTGCCCGCAGCTCGAGCCGGCCCTCGAGCTTCACCGCCGCCTCGGCCTCGGGCTCGGCCGCATCGTCCCGGATCCCCTCGACCACCGGGTAGCGCAGCACGTCGTCCAGGCGGTTCATGTCCCCTTCAGCGAGCTGGAGCTGGCCCCCCAGGCTGACCAGGCGCTGGATCGGCGCCACGAAGCTCGCCACCAGCACCTGGAACGCGATGAGACCTCCGAGGGTCAGGGCACCCTGCATCACCCGCAGGCTTCCGATGCCCAGGATCAAGGCGGTGTTGACGGCGACCAGCAGCGGCGGGACTGCGTTGAGCATCTGCGTGTAGCGTTCCAGCTCCTGGCGGCTGTTGACCACCTTGGCCTGGTAGCCGGACCAGCGGCTGAAGAGGTCGGCCTCGCCCCCGCTCGCCTTGAGGGTCTCGATCATGCGCAGCCCCCCGATCGCCGTTCCCTGGAGCTTGCCCCGGTCCTGGAGCAGCCGTCGGTTGCCGTCGACGCGCTTCCTGGAGATGAAGCGCAGCGCGGCGACGTTGAGGGACACGACGGCCACGCTCACCAGGGTCAGTAGCGCGTCGTACCGGTACATGATCGCCCCGAAGAAGACGATCAGCAGGGCCCCCAGGCAGTTGCTCGCGAGGTCGCGGGCCAGGAGCTGGGCGACCCGGTCGTTGATCGCCACCCGGGTGCTGATCTCGCCGGCGAAGCGCTGGGTGAAGAACTCGACCGGCAGCCGTAGCACGTGCCACAAGAAGCGGCCCGATCCCACCACCGAGATCTTGGTCTCCAGGCGGAGCAGGTAGGTCTGCTGCAGCCAGGTGAGCACAGCCAGCAGCACCGCCGTGACGCCCAGGCCGACGAGCAGGGGAGCGAGCCAGTTCTCGTGGCCCGTCAGCAGCACCTCGTCGACGAAGACCTTGCTGAAGACCGGTGCCGCCAGGCCCGGGACCACCAGGGCGAGACCGGCGAGGAAGACGAACAGGACGCCCAGCCGGGCTCCCGCGAGGCGCCGCCGCAGGGCCGTCACCAGGCTCGGCGGCGAGCCGCCGCGCTTGAGCTCCGGACCCGCCTGGAAGGTGAGGACGACGCCGGTGAAGCTGTGGTCCAGCTCCTCTTCGCTCACGGTGCGCGGGCCCGACGCCGGGTCGTTGAGGTAGGCCCGGCGCTTGCGGAAGCCGTCGAGGACGACGAAGTGGTTGAAGTTCCAGTGCAAGATCGCGGGCGGCGCGACTCGCCTGAGGCCCTCCGGCTCCATTTTCAGACCGCGGACCGCGAGACCGTACTCGCGGGCCGCCTTGACCATGTTCGAGGCCTTGCTGCCGTCGCGGGAGACGCCGCAAGCCAGGCGCAGCTCCTCGAGCGCGACCCAGCGACCGAAGTGGGCCAGCACGATGCCGAGGCAGGCGGCGCCGCACTCGACCGCTTCCATCTGGAGCACCGTCGGGCTGCGGACGCGCTTGTGACCCCCGGGGCTCGCGCTCCGGCCGGCGCGCCGGCGCCATCTCTCCCGCACCTGCTCGAGCCGAGGTATCGTCATGTCACGATCCCAGGGCCTGCCGGACCTTGGGCAGCAGCAGCGAGATCGGCCGGTCCCGTTCGAGGATGATCTGGCCGCCGGCCGGCGTTCCGCTGGTGATCTCGACGGCCGGCCCCGTGGACGAGGACCAGAGATATCCGGTCGGGGTCAAAGGGTCTCGAGTGAGGGCGACGTCGACCTGGATGGAGGGGCCTTGATCGAGGATGTGGGTGACCAACTCCTGGTTGCCCAGCAGCTTGAGCATGCCGCGGGAGGTGGAGGGGTACTGCGCCACCCACCGGACCTTGCCAACCATGAAGCCGTGCTCCTCGCGCTGGACGTTGGCGGGGGTCACCCGGACCGCCATGCCGGGCTGCACCTGCTTGCCCTCGGAGGCCGGCACGAAGAGCACCGCCATCAGCTCCTCCGAGCTCACCTCCATGCTCAGGATCACGGTGCCGGGGCTCACCACGTCGCCCCGGTCGAGGGCGAGCTCCAGCACCCGGCCGTCCTCCGCGGACACCGCGTTGACGTTCTCCTCGAGCTGGCCGGAGAGCTCCCGGATCTGGAGGTCGAGATCGCGGATCTTGCCGCGCTGGGTCTCGATCTGCTGATCGAGTTGCTGCTCGCCCTCGAGTCGCTTGAGGTCCAGCCCGTTGAGCTCGAGGCGCTGCGCGGCGAGCTGATCGCGCGTCTGGTTGAGCTCCTGCTCGGTGGCGAGGAGCGTCTGGCGCGTGATCAGCCCGTCGGACAGGAGATCGCGCTGGGCGGTGACACGCTCCTCGAGGAGCGACGCCTGACGCCCCAGGGTGGCGATGCTCCGCTCCAGGTCGGCCTTTTGCTGCGCTCGGTTCTGGGCCGAGAGGCGGCGTTGCTCCTCGGCGAACCGGAGCAGGTCCTGGTACTCCGCCTCCGCGGCCTCCCTCTTGGCCCGGGCGTCCTCGACCTGGCGCGTCAGGGCGTCCTGGCGGATCTTGGCGACCACCTGCCCTTTCTCGACGTGGTCGCCGACCGCCACGAGGAGCTGATCCACCTGCCCGCTGGCCGCCGCCACCAGGTCCGTGACCCCGCCGCGGCGAAGCAGCATCCCCTCGCCGCGAGCCTCGGTCGGGATCGTGCCCGCGAAGCCCCAGACGACTGCGGCTAGGAGCAGAGCCCCGAGCGAGCCCAGTGCCAGCCAGCCCCCCGGCCTCGTGACGCTCAGGAGTTGGTCGAGCTGCTCCGGAGAGGAGAGGCGTTCGAGGGCGACCTTGCGGAACACACTCATGGCGACTCGAAGCTGGGGAGGGCGGTCGGATCCTCGGTCCGAAGGGTGCCGCCGCTCTCGTCGCTGGTGACCAGGGTGCCGGTCTCGAAGCGCAGCTCGACGAGGGCCAGAGCCAGGGCGAGCCGGGCCTGGACCCACCGCTGCCGCGCCGCGGTGAGCCGGTCGCGCTGGGTGATCAGGTCGATGAGGGTCGAGCTTCCGGCCTGGAGCTTCTTGCGCTCGTTTTCCACTGCCTGCTCGAAGAGCCGTCTGGCCTCGGCCGCTTGTTCCACCTGGAGCGCCGCTTTCCCGACCGCGTCGACGGCGGTGGGAACGTCGGCCTCGATCTGCTTGGCGATGGCGTCCCGAGTGAGGGAGGCCCGATCGACGGCGGCCTCGGCGCGGATCAGGTCCCCCTCGGCGAGGCGGTTCAGGGTCGGCCAGGAGAAGCTCAGACCGACGACCGTGGACAACCCGGGCACCCCGCGGAAGATCGGGGAGACGAAGTCTTCGGCGTCGGAGCCCGGCACCCGGCCGGCATACGAGGGGGTGACGATCAGGTCGAGCCGGGGGTGCAACGCGTCCCGCGCTACGCCGAGCAGGGTCCCGAGCTCCTCGAGCCGGGACTTCGCGGCCCCGAAGTCCGCCCGCCGGGCGAGGCCGATTCGGACGAACCGCGGCGCCTCTTCCCGCTCCGGCGTCGCTCGCGGTTCGAGGCTCGGGAACTCCGCGGACGGCAAGGGCAGGGCGGCGAGCGCCGGGGCATCGAGGCCGATCTCCCGCCCCAGGGCCTGCCGCGCCGCGAACAGGGATTGCTCTCCGGCGATGCGGTTCGCCTCGGTCGCTGCGACATCCGCCTGGATCTGCACCAGCTCGGCCGCGGGCGTGACTCCACCCGCGATGAGACGGCGCGTGGTCTCCAGGAGGTCGCGAGAGCTCTCCTCGGTCGTCCGCAGGATCTCGAGGTCGTGGGCCGCCGCGACGGCCCTCCAGTACTGCGAGATCACGGCCGCAAGGCGGAGCGACACGGTGTGCTGGAGATCGAGGCGGCTCGCGGCCACCTCCTCGGCGGCCGACGTCTCGCCGGCCGTGACGACCGCCCGACCGCGGCCCTGGAGGAGGGGCTGGCGCAGTGTGAAGGAGACTGTGGCCTGGTCGGCCGGCGCTCCGCCGTCGCCACTTCGGTCCAGCTCGATCGACGGCTCGAGGGAGAGGCCGGACCGGAGCTGCTGGGAGATCCCGAAGCTCGTGAGAATCGCGAGGCGATGCTCCGGGCTCTCAGCGCCGGGTAGCTCGCTCTCGGCCCGGCTCGCCTCCGCGGTGACCAGGGGATCGAACTGCCCCGCGGCGCTCAGCAGTGCGCCGCGTGCCGAGGCGAGGTCGGTCCGCACCAAGCCGATGTTGGGATCGTGGTCCAAGGCCATCTCGACCGCGTCGAGCAGCCCGAGACCGGCCTGCGGCTCCTGGGCGCGGCAAGGTGGTCGCGCCTGGATCGCCAGGATGCAGGCGAGAAGCGCCACCCCGAGGGCGCGGCCCCGGTTGGCTCGAGCGCGGGGTCGTACCATGGAGGCTATCCCAATCTTGCTTCGTCGCTCCACAAGTAGGGTTTAAACTATCGCCATGAAGTCAGAGTTGCAACCGGGCGGTGCGCACAGAGCCGAGCTCCCGGCGGGCGAGTCAGACGATCTGGCCCGCTACCTCGCACGGCGCCTCGACGTCTCTCCGGAGGCCGGCATCCTGGCGACCCCACTGCCCGACGAACCCTTCGCCGGATGGTGGCCCTCCCGGATCGACGAAGCGCGCGCGCGCGGCGCCTTGCCGGTGCTCCAAGAGCTCTTCCCTCAGCTCAGCTTCCCGGTGCAGAGGGGCATGAGCCGGAGCCCGGGGTACCGCGCGGCCACTCTGGGAGGAGCTCCGCCCGTCCGCCTCGCCGAAGCGACGGGTCTTCCCCTCGAGGATCCCGAGGCCGTCGTGCTCGACCTCTACCCCAGCTTCGCCGGGCGCATCCCCGTGATCGTGGTGCGCCACCGCGCCGACTTCGCAACCCTCGTCCAGGCCCTGGCGAAGCGCAACGAGCCGGAAGACGTTCCCCTCTCCCAGGGTGCGGCGATGGTGAGCGGACTGATCGACTGGGAACGGATCCGAGAGCTCCGCCGGCGGTGGGAGGCGCTCGTTCCGGCGGGCCGGAGCACGGCGACGTGGGCCGAGGAGTGGGCCGGGCTCAGGGCCCGCCCGGAGCTCTTCCGGGACCGGCTCGTCCTGCTGAGCGATGGCCCGTACAGCGGGGTCCCGGCCTCCGAGCTGGGGCTCTCCGAGGCGCGGTGGCAGGAGCTGTCACTGGTCCTGCGCCGAGAGCATGAGTGCGCGCACTACTTCACGCGCCGCGCCTACGGCTCGATGCGCAACCACCTCCTCGATGAGTTGATCGCCGACTACGCCGGCATGGTGGCGGCGGTCGGGGAGTTCCGGGCGGACTGGTGCCTGCGCTTCCTCGGTCTACGCGGGGCCGCCCACGACCGCTTGGGCCGGCGCATCGAGATCTATCGCGGCGATCCGCCCCTCTCCGAGGGCGCATGCGCGCAGCTGGCGACGCTGGTCGAGACCGCGGCGGCGAGCCTCGAGCGTTTCGATCGGGAGCGCTGGCCGCAGGGCACAGAGTGCCGGAACCGGCGGGCCGGAATGGTGCAGGCCCTGGCCACCCTCGACTTCGGGGAGCTAGCCTCGCCCGACGCGCCGGAGAAGCTCGATCGCGCGCTCGCCCGCCAGGCCCGGTGCACGGCCGCCGACTGAGCGGAGCGGTACGGCGGTGGTCGAGCCGACCGGAGTCCCTATAATCCGGATTATGACGACCAAGACCGGCATCCGGGAGGCGGGCGCGCCGCGCGAGACGACCTCGGGGCTCGAGATTCAGGCGACCTACCGGCCGGCCGACACCGCCGGCATCGACTACCGCCGGGAGATCGGCGACCCGGGGGAGGCCCCCTTCACCCGCGGCCTCTACCCGGAGATGTACCGGGCCCGGCTCTGGACCATGCGCCAGTATGCCGGCTACGCCGACGCCGCGGAGTCGAACCGGCGCTACCGCTACCTCTTGGAGCAGGGCACGACCGGCCTCTCCGTGGCCTTCGACCTGCCGACCCAGATCGGCTACGACTCGGACGCCCCTCTCGCCCGCGGCGAGGTGGGGCGGGTGGGCGTCGCGATCGACTCGATCGAGGACATGCGCCGCCTCTTCGACGGCATTCCCCTCGACCGGGTGACGACCTCGATGACGATCAACGCCACGGCGGCGATCCTTCTCGCCCTCTACCTGGCGGTCGCCGAGGAGCAGGGGGTGCCCTGGGAGGCGCTCGGCGGCACGGTCCAGAACGACATCCTCAAGGAGTACGCCGCCCGCGGCACCTACATCTACCCGCCGGGCCCGTCGATGAAGCTGGTCACCGACGTGATCGAGTTCTGCGCCCGGCACGCGCCGCGCTGGAACCCGATCTCGGTCTCCGGCTACCACATGCGCGAGGCGGGCTCGACCGCGGTCCAGGAGGTGGCCTTCACCCTCGCCAACGGCCTCGCCTACGTGGCGGCCGCGGTCGCGCGCGGGCTCGACGTCGACGACTTCGCCCCGCGGGTCTCGTTCTTCTTCAACGCCCACAGCAACTTCTTGGAGGAGGTGGCGAAGTTCCGGGCGGCCCGGCGCCTGTGGGCCGAGCTCATGGCCGAGCGCTTCCGGCCGCAGGACGAGCGCTCGCTGTGGCTCCGCTTTCACACCCAGACGGCGGGCTCGACCTTGACCGCCCAGCAGCCGAAGAACAACGTCGTCCGGACAACGATCCAGGCGCTGGCCGCGGTCTGCGGCGGCACCCAGTCTCTCCACACCAACGCCCTCGACGAGGCCCTGGGGCTCCCGACCGAAGAGACGGCGCTGCTCGCCCTGCGCACCCAGCAGGTGATCGCCCACGAGAGCGGCGTGGCCGACGCCGCCGACCCGCTCGGCGGGAGCTGGCTGGTCGAGTCCTGGACTGACGAGATCGTCCGCCGGGCGCGGGAGTACCTGGCGCGGATCGACGAGATGGGCGGCGCGCTCGCCGGCCTCGAACGGGGCTTCCAGCAGCGCGAGATCGCCGACGCCGCCTACCGCTGGCAGCGCTCGGTGGAAGACGGCGAGGCGAAGGTCGTCGGCGTGAACGTGCACCGCGCGGAGGACGAGGTGCCGCAGGAGATCCTGACCATCGATCCGGAGGCCGAGGCCGCCCAGGTCGAGCGGCTCCAAGCCTTTCGCGCCCGGCGCGACGCCGCCCGTGCCGAGGCCGCCCTGGGCGATCTCGAGCGCGCCGCCCGCGAGGATCGGAACCTGATGCCCGCGATCCTCGACTGCGTCCGCGGCGAGGCCACCCTGGGCGAGATCTCCGACCGCCTGCGCGCGGTCTACGGCGAGCACCGGGAGTAGCGCTTCCGGAAGGAGCTCACCCTTGCCCGATCTCACCGACCCCGCCGTCGCGGTGCTGCTGGCCGCCCTCGACCGGGCCTACGACACGAAGTCCTGGCACGGCACCAACCTCAAGGGCTCGCTCCGGGGCCTCCCCGTCGCCGTGGCCGTCTGGCGCCCCGCGCCGGGACGCCACAACGCCTGGGAGTACACGCTCCACGCCGCCTACTGGAAGTACCGGGTGCGGCGCCTCTTGACCGGCGAGCCCCAGGGCTCCTTTCCCCTCCAGGGCTCGGACTTCTTCCCCCGCCCCGAGGCGGGCAAGGAGACGGTGGCGGCGTGGAAGGCGGACCGGGCGCTCCTCGATGAGGAGCACCGGCGCTTGCGCCAGGCGGTCGCGGGGCTCGCCGGCCGCGACCTCGAGGCGAGGCCGGAGGGCTCGCAGCACACCTTCCTCGAGCTGGTCACCGGCGCCGCCGCCCACGACCTCTACCACGCCGGCCAGATCCAGCTCGTCAAGCGCCTGGCGAAGGGCGAGGCGGCCAGCTAATCGGCCGCCGCCCGGTCTTCGGCATCGTCCTCTTCCTCGCCGCGCAGGCCCTCGAGCCCTTCCTTGACCACCAGGGGCAGGACGGCGAGGGCGGCGACCGGGTCGGCCCACCACCAGCCGAGAGTGGCGTTGGCGACGAGGCCGGCCAAGGTGGCGGCGGCGAGCCAGGCGCAGCTGACGCTCTCGTAGGCGTCGGCGCGGAGCGAGCGGCTGCCCAGCGCCCGGGCGGTCCGGAGCTTGCCCCAGGCGAGGAGACCCATGACCGGGAGCGCGACGGCGGTGAGGATCGTCCCGGGCGTGCTCGGCCGGGGCTCGGGACCGTGGCCGGTCAGGCGCCGCACCGAGTCGGCCAGGACGTAGAGGGCGACCAGGAGGAGGAGGCCGCCGGCGACCCGGGTCGCGACGCGCTCGAAGCGCTCGATTCGCTCGGCCCCGTCGTCGGGCGTCCGCCCCATCTCGTAGGCGAAGCGCCCGCCCACCACCGCGGCGCTCACCATCTCGGCCAGCGAGTCGACGCCGAAGCCCAGGAGGGCGACCGAGCCCGCGGCGGTGCCGGCCACGACCGCCACCACCCCCTCCA
The DNA here is from genome assembly GCA_963741925.1 of uncultured Acidobacteriota bacterium. Lineage (GTDB taxonomy): Bacteria > Acidobacteriota > Thermoanaerobaculia > Multivoradales > DATKCC01 > CAVUBL01. The sequence goes on from CAVUJU010000005.1 coordinate 627,544, forward strand.
CCAGGTCCCAGGCAAAGGTCAGGGCGCAGAGGATCAGGCCCCGCCGCACGAGCGCTTCCCGTTCGGCGGTCATGGCTCCTCCTTCCCGGGGCGGTCGGGGGGGCGGGTGATCCCCTCGAGGATCGTCACCGCCTGGTCGAGGGTCCGGGCGTCCGACGGCGAGAGCTTCGCGAGCTCCGAGGCGAAGTGGCTCACCCGGCGGCCGCGCCCCCGATCGAGGAGCTCGCGGCCGGCCGCCGTCGCCTGGATGCGGCGCACGCGGCCGTCCGCCGGGTCGGCGAGACGCTCGACCAGGCCCTCCGCCTCGAGCTCCTTGACCAGCCGCGAGATGGTGGGCGGGCGCACCTGCTCGGCGTCGGCCAACGCGCCCACCGTGATCGGTCCAGCGAAGACGATCACCGAGAGGGCCGAGAGGCGGGGGGCGGTGAGGCCGGAGGCGGCGTCCTGGACCCGGAGCTTGCGGAGCAGGTGGATCGCCGCCGAGTGGAGGCGGTCGGCGAGCGTGCCGCGGGCGACGAGAGACGGGGCTTGACGGGCGCCGTGCATCGGGTTATTTTCCTTAGCCAAACTAACTATCTCACCGAGCCGCCCCTCGGTCAAGGCCGGTCGAGGACGGTCCGGCGAGACCCGGTCACGAGGAGGTCACCGCCATGAGCACCGCCACCGCCCAGCCCGGCTCCGAGGCTACCTTCGGCCTGTCGGAGATCGGGCAGATCGCCGTCAACGTCCACGACCTGGAGCGCGCGACCGCCTTCTACCGCGATCGGCTGGGGGTTCCCCACCTGTTCAGCGCCCCCGGCATGAGCTTCTTCGACTGCGCCGGCGTGCGCCTGCTCCTCGGGCTCCCCTCGAGCCCCGAGCACGACCACCCGTCGTCGATTCTCTACTTCCGGGTCGCGGACGCCCGCGCGGCCCACCGGGTCCTCGCCGGCCGCGGCGTGGCGTTCGAGGGCGAGCCCCACGTGGTTCACCGCACCGAGACCTACGAGCTCTGGATGGCCTTCTTCCACGACTCCGAGGGCAACGTGCTGGCGCTCATGAGCGAGCAGCCGGTCGGCTGATCCCCCCCGCAACCCCTCGATCCCCTTCCGACCCGGGCTTCGGCTCACAGGGTCGGATCTCAGCGCGAGGAGGCGGCCGCGGGCGGCGGCTCGCGCAGGGCCCGGAGCACCACCGGGTCCCGGCCGTAGACGTCGTCCCGGAGCTGGAGGACTCCCGCCTCGTCCACCCAGGCGGTCCAGTAGAGGACGTGGACCGGCAGCGGGTGAGCGAGGACGATCGTCCGCTGGGCGCCGGTGCCGATCGCCGCCGCCAGGGTCTCCTCGCTCCACCGCGGATCGCCTCGGAGCGCGAAGGCGGCGAGCGCCAGGGGTTTCTCCACCCGGATGCAGCCGTGGCTGAAGGCCCGCACGTCGCGCGCGAACAGGCTCCGGGCCGGCGTGTCGTGGAGGTAGACGTTGTACGGGTTGGGGAACATGAGCTTGATCCGCCCCAGGGAGTTCACCTTGCCGGGGCGCTGGCGGAAGACGTACGGCAGGTTGCCGGGACCGAGGCGCGACCAGTCGATCGCTGCCGGATCGAGGACCTTGGCCTCGGGGCCGGTACCGTTCATCACGTCGAGGTGCTCCCGGGCGAGGTAGCCCGGATCCTTCTGGACGTCGGCCAGGATCTCCCTGCGAGCGATGCTCCCGGGCACGTACCAGTAGGGGTTCAAGACCAGGTAGGTCATCCGGCCGGAAAAGACCGGGGTCTTGGTGTAGAGCTTGCCCACGATCACCCGCGAGGTGAGCGCCACCCGTCCGCCCTCGACCGCCTGGAGCTCGAAGCCTGCGATGTTCACCAGGACGTGGCGCTCGCCGAGGTCCTGGGGGAGCCAGCGCCAGCGCTCGAGGCTCACGATCACCTGCTCGATCCGGCGCTCGACCGGCACGTCGAGGGCGGCGACGGTGCGCTCGCCCACCACGCCGTCGGCGGTCAGCCCGTGGCGCGCCTGGAACCTCCGGACCGCGGCCTCGAGCTCCGGGTCGTACAGGGTGTCGGCGGCCGGGGCCGGCGGGGCGGTCTGCGCCGCCCCGAGGTCACGGGAGAGGAGCAGGCGCGAGCGCAGCGCCGGCACCCGATCACTCGCCTCGCCGGGCCGCAGGGGCTCGCCCGCCGCCACCGTGCCCCAGCCGCCGCCCTCGGCGACCCCGCGGAGGAGGGCCAGGGCCGCGCGCAGGCGCCGGTAGCCGGCGTAGGCAGGCAGCAGGCCGTCGTAGGCGGCGCGGAGGTCGCCGGCGTCGAGCGCCTCCTCGAGGAAGCTCGCCGCATCGAGCTCGCGCCGCTCCGCGTGCCAGTGGGTGTGGAGGGTCGCCGGGTCGGTCTTGCCCGAGGCCAGGTGGCTGGCGTAGAGGAGGGCGGCGTCGGAGAGGAAGAGGTCGAGCTGGGCGAGTCCGGGCGACGGAGCGCCTTCCGGTTCCGAGGCCGCGCGCCTCCCGGCCGCTCCCCTCGGGCGGACCGCCAGATCGGCGAGGAGCCCCTCGATCGCCGCCAGGTGGTAGTCGCCGGGAGAGAGGCCCTCGAGCTCGGCCTGGCGCAGCAGGAGGACCATCCCGGCGGCCCGGGGCAGGACCCCGTCGGCGTCGGTCCAGGCCGGCGCGAAACCCCGCGCCTCGTAGAAGCGGGAGAGCGCCTCCGAGGCGTAGGCGGCCGTGCTGCCGATCTCGAGGCGCCCTTCGGCCAGGCCGGCCTCGAGGGTCCGGCGCAGGGTCTCGGAGAGCTCGACGCCGGTCGTGGCGCGCCCCGCCGCGCTCAGCGCCGGGGGCGGGACCAGGGCCAGGCACAGAGCCACCGCGGTGGCGAAGACGGCGAGGGAGCGGAGCCGGACCATGGCCCCTCCAGCATAGCGGAGCGCCGCGGGCCGGCGGCGGGGGCCCTCAGCGCCCGGCGCCGCCCTGCCGCGGTGCGCCCACCTCCCGGGTCAGCCACTCGCGCTGATAGCTCTCCCAAGCCGGGCCCGAGGGCGGCCGTACGCCCTCGCCCCAGGGGTACGTGCCCATGCCCTCGAACGGCAGCGGCAGGCTGCCGCTCTCGATGGCCCAGGTGTGCTTGTCGAAGTCCTTGTCCCAGCCGTGGCTCTCGAGGAAGAGGGTCCGGTGCCAGCCGGCGGGCGGCGGCGGGAGCTTCGAGGTGTCGAAGAGGAGCGCGATCTCGTCGCCGGGCGCGACCACCACCGAGCGGCTGTCCGAAGCGTCGAGGAGCTCTCGGACGTCGCCGTAGCGGGTGTAGCGGCCGCGCACCACGCCCCACGGGGAGTCGGTCGAGACCCGGGCGTAGTCGAACTCGTGGGGTGCGTTGGGCGCCCGGCGCACCAGGGCCGAGAAGCCGCGGAAGTGGAGGTCGGCGCGCTCGGGGGCGAGGCGGGCGATGACTCGGGGCGCCGCGTCGTCCGGCGCGGTGCTCCAGGCGATCCGGTCCCAGGAGAGCCACATCGAGGTGGTGATCCGGAGCCGGTGAGCCCCCGGGGGCAGCGGCGGCGTGTCCACCACCATGGTCTTGGTCTTGCCCGCCGGGTGGCCCATGTCGCTCATGAGGACGCGCCAGCCGCCGCCGGCGGTCTCCACCTCGAGCTTCGGCGGCTGGAGCGCCACGTCGTGGCGCTGGGCGAGCGCGATGTTGATGCTGGCGTCGGTGGGGAAGATCCAGCCGTCGAGCAGCAGGCGCACCGGCGTCGCCGGCGCCTCGCCCAGGTCGAAGGTGAAGCTCCAGGGCTCCTCGGCCAGGCCCTGATAGGCGCTCGGCCGGTAGCCGTCGGCGTAGACCGCGTCGCGGGAGCGCACGCGCTCGGTCACGTCGCGCCCCTCGCCGTCCCAGGCGGCGGCCACGGGCCGCACGTCGCGGGTGCCCAGCACCGCCTCGGGCGCCGGCTCCCGTCCCGGTACCACCCGCAGGTTCGAAGCCACTGCGACGTCCGCCGGGTGGTCGACCACCCAGAGGCGGGCGAGGTCGAAGTAGGCGGCCTCCCAGAGCTCCTCGGTGATCCGCAGGTCGTAGACCCCCGGCCGGCCCGGCAGCGGCTCGGCGCCGTCGATCCGCACGAGCTCTCGGGGGTCGGCGGGCACCCACACGCCGGGCGCCGCCGGCAGGCCCGCCGGGGCGTTCCAGAGCAGGTCGGTGACGAAGCCGATCCGGCGGCCGTTCCAGGTGTAGAGGAAGGGGCAGCTCCCCTTGAGCACCTGCTCCTCGGTGAGGGTCTGGCCGCCCGCGACGTCCAGGCGGTCCTGGGGCACCCCGTTGTTCCAGACCACGCGCATCACGTCGGCGGCCTCGAGCCGGCCGAGGCCGAAGTGGCTCACCCGGCCGTCGTGCTCCCGGAGCTGGTAGGCGGTACCGGCCTTGACCTCCACCGTCGCACCCACCCCCCGGACGTTGTTCTTGCCGTTGCCCTGGGTGAGCCCCCGGAGATGGACGGCGAGCCAGTGGTTCTCGTTGCCTCCCTGGTTGGTGAGCAGGTGGAGCCCCTCGGGGCCCGCCACCAGCAGGTCGAGGTCGCCGTCGCCGTCGGCGTCGAGGGCGTCGAGGGCGGCCGCCTTCGCCGGGGCGCCGGAGACCTGGAAGCTCCGGAAGCCGCCCTTGCCGTCCTGGCCCAGCACGACCACGCCTCCCGGCCCCGCGAGCGCCAGGTCCAGGCGGCCGTCGTTGTCGGCGTCGAAGGCGACGGCGCCCGTCCATGGCCCGGCGGGAGCACGGGAGCCCGCCCCCGGCAGGCCGGGGGGGCTCCAGCGCTCGAACCGGCCGCCGGCGTTGCGCCAGAGGGTGAGGCCCCGGCCCGCGGCCACCAGGTCGGTCAGGCCGTCGTCGTCGAGGTCGGCCGAGACCAGGGCGGCCACCGTCGGCGCCCCGGCGAGGCCGCCGGCGGCGGTGCGGTCGGTGAAGCGCCCCTGGCGCAGGTTGTCGAGCCAGAGGAGGCCGGACTCGCCGCCCGCCAGGAGGTCCACGTCTCCATCCCGGTCGAGGTCGCTCGCCACCAGGGCGCGGGCGCCGGGGAAGTGGAGAGCCGGGAAGACCTTGGCGGTGACGTCCTCGAGCGGGGCGTCGAGGGGGTTGCGGTAGAGGGCGACGGGCGCTCTGGCGTCGTCGCCGGCCAGGGCCAGGTCCAGGTCCCCCTCGATGTCGTAGTCGAGGACCGCGGCGGCGCTTCCCGCGGCGCTCGCCAGCCCGGTCTTGGCGTCCGCGGCCGGCGCCAGGCTCACCGAGCCGTCCTTGGCCGCCGAGCCCGACCAGAGGGCGGTGCCCTTCGGGCCGAAGGCCACCAGGTCGAGCGCGCCGTCGTTCCACAGGTCGGCCGCGAGGAGCCCGCTCGCCGGCTCCGCGGCGAGGACCCGCGGCGCCTTCTTGCCGGCCACGGGGCGGATCTCGAGGCCGCCCCCCTTCCGGTCGAGGAAGCGGGCGACGTCGGTCCCGCCGTCGCCGTCGAAGTCACCCAGGGCGAGGGCGGTGCCCCGGGTCGCGACCGCCGAGAGCCGCTCGCCGGTGAAGCGGACGGCGATCGGATCACCGAACGACGTGGTGGGCGGCGCCGTGGCGAAGCGCGTGAGCGGCACACCCTGGATGCCGCTCGACAGCACCCGCAGGCTCTCCCTGTACATGGGGGTGATCTTGAGGACGTTCTCGAGGCGCGCGGCCGGGATGCGGGCGTTCGCCACGTCGCCGCTCTCCAGGGCGTCGAGGACCCCCTGGAGGGCGGTCGCGGCGATGGGCGGCGCCTGCCAGACGAGGTCCCGGATCCGCAGGTACACGCCGCTCGCGGCGGTGCGGTCGCCGTGCTGGATCGCCGCCTTGCCGCGCTCCAGCAGGACCACGAAGTTGTCGGGACGCACGCGGCCGAGGCGCTCGAGCGCCCAGGTGGCAGCCTCCTGGTCGCCCGACGACACCGCCTGGCGGAGCAGGGCATAGAGGATCTGCGGGTCCTCGGGAGCGAGCTCGGCCGCCTTGCGGTACGCGGCGAGGGCGGCCTCGCTCCGGCCGGTCCAGTCGAGGATCGCCCCCTTGATCGCCAGCACGTCGCCCCGCTTCGGCGCCAGCTCGATGGCGTGGGCGACCGACTGGAGGGCGGCGTCGGTCTCCTGCTGGCGGAGCTGGGCGACGGCGAGGTCGGCCCAGGGCAGGGGGTCGCCGGGAACGACCTGGGTGAGCTGGCGGTAGAGCTCCGCCGCCTTGGCCGGCTGCTCGTTCTCGAGCTGGGCGAGGGCCTTCTGGTTGAGCGTGACGGCCCGGGACCAGTCCGGCGCCTTGCCGGCGGCCGGGCTCTCCCGGGCCGAGACCAGGATCAGGGCGAGGGCGATAGGCAGGACGAGGGCGGAGAGGCGAGCCATCCCGGCATTCTACCGGCGCCGGAACGCTCCGACCCGAATCCGGCCTATCGCACCCCGAAAGGCAGACGAGAGCGGGTCTTGGCCAAGGCGGAGGGAGGGCGGGGCGTCGCCAAGAAGCTCTCTTCGCCGACTCGCGCTCTCAGTGTCGAAGTGCTCTGAACACCGCCAACAAGATGATCGCGCCCAGGGTGGCGATGACCAGGCTCCGCAGGTCGAAGCCGGTCAGGCCGCCGAAGCCCAGCAGGGTGGCCAGGAAGCCACCGATCAGGGCGCCGGCGATACCGATCAGGATGGTGATGATGCAGCCACCCGGGTCCCTGCCCGGCGTCAGGAGCTTCGCGATGGCCCCGGCGATGAGGCCCATGAGGATCCAGTAGACGAGTCCCATGTGATTCCCTCCTCGGGGACGAGGTTGGCGTGAAGGTGAGGCGTCCCCCTGCCGGGAACGATCCAAGATCCGTGCCGGAAGGCCCCTCGGGCCGGCGGGATACAATCCCGCCGATGGCCGAATCCACCCGTCCGCGGCTCTTCCTGATCGACGGCTACTCGAACATTTTCCGCGCCTTCTACGCGATCCGCAACCTCTCGAGCTCCCGCGGCGAGCCGACCAACGCGGTCTACGGCTTCATCCAGATGCTCCGCAAGCTCCTGCGCGAGGAGAAGCCCGAGCACGTGGGGGTGGCCCTCGACGTCTCGTCGCAGACCGTGCGCACCGAGCGTTACCAGGACTACAAGGCCCACCGCGCCCCCATGCCGGAGGACCTGCGGCTCCAGATCCCCTGGATCCGCAAGGCCCTCGAGGCCTACCGCATCCCGATCCTGGAGATGGAGCGCTACGAGGCGGACGACGTGCTCGGCACCCTGGCGAAGAAGGCGTCGGCGGCGGGCTACCAGGTGGTCCTGGTGTCGGCGGACAAGGACCTGATGCAGCTCGTCGGCCCCGGCGTGTCGCTGATGCACACCGGCCGCAACAAGCTCTACGATCCGGCGCTCGTCGAGGAAGACTTCGGCGTGCCGCCCTCCCAGGTGGTCGACGTGCTGGCGCTGATGGGCGACGCCTCGGACAACGTGCCTGGGGTGACGGGGATCGGCGAGAAGGGGGCCAAGGGGCTGATCCGGGAGTACGGCTCCCTCGACGCGCTCCTCGAGCACGCCTCGGACGTCTCCCGCAAGAGCTACCGGGAGTCGCTCGAAACGAACCGCGACCAGGCGCTCCTGTCCAAGGAGCTGGTGACCATCCACACCGACCTCGACGTCGACTTCGACCCCGAGGACCTGCACCACGACCCGCCGGACGCCGAAGCCCTGCGCCGGCTGTTCGCCGACCTCGAGTTCTTCAGCCTGCTCGAGGAGCTGGACCGGGACGCGGCGGCGGAGGAGGAGATGCCGGCGGCGGCCGAGATCTGCGATCCCGCCGCCTGGCGCGAGGCGACCGGCGCCCTGGGGGCGCGGCTGCACGTGGCCCGGCTGGGGGGCGAGGAGGCCCTCGGCCTGGCGGTCGGGACCTCGGGCGCGGAGGGTGGGCCGGTCAAGGCCTGGCTCGCCGACTTCCGGCGCGACGGCATGCAGGAGGCCGCCCTCGAGTCCCTCGCCTCCTGGGCCGCCGATCCGGGGCGCGAGCTCGTCGGCCACGACCTGAAGGAGGTGCTCCGCCCGGTGGCCGCCGCCGCCCCCAGGGGCGAGATCGGCGAGATCGAGGTGGCGGCCGAGCTCTTCGACGTCATGCTCGTTTCCTATCTCATCCGGCCCACGGTCCACGGCCACGGCTTCGAGGAGATGGCGCTCGAGCGCCTGGGGCGCCGGGCGCTGACCGAGAAGGACGCCGGCTGGGACAAGGAAGGGCCACCGCCGGTGGGCGACTCGCGCCTCGCCGCCCTGGCCGGCGAGCGCGTCGCCCTGGGCGCCCGCCTGGCCGAGAGCTCGCGCGCCGAGCTCGAGGCGGCCGACGGATCGAAGCTCGCCCGGGTCTACCGGGAGATCGAGGCGCCGCTCCTGCCGGTGCTCCTGGCCATGGAAGAGCGGGGCGTCCGCCTCGACCGGGACTACCTGGCCGCGATGTCCGAGGAGCTGGGGGCCGAGATCGCCCAGCTCGAACGCGGGATCTACGACGTCGCCGGCGAGGAGTTCAACGTCGCCTCGCCCCAGCAGCTCGGGGTCATCCTGTTCGAGAAGCTCGGCTACCCGGTGATCAAGAGGACGCGCAAGACCCGGAGCTACGCCACCGGCGCCGAGATCCTCGAGGAGCTGGCGAGCAGCGGCTACGAGCTGCCGCTGCTCCTCCTGCGCTACCGCGAGCTGACCAAGCTCAAGTCGACCTACGTCGACGCCCTGCCCGTCCTGGTCGCCGCCGACGGCCGCCTCCACACCCGCTTCAACCAGGCCGTGGCGGCGACCGGCCGCCTCTCCTCGGCCAACCCGAACCTCCAGAACATCCCGGTCCGGACCGAGCTCGGCCAGCGGATCCGCCGGGCGTTCGTGGCCGCGCCCGGCCACCTGCTGCTCGCCGCCGACTACAGCCAGGTGGAGCTGCGCATCCTCGCCCACATCGCCCGCGAGCCGGCGCTCGTCGAGGCCTTCCGGCGGGGCGAGGACATCCACCGGACGACGGCGGCGGCGGTCCTGGGCGTCGCCCCCGAGCTGGTCAACGCCGAGCAGCGGCGGGCGGCCAAGACGATCAACTTCGGCATCATGTACGGCATGAGCTCCTATGGCCTGTCCCAGACCCTGGGCATCTCCCGCGCCGAGGCGGAGGCGTTCATCCAGAGGTACCTGGCGCGCTACGCCGGGGTCGAGCGCTACCGGGAGGAGACCCTCGCCACGGCGCGGAGCGAGGGGAAGGTCGAGACCCTCTACGGCCGGGTGCGCTACCTGCCGGACGTGGCGAGCAAGAACCGGATGCTCAGGGAAAACGCCGAGCGCATGGCGATCAACGCCCCGATCCAGGGCACGGCCGCCGACCTCATGAAGCTCGCCATGATCCGCCTCGACCGGCGCCTCGGGAAGGAGCGGCCGGAGGCGAAGCTCCTCCTCACCGTCCACGACGAGCTGGTGCTCGAGGTACCGGAGGGCGAGGTCGAGGCCGTGAGCGAGCTCGCGAAGGAGGAGATGAGCGGGGTGTGCGAGCTCGACGTACCGCTGGTGGTGGACGTGGGGTGGGGGGCGAGCTGGTACGAAGCGAAGGGTTGAGGGCCGGGCCGGGGGGAGCCCCCGGCCCTCCGAGGTCGGACTCACGGGCTCGCCCTGAAAAGAAGAAGGGGGGATCGGCGGGGTTGCCGGTTGCAGGGGTGGCGCGATGGTGCCCGAGCGGATCCTTCGTCGCCCCGGGAACCGACAGGCCGGCCCGGCCGTCCGGCCGGCACCGAGCGCATCCCGCGATCCTCCGGCGACCCCGCCGATCCACCCCCACCTCCCATCGCCGAGCCGCCCCCTCTCGACGGCCGCCCCCGGCTCCCGAGGACTCCCACGCCCCAACCACGCCCGCCGCGGAGTCCACCCGCGGGCTCCCGAGGCCTCCCACGCCCCAACCACCCCTGCCGCGGAGTCCGCCCCCGGGCTCCCGAGGCCTCCCACGCCCCAACCACCCCCGCCGCGGAGTCCGACCCCGGAGGGCCGGGGGTCCCGACCGGCGACGTCTGAGCCGAGCCGGCGCGATCCCGGTGCCAAGCCGAGGCCTTCCCGGGGCGAGGCGAAGCCGAGGTGCGCGCCGACTCCCCGACGTCCGGCAAGCAGCGCGCACCGTTCGCGAGGGCGGGACCCCCGGCCCGGCCCTCACTTGCGCTTCATCAACCCCCACAGCAGATTCCCACGCGCCGTCGACGGCAGGTACCCCTCCTCGGCGGCGCGCACGTCGCTGACCGACACGAACGCCTTCGGGCTGTTCGACCGCACGACCTCCAGCAGCCGCCCCAGGTTCTTCCGCTTCGCGATCGTGAAGATCAGTCGCACCCGGCCGTGGAGGCCGCGGGCCGCCACCCGGGTCACTCCGAAGCTCTGGTCCCGCAGCGCTTCGACCAGCTCCGAGGCGTCCTCGCGCGTGATGATCCGCACCGCCACCAGGCCCAGGGCGATCCGCCGGTCGAGCACCACCCCCACCGCGGTGCCCGTGGCATACCCTCCGGCGTAGGCGACGTAGTTGATCGGGTGGTCCAGGTGCCGGAACACCTGCGAGATGGCGATCAGCCAGATGAAGCTCTCGAAGAAGCCGGTGAGGGCGGCCCACCGGCTCATGCCCCGGGAGATGAAGATGATCCGGAAGGTCCCCAGCGACACGTCGCTCACCCGGGCGGCGAAGATCAGGAAGGGCGCCAGCCAGACGGCGTCGCCGAGGAGCGAGAACAGGTCGAACATCTAGCGAAGCTCCGCCTCAAACCGACGAGGCGTCTTGAGCACCTTGGGCTTGCTGAGTCGCAGGTCCCCCGCCCACGCCGACCGATCACGGCTGCGCTCCTCGGGACGGCTACTCCAGAGCGCCAGATTCATCGGATGCCCCCGCAGCCCCTCGATCCCCTTCCCACCCCACGGGGGGGAAGGGGACGGTTGACCGGATGCCCCCCGCAACCCCTCGATCCCCTTCCCACCCCACGGGGGGGAAGGGGACGGTTGACCGGATGCCCCCCGCAACCCCTCGATCCCCTTCCCACCCCACGGGGGGGAAGGGGACGCCCCCTCCCTCTCGGTCTGTTGCTCGGGGAACTCGGCTCGTTCGTCACGATTCTGGCCTGATCGGACATCTACCGGATCACCCCCCTATAGGGAGGCCCCGGCCCCCCCCACCTGGCCTTTCCGGGCGCGCGTCATCCGGAGCGATCGGGGAACCGGCAAGCCTACCGGCCGACGAGGAGCAGGATGCCGGCGACCAGCGCCAGGAGCCCCTGGATGATCGACCCGTACGGAATGGTGAGACCGAGCAGCAGGACGATGCCCACCAGGATCAGGTAGACGGCCAGGAGCTTCACTCCGAGTGCATGCTTGATCATCGCGACGTCCTTTCAGGGAAACATGGATGGCGACAGGCCGAGGTCGACGATGCTGCACCCGTTGACCGCCGGCACGCCCAGCTCCCGGGCGCGCTCGCGCACCGCGGCGTCCGCCGCGCCGGGGTTGAACCAGACCTCCTTCGCTCGGGCGGCGGCGATCTCCGGCAGCAGCTTCAGCGTAATCGGCGGCGGCAGGTAGACGCTGATCCGGTCGACCGGCTCCGGGATCTCCGTGAGCGTCCGGTAGGCCGTCAGGCCCGCCACTTCCTCGGCCTTCGGGTTCACCGGGTAGACCTCCCAACCCGCCCGGACGTGAGCCCGCACGCTCTTGTTGCCGAACTTCGCATGATCGGGGGACGCCCCCAACACGGCGACTCGTTTCACCTTCGCCTCCAGTGCAGTTTCTTCACGGTCGAACCTGAAGTCGAGCCCAATCCTACCCTGCCCCGTCACACCCCTCTCGGCCTCCCCGGCACCCTGCTCGGATCAGGTGTCCATAGGTCGAAGGAAGCGGAACGGTTGCGCGGAGCTCGGGTCGGACGCCTTCCCGTCGCGAGAGGCCCGGAAGTGTGTCAGATCGTGCCACCGCAGAGATGAGCGACCGAGGCGTAGCCGGCGGCTACGTCGCAGGGAGCGAAGAGCGAGGACGGCGCGAGATGGCGCGCCTCCGCGCCTCGCAGCAGGGAAGGCGTCCGTCCCGAGCTCCAAAAGAAGGAGAGGCTGCGGCGACAGCGCCCCGGCGGGGGACTGGGTACCGGGGGAGGAGCTGTCCTACCGCAGCCTCGTTGCCGTTCGAGTTGGCGAATGGCCGGAGGACCATCCGCTTCGTACGACACCCCGACTCACTGCAATCCCGATGCCTGGTCGGATGCCCCCCGCAACCCCTCGATCCCCTTCCCCCACCCCACGGGGGGGAGGGGAGGCGCGGGTCAACGGCGGCGGACGAGCATCCGCTCGTCGCCCAGGCGGCGGGTGACGCCGGTGGAGTCGAGGTGCTCGAGCAGCGGGATCGCCCACTTGCGGCTGAGGCCGAAGCGGTCCTTGAACTGCGGCACCGAGAAGCGCTCCCAGCCGGTGGCCTCGAGGCCGCTGCGGAGCCCCTCGACCGCCGAGGCGGCGAGGAGCAGCCCTCCGGGCAGGCGGACGAGCTTGCCGCGCTCGGTCAGGTAGCGGACGACGCCCACGAGGATCTGCGGCTTCGCGCCCAGCTCCCGGCCGATCTCCTCGGGCGAGCCCGGGGTGAGACCGGCGGCGGCGAAGCGCTCGACGACCGCCCGCGCGAGGCTCGACTCCTCGCCGGTCAGCTCGGCCTTCCGGCCGGGCAGGGTCACCAGGTCGCCCGCGACCGCGAGCACGTCCTGGGCCGCGAGCCACTCGAGGTAGACGTCGGCGAGCTCGGCGCCGCGCCCGGGGAAGATGCGGCGCACCGCCTCGGCCTTCGGCATACCGCGCGCCAGGCGATCGCGCTCGAAGTAGGCGCCGAGCACCCGGGAGGCCCGCTCGGTGATCTCCCGGTAGGCCGCCGGGGCGATCCAGCGGCGGGCGCGGCCGCCGCCCGCCCCCTCGGGGATGGCGAGGAGCTTCTGCTCGCCGGCGAGGGCGGCGAGGCGCCGGGAGACCTCGGCCGGGCCCGCACCCAGGCGCCGGGCCGCCTCTTCGGCGGCAAGGCCGGCGGCCCCCGACTCCCGCGCCCAGTGGAGGAGGGCGCCCGCGTCCACCTCGCCCGGGGCCTCGCCGGGGCCCTCGCCGCCGCCGGCGAGCGCCTCGCCCGCCGCGGCCAGGTCCCGGAGCCGCCGGGCGCCGGGCTGGGGGTCGAGCACCCGGCCGCCTCCAAGGGTGGTTTCGGGCGAGGGCCGGCGCAGGATCAGCCGATCGCCCCGGACCGCCACCAGCGGCTCGCTCAGGCGGATCTCCACCAGCCCGGAGCCGCCCGGGGCGATCTCGCCCGGCTGGCCGTCCACGGGCAGGGGGCGGAGCTTGCCCACCACCTCGCTCGAGAGCAGGTGGAGCCGCACCGGGGTGAAGCCGCGCAGGGGCTCCGGAGCGTCGGCCAGGAGCCGGATCTCGGCCAGGAGGCGCCGGGTGCCCGCGAAGCGCCCCGGCGTCGCCGCCTCCTCGCCGCGCGCGAGCTCCTCGAGGGCCACCCCGGCGAGCTGGAGGGCCGAGCGCTCGCCGGCCACCGCCTCGTTCCGCGGCCGGCCGTGGACCTGGATGCTCCGCACCCGGGCGAGGGTGCCGGGCTCGGGAAGGATCTCCAGGGTGTCGCCGACGGCGACCCGCCCGCTGGTCAGCGTGCCCGTCACCACCACGCCCAACCCCTTGAGATGGAAGGCGCGGTCGATGGGCAGGCGGGCGGGCAGGGCGAGGGCGGGGTCGTCTCCGGGGGTCCGCGCCTGGACGGCGGCGAGCTCGACCAGCGCGCGGTCGAGCTCCTCGACGCCCTCGCCGGTCACGCTCGAGACCGGGAGGATCCGCGCGCCCGCGTAGGGCGTCGGCTCCAGGAGCTCCTCGACCTCGAGGCGCGCGAGCTCGAGCAGGTCGGGCTCCACCAGGTCGGCCTTGGTGAGGGCGACGAGGCCGGCGGGGATGCCGAGCAGCGAGCAGATCTCCAAGTGCTCGCGGGTCTGCGGCTTGACCCCCTCGTCGGCCGCCACCACCAGGAGCATCACGCGGATGCCGCCCAGGCCGGCCAGGGCGTTGCGCAGGAAGCGCTCGTGGCCGGGGACGTCGATGAACCCGATCTGAAGGGTCGAGCCGTCGGCGAGCGCGCGCTCGAGGTGCGCGAAGCCCAGGTCGATGGTGATCCCGCGCTCCTTCTCCTCGGCCCACCGGTCGCAGTCGATGCCGGTCAGGGCCTCGACCAGGCGGGTCTTGCCGTGGTCGATGTGCCCGGCCGTCCCCACCACCACCCGCCGGATCGTCCCGGTCGGGGGGCCGGGCGCGGCCCCGGCGCCCGGGTCGGAGCGGGGAAGGCTCATCCCGAGGTCTTCTGGAGCTCGTCGCGCGCCACCCGGCTGAGGGTCGCGTTGTCGGCGCGGCCGGCGAAGCGCTCGATCATGGCGGGCATCACCTGGCCCATGGCCGCCGGGCCGGAGAGGCCATGCTCGGCGACGAAGGACTGGACCGCGGAGCGGACCTCCTCCTCGCTCGGCGCGGCGGGCAGGTAGGCTCCGAGCTCCTCGGCCTCCCGGCGCTCCGTGGCCGCCTGCTCGGGCCGCCCGCCCTTCTCGAACTGCTCGGCGGCTTCGTGCCGCTGCTTGATCCCCCGGCGCACCAGGGTGAGGAAGGCGGCCTCGTCCACCTCCTCGCCGCGCCGGATGCGCTCGTTCTTGAGGTCGGCGAGGAGCATGCGCAGGTTGCCGACCCGCGCGCTGTCGCGGGCCTTCATGGCGGCCCTCAGGTCCGACTCGACGCGTCGTTGCGGTGTTTCGGCCATGTCCGGATTATAGGCGCGCGCGTCGGCGCGCGCTCGGCCCCCGTCCCGTACAATCGCCGGCAATGGCCGAGACCCCCTGCTTCGAGATCCGCCTGGCCAAGGAGGACTTCAAGTTCTCGGCGGCCCACTTCACCCTCTTCCCGGGCGGCCGGGCCGAGCTCCTCCACGGCCACAACTACCGGGTCCGGGTGGTCCTCGCCGGCTCCCGCCTGGACGACGTCGGCCTCCTGGTGGACGTGGCCGCCGTCAAGCGCCGGATCCGCGCCTCGTGCCAGGCCCTCGACGAGCGCACCCTGATCCCGGAGCGCGCGGGGCGGGAGAGCCGGCTCGAGGTGCGCCCGGAGCCCGGCGTCGTCGAGGTGCGCTTCGACGGGCGGGCGTACCGGTTCCCCGCCGACGACGTGGTCCTCGTGCCCCTCGTGAACGTCTCGATCGAGCTCCTCGCCCGCATGCTCTGGGACGAGATCGCCCCGGCCCTCGCCGGCACCTCGGTCGAGACCCTCGCGGTGGAGGTGGAGGAGACCGCGGGCCAGAGCTGCGCCTATCGGGCCGTCGTCGCGAGCGATGGCTGCGACGACGGCCGATGAGCCGCCACCTCGTCTTCTTGAACTCCTGGACCTTGGCCTCCGAGAAGGGCTCCGGCACCGCCGTGGCGATCGCGGGCCTGGCCGAGGGGCTCGAGGGCCTGGGTTGCCGGGTGAGCTGGCTCGGCCCCGCCGGGGGACGGCCCGGGCGGCCCGTGCGCCTGCCGCGGCGCCTCCTCTTCAACCTGCGGCTACCGCGGCGGCTGGCGGCGGAGCTGGCGCGGCGGACGGAGGAGGGGAGGGTCGACGCGGTGGTCGGCTTCGACCTCGACGGCTGCTTCCTGGCGGCGCCGGAGGGCCCGGCCGGCGCCCGCCCCCTCCGGGTCGCGGCCCTCAAAGGCGTGGCGGCCGAGGAACGGGAGCATGAGCGGGGGCTCCCCCGCCTCGCCCTCGGGCTCCTCGCCCGCCTGGAGGGGCGAAGTGCGCGCCGGGCCGACCGGGTGGTGGTGACCAGCGAGCACTGCCGCCGGGTGGCGGCGGCCGCCTACGGCATCGCGCCGGGGCGCTTCGCGGTGGTACCCGAGGGCATCCGGATCGCCGCCTGGCGCCGGCCGCCCGAGGAGCGGGATGCGCGCGAAGGGGAGCGCGCGGCCGGAGGGCCGGTCATCCTGAGCGTCGCGCGCCAGTACCGGAGGAAGGACACGGCCACGCTCCTCGCCGCCCTGCCCGCCGTCCTCCACGCCCATCCCGGCACCCGGCTGCGGGTCGTCGGCGGCGGCCCGGAGCTGCCGTCGCTGCGCAGGTGGGTGGCGGCGGCGGGGCTCGGCGAGGCGGTCACCTTCCTGGGAGAGGTCCCCGACGACCGGGCGGTCCGCCGGGAGTACTTCCGGGCGGAGGTCTTCTGCCTGCCGAGCCTGCAAGAGGGGTTCGGGATCGCCTTCCTGGAGGCGATGGCCGCCGGGCTGCCGGTGGTGGGGGCGGCTGCCGGGGCGGTGCCCGAGGTGGTGCCGGACGGCGAGGCGGGTCTCCTGGTGCCGCCCCGCGACCCGGTGGCGCTCGCCGCGGCCCTGATCCGAGTGCTGGGCGACGGCGATCTCCGGCGCCGTCTCGGCGCCGCCGGCCGCCGCCGCGCCGAAGGCTACGACTGGCGGATCGTGGCCGGCCGATTCCTCGCCTCCCTCGACCTTCCGGTGTAAGGACGCGCCCTAAGTGGGTGGGGGCGAGGGAGAAGGCTGGAGAGGGATCGAGGGATCGAGGGTGAGGCGGGGGCAGTCAGCTCAATCGCTCGTCGAGCGCCTGTTCGACCTCATCCGGATGAGGAAAGCGTCCGCTCGCCTTCTTCGAGAACAGCGTCTCCCCGTCGAAGGTCACCTCGAAGACCCCGCCCCGCCCCTTGACGAGGTCGGCCTCGAGGTCGAAACGCCGCTGGATCGAGTCCGCCAGACCGGCGGCCCGCGGGCGGTAGTTTCACGCCGTGCAGTATTCGATGCTCAGGCGATGGCTCATGGAAGTGCTCCTCTCGGTTCGTCGTGCGCCGGAATTCATCTCCTCATTTCATTGTACCGGCCGGCGGCCGCAGACGGCGCCGGCGGCGACCCGGGGGTAGATCTCTCGCAACGCGCGAACGTCGGGCACCACCTCGATCTCCACGAAGCCCGCCCGCTCCAGGTTGGCCATCCAGAGCTCGGGGGTGAGGAAGCCCGGATGGGGGCGGAGCTCCGGGTCGGTGCGGACCTCGCGGAAGCCTTCGAGCGGCAGGAACGTCATCTCCGCCGCCACCGGCTGGCCCGGGAAGGGGCGCAGGCACTCGCCGAGCACCAGGCGGCCCCCCGGCCGGAGCGCCGTGCGCGCCTCGCGGAGCGCCGCGCCCAGATCGCCGGCGACGTGCAACACGTTGACCCCGAGCACCAGGTCGAGGCTCGCGGCCTCGACTCCCTGGCCGGAGGCACCGGACCAGGGCCGGTCGACGTCGAGCGCCCCCTCGGTGAGCGGCACCCCGGGCCAGCGGCCGGTGATCGTCCGGGTCGCCCGCCGGCGGAGCATCGCGGCGGGCTCGGTGAGGTGATAGACCTCCAGGCGGCCCAGGTGCCCGCCGGCCTCGAGCGCTTCGAGCAGCGCCAGGCTGCCGCTGCCCGCGCCGGCGCCCACCTCGAGGATGCGGATCTCTCCCGCCGCCGGCAGCCGGTTGACGGCCGCCACGGCGGCCAGGCGGTTGTTGAGGGCGTAGACCGGGTTGTCGTTGGCGAAGTAGCGCAGCCAGAGGCCGATCTTGTCCGGCGAGAGCAGCTCGTCCTCGCCGCGGGCCTCGCCCCGGGCGACCCGCGGCCAGGCTTCGCCGGCGGCGTCGAGCAACTCGACGGACGGGGCGTTGTCCGCTCCGTGGTCGAGGAGCGCTTCGCGCACCGGCTCGCGGCGCGCCGGGCGGAGCTCGCCGGCGGCCCGGAACCGGCGCCCCTCCGCCCGGCCCGGCGCGCCGGCGGCGTGGACCTCGCCCGCCGCCGCGAGCTGCTCGAGGACCCAGGAGAGGGGATAGACGAACCCGGGGACCAGCCCGAGGGCCGCGACCAGGTCGCCGGCCGTCGCCCCGCGGTGGGCGGCCGCCTCGAGGGCCGCGGGAAGGGCCAGGCGATGGGCGATCTCCAGGGCCCATTCCCGGGCGTAGCGCTCGAGCAGCTCGACGCTCCAGTAGAGGTGGTCGTCGAAGAGCGACTCGGGCACCTCGCCGAGACGCTCGTAGAAGCGCGGGTCGAGGACGTCTGGGGAAAGCCGGGCGGACACGGCGGCCTATTGTAGAAGCAATCCTCGCCCGCCGCGGGGAGGGAAGGGGAGCGAGGGGATGCGGGGGGCACCCGGTCAATCGTCCCCTTCCCCCCCGTGGGGAGGGAAGGGGAGCGAGGGGATGCGGGGGGCACCCGATCGGACACGGCGGGCCATTGTAGACTATGGCTCCCATGGCCCTCGACCTGGATACCCTGCCCCCCGATCTCGACGACCTCGACCCCGAAAGCCGCGTCCGGGCTCTGCGTCTGGCGGGCCACGTCCGGGGCCTCCTCGAGGAGCTCGGGCTGGACCTCGCCGACCCCAACCTCCAGGGGACCGACGTCCGGGTGGCCAAGATGTACCTCGAGATGTTCCACGGCCTGCTCGAGGGCTCCGAGCCGAACGTCACCACCTTCCCGAACGAGGAGGGCTACAGCGCCATGGTGATGGAGAAGGAGATCCCCTTCTACTCCATGTGCGCCCACCACCTGGTCCCCTTCTACGGCCACGCCCACATCGCCTACATCCCCAGGGACCGGATCATCGGCCTCTCGAAGCTGGCGCGGATCGTGGAGTTCTACGCCAAGCGCCCGCAGCTCCAGGAGCGGCTCACCGAGCAGGTGGTCGGCTTCCTCCAGGACCAGCTCAATCCCCTCGGGGCCATGGTGGTGGTCGAGGCGCGGCACCTGTGCGTCGAGATGCGGGGGGTCAAGAAGCCGGGAGCCGTCACCGTGACCTCCGCGATCCGCGGAAGCTTCTATCGCAAGGAGGTCCGGGAGGAGTTCCTGGACCTGCTCCGCCGTGGGTGACCACCCCCGGGAAACGGTCTCGCGCGGCGCCCTCCTCGCCCTGCTCGGTGCCGCCGCGCTCTTTCTCCTCGCCGGCTGCGGATCGGGCGGCGTCGGCGCGCCGTCCAGCCGCCCGGGCGAGCTCGTCAACTCGCGCCTCGGTCCGGACTACGCGAGCTGGCTGGTGGGGCCGATCGCCCGCATTGCGACCCCCGAGGAGATCGAGACCTACTCGCACCTCACAGGCGACTTCGCGGCCGCCGACTTCATCGAGAGCTTCTGGAGCCGCCACGATCCCGACCCCGACGCGCCCGGCAACCCCGTGCGCCTCGAGTTCGAGCAGCGGGCCGCCGACGCGGACCGCCTGTACGGCGAGGGCGGCGTCCTCGGTCGCCGGACCGACCGCGGCACGATCTACGTCCTCTACGGCAAGCCCGAGACGATCTCGTTCGAGGTCTCCCCGCGCGACGGGTCGGCGATCGAGGTCTGGAGCTACGCCGAGGACGCGCCCCCGGGCCTCGACGGCAAGCGCCCCGAGCGCTTCTACTGGTTTCACAAGCAGGGTGGCTCGACCACCTTCTACCGCCCCGGCGCCCGGATCATCGTCCCCCCTCCGGGCTGAGGCGGCACTTCGTGACCGGGAGCCCGCCACGCGACGCCCGACCGGATGTCGCGGCCCTAGGGCCGGCGCAAGAAGCACTGGTTGCACCGAGGGCGTCATGGCGCAATCCTCGCAAGGCGCGCGACTGAGGCATAGCGGGGCCTATGCCGCAGGGAGCGCAACGCCACGAGGATTGATGGAATTGCGCCCGAATGCGCCAGTACTTCTTGCGCGGGCCCTTTCGTGGTGAGGAACGAGCCCAGTGTTCCGTCTGGAGTCGCCCTTCAGGCGGACGTAGGCTCGATCCGTGGACGTGGGCGGGGGAGCTCCGGCTCACGAAGCCGAAGGACTTCCAGACGCCTCGTCGGTTTGAGGCGGAGCTTCGCTAGAAGGGAAACGTACGATGAGCCGACAGCGAGCCGTCTTCGCCGGCAGCGGGATCGCCGTGCCTCCGATCTGCGTGGACAACCACCGGCTCGCCCGGATCGTCGACACCGACGACGACTGGATCCAGGAGCGCAGCGGCATCGTGACCCGCTACTACGTGGAGCCCGGTACCGGCTCCGCCGACCTGGGCGCCCAGGCCGCCCGGGCGGCCCTCGAGGACGCCGGCGTCGAGCCGGACGAGGTCGACTACGTGGTGCTCGCCACCATGACGCCGGACCACTACTTCCCCGGCTCCGGCCCGCTGGTTCAGGAGCGCCTGGGAATGGCCGCGCTGCCGGTGCTCGACATCCGCCAGCAGTGCGCGGGCTTCGCCTACGGCCTGCAGATGGTCGACGCCCTGATCGGGAGCGGCACGGCGGCGACCGTGCTGCTGGTGGGCACCGACGTGCACACGTCGCTCATGCCGTTCTCCGACCGCACCTGGGAGGTCCTGCTCGGCGACGGCGACGACGCCCTGTCCGAGGAGGAGTTCTCCTGGAACTCCCAGTTCCGCCACCTGCTGGTCCTGTTCGGCGACGCCGCGGGCGCCATGGTCTTCCGGGCGAGCGACGGCGAGGACGGCCGGGGCATCCTCGCCTCGCGCCTCTACGCCGACGGCAACCAGAAAGACATCCTCTACGTCCCGGGCGGCGGCTCGGCCCGGCGGCCCTTCGTGACCGCCGAGATGGTGGCCAAGGGGGAGACCGTGCCGGTCATGGACGGCCGCCAGGTCTTCAAGCTGGCGGTCTCGCGCATGCCCGAGGTCACCCTGGAGGTCCTCGCCAGCCAGGGCTACGGGATCGAGGAGCTCGACCTGCTGGTCATGCACCAGGCGAACCTGCGCATCAACGAGGCCTCGAGGAAGGCCCTCGGCCTGCCGGAGGAGAAGGTCTTCAACAACATCCAGAAATACGGCAACACGACCTCGGCCACCCTGCCCCTCGCCTTCCACGAGGCGCGGGCCGAGGGCCGGGCGCCGGAGGGCTCGCTGGTCGCCTTCACCGCCCTGGGAGCGGGCCTCCACTGGGGCTCGGTCCTGATGCGGGTGTAGGGGATCGGGGGCGATCGGATAGAGTCGGGTCGCCATGCACCGTTTCTTGAGGAAGCTCCTCCTGCTCCTGGGTACCCTGGGTCTCGGCGCCCTGGCCTACGGTCTCTTGAGAGCCGAAGAGGAGAGTGGCCCGCAGGCGGAGGCCGCCGGGCCGGCCCCGGCCGCTCCCGAGCCGCCCGCTGCTCCCGCGGCAACGGATGCGCAGTGCGAGGCCGTGACGAAGAGCGGCCGGCGCTGCGGCCGCGAGGCGCAGCCGGGCTCGCGCTTCTGCTGGCAGCACGGCGAGTAGCGGAAGCTTTCATCCTGCGCCGTACGATCCGAGTGCTCGCGCAGAGGCGCAGAGACGCAGAGTAGGGCGACCGATGGGAAGAGCCGCGCCTTTGCGCCTCTGCGGCTCTGCGCGAGATCCGTGCGGTTTCGGTCTAGCGGGTCGCCTTGGCCGCGGGAGCCGGCTTCGCCGCCTCGGGCTCGACCACCTCGACGGCCTGGTTGGCCTCGACGTCGGTCAGGGTCTGGACGGCCCCCGACGGCCACCTGACGACGATCCGGTCGGCCTTGCGTGCCGTTCCCAGCCCGAAGACCGGCGCCACCTGGGACTGGGAGAGGTAGCTCCCGCCGGTGCGCACCAGCCAGCGCTGGGTGCCGCCGCCGGCGGTGACCTCGATCCGGGCTCCGATCCCGTCCCGGTCGCTCCGGGTGCCGCGCAGGTCGAGGCGCAGCCAGTTGCCCTGCCCCGGTCCCCGGTTCTCGAAGACGGCCGCCTTGCCGCCGTTGGCGGTCACCACCAGGTCGAGGTCGCCGTCGCCGTCGAGGTCGCCGTAGGCGGCCCCGCGCGCTACCCGGGGCCGGGAGAGGTCGCGCACCGTCGCCTCGGGGGCGGCCTCGAACTTGCCCTTGCCGGCGTTGTGGAAGAGCTGGGAGGGCTGGGCGTAGAGCACGCGAGGCTGGACCTGCTCGATGTCCGGGTCGAGGTGGCCGTTGGCGAGGAACAGGTCGAGCCAGCCGTCGAGGTCGTAGTCGAAGTAGAAGGCGCTGAAGGTCAGGGTGAGCAGCGTCTTCCTCCCCAGCTCGGAGACCGGCGCCACGTCGACGAAGAGCTGGTTGCCCTCGTTCCTGTAGAGGGCGGCCATCTCGTTGGCGAAGTTGCCGATCACCAGGGACGGCCGGCCGCTCCGGTCGTAGTCGGCGGCGTCGATCCCCATGCCGCCGCGGGCGACGCCGGTTTCCGAGAAGGCCATGCCCGAGGACACCCCGATCTCCTCGAAGGTGCCGTCGCCCCGGTTGCGGTAGAGCAGGTTCGGCTGGGTGTCGTTGGCCACCGCCAGGTCCTCCCAGCCGTCGCCGTCCAGGTCGAGCACGGCGACCCCGAGGGACTTGGCCGTCGGCTTGTAGAGGCCCGCCTCCTTGGTGGCGTCCTCGAAGGTGCCGTCGCCTCGGTTGCGGTAGAAGCGGGGCGAGGCGCCGGGATAGGACTCCGGCGTGCAGAAGGCCTTCGACTCGCCGTCGAGGGTGCAGAAGAGATCGGTCTTCGGGGTCCAGGTCACGTAGCGGGTGGCGTAGATGTCCAGATCGCCGTCGTGGTCGGCGTCGAGCATGGCCACCGACACCCCGAACTCGTAGGTCCGGGAGAGCCCCGCCTGCTTCGAGACGTCGGTGAAGTGGCCGCCGTCGTTGCGCAGCAGGTAGTCGGTCCCCAGGCAGGAGAGGTACAGGTCGGCGTCCCCGTCGTTGTCGACGTCGCCGGCCGCGCCGCCCAGGCAGTAGGCGGAGATGTCGAGGCCCGCCGTCTTCGTGGCGTCCTCGAACTTGAACCCGCCCCGGTTGAGGTAGAGCTTCTGGGTCGCGTTCTTGCCCGGGGACTTGGCGACCCCCGGGAAGCTGTGCCCGTTCAGGAACAGGATGTCCAGTCGGCCGTCGCCGTTGGCGTCGAACAGGACGACGCCCGAGCCCATGGTCTCGGGCAGCCACTTCTTGCCGAAACCGCCGGTCTGGTGGGTGAAGTCCACGCCGCTCGCCGCCGTGACGTCGACGAAGCGGGGCCCGGCGCCGGTGGCGGCCGCCGCCGGCAGGGCGAGGAGGACGAGGAGGCAGGACGCGAGGGAAGCTTTCAGGCTCATGATGGCAGGTCGCTCGGGCTCGAGTGCAGTTCGACGTTCGGGGTGAATGCGCGTCGTCCGGTGCCTCAGCCGCCGCCGGCGGTGATCCCGATCACCTTCTGGTCGCCGTGGGCGGCGAGGAAGGCCTGGATCTCCCGGCGGCTCGGCGAGCCGTGCTCGTGGATCGCCTGGCGCTCGTTGTTGTCCTCCGGATGGGTCTCGCGGTAGACGCGGGTCAGCTCCTGGGAGGGCTCGTCGGCCTTGAACCGCTCGTAGAGCGCCTGCTCGTGGCGCGAGGCCTCCATGTCGCCCACCCCCCGGTAGGCGAGCATCAGGGTGTAGTGGGCCATCAGGTCCTCGGGATCGATGTCGAGCACGTGCTGGAGCTCGTCGACCGCCGCCTGGTAGTCGTGGCGCAGGAAGAGGACGCGGCCGATCTGATTGCGCACCACCCGATCGTAGGGGTACTTGGCGGCCGCCGTCCGCAAGTGCTCGAGGGCGGAGTCATACTCGCCCGCCTCCTTGTCGACCAGGCCCAGGAAGTAGTGCGCCCGGGGCAGCTTCGGCTCGATCTCGAGGGCCTTGCCGAGGACGCGGCGCGCCTCGTCGAGCGCTCCCTCGGCCACCGCCACCCGGCCCAGGTTCACCCACCCGTCGACGTAGCCGGGCTGGAGCTCGGTCACCCGCGTGAAGGCCAGGCGCGCGCTACGCAGGTCGCCCTGGCGCAGGAAGCCGATCCCGTAGTCGTTCCAGCGCTCGCGGTCGACGTCCGGCGTCTCGGCCGCGTGCGTCATGTCGGGCAGCGGCGCGCCGGCGTCCACCACGTGGAGATCCTGGGTGTCCTGGGCCATGACCACGATGGGCAGCTCCGGCACCGTCTTCGTGGGGCCGGAGATCCGGCTCGGGTCGACCTCGTAGACCAGGCCCCGGTCGTCGTAGGCCGGGGTCACGAGGTCCCGCTCGCCCGTGGGCGGCAGGCCGGCGTAGGCGTACCGGGTGTTGTAGTACGAGAACTTTCGGTAGTCGAGCCGCGCCTCGAGGTGGATGGTTTCGGCGGCGTCCGGCGGGACGTGCAGCCGGAAACGGACGGTGTCCGCCGCCCCGGGCGGGATCGCCCGGGCGTAGATCACGGCCCGCGTCGCCCAGGCGTTTCTCTTGTCGATCGGGTTGCCGTGCTCGTCGATCAGCAGGGCGCGGTAGAAGTGGGCACCCTTGTCGACCGGCGCCGACTCGTCGGCCATGCCGCTCCAGAAGATCGTCCTGCCCGCCGAGTCGGTGGCCTTGAGCTCGAGCCAGCAGTCGAAGGCGTCGATGGTGCCGCCGGGGAAGGCGTGGCCGACGCCGCGGGTGCGCACGACGACGTCGATGCGGGTCGAGTCGCCCCGCCGCACGGTCGCGGGGATCCGGTCGAGGGGGGCGTAGACCGGCTCCGCCGGCCCGCGCGGCGCGGCGCCCAGGCCCGAGCCCACGGCCATCCCCGTCTCCTCGCCCACCGTCGAGGTGGTCGAGAGCGCCGGTCCCTCGGTCCGGAGGCCCCGGCTCTCCCCCGCGGCCTCGGGCTCCTTGCCCTGGGTCATGGCGAAGATGTCCACGGTCACCTGCCGGGCCTGCAGGAAGTCGACCGTCTGCTGGAGCTGGGCCTCGTCGTGGTAGGCGAAGGGCAGGGCGGTGTTGGCGGCGGGGAAGCGATGGGAGTGGACCTTGCCGTCCACGTTGCCGGCGTCGTCCGAGGCCACCCGGGGCATGTGGCAGTCGGGGCAGGCCTTCGGGCTCGGCGGGTAGTAGAAGGAGCGGGCGCCGAAGCCGGAGACGCCGCTCGCCTGCCAGGCGTCGTACTCGTCGAAGCCCCGGAACCAGCGGTAGTGGTTGACCGGCACGTCGAGGTGCACCTTGTGGCAGGCGGAGCACATCTTGGGGACGTCGGCCCCCTTGAAGAACGGCTTGATGAAGGTCCGGCGGTGGGGCTCGGGGTCCATGCGCACCAGGAAGTCGTGGAGCCCGGAAAGCATGGGGTTCTTGTTGGTCGCCAGGCCGTGGAGCGCCGGGATGGTGATCTCGTAGTTCCCGTTGCCCATGGTGTTGTGGATCTCGGAGATCATGTGGCACGCGGTGCAGGTGATCCCGGCCTGGGCCTGCGGCGTGTCGACGATCTTCTCGATCGGCGTGTCCATCATCCCGGACTGGAGGATCGCCGGGTCGTGGCAGCCGCCGCACCACTTCGAAGGCTGGACGCCCACCACGTTCTGCATGTACTCGACCGACTTGCGGTACCACTGGTTGTTGAAGCTCCCCCGGTGGTGGGCCGAGCTGTTCCACTGGGCGAGGATGTCGGGGTGGCAGCCGGAGCGCCCGCAGCTCTGCGGGTCCATGTAGATCGACGACGGCACCAGCCCGCCGTGGCTGTTCGAGACCGAGGAGGGGAAGTAGGGGCCGTCCGGCCCGCCCATCGCCTCGTCGTCCATGGAGACCGGGGCGGGCGTGTTGACCACCACGCTCTTCGGGTCGGGGTGCCGGCGCTGGTAGACCAGGGCGGCCGCCGGCAGGACGACGGCCAGGGCGAGCGCGGCGGCGGTCAGGTTCCAGGCCCGCCCGCCGTGACGGGCGAGCCCCCAGGCCGCGATCCCGACCAGGCCCGCCAGGGCGAGGCCCCAGTGGATCGGCACCAGGAAGTAGGTCGGTCGCCGGTTGCCGAGGGCGAGCAGGACCACCGCCACCAGGCCCGAGGCGACGAGCAGGGCGCCGGAGGCGAAGAGCAGCCGCTCGCCGCGGCGCCGCCACCACCAGGGAAGGAAGAGCGCCGCCGCCAGGAGGCCCAGCCCGAGGTGGGCGATCAGGTTGACGAAGTAGAAGGGGCGTGGGTCGCCGGAGGCGGCAAGGTAGGCGCTGTTGGCGACCAGCAGGGCGCCCGAGAGGGCGAGAAGACGGTTTGTGTCGAGACGCATCGAGTTTTGCCGGGAGTCGTGGATCCGAGGGATCAGTCGGCGCTTCCGAGGGTGATCGCTGCCGGGGGCGAAGCGGTCAGTCTACCGCAACCGCTCCTCTCCCCGGCGCCATGTCCGCCCGGTCGGCCGCCGCCGGGATGTCGCGGTGGCCGGTGTCTCGCGCAACCGCCGTGCCAACTCGCCCCGGCGCCGCGAGCCCCGCTCCAAGGCGAGTCCGGTCAGTCGTTTACGGGGGATGGGCGCGATCGTGCCCGAGGGCCTGGGAGCCCCGAATGCCCATAGGTCGTATGAGGTCTCGGCCGCCGCTTTGCCCGATCCGCCCCCACGCTTCCTGCTCCGCCGCTCGCGAGCCCGCACCCGTAATTCCTATGTAGTCCGGTCCGGCGCGCTGGATCGGACCCCGCACGGGGTCAGGGGTCGGGCGGGAGGGGCTCTTTCGGGGCGGGGGCGCCGCGCCGCTGGCGGCGGAGCAGGGAGAGCTCGATCGCCTGGTAGAGCTGCCCGGTCCGCTGCGTCCACTCCTCGGGGCCGAAGGTCTCGGGCGCGGCGGAGACCTGGACGACGCCCTCCGGAGCGCCGCCCTCCTCGGCCGGCCGGTCGTAGAGCTGGACGCGCAGGGGGCCGTGGATCAGGGCCCAGCCGGAGGCCACCTCGACCCGAGGGTCGAAGCTGGCGCCGATCTGGTGCAGAGCCTCGAGGACGGAGCTGCAGGAGCTCGCCGCGGCCGCCGTCGTAGGGCGTCGGGAAGGCCTGGCGGGCGACCCGGTGCTCCGCCGGCGGGCGGGCGGGCGGTGCCTCGAGAAGGGTCTTGAGCTCGGGCGAGTCGGCGATCGCGTCGAAGTTGGGATCGGTGCGGGCGCGCAGGCGGTAGAGCTCGTCGAGCTCGACCGCCTGGCGCAGGGTCTCCACCGCCAGGCGGGCGTAGCCGCGGCCGGCGTAGTTGGTGGCGACCAGGTAGTGGGCCGCGGCCTGGTCCGGCGCCGCCTGGAGGTATCGGCGGAACCGCTCGGTGGCCTCGCTCAGGTGCCCCTGGAGGAGGAGCACGGCGCCGGAGTTGAGGTCGTTGTCGGAGTTGGCCGGGTCGAGGGCGCGGGCCTTGGCGAGGGCATCGAGGGCCTGGTCGTAGCTGCCCTCGGCGATCTCGAGACCGGCGCGGTTGAGCCAGGCCTGGCGCTGGGTGGGGTCGAGCCGGAGGGAGCGATCGAGGTCGGCGCGGCCACCGTCGGTGTCGCCGAGCATGAAGCGGGCGGTGGAGCGGAGCAGGAGGGCGCGGGGGTCGTCCCCGTGGCGGCGGAGGACGGGGGCGAGGAGGTCGAGGGCCGCCTGGGCCTTGCCGGCGTCGAGGAGCCGCTGGGCCTGGTCGAGGGTCGGGGCGGCCGGGGGTTGGGCGGCGGCGCGGACCGGGGTTGCGAGCAGGAGGACAAGGATCAAGAGAGCGAAGAGGGCGAGCTGGCGGGTACGGCTGGGCATGGCCTGGAATCTATCGAATCGGTGGGGCTTCGCCAACGCCCGCGGGGCGGGTGGCTTTCTCGGCGGCAAACTGCGCCGGCGAGAAACCACCGCGCCCCGCGGGCTGCCCCCTCGGTGGTTGGGGCGATGACCCCGGCCCAGGGAGGTGAGGGGTGGATCGGCGGGGTCGAACTCCGCGGCGTCCGACCCCCCCCGGCGTCCGATCCTGCTTACCACCTGCAATCCCCCATGAAGCGGCCGAGCTCTGCCTCGGCCGGGCGACCGGTGGGCGGGCACCGAACGGTTACAATGTCCCGATGGCTTCCGAGACCTCTCCTACCGCCGCGACCGCGCCACCCTCCCCCGTCTCCGAGACCCCCTCGCCGGCCGAGATCGCCGAGGCGCTTCGGGCCCGGGTGATCGGGCAGGAAGCGGCGATCCGGGAGATGGCGATCGCCCTCGCCAAGCACCTGGCGGGGCTCGCCACCGGCAACATCCTGATGATCGGCTCCTCCGGGACCGGCAAGACCACTCTGATGCGGGCGGTCGAGCGCCTCCTCGCCTCGCGACCCGAGCTCGAGGCCCGCTCCACGGTGATCCGCCTCCACGCCAACGTCCTGGCCGACGAGGCGCGGCGCGGGCGGCCCGGGCAAGCGGTCGTCGACCGGCTCCTCGACCGGGTGCGCGAGGAGCTCGGATCGGAGGAGGCGGCGCGGCGCAAGCCCGCGGAGCTCCTCGAGCGCGCGGCCCGCGCCCTGGTGTTCGTCGACGAGGTGGACAAGATCCGCTCCCACGTGGGTGAGCGGCCCAACGTCGAGGGCATCCGGGCCCAGGAGGCCCTGCTCACCCTGATCGAGAACGAGGCGGTGCAGGTCGAGCTGCCTTCGTGGGCCGGCGGCGGCACCGCCAGCTTCGATTCGAGCGGTCTGCTCTTCGTCTGCGCCGGCGCCTTCGAGGGCCTCTACGACGCGGTCTACGACCGGGTGACCATCGGCCGGGACCGCGGCGCCCTGCAACCGGTGACCGTGGTCGAGGGGGGCAAGGTGCGCCGGGAGGAGATCTTTCGCCTCCGCGACTGGCTGCGCAACGAGGACCTGTTCGACTACGGCATGACGCCGCAGTTCCTCTCCCGGTTCGACGCCGTGGTGCTGCTCCAGGACCTGGGCATCGAGGAGCTGACCAAGATCTTCCTCGAAAGCCCGGAGTCGGGGCTCCGCCAGACGCGGGAGTACTTCCAGAGCCAGGGGATCCGGCTGGCCCTCTCGCCGGCGGCGGTGCAGCGGATCGCGGCCCAGGCGGCGCGCCAGCCCCGCCTCGGGGCCCGCGCCCTCAAGGAGGTCTTCCGCCGGGTCATCCGCGACCATGAGTTCGACCCCGCGGGCTCGGGCGCGGTGAGCTCGGGCGCCCTCCTGATCGACGAGGAGCAGGTCAGGGAAGCCCTGGAAGGCTGAGGCCGAGACGGGGCTCGGACTGACGGTCGCAGCGCGGAGAGTGCCCGGGGTGTGCCTCCGCGGGAGGGCTCGGTGCCGGTTGCGCCGCCTGGCCGGCCGAGACGGAGCTCGGCCGCTTGTACGCCCGCGAGGGTGCATGGTCAGAGAGGTGCGAGTCCTCTCCAGGCATACGCTCTCCGGCCTGTAATCGACTCTGACTGCGTCGCCGCGAGGCGGGGTGGGGAGTAGGAGGAGATGAGCGATCAGTCCGTAGGCAACGAACCCGATTCGGCCGGTAGGACTCGGCGAGCCTGCAAGCGAATGGCGAAGCCCGGACCCGGGAGAGCCGGGGTGCCCGTCGCGCTGAGGGGTAGCGTGCGAAAGCGTGGGCGGGGGGCCTACAGGTGGTTGGGGACGGAATGATCGCGACGGCCAGGCACCGTAAGCGGGGAGACCTGTCGTCCACGAGGAGAAGCAGGGCGGCAGGAGTCAGAGCTTCCATAGTAGCGAGGAAGCGCCGTAATGGGCGTGGAGCGAAGGGAAGCAGGAAGGTGGATGCGTGACGGCCAGGACGAGAGACGAGACCCCGGCGCGAGTGGGGCGAGCCCCTAACCCCGGCGGAGAGGTCCGGTCCCGATGGGGCTGGGCCGAACCCTCGGTCTGGACGGAGCGCATGCTGCGGGCCCTGGAGACCGGGGTCCGAGGAGGGACGTGGTTCAGCCTGATCGACAAGGTCTGCCGGAAGCAGACGCTTCTGCGCGCGCTCGAGAGAGTCGAGCGCAACGGGGGCGCCGCGGGGGTAGATCACGTCACCGTGGATCACTACGGATCGCGCCTGGAGGAAGAGGTGGAGACGCTGTCGGCGTCCTTGCGGGACGGTAGCTACCGCCCGCAGGCGGTGCGTCGGCGGTGGATCCCCAAGCCGGGAAGCCGCGAGAAGCGGCCCCTGGGGATTCCGACGGTGCGCGATCGGGTGGTGCAGGGCGCGTTGCGCTTGGTCCTGGAGCCGATCTTCGAGCGGGATTTCGCCGAGCACAGCTACGGCTTCCGCCCGGGGCGCGGGTGCCGGGAAGCGCTGGAGCGGGTCGAGGAGCTCCTCGACTCGGGCCACACCTGGGTGGTGGACGCCGACCTGCGCCGGTACTTCGACACGATCGATCCGGAGCGCCTGCTGGCGCGGGTGCGCGAGAAGGTATCGGACGGGCGAGTGCTCGCCCTGGTCGAGTCCTTTCTCGAGCAAGAGGTACTGGACGGACTGGAGAGCTGGACGCCCGAGCGGGGAACCCCGCAAGGCGCGGTGATCAGCCCCCTACTGGCCAACATCTACCTCGACCCGCTGGACCATCTTCTGGCCCGCGAGGGCTTCGAGATGGTGCGCTACGCCGACGACTTCGTGATCCTGTGTCGGAGCGAGACCGAGGCCCGCCGGGCGCTTGCCCTGGTGGAGGCGTGGACGGCCCAGGAGGGCCTGAGCCTTCACCCGGACAAGACGGCGGTGGTGGATACCACCGAGCGGGGTGGCTTCGACTTCCTGGGGTACCACTTCGAACGGGGCTACCAATGGCCCCGCGACAAGAGCCTCCGGAAGCTCAAGGACACCCTGCGCCGCAAGACCCGGCGCACCAACGGTCACAGCCTCGATCGGATCACCTGGGACGTCAGCCGGACGTTGCGTGGTTGGTACGAGTACTACCGCTACAGCCACCCGACGACCTTCCGGCCGCTCGACCGGTGGATCCGCATGCGCCTGCGCAGCATCTTACGCAAGCGTCGCCGAGGCCGAGGCCGGGGCCGCGGTCGCGACCACCAGCGCTGGCCCAACGCCTTCTTCGCCGAGCATGGGCTGTTCAGCCTCGAAACCGCCTATGCCTCGGACCCGCAGTCCTCTCGTAGGTGAACCACCAACCGGAGAGCCGGATGCGGGAGATCCGCACGTCCGGTTCGGAGGGAGGGGGGGCAGGGAATCCAACCTGCCCTCCCTACCCCTATCATGGGCCTGAGACGATCGGCGAAGGCAATCCCGGATGAAGCGGCCGAGCTCCGTCTCGGCCGGGCGATCCGTTCGGCATGCAGCGAGCGGTTCTTCCGGGCCGAGCTCTGCCTCGGCCGGGCGAGCGGCGACCCGTGCACCGGCCGCCGACCCGGGCCGACCTTCGCCTCAGCCGGCCCGGCTCCGTCGCCGGGCGACGATCTCCCGGTAGCGCCGGCGGCGCTGTCGGCCGACCAGCACGTTGGGCAGGAAGGAGAGCGCCAGCAGGCCGGCGGTCGCCAGGACGACGCGCAGGACGATCCCCGCCCGGTCCCCCTCCACGGCGTCGACCAGCGAGGCCGAGAGGTAGGCGAAGACGATGTTGGCCGGGACCAACCCGAGGCCGGTGGTGAGGAGGAACAAGGAGGCCGGCACCCCGGCGAGCGCCGCGCCGTAGTTGACCACCGGGAACGGGATGGGCAGGAAGCGGGTGCGCACCAACGGCCAGAACCCCCGGCGGGCGACCAGCCGCTCGACCCGCCGCAGGCGCTCGCCCACCAGGTGCGCCACGAAGTCCCGGCCCAGCCAGCGGGCGAGGTAGAAGCTCAGGGCGCCGCCGATGAAGGTGCCCAGGAAGTTCACGGCCGAGCCCCAGACCACGCCGAAGATCGCGCCCCCGGCGAGCATCAGCGGGCTGACCGGCGCGCCGAGTGGGGCGAGGACCGCGTAGAGACCCAGGAGCGCCGGCGCCGTCCACCACCGCGCCCTGAGGCTCGAGCGCACCGCTTCCAGCCGGTCCCGGTCCAGGAAGGCGTTGAGCCGCGCCCCGAGGGGCGTGTAGCGCAGGATCAGGAAGCCCGCCGCCAGGATCAGCAGGAGCAGGGCGAAGCGCCCCACCGCCCAGCGCGGGATCGCCTGCGCCGGATGGAGCCCAGGGGGCGCGGTCAGCGCCGCCGCGGGGTCGGCCGGCAGCTCGGCGCGCAGGCGGTCGACGTCGAGACCGAGGACCTGGGCGGGCAGCTCGCCCAGCCGCGCGCGGGTGGCACCGAGGAGGTGGGCCGCCGCCTCGCGGTGGCCCACCTCCTGGCGCTCGAGCGAGCCGGCCAGGTCGGCGAGCGCCGAGAGCAGGGCGTGGTGGTCGCCCGAGGTCCCGGCCGCGGGGTCTTCCCAGGCGGTGCGGGCGGCGTGATAGTCCGAGCGCCGCCAGGCGGCGAGGCCTGGGAGGACGAGCGGATCGATGGGCACTGTCGGGAGCTCGCGGCGGGAGGCCGGCCGGCCGGCGGGCCGGGGCCGGCGGGATCAGGTGGCGGAGTCGGCGCTCTCCGGCGCGTCCAGCTCGAAGAACTTCCGGACCTGTTCGGCGAGCAGGTCCATGGACCGCGGGTCCATGAAGTTCAGGCGCAGCTCGTTGATCACCATGACCTCCATGCGCTGCCACTCCGCCCAGCAGTCGGCGCAGACGCGCTCCTGGAGCTGGCGGCCGAGCTCGCCGGCGTACGGCGGCCGGGGGAGGGCGGCGGCGCTCCGGCCGCAGCGGCTGCACACCACGGTTTCGCCCATCACAGCTCCCCGGGCAGGATGATCGCGCTCCGGGAGCGCTCCTCGACCTCGCGGGGAACCTCGACCAGCAGCCACCGGTTGTCGCCCTCGCGCGGCCCGCGGAGCGCCTTGACCCAGTCGTCCGGCACCGCCAGCTTCACGTAGGCGGGGCGCTTGGGGTTTTCCCGGGCGCTTTCGATCACCAGCTCGGCCAGGTCGATCGCCTGGATGCGCTCCGGGTACTTGTCGAGGGCGAAGAGCAGGGTCCTCCGGGCGTCGCCCGGGTCGGGGGGGTTGGCCATGGCGGAGATTCTAGCTCGGCCCCACCGCGGCCTCTCCCTCGAGCGCCCGGCGGAAGTAGGAGACGGTCTGCTCCAGGCCTTCGGCGAGGGAGACCCGGGGCTCCCAGCCGAGGAGCCGCCGGGCGCGGCGGATGTCGGGCTGACGGACCTTCGGGTCGTCGACGGGCAGGGGCAGGAAGGTCAGGGTCGAGCGGCTGCCGGTGGCGCCGATGATCGTCTCGGCGAACTCCCGGATCGTCATCTCGTGGGGGTTGCCGACGTTGACCGGCTCCCGCACGTCGCTCGAGAGCAGCCGGTAGATCCCCTCGATCAGGTCCGAGACGTAGCAGAACGAGCGCGTCTGGGTGCCGTCGCCGAAGACGGTCAACGGCTCGTCCTGGAGCGCCTGCTGGGCGAACGCGGGCACCACCCGGCCGTCGTGCAGGCGCATGCGGGGCCCGTAGGTGTTGAAGATCCGGACGATCCGCACCTCCAGGCCGTGCACCCGGTGGTAGGCCATGGCCATCGCCTCGGCGAAGCGCTTGGCCTCGTCGTAGACGCCCCGCGGCCCCACCGGGTTGACGTTGCCCCAGTAGTCCTCGGGCTGAGGGTGGACCAGCGGGTCGCCGTAGACCTCGGAGGTCGAGGCGAGGAGGAACCGGGCGCGGTGGGCCTTGGCGAGGCCGAGGCTGTTGTGGGTGCCGAGCGAGCCGACCTTGAGGGTCTGGATCGGCAGCTCCAGGTAATCGATGGGCGAGGCCGGGGAGGCGAAGTGGAGGACGTGGTCGACGGGCTCGTCGAGGAAGAGCGGCTTCGAGACGTCGTGCTCGATGAAGCGGAAGCCGCCCTTCCCGGCGAGGTGCTCGACGTTGGCCCGCTTACCGGTGACCAGGTTGTCGACGCAGATCACCCGGTGCCCCTCGGCCGCCAGGCGGTCGCAGAGGTGCGAGCCGAGGAAGCCGGCCCCGCCGGTGACCAGCGAGGTGGTCAAGCGCCCTCCTCCGGGTGGGGGAACCCCTCGGGCCGCCCGACCGAGACGTAGCGGAACCCGGCGGCGGCCATCTTCTCGGGGCTGTAGAGGTTGCGCAGGTCGACCACCAGGCGCGCCACGAGGAGCCCGGCGAGATCCCCCCAGTCGAGGCTCCGGAACTGGTTCCACTCGGTGGCGATCACCACGCCGTCGGCACCCCGCGCCGCCTCGTAGGCGTTGTCGCAGTAGACGAGGTCCGGAAGGTCCTCGCGCGCGGCCTCCATGGCCGCCGGGTCGAAGGCCCGCACCGCCGCGCCGCGCGCGACGAGCCCGCGGGCGATGGGAATCGCCGGCGAGTCGCGCATGTCGTCGGTGTTGGGCTTGAAGGCGAGCCCCAGGAGGGCCACCGTCCGGCCGCGGAGGCCGCCGAAGGCGGCGTCGATCTTGTCGACCATCCGCCGCTTGGTGGCCTCGTTGACCTCGAGCACCGCCTCGATGATCCGGAAGGCGAGGCCGTGGTCGCGGGCGATCTGGGCTACCGCCCGCGTGTCCTTGGGGAAGCAGGAGCCGCCGAAGCCGGGGCCGGTCTGGAGGAACTTGGGTCCGATCCGCTGGTCGAGCCCCATGCCCCGGGCCACCGTCTCGACGTCGGCGCCCAGGGCCTCGCACAGGGTGGCGATCTCGTTGATGAACGAGATCTTGGTGGCCAGGAAGCCGTTCGAGGCGTACTTGATGAGCTCGGCGGTCTCGACGCCGGTGATGACGAAGGGCACGTCGGCGTTCTTCAAGGGGGCGTAGATGTCGAGCATCACGCCGACGGCCCGCGGGTCTCGGCTGCCGATCACCACCCGGTCGGGGTTCATGAAGTCCTCGATCGCCGAGCCCTCGCGGAGGAACTCGGGGTTCGAGACGACGGCGAAGTCCTGGACCGGGTGGCCGGCCGCCCGGGCCGCCTCGCGGATCAGCTCCTCGACCATCCGGCCGGTGCCGGTGGGGACCGTCGACTTGGTGACCACCACCTTGAAGCCGTTGAGATGGGTGCCGATCTGGCCGGCGACCTCGCGCACGAAGGCCAGGTCGGCCGAGCCGTCGGGCCGCGGCGGCGTGCCGACGGCGATGAACACCGCCCGCGACGCCTCGATCGCCGGCCCCAGCTCGGTGGTGAAGGAGAGCCGGCCCTCGCGGGAGTTCTTGGTCACCAGGCTCTTCAGGCCCGGCTCGTAGATCGGGATCTCGCCCCGGCACAGGGTCTCGACCTTGGCGCGGTCCTTGTCGACGCCCACGACCTGCATGCCGAAATCGGCCAGGCAGGCGCCGGTCACCAAGCCGACGTAGCCACTGCCTACGACGCAGACCTTCATGGCTCGTGCCTCGTTCCTCGTCGGGTCATGTGGCCTCGTTGCGGCTTGCCCGCTCCTCGAGGTACCAGGCGACGAACCGTCTCAGGCCTTCGCGGATGGGGACCTTCGGGGAGTAGCCGAGCACGCGGCCGGCCTTGGAGACGTCGGCGTAGGTGATCGGGACGTCGCCGGGCTGGTCGGGAAGATAGTCGATGCGCGGCTCGACGGCAAGCTCCTCGGCGATCCAGGCGACGAGCTGGGAGAGGGCGGTCGTCTCCGAGCCGCCGAGGTTGAGGATCTCGAAGCCGAGCTCGGCGTCGAGCGCCGCCACCACGCCGTCGACGATGTCCGCGACGTACGTGTAGTCGCGCCGGCTCGAGCCGTCGCCGTAGAGGGGGATGGTCTCGCCCCGGGCGATCCGGTCGGTGAACTTGTGGATCGCCATCTCCGGCCGCTGCGCCGGGCCGTAGACCGTGAAGAAGCGCAGGCAGGAGATCGCCATCTTGTAGAGGTGGTGGTAGTTGTAGCAGAGCAGCTCGCCCGTGCGCTTGGTGGTGGCATAGGGGCTGATCGGCTGCTCGACCCGGTCGTCCTCGGCGAAGGGGACCTTCTCGTTGATGCCGTAGACCGACGAGGAGGAGCCGAACACGAACACCCGCGGCCCGTGACGCCGCGCCGCCTCGAGCAGGCGCAGGGTGCCGATGCAGTTGACCTCCTCGTAGAGGATCGGCTCGGCGAGGCTGGGGCGCACGCCGGCGCGGGCGGCGAGATGGACCACGCCGTCGAGCTCGCCGGGCGCGAAGACCTCCTCGACCAGGGCCGCGTCCCGGATGTCTCCTTCGACCAGGCGTAGCGCGTCCGCGGCCTCCTCCTGCGCGGCGAGGGCCGCGAAGTTCCGCCGCTTGCGTGCCGGGTCGTAGAAGTCGTTGAAGTCGTCGAGGATCGTCACCCGATCGCCTCGCGCGAGGAGACGGTGACACAGGTGGGAGCCGATGAAGCCGGCCCCACCGGTGACCAGGATGTGCTTGCTCATCGCTCCTCTCGTCTCTTCCGGGGCTCGGGCCCCTGGGGTCGATCGGCGCCGCCGTCGTCGGCGTGGCCGGAGCCGCCGGGGGGGTTGGCTTCCTGGTACCGCTTCTCGATGCCCTTCTTCTGGCGGTTGCGGATCAGCCAGCGCAGGACGCGCGACTCGTTGACCCCGACGACGATGTCGTTGATCGCCTGATAGATCGAGGGATCGTTGATCAGCTTGCCGGCGGTCCCGTCGCCCTCGTCGAGCTTCTTGGCGACGTTGTCGATTCGCTCGAGGACGTCCTTGAGCTCGCGGGAGGTCTCGTCGCCGAGCTCCTGGTCGTGCACCAGCCGGGGCAGGAGCCCCTTGCCCTGCTGGAGCTCTTTCGAGAATCCCTGGAGGTTCTCCGACACGTCGCGCAGGCTGCCGAGGGTGGCGTCGAACTGCTCGCGGGTCTTCGGGTCGTGGAGCAGGCCGGGGAGCAGCCCGTCGCCGTTCTGGACCTCGTCGAGGATCGCGTTCAGGCGGTCGACCGAGCCCGACATGCGCTCGGCGAGCTGCTTGTCGTGGATCAGGCGGGGCAGGGGGCCGTCGCCGTTCTCCACCTGGTCGGCGACCCGCTGGATCGAGTCCATGGTCTGGAGGAGCGAGTCGGTCACCCGCTGGCCGGTCTCGGACTTGGAGGTGAGCTCGCCCAGGACGCCCTGGCCCTGCTCCATGCGGTGCAGGATGTCCCGCAGGTCGGCGGAGATCTGCACCACGTTGTCCATCACGTCCTCGCCCGAGCCGATCAGCTTGTCGACGCTGGTCGGGGGCGCGGCGGGGATCACCCCGCCCGGCGCGATCGGCTCGGCCTCGGGCGAGCCCGCGGTGAGGTCGACGAACTTGTCGCCCAGCAGGCCGAGGGTCTTGATGCGGGCCATCGAGTCCTGGCGGATCCTCGCCTCGTACCGGCGGTCGACCTCGATCTCCACCTCGATCTGGGAGGAGCGGGCCTCGGTGGGCAGGACGATCGAGCGCACCCGGCCCACGTTGACGCCGTCGAGCTGCACCGGGTTGCCCTCGTTGAGGCCGCCGACGGCGGAAAAGTAGATCAAGTAGTGATTCTTGCGCCGGAAGAGATTGCTCTCCTGGCCGATGAGGAGGATCCCCACGGCGAAGAGCACCACGGCCAGCAGGATGACCAGGCCGACCTTCCACTCCCGGCCCCGGCCCTCAGGCGGCATCGTCATCCTCCTCCCGGCCGGCGAGGAAGCCGGCGAGGACGGGGTCGTCGCTCGCCTCGGCCTCGGCCCAGTCGCCCAGGAACCGGAAGCGCCCTTCGTGGAGGAAGGCCAGCCGATCGCCCACCCTCCGGGCGAGCGCGATGTCGTGGGTCACGACCACCGAGGTCACGCCCAGGCGGGTCTGGACCGAGCGGATCAACCGGCCGATGGTGGCCGAGGTCACCGGGTCGAGCCCGGTCGTGGGCTCGTCGAACAGCACCGTGGTCGGATCGAGGGCCAGGGAGCGGGCGAGCGCCACCCGCTTCTTCATTCCGCCCGAGAGGTCCGCCGGCATCTTCCGTTCGATGCCGGCGAGGTGGACCATGGCGAGCTTCTCCGCCACCCGGTCGGAGATCTCGTCGTCGTCCGCGTCGGTGTGCTCGCGCATGGGGAAGGCGATGTTTTCGTAGACGTCCATGGAATCGAACAGCGCCCCTCCCTGGAACAGCATGGCGATCCGCCGCCGGAAGGGGAAGAGATCATACTCGGACAGGGCCGCGAGGTCGGTGCCGTCGAACTCCACCACTCCCTCGTCCGGCGTCTCGAGCCCGTTGAGCTGGCGCAGCAGCACGCTCTTGCCCGACCCGGAGCGCCCGAGCACCGCCAGGCACTCGCCGCGGTAGATCTCGAAGCTCAGGTGGTCGAGGACCCGGTGCCCGCGGTAGGACTTGACCAGCCCCCGGATGCGGTAGAGCGCCGGATCCACCGGCGCGACCACCTCCGGCCGGCCGCCGTCCGCCCGGGTCGCCTCGTCGCCCCTCGTCTCGGGTACGGTCATCCGCGCTCCGGGCTCACGCCACCAGGTAGAAGAGCTTGGTGAGGAAGAAATCGGAGACGAGGATCAGGATCGCGGCTTCCACCACGGTGTTGGTGGTCGCCCGGCCGACGCCGTCGGCGCCACCGGAGGCGTTCAGGCCATTGTAGCAGCCGATGATGGCGATGAAGTAGGCGAAGAAGAAGGCCTTGCCCACGCCGCTCGCCACGTCCTGGAGGGTCAGGGCGGTGGTGACGTCGTTGATGTAGAAGCCGGCCGAGACGTCGAGCTGGACGACGGCGATGAACAACCCTCCCAGGATGCCCAGGAAATCGCCGATCACGGTCAGCGCCGGCAGCATGATCAGGGTCGCGGCGAGCTTGGGCACCACCAGCTTCTTCACCGGGTCGGAGGCCATCGAGCGCAGCGCGTCGATCTGCTCGGTCACCTTCATGGTGCCGAGCTCGGCGGTCATGCCCGAGCCGATCCGGCCGCCGACGATGAGCGCGGTGAGCACCGGCCCGAGCTCGCGGACCAGCGACTTCGAGACCACCGCCCCGATGTAGTACTTGACCCCCAGGGAGGGGAGGCTGAAGGCGGTCTGGAGGGCGAGGACCATGCCGGTGAAGACCGTGGTGATCCCCGCGACGCCCAGCGAGCGCACGCCGATCTGCTCCATCTGGTCGACCCACAGGCCGATCTCGAACGGCCGCCGGACGAGGGCCACGAAGGCGCGCCCGGTGAGGA
The DNA here is from genome assembly GCA_963741925.1 of uncultured Acidobacteriota bacterium. GTDB lineage: Bacteria > Acidobacteriota > Thermoanaerobaculia > Multivoradales > DATKCC01 > CAVUBL01. The sequence continues at coordinate 666,253 of CAVUJU010000005.1, forward strand.
TCGCCACCGAGCCGGTGTGGCGGGCGAGGGCCAGGGGATCGGACATCGGGCGGTTCGCGGCGGTCAGACCCTGATCAGACCCTGAGTGGCAGCCAGGTGGCGGCGTGGCTCGCGGAGAAGGCGAGGTCGAGGCCGGCGAGCACCCAGAGGCCCGAGAGCTCCGGCCGGGTGGCGGCGCCCGCGCCCAGGACCAGCGCCTCCAGGGCGCGGCCGCCGATCGCCACCAGGATGATGCCCGAGTAGCGGCGAGGATCCCGGGCGGCGAGCAGGTAGAGCCAGGAGAGCATGAGGAGGAGGCTCGCCAGGAGCCACACGTAGACCGCGGGCGTCGCCGGCACCGCGACCCGGAGCCAGCGCGCCGGCACCCCGGGCGCGGCGAACAGTAGAACGGCGAAGGCGAGGTTGAAGGCGCCCGCCAGCCCGAGGCTCGCCCGCAGCAGCTCGAGGAGCCGGAACCTGCGGGCGAAGGCGCGGGTGATCTTCATGAGGTGGGCGATTGTACCAGCGGGGTCCCGCTCGCGCGGCGGCCGGCCCGATAAGATCCGGCCTCGATGGGCCGCCTCACCACCCTCACCGGCAACGCCTTCCTGGTCCTGGGCACCCTCGTCTGCGGGCTCCTCGCCCTGCCGGTGGCGCTCTTCCCCCGTGGCGCGAACGGGGTCTTCCTCCTCTCCAAGGTCTGGGCCTGGGGCCTGCTGGCGGCGAGCGGCGCGCGGGTCTCCGAGCGCTTCGACGCGGAGCTCGAGCGGCGCCGGGGCTATATCTTCCTGGGCAACCACCAGAGCATGTTCGACATCCCGCTGGTGATCGCCACGATGCCGGTGCAGCTGCGCTTCGCGGCCAAGAAGAGCCTCTTCCGGATCCCGGTCTTCGGCTGGGCGATCCGGGCCGGCGGCCTGATCCCGGTCGACCGGGAGGACCGCAAGCAGGCGCGCCGGACCTTCGCGGCGGCCGGCGAGCGTCTGGCCCGGGGCACCTCGGTGCTCCTCTTCCCGGAAGGCACCCGCTCGCTCGACGGCCGGATCGGCCCCTTCGAGCGGGGCGGATTCCTCCTGGCGATCAAGACCGGCCGGCCGATCGTGCCGGTGGGGATCCAGGGGACGCTGGCGATCCAGCGCCGGGGGTGCTTCTCGATCCGGCCCGGGCCGGTGAGCGTGCACTACGGCGAACCGATCGACCCCGCCGCCTTCGGGGTGCGCGGCCGCTTTGCGCTCGAGGCCCTGGTCCGCCGGCGCCTCGAGGAGCTCGCGGCGGCCGAGTCCGTCCCGGTCGGGTGAGCCCGGCCCCCTGTGCTAGGCTTTTCCATGCGGCCCGCCGTCCCCGCGGCGAGCGCCTACCCACGAAGACCCCACGGGATCCCATGGCAGAAGAGCTCGAAGAACGTGTCTGGCAGGCGCTGAAGACGGTCAAGTTCCCCGGCATGAGCCGGGACATCGTCTCCTTCGGCTTCGTCGAGGGGGTGCACCTCGACGGCGCCCGGGCGGTGGTGACGCTCCACATGACGACCCACAACGAGGAGGCGGTCGCGCGGGTGCGCGACGAGGTCGAGCGGGCGGTGGCCGGCGTCCCCGGGGTCGAGGCGGCCGAGGTGGAGACGCGGGTCAGCCGTCCGGCGGCGCCGGGCGGTGGGGCGCAGCGGGCGGTCTCCCAGGACTCGAGCCTGATCCCGGAGGTCGAGCACGTGGTGGCCGTGGCGAGCGGCAAGGGGGGCGTCGGCAAGTCCACCGTGGCCGCCAACCTGGCGGTCTCTCTGGCCGCCCTGGGCTACGAGGTGGGGATCCTCGACTCCGACATCTACGGCCCTTCCATGCCCATGATGTTCGGCATCACCGAGCGGCCCAGGATCGAGGGCAACCGGGTGATCCCCTTCCAGCGCTACGGGGTCAAGGTCATGTCCCTGGGCTTCATCCTGGACACCGACACGCCGGTGATCTGGCGCGGCCCCATGGTGATGAAGGCGATCGAGCAGATGCTCGGCGACGTGGAGTGGGGGAAGCTCGACTTCATGATCGTCGACATGCCGCCGGGCACCGGCGACGCCCAGCTCACCATCACCCAGAAGGTGCCGCTGTCGGGCGCGGTCATCGTCACCACCCCCCAGGACGTGGCGCTGATCGACGCGCGCAAGGGCCTCGCCATGTTCCGCAAGGTCAACGTGCCGGTGGTGGGGATCGTCGAGAACATGGGCACCTTCGTCTGCCCCCACTGCGGCGAGCCGACCGACATCTTCAAGAAGGGGGGCGGCGAGCGGACCGCGGAGCTGCTGCAGACGGCCTTCCTCGGCTCGATCCCGCTCGACCCGGAGATCGTCCTGGGCGGGGACCAGGGCAGGCCGATCGTCGTCTCGCAGCCCGAGGGCGCCCACGCCGAAGCCTTCCGCCGGGTCGCCCGGGCGGTCGCCGACGAGGTGGTCCGCCGCGCCGCCGAGCGGCCCCGGATGTCCATCGTCTGAGCTCCCGTCCCGGATCGATCCCGAGCCCCGTTCCCGACCCGCCGCCCTCCGAGCCCCGGCCCCGAACCCCGATCTTCCGTCCGCCGTGACCGCGGGAGCCCCGCTCGCAACCCGGACCGCCCTGGTGGCCGACGCTCACCTCGGCGGGCCCGGCGGCGCCGCGCGGCCGCTCGTCGAGCAGCTCGAGGCCCTGCCGGCGGAGGGCTGCGGCCACCTGGTGCTGCTCGGCGACCTGTTCCAGATCTGGATCGGCGACCGGCGCTACGAGACGGCGGACATCGCGCGGGTCGCCGACACCCTCGAGGGCCTGCGCTCTGCCGGGGTCCGCGTCGACTACGTCGAGGGCAACCGGGACTTCTTCCTCGGCGCCAGCCCCTACGACCGGGCCTTCGACCGGGTGGGCTCCGAGGTCGCCTTCGAGGCCGGCGGCCGGCGCTACCTGGCGGTCCATGGCGACGGCCTCGATCGCCGGGACTGGAAGTACCGCTTCTGGCGGGCGGTCTCGAAGAGCGCGCCGAGCCGCTTCGCGGCCCGCCACGCGCCGCGGCGGATCGCGGGCAACCTCGCGCGCGGCACCGAGCAGAAGCTCTCCGAGACCAACCAGGAGCACAAGCGGCGGGTGCCGGAGGAGGTGCTCCGGGCGTACGGGGAGCGGCGCCTCGCCGAAGGGCACGACGTGGTGCTCCTGGGCCACTTCCACGCCAGCCGGACCCTGACCGTTTCTGGCGGCGAGGTCCGGCTGGTCGACGCCTGGTTCAACAGCCGGCGGGTGGAATGGCTGGACTGAGCCCCGCGGGCGGCCGGGCGGTGCCCTCCGGGAAGGTGGCGCGCGGTCGGCTCGCGCCGCCGCCCTCGAAGAGCCTCACCCACCGCTACCTGAACCTGGCGCTGCTCGCCGGCCGGCCGGCGGCCGTCGAACGGCCGCTCCTCGCCGCGGACACCCGGCTCTTCCTGGGCGCCCTGGCCCGCCTGGGCTGGCGCGTCGAGGCCTCGGACGAGGCGGCGCGCCTCACGCCGCCCGCCGAGCCGGTGCGCGAGGCCGAGCTCGACTGCGGCAACGCCGGCACCCTGTTCCGATTCTTGACCGCGAGCCTCTCGACCCTGCCCGGCACCTGGCGCCTCGACGGCACGCCGCGTCTGCGGGAGCGGCCGGTGGGGCCGCTGCTGGCGGCGCTCCGGAGCCTGGGGGCCGAGATCGTCTGCCTCGAGGGCGAGGGGTTCGCGCCGCTCGTCGTCCACGGCGGCACGCTCGCCGGGGGGCGCGCGGTCGTCGCCGCCGGCGAGTCGAGCCAGTACCTGTCGGCGCTCTTGATGGCGGCCCTCCGGGTGCCCGGCGAGACCGTCCTCGACGTCGCGTCCCTGACCTCCGGGCCCTACGTGGAGCTCACCCGCCAGGCGATCCGCCGCTTCGCCGCGGGCGGCGGCCGGGACGATCGAGGCGGGGATCCGGTCGCTGGCGGGCCCGAGCGGCTGACGGTCTCGCCCTGCCGCCTCGAGCCCCCGGCCGGGCTGCGGGTGGAGGCCGACCTCTCCGCCGCCTGCTACCCGGCCGCCGCCGCCGCCCTGACCGGCGGACGGGTGGAGCTGGCCGGCGTCCACCGGGACTCGGCGCAGGGCGACCGGGGCTTCTTCGACCTCCTCGCCCGGATGGGCGCCCGGGTGGCCTGGTCGGACGAGAGTGTGGAGGTCGCCGGCGGCGATCTCGTGGCGATCGAGGCCGACCTCTCCACCATGCCCGACCAGGTCCCGACCCTGGCCGCCCTGGCGGCGTTTGCCCGCGGTACCACGCGCATCTATAATGTCGCGCACTTGCGGATCAAGGAAAGCGACCGGCTGCGGGCCATGTCCTCGGGGCTGAGCCTCCTGGGCTTCGCCGTCGAGGAGCTCGCCGACGGCTTGGTGGTGACCGGCCGCGGATCCGGAGGCGGGGCGCGGGCGATCGGCCCGGCGGCCGCCGGGGATGGCGAGACGCGAGTGGTCGACCCGCACGGCGACCACCGCATCGCCATGAGTCTCGCCCTCGTGGGCCTGCGTCGGCCCGGGGTGGTGGTGGCCGATCCCGAGGTGGTCGCGAAGTCCTATCCCGCCTTCTGGCAGGACCTGGAGAGCCTGCTCGCCGGCGACTGACGATCCGCCCGCGGCCGGAGGAAGGCCGGGCGCCCCGCCTGGAGGCCCAGGGGAGCCGCTCGGCGCCCTCGCCGGCCGCCACCGCGGATCGCACGATGAGCCAGCCCGCCGATCGCCTGCTCCATCCGGCCCTCGAGCTCGCCCCGGCCGCCCCTCTCGGGGAGGCGCGGCTGAGCGACCGGGAGCGCCTGGGCGTGGTCCTCCAGGGCGCGGCGCTCCTCTCCCACCTGGACGCCGCCGGCTGGTACCTGGTGCGCGGCTGGGTCGGCGCCGGTCTGGGCAAGGGCGGCGAGCTCTGCGGCGTCGCGGCCGTGCCCGGGCGCCGGCGGGTGCTCTGCCAGGGACGGCTCGCCGAGCTCGTCGAGGCGCTGTTCGGCTCCGGGGGGGAGGTGGCGGGCCGCGGCGCGGCGCGGCGGGTGCTCCGCATCCTCCTCGACCGCTGGCGCCAGTCGCTCTCCCCGGCGGTCCCGGCCCGGGTGGTGAGCGAGATCCTGGAGGAGGCGCCCTTCCTCTGGGACCGGGACCTGGGGCCGAGCCGGGCGGCCCTGGCGGCCGAGGTCGTCCGCGGCGGCGAGCGGGTTGTGCTGCTGGCGGGCTCCGGGGTCCGGAGCCGCCACCTGGTCGACGGCGACGGCGTCGGGGCGCTGCGCCGGCGCCTGGCCTCCCCCGAGGCGCGCGAGCTGTGGGACGGCGGCGCCGTCGAGGACCCGCGCGCCCTGGCGGCGGCGGGACGGTGGCGCAGGGCGGTCGCGGCCTGGAGCCGCCATCCGCCCGCGACGGCGGCCGATCGGCTGGCCCAGGGCGAGGCCCTGCTCGCACTCGGCCGCTTCGCGAGCAGCGTCGCCGTGCTCGATGAAGTGAGGGCCGAGGCGGACGATCCCCTCCTCCGCTGGCGGGCCGAGACCCTCCGGCTCGAGGCCCGGCTCCTCCTCGGCGAGCTCCGCGCGGTGCGCCGGCGCCTGGGCGAGCTCGCTCGCGAGCAGATCCCGCTTCGGCTCCTGGCCCCCCTGGCCGAGATCGCCGTGCGCGCCCACGGGCAGCAGAGCGGGTTCGCGCAGGCTCGCGCCTGGATCGACCGGGTGCTCGCGGAGAGCCGGGGCGCCGAGCGCCGGCATGCCGAGCTGGTGGCCGCCGTGGGCGCGTGGGACCGGGGGGACCTGGCGGCGATGCAGGGTCACCTGGAGGCGGCGCGTCCGGCGCTCGAGGACCGAACGCGGCCCGATCTCGCCTGGCGCTGGCACCACGCGGCGGGTCTCGCGGCGATGGCGGCCGACCGGGGCGTCGAGATGGCCGGGCACCTCTCCCGTGCCCTCCGCGCCCACCGCCGCGGCCTCGCGCGGCACCAGGCCGGCGGGCTCTGGAGCGACCTCGGGATCGGGCGCGCCCGATCCGGCGACCTCGCCGGCGCCGAGCGCGCCTTCCTCCACGCCCAGCGCCTCCACGAGGGCTGCGACGGAGCCCGGCGCACCACCCTCGCCCTGTACAACCTGGCCGAGGTGCGCCTGCGCCGGGGCCGCACGGCGGGCGTCGAGGAGATCATCGCGCGCTCGACCGCCGAGAACCGGCAGAGCGGCAACATCCGCGGCCTGGTCCAGGACCTGGCGCTCGCGGCCCGCTACGAGCTGGTGCTCGGCCGGCCGGAGGCCGCCCTCGCCCACCTGGCGGAGGGCCTGGAGCTGCTGGACGCGAGGCGGCTCGACTGGCACCGCGGCGAGCTCCACCTCTTCGAGGCGCGGGCCCTGGGCTGGCTCGGTCGCCCGGAGGAGGCGGCCAGGGCCCTGGGCGAGGTGGCTCCGGAGGCCCTGGGCGAGCTCGAGCCGGAGGAGCGGCCGCCGCTTCATGCCCTGGCCGGGAAGGCCGCCGAGGCGCGCTCGGCCGCCCGCGGCACCCCCTGGGAGGCTCTCTGGACCGAGCTCCTCGACGCGCGCGAGGCGCCGGTCGACCTGTGGCGCCCGCTCGCCGAGCTCGAGCCCTACCGGGCGGCCCGCGTGGTCTTCGACGCCGAGCGCCTGCGGCCGGGGTCCGCTCCCGCACCCTGGCGCCGCCGGGCGGTCGCCGCCTTCCGCCGTCTCGGCGCCACCTGGTGCGCCGAACGGCTCGAGCTCGGGGCCTCGGACCCCTGGCGGGCCCTGACGCGCTACCTGGACTCGGGGACCGGCGAGCTCCCGGCCCTGCGGCGGATGCTCGAGGACGCGGGCTATCCCGAGGCGCGGATCGAGTGGCGGCCGCCGGGCGCGGGCGGGGCGGACGTGGAGGTCCTGATCGGCGGCCGGGGCGGCGCCGACGAGATCGCGACGCCCCTCGAGGGCGGCCTCCTGGTGCTCTCGGCCGACGGGCTGGACGCGACGCTCCGGGCGCTCCTGGCGGTCGCCCGCGGCGACCTGGGGCGGCATTGCGCGGGCGGGGCGCCTCCCGCGGTCCCCGGCCGGGCAGCAAAGAGCCGCGCGGCGAACGCCGGCGGCCTGGCAGGGGACGACCCGGGGCTACGGGCGGCCGTCGCCCGCCTCGAGCGGCTGGCGGCGAGCGAGGTGCCGGTCCTGATCCTGGGCGAGAGCGGCACCGGCAAGGAGCTCGCGGCCCGCCACGTGCACCGCTCGAGCCGACGCTCGGGCGCGCCGTTCGTCGCGGTCAACTGCGCCGCCCTGGGCGAGACGCTGCTGCTCTCCGATCTCTTCGGCCACGTCCGCGGCTCGTTCACCGGCGCCGACCGCGACCGGGAGGGGGTCTTCGAGGCCGCCGCGGGGGGTACGGTCTTCCTCGACGAGATCGGCGACCTGCCGGCGTCGGCCCAGGGGATGCTCCTGCGGGTGCTCCAGGAAGGGGAGGTCCGGCGGGTGGGAGAGAGCCTGCCGCGGAAGGTCGATGCCCGGGTGGTCGCCGCGACGCACCGCGACCTGGACCGGATGGTCGCGGAGGGGAGCTTCCGGCAGGACCTCTACTTCCGCCTCGACGTGGCGCGGATCGAGCTGCCGCCGCTCCGGGCGCGGGGGCAAGACGTCCTGCTCCTGGCGGAGCGCCTGCTGGCCGCGGGGGGCGGCGCGGCGCCCCGCCTGTCGAGCGCCGCGCGGCGGGCCCTCTTGGCCCATCCCTGGCCGGGTAACGTGCGCGAGCTGGAGAACGTCCTGTCGGTGGCGGCGGCCCTGGCGGGCGACGGCCCGATCGAGCCCGAGCACCTGGAGCTGTCCGCGGGCCCCGCCGGGGGCTCGGTCTCGCCGTCGAAGACGCGGCCGGGAACGGCCGCCGAGGCCGGGGCCGTTCACGGCGGCGACTACCACGTCCTGGTCGAGGCGTTCCGCCGCCGGCTCGTCGAGGAGGCGTTGAAGGCCGCGGGCGGCAACCAGGCCGAGGCGGCACGGCGTCTCGGCCTCACCCGCCAGGCCCTGTCGTACCTCGTCCGGAAGCTAGGGATCGGTCTCGACCCGACGAGGTGATCCAGAGGGACTCGACGTCGGCCCGCGGAGGCCCCCTCGATCCCTCGCCCACCCTCCGGGGGGAGAGGGACGCCGATCGACTGGATCGCCCCCCTCACCCTCGATCCCTCGCCCACCCTCCGGGGGGAGAGGGACGCCCACGCCCGGCAGAGGCGTGGGTGGGGGTCCAGACTCGGCCGAGGCGTTCCGCGATGCGCTCGAGGCCGCGGACGTCCTCTTCGTTGAAGGCCGCCGGCCGGTGCGAGTCGACGTCGAGGACGGCGACCAGCTCGCCCGCGGGGTCGAGGACCGGGACCACCACCTCGGAGCGGGCGGCGGCGTCGCAGGCGATGTGCCCGGGGAAGGCGCTGACGTCGGGCACCAGCTGGCTCGTGCGCCCGCGAGCGGCGGCGCCGCAGACCCCCCGTTCGAAGGGGATCTCCAGGCAACCCACCGTCCCCTGGTACGGGCCGACCCGCAGGCGGCCCGGGGCGACCACCCGGTAGAAGCCGGTCCAGCTCGCGTAGGGGAGCCTCTGGTGCACCGCCGAGGCGACGGTGGCCATGGCGGTCACCGGATCGTCCAACCCCTCGAGGAGCGCCTCGATCTCCTGGAGTGCGCTGCGATAGGTCTGCCGCCGTTCGAGATCGTCCATGGACGAGGAATTGTACCGCCGGAGGCGGCGGCCGGGCGAAGCCCGCCGCGCGATTTCGGCGAAGAGTTGTTCGCAAGGATGTTGACTTCTATCGAACAGTTTTTATAATGGTCGGTGTTTCTCGGGAAATCCAGTCCAATCATCGACGATACGATTTGGGTGACAGGAGGCGGCGAACCATGGCGGAGGATGCAGCAGCCAAAGCGAACGCGGGCGATTCCGGCAAGGAGAGGAAGGCGCTCTACACCTTGACCCAGGTCTCGAACAAGCTCAGCATTTCGATGCCCACGCTCCAGCGCTACAAGAAGAACTATCAGGACCGGATCCCCTCGGTGGGCAAGGGGCGCACGCAGCGCTACCCCGAGGAGGCCCTCGAGGTCTTCGAGCAGATCAAGGAGGAAAACGTCAAGCGGCGGGGCCGCCCGCCGAAGCAGGCCGCGGCCAAGGGTGGAGCGAAGCAGGGGCGCCCGGCGAAGAAGCCGGCCGCCGGCGCCAAGGGCGCCAAGGGCGCCAAGGGCGGCAAGGGCGCCAAGGGCGGCGGGCGGAAGGAGGGGCTCCTGACCTTGACCACGATCGCCGAGGAGACCGGGATCTCCTACCCCACCCTGGTGCGCTATGTGAAGCTCCACGGCGATCGGATTCCCTTCGAGGGCAAGGGGCGCTCGCGCCGCTATCACCCCGAGGCGATCGAGGTGTTCAAGCAGCTCCGGAGCGAGAGCCCGCGGGGGCGGCGCAAGAAGACGCCCGTCGCAGGCAAGGCGGCGAAGCCCGCGCCGCGGGCGCGCGCGGCGGCCGGGGCGTCGGAGGCCGGGCTGGCCCGCCGGGTCCAGGCCCTCGAGACGGCGCAGGGAAGGCTGGAGCAGCAGATCAAGGAACTGATCAAGCAGCTCAAGAAACCGCTCAAGGTGACGATCAATCGGTAACGGCGCCGCCTGGCCTCGAAGGTCCGGGAGCCTGCGCGGGCAGGCTCCCGGTGAAGGACCGCCAGGACTCGTCGATTGAGCGTCGACGGACCGGTAGGCTCATCGAGCTCTGGACCACCGAGTCGAGTTCGTGAGCCCGCGGGCCGGGCGGGGGCGCCCTCTCCTCCCCGCGAGGAGGGATGCAGGGGCGCCCGAATGCCGCAATTCTGTCTGGACGCGCCCTTAGCTCAATTCGATGTGTCCGGCTTCCAGGAGCCGGTAGAACACCAGCAGCGCGTCGATCTGGGGCATGGGGCTGATCTTGACGATCGAGCGGATGTCGTAGCTGCCGTTGACCCGGGTGAGGATGAAGCCTTCCTGGGGGGTGAGCCGGAGCTGGGTGAGCTCTTGCATGGGGCGGGTCAGGCCGGGCACCGAATCGAGGCTGATGCCGGCGAGCTCCATCTGGACGCCCACGATCTCCTCGCCCTTCTCCATGGCCTGGAGCACCGACTTGGCGTCCGGCTCGAGGCTCCGGGCGGCCCGGAGGTGGCGGAGCCCCTTCTCGAACTCCTTGCGGCTGATCAGCTTCTTGGCCTGGACCACCAGCTCTTCGGCTCCGACGCTCGCCTTGCCCGCCGCTTCCGCCGCGAGGCGGGCCGGGGTTTCGGCGGACGAGCTCCAGCGCGGGCGGACGATCTTCAGGCGCTTCTTGCGCGCCTGCTCGTAGAGCACCCTCGAGACCAGGAACTCGCTCGAGTGGGTCTGGATCTGGATCTCCTCGACGGTGCGGTCGTCGTTGACCTGCTCGAGGACGTTGCGCTCCGCCGGCTCGAGGTCCGGGTCGGCGAGCAGGTCGGCGACCACCGCGACGGGGATCGCCTGGGCATTGGGGATCAGCGTCCGGATCCGCTGCCACTCGTCGATCCGGTGGACCCCCTCGAGGACGATGGCGGTCACGGCCAGGTCCATGGGGACCATGGTCTCCTCGGGCAGCTCCTTCTCCATGAACCGGAACTCCCCCTCCTGCCACGAGAAGAGGTCGTAGATCGACTCCTCGGCCTTCAATCGCAGGAGCCGGTGCAGGTCCTGCTCGGAGATCGCGCCGTCGGTGGTCAAGATCTTGCCGAGGAGCATCTTCGACGACTCCTGGGTCGCCATCGCCCTGGCCAGCTCGTCCTCGCCGATGAAGCCGTGGCTGACCAGGAAGTGGCCCAGGTACTCGTGGGGATCGGTCGACGCCGAGGAGATGATCCGGCCGCTGCGGAAGAAAATCTTCTTGGTGACCTGGCCGTTGTCGATCACCAGGGTGCCCGTCTTGCTGCCCTGGGAGAGCCACTGCAGGAGCTCGGCGAGCTCCATGGTCTGGATGTTGCCCGCGATGCTCACCGCGCTGGAACCGTTCCCCGCATCTCGCCTCGCCTGCAAGATTCATCAGACGGCGAAGCGAGAGCCGCGAGTGTGCGTGAGATCGGGGCGGCGCCGCGAGGAGCGACGCCGGCGTGCTCGAACGCACGTCGAGGAGCGAAGAGCGAGCACGCCCCGAGATTGCGTGCAATGGCGGCTCGCAGTAGGCGGATCACTAGTGATCTCGAGCGGTGGTCGTGCCGCGCTGCCCCTGGTAGTGGCTCGAGGAGCCGGGCTCGCCGTAGGCGACGTCGGGCTCGCTCTCCATCTGGATGAAGATGAGCTGGGCGATGCGCCGCCCCGCCTCCAGCACGAACGGCGCCGGCCCCAGGTTCTGGAGCTCGAGGGTGATGTTGCCCGTGAATCCGGGGTCGCACCAGCCGGCCAGCGAGTGGTTGATCCAGAGGCGTCCGAGGGTCGACTTGAGCTTCAGGTCGCAGGCCACGTCGCGCGGGATGCGGACGTGCTCCATGGTCGAGGCGAGCACCACCTCGCCGGGGAACAGCTTGACGTGGGAGGCGCGGAACTCCTCCGGGTCGCGCGTCGGGCAGATCCAGTGCTCCGAGACCCGGACGTCGTAGCTCGCCGCGTTGACCTGGTCGGGGTCGAACGGCTCCACGCCCCCGGCCTCCCCCCAGGCCCGGATCCAGCGGTCGGGCTTGATCATCGGCGGTCGATCCCGGTCGCGGCTTCGGCCCGGTCTCCGGCGGCGCGGGACGGCGGCCGGCGAGGGCTCGGGGCCGGCGGCTCAGGCGAAGCGCACGGGGACATTCTCGTCCTCCCGGTGGATCGTGTCGACGAACCGGATGATCTTGCGCGGACAGGACATGAGCAGGGTCGACGTGCGGCGCCCGCCGCCGAAAAACCTCACGCCCTTGAGCAGCTCGCCGTCGGTCACGCCGGTGGCGCTGAACAGGATCTCGTCGCCGGGCGCCAGGTCCTCGGTCGAGTAGATGGTCGAGAGATCGGTGTACCCGAGTGCCTCGAGGCGCGCCGTCTGGGCGTCGTCGACCGCCACCAGACGGGCCTGGATCTCGCCTCCCAGGCAGCGCATGGCGGCGGCGGTCAGCACCCCTTCCGGGGCGCCGCCGATGCCGAGGACGGCGTGGATGCCGGTGCCGCGGACCGCCGCCGAGATGCCGGCCGAGAGGTCCCCGTCGCCGATCAGCCGGATGCGGGCGCCGGCCTCCCGGATGTCGCGGATCAGGTCGACGTGGCGCTCGCGCTCGAGCACCACCACGGTCAGCTCGGCGACCTCGCGGCCGAAGGCGGCGGCGATGCTGCGCAGGTTCTCGGCCACCGGCGCGTCGAGGTGCACCCGCCCCTTGGCGGTCGGGCCGACGACGAGCTTCTGCATGTAGGTGTCGGGGGCGTGCAGGAGCCCGCCGCGCTCCGCGGCCGCGAGCACGGCGATCGCCCCGCCCGCACCGGTGGCGCACAGGTTGGTGCCCTCCAGGGGATCGACGGCGATGTCCACCGCCATGGCGCCCGCGGTCGCGTCGGCGATCTCCGGGCGGCCCTTGAGGCGCCCCACCTCCTCGCCCACGTAGAGCATCGGCGCCTCGTCGCGCTCGCCCTCGCCGATCACCACCCGGCCGGCGATCTCCAGGGTGTCGAGCTCGGCGCGCATCGCCTCGACCGCCACCTGGTCGGAGTACTTCCGCTGGCCCAGGCCCATGGTGTGGGAGGCCGCCACCGCCGCCCTCTCGGTGACCCGGAGGAAGTCCTGCTCGAAGAGGCGATCGAGGCTCATCCTCGGACCTCCTGGGCGAGCCTGGCGTCGTCGGGGACCTCCCCCGTGGCCGACGGGGGCGCCGGCCGGGGCGCCGGGCGCTCGGGGGCGTTGAACGCCGGGATGCCGGTGATCGCCTCGCCGATGATCAGGCCGTGGACGTCGTGGGTTCCCTCGTAGGTGAAGACCGACTCGAGGTTCATCATGTGGCGGATCACCGGGTAGTCGTCGACGATGCCGTTGGCGCCCAGGATCTCGCGCGCGAGCTTCGCCGACTCGCGGGCCACCCAGACGTTGTTGCGCTTGCCGAGCGACACCTGCTGGTGCTTGAGCCGGCCCTGGTCCTTGAGCCGGCCGAGCTGGAGCACCAGGAGCTGGCCCTTGGTGATCTCGGAGACCATCCAGACCAGCTTCTCCTGGATGAGCTGGTGGCAGGCGATCGGCTGGCCCGAGAACTGGATCCGCTCCTTGGCGTACTCGAGGGCCGTCGTGTAGCAGTCCATGGCCGCTCCGAGGCCGCCCCAGGCGATGCCGTAGCGCGCCTGGTTGAGGCACATCAGGGCGTTCTTCAAGCCGGTCGTGCCGGGCAGCAGGTTCTCGGCCGGAATCCGGCAGTCGGCGAAGCCGAGCTCGGAGGTCACCGAGGCGCGGAGCGAGAACTTGCCGTGCTGGTCCGCCGAGGTGTAGCCCGGCGTGCCGCGCTCCACCAGGAAGCCGCGCACCCCGTCCGGGGTCTTGGCCCAGACCACCGCCACCTCGGCCAGGGTGCCGTTGGTGATCCACTGCTTCGAGCCGTTGAGCACCCAGGAGTCGCCGTCCCTGACCGCCGTCGTGAGCATGCCGCCGGGGTTCGAGCCGAAGCCGGGCTCGGTCAGGCCGAAGCAGCCGATCGCCTCCCCCGAGCCCAGGGCCGGGATCCAGCGGTCCTTCTGCGCCTGCGAGCCGAAGGTGTAGATCGGGTACATGACCAGCGCGCTCTGGACCGAGACGAAGCTCCGCAGGCCCGAGTCGCCGCGCTCGAGCTCCTGCATGATCAGCCCGTAGGCGACGTTGTTCAGGCCGGGCAGACCGTACTCGTCGAGGGTCGAGCCGAACAGGCCGAGCTCGGCCATCTCGGGGACCAGGTCCATGGGGAACCGGGCCTCCCGGTGGCATTCCTCGATGATCGGCACGACCTTGTCCTCGACGAAGGCGCGCACCGTGTCGCGCACCAGGCGCTCCTCCTGGGAGATCAGGGAGTCGAAGTCGATGAAGTCGACGCCGGGGAAACGGCTCATGGAGTTCTCCTTCGATGATCCAGGGGTCGGCCGGGTGTCCCTCCGCGCTCCGTTGCTGCCATGGTGCAGTCGGTGGTCTCTGGACCTGGAACGCTCTACCTGGAGGGCGCGGGGATGGTGGGCGGGAACCGGCTCGCCGATCGGTGATGTTACCACGGCGACCACGCCCGAGCACATTGCGCGGGCCGTCCCGATCCTTTAGCATCGCGGTTCGCGACGCCATGACCCAACACTACCCCTACCGCAAGATCCTGATCCCGGTCGACTTCTCCCAAGCGTCGATCGGCTCGCTGCGCCAAGGCCTGGGCCTGGCGCGCGCCGTCGGCGCCTCCGCGGTGGTGTTGACGGTGATCGACACGAGCTTTCCCTACCCGGACCTCTACTCCCTCGAGGACCCGCAGCACGACTACTTCCGGGTCATGCGGGAGCGGGCCTGCCAGCGCATCGAGGAGTGGCTTTCCGAGCAGCCCGACGCCCCGTCGGTCGAGGTGGAGAAGATCGTCCTGCGCGGCCGGCCGGCGGTGGAGATCCCCTCCTTCGCCGCGGAGGTCGGGGCCGACCTGATGATCGTCGCCCGCCACGGCTCGAGCGGGCTGCGCCACGCTCTCATGGGACACATCACGGAGAGCCTGGTGCGCTCGGCCCCCTGCCCGGTGCTGGTGCTCCCCCCGGACGAGCCCGGTTGAGGCTGCGCCCGTGATCGGCGCAGCGAGCACCGTCCGCCTGCTGCTGACCGTGCTCCTGGCCGGGGGCACGGCCCTGCTGGTCGACCGGTGGACGGAGCTCCGCGGCTTCCTGCCGCCGGGCTTCGAGACCCTCTGGCGGCGCGCGGCGGCCTTCCTGGTGGTGGCGTCGATCCTCTTTCTCGGCGTCTTCCTGCCCGTGGCCGTCCTCGGCGAGGCCCGGACCCTCACGCCGTCCGACGTCGCGGGCCCGCGCGTGTTCCTCCTCCAGAGCCTCCTGGTCCTCTCGCTGGTCGCCTGGTTCGTCCTCGGCTACGCCGGGCAAGCCGGGCGCTCCCTGCCCGCCCAGCTCGCCCGCCAGTTCGGCCTGCGCGCCGAGCGCCCCGGCCTGGAGCTCGCCCTGGGCCTCGCGGCGGGTGCCGGCGGCTGGGTGCTGGTGATCGCGCTGGTGATGGCGGTGGCCGCCGCGCTCTGGCTCCTCGGCGGCCAGGACCTCCTGCCCAAGGCGCCGCCGGACGTGATCCCTCTGATCGCGGGCCTTCCGCTGGGCATGCGGATCGCTCTCGGGCTGACCGCGGGGGTGGTCGAGGAGACCTTCTTCCGCGGCTTCCTCCAGCCGCGGGTGGGGATCGCCCTCTCGACCGCCCTGTTCGTGCTCGCCCACCTCTCCTACGAGCAGCCGTTCATGCTCGTCGGGATCACCTTCCTGTCGCTCCTCTTCGCCTTCCTGGTCCGCTGGCGGCGCACCGTGCTGCCGGCGATCGCGGCGCACGCGGCCTTCGACCTGGTGCAGCTCCTGTTCATCATCCCCTGGGTGCTCCAGAAGCTGCCGGCGGGCGGGCTGGAGTCGGCCCAGGCGTGGCTCCGGTGAGGCGGCTCGACGGCGGGCGGGAATGCTAGACTCGGGCTCCGAGCGTAGCGATGCCGGCCGATCCTCTCCCGTTTCACCTCACCATCGGCAGCCGCTTCGAGAACATCGAGCTGGTCCAGGCGGTCCTCGCCGACGCCCTGGGTGCCTACGACCTCGATGCGGAGAGCCGTCACTGGATCGATCTGGCGGTGCGCGAGGCGGTCGCCAACGCCATCAAGCACGGCAACCGCCTCGAGCCGGACAAGCGGGTGGAGATCGACCTGGAGCTCGGTCCCGACGAGCTGGTGGTCCGGGTCCGGGACGAGGGCCAAGGGTTCGATCCGGGCGACCTGAACGACCCCCTGGCCCCGGAGAACCGCCTCCGGCCCAACGGTCGGGGAATCTTCTACATGCAGAAATTCATGGACGAGATCGACTACGATTTCCGGCCCGGCCGGGGCACCCAGGTGACCCTCCGCAAGCGCCTGACGAGCGGCGCGAACGGGGGAGCGGCGGCGACCGACGCCGCCGCGCGCCGGGAGTCTGACGAGAGCTAGCGAGCCAGAGGAGGAAGCGATGCGAGTGAACGTGCGGCAGCGAGAAGGCGTGACCATCCTGGACCTCAAGGGCAAGATCACCATCGGCCTGGGCGACGTGGCCTTGCGCGACGCCATCCACGAGGCGCTCTCCGCCGGCGCCAAGAAGATCCTCGTCAACCTCGGGGACGTCTCGACCATCGACTCCTCGGGGGTCGGGGAGCTGGTGAGCGCCTTCACCACGGTGACCAACCGGGGCGGCAAGCTCAAGCTCCTCGACCTGCCGCCGAAGGTCGCCGACATCCTCCAGATCACCCAGCTCATCACGGTCTTCGACGTCTACGAGAAAGAAGACGAGGCGTTGAAGAGCTTTTGACCGGATGCCCCCCGCATCCCCTCGATCCCCTTCCCTCCCGAAGGGGACACCGCCGCCCGGTCCGTCGGTTTGTCCGGTCTGGGACGGGAACCTCTCCAGGTAGTATCGGGGGCGGATGGCCCGCCCGACTCTCCGTCTCCTGAGCGGCGCGCTCTTGGGTGCGCTGCTGGCCTCGGTGGTGGCGGCCGAGGCGCCGACCGCCGCCGACCGCGAGCAGGACCTGACCGCGATCCGCCGGCAGGTCGTGCGGCTCCAGGGCGAGCTGCGCCGCGCCCGCACCCGGGAGCACACCCTCGAGGAGCGCCTGGCCACGGCCGAGATCGACCTGCGCCTCCAGCGGGAGCGCGTGGCCGAGGCCACCGCGGCCCAGTCCGAGGCCCGGCGGCGGGTCGCGGCGACCGGGGAGGCGGTCGAGCGGCTCGCGGCGGCGCTCGACGAGGCGCGCCGCGGCCTCGAGCGGCGGCTCGCGGGCCTCTACCGCCTGGGCCGGGACGGCTACTTGCGGCTCGTCTTGTCGGTGCGCCCCGGCCCCGACCTGCCGGCGGCGATCCGCCTGTTGCGCTTCCTGGTCCGGCGCGACGCCGGCGCCGTCGACCGCTACGTCGAGTCGAAGACCCGCCTCGAGACCGAGCGCGACCGCCTCGTCGCCGAGCAGCGCGAGGTGGAGCGCTGGGTGGCCGAGGCCCAGGCGCGGCGCGACGAGCTGGCCTCCGCCCGCGCCCGCCAGACCCGTCTGCTCGCCCGGGCGCAAGAGGAGAGCCGGCGCCTGGCGGCCCGGGCCCAGGATCTCGTGGACAAGGAGCGCAAGCTCGCCAACCTGCTCGACTTCCTCTACGGCCGCTCGACCACGCCGCTCGCCGGCCAGCCGATCCAGGAGTTCCGGGGCGTCCTCGACTGGCCCCTCGACGGCCGCGTGACCCTGGGGTTCGGCCCGCGCCGCGATCCCCGCTACCAGACCGAGATCCCGCACAACGGCATCGAGATCGCGCCCCGGGCCGAGGGCGAGAAGGTGCGCACCATCTATCCGGGCAAGGTGCTCTTCGCCGCGCCGTTCGAAGGCTACGGCCAGACCGTGGTCGTGCACCACGCCGGCCGCGTGTTCACGCTCTACGCCGGGCTCGAGACGCTCCTCGTGCACCAGGGCGACGTGCTAGAGTTGGGAGCTATCGTCGGGGTGGCGTCTCGCCGGGTCTACTTCGAGATCCGCCGCGAGAACCGCCCGGAAGACCCGCTGGAGTGGTTGCGTCGACCCGTTGGATCCGGCGGCTGGATTCGCCCGTTTCGTTGACCCGTTTCCCGTGGAAGGCCCCATGAGCCGAAGCCGTTTCCTCTTCTTCATCGCCTCGACCGCCCTGGTCCTGCCCATCCTCGCCGGCTCCCTGCTGGGAGCGGCCTCCCAGGACCAGGCGGCCCCCCGGGGCGACTCCCTCTACAAGTACCTGTCGGTGTTCACCGAGTCCCTCGGCCTGGTCCAGCAGACCTACGTCGAGCCGACCGACCCGGACGGGCTGATGAACGCGGCCCTCGACGGGATCACCGACGCCCTCGACCCGCTGGCGGTCTTCGTGCCCCGCGACTCCCTGCCGGCCTATCTCGAGGCGCGCCGCGTGGGCACCGGGAGGAGCGGCATCTTCCCGCTCCGGGAGCGGGGCATGATCTACGTGCTGGCGGTGACGCCCGGCAGCCCGGCCGACGAGGCCGGCGTCGAGTCCGGCGACCTGATCGCCGAGATCCAGGGCCAGGAGACCCGCGTCATGCCGGTCTGGAAGCTCGAGGAGATCCTGGCCGGCAAGCCGGGCACGGAGGTGAAGCTCAAGCTGGTGCGCTTCGCCGAGAACGTGGAGACCAAGCTGACCCTCGCGGACTTCCCCGCGCCGCGCCCGAAGCTCGAAGAGCACGAGGGCGTCTCGGTGCTCACCATCCCCGACTTCGACGACCGGACGGCCAACGAGGTCTCGGCGATCCTCGGGCGCCTCGGCGAGCGCGACAAGCTGCTCGTCGACCTGCGCGACACCGCCGCCGGCGACCCCCAGGTGGCCTACCGCGTGGCCGGCCTGTTCGCCGCCGGCGAGCTCGGACGGCTCCAGGAGCGGGACCGGCCGCTCGAGACCTACACCGGCAAAGGCGGCGCCTGGAAGGGCCGGATCGTCGTGCTCACCGACCGCTCGACCCTCGGAGCGGCGGAGCTGCTGGCCACGGTCCTGCGCCAGAAGGCCGGGGCGGAGCTCGTCGGCGAGCACACCTTCGGGTACGCCGGCCGCCAGTCGCAGATCGAGCTCTCGGGAGGGAGCGCGCTCTTCCTGGCCGACGCCTTCTACACCGGCCCCGACCTCAAGCCCCTCGACGAGCCGCTGCAGCCGGACGAGCGGGTCGACGCGCTGGAGCGCACCTTCAGCGAGACCGAGGAGGGGCTCGAAGAGAAGGGGGCGGAGCCGCCGGACCTGATCCTCGAGAAGGGGATCGAGCGGCTCCAGGCGCCACCCGAGGCCAAGAAGGCGGCGTAGCCCGGTCCTTCTCGACGTGGTGTCCAAGCCTGGACGAATTCTCGGACGCGGACAACGACACGCTTCGTGACGGCCGGAGATTCATTCACAAGCTCTGAGTCGAGAGCTCGAGACCGGGGACGGAGGCGTCCCCTTCCCCCCCCTGGGGGTGGGAAGGGGATCGAGGGGATGCGGGGGGATCCGATGAATCCATCGTTCCGGAGAAGGCACGCTGCCCGGCGTAGGCCAAGCTGGCCGCCGTGGGCGGGGGAGCCCCCTGGTCCGACGACCACGGCGTCGCAAGAGCCTGGCCGGCTCGAGGCGGAGCCTCCGTAAATGGTGAAACGTCGGCCGGCACGACGGCGGCCGGGCGGACGGCGGCCGGGCGGCTCGTCGGCGCTACGCTGGGGGCTGCTCGTCCTGGCCGGCGCCCTGCTCTTCGCCGCCGGCATCTACCTGGGCTCCGGCGATCGGTTGAGCTGGCCCTTCGGGGGGCCGGCCGCGCCCGCTCCCGGCACCTCCCGCCGTCCCGTGGCCCGGCCGTCCCGGCCGCCGGCCACCGAGGCGGAGACGCCGCCGGTCGTCACCACCGAGCCCGAGAGGCCCAGCGTCGCCCCCGGCGAGCTGCCGGCGACCGAAGGACCCCCGCCGCCCGGCGAGGGCGCCACCGTAGCCCTGGTGATCGACGACCTGGGGCGAAGCGTCGCCGACGTCGAGCGGATCGAGGCCCTGGGGGTGCCGGTGACCTACGCCGTCCTGCCCTACGAGAGCCGGACCGCCCAGGTGGCGGCGGCGCTGCGCCGCCGGGGCGAGGAGATGATCCTCCATCTGCCGATGCAACCCGAAAACGGCGCCAACCCGGGGCCCGGCGCCCTGACCGTGACCATGAGCCGGGCCGAGCTGGCCGCCGCCACCCGTCGCGCCTTCGCCGCCGTGCCCGGCGCCCTGGGGATGAACAACCACATGGGCTCGCGGCTGACCGCCGACCGCACCTCGATGGACGCCGTCCTCCGCGTGGTGGGCAAGCGGGGCCTCTACTTCCTCGATTCCCGCACCACGCCGGAGAGCGTGGCCTACCGCACCGCCCGCGCTCTCGACGTCCCGGCGGCCGAGCGCCAGGTCTTCCTCGATCCCGATCCGCGAGGCGACGCGGTGCGCTACCAGTTCCGCCGCCTCCTCGCGCTCGCCAGGAGCCGGGGCAGCGGCATCGCCATCGGCCATCCCCACCCCGAGACCCTCCGGGTCCTGGAGCAGGAGGTCCCGCAGGCGCTCGCGCGGGGATACCGGTTCGTGCCGGTGAGCTATCTCGTCGACCGCTCCTCGGTCGCCGCCAAGTAGCGAGCCCGTCGCCGGCGGGCTACAACGAGGTCCGCAGCGCCTCGACCGGCCGGACGCGGAGGGCCCGGGCGCTCGCCGCCAGGCCGGCGACCACGGCCAGGGCCGCGGCGCCCAGGGCGCCCACCACCAGGGGCAGGGGGTCGAGCGCCCAGGGGATCTCCATCCCGCGCACGACCACCGCCCAGGAGAGGACCCCGCCGCCCACCGCCCCGATGACGCCGGCGACCAGGCCGACCAGGGCGTACTCGATGGAGTAGGCCGCCACCACTCCGGCCCGCGTCGCCCCGAGAGTCTTGAGCAGCGCCACTTCCCGGCTCCGCCGCGCCGCGCCGGCCGCCACTGCGCCGGCCAGGATCGCCGTGCCGGCGAGCACCGTGAAGGCCCCGACGAAGCGCACGCCGCCGGCCAGGGAGCGGATCACCGCCACCACCTTGTCGAGGATCTCCCGCACCCGCAGGACGGTGACGTTGGGAAAGGCCGCCACCAGCCGGTCCTGGAACGGTCCCTCGCCGCCCGCGGGCAGGTGGGCGGCGGCGATCCGGAACTGCGGCGCCTTCTCCAGCACCCCGGGCTCGACCACCAGGAAGAAGTTGATGCCGAAGGTCGACCAGTCGACCGTGCGCAGGCTGGTCACGGTGAGCTCGAGGGGCACGCCCTGGACGTCGAAGCGCAGGGTGGAGCCGAGGTGGACCCCCAGGTCGTGGGCGAAGTCCTCCTCGACGCTCACCTCGGCCACCCCGGGCTCCGACCAGAGCTTGCCGGCCACGATCCGGTTGTCCTCGGGCAGCGTCTCGAGATAGGTCAGGCGCTGCTCCCGGGTGAGCGCCCACCGGCGGTCCCCCTCGCCCTCGCGGCGCTCCCCGCGCCGGCCTTCGCGCCGCGCGCGGGCGATCGTGTCGACGCTCCGGCCGTCGATGCCCGAGAGGCGCGCCATGACCACCGGCACCGAGTCGATGCGGGTCGCGCCCGCGTTCTCCAGGAGCCGGTCGACGCCCGGCCACTGGCCGGGCTGGATGTCGATCAGGAAGACGCTGGGCGCCTCGGTGGGCAGACCGTGGAGGAGCTCGGAGGTCAGGCGCCGCTCGACCCGCCACTGGCCCACCACCACCAGCACCCCCAGGCCCAGGGCGACGATCGCCGCCAGCGTCCCGGCGCCCGGCCGGCCGAGGGCCGCGAGGCCGTGGCGGAGCCAGAAGCGACCCGCGAGGCGGCGCTCCTCCCGGCGCGTCCGGGCGACCGCCCAGACCACCCCGCGGGCGGCGGCCGCCAGGACGGCGGTGGCGGCGACCGTGCCGAGGGTGAACTGGGCCCCCATCCAGGCGGAGCGGGACTGGACCGCGGCCGTGGTCCAGACCCCGGCGACGACGGCGGCCGCGGTCGCCACCAGGAGCCAGCGTCCGACCGGCAGGGGATCGGCCGAGCGCCGGAGCACCCGCGCCGGGGGCACCCGCAGGACGACGCCCAGCGACGGCAGACCGAAGAGCAGGGCCACCCCCACGCCCAGGGCGAGGCCGCGCACGATCGCCCACGGCTGCCAGGGGTCGACGAGGCCGGGAGGCAGCAGCGAGCTCGCCAGGTGGGGCACGGCGAGCTCCAGGCCGACGCCGGCGGCGCAACCCGCCAGGCTCCCGGCGAGGCCGAGGAGCGCCGTCTGGCCGGCGTAGAGGACGAGCACCTCCCGCGGCCTGAGGCCCAGGCACTCGAGCACCGCGATGGCGTCGAGGCGGCCGGCGAGCCAGGCCCGGACCGTCTGGCCCACGCCGATGCCGCCGACCAGGAGCGAGAGGAGCGCCACCAGGCCCAGGAAGCGTTGCGCGCGGTCGACGCCGCGGCGCAGCGAGGGCTGGGCCTCGGCCCAGGTCTCCACCCGGTAGCCCCGGCCCGCCGGCAGGGCGGCGCGGATCGCCCGGGCGGCGCGGTCGGCCGCCGGCCGGCCGGCGTCGGAGGGTAGGCGGATCAGGGCCCGGTAGCGGATCCGGCTGCCGGTCGTCTCGAGCCCGGTGCGATCGAAGGTCTGCGGGCCGAGGAAGACGCGCGGGCCGGCGGAGAAGCCGAACGCGCCGCCCAGCCGGTCGGGCTCCGCGGTCACGACGCCGGTGATCGGCACCGGCACGCCGCCGACCAGCAGCCGGTCGCCCACGTGCAGCCCGAGGTGCGCGAGGAGCTCCGGCGCCACCACCGCGCCGCCGCCCTCCGGGCGCGACAGCAGCTCGCCGAGCGGCCGCTCCGGCGAGAGCACCAGGTCGCCGTAGAAGGGATACGTCCCGTCGATCACCTTGAGCTCGACGAGCTGGCTCTTGCCGGGGCGGCCCGGCGGTGCGCCGCGTTCGCCGGCCTCGGCCGCCACCAGCGTCACCAGCTCCTTGACGTCGGTGCGCCGCCACGGGCCGATGCCGGCGAGCGCCGTCTCGAGGAGCCGGCCGAGCCGGGCGGGCAGAGGGGCGGTCCCGGTCACCGCCAGGTCGGCGGCGAGGAGGCGCCGCGCCTGCTGGCGGAGACCGGTCTCGATGCCGCCTCCGATCCCGGCCACCGCCACCACCGCCGCGACGCCCACCGCCAGGCAGGCGGTGAAGAAGGCGAGGCGCGCCCGGCCGCCGCGCAGCTCGCGCACCGCGAGGGGCAGCAGCCGGGGGCGCGCCGGCCGCCGGTCGAGCGCAGGGGGGTCGAGGCTCATTCGATCCTCGCCACCCGGCCGTCGAGCAGATGGATGCGCCGGTCGGCGAGGGCGGCCACCACCGGGTCGTGGGTGACCAGGACCATGGTCGTGCCCTCGCGGCGGCGCAGCTCGGCGAGGGTCTCGAGCACCATCTGACCGGTGGCGCTGTCGAGGTTGCCGGTCGGCTCGTCGGCGAGCAGGAGGGCGGGCTCGGCGGCGAACGCCCGGGCCAGGGCCACCCGCTGCTGCTCGCCGCCCGAGAGCTGGGACGGGTAGTGGTGGGCGCGCTCCGCGAGGCCCACGGCGTCGAGCCGGCGGTCGGCGCGCTCGCGCGCGTCGGCGGCGCCCAGCAGCTCCAGGGGAAGCATCACGTTCTCCCGGGCGGTCAGGTTGTCGAGGAGCTCGAAGGACTGGAAGACGAAGCCCACCCGGCGGCGGCGGATGAGGGCGAGCCGGTCCTCGGAGAGGTCCTGGATCGGCCGGCCGTCGAGGAGCACCTCGCCCGAGGTCGGCCGGTCGAGGCCGGCCAGGAGCCCGAGGAGCGTCGACTTGCCGCTTCCCGACGGCCCGAGGACCGCCACGAACTCGCCGGCCGCCACCGACAGGTCGACGGCGTCGAGGACGGTCAGCACCTTGCCGCCGGAGGGCAGGCGCTTGGTCAGGGCTCGGGTTTGGATGCGGGGCGGGTCGCTCGGCGCGTCGGCCATCGGGGAGGGGAGCTTAGCAGCTGGGACCCGAGGCGGCGGGGCGAGGGAAGGGGATCGAGGGGACGCGGAGGGGATCCCGGAAGAGCGTCCGGGGAATGGCGGGGGTCGGCGGCCCGATTGGAAAGGGAGCATGCGCCGCCTCGCCACGCTCCTCGCCCTCCTCGCGCTGCTCCCCGGCGGCTGCGGCCGGCCCTCCTCGGTCCCGGCCGGGGCCGCGACCGCCCGACGCTCGCCGCCGGCGGCGCCGGCGGCCGCCCCGGCCTCCGAGCGCGAGCCGGTCGTCGTCTTCCTGGGCGACAGCCTGACCGCCGGTCTGGGGGTCGACGAGGACGAGGCCTATCCCGCCCTGATCGAGGAGAGGCTCGCCGCCGACGGGCACCCGGCGCGGGTGGTCAACGCCGGCGTGAGCGGCGACACCTCGGCCGGCGGCGTCGCGCGGCTCGACTGGATCCTCTCCCAGCACCCGGACGTGGTGGTGGTCGGCCTGGGGGCGAACGACGGCCTCCGGGGCCTGCCCCTCGAGGCGACGGAGACGAACCTACGCGAGATCGTCCACCGCGTCCGGGGGGACGGGGCGCAGGTGATCCTGCTGGGAATGAAGATCCCGCCCAGCTACGGCCCGGACTACTCGGGCCGCTTCGAGGCCATGTACCCGGAGATCGCCCGCGACCTCCACGTGCCGCTGGTGCCGTTCCTCCTCGCCGGCGTGGCGGCCCGCCCGGCCCTCAACCAGGCCGACCGCATCCACCCCAACGCCCGGGGCCACGAGAAGCTCGCGAAGACGGTCTACCCCTACGTCGAGGAAGCGGTCGAGGCGGTCGAGGAGGCCAAAGGCTAGCCCGGCGGCCGTCTCCGCTCGCACGCCTTCGCCTCGCCTCCCCTCAGTTGGCCAGCGCCGGCACCCCTTCGACCTGCTGCAGGTCGCGGTCGTTGGTGACCAGGGTGAGCTCGTACACATGAGCGGTGGCGGCGAGGAAGCGGTCCGCCGGGTCCTTGCTGGGAATCGGAAGCCTGCGGCTCTGGATCGCCACCTCTCGGATCAGCGGCGCCTCCTTCATCGGCACGTCGTGGAGGGCGTCGCGGACCCACCGCTCGGGATCGGGAAGCAGCTCGATCCGCCCCTTCTCGGCGAGCACGAGCGCCTCCCAGACGCTCACCGGGGACAACCAGAGCTCGTTGTCCTCCCGTTCGAGCTCCTCGGCGGTCCGGCGGCCGAGCTTCTCCGGTGCCAGGAGGCTCCACAGCCAGATGTGGGTGTCGAGGAGGAGCTTCACGGCCTCAGAACCTCCCACTCGTTCACCGGAACGGCCGGCGCCTCGATGTCGCCCTGGATCTTCCCCCGGTCCCGAAAGGATCCGAGCCAGCCGCGGCGTCGTGGCGACGGCGGCGGCGGCACCACCTCCGCGACCGGCTTCCCGAACCGGGTCACCAGCACCGGCTCCCCGGTCTTGCGGACCTTCTCCAGCACCGCCAGGCAGGTGGCCTTGAACTTCGAGATGGCGATCGTCTCCATGCCTCCATTGTGAATCATGGTCAAGATCATGGTCAAGCGTCGTCGAGGGTTGACCGTTCCTCGCGGGGGCGCCTGACGCATGGCCGGCGCGGTCGGCGCCGGCCTCGTCTCATCCGCGGCTCTGGGCCTTGGCCTCGTCCCACAGGCGGTCGAGCTCTTCGAGGCCGACGTCGGCGAGGTTGCGGCCGCCGGCGGCGAGGCGCTCCTCGACGTGGCGGAAGCGGGCGCGGAACTTGGCGTTCGTGCCGGCGAGCGCGGCGTCCGGGTCGACGCCCAGCTTGCGGGCGAGGTTGACCAGGGTGAACAGCAGGTCGCCGAGCTCGCCGGCCAGGGCGGCGCGGTCCGGCGTGTCGCTCGCCAGCACCTCCCGGAGCTCGTCGGCCTCCTCCTCCAGCTTGTCGAGGACCGCCGCCGGCTCCGGCCAGTCGAAGCCCACGCCGGCCGCCTTCTGGGTCATCCGGTAGGCGGCGACCAGGGGCGGCAGGGACTCGGGGACGCCGGCCAGGAGCGAGCGGTCCGGGCCGGCGGCGAGCTTGCGGCGCTCCCACGCGGCCAGGACCTCCTCGGCGGTCTCCGCCTCCTCATCGCCGAAGACGTGGGGGTGCCGGGCCACCATCTTGTCCTCGATCCGGTCGATCAGGGAGGCCGGGTCGAGCGCCCCCCGCTCGGCCCCGAGGCGGGCGACGAAGGCGACCTGGAAGAGGAGGTCGCCGAGCTCGGCCGCGATCTCGTCCCAGTCGCCCGCGGCGGCGGCGGCGGCCGCCTCGTGGGCCTCTTCGATGAGATACCCGCGGGCGTCGGCCAGGGTCTGCTCCCGGTCCCACGGGCAGCCGTCCGGGGCGCGCAGGCGCTCCACCAGGTCGAGGAGCCGCGCGAGATCGGTGGGCGCGCGTCCCGCGCCGTTCAGTTGCCGGTCCGGTGGGGCCTTGCTACGATCGTGCATCGGCCTCAATCGACCTCAGATGGGCTCCATCCCGGAGAACGAGGCAGAGGAGCCAAGGATGATCGCGCAGTGAGCGAAGACGGGATCAAGGTCACCGACAAGCGGATCTTCACGCCCGAGGGCGACCTCAGGGCAGAGTACCGCTTTCTCGAGGACGAGGCCAAGAAGGCCCCCTCCGAACCCGCCGGGCCGACGAGGGCGAACGCCGAGCCCGCCGGGCCGGCCGCGGCGCCGGAGCCCGCCGCGCCCGCCGGCGGCGAGCCGGAGCGCCCCCTCGGCGGCCCGGGCGTCCCCGAGACCGGGGCCGAGCGGGCGCCCCTCGAGCCCCCTGCCTCCGGCCCCGAGGGCGAGGCGCCGGGCTTCTACGACCTGCTGACGGTCCTCGCCGACCCGATCCCGTTCTACCTCGGCGAAGCCGCCCTGCCCGATGGGGAGACCGGTGAGGACCTGCACCTGGCCCGTCTCTACATCGACCTGCTCGACGTCCTCCGGCAGAAGACCGCGGGCAACCTCACCGTGCAGGAGGCAAACGCCCTGGAGGACCTTCTCTACCGCCTGCGCCTCCGTTATGTCCAGAAGCGGGGGTGAGCGGGAGAGTCGGCGGGCTCCTCCGGCCGGCCCGGCCGGCCGGCCGTCGCGCCGGCCGTCGCGCCGCGCCGTGCCCGCCCGCTTCGCCGTCACCTTCGCCGCGCTCGCCCTGGCGCTCGCCGCGGCGCCCGCCGGGGCCCAGGGGACCGTCGTCCCGGGCAGCCCCGCCCCCACCCTGACCCCCGGGGTCCAGCAGTCCCTCCTGCGCCTCCAGGAGGACTGGCTCCAGTGGACCACCGCCTTCTACGTCGACGACGAGAAGCGGGCCGCGGACGTCCTCCAGGACCTCCTCGCCACGACCGAGCACCTGGGGATGCGCGGGCTGCCCGACCTGGCCGCCGGCGCCCTGGTCCAGGCGGTGGACGCGGCGCGCCAGGGCGAAGCCGAGCGGGCGGCCCTGGCGCTCGCCGCCGCCGAACGCCTCGATCCGGGCCGCCCGGAGACCGCCTTCGCCGCCGCCGAGGTCGCCCGCTGGGAGGGGAGGTACGGCACCGTGCTGGCCGAGTACGCCCGCGGCTACCTGCGCCTGCCCCATCTGCTGCTGGCCCGGCGGCTCGCCGCCCACGACCTCACGCTGTGGGGGCTGGCGAGCCTGCTGCTCGCCGGATGGATGTTCCTCGCCCTCGCGATGGCGGTCCGCGGCCCGGCGCTGCTGCGCACGATCACCGCCTGGATCGGCCAGCACCTCCTCGCCGGGCCCGCGCCGCTGGTGGTCGCTCTGGCGATCGCCGCCCTCCTCTGGCCCCTGGTCCTGTCCTACGGCCCGCTCTGGCTCGCCCTCTACTGGTCGCTGCTGCTCTGGAGCTTCGCCTCGGGCGGCGAGCGCGTCGTCTTCGTCCTGCTCTGGCTGCTCGTCGGCCTGGCGCCGGCGGCGGTCTCCGAGGTGCGCCAGCAGGTCGCCCTCAGCCTCTCGCCGCCGATGCGCGCCATGGAGAGCGTCGCCGAGGGCCGCCTCTACGGCGGCCTGTTCACCGACCTGGGGGTCCTGGTCGCCGTCCTGCCCGCCGAGCCGGCGGTCCGTCACTTCATGGCGGACCTCTACGCCCGCCTCGGACAGTGGACCGACGCCCGCCGCCTCTACGAGGAGGTGCTCGACGCCGAGCCCGACAACACGGCGGTGATCATCGACCTGGGCGTTTACTACCTCAACCGGGGCGACTACGGCAATGCCGTGGCCCTGTTCCAGCAGGCGGCGGCGCTCTCGCCCCGGAGCGCCGTCGCCGAGTTCGACCTCTCCCTCGCCTACGCCGAGTCCTACCTCTACGACGAGCAGCACCAGGCGCTCCAGGAGGCGCGCCGGATCGACGACCTGCAGGTGACGAGGTGGCTGGAGCGCCCCGAGCGCCGGCGCGTCGTCACCGTCGACGGGGGAATCGCCAGGATCGCCGAGATCCGCGAAATGCTGCGCGCCGAGTGGAGCGGCACCCGCGGCGAGACCGGCGAGGCCCCGGCGCTCGCCCTGCTGCGCCGCATCCGGCCCCTGTTGCTCCTCCTGGTGGTCGCGGTGGCGGCGCTGGTCCTGCAGCTCACCGCCGGCCGCCGGGCGCCGCGCCCGGGAGGCGCCGCGGAGCGTCTCGTGGAGGCCCCGGGGTCCGGAGGGGTCCTGGGCGCGGTCGCCTCGATCTTCCTGCCCGGGCTCTCCTCGGCGGCGCGGGGCCGCCCGCTCCGGGCCTACGGCGCGCTCCTGGTGCCCACCGCCCTGGCGCTGGCGCTCCTTGGGGCCTTCGGCCATCTGGGGTACTCGTTGCCCTGGCGCTACGACCCCGGGAGCTGGTTTCTCGGGCTCACCCTCGGCTCGGCCCTGGTCCTGGTTGTCGCGGTTCGGGTCACGAACGTACTGAGAGGGCGGGCCTGACCCCCGCGCGCCGGGTCCGGCGGGGAGACACGCGACCGATGGCCGTCGAAGGCAGCCTAGACCTCTTCCAGCTCCCGGAGATCCTGCAGCTCATCTCCCAGCAGCGGAAGACCGGGATCCTGACCATCCAGGGGGCGGAGGACATCATCGCGGTCTCCTTCCTGGGCGGGCGGATCGTGGCGGCCGACGCCCTCAACGAGACCACCGAGGAGGGGCTGGGTGCGGTCCTCCTCTCCGAGCACCAGGTCTCGGCCGAGGAGCTCCGGCGCCTGGCCGCGCGCTCCGAGTCGCAGGGCGGCCGCCTCGCCGACCTGCTGGTGGCCGAGGGCGTGGTGAGCCGCGCCGAGCTGCTGGCGGCGCTACGGCTCCAGACCGAGCGGCTCCTGATGTCGCTCCTCGACTGGCGGGAGGGAGAGTTCAAGTTCTACGGCGGCGACGAGGTCTCGTTCGAAGAGGGTTTCCAGCCGATCGGGGTCGACGAGCTCCTGCTGCGGGCGATCGAGCTCCGCACGGGCGACGAAGGCGCCGGGCCGCCCCCTCTCGACAGCCGGCTGCTCCGTCTCGATCCGCCGAAGCCGGTGCGCGTCCGCGACCTCTCGGGGCTCGGCGAGGGGACGGCGCCGCCGCCGGCCAACGACGGCGAGGCGATCTGGCTCACCGCCGAGGAGGAGCGCCTGCTCGCCGCGATCGGCCCCGGCCGCACCCTGGCGGAGGCGGCGATGGAGGCGCGGATGGCGGGCGACCGCGCGCGCTACGTGACCTTCCGGTTCCTCCAGGAGGGGTTGGTGGCGCCGGCGGAAGACCAGCGACCGCGTCCCGCGGCGCCGCCACCAGCCTGGACGCCGCCCCAAGAGCGGAGTCAAGACCGGAGCCAGGACCGGAGCCAAGACCGGAGTCAGGACCGGAGCCAGGACCGGCCCCGGGTCGGGCCGCGCCCCGTCGAGGCGGCCCGGCCGGCGGTCCCCGCCCCGGCGCCGGTCGAGGAGCAGCCCGCCACCGTCCGGCGCCGGCTCCCGGCGGGTGTCCACCGAGCGCTGGCGGGTCTTCTGGCCCTCGCCGGAGTGGTCCTGCTGGTGGCCGTGATGGTGACCTCGACGGCCGGGTTCCTGCTCCCCTTCCCGTGGGAGGCGGGCGACCGCCGGTCGCTCCTCGCCGAGGAGGACGCGGCGTCGCTGCTCGAGCTCGACCAGGCGGCCAAGACCTTCTTCCTGCTCAAGGGCCACTTCCCCGACGACCTCGAGGAGCTCGTGGACCTGGGTTTGCTCCGCAAGGAGGACCTGCGCGACGCCCGCGGCCGGCCGCTGATCTACACCCCGGAGGAGCGGCGCTACTCGGTGCGCCCGCTCCTGCCCGGCGGGGCGGAGGAGACCGGCGGCCCGGGGGCGGGCCCGGGAGCGGGCGGGCAGGCCGAGGCGAACCTCGAGGGCATCGCGGGCAACTTCCTCCTCGACCCGGACTTTCTCCAGGCCGCCCAACAGCGCTCCCGGTCCGAGCCCCCGGTGGTGCTGCTGGACTGAGGCGGCCGGAGTCCTCCGCACCGTTCGCCCGGCCGAGACCGAGCGCGGCCGCTTCACGCGCCGGGGGCGTCGCGGACCCGGCGATTCCGGAGGAAGCGCTCGGCCCCGTAGGCCGGGGGCTCACCGCCAGGAATAAACCTGAGTCGATTTTTGTCAGATCTAGTGCGGCTAGAACTTGCCACCGGCACACTAAGGTCTGTAGCATGGAGCCGGCGGTCCCCGCCGTGGACGACACGCGACGAAGTCTCGAACGCCGGACAACAAGAGATCGCAACGACGAGCAGCGCGAAGGAGGAGAGAGTGAGCAAGATCATCGGCATCGACCTGGGGACGACCAACAGCGTCGTCGCCGTCATGGAGGGCGGCGAGGCCAAGGTCATCCCCAACTCCGAAGGCAACCGCACCACCCCGTCGGTGGTGGCCTTCACCAAGAGCGGCGAGCGCCTGGTCGGCCAGGTCGCCAAGCGGCAGTCGGTCACCAACCCCGAGCACACCGTCTTCTCGATCAAGCGCTTCATGGGGCGCAAGTACGACGAGGTCTCCGAAGAGATGAAAATGGTGCCCTACCGGGTCGAGCGGGCGGACAACGGCGACTGCCGGATCGCGGTCCAGGACAAGAAGTACTCGCCGCCCGAGATCTCGGCCATGGTGCTCCAGAAGCTCAAGCAGGCGGCCGAGGACTACCTGGGCGAGAAGGTGGACCGGGCGGTGATCACGGTGCCGGCCTACTTCAACGACTCCCAGCGCCAGGCGACCAAGGACGCCGGCAAGATCGCCGGACTCGAGGTCGACCGGCTGGTCAACGAGCCGACCGCCGCCGCCCTGGCCTACGGCCTGGACAAGAAGAAGGACCAGACGATCGCGGTCTACGACTTCGGCGGCGGCACCTTCGACATCTCGATCCTCGAGGTGGGCGAGGGCGTGGTCGAGGTCAAGGCGACCAACGGCGACACCCACCTGGGCGGCGACAACGTCGATCAGATCGTCATCGACTGGCTGCTCGAGGAGTTCAAGAAGGACCAGGGGATCGACCTGGGCAAGGACGCCATGGCCCTCCAGCGCCTCAAGGAGGCCGCCGAGAAGGCGAAGATCGAGCTCTCGAGCGCCCAGGAGACCGAGATCAACCTGCCCTTCATCACCGCCGACCAGGCGGGCCCGAAGCACCTGAACATCAAGCTCACCCGGCCGAAGCTCGAGCAGCTCGTCGAGCCGACGGTCAAGCGCTCGGTCGAGCCCTGCAAGCGGGCCCTGAAGGACGCCGGCGTCGACGCCCAGGCGATCGACGAGGTGGTGCTCGTCGGCGGCATGACCCGCATGCCACTGATCCAGAAGCTGGTCACCGACCTCTTCGGCAAGGAGCCCCACAAGGGCGTGAACCCGGACGAGGTGGTGGCGGTGGGCGCGGCGATCCAGGGCGGCGTGCTGGCCGGCGACGTCCACGACGTGCTGCTGCTCGACGTCACCCCGCTGTCGCTCGGCATCGAGACCCTGGGCGGGGTGTTCACCAAGCTGATCGAGCGCAACACGACGATCCCCACGAGGAAGAGCGAGATCTTCTCCACCGCCGCCGACAACCAGACCTCGGTCGAGGTCCACGTGCTCCAGGGCGAGCGCGAGATGGCGCGGGACAACCGCACCCTCGGCCGCTTTCACCTGGTGGGCATCCCGGCGGCGCCGCGCGGCGTGCCGCAGGTCGAGGTCACCTTCGACATCGACGCCAACGGCATCGTCCACGTCTCGGCCAAGGACCTGGGCACCGGCAAGGAGCAGAAGATCACCATCACCGCTTCCTCCGGCCTCGACGACAGCGACATCGAGCGCATGGTCAAGGACGCCGAGTCCCACAGCGCCGAGGACAAGGAGCGGCGCCAGCGGGTCGAGGCGCGCAACCACCTCGACAGCCTGCTCTACTCGACCGAGAAGACCTTCGACGAGCACAAGGAGAAGCTCTCGCCCGACGCCATCGGCGAGCTCGAGGGGGCCCTCTCGGAAGCCAAGAAGGCCCTCGAGAGCGAGGATCTCGACACCCTCAAGAAGGCGACCGAGCGGCTGACCAAGGCGTCGCACCAGCTTGCCGAGGTCATGTACAAGCAGGAGGGCGCGGGTCAGCAGGCCGCCTCGGGCGGCGCCGGGGCCGGCGCCGCCGGCCCGGGTGCCGGCAGCGGCCCGGAGGAGGAGGTCATCGACGCCGAGTACGTCGACGTGGACGAGGACAAGGGCTGAGGTAGGAGCCATGGCCACCGCGCGCAGGAGCTACCTCGAAGAGCTCGCCCGCATCCGGGAACGCGTCAACTCGCTGTTCGAAGAGGTGCTCCTGCGCTCCGGGTTCCCCGGTGGCGAAGCCGCGCCGCCGGGCACCTGGGCCCCGGCGCTCGACGTCATCGAGACCGACGGCGCGTTCGTCGTTCACGTCGAGCTGCCGGGGGTCGAGCGCTCGGACGTCGACGTCTCGGTCCACGGACGGCGGCTGGAGCTCTCCGGCCGCCGCCGTCCCCTGCCCGCGGACCGGAACTTCTTCCAGATGGAGCGCAGCTACGGGCCGTTCAAGCGCGCCCTCGAGCTGCCTTCGGCGATCGACGCCGACTCGGTGTCCGCCGCCTTCGAGGCCGGCGTGCTGACCGTCACGCTGCCCAAGAGGGCGGCCGGCCGCACGGTAGCGATCGAGAGCTAGCAGCCCGTGGTGAAAGTCCACATGGTCGCGCGCATGGGTCTTGCGAGACGGATTCAAGGCATGAGGAGGAGGCGATGCGGTGTCATCGTTGACGACGAGTAACGCAGAAGCCGGCCGCAACCCCCATGCGCCCTTCGGGTTGCGGCGGCGTGGGGCCGGATACTTCGTTCCCGCTCCTCGACGATGGCTCGGCATCGCCTGCGTCGCGGTGCCTCGTATCCGGCCCCACGGCGCGCGCAACGCGACCGTGCGGACTTTCACCACGGGCTGCCCAGGAGGCTGACCATGGCGCGCCGCAAGCGCGAGCAAGAACAGAAATACGTGATGATCAGCGCCGTCGCCGAGCGCTTCGCGATCCATCCCCAGACCCTGCGCCTCTACGAGCGCGAGGGGCTGCTCAACCCGGCGCGCAGCGCCGGCAACACCCGCCTCTACGACGACTCGACCCTCGAGCGGCTGGAGACGATCCTCACCCTGACCCGCGACCTCGGGGTCAACCTGGCAGGGGTCGAGGTGATCCTCAACCTCCAGGAGCAGATGGACCAGATGCAGGCCGAGGTCGACCGCCTCCTGGAGTTCGTCAAGAAACAGGTCCTCGACCAGCGGGCCGGCGTCGACCGGCGCCACGCCCTGGTCCGCGTGGCCTCCGGCCCGCCCGCACGGCGCGGTGGGTAGCCCCCCGGCCGGCCCGGGTGAGCGTGCTAGCATCGCCTCACGATGCCCGAGCCGGAGCGGACGGAGGAGCCCTGCCCGGAGTGCGAGGGCCGCGGCTGGGTGCTCGAGCCGGACGGCGGAGCGGGCACCGCGCGGCCGTGTGAGTGCCGCAAGCGCCGCCTGGGCTCGCGGCTGCGCTCGGCGGCGGGGATCCCGGAGCGCTATGCCGAGTGCAGCCTCGAGAGCTTCCGGAAGCTCGGGCTTCGAGGCCGCGAGCAGCCTCGCCGAGAGCCAGCTCATCAAGGCCAAGGCCAGGACCAAGCGCTATGTGGACGAGTTCCTGGGGCCCGACGGGCGGTTCCGGGAGCTCGGCCTGCTGTTCACCGGGCCGCCGGGCACCGGCAAGACCCACCTGGCGGTGGCGGTGCTCCTGGAGCTCGTCCGGCGCTACCACATCCACGGCCGGTTCGTGGACTTCACCTCGCTCGTCCACCAGATCCAGGCGACCTTCGACCCGGGCAACCCCGAGTCGAAGCGCGCGGTCCTCGACCCGGTGATCGGGGCGGACCTCCTGGTCCTCGACGAGCTGGGTGCCCAGAAGCCCACCGCCTGGGTGCGGGACATCCTCTACCTGGTCATCAACACCCGCTACACCGAACGCCGTCCGACCCTCTTCACCACCAACTACCGGCTGGCCACCGAACGCCCGGCGGCGCCGCCGCCGTCGCGACGGGCGCCGCTCGGTCCGCTGGACCGCGGGGCGGACTCCCCGGGCGAGGACTTCACGCAGCTCGAGCTTCGCACCTCCCCGCAGCTCATCTCCCGCCTCTACGAGATGACCGAGGTGGTGCGGCTGGACGCGGTGGAGGACTTCCGGCGGGTGGTCAAGACCCGCGAGCGCCACTTCGTCGGGTGAGCCCGTGGCGTCGCCCGCCCTCTCCGAGAGCCCCATGACGACTCCCAGCAAGCGACGGACGGCGATCGACTGCCTGCGGCGCGGGGCCCTCGCGACGCGCGCGAACTGGGCGCTGGTCCCTCTGGCCCTGCTCCAGGGCTTGCTGATGGTGGCCCTGGTCGGCGCCTCCTTCGTGCCCTTCGTGGTGGTGCTGGGCGGGCTCGCGGCGCTGCGCGGGAGCTTCCGGGACCCGCAGGCGGTCGAGGGCTGGCTCCAGGGCCTCGGGGCGACCGCCGCCGAGCATCTTCCGGCGCTCGGGCTCGCCCTGGTCGCCTCGCTGGTCGTCGGGCTCGCGGCGGTGGCGCTCTGGGGCTGGTTCGAGGGCGGCATCGTGGGCACCCTGGTGGCAGCCGACCGCCAGGCCCACCCCGAGGCCCAGAACCGCCCCGGCGCCGTCGGCTGGTTCCGGACCTTCTCGGGGCGCGATTTCGCGGGCTGGGGCGGGCGCTACATGTGGCGGTTCTTCTGGTTCTTCCACCTCTACGTGACCTGCGCCCTGCTGCTCATGCTGCTCGCTCTGCTCCTCGCCCTGGGCGCCGGCTTCGGATACCGCGCCTGGGGCGTGGGGGCGGCCGTCGGCATCGGTTGCGGCGGGGCGCTGCCCTTCGTCTTCCTGGTGCTGGTCTTCGCCCTCTGGTTCCTGGCCGCCCTGCCGGCGGTGGTGGTCTCCGGGGGCAAGGCGCTGGCCGGGGCCGGCCTCGGCCTGCGGGTCGTCGGCCGCCGGCTCGGGGCGTCGCTCCTGATCTTCGTGGTTCTCCTCGTCGCGAGCCTGGTGGTCGGGCTGGGCATGGGGGTGGCCCAGACGATGGTGAACCTGATGCTGCGCCACCAGCTCGTGATCTGGGGCACCCTCTACGCGGCCCTGGCGCTCGTGCAGTGGCTCGTGAGCAGCCTGATCAACGTCTTCGTCCTGGCCGCCTTCACCTCCCTGGTGGTCTCCGAGCACGGGGAGGCCCGGGGGTGAAGGGCTGGTGGGGGGCGGCGGCGGTCGCCGGCGCTCTCGCTCTCCTGGCGACGGGTCTCTCCTGCTCTTCGGCGGCGCGGCGCTCCGGAGCCGGGGCGCCGGAGGTGGCGCCGCCCGTTTCCACCGCCGCTCCCGCCGAGCCCTCCGAGCCCATAGCCGAGCCGCCGGAGGCCCTCTCCGTCCCCGAGCCTCCTCTGCCCCGCGGAGAGGAGACCGGCTCGGGGCCGGCGCCCCCCGAGCCCTCGGAGCCGCCGCCGAGCGCCCGCCGGACGAACGTCGACGGCGGCCGGGTGCTGATCCGGGTCGGGCTGGCGAGCGATCTCGACTCCCTGGCGCTGCCCTGCTGCGACGCCGAGGTCGGCCTGACGGTGGCGGGCGGCTCTCGAATCGTGCGCGCGCCGTTCACCGTCGAGCCCGCCGCCGGCGCGGTCGAGCCCTCGGAGCACCGCCTGCAGGTGGCGGCTCTCCACGACGAGCGGCAGGCGACGGAGCTGGGCGCCATGCTCTCCGCCCGGACCGGCTGGCCGGCCGACACCCGCTTCGACGCCGGGAGCGGCCTCTACCGGGTGCGCCTGGGGCGCTTCGAAGATCGCGCCCAGGCCGAGGCCGCCCAGCGGCACCTCGCCGGCCTCGGCTACCCGGACGCCTGGGTGGTGGAGGAGGGCGGCGGCCTCACGGACGCGGCCCTGCGCGTGCGCACCGCCGACCGCTCCTTCCGGGTCTTGGGCCGCTGGGTGGCCGTGGAGAGCGCCGGCGGCGAGCCCCTACCGGCGCCGGTCGAAGGCCGCGCGGGGAGCTACCGCGGCCGGCTCCTCGTCTTTCTCAACGACCGGGGGAGCCTCAACCTGATCGACGAGCTGCCGGTGGAGGACTACCTGCGCGGGGTGGTCCCCGACGAGCTGGGCCCGGCCCTCTACCCCCGGCTCGAGGCGCTCAAGGCCCAGGCGGTGGCCGCCCGCACGTACGCCCTGCGCCACCTCGGGGAGTTCGCCTCCGAGGGCTACGACATCTGCGCCGGCCCCCGCTGCCAGGTCTACGGCGGGGTCGGCGTCGAGCACCCGCTCTCCGACCGCGCCGTCGCCGAGACCGCCGGCCAGGTCCTGCTCTACGGCGACCAGCTCATCGAGGCGCTCTATAGCGCCACCTGCGGCGGCCGCACCGAGGACGCCGCGGTCGTCTTTCCCTGGCTCGACGCTCCCTACCTCAAGGGCGTTCCCTGCCTCGAGGGCGGCCACGACAGCCTGGGCGGCTCGCTGGCGGCCGGCACGGGCTTCCCCGGCGGGATCACCCGGCGCCTGGTGCCCGCCGCCGACGCGGCCGGCGCGCGCTCGGCCCTCGAGGCGCGGCTGCGCTCTCTCGCCCGCCAGGCCGGCCTGCCCGACACCGGCGACCGGCTCCGGTCGCTCGAGCGCGCCGAGGTGCGGCGCTACGTGCGCTCGGTCTTCGACCTGGTGCTCGATCCGAGCCTTCTGACCGCGGAGAGGGCGGCGGACGGGCGGGCGGCGCCGCCGCTCCCCGGCGTGCGGCCCGCCAGCCTGCCGGCGGCGCCCGCGGCGGCCGCCGCGGGCGGGGTGGGGGCCCGGATCGGCGACGCCGAGGCCGAGTGGCTGATCCTCTCCCTGTCCCGCCTCCTCGGTCTCCTGGGCGAGGAGGCGGTGCGCTTCCGGAGCCTCGACGGCCGCCGGCTCCACGCGGTGACCGTCGACGGGGCGGCCGACAGGGTGGCGGAGCTGCCCGAGGACGTGGCGACCTTCGCCCGGCGCGACGGGCGCCTCGCCGCGGCGTCCCTCGACCTGGCGCCGGGCGACCGGCTCGTCCTCTACACCTGGCGGGACCGGCCGGTGGCGGTGGTCCAGGAGGCCGAGCCCGACGACTCGGGCCAGGACCGGCAGGCGGGCCTGCGCACCTGGAGCCGCTTCCGCAGCGACCGGCGCCTCGCCGGGCTGGTCGGGGAGCGCTTCCCGGGCTTCGAGCTGCGCGGCCTCGAGGTCGTCTCGCGGGGAAGCCGGGCGGGTCGGGGCCATGCGCCTGCTGGGGGCCGGCGGCACGAGCGAGCTGATCGAGGGCCTGGCGGTGCGCTGGACCCTGGACCTGCCCGACACCCGCTTCGAGGCCCGGCGGGTGGACCGGCCGGGGCACGAGCCGGGCTGGCTCTTCACCGGCGGCGGCTGGGGCCACGGCGTGGGCATGTGTCAGATCGGCGCCTACGCCATGGCCGGCCGCGGCCTCGACTACCGGGACATCCTGGAGCACTACTACACCGGCGTCCACCTGGGCAAGGTGGTGGTGCATCAGGGCCAGGGCGGCGGGCCGGCGCCGCCGCCCTGAGCGAGCCGCTCGGGCCCGCCGGCCTACGGGCTCGCCTCCTCCGGCACGTTCACCCAGCCACCGACCCGCTTGAAGGCCTCGCCCTTGAGGTCCAGGGTCACGATGTACGCGCCCTGGGCGCCCACCCTCCGGTTGGCGCTGAAGGTCAGGGGCGGGGTCAGCCCCGAGTCCCACTGGTAGAGGTTCTCGAGGGCCGTCAACAGCTTCTTGCGCGACAGGTCCCGTCCCGCCCGCTTGACCCCCTCCTGGAAGACCCGCGCCGCCGCCAGGGTGGCGAGCTGGGTCGACAGGTGAGCGCGCGAGAGGTGGTGATCGTCGGCGAGCTTGCGGTAGGCCTTGGTGCCGTCGGGAGAGCGGTCTCCGGGGAGGGTGGGGAAGGCGATGTAGAAGCGGTCCTGGAAGGCCGCCGGCGTCGCCAGGGCCTCCGGCCCCGCCATCGACCCCGGCACGTAGACCTCCGGCCGCCAGTTGAAGTGGTCGGAGCCGGAGAGAAGAATCTGGCGGTCCCGTCCCTCGCCCAGGAAGAAGATGACCTGGGTGTCGAAGGTGGCGAGCTTCGAGGCCATGCGCAGGGCGTCGATCGCCCCGGCGTGGTAGGTCTCCTCGTCGCAGCGCTCGCAGCCGAGCTTGCGGGCCTCGTCCAGCATGTCCCGGGCCACCTCGGAGAGGAACGGGTCGTCGGGGTAGAGCACGGTCGCCTTGGGCGGCGAGGCCTGATCGGTCTTGCCGATGAGCTCCGGGTGGCGGCCGAGGGCGAAGCGCACCAGGGCGCGGCCCTGTTCGGAGAGGCCGGGCAGCAGGTAGAAGACCCACGGGTTGACCGGCCGGTCGAGCTTCGGGCGGAGCGTGAAGGGGCCGATCAGGGGCACTTCCCGCTTCTGGAGCAGCTCGCCCAGGTGGTCCTCGGAGCCGGCGACGAAGGCACCCACCAGGGCGAAGACGCCCGGGTTCTCGCCCGTCTCGGGGGCGGCGCCTGCGTCCTCGCCGGAGCCCGGAGCCGGGGGCGGGGCCGCCGCGGCGGCCGCCGTCGGGGGGCTTCCGCGGTCCAGGAAGGCCGCGACCGCGTCCGGCCAGCCGATCCGGTCCTCGGGGAGGGTGAGGGAGACGAGCTCGAGCTTCCGGCCGTAGAGCCCGCCTGCGTCGTTGACCTCGGCCACCCAGGCCGCGAGCACGTCGTGGATCGCCTGGCCCACCTCGGCCAGGGGTCCGGGGGGCGGCAGCAGCGTGCCGATGCGCAGGAACGTCTCGCTCACCCCGGGATCGCTCTCCTGGCCGAGGTGCTGGATGTAGGTGACCAGGGCCTCCATGTCCTCGACCGACATGCGGTACCGGGGCATGGCCACGTGGAGCTCGTTGCCGGCCGAATCGAGGCCCATGGCGATCGCCCGCTTGAGGAGCGCCGGCGTGTAGGGGCCATGCTTGCGGCCGGCGGAGGTCTGGACGTCGTAGGTCCGGGTGAGGGAGGGCCAGGTGAGGTTGGTCGGCGAGACGCCGCCCTCCGGGTTGCCCTGGCCCTCTTCGCCGTGGCAGCTCGAGCAGGGCAGCGCCGAGGCCGGGAGCTCGGTGTCCCCGGCCATGACGGCGAGGATGTCGCCGCCGTCGGGGCTGGTCCCGGTGTGGAAGATCTGCTTGCCCGCCGCCAGCTTGGAGAGCGCCGGCTCGGCGGCCGGGGCCGCCGCCGGAGCGAGGGTCGCGAGGGCCGCCGCGAGGGCGGCCAGGAGGACGCCCCCACCCAAGTGTCCGCGCGCCACCTCTAGCTCCCGCTTCCGGAGCCCTGTCCGGCGGCCCCGCTTTGCGCCGCGCCGCTCCCCTGCGCCGGGTCCTCGCCGCTGTCGTTGGCGACCGAGTCGAACACCTTGATCAGGTCCTTGGGGCTCGCCAGGCCGAACGCCTTCTTCCACAGGCCGGTCCGGTCGTTGCCCATGATCAGGATGCCCTGGTGGTTCTCCGGGTCGGCGGTGTACTGGCCGACCCGCTTCAGCGCCAGCTCCAGGTTCTCCTTGTCGCCGGTGAGGAAGAACCAGCCCGGCTTGGCGTGGAAGCTCTCACCCCACTTGCGCAGCTTCTCCGGAGTGTCGTTGGCCGGATCGACGGTGAACGACAGGATGTAGACGTCCTTGCCCATGCGGTCGCCGGCCGCCTCCTGGATCTGCTCGAGCGACTTGCCGAGCAGGGGGCACATGTCGGCGCAGTTCGTGTACATGGAGTTGATCACCACGATCTTGTCCTGGATCAGGTCCGAGTACAGGCGCATGGGCTTGCCGAACTGGTTGGTCAGCTCGACGTCCGTGAAGTAGTTGCGGGCGGCCTCGATCTCCTTTTGGCGGTGGGCGGAAGGCGCCGCGGAGGGCGTCGCGGCGGCGACCGCCGCCGCGCCCGTCAAGAAGGCGGCGACGAGCGCGGAGAGCGCGGCGTTTCGGGCCCGGGCGCTCATCGCTCCTCCTTGCGGGCGGCGGCTCCCGCCGGCGCGCCCGCCTTGCCGGAGGCGAGGCGGGCCAGGATCTCGGCGAGGGTCGCCGGCGGCGCCAGGCCGTAGGCGCGGGTCCACTCGTCGTCGCTGTCGTTGCCCAGGAGCACCAGCGGGGCGTGGTCCTCGTAGTCGGGGGTGAACACCTGGAGGCCCTTGAGGATGGTGTTCACCTTGGTCGTGTCGCCGGTGACCAGGGTCCAGCCCGGCGTGCGGCCGAACTTGGCGGCCCAGGCCTTCAGCCGCTCCGGCGTGTCGGTCGAGGGGTCGACCGAGATCGAGATCAGGTGGAAGTCCTTGCCCATCCGGCCGCCGAGCTTCTTCTCGAGCTGGCCGAAGATGGCGCCCATGGGCGGGCAGATGGTGGTGCAGGTGGTGAAGATGAAGTTCATGGCCACCACCCGGTCCTTCACCAGGTCGCGGTAGAAGTGGACGGTGTCGCCGTCCTGGGTCTGGACCTCGAGGTCCGGCACGGAGAGGCCCGAGACCTCCTCGACCTTCCCGGTCATGGCGGTCGCCATGGCCATGTGGTGGCTGTGGTCCATGCCCTCGTGCTGGGCCCGGCCCGGGGTGGCCAAGGCCACGAGGGCGAGGGCGGCCAGGGCGAAGCCCGCAGGGGCTCCCGGGCGCCGACGGTGGTGTCGCTCGACAGTCATCGATTACTTCTCCTTCCCATCGGATTTCTCATGCTGCTCCTTCTCGGCGTGCTGAACCGTGCTGGCCTTCTCGGCCGCATCGCGGGTGACGGTGTCCTTGCCCAGGCCGATGTCCCCGGCGACGAGGGTGATATAGGGCGAGTTCTGGTACCCGAAGCCCTGGCTCCGGGACTCGACGAACACGTAGTAGACGCCCTTCTTGGGCGGCGTGAACCGGACCTCGTAGAGGCCGGGGCTGACCTCGTGGGCCAGGTGGCGCTTCTGCCAGATGCCCGGCGCGAGGAAGGTCAAGACCTCGACGTCTCCGAGCCCCGCCCGGGGCGAGTCGCTCGTGGGGTCCTCGAGCTGGAAGCGCACCGTCGCCGGCTTGCCCACGTCGACGTGGACGTCGTCCATCTTGTACACCACGGCGAGCTTGTGGACCGCGGCGGTCCCGCCTTCGGGGACGAAATCGGGGTTGTCCTTGACGTTGAAGTCGAAGCAGTGGGTCAGGCGCGGCGCGTCGAGGAAGAAGGCCACGTCGTACTTGCCGGGCCGGCGCAGCTTCACCTCGGTCTGGTAGATGCCGGGCTGGACCTCCTGGAGGCTCCGGTCGACGACCGTCACGGCGAGGGGCTCGTGACCGTAGTTCTTGAAGTCGCCCATGGGGGCGGCCATGCCTTCCTTGTAGTAGTAGATCGACTTGTCGCCGGGGTTGGACATGAGGATCGCGGTGGCGCCGGGGGCCTGAACGATGCCGAGCGCCGGGGTCGGCCGGCTCATCTCGCCGGGCGGATGCTGCCCGCCGGGGAAGTCCACCACCGGAATCGGCTTGCCCTCGTGGCCGATCTCGTCGAGGGGCACCATGAGGACCGTGTCGCTGCCCCGGTGCCGGATGTAGGCCAGCTCGTCGGAGAAGGCCACCTGGTCGGGCTGGTCCTCCACCTTGCCCCGCTGGATGATCCGCCGGTCCGCGCCGTCGATCACGTAGATCTTGTCGGTGTCCGGGTTGACCGCGATGGCCAGCCGGCTGTTGGGCACGAAGCGGATCTGGTCGAAGCCGGGGTCGGACTGGATCCGGGCGACGACCTCCAGGCTGTCGGAGTCGATCGCCGTCAGCACGCCGCTCTTCCCGTGGGCGACCCAGACCGCGCCGCCCACCGGCGAGTCGGAGACGGAGACCGGGTCGGGCGCGGTCTCGATCTGGCGGAGCCGCTCGAGCGTGGTGGTATCGATCACCGACACGGTGCCGTCGTCGCGGTTGGTCACGAAGACGTAGGGGTGGTGGTCGTCGAAGGCCAGGTCGTGGTCGCCGCGGCCGGTCTCCACGTGGTCGACGACCTTGAGGTGCGCCACGTCGATCGCCGTGACCCCGGAGAGCTCGGAGCCGGGGAAGGGATCCCGATAGGAGACCCAGAGGTACGTGCCGTCGGGCTGGAGCGCCAGGCGGCCCGGGTTCGGTCCTACCTTCAGGTTGGTCAGCACCTTCCAGTCCGCGGTGGTGACCACCGCCACCTTGCCCGCCTCGGGCATGGAGACGAAGAGATAGCGCTGGTCCTTGGTCAGGGCCCAGTCGTAGCCCGGCTTGTCGAGAAAGGCCATGGCCAGGAGCTTCGAGTTGCCGAAGCCGAAGAGCGGGTCGACCACCGAGATCGTGGCGTCGTCGTTCAGGGTCAGCACGTAGAAGATGTTCATGTCGAGCTCGGGCTCGGACAGGATCGACGACCCGATGAAGCCCTCGACCTTGGTCTTGCACGAGTCCTGGTCGGCGCTCGGGTCGGTGGGCAGCAGGTCCATCCACGCCGCCGGAAAGAGGCTCGACAGAGGCGAGTGGGTGTTGGTGTCGGTGATCTTGAAGGTCACCCTGACCGGGTCGCCCTGGCGGAAGTCGGGCACGCCCGCCAGGGAGTCGATGTCGAGGTCGATGGCCACGCCCTCGCGCTCGATGTGGCGGTGATAGGCGGCCGGCGCCGCCTTCTGGGCGAGGGCCTGGGCGGCCGAGTCGGCGGTCGCCTCGCCGTCGGCCGGCGGCGTGGCGGGCGGTGTCGAGGCCGCGCGGGCCGGTGCCGGAAGGGCCGGCGACAGGACCGCCGCCGCGAGCAGCAGGCAGGCCCACCAGGAGGTGCTCCGCGGCGTCGCGGAGTTCTGGTTTCTCATTGGGCGCACTCCTTTCTCAAAGCACACACGACGCCGAAGGCGAGGAGGTCCCAGCCTCCCCGCGCCGGCGGAAACGCCCCGCCGGCCGAGCCTCCGGGGTGATCCCGGAGGCTCGACCGGCAGGACGATGTCGACGAACCCACGGACGTCACGGCGTGGTCGTCGTCACGTCCTGGACCCGGAACAGACCCCACATCCCGCCATCCAGATGGAAGCTCTGGAAGTCGCGGAACATGTAGTCGCCTGAGATGCCGAAGCTTCCACCAGCTCCGTGCAGCAGGACCGCGTCGGCGTGACACGTCGGGCCGATTCCCATGTGCGCCCCCTCGTCGAACGAGACCGGGTTGGCGCCGATCTGGGTCGATCCGATCGGGCTGGTCGACGGGCTGGTGTACGGCTCTTGCTGCCAGAGGTGCCCGTCGAGGTGGAAGATGTGGTTGCGCTGCTCACCGCCCGGGTGGAGCAGGCGGATGCGCACCCCGTCGCCCACCGTCGCCGTGAACACCGGGGTCTCCGGATCGCCGCCCACCTGCGCGTTGGTGAACACCTTGGAGAAATCGAACGTGCGCGTGGTGGTCAGCGGCGTGTCCGGCTTGAATCCCATGCGGAACCAGACCGGCTCGGTGCGGTAGTTGAACGCCTTCTGCCCCGAGTCCTCCGGGTCCTCCTCCTGCGCCAGGTTGGGGATCGGCGAGCCGTCTCCGAAGCGCAGGTTGAGGTCGTTCTGGAAGAACAGGGCGAGCTCGCGGAAGGTCGAGCCGTCGGCCGTGGTCACCGTCGCCATGGTCTGGCGGCGCAGCGGCTCCACGCTGGTCGGCGGGGTGGGCAACGGGTCCCCGGCCCAGGTCGAGCCCTTGGGC
Source organism: uncultured Acidobacteriota bacterium (assembly GCA_963741925.1). Taxonomy (GTDB): domain Bacteria; phylum Acidobacteriota; class Thermoanaerobaculia; order Multivoradales; family DATKCC01; genus CAVUBL01. Next base: position 709,951 of record CAVUJU010000005.1, read on the forward strand.
TCCACGATCAACCCGCCGATCAGGCCCTTGCTCGGCTGCTTGATCCGATCGGACGGGATCAGGTTGGTGGCGCCGAACTCCACCGGCGTCACCCGCACCGTGCCGTCCGACCGCACGAAGACATCGCCGGCGAACCACTGGTAGTCGACCGTCTTGCCCGGTGCCGCGGTCTCGATCGGGTTGGTCCCGATCTGGTTGCCGTCGGAGCGCGAGGCGTCGTAGTAGACGAGCTGCGGGTGCAGCCCCACGCGGGTCGAGGGCCGGATGTCATTCATGTTGAACTTCTCGACGATCATGGGCAGCGCGCTCCAGCCGTCGAGGTCCGGTGGCGTGGCCGGCAACCGGTTCGCCAGGGACACCTCGATGCAGTCGCCGGCGTCGGCGCGCAGCACCAGGGGCTCGGGGACGAGGCCGGCCTCGAGGTGGCCGGTCGAGTCGAGCTGTCCGGCGCGGACGTAGAGGATCGCCGTCGGGTCCTGGAGGGGACCGACGTTGGCCGCGCCGGGGCGCGAGTTGTAGACCAGGGTGCCCGCCGGCAGGACGTCCCTCGCCAGGGCGGCGACCACCTTGTAGCTACGCAGCGGCGCGTCCTTCGGGCAGACGCCGTTGAACTTCGCCGCTTCGGTGTCGAGGATCGGGTTGCCGCCGTGAGGGTTGCTGGGCAGCCTGAGGATCGTCGAGGCGCTGCTCTTGTAGACCCGTAGCAGACCCCAGATGCCGTTCCACAGGTCGTCCCGGGACGAGCCCGCGGCCCACAGGAAGTCCGTCTTGTCCTTGAGCGGGTTCTTGATCAGCTGCGGGACGACGAACTCGAAGTGCTCCGAGATGCCCATCATCTGGCTGTTGCGGTAGCCCGAGTCCCTCTCGGCCGGCTCGAAGTTCCACTTCATGCCGTTGACCGAGAAGTTGTGGCCCTCCTCGTGGGCCCCCACCAGGATGCGGATCTGCACCGGATCGTGCTGGTACGCCTCCATGAGCGGCGTGAAGGGGTCCTTGGGCAGGGCGTTCGGGTTGATCGGCGTCGGGTAGGGGCGCGGCTGCACGTTGAACGCCGGATCGGCGCGGGTGACCAGCGACGAGAACGCCATCGACAGGTCGCCGGCGTCGCCGGCCGCCTGGCCGTTGGTCGCGGGATCGTGCACCCTGAGGCCCACGGGCTCGTTGCGGTAGTTCACCGACATGGTGCCCACGTCCGCCGCCGAGATCGCCTCGGGGCAGGGCAGAGGGGCGCCGCCGGGGCAGGCGTCGGCCTTGGCCAGCAGCTCGTGCAGCCCCGCCTCGACCCGCGCCGGCGGGTTGATGACGTTCGGCGGGTCGTCCAGCCCCTCGCCCGGCAGCCGGGCGCGGCCCAGCCACGGGGTGAGCGGGCGGTCGTTGGGCTTGTAGGCGAGCTGGTAGTCCTGGAACTCCACCATGAACTCCCGGTAGCTGTCGTCGTGGCCGTCGCCGTCGAGGTCGCCGGTCAGGATGTCGGCCTTCCAGCTCGTGGGCCCGCCGTCGTCGCGGCCGCCGAAGATGTCGCCGCTGATCGGATCGCGCCAGATCGAGCCCGTGGGCTCCACCACCAGGCCGGCGTAGAGACCCGCCTGCTGGTGGGTCGACGGGCTGAAGTGGTCGTGGGTGAAGACCGTGCGCAGGGTGCGGTCCGAGCCCTGGACGTCGAGCACGTCGTCGGCGTACCAGCGCTGGACGTTGGTCATGGCGCCGATCCAGTCCGGCACGCCGTCCTGGTTCTTGTCCGGTCCCGGGCCGAAGGCCGGGTGGACCTTGGCGACCGGGCAGGCGAAGGTGCCGTCGCGCGCGTCGCCGCCCGCGATCTCGTCGCCCAGGCAGCCGTTGTGGTGGCGGATCGCCCGGATGCGCTCGCGGACCTCGTCGGGGCTGAAGCTGCCGTCCTCGTAGTTCCAGCCGTTGGCGGCGCCGTCGGAGCTGGTGACGTCGAACTTCACCAGGTGGATGTGCTCACCGAGGACGTCGGTGGGCGTCCGGACCTGGAAGTCGTCGAGCTCGTAGACGTTGGGCACCAGGTTGGTCAGCCAGTAGGTGATGCAGTCGTTGGAGTTGGCGCGGAAGAAGAGCGGCTCCGGCGCCTTGAGGCCGTCGACCGTCGGCTTGACGTCGTCCCAGAGCGCGATCATGCGCTGCTGCGGGAAGTGCCAGCCCGCCTTGTTGAGGATGGCGTCGACCTCGATGTCGGCGGCCTTGTAGAGGCGGGGGTGGTCGGCGGCGGGCGTGCCGTCGATCCGCACGCAGGGATCGGCGAAGGGCGCGCCCTGCTGGGGCGCCAGCCCGTTGGTCACGAAACGGGCCGAGACCGCGCCGCCCACGTCCGGGTCGCACTCGCCGTCGGGGAAGCAGGTCGGGTGGGTGCGCTGGGCGTGGAAGGTCATCGCCGCCTGCTCGGCCGGCTCGCCGGTCTCGCTGAGCTGGACGGCGTCGATGTCCTCGAGCTCCTTGGTGAAGTCGAGGCGGGTGTGGACCTCGAGGGTCTTGCCGCCCTGGCGGACCACGTGGCGCGGCAGGCCGCCGTCCTGATAGGTGCCGTCGGCGAACTTCGCCATGTCGAGGGGCGGGTGGGGCGGCCGGTCGCCGGCGATGCCGGGCACGAAGAAGGGATACCCCGGGTTGCCCTGGACGCCGTTGGGGAAGGTGATCTCACCGTTGACGATGGCCACCCTGGTTCCCGGCAGCGGCGCCATGGGCTTGCCCGGCATGGGCACCAGTCCCGGGATCGGCGTGCCGGCGGCGATCTCACCGTCGGGCAGCGCCCGCGCGCCCGGGGCCGGCCGGCCCTCGGCGTCGAGCCGGGTGCCCATCTCGAAGACGTCGTGGGTGCGCCAGAGGCTCCACATGCCCTGGGCGAAGTGGGGGTAGAAGTGACAGTGGAAGATCGAGTCGCCCACCGTGAGGTTGCGGTTGCCCGACCCGTGGTACGTGATCTCCAGGGTGAACGACGAGCCCGGGCCCAGGGCCTGGCTGTCGAGGTAGGTGGAGTCGTCGCCGTCGGGCGAGTAGATCCACTGGTGGGCGTGGAGGTGGTGGATGTGATGCTCCTTCGACCCGCCGTGGAGGATCCGGAACTTCACGTGGTCCCGGAGATAGGAGTGGTACACGTTCGACGGATCGTCGGGGTAGAGCACCTTGGTGGCCTTCGGACCGGGGGTCGGCGTGCAGAGGACGGCGGTGGTGGCCGTGCCCCGCAGGTCGTCGACCGTGCACGGCGCATTGGCCGGCACGTCCACGATCTCGGCCGGGTCGCCCACGGTCCAGGCGGAGAGGAAGAACTCCTCGTACTTGCAGGTGGTGCAGTTCCACATGGGGCCCACGCCGATCCGGTTCGCCAGGATCTCGGCGCCGATGCCGCCGGTGCCGTAGTTGATGGCGAAGCCGTCACGGGCGCTGTGGAGGGTGTGCTGGAAGACCGGGTCCTCGAACAGGGGGAACGCCTGCACGGCCCCGATCTCGTCGTGGTACATGATCGTGAACTCGCGGTACGGCTGGTTGCGGTCCGGGAGCACCCGGACCGGCGGGTAGGTGCCCTCCGGGAAGCGCCCGGCCCCGGGGCCGCCGTTGGGGCTCGAGCCCACGATGATCGCCGTCAGGTCCGAGTGCACGATCTCGTTCTGGCCGTCGACCATGCGCAGGATCGGGGTACCCGCCATCGGGTGCCAGGGGGGGTAGAGCGCGTCGTAGTCGATCTTCGGGTGACCGTCGAGGGTGAAGTTGGCGTCGGCTTCGGTGAGGGTCGGGCCGGTGGCGGTGTCCTTGCGGGCGGCGAGAAGGACGTCCTGGCGCGTCACCTGGCTACGGTAGAACATCGAGCCCCGGGGCTCGACGTTGATGGCGCCGAACAGGCCCGAGTTGGTCGAGCCGCCGTCGCCTTCGCCGCCGGTCATGGCGCCGCCGGAGTGGAACACGTGCTCGCCTTCCCGGCTGGCGTAGAAGGTGTAGACGGCGGTACCGCCGGGCGCTACCAGCCCGCTCGGGTTGGTGCCCACGTTCATGCCGTCGTCGCTGATCGAGGAGACCAGCTCGAGGCCCACGACGTGGATCGAGGCCTCCCGGGTGGCGGGTTGCTCCCGGTCGACCGGCGAGGGCGCCAGGAGGTTCTGGAAGTGGACCTCCAGGCAGTCGCTCACGCCCATGCGGAGCACCAGGGGCCGGGCGCGCTTGCCCTCGCGGAGCATGACGTTGCCCGGCCGGATTCCGAGCGTCGAGTCGATGGGCACGACGTCACGCCGGAGGGCGTAGATCATCCCCTGCGGCTCGACCGCGCCCAGGCGGTTCCAGAAGAACACCTGGTCGAGGGCGACCACGTTGGCGATGAGGGTGCGGTTGCACACCGCCGGCTCGGGGGCGATGGTCGCGATCGCCCGAGCCGGAGGCGGCGTCCAGAAGGCCGCCGCCAAGGCAGCGACGAGGGTGAGGCCAGACAACACTGCGCGCGACGACATACTTCGTGTCTTCATCGGTCCTCCTGAGACCATCCTTCAGCACGTCAACGTTTCCTGCCGGCCGGCGGGGCTCGCGGCGTGTTCCGCTTCGTCCCGCCTGCCGACACCGATTCCCTACCGACCCACCGAGCGGTCGATGCCCTACATGGCGGGTACTCCGCGGGGGGTACTCTCCGCCTCGAGGTCCTACCCCTGAGCTCGGAAACCTCGTGTGTTCGGGTGGTGCACTGCAACTCCGGGGCCAGGGCCGGCCGGAGGGCGGAAGCACCCGATCCGAGGGGGAGACGGTCGGCGCGAGGGATGAGGAAGGCGGATCGGAACCGTTGCCTCCAGGTAACAGTTCGGATCTCGGCCGTAACCGGCGGTTGACATTCAAGGATGAAAAAGGCCGGGGACGACCGGTCCCGCCGATCGTCCCCGGCGCGCAGCATCGAGAGGTGACGGACCCCGGAGAGAGCGTCTCCGGGGCCCGTCGAAGCAAGCTACGGCGCGACCCGCAAGATCCCCCAGAGCCCTCCGTCGAACATGAAGGACTGGAAGTCCCGGAACAGGTAATCGCCGGGCACCTGGAAGGCGCCGCCCGCGCTCTCGATCACCTCGTCGAAGTGGCTGCTCGGCCCGACGCCCATCTGCGACCCGTGGCGCATCGACTTGACGTTGTCGCCGATCTGGGTCGAGCCGAGGACGTACGGCTCGTGCTGCCACGAGTGGCCGTGGACCGAGAAGATGTGGTTGCGCGAGTGGCCACCGGGGTGGACCACGCGGAACCGGACCTCCTGGCCCGCCTGGGCGGTGAACACCGGGGTCTTCGGGTCGCCACCCACCTGGCTGTTGGACAGCACGTTCGAGAAGTCGAACGTCCGGGTCGTGGTCAGCGGCGTGTCCGGCGCGTAGCCCATGCGGAACCACATGGGCTCGGTCCGGTAGTTGAGCGCCTTCTGACCCGAGTCCTCGGCGTCCTCTTCGGCGGCGGTCACCGGGATGGCCGAGCCGTCACCGAAGCGCAGGTTGATGTCGTCCTGGAACACCACCACGAACTCGCGGAAGCTCGAGCCGTCGGGGCGGGTGACCGTGGCGGCCGTCCGGGTCCCCGAATCGGTCGCCCACGTCGCGCCCTGGGGCTCGACGACCAGCGCCCCGACCAGACCCTTGTCGGAGTGCTTGATCGGGTCGGCCGGCGCCAGGCCGGTCGCTCCGAACTCCACCGGAATCGCCTGAAGCGTGCCGTCGGGCGCGACCTTGAGATCGCCCGCGTACCAGAAGTAGCGGTCCTTGATCCCGCCCTGGGGCGCCGTGCTCTGGGTCCCGTTGAAGCCCACGTTCTGCCCGTCGTCACGGCTGACGTCGTAGGCGACGAGCTGGGCGTGGAGCCCCACCTTGGACGACGGCGTCAGGTCGTTGGCGTTGAACAGGTCGACGATGGGCGGCACGCCGTTCCAGCCGTCGAGATCGGGCGCCACCGCCGGCAGGCCGTTGCGCAGGATGACCTCGATGCAGTCGCCCGCGTCGGCCCGCAGCACCAGCGGCTCGATCGGGACGCCGGTCTTGAGCGTGCCGTTGTTCTTGAGGTCCGCGGTCTGGACGTACAGCAGGCCCGTCGGGTCGTTGAGCGGCCCTTCGTTGTTGAAGCCCGACCGCGAGTTGTAGATCACGCGGCCTCCGGGGACGGCGGCTTGCGCCGTGACCGCGGTCACGTCGTAGACCCGCATCGGGGCGGACTTGGGACAGACGCCGTCGAAGTCGCCGGGATTGGCGATCGCCGGGCCACCCGCCTGGTTGTTGGGCAGCGCCAGCAGGTCGGCCTGCTCGTTCCGGTAGGAACGCAGGATGCCCCAGATGCCGTTCCACAGGTCGTCCTGCGACGAGCCCACCTTGTAGGCATAGTCGGTGAACGGCCCGCGGGCACCCTTGGCCGGCGTCAGCGGCGACAGGAACTCGAAGTGCTCCGAGATCCCCATCATCTGGCTGTTGCGCCAGCCGGAGTTCGGGTCGGACGGCTCGAACGGCCACTTGATCCCGTTGATCGAGAAGTTGTGGCCCTCCTCGTGGGCGCCGACCAGCACGCGGACCTGCACCTTGTCGTTGGCGTAGGCGCGCATGAGCGGCGTGAAGGGGTCGCCCGGCTGGACGCCGGCGGTCAGCGGCGGGTAGAAGTTCGGCTGCACGTTGAACGCCGGGTCGGCCCGGACGATGTCCGAGCGGAAGGCGTTCGCCAGGTCGCCGGCCTCGCCCTGGGCCTGGTCGTTGTTCGCGGGATCGCGCACGCGCAGCGCGATCGGCTCGTTGCGGTAGTTGGTGGACATGGTCCCCACGTCGGCGGCCGAGATGATCTCGGGGCACGGCAGGGGCACGCCGCCGGGGCACTCCAGGGGCTTGACGAAGACGTCGTGGATGTCGCCCTCGATGATGCCCGGCGGGTTGATGGCGTTGGGCGGATCGTCCAGGCCCTCGCCCGGCTGACGCGCCACGCCGGTCCACGGCGTGAGCGGCCGGTCGTTGGGCTTGTAGGCGAGCTGGAAGTCGCCGAACTCCACCATGAACTCCCGGTGGCTGTCGTCGATGCCGTCGCCGTCGGTGTCACCGGTCAGGATGTCGGCCCTCCAGCTCGTCGGGCCGCCGTCCGGGCGGGTGTACATGAACGCGCCCGTCTCCGGGTTGCGCCACGTCGAGCCCTGCGGCTCCACCACCAGGCCGGCGTAGAGACCCGCCTGCTGGTGGGTCGAGGGGCTGAGGTGGTCGTGGGTGAAGACCGTCCGCAGCGTCCGGTCGTGCCCCTGGAGGTCCAGGACGTCGTCGGCGAACCAGCGCTGGACGTTGGTCATGGCGCCGATCCAGTCGGGCACGCCGTCGTTGTTCTTGTCCGGGCCGGGGCCGAAGAACGGGTGGACCTTGGCGACCGGGCAGTCGAACGTGCCGTCGCGCGCGTCGCCGCCCGAGACCGCGTCGCCCACGCAGTTGTTGTGGGCGCGGATCGCGTTGATGCGCTCGCGCACCTCGTCCGGACTGAACGAGGCGTCCTCGTAGTTCCAGCCGTTGGCGGCACCGTCGGAGCTGGTGACGTCGAACTTCACCAGGTGGATGTGCTCACCGAGGACGTCGGTGGGGGTCCGGACCTGGAAGTCGTCGAGCTCGTAGATGTTCGGCACCAGGTTGGTCAGCCAGTAGGTGATGCAGTCGTTGGTGTTGGCCCGGAAGAAGAGCGGCTCCGGCGGCTTGGTCCCGTCGACCGTCGGCTGGACGTCCTGCCAGAGCGCGATCATGCGCTGCTGCGGGAAGTGCCAGCCCGCCTTGTTGAGGATGGCGTCGATCTGCAGGTCGGCGGCCTTGTACATCCGCGGGCTGCCGATGGGGTTGCCGTTGTCGTCGATACACGGCTCGGCGTAGGGCGCCCCCGGCTGCCGCGGCAAGCCGTTGGCGATGAAGTCCACCGCCGTGCCGTGATGGGCGCCCGTGATCGAGGGATCGCAGGTGCCGTCGGGCAGACAGGTGGGGTGGAGGCGCTGCTCGTGGAAGGTCATCGCCGCCTGCTCCACCGGCTCACCCTGCTCGTTGAGCTCCACCGCCGAGACGTTCTCGAGCTCCTTGGTGAAGTCGAGGCGGGTGTGGACCTCGGTGAAGGTCCCGCCGGTGATCAGGTGGCGGGGCAGCCCCCCGTCCTCGACGAAGCCGTTGTCGTCCACCGCGATGTCGAGCGGCGGGTGGGGCGCCCGGTGGCCGGCGATGCCGGGGATGAAGAAGGGGTACCCCGGGTTGCCCTGGATCCCGTTGGGGAAGGTCACCTGGCCGTCGACGATCGCCACCTGGGTCGCCGGCAGCGGTGCCATGGGCAGCCCCGGAACGGGCACCAGGCCGGGGATCGGCGTGCCGGCGGCGATCTCGCCGTCGGGCAGCGCCCGCGAGCCCGGGGCCGGCCGGTCCTCGGCGTCGAGCACCGTGCCCCGCTCGAAGACGTCGTGCACCCGCCAGAGACTCCACATGCCCTGGGCGAAGTGGGGGTAGAAGTGGCAGTGGAAGATCGAGTCGCCCACCGCCTGGTTGCGGTTGCCCGAGGAGTTGTACGTCATCTCCAGGGTGAAGGTCGAGCCCGGTCCCAGGGCCTGGGAGTCGAGGTAGGTCGACTCGTCGCTGTCGGGCTGGTACACCCACTGGTGGGTGTGCTGGTGGTGGATGTGGTGCTCTTTCGACCCGCCGTGCATGATCCGGAACTTCACGTGGTCCCGGAGGTAGGAGTGGTAGACGTTCGACGGGTCGTCGGGGTAGAGCACCTTGGTCGCCTTCGGACCGGGGGTCGGCGTACAGGCGCTCTGGTTGCCGCTCTGGACGTCCGCCTCGGTGCACGGCGCGTTGGCCGGCACGTCGACCACCTCGGCCGGGTCGCCCATGGCCCACGCGGAGAGGAAGAACTCCTCGTACTTGCACTCGGTGCAGTTCCACATGGGGCCCACGCCGAACCGGTTCGCCAGGATCTCGGCGCCGATGCCGCCGGTGCCGTAGTTGATGGCGAAACCGTCCCGGGCGCTGTGGGTGGTGAGCTCGAAGACCGGGTCGTTGAAGATCGGGAAGGCCTGCACGGCGCCGATCTCGTCGTGGTACATGATCGTGAACTCCCGGAACGGCTCGTCGCGGTCCGGGTAGACCGGGTTCGGCGGATAGGTGCCGGCCGCGAAGCGGCCGTGGCCCGGGCCGTCCGGGTCCGAGCCGGTGATGATCGCCGTCAGGTCCGAGTGCACGAGGTTGTTGTTGGCGTCGGTCATCCGGAAGATCGGCGTCCCCGCCTGGGGGTGGCCGGCCGGGTAGACCGCCTGGTAGTCGAGGATCGGGTGGCCGTCGGCCGTCAGCAGCGGGTTGCCGTTGGCGTCCAGGCGCGTGCCCAGGTCCATGTCCTCGCGGGTCACCTGGCTGCGGTACCAGACCGAGCCCTCGGGCTCCACATGGACGGCCCCGAAGAGGCCGCTGTTGGTCGAGCCGCCGTCGCCCTCGCCGCCGGTCATGGCGCCGGCGCTATGCATCACGTGGGCGCCCTCGCGCTCCCCGTAGAGGGTGTAGACGTGGGTGCCGCCCGGCGCCACCAGGCTGCTCGGGTTGGTGCCCACGTTGGCGCCGTCGTCGGCGATCGAGTTGACGAGCTGCAGGCCGACCACGGTGATCGAGGCATTCCGGGTGGCGGGCTGCTCGTTGTCCACCGGGGTCGGGGCGAGCAGGTTCTGGAAGTGGATCTCCAGGCAGTCGTGGACCCCCATGCGCAGCACCAGGGGCCGAGGCCGCTTGTCGGGCCGCAGCATCACGTTGCCGGGCACCAGCCCCTGGGCCGGGTCGATGGGCACGACGTCGTGGCGCAGGGCGTAGATCATGCCCTGCGGCTCGACGGCGCCCAGGCGGTTCCAGAAGAACACCTGGTCGAAGGCCACGACGTCCGCCGTGATCGTCCGGTTGCAGGTGGCCGCGTAGGCGCTCGGCGTGGCAGACAGGAACAGCGCGGCCGCCAGGGCCACACCGAGTCCGAGTGCCGAGAGGTCCCTTCGCATACTACAAGGTCGCATGAGCTCTCCTCTCACGTTTGGCCGTCTCGACGCACGAATCCTCTCTTGACAGAGCGTCGCACGTTCGCTCCGGCCGGTTTACCGTTCACAGGTTTTGAGGGGGGACTCCGCCACGGGCGGAGGAGGGCCCGACCGCGGAGGATCGGGGGGCGCCCCTCGGGCCGCACTTTCGTGCGTTGCCTGGAACCGATTGCCCATGTCGTTAGCACGGATGATGCCTGCGCCAACGAATAGATTCTTGGGTATAAGCGCGCCACCTTTCCGCCCCTCTCCTGCCGCCTGGAAACAAAGGGGACGAGGGGGGCGGGTTGGGGCGCCGGGTGAGGCCGAAGGGTGCCGATCGGCGATCTGGAGGGGAGTCGGGGCGCCCCCGAGAGTGTTAACCGTAGGATACGGTCGGGCCGGCCTGTAGACCGCGGGTTACACCGGCGGCCGGCGCCTCCGCCGGGTCGGGGGGACCGCCGTGACCGAGGAGCGGCCGGCGCTGGAGCGAGGTCAGGTCCGCAGGCCGCGGAGCACCGCCCGGACCGGCGAGGCGTCCAGCCCGACGAGGCGCAGGGGCAGGGCGATGAGCTCGTAGAGGCCCGGGGGGACGCCGGCCAGGGCCAGGCCCTCGAGGTTCACCACGCCGCCTCCCGCGAGCACGTGATGGGCGGCGAGCTCGCGGCTGTCGAAGGGGTCGACCGACGGCGAGTCGAGCCCCACCAGGCGGGCGCCGGCGGCCACGAGCGCCCGGGCGAGCTCCGGCGCGAGGGCCGAGAAGCGCTCGGGAAATTCGCCGCCCGACCCGCCGTCCCGCGAGGTGCCGGCCGAGTTGCAGCCGGTGCGCAGGAGCAGACGCGGCGGCTCGCCGAGGTCGATCCCGGCGGGCAGGTGCTCGGGCAGGATCAGCGGCTCGGGCGGCACCTCCACCAGCCGGCACGGGCCGAGGAAGGCCTCGAGCGGCAGCTCGTCGACCGTCGCCCCGGCCTCGTCCACGTGGAAGGGCGCGTCGGCGTGGGCGCCCAGGTGCGGCGTGGTGGTGACGGCCGACACGTTCACCGAGTCGCCGCGGGCGATCGCCCAGGTGAGGGCGGCCCGGTAGGGCGTGTCGCCGGGCCAGACGGGGATGCCGGGCGCCACCGGCGGTGTGATGTCGTAGAGCCTCATGCCGGGAAATCTACACGACCGGGCCGCGGCGCTCCGCTCCCGGCGGGCTACCCCCGACGCCGGCACAGTAGACTCTCGCCGTCATGGACTCGGACCGGGACCTGCTGCGCGAGCTCACCCTGCTGGTGCTCTCCCGCTACCCCCTGGTCGTGCTCGAGAGCCCGGAGGAAGCGCGGATCGACGAGCTGGTGACCCGGCTGGCGGGGGACCTCTCGATGCCGCTCCTCCTCTGGAGCTCGTCGAGCGGCCTGACGCGGCCCGGCGCCGGCGGCCTCGCGGGCACCGAGACGCCGGAGGGGGCGCTCGAGCGCCTCGCCGCCATGGAGATCGAGGTCCTCGCCCTCTGCCACGACCTCCACCCCTACCTCGACCGCCCGGAGGTGGTGCGCCGCGTCCGGGACCTGGGCCGCGCCTTCGCCGGTAGCCGCTCCACCGCCATCCTGACCGGCGTCGCCGTCGAGCTTCCCGCGAGCCTCGCCTCCGACGCGGCGCGTCTCGAGCTCGCCCTCCCCGGCCAGGCGGAGCTCGAGGAGCTGGTGCGCGCCACGGCCGCCGAGCTCTCCGGGCAGCGGCGCGCGCCGGTGGCCCTCGAGGCGGACCAGGTACCCGCCCTCGCCCGGGCGCTCCGCGGCCTGCGCCGCGACGAGGCCCGGCGCCTGCTCTACCAGGCGGCCCTCGCCGACGGCAAGCTGGCGGCCGGAGACCTCGACCGCCTGCTCGAGGGCAAGCGGCGGCGGGTGGAGGCCGAGGGGCTCCTCGAATGGGTCGAGCCGGCGGCCGGGCTCGACGCCGTGGGCGGTGCCGCGGGCCTCAAGGTCTGGGCCGGGCGGCGCCGGGACGCCTTCGGCGAGGCGGCCCGCCGCTTCGGCCTCGATCCGCCGCGGGGCGTGCTCCTCGCCGGCGTGCCGGGCACCGGCAAGAGCCTGGCTTGCCGGGCGCTCGCGGGGGAGTGGGGGCTGCCGCTCCTGGCCCTCGAGCCCGGGCGCCTGTTCGACAAGTTCATCGGCGAGACCGAGGCGAGGCTGCGGCGGGCCCTCGCCACGGCCTCGGCCCTCGCCCCGGCGATCCTCTGGATCGACGAGGTGGAGAAGGCGCTGGCCACCGGCGGCGCCCAGGCCGACGGCGGCCTCTCGGAGCGGATCTCGGGCTCGCTCCTGACCTGGATGCAGGAGCGCCAGGCACCGGTCTTCCTGGCGGCGACGGCCAACGACGTGGAGGCCCTGCCGGTGGAGCTCCTGCGCCGCGGGCGCTTCGACGAGGTCTTCTTCTTCGACCTGCCGGGCCCCGAGGACCGCGCCCGGATCTTCGCCCTCCACCTGGCACGCCGGGAGCGCGACCCCGCGGGCTTCGACCTCGAGGCGCTGGCCGCGGCCAGCGAAGGGTTCAGCGGAGCGGAGATCGAGGGGGTGGTGGTGGCGGCCCTCTACCACGCCTTCAGCGAGCGCCATCCGCTGTCGAGCGAGATCCTGAGCGAAGAGGTCCGGGCCACCCGACCCCTGGCCGAGCTCCGCCCCGAGGCGATCGCCGCGATCCGCGCCTGGGGGCGGACCCACGCCCGGCCGGCCTGAGGGGAGCCCGTCGACCTCGGTCCAGGCCGCCCCCGGCCGTCCTGCCGCGCGCCGCCCGCCGTCAGCTCCCGCCGGCGACGGACGTCTCGGGCGCGGCCGCCGCCGGCTCGCGGGCGTCCTCGAGGACCTTCCCGGCCGCCTCGTGGGGCCGCTCGGCGAGCGCGCGGGCGAAGGCCTCGTCGAACCGGCCCTCGAGGCGCACCACCGAGAGCTCGTCCGGGTCGAGCGCGACGACGTAGAGGGCGTCGATCGAGCGCTCGTCCTGGTGGACCAGGACCCAGGCCCGCTCGCCGTCGTCCCGGCTGTCGAGCATCACCTGCCACCCCTCCTCGGCGAGCATCCGGGTGAGGGACCGGGGCATGGCGACCGCCGCGAGGGCCTCGCCGGAGGCCGTGCCGCGGTTCTCCCAGACCCCCACCTCCACCCGGTGGACCGCGTTGACCAGGGTCTTCGCCTGGCGGTCCTCCGGGTCGTTTTCGTCCAGGGCCAGGTTCACCACCCAGTGCACGAAGCCGGTCGAGAGCCGACCCAGGCGCAGGTGGGTCTCGCGGTCGAAGGCGGCTCCGGGGACCTGGCTCTCGACTGCCCAGGCCACCCGCTCCACCCCGGGACTCCGCCAGCAACCGCTCGCCACCACGGCCAGCACCACGACCCCCGGCAAGCAACACCGCCTGAAGCGGCCGAGCTCTGCCTCGGCCGGGCGATCCCCTCGACGACCTCCGGTCGCCGAAACCGGCATGCCCGGCTCTCCGGCAGGGCTGGAGCCGCAGGACGGGCCGAGCTCTGTCTCGGCCGGACGGATCCTCGGGATGCTCGCGCTCACGGCTTCTTCTCCTTCTCCGGCGCCGCGTCTCCGGTGTCGAGGTGCTCCAGGGCCTGGATGTGGAAGGTGCGGCCCAGGCGGCCGATCTCCTCGGGCGAGACGTCACCCACCACGTTGATGAAGCCCGCCGTCCCGTCGTCGGGCTCGAAGAACATCACCGCCAGGCCGAAGATCCGCTCGCCGTCGGTCCGCACCTGGATGTAGCTGGTTTCGCCCTCCTGGGTGTGGAGCTCGACGACCGTCTGCCAGCCGCGGGCCGCCAGGCGGCCGGCGGTCTCCCGGGCCAGGCGGAAGACCTGCTCCTGGTCGGTCGCGGGCACCTTGTAGATCGAGGCGAAGATGCCTTGGAGCTTCGAGACCACGTCGGCGAAGCCGGGCTCCTGGCTCTGGGAGAGCTCGGCGACCATGCGGAGCATCGCGCCGTAGAGCGAGACCCGGAGGGTGAGCTGCCCCTCCTCGCCGAGCTGGCCGCCGGTGCCCAGCACGCCGAAGTCGACGAAGCCGGGCGCCTTCTGGAGCGACGGCGGGGGTGGAGCGGCCGCGGGCGGCGGCGGCCCCGAGCGGCCCGGGGCCGCTGCCAGGGGGGCGGCGAGGCCCACGCCGCCGATCCATCCCAGGAGCCCGACGAGGGCGAGCGCGGCGAGCGCAGGGTAGGACGGGGGACGGTGACGGCTCATGGCTTCCTCCTCGGTTCGGCGATGGGAGCGGCCCCCAGGTTCTCGACCGCGTGGCGCGCCGGGCGAACGATCCCGCGGGCGAAGACGTCGTCCTCGACGGCGCGGCCGGCGTCCCGCCCGACGGCGGCGACGTAGGCGAAGACCAGCCGGGCCTGGGCCCGGGCCGCCGCCACCTCGGCGGGCGAGTAGCGCGCCCCCCGGGTGGCGCCGCCGCTCTGCGCGCCGACCGCGGCGCCGGCGCCCTCGGTGCCGGCCGCGGCGGTCTCACCGGTCGCGGGGCCCGCCGGCAGGGTCGCCACCGCCGGCGTCGCGGGCCGGGACGGGGCCACCAGGCGGCGGTAGAGGAAGGGGGCGGCCAGGAGCAGGACGAGGGCGGCGGCGGCGAGCGCCGGCCGGAGCCGGCGCCGGCCTCCGAGCCAGTCCCGGATTCGGCTGCCGAGCCCACCGGCGCCTGCCCGCCGCTTCCCCCGCCCCGCCCTCGCCTCGCGCCGGGCGGTCTCCATCACCCGCCGGCTCACCTCCGGCGGGCAGGCGAGCGGCGGCAGCCCGTCGCGCAGCGCCCCCTGGAGGCTCCGGGCGAGGGCCACCTCCGCGCGGCAGGCGGGGCAGCCGGCCAGGTGCTCCTGGAGAGCCGCCGCGTCGGCGGCGGCGAGCTCGCCGTCGAGGAGCGGATCGATCCGCTCGCGCACCCAGGCGCAGGCGTTTCCCACCGGCCGTCCCGATCCGCCGGCTCCGTCAGCAGGCCGCGGCATGGCCGATCACCCCCTTCAGGCGGTCGCGGAGCATCTTGCGGCCCCGGTGGATGTTGACCTTCACGGTGTTGAGAGGCATCTCGAGCGCCTCGCTGATCTCCACGTACTTCATCTCCTGGACCTCCCGGAGGATCAAGATGCTCCGGTACGGCTCGGCGAGCTCGCCCACGGCGCGGCGCAGGTGCCGCCCCAGGTCGGAGCTCTGGGCGAGCCGCTCGGGGCTCGGCCGGCCGGTGTCGGGAAGCTGGGCCGCCTCGGGCTCCTCGGGGTTGCCGAGGGCGGTTCGCCGGCTCCGCCGCTGCCTCATCAGGTCGAAGCAGTAGTTGCGGGTGACCCGGAGCAGCCAGGCCGCGACGTTGCCGTCCAGCATCTCCAGGTTTCGCCACAGCCGCAAGAGCACCTCCTGGGTCACGTCGGCCGCCTCCTCCCGATCGCCGAGGAGGTAGCTCGCGAGCGTGTAGACCCGGTCCTGGTGCTCCTCGACGAGCGACTGGAACCGATCCAGCATCGATTGAGAAGACGACCCTCCGGGGGAATTGTTTCAGCTCCGGGCGGAGAGGCCGATCCGGTCCGGGAGGGCTACGGCGAGGAGGCAGGAGGTCGTGCCCGCGGCGAGGGTGCCGGCCGGGAGAGATCGAGGCCCGCCGCCCGCGCGAGGGTGTCGAACGGTTCCTCCGCGCCTTCGGCCAGGCGCTCGAGCCGGCCCCGGTCGGCGGGGCGGATCGAGGCGAGGAGGGTCGCGAGCTCCGCCGCCGCGGCGCAGTCCGGATTGCTGGCGCAGATCAGGGCGAGGTGGGCCCCGAACCCCTCGCCGGGCGCCGCGGCGCTGCCCACCACCAGGTAGGCCGGTACCCGGGCGGCTCCCCGCCCCGGCGCTCCGGCCCTCCCGCCCCGGCCGGCCGCGGAGAGGCGCGAGGCCAGGGCCGCCGGCAACGGCCGCTGCTCCTGCCGGGAGCCGGTGAAACGGCCGAGGCGCAAGAGGATCCCGTGCTCGTTCCGGCCCACCCACCGCATGCCGGAGAAGGCGTCTTCGCCCGGGTCGAAACCGAGGCCCCGGCCGGAGGTGGCAGTGGCGAGGAGCTGGCCGACCCCGATCCGGCGGCCGAGCCCCCCAGCGCCGCCGCCGTCCCGGAGGGCCGACCACAGCCCCCCGACCAGCGGTAGCTCCTCCGCGGTGACCGGCAGGACGGTCAGCCGGAATCGGAGCAGCTCGGCGGTGGGGCGCGCCACGTAGAGCGGAGTGAAGGGCTCGGCGTAGAGGAGCGCGGTGGGCTCGCCGCCGGCGCTCCGGCGCACCGCCAGGGTGGCCCAGCCGGCGCTCGACCAGTGCCAGGTGCCGCCGGCGGCACCCTGGGCACCGGGTGCGGGCAGCTCGGCCACCAGGCCGCCTCCAAGCGGCAGGGCCTGGACCGGGGCCCGGCTCGAATTGGGGCTCGAATCGGGGCCCGAGCTGGGGCTCGGGGAGGGGGTTGCCGGGTTCCCTGCGGAGCTCCATCCAGGTGCCGAGAGGGTACGGGCACGGGCCATCCGTCGCCGGAGGGCCGCGGTGAAGGGATCGGCGGCCGCGCCCGCGGCCTCGCCTGGGGCCGAGCTCGACGCCGAAGCATCCGCCCCGAGGGCGGTGGCCCGGGGTGCGAGCTCGGGGAAGGGGGCCCGCGGATCGAGGGTCGGGGATGGGCGCTCCCGGGGCCCGTCGATCGCGAGGAGCCACGCGAGGGCGAGGAGGGCTGCCAGCCCGACCGCTGCAGCGACCGCACCCCGGGTCCAGGACGGATCGAAGGGGCTTCGGCGCTTCGGTCGACCGGGATCAGGCATGGCCGCCTCCGGCGTCGTCGGTTCCCACGGCGGCCGAGATCTCCCCGGATCTCGATCGGTTCGGCTCGGGGCTCAGTCCCGAGGGCAGGTCGCGCAATGGGAAGAAGAGCCACGCCGCCGGATCCCGCGTTTCGATCCAGCCGGGCTCGAGCGCCCGGTCGAGCGCCACCGGCACGAGGCGCGGGCCTCCCGCGCCGCCGGCCTCGGCCCAGAAGGGCGGCTCGACGGAGGTACCGGCGCCGGCCCCGCCCTCCTCCGGCACGGCGCCCACCGCCCGGCCGTCGGCGAACGAGACGAAGCAGCCCGCCGGCTGCCCGGCACGGGCCAGGAGCGAGGCGAGGAGCAGCGCCTTGTCGAGCGGCCCGCCCTCGCGGCGGAGCAGGGTCTCGACCGGCGGCGCCGGAGCGAGGAGGTCGCCGCCCGCACCGGCGGCATCCCGTTCGCCCGATCCGCCCCCGGTCGGGATCCCCTGGACGAACCGGCAGAGCGCGGCGGCCGTCGAGACGGACCGGGTGGCCGCCGGGGCGTCCGCGAGCTGCGCGGCGAGCGGCCCCACGGCCTCGCCGGCGTCGGCGGCCAGCGCCCAGAGGTGGCGGAAGAGCTCTTCGCTCCGCCCGTCGGGCGGGCTGCCGAGGCCTCCGCCGTGGCACACCGCGCGCGGCGCGGGCCGCTCGCCCTCGCCGGCGGCGGAGCGCGCCCGATCGAGCGCCCGGCCGTAGGCCTCGAGCCGGTCGCCCCCGCCCGCGGCCAGGGCGCGCGCCGCAGCCAGGGTGGTCCGGTCGAAGCCCACGTCGAGCAGCGCCTCGCCGCCGCCCGCCCGGTGCCAGCGGTGCTTCGCCCAGAGCAGGTCGGTGACCGCCCCGTCGGCGCTCACCCAGCAGCGTCCCAGGTCCATGACATCCCCCTCGCCTGGCTCGCGGCCGCTTCCGAACCAGCGTTCGAGATCTCGCTGGGCCTCCGTGCCGCCCTCCGGGCGCAGCCGGCCGTCGAGCCAGGCGAGAAGCTCGCGGCGCGCCTCCCGATCGCGGGCGCGGCGCTCCCCGGCGAGCGCCTCGACGTCCTCGCCGCCCAGCTCCCGGTGCCCTTCGGCCAGGACCCGCTCCAGAGTCGCCCACTCGTCGTGTATCGTCCGCAGTCGGTCGAGGGAGAGGACCCGCTCGATGACCAGCCGGCAGAGCCTGAGGAGCAGGTCGATCCCGTCGCGGTAGACGGCGCGGGCCGCGCCGTTGCCGCCGGCGTCGGCGTCGAACAGCACGAAGCCCTCGCCGCGACCGAGCTCCTCGTCGTCGCCCGTGCGGCCGGGCGCCAGATGGAGCGCGACCCCGAGGGCGTCTTCGCCGCCCCGGACCAGGGAGGGGATCACCAGACGCATGGCCGCGGCGAGGAGCCGGGCCGAGCCCAGGGTGAGGGCGGGACCGGAGTCGCCGGGCTCGCCCGGGCCGGGAGTGTCGTCGGTCTCCTCCCGGGGTGTCAGGTGCGGCCGGATGATCAAGCCGACCGTGTCGAACCGGCGCCCCGCCAGGCGCTCGCGGACTCGGGGGTCGAGCACGCTCCGCTGGCGGACCTCGCAATGGGCCGGTCCCAGCCGGAAGGTGGCGAGGTGCTCGACCGCGACCCGCACGGGCTGGAGGGCGATCTCCAAGGGGTAGCGGCCGAGAAGGGTCGGGCCGGCCGCGACGAAGGCGCCGCCCGCGGCCTGGACGAGCTGACCGCCGTCGGCTTCGCGCTCGCGCTCGTCGAGCACCTGCGCCGAGACGCGCCGCCGAGGGCTGGAGATCGAGTCGGTGAGGATCGGCTCCACCAGCACGTCGCCCGGGGGGCCCTCGACGCTCCCGGGCCCCGACTCCTCGGCGAGATGCTCCACCACCACGAACGTGCCCCGGGCGTCGGCGAAGATCCGCCCCGGGTAGAAGACCACGTGGGCGCTCGCCGCGTCGGTCTCGGAGAGGGTCACGAGGCTCGTCCGGTCGCGCACCGCGACGGCGTGGGAGGAGACCAGGGTGACCTGGCTCACCTTGGGCGGAAGGGCGCCGTCGTCAACCCCCGGCCGCCCCCGGTCACTCGCCACCGCCCGGGCCAGGGCCTGTACGTGCACCCGGCGGACGTACTCGTTCGCCTTCGCGGCGACGTCCCGGCGCTCCTCGGTGAGCAGCAGGCCGTCGCCGGCGAGGTGGCGCAGGACGCCCGCCACCGGTGCCCCGAAGACGCGCACCGCCTCTGCGACCTCGAGCCAGTGCTGGGTGAGCTCGGCGGAGAGGTGAGGGAGGACGGCGAGGCCGGTGGGCGGACGGATTACCGGCCGGGGCAGCGAGGCGAGGGTCGGCGTGAGCGCAAAGCGCTGGTCGAGCTGGGTGAAGGCGGTCTCGAGGTCGGGCTCGACGACCGTGACCAGGGCGACCGGTTCCGGCACGCCGGCGCCGTCCCCGTCGACCGAGCTGTCGCCGGAGCCGCCGCGGCGCCGGCGCGCGAAGCGAGTGCCGGCCCGGAGCAGGCGGGCACGCTCCCGTTCGACGCCGCTCCAGGAGCCTTCGAGCAGCAGCACGCAGGCCTCCTCCGGCCGCTCGGTCGCCCCCCGCGGCTCCTCGGGCAGGAGGAGAGGGCCGCGCCCGAGGTCGCGGCGGCCGTCGCCGCACGGCCGGTAACACCAGGGCACCTCGACGGCCTCGCACGCCGCGACCAGATCCGCGAGCCCCAGCGCTTCGCCGTCCGGCGTGCGGAAGTCCCGCAGCCGGTAGACCAGATGGCGGGCCGGCGGCGGCTCCTGCCGGGCCTCCTCCGGCGTACCGAAGCGCCGGGTCACCGCCTCGACGCCGCACAGGCTCTGGGCCCACTCCGAAGTCTCGTTCATGGTGTCGCTGCCCAGGATCAGGATCTGCGGCCCGGCGAGGTCGGCGCCGCCCAGCTCCTCGGCCCCGACGAGCTCCTCGACGCGCAGGACCAGGCGCCGGAAGGCGAGCTGCGCGTGGACCTCGACGGCTCCGGCGAACGACTCCACGTCGTCGATCACGATCAGGCCCAGGTTGCGGAGGTAGGGGGCGAAGGTGGCGGTCCGGTCGAGCAGGGTGGTGACCAGGTCGCCGAGGGCGGTGACCACCACGTCGGGCACGATCCCCCGCGAGAGATCGTTCATCAGCTCGGGCCCGAGCTCGCGGACCCGCAGGTTCCAGCGCAGGGTCGAAGGGTCGACCGCCCGGCGGAAGCGGGCGTGGAGCTCGGTGGCCCGGCGCTCGCCGGAGGTGACCACCAGGCTCGCCCGGGTATGGAGCAGGGCGTGGTTGGCCACCGCCAACAATGCCAGGGTGGTCTTGCCCCAGCTCTCGGGGGCGAGGACCACCTGGTTGCGGCTGCGCTGGCCGCTCCTGTCCTCGAGCACCGCCGTCTCCGGGCCGCCGAGACGCAGCTGGTCGAGGGCGACCGGCGGGTCGGTGTGAACGAAGCCCTGGAGCGCGAGGACCGTCAGGACCTCGTGCTGCATCCGGGTCGGCCGCGGCGGCTCCACCGCTCGGCCCTCGCCCTCCCCGGCGCCGACCTCCGACACCGAGCGCTCCAGGAGCTCCAGCACCAGGGGGGAGAGGAGCGTCGCCGCCTCCGCCGGCGACGGCGCCGGCTCGGCCGCCGCCACGGCCGGGAAGGGCTCGGGGCGCGCCACCCGGTGCTCGGCCTCGAGGTACGCCAGCACGTCCTCCCAGCCGTGGGGGCGCTCGGGCTCGGGCGCCTCTTCGGCCGCCGCCCCGGCCGCCTCGCGGCAGGTGCCGCGGAGCACCACGAGGAGCAGCCAGGAGAGCCAGAGGACGAGCGCCACCGCCAGCTCGGCGGGAGCGATCCGGTAGGGATCGCCGCCCAGGTGCAGCCACCCCCAGGCGAGGAGGGGAGCGGCGAGCGCCACCGGCCACAGCGCCCAACGGCGGTAGGAGTCGGCGGTGCGCCAGAGCTCGGGCGCGCCCGCCCACCGGCGCCAGCCGCGGAGAACCGCCGGATCGCGCCGGAGAGGATGGAGGTCGCGCCCCAAGGTGCTCGCGCGCGCCAGGCGAAGGAGCGCGCCGGCGAGCCACCAGAGCGGGACCCAGAAGGCGACCGCCAGCAGGCTGCCGAAATAGGGATAGCGGTCGAGGGGCAGGAGCCAGGCGAGCTCCGGGTGGCGCCGGCCGAAGAGGAAGTACTGCCAGGCGGAGAGCCCCCTGGCGAGCCCCAGCTCGCCGGCGAGGAGAGGGTCGAGGAGGCGCAGGAGCAGGTAGAGCCCGGCCGTCACCAGGCCGGCGGCGAAGAAGCTCGGCCCCAGCGAGGCCACGAGGAGCGGCGGGCGGGCCGCCGGAGCGGCCTCGTCCCCCCGGCTTCCTGCGCCGCGCCGGAAGAGCCGCCGGAGGAGGCCGGCCATCCCCCGTCCCAGGGCACGCAGGCCCCGCCCCAGGAGCTGGAACGGCTTGAACGGCAGGAAGAGGGGCGAGTGGGAGAGCTCGAGCCGCACGATCTCGCCCGTCCCGAGCGCCGCCGGTCTCCCGCCCTCCCGCGCGGCCTCCGCGAGGCGGCCGGTCCAGCGCCGCTGGAGGGCCCAGGCGAGGCCCCCGGCGATGGCGAGCAGGAGGAGCGCCAGGAGACCCGCCCGCAGCGAGTCGAGGTGGCGGCCCCGGTCGAGGAGCCAGGCGATCCCCGCTCCGAGGAGGTGGAGGGGCTGTCGGAGGAGGAGGCGGAGGAGGTCCAGTAGCCGGGTGCTAGTCATCACCCTCTCCGGGAGTCGCCGCCCCGGCATCCGGACCCGCGGCGAGCAGGCTACGGCTGCGCTCGCGGGCGAGATCCTCGAACCCGGACAGGGAGTTGAGCGGCCGGCTCGGCCGGTCCTCGCGCGTCTCCTGGGTCAGGGGGAAGGCTCGGTCGTCGGGCATCCGCAAGCGATCGTGGAAGGACTCGAACCGCCGGAGGTTCCGCACGCTGTGCACCCGGATGCCCTGGACCAGCGACAGCATGTAGGCGGCGTTGGGCCGGATGGCGGTGCGGACGACCTCGAGGGTGCGGGTGGTGGGTACGAGAGCGCGGGAGTCCTCGCGCGCCTCTTCGAACACCCGGGCGAGCTCGCGGTGGAGCACCAGCGCGGCGTCCGCCAGGACCGGCACACCGTCCGGGTCGAGACCCTCGTAGCCCCGGAACTCGGCGCCGAAGCCGAGGTTCGAGTAGCACCGGCCGACGAAGGCGACCAGGCGGCGCGCCATGTCCTCGCGGAAGAAGTGCTGGTCCCACACCGCCTCGTCCACGATCCCGCGGAAGATCCGCCGGCAGTGGCCGAGGATGCGCTCGGTGGCAGTCAGGCAGGCTTCGGTCCGCCACCGGTCGATGCCTCCCGCCGCCGGGACGAAGTCGGGCAGCTCGGCGACCAGGTCGGTCGGCTGGCGGATCACCTGGCGGTAGTAGCTGCGCAGGCTGTCGGCGCCGATCAGCCGCTCGGTGTGGTGGGTGCCGTGACCGTCGAGCAGGCGCTCCAGGTCCTCGTCGGCCTCGCTTCCGCGCTCCATGGTGGCGCGCACCCCCAGGTCTTCGGCGCGGCGCGACAGGATCTGGTGCTGGATGTCGATCGACCGGCTCAGCCGTTCGGCGAGGCGGGTGTCGGCCAGCACCCGCTCGAGCACGTGGAGGGCGAAGCCGCGGGTGGCGACCGCGCCGGTCAGCTCCAGGCGCGCCTCGAGAAACGAGCGGATCGAGGTCGGGGGCTCGGAGGCGAGAGGGCCGCCGGAGCCGCGCAGGATCCGCTCGGCGGCGGCGGCGAGGCGCTCCCGAGCCGCCGCGAGCGCCCGCGTGCGGCGCCGGACGTGCCAGGAGAGGAGCGCCCAGGCGGGCAAGAAGAGCGCGAGCCCACCGGTCACCGGCCCGAGGGGACCGAGGAGGGCCTCGGCGAGGCCGCCCGAGAGGTGGAGCCTCTCGAAGTAGGCGAGCGACTGGGCCAACGGAGCGCCGAGGACCGGCGCGAGGAGCGCCACGACCACCAGCCCGAGGCGCAGGGGCTCGAGGTCCGGCTTGTCGCGGGCCGCCGTCAGGAGCTCGGCGCGGGCGACGGCGAGGGGCCCGAGCTCGGGGATCGCGTGCCGGCCGGCCAGCTCTTCGCGCGTCTCGCGCTGCGCCTCCTCGGCCTGGAAGAGGTCCCGGCAGCGGCTCCGCAGGCGATGGAGCCGGCCCATGGCGCGCCCCAGCCCGCCCTCGACGAGGGCATCGGTGATCAGCTCGTCGCTGTGGCGGGTGAGCTCCCGGATCCGCCGCGACAGGAGCTCGGAGGTGTGGCGGCGCAGGTCGTCGACCAGGTCGTCGATCTTCCCGAGCTTGCCGGTCAGGCGGCGCCAGTGGTCGAGGATGCCGCGGCGGAGGTTGCGCTCGAAGCGCTCGTCGTAGGCCTCCTCGATCTCGGCCGCACGGGTGGCGCGGTCGATGGGGAGGGCGTCGCGAACGGTGGCCGCCACCTCTCGACCGGCGCGCCCGGTAACCCCGCCGAGCTCGGCGCGGAGCGTCTCGACCAGCCCGTCGAGGGCCGGCGGGGCGAAGCCCTCCAGGGGGTCCTCGTCGCTCGACTCGCGCGGCCCCCGCGCGGCGCCCGGCGGCGGCTCCTGGATCACCCCGAGGAGCTCCCGTGCCATGCGGTTCGCCAGGTACTCGCGGCAGCGCAGAGCTGGGAAGTCGATCTCGTAGCAGGAGAAGGACGAGAAGAGGTCCGCCTGGCCCGAGCCGGCGGCGGTGGCGCGCAGCCAGGGGTCGCCGGCCAGGTCGTTGCGCACCTGGAAGGACAGGAAGTCCCGGGTCTGCCGGACCGCGTCGGCGAGCGAGAGGGTCGCGACGTCGGTGACCCGGCTATTGACGAAGATCTGGGGGATGAAGCGCTTGCCGGCGGGCAGCACGCACTCCACCCAATGCCGGATGCCGTGGACCGCGTCGATGATCGCCGACTCCTCGGAGCGTGTGGGCTCGGGCGCCGCCCCCTCGAACGGGTCCGCCGGGTGGGGCATCCAGAGGATCGGCGTGACGCAGAGCGAGCGGTCGAACCCCTCCCGGTAGGTGCGAAAGATGGGGGTGAAGGCGCGCAGCAGCTCGGCGTGGACGTCGCGCAGGACCGCCCGCAGGGCGGCGCGGACGAACGGCTCGCTCATGTCGCCGACCACGAACACGGTAAGGCGCGGGGGCCGGCGGGTCGGGTGCCGGCGGTAGCGGGTGAGGAAGCCGAAGTCGAAGAGGCTCCGGACCTGCGAGTTGAGGACGCGGCGCAGCTCGCGGAGCCCGCCGGGCGCCTCGTCGTCCGCTTCCCTCCGCGGTTCGAGGTCCGCCGGCTCCAGCACCACGTCCGAGAGCAGCGGCCGGCGGAAGCTCGCGAGCTCGCCGGGCCGGTCGAGGCCCAGCTCGGCGAGGCGTTCGGCCAGCAGACGGCGCACCGGATCGGCCGTCGATCCCTCGTCGACCACGATCCCGGAGAGAAAGCGGCTGGGCGCCGCGGGCAGCACCTGCTCGGTAGGCGC
The DNA here is from genome assembly GCA_963741925.1 of uncultured Acidobacteriota bacterium. Classification (GTDB taxonomy): domain Bacteria; phylum Acidobacteriota; class Thermoanaerobaculia; order Multivoradales; family DATKCC01; genus CAVUBL01. Next base: position 734,213 of record CAVUJU010000005.1, read on the forward strand.
CGCCGGCCGTGCGGGCCGCGCCACGCCCTCCGGGCTCTCCCCCGCTTCGTCGGCGGCCATGGGCCGCACCACGAGCTCGCCCAGGATCTCGAGCGATTGCTGGAGGGCGTCGGCCTGGTAGTCGCGGGCGCGGCCCTCGCGCATCAGGTGGGCGTCGGCCTCGGCGATGCGGGTGCGCTGGAGGTCGACCCACAGCCGCAGCAGCCCCTGGTGGACCAGCCGTCCGAGCTCGACGAGGCGCCCGGCGAAGCGCCGCCGCACCTCCGGGTCGGCCTCCCGCGAGTCGTGGTCGAAGAGCCCCAGGCGCAGCGGCGTGACCGGTAAGGGGAGGAAGGTCGCAGCAGCACGGCCCTCCGGGTCGTCGATCGCCCAGCTCGTCGCCTGCCAGTCGCGTCCCAGCAGATCCCGGGGGGGCATGGGTGAGGCCGGGTCGGCGGCGCCGGGGAGGAAGGTCGCCGGCAGGGCGAGGGTCGGGGCGCGGGCACCCTTCCTGCGCGCCAGCCAGTCCATCCAGCCCGGGAGCGGTTCGGGCAGATCCTCGAGACGCTTCTCCGCCCGCCGGGCGGCCGGGTCGAGACCGAGCGGGGCGCCGGCGACGTCGAGACGCAGGTCCGGGCCGCCCGCTCCCGCGTCGGCCGCGGCGGCGAGGAGCCAGGGGCGGAGCCAGCCCCAGGGAGAGGGGTCGCGCCCTTCGAGCAGCGCGAAACAGCGGCCGATGGCGGCGAGCAGGGTCCGGGGGCTGTGCCCCTGCCGCATCCGGTTGAGCAGGGGCGTCAGGAACAGGTCGAGCTCCTTGGAGTGCTCGGTCGACTGGCGCAGCCGCTCGGCGGCGACGATGGGATCGGGCGACAGCGCCAGCCACTCGAAGTAGCGGCGGCGGTGGCTGGAGCGATGTGCGGCGGGCCCCTCGGTACCCTCCGAGACCTCCTCGACCGCGCCGTCGTCGCGCGCCAGGCTCACCTGGTAGGTGCCCTCGTGGTAGCGCACCAGGCCGAGCGAGCGGAGGATCGCCAGGTCGAGGGCGCGGGTGGGGAGGTCCCCTTCGCCCAGGAAGCGGGCCACCTGGGCGGCCGGCCGCTCGCGCCGGCGCCAGGCGTCGTCGCTCGGCCCGTCCGGAGCGGCCCGGTCGAGCGCCGGAGGGCTCGGCGCCGCCGGTCCGCGCTCCTCGCCGGGCGCCTCGCGCACCGCGATCAGCCGCAGGTTGCGGATCGACTCGTCGGCTCCGGAGAGCTCGAGGCCCATCCAGTCGTCGCCCAGGCGCTCCAGGGTGGCGAGCCCCAGCCGCCCGACGCCGACGACCAGGGTGGGCGCCGGGTAGACCATGTGCGCGTTCACGGCGGGACCGAACCCTCACGCAGGGTTCTCAGGACGACGTCCAGGTCCTTCTCCGGCAGCGGCTGGAAGAGGCTCTGGAAGCCGCTCGCCACGTGCGCCGACCTCTCGGGCTCCTCGACCGCGCGCCAGGTCTCGCAGAAGCCCTCCAGGATCTGGAGGCTCTGGAGCAGGTTGGTGCGGGCGGCCTCTGGGGTGAGGCCAGCCGAGTTGTGACCGGCGTCCTCCCCCAGCGTCCTCTGTTCGACGCGCCGGTTGCGCAGGGTCTCGAGGAACCGGGAGAGGGCCTCCTGGAGGCGCGAGTAGGCGTCCGTGTAGTCCTTGAGCCGAAGCTTCTGCTCGTCGCTCGGGCTCGAGCCGTACTGGTTGCGCAGCTCGTCGTGGCTCCGGCGCCACTGGAAGGGCAGCCGGGTGATGCGCTCGAGCACCTGCGGGGCGAGCCCCTCGCGCACGCCGCGGAGCATCTGCTGGTAGGGGAGGAACTTGACCTTCTCCGCCTCGAGCACCTCGGGGAGCCGGGCGATCGCCTCGGAGAGCGTCGCCCCGAGCGGCGTCGAGCCCGCCTCGCCGCCGGCGCCGTCCCCCTCCTCGCCGGCCGGGTGGAGAAGCGAGTAGGCGCCGTGTCTCCGCACCACGTAGCCCGGCCCGCCACCGGCCCCGTCCGAGGGGCTGGCGCCGTGCGCTCGGTCGGCGCCGGTGGTCAGCAGGGCCGCAAAGTTGACCACGTGGCTCCGGAGGAGGTTCTGGCGGTGCTCCTCCTTGGCGCTGTCCGGGTCGAGGTCGGGCAGCGAGTACTCCCAGTTGTGGTCGATGTGGAGCACCTTGGGGCGCTTGGCCAGGTTGCGGAAGCGGTGGTACTCGTCGCGCATGGCGTTCATGCGCCCGAAGACGTAGAGGGGCACGTTGAGCACCGCGCGGTAGACGACGATCTCCTTCGGATCGTGCCAGCCGGTGGTCACCCAGTGGACCCCCGAGTCGGCCGAGCGCAGGGCCTGGCCGACCGTGGTGTCGGCGAAGTCCTCGTCGATGGCGGCGAGGAACACGTGGTCCGGCCGGACGCCCCCCTGGAGGTCGCGCGACTCATCGTAGACGCAGAGCAGCGAGGCCTTCTCCTTGACCACCCGCTTGATCTTGTCGCGCAGGTAGTCGGCGTGGCGAGGGTCGTCGAGCTTGACCCGGTTCTCGGGCGCCAGGTGGCGGTATTCTGCGACCAGCTCGGCGATCGCCTTGCGCCCATCGCGCTCGACCCGCTCGGAGTTGCTGCGCCGCAGGGCCCGGTAGACCACCTCGAGCTCGAGGGCCTCGGAGAGGGTCAGGCCGTGGCGCTCCTCGGGCGCCGGGGAGTGGGGGTCCCCGCCCACCCGCTGGCGAAGCCGCTCGCCGGCGTAGGCCCTGAGCGCGTCGAACATCTTCCGCAGCAGGGTGGACGTGCTCCCGCGGTGGCCCTGGACCGAGAGGTCGGTCACGGTGTCGGAGAGCACCCGCTGGACGTGCTCGTCCTCCAGGCCGAGCTCGGGCATGCGGGCGATTCGGTCCTCGTAGTAGAAGTCCCAAAGCCTCCGGCCATCCTCCATCTGGAGCGCCTCGGCGTCGAGCTCGTAGCGGTTGGCCGACTCGTCCCCCTTCTCGCGCAGTGTCTTCAGGCTCTTGGCCTGCTCGCGCTCCAGGTCGTCGAAGCCCTCCTCGAGAGAGCGCTGGATGTCGGCGTAGGCCTCGAGCCGGATGCGCAGGTCGCCGAGGTCGGCGGTGAACTCCCGGGTGAGGGCGGCCATCGCCCGCTCGATCGCCCGCTCCTCGAGGTCGCGGACCATTTCGGCGGCGGTCTTCTCGTCGAGGCGCTTGCCGTCGGCGATCTCGGCCTCGCCTCCGTCCAGGGCGGCCGGCTCGGTGCCGGTGCCGCTCGTCGCGCTCGCATCCCACTTCCTCCAGCTCACCCGCTCGATGAGGCAGAGCACGGCGAAGCGCTTGGCCGCCAGGTCGACTTCGGCGGCCTCCTCGCGGAAGACGTCGAGCCCGACCAGGGCGTCGAGGCCCGGGTGGCGGAGCTGCCCCTCGCTGTAGCCGCCGCGGAGGATCCGGCGCCCCACCCGCTTGAGCTCGTCCTCCCAGCCGGCGGCGCGGGCGCGGAGCTCGCCCGCCTTGGCTCTGCCGGTCACGTGGACGCGCTGCGCTTCGGCCGCCTCCTCGATCGCCTGCCGCGCCTTCTCGAGCAGCCCCGGCGCCCGATTGGCGGCGGGGCTCTCGATCGCCGGCAGCACCAGCGAGACGATCGAGTAGCGCATCTTCGACTTGGCGAGCTTCTCGCGGTCGGCCGCGAGCTCCTCGGCATCGTGGGTGTAGGTGCCGTCCGGTTCGGGCACCTCGCCCGGCAGGTGGCCGTGGTGGAAGATGGCGAGGTAGCGCCCGGGCTCGCCCGCCTTGCTCTCGCGGTCGGCGAGCAGGCGGACCCGCTTCAGGTACAGGCGGTCGAGGAGGGTCTTGCGGTCGGTCTCGTCCTTCTTGGTGAACTCCGGCTCGCGCACCGGCTTCTCGTTTTTGTTGCGGCCGAGGGTCACCTCGTTGAACCGCTCGGGGTCCAGGCGCAAGCTCTCGAAGATCGGGTCCGGCGGCACCTGGCGTACGAAGCTCGCGCGCATCAGCGACAGGGCCGCGGCCTGGGAGCAGTAGTCGACCAGGCCGTCGACCGGCACCAGGAGCACCGCCGCGCCGTAGGAGCCGTAGAAGCTGGTGAAGCCGGCGATCCCCTTGCCCTCGAAGTCGTGGGGCACGAGGAAGCGCTGATGCTGGGTGTAGTTGTCGTAGTCGGAGGCCTGGCGGCCCCAGAGCGGGCTGAAGAACTGGAGGTAGAGGCCGTCGGCGGCGGCCTGGACCGGGTCTTCCACCGAGAACGACTCCGGCTTGTCGATGACGTAGACGAACTCGAACGGTTTCTCGCGGACCTTCAGCTTCGACGGCTGGCTCGGGTCGTAGTGGAAGTCGCAGCCCTCCTCGGGGAAGAAGCGCGAGTCCGGGGCGCCCAGCTTCATCAGGTGCTCGGTCTCCTTGAGCGCCGCGTAGCCGTTGGCGTAGGTGCCGTCCCGGTTGACGCCGGTGAAGTCCTCGAACACCGCCGGCAGCACCGCCACCCCGAGCACCCAGGGCTTGCCGAGCTCGCGCGCCAGATCGCGCAGCATGTAGGCGATGGGCAGGTGGGCGCCCGAGCCGGTGCCGCCGGCCACCGAGTAGCACAGGACAATCCGTATCTCCTGGGTGTCCAGGCGCCGGTGGCCGTGCTCGTGGCGCTTGAGCTCCTCGAGCAGGCGCCGGAACTTGGGCACGAAGTCCTTGTGCTTCATCTGGTAGAAGACGCCCAGGCGCGACTCGATCCGGATCTGGCCGGCGCCCGCCGTGTCGCCGGCGCGGAAGCGGTAGTTCTGGGGCACCCATTGGGTGAAGTAGGGGTCGGCGTCGAGGAACAGCTTGCCCGAGGCGAGGTCGGCGTACTCCTCCTTCTCGAAGTCGCTGATCAGGAAGGTCTCGTCCGCCTTCTCCCGGTGTGCCTCCAGGTCGTTGACGTTGGTGTCGACCAGGGCGAACTTCACCAGGCTCTTGTAGCGCTCGGCGAAGTCGGGCCGGCCCATCAGGTGCTCGGCCACCCGCTCGACGATCTTGCATCCGCACCCTCCCAGCCCCACGAACAGGGTGGGGGAGACGTCGCTCGGTTTGGTCAGTAGCTCCTCGACGACGAGGTTGCGGTCTCTGTTCATCTTTCGGTTCCTCCAGGGCGGTCGTTCGATCTCTCGGTTCGGCTATCCCACCCGCCAGCCGGCGGCGGCCCCTTCCTCAGGCGCCTCCCGCGGGTCGAGGGGACGGATGAGCGCGGTTCTACGGAGCGTGAGGGGGCGCGGCTGCGGGGCGCCGTCCGGCCCCCCGCCGACGTCGCGCGGCGCGACCGCGCCGTCGACCGCCAGGGCGCCGATCCGTCCCTCGGGGGTGGGCACGGCGAGGAGGGTGACGCCGGCCCGCGCCGAGGCGAACAGGCGCCCGAGGTACTCGGCGGGCTCGCGCCGGATGGCGTCCAGGCCGCCGCGCCGGGCGAGGAGGCGGGCGTGGGAGACGGCGACGTCGTGGTGCGGCTGCAAGGTGAGCTCGGCGGTCTCCTCGTAGCGCCCGCCGGGCAAGCCGAAGCGCAGCGGGTTGGCCCGGAGCCAGGCGCCGATCCGCCCGCCCCAGGGCAGCCCCCGGCGCACCATGCGGCGCACGTCGTCCTGGGCGTTGCGGCGTTCCTCGGTGCCGCCCCCGGCGGTCCAGACGAGAGGCCGGAGCCGGTCGGCCAGGGCCCGTGGGTCGAGGAGGTGCGAGTGGCGCACCATGCCCGCCAGGTAGAGGGCGAGGAGGAGCAGTGCCAGGGCGAGGAGGCTCCAGAGGACGATCGGCCCCCAGCACGCCCAGATCCCGGCCGAAGCGACGCGCACCTCGACCGGGACGACCAGGGGTTCGACGGCCGAGCCCTCCGGAGCGTAAGCCGACGGATCCGCCGGCACCAGGCCGAGGCGGGTCCGGTAGGCGCCGCCGGCGCAGCAGCGCGCCGCCCGTGCCGTCAGGATGAGCGCCTCGCCGCCCCCCGGTGCGTAGGTGGCGCCTCCCTCGGGACCGGTCCCGCCGCCGGCGGCCGCCGTCACCGCGAGGTCGTCCGGATCCTCGGGCCAGGCTCCGGTCTCGCCCGGAGCCACCATGGCGGTGAGCGCCAGGCCGCGGCGGAAGTTGCCGTGAATCGGCACCGGCACCGTCCGCGCCCGGCCCCCGTCGAGGTCGAACGAGAGGGCGGCGGGCGGCGTGATCTCGACGTCGAGCGTGAAGGTGAGCGGCACCTCGACCGCCGGCAGGCGCCGGCCGCCGCCCGAGTCGTCGAAGACCAGGCGCAGGAGGGTCCTCACCTGGCGCTCGAAGCTCTTCGGGCCGCAGTACGGGGCCACCCGCACGGCGAGCTCGTAGCCGTGGTCGACCAGGATCGGTTGGGCCTCGCCCTCGGCGACGCCGGAGAGCGTCACCGTGACGCAAGCGGGGATCTCGCCGCGGTCGCGGAGCTCGATCCGGCCGGGCTCGGCGGGGAAGGCGCCGGTGAAGCGGACCGTCTTCAAGGCGCCGCCGCCCGGCACCAGGGTGCCCAGGTCGAGGCGCGCCGGCTCCGGCTCGATCTCGGCCGAGGAGACCTCGAGGGCCACCGGCAGCCCGCGCAGGGTGACCGACTCCTCGGGCCCCAGGCGGATCGTGGCCTCCGGCTCGAGCTCGTACTGGCCGCGTGGGAGGTTCGAGCGCTGGAGCCCCCAGCGTGCCGGGTTGCCCTCGAGCCCCGCCATGGGGTTGGCCACCAGGTCGAGGGGCGCGGCGCCTGGCTGGTCGGGCCGGCTGACGCGCACGCGGGCCACCAGCTCCTCCTTGGAGAGGGCGCTGCCCACGGGCTCGCCCCGGTCGTTGCGGAGCTCGACCACGGCGCACACCGAGCTGCCCGTATCCACTCCGAACTCCGCCCGCTCACCGGGCGAAGAGCAAGGGCCCCGGTGGACCTCGAGGGCCAGGGTGAGGCGATACTCGGGTACCGCCACCACCTTCCAGTCGGCGCCGGCTCCCTGGACCGCCACGCTGACCGGCACCACTCCGGGCCGGTAGTCGAGGGCGGCGAAGCGGAAGACCTTTCCCCCGCCGTACTGGTGCACGCCGGTGCGCACGGCGCCCAGGGTCTCAAGGCTCCGCCCGCGGGCGTCGTGGACCGTGAGATCGAGCGCCGGCCCCCGCCCGGGCGCCACCGCGAGGAGACGCACCCGCTCGGCGCCCCGGTGGGCAGGCAGGCGGGGATCGCCCGGGCCGAGGAGGTAGGAGCGGTAGCCCTGGGAGCGGGAGAGGGCCTGGGCGAAGGGATGGAGGATGGCGGTGGGGTCGTCGGCGGCGACCTCGACGGCAGCGCCCCCGGTCTCCTCGGCGAGGCGAACCAGCTCCTGGCTGACCGCCTGGCCCCGGAACCGGAGGAGATAGAACTGGAAGCGGCCCGCCTCCTGGGAGGGCAGGCCATGGAGGAAGGTGCGGGCCTCGTCGCGGTCGAAGTCGGGCGGCTCGCACTTGCCGTCGGTCAGGAAGAAGACGACCTGGGCCACCTCCGGGCGATAGGAGGCCTCGAGCAGCCCGTGCACCGCGCGCAGCGCCGAGGTGCACGGCGTCTTTCCGGCGGCGTAGGCGGCGAGGCTGCCGTCGAGGGCCAGGAGGCGCTCCATGCGGGCGCGATTCTCGGAAAGCGGCTCGACGGGCGGCGGCGGGGAGCCGTCCCGCGGGGCGTTGAGGCGGACCACCGAGACCTCGTCCCGGTCGTCGAGCATGCCGAGGAGCGACTGGACGGCGAACACCGCCAGCCGGTTCGGGTCGGTCTGGCGCATGCTGCCCGAGTCGTCGATCACGAACACGAACTGCGCCGCGCGCGCCTCGGCGGAGCGGACGCTCGCCTGGGCGGCGGCGGTCCTCGGCGCGGTCGCGGCGAGGAGACCGGCGGCGAGGAGCGGCATGGCGAAGAGGCCGGTGCGGGACCGGGTCGAGGGGCTCATCACCGCCATGAGACACGGCCGACGCCGGAAGGTTGAGAGACGGGGTGAGTCCGGCTTCTCCCCCGTCGCCGGCCGGGCGGTGTCTATCCCGGCGGACCATGTCCGGATCGGCCATCTCGCTGCTCACCCGCGGTGGGCGCGCACCCGTCGCCGCCCTCCTTCTCGGCCTTCTCGGCCTTCTCGGCCTGGCCCCGGGGCTCGCCCCGGCCGCCGCCTCCGCTCCCGAGCCGGCCTCGGTCCCTCCCTCGGGCGGCCTCGTCATGGCGGGCGGGCCGGCGGCGGGGTTCTACCAGGAGGTGGCCGAGGGCGTGGCGGCCCGCGTTCCGAACGTTCGGACGGTGGCCACGAAAGGCTCGGTCGAGAACCTGGATCTCCTCGTCCGGAGGCGGGTGCGCTTCGCCCTGGCGCAGCAGGACGTGGTCTCGGAGCGGTTCCGCGCGGCGCGGGCCGCGGGCCGCGATGCCGGGGTGCGCGTCGTCGGCCGGGTGTTCTTCGACGATCTTCACATCCTGGTGCGCTCACCGCTCCACGTGGAGCGGGCGGGCGAGTTCCGCTGGCTGCGGATCTGGCCGGGCGAGGAGGGAACACGACCCTCCGGGGGAATTGTTTCAGCTCCGTGACCTCCTCGACTCGGCGGACTTGCGTCGCCGGACGGGACTATTTAAACTTAGGCCACGAACTTTGAATATTGCCTCCTGCTATTCAAACTTCCTCGAGTGGGCCCACGACACGAGCTCGACCATGGAACGCGGCGTCACCGGTCGATACGAGGCCACGGCCATGGCCGGCGAGCAGGTGCAGGCATTCGTGCCGGCGCCGCTGCCTCCCGATCCGCCCCTCCGCCTCGACGGCTCTCTCCAGGAGATCCTGGAGGCGGCCTTGCTCGCCCTCGGTCGCCTCGACGGCGTGGCTGCCCTCCTCCCGGACACCTCGGTCTTTCTCTACACCTACGTGCGCAAGGAGGCGGTCCTCTCCTCCCAGATCGAAGGCACCCAGTCCTCGCTCTCCGACCTGCTCCTCTTCGAGATCGACGAGGCGCCCGGGGTTCCCCTCGACGACGTGATCGAGGTCTCCAACTACGTCGCCGCCCTCGACCACGGGCTGGCGCGCCTGCGGGGCGGCTTCCCCCTCTCGAACCGACTGATCCGCGAGGTCCACTCCGTGCTGCTCTCGCGAGGCCGAGGGAGCACCAAGGATCCCGGCGAGTTCCGCCGCTCCCACAACTGGCTGGGCGGCACCCGGCCCGGCAACGCGGTCTTCGTACCGCCTCCTCACACCCGGGTCCCCGACTGCATGGCCGCCCTCGAGCGCTTCCTGCACGAGGACCGGTCCGGCTTGCCGGTTCTCGTGCGCGCCGGCCTCGCCCACGTCCAGTTCGAGACGATCCACCCCTTCCTCGATGGCAACGGTCGAGTGGGGAGGCTCCTCGTCACCCTTCTCCTGTGCCACGCCGCCGTCCTCCGCGAGCCGCTCCTCTACCTCAGCCTCTACCTCAAGCAGCACCGCGCCGAGTACTACCGCTTGCTCGACGCGGTGCGAAGCCACGGGGACTGGGAGTCCTGGCTCGCGTTCTTCCTCGAGGGCGTGCGGGAGACGGCCGAGGGCGCCGTGGCGACCGCCCGGCGCCTCGAGGCGACCTTCGCGGCGCACCGCGCCAGGATCGTCGAACGGGGCCGCCGGGCGGGCTCGGCGCTCCGGGTTCACGAAGCTCTCAAGGCCCGCCCCCTCGGCTCCATCCAGGACGTTTCCAAGAGGACCGGCCTCTCCTTCCCGACCGCTGCAGCCGCCATGGACCTCCTGATGGGCCTCGGCGTCGCGAGCGAGCTCACCGGCAAGCGCCGCGGCCGCGTCTTCGCCTATGCCGAGTACCTGGCGATCCTCAGCGAGGGCACCGTGCCGCTCTGAGGTACCGGTCGCTTCCGTGACCTGCTCCGGGTATCCGAGGACACCAACGAGGTCTACCTGCTTCCGGCCCCGGCCTCGGCGGTGGGGCAGACCTTCCGGGCCTACGCTGCCGACCTCCTGGCCGCCGAGCCGTCGCGTCTCGGCCCGGAGGGCGAGACCAACCCGGTGATTCCGGTGGGCCTGGGGCGCGAGGTCGACGGCAAGCAGGTGATCTTCAGCAACCCTCGCCCCGGCTCGCCGGGCTGGATCCTGGAGGCCGGCGACCAGCTCGTGGTCGTGGCCTACGAGCCGCCGGGACCGGAGGACCTGCCGGTCTGAGGACGGCGAGCGGTGCACTCGTCCTCCGGCGCTGCCGCGGAGCCCTGCGGTCCAGGGAGGTGTCGAGCCTGCCGGTCGTCCAGCCCGCGCTCAGATCATCGTCAGCCGCCTCTCTGCGAGGCTGTAACTCTTGCTTCTTCAGCCGGCCCGGCGACGTGGAGCGCTCCCGCGGGGCCGAGCAAGCCGCCTTCACCTTCCCGGAAGCGCTCGCGAAGCTCTCCGTATCCCGCCAGCGGGCGGCGTCGCGATCTTCTCCGGGGCTCTCGATCCCCGGACCATCTCGAGATCCGTAGCGCCTCCGGGACTCCGCTCGAAACCCTGCCGTGAAGCGGCCGGCATGGCGTGCGAGAGAATCCGGCCATGAAGAACCCCACCTCGGGCCGCCTCGCCCTCACCCGCGGTGTCAGCGCTTCCTTCGAGCGCTGCGAGCTGACGCATCTGGAGCGGCAGCCGATTGACCTGGGGCGGGCGCGGGTGGAGCATTCGGGCTATGGGGAGCTGCTGGCGGAGCTCGGATGCGTGGTGGAGGAGATCGCGGCGGATCCGGGGCTTCCGGACTGCGTGTTCATCGAGGACACGGCCGTGGTGGTGGACGAGGTCGCGGTGATGGCGCGGCCCGGAGCGGTGGCGCGGCGGAGGGAGCTGCCGGCGGTGGCGGCGGCGCTCGCTCGGCACCGGCCCCTGGCGCGCGTCGAGGCGCCGGGCACCCTCGACGGCGGCGACGTCCTGGTCGCGGGCCGGCAGGTCTTCGTCGGGTGCTCGGAGCGGACGAACGCCGCCGGCCTCGAGCAGCTCCGGGGCCACCTGGCGCCGCACGGCTACTCGGTCCGCGGCGTCGAGGTGCGCGGCTGCCTTCACCTCAAGTCGGCGGTGACCCGGATCGGCCCGGAGCTGCTGCTCGTCCACCGCCCCTGGCTGGCGCCGGAGCTCGCCGCCACGGCGCTCGCCGGCTTCGAGCTCCTGGCGGCCGACCCCGAGGAGCCGTTCGCCGCCAACGCGCTTCTCGTGGGCGACATCGTGGTGATGTCGGACGCCTTCGCCCGGACCCGCCGGCGCCTCGAAGCCCGCGGACTCACGGTCGCGCCGGTGGCGGTCTCGGAGATCGCCAAGGCCGAAGGCGGCGTCACGTGCTGCAGCATCCTCCTTCGCGACCTCCGAAGCTGACACCTCGCCGACCGCCGCGTGGGGTGGTTCCTCGCCTCGACTCCCGGTACGCGGCGTTTCTGGACCTTCTCTGTCACGCATGCTCTCGCCGGCTGCACGGTAAGGAGGTGAGGTCGGGGGGCGGCCGCGGGTTCGCGGCCTCGCTTCCGGCCCGATCGTGACGAGGCTCGCATCGGCGGTCAGGCGCCCTTCGCCGGAGCGGGCCGGCCAGTGTTTACGCGAGCCGAGCCAAGCGAGGGCGCCGATGTCCCATCTCCCAAGGACCCCCGACGAGGGGTTCGACTACCTGATCCTCGGTGCGGGACCCGCCGGCCTCCAGGCCGGATACTTCCTCTCCCGCGCCGGACACCGCTACCTGATCCTGGAGGCCGGGGAGTCTCCGGGCACGTTCTTCAGGAGCTTCCCGCGCAACCGGAAGCTGATCTCGATCAACAAGCGCTACACCGGCTACGACGACCGGGAGACCAACCTGCGCTGGGACTGGAACTCCCTCCTCTCGGAGGGCGAGGGCCCCTGGTTCACCGACTACAGCGAGCGCTACTTCCCCCACGCCGACCGGCTGGTGGAGTACCTCGGGGACTACGCCGAGGCGCACGCCCTCGAGGTCCGCTGCAACACCCGCGTCGAGCGCGTCTCCCGGCAGGGCGGCGACTTCGTGCTGGAGGGCTCCGACGGCGGCACCTACCGGGCCCCCCGGCTGATCGTGGCGACCGGCGTCTCGAAGCCCTACGTGCCGCCGATCCCGGGCATCGAGCACGCCGACGGCTACGGCGACGCGCCCACCGATCCCATGGCCTACGCCGACCAGCACGTGCTGATCCTGGGCAAGGGCAACTCCGGCTTCGAGATGGCCGACCAGCTCGTCGAGACGGCGGCGGTGATCCACGTGGCGAGCCCCGAGTCCCTCAAGTTCGCCTGGCAGACCCATCACGTGGGCCACCTCCGGGCCCTCCACAACAACCTCCTCGACACCTACCAGCTCAAGTGCCAGAACGCCGTCCTCGACGCCACCGTCGAGCGGATCGAGCGGCGCCCGGACGGCCGCCTCGCGGTCCGAGTGACCTACAGCCACGCGGGGGGCGAGCGCGAGGAGCTCGTCTACGACCGGATCATCTCCTGCGCCGGGTTCCAGTTCGACGCCGACCTCTTCGAGCCCGGCTGCCGGCCGGCGCTCACCATCGAGGACCGCTTCCCGGCCCAGACCAGCGCCTGGGAGTCGGTCAACGTGCCGGACCTCTTCTTCGCCGGCACCCTCATGCAGTCGTGCGACTTCAAGAAGACCACCTCCTCGTTCATCCACGGCTTCCGCTACAACATCCGCACCCTCCACCGGCTCCTGGAGGCGCGCTACCACGGCCGGCCGCTGCCGCACCGGCCGGTGGCGGCCACCGAGGAGGGGCTCACGCAGGCGGTCATCGACCGCGTCAACCGCAGCTCCGCCCTGTGGCAGCAGTTCGGCTTCCTGTCGGACGTGATCGCCGTGTCGGACGACGGCGAGGCCCGCTATTACGAGGAGCTCCCCACCGCCCACCTTCCCGAGTGCGAGCTCGGCCGAGGCGAGCACGTCTACGCCGTCAGCCTGGAGTTCGGCCCGGTGCAGCGCGACCCGTTCGCCATCGAGCGCAAGCCCGATCCGGCGCGGGCCGCCGAGAGCGCCTTCCTCCATCCGGTCGTCCGGCGCTACGCCCGGGGCCGGGTGACGGAGGAGGTGCACCTGCTGGAGAACCTCTACGGCGAATGGCGGGGCCGGGAGCACCACGTCGAGCCGCTGCGCCGCTTCTTCGCCGGGCAGCTCGAGCCGCGGGCCCTGGTGGCGAGCTAGCTCCTGGGCCTCCAGAGCGCCGCCAGCTCGTCGCCGCGGCGCTCGAGGACCACCTCCCTGCGGAGGCGCCCGTCCGGGGCCACCTCGCCGGCGGCCCGGGAGAAGCCGTCCGGCAGGATCCTCCAGGCGGTGACGCGGCGAGCCTCGTCGACGAGGCCGTTGATCGAGCGGACGTCGGTCTCGAGCAGCGCCCGGACCGCGTCGTGCCCGAGGAGCGCCGGGGCGTCGCCGGCGCTGTCGAGGCCCCGCTTCGCGGCCCAGGCGCCGAGGGCGTCCAGGTCCGGCGCCAGGAGGGCCCCCAGCCGACCGTCGTCGGCCGCGACCACCAGCGCCTGGGAGAAGAAGTGACCCGCCCGGAGGGCCGTCTCGAGCGGCGCCGGGTGGACCGGGGCGCCGCCGGGGCCGCGCAGGGCGTGGGTCTTGGGTCCGTAGACCTCCAGAAAGCCGTCGGGGTCGAGGCGGCCGGCGTCGCCGGTGGCGAGCCAGCCGTCCCCGCCCGGCGCTCTGGAGCCGGCCACCGCCTCTCCGCGGGCCAGGACCTCCCCGTCCAAAGCGATGCGCACCTCGATCCCGGGGAGCGGCACGCCGACCGTCCCGGGGCGCACCCGGCCGGCCCGGCTCGCGGCCAGCGGCGAGGCCGCCGCCAGGCCGTAGCTCGGGAAGGCCGGTACCCCCAGGGCCCACAGGAACCCGGTCCAGCCGGAGGTCAGGGGACCGGCGCAGAGCGCGGCCTCCAGGCGACCGCCCAGGAGCTCCCGGAGCCGGGCGAAGACCAGCCGGTCGGCCGCCGCGAGCGCCAGGCCGCCCGGGGTCCCGCCGGCCATCCGCCGGGGCGCGCTCCGGCGCCCGGTGGCCACGGCCCAGCGGAAGAGCCGGCGGCGCACACCGCCGCCCCCGTGGGCCCAGCCGTAGACCCGGTTCATGAACCAGGTGAAGAGCTCCGGCGGGGCCGCGAGGACGCGGGGCCGGAGGCGGGCGAGATCGCCGCTCGGGTCCTGGCCGGTGCCCAGCGGGCCGGCGAGGGCGAGGGGGGTCCGCCGGAGCAGGCAGAGGGCGGCGAAGGCGCGCTGGAGCGGCTCGGACGGCGGCAGGAACGAGACCGCGGGTCCCGGGCCGGCGGGCAGGGCGCCGCCCAGCGCCCGGACCGCGGCGAGCTGGGCGCCGTGGGAGATCGGCACGGAGCGGGGCGCCCCGGGCCCCGAGGCGTCGAGGGCCAGGTACGCCGGCTCCTCGGGCCGGCGCTCCCGGGCCCGCGCCTCGAGGTCCGCCGGCGCGCCGCCCGCCAGGAGGTCGGTGAGGCGGGCGTCGACTCCGGTGGGCGCCGCGCCGTCGCCCGACAGGAGCACGAGGTGGCGGAGGTCGGGTAGGTCGCTCCGGCCGGCGGCGAGGGCCGAGACCCGCTCGTCACCGCCGCTCCCGTCCACGAAGAGCGCCCGCGCCCGGGCGGTCCGGCAGAGGTCGATCGCCTCCGCGGCCAGGAGCCCCGGGTGGAGGGGCGCCACCGCCAGCCCCGCGAGCCAGCAGGCTGCCTCCAGGCTCAGCGAGTCGGCGCTCCCGGCGCAGAGGAAGGCCACCGGGTCTCCCGGCGCGAGCCCCAGCCGGTCGAGGGCGGCCACCCGGCGGGCGGTCCGCTCCCGGAGCTCGCCCGCGGCCACCGGCCGCCACCCCCCGTTCCGGCGCTCGAGGAGGGCGTCGCTCCGGCCGGGCGCGAAGGCGGCCAGCGCCAGGTCGGCGAGGGTCCGGGGCGCCCCTTCGCCGGGCACGCGGGGGCTCGGGCTCACCGGCAGGCCGCCGGCGGGCTGAAGGGTGATGGCGGGCGCGAGCGCCGGCCGCTCCGCCGCCGGCGCCAGGCGGAAGCGCTGGAAGATCGACGCCACCACCAGGGGCATCTCCATCATGGCGAGCTCGCCGGCGATGCACGCCCGGGGGCCGGCGCCGAAGGGGAGGTAGGCCAGGCGGTGGCGCGTCCGGACCCGTTCGGGCAGGAACCGCTCGGGGTCGAAGCGGTTCGGCTCCGGCCAGAGGTCCGCGCGCCGGTGGGTCACCCAGGGGCTGACGACCACCGTCGACCCGGCCGGGATCGGGTGGCCCCCGACCTCGTCGTCGGCCACGGCCCGGCGGGCGAAGCGCCAGGTGGACGGGTAGAGGCGCAGGGCCTCCTGGATCGCCCGGACGGTGCGCTCGAGGCGCGGCAGGTCGTCCGGGCGGGGGGCCCGCTCGCCCAGGACCTCGGCGAGCTCCGCCACCACCCGCGCCTCGGCCTCCGGATGGGTGGCGAGGAGGTGGAGGCTCCAGGTCAGGGCCATGGCGGTGGTCATGTGGCCCATGACCAGGAGCATCGTCACCTCGTCGAGCACCTGGCGCTCGGTCATCGCCGTCTCGTTCCGGGAGTCCCGAGCCGCCAGGAAGCCCGCGAGGAGGTCCGAGCCGCCGTCGCCGGCCTCCCGGCGCCGGTCGACGTGGGCCTTCACCTGGGCCTCCATGCGGGCGACGCTCGCCGCGAGCTCCCGGCGGCGGCGCCGGGCGAGGAACGACAGCAGCGGGAGGCGTCCGGCCTGGCGGTCGTTGAAGTACTCGAAGGCCTCCCGCACCGGCGCGACGAGCTCTCCGTGCCCGGGGTCCCCGGGGGCGAGCCCGAGCAGGAGATCGACCAGGACGTCCAGGGTGAGGTCCGTCATCTCCCGGGCCAGGTCCACGGTCTCGCCGGCGTCGGCGGCGCGGCTCCAGCGCTCGAGCCGCGGGTCGAGCAGCCGGGGCAGGCGCTCGAATCGCTCGGCCAGCCGCTGGCGCTGGAAGAGGGGCTGCATGAGCCGGCGCTTCTGGCGCCAGGCGTCGCCCTCGGCGAGGGCCAGGCTCCCGGCGCCCATGAAGAGGCGGCTCCGGACGTTGTGCACGTAGGCCTCGTGGTTCTCCCGCAGGACCCGATCGAGGTGGTCGGGGTGGCTGATCAGGAAGATCCGCAGCCGGCGGTTCACGCACACGACGTCGCCGTAACGGGCCGTGAGCTCGGGCAGCAGCCGCAACGGGTAGCGGCGGCCCGGCAGGAGGTAGCGGAGGATGGCCAGGCCGTGGGGGCCGGGGGCGGCGCCCCCTTGCGGCGACTTGTTCCGGGTGCGCTCCAGGGGCTCGCTCATGGCGTTCACTCCACTCGCAGGACGGCGGCCGGGTGAGCCGTGGTCGCTCGCCGGGCCGGGATCAGCACGGCCACCAGGGCGACCCCACCGAGGACGAGGATCGCCAGGCCGAAGGCGACGGGATCGAGGGCGTTCAAGCCGAACAGGAGAGCGGCCGCCCCGGGGGCCGCGGCGAGGGCGGCCGCGAGCCCGACGACCAGGCCCAGCGCCACCGGCCTCATCCCTCGTCCCAGGAGCTCGCGCAGCAGCCGGGCGCGGCCGGCGCCGAGGGCGAGGCGCACGCCGATCTCCCGGCGGGTCAGGTTGACGCTGTAGGCGACCACGCCGTAGATGCCCACCGCGGTCAGCAGGAGGGCGAGGGAGCCGTACAGGGCGAGGAGGCCGGCGAGCATGCGCGGCGCCCAGTACTGGCGCCGGAGGAGGTCCGCCACCTCCCGCGCCTCGGGGAGGGGGAGCTCCGGGGCGAGGCCCTGGATCGCGGAGCGCACCGCCGGGATCACGCCGGCCGGATCGCCCGCGGTGCGCACGTGGAGCACGGTGTTGGGCGTGAAGCTCTGGAGCACCGGCAGGTAGAGGTAGGGCTGGGCCTGCTCGTTCAGGCCGTGGTAGGCGGCGTCGCGGGCGACCCCGACCACCTCGATGGGCTCCGCCGTCGGCGCGCTCGCCTCGGTGAACCGGAGCCGCCGGCCGACCACCCGGCCGCCGGGCCAGAAGCGGTGGGCCAGGGTCTGGTTGACGATCGCCACCGGCGGCGAGTCCTCCCGGTCGCTCGCCGCGAAGGTCCGCCCGTCGAGGAGCGGGATCCCCATCATCCGGAAGTAGCCCAGGCCCACCCGGTCGATGGAGACCAGGCGCCCGGCCTCCCGCGTCGCCTGCTCCCGTCCCTCGGCGACGAGGTCGTAGCGCGCCCCGCCCGGAGCCAGCACCGGGCGCTCCGACACCGCCGCCGAGCGCACGCCCTGGAGCGAGTCGACCCGCTCCACGGCGTCGCGGTAGAAGGCGAGCGTGGCCGGCCTGCTATAGCCCTCCGCGGACAGGTGGAGCGGCACGAGGAAGAGGCCGTGGATCTCGAAGCCAGGGTCGGTGCGGTAGACGTTGCGCAGGCTCGCCACGAACAGGCCGGCCCCCACCAGGGCGACGAGGGAGAGGGCCACCTGCCCCGCGACCAACCCCCGGAGAAGCTTCCGCCCGGCGCCGCCGCCGGCTCCCGGGCGGTCCTGGAGCGCGGCCACCGGGTCGACCCGGAAGGACTGGACGACGGGGGCCACGCCGAAGAGGAGGCCGGTCGCGAGGGCCACTGCCAGGGTGAAGGCGACGCTGCGCCAGTCCGGCGCGAGGTCGAGGGAGCCGGCGAGGAAGGGTGGGCGCAGGGCCCAGAGGAGGTCGGTCCCCCAGATCGCGAGCACCAGGCCGGCGGCGCCGCCCAGCAGGCCCAGCACCAGGGCCTCGGCCAGGAGCTCGCGGGCGAGCTGGCCGCGGGCGGCGCCGGCGGCGAGGCGGATGGCGATCTCCCGGCGACGGGTCACGGTGCGCGCCAGGAGCAGGGCGGCCAGGTTGGCGCAGGCGATGGCCAGGAGCAGGGCGGTGGCGCCGCCCAGCACCCATCCCGCCCGGGTCAAGGTGTGGCGGAGCTTGGGGCCGAGGGCCGCCTCGGCCGCCGGGACCACCGCGACTCCCAGGTCGTCCTGGACCTCCGGGTGCTCGCGGCCGAGGACCCGGGCGAGCGACGCCAGCTCGGAACGAGCCTGCTCGGGGGAGGAGCCGGGGGCGAGACGGCCCACGAGCTCGAAGATCAGGGTCTGCCGGTCGTCGAAGGCCGAGACGCCCGCGCCGGAGAGCACCGTCTCGTACGTCGAGGTCGGCACCCAGAGCTCGGGCGACTCCAGCAGGGCGAGGCCGCGGAAGTCCTCGGGCAGCACGCCGATCACGGTGAACGGCCGGCGGTTCAAGACGACCTCGCGCCCGACGATTCCCGGGTCGGCGCGGAAGCGCCGCGCCCAGAGGTCGTGCCCCAGGACCACCACCGGGTGCCCTCCCCGGCCGCGGCCCTCCTCGCCGGTGAAGGTCCGGCCCAGGGCGGCGTGCACCCCGAGCACGTCGAAGTAGTCGCCCGACACCAGCTCGCCGAAGACGACCTCCGGCCTCTCGCCGCCCATGCTGACCGAGATCGAGCGGTGGGCGGCGAGGCCGGAGAGCGTGCGGGCGCTGTCCCGGAAGTCCCGGAAGCGCGGATGGGAGGTGGGCAGCAGGTCCGGGGAGGCGCCGGTGGTGGTGTAGACGGCCACCAGGCGCGCCGGGTCCGCCACCGGCAGGGAGCGCAGGAAGAGCGCGTTGACGCAGGTGAACAGGGTGGCGGCGGCGCCGATGCCCAGCCCCAGCGAGGCGATCGCCGCGGCGGTGAAGGCCGGATGGGCGCCCAGCTTGCGCAGGCTGTAGCGGACGTGGCGGAAGAGGGCGTCCATTCTCCCTTCCTCGGTGCGCCTCCGGCCCCCGATCGCGACAACCGGCCGCCGGCGCCCCCCGGTATCGCGACCCGCGCTGTCACGAAAGGCCGTGCGCTCCGCACTGAGGAACGAGTGCGTCCGCGGCGCCCCGGACGTGGGTAGTCACGACGGCTCGTCCACCGGCTGAGGTCCGCTGGGACCTCGCCGAAGCGAGCCTGTCCTCCACGACTCGCGCGAGTCGCGAGCTCAGACCGGGGAGTAGTGGACGCCGTCGAATCCAAACCACAGTCGGGGTGGACCACGCTGGTGGACCTGGCCCGGGACCGCGCCCGCACGCGCCCGGGAGAGGTCGCTTTCGCCTTCCTCGCGGACGGCGAGCGTGAAGCCGGCGCCCTGACCTACGGCGAGCTCGATCTCCGCGCCCAGGCCGTCGCCGCGCGCCTCGGCCGCCGACTCGAGCCGGGCGCCCGCGCCCTCCTCGTCTACCCGCCGGGTCTCGAGTACGTCGCGGCCTTCTTCGGCTGCCTCTACGCCGGCGTCGTGGCGGTCCCCGTCTACCCGCCGCGGCGCAACCGGAGCCTGCCGCGCCTCGCCGCCGTCGCCGAGGACGCCGCGCCCGGGCTCGCCCTCACCGACCGGACGGTGCGCGACCGGGTCGCGACCTGGAGGCGCGAGGAGGGCGATCCCGTGGACGCCCTCGCCGGGCTCGACTGGCTGGCGGAGGAGGGGGACCGGCCGGAGGACGCCGAGCGGTGGCGGCCCCCGGAGCTCGAGCCCGGGACCGTCGCCTTCCTCCAGTACACCTCCGGCTCCACCGGCCGGCCCAAGGGGGTGATCCTCTCCCACGCGAACCTCCTCGCGAACCTGGCCGCCATCGCCGCCGCCTTCGAGCTGTCGCCGGCGGACCGAGGGCTGATCTGGCTCCCGCCCTACCACGACATGGGGCTCATCGGCGGCATCCTCGGCCCCCTCTACGCCGGCTTTCCGGTGGACCTGATGTCGCCGGCCGCCTTCCTCCAGCGGCCGGCCCGGTGGCTCGAAGCGATCGCGGCGCGAGGGGCGACGGTGAGCGGTGGCCCGAGCTTCGCCTACGAGCTGTGCGTGGACCGGGTGGCGCCCGAGGCCCGCCGGGGCCTCGACCTCGCCGCCTGGCGAGTGGCCTTCGACGGCGCCGAGCCGGTGCGGCCCGAGACCCTGGAGCGGTTCGCGGCGGCCTTCGGACCGGCGGGCTTTCGCCGCGAGGCGTTCTACCCCTGCTACGGGCTGGCCGAGGCGACCCTTCTCGTCACCGGCGGCGCCGTGGCGGCGCCGCCCACCGTGGCTTGCTTCCGGGCCGAGGCGCTGGAGCGCCACGCCGTGGAGCCCATGGGCCCGGGAGACGACGGCGGCGGGGACGGAGCCGCGGCCCGGAGCCTCGTCGGCTGCGGCGGCGCCCGGGCGGGGGAGGTGGCGATCGTCGATCCCGCCGACGGCCGGCGCCTGGGCGCGGGCCGGGTGGGCGAGATCTGGATCGCCGGGCCCGGCGTCGCCGGCGGCTACCGGGGCCGGCCGGAGGAGTCGGCCGCCACCTTCGAGGCCCGGACCGCCGCCGGCGCGGGGCCGTACCTGCGCTCCGGCGACCTGGGTTTCCTCCACGGCGGTGAGCTGTTCGTCACCGGCCGGATCAAGGACCTCGTCATCCTCCGGGGGCGCAACCTCTACCCCCAGGACGTGGAGCACACGGTGGCGCTCTGCCACCCGGGGCTGCGGCCGGGCTCCGGCGCCGCCTTCGGGGTCGAGGTCGCCGGCGAGGAGCGCCTGGTGGTGGCCCACGAGGTGGTCCGCCGCCCGCGGCCGGACCCGGAGGAGGTGGCGGCGGCGGTCCGCGCCGCCGTGGCCACGGAGCACGAGGCCGCGGTCCACGAGGTGGTGCTGCTCTCCCCGGGCACCCTGCCCAAGACCTCGAGCGGCAAGGTCCGCCGCGGGGCGTGCCGGGCGGCCTATCTCGAGGACCGCCTCGACGTCGTCGCCCGGAGCCTGGCCGGGGCGGGGCCCGAGCCGCCCGCGGCGGCCGCCGCCACGCCCGGTCCGCCCCGCGCGGCGGCCGGCGGCCTCGACCGGGAGCGCCTGGCCGCGCTCGCGCCGGACGAGCGCCGGGCGGTGGCGGTTCCGGCTCTCCGGGCCCTCCTGGCCCGCGCCCTGGGAGTGGCGCCCGAGCGCCTCGACGCCGGCCGGGAGGTGCCCCTCGACTCCCTGGCCGCGGCCGAGCTCCAGGCGCGCCTGGAGTCGGCCCTGGGGACGGCGCCCTCGCTGGCCGAGCTGCTCGCGGGGATGAGCGCCGAGGACCTGGCCGATCGCCTGCTCGGCGCCCTCGCCGCCTCCCCGGCCGGCGGCGGCGAGGAGCGGCCGGCCGACGGGGTGGGCGCGCCGGTCGAGCCGGGGGTCGCGGTCCCCCTCACCGACGGCCAGCGGGCGCTCTGGCTGCTCCACCGCCTGGCCCCCGAGAGCGCGGCCTACAACCTGGCGTTCGGGGCCCGCGTCCGCGGTCCGCTCGAGGCCGCGGCCCTGGGCCGGGCGGTGCGCGGCCTGGTGGCGCGCCACGCCGCCCTGCGCACCCGCTTCGCCGAGGAGGGCGGCGAGCCGGTCCAGCGGGTCGTGGCGCCGGCGGAGGCGGGCGTCGACTTCGCGGCGGCGAGCGCCGCCGGCTGGAGCGACGGCGAGACGGCGGCCTGGCTCGACGCCGAGGCCCACCGCCCCTTCGACCTCGGCCGGGGGGCGCTCCTGCGGGTCCGTCTCCGGAGCCGCGCGCCGGACGATCACACCCTCCTGGTGGCCGTCCACCACGTCGCCGTCGACCTGGGCTCCCTGGTGCTGCTGCTCGACGAGCTGGGGCGGCTCTACGGCGCCGCCGCCGCCGGCGAGGAGGCGGCGCTTTCGCCGCCCGGGCCGTCCACGGCCGAGCTCGCGCCCTGGCAGGCCGGACGCCTCGCCGGCGGCCGGGGCGAGGCCCTCTGGACGTACTGGCGGAGCACCCTCGCCGGGGCGCCCGAGGTCCTGGAGCTGCCGGCCGACCGGCCGCGCCCGCCGATCCAGGGCTTTTGCGGCTCGGCGGTGGGCCTGGACCTCGGGCCGGACGTCGCCGCGGCCCTCGCAAGGCTCGCCCGGCGCGAGTCGGCGACCCTCTTCGCGGCCCTCCTCGCCGCCTTCGCCGCCTGGCTCGGGCGCCTCACCGGCGCCGAGGACCTGGTGATCGGCGCCCCCGCCGCCGGCCGGACGCACCCGGACCTGGCCGAGGCGGTGGGCTACCTGGTCAACCCCCTGCCCCTGCGGCTCGATCTCGCCGGGGAGCCGAGCTTCCGTCGCCTCCTCGGCCGCGCCCGCGAGGCGGCGGTGGCGGGGCTCGAGCACCAGGAGTACCCGTTCCCCCGCATCGTGGAGCGCCTGGGCGTGCGCCGGGACCCGAGCCGATCGCCCCTCTTCCAGGTCATGCTCGCCTTCGAGCGGCCCCACCGCGCCGCCCCGGAGGGCCTGGCCCGGTTCCTCCTGCGCCGGGAGGGCGGACGGATGGAGCTGGGCGGCCTGCCCTTCGAGTCCGTCGCCTTCGCGGAGCGGGGCGCGCCCTTCGACCTCCTGCTCACCGCGGTGGAGGACGGGGGCGGGATCGCCGCCTCCCTGCGCTACGACGCCGACCTGTTCGACAGGACGACCGCTCGTCGCCTGGGACGCCAGCTCGTCACCGTCGCCGCGGCGGCCGCCCGGGAGCCGGACCGGCCGCTGGCGGAGCTGCCGCTCCTGGCGCCGGCCGAGGCGCACCAGCTCCTGGTGGAGTGGAACGCGGCGGAGCGCCTGCGCCGCGCCCCGGCCGCGCCCGGCGCGACGGAGCTCACCCTGCCGGCCCTGGTCGCCGCCGCCGGCGCGCGGCGGCCGGACGCCGTCGCCGTCGCGGCGCGCGGCGAGCGCTTGACCTACGCCGGCCTCCTGGAGCGCGCCGACCGCCTGGCCGGGCGCCTGCGCCGCCTGGGGGTGGCGCGGGAGACGCCGGTGGCGGTGCTGGCGGAGCGTTCGCCCGCGCTGGTCGCCGCCCTCCTGGGCGTCCTCCGGGCGGGTGGGGCCTACCTGCCGCTCGATCCCGGCTACCCCGAGGAGCGGCTCCGCCTGATGACGGCGGACGCGGGCGCCGCCTGGATCGTCGCGGACCGGGCGCACGCCGCCCGTGCCGGCGGCCTGGGAGGGCGGGTCGTGCCCCTGGAGGCGGCGCTCGCCGGCGGGGCGGAGACGGGCCGGGGCGAGGAGCCGGCGGCGGCCGCGGCGTCCCCGCCGCTGCCCGACACGCTCGCCTACCTCATCTACACCTCGGGCTCCACCGGCCGGCCCAAGGGAGTGGCGATCCCCCACCGCGCGGCCGCCGCCCTGGTGGCCTGGGCCCTCGGGGAGCACACCGGCGACGAGCTCTCGGCGGTCCTGGCGGCCACCTCCGTCTCGTTCGACCTCTCGGTCTTCGAGCTCTTCGTGCCCCTGGCCGCCGGCGGCTCGGTGATCCTGGCGCGGGACGCCCTCGACCTCGACGGCCACCCGGAGGCGTCCCGGGTGCGGCTGGTCAACACCGTCCCGTCGGCCGCGGCCGAGCTGGTCCGCGCCGGCGCCCTGCCCCCCTCGGTGGCGACGGTCAACCTGGCCGGCGAGCCGCTCCGCCGCGAGCTGGTCCGGGCCATCCACCGCTTCGCCGCGCCGGGGACGCGGGTGGTGAACCTCTATGGCCCGTCGGAGGACACGACCTACTCCACCTGGGCCGAGGCGGCCCGGGACGCCGCCTCCGAGCCCACCATCGGCCGCCCGGTGGCGGGCACCCGGGCCCAGGTCCTGGACGCCCGGGGCCGGCCGGTACCCGTGGGGGTCCCCGGCGAGCTGTGGCTGGCGGGCGCCGGTCTCGCCCGCGGCTACCTCCGGCGGCCGGCGGCCACCGCCGAGCGCTTCCGCCCCGACCCCTTCGGCCCCGCCGCCGCAGGCGCCCGGCCCGGTGCCCGCCGCTACCGCACCGGAGACCGGGTCCGGCCGCGGGGCGACGGAGAAGCTCGAGTTCCTGGGGCGCCTCGATCACCAGGTCAAGCTCCGGGGCTTCCGGATCGAGCTGGGGGAGGTGGAGGCGGCCCTCCTCGCCTGCCCCGGGGTGCGCGAGGCGGTGGCCGCGGTGCGGAACGACGGCCCCGGCGAGCGGTACCTGGTGGCCTACGCCGTGGCCGGGGAGCACGCCGTCCTCGCTCCGGGCGAGCTCGCCCGGAGCCTCGCCCGGCGCCTCCCGGCCCCCTTCGTGCCCGCGGCCTTCGTGGTCCTCGAGGCGCTCCCCCGACTGCCCAACGGCAAGGTGGATCGGCGGGCCCTCCCCGCGCCCACCGCCCCGGTGGCCGGGCAAGGCCGGGGAGCCGCTCCGGCGAGCCCCGCCGAGGTGGCGGTGGCCCGGGTGTGGGAGGAGGTCCTGGGGCGCGAGGGGGTGGGCCGCGACGACGACTTCTTCCGCCTGGGGGGGCACTCCCTCCTGGGTGCGCGCGTGGTCTCCCGGCTGCGCGAGATCCTGGGGGTGGAGCTGCCGCTCCGGGCGGTGTTCGAGAGCCCGACGCTCGCCGGCCTCGCCCGGCGGGTGGCGACGGCGGCCCCGGCCGAGATCGCGGGCGGCGCCGCGCCGGCGGCGGCGGACCGGCCGGTCCCCCTCTCGTTCGGCCAGGAGCGGCTCTGGTTCCTCGATCGCCTGAACCCGGGCCTGCCGCTCTACAACATGCCTCTCGCCCTGCGCCTCGAGGGCCCCCTCGACCCGGCGTGCCTGGCCCGGGCGCTGGCGGCGACGGTGCGGCGGCACGAGCCCCTCAGGACCCGCTTCGCGAGCGCCGACGGCGAGCCGGTGCAGCGGGTCGACGACACGGCGGCCCTGGCGACGGCGGTGGTCGACCTCTCGGGCCTCCCGGCGGTGCGCCGCCGGCGGGCGGCCGCGGCGCTCCGGCAGGGCGAGGCGCGGCGTCCCTTCGACCTCGGCCGTCCGCCCCTGGCGCGGGCGCTCCTCCTGCGCCTGGAGGCGCGGGTCCACGAGCTCGCCCTGACCCTCCACCACGTCGCCGCCGACGGCTGGTCCCTGGGGGTGCTGGCGGCGGAGGTGGGCGCCCTCTATCCGGCGTTCCTGGCCGGCCGGCCCTCTCCCCTGCCCCCCCTCCCGGGGCGCTACCTCGACTTCGCCGCCCGGCAGCGGCGCTCGTGGCAGGGCGCGCGGCTGGCGGCGGAGCTCGCCCACTGGCGCCGCGAGCTCGCCGGGGTGGAGCCCCTGGCGCTCCCCGCCGACCGGCCCCGGCCGCCGGTTCGGCGCTACCGGGGGGCCGAGGTGCCGGTCGCTCTGCCGGCGGCCGGCGTGGCGCGCCTCGAGGCGCTCGCCCGGACCCACGGGGCGACCCCGTTCATGGCCGTCCTGGCCCTCTTCGCGCTGCTCCTCCACCGTCTGACCGGCGCCGAGGACGTGCCGGTGGGCTCGCCGGTGGCGGGACGCGACGACCCGCGGTGGCGGGACCTGATCGGGTTCTTCGTCAACACCGTGGTGCTCCGGGTGGGGATCGACCCCGGGGTCTCCTTCCGGGAGCTCCTGGGCCGGGTCCGCGAGACGACGCTCCGGGCCTATGCCCACCAGGAGGTGCCGTTCGAGAAGCTGGTCGAGGAGCTGGCGCCGGGCCGGGATCTGGTCCAGACCCCGCTCTTCCAGGTGGTCCTGGCGCTCCAGACCGCCCCCCTGGAGCGGCCGCGGCTGCCCGGGGTCGAGGTCGCAGAGCTGGCGATGGGCACGGCCACGGCGAAGTTCGACCTCACCCTCGACCTGCGCCCCGGCGAGGGCGGTGGGCTCGCGGGCCGGCTCGAGTACGACGCCGACCTCTACGACGCCGCCACCGTGCGGCGCCTGGCGCGCGGCTTCGAGACCCTCCTGGCGGCGGCCCTGGCGGCGCCGGAGCGGGCGGTGGGCGCGCTGGCGGCCCTGGCGCCGGCCGAGCGCCACCAGCTCGTCGCCGAGTGGAGCGGCGGCGCCCGGACGGCGCCGGTCGCCGGCTCGGTGAGCGCCCTGGTGGCGGCCCAGGCGGCGCGGCGGCCCGAGGCGGTGGCGGTGGTCGCCGGCGGGGCGGCCGTCTCGTACGGCGAGCTGGTCCGGCGCGCGGTCCGGCTGGCCCGGCACCTGGGCCGCGTCGGGGTGCGCCGCGGGGACCTGGTGGGAGTCTGCCTGGAGCGCTCGCCGGAGCTGGTCGCGACCCTCCTGGCGGTGCTCCAGGCGGGGGGCGCGTACCTGCCCCTGGACCCGGCCTACCCCGAGAGCCGCCTGGCCCTGATGCTCGAGGACCCGCCGACGCCGCCCGTGGTGGTGACCGTCTCGGCCCTCGTCCCGGCGCTGCCGGGAGGGGGCGGCGGCGCGCGGGTGCTCCTGGACGACCACCGCCGGGCCATCGAGGCGGAGAGCGCGCAACCGCCGCCGAACGTCGCGGGCGAGGACGACCTGGCCTACGTCCTCTACACCTCGGGCTCGACGGGCCGGCCCAAGGGGGTGGCGGTCAGCCACGGCAACGTGCTCCGCCTGGTGGCCGGGGCCGACTTCATCGAGCTCGGGACGGACGAGACCTTCCTCCACCTCTCGCCGGTGGCCTTCGACGCCTCGACCCTGGAGCTCTGGGGGCCGCTCACGTCGGGAGGACGCCTGGTGCTCCACCCGCCGGAGCTCCCGAGCCCGGCCGGGCTCGCCCGGCTCTACGGCCGGGAGCGGGTGACTCTCTCGTGGCTGACCGCCGGGCTGTTCCACCAGGTGGTCGGGCTCGACGGGCTCCCGGGCGAGGGGACGGGCGCTCCCCTGGCGCCGCTCCGCCATCTGCTGACCGGCGGCGAGGCGCCGTCGCCCGGAGCGATGCGCCACGCCCTCGAGCGCCATCCCGGCCTGCTCGTGGGCAACGGCTACGGCCCCACCGAGAACACCACCTTCACCGCCGTCGCCGCCTTCCGGTCGCCGGCGGAGGTGGGCGACCCGGTCCCCCTGGGCCGGCCCATCGCCGGGACCACGGCGTTCGTCCTCGACGCCGCCTTCCGGCCGGTGCCGCCGGGGGTCGCCGGCGAGCTCGCGGCGGGGGGCGCGGGGGTCGCCCGCGGCTACCTGGCGCGCCCGGCCGCGACCGCCGAGCGCTTCGTGCCCGACCCCTTCGGCGCCGCCGGCTCCCGGCTCTACCGGACCGGCGACCTGGCCCGCTTCCTCCCCGACGGGCGGCTCGAGTTCCTGGGGCGCCGGGACCAGCAGGTCAAGCTCCGGGGGTTCCGGATCGAGCTCGGCGAGATCGAGGCCGCCCTGGCGGGCCACCCGGGGATCGCCGCGGCGGCGGCCGCGGTGCGCGAGACGGGGGCGGGCGACCGGCGGCTGGTGGCCTACGCCGTCGCCCGGCCGGGCGGCGGCGGCCCGCCGCCCACCGCGCCGGAGCTCGCCGCCCACCTCCGGGAGCGGCTGCCGGAGTTCATGGTGCCGGCGGCCTTCGTGCTCCTCGACGCCCTGCCCTTGACCGCCCACGGCAAGGTGGACCGCCGGGCCCTGCCGCGGCCCGACTGGGGGGCGGCGGCGGGGGAGGGGCGCCCCCCCGAGGGGCCCACCGAGGAGCTCCTGGCCGGCCTCTGGCGCGAGCTCCTGGACGTGGAGACGGTGGCGGCCGAGGACTCCTTCTTCGACCTGGGCGGCCACTCGCTGCTCGCCACCCGCCTCGCCGCCCGCGTCGAGCACGCCCTGGGCGTGGCCCTCCCCCTGCGCCGGATCTTCGAGGCCCCGACCCTGGCGGAGCTGGCGGCGGCCGTGGACGAGGGCCGCAGGATGGCCCTGCCCGAGGCGCCGCCCCTCGAGCCCCGGCCGCGGCCGGGTCCCGGCGCCTTCGAGACCGTGTTGTCGTACGCCCAGCGGCGGCTCTGGTTCCTGGAACGGCTGGAGCCCGGCACCTCCGCCTACCACGTGGCCGGCGGGCTCCGCCTCCGGGGGGAGGCCCTGGACCTGCGGGCGCTGGCCGGCGCCCTGCGCGCGGTGGTGGCCCGGCAGGCGGCCCTGAGGACGAGCTTCGCCGAGCGGCAGGGCCACCCGGTGCAGGTGGTCCATCCGCAGGCCCTCCTGGCGATGCCGGTGGTGGACCTCGCCGGTCTGCCGCCGGGGCGCCGCGGCCGGGCACTCCGGGAGGCCGCCGCCGCCGAGGCCGGCCGCCCCTTCGACCTCGGCCGCCCGCCCCTCCTGCGGGCCCTCGTCCTGCGCGAGGACCACGCCGGGCACGCCCTGGTCCTGACCCTGCACCACGTCGTCTCGGACGGCTGGTCGGTGGGCGTCCTGGTGCGCGAGGTCTCGGCTCTCTACCGGGCCGCGGTCCGGGGCGAGGCGGCCTCGCTTCCTCCGGTCCGCGTCCAGTACGCCGACTACGCCGACTGGCAGCGGGAGTGGCTGCGGGGCGCGGCGCTCGAGGCCCGGCTCCGGTACTGGCGGCGCCGGCTGGAGGGCGCGCCGGCGGTCCTGGAGCTGCCGGCCGACCGGCCGCGCGACCCGGCCCGCCGGCGGCGGGCGGGTGAGGTCCTCCGGGCCCTCGGGCCCGGGCTCGCGGGGCAGGTCGACGCCCTCGCCCGGAGCGCGGGGGCGACCCCGTTCATGGTCCTCCTCGCCGCCTTCGCCGCCCTCCTCGGGCGCGTCACCGGCCAGGACGACCTGATCGTGGGCGCGCCGGTGGCGGGGCGGCGCCGGACCGAGCTCGAGGGCCTGGTGGGCTTCTTCGTCAACACCCTGGCCCTCCGGATCGACCTCTCGGGTACCGGCGGCGGGCCGTCGTACCGCGAGCTCCTGGCCCGGGTGCGCGACGCGGCCCTCGACGCCTTCGCTCACCAGGACGTGCCCTTCGAGAAGGTGGTCGAGGCCGTGGCCGGCGCCCGCGACGCCATGGACACCCCCCTCGTCCAGGTCGTCCTGGCGCTCCAGACCGCACCCCTGGAGCGGCCGCGGCTGCCCGGGGTCGAGGTCTCGGAGCTGGCGGTGGCCACGGGCACGGCGAAGTTCGACCTCACCCTCGACCTGCGCCCCGGCGAGGGCGGCGGGCTCGCGGGGCGGCTCGAGTACGACGCCGACCTCTACGACGCCGCCACCGTGCGGCGCCTCCTCGGCGGCTTCGAGACCCTCCTGGGCGCCGCCCTGGCGACGCCGGGGCGGACGGTGGGAGCCCTGCCGCTCCTGGCTCCGGCAGAGGCCCACCAGCTCGTCGCCGAGTGGAGCGGGCGAGGGCGAATGGCTCCGATGGCGGGCTGGGTCCACGCCCTGGTGGCCGCGGAGGCGGCGCGCCGGCCCGAGGCGGTGGCGGTGGTCGCCGAGGGAGAGGCCGTGACCTACGGCGAGCTGGCGCGCCGGTCGGGCCGGCTGGCCCGGTATCTGCGGCGCCTCGGGGTCCGCCGGGGGGACCTGGTGGGGGTCTGCCTGGAGCGCTCGCCGGCGCTGGTGGAGACCCTCCTCGCCGTGCTCCAGGCGGGGGGCGCCTACCTGCCCCTGGACCCGGCCTACCCCGAGAGCCGTCTGGCCCTGATGCTCGAAGACCCCGCGACGCCGCCGGTGGTGGTGACCGTCTCGACCCTCGTCCCGGCGCTGCCCGCGCTCTCGGAGGGGCGCGGCGGCCCCCGAGTGCTCCTGGACGCCCACCGGCGGGCGATCGAAGCCGATCCGGCCGGGCCGGGCGGGCCGGACGGGCCTGGGGCCGACCCCGGAGACGCTGGCGACCTGGCCTTCGTCCTCTACACCTCGGGCTCCACCGGGCGGCCGAAGGGAGTGAAGATCAGCCATGGCGGCGTGACCCGGCTCCTCCGGGGGGTGGACTACGTCGACCTGGGGCCGGAGGAGACCTTCAGCCACTCGGCGCCGGTGGCCTTCGACGCCTCGACCCTGGAGATCTGGTGGCCGCTGGCCTCGGGTGGGCGGCTGGTCCTCCACCCGCCGGAGCTTCCGGACCCGGAGGGCATCGCCCGGCTCTATGCCCGGGAGCGGGTGACCGTAGCGTTCTTGACCACCGGCCTGTTCAACCAGGTGGCGCGGCTCGTGCGACTCCCGGGCGCGGCGACGGCACCCCTCGCCTCGCTACGCCACCTGATGACCGGCGGCGAGGCGGCGTCGCCCGAGGCGATGCGGCGGGTGCTCGCGCGCCATCCCGGCCTCGTCCTGACGAACGCCTACGGCCCCACCGAGAACACCACTCTCGCCACGGTCGAACGCCTGCGCGCACCCGGCGAGGTGGCCGAGCCCGTACCCATCGGCAGGGCGGTCACCCACTCCACCTGCTACCTCCTCGATCGCGCCTTCCGGCCGGTCCCGCCCGGGGTCGCCGGCGAGCTCTGCACGGGCGGCGCCGGGGTCGCTCAGGGATACCTGGCGCGCCCGAGCCTGACCGCGGAGCGTTTCGTGCCCGACCCCTTCGGCGGCGCAGGCGCTCGCCTCTACCGGACCGGCGACCTGGCTCGCTGTCTCGCCGATGGGCGCCTGGAGTTCCTCGGGCGGCGGGACCAACAGGTCAAGCTCCGGGGCTTCCGCATCGAGCTCGGGGAGGTCGAGGCCGCCCTGGCGAGCCACCCCGGGATCGCCGATGCGGTGGCCGTGGTGCACGAGGCCGGCGGCGGCGACCGGCGCCTGGTGGCCTACGCCGTCGCCCGGGCGGACGCCGGGGTGCCGCCGACCGCGCAGGAGCTCACGGCCGACCTGCGCGAACGCCTGCCCGAGTTCATGGTGCCGTCGGCCCTCGTCTTCCTCGACGCCCTGCCCCTGGCCCCCAGCGGCAAGGTGGACCGCCGAGCCCTGCCGCGGCCCGAGTGGGGGGCGGCGGCGGGCAAGGGCAGGCCTCCGGAGGGGGCCGCCGAGGAGCTCCTCGCCGGCTTCTGGCGCGAGCTGCTGGACGTGGAGACGGTCGGGGCCGAGGACTCCTTCTTCGAGCTGGGTGGCCACTCCCTGCTCGCCACGCAGCTCGTGGCCCGCGTGCGGGCGGAGCTCGGCGTCGAGCTGCCGGTGCGCCGGGTCTTCGAGGCGCCCACCCTGGCCGGTCTCGCCCGTTGGGTGGAGGCGGCCACGGGCTCGCCGGCTGGCGCGCGGGCGCCCGCGGACGGCGCGCCGCCCCTGGTGCCGGTGGCCGGGGACTGGCCGGCGCCCCTCTCCTTCGCCCAGGAGCGGCTCTGGTTCGTCCAGCGCCTCGACCCGGCCACCCCCGCCTTCCACATGCCCGTGACCCTCCGGCTCCGGGGGACCGTGCGGCCCGAGGTCCTGGCGAGCGCCCTCGCCGCCGTGATCCGGCGCCACGACGTGCTGCGCACCACCTTCCGGGAGCTCGACGGCGCCGTCGTGCAGGTGGTCACCCCGCGGCTGCGCGCCCAGCTCCCGCTGGTGGATCTCACCGGCCTGCCGGCGGCGGTCCGGGCGACGGAGGAGGAGGCCGTGGTCGCCCGGGAGGTCCGGCGCCCCTTCGACCTCGCCCGTGGACCCCTTTTCCGCCTCCGCCTCCTCCAGCTAGAGCCGGACGAGTACCTCCTGGTGGGGGTCCTCCACCACATCGTCTCCGACGGCTGGTCGATCGGCGTCCTGTTGCGCGAGATGGGGCAGGCCTGGCGGGACCTGGAGATGGGCCGGCAGCCCCGGCTTCCGGCCCTGCCGCTCCAGTACCGCGACGTGGCCGTCTGGCAGCGCCGGTGGCTTCAGGGTGCGGCCCTGGAAGGGCAGCTCGCGTACTGGCGTCGAGCCCTCGAGGGGGCGCCCCGGGTCCTCGACCTCCCCACCGACCGGCCCCGCCCCCCGGTCCAGACCCTGGCGGGCGCGAGCCTCCACCACGCCCTCGACCCGGAGCTCACCCGCCGCCTCCGGCAGCTCGCCAACGAGCGGGGGGCGAGCCTGTTCATGGTCCTCCTGGCGGGCTTCGGAGCCCTCCTCGGCCGCCTCGCGGGCCAGGAGGAGCTGCTGGTGGGCTCCCCCATCGCGGGGCGTACCCGGCCGGAGATGGAAGGGCTCGTGGGGTGCTTCCTCAACACCCTGGTCCTGCGCGTCGACCTCACCGGCGCGCCGTCGTTCGACGACCTCGTGGCGCGCGTGCGGGAGACGGCGCTCGAGGCCTACGCCCACCAGGAGCTCCCCTTCGAGCGGCTCCTGGCGGAGCTCCAGCCGGAGCGGGACCTGTCGCGGACGCCGCTCTTCCAGGTCTTCTTCAACATGCTCGCCCTGCCGGCGGCGGAGATCGACGTGCCGGAAGTCACGGTAGCGGCCGGCGGGAGCGTGGAGGTGGGCTCGAAGTTCGACCTCACCCTCTACCTGGACGACGGCGGAGAGGGTGTGCGCCTCGACCTGGTCTACAACCCGGACCTCTTCGACCGGCCGCGGATGGAGGAGCTCCTGGCCCAGTACGAGACCCTGCTCGCCCGGGCGTCGGCGGCACCGGAGGAGCCCCTGGAGCACCATTCCCTGGCCACCACCCGGGCCCGGGAGGTGCTCCCCGACCCCCGGGCGCCCCTCGACGACGCCTGGCACGGGTCGGTCCACGAGCGGTTCGCACGCTACGCCCGCGAGGCGCCGGAGCGCGTGGCGGTCGCTGGCTCGGGGGTGTGCTGGAGCTACGGCGAGCTCGCCGCGAGGACCGCCCGCCTGGCGGCGGCTCTGGCCGCCGGCGGCGTGGCCCGCGGGGACGTGGTGGCGATCTGGGGCCAGCGGAGCCCTGCCCTCCCCCGGGCCGTCCTGGCGGCGCTCCGGGCCGGCGGCGCCTTCACCATCCTCGACCCGGCGTACCCCGCGGCCCGCCTGGCGCGGATCCTGGAACGGGCCGCCCCGCGGGCCTTCGTGGAGATCCCCGGCGTGCCGGTGCCCGAGGAGGTGGGCGCCGCCCTGGACCGCCTCGGCGTCGCCTGCCGTCTGCGACCCGAGGCCGGCGGCCCGGACCGCGGCGAAGACCTCGCCCCCCCGCAGGCGGGCTCGGCGGTAGGCCCGGACGACCTGGCCTACGTCGCCTTCACCTCCGGCTCCACCGGCGAGCCCAAGGGGGTCCTGGGGCGCCACGGCCCCCTCTCCCACTTCCTCCCCTGGCAGGTGGCGGAGCTCCGCCTCGGGCCCGACGAGCGCTACAGCCTCCTCTCGGGCCTCGCCCACGACCCCCTGCAGCGCGACCTCTTCACCTCGCTGGCCACCGGTGGCACGCTGTGCGTGCCCGACCCGTGGGTGGTCCAGGCGCCCGGCCGGCTGGCCGGATGGATGGCCCGGGAACGGGTGAGCGTCACCCATCTGACCCCGGCCCTGGGCCAGGTGCTCACCGAGTCGGCGCAGGACGAGCTGCCGGCCCTGCGCTGGGCCCTTCTCGTGGGCGACGCCCTCACCGGCGTCGACGTCGCGCGGATCCGGAAGCTCGCACCGGCGGTGCGATGCATCAACATGTTCGGTTCCACCGAGACGCAGCGCGCCGTCGCCTGGCACCGCGCCGAGGAGATGCCGGGGCGCGGGGTGCTCCCCCTCGGCCGCGGGATTCCGGGCGTCCAGCTCCTGGTCCTGGCGGGGCCCGCGCGCCTGGCCGGGATCGGCGAGGTGGGCGAGCTCGCCATCCGCAGCCCGCACCTGGCAGCGGGCTACCTGGCGGACCCGGAGCTCACGCGGGAACGCTTCGTCCCCAATCCTTTCGCGACCGACCCCGACCACCCGGCGGACCGCGTCTACCGCACCGGCGACCTGGGCCGCTACCGGCCGGACGGCGAGGTGGAGTTCCTGGGGCGGCGCGACGGCCAGGTCAAGATCCGCGGCTTCCGGGTGGAGCTGGGAGAGATCGAAGCCGCCCTGCGCTCCCTGCCCGGGGTGCGGGAGGCGGTGGTGCTCGCCTGGGGCGAGGGGCGGGACCGCTGGCTGGCGGCCTACGTGGTGCCGAAGGCGGCGGCCGGAGAGCTCGCGCCGGAGGCACTCCGGGCCGGCCTCCGGCTTGAGCTGCCCGAGCCGCTGGTGCCGGTGACCTACACCGTCCTCGACGCGCTCCCTCTGACCCCGAACCGGAAGGTCGATCGCCGCGCTCTGCCGGAGCCGGAGCGGCGCCTGGCGCGCTCGGGCGAAGGCTTTGCCGCGCCCCGCACACGGCTCGAGGAGCAGGTGGCGGCGATCTGGCGCGAGGTCCTGGACCTGGAACGGGTGGGGGTCGAGGAGAGCTTCTTCGACCTGGGTGGCCACTCGCTGCTCCTGGTGCGGCTCCACGGACGGCTGATGGAGGCCTTCGGCCGGGACCTGCCCCTGGTCGAGCTGTTCCGCCATCCGACGGTGCGAGCCCAGGCCGAGCGCCTGGCGGCCCACGGGGTGACGGAGACCGAGCCGGCGACGGCCGCGCCGCCGATGCCGGCGCGGCCCGAGGGCGACGACGGCCGGATCGCCGTCGTCGCCGTGGCCGGCCGCTTCCCCGGCGCCCGGGACGTGGAGGAGCTCTGGCACCACCTCCACCGCGGAGTCGAGTCCATCGCCTCCTTCACCGACGAGGAGCTGGCGCGGGCCGGGACCGATCCGGAGCTCCGCCGTCATCCACGGTTCGTCGCCGCCCGGGGCGTGCTGGACGGCGTCGAGGAGCTCGACGCCCCCTTCTTCGGCTACACCCCACGCCAGGCCGAGCTCACCGACCCCCAGCACCGCCTCTTCCTCGAGAGCTGCTGGCAGGCCCTCGAGCGCGCCGGCCACGACCCGGCGCGCTTCGCCGGCCGCATCGGCGTCTACGGCGGCGAGAGCATCTCGACCTACTTCCTCCATCACCTCCAGAGCCGCCCGGACCTGCTCCAGGCCGCCGGTGCGTACCAGACGGCCATCGCCACGGACCGGGACTACCTCACCACCCTGGTCTCCTACAAGCTCGGCCTCCGGGGGCCGAGCCTGGCGGTCCAGACCGCCTGCTCGACCTCCCTGGTGGCGGTGCACCTGGCCTGCCGCGCCCTGACGGGTGGCGAGTGCGACCTGGCCCTGGCCGGAGGGGTGTCGGTCAAGCTGCCGCAGGTCGGTGGCTACGTCCACGAGGCGGGAGGGATCGACTCTCCCGACGGCCACTGCCGACCGTTCGACGCCCGGGCGGCGGGTACCGTCTGGGGCTCCGGCGTGGGGGTGGTGGCGCTCCGCCGGCTGTCGGACGCCCTGGCCGACGGCGACCCGGTGTTGGCGGTGATCCTGGGCTCGGCGATCAACAACGACGGGGCGGCGCGGGTGGGATACTCGGCTCCGGGCGCCGACGGCCAGACCGAGGTGGTGACCGACGCCCTCCGGGCGGCCCGGGTCCCGCCCGACAGCGTCGCCTACGTCGAGGCCCACGGCACTGGCACCCAGCTCGGCGACCCCATCGAGGTGGACGCCCTGACCCGGGCCCTGGGCGCCGGCGACGGGCGGGACCGCTGGCTGGGCTCGGTCAAGTCCAACCTGGGGCACCTGGGAGCCGCCGCCGGCGCCGCCGGGCTGATCAAGACGGTCCTCGCCCTGGAGCGCGAGGAGATCCCGCCCACCGTCCACTTCCGGGACCCGAACCCCGCCATCGATTTCGCCGCCGGTGGCTTCCGGGTGGCCGACCGGCCGGTCGCCTGGCCCCGCGGTGAGCCCGGCGCGGCGCCGCGGCGGGCGGGGGTGAGCTCCTTCGGCATGGGTGGCACCAACGCCCACGTGGTCCTCGAGGAAGCGCCGCTCCGGGAGCCCTCCGGGCCCTCCCGCTCCCGCCAGATCCTGGTCCTCTCGGCTCGGAGCTCCGCAGCCGTGGAGCGGGCCGCCGAGGACCTCGACGCCTGGCTCGGAGCCCATCCGGAGGCCGACCTCGCCGACGTGGCGCACACCCTCCAGGTGGGGCGCCGGGCCTTCCCGCACCGGCGGGCCGTGGTGGCGAGCGACGTGGAGGAGGCCCGGTGGGGCCTGACCGGGAACGAGAGACGGATCGCGGGCGCCGTCGAAACCGACCGGCCGCCGGTCGCCTTCCTGTTTCCGGGTCAGGGGGCACAGCACCCCGGGATGGGCCGGGACCTCTACCGGAGCGAGGCGGTCTTCCGCCGCGAGCTCGACGCCTGCGCCGAGGTGCTGGCCCAGCGGAAGGGCCGGGACGGCGAGAGCGGCCGGGACCTCCGGGAGCTCCTCTTCCCGGAAGCCGGCGACGAGCCGGCGGCGGCCCGGGAGCTCACCCGCACCCGCTGGGCCCAACCCGCCCTGTTCGCGGTCGAGTACGCCCTCACGCGCCTCCTGGAGAGCTGGGGGGTGCGGCCGTGGGCGCTCTTGGGGCACTCGATCGGCGAGTACGTGGCCGCCTGCCTGGCGGAGGTCTTTTCCCTGGAGGACGCCGTGGCGCTGGTCGCCTTCCGCGGCGAGCTCGATGGACTCCCTCCCGCCGGGGGCCATGGTTTCGGTGAGCCTGGCGGAGGAGGCGGTGGCGGCGCTCCTGCGCGAGGACCTCTCGGTGGCGGCCGTCAACGGCCCGGCGCAGACCGTCGTCTCCGGCCCGGAGAGGGCGGTGGCCGACCTCGAGCGGCGGTGCTCCCGAGACGGGGTGGCGGCGCGCCGGCTCCACACCTCCCACGCCTTTCACTCGGCGATGGTGGAGCCGATCCTTGCGCCCTTTGCCGCCCGGGTCGCCTCGCTCGGGCCGGGCGAGCCGCGCCTGCCCTACCTCTCCAACGTCACCGGCGACTGGGTGAGCGCCGCGGAGACCACCGATCCCGGCTACTGGGCCCGGCAACTGCGCAGCCCGGTGCGCTTCAGCGAAGCCCTCGCCCGCCTCCTGGCCGAGCCGGGGGCGGTGCTCCTGGAGGTGGGGCCGGGCCGCGGCCTCACCAGCCTCGTCCGGCGCCAGGGCGGACCCGGCGCCCGCACGGTCGCCTGCCTCGGCCACCCGCGGGAGCGCGGCAACGACCTCGAGGCGGTGCTCGAGGCCCTGGGGCGGCTCTGGGTGGCGGGGGTCGAGGTGGATTGGGCGGGGTTCTCCGACGGCGAGCGGCGCCGGCGCCTGGCCCTGCCGACCTACCCCTTCGAGCGGCGACGTCACTGGGTGGAACCCGCGGGCGTCGGACCCCTGGGTCTCGGCCCCGCGCGGCCGGCGGCCGGCCTCGCCCGCCCGGTGGCGCAGACACCGGCGACGGCGCCGGAGGACCTCCCTCCGGGTCCCGCGAGCCCGGCGCAGCGACGGGTGGCGGCCCTGATGGAAGAGCTGCTGGGCGTCGAGGAGGTGAGCCTGACCGACGGCTTCTTCGACCTTGGGGGCGACTCCCTGGTGGGGGTCCGCCTGGTGGCCCGGCTGCGCGAGGAGCTGGGGGTCGATCTGCCCCTGGAGCGGCTGTTCGAGAACCCCACGGTCGCGGCCCTGGCCGCGGAGGTCGAGGCCGCCCGCGGCCCGGTGGAGCCCAACCGCCACGCCATCCCCCGGGCGCCGCGGGACGGGCGGGCGCTCCCCCTCTCGCCCTTCCAGGAGCGGATCTGGATCCTGGAACGGATCGAGGGCGGCTCCGCCGCCTATACCCTCCACCTGGCCCTGGATCTCCACGGGGACCTCGAGCTTCCCGCCCTGGCGGCGGCTCTGGACGGGCTCGTCGCCCGCCACGAGGCTCTGCGCACCACCTTCGTCGAGGCCGACCGCCACCCGGGCCAGGTGGTGGGCGCGCCGTACCCGGTGGGGCCGCCGGTCGCCGACCTCTCCGTCCTCCCCCAGGCGGCCCGGGACCGGGAGACGAACCGTTGCCTCCGAGCCTTCGCCCGCCACCGCTTCGACCTCGAACGGGGTCCGCTGCTGGTGGCACGGCTCCTGCGCCTCGGTCCCCGCTCCCACCGGGCCGTGGTGGCGATCCACCACCTGGTGGCCGACGGCTGGTCCCTCGGCCTCATCGTCCGGGAGCTCGCGGTCCTCTACCGACACTTCACGGCGGGGGCACGGGGCGCCGCCCCCTTACCGGAGCTGCCGGTCCAGTACCCGGACTACGCCCTCTGGCTCCGCCGGCGGCTCGAGGGGGGCGAGGGTGAGCGCCAGCTCGCCTACTGGCGCCGGCGCCTCGCCGGGGTGCCGGTTTTGGATCTGCCGGCCGACCGGCCCCGGCCGCCGGTGGAGAGCCACCGTGGGGCGCGGTGGCGGAGCGAGCTGCCGCCGGAGCTCGTCGACCGGCTCCGCGAGCTCTGCCGCCGGGAAGAGGCGACCCTCTTCATGGGCCTCCTCGCCGGGTTCGTCGCGCTCCTCGCGCGCTCCTCGGGGCAGGAGGACGTCGCCCTGGGCACGCCGGTGACCAACCGGCCCGAGCCGGCGCTCGAGCGCCTGGTGGGCCTGTTCGTCAACACCCTGGTGCTCCGGACCGACGCCTCGGGCGATCCGACCTTCCGGGATCTCCTGGCCCGCGCGCGGACAGCGACGGCGGAGGCCCTGGCCCACCAGGACGTGCCCTTCGAGGAGCTGGTGAAGGATCTCCGGCCGGAGCGGGACCTCTCCCGCAACCCCCTCTTCCAGGTGATGTTCAACCTCCAGGACGCCCGCCGGCGGAGCGAGGAGGTGGCCGATCTCGAGCTGCTGGTGCTCGACGTGGATTCCGGGACCTCGCAGTTCGACCTCACCCTCAACCTGACCGACACCGCCGACGGCCTCATCTGCGGCTGGGAGTACGCCACCGACCTGTTCGACGCCGCGAGGGTCGCCCGCGTCGCCGAGGACTACCGACGGCTGCTCGAGGAGGTGGTGGCGGAGCCCGGGCGGGCCCTCTCGGCGCTGTCCGTGCCCGCCGCCGCCGAGCGCCGGAAGAAGGTTGCCGCAGGAAGGGCGGCGGTCGTCGAACCGGCCGAGGCCGGGAGCGCCGCCGCCGACCGACCGCCGCCCCGGCACCGCCCGCCCCGCACTCCCGTCGAGACGGCGGTGGCCGAGATCTGGGCCGATCTGCTGGACGTCGCGCGGATCGGTCTCGACGACCGCTTCTTCGACCTCGGGGGGCACTCGCTCCTGGCGCTCCACCTGGCCTCGCGGGTCCGCGACGTCCTGGGCGTCGATCTCACGGTCCGGGCGCTCTTCGAGGCGCCCACCCTGGAGGGCTTCGCCGCGCGGGTGGCGCAGGCGCTCCACCACGGCGCGGCGGCCGACGCGATCCGGTCGGTGCCCCGGACCGGAGCCGTTCCGGTCTCCTGGGCCCAGCGACGGTTCTGGGTGCTCCACGTCCTCAACCCGGAGGACCCCGCCTATCACCTGATCCAGCCGCTGCGGCTCCGCGGCGCCTTCGCCCCGGCGAGCTTCGCACGCGCGCTGGCCGCCGTGGAGCGCCGCCACGAAGTGCTCCGGACGGTCTACGCCTTCGCCGCCGCCGGCCCATGGGCGGGCGAACCGGTGCAGCGCGTGCGGCTGCCGCGGCCCCATCCCGTGCCGGTGACCGACCTCTCCGGCCTTCCGGACGAGCGCCGGGAGGCCGAGCTCCTGCGGGTCGCCCGGTGGCGATCCCGGCAACCGTTCGACCTGGCCGCGGGACCGGTGTGGCGCTCCCTCTTGGTCCGGTTGGGGCCGGAGGAGCACGCGGCCGTCCTGGTCCAGCACCACGTCGCGACGGACGGCTGGTCCCTGGGCATCCTGGTCCATGAAGTGACGGCCCTCTACCGGGTCCTGGCGAGCGGCATGCCGGCGTCCGCGGCCGGGCTCCCGGAGCTGGCGATCCAGTACGGCGACTTTGCGGCGTGGCAGCGACAGCGCCTGCAGGGCGAGGCGTTGGAGCGGGCGCTCGGGTGGTGGCGGGAGCGGCTGGCGGGCGCCCCGGAGGCGCTCGCGCTGCCCGCCGACCGGCCTCGGCCCCGCACCCCGTCACGGCGCTCCGGGGTCGAGCGGATGACCGTCGGACAGGACCTGATGGCCGCGATCGACGCGCTCGCCCGCCGCGAGGGGGCGACCCGCTTCATGGCGCTCCTCGCCGCCTTCTCCTCCCTTCTCGGCCGCCGGGCAGGCCAGGACGACGTGGTGGTGGGGGCCCCGGAGTCCGGGCGCGAACGGCCGGGTCTCGAGCACGTCGTCGGCTGCTTCATCAACACCCTGATGCTGCGACTCGACCTGGCCGGCGTCCCCTCGTTCCGCGAGCTGGTGTCGCGCGCCCGCGACACCGCCCTGGAGGCCTACGCCCACGCCGAGGTTCCGTTCGAGAGGGTGGTCGAGGCGGTCGACCCGGCCCGCGACACGGCGCGGCCCCCGATCTTCCAGGTGATGCTGGTCCTGCAGGAGGCGCCCCCCGAGGGCGTCGATCTTCCAGGGCTCGAGGTGTCCCGGATCGACGGCGTGGGCGGGTCTCCGCAGGTCGACCTGGTACTGGACGCCCGGGCGGGCGCGGAGGGCCTCGCCTGCCACTGGATCTTCAACCGGGACCTGTTCGACGCCACCACCGTCCGGACCCTGGGACGCCACTTCCGGGCGCTCCTGGCGGCGGCGATGGCACGGCCCGACGACCCGGTGGCGGGGTTGCCGTTGCTGACCCCGGCCGAGCGCCACCAGGTGAGCGTGGAGTCGGTGGGGCCGCGCGGCTCGGCGCCGGCGGGCACCGTGGAATGCTGGATCGAGGAGCGGGCCAGGGCGGTGCCGGAGGCGATCGCTCTCGAGTACGAGGGCGCTCACCTGGGCTACGGCGAGCTCCTCGCCGAAAGCGGCCGCCTGGCCCGCCGTCTGGCGGCCCTAGGCGTGGGGCCGGAGACCCGGGTCGCGGTCTGCCTGGAGCGGGGGCCGGAGATGGTGGTGGCGGTCCTGGCGGTGCTCCGGGCCGGCGGGGCGTACCTACCCCTCGATCCCGGTCACCCCGCCGAACGGCTGGCCTACCTGATCGGCGACGCCAGCGTCGGGGCGCTGGTCACCACCGAGGCGCTGCTCGCCGGCCTTCCGGCGCTCCGCCGCGCAGCCCCCCGCCGGATCCTCCTGGACCGGCCGGCCGCGTACCGCGACGAGCCCGAGGAGCCGGCCGCCCGCGCCGCCCATCCCGAGGCCCTGGCCTACGTGATCTACACCTCCGGCTCCACGGGCAAGCCCAAGGGGGTGCAGATCCCCCGCCGCGCGGTCGCCGGCTTCCTCGCCTCCATGGCCCGCCGGCCGGGTCTGGAGCCGGACGACGCGCTGCTGGCGGTGACCACCCTGTCGTTCGACATCTCGGTCCTGGAGCTGTTCTTGCCCCTCACCCAGGGCGCCAGGGTGGTGCTCGCGTCCTCCGAGGTGACGAGCGACGGCGAACGGCTGGCGGAGCTCCTGGCGCGTTCGCGGGCGACCGTCCTCCAGGCGACGCCCGCCACGTGGCGGATGCTGGTCGACGCGGGCTGGACGGGGCGGGGTGCGCTCCGGGCCCTGTGCGGCGGCGAGGCCTTGCCCCGGGAGCTGGCGGCGGAGCTGCTCGCTCGCACCGGCGACCTGTGGAACGTCTACGGCCCCACCGAGACCACGGTCTGGTCGGGCGCCCTGCCGGTGGCCGCCGGCTCGGGCCCGATCCCGGTAGGCGGTCCGGTGGCCGAGACCTCCCTCTACGCGGTGGACCGGAACCTCCGCCTGGCGCCGCCGCGGGTCCCGGGAGAAGCTCGTC
This sequence comes from uncultured Acidobacteriota bacterium, assembly GCA_963741925.1. Lineage (GTDB taxonomy): Bacteria > Acidobacteriota > Thermoanaerobaculia > Multivoradales > DATKCC01 > CAVUBL01. Next base: position 775,434 of record CAVUJU010000005.1, read on the forward strand.
ATCGGCGGCCCGAACGTCGCCCGCGGGTACCTGGGCCGGCCCTCCCTGACCGCCGAGCGCTTCGTGCCCGACCCCTTCGGCGCGCGCTCCGGAGGGGCTCCGGGTGAGCGTCTCTATCGCACGGGCGACCTGGTACGCCGACGCACCGGCGGCGACTTCGAGTTCCTGGGCCGGATCGATCACCAGGTGAAGCTCCGCGGCTTCCGGATCGAGCTCGGGGAGATCGAGGCGGCGCTGGCGGAGCACCCGGCCGTGGGCCAGGCGGTGGCCGCGGTGCGGGGCGAGGGGACCCGCCGGCGGCTCGTGGCCTACCTCGTCCGCGCCCCGGGGGGAGCGGCGCAGGAGGGGTCCCTGGAGATCGCGGCGCTGCGGGCGTTCCTCGCCGAGCGCCTGCCCGCCTACATGGTGCCGGCCGCGGCCGTGGTCCTCGACGCCCTGCCGCTCACCCCCAGCGGCAAGGTGGACCGCAAGGCGCTCCCGGAGCCGGGCGGCGAGGCACCCCAGGCCTGGGAGCCGCCGCGGACGCCAACCGAGCGGGCCCTGGCCGACGCCTACGCCGAGGTGTTGGGCCTCGACGCCGTGGGCCGCCGGGACGACTTCTTCGCCCTCGGGGGGCACTCCCTGCTCGCGGTCCAGGTGATGTCCCGGGTGTGGGAGTCCCTGGGCGTCGAGCTGCCGCTCCGGCACCTCTTCGAAAGCCCGCGGGTCGACCAGCTCGCCCGCCGGCTGGAGGCGGCGGGAACCGGTACCGGGGTCGGCGGGCCGCCCCTCGTCCGGGCGCCGCGGGCGAGCGCGGCCCCTCTCTCCTTCGCCCAGGAACGGCTCTGGTTCCTGGACCGCATGGACCCGGGCAACCCGGCGTACAACCTGTCGCTGGCGGTGCGGCTCCGGGGCGCCCTCCACCGCGACCTCCTCCACGCCGCCCTGGCCCTGGTGGTGCGGCGCCACGAGGCGCTGCGGACCTGCTTCGTCGTCGCGGGCGGCCGGCCACACCAGTGGGTCGCGCCCCGGGCCCGGGCCGGGGCACCGGTGGTCGACCTGCGGGCGCTGCCGGCGCTCCGGCGCTCCGCGGCGGCCTCCCGTCTGGCCCGGGCCGCCGCCTCCCGGCCCTTCCACCTGGGCACGGCGCCCCTCTTCCGGCTCCTCCTCGTCCAGACCGGCGACGCCGAGCACCTGGTGCTCCTGGCCCAGCACCACGTGGTGAGCGACGCCTGGTCCCTGGAGATCTTCGTGGGTGAGCTGATCGATCTCTACCGGGCCTTCGCCGCGGGCCGCCCGGCGGCCGCCGCGGGGCTGGGGGAGCTGCGGGTGCAGTACGGCGACTACGCCGCCTGGCAGCGGGAGTGGCTGGCCGGCGCGGTGCTCGAGGAGCGCCTCGCCTGGTGGCGCGCCCTCCTGGGCCGGCAGCCGGCGCCGGCGGCGCTGCCCACCGACCGCCCCCGCCCCGAGCGGCGGAGCTTCCGGGGCGGCGGCCGGAGGCGGACGGTCCCCCGGCGGCTCGCCGGGCGCCTGCGCCACCTGGGGCGGGAGCGGGGGGCCACCCTCTTCATGACGCTGCTGGCGGCGCTCGACGCCCTCCTGCACCGTCTCTCGGGCGCCGAGGCGGTCCGCGTCGGCACGCCGGTGGCCAACCGGAGCCGGCGGGAGCTCGAGGGGTTGATCGGCCTGTTCGTCAACACCCTGGTCCTGCCCGCCGACCTCGCCGGCGACCCCTCCTTCGAGGAGCTCCTGGCGCGCGTGCGCGAGACCGCCCTCGGCGCCTTCGCCCATCAGGACCTGCCGTTCGAGAAGCTGGTCGAGGCGCTGGCGCCCGCCCGGGACCTGGGACGCTCGCCGCTCTTCGACGTGATGCTGGTGGTCCAGAACGCCCCCCGCTGGGCCGGCACCCTCCCCGGCCTCGCGGTCGAGCCCCACCCCCTGCCCCGAGAGTCGGTCCAGCTCGATCTGGTCCTCGGGGTCTACGAAGCGGGCGAGGCGCTCCACCTGGTGCTGGACTACAACGCCGACCTCTTCGAGGCGACGACCGCCGAGCGGCTCCTGGCCCAGCTCGAGGCCCTCCTCGCCGGGGCCGCCGCCGATCCCCGCCGCCCGGTGGGGGAGCTGCCCCTCCTGGGGCCGGCGGCGGCGCACCAGCTCCTCCGGGAGTGGAGCGGCGAGGCGGCGCGCTTCGACCGGCCCGCCGCCCTCCACGAGCGCTTCGCGGCCCGTGCCCGCCGGAACCCGGACGCGGTGGCCCTCTCCTTCGACGGCGAGCGCCGGGGCGCCGAGATGAGCTACCGCGAGCTCGCCTCCCGGGCTCGCCGGCTCGCCCGGCGCCTTTGCGAGCGGGGCGCGGGGCCCGAGCGGATCGTCGCCCTCCTGGCGCCGCGCCCGGAGGAGCTCGTCGTGGGCCTCCTGGGGATCCTGGAAGCCGGCGCCGCCTACCTGCCCCTGGACCCGGACTGGCCCCGGGAGCGCCTGCTCGAGACCGTCCGGGACGCCGGGGCCGAGCTCGCCGTGGCCGGCGCGGAGGGGGCCGCCCTGCTGGCGGAAGCCGGGGTCGACTGCCTGGCCCCGGCCCCGGAGCCGGCTCCGCGGCCCCGGCGAGGCGGCCCCGGATCGCCCCCGGTGCCGGCCGAGGCCGCCGCCTACGTCCTCTACACCTCCGGCTCCACCGGCCGGCCCAAGGGGGTGGTGGTCTCCCACCGGGCGGCCGCTGCGACCCTCGCCTGGCGCCTCGAGACCTTCCGCCCCGGGCCGGGCGACTGCGTGCTCCAGAACATCTCCCCGACCTTCGACCCCTCGGTCTGGCAGATCTTCGGCGCCCTGCTCTCCGGCGCCCGCCTGCGCCTGGTGGCGCCCGAGGGCCGGGGCGACTTCGCCGGCCTCGCCCGCCGGATCGAGGCCGACCGGGTCACCGTCACCGACCTCGCGCCGTCGATGCTCGACGCCTTCCTGGCCCACGCCGGCCGCCGGCGGCCGAGCCCGCTGCGCCTCCTCTTCGCCGGCGGCGAGGCCCTGCCCGGGCCCCTCGCCGGGCGCTTCCTGGCGCGCTTCGACGCCGACCTGCACAACATCTACGGCCCCACCGAGGCGGCGATCGACGCCGCCTGCCACCGCTGCGGTCCGGCGGACGTCCCGCGCGCCGTGGCGCCTATCGGCCGCCCGGCCGCCGGCAAGGACCTGCGGATCCTCGACCGGGCGCTCCGGCCGGTGCCGCCGGGCACGCCCGGCGAGCTCGCCGTCGGCGGCCCGGGCCTCGCCCGCGGCTACCTGGGCCGGCCGGAGCGGACCGCCGGCCGCTTCGTCCCGGACCCCTTCGCCGGCCCTGAGGCCGGCGGGACCCCGGGGCGGCGCCTCTACCGCACCGGCGACCTCGTGCGGTGGCTGCCCGACGGCCGGGTGGAGTTCCTGGGGCGACTGGACCACCAGGTCAAGATCCGGGGCTTCCGGATCGAGCTGGGGGAGGTGGAGACGGCCCTCGGCGGCTTCCCCGGCGTGCGCCAGGCGGCGGTGCTGGCGCCGGCGGGCGAGGCCGGGGAGCGCCGGCTGGTGGCCTACCTGGCGGCGGACGGCGGCGGCGCGCTGCCCGAGGTCGAGCTGCGGGAGCACCTGGGCGCGCGGCTGCCGGCCTACATGGTGCCCGGCCGCTTCGTCACCCTGCCCGCCCTGCCGCGGACCGCGGCGGGGAAGGTCGACCGCCGGGCCCTGGCCGCCCTGGGCGTGCCGGCGGCGGCGCCGGCGGCCGGGGTGGGCGCGGGGGGCGCACCGTTCCACGAGCCGGCGCCTCCGGCCGCGCCGGCGCTTCCGGCGGCACCCCGGACCGAGCTCGAACGGGTGGTGGCGCAAGTCTGGCGCGAGCTCCTGGGCCTCGAGCGGATCGGGTTCCAGGACAACTTCTTCGAGCTCGGAGGCCACTCCCTGCTCCTGGTCAAGGCCCAGGCCAGGCTCCAGGAGCGCCTGGGGCGGGAGATCCCCATCGTCGAGCTGTTCTCCCATCCGACGGTCGCCGCCCTGGGCCGCTACCTGGCCGCCTCGGCGTCGCCCGCGGGTGGGGGGCCCGGCCCCGCGCCGGCGCCCCGCGCCGCGCCCGGCCCCGGCCCCGGGACCGGGCCGCCGGCCGCCGGCGCCGAGATCGCCATCGTCGGCCTGGCCGGGCGCTTCCCGGGCGCCGCCGGCGTCGCCGAGCTGTGGGACAACCTGTGCGGCGGCGTCGAGTCGATCCGGGTGTTTGGCGACGAGGAGCTCGCCCGCCGGGGCGTGCCCCGGAGGCTCCGGGAGGACCCCCGCTACGTCCCGGCTCAGGGCATGCTCGAGGGGTCCGAGCTGTTCGACGCCGCCTTCTTCGGCTACTCGCCCCGGGAGGCCGAGGTCCTCGATCCACAACAGCGGCTCTTCCTCGAGACCGCCTGGGAGGCCCTGGAGGAGGCCGGCTACGACCCCTGGAGCTACCCCGGGCGGATCGCCGTCTTCGGCGGCGTGAGCGCCAACGAGTACCTGCTGCGGAACCTCCTGACCAACCCCCGGGTGCTGGAGGCCGCGGGCGGCGGCCAGGCGATGCTCGGGTCCGACAAGGACTTCCTCGCCACCCGCGTCTCCTACAAGCTGAACCTCGGCGGCCCCAGCCTGACCGTCCAGACCGCCTGCTCCACCTCCCTGGTGGCGACCCACCTGGCCTGCGAGGCCCTGCGCGCCGGCCGTTGCGAGATGGCCCTGGCGGGCGGCGCCTCGGTGGGCCAGCCCCAGGGCGTGGGCTACCTGGCGGTCGAGGGGGGGATCCTCTCCCCCGACGGCCACTGCCGGGCGTTCGACGCCCGCGCCCGGGGGACGGTGGGGGGCAACGGCGTGGGCGTGGTGGTGCTCAAGCCCCTGGCCGCCGCCGTGGCCGACGGCGACCACGTCTACGCCGTCGTCCGGGGTACTGCGATCAACAACGACGGCGCGGCCAAGGTGGGCTACACGGCGCCCAGCGTCGAGGGCCAGGCGCGGGCGATCGCCGACGCCTTCGCGGACGCCGGCGTCTCCCCCGACGAGATCGGCTACGTCGAGGCCCACGGTACCGGCACGCCGCTGGGCGACCCCATCGAGGTCGAGGCCCTGACCCGCGTGTTCCGGGCCGCGACCGCTCGGCGCCGCTTCTGCGCCCTGGGCTCGGTGAAGACCAACATCGGCCACCTGGACGCCGCCGCCGGCGTCACCGGGTTGATCAAGGCGGCCCTCGTCCTCCACCACCGGGAAATCCCGCCGAGCCTCCACTTCGAGGAGCCGAACCCGCGGATCGACTTCGCCGCCGGGCCGTTCTACGTCGCCACCGAGCTCGCAAAGTGGCGGGAGGGCGACGGCCGGCCCCGGCGCGCCGGCGTCTCCTCGTTCGGGATCGGAGGCACCAACGCCCACGCCGTCCTGGAGGAGGCGCCGGCGCCCGCCGAGCGCCTGGAAGCGCCGGAGCGGCCCGGACACCTGTTGCTCCTCTCGGCGCGCAGCCGCGAGGCCCTGGAGGCGGCCACCGACCGCCTCGCCGCCTGGCTCGCCGGACACCCGGAGGCCGATCCGGGCGACGTCGCGTTCACCCTCCAGGCGGGCCGCCGCCACTTCGCCCACCGGCGCGCGGTGGTGGCCCGCGACGCCGGCGACGCCGAGCGCGCCCTCGCCGCCCGGGACCCGGAGCGGCTCCTCGAAGGGGTCGTCGCGGGCGACGCCGGCGAGCCGCCGGTGGTCTTCCTCTTCCCCGGCCAGGGTGCCCAGTACCCGGGCATGGCCCGGGGCCTCTACGAGCACCAGCCGCTCTTCCGGGACACGGTGGACGCCTGCGCCCGGCGCCTCAAGCCGCTGCTCGGCCTCGACCTGCGCACGGTCCTCTTCCCGGGCGGGGGCGAGGCGGGCGAGGCGGAGCGCCGCCTCAGGCGCACCGAGCTCGCCCAGCCGGCCCTGTTCACCGTCGAGTACGCCCTCGCCCGCCTCTGGATGGACCGGGGCGTCGAGCCCGAGGCCATGCTCGGCCACTCGATCGGCGAGTACGTGGCGGCCTGCCTGGCGGGGGTGTTCTCCCTGGCGGACGGGCTGCGCCTGGTGGCGGCCCGGGGGCGGCTCATGGGGGCGCTGCCGGAGGGCGCCATGGTGGCGGTGCCGCTGCCGGAGGCGGAGGCGGAGGACCGGGCCGGGGCGATCCACCCGGACCTCTCGGTGGCCGCCGTCAACGCCCCCGCCGTGACCGTGGTGGCGGGCCCCCGGGAGGCGGTGGCGGAGCTCGTCCGGAGCCTCCGGGCCGACGGCCTCGAGCCGCGCCCCCTCCACACCTCCCACGCCTTCCATTCGGCCATGATGGAGCCGGCCCTCGAGCCCTTCCGCGAGGAGCTGGCGTCGGTGGCGCTGGCGCCGGCGCGGCGGCGCTACCTCTCGAACCTGACCGGCGGCTGGATCGGCCCCGGGGAGGACGCGGAGCTGCCGGCCGACCCCGAGCACTGGCTCCGGCACCTGCGCCGGCCGGTGCGCCTGGCCGACGCGTTCGCGGAGCTCGCCCGGGAGCCGGGGCGGGTCCTCCTCGAGGTGGGCCCGGGGCGCTCCCTCACCGCCCTGGCCCGGGCGGCGGCCGGCGGCGGACGCCTCGTGGCCCTCTCCTCCCTGCGCCACGCCAAGGCGGCCGGCGACGACGAGCGCGTCCTCCTCGCCGCCGCGGGGCGCCTCTGGCTCGCCGGCGCGGGCCTCGACTGGAGCGCGCTCCACCGGGGCCTCGGGCGGCGGCGCCTGTCGCTCCCCACCTATCCCTTCGAGCGCCGGCGCTACTGGGTCGAGCCCGGACAGGTGCCGGCCGGGACTCCGGAGCTCGCCCGCGCGGAGGACCCGGCCGACTGGTTCCACCGCCCGGTCTGGAACGAGACGCCGCTGCCGAGCGCGGCGGCCGGGGGCGCCGAGCGCTCCCCGGCCGTGGGGGCCGACCTCCTCTTCCTCGACGGCGCGGGCGTGGGGGAGGCCCTCGCCGAGCGCCTCGCCGAGCGCGGCCGGCGCGTGGTCACCGTGCGCCGCGGCGACGCCTTCGCCGTCCTGGGCGCCGGCCGTTACGCCCTCGCCCCCGGCCGCCGGGAGGACTACACCGCCCTCCTCGCGGACCTGGGCGGCGCCGGCGCCGTGGCGCGGGTGGTCCACCTGTGGAGCGCCGGTGCCGCCGCCGAGCTCCCGGCGGACCCGGAGGAGCGGCTCGAGCGGGCCCAGGAGCTGGGCCTCTACAGCCTCCTCTGGCTCGCCCAGGCGTGCGGCGAGCGCCGGGGCTCCGGCGGGGCGCCGGGGCTGGACGCCCTGGTGGTGACGAGCGGGCTCGAGGAGGTCCACGGCGGGGAAGAGCTGATCCCGGAGCGGGCGACCCTGGCCGGTCCCTGCCTCACCCTGCCCCTCGAGACGCCGGGGGTCCGCCTGCGGCGCGTCGACGTGGAGCCCCCGAGCGCCGGCGGCCCGGGCACAGGCACCGAGGCGGTCCGCCGCCTGGCGACGGCCCTCGAGAGCGAGCTCGACGCGATCGGCGGGGATGGCTCGGGCGCCGGCGACGGCGCCCGAGCCGGCGAGCCGGTCGTCGCCCTGCGCGGGCGGCGGCGCTGGACCCGGGGCTGGCGGCGGGTGCCGGTGGCCGCGGCGGCGGCCGGCGACGGCGAGGCGTCCCGGCCGCTGCGGCCGGGCGCCGTCCACCTGGTCACCGGCGGCCTGGGCGGCCTCGGCCTCGCGATCGCGGGGCGTCTCGCCCGGGAGCTCACCGCCGCCGGCGCGCCGGCGCGCCTGGTCCTCGTCGGGCGCTCCGGGCTGCCTCCGCGCGGCACGTGGGACGCGGCCGCCGCCGGCGCCGATTCGGCCCTCGCGCGGCGGATCGCGGCGGTCCGCGCCCTCGAGAGGGCCGGCGCCACGGTCCTGGTGGTGGCGGCCGACGTCGCCACCGCCGAGGGTGCCCGCCGGGCGGTGATGGCGGCGGTGGAGCGCTTCGGCGGCCTCGACGCGGTGGTCCACGCGGCGGGCGTCGCCGGCGGCGGCGCCCTGCAGCTCGAGAGCCGCGAGCGGGTGGAGCGGGTGCTGGCCCCCAAGCTCCGGGGCGCCCGCCACCTCGCCGCCGCCCTCGACGAGCTGCCGGCCGAGCGCGCCCCCGCGCTCCTCGTCCTCTTCTCCTCTCTGGCGTCGATCCTGGGCGGCGCGGGCCAGACCGGCTACTGCGCCGCCAACGCCTTCCTCGACGCCTTCGCCCGGAGCCGGAGCCGAGCGGGCCGGACGCCGACCCTGGCCATCGACTGGGACGCCTGGCGGGAGGTGGGGATGGCCGCCGAGACGGAGGTCCCCGCCGCCCTCCGGGAGCGCCGCCGCGCCGAGCTGGCCGAGGCCCTGACGCCGGACGAAGGGGCCGAGGCGTTCCTCCGCGTCCTGGCCGCGGCCGGCGAGCTCGAGCCGCGCGTCGCCGTCGCCACCCGTGACCTGGACGGCCTGATCCGCCGCCGGGGCCGGCGGGTGGGCGCGGCCGAGGCGGGCGCCGAAGCGGCGGAGGGCGCCGGTCCGGGCGCCGCCGGCTCCCACGCGCGGCCCGACCTCGGCCGCCCCTACGCCCCGCCGCGCAACGACACCGAGGAGCGCCTGGCCGCCGTCTGGCAGGAGGTCTTGGGCCTGGAGCGGGTGGGGATCCACGACGACTTCACCGAGCTGGGCGGGCACTCGCTCGTCGCCATCCAGGTGGTGTCGCGGGTCCGGGAGGCCTTCGACGTGGACCTTCCCCTGTCGGTCCTCTTCGAGGCGCCGACCGTGGCGGCCATGGCCGTGGCGGTGCTGGAGGCGGCGGCCGCCGGCACCGGGGAGGACGAGATCGAGGAGCTGCTCCGCGGCCTCGACGGCCTCTCCGACGGGGACGTGGCGAAGCTCCTCGCCTCCGACGCCGCCCCCCTCGCCGAGGAGGACCAAGATGAGTGACCTGACGCGCCGCGTGACCTGGGCGGGGGCGTCCCCTTCCCCCCCCGGGGGAGGGAAGGGGATCGAGGGGTTGCGGGGGGGATCTGGTCAATCGTCCCCTTCCCCCCCCGGGGGAGGGAAGGGGATCGAGGGGTTGCGGGGGGGATCTGGTCAATCGTCCCCTTCCCCCCCCGGGGGAGGGAAGGGGATCGAGGGGTTGCGGGGGGGATCTGGTCAATCGTCCCCTTCCCCCCCCGGGGGAGGGAAGGGGATCGAGGGGTTGCGGGGGGGATCTGGTCAATCGTCCCCTTCCCCCCCCGGGGGAGGGAAGGGGATCGAGGGGTTGCGGGGGGGAGCGGAGGGGATCGAGGGGTTGCGGGAGGGAGCGGGATGAGTCGCCTCGCGTCCCGCCTCGAGACCCTGTCGCCGGAGAAGCGGGGAGCTCCTGCGCCGCGAGCTCGCCCGCCGTCGGGGGGCGGCGCCGAAGGCGGCCTCCGGGCCGGCGCCCGGGGCGGTCGGAGACCACCCCCTGTCCTGGGCTCAAGAGCGGCTCTGGTTCCTGGAGCGCCTGGAGGGGACGGCGGGCCTCTACTCCATGCCCGGCGCCTTCCGGCTCCGGGGCGAGCTCGATCCGGCGCTCCTCGGCCGGGCCTTCACCGAGATCGTCCGGCGCCACGCCACGCTCCGCACCACCTTCCCGGAGGTGGAGGGGCGGCCGGTGCAGCGCGTCGCCCCGCCGGCGCCGGCGCGCCCCCTGCCGCGGGTCGACCTGGCCGGCCTCGAAGGCTCCCGGCGGACGGCCGCGCTCCGGACCCTCCTCGGGCGGGAGAGCCGCCGGCCCTTCGACCTCGCCGCGGGTCCCCTCGTGCGCACCTTCCTCGCCGACCTCGGGCCGCGCCACCGGGCGCTCTTCCTGAACCTCCACCACATCGTCTCCGACGGCTGGTCCATGGGGCTCCTGGTGCGGGAGCTGACCACCCTGTACGACGCCTTCTCCCGCGGCCTGCCCTCGCCCCTCCCGGAGCTGCCCCTCCAGTACGCCGAGCACGCCGCGCGAGAGCGCCAGCGCCTGGCCGGCGGGCTGATCGAGAGCCGTCTCGAGCACTGGCGGCGGCGCCTCGACGGGGCGCCGGCCACCGTCGAGCTGCCCTGGGACCGCTCCCGGCCGCCGGTCCGGAGCGCCCGGGGAGGCCGCTGGCCGGTGCGCCTCGCGGCCCCGGCGGCCGGCGCCCTCCAGGCCGTCGCCCGGGAGGGGGGCGCGAGCCCGTTCATGGCGCTCCTGGCCACCTTCGCCCTCCTGCTCTCCCGCCTCGGCGGCGGCGAGGACCTGGTGGTGGGCACGCCGATCGCGAACCGGGACCGGCGCGAGACCGAGGGGATGATCGGCCTCCTGCTCAACACCCTGGCCCTGCGCGTCGACCTCTCGGGGGAGCCGTCGTTCCGGGAGCTCCTCGCCCGGGTGCGGCGCAGCGCCCTCGACGCCTTCGCCCACGCCGAGCTCCCCTTCGAGCGGCTGGTCGAGGAGCTCGCACCCGGCCGGAGCCTCGAGCACACGCCGCTGTTCCAAGTGATGCTGGTCCTCCAGGGCCGGGTGGAGGACCCCGGCAGCGGCGGCGGGCTCGCCGTCGAGCGCCTGGAGGTGGAGGGCGGGAGCGCCAAGTTCGACCTCCTCCTGGACCTCGCCGAGGCCGGCGGCGGCTTCGCCGGCTCCCTGGAGTACAGCGCCGACCTGTTCGACCGCACGACCGCCGGCCGGATGGCGCGCACCTGGGCCCTCCTCGCCGGGGCGGCGGCGGTGGCGCCGGATCTGCCGGTGGGCGCTCTCGCCGTCCTGGCGCCCGCCGAGCGGCACCAGCTCCGCCACGAGTGGGGCCCGGGCGGCGAGCTCCCGGCGGCCGGAGCCGCCACGATCCACGGCCTCTTCCGGCGCCAGGCCGCCCGCACCCCCGAGGCGGTGGCGGTGGCGGGCGGCCTCACCTACCGCCGGCTCGCCGAACGGGCCGACGCCGTGGCCCGCCGGCTGCGGGCGCTGGGGGTGGGACCCGAGACGCTGGTGGGGGTCTGCCTGGAGCGGGAGCCGGGGCTGCCGGCGGCGCTCCTGGGGATCCTGGCGGCGGGCGGCGCCTACCTGCCCCTCGACCCGGCCTACCCGGAGGCGCGCCTGGCCTACATGCTGCGCGACGCCGGGGCGCCGGTGGTGGTGACCCGAGAGGCCCTGGCGGCCCGCCTGCCGGACGGCGGACCGGAGGGCCCCGGCCCCCGGCTCCTGCTCCTCGACGGCCTCGCCGGCGAGGGGGCCGAGGACGAAGCCCACGGGCCGACGCTCCCCGAGCGCGCCGCGCCGGAGGTCCCTCCCGGCGCCCTGGCCTACGTCGTCTACACCTCCGGGTCCACGGGCCGGCCCAAGGGGGTGGCGATCACCCACGGGTCGGCCGTGGCGATGCTCGCCTGGGCCCGCGAGGCGTTCCCGGAGGCCGCCGCCGGCGGGGTCCTGGCCGCCACCTCGATCTCCTTCGACCTGTCGGTGTTCGAGCTCTTCCTGCCGCTCGCGACCGGCGGCACCGTGGTCCTGGCCCGGGACGCCCTGGCCCTCGCCGAGGCGGCCCGGGGGCACGACGTCCGCCTGGTCAACACCGTGCCCTCGGCCATGGCCGAGCTCGTCCGCCTGGGAGAGCTGCCGCCGTCGGTGGAGACGGTCAACCTGGCCGGCGAAGCCCTCCACCGGGAGCTCGCGGAGGCGGTCTACGGCGCCGGCCGGGTGCGCCGGGTCGTCAACCTCTACGGGCCCTCCGAGGACACCACCTACTCCACCTTCGCCGCCGTCGAGCCGGGCGGCCGGGGCGCGCCGGCCATCGGGCGCCCGGTCGCCGGCAGCCGCGCCTGCCTCCTCGATCCTCGGGGCCGGCCGGTGAGCGCCGGCGTCGCCGGCGAGCTGGTGCTGGCGGGCGCCGGCCTTGCCCGCGGCTACCTGGGGCGGCCCGCGGCCACCGCCGAGCGCTTCGTCCCGGACTCCTTCGCCGGCGGCGCCGCGCCGGCCGGCGCGCGCGCCTACCGCACCGGCGACCTGGCGCGCTACCGCGGCGACGGGCAGCTCGGGTTCCTGGGCCGGCTCGACGCCCAGGTCAAGCTCCGGGGCTACCGGATCGAGCCCGGCGAGGTGGCGGCGGCGCTGGCCGCCCACCCGGCGGTCCGGGAGGCGGCGGCGGTGGTGCGCGAAGACCGCCCAGGGGACCGGCGCCTGGTGGCCTACGCCGTGGCCGAAGAGGGACGGGCGGAGGAGCTCGGCCGGGGCCTCGCCGCGGGCGGCCTCCGCGCCTTCCTCGCCGCCTCGCTCCCCGAGCCCATGCTGCCGGCGGCGGTGGTGGCCCTGGAGCGGCTGCCCCGGACCCCCAGCGGCAAGGTGGACCGGCGGGCGCTGGCCGGCCCGGAGCACGCCCCGGCCGGCCGGGACGCCGCTCTCGGGGCCGCGCCGCTCCGCGGCGGCACCGAGGAGCTCCTGGCGGAAGTCTGGCGCGACGTCCTGGGGGTCGAGGCGGTGGCCGCCGGCGCCGACTTCTTCGCCCTGGGGGGCCACTCGCTCCTGGCCGCCCGCCTGGTCTCCCGGGTGCGCCGGGTGCTCGGCGTCGAGCTGCCGCTCCGCGCCGCCTTCCGCCACCCGACGCTCCGCGCCCAGGCGGCGGAGGTGGACCGGCTGCGCGGCCGGGCGGTGCCGGCGCCGCCGATCCGGCCGGTCGCTCCTCCCGGCGAGCGCCCCGCGCGCTTCCCCCTCTCCTTCTCCCAGGAGCGCCTCTGGTTCCTCGACCAGCTCGAGCCGACGAGCGCCGCCTACAACCTGCCGACGGTGCTGCGCTTCCGAGGAGCCCTCTCGGCGCCGGCCCTGGCGGCGGCCGCCGCGGGGCTCCTGCGCCGCCACGAGGTCCTGCGGACGGTCTTCACCGGCGGCCGCGACGAGCCGGCCCAGGTGGTGGGACCGCCGCCCCCGGCCGCCGGCCTGGTGCCGGTCGTCGACCTCTCGCGCCTGCCGCCGGCGGCGGCCCGGGAGGAGGCCCGGCGGCGGGCCCGGGGTGAGGCGCGGCGCCCGTTCGACCTCGCCCGGGGACCCCTCGTACGGTTCCGGCTGCTGCGCGCGGCGCCGGACGACCACCTGCTGGTGCTGGTGGTCCACCACGCGGTCTCCGACGGGTGGTCGGGCGGCGTCATCGGGCGCGAGCTCGGGGTTCTCTACGAGGCCCGTCGGCGGGGCTCGGAGCCGCGCCTGCCGGAGCTCCCGGTCCAGTACGGCGACTTCGCGGCCTGGCAGCGGGGGTGGCTCTCCGGGGCGGTCCTGGAGCGCCTGATCGGGGACTGGAAGGAGCGCCTGGGGCCCGGTCCCCACGTGCTCCGCCTCCCCACGGACCGGCCCCGGCCGCCGGTCCAGACCTACCGCGGCGCCCGCGCGACGCGCCGGCTGCCGGCCGGGCTCGCCGGCCGCCTGCGCGAGATCGCCCTCGCTCGCGGCGCGACCCCGTTCATGGCCTGGCTGGCCCTGTTCCAGATTCTCCTCGCCCGCGTCACGGGCGACGGGGCGGTCTCGGTCGGCGTGCCCGTGGCCAACCGCGACCGGGAGGAGATCGAGCCCCTGGTGGGTTTCTTCGTCAACACCCTGGTGCTGCGGACGGAGCTCGCGGAGGAGACGGCACTGGGGGAGGTGCTCGAGACCGTGCGCGAGGTGACCCTGGACGCCTACGCCCGACAGGACCTGCCGTTCGAGAAGCTGGTCGAGGAGCTCGCTCCCGAGCGGAGCCTCGCCCACCCGCCTCTGTTCCAGGTGCTCTTCGTCTACCAGAACGTCCCGCAGGCGTCCCTCGAGCTGCCGGGGATCGAGGTCTCGGCCCCCTTCGACCCCGGGACCGGCGCCACCAAGGTCGACCTCACCCTGGAGCTCCACGAGGCGGACGGCGGCCTGGCGCTCGGCCTCGAGTACAACACCGATCTCTTCGACGCGACGACCGCGGCCCGGATGCTCGGCCACTACGAGGCGCTGGCACGGGCCGCCGTGGCCCGGCCGGAGGTGGCGGTCGGGGCCCTTCCCGTGCTCCTCGCCGGCGAGCGGCACCAGGCGCTCCTGGAGTGGAACGACACGGCGCGGACGCCCGAGGGCGCCGCCGGCCGCGAGACTCTGGTCGACCGGATCGCCGCCCGGATCGCCGCCGCTCCCGACGACCTCGCCATCGTCGCCACCCGGGCGGGCCCCCTTTCGGGCCGGGAACGGCTGACCTACGGCGAGCTCGGCGACTGGGCCGGTCGCCTCGCCGGGCGCCTCCGCGCCGCCGGAGTGGGCCCCGAGGTACCGGTGGGGGTCGCCTTGGGGCGGAGCGCCGACCTGCCGGTGGCGCTGCTCGCGGTCCTCGCCGCCGGCGGCTTCTACGTGCCCCTCGACCCCGCCTACCCCGAGGAGCGCCTGGCCCTCATGCTGGCGGACTCGGGCTCCCGCCTGGTGGTCACCGAGGAGGGGGCGGCGGAGCGCCTGCCGGCCGGCGTCGAGGCCCTGCGCCTGGACGCCGAGCGGGAGGCGATAGGAGGGCTGCCGCCGGCGCCCCTCGCGGGGCCGCCCCACCCCGACCACCTGGCCTGGGTGATCTACACCTCCGGCTCCACGGGCAAGCCCAAGGGGGTGGGGATCCGCCACCGCTCGGCGGCGGCCCTCCTCGCCTGGGGCCGGGGCGTCTTTCCGGAGGGGGCGGGGGGGGCGATCCTGGCCGGCAGCTCGATCTCCTTCGACCTCTCGGCGTTCGAGCTCTTCCTGCCGCTCTCGGCGGGCGGCACGACCGTGATCGCGCCGAGCGTCCTCCACCTGGTGGAGGCGGCGGAGGCGGCCGCCGGGCACCCGGTGCGGCACGTCAACACCGTACCGTCGGCCATGGCCGAGCTGGTCCGCGGCGGTCTCCTGCCCCCGGAGGTCGAGACCGTGAGCACGGCGGGGGAGCGCCAGAGCCGGGAGCTGGTGGAGGCGATCTACCGCGCCGGCCGCGTGCGCCGGGTGGTGAACCTCTACGGCCCGTCGGAAGACACCGTCTACTCGACCTTCGCCCCCGTCGCCTCCGACCCCGGGGGCTCGCCGCCGCCCATCGGCCGTCCGCTGACCCAGCGGCGGGCCTACCTCCTGGACGCGGCCGCCCGCCCGGTGCCCCGCGGGGTGACGGGCGAGGTCGTCCTGGGCGGCGTGGGACTCGCCCGGGGCTACCTCGGCCGCCCGGCCCGGACCGCCGAGCGCTTCGTCCCCGACCCCTTCGGTCCCGCCGGGAGCAGCGGGGCGCCGGGGGCGCGCCTCTACCGCAGCGGCGACCTGGCGCGCCACCGCGGCGACGGGCAGCTCCTGTTCGTCCGGCGCCGCGACCTCCAGGTCAAGCTCCGGGGCTTCCGGATCGAGCCCGGCGAGGTCGAGGCGGCCCTCCGGGAGCACCCGGCGGTGGCCGCCGCCGCCGCCGCGGTGCGCACCGGCGCCGGGCCGGAGGATCTGCGGCTCGTGGCCTACGTCGTGCCGGCGGCCGGGGCCGGCCCCCTCGACGCCGGCGAGCTGGTCGCCTGGCTCGGCCGCAAGCTCCCTGCGTACATGGTGCCGTCGGCGGTGGTGGAGCTCGACCGCCTGCCCCTCACCGGCAACGGCAAGCTCGACCGCCGCGCGCTGCCCGACCCCGGCTCCTGGGGCGTCGGCGCCGGCGCCGAGCCCGTGCCTCCGCGCACCGAGACCGAGCGGTCGATCGCCCGGATATGGCAGGAGGTCCTGGGGAGGGAGACGGTCGGCGTCGACGACAACTTCTTCGACCTGGGTGGCCACTCGCTCCTGATGGTGCGCGTCTACCACCGGCTGAAGGCCGACCTGGGCCGGGAGCTCCCCCTGGTCGCCACCTTCGCCCACCCGACGGTGGCCTCCCTGGCCGCGTACCTGGACGGCGCCGGCGGCGCGGAGGAGGCCCGGCGGGGCGGGGAGGAGCGGGGCGAGCGCCGGCGCCGGGCGGCACTGGCGGCGCGGGCGCGCCGCTCCGCGGGCAGGGACCCACGAGCGACGGAGGACGACCCGGATCATGGCTGACCACGTGAGCGACTCGCTGAGCGTCGCGATCCTCGGGATGAGCGTCCGGTTCCCGGGCGCGAACGACCCGGAGGCCCTGTGGCGCAACCTCCGGGAGGGAGTGGAATCGATCCGGGTCTTCGCGCCGGAGGAGGTGGAGGGCTCGGCCCTGACCGGCTCGGCGTCCGATCCCGGCCTGGTCCCGGCCGCCGGCACGATCGAGGGCGTGGAGCTCTTCGACGCGCCCTTCTTCGGCTTCACCCCCCGCGAGGCCGCCCTCACCGATCCCCAGCACCGGCTGCTCCTGGAGTGCGCCTGGGAGGCCCTGGAGCGCGCCGGCGTCGACCCCGAGCGCTTCCCCGGCGCGGTCGGCGTGTTCGCCGGCTCGGGCCTCAACACCTACTTCCTCCACAACGTCCTGCCCAGCCCCCGGGCGCTGGCCAACGCCGCCCGCCTCCAGGTGATGGTGGGGGCCGACAAGGACTACCTGGCGCCGCTGGTCTCCTACAAGCTCGACCTCCGGGGACCGAGCGTCAGCGTCCAGACCGCGTGCTCGACCTCCCTGGTGGCGGTGCACCTGGCCTGCCAGAGCCTCCAGGACTACCAGTGCGACCTGGCGCTGGCCGGCGGGGTCTCGGTCCGGGTGCCGCAGACGAGCGGTTACCGCTACCAGGAGGGGGGCATCTACTCCCCGGACGGCCACTGCCGCCCCTTCGACGCCCGGGCCGCCGGC
Source organism: uncultured Acidobacteriota bacterium (assembly GCA_963741925.1). GTDB lineage: Bacteria > Acidobacteriota > Thermoanaerobaculia > Multivoradales > DATKCC01 > CAVUBL01. Next base: position 792,107 of record CAVUJU010000005.1, read on the forward strand.
ACGGTCACCGGCAGCGGCGCCGGCGTCGTGGTGCTCAAGCGCTACGAGGAGGCGGTGGCCGACGGCGACCCGATCCGCGCCGTCATCCGGGGGACGGCGATCAACAACGACGGCGCCGCCAAGGTGGGCTTCACGGCGCCCAGCGTGGCCGGCCAGGCGGCGGTCGTCTCCGAGGCCCTGAGCGCCGCCGGCGTCCGGCCCGAGGAGGTGGGCTACGTGGAGGCCCACGGCACCGCCACCCCCCTGGGGGACCCGATCGAGGTGGCCGCGCTGCACCAGGTCTTCGGTGCCGGCCGGGGCCCGGGGAGCTGCGGCCTCGGCTCGATCAAGGGCAACCTCGGCCACCTGGACGCGGCGGCGGGGGTGGCCGGGCTGGTCAAGGCGGTCCTCGCCCTCGAGCGCCGGACCCTGCCGCCGAGCCTCCACTTCGAGAGCCCCAACCCGGAGATCGACTTCGCGGCGGGGCCGTTCTGGGTCCCCGCGCGGGCCACGCCCTGGGAGGCGAACGGCGCCCCGCGGCGGGCCGGGGTCTCCTCCTTCGGGATCGGCGGCACCAACGCCCACGCGGTGCTGGAGGAGGCGCCCGCGCGGGCGCCGGGCGGCCCCTCCCGGCCCTGGCAGCTCCTCCTCCTCTCGGCCCGGACGGAGGCGGCGCTCGAGCGCGTCACGACGAACCTCGCCAAGCACCTGCGGCAACGCCCCGACCTCGCCCCCGAGGAGCTGGCCGACGTGGCCCACACGCTCCAGGCCGGCCGCAAGGTCTTCGCGCACCGCCGGGCGCTCGTCTGCCGCGACCGGGACGACGCTCTCTCCCTCCTCTCCGGGGAGGAGCCGGAGCGGGTGGCGACCCTGGTGCGGGCCGGCCGGGGCCGGCCGGTGGTCTTCCTGTTCCCGGGCCAGGGGACCCAGTACCCCGGGATGGGCGGCGGGCTCTACGCCGCCGAGGCCCCGTTCCGCGAGGCGGTGGACCGCTGTGCCGGGCTCCTCGCCCCCCACCTGGGCCTCGACCTCCGGGAGGTCCTCTTCCCGGCGAGGTCCGGCGGCCCGGAGGCGGCGGAGCGCCTGCGGAGCACCGCCCTCGCCCAGCCGGCCCTGTTCACCGTCGGCTACGCCCTGGCGCAGCTCGTCGCCGCCTGGGGCGTGGCGCCGGCGGCCATGCTCGGTCACTCGATCGGCGAGTGGGTGGCGGCCGCGGTGGCCGGCGTCTTCACGCTCGAGGACGCCCTCGCCCTGGTGGCGCTCCGGGGCCGCCTGATGGACGAGCTGCCGGGGGGCGCCATGCTCTCCGTGCCGCTCGCCGAGGCCGAGGCGGCGGCGCTCCTGGCCGAGGCGGCGGCCGGCGCCGGCCCGGTGGCCGGAGGCGGCGCGCCGGAGGTGGTGGTGGCGGCCGTGAACGGCCCCGCCTTCACGACCGTCGCGGGCACCGCCGAGGGGATCGCCCGGGTCGAGGCCCGCCTCGCCGAGCGCGGGGTGCGTGGCCGCCGGCTCCACACCTCCCACGCCTTCCACTCGCCCGCCATGGACGCCATCGTGGAGCGCTTCGCCGCCGCCGTGGCCGCGCGCCCTCGCCGCGCGCCCGAGCGCCCCTTCGTCTCCAACGTGAGCGGCGCCTGGATCGCGGACGAGGAGGCCACCGATCCGGCTTACTGGGCGCGCCACCTCCGCCGGCCGGTGCGCTTCGCCGACGGCCTCGCCACCCTCCTCGCCGACCCGGCCCGGGTCTTCCTGGAGCTGGGACCGGGCCGGACCTTGACCACCCTGGCGCGGCGCCACCCCGCCCGCCGCCCGGAGCACGACCTCGTGGCGACGCTGCCCGGAGCGCGGGACGACGGCGCCGGAGAGGACCGCGACCTCCCCGCCCTCCTCCAGGGCCTGGGGCGCCTCTGGCTCGCGGGCGCCGCGCTGGACTGGGCGGGCTTCGCGCGGGCGGAGCGCCGGCGCCGGGTGGAGCTCCCGACCTACCCCTTCGAGCGCCGGCGGCACTGGATCGACCCGCCGCGCCACGAGCGCTCGCCGGCGCCGGAGCCCGCCGCCGAGGCGCTCGCCCCCGACCCGACGGCGCCGCCCGGGCCGATGGCGCCGGCGGGGGACCGGCCCGAGCTCGCCGCCGCCTACGTGGCGCCCCGCGACGAGCTCGAGGCGCGGGTCGCCCGGGTCTGGGGCGAGGCCCTGGGGATCGGCCGGATCGGGGCCCACGACGACTTCTTCGAGCTCGGCGGCCACTCGCTGCTGGCGGCGGAGATCGGGGCGGTCCTGCGCCGGGAGCTCGGCGTCGAGCTCGCCCTGGCGGACCTCTTCGAGCGCCCGACGGTGGCCGGGATGGCCGAGCGCGCGCGGGTGGCCGGGAGGGCGCCGGAGGGCGACGGGCCCGAGGCCCTGCCCTCTCTGGAGCCCGATCCGGCGAGCTGGCACGAGCCCTTCGCGCTGACCGACGTCCAGCAGGCGTACTGGATCGGCCGCGCCGGGGGCTACGAGCTGGGCGGCGTGGCCACCCACATCTACCGGGAGATCGACACCTCGGGCGTCGACCTCGACCGCCTGGCCCGCGCCCTCGACCGGCTGATCGAGCGCCAGCCCATGCTCCGGGCGATCGTCCTGCCCGACGGCCGGCAGCGGGTCCTGCCCCGGGTGCCGCCCTACCGGATCGGCGTCCTGGATCTCCGGCGGGCGCGCCCCGCCGCCGCCGAGGCGGCCCTGGCCGAGGTGCGCCGCGCCATGTCCCACCAGGTGCTGCCGGCGGACCGCTGGCCCCTGTTCGACGTCCGCGCCTCCCTGCGCGACGGCGGCCGGGTCCGCTTCCACGTGAGCTTCGACTTCCTGATCGGAGACGCCTGGAGCTTCCAGGTGATCTCCCGCGAGCTCGCCCGCTTCTACGAGGAGCCGGACGCCGCGCTGCCTCCCCTGGAGCTCTCGTTCCGGGACTACGTCCTCGCCTGCCGGGAGCTGGAGCGCTCCGCGGCTTACGAGCAGGCCCTCGCCTTCTGGCGTTCGCGCCTCGAGGACCTGCCGCCGGCACCGGAGCTGCCCCTGGCGACGAGCCCCGGGGAGCTCCAGGCCCCGCGCTTCCGGCGCCTGGCGGCCCGCCTGCCGGCCGCCGCCTGGGGCCGGCTCCAGGAGGCGGGCCGACGGGCCGGCCTCACCCCCTCGGGGGTGCTCCTCGCCGCTTTCGCCGAGGTCCTGGCGGCGTGGAGCAAGAGCCCCCGCTTCACCCTCAACCTGACCCTCTTCAACCGCCTGCCCCTGCACCGCCAGGTGGGCGACCTGGTGGGGGACTTCACCTCCCTGACTCTGCTGGCCGTGGAGCACGACGGCGGCCGCCCTTTCATGGCGCGGGCCCGGGCGATCCAGGACCGGCTCTGGCGCGACCTGGACCACCGCCTGGTGAGCGGCGTGCGGGTGATGCGCGAGCTGGCGCGGCTCCGGGGCCGGGCGGCGGCGGCCATGCCCGTGGTCTTCACCTCGACCCTCAACATGACTGCGCCCGGCGAGGGGGCGGCCGAGGCCGCCGCGCCGGGCGCCGCCGCCCGCCCGGACGGCGGCGACGAGAGCGGCGACGAGGGATACGGCATCAGCCAGACGCCCCAGGTCTGGATCGACCACCAGGTCACCGAGACCGACGGCGTCCTGGAGTACAACTGGGACGTGGTGGACGAGCTCTTCCCCGCGGGGCTCCTCGAGGGCCTGTTCGGCGCCTACCGGGGGCTGCTCGCACGCCTGGCCGGGGATCCCGCCCTCTGGCTCGCCCGCGACCTCGAGCTCGTCCCGGGCGAGCAGCTCGAGGCCCGCCGCCGGCTCAACGCCACGGAACGGGCCTGCGCGGGCGGCCTGCTCCAGGACGCCTTCCTCGCCCGCGCCGCCGAGGCGCCGGACCGCCCGGCGGTGATCGCCGCGTCCGGGACCGTCACCTACGGCCACCTGCGGCGCGCCGCCGCCGGGATCGCGCGCCGCCTGCGGGAAGCTCGGGAGCCGCCACGGCGAGCTGGTGGCCGTGGTCCTCGAGAAGGGCTGGGAGCAGGTGGCCGCGGCGCTGGGGGTCGTCGCGGCGGGCGCCGCCTACCTGCCCGTCGACCCCACGCTTCCGGCCGAGCGGCGGCGGGGCCTCCTGGAGGACGCCGGGGTGACCCTCGCCGTCACCCGGCGGGGCCTCGCCCGGGAAGCTCGAGTGGCCGGAGGGGGTGCGGACCGTCCCGCTGGACGGGGCGGCGGCCGGGGCCGGCCCGGCCGCCGAGCCGGCGAGCGCGGGCGAGCCCGCCGATCTCGCCTACGTCATCTACACCTCGGGCTCCACGGGCCGCCCCAAGGGGGTGATGATCGACCACCGGAGCGCCGTCAACACGGTGGCCGACGTCAACCGGCGCTTCGCCGTGGGGCCCGAGGACCGGGTCTTCGGGATCTCCTCGCTGAGCTTCGACCTTTCGGTCTACGACCTCTTCGGCGTCCTGGGCGCCGGCGGGGCGGTGGTCCTGCCCGGCCCCGCGAGCCTCCGGGAGCCGGCGGACTGGGCGGCGCTCGCCCGGGCCGGCCGGGTCACCCTCTGGAACTCGGTACCGGCCCTGATGGAGATGCTCGTGGAGCACGCGGAGGCGGCCGGGGGAGGGCTCCCCCCGGCGCTGCGGGCCGTCCTCCTCTCGGGGGACTGGATCCCCCTCGCCCTGCCGGAGCGCATCCGGCGCCTCGCCGTCCCCGGCGAGGCGCCCGAGATCGTGAGCCTGGGCGGCGCCACCGAGGGCTCGATCTGGTCGATCTTCCACCCCGTCGGCCGGGTCGAGCCGGGCTGGCGGAGCATCCCCTACGGCCGCCCGCTCGCCGGCCAGAGCTTCCACGTCCTGGGCCCCGGCCTCGAGCCCCGTCCCGACTGGGTGCCCGGGGAGCTGGCCATCGGCGGCGCGGGCGTGGCGCTGGGCTACTGGCGTCAAGGGGCGAAGACCGCGGAGCGCTTCATCCCCCGCCCGGAGACCGGCGAGCGCCTGTACCGCACCGGCGACCTGGGCCGCTACCTGCCGGGCGGCACCATCGAGTTCCTGGGGCGCGAGGACTTCCAGGTCAAGATCCGGGGTTACCGGGTCGAGCTGGGCGAGATCGAGGCCGCCCTGACCCGCCACCCGGGAGTGGCCGAGGCGGTGGTCGTGGCCCGGAGCGAGGGCGCCGGTCCGGGGCGGGAGCGGGCCGCGGCCAAGCAGCTCGTCGCCTACACCGTGCCGCGGGGCCCGGACGCCCCGGCGCCCGAGTCGCTCCAGGAGCACCTGGCGGCGAGGCTCCCCGAGTACATGGTCCCGTCGGCCTTCGTGAGCCTGGCGGCCTTCCCCCTGACCGGGAACGGCAAGGTGGACCGCAAGGCGCTGCCGGAGCCGGAGGCCGGGGCGGAGGCGGCCCAGGGCGGAGGGAGCGCGCCGCGCACCGAGGTCGAGCGCGAGCTCGCCGGACTCGTGGGCGAAGCTCCTGGGGCGGGAGGCGCCGCCGGTCGGCCAGAACCTCTTCGACCTGGGGGCCGACTCCCTCGCCGCGGCCCGGCTCGTCGCCCGGGTGCGGGCCGCCTTCGGCGTGGAGCTGCCGCTGCGGGCCTTCTTCGACGAGCCGACGATCGCCGGCCTCGCCCGGCGGGTCGAGGCGGGGGGGCGGGCCGCGGCCGAGGCGATCCCCCGCCGCCCGGAGGGGGAGCCCGCGCCCCTCTCCTTCGGCCAGGAGCGCCTGTGGCGCCTCGCCCGGCGCGCCGGCGGCCGCCCCGTCTACCACCTGGTGCACGCCTGGCGGCTGCCGGACGGCACGGACCCGGCCGCCGCCGGGCGGGCCCTGGCGGAGGTCCTACGGCGCCACGAGACGCTCCGCACCCGGTTCCGGGAGGGCGCCGGCTCGAGCGCCGGGCCGCCGATCGCCGAAGCGATGCCGCCCGGGCCGCTCCGGCTGCCGGTGGCGGACCTCGCGGGGCTGGCCGAGGCCGCCCGGAAGGGGGCGCTGCGCCGCCTCGCAGGCGACCTCGCCCGGCACCCGTTCCACCTCGACCGGGGACCCCTCTGGCGCGCGGTGCTGGCGCGCCCGAGCGCCGGCGAGAGCGGTGGCGGGAGCGCCCTGGTGCTGGCCGTCCACCACGCCGTGGTCGACGGCTGGTCCCTGGGGGTCGTGGGGCGTGAGCTCGGGCTCCTCCTGCAAGGGTCGCCGCCGCCCGAGCCGCCGGTGTCCTACGGCGACTTCGCGCACCACCAGCGCCGGCGCCTCGCGGCGGGCGAGCTCGACGGCGCCCTCGCCTACTGGCAGGAGCGCCTGGCGGGCGCCCCGCCGCGCTGGCGCTGGCCGGGCCGCGAGGGGCTCTCCCGCGACCCGGCCCACCGGAGCTTCCGGGGCGGGACCGCGGTCGCGCGGCTGGACGCGGGGCTCACCGCCGGCCTCCACGCCCTCTCCCGCCGCGCCTCGGCTACCCCCTTCACCGTCCTCTTGAGCGCCTTCGCCACCGCCCTGGGACGGTTCACCGGGCGGCGCGACCCGGTGATCGCCACGCCGGTCGACCTGCGCCGCCGGCGGGAGCTCGAGGGCCTGGTGGGGTTCTTCGTCAACCTCTTGCCGGTGCGGGTGCGCCTGGGCGGGAGCTTCGAGGAGACCCTGGCGCGGGCCCGGGAGGCGGTGGTGGGCGCCCTGGTGCGCGGCGAGGCGCCCTTCGAGGTCGTGGCCCGGGAGGCGACCGGCCGCGAGGAGGTGCCGGCACCGTTCTCCGGGGTCGTGTTCACCATGCCCCGGGCCGCGGGCGAGGCGGGGCGGGGCGACGGGACGGGCTCCGGCCCGGGCTCCGGCGTCCGTCCCCTGTTCACCGCCGAGACCGCCCTCGACGCCGACCTGGCGCTCTACGCCCTGGAGGTCGGCGGCGGCGACGGCGGGAGCGGGGCGCGGGAGGAGGAGATCGTCCTGCGCCTGGGGTTCGACGGCGAGCTCTTCGCGCCCGCGGAGGCCGGGCGGATCGTCGAGGACGTCGCCGCGATCGTGGCAGCCGCGGTGGACGAGACCGCCCGCGGGGTCTCGGCCGCCCGCGCCGGAGGGGCGGGGCCGTGACGGGCCGGGTGGCGGTGGTCGGCGCGGGCCTGGTCGGGTCGCTGCTCGCGATCTTCCTGACCCGCCGGGGGTACCGGGTGGACGTCTACGAGCGGCGGGCGGACCTCCGGGGCCGGGAGCTGCCCGCGGGCCGCTCCATCAACCTGACGCTCTGCACCCGGGGGCTCCGGGCCCTGGAGCGGGCCGGGGTGGCGAGGGAGGTGGCGGAGCTCACGGTGCCGGTCCACGGCCGGATGATGCACGACGAGGCCGGCCGGACCACGTTTCAGCCGTACGGCAACCGGCGCGAGGCGATCCACTCCATCTCGCGCAACGACCTGAACCGCCGCCTCGTCGACGTGGCCGACGCGCGTCACGGCGTGCGCTTCCACTTCGAGGAGCGGTGCCTGGGGATCGACCTCGACCGGCCGGCCCTGGAGCTCCAGGACGAGCGGTCGGGGAGGGTCCACGTCGAGGAGGTGGACGTCGTCCTCGGGGCCGACGGCGCCTTTTCGACCGTCCGGCAGCACCTCCAGAGGACCGACCGGTTCGACTTTTCCCAGCACTACGTGCGCCAGGCCTACAAGGAGCTCCCGGCGCCGGCGGCGCCCGGTGGTCGCTGGCGGCTCGAGCCCCACGCCCTCCATATCTGGCCCCGCGGCCGCTACATGCTCATCGGCTTCCCCAACCTGGACGCGAGCTTCACCCTGGCGCTTCACCTCCCCTTCGAGGGGGACCCCTCGTTCGAGGCGATCCGCACCGAGGCCGACCTCCAGGCGCTCTTCGCGGCCTCCTTCCCGGACGCCCTCGACCTGGTGCCGAACCTCGCCGAGTGCTACTTCGCCTTCCCCACGACGTCCATGATCACCGTCCGGTGCGCGCCCTGGAGCTACGGCGGCCGGGTCGCCCTGGTCGGGGACGCGGCCCACGCCATCGTGCCCTCCTACGGCCAGGGGGCGAACTGCGGGTTCGAGGACTGCGCGGTGCTCGACCGCTGTCTCGACCTGGCGGGGGACGACTGGGCCGCGGCCCTGGCCGAGCTCGAACGCCTCCGCCGCCCCAACGCCGACGCCGTCGCCGACCTCTCCCTCGAGCACTTCCGCGAGCTCCAGGACCTGGTGGGGGAGGACCGGTTCCTGCTCCGCAAGGCGGTGGAGCGCCGGATCGACGAGCTCTTTCCGGGCCGCTTCGCTCCCCTCTACAACATGGTCTCCTTCACCGAGCTCTCCTACCTCGAGGCCCTGGACGCCGCGGGCGAGCAGCGCCGGCTGGTGGACCGGGTCCTGGCGCTCGAGGACCTGGAGGCGAGGCTCGCCGCCGGCGAGGCGGACCGGGAGATCGCGGCGCTGGTCGAGGCCGGTCCCCTCGCCGCGCAGCGGTCGTAGAGCGCGCGGGATCCGCCGCCGGCCACGGGGCTCCGGCGGGCCGGGCGGCGTCTCAACCCGGTCTGCCGGCGGGCGGCTGTCGGTGGAGCAGCACCTCCCTGCCCGTCGGCGAGACCACCAGGTCGGCCCGGCCCGCCCGGCTCCCCGGCTCGAGCACCGCCTCCACCGTCCAGACGAGGGAGACGAGGTTGCCCGAGAAGCTGTAGGGCCCGTCGGGCAAGCGGAAGCGGAAGCTCCGCCGGTCCGAGACGGCGGGAGCTTCGAGCACCTGGGAGGCGACGACCTCCGCGTCGCGCTCGCCGCGCCCGCGGGTGTACCAGGCGAGGCGGACCTCGGCGTGCTCCGGGGCTTCGCCACCGGGCTTCCACGAGACGGTGCCCGCCACCTCCTCGCCCGGGCGGTAGGCCGCGCGGCCGCCCTCGAGCTCGACCCGGACCGGAGAGGGATCCGGTGCCCGCTCCGGGTCGCGGCCCGCCCCGATCTCGCTCACGACCAGATCCCTTCGCCCACCGGCGCGCTCCAGGCGGAGCCGGCGGCCGGTGGCGCCACCACGACGCTCATGTCCTCGGACACGTCGGGCCACGAGCGGACGTCGCCCCGCACCTTCAGGGTCCAGACGATCCGGTTGTGGTCGGCGTCGAAGGAGTGCATGGTGTCGGCCGGCACCTCGATCCGGGCCGAGCCCGTGGCGATCCCGGCCGCCGAGGCGGCCTCCACCACCGGCAGGGTCGCGAAGGTCTCCCGGGCGGTCGCGGTGTCCTTGCCGCTCCGGTGCTCGGCCTCCTCCCGCCCTTCGAGGGTGATCGCCAGGCGCCGGATGCGCCCGGGCCGGCCCGAGAAGCGCCAGGCGAGCTCCGCCGGCTCGCCCAGGGTCAGGCGCCCCGGCGTCAGGGTCAGGTGGGGGCGCGGGTTGAAGAGCGCCAGGACCTGGTACGGCACGGAGAGGATCAGGGCGAGGCCCACCAGCACGAAGGGCACCAGGAAGACCGTCAGGCAGCCGTCCGGGGCGCCCTCCCGCCAGCCCTGCCAGGCGTGGTAGACGAAGACGCCGACGATCCCGTTCCAGAAGAGAGCGAGGAAGCTCACGAGGAAGAGCTTGCCCACCGGCCCCGCCGCCGGCTCGAGCACCAGGGGCTCCGTGCCCGCGGCCGCGCCCACGGCGCCCGCCGCCGCCCGCGTGCCCGCGGCCTCGGGCAGCCAGTCCGACGGGGCCGCCTGCGCCCGCGTGCCCTGCTTCCGGAGCGCCACGAGGCCGAGGACGATGCCGCCCGCGCCGATCGCCACGAAGAGCAGCGGCAGGAGGATCCACAGATAGTCGCGGGTGAAGCCGCGCTCGAAGACCGCCTCGGAGGGATCGGCCGGGTCGACCCAGCAGGTGGTCCGGGTGCCGGGTGGCAGCCGGTCGACGATCCGCTGCTTGCTCTCGCTACCGCTCGACGAGCCGCCGAGGAAGGTGTAGCGGTCCCCTACGTACTTGCGGCCGCCGACCTCGTAGCGGTAGCGCAGCTCGACGCTGTAGGTGTCGCCGTCGTCGGCCGGGTGGTCCTCGACCTCGCTGTCGAGGATCTCGCACGGCACCGGTGTCCAGGAGCGGGCCCGGACGACCTGCCAGGCGGGCACGGCGAAGACGGCGCTGAAGCCGAGTCCGAAGAGGAGGAAGACGCCGAAGAGGGCGACGGCGACGCAGCCGTTGCGCCGACCGGTCCCCGGCCGCTGGGTGACCGGCTGGTCAGAGGCGGGCTCCTGGGACGACGCGCCGCCTCCCCGGGACGGGGTGAACGAGAAGCGAACCATGTCGGATGCCGAGAAGGAGGGAGCCTACCATCGGACGCCGGGTGCGGTGCCCCCACCGGTCACCGGTTCGACGTCTCTCGTCGCGTCGAGCGGCCGAGCTCCGCCTCGGCCGGACGAACGGTTCGGCCGCCTCCGAACGCGTCGCATCCCGGAATTCGGGGGCGGCGTCCCCTGGTTGTGTCTCTTGATCGCGGAAGATTCGGAAAGACTACCCGCTTGGATAGTGACCAGGTCACGAATTTCCGCTAGTCTGACCCCCGAGATGAGGAACGCCGCCCACTCCGCCACGACTGTGCGCGGATCCGCGCGCGGCACCGCCGCCCGGCTGGGCGCCCTGGTCGCGAGCCTCGCGCTGGTGGCGGTGCTCGTCCAGGTCCCGTGCTTGATGGGCGCGGAGACCTGTGCCCTGGCGCCGGTCACCAGGGTCGCCTCGTCCCTCTGTCCCATGGCGGCCGACGGCGGCCGGGCGATGAAGTGCTGCGCCAAGGGCGAGGCCCCCCGCCAGTCCGCCCCGGCCACCCCGGCCGGCCACGACTCGGGGCAACGGCTCCAGCTCCAGGTCCTGCCCGTCGGGACCGGGCTGGTGCCCGTCCTGCCGGCGTCGCCCACCGCGGCGGAGCGGCCGGCGATGGCCTTCGCCGCGATCCCCGCGGCCCCGGCCACCCCTCTCTACACCCTGCTCTCCACCCTGCTGTCCTGATCGCCCTCCAGACGTAGTGCGTCCGGCCGCGGCGCACCCGCCTCGACGTGAGGCGGGAGACGCGGCGGCTCCGAAGGAACCACTCGACCTGACTTGATCGGGAGGAGCTCGATGCTCTCGAGATTTCCGGCTGTCGCCCTCGGGTTCGCCTGCACCTTGGCGGTCCTGGCGGCGAGCCCCGCGACACTGAAGGCAGACGGCGGCACGGAGGCGACCCCGGCGCAGGCGATCCTCGCCGCCCTGCCGGACCCGGCGGTGCGCGACCTCGCCACCGAAGTCCTGGACCGCAACCCGGACCTGGCGGCGGCCCGCGCCCGCGCCCGGGCGGCCGAGGAGGAGGCGCCCCAGGCGCGCTCGCTACCCGACCCCATGGCGAGCCTCACCGCCTTCGTTCTCACCCCCGAGACCCGGGTCGGCCCGCAGCAGGCGATGGCGGCCCTGTCCCAGAGGTTCCCCTGGTTCGGCAAGCTCGGCCTGCGCGAGCGCTCGGCCCTCTACGCCGCCGCCGCGGCCCGGGCCGACGTCGCCGCCCGCGAGCTCACCCTGGTGACCGAGACCCGGCGCCTGGCCTACGAGCTCGCCTTCCTCGACGCCTGGGACGGGATCCTCGGGACCGACCGCTCGGTCCTCGAGCGCTACGAGGAGCTCTCCCGGACGCGCTACGCCGCCGGCGTCGGTCTCGAGCAGGCGGTGATCAAGCTCCAGGCGGAGCTCACCAAGATCGACTCGCGCAAGCTCCAGCTCGCCGACCGGCGGGCCGAGACGACCGCGGCGCTCAACGCCCTGCGGGACCGCTCACCGGTGGCCGAGCTGCCGGCGTTCGCCCTGCCCGCAGCCGTCGCCCCGAGCGAGGGCTTCGAGGCTCGCCTGGAGAGCCTCGAGAGCCGGGCCGAGACCCTGCGCCCCGAGGTCGCCGGCGCCGAGGCCGAGATCTCCCGCGCCGGCACCCAGGTGGAGCTGGCGAAGAAGGACTACCGGCCGGACGTCACCCTGGGCCTCACCTACACCCTGGTGGGCGAGCGCCAGGACGCGCCCGGGCGGGCCATGCCGCCGCCCGACGACGGCCAGGACGTCGTCGGCCTGACCGCCTCGATCAACCTGCCCGTCCACCGCGACCGCCTGGACGCGGCGGTGGAGCAGGCCGCCCGGCGCGAGACCGCGGCCCGGGAGGGGCGGCGCGCGGTCGCCGCCGGCATCGACCGCTCACTCGGTGAGCTCAGCCAGCGTCTCGAGCTCACCTTCCGTCAGCTCCGCCTGTTCGAGGACGTCCTGGGCATCCAGGCCGAGGAGAGTCTCTCCTCGGCCGAGGCCGCCTACTCGGCGGGCAGCGCGGGCGCCCTCGATCTCCTCGACGCCGAGCGCGTGCTCCTCGACGTCCGCACCTCGACGGCCCGCGCCCGGGCCGACTTCGCCATCACCCTCGCTCGCCTGGAAGGCGCGGTGGGCGAGCCGATCGATCCCGGGCAAGGCACCGCCGCCGCCGCCCAGGCGCCCGATTCCGATGCAACGAGAGGTAGCCAGAAATGAACGAATACAACGCCAAGAAGACAGGCTGGCTCGGCCGCATCCTCTGGCTCGTGGCCGGCTTCGCTCTGGCCGCCCTGCTCCTCGCCGATCCCTTCGGCATCTCCCCCGTCGACGACTGGCTCCGGGGCGGCGACGCCGCTCGAGAAGCGGCGGCCGACGAGCCGCCCTCTCCGGATCAAGCCACTCTCTGGACCTGCGGCATGCACCCGCAGGTGATCGAGGACCGCCCGGGCAACTGCCCGATCTGCGGCATGAAGCTGGTGCCGCTGCGCAGCGACACGGCGGGCGCCGCTGGCGCCGCGAGCGCGCCGGCCGGAGAGCGCAAGCTCCTCTTCTACCGCAACCCCATGGACCCGTCGATCACCTCGCCGGTGCCGCGCCAGGACGACATGGGCATGGACTACGTGCCGGTCTACGCCGATGAGGTGGGCTCCTCGGGGCGGGAGGCCGGAGCGGACGGGCCGGTGGTCTCCATCGACCCGACGGTCGTCCAGAACATGAACGTCCAGACCGCACCGGTTGCGCGGCGCACGGTCTCACGCGAGATTCGCACCGTCGGCTACCTCGAGTACGACCAGCAGAAGATGGTCTCGGTCACCACCAAGTACTCGGGCTTCATCGAGAAGGTCTACGTGAACTACGTGGGCGAGCCGGTCAAGCGCGGCCAGCCGCTCTTCGACATCTACTCGCCCGAGCTGGTCCAGACCGAGCAGGAGCTCCTCTCCGCCCAGGAGTTCGCGCAGCGCATGGAGAGAGGCACCGACGACGCCCGGCGCCGCGCCACCTCCCTGGTCGAAGCCGCGCGCCAGCGCCTCGCGTACTGGGACATCACTCCGGCCCAGATCGAGCGCCTCGCGTCGGCCGGCACGGTCCACCGCACCTTGACCGTCGCGGCGCCGGCCTCGGGCGTCGTGATGATGCGCATGGATGGGCTCGAAGGCATGGGCGTCAAGCCCGGCATGGAGCTCTTCCACATCGCCGACCTCTCCTCGCTCTGGCTCTCGGTGGAGGTCTTCGAGGACCAGCTCGCCTGGGTGCGGGAGGGTGCGACCGCCGACGTGATCCTCTCCTACTTCCCGGGCGAGCAGTTCACCGGCCGCGTGCGCTACGTCGAGCCCGAGGTCTCGGAGCAGACCCGCACCGTGGCCTTGAAGCTCGAGGTGCCCAACCCGACCGGCAAGCTCAAGAGCGGCATGTACGCCACGGTCGTCTTCCGGCCGGAGGTCGCCAAGGACGCCGTCGCCATCCCCAGCCAGGCGGTGCTCCGCACCGGCGAGCGCAACGTGGTGATCGTCGCCCTGGGCGACGGCCGCTTCGCCCCGCGCGACGTCCAGCTCGGCGCCTCGGGCGAGGACTGGGTGCAAGTGCTCTCCGGGCTCTCGCCCGGCGAGCGGGTCGTGACCTCGGCCCAGTTCCTGATCGACTCCGAGTCGAATCTCAAGGCCGCCATCCAGAAGATGGTCGACGAGAAGCAGGCCAAGGGCGCCGCCGCCCGGAAGGGGGCCTGAGATGCTCGAGCGGATCATCGAGTGGTCGCTCAAGAACCGGGTGTTCGTGCTCATCGCCATGGGCTTCGCCGTCCTCGGCGGGGTCTGGTCGGTGGAGCACATGCGCCTGGACGCGATCCCCGACCTCTCGGACGTGCAGGTGATCGTCTACACCGAGTACCCGGGCCAGGCGCCCCAGGTCGTCGAGGACCAGGTCACCTACCCGATCACCACCAAGATGCTCGCCGTCCCCTACGCCAAGGTAGTGCGGGGGTACTCCTTCTTCGGCTACTCCTTCGTCTACGTGATCTTCGAAGACGGCACCGACCTCTACTGGGCCCGCTCCCGGGTGCTCGAGTACCTCTCGGGCCTCGCCGACCAGCTCCCGCCCGGCGCCGCCCCGCAGCTCGGGCCGGACGCCACCGGCGTGGGCTGGGCCTTCATGTACGTCCTCAACTCCGACAAGCGCTCGCTCGCCGACCTGAGGAGCTACCAGGACTGGTACCTCAAGTACGGCCTGACCGCGGTCGACGGGGTCTCCGAGGTCGCCTCGATCGGCGGGTTCGTCCGCCAGTACCAGGTGGAGGTCGACCCGGTGAAGCTCCGGGCCTACGACGTTCCGCTCCAGCGGGTCGGCATGGCCATCCGGCGCTCGAACAACGACGTGGGCGGCCGCGTGGTGGAGATGGGGGAGCGCGAGTACATGGTGCGCGGCCTGGGCTACGTCAAGGACGTCCAGGACCTCGAGCAGGTCGTCCTGGGCCACGGGCCCGGCGGGACTCCGATCCTGCTGCGCGACGTGGCGAACGTCACGATCGGCCCGGAGATCCGCCGCGGCCTCGCCGACTGGAACGGCCAGGGCGAGACGGTGGGGGGGATCGTCGTGGTCCGGGCCGGGGCCGACACCCGGACCACCATCGAGAAGGTCAAGGCCAAGCTCGCCGAGCTCAAGGCGGGTCTGCCCGACGACGTGAAGATCTCGGTGGCGTACGACCGGACCTCGCTCATCGACCGGGCGATTCACACCCTCACCCACACCCTGATCGAGGAGTCGATCATCGTCGCCCTGGTGTGCATGCTCTTCCTCTTCCACTTCCGCTCGGCCCTGGTGGCGATCGTCTCGATCCCGGTCTCCATTCTCATCGCCTTCATCATCATGAAGTCCCAAGGGTTGGGGGCGAACATCATGTCGCTCGGCGGGATCGCCATCTCCATCGGCGTGCTGGTGGACGCGGCCATCATCATGGTGGAGAACGCCCACAAGCACTACGACAAGTGGCGCGGCGAGCGCTCCCACTTCGAGATCATCCTGCGCTCGGCCCAGGAGGTGGGCCCGACGCTCTTCTTCACCCTGTTGGTGATCACCGTCAGCTTCATGCCGGTCTTCACCCTGCAGGCCCAGGAGGGGCGGCTGTTCAAGCCCCTCGCCTTCACCAAGACCTACGCCATCGCGGCGTCGTCGCTGCTCGCCGTGACCGTGATTCCGGTCCTCATGTACTGGTTCGTGCGGGGCAAGATCCGGAGCGAAGAGCGCCACCCGGTGTCGCGCTTCCTGCAGCGGGCCTACACGCCGCTGCTCAACATGTCGCTTCGCTGGCGCTGGCCGGTGGTGATCGGCGCCGTGGTGGTGATGGCGCTGACCGTCCTGCCGCTCCGGCACATCGGCTCGGAGTTCATGCCGCCGCTGTGGGAAGGCGACCTGCTGTACATGCCCACCACCTTCCCGGGGCTCTCGATCACCAAGGCCAAGGAGATCCTCCAGCAGACCGACAAGATCATCAAGAGCTTCCCCGAGGTCAAGTCGGTCTTCGGCAAGGCCGGGCGCGCCAAGACGGCCACCGACCCGGCGCCGCTCTCGATGATCGAGACGACGATCCTGCTCAAGGACCCGTCCGAGTGGCGGCCCGGCATGACCAAGGACAAGCTGGTCGCCGAGATGAACCGGGCGATGCAGTTCCCCGGCGTGACCAACGCCTGGACCATGCCGATCAAGACCCGCATCGACATGCTCTCGACCGGCATCAAGACGCCGGTGGGGATCAAGATCGCCGGGCCCGACCTGCAGAAGCTCGAAGACCTGGGCAAGGAGGTGGAGGCGACGGTCAAGGGCTTGCCCGGCACGCTGTCGGCCTACGCCGAGCGGGTGATGGGCGGCAACTACCTCGACTTCCAGATCAACCGCGAAGCCGCCGCCCGCTACGGCCTGGCGGTGGGCGACGTGCAGGACATCATCCAGTCGGCGATCGGCGGGATGAACGTCTCGTACACGGTCGAGGGGCTGGAGCGCTACCCGATCAACGTGCGCTACCCGCGCGAGCTCCGCGACAGCCTCGACGCCCTGCGGGCGACGACGGTGCCCACGCCGGCCGGCCCCCAGGTGCCGCTGGGCCAGCTCGCCACGCTCCAGGTGCACCAGGGTCCGCCCGCCATCAAGAGCGAGAACGCCCGGCCCAACGCCTGGGTCTTCGTGGACCTCTCGACCTCCGACGTGGGCGGCTGGGTGGAGCGCGCGAAGAAGGTCGTCGCGGACCAGGTGAGCCTGCCCGCCGGCTACTCGATCTTCTGGTCCGGGCAGTACGAGTACATGCAGCGGGCCAAGGCGCGGCTCCGGATCATCGTGCCCATCACCCTGTTCCTGATCGTCTTCATCCTCTACGTCCACACCCGCTCGCTCGTCAAGACCGGCATCGTGCTCGCCGCGGTGCCTTTCTCGCTCGTGGGCTCGGTGTGGCTTCTCTACGCCCTCGGCTACAACTGGTCGATCGCCGTCTGGGTGGGCCTCATCGCCCTGGCCGGCCTGGCCGCCGAGACCGGCGTCGTCATGCTCCTCTACCTCGACCTCGCCTACGAGACCTGGAAGCGGGAGGGGCGCATGGCGACCTACCGGGACCTCGCCGCGGCCGTGGACCACGGCGCCGTGCAGCGGATCCGCCCCAAGATGATGACCGTCATGGCGATCCTCCTGGGCCTGGTGCCCATCCTCTGGTCGACCGGTGCCGGCGCGGACGTCATGCGCCGCATCGCCGCGCCCATGGTGGGCGGGATCGTCACCTCGTTCGTGGGTGAGCTCATCGTCTTCCCGGCGATCTATTTCCTGTGGCGCGAGATCGGCCTCCGCAAGACCCGCCTCTTCGCCGGCGAGGCCGAGGAGCTCTCCGAGGCGGCCGAGTGAGCCTGGAAGGAGCCACCATGAAGCTGCTCAAAGCGTTCGTCCGTTCCGACCGGGTCGAAGAGGTGGTCCGCGCCCTCGAGCGGGCCGAGGCCCCGGGGATCACGCTCTCCCGGGTCCACGGCGTGGGCTACGGCTACGACCCGTACTTGTTCAGCCTGGCGCCGAGCGAGGTCCGAAAGACTCCGGAGATCTCCAAGGTGGAGGTCGTCTGCCGGAGCGAGGATCTCGACCGGCTCCTCGAAACCCTCATCGACAGCGCGCGCACCGGCGCCCGTGGCGACGGCATCGTCTTCGTCACCCCGGTCGAGCGCGCCATCAAGATCCGCACCGGGGAGGAGGGGCCCGAGGCCCTGACCGCCCGCTGACCAACCCCAGGAGACCGAACGATGCCCAAGCTCATCCCCGTCACCGCGACCCTCGTTCTGGCGCTCGCCCTGCCGGTGCGCTACCGCCAGCTCGCCGGTGACACCACGACCGCCGTCGCCTACTGTCCGATGGCGAAGAAGCCATGGCTCCAGAAAGAGGGCGAGGCGATCGGCAACCCTTACTACGGCCAGAAGATGCCCGGCTGCGGCAGCTTCGTCGCAAACTGAGGAGGAACGACCATGAACCACCGCGCGACTCTTCTCGTGGGTTTCGGGCTGCTTGGCTTCACCGCTTGTGGCGGTGGGGGCGGCTCGGCCAGCCCGACCGATCCCGGCACCCCGGCGCTCATGAGCCTGACCGGCGCCGCCGTCGTGGTCGACGGCCAGACCGTGCCCAGCGGCTCGACCTATCACATGGGCAGCCATGGCGAGGGCACCTACACCCGCTTCGAGGCCCACCTCATGCTCGGCGGGGCTCCGGCGCCGGGCCAGATCGCCCAGGTCGGCTACGAGATGCCCATGGGGATGATGCACGGGCCGGGCACCTTCCGCCTCTACGACGACGGCACTCACGGCGATCCGGAGGCCGGCGACGGCGTCTACTGCTACGAGGACGACGACGGCGACTTCGGCTTCCACCACATGGACGCCATGCACGGCGACTACCACTACGACTTCTACGGCATGCACCAGGACGGCTCGGAGACGAACCACATGCTGTACACCGTCGACGTCGAGGACTGAGCTTCGAGCTCGTCAGACCGACCCGAGAGGAGACCCCCATGCACCGCAAGACCTACACGATCCTCGGCGCAGCCGTCCTGGTGGTGGCCGCGCTCGTGGCCCTCCAGCACGCCGGCACCGCCCGGGCGGCGACGAACGCCGTGACCACGGCCGGCGGCATCCAGCTCCACGACGCCGCGACCCAGACGAAGCAGTTCATGCGCTGGGACGACGAGATCCGGCTCACCCCGGCCCAGGAGAAGATCCGGGTCGAGGCTCTTTCCACGATCCCCGCACCCTGTTGCAGCGACAACCCCATGACGACCTGCTGCTGCCCGTGCAACCTGGCGAAGTCCGTCTGGGGCCTGTCGAAGCACCTGATCACCGAGAAGGGCACGGGAGCCGCGGAGGTCCACCAGGCGGCCCTGGACTGGATCGCCTTCATCAATCCAGGCGGCTTCACCGGCGACGCGTGCTACACCGGCGGCTGCGGCCGGCCCGCCCGGGCGAACGGCTGCGGCGGGATGAACGAGGCCAGCCCGGTGTTCTGAGGGCTGGCCTGGTACAGACGATGCACCGACGAACCCGAGGGGCCCTCGAGACCCCGAACCAACATCAAGGAGATCAAGGACCATGAGCAAGTTTCGCAAGTACCTGGGGTGGGCTCTGCCCGCCCTCGTCCTCGCCGTGGGCCTCGCCCTGGCGATCGTCGCCGTTCCGGCCCTCCGGGCCCAGCAGGGCTCTCAGCAGACCATGCCCATGCAAGGTCAGCAAATGCACCACGGCATGATGGGAAGCGACCACCCGATGGGCGGTCAGATGTCGGACCAGATGAAGGCCCGCCACGATCAGATGATGCAGGAGATGAAGGAGCACATGGCCCGCATGGACAACCTGATGGCCACGATGAACCAGGCGACGGGCCAGGCCAAGGTGGACGCCATCGCCGCCGTGCTCAACGAGATGTGGTCCCAGCACAAGGAGATGATGGAGCACATGGGCGGCGGGATGGGGATGATGGGCGGCATGGGCATGATGGGCGGCCACTGCCCGATGATGGAGGGTCAGGCCGACGACAACCCGCCGCCGCGGAGGTAAGGAGAGGACGCGGACCGCTCCGGCCGCCGGCTACTCGCCGCGGCCGACGGCGCGGCGCAGGCGCCACCAGGCGTCGTGGAGCTTCCAGAAGCGGCTCGCGCGCATCGCCTCGATCTCGCGGCGGCTGGCGTCGAGGGCGCCGTCGAGCTCGGCGATCCGGCGCGCGGCCGCGGCCGCCAGGGCGAAGCGCTCGCGGGTCTCTTCGGGGAGGCCCGCCACCAGGGGGCTCACGAACCCGTGGCGGCCGCCCATCCGGTGGGTGAGCTCCGAGCGGTAGACCCGCACCGGCGGGTCGGGCTCGCCGGGCTCGGGCCGGGCGTAAGGGTCGATGTAGGTGTTCTGGGTCGCCGCCCTGTGGGCCCGGCTCGTGTAGTGGACGACGAAGCTCTTGCGGGTGAGGCCGGGATCGGTGGGGTAGGTGCCGCCGTGGAGCAGCGAGTGGTGCCAGACGAGGCACTCGCCGCGGCGGCAGCGCAGCACCACCGGCTCGAGCCCCCGCTCGGCGCAGCGCTCGAGGTCCCACTGCTGGCCCTCCAGGACCTGCTCCTGGGAGTCCAGCTTGTGGTCGAAGGTGAAGCGGCCGGGCGCGAGCTCGTAGTAGGGGAGCCGATGGGAGCCGGGGACGTAGCGCAGCTCGCCGCACCCGGGCTGGATGTCCTCGAGGGCGATCCAGGCCGCCACCAGGTGGGCCGGTGGGGTCATCCGGACGTGGATCGGGTCGCGGTGGAGCGCTTGCTGGCTTCCCCACTGGAAGTAGAGCGACTGGGTGGCGACCGCCGGCTCGCCGAAGATCAGCTCGACGTAGCGGAAGAGCTGCGGCTGGAGGTAGAGCTCGAGAGCGGGGGTGGAGAACTCGTGGAGGTCCCCGATCCGCGACGACGGGCGGCGCTTGTCGCCGTCGATCCCCGAGAATCGGGTGAGCAAGCTCTGGTAGGCGTAGGCCACCCAGGGGGGCTGCTCGGTCCAGAGCCGGTCGACGTCCCGGTCGAGGGCGCCGAAGAGGCCCTCGTCGACCTCGAGCGGGAAGACGAAGTAGCCGTCGCGCCAGAAGGCCTCGAGGTTGGCGGCCTCCCGGTCGTCGATCTCGCCTCGCTCGTGGCGCCGGGCGATCTCCTCCGGCGCGTCCTCGCGGTCGAGCCAGAGGTCGCTCGCGAGGAGGCCGTCCGGCCCGAGGTCCGGGGCCGGTCCGGAGGTGCGGGCGGTGTCCGTCGTCGGTTCCATGGCGGGGCCTCCGTCATTCCACTCGAGCTGAGGTGGTCGCGTCCTCGGGTTCGAGTGGCTATTGTAGGCCCTCACGCGCGAGACAAGGGCCGCCCCCGGCGTACCGGGAGCGGCCCTTCGTTTCGCCTCCGGCGGGGGATTACGCCTACTTCCGGAAGTGTCCGCCGTGCTGCGCCCAGGCGGCGAGGTCGCGCGCCACGTCCTGGGTGAAGGTGACGTAGGTCACGATCTTGTTCCCGTGACCGAAGTCGAGCTCGAAGACCGCCTGGCCGCCGTCGCGGGAGAGGGCGACGAGCCTGCCCCACTGGTCCGGGCCGCTGTAGTCGGCGTCACCCATCGCGGGCGGCGCGGTGGCGAGGCCCGAGACGATCGCGCCCACGGTGGTCGAGTTGTCGGCATGGGAGTAGATGGTGACCAGCTCGTCGTAGTCGTGGGCGTTCGGATGCTCGTTGCTCGGCGGGCCGGCCGGAATGTTCGTGTAGTCCATGCAGGTGCCGAGATTGGCGTTGTTGAAGTTGGTGTCCTGGTGATCGAGGCCGAAGGTGTGGCCGATCTCCTGGCACGACACCAGCCGCCGCCACGCCGGCTGGTTGTAGGGCGACGTGTCGTGGTACGTGTCGTTGAGCTTCACCGTGCCCTGGGTGATGTGCACGCTGCCGGTGATCCAGATCTGGGCGACCCCCAGCCAGCCGGTGTTGCCGTAGCGGGCGTTGCAGACCTCCACGCGGCCGCTCGTGGGCCGGCACTGCTTCGGGCGCGTGCTTCCGGCGACGACGGTGGTGTCGAGCACGGAAGACTGATTCCAGTCGGACGAGGCCCCGGCCAGGTAGGAGTCCCAGGTCGAGCTCACGTTGTCGCCGAGCTTGACGGTGAAGGGGTTGCTCTGGCGGGCCCAGTGGTAGCCGTTCCACGAGTGGTTCGCGTACGCGGCGGTCGCGAACGTGGCCAGCACGAACAGGGCCAGGAGGGGGATGATGAGGCGCCTTCGGTTCATGAGTTCGTCTCCTTCGTCGCAAATAGAAGTGATCTGATCGCCGCTCACCCGAACGGCATCGGCTCCGAATCCAGCGCGGCAGCCAGGGATTACCTGACAGGACCAGTGCGCTCTCGCTGCGGGAGTGAGACAGCTGCGGGCTGAGGGCTTGCCCAGCGGTAGGACGCCAGGGCGAGGACGACGGGGATCAGGACCACCTGCAGGACCGGCGCCAGCCCGACGCCGACGTAGGGCACCGTCGGCATCGCCGAGCTGTAGACCCACTTGCCGAGCGCCAGGGCCCGGAGCTCGATCGCCTCGGCGGTGACGAAACCGGCGGCGGCCAGGGCCGGGAGTCGGAAGCGAAGATGGGTGGTGTACCACCAGGGGGTCGCCGCGGCGCAGGCCATCAGGAGGAAGAGGCCGGCCACGATCCCGACGTCGGCGAACGACGCCCCGGCACAGAAGAAGAGATGGGTTCCCCAGCCCGAGTGGCCCTCGTAGAGTGGGCCCTGGCACACCTCCCAGGCCAGGTTCAGCATCCAGCCGCCGCCCAGCCAGATCCAGGCGAGCCGGCGGAGGGGGCGTCTCTGTGCCATCGGCTTCATGCTAGTGACCCGTCAACCGTCAAGTGACGTGTCCTGGCGGTCCCTCCCGCCGCTGGCGGCGTGGCTCCTCCTCGACGTAGGCCCCGCTACGCCTGCGTCGGAGCGCCTGGCCAGCGACGAGAAATCCTCGCCAGATACCCTGTCACTTGACGGTTGACGGGTCACCAGTCCCGTCGGTTGGCGAGGGCAGGATACCCCGGCCCACGGCGGGATACCGGCTCGTTCCGGCGCGCTCGAACCGGGCCGGTTCGCCCTCCGGTCGGCCTGCGGCCTCACTGCGTCCAGAGGATGCTCGCCGCGAGGCAGAGGAGGCCGAGCAAGGTGACGAAGGCGGCCTGGGCCGGTGGTGGCCGGTGTCGATGCAAGCGACCTCCGGCTGCCTCCGGAGACGACTCGGGCTCCGCCGGAGCTTCTCTCCGGACGGTGATCATGCCGTGCTTCAAGCCCTGGGCGACGAGCCACCAGTTGCCCGGGTAGGCGACCGAGAACCCCACCAGGAGCGCCATCGACATGACGAACCAGAAGGCTGGGCTCGAGGGCTCGTGGGCGGTGGGAAACCGAGGTCTCAGCAGGCCCATGGTCAGCACCATGCCGGCCATCAGGAGGTTCATCGAGACGAGCTCGGGGAAGAAGGTGAGCCGCAGGGAACGCTGGTAGGAGCCGGCCATGTCGCGCATGGCGAAAGCCTGGAAGAAGGCCCAGCCGAAGCCGAAGCCGAGGGCGTACTCGAGGGAGAGGTCGGCCCAGCGAGGCAGGCTCCATCCGGCCGCGAGTGCGGCGCCGGCGATGATCCCCAGCCCGTCGCCGGCGGCGCAATGCATGGTCGACCCGAGCACCTGGCGCCAGCGCGGCGCCACGTAGGCCTGGTGGGTGCCCGGCAGCGGCTCGCGGCAGCCGAGGACGAAGAAGAAGGCCCCGAAGGGACCCGTGAAGAGGGTCAGAATGACGAAAGCCCACTTGAGGACCGGATGGGCCGGCGTGTGACGGATGTCGACCACCAGATAGAGAAACGACAACGCGGTGAGTGCGAACCAGACCCTCATCGGGGCGATGATACCCCGTCGTGATGCCGGGGTCGTTCGTGGAGTCCATGCAGATGCCGAGGTTCGGGTTGTGGAAGCCTGAGGTGGACGGTTGCTAGCGAGGCTACGCCTCAGACCACCCCTCCTCACCCCGACCCTCTCCTCACCCTGGCGGGGAGGAGAGGGCGCCCCCGCCCGACCCAGGGGCTCACGAACTTGACTCGCTGGTCCGGATCTTCTAGCGAGCCCAGCGGGCGTAGGTGGCCGCCAGCGCCCAGGCCGACAGCGCGGTGGCGACGAACCAGAAGACGAGGCCCACCAGGAACCCGCCCCAGGTGATTTCCGGAGCCGAAGCGACCGCGACGTGAAACAGCTCCCGCGTGGCCCATGGCGTCGCCCCGGGGAAGAGGGCGACGAAGGCGGCGCAGAGGGTGAACAGGATCGCGGCGATCGTGCCACTGGCGAGGCTGAGGGCTCGGACGTCGAGTTTCATGGGGATCTCCTGTCTTCTTTCGTGGTCAGGTGTCGAGGTGAGATCGGATCGATCCGGCCGGGCCGCGCCACGCCGCTGCTGACCCTTCGTTTCCTCGGTGCGGACCATCCGGCTCACTGCCTTCCAGGTTCCTGCCGACGACGTCCAGGCGCCGTGGCTTCGCCGGAGTCTTGCGATCTCGTGCCTTCCAGAGCATGGGTCGCCTCCTCGCCGCTCCGGTCGCAGCCGCACCCGCCGCAGCCGCAGCGCGTTGCTGATCACCGACACGGAGCTGAAGCTCATGGCCGCGGCGGCGATGATGGGTGAGAGGAGGACGCCGAAGAACGGGTAGAGCACACCGGCGGCCAGAGGCACGCCCAGGCTGTTGTAGACGAAGGCGAAGAAGAGGTTCTGCCGGATGTCGTTGCGCGCAAGCTCGATCGCCGGACGTGGGCGGGCGAGCTGCGACTCACGAAGCCGGAGAGGCTCCAGACGCCTCGTCGGTTCGAGGCGGAGCCTCGTTCGTGAATCAGACCACTAGATGTCTGATCAGGCCAGAATCGTGACGAACGAGCCGCGTTCCCCGAGCAACAGACCGAGAGGGCGGGGGCGTCCCCTTCCCCCCCGTGGGGTGGGAAGGGGATCGAGGGGATGCGGGGGGCATCCGGTCAACCGTCCCCTTCCCCCCCCCGTGGGGTGGGAAGGGGATCGAGGGGATGCGGGGGGCATCCGGTCAACCGTCCCCTTCCCCCCCCCCGTGGGGTGGGAAGGGGATCGAGGGGATGCGGGGGGCATCCGGTCAACCGTCCCCTTCCCCCCCCCGTGGGGTGGGAAGGGGATCGAGGGGATGCGGGGGGCATCCGATGAATCTGGCGGTCTGGAGTCGCCGTTCCGAGGAGGCGCAGCCGTGATCGCTCGGCGTGGGTGGGGGACCAGCGGCCCGTGGCGCCGGAGACGCTTCAGACGCCTCGTCGGTTTGAGGCGGAGCTTCACTAGGATCGCGGCGGGTAGGCTTCGAGGTAGAGGTATGCCGCCGTGACCTCCTCCTGGCTCAGGTACGGGAAGGCGGGCATCTCCTCGCCGCGGCGCATCATGCCCATCATCCCCATCATCCCGGACGAGCCTCGCTCCACCTTGTAGAGGACCGAGTCCAGGGAGTCGTCCTGGGGGAGGCTCGCGAGGGACGGGATGAGGCCGCCCATCATGACCGCGTGGTGACCGCCCGGCCCGGTGGCGTCGTGGCAGAGGTGGCAGGTGCCCTTGACCAGGTGCTCTCCCACCCGGGCCACGGACTGCGTCACCGGCAGGTCCCGCCCCTTGCCGGCGTCCACGCCGGCGAGCTCCTGGAGGTAGCCGAGCAAGGCCTCGACCTCGTCGCCTCGCAGGTGCTCGAACGACGGCATCTTCTCGCCCCCCTGCTGGAGCCGCTTTCGGACGTCGGCTTCCGCCTGCGAGGCCAGCTCCTTCGCCATCTCCTCGTCGATGGGGGTGCCGCGGGCCTTCATGCGCTTCAGGGTCGCCGCGGCCGAGGTGGCCCGGACCGGCCCCAGGAGCGAGGCGATCTCGGGTGGTGCGCCTTCGCCGGCCGGGCCGTGGCAGGAGCGGCAGTCGAGGCGATAGAGGTCCGCCCCCGTCAGGCGGAACCGCTCGTCCATGAGGTCGGCGCGATCGCCGCTGCGCCCGAAGGCCGAGAGGGCTCGACGCAGGGCCGAGCGCATGCCCCGTTCCTGCCCTTGGAGGCGGGCCGCGAGATCCGGCTCCTCGCCTCCGGCGCCGGGCTGGGGACCGGTTCCGCCCATATGGCCCAGCCGGGTCTCGGACACGGCGAATCCCAGGTGGGCGAGCCAGCTCGGCCCCGTCACCGGCGTGACCGGAGAGCCCGCCTCGCCGGCCGGGTGCGGAGCGGTCCCGGTCGCCGCCTCGCCCCGCCGGTTCAAGTGGCCGGCATCGCGGCAGGCGGGAAAGAGGACCACCAGGAGGAGGGCGAAGCCCAGACGTGGAATTCTCATGCTACTCCTTCCGTAGAGCGACGACCTCCAGAGTGGCGCCCAGCAGCTCCACGACCTCCACCCGCTCTCCCGGCTCGAAGCTCTGCGGATCACGTGCCCGGGCGTGCCAGCTCTCGCCGCGGCAGCGCACCCGGCCCTCGGAGTGGTCCCAGGAGAGCACCTCGGCCTCCTGACCGATCAAGCTGCTCCGGCCCATGCGGACCGGCAGCTTCATACTCCGGGCCATCGCCCGGTGGAGGAAGACCGAGACCACGACGCCCCCCAGGTAGAGGGGCAGGGCGCTCGGCCACGGCAGGAGGAAGAACAGGGCGATCCCGAGGAACGGGAAGGCCATCATGATCATCATGCCGAGCATGGCTATTAGCTTGCGCGGACAAGCTCCGTTGCGAGGAGAGCGCTCCCCGTGCCGTCACAGCTCTACCCTGCGCAGGCGCAGGGCGTTGGCGATCACCGAGACGGAGCTGAAGCTCATGGCGGCGGCGGCGATCATGGGGGAGAGCAGGAGGCCGAAAACGGGGTAGAGGACGCCGGCGGCGATGGGGATGCCCAGGCTGTTGTAGACGAAGGCGAAGAAGAGGTTCTGCCGGATGTTGCGCAGCGTCGCGCGGGAGAGCTTCCGGGCGCGGACGATGCCCCGGAGATCCCCCTTGACCAGGGTCACCCCGGCGCTCTCCATGGCGACGTCGGTGCCGGTGCCCATGGCGATCCCCACCTGGGCCCGGGCGAGGGCGGGAGCGTCGTTGATGCCGTCGCCGGCCATGGCGACGAAGCGCCCCTCGTCCTGGAGGCGCCGGACCACGTCCACCTTCTGGTCGGGCTGGACCTCGGCGACGACCTCGTCGATCCCCAGGCGGGAGGCGACGGCCTGGGCGGTGGTCTCGCTGTCGCCGGTGAGCATGACGATCCTGAGGCCCTCGCGATGGAGCTCCCGGATCGCCTCGGCGGTCGTCTCCTTGACCGGGTCCGCCACCCCCAGGAGGCCGGCCGCCTCGCCGTCGACAGCCACGAACATCACGGTCTGGCCCTCGCGGCGCAGCGCTTCGGCCCGCTCGGCGAGGGGGCCGGGATCGACCTCGAGGGCGGCGAGGAGCGCCAGGTTGCCGAGAGCGACTCTGCGGCCGGCGAGGGTGCCGGTCACCCCCTGGCCGGTGACCGAGGCGAAGTCCTCCGCGCTCTCGAGGCGGAGACCCCGCGCCTCGGCGCCGCCGACGATGGCGGCGGCCAGGGGGTGCTCGCTGCTGCGCTCGAGGCCGGCCGCCAGGGCCAGGAGGTCGTCGGCGCTCCGGCCGGCGGGACGCGCCGCGGGCTCGACGCTCACCAGGCGCGGCTTGCCCTCGGTGAGGGTGCCGGTCTTGTCGGTGACCAGGGTGTCGACCTGGCGCAGGGTCTCGATCGCCTCGGCGTTCTTGAACAGGACGCCGGTGGTGGCGCCCTTGCCCGTGGCGACCATGATCGACATGGGCGTGGCGAGCCCCAGGGCGCAGGGGCAGGCGATGATCAGCACCGCCACGGCGTTGATCAGGGCGTAGGCCATGGCCGGCGCCGGCCCCCAGACGGTCCAGACGACGAAGGTGACGACGGCGGAGGCGATCACCGTGGGCACGAACCAGGCGGCGACCCGGTCGGCCAGCTTCTGGATCGGAGCGCGGCTCCGCTGGGCCTCGGCCACCATCTGGACGATGCGGGCGAGGAGCGTATCGGAGCCCACCTTCCGGGCCTCCATCACCAGCGAGCCGGTGCCGTTGACGGTGGCGCCCACCACCGGGTCGCCGGCGCTCTTCTCCACCGGGATCGGCTCGCCCGAGACCATGGACTCGTCGACCGAGCTCGAGCCCTCGACGACCAGCCCGTCCACCGGCACCTTCTCGCCGGGGCGCACCCGCAGCCGGTCGCCGGGCTCGACGGTCTCGAGGGGCACGTCGCGCTCGGCGCCGTCGTCGAAGATCTTCCTCGCCGTCTTGGGCGCCAGGCCCAGGAGCGCCCGGATCGCGGCCCCGGTGCGGCTCCGGGCCCGGAGCTCCAGGACCTGGCCCACGAGGACCAGGGTGGTGATGACGGCGGCGGCCTCGAAGTAGACCGCCACGTCGCCCCCTTGGCCCCGGAACGACGCGGGGAAGATGCTCGGCGCGAGCTGGGCGACCAGGCTGTAGCCGTAGGCCACGGCGACGCCCAGGCCGATCAGGGTGAACATGTTGAGGCTCCAGTGGACGATGGAGCGCCAGCCGCGGACGAAGAACGGCCAGGCGCCCCACAGGACCACCGGGGTGGCGAGGGCGAGCTCGATCCAGCCGAGCGTCTCGGCGGGAGCCCACCGCTCCCAGAACGTCCGCGCCATGGCGATCGCCAGGACGGGGGCCGTGAGGACGGCGCTCACCCAGAGGCGCCGGGTCATGTCCCGGAGCTCGGGGTTCTCTTCCTCCTCCACGGCGACCGTCCGGGGCTCGAGGGCCATGCCGCAGATCGGGCAGCTCCCGGGCTGGTCCCGCACGATCTCCGGGTGCATGGGGCAGGTGTACTCCACCTTGGTGGCCGGGACGGCAGGCATTTCCGGCTCGAGGGCCATGCCGCACTCGGGGCAGCTCCCGGGACGGTCTTCCCGGACCTCCGGATGCATGGGGCAGGTGTAGGTGGCTCCGGGGACCGGCCCCGGGGCCGACGATCCCGCGTGCGACGGGGGGTGGTGATGCTCGGGATGGTGGTGGGCGTGGGCGGCGTGCGGTTCGCTCATGGTAGGGGGCTCCTCAAGCCGGCTCGACCACGATGGTCCCGGGCTGGTTCTCGCCCTTCTCGACCACGTGGACTTTGTAGGGGGTGAGGGGGCGCGGCGGCGGCCCGGCGATGTTCTTGCCGTGGAGGTCGTAGACGCCGTTGTGGCAGTAGCACCAGATGAGGCGCTTGTCCTCGCGGAAGGTGACGATGCACGAGAGGTGGGTACAGACCGCGGAGAAGGCCCGGAGGTCGCCCTCGGCGACCCGGATCACGATCACCGGCTCCGCTCCGAACCGGATGATCTTGAACCCCTTCTGGAGGTAGTCGGGATCGTTGGTGAGCCCCGCCTCGACCTGGTTCGCGCTCGCCTGGGCGATCTCGGGCGGCGTGAGGAACCGGGCGACCGGGTAGAGGACGGCGGCGAGCAGGGCGCCCACCGAGGTCCCCAGGAACCAGTTGAGGAGAGTTCTCCGAGTCGTCTTGCGCTCTGCCATCTCCGGGCCTCGCCGTCGGGTGGGTGGTTCTGGTGGTTTCGGTCGCGCGCCGGTGAGGAGGGGTGGGAGGCGGCGTCGGCTCGGAGTGCCGCCTCCCGCCCGGAGGGTCCACGCAACGATGGTACCGCGGCGCGGATCCCGGCCCCTCGCCTACCGGTGGGTGTCCTCCTGCGAGTCGCCCGGGAGCCGGCCGCTCGCCGGCGCGAAGGGGCACGGCCGGTCGGAGGAGGACATGCTCCCCATCATAGCTTGCCCCGCCGAGCCGTGGCCGTGCAGGCTCGCCGCCAGGGCGACCAGGGCGCGGTACGGGGTCAACAGGGTGTGTCGTTTCATCGTTCGTCTCCTTCGATGTTTCTCAGCTCGCGGTCTCGGCCGGCGCTCGAGGGAGCGGTGGCCTCGACCTCGCTCGGTGTGTCGGACGTCGAGAGCGCCGGGGACGTGCCCCGGGGAGCCTCGTCCACGCAAGCCACGGAGGCTTCGCGTGGAGGGGGCTCGAGGGGGTCATCTCAGGAGAGTCTGATGAAGCAGGACGAGCTCGGCGCCGGAGGCCGTGCTTTCTGCCGGGGCGCCGGAGAGATCGGCCGGGAGGGCCGAGACGAGGAGACGGGGTGCCGCCAGGTCAGCGGGCGGCGCAGCCGAGACCAGGGAGGCCGACGTCGCCTCCGCGGGCGAGTCGAGCGAGGCCAGCCGGCCGCCGCCGTCGCACACGAGCGTCCGGCCCTCGTGATGCAGGCAGCAGGGCATCGCCTGATCGGCGTAGGCGGCCGGGCAGGGCGAGCACAAGAACCCCAGCGCCAGGAGCACGACGGCGCCCTAAGGTAAGGGCCCGCGCAGGAAGAACTCCCAGCACCGAGGGCGTAAGGGCGCAATCCTCGCAAGGCGCGCGACTGAGGCATAGCGGGGCCTATGCCGCAGGGAGCGCAACGCCGCGAGGGTTGATGGAATTACGCCCGAATGCGGGAGTTATTCCTGCGCGGGCCCTAAGGAGCCCGACTCGCTGGAGGTTTCGCTCGAACATGGCCGCGACCGCCTCGGAGCCTCGCCCCGAGGCCTCCTCTTCGTGATCAACTTACCCGAGATTCTCCCCGCTGTAACCACCCGGAGGGGTGGGGTGCGAGCCTGGTAGATCTCGCGCCGTCATGGAAGGCCCGGAGCTCGCCCGCCTGGAGGCGGAGTACGGGGACGTGGGCCAGGCGCCCCGACCGCGGGGCCCGCTGCCCTGGGAGCCTGTGAAAATATCTCCGGCCGGGGTCCGCCTCCGGGGCGCGGGACGGTAGACCTGCGAGGTTTCGCAGGCCGCTCGGCACGACCGGGCCCTAGAAGTTGTCCCCCTCCTCGAGCTGGCGGAAGAGCTCCTGGACGCTCTCGTCGGAGAAGTCGCCGGTCTCCTCGACGTGCTCGATGAACTCGAACATCAGCCCCGAGCCCGGGTCGCGGTGCGAGAAGATCTGGAGCAGTCCCTTGCCGTGGATGACCGAGGTGTCGAACTCGAGGCCGGAGGCGCCGAGGTGCTCGGCGACGCCGGGCAGGTTCTGCAGGCCGATGGCGATGTGCTGGACCCCGGGGCCGTAGTGCTCGATGAAGCGCGAGACCTGGGACTCGGGGGTCGTTCCCTGGACCAGCACGACGGTGATCGGGCCCGCCTCGAGGACGGCGGAGATCATGGCGGTCTTCTTGCCCTTCGTCTCGCGCCGCTCCTTGAGCTTGAAACCGACCTTCCGGGTGAAGAAGTCGATCGAGGTCTCGAGGTCGGGCACGGCGACGGCGATGTGATCGATCCCGATCGCCGCTTCGGCGAGGGAGGACGGGGTGATCATCTTCTCGGGATTCATGAGGTAGCTTGTCCTTTCCGGTTCTCGTGCAGGTTGGAGAGTTGACGGCGCTCGAGCCGATGCCACCAGTCGAGCTCCCGCTCGGTCAAGGGAATGCCGCGCCGCCTGCGCTCGGCGGTGGCGGCGCCTTCCGGGTCCCCGGGAGCGCGGGCGTGGGCGCCGTCGGCCGCCTCGAGCGAGCGCACGTGACCGAGGAGCGCGGAGAGGCGCCGCCGGAAGGCCGCGGGCTCGGTGAAGGCCCCGATGTCGAGCCCGAGGAAGAGGTGGGCGATCCGCCGCGGCCGGTCGAACGGCGGCTCGTAGAGCGGGGTGAGCTCGTGGTCGAGGGGCTCGCCGGTCAGGACGGCGGTCAGGATCTCCACCATGAGGCCCAGGCACTCGCCCTTGTGCCCGGCCGCCCCGCCCAGGGGGCTGAGGGCCGCGGGCCGCCCGGCGAGGCCGGAGGCGTCCGCCGCCTCCACCGCCTCCACCAGGTCGCGCCCACGGGAGTCGACGGCCCAACCGGGCTCCAGGGGACGGCCGGCGTCGAGGCGGGCGCGGACCCGGGAGAACGAAGCCTGGCTGGTCGCGAAGTCGGCGCAGAAGAGGTCGTCGCCCTCGCCCCGAGCGGCGAGGCTGATCGGGTTCGTCCCGACGGCCGGCGCGCGGCCCTGAAAGGGCGCCACCAGCGCGTCGCTGTTGGTGAAGGCGAGGCCGAGGACGTCCTCGCGCGCCATCCGGAGGCTGTAGCAGGAGACCGCTCCCAGGTGGTTCGAGTCGCGCACCGCGACCGCCGCCGCGCCGTGCTCCTTGGCCAGGCGGACGGTCTCGGCGGTGGCGGTACGCCCCGCCACCAGGCCGAGCGCTCCCCCGGCTTCGAGGACGCGGGCGCTGGCGCCGCCGCCGCTCCAGCGCAGCTCCGGCCGGGCCCGGGCGCGGCCCCCGTCGAGCTCCGCGAGGTAGGTCGGAAAGAGTCGGACGCCGTGGGTGTCGACGCCGCGGAGCGAGGTCTCGACCAGCCCGTCGATCACGTAGCGCCGGTGGAGCGGCGGGACGTCGCGCTCGGCCAGGGCGCGCTCCATGAGAGCGGCCAGCCTCTCGGCGGGCAGGGCGGCGCCTGCGGTCATCCCGGCGGGTCCTCGGCGCTGCGATCGGCGACGAAGGCCGCGAGCCGCCGGACGCCCTCGTCGATCTCCTCGGGCGTCACGTAGCTGAACGACAGCCGCACCTGGTCGCAGCCCCGGCCGGCGATCGAGAAGATCGAGAGCGGGCAGCAGAGGACGCCGAAGTCACGGGCGCAGGCTTCGAGCTCCTCGGCTCCGAACGGGAAGGGCAGCCGGACCGTCAGGAAGAAGCCGCCGGCCGGGCGGTTCCAGGACACGTCGGCCCGGGGCCGCGAGGCGCCGAAGGCGCCCTCGAGGGCGGCCAGCAGCCGGTCCCGGTTGGCCCGGTAGAAGGGCAGGCTCTCGGCGACCCGCGGCCGGAGGGTGCCGCCGTGCTGGAGCAGCAGGCCGCCGGCCATGGCCTGGACGAGGGGCGACGTGTTGACGGTGACGAGGCTCTTGACCCGCGAGAGCGTCTCGGCGAGGAGACACTCCCGGCCGTTGTCCACGACCGGCTGGTCGGCGACCAGGAAGCCGAGCCGGAGGCCGGGGAAGAGCGTCTTCGAGAAGGTCCCGAGGTAGACGACCCGCCGCTCCTCGTCGAGCGACTTCAAGGTCGGCGCGGGCTCGCCGTCGTAGGCGAACATGCCGTAGGGGTTGTCCTCGAGGATCAGGAGGTCCTCCTCCGAGGCGAGCCGGAGGAGCTCCCGGCGGGTCTCGAGAGGGAGGCTCGTGCCGAGGGGGTTATTGAAGTCCGGCACGTCGTAGAGGGCCCGCGGCCGCATTCCGGCGCGGCGGACGCGCTCGATCGCCGTGCGCACGCGCTCGGGCTCCAGACCCCGCTCGCCGGTCGGGATGGGCTCCACCGGCACATCGAGGATGCGGGCGAGGCCGGTGATGCCGATGTAGGCCGGGTCGCTCGTCAAGAGGACGTCGCGCCGCGGATCGAAGAGGCCGGCGACCAGGATCGCCATCGCCTCCTGGGCGCCGCAGGTCACCAGGATCGACTCCGGCGGCACCCGGATCCCCTCGTCGCGTTCGAGCTGGGCGGCGACGAGGTCGCGGATCAGCCCGCCGGTGGCGCCGTACTGGCCGAGACGGCGGTAGACCGCGTCCGGGCTCTCACCGCGCGCCGCCGCCTCGTGCCGCACCCAGGCGTCGAGGGCCGGGACCGCCTCCTGGACGGCGAAGTGCTCCTCGGAGGGGCGGCCGGGGGCGAAGGAGATGGCTTCCGGGTAGCGCTGAACCGCCTCGTTGAGGAAGTTCATCGCGTCGAGGGACGGATCGAGGAGAGAGTCGCGTACCCAGGCCGAGGCGTCCCGAGGGCATGAGTCGCCGCTCCGGGGCGCCGGCGCCCGGCGCCTCCGCTGGAGCTCGTCCCGCATCACACGGAGAGTGCGGCCAAGGCCTGAGAAGCGGACAGAAAACGGGTCCTGCGGGGCGCCGAGCCGGGGCGCGGGCTCAGGGCCGGACAACGATCACCCGGTCGGCCGGGACGTTCTCGATCGCCAGGTCGGGGAGCTCCGGCGCGGACGAGGCGCAGGCGGAGGCGGCCGGGTGCGGGGCCGAGGCCGAAGTGGAAGCGCGCGTCGCTCACCGAGAGGTACGAGCCGCCGGCCACGCGGTGGTCGACCCAGCGGCTCGGGGCGGCTCCGCCACCGGTCGCGTCGGCGGCCCCGACCCGGGCCGAAACCTCGGCCCGTAAGGCCCCGGGGGCGGCCACCAGGAGCCAGCTCCCGGCGCGCGGGCTTTCGTTCGAGAGCAGCGTCGGCGCCGCGTCGACGTTCGAGACCGCGAGGTCCAGGTCGCCGTCGCCGTCGAGGTCGCCCACCGCCACGCCGCGGCTCGACTCCTCGATCTCGAGACCGGGCCCCGCCGCGCCCGTCTCGTCGACGAAGCGCCCGCCGTCGCCGGCGAGGAGGAGGTTTCGCTGCCGGTAGCTGGTGCCGGCCGAGGGCGGCACCTCGTCGGCCTGGGGGTAGATGTGACCGTCGGCGATGAAGAGGTCGAGGTCGCCGTCGAGATCGAGGTCGGCGAGCGCGGCCCCCCAGGAGAGGGGCTGGAAGGTCGGGTCGCGGACGCCGAGGGGGCGCGACAGGTCCTCGAAGACCATGTCCCCGAGGTTGTGGTAGAGGGTGGTCGAGTCCTTGGCGAAGTTGGTGACCACGAGGTCGGGCAGGCCGTCGGCGTCGAGGTCGCCCACCGCGACCCCCATCCCCGCCTGCGCCGCGCCGCTGCCGGAGAGGGCCGCGCCGCTCCACAGCCCGACGTCCTGGAAGTGCCCCCGGCCGTCGTTCTGGAAGAGGTAGTTCGGGTTCGAGTCGTTGGCGACGTAGAGGTCGACGTCGCCATCTCCGTCCAGGTCGAGGGCGGCCACCGTGAAGCTGTAGAAGAGGCCCACGTCCTCGAGGCCGGCCTCCTCGGTGGCGTCTCGGAAGCGGCCGTGGCCGTCGTTTTCGAAGTAGTGGTTCGCGAGCCCCTCGAGGCCGAAGGGGCCCACCATCACCTTCGTCCCCTCCCACTCGAGGGTGGGTTGCGCGTGGAGCACCTGGTCGAGTGTGCAGTCGACGTAGCCGGCGACGAAGAGGTCCTGGTCGCCGTCGCCGTCGGCGTCGAAAAAGGCGGCGCCGGTCGACCAGCCGTCGATGCCGGGGCCGTCCGGGATTCGCTCGAAGGTGCCGTCGCCGCGGTTGCGGTAGAGGAGGTCGGGGCCGAACTGGGTGACCAGGAGATCCGTCCAGCCGTCGCCGTCGAGGTCCCCCGTGGCGACTCCCGTGCCCCACCCGTCGGAGCCGAGCCCGGCCGCCGCGGTCACGTCGTCAAAGGTGCCGTCGCCCCGGTTGCGATAGAGGTGGTCGCGGCCGCGCTCGGTCACCCGGGGGCCGTCGAGGCGCCAGCCGTTGACCAGGTAGAGGTCGAGGTCGCCGTCGCCGTCGTAGTCGAAGAGGGCGAGGCCGGTGCCTCCCGATTCGAGGAGGTGGGGCTTCTCCTTGCCGCCGCACCAGGTGGGCCGGTCGAGGCCGGCGACGGCGGCGGTGTCGACGAAGCGGAAGCCTGCGCGGGAAGCGCTCGGGGCCGGCGCGGCCGGCGGCGCGGCCGCGGCGAGCGCCCCGGCGAGCAGGGCGCCGCCGGCGGCCGCGGCCGCCGCGAGCCGCCTGCCCACGCTCACTTCCCGAGGAGCGGGTCCGCCACCGTCTCGAACGTCTTCCACGCCGCTTGGCGCCCGGCGTCGTCCCCGGCCTTGCGCAGCGCCGTGGCGGCGGCGAGGATCTGCTCCTTGGCCTTCTTGGTCACCACCACGTAGCCGGGCTCGTACTTGCCCGAGGTCTCCTCCTCGGCGTGGTGGTGATGATGGCCGCCCGCGAGCAGGCGCTTCCGGATGCCGGCGACGGCGTTGTCCCCCTCGTTGGCGAAGAGGGCCATCTGGGCCGCGGCCTCGTCGTCCTTGCCCGCCTTCATCGCCGCCTCGGCGGCGTCGCGGTGCACCGCGAGGATCGACTTGACGAGCGCCACCTCCGCCCCGTCGACGCCGAGGATCACGCCGGCGAGCTGGTCGTAGGTGGCGACCAGGGTCTTCGGGGTCTCTTGCGCCGGTGCCGGGACGGCGGCGACGGCGACGGCGAGACTGAGAGCGACGAGCACGATCGTCTTCTTCATGACAACCTCCTTGTGGAGGGAGCCTACCCCATCGGCACGGAGCCCCGGAAAGCGCAGGCTCGCTGCCCGGGTCGGGCGCCGCCGGCTGCTCAGTGCCTCGGTGCAGAAATGCGGTCCCGCACCGAGGCACCTGGGGCGTCCTACTCCGGCCGCGGCGTCGACCCCCGCGGCTGGTGGTAGATGCCGGCCCAGAACTCCCCCTCGGGCTGGTGGATCGTGCCGCCGGCGTGGTAGATGGCGGTGCCGGGGACGCAGAGGACCGGCTCGCCCTCGTCGGTCGCGTCGGCCAGGGCGCCGGCGAGGGTGATCACCAGCTCGCCGTAGAGGCCGCCCGCGTTGTGCTCGTGCCGCGGCGAGCCCCAGTTCTCCACCGTCGCCACGGCCCAGATCTCCCGGGTGGTCTGGTTCACGTAGAGGGCCGCCAGGGCCCGCTTCCTCCCGGGCTCCTCCTCCATCTGCCACTGGAGCCCCAGGTGCGCGAGCTGCTCGATCACCTCCTCGACGCTGCGGGTGCCCTCGCGGAGCTCGAACCACGCCATCGGAAAGTCGGTCATCCGGACGCTCCTTTCTCTTTCGAAGCCTATCAGTCGCTGGACGCTTACAAGATTACTCGCCCCCGTACGTCGTCAGGAGTGAATGAACGACCCGCCGGAGGCCGAGCCGGTCGAGCGAGCGCCTGCCGACGAAGGAGTCCCGGCCACGGCCGCCACGGCCGCCGGGAAGGCGATCCGCCAGCGGACGGAAACCCGGCTCGGCGGCCGCGCGTAGTGTCGGCAACTGCAGGTGTCAGAAGGGAGGGGGTATGAGCTCGATCAAGAGCACGGCCCGGGTCGCAGGGCTTCTGTACCTGGTGGACGGGTTCCTCGGGTACTTCTGTCTGATGTACGTGCCCGGGAAGCTCATCGTGCGCGGAGACGCCGCCGCGACCGCGGCGAACCTCGCAGCGTCGCCGGGGCTCTTCCGCGCAAGCATCGCGGTCGGCATCGTCTCCGTGATCATCTACATGGTCCTCGCCCTCGTGCTCTTCCGCCTCTTCGCGGGAGTGAGCCGGTTCCTCGCCGCGACCCTTTTGACCCTCGTCCTGCTCAGCGTACCGCTCTCCTTCGCGAACGACGTGAGCTCGTTGGGCGCTCTGGTCGTGGCTCGCGGCGCCGACTTCCTGTCGGTCTTCGACAAGCCGCAACGCGACGCCCTGGTGATGCTTCTTCTCGACCTCAACACTCAGGGAACCTTCGTGTCCGAGATCTTCTGGGGCCTCTGGCTCTTCCCCTTCGGCCTGCTGGTCTACCGATCCGGTTTCCTGCCCCGGGTGCTGGGTGTCTGGCTGGTCGTCAACGGCGTCGCCTACGTGGCGCTCAGCTCGTTCGGCCTGCTTGCCCCGTCGGTCTACCCCACGGCGTTCCAGTGGTCGTTCCCGTTCCTCCTCGGCGAGCCGGCGATCATGCTCTGGCTCACGATCGTCGGCGCGAGACCGCGACCCCTGGAAGCGGCGGCCCTGCCGGCGGTGGGCGGATAGGCTCCGGCGTCCGGATCGGCGCCGGAACTTTCGCGCCGGCTCCCGCGTACGATGCAGGGGAGGAGACGAAGCGATGCTCAGAACGGTACGTTCGTTGCGGTTCCTGTTCATGGGTCCCCTGATCCTGGCGATGCTGTTCGTCATCAACTGGATGACCTCGCCGGGAGACTGGTGGGTCCAGTGGGTGGCCCTGGGAATCGGGATCGCGTGGGTGATCAGCCTGGGACGAGTCCTGTTCGCGCTGGTCGTCGGCGGCGGGCTGGTCTCGCTGCTGGCGTACCTGAACAACCGGTCGTGACCTGCGGGACCGACCGAGCGCGTCGGAGGCCTTCGAGGTCGAGCTCGTGATGGCTTCGGGGCGGAACGGGCGGCTTACGAGGGATCGTTCTCGCGGTAGCCGAGAACCTCGAGCCCGCCGATACGGCGGAAAGGCTCCAGGTCGGCGGTCACGATCGGAAGTCCGAAGCGCAGGCTGGCTGCTCCGATCCAGAGATCGTTGGCGCCGATCAACAGGCCTCGGCTGCGCAGGTCCCGGGCGACGCCGGCGTAGAGGAGAGGAGCGCCGTCTCCTCGTCCACGGGAAGCAGGGAGTGCTGCTCGCGCACCATGCGGACGGCGGGATGCCGGATGCACAGGTGTCAAGCGATTGCCGATCTTGACACCCTTTGTCAGCAGACGGGCTGGCTGCCAATCATGACGCGCCGCCTCCAGTGGCGAACCTCGGTGACGGTCCACGCCTCGCGCGAGCGGGTGTGGGCGATCGGCGACGACCTCTCGCGGATCCCCGAGTACCACCCGGAGGTCGGGAAGGTCGAGCTCCTGTCGGGGCAGCGCACCCGGGCGGTGGGCGTCCGGTACCGCTGCACGGTCCTCGAGGGGAGGAAGGGGAGCTGTGTCGAGGAGGTCGTGGGCTACGTTCCCGGGGAGCGGATGACGACGGCCTTCCCGGAGGACACGTGGGGCCTCGGCGAGATGCTCCGGGACTTCCGGGTCGAGACGATCCTCGTGCCCCGCGGCGAGGGCGAGACGGAGCTCATCCTGGAGGCCCGCTACGAGCCGGTCGGCTGGAAGAACCGGCTGCTCAATGCCCTCGTCCTCCGGCGCCTGATGGCGCGCAGAGCGCGGCGCACCCTCGAGGGCATCCAGCGGCTGGCCGAGGGGGAGTGGCCGGTGAGCTAGTGGTCCGTCAACCTTCAATTGACGGGCCCCGACGGTCCTTCACGCCGCTGGCGGCGTGGCTCCTCCTCGACGTAGGCCCCGCTACGCCTGCGTCGGAGCGCCTGGCCAGCGACGCGAAATGCTCGCCGGATACCTCTGTCAAATGAAGATTGACGGACCACTAGTCGGTTGCCAGGAGCTGGTTGACTCGTTGTACGCCAATGGCGTACAATTCTCGCCGGGCCGATGCTGATCGTCGAGACCACCATCTTCACCCGCCAGGTGAAGACGCTGCTCGACGACGAGGAGTACCGGCTGCTTCAGCTCCACCTGGCGAGCCGTCCGGAGGCCGGCTCGGTGATCAAGGGATCTGGTGGTCTGCGGAAGGTCCGGTGGTCTGTCGGAGGCCGCGGTAGACGCGGAGGCGTCCGGGTCATCTACTACTTCGCGAGCCCACTGAGCCGGATTCTGCTACTGATGATCTACTCGAAGACCTCGCGCGACGACCTGACTCCTGGTCAGATCAAGACCTTGCGCAAGATCGTGGAGGAGGAGTACCCATGAAGGACGACCTGTTTGCGGAGCTGGTCGAGAGCGTGCGAGAGGGCGGAGCCATCTTGAAGGGGACCGCGCCGCCTTCGAGAGCCTTCGAGGTCGAGGCACTGGACGTAAGGCGGATTCGCGAGGCGTACCACCTCTCCCAGGCCGAATTTGCCGCCTTGCTCGGCATCAGCGTCGACACCCTGCAGAACTGGGAGCAAGGCCGGCGGGCGCCGCAGGGTCCCGCGAGAGTCCTTCTCCAGGTCGTCGCCAGACACCCGGAGGCCGTCTGGGACGTCGTCAAGCCGCGGCGGAGCGCATGAAGTAGAGCTGGCGGCCAAGACGCCCTCGGCGGCAGGCTCCTCTACTCCGCCACCCCCTTCTCCTCGAGCAGGTTCCAGACCTTCTCCGGGGTCATGGGGATGTCGATGTGGGTGAC
Source organism: uncultured Acidobacteriota bacterium (assembly GCA_963741925.1). Taxonomy (GTDB): domain Bacteria; phylum Acidobacteriota; class Thermoanaerobaculia; order Multivoradales; family DATKCC01; genus CAVUBL01. Next base: position 831,107 of record CAVUJU010000005.1, read on the forward strand.
GCCGAGGTGCGAGAGGGCGTCGACGACGGCGTTGGCGATCGCCGGCGGGGCGCCCACCGTGGCCGACTCGCCGACGCCCTTGGCGCCCAGCGGGTGGTGGGGCGACGGAGTGGTCGTCTTGTCGGTCTCCCAGTGAGGCGTCTCCATGGCGGTGGGGAGGAGGTAGTCCATGAAGCTCCCGCCCTGGATGTTGCCGCTCTCGTCGTAGCTGATCTCCTCCAAGAGCGCCGGTGCCATGCCCATGGTCAGGCCGCCGTGGATCTGGCCGTCCACGATCATCGGGTTGATGATGTTGCCGCAGTCGTCCACCGCCACGAAGCGGCGAATCTCGACCTCGCCGGTGCCCCGGTCGATGTCCACCACGCAGATGTAGCTGCCGAAGGGGAAGGTGAGGTTCGGCGGGTCGTAGTAGTCGACCGCCTCGAGCCCCGCCTCCATGCCCTGGGGGTGGTTGGTGTAGGCGGCGAAGGCGATCTCCTGGATGGTCTTCGCCTTCTGCGGCGCGCCCTTGACGAAGAACTTGCCCGGCTCCCACTCCAGGTCCTCCTCGTCGACCTCGAGCAGGTAGGCGGCGATCTTCTTCGCCTTCGCCCGGATCTTCCGCGCCGCCACCGCGCCGGCGGCCCCGGCCGTGGGCGTCGAGCGGCTGGCGTAGGTGCCCAGGCCGTAGGGCGCGGTGTCGGTGTCCCCCTCCTCGACCTGCACGTGCTCGGCCGGGATGCCGAGCTCCTCGGCGACGATCTGGGCGTAGGTCGTCTCGTGCCCCTGGCCCTGGCTCTTGGTGCCGAAGCGGGCGATCGCCTTGCCGGTGGGGTGGATGCGGATCTCGGCCGAGTCGAACATCTTGATGCCCAGGATGTCGAAGGTCTTCGACGGCCCGGCGCCGACGATCTCGGTGAAGCTCGAGATGCCGATGCCCATGAGCTCGCCGCGGGCGCGCTTCTCGGCCTGCTCGCGGCGGAGCTCGTCGTAGCCGATGAGGTCCATGGCCTTCCGGAGCGCGGCCGGGTAGTTGCCGCTGTCGTAATCCCAGCCCATGGGCGAGTGGTAGGGGAACTTCTCGGGCGGGATGAAGTTCTTCATCCGCACCTCGGCCGGGTCCATGCCGATCTTCTGCGCGAAGACATCGGTGATGCGCTCGATGGCGTGCACCGCCTCGGTGACCCGGAACGAGCAGCGGTAGGCCACGCCGCCCGGCGGCTTGTTCGTATAGGCGCCGTCGACCTCGCAGAACGCGGTCTCGAGGTCGTAGGAGCCGGTGCAGATGGAGAAGAGCCCCGCCGGGAACTTCGACGGGTTGGCGGCGGCGTCGGTGTAGCCGTGGTCGGCGAGCGTCTTGATGCGCAGCGCTTGCATCTTGCCGCCCTTGGTACCGGCGAGCTCGGCCGTCATGTGGTAGTCGCGGGCGAAGGAGTCGGCCTGGAGGTTCTCCATCCGGTCCTCGATCCACTTGACCGGCTTGCCGATCACCACCGACGCCGCCACCGCGATCACGTAGCCGGGGTAGACCGGCACCTTGCCCCCGAAGCCGCCCCCGATGTCGGGCGAGATGATGCGAATCCTCTCCTCGGAGAGGCCCACGTGGCCGGCGACCAGGGCGAAGACGGTGCGGATGGCGTGGGGCGCCTGGGTGGTCATGTAGACGGTCAGGTGGCCGTCGGACTTGTGGAAGTCCGCCACGCAGCCGCAGGTCTCGATCGAGGCCACGTGGATGCGCGGGATGTAGAGGTCCTGCTTGACCACCACCTCGGCTTCGGAGAAGGCCCGGTCGGTCGCCGCCCGGTCGCCCGCCTCCCAGTGGAAGATGTGGTTGTCGGTCTTGCCCTCCTTGTCGGTGCGGAGCACCGGCGCCCCCGGCTCGAGCGCCTTGAACGGGTCGACCACCACCGGCAGGGGCTCGTAGTCCACCTCCACCGCCTCGACTCCGTCGGCCGCGGCGTAGCGGTCGGTGGCGATGACCGCCGCCACCTCCTGGGCCTGGTACATGACCTTTTCGGTGGGCAGCACCATTTGGGTGTCGGACATCAGCGTCGGCATCCAGTGGAGCTTGTACTGCTCGAGGGTCTCGCCGGTGATCACCGCCAGCACGCCCGGCACCTGGAGCGCCTTCTCGGTGCGGATCTCCGTGATCTTGGCGTGGGCGAAGGGGCTCCGGACGATGTCCATGTAGAGCATGCCGGGGAGCTTCACGTCGTCGATGTAGTTGCCGAGGCCGCGGATGAAGCGCGCGTCCTCCTTGCGCTTCATGGAGTGGCCCATGCCGCAGATTGCGGGGGAGGTGCGGGGTTCCATGGCTTGTCTCCTGGCTCGAGTCCGGGTTCAGGGGGTGCGCAGCTTCTCGGCGGCGTACTGGACCGACTTGACGATGTTCACGTAGCCGGTGCAGCGGCAGAGGTTGCCCGAGATCGCCCGGCGGATCTGGGCCTCGTCGGGCGAGGGGTTGTCCTGGAGCAGGGCGTAGCTGGTCATCATCATGCCCGGTGTGCAGTAGCCGCACTGGAGGCCGTGCTCCTGGTGGAAGCCCTCCTGGACCGGGTGGAGCTGGCCGTCCCGCTCGAGCCCCTCGACGGTCATCACCTCGCGGCCGTCGGCCTGGACCGCGAGGACCGTGCAGGACTTGACCGGCCGGCCGTCGAGCAGCACCGTGCAGGCGCCGCAGTGGGTGGTGTCGCAGCCGATGTGGGTGCCGGTCAGGCCGGCGACCTCGCGCAGGAAGTGGACGAGGAGCAGGCGCGAGTCGACCTCGCCCTTCTGCTCGGCGCCGTTGACGGTGACGGTGATCGCGTGTCGCGCCATGGCTCAGGCCCCCTGGGCTCTCGCGACGGCCTTCTTCAGGGCGCGCGTGGTGAGCACCCGGGCCATCGCTCGTTTGTAGTCGACCGACCCGCGCCGGTCGGGGTTGGGCGAGGCGGCCTGGGAGGCCAGACGCGCCGCCTCGGCGATCGTCTCGTCCGTGGGCCGCTTGCCGGTGAGGTACCGCTCGGCCTCGGCGGCCCGGATCGGCTTCGTGCCGGCGTTGGTCAGGGCGATCCCGGCGCGCGTCACCTCGCCGCCCGGGCCGAGGGTGAGCTGGGCGGCGGTGGCCGCGGCGGCGAAGTCCCCCACCTTCCGCTCGAGCTTGACGTAGGCGCCGCCGCTGCCGGCCGGCGGCACCGGGATGCGGATCTCGGTCAGGATCTCGTGGGGCTCGAGGGCGGTCGCGAAGAGGCCGAGGAAGAAGTCGTCGACGGGGATCACCCGGGTCGCGCCGCCGGCGCTGGTGGCGACCACCTCGGCGCGGTAGGCGAGCATGGTCGCCGGGTGGTCGTTGGCCGGGTCGCCGTGGGCGAGGTTGCCGCCGACGGTCGCGAGGTTACGGACCAGCGGGTCGGCGATGACGGCGGCGGTGTCGGCGAGGAGCGGGTACTTGCGTTGCACGAGCTCCGAGCGCTCGAGCTCGGCCTCGCGCGTGCGGCCGCCGATCAGCAGCCGGTCGCCCTCCTCCCGGACGTACTCGAGGTCCGGGATGTGGCCGATGTCGACCAGGTGGCCGGCGGCGCCGAGGCGGAGCTTCAGGAGCGGCAGCAAGCTCTGGCCGCCGGAGAGCACCTTGGCGTCGTCGCCCCAGCGCTGGAGGAGGCCGATCGCCTCCTCCAACGTCGCCGGCGCGTGGTAGTCGAAGGGTGCGGGGATCATGTCAGGTTCCTTTTCGGGTGGGTTTCAGCGAAGGAAGAACCAGTAGATGACGAGGGCGAGGAGGACGACGGCGATCCAGAAGCCGGGGCGGCCGAGGGTGCGTACCGCCGCCCGCCCGGCGGCGGCGCGGCCCAGCTCGAGGACGTCCAGGGCCGGCTCGGCGGGCTGGGTGGGCGGTGCCGGGGCGACCTCGGGGACGGCGGCGCGGGCGGCGGCGGTGTCGGCGGCCGACCCAGCCCCGGCAACGGCGTCCGGGGGGGCGGCTCCCGCGGCCTCGGCCGGCTCGGCCGGAGCTTCGAGCTTGCGGTGCACGCACTCGGTGAAGCGGCCGAAGAGCTGGTCGGAGACGTCCTGGATCATGCCCCGGCCGAACTGGGCCAGGACCCCCACCACGTTGACGTCGGAGGTGATGACGACCTCGGTCTCCTCGGGCGAGCGCTCGACGACCCGGCTCGTCATCCGCAGGTCGGCGCCCCCCTTGCCCCTGGTCTCCTGGCCGGAGGCCGAGAGCTCGACCTCGCGCGCCTCGGCGTCGAGGCGGTCGAAGTGGAGCTTGCCCTTGTAGTTGGCGGTCACCGGGCCGACCTTGACGGTGATCGTGCCGGCATAGGTGGCATCGTCCAACTGCTCGGTGACGGCGGCCCCCGGCAGGCAGCTCGCCACCTGGCGGGGGTCGGTGAGGAAGGCCCAGACGGCGTCGGCCGGGGCCTGGACGGAAAAGGTCTTCTCGATCGGAATTCCCATATCAGGCCGCCAGCAAGGGGAGGAGCCGCTCCAGGGACTCCAGGTCGTGGGCGGGGAGGAGCTGGTCCACGTACGGCAGCGCCGCCGCCATGGCGCGGGCGGTGGGCTGGTAGCGGGGGTCCCCGGCCAGGGGGTTGAGCCACAGGACGCGGCGCGCCCGGCGCCGGATCGCGCGCATGGCGTCCGGCAGGGCGGCGAGGTCGCCGCGGTCGAGGCCGTCACTCGCGACGACCACCACCGTGCGGGCGTCCACGAGCTCGTCGAGGTAGCGGTCCACGAACTCCACCAGGCACTCGGCGATCCGGGTGCCGCCCGACCAGTCGGGCACGGCGGCCAGCAGGCGCTGGACGGCGCGGCCGCTCCGCGGGCCGGGGCGCAGCCAGGGGGTGAGCCGCACGAGCGCCGTGTTGAAGGCGAACACCTCCGTTCGCCGCGCCACCCGGCAGAGGGCGAGGAGGAAGGCGATGAGGAAGCGCAGGTGGGGGTCCATCGATCCGCTGGTGTCGCAGAGTACCACCAGGCGCGGCGCCTCGATGGCCCGCCGCCGCCGCGCCAGGCTCAGGAACTCGCCGCCGGTGGCGAGCGCCGCCCGGAAGCTCCGGCGCAGGTCCGCCTCGCCGCGGCCGCGGGTGGGCACCCGGCGCCGGCTGGGGCGGGTGGCGAGGCGGAGCGCCAGGCGCGCGGCGAGGCGCTCCATGGCCTCGGCCTCGGCGGGCGAGCACTCGTCGAAGGCCTTCTTGCGGAGCGTCGCGTGGGAGCTGTAGCTCGGCTCTCGCCCGCCTTCCGCGGCCGGGAGGCGGCTCTCCCGGTCGAGCCCGCCGGCTCCGGCGGCGAGGGGCCGGAGCTCCCCCCGCGGCAGGGCGGGTGTGCGCCGCCGCTCGCGGGGTGCGTCGGGAGCCGGCGCGGGCCGTGCCGCCGCGATCCACCAGGCGGCGAAGAGCTCGTCGAAGAGGGCCCGGTCCCGGGGCCGGATCTTCAAGGCGCTCCGGAGGGCGCGGGCGACTTCGGCGCGGTCGCCGACGTCCACCAGGGCGAGGGCTTCGAGGGCGTCGGCCTCGTCGCTCAGGGTGACCGGCACGCCGCGCTCCCGGAGGGCCCGGCCGAACCGCGCCACGTGGGTGATGAGGCCGCTCATCCGGCGGCGGCCTCCGCCTCGCCGCCCTCGCGGGCGGCGGCCACGAGGCCGGCGAGCTCGCCGCCCCGGACCTCGCGGGCGTCGTGCGGGTCCTTGAGCACGCAGCCCAGGGTCTGCTCGACGGTCTCGAGGTCCAGCCGGTCGGAGTGCAAGGTCAGGAGGGCCTGGGCCCAGTCGATGGTCTCGGCGACCCCCGGCGTCCGGCTCAGGCGGCGCTCCCGCAAGCCCCGCATGAACCGCGCGATCTCGACGGCCAGACGCTCGCCGATCCCGGGCACGCGGGCGCGCAGCACCCGCACCTCCTTCTCGACGCTCGGATGCTCGACGTAGAGGTAGAGGCACCTCCGGCGCAGGGCGTCGCCGATCTCCCGGGTCCGGTTCGAGGTCAGGACGACGTAGGGCACGTGCTCGGCCCGGATCGTCCCGAGCTCCGGGATGGTCACCTGGAAGTCCGAGAGGACCTCCAGCAGGAAGGCCTCGAACCCCTCGTCGGCGCGGTCGATCTCGTCGATCAGGAGGACCGGCGGTCCGGCGCGCCGGGTGATGGCGCGGAGCAGCGGACGCTCCAGGAGGTAGTCGCGTCCGAAGATCAGCTCCTCGGTCTCGGCGGCAGTCCGCTTCGCGGGGCCCTCCAACTCGGCGAGGCGCAGGCGGAGCATCTGGCGCTGGTAGTTCCACTCGTAGAGGGCGGTCGCGACGTCGAGCCCCTCGTAGCACTGGAGCCGGATGAGCTCGGTCGCGAGGAGCCGGGCCAGGACCTTGGCGATCTCGGTCTTGCCGACGCCGGCGTCGCCCTCGATCAGGAGGGGCCGGCGCATCTCCCGGGCCAGGTAGACGGCGGTGGCGATCTCGGCGTCGGCGACGTAGCCCTCGGCTTCCATCCGCGCGAGGAGCTCCCCGAGCTCCGGCTTCACGCCGCGCCCCCCTCCGCCGCCGCCCCCGCCCCGGCCGGGGCGTAGCGGGCGGGATCGGCCAGGAAGCGCTCGCGGCAGCCGCCGCAGCAGAAGTACCAGGTGGTGCCGGCGTGCTCGGCGGTGTGGCGGGCGCCGGCGATCTCGACGCTCATGCCGCAGATGGGGTCGGTGGCGTGGGTGGGGGCCTGGGCCGGCGGTCGCTCGATGGACGGCTCCTCCGTCTCGGCGACCTCGCCGGCGGCCGCGCGCCGGAGCTGGACGAGCTCGGCCAGCACGGAGAGGGCGATCTCCCCCGGGGTGCGGGCGCCGAGGTCGAGCCCGGCGGGGCTCGTCACGCGCTCGAGGGCCGTGGCCGCCACGCCGCCGGCGATCAGGGTCTCACGCACCTGGGCGAAACGCCTCGAGCTCGCCACCAAGCCGACGTAGGACGGTGCCGGATCGAGGGCGAGGGCGGCGCGGAGGGCGGCCTCGTCGTCCTCGCCCATGGTGGCGACCACGGCGACCAGGTCGCGGCCCCCGGCGCCGCCGGGTGGCTCGCCGAGCGCTCGATCCAGGTCCGGGATCGCAACGCCGTCCTCGCCCCCTACCGCCGTCACCCGGTAGCCCAGGGTGGCGCCCAGGGCGCCCAGGGCGCGGGCGACGGGCGAGGGGCCGAAGACGACGAGGCGTGGCGCCGGCAGGACCGGCTCGAGGTAGATCTCCACGCTTCCTCCGCTGTGGCAGGTCATGGGGAAAACCTCGACCCCGGGTCGGCGGACGGCCTCCGGATCGGGAGCGAGAGAGACGACGCGGGGCCGCCCGTCGGCCAGGGCGCGGCGGGCCTCCCGGACCACGGTCGGTCGGGTGCAGCTCCCGCCCAGCCAGCCGTGGAACGCGCCGTCGGCGGTGACGACGGCCCGGTCGCCGACCTGCGCCGAGCTGGGCGCGCGGCGGCCCACCACCACCGCGGTCACGAACGGCTCGCCCCGGCTCGCGAGGTCCGCCGCCAGGCGCAGGAGGTCCTTGGGGACGGCGTCCGTCATGCGCCCGCCGCCCGGGCCCCGGCACGGCCCAGCACCCGCTCGTAGTCCTCCGGGACGTCGAGGTCGGTGAGTGCCTCGGCCGGCCGGGCGACGACTTCGGCCTCGTGGCGGTGGCGCTTGACCACCCGCTTGCCGCAGCGCCCGTCGGCCATCTCCCGCAGCTCGCCGAAGAGGCTCCGGTCGTAGAGCATGGGCGGCGCGTCGACCCCGTCGTAGCACGAGACGACCAGCGGCGCGTCCGACGCCCGGTAACGGCCGACCAGCTCCGCGATCATCTCGGCGCCGACGTAGGGCATGTCGGCGAGGAGCACCGCGAGCCCCGAGACCTCCTCCGGCAGGGTGTCCATGCCGGCGTGGAGCGAGGTGGTGATGCCCAGCTCGAAGCCCGGGTTGACGACCGCGCGGCAGTCGAGCCCCGCGAGCTCGGCGCGCGCCCGCTCCGCCTGGTGGCCGAGCACCACGACCAGCGGCGCGAGACCGCCCGCGAGCGCCGTCCGGGCCGCCCGTCGGAGCAGCGTCTCCCCTTCGAGCTCGAAGAGCAGCTTGTTGCGCCCCATGCGGCTCGAGGTGCCGGCGGCGAGGAGGATCCCAGCCACCGGGCCCTCGCGCCGACCGCGGCGGTCGAGGCGGCCCGCGGGGCTCTCAGCCGGCATGGATCGCCTCCCTGCGCTGCGCCAGGTGGCGAGGCTCGCGGCCGCTCGCGAAGGCGAGGAGCTCGGCCACGATGGCGAGGGCCACCTGCCGCGGTCCGTCCGCTCCCAGGTCGAGGCCCACCGGGGCGAAGACCCGCGGGTCGCCCTCGGCGTCGAGCTCGGCCAGCAGCGCCCCGGTGCGGCCACGCGGCCCCAGGACGCCGACGTAGGGAAGGCCGGCCGCGAGCAGGCGGCGGACCCACTCCCGGTCGTGGGCCAGGGAGTGGGTCTTGACCACCGCCAGCGCGCGGCGTCCCGGGGCGCGGCCGAGGAGCCGGGCGAGCTCGGGCGCCGGCTCTTCCTCCGGGCGGGCGCGGACCGCGGCGAAGGCCCCGGGGAAGCGGCCGGGGGCGAGGAGCGCCGGGCGATGGTCGGCGACGGTGACCCGGAAGCCGGCGTCGGCGGCGTAGGCGACGAGCGGCCGGGCATCGTCGCCGGCGCCCAGGATCAGCAGGTGGCGGGGCGCCTGGAGGACGTCGAAGAACACGCGCCGGCCGCCCACGGTCTCGAGGCTCGAACGGCCGGCGGCGACGAGGAGGCGGGCCCTCTCGGCGGCCGCGCGGTCGAGCTCCTGGGTCCCCATCGAGCCCTCCGCTCCGCCGCCGGCGGGGACCACCAGGGTCGGGCCGGCCGGCTCCTCGGGGGCGTCGAGCGCCGTCGCCACGACGAGGGCCGCCTCGCCGGCCAGGAGCTCGCGGAGCCGGGGGGCGATCTCGGCCAGCGGGCCCTCGGTCGCCGCCTGGACGAAGACGTCCACCCGGCCGTCGCAGCCCAGGCCCATGCCCCAGAGGGCGTCCTCGTCCGAGCCGGTGTCGTAGTGGAGCAGCCGGGGCGCACCGCCGGCCAGCACGCCGCGGGCGACCTCCCGGACGTCGGCCTCGAGGCAGCCGCCGCTGACGCTGCCCAGCGTGTCGCCGGCCTCCTCGACCAGGAGCTTGGCGCCCGGGCGGCGGTAGGCCGAGCCCGAGATCCGGACGACCGTGGCGAGCGCCGCGCGCCGTCCCTCCGCCTCGAGCTCGGCGAGACGCGCGAAGACCTCGGCTGTCTCCTTGCGATGGATCAAACGAGCGTTCCCCCACGGAAAACTATACCGTGGGTTCGATGCCACCGCGCCGGGGTTCACCCGGGCCCGCCGGGCGGCCGGCGCTCGGGTGGCGCCGGCCGCCGCGCTGCGCTACGGCCTCACGGCAGGAAGCCGGTGCGGTCGAACATCCCGGGCAGGTCGTCGCTTCCCGGGCTCGCTCCCTCGAGCACGTAGTGGCGCGTCACGCCGCTCGCCGTCTGCTCCATCCAGACGTCGATCTGCGAGGTGCTGAACTTCACGAGGGTGGGCCACAGGTAGCCGTTGGGCTTCGGCCCCACGATGCGCAGGAAGAGCTCCGAGCGCCCCGGGAGCGAGCCGCTCACGCAGACCGTCTCCGGCAGGCACTGCGCCTCCTTGGTCCCGAAGATCGTGCCGCCGCCGCCCAGGCTGAAGACCACCCGGAAGCGGTAGCCGGGGAAGGCGCTGCTCGTGAACCAGCCGGTGCCCGAAGAGGTCGTCGCCGTCGCCACGTTGGAGTAGGCCGAGCTTCCCGGCGCCGTTGCGCGCCCGGATCCGGAACGAGTACGTGGTGCCCGGCGAGAGGTTGGTGACGTTGGCGGCGGTGACGTTGGCGCCGACCGAGCCGATCTCCTGGAAGCTCGCGGTCCCGGTCTTCGCCTCGACCCGGAACGAGCTCTCGTTGTTCGAGTTGTCGCTCCAGGTGAGGTGGATCTCGGTGTCCGAGTTGCCGCTGGCCACGAGGCCCGACGGGGCCGCGGGGACCTGGGACGGAGGGGCGCCGGAGCACTGGAGGTGGAGCGAGTAGTTGCCGGTGTCGAAGATCAGGCTGTTGGCGCCGAGCGTCCAGGTGCCGCCCTGCCCGAGGGTGTAGACGATCCGGGAGTTCGTGCCGCTGCCGCCGTCGTCGTCCATGGCCACGACGGCGGGGCCGGGATCGAGCAGGAAGAGCACGGTGTCGAAGGCGCTCGACACGAGGTCGATGGTGACCGTGGTCCCGGAGCTGCCGTTGAAGGTCCAGAAGTCGATGAAGGTCCCGTCGTCGAGCATGCAGTCTCCGCCCTCGAGCTTGCCTTGCTTCGTCTCGCCGCAGTGGATGTCGTCGAGGGTGCAGCTCCGGGGCGCGAGGACCGCTCCTTCGACCCCGGTCTTGAACAGGCTCGTCGCCTGCGCGAAGTCGAGCGGTGGCGTGGGTGTGGGGACCTCGAGCCGTTGGGCGACGAGGGCGGCGGGCGCCGCCGCGACCAGAGCCCAACCGGCGAGGGTGAGGAGCACGAGCTTGACCTGACGCATGACGACCTCCCGGGACCCGGGTCCCGCGGAAAGAGCGGCGAACGGACCGCCGCGCCAGGGGAGGTCGAGCGCCCGCTTCGACCGCCAGCTTAGCGGGCGCTCAAAGGGGACCGCCACCTCCCGGCGGGTGGCGCAGCGCCCCGCCCGCCGGGGCGGGTGGGGTGGGCCACCCCCGGCGGGGTAGGCAGCGCCCCCTCCGTCGGCGGGTTGCGCCCGCGTCTCCTCTGTGGCACACGTGGGCTGGAGGTGAACGATGGCCGCCGAGATCCGCACCATCCTCTGTCCCCTGGACCTCTCCCCGATTTCGGGCCGCGAGCTGGGCCTGGCGGTGGAGCTCGCCCGCGCCTTCGGAGCGCGGCTGGTCCTCCAGCACAACCTGTCCTCCACCGGCCTCGGCATGGCCAAGGCGTGGGAGTGGCGCCAGGCCCACCCCGGCGCCGAGACCCGCCGCGCCGCCGACGAGAGGCTCCGCGAGCTCGCCGCCGGCGTGCCGCCCGAGGTGCCGGTCGAGACCCTGATGACGACCGGTCCGCTCTCGATCGGGGTGGTCGAGCTCGCCGGCGAGCTGCCGGCGGACCTGGTGCTGCTCGGCTGCCACGGCACGGGCACCGAGGACCACTCCTCGCTGACCGAGCTCCTCCTGGGCCGTTGCGCCTGCCCGATCCTCGCCCTCCACGAGGGGGAGGATCACACCTGCTCGCTCCATCTCGGCGAAGCCCGCCGGCGGCCGTTGCGGGTGCTGGTGCCCACCGACTTTTCGCCCGCCGGGGCGGCGGCGGCCCGCTACGCCTGCTCCCTGGCCGAGAGCCTGGGCGGCGAGCTCCACCTGCTCCACGTGATGGAAGAGGCGGGCCCGACGGTGGGGAGCCTGCTCTCGATGGCGCCGGTGGGAGCCTCGGACTACTCCCGGGTGCCCGCCCGGGACGCCGAGGGGGAGGCGCTCGCCGCCGCCCGCGAGAGGCTCGCCGAGCTGGTCCCCGAGGCGATGGCGGAGCGCGTGTTCCGCCACGTCGAGCCGGGCCGAGCCGAGGACGCGATCCTGCGCCTCGCCCGGGAGATCGTGCCCGACCTGATCGTCATGGGCGAGCACGCCCGCGATCCGCTGCGCCGCTTCCTCACCCACGACACGGCCCGCGGCATCCTGCACCGCGCCGCCTGCCCGGTCTGGTTCATTCCGCCGCCGCGGCTGGCCGCGTAGGCTCGGCGGTTTCGTCCTTCTCGCCCTTCGCGCGCCGCGCCTCGGCGGCGGCGACGTGGCGGATGGCGCGGAGCACGCTGTCCGGGTTGAGGGAGATCGAGTCGATCCCGCACTCGACCAGGAACTCGGCGAAGTCCGGGTGATCGCTCGGCGCCTGGCCGCAGATGCCCACCGGCCGGCCGCGTGAGCGGTCTCGATCAGGTGGCGGATCATCCACCGCACCGAGGCCTCGCGCTCGTCGAAGAGGTGGGCGAGCTTCTCGGCGTCGCGGCTGCCCCTCGACGCAGGAGAGCGTCACCTCGGTGGCGCGGCCGGTGCCGACCACCGCCGGGATGCCCAGCTCGCGCGAGACGATGGCGGCGTGGGAGGTGCGGCCGCCCCGGTCGGTGACGATGCCCGCGGCCTGCTTCATGATCGGCACCCAGTCCGGGTCGGTCATGGAGGTGACCAGCACGCTCCCCTCCTCGAAGCGGTCGACGTCGGCGGCGCTCTCGATCACCTGCACGGCCCCGGCGGCGATGGCGGCGCCGATCGCGAGGCCGCGGACCAGCTCCTCGCCCTCCTCTTCCAGGGTGTAGGTCCTGAGGCTCTGGGTCTCCTGGTTGCTCTGCACCGTCTCGGGCCGCGCCTGGACGATGTAGAGCTCGCCCGAGCGGCCGTCCTTGGCCCACTCGACGTCCATCGGGCGGCCGTAGTGGTCCTCGATCGCCATCGCCCAGCGGGCGAGCCGGAGGATCTCCTCGTCCTCGAGCACCCAGCTCCGGCGCTCCTCCTCCGAGGTCTCGACGGTCTCGATCGGGTCGCCGGCCCCGTTCGAGCCCTCGGCGTAGACCGTCTTCTCCCGCTTGGCGCCCAGGTCCTTGCCCAGGATCGGCACGCGCTCCCGGCCGTCGCCGGCGCCTTTCGTCTCCCGGAGGAAGGGCTTGAAGACCGTGTACTGGTCCGGCGTCACCGAGCCCTGGACCACGCTCTCGCCCAGGCCCCAGGCGGCGTTGATCACCACCGTATGGGGGAAGCCGGTCTCTGTGTCGACGGTGAACATCACCCCGGCCGAGGCCTGGTCCGAGCGGACCATGGTCTGGACGCCGGCGGAGAGCGCGACCTCCAGGTGGTCGAAGCCCTGCTCGTCGCGGTAGGCGATCGCCCGGTCGGTGAAGAGCGAGGCGTAGCAGCGTTTGCAGGCCTCGAGCAGCGCGTCCTCGCCGGTGACGTTCAAGAAGGTGTCCTGCTGGCCGGCGAAGCTCGCGTCGGGGAGGTCCTCGGCGGTGGCGCTGCTGCGCACCGCGACGCCCGGCTCTCCCGACTCCTCGGGGACCGCGCGCTCGCCGAGCTCCCGGTAGGCCCGCCGGATCGCCCCGGCGAGCCGGCGATAGACTGCGCCCTCACCACTCGTTCCCCGGAAGGAGACTCTTCGATGACCGCTCGTCCGCGCACCCGTCGTCCCCTGCATCTCGCCTCCCTGGCGGCGGCGCTGCTGCTCGCCGCCGTCGCCCTCGCGGCGGCCCCGCCCCGGGAGGGAGCACCAGCGCGCGACGCGGGCCCGCTGCCGGCGGCCGGCGAAGGCGCCCGGATCCTCTGGGACGCCTGGGGGATCCCCCACATCCAGGCGCCGGACGCCGAGTCGCTGTTCTACGCCTACGGCTGGGCCCAGGCCCACAACCATCCCGAGATCCTGCTGCGCAACTTCGGGCAAGCGCGCGCCCGGGCCGCCGAGTACTGGGGCGAGGAGCACCTGGCCGACGACCGCTGGTACCGGACGGTCGAGCTGCCGGAGTGGACGGAGCGGGCCTACACCGGCCTCGACGCCGAGATGCGGGGCTGGATCGACGCCTTCGCCGCCGGCGCCCAGGCCTACTACCGCCAGCACCCGGACGCGGTATCGGCCGCGACCGCCCGGGTGCTGCCGATCTCGGGCCGCGACGTGGTGGCCAACGCCGGGGCCGTGGGGCTGCGGTTCTCCTCGGCGCGAGAAGCGAGCCAGCACTGGCTGGAGCAAACCGGCCAAAGTGCAACCCCGCATGAAGCGGCCGAGCTCCGCCTCGGCCGGCCGGGCCGCCGCCCCGACCCCGCCGAGATGCGCCCCGGCTCCAACGCCTGGGCCGTCGGGCCGCCCAAGTCCCAGGACGGCCACGCCATGCTCCTCGCCAACCCTCACCTTCCCTGGCCCGGCGTCGGGGCCGACGACCTGACCTGGATGGAGGCCCAGCTCACCGCGCCGGGGATCGACGTCTACGGCGCGTCGCTGGTCGGCATGCCGGTGATCAACATCGGCTTCACCGAGCGCCTCGGCTGGACCCACACGGTCAACACCCAGGACACCGAGGACCTCTACCAGCTCACCCTGGCGACGGCGCCCGACGGCTCGCCCGGCTACCTCCTCGACGGGAAGGTGCGGCCCTTCGAGGAGCACCGGACGGTGGAGCTCGCGGTCCGCACCGAGGGCGGCGGCCGGCGGACCGAGGAGCTCGAGCTCCTGCGCTCGGTCCAGGGGCCGGTCGTTGCCCGCGCGGGCGGGAAGGCCCTGGCGCTGCGCCGGGTCCAGGACGTGACCGGCGGCCTGGGTCAGGCTTTCCGCCAGTGGTGGGAGATGGCGCGGGCCCCGAACCTGGCCGCCTTCGAGCGGGCCCTGGAGCGCCAGGCGGTGGTCGGGCAGAACGTGACCTACGCCGACGCCGACGGCCACATCGCCTACTTCTATGGCGCCGCCACGCCGGAGCGAGCGTCGGGGGACGTGGACTTCTGGAGCGGGGTCGTGCCCGGGGACCGCCCCGACCTGGTGTGGACCGGGGTGCTCCCCTTCGACCGGCTCCCGCGCGTCGTCGACCCGCCCTCCGGCTGGGTCCAGAACGCCAACGACCCGCCCTGGGACTCCACCTGGCCGCCCGCCCTCGACCCCAAGAGCTTCCCGCCCGACATGGCGCCCATGGGGCTGCCGTTCCGGCCCCAGCGCTCGATCGAGATGCTGCGCGGGCACGGCACGATCGGCTTCGAGGAGCTGATCCGGCTCAAGCACTCGACCCGCATGGGGCTCGCCGACCGGGTGCTCCCCGAGCTCCTGGAGGCCGTCCGCGCCGCCGGCGGCGGCGTGCCGGAAGGAGTCACGAAGGCGGCCGAGGTGCTCGCGGCCTGGGACCGGCGGGCGGACTCCGGCAGCCGGGGCGCCGTGCTCTTCGAGGCCTGGGCCCGGCGGCTACACCTCCTGGGCTCCTCGGGGCAGGGCTTCGCCACGCCGTGGAGCCCCGACGACCCCCTGGCGACCCCCGACGGCCTCGCCGATCCCGCCGCGGCGGTGGCCGCCCTCGGCGCGGCGGCGGAGGAGGTGGCGAAGGAGCACGGGCGGGTCGACGTCACCTGGGGCGAGGTGCACCGCCTACGCCTCGGCGGCCTCGACTTGCCGGGCAACGGCGCTTCGGGGGCGCTCGGCGTCTTCCGGGTGGCCTACTACGCCGGCCCGGCCAAGGACGGCACCTCGACCGCCGTGGGCGGCGACTCCTTCGTCGCCGCGGTCGACTTCGGCACGCCGCTTCGCGCCTTCGCCCTGATCGCGTACGGCAACGCCACGCGCGAGGGCTCGCCCCACCGCCGCGACCAGGCGGGCCTGTTCGCCAGCGAGCAGCTCCGGCCGGTCTGGTTCACCCCCGAGGACGTGGCGGCCCATACCGTGGAGCGGACCCAAGGGCTCCGTCCCGAGACCGCCGGGACGCCGGGAGAGGGCTCCTAAGAGGTGGCCTGCTCCAGGGTCTCGAGGTCGTCGTCGGAGAAGCTCGAGGCCGGCGGCTGCCAGGTTCTCCTCCAGGTGGTCGACCCGCGACGTGCCGGGGATGGGGAGCATCACCGGCGAGCGGTGGAGGAGCCAGGCGAGGGCGACCTGGGCGGGCGTTGCGCCGTGGCGCTCGGCGACCTCGCCGAGGGCGTCGTCGTCCGCCAGGTCGCCGGTGGCGAGCGGGAACCACGGGATGAAGGCGATGTCCTCCTCGGTGCAGTAGTCGACCACCTCGTCCCAATGCCGGTCGCTCAGGTTGTACTGGTTCTGCACCGAGGCGATCGGCAGGTGCTCGCGGGCGCGGCGGATCTCCTCGACGCCCGCCTCCGAGAGCCCGATGAGGCGGATCTTGCCCTCGTCGAAGAGCTCCTGGAAGACAGCCATCTGGTCCTCGAAGGGCACGTCCGGGTCGATCCTGTGGAGCTGGTAGAGATCGATGCGCTCGAGCTGGAGGCGGCGCAGGCTCCCCTCGCAGGCTTCCCGCAGGTGCTCCGGCCGGCCGTTGGGCTCCCACTCGCCCGGCCCGGGGCGGACCAGGCCGCCCTTGGTGGCGATCACCAGCCCCTCCGGGTACGGATGGAGGGCCTCGGCGATGAGCTCCTCGGCGACCTCCGGGCCGTAGGAGTCGGCGGTGTCGATGAAGTCGACGCCCAGCTCGACGGCGCGGCGCAGCACGCGCCGCGCCTCCTCCTGGTCGTCCGGCGGCCCCCAGATGCCTTCGCCGGTCAGCCGCATCGAGCCGAAGCCCATGCGGTGGACCTCCAGGTCGCCGCCCAGCTCGAATGTTCCGGCCGCGGTCGCGTCGGGTCTCAGAGTGACTGTCATGGTGCCTCCTCGGGGTGTCGGATGTCGGGTCTCGGCAGCGGTGTCACCGCTCCAGGTGTCACCGAGGAGGTCAAGCAAATCGCGGGCCGATCGCGGTTGGCCGGGGTGCCGGAGGCGCTCAGCGGCGCGTGAGCTTCCAGTAACAGCGCGCGGGTAGCCGAGGTTCTCGTCCCGCCAGAGGATGCGCACCCCGCGCGGGGTCTCCCGCCGGAGCCGCTCCCTCACCTCCGGCCGCGGGGCGGCTGAAAAGCGGCTGAAAAGCGGCTGGCACCTCTCCACCTCTCCAGATGCAGTGCCATCAGCGCTCGGCAGGACCGACCGGCAGCCGGAACTTGCGGCGGTAGGCGCCGGGGGCGAGGCGGGTACGGCGCTGGAACAGGCGGCGGAAGAAGGCGGTGTTCTCGTAGCCGACCTGGTAGGCGATCTCCTCGACCGGCAGGTCCGTGCGCTCGAGCCGCCGGCGCGCCTCGGCGATGCGCAACTCCTGCACGTAGGCGAGCGGCGAGCGCCCGGTGGCCTTGCGGAAGCGCCGCTCGAGGGTGCGGCGGGCGAGGCCGGAGCGCCGCACCATCTCCTCGACCGGGTTGGGCGCGGCGTGGTGCGCTTCGAGCCAGTCCTGGAGGTTCAGGACCAGGGCGTCGCCGTGGCCCCGGGCCGGGCTGAACGAGCGGTACGGTGCCTGCCCCTCGCCGTGCCACTCCAGCATGAGCAGCCGGGCCATGGCGCGAGCGGCCGTCGGGCCGACGTGGCGCGCGATCAGGTGGAGCGCGAGGTCGTGCCAGGACATCACGCCGCCGGTCATCACCAGCTCGCCGCGGTCGCCGGCGACGATCAGCACCTCCTCGGTGCGCAGGCGAACGCGCGGGAAGTTGCGGCGGAAGGTGGGGGCGAAGGCCCAGTGGAGGGTCGCCTCGCGCCCATCGAGCAGGCCCGTCTCGGCGAGCAGCAGGACGCCGGTGCAGGCCGAGCAGAGGGTGGCGCCGCCCGCGTGCAGGCGGCGCAACCAGTCGACGAGCCGCGGGTAGCGGCCCCTCACCCAGTCGGGGCCGTCGACCATCATGAGCGGCACGATGGCGACGTCGGTCCGCTCGACCGCGTGGTGCGGCCGGTGGGCGCCGAGGGGCAGGCCGCTCGCGCCGCGCATCTCCCCCGCGTCCGGCGCCACGATCTCGACCTCGAACGGCCGCTCCGGCAGGTCGGGCTCGAACGCCGCGAGGAGCCGGAACGCCTGGAAGGTCTCGTAGAGGCCGGCGAGCGGCGAGACCTGAGCGTCCGGCGTGGCGACCAGGGTGACGTGCAGCGCTGCGGAGGAGGCCGGCACTTCGTCGAGATCTGGCGCAGATGGAACGATCCCGCCGACTTTAGCACTGGCCCGCCGCGGCGGCGGCCCGTAGTCTGGCTCCAGGACGAGGCCGAACGGGCCTCACGACCGAAAGGAGAGCGACACCATGACGACGGCGCTGAACGGATGGGACGTGGAAGCGATGACGGAGGCGGTCGAGGGCGTGCGCGAGCAGCCCCAGGCGGGCCGGCTGACCTGGCGCAGCCGGGTCTCGTGGGACGGCGGGTTCGGGCTGGACGTGCGGACGCTCCAGATCGAGCAGATGGGCGAGGCGATGGGGCGCAGCTTCACCCTGCGCGGCGACCACCCGCCCGAGCTGCTGGGGAAGAACACCGGGCCGACCGCGGTCGAGACGCTGCTGGCGGCCCTGGGCGCCTGCATGGCGGGCACCTTCGCAGCCCAGGCCACGGCGCGCGGGGTCGAGATCGCGGGGCTGGAGATCGACGTCGAGGGCGACATCGACCTGAACGGCTTCTTCGGCATCCAGCCGATCCCGGCGGGCCTGTCGGACGTCCACCTCTCCTTCCGGGTCGACTCGGACGCCGACGAGCAGATCCTGCGGGAGATCCTGGACGCCGCCCGCTCCCTCTCCCCCGTCCACGACTCCGTCACCCGCCCGATCGGCGTCGAGGTCGAGCTTGCGAAGGCCTGAGCGCGAGACCGGAAAGGATCTCGCTCGGGAGGTGGAAGCGCCTCGGGGGGGCGCACAGGAGAGGATCAGGCCCGAGCGAGCCCCGCCACCCAGGCCTCGATCTGGCGCCGAACCTCCGGCCATTCGAGGTCCCAGAGCATCTCCGGCATCCGCTCCTTCTCGGCGTCCTCGAAGTACGCGAGGCTGTACAGGAGGTGCCCGGTCTCGCGTACGCCGAACTTCTTCCGATAGAGCTCCAGGAGATCGCCGAGCGGCCGGTGGTTCCGGCCGAGCGCGAAGAGATCCACGAAGTCCTTGCGCGCGCCGCGCTGCGCGATGGCGGAGAGCTTCATGCAACCGATGTCATCGAGTGACAGGATCGAAACCTCTCGCTCCGGCCACCGGATCGGCTCGGCGAGGTCGGGGTAGCGGAACTCCAGGAGGCTGACGCGGACGCCGTCGACGGTGCCGTGGAGGGTCCCCTCGGCCACCCGGTCGATCTCCAGGTCCACTCCTTCCTCGCGTAGCACTCGGGCGAGGCGGAGGGGGTCGCCCAGCTCGCCCGCGACGAACCAGTCGAAGTCCACCGAGCGGCGGTGGCCGAGGACGAGGGCGAGGCCGGTGCCGCCGCCGAGGCGGAACCCCCGCGCGGCGAGCATCGGAGCCATCGCGTCGAGCACGGTGGTCTGCCGCGCTTCCAGGACCTCCGGATGGAAGCTCATCTCCGGCACCGGTGCTCCCACGGATCGGGCTGCCGCGCTGCGAGCCAGCCGTCGACCTCCTCCGCGGGCAGGTCGAGGATGAGCTGCCAGAAACGGAGCTGGCGGCGGTCGAGCCCCCGGCCCCGGCGAGCCCGGAGCCACTCGCGAAGCGCCTCGTCGCCTGCTTGCCGCCACAGCCACCGCACGGCCTCCCACGGCCCCTCCGACAGCACCCGCGTCAAGACCAGGTCCCGGTCCGCCGCCCAGGAGAGCTCGTCGAAGTCGTACTCCCAGAACAGCGCGCGCAGGGACTCCGGCAAGGGTTTCGACTCGCCGGCTCGATGGGACACGGAGGTCATGGATGAGAGAGTCCTCGACGGCGATTCTACCGCCCGGCAGCGGTCCTAGCCCCGGGGACCCGGGCCGAGAGGGCGAGCTCTCCTACCCTCGGTCGGGCGAGCGGCCGCCGTGGGGCTTGCGGTAGATCCAGACCTTGGGCGGGTCGGTCGG
The DNA here is from genome assembly GCA_963741925.1 of uncultured Acidobacteriota bacterium. Classification (GTDB taxonomy): domain Bacteria; phylum Acidobacteriota; class Thermoanaerobaculia; order Multivoradales; family DATKCC01; genus CAVUBL01. The sequence continues at coordinate 850,594 of CAVUJU010000005.1, forward strand.
GGCGCTGTAGAGGAACCGCGTTTGCCCCTCCTGGGCCGGCAGGACCAGGGCTGAAAAGCGGCTGGCACCTCTCCAGCGGAAGCGGCCTCGCTCAGCGGCGAGTGAGCTTCCAGTAGCCGAGAACCCGCTCGGCCGCCGGATCGGTGGCGCGGGCCCAGTAGGGGCCGGGGGTGAGCTGCTCCCAGAGGAGGCGGCCGACCGAGTAGGCGGGGCGGTCGAGGCGGGCGAGGGCGGCGGGGACGAGCTGGGGGTTGAGGCCGAGGGCGAGCTCGCTCGGGCCGTCGGACTCCCAGGCGAAGGTGGGGGGGCGGTCGAGGGTCCCCAGGTCCTGGAGGTCCCAGGCGGCGGAGAAGGGCTCCTCTCCGGGCCAGGCCTCGGCCGCCAGGCGGAGGAGGCGCTCGGCCTCGGCGGGACCGTAGTGGCGCGCCAGGAAGTGGCGCCGGGAGGCGGCCATGTGGTCGGCGACGTCGCTTCGCCGGCTCTGGTTGAAGAGATGTACCACCTCGGCTCCCGGCACGTAGAGGACCGGCATCCGCCGCTCCCGCAGGCGCAGGCACAGGTCGGTGTCGTCGTAGTAGAGGAAGAGCGCCGGGTCGAACAGGCCGCCGGCCGCGTCCACGTGGCTCTTCCTCACCACGAAGCAGGCGCCCGAGAGGATCTCGGCCTCGCGCGGGGCGGCGGCGAAGGTCAGCTCCGACATCCGCCGCTGCCAGGCGAGGGCGTGGGCCGGCCAGGCGCCGCCCTCGGCGGCCGCGGCGTCGGCCTCGATGCGCGCCCGGTCCTCCGGGTAGCCGGGGTTGAGCTTCAGGGTGCGCTCCCGGTCCCACCAGGTGGCGGGGCCGGCGAGGGCCACCGCCCGGTCCGCCATGGCGGCGGCGAGGGCGGCCAGCGAGCCGGGCAGGTAGACGACGTCCGGGTTCGAGAGGAGGACGAGGGGCGAGTCGGCCTCGTCGTAGGCCAGGTCGCAGGCCCGCGGGTAGCCCAGGTTCTCCTCCGACCAGAGGACCCGCACCCGCTCCGGCGTCTCCCGCCGGACCCGCTCGCGCACCGCCGGCTCCGAGGCGTTGTCGACCACCAGGACGTCGACCGCGAGCCCCCGCGCCTCGAGCCCGGCGACCTCGGCGATCAGGGTCCGGAGGCACTCGGCCAGCAGGTCGGGGACGTTCCAGTGGACGACGGCGCAGGTGAGATCGCTCATGCGGGGCAGGCTCCGAGCGGGCGGAAGCTACCACACGGGCGGCGGCCGTTCCCCGCGCCGGACGCCGTCAGCCCGCGCCGTCTCCCGAGGGCTCCGGGGGGTGTGCTCGGAGCGTCTCCTCCAGGGCGGCGAGCGGCCTCGGCAGGGGGCTGTCGCCGTGCCACCGCCGGGCGGCCTCCAGGACTCGGAGCGCCGTCTCCCGGGACTTCGGCCGCAGCGGAGGGCGTCCCTGTGCGAGGAGGACCTCGGCCAGCCGTCGCCATGCCTCGACGGAGGGGTCCGCCGCCACCGCCTCTCGGAAGTGGCCGATCGCCTCGGCCCACCGGCCGGCCTCGAGGTCGAGCTCGCCACGGGCCTGGGCGAGGAGCGCTCGGAGCGGAGTCGGGAGGCCGTCGGGCTCCGGGAATCGCTTCTCCGCCCTGACGAGGAGCTCTCGGGCCTCCTTCCGGCAACCGCCGCGGCGCACCAGGCAACAGGCCTTGCGAATTTCGGCCTCGGCCAGGAGGACGGGCGCCGCGGGCGGCGTGCCTTCCGCCACTGCGATCGCCTCTTCAAAGGCGGCTGCGGCCCCGTCCAACAGCCCGATCGCCGCCAAGGCCCGGCCGAGCAGCAGATGGGCCTCTACGGCTCGTGCTCCGCAGCAGGAGGCGATCCGGAGGTGATAGACCGCCTGCGGCCACCGCTCGGCGGCGATCTCCAACCTGCCCAGGGCGAGATGCAGGGCGGCGTGATCGGCGAAGCGCTCGCCGTCTTCCTCGCTTCGGGGAGTGCTCACCAGCAAGGCGAGGAGCCGTTCGAGCTGGCGCTTCGAGGTGGCGAGGATCGCTCCCCGGGTAGCCGGGTCCCGAGCCACCGAGAACCGATCTTTCCATGCCGACTCGAGGCCGGCGAGGATGCGCTCGTCGCCGCACATCTCCACAGAGAGCCCGAGGTTGAAGGCCAGCTTCTGCTCGGCGGCGGCGAGGTCGTAGTCCCGCGAGGCGGCGTGGACCTGGCTCATCACGAGCCGCCGGCCGGGGCTCTCCGGGTTGGCGGCCAGCGAGGACTGCGCGTTCTCCAGGGCTTTCCTGAGGCAGTCAACGCGACCGATCCGGACACCCGGGGAAGCTCCGAGAGGCAGGTTGCGCTGGCGCTCGGCTTCGAGCCAGTACGCGCGCGCGAGGAGGCTCTTCAGACCCTGGCGCCGTATCTGGCGGGAGTGGTCGTGGCGCAGACATCGAATCGCCACTTCGAGCTCTCTCGCCGCTTCGACCGGCTTCTCGACCTCGGACGCGAGAAGCGTGACCCGTGCCTTCCGAATGAGCCACTGGGCGGCGACCCAACAACGATCGGACGTGAAGACGACCTGCCACTGGAGCTCCTTGGGGTGTGCCGGCGCGTCCGTCCCGACTTCCAGGTCGCGCAGGACCCTCACCAGCCGAAGCAGGTTGGTCGTCGAGAACCGCCAGGAAGACCCTTGTACCGCGTGGTGCTCCTCGAGGTACTTGACGATCTCGTCGATCTGCCGCCGGTACTCTTCGGCCAGTCGCTTCGCCGCGCGCCCCGAGGACGCCAGGATCAGCTCCTCCGGGGCCACGACGGCGTCGAGGAAACATCGAAAGGCCGTGAGCAGCTCGGCGCCGGGCTGTCCCCTGTCTCCTCCCTCCAGTCCCTCCAGGGATTGCCGGACCCTCACGATCCAGAGCCAGCGCTGACAGCGGTCGAGCGCACCCAACCCGTCGTCCTCTGCCCGGTAGAGAGCGGACAAGGCTTCTTCCAAGATTCTCCGGCTCGGGGCCTCGCAGACGCCGGAGGTCCCCGCCGCGAGGTTCCTCCCCAGGGCAAGGTGGAGCAGCGGCTCCCGCGGCTCCACCAGGAGGGCCTCGCGGCTGATCGACGCTCCGTCCAGAGGCCGGTCGTGCTCGAAGAGGGCCTCCGACAGGTTCGCGAAGCTGATCGTCACCCACCAGTGCGCGGCATCACGGGCCGGGCCGTCGGTCAGCTCGCTCCGGGAGAGCGCTCGCCAGGCGTAGGCGGCGGCCGCCTCGAAGATCTCGACGACCTTTCCCCAGGGCTCGGCGCCGGGGGAAGGGGCTCCGGCGCTCCCGGCGGCGTCTCTCCCCTCCCGGATCTCGGAGGCGCTGGCGACTCCCAGGAGGTTCCAGGCCCTGGCGTTGTGGGGCGCGAGGCCGAGCGCCTTGGTCGCCCATATGCGGGTGCGCAGCCGGTCGTGCCGGTCGTCGTAGATCTGGGCCAGGCCGAGGTAGGCGGCGACGTTGTCGGGGTCGGTCGCGATCGCCCTGCGGAAGGCGGCCTCGGCGGCGGTGCCGTCCTCGAGGCGGCTGTAGACGATGCCCAGGTTGTAGTAACAGGCGAAAAACTTGCGATCGAGGCGCAAGGCGTCCATGAGCTTCCCGCTCGGCGCGTCGGAGCTCAGCCTGGTAGTCGGTCCGGCTGCGCTGTACCGAGCGGTAGGCCCGGAGCGCCTGGGTGAACGAGCGCACCGCCTCCCACCGGGGCGAGCCGACCGAGGTGAGCGAGGTGAGGATGCGCAGCGCGAGCTGGCGGACCAGAGCGTAGGACCTCCGGCGCTCGTCGCCAGATTGCTCGTCTTCGTTCAAGTCGCTCTCCGAGACCCTCCAGTTCCCCCGCTTGCCGCCGCCGGAGACCTCGGCGGTGAGCACCAGCTTTGCGTCGCCGCCCGAGCCGCCCTCCTTGTGGAGACTGCCTGTCAGGCGGGGGCCGAGCCAGAGCCCCGCGAGACGGGCGAGGGCGTCCGAGAAGGGCACCTTGAGGGCCAGGGCGCCCCCCTGGATGTCCTGCCCGAGCGCCGCCTCGAGCTGCCCGGCGACGTCCTCCACCGCCAGCTCGAGCTTCACGATCTTCCCTTCGCGGGCGGGAAGGGCCTCGTCGATGGTCCGATAGAGGGAGGCGAGGCTGCCCAGCTCGTTGCGCAGGCGTGCGGCGAGGTCCTTGCCCCAAGCGTCGGTCTTGCCGTCCGGCCCCGTGATCTCGGCGATGAAGATCCGCCGCCGGAGCCAGCGGGCGACGAGCGCCACGACGAGCAGCAGGAAGACCGCCGCCAGCAACTCGTCCTTGGCCGCCTCCTGCAGCCAGGTCTTCGCAGGCCAATGGATCGCCGTGAGAGCCCGTCGCGCGACGTAGTACGCGATCACTGCACCAGCGACGATCGCCGCCAGCGGGTGCCATCCGCGGTTCGACCACCGGCGTAGAGCGCGCGCGAGCCGGGTGCACGTCCAGACGGCCCGGCGGAACGGGGGCGACGTCCAAGCCACGAAGCCGAGCCAGGAAGCGAGCAGCAGCCCGAGCACGACCCCCAGGCTCGAGACGAACTGGACGAGGGCGCGCCCCTCCCGGTCTCCGAGGTCCACTGCCCGGGCCTTCCCGAGGCCGACGGCGAGCCCGAGGAACCCCAGCGCCAGCATCGTGAGCCAGGTGCCGTAGGCGAGGTTTCCGCGGCGCCGGAAGCGCTCCAGGGCCCGATCCCCGGGTTTGAGCTCGGGCTCCCGGTCGGCGTCCGGCCACAAGAGGACGAGGCCGGCGAGGAGGGCGACGAGGAGGAGTGCCCCGGTCGGCACCCCGGCCGCTGCTCTCCCCAGCCGGGCGGTGGCGGTCTCGAGCAGGGGGATCGCTGCCGGCAGCCGGGCCCGCCGGTAGGGCAGGTCTCCAGCGAGGAGGATCGCCAGGGTCAGGCCAGCAACCGGGAAGCGGGTCCAGGCCGCTGCCACTTCGCCTCCGCCCCGGAGGGCCTCCGGGACCGCGCCGAGAACGACCGTCGCCAGCAAGGCCCAGCCCGCAAGAGACCGCGGCTCGGTGCGCATCCTGAGCGGCAGGCCGGCCTTCCAGAACGCGGCGACGGCGAAGATCGCGGCCTCGATCAGGGCGAGAGCCGAGAGCTCCGGGCTCGCCCCGCCCCAGGCCCAGGCCTTCGGGTCGACCCAGGCCAGGGCGAGGACCAGCCAGAGCGCCGCGAGCAGCAGCGGCACCAGCCGAGCGCGGGCGCGCAAGGGCAGTGGCAGGATCGCCAGGACGAGGGCGACCGCCGCGAACGGCGCGAGCGGATAGTCCTCCAGGACCGGTCGAAAGATCTGATAAAGTTGGTCGACGCCCCACACGCAGTCTGGACCTCTCGGGCCGCGGAGCGGAGCCACCGCGCGCGGCAATAGTCCATGAGACGGACGAGCTCTCGATGTTTCCCGGCGTGGAGACGCCGAGAACTCTCAGCATGTCCGAGAAGACTCGCAAACTATACATGAGAGAAGTTTGTTCGGACAGAGGTGAGCCTGGAATCGTCCACGTGGTTCGCCTTCCGCCGATTGACACCCTGGAAAGCGGGCGGGGAGAATGGTGTCGAGCCCGGGCTCTGTCGTCTGGCGGCAGACGCTCCGCCATCCCCTGCCCATGAAACTCTCGATCGAACCCACGCCGCTGCCCGGCGCCTGCGTTGTCCGGCACGAGATGTTTTGCGACGAGCGGGGGTTCTTCCTGGAGGTCTTCCGGCGCGACCGCTTCGCGGCGGCCGGGCTTCCCGGGACCTTCGTCCAGATGAACCACTCGCGCTCGGCGGCGGGGGTCGTCCGGGGGCTCCACTTCCAGTGGGACCCGCCCATGGGCAAGCTGATGCGGGTGGTCTCCGGGCGGGCGTTCCTGGTGGCGGTCGACATCCGTCCCGGCTCACCGACGCTCGGGCGCTGGTTCGGCCTCGAGCTCGGGGACGCCGACCCGCGCCAGGTCTGGGCGCCGGCCGGCTTCGCCCGCGGCTTCGCGGTGACCGGCGACCACGCCGAGATCGAGTACCTGTGCACCGGCACCTACAACCCGGCGGCCGAGTCCGGCATCCGGTTCGACGACCCGGGCATAGGCATCGACTGGCCGGTGGCCGAGCCGGTCCTCTCCGAGAAGGACCGGCGGGCCCAGAGCCTCGAGGCGTGGCTCGCCCGCCCCGAGGCGGAGCGCTTCGCCTTGCGGGAAGGGGCTGCCCAATGAAGATCCTGGTCGCGGGCGGCGCCGGCTACGTGGGCTCGGTCGTGGTGCCCAAGCTCCTGGAGCGGGGCTACGAGGTGACGGTGGTCGACCTGCTCTGGTTCGGCAATCACCTGCCCGCCGGGGTGCGGCTGATCGAGAAGGACGTCCTGGCGCTCGCCGAGGAGGATCTCGCCGGCCACCAGCAGGTGGTCTTCCTCGCCGGGGTCTCGAACGACCCCATGGCCGAGTACTCGCCGGTCAAGAACTTCGTGGCCAACGGCGCCGCCCCCGCCTATCTCGCGTACCTGGCCCGGCGCGCCGGCGTCGAGCGCTTCGTCTACGGCAGCTCCTGCTCGGTCTACGGCTACTCGGCGGACACGGTCTGCGGCGAAGACGACGCCACCGTCTGCCACTACCCGTACGGCATTTCCAAGCTCCAGGGCGAGGCCGCGGCGCTCCTCCTGCGGGACCCGTCGTTCTCGGTCGTCTCGCTCCGGAAGGGCACGGTCTGCGGCTACAGCCCGCGGATGCGCCTCGACCTCGTCGTCAACACCATGTTCCGCACCGCCCTCGCCGCCGGCCGGATCGTGGTCCGGAACCCGGCGATCTGGCGCCCGGTGCTGGCGATCCAGGACGCGGCGGCCGCCTACGTGCGGGCGATCGAGGCCGCGCCCGGGCTCTCGGGCGTCTACAACGTGGCGTCGGGCAACTACACGGTGGGCGAGCTGGGGGACACGGTCAAGGAGGCGATGGAGGCGCGCCTCGGGCGCCGGATCGAGCTCGAGATCCGCGACGAGCCGGAGCTGCGCAGCTACAAGGTGTCGATCGCGAAGGCCGGCGAGGAGCTGGGCTTCCACCCTCGGGCCGACGTGGCCTCGATCGTCGCCGACCTCTTCGCCCACCTATCGGAGTTCGAGGACTTCGACAACCCCCTGTACTCGAACATCGAGACCTTCAAGCGCCTGGAGGCCGCGGCCGAAGCTCCCCTCGGCGTGTAGTTTTTTCAGCACGCGACCGCGTCGGGCGAGTCGAGCAGGCGCAGGAACGAGTCGACCACCCAGGGGTCGAACTGCCGGCCCGCTTCCCGGCGCAGCTCGGCCATCGCCTGGCGCGCGGGCTGGCCGCGGCGGTAGGGGCGGTCGGAGACCATGGCGTCGAAGGCGTCCACCACCGCCACGATCCGGGCACCCAGCGGGATCTCCTCGCCGGAGAGGCCCGAGGGGTAGCCCGGGAAGCGCCCGTCGCGCCGGCCGTCGTAGCGCTCCTGGTGGTGGAGCACCAGGCAGGCGGTCTGCTCGAGGCCGTCCAGGTCCTCGAGGATCGCAGCGCCGATCTCGGGATGGCGGCGCAGGATCTCCTTCTCGTCGGGATCGAGGTCGCCCTCCTTGAGCAGCACCTCCTTCGGAACGCCCAGCTTGCCGATGTCGTGGAGCAGGCCGGCGAGCCAGAGCACTCGCACGTCGTCGCCGGCGAAGCCCATGGCTTGCGCCACGGCCGCCGCCTGGTGGGCGACCCGCCACAAATGGTCGGTCGACGAGGGATCGAGAGCGTGGAGCGAGACGAGGAGCTCGACCACCCTGCTGTGGCCGTCGAGATGGCTGCCGGTGTCGGCGAGCGGCGGGGCCGTCGCCGAATGCTTCTGGACCGGGTGTCGTGCGAACACTTCGATCTCCTCTCGTCGGGCCCCCTCCTCGGAGGGTGACGCCTCGGTCGTGCTGCAAATCGGTTGCCTGCCTGCGTCGCCCTCAGCCTGGCCCGCGGGGGAGGCGGCGCACCATGGGGTGAATCCTTCAGATCGGCGGAGGAGTTTCCCCCGGGGGATCCGCAGGAGGCTCGGGCGGCCTCGCCGCCGGCGCGTCGCCGGGCTCGCGGCTCGGGAGAGCCAGGAGGCAGACGCCGAAGACCCGCAGGACAACGGCCCGGTCCAGGAGCCGCCCGATCTGCGGGCGAAAGAGGACCAGGGCGGTCAGGGCGACGGCGGCCAGCAGGGCGAAGGCCCAGAGCCCCGGTCCGGTCGCGAAGCCCAGGGCCTCGCGGAGCGCGATCCATCCACTCATCTCGTCGGTCATTCGGACGCTCCTCACGGTCGGTCCCGGGCTCCGCCGCGCGGAGTGGAGCCCGATCCGCCGGCCGCGACGCGCTCGCGGCCGGTCTCTGAGGGGTCCGTGTAACGAAGACGACAGGTGCGCCGGGGACGGACGGCGCCGTCAGGGCCTGCGGTCCCGGAGGCGCTGGAAGACTCCCCGGACCAGCTCCTTGGCGCTTTCGCCGATCCAGTCCGCGAGGCGGTCGGCGGTCTCGGGGTCGAGCGACCCGAAGGCGGCGACCGGTTCCAGGACCAGGTCGCGCTGATCGTGCGGCGGGTAGTCCTGCGACCGCCGATGGAAGCGCCCGCGCAGCTCCTCGAGCTGGCTGGCGGCGACCTCCATCAGTCCCCAGGCGGGTGGGTCGAGCTCGAGGGCGTGGAGGATGGCGGCGCGGGCTTCCTCCGGGACCCGGCGCTTCCCGTTGACGTACCTGGAGACCTCGGAGCGGTCGAGGCGGGCGGCCTGCGCCAGCTCCACCTGCTTCATGCCCGCGAAGGCCAGGAGCAGGGTGAGCGCCATCCCCGAGTGGTGCGAGGTCAGCGAGGGGGCCTCGGAGCTCGTTCGATCTCTGGCCGGCACGAAGCCGACTGTAGGGGGCCGAGGCCGCGGCCTCAAGGGGCGCGCCACTCCGGTGCCGGAGTCGGTCGCGAGCCAAGTTGACGAGGCTTCAAGTATCTGTGGGAGAGGAGAGTAGAGCGTCGAGTTTCGTTGCCAGATTCGGCAATTATTCCGCGGCGAGGAGTCGCGAAGAAAGATCCGTCTGACAGGCTCTTTGTGACGCGGATCGCCGACCGGCGGGGTGCGATGTCTCCTGTGGACGGAATCCGTGCCGCCTCGCCGGGGGCTAGAGCGCCTCGGCGGCCGGGGCCGGCGCCAGCCGCTCGCCGGCGGCCACCAGCGCCCGGAGCCAGCGCCAGCTGCGGAAGATCTCGTCCATCGCGGGCTCGGGGTCGACCATGCCCCGGAAGCGCCCCTGAAGGGCGAAGTAGCGCTCGAGGGCGGCGCGGTGGAACGAGGGCTCGACGTCGATCGCCCAGCGCTCGCCGTGGTAGACCTGGCACACCGCGTAGAGCCCCGAGTCGACCGCCAGGCGCACCAGCTCGATCGTCCGGGCGGGCTCGGACTTCCAGCCGGTGGGGCAGGGCGCGAGGACGTGGAGGAAGCGGAAGCCGTGGAGGTCGAGGGCGCGCCGGAGCTTGGCGTGGGCGTCCTCGGGGTGGGCGAGGGAGACGCTGGCGGCGTACGGCACCCGGTGGGCGGCGAGGATCGCCAGGACGTCCTTCTTGGGGACGTCCTTGCCGGCGGGGCTGGTGGTGGTGGCGGCGCCCAGGGGGGTGGCCGAAGAGCGCTGGCCGCCGGTGTTGCCATAGATCTCGTTGTCGTAGCAGACGAAGAGGACGTCCTCGTTGCGCTCGGCGGCGGCCGAGAGGGTCGCCATGCCGATGTCGTAGGTGCCGCCGTCGCCGGCCCAGCAGACGACCCGCGTCGCCTCGCCGTTCAGGCGGGCCGCGTGGGCGAGGCCGGTCGCCAGGGCGGCGGCCGAGGCGAAGGTGCTGGCCACCACCGGCGCGCCGTAGGCCGAGCCCGGGAACGGGCCGGCGGTGACGATGGCGCAGGCGGCGGGGATGACCATCTGGATCGAGCGGCCGGCGGCCGCCCGGGAGAGCATCTGGAGACCCACCGACATGCCGCACCCGCCGCAGTTCGTGTTGCCGCGGCGCAGCAGCGGCTCGGAGCGGTCGGAGACGCTCTGGGCGAGGCCTCCCAGGATCGGCTCGGCGGACATCACGCCACCTCCACGAAGATCGGCGCCCCGGCTCGGCGGAGCTCGGCGGTCCGGCGCAGGACCGCGAGCAGGTCCTCGGGCTCGACGTCGCCGCCGCCCAGGCCCATCAGGTGGCCCTGGACCTCCGCGCGGGGCGCCGCCAGGCCGCGCACCTCGCTCCACAGGATGCCGCCCAGCCCCGGCGAGAGGTCGCGGTCGACTACGGCGACGCGCGGCACCTCGGCGAGCAGCCGGGCGAGCCCGGCGGCCGGTAGCGGCCGGAACATCCGCACCCGCACCGCACCCGCCGCGAGCCCCTCGGAGCGCGCCAGGTCGACCGCCGCGCGGGCGGTCGCGCCGGTGGTGCCGAGGCAGACCAGGGCGACCTCGGCGTCGTCCATCCGGTAGGGCACCAGGGCGTCCGGCGGGCGGCGGCCGAAGACCTCCTCGAAGGCGTCCTGGACCTCGCGGTACACCCCGGGCACCCGGTCCATGGCTTCCTGGGCCTGGCGCCGGTGGACCTCGGTCTCGTGGGGAAAGTCGAGGCCGCCCACCGTGCGCGCCTCCCCGCTCAGCCGGTGGGGCAGCGCGAGCGGCGGCAGGAAGCGATCGACCTGCTCCTGAGTGGCGATCTCGGTCTGCATCATGGTGTGGGAGAGGACGAAGGCGTCCTGGCACACCATCGCCGGCAGCAGGACCCGGCGGTCCTCGGCCAGCCGGAAGGCGAGGAGGACCGAGTCGAAGACCTCCTGGTTGTCCTCGCAGTAGAGCTGGATCCAGCCGGCGTCCCGGAGCATCAGGGTGTCGCCGTGGTCGACCCAGATGTTCCAGGGTGGGCCGAGCGTCCGGTTGACCGCCATCATCACCACCGGCAGGCGGTAGTAGGCGGCGGCGAACACGTTCTCCGCCATGTAGGCCAGGCCGTTCGAGGAGGAGGCCGTGAAGGTGCGCGCCCCGCCCAGGGCGAAACCCATGCACACCGCCATGGCGCTGTGCTCGCTCTCCACCCGGACCACGTGCCCCTTCTCGATCTCCTGGCGGCAGAGGAGCTCGATGCACTCGGTCTGGGGGGTGATGGGGTAGACGCCGCTGCCGAACCCCCGGCCGGTGCGGTTGGCCCGCCCGGCCAGGGTGGCCGCCATGCCGGCGGCGTGGTTGGCGGTGATCAGATCGAGGCCCATGCGTCCTCCATCTCCATCCCGTCGCGCGGGCACTCGGTGACGCAGAGCCCGCAGCCCTTGCAGGTGTCGTAATCGATGACGTAGGCGTCGCCGCCGCGGAAGATCGCGCCCTCGGGGCAGTCGACGAGGCAGGTGTCGCAGGATGTGCAGTCGCCGCACGCGAAGCAGCGCTGCGCTTCGCCGGCGCTCGCCAGGCCCAGGCTGACCGGGCTCCAGTCGGAGCGTCGCTCGGCCGCGGGGCGCAGCCGCAGGCCGGCCGGCCCCGCGTGGGCGAAGTGCTCCACGCGGATCCGGTCCGCCGGCACCGCGGCAAGGCGCTCGGGCGCCGTCGGCCGGCGCCAGGCCTCGACCGGCTCGCCCAGGAGGGAGAGCAGCACCAGGGCCGAGCGGTGGCCGTCGCCGATGGCGTGGGCCACGGTGCCCTCGCCGGTCGCGAAGTCGCCGGCGGCGACCACCGGCAGGGTGGCTCCCCCGTGCCAGGCGACCCCGTCCTCGAGGGCCCATCCCGCCGGCAGGAGCTCGGGATCGGAGGACTGTCCGAGGGCGAGGAGCACCCGGTCGCAGGCGAGGACCGTCCGGCCGTCGCTCGGCTCGGGGCGGCGGCGCCCGCTCGCGTCGGGCGCTCCGAGGCGCATCTCGGCGAGCTCGACGGCGGTGACCGCGCGGTCGCCGCGGAAGGCGGCCGGCGCGCGGAGGAAGAGGATCTCGACCCCCTCGTCGAGGGCCTCCTCGACCTCCTCGGCGATCGCCGGCATCTCGGCGCGGCCGCGACGGTAGGCGATCGTCACCCGCTCGGCGCCGCTCCGGAGGGCGGTCCGGGCGCAGTCGATGGCCGTGTTGCCGCCGCCGAGCACCACCACGTGGCCGCGGAGCGGCTCGGCGACGCCTGGCCCGTCGAGCGCCGCGGGATCGGGAAGTGCGGCGAAGCGCGCCAGGAAATCGAGCCCCTGCTCGATCCCGGCGAGGCTGCCGTCGCCGTCGAGGCCCGGGACGTCGAGGCCGCGGCGCGCCTGCTGCCCCGCGGCGAGCACCAGGCCGTCGTGGCCGCCGACGAGCTCCTCGATCTCGCCCGGCCCCATGGGGCGGCCCGGGAAGGGCTCGACCCCCAGGCCGAGCAGCGCGCGGAGCTCGCCCTGGAGCACCTCGCGGGGCAGGCGGTAGCCGGGGATGCCGTAGCGCAGCAGGCCGCCGAGCGCGGGGGCGGCGTCGAAGAGGCTCACCCGGTGGCCGTGGCGCACCAGGGCGTACGCCGCCGAGAGGCCGGCCGGACCGCTGCCGACGACCGCCAGCCGGCGCGCCTGGCGCGGGTCGCCGGAGCCGGGCCGGGCGATCGGCACGCGGTCCGCCACCCAGCGCTCGAGACCCCGCACCTGGACGGCGCCGTCGAAGGCCCGGCGGTTGCAGCCCTGGACGCAGGAGGCGGGGCAGACGCGGCCGCAGACGCCGGCGAGCGGGGTGGTACGGGCGAGCACCGCGGCGGCGGCCTCCTCGCCGTCGCGGGCCAGGGCCTGGACGAAGCCCTCGACGTCGTTGCCCGCCGGGCAGACGGCGTTGCACGGCGAGAGGTGCCGGACGTAGCGCGGCGTCTGGCTGCGCCAGCTCCCGGTGGCGAGAGTCGGCGCCGGCCCCCGGCGGTGCTCCACCAGGTCCAGGACCGCCGGGCGTTCCGGCGCGGCCCCGGCGGGCTCCTGGAGGTCCGCCGCCGCCGGTGGCGCCGGAGGACGGCCCAGGGCGACCGCTTCCCAGGCCTCCCGGGCCGCCGGCAGGTCGCCGTCGAGACCGAGGTCCCGGTAGGCGTCCTCGAGGGCCGCGAACGGCAGCTCCAGGGCGCGGGCGAAGGCGCCGGCGATCGTCGTGTTGACGATCACCACCGAGCGGGTGCCGATGTCGTGGCGGCGGGCGATGCCGGTGGCGTCGACGCTCGCCCAGCGGTAGCGGGGCGAGCGCGGGGCGAGCCTCTCGGGGGGGGCGGCGGTGTTGACCAGGAGCCAGCCGCCCGGGACGAGCCCGGCGAGCGCGGCGGCGTCGAGGAGGGTGGGGTCGAGGACCAGCAGGTGGTCGGGCCGGTAGACCTTGTTGCGGTTGGTGAACGGGCCGTCGCTCACCCGCACGTAGGCCCGCACCGGGGCGCCGGAGCGCTCGCCGGCGTAATCGCCGAAGGCCTGGACGCTCTTGCCGAGGCGGCCGTAGACGGCGGCCAGGAGCTTGGCGCAGGTCACCCCGCCCTGCCCGCCGCGGCCGTGGATGCGAAGTTCCATGCCTACCGGAGCTCCGCCTCGAACCGACGAGGTGTCTGGAGCCTCTCCGGCTCCGTGGGTCGCAGCTCCCCCGCCGACGCCCGAGGATCGAGCCTGCGCGCGACGGAACGGCGACTCGAGACCGCTAAATTCATCGGATCGCCCCCTCTCCCTCGATCCCGCCCATGTCTTCCAGACCACGTAATCCGCGGGTTCCATTGAACGCCTCCGGCCCGGGGTTCGTCCAGCCGCTCCGGGGTGGGCCGCGCGCCTACCCCCGAAGGCGGGGAGGGGAGGACGGGAACCGGCCTATACTGTCCGTTCTACGGACCGCATTTGGACCCTCCGAGATGATCCGACGATGAGAGGAGACCTCATGGTCGCGCCGAGGATCGCGCCGCCCGTCGCCCCGAGGCGCGGGGCGGCCGGGCCATGAGCCGGCCCGCGTCGGCGCGGCGGGACCGGCGGCTGAGCGCGCCGGGGGCTCCCGGCGAGCTGTTCGAGGTCCTCGCCCGCAACCTGCCCGCCACCGTCTACCTTTCGTGCCACGACGAGCGGTACTCGAAGCTCTACCTGAGCGACGCCGTCGAGGAGCTCACCGGCTACTCGGCCGAAGAGCTGCTCTGGGGCGACGTCTCGTTCGCCGACCTGCTCCACCCGGACGACGCCGAAGGGGTTCGCCGCGCCGTCGCGGCCGCGGTCGCCGAGGCTCGCCCGTTCCGTCTCGAGTACCGCTTGCGCCGGGCCGACGGGAGCTACCGCTGGGTCGAGGACTCCGGTCAGCCGGTGGAGAGCGTCGAGGGAGAAGCTCGCCTACCTCGAGGGAGCGCTCTTCGACATCACCGCGCGGCGCCGGGGAGAGGCGGCGCGCTGGGCCGCCAAGCGGCTCGAGACCCAGCTCCTCCGGGCCCAGCGCCTCGAGAGCATCGGCACCCTCGCGGGGGGAATCGCCCACGACCTGAACAACGTGCTCACGCCGATCCTGATGGCGATCAAGCTGTTGCGCCGGGAGCGGCCGGGGCAGCGCGAACGGGTGCTCTCGATCCTCGAGAGCAACGCGCGGCGCGGCGCCGACCTCATCCGGCAGCTCCTGACCTTCGCGCGCGGCGCCGACGGGCGGCGGCTCCCGGTGGAGCTGCGCCACCTGGTGCGCGAGGTCTCGGCCATCGTCCGCGAGACGTTCCCGAAGGCGATCGAGCTCTCCGTGCGGGTCGACCCCGATCTCTGGCAGGTCGAGGGGGACCCGACGCAGCTCCAGCAGATCCTGCTCAACCTGGCGGTCAACGCCCGCGACGCCATGGGCGGCAAGGGCCGGCTGCGGATCGCGGCGCGCAACCGCGAGCTCGGCGCGGCGACCCTCCGGGAGCACCCGGGGACCGCCGGCGGCCGCTACGTCCTCCTCCAGGTTTCCGACACCGGCCCCGGAATCCCGCGCGACCTCCGGGAGCGGGTCTTCGACCCGTTCTTCACCACCAAGGACCCGGAGCTCGCTCCCCGTCCACGGGATGAAGAGCCTCCTCATCTACGTGATCCTGCTCGCGGCCACCACCATGGTGGTCTGGGTCAGCATGGACAACACCGAGCGGACCCTCCGCCGCCTCCGCAGCTCGGAGGCGGGGGTCCGCCAGGCCTACGAGGACACCCTCGAAGCCTGGGCCCGGGCCCTCGAGTACCGCGACCGGCTCACCGAGGGCCACAGCCGGCGGGTCGCCGCGCTCAGCGTGCGGCTCGCGCGGGTGGTCGGGTTGAGCGAGGAGGAGGTGACCCTGGTTCGCTGGGGGGCGCTGCTCCACGACGTGGGCAAGCTGGCGATCCCCGACGCCGTGCTGCTCAAGCCCGGCCCCCTCACCCCGGGCGAGCGGGCGCTGATGGAACGCCATCCGGCCTATGCCCGCGAGATGCTCTTTTGCATCCCCTTCCTCTCTCCGGTGGTCGCCATCCCGTACCACCACCACGAGCGCTGGGACGGCGGGGGTTATCCGGAAGGGTTGGCGGGCGACGCGATCCCGCTCACCGCCCGCATCTTCACCGTCGTCGACCAGTGGGACGCCCTGAGCTCCGACCGGCCCTACCGGCGGGCCTGGCCGCAGGAGCGCGTCGTCTCGTACCTGCGGGAGAACGCCGGCACGATCTTCGACCCTCGGATCGTCGACCTCTTCCTGCGCGACGTCCTCAGATCCCGCCGCCCGCCTCGAACCGCTCCTCCCGGGCCTGGCCCTGGGTGACCACGCTCCCGGGGGGCACGTCGTGGGTGAGCCAGACGTTGCCGCCGATCACCGAGCCGCGGCCGATCGTGATCCGCCCGAGGAGGGTGGCGCCGGAGTAGACGATCACCCCGTCCTCGACGATCGGGTGCCGGTCGATCCCCTTGATCGGTTTGCCCGCCTCGTCGAGGGGGAAGCTCTTCGCCCCCAGGGTGACGCCCGGGTAGATGCGCACGCCGTCGCCGATCCGGCAGGTCTCGCCCACCACCACGCCGGTGCCGTGGTCGATGAAGAAGCTCTCGCCGACGCGCGCGCCGGGGTGGATGTCGATGCCGGTCCTGCCGTGGGCGGTCTCGCTCCAGATCCTGGGCAGGAGCGGGACCTCGAGGCGGTAGAGCTCGTGGGCCAGTCGGTGGGTGGTGATCGCCACCAGCCCCGGGTAGGCGAGGATGATCTCGTCGTGGCTCCGCGCCGCGGGGTCTCCTTGGTAGGCGGCCCGGACGTCGCTCAGCAGCAGGCGGCGCACCTCGGGCAGGCGGTCGAGGAACTCGCCCGTCGCCTCCTCGGCGCGGCGGGCCGCCTCCGCCTCCCCGCGGCCCTCCTCGAGCAGCAGGCTCCGGTCGATCTGCTCCCGGAGGGTGTGGGCCACCCGGTCGAGACCGGCGCCGACGTAGTGGCGCAGGGCCTCACCGCCCAGGTCCCAGGCGCTCAGGTAGCCGGGGAAGAGGACCGCCCGCAGGCTCTCGACGGTGTCGACGAGCTGGGCGTGGGAGGGCAGGCGGTAGCGGCCGCGGCCGGTCCCCGGGGTCGGGTGAGGGGTGGCGCAGAGCTCGTCGATCACCCGTTCGAGCCGGTTCGCGGCGGCCACCGGCTCAGGCCTCCGCGAACAGCCAGGTGGAGAGGTAGCGCTCGCCCGTGTCGGGCAGCACCGTCACGACCATCCGCCCCGGGTTCTCGGGACGCCGGGCGACGGCCAGGGCCGCGGCCGCGGCGGCGCCGCAGGAGATCCCCACCATCAGCCCCTCCTCCCGCGCCAGGCGGCGGGCGGCGGCCCCCGACTCCTCGGCGGTCACCGTCACCACCTCGTCGATGACGCCGCGGTCGAGCACCTCGGGCACGAAGCCTGCGCCGATCCCCTGGATGCGGTGCGGGCCGGGCGCCCCGCCGGAGAGGACCGGCGACTCGGCCGGCTCGACCGCCACGATCCGGACCGACGGCTTGCGCTCCTTCAGGACCTGGCCGACGCCGGTGATCGTGCCGCCGGTGCCGATCCCGGCCACGAACACGTCCACCCGGCCCTCGGTGTCGGTCCAGACCTCCTCGGCGGTGGTCTCGCGGTGGACCGCCGGGTTGGCGGGGTTGCGGAACTGCTGGAGCATCACGTAGCCGCGGGTCTCGACCAGCTCCTGGGCGGTGTCGATGGCCGCCTTCATCCCGCCGCTCCCGGGCGTCAGGACGACCTCGGCGCCGAAGGCGGCGAGGAGCTGCCGGCGCTCCGTGCTCATGGTGTCGGGCATGGTCAGCACCAGGCGGTAGCCCTTGGCGGCGCAGACGAAGGCCAGCCCGATGCCGGTGTTGCCGCTGGTGGGCTCGACCAGGGTCGTCTCCGGGCCGATCAGGCCGTCGCGCTCGGCGGCCTCCACCATGGAGAGGGCGATCCGGTCCTTGACGCTGCTGCAGGGGTTGAACGACTCGAGCTTGGCCACCACCTCCGCCCCGGACTCGGCGGAAAAGCCGCGGAGCCGGACGAGGGGGGTGCCGCCGACGAGGCGTGTGACGTCTTGGGCGATGCGCATCGAGGCCTCCGATCCGGGTGGGTCCTTCCAGTGTGCTCAGTGTCGTCTCGGGCGGCCAGGGGGACCGGCCGGCGGCGGCCGGCGCCACCGGAAGGGTGCGCCGGTGGAGAGATCGACCGCGAGCTCGGGCGAGTAGGTGACCCAGCCCTCGGGCGAGCGGTAGCGGACCCTCAAGGCGAGGCGGCGGGCGGCCGGGAGCTGGAAGCCGCCCCGGCGCTCGACGTCGTAGCGCTGCCGGCCGTCGCCGAGGACGAACGCGTACTCGCCCCGGCGGTAGGGTCCCAGGGACCAGAAGACGCCCCGCCCGACCCGCCGGATCTCGACCGCGAGCGGTGCGGTCCGGGCGATCGACGAGCAGAAGGCCCGGCCCTCCGCCTCGGCCCGGGCGGTGACCTCCCGCACCCGGCCGCTCCCGGGATCGTACGCCCACACCGAGCGCGGTGGGCGCTGGCGGAGGCAGAGGTAGAGGTCGTCGTAGTACCAGCCGGCGCCGTCCGGCAGCCCGAGGTGGACCCGCTTGAACCAGGCGAGCTCGTTCATCGCGGAGGGCGGTCCCGCGGGATGGGCCAGGAGCGCGCCCGGGCCGAGGTCGAGAAAGGCCCGGTTCTCGGCGCTCATGCGCCCGTCGCGGGCGATCTCTTCGCTCCAGACCTGCCGGTTGACCGCCAGGGCCGCCAGGCAGATCGCCGCGACGGCAACCAGGACGCCGGTGCTCAGGGCGCGCGCCGACGGTCCGTGCGCCCCGTCGCGGTCGGCCCGCGCCCGGAGCCGCCCGAGGGCGTGGCGGGCGGCGAAGGGGAGCGCGACCGCCAGGAGCAGCCAGGAGGCCAGGGCGTAGCGCGGGACGACCTCGGTCGCGACCGGCAGGACCGGCAGCACCGCGAGAAGGGCGGCGACGCCCAGGAGGAGGGCGTTGCGCCGCGCCGCGAGCGCCAGGTAGAGCGCGGCGGCGAGGAGGCCGGCCAGGGCCAGGCCACCGGCCGCGCCCGGCTCGCCGAGGAGCTCGCGGCCCAGGCGCAGGGGGAGCGCGGCCGCCAGGCGCGGCCAGCCGCCGGGGGAGACCGCCCAGCCGTAGCCGCCGCTGGCGGTCCCCAGCATCCAGACCCGGTAGGCGGCGTAGAGGCCGACCGCGGCGGCGTGGGGGAGGAGCAGGCGGAGGCGCCGCCGGAGGGTCCCCTCGGGCAGGAGCGGCAGGGCGAGGACCAGCGGCACCGCCACCTCCTTGGCCAGGGCCGCCGCCAGGTAGAGAGCCGCCGAGAGCGCCGCGAGGCTCCAGCGCGCGGCCCGGCGCCGAGCGCGGAGCGCCACGACCCAGGCCCCGGCCGCGGCCACCCCGAAGAGCGCCGCCTCCAGGTAGTGGCGGACGTAGAGCAGGGCCGCCAGGGGCGCGATCGGCGCTCCGACCAGGAACAGGGCGGCGCCGGTCGCCGCCCACGGTACGGGCAGCCAGAGGCGGAGGAGACCGTAGAGGGCGAGGGTGGTGAGGGCCAGCGCGACGAGCTGGTGGGCGTGGAAGGGCCAGGCCCGGGTGCCGAACAGGGCGAGGTCGACGTCGTGGGAGACGAACAGCAGGGGGGTGAGCATCCGGAAGGGCAGGCGGCGCCACACCTCCGGATCGAGGCAGTACTGGGCGGGCCGATAGGCGAGGACCCAGCGCAGGTTGAAGAAGTCGTCGTAGGTGAACCAGAGGCCGAGCGCCCGGCGGTAGAGGAGCCAGGTCGCCGCCACCAGGAGGAGGCCGGCGGCCAGGTCGGCGGCGAGACGGCGCTGAGCGGGGGCGGAGGCCATGGGTGGGCGCGAGGAGCTTCCCGGGTCGGATCGCGGGCATCTTACGGCAGCCGCTTCCGCGGCCGTCGCCTCACGCCTGCCCCCGGAGGTGGGCGCCTGGCCCGCCTGCGGACGACCGCCGGCCCACCCGCCGAGACGTGGCCCCCGGTGCCCCGCCGCGGCGATCCCGTCGTCTACAGGGAGGCCGGATCACACGAACGCAGACACGCTCGTGGCCGTCGGCTCACCCGGTCTCCCTGCCGGATCATCATGGGGTGGGAGCGGGAGGGTGCGCAGGGTGAGTCCCCACCTCGGGGTGAGAGCGGCTCCCCGCCCGCGGCCGGGCCGCCCGGCGCGGGGAGTCGTGGGAGGGGAGAGAGGGCCGTGGCGAGTCGCCACGGCCCTCTGTGTTCCGGGCTCCGGTCCGGGTC
The DNA here is from genome assembly GCA_963741925.1 of uncultured Acidobacteriota bacterium. Classification (GTDB taxonomy): domain Bacteria; phylum Acidobacteriota; class Thermoanaerobaculia; order Multivoradales; family DATKCC01; genus CAVUBL01. Next base: position 870,225 of record CAVUJU010000005.1, read on the forward strand.
AGGCCGGCGGCGGACCCTGTATCCTGGGTGCCGAGGAGACCCGAGATGAGCCACCAGCACGAGCACGGGCACGACGGCGGACGGACGGCGAGCTTCCGGCGCCTGGCGATCACCCTGGGCCTGGTGGTCGTCTACATGGTGGCCGAGGTCGTCGGGGGCTACCTCACGGGGTCGCTGGCGCTCCTCGCCGACGCCGGCCACATGCTCTCCGACGCCGGCTCCCTCGGCCTCGCCACGTTCGCCCTGTGGATCTCGGGCCGCCCTCGGACCCCCGAGCGCACGTTCGGTTACCACCGCACCGAGATCCTCGCCGCCCTGGCCAACGGGGTGGCCCTGGTGGCGATCGCGATCCTGATCGTGGTCGAGGCCGGGCAGCGCTTCGCAAGCCCGCGGGAGGTCCATGGCGGGGCGATGATGGCGGTCGCCGCCGGCGGCCTGGGCATCAACCTGGCGGGCCTGTGGATCCTCCACGGCGGGCGCTCCGAGTCCCTCAACGTCCGAGGCGCCTGGCTCCACGTCCTCTCCGACACGCTGGGCAGCGTCGGGGCGATCGCGGCCGGCGCGCTGATCTGGGCCTTCGATTGGGAGTGGGCGGACCCGCTGGCCTCGGTCCTCATCGCCGTGCTCGTGGTCTGGTCGTCGTGGACCCTGCTGCGCGAGTCGGTCCACGTTCTGATGGAGGCCACGCCGGCGCACATCGACGCCGTCGAAGTGGAGCGGGCGATCGCCCAGGTGCCCGGCGTGCGCCAGGTCCACGACCTGCACGTCTGGACGATCACCAGCGGCTTCGAGTCCCTGTCGGTCCACGTCCGGGTCGCCGACGGCGCCGGCGCCCGGGACCGCGACAGCGTCCTCTCGGACGTCCGCGAGCTGGTCAGCCGGCGCTTCGACATCGGGCACTCGACGATTCAGATCGAGCACGGCGAGCCGTGCGAGAACGGCCCCTGCGACTGACTCCTATCGCCGACGCGCCGTAGCCCCACGGCGCGTGAAGCGGCCGAGCTCCGTCTCGGCCGGACGAGCTTCGCGCCGGGCACCGAGCTCGGCGGCTCGGCCTACCGCGTCTCGAGCACCTGGATCCGGAGCCGTCCGAAGAGCGGCAGGAGGCGGTCCAGGGAGCGGCCGGCGTCCGGCCCGTCGAGGGTGGAGGTGGCGAGGGCGACGTGGGTGGCGTCGAAGCCCCCGGGCTGGGCCGTCGCGAGGGTCGGGTCCAGGTCGAGCCAGCGGCCGCCGATCCGCGCCTGGACCCACATGTGGTACCCGAACACCACCGAGGCGCCGGCGAAGGAGTCGAGGTAGACCAGGCCGGTCACGACCCGCGACGGGATGCCCTCGGCGCGCAGGAGGGCGGCGAGCAGCACGCTGTGCTCGGTGCAGTCGCCGCTGCGTTCGGCGGCCACCTCCGAGGCGGTGGCGAAGCCGGTGTCCAGGTCCTTCGCCCGCACCCAGCCGTGGACGAAGCGGGTCAGGTCCTCGGCCAGGCCGAGGCGGTCGGTCTCGGCGCTCCGGCGCCCGGCCGCCGCCCGGGCGGCCAGGGAGGCCACCACCGGGTCGTGGAAGTCGAGGTAGAGCGACGGCTGGAGGTAGCCGCCGGCGGCCTCGGAGTCCTGGTCGGTCGGCGATGCGGGCGGGGCCTCGCCGCCGCGGCTCGCCGCGCCGGTCCCGGCGCCGGAACCGGGCCCGCGCTCCGGCGAGACGACCCGCACCTCGACGCCCGCGCCCCGGCGCTCCGCCCGTTGCGCCCCGGCGCTCGGCAGGTCGGGCACGGCGCCCTCGGGGAGGGTGAGGAGATAGACCCCGCGGTGGAGCGAGCGCGGGTGCTCGATCGGCCGGTCGGGGTGGACGAAGGTCGCCGCCAGCAGCTCGGGGGCCGCCCCGGCGGCGGCGAGAGCGCTCTCCCGGTCGGTGAGCTGGAGGGTCATCTCGAGGCCGAGGAAGGGGACCGTGCTGCGCACGAGCTCGCCCTCGGCGTCGAGCGCCACCTCCGAGGCGACGTCGGGGGCGCCGCTCTGCGTCTCGCGCCAGCGGGCGGCGGCGCCGGCCGCCCGCGCGGCGGTCGAGGGCTCGCCCAGCCAGGTCCGGGTGACGGTCACCGGCTCCAGCCCCTCGAGCGGGTCGATGGCGCGTACCGTGTAGCGGCGCTCGCCCGCCATGTGGTGGGCCGCCACCGCCCGCCGGGCCGCGTCCGGGGTCAGCCAGTCGCCCGCCGGCGCCGCCAGCCGCTCATGGCGCTCGCGCCCGCCCTGGCGGGTCGTCGCGTCGACGCCGCCGGCCTCGAACCGGTAGGTCGTCTCCACCGGCGACGGGCCCAGGACCCGGCGGGTCCAGAGGGAGACCGGCCGCCCGTCGGCGGTCTCGACGAAGCGCCCCTCGAGGTCGATCTCGAGCTCGGAGCCGCCGCGGCGCACCCGGAGCTTCATGGCGGAGTCGCTCTCGATCCCCGCGCCGGCCGCCCGCCGACCTTCGCGCGCCCAGCCGGCCGAGGCTCCGCCGACGGTGATGGCGTACCAGCGTTCGCCGGCCGCCGCCGGCTCGGCCGCCGCGCCCGGCGGGCTCTCCGTGGTCCGCGGCGGCGCGGCGAAGGCGGCCGCCGCCCAGACGGCGACCAGGGCCAGCAGCACTCCTTCGAGGAGCACGCCCCTCCCCCGGTGGGCGTGGGCGTGGGCCTCCAGCCCGCTTCGCCCAGGGCCCTCCGCGAGCCTCGTCGGCTCGCGACGGAGCGTTGCCGTGGATCTCATGATTCGTTGGAATACGGGTTGAGCGCGACGGGTTGTTGGTATAGTATGCGGGCACTGCAACTCTACAGGACGGCGGGCGAGGACGGCCTCCGAACCGTATCCGTAGGGTGGGGGTGCAAGTTGTGATGAAAGTCCGTATACTAGGAGCTGCTCGTCTGCAGGCGACTCGGTCGTCGGACGAGGAGGGATGGTTCCCTCCAGGTCGTCAGGGCCCTGCTCGAAGAGCCGGCACTCCACCCGACCACGATACGGGGGTGGGTGACCGAGGCCCCGGACGGAAGACCTGAAACGGCTTACATACCGCCAACCGGTCCACCCGTGGGCCGCGGCTCCATGAGGGAGTCGCGGACGCCGGTGAGAGCGCGGCGGTGACACTAGAGGTTCTCTAGAACTGGAGGAAGCTCGATGAAGGGACATGCCCAAGGTGCTGGCGACGTCAGCGACATCCGTTCCATCCTTGAGGGCTCGCCCGATCTCGACACGGCGGCGGAGCTCCTGAACCTGGCGGGCAACTCCACGCGGCTCAAGCTGCTGTACCTGCTCGAGAACGCCAAGGAGATGTGCGTCTGCGACCTGGCGGAAATGCTCGGAGTCTCCGTCTCGGCCGTGTCGCAGCACCTGGCCAAGCTCCGCGCCTACCAGCTGGTGGCGCCGCGCCGGGACGCCCAGACGATCTACTACCGGCTGACCGACCATCAGTTCAACGACAAGCTGCGCCAGAACTTCTTCAACTGAGGCGCACGCGATTCCCTGCAACGGCGGCGGACCCCGAGTGCGGGGTCGCCGCCGTTTTTCTTGGCGCGAGCCGTCGTGGGGCGTCCCGGCGAGCGCCGGCCGGGCACCCTTGGGAATGGACGTCGAGGTCGGGTACAATGGCCTTCCTTCTCACCGCCGAGAGCGGGCGAAGCTCGAAGAGTCATGTGCTGGCCGATCCCCAGGGAGGAGTCCCGACGATGAACCATCCTCGTCCCAAGTTCACCTACATGGGCCACGCCACGGTGCGCTGCGACCTGCCCGGCGGCGGAGTGCTGCTGATCGACCCCTGGGTCGAGCACAACCCTTCGTGCCCGGAGGGGCTCAAGGACCTGGGACGGGTCGACGCCATGCTCGTCACTCACGCCCACTTCGACCACATCGGCGACGCCATCGACATCGCCAAGCGGTACCGGCCCGAGGTGGTGGTGGCCAACTTCGAGACCGTCCAGTGGCTCGAGTCGAAGGGGGTGGAGAACTGCTCCGCCATGAACCTGGGCGGCTCGCAGGAGGCCGCCGGCTGCACCGTGAGCATGGTGCGGGCGGACCACTCCTGTGGCATTCTGGACGGCGATCGGGTGATCTACGGCGGCACCGCCTCGGGCTACGTGGTGCGCCACGACGGGGGCTTCACCTTCTACCACGCGGGCGACACGGCGCTGTTCTCCGACATGCAGCTCATCGCCGAGCTCTACCGGCCGGAGCTCGCCTTCCTGCCCATCGGCGACCTGTTCACCATGGATCCGCGCCAGGCCGCGCGCGCCTGCCGGCTGCTCGGCGTGCGCGAGGTCGTGCCCATCCACTGGGGCACCTTCCCGGCCCTGACCGGTACCCCGGAGATGCTCGCGAGCGAGCTCGACGACCTGGGGATCAACTGCACGATGGTCGCCTTGAACCCCGGCGACAGCCACTGACCACCGGGTCGATGGCCCCCGGAGCCACTTTCGTCCCACTCACCGTCCCCGGCGGACGCCTGTCCACCAGGCGTCCAGCCAGGCGGCCGTCTCCTCTGCGATCGGGAGGGGACCGAGGGGATGCGGGGGGGATGCACTAGAATGCCGATTTTTCGCTCGCCTCGCCGCGCGATCTCCCGGTGGAGCCGCACCGCGGGCTGAGCCACAGAAAGGAGACTGAGATCGCCGCCGCGAACTACCAGCAGAAGAGGAACGAGCCGCGGGTCAACCAGCAGATCCGCAAGAGCCCGGTACGTCTGATCGACGAGGACGGCACGCAGCTCGGCATCGTGCCCATCGAAGACGCCCGGGACAAGGCCCGCGAACGAGGCCTCGACCTCGTGGAGGTGGGCCCCAACGCCGATCCCCCGGTCTGCCGGATCCTCGACTGGGGGAAGCTCCGCTACGAGAAGCAGAAGAAGGAGCGCGAGGCGAAGAGGAAGACCCAGACCATCGAGGTCAAGGAGGTCAAGTATCGCCCCACGATCGACGTCCACGACCGGGACCGCAAGACCGATCGGGCGCGCAAGTTCCTCGAGCAGGGCAACAAGGTCAAGGTCACCATCTTCTTCCGGTACCGCCAGCTCCGCCGCCCCCAGCTCGGCCAGGAGATCCTCGACCACGTCCAGCAGCGGCTCGCCGACGTGGCCACGGTCGAGCACCGCTCGAAGGGGCTGGAAGGCCGCCAGATGACCATGATCCTCGCCCCGCAGGCGCAGCCCAAGGCGAGGGAGAAGGACGTGAAACCGACCCCCGACGCCGCCACTACATCTTGAGCCCGGCTTTTTTTCGGCCACCAGATCTTGACAGCCCGGCCGTCCTGGTGCAGACTAGAGGGTGCCCTTCACGGGGAAGTGATCTTTGTGGAATCCATTTCGTCGGCACTGCGTTGCCGATGACCCGGGCGTCGCGTTTCGTGGCTTCCGGGGTCTGAACCGCCAGGAGGAGATGCCATGGCTCCGGGAATCACGTCCCACCCCGCCCCCGCCCCAGCTTCCCCGGCTCCACCGGCCGAGCCCGCCCGCCCCCAAGCCCGCACCGAGAAAGGAGGGCTGCGCTTCGCGCGGCGCTTCACCGAGCCCGGCGTCGATCCGTTCGACCTCGTGGACTGGGAAGTGCGCGACGCGGTGATCGGCGACGAGCGGGGCAACGTGGTCTTCGAGCAGAAGGGCGTCGAGGTGCCCAAGGAGTGGTCGCAGACCGCCACCAACGTGGTGGTCTCGAAGTACTTCCGCGGCCAGCTCGGCACCCCCGGGCGCGAGACCAGCGTGCGCCAGCTCATCGGCCGCGTGGCCGACACCCTGACCGCGTGGGGCCGCGCCGGCGGCTACTTCGCGAGCGACCAGGACGGCGACACCTTCCACGCCGAGCTCACCCACATCCTGGTGCACCAGATGGCGTGCTTCAACTCGCCGGTCTGGTTCAACGTCGGCATCGAGCCGAAGCCCCAGTGCTCGGCCTGCTTCATCAACTCGGTCGAGGACACGATGGCCTCGATCCTCGATCTCGCCAAGACCGAGGGGATGCTCTTCAAGTACGGCTCGGGCGCCGGCTCGAACCTCTCGAGCATCCGCTCGTCGCGGGAGAACCTGGCGGGCGGCGGCACCGCTTCGGGGCCGGTCTCCTTCATGAAGGGGTTCGACGCCTTCGCCGGCGTGATCAAGAGCGGCGGCAAGACCCGGCGCGCCGCCAAGATGGTGATCCTCGACATCGACCACCCGGACATCGTGGACTTCATCGAGTCGAAGGAGAGGGAGGAGAGGAAGGCCTGGGCGCTCATCGAGGCGGGGTACGCGGGCGGGTTCAACGTGCCCGGCGGCGCCTACGACTCGGTCTTCTACCAGAACGCCAACCACTCCGTCCGGGTCACCGACGAGTTCATGCGCGCCGCCGAGGAGGACGGCGAGTGGACCACCCGCGCGGTGACCACCGGCGAGCCGATGGACACCTACCCGGCCCGGGAGCTGATGGGGAGGATCGCCGAGTCGACCTGGGTCTGCGGCGACCCGGGCATGCAGTACGACACCACGATCAACGACTGGCACACCTGCGCCGGCACGGCCCGGATCAACTCCTCGAACCCGTGCTCGGAGTACATGTTCCTCGACGACACCGCCTGCAACCTGGCGTCGCTCAACCTGCTGCGGTTCTACGACGCCGACTCGGGCTTCGACGTCGAGGGCTTCCGCCACGCCTGCGAGGTGGTGATCTCGGGCATGGAGATCATCGTCGGCAACGCCTCCTACCCGACGCCCAGGATCGAGGCCAACTCCCACGCCTTCCGGCCGCTGGGGATCGGCTACGCCAACCTGGGGGCCCTGCTCATGGCCCGCGGGCTGCCCTACGACTCCGACGCCGGCCGGGACTACGCCGCCGCCATCACGGCGCTGATGTCCGGCGCCGCCTACGCCCAGAGCGGGCGGATCGCGGCGGAGATGGGCCCGTTCGCCGAGTTCGAGACCAACCGCAAGCCGATGATGCGGGTGATGCGCAAGCACCGCGACGCCCTCAAGGAGATCGACTCCGCCCACGTGCCACTCGAGATCCTGCGCGCCGGCAAGCGCGCGTGGGACGAGGTGGTGGAGCTGGGCGACGGCGCCGGCCTGCGCAACAGCCAGATCTCGGTGCTCGCCCCGACCGGCACCATCGCCTTCATGATGGACTGCGACACGACCGGCGTCGAGCCGGACATCGCCCTGGTCAAGTACAAGCGCCTGGTCGGCGGCGGCATGATCAAGATCGTCAACAACACCGTGCCGCTGGCCTTGAAGCGCCTGGGCTACGACAAGGACGAGATCCGCGAGATCGTCGAGTACATCGACGAGCACGACACGATCGAGGGCGCCCCCCACCTCTCGGACGACCACCTGGCGGTGTTCGACTGCGCCTTCAAGCCGGCCAAGGGCTCGCGCTCGATCCACTACCGGGGCCACCTGAAGATGCTCGGCGCGGTCCAGCCGTTCATCTCCGGGGCCATCTCGAAGACGATCAACATGCCGGAGGAGTCGACTCCTGAGGACATCCTCCAGGCCTACGTCGAGGGGTGGGAGCTGGGCCTCAAGGCGGTGGCGATCTACCGCGACGGCTGCAAGAGGAGCCAGCCGCTCTCGACCAAGAAGAGCGAGGCGACGGTCACCAAGGCGCTGGCCAAGAGCGAGGAGCCCCGCGCGGTGCGCCACAAGCTCGCGGACGAGCGCCAGGCCCTGACCCACAAGTTCTCGATCAACGAGCACGAGGGCTACATCACCGTCGGGCTCTACGAGAACGGCCAGCCGGGGGAGATCTTCCTCACCATGGCCAAGGAGGGCTCGACGATCTCGGGCCTGATGGACGCCTTCGCCACGGCGATCTCCATCGCGCTCCAGTACGGCGTGCCGCTCCACACCCTGGTGGACAAGTTCAGCCACACCCGCTTCGAGCCCTCGGGGTTCACCAAGAACCCGGAGATCCCCATCGCCAAGTCGATCATGGACTACATCTTCCGGTACCTGGCCTCGCGCTTCATGTCGCGCGAGGAGAAGCAGGCGGCCGGGGTGATCCTGCGCGACGAGCCGCCCGCGGCCCTGGCGCAGGTGGGCGACGGCGGGTCGGCGCAGGTGGCGGTCGAGCGCACGGAGACCTCGAAGGTGACCTTCCTGCTCCAGCAGGACGCGCCGAGCTGCCACGAGTGCGGCGCCATCATGGTGCGGAACGGCTCCTGCTACAAGTGCCTCAACTGCGGCTCGACCAGCGGTTGCAGTTGATCGGCCGAGAGCGGCGGCCGTAGACCGGAATCCTCGAACGGCCGAGGGGTCTCACCCCTCGGCCGTTCGCTTCCCCGACACGATCGGATATCCTCGGAGCCCCATGCGCATCCCGAGCCTCGTCCCGCCCCACCGACTCCTCCGCGCGGCACTCCTCGCCGCGGCGCTCCTCTCCACCCTGGTCACCGCCTGCGGCAACGGCTCGCAGACGGCCGGCACGGCCGCCGAGGAGACGAACTTCCGCCTCCGGACCCTGGACGGCAAGACCCTCGGGCCGCCCGACTTCGCCGGTCAGGTCGTTGTGGTGGACTTCTGGGCCACCTGGTGCATGCCGTGCCGCGCCCAGGCACAGATCCTCGAGGACCTCCACCCCACCTGGTCGAAGCGCGGCGTGCAGTTCCTGGCCGTCGACGTCGCCGAGGAGCCTGCGGCGGTCAGGAGCTTCGTCCAGAAGAACCCCTTCCCGTACCCCGTCCTGCTCGACCCGGAAGACGAGGTGTCGGCCAAGCTGGGGCTGATGGCCCTCCCCACCTTGATGGTGATCGACCGCGAGGGCAAGGTGGTCTACCTGGACGCCGGCGTGATGGACCGCCCTCACCTCGAGAAGCTCCTCGAGCAGGCCGGCGCGGCTGCTTGAGGCCGGGCCGGGGGCTCCCGCCGGGAGGACCAGCGCGAGCTGGTCGGACTTCATTCGGCATGGGCTCGCGCTTCGGCTCGGGCCGCGCATGGCTGGGATCGGACTCCGTGAAGCCCCGTTGAGCGCGGCCCTCGACGTCCTCCGGACGGGAGCCCCCGGCCCTCCGGGGTCGGCCTCCCCGGCGATCGGCCGTTCCATCCGTCCGAAAGGGTTCCGCAAATGCAATCCCGGTTGCAGCGGCCGAGCTCTGCCTCGGCCGGGCGATCCTCGCCGTCGGCATCGAACGGTGCCCCTTGGCCGACGAGCTCCGCCCGCCGCCTCGACCGAGCGCGGCGAGCCGAAGGGGCGGCCGGGCGAACGATTCGGCCGGCACCGAGAGGCTCGGCGCCGGCCGTTCTACTGGGGGTCTACGCGAGGACGACGAGGACCACCCGGCGGTTCTGGGCGCGGCCCTCGCGCGTCTTGTTGTCCGCGATCGGCTCTTTCTCGCCGTAGGAGATCACCGACATGCGGTGGAGCGGGATCTGCTTCGAGTTGAGGTAGCGGCGCACCGCCTCCGCCCGCGACAGGCCGAGCTCCATGTTGTAGTCGTCGCTGCCCGTGGCGTCGGTGTGGCCCTGGATCTCGATGTAGATGTCCCGGTTGTACTGGCTCTTGAGGTTCTCGGCGAACTCGTCGAGGGCCGCCTTGGCCTCGTCCGAGAGCTCGGACTTGTCGAACCCGAAGTGGACCTTGTCGTCGGTCAGAACCGTCTCGTAGAGGAGCTTGCCCTCGGCGAGCTTGCCCGCCGCCTGGGCCCGGTCGAGCGCCTCCTGGGCGGTCTTCGACACCTGCCCGACCTGCTGCTCGTTCTGGGCCACGCGATCGTTGGTCTGCTGGATGTCGGTCTGGTTCTGCTCGACCTGCTTCTCCACCTGATCGACACGGGTGTGGACGGCCCCGGTCTCCTGCTTCACGTACTTCTTGGTGGCGCACCCGGCACCGAGCACGGCGAGCGCGGCCAGCAGGACCAATGGAAGTCTGCGCATCGTGTCTCCTCCTCGTGAGTCGGAGTCATGGTTGGGGGAACGAGTGGCCCGCGGAAGTGGGGCGGACCGAGATATCGACGGGAGTCTATCAAGGCCGCTCGCGGCCCGTGGCGCAAGAGGGCGACGTCAGCCGCGCCTCACTTCGCGCCCACCTCCATGGACGGCGGCAGGGTGCCGTAGTAGCCGCGGCGGAAGGTGAGGGTGTGGCGGTAGGGCAGGGCGACCTCGACCGCCAGCCGGTGGTAGCTCCGCGGCGCGCCGCCGCTCGTCTCGAGCTCCAGGATGTAGCGCCGGCGCAGGTCGTCGACCAGGGTCTGGACCGCCGCGGTGGCGTCGTCGGGGTCGGACGCGTCGAAGTATCGGCCGCCGGTGCCCTCGGCGAGGCTCTCGAGGAGCTCCGCGTAGCGGTAGGTCCCCGCCTCGCCGGCCGCCGGCTCCTCGGACGAGGAGCGGGTGAGGTCGAGACCGATGACGTAGACCGGGAGCCGTGCCCGGCGCACGATGTCGAGGGCCGCCGGCGGAGAGATGGCGCTCGCATTGTCCTGGCCGTCGGTGACCAGCACCGCCACCCGCCGGCCCCGCCGCCCGCCTACCGAGATGTCGGGAAGCCTGGAGACCGCGTCGTTGAGCGCGGTGGTACCGTAGCCCTCCCACAGGCCCATCGCCTCGCGGACGGTGGCGAGCGAGTCGGTGAAGGGGACGTCGATCCGCAGGTGGTTGCCGGCGAAGCTCGCCAGCGCCAGCTCGTCGCCCGGGTGGGCGCGGTCGAGGAGAGCCTCGAGGGCCCGGCGGCTGGCCTCGAGCTTGCCGGAGTTGGCCATGCTCCCCGAGAGGTCCTGGAGGTAGACCACCGACAGCGGCGCGTCCGACCCCAGGTCGAAGTCGGCGATGGGGGCCGGCCGGCCGTCGATGGTCAGCCGGAAGTCCTTCCGCGTCAGGCGGTCCACGTACCCCCAGCGCGACTGCACGATGACCGGCACCAGCACCCAGGAGACCGAGACGCTCCCCTCGAACGTCGGAGGCTGGTCTGCCGCGGCCGCCGCGGCCGGAGCGGGTGGCGGCGGATCGCCCCCCGCGCCGGCGGCCGGCGGACCCGGCAGGCCCAGCAGAGCGAGAAGGGCGAGTGCGGCGAGCGCCGGGAGGCGCCGTGGCCGCCGCGCAGGGGTCGGTCGGTCGGGGGAGGTCGTCGTTCGGCCCATGTCTCGGTCCCGCGGGCGGCGCGTCCTTTGCTAGCCTATGCCGCAGGGGCGGCAGCCGCTCTGGAGATACCAGCGTGAACCCAGTCAATATTCGGAATATTTCTATCAAATGCGGCCACTGTGGGACCTACCAGACCCTGTGCGGATTCAGCCGGCGCGAGGGGTGGAACGTCTACACCTACGAGTGCGAAGGTAGCGGGTGCGACCCGGAGGTCACCCGGACCCTGGTGGAGGTGCCGGAGGAGCTCGACGAGTTCGCCCGGCGCGACCCCGGCTGGAAGGGAGGCAGGAAGCATGCCGGAGGCGACTGAGGACGACTCGGCGCGGCGGAGATCCCTGCCGCGCCTATGGTAGGTTTCGTCTCGTCCCTCCGGTACGCGGTGGCCATGCTCCAATCAACCGACGCGAGGAAACGATGAAACGGATCGTCCATATCGTGGGGACGGGGACCATCGGTGAGCCCCTGATCGGCCTCTTCACCGACTTTCACGCCAAGATGGGGATCGACGAGGTCACCTTCCACAAGCGGACCCCGCTCGCCTCCGACAAGTCCAAGCTCGACCACCTGATGGCCCGCGGCGCGAAGCTGGCGGTCGACCCGGAGGTCCGGGACGACTTCGAGAGGCTCGGCCACGTCGTGAGCTACGACTCCGAAGAGGCCCTCGAACGCGCCACCGTGGTCATCGACTGCACGCCGGCGGGCACCGAGAACAAGGAGCTCTACTACTCGAAGCTCTCGAGCCCCCGGGGCTTCCTCGCCCAAGGGAGCGAGTTCGGCTTCGGCAAGCCCTACGCCCGCGGGGTCAACGACGCGGCCCTGGTGCCCGAGGAGGACCGCTTCGTCCAGATCGTCTCGTGCAACACCCACAGCATCACCAACATCCTGAAGACCCTGTGCGACGACGGCTGGGACGGCCCGGAGAACGGCGGCACCGGCTCGGGCTTCAGCCTGGATCGGGCGCTCTTCGTGTGCATGCGCCGGGCCAACGACATCACCCAGGTGTCGAGCTTCGTGCCCTCGCCGCAGGTGGGCAGCCACAAGGATCGGGAGTTCGGCACCCACCACGCCCGCGACGCCCACTCCGTGTTCCAGACCCTGGGGCAGGACCTCGACCTCTTCTCGAGCGCGGTCAAGCTCAACACCCAGTACATGCACTCGCTCTGGTTCCAGCTCGTCCTCAACCGGGACACCACGCTGGACGAGATCCTGGCCCGCTTCCGCTCGAACTCCCGGGTCGCCATGACCGCCAAGAAGGAGGCGAACCTGATCTTCAGCTTCGGCCGCGACCACGGCTACTACGGGCGGATCCTCTCCCAGGTGGTGGTGGTGGAGCCCACCGTGACGGTGCGCCGCAAGCGGGAGGTCTTCGGCTTCGCCTTCACGCCCCAGGACGGCAACTCGTTGCTCTCGTCGATCGCCGCCGCGCTCTGGCGCATCGAGCCGGACTGGGACAGCGTCCAGGAGCGCCTGAACGTGCTGCAACGGTTCATCTACCGGGAAATCTAGCGGCGCGTGGCGGTAGCGACCTTCCACTTCGGTGACCTCAAGATCCAGGGCCGCTCCCTGGCCGGTGCCGAGACCTGGTTCCGGGTCCATCCGCCGGGCCTCGCCTTCGAGGCGGGCCGGGGCGCCGCGCAGCTCGCCGGCGCCGCGGATCTGTTCCTCACCCACGGGCACCTCGATCACGCTCTCGGGGTGCCCTACGTGCTCTCCCAGCGCACGCGCCACCAGGGCAAGGGGACGCGGGTCTTCTGCCCCGCCGAGACGGTGGCGGACCTCGAGGAGCTGATCCGGGCCGCGGGCCGGCTCGAGGCGACGGAGTACGACTACGAGCTCACCGGCCTCGCCGCCGGCGACCGGGTGGCGGTCGGCCGCGACCTCCGGATCGAGGCGTTCCCCACCGACCACGTCCTGCCCAGCCTCGGGTACCACCTGATCCGCGCGAAGCACCGCCTGCGCCCCGAGCATCGGGGCCGGCCGGGTGCGGAGCTCGCCCGGCTGCGCGCCGACGGCGTCGCGACCGAGGAGCGCATCGAGGAGCTCGCGCTCTCCTTCTGCGGCGACACCGGGGCGGGGGTCTTCGACCTCGAGCCCCGCCTGTTCACGGCCGCGGTGCTCCTCGTCGAGTGCACGTTCCTGGGCGCGGACCGGCGCCTCGAGGCCGCCCGCTACAAGCATCTCCACGTCGACGACCTGGTGGCGCGCCGGGAGCGGTTCGAGAACCGGGCCGTGGTGCTCCATCACCTGTCCCGGCGCTACCGGCTGGCGGAGCTCCGCGCCGAGGTCGATCGCCGCCTGCCGGAGCTGGCCGAGCGGATCCACGTGTTCGGCGAGGAGGAGTGCCCCGGACCGGGCCGACCGCGGGAGGCCCGGCCGTGACCGGCCCGCCGGGCGGCAGCGCCGACGATCGCCGCCCGCCCGGTGTGCGCCTGGCGGGCGTCGACGAGGTCGAGGTGACGGTGGAGAAGCTGGTCGCCGGCGGCGACGGGCTCGCCCGCTACGAGGGCGCGCCGATCTTCGTGCCGCGCTCGGCGCCGGGCGACCGGCTGCGCGTGCGCCTGACCGAGCGCCGGCCCGACTACGGCCGCGCCGAGATCGTGGAGGTCCTCGAGCCCGGTCCGGGACGTCGCGAGCCCCCGTGCCCGTTCTTCGCGCGGTGCGGCGGTTGTGACCTCCAGCACCTCGAGGACGAGGTCCAGGTGCGCGCCAAGGCCGCCGCGGTGGTCGAGACCCTGGTGCGGATCGGCGGGCTCCAGCCGCCCGAGGACCTGCGGGTGATCGCCGGCGACTCCTGGGCCTGGCGCCTGCGCACCCAGCTCCACGTCGAGCCGGAAGGCGGCGCCGGCGGCCGTCCGGCGGTCGGGTACTTCGAGCGCGGGAGCCACGACCTGGTGGCGGTCGATCGCTGCCCGATCCTGGTGCCCGAGCTCGAGCGGCTGGTGCCGGAGCTCCCGGCTCTGCTCGCCCGCGTGGCGGGCGAGGAGGCCGGCCAGGCGGGCCGGGAGGCCGCGGGCCGGGTGCCGCGCCGGCTCGACCTGGCGGCGGGCGACGGCGGCGAGGTGACCGCGGCGCCCCCGGTCGAGGGCCTCGCCCACGGCGAGGTGACGGTGGAGGTGGGCCGCTACGGCTACCGCTTCGACGCCCGCTGCTTCTTCCAGGGCCACCGGGGCCTGCTCCCGGAGCTGGTCGACGCGGTCCTCGGCTCGCCCGAGCACACCGGGGAGAGCGCCTTCGACCTCTACTGCGGGGTCGGGCTCTTCACCCTGCCGCTCGCCGCGCGCTACCGGCGGGTGATCGGGGTCGAGGGCGACCGGCTGGCGGTGCGCTACGCGCGGCGCAACGCCCGGTTGAACGGCTGCGACGGCGTGGAGATCGAGGGCCGGGCGGTGGAGAGCTGGATCGGTCTCCTGCCCGAGGGGGTCGACCGGGTGGTCGCCGACCCGCCCCGGACCGGCCTCAAAGGCAGGGTCCTCGACGTCCTCCTCGACCGCGCCCCCCGGCGGATCACCTACGTCTCCTGCCACCCCGCCGCCCTCGCCCGCGACCTCAAGGCCCTGAAGCCAAGCTACGACATGGAGAGCCTGGCCCTGGCCGACTTGTTCCCCCAGACGGGGCACATGGAGGCGATCGTGCAGTTGAAGCTCGCCCCCTGAGCCCCGGAAGCTCGGTGCCCCCCGGGACCGATCGCCCGGCCGAGGCAGAGCTCGGCCCGGGCACCGGGCGAGACGGCCAGGGCGAGGACGCCTCCGCCCCGGAGCTCGGTGGCCCCGGGACCGATCGCCCGGCCGAGGCAGAGCTCGGCCGCTTCATGTGGGATTGCCGGCCCGCAGCACTACGAACGGTTGAAGCGGCCGACCTCCGCGTCGGCCGGCCCGACGCCGCAACAGGCAATCCCGTCGTTCCCCTCCGCCGAAGTCTTACCGCCCCCGGGGGGCGTGGGCTCCCCGGCTCCGGCACAACAGCCTCGAGGCCCGAGGTTTCATCATCGCTCCCCACCGCGTCTAACCCGACATGGTGACCACGATGCAGGCGACCTCGCCCCCAAGAGCCGCCGCCCCCGCCCCAGGCGCGTCCCCCGCCGACCTCTCCCGCGGCGACGAGCTCCGCCTCCTCCGGGCGGCCGCCGCCGGCGACCGCGACGCGGCCGAGCGCCTCGTCGACGGCACCTACCGGACCATCTACGGCGCCCTCTTCCGCCTCGCCGGCGGCGATCCCGAGCTCGCCGCCGACCTCACCCAGGAGACCTACCGCAAGGCCTGGGCCGCCCTCGGCGGCTTCCGGGGCCGGGCGCGCTTCTCCACCTGGCTCTACCGTATCGCCTACACGACCTTCCTGACCCACGCCAGGAAGCCCAGACGCCTCCTGCCTCTCGAGGAGGAGACCGCTCGCGACCTCGACGACCCGGCTCCCGGCCCCCACGAGGAGGTCGAGAGGTCGCGCGCCGGCGAGCGCCTGCGGCGGGCCGTCCTCGCCTTGCCCGAGGACCTCCGCTTCGCCGTCACCGCCCGCTACTGGCGCGGCCTGGCGGTCGGCGAGATCGCCCGCCTGGAGGGCGTGACCGGAATGGCCGTCCGCAAGCGCCTGAAGCGAGCGGAAGGACTGCTGGCCGAGAGCCTGAACGAGGTGGCGACATGACCCACGCCCAGAGACGCAAGACGATTCACGACGACCTCGACCTCCGCGCCGAGCCCATGGCGGCGCCCCCCGACGACCTCGCCCAGGCGATTTGCCGGGAGGTCCCCGAGCGCCTCGATCTGGCACGGGAGCTGGCGCCCGAGCTCGCCGGCTCGACGGAGCTGCGCGGGGCGCGCTCCCGCCGCCCGCCGGCGCGCTGGATGCTCGCCGCCGCCTCGGTGGTCCTGGCGGTGGGTGCGGGGGTGGTGGCGCTGCGAGTGATGCGCGAGCCCGAGGCGCCGCTCCGGCGGCCTGCCACCGCCGCCCGCCCGGCCCCGAGCGTGCCGGCGCAGGTCTCTTCGCCCGCCGCCGAGACGCGGGCGAGCCGCGAAGCGGCCGAGACGAAGCCGCGGGCCGCCCCGCGGCCGGCGGCGGCCGCCCAGGCGGC
The DNA here is from genome assembly GCA_963741925.1 of uncultured Acidobacteriota bacterium. Lineage (GTDB taxonomy): Bacteria > Acidobacteriota > Thermoanaerobaculia > Multivoradales > DATKCC01 > CAVUBL01. Next base: position 886,339 of record CAVUJU010000005.1, read on the forward strand.
ACCTCTCGCCCCTCCGGCATCCGGTGGCGTCCGGCTGCGGGTTACCGATCTCCAGGGCAGCCCCCTTCCGGGCGCCCGGGTCGAGGTCTCGGGTGGCGAGGCCGCCCGCGTCGCGCGCACCGACGCCGAAGGCGAGGCGAAGATCGAACGGCTGGCTCCCGGAAGCTACCGGATCGAGGCCGACTTCGAGGGGTTCCTGCCGGTCGAGTACGAAGGGGTCGCTGTGCGCCCGGCCCGCGACACGACCCTCGAGGTCTCGCTGCCGGTTGCGGTGAGCAACCTGATCACCGTGACCAGCGAGAGCCCGGTCCTCGACGAGCGACGTACCAGCCACAAGACCACGCTCTCCGCGCCCGAGACCCGGCGGATCGACACCGAGCCGATGAGCGGCCCGGAGCCGCCGGCCCTGGAGAAGCGCCGGCTCGCCGCCGCCCCGTCCGGCATGGCCCCGTCGACCGGCGGCACCGCCGAGCCCAACGACCAGCCGTACGGCGACGTCTTCTTCAAAAGCTACGGCACCAACCCGTTCATCGACACGGAGGACAACCCGCTCTCGACCTTCGGCCTCGACGTCGACACCGGCTCGTGGGGCGTGGTGCGCCGCTACCTCTCCGGCGGGCACCTGCCGCCCCACGAGGCGGTGCGAGTCGAGGAGCTGGTGAACGCCTTCGACTACCGCGATCCGGCCCCCGAGCGCGCGGACTTCGCCCTCTACGCCGAGGGCGCCCGCTCGCCCTTCGGCGAGGGTGAGCGCTACCACCTGATCCGCTTCGGCCTCCGGGCGCGGACGATCGATCCCGCGGCGCGCAAGAGCGCCGTCCTGACCTTCGTGGTCGACGTCTCGGGCTCGATGGGCTACGACAACCGCCTGGAGTTGGTCAAGCAGGCGCTCGGCCTCCTCCTCGACCACCTGCGCCCTGACGACCGGGTGGCGCTCGTGGTCTACGGCTCGAACGGCCGGGTGCTCCTCGGCCACACCGCCGACCACGAGGCCATCCGCCGGGCGATCGCGGACCTCCAGCCCGAGGGCGCCACCAACGCCGAGGAAGGGCTCGAGATCGGCTACCGGCTCGCCCGAGAGGACTTCCGCCCCGGCGCCGTCAACCGCGTGATCCTGTGCTCGGACGGCGTCGCCAACGTCGGCGCGACCGGCCCCGGCTCGATCCTCGAGCGGATCGGCGAGGCGGCCCGCGAGGGCATCGAGCTGACCACCGTGGGCTTCGGCATGGGCAACTACAACGACGTGCTGATGGAGCAGCTCGCCGACCGCGGCGACGGATCCTACGCCTACGTCGACACCCTGGACGAGGCGCGGCGGGTGTTCGTCGAGAACCTGACCGGCACCCTCCAGACCGTCGCCCGCGACGCCAAGGTGCAGGTGGAGCTCGACCCGCGGGTCGTCGAGCGCTACCGCCTGCTCGGCTACGAGAACCGGGACGTGCCGGACGAGCGCTTCCGCGACGACTCGGTCGACGCCGGGGAAGTGGGCGCCGGCCACGGGGTGACCGCGCTCTACGAGGTCAAGCTCCGGCCGGGGGCGCCCGCCGGCCGCACCGCGGCGACGCTCAAGCTGCGCTACCGGAGCGCCGAGACCGGCCGGGTCGAGGAAGTCTCGAAGGCGATCACCGCCGGCGCGCTCGAAGGGCGCTGGGAGGCGGCTCCGCTCGGGCTCCGGCTGGCCTCGGTGGTCGCGGAGTTCGGCGAGATCCTGAAAGGCAGCTACTGGGCCCGCCAGGGGGACCTGGACAACCTCTTCCGCCGCGCCCAGAAGCTGGCGGCCGACTCGCCGGGCAACCTGGAGGTCTCGGAGCTCGCGACCCTCGTGGGCAAGGCGGCGAAGATCCGGCACCAGACCGAGTAGCCGCCACGCGCCGCGAGCGGGAGCGATCGAGGGCCGGCGGAGCCTTCCGCCGGCCCTCCGGCTACTCCATCAAATCTTCGTAGGTCCTGGACACCGCCCGGTACTTCTCGAGCTGGCCGAGGCGGAAGCCGGAGTGGACCGCCACCACCAGCACTCCCAGGGTGAAGACGGTCTCGATCGTGGGGTCCATGGGCAGGAACGCCGCGCCCCGGTCCCGGAGGAGGAAGAGCGCCGCGAGGGCGAGCCAGTCGAGGCCCACCATCAGCAGGGCGCGGCGCGCGGCCTTGCGGAGCGCCTCGAGCTCGGCGGCCGTCTCTTCGGCCGCCGAGTCGTCCCACTTCCCGGAACCGCATGGGGCCCGGCCGCTTCAGCGGGCTCGTCCGGCTCGTCCTTCCGGAGCCGGAGCCCCGCCACGTCCTCGACGAGCAGCGACCGGATCGCCCGCTTCCGCAACATCGGGGAGCGTCAGCCGCCGCTCTTGCCGGAGCCCTTCGCGGGCGGCTTCTCCTGGCTCTGGCCCTGGGCCTTACCCTGGTCGGGGGCGGGCGTCTTGGGCGCTTCCGCCGGCTTGACGATGTCGAGCAGCTCCACCTCGAAAGTCAGCGTCGAGCCGGGCGGGATCTTGCCGGCCTGGCGGTCGCCGTAGGCGAGGTCGGGCGGGCAGACGAGCTTCGCCTTGCCGCCCACCTTCATGAGCTGGACGCCTTCGGTCCAGCAGGGGATGACCTGGTTGAGCGGGAAGGTCGCGGGCTGGCCGCGGTCGTAGGAGCTGTCGAAGACCGTGCCGTCGCGGAGCGTCCCCTTGTAGTTCACCTTGACCGTGTCGGTGGCCGCCGGGCTCGCCCCGGTGCCTTCCTCCTCGATCTTGTAGACCAGGCCGGAGTCGGTCTTCACCGCGCCCGACTCCGCGGCCGCCTTGGCGAGGAAGTCGGCACCCTGGGCACGCTCCTCCTTCGCCGCCGCCTCCCCCCTCGTCTTGGCCAGCGCCTGGATGCTCTGCATGTACTCCTGGATGTCGACCTTGGGCTCCTTGCCGAGGACTCCGTCGGCGAGCCCCTGCTGGACGGACTGGAGCTCCTCCTCGGTGAGATGGAACTGGGCCAGGCCCTGGGAGATGGCGAGCCCGAGGGCGTAGAGGGTCTTGGCCGGGTCCTTCGGCGCGGCGGTCTCGCCCGCCTGGCCGGCCTGGGCCATGTCCTGGCTCTGGGCCTGGCTCTGCGCCTGGTTCTGGTCCGCGTCCTGGCTCGGGGCCGCGGCACACGCCGGCGCGATCCCCAGCACCAGCAGGAGCGCGCCTGCGAGTAGGCTGTAGACTGGCTTCATTGGTGTGGTTTCCTTTTCGGAGAGGGGTTCTTTTCGAGAGAGGAACGATACCGAAGGAGGGCGAGGTTACCATAGGGGGGTCGATCCCTCTGCCACCCTCCGGGGGAGAGGGACGCCGCCAGCCGCAGCATCCTGAATTTCATTGAGGAGGTCCATCCCATGAAGCAGTTGTCCCGAGGCGAGCTCGAAACCCTGATGCAGCGCCGCGAAGGCCCTTGCGTGTCCCTGTACGCACCGATGGTCAAGGCCGGTCCGGAGACCCAGCAAAACGCGATCCGCTTCAAGAACCTGGTGCGCAAGGCGAGCGACGCGCTGGAGGGCTACGGCCTCTCCCCGAAGCAGGCCGACGCCCTGCTCGCTCCCGCCGCGGACCTGATCGACGACACGCCCTTCTGGCAGCATCAGAGCGAGGGCCTGGCCACGTTCGTGGCCGACGGCTTCGCCCGCCACTACCGGGTGCCCGTCGAGGTCCGTGAGCTGGCTCTGGTCGCGGACCGATTCCACCTGAAGCCCCTGCTCCCGCTGCTCTCGGGAGACGGGCGCTTCTACGTCCTGGCCCTCTCCCAGAAGCGCGCCCGGCTGCTCGAGGCGACGCGCCACAGCGTGCGGGAGCTCGACCTGGGAGACCTGCCCACCAGCCTGAACGAGGTGGTCGGCTACGAGCTGGAGGAGACCCACATCCAGTACCACACGGGCACCAAGACGGCGCGCCCCGGCGAGTCGCCGATCTACCACGGCCAGGGCGGCGGCGAGGACGACGTCAAGCTCGAGATCCGCAAGTTCTTCAGTCTGCTCGACGACGGCGTCTCCGCCCAGATCGCCGAGAAGGGTGCGCCCCTGGTGCTCGCGGGCGTCGAGTTCCTGTTTCCCATCTACCGCCAGGCCTCGAGCTACCCCGAGCTGGTCGAGGGCGGCGTGGCGGGCAACCCGGACGAGCTCAGCGCCGAGGAGCTGCACGACAGGGCCTGGCCGCTGGTCGAGCCGGTCTTCGCCCGCTCCCAGGAGAGCGCGGCCGACCGCTACGGCCAGCTCGCGGGCACCGGCCACGCCTCGAGCCAGTTCGAGGAGGTCGTCACCGCCGCCGCCGACGGCCGGGTGGAGACCCTGTTCGTGGCCCTGGGCATCCGGCGCTGGGGCTCGTTCGACCCCGACGACCGGAAGGTGGAGCTGGTCGACCACGACGGGCCCGGCCACGAGGATCTGGTCGACTTCGCGGCCATCCAGACCCTGCTCAAGGGAGGCCAGGTGTTCGCGGTGCCGCCGGACCAGGTGCCGGAGCAGGCGCCGATGGCGGCGGTGTACCGGTATTGACGGAGGCACGCCGAGTGGGATGCGCCTCCGAACCCGTGAAGCGGCCGACCTCCGCGACGGCCGGCCGAACGCCGAGGCAGGCGGCGAACGGCTCGCCTACCGGAGCGGCAGCTCGATCGTGAACACCGTGCCGCGGGGGCGGTTGTCCTCCACCCGGATCGTACCCCGGTGGTCCGAGACGATGCGGTGGACGATGGCGAGACCGAGGCCGGTTCCCCGGCCCTTGGTGGAGAAGTAGGGCAGGAAGAGCTTGTCCTTCGCCGCGGGGGGGATCCCTCCGCCGGTGTCGGTGACGTGGAGGTCCAGGCGGCCGTCGACCGCCTCGGCGGCCACCGTCACCCGACCCGGCGCCTCGGTCGCTTCGATGGCGTTGTCGAGCAGGTTGATCAAGGCGCGCTTGAGCTGCTCGGAATCGGCCGTCAGGGCTGCCGCGCCGGGCCCGATCCGGCTCGCCACCTCGACCCCGGGCTTCAGGCCGCGGTAGAGATGGAGCGTCTCCTCGACCAGCCGGGCGAGGTCCACCCGGGCGGGTTGCGGCCGGGGCATGCGGGCGTAGCGCGAGAACTCGTCGACCATCGCCTGCATGGCGGCGACCTCCTGGAGCAGGATGTCCACCCCCGCCTCCAGGGCTTCCCCCAGGTCGGCGTCGCCGCGGCGGTGCTTCTGGCGGATCCGCTCGGCGGCGAGGCGGATCGGGGTCAGGGGGTTCTTGATCTCGTGGGCGATCCGGCGCGCCGCCTCGTTCCAGGCCGCGAGCTGCTGGGCCTTGATCAGCTCCGTCAGGTCCTCGAGCACCATCACCCGCCCGCGCACCTCCTCGCCCGCCGAGGCCATGGGGGTCACCTTCACCTCGAAGCTCTTCCACTCGCCGCCCAGCACCAGGTGGAGCTCCTGGGTGACGCCGGCCGCCGCCTCGCCCGCAGCCCCCCGGGGAGGGTCGAGGAGCTCGGCCAGCTTCGCGCGCTCCGGGTCGCTCCAGGCCTCCGCCGCCGGCCGGCCGACGACCTCCTCCTCGGCCTGGCGCAGCATCCTGAGCGCCGCGCCGTTGCAGGTCACGATCCGCCCCTCCCGGTCGCTCGCGATGACGCCGGCCGCCACGCTGTCCACCACCGCCGCGATCAGGGCGCGCTCCTCGGCCAGACGGGCGTTGGCCTCCTTGAGCTCGCGGTTGCTGCGCTCGATCAGCTCCCGGTTGCGCTTGAGCTCGCCGGTCATGCGGTTGAACGAGCGCACCAGCACGCCGAGCTCGTCATCGGCCTCCACCACCACCCGGTGGTCGAGGTCGCCCTGGCTGATCCGCTCGGTCCCCTCGGCGAGCGCCTGGATCGGCACGGTCACCCGGCGCGCCAGGTAGAGGCCGACCCAGGAGGAGGCGAGCAGGATCAGGAGGGTCACGAGCAGGAACAGCAGGAGGTGGCTCGCCTCGATCGACTCCTTCTGCACCACGAGCTGGCGGTGGCGCTGGTGGGCCTGGACGAGCTGGTCGGCGACCTCTGCGATGTGGGGGTCGAGGAGCACGCCGGCGACCACCACCGTCGCCCGGGGCTCGCCCGCCCCGCCGGCGGCCCCCGGAGCGGGCGCCGCCCCGGAAGCCGGTCGCGCCGCCGCGCCCAGGACCAGCCGTCCGACCGCGCCCTGGGGCAGGCGCCGCACCATGCGTTCGCCGGCGGCCGCCGCGGCCAGGTTGCGGCGCCCGGGCTCCGGCAGGTCGGTGATGCCGCTGCGCGGGTCGACCACGGCGTGGATGAACTCGGTGCCGTCGTAGACCGCCAGGTAGTCGAGGGAGAGCTCGCCCAGGAGGTTCTGGAGACGGCGCCCCAGCTCCGGGCGCTGGGTCGGGTCCTGGAGGTCGAGGTCGTCGATCGCGGCGAGCACCTGGCCGGCGTCGCGCAGCGACCGGTCCTCGAGCCGGGTGTAGAGGCCCTCGACCACCGTCGAGGCCTCCTCGAGCACCTTGCCGACGGGCGCGTTGATCCAGCGGTCGACGGTGCCCTGGAGCAGCTCGGTGGCGTAGGCGAAGAGGAGCAGCACCGGGATCAGCGCCAGCCCGATGTAGGTCGCCACCAGCTTGATCTTGAACTTCGAGCCCAGGATCCGGTGCCGCCTCTCGACCAGCAGCTTGAACAGGTTGCGCAGCAGGACGAAGAGGATGGTCAGGATCAGGACGACGTTGGCGTACCAGAGGACAAACAGCAGGAGCTGAGTGTTGAGCAGGGTGTCGGGCAGGTCCCGGCCGCGCTGGACCAGGTAGAAGCAGGAGATCAGGACGACCAGGACGGCCGCCAGCGCGCCGACGATGAAGCGGCGGTCCTTCCGGTGGCGGCGGAGGCGCTCCTTGAGGGCCATCTCTAGCGAAGCTCCGCCTCAAACCGACGAGGCGCTTGGACCGTTTCCGGCGTCATGGATCGCTGGTCCGGCGCCCACGTCCACTGATCGAGCCTCCGTTCGCCTGACCGGCGACTCCAGACCGCTGGATTCATCGGATGCCCCCCGCATCCCCTCGTTCCCCTTCCCACCCCACGGGGGGGAAGGGGACGCCCCCTCCCGAGTCTCGGCTCCACCCGGATATGTGACGCAGCGGTCATGGAGGTCGCCTGCATGGGGGGTGCCTCAGGGCGGCGCCAGGAGGTCCTCCGGCGCGCGGAACTTGTTCGACTCCTTCCAGTCGGTGGCGATCCGGACCGGGATCAAGGCGAACAGGCTGTGGGTGCCGAGCAGGGCGCGCACCTTGACCAGCATACGAAACCGCCCGGACAGCGGCTCGAGGGTGAAGGCCGGGATGCCGTCGAAGTGGGTCATCGCCTGGCGCAGCTCGTCGAAGCTGCGCACCATGCGGCTCTCCACCAGCTTGCCGTCGAGCTTGTAGTTGACCAGGTACTCGCGGATGACCGCGTCGAACATGGCGATCACCTGGAGCTCGCAGTGGCCGAGCGAGCGGTCGAACCAGCGCTTCCTGTCCTTGGCCAGCTCGATCTCGTAGGTGAAGCTGGTGGGCAGCCCGCTCGAGACGCGCGCGATCAGGTCGTGGTCGAAGGCGTCGGTCAACACGAAGTCGAGCATTACCCGGTGGCCGTCCACGGCGGCCTTCAAGCCGTGGATCTTGGGGTCGTCGGCGAGGACCGCCGAGGAGGCGAGGAGGCCGAGGAGGACGAGCGAGGCCGCGATACGCATGGGCACGGTGAGATTAGCAGCTAACGAGGCTGCGCCTCAGACCACGAGGCGGCAAAGGCATCCCAGGCTTCGTGACCGGTAGCTCCCCCGCCCACGCCGAGGGGTGGAGCCTAGTGGTCCGTCAACCTTCAATTGACGGGCCCCGACGGTCCTTCACGCCGCTGGCGGCGTGGCTCCTCCTCGACGTAGGCCCCGCTACGCCTGCGTCGGAGCGCCTGGCCAGCGACGCGAAATCCTCGCCGGATACCTCTGTCAAATGAAGATTGACGGACCACTAGCTTCGCCCAAACGGCGACTCCAGAACGTTGGATCCGTCGGATCGCCCCCCTCTCCCTCGATCCCTCTCCCACCCTCGCGGGGGGAGAGGGACGCCGATCCATCGGATCGCCCCCCCCGCACCCCCCTCCATCCCCTTCCCATCCCGCAACGCCCCCGCCCATCCGGTACCGCGGGACGCCCGCGGCTGCTATGCTGCCCGGTCCCATGGCCGCGAAACCGGACAGCCCGTCGATCAAGGTCCTGGCGAGAAACCGCAAGGCGCGCCACGACTACCACATCCTCGAGACCTTCGAGGCGGGCATGGCGCTGACCGGCACGGAGGTGAAGTCGGCGCGCCAGGGCAAGGTCCAGCTCAAGGACAGCTACGTCGAGGTGCAGGGCGGCGAAGCCTGGCTGGTCGGGGCGCATATCAGCCCGTACACCCACGGCAACCGGGAGAACCACGATCCGGAGCGGGCGCGCAAGCTCCTGCTCGGCCGGCGCGAGATCGACAAGCTCATGGGCCGCTCGATCATCCGCGGGCAGACGGTCGTGCCGCTGGAGGTCTACCTGAAGGGGAGCTGGATCAAGGTCCAGATCGCGCTCGCCCAGGGCAAGAAGCTCTACGACAAGCGGCGCGCCGAGAAGGAGAAGGTCGTCGAGCGCGAGATGCGCGAGGCGGTCAAGGGACGCTGGTAGCGGCCTGCGCCTCGCGGCGCCGCCGGCCGCCGGTCGACTGGATCCGTTCGAGGGCCGTCTCGCCGCCGTACTCGGCGACGATCCGATCGTCGTAGTCGTCGGCCACGGTCGCCACCGCCGCCACCGTGCCCAGGAAGTTGCGCGGGTCGAGCGAGCGGCCGAACAGCGAGTGGGAGAAGAAGACGTCGGCGCCGACCAGCGAGAAGGCCCCCACCGGCAGGCCGTGGTTGAGCTCGAGCAGGCCCTCGAGGAGGCTCTCCTCGACCTCGGCCCCCTGGACGCAGTACGCCATCACCGTGACCACCGCCTCTTCGGGGCCGTAGGGGTCGACCGACATCTCGAGCACGGTGGAACCGTAGCGGCCGTAGAAGTGCCCCGATTTCTCGTCCAGGTAGGGCTCGTCGATCAGGTCCTGGACGTACTCTTCGACCTTCTTGAAGGTCTCGCGGTGGACCTCGCTCTCGAACTTCATCTCGCCATCTCCTCCCGACTACTCTAGCAGCTCGGCGAAGCGGCGCGATACCGACCGGTTGGATGGCTCGAAACCCACCCCGGCGCGCGTTGACAGCACCCTCCGCGTTCCACTAGTGTACGGTGCGATCGTTCACCCTTCGAAGGATGCCTGGAACCTCTCCCGGGTTCACCTCGCGATCGAGTCCGATCGAATCCACGACCAAGGAGGAAAGGGATGCGCAGCCGCGGAACCGCTCTCGTCAGAGCTTTGTTCGCCTGGGCGCTGGTCACCCTGGCGGCTTCGCCGGCATTCGCTGCCGGCTTCGGGATCTTCGAGCACGGCAGCAAGGCCATGGGCATGGGGAGCGCCTTCACCGCCCAGGCCGACGACCCTTCGGCGATGTTCTACAACGCCGCGGGCCTCGCCTTCCAGACCCAGCGAGCCTTCGAGCTGGGGACTACCCTGATCACCGCGGACTCGAAGTTCCACGGCCTCGCGCCCTTCCCCGGCCCCGGGGCGACCGGCGAGCAGGAGAGCTCCGTCTTCTATCCGTCCCACGCCTACTACGTGCAGCCACTCACCCCGGGCTGGACCTTCGGCATCGGGTTCAACAGCCCGTTCGGCCTGACCACGGAGTGGAAGGACCCCGATACCTGGTCCGGCAAGTTCATCGCCACCAAGACGGTGCTCCGCACCTTCGACCTCAACCCGACCATCGCCTGGCAGGCGACCCCCAACTTCGGCATCGGGGTGGGCGTCGTGGCGCGCTGGTCGGACCTCGAGCTCAACCGGCACATTCCGGCCTTCAACCCGATCACCGGGCAGGTGGCCGACGTCGGCAAGGCGAAGCTCGAGAGCGACCTCGACACCGGCTACGGCTTCAACCTGGGCATCCTGCACAAGGTGAGCCCCAGCTTCTCCTGGGGCCTCTCCTACCGGAGCAAGATCAGCGTCGACTACAAGGGCGACGGGCGGTTCACCCAGACCCTGACCGGTATCGCCCCCTTCGACGCCGGGGTCGCCGCCGCAGTCCCCTTCGACCAGAAGCTGCCGATCAAGACCACCATCGACTTCCCCGACCTGGCGAGCCTCGGCCTCGCCTTCGGCCTGACGCCCAACCTGACCCTCGAGACCGACGTCGACTGGGCCGGCTGGTCGAGCTTCGACCGGGTCGTGCTCACCTTCCCCGAGAACCCCACCCTCTCCCAGGACATCCCGGAGAAGTACGACGACAGCTTCAGCTACCGGGCGGGCCTCAACTGGGTGACCAGCCCGACGACCCAGTGGCGCTTCGGGGCGGTCTACGACGAGACGCCGCAGCCCGAGCCGAGCGCCGGCCCGCTGCTGCCCGACGCCAACCGGACCGGCCTGTCGATCGGCTACGGCTACACCGGCGGAGCGAAGTTCGACGTCGCCTTCATGTACCTGCCGTTCGCCGACCGGACCCGCAACGAGGACTTCGCAGGTGACGCCGTGTTCCACGGCAAGTTCGAGACGACGGCCTACCTCCTCGGCCTGTCCGTCGGCTTCTGATCCGAAAGGAGGTCGTTCCATGACTCGCAATCGAGCCCTCGTCGTCCTCGCCCTGGCCCTGGCGCTGCTCGTGCCGGCGGCCGGTTCTCCGGCCCGTGCCCAGAACACCGGCAATGCCGACTTCTCCCGCTTCGTCGCCCTCGGCGACAGCCTGGGCGCCGGCTTCACCAACGGCGGCCTGGTCCAGGGCGCCCAGAAGAACAGCGTCCCGGCCCTCCTCGCCATGCAGGCGACCGGACACGGCATCGAGCAGCCGCTGGTCAGCGAGCCGGGGATCCCGGCGCTGTTGCAGCTCCAGGGCCTCTCGCCGGTCAGGGTGGTCCCGCTGCCGGGGAGTGGCCATCCGCTGAACGCCCTCCTGCCGGTCCCGTACAACAACCTGTCGGTGCCCGGCTTCCGGCTGGGCGACGCCCTGCGCAACCGCGAGCGCGGGCCGACCGACGCGGCGACCCTGGTGCTTCGCACCCAGGCCACCCAGCTCGAGCAGGCGCTCGCCCTGCAGCCGACCTTCGCCCTGGTCTGGCTGGGCAACAACGACGTCCTCGCCGCCGCCACCAGCGGCCGGGTGATCGAGGGCGTTACCCTGACCCCTGTGGCGCAGTTCCAGGCGGACTACACCGCCCTGGTGGCCGCCCTCCAGGGCGCGGGCGCCAAGCTGGTCCTGGCGAATCTGCCCGACGTCACCTCGATCCCCTTCGTCACCACGATCCCGCCGATCCTGGTCAACCCGGCGACCAATCAGCCGGTGCTGGGGCCCGACGGCGCGCCGATCCCGCTTCTCGGTCCGGACGACAAGCCGCTGTCCCCGAACGACCGGGTGCTGCTGACCGCGTCGACCCCGCTGTCCCAGGGCATCGGGATCCCCGCCTTCGCCGGCGGCACCGGCAGGGGTCTCGGTAACGAGTTCGTCCTCTCCGCCTCCGAGGCGGCGACCGTCCAGGCGCGGGTCGACGACTACAACGCCGTCATCCGCGGCATCGCCCAGTCGACCGGCTCGGCCCTCGCCGACATCAACGGCCTCCTCCGGGACGCCTCGACCACCGGCTTCGACATCGGCGGCGTCACGATCACGAGCGACTACATCACCGGCGGCGCGATCGGCCTCGACGGCGTCCACCCGCGGCCCCTGGGCTACGCGGTGGCGGCCAACGAGTTCATCCGGGCGATCAACGAGACCTACGACGCCGACATCCCCGAGGTCGACCTCTTCCCGTTCCTGTTCGGGAGCGACGCGAGCCCGATCCCGTCGATCCCCGGGGAGCTGGTCTCGAACGTGCTCTTCACCCGCGCCGCCGGCCGGCAGCTCCTCGACGTGCTGCGCGTGTGGGAGGGAACGGCGTCGACGCCCGCCGGACCGCGGGGCGGCGGCCCCGCCCCGACCGGCGCTCCGCCCCATCGTCGGAGCCCCATGGGCCGGGTCCACGGGTAGAGACCGCCCCCGTGGGCTCGACTCCCGGCCCCCGCGTCTCGCCGGCGCGGGGGCCTGGACTCGTCTCTTCTGAATGTGCCAAAGCGTGGATGGAGCGGGCGCGGTACAATGCCGAGCCAGCATGCCACCGCACTTCGTGCTGCCTCTCCCCGTCCCCGCAGTCGGTCGGGAGCCGGCGCCGCACCGCCCGCGGGTCGCCCGCCGGACGGTGCTCGCGACGGTCGTCCTGACCGGCCTGTTCGCGTTCCAGCCGCTGGCCGCGCAAGACTCGAGCCGGGGGCAGACCCCGGAGCAAGGCCGACCCGGCGAGCAGGACACGACCGACCAGCCGCCTCCGACCCTGCTCGTGATCCCGCCGGCCTCCGGCCACCGTCCGGCCGAGACGCCCACCTTCAAGAAGCGCGACCAGATCTCGCCCGAGGAGGGCTCGCGCGGCCGCCACAGACGCTTCGAGGGGGAGCAGCAGCTCCTCGACGGCTACCGCGGGGTCCTCGAGCTGGTCGCCGCCGACCAGGGCGATGACGCTCTCACGGCCCTCTTCGAGTTCGAGACCGGAGCCATGGAGGGGCGTGAGCCGAAGGAGGTCCAGCGCCTCTACGACGCCGAGGTCGAGGTGGTCAAGTGGGTCGGCGTGAAGGACCTCGAGGCCCTGGTCCCGATGCTGGCGCTCCACCACGACGCCTACCGCATGTACGTCGACCGCGGACAGCCGCTGCTCGCCGGCCACTCCTCGCGGCTGGCGGCGAGCCTGGCGGACCTCTACGCCCGGGAGGGGGGGAGCGAAGGCTCCCGCGTGCTGGGCGCCCGCGCCCTGGCGAGCCTGGGGATCTACAGCCAGCTCGTCGGGGTCAAGCTCCAGGGTCTGGGGCTCATGCTCCACGCCCTCGACTTCGATCCCAACGACGCCGCGGCGCTCCTGGGCATCGCCACGGTCCACGAGCGCAGCGGCAACTACCACCGCGCCGCCGAACGCCTGCTCGAGCTCCTCAAGGTCGATCCGAGCAACCGCGAGGGGCGGCTGCGCATGGCGGTGAACCTCGAGCGCCTGGGCTCGGCCCGGGACGCCCAGCGGCTCCTCGAATCGCTGCTCGCCGAGGGCAAGGACGACTGGGAGACGGTGGTGGCCTACGAGGAGCTCGGCACGATGCACCGCAAGGCCGGGCGCACGAAGCAGGCCGAGTCGGTGCTCAGGAAGGGCCTCGAGCGCTACCCGGACAGCGAGTGCCTGCGCACGCAGCTCGCCTTCGTCCTCGATTCCGAGAAGGACCCGAAGCAGTCCCTGTCGGTGATCCACGGGCTCGCCGACGGCGCCGGACAGCGGAGCCCGTCGCCTCGCCGGCGCTACGGCATGGGCCCCCAGGAGACCTACGACCGGGCGCTCGCGGCGCTCCACGAGAACGCGGCCACGCGAGTCTCGCGCCTCGCGCGCCTGCTGGGCGAGGTCGGGCGGGACCGGCCGGCGGCGGCCGGAGCGGCGCGATGAGCGCCTCCGGCGCAAGCCGCCGCCGGGGAGGGCCGCTCGCCCTCGGCGTGGCCCTGGCCGCGACGCTCGCCCTGGCCCTGGGCGCGGCTCCGGCCGCCCGGGCCGCCGGCGTCAAGGTGGCGATCCTCGACCCCGGGCCGTTCAACGCGGTCAGCGGCAAGGTGCCCGTGCGCATCGAGGTCGAGGGCAAGGAGCCGATTCAGCGGGTGCGTCTCTACGTCGACGACAAGCTGGTCACCGTCCTCACCCAGCCGCCCTGGGAGACCACGGTGGACGTGGGCGACGAGAACGTCGAGCACGTCTTCCGGGCGGTCGCCCTGACGGCCTCCGGCGAGACCGGCGAGATGGCGATCCAGACGCCGGCCATCGAGGTCGACGACGTGGTGGAGGTCCCCCTCCAGCAGCTCTACATCACAGTGACCCAGGGCGACCAGCGGGTCACCGGGCTCCGACGCGAGGACTTCACGGTGATCGACGACGGCGCCCGCCAGGAGATCGTCACCTTCGAAGGGGGCGACGCGCCGCTCACCGCCGTCCTGCTGGTCGACTCCAGCGAGAGCATGCGGGGCGAGCGGCTCGCGTCCGCGATCCGGGGCGCCGAGGCGTTCACCGCCGGCATGAAGAACCTGGACGAGGCCATGTCGGTCCTGTTCTCCGATCGCCTGATCCGGGCGACCCCGTTCACCGACGATCCGGCGGTGTTGCGCCGGTCGCTCGACGGGGCCTCGGCGGCCGGCGGCACGGCCCTGACCGACTACCTCTACGCGGCCTTCAAGATCCTCGACGGCCGTCAGGGCCGGAAGGTGGTCGTGGTGCTCTCCGACGGCTTCGACGTCTACAGCGCCCTCGACATGGAGGACGCGCTGTGGAAGGCCCAGCGCAGCCAGGCGATCGTCTACTGGCTCCAGCTCCGGGACCGCGGCCAGCAGCAGCTGGGCGAGCCGGGCCTCTTCACCTCCGCCTGGCGCGACGCCTCGCAGAACAAGGACCAGTTCGAGACCCTGCGCAAGCTGGTCCTCGACAGCGGCGGGCGGATCGAGCCGATCGACGACGTCTCCCAGGTCGAGGACGCCTTCCGCGGCATCCTGGCCGAGCTGCGGGACCAGTACGTGATCGGCTACTACCCGAGCAACCTCAAGAAGGACGGGAGCTGGCACAAGGTCGAGGTCCAGGCGCGCGGCTTCGGCAATCGGGTTCGGGTGCGCGAGGGGTACGTGGACTTCTAGGCGGGTTCGCCCCGCCCGGTGCCGGCCGCGAGGATCTCCCGGCCGAAGGAGAGCTCGGCCGCTTCCTGGCTCCGAGTGCCCTGGGAGCGGCAAAGCCGGTTGAAGCGGCCGACCTCCGCGTCGGCCGGCCGAACGGTTCTCGCTGCACCGAGCGCCCACCAGCCCGCCGCCGGCGGCCGATCCCTCCCCGGGCGCCGCCACCTCCGATACACTCCTCTGTCCCATGGATTCCATCGTCGTCCGAGGCGCCCGCGAGCACAACCTGAAGAACGTCGACCTGGAGATCCCCAGGAACCGCCTGGTGGTGTTCACCGGCGTCTCCGGCTCGGGCAAGTCCTCGCTCGCCTTCGACACCCTCTTCGCCGAGGGCCAGCGGCGCTACGTCGAGTCGCTCTCCTCGTACGCCCGCCAGTTCCTCCAGCAGATGGAGAAGCCCGACGTCGACTCCATCGACGGGCTGTCGCCGGCCATCTCCATCGAGCAGAAGTCGGTCTCGAAGAACCCCCGCTCGACGGTGGGCACGGTCACCGAGATCCACGACTACATGCGGCTGCTGTTCGCGTCGATCGGCACGCCGCACTGCCCCGAGTGCGGCACCGAGGTCCGCCCCCAGACCGTCCAGCAGATGGTCGACCGGGTGCTCGCCCTGCCCGCGGGCACGCGCCTGGTCATCTACGCCCCCTACGTCCGCGGCAAGAAGGGCGAGTACAAGCGCCAGCTCGCCGAGATGGCCAAGGAGGGGTTCGTCCGGGCGCGGGTCGACGGCGAGATGATCGACCTCTCGGGCGATCCGCCGGAGCTCGACAAGCAGAAGAAGCACTCGATCGACATCGTGGTCGACCGCCTGGTGGTCAAGGAGGGGATCGAGGCGCGCCTGGCGAGCTCCCTCGAGACCGCCCTCGAGGTGGGCGGCGGCCTGGTGGTCCTGGGCCGGCCCGACGGCGCTCCCGAGGCCGAGGAGACGCTGTCGCGCAACTACGCCTGCAGCGAGTGCGCCACCAGCCTGTCGGAGGTCACGCCGCGGCTCTTCTCGTTCAACAGCCCGTACGGCGCCTGCCCGACCTGCTCGGGCCTGGGAACCCTCGCCGGCGTCGATCCGGACAAGGTCGTGCCCGACCCGGAGCGCTCGATCAACGGCGGCGCGGTCGCCCCCTGGCCCGCCGGCTCGCGCTCCTGGCGCATGCAGATGGTGGAGACCCTGGCCGAGACCTTGGGCTTCTCCCTCGACACGCCGTGGCGCGAGCTGCCCGAGGCCGCCCGCCGGGCGATCCTCCACGGCGCCGAGCGCGAGATGACCTTCCGCATGAAGGGCAAGCGCTCGAAGTACGAGTGGCAGGGGAGCTTCGAGGGCGTGCTGCCGATGCTCGAGCGCAAGTACCGCGAGTCGGGCTCGGCCTCCGTGCGCACCGAGATCGAGAAGTACATGTCGGTCCGCGCCTGCTCGGACTGCGGCGGCCGGCGCCTGCGCCCGGAGGCCCTGGCCGTGACCCTGGACGACGTGCCCATCGACCAGCTCGGGGCGATGTCGGTCGCGGAGCTGCGCGAGTGGATGGAGGGGCTCGAGCTCTCGGAGCGGGAGACCGCCATCGCCGGCAAGGTGGTGCGCGAGATCCGGGACCGCCTGAGCTTCCTCGACGACGTGGGGGTGGGCTACTTGACCCTCGAGCGCGCCTCGGCGACGCTCTCGGGCGGCGAGAGCCAGCGCATCCGCCTCGCGACCCAGATCGGCTCGAAGCTCATGGGGGTCCTCTACGTGCTCGACGAGCCGTCGATCGGCCTTCACCAGCGGGACAACGCGCGCCTGATCGCGACGCTCAAGGGCATGCGCGACCTGGGCAACTCGGTGCTCGTGGTCGAGCACGACGAGGAGACGATCCGCGCCGCGGACTGGGTGATCGACCTGGGGCCGGGGGCGGGGATCCACGGCGGCCAGGTGGTCGCCGAGGGGACGCCCGGCGAGGTCGAGGCGACCGGCTCGTCGCTCACCGCCCGCTACCTGCGGGGCGAGCTCGAAGTCCCCGTGCCGGCCGGGCGCCGGGCGGGCAACGGGTCGTCGCTGGTGGTGCGCGGCGCGCGCCAGAACAACTTGAAGAACGTGGACGTGGAGATCCCGCTCGGAGTCTTCACGGTGGTCACCGGGGTCTCGGGCTCGGGCAAGTCGACGCTCGTCGACGACATCCTCTACAAGGCCCTCGCGCGCCACTTCTTCCGCGCCCAGGACCGGCCCGGGGAGCACGACCGGATCGAGGGGCTCGAGCACCTGGACAAGGTGATCGCCATCGACCAGAGCCCGATCGGCCGCACCCCGCGCTCGAACCCGGCGACCTACACCAACGTGTTCAACCACATCCGGTCGCTGATGGCGAAGGTCCCCGAGGCCCGGATGCGCGGCTACAAGCCGGGCCGCTTCAGCTTCAACGTACCCGGCGGCCGCTGCGAGGCGTGCAAGGGGGACGGGCAGATCAAGATCGAGATGCACTTCCTGCCCGACATCTACGTGACCTGCGAGGTGTGCGGCGGCAAGCGCTACGACCGCGAGACCCTCTCGGTGCGCTACAAGGGCCTGAACATCGCCGAGATCCTGGACCTCTCGGTGGAGCAGGCGCGCGAGGTGTTCGCGCACATCCCGCCCGTCGAGCGGATCCTCTCGACCCTCGCCGACGTCGGGCTCGACTACATCCGCCTCGGTCAGCCGGCGACCACCCTCTCGGGCGGCGAGGCGCAGCGGGTGAAGCTCGCCCGCGAGCTGTGCAAGCGCCAGACGGGCCGCACGCTCTACTTCCTCGACGAGCCGACCACGGGCCTCCACTTCGACGACGTGGGCAAGCTCCTCCACCTGCTTCACCGGCTGGTCGACCACGGCAACACGGTGGTGGTCATCGAGCACAACCTCGAGGTGATCAAGACGGCGGACTGGTTGATCGACCTGGGCCCCGAGGGGGGCGAGGCGGGGGGCCGGGTGCTCGCCACCGGGACGCCGGAGGAGGTGGCGGGGGTGAAGGGGAGCTTTACGGGGCGGTACTTGAAGCGGGTGCTGCGGCGGGAGAGGGCGGCGGCGGCCGGGTAGTTGGGGCTGCTCGGCGGGGCACACGGCCCCGAGCGCGGCAAAACTTCGGCGACGTCCGCCTGGCTCGCTTGCCTGGGCGGCGCCCGGCTCCTCACGGTGCCCGGCGCCGGCCACATGCCCTGGGCCGAGGAGCCGGAGACGACCGCCGCACCCGGAGCAAGACCCCATCCGTAGCCGCGATCGCGCTCTCGTCGACGAGGATCTCCATGTGGTGATTCTCAAGTTGGTTCACCGCCCGCCGCACAGTTGCCCCGGCCGACCCGTTCGACTCGCTCCTCTCGCTCAGGCCGGAGGACAGAGCTCGGCCCGAGGACCGGGATGCGCGGGAGGCGAGGCATCGACTCCGGTGCGATGCTCGTTGCCGGCCGACAGGATCGCCCGGCCGAGACCGAGCTCGGCCGCTTGTACGCCCGCGAGGGTGCATGGTCAGAGAGGTGCGAGTCCTCTCCAGGCATACGCTCTCCGGCCTGTAATCGACTCTGACTGCGTCGCCGCGAGGCGGGGTGGGGAGTAGGAGGAGATGAGCGATCAGTCCGTAGGCAACGAACCCGATTCGGCCGGTAGGACTCGGCGAGCCTGCAAGCGAATGGCGAAGCCCGGACCCGGGAGAGCCGGGGTGCCCGTCGCGCTGAGGGGTAGCGTGCGAAAGCGTGGGCGGGGGGCCTACAGGTGGTTGGGGACGGAATGATCGCGACGGCCAGGCACCGTAAGCGGGGAGACCTGTCGTCCACGAGGAGAAGCAGGGCGGCAGGAGTCAGAGCTTCCATAGTAGCGAGGAAGCGCCGTAATGGGCGTGGAGCGAAGGGAAGCAGGAAGGTGGATGCGTGACGGCCAGGACGAGAGACGAGACCCCGGCGCGAGTGGGGCGAGCCCCTAACCCCGGCGGAGAGGTCCGGTCCCGATGGGGCTGGGCCGAACCCTCGGTCTGGACGGAGCGCATGCTGCGGGCCCTGGAGACCGGGGTCCGAGGAGGGACGTGGTTCAGCCTGATCGACAAGGTCTGCCGGAAGCAGACGCTTCTGCGCGCGTTCGAGAGAGTCGAGCGCAACGGGGGCGCCGCGGGGGTAGATCACGTCACCGTGGATCACTACGGATCGCGCCTGGAGGAAGAGGTGGAGACGCTGTCGGCGTCCTTGCGGGACGGTAGCTACCGCCCGCAGGCGGTGCGTCGGCGGTGGATCCCCAAGCCGGGAAGCCGCGAGAAGCGGCCCCTGGGGATTCCGACGGTGCGCGATCGGGTGGTGCAGGGCGCGTTGCGCTTGGTCCTGGAGCCGATCTTCGAGCGGGATTTCGCCGAGCACAGCTACGGCTTCCGCCCGGGGCGCGGGTGCCGGGAAGCGCTGGAGCGGGTCGAGGAGCTCCTCGACTCGGGCCACACCTGGGTGGTGGACGCCGACCTGCGCCGGTACTTCGACACGATCGATCCGGAGCGCCTGCTGGCGCGGGTGCGCGAGAAGGTATCGGACGGGCGAGTGCTCGCCCTGGTCGAGTCCTTTCTCGAGCAAGAGGTACTGGACGGACTGGAGAGCTGGACGCCCGAGCGGGGAACCCCGCAAGGCGCGGTGATCAGCCCCCTACTGGCCAACATCTACCTCGACCCGCTGGACCATCTTCTGGCCCGCGAGGGCTTCGAGATGGTGCGCTACGCCGACGACTTCGTGATCCTGTGTCGGAGCGAGACCGAGGCCCGCCGGGCGCTTGCCCTGGTGGAGGCGTGGACGGCCCAGGAGGGCCTGAGCCTTCACCCGGACAAGACGGCGGTGGTGGATACCACCGAGCGGGGTGGCTTCGACTTCCTGGGGTACCACTTCGAACGGGGCTACCAATGGCCCCGCGACAAGAGCCTCCGGAAGCTCAAGGACACCCTGCGCCGCAAGACCCGGCGCACCAACGGTCACAGCCTCGATCGGATCACCTGGGACGTCAGCCGGACGTTGCGTGGTTGGTACGAGTACTACCGCTACAGCCACCCGACGACCTTCCGGCCGCTCGACCGGTGGATCCGCATGCGCCTGCGCAGCATCTTACGCAAGCGTCGCCGAGGCCGAGGCCGGGGCCGCGGTCGCGACCACCAGCGCTGGCCCAACGCCTTCTTCGCCGAGCATGGGCTGTTCAGCCTCGAAGCCGCCTATGCCTCGGACCCGCAGTCCTCTCGCAGGTGAACCACCAACCGGAGAGCCGGATGCGGGAGATCCGCACGTCCGGTTCGGAGGGAGGGGGGGCAGGGAATCCAACCTGCCCTCCCTACCCCTATCATGGGCTCGGTGCCCTCCCGGAGTCCGACCCCGCCGAAATCCCCCCTCCCTCCCTCCCTCGTCGGCAGCGGGCCAGACCCTGCAGCCGCCCGTTCACGCAGGCTCCGGGCGACGCGTGAAACTTCGCCGGCGCAGTCTGCCGCCGAAGTCTTACCGCGCCCGGAGCCGTGTGCCACGCCCCACCGCTCCAGCCTCCCACCTCCAGCCTCCCACCCCCACCTCCCACCTCAGCGCGGCAAAATGTCGCACCCATCCCGTACAATAGACCCGATCCGCCATGCCGACCCTCGCTGCCGCGACTCCCGACCTCGCCCAACGCCGCCGCCTCCTCCAGCTCGAGACCCTCTACGACCTCGCCCTGGCCCTCGGCGCCCAGCGCCCCGAGCAAGAGCTCGTCGACGAGCTCCTGCAGCGCGTCTGCGCCGTCCTCGACCCCGCCGCGGCCGTCGCCGTCACCCGCGACGCCTACGGCGGCCCCCGGGCGGTCGCCACCGTCGGCTGGAAGGGCGCGGCCCCCCGCGGCCAGGCCCTCCTCGCCGAGAGTCTCTGGCTCGAGCTGCTCAGGGCCGGGCGCCTGGTCACCCGCACCGGCGGCACGCTCGCGGCCCTCCCCTTCGAGGAGCTCCTGGCGGCGCCCATCGCGAGCCGCGGCCTCTTCCTGGGCTACCTGGCCGTCCTCGACAAGGAGGCCCGGGGTGGCGCCAGCTCCAGCTTCTCCGACGACGACCGGCGCTTCCTCGACTCCGTCGCCTCCCTCGCCGGCGCCTCCCTGGACGCCGCCCGTCAGCGCGAGCGCCTGGAGGCCCAGCGCGAGCGCCTGGCCGAGGAGAACCGGGCCTTGAAGGGACGCTTCTCCGAGGAGGTGGCAGGGCAGAGGATCATCGCCCACGCCCCGCCCATGCGCCGGGCGCTCGAGATCGTCGAGCGGGTGGCGCCGCGCGGCGTCAACGTCGTCGTGCGGGGCGAGAGCGGCACGGGCAAGGAGCTGGTCGCGAAGCTCCTACACCACCTCTCGGGGCGCCCGGGGCCCCTCATCGCCTTGAGCTGCGCGGCCCTGCCGGAGTCGCTCCTCGAGAGCGAGCTGTTCGGCATCGAGGGCGGGGTCGCGACCGGCGTCCAGGCACGTGCCGGGAAGTTCGAGCTGGCCGACGGCGGCACCCTCTTCCTCGACGAGATCGGCGACATGCAGGAGAACCTCCAGGTCAAGCTCTTGCGCGCCCTCCAGGAGCGGGAGGTCGTGCGCCTCGGCGGTCGCCGGCCGATCCCGGTGGACGTGCGCCTGGTGGCCGCCACCCACCGGGATCTGGAGGCCCTGGTCGACGAGGGCCGGTTCCGCGGCGACCTCTACTATCGCCTCAAGGGGGTCGAGATCGAGCTCCCGCCCCTGCGCGAGCGCCGCGAGGACATCCCGCACCTGCTCCGGCACTTCCTCGAGGAGTTCTGCCGCCGCGAGCAGATCGATCCCCCGCCGCTGCGCGCCGAGGCCATGGCCCTGGTCATGGGTTACGACTTCCCGGGCAACGTGCGCGAGCTCCAGAACCTGGTCGAGGGGGCGGCGTCCCTGGCCGACGGCGAGATCGACCGGGAGATCGTCGCCTCGCTCCTGGGCGCCGGGGGTGCCCCGTCTCCGGAGCTTCCCCGCGGGCGCCGCCACGGCGTCGACCCCGCCGGGCCCATCCCTCGACCTCGCGACGCTGGAGCGCCGCCACATCGCCCGGGTGCTCGAGATGGCGGACGGCAACAAGACCGCCGCGGCGCGGATCCTCGGGGTCAGCCGCCGGACGCTGCAACGCAAGGGCTTCTGAGGTCCTCCGGAGGGAGCCGCTTGAAACCTCGCGCGTCGGGATGCGTCAGGACGAGACGTGGGCCGCCTCGTCCGGCGAGTGCGACAAGGTGACTCGCTGAGACAAAGTGTCGCAGTGGGCTCGATCCCCCCTGTTTCCGGCCTTCGCGTCCGCGCGCGGCGCCGCTGCGTCCTGGAGCTGCGACAATCTGTCGCGCACGCGACCCGCCACCGCCGTCCGAAGCGCTCGGAGACGACGACGCAAGTCGTTGTCCCCGTGGAGCTTACGAGACTCGAGACCCTCCGGTCCGCGACCTGGCAGCGGCCTTGCTCTCTCCCGGGGTGTCATGAGCCCCAAGGAGAAAAGCGCCATGTTCGGATCCCTTCTCAAGCAGCGCACGGTTCCCTACCTCCCGGCCCGGAGCCTGATCCGAGTCATGGCCTCGGCGGGCGTGGTGGGGAGCTTCGTCTGGCTGCTCGCCAACGACCTGATCCACCCCCTGGTCGTGTTCTTGCTGGAGCTGTACTTGACGTTCTGAGGAGGTTTCGCCGCGGATCGACGAAGCCGGCGAGAGCCTCTGCTCGTGCTCTCGACCGGGGTCCGAG
Source organism: uncultured Acidobacteriota bacterium (assembly GCA_963741925.1). Lineage (GTDB taxonomy): Bacteria > Acidobacteriota > Thermoanaerobaculia > Multivoradales > DATKCC01 > CAVUBL01. The sequence goes on from CAVUJU010000005.1 coordinate 908,798, forward strand.
CCGCGGGAGAGGGCCCTCCAGCTCCGAAACGCATGATTCCCCTGGCACCGACCGTTCGCGACCGACGCCATGACCGGTGACGACGTGCTTCGCGAGATCTCCCTGACCCTCCAGATGGGTCCCGAGATGGAGATCGCCGCCAGCCGGGCCGCCACCGCGGTCGCCGAGTCGATGAGCATGAGTGCGGATAAGATCGACGAGGTCCGGATGGCGGTCGTGGAGGCCTGCATCAACGCCATCGAGCACAGCCGGGCGCCGGACCAGAACGTCTACTTGAGCTTCGTCGTGCTCGGCGGGCGCGAGCCGCGGCGGCTGAAGATCACGGTTCGCGACATGGGCGTGGGTTTCTCGCCCGACGACCTGGAAGAGCCGCGGATCGAAGATAAGCTCACCTCCGAGCGGAAACGGGGATGGGGGCTCAAGATCATGCGCGGCCTGATGGACGACGTCCAGGTGCGCTCCACCTCGGGCGGGACGACGATCGTGATGTCGAAGGCCCGCTGACAGATCAGCCGGCAGACCGACGGGACAAGCGATGACCGAGACCCTGAAACTCACGGTAGAGCGCCGGGACGGCCTGGCGATCATCTACACCGAGGGCTACATCAACAACCAGGGCGGCGAGCAGATCGCCGCGGCTGCCTACCAGTTGATCGAGGACGGCTACAAGCGGGTGCTCCTCAACCTGGTCGGCACCAAGATCGTCAACTCGATCGGCATCTCCATCCTGATCGAGATCATCGAGAAGATGCTCGCGATCGACGGGCGGCTCGCCTTCTGCTGCTTGACTCCGACGATCCACAAGACCTTCCACATCATGGGCCTGGCCCAGTACGCCGGGATCTACGACGACGAGGAGGCCGCCGTCGAGGCCCTGGCCGCCGCCTGATGGGGCGCGCCCGCGCCGAGGGCCATGGTGCTCGAGGCGGAGCGCCGTCGATCGAGATCGGAAGCACGAACGTGGTGAGCGCGAGCGACCGCATCGAGGCCGACTCCTGGCGCCGGCTCCTGCCCCTGACCGCCGGAGACGGGGACGAGCACGCCCTGCTCGCGTCGCTCCTCGACCTCTGGTGCCGGGAGCGCGGCGCCCGCGGCGCCGCCCTCTACCTCGACGACGGCGAGCCCGGCGAGGCCGCCGGGCCCGAGCTCTCCTGGGGCGCCGGCCCCTTCCCCGAAGCGGCCGGCGAGGCGGCCGGCTTCGAGCGGCTCGCCCTCTCCGGAGGGGTGCTCCTCTGGCGTCCCGACGAGGGCGGTTCGGCCCCGGGCGAGGACGGCGGCGTCGAGCCCGGCCCCCTGGGGCTGCTCCTGGCGCTCGCCGTGTCCAACTGCCGCCTGCTCGGCCGCCTCAAGCGCCAGAGCTTCCAGGCCAAGTACCGGGGCGTCGAGCTCGAGGCCCTCTACGACGTCGGCCTGGCGATCGCCTCGACCCTCGACCTCGACCTGCTGGCCGAGGACATCCTGCTGCGCGCGGTCTCGCTGCTCGACGCCCGCCGCGGTGCCCTCTACCTGCTCTCCGGCGGCGTCTACCGTCTCCAGTCGCAGCTCGGCGGCGAGGCCCTGGAGAGCTTCCTGGCGACCGCCGGCCACGAGCCGCCGGGCGGCCTGCTGCCCGGGGCCGAGCACTTGCTGACCGTGCCCATCGCCATCGAGGACGATCGGCGCGGCATCCTGGCGGTGGGCGACAAGGAGAGCCGCTCCGGGGTGGGCCCCTTCAGCCCGGAGGACCGCCGCACCCTCGCCCTCTTCGCCAACCAGGCCGCCATCGCCCTCGAGAACGCCCGCCTCCACCGCGAGGCGCTGGAGAAGGAGCGCTACGAGCGGGACCTCCAGCTGGCCGCCGAGATCCAGCGCCAGATCCTCCCCAAGGGCGTGCCGTCGCTGCCGGGCTACGAGATCGCCGGCTGGAACCGGCCGGCCCGGGAGGTGGGCGGCGACTTCTACGACCTCGTCCCCGTGGCGCCGGACGAACAGGGCGAGGACGGCGAGCGCGGCCCGCTCCTCGGCCTGGCCCTGGCCGATGTCTCGGGCAAGGGGGTGCCGGCGGCGCTCATGGTCTCCACCCTCCACTCGGCGATCCGCCTGCTCTTCGGCCGGGTCGGCTTCGGCCCCCGCCTGGTCGAGCAGCTCAACCGCCACATCCTGGCCTCGAGCGCCCCGAACAAGTTCATCACCCTGCTGGTGGGCGAGCTCGACGCCGCCTCGGGCCGGTTCACCTACGTCAACGCCGGCCACAACCCGGGCCTCGTGATCCGCGCCGACGCCCGCCTCGAGCGCCTGCCGCCCGGCGGGCTGCCGGTGGGCCTGCTGCCCGGGAAGCTCCTACCGCTCCGGCGTCCTCGACCTGGCCTCCGGGGACCTCCTCTGCCTCTACAGCGACGGCATCACCGAGTGCGCCTCGCTGGCGGACGAGGAGTTCGGCGAGGTGCGCCTGGTGGAGCTCCTGCGGGCCGCCGCCGGCCGGCCGCTCCACGAGATCGTCCGCACGGTCGAGGTGGCGATGGACGACTTCGCCGCCGGCCAGCCCCAGGGCGACGACCAGACGATGGTGCTGGTGCGCCGGAGCGCGACCTGAGCGTATTTCTGCGCCGAGGTAGTCAGGTCGCCGGCCTGAGAGTCTCCGCCCCCTCGACCACCACCATGGGCGCCGAGACGCCGCCCAGCAGGTGACGGCCGGCGAGCCGCACGGGGTCCCCGCCCAGGGCCCGGACCTGCGAGAACAGGCGCAGCAGGCTGTCCTCCCAGATCAGCTCGGGGAGCGGCTCTTCGAGGACCCCGGCGCGCACCCGACAGGCGCCGCGGACCCGGCCGCGGGCCGCCACCCGCCCCGGGTCGTAGCACTCGAGGCCGTGGAGCGAGCCGATCCACACGCCGCCCTCGGCCGCGGCCAGGAGATCGGCCTCCGGCACGCGGGTCAGGAGAAAGAGGTTCAGGGGCCGGGCCTCGGTCGGGCCGATGGCGTGGGGCGTCACGGGTAGCCGCAGGTGGGCCGAGAGCTCCTCGGTGATCGCCGGCGTCCGGGGCACGCCGCCCTCGATCATGGCGAGGCGCCGCTTCGGCCGGCCGAGGAGATCGAACGGAAAGGGCAGGCCGAGCGGGTCGAGGCCGTCGTCGACCAGGTCGACCACGGGCGACAGCACGTGCTCGCCCAGCATCCCGGCGAGCGGCGAGCCCGCGGCCTCGAAGGCGCTCGACGACAGGGTCGCCTCGGCGAAGAGCTCGACCAGGGCGCAGGTCGCCTCCTGGGAGAAGACCACCGGCCCCGCGTGGTCGGGCGCTTCGCCGGCCGCGCCGCTGGGCGCCCGGCGCCGGGCCCGTTCCACGATCGCCGGCAGGTCGAGGTCGCCGAGGAACCGGGCCGAGGCCGCGGCGCGCCCGGCCCCGGCCCCGCCCAGGCCGCTGCGCACTCGCAGCGTGGCGGTGGTGGCCTGGGCCTGGCGCCGGGCGCCGCCGCTGGTGGCCACCGCCACGCGGGTCAGGCTCCACTCCAGGCGGGCCCGCTCGGTCTTGGCGACCAGCGGAGTGAGGACCTCGCGGGCGAGGGCGGCCCCGAGCTCGGCCACGTCCGGGTCCCACAGCGCAGGCACCGGGCCTTCGGGCCCACCGTCTCCGTCGCCCTCGGAGGCCGGCTCCAGGGCCGGCTCCAAGGTCGGCTCCAAGGCCCGCGAGACCGCCAGCGCCTGTCGGATGCCGGCCGCGAGCTCCCCGGGGTCGGCCGAGCCGGTGCGGAAGAAGCCGCGGCGCCGGCCCTCGCGAGCCCGCACCAGCACCGAGCGCCAGGCGCCCTCGGCGGCGCCGGCCTCTTCGTCGGGCCGCTCGCGCCCGGCCGACGCCGTCCGCGTCGAGCTTTCGATCCAGGCGAGCTCGGTCTCGTCCGCCACGGAGGTGAAGAGCACCTCCGAGAGGCGGCCGGCCATCTCGCCGAGCTGCGCTCTCCGGGGCGTGGCAGGCGGCCGAGGCGGGGGCTCATGGGACCCTTCGCGAGCTGGCGGCGTCTCGGGGCATGGGCCGTGAAGTCTAGCGAGGCTCCGCCTCAGACCACAAGTCGGCAGAAGCACCCCAGGCTTCGTGACCGGTAGCTCCCCCGCCCACGCCGAGTGGTGGAGCCTGGCTTCGCCCAAACGGCTACTCCAGAACGTTGGATCCATCGGATCTCCCCCCTCTCCCTCGATCCCTCTCCCACCCTCCGGGGGGCGAGGGACGCCCCCGCCCAACCCTGGGGCTCACAAACTTGACTCGTTTGTCCGGATCTTGATCAACCTAGCGGAGCTAGCAGCCGGCTGGACGTCCGGATGGCCTTTCGGCGCAGGCGACCGCCGGGAGAGGGATCGAGGGGATGCGCGGGCGCTGGGGATTCCCGTGGCTTGTCCTTTGCAGCCGATCCTTGGCACAATGGCGCGCCGAAGGTCCCGACCATGAAGAGTCTGCTCCGCGCCGCCGCACTCGCCGCGATGTCCGCCTCACTCCTCGCCCCCGGCTTCTCTCGCGCAGAGGACGCCGCCGACCTCATTTTGCGCCACGGCCGCTTCTACCCGGTCTCGACGCCCGGCGCCGTCGAGGGCAGCCTGGCGGTCCGGGACGGCCGGATCGTCTACCTGGGCGACGACGCCGGCGCCGCGGCGCTCGTCGGGCCCGAGACCGAGACGATCGATCTCGCCGGCCGCACCGTGACCCCGGGCCTGATCGACGCCCACTCCCACCTGGTCGGTCTCGGCGACGCCCTCGCCCAGGTCGACCTGGTGGGCGCCGCGAGCTACGACGAGGTCGTGCGGCGGGTGGCGAAGGCCGCTGCCGGCCAGGCCGCCGGCACCTGGGTGCGCGGCCGGGGATGGGACCAGAACCTCTGGCCGGGCACGCGGTTCCCGACCCACCAGGCGCTGTCGGCGGCGGTGCCCGACCACCCGGTCTGGCTGACCCGCGTCGACGGCCACGCGGCGCTCTTGAACGCCCGGGCGATGGCGGTTCTGGGCATCGGCCCCGCGACCCCCGACCCGCCGGGCGGCCGGCTGCTGCGCGACGCGGCCGGCCGGCCCACCGGCGTCCTGGTCGATCACGCCATGGAGCTCGCCGGCGACAAGATCCCCGCGCCCGGCCCGGAGGAGCGCCGCCGCCGGCTCGAGCGCGCCGCCGAGGAGGCCGTCTCGGTCGGCCTCACCACGGTCACCGACATGGGCGTCGGCGCCGCGACGATCGGCGACTACGAGGCTCTGCGCGCCGCCGGCCGGCTGCCGTTGCGCGCCGCCCTCTTCGTCGCCGACCAGCCAGACCTGCTCGCGACCTGGTTCGGCTCGGGGCCGAAGATCGACCCCGACGCCCGGCTCCAGGTCCGCGGCATCAAGATGTACGCCGACGGCGCCCTGGGCAGCCGGGGGGCGGCGCTCATCGAGCCCTACGACGACGACCCGGGCAACGTGGGCCTGCTCCTGACCGGCGAGGACCACATTCGCGAGGTCGCCATGCGCGCCCTCGACCGCGGCTTTCAGGTGGCGGTCCACGCCATCGGCGACCGGGGCAACCTCGTGGTCCTCGACGCCTACGAGGCGGCCTTCGGCGGCACGCCCCACCCGGAGGCGCGCTTCCGCCTCGAGCACGCCCAGGTCATGCGCCTCCAGGACATCCGCCGCGCCGCCCGCCTCGGGATCGTCTTCTCCTACCAGCCGACCCACGCCACCTCCGACATGGGCTGGGCCGCCGACCGGGTGGGAGAGCGGCGCCTCGCCGGGGCCTACGCCTGGCGCAAGGCGATCGACGCCGGCGGCCGGCTCGCCCTGGGCAGCGACTTCCCCGTCGAGTCCCCCGACCCGCGCCTCGGCCTGTACGCCGCCGTGACCCGCCAGGACCTCTCGGGCCGGCCCCCGGGCGGCTGGTTCCCGGGCGAGCGCCTGAGCCGCGAGGAGGCCCTGCGTGGCTTCACCCTGGACGCCGCCTGGTCGCTCTTCCTCGACCGCGAGGTGGGCTCCCTCGAGGTCGGCAAGCGGGCCGACCTGGTGGTCTTCGCCGCGGACGTCATGACCGTTCCGGCGGCCGAGATCCCGAAGGACCCCATCGACCTGACGCTGGTCGGCGGCAAAGTCGTCTACCGGCGCGAGGGGACGCCGTGAAGGCAGCTCGCCGCCGCGGCGCGCGCCCGGTCTCGAGCCTCGTCCTGAGCTTGGGCTCGAGCCTGCCCCTGAGCTTGGGCCTGAGCTTGGGCCTGCTCCTGGGTTGGGCGAGCGCCCCGGCCGCCGCGGCCCCGCCGGCGGCCCGACCCGCCGCCGCGCCGGGCGCCAAGGACGACTACACCGCCGCCCGCAAGCGCATGGTCGAGGAGCAGATCCGCGCCCGCGGGATCGTCCAGCCCGAGGTGCTTGCCGCCATGGAGCAGGTGCCGCGCCACCTCTTCGTGCCCGAGGCGGTGCGCGACGAGGCCTACGAGGACCACCCGCTGCCCATCGATTACGGCCAGACGATCTCGCAGCCCTACATCGTCGCCCTGATGACCGAGCTGCTCGACCTCAAGGCCACCGACAAGGTGCTCGAGATCGGCACCGGCTCCGGCTACCACTCGGCGGTCCTCGCGCGGGTGGCGGCCGAGGTCTACTCGATCGAGATCATCGAGCCCCTCGGGCTCCAGGCCCGCCACACCCTCCACTCCCTGGGCTACGACAACGTCCACGTCAAGATCGGCGACGGCTACGGCGGCTGGCCCGAGGAGGCGCCCTTCGACGCCATCATCCTGACCGCCGCGCCGCCGCGCCTGCCCCAGCCGCTGGTCGAGCAGCTCAAGGTCGGCGGCCGGCTGGTGGTGCCGGTGGGCGATTTCCTCCAGGACCTGAGCGTCTTCACCAAGACCAAGGACGGCCTCGTGCGGCGCAAGATCGCGCCCGTGCGCTTCGTGCCCATGACCGGCGAGGTCCAGCAGAAGGACGGCAGGCCGTAGCCCACCGACCCGCCGCCCTCCGTGAGAAGGTCCCCCTGGCGCCGCTCTCGACGCTCGGGCTCGGCGGGCCTGCCCGCTTCTTCCTCGAAGCCCGCGACGAGCCCTCCCTCGTCGCCGCCCTCGCCTGGGCGCGCGAGGAGGGGCTCCCGACGGTGCTCCTGGGCGGCGGCTCGAACGTCGTGGTGGCCGACGCCGGGGTCGACGGCCTGGTGGTGCGCATGGCCCTGCGCGGGCTGTCGCGGTCCGTCGCCGGCGGCGGGGCGCGCTGGACCGTCGCCGCCGGCGAGCCGTGGGACCCGGTCGTCGAGCGCTCCGTGACCGCGGGCCTGGCCGGCCTCGAGTGCCTGTCGGGCATCCCCGGGACCGCCGGCGCCACCCCGATCCAGAACGTCGGGGCCTACGGGCAGGAGGTCTCGGAGGTGGTCGCCGGCGTCCGCGTGCTCGAGCGCGAGAGCCTGGAGGTCCGGGAGCTCGCGCCGGCCGAGTGCGCCTTCGCGTACCGCGACAGCCTCTTCCGGCGCCAGCCGGAGCGCTTCGCCGTCCTCGCCGTCGCCTTTCGCCTGGCGCCGGGCGGGCCCCCGGGCCTGCGCTATCCCGAGCTCCAGCGGGCGGTCGCCGACTCCGGCGCCGGGGTGACGCTCGCCACGGTGCGCCGGGTCGTCCTCGCCCTGCGCCGGGCCAAGTCGATGGTGCTCGAGGCCGGGGACGAGAACCGCAGGAGCGTCGGGTCGTTCTTCGTCAACCCGGTGCTCGGCGAGGCCGAGGCCGGGGCGGTGGCGGCGCGCGCCCTGGCGGCCGGCCTGGTGGACGATCCCTCCCAGGTGCCGCGTTTCGAGGTCGGCGGCGGCCGGGTCAAGCTGCCGGCCGGCTGGCTGATCGAGCGCGCGGGCCTGCCTCGCGGTACCCGCCGCGGTCCGGTGGGCCTCTCCTCGCGCCACGCGCTCGCCCTGGTCCACCACGGCGGCGGCACCACCTCCGACCTCGTGGCCCTCGCGCGCGAGGTCCGGGACCGGGTGGCCGAGCGCTTCGGCGTGACCCTCCGGCCGGAGCCGGTGTTCTTGGGCTTCCACCGGCCCCCGGTCTAGATGTCTGATCAGGCCAGAATCGTGACAAACGAGCCGAGCTCCTCGAGTAACAGCCCGAGAGGGTGGGGGCGTCCCCTTCCCCCCCGTGGGGTGGGAAGGGGATCGAGGGGATGCGGGGGGCATCCGATGAATCCAGCGGTCTGGAGTCGCCGTTCCGAGGAGCGCAGTCGTGATCGGTCGGCGTGGGCGGGGGACCAGCGACCCGTTGCGCCGGAGACGCTTCAGGCCCCTCGTCGCTTTGAGGCGGAGCTTCGCTAGGAGCCCCGCCCCCCGCCCCGACCCCTCCGGTCTCCCCGACCCTTGGGGAGCGCCCCCGCGCGGGTCACCCCGCGGCGGCTCGGGACCCCGCTTCCCAGGAGCTTCCCGGGCAGTAATCTTGAAATAGCGATCTGTCACTACATGCATTTCCAGTCGATTGCTGTTGACGCGACCTGAAATCTGAGGCATCGTAGAAGTTCTTCGCTAGAGGAAAGGAGCCGCCCAAGCCCCCGTCGGCTCCGGCGGCAGCGGACGTTTCGGAAGATGCATGGACTGACGAAGTCTTCGAGGTTTCGGGACCCGGGCTCCAGGAAGCGGCTCGCCGCCCTCTTCACCCTTTCGCTCCTCGCCGCGTCGTGCGGCCTCGCGACCCGCACCCGTTCGATGTTCGGCGGGACGCTGCCGGTCCACGTGACCGTGGGAGCGAACGCCAACCAGAGCAGCGCGGTCGCGGTCGCCGTGGTCGTGGTCTACCAGCGCCCGGTCCTCGAGAAGCTCGTCGCGCTCTCGGCGCGCGAGTGGTTCGAGCACCAGGAGCAGCTCCGGCGGGACTACCCCGGCAGCTTCGACGCCTGGTCCTGGGAGTGGGTGCCGGGCCAGGTGGTCCCGGACCAGGAGCTGCGCTACGAGTCGGGGGCCAAGGCGGGCGTGGTCTTCGCGGACTACCTCGCGCCGGGTGCGCACCGGGCGGTCATCGACCCCCACAGGCCGCTGCGCCTGGCCCTCGACCGCACCGACTTCGCGGCGGCGGCCGGGCCCTAGGAGATCAGGTGGACGACCAGAGCGAGACGACCCGGGTCGAGAGCCCGCCGCCGGACGCCCCGGCGGCGCGGGACGAGGGCGACCGCAGCGCGCCGCGGCGGCGCGGCCGGATGACGGCCGTGGCGCACGACGTGCCGGCCGCGATCCAGTGGCACGAGGGGATGCTCCTCGCGCCCCAGCACTTCCAGCAGCTCGCCCAGCGCCAGGAGGCGCTCCTCCATTACCACACCGCGGTGACCTCGCCGTACCACTGGGGCGTCCGCCACCTGAAGATCGATCCCGTCCTGCTGGTGGACGGGGTCTTTCGGGTGCTCGAGCTGGAGGCGGTCCTGCCCGACGGGCTGGTCGTCTCCCACTTCCCCGACGACTCTCCGGATCTCGCCGTCGATCTCGGCCCCTCGGTCGAACGGCTCATGGCGGGACCGCTGCCGGTCCACCTGGCGGTGGTCGCCCGACGCGGGAACGCGGCGCGGGTCGGCACCGAGGCTGCCCGCTTCGAGTCGGTCGAAGGCGACCCGGTGGTGGACGAGAACACCGGCGACGGCGAGCTCCGGGTGCCGCGGCTCAAGCCCCTCCTGCGCCTCCTGGTCACCGACTCGCCGCCGCCCAAGTTCGTCACCCTGCCGCTCGCCGAGGTGACCCACAGCCACGAGAGCTTCGCGCTGACGCCCTTCATCCCGCCCACCCTGCGCGTGACCCCCGGCTCGCCGCTGGCCGACCTGTGCACGAGCCTCTGCGGCCGGCTGCGGGAGAAGGCCGTGTTCCTCTCCGAGCAGGGCGAGCCGTCGAGCGCCGTGCGCGTGGCGCAGCTCATCGAGACCCGCGGCCTGGTGCACGGCCTGGTGGCCGCGCTGCCCCCGTTCGAGGCCCTCTTGTACTCGGGCGTCGCCCACCCGTTCCACCTCTACCTGGCGCTCTGCGGCCTGGTGGGGCACCTGGCGGCGGTCTCCCGCTCGCTCATGCCTCCGGTCCTCGACCCGTACGACCACAACGACTTGCGCTCGAGCTTCGAGCAGGCCCGGGCGTTCATCGAGCAGGCGCTCCGGGAGGGGATCAGCGAGTCCTACGCCACCCATCCCTTCTACCTGGCCGAGGGCTCGTTCTTCCTGAAGTTCGACCCTCGGTGGATGAACCGGCCCCTGGTGCTCGGCGTGCGCGGCCGGCCCGGCGCCCCCGAGGGCGAGCTCAACGCCTGGATCGGCGCGGCGGTGATCGCCTCGAAGTCCCGGATGCCCGAGCTGCAGCAGAAGCGCGTCCTGGGCGTCCGGCGCAAGAGGATCGAGGCCGACACCGACCTGGTCCCGGCCCGCGGGGTGCTCCTCTACACGCTGTCGGCCGAGCCCGAGCTGGTCGTACCCGACGAGCTCCTCGAGATCCGCAACCCGGACGACCCCGACGGGCAGACCCGGCCCACCGAGATCGTCCTCTACGTCCGCCGATGACCCCCGTGCCGAGCCTCACCACCGCCGCCGCGCGCCAGGACGCCGCCCCCCCCGAGGCGGTGCCGGGCGCGCCGTCCCGCCAGCCGCCCGCCGACCGCCCCCAGGACACCTTCCTCGTCGCGCGCTTCCGGGAGTTCTACCGCGAGCTCCTGGCCGCCAAGGAGCGGGCGCTCGGCGGGAGCTGGAGCGACGACCGGGGGCCCGCCGACACGCCGCAGGACCTGTGGCGGCACCTCCTCGCCCTCCTCGAGCGTCAGGCCCTCGAGGCCGGGCGCGTCGGAGGCGACATCGGCTCCGAGCTCTACCGCCAGGCCCAGTACGTCATGGCCGCCCTGGCGGACGAGACCTTCCTCCATCTGCGGTGGCCGGGGCGGGAAGGCTGGACGGCCAACCTCCTCGAGGCGCGGCTCTTCGGGACCCACCGCGCCGGCGAGGAGGTGTTCGACCGTCTCGAACGGCTCCTGCGCGACCGGGACACCGCCTACGCGGAGCTCGCGCGCGTCTACCTGATGGCCCTCGCCCTGGGCTTCGAGGGCAAGCTCCGGGACCGGCCGGAAGGGCCGGCGGTGCTGGCGGCGTTCCGCCGCGCCCTCTACCGTTTCATCCACCAGCGCGAGCCCCGGGTGGTGCGGGGCGAGGAGCCCGTGGTGCCCCAGGCCTACGCCGCGACGGTGGAGGTGGCGGAGCCTCGTCGCCTGCCCTACCTGCGCCGCTGGCTGGCGGCGGCCGCGGTGGTCGTCGTCCTGTGGGTGGTCGGCGGCCACGTCGTCTGGCGCCACCTGGTCACGGGGCTCGAGCCGCTCGTCGCGCGCCTCCTCGACGAGCCGGAGGCCACGCCGTGAGCCTCGGTCTGGTCGCCGCGCGCGACGTCGCGGCCGTCGTTCTGATCGTGGCGCTGGTGCTCATCGTGCTCCTCGTCCGGCTGCTCGTCCGGGCCGGCGAGACGAGCACCTTCTACGACGCCGAGCCCGCGGCGCCGCCGGCGCCCGAGCGCGAGCCGGTGCCGGGCGGCGAGCCCACGGCCTCGCGCGTCGCCACCCGCCACGCCCTGCGGCGCGCCTTCCGCAGGGCCATGCGCCGTCTCGACCGCCACGCGGCGCGGCCCGACCCCCGCTACCGGCTGCCCTGGGTCCTCCTGATGGGGGAGGAGGGCTCGCGCGACGAGGACCTGCTCGGCCGGGCCGGCTTCGCGCTCCCCTTCGGCCCGCCGGAGCCCACCGGCCTCCCCGCGGCGGCGCGCTGCGACTGGTGGTTCCTGGAGCGGGGCCTGGTCCTCGACCTGGGAGGGCGCCACGTCCTCGCGAGGGACGGCGCGAGCGCCGACGAGGCCGCCTTCCGGACCACCCTCGCTCTGCTCCAGCGCCACCGTCCCGGCCGCCCGCTGGACGGCGTCGTTCTCACCGTGCCGGCGGCGGAGCTCCTGCGCGCGGCCCGTGCGGGCGAGCAGGACGCCGCCCGCCTCGAGGAGCGCGGCGACCAGCTCTACCGTCGCCTCTGGCAGGCGCAGAAGCGGCTGGGCCTGCGCTTCCCGGTCTACGTGCTGGTCACCGGCTGCGAGGCGGTGGCGGGCTTCGACGCCTTCGCCGCCGCCCTCCCCCGGGAACGCCTGGGCGAGATGCTCGGCTGGTCGAGCCCGTACTCCCCGGACACCGCGTATCGCAGCGAGTGGGTGGGCGAGGCGTTCGCGGCCCTGGGCGCCCGCCTGGAGCGGATCCAGAACGAGGTCTTCGCCGACCGGGCCCAGGCCGTGGACACCGACCGGCTGTTCGTCTTCCCGGAGGCGTTCGACGCCCTGGCGAGGCCCCTCCAGCGCTATCTCCATCCGATCTTCCGGCCGAGCGCCTACCACGAGCCGCTGCTGCTGCGGGGGATCTACTTCGCCGGCGACCTGCCGGCGTCGGAGCGCGACGCGATCGCGCTTCCGGGCGAACCGCCGGTCGCCTTCGCGCGCGACCTGTTCGAGCGCAAGGCCTTCGCCGAGGCCGGTCTCGCCCGGCCCACGCAGGCCACGCTGGTGGCCCGCAACCGGCGGGTGCGGGCGGCCCAGGCGGCGGTGCTGGCGGGTGCCCTGATCCTCGGCCTGGGGACCTGGTGGGCCGCCATGCGCCTGGACCGCAGCCGGCGAGCCCTCGAGCCGGCCCTGGGCGAGATCTCCGAGCACGTCCGCCAGCTGCGCCTCGAGCATCTCCGTCATCCCGACCGACCGCTCGAGCGGGCCCAGGCCCGGGAGTGGGCCGAGCACCTCTTCTCCTCCATGGGTGCCATCGACATCGACCGCTTCGGGTCGGTCTTCCTGCCGAGCTCCTGGTTCAGCCCGTTCAACGCCCGGCTCGAGGCCGCCCTGGTCCGCGCCTTCCAGCAGGTGGTCTTCCGGGCCCTGCGCCTGGAGCTCGACCACCGGGCCGCTCTCCTCGCCCCGCCGCTGCCGCCGAGCGCCCCGCGGCCCACGTGCCTGGGCTCGAGCCTCGGGGTGGGCCGGCCGGCGGTCCTCGACGGCCGGATCGCGGGGAGGCCGGCGGAGCCCGGCGCGGGCGACGACGACGGCTTCCCGGCGCCCCGGCCCGCCATGGAATCGAGCGCCGCCCCGGTCCGGCCCGGCCCCGAGACGTCGCCGGACCAGACGGCGGAGTTCCAGGCCTTGCGCTCCTGGGTCTCCCAGGTCCAGCAGCTCGAGGCCGCCGGCGACACCTACAACCGTCTCGGGGACTCGAGCGACCCGGCGGACCTGGCGCAGGTCGTCGAGTACGCCTTCGACATCGACCTCCCCCAGACGTTCTACGACCACTCCGGTCTCTACCACCAGGCCCAACGGCGCGCCCGCCGCTCCGCGCTCGACCTCCGCTCCTTCCGCCAGGGCGCCGTCCACCGGGCCGAGGTCCTGAGCGAGGCCTTCGACCGCCGGGTGTTCGGCGCGAGCGGGCTGGCGGCCACGCTGGACCAGGTCTCCCGGGGCCTCGACGACCTCGCGGATCAGCGCTGGCTGACCGACGAGGGCGCGAGCTCCGTCGACGACCTGCTCGCGGCCATCCACCGCCTGGAGGACCTCCTGAGCCAGCCCGAGCTCGCCTGGGCGTTCCGGTCCGAGTTCGACCTCGGGCCCGCCTACCGCACCCTGCTCGTCGACATGTCCCGGTCGGACCTCATGGGGCAGGACGTGGCCGACTGCCTGCGGCGCCGGACCGAGGCGGACTGGATCGAGCTCCGGCGGCGCCTCGCCGGCTCGCGGAGCCAGCTCACCGACACCCTGCTCGAGGTCGACCTGGGCCAGCCCCAGCCGCGGCTCTCGCCCGACCTGCTCTTGTTCGAGACGACGCTCGCCCAGTCCCTGGGCCAGGGACTCGAGCGGCGGGCCGACGTCGGCGACCGCATCGTCCCGGAGATCCCCGCGGGCACCCGGGTCGCCTGGGACGTCGAGCGGCTGCGCCAGGCGGCGGGGCTGGAGGACTCTTACCAGCGCTTCCTCGAGACCACTCTGCCGCGCTTCCCGGCCGAGGTCCGGCCCGCCCTCGAGGGCCTCGCCCGACAGCGCCTGGGGGCCAACCTGATCTCCCAGGTGGTCCAGGCCGAGAGCCTCGAGGCCCTGCCCGAGGCCGCCTCGCCGGTGCTCCTCGAGCGCCGGCTGCGCGACGACGTGGCCGCCTTCCAGGCGGCGGCCGAGCCCCTCTCCCGCCTGATCGGCCTGCTCCACCGGCTCGGTCTCTGGCGCGAGCGGGAGGATCTGGCCGACCTGGTCAACGAGCAGGGGGGGCGACTGCTCGCGCAGGTCGATCGGCTGCTCCAGGCGCGCAACCCGTACACGCCCCGCCAGGGCGGGTTCGGCTGGTGGGACGGCTCGGCGCCGGTGGCGCTGCCCGCCTTCGACGTCGCGAGCCCGAACGACCTGGAGGTCTACCTCCAGGCCCAGCGCCGCCAGGTCGCGACCCTCGCCCAGCAGTACGCCACCCCGCTCGTCACCTGGCTCGGCCAGACCGGCGTCGAGAGCGACCCGGTCTACCGCCCCCTCTACCAGAAGTGGGAGGGCATCCTCACCGCCCTGGCGGACAACGAGGGCAAGAAACCGGGCAACTCGGTAGGCGAGCTCGAGTCGTTCATCGGCAAGGACCTGGCGAGCTTCGGGCTCGACGACTGCTTCGCCGTCCTGACCGCCGGCGGCGCCTCCGGCACCGGGGGGGACTTCTTCGCGGCCAGCCGCCAGCGGCTCCGCCAGGAGCTCCGGGGCCGCTGCTGGGCGCTCACCGTCGAGCGTGCCCGGGCGCACTACGGGGCGCTGGCCGACCTCTTCAACCGCCGCCTGGCCGGCCGCTTCCCCTTCGCCGACAGCCCGGAGGCGAGCTTCGCGTCCGAGGCGGCACCCGAGGACGTGGCCGCTTTCTTCCAGCTCTTCGACCGCAGCTCCGGCCTGTTTCAGGCGGCGGCCGCGGCCGAAGGGCCGTCCGGCGCCCCGGCGCTGCCCCGGGACGCCCTCGACTTCCTCGACGAGATCCGCCGGGTCAGGAGCTTCTTCGCCCCGTTCCTCGACGCCAAGACGCCCCAGCGGACGCCGCTCTACGACCTCGAGGCCGACTTCCGGGTCAACCGGGAGCACGAGGTGGGCGGGTACCAGATCATCGACTGGATCCTGGAGGTGGGGACCCAGCGTTTCACCAACCGGGACGAGGCGCGGCGGCTGCGCTGGGGACCCGGCGAGCCGGTCGTCCTCACCCTGCGCTGGGCATCCGACGCGCCGCGACAGCCGGTGGGGCCGGCGGACCCGGAGGAGCGGACGTGGACCGCGGTGGACGGGCGAACGGTGACCTACCGGTTCACCAACCGCTGGTCGTTGCTCTCGGCGCTGGAGGTCCTGCGCGCCCGGCCCGAGGACGTGGCGGCGTACACCGACCTCGCGCCCCAGACCCTGCAGCTCGCGATCACCACCCGGCGGGTGGCCGATGGCCTGGCGGACGCGCAGCCGACGGAGGTCTTCGTGCGCCTGTCGGTCCTCGCCCCGGACTCGAGCGACACCCTCGCCGTGCCGCGCTTTCCCGCGCGGGCGCCGCTCGCGGACGCGCCGAAGGGACGGCTCTCGTGAGCTCCACCCCCCAGCCCGCGGTCCCGCCGGCGCCCGCCACCCCGGCCGCGCCGGCCGGCGGGCCCTTCGATCTCGGCGGGCTCCTCGAGCCCATCTCGGCCGCGCGACCGGCGGGCGAGGCCCTGCGCTACGACCTGGCCTACGACCGGATCAGGGGAGCTCCGGCGCGAAGACGACCCCACCCTGCCCCAGGGGGTCTGGCAGCGCGAGCTCAAGCGGGCCGACTGGCCCGCGGTGGCGGCCGAGTGCCGCGCCATCCTGCGCGAGCGCAGCAAGGACCTCCAGATCGCGGCCTGGCTCACCGAGGCCTGGCTGCGCACCGAGGGGCTCGGGGGCCTCGGCCGGGGCCTGGAGCTCGTCGCCGCCCTCGTCGAGCGCTTCGGGCCCGCTCTCCACCCCCGGCCCGACGAGGCGGAGGAGGACGCCCCCTTCGCCGCCGCCGAGCGCCTCGCCCCCGTCGCCTGGCTCGACACCGCCCTGCCCGAGGGCCTGGCGCGGCTGCCTCTCACCGGCCCCGGGTCGGAGGACGGGACGGTCCGCACCTGGGCGGACTGGAGGCACGCCCTCTACATCGAGAACCTGGCCCAGAACCAGCCCGAGGCCGCGCGCTCCGAGGGTGGCGTGACCCGGGCCGACTTCCTGGCCGGCGTCGGCCTGACCCGGGCCTCCTTCTACGCCCGCCTGGCCGGCGGCGCGGCGGCGGCGCTCGCGGCCCTGGGCGCCCTCGAGGACGTCCTCGCCGCCCGCGCCGACGACGCCGCTCCCGGCTTCACCGCCACCCGCGAGGCCCTGGAGGCGATCGGCCGCTTCGCCCGCCGGATCGCCGCCGAGCGGGGCGAGCCGGTGGTGGCGCGCCCCGCGCTCGAAGCCGCCGGCGCGGCGGGCGCTCCGCCGGCCGCCCCCGGCCCCGCGGCCGGTGAGCTCGAGGCCGGCGCGGCGGAGGCCGGCGCGGCCGAGGCCGGCGGCGGCGGCCCCTGTCGCATCACGAGCCGGGACGAGGCCTACCGCGCCCTCGCCCAGGCCGCCGACTTCCTGCTCCGGGTCGAGCCCCACAGCCCGGTGCCCTATGTCGTTTGCCGGGCCGTCTCCTGGGGCGGCCTGAGCCTCGCCGAGCTCTACGACGAGCTCTTCGCCATCGCCGATCCGAAGACCGTGTTCCGCCTCCTGGGAATCCGCGGGGGGGACGAGGCGTGAACCGTTCCACCCCCACGGAGCCCCGGAGTGGCCGGGAGCTTCCGAACCGTTCGAGACGTTGACCGAAAAGGAGGTAGACGTGTCCGAAAGCACGCAGCACAAGCTGAGCCGCATCCGGCCGCCCCGGGTCCAGATCACCTACGACGTGGAGATCGGGGATGCCATCCAGATGAAGGAGCTGCCGCTCGTCGTGGGCCTCCTGGCCGACCTGGCCGGCAAGCCCGAGGAGCCGATGCCGGTTCTGAAGGATCGCAAGTTCGTCGAGATCGACCGGGACAACTTCAACCAGGTCCTGGCTTCCATCGCCCCGCGCCTCGCCTTCCAGGTGCCGAACCGGCTCGAAGAGTCGGAGGAGGGCGAAGGCAGCCAGCTCAACGTCGAGGTCGACTTCAAGAGCCTGGACGACTTCCATCCGGGCAAGCTGGTGCAGCAGATCGAGCCGCTGCGCAAGCTGGCCGACGCCCGCCAGCGCCTGGTCGACCTGCTGGCCAAGCTCGACGGCAACGACGACCTCGACGCCCTGCTCCAGCAGGTGGCCGCCAACACCGAGAAGCAAGAAGAGCTCAAGAAGCTGACCGCCAAGGCGGAAGGCAACGGAGGCAAGGACAATGGCTGACGACGCGAAGAAGAAGGCCCCCGCCGCCAAGGCGGCCGAGACCACGACCCCCGGCGAGGAGCTCTCGATCCTCGACGCCATCCTCCAGAAGGGCAAGCTCGCCCGCGAGGAGAGCCAGACCGAGCGGGCCAAGGACCTGGTGGGGGAGTTCGTGCACCAGATCCTCGACGAGGGGATGACGGTGAGCAACAACACCGTCGCCATGATCGAGTCCCAGATCGCCCAGATCGACGAGCTGATCTCGAACCAGCTCAACGAGATCCTCCACCACCCCGACTTCCAGAGCCTGGAGGCGTCGTGGCGCGGGCTCTTCTACCTGGTGATGAACACCGAGACCTCGACGCGGCTGAAGCTCCGGCTCCTGTGCGTCACCAAGAAGGAGCTGCTGAAGGACCTCGAGACCGCCTCGGAGTTCGACCAGTCGAACCTCTTCAAGAAGGTCTACGAGGAGGAGTACGGCACCTTCGGCGGCAACCCCTACAGCCTGCTCATGGGCGACTTCGAGTTCGGCCGCCACCCGCAGGACATGGCCCTGCTCGAGAAGATCTCGAACGTCGCGGCCGCCGCCCACGCGCCGTTCATCGCGGCGGCGAGCCCCCGGCTCTTCGACATGGACGGCTACACCGAGCTCGCCAACCCGCGCGACCTGGCCAAGGGCTTCGAGTCGACCGAGCTCATCAAGTGGCGCTCCTTCCGCGACACCGAGGACTCGCGCTACGTCACCCTGGTGCTGCCCCACATCCTGCTGCGCCTGCCCTACGGCCCCGAGACCCTGCCGGTCGAGGAGTTCAACCTGGTCGAGGACACCGACGGGCGGGACCACAAGCGGTACCTGTGGGGCAACGCCGCCTACGCCCTGACCCAGCGCATCACCAACGCCTTCGCGCTCTACGGCTGGTGCGCGGCGATCCGCGGCGTCGAGGGCGGCGGCGTGGTGAGCGGCCTGCCCACCCACACGTTCCAGACCGACGAGGGCGACGTCGCCCTGAAGTGCCCCACGGAGATCGCCATCACCGACCGGCGCGAGAAGGAGCTCGACAGCCTGGGCTTCGTCGCCCTGTGCCACTGCAAGGGCACCGACTACGCCGCCTTCTTCGGCGGCCAGACCACCCAGAAGCCGAAGCTCTACGACACCGACCAGGCGAACGCCAACGCCCGCATCTCGGCGCGCCTGCCCTACATCCTGGCGGCCTCGCGCTTCGCCCACTACCTGAAGGTGATCTGCCGCGACAAGGTGGGGAGCTTCCAGACCAAGGAGACCCTGGGGACCTACCTCAACCGGTGGATCAACAATTACGTCCTGGCGACCGACGACGCCGGCCAGGAGCTCAAGGCCCAGTACCCGTTGCGCGAGGCGCGCATCGACGTCACCGACCTGCCCGCGAACCCGGGCGCCTACCGGGCGGTGGCCTTCCTGCGGCCCCACTTCCAGCTCGAGGAGCTGACCACCTCGATCCGGCTCGTGGCGGAGCTGCCGCCGCCGGCGGCGGCCTAGCCCGCCCGAGCACGGACATCCAACCCTCAACGGAGATCGAAACCCATGGCGAGCAACATGTACATCAAGTTCGAGGAGCCGAACCTCGAGGCGGGCACCACCGCCGCGGAGCACGAGAAGGAGATCGAGGTCCTCTCCTGGAACCACGGCTTCTCCCAGCCCACCTCACCCACCCGCTCGGCCGCCGGCTCGGGCACGGTGGAGCAGGCCAACCACCAGAACCTGTCCTTCTCGAAGTACCTCGACGGGGCCACCGCCGCGATGCTCAAGCAGTGCTGGAGCGGCAAGCAGTTCAAGAAGGTGACCCTGACCTGTTTCCGGGCCGACGGCGCGACCGACAACAAGCCGGTCAAGTACCTGGAAGTGGAGATGCAGGACGTGGTCATCGCCAACTACTCCCTCTCCGGCGGGCCCGGAGACATCCCGGTGGAGAACGTCTCCCTGGACTATGGGATCGTCAAGTACAACTACATCGGGCAGAAGCGCGACGACGGCACCGCCGGGGGCAACAAGCCGGCCACCCACAACCTGGAGACCCGCAAGGTTGAGTGAGGAAGTACCGGCGCCCCTGTTCGACCGCCTCGTGGATCGTTTCCCGGACGTTCGGCGGGAGCTCCGGCCGTTGCGTACCCTGGACCGGGCGGGCCTTCACGAGTCGGTCCGCCGGGAGCTCGAGCGGCTGTTCAACACCCGCTGCCCGCTCTCGGCGGACCAGCTCGCCGGGCGCGAGCGCACGGTCATCGACTACGGCGTGCCGGACCTGTCGGTCCTGGGGCCGGCGCGCTACCTCGACCGCGACCGGCTGGCGGCGATCCTGCGCGAGGCGATCGCGGCCTACGAGCCCCGCCTCGCCAAGGTGAGAGTGGCGGTGGCCGAGGCCGGCGACGGCCACGAGACACTCCGCGCCCGCATCGAGGCGGTGTTGATCGTCGCGGGCGTGCCGGAGTCGGTCGCCTTCGACACCGCGCTCGAGGGCGGAGCGGCGGACGTGGCGCTCGCCGCCGGCGACGAGTCATGAGAGTCCACGACCAGGACTTCCTCCGCTACTACTGGGAGGAGCTCCTCTACCTGCGGCGCATGGGGGCGGGCTTCGCCCGCACCTACCCGAAGGTGGCCGGCCGCCTCGAGCTCGAGGCCGACCAGGTGAGCGATCCGCACGTCGAGCGGCTGATCGAGAGCTTCGCCTTCCTGGCGGCCCGCATCCAGCGCGACCTGGACAACGACTTCCCCGAGATCGCCGCCGAGCTCCTGGGCGTCCTCTACCCCCACCTGGTCACGCCCATGCCGTCCATGAGCATCGCCCGCTTCGACCTCGACCCCCGGCGTGGCAAGCTGACCTCCGGCCACGAGGTCCCCCGCCACACGCCCCTCTTCATTCACGCCGAAGGCGGAGCCGTCTGCCGGTTCCGGACCTGCTACCCGGTGACCCTCTGGCCCGTGGCCGTCGCCTCGGCGGGCTTCGAGTCCCCCGACCGCTACGACTTCCTGGAGCACGCGGGCGAGGTGGCGACGGTGCTCGCCCTGACCCTCGAGCGGCGGACCGTCCCCCTCGCCGAGCTCGAGGTCGACCGGCTGCGCTTCTACCTCTCGGGCGACCAGGTGCTGGTCGACACCCTCTACGAGCTGCTGTTCAACGGCCTCGCCGAGGTCGTGCTGGTGCCCGACGCCGGAGCGGACCCGGGCGGCGGCGGCGCGCCGCGGCGCCGGCTCCACCCCCGGGCCGTCCAGCCCGTGGGGTTCGCCGCCGACGAGGAGCTCCTGCCCTACCCGCGCCGTGCTCAGCCCGCCTACCGGCTGATCCAGGAGTACTTCGCGTTCCCACAGAAGTTCCACTTCTTCGACCTCGTGGGCCTGGCGGGCCACGGGGCCCGGGAGCGGCTCACGGTCCTCTTGCTCCTGCGCGAGTTCCCCCGCCCGCGTCTCACGGTCTCGCGCGACACCTTCGTCCTCGGGGCCACCCCGATGGTCAACCTCTTCACCCGCACCAGCGAGCCGATCCGGATCGACCACCGGCGTCACGAGTACCGGCTGGTGGCCGACCGCCGCCGGGAGAAGACGACCGAGGTCCACTCCATCCTCTCGGTCTCGGGCTCGACCGACCCGGCGGACCGCACCCGGGAGCTGGCGCCGTTCTACGACTTCCACCACGGCATGGAGCGCCAGGGGCAGAAGGCGTTCTGGCACGCCCGGCGGGTCCCCTCGCTGTACCACGACCTGGTGGGCACGGAGATGCTCCTCTCCTTCCTGGACCTGGACTTCAAGCTCGGCGTGCCGCCCGCCGAGACGGTCTACGCCCACACCCTGTGCACGAACCGCGTCCTGGCCGAGCAGCTCCCGGCCGGCGCCGAGCTCCAGAGCGACGACGTGATCCCCTCCTCCCGGGTGGTCTGCCTGCGCAAGCCGACCGCCCAGGTGACGCCGCCGCTGGGGGGCCAGACCCTCTGGCGGCTGGTCTCTCACCTGTCGCTCTCCTACCTCTCGCTCGACGGCGGCGCCGCGGGCCTCGAAGCGCTGCGCGAGATCCTGCGCATCTACTGCGTCTCCGAGTCGCCGGCGGCGCGCCAGCAGATCCAGGGCATCCAAGACCTCGGCCGGCGCGAGGTCGTGCGCCGCCTGGGGGGCGACGCCTGGCGCGGGTTCTGCCGCGGCACGGAGATCACCCTGACCTTCGACGAGAGCCTGTACGTGGGCACCAGCGCCTTCCTCCTGGCGGCGGTCCTGAACCGCTTCCTGGCGCTCTACGCCCCGACCAACTCGTTCACCCAGCTCCGGATCGAGAGCTTGCAGCGGGAAGGAGAGTGGAAGCGGTGGCCTCCTATGGCTGGCGTCAGATCGCTCCTGTGAGGCAGGCCCTCTTCGACGAGGGCTACCGGTTCGGGTTCTTCCAGGCGGTGCACCTGCTGGAGGTCCTGTACCCCGACCGGGTGCCACCGGGCGAGGGCATCGAGCCGGAGCGCGAGGTCGTTCGGTTCTCCTCGCGGGTGGGTCTCGACTTCCCGGCCTCCGAGGTCGACGAGGTCCGCGAGGCCGAGGGCGACGAGCCCGCCCGGATGACGGTCAACGTGATGGGTCTGGCCGGCGTCCTGGGGCCCCTGCCGGCGAGCGTCACCGAGCTCCTCCTCGACCGCCTGGCCCACCGCGACACGGCCTTCCGGGACTTCCTCGACCTGTTCAACCATCGCCTCCTGTCGCTGCTCTACCGGGGGCGCAAGAAGCATCGCCCGGCCCTCGACCGCCGGACGCCGGACGCCGGGCGGGTCGGCCGCTGCCTGTTCGCCTTCCTGGGCCTCGGCATCCCGCCGCTGCGCGACCGGCTGGAGGTGCCGGACCGGAGCCTGCTGCCCTTCACCGGCCTGTTCATGGGGACCTCCCGGAGCATGCGGGGGCTCGAGCTCCTGCTGTGCGAGACCTTCGGCGTCGAGGCCGAGGTGGTCCCCTTCCGCGGGCGCTGGCTCGACCTCGAAGAGGACGACTGGACCTGCCTGGGCGCCGGCTGGAGGGGCCGCAACCAGGCGCTGGGCGCTGGTGCGGTCCTCGGCCGCCGGGTGTGGGACCAGGCAGCGGGGTTCGAGGTGCGCCTGGGGCCCCTCGGCGCCGCCCAGCTCTTCGACTTCCTGCCCACGGGCGAGGGATACCGGGCGGTCTCGGGCTTGGTGCGCTTCTATGTCGACGACCAGCTCGAGCCCCGGCTGCGCCTGGTCTGCCGGCCGGGGGCGATGCCCGAGCTGCGCCTGGGAGGGGCCGGTGACTCCCGGCTCGGCTGGTCGCTGCGCCTGGCGGCCGGCGGCGAGGGCGAGGTGGCCTCCACCCCTCGTCTCGCCGGCGCGGGCGGCGCCCGCCTGGGCTGGACCTCCTGGCTCGGCGCCGCCGGCGCGGACGGGCGTGAGGTCGCCGTCCGCCTGAGGAGCGCCTCGTGATCCGCGAGCTCAAGCCGCTCATCGACCGGCTCGGCCCGCTGCCGCGCCGGGCGCTCGAGACGGCGGCCGCCCTGTGTGTCGCCCAGACCCACTACAACGTCGAGGTGGAGCACCTCCTGGTCGAGCTCCTGAAGCTCCCGGGCAGCGACCTCGACCCGGTCCTCTCGTTCTTCGAGATCGAGAAGGAGGCCCTCGCCCGGCAGCTCGAGCGGGCCCTCGAAGGCTTCGACCGGGGCAACAGCCGCACCCCGGCCATGGCGCCCCAGGTGCTCCGCCTGCTGCGCGAGGGCTGGCTCGTCTCCTCCCTCCACCTGGGCTCCGAGCGGGTCCGCAGCGGCGCCCTCCTGCTCGCGCTGTTCGAGGACGAGACGTTGCGCGGCACGATCGTCGAGTCCTGCCCGCTGCTCGCGCGGATCTCCCGGGAGACCTTGCGCGAGAGCCTCCGCGAGCTGGTCCGGGACTCGGCCGAGGAGGGGGTGCCGGGCCGCTCCTCCGGCCGCGGCCGGGACGCGGGCGCCGGCCCCTCCGGCGAGCCCTCCGAGGACGCCGGTGCCGGGGCCCGACCGCGGCCGGCGGCGGGCCGCGGGAGCGCCCTCGACCGCTACACTCTCGACCTCACCGGCGAGGCCCGGGCGGGGGAGATCGATCCCATCCGGGGCCGCGACGCCGAGATCCGCCAGGTGATCGACATCCTCACCCGCCGGCGCCAGAACAACCCGATCCTGGTGGGCGACGCCGGGGTGGGCAAGACCGCCGTCGCCGAGGGGCTCGCCCTCCGGATCGTGGCGGGCTCGGTGCCGGAGCCCCTCGAGAAGGTGGAGCTGCGCATCCTCGATCTCGGTCTCCTCCAGGCGGGCGCCGGCGTGAAGGGGGAGTTCGAGGAGCGCCTCAAGTCGGTCATCGCCGAGGTGCGCGACGCCCCCAGCCCGGTGATCCTGTTCATCGACGAGGCCCACGCCCTGATCGGGGCCGGCGGTCCCGAGGGCCTGGGCGACGCCGCCAACCTGCTCAAGCCGGCCCTCGCCCGCGGCGAGCTCCGGACCATCGCGGCCACCACCTGGAGCGAGTACAAGAAGTACTTCGAGAAGGACCCGGCCCTCGCCCGGCGCTTCCAGCTCGTCAAGGTCGAGGAGCCGGACGAGGACGCCGCGATCGACATGCTCCGCGGCCTGGTGCCCAACCTCGAGGCCCACCACGGCGTGACGGTCCGCGACGACGCGGTGCGCGACGCCGTGCGCCTCTCGCACCGCTACCTCTCCGAGCGCCGCCTGCCGGACAGCGCCATCGGCGTGCTCGACACCGCCTGCGCCCGGGTGGCGCTCGCCCAGGAGACCACCCCCGCCCCCCTCGAGGACGTCGGCCGCCGCATCCGGCTCGCCCGCTCGGAGCTCGACGTCGTCGAGCGCGAGGGCTCCTCGGGCGACGGTCGGCCGTCGGCGCTCGACCTGGTCGCCGAGCTCGAGCGCCTGGAGGCCGAAAGCCGCCGCCTGAGCGAGCGCTGGGAGGCGGAGCGCCGGCGGGTCGCCGAGGTCCGCTCGGTCGAGGCCGAGCTCGCCGCGGCGGAGGAGGCGCCGCTCGAGGAGGGCGACATCGCCGGGGCGGCCGAGCTCCGCCAGCGGCTGGCGGAGATGGCCGCCGAGGTCGCCGCCTTCCAGGGAGACGAGCCCCTGGTCCCCCTCGCCGTCGACGCCCGGGTGGTGGCGGCGGTCATCGCCGGGTGGACCGGGATCCCCGCCGGCCGCATGCTCGCCGACGAGGTGAGGAACGTCCTCGCCCTCCAGGAGCGCCTGGCCGAGCGGATCGTCGGCCAGCCCCAGGCGCTCGACGCCATCTGCCGGCGGATCTCCACCTCGCGGGCCGGTCTCGAGGATCCGGCCAAGCCCAAGGGGGTCTTCCTGCTCGTGGGCCCCACCGGAGTGGGCAAGACCGAGACCGCCGTGCAGCTCGCCGAGGTCCTCTACGGCGGCGAGCGCAACCTGGTGACGATCCACATGAGCGAGTTCCAGGAGGCCCACTCGGTGGCCACCTTGAAGGGCGCGCCGCCCGGCTACGTGGGCTACGGCAAGGGCGGCGTCCTCACCGAGGCGGTGCGCCGCAAGCCCCACTGCGTGGTGCTCCTCGACGAGGTGGAGAAGGCGCACCCCGACGTGCTCGAGCTCTTCTACCAGGTGTTCGACAAGGGGGTGTTGGAGGACGGCGAGGGCGTGTCGGTCGACTTCAAGCACGCGGTCGTGCTCCTCACCTCGAACGTCGGGGCCGAGGCGATCGAGGAGCTCTGCGGAGAGAGCGCCGGCCGTCCGGACCCCGAGGAGCTGCTCGAGGCCGTGCGGCCGATCCTCCACCACCGCTTCCCGGCGGCGCTCCTCGGGCGCCTGGTGGTGGTCCCGTACTACCCGCTGGGAGCCGAGGAGATCGTGCGCATCGTCGGGCTCAAGCTCCAGGGTGTGCGCGCGCGCATCCGGGCGAGCCACGCGGCCGAGCTCACCTGGGACGAGCCGCTGGTCGCCTCGCTCGCCTCCCGCTGCACCGAGCGCTCCTCCGGGGCCCGCGACATCGACCACCTCCTCACCCAGACCCTGCTGCCCGAGCTCTCCGGCCGCATCCTCGAGCGCATGGCGCGGGGCGAGCCGTTCAAGAGGGTCCACATCTCGGTCGACGAGATGGGGAGGTTCGTGTGAGCGGCCGGGGGAGTCGCCGCCGGCGCGACGCGGCCCCGGCCGCCGTCCTCGCCGCGCTCCTCGCGCTCGCCGTCGCCCTGGCGTGCGACTCGGGCAACCCGGTGGCGCCGGCGCCCCCGGACGCCCCGGGCGCCGGCACCGGCTCCGAGAGCTTCGCGATCTCCCTCTCCGCCGTGCCCCAGGAGCTCCAGGCGGGCTCCGGCGAGCCCGCGACCCTCACCCTCTTTGCCACGGGCATGACGGACCACATGGCGCCCCCCGACGGCACCTCCGCGACGCTGAGCACGGACCGGGGGAGCCTGGGGGTCAGCAGCCCGGACCAACCGGTGCAGGTGGTCACCTTGAGCCTGGTGGGCGGCCGGGCCCAGGTGAGCTTCTTCGGTGGCGACGAGGTGGGGACCGCCAACGTCCTCGCCAAGGTGGGCGCGAGCACCGGGCGCATCCAGGTGCCGGTGGTCGAGGCCCTCCCCTCGAACTTCTTCCTCTCGGGCGTCGAGCCGTCGGCCGGGCCGCCGGAAGGGGCGACCGCGGTGACCATCCGCGGTGCCGGGTTCGAGGCCCCGGTGCGGGCGACCTTCGGCGGGGTGGTGGCCCAGGTCCTGTCGGTGACCCCGGATGCGATCCAGGTGACGACGCCGCCCTCGGCCGTGCCGGTGGCGGCCGGCGAGCTCCTGCCGGTCGACGTGACGGTCACCAACGCGCTCACCGATCCCGCGCCCGCGAGCGACACGCTCCCCGGCGCCTTCGTCTACACCCGCGCCCCCCAGTCGGCCTTCTTCCTGACCGGGGTCAACCCGTCGCGGGGGAGCCCCGAGGGCGGCGACCTGGTGTTCGTGTCCGGCGAGGGGTGGCAGACCGACGAGGCCGTGCAGGTGGAGGTCGACGGCGTGGCGGGCGAGGGCGCCCGCGCCATCTCGCCGACCAAGATCCGGGTCAACGTCCCGCCGTCGGCGATGCCGGTCGCCGCCGGTACGACCCGGCTGGTGGACGTGACGGTGACCCTCGATCCCGGCACGACCCCGCGCACCGCGACGCTGCCGGGGGGCTTCGGCTACGTGGCGCCGGCCGGCCCGGGCCCGGTCCTCGTCACCTCCCTCGCGCCCACCGAGGGCGCCTACTCGGGTGGCACCCAGGTCACGGTCACCGGCAGCGGCTTCGAGGAGCCGGTCGCCGTCGAGCTCGGCGGGGTCGCCCAGACCCGGGTCACCTCGGTCGCTCCGACCTCCCTCGTCTTCACGACCGAGCCGATCGCCGTGTCGGCGTGCCCGGCGGGAGGGAAGATCCCCGTCCAGGGGCTCGAGGTCACCGACCTCGGCACGGGGCAGTCCGGCGAGGCGGCGGCGGTCTTCACCTACCTGGTGCCGGTGCCCGCCCTCGCCGGGATCTCGCCCGACACGGGCTCCCAGGTCGGGGGCCGTACCGTCACCCTCTCCGGCTCCGGGTTCGAGGCGCCGGTCCGGGTGCTGTTCACCGCCTCCGGGCAGGAGCTCCTGGGTAAGAACCCCACGCTTCAGGCGGGCGGCGTCCGCGCGACGACGCCGGCGATCCCCGCGGAGCTCTTCCCGCAGGTCGCCTGCACCGACGCCGACGGCAACCCGGGCGTCCGACCCGGCGACCTGATCGTGGACGTCTCGCTGGTCAACCAGGCGACGGGCTGCCGGGACACGTTGCCGGGAGCCTTCACCTACCACCCGGCCGACGCGACCTGTCGCGCAAGATAGCCGGTCCGGGCGCCGCGCCCCCGGCGCCGTCCACGGGAGCCCGCCATGGCCTACAGCCACGAGAACCTCTACTTCTCACTGACCACACCGCTGGGGGCGGACACGCTCCTGCTGCGCTCGTTCCACGGCGAGGAGCGGCTCTCCGGCCTCTTCCACTTCACCCTGGAGCTCGAGAGCGAGGACCCGGCGGTCGACTTCTCCCAGGTCGTGGGCCAGGGGGCGACCATCACCGTGCACCTGGCCGACGGCACGGACCGCTACGTCGACGGCGTCGTCGGCCGCTTCGTCCAGGGCGGAAGCGACCCGGTCTTCACCCGGTACTACGCCGAGCTCCACCCCTGGCTCTGGCTTCTGACCCACTCGGCGGACTGCCGGATCTTCCAGGAGCTGTCGGTGCCGGACATCGTCGAGTCGGTCTTCAGCGACCACGGCTTCACCGACTTCCGGCGCAGCCTCTCGGGGACCTACTCGCCCCGCGAGTACTGCGTCCAGTACAACGAGACCGCCTTCGACTTCGTCTCGCGCCTGCTCGAGGAGGAGGGGATCTTCTACTTCTTCGAGCACGCCCAGGGCCGGCACACCCTGGTCCTGGCCGACGCGCCGTCGGCCTTCGCCCCCTGCCCGGGCGCGCCGTCCGTGCGCTACGGCACGCGGGGGGTCTGGACCCAGCAGAACACGCTCTGGCGCCTGCGCCTCGAGGAGGCGGTCATTCCGGGCGCCTTCGCCCTCGACGACTTCAACTTCGAGACCCCCTCGACCGATCTGATCGCCTCCGTCGCCAGCGGGGTGGCCCAGGACGGCGCCTCCTCGGCCGCGAGCCGCCGCGTCTACGAGTACCCGGGCCGCTTCTCGAAGAAGTCCGCGGGCGACGCCCTGACCAAGGTGCGGGCGGAGGAGCGCGAGTCGCAGGTGCGCTCGCTGCGGGGCGAGGGGTACTGCCGGGCCTTCCTCCCGGGCTTCAAGACCACCGTCGAGGACCACTACCGCGGCGACGTCAACGCCGAGTACGTGCTGGCGCGGGTCGTCCACGCCGCCACCTGGGAGGGCTACTCGAACAGCTTCGAGGCGTTTCCGGCCGCCACCGCCTACCGGCCGCCCCGGGACACCCCCAAGCCGGTGATCCCCGGCACCCAGACCGCCCTGGTGGTGGGCAAGGCGGGCGAGGAGATCTGGACCGATCAGTACGGCCGGATCAAGGTCCAGTTCCACTGGGACCAGGTGGGGACCATGGACGAGAAGAGCTCGTGCTGGATCCGGGTGGCCCAAGGCTGGGCGGGGCGCGCCTGGGGGCACTGGTTCCTGCCGCGGATCGGCCAGGAGGTGGTGGTCTCCTTCCTCGAGGGGGACCCGGACCGCCCCCTGGTCACCGGCGGGGTCTACAACGCCGAGCAGACGGTGCCCTATCCGCTGCCCGACGAGCAGACCAAGAGCACCGTCAAGTCGGACAGCTCGAAGGGCTCCGGCGGTTACAACGAGCTCCGCTTCGAGGACAAGAAGGGCGCCGAGGAGGTCTACTTCCAGGCCGAGCGGGACTGCAACCGGGTGGTCAAGAACAACGACACCCTGAAGGTCGGCTTCGAGGTGAAGAGCGCCGGCGACCAGACGATCGACATCCAGAACCACCGGACGGTGACCCTCGCCGAGGGCAACGAGAGCTTCACGGTCAAGAAGGGGAACCGCACGGTGGCGGTCGAGACCGGCAACGAGAGCCACACCGTGAAGGGCACGCGCGACGTCAAGGTGACCGGCGACGAGACCCACACCGACGAGGCGAACTTCGCCCGCACGGTCGAGGGAAACCACACGCTCACCGTCAAGGGTGACCTGACGATCGACGTCACCGGCAAGGTGACCATCAAGTCGGGCGCGGACACGCTCGTCCAGTCCGGCGCCAACCTGACGGCCAAGGCCGCCCAGGCGCTGACCAGCCAGGCGGGAACCAACCTGACCAACAAGGCCGGCGCGAGCCTCACGAACCAGGCCGGCTCGAGCCTGACCAACAAGGCCGGCGCCAGCCTCACCAACCAGGCGGGCGCGAGCCTCACCGACAAGGCGGGCGCCTCGGCCACGGTCCAGGGCAGCGCCTCGGTGACCGTGCAGGGGGCGATCGTGAAGATTAATTAGGAGGCGGGCGTGCCAGGAGCCGCGGACTCGCCTCGCGGTTCCAGTTCCGTCGTCCCCCTCCCGCCCGCGGTGAACGTCGTGCCGAGAACCCACCGGCCCGGGCCTTCCTCGACGCAGAGAGCGGTCGGATCCCCCCCGCATCCCCTCGATCCCCTTCCCTCCCCCAGGGGGGGAAGGGGACGCCCCCACCCCCGGCGGGTGATCAGCTCTCAGGCGGCGGAGGGCACCGAACGGGTGAAGCGGCCGAGCTCCGTCTCGGCCGGACGTCGCGGCGTCCGATCCCGGAAGGCCGGGGGCTCAGCGCCCAGGAAGGCATCAGCGACGCGTCCGACCCCGGAGGGCCGGGGGCTCCCGCCCGGCGACGTCTGAGCCGAGCCGGCGCGAGCCCGGCGGCAAGCCCATGCCCATCCGGGGCGAGGCGAAGCCGAGGTGCGCGCCGACGCCCCGACGTCCTACGAGCAGCGCGCACCGTTCGCAAGGGCGGGAGCCCCCGGCCCGGCCTTCCGCACCACCACCCCGTGCACTCGATACTCCACGGCGCTCCTGTCGTGCAGCCGCAGGCGCCAGGGGAGCGCCTCCTCCTCGGCCACGATCTCGAGGCCCTCCACCGAGGCCGGGTGCGCGTCGGGCGTCAGCAGGGCGCGGAGCACCGGCTCGCCGGCGCCGCGGCCCTCGTGGCGCTGGGAGTGGCCCCCCAGCCACTGCTCGAAGGGCGTCGCTCCGGGCGACCAGTCGTAGGGCGTCGTGACCAGCGCCAGGCCGCCGGGGGCGAGGACCCGGGCGAGCTCCACCAGGGCGTCCCGGGGCGAGGCCACGCAGTCGATCACGTTCAAGCTCGCCACCAGGGCGGCGCGGCCGTCGGGCAACGGCAGCTCGCCGGCGTCGGCGGCCCAGAAGTCGGCCCGCTCCCGACCCGGCAGGTCCGCCGCCAACTCCCGCCGGTCGAAGACCACCCCCACCCGGCGCCGGGGGTAGCGCGCCACGCCGCGGCGGGTGACCTTCTGGGCAACGCGCAGCATGGCGACGTTGAGGTCCACGCCGAGCGCCCGCCGGCCGGTGCGGGCGGCGAGCTCGAAGGTGGTCCGCCCGACGGCGCAGCCGAGATCGAGGACCGGCCCGTCGGGCAGCCTGCCGAGCCCTCCTTCGACGGACGCGTCGGCCCGCTCGAGAAGCGCCCGGAGCAACCGCACCGCCGACCCGGGCCCCGGCTCGCCGGTGCCCCGCGGCCCGCTCGGCGGCCCCTCCGCGCCCAGGTCCCCGTAGTGGTCCTCGCCGTAGGTGGAGAAGCTCGCGGCGCAGGGTGTCGAGCTCCGAGCCCGGCCCGGCGCAGTCGCCGAGCAGGCTCTCGGTCGCCTCCGAGAGGTCGTCCCGGGCGAGGAGCGCCAGCAGGCTCCCGGCGGCGTAGCCCCGGAGGTCCGCGATCAGCAGCGGCACCCCGTCGATCACCGGGTACTCCCGGAGGCACGCGGGATGCGGGCAACCGAGGAGGCCCTCGACCACGGAGCCCCCGTCCTCGCGGATCGCCCGGGTGAGGCCGAGGGGGGAGGCGCCCCGGCCGGCCCGGCGGCAGACCGGGCAGACCGGCGCCAGGGTCTCGAGGTGCTCCCGCCGCACGGCCGCGCCTACCCGCCGATCATCACCGTCGGGCAGCAGGGGGGCAGCACGTTGCCCGCCGGCCCCGGGATCGGCGCCACGCAGGTCGGATGGCTGGTCAGGTCGCCAGCGCGGGCGGCGGGGAGGCTCTCCACCAGCACCGTCGCCGAGCCCTTGGCGATCAGCCCGGGACCGGCCGGCACGCAGGCGGGCAGGGTGCAGGGCCCCGTCATGTCGGTCACGCGGGCGGCCGGCATGCCGCCGATCATCACCGTCGCCGCCCCCTTGACGAGGGTCAGCGGCAGGGCCGGGTGCGCCGACGGCGTGGGCACCGGCGCCGGCGGATGGATCGGCGCGTGGCAGTGGGGGGAGGTCTGGAGCACGCTGTCGCCCAGCCGGGCGGCGGGCGGGCTCACGGCCGCCTCCACTCGGGGCACAGGCCGCCGGCGCCGTGCCCGGCCGGAGCGTGAAGCCTTCTTCGAGTGCGCATCTGCGGGCAGTATACTCGGAGCCTTCGCGTGATTCAGGAGCGTCCATGAGCGAGCCCGGCTCTCTCCCAGAACCCCGCCCGACGCCCTCCGCCCGCCCCGCCGGCACGGCGGGTGCCGAGGCGCCGGAGCTCCGGGAGGTCGAGGAGCGGGACGAGACCGGCCGCCTCCTCGCCCGCCACCGCCTCGTCGACGGCCGCCTCGACGGGCTTTCCGTGGCCTATGACGAGGCGGGACGGCCGGTGCGCGAAGAGCACTTCCGGGCCGGCGTCCTCCACGGCGAGGCGGTGACCCGGGACGCGGCCGGCCGGGTGCGCGAGCGATCGAGCTTCCGGACCGGCGTGCTCGACGGCGAGCTCCTCGCCCTGGACGAGGAGGGGCGCGTCGAGCAGCGGCTCCACTACCGGGCCGGGCGCCTCGACGGGCCCGCCGAGATCGCCGCCGCCGGCGTGCTCCAGGCGCGGATCGAGTACCGGGACGGCCTCCGGGAAGGGCGGATGGAGACTTTCGACGAGCTCGGCCGCCCGACCTCGCGCACGACCTATCGCGCCGATCGCCTCGACGGCCCGGCGGAATGGCTCGACCCCGCCGGCCGCACGGTGCGCACCGCCGAGTACGCCCGGGGCCTCCTCGAGGGCGAGGTGGTGGATTACGACGAGGACGGCCGGGTGCGCGAGCGCACGCCGTACCGCGCCGGCAAGCCCCACGGCGAGCGCGCACGCTACCGCCGCGACGGCACGGTGGAGGAGACCGCCCGCTTCGAGGACGGCGAGCCGGCGGGCGAGCCGGTGCCCCACGACGACCGGGGTCGCCCGCTCGCCCGGAGGCGCTGAGGAGCGAGGCCGCCGGCGTGAAGCACACCATGTACACCTTCCGCCTCCACCGCACGGGGGTGATCCTGGTCGCCCTGGGGCTCCTCCTGGTGGCGGTGCTCCTGGTGGTCGGCGGGTGCATGCTGGGCGTCTGGCGGGAGGGGACGAAGGCCGCCGCACCGGCACAGGGCGCGCCGGGCAAGACGGCGCCCGGCGGCGGTTCGGGAGCGCCGGAAGCGCCGGGAGCGCCGGGAGCGCCGGGTGGCGGGGCTCCGCCGGGCGCGGCCGAGGCCGAGGCGGGGGGCGCCATGGCGGTCGAGGCCATGGCCCCGGCGCCCACCACGGAGCGGTTCACCCTGCGCGTCGGGGCCTTCGCCGCGCAGGACGACGCCAAGGCCCTGGTCGACGCCCTCACCGCCCGCGGCTACCAGCCCGCGATCGCCGAGGTCCGGGCCTCGACCGGGACCGCGGTCTTCACCGTCGTGGTGGGCACGTACGCGACCCGCTGGGAGGCGCGGGGCGCCGCGGCCGAGCTCTCCCGGCGCGAGCACCGCGACGTGGTGGTGGTCCCCGCCCGGTGAGCCCGCGGCCCTACTTCGTGATCGTCAGGGAGAGGAGCCAGGCGCTCGATCGCCAGTTGCCGTTGATCCGGTCGACGTTGCGGGTCACCACCCGCTGGTCGCTGGCGATCCAGGCGAAGGCCACGTTCAGCCAGTCGAGGCCGACGCCCGCCGTGTAGATGCTGCGGTCGGCGTCCGCCAGGAAGGGGCCCACGGTCTCGTCCGGCTGCGGGCTCTGCTCGAGGGCGTAGCCGAAGCGGAGCTGCGGGATGCCGGTGGCCGGCGTCCACTGGAGCCCCATGCGGTAGGCCATGGCGTCGTCGAACCGCAGCTCCACCGTGTGGTCGAGGTCCGGGTTGCCGGGGAGGGTGAGGGCGAGGGCCTGGACGCGGCTCCAGCCGGTTTGCTCGGCGTCGAGCTCGACCAGGAACGACTTCGTCAGGCCCACCGCCACGCCGAAGCGGGTGACGTCCGGCAGCTCCAGGCTGGTGGCGAGCGCCAGGTCCTGGTCCAGGGGGAGGGTCGCCTGGACCAGCGCGTCGAACGAGGGGTCCCCGGTCGACACCTGGGTGAGGCGCGCGACCCCCTGGTAGTCCGTGGCGATCGAGCTGCGGTACGAGACGCCGGCCGAGACGCGCGGCGACGGCCGGAAGAGGAGCCCCGCCGACCAGCCGTAGCCGGACTCGAAGTCGGTGTCCGCGGCGAGCGACGCCACGTCGACCGGCCGGCCGGTCACCGGGTCGGGCAGGGAGAGGCGCCGGTCCTGGCTGAGCTTCGAGGTGCGGTAGATGGCCCCGGCCCCGAAGGCGAGGCTCTTGCCGAGCCGGAAGGCGACGGTGGGGGCGACGTCGTAGGTGACGAGCTGCGAGCGGGTGCTCACGAAGCGGCCGGCGAAGCTCCCGGGGTCGGCCCATTCCACGTTCAGGAGGAAGGGCGTGTAGACCCCGAGGGCGAGGACCGCGTTCGGGCCCATGGGCTTGGCGACGTAGGCGTGGGGCGGGAAGAGGAACGAGGTCGATTCCTCGCCCGTGGTGCCGGCGCCGGGTCCCGGCGGCAGGCCCTGGTAGAGGCCGTCGTTGAGGGTCCAGGCGGTGAGCCCGAGGGCGAGCTTCTTCGGCTTGGCCGGAGGCGGCGGCTTGAAGGCCAGGCCGGCCGGGTTGTAGAAGACCGCCGACGGGTCGTCCGCCTGGGCCACGAAGGCGCCGGCCATGCCCGCGGCCTTGGCTCCCTGGGCGAACAGGTCGAAGCCCGCGGCGAGGCCGGGCCCCGCCGCCGCGAGGCCGGCCAGGACGGCGGTGGCGATCACCGTCGCCCGGCGGGCCGCACCCCGGGCCCCGACCCGTCTCGTCGGATCACTCATGGCATACCTCCGCACTCCGCGCACTCGAATCGATGCGGGAGAACTGTAGGGGAAGGTTTCCCGAAGGTCAATCGGGGCGCCGCCGGACCGCCTCGCGGGCGGCGAGGGCGAGGCGCGCCGCCTCCTCGGCGGTGGCGGCGAGGGCGGTCAGGTGCCCCATCTTGCGCCCCGGCCGCGCCACCGCCTTGCCGTAGAGGTGGAGCTTGACCTCGGGGACGGCGAGGGCCGCGGCCCAGTCCGGCTCGGTCCCTTCCGGGGCGGCGCCGGCCTCGTGCCAGAGGTCGCCCAGGAGGTTCGCCATCGCCGCCGGGCGGAGGAGCTCGGTCGAGCCGAGCGGCAGGCCGCAGACCGCCCGCGCCTGCTGCTCGAACTGGCTGGTGACCGCGGCGTCGATCGTCAAGTGGCCGGAGTTGTGGGGGCGCGGGGCGAGCTCGTTGACCAGCAGGCGCCCGTCCCCGGCGAGGAACATCTCGACGCAGACGACGCCCACCACGTCGAGCTCCTCGACGATCCCGCGGGCGATCGCGACCGCCTCCGCCGCCACCTCCGGCGGCACCGGCGCGGGGGCCACCGACAGGTCGAGGATGTGGCTCCGGTGGTCGTTGGCGATCACCCCCCAGTGGGCGAGCTCGCCGCCGGTCCCCCGGGCGGCGACCACCGAGACCTCCCGCTCGAAGTCGACGAACCCCTCGAGGATCGCCTCGTCCGTCGCCACCTCCGCCCAGGCCGCCGCGGCGCCGGCGGCCGTCTCGACGAGCGCCTGGCCCTTGCCGTCGTAGCCCCAGCCGGCGGTCTTCAAGACCGCGGGGGTGCCGAGGCGGCCGAGCGCCGCCTCGAGCTCGGCCAGGGAGTGGACCGCCTCGAAGGGGGTGGTGGGGAAGCCCGCCCGGCGGAGGAACGACTTCTCCCGGAGCCGGTTCTGGGTGACCTGGAGCACCCGGTGGGCGGGGCGCACCGCCACCCGCTCCGCCGCCGCCTCGGCGCAGGCGGCCGGCACGTTCTCGAACTCGAAGGTCACCACGTCGACCCCGGCGGCGAAGGCGCGCACGGCGTCGAGGTCCCGGTAGTCGGCGCTCACCTCGACGTCGGCCACCTGGCCGGTGGGGGTCTCCTCGCCGGGGGAGTAGACGTGGACGCGGAAGCCCATGGGCCGCGCGGCGAGCGCCAGCATCCGGCCGAGCTGGCCGCTGCCGAGGACGCCGATCGTCGAGCCGGGGGGCAGCGGCCCCGGGGAGGTCGGTGCCCCCGGGCTCACGCCCCCTCCGGCGGCGGCAGCCGGTCCGAGCGGACCTTCGCCTCCTGCTCGGCGCGGAAGCGCCGGAGCGCCTCGCGCAGGGCGGGCCGGGTGTTGGCCAGGATGGCGACGGCCAGGAGCGCCGCGTTCTTGGCCCCCGAGCGGCCGATGGCGAGGGTGCCCACCGGCACGCCGCCGGGCATCTGGACGATCGAGAGCAGGGAGTCGAGACCCGAGAGGGCCCGGCTCTCGACCGGCACGCCGAGGACCGGGACCACCGTCTGGGCGGCGACCATGCCGGGCAGGTGGGCGGCGCCACCGGCCCCGGCGATGATCACCTCGAGCCCCCGCGCCTCGGCCGCGGCGGCGTACTCGGCCATCCAGAGCGGGGTGCGGTGAGCCGAGACCACCCGGCACTCGTGGGGCACCTCGAACCGGGTCAGGACCTCGTCGGCGTGGCGCAGGGTCTCCCAGTCGGAGGTCGAGCCCATGATCACTCCGACCAGCGGGGCTTCGGGTTCGGAAGGGTCGCTCATGGGGTCGTGTCCCGAGGCCGAAAAGGGTAGCACGCTCACACCTGCTCGATCCGGCCGGGCCAGAGGAACCAGAGCTCGGCGCGGGGCGGCTCCGGGAGGCCGAGGGCCTCGGCGACGGCGCGGGCGTAGGCGGCGACCTGGGGGGCGTAGGCCGCGACCCGCGCGCCGATCGCCTCCTCGCTCTCCACCCGGTCGCTCTTGTAGTCGGCCACCACCAGCTCGTCCGAGGCCGGGTCGCGGTAGAGGAGGTCGACGGCGCCGGAGAGGAATCCCACCGGGGCCTGTGCCCCGCCGGCCCCGCCCGGGTCGGGCGGCGGCAGCAGGACCGGCAGCTCCCGCGCCACGATCCGGCCGGCGAGGGCGGCCAGGCGCCCGAGAAGCGGGCCCCGGCGGAGCCGGTCGAGGATCTCCCGGGCGGCCGCCACGGCCTCGGCCGGGTCGGCGCCCGCCGGCAGGTGGGGGCGGACCCGCTCGGCGAGGCGCTCGCCGGCGAGCGCCTCGGCGCTCGCCGCGAGATCGAGCTCCTCGAGGAGGCGATGGACGGCGCTGCCGGCGGCGCGGGCCGCCGGCCGCTCGGGCGGCTCCGCCCCCGCGCCGGCCGGCCCTGCCGCCGCCGCCGGCGCCTCCCCGAAGCGCCGCTCGGCGAGCTCCTCGAGGCGGCCATGGGCCACCGCCGAGACCGCGCCGGCGAGCGGCCGACGGCCGCGCTTCGCCGCCCGGCGCCGGCGCTCCCGGAGGCGGCCGGAGGCGGCGGCGACGGCCGCGGGCTCGGCGGGTGTGCCCGCGGCGTCTTCGTCCGATGCTGCCGGCGCCGCCGGCGGCGCCGCGGCGGCCGCGCCCTCCTCGCCGAGCAGGGCCGGAAAGACCCAGCGCGTGTCGTGCCCCTCGACCCGGCCGCGGCGCTCGCCGCCGCCCGCCGCCCGCTCCCAGAGCTTCCCGGACCGAGGCGACGGCGCGGAAGCGCTCGCCCAGGAGGTCGACGTAGGAGCGCGCCTCCTCGGGCGGCCGGGGGACCGGCGCCTCGGGCCAGGCGCCGGCCAGCACCAGGCGCACCTTGGCCCGGGTCATGGCCACGTAGAGGGTGCGCACCCGCTCGGCGGCCGCCACCCGGCGCCCCTCCTCGGCCACCGCCGCCCAGCCCGGCGTGGGCGCCCCGAACAGGCAGTACTCCACCCGGTGTCCGCGCTCCGCCCCCCCCGCGACCTCCCGCACCGCGATGGCGGGCAGGCTCTCCGGCGGCGAGGCCTTGTGGAGCTGGGGCAGGTAGACGTGCCCGAAGTCGAGCCCCTTGGCCTTGTGGATGGTCATCACGGCGACCGCGTCGCCGGCCGCTCCCTGGAGCTGCCCCTCCTCCTCGTCGAGCGCCTCGGCGACCCCGCGGCGCAGGGCCCGGAGGATGGCGGTCACGTCGCCGGCCGACGACTCCATCGCCGCCCCCAGGCGGCGGAAGAAGCGCTCCAGGTTGGCCAGGCGGTAGCGGCCCAGGTAGCGGGCCGCGGCCACCACCTCGAGGGGCACCCGGCTGCGCAGCCGCTCGACGAACCGGTCGGCCGGCAGGGTGGCGAAGTCGCGGCGCAGACGGGCGAGGGCCTCGACCGCCGAGAGGAGCACCCGGTCCCAGCCGGCGACCCGCTCGAGGCCCGGCACCTCGGCGGGCGGAGGAAGCCGCGCCGCCGCCCGTGCCACCACTCCCCGGAGGGCGTCGAGGGCCTCGGGGTCGGGGGCCGCGAGCTCGCTCATGCGGTCCGGGAAGCGCTCCGCCCAGAGGGGGATCAGGGCGGCGTCGGGCACGCCGACGGCGGGGGAGCGCAGCAGGGTCAGGAGCGCCAGGTGGTCGCCCGGGTCGAGCACCGACCGCACCAGGGCGGCGGCGTCGATCACCTCGCGGCGGCGGTAGTACTGGCGGTCGCCGGTCACCGTGAAGGGCACGTCGTGGCGGCGCAGGGCGTCGAGGTAGTCGTCCAGGTCGGAGAAGGCGCGGAGCAGGATCGCCGCCTCTCCCCAGGCGAGGCCCTCGTCGCGGTGGAGGCGGGCCAGGTCGCGGGCGATCGCCTCCGCCTCGAGGCGGGTGGCGTCACCCGAGCGCGTGTCGGCCCCCGAGCGGGTCGCGGTCGACTCCCGGCCGCTCCCGTCGTCGGCGAGCCAGGAGACCCAGTGCTCGACCGGCGCCCGCGGCTCGCGGGCGAAGCCCGGCGCGGCGGCCAGTCGCGCGCACGGCACCAGGGGCTCGAAGCGCGGCTGGAGACCGGGCCGCGCCACCATCACGGGCGCCACCGTCCGGGCCACCTCGTCGAGGATCGCGGGTACCGAGCGGAAGTTCTCGGCGAGGGTCAGGCGCAGGCCGCCGGCGGCCTCCACCCGCTGCCATAGCGCCTCGTAGGCGCGGAGGTCGGCGTTTCGCCAGCCGTAGATCGACTGCTTCGGGTCGCCCACCAGGAAGAGCCCGGGCCGCTCGCCGGCCGGCCCTTCGAGGCCCAGGGCGGCGACCACGTCGCACTGCAGGCGGTCGGTGTCCTGGAGCTCGTCGACCAGGAGCTGGTCGATCCGGCGGCGCACCCGGCCCGCCACCCGCGGGCGCTCGACCAGGAGGGCGCGGGCCTCGGCCAGGAGGTCGGTGAAGGTCACGACACCCCGGCGGCGCATCTCCCGGCGCACGGCGGCGAGGATCGGAGCGAGGGCCCGGCGCGCCCGTTCCAGGAGCTCCGGGTCGAGGCTCAGCAGGTGCTCGAGGCGGGCGAAGAGAGAGCCCGCGGCCGCGGCGAGGGCCGGGGCGGCGTCGCCCACGAGGTCGGCCTCGGTCTTGTTGAGCCGGCCCCGGCCCCAGTCGCGGAGGCGGTCGCGGGGGCCCTCCCAGGCGGCCTCGAGCGCCCGGGCGAAGGCGGCGAAGTCGTCCAGGCCGTCGCCCGCGGCCTCCGCGGCGGCGGCGAGGGTCGCGCGCACGGCCGCCAGGGCCTCGAGCGTCTTCCGGCTCCGGGCGGCGCCGTCGAGCCGGCCGTCCGCGGCCGCTTCGAGCTCCCGGCAGGCGGCGGCGAGGCCGGCGCGGAGCGAGTGGACGTCCTCCGGGCCGAAGGCGGGGCGGTCGAGGGCCGCCGGCGGGAGGCCGGCCTGGGCCAGGGAGACCGCGGCCTCGACCAGCTCGGCGGGGCCGACGCCGCGGCCGGCGAGGAAGAGGGCGTCCGGGTCGCCTTCGCCGGGGCCGGAGCCGCCGTAGGCCGCCCGCAGCCGGTCCTCCACCACCTCGCGGGCGATCTCCTCCACGCGCGCGCCGTCGGCGTCGACCTCGAGCTCCGGGTGGAGGCCAGCCTCCAGGGGGTGGGCCGCGAGAAGGCTCCGGCAGAAGGCGTGGATGGTGCGCACCACCAGGTGGTCGAGGGCGCCGAGGAGCGACCGCGCCCGGCGCGCGCGGTCGGGCTCGGGCGGCAGGGCGTCCGCCGCCAGCCAGGGCGGGGTCCCGGCGTCGCCGCGCGCGAGCAAGGCGAAGGCCTCGCCCACCCGGCGCGCCATCTCCGCGGCCGCCGCCTCGGTGAAGGTGATGGCCACCACTCCCGAGAGGGTCTCGGCGGCTACCGCTTCGGGGTCGGGCTCGCGCCCGGGGGCGAGGGGCCGGCTCGCGGCCTGGCGCTCGCCGACCCGCCCGGCCGCCGCCGTCCAGCCCGGCCCCAGGCTCCAGGCGAGGAGGCGGGCGGTCAGGGTGGTGGTCTTGCCGGTGCCGGCCCCGGCCTCGACCAGGAGCGGCCGGGAGAACTCGGTCTGGGCCAGGAGGCGGGCTCGCCGATCGGCGTCGAGCGCGCGTCGCGCCGCCGGGTCGAGGTCGCGTCCGGCCGCGTCGGGCGGAGGGTCCGTCGCCTCGCGGGCGGCGGCTCCGAACAGATCGAGCTGCTCGCGCACCGGCTCGCCGGAGCCCGTGGACGTGCGCCTCTCGCCGCTCACGCCCCCTCCTTCGACGGCAGGCGCCAGACCCCCAGGAGGGCCTCCTCGGGCGCCGAGACCGCCTCGTCGAGGGCGGCCTGGCGCCGGGCGCCGGCCCAGGCGGCCAGGCGCTGCCGGGCCCCCGAGTCGCCGCGCAGGCAGGCCTCGTGGACCGGGCACCAGGCGCAGCGCCGGGGCTCGCGGTCGGCGTCCGGCTCCACCAGACGGGGGAAGAAGGCGCCCCGGTCCCAGGCGTCGAGGGCGGTGGCGACGGCCCTCGCGAAGGCGTCGGCGAACGGCACCGCGCCCGACCAGACGGCGGCCTCCCGGTGCTCGGGGGCGACCCCGCGGGCGAGGAACAGGTAGCGCCCCTGGGCCGCGGGGTCCCACGGCCGCGGGCCGCTCGCCGCCAGCGCGTAGGCCACGGCCTGGAGCCGGCGGCCGGCCTGGACCTCGCGCAGCAGGTGATCGCTCCGCGTGTCGGCGCGAACCGCGCGGGAGAGCGGCCGGCCGGTCTTGTAGTCGGTGAGCCGCAAGGTCGGGGTCCGCCGGTCCGGCAGGCGATCCACGCGGTCGGCCCGGAAGTGGAGGGTGCGCTCCCGGCCGGCGGCGTCGGCGACCGCCAGGCTCCCCTCGACCTCGGCGGCCAGGGCCGGCACGCGGCCGTCGCCGGCGGCACCCCACTCGGCCTCCCGCGCCGCCTCGAGGAAGGGGCGGGCGGTCGCCGCCAGGGCCCGGGCGAGGCCCGGGAGGGCAATCCCCTCGGCCGCCAGCAGGGCTTCGGAGCGGCGCCGGAGGAGCGCGTCGAGCTCGCCCGCCTCGGGCCACGGGACTCCGGTCGGAGCGGGGGCCGGAGGGGGGGCGCCGTCGGGAGCGTCGGCCTCGCCGGCGGCCTCCAGGAGCTCGGCCAGGGTCGGCCCGGGCGCGGCGTCCGGCTGCCCCAGGCCCCGGCGCACCACGTCCTCGAGGACGGCGTGCACCAGCGAGCCCACCAGCAGGGCGTCGAGGGAGGGGAGCGCCTGGAGCGGGTCGGGCGTCGGCTCGAGGCGGAGCAGGCGGGTGAGGAAGGTCTGCCACGGGCAGCCGGCCAGCCCCTCGAGGGCGGTCACGAAGAGCGGGTTGCGCCGGGGGTCGCCGGCGCCGCCCGGCCCGATGAACCCGCCGAGAAAGCCGAAATAGGGGCCCAGGCGGCCCCGGCGCGCCCGACCCTCGGGGGTTGCGAGGTCGGGGTCGATCTCCTCCAGGATCGCCCGGTGGGCGGCGGCGAGCTCGGTGGGGTCCAGGTCGGTGCCGGAGCCGGGGCCGGTGCCGGTCTCGCCGGGCGCTCCCGGCGCGTCCACCCGGTCGTCCGCCAGCGACTCCGCCAGCGCCACGGGCAGGAGCCGGGCGAAAACCTCCCGGTCGCCGGCGAGCCCGGCGGCGAGGACGTGCTCGACCGCCGGCAGGTCGCCTTCTTCGGGCGCCGGGGGCGCGGCGAGCGCCGGGCGCGCCGGCGCCGGCGCCGGCAGCCGTCGGCCGCCTCCCGCGGCGCCGCCGGCGAGCCCGAGGCGCTCGACCAGGGGCGACGGTGCCAGGGGCCGGCCGTCGTCGTCCGCCGTCCGCCAGGAGAGGGTCACCTCGGGCGCCGCCGAGAGGAGCTGCGCGAACAGGTAGCGCTCCTCGTCGTAGCCGGCGAGCTTCACCGGCAGGTCGGGGAGGAGGTCGCGGAGGGAGCGGCGAAGGTCGTCGGCGAGGAGGGGGTCCTCCTGGACGGTGCGGGGGAAGAGGCCGCGCTCGAGGCCGACCACGAACAGGTGGCGGAAGGTCCGGCCTCGGGCCTCGACGGCGTCGAGCACCGCCACGCCGCCGCCCGCGCCGCCCAGGAGGTCGCGCCCGGCGTCGCGGAGCGAGCGCTCGAGGAGGAGGACCAGCTCGTCGTAGGCGAGCCGGAAGGCGCCCGGGATCGCCCGTTCCAGCTCTCGGATCCGGTCCTGGACGAGGTCCGCGGCCTCCTCTGCGTGGACCGCGTCGCCGTCGGCGCCCGGTCGCGGCCAGCGGAGGTCCTGGGCGAGGAGGGCGCCGAGCCGCTCCAGGTGGTCCGCGAGCGGCGCCTCGGCCGGCCAGCTTCGGAGCCGGTCCACGGTCGCCCGGGCCGCCGCGGCGGCCCGGCGTAGCGCCTCCGACGGCACCCGCCGGCGCTCGGGCCGGCCGCCGCCGGCCTCGCGGTCGTCGTCCGGGCCCTCCGCGGCGTCTCCCTCGCCGGGCCCGCCCTCCGCCTCCGGCGCCGAGAAGCCCCTGCGGATGGGCAGCGGGAAGCCGTCCGTCCCGAAGCGCCCGGGCGGAGCTCCGCCACCTCGGCCAGGCGGCCGGCGCCCAGGGAGTGGAAGGCCAGGCGGAGCTCGAAGAGGCGATGGGGCGGCCCGCCGCCCGGAGCCGCCGCCAGGGCGTCGAGCCAGCGGTCGATCGGGGCCGCCTCGCGCCGGCCGAGGAGCTCGAGGAGGGCCCGGAGGCGTCGACCCGCGGGCAGGAGCGGCCCCAGGGCCCCGACCCCGGAGAACGGCACGCCGAGCTCGGTGAAGGCCCGGCGCAGGGCGGCGGCGTGGGGCTGGTCGGGCGGCAGGGCGCGGGCCACGACAGCGAGCGTCTCCGGCGCGGCGCCGGCGTCGAGGAGCGCGCGGACCCGCCGGGCCACCTCCCGGGCCTCGGCGCGGGTGCCGAGGGCGGTGACCGTGGAGACGGCGGGCGCGGCGGCGGAGCTCTCGGTTGCCGGGGCCTCCTCGATGGCGCCCGCCGCCCGGCTCATCCGCTCCGCGAAGCGCTCGGTGAAGGTGGTCTCGAAGGCGCCCGATCCAGATGGGGGCTCCGCCGGGTCGGGCGGCCGGTCCAGGACCAGGACGCTTCCCGGCCGCCCGAGGAGCGTCTCCAGGAGGTCGGCGGCCACGCCGGTGGCGTCGGCGAAGCCGTGGATCAGGACCGCCCGGGCCGGCAGCCGCTCGGGGTCGGAGCGGGCGAGGTCGGTCGCCCGGCGCAGGAGGGTCGACCGCCGGCCCACCCCGAGGGCGACCATCCCGCGCTCGACCGCGGCCGCCAGGCGGACGAGCGCCTCGGCCCGCTCGCGCTCGGCCGCCGTCCCCACGGGCCGGTCCTCGCCGCCGTCTCCGGGCGCCGAGCGGGCGGCTTCCGCCGCTTCCGCCAGGGCGTCCGCCAGGTCCGGCTCGAACCCGGCGTCCAGGAGGTCCCGCACCGTGGCGGCCGTGGCGCCGTAGCCCTCGACCAGCTCGTCGAGAGCCCGGGCGAGGGGCGGCACCGTGCGCCCGAAGCGGCGGACCAGGACGTCGAACAGGCCCTCGCCGGCGGGCGGCGGCTCTCCGGAGCGCTCGAGGACAGCGGCGGCGAGGGCGGAGAGGGTGGTCACCTGGAGCCCGGCGAGCGAGCGCCCCCGCCGGCGGATCAGCTCCGACGACAGGTGGAGACGCAGGCTTCGCGACGGCACGACCACGACCACCGGCCGCGCCAGGGAGGCGAGGACGGCTTCAAGGTCCTGCGGCCCGGCCTCTCCTCCGGCTGCGGGCAGGAGCCGGTCGATCTCGGCCACGAGCGCGTCCTCGGCCGCCCGGGCGCCGTGGGCGATCAGGATCCTGGAGCCGTCGTCGACCATCGCTGGAGGCCCGGCCTCAGGCCGAGGAGCTCGCCAGGCGCTCTACGATCCCGGTAAAGAAGGCCCGTGCCTCGTCGAGCGAGGTCGCCGGCACCGTCTCCGGCCATCCGGGAAGCTCGTCCACCTTGAGCAGGGCCGTCTGGAGGAGGTAGGCAAGCCCCGGCCAGCCGAGCTTCGCCCGACAGTCTTCGATTCCCTGGTCGATCGTGAGAGGGGACCGGCGGAGGAGATGGAGAAGGTCCGCGTAGTCCTTCGGATCGGTGCGCTCGATCATCGCCGAGAGCTCGTTGGCGAGGATGTCGCGGAGGCCGTCGACCTGCAAGCGACCGTACAAGGGACGTGGCGGCTCGATCCAGTCGTAGTCGTAGTGGACGAACTCGACCCGCAGAGGCTCTTGCTCCACGCGCAGGAGGAAGCCGAGCCGATGGTGGAGCCGGTGCGGGGTGGGCTCGCCTTCGGCGATGGCGTTGACGAGCTGGACGACCGCGTTGGCGTCGTACGGGCGGCGCGAGAACAGGTCGAGGTCATCGCTTCTCCGATGGTGAAGATGGAAGGCGGAGAGGGCGGTACCTCCGCTCAGGTAGAAGGTGTCGGCGAGCTCGGACCCGAGGAGGTGATCGAGGAAGGCTTGCTGGGCGGCCGTCAAGTCACCCGTCGGCAAGGTTTACCTCGCGCTTGCGCCAGATTCCTTCGTAGATCTCGATCAACTTCCTCACCTCCGGTGGGATCCTGAGGGTGTTCCGGTAGTCGTAGAGCTGCGCCACAGTCGCCCGGTCGCGCCCGAAGGCCGGGAACCACTCGGCGATCCGCTGCAGGCGCCAGATCGGGTCCTCGGGCGGCTTCCGGTAGTCCCACACCAGCTCGGGCGGAATCTCCACGATGGCCATGGGAGCAACTGTACTACGCAGGGCAAGAGGGCTTCGGGCGTAGACTCTGTGCCTCTTGGAACACGACCTCCGAGGAGAGAGACCATGAAGATCGCGATCCTGGGCACCGGCATGGTGGGGCAGACCCTGGGGACGAAGCTCGCCTCCGGCGACCACGAGGTACGGATGGGCTCGCGGAGCGCGGACAACCCGAAGGCGGCCGAGTGGGCGGAGGCCGCCGGCGCCGGCGCGAGCCACGGCACCTTCGCCGACGCCGCCCGATTCGGCGAGATCGTCTTCAACTGCACCGGCGGCGCGGTGTCGCTCGAGGCCCTGGCGCAGGCCGGCGCCGAGAGCCTCGCCGGCAAGGTATTGATCGAC
Source organism: uncultured Acidobacteriota bacterium (assembly GCA_963741925.1). Taxonomy (GTDB): domain Bacteria; phylum Acidobacteriota; class Thermoanaerobaculia; order Multivoradales; family DATKCC01; genus CAVUBL01. The sequence goes on from CAVUJU010000005.1 coordinate 953,450, forward strand.
GTCGCCAACCCGCTGGACTTCTCCCACGGCATGCCACCGTCGCTCACCGTTTGCAACACCGACTCGCTGGCCGAGCAGATCCAGCGCGCCCACCCCGAGGCCCGCGTGGTCAAGGCGCTCAACACCATGAACTGCTCGGTCATGGTGGCGCCGGCGGAGGTGCCGGGCGAGCACGACCTCTTCTACTGCGGCGACGACTCGGACGCCAAGCGCCGGGTGGCGGACCTGGTCGTCGACTCCCTCGGCTGGCCGGGGAAGAGCCTGGTCGACCTGGGCGACCTCACCGCCGCCCGCGGCATGGAGATGATCCTGCCCATCTGGCTCCGCCTCTGGGGCGCCTTCGGCACCCCGACCTTGAACTTCCATATCGCCGTCGGCGAAGGCAAGCGCACGTAGGACGGACGTCCCGCCTGCCGAGACAGGGGATCGAGATGACCGACGAGCCTCAGACCTATCAGAACCACCGGCGCCTGGTGCCGGCCTACCACTTCGTCACGACCGGCCTCCTGCTCGTCTACCTCGCCTGGACCGTCTACCGGCTGGTGACGGAGCCCTCGGTCGACCGCCTCATGAACCTGGTCCTGCTGGCCGCGCTGGTGCTGATGTTCTGGTATCTGCGGGTCTTCCCGCTCACCGTGCAGAACCGGGTGATCCGCCTCGAGGAGCGCCTGCGGATGGCGCGCCTTCTGCCGCCCGAGCTGCGCGCCGAGATCGGCCGCTTCCGCCTGCGCCAGCTCATCGCCCTGCGCTTCGCCTCGGACCAGGAGCTGCCCGGGCTGGCGGCGGCGGTGCTGCGCGGCGAGCTCCAGGACCCGGAAGAGATCAAGAAGCGCATCCGCACCTGGAGGCCCGACCACCTGCGGGCGTGAAGCCCGGTTCGGCGGAGCAGCGATGACGAGCGAGGCGAAGGGAGGAGGAGGACGGATGCAACGAGACGGAGTGACAGGGAGCGAGCCTTCTCGAGAGCGAGCGCCGGTGGCCTGGCTGCCGCTCACCCTGGCGCTGGCCGCCGCTCTCGCCCTCGCCACCGGCGGCTGGGCCAGTGACCAGGGCGCAGACGGCCGGCCGGGCCCCGACCGCCAGGGCCTGGTCACCGTCGAGCAGGAGTGGTTGGGCGCCAAGGACGCCTCGACCCTCGAGCGCATCCTGGCGCCGGACTACGTCCACGTCATCCCCGGCGCCGGCTTCATCACCCGGGAGCAGCAGATCGCCTGGTTCAAGAGCCACCCGGTCCCGCCCGGCGTCGAGCGCCGGTTCGAGGACCTCCACGAGCGGATCTACGGCGACGTGGGCATCGTCGACGGCGTCGTCGTCCAGACGACCCCCGAGGGTGCCAAGCCTCACCGCACCCTCTTCACCGACGTCTTCGTCTACCAGGACGGCCGCTGGCGGGCGGTCAACTCCGAGGAGAACGAGGTCCCGTAGGGCGGACCTGTGGCCCGCCGGAAGGGGCAAGCTCGGCACCGCGCTACCATGGTAGATTCAAACCATGAGAGTGACCATCGATCGGGCCGGCCGTCTGGTGGTGCCGAAGCCACTCCGGGACGAGCTGAAGCTGGAACCGGGTGCCACTCTGGAGTTGCGGGCACGGGAGGGCCGTCTCGAGCTCGAGCCCGTAGCGGTTCCCATGCGCCTGGTTCGCCGGGGGAAGGGACTGGTCGCCACCACGGACGAGCCGCTGCCCAGGATCGACGCCGACGACGTGCGAGCGGTCCTGGAGTCGCAGCGGCGATGATCGCCGTCGACAGCTCGGTGGCGATCGCCGCGTTCGGCGAATGGCACGAGCTCAACCGACCTGCCTGCGCCGTCCTCGACGAGGGGGCGGCGATCCCGATCCACGCCCTGCTCGAGACGTACTCCGTGCTGACCGGATTTCCCCGACCTCACCGCGCCGCGCCTTCGCTGGTGGACACCTGGCTGGAGGACCGGTTTCGCGCGGTCCTGCCACCGCCCAGTGCGGATGCACAGCGGGATCTGGTGCGGAAACTCGCCGGCGAGGGCCGCACCGGTGGCGCCATCTACGACGCCCTGGTCGCCTTGACGGCGAAGACGGCCGGTGCGGCACTGGTGACCGCAGACCGACGTGCACGCCCGATCTACGAGTTGGTCGGGGTGGCACTACGGAACCTGGATGAGCGACCGGCTTGAGCCCCGAGCCACCGCGAAGTGCCAGACTCTTTGCAGCTCTTTGCAGGTCCGGGTTTCGGGTGTAGACTTGGTCTAGGTTGGTCAAGGCCATGGCGCACGCAATCTACAACCTCTACCGCGCCAAGACGTTTCTCTCCAAGCTCGTGGACCGGGCGGCGGCGGGGGAAGAGATCATCATCGCCAAGGCGGGAAAGCCGCTCGCCAAGCTTGTGCCGTGCACGACGCCGGCCCTGCCGCGCAAGCCCGGCGGTTGGGAAGGCCGGATCTGGATCTCTCCCGACTTCGACGAGCCCCTTCCTGAAGAAATCCTCGAAGCCTTCGAGGGTGGCGGCCAGGGGGGCGAGGGCGAGGGGGAAGGTGCCTAGACTCCTCCTCGACACCCACGTCTTTCTCTGGTGGCGGGCGAACGATTCGCGGCTCGGCCGAGAGGCCGTGGCCACCATCGCCACGGCGGGCGCGGTGTTCGTGAGCGCGGCCTCGGTTTGGGAGGCCGCCATCAAGCAGGCCCTGGGCCGTCTGCGGCTTCCGGATCGCTTCGAGAAGGGCGTCGAGGAGAGCGGCTTCGAGCGCCTGGCGATCACCTTCACTCACGCCGAGCGGGTCGGCGGCCTCCCGCACCACCACGGTGATCCGTTCGACCGGATGCTCGTCGCCCAGGCACAGGAAGAGGGGCTCGCCCTGGTCACTCACGACCGGAAGCTCGAGCCGTACGAGGTCGAGATCGTCTGGACGTAGGGCCGGGGGAGAGGGTTCGGGCGGAGGCGAGGGATCGCACGCGTGGTCGGGGCGGTGGCGGGAGCCCACGCTCGCGGGGCGGGTGGCTTTCTCGGCGGCAAACTGCGCCGGCGAGAAACCACCGCGCCCCGCGAGCTGCCCCCTCGGCGGTCGGGCCGCGTCCGCTCCCCGGGGATACGATGATCCCGATGATCGCGAGCCACCAGACCGCGGGAAGGAGGGCGCCGGCTTGAGAGCTCTCGAGCTGGCCGTGATCGACGACGCCCTCATCGAGCGTGTCCATCACCGCATCGCCGAAGCCTTCCACCCCGAGGCGATCTACCCCCCTCGGGTCTGCGGCACGCGGCGAAACCTCCTACCTCGAAACGAGTCGCAAGATCCCCTCCCTGATCGAAGGCTGGCGCCTACCCATGCACCTCATCGTAATGGAACCTCGCGCCTTCGCCGAGAGGCGGAAGGCCGCCGGGGATGTCGCTCGCATCGCGCTACGAGAAGCTTGACGCCCGGGCGCACGAACACCCGCCGAATAGTCAAATCGAGAAACCGGAAAAAGAATTGGCCTCCGGCTCATGGTCACTTCGACGTGGTGGGCGCCTTCTATGCACCCCACGTCCTGCAGTGACCGACCCACCACCGCGCAAAACAGGAAACGGAGGCCGCTCCGTTTTGCCGGAGTTACGATCAGAGGAATCTAAGGCCGAATCCCTGAAGGACCGCCGCGCCAGGATAAAACGAGATCTCCTCGCGAGCCGCGGTGGCAAGTGTTGCGCCTGCGGGTACTCGAAGTCCATGTCGGCACTTAGGGCCCGCGCAGGAATAACTCCCGCATTCGGGCGTAATTCCATCAACCCTCGCGGCGTTGCGCTCCCTGCGGCATAGGCCCCGCTATGCCTCAGTCGCGCGCCTTGCGAGGATTGCGCCCTTACGCCCTCGGTGCTGGGAGTTATTCCTGCGCGGGCCCTTAGTTTCCATCACCGGGATCCAGGAGAGAAGGAGTTCAACATCAGTGGGACTCGCCTTACTCGGATTGCCCGAGCTAGGCTGGAAGCCGAAGCTGCGAAGTGCGATGTGTATTGTCTGAACTGTCATGCAGAACTTCACGACCGGGAGGGCTGGGTCCACGAAGGCGGTATGAGAGCTCCAAAATGAATCGAGCTAACGCCCTGGGATTGGGAACCTTCGTGACGCCCGGCGATGGTACAGTCTCACCCAATCGGGGGACCCCAGTCATGGCCGAGCCGCGTTCACTCCACGTCGAGTACATCACGGACGAGAAGGGATCCAAGAAGGCAGTCGTCTTGAAGATCGACGAGTTCCGAGAGCTTCTTGAGGATCTGCACGACCTCGCGGTGCTTGCGGAGCGCCGGGACGAGGGGACCGTAAGTCATCAGGAAGCCCTGGCGGAGCTAAGGATGCCTACCGGTAGGAGATGAGGTCGCCGATCAGCTTCGGGAGTCTCCTGAGAAGCGGACGCTCTCAGCTCTCGCCGCGAATCGTCATCGGGCTCGAAGCCCCGGAGTCCGACGGACGCTGATCCCCCTCTGCCAGTCCCCCCGGCGGAGCGGACCGCCTCAAGCGCCGAGGGGGCAGCCCGCGGGTGCGCGGTGGTTTCTCGCCGGCGCAGTCCGCCGCCGAGAAAGCCACCCGACACGCGGGCGTGTGATCCCCACCCTGGGCTCGACCACGCGCCGCCGTCCTCTTCTCACCACACCACGCACCGGTCTTTCGGCACCATCGGGTCGCCGGGCTTGCAGCCGAAGGCCTTGGCGAAGTACGGGTTGTCCGACACCGCGCCGATGGCCCGGAACTCGGCCGGCGAATGGGGGTTCACCGTCACCCGCATGCGCTGGGCCTCGGGCGTCGACAGCGAGCACCAGTTCTGGGCGTAGGCGACGAAGAAGAGCTGGTCGTTGGTGAGCTGCGGGATCTCCTGCTCCTCGCCGTGGCGCTTCTGGTAGCTCTGGTACGCGACGTAGGCCTCCTTCAGGCCGCCGATGTCGGCGATGTTCTCGCCCGCGGTGAGCTTGCCGTTGACGTGTACCCCGGGCTCGACCTCGAAGGCCGAGTACTGATCGCGTACGCACTGGGCCCGCGTTTCGAACGCCTTCGCCACGGCCGGCGACCACCACTCGCTCAGCCTGCCTTCGGCGTCGAACTTGCGCCCCTGGTCGTCGAAGCCGTGGGTGAGCTCGTGCCCCACCACGGCGCCGATCCCCCCGTAGTTCATCGCCGCGGGGAAGTCCTTGTCGAAGAACGGCGGCTGCATGATCCCGGCCGGGAAGACGATCTGGTTCGCCGTCGGGTTGCTGTAGGCGTTGACCGTCTGCGGGTTCATGTGCCACTCGCTGCGGTCGACCGGATGGCCGATCTTTTTCGCCTGGCGATCGAACTCGAACCGGCGCGCCGCCACGGCGTCGGCGAAGAAGTCGTCCGGCACGATGGTCATGGACGAATAGTCCCGCCACGTGTCGGGGTAGCCGATCATGCCGGCGAGCGCCGCGACCTTCTCCATGGCCTTCTTGCGGGTGGCGTCGTCCATCCAGTCGAGCCCCGGCAGGTTCGACTCGAAGGCCGCCTCGACGTCGCGGAGCATCTCCTGGGCCGTGGCCTTGCTCGAGCCGGGGAACTTCTTCTCGACGTAGACCCTACCCACGGCCTCGCCCAGCGCGCGGTTCGTGAAGTCGACGCAGCGCTTCCAGCGCGGCTCGATCGTCTCCTGTCCCGAGAGCAGCTTGTCGTAGAACTCGAAGTCGGCGTCGACGAAGGGCTGGGAGAGGAACGGCGCGGTGTCGTGCGCCAGGTGCCAGCGCAGGTACTCGCGCAGCACCGCCGGGCTGGTCTCGGCGAGGATCGCGTCGAGCTGCTCGAAGAACTCCGGCGTCTGCACGTTGATCTCCTCGATCGCCGGGTAGCCCGTGGCGTCGAAGAAGGCCTTCCACGGGAGCCGCGGCGAGATCTTCTCGAGGCCGGCGCGGTCGATCTTGTGGTAGGTCGCGTCCGGATCGCGGAGCTCGGCGCGCGGCTTCGACACCTCGGCGAGGCGGGTCTCGAAGGCGACGATCTCCTGGGCGTGCTGGGCCGCCGCGTCCGCGCTCTCGCCGGTCAGGGTGAGCATCGCGGCGACGTGCCCCGGGTACCGGTCGAGGATCTCCTTCTTCTTGGGGTCCTTGCTCAGGTAGTAGTCGCGGTCCGGCAGCCCGAGGCCGCCCTGGCCGAGCTGCGCGATGTTCTGGCGCGGGTTCTTGAAGTCCGCCCTGACGGACATGCGGAAGAGCGTTGGCACGCCGATCGTGTCGAGCTTGGCGGCGGTCACGAACAGGGTCTTCAGGTCCTGGACCCCGTCGATCTCGGTGAGGTACGGAGCGAGCGGCTTGGCGCCGGCCGCGTCGATCCGGGAGCTGTCCATGCAGGAGGCGTAGAGATGGCCGACCCGGGCCCTGTCGGGGTCGCCGGCGGGGTCGGTGCCGGGATGGGCGGCTGCGTCCTCGAGGATGGCGCGCACGATCTCGCGGTTCTCCTCGTTGATGGTCGAAAAGCTCCGGCCCCAGGTCGCGTGGTCGGCGGGCCGCTCGGTGTGGGCCAGCCAGCCGCCGCAGGCGTAGTCGTAGAAGTCTCGACAGGGATCGACCTGGGTATCCATGTCGCCGAGCAGCGCCTGGACGCCGGCCGGCTCCCGGGTGGCCGCGGCGGCAGCGGCACCTCCGTTCGGCGGTGCGGTTTCGGGCGGCGGCGCGGCGAAGGCGGCGGTCGCGAGGAGGGCGCTCAGGCCCAGGACGAGGTGTCGACGGTTCATCTCTTCTCCTTGCATCGGGTGGAGGCTGGGCCGGGTTGCGCCCAAGGTATCACCCCGCGGCCGGGGATCGAGGGGGGATCAAGCGAACAGGCCGCGGTAGTACTCGAGGACGCCCTGCCCGGGGCGCGGGTGACCTCGATCGACGTCACCACCCGCCCGGGGCTCGACGACCGGCAGACGGTCCTCACCTGGCGGGCGTGGGCGGCCCACTTCCGGGAGAAGGGCTGGCTCGACCGGCTGTTCCTCTACCTCTGGGACGAGCCCCAGGGCCCGGGCGACTACCCGAAGGTGCTCCACGCCGGGCGGCTCGCCCGCGCGGCCGACCCCGGCCTTCCCACCCTGGTGACCGAGCAGCTCGTGCCCGCGCTCGCCGGCGTGGTCGACGTCTGGGCGCCGCTCGTCAACTGCCTGGAGCCGCGGCCGGGGGTGCCGAACGACTGCGAGGCGACGGTCGTGCCCGCCGCCTACGCCAAGGTGAGAGCGGGCGGGGCGCAGCTCTGGGTCTACGCCTCGTGCGCCAGCCACGGCTGCGACCGGGTGGGGGGGCCGGAGAGCGCGGCCTGGCCGAGCTACGCCATCGACGCGTCGCCGGTGGCGGCGCGGGTCCTGCCCTGGATCGCCTTCTCCCTGGGGCTCGAGGGCGAGCTCTACTACGACACCGTCGAGGCCTACGGCGCGGGGAACGACCCGTGGACCGACGTCCGCCGCCACGGCGGCAACGGCGACGGGACGCTCTTTTACCCGGGGACGACGGCCCGGATCGGCGGCCGCACCGACGTGCCGATCCCGAGCCTGCGCCTGGCCCTGGTCCGCGAAGGGCTCGAGGACTACGAGTACCTGGTGCTCGCCGAGCGAGCGGGCGCGGGCGCCCTCGCCCGCTCCGAGGCCCGGGCGGTGGCGCCCGGCACCTTCGACTGGAGCCACGATCCGAAGTCCGTCTACGCGGCCCGCGCGGCGCTCGCCCGCGAGATCGGCCGCCGGCAGGGTGGAGGAGGATCATGATCGCCTCCCCCGACACCGTCCAGCTCCACGAGATCTCGCTCTTCGCCGGGCTCCCGGAGGAGAACCTGGAGGAGCTCTCGCAGCTCGTGCGCCGGACGACGGTGCCGGCCGGCGCGGGAGCCGAGCGACCGGCTGCGCAGCGCGACGGAGCGGATCCAGGCGTTCGCGACGCTCGACGTGACGGGGCGGGTGGCGCTCCAGATCCTGGACCTCGCGGAGCGCTACGGCCGGCCGCTGCCGGGGGAAGGGATGTGGATCCCGCCGCCGATCACGCAGGGGGAGATCGGGGAGATGGTGGCGGCGACGCGGGAGCGGGTGAACCAGATCCTGGTGCGGATGCGCCGCGCCGGGGTGTTCGCGGTGGACAGCGAGCACCGGATCACGGTCCAGCAGCCGGGGGTGCTGGCGGAGCTGTGCCGGTTCTGAGGGGGCTGCGAGCCGGCGGCCGGAGGGCGGGTCGCGAGGTGGTGGGGGCGGAGGAGGAATCACACGCCCGCGGGGCGGATGGCTTTCTCGGCGGCAGAAAGCGCCGGCGAGACACCACCGCGCCCCGCGGGCTGCCCCCTCGGCGGTTGCAACGGTGCGCTCCGCCGCGATGTGGGAGGAGGGGGGAATCGAGGTTCGTCGGACTGCGCATCGCAGGACACCCAACGCGACGCCGACCGCAGGGCACCCGACGCGTGAAGCGGCCGAGCTCCGTCTCGGCCGGCCCGACGCCACCGCAGCCTCCGAGCGATTGAGTTTCCGCGAGTGGCCGGCCGAGGCCGTAGGGGCCAGCCTTGCCTGAGGCAGCCAGGTGTTGTAGCTTGTCAACGTGCGACGCCGCCACCCGAAGAAGGACGTCGAGGCGGCGCTTCGGTTTGCCGAGACTCACGGCTGGACGATCACCCCGACCTCCTCGGGTCATCGTTGGGGCGTCGCGCGATGCGGGCAGGGCTGCTCGGTGGCGATCTGGTCGACTCCGAAGAGCCCGAGCAACCACTCCAACGGCCTTCGGCGAGCAGTTGACCGTTGCCCGCATGACGGCCATTGACACGATGCCTGGGAGAAGACGATCGTGCACGAGTATGAGTTCAGCTTGATCTTCCGGGGGGATCTCGACGATGAGGTCGTGGAGGCCCTCTTCGAGGCAGGCTGCGACGATGCGACCCTGGGACAGGTCGACGGCGTGGGTTACGCCGAGTTCATCCGCGAAGCGCCATCCTTCGGCGAAGCGATCCGGTCGGCGATCGAGCAGATGGAATCTGTGCCCGGGGTGACCGTCATCCGGGTGGAGCCGGACGACCTGGTGACCCTGAGCGAGATCGCCCACCGGCTTGGCCGGAGCCGCGAGGGCGTGCGGCTCCTGGCGTCCGGTAAGCGGGGGTCTGGCGACTTCCCGCCGCCGGTCTCGCACCTCAGAGCCAGAACTCGCCTGTGGCGCTGGTCGGAGGTCGCCGCATGGGCGAAGCGGCACGATGAGTCGATCGACCTGCGCGCGGCGACGGCGATCGCCGCCATCAACTCGGCCCTCAATCTGCGCAAGACGCTGGGGGAGCTGACCCCGAAGGAGCGCAAGCTCGTGACGTCCCTGGTTTGAGGCGGACAGAGCTGGCTGTGCCGTTGCCGATTCCACCGTTGTACCTCGACGCGAGCGGTGGGATCCAGCGTAAGACTCGGGAGTTCTTCCGCCATTCTACGGCCACAGCTCCGGTCCGAGGGTGCGGGCTTCAACGACCTCATGCCCTTCGCCGACCAGCCATTCGGCCAATCTTCGTCCGGCGCAGCGGTCGATGGCGCTGGCGGAGCTGTGCCGGTTCTGAGGGGGCTGCGAGCTGGCGGCCGAAGGGAGGGTCTCGAGGTGGTTGGGGCGGACGAGGAATCACACGCCCGCGGGGCGGATGGCTTTCTCGGCGGCAAACTGCGCCGGCGAGAAACCACCACGCCCCGCGAGCTGCCCCCTCGGTGGTTGAGACGGTGCGCTCCGCCGCGAAGTGGGAGGAGGGGGGAATCGAGGTTCGTCGGACTCCGCATCGTATGGCACCCGACGCGTGAAGCGGCCGAGACAGAGCTCGGCCGCTTCATGGGCTCGATGCCGCGCCCACCAGGGTGACGATCGCTCGCTGGGAGGGGACCAGGGAAAGCCTCTTCCACCTCCACCCAAAGACCGCCGGCCCACCCGGGCGCTACTTGCCCGTCGTCCCCTGCGCCTTGTTCAGCCGGTCGACGACGTCGGAGGTGATGTCGATCCGGTCGCTCGACGAGACGACCACACCCGGGACCCGGTTGAGGATCAGGTCGTAGCCGCCTTCCTCCCGGATCGCCTTGAACACCGGTCCGAGCTGCCTTTCGACCTTGCCCAGGCCCTCGTCCTGGATCGACTGGCCCTCGCGCTGCTTGTCGTCGCGGAAACGGCGCATCTCGACGGTCTTGTCCTCGAGCTGTTTCTGGAGGTCGGCCAAGGTGTCCTCGGAGAGCGACCGGCGGCCGTCCGAGAGCCTCTTCTGGAGGTCGCTCGCCTCCTGGGCGAGCTTGTCGGCCTGGGCCTGGGTGTCCTTCTGGAACTTCTCGAGCCGGGCCTGGAGCTGCTTGCCCGCTTCGGAGATCGCGACCACCTTGTCGAGATCGACGACGGCGATCTTGGGGGTCGCCGGCGGCGGCGGCTGGGCGGCGAGGTGCGAGGCGCCGCCCGCGAAGCCGAGGGCGCCGAGGACCAGGACGGCGGCGCAGGGGATCGAGGCGATGCTGGAGCGGAGAGGACGACGGGGAGTGGTTGGATTCGACAAGGGGGTTGTGCCTCCGTGATGACGATGATGGAGCGGCCGAGCTGCGGCCGCGGCGTCTGCCTGGGCCTCCAAGAATAGAACAACCGGGTCAGAAGACCACGCGGGCGAAGAGGACGGTGAAAAAGACCAGGATGGCGACGAGCACCAGGTTGGTGGCCGGGCGGTTGCGGAGGCCGGCGCCCACGAAGCGGCCCGAACCGGTGAGGGCGAGGAGCACGGCCGCCAGGATGGGCATGAAGGCGGCGCCCACCAGGGCGTAGAGGCGCTGCATGGCGGCGAAGCTCCAGACCAGGCCGATCGCGGGCACCGTCGCCAGGGCGTAGAGGAAGAGGCGGTAGGGTGCGCCGGCGGTGTCGACCGGCGGCCGAGGTGCCTCGGCGGCGCCCACGTCGCCGGGCGCGCGGAGCAGGTCCCAGATGTCGGCAAAGAGGTACGGCACGCTCTGCCAGACGCCGAGGAGGCTGCTCGCCACGGCCCCCCAGGCGCCGGCCAGGAAGATCCAGCGGCCGGCCGGGCCGAGGGTCGCCTCCAGGCGGTCGGCGAGCGCCACGATCAGGCCCGCGCCCCGGCCCGACACCTCGACCGTCGAGCCCACCACGACCATGGCGAGGCCGAAGAGGGCGGTCATGGCGTAGGCGAAGCCCAGGTCGAGCCGGCAGAGGCGGACCTCGCCACCCCCCTCCCGCCCCTCTTCGCGGATCCAGTAGCCGTAGCAGAGCACGGTCACCGTGCCGCCGACGCCCCCCATGAGGGCCGCCGTCCAGCCGGCGGCGCCGGCGCCGGCGGGCAAGTGCGGCACCAACAGGCCGGCGGCCACGGCGCCCCAGTTCCGGGCCACCCGGACCGCGGTGGCGACCACGGTCACGAACATCACGACGATGGTGGCGCTCATCACCCGCTCGAACAGGCGATAGCCGCCGAAGCGCACGACCAAGAGGCCGGCCACGGCGTGGGCGAGGCCGTAGATCACCTTGTCGGTCGCGGCGCTCGCGGAGAGCGGCCAGATGGCGTGGGCGGTGGCGCCGCAGGCACTCATCAGCGCCGCGGACACCAGGAAGCTCCAGGTCAGGAAGTAGGCGAGGAAGGCCGCCTGGAGAGGCCAGGCGAGGCGGCCGGTCAGGCGGGTCAGCGCCCCCTCGAGGAGGGTCTCCCCCGTGACGAGCTGCCAGCGGGCGAGCCCCTCGTTCAGGACGTACTTGATCCCTGCGCCCACCACCACGGCCCAGAGCACCGCCGTGCCCAGGGCGTGGCCGGTGAAGGCCGCGGTCGCGAGGTCGCCGGCGCCGACCCCGGTGGCGGCGACCAGCAGACCGGGGCCGATGGCCGCGAGCAGGGAGCGGCGACGCCGGGTGTCGGGCGAGGAGTCCACGAGCGCCGAGTCTAGTGGACCGTCGATCTGCAAGTGACAAGGTATCCGGCGAGGATCTCGCGTCGCTGGCCAGGCGCTTTGACGTAGGCGTAGCGGGGCCGACGTCGAGGAGGAGCAACGCCGCCAGCGGCGAAAGGGACCGCCAGGAAACGTCACTTGACGGTTGACGGGTCACGAGTCCGGGCAGCCGCGCGGTCGCAGCTCGGAGCGATCCTTGGACGGCTTGTTCCCGACCGCCGTGTCCACCATCCGGCCCCTGGAACAACCTATCGTCAGAAGGCGACCGAACCTGATGAACCCGTCCGGCCGAGCGTCCATGGCGGATCGGAAAGGGGAGACCGTGCGAGATAAGCGGATGGATACGACGAGCGCATTCCTGGCTGCCGAGAAGATTCCCGAGGGCCCGTCCTCCAAGGGCGCGACGCCGCGGAGGAGGGATCGGCGGCTGGGCTGGGTCCTCGCCGCCGCTGCCCTCCTCATCACGTCGACCTTCGTCGGTCTGCGACAAGCCCCCTCGGGGGACCCCTACCACCCGCCGCGGAGATTCGGTCTGGCCTGGTGGCTCCACCCCGTCGAGTCCCATCCTGAGCAGAGGCTCCCGGCGGTCGTGGGACCGGTGGCCGACCTCGCGGTCGCGCCGGACGGCCGGGACCTTTGGGTGGTGGGCTCTGGAGGGCTGATCCTCCGGAGCGAAGACGGAGGGGAGAGCTGGGAGCGAGTCGAGATCGGCTCGGCAGGACGGGCGAATGACGGCGGCGGCGACCAGCAGGGAGCGCCGGTGGCCAGGCCGGCCTCGGAGAAAACCCAGGCCGAAACGCTCGGGCGGGAACGGGGATTCGCGGCGCCGGGGTGGAGCCTCCTTGCGACTCCCGCCTACGCGGCTCCGCCGCCGGTCAAGATCGACGTCCCTCAGGCCAACCAAACCAGGAATCGACTCGACGTTCCCGGCGGAAGGCTCCCGAGCTCCGCCCTGTACCGCGAGGCGGGCGCTGACCAGCCGACGGTCTCACAACGAAGCCTGAATCGCGCGCGGGAGTTGAACGCGCAGTCGGAACAAAGCGTCCGGGCTCCTTCCGCTCGCCGGTCCCTCGAGCCCGGGTGGGAGAGCGGCGGGGTCTTCCGCCCGGTCGGTGCGCGGCTGAGCAGTCCCTTTTGGGAAGTCGCGTTCGTCGACGAGCAGCATGGCTGGATCAGCGGAGGCCACGGCGTACTCCTGCGCACCGAGGACGGAGGGAGGAGCTGGAGGGCGCGAGACTCCTCGACCCCCGGCGGTTCGGAGAGATTGGACTTCCAGGATCTCTCCTTCGTTTCAGCGAAGGAGGGATGTGCGCTTCTGGTCCAGGACGGCCGCGCGGCGTACGGGGTGACGCAGGACGGCGGCGCGACCTGGACGGTGCTCTCGGCCGCGGTCGCTGCCGGCTCGTCACGCCTCGGACACCACTCCTGCTGGTTCGCCGACCGAGGCAAGTTGGTGCACGTGGTGCCTGGCGGGAACGGTGCGATGCAGCCGGTCGTCGCACCGGAGCACCTCTCCGTGCTCGCGGTGGCCGGCTCGGACGACGGCCTGTGGGCCGTGGTGGACGACGGGGGGCTGCGGAGGCGACGGGGCTCTTCATGGGAAACCGTGCCCCTCCCGTCCAGCGAGGGTCTCCGGGGAGTGGACGTGACGGAGGACGGCGCGGTCTGGGTCTGGGGCCTCTCCACCCTCTGGCGCAGCACGGACGGCGGCGGCTCGTGGCAGACCATGGCGCCGCCCGACGGATTCCGGATCGCTGGGCACCCCTCTTTCTTCGGGAGCGACGGAGTCTGGGTCGTGGGCGAGGGCTCCGAGCTCGCCGAGCACCGGGGAGGAGCCGAGGAGAGATGGCGGATCGCGACCCGCGACAGCCGGATGGGCAGGTCGTCCCTCGCCTTTCGAGATGACCGGATCGGGCTGGCTGGGGGTGCCGACTCAGGGCAGCATGGGTTCATTGCCCGGACCGAGGACGGCGGCCGGAGCTGGCGGCGGGTGGTGGGCGACCTTCCGGCACCGGTGATCGACGTGGTCCTTGGCGACGGCTCGGCGTGGGCCCTGGAGCGTAGCGGCCGGCTGCTGGCGAGCGACGACGGCGGGGAGACGTGGGCGTCGCTAGACCCGCCGAAGGGCGTGGGAGAAGGGGCCCGCGACCTCGAGCTCGACGGCCGCGGGCGGCTCGTGCTCCTCGCCTCCGAGAGCCGGATCTTCGTACATTCGAAGGACGATTCGAGCTGGGAACGGGTTCCGGTCCCGCCGCTCGGGCTTCGAGCCTTGAGCGGCGTCCTGATCGAGGAGAACAAGGTCGAGGGCTACGGCCTGACGGAGCGTGGGGCGGTGGTCCCGCTTGCGGAGGGTACGTCCACGAGCGTGGCGGCGCCGGGTACCGTGGCGCTTCAGCAAGTCGGTGCTCAGACGTGGTTCGGAGGACCGGCCGGCCTTTCGGTGGCAGAGGGCGGCTCGGTGCGGACGGTGCGCCCCACGCCGCTCGCGGCGTTCCACTTCTCCGACTCGCTCCACGGCTGGGTGGCGGAGCCCGGCGGAGGTCTCCTGGCGACCCGCGACGCGGGCGGGACTTGGGAGGATCTCGACCCCTACCACCGCTATCCCGCGCCCTGGTACACTCTGGCCGTCCTCCTCTCGATCGGTCTCCTCGCGCCGGCGCTCGCGCCTCCGCCGCCGGAGCGCGTCGATCGGTCGGTGGCCGAGATGGCGGTCTCCGACCGGCCGATCGGTCCCGGCGACCCCGACCCGCTGGGGTTCGAGGCGATCGCCCTCGGCCTTTCCCGCTTCCTGCGCAACGCGGCCACCCAGCCTCCCTTGACCCTCGCCGTGAGCGGGGAGTGGGGAACCGGCAAGTCCTCCCTGATGAACCTGCTGCGCGCGGACCTTCGCCGCTACGGCTTCCGGCCGGTCTGGTTCAACGCCTGGCATCACCAGCAGGAGGAGCAGCTTCTGGCGGCCTTGCTCGAGAACGTTCGCCGGCAGGCGATCCCGTCCTGGTTTCGGGGCGAAGGGATCGCCTTCCGGGCGCGGCTCCTGGCACGCCGGCTGCGCCGGTGGTTCGTGCCGTCTCTGCTGGCGGTGCTGGCGTTCGGGACCATCACCGGTTACCTCGTCTCGCGCGGAGAGGCGGGCTGGAAGGTGATCGAGACCCTCGGCCATCTCCTGGACCCCACCTCGTGGCCGAGCCTGGTCGCGTCCCACGCCGGCCCGGGGGCGGCAACGGACAAGCCGCACTCGGCGGCGCTCGCTTTCCTGCTCTTCGCCCTGGGCGGGGTCTTCAGCCTCGTTCGGGGCCTTCGGGCCTTCGGGGTCAAGCCCGGCGCCCTGATGGTCGGGCTCTCGGAACGCGCCAGGGTCCGGGACGCCCAGGCGCAGACCGGGTTCCGGTACCGCTTCGCGCGCGAGTTCGAGGACGTGACCGCGGCCCTCGCTCCCCGCACCTTGACGATCTTCATCGATGACCTCGACCGGTGCCGGCCGCAGAACGTGCTCGGTCTCCTCGAAGCCGTCAACTTCCTGGTGAGCTCCGGCGACTGCTACGTGGTCCTGGGCATCGACCGGGAGCGGGTCGAGCGCAGTGTCGGCTTCAGCTTCCGTGAGGTGGCGGACGAGCTTCTGAGCGGCGAGCCGGGGGGAGAGACGACCAACTCCGAGGAGGATGGCCGGATCCGCCGGGCCGACTTCGCCCGCCAGTACCTCGAGAAGCTCATCAACGTCGAGGTTCCCGTGCCGCGGCTCGGCGAGGACGCCGGCAAGGCCCTCTTGCGCCCGGTGGAGGAAGACCGCGAGCCCCGCACGCCATGGCAGACAGCGGGCCGATGGATCGCCGGCCTCGGCGGCCGCTGGGTCGCACTGCCCGTCGCCCTGGCGTTCACCCTGGTGCTCGGTCTGGTGGTGGGCTCGCACGGCGGCAGCTCGCCGGCCCCGGACGCCCCGGTGGCCACGGGCGCTGTCCCGGGCGTCGCTACGCAGGAAGCCGCACTCGTGGGCCTCACGCCCACCCACTCCGCCGGCGAGGACCAGGGTGCCTCCGACGAGGAGCCGCTGCAAGTCGCGGCTTTCAGGCCGGCGAAGCCGGACGGGCTGTCCGGCACCCCCTTCTGGCTTGCCGTCGCGATCCTCCTCGTGGGCGCGGGGCTCTGGGTGCTCACCAACCTTCCTGAGGTCGAGGTCCATGACTCCGAGGAGTTCGCCACCGCGCTCGAGAGCTGGTACCCGTTGCTCTACGCGGACCGTCCCACGCCGCGGTCGATCAAGCGCTTCCTCAACCGCGTGCGGTTCTACGCCATGTATCAGCGGCGGAGCGAGGCGCCGCGCTCGCGCGTCTCCGTCGTTCTGAGCCGGTGGCTCCGGTGGCTGAGCCCTCGCCGGGCGCGCTCAGCCGAGAGCGGGTCGCCGGCCGCCGTACCCGACCGGGAGACTTCCCGGCCGCGCAGAACCGGGGAGGCAGCGGTCGAGATCCCCGAAGGCATCCTCGTGGGCCTGGCGACCCTCCAGGAGGCGCATCCGGAGTGGTTGGAGGCGGAGGAGTTCTGGGAGGATCCGCGCGCCTTTTGCTCTCGGCATGGCGCGGCGAAGACCGAAGGCCAAGATCTCGGCCAAGGCCTGGCCCAGTTCCGTCAGAGCTTCGATCGCCTCTCGCGAGGGATCGAGACCAGCTAGTGAAGCTCCGCCTCAAACCGACGAGGCGGCTGGAGCGTTTTTGGCTTGATGGATCGCTGGTCCACCGCCCACGCCGAGCGATCACGGCTGCGCTCCTCGAAACGGCTACTCCAGACCGGTGGATTCATCGGATGCCCCCCGCATCCCCTCGATCCCCTTCCCACCCCACGGGGGGGAAGGGGACGCCCCCTCCCGCTCTGTCGGCCCCTCGGGAAACTCGGCTCATTCGTCACGATTTGGCCCAGGGTAGACGTCTAGTGGCCCGTCAACCGTCAAGTGACGGGGTATCCGGCGAGGATCTCGCGTCGCTGGCCAGGCGCGCCGACGCAGGCGTAGCGGGGCCTACGTCGAGGAGGAGCAACGCCGCCAGCGGCGAGAGGGGCCGCCGGGAGACGTCACTTGACGGTTGACGGGTCACCAGGGCGCGTCCAGAAATGACTTCGGCATCCGGGCGCCCCTGCATCGCTCCTCGCGGCGTTGCGCTCCCTGCGACATCGGCCCGGCGATGCCTCGGTCGCGCGCCTTGCGAGGAGGGCGCCCGGACGCCCTCGGTTCACGCAGTGATTTCTGGACGAGCCCTAAGCAGCCGCCACCTGGTCCATGAGCTCGCGGACGAGCTGGAGCTCCTCGGGATGGACCGCGTGGCCGAGGCCGGGGTAGCGGCGCAGGGTGACGGCGGCGCCGAGACCGCGGAAGGCCGCGGCCGTCTCCTCGACGCGCACCCACGGCACATGGGGGTCGGGATCGCCGGCGCCCAGGAGGACCGGTGTGCCCCGGAAGCCCCCGGTGAAGCGGCGCGGCTCGCCCAGGGGCCCCAGGAAGCCGCCGGTCAGAGCGACCACGCCGCCGAAGCGGCCCGGGTTGCGGAGCGTCCACTCGGCGGCCAGGCAGGCGCCCTGGGAGAAGCCGAGGAGGACGATCCGCTCCCGGGAGAGGCCCGCCGCCTCGAGGCCCGCGACCACCCGGCCGACGAGGGCGAGCGCCGAGTCCAGGTCGGGCTGGTTGCGTTCGAGGGGCGCGAGGAAGCTCGCCGGATACCAGGTGTGGCCGGCGGCCTGGGGGGCGAGGTACGCGAAGCCGGGACGGCGGAGCTCGGCGGCGAGACTCAGGACGTCCTCGGCCGAGGCGCCCCGGCCGTGGAGCAGCACCATGGCGGCCTCGGCCGCGGCGGGGTTCCGCCCGGCCTCGAGCATCGGCGCTCCGGCGTGGGGATCGGCGATCATCCGGCCGGCCGCTCGAGGGCCGCGCGGTCCCAGCCGCCGAGGTCGGCCGCCGCCTCGTAGGTCGTCTGGGCGAGCTCGAGGAGGGCGCGGCGCGGGTCGGCAGCGGTCCGGACCACCTCGTAGGGCAGCAGGAACTCGCCCAGCGAATCGCTCCAGAAGGCGCCGGCCGGGCTGACCGCGGCGGCCTCGAAGCCTGCCGGCCTGGGCACCGCGTAGGCGTAGTAGGCGGGCTCGGGGAAGCGGGCGTCGCCGGGCCAGAAGCCGACGCTCGCCACCTCGTGGGAGTAGGACTCGCGGGTGACCGGGTCGGCGTCCGGGGCGACGGGCGCCGGGCGGCCGGAAAAGCGGGTGACGGCGAGGTCGAAGCTGCCCCAGAAGAAGTGGACAGGGCTCGACTTGCCTAGGAAGCGCGCCCGGAACTCCTCGAGCACCTCGGCCGACCAGGCGAGGATCCGCCGGAAGCGCGCGGCGTGCTCCGGGTCGTAGGCGCGGTGGAGCTCGTCCTCGTGGAACGGGATCGCCTCCTCGGCGATCTCCACCGGGTGGTCCCAGATCGGCACGTCGACGTCGAGGGCGGCGAGCCGGTCGACGAGCTCGCGGTAGAAGGCGGCGACGCTCTTCGGCTCGAAGGCGACGGCCGCGGCCCCGCCGTCGCTCGTGCGGATCGCGAGCTCGTGGGTCACGAAGTCGAGCTCCATCTGGAGCACCCGCCCGCGGTAGGGCAGGGCCTGCGTCTCGAGGCCGTGCGCCGAGAGCCGGAAGGTGGCGTTCCAGTAGTGGTTGACGACCGGGGTCAGGGCGAGCTGGATCTTGCCCACCATCTGGCTCCAGCGATGGAGGGTGGCCAGGGTCTCGCGCCAAGCGTCGAGGGGTAGCTCCGGGAGGGTCATGGCGCATTCTGCCACGGGGGCGGAGCGGAACGGTGGCGGCGTCTCACCGCCCTCACCGCCGAATCGGGTCGCCGGGGGGGTCCTTGGAGAAGTCGGTGTCCCGGCGCTCGGCGAGCGGCACCAGGCGGAAGGCGCCCTCCAGCACGACGCGGCGCAGGACGATGTCGACCAGGGTCGTCTGGTTCGGCTTGACGACCTCCTCGAGCATCGCGGCCGCGGCCTCGAGCTCGGCCGGGAGGAAGTGGACCAGACCGCTCGCCAGGTGCGGCTCGACCTGGAATCCGAGCTTCGCGGCGCCGGGCAGCGGCGAGCGCAGCACCTTGCCGTCGCGCTCGACCGCCGGCGTCCCGAGCATGGCGTCTGCGTCGAGGAAGTAGGTGAGCGTGTCGGGCGCCCGGCAGTTGAGCTGGCGGTCCTGGAAGAAGCCCTGGGGCAGCAGGTCGGGCGTCGGCTTGCGGTCGGACCGCCCCCCGGCCGGCGTGGCGGTGAGCTTCAGGTCGAACTCGGTGACCGCGCCGCCCCGGTCGTCGCGCAGCCGGAAGATCACCATCGAGTAGCGGTCGGTGTAGTAGACGGTGCCGCGTACCACGATGCCCCTCGCCACCTCCACCCGCTCGTCCTCCTGGGTGAGGGCGTTCTCGGTCTCGAACGCCCCGCGGAGCGCCTCGTACTCGGCCACCCTCGCCACCTGCAGGCACCTGAGCACCGCGTCGACCGTGGGGTGGGGCTCGCCGTCGTCCCGGACGCTCCGGATGATCCCGATCCCGGTGCCCGAGTGCGCCCGCCCGGGGACGACCTTGAACGCCGTCGCGGGCGCCGCTGCCCGCTCGGCGGCGACCAGCCGCGGCGCCGTCGGCTTGCCGCCGGCGAGGGTCCAGGGCTCCTGCTCCAGGCGCACGTAGGTGGCGTTCAGGTTGGCCGCCGCCACCCGCACCACCCCGTCGGACCCCGCTTCGCCGGTGAGCGGGACGATGTGGTCGTAGAGCTTGCGGTCGATGGTCTGGCCGGTGAGGACGAAGGGGAAGACGCCCGAGGTCTCGACCGCGTCGGCGCCCGCCCCGATCCAGGCGCGGTTCAGGTCCCAGGCCTCGGGGCTCCCGAGCTCCAGCCAGTCGAGGACGCCCGCGCCCGGCTCGACGCCCTGGAACCAGTTCTTCAGCCGGCTGAGCCGGCCCTTGCCGAGCTGGGCCAGGGCCGAGCCGAAGTTGGCCGGTGCCAGCATGACCAGGTGACTCATGGGGCAGGCCGCCCCGGGCTCGAGATAGAGCCGCTGCCACCACTCACGGACCACCGGCCCGCCGGTCGAGTGGGTGATGCAGGCGAAGCGCGCGCCGGCGTCGAGGCTCGCTCCCATCTCCTTGCGGAGCGCGGCCTCGAAGGCGCTCGCCAGGTCGGCGACCCGCACCTCGTCGCGGAAGCTCACGTACTTGCCGAGCCAGACGTGGCGCACGTCGATCGGCGCCCCGAGGGCCGCCGCCTCGCTGCGCAGGCGCTCGGGCAGGCCGCCGTAGGTGCTGGTGTTGCGAACGCTCCAGCCGTGGACGAAGACGACGGTCGAAGGGAAGGGCATGGCGCGTTCCTCCTGGTGGGCCGAAAGAGCCGTAGGTCCGGAAACTCGAGATTGCGTGAGAGCAGGATAGCAGAACGAGCCCACAGGAGATCGACGGGTGGAGCCGCCTGCACCTCGCCGAAGGCGACCCCGTTGCGGCCGCCTGCCCCGTGGGCTCGGACCTGCTACTCGGGAATCTCGAAGGGATCGTCCACCCGAAAGGGGTCGCGGAAGCGGACACCCTCGAGCTCGCGATCGTGCTGCAGATCCTCGCTCAGGAAGAGCCTCGCGCCCGCCTGGCGGGCCACCGCCCACTGCATGGCGTCCCAGAAGGAGAGAGTGTGCTGTTCCACGGCCCCGATCGCCTTGCGCAGTGTGTCCGGTCCGGCGGCGACCACCGGGAAGAGGTCCAGGTAGTCGATGACCGCCGCCCGGGCCTCGCTCGCCGTCATCTTGCCCTTGCGGGTCACCGAGGCGAAGAGCTCGGAGAGGGTCTGAAGGGTCAGGAAGCAGTCCTGCTGGCGCGCCGCGCGGCGCACGATTTCCCGGGCCTGCCGGTGGCGCTCGCCGGCGTCCACGTCGGCGACATAAAAAAGGATGTTCGTGTCGAGGGTGATTCGCTCACCGCTCATGCATCTCGTCCCGCGAGGGCGCCCGGCCGCCGAGGTGGGCGCCTCGGGCGAGGATCCGCTCGAGCGCCGCTTCCTGCCTGGCGGAGAGCTGCCGCTCGCCGCACGTCAAGCCGGACAGGAGCGCCACCGGGCGACCACGACGCGTGATGACGATCTGCTGGCCGCCCTCGGCCGCCTTGACGTAGCGGGTCAGGTGCTGGTTGACCTCTCGCAAGCTGACGCGTTGTTCCATGGGCTCCTCCCAGAAAGGAATTGTAGCACGTCCCACATGGCCTCCTGCCCGGGGGTCCGGGCGGCGGGCTTCGCCGCCAAAACCCCGAATTCCTGACCGCCATCCCAGACGGTGTTGCCATCCGTTTCGGCGGTGTCGGAGAGGATGCGCCCGTCCAGCGCACCCGCTGCGGGCTGCTCTGGGCTCTTCGATTGCTCTCGGTAAGTGGCAGATCCGTCTCCCAGCCCGGTCGTAGCTCCCCGAGCCCCGGTTGGGATGCGGAGGCGCGTCAGCGCTGTCGCGCCCGCGCTGGGGCCAACCGGATCAGGCCTCTCAGGGCCTCGTTGACGGCTTCCGAGTCCGGAAAGTAGGGGCGGACGTCCGGGTCCAGGACGATCGAGCCCGCGGTCGGGGCGAAGTGCTCGACCACCGTCGTGCCGTCTTTTCGATGCACGGTGACGGAATGCCCTTCGCGATACGCCCGGGCGTACTTCCCACGGACTCCGCCGCTGAGCTCGTACTCGGGGAGCATCTCCTCCACCCCCAGGTGCGTTTCATCCGAGGCCTTTTTCATCGGCATTCCTTTCCCTTGCAGTCGCCCGGCGCGAGCTGATCAACCGGACCTTGGAGCCGCGCTCCGTGTAAGGGCCCGCGCAGGAATAACTCCCGCATTCGGGCGTAATTCCATCAACCCTCGCGGCGTTGCGCTCCCTGCGGCATAGGCCCCGCTATGCCTCAGTCGCGCGCCTTGCGAGGCTTGCGCCCTTACGCCCTCGGTGCCGGGAGTTATTCCTGCGCGGGCCCTAACAGACTACGAGGACTCGGTTCGAGGTGGAGCGGCCGACAGCCACGAAGCGGCGCTCGCGTTGCGAGTGGCTTGGGTCTGCCATCGTGATGGAGAGTGGATCCCCGAACACGGTGCGGGACTCTGCGAAGCTCACCCGATGCTTCCGGAGATTCACCTCGGCTTTCTCCTCGTCCCATTCGAAGTCGAGACCCACGCGCCACCGCCCTTGCTGTCCAGTATGCCGTCGGGTCGAGACCGGGCGGCCTCACGGGCGGCTGAAATGTCGGGCTGAAATGTGGCTGGCACCTCGCGGTGGCCGTGCGGACGGGAGCCCGGGCGTCGAGGTGGAGCCGAAGGTGCCCGTGGTGGTAAAGCTGGACACCAGGCTGTTTCCGTTCACCGGCCGTCACTCGCCGAGGTCGAGGACGGAGCTGTTGTAGGCCCAGGTGAGGAGCAAGGCGAAGCCGGCCGCGCCCAGGCCCAGGGCGGCGTTGGCGTAGGCGGGTGCGGTCAGGGCCAGGCGCGCGAAGACCGTGGCGAGGGCGAAGCCCGAGTTGCGGAACAGCACCCTGTAGGTCGAGCTGTGACGGATGGAGAGCAGGACGATCAGGATGTCGCTGAAGATCAGCACCGTGTAGCAGGCGGCGAAGAAGCCGAAGCCCGGGCCGCTGCGGCTCCAGCGGGCCGCGTCGTAGACGGCGATCACCACGAAGGCGAGGAGCAGCGAGCACGCGACGGCCTTCTTCTCGGCGATGAAGCTGTCGCGCTCGCGGGCGTCGGCGGTGATCGGCCGGTGGCGCTGGGAACGGTAGTAGAAGCCCAGGACGATGAAGATCCCGAGCGCCCCCAGGGCGTCCGCGGCCATGGGGCCGAGCCGTTCCACCTGCCCGCCCAGCTCGATCGGCTCGCCGAAGCCGATGAACCCCTTGAACGACTGGCGCAGAAGGATCAGCGACACGACCTCGAATTGCTTGCCGAGGGAGTCTGCGACGCTGGCGCCGAGCGCGAAGACCAGAGAGACGAGCTCGAGCATCAACAGCAGGGTGAAGGCGAAGTCGACGGCGTAGAAGTGGCGGGTGGGGAGCCACGCCGTGAGCTCCGAGCCCAGGAGCCCGCGGCGGTTCAGCTCGATGACGAGAAGGGCGCCGAGGAAGCCGACGACGAGCGAGAGCCCCAGGCGGTTGTGGGTGCGCTGGCCCGCCCAACCGGCGTCGAGCCGGTCGTAGGCTCGACTTGCCCAGCGCAGCGGTGGGCTCAGGCCCGCACCCGGCGCGTCCGGCGGGGCGGAGGGGCTCATGGCGCATTCTGCCATGGCCGGGGCCCGGAACGTAGGCCCCTGCGAGCCTGGCTCCGAGAGGCGGGGGCTTTCGGAAGCGCTTCACCCGGCCGGCCGCCGAATCGCTCGGCGCCCTCCCGGTCTCACCTCCTCTCCTCCCGGATCACCGTGGTGCCGCCGCCGCGAGCCGCGAGGGCGATGATGAGGATGACCACCAGGGCGGCGATGACGCCGATCGTGATCCAGAGGGGGCTCGTGTACCAGACGGTGTTCCCGGCGCCGTCGCTCCCGACGTTCACGTCGATGTCGGCGTGACCGCCGGAGGGCTTGGCCTGGCTCGGTTGCTGGCCCTGACTCGGTGGCTGGTTCTGCGCCAGGCTCGCCTGGCGAACGGCCCCTTGATCCGCGTGGGCGGCGGTCGCGGGAAGCATCCATCCGAGGATGAGCATCGTGGCGAGCAGGCTGGCTGTGGCTTTCATGGTCGGCTCCTTTCCTTGCCGTTAGCTCTCGGACGTTGCGGAGCGTTGCGTCCCCCGCCGGTCCGTGCGAGCAAGTCGCGTGCCGGAGGGGGAGCCGGTGGCGCCGGGGCCCCACCGGAACGCGGGTTGCCGGGGACTGCGAGAAAATGCCCCGCCGCCCCATGGACCTGCGCTCCCATCCCGTTCTCCGCGCCCTGCGCCACCGCAATTACCGGCTCTTCTTCGGCGGCCAGAGCGTCTCGCTCGTCGGCACCTGGATCACCCGCGTGGCGACGGCGTGGCTCGTCTACCGCCTGACGGGCTCGGAGCTCCTGCTCGGGGTGGTCGGCTTCTCGAGCCAGATCCCGATGCTGGTGCTGGCGCCCTTCGCCGGCGTGCTGGTCGACCGCTGGGACCGGCGCCGCATCCTGGTGCTCACCCAGGTCCTCTCTCTGCTCCAGTCCACGGCGCTGGCGGTGCTGACGCTGGGGGGCTGGATCCGGGTCTCAGAGATCATCGCGTTGCAGCTCGTCCAGGGGTGCATCAACTCGTTCGACATGCCGGCGCGCCAGGCGTTCGTCGTGCAGATGGTGGAAGATCGCGAGGCGTTGCCGAACGCCATCGCCCTCAACTCCTCGATGGTCAACGCGTCGCGCATCGTCGGCCCCTCGATCGGCGGCCTGCTGATCGCGGCCGTGGGCGAGGGCTGGTGCTTCACCCTCGACGCCGTCTCCTACCTCGCACACGCTCTGAATCTCGCTCCTCCTGCTGCCCTTCGTGGGCGGGGCGATTTCGTTTCCGCCGCCCGGCGCTCGCGCGCCTGATCCGCCCGGTCTACATGGAGCGCGGCATCCTGCCGTGGGAGGAGGCGGCCTATCAGGAGGTCGTGGCCACCGGCCTGCCGGGGGCCGAGCTCGCACGCGACCGGCGGCCCGAGCCCTGAAGCGCCGGGCCGGGCGGCCCGCGCCTCACGGCACGTCGGGCCAGTCGCCGGCGGGCTTGAGGTCGTCGCAGTCGGACTCCGGGGTGCCGGCGCAGCGCGCGTGCTCGACGCAGGCGGCCCAGCCCTGGTACTGGAGATCGGGGAGCTGGTCGTCCAGGTCGCCTTGGCGCTCGGCGGCCGCCGAGCTCTCCTCCCGGTATCGGCCCACGCCTTCGCCAGCTCTTCGACCTTGGCGGCGCGGCGGTCGCGGTTGCGCTGGACGAAGCCGGCCGTCTGTTGCATGCCGCGGTCCGAGCAGGGGTTCGTGGCCGGGCCGGGTAGCTCCGGCGGGTCGGAGCAGTCGGCGTCCTCGCGGCAGACGCTCCAGGAGACGCGCTCGACCCAGTCGCCCTTGCGGTGGTGGACCCAGGTGATGGCTTCTCCCGACCGGCGGCCGCGTTCGCCGTGGAGCTCCTGGCGGTACTCGCGGAGGCGGCGGCTCAGAGGTCGGGCCCCGGTCGCCGCCGGCGTCCTGCCCGTGCACCGCGGTCGGTCGTGGGCTCTCGCCGGCCGAGGCGAGATGGATCCAGGCCACGTCCCCGCGGTCGAAGGAGTCTTCCTCCAGGGCGACGACGCCGAGGCTCACGCCCAGAAGGTGGCCGGAGTGCACCGAGCCGTCGCGCAGGTGGACCTCGTCGCGATCGGGGTCCCCGACCGCGGGCGGCTGGCCTTCGAGGATCTGGAGGCCGATCCAGGCGATCTCCGTGAGGGGGACCGATTCCGAGTCGAGCCGGCAGCGGTCGCCGACGCAGGCCTCGAGCTCACCGCTCTTCCGGGCGCCGTCGACGAGGATCAGGAGGTCGGTCCGGCCGGGTGGCGGCCGCTCCGCAGGTGACGGCGCGGGCCGTGCGACCGCTTCCGTCGGGAGAGCGAGCCCGGCGAGCGCGACGAGCAGGACCGCCCGGAGCATGGCTCATTCTGCCACGGTCCAGGAGCTCTCGCGCCTCACTTCCGGACGATCCGCCCGTCCTTCATCACCCAGGCGACCCGGCGCAGGTTCGCGAGGTCGCGCGATGGGTCGGCGTCGAGGACCACGAGGTCGGCGCGCAGCCCCGGGAGGAGGGCGCCGCGGTCGGCCGCCCGGCCCACGGTCATGGCGCCCACCCGGGTCGCCGCCCGGATCGCTTCGAGGGGCGTGAAGCCGCAGTGGTCGACGAGGAGCTCCATCTCCGACTCGACCTCGGGGGCGGCGTCGAGGTCGATGCCCTCCTCGCCCCCGGGGAACCCCGAGCCGTCGCTCCCCGCGTCGATCAGCACGCCCTTCTCGTGGGCGAGCCGGGTCGCGGCGTAGGTCCACTCGACGAGGCCTGCGCCCACCCGCGACGGCGACGCCTCCGCCTCGTGGACGAAGGGGAAGACGCTGGCGTCGAGGATCGTGCCGCGCTCGCGCATGGCGTCGAAGAGGGTCACGATTCGCGGGTCGTCGGGCCGCACGTGGGCAAAGTCCCCGTGGGCCCGCATCCGGTAGTCCCAGGGCACCCGGGGGGCGGCTTCCCAGACGAGATAGGCGGCATGGGAGAGCGTGTCCGCGCCGGCGGCGACGGCGTCGCTCGGCTTCGCGGGGAAGATCGTCGCGTGCGTCCAGACCAGGAGCCCCTGGCGGTGGGCCTCCGCGCTCAGGCTCTCCACCAGGCTCGCCGGCAGGTCGGCGTAGAGCTTGATGCCGGCCGCGCCCGTGCCCCGGGCCTGGGCTATGGTCAGCGGCACGTCGCTCCGGGCGGTCACCGCCAGCATGTACGGCGCCTCGCCGAGGACGAGGCCGGCCGAGGCGCCCTGGGCGCGGACGTCGTCGGCGAAGAACGAGGGGCCCGAGAGGAGGGCGGCGAAGAAGACGTCCGGCCCGGGGATCGCGCCCGAGGCGGTCTCCCGCGCCAGGTAGCCGACCAGGCGGTCGTCGCCCGCCATGTCCCGCACCGTCGTCACCCCGGCCCGGAGCAGCGCACCGAGGAGCTTGCGGTAACCCTCGACGCCGTCCGCCGCGCCGGTCAGGTGGACGTGGGCGTCGATCAACCCCGGGATCACGTATTTGCCGGACAGGTCCTCGACCGCTGCGCCCTCGGGGATCTCGCGCTGGCCGTCGGGGAAGACGGCCGAGATCCGCCCGCTCTCGACGATCAGCGTGGTCGCCGGCTGCGGCGCCGAGCCGGTGCCGTCGATCACCGTGGCGTGGACCAGCACCGTCGCCGCCGGCTCGTCGGCCGCCCGGGCGGCCGGCGCGAGGCAGGCTCCGAGCGCCAGCGCCAGCCAGAACGTACGAAGGATGGGTCTCACGTGCGCCTCCCCGGCGGAGCTCCTGAAGACCGCTTCATGATGCCGGTTCGAATCACGGCAAGTCCAGCGGAGTTCTTTTCCACTTTGTCTGGATGGCCGGCGCCATGGCCCGACCTCTCGAGGCCTGAGCTCGTCTCGCGGTCGAATGGAAGCGCGGATCGTATCACCATGAAAGGCAAGGCGGCGGGCGTATCCGGAGGGTTGCCTCGTCGTCGCCGTGCCGATCGGCCCGGGTGCCGGCCCGGACAAAAAAAAGACGCCCGCCATCGAAACCGGCGGGCGTTCGCTCACCAGCCGCGAGGGCCGGTGGGTCTCACGATCGGGTTACCGATCGGTGGTGCGGGCGGGAGTCGCCTCCCAGTACGGCGTCACACCATAGAAGGTGTGGATCTCGGTGCCCCACTGACGGTCGGCGCTCTTCGGCCACTCGTTCTTGTTGAAGCCCGGCGCGGTCTTCAGCTTGTCCTTGGGGACGTCCAGCACGAACTCCTTGCGTTCGGCCTTCAGCTCGAGCGCGCGGAACGGAACGGCGAACAGCTTGTCGCCCATGCCGAGGAAGCCGCCGAAGGACAGTACGGCATAGCCGACGTGCCCGGTCTGCGGATCGATCATGAGCTCTTTGATCTCGCCGAGGTGCTCGCCCTGCGGGTTGACGACTTTGTCACCCATCAGGGTGCTTGCGGACAGGACGTTCGTGCGGGTAGCGGTAGCGGTAGTCATCGTAAATCATTCCTTCCCGGAACAAAACTGTTTTGTGACTTCCGAACGATGGTGCTACTGGGTCGTTGGGTTCGATTTCCAGCGAAATCGAGAGCCTATGTCGGAAGGGGTTTCGGCGCCCGGCTTCGGAGCCCGACGTCTTGGGTCTCTCGCCGATCCAGCAAAGTCATAGTAATGTTTTTTTTCGGGTTTGTCAAGGGGGGGGGTGACGGTGCGCGGATCCGGTCGGCCGCCGGCCTGCCGGTCACGGCGGGGGAGCCCCCCGGCTCCGCCGGGCCTCGGCGACGCTTCTCGAAGAGCCCGCGGGTGAACGGTGCGGGCTAGAATCGGAGCCGCGCCACGGCGCGGAGCCGTGGCCCCATCTCCCATGAGCCCGCTTCGGTCCCAGCCGGCCCTGCCCCAGCCCTTCCGGCCGCTCCTCGCCGTGACGCGATCCGAGTCGATCCGGCGCCAGGAATCGGGCCTGATCCTGCTCAACCTGACCGTGCTCGCCGGCCTCGCGGGCCTCCACGTCCTCTTCTCCGGCGCCCTCGGCTTACCCTCGCGGTTGTTCTTCGCGATCGTGTTCGGGCGCTTCGCCATGCAGGTCCTCGAGCTGCTCGGCTTGCAGCTCCTGCCGGAGGAGCTCTTCGACCGCCTGCTGCCGGCCTACGCCCACGCGGCGATCTGGCTCAACGTCGGCTTCGCCTTCCTGATCGCCTGGCTCGCCCACTTCGAGAACAGCCATTACGTGGCGCTCATGGTGATCCCGGTGATCGCCGCCGCCTTCCGGTACCGTTGGCGGGGGATCGCGCTCGTCGTCTCCGCGGCCGTCGCCCTCACCTTCCTCCAGATCTGGCTCTACTTCCAGGGCCGGGGTGTGGTTCATCTGTCCGAGTACTTCGAGGCCACCAACGTGATGTTGATCTACGTGGTGGTGGCGGTGATCGTGTCGTTCCTGGCGCGCCAGGTGCGGAGCGAGCAGGCCGCCCTCGAGCACAACCTGGCGGAGCTCGAGCGCACCCGCGACCGGCTGGTGGAGGAGGAGAAGCTCGCCGCCGTCGGCCGGCTGGCGAGCTCGGTCGCCCACGAGATCCGCAACCCGGTGAGCCTGATCGTGAGCTCTCTCGCGATGGCCCGCGAAGGCCGCGGCGGGCTCTCGGCCGACGAGCTCGAGGGAATCGTCTCGGCGGAGGCCGCCCGCCTCGAGAAGCTCACCTCCGACTTCCTGCTCTCCGCCCGCCAGCGGCCGCCGGAACGGCGTCCGACGGTGCTCGCGGATGCCCTCGAGTACGTCGCCAGCCTGGCCGCGGGGCATGCCGCCGAAGCCGGGGTGGCACTGGCCGTTCGCTGTCCCGAGGAGCTCGCGGCCGAGATCGACGCCTTCCAGATCCACCAGGCGTTGCTCAACCTGGTGCTCAACGCCATCGACGCCGCGGGCCGTGGGGGCACGGTCGCCCTCGCCGCGGCGCCTCTGGGGATCGGGATCGGGGAGCCGGCCGGGCGACGAGGGGTCCGCCTGGCGGTCGAGGACGACGGCCCTGCGATCTCGGACGGCGTCGCCGAGCGGATCTTCGAGCCCTTCTTTACCACCAAGGACACGGGGACGGGTCTCGGGCTGACCATCGCCCGCAACGTCGCCCGCACCCACGGGGGCGACCTGCGGCTGGACGCCAACCGGGCCGGCGGCGTGCGGATGGTGATCGATCTGCCCGGCTGCCGGCTCGACCCCGCGGGCGAACGCCCCGTCGCCACCCCGTCGCCGGCGCCATGAGGTCGCCTCTGCCATGGCCCGCCTGCTGATCGTCGACGACGAGGCGCCCATGCGGCGCGTGCTCTCCTCGCTCCTCGCGGACGAGGGCCACGAGGTGGTGGCCGCGAGCGGCGTGACCGAGGCCCGGCGCGCCCTCGCGGCGGGACTCTTCGACCTCGTGATCACCGACCAGAAGATGCCCGACGGGGAAGGGCTCGAGCTGCTCGACCAGGTGCGCGAGATCGACCCGGCCTTGCCGGTGGTCGTGCTCACGGCGTTCGCGACGGTCGAGCTGGCGGTCGAGGCCATGCGCCGCGGCGCCTTCGACTTCATCACCAAGCCCTTCGTGCCGACCCAGGTGAAGTCGGTGGTCGCCCGGGCGACCGAGCGGGTGGAGCTGCTGCGCGAGAACGCCCGGCTACGCCGCGAGGTGCGCAGCCAGGCCGTGAGCGAGATGGTCGGCTCGAGCGCCGCCCTCGCCCGGGTTCGGGATCTGATCGCCCGGGTCGGGCCGACCCACGCCACGGTGCTGGTGACCGGGGAGACCGGCACCGGCAAGGAGCTCGTGGCCCGGGCCCTCCACGCGGCGAGCCCGCGGCGCCAGCACCCGTTCGTCGCGGTCAACTGTGCCGCCTTCGCCGAAACCCTGCTCGACAGCGAGCTCTTCGGCCATGAGAAGGGGGCGTTCACGGGAGCCGATCGGTCGCGCGTGGGGGTGTTCGAGGCCGCCCACCGCGGGACCCTCTTGCTCGACGAGGCGGGCGAGATGTCGCTCGCGCTCCAGGCGAAGCTCCTGCGGGTGCTGGTGGACGGCGCCCTGGTGCGAGTCGGCTCCGCCGGGCCGCGGCAGGTCGACGTGCGGATCGTGGTGGCGACCCACCGGGATCTCGAGCAACGGGTGCGCGACGGCG
Source organism: uncultured Acidobacteriota bacterium (assembly GCA_963741925.1). Taxonomy (GTDB): domain Bacteria; phylum Acidobacteriota; class Thermoanaerobaculia; order Multivoradales; family DATKCC01; genus CAVUBL01. Next base: position 983,585 of record CAVUJU010000005.1, read on the forward strand.
CCTTCCGCGAGGATCTCTACTATCGGTTGGCGGTGGTGCCGATCCACGTGCCGCCGCTCCGCGAGCGCCCGGAGGACGTGCCGCCGCTCGTCGAGCACTTCCTGCGCCAGGTGGCGACCGAGCTCAAGGTGCGCCCGCGGACGATGACGCCGGAGGCCCTCTGGCGCCTGGCCCGGTATCCCCTTCCCGGCAACGCCCGGGAGCTTCGCAACCTGGTCGAGCGAGCGACCATCCTCGCTCGAGGTCCGGTGATCGGTGTGGAGGACCTGCCGCCCCTCGGGCCGCAGCCGGCCGACGACGGCGGCGCGGCGGACGCCGAACCGGTCGACCGGCTCCTCGCCGCCCTGAACGGGCCGGTCGACCTGCGCGGGCTGCTCGACCGGATCGAGCGGCGTCTCATCGAGAAGGTGCTCGCCGAGACCGGCGGCGTCCAGGCCGAGGCGGCGCGGCGGCTCGGCATCTCCCGCAGTGACATGTCCTACAAGGTGCGCCGGCTGGGCCTCGGCGTCTGAATCTTCGAACGCCCCTCCCGGGAAGCGTTCGAACATTTTGACGCCGTCCTCGGGCGAGAGCACCGCCTCCGGCGGGTAAGTCCTTTCTCCGCCTTGATTTGGGAGATCTCGCCGGCGGTGGCACCCCGCTTGCGCTAGCACTTCGTCGAGGGCCGGCACCTGGCCGGCCGATCGAAGACTCACCCACCGCACGCATCCGGAGGTAGATCTGATGACGACGTCCTGGAAGTCCCTGGTTTCTCTGGCCACGGTGGTCGCCCTGGTCCTTCTCGCCGTGCCGACCGGCGCGTTCGCCGCCAAGCCGCCGGCCGGAAAGAGCCTCGACAACCTGATGGCCGCCTTCAATGGCGAGTCGAACGCCCACGCGCGGTACCTCGCGTTCGCCGAGAAGGCCGACGAGGAGGGCTACGGCAAGGCCGCCAGCCTGTTCCGCGCCGCCGCCCGGGCCGAAGAGATCCACGCCGCCAACCACGCCAAGGTGATCGTGGCCATGGGCGGAACCGCGAAGGCGACGATCGAGACGCCCGAGGTGAAGGCCACCGCGGAGAACCTGCGAGCCGCCATCGCCGGCGAGTCCTATGAGCGCGACACCATGTACCCGGAGTTCCTCGCCGCGGCGCGCGCCGAGCGCAACGCCGACGCCGTCCAGACCTTCAACTACGCCAAGTCCGCCGAGGCCGAGCACGCCAAGCTGTACCAGAAGGCCCTCGACAATCTGGACGAGATGAAGGGCGACGGGGTCACCTACTACGTCTGCTCCGTCTGCGGCTACACCACGACCAACCTCGACTTCTCCAAGTGCCTCTCCTGCTTCAGCCCGAAGGAGAAGTACGTCGCCGTCGCTTGAGGCGACGCGCGGTAGGACCGGCGGCTGCCGGTCTCCGTCTTCCCGCCCCGAGCGGGGTCGCGGGGGCCGGCGGCGCCGCACTCCGACAGAAAGGAGACACTCGATGATCGACCTGCCGCCCATCCCGTCGTGGGACGCCCTCCACCCCCTCGTCGTCCACTTCCCCGTCGCCCTCTTGCTCGTGGCGCCGGTGCTCGTCCTGCTCGGGCTGATTCTCGAGCCGAGCCGAGGTCGCGGCCTGCTCGTCTCCGCGCTCGTCCTGATGGTCCTGGGGACGGTCGCCGCCTGGGTCGCCGTGGGCACCGGCGAAGCCGCCGGCCGCCTGGCCGAGAGGACGCCGGCCGTCAACGCCATTCTCGAGCATCACGAGGAGCTCGCCGAAAGCGTCCGCCTGGTGTTCACGACCTTGACGGTGGTCTTCGCTGCCGTGCTGTTCCTGCCGGGCTTGCTGCGGCGCCCACTGGGCCGGGCGGCGACCAGCTCGATTCTGGTGGTCTTTCTCGCCTTCTACGCCGTGGGCGCCCTCCTGCTCGCCAATACGGCCCACAACGGCGGTCGTCTGGTGCACGAGCAGGGCATCCACGCTCTCATGGCGCCGTCTCGACCTCTCCTGGAGACCGCCCGGCTGAACCGCCCGGACAGCGACGACTGAGAGCTTGTGAATGAATCGCCGGCCTGCTACGGGCGCCCCCGAATCGCCCCTCGCTGCGTTACGCCTCCTCGACGTAGGCCCCGCTACGCCTGCGTCGGCGCGCCTTGCCAGCGACGAGAAATCCTCGCCAGGTACCCGGTCACTTGACGATTGACGGGTCACTAGCGGGTTGCATGTCGGGCGGCGTTCTCGTACAATGCAACCAGGAGGTTGCACATGACCGAGACGACGCCCGACCGCATCGAGAAGACGATCCTGTTGCAGGCCCCCTGCTCCCGCGTCTGGCGGGCGCTGACCGACGCCGGCGAGTTCGGCGCCTGGTTCGGTGTCGCGCTCGACGGGCGCTTCGCCGTTGGCGAGGCGATCCGCGGGCACCTGACCCACCCGGGGCTGGAGCACCTGGCGATGGAGGTGATGGTGGAGCGGATCGAGCCCCAGCGGCTCTTCAGCTACCGCTGGCACCCCTACGCCGTCGACCCGGACGCCGACTACTCGCGAGAGCCCACGACCCTGGTCGAGCTCCGGCTCGAGGAGGCGCCCGGCGGCACGCGGCTGACCGTCATCGAGTCCGGCTTCGACCGCATCCCGGCCGAGCGCCGCGACCTGGCCTGGCGCAAGGACTCCGAGGGCTGGGCGATCCAGCTGGAGAACGTCCGCCGCCATGTCGCCGGCTGAGGGCGCCGCGACGGCCCCGCGCCTCGACGAGGCGGCGCCCCTCTTCGCCGCCCTGGGCGACGAGACGCGCCTCGGCCTCGTCGCCCGCCTCGCCACGGGCGGCCCGGCCTCGATCGCCCGCTTGAGCGAGACGGCGCGGGTCTCGCGCCAGGCGGTCACCAAGCACCTCGAGGTGCTCTCCGCGGCCGGCCTGGTGCGGACCCGCCGCGAGGGGCGCGAGCGCATCTGCGAGCTCGAACCGGCGCGTCTCGCCGACGCCCACGCCTACCTCGACGCCATCGCCGCCCAGTGGGACGAGGCCCTCGTCCGCCTGAAGCGGTTCGTGGAGTCTCGACGCACCGCCTTGCCGGAATGAGTGGATCGCGGCCTGGATGCCGTGGACCTCGATGAAACGGTCGATCGCGGGACCGAGTCCTCAGGCAACGGGAAGGGAGGCCGAGCGCACCATGTCCACGCAGGGGTTGAGCCGCCGCGAGTTCGTGAAGCTCACCGGCGCCGTCGGCGCGTCGGTGGCGACGGGAGGCCTCCTGGGATGTGGCTCCTCTTGGCGTCGCCCCAGGTCGCTGCCGAGGGCCGGCTCCGGCTGCAAGACCCTCGACTCCATGAGCTCCGGGGTGGTCGAGGAGCTCGCCGGGGACTTCAAGGGCACCCTCATCCGGCCCGGCGACGAGGCCTACGACCAAGCGCGGCAGATGTGGAACCGGCGCTTCGACCATCACCCGGGCCTGATTGCGCGCTGCCGCGATCCGTCCGACGTGGTCCGTACCGTGGAGCTCGTCCGTTCCGAGGGCCTCCTGGTCTCGGTGCGCAGCGGCGGCCACAGCTTCGGTGGCTACTCGGTCTGCGACGGCGGCGTCGTGATCGACCTGTCCGCCATGAAGCAACTGCGAGTCGACGCCGACGAGAAGGTGGTGGTCGCGGGCCCCGGGGTGCTCCTGGGGGAGATCGAGGAGGCGGCCCAGGCCCATGGCCTCGCCACCATCACCGGCCGGTGCCCCGGCGTGGGCGTCAGCGGCTACACGCTCGGAGGCGGCGAGGGCTCCCTGACCCGGAAGCACGGGCTGGCTTGCGACAACCTGCTCTCGGCCCGGGTGGTCCTGACCACTGGCGAGCTCGTGACCGCCTCGGCCGAGGAGAACCCGGATCTGTACTGGGCGCTACGCGGTGGCGGCGGCAACTTCGGCGTGGTGACCTCGTTCGAGTGCCGCGCGCACCCGGTGGGCCAGGTCCTGGCCGGCTCGATCCTCTACCGGCCGGACGCGGCGCGCGCGGCGCTGGACGTCTATCGCGAGGTGATGGCCGAGGCGCCCGACGAGCTGTTCGTGGTGGCCCGGTTCGGGCGGTTTCCGCCCGAGCCGCCGGTCTTCATGTTCCACGTCGTCTACGCCGGCGATCCCGACGCGGGCGAGGCGGCCGCCCGGCCCCTGCGCGGCCACGGCAAGCCGCTGGCCGACACCCTCGCGCCGATGAGCTATCTCGCCGCCCAGCGTCTGGAGCCCTCGTCCCCGCCCGCTCCCGGCGCGGCGCGAACCGGCTACTTCACGTCGCTGTCCGACGCGATGCTCGACGCGTTCTGCGAGTCCTGCGGCCAAGGGCCGCCCGGGTATCTCGCCCAGCTCGTCCCGCTCAACGGCGCGTCCTCCCGGGTACCCGTGTCCGCGACCGCCTTCGCGCTGCGCGATCCGGGCTACTCGCTCCTCCTCGTCTCGTCCTGGGAGACGCCGGAGCAAGCGGAGCCCGCGACGAGCTGGGTCTACCGAGCCTGGCAGGCGCTCCGGCCGTTCTCCCACGGTGCCTACGTCAACCTGCTCGAGGACGAGGGCAGCGAGCGGGTCCAGGAAGCGTATGGCGCCAACTACGCCCGGCTGGCCGAGCTCAAGGCGGTCTACGACCCCGACAACGTGTTGCGGTCCAACCAGAACATCGCCCCGGCGGTTCCAGGCGGCTCGGGAGAGCGGTGATCCGCACCCCGTCGGTTCCCGGGTCGGCGGACTCTCGGCGAGCTCGGCAGGGGGTCGAGCCGAGCGGGAAGCGGTGCGGGGCCGGCGCTGCTGCCGTGCCCGTTTCCCACCTTCCAGGAGTGCAGCGCCATCGACATCGACGATCGCGGTGAGATTCTCGGCTCCTATGGCGCCGACGAAGCCGAGATGCCGATGCACCGGCACGGCGGCGAGCCTTCTTCTGGCTTGCCCAGTCGCAGGGCCCGCGGGCCTCGCCGAGCAGCAGACCTCGACCGCTACCACCACCCCGCCGTCGAATCCGGGCGGGTCGACCTGGCAGTCGACCAGCGAGGCTCCGAGGACGGCGTCCGGCAGCGCCCCGCCGTAGGGCTTGCCCCTCGGCGACGAGGACCTCGCCGCGCTCTCGGGGCCCGGAGCTCAGGCGCAGGATCGCCAGGACCCTGTCGCTCCTCGACGGCCCGGAGTCCCAGGCGCTGCTCGAGGAGCTGCGGGGAGGCACATCGTGAGCCGGCGCATCCGCCTCGCTCTCCTCGATCGTCCGGGGCGCCGGTTCGGGCGTGCTGGTGCCCGCCGGTCGGCCCTCATCGGTCCCGATCAGGAGGGCCCGCACCGGATCTCGCCGGCAACGATCGGAGCGCACCCGAACGAGGCGTCCTATCCGGATGAGGTATTTTTTTCGCCGATTGACGCGCGGGCACAGACCAGGAGGTCTACGAGCGCTGGCAACGGCTGGCCCGCGACCAGGGCGCCGTCGCGCAACGACAGATGCTGCTCGTGCGCGACACCCTCCTGCTCCTGCGGGGCACCGGCGCTGGCGGCGACGAGCCCGAGTGACGCCGGATGGGATGAGGATTGGTGGAGCAGAAGGGATTCGAACCCTCGACCCCCACGTTGCGAACGTGGTGCTCTCCCAGCTGAGCTACTGCCCCACCGGCAGGGCGGCGAGTATAGCCGGCTCCGTGGCGCCGGGCAACGGCGCTGCCGACCCGGCGCTCAGGGTTCGGCCGGCGGGCTCTCCGGGCCCGCGGGGGCCGTCTCCACCAGGCCGGCCAGGGTGAGGCCCGCGAGGCCCTGGCTGCGCTGGCGCTCGACCCTGGCGGCGAGGCGGTCGAGGCGGCTCTGGAGCTCGTCGCCCAGGGGCTGGAAGATCCGGCCGCTCAGGACGTCGTAGGCGCCGAGCACCTGTTCGACCGACACCCGGTGCGGCGGCTGGGCGAGGAGGTAGTCGCGCTCGCGCCCCTCGGTGCTGCGGACGATCCCGGCCTCGAGCAGGGGCTGGAGGATCGGCTCGAGCTGGTCCGGGGGCACGAGAAGCCGGTCGGCGAGCTCCTCCTGGCCGGTCATCGGCGCGCCTTCGGCCAGCCGCGAGGCGAGCGCCACGGTGGCGGCGAGGCCGATCCAGCGCCCCTGGAGGTGGCGCTCCGGGCCGGCGGCGCCCCGGGAGAGGGCGCCGAAGTGCTGGGCGCAGTACGACATCTCGCTGCCATAGAGGATGATCGTCCAGGTGACCTCGATCGAGATGGCGAAGAACAGGACGAAGGCGAAGCGGCCGTAGACCGCGCTCGGGTTGGTGAGCAGCCCCACGTAGAGGCCGAAGCTGCGGCGCAGGAGCTCGAGGAGGATGGCGGCCGCCAGGCTGCCGATGGCGGCGCAGCGCAGCGACACCCGCGTGTAGGGCACCAGCCAGTAGAGCATGGTGAGCCCCAGGAGCGTGCCCAGGAAGGGCAGGAGGTTGAGCGCCACCGAGCTCTCGAGCAGCTCCCGGCCGAAGCGCTGGCGCAGGATGAGGAGGGTCGAGAAGACGGCGCCGATCAGGACCGGCCCCCAGAAGATGAGGAGGGTGAAGGAGAGAAGCCGCACCCGGTAGGGGCGCCGATGCGAGACGTTCCAGATCCGGTTGATCGTCTCTTCGACGGTGCCGAAGGCGAAGAGCGCGGTGCCGAAGAAGAAGAGGATGCCCCAACCCTGGAGGTGCTGGGCCTGCTCGAGGAACTTCTCGAGCTGCTCGGTGACGGTGGCCTCGTGGTACGGCAGCACCTGGACGAAGAACTCGAGGCTCCGCTCCTGGTAGGCGGTGAACACCCGCGCCCCGATGAACGAGAACGCCGCGAGCAGGGGGATGAAGGAGAGGATGGTGACGTAGGCGAGCGCCGCGGAGGTGAGGACCACGCCGTCGCGGTGGGCGCGCCGGAGAGTGAGGACCGAGAAGCTCCCCAGGCGCGCGGCCGACTGGAACCAGGGCCGGAGGGCGGGTTCCCCGGGCAGCGCCCGGAGGCGTCGGAGGAGACTAGCCCGCATGTTTCACGAGCCTCCGTCGCGAAACGCCGGAGATGTGGGCAGATGCGGCGGTGCAGCAGGAGGCTCGTGAAACATGCGGGCTGGTCATGGCGCGGATCTTGCTCGATTGGCAGGGGAGTCTACCATCAGGCTCAGCCCCGGCGCGGGGAGGGCTTGCAGAATCTGAGCCGACCATGATAAGATTGTTGCCCTTCGATGAACGACTCGATCCAGACATCGAACCACTCAACGCAGCTAACGCAGATACAGGAGGCTAGCCCATGGCCAAAGCCCAAGAGACTTCGACCCCCGTCGCCCAGGTGCGCGACAAGGTGACCCAGATGGCCGCCGACGTGCAGACCAAGCTCCAGGACGTTTCGAAGGACGTGCGTCGCGGTGCCGAGCGCGCCACGGACGAGATCAAGAAGGGCTACGAGCGGGCCTCGAACACCGCTCGCGAGGGCTATGACGAGGCCTCCCGCAACCTGCGCAAGGGATACAAGCGGGCGCGGAAGGACTTCGACGGCCTGGCGAAGGACGTCAACGAGTACGTGCGCGACAACCCGGGCAAGTCGGTGCTGATCGCCGCCGGCGTCGGCTTCGTGATCGGCCTGCTCTTCCGGGGCGGCCGCGACGAGTAGGCCGCCATGTCCGCCAGCTTCGTGCCGTCCGAGCCCGCGGCGCACGACGTGGTCGACGAGCTGATGCCCGAGAGCTTCGAATGGGAGCGCCTGGTGCGCACCTACCCGGTGCCCGCCCTGTTGCTGGCCGCCGTCGGCGGCTTCATCCTGGGGCGGAGCCGGGGCGGGGTCGTGCTCGGTGCGCTCGGCTCGTTCGCCGCCGCCCGGGTGAGCGACGAGGTCAACCGGGTGCTCGGCGAGGACCTGCTCGAGCCGGAGTGATGGGTCCGGACCGGCCAGTCTGACGCGGGCGGCGCCGGACCCCCGCGTCGGGATGGCCGTTGCGCCGGGCCGATCCGGGCCGATCCGGCCCGATCCGCGTCGATCCGGGTCGGGGCCTGCGGGTACAATCCGGCTCCGCGTGCGCACCATCTTCCACGTCTCCGACGTCCACTTCGGCCCTCCCCACCTGCCGAGAGTCTCCGAGGGGGTCCTCGAGCTCGTCGAGGAGCGCCGGCCGGACGTGGTGGTGATCTCGGGCGACCTCACCCAGCGCGCCCGTCCCGAGCAGTTTCGCGAGGCGCGCCGCTTCGTCGACCGCATCCCGGTACCGACCGTCGTGGTGCCGGGCAACCACGACGTCCCGCTCTTCCGCGTATGGGAGCGGATCTTCACCCCGTTCGGTGCCTACCGCCGCTTCTTCAGCCGCGAGCTCGAGCCGGTCCACCGGGACGACGAGCTCCTGGTCGTGGGCATCAACACCGCGTTCAACTGGACCTGGAAGGACGGCCGCATCACCCTCGGCCGCCTGCTCGAGGTCGGCGAGATGCTCGAGGCCGCCCCCGACGGGCTCTTCAAGGTGGTGGTCGCCCATCACCACCTGATCCCGCCGCCGAACTTCGGCACCCAGCGAGTCCTCGCCAACGCCTACGAGGCGATCGACCTCTTCTCGTCGGTCGGCGTCGACCTGATCCTCTCCGGCCACCTCCACCAGGCCTACATCGGCAACTCCGAGGAGTTCTACCCCAAGGGACGGCCGCCGGTGGTGATCCTCCACTCGGGCACGACGACCTCGAGCCGCGGCCGGATGGGGGAGCGGGAGACGAACACCTGCAACTGGATCCGGGTCGGCCCCGAGTCGATGACCGTCTCCCACCTGCGCTGGCACCCGGAGCTCGAGCGCTTCGCCGAGCACAGCCGCCACCTCTACCCGCGCCAGGGGCGCCGGCCGTACACCACCGAAGGGCTCTGACCCCTCCCGACCCCCGCGCACGGGCTCTCGCGGGCGGGGGGCGTGCGGGATATCATCGGGCTTCCCCGGGCCGCGGCGCGAGGCCGCCTGGCGCCCGGGTCTTCACCCCAGGCACGCGAGGAGAGGCTCGAGCGATGAGCGACTACGACGACGAGGAGTGGGTGGCGGTCAAGGTGGTCGAGGACGAGGAGGAAGCCGACCTGATCGCGGGCTACCTGCGCAACGAAGACGTCCCCTGCCGGCTGGAGTCCCAGTACTCTCACGAATTCCCCACCCACGTCGGCCAGCTCGGCGTGGTCGAGGTGCAGGTTCCGGCGAGCGTGGCGGACCGGGCCCGCCTCCTGCTCGAGCGGCGAGAGACCGAGTTCGAGGACGAGGGGGAGGAGGCCGGGTCCGGAACGTGACGGAGCTCGCGAGCGGCGCGACCCTGGGTCGCTACCGGATCGTGCGGCCCCTCGGCGCCGGGGCGATGGGGGTCGTCTACCTCGCCCAGGACCCGCAGATCGAGCGGCTGCTGGCGATCAAGACCGTCCGGCCGATGGAGGGCGTGCTCGCCTCGACCCGAGAGGTCGAGGAGCGCCACGAGCGGCTGCTGCGCGAGGCGCGGACCGTCGGACGCCTGATCCACCCGAACATCGTCACCCTGTTCGACGCGGGAGACCAGGAGGGCCTGCTCTACCTGGCGTTCGAGTACGTCGAGGGGCCGAGCCTCGACCAGCGCCTGCGCGCCGGCGAGCCGGTGACGACCGCCGAGGCGCTGCGGATCGCCCGGGAGGCGGCCGAGGGCCTGGCCTACGCCCACGCCCGGGGCGTCGTCCACCGCGACGTCAAGCCGGCCAACCTGCTCCTCGCCGCCGACGGCCGGGTGAAGATCAGCGACTTCGGGATCGCCAAGGTCGTCGGCCAGGCGACCGAGCTCACGATGACGGGGACGGTGGTGGGGAGCCCCCACTACCTCTCGCCCGAGCAGGTGCGCGGCGAGGAGCTCGACGGCCGGAGCGACCTCTTCTCGCTGGGCGTCGTGCTCTACGAGCTCCTGGGCGGCCGGCGTCCGTTCCAGGGCGAGACCCTCACGACCCTGGTCTACCAGATCCTCCACCAGGAGCCGCCGCCCATCGAGCTGCGCCCGGAGCTGGGCACGAAGCTCCCCGAGACCCTGGCCCGGCTGCTCGCCAAGGACCGCGACCAGCGCTTCGCCGACGGCCGCGAGCTGGCGGCGAGGCTCGCCGAGCTCGAGCGCGAGCTGCCGGCCGACCTCCTCGCCACCCCGGCGGTCGCCGCCGTCGACGTGGCACCGACCCGCCTGCTGACCCCGAGCGACGGCCTGCCGGCGGCCGCCGCGACCCGGCCCGCCGAGGTGGCGGGCGAGCCGGCGGCGACGCGCGCCGCGGTGGGCGCGGGCGTGCCGCCTCCGCCGCCCGCTGCGGGAGCGGCCGCCGCCCCCGCCGCCGCCGGCCGGTCGCGCCGGCTCCTGGTGGCGCTCGGGGTGGTGCTCCTGCTCCTCGCCCTCGGCGCCGGAGTCGCCGCCGTCCTGGGGCTCGGCGTCTGGCACCGCATCTCGGCGGCCCGCGTCGCGGCGCTCGAGACCGGCACCGGCGACGGAGGTGCGGCGGCGGGCGCCACCTTCCCGGCGGTGCCGGCGCAGGAAGGACCCGACGCCCGGGCGCCGGCGCCGAGCGCCGCTCCGGGTCCCGCGGCCCCGGGCGGACCTCCGTCGAGCGGTCCCCGGGTCGCGGCGGAAACCCAGGCCCCGGTTGCGGCGGCCGGGCGAGCGCCTGACACGACGCCGGCCGGCGGGCCGCCCGGCGCGGCGAGGCGGCCCGCCCCCGCCCCGCCCTCCGGCCGGTCCGAGCCCGCCGCTCCGGCCGGCGACGGAGGGAACGGGGACGCCTCCGAGGAGGCCGACACCGCCCCGGCTCCTGCGTCTTCGGAGCCCCTTCGCCTCCGCCAGGCGGTGCGCGAGGACCCGGCCCTGCGCCGCGAGGTCCAGGAGCTCCGGGCCGAGCGCTCGGCCGGCGAGGAGGCGGTCGACCAGACGCTCGACACCGGTCTCGGCCTCACCCTCCGGGTCGAGCCGCGGACGGCCTTCGTCCTGCTCGACGGCACGGTGATCGGCCGTGCCGCCGAGTACGAGCCGGGGCACGGTCCCTACCTCCTCCCCGGGCCCGGCGCCTACCTGCTCAAGCTCCGGAGCCCCGGCATGGAGGACTACCGCGTGCTGGTCCGGGCGAGCGCCGCCGGTCCCGCGGCGACCGTCGTTTCCGCGCGGCTCGCGGCCGCCAAGGCCGCCGACCTCGAGCTGGCCGACCTGGAGCTCCACCGGGTGCGCGAGGCGATCGCCTTCGAGGCCTACCCGCCGGGCGCCGAGGTCGAGGTGGACGGGCGGCCGGCGGGGCGCGCCGACCGCTACCCCGGGCGCTTCGCCCGGGGCGGGACCTGGCTCCACCTCGGGCCGGGGCGCCACCGCGTGAGCGTGGTCGCCCCCGGCTTTCGCCGCCAGGACTTCGCCGTCGACGTGAGCGCCGGAGCGACCGAGGCGCGGGAGAAGATCGAGGTGCGCCTTGCGCCGGTCGGGTGACCCCGCGGGCAGGGTGGCGGCCGGCCTCGATCTGCCGGTCCTTCCGGGCGAGCTGACCGTCGAGCGCCTGGCCAACGGCCTGACCGTGGCGCTCCTGGCGAGCCCCCAGGCGCCGATCGTCACCACCGCCCTCTGGTACCGCGCCGGCACGCGGGACGAGGCGGCGGGTCACGCCGGTGCCGCCCACTTCCTCGAGCACATGATGTTCAAGGGATCGGAGCGCTTCGGCCCGGGCGAGGTCGACCGGCGCACCCAGGTGCTGGGCGGCGCCAACAACGCCTTCACCAGCCACGACGCCACCACCTATTTCTTCCAGCTCGCCGCCGACCGCTGGACCGCCGCCCTCGAGATGGAGGCGGACCGCATGGCCGGACTCACCCTCGATCCCGACGAGGTCGAGAGCGAGCGGCGCGTGATCCTCGAGGAGATCGCCATGTACGAGGACGACCCCTGGGACTCCCTGACCCAGGCGGTCGAGACCTCCCTCTACCGGCCCCACCCGTACGGCCGGCCGGTGCTCGGCACCCGCGAGGACCTGCTGGCGACCGGCCCCGACGAGCTCCGGGCGTTCCACCGGACCCTCTACCGGCCGGACAACGCGGTGCTGGTCGTCGGCGGCGATCTCGGCGACCCCCGGCGCGCCCTCGACGCGGTGGCCGAGGCGTTCGGCTCGCTCGAGGCCGGGGCGGTCCACGGCCCGGCGCCCGTCGGCCGCCCGCCGGTCGCCGGCCTGGTGCGGCTCACCCGGCGCAAGGGCGAGGTGCCGCGGCTGCTCCTGGCGCTCCCGGTGCCCGCCGTCTCCGACCCGGACTATCCGGCGCTGAGGCTGGCGGCGGCGGTCCTCGGTCTCGGCCGCAGCAGCCGCCTGTACCGGACCCTGGTCGACGAGCGCCAGCACTGCTCCTGGGTGGCGACCAGCCTGTCCGACGCCATCGACCCCGGGGCGCTCACCCTCCTGGCCGAGGTGGTGCCCGGCACGGAGCCCGAGCGGGTGGAGGAGGAGGTGCTCTCCATCGTCGCCGGCCTCGCCGCCCGCCCGCCGTCCTCCGAGGAGCTCGAGCGGGCCCGGGAGATGATGCTCGCCGACTGGACCTTCGGCCACGAGCGGATCTCCCAGCAGACCCTGACCGTCGGCTCGGACCTCACCTTCTTCGCCGCGGGCTGGAGCCAGGCGGAGATCGGCCGGGTCGCCCGGGTGGGAGCCGAAGACGTCGGCCGGGCCGCAGGCCTCTACCTCCGGCCCCGGGAGGCCGGCGTGCTGGGCTGGTCGCTGCCCGGGGGCGACGGCTCCGGCGGCGGAGGTGAGCCGTGACCCAGGCCCGGGCCGCCCTCGACCGGCCGGCCGTCCTCGAGCCCGGCAGCCTCAGCCTCAGGGTGCGGCGGGTCGAGGGGCCTGGGGTCGTGGCCGTGCGCGCCTGGGTACCCGCCGGTGCCCGGAGCGAGGAGCTCCCGGGCCAGGCGCTGGTCACCGGCCGCGCGCTCACGGAGGGCACCCGCCGGCGCGACTGGCGGCGGATCGCGGACGAGGCCGAGACGCTGGGGGCCTCGGTGGCGAGCTCGGCCTCGTTCGAGGTCCTGGGCGTGACGATCGACGCCCGCTCGGCCCACTGGGAGCCGGCCCTCGAGTGGACCGCCGAGCTCCTGGGCGAGCCCGCCTTCCCCGAGGATCGGTGCCGCTGGGTGGCCCGCCAGACGGCGGCCGAGCTCGAGAGCCTGGCCGATCAGCCCGACGTCCGGACCGCCTGGGCCTTCCTCGAGCAGCTCTACGCTCCGCACCCCCGGAGCCGGCCGCTCCAGGGCTCGGCCGAGAGCCTCGCCGCCCTCGGCCGGGCCGAATGCCTGGCCTGCCACCGCCGCGCGCTGGCCGCCGGCGTCTGCGTCTCGGTCGCCGGGGCGCTCGACGAGGCGGAGGTGGCCGAGCGCGCCCAACGGCTCTTCGCCTTCGCCGGTACCCAGGGGACGCCGCCGGCCGGCCCGCCGATCCCGCCGCCCGAGGGCCTCGCCGAGCGCCACCGGAAGGTCGACCTGCCGGCCGGCGACCAGGCCCACCTCTATGCCGGCTGCCTGACCGTGCCGAGGGCCCACGCCGACCGCCACGCCCTGGAGCTCCTGGGCGTGATCCTGGGATCGGGCGCGGGGCTCACCGGGCGCCTCCCGGAGCGGGTGCGCGAGCGCGAGGGGCTGGCCTACTCGGTCCAGGTCCAGACCCTGGCCGGCGCCGGGCTCGACCCGGGGCGCCTGGTGGTCTACGTCGGCACGTCGCCCGTCACCCTGGAGCAGGCGGAGCGCGCCATCGCCGAGGAGCTCGCCCGGCTGGTCGAGGAAGGGGTCACCACCGGGGAGGTGGACGAGGCTCGCGGCTATCTCCTGGGGCGGGAGGCCTTCCGTCGCGAGACCGCCCGCCAATGGGCCGAGCTCCTCGGCGAGGCGGCCCTCTACGGCGTGCCGGAGGACGACCCCGAGTGGCGGCGCGAGTCCCTGGAGGCGCTCGGGGCCGACGCGGTGAGCGAGGCCGCCCGCCGGCACCTCCGGCCGGAGGAGCTGCGGGTGACGGTCGGGATTCCGAAGAGCTGCAGCTCCGTCCTACGCGGAGCGGGAGCTCTGGGTGCCCGGGTCGCCGGCCAGGATGCGCCAGCCGATCACCTTCTCGTCGATCTCGCGCAGGCGGTGGCTGATCAGGCGGCACAGGAGCTGGAGGAACTCGAGGGAGGCCTGGGAGTCCATGTCCAGCACCTCCTGGACCGTCGGCTGGTCGAGGGCGAGGACGGTCAGCGGCCCGCCGTGGGCGCGGGCGTCGGCCGAGCGCGGCTCGCCGTCGATCAGCGACATCTCGCCGAAGAAGTCCCCCCGGTCGAGGATGGCGAGCGCCTCCTCGCCGCCGCCGGGGATGAACGTCGAGATCCTGGCGCGTCCTTCGAGCACGACGTACATCTCGTTGCCCTCGTCGCCCTCCTGGAAGAGGTAGGCGCCGTCGGCGAAGCGCCGCTCGGTGGAGAAGGCGGCGAGCGTCATGAGCTCGCTGCGCGACAGGCCCTGCTCGCGGAAGAGCCGGATCTTGTCGCTCGGCTCGACCGTCACCCGCTGGTCCGAGCGCTGCTGCTCGGCCCGGCGCAGGGCGAGCACGTTCTCGGCCGACTCCTCGCCGCTGAAGAAGCCCCGGAGCTGGGCGTTGGTCGAGCGCAGCTTCTTGGCCAGGCTGCGCCAGAAGCTCCAGTAGAGCTGCACCGCCAGGTCCGGATCGTCTTCCGACAGGCGGTCGAGCTCGGCGGCGTCGAGCCGCAGCAGGCGGGAGGGCTCGGTGGCGAGGGCGTCCGCCGAGCGCTCGCGCAGGGTGATGAAGTTGACCTCTCCGATCAGCTCGCCGGGGCCGACCTCGCCCAGGCCGAAGGTGCCGTAGTGGGTCGGCCGCTCGATCGCCACCCGCCCTTCCTCGATCAGGTAGAGGTCGCGGCTCTGGTCGCCGTGGCCGAAGATCGGGCTTCCCAGCTCGTGAAGCTCCTCGTGCACCACCCGGGTGAGCTTGAAGATCTGCTCGTCGCTGAAGCGCGACCAGATCGGCAGGCGCCGGAGCCGACCCGCCAGCTCGATCTGGCCCGAGGCGGTGGCGGCGGCGCCGGCCGGGGCGGCCTCGTGGACGCGCTCGTCGAGCAGCCCCTCCTCCTCCATGAACCGCTCGCGCTGCCACTCGAGACGGTCGAAGGCGGTGTGGAGGTGCTCCTGGCGCTCGTGGAAGAGGCGCGTCAGCTCGCGGTTGCCCCAGCCGAGGATCTGACGCAGGGTCCGGATCCGCCGGCGCAGCCGGTCGGTGCTCTCGCGGTCCCCGGCATGGAGGAGGAAGCCGTGGACCGACGAGGCGAGCGCCTCCTCGATCTGCCGGCACTCGTACTGGGCCCGGCCCAGAAGCTCGGCGGTCTCGCGGTCGAACGGGTTGTAGAGGAGCGCCTTGGCGAGCTCCTCGGCGGCCCTCTGGAAGTTCCGGCGCCGGTAGAGGATGCGCCCGTGGAGCTTGTAGACGCCGGGCAGGGCGGGGTCCTTGCCCCGGGCGACCTCCAGGCACTCGACGGCCCGGGCGTGCTCGCCCTTGTCGGCGTAGACGTGGGCCAGACCCAGGAAGTGGGCGGCGTCGATCGAGGCCCGCCGGTATTTCTCGCCCACCGCCGCCCGCAGGCCGCGCGGCGGCAGGCCGCCCCGGCGCTGGCGCTGGCGCTTGCGCACCTCGGCCAGGCCGAGCTTGACGCCGACGTTCTTCGGATCGAGACGCAGCGCGAGCAGGTAGAGATCGGCGGACGCCTCGAGGCTCTCGCGCTCGCCAAACCGCTGGGCGAGAGCCACCAGGCGGTCGACGTCGTCGGGAGGGATCGGGCGTGTGCTCATCGAGACACCGGGTCGGGGTGCTGTGCGCCGTGATGGTACCACGCCATGGGCCGCCAGGCCGGGTGAGTGCCCGCTCGTTCCCGAATGGTGTAGAATCCGTGAATGTCGATATGAGAATGGTTCGGCCCGCGCGGGTGTGGGCCGAGCTCCGGTCGCCCGAGCCGACCGGGGAGGAGAGCATCATGGCCGTGATGGAGCGCGACTTCGACGCCCTGGGCGTCACTCAGGAAGGGATCGAGCTCTGCCGGCAGGGTGCCTGGCGGCACGGCCTGGACCTGCTGCGCAAGGTGGCCGAAGCCGACGACCGGACCGCCGAGCTTCCCGGGACTCTTCTACTCCTACCTCGGCTTCGGCATCGCCCGCTTCGACCGGCGCGTGCGCGAGGGCGTGGCGCTCTGCGAGCACGCGGTCAAGCGGGAGTTCTACCAGCCGGAGAACTACGTCAACCTGGCGCGCACCTACCTCCTGGCCGACGATCGCCGCCGGGCGAGCGAGACCGTCCTGGCGGGCCTCAAGATCGACCCCGACGACCGGGGGCTCGGCGACCTGCTCGAGGAGCTGGGCATCCGGCGGCGGCCGGTGATCCCGTTCCTCAGCCGGCGCAACCCCCTCAACCACCTCCTCGGCAGGCTCCGCCACGTGCTCTCGCCGCCGCGCGAGGAGGTGGCCGAGGCCGCCGTCGAGATGGACGACGGCCTCGGCATTTGACCGATCCCCCCCTCCCATCTCCGCGTCGCGGTGGTCAGGTCACTGGGCTCCCTTCCCCTCGACCACCGCGGTGGCGCGGTCGACCTGGGCCGCGAAGGCGTCGATCACGCCGGCCGTCGCCTCCATGTCGCCGGGCAGCTTGTCCCACTCGCGCTGCTCGATCGCCTCGCGCACCGCGGGCAGGGTCTTGACCCCGTAGCCGGTGTAGAAGCCCGGGGCGTAGACGTAGTGCACGAACCAGGGCCGGCCCGGCAGACCCTCCTGCCGGGTCCAGGCGCGCTCGGAGCGGAAGAGCAGGCCGTCGAGCTCGGCGCGAGCCTCGTCCGAGAGGCCGGCGCCGCCGGCGGCGTAGGCCGTCTCGAAGGCGCCGACGCTCGTCTTCAAGGCGGCGAGGGCGTTCTCCAGGGGCGCGAAGTTGAGGTACGGCACCGGGTCCTCGCGCTTCGGCGGGTACCAGGTCTCCTTCGGGTCGGCCACGTTCTCGAACACCTTGTCGTCGAGGCGCTGGGCGCGCTCGGCGGTGTCGTCGCGCATCGTGTCGGCGAGCTTCTCGACCTCGCCCACGTACTTGCCCACGGCCTCGGCCGCCGCCGCGAAGTCGAAGGGCACCACGTCGGCCTGGGCGAGGCGTAGGGTGAGCCGCCCGCCGGTCTTGGCGAGGGCCACCCCGTAGGCGAAGTCCGGGTCCATGAAGCGCTCGAAGTGGTCGATCGAGTCGTAGATCGAGTGGTACTGGCCGTAGTCGCCCTCGCCGCCGTAGCCGATGTTCATGGAGGCGATCCCCAGGTGCTGGAGAAACGGCGTGTAGTCGGAGCCCGACCCGAGGGGACGCAGCGGGATCTCCGGCCGCGCGCGAATCTCCTTGCGGGTCTCCGGATCGCCGTTCAGGATGAGGAAGTCGCGGGAGCGTTCGAGGACCGGGATGCCCTTCTCCGGGTCGGTCACGTCGCGCGCCACCTGGTTGGCGAGCTTCTCGAGGGTGTGAGAGCCGCCCATGAAGAGGAAGCCGCGGGAGTTCGAGTCGGAGTTGACGTAGGCGACGGCCTTCTCGCGGAGCTCGTCGGCGTGGGTCTCGGCCCACTCGACCGAGCCCAGGAGACCCGGCTCCTCGCCGTCCCAGGCGGCGTAGACCAGGGTACGCCGGGGGTGCCAGCCGCTTTTCACCAGCTCGCCCACCGCCCGCGCCTCGGCGAGCACGGCGACCTGCCCCGAGATCGGGTCGGTGGCGCCGTTGACCCAGGCGTCCTGGTGGTTGCCGCGGAGCACCCACTGGTCGGGGTACTCCGAGCCGGGCATGCGGGCGATGACGTCGTAGATCGGCTTCAGGCTCCAATCGAAGGCGAGCTTCAGGTGGACCTTCGCCGGCCCCGGGCCCAGGTGGTAGGTGATCGGCAGGGCACCGCGCCAGTCCTCGGGCGCGACCGGGCCGGTCATGGCCGCGAGCAGCGGCTGGGCGTCGCCGTAGGAGATGGGGAGCACCGGGATCTTGGTCAAGACCTTCGCCTGGTCGAGGGGCAGGCGCTCGGCGTCCGCCGTCGCCCCGACGCCGGGGGTCAGGGGATCGCCCGGGTAGAGGGGCATGTCCGCCACCGAGCCGCGCTGCACCCCCTGGCGCGGGCGGTAGCCTCCCTCGGGGTAGGTGTCGCCCTCGAAGTAGCCGTCGTCGCGCGGGTCGGAGAAGAGGATGCAGCCGATGGCGCCATGCTCGGCCGCCACCTTCGGCTTGATGCCGCGCCACGAGCCGCCGTAGCGGGCGATGACGATCTTGCCGGTGACGTCGATGCCGCGGCGGGCGAGCTCGTCGTAGTCGTCGGGCACGCCGTAGTTGACGTAGACCAGCTCGCCGGTGACGTCGCCGTCGACGGAGTAGGCGTTGTAGGTGGGGAGCTGCCCCTTCTGGCCGGAGGTCGCGTCCTGGGCGAGGGCGGGCTCCTCGAGCTTGGCGGTGTACTTCGTGGGCGCCACCATCTCGAGCTGGCGGGTCTTGGGCGTCGGGAAGAGCACCCGGAGCTCCTCGATGTGGGCGTCGAAGCCCCAGGACTCGTACAGCCCCTCGATGTACTCGGCGTTCGCCTTGTCCCAGGGCGAGCCCACGTGGTGGGGCTGGGCGGCCAGGTGCTCGAGCCAGGTCTTGAGCAGCGCCGGGTCGAGCTGGGCGTCGAAGCGGGACTCGAGGTCGCGCTGGGCGGCGGAGCCGTCGGGGGAAAAGCCGAGGAGGGTCTGCGGCGCCGCCTGGGCCTCGCTCGCGGCGGCAAACGACGCGGCCGGGAGCAGGAGCAGGGCGAGAGCCAGGGCGGTCGCGGCGGCGGTGAGCCGGGCGCGGCGCGGGCGGGCGGGCGAGGCGGGCAGGAGCGAGGGTCGTGCCATGGGGACCTCCGGGAAACTGTGGACTGGAGACGGATTCAAGCGGACCGAGGCGATTCTACCCGGACCGGGCAGCCCCGGGGTCCGGTCCCCCGGAGTCGGACCCCGCGTGAAGCGGCCGAGCTCCGCCTCGGCCGGCCGAACCCTCCGGCGAGCACCGAGCCTCGAACAAGCCCAGCGGACCCTCCTCCGGCCTGCCGAACAGGTCGACGTTGACGGATCTGAGTTTTGATTTTAGTCTTGGCCGGTGAAATACCTCCCGCGACGCTTGAGCAAGCCACTCCACCAAGCCCTGGAGAGCTTCCCGGCGGTCCTGGTGACCGGGCCGCGCCAGTCCGGCAAAACGACACTCCTGCGCCACGAGCTCGGCGGGGCGGCGGCCTACGTCACCTTCGACGATCCGCTGGAGCGCGACGTCGCCCGGTCGGATCCGGAGGGCTTCCTCGACCGCTTCGAAGCGGAGCGGGTGATCCTCGACGAAGTCCAGTACGTCCCCGAGCTCTTCCAGTACCTGAAGATCCGGATCGACCGGGAGCGCGACCGCCGCGGGCGCTGGGTGCTCACCGGCTCACAGCACTTCGGCCTGATGGCGCAGGTGACGGAATCCCTGGCCGGCCGGGTCGCGGTGCTCGAGCTCCTGCCCCTGGGGATCGATGAGCTGCCGGAGCCGGAGCGCTCCGACGCGGGCCGGGCGATCTGGCTCGGCGGCTACCCGGAGCCCCGCCTCACGCCGGAGGCGAGGGATCTCTGGATGAGCTCCTACGTCCGGACCTACGTCGAGCGGGACGTCCGGCAGCTCCACAACGTCCAGGACCTCCGGGCCTTCGAAACCTTCGTCAGCCTGACGGCGGCCCGCCACGGTCAGGAGCTCAACATGGCCGGCCTCTCGCGCGACGCCGGGATCTCGGAGCCGACCGTCAAGACCTGGCTCTCGGCGCTCCAGGCCGCCTACCTGATCTGGCTCCTGCCGCCCTACTTCGAGAACTTCGGCAAGCGGGCCGTCAAGTCGCCGAAGCTCTATTACCTCGATCCGGGCCTCGCCTGCACTTTGACGCGCCAGCCGGGCCCGGAGGCCGCCCTCGCCGGCGCCATGGGCGGCGCACTGTTCGAGGGGCTGGTCGTGTCCGAAGCGATCAAGGTGCTCGCCCACACGGGCCGCCGCCCGGAGCTCTACTACTGGCGCTCCCACGACGGCCTGGAGGTCGACCTGCTCGTCCCGGTGGGCGACCGCCTCCTGCCGGTAGAGATCAAGGCCACGGCCACCCCGACCGCGCGCCACGCCCGGCCCCTCGACCGCTTCCGAAAGACCGCCGGAGGTCGTTCCACCGACCACGGCCTGCTCGTCTGCCGCGTCAAGGAGCGAAGGGCGCTTCCCGGCGGCCACGCGGCGCTCCCGTGGGGGGAGTTTCCGGGCTGGCTGGCGGAGGCGACGGCGAGTCGGTCGGCCGCCACCAAGTGAGGGCGGGCCAGCTTCGACGGCCTGCGCAAGGCATGGGACAAGCGCGGCCGGTTTCGCGAGCTCCGGACCCGTGGAGCGGACGGGCCGATCGTCATCGAGCTCAAGTACCGGGAGAAGCCCCAATCCTCCCTGATCACCTACCACCTGGAGATCGGCGAGACGGAAAGCGGGCCGATTCTCGAGGCCGAGTGGCTCCGCTGGCGGCGAGGTCCGAAGGGCAAGCCGTTCTTCTTCCTCAACTTCAAGCGGGGGCGGGGAGAGGTCATCGAGGGCGAGGCACCGGACGAGGAGGCGACCCGAATCGAAGAGACGCTCGACTCACCCGACACTCTCGCGGCGAGCACCTTGGGGCAGCTGGCGCGGCATCCTCGGGTGGCGAGCCTGCGCAGGTTCATCACCGGGTGGTATCTCTCGTACCTCTCCGCGGACAGCGCTCGTGGAGTGCCAGAAGCCGGAGCGCAAGAGCGTCTCTCGCAGGACGGCGGCAACCTCCCGAACGTCGTCCAGTACCTCAAAGAGCAGCACGGTGAGCGATTGGACGAGATCCTCAGAACCCTCCGAGAGCGCGTCCCACGCCTCGACCGCGTCGACACCGACATCCTCGCGGACGGGCGCCTTTTGCTGCGTTTCAAGGACGCACCCTTCAAGGAACCGGTCCTCGCCAAGTACGTCTCCGACGACACGCTCAAAATGCTGGCTTATCTCACCATCCTCTACGACCCGGAGCCGCCACCGCTGGTGGGCATCGAAGAGCCGGAGAACTATCTCCATCCGCGCCTCCTTCCCGGTCTCGCCGAGGAGTGCCGCAAGGCCACTCGGCGCGCCCAGCTCCTGGTCACCAGTCACTCGCCGAGCTTCGTGAACGCTTTGACACCGACGGAGGTCTGGGTGCTCTACCGGGACGACCAGGGCTTCACCCGGACAGAGCGGACGGTGGAAATGACCGGAATCCCGGAGCTCGTGGCCGAAGGGGGTCAATTGGGCGATCTCTGGCTGGAAGGCTACTTCGAGGACGGAGATCCGCTGGCTCCCGCCGGAAGTGGGTGATGCCCCATCTCGAAGTTCTGGTGGAGGAGCCGTCGGCGGAAGAGGCTCTGCGCAGGATGCTGCCACGCATTCTCGGGAACGGTGTCAGCTTCCAGGTCCACGGTTTCGCCGGCAAGCCCGACCTTCGGCGGAAGCTCCCGCAGCGGCTGCGAGCCTATCGGGATGGCATCGACGTGGACACTGCATCGAGTGATCCAGGCCGTTGCGCGGAGATCGCGCGCTCCCGGGCAGAGCGCCGGCCCGCCCTCGAGAGGAGGTAGAGATAGCCCGCTCGGACCGGCTCCTCGAGCTCGTCCAACTCCTCGGTGGGCGCCGCCCGCGGTCGCTCCACGAGATCGTCGAGCACTTCGAGATCTCGGAGCGCACGGCCTACCGCGACCTGGCGGATCTCGGCCGCTGAAACATCCCCCTCCACCGGGACGAGAGGGGCACAGCCGGCGGTGGCGCGGGCTCGACCCCTACACCCTGTTCCACCGGCACGGGGTCTCTCGTTCACCGCTCGATCGGAAGCAGCCGAACTCTCACCTGCGAGTCCTCCACGATGACGATGGCGCCTGCCGCGAGCGCCTCGGCGTGGTGCCCGAGCGCGGTCAGGAGCCTTGGAGTGGCGTAGCCGGGCGTCTGGTCTTCGAGGCGCAGGATGATCACGCTCGGTTTAGCGGCTCCGGCAAGCGCCAGCAGCCGTCCGAAGTCCTGGTCGTACGTGACGATCGTGCCCCCCTCGTGCCGCGCGCGCTCGACGATCTGGAGATCGGGGACGTCGAACAGGCCGTCTTCGGCGACCGAGACGACGTCGTGACCCTGAGCGCGCAGTGCCCGGATCGTGGATGCCGCGACGTTGGCATCCATCAAGAGCCTCAACCGGAAGCCGCCGTGAGAGGGTGGATCTCGTCGTTCGCCAGCAAGGCCGCGTACCGAAGGGCCTGGCGGATGTCCTCCTCCTCCAGGAAAGAGTACTCCTGGAGGATCTCCTGTACTCCCATCCCGTTGGCCACCATGTTGACGATCTGGGCGACGCTGATCCGAAGCCCGCGCACGGTGGCCTTGCCACCGAGCACCTGGGGATCGAAGCGGATGCGGTCGAGGGAGATCATCGCGGTCACCGACGCGTTTGGGGCGGCCGGAGAAAGAGGTGTCGAGCCCGTCCTGCTGCCGCCTGCTGCTCGGATTTAATCATGGATCCCCTCCCTATCCCTACCAGGAGGATCTGGGGGTCGAAGCCTGGCCGGAAATGCCGGAAATCCCCACCGGCCTCGGCAGGATCGGCCCGATCCCCGCAAGCGCGATCAAGGGCGGGCTGTCACTACTGAACTTCAGCGCGGTCATCCTTCAGCTCGTCCTCGAGGGCGTCTTGCCCGAGGTGGATGACCGTAAACCCTCGCCGTCCGAGCTCGTCGAGAAAGAGGAGGCGTGGCCGCCCGGCGAGCCGCGCCGCCTGGCCGGCGGAGAGCCGCCCGAGCTCGTAGAGCTTCGCGGCGAGGAGGAACCGGAGCTCTGATTCGAACTCGTCGGCGGACTGGCCCGTCGAGGCCAGGACCTCGTCGTCGTAGGGGATGTGGAGAACCGCCATCACAAGGGCAGTCTAGCACCGCGTCCCGGATGGCTTGCCCAGCGACTCCTCGAAGGCGCGGGAGGAACGGCGGGAACACTCTGGCGCCCATGAGCCACAGCTTCTGGTTATTTGGGTGCTGGGCTTGACAAAAGGCGACTCCTGGTCCATGCTGTGGCTGCTGCGCGTCCGAGGGCCCACTCGATGCGCGCCTAGAAAGGAGGCAGCGATGCCTGGAGAACTTATCATCACGAATGCTGGCAAGTCGGACGAGCCCCCGCCACCGGAGGGGCCCTCGACCGAGATCGTCACGATCGAGGTCGAGTGGATCGGCGCCGGAGGCGACGAGCTCCGCGCTCGGGTTGGGATGGCAAAGGTGGACTCGCGGCCTGCTTAGCTCGCGACCACCGAGGCCACCGCCAGCGTTTTCCACTCCTGCGCACGCGGAGTGGCCCCATTGAAGCTGGTTTTGCGGAGCTGGAGTGCTCTGCTTGATGAGCGGTCGTTTCCACGCCACCAGGCGTGGCCCCATTGCAGAGCCCCGGACATGGCGTACTTATTTTTGCGACGCTTGGGTCTCGAGGACGAGCCGGAGCGTGGTGCCCGGGAAGGTCGTTTCGAGCCCGTTGAGCAGGTCGCAGAGGACGGCGAGGACGCGGTTGGAGCGCGGGTTGGCCATGCCATAGAGGCGCACGACGAGGCGATGGTTCTCGGGATCGGGGAGGAGATCGGCGGGGAGCTGGAAGACCTTCTTGAGGAAGCTGCGCGCTTCGTCGGTGCGGAAGGGAAGCAGCGGGCCCACGAGGTTGGCGAGCTGGGTCTCGGCGCGGTAGGCCACCATCTTGACGGTATCGGTGAGGACCTTGCGTTGCTGCTCCAGGCGCACGATGTCGTGGGCGGGGCGCAGCTGCTGGAGCGGGACCCTCTTGGGCAGAGCCCGGATCTCGGCTTCGAGCGCTTCGCGCTCGGCGCTCAGGCGCCGGATCTCGTGGGCGAGCCGGCCGTGAGCGATCTTGAAGCCTCTCATGGTGGGGCGCCGGTGCTCGGGGTTCTCTAGCGCCTTTTCGCCGTAGGAGGCCTGGGCCTTGGCGAGCTGGGACCGGATCTGTCCGAGCCGCTTCTTCTTGTCCTTGATCGCAGGGTTCGGCACGGTGCGCTCGGGATCGGCCGGCTCGACCCGGTGACTGGGCAGGTGGTCGAGAGCGAACTCATGACGCATGGTGCGGAAGAAATTCTCTTGGCTCCAGCGGGCGAACATCCGCCGCGCCACCTCCTCGATCCCGAGGTCCTGGCGCGTGGTCATGACCGAGGTCTGGTGCCCGTTATCGCACAAGCGCCGAACCTCCCGCATCCAGAAGTTTCGTCCGAGCCGCACCGAGCGTTGTCCGAGCCGATACGTGACCGGGCGACCCGAGACCGTGGTCTCGACCGGGAAGAAGCACGCCTCGGGCCAGGGCTCGTAGGCCCCCTTGCGATAGGTCAAGACATCGAGTCCTTGCGGGTACCAGGTCGCGAACGTCTTCGGGCTCCAGCCCTCGCGGTCGAAGACCACCGTGATCCTGCGCTCGGCTCCGGCGAGCGCCCGGGCCGCGGGGAGAACCTCGGTGCCCAACATCTTGAGCAGATCGTCGTTGGCCGACGCGGTGACGAAGAACAAAGGCTCCGCCCGTGCGTCGTTGACCCAGTAGTCGGTGGTCGCTGGCATGCACAGCCGCCGCCGTTGCACGAAGGTCTCGGGAAGCCGATGCGCACGGCCGTGGTAGGGGCGCACGTGGCCGTCGACATAGAGATACCCGAGCGCGTCGGGATCGTCCTCGGCCCAGCGTTGGGCAAACGCCCGCGCGAAGTCCCAGGCCTTGCCGCGGTCGCCGAGCTCTGCGAGCTTGCGCCGCGCCGTGCGGATCTCCGGTGCGCGATCGAGCCCCAGGATCGCCCCGAACTCCCCCGGGGCGTGGGCCGGAAGCGCTTCCAGGCTCTTGATGCGCAGCAGGGCCATGAACGCAAACGTCAACAGCATCGAGCTCAGGCCGAAGTAGCCGTTGCGCACCGCGTCGTAGACCTCCTGGCCGACCTCGATCAACCCCTGGCCCAACAGCACTGGCAGCGCCACCAGCACGCCGGCTCGGGCCACCGCCTCCGCGGGCTCGAAGACGGGCGCGGCCTCCACCAGCAGCCCCGTCCGAGCCAGCGCTCGATCCTCGGTGCGCTTGACCGCCACACCCGCCGAACACGAGAGATCCTCCAGGTTACGTTGCCCTGGACCGGTAGCTGGCCGTTCCGATGGCGGGCCCACCGGCTCGCGACAGGGGGGCCGTACCAGGCGGCCCTCGCGCAACGCCGCGCGGATGGCCCCTTCGCTCACCCCCACCTGCTTGGCCACCCGCCGGTTCGAGCCCCCCCGGTCGAGAAGTCGCTGGGCTTCCGACCGCGTCGCGCCCTGGAGCTTGTGAGGCCCGCGCGGGCCGGTGCGCTGCGGCTCGAGCCCCTCCACTCCGTGCTCCTGGAACCGCTTGCGGTACTCGAAGATCCGGCTGCGGTGCCAGCCCAACGCCCTCGCGAGCGCCTGAGGCTGGGCCAGGTCGAGCGCCGGATCGGTGAGCACGGCCGCCGCCATGCGCCGACCCATCGTGTCGTCCTCCCGAAAGCGCAAGATCGGCCCCGAGGCGTTGAACACCGTCCAGTAGCCGTCCTCGTCGTGACCGATCGCGGCGTGAGGACCGAGGATCTCCGCGTCGGGGGGCAGGTAGGTGAAGCGGTGCTGGAGGGTCATCACGATCTCCCTTGGGTCGCGTTAAATATTACGCACCCTTGGGACTCCATGTCAACCCCTTCCAGCAATCCAGGTCCCTCGAGCAAGCCCAGCAAACCGCCTACACCAGCGCTCCTGCTCCACACTCACCCCATCGGGGCTGGCGCGCTAGATGCTTCGACCGACGGGGTCCATGTCCGGGGCTCTGCATTGAGGAAACGGATCGCGGCCGAGGCCCATATTCTCTTGGAGTCCCTGTCGCGTTTTGACAGTGGGCCGTGGTTTCCTGAGGTTCGAAGGAGGAAGGCCGGTGACTGATCGCGAGAGAAAGCGCGCGGAGTACCTCGAGTTTTTCAAGGAGTTGACGGGCCACGCGCCCTACCCGTACCAGGAGGATCTCGGCCTGGATCCCTGGCCCGACCTCCTCGACGTTCCGACCGGCCTCGGCAAGACCGCGGCGCTCGTGGTCGCCTGGCTCTGGAAGCGGCTCCACAGCGATCCGGAGACTCCCCGCCGCCTCGTCTATTGCCTCCCGATGCGCGTTCTCGTCGAGCAGACCGAGAGGAACGCGACCGCCTGGGCGAAGGGCTCCGAGAAGCAGTTCCTCGACGCCGGCCTCGAAGTGCCCACGGTCTCGACGCTCATGGGCGGAGACGTAGACCTCGCCTGGATCAAGGCCGAGCGACCGGCGATCCTCGTGGGTACTCAGGACATGCTCCTGTCTCGGGCGCTCAACCGCGGGTACGGCATGTCTCCGTTCCAGTGGGCGGTCCACTTCGGCCTCCTCCACAACGACGCCTTCTGGGTCTTCGACGAGGTGCAGCTCATGGGGCCGGCGGTCGCCACGTCGGCCCAGCTCGAAGCCTTCCGGCGCTCCCTTGAGACGGCGAAAGTCTGTCGATCCCTCTGGGCATCTGCCACGCTCGCTCCCGGTTGGCTCGCCACCATCGATCTCGAGGATCACGCCCGGGCCTTCCGCACCGCGGGCCTGACGAGCCGCGACCACGCGCTCGACCGGGTCGCTCGGCTCATCGGCGCCCGGAAGCGGGTCGAGAGGTCACGGGCGCGGCTCGACAAGGACTCCTCGAAGAAAGGAGCCGCCAGCTATCTCGAGAGTCTCGCCCGCGAGATCCTCGACCGGCGCCTCCCGGGCACCAACACCCTGGTCATCCTCAACCGTGTCGACCGAGCCCAGGGGCTCTTTCGGAAGCTCCGCCCGGCGGCTGGAGACGACGGCTTCGAGCTTCGCCTGATCCACAGTCGCTTCCGGCCCGCGGAGCGCAAACGCCTCGAGGCGCAGCTTCGGGATGAGCCGGGGCCCGCGGGGCGGGTGATCGTCAGCACCCAGGTCGTCGAGGCCGGTGTGGACCTGAGCTCGGCCACCCTGTTCACCGAGCTCTGCCCGTGGGCCTCTTTCGTCCAGCGCTGCGGGCGCTGCAACCGCCGCGGCGAGCATGTCGAGGCCCAGGTGCTCTGGATCGACTTGGAAGAGGGCGAGGGCGATCTCGCGCTTCCCTATGAGGGCAAGGCGCTGGCGGCTGCCAGGGCAGAGCTCGACCGCCTCGACGACGCCGGCTCGACACGCCTGCCCCAGGTCGAGGCCGAGCCGCTCGGCGGGCTCGTCCTCCGGCGTCGTGATTTGCTGGAGCTGTACAACACCGACCCCGACCTCTCCGGCTTCCACGTCGACGTGTCACCCTTCATCCGCGACTCGGACGAACGCAACCTCCAGGTGTTCTGGCGAGAGGTGCCCCGCGAGGGGCCACCACCAGACTTCGACGCCGCAGTCAGGGACGAGCTCTGCACGATCTCGATCGCGGCCGGCCGCCGCGCCCTCGAGAAAAGAAAGGCGTGGACCTGGGACGCGCAAGTCGGTAAGTGGCTGGCGGTCCGCAGGGACAACCTGCGCCCGGGAATGACGATTCTCCTGGCGAGCACGGAAGGGGGCTACGACGTCGATCTCGGCTTTGCTCCTGAGGTCCGGACACCTGTGAAGCCCGTGTCCTCGGCTGCGGCGCTCGGCGCCCCGGAAGCCGCCGGGTCCGACAAGCGGAGCCAAGGACGCCGGTGGGTCCGTCTCCCCGATCACCTCCGCCATGTGACCGACTCGGTCGAGGGTCTGACTGCCGGCCTCGATCTGCCACCCGAGGAGCGGCTCGCCCTGAGAACGGCCGCGCGCTGGCACGACGCGGGCAAGGTCCACCCGGTGTTCCAGATGGACCTGCTGCGAAAGTTGCCCCCGGACGATCCCAAGCGGGCCGAGCACTGGGCAAAGAGCGGCGAGGTCACCCCTCGGGTCGACCCGCAGGGTGAGACCGGTCCGCGACCGGAGCCGCTCCCACCGCGTAGCGCCACGGAGGTCGCGAGACGACGCTACTTCCGTCACGAGCTGGCCTCGGCGATCCTCTGGCTCGCCCACCATCGCGGCGAGCCCGGTGCCGACCTCGTGGCCTACCTGATTGCCGCGCATCACGGGAAAGTCAGGATGGGCTTGCGAGCGCTTCCCGCCGAGCCCGCACCGGATGGCAGCACCGGTCGGCTCTATGCGCGCGGCGTGTGGAACGGAGATTCTCTGCCCCGGGTCGAGCTGCCTGGAGAAGAGGTGCCGGAGACCGAGCTGTCCCTCGAGATCATGGAGCTCGGCGAGGGCCCGTGGGGGCCGAGCTGGACCGCCCGAACGCGGCGCCTCCTCGCCGAGCTGGGCCCGTTCCGCCTGGCCTGGCTCGAGACCCTCATCCGCCTTGCCGACTGGCGGGCTTCGGATGCCGAGCAGGCACAGGAGGAGTCATGAGCACCGACGTCGACGCTCGCCGCGACCTGAGGCTGGCAGGCTGTAGCTCCGTGCCGCTCGCCGGCTATCTGAAGGCTCTCGGGGTCTTCCGGCTGGTCGCGGCGCAGAAGGACCCGCAGGCCGCCGGCCGATGGAACGAGGGGCGCTTCGTGCTTTCAAGCCGCCTCGACGAGGACGGCCTGGAACACTTCCTGCTGGAGGAGTACCGGCCGAGCCCCATCGTCGCCCCCTGGAACGGCGGGAGTGGCTTCTACCCCAAGGACAACCAGGCCGGAATCGAGGCGATCTCCGGGTCGGCCGCTCCGCGCTTCGCGACCTATCGAGTCGTCGTGGCCCTCTGCCGCGAGATTCTCGCGGAAGGGGCCTTCGAAGTGCGGCCGGGCGGAGAAGAGAAGGTGACGCTTCTCGAGCGCCTGCGCGCGCGATTGCCCGAGGCCGCCCTTCCCTGGCTCGACGCGGCAGTGGTTCTGACCGATGGTGATCCGAAGTACCCCCCGCTCCTTGGAACCGGGGGAAACGATGGCCGCCTCGACTTTACGAACAACTTCATGCAGCGGCTGATCGAGCTGTTCGATCCGTCGAACGGTGGGCCACGGTCCCGGGCCGCTTCGTGGCTTCGTGGGGCCCTCTTCGGCGAGTCGATCCCCGAGCTGGCCGCGGCTGCGATCGGTCAGTTCGCGCCCGGAGACGCCGGCGGCGCCAACGCCTCGATCGGCTTTGAAGGCGGCTCGCTGATCAACCCCTGGGACTTCGTCTTGATGCTGGAAGGCGCCGTCCTGTTCGCGGCAGCCTCGACGCGACGACTGGAGGCCGCCGGCCACGGTCTGCTCAGCTATCCGTTCACCGTTCGCCCGGTCGGTGCGGGCTCGGGCAGCACGGCGACCCAGGACGAAGGCGATGCGCGGGCGGAGATCTGGCTGCCGCTCTGGCCCAGAGCCGTCGGTATCCAGGAGCTCGAGGCGCTCCTCGCCGAGGGCCGGGCCACCGTGGGAGGACGGCCCGCTCGCGACGGGCTCGACTTCGCCCGGGCGGTCGCCGCCCTCGGAGTCGATCGTGGGATCGGTGCCTTCGAGCGCTACGGTTTCCTCATGCGCGCCGGACGCGCCTACCTCGCCACGCCCTTGGGCCGGATGCGGGTGCGGCGCCAGCCCAACGTGATGCTGGTCGAGGAGCTGGAGAAGAACCGCTACCTGGACCGGCTCCGGAGCTACGCTCGGCGTGACGAGGCGCCGGGCTCGGTCCGGCGGCTCGTCCGTTCCCTGGAGACGGGGCTCTTCGAGCTGGCGCGCCACGGCGGCGCTCTGCGCCTCCAGGAGGTTCTGGCAGTGCTCGGCGACCTCCAGCGAGTCGTCGGGCGGAGCCCCGCGGCGCGAGCGGTCGTGCCCCCCGTGCCCTTCCTGTCGGAGCGATGGGCCGAGGCGGCGGACGACTTCACCGACGAGTACCGGATCGCCGCCGCCCTGGCGGGTCTCTACGCCCCCGGAATGCCAATGCGCGTTCACCTCGCTCCATTGACCCCGGGGGATCGGCCTCGACACTGGGATCCGGAGAGCCGCTTGACCGTCTGGTCCGAGGGGGATCTGCTCGCCAACCTGGCTCACGTGCTGGAGCGCCGCCTGCTGGAAGCGGACCGCCGGGAGCTCCGCTCGAAGCCCTTCGCCGGCTGGCCGAGAGCGGACCTCGCCGCCGTCGGGGCGTTTCTCTCCGGCGCGACCGACGATCGCCGCATCGGCCGGCTCCTCGGAGGGCTGGCCTTCGTGCACCTGCCGTCGAAGTTGCCCCTCCGAATCCAGCGGTCGGAGCCGATCCCGGGAGCCTTCGCGGTGCTCAAGCCGCTCTTCGTCGACGAGAGCGAGCTGGCGGACGCTCGCTTCCTCCCCGCCGGAGCGCGGCTACCCCTCACCACGGACCTCGTCGCGAACCTCGCGACGGGCACGGGAGGCGGGCTCGCCTTCGCGCTGTCCCAGGCCTGGCGTCGATTGCGGATCGCGGGTGCCATTCTGCCTCGGTATCCCTCGAAAGCACCGGCGCCCGTCGGCCTCTCGCCACGCCGCCTCGCCGCAGCGCTCATGGTTCCTCTGAGGAAGACCGAGCTCGGCAACCTGGCCGAGGCGATCGGCGAGAGACAGCCACTCCCCGGGCAAGCCGCGCGGGAAGCCTGAACCCCATGTTCGCCCAACGACCATCTCCCGAAAGGAGCGTTCTTCGATGAGCCTCGACTTGTCTGTCCTGGCGGGCAGCCCCCGCCTACTCCTCAACGCCTCGCTGAGGCCACTCCAGGGGACGCGTTTCCAGCCGACCGGCTTTCCGCAGCTCGGAGCCGCCGAGTACGAAGCACCCGAGGGGAAGATGCTCCTCGTCGAGTCGGCCCAGAGCATGGCGAACCGGCTCGAGAGCGTCTGCTGGGACGAGGTCGCCGACGACTGGGTGGTTCCGCTGCGCGGGTTGCCCGTAGTGAAGGTGGTGAGCTCCGACGGTGAGCCGCTCACCAACTCGGTCCTCGAAGCGCATCGTCTGAACTCTCCCTACATCCTGGAAGGGAACGACCGCACGGTCTTCGATCGTCTCAAGGCCGAGCTCGCGGGGATGGAGATGGGTGGGGTCGACATCCGCAAGCTCGCCCAGGTGCTCCTGGCCCTCGACACGAACGCCCTGATCCACGGAGTCTTCCTGGCGAAGAAGGACCTGGCCGGCGGCCGACTGCGCATGCCTCGCTGCCTCTCCGCCTTCATCGAGGCGGAAGGGGTGTCGGTGGCGCAGAGCGGTGGCGTCAAGAACGACTCGGTCAACCCGTCGGGCGATACGGCCAAGGGATTCGGCAACGTCCCGTACAGCCGCGAGGAGTACACCGCCAAGGAGATCACCGCCTACTTCAATCTCGATCTCGCCCAGATCCGCGGCTTCGGCCTCGGTCCGGCGGTCGAGGCCCTCCTCGTCGCCCTGTCGCTCTACAAGATCCGGCGGTTCCTGGACGAGGGTCTTCGGCTCCGGACCGCCTGCGACCTCCGGGTGGAGGAGCTCTCGGTCACTCGGCCCGCGGGGTTCGAGGTACCGGAGCGGGCCGCTCTGGAGGAGGCCCTTCCGAGCCTGATCGAGGCAGTCGCCGCCGAGGGCCGATTCGCCGAGCCGCGGGTCACGGTGGTCGCCTGGAGGGCCTGAGCGTGCTGGCCGTCGGAATGAAGTTCCCGGGCGGTCGCTACCATGCGACACCCTGGGGCCGGCACGTCAACGAGGGCGAGGTCGCCTGGCCGCCCTCCTCCTGGCGGCTCCTCCGGGCCCTGATCGCCACCTGGCACCGGAAGGTCGGCCCGGACAACCGCTCCGAGGCGATCTTTGCCGAGCTCCTCGAGAGCCTCGCGCGGTCTCAGCCGGTCTACCGCCTCCCGTCGGGCGTGCACGCCCACACGCGGCACTACATGCCGATCCGCAAGGGCCGGAGCGAGACCACGACTCTGGTCTTCGACGCCTTCGCCCGTCTCGAGCCCGAAGCCGAGCTCGTCATGGCCTGGCCCGATGCCGATCTCTCGCCGGAGGCTGCCGAGCTCCTGGACACGCTCCTCGAGAGGCTGGGTTACGTGGGCCGCGCCGAGAGCTGGGTCGAGGCGCGCCGGATCGAAGACTGGGACGGACAGCCGAACTGCCGGCCGCTCGACCACCAGCGCGCCGAGCTGGACGCCTCCCCAGGCGGTGAGGAGCAAGAGCTGCTCGATCTGCTGGTTCCTCGAGACCCCGAGGGCTACGAGACCTTCCGCGAAAGCTTCCTCGAGGGGAGCGCCGCTCGCAAGCTCAAACCCGCCGAACGACGCAGGCTGGAGGCGACCCTCCCGGGGGACTGGATCGCGGCCCTCGCCGTGGAGACCCCCGATCTCCAGGCGGCAGGCTGGAGCCGTCCGCCGGCGGCCCGGCAGGTCTCCTACCTCCGGCCGGTGGGGTGCTTGGAGCCGGGGGCTACTCCAGGGCGCGCCGTCTCAGCGGAGAGACGCCGGCCGACCTCGGCCCGCTTCGCCCTCTACGGCAGGCCGTTGCCTCGGATCGAGGACGCCGTTCGAGTCGGGGAGACTTTGCGTAACGCAATCGCCAGCCGGACAGGCGAGCAGCTCGGGGACGAGCCTGCCCCGGCGGTTCTCACAGGCCATCGAGAGGGAGCCGACAACGATCACCGTCACGCGTTCTACCTACCGGAGGACGCAGACGGCGACGGTCTGGTCGACCACCTGGTGGTGCATGCCGAAGAGGGATTCGGGCCAGAGGTCCGAGCGGCGCTGGGCTCAATGGACAAGCTCTGGCGCAAGGCCGAGGGGCCGACCTGGAAGCTCGTGCTGGAAGGCGTCGGCGCGCGCGACGAGCTGGGCGCGACGACGGATCTCCTCGCGAAGGCCGAGGTGTGGATTTCGGTGACGCCCTATCTGCACCCCTGGTACTCGAAGAAGAGCTTCACGGCGGAGGATCAGCTCCGCCGCGAGTGTCGCCTGCGGGGCTTCGAGCTCGCGGAGGCGGAGGAGCTCGACACGATCAGGGTCCGTTCGCGCGATCGTCGCCCGATCGACTTCCACCGGTTCCGGTCGAAGCGCGGCCTCACGCAGCCGGACACCCGGGGAAGCTTCTGGCGTCTCACCTTCGCCGAGCCGGTCTCCGGCCCCCTCGCCCTCGGTTTCGGCTGCCACTTCGGCCTCGGCCTCTTCCGGCCCGAACCGGCGAACCGAAGCGAAGGCGAACGAGCGCACTGAGCTCCGAGCCCGCGCCGGTTTGCCGAGAAGCTCGACGCGCGGAATCGCTGGCGCCGCGTGCTAATCTGAAGCCGACGAACGGGGAGGATCGATGGCCAGCACGGTAGCCGACATGAGCCCAGCCGACCTGCGGGAGATGCTCGAAGATCTCCTGGAAGAGAAGCTCTCGGAGCTGATCCATGACCCGGACCGGGGCCTCGAGGTCCGCGCTACGGTACGCCAGCGCATCGAAGCACAGAAGACACGGACCGCCGCCGGCGAGCGCGGGCGAGCCCTCGACGAGGTGGCGCGAGACCTCGGCATCGGCTGATGCCGTCGCACCAAGGTCAGGATTCTGGACCCCGCGGCCAAGGATCTCTCCAGGCTCGATCGCCCAGTCGCCTCACGGATCGTCAAACGCCTTCGGTGGCTTGCCAACCGGGTCGACCAGATCGATCTCGAGCCTCTCCACGGGAAGCTTTCCGGCTTTTTCAAGCTCAGGGTCGGCGACTATCGCGTCGTCTACGAGCTCCTCGTGGAGGAGAGCGCCATCCTCGTCCATGCGGTGGGTCACCGAAGCGAGATCTACCGCGGTCGGTAACCTGTTTCCGTCTCATCTTCCCAAGCGAACTTCAGCCGGTCCGACTGACGGATTCTGACAGGGACACTCGGTAGGCTGGTGGTCCGGTCAAAGCACTCCCGGCAAGAGCGCCTGGCCTACTTCGCCTAAACCCTCCGGGCCGAAGCGGGTCTTGCCTCTTGCAGGAGCCGTAGCGCACCGCCGCCGGAGAGCCCTTCCCATGCCTGCCACCGCGACCTCGGTCCCCGACCTCGTTCCGGCCCGGATGCTCAACGAGTTCGCCTACTGCCCGCGGCTCGCCTACCTGATGTGGGTCGAGCGCGAGTGGGCGGACAACGTGGAGACCCTGGAGGGCAAGCACGCACACCGGCGGGTGGACCGCGAGCCCGGAGAGCGCGAGCGCCTCCACGACCGCTCGCTCCAGCTCGCGAGCGCCGAGCTCGGGCTGACCGCGGTGCTCGACCTGGTCGAGCGCGACGGCCGCCGCGCCCGGCCGGTCGACTACAAGCGCGGCAAGCGCCCGCCGGTCGCGGGCGGCGTCTACGAGCCCGAGCGGGTGCAGCTCTGCGTCCAGGGCCTGCTGCTGCGCGGAGCCGGCTACACCTCGAACGAGGGCCTCATCTACTACGTCGCCTCCCGCGAGCGGGTCCGCGTGCGGTTCACGAAGGCTCTGGTCGAGCGCACCCTGGAGCTCCTGGCCGAGATGCGCCGGACCCTGGCGGCCGGCGCGCTGCCGCCGCCCCTCGAAGACAGCCCCAAGTGCCCGCGCTGCTCGCTGGTCTCGATCTGCCTGCCGGAGGAGACGCGGTTCCTGCGCCAGGGCGGCGGCAAGCCGCGCCCGCTCGCGGCCTCCGATCCCGCGACCTATCCGCTGGTCGTCCAGGAGCCGGGCGCCCGCGTGCGGCTGAAGGGGGAGCAGCTCGTGGTCGAAAGCCCCGACGGGGGCAAGACCCTCGCCCGCCTGGTCGAGACCTCGCACCTCGTCCTCATGGGCGGCGCCGGCTGCTCGACGCCCGCCCTCCACGAGTGCTGTCAGCGCGAGATCCCGATCCTCCACCTGAGCGGCGGTGGCTGGTTCTACGGCATCACCCGCGGCCTCGACCACAAGAACGTCGAGCTCCGGAGCGAGCAGTTCGCCGCCGCCCGAGACAGCCGGCGCTCCCTCGCCGTCGCCCGCGCTGTGGTGGCGGCGAAGATCCGGAACGCCCGCGTGCTCCTGCGCCGAAACGGCGCTCCGGCGAAGAACGATCTCGCCCTCCTCGCCGCCTACGCCCGCCGCGCCGGGCAAGCCGGCGACGCGGATGAGCTCCTCGGCCTCGAGGGGAGCGCCGCCAAGCTCTACTACGGCGCCTTCTCGACCATGCTCAAGGTCACGGGCGAGGCCTTCGCCGCCTTCGACCTCGACGGCCGCAACCGGCGCCCGCCGCGCGACCCGGTCAATGCCCTCCTCTCCTTCGCCTATAGCCTGCTCACCAAGGACTGGGTGGTCACCCTCACCACCGTCGGCTTCGACCCCCTGATGGGGCTCTACCACCAGCCGAAGTACGGCAAGCCCGCCCTCGCCCTCGACCTGATGGAACCCTTCCGGCCCGTCGTGGCCGACAGCGTGGTCATCGGGGCGATCAACAACGGCGAGGCCCGCCCCGGCGACTTCTTCGAGCGCGAGGGCGGTGTGCTCCTGCGCCCGCCGGCCAGGAAGCGCCTGATCGCCGCCTACGAGCGCCGCCTCGGCCAGAAGGTGCGCCATCCGGTCTTCGGCTACCGCACCACGTACCGCCGCCTTTTCGAGCTCGAGGCCCGCCTCCTCGGCCGCCACCTGACCGGGGAGCTCCCCGAGTACCGGCCGTTCGAGGTGCGCTGAGGGGACGAGGAGGCGAGGACCGGCGAATGGACCTCTACTGCTACGTCGTCACCTACGACATCTCGGACGCCAAGCGCTGGCGGAAGGTGTTCGACATCATGAACGGCTACGGCGAGCACGTGCAGTTGAGCGTCTTCCGGTGCGACCTCACCGAGACCCGCCACGTGCGCATGAGAAACGCCCTCGACCGGGTGATCCAGCACGACGAGGACCAGGTGGTGATCGCCAAGCTCGGCCGCAGCACGCCGGACGTCCTCGGCTCGATCGAGGTCCTCGGCCGGCCGCGGAAGTTCGAGCTGCCGAAGTCGGTCGTGGTCTGACCCCTCCGAGGAGTATCATGAGAGCCATGGCCCGAGCACGCAGAGGCGGTTGCGAGAGGTCCGGTGATGGCGTTCACCCCGGGGAGCGCTCGCACCCGCTAGGGCCCCGGGCGACGGGATCTTTGACAACTGAAGGTCAGGTGGTAGGGTTTCGAGCAGCCGGCGCCCGCGCACCGCTCGCAACCGCGCCCGGAAACGCCTGCCCGGCGGGCCTCCGGGCGCGGAGAGTTTCCTCGTCGATCAAGACGAGGCCCCATTGAAGCACTTTACCGCCGCAGCGCGGTATACTCACCTCCGGAGGGTTTCCTCGTCGATCAAGACGAGGCCCCATTGAAGCAAACTGCGCTGAAGCGTCCTAGACAGGGGGTGCGCCTGTTTCCTCGTCGATCAAGACGAGGCCCCATTGAAGCCACCAGTGCCGCGTCACTTCATGCATTTCAGACTCGTTTCCTCGTCGATCAAGACGAGGCCCCATTGAAGCCGCCTTTCGGCGGGCGCTTCCACTCCCCGTTCACGGTCGTTTCCTCGTCGATCAAGACGAGGCCCCATTGAAGCAGGTCGGATAACAACTCACCCTTCGTCATGAAACGCTGTTTCCTCGTCGATCAAGACGAGGCCCCATTGAAGCCCTAACGTTAGGATCTGAAGTTTCCCCCACGGAGGCGGTTTCCTCGTCGATCAAGACGAGGCCCCATTGAAGCCAGACCGCCGTGGGGGGCACCTTGACCACGGTTGCGCGGTTTCCTCGTCGATCAAGACGAGGCCCCATTGAAGCCCGGAGACGCAGACCGTTATCTACTCCACGCAGCCCGGTTTCCTCGTCGATCAAGACGAGGCCCCATTGAAGCTAGTCAAGGAAATCACTGGCATGCACTCGAGTTATTGTTTCCTCGTCGATCAAGACGAGGCCCCATTGAAGCGGACAACTCCTGAAGGCGCAGCCGGTGGGCCGGCCCCGTTTCCTCGTCGATCAAGACGAGGCCCCATTGAAGCATTGCCGGCGCGGAGGCAGCGTCCCGAACGCTGAGTACGGTTTCCTCGTCGATCAAGACGAGGCCCCATTGAAGCTGGTGAAACCACTCCAGCTCCAGACCCTCGTTGGTCGTTTCCTCGTCGATCAAGACGAGGCCCCATTGAAGCTGAACCGCTGTGAAGAGATGGACTGGCTGGATAGCGGTTTCCTCGTCGATCAAGACGAGGCCCCATTGAAGCTCCGGGTACGACTGCACCCCCCCACCGCGCTGATAGGGTTTCCTCGTCGATCAAGACGAGGCCCCATTGAAGCGACAGCTCCTCGAGCACACCCTGGAGCGGCGAGTGGTTTCCTCGTCGATCAAGACGAGGCCCCATTGAAGCGAGCTATGGCCCCTGGCGGCCGGCATCGGCGTCTACGCGGTTTCCTCGTCGATCAAGACGAGGCCCCATTGAAGCAAGGCCCCTTGCCCGGGGCACCTTCGCCCGCTGTTGAGTTTCCTCGTCGATCAAGACGAGGCCCCATTGAAGCGAGATTGACCGTGAGTAGCTCACGGCGCTACACAGCGTTTCCTCGTCGATCAAGACGAGGCCCCATTGAAGCCTGGTGAGCCGGTCTTTATTACCGAGAAGATCCACGTTTCCTCGTCGATCAAGACGAGGCCCCATTGAAGCACTCCCTGGATTAGTCGCGGTATACTAGGCCCCGTTGTTTCCTCGTCGATCAAGACGAGGCCCCATTGAAGCCTACTCGCTGATCGCCGCCTGAAGCCGTGCAGCCTTCTCGGGTTTCCTCGTCGATCAAGACGAGGCCCCATTGAAGCACTCCCTGGATTAGTCGCGGTATACTAGGCCCCGTTGTTTCCTCGTCGATCAAGACGAGGC
Source organism: uncultured Acidobacteriota bacterium (assembly GCA_963741925.1). Taxonomy (GTDB): domain Bacteria; phylum Acidobacteriota; class Thermoanaerobaculia; order Multivoradales; family DATKCC01; genus CAVUBL01. Next base: position 1,021,324 of record CAVUJU010000005.1, read on the forward strand.
CCCATTGAAGCGTCGCTCGTAGTCGGACAGGCGATCGTCCCGGTAGTGTTTCCTCGTCGATCAAGACGAGGCCCCATTGAAGCAGAGAAAAGTCCGAAGCGCCCGCCGCATCCTTACCGTTTCCTCGTCGATCAAGACGAGGCCCCATTGAAGCAGATTGAACCCCTTCGCCTCCCGCACCCGCTCCGAGAGTTTCCTCGTCGATCAAGACGAGGCCCCATTGAAGCCCGGACAAGCGCTCGCTCTGGACGCGCTCGAAAACCGTTTCCTCGTCGATCAAGACGAGGCCCCATTGAAGCGTAGTCCTGCTTCAGGACTAGAAACAGGACAGCAAGATGTTTCCTCGTCGATCAAGACGAGGCCCCATTGAAGCAGGACCTGCCGGCGAGATGCTCACTCCTCCGGAGAGTCTCCACGTCGATCAAGACGGGGCCCGAGTGGAGGGACCGAGCCAGCGCGGTCGTCATGGCGGCAGGTCGCCCTTGACAATGCACCGCTTTCCGAGATACATGTATCGCATGGCTGTCTCACTTCGCCTCCCACCGGAGATCGAGACCCGGCTCGAGGACCTGGCCCGGCAGACCGGACGAACTAAGAGCTACTACATGCGCGAGGCGATCGTCGAATACCTCGACGACCTCGAGGATCTCTATCTCGCCGAGCGCCGCCTCGAAGACGTGCTTTCGGGTCGCTCCGATACGGTGCCACTGGAAGAGCTCCTGAAGCGGCATGGCCTGGCGGATTGAGATCGAGCGAGCCGCGGCCAGGGAGCTCGAGAGGCTCGATCCGCCGGTCGCCCGACGCATCCTGAGCTTTCTCCAGGAGCGCCTGGCGCCACTCGACGATCCACGCGCTCTGGGCCAGGCACTGCGCGGCTCGCAACTTGGAGAGTTTTGGAAATACCGAGTCGGGGATTACCGCATCATCGCTGCGCTTCGCGACGTTGAGCTCGAGGTTCTCGTGGTCCGGGTCGGGCGGCGTGATTCCGTCTATCGACGACCGCCTTGACCGTCGCCTGCCGACCCCGGAGGCGCCCTCTTTGGTGGACCGTCCCGGCTGCTTCAGCGCTCGCTTGACTTTTCCTCTGACAGGCGGTAGGGTGGCGGAAACGCCCCGGGCCGCCCGCCGATCGATCGACGGGGTCGTGCTCCGGAACCCAGAAACGGCCCGAGCGAGAGCTGACCTCGCCCGGGCCCGATCCGCAAGGAGGAGTTAGCTCCATGCAGACCAAGACGAAGGGTAGCACCCGCGGCACCCCCACACTCTCGAAGTCTTCCTCGAACCCCGGGCTCGCCCCGCCTCGCCGCGCCGCGCCGTCGCCGCCTGCGAGCGCCTTCAGCGTGCTCTTCCTGGACCGGGCGCGCCGGCGCGAGGACGCGGCCGAGCTCGCGGAGTCGCCGCTCGCCCGGCTGGCGGGCTACGCCGGCCGCTGGGAGGTCGAGGCGATGGCGGCCGGGACCGGCGTTCTCTACGCCGTCGTCCGCCACGACGAGCCGACCCCCTCGGCAGGGGAAGGCGGCGGCGCCCGCCTCGCCTTCGTGTGCCGCCAGGAGGCGCAGCTCGCGGCGGCGGCCTTGGCGGCGCTCGCGGTGCCGAATCACCTGGAGCTCAACGAGCGGCGCAAGAGCCGAGCGCGGAGCGGCCTCGGCCATCCGGTGCACGACGGCGCTCGCCACCTGGGCCACGCGAGCCCGGCGCTGGTGCCGGTCCGGGAGGCGTTTCTCGCCGCCTATCACGCCGTGCGCTGTCTCGCGGCGAATCCGGAGGCGGCGGCGCTCTTCGTCGAGGCCCTCGACCTCGAGACGCTCGGCCTCCTCGGGCGGGCGATCATGCGCCGGCTGGCCTGACTCGGCGAACGGCGCTCGCTTCGGGGCGGCGGCGGGCCAACCGCCGCCGCCCCGCAGCGAGCAGGTCTCCGGCTCGGAGACCTCACGGACGCTCCCGGAGCCGCTCGGCGAGCCAGTCCGCGAAGAGCGAGACGGCCGCCCGATGGTCGCCGGCCATCGAATCCGCGGCGGCCCGGGCGTAGCGCCGGCCCTCCGGCCGGGGGCGCAGCCGGATGAACGGCGGCAGACCGTGGCGCAACGCGGCTGAAAAGCGGCTGGCACCTCTCCACGCCTGTTTACGAAGCCCAGCCACGCAGAGGGTTCTCGAGCTCGTCGACGGATCCACTCCGGGCTTCTCGAGACTCGGTCGTCGAGACCTCTTCACCTGGCCCATCTGGTCTGGGTTGAGCTAAGATGGCCATTCAGATGGTCATCCGGAGGTCACCGATGCCCAGAGACGTCTCCATCGCCGAGGCCCGCAACCACCTTCCAGCCCTGGTCCACGCCGTCGAAGATGGCCCCGCCGTGCGCCTTACTCGGCGAGGCGAGCCCGTTGCCGTGCTGGTCTCCCTGGCTGAGTACGAGCGCCTGCGGCCACGCCGCCTGGATCTCTGGCGGGCGATCGAGGACTTCCGGGAGCGGACGGATCTCTCGGATCTCGATGTGGACGAGATCTTCGGTGGGGTGAGGGATCCTTCACCGGGGCGCGGGGTGGAGCTGTGAGAGTGGCGTACCTCCTCGACACAAACGTGCTGTCCGAGCCTCTCAGACCGAAGCCGGATCCACGGGTGGCGGGATGGATCAGGGACCATCGCGAGGAGCTGGCCACGGCGTCCCCGGTCTGGCATGAGCTACGCTTCGGCTGCCAGCGGCTGCCGCACTCGGCGAGGCGCGAGAAGGTGGAGCGTTACCTGAAGGAGGTCCTCAAGCCCTCCTTGCCGGTCTTGCCTTACGACCACCAGGCGGCGGAGTGGCACGCGGCGGAACGCGCCCGGTTGACCAGCGCGGGGCGTACTCCGCCGTTCGTCGATGGCCAGATCGCTGCCGTGGCGGCAATCCACAAGCTCACGGTCGTAACCCTCAATCCGTCGCACTTCCAGCCGTTCGAGGGCCTGGAAGTGGAGTCGATCATCGACCTGTGATGGCCGCGATCGCCGCCCAGTTCACTGCCACCGCTTCCGCTCGAAGTAGGGCCTGAACCAGCCGGACGTCCGGGGAGGCGTCCGGCGCCTCTCACAGGCGTCAGACGCTCACGTCTTCGCCGCGGTCGATGCGGTCGAGGATGGCTTCGAGCTCCACCTCCGCACGTGGGTACACCTGGGGCGCGTACCGCAGGGCGGCGGAGCGGTCGAGCTCCGTGCCGGCGCGGCTCTCGGTAGCCTCCTGGACAGGTTGCTCGCGCGCTTTCGAAGAGAGGGCCCTTTTCGCCCCGTCTAAACCTTCCGGGCCGAAGCGGGTCTTGCCTCTTGCAGGAGCCGTAGCGCACCGCCGCCGGAGAGCCCTTCCCATGCCCGCCACCGCGACCCCGGTCCCCGACCTCGTCCCGGCCCGGATGCTCAACGAGTTCGCCTACTGCCCGCGGCTCGCCTACCTGATGTGGGTCGAGCGCGAGTGGGCGGACAACGTGGAGACCCTGGAGGGCAAGCACGCCCACCGGCGGGTGGACCGCGAGCCCGGCGAGCGCGAGCGGCTCCACGACCGCTCGCTCCAGCTCTCGAGCACCGAGCTCGGGGTGACCGCGGTGCTCGACCTGGTCGAGCGCGCCGGCCGCCGCGCCCGGCCGGTCGACTACAAGCGCGGCAAGCGCCCGCCGGTCGCGGGCGGCGTCTACGAGCCCGAGCGGGTGCAGCTCTGCGTCCAGGGCCTGCTGCTGCGCGGAGCCGGCTACACCTCGAACGAGGGCCTCATCTACTACGTCGGCTCCCGCGAGCGGGTCCGCGTGCGGTTCACGAAGGCTCTGGTCGAGCGCACCCTGGAGCTCCTGGCCGAGATGCGCCGGACCCTGGCGGCCGGCGCGCTGCCGCCGCCCCTCGAGGACAGCCCCAAGTGTCCGCGCTGCTCCCTGGTCTCGATCTGCCTGCCGGAGGAGACGCGCTTCCTGCGCCAGGGCGGTGGCAAGCCGCGCCCGCTCGCGGCCTCCGATCCCGCGACCTACCCGCTGGTCGTCCAGGAGCCGGGCGCCCGCGTGCGGCTGAAGGGGGAGCAGCTCGTGGTCGAAAGCCCCGACGGGGGCAAGACCCTCGCCCGCCTGGTCGAGACCTCGCACCTCGTGCTCATGGGCGGCGCCGGCTGCTCGACGCCCGCTCTCCACGAGTGCTGCCGGCGCGAGATCCCGATCCTCCACCTGAGCGGTGGCGGCTGGTTCTACGGCATCACCCGCGGCCTCGACCACAAGAACGTCGAGCTCCGGAGCGAGCAGTTCGCCGCCGCCCGAGACAGCCGGCGCTCCCTCGCCGTCGCCCGCGCTGTGGTGGCGGCGAAGATCCGGAACGCCCGGGTGCTCCTGCGCCGAAACGGCGCTCCGGCGAAGAACGATCTCGCCCTCCTCGCCGGCTACGCCCGCCGGGCGCTCGAAGCCGCCGACGCCGACCAGCTCCTCGGTCTCGAAGGGAGCGCCGCCAAGGTCTACTACGGCGCCTTCTCGACCATGCTCAAGGTCGCGGGCGAGGCCTTCGCCGCCTTCGACCTCGAAGGCCGCAACCGGCGCCCGCCGCGCGACCCGGTCAATGCCCTCCTCTCCTTCGCCTATAGCCTGCTCACCAAGGACTGGGTGGTCACGCTCACGACAGTCGGCTTCGACCCCCTGATGGGGCTCTACCACCAGCCGAAGTACGGCAAGCCCGCCCTCGCCCTCGACCTGATGGAACCCTTCCGGCCCGTCGTGGCCGACAGCGTGGTCATCGGGGCGATCAACAACGGCGAGGCCCGCCCCGGCGACTTCTTCGAGCGCGAGGGCGGCGTGCTCCTTCGCCCGCCGGCCAGGAAGCGGCTGATCGCCGCCTACGAGCGGCGGCTCGCCCAGAAGGTGCGCCATCCGGTCTTCGGCTACCGCACCACGTACCGCCGCCTTTTCGAGCTCGAGGCCCGCCTCCTCGGCCGCCACCTGACCGGGGAGCTCCCCGAGTACCGGCCGTTCGAGGTGCGCTGAGGAGGCCCGGGGCGCGATGGATCTCTACTGCTACGTCGTCACCTACGACATCTCCAACCAGAAGCGCTTGCGCAAGGTCTTCGAGATCATGAACGGCTACGGCGAGCACGTCCAGTTGAGCGTCTTCCGCTGCGACCTGACCGAGACCCGCCACGTGCGCATGAGGAACGCTCTCGACCGGGTCATCCAGCATGACGAGGACCAGGTGGTGATCGCCAAGCTCGGCCGCAGCACGCCGGACGTCCTCGGCTCGATCGAGGTCCTCGGCCGGCCGCGGAAGTTCGAGCTGCCGAAGTCGGTCGTGGTCTGAGGGAGATCGGCTATCATGCGTGAGATGAGCGAAGCGCGCAAAGCCGGTTGCGAGAGGTCCAGTGGTGGCGCTCACCCCGGGGAGCGCTCGCGCCCGCCCGGGCCTGTCGGCGCGGGATCTTTGACAACTGAAGGTCCGATGGTGCACGCTTGGAGAGCCGGCGCCGGCGCACCTCTCGCAACCGCGCCCGCAAGTGCCCGCCAGGCGGGCCCCCGGGCGCGGAGCGTTTCCACGTCGATCAAGACGTGGCCCCATTGAAGCTTCCTCGACTCCACTGCCTGTTGGTTGTATCGTTTGGTGTTTCCACGTCGATCAAGACGTGGCCCCATTGAAGCCTTGAGTCCGTCCCTCAGTCTTCCTCGCTCGGCGTGTTTCCACGTCGATCAAGACGTGGCCCCATTGAAGCTAAACTTTCTTCAAGAAACCTTGCCCATGGGGTTTAGTTTCCACGTCGATCAAGACGTGGCCCCATTGAAGCGCCTTCTCTTCTCTCTCGAGGTGCCGCTTGACTGCGTGTTTCCACGTCGATCAAGACGTGGCCCCATTGAAGCATGACGAGCGGGGCGGCGGGGGTTGCGGTTGCGGTGGTTTCCACGTCGATCAAGACGTGGCCCCATTGAAGCGGCGTAAGGGCTGGTCTTGGCAGGGCGTAGGTAGCATGCGTTTCCACGTCGATCAAGACGTGGCCCCATTGAAGCCTCGAGGAGCGCGCGGTTGCCCGGCCCGGCGGGGGGTGTTTCCACGTCGATCAAGACGTGGCCCCATTGAAGCCCGCACCTTGGCGGCGGCCCGGCGAGCTGCAACGGTGTTTCCACGTCGATCAAGACGTGGCCCCATTGAAGCATCACCTCCACCCGTGACATCCCACGGGGGTCAGGTGGGTTTCCACGTCGATCAAGACGTGGCTTCTTTGTGGGAGGCGTCCGGGAGGCAGCGGCATTGCCCGGCTCCCGTGGCGGCCTGTGCGCCCGCAGGAGTCATTGGCTGCCGGATCCGGCAACGGTTCCAGGCGGACTCCACCGCTGGCCGAAGAAATCCCGGAAGAGGAGAGTCGGCCAGGGGGCGGCAGGGTCGAGCCTGGGTGGTGGAGGCGAGCTACGGAGGTCGACCGCGGAGGCTTCGGGGCGTTGTCGGTGGGGGGGCCGACTTTTCAGCTCTGCCGCTCGCGCTCCAGGGCCGCGACGGCCCGCTCGAGGAGCTCCCGGGTGAGGGCGTCGCGGCGGGCCGCCGCTTCCAGGAGCTCGAGGGCCGCCCGGGTCTCCCGCTCCACGTCTTGCTCGGCGAAGACCCCCAGGGCCTCGAGCGCGAGGCTCTTGACCTTCGCGGTCCGGCCCCGGACCAGCTCGACCAGGGCGAGCTCCAGGCCCACCAGACAGGTGTCGAAGGGGATGCCGCGCTCGCCGGCCCGGCGGTAGGTCTCCCGGAACCGGCGCTCCGCCTCGCCCAGCTCCTCGCGGCTCCAGGCGATCCGGGCCCGGAGCCAGCCGGCTCGGAAGCCCAGGCCCTCGTCCGCCGCGGCGATCAGATCCTCGTGAGCGGTCAGCTCCTCCTCGGCGCGGTCGAGGTCGCCGCGACCGTGCAGGAAGAAGGCGAGAAGCACGCGCGCATACGCCTGAAGCCACGGTTCACCCTCAGCATCCAGGAGATGGAGGGCCTTCTCGGCGGCGGTAACAGCCTTGTCAGGGCGATGCCTCCTGTGGTGGACGGTTCCAAGCTGCAGGAGCGTTGTCGCCGCCTTTCGCCTATCTCGCAGCACCGGGTAGATCAAAGCCGTCCGCTCCAGGTGGCGCGCCGCCTTCTCGAACTGCCTCTGGTCCATCCTCAAAGATCCGAGAAAGCGCTCCATCTCCGCCGCGATCGCCAGGTCGTCGAGGTGTGAGCTGGCGAAGAGCTTCCTCGCCGAGAGAAGGTCCTTCTCCGCCTCTCTCAAGCGGCCGAGAGCGCGCTGGGCGTTGCCCCGGAGCGCCAGGGCCGGCACCCGCACCTGGGGATCCGGCTCGCTCGGGTGGGTCACCTGGCAGGAGACCAGGGCGGCCTCGGCGAGGGACAGGGATTCGGCGGGATCGGCCGGAATCGCCCTGCGCGCCTCCTCGAGGAGGAGGGTCCCGAAGATCAGGCCCCGGTAGCGCTTGTATGCGCCGACGATCGCCCCCCGGCGTCCGTCGGCCGGGACCTTCGCGAGGAACCGCTTGAGCCACCCCCGAGCCGTCGCCAGGTCGTCCTGCATCTGGGGGTGAGAGAGGCGCAGCCGGAGCCGGACCGCCTCCAGGGGGTCGGTGATGGGCCGGGGCGCATCCCCGCCCAGCTTCTCGGCGCCGGCGGCGAGGAGCTTCAAGCCCTCTGCGCAGGTCGCGCAGAGCGTCTTGAGGTGGTCGTGGGCGACCTCCTCGAGGAGCTCCCGGGGGAGGTCCCCGCGGAGGACGGCGGCGACGAGGGTGGGCGAGAGGTGCATGGGCGCTCCAAAGCGAGTGCGAGGTTGCGCAGGTATCTGTCCTCACTTTGAAAGTGCCCTCTCCGGGAAGAACGGGACGGCTCGGCAAAAATCAACTCGGCGCCGGTGACGGTGTCGGCCTAGCCATCGGGGTTGGGTTCGGCTCCGAGCTGCGGCGTCGCGACCGGCCAGTCGGCCGTCGTCGCCTTGGTCCCGTCGGGATCTGGCTCCGCGCCCAGCGGCGCCGGCGCCGCCGTCAGGGTGGGGCCGGCCGGGGCGCCCGGCAGCCAGGCGGCGAGCCAGGCGACGAAGGTCTGGACGAAGGACGTTCCGTGGTCCGCGGTGCGGGCCGGGGCTGCCGAAGCCGGCGCGGCGAGGACGAGGACGAGGGCGAGCGCCAGCAGCAGGGCTCCCGCCCTGCGAGGTGCGGTCGAGTGCATGGGAGGCTCCTTGTGGAGGCGGGCCCGGAGCACCGGCGGCAGGCCGATTCCGTCCACCCCCTGCTACTCATCGTGCATCGAGTCGGACGTTTCGGGGCTTCGAGGCCGTCAATTGGCGGCCAAAATGGCACCAAACGCACGCTCTCCGGGCGCCAAACGATCGCCATCTTGCGCTTGTGCCGTCACCGGGGCGACCTCTAGCCTTACCGCATGCATGAGCTCCAGGTTGCACGCACCGACACCGCCATGCCGGGCGCCTCGCCGAGGGGCGGGGGAGGCGATCCGTCATGACCACGGCCTGCGAAGCGCCGACGGCGCCGACCGTCGAGCGCGCCCGGACCCGGGTCGGCCTGGCCCTTTCGCTCGTCGAGCTCGCCGGCCAGGTGCTGGCGGAGCTTCCGGGGCCGGATCTCGCCTTTCGCCACGGAGATCCGGAAGCTCTTCCGCTACCTCCAGGCGGCCGAGACCATGACCGCCTGGCTCGTGGGCCCGGGCCCCGGCGACAGCCTCGATTGCCCCGGGCCGGAGTCCGCCCTCGGCGACGGCATCCGGATCTTCGAGTGGGGCGCGGAGGAAGCGGAGCGTCACTTCCAGAGCGCGTGCCGCGAGTGGAGCGAGAGGCAGTGACGGCCGCTTCGCCGAAGGCGTTCGAGGGCCTCGGCCCGGCCCTCCAGGCCCTGCGCGCCGAGGCGGGCCTGTCGCGGGGGGACCTGGAACGGGCGAGCGGCCTGAGCGCCGCCTCTCTCGCGAGCTACGAGTCGGGGCGGAGCCTGCCTCGCCTCGAGAAGCTCGACGCCATCCTCTCGGGGCTCGGCATGGACGCGCTCGACCTCGCCCTCGCCCTCTACCGCGAGCAGGCGAAGGCGATCGCCCGGGAGCGGCCGGTCTTCGACCGCCCGGACCTCCTCGCCAGCCCCGCGGGCCGCCAGGTCCTCGACCACGCGCGGACCCTCTACTTCATGGGCACCTTCTGGATCGACTCGGCCCTCGCCCTGCTGCCTGCCGCCCGCGCCAAGGCCCCGGCGGGGAAGGGAGGAGGCGGCGGCAAAGGCTCCCGGGCGAACGCCGCCGAGAGCGGCGCCACGGAGACCACGGACCATGCAGGGGATCCTTGAGCAGTTGCCGACCCTTTTCCGACTCCTCCGCTCGCACCTTCACCGGCAGTGGTGGCGGAGCGAGTGGCGCGACGAGACCCTGGCAAAGGTCGGACGCCTCGAGAGCCGGGAGGAGCCACCGTCGCTCGAGGAGCTGGCGGAGCTCCTGGAGTCTTCCGGCGTGGGCTTCGGGAGCTTGGCGAGAATTCAGCACGGCATCGCGCTCCACGTCTTCCCCGACCACCACCACCGCCGGGTCTCGCCGAGGCTCGTCCTTCGGCGGCTCGACCTGGGCCTGCGGGCCCTTCGGCTGGCGCGCGGCCTGACGCAGGCGGAGGCCGCGGAGGCCGCCGGCTTCACACCGAGCGAGCTCTCCGCGGTCGAGGATCCGCGCCGACGCGAGACGCCGACGCTGGCGTTCCTCGATCGCATGCTGCTCACCCTGAACGCCTCCTACCGCGACCTCGAGGCCGCCGCCCTCCGGCCTCTCCGCGTGGCGGAGAAGCTGGCGAGAAGAGCGCGGGCCGCGGAGCGCCGGGCGCGGCCGCTGACCTATGAAGGCAGCGTGCTGCCGGCGATCGTCTCCGAACGGCTCGACCTCGCCCTCCAATCGCTCCGCCTCCAGGCCGGCTGGAGCCGGCCGCAGCTTGCGGAGGCATCCGGAATCTCCGCGGAGCGGCTCCAGGCCTTCGAGTCGCCGACCCACCGGATGCGGCCGTCGGCACTCGAGCTGGAAGCGATCTCGAGGGCGCTGCGGGTCGGGCCGGAGCAGCTCGAAGCCGCCGCCACCCGGCCGCTTCGCGGTCTCCCCGAGCTCACGCCGCACCGCCGGCCGTGGCGCAGAAGCAGGCCCCGCCGGTCGCTCCTGGCCTCGCCGCCCGGGCCGGTGCCGTCGAGGCTCGCCCGAGCTTCCCGCCGGCTCGAGGTGGCGATCGAGGGGCTACGGGGCGCCGGCGGGCCGGAGCACCGGCGTCCGGCGGGCGGCGAGGGCCGCCGATGAGCGCCGGGAGCAAGATCAGCGAGCGCATGCCGCCGGCACCGCCGGGAAGCCCGTACCTGTGGGTCCGCCTGCACACGGCGCTCTCCATCCTGGCGGCGGGCGAAGACGTCCTGGCCCGGATGGCAGAGCCGGAGACGGCGTTCGAAAGCGGAGACCGCGAGCGCTTCCGCCTCCTCTCCGCCGCCCGGGCGGCCCGCTCCTGGCTCGTCGGCCACGGCGCCGGCGACGAGCTGGGCCGCCCCGGTCCCGACAGCGCCTTCGGGGGAGCGTTCGCGGCCCTCGGCTGGACCCGCGAGGAGCTGGACCGCTATTACGAGACCGCCCTCGCCGACTGGCACGAGGGCGCCGAATGAACGTCCTCTACGTGGCCCCCGACGGCACGGTCCGCTCCGGCCGGCTGGTCGACGAGGCCGGGCCGGCAGAGGGCGAGGGCGCCACCGCCCTCGAGAGCCCAGCCGGCGTGCTCCTCGCTCCGGCCGACGTCCGAGCCCTCCTCGCGCCGCATCATCCGACCGAGCCCCAGCGCGAAGTCCTCTGGCGCGCCCACCTGACCGGCTACCGGGTGGAGGAGGCCTGAGCGCATGGTCCGGATGTCCGCACTACGGATCGCGACACGAGGTCTCGTCGCGGCCCTACGTACACTTCGCGTATACTGCTCAGTGGCATCTTCGGTACCTTGGGATGATGCGCCGGCCGGGCAGCTCTCCGAGCCCCCGGCGCCGGCGGCAGCTTCGAGAGGAGGCCGAAACGTGGCGAATCGAGATGCGGCGGAGCTGCGTCGCTGTTGGCTCTTCACACTCGCGCCGGTCCCGGTTCGCCCGGTCGCGGCGATTCTGGCCTCGACGCTCCTGGCCTCGACGCTCCTGGCCTCGACGCTCCTGGTGCCGGCCGCCTCCGGGCAGGCGATTCCTGGAAAGGCGTGTGGCCCCGAGGTGGCGGAGGGCACGACGTTCCACTTCGAGGAGGAGACGAGCGCTCAGCTCCCTGCTGGTGTCTGCTTCGTCACCGCGTTCCACTGCGACCAGCCCGAGGAGGATGGAGGGCCGACCTACCAGCTGCTCGACGCCGGGTGCGACCCGACGGCCGGACCGTGCCGGGTCCAGGTTCGCGTGCCGCTGAAGTTCCCGGGCAACCAGGACAACATCCACGACGGCCCCCTCCACGTCGAGGAGGTGCGCTGGTACGTCCTGTCGGCGGCCCCGTCGTGCGAGGACTCGGTCCAGTGCGGCCAGGTCTCCACCTGTGGCAAGGAGGGCACCGGCACGGCGACCATCAACACCGAGCGCGCGGTGTTCACCGCCACCCGCAGCTTGTCCTGCGCCGACGTCCAGCACACCGACCAGCCGCTGTCGCTCACCGCCTGGGCGTGCGTCACCACCTCGGGCTGCAAGCAGCGGCTCGACATCAACGGTCTCGACCTCGACGGGCCGGACGTGGCCGCACAGATCGGCTGCCCGGACCCGCCGAAGCAGAACTGCGGCGCGGGCGACGCGTCGAGCTGCCAGGTGTGCACGCCGGCCGGGGTCGGCCCGGGCTTCGGCCTTCCCGGGTACGGCGGGCCGGGGGACTGGGCGACCGGCCCGAACGCGACGTTGCGATATTCGTCAAAGGGCGCAGGCCACCCGGGCTACCCCGGCACGCCCTCTTGGAACGTCGCGTTGGGCCGCTACTGGAGCCACGACTACGCCGAGCGGATCGTCGCCACCGGCAGCCCGAACCCGGAGGATCATGCATGGATCATCACCAAGTACGGGACCTTCCGCGAGTGGCGGGACTTGGACCCGGGAACCGGCGTCTACGCGACCGTCTCGCCGTCCGACGAGTACCGCACCCTCACCTGGACCGGCTCGGGCTGGACCTTGACCGACCTCGACGGGACGGTCGAGGAGTTCGATGCCGCGGGGCTCTGGCGCTCGACCACCGACCGCAATCTCAACCAGAAGATCGCGACCTACACGGCGGGCCAGCTCACCTCGGTCGCCCTGCCGGACGGCCGCCGGGAGGACTTCACCTACTACCCGGCGGGCGATCCCGCCGAGGGCAAGCTCGCGTCGATCACCGAGTACGGCACGGACGGCGTCACCCACTTGCCCGCGTGGGACTACAGGTGGACCGGCGACGACCTGACCGAGATCGACCGCCCCGACGGGACGGCGCTCCTCTTCGAGTACGACGGGACGACCGGGTACCTTGCCAAAGTCAGGCTCCGCGAGAGGAACGGCACCGCGACCCGGGTGCTCCGGGCCTGGTCGTACACCCCGGACGGTAAGGTCTCCGAGACCTGGAAGGGCGGCGACACCCCGGCCGCAGGCACCGAGGACTGGAAGCTCTCCTACGACAGCTCGACCCAGACGACGGTGACCGATCCGCTGGGCAAGCCCATCGTCTACACCTACGAGCTCGACCCGGCGAGCCCGAACGTCCGGGTGACGCAGATCTCGGGAGATTGCCCCGTCTGCGGCCTCGCCCCGAACGTCCAGCTCGGCTACAGCGATCCCGCGAACCCTCTCCGCCCCACGGCCACCACCGACGGCCGCGGCATCACCACGGCGATGAGTTACGACACCCACGGCCAGGTGACCTCCCGGACCGAGGCCATGGGCGAGCCCGAGGCCCGGACCACCGAGTGGGCCTACGACCCGGCGTTCCCGGCCCTCGCGACCTCGATGGACCAGCCCTCGGTCGCCGGCGGGGCCTCGCTGCGGACGACCGACTGGACCCGCGACGGCTCCGGCAACCCGACGGACCGGACGATCTCGGGCTCCGAAGCCGGCTCGGCCTTCACCTTGACGACGGCGAGCAGCTTCAACGCCGCCGGCCTCCCCCTGACGATCGACCCGCCCGGCTACACGACCACCGACCAGACGAGCTTCACCTACGACGCGACCGGCCTGATTCCCATGACCCGGACCGACCCGCTCGTCGGCACGACCACCTTCGGCCACGACGCCTTCAACCGCCGGACCTCGGTGACCGACCCGAACGGGCTCGAGACCACCACGGCCTACGACGAGCTCGACCGGGTGACCGAGGTCCGCCAGCTCGGCCCCGCGACGCCCACCGACGACCTGGTGACCGCCTACGAGTACACGAGCTTGGGGGATCTCTTCCGGACCACCCTGCCCGCCGGCAACGTCGTCGAGTACGCCTACGACCCCGCCGGCCGGTTGACCTCGATCGAGCGGCGGCCCGACGCCACGACCCACGGCGAGCGGGTCGTCTACACCCTGGACGCCGCCGGCAACCGGACCCGGGAGGAGCGCCAGAGGTGGGACGCCGGGAGCTCGACCTGGGTGCCCGTATCGGCCACCGCCTACGACTACCAGAACCGCTGCCAGGTCGACCAGATCCGCCAGGCCCCGGGCACCCCCGAGGAGGCGACGACCGCCTTCGAATACGACTGCGACGGCAACCTGACCTCCATCTGGGACCCGAACCACGACCGGGCGACCGACCCGCCGACGACGAGCTACGCCTACGATGCGCTCAACCGGCTGACCACCGTCACCCAGGCCTGGACGCCCGCCGGCGGCACCCCCGGCACGGCCGTGACCACGTACTCCTACGACGTCCAGGACCACCTGACAGGGGTCACCGACGCCGAGGGGAACCCGACTACCTACGTCGACTCGGACCGGGACCTCCTGACCCAGGAGGACTCCCTCGTCTCGGGGACGACGACCCACCACTACAACGAGCACGGTGAGGAGGACCGCTCGACCGACGCCCGGGGGATCGTCGTCGCCCGGACGATCGACGCGCTCGACCGGGTGACGAACGTCGACTACCCCGACGACACCCTGGACACGACCTACCTCTACGACACGGCGCCCGGCTCCTGCGCCGCCCCGGGCTCGCCCCTCGGCCGCCTGGCCTCGATCACCCGGAACGGCGAGACGCTCGACTTCTGCTACGACCACTTCGGGCGGATGGTGAAGGACGGCGAGCTCGGCTACGCCTACGACATGAACGGCAACCGCACCGGGATCGTTTATCCTGGAGGGGTGAGCGCCGCCTACGGCTTCGACTTCGCCGACCGGGAGACGAGCCTCTCGGTGACGAGCCCCGCCGGGGGGCGTCACGCCCACCGGCGTCGTCACCGGCGCCGCCTACCTGCCCTCGGGGCCGCTCTCGAGCCTCGCTCTCGGCAACGGCATCACCGAGACCCGGGCCTTCGACGGCCGCTACGTCCCCACCGGGATCACCCTCTCGGGCCTCGCCACCGGCGTCCCCGGCCACACCTGGACCTACACGACCGATCCGGTGGGCAACGTCACCGCAATCGTCGAGACCGCGGCCTGCTCCGGCGGCGGCTCGACTCTGATCCTCGAGAACCAGACCGTCACGACGGAGGAGACCTTCACCTCCTGTGCGGACCTCCAGGCGGGCAACAACTTCGCCGTCGAGAGCCCGGGCCACGTCACCTTCCAGGCCCAGGGCAAGGTCATCTTGTCGAGCGGCTTCTCCGTTGGCTCGGGCGCCTCCTTCGCCGCCGGCTCGGGGTCGCTGCCGATCTTCTCCGACCGGACGTTCGGCTACCAGGCGCCGCAGTACTTCTTGACCTCGGCCACCCTCGACCGCACCGCCGGCTCCTGGGGCACCCGCGACTGGACCTACGACAAGATCGGGAACCGGCTCAGCGAAGATCGCGCCGATGGCCTGGGCGCGGACACGTACCAGTACACCGCCAACGCCAGCGGCGGCGATACGCCGCTCCTCGACCTGGTGAGCCTCGGGGTCGGTGGCATGCGCGACTACGCCTGGGATGCCGCCGGCAACCTCGACCAGGTGGCCCCCGGCGGGAACCTCGTCGACTTCACCTTCGACGACGCGAGCCGCTTGTCTACCGCCGATCACCCGGCCTCGGGAGCGAGCGCCGCCTTCCTCTACGACGGCCGCGGCTTCCTCCGGAGCGCCACCCAGACCGCCGGCGGCAGCGCCTCCGTCACCCCCCTCTACGACTCCGCCGGCCTCCTCCACGCCCTCCGCCGCCAGCCCAGCCCCACGGACCCGGAAGACACGACCTACCTCTTCTACCTCGCCGGCCGCCCCGTCGCCCAGCTCGAAATCGACGGCACCGGCACCGAGACCTGGACCTACCTGACCACCGACCACCTCGGAACGCCCCTCATGGCCACCGACCAGACCGGGGCGATCACCTGGGAAGGCGGCTTCGAACCCTTCGGCACCGACTACCAGCAGGGCACGATGGCCGGAGCGAGTGAGAACGGGATCGACCTCCGGTTGCCGGGACAGTGGGAAGACGGCACCTGGGCCGATGCCACCTCCGGGGCGGGGGTCTACTACAACGTGTGGCGGTGGTACGCACCCAACATCGGCCGCTACACCAGGCCGGATCCTTTACTCCAGTCAGCCGCGAGGCATCGTTATTTCGCCTTTAAGATCCGACTCGTCAGTAGGGGCGACACAGACTATGTGCACGCCTCTCTCGTGCAGGAAATCAACTCGCTCTTCCCCCTAACGATCAACGCACCGTGGTATGGCTATGCGGCGAGCAACCCCATAAACCTGGTTGACCCGTCGGGCCTTGGAACCTGCCGCGGACAGTGGGTCCTTCGTCTTTCACATCGCTACTTTACCTTCAAGTTCTTCCTGCTTTGGAATGGCTGTAAGTGCTGGTGGTTCTGCAAGCCTTGCTTTGGTGGCAGTATCTGGAGCGGAGACGTCATGGATCTCCCATCGACCACTGGCTCCATGGTGAACACTGGCAAAGGCATCAAGTTCGGTGACACTTGCCTGTGTCCGCCTCCTGGGCCGGACACAGGCTGCTTCCGCTGTCCACTTCCCAACCCGCCTATCATCCGCTCGGTCGCACCGCCACCACCGAGGATTGGAGCGGCTCCTCCGCCCGTCTGATCATGGCCAGCTGTCGCAAGATTGGCGCGCTGTTTGCGGCTCTCGGTTTCGCTTGCTTAACAACCACCGGGCTCGCTGGCTGTTACTGGAAACGCCTGCCAGAACTTCCGACGCCGCCTTTCGCGCTCAATGTAGACCAGCACAAGAGTTTACTCACTCCACGTGAGGAGCTCTCCTTCCAGGTGAAGGAACACTACCCAGGGAACTTAACTCGAGACTTCTATGCGAAGTGGGCGAGCGCTCGGGGATGGACCAAGAGCGATGGCGAAAATGACCCCTGGGGCGTGGATCGGTGGCAGACCTTCATCGACGAGAGCGTTGTTCCTCCCAGAAGAGTGGCGCAACGCTCGACCCATTGGATCAGTCCTGATCGACAGTGGAGTCTGCGGCTCGTCTTGCGATACTCCAGCGAGCATGATCCAACGAGCGTTGAGCTTGAGGAGTCGTACGTGTTCCTCGAACGAAACGTCTAGCCTGGCCCTTGAATGGTACGCATCTGGACAGCACGGCACCTAGCGGAGGCGCAGCTCCTCAAGGATATGTTGGCCCGAAACGGGGTGCCTTCGGTGATTCACGGCGAGTATCTACCATTCGAAGGCGAGTTCCCACTCGGTGCAAGTGAATCGCTTCCAACACTTTGGGTGGAAGACAACGACTTTGAGAGTGCACGCCAGGTCCTTGCCCGACAAGGCCTCTCCGCTACGTAGAAATCGATCACGCCTGGACCTCGGCGAGACTGTCCTCAGCGGAGGGTCGTTTCTCGCCAGCGAACTGTCCGGCGGTGCTCTCGAGGACGACGACGTCCATCCCGTCCTCCACGAGGGCGCACTCCGGCTGGTCGAGGCGATCGACGAGCTCGACCGGGTGACGAACGTCGACTACCCCGACGACACCCTGGACACGACCTACCTCTACGACACGGCGCCCGGCTCCTGCGCCAGCCCGAGCGCGCCCATCGGCCGCCTGGCCTCCATCACCCGGAACGGCCAGACCCTGGACTTCTGCCACGACCACTTCGGGCGGATGGTGAAGGACGGCGAGCTCGGCTACACCTGGGACGCCAACGGCAACCGCACCGGGATCGTCTATCCTTGAGGGGTGAGCGCGGCCTACGGCTTCGACTTCGCCGACCGGGAGACGAGCCTCTCGGTGACGATAGTGACGACCCCCGCCGGGGGAATGACGGACCATCCCGTCGTCACGGCCGCCGCCTACCTGCCCTCGGGACCGCTCTCGAGCCTCGCTCTCGGCAACGGCACCACCGAGGCCCGGGCCTTCGACGGCCGCTGCGTGCCCACCGGGATCACCCTCTCGGGCCTGGCCGGAGGCGTCCCCGGCCGCACCTGGACCTACACGACCGATCCGGTGGGCAACGTCACCGAGATCGTCGAGACCCCGGAGTGCTCCGGCGGCGGCTCGACCGTCGTCCTCGAGAACCAGACCGTCACGACGGCCAAGACCTTCATCTCCTGCGCCGACCTCCAGGCCGGCAACGACTTCGCCGTCGAGAGCCCGGGCCACGTGACCTTCCAGGCGCAGGGCAAGGTCGTCTTGACGAGCGGCTTCTCGGTGGGCTCGGGCGCCTCCTTCGCCGCCGGAGCGGGCTCGCTTCCGACCTACTCCGATCGGACCTTCAGCTACCAGGCGCCGCAGTACTTCTTGACCTCGGCCACCCTCGACCGCACCGCCGGCTCGTGGGGCACCCTCGCCTGGACCTACGACAAGATCGGGAACCGGCTCAGCGAAGACCGCTCCGATGGCCTCGGCCCTGACGCGTATCAGTACACCGCCAACACTGGCGGCGGCGACACTCCGCTCCTCCACCAAGTGAGCCTCGGCGTCGGCGGCACCCGCGACTACACCTGGGACGCCGCCGGCAACCTCGACTCCGTGGCCCCCGGCGGGAACCTCGTCGACTTCACCTTCGACGACGCGAGCCGCCTCGCCGCCGCCGATCACCCGGCCTCGGGAGCGAGCGCCGCCTTCCTCTACGACGGCCGAGGCTTCCTCCGGAGCGCCAGCGAGACCGCCGGCGGCACCGCCTCCGTCTCGCCGCTCTACGACTCCGCCGGCCTCCTGCACGCCCTCCGCCGCCAGCCCAGCCCCACGGAGCCGACGGACACGACCTACCTCTTCTACCTCGCCGGCCGCCCCGTCGCCCAGCTCCAAATCGACGGCACCGGAACCGAGACCTGGACCTACCTGACCACCGACCACCTCGGCACTCCCCTCATGGCCACCGACCAAAGCGGGGCGATCACCTGGGAAGGGGGCTTCGAACCCTTCGGCAACGACTACCAGGCCGGCACCGGCAACGGCGCAAGCGATAAGGGCATCCCGCTCCGGCTGCCCGGGCAGTGGGACAACGGCACCTGGGCGGACTCCACGTCCGGCGCGGGCGTTCACTATAACGTCTGGCGGTGGTCCGCACCCAACATCGGCCGCTACACCCGGCCCGATCCGCTCGCTCCGGGCGGCACTGGTGTCCCGAGGTTCTTTCTTGAGATGCACCGGCCCTCGAACGAGTTTGGCGAGGTCGTGAGAGGCCGTGGACGCATTCAGAGGTGGAGGCCTACGGCGCCAGACTTCTCGTTGTTCGACCCCAGCCTGCCCGAGATCCTGAATCCATACCCGTACGCGCTAAACAACCCCCTCTTCCTGGTAGATCTTCGGGGCCTGGTTTGCGGTTCGGGAAGCAACGAGTATCTGGTCCCCGATAGAATTCCTGGGGTCTTCGACTTCGCGCTGCCCTGCCAGAGGCACGACAACTGTTACTGCCAGTGCGGCGTCGACAAGGCGATCTGCGACCAGACCTTCCTCATGGACCTCAAGGACGAGTGTAGTCAGCGTCCCTGGTACGCCCGCGGCGAGTGTTGGAACTTCGCTCACCTCTACTATTGGGCAGTTCGAACGTTTGGCCGAAGTTCGTTCGAAGGAGGTCAAGGGCAGAGCGGTACCTGTGTGGTTCAGAAGAAGACAGGCCCGGGCCAGATCAGTCTGCAGTTCCCTCCGGGACCGAGCTCCATCTTCAATCCGTAACGGCAAACGCACTCCCAGTGCCCTACCCAGTGATCGATCGCCTAACTCGCATTCAGCCCAGAACTGCGCTACTGCTCCCGATCATCCTCGGCGCGGTCGTCGTGGTCCTTGCGCGGATCATTCCTGGACTGTCAGCCGGTCAAGAGCACGGTGGGGAGAATTTCGCTCAGATCCCGCTCATCTTCATCGAGGCCGGTTTTCTGGTCACGCTTCTTATTAACGAAATTCCGTTTCTGGCCGTGGCAGGTTTGCTGTACTGGCTCGAACGGATGCGACGGAATGGCGAGATACCTCCGGTGGCCATCTGGGCTGGAGTATGGGTGGGGCTTCTCGTCTTGGCGGCAACGGTCCTTGCGGTCCACCTCCTGACCTAGCTGGCAGTCTTTGGCGGCGGCGAAGGGGCGTCCACCAGCGTAATCGCTCTCTTCCTCGCCCCGATCTACGGCTTCCTCGGCTGGCTACTCGGCTTCGCGATTGGAACCGTGGGCTTCCTGACCTTCGCTCGTCGGTAGAGCGTCGAAAGGCGTCGGCGACGCTCCATGCCTGAACGACAGCCCGACGAGGGACACCGGATTGCGGCCGGTACCAGATACGCACCGCTCACCGCCTTGAGAGCACGACTGACGATGCGACCGACGCCAGAGCAGGTGCTGATCGGCGTTTCTGGCGCCGTCGTGGCCTCAACGGCGTTCTTGCCCTTGGTGCCCGGAATGGCACCGCCCTCTGCCAAAAGGTGCCTTAGTACTTCGGTGCACAAATACGCTCGCATTCGGGCGCCGCTGCACCACCCCAGCGTCGTTGCGCTCCCTGCGACAGACCTTCGGGTATGCCTCAGTCGCGCGCCTTGCTGGGGCGGCGCCCCGGCGCCCTCGATACGTGACCGTATTTATGCACCGAAGTACTTAGCTGGAGAGGACTCGCCTCAGAAGCCGGCTTCCTGTGTTCTTCCGACGACACTGATTGGCAACTCGTGGAAAGAGATCCGAATGGAACCGCCATGATTAGAGGGCGCGCCTTGCGGTTGAGCTTACCAATTGCGCTTGCGGCGCTGGTGCTCGTAGGTTGTGCGTCGGGGCGGTCGCTCGAGACGCTCTCGGCGCCTGTGGTAGAGACAGCGTTCCTGGTCGCCAGCTACAGGCCGGATTACTATTCGCGGACGCCCTCGTGGACGCTCCACGTTGCCGCGGACGGGCGCGCCGAGCTTCAGCTCCGCGCCGCAGGTAAGAAGGGTCGTTGGTACCGCCTCCACAAGCTCTCTGCAGATCAGTTGAGTAGCCTGAAGGCGAGGATCGCTGAAGCCCATTTCTTCGACCTCCCGGTCGAAATGCTCGCGCAAGAGGACCACTTGCCAGAGCAGGTGCTAGATATCCGGCCCGATTCCAACGACCACCGCGTGAGGGTCTGGGGCGCCTGCTCCCTACGAGATCGGCCAGAGGTGGACTCGTTTCTCTCCATCTGGGCCAAACTTGCCGAGCTCTTCCCCGCGCTCGAACGGTATGACAGCCAGTACTTCGATCTTCTGTGCCGCCCTTCGAGCCGCTTTGAGCCAAAGCAAACTTCCAGGCGCAGGAGAAGTTCGTCCTGACCAGCGGCTTCTCGGTGGGCAACGGCGCCTCCTTCGCCGCCGGCTCCGGGTCGCTTCCGAGCTTCTCCGACCGGACGGGCCCTATCGAGAAGCCGCTCCTCGGGACGAGCCGCGGGAAGGGCGAGAGTGAGATACCATCTGGTCGAGAGCCTGACCTGATACCGCGGATCGAGTTGGATCTCAACGGTTCCGACCGCCCGGAGCGGATGCCGATGCCGAGACTGCGCCGAAACCTCCCGACACTACTGGTCCTCTGGGCCGCGCTCGCCGCGGCTTGGCTCCTCCCCGCCCAGGCCCTCGCGGGTCCGGACGGCGAGCCGGATGGGGCCGACGAAGCCCTGCAGCAGGGCCTCGATTTGCTCGCCCGCTCGGATTGCGGGAGCCGCACGATCAAGAGTCTGAAGCAGGCGGACCGCCTGAGCCCGAACGGGTCCTATCTCGCCCGCCTCGGCCTCGCCAGGTGCTATTCGAAGCTCGGCCGGCTCGGCGATCAGATCGGGGCCGCCGAGAGCGCCCTGGAGGTCGCGACGACCCCGCCGGAACGGGTGGCGGCGAAACGGCTCTTCGCACTGGGCCTCGCCCGGCGCGCTCGGGGCGAGCGAGCGCAGAAGAGCCGGCGGGACCTCGAGGCGGCCGATACCGCGCTTCGCGAGGCGATCACGGAAGCCGCGGAGCATGCGCCACCGGTCATGCTCTATGAACGGGCCGTCGTTCTTCTCAAGCTGGAGCGCGACCAGGAGGCGGTTCCCCTCCTCCTGGAGTACCTCCGCCGGGTGCCCGACGGGGAGCTGAGCGCGACGGCCCGCGACTTCGTCGAGCGTCCGGAGCGGGCGAGGGAGAGGATGCTCCCGAGCCTGGAGCTCGTCACCGTGGACGGCGAGCACATCAGCGAGGAGAGCCTCGAGGGCAAGGTCGTGGTCCTCGACTTCTGGGCGACCTGGTGCGGTCCGTGCCACGCCAGCCTGCCCACCCTCGAGACCTTGCATCGCCTGGGGGAAGAGTCGGGCCTGTTGACGCTGGTGAGCATCAGCAGCGAGCCGACGGAGAAGGTGAGGAGCTTCGCGGCGGCGAACGGGATGAGCTGGGTCCTGGCGCGGGGCGCGGGCGGCCACGAGGTCGAACAGCGCCTCGAGGTCACGGGCCTGCCCACGATTCTCCTGGTCGACCCCGAGGGGCGGATCCTGTCCCGCATCGAGGGCTGGTCGCCCGACAGTGGCTCGGCGCTGGTCGCGGACGCCAAGAGGGCGATCCGCAAGGCCCGCAGGACGCCCGAGGATCGGCGTGGCGGAGGGCGCTAGCCAGGACGAGGACAGACCGCCCGGACGCGACGCCCCATAGACGCCCTCGGAGTCATGCGCGTAGAGCTATGTAGCGATGATTGACCTGGCCGAACCTCACTTCGAAGACGTGAAGGAGGTATGCATGTCCAATTATCAGCTCCATTTCACCATCCCGCAGCAGCGCCAGGGCGAGCGTGCCCACTACCAGGCGTTCTCCAAGACCCTGCGGGAGCTCTCGAAGCTGAAGCAGAAGAACAACAACCCCAAGGGCGCTCGGATCCAGGAGATCGAGGTCACGGGTGGCAGCATCCGTGGCTTCGCGACCATCGAAGCGGAGAGCTACCAGGACGCCCTGGATCTCGTGTGCAGCAACACTCCGGTGATCGACCTCGAGTGGCATCTCGAAGAGCGGGTCGAGCCCGACCAGGTGGAGCGCATCCTCGCCGAGGCGATGCGGCGCTGACGCCACGACAGCGAACCCGACGACTCCAGACAACCACGACAACGAGACTCACCTAGGACGAGAGCAAAGGAACCGGCTCGGCCCGGTCCATCGCGCGGGGAGGTGGCACACGCCGCCTCCCCGTTCTTGCTGATCTAGCGAGGCTCCGCCTCAAACCGACGAGCTGAGCGGAGGGAAGCGACTCCGGACACGGCGGCCACCGCCCGCGGGAACCCGCTCGACGAGACCTCACCGGCCCGGGCCTTGCTCGTCGCAGAGACCTTCCGGATCGCCCCCCTCACCCTCGATCCCTCTCCCACCCTCCGGGGGGAGAGGGACGCCCCCTCCCGGTCTGGCGGTTTAAAACTCGGCTCGAACGTCATGATTTCGCTCCGATCAGACATCTAGGGTCGAATGCTGCGCCGCCCTTCTCAGCAGCAGGTCACGAACTGAACGCACTGCCCGCCGGGGCCGCAGTCGGCGTCGGTCTCGCAGGTGATCCCGCAGCCGCACTTGCAGTAGCGGGTGAAAGGGGGTCTCGCCTGGTCGATCGCGGCGGGGAGAGGTGTCGTCGCCTCCGTGGCCGAGGTCTGGGTGGAGCAGGCCGGGGCCTGGGCGACGCGCAAGGCCGCAGCGAGGTTGGCGGCGGGGGCCGCGGAATCCGCCGCCGGGGCGCAGCCGCTGGGCTGGGCGGCGCGGGCGACGGGCTGGGTCGGAGCCGGGGTCGGGTTGGCCGCGGCGGCGGGGAGGGCGGCCAGAACGAGTCCGGCGAGGAGCAGGAGGGCGATTCGATGGGGAGAGCGCACTGGATTTCTCCTTCCAGGGGACGGCGGGGACCAGTCCCGCGGCGTCTGGTTTCTCTGTGCCGAGGAAGGCCGACCCGGTGACAGGACGGGCACCCGGGCACCGAGCCGGGGCGGAGGAGCGAGGGGACTCGGTTGAGGATCTCCTCGTTGGTCACCCCAGCGGCGAGGTTGTCCAGCACGACGCTCACGGGCATCCTGGTGCCAGTGAAGCAGGGTTGGCCGTGGCAGATCGCAGGGTCAACCGAGATGAGCTCTCTCCAGTCCATGGTGAATCCTCTCCGCTCGCGATGGAATCCCACCACTCGCATTGAACGAGTGGCAGGGGGCCGCGTGGCCGCGCGGCCCCCTGCCCGGTGGCGTTATGGCAGAAGAGCCTCGATCCGCCGGGCGAGGGCCCGGCCGAGGATGGGGAGGGCTTCGGGGCCGGCGGCCTCGAGGACGAGGGCGAGGGCGTCGGGGTTGGCCGCGAGGTGGCGGACGAGCTGGAGGTGGGTGAGGAGGGTCTCGCGCCGCTCGGGCGACAGGTGGCAGACGTGGCCGATGTGGCGCCGGTGGCAGTGGAGGGGGGTGCCGAGGCGGGTCGCCTTGTCCTTGAGGCGGTAGGGGGAAGGCGCGGCGACGGCCGGCAGGACGGCGGCGGCGGTGGGAGGGCGTCGGGTGCCCTCGGAGGCGTTGGGCCGGCCGAGGCAGAACTCGGCCGCTTCAAGGGCCTGTTGCGGTGGGGTGCTGCATGGACGGATGAAGCGGCCGAGCTCCGCCTCGGCCGGCCAAGCTCCGCGGCCGGCTCCGAGCGTCCACTCGGCCCAAGGAGCGGTTGGTTGCCGGCCGAGACGGAATTCGGCCCGAAGAGGCGTTGGTTGCCGGCCGAGACGTTCGCCCGGCCGAGGCAGAGCTCGGCCGCTTGTACGCCCGCGAGGGTGCATGGTCAGAGAGGTGCGAGTCCTCTCCAGGCATACACTCTCCGGCCTGTAATCGACTCTGACTGCGTCGCCGCGAGGCGGGGTGGGGAGTAGGAGGAGATGAGCGATCAGTCCGTAGGCAACGAACCCGATTCGGCCGGTAGGACTCGGCGAGCCTGCAAGCGAATGGCGAAGCCCGGACCCGGGAGAGCCGGGGTGCCCGTCGCGCTGAGGGGTAGCGTGCGAAAGCGTGGGCGGGGGGCCTACAGGTGGTTGGGGACGGAATGATCGCGACGGCCAGGCACCGTAAGCGGGGAGACCTGTCGTCCACGAGGAGAAGCAGGGCGGCAGGAGTCAGAGCTTCCATAGTAGCGAGGAAGCGCCGTAATGGGCGTGGAGCGAAGGGAAGCAGGAAGGTGGATGCGTGACGGCCAGGACGAGAGACGAGACCCCGGCGCGAGTGGGGCGAGCCCCTAACCCCGGCGGAGAGGTCCGGTCCCGATGGGGCTGGGCCGAACCCTCGGTCTGGACGGAGCGCATGCTGCGGGCCCTGGAGACCGGGGTCCGAGGAGGGACGTGGTTCAGCCTGATCGACAAGGTCTGCCGGAAGCAGACGCTTCTGCGCGCGTTCGAGAGAGTCGAGCGCAACGGGGGCGCCGCGGGGGTAGATCACGTCACCGTGGATCACTACGGATCGCGCCTGGAGGAAGAGGTGGAGACGCTGTCGGCGTCCTTGCGGGACGGTAGCTACCGCCCGCAGGCGGTGCGTCGGCGGTGGATCCCCAAGCCGGGAAGCCGCGAGAAGCGGCCCCTGGGGATTCCGACGGTGCGCGATCGGGTGGTGCAGGGCGCGTTGCGCTTGGTCCTGGAGCCGATCTTCGAGCGGGATTTCGCCGAGCACAGCTACGGCTTCCGCCCGGGGCGCGGGTGCCGGGAAGCGCTGGAGCGGGTCGAGGAGCTCCTCGACTCGGGCCACACCTGGGTGGTGGACGCCGACCTGCGCCGGTACTTCGACACGATCGATCCGGAGCGCCTGCTGGCGCGGGTGCGCGAGAAGGTATCGGACGGGCGAGTGCTCGCCCTGGTCGAGTCCTTTCTCGAGCAAGAGGTACTGGACGGACTGGAGAGCTGGACGCCCGAGCGGGGAACCCCGCAAGGCGCGGTGATCAGCCCCCTACTGGCCAACATCTACCTCGACCCGCTGGACCATCTTCTGGCCCGCGAGGGCTTCGAGATGGTGCGCTACGCCGACGACTTCGTGATCCTGTGTCGGAGCGAGACCGAGGCCCGCCGGGCGCTTGCCCTGGTGGAGGCGTGGACGGCCCAGGAGGGCCTGAGCCTTCACCCGGACAAGACGGCGGTGGTGGATACCACCGAGCGGGGTGGCTTCGACTTCCTGGGGTACCACTTCGAACGGGGCTACCAATGGCCCCGCGACAAGAGCCTCCGGAAGCTCAAGGACACCCTGCGCCGCAAGACCCGGCGCACCAACGGTCACAGCCTCGATCGGATCACCTGGGACGTCAGCCGGACGTTGCGTGGTTGGTACGAGTACTACCGCTACAGCCACCCGACGACCTTCCGGCCGCTCGACCGGTGGATCCGCATGCGCCTGCGCAGCATCTTACGCAAGCGTCGCCGAGGCCGAGGCCGGGGCCGCGGTCGCGACCACCAGCGCTGGCCCAACGCCTTCTTCGCCGAGCATGGGCTGTTCAGCCTCGAAACCGCCTATGCCTCGGACCCGCAGTCCTCTCGTAGGTGAACCACCAACCGGAGAGCCGGATGCGGGAGATCCGCACGTCCGGTTCGGAGGGAGGGGGGGCAGGGAATCCAACCTGCCCTCCCTACCCCTATCACGCGTTCGGTGCGCCTCGGACGTCTGTGGCGGGCGGAGGCTGGGAAGACCGGCCAGGGCTCGCGGTGGGAGTCCGGGCGGGACCGGTCGCCTGATACCGGGCCGGAGGGAACCCGCGCCGGTTGCGGGCTCGGGGGCCGACGCGCCGCTCTGAGCGAGCGGAGCGAGTCGAACGGGACCGGGCGGAGGCCCGGCCTCTTGCCGGCTCAGGGCAACGCCGCTCGTCGAAGGCGTTGCCGGCCGCCAGGCCCAGAGCGTGCCGAGACGGTAGAATCACGAGGATGACTCTCGAAGAGCGTAGCGCGGAGCGCCGGAGGCGGATCGTGGGCAACCGTGCGAAGAGCTTCGCCGGGGCCGAAGCCTGGGACCTGGAGTACTGGCAGTCCAAGACGCCGGAAGAGCGCCTCTCCGCCCTCGTCGCCATCCGCCGCGACGTCGAGCTCGCCCAGGCGGTGCGGCGGGAAGCCGGCCGCGCGGTCTCGAGAGGTCCCGGGGGGAGGGACCCGGGAGACTGGAACGCGGCCCTGGATTTCTGCAGCGAGGGCTTCTAGAATCACACTGCGGCAGCTCGCCGGAGACACGACCTTGAGCGTGACGATCCCAGACGAAGTGCTCGAATCCGCTCATATGGACGAGAGCGAGCTGCGCCAGGAGCTCGCGGTCCTGCTCTTCCAGAAGTCCCGCCTCACGCTGGCCCAGGCGGCGCATCTCGCAGGGCTCGACCGGCTTCGGTTCCAGCACCTCCTCGCCGGTCGCGACATCCCGATCCACTACGACGTCGAGGACTTCGAATCGGACCTGGAGACGCTGCGTTCGCTGAAACCGGCGTGATCGTCGTCAGCGATACCTCCCCGATCATCGGCCTCGCGGCGGTCGGGCACCTCGACCTTCTCCACGAGCTTTACGAGACGATCCTCCTGCCGACCGCGGTGCTGGACGAGCTCACTGCCGTCGAGCCTCCTGCGCCGGCCCTCCAGGAGCTCCAGAGCGCAGACTGGTTTCAGGTGGTCGAGGTACGGGAACCTGCCCTGATCGCGGCACTGGAGCTCGGGCTGGATCGTGGGGAGGCGGAGGCGATCGCACTCGCCGTGGAGCGCGAGGCCGATCTTCTGCTGCTCGATGAGCGCAAAGCCCGAGCCGTGGCACGCAGACTTGAACGCCCCGTCATCGGCGTGCTCGGCGTCCTCGTCGAGGCCAAGCGGAGACAGCTTCTGCCGGCGGTCCGACCGGTGCTCGATGAGCTGTTGACCCGCGCCGGCTTTCGGATCAGCGGATCCCTCCGCTCCCGCGTCCTCCAGGAGACCGGCGAGGCAGAGTGACATGCGGCCTCGTCGGGGCAGGAGAGCGGTGCGGCGGCGGTAGACTGAGCACGATGACTCTCGAAGAGCGGAGCGCGGAGTGGCGCGGCGGAGGCTTGGAAGACCGGCCTGGGCTCGCGGTGGGAGTCCGGGCAGGAACGGTCGCCTGATACCGGGCCGGAGGGCACCCGCGCCGGTTGCGGGCTCGGGGGCCGACGCGCCGCCCTGAGCGAGCGGAGCGAGTCGAACGGGACCGGGCGGAGCCCCGACCCGCTGCCGGCTCAGGTCAGCCAACCTCCTCTTCGGAGGAGGTCCCGCGAAGCCTGCGACTCGCCGAGACGGTTGAGTAGAGAGGATGCCTCGCGAAGAACTTCGCCGAGGCCGAAGCCTGGGACCTGGCGTTCTGCCAGTCCAAGACTCCCGAGGAGCGCCTCTCCGCCCGCGTCGCGATCCGGTGCGACGTCGAGCTCGCGCAGGCCGCGCGCCGCGAGGCTGACCGGGCGCTCGAGGAAGACGGCGAGAGGGTAGATCCGGAGGGTTGAAAAGGAGATCGTGGTCACTCCGCCACCGTCTTCTCGAGCCGCTCCGCGATCCAGACCTTGATGACCGCCTGCCGGCTCACCCCGAGCCGCTTCGCTTCCCGATCCAGCGACTCCACCATCCAGGATGGGAGGCTCAAGATCACCCGCCGAGGCCTTTGGCCCGGCCGGTGCGCCTTCGAGAGATCGAGGGCCGAGGTCACGTCCTCCCCCTGGTCGAATCTCTCGTCGAGCTCCTCAGCCTTCATGCCGCCTCACCTCTTGCCCCGGCTGTGCGTTCCTCACCGGTGATCTCCAACCAGCATAGACCACTCCTCGGCCGGTAGGCAGGGGGCGGGGGCTCCGAGCCGGCGGCGGCGTACGCGCCCGCTGGGCGAGCCCGGGTTGGGGAACGGGTCCGAGGGCGGCGGCGGTGGGAGGGTGTCGGGTGCCCTCGGGGGCGTTCGCCCGGCCGAGACGGAGCTCGGCCGCTTCACGCGTTCGGTGCGCCTCGGACGCCTGTGGCGCGGCGGAGGCTGGGAAGACCGGCCAGGGCTCGCGGTGGGAGTCCGGGCGGGACCGGTCGCCTGATACCGGGCCGGAGGGAACCCGCGCCGGTTGCGGGCTCGGGGGCCGACGCGCCGCCCTGAGCGAGCGGAGCGAGTCGAACGGGACCGGGCGGAGCCCCGGACTCCTGCCGGCTCAGGGCAATCAACCCCCTCGTCGAAGGCGTCTCCGCCAAGCCTGCGACCCGCAGAGACGGTAAAATGAGGAGGATGACTCGCGAGGAGCGCAGCGAGGAACGCCGCCGGAGGGCCGTGGGCAACCGAGCGAAGAGCTTCGCCGAGGCCGAGGAGTGGGACCTGGCGTTCTGGCAGTCCAAGACGCCGGAAGAGCGCCTCTCCGCCCTCGTCGCGATCCGGCGCGACGTCGAGCTTGCCCAGGCGGCGCGGCGCGAGGCCGACGCCAAGGAGCGCTGACCCCTTGGAGACCATCCAGGACTTCGAGGACATCCTCGACTTCTTCGATGAATTCGGCGTCCGCTACCTCATCATCGGCGGCCTCGCCTTCACCTACCACGCCAAGCCCCGCTACACCAAGGACATCGACCTCTGGATCAGCGCCGACCTCGAGAACGTCCAGCGCGCCAACCGCGCCCTGGCCGAGTTCGGCAGCCCCTTCCTCCTCGACCCGGACGACCCCCACGAGATCCTACAGGTCGGAGTCGAGCCCAACCGCATCGACGTGCTGCGGGACGCGGGCGCCGTGGAGTTCGAGGACGCCTGGCCTCGCAGGATCGAGGCTACCTACGGCAGCGCCAAGGCCAACTGGATCGACCTCGACAGCCTGATCGCCATCAAGAGCGAGATCGACCACCCGCGGCACCAGGACGACGCGATGGTCCTCCAACGCGTCCGCGACGGTAAGGCCGAGCAGAAGTGAGCCCGGCGGTCCCCAGGCTCGCACCCTCGCTCGGTCTGAAAGCTGCCCGACGAAGCCTCGGCCGGTAGGCAGGGGGCCGGGGCTCGCGGTGGGAGGCCGGGCGGGACCGGTCGCCTGATACCGGGCCGGAGGGCATCCTTGCCGGTTGCGGGCTCGGGGGCCGACGCGCCGCCCTGAGCGAGCGGAGCGAGTCGAACGGGACCGGGCGGAGCCCCGGACTCCTGCCGGCTCGGGGCAGCCCCGGTTCCGCGCGGGCGAAGCTCTGCACTCTCTCCTCCTGTGAAATCCTCGGGCAGCCCGAGCCCGAGCATGAAGCGAAAGATCTTCGCCAGCCTGTTCCTCGCCACCCTCGTCGCCATGCTCGGCCTCGGGGTGATCGACCCCATCCTGCCGCGCTACGCCACGAGCGCGGGAGCCACGGGGGTGGAGCTGGGGGTCATCTTCGCCGGCTTCGCCCTGTCCCGGGGCCTCTTCGCACCGATCGTCGGTGAGATCTCCGACCGGCGCGGGAGAAAGAAGCTGATGCTCGGCGGCCTCCTGCTGCTGGCCGTCGCCTCCGTCGCCTTCGTCTTCGCGAGCTCCGTCGTTCCCCTCACGCTCCTGCGCATCCTCCAGGGGTTCGCCACGGTCCTCGTCACCCCTGTCGCCCAGGCCTACATCGGCGACCTGACCCCCGTCGGCCGCGAAGGCGAGCTCCTCAACCTGTTCTACATCTCCCTCTTCGCCGGGTCGGCCCTGGGCCCCGGCCTGGGGGGCTACCTGAACGACCGGTTCTCCATCGCGGCCCCGTTCTACGCCATGGCCGCCCTCTCGCTCCTGGCGTTCCTCCTGATCCTCGTCTTCGTGCCCGAGAGCTCCGCCCGGAAGAGGCGTCCCCCGGCGCGCCGCGGCCAGGCCGAGACCTCCATCCTCAAGTCCCTCGGGCCGGTGTTCCGCGACCGGCCGATGATTGGGATCATGGCCTACATGAGCTCCCGGGGGTTCTACCGCTGGGGGTTCAACACGTTCTTCCCCCTCCTCGCGGTGCGGGTGGCGTCCCTGAGCCTGACCCAGGTGGGCCTCGTCCTCTCGCTCTACATGCTCTCGGGCTCCGTCATCCAGTACCCGTTCGGGTTGATCGTCGACCGGCACCCGCGGTGGAAGGTCCGCCTGATCCTGGTGGGCGGCGGTGTGAGCGCCCTCGCGATGTGCGCCGTCGCCTTCGGCCGGAGCCTGCTCGTCTACGTCCTCCTGGCGCTCGCCATGGGGATCGCGAGCGCCGTCTCCCGCGCCTCGGCGGTCGCCATCCGGACCGAGCGCGGGCGGATCCACGGCATGGGCGCCGTCACCGGGGCCTTCACCACGTCGTTCAGCCTCGGCCAGGTCCTGGGGCCGATCGCGTTCGGGATCGTGGCGGACGTGGCGAGCATCCCGGTCGCGTTCGTGGTCGGCGGGGTAGTGGGGCTCGTGGGGACCGCGGGGGGCGCGGCGCTGCTCGAGACACCGGACCCCCGTGGGTGAGCCGGTTCGAGGGCGGAGGCGGCGAGCGGGTGTCGGGTGCCCTCCGGGGCGTCGGGCCGGCCGACGCGGAGGTCGGCCGCTTCACCCGTTCGGTGCTCTCCGATCGGGCGCGCCGAGTTTGAGCGCAAGAACCGCATAGCGGGTACCCCGCGGGTCGGGCATCCTCCACTCATCGACGGCGCGGCACGAGCCCCGCCGCCGACCCGAACCTCGAAAGGAGATCCGCCGTGAGCTTCCAGATCCGCCCCCTCCCCCAGGCCTTCCTCGACCGCGTCCGGAACGAAGGCATCGACGACCAGGGCGAGCCCGTCCAGCGCCTCATCGCCCAGGGCGGCGAGCCCTGCCGCGACGTCCTCCGCCGCGCCCGGCCCGGCGAAGCGATCCCCCTCGCCTCCCCCGACACCGCCTTCGTCCAGGCCCGGTTCCCGACCTACGGCTGCTTCGCCTGCCGCATCGAAAGGGCGTCATGACCACCCGGACCGCCCCGATCCGCAGGGAGAGATACTCTGTTCCCGAGATGACCACCGAGCCCATCCCCCGCGCGGCCGCCGTCCCGCTCGACCCCGAGGCCGCCTGGGCCGCCGTCGCCGCCCGCGACCGGGCCCGGGACGGCCAGTTCGTCTTCGCCGTCGCGACCACCGGCATCTACTGCCGCCCCTCGTGTGCGGCCCGCCGGCCCAAGCGCGAGAACGTCCGCTTCTTCGCCGATCCCGCCGAGGCCGCCGCCGCCGGCTTCCGGGCCTGTCTCCGCTGTCGTCCCGACGAAGCGGCGGGCGACCCGGCCGAAGCCCGCGCCCGGGCCGCCCGCGACTACCTCGAGGCCCACCTCGACGAGACCGTGACCCTCGCCGACCTGGCCGCCGAGGTCGGCGGCAGCCCCCACCACCTCCAGCGCACCTTCAAGCGCCGCTTCGGCGTGAGCCCCAAGCAGTACGTCAACGCCCGCCGCCTCGAGCGCTTCCGGCGCCTGGTGCGCGCGGAGGGGAGGGTGACCGACGCCGTCTACGAGGCTGGCTTCATCGACGGCCGCCAGCTCTACGGCCAGGCCGACGCGCGCCTCGGCATGACGCCCGGGAGGTTTCGCGACGGCGGCGCCGGCACGACCATCCGCTACGCCACCGCCGCCTCGCCGCTGGGCCGCCTCCTCGTCGCCGCCACCGAGCGGGGTCTCTGCGCGGTGCGCCTGGGCGACAGCGACGCCGAGGTCGAGGAGGCCTTGCGGAGCGAGTTCCCCCGCGCTGACCTCGAGCCCGCTCGGACCGAGCTCGGCCCCTGGATCGACGACGCCCTCCGCCGGATCGCGGGCGAGGCGCCCGCGAAGCTCCCGCCCCTCGACGTCCAGGCGACCGACTTCCAGCGCCAGGTGTGGGAGGCGCTCTGCGCCATCCCGCGGGGCGCCGTGCGCACCTACGGCGAGGTGGCCGCCGCCGTCGGCCGGCCGCGGGCCGTCCGGGCCGTGGCGCGGGCCTGCGCCACCAACCCGGTGGCGGTCGTCGTGCCCTGCCACCGGGTGGTCTCCGCCGCCGGCGGCTCGGGCGGCTACCGCTGGGGGCGGGCGCGCAAGGAGAAGCTGCTGGCGCGGGAGCGCGATGCCGGGGCGAGGTAGAGATCCGGAACCAGGAGGCGGGCGGGGACCTGCCGGCGCCCCTGCCCGCCTCGTCCTCCCTACACGGTAGGCGCTACTTCGACCGGCAGCTCGGTCTCGGTCGTCAGCTCCGCCTCCCCGGCCGAACGCTCCGTCTCGCCCGGCCGCTGCTCGCCCCAGTGCTCCGGCCAGACCACGCTCTCCGGCCGGGTTCCCAGCGTGTCCATCACCCGGATCAGGCGCTGGTGGAGGCGCTCGCGCTCGGCGGCGATCTCGGGCGACACCTCCGTCCGCGGGTTGCCCAGGTTCTCCACCTCCCGCTCCTCCCGCGGCGTGGCCAGGTCGTACATCTCGTACTCGAACGGGGCGTCCGTGTACGGATCGAAGTAGACCGCGTACTTCCAGCGCCGCTCGACGATCGCCCGGATGTGGCCGGCCGAGGGCACGAAGAAATACATGTCGTCGTAGGTGAAGTGGAGCACGTCCTGCACCTCGGCCCGGGAGTCCGAGAGGATCGGCGTCAGGTCCCGCCCCTTGAACGTCCAGCGGTCGCGGTCCGGCACCCCGGCGAGGGTGGCGATCGTCGGCAGCACGTCCACCAGGCTGACCAGGGCGCGGGAGGCCTGGCCCCTGAGCTCGTGCGGGTGCGAGATGACGAACGGAACGTTCAGCGTCTCCTCGTAGATGTTGAACATCTTCTGCCGCTGGAGCCCGTGGGCCATCGCCATGTCGCCGTGGTCGCTCAGGCGCACGACGTAAGTGTCGTCGCCGATCGTCGACTCCCGGAGCGCCGCGAGCACCTGCTCGAGCTGGAGATCGACCTTGCGGCAGAGGTAGGCGTAGAAGCGGCAATAGCCGAGCTGCAGGTCGGTCTCGTCGGCGCCGATCTGGCCGTTGCCGGCGTTGGCCAGCACCCGGAACTCCGCCTGCGACTTCGGCTTGGTCGAGAGGTCCTCGTCCCAGGTCGGCGG
Organism: uncultured Acidobacteriota bacterium; assembly: GCA_963741925.1. Classification (GTDB taxonomy): domain Bacteria; phylum Acidobacteriota; class Thermoanaerobaculia; order Multivoradales; family DATKCC01; genus CAVUBL01. The sequence goes on from CAVUJU010000005.1 coordinate 1,054,671, forward strand.
CCGGTCGATCGGGAGGTCGGCGAACTCCGCGTTCTCGTAGCCCGCGGCGATGAAGCGGGGCTTGCCGTCGACCTCGGCGCTGCCGGTGCCGGGGAAGCCGAGGACGTCGTGGGGGTTGACCAGCGAGACGATCAGGCAGAGGGGGCGCTCCGAGTCGTAGCTCCGGAGGAAGTGGACGGCGCTCTCGGGCTCGAGGACCTCGTACGGCACGTCGCCGTACTTCGCCGCCTGGCCGTGGCCGTCGACGAAGCGCTGGTCGTTCGCGACGCTGCCGCCGCCGAAGTTCTCGATCGCCAGGTTGTCGCCGGCGTCGGGCCAGGTCCAGCCGTCGAAGCCGAAGCGCTCGGCGAGCGTCTCCTGGTCGGCCCGGGTCCAGTACTTCTGGTCGATGTCGCGCTCCGAGTCGCGCACCCAGGCCGCCGGCTTGACGAGGTGGAACTTGCCCTTGAACACCACGTCGTAGCCGGCGCTCCGGAGGATCCAGGCCAGGTTCTGGAGGTTCGCGGCGAGCACCTTCTGGCGCCGCTCCCGGATGTTCAGGCTGAGCGCCTGCACCTGGAGCTGGAGCTGGCGAGCCCCGGCGTCGTCCTGGGACACGCTCACGTCGCTCGAGATTCGGGCGGTGTTGTCGAACTCGAGCACCTCGGTCATGCCGTGCTGGGCGGGGTAGAGGCCGGTCAAGAGGGTGGCCCGGGCGGGAGAGCAGGTGCAGGAGTTGGTGTAGGCGCGCGGGAAGTCGATCCCGTGCTCCTTGAGCCAGCGCATGGCGGGCAGGTTCTCCTCCGCCCAGCCGGCGGGCCAGTAGGGGTTGCCGCTCTGTTGGTCGGTGATGAGGATGAGGAAGTTCGGCTTCCGGGCCATAGAGGTTCTCCGCAACGTAGATGAGAGGTCGCGTCCGGAGACAGGCGGGCGCGGAGCCGTGGGTATCGGAGCCAATCGGAGTCAATCCGAGTCAATCCGAGTCAATCCGAGTCACGGGCTCCCGCGTCCGGACGCAAAATTCAAGCGACGGCAGAGGAGGATACAACACGAAGGAGGCGATCCCGTGGCCGGCGGGGCGACCGCCGGCCACGGGTGGCAGGGGCGCCGCCGGCTCAGGCGGTGGCGGCCGTCCGGGCCTGCCCGAGCGTCGCCTTGAGCCGCTCGGGCGTCATGGGTAGACGGGTCACCCGGGCGCCGGTGGCGTCGAACACCGCGTTCGCGATGACTCCACCCATGGCCACGATCGCCGGCTCGCCGCCGCCCTGCGGGGGCACCTCGTCGTTCTTCACCAGCACGACCTCGAGCTTCGGCAGCCAGGAGAATCGGGGCAGGTGGTAGGTGCCGAAGTTGCGGTCCAGGATCTTGCCTCCCTTGAACCGGAGCTCCTCGGCGAAGACGTAGCCGAGTCCCTGGGTCATGCAGCCCTCGGCCTGCATGACGGCGCCCATGGGGTTGACCACGATCCCCATGTCCTGGGCGCAGACGATCCGGTCCACCTGGACCTTGCCCTGGTCGGGGTCCACCGTCACCTCGGCCACCAGGGCGACGTAGCTGCCGGCGTCGATGCCGCAGGCGACGCCCCGTCCCTTGACGGTCTTGCCGCCCTTGCCGCCTGGCGCCGGCGCCCCGGCCTTCCAGCCGGACGCCTTGGCGACCTCGGTCAAGACCCGCCGCATCCGGGGGTCGGACGTGTTCCTGAGCCGGAGCTCGATGGGGTCCACGCCCGCCGCCGAGGCCATGGCGTCGATCTGGGTCTCGATGGCGAAGACGTTCATGTTGGCGCCCGGTGCGCGCCACGGTCCGACGGCGAAGAGGTGCGCCTTCGTGCCCTCGCCGCGCCAGCTCCCGAACACCCGGATGCGGGCGGCGGGCACGTCGTAGAAGAGGTCCGCGCCGCGGTCGCCGGCGAAGTAGACGTCATAGTCCCAGAGGGTGATCTTGCCGTCGCCGTCGATCGCCGAGGCGAGCTTGACGACGCAGGCCGGGTCGAAGTCGTCGTGGAAGAACTCCTCCTCCCGGGTCCAGGCCACCTGCACGGGGCGCCGTGTGATCTGGGCCAGGCGCGCCGCCTCCACCGCCTGGAGCCCGGCGCTCTTGCCGCCGAAGCCGCCGCCGACGAAGGGCGTGACCACCCGCACGTCGGCGGCCGGCATCCCGACGGCCTCGGCGATCCGGTCCTTGATGCGGAAGGGGGTCTGGGTCGAAGCCCAGACGGTGAGCTTGCCGTCCGCGAGCTCGGCGACGGCGGTGTGGGGCTCCATGGGCGCATGGGCCACGTAGCCCTTGTGGAGCGTGGTCTCGAACACCCGAGAGGCGGCCGCGCGGGCGGCCTTCCGGTCGCCGCGGTGGGTCTTGATCTCGGGCGTGCCGGCGACCGAGACCAGGTGGTCGAAGACGGTTTCCGAGTCGAACGGCGGCGCGGGCACCTGCCAGTCGGCCTCGACCCGGCCGAGAGCCGCCGCGGCGGCCTCGGGGTCGGCGTGGAGGACGGCCACCAGGTCGTCCTTCCGGACCACGCTCACCCCGTCGAGCGCCGCAGCGGCCGAGGTGTCGACCTTCGCCAGGGTCGCGCCGTGGGCGGGCGGCCGGAGCACCCGGGCGTAGAGCATGCCGGGGCGCTGGACGTCGCCGGCGTAGTGGGCGGCGCCGGTGACTTTGGCCACGCCGTCGATCCGCTCGGCGGAGCGGCCCATCACCCGGAACTCGGAGGCCGAGCGGAGCACCGCCTTCTCGTCCACCAGGCGGGCGATCTTGCGCCCCTGGGCGAGCTCGCCGAAGGTCACGCTCCGGCTCGGGTCGCCCTTCACGGAGACCACGCCGTCGGCGACGGTGAGCGTCTCGCGCGGCACGCCCAGCTTCTTGGCCGCGAGCCGCACCAGGACGGCCCGCGCCTCGGCGGCGGCGGCCCGGAGCGCCGGGCCGAACATGCGGGTGGTGAGCGAGCCGAAGGTCCCCATGTCCCACGGGCAGCGGTCGGTGTCGCCGAGCACCATCTCGATCGACTCGAGGGCGACGCCCAGCTCCTCGGCGGCCATCTGCGCCTGGGAGGTCATGACGCCCTGGCCCATCTCGATCTTGCCGGAGAAGATGGTCACCTTGCCGTCCTGGGCGATCTGGAGGTAGGCGTTGATGTCGTCGGGATAGACCGGCCGGCGCCGGTCCTGGGCGAGGAGCGAGACGGGCCGGGCGGTCACCAGGACCACGATGCCGCCGCCCACCATCTTGAGGAAGGCGCGGCGGTCGACGCCGCGCGAGGCGCCGGTCGTGCGGGGGGTGGTGCCGGCGAGGGTCATGACCGGCCCCCTCCGCCCTGGCGGGCCGCGTCCTCGATGGCGGCGACGATCCGCTGGTGTGCCCCGCAGCGGCACAGGCTCGTCTCCATCTCGTCGAGGATCGCCTGGTGGGTCGGGTGCGGGGTCGCCTGGAGCAGGGCATGGGCGTGGAGGATCATGCCCGGCGTGCAGTAGCCGCACTGGTAGCCGCCGTGCTCGACGAAGGCGCGCTGCAGGGGGTGGAGCTCGCCGCCCCGGGCGAGGCCCTCGATGGTCGTGACCTCCTTGCCCTCGACCTCCGCGAGCGGCGTCACGCAGGAGCGGATCGCCTCGCCGTCGGCCACCACGGTGCAGGCGCCGCAGAACCCCGCGCCGCAGCCGTACTTGGCGCCGGTCAGCCCCAGGTCGGTGCGCAGCACCCAGAGCAGGGCGCGGCCGTCGTCGGTCTCGAGGGTGGTCGGTTTGCCGTTCAAGTGGAACCGGATGGACTTCTTCATGCGCCCTCCTTCCGGGGTCGAATCGTTCGGGGCCAACCCGAGCCAATCGGAGCGAATCGGAGCGAATCGGAGCCAGGTGCGCCCGCGAACATGCTAACGCCGATCCCCAAGAGAGCGCCAGGGCGCCGGGGCGTCAGCGTTGGGCCGGAGCCGCCGGCGCCTCCCCGCCGAGCCCGGGGTGGGTGTAGAGCTCGACGGCGTCGTAGCGCAGCCGCTGGACGTACTCGGCGTCGGAGATCCCGTTGTGCCAGAGGCCGGCGGCCCGCGCCCCGAGGTAGCCGGCGAAGAAAAGGGCGAGGATCGCTCCGGCGTAGGCCGCGACCGGCAGCCGGGGCCGGCGGGGAAGGCCGATCCCCAGGGCGTCCTGGACCGGGCAGACCGCCACGCAGTCGAGGCAGCCGGTGCACTCGGGGCTGGTGACGGCGAGCTTGCGCGACACCGGCAGGCGCGCGCCGCACGCCTGGTCGCAGAGCTTGCAGTCGATGCACGAGACCGGGTCGCGGCGGATCTTCATCGGCGAGAGCCAGGAGACGAGGCCCAGCAGAGCCCCGTAGGGGCAGAGATAGCGGCACCAGAACCCGCGCCAGAGGATCGAGCCGAGGACCAGGAGCCCCATGACGCCCGCCGCGAAGCCGCTCATCTCGGCGAAGAAGAGGCCCATCCGGACGTCCGAGAGGCGGTAGTAGGGCGACTCGATGAATGAGCGGACCGCCCCGGCCGACATGTTCGCGATCGCCCAGACGAAGAAGCCGAGGAGGAGGTACTTGAGGCCGCGGAGCGGCACGTCCAGCCAGCGCCAGATCCGGAAGTTGCGGCCGAAGAGGAAGCGGCCGAGCCGCGCCAGGCCGTCGGAGAGGAAGCCCACCGGGCAGAGCCAGGAGCAGAAGCTCTTGCGGGCGAGGAGCGCGATCGCCAGGAAGACGAGCAGCAGCACCGTCGCCGCCGGGTGGACGGCGTTGAGGCGCCCCTGGTGCACCCAGTCGACGGCGCCCAGGAGGCCGCCGATGGGAAGGAATCCCTCGACCCCCGGCGGCCGCGCCGGGAGCACCGCGGCCCCCGTCTTCGCCGCCCCGACGAAGCGGGCGAACTGGACGCCGAGCGCGAGGCAGGTCACGGCGAAGCCGCTCTGGACCAGGATTCGCAAGCGGAAGGAGCGGTTCCACTTGCGGCCGACGCGACCGCCGAGCCAGTCGAGCAGGCGGGTGGCGAAGGGGGCGTCGGGATCGGGGAGCGGGCGACGGGCGGAGCGGCTGGCGGGCATGACGGACCTCGGAGAGATTGACGACCAATCGACTCACCAATGCCCGGATTGTGACCCCTGCAACGCGATCGGGCACCGTCCGGCAAGGGGGTTTCGCCCCGCCCGACGGGGTGGGCCTCGGCTCTAGTGGTCTACCCTGGGCCAAATCGTGACGAATGAGCCGAGCTTTCTTCGGCGCAGCGATCTGGGGAGGGGGCGTCCCTCGTCCCCCGGAGGGTGGGAGAGGGACTGAGGGTGAGGGGGGCGATCCGATGAATCCAGCGGTCTGGAGTCGCCGTTCAGGCGAACGTAGGCTCGATCAGTGGACGTGGGCGGGGGAGCTCCGGCTCACGAAGCCGAAGGAGTTCCAGACACCTTGTCGGTTTGAGGCGGAGCTTCGGTAGGTCCATCCCGGTGCCGGAAGCCGGGGTCGGTCCCCCGCGCCGCAGAGGTCGCCTGAAATTGACACGAGTCTCGTGTATCACTAGAATCGTGCCCGTGAAGAACGTGACGATCAGCGTCGATGAGGAAGTGGCCCGCTGGGCGCGGGTCCGGGCCGCCGAGCGGGAGACCAGCGTGTCGCGGCTGGTGGGCGAGATGCTTCGCGAGGCGATGCTCGGCGAAGAGAGATACCGGTCCGCCAGGGAGCAATTCTTCTCGGTCCGGCCCCGTCAGCTGAGACAGACCGGTCGGCCTTTACCGAGCCGGGAGGAGCTCCACGACCGTGACCGTCTTCGTTGACACCAACGTCGTCGTCTACCGCTTCGACACCACCGAGCCGGAGAAGCAGGACCGCGCCGAACATTGGCATGAGCACCTGTGGCGCTTCCGGACGGGCCGCGTCGGCGTCCAGGTGCTCGAAGAGCTCTACTCGAGCCTGACCCGCAAGCTGGACCAACCCATGCCGGCTGCCGAGGCGCGGACGGTCGTGCGCTCGCTCAGCGCCTGGAACCCGGTGCCGGTTGACGTCAGGACGATCGAGGGTGCCTGGCGCCTCCAGGACCGGTTCTCATTGTCTTGGTGGGACGCCCTCATCGTCTCGGCCGCGCAGGTCGCCGGGTGCCGGCACCTCCTCACCGAGGACCTCTCCCACGGCCAAGAGCTCGACGGCGTCCAAGTGGTAGACCCCTTCCAGACCGAGCCCGGCGAGCTCGGCGCCTGACGGAGGCGGTCCTCAGAGTCCGGAGCGCGCCTCCCGCCACGCGCCGCCGACGCAGGTGGCGGCGATCGTGCGGTTGCCGGCGCCCAGGAGGAGGGACTCGAGGAGGGTGTCCTCGGTCCAGCCGGCGAGCTCGGGGCTGCCGAGGTCGATCGCCACGAAGTCCGCCCAGGCGCCGGGGCGGATCGCGCCGGCCTCGATCCCCAGCGCGCGGGCGCCGCCGGCGGTGGCCGCTGCGAAGAGGACGGTCGCGACCCGGCCGGAGCCGGCGTCGTCGCGGCCGATGCCCTCCGCGCCGTCGCGCAACACGCCCCGGCGCTCCCGGGCCAGGCGCTGGACGAGCTCGAGCCAGCGCGCCTCCTCGAGCATCGAGACGCGGGCGTTCGAGTCCGTCCCCAGGCAGAGGCCGGCGCCGGCGGCGCGGATGCCGGGGAGGTCCGCGATGCCGTCGCCCAGGTTCGCTTCCGTCAGCGGGCAGAGGCAGACGTTGCCGCCCGCCGCTCCGAAGCGCGCCATGTCGCCGGAATCGCTGTGGGTGCAGTGGACCGCCGTGACCCGGGGCGAGACGGCGACCCGTTCGAGCAGGATCTCCATGGGCCGCCGGCCGTAGGCCGCCCGGCACTCCTCGATCTCGCGGACCTGCTCCTCGAGGTGGAGGTGGAACGGCAGGCCCCGGCGGGAGGCCTCGCCGGCGAGTGCCGCCAGCTCGTCGGGCGAGGCGGCGCGGAGCGAGTGGGCGGCCACGCCCAGGCTCTGGGAGGTCGGATCGAGGAGGCCGGCCAGGCGGTCCACCTGCCGCCAGTAGGCCTCGAGCGAGGGCGATCGGAAGCGGCGCTGAGCCCCCTCCGGCGGCCGGCCCGGCCCGGCCGCTGCGTAGTAGGTCTCGAGCAGCACCAGGCGGATGCCGGCTTCGGAAGCGGCCTCGAGGAGCGCTTCGTCGAGGCGGAAGTCGGCGGCGTCGGGGTCGGCGTGGTGGAGGTAGTGGAACTCGCCGACCGTGGTGATGCCGGCCGCGCGCATCTCCTCGAAGGCCGCCCGGCAGAGGGGGCCGAAGCGCTCTGGGATCAGCGAGTCGACCAGGCCGTACATCGCCTCGCGCCAGCTCCAGAAGCTGCCGGCCCCCGCCGGGAAGCTCTCGCCGCGCCCGCGCAGGCCGCGCTGGAAGGCGTGGGAGTGGGCGTCGACGAACCCCGGCAGGAGCGCCCGGCCCGGCAGGCGGAGGGGCGCCGGCCCGCCGCCCTCGCCGGCGCCCGGGGCAGCGGCGGGAGCGACCGCGGCGATCCGGCCGTCGTCGCCCACCGTCACCCGGACGCCGCGCTCGAAGCGCGTTCCCGTCCAGGTGAGCTCGGCCTCGATCCACGACACGCTGGTGGTCAAGCCTCGCCTCCCGCGCCACGGAAGGGCTCGACCGGTCCAGGGAGGGTCTCCGCGATGGGGAACCGAGTGCGCAGCACGGAGCACAAGAGAGCCATTCGAGAATTGTAGGCGCTTGGGCGCTTGACCCGAAGGCGTGCGCCGGTATCATTGATCAGGTTCGACATTCCGTCATCCCGTCATCGAGGTCGGGAGGCATGCTCACGATCGCTGCAATGCTCGGGTTCCTCTTGGCTGGGCGGATCGCGGTCCCCGCCGTCGTCGAGCTCAGGACCACCCAGGAGCAGCCGGCGTCGCGCGTCGCCACCTTGCGGGCGCTCGCAAGGGTGCCGGTGGGGGAGCGGACGGAGCCCCAGCCAGATGTGGTCTTCATCTGCCCGGCCGAGGTACCGGGGCGAGCGGTCATGCTGCTCGAGCCCGGAAATCGTTACCGGGTCGTGCTCGAAGGCGCGGGCATCTGGGCACCGCCCTTCTCGATGGAGGGGTTTCCGCAGTCGGGAGCGCTCTCCCTGGCAGCGTCCGGGACGGGCGAGGTGAAGGCTCGGCTGGTCAACAGCACCGGCCATCCCCTCGAATCCTGGCCGGGAAGGGTTCGCGTGCGCTTCCAGCTTGAGGAATCGCCGCTCGACGTGCCGGTGTCGAGCACGTTTGAGAGAGACTGTCCAGTGACTGCCGGCGAGGGTGGCCAGCGGTGGCTTGCCTGCGAGCTTCCCGAGGGAGTGCTGAACCTGCGCTTCGAGGCAGAGGGTTTCATCCCGAGCTACCGATGGGCCCTTCGCGTAGTTCCTGGCGGCTCGATCGCGCTCGGCGATCTGCCACTCGAGATCGGAGCCTCGATCGTCGGCACCGTGGTGCGAGCGGACGGGACGAGCGCGAGGGCAGCCAAGCTGGTCCTCGAGCCGACCGTGGGGGGCGCCGGGGCCCGCGCCGCGCTGGGTACCCGCATGGAGGCCCTGGAGTTTCGCTCCGAGTCTGGGGAGCGAGGATGGTTTCAGCTCCGAGGTGTGCCGCCCGGATCGTACGAGTTGGAGGTCCGGATACCCGGCTACGGGTCACTGCAGGTTCCTCGCCTGATCGTCTCAGAGCCTCTGGAGCTGCGCCTGGACGAGCCCCTTGTCGTCCCGTGGTTTCCCGCGGCAACGGTCTCGGTCGAACCCGCCGCGGCTCGTGGCGGCACGCCGTGGAAGGTGCGGCTCTTCCAGTCGGGGGCGCAGTCCCGAGAGGCCTCGACCGACGCCTCGGGCGCCGCACTCTTCCCCCTCCTGCCGGCCGGCGACTATCTTGCGATGATCGAGGGCGAGGGAGATTTTTGCACGACCCGGCCGGTCTCCCTTTCGCCTGAAAATCCGAGCGTCAGCGTCGATCTGGAGAGGGTGCCGGTCGTGGGGCGAATCACGCTCGACGGCGCTCCCCTCGCCGCGTCCCTGTATTTCGGCGGACGACACGGCTCCGAGTCCGTATCCATGGAGGCGGACCGGCATGGCGAGTTCGTCGGTATTCTCCCTAGGGAGGGGAACTGGCGTCTGGAGGTCCGGAGCGAAGAGCCGAAGGTTCGCTGGATGTCGCGGGATGTCCCCGTGGAGATCGATTCCGGGCTTGGCGCCGCAGAGCTGCTCATCGAGCTCCCTGGTACCTCGATCACCGGCCGAGCGATCGATCCAGACGGCGCACCGGCTTCCAGCGCTCAGGTGATCCTCCAACCGGAATTCCCTGAGGGTGGAGTCACCCAGACCGAGACCGAAGCGGACGGGAGCTTCGCGTTCGTCGGGCAGGGCTTTGGCGGGTATCAGATCCAGGCGGTGGGGTCCGGGCACCGGCAGAGCGGGGTCGAGCGCCTACAGCTTTCCGGCGACCGACCTGACGCCACCGTCGAGTTGGTACTGCGGGACCAGCGCCAAGTACGGGGACGGGTGGTCTCGCCGGAAGGGCAGGGGATCCCCGGGGCGCGCCTCGAAGCCGTGCTCGCGGACGGCGCCATGACGAGCAATTTCTTGATTCCAACGGCGAGTACGGACGCCGCGGGCAATTTTGCCCTCGACCTGCCTTCGGGAGGCTCGTGGTCGGGTGTAGCGATCCTCGCCCCCGGGTACGCCTTGGCCGTGGAGCCGATTCCACCGGAAAGCGTGGGAAGCCGATGGACGATTCCGGTGACCCAGGGTGGAGGAGGCACTCTCGTGTTGACCGGACTGGCCGGGTCGGCGGGTCGAGCCTTCCCCCGAGTATCCCTAAACCATCTTTGGCTGCTCGACTACGGGCTGCTTGCAAGCTGGGCCCTACTCGAGGGCACAGAGGCAAGTCCGGACTCGCTCGTGCTCCCGGACCTGCCTTCAGGTAGCTACCGAATCTGTCTTCCTGGGCGTGGTGCGGCAGACGATTGCCCGGCCGGCTTTCTCTCGCCCGGGGGCCAACTGACCATCGAACTCGAGGAGAAACGGCAATGAAGCGACCGATCGCAGTGATCTTGGCAGTCATCGCGCTCGTCGTCCTGAGCGGCTCGCCAGTCGGGGCGTGCGCGGGTGCTCAGCCGTTCTAGCCGTTCGCGGTGCCGAGGAGAGAGCGTGACGAGATCCCTTCGATATCTCACCTGGGGTGCCACCCTCCTCCTCGCGGCCTCGGCGCTGGTCGTGCACGCGGATACCGTCGTCCGAGAGCGAGCAGAGTTTTCCTGGAAGCGGGGCGTGCAAGGACCGCAGGTCGAGGAGTGGTGCTACTGGCTCGAAGCCACACGAGCCCGGCTCGACCAGGCCACCGAGGCGTATCTCGTAGACACCGAGTCCGGGGATTTCTACGCGCTCGATCTCGAAGCCCACCACTTCTACCGCTATCCGTCCCCCCTGACGCTCGAGTCCACGACCCCGCCGGAGCTTCGCGAGCTGGTTCGCGACAAGCGGCGGGCGCTGATGCCGCGGACGATCAAAGTGACGCCGATGGAGGAGGTGAAGCAAATCGCCGGCTTCGAGGCCCATCACGTCCGCATCGACGCGGGAGGCCCAAACGAGCCCGTCACGGTTCGCCTCGACCTGTGGCTGAGCCCCGAGCTCGAACGCCAGCTCGCCGGTACCGCCTACCGAGCCCTCGAGAGAGACCGCCTGTCGACATCGGCCCTCACGTCCTGGCTGACCGACGTCCAGGACGAGCTCTCGGGGTACCCGGTGCGAGCCGAGCTCGTGATGGAGCTCCAGGGTGGCCGGATGCGCACCGAGTACGTTCGCGAGGTCGTTTCTGTGGAGCACTCGGTCGACGTTCCAGCCGAGACCTTCCGGATTCCCGAGGGCTTTACGCCGTTCCCCCGTCCCGCCTCCGGACTGGCCCGTCCGAGGAACTAGCGACCCGTCAACCGTCACGTGACGGGGTATCTGGCGAGGATTTCTCGTCGCTGGCCAGGCGCTCCGACGCAGGCGTAGCGGGGCCTACGTCGAGGAGGAGCAACGCCGCCAGCGGCGGGAGGGACCGCCAGGACACGTCACCTGACGGTTGACGGGTCACTGGATGTCTGATCAGGCCAGAATCGTGACGAACGAGCCGAGTTCCTCGAGAAACGGACCGAGAGGGTGGGGGCGTCCCCTTCCCCCCCCGTGGGGTGGGAAGGGGATCGAGGGGTTGCGGGGGGCATCCGGTCAACCGTCCCCTTCCCCCCCGTGGGGTGGGAAGGGGATCGAGGGGATGCGGGGGGCATCCGATGAATCCAGCGGTCTGGAGTAGCCGTTCAGACGAACGTAGGCTCGATCAGTGGACGTGGGCGGGGGAGCTCCGGCTCACGAAGCCGAAGGAGCTCCAGACGCCTTGTCGGTTTGAGGTGGAGCTTCACTCGCGCCCGGCGCCGCTTCGCAGAAGCGGGAGACGACTCCAGCGAGCACCTCGCGAGCTCGAGCCAGGTCCTCCTTGAACACCCACTCGTCCGGCTTGTGGGCGACCTCGATCGCTCCCGGGCCGAGGATCGCGCAGTCGAGGCCGAGGTGCTGGAGCCAGCCGGCGTCGGTGGCGAAGGAGACGGCGCCGCCGCCCGGCCGGCCGGTGAGCTCGGCGAGGGCCCGGTGGACCGGGGCGCCGGCGGGCGCGTCCAGGGGCGGGCTCGAGGAGAGGACCTCGAGCTCGAAGCCCTCGGCGGCGGCGGTGGGGGCGACGGCGCGGCGGACTCGTTCGACCATGGCCTCGGCCTCCATGCCGGGGAGGAGGCGCACCCCGATCTCGGCGACGCAGCGGTCGGGCACCACGTTGACCGCCATGCCGCCGTGGAGGGTGCCCACGTTGAGGGCGGCGTAGGGGGCTTCGGGAAAGTGCTCGGACGAGGCGACCCGCTCGGCTTCGAGCTCGCGGCGTAGCGCCGCCAGGGCGCCGACCCCGGCCGCCGCCCGCTCGATCGCGTTCACCCCGAGGTGGGGGTAGGCGCTGTGGGCGCTCCGGCCGCGGTAGCTCAGCCGGAGCTTCAGGTGTCCCTTGTGCAGCCGGACCGCGCGGAGCTCGGTGGGCTCGCCGATGATCGCCGCCCGGGGCAGCGGCGGCGCCGGCTCGCCGCCGCCGCCGCCGAGCCAGTCCGCCACCAGCTGCCCGGAGCCCAGGCACCCGACCTCCTCGCCGTAGGTGAAGAGCAGCACGAGCGGCGACCGCAACCGCGCCGGCTCGAGGCCGGCCGCCAGGTTCGCCGCCAGCGCCAGGAAGCCCTTCATGTCGCAGGCGCCGCGCGCCACCCAGCGGTCGCCCCGGTCGGTCAGGGTGAACGGGTCGCTCGTCCAGAGCTCCAGGTCGTCGGCCGGCACGACGTCCATGTGTCCGGAGAGGACCAGGCCCTCCCGCCGTTCCGGGTCGGCCTCGGGGCCGATGCGCACGAGGAGGTTCGCCCGCGAGCCGTCCGGCGAGGGGAGGAGCTCCACCGCCGCGCCCGGCCGGTCGAGGTAGTCGGCGAGGAGCTCGGCCAGGGGGAGGTTGGAGTTGCGGCTGACGGTGTCGAAGGCCACCAGTCGGGCGAGGAGCTCGGCGTCGGAGAGGGGGGCCGCGGGCATGGCCCCCTACCTTACCTGCAGGGAAGAAAAAGAAGACCCCGGCGGAGTGCCGCCGGGGCCGGATGGCAGCTCAACTCAAGCCATGGCCGCCCGGGGCTGGTGCGGGCGGCAGTGCTCGGCGGTCCGTGGGGAGTGCCCATGGAATCGCCTTGGGAAACTTCACTTCGCCGGCCGGACCTGGATCTCGTTGTTGACCGACCGGACGCCGCCGACCTTCTCGGCCAGCTCTTCGGCGTGGGTCTTGGCGTAGTCGGAACGGACGACGCCCGACAGCGTCACGACGCCGTCTTCGACGTCCACGTCGACGTTGAGCGAGCTGACGTCCGGGTCGGCCGCGAGCTTGGCCTTGACGGCCGTGGCGATCGCGGCGTCGGCGCCCGGCGCCTCGTCGACCGGGGCGGCGCCGACCTGGATCTCGTCATGGACGCCGCGGACACCGGAGGTCTGGCGCGCGAGCTTCACGGCCTCGGTGCGATCGCCCTCTTCATCCACCCGCCCGCGCAGGGTGACCATGCCGTTGTCGGTGTCGACGTCGATCTTGAACGGGTTGATCTCGGGATCGGCGGCGAGCTTCGCCTTGACCTTGGTGGTCAGGGCGGCATCGTTGACCTGCTCGCCGGGGGGTTGGGTCGTCGAGCAGGCGAACGCGCCGAGCGTCGCCACGAGCACGATCAGCCCGGCGGCCAGGTTCAGGAGCTTCTTGGGGTGATGCATCTTGGGACCTCCTTCGCAATCCATGCACTGGATGCCGTCAATTCATCGGATCGATCGCATCTGGATCTCCGCCACCTGGGCGGGCGACCGGGATCGGAAGCCGTCTTGCCAGAACGTGCCTGGGACTCTCGATCCCTTCGTCGCCAAGCCGTGCAGGTTCTGTGCCAGAAGCCCGCCGCGGGGCGCCGGCCCGGGGGCCGGTGTAGGATCGAGACGGTTCCCCGGCCGGCGGCCGCCGGCCGGGAGGTCCCGACGCACGAGGAGTCGAAGCATGAAGCCACCGGAGATCGTCGAGCTCACCCCCGGCAACCGGGTCCTGTTCCTGACCAAGGATCCGGCCCTGATCAAGCAGCAGCTCGCCGGCGAGCTCGACCTCACGATGGACAACCTCTCGGTCGACGACCTCCTCGACGACATCAACACCGACGCCATGACCCCGGCCTGGGTCTGCTTCAGCCACCGGCCCGAGGACATCGCCCGCGATGCCTACGCCGGCCTGATCGTCGACGGCGAGCGCCTGTTCCCGCGCGACGCCCTGCGCGACGGCAACTTCGAGGTGATCGTCTCGGGGCTCCGCAAGGGGGTCGGGAGCTCGCGCGAGACCGCGGTCCAGGCCGAGAAGTGGAGCGGCATCCGGATCGCCGTCGCCGCCTCGTTCGCCCCCATCCACGCCCGCAACAACGTCAACCAGGGCGTGCTCATGGCCGACCACGACATGTTGCGGCGCCTCCAGCGCGGCGAGGGCGTGCCGCTCGAGGAGTTCTGCCGGGGCTTCGACCCCATCAGCCGGATCGTGATCCGCCACGGCGGTCTGTTCCCCTTCGCCAAGGCGCTCGCCGCCGGCGAGGTCGAGCTGCCCCGGCCGGAGACCGGAGCGCGGCCCATGACCATGGCCGAGACGATCCTCGCCCGCCACCTGCTGGGTCCAGCGCCGCCCGAGGGGCGCTACGTCAAGCCGGGCGACGCGGTCGTGGTCTCGGTCGACGGCGGCTACAGCCACGAGTTCACCACCGCCCAGGTCCACTACTTCCTCGAGCAGGAGTACGGCCCCGACTACCGGGTGCAGGACCCGGCGAAGTTCGCCGTCTTCGAGGACCACCTGATCTACGCCGACGACGTGCCCAAGATGCGCGGCTTCATCCCCAAGATCGACGTCCTCCGGGACCTCCAGCGCGAGCTCCAGCAGCACACCGGGGTGCGCGACTTCTCGGCCAAGGACCGGGTCTCACCCGGCATCTGCCACGAGGTCGCGAGAGAGCAGCTCGTCGAGCCGGGCGAGCTGATCCAGGCGACCGACAGCCACACCTGCATGGGCGGGGTCAACAACGCGCTCGCCTGGGGTGTGGGTGCGACCGAGTACGCGAACCTGCTCCACTCCGGCTTCACCCAGGTGGAGGTGCCGGAGTCGATCCGCTTCGACCTGGTGGGCGAGCTGGCCGACGGAGTGACCGCCAAGGACGTGATGCTCCACATCCTCCTCGAGTACGCCAAGCCCCAGGCGACGCTCAACCGGGTCATGGAGTTCACCGGCCCGGGGCTCGCCAGCCTCTCGATGGACGAGCGGGCGACCTTGACCAACATGGCGACCGAGTGCTCCGCCCGGACCGCGATCGTCGAGGCCGACGAGGAGACCTTCCGGTGGCTCGCCGAGTGGCGCCCGGGAGCCGACATCGAAGCGATGCGGCGCCGGGCCGTGGCTCCCGACCCCGGCGCCGAGTACGCCGGCGGCGTCTACACGATCGACCTCGCGGCGATTCGCCCCATGGTGGCCCATCCGGGCGATCCGGACCACGGCATCCCGTCCGACCCGACCAACGGCGCCTTCGTCGATGAGCTGGGCGAGGTGGAGGTCGACATCGCCTACGGCGGGAGCTGCACGGCCGGCAAGATCGACGACCTCGGGTTCTATCACCGGGTGGTGGCCGAAGCGGTCGAGGCCGGCCTCACGGTCCATCCGCGGGTGCGCTTCTTGATCCAGTTCGGCTCCGAGGCGGTGGAGCGCTACTGCCGGGAGAAGGGGATGGTCGAGACCTTCGAGCGCGCCGGCGTGCGCTTGATCCAGCCCGGCTGCGGCGCCTGCATCGGCTGCGGGCCCGGGGTCTCGGAGACTTCGGACCAGGTGACGATCTCGGCGATCAACCGCAACTACAAGGGCCGCTCCGGCCCCGGACGCCTCTACCTCGCCTCACCGCTGACGGTGGCCGCCTCCGCCTTCACCGGCCGGATCACCGCCTACACGCCCGGCATGTTCGCCCACACCCCCGAGTCCGTCGCCGTCTGATCGGATGCCCCCCGCAACCCCTCGGTCCCCTTCCCACCCCCGAGAGGGGGGGAAGGGGACGGTTGACCGGATGCCCCCCGCATCCCCTCGATCCCCTTCCCACCCCCGAGAGGGGGGGAAGGGGACGGTTGACCGGATGCCCCCCGCATCCCCTCGATCCCCTTCCCACCCCACGGGGGGGAAGGGGACGCCCCCTCCCTGGCGGGCCGTAGGCCCGCCCTGCGCTCTCTTCGTAACCGCCGGGTGATACGCCCGGCCCGGGTGGGTGCCGGCGGGGGCCTACCACCGCCACCGCACCGACCCCGCCCAGACGTGCTCGTAGGCGCTGAACGTGCCCCGGGCCGTCGGGGCGAGCAGCTCCTGCCCGACCGCCGAGCGGTCGTCGTGGCTCCAGTAGGAGTAGGAAAGGTCGAAGGAGATCCAGGGCAGGTTGTAGGAGAAGCCGCCGCCTAGCACCGTCGCGTCGCCGCGCGGCCATCCGGGCTCGAGGTTCGAGTCGGGCACCGGCGAGGGCTCGAGGGCGGCCCCGCCGTAGAGCATCCAGTGGTCGGTGAGGTCTCCCTCGACCCCGAGGCGCACGCTCGTCGTCGGGCTCCAGTCCCTCACCCGGGTCTGGAGGACGCTGCCCAGCACCGGACCCTGCCGGCGGGGATCGACGATCCGCGTCTCGCTCCGCGACCAGGCGTCGTAGGCCACGTCGAGCTCCAGGCGCAGCTCCGGGTAGGGCGCGAACCAGACGCCGCTGCGCACCTCCCACGGCAGCTCGAAGGACTGGTCCACCTGCAGGCCGCTGAGGCCCGCCACCACCGTCGGCGCCAGGCTCGGGTCGGTGATGTCGCGCACCGCGACCTCGTAGTCGTCGCGGGTCGTCAGGTCGGCGCTGTGGCGGTAGACCGCGCCCCAGCCCCAGACGTGGGTCGCGTACTGGACGCCGGTGTCGAAGGTGAGGGCATCGACGGTGCCGTCGGCGGTGAGCTTCACCTCGAACGGCACATCGGGGTGCACGGTGTTGGCGCCCAGGGCGCCGGCGAAGTTCTGCCCCAGGTCGAGCTCGCCGGTGACGTAGCGCAGGCCGCCCCCGACGCTCCAGTGGTCGTCGAGCTCGTAGGCGACGACCGGGTGGACCTCCCAGAGCCGGAGCTTGGTCTCGCGGGTGAGGAAGCGGCCCGGAAAGAGGGCGGTCTTCCAGTCCACCGAGTACCAGGCCGGGGTGTCGATCCCGAGGCCGACCGCCCATGGCGATTCGCCGCCCGGCAGGTGGTAGGTCAGGTAGAGCGCCGGCGGAAACTGGATCGTGTGGTTCGCATCGTGCGTGCCGGCGGTGGGGCTCTCGTACTCGTCGGTGGCGTTCGAGAAGTCGAGACCGGCCTGGAGCTGGAGCCCGGGCAGCCGGACGATGCCCGCCGGGTTGTAGGTCAGCGCCGAGGGGTCGTCGGCCCGGGCGGTCAGGGCGCCCGCCTGGCCGGTGCCCCGGCCGCCGTGTTGGGTGTTGAGCCAGGCGCCCGCGTGGACGGCCGGGGCGGCGACGAGGAGGGCGAAGGCAGCCAGGGCGGCGGCCAGAACGAAGATCGCGCGGGGGGCTCGGCGGGTCATCGGTTTCCTCCGGTGGGGCGATGGGGTCGGGGTCGCGGTTTCGGATTCGCAGCGTTCGAGCGAGCGGTCGTCGCTCGAGCCGGCGGCGAGTGTACCGCGGAATCGGTGGCGGCCGTACCGGTGCGGCGAGCGATGTCGAGGCGATACCATAAGGCCGCGATGAGCCGCTCCTTCCGATCGCCGCGCATCCCGCTCCTGGCGGCGCTCGTCCTCTGCGCCCTGGCCGCGCTGAGCGCGCCGGCCCACACCCAGGGGCCGATCGCCCAGGCCGTCCAGAGCGCCACGGGCGGGACCGCCGGGCCGGGGGGCCAGGAAGAGGCTCAGAACCAGGAGGGCGAGCACACCCGGGGCATCCTCCCGGAGCAACCGCCCGACTCGGCACTGCTCGGCGACCAGGTGCTCGACCCGGAGGCCTGGCCGCAGATCGGGCGCCGGATCCTCGGCCGGGTGGTCGCCTGGCTGCCGTCGCTGCTCGCGGCCCTGGTGGTGCTGCTCGTCTTCTTCGCCTTCCACCGCGTGGCCGCGGGAATCCTCCGCCGGGTGATGGGACGCACGCGTGCCGATCCGGCGGCGCAGGACATCGCGCTACGGCTCAGCAAGTACGTGCTCCTCGGCCTCGGGCTGGTGATGGCGGCGAGCCAGGTGGGGATCAACGTCGCCTCGCTCCTCGCCGGCGTCGGGATCCTCGGCCTGGCGGTGGGACTCGCCGCCCAGGACAGCCTGGCGAACCTGATGGCCGGGATCACCATCCTGTGGGACCGCCCCTTCCGGATCGGGGACAACGTCACCATCTCGGGGACCTTCGGCAAGGTCAAGGAGATCGGCCTGCGCACCACCCGGATCCGCACCGTCGACCAGCTCGACGCGATCCTGCCGAACAAGGAGATCATCAACCAGCAGATCGTCAACCACACCTTGAACCCCATGATGCGCCTCGGCATCCCGGTGGGGATCGCCTACCGGGAGGACACCCGCCACGCCCGCCAGGTGCTGCTGGCGGCGGTCGCGGGGCACGAGCTCCTGCTGGAAAAGCCCGAGCCCCAGGTGGTGGTGACCGAGCTCGCCGACTCCGCGGTCAACCTGGAGCTCCGGGTCTGGCTGCGCGATCCCTACGCCGAGCGCCAGGCGACCTGCGCCATGCTCGAGCTGGCGAAGATCGCCCTCGACGAGGCCGGCATCGAGATCCCCTTCCCCCAGCGCACCCTCCACCTGCCAAAGGCCCTGCGGGTCGAGCGGCAAGAGGCTGCGGCCGGCGAGCCATCCGCGCCCCGCGAAGAAGCCTGACCTGGTAGACTTTCCGCGTCTTCCCAGGACGTCCAGATGTCGGATCGAACCGGAGTCGTGCCGAACGAGGCGTGTCGCCCTGCCGCGGCGGGAGGGGGCGTCCGGGGGAGGGAAGGGGATCGAGGGGTTGCGGGGGGGACCCGGTAGCATGATCGTCGAAAAGCGCCACCTGGGCGGCTACATCCTGCTGAACATCGAGGGGGTGATCAAGCTCGGCGAGAGCGCCGAGTTCTTCGCCCAGACCCTCGAGCGCGCCCTCTCCGAAGACCGGGGGCACGTGCTGGTGGACTTCTCGAAGATCAACTACATCGACTCGACCGGGATCGGCGAGCTGGTCGGGTACCTGGGGCAGTTCCGCGACCGGCGGCGCAAGCTCATCCTGATCAATCCCACCGAGCGCATCCGCCGCCTGCTCGAGGTCGCGCGCCTGGCCGAGCTCTTCCCGATCCACGAAACCGTCGACGCCGCGATCGAAGCGGAGCGGTGAGCGGCGGGCGGCCCCCTCGTCCGGGAGCCGCGGGGAGTGGTATTCTTCTTGCTGTCAGAGGATTGCCATGAAGCGGCTCGCTCAAGCTCACCTCCCGGCTCCGCCTCGCGCCCTCGCCCTCGCGGTCGCGGGCCTCGCCCTGGCGCTCCTCGCCGCCGGCGGGTGTAGCAGCCTGGGCCAGAAGGTCACCGGGAAGCGGCCTCCGTTCAGCGAGGTGCAGCCGGCGGTCGCCTTCGAGATGCTCCGCGACAACCCCGGCCTGCCGGTGATCGACCTGCGGAGCCGCTTCGAGTTCACCGGCCCCGCCGGGCACATCAAGGGAGCCCAGTGCCTGCCGCTCGACGATCTCGGCGACCATCTCGACGAGCTCTCCGCCCTCCAGGACCGCACCTTCTTGATCTATTGCGGCCATGACAGCTGCGGCCGCAAGGGCCTCGACCTCCTGAAAAAGGCGGGGTTCGAGGAGGTGGTGCTCATGGCCGGCGGCATCG
Source organism: uncultured Acidobacteriota bacterium (assembly GCA_963741925.1). Lineage (GTDB taxonomy): Bacteria > Acidobacteriota > Thermoanaerobaculia > Multivoradales > DATKCC01 > CAVUBL01. The sequence goes on from CAVUJU010000005.1 coordinate 1,074,045, forward strand.
ACGGGTGGATCGAGCGGGGCTTCGGCACCGTCACCGGCCCACCGCCCCCCATGCGCTTCAAGGAACGGTCGGGCAAGGTCAAGGTCGACTGAGCAGCTCTCGCCGCCACGCGGCCACCGCCGACTCCGGGTCGCGGGCGGCGCAGAGCGACTGGCGTAGCGACCCGTGCTTCGCGGCCCGGGCGACCTGACTCATGACGCCCAGACAGAGCGAGGGCAGCTCCTCGGGACAGAGCAGGAGCAGAGTCGCCTTGGCGGTACCGGTCGTCTCCCGATCCGGAGTCAGCGCCAGGGCGAGGAGAGGCGTCGGCAGGCGGGGAATGCGGGCGTGCGGGAGGGCGAAACCGGCGTCGAGAAGGGTCGCGCCTTCCTGTTCGCGCCGGCGCAGGCGTCGCATGGCGACCTCGAGGTCCAGCTCGGGGTGGAGCACGAAGAGTCTCGACGCCAGGGATTGGATCACCTCGTCGGGGGAGACCGGCTCGTCGAGCATCAGGACCGCGCTCGGGTCGAGGAGGTTCTCGGCGCGGGGCGGGGGCGGCTCCCGCGGGAGCTCCGGTGCGGGCTCGGGCGGTGGTCGCCACGCGGCGGTCGGCACCTCGGCCTTGGGGTCGACCACCACGACCGAGAATCCCGCGGCGCGCTCGACCAGGTCCTCGACCGGCGTGTTCCGGCCCGGCCAGCGCCGGTACCACGGCGGGGCTCCGGGGCGCCCGACGACGATGTGCCCCACCCCGTACTCGCGGGCGAAGCGCAGGATCGTCTCGGCGACGTCCTCGCCCTTGAAGGTGAAGACCGTGGCGCCGAGCTGATGGGCCAGCGCCAGGGTCTCGCCGAGCTGCCTCTGGACCGCGGGGTCGACGCGCAGCGGGTCCTCGTCGGGAGTCTGGACGTAGAGGGCGTACCAGGTGCGGTCCAGGCGGCCGGCCAGGCGCGAGCCGTAGCGCAGCAGCGCCGCCGAGTCGGGCCCCTTGGAGCTCAGGCAGACCATGACCTGGTCCGGAGTGAAGGGAGCGACTTCGCCGCCCTGCCCGCGAGCGCCCCGCTGGACCTGGGCGGCCGCCTCGCGCAGGGTCAGCTCGCGGAGCTGGGCGAGGTTGGGCGGCTGGAAGTAGTTGACCAGGGCCGCCGCGATCCGCGGCGCCGGGTAGATCTTGCCCTCGCGCAGCCGCTGCTGGAGATCCTCCGCCGCGAGGTCGACGTTCACGACCTGGTCGGCCTCGCCGAGCACCCAGTCCGGCACGCGCTCCTTGACCTTGACGCCCACCAGCCGCTCCACGGTGTCGTAGAGGCTCTCGAGGTGCTGCGCGTTGAGGGTCGTCAGCACGCTCACCCCCTCCTCGAGGATCTCCAGGACGTCCTGGTAGCGCTTGGAGTTGCGGTTCCCCGGGGCGTTGGTGTGGGCGAGCTCGTCGACCACCGCCACCTCGGGCTTGCGAGCGAGCACCGCTTCGACGTCCATCTCCTCGAGGGCGATGCCGCGATAGGAGACGCTTCGCCGCGGCAGGACCTCCAGCCCCACGGTCAGCGACTGGGTGTCGGGGCGCCCGTGGTCCTCGACGTAGGCCACCACCACGTCGACACCCTGCTCGCGCAGCCGGTGGGCTTCGAGGAGCATCTGGTAGGTCTTTCCCACCCCCGGGGCATAGCCGAGGTAGACCTTGAGCTTGCCGCGGTTGCGGCGCCGGATCAGGCGGAGGAAGCTCTCGGGAGTGGGCTCGGCCATGGCGGGCTCAGGGGGCGGAGCGGTCGTCGAGCGCGAGGTCGAGCTCGAGGACGTTGACCAGCCGCTCTTCCGCGCCCGGTGCGAGCGGCCGAGCGAGGCGCCGGACCAGGGCGGCGACCTCCTCCCGGGACAGTCCGCGAGCGGCGGCGACCCGGGGAACCTGGTAGAGGGCAGCCGCCTCGGAGAGGTCGGGGTCGAGGCCCGATCCCGAGGCGAGCACCAGCTCGGCCGGCACCGGCCCCTCGAGCTTCATCCCCGGGCGTGCGAGGAGTTGCCGCGCGCGCTCGGCGAGCTTCGGGTTGGCCGGCGAGAGGTTGCTGCCGCCGGCGGCGCTCGCGTCCCAGTCGACCGCCGAGGGGCGGGGCCAGACGTAGCGCGGCGAGGAGAAGCCCTGGGCGATCCGGCGCGAGCCGATCACCCTCCCGTCGGCGGCGTGCAGCAGGCTGCCCGTGGCGGAGCCCGGAGCCGCGGCCTGGCCGAAGAGCCAGACGAGCCCCGGGTAGAGGACGATGCAGACGGCGCCGGTCGCGAGCAGGAGGCGGAGCGAGGAGAGCAGGTCGGTCTTCATGGAGAGCTCCTCAAGCCAGCCCGACCGCCGCGAGCAGCAGGTCGATCAGCTTGATGCCGGCGAACGGCGCCACCACGCCGCCCAGACCGTAGATCAGGAGGTTTCGTCGCAACAGGGCGCCGGCGCCGATCGGGCGGTAGCGCACGCCCTTGAGCGCGATGGGGATGAGCAGCGGGATGACGACGGCGTTGAAGATCACCGCCGAGAGCACGGCGCTCTGAGGAGAGGCTCAGGCGCATGACGTCGATGACGCCGAGGTAGGGCATGGCGGCCACGAAGAGGGCCGGAACGATGGCGAAGTACTTGGCGACGTCGTTGGCGAAGGAGAAGGTGGTCAGGGCCCCCCGGGTCATCAGGAGCTGCTTGCCGATCTCGATCACCTCGATCAGCTTGGTGGGGTCGCTGTCGAGGTCGATCATGTTGCTCGCCTCCTTGGCCGCCTGGGTGCCGGCGTTCATCGCCACGCCGAGGTCGGCCTGGGCGAGGGCCGGGGCGTCGTTGGTGCCGTCGCCCATCATCGCCACGAGGCGCCCCTTCGCCTGCTCGCTGCGGATGTAGTCGAGCTTGTCCTCGGGGCGCGCCTCGGCGATGAAGTCGTCGACCCCGGCCTCGCGGGCGATCGCCTTGGCGGTGATCGGGTTGTCGCCGGTGACCATGACGACCCGGAGGCCCATCTTGCGCAGGCGCAGGAACCGGTCACGGATCCCCGGCTTCAGGACGTCCGAGAGGGCGATGACGCCGAGGATCCGCCGGCCGCGGCTCACCACCACGGGGGTGGCACCGGAGGACGCGACCCGCTCGGTCAGGGTGTCGAGGCCGTCGGGCACTTCGGCGCCCGCCTCGAGGACGAAGCGGCGGATGGCGTCCGGCGCACCCTTGCGGAGGGTCTCGCCGCTCGCGAGGTCGACGCCGCTCATGCGCAGCGAGGCGCTGAACGGGACCACCCGGCCGCCGGTCGGCTCGGCCGGGCGGAGGCCGCGCTCTGCCCCCAGAGCGACGATCGACCGGCCCTCGGGGGTCGTGTCGCCGAGCGAGGCGAGCACCGCCGTCTCGGCGAGCTCCTCCTCGCCGACTCCGCCCACCGGCAGGAACTCGGTCGCCCGGCGGTTGCCCAGAGTGATGGTGCCCGTCTTGTCGAGGAGCAGGGTGTCGACGTCGCCGGCGATCTCCACCGCCTTGCCGCTCTTGGCGAGGAGGTTGGCGCCGAGCGCGCGGTCCATGCCGGCGAGGCCGATCGCCGGCAGCAGCGCCCCGATGGTCGTCGGGATCAGGCAGACGAGGAGCGCGACCAGCATCGGGACCGACAGCTCGAGCCCGAAGTAGCGCGCCATGGGGACCAGGGTCGCGGTGACGATCAGAAAGGCGAGGGTGAAACCGGAGAGCACCACCGTGAGCGCGATCTCGTTGGGCGTCTTCTGGCGCGTCGCCCCTTCGACGAGGGCGATGATGCGGTCGAGGAAGGACTCGCCCGGATCGGCCGTGATGCGGACGACGATCCGGTCGGAGAGCACCCGGGTGCCGCCGGTCACTCCCGAGCGGTCGCCGCCGGCCTCCCGGAGCACCGGCGCCGACTCCCCGGTGATCGCCGACTCGTCGATGGTCGCCGCGCCCTCGGTGATCTCGCCGTCACCGGGGATGATCTCGCCGGCCTCCACCACCACCACGTCGCCGGTCGCGAGCTCGGTCGAGGTCACCGTCTCCTCGCGGCCGTCGACCCGGCGGCGGGCCGGGGTCTCCTGGCGGGTCTCGCGCAGCGTGTCGGCTTGCGCCTTGCCGCGCGCCTCGGCGAGCGCTTCGGCGAAGTTGGCGAAGAGGACGGTGAACCAGAGGAGGATCGCCACCAGGGCTTCGAAGACCAGCCCGGGCCGGCCGGCGAAGGCGGTCTGGAAAGCGACCAGCGTGGTCACCGCCGCCCCGACCTCGCAGGTCAGCATCACGGGATTGCGCATCATCCGCCGCGGCGAGAGCATCCGTAGCGAGCGCGCCAGCGCCGGACGCAGCAGCTTCCTGTCGAAAACTCTCCGCCGTCGCGCCCGGCGCCGGGCGAGCTTCCGGCGCTCTCGGTCGGCGCTCGCCGCAGGGCGGCGGTCCTGTTCGGCGGTCGCGGCCGTCATGAGGCCCCCAGGTGCTCGGCGACGGGGCCGAGGATCGCGACGGGCATGAAGAGGAGGGCTCCGACGAGCAGCACCGTGCCCAGGAGGACCAGGCCGAAGAGCGTGCCGTCGGTGCGGAACGTGCCGCTCGTCTCCGGCGTCGGGCGCTTGCGGCCGAGCGAGGCGGCGATCGCGAGCGGCGCGATGATCGGTACGAAGCGGGCGAGGAGCATCACCCAGCCGGTGGCGAGGTTCCAGGGCACGGTGTTGTCGCCCAGCCCCTCGAACCCGGAGCCGTTGTTGGCGGTGGCGGAGCTCCATTCGTAGAGGATCTCGGAGAAGCCGTGCGAGCCGGGGTTGGCGACCGTGGCGGAGCCCCACGCCGTGGCGGCGAACAGGGCCGCTCCTCCGAGGATCAAGAGCGGGTGGAGGAGCAACGCGAGCGCCGCGAGCTTCATCTCCTTGGCCTCGACCTTGCGCGTCAGGTACTCGGGCGTGCGCCCCACCATGAGGCCGGCGATGAAGACGGCGATGACGATGAACAGGAACATGTTGATGAACCCCACGCCGACGCCGCCGTAGGTGACGTTGAGCCACATCCCGGTCAGGGGCAGCAGCCCGGTCAGCGGATTCAGGCTGTCGTGCATGGCGTCGACCGAGCCGTTCGAGGTGGCGGTGGTCGAGACCGCCCAGAGCGGCCCCGCGACCGCGCCGAACCGCAGCTCCTTGCCCTCGAGGTTCGGGGTGGCGGTGACCGGCAGGTGTGCCGCCGCGAGGGCCGGGGCGGGAGCGCTCTCGAGCCACGCGGCGGCGGTCACGCCGGCCACCAGCAGGACTCCCATGACGGCGAAGACCACGAGGGCGTCTCGGCGCCGCGAGGTGAGGCGCCCGAACATCCAGACGCAGGCCATGGGGAGCAGCAGGATCGCGACGTTTTCGACCACGTTGCTGGCAAAGCTCGGGTTCTCGAACGGGTGCGTCGAGTTGGGGCCGAAGTAGCCGCCGCCGTTTGTGCCGAGCTGCTTGATCGCCACCACCGCGGCGACCGGGCCGCGGGCGATCGTCTGGAGCGGGCCTTCGAGCGTATGGGCGACCGCGGCGCCGTGGAAGGTCATCGGCACGCCTTGCCACAGGAGGAACGCCCCGGGCACCAGGGACAGCGGCAGCAGCACGAGGAAGGTCGCCCGCGCCAGGTCGACGAAGAAGCTCCCGACCTCGCGGCGTCCGGCGAGGGCACGGCAGAGCGCCGCCAGCGCCGCCACGCCGGTGGCCGCCGAGACGAACTGCAACCAGCCGATGGCGGCGAGCTGCGACAGGTACGACAGGGCCTGCTCGCCGGAGTAGTGCTGGAGGTTGGTGTTCGAGGTGAAGGAGGCCGCCGTGTGGAACACCAGGCTCGGCTCGATCGCCCCCTTGCCGTCCGGATTGAGCGGCAGGACCTGCTGGAGCGCGAGGACGGCGTAGGACCAGGTGAACATGAGGGCGTTGAAGACCAGCATCGAGAGGGCGTAGCGCTTCCACCCCTGGGGTGCGCCGCCGCCGGCCAGGCGGCCGACGAGCGCCTCGAAGCGCGCGCGGGGGCCCTTCGGCGACGGCGGCGGCTCGGGGGGCTCCATGGCCCAGGTGAGGTAGCGGCCGAGCGGCCAGGAAAGGGCCGCCGTGGCGGCGAGCACGAGCGCTGGAAGCAACAGGCTCATCGAGGCCTCCTCAGAACCGCTCGGGGCGGAGCATGGCGTAGGTGAGGTAGGCCGCCAGGGCCAGGGTGAGGGCCGCCAGCAGCCAGATCACGAGCGCGGCCCCCGCGGCTCGTTCGTCTCCTCGCCGGTCAGGCGGTCCGTCACCTCGACGAAGCCGACGAGCAGGGCGAAGGTGACGAGGGCGAGGGCGATCATCGTGGCGTGCATCATCGGAAGGGCCTCCTTCGCCGGCCCTCCTAGCAGCCGGCGTGCCGGCCGCCACTCGGCGCGTAACCTACTGGCCTGCAAGCGCTTATGTCATCAGTTGAGACTCGTCGGAGCGGCGATCCATTGCAACGTGCCGGCTCCTGGGGCCGTCCGCCCTGCGAGTTGCAGGGCGCCGGGAGGCTCCGGTCGGGTTTCAGGATCCGGCGGCCGGCAGCTCGAACCAGAAGCGGCTGCCCTCGCCGGGCTCGCTCTCGACGCCGATCGCGCCGCCGTGGGCTTCGACGATCTCGCGGGCGATCGCCAGGCCGAGGCCGGCGCCCGGATCCTGCTCGCCGGGGACGCGGTAGAACCGCTCGAAGACCCGGGCCTGGAGCTCGGCCGGAATGCCGCGCCCCGTGTCGGCGACGGTGAAGCGCACGGCGCCGGCGGCGGTCGGAGCCGCCTGGATCCGGACCTGCCCGCCGGCCGGCGTGTGCTTCAAGGCGTTGGTCAGGAAGTTCGTGAGCACCAGGGACGCGCGCGTACGATCAGCGAGCACCGGCGGGAGGTTTCGATCCGGCTCCGCGGCGAGCGCCACGCCCTTGTCGGCGTAGGCCGGCCGAAGCGGTCCGACCGCCTCCTCGACGAGCTCGGCGGGGGGAACCGCTTCGAGGGCGAGGCCCGCCCCGCCTCCCTCGAGGCGCGAGACGTCGAGGAGCCCCTCGAGGATGCGCCGCAGCCGCTCGGCGTCCTCCCGCGCGTCGAGGAGCAGGCCCGTCTGCTCGGGCGCGAGCGGCGCGAGCTTCTCCTCGAGGAGGATGTGGAGCGCCATCGAGAGCGAGGTCAGCGGCGTCATCAGCTCGTGGGAGACGGTGGAGACCAGGCTGCTCTTCATGGCGTCGAGCCGCCGGAGCTCGGTGACGTCGACCAGGATCAGGGTGACGCCCACCAGGCCCAGGTCCGCGTCGCGGATCGCCACCGCCTGCGGCAGCAGGAACCGCTCGACCCCCTGGGGAAAGAGCTGGAGGGCGCGGCCATACCCCCGCCGCTCCTGCACCTCCCCGAACCGGGTCGCCTCCTCGAGGAGCGGGCGCACCCAGCTCCGGTGCTCGGCGGGGACCGGCTGGGCCGGCTGGAAGCCGAGGAGCGAGGCGGCCGTGCGGTTGGCGAGCTCGACCTCGCCCTCGGGCGTGAGCAGGGCGACGGCGTCGGGCAGGCTGTCGATCGTGAGCTGGGAGAGGCGCTGCGCCCGCGCCAGGCGCGCCTGGTCGCTTCGCCGGAGCGCCCGGAGGCGCCGCGCCATGGCGTTGAAGGCCTCCGCGAGCTGGCCGAGCTCGTCCCGGCTCGGCGCCGCGATCACCAGCTCGTAGTTGCCCCGCTCGATCTCCCGGGTCGAGGCGATCAGGCGGCCCAGGGGGCGGAGGATCGCCCGGCCGAGGAACAGCACGCAGCCCACCGCCAGGACCGCGCCCAGGACGAGCGCCAGGAACATCTGCTGCCGCGCGGTGGCCGCGAGGTGGCGCGCCCGGACGCTCGCCTGGGCCATGTTGTCCTGGTTCATGTCCAGGATCTCGTCGGCCAGGCGCTTGATCTCCTGGAAGCGGGGGAGGAGGGCCGAGTAATAGGTGCCGCGCCGCTCGGCCTCCGGCCTGGCGGTGTCGAGGACCGTGGCCAGGACGGCCCGGTACTCCCCGTAGAGGCGCCGGATCGCCTCGGCCCTCTCCCGCTCGCCCGGCAGGGTGATGTTCGAGCGTTCGAGGGCGAGCGCCTTCTCGAACCGGTCGCCGAAGACGGCGGCCAGGGTCTTGCCCTGGTCCGGGTCGCCGGTCAGCGAGAAGAGGGCCCCGCTGTCCATCCGTTCCATGGACTCCTTCATGTCCTGGGCGGCGAGGACGCTCCGGAAGTTCTCGCGCAGGATCACCTCGATCGAGCCGCCGAGCCGGGACACCCAGGTGATCCCGGCGAGGGCCAGGGCGAGGAGCACCAGGAGGAGCCCCCCGAAGCCCAGGGCGAGCTTGCCGCGGAGACCGGGTCGAAGAGGCATCGCGCGAGGCTCCCCGCTCATAGCCCGAGCTGCTTGCGCTTGCGCCAGAGGGTGGTCTCGTCGATCCCCAGCACCTCCGCCGCCTCGCGGTAGGAGCCGGTCGCGGCGAGGACGCGCCGGAGGTGCTCCGCCTCGACCTCGGCCAGGGTGACCGGCCGGCCGAGGGCGACGCTCTCGGCGGCCTGCCTCGCCGCCGGCGAGGCGGGCGCGAGGGCCAGGTGCTCGGGCTCGACCGCCGGGCCGGCCGCGAGGATCGCGGCGCGCTCGATCGCGTTGCGCAGCTCGCGCAGGTTTCCCGGCCAGGAGTGGGCGACCAGGGCGCGCTCGGCTTCGGCCGACAGCGTGAGCCCGGGGCGGCCGTGGCGCTGCGCGAAGAAGTCGAGGAACCGGTGGGCGAGGGGCAGGATATCCGCGCGCCGCTCCGCGAGCCCCGGCAGCTCGAGCCGGATGACGTTCAGGCGGTAGAAGAGGTCCTCGCGAAACGTCCCGGCCTCGATGCCGCGCTCGAGGTCCCGGTGGGTCGCCGCCAGCACCCGGACGTCGGCGCGGCGGGTCTTGGGGTCGCCCACCGCCTCGTACTCGTGGGTCTGGAGGAAGCGCAGCAGCTTCGGCTGAAGCGCGAGCGGCAGGTCGCCGACCTCGTCGAGCAGGAGGGTGCCGCCCTCCGCGAGGGCCACCCGGCCCTGGCTGTCGCGCGTGGCGCCGGTGAAGGCGCCCCGGATGTGGCCGAAGAGCTCGCTCTCGAGGAGCTCGGCGGGGAGCGAGGGGCAGGGGACGACCACGAACGGGCGCTCGCGGCGGGGGCTTCGGCGGTGGATCTCGCGCGCCAGCACCTCCTTGCCGGCGCCGCTCGGGCCGCCGATCAGAAGCGGCACCTCGGACGGGGCCACCCGCGCCACGGTCTCGAAGAGCTGCTGCATCGCCGGCGTCGAGCTCGAGAAGGTGGGCGCGGGCTCGCGCTCCTGAACGTCCCGGGCGAGGGCGCGGTAGCGGCGCTCCAGCCGGTCGACGACCCCGAGCCGCTCGACGACCAGGTCGAGCTCCGCCGGCCGGAAGGGCTTCGGAAGGTAGTCCCGGGCGCCGCGCTTCATCGCCTCGATGGCCGTATCGAGCGAGGCGTGGGCGGTGATGACGACGACCGCGGTCGGCGGGTCGGCGGCCACGAGCTCCGAGACCAGGTCGAGCCCCGAGTCCTCGCCCAGGCGGAGATCGACGAAGGCGACGTCGAATCTCGATTCGCTCGCCCGGCGGCGGGCTTCCTCCAGGGTGGCCGCCGCCTGGACCCGGTAGCCGCGACTCGCGAAGTGCAAGGAGAGGGTGCGCCGCAGGTGCGGCTCGTCGTCGACCAGGAGGATGTCGAGCGGACGGGTCATGGCGCGAGTCTCGAGCCGGTCGAGGGAGGCCGGAGCTCCTTGCGGTAGCAAAGCGAATGCCCGCGGGCGCAGGCCGTTTCGCGAGCCCGCCCACGCGATGCTATTGCAGAATGCAAGCCCGCGGGCCTCCGAAGCCTGCAACTCGCAGGAATCGCGGCCTGTTCCGCGCTTCCCGCGAGGCGGTCGGTCGGAAGTGCCTGGCACCTCGGACCGGGGATCGCGGCCTGTTCCGCGCTTCCCGCGAGGCGCTCGGAACGGCGCTGCGCTCGGAAGCGCCTGGCACCTCGAACCCGAAGCGCCCGGCACCTCGGACCCAGGCACCTCGGACCCAGCACGCGCCTCGGCGCGTCGGACGGGGCGCGGCGGCACGGGAATGGAAGTTGCGAGGCGCACCTCGCCATGGACGAGGCGATCTCCCCGGTCGAACGATCCTCGTTGCGGGTCCTGGCGCTCACCGCCCTGGGCGTCGTCTACGGCGACATCGGGACGAGCCCGCTCTACGCCGTGCGCGAGTGCTTCTTCGGCGAGCACGGCGTCCCGATCAACCAGGGCAACATCCTGGGCGTCCTGTCCCTCATCTTCTGGTCGCTGGTGATCGTGGTGACCGTGAAGTATCACGTCTACGTCCTGCGGGCCGACAACCACGGGGAAGGCGGCATCCTGGCGCTCATGGCCCTGGTCCGCGGGACGGTCTCGGGCCGGCGGCGCTGGGTCGTGGTGGCGATCGGCATCTTCGGAGCGGCGCTCCTGTACGGCGACGGCATCATCACGCCGGCGATCTCGGTCCTGGGCGCGATCGAGGGGCTCGACGTGGCGACCCCGGTCTTCCGGCCTTACGTGGTACCGGTCTGCGCCGGCATCCTGATCGGGCTCTTCCTCTTCCAGCGCCGGGGCACGGCGGGGGTGGGCGCGGTCTTCGGGCCGGTGATGCTCCTCTGGTTCGGGACCCTGGCGGTGCTCGGCGCCACCTGGATCGCGCGCGAGCCGTCGGTCCTCTCCGCCGTCGACCCGCGCCACGCCGTGGCGTTCTTCGCCGCCAACCGTTTCCAAGGGTTCCTGGTCCTCGGTGCGGTCTTCCTGGTGGCGACCGGCGGCGAGGCGCTCTACGCCGACCTCGGTCACTTCGGCGAGCGGCCGATCCAGATCGACTGGTTCTGCCTCGTCGGGCCGGCGCTCCTGACCAACTACTTCGGCCAGGGGGCGCTGCTCCTCTCGCGGCCCGAGGCGGCCCACAACCCCTTCTACCGGATGGCGCCCTCCTGGGCCCTCTATCCGCTGGTCGTCCTCGCCACGGCGGCGGCGATCATCGCCTCCCAGGCGATCATCTCCGGCGCCTTCTCTCTGACCCGCCAGGCCGTGCAGCTCGGCCTCCTGCCGCGGGTCGAGATCATCCACACCTCGTCCTCGGAGATCGGGCAGATCTACATCCCCGGGGTCAACTGGCTGCTGATGGTGTTCACGATCGCCCTGGTGATCGGCTTCGGCTCCTCGACCAACCTGGCGAGCGCCTACGGCGTCGCGGTGACGACCACGATGGTCATCACCACGGCGCTTGCGGCCATCGTCACCCGCCGCCTCTGGCACTGGCCGCTCTGGCTCACCGTCGTGGTCACCGCGGTCTTCCTCTTCGTCGACCTCTCGTTCTTCGGCTCGAACGCGTTCAAGGTCGAGGCGGGCGGCTGGTTTCCGCTGGTGATCGGCGCCCTCGTGTTCGCGATCATGTCGACCTGGCGGCGGGGCCGGCGGCTGCTGGCGGCCAAGCTCGCGGCCCGGATCCTCTCGATCGAGGACTTCCAGAGGAGCGTCAAGTCCCACTCGGTCCACCGGGTCCGCGGCACGGCCGTCTACCTGACGGGCAGCCCCGAGGGCACGCCCATCGCCCTGCTCCACAACTTCAAGCTCAACCAGGTGCTCCACGAGCAGAACGTCTTCCTCACCGTGGTCTCCGAGGAGGTTCCCTACGTCGCCGCCAAGGAGCGCCTGGAGGTCGAGGACCTGGGCCAGGGCTTCTTCCGCGTGATCGTCCGCTACGGGTTCATGGAGGACCCGGACATCCCGGCCGTGCTCGGGCGGGCCGAGGCCCAGGGGCTCGAGCTCGACCCGCGCCAGGCCACCTACGTGCTGAGCCGCAACGCCCTCGTGCCCGCCGCCAAGCCCGAGATGGCCACCTGGCGCGAGAAGCTCTTCGTCTTCATGGCCAACAACTCCCAGCGCGCGACGTCCTTCTTCCGCCTGCCGCCGAATCGGGTGGTCGAGCTCGGGATGCAGATCGAGCTCTGAAGGGTCGGAGCCCGCTCCGATCCCCGAGCGCGAGCCTTCGGGGCGGCGCGGGGCGCTGCGGTACGATTTCCGGGATGCTCCAGCTGCGCTGCCGGATCGACGGCACACTGCGGACCTTCCCGCTCGTCGGCGAGACGGTCCGGATCGGGCGGGGCCCGGACAACGACATCCGCCTCGCCGACCCCTCGGTCTCGCGGCACCACGCGGTCGTCGAGCGGGGCCCGCGGGGGTGGTCGATCCGCGACCTCGACAGCACCAACGGCACCCTGCACAACGGCAGCCGCGTCCACCAGGCGCCCCTCGAGAGCGGCGACCGGCTGACCATCGGCGCCTTCGAGGTGGACGCCGAGGACGCCACCGAGGGCGGCACCCGGCTGGGCCCTCCGGCGGGCCGGGCCGATCCGCCGCCGCCGGCCACCCCGCGCCTGCTTCGTTCCTCGCCGCCGCCCCCGGGAAAGGTCCCCAACGCCAGCATCGTCCGGCCGCTCGACGACTTCTCGGCGGCCTACGGCCTCGGCGTCGGCGCGAAGCCCGCGGAGCCGCCGCCGGCGGACGAGGCCCGGGAGGCCGAGGGCGCCTACGGCAACCGGGTGTTCGGCTTCCTGACCCGCCTCGCCCAGCTCCTGATCACGGCCGAGTCGGTCGACCAGGTGCTCCGGCGGGTCCTGGACATCGTCTTCGAGGCCCTGCCGGTCGAGCGCGGGTTCATCCTGCTCCAGGAGCCGGAGGGGGAGATCGTCTGCGAGCTGGCGCGCTTCGGCGAGCGGGTCGAGGAGCGGCCGCAGGAGGGGGTGCCGGTCTCCCGGACCATCCTCGAGGCGGTGATCGAGGACCGCGTGGCGCTGCTCACCTACGACGCCCTGGCCGACGGCCGGCTCTCGGCGGGCGACTCGATCCGCCTCCACGGGATCCGCGCGGCGATGAGCGCCCCGCTCTGGTCGGGCGAGGGGATCATCGGGGTCATCCAGGTCGACTCCCCGGTCCAGGTGGGCGCCTTCCGCGAGCGCGACCTGGACTTCCTGACGGCCCTCGCGAACTACGCCGCCGTGGCCGTCGAGCGCCTGCGCAACGCCCATCAGGCCGAGCGCGAGCGGCGCCTGCGGAGCCGCTTCGAGCGCTACCACTCGCCGGCGGTCATCGAGGAGATGATCCGCGAGACCGAGGCGGCCGACGGGGAGGACGGTACGGAGGACGGCTTCGTACGCCAGCTCCGGCTCACCGAAGCGAGCGTGCTCTTCGCGGACCTGGCCGGGTTCACCGCCTTCGCCGAGTCGGCGAGCCCGAGCGAGGTGGCCGAGCTGCTCGAGGGCTTCTTCAACCTGGCGATCGAGGCGGTCTTCGCCGCCGGCGGTACCCTCGACAAGTTCATCGGCGACGCCGTCATGGCGTTCTTCGGCGCCCCGATCGAGCAGGCCGACCACGCCCGGCGGGCGGTGGTGGCGGCGGTCTCCTTGCAGCGCGCCCTCGGCCGCTGGAACGACGAGCGGCGCGGCCGCGGCCTGCCCGAGGTCGGCGCCCGGGTGGCGATCAACAGCGGGCCGGTCGTGGTGGGCGACGTGGGAAGCGCCCGGCGGGTGGACTACACGGTGCTGGGGAACACGGTGAACGTGGCGTCGCGCCTCGAGCAGTTCGTGGCCCGCCCCGGCGACATCGTGCTCGGGGAGGAGACCCGCCGCCAGCTCGGCGAGGAGACCGAGACCGAGACCGAGCTCCTGGGCCAGTTCCAGCTCAAGGGCCTGCAGCAGCAGGTCCGGGCCTACCGGGTGCGGCTGGGGGAGTGACGCGAGGTGCCCTGCGAGCCGCCCGAGCCCTGGCGCTCTCCGGTCCTGGTGACCGGCAATCCGCACAAGGTGGAGGAGGCGCGGCGGATCGTCGGCTGGGAGCTCGAGACGGTGGCGCTCGACCTGCCGGAGATCCAGTCCCTGGACCTCGCCGAGGTGCTGGCGGCCAAGGGGGAGGAGGCGTGGCGGCGGGTGGGGCGGCCGCTGGTGGTGGAGGAGACCGGGCTCGAGATCGACCTGATGGGAGGCTTTCCGGGGCCGCTGGTGCGCTGGATGCTCGAGGCGATGGGGGCCGCGGGGATCGCCCGCGCCGCCCGGGCGCTCGCGCCCGAGGGCGAGGCGCCGGCGGTGACCGCGCGCTGCCTGCTGCTCTACGCCGACGGCGAGCGCCGGGTGACGGGCGAGGGGACGAGCCGGGGGACCCTGGTGCTGCCGCCCCGGGGCGACGAGGGCTTCGGCTGGGACCCGGTCTTCCTGCCGGAGGGGGAGACACGCACCTTCGGGGAGCTGCCCGGCGAGGTCAAGGACCGGATCGGCCACCGGGGGCTCGCCTGGCGCGACCTGGCGCGGAAACTCGGCTCGCGGGGTACTTAAACCCTGAAAACGTCTCGCGCAGAGCCGCGGAGGCGCGGCCCGGTCGGGCGGGCCATCGACCCGGAGACACCCTTCTCCCGGGTTCCGCACGTCCCCTGCGCCTCTGCGCCTCTGCGCGAGAACATGACTCGGTTCGCTCCAGCATGCGGCTAAGTACTCCGTGACAGAAATACGGTCACGTACCGAGGGCGCCGGGGCGCCGCCCCAGCAAGGCGCGCGACCGAGGCATACCCGAAGGTCTGTCGCAGGGAGCGCAACGCCGCTGGGGTGGATGCAGCGGCGCCCGAATGCGAGCGTATTTCTGCCGCGGCGTACTAAGGGAGGCCCAGCTGCCGGGCCAGCTCGTCCGCCTGCCGTTCGAGCTCCTCGAGGCCGCCGTCGTTGTGGATCACCCGGTCCGCCGCCGCGCGCCGTGCCTCGCCCGAGCCCTGGGCGGCGAGCCGGCGGCGGGCCTCCGCCTCGTCCATGCCCCGGGCCACGGCGCGGCGCAGGCGGGCCTCGGGCGCGGCCTCGACGGTGACCACCCGGTCGAACCCCGGGGCGTAGCCGGCCTCCACCAGGAGAGTCGCCTCGAGCACCACGACGCCGTTCGGCGCCGCCTCGGCGATCCGGGCGAAGCGCTCGCGGACCAGGGGATGGACGGCCCGCTCCAGGCGCTCGCGGGCCTCCGCCTCGGCAAACACGATCCGGGCGAGGGCGTCGCGGTCGACGGCGCCCCGCGGATCGAGGACGCCGGGCCCGAAGAGCTTGGCCGCCGCCCGCGCCCCGGGCTCGCCCGGCTCGTAGAGCTCGGCGACCAGGCGGTCGGCGTCGACGACCGTCGCCCCGCGCTCGGCGAGCCTCCGGGCGACCGTCGACTTGCCGCTCGCCAGGCCGCCCGTGAGACCGAGGAGGAGACGTGCCGCCATGCGCAAGGCGCTACTCGCCCAGCTCCTGCCGGGCCTTCGACGCCCTGAGGGTGTTGACCAGGAGCATGGCCACGGTCAGGGGACCGACGCCGCCGGGCACCGGCGTGATGGCCGCCGCCCGCTCCCGGACGCGGGTGAAGTCGACGTCGCCGATCAGGGTCGAGCCCCGGCGCTCGAAGGCCTCCATGCGCTGCGCGTCGCCCGGGAAGAAGTGCTCCACGGCCGAGCGCTCGGTGAGCCGGTTGACTCCCACGTCGACGACCGTCGCGCCGTGCTGGACCGACTCGGGGCCGATCATGCCCGGCCGGCCGATGGCCGCGATCAGGATGTCCGCCTGGCGGCAGACCGCCGGCAGGTCCCGGGTCCGGGAGTGACACACGGTGACCGTGGCGTTCTCCCGTAGGAGCAGGGCGGCCATGGGCTTGCCGACGATGTTCGAGCGGCCCACGATCACCGCCCTCGCCCCCTCCATGGGGACCTGGTAGCGGCGCAGGAGCTCGACGATGCCCGACGGAGTGGCCGGGGCGAAGCCCGCCTCCCCGAGCCAGAGCCGCCCGACGCTGACCGCGTGGAAGCCGTCGACGTCCTTGTCCGGCGCCACGCGGGCCAGGATCTCCCGCTCGGGGAGCTGGGCGGGCAGGGGGAGCTGGATCAGGAAGCCGTCGATCGCGGGGTCGGCGTTGAGCTCGTCGATCACCGAGGCGAGCTCGGCCGCGGAGGCCGACTCGGCGAGCTGGACGGTGCGGCCCACCATCCCCACCTCTTCGCAGGCCCGGGTCTTCGAGCCCACGTAGACCTTCGAAGCCGGGTCCTCGCCCACCAGCACCACCGCCAGGCCGGGGGCGCGGGCGCCGCCCTCGACCATCGCCGCCACCTCGGCGGCCACCTCGCGGCGGATCGTCTCCGCCGTCGCCTTGCCGTCCAGAATCTGGGTCATCGCGTGTTCGTTCCTCGGTAGAGACAGACCGCTCCCAGGGAGAGGTCTTGGAAGGAGAGATCGGTGAAGCCGGCGGCCGCCATCCGGGCGAGGAACGCCTCGCGGCTCGGAAAGTCGGCGACCGACGCGGGAAGATAGCGATAGGCCGAGCCGCGGGGCGAGAACAGCGCGCCGAGCGCCGGCAGGAGCCACCGGGAGTGGAGCCGGTGGAAGGGGCGCACGAGCCGGTTGCGCGGCACCGCGGCTTCGAGCACCACCAGGCGCCCCTCGGGCGCCAGCGTGCGGGCGAGCTCGGCGAGGGCGCGGTCGAGGTCGGCGACGTTGCGCAGGCCGAAGGAGACGACCGCGCCGGCGAAGGCTGCGGCGGGGAAGGGGAGCTCCAGGGCGTCGGCCGCCGTGGGCGCCGGGGGCCCCGCCCCGAGCCCCGAGAGCTTCCTCCGGGCGAGGGCCAGCATCGGGACCGTGAAGTCCGCCGCCGCCACCCGCCGCCCGCGCCTCCAGACCGCTCGCGCCTGGTCCCCCGTGCCGCAGCACAGGTCGAGCACCGGGCCGGGCGGCGCCTGGTCCACGGCCGCCGCCGCCCGCCGCCGCCAGCCTTCGTCCAGGAAGGCCGAGATCAGCCGGTTCAGCAGGTCGTAGCGCGGCGCCACGCCGGCGAACATGTCGCGGATCGTCGCGCCTCGCTTGTCGAGATGACTGGCGGTGCCCGGGCCCATGGCGCCCGGTAGTGTATCCCCCGAAACCCTACCGGGAGGGGTGTCCCTCGCCCCCCGCGAGGGTGAGGGGGACGGTCCAGGTAGATCGGCGTCCCGCTTGGACGGGGGCGATCCGATGGGTTTTGTGGTATCCTCCGCCGGTTCGCGGGCGGCCCCGCCGGGCGCGCCCGCGGTCCCCACGTGGCCCGTTCGGTTATTCGTCTTGACATCCCGGGGGGGCAGACCCTAAGATCGGAGGTCCTTCGCGCCGCGAAAGGTGGCGTGGTGTGCGCGCGTGCGGCGGGACCGAGCTGACGGAGCGACGAGGATGGACAACAGGACATACAGCCCGAAGCGATCGGAGATCGACCGCGCCTGGCACGTGATCGACGCCGCGGGCAAGACCCTCGGCCGGCTCTCCTCCGAGGTGGCACGCCTGCTGACCGGCAAGCACAAGCCCACGTGGGCGCCGCACATGGACACCGGCGACTTCGTGATCGTGGTCAACGCCGAGAAGGTCGTGCTCACCGGCCGCAAGGAGGAGCAGAAGATCTACTACCGCAGCACCACCCGGCCGGGCTCGCTCAAGAGCGTGACGGCGGGCAAGCTGCGCCAGCGCCGGCCGGTGAAGCTGGTCGAGGGTGCGGTCCGGGGCATGCTGCCGAAGACCAAGCTGGGCCGCCGCCAGTACACCAAGCTCAAGGTCTACGCCGGACCGGAGCATCCCCATCAGGCCCAGCAGCCGCAGCCCTACGAGCTGATCGGCTAGGACACGAGGAGAACGCTTTGGCGAACGACGTTCAGTACTACGGCACCGGCCGGCGCAAGACCGCCGCGGCCCGGGTCTTCCTACGGCCCGGGGCCGGCGAGATGCGGGTCAACGGCCGCAGCCTGGATGACTACTTCCCGAACGAAGTGTTGAAGATGGTCATCAAGCAGCCCTTGCAGCTCACCGAGACCGGCGAGAAGTTCGACATCCACGCCACGGTCGAAGGGGGCGGCAGCACGGGGCAGGCCGGCGCGATCCGTCACGGCATCGCCCGGGCCCTGCTCGAGTTCAACGGCGAGCTGCGCGAGCGCCTCAAGACGGCCGGTCTCCTGACGCGCGATCCGCGCAAGAAGGAGCGCAAGAAGTACGGTCAGAAGGGTGCCCGCGCCCGCTTCCAGTTCAGCAAGCGGTAAGGAGGAGTTTCGTGGTCGAGGTCACACTCAAAGAGCTGCTGGAAGCCGGCGTCCACTTCGGGCACCAGACGAGGCGCTGGAACCCGAAGATGAAGCCGTACATCTTCGGCAAGCGCAACGGCATCTACATCATCGACCTGCAAAAGACGGTGGCCCTGTTCCGCGAGGCCGCCGACTTCGTGGAGGACCTGGGCGCCCGGGGCAAGCAGCTCCTGTTCGTCGGCACCAAGCGCCAGGCCCAAGACGCCATCACCGAGGAGGCGCGCCGCTGCGGCCAGTTCTTCGTGACCCATCGCTGGCTGGGCGGCACGCTCACCAACTACGTCACGATCCGCGGGTCGATCCAGCGCCTCAAGGACGTCGAGGAGCGCCTCTCGGAGGTGGACAGCCCGCTGACGAAGCGGGAGCTGCTGCGCTTCGATCGCGAGCGCGAGAAGATGGTGCGCAACCTCGAGGGCATCCGCGACATGGACGGCCTTCCCGACGCCCTCTTCGTCGTCGATCCGAAGCGCGAGGACATCGCCGTCGCCGAGGCCAACAAGCTCGGCATCCCGGTGATCGGCATCGTCGACACCAACTGCGACCCGGAGCTCATCGACTTCGTCATCCCGGGCAACGACGACGCGATCCGTTCGATCCGCCTGTTTTCCTCGAAGATCGCCGACGCCTACAACACCGGCACCGGCCAGCTCGAGGAGACGCAGATGATGGAGGCGGAGGGCGGGGCCGAGGAGGTGCCGGCGGCCCTGGCCGAAGGCGCCGCCGAGGCGGCCGGCGAGGGCGCGACGGCCTCCTAGCCGCGGCCCCCGGCCACCTCTGCGCGGCCCTGGACAGCTCGGTCGAGTGCGCGCGGCCGGCCGGCCGCCTCCCACGCGCGCACATCACCATCGACGTTGCGGCCGGTTCCGCCGGCGGCCGATCGGCCCTGAGCTCCTCCGGGTGGATCGCGACCGGACGCCGGCCGTTCGTGAGATCAGCAGAGTTCGCGAGGAAACCAGAGCCATGAAGATCACGCCGCAGATGGTCAAAGAGTTGCGCGAGCGCACCAGCGCCGGCATGATGGACTGCAAGAGGGCCCTCGAGGAGGCCGGCGGCGAGATGGACAAAGCCGTGGAGCTCCTGCGCAAGAAGGGGCTTTCCGCCGCCGCCAAGAAGGCCGGCCGGATCGCCGCGGAAGGCGCGGTGGGCTCGTACATCCACGCCGGCGGCAGGATCGGCGTCTTGGTCGAGGTCAACTGCGAGACCGACTTCGTCGCCCGGACCGACGAGTTCCAGGCGCTGGTCCGGGACATCGCCATGCACATCGCGGCCGCCGACCCGCGCTTCGTCTCGCGCGACGAGGTGACCGGCGAGGTGCTCGAGACCGAGCGCCGGATCTTCCGCGAGCAGGCCCTCGAGTCGGGCAAGCCCGAGGCGGTCGTCGACCGCATCGTCGAGGGCAAGCTCGGCAAGTTCTACTCCGAGGCCGTGCTCCTCGAGCAGCCGTTCGTCAAGAACCCGGACGCGACCATCCAGGAGCTCCTGGCCGAGAAGATCGCCAAGATCGGCGAGAACATCCAGGTGCGCCGCTTCGCCCGCTTCAAGCTCGGCGAGGGGATCGAGAAGAAGGCCGACGACTTCGCCGCCGAGGTCGCGGCGCAGGCCGGGCAGGCGAGCTGACGCCGTGAGCGACGCCGGCCCCGCGTACCGCCGGGTGATGCTGAAGCTGTCCGGGGAGGCCCTCATGGGCTCCCAGCCCTTCGGCATCGACGAGGCCGTCGTGGCCCAGATCGCCGAGGAGCTCGCCGAGATCCACCGCTTGGAGGTGCAGCTCACGGTGGTGGTGGGCGGGGGCAACATCATCCGCGGCCTCGCCGCGAGCCACCGCGGCATCGACCGGGTCACCGGCGACTACATGGGGATGCTGGCGACGGTGATCAACGCCCTCGCCCTCCAGGACGCGATGGAGAAGCGGGGGGTCCCGACCCGGGTCCAGACCGCGATCGACATCCGGGAGGTCGCCGAGCCGTTCATCCGGCGCCGGGCGATCCGCCACCTGGAGAAGGACCGGGCGGTGATCTTCGCCGCCGGCACCGGCAACCCCTTCTTCACCACCGACAGCGCCGCGGCCCTGCGCGCCGCCGAGATCCGGGCCGACATCCTGCTCAAGGCGACCCAGGTGGAGGGGATCTACACCGGCGACCCCAAGACCGATCCCACGGCCCGCCTGCTCGCCTCGGTGACCTACCAGGAAGTCTTGGAGCAGGACCTGCGGATCATGGACGGGGCGGCGATCAGCCTGTGCCGCGACAACAAGATCCCGATCGCGGTCTTCGACCTCGGCCGGCCGGGCAACATCCGGCGGGTGGTCTGCGGCGAGAAGGTCGGCTCGATCGTCAGGGAGTAGGGCGGACGGCGGGCCGCCGTATATGATGACCGGGCTCTTGGAGGCCGGGCGCAGGCTCGGATTCCGACCCCCGGTACGGGCTGATCGAGCTTGGAGGAGAGGCGATGAAAGACGTGTTCCTGGACGTCGAGCTCAAGATGAAGCACGCGGTGGATCACTTCCACAAGGAGCTCAAGACCCTGCGGACCGGCCGGGCCTCCCTGGCCATCCTCGACGGCGTCACCGTCGACTACTACGGCACCCCGACGCCGCTCAATCAGCTCGCCAACCTGGCGGTGCCCGAGGCCACCCTGATCGTGGCCCAGCCCTACGATCCCTCCCAGATCAGCGCCATCGAGCGGGCCATCGTGCAGGCCGACCTGGGCCTCAACCCCTCGAACGACGGCAAGCTCATCCGCATCCCGGTGCCGCCCCTGACCGAGGAGCGCCGCAAGGAGATCGTCAAGAAGGCGCACGAGATGGCCGAGACGTCGCGCAACTCGGTGCGCCAGGCGCGCCGCGAGGGCAACGACCAGCTCAAGAAGAAAGAGAAGGACAAGGAGATCAGCCAGGACGACGAGCGGCGGGGGCACGACGAGGTCCAGCGGCTCCACGACCACTACATCGCCGAGGTCAACCAGGCGATCGAGGCCAAAGAGACGCAGATCTTGGAGGGATAGCCCCTCCGCCGCCTCCGCCCCCTTCGCCCCTTCCGCGGTCGTTCCACCCCGTTTTCTGCCGGCCCGCTCTCCGGTGCCCGCCACCCCGCAGGGCGGCGGCGCCCCCTGCCCGCCGGCGGTGTCCGGCCACCCCTCCGACCGTGGCACGACCGCACGGCGAACGCACATCCTTACCCTGCCGATCCGACGCCGGGATCTCGATCCCGTGGAGCGGCGGCTCCGAGTCGAACGATGCGTCACTTCACGAACCTCGCCCTCTGGGATCGAACTCTGCGGATCGTCGTCGGGGGCGGGATGCTGTTGCTCGGCTGGCTCGACGTGGTGCCCGGGATCTGGGGCGCCGCCCTGGAGCTCTTCGGCTGGTTCCCGATCTTCACCGGGCTGGCCGGTTGGTGTCCGTTCTACGTGTTCAGCGGCTTCCGTACCCGCCGGTTCCTCGGGACCCCGGCAACCCGGGGCGGTCGAGGCCGTCAGTCGCCGGGTTGACAGGAGGGCCAGGAATGAAACCGCTCAAGGCCAGGGACGTCATGACCACCGAGGTCGTCACCGTGCGCGACGACCTGACGCTGGGCGAGCTGAGCGACGTCCTGATGGAAAACGAGATCTCCGGCGCGCCGGTGGTCGACGCCGACGACAACCTGGTGGGCGTGGTGTCGGTCATGGACGTCGCTCGGCAGAGCTCGGACGAGTCGAGCGTCGGCGTCGACCAGGGCAACCCCGAGTTCTTCGTTCGCGGCTGGGAGGAGAAGTTCAGCGTCGAGGAGTTTCGCAAGCTCCGGGTCCACGAGACGAGCCTCGCGGTGCGCGACGTGATGACGCCCGCCCTGTTCACGGTCGCCGAGGACAACCCGATCGCCGACGTCGCCCGGACCCTGGTCGACGGCCACATCCACCGGGTCCTGGTCACCCGCGACAGCGAGCTCCTCGGAATCATCAGCAGCCTCGACCTGCTCCGCGCCTACCTGGACCATCGCTGAGCGGCGCGGCGGCCTGCGCCCGCTGCGCCCGGCATGCCACACCCTCCCCCCCCCGGCCGGAGCGAGAGCCGCAAGTGTGCGTGAGATCGGGGCAGCGCAGCGATGAGCGACGCAGGCATACTCGAACGTATGTCGAGGAGCGAAGAGCGAGCACGCCCCGAGATAGGGACCCGCGTGCCGTCCGGAGGGCGGCAGCGCCGCAGGCGCTGGGCCGGAGGCCCGACGTGGGCAACGTGGAATTGCGGCTCGCAGTAGCTGGATCGTGAATAGTCCAGGCCAGGCCCGATAGGATCGAGCCGGCATGCCCACCGCGCTCCCAGCGACGCCATCGCCCCGGCCGGTCGCGGCCGGCCCCGAGCGGGCCGAGCGGCTGGTCGCGGTCGGGGTGCTGCTCGGGCTCGCGGCCGGCGGGCTCGCCTGGGCCCTCGGCCGGGCCGATCTCGCCGCCCTCGCCTGGGCCCTCACCACCGGCGTTGCGCTGCTCCCCCTGGCCTGGGCGGCCGGAAGGGAGCTCTTTCGAGGGCGGATCGGGGTCGACGCCATCGCGCTCCTCGCCATGGCGGGGGCGCTTCTCCTCGGCGAGTACCTGGCAGGGGCGGTGATCGCGCTCATGCTCTCGGGCGGCGCGTGGCTCGAGTCCTTGGCCGACCGGAGGGCGCGGCGCGAGCTCGCGCGGCTGGTGGAACGCCAGCCCCGGAGCGTGGAGCGCTACGAGGGCGAGACGCTGGTCACGCGCCCGGTGGGGGAGGTCGCACCAGGCGACGCCTTTCTGGTGCGGCTGGGCGAGGTGGTCCCGATCGACGGGGTGGTGGAGGGGGAGCGGGCGGTGCTCGACACCTCGGCCCTGACCGGCGAGGCACGCACGTCGATCCTCGAGCCGGGGGAAAAGGTCGCCTCGGGCACGGTCAACGCCGGCGGGCCGATGCGGGTCCGGGCCACCGCCACCGCGACCGCGTCGACCTACGCGGGCATCGTGCGGCTGGTCGAGGAGGCCCAGGCCACGAAGGCGCCGATGGTGCGGCTCGCGGACCGCTACGCCGCGGTTTTCCTGCCGGTGACCCTGGCGGTGGCGGCCGGAGCCTGGGCGCTGTCGGGAGATCCGGTCCGAGCGCTCGCCGTGCTGGTGGTGGCCACGCCCTGCCCGCTGATCCTGGCCACTCCGATCGCCTTGATGGGCGGGATCTCCCGGGCCGCGAAGCTGGGGGTCGTGGTCAAGGGAGGCGGCGCGCTCGAGACCCTGGCGCGGGCCGGCCAGCTCTTCCTCGACAAGACGGGGACCGTGACCCGCGGCCGGCCGGTGCTCGTCGAGAGCCGTCCGTTCGGCGCGCTCGCTCCCGACGAGATCCTGCGCCTCGCGGCCTCCCTGGACCTCGTCTCGCCCCACGTCCTGGCGGCCGCCATCGTGTCGGCGGCGCGGGAGCGCGGCCTGGATCTCGCCTTCCCCGAGGCGCCCCGCGAGGAGTACGGCTACGGCATCGCGGGGCGGGTGGACGGGCGCCTCGTCCGCCTGGGACAGGGCGACTGGGTGCGGGGCGAGCGCCCCTTTCCCGCCGGGGCGCGAGCCATCCGCCGGCGGAGCATGCTCGAGGGCTTCTCGGTGGTCTTCGTCGAGGTGGACGGCGAGATCGCCGGGGCGCTCCTGCTCCAGGACCCGTTGCGCCCCGAGGCGCCGCGGACGATCCGGCGGCTGCGCGGGCTCGGCTTCCGCTCGGTGACCCTGCTCACCGGCGATCACCTGGAGCTCGCTCGGATCGTGGGCAACGCCCTGGGGGTGGACCGGGTGCTGGCCGAACGCTCGCCGGTCGAGAAGGTGGAGGCGGTGCGCCAGGCCGCCGCCGAGGGGCCGGTGGTGATGGTCGGCGACGGGATCAACGACGCCGCCGCCCTAGCCGTGGCCGACGTGGGGATCGCCATGAGCGCGCGGGGGGCGAGCGTCTCGTCGGAGGCCGCCGACGCCGTGGTGATTGCCGACCGTTTCGACCGGGTGGCCGACGCGGTGAGGGTGGCCCGGCGCTCGCGGCGGATCGCCCTCCAGAGCATCGGCGTGGGGATGGCGCTCTCCGGAGTGGGCATGGGGTTCGCCGCCGCCGGGTACCTGGCGCCGGTCTTGGGCGCCCTGGTCCAGGAGGCGATCGACGTGGCGTCGATTCTCAACGCCCTGCGCGCTCTCTGGGGCCGGGACGGCGAGCGGCCGGTGTCGCCGGCGCTCCTCCGGGTCCGCTCCGAGATCCACCAGGAGCACGAGAAGCTCCGCCCCGAGCTCGAGGGGCTCCGGCGCCTGGCCGACGGCCTCGACGACCTGCCGGGGGCCGAGGCCCTCGGCGAGCTCCGCCACGCCCTCCGCTTCCTGGACGAGGACATCCTCGCCCACCACCGGGAGGAGGACGAGCGCCTCTACCCCGAGCTGGCCCGCGTGCTGGGCGACGGCCAGAGCCTGGTGCCCATGGGGCGCACCCACCAGGAGATCGAGCATCTGGTGCGTTACTTCGCCCGCATCCTCGACGAGACCGGCGGCGAAGGCCCCGACGCCGAGGACCGCCGGGAAGCTCCGCCGCCTGCTCTACGGCCTGGCCGCCGTGCTCGAGGTCCACTTCGGCGAGGAGGAGACCCTGGTCGACGCCTACGACATCTCCGGGGCCACGGCCTGAGCCCTTCCCGCCCGGCGAGCGGAGTTGTAACATGAGTCCGCCCAGGGGCCGCCTCCCCTTCGTGGCACCGCTGCTCGGCGTCCTCGCGGCCGGTTCGACTCTCGCCGGCTGCGGGAGCGTGCAGCTTCCCCGTGCCCTGTCCGGCGCCGAACGGCGAATCGTCGAGGCGGCGTCCGTCCCGGCGGTCGTCGGGGTCCTGCCCTCGTCCGCCCCCGCAGACAGCCAGCTTCTGCAGCGGATCCTCGCCGGTTCGGGCCTGTTCGAACGGCTCGAGGCCCACCGCTCGAGCCTCGGCGAGCGGCACGAGCCGGCCGTCGCCCAGGCGCGCCGTCGCGCACACCTCTAGTGGTCTGATTCACAAATCCCTTGTCCTTCGTTGCGGCGCCCCCTATCGGAGTCAGGGGCCGGATACCAGGCGCCGCGACACAGGCGATGCCGAGCCATCGTCGAGGAGCGGCAACGCCGTAGGCGGCCGCACGCCACCGTAACCCGAAGGGCGCAGGGGGGTTGCGGGCGTCTCCTGCGTTGCTCGTCGTCGACGATGCTACGGCATCGCCTCCTCCTCTCGCCTTGGATCCACTCCGCAAGACCCCTGCGCGAAAGATAAGGAATTCGTGAATCAGACCACTAGTACCATGTAACGCTTGATTCTTCGTAGATAGTGTGGCATCGTCATGGCGGAACCTTACGGAGGGAGCTGCCATGAAGCCGCGCTATCGGGTGACGTTGACTCCTCAAGAGCGGAGTGAGCTGGAGGCGGTGACTCGGAACGGCAAGACCGGAGCGAAGCGGTTCCTGTATGCACGAGCGTTGCTCCTGTGCGATGCTGGGCCCGAGGGACCTGCCTGGAGGGTGGCGGACACGGCGGAGGCGTTGGGCGTGACGCCCCGAACGATCGAACATCTGAAGAGACGCCTCGTCGAAGAGGGGCTCGAAGCCGCACTGACGCGCAAACAGGCGGAGAAGCCACCACGAGAGGTGATCTTCGGAGGGGAGTTCGAGGCGCACTTGATCGCACTGGCCTGCTCCGAGCCACCGAAGGGGCGAGAGCGCTGGACCGTGCGGTTGCTCGCGGAAAAAGCGGTGGAGCTGGATCTGGCGCCGAGCGTCTCGCACATGACCGTGCAGAGGGTTTTAAAAAAAACGAATTTCAACCTCACCGCCGGGAGTACTGGAAGATCCCGCCGAAAGAGAATGCAGCCTTCGTAGCCGCCATGGAGGACGTGCTCGCGGTGTACGCGTTGCCCTACGATCCCCTCTACCCCGTGGTTTGCATGGACGAATCTTCCAGGCAACTCGTCGGCGAAGTGAAGGACCCTATCCCGGCGGCACCCGGAAGGCCGGCGCGCGTGGATCACGAGTACGTCCGCAACGGCGTCGCTCAGATCTTCCTGGAGGTCGAACCACTCGGAGGGCGAAGGCATGTAAGCGTCACGGAGCACCGTGCCGCCACGGACTGGGCCCTGTGGATCCAGGGCATGCTGCACGACCGCTACCCTGATTCCGTCAAGGTGCGGCTCATCCTCGACAACCTGAACACCCATACGACAGCGTCCCTCTATCAGGCCTTCGAACCGCAGGAAGCGCGGCGGCTGGCCGAGCGGCTCGAGATCCACCATACGCCCAAGCACGGCAGCTGGTTGAATGTTGCCGAGATCGAGCTCAGCGTCCTTCAAAAGCAGTGCCTCGACCGACGCATCCCAGACAAGGACACCATGCAATCGGAGATCGCCGCTTGGGAGGGCGACCGCAATACTCGGTCGTCAACCATCGATTGGCAGTTCAGAAATTCCGATGCTCGCATCAAGCTCAAGCGCCTCTATCCGCAACTTTAGATGTTACTCGGTACTAGCACGCTGGCGAGGGCGCCCTTGGTCAGCCGCCGCCGCCCGCCGTCGGGGCCTTCCACCAGCACGACGGAGCCCGCCGCCAGAAGGACCACGTCCCCGGGCACCAGGTCCTCGGCGACGACCTCCCGCTCGGCGCCGTCCCGGAGCGCGGTCACCCGCACGGCCACCCGCCGCAAGAGCTCCTCGACGGCGCGGTCCGCCGAGCTCTCCTGCCAGAAGCCGACGAGGCCGCTCGCCGCGACGATGGCGAGGATGATCAGGGCGTCGACCCGGTCGCCGACCACGGTCGAGACGCCCGCCGCCGCGAGGAGCAGGAGGACGAGGGGGCTCCCGAACTGCCGGAGGAGGAGTCCCCAGGCGCCGGCCCCCCGGCCGCCCCTTCCGGAGGGGCGGCGCCCACCCCGTGACGGGCCCGGCGAACCCGGGCTCGCCCACCACCAGGCTCTCGCCGTGCGGAGCTGTCGGACACCCGGGGCTTCGTCGGACGCCCTTCGACACTCCTCTCCTCGATGCGTGAGATCGGCGCAAGTCATTTCATTCCAGTAGTTAGGTCGTATCGAAGGGATGGCACGGCGGTTGCTCGCTGGAGATCCGGTCCGAGGAGACGAGTTGCGGCCCGGAGGCCCGGGTGAGGAAAACGGTCGACTCCAGCCGTCAACGGGTGTGAGCGCAGAGACAACGAATCTGAGGAGACGTCATGCTGAACCTCGCCAATCCACACAACCTCCAGTTTGCCATCGCCGTCGGTCTCGTGGTGGCCTACTCGTGGTCCCGGTACAACACTCCGGTCACCGCTCGCTCCGAAACCACCTGGAGCAAGTTCATGCTCGGAAGGCTGGCCTACGTCGCCATCATCTTCGGCGCCTTCACGATCCTGCTGGCCAGCCCCGAGGTGGGCCACGCCCTGATCGACAACCTCCAGGTCGAGGGTGCCGGGAAGGTTCTCGACCAGCTCTCCTTTCCGCTGATCATCGCCCTCTTCCTGACCGTCTTCCTCTCCGAGGTGCCGATCTGCTCGCGCCTCGATCGCTTGCTGCGGAGCTACTTCCATCGAATCGCGGCGATCCCGAAGGAGCGCCGGGTGCGCATCGCGATGCTCCAGCGCTCCAAGCTGGCGGTGTCCGAGGCCGTGCGCGCCGAGGCTGTGAAGTGGTTCAAGGCTCAAGACCTCCGGGAGGAGGATCTCGTCCTGGAGCCCACCGAGGTGTCCCCCGGGTCCCTGTGGAGCCGCCTCACGGTCCACGCCGTCTGCCTGGATCACCTCTCCCGGAGTCCCAGGTACGCCGCGCAGCTGATCGAATCCGGTCAGTACGAAGAGTTCCGGAGCGCCTACGAGCACCTTGCGGGGAAGGCGAAGCACGCCTTCCCGTTGCTCCGGAGCGATTCGGGGCAGAAGGCGGTCCGCCTCCTGCGCCAGGAGTTCGTCGAGCAGGCGGAGGGCCTCTTGTCGCAGTTGTACGACTTCACCAGCCGGCTCATCCTCAAGTGCGAGCGGACGGAGCGGCAGCGGGAGGCCTGCATGGCGTCCCTCGGCCTCGCCCCGGAGCGGAGGGAGCGCGTCCTGCCCGTCCACGAGTTCCTCTGGCTCTTCGTTTTGCTCACGATCTTCCTGGCGGGCTCGATCGGCTCCCTGGGCGGTGAGCTGAGGTTGACCAAGGTCCTGGCCATCGTCCTCGCTCAGGTCGCGGCGGTCGCCATCGCCCTGGTGGTCCATCCCGAAGGTCCCGCTCCGGCCGGGATGACGGTGCCGCCCATCGGCCGGTACCTGCTCTCCGGAGGCCTCGCCTTCTCGGCATGGGCGGCTCTGATGGGGACCCTGGCGGTCGTGGAGAGCGGCGAGCTCGGTCACTTCCTCGAGACGGGTCGCAGCGGGGCGCTGGCCGGGCTGTTCGGGCCGGGCGGAAGATGGCCCTGGAGCCTCCTGGTGGTGACGCTCGCCGTCAGCCTGTCCGCCCTCACCGACGATTGGATCGACCTGCGGATCCGGCGGTTCCGGAGTCGCTTCGACCTGGCAGGCTGGGCCAACGGCCTGGACGGCCTGGTCGGGGCCACGGGGATGGCCGGGGTGACCTACTTTCTGATCGCGCCCCGGCTGGCCGACCTGCAGGCGGACGCCTGGCAGATCGCGCTGGTCACCGCCGGCATCGGGCTCCTCCTGGGTCTGCTGGTACCGAGCGCCTACCGGAGGCGCTCCTCGGCGTCGCAGGAGAGCAAGGAGGAGCTCCCGGCCTCGAGCCCCCCGCCGAGCCTCGCCCTGCCCGTTGCCTCGGGCGGCCGCTGAGGGCCTTTTCGGAGCAGGCGCCGGCCCGGCTCCGCCGGCGCTGATCGCGGGCGCCGGGGGCCCGGCCCCGCTCACTCCGGGCTGCGGACGGTCAGGACCGGGCAGGGGGCGTGCTGGACCACCCGGCGGGCGACGCTGCCCAGGAAGACGCGCCCCAGGGCAGAGCGCCCGTGGGTTCCCATGGCGATCAGGTCTACCTCGAGCTCGGCGGCCCGGGTGACGATCACCTCCGCCGGCTCTCCCTCGGCGACCTCGGTCTCGACGCGCGGCCCCGCGGCGCCGCCGAGCTCCCGCGCCAGGGCATGGAGCTCGCTCCGGAAGGTGTCGAGCGCCTGACCGCGATACCTTCCGGAGAGCGCCGTCAGGCGCTCGGCCCGGTACACCTGGTACTCGGGCGGCAGGTGGAAGACGTAGAGCAGGTGGAGGCTCGAGCCCTCCCCGAGCCGGAAGACCCGGATCGCCGCCTCCCGGGCGAGGCGGGCGTCCTCCGAGAAGTCGGTCGGCAGGAGCACCCGGCGCACCGGCCGGGCCGCCGTGCCGTCGCCGGCGTGCACCGCGAGGACCGGTCGCTCGGCCTGCTGGACCACCCGCTCGGCGGTGGAGCCGAGGACCAGGTGGCGGAAGCCGCCGAGGCCGCGAGTGGCGAGGACGACGAGGTCGGCCCCGACCTCCCGGGCGGTCCGCCGGATGAGCTGCGACGGCTGGCCGAAGTCGGCCACGTAGTCCGTGGGAACCCCCTCGGCGGTGAGGTCTCGGGACCACTCCGCCAGGCGCTCGCGGGCATAGGCGGTGACCGCCTCGGTGAGGTCGAAGGGGGGCTCCATCCCCACCGAACCCGGTTCGACCGGATAGACGGCGTGGACCAGGTGCAGCTTGGCACCATGGGTTCGGGCGATGTCCCGGGCCCACGCCACACCCGCGGCCGCGGCCTCGGAGAAGTCGGTGGCGGCCACCACGTGGCGGAGGGGTCTGGTCTCGCGGTCGGGTTCGGTGCTCATGGCCTGCCTCCCGGGGAACGGCGGCCCTCCCGAGGGCCAGGCGAGTGGCTCCAGCCTCCATTCGAGCCGGTCGGACCCTGGTGGGGAATACGCCGCCGGGCAGCGGCGCCCCGCCTGCCGGGGCGGGCGTCGACCACCCCCGGCGATGCTTGCCGGATCGGCTGATCGAGCCTACCGTGGAACCTGGGGCAGCCCAGGCCCCGGCGGCGCTTCCGAGAGCCGTGGTGCGAGCCCCCTCCGCAGGTGAACCGAGAGGAGGCATCCGTATGAGCCGGCAGTTCCTTCGCAGCACCGACGCCTGGGACCTCGAGGAGCAGGAGAACGAGCTCCGAGTGCTCGGATATCGCGAGGTCGAGGCCACCGGGCTCCAGCCCGGGGAGTTCCGCAAGCTCGCGGAGCTCGACGAGGAGGAGCATCGGCCGGTCGTCACCCTCGAGTGGGAGGACGGAGCGGCCGAGTGAGCGCCGCCGTCACGCCACGACCCGCCGGGAGGCCAGCACCCAGGAGGTGATCGAGATCGCGGCCGGTGTCCGCGCCCGAGCCCGGCGCGGGCGGCCGTAAGATCGACCCCCGATGCCCCGAAGCTTCCAGACGACGCGCTGGAGCGTGGTCCTGCGGACCCGCGACCCGGACTCCCAGCTCGCCCGGGAGGCGCTCGCCACCTTCTACCGCGCGTACTGGGAGCCGCTGTACTCCTTCGTCCGGGGGCGGGGGTTCGGGCCCGAGGACTCGGCCGACCTGGTCCAGGGCTACTTCCTGCAGCTGCTCGAGAAGGACTTCCTGGGCGGGGTCGCACCGGGCCGGGGACGGCTCCGCTCGTTCCTCCTCGTCTCCATGCGGAACTTCCTCGCCAACGAGCAGGATCGGCGCCGCGCGCTTCGAGAGGCTCCGCGGGTACCTCACCGGCGAGCGGCCGGCTCCCTCCTACGCCGAGGCGGCCCAGGAGCTGGGCGTGACCGAGGGCGCGGTGAAGGTGGCCGTGCACCGGATGCGCCGGCGGTTCCGGAGCCTGCTCCGGGAGGAGGTTGCCGCGACCCTCGCCGACCCCGGCGAGGTCGAGGAGGAGCTACGGCACCTCTTGAGCGCCCTGGACGGTCCGCCCGCGGCCGGTCCTGGCTGAGCGCGCCCACACCCCGACCCAGAAGCCGGCGACGGCGAGCCCCGCGAGCCCCGCGGCCAGGTATCCCGCGCCGTCGGCCGGGGCGAGCCAGAGAACCCGCGCGCTCAGGTAGGCCACGCCGAAGCCCAGGAGCCCGAAGCGGCGGACCAGGAAGACCGCCGTGGCGGCGATTGCGAGCGAGACCCCGAGCGCGGGCCAGGCGCGACCCTCCGGGAGGGCCAGGGCCGCCGCGAGCACCGCGACCGCGGCGGCGCTCGCCAGGTGCCGGTTCCGGAGCGCCAGCTCGGCGACGACCAGGAGGGCGAGGACGACCAGCGTGGTGACCAGAGAGGCCGCGACGCCGTCGAGCACCTCGGCGGCGAGAGCTCGGCCGGCCGGCGGAGGGTGGACCGAGGGAGACGCGATCGCCCGGCGCAGGAGGACCCAGCCGCCGCCGCACGCGATGCCCGCCGTCCCGGCGCGACCCACCTCTGGATCGAGCCAGCGCCCCCCGAGGAACAGGTCCCATCCCCGGAGCGCGCCGGGCCAGCGCCGCCAGGCCAGGGGCTCGACGCCGAGGTACAGGACCCAGGCGAGCGCGCCGTAGAACAGCGAGAGCGCCAGGGCCACCACGGCGAGCCGGAACTGCTCCGCGGCGATCCCGGAGTGGCGGCCGCCGGCGAGCCAGGCCAGAGCCAGGAGGGTCGAGACCGAGGCCGCCAGGCGGGCCGCCCGGGTCCGATCGGCCCGGCCCCGGCGCAGGTTCTGCCAGGCGAGGGCCGCCGCTCCCACCAAGAGGACGGGGAAGACCGCCAGGAAGAGCCGGTCGTCGTACCCGTAGAGGCGCCGGCCGCCCGAGGCTCCGGCGGCCGATGCGGAGTCCGGGAAGCCGGCGAGGCCGACGTCGACGGTCCGGAGGACCGACGCGGAACGCTCGGGCGCCGGCCTCCCCGCTTCCGGCGCATGCGCCGCTCGGCTCCTCGGATGGCCTCCCATCGCGAGGCCGGCCAGCACCGCGAGGGCGAAGGCCAGCCAGGCGGCGGGGGCGAGGAGGCGGGGCCGGCTCCCCGGGCGGAGGGGCGGCGCGGCGGCCGGCAGCGACCGCCGGGCGTCGGAGGCCGCCGGAGCCGGAGGAGCGAGGGCGGCGAAGGCGGCGGCGATGGCGGCGGCGGAGTCGGGGCGGCGCTCCGGCCGGGGATCGAGGCACCGGAGGAGGAGGTCGTCGACGGCCGGGTGGATCCGGGGCGGGTCGGGCCGGCCCGGGCCGGCGAATCCTCGCGGCGGCCGCGCCGGGAAGGGATGGCGTCCGGTGAGGGTCTCGTAGAGGACGACCCCGGCCGCCCAGAGGTCGGCCCGGCGATCGACCGTCTCGCCCCGCGCCTGCTCCGGCGCCATGTAGGCCCAGGTCCCCGCGAGAGCTCCGGCGGATTCGCCGGCGCGGGTGGTGGCGGGGTCCGCGCGGAGCTTCGCCAGGCCGAAGTCGAGGATCTTGAGGGTCCCGTCCTCCGTCGTCAGGAGGTTGCCCGGCTTCAGATCCCGGTGCACCACCCCCGCGGCGTGGGCCGCGGCCAGGCCGGCGGCGAGCTGCGTCGCCAGGGCCGCCGCCTCGCCGAGCTCCAGCGGGCCGCGGGCGAGGCGCTCCGCCAGGGTCTCGCCGCCGTAGAAGGGCATGACCAGGAAGAGGCCGAGCTCGGGATCCTCGCCGACGTCGTGGAGGGCGCAGAGGTTCGGGTGGTCGAGGAGCGAGGCGGCGCGGGCCTCGCGGACGAACCGGCGCTTCGTGTCGGGGTCGGCTCCGAGCGCCTGGAGCCAGTCGCCGGCCTCGTTCCAATCGTCGCCGCCGGCAGCCCCTGCCGGAGCGAGAGCGAGCCGGCAGAGGCAGCGGGGGCACAAACCTCCCGGCAGCTCGCCGCCCGGCCGGGTGGCGCCGCAGTCGGGGCAACGTGGGGAGCCCGGTTCCGGCATGAGCGGTCGCCTCGCTCTCGGATCGGCGTCGTCGAGTCCTCCAGAGCTTGCCGATCGGCTCTGAGTATAGAGGCCGTGGCACTCCAGCCCGTAACCTCCCCGAGCGTTCGCTTCTCTCCTCTTCGAAGGCGGCGAGCTCCGGCACCGGCGCTGGAACCGCACTGCCGCCCCGAGAAGGGAAACGCGATGTCACGCCGACGCCACCGCCATCTCCGCCTGCTCCTACCGCTCCTCGTCGTCCTCGCCGCCGCGGCCGGCTCGGGCCGGGCCGGCCAGGAGGACGGGCCCGCCGGCGGCTCCGATCCGCGGGCCCGCGTGACTCGAGAGGCCATGAGGCACGCGCCGAAGGCCCTCCTCCAGGAAGCGCCGCTGGGGCCGAGCACCTTCCGCTTCAGCATCGCCGCGCCGCCGGGGAGGGCGGGCCGGAACCTCGCTCAGATGGTCCAGTACCTCGTCTGCCCCTCGGCGCGGCGGCTGCTGGAGCACGGCCTCCGGTCGTTCACCCTCCTCGGGGTGGACTTCCGGCCCGGGGTGGGCGCCTCCCTCGTGGCGGAGGGGTCGCCGGGGACGGTCGCCGGAGGAGCGGGCGCGGGCGTCCCGGAGACGGAGTGGCTCGCGGCCGCCGTGGAGGACCCGAAGACTCTGCTCCGGCGGCCGATGGACGCGCGGGGGATCGTGGTCGGTTGCGTCCTCAGCACGGGGGCCCACACCGAGCGCGCCATGGCCGGCTTGCCCACCCTCTACGGCGATGCCGAAGTCCCGGAGGCGGGCGTGCGTCTCGGCGAGGGCTGGCTACGGCGGCGGCTCGTCGCCGAGCTTCCGGACCTTCCGTCGATCGTCTCCCTCACCTGGCGCCGTTGCCGCCCCGACGCCCCGGTCGAGTGGGTCGTGGCAGGCAAGTCGAGAGCCGCCTTCGTCACGGACGAGGGGGTCGTGCGTGCCGAGGTCGCCTTCGACCACCGCTTGGCGAGGGCCGTTCCGGTGGACGTGGAGGGCGACGGCACCTGTGAGTTCATGGACCGGGGCGGCGGTTGGGACCCGGTCTCGCTCCTCGACGCCGGCGGCCGGACCCTCTGGCGGTACCCGAAGGGAGGGGCCGGCGCGGCGGCCGACGCCATGGCGGCCGGAGACCTGGACGGCGACGGCCGCCTGGAGTTCGTGGTGGGAAGAAACGGTCGCGGTGGGCTGGTGGCCCTGGAGGACGACGGGACGCAGATGTGGTCGCGGGAGGCGAGCAACGTCTCGAGCGTCGAGATCGCCGATCTCGACCGCGATGGTGTGCCGGAGATCCTGCACAGCCAGGCGGTGGCGTTCTTCAAGGACGGCCGGGGGATCTGGGTGCGCAGGCCCGACGGTACGCCGATCCTGACCGTCCAGGGGTGGCGGTCGTTCCTCTCGTTCGAGCTGATCCCCTGGCTCCCGGCCGGCCGCGGCCCGTTCCTCCTCGGCGTCGAAGACAGCGTCCTCCAGCTCCGGGCGGTCGATGGGCGGGGCACGCCGCTCGCCTCCTTCATCGCCCCCCGCGGCGGCTTCGACCTCGTCTCGGCGGTACCCGTCCTCCTCGACGCCCCCCGCCGCGCTCCCTTCCTGGCGGCCATCCGCGTGCTGGGAGCCACCCTCGACCGGAGCTGCCTCCTGGTGTTCGACGCCGGCGGCGAGCTTCGGTACGTCGAGGTGCTGCCGCACTACCGGGAGGCGATCGCGGTCGAGCCGGGCGGAGACGGCGGCGGCGAGCGGTTCCGGGTCGGGGTCGGCCACCGGATCTGGGAGTACGAGCTGGCTGCCGGGTCGTCCGCCGAGGACGCGCGCCGACCGGAGTGACGGATCACCAGATGCTCCTTGCGTGGGCGGCGCGGGTGCTAAGGTCCGCGCGGTGCGGATCTACGGCTTCCACCCGGTGCGCGAGGCCCTGCGCGGTCGTCCAGAGGCGCTCGCCCGGGTGCTGGTGGCGGGCGGTCGCGGCGGCGGGCGGCGCCGGGAGATCGAGGAGCTCTGCCGGCGCTCGGGCGTGGCCTGCGAGCCGGTGACTCGGCAGCGCCTGGACGAGCTCGCCGGCGGCGCCCCGCACAACGGCTTCGTCGCGGAGCTCGAGACCGGCGCCGAGGGGGCGCCGGCGGCCGCCGCCGGAGGGGAAGCGGCGGCCGGCGACCCGGACCTCCTGGTGCTGGTGGAAGACGTGCAGGACCCGCGCAACCTGGGGGCCCTGCTCCGGGTCTGCGAGGGGGCCGGCGTCGGGCGGGTGCTGATCCGGGACCGCGGCTCCGCGCCCCTCTCGCCGGCGGCGGTCAAGGCCTCGGCGGGCGCCGCCGAGTGGCAGCCGGTCGAGCGGGTCACCAACTCGGCCGAGACCCTCCGCCGCCTGAAGGACGAGGGCTTCTGGGTCTACGGCGCCGCGGCCGGCGGGCGGCCGCCCTGGGAGATCGACCTCCGCGGCCGCGTGGCGCTGGTCTTCGGCGGCGAGGAGAAGGGCATGCGCCGCCTCACCCGGGAGCTCTGCGACGGCCTCGTGGGCCTGCCCATGCGCGGGCGGGTCGAGTCGCTCAACCTGGCGACGGCCGTCGCGGCGATCCTCTACGAGGCGCTCCGCCAGCGCTCGGCCCGATAGCCCGCCGCGGTCCGCGCTCGGGGGACTCCGCCCGGGAGCCCGGCCCGCCGCCGGGCTTGTCAGCGCGCCGGGGGTCCGCTAGACTTCCCGTTCGCCCCGAGGGGGTGACGGCGTCGGGCCGCGACCGAGGTCGTCGGGGAGACCCGCCGGCATAGCTCAGTCGGTAGAGCGACGGTTTTGTAAACCGTAGGTCCTCGGTTCGAATCCGGGTGCCGGCTCCAGCCCGCCCCGGAGTGTCCCCCCGTAAGAGGTCGTTTGAAACGCGTGGAGGTGTGGCCGAGCGGTCAAAGGCAGCAGACTGTAAATCTGCCGGCGGAACGCCTACGGTGGTTCGAATCCATCCACCTCCACCACCCCCCACCGCGGGAGTAACTCAGGGGTAGAGTCACAGCCTTCCAAGCTGTTGGTCGCGGGTTCGAATCCCGTCTCCCGCTCCATCGTATTTCCAGGCTAAATCCTAGCAAGTCCGTTAGTTACCGCCGGTTGGGGGCACCTCCCGCCCACCGCGGTCGCCCGCCCTTACCTTTACTTCGCCGCGCTAACGCGAAAGTTAGGCTCCCGGGAAGGCTCCCGGTAACCTACCCAAAGGGAGGCAGGCATGCCCCGCAAGGCGGCCCCCCTAACGATCACCGAGTTGAAGCGCATGAGGTCGAAGGCGGAGAAGGACCCCACCTACAGCGAGATCCGCGCGGACGGCAAGTGCGCCGGCCTCAACGCGCAGTGCCGCGAGGGGAGGGTGATCCTCAAGTTCAGGTTCCTCTCGCCGGCCACGGGCAAGCGGCGAACGGTCACCATCGGCGACTTCGGCGACGTGACCCTCGACTACGCCCGGGAGGAAGCCGCGAAGCTCCGCCGGCAGGTTGCCCGGGAGGTAGACCCCCACGAGGTGCGGGCCGAAGCCAAGGCGGCAGCGGTCGAAGAGGAGCGCCGGGCTATGACCGTCGCCGAAGCGGCGGCGCTCTACCTCGACGACCTGGACAACCGGGCCGCCACCGGCCGCGGGAAGCGCGGGAAGCCGAGCGGCGCCGCCGAAATGAGGAAGCTCCTCGAGCGGAACGTGCTCCCACGGATCGGCGCGAAGCAGGTTCTCACGCTCACCAAGGCCGACGTTGAGCTGGTCCACAAGGCGATGCAGGCGACCCCGCCGAGCGCCAACCGGACGATGACCGCGATCAGCGCCCTCTTCGGCTACCTCTCAGCGCGGGAGCTGGCCCCGCCCGGCTACAACCCCGTGAAGGGTGTCGAGCGGTACCGGGAGAACGGCGCACGGCGCGCCCTCTCCCGCGATGAGCTAGAGAGGCTGGGGGGTAGAGCTATGGACCGGGCGGAGAAAGACGGATCTGCACACCCTAGCGCGCTCCTGGCGCTCCGATTTCTCGCCCTCTCCGGCTTCCGGACCGGCGAGCTGTTGGGCCACGGCGCCAAGGACCGGCGGAACGGCCCCAACGGCCTGACGTGGGGCGACGTGGACCTAGACCGCGGGCTCGTCTTCCTGGCCGACACCCAGGCCGGCGGGCGGCAGGTGCGAACCCTCGGGGCCGCCGCGGTGGAGCTGCTGCGGGCCGCGAAGCCGGCGGACGCAGAGCCTGATCACGTCATCTGCCCCGGAGCGCGGTCGAAGCGGGCCGCATTCGTCGGGCTGGCGAAGATCCGGCGCAAGCTCTACAAGGCGGCGAAGATCCGGGCGACGGCCGAGGGCCGGGCGGACGGTCACAGCCTCCGGCACAGCTTCGCGTCGGTCGGCGCCCACATCCAGGGCGGCAGGTACGCCGGCCACGTCTCCGCCCTCCTGGGGCACGGCCACACGGCGAAGGCCATCACGGAGCGGTACATCACGAGCGACCCCCAGGCGCTCCGGCCGGCCGCCGACGCCATCGCCGGAGCGATCGCCCGCCTGCTGGGGATGGGCGAGACCGCGAAGGTGATCGAGCACCCCGCCGCCAAAGGCGCCCGGAAAGGCGCCCGCAAATAGGCCAGCAGGCGCTAGGACCTGAAACCACGGGCTCTAGCGCCGCTCGGCCCGCAGCTAGTCTAGCCGTAGGCCGCGCGGCTCAACCTACCGTAGACAGGCGATCCCGGCGGACACCCCGGGGCGCGGGCGCCCACCGGGGCGCCTACGGGTCCCCGGCGGAGACTTACGCCGGCCGTTCGGGGAGCCAGGGGAGCGGGGCAGTGGATCGAGGCGGACCGCGGCCCAGCGGCCCGCCTCAAGGGGCTTTACTCGCGGCGCCTCACGGGCTTTACTTCTTGGCAACCTCGTAGTACGGTGCATCATGTTCGGTGTACTTGCCGAACATTGGGGGTGGTGGCCACCTAGCGCCAAGAGTCGCGGGAGTCCTGGGGCTCGGGATCAGACAGACGTGGCTCGAGCCAAGGATGATCCAGAGTTTCCGCAACAAGGGGCTTGCCAAATTCTGGAACGAGGGCAACCCCAAGAAGGGCGACCCGAAGGCTGTTCCAGGAGACCTGCGCGACCGGGTTCGGCGCAAGCTTACCGTGCTCGATGGTGCGCAGGTATTGAGCGAGCTACCGCCCGCATATAGGTGCCAGCCCGTTGGCGTGAAGCCCAAGCGCTACGGAATCGATGTCAACGGGCCGTGGCGGATCACCTTCGAGTGGAAAGACGGCAACGCCCTACGGGTGGACCTGGAGCAGTACCACTGAGGAGACGGTGATGCGCGAGTACCCTGCGAAGCACCCGCCAGCAATGGAGCCGGCACACCCCGGTGAGATTCTGAGGGAGGACGTGCTCCCCGCCTTGGACCTTAGCGCCAGCGATGCGGCTGAGCAGCTTGGAGTCTCCGGGTCCGCTTTGGAGGCGGTCCTTACAGGAGATGAACCGGTGTCGCCAGAGATGGCGGTTCGACTTGGGAAGTTCTGCGGCAACGGTGCTGCGTTTTGGCTCCGGTTGCAGGCCAACTACGACCTGTGGCACGCGGAACGACTGTTGAAGGCCGAGGTCCAGCGGATTCCAGCGCACGCCGGTGCGTAGAGGGAAGCGAGGACCCGTAGGCGCCCGCGTAGGAGCCCGGATTTTCGGACCGGCGGGCAACCATAAGCAACGAAAGAGGTTAGGTCACTAGACCTGTGGCCTTCCGCGCTGTTGGTCGCGGGTTCGAATCCCGTCTCCCGCTCGACCGTCTCTCCTGGAACAAGCCGAGTAGGACAGGCGCGCGAGCCTGACCTCTGGGAGCGGCGGGCCGGGTGAGATTCCACTCGGAGGTTCTGGAGCCCCTCCAGGACGAGGTCCTGGCCTCGGCGGCCGCGGGCATCGCGTCGCTCGGGTTTCGTCTCGGCGGGGGTACCGCCCTCGCGCTGGTCTTCGGCCATTTGCTGGCTCGCCGAGCCTCGCCGGCTCGGGAAGCGATAGGCCAGCGCATCCCCATGGACCATCCCTCCTACTTCGTCGGCCCCTCGCCGTAGACGTACCCTTCCCGCGCGCGCACCCGAAACTCCGGGTTCTTGGTGTGGACTGTGACCTTCTGGTAGCCCGAGGTGCCGGCCGGGTGGCTGCTCCGGTAGCTGATCAGGTAGTAGCCGCTGTTGTCGTCGGCCACCTGCTCGAGGGGGGTGAGGAAGTTGACGAAGTTGTAGTAGTAGCGGCCGCCGGTGTCCGCCGCCAAGCTGCTCAGCGAGTTGCCCAGGGTGTTGTCGAGCAGGCTGCCGGCCGGGCTGCTGGGGATCATGTCGATGCCGTAGACCGCCACGTTGGCGTCGTTGAGCGCGCGGGTCATGGGCTGGTAATAGCGCGAGTCGGGGGTGTAGAAGCCGAAGTCCGAGACCCGCCCGAAGCCGATCGAGAAGACGACCAGGTTCTTCCGGCCGGGGATCGGCGCCGAGGCCTGGGCGAGGAGCTCGAGCGCGCCATAGATCCGCGGGCTCATCTTGCGGATCTGGGCGGGCGACGGCAGGTGGTCGAGGAGCGACGGGGCGCCGGCCGGCCTCGCCTTCTGGCGCGACGGCCAGACCTTGGGCTCGACGCCGCCCCGGACCGCCTGGTCGATGGCGTCGCCGATCTCGCCCCGATCGGTGGTGAAGTCCTGGTAGAGCTTGAGCTTGTAGTCGTAGCCGGCCACCGCCACGTAGTCGCCCGCGGTGAGGTCGGAGCTCACCCACTGCTTGGCCCGCCGGCCGGCGTCCAGGATCTGGGCGGTCAGGCGCGGCAGGAGGTCGCGCTGGTCGTGGAAGAAGAGGATGAAGTAGCGGTCGGTCGGCACCTGGGCGGGATCGAGGCCCAGGGCCTTGGCGCGCTCGGCGGACTCTAGGAACCGCCGGTTGCTGTAGAAGGTCACGTCCTGGACGTCGACCCGCTTGCCGTTCTCCTCGACCATGAAGTCGTCGGGCCCGAGGCCGAGCACCACGTTGCCGCGCGGGTCGGTGACCAGGGCGTCGATCTGGACCTCGCTGACCTCCACCTTCCCCCCGAAGCGGCCCTGGGGCTGTTGCTGGGGCGGTGGCTGCCGTAACGCCGAGTCCTGGAGGTCCGCCCCGGCCGGTGCGACCCGCCCGAAGAGGCACAGGGCCAGCCCGATCGAGGCGACGGTGGCCACGAGCCGGGTCGTTGTGGTGTGCATGGTTCGCCTTCCTGGTTGGATCGGAGCCTCATCGCTCCCCCTTCGAAGCACGCAAGATGCGTTCCGCCGCCGCGGGCGCGGCGGCGTACCCGAAGCCCGCTCATCGCCGCGCTCTCCTCGCCACGCCAACGGTAGCCCCCCGCGGGCCGCACCACGCCACCCGCCGGGGCGGGTGGGAATTACCGGTCCACCAGGTCGCGGGCGAACTCGAGGAAGGCGTGGACGTCGGCGAAGTTCGAGGCCAGCCCCACCGACACCCGCACGGCGCCGATGCTCTTGTCGTTGACGCAGTGGCGGAAGTCCGCGAAGGTCATGCGGAAGCCGCTCTGGGTGAAGCAGTCGCTGATCTCCTGGCCGGAGAGTCCCAGGGCGAGCTCGCCCGCCCCGGGATTGCAGAAGCAGCCGGTGCGCAGCGAGATCATCCGCTCGTTGGCGAGCTCCTCGATCCGCTGGTGGTCGATGACGGCGCCGTGGCGGTCGCGGAAGTTGAGGGCCACGGTGCCGCCCCGGCCCCCGGTACCGGTCGGCCCGTAGAGGATCGCCAGCGGCACGCCCGTCGCGTGACACAGGCCGGCGAGCCCGTCGAGGAGCCAGGCGGTGAGGCACTCGACGCGGCGGTGGATCGTCTCGATCCCGATCGATTCGAGGAAGTCCAGGCCGTACTCGACCGCCGGCAGGACCTCGTAGTTCAGGGTGCCGTCCTCGAAGGCGGCGGCGCCGGCGGCCAGGCTGTAGAGGTCGGCCTGCACGGAGGCGACACCGATGGTGCCGCCGGCGAACCAGGGCCGGTGGAGCTTCTCGAGGGCCGGGCGGCGGCCGAGGAGGGCGCCGACGCCGGTCGGATAGCCGAACATCTTGTAGAAGGAGAGGGCGACGTAGTCCGGGTGCCAGCGGGCGAGGTCGAGGCGGTTGGTGGCCACGAAGGCGGCGGCGTCGAGGAGCACGTCCCAGCCCTTGGCCTGTGCCCGCTCGATCCACTCGAGGGGGTGCTGGACGCCGGAGAAGTTCGACTGCGCCGGGTAGGCGAAGAGGTTCCTGCCGCCCGGCCGGGCGCGCTCCAGGTGCTCGTCGAGCGTCGCCTCGTCGACCCTGAGAGCCGGCGGCACCATGGGGACGTAGGTCGTCTGGGCGCCCCGGGCGCGGTCGAATTCACGGATGCCGTTGACCGAGTTGTGGTTGTCGAAGGTGAGGAGGAACTGGTCGCCCTGCTGGAAGGGGTAGGACTCGCCGACCAGCTTCAGGGCCTGGCTGGCGTTGGCCGTGAAGATGACGATGTAGTCCTCCGGCGAGGCGTGGAAGAACTCGAGCACCCGCCGCCGCGCCCGCTCGATCAGCTCGGTGGTGGCGAGCGACGTCGGGTTCGACGAATGGGGATTGCCGAAGACCCGGCCGAGGAGGAGGTCGCGGTGGCGCTCGATCTGGGAGACGCCGTAGAGGCCGCCCCCCGTGTAGTCGAGGTAGACGTGCCCCTGCTCGTCGAGGCGGGCGAACTCGGTGGCGCGGAGCTCGTCGAGGACGGCGGTCCGCCGGTACTCGGGGTGCGCCTCGAGAAACCGCCCGCGGGCGGTTTCGAGGTCTTCCGCGGCCGCGGCCGAGATCTCGGGGAGGTCGGCCGCCGGCCCGACGCGACAGGCGTCTTCGGTGCGCTCCATGGCGATCTCACTCTACCAGGGGCACTGCGGCGGCGGTTTCGCGAGAGCCGTTAGAATCCATCCGCTTCCATCGCCACGGGAGCCGTTCGCAGCCCGCCCCGCATCCGCCCCCGGGAGGTCTCCCATGCGTCTCGCCCTCGCCCAGCTCCGCCCCCGCACCGACCGTTCCGAGAGCCTGGAGCGCGCCCTGGATGCCATGCGCCGCGCCGCCCGCGGGGGCGCCGAGGTGGTGGTCTTCCCCGAGCTCGCCGTCGATCGCTTCTTCCCCCGGCGCCGGCGCCCGGAGGGCCGGGCCCCGGAGGTCGCGCCGGTCGCCGGCCGCCTCGCCGAGCCGATCCCGGGACCGACCACCGACCGGGTGGCGGCCCTGGCGCGCGAGCTCTCGCTGGTCACCGTCTTCAACCTCTACGAGCGCGTCGCCGACGGCCGCACCTTCGACAGCTCGCCGGTGATCGACGCCGACGGCGCTCTCCTGGGCGTCACCCGCATGATCCACATCACCGACTACGAGGGCTTCCACGAGCGGGACTACTACCACCCGGGCGACCGGGGCGCACCGGTCTATGCGACACGCGCCTGCCGCCTGGGGGTCGCGATCTGCTACGACCGCCACTACCCCGAGTACATGCGGGCCCTGGGCGTCGCCGGCGCCGAGGTGGTGGCGATCCCCCAGGCGGGCACCCTCGGCGAATGGCCCGAGGGGCTCTACGAGGCCGAGGTCCGGACCGCCGCCTTCCAGAACGGCTACTTCGCGGCGCTCGCCAACCGGGTGGGGGTGGAGGGCGAGCTCACCTTCGCGGGGGAGTCGTTCGTCTGCGATCCGCAAGGGGTGGTCCTCGCCCGCGGCGCGAGCCTCGAGGAAGACCTGGTCGTCGCCGAGCTCGACCTCGAGCGGGTCGCCCGCTCCACCGCCCGCCGCCTCTTCTGGCGCGACCGCCGGCCGGAGCTCTACGGGGAGTGGCTGGGCGGGAAGGACGGCGAGACGGATTGAGAGCTTGTGAATGAATCGCCGACTTACTGCGGGCGCCCCCGAATCACCCCTCGCGGCGTTGCGCCTCCTCGACGTAGTCCCCGCTACGCCTGCGTCGGCGCGCCTGGCGAGGGGCGCCCGAGAACGCCCTCGTGACGGCCGGAGATTCATTCACAAGCTCTGATTCCCGCTGCTTCAGTCGACCCTCTCCGGCGCCTCGGCGCGGTCGGCCGCCAGGAGCTCCTCGACGTCGAGCGCTCGAATGGCGTCGAGCGCGAGGTCGAAGCGGCCCTCGGCGCAGAGGCCGCTGATCCCCGCCTCCTCGTAGGCGCGGGCGGCGGCCTCGAGGCAGGCCTTGCGGACGGCCTCGGCGAGGGCGCGGCGGGGTGCCGCGTCGCTCACGCCTCGACCTCCTCCCGCTCGTCCCAGTTGTGGTAGGCGGGGTGGCCGGGCTTGACGGCGGCGAACAGGCCGGTGCAGGTGGCGGTCACCTCGCCGTCGGCCGAGACGCTCGCCTCCACCGTCACCTTTCGCCCCTCGGAGGCGACGGCGCGGGCCGAGATCACGAGGGGCCGGTCGGGCGGCGTGGGCCGGAGCAGGCGGACGTGGAGCTCGGCGGTCACCGTGGCGGGCGGGCGCTCCAGGCCGTCGCGGCGCATCAAGTGGTGGGCCGCGGTCCAGTTGCTGTGGCAGTCGAGAAGCGTGCTCACGATGCCGCCGTTGACCGCCCCGGGGAACGCCTGGTGGTGGGGCTCGGCCTGCCAGGTGGCGGTGACCTCGGCGTCGGCTTCCGGCGCCGCGGGGAAGCTCTCGATCCGGAGGCCCTTCTCGTTCGACGGCCCGCAGCCGAAGCAGCGGCCCAGGGCGTAGAAGCGCGCCTGGAGGCTCTCGGGGGTGCTCATGGCGGCGAGTGTACTCCGAGGCGAAGGGCAACCCCAGGGGCGGCGGATCGTTCGCGGAGGCGGTATCGTCGGAGCGGTGGGGCGGCGGGGCGAAGGGGGAATCATCAGAGGAGTGAGGGGGCCGATCCGATGAATCTGGAGCTCTTCGAGACCGAGCCGCGGGAGGTGCCGCTGGCGCCGGGGGCGGTCCTCCTCGGCGGCTTCGCGCTGCCCTTCGAAGAGCCGCTCCTCGCGGGCCTCGGCGAGGTCGAGGCGCGCGCCCCCTTCCGCCGCATGGTGACCCCCGGCGGCCACCCGATGTCGGTCGCCATGACCAACTGCGGCGCCCTCGGCTGGGTCACCGACCGGAGCGGCTACCGCTACGACCCCTGCGACCCGGAGAGCGGCCGGCCGTGGCCGCCGATGCCGGGGTCGTTCGCCGAGCTCGCCGTCCGGGCCGCGGACCGCGCCGGCTTTCCCGCCTTCGTGCCGGACGCCTGTCTCGTCAACCGCTACGAGCCCGGCGCCAGGCTCTCTCTCCATCAAGACAAGGACGAGCGGGACTTCGAGGCTCCGATCGTCTCCGTCTCCCTGGGCCTTCCGGCGGTCTTCCTCTTCGGCGGGATCGAGCGCCCCGAGACGCCCCGCCGGGTGCCCCTCGCCCACGGCGACGTGGTGGTCTGGGGCGGTCCGTCGCGCCTGCGCCACCACGGCGTCCTGCCGGTTCCGGACGGAGAGCACGCGCTTCTCGGCCGCTGCCGGATCAACCTGACCTTCCGCAAGGCCGCCTGAGGGCGATGGGGCGTTCGGCTCTGGCGATCGAAGATTTCTTCGATCCGCAGCCCACACC
Source organism: uncultured Acidobacteriota bacterium (assembly GCA_963741925.1). Classification (GTDB taxonomy): domain Bacteria; phylum Acidobacteriota; class Thermoanaerobaculia; order Multivoradales; family DATKCC01; genus CAVUBL01. The sequence goes on from CAVUJU010000005.1 coordinate 1,118,500, forward strand.
ACACGACCGCGGTCGTGGTCGACCAGGACGGTGAGGTAGTTGTGGCGCTTCTTGTAGCTGATCTCGTCGATGCCGATCCGGCGGTGGCCCACCAGCCGCTCGGGATCGAGGCGACGCTCGACCACCCGCGCGACGATCGAGCCGACCGTCTCCCAGGCGATCCCGAGCAGGTGCGCGACCTGGGCCTTGTCGGTGGTCTGCGCAAGGTAGGCCACCGGCTCGTCGAACGCCTCGCTTAACCGACCCCCCTGAGGGCGCCCAGCGGACCTGCTCCACGCGCACACCACACTGAGGGTGCTCCACCCGCCAGGCCGCGTAGCGCAGCACCACCGCATGGCGCTCCCACGGTAGGTGCCGCCACTCTCGCCCGTAGCGACGGTCGTAGCGGGGTCCGACCCGGCCTCACCCGCCGCATCGAGAGCGACGCCACGTGGGGCGGACGGCCACCACTAACGTCCCATCCCGCCGGAACAGGGTGGATTCGACTTAGGGCCCGCATAGGAATAACTCCCGCATTCGGGCGTAATTCCATCAACCCTCGCGGCGTTGCGCTCCCTGCGGCATAGGCCCCGCGATGCCTCAGTCGCGCGCCTTGCGAGGATTGCGCCCTGACGCCCTCGGTGCTGGGAGTTATTCCTGCGCGGGCCCTTACATCTTCGTGACGCCGAGCAGACGACGCAGTACAGTGGTCAGGCGCATCCGGTCGCTCCTCCCTCCTCGGTTGATTCGATGCTCCCAAGGAGAGCAGAAAACCCCATGCGTTTTCAACTCTTTAGCGCCACGAACCACCCTCTCTCCGAAACTCCATCCGAAACTCTGATCGCTCGCGACCACCCCGCCGGGTATCGGCCCCCGACGCTCTCGCAGCTACCCACACCAAGTTGAGGAGAGCCGCAAGACCGGCGCGGCCCTCGATTCGTCGGGGACATTCTAGCGCTCCGATACCGCCGTGCCAAGAGGAGCCGAAAGAAATGATGCGGCGGCTCTGGACGAGACGCTGGAAGAACGGCCCCAGACTGACCCGAGAGGTCCCCGTAAGGCTGCCCTCAGCAGTCCGCAACTTCGCAAGGGGTCATGTCCAGCGTCGCCTCGGTTCCCTGAGTGTCAAAGGCGAACACCTTGGCCTCGGCGGCGTACTTGGTCGTTCCATTGCATCGGACCTCGAAGTCTGCTGAGCACAGCCCCGTCTGGGAGGAGCTCACTGCGAGGCTCTCCGTACACGTGGCATAGCCGCTGATTCCGAGAAAGGCGCATCTCCCGCCCTGACCATCGATGAACCAGCTCCGGCCCTCGTCGCTGGGATCCTTGTGTACGATCGCTCCGAACGCCGTCATCCGGTAGTGGAGTAAGCCGGGCGCGCAGACGGCGGGCCAGGAATCCATCCCCGCAATCGCCTGGAACATGAGGGTTCCCGAGCAAGGTGCCGCGCTCAGCGAGGCAAGCAGGGTCGTGCCAATGAACATCGTGAGAGTCTTCGTCGTCATCGTTCACCTCTCCTCACTCAGGTTGGTGGCCCCGCTCCGGTAGGCGGCTTCGGCCAGGACCTCGAAGTCTCTGATGGCGCTCATGGTGGAGCTGCCGAGCAGCGTCGCGACGGGATCGCCGTCCCGCGGCACTTCGACGAAAACGCCCACGCTCGGGCGAATCTTGGTCTCGAGGTATGTCCTGAAGCTCTCCGGATCGAAACCCCGCGCCTCCAGATCGGCCAGGAGGCCGCCGTAGACGTCCGCAAGCCGTCGCGACTTCTCCCGAGTGGCCTCGGTCTCGAAGGCTTCGTACTTCTCGGGCGAGTCGGCGAGGCTGGGGTCAGCGATGGGAATGGCGATCACCTCCTGGGCCGCCTCGACCGCGGCGTCGAACGCGCGTCCGGTGGGGCCGTCGGGGTCGAGCCCCATGGTCCGGACCCGTTTCTCATAGATGAAAGGGTCCGCGGTCTTGAAATGCCCCATCATGGTGAAGAATTCGTAGACCACGCTGTAGAGCGGGATCTGGTCCTTGGGGATCGAGCGGGTGACCATCTCCTGGGTCGCCTTGCCGTCTGGGGGGCCTTTCCCCAGTGCTGGCGGTGCCAGGCTCCAGGTGGTGAGGCCCAGGACGACCAGCGCCCAGATGCACGTTCCGAGCGAGCGGGCACCCGGTTGCGGGCACCCCGAGATCCACCTCGTCGTGTTCTCCATGCCGCCTCCTCTTGGTAAACTATGAGAATATACAACACATGCTGACGAACCGCAATGGCGTCTGAACATAAACTATCCATAGCTACTTGAATACATTGTGACGTTGCTATCTTTGCGGATTGCCCTCGCCTTGCCGCTCGTCCTCTTGATCTCCGGTGGCCGGCGGCTCTACGCCGATGACTCCTGGAGTCTCGATACTCACGGCTGAGTCTTCGTGACCCCCACGGTCCGTGGGGATCGACTCTTTCTCGGCTCCTGCTCCGGAACGGTACTCGCCCTCGACGAAGAGACGGGCGCGGTTCTGTGGACGTACGACACCAGCCAAGACGGTCCGCCGGCTCAGTTTCATGGTGATCCATTAGTCACGAGGAGACTGCTGGTGATCGGGTCCGATGTGCGACCTCGCGGCTACCTGTACGCCTTCGATACCTCCTCAGGCCGGCTTCGTTGGAAGGTGGCGATGGATCGCGGTACGGCAGGGAGAGTGCTTCACCTTGGAGACCAGGCGCTCGCCGTCGCTCTCGGCGGCGAAGTGATCGCAGTGGACCTCGAGACCGGGAGAGTTGTCTGGCGGGCCGCCGGGCCCGAAGGAGTCCGGGGGAGCTTCAGCGGAGACGCCACCCTTCATGCCGGAAAGCTCTTCGTCCCCTGGGGCCCTGGCTGGGTCGATTCGATCGACGCCAGGACCGGCAGGCTCCTGTGGCGACGCCACGTCGACGCCGCGCTGAATACCTCGGCCACGCTCTTCGATGACGAGGTCGTCGTCGGCACGGCTGACGGCCGGATCCTCCGCTTCGCGCCGAGGACGGGGAAGCGTCTCGGGTCCTTTGATCCAGATCCTCCCGGCGGAGCCTTCTTCGGGGCTCTCGTTCCGACCCGCCGCTGCCTGGTCGGCCTCCAGGCGAGCGGGACGACGGACGAGCTCACCGAGCTGACGCCTCCCTACACCCTCTCCTGCCTCAGTCCCGTACAGGGAAAGGTGAGGTGGAAGTTCTCCTCGGCGGCCCAGCTCTCCTCGCCCAGGCCGCTGATTGCGCACGGAAGCGCGGTCGTCGGCTCTAAGAACGAGGTATGGGCAATCGACCTGGCGACTGGTGCAGTGCGCCAAGCTTGGGCGCTTCGGGGTACCCCCAGGGGCCTCGGAGCTTCCAGCTCCCACCTCCTCGTGGGAACGCGGGGTGGGCAGCTTTTCGCCCTGCCCTGGTAGAGAGATCCGAGTCCCATCGGCTTGTCCATCCTCCGCGCGCACCTCGGCCCCGTGCTCCCCCTCACGACGCTCTGCGGCCGGCGCGTCGCCACCACCCTGAAGCGGCACAGACCGGCACGCGGCCGGCGGCAGTCCGGTCCGTCTCCCTCGGCCTTCCTGCGGTCTTCCTGTTCGGCGGGCTCGAGCGCTCCGAGCCGCCCCGCCGGGTGCCGCTGGCCCACGGCGACGTGGTGGTCTGGGGCGGGCCGGCGCGCCTTCGCTACCACGGCGTCCTGCCGGTTCCGGACGGAGAGCACGCGCTCCTCGGCCGCTGCCGGGTCAACCTGACCTTCCGCAAGGCCGCCTGAGGACGATGGGCGTCCGGCCCTGGCGATCGTCACGGGCGGCGGTAGCCGTACCCGGTCGGGTCGAAGATCTCCTCGATCCGTTGCTCGAAGAGCTGGGCGATCTTGAAGGCGAGCGGCAGGCTGGGGTCGTACTTGCCGGTCTCGATGGCGTTGACCGTCTGCCGGGAGACGCCGAGCCTTTCGGCCAGGGCCGCCTGGGACCACTCTCGCTCGGCCCGCAGCACGCGCAGCCGGTTGGTCATCGGTACCGCCTCCGGGCGAGCCACTGGCCGAGGGCCCAGGCGAGGAACATGATGCCGGCCGTGTCCACGAGATCGACGCCTTCCGGCGGTCTTCCTCTTCCGGGGCTTCACCAGCGCTCGCAGCCCTCTTCGATAGCTTCCTCCGCGCCCGCCTCCGCCACGCCCCCCTCACGCCCAGGGCGGCAGGCACCGGTCCAGGTCCAGCAGCCAGGCGTCGCCGCGGTCCGGAAAGCCCAAGGGGACCCTCTGCGGGCCCGGGTCTGCCACCTCCACCTTCCTCGGCGCCTGCGCCGCCGGCGCCACCAGAAAGCGACAGAGGCCCGTCGTAGGCCGGAGAAGCTCCTCCGGCAGCCGGCGCTGTTTCTCCATCAGCGGCCCGAGGTAATACAGATCCCAAGGAGTCAGGCCCGCCTTCGGCAAGCGCACCACCCGGGCCCTCGGCAACCCCTCGATGAGCGTCGCCAGCCGGTGCGCCGGCAGCTCCACCGGGAGCTCCCGGTCCACCCGCTTCGCCAGCGTCTCCACCCGCGCCGCCAGGCCCGCACCGACCGCCAGGGCCAGCGCCGCGGTGGCGAGCGGCACCCACCGCCCGCGCACCCACCCCGCGAGCCGTCGAACCACTTCGTCCAACCCCCGGGCGAGGAGCAGCGAGAGGCCCGAGTAGGCGGGGTAGACGTACCAGGAGAGCTTCGAGCTCGAGAGCGAGAAGAGCGCCACCCAGCCGAGCGCCCAGACCGCCACGAAGAGCAGGGCCCGGGCGTCGAGGCCTCCGCCCTCCGGCCGCCGCCGCGCCAGCCACCAGACCGCCAGCGCCAGCGCCGGCAGCCCGGCGAGCAGCCAGGGCCCGAAGTCCGCCGCCAGGAGCCGCGGGTAGTAGGTGGGGCCGTGGAGGTGCGACGGGTCGATCCCCTCCGTCGCCCGTACCACGACCTGCCGATAGAGACTGCTGAAGGCCCGAAGGCCGATCCGGTGGACCACGGTGAGGAACCAGACGAGATATACCGCGGGGCCCGAGAGAGACCGCGAGCGGTGCCCGCGCCCGGCGCCAGCCCTCGCTCGTCAGGCGCCGGCGCGCCAGCTCGTAGCCCACCAACAGGAGGAGGACCGGGGCCGCGGCCGGCCCCTTGACCAGCCAGGCGAGGGCGGCCGCGAGGCCGGCGGCCACGAGAGGCGGCCCGCGCCGCTCCGCCCCCTCCCGGGCCTCGAAGTACAGGGCGAGCCAGGCGGCGGTGAAGAAGACCAGGGCGCTGTCCTGGACCCCGGCGCGGACGCCGTGGACGAAGACGTAGTGCCGCGCGCCCACGAGGAGCAGGGCGCCCGCCGCTCCGACCCCGAGATTCCAGACCCGGGCACCGAACAGGAAGACGAGCGCCACCGTGGCCACCCCGAAGGCCGCGTCCAGGGCTCGGGCGTGGAGCTCGCTCGCCCCGCGGTGGCGCAAGACCCAGGCCTCGGCCAGGATCTTCGCCGGCGGCTTCTCGACGTAGGGCGACCCGTCATAGGTGAGTGCCCACCACCGCCCGCCGGCGACCGCCCGCGCCGCCGCCTCCCGGGCTACGACGGCGTGGATCGCCTCGTCGCCTTGGAGGTCCGAGTCTCCGAGCCGATCGAAGAAGAGCCGCCCGGAGAGAGCGCCGAGCGCCACCAGGATCGCGGCCAGGGCGGCGGCCCGCCGGAGCCGGGCGCGGCGAGCCGTTCCTCGGGCGGCAGAGGGCCCGGGCGGCGCTTCGCCTACGGCCAGATCCCCCGCGAGTCGGCCACGTGGGCCACCCGGCCGATGGCGACCATCAGGGCCGCGGTCCGCAGGTCGATCCGCCCGAGGCCCGCCCCCTCCGGCGTGGCGAGGGACCCGTTGACCTCCTGCTGCTTGTCGACCACCGCGTCCGTCGCCCGCGCCATCCGCCGGCCCAGCTTGGCGTTGACCTCGTCCTCGTCCCACTGCTCGTACTCGTTGTTCTGCACCCACTCGAAGTAGCTCACCGTCACGCCGCCGGCGCTGGCGAGCACGTCCGGGAGCACCGGGATGCCGCGCGCGAAGAGGGCGCGGTCGGCGGCCGGGGTGGTGGGACCGTTGGCCGCCTCGGCGAGGAACCGGGCCCGCACGCGCTCCACGTTGTCGGCGCGGATCTGGTTCTCGAAGGCCGCCGGGATCAGGATGTCGCAGGCCGCGCCGAGGACCTCGTCGTTGGTCACCGTCCGACAGCCGCGGAAGCCGACCACCGAGCCGGTCCGGCGCTTGTGCTCGATGACCGCGTCCGGATCGAGGCCGTCCTCGGAGAGGATCCCGCCGCGGGAGTCGCTGACCGCGATCACCCGGGCGCCCGCTTCGGTGAAGAGCTGGGCGGCGATCGAGCCGGCGTTGCCGAACCCCTGGATGGCCACCGTCGCCCCCGCGACCGACTCGAGCCCGGGCACGACGCCCCGTTCGAGGGCCCGCGAGGTCGCGAACAGGCAGCCGCGCGCGGTCGCCTCGCGCCGCCCCAGCGACCCCCCCATGTCCACCGGCTTGCCGGTGACGACCGGCAGGTTGTTCTTGCCCGGGTGCATCATTTCGTAGGTGTCGTAGATCCATGCCATGGTCCCGGCGTTGGTGTTGACGTCGGGGGCCGGCACGTCGGTGAACGGGCCGATGTTGTCGCCGAGGGCGGTGATGAAGCGCCGGGCGATGCGCCGCATCTCGGTCTCCGAGAGCGCCTTCGGGTCGCAGATCACGCCGCCCTTGGCGCCGCCGAAGGGCACGTCGACCACGGCGCACTTCCAGGTCATCCAGGAGGCGAGCGCGCGGACCTCGTCGAGGCTCACCTCGGGATGAAAGCGCACGCCGCCCTTGCCCGGGCCGCGGACGTTGCTGTGCAGCACGCGGTAGCCCTGGAACATGCTCACCGATCCGTCGTCGTTCTGGATCGGGAAGTCGACGGTGATCGAGCGCATCGGCTTGCGGAGGAACTGGATCACCCCCGGCGCGAGCTCGGGCATGTAGCCGACCGCCCGATCGAACTGGCTTTGGGCGATGCGGAAGGAGTTGAGGTCCTCGGTGGGTGGAGCCTTGGGAGCCGGCGCGGCAGTCGTCATCGCGATCGCGCCTCCTTTCCGCACGAGTCTACTCCCGCGGGGACGCTCCGCCGCCGCCCGCCGGGGTGGCCCGGCGGCTGTAGGTTCCGTCGAAGGCGTCGGTCCAGGTCGCGCCGCCGTCGCGCGAGACCCGCCAGAGCTGGCGCACCGTACCGTCCTTTCTCGGCTCCCAGGAGATCTCGCTGAGGTTGGTCCCGCCGCCGCGCCGGGGGGATTTGCCGCGCAGGACCATCTTGCCGTCCTCGAGGCCGCCGGTGAGCTCGAGCAGGTACCCGACGCTCGAGACCCAGGTCTGGTGCCACTTGCCGTCGACCGCCGAGTACATGTTGAAGCTCTTGCCGGCGGAGCCGTCGGCGTCGGTCCAGTTCTCGGCGATCACGCAGTCGCCGAGGATCTTCTCGACCCGGTTGTGGCCGGCGAGCTTGCCGTCCGGCGTGTGGACCACCCAGTCGCCGGCCCAGAAGTCGAACTGCCGGTACTCCGGGCGCGCGCAGGGGTGTGGCGGCGCCTCCGCGGCGGCCGGCGGGGCGGGGGCGGCGGCCGGAGGCGGTGCCGCGGCCGGTGGCTGGGCGGCGAGGAGGGCGGCCGGCGCCATGGCGACGAGGAGGGCGAATCCGGGGGCTCGGGAGGTCGTGCGCGACATCGGGGGTCTCCTGGCAGGGTCGTGAGGAACGGGTTTCAGGCTTCCAAGGACTCCCTGAGGATAGCGCAGCGGGACGCGCTCAGGGCTTGTGAAAGAATCTCCGGCCGTCGCGAGGGGCGATTCGGGGGCGCCCGCAGTAGGTCGGAGATTCAGTCACAAGCTCTCATGGCTGCTCGTCGGCGATGGCGAGGTAGCGCTCTTCGCCCACCACCCCGGGGTCGAGGGCGAAGTCGTAGAGGCGGAGGCCTCCGAACAGGGAGGTGACGTCGTGACCCGCGGCCCGCAGGCGACGGGCGTGCTCGCGGGCGCCCGAGCCGTCGTCGTCGAAGAGGACGACGGCCCGGCCGGCGGGCGGCCGCCAGTCCGGGGCGCCCCGGCGCACCGCTCCCCGGAAGGAGAGGCCGGAGGGCGCCGGTCGGACGTCGACCAGGAGCGGCGCCTCGCCCTGCCGCAGGCGGCGGAACAGGGCGAAGGGGGTGATCTCCACCTCCGGGTCGGGGGCTGCCGGGCCCACTGGCCTACCCGAGGCGACCGCGATGGTCGGCCCAGACCAGGCCGGAGACCACCTTGGGCAGGAAGCGGGTGGACTTGGGCGGCAGCATCTCGCCGCCGGCGATGGCGGCCGCGAAGTCCGCGGGGTCCATGGGCGGGAGCCAGATCCCCACCGCCGCCTCGCCCGTCTCGACCATCCGCCAGAGGACCTCCGGGTCCGAGGGGTAGCGGACGGCCCCGCCGCTCGCCGCCTCGTCCCCGACGGCGAGGCCGGGGAGCAGGACCCCGTGGAGCAGGGCCACCGACAGCCGGCGGGCGCCGGGCGAGAGGGCCGAAGCGGCGGGCGCCGCCGGGTCGAGGCGCCAGATCTCCGGCGCGCGGCCCGCGAGGCGTACGCCGATCGCCGGCTGCCCGGCGGCGGCGACGGCCGCGGCGAGCTCCCGGCCGGAGGCGGGGCGCACCGGCTCGCGCGCGGCGGCGAGGGCGCCGGCCTGCTCGATGCCCGGGTCCGCGGCCAGGGCGCGGTGGATCGGCTGGATCTCGAGGGCGGGCGAGGCCAGGCTGGTGACGACGGCGAGCTTGGCGGCGGCGGCCGGCGGCGGCTCCTCGCCGCCCGCGCCGACCGGGAGCCCTTCCTCCTCGGCGTAGCGCAGGGCCACCTTGTAGCGGTGGTGGCCGTCGGCGATGGCCGCGGGGCGCTCGGCCAGGCAGGCGCGGTAGCGCCCGATCCGCGCCGGATCGCTCAGGCGGTAGAGGCGGTGACGGTTGCCGGAGGCGTCGGTGTGGCTCGCGAGGAGCCGCGCCGTCTCGCCGGCCCCGTCGAGGTCCTCGGCCAGCAGCCGGTCGAGCTCGCCCGCGTCCTCGCAGAGCAGGAGCACCGGCTCGAGGTCCACCGCCATCGCCCGGAGCAGGGCGAGGCGGTCGGCGAGCGGCTTGGCCAGGGTCTCCTCGTGGGGCCGGATCACCCCGCTCTCCGGGCGTTCGAGGCCCGCGGCGGCGGTCAGGCCGAGGCGGCGGCCGCCGTCGGGCAGGTCGATGGCGTAGGGATAGAGCTCCGGCCGCGCCGCGCGGGCGAGGACGCCCGCCTCGAGCCAGGCCGAGTGCAACCGGGCGGCCTCCCGGTAGCGGTCGCCTCCCGCGCCGGGCACGGGCTTCGAGAGCCAGGCGAAGTGGTGCGGGTCGCGGGCGTGGAGCTCGGCGGCCGCCTCCTCGCCGATCTGGTCGTAGGGCGGGGCGGCGAGCCGGCCCGGGTCGCCCGAGCCGGGGGCGTAGGTGATGCCTTCGAACGCGTAGATCCTCATCGGTACCCTCCAGGGCCGGACGGGGATTCTATCGGCTCCGGGGGGAGAGGGACGCCCCCCCAAGCCGCCGCCAGCCGGGGTGCTCTCATCGGATAGACAACTTGGCCCGACGCGGTTGACCGATGGCATCGCCGTGCTCCGAGCCCGGGCGGTCGGCCAGCCATTGCCGCACCCCCTGTTCGATCTCTTCCTCGCTGGCGGAAGGGCTCTGCCTCCACAGGTTCTGGCGCTTCATTTCTTCGGCCACCTGGTCGAGATCGAGGGCGATCCGCATCCGTTGCAGCACCTCGGGGTCGCGTAGGGGACGGAGATGTACGGAGATGCTCGAGAGGCAGCCTCGGCGCCTCAAGGTATCGTACGCTCCGATCGATGGAGCCCGACGCACCCCAGCCCGAGCCTGAGCTCGACCCCGAGGCGGAAGCTGAGCCGCGCTCGCCGGCGGACCTCCCCAGCCCGGCCGAGCCGGTGCCCGGAGCCGGCGAGGCGGAGCCGCCGCGGGCGCCGGAGCCGGCGGCGGTCGACGAGCGTCCTGCGGCTCGGACCCGCCGCCGCGGGTGTCTCCTGGCCGCCCTGGTCCTCCTCGGTTTGGGCCTCGCGTGGCTGGGCTGGGAGGCGGCCACCTGGCCGGACGTCGCGGCCCTCGCCCGGGAGCGGCCGGGCAAGACCGCCTTCATGCGCCGGTGGGAGCGGCGCAACGACCGGGAGGTCGCCTGGCGGTGGGTGCCCTACGAGCGGATCTCCCCGAACCTCAAGCGCGCGGTGCTGGTGGGCGAGGACATCAACTTCTTCTCCCACGACGGCTTCGACACCGGCGAGCAGAAGACCGCGCTGGCCGAGGCGTGGAAGGAGCGCACCCTGCCGCGCGGCGCCTCGACGATCAGCCAGCAGGTGGCCAAGAACCTCTGGCTCAACGCCTCGTACAACCCGCTGCGCAAGGCCAAGGAGGCGCTCCTGACCATCCAGCTCGAGCGCCACCTCTCGAAGCGGCGGATCCTCGAGATCTACCTGAACGTGGCCGAGCTCGGACCGGGCGTCTTCGGCGCCGAGGCCGCGGCGCGCCACTACTTCGGCACCTCCGCCGCGGCTCTCGACGAGTCCCAGGCCGCGGCCCTGGCGGCGGGCCTGCCGAACCCCGAAGGCTGGCACCCGGGGAGCACCCGGCGCGGGTACACCTTCCGGGTGCGCCTGATCCTGCGGCGCATGGCCAAGGCCCGCTTCCTCTGGAAGGTGATCTGACTGGATGCCCCCCGCATCCCCTCGATCCCCTTCCCACCCCACGGGGGGGAAGGGGACGCCCCCTCCCCTCGTCTCTTCTGGCTGCGGAATCACTCGGAACCGATGAAGCGGCCGAGCTCTGTCCTCCGCCCTGAGCGAGCGAAGCGAGTCGAACGGGTCGGCCGGGCGAACGGCCCGCGGGGCACCCGACGGCGCCTGTCGACCGGCTGCCCCCGGCAACCCCTCGATCCCCTTCCGGCCCCGTCAGGGCTCCTCCCGGGGCCGCGCGATCTCGGGTGGAGATCCAGATGCCCTGGCGCGGCGGTAGACTCCTCCTCGCCATGACCACCCCGGGCACCAAGACGACCGGCTCGAAGCGCAAGGTTCGGCGCCCGTTCCGCAGCCCGACCCTGGCGCGGTTTCTCCTCGACCAGCTCGCGGAGGCGGGAGTGGAGCATGTCTTCGGCATCCCCGGGGACTTCATCATCCGCCTGTGCCAGGTGATCGAGGAGTACCCCGGCATCGACTTGCTCACCATGAGCCACGAGCCGGGCGTGGGGTTCGCGGCGAGCGGCGCCGCCCGCGGCCGGGAGGGGATCGCCGTCGCCTGCGCCACCTACGGCGCCGGCGCCCTCAACATGGTCAATCCGGTGGCCGCGGCGTACGCCGAGAAGACGCCGGTCGTGGTGCTCACCGGCGGCCCGGGACGGGAGGAGCGGGAGGGGGGGATCCTGGTGCACCACCAGGTCAAGAGCTTCCGCTCGCAGCTCAAGGTCTACCGCGAGGTCACGCACTACCAGGCGGTGCTCGACGACCCCGAGACCGCGGCCGACCAGGTGCGCTACGCCATCGACCAGTGCCGCCTCTACTCCTTGCCGGTCTACCTCGAGGTGCCCCGGGACATGGTCGACACCCGGATCCGCGTGGGCCAGCCGGCCGGTCTCGAGGTGCCCACCGAGCCCGGCGCGGTGGCGGAGGCGGCGGCCGAGATCGCCCGCAAGGTGCGCGCGGCGCGTCACCCGGTGCTGGTGGTGGGGGTCGAGGTGCACCGCTTCCGCCTCGCCGGCCGGGCCGTGGCCCTGGCCGAGGCCCTGGGGCTGCCGGTGGTGTCGACCTTCATGGGCCGGGGCACCTTCCCCGACGACCACCCCCAGTACGCCGGGACCTACCTCGGGCCGGCCTCGCCGCCGGGGGTGCGCGAGCTGGTGGAGGAGTCGGACTGCCTGCTCATGCTGGGCGCCCTCTTCTCGGACACCAACATGGGCCTGCGGCTGCGGGCCCTCGATCCGCGCCACGTGGTGCTCGCGGTCTCCCGGGAGGTCCGCTCCGGCTTCCACGTCTACCGGAACGTCCCCCTCGCCGACCTGGTCGAGGCGATCCTCGAGCGCTCGGAGGGGGGGCGGGGCGCGAGCTTCCGGGCCCGCGAGGGCCGGCCGCCCTTCATGCGGGCGGACGACGAGCCCTCCGCGGGACCGATCCGGGTGGCCTCGATGATCGCCGAGATCAACCGCTTCTTCGCCGGGAGCGGCCAGATGCCCCTGGTCACCGACACCGGCGACTGCCTCTTCTCGAGCCAACAGATCGACACCCAGTCGGTGATCGCCTCGGCCTACTACGCCACCATGGGATTCGGGGTGCCGGCGGCGATGGGCTTCGAGGCCGCCACCGGCAGGCGGCCGCTCGTCCTGGTGGGCGACGGCGGCTTCGAGATGACCGGCTGGGAGCTGCTCCACGCCCGGCGCTGGGGCCTGTCGCCCCTGGTGGTGGTGATGAACAACCAGTCGTGGGAGATGCTCCAGGCCTTCCTGCCGGCGGCCTACAACGAGCTGCCGCCGGGTTGCTTCGCGGAGGCGGTGGCGCCGTGGGGCGTCCTGACCGAGCGCACGCCGACGGCGGCGGCGTTCCGGGCGGCGCTCGAGCGGGCGGCGGGGCACGACGGGCCGGTGCTCCTCGAGGTGCCGCTCGCCCGGGGCGACATCTCGGAGACGCTGTACACGTTCACCCGGAGCGTGGGCACCACGCCGCCGCCTCGGTAGACCGGCTCTCCCCCCTCGCCCTGGATCCCTCTCCCGGTCCTGACGATCAGCTCGTTCTCGTGGCGCGCTCGTAGTCCGCGGGGGTGTCGACGTCGCCCACGCAACCCGGGTCGTCGACGGGCACCGCCGCCACCTCGTCCGGGTGCCGGGCGAGGAGCTGATGCAGGCCCACCGCCGGATCGAGGCCGGGGAGCTCGGGGAGCCGGGCCGCGGCGATCCCCAGGGGATGCCCGCGCCGGCCGGCGTGGACGGGGACCGCGAGGGTCGCACCCGCGCGGAGACGCTCGGCGACGGCGGCGACCGTCGAGGCGGCGAGGCCGGGCAGGTCGGCGGGACACACGAGCAGCGGCTCGCCGGCCTCCGCCAGGCGGGCGGCACCGCCCAGGGCCTCGATCCCGGCCAGGATCGACGACAGCATCCCCCTGTCGGGCGCCGGGTTCTCCGCCCACCGCAGACCGCGCTCGGCGGCCCAGCGGTGGAGGGGGCCGTCCTCCGGCCGGACAACCAGGCAGACGGGCGTGGCCCCGCCGGCGACCAGGGCCCCGACCGTGGCGCCCACCAGCGTCGTCGCGCCCAGGGGCAGGAGCAGCTTCGCCCGCCCCATGCGGCGGGAGGCGCCGGCGGCGGGGATGACGGCGATCGGCATGCGCGGTGCGGCCCGGGCTCTCAGGCGGTGGCCGGGAGCTCTTCGGTCTCCTCGACGAGCTCGATCCCGCGGTGGGCGAGCGCCGCGAGCACCGGTCGGGCGATCTCGGGAGCGATCGGGATCTGGACGCCGGTCGCGGAGACCTTCCCGTCGAGCAGCAGGCCGCAGGCGAGGGCGGCGGGCAGGGCCACGGTGCGTGCCATGGCCGAGGTGTCGCCGGCCGTGCCGTAGGCGATCAGGCGCTCGACGACGCGGCGCTCGGTGCCCGGTCCGCCACCGGGACCTCGGCCGGGAGCGCGGGCGACCAACCGGTGCTCGAGCACCACCATGTCCCGCTCCCCCGCGCCGTAGCCGAGCTTCTCCCCGAACAGGTGCGCCAGGACGTCGAGGGGCGTCGTGGCGTCGTCGGGCAGCGGCTGCTGGGAGAAGAAGCCGAGCCAGCCCACGCGGTCGAGGATCGGGTGCTCCTCCGGGATCTCGAGGAAGCGCGCCACCCGCACCCGCACGGAGCCGGGCCCCGGCGGCAGGATCCGGTCGACCAGGTCGCAGTAGCTCGGGCCGAGGCCGGCGTGCTCGTCCACGTCGAGCAGGCCCAGGCGCAAGAGGGCCTGCATCGTCTCGCACCAGCCCGGGTAGCGCAGCGTCCCGCGGAACACGTCCCGGGCCTCGCCCAGGCCGTAGAGCTCGCGGTAGGGGAGCGAGTCGCGGTTCGGGTAGCCCTCGAGCTCCCCGATCCCCGGGACCTCGACCCGGGCCGGCCCGCCGGGCAGGTAGGGGTCCGGGTGCTCGACCGTCTCGCCGTCGCGCAGGAACCGCACCGGGCTCCGGGCGGCCACCAGGACCCCGCGCGGGCTCCAGGAAAGCTTGTAGCGCAAGGGGTTGCCGGCCGAGTCCGGGGCCGGAAGACCGCCGCAGTAGGAGACGAAGGAGGTGATCCGGGAGCCCTCGCGCTCGAGACGCCGGATCACTTCGGCCGCCAGCATGTGGTCGATCCCGGGGTCGAGGCCGCACTCGTTGAGGAGCAGCACGCCGCGGCTCCGGGCCGGGGCGTCGAGCGCGCGCATGGCGTCCGACACGTAGGACGTGGTCACCAGGGAGACGCCGTGGGCGACGCACGCCTCGGCCACCCGGGGGTGGAGGAGGGCGGGCAGCAAGCTGACCACCGCGTCGGCCCCGGAGACCAGCCGGGCGAGCGCCTCTCCGTCCGCGACGTCGAGGGCGACGGCGTGGCCCCCGTGGCCCGCGTGGAGGGCCGGGGCGACCAGGGACCGGGCCCGCTCGACGTTGAGGGCGGCGACGGTCAGCTCGAGCTCCGGCCGTGCCAGCAGCTCGTCGACCAGGGGCGCGGCCACCAGGCCGGCCCCGAGCACGAGGACTCGGCTCACGCCGGCACCTGCGCGAGGGTAGGCTCGAGGTAGCGGTAGCGCGGGGCCAGCTCGCCGCGGTGGGTGAGGACCGCCTCGAGGATCGCCGCCGGCAGCGCCAGGTGCTCGAAGTCGACGTCGAAGTCGGCGCCCACCAGGCCGCCCAGGAAGGGGAAGAGGGCGTCGCCGAAGTGCTCGGAGGACTCGCGCGGCAGCTCGGCCGGCAGGTTGTCGACGGCGAGGATCACCGGCCCGCGGCCCTCGACGCCGGGGACGGCTCGCCGGGTCGCCGGGTCGGCGACATAGACCGGGTCGCCGGGATCGGTGGCGCGGACGGTCGCTTCGATCGAGCCCTCGACGTCGCACGAGAGATCGGCGATCACCCGCAACCGGGGCGGCGTCGGGGCGGCCGCCGCCCAGAGCGCCTCGAGGTCGCCCCAGGTGACCAGGCGCGGGTCCTGCGGGTCCCAGTAGATGCCGTTGACCAGCACCGCGAGGTGGGGCAGGTGGCGGGCGAAGCGGCGCCGGAGCTCGCGCCGGAAGACGACCTTGTAGAGGGTGCGCTGCGAGCGCTCGCGCTGGGCGGAGAGGTCGGCGAGCTCCTCCGGGTGGATCTCGACCACCGGCAGCCGGTCGAGGACCTCCTCGGCCCCGCGCGAGACGTTGCCGCCGCCGGTGATCCCGATGACCAGAGGATGGACCGCGAGCGGCAGCCCCCGCTCCCGGATCGCCCGGGCCACCGGGCCGGCGAGCTCGTCGAGGGCCTGCTCGAGGCCGGCGTACGCGGTCGCCTGGCGGACCCCGGCGAACGGCGTGTCGAGACCCTCGGCGGCCAGGCGCCGGCCCAGGGTCCAGAGGGCGTCGATCATCCCGGCGTGGCCGGCCTGGCGTCCGAAGAAGAGGAGCCGCTTGCCGTAGCGGTCGACGATCGGCTCGTAGTCGATGAGCGAGGCGCCGACCTCGAGGGCGCGGCGCAGGATCGGCAGGTTGTGGCGCTGGCCCTTGATCAGGTGGAAGAAGGCCAGGTGCGGCTTGCCCGGGAGGAGCGCCGGGGCCGGAACCTCCTTGATCCCCAGGATCACCCGGCAGGGCCCGAGGTCCGCCTGGACGAGGGCGCCGGCGTCGCGGTACTCCTGATCGGAGAAGACCCGTTTCTCCGAGGGCTCGACCGCCACGGAGCGGCCCTGCTCGCGCACCAGCTCCTCGACGTGCGTCGGCGTGAGCGGCGCGCGGCGCTCCCAGCGGTTCTTCGTCTCCCTGCGGATCCCCAGGTCGATCATCGGTCCCCCTCGGGCGGTGGCAGCCCGGGAAGCGGGGATGTTAGCACCGGCCCTTCGGCTGCCCCGCCCAGCGCCGGCACCACTCGACCATGGCGACCGCCGAGGCGGCGCCGGCGTTGATCGAGCGCGTCGAGCCGTACTGCGGGATGTGGAGGACGGCCGAGACCAGCGTCCGGGCCTCCTCGGAGAGCCCCGGCCCCTCCTGGCCGAAGACCAGGACGCAGGCCTCGGGGATCTCCGCGCCGAGGATCGAGCGCGAGCCCGGGAGGTTGTCGACGCCCACCAGCGGCAGCCCGCGGCCGGCGGCCCAGGCGGCGAAGCCGGCCAGGGTCGGGTGATGGACGACGTGCTGGTAGACCTCGGTCATCATGGCGCCGCGCCGGTTCCACCTGCGCTCGCCGACGACGTGGACGGCCGCCGCCAGGAAGGCGTTGGCGTTCCGGACGACGGCGCCGATGTTCGGGTCGTGGCGCCAGTTCTCGACCGCCACGTGGTACGGGTGGCGGCGCCGGTCGAGGTCGGCCCGGATCGCCTCGACCCGCCAGTAGCGGTAGCGGTCGACGACGTTCCGGCGGTCGCCGGCGGCGAGGAGCTCGGGGTCGAGGCGCGGATCCTCCGGCCAGGGCTTCGGATGCGGACCGACACCGACCTCGCGCCCCGCGCGGGAATCCTTCTCGGGCATCGGGTCATGCTACGACAGGGCTTGCGGAGCCCGGCGGTTCGTCCGATACTCGCGAAGAGAGCATGCGCATGCGAACCCTGCGGCGGGCGCCCGGACGGAGCGCCCTCCGGGCGGCGACCGTCGGCCCGGTCATGGCCCTGGTGTCGATCCTCGCCCTGGCCCTGCCCCGGTCCGGCTCCGCCGCGGCGGCGGCCGACCCGGCCGAACCGGTCGACCCGGCCGGCGGCCGGCTGATCGTGAGCGACGACCGGGGCGAGCCGCTCGCGGGCACGGTCGAAGTGTGCTTCGTCCTCGATCTCACGACCGACTGTGTCGAGCTCGCGCCACCGGAGCGCTCGGTCGAGCTCCGGCCGGCCCGCCTCTTGCGGGTCGAGGGCCCGGCCTACGGGCCGGTGACCGTGGAGCGGACGGCGCTGGCTCCGGGCGCCCACGGGGAGCTCGAGCTCCGGGTGCCGCGCAAGGCCCGGCTCACGGTCGCCGGAGCCGGCGACGCGGCGATCGGCGCGGCCCTCTACCCGGTCGCCGACCCGGACTTCGACCGGCCCGCCTACCGCTACGAGCTTCGCCCCGAAGGACGGGACCGCCGAGGTCGCGGTGCCGGCGGGCGACTACGTGCTGGCCCTCGAGGCCCGCGGCGCGGCCCCGGACCTCCACCGGGTGGCGGCGCCGCCCGGAAGAGCGCTCCGCGTCGCCTACCGGGCGCGAGCGGGGGGCTCGCTGATCGTCCGGGCGGTCGCCGGTCCCGACGCCGAGCCGGTGGCGGGTGCCGAGGTGCGGGCGACGCGCCCGCCGTCTCCTCGCCCCCCGCCCGGCGCCCGGGTGCAGGGCTCCCCGGGGGAGTTGCCCCGTCTGCCCCCGCCGGAGGTCCACCGGGCCGAGACCGGCGAGGACGGCCTGGCTCTCTTGAGCGGCCTCGACGAGGCGCTGGTCGACGTCGCCCTCGCTCACCCGGACTTCGTCGCGGCCTCGCTCCCGGGCGTCGCCCTCGCGCCTGGAGCGCTCGAGCACCGGGAGGTCGCCCTCCACCCCGGAGGCTCGGTGGAGGCACGGGTCGAGGTCGACGGCGAGCCTGCCCGGGCGTGGAGCTGCCGCCTCCTCGACCGGTCCTCGCCCCTCGCCGGGAGCCAGTCTCGAGAGCTCGGTTCGGCGGAGGTCGCCGCGGATGGGCTCTGCCGGCTGGAGAGGCTCCCGGAAGGGCGATATTGGCTCCGGGTGGCCGCCCCGGAAGACGGAGAGGGTGCGGCGGAGCGCGAGGTCCGGATCGCCGACGGCGAGACCACGCGAGTCGACCTCGCCCTCTCGCCGATCCCGGTCGAGGGCCGGGTGACGCGGGCGGGCGAGCCCCTGGCCGGCTACACCGTCTCCGCCCACCGGCTGAGCGAGACCGGCTCGACGAACCTCGTCGAGCCGGTGGCGGAGGCGTCGACCGACGACGACGGGCGCTATCGGGAGACCGTCTGGGACAGCGGCCAGTACAGCCTGGTGCTCGCCGACTCCTCGGGGAGGCCGGCGACCTCGAAGCACGTGGATCTCGGCGGCGGCGGCGAGGAGGTCGACTTCGACCTCGCTCCGGGCGACCTCGTCGGCCGGGTGGTGGACCAGGACGGCGAGCCGCTCGAAGGGGCCCAGGTCCAGGCCGTGGTTCGGGAGGGAACGGGCGTCAGCTTCCGGAGCGGACAGAGCGGGGCGGACGGCTCGTTCCGCTTCCCCCTGGAGGCGACGGGTGGGACCGCCGAGCTCTCGGCCCGGCTCGACGGCTACCGGCCCTCGCCGAAGGTCGAGCTGCCGCTGGCCGAGGGCGCGGCACCGCCGCCCGTGACCCTGACGCTCACCCGGGGGAAGCTCCTCCACGGCCGGCTGCTCGGCGCCGCCGGCGCGCCGGTCGCGCGGGCCACGATCTTCGCCTACCCGGTCGCCTTGCCGGCGGCGCGGGGCGATCTGGCCATGAGCGGCCACGCCGCCTCGGCGGCGGACGGCTCCTTCGAGATCCTGCCCGCCGAAGGTCCGAGCACGCGGCTCTTCGCCACCGGGCCGGGCTGCCCGCTGACCAGCGCCGTCGTGCCGAGCGAGCCGGAGGAGCCGGTTCTCGTCACCTGCGCGGCGGGCGCCGGAAGCCTGGTCCTTCATTTCAAGGACGCTTCGGGGCAGCCGGTGGGTGGCGAGTCGGTGATCCTGCGATCGGCGGACGCGGTCGTTCCCATGAGCGTCCTCGGCGGCCATCTCTTCGGCCTCGGCCTCGCGCCCGTCTCCGGGGCGTCGGGGACCCTGACCGTACCCGGTCTCGCCCCAGGCCGGTACGACGTCTACCGGCGCGGCCCGGCCGATGTCGCCTCGGTGGCCCAGGGTCTCCCGCAGGGCTACCTGGGCTCGGCCGAGGTGGCGCCCGGCGGGGTGGCGGAGCTCGACGTGGTGGCGACGGACTCGCCGTGAGGCTTCGGCGGTAACGGGGCGGAGGTGCGATAGACTGCCGCCATGGCCTGGGAGTCCCAGCGCGCCCCGCACGGCCGCGGCGCCACCGACAACCCGCCCAACCGCTTCGAGCGCATCGAGGTCGAGCTCCACGGCGAGACGCCCGAGCGCCTCGAGACGGTCTACCTGCGCGACACCTCGCGCTCGGTGATCGCCACCAACGACAGCCCGGACGTCGGGTTCGACGCCTCGCTCAACCCGTATCGCGGCTGCGAGCACGGCTGCATCTACTGCTACGCCCGGCCCACCCACGAGTACCTGGGGTTCTCGGCGGGCCTCGATTTCGAGAGCCGCATCCTGGTCAAGGAGGACGCCCCGGAGCTGCTCCGCGCGGCGCTCGGCTCGCGCCGCTGGCGCCCGCAGGTGCTGGCGCTCTCGGGGGTCACCGATCCCTACCAGCCGGTCGAGCGGCGCCTGGAGATCACCCGCCGGTGTCTCGCGATCCTCGCCGAGGCGCGCAACCCGGTGGCGGTCATCACCAAGAGCGCCCTCGTCGTCCGCGACGCCGACCTCCTCGCCGAGCTGGCGGCGCACGGGGCGGCGAGCGTGGCGCTCTCGATCACGACCCTGGACGGCGAGCTGGCGCGGCGGATGGAGCCGCGAGCCTCGCACCCGAGGCGGCGGCTCGAAGCGGTCCGGCGCCTCGCCGAGGCCGGCGTGCCGGTGGGGGTGATGGTGGCGCCCGTGGTGCCGGCGATCACCGACCACGAGATCCCGCGCATCCTGGAAGCGGCGGCGGAGGCGGGCGCCGGCCACGCCGGCTTCATCCTGATGCGCTTGCCCGGCGCGGTCGCCGGCCTCTTCGAAGGCTGGCTCGAGGAGCACTTCCCGGACCGCAAGGAGAAGGTGCTCAACCGGGTCCGCGAGCTCCGCGGCGGGCGCCTCAACGACCCGCGCTTCGGCTCGCGGATGCGCGGCGAGGGGCCCTTCGCCGAGCAGGTGAAGGCCCTCTTCGAGCAGTCGCGGCGACGCTATGGCCTCGCCACCCATGGCCCGAGTCTCTCGACCGCCGCCTTCCGCCACCCCGGCGGCGACCAGCTCACCCTGTTCGGCGGGTAACCCCGACCTACCCGTCGGGGTATGGAGCCGCGGCCGCAGATGTCGGAGGCTGCTCTTCGGACGACGTGCACCGCCGAGGAGGACCACCTTGCCCGAGATGCTCCAACAGTTGATCGACAAACTCCAGTCCGAGGCCGTCGACGCGGCGGAGCGCCGGGCGCGAGCCATCGTCGAGGCCGCCGAGGCCGAAGCCGCCCGCCTGCTGGCCGAGGCCGCCGGCCAGGCCGAGGCGCTGCGCCGGGCGGCGGAGGGGAGCGCCGAGGCGAGCCGCGAGCGCGGCGAGCGGGCGCTCGAGCAGGCCGCCCGCGATCTGCTCCTGCGCCTTCGCTCCGAGGTGCTGGCGACCGCCCGCGCGCTCGCCCGGCCCGGCCTGGCCCGAGCGCTCGATCCCGAGACGCTGCGGCGGATGCTGGTCGCCATGATCGAAGCCTACGCGGCCCGCGAGGGTGCGCCGCGGCGAGCCGAGGTGCTGCTCTCAGAAGAGGACCGGGCACGCCTCGAGGCCCATCACGCCGCCCTCTTCCGCGAGGAGCTGGCGATCGGGGTGGAGCTCCGGGTGGACCCGGACCTCGACCACGGGTTCGTGGTCCGTTTCGACGGCGAGGAGCTGATCCACGACGTCACGCTCGACGCCCTGGCCGACGTCCTCGCCTCGATGGTCCGGCCGGGCCTGGCCGCGCTGCTGTGCCGCGTCGCCACCGAGCCGGCGCTGGCAGGCATCGACGACGAGACGATGGCCGCCCCGTGGGCGGCGAGCGTCGCAGGCGTGTCGAGCTGAGGGGGCACGGTGTACGCCTACCTCCTCCCCAGCCTGCCCCGCCTGGAGCTCGGAGCGCCGCCGCCGATCTCTCGGGCCGAGCTGGCGCAGCGCTGCCGGGAGCTACTGCCCGAGGAGGACGCCCGGGAGGTGGCCACCGGCCTCGAGGGGCGCACCGGCGAGCTGGCGAGCCCGGCCGGCCGCGCCTGGCGCGACCTCGAGACCCAGCTTCGCAACGCCGTCGCCCGGCGCCGGGCGCTGGCCCTCGACTCCCCGGCGCCGCCCCAGCTCAGGCCCCACGACGGCTACCGCGCCGCCGTCGACGCCGCCGTCGAGGCGGCCTTCGCCGAGGTCGATCCGCTGCGCCGCGAGCGCGCCCTCGACACCCTGCGCTGGGACCTTCTCGGCGAGATCGAGGCCGCCGGCCGGTGGGGCCTGCCGGCCGTCCTGGCGTACGCCCTGCGGCTCCGCCTGGTCGAGCGCTGGGCCGGCTTCGACGCCGCGGCGGGCCGGGCCGCGCTCGACGCCGCGCTCGCCGGCCTGGAGGGCATTCGTGAATCAGACTCCTAGCGAAGCTCCGCCTCAAACCGACGAGGCACCTCGATCGTCTCCGGCGCCACGGGCCGCCGGGTCCCCCGCCCACGCCGAGCGATCACGGCTACGCTCATCGGAACGGCTACGCCAGACCTCTGGATTCATCGGATGCCCCCCGCATCCCCTCGATCCCCTTCCCACCCCACGGGGGGGAAGGGGACGCCCCCTCCCGAATCTCGGATCCGCCCGGGAAAACTTGACTCACGTGTCACGAAGGGAGCCTTTGTAGATGTCTAGCACCGGGGCCGTCGTCGCCCTCCAGGGCAACCTCCTGAGCGCCTCCTTCGACGCGCCGGTGGCGCTCAACGAGGTCGCCTTCGCGCGCCTCGGCGACCTCCGGTTGAAGGCCGAGGTGGTGCGGGTCCGCGATCGGGTCGCCGACCTCCAGGTGTTCGAGGACACCGCCGGCCTCGCCATCGGGGACGCCGTCGAGTTCACCGGCGAGCAGCTCACGGTGACCCTCGGCCCCGGCCTCCTCGGACAGGTCTTCGACGGCCTCCAGAACCCGCTGCCGGCGCTGGCCCTCGAGAGCGGGGCGTTCCTGGAGCGCGGCGCGAGCCTTCCCGCCCTCGACGCCGCGCGGCGCTGGGCGTTTACGCCCACGGTCGAGGCCGGAGCCCGGGTGCGCGCCGGCGACACCCTGGGGACGGTGCCCGAGGGCCCGCTCGCGCATCGGATCCTGGTTCCCTTCGGCCTCCCGGGCCGCCTCACGGTCGCCGAGGTGCGCGGCCCGGCCGAGCTCGCCGCCGGCGAGCCGGTGGCCGTGCTCGACGACGAGCGGGGGCTCGAGGTCCCGGTGACGATGCTCCAGCGCTGGCCGGTCAAGCGGCCGGTCGGCGCCTACCGCCGCCGGCTGGTGCCCAGCGAGCCCCTCGCCACCAAGGTGCGCTCGATCGACACCCTGTTCCCGGTGGCGCGGGGCGGCACCTTCTGCATCCCCGGCCCGTTCGGCGCCGGCAAGACCGTGCTGCAGCAGATCACCAGCCGCCACGCCGAGGTCGACGTGGTGGTGGTGGCCGCCTGCGGCGAGCGGGCCGGCGAGGTGGTCGAGACGCTGCGCGAGTTCCCGGCGCTCGTCGACCCGCGCAGCGGCCACAGCCTGATGGAGCGCACGATCATCGTCTGCAACACCAGCTCGATGCCGGTCGCCGCCCGCGAGGCGAGCGTCTACACCGCCGCGACCCTGGCCGAGTACTACCGCCAGATGGGCCTCGACGTGCTGCTCCTCGCCGATTCGACCTCGCGCTGGGCCCAGGCGCTGCGCGAGGTCTCCGGCCGGCTCGAGGAGATCCCCGGCGAGGAGGCCTTCCCCGCCTACCTGGAGTCGGTGGTGGCCGCCTTCTACGAGCGCGGCGGGCTGGTGGAGCTGCACGACGGCCGGCGGGGGTCGCTGACCATCGGCGGCACCGTCAGCCCGGCGGGCGGCAACTTCGAGGAGCCGGTGACGCAGGCGACGCTGAAGGTGGTGGGCGCCTTTCACGGCCTGTCGCGCGAGCGCTCCGACGCCCGGCGCTATCCCGCCATCGATCCGCTCGAGAGCTGGAGCCGCTACGGCGGTGTCGCGGACCCGGAGGACGTCGCGGTC
The DNA here is from genome assembly GCA_963741925.1 of uncultured Acidobacteriota bacterium. GTDB lineage: Bacteria > Acidobacteriota > Thermoanaerobaculia > Multivoradales > DATKCC01 > CAVUBL01. The sequence goes on from CAVUJU010000005.1 coordinate 1,141,668, forward strand.
GCGCGGCGCATCCTCCAGGACGGCCACGACGTCGACCAGATGATGAAGGTCGTGGGGGAGGAGGGCACTTCGCTCGCGGACGTGATCGTGTATCTCAAGGCGGAGTACCTGGACGCCGTCTATCTGCAGCAGGACGCCTTCCACGAGGTCGACGGGTCCACCGGCGCGGCGCGCCAGCGCCACGTCTTCCGGCGCATCGCCGAGATCCTTCGCGCCCCCCTCGAGCTCGGCGACAAGGACCGCGCCCGCCGCGTCTTCCAGGAGCTGACGCAGCGGACCCGGGAGTGGAACCTCGTCCCCATGGACGACCCGGCCTTCGCGGTCCTCGAGGCCGACCTCGAGACCCGGGTGCGCGAGGTGAGCGCCGATGCGTGAGGTCCATACCCGCCTCGTCTCGATCAGCGGCAGCGTCATCACCGTGGAGGCCGCCGACGCGAGCTATCGCGAGGTCGCCCAGGTGAGCTGGCCGGGGGGCACGTCGCTCGCCCAGGTCATCCGTCTCGAGGGTGGGCGCGCCAGCTTGCAGGTGTTCGCCGGCAGCCGCGGCATCCCCACCGACGCCCGCGTGCGCTTCCTGGGCAAGCCTCTGACGCTGCCTTTCTCCTACGGCCTGCTCGGGCGCGTCCTCGACGGCGCCGGGCGCCCGCGCGACGGCCGGGAGCCTCTCGATGACGCCGGCATCCCCGTCGGCGGCCCGTCGGTCAACCCGAGCGTGCGCGTTATCCCGCGGCGCATGGTGCGCACCAACATCCCCATGATCGACGTGTTCAACACGCTGGTCGAGAGCCAGAAGCTGCCGATCTTCGCTCCCGCCGGCGAGCCCGCCAACGAGCTGCTGGCGCGCATCGCCCTGCAGGCGGAGGTCGACGTCATCGTGCTGGGCGGCATGGGCCTGAAGTACGACGACTACCTCGCCCTGCGCGCCCGCCTGGAGTCGGCCGGGGCGCTCGGCCGCTCGTTCCTGGTGGTGCACACGGCGGCGGACCCGTCGGTGGAGTGCCTGCTGGTGCCCGACCTCGCCCTGGCCGCGGCGGAGCGCTTCGCCCTCGACGGCAAGCGGGTGCTGGTGCTCCTCACCGACATGACGAACTTCGCCGACGCCTTGAAGGAGGTCGCGATCGCGATGGAGCAGGTGCCCTCGAACCGCGGCTACCCGGGCGACCTGTACAGCCAGCTCGCGGCACGCTACGAGAAGGCCGTCGACTTCGAGGACGCCGGCTCGCTGACCATCCTCGCCGTCACCACCATGCCGGGCGGCGACGTCACCCACCCGGTACCCGACAACACCGGGTACATCACCGAGGGGCAGCTCTACTTGCGCGGTGGGCGCATCGAGCCCTTCGGCAGCCTGAGCCGCCTGCGCCAGCTCGTCAACGGCCGCACCCGCGACGATCACCGGCCGCTCGCGAACGCCATGATCCAGCTCTACTCCGACGCCCTCGGCTCGCGCGAGAAGCGGGCCATGGGCTTCGCCGTCACCGCCTGGGACGAGCGGCTGCTGCGCTACGCCGAGCTGTTCGAGGCCCGGATCATGGACCTCGAGGTCGACCTGCCCCTCGAGGCCGCCCTCGACGAGGGATGGCGGGTGCTGGCGAGCTGCTTCGAGCCGGCGCAGACGGCGCTGCCTCGCGCCCTGGTGGAGCGGCACTGGCCGGCGCCGGCCGGAGCGCTCGCGGGGAGCGCCGCGTGAGGCACGTGCGGGCCAGCAAGCAGGAGCTCAAGAGCCAGCGCGACGCCCTGGCCCGCTTCCGCCGCTACCTGCCGACACTCGAGCTCAAGCAGCGCCAGCTCCAGGTGGAGGTGCGCCGCGCCCGGGCCGCCCTGGCCGCGAACCGGGAGGCGACGGCGGCGGTGCGGGCCGAGATCGAGCCCTGGGTCGCCCTGCTCGCCGAGCCCGTGGCGCTCGGCGCCCACCTCGGCGTCGTCGAGCGCCGCCTCGCGCGCGAGACGGTCGCCGGGGTCGACGTCCCCACCTGGGAGGGCCTCGAGCTGCGCCGCGCGATTCCCGACCTGCACGCCACGCCGCCGTTCCTCGACGAGGCGCTCGACGCGCTCGCGCGCCTCGCCGAGCTCGGCGCCGAGCGCGCGGTGCTCGAGGAGCGGGAGCGGCGCCTGGCGGCGGAGCTCCGGACCACCATCCAGCGCGTCAACCTGTTCGAGAAGGTCAAGATCCCCGAGGCCGAGGACGCCCTGCGCCGCTGCCGGGTCGCGCTCGGGGACCTCCAGGCCGCCGACGTCGTGCGCGGCAAGATCGCCAAGGGTCTGGCGCGGGCCCGGGAGCGCCGGGCGTGATCGTGCCCATGGTTCGGGTGACGCTGGTGGCGCTCCACGGCGAGCGCGAGGAGACCCTCGCCCGCCTCCAGGACCTGGGGCTCCTCGACTTGGCGGCGCCGGGAGACGGCGAGGACGAAGGCGTGGACGCCCGCCGGCGCGAGCTCGCGGCCGTACGCGGCGCGGCGGCGGCGCTCGAGCGACTGGTTTCGAAAGCGGCCGCCGCCGGGGGGGAGCCGGTCGCCGCGGGCCTCGCCCCGGAGGCCGTCGTCGCCGAGGTGGCCGCGGGCCTCGCCCGAGCGAGGGAGCGGGAGGCGGAGCTTCGCGCCTGCCGCGCCGAGCTCGCCCGTCTCGCCCCCCTCGGCGCGTTCGACCCCGGGGCGGTCGCCGCGCTCGCTCGCCGCGGCCTCGCGCTACGGCTCTTCGTCGCCCTGGCGCGGCGGCGCCTCACGGCCCCCGAGGGCGCCTCGCTTCACGAGCTCGCCCGGGCCCGCGGGCGGCGCTACCTCGCCCTGGTCGGCCGTACGCCGGCGCCGGCCGAGCTCCCGGGGGCCGAGCCGTTCCCGCTCCCTTCGGCGTCGACGGCGGAGCTCGAAGGGCGCATCGCGGAGCTCGAGCGGGAGCGGCAGGCCGAGAGGCGGCGTCTCGCCGCTCTCGCCGCCGCCCTGCCGGAGCTTCGCGCGCTCGAGCTCCGGGGGCGAGACCGCCTGCTCCTCGACGAGGCCCGGGCGGCTCTGGGCACGAGCGGTCCGTTCGTCCATCTCGAGGGCTACTGCCCCGGACGCGACCTGCCGCGGCTCGAGGCGGAGGCCGAGGCCAGGGGTTGGGGCCTCGGAGTCTCCCCGATCGAGGATCCCGCCGGCGCACCGACCTTCGTCGAGCCGCCGCGCTGGGCTCGCCCCATCGGCGCCCTCTTCCACCTGATCGGCGTGTTGCCGGCCTACGACCAGATGGACGTGAGCGTGCCGTTCCTCGCCTTCTTCAGCCTGTTTTTCGCCATGATCGTCGGCGACGCGGGCTACGGGGCGATCTTCCTCGTCCTGACGCTCCTCGAACGGCGCCTTCTGCGGCGCGCGCCGAGGCGGCTCTTCCGGCTCCTGCTCCTGCTCAGCCTGGCAACGATCGCCTGGGGTGTCGCGACCGGCGACGTCTTCGGCGTCCGCAAGCTCCCGCCGATGCTCGAGCTGCTGCGCCTCGACTGGCTCACCCACCCCGAGCACCTGATCCCGCTGGCCTTCTTGATCGGGGCGGTTCAGCTCTCGCTGGCGCACGCCTGGAACGTGATGCGGCTCTGGGGGTCGCTCCGCGCCCTGGCCCAGCTCGGCTGGGTGCTCGTCATCTGGACCATGTATTTCCTCGCCCGCACGCTGGTGATGGCGACCCCCTTTCCGCGGGCGATGATCCCGGTCGCCCTCGCCGGCGTGGTCCTGGTCGCCCTGTTCATGACCCCCTGGCGCCGCCTGGGGCGGGAGTGGTTCCAGCACGCCATGCTCCCCCTGAACCTGGTGAGCGCCTTCGTCGACGTCGTCTCCTACGTGCGCCTGTTCGCCGTCGGAGCGGCGAGCTACGCCGTCGCGGCGGCGTTCAACTCCATGGCGCTCTCGAACGGCGTGAAGGGCCCGCTGGCGGCCGCCGTGGCCGCCCTGATCCTGTTCCTCGGGCACGCCCTCAACATCGCCCTCGGCAGCCTCGGCGTGCTGGTGCACGGGGTGCGCCTCAACACCCTCGAGTTCGCCGGCCACCTGGGCCTCGAGTGGACCGGGCGGCCGTACCGCCCGTTCGCCCACCCCGGGGCCGCGAGGCCGCCGGTCTAGCACAAGGAGCTCTTCCATGGATCCCGTCCTGATGGCCGCCCTCGGCAAGATCGGCGCCGCCGCCGTCTTCGGTCTCGCCGCCACCGGCTCGGCGCTCGGCACCGGCTTCGCCGGGATGGCGGCGGTCGGCGCCTGGAAGCGCGCCTACGCCCAGAACAAGGCGGCACCGTTCGTCCTCGTCACCTTCATCGGCGCGCCGCTGTCGCAGACGATCTACGGCATGATCCTGATGAACGCCATCGTGCGGGCGGCGAGCGCCACGACCCCCGGCGGCGCCGCGGCCTGGCCGGCGATGCTCGCCATCGGCCTGTTCGGCGGCCTGGCGATCGGGGCCTCGGCCTACTTCCAGGGCCGCGTGGGAGCCGCCGCCGCCGACGCCCTGGGTGACACCGGCCAGGGCTTCGGCAACTACCTGATGGCGATCGGTGTCGTCGAGACGGTGGCGCTGTTCGTCCTGGTCTTCATCCAGAGCGCCTTGTAGCGAAGCTTCGCCTCAAACCGGCGAGGCGCCTGGAAGGCTTCCGGCGCCAAGGGTCGCTGGCCCCCCTCCCACGTCGAGCGGTCGAGGCTGCGCTCACCCGATCGGCTACTCCAGAACCTCGGATTCAGCGGATCTCCCCCCTCACCCTCGATCCCTCTCCCACCCTCCGGGGGGAGAGGGACGCCACCTCCCGGTCTTGCCGCGTCCGAAAACTCGGTTCGTTCGTCACGACTTCGCTCTCGTCTGACATCTCGAGCGCGAGCCGCTCGGTGCCGGCCGGCCCGTCGCGGCGGCCCCCGGTTTGCATGCCCCTCGAGCCACGGGGCTCGCCCCGACATTCCTTGTCTTGCCGCGTCGCGGCGTGCTAGCCTGTCTGCGGCATTCCCAGAGGGAGAGAGACCATGACCACGACGACCGAGCCGTCCCTCCAGGTCCACGGAGAGGTGAGCTCCGAGGGGAAACGCATCCTGTCGCCCGAGGCGCTGGCCCTGGTGGCCCGGCTCCAGCGCGAGCTCGGAGCGCGGCGCGAGGAGCTGCTCGCCCGGCGCGCCGAGCGCGACCGGCGGCTCGCCGCGGGCGGCGAGCTCGGGTTCCTGGCCGAGACCCGGGAGGTCCGCGGAGGCGACTGGCAGGTGGCTTCGACGCCCGACGACCTCCAGGAACGCAAGGTCGAGATCACCGGTCCTTGCGACCGGAAGATGATGATCAACGCGCTCAACTCGGGCGCCAGCGTCTTCATGGCCGACCTCGAGGACGCCCTGTCGCCGACCTGGGAGAACGTCGTCACCGGTCAGGCGAACCTCTACGACGCGGTGCGGCGAGAGCTCGCCTTCGACGACCCGTCGAGCGGCAAGTCCTACCGCCTCGCCGAGCGCCTGGCGACGCTCCTGGTGCGCCCGCGGGGCTGGCACCTCCTCGAGAAGCACGCGACCCTCGACGGCGAGCCGGTGTCGGCGAGCCTGTTCGACTTCGGCCTGTACTTCTTCCACAACGCCCGCGAGCTCCTCGACCGGGGCACCGGACCGTACTTCTACCTCCCGAAGCTCGAGAGCCACCTCGAGGCGCGCCTGTGGAACGACGCGTTCGTCCTCGCCCAGGAGGCGCTCGGCATCCCGCGCGGCTCCGTCCGGGCGACGGTCCTCATCGAGACCCTGCCCGCGGCGTTCGAGATGGAGGAGATCCTCTACGAGCTGCGCGAGCACTCGGGCGGCCTCAACGCCGGGCGCTGGGATTACATCTTCTCGATCATCCGCCTCATGCGCGCGACGCCGCTCGAGCTGCCGGACCGGGTCGAGATCTCGATGACCGTCCCCTTCATGCGGGCCTACACCGAGCTGCTGGTGCGCAGCTGCCACACGCACGGCGCCCACGCCATCGGCGGCATGGCGGCCTACATCCCGAGCCGCCGCGACGAGGAGGTCAACGAGCGGGCGCTCGCCGGGGTGCGCGCCGACAAGGAGCGCGAGGCGGGCGACGGCTTCGACGGCTCCTGGGTGGCCCACCCCGACCTCGTGCCGGTGGTGCGCGAGGTCTTCGACCGGCACCTTCACCAAGATGGGGCCGACGCGCCCCACCAGAAGCAGCGCCGGCGCGAGGAGGTATCGGTCGGCGCCTCCGACCTCCTCGACTTCCGGGTCCCCGGCGGCAAGATCACCGAGCGCGGTGTGCGCACCAACGTGCGGGTGGCCCTCCAGTACCTGGACGCCTGGTTCTCCGGCTGGGGAGCGGCGGCGATCAACAACCTGATGGAAGACACGGCGACCGCCGAGATCTCCCGCGCCCAGCTCTGGCAGTGGGTCGCCCGGGGTTCGGAGCTCGACGACGGCCGGCGGGTGGACGAGGCGCTCTACCGTGCGATCCGCGACGAGGAGCTCGCCGCCCTGCGCGGCGGAACCACCGCCGGCTTCCTCGACGAGGCGACCGCCCTCCTCGACGAGCTGGTGCTCGGCGAGGAGTTCGTGCTGTTCCTGACCCTGCCGGGCTACGACCGGCTGATCCGGCTCGAAGACCGGGGAGGTGAGCGATGACCACGTTCCGCCAAGAGGTGGGGGAGCTCGAGCGGCGCTGGCAGGCCGAGAAGCGCTGGCAGGGGATTCGCCGCGACTACAGCGCCGAGCAGGTGGTCGAGCTGCGCGGCTCGGTGCGCTTCAGCCATCCGATCGCGCTCCACGGCGCCGAGCTGCTCTGGGACCTGCTCCACCGCGAGGAGCCGGTGCGCACCTTCGGGGCCCTGACCGGCGCCCAGGCGACCCAGATGGTCAAGGCGGGATTGAAGGCGATCTACGTCTCCGGCTGGCAGGTGGCGGGCGACGCCAACCTCGCCCTCGAGACCTACCCGGACCAGAGCCTCTACCCGGTCAACAGCGTGCCCACCCTGGTGCGCCGGATCAACCACGCCCTGCTCCGGGCCGACCAGGTGGAGTGGGCCGAGAACCACGAGCGCAGCCACGACTGGATCGTGCCGATCGTGGCCGACGCCGAGGCCGGCTTCGGCGGGCCGGTCCACGCCTTCGAGCTGATGAAGTCGATGATCGACGCCGGGGCCGCCGGGGTGCACTTCGAGGACCAGCTCGCCGCGGCCAAGAAGTGCGGCCACATGGGGGGCAAGGTCCTGGTGCCGACGGCCCAGTTCATCCGCACCCTGACCGCCGCCCGGCTGGCCGCGGACGTGATGAACGTGCCGACCCTGCTGGTCGCCCGGACCGACGCCCTGTCGGCGACGCTGCTGACCGCCAACATCGACGAGCGGGACCGGCAGTTCCTGACCGGAGACCGGACGCCGGAGGGCTACTGGCAGGTGCGCGAGGGGGCGGAGGGGGCGATCTTCCGCGGCCTGGAGTACGCGCCGTACGCCGACCTGCTCTGGTTCGAGACCAAGACTCCGGACCTCGACGAGGCGCGGATGTTCGCGCAGGCGATCCACGCGCACTACCCGGACAAGATTCTGGCCTACAACTGCTCGCCGTCGTTCAACTGGAAGAAGAAGCTCGACACCGAGACGATCGCCCGGTTCCAGACCGAGCTGGCGGCGATGGGGTTCAAGTTCCAGTTCATCACGCTGGCCGGTTGGCACCTGCTCAACTACCACACGTTCCGGCTGGCGGACGCCTACCGGGAGCGGGGGATGAGCGCCTACGTGGAGCTGCAGCAGGAGGAGTTCGCGGCCGAGGAGGCGGGCTACACCGCGACCCGCCACCAGCACGAGGTGGGGACGGGGTACTTCGACAAGGTGCTGACGGCGGTGACCGGAGGGGAGTCGTCGACCGCGGCGATGACGGGGTCGACGGAGGTGGAGCAGTTCGCGTAGGGCCGGGCCGGGGGCTCCCGCCGGGAGGAACGGCGCGGCTTGCTAGAACTGCGGGCCGGAGGAGCCGCGCCTCGGCTCGGACCGCGCTGGGCCACCTCGGACTCCGGCAGGTCTCGTAGAGCGCGGTCCTCGACGTCCTCCGGCGGGAGCCCCCGGCCCTCCGGGGTCGGACTCCTCGGGATTGCCCTGGCCCCGGCCCTCCGGGGTCGGACCCCTCGCCACGGCCGAGACAGAGCTCGGCCGCTTCATCCGTCCGTAGCGGCGGGCGAAGGCAATCCCGCGTGAAGCGGCCGAGCTCCGCCTCGGCCGGGCGACCGGCCCGGCCGGCACCGAACGGCCCATCGGAGTCGACGCCCGACCGCCGGCGCGCCCGGTCCCCGGGCCGAGCTCCGCCTCGGCCGGGCGACCGGTTCGGCAGGCACCGGACGGCTCGTCGGAGTCGACACCCGCTCGCGGGCGCCCCCGGCCCTCCGGGGTCGGACTCCTCGGCGACGGTCTCCGAACGTTGAGCTCCCTTCCCTGGGGGGTTCGGACTCTTCGGCATCGGCCGAGGCGAAGCTCGTCCGGGCGAACGCATCGACTGGCGCTCCGACCGTGGCTCTGTTCCCCGAGCGTCGCGGCTTCGGCCTGACTCCGGACGAGGAGTCGGCCGAAACCTGTCTCCGCACCGAGCTCGGACCAAGAGGGGTTATACTGTCGGTATGAAGACAGCCATCTCGATCCCGGACTCGGTCTTCCAGCAGGCCGAGGATCTTGCGGCTCGGCAAGGGAAGTCGCGGAGCCGGCTCTACACCGAGGCCCTCGTGGCGTACCTCGGCGAGCATGAGCCGGACACGGTGACGAAGCGAGTCGACGAAGTCCTCGCCGCGGTCGATTGCGCTGACGATCGATGGGTATCGGAAGCCACGAAGCACACGCTGCGCGACGTCGAATGGTAGTGCGGCAACGCGAGGTCTGGTGGGCCGGACTCCCGGAGCCTTCCGGATCTGAGGCGGGGTGGCGGCGCCCGGTCGTGGTCGTGCAAGGAGACCCGTTCAACCGAAGCAGGATTCGGACGGTCTTGTGTGTACCGCTGACCAGCCAGCTGCGCTGGGCCGATGCGCCCGGGAACGTCCTCTTCAGCGCTCGGGCGACGGGGTTGCCTCGGGACTCCGTGGCCAACGTCTCTCTGCTTCTCGCTCTGGACAGGAAGATGCTAGAAGAGCGCGCCGGGATGATCTCCGAGAGGCAGCTCGACCAGCTGCTGATCGGGGTCGACATGGTGCTCGGGAGGATCTGAGACGATTTCGCAGAAGGTAGAGAGAGCGAAGCCCAGACCGGGACCGAGCTCTCCGAACCCCTAGCCGCTGGTGACCTTGCGGGCGAAGTCGATGAGCTCCTGGTGGAACTGTTCGGGGCGGTCGAGGTAGCTGGGGTGGCGGGCGCCGGGCAGGACGACCAGGCGGGCTCCGGGGATCCGGGCGGCGAGGCGGCGGCCGGTGGGCAGGGGGAAGACCCGGTCGTTCTCACCCCAGATCAGGAGGGTCGGCACCGAGAGGTCGCCGAGCCGGTCCCACCAGGTCTCGACGCCCGCAGGGGCGACGCCCACGAACCCCGCCACCGCCTCCGGATGCTCCACGACCAGGGGGAAGGCGAAGGCACCGCTCGCCGACGGCGCGACCACCACCGGCCGATCGAGGCCGAGCGCCGGCAGGGCCGCGGCCAGGAAGCCCTCCCGGTCCAGGCTCGAAAGCGCCGAGACTCCGAAGCCGGGCAGGTCGAGAGCGACCGCGCGGAAGCCGGCCTCGGAAAGCGCCCGCAGGGTCCCGGTCTCACGCCAGGTCGCGGCGTGGAAGCGGCCCCCGTGGAGGAGCAGCACCACCGGTGCACCCTCCCGGCCGGCGGCCAGGTAGTGGACCGGCGAGCCGCCCACCCGGACCGTCCGGTCCTCGATCGCGGCCCCGCCGGACGGTGGCTCCGCCTTCCGAGCGCCGGTATCCCCGGCGACCCCGGCGGCCGGCCTTTCGTCCGCGCCGGGCGAGCACGCCACGGCGCCCAGGACGGCGCAGGCGAGGACCAGGACCGGAGCGAGCGGCATCGCGCGGAGAGCATACCGGCAACCGGCGGGCTTCGGCCGGCATCGATCTCGCAGTCGTTCTGCCTGCGGCGCGGCAGTTTGACCGCCGCACAGGAGGTATTCGATGACGAAGAAGAGAGAAGTCGCCCTGCCGACCCTCGCCGCCATCGCCGCGACCCGCGGCATGCTGGGATTCGGCGCCGGTCTGTTGCTTTCGCGCAAGATCCCCCGGAAGCGGCGCTCGAAGGTGGGCTGGGCGCTCCTAGGGATCGGCGCCCTGAGCACGTTGCCCCTCGCCCGCCAAGTGTTCCACCACGCCTGACGGCGCCCCTCGGCGCCGCGCCGGCCGCAGCCACCGTCGCCTATACTCGGGGCGGACTTCCACCCCCCGAGAGGAGGCGACGGCATGCGCAAGAACCGCCCCAGCCGGACGGCGCCGAAGGTCGGGCTCGCGGTCTTGTTCGTGGCCGGAGAGGCGTCCTACGCCGGGCTCCTTCCTCCCGGCCTCGCCGAGGCGACCGAGCGGCTGCTGCTGGCGGCCGACGCCATCCAACCGAAGCACCTGCGGGCGATCCGCCAGCCGCGGCGGCGGCGGATCGCCCTCGCCATCGAGAACCGGGCGGCCCCTGGGCACGCGCTCTACCTCGCGCTGCGCAAGCGCTTCATGCAGGACGAGGTGGAGGCGGCCATCGCCGGCGGGGCGAGCCAGGTTCTCGTCGTGGGGGCGGGCATGGACACCCTCTGCATGCGCCTCGCTCCCGACCATCCGGGGGTGGCGTTCATCGAGGTGGACCATCCGGCGAGCCAGCCGCCGAAGCGCGCGGCGCTCGAGCGGCTGGGCGCGCTTCGCCCGAACCTGGAGCTCCTGCCGGTCGATCTCGAGACGACCGACCTGGCGGCAGCCCTCGCAGGCCACGCGGGCTGGCGCAGCGACGCCCGCACCGTCGTGGTCGCCGAGGGTCTGCTGATCTTTCTCGCGCCGGAGACCGTCGACCGGCTGTTCGCCGCCGTCGCCCGGGCGACCGGGCCCGGGAGCCGCTTCGCGTTCAGCTACGGCGTCTTCGACGAGAAGGGCCGGCTCAAGCTCGGCCCGGTGATCCGCCTGCTCCAGGGCACGATCCTCCGGGCCATGGGCGAAGGCCTGCGCGGCGGCGTCCGGGAGGGCGGGTTCGCCGCCTTCCTCGACGCTCGTAGCTTCCGCCCGGTCGGTCCGCCGGAGCGAGCCGACCTGTGCGCGCGCTACCTCCTGCCCGTCGGCCTCGACAGCCCGCTCGGAGGGTTCGAGAGGGTCGCCGTGGCGGAGCCGGCCGTCTAGGGTTCCTGACGAATCTTCGCTTCAAACCGACGAGGCGTCTGGAGGTCCTTCGGCTTCGTGAGCCGGAGCTCCCCCGCCCACGTCCAGCGATCACGCCTGCGCTCCTCGGAACGGCTACTCCAGACCGCTGGATCGATCGGACCGCCCCCCTCTCCCTCGATCCCTCTCCCACCCTCCGGGGGGAGAGGGACGCCCCCTCCCGAATCTCGGCTCCGCCAGGGAAAACTTGACTCGGCTGTCACGAAGTGAGCCTTTGTAGATGTCTACGCCGCCTTCTTCTGCGCCTCGATCCAGCGCTTGACCAGGTCGCTCAGGACGTCGAGGGGCACCGAGCCGTTGCCCAGCACCACGTCGTGGAAGCCGCGCAGGTCGAACTTCGGCCCCAGGGCCTTCCGGGCCTCGTCCCGGAGCTCCTGGATGCGGATCTCGCCGATCATGTAGGAGAGGGCCTGGCCCGGCCAGGAGATGTAGCGGTCGACCTCGGTCTCGATGTTCTGTTCGGCGAGCGCCGTATGGTCCTTGAAGTACCGGATCGCCTCGTCCCGGCTCATGCCGAACTGGTGGAGCCCGGTGTCGACCACCAGGCGCACCGCCCGCCACATCTGGAAGTCGAGGTAGCCGAAGCGCGAGTAGGGATCGTCGTAGAGCCCCATGTCGTCGCACAGCGTCTCGGAGTACAGAGCCCAGCCCTCGCCGTGGGCGCTGTAGTAGTCGAAGCGCCGGAACTGGGGCACCCCTTCTCCCTGGAGCTCCATGGCGATGGGCATCTGGAGCTGGTGGCCCGGCCGCCCCTCGTGGCACATGAGCACCTGGATCTCGGGGATCGGCCGGGACTCGGGCTTGTAGAGGTTCACCTCCACGTAGCCGGCGACGCTGCCGTCGCCCGCCGGCGGCACCGAGTAGGCCGGGTAGGTGTCGGGGGCGAGGGCCTCGGGGATCGGCCGCACGCCGTAGGTCACCCGCGGCAGCAGGCGCGTGCTGACCACGTCGACCAGGTGGGGATCGACCCGCTTGGCCGCCGCCTGGTAGGCGTGGAGCAGATCCTGCGGGTCCTTGTAGAAGAACTTCGGATCGGTCCGCAGATGCGCGACGAACTCGGGGTACGTGCCCTTGAAGCCGACCTGCTTGAACACCTTCTCCATCTCGGCCTGGATCTCGGCCACCTTCCGGAGGCCGAGCTGGTGGACCTCCTCCGGGGTCATCCGGGTGGTCGTGGCGTGGCGCACGTCCATGGCGTACCAGGCCTTGCCGTTGGGCAGGTCGGTGGCCGCGGTCGAGGTGCGGCAGTGGGGCAGGTACTCGTCGGAGAAGAAGCTCTGGAGGCGCCGGAAGGCCGGCACGACCTGGTCGCGGATGGCGGCGGCGGCGTCGCCGCGCAGGCGCTCCCGCTCCGCGGCCGGGATCGTCTCGGGCATCTCCTTGAAGGGCTGGTAGAAGCGGCTCGTCTCGGGGTCGTCGACGATCTGGGCGGCGATCTGGTGCGGCACGCGCTCCATGATGATCTTCGGCTGGGTGATGCCCTCCTCGACGCCCTGGCGCATCAGGGCGATCGTCTGGTCCATGTAGGGGCCGAACCCCTGGAGGCGCTTCACCCAGTTGGCGTAGTCCTCCGCCGTCTGGAAGCGGAGCGTCCGCACGAGGCTCGACTCGAGCTGGATGCCGGAGAGCTGGGAGAGGGGCATCAGGTAGCCGTGGAAGGGGTAGGCCTCGACCCCCCGCTGGTAGCGGTAGTGGAAGAGGTCGTAGTCGAGCCGGTGCTCCCGGTCGAGGGCGTCGCGGTCGATGGCGGCCAGGCGGTCGAGGGTCTCCTGGTCCTCTCGGTGCTCGCGCGCGATCGCCTCGAGGCCGAGGTCCGGCCAGCGGTCGTCGTACTGGTGGAAGCCCTCGAGCGAGGCCCCGACGGGGTTCTCCCGGAGCTCCCGCTCCCAGGCGCTCGCCATCAGGGCGTCGAGCGCGGCGTCGGCCGGGCCGGCGCCGGTGGCGGGCGGAGCGGGCGATGCGGGCGTCTGGGCGCCGGCGCGCGGCGCCGGGGCCGCGGTGGCCGCCACGACGGTCAAGGCCAGGGTGAGCCCGGCGAGCCGGAGGCCGGTGCGGGCGGCGGGATTCCGTACGCTCTTGCACTGATTCATACCTTTCCCTCCTGCGGTGGATCGCCGGGGTTCGGCTGCGGTCCGAGGCCGCTCGGAGCTTACCCGATGAGCGCCTCCTCGGCGCGGTCGCGAGCGCGGCCCCGATTCGAGGTAAACTAAAAGGCTGCGGCGGTTTCCCGGTCCGGAGCCGCCTGGATCTCGCACCCTTCCCAGTGGTCCGTCAATCTTCATTTGACAAAGGTTGACGGACCACTAGGGCCTTTCTCGGAGATTGTCTCGTGCATCGTGGAACTGCTCGGCTCGGCCTGCCTCTCCTCCTCCTCGACCTCTTGACCGTGGGAGGTGCGGAGGCTCAAGCCCTGCCGCCCCACCGGCTGGCGGACCTCGTGGCCGGCCCCGACGCCTCCGGGAGCTCCGATCCGGGCGGCTGGATCGAAGCCGGCGACCGGACCTTCTTCATCGCCGACCAGCACGGCATCGGGCCGGAGGTCTGGGTCACGGACGGCACCGCGGGCGGCACGCGCCTGCTGGCGGACACCTCACCCGGCGCTTCGACCGCCCGACCGGTCCCCCTCGGGGTCGCCGGCAACCGCCTCCTCTGGTGGACCTCGGCCTCGGAAGGGGCGTCCTTCCAGTTCTCGGCCGGGGACCTGTGGGTCTCCGATGGGACGCCGGAAGGTACGGTCCGTCTCCTTCCGGACGACGTCGTGGTCCCGGACGTTCACTTCTCCCCTGGGAGCTTCGGCCTCTCCGGGAGCGTCCTCCGCTTCGTGGGGTGCGGCCCCGACGGCTGCGCTCTCTGGAGGAGCGACGGCACCGCCACCGGCACTCGGGAGATCCACTCGCTGCCCGGGGAGCGGGGAGCGACCGAGGTCGCGTACGCCGGAGGCCAGACCTTCGCCACCGTCGACGGGGACCTGTGGAGCTTCGACCATGGCGGCGAAGCCACCCTCCTGATAGAGGGCGGGCACTCATTCGACCCTCCCCAAGGGCTCACGGTCGTCGGAACGACCCTGTTCTTCGTTTTCGATGACGGGGGCACCGGAGACCAGATCTGGGCCAGCGACGGAACCCTCGGCAGCACCCGGCCCGTCTCCGGATTGCGTAACGACAGCCGGATCGGCGGCCTCGTGGCGGTCATCGGCGATCGGCTGTACTTCCTCGCCGACGCGGGCCCGATCGTGGATCGGTTCGAGGTCTGGCGAACCGAGGGAACCCCGGAGAGCACGGTCCAGGTCACGGGGGTCGGCCTCAATTTCGCGGTGAGCCAGTCCCTCGGCGCCGAAGAGGTCGTGATCCTCGGACAGCGGGTGTTCTTCCTCGCCGGCCGGGATTCGTCCTCTCCGATCCGCTCGGTATGGGTCTCCGACGGGCTGCCCGAGACGACGCGAGACCTCTTCCCGTGCACCGCCGAGCCCTGCCCTCGAGTCACCTCCGCCCTGGCCACGGCCGGCGGGCGCGTCCTGTTCGTCCTGGACACCGGCGGGCGGCTGGAGCTCTGGAGCTCGGACGGCACCGCCGCGGGCACCGCGCCCGCGGCGGTGCTCTGCGAGACCGATTGCCAGGTCACCGAGACACCTTCCTTTCTCGAGCGCGACGGCGAGGTCGCCTTCGCGATGGCGGGCCGGGTCTGGCTCTCCGACGGCACGCCGGCGGGGACGCGGGCGATCACGGATCCCGAGGTCAGCCGCGCGGCCTACGGCGGCGAGGTGGGCCGGGATGGCGCCTGCTGGCTCTACGCGGGAGCGGACGCCCGGGGCTCCGAGCCGTGGTGCAGCGAGGGCACGCCCGAGAGCGCGAGGATCGTCCGGGACCTCGAGAGGTCCGCCCCGGGAAGCGATCCCGGCGAGATCAACGCGGTGGGTGGCCTGGCGGTCTTCTCGGCCCTCGACCCCACCGGGGTTCGGCAGGTCTGGTCGAGCGACGGGCGGGCCGGCTCGGTCCGCAGGCTCACGGCCACCCCGCCGCCCTTCGTGTCGAACGACCGGGGCCTCTTCGGCGCCGGGGGCTTCGCCCTCTTTCGCGAGCCGGCGGCAGCTTCCCGCCTCTGGCGGACCGACGGCACCGAGGACGGGACCTACCCCATCGGCGACCTGGAGCGGCAACCGAGCTCCTCGGTGCGCCTGAACGGCCGGGTGTACGCGTTCGGGTACGTCGGCCAACAGGCCGGAATCTGGGAGATCGACGGCAGCCCTCAGGGGCTGCGCCTGGCCGTCCCGCTGCCGAGCCTGGCCGGCCCGATCCCTTATCCCGTGACCGTCGGTGACGTGTTCTACTTCCTGGGCCCCCAGGACGGCGACCTGTGGCGCTCCGACGGCACGGCCGCGGGGACGTGGAAGGTCCTGGCCGTCCCTGCCGACCACAACCTTCTCCAGCCGCTCGCGATCACCGAGATCGATGGCTTCGTCTATTTCGTCGTCGAGGGGCCGGGATACGGACAGGACGCGATCTGGCGCACCGACGGACGGCCCGGCAGCGCGGAGCTGTTCACCACGATCCCGGACTTCCAAGGAGCCTACAGCGCTCCGGACGGCGGGCTTCACGCCTTCCGCGGCGCGCTGTACTTCGCAGCCGAGGGAGGCGTCAGCGCCGGGAGTCCGGTCGGCAGCATCTTCCGCCTCTCGACGGAGGGGGATCTCACGCCCCTGGTGAGCTCCGGCGCTCTGGTGTTGGGAGAGAACTGGTTCACCAGCCTGGGCGACGATCTCTTCTTCACCTTCGACGACGACATCCACGGTCGTGAGCTCTGGCGCACGGACGGCACGCCGGGGGGCACGAGGATGGTCGCGGACCTCCACCGCGGCGGCTCGGCGAGCCCGTTCGAGCTCACCGTCGCCGGCGATCGGCTCTTCTTCTCCGCCGCCAGCGACCGCTACGGCCGCGAGCTGTGGGAGACCGACCGGAGCGGCTCGGTCCGTCTGGTGGCCGACGTCTTCCCTGGCGCCTTTTCGTCCGAGCCGCGGGGACTGACCGTGGCCGGCGACACGCTGTTCTTCTCCGCCGACGACGGGTCGACCGGGCGCGAGCCATGGGCGCTCCCCCTCGAGGGCGCCGGCACGCCGCCCCTGCCGCCGGGTCCCTTCCTCGAGAGCTCGTCGGTCCCCGGCTTCCGCTTCAAGGTGCGCATCACGGGTGGCGGGGCGAGCCACATGGGGCGGCAGGAGCCGCGCTGCATCCCGGAGACCCTGTGCGTGTCGGGCCAGGTGCCCGGGCGCTCGGAGGTCTTCCTGCGCGTCGTCGGGCCGAAGCCGAACGGGTTCCTGTGGTCGACGCTGGTGAAGTTCTCGACCTCGCGGGTCGAGGTGTGGGTCGAGCAGCGGGCGACCGGCGAGATCCGGTACTACGACCTGGCGGCGGCGGAGCCTGGCCAGGACGTGCTGCCGGGCCTCTTCGATCGCCACGGCTTCATGCCCTGAGCGACACCCTCCCGGGACTCGCCGGTGAAGAGCCTCAGGGTGAGCTGACCCGATGCCGGACCGGGGCGCGGCGAACGGCGGCGTGGCTCAGGAGCCCGGCGTGGCGGGCGGCTCTTCGACGCAGGGCCCGACCGCCGCCACCACCGTCCGGGCGCCTCGGCGGGCCCGCTCGGCGTCCGTCCGAGCGTAGAAGCCGCCCGGCGTCAGATCCTCGGCGCCGTAGAAGGCCAGCTCGCGGTCACGCCTCAGATCCTTCGAGACCGCCATCAGCTCGTCGAGGCGTTCCCGGACCGGCGCGGGCAGGCGCTCGCGCTCGGCCTCGAGGACCTCCGAGACGTCGTGGATCCGGGGGGGACGACTCCCACCGAGCGCAGGAGCCCCTTCAAGGCGAGCTCCACGACTTCCTGGGCTTCCCGAACCACGTCGGGCCAGCTCTCGGCCTCGAACAGGACGTCGAGCGCCTGAAGGCGGACGGCGGCCCGATGGACGTAGTCGAACGCGAGGCCCCGGTTGTGCATCAGGCGGCCTCCACCCAGTAGGGCTGGCCGTGCACGGTGCGGCGCCGGATGCGGCCGCCGGCGATCTCGGAGCGCACCGCCGCCAGCCGCCGCGACACCTGGAACCCCCGCTCGAAGAGCACCAGGCCGTCGATCGCCGCCTCCGCCCAGACGCCGAGGCCGGGCCGCCCGACCGGCGGCAGGTGGACGAAGTGCGGCTCGACGGCGTGTCCATTCCACTCCAGGGGCTCGAGGTCCCAGCGACGATAGAGCTCGCGGGTCACCGGCAGCCCCTCTTCGAGGACCACCAGCAGGTCGACGTCGGAGTCCGGGCCCGCCTGCCCGCGCGCCCACGAGCCGAACGCGACGACGCCCAGGAGCCGCTCTCCGGCGACCCGACCCGCCGCCTCCACCGCGGCGAGGGCGCCGGGATCTTCCGGCGGCGGCGAGGGCGCGGCGAGCTTGCGCACGCAGTACTCGTTGAGCGACAACCCGGCCCGGCGCGCGGCGCCGTGCAGGACCTCGTGGAGGCCGGGCCGGAGCCGGAGAACGAACCGGCCCGAGAAGCTGCGCCGCGCCGTCATTGCGCGGATAGTATCACGAAGGTGCTCGAGAATGATATCGAAGCGGCGCTCAGGCCTCCCTCGGATTCGCCGGGGCGCCGTCTCCTGCCGCCAGCGGTTCCCGGCCCGTCTCGGCAGGGTCTGGCGCCAGGCAGAACGGCAGCGCCAGGACGAAGAGCACCAGGCGCTGGACCTCCGTGTCTCCCCAGTTGTTCTCGAACAGCCCGGCGACGTTGAAGGCCACCAGGGCCACCACCGCACCGACCAGGAGGTCGGCTCGATCCCCGGAGAACTTCCCTTCGCGGACCCATAGCCGCCAGGCGGTGCCGAGCCCGACGAGGGTCAGAGCCACGTAGCCGGCCAGCGACAACAAGCCGCGCTCGGCGGCGAGCTGCAGGAAGCTGTCGTGCAGGTGAGGCACCTCCTTGCGCAGCGCCTCGGGGAGGCGGTACTCGGGGTAGAGGATGCGGACCATGTTGGGGCCCAGGCCGACCACCGGCCGATCTTCGATCATGGCGAGCCCGGACCGGGCCATGCACAGGCGGTCCCAGTTCGAGGGATCGCGCGGATCGACGATGGAGCCCACGCGGCCGAGGATCGGCCGCGGCGCCACCAGCACGAAGACCAGGGCGACCACCGGGTAGGCGAGGAGCCAGCGCGGCGAGCGCAGGACCACCAGCAGGGTACCCGCCACCGCCAGTCCCACCCAGGCGTTGCGGGTGAAGGTGCCCACCAGGGCGCCGTTGATCGCTACCAGGGCGGCCCATCGCCAAGCGCCTCGCCATCCTCGGTCCAGCCGCCCCGCCACCGCCTGGGCCAGGACCAGCAGGTCGATCACCAGGAGCACGCCGGAAAAGGTCATGTAGTGAGAGAAGGTGGCGTGGATCCGGTGGCTCAGGCGGTCGTACCCGTCGAAATACTGCGCCAGGCCGAACAGACCCGAGAGGCCGGCCATGGCGATCAGCCCGTCGACCACGCGGCGCACGGCCCTTTCACCGCGGACGAAGACGAGCGCCAAGGGGATGACGAGGAAGTTGAACGGCTCGGAGAGCGCGCTGGCGCTCGCCCGGTGGTCCAGCGAGCAGGCGTAGGCCAGGAAGAAGAGGCCGAGGTAGGCCGCGACCGCCACCAGGAGGGGCCGGGCGCGGCGCCAGGCCGAGCTCGGGGGCGCCCCGGCCCACGGGGCGCTCAACGTGCTCAGCCCGAGCAGGATGTTCGAGAGAGCGATGGAGACGACCGCGAACAGGTGGGCGGCGTAGAGCCAGAATCCGGCGGGCCGGATCTGTCGCTCCAGGTTTCGGGAACGAAGCACTTGGTGATCGCCGGAGGTCGAAGTGGCGGCTCCCCACCGGGCGCCGGCCCCGCGCTCGTGGCCGAGCCCGCGGAGCGCGGGAGAGCTTAGCAGAGCCGGTCCAAACGCTGCCCTGCCTGGAGGGACACCACGCCGTGCCGGTTCGGAACCGGGCCGTGGACGACGGGGCAAGCGGCGAGACGTCCGGCCGCCCGGCGCGCCGCGAGCAGCTCGCCCAGGGGTACGCAGCGGAGGCCGCGTTCGACCGCCAGGCTCAAGAAGCCCAGGAAATCGGCGGCGTAGGGCCCGCCCTCGATCTCGGCGTGCACCGTGAGAACCTGCCAGCCACCGCCCAGCACCGCCTCGAGCATGGAGCGGAAGTAGGACTCCGCGTCCGGGTGGGTCGCTCCGAGCGCCTCGTCGAGCGTCGGGAGGGTCGCCGGCACCTGGGGCGTCGCGAGCGTCTCGCCGCCGACCACCGGCAGGAAGGGCTCGCGGCCCCGGCAGTCGCTGGCGTAGGCCAGGCCGAAGCCCTCCTGGTGGACGAGCGCCGCGTCGCAGGAGAGCCAGGCCGGCGAGGCAAAGGTGAGCGGCTCGGCCCCGAAGACCTCGCGGTAGGCCGCCCGGCCGCGGTCGAGCTGCTCCGCGACCCGCTCGTCCGTCCAACCCAGCACGCGGTCCTGCCAGCGCCGGTGATCCCAGGCGTGGACGCCCGTCTCGTGACCCTCCGCGCGCACTCGGCGAGCGATCTGCGGGAGGGCGGTGGCGATCGGCCGCGCCGGCAGCAGGGTCCCGGACAGGATCGTGCGCAGCCCGTAGAGGCGGGCCGCGCCGGTGCGCCGCATCTTCACCAGGAAGCCCGGGCGCAGCAGGTTGAGCACGGCAAGCCCCGAGCGATCGGGGCCCATGGAGAGGTAGAAGGTGGCGCGCACGCCGGTCGCGGCGAAGGTCTCGAGCAGACGCGGGACGCCGTCGCGCATCCCATCGTGGGTGTCGACGTCGACCCGGAGGCCCACGATCGGGCCGTCCACTACCCGTCCTTCCCGCTCGCGCGGATCCAGTCTTCGAGAAAGGCGTCGAAGGTGGCCTCGAGCGCCATGTCGATGCTGACCTCGGGCTCCCAGCCGAGGAGGCTCCTGGCCTTGGCGATCGACGGCTTGCGGGCGCCGATGTCCTGGTAGCCGCGTCCGAAGTAGCGCTCGGCGCTCACCCGCTCGACGCGCGGCGGCGCGAAGGCCGGGATGCGCTCGCGTCGCGCCTCGTAGATCGCGATCAGGCGCTGGGCGAGCTCCTCGATCGAGAGCTCGTTGTCCGGGTTCCCGATGTTGAAGACCTGACCGTCGCAGGTGCTGTCGGGGCAGGAGAGGATCGTCATCAGGCAGCTGATGCCGTCGTCGAGATAGGTGAAACAGCGCTTCTGGGCCCCTGTGTCGACCAGGTGGATCGGCTCGCCGCGCATGAGGTCGACGATGAACTGCGTCACCACTCGCGAGGATCCCTCCTTGGCGGCATCCACGTCGTCGAGGAGGGGCCCGATCCAGTTGAACGGCCGGAAGCAGGTGTAGCGCAGCCCGTGCTGCTCGCCGTAGGCGGCGATGACGCGATCGAGGAGCTGCTTCGAGCAGGCATAGATCCAGCGCGACTTGCCGATCGGCCCGTAGACCATGACGCTCTCGTCCTCGTCGAACTCCGCGTCGGGGCACATGCCGTAGACCTCGGAGGTCGAGGGGAAGACCAGTCGTCTGCGGTGCTGAAGGCACTGGCGCACGACCCGGAGGTTCTCCTCGAAGTCGAGCTGGAAGACCGCGATCGGGTCCTTGACGTAGGTCGCGGGCGTGGCGATGGCGACCAGCGGGATGACTACGTCGCACCTCTTGACGTGGTACTCGATCCACTCGCGGTTGATCGAGATGTCCCCCTCGAAGAAGTGGAAGCGCGGGTGGCCGAGCGAGGCACCGAGCTTGCTCGTCGAGAGGTCCATGCCGTAGACGTGCCAGGCGGTCGAGCCGAGGATGCGCGCGGTGAGCGCGTTGCCGATGAAGCCGTTGACGCCTAAGATCAGTACGTTCACTTGGAGACCTAGCGTGGAGTGTCGAGGCGCGCGCCGGGCACGAGGCCCGACGACGACGCCAGGGAGCAGGCCGGGAAGCTCGGGCGCCGCGGTCGGCTGGATCGTGACGAGGCGCACCGAGCCCTCGCCGGCGGCGACGGTGACGCCCTCGCGGCCGACCTCGAGCACGGTGCCCGGCTCGGCGCCGCCGCCGCCCTCGACCGGCAGAGCCCACCAGACGTAGAGCCGGGCTCCGCCCAGGGAGGTGAAAGCGCCCGGGTAGGGGTGCGTGACGGCGCGGACGAGGTCGAAGATCCGCCGCGCCGGCCAGCGCCAGTCGATCTCCCCGTCCGCGGGCTTGCGGCCGCCGAAGTAGGAGCCGGCCGCCAGATCGAGGGGGACGGCGGAGGCGGTGCCCGCGGCGAGCGCCGGAAGCGCCCGGTCGAGCAAGCGCCGCGCCGCCGTCTCGAGCTTGCCGTAGAGGGTGTAGGCCGTGTCGAGGGGCGCGATCGCCACCGCTTCCTGGTCGACGAGGTCGCCGGCATCGGGCCTGGCCACCATGTGGTGCAGGCTGACGCCGGTCTCGGTCTCGCCGTTCACCAGCACCCAGTTGACCGGTGCCCGTCCCCGGTAGCGCGGCAGCAGGGAGCCGTGGAGGTTCAGGGCGCCCCGTGGCGCCAGGTCGAGGATCGCCGGCGGGACCATGAACCGAAAGTAGAACGAGAAGAGGAAGTCGGGCGCCGCCGCCGCGATCTGCTCCGCGGCCTCCGGAGCCTTCATGTCCTCCGGGTAGAGCACGGGGATGCCGCGGGCCGCCGCCGACTCGGCCAGCGAGCGCCACCAGACCTCCTCCCGGGGGTCGTCGCGGTGGGTGAACACGGCCGGCACCTCGAAGCCGTGGGCGAGGAGCGCCTCGAGGCCGAGACAGCCCATCGTGTGATAGCCCAGGACGACCGCTCTCACCTCAGCCGCCCTCCCGGCTGCGCACGACCTCGCGCACCACGAAGCGAGGCCGCCGCCGCACCTCCGTGTAGATCCGCCCGACGTACTCGCCGAGCAGCCCGAGGGCGAAGAGCAGGACGCCCAGGAGGAAGAACAGGAGGGCGAAGAGGGTGAAGACGCCGCTCACCGCCCACGAGGGACCGTAGACCAGGCGGCCTCCGAGGAGGACGGCGGCGGCGAGGATCGAGACCGCCGAGGTGACCACGCCGATGCCCATGGTCAAGCGCAAGGGCAGGACGGTAAAGCTCGTGATCAGGTCGAACTGCAGCTTGACCAGCTTCCAGACGGAGTACTTGCTCGTGCCGCGGGTGCGCTCGGCGTGCGCCACCGGTACCTCGGTGACGCGCCCGGCGTAGAGATCGGCGAGCACCGGGATGAAGGTGGAGACTTCCCTGGAGGCGCACATCGCCTCGACCACCGGGCGGCGGTAGGCCCGCAGCATGCAGCCGTAGTCGTGGAGCTGGACGCCCGTCGCCATGGCGGTCACCCGGTTGATCACGCGCGAGGCGGCGCGGCGGAAGAGGGTGTCCTCCCGGGCGGTCCTCACGGAGCCGACCACGTCATAACCCTCCTCCATGGCGGCCACGAGCTTGGGAATCTCCTCCGGCGGGTTCTGCAGATCGGCGTCCAGGGTGACGATCAGCTCGCCGCGGGCGGTCTCGAAGCCGGCGAAGACCGCTGCGTGCTGGCCGTAGTTGCGGTTGAGATCGACCACCACCAGGTGCGGCTGCTCGGCCACCGCCCGGTGGAGGATCTCGAGAGAGCCGTCGCGGCTTCCGTCGTTGACCAGGACGACCTCGTAGGGCATCGCCAGCCCGTCGAGGACGGAGCCGAGGCGGTCGAGCATCTCGGGGAGGTTCTCCTCCTCGTCGAAGACCGGGATGACCACCGAGAGGCGGGGCACGCTCACGTGCCGGCCCCGCGGCGCCGATGGGCCAGGACGTCCTCGACGGCCGCCACGACGTAGCGCACGTCGTCCTCGGTCATGGTCGGAAACAGGGGAATGGAGCAGATGCGGTCCGAGGCCCACTCGGCCGCAGGCAGGCCGCCGACCCAGCGCGGGTACTTCTCGGCGTAGTAGGGCTGCGTGTGGACGGCGCGGAAGTGCAGCCCGGTGCCGACATTGCGCTCGCGCAGGGCCGCCATGAACGCGTCGCGCGTCAAGCCGGCCTCGTCGAGCACCTTGATCACGTACAGGTGCCAGGAGTGGAAGTGGTCGTACGGCGGCACTCCGGGGCGGCCGATCTCCGGAATCTCGGCGAGCAATTCGTCATAGAGCGCCGCGAGCTCCCGCCGCCGGGCGTTGAACTCGTCGACGGACGCGAGCTGGTGGATCGCCAGCGAAGCCTGAACGTCCGTGAAGTTGTACTTGAGCCCCGGCATCACCACCTCGACCTGGGGCGTTCCCCCCTCCGCGTAGCGGTTCCAGGCCGACTTCTCGAGCCCGTGGAAGCGCAGGGCGCGGAGCTTGCGCGCCAGCTCGTCGTCCGCGAGGGTCAGGATCCCTCCCTCGATGGTGGTCATGTTCTTGATCGGGTGGAAGGAGAAGACGGAGAGCTCGCTCTCGGTGCCTACGTGGCGCCCCTTGTAGCGTGTCCCGACGCCGTGGGCGGCGTCCTCGAAGACCCACAAGCCGCGCCGGCGGGCCACCTCCAGGACCGCATCCAGGTCGCAGGGGGCGCCGCCGAAGTGCACGGGCAGGATCCCCACCGTCCGGTCGGTGATCGCCGCCTCGAGCTGCCGCTCGTCGAGCTGCAGGGTCTCCGGGTGGACGTCGACGAACACGGGCGTGCCCCCGAGCAGCTCGACCATGTTGACGGTGGCCGCCCAGGTCAGGGGCGTCGTGACCACCTCGTCGCCCGGCCGCAGCCCCAGGGCCATCAGGCCGATGTGGAGCCCGGCGGTCGCCGAGGAGACAGCTAGCGCGTGCGGCGCCCCGACGTAGCTGGAGAAATCGGCCTCGAAACGCTCCGCGCGCGGCCCCGTCGTGATCCAGCCCGAGCGCAAGCAGTCCACGACCTCGTCGATCTCGACCTGGCGGATGGTCGGCCTGGAGAAAGGCAAGAAATCGCCGCGGGTGGGGAACGGCTTGCTCATGAAGGCTCCGTTGCGAGAGGAACTGTGGGTCGATCGAGCGGGCTTCGGCGCCCGAGAGAGGGGGCCCGGTCGCGGCTGGGCTTCGGGGAGCGCACGACGACGGAGCGGAACTCTAGCATCGGAGGCCGAGGGCTGCGAGCCGGATCGGCGGCGGCGCGGGCGAGCCGCCGCCCCTTCGGCCTCGCCAGGACGCGCGCGAGGGTCATGGTGACGCGGCCTCGAAGTCGTTGCTCGTCAACACCAGCGTCTTCGCATCGACCAGCACCGGCCCGGCGGGCAGGCCGGCCGCCGCCATCTTGCGCAGGCCGCGGCGGGTCGTCACCAGGTAGATCCGCCGGGGTCCGAGCCAGCGCGAGCGGAACTCCTCGGGGCTGGGGAATCTCCGGCGGCGCTCCTCGGGCGAGAGGCGTGCGATACCGAGCTCGAGCTCCCCCTGGTAGCCCACGACGCCCACCTTCCGCCGCAGGTAGAACGGTAGACCCTGGGCGTAGGTGTCGAAGCAGACGACCTCGTCGCCCGCGGCGAGGCGCGGGCGCAGGAAGCGGGCGATCGACTCGGCGCTCCTGCCTGCGGCGACAGTCGGCGCCGCCCCGGAGGCGGCGGCGATCAGGCAGAGGGCGGCGAGGAGCGAGGCGGCGAAGGCGCCTCGAGGATGCCAGCGCACGACGGCGACGACGGCCGCGAGCGCGGCGAGGAGCGAGGCGGCGGCCCACAGCGACACGGCCGGTGAGAGGGGCGCCGGGAGGGCGACTTCGGTGGCCTTGCTCCAGGCGGCCCAGAGCCCGGCGGCCCCGAGCAAGGCGAGGAACCCCGCCGTCCACGGGAGGATCCGGCGCACCAGGGTGCGGCTCGGGCCCGGCGCCGTGAGGGCTTCCTCCCAGGCCGCGGCGGCCAGGACGGCGAGGGGCACGAAGACCGGGAGGACGTAGGGCACGAGCTTGGAGTGGGAGAGCGAGAAGAAGACGACGACGAAGGCGGCCCAGACGACCAGGAAGACGATCCCGCGCCGGCGGGTGTCGTCCTCATGGCGGCGGCGGGCGGCCCGCGGCAGCGCGCCGGGGAGCAGTCCGCTCCACGGTAGGAAGCCGGCCAGGACGACGCCGAGGAAGAACCACCAGGGCTGCCAGCGGTTCTCCGCCAAGGTGGTGTAGCGCAGCACGTGCTCGCGCACGAAGTAGAACCAGAAGAAGCCCGGGTTCCGGAGGCCCACGGCCACGTGCCACGGTACGGCGACGGCGAGGAAGAGCAGCGTCCCGGTCACCCAGGGCACGCGACGAAGCAGCCGCCACTGGCGGCAGACGAGCAAGTAGAGGAACACGATGCCGCCCGGGATGGCGATGCCGATCAGTCCCTTGCTGAGCACGGCCAGCGCGGCGGCGGCGAACATGCCGTACCAGAGGAGACGCTCGCGCCGGCCCGGTGCGCTCGCCTGCGCCAGCCAGAAGCAGGTCAGGGTCGCCGCCAGGAAGAAGCTTACCGTCGTGTCGATGATGTTGACGTGCGCCAGCGCGACGTAGAGGGGCGTGGTGCCCAGGATCAGGGCCGCTCGGACCGCGCTCCCGGAGCCCGCGATCGCGCGCCCCAGCACCCAGGCGAGGCCGACGCCGGCGAGTCCGAACAGGGCGCTCCAGGCCCGGGCCGCGAGCTCGTTCTCGCCGAGGAGCGACATGGCGGCGGCGGTGAGCCAGTAATAGAGGGGCGGCTTCTCCAGGTAGACGACGCCGTCGAGCCTCGGAGTCACCCAATCGTGGGTCGCCAGCATCTCTCGCGGGATCTCCGCGTAGCGACCCTCGTCGGGCTCGAACAAGGGAGTGGCCCGCAGGCCGGCGAAGAACAGGCAGGCCAGCCCGGCGACGACGGCCGCAGTCACGAGCCGGCGGCGCCACGAGGACGCGGCGCCGCCGGCTGCGGGAGACAAGGTTGCGGGCTCAGGGGACATCGGAGACGCGGTCGACGGCCACGCGGGGGGCGGCGCACGGCCCGTAGAAGGCCAGGTGGTGATGGGTTGCGAGCTCGGGGAGCCGCGCCCTGTCCGGACCCTGCGCTGCAATGCTTCGGGCAACCGAGTATACCCTCCGGCGAGGCGATGTCCGAGGTAGATCGGGTAGCCCGATGGGGCTCCGGGCGATCCGGGAGCCGGTCGCCGGGGGCCGGGCGCCGGCCCGGGGTGGGGGAGTCGGGAAGGGGTTGCCCATGGCACGCGCCGGCTCTCCGGCTTCGTGGACCAGCCTAGAGAGCGTCGGTGAACCAATCGTGAACAGCCTCGGCGGGCGGTTGGCGTAGAGTCGGCCCGATGAGGATCCTGGTGGTCGAGGACGAGCGGGAGCTGGCGTCGGCCCTGGCGCGGGGGCTCGGGGAGGAGGGCCATGCGGCGGACGTCGCCCACACGCTCTCCCAGGCCCGCGACCTGGCGATCGGCAACCACTACGACCTGGTGGTCCTCGACCTCCAGCTCCCGGACGGCACCGGCCTCGGCCTGCTCAGGGAGTGGCGGGGCGAGGGAGCTTCCTTCCCGGTGCTGGTCCTGACCGCCCGGGACCGGGTCGAGCAGCGGGTCGAGGGCCTCGACGCCGGGGCTGACGACTACCTGACCAAGCCCTTCGCCTTCGACGAGCTGCTCGCCCGGGTGCGGGCCCTCGACCGCCGCCGGCCGATCCCGGTCCGCGACATCCTCCGCCGCGGCGACCTGGTCCTGGATCGTACGGCCCGGGAGGTGCGGATCGGCGAGGTGCCGATCGACCTGACGCCGCGCGAGCTCGCCTTGCTCGAGTACTTCCTCCTCCACCCGCGGACGGCGCTCTCGCGCTCCCGGATCGCCCGCGACGTCTGGGAGGACCAGGGCGGGACGGCGAGCAACGTCATCGACGTCCTGATCGGCCGCGTCCGGCGCAAGGTCGCCGCGGCAGGCTCCGAGCTCGCCATCCGCCCGATCCACGGCGTCGGCTACCTGCTCGACGCGGCGCCGGAGGGGCGCTGAGCCGTGCGCTCGCTACGCTCTACCTTGACCTGGTGGTTCGGGGGCAGCCTGATCGCGACCTACCTGCTCTCCGCCGGCCTGATCTGGATCCTGGCCACCGGCGACCTGCGCCGCGACCTGGCGATCGCGGTCTCCTCCGAGGCGGAGAGCGTGGCCGCGGCCCTCACGACCTCCGACCCGCGGGACGTCCAGGAGCTCCGGGCGCTCGATGCCGACCCGGTGCCGATCTGGATCCGCCTGGTCGACCGCACCGGGGCGACCCTCGCGGCGACTCCCGGCTACCCGGATCTCCGGGGCCCCACCCCGGTGCCGGACCCCGGCGGGGACGGCGACGACTGGAACGGCGACCGGGAGGACGTCGACGGCGTGCGGTACGCCTCCGCGCGGGAGGCCGTCGTCGGGCGCCCGGGGTGGATCGTCGAGACCAGCGCCAGGCTGTCCTGGGTGGTGGCGCAGGAGCGGCGCCTCGGCTGGACCCTGTCGCTCGCGGGGCTGGTGATCGTGCCCTTGATCCTGCTCGCGAGCCACCGCATCTCCGCCTGGGGGCTCGGCCCCCTCTCGAAGCTCGTCGAGGAGATCCGGACGATCGACCACTCGAGCCTCGAGAGCCGGCTGTGGCTGGAGGCGAACGCCCCGAGCGAGCTGGCCTCGCTGGCCGACGAGTTCAACGCGATGCTCTCGCGCATCCAGCAGACGGTCGAGGCGAGCCACCACTTCACCACCGACGCGTCCCACGAGCTGCGCAACCCCCTGGCCGTCCTGCGCACGAGCCTGGAGGTCACGCTCCGCCGCCCGCGCTCCGCCGAGGACTACCACGAGCAGCTCAGGAAGACCCTGGCCGAGATCGAGCGGGTGCAGGCGACCGTCGAGAGCCTGCTGCTGCTCGCCCGCGACGCGCCGGGCGAGGTGCCGCGCATCGACCGGCGGCCGGTGGCCGTCGACCGCCTCGTCGCCGCCACCCTCTCCTCGTTCGAGCTCGCCGCCCGGTCGCGTGGCGTGTCGCTCGCTGGCGACGTCGAGCCCGGCCTCGCGGTACTCGGCGAGGAGAGCCTGCTGCGCCTGCTGCTGTTCAACCTGGTGGACAACGCCGTCCGCTTCAGCCCCGACGGTCAAGAGGTGCGGGTCGAGGCGCGCGCCGCCGGGGACCGGGTGGAGCTGTTCGTCGTCGACCGCGGCCCCGGGGTCGCCCCGGAGCTCGGCGCGCGCCTGTTCGAGCGCTTCGCCGCCGGGCACGACGGCGGCGAGCGGGTGGGCGGCCTGGGGCTCGCCTTCGCGCGCTGGGTCGCCCGGCGGCACGGCGGGGAGCTGGCGCTCGAGCCGACGGCGGTCGGGACCAGCTTCCAGGTGGCGCTGCCCGCGGCGCCCTCACCGGCCGCCGTCGAAGCCTGATCCCCGGCCCGCGCCGGCCGGCGGCGGGGCGCAGAGCACGACCCGCCGGTGTCCGCCGGACGCCGTCCGGCAGCCGGCGGGCAGGAGGGGGTGGCCGGTGCCCAGCGCCCGGCGGTAGGGGGCACCGGTCACCGGGAAGGCGAGGAGCGGCAGCCTCCTGAGCCGCAGACGGGCGAGCGAGCCCACCCAGAGCGGAACGCCGCCGGGCTCGAGCCGCACGTTCGACGACCAGAGGCGCAGGGCCACGGACGACCCGGCTCCTCCGGCGGCCGGGTGGATCATGCGCAACGACTCGTAGCGCCCGTCGTGCACCTCGGGCAGGAGCGGCAGGTCGGCGATCTCGGGCTCGGGCAGCAGCCAGCGCAAGGCGTTGCGGGGGCTCGGCGGCAGCGGATCCCGCCAGCCGCCGGCGGCGAGCGCCGCGCGGATCGCCCCGAGGTCTCCCGCCCACTGCAGGTTCAGGGGCTCCTCGTGGGTGCCTCTCAGGTCGAAGCGGCGCTCGGGAAGGCTTCGCCAGCCGCCGGCGCGCCAGTCCGCCGCGGCCATCGTCCGGTGCGGCTCGTGCACGGCGTAGTGGGCGAGGTCCGCCGCCTGGCTCGCCGGGACGTGCCAGAGCCCGGCCGCCACGAGCACCGCCGCGGCGGCGGGGGCGAACGCGCGCCCCGGAAGCCGCGGCCGATGGCGCTGGCGCGCGATCGCCGAGAGCGCGAGCCACGCCGCGCCGAGGGCGAGCCCGGCGACGACGTCCGAGAGTCGGTGGGCGCCCAGGTAGAGGCGTGCGCCGGCGATCGCCGCCACCAGCACGCCGGCGACGACGTAGGGCACCGGTCGCCAGCGCTCGCGAAGCTGGCTCGCCGCGAGGAGCGCCACGAAGCCGTAGACCACCAGGCCCAGGGTCGCGTGGCCGCTGGGGAAGCGGTAGCCGCCGAGACCCACCTCCACGACCGCCGGCCGCGGGACCCGGAAGGCGGCCTGCACCACCGCCACGGTGAGGAGCCCGAAGAGCACGGCCGCGAGGAAGTAGGCGAGGTCGGGCCAGGAGCGCTTCCAGAGCAGCCAGAGCACCACGAAGGCGGCGACGGCGCCGAGCACCGTGGCGTCGCCGAGCTCGCTGGCGGCCGCCATCAGCCGATCGCCGAGGGGTACGCGGAGGCCCCGGAAGAACTGATAGACGGACCGGTCGGCGAGGACCAGCGGGTCGAGGCTCGAGACGTCCTCGAGGACGCCGAAGAAGAGCCACGTGCCGCCGACCAGGAGCGCCGACCAGAGGATCAGGCCGCGCTCCGGCGGGCGCTCCGGGTCCAGGATGTCGCCGAGCAGCCAGGCGGCGCCCCGGTGGCCCCGCGCCCAGCCGGCGAGCTCCGCCCCCCAGCGCCGCGCCGGCAGGCCCAGGTCGCGGGCGATGCGCTGGATCGTCGCCGCGAGGAGCCAGGCGCCGAGGACGACGCCGGTCAGGAGCAGGGCGAGCCGCCCGGCGACCGCGCCGGCGAGGGCGAGCGAGGCCCCGAACGCCATTCCCGGCAGCAGGTAGGCGGGAGCCCAGGCGCAGGCCGAGGCGACGTTGGTCAAGTAGAACACCAGGGGCCGCATCTGGAGCATGCCGGCGACGATCGGCACGACCGGCCGGACCGGCCCTACGAAGCGGCCGAGGAGGATGCTCGTGCCGCCATGGCGCAGGAAGAAGGACTCCCCGCGCGCCAGGAGCTCCGGGTGGCGGCGGAAGGGCCAGAGCTCGGCGACGCGGCGGCGGTAGCGCCGGCCCAGCCAGTAGCTCAGCCCGTCGCCCACGACGGCGCCGGCGATCGCCCACAAGCAGGTCGACCAGAAGTCGAGGGCACCGCTCGCGATCAGGGCGCCGGCGCCGAACATCACCACCGCTCCGGGCACCAGCAGGCCGAAGAACGCCAGCGACTCGGCGAAGGCCACCAGGGCGACGACGGCGACCGCCCACTGCGGGTGGGCGCCGACCCATCCGACGAGGGTCTGGAGGAAGTCAGTCAGGGCGTCTCCAGCGGAGAAACGAGCGTGAGGCGCGCCGCGTCGGGCAGGGCGGCGGGCCGACGAACCTTGGCTCGGCGAAGCCTATCCGACCCAGGGCCCTCCCCGCGCTAGTGACCCGTCAACCGTCAAGTGACAGGGTATCTGGCGAGGATTTCTCGTCGCTGGCCAGGCGCTCCGACGCAGGCGTAGCGGCGCCTACGTCGAGGAGGAGCAACGCCGCCAGCGGCGGGAGGGACCGCCAGGACACGTGACTTGACGGTTGACGGGGCACTAGAGTGGCCCGGCCGAGGACTCGATGCCCATCCCGCCCTTCCTGCTCGCCCACCGCTACCTCTTCCTCTTCGCCGGTCTCCTGGTCGGCGGCGAGACGCTCTTGCTGCCCGCCATCTTCCTCGGGGTGAGCGGCAAGATGCACCTGGCGGCGGTGATCGCCGTCGGCCTGGTCGCCACGCTCCTCGCCGACTTTCTCTGGTACCTCTCGGGCCGCACCGTGCCCGGGTCCCGGCTGCTCGAGAGCCGTTTCGGCCGCCGGCATCGCGCGCGAGCCGAGGCCTTGTCGGAGCTGTTCCGGCGCCAGTCGTCGTGGTTGCTACCCCTATCGAAGCTGGTCTACGGCGCGCGGATCGCCGCGCAGGTGGCCTGCGGCGTGGTCGAGATGCCGTGGCGCCGCTACCTCGCGCTCAACGCCGCCGGCACCCTGGGGCTCATCCTGCTCTACGTCGGGCTCGGCCTGGCGGTGCGCCACGGCGTCGGGTTCCTGGGAAACCTTCGTCACCCTCTCGGCATCTCGTTCGCGCTCTTCGTGGTGGTGGTCCTCGTCGTCAGCTTCGCTCTCTCGCGCGTCGTCGGCAAGCGCTGGTTCCGGTCGTAGACCCCTGGCCGGCGCCCGCCAGAAGCCACCAGCTCCGAACCAGGTGCCGACCCCGGCGCAAGCCATCAAGCGGGCCGAACCAGCGTCGCCATCGACGCCGCCTCCGACTGGCCGCGGAAGCCCGCCGCCCGGCGCCGTCTATCCGCCCACGTCTTCCCCCTCCCCGTCCTCGCCGTCGATCTCCTCGCGGACGGCCTCCACGAGCCGCCGGACCCGCCCGGCCCAGCCGGCGGCGGCCCGGCAGAGGCCGAGGTCCTCGCGGGCGACGCCGAGCTCGGCCGGCTGGTCGGCGAGCCGCTGGAGGTAGCGGGCCAGGTCTTCGAGATCGGCCGCCGCGGCGGTCGCGTCGCCGCGGGAAGCGGAGAGCCCGTGGCTCGCCCCCCAGTCCCAGTAGGGGCCCTCCATGAATACGTCGTAGAGCATTTCGCCGAGGCGGCGCAGGAGCTCCACGTGCGCGGGCTCGGTGAAGCACCACAAGAACGTCTCCCGGAAGGCGGTCTCGAGGACCGTCCGACCCGGCACGGAAGGGGTCGCCTCGCCGCGGCTCATCGCCCGGCCTCCCGGAGGAGCTCCATCAAGAGGCGGCCGCTGCGGCGGAGTGTCTCGTCCGGCACCGAGAGCAGGTAGTGGGCGAAGGCGAGCGGCTGGACCCGCAGCTCGGCCAGGCCACCCAGGACGAGAGGGAGAGTGTCGCCGCCCACCTGGATCAGGTCGCGGGACGTCCCGACCGACCGGCCGTGGTGGAGCAGGTGGAGCCGCCGGTCGGCCGCCTCCTGGAAGCGGAAGCCGGGAGGCCGCTCGGCGACGGCCAGGGCCGCCGCCGCGAGGTAGGCGAGGTCCGGCGCCTCGAGGACGAGCCGCGGTGCGCGCTCGCCGGCGGCGATGCAGGCCCAGCGCGGCTCGCTGCCGGCCCCGTAAAGCGCCGTCACCCGCCAGGGCCCGGCGAGATCGGCCTCCGGCGTCGCCGGCGCCGGCTCGCGCCGGGCGATCTCGGCCAGAAAGGCGGCGGAGAACGCGGAAGGACCGGATCCCCCATCTCTCTCCCCGACCCTCTCCTCGCCGACTCTCTCCTCACCCCCAAGGGGAGGAGAGGGCGCCCCCGTTCGACTGGATCCCCCCTCCTTCTCCCCGACCCTCTCCTCTCCCCCAGGGGGAGGAGAGGGCGCCCCCGCGCGACCGGATCCCCACTCTCTCTCCCCGACCCTCTCCTCGCCGACTCTCTCCTCACCCCCAAGGGGAGGAGAGGGCGCCCCCGCCCGACCGGATCCCCACTCTCTCTCCCCGACCCTCTCCTCGCCGACTCTCTCCTCACCCCCAAGGGGAGGAGAGGGCGCCCCCGCCCGGGGGCTGCCGTCTTCGAGATCGTTGTAGGGACACTGCGGATTGCTACACTTCGGATCACGCTGGCTCATGGAATTGCTCTCCATGTGTCGGCCAGGGCGCGGCGGTGGGCGCTAATCCCACCCCGCGCCCGCTTCGTGGCCTGGTCAATCGTGGCGTCCGGCGGCAGCGCGTGGGAGCCGGCCGGATCGCGGGCTACGTCGTCGTTCTCGATGTGCCGGTGCTGTTCAGGTTCGGTCCCTCGCGTCGTCCTCCTCTCTCCCGTTCCTCCGATCTACGCCCACCTTACGCTATCCGGGAGCAGAAGTCAAGCGCCAGTTCAAACATCGACCCGAGAGATTCCGGCCAAGAGATGGCCGAGGAGGAGGTGACCTCCTTCCTCACCCTCCTCGCCACGAAGCGCCACGTCAGCGCCTCGACCCAGAACCAGGCCCTGAGCGCCCTCCTGTTCCTCTACCGCAACGTCGTCGGCCGCGAGCAGGAAATACCCGAGTGCGCCGGCCGAGTGGCTCTGGCAGTACGTGTTCCCCGCGAGCCACCCTCTGGAGAGTGGCGACGACATTCGCACCGTCCAGACGCTCCTCTGCCACCGAAGCGTCCGGGCGACCGAGATCTACACGCACGTCCTCGACAAAGGTGGGATGGGCGTACGGAGTCCCGCCGACACTCACTGAACTCGGTCGAGCCACCCTGCGGAGGCTCGGATCTGCGGGTAGGCTGCCAACTGGTACTACTTAGTACTACCGGCGCTTCGATCGACCAGCCGGCCAAATGGGCTGAGCTCAAGGCTGCGGCCGGCTCGCCCACAGGCCAGGGTGGCGTGGATAGACTGCGAACCGGAGCTGCTTTGCCGCAGAGCGCGAAATCGCGCCCGTCCATTATCCGGCGCCACTCGCAGCCTAATCACAGGACCTTGACCTGCGAGAGCCGAGTAGGTAAGCTCTTGCTCCAGCGAAGCATACGCCGAGGGCCGAAGGGTGAAGAGAGCCGCGATTAGGTTGCCAGAACCGCAGGGTTGGCGGCACCGGCTCGCAACTGACACAATGGATATGCGCCCGCGACGCTCGACCGACCCTGACGAAAGGAATCCATGGCTCTCTTCTCGGAAGCATCTGTTCGTGCCGCGGGCCGACGTTCAGTGACCTTGGCAGGCGTCTCTGCGAAGGCCCAACTCCGTCAACTTGCCGAGGCGGCACCCCCCGAGCGTGACTTTGACATCTTCCTTTCGCACAGCTTCTTGGACGCGGAGCTCGTGCTGGGACTCAAGACCACCTTAGAGACACTGCATCACTCCGTTTATGTGGACTGGGTTGAAGACGATCATCTAGTCCGCTCAGAGGTTTCGCGAGCCACCGCGGAGCTTCTTCGTCAGCGGATGTCACAGTCCCGGTCGCTGTTCTTTGGTGCCTCTGGTACTTCCACCGCCTCTAAGTGGATGCCGTGGGAATGCGGATATTTCGACGGGCTAAAGGGAAAAGTTGCAATCTGTCCTCTGACATCGGAGCCCACGGATCAGAACGACTACTCAGGCCAGGAATACTTAGGGCTTTACCCTTACGTAGCTCACTGGGTTCGCGACGGGGACTCGGAGCCACAACTCTGGATTCACGAAACACCTTCTCGGTATGTGAACTTTGGATGGTGGGTTAAGGACGGAGTACCACATGAACACTCGGACTAGCCAAACTATCAGAGCGCATATCCCAGCGCTGGAGCGGGCGCAGAAAGCGCGCCGCTCAGCTCAAGAACGTTAGCCGGGTTGCCACACTTCTGCGATAGCGTGTAGCTGAATGCCGAAACAGGTCAAGGCCCAGAGGCTAGGTCGCGAAGGGGAGCGCTGGTTCGCTGCGTGTCTACCAGCCGACTGGCTGTTTCAGCCTCCACTGGAGGATGTCGGTGTCGATGGCGTAGTAGTCATTTGTGAGGACGGTCATTTAAACGGCACTGAGTTCCGGGTCCAGATCAAGGCCTCGCAGAGGTTCAGGGCGAGGTCCAACATGTTGCAGGTTGCGGGTCTCAAGCGTGACGCCGTTCTCTATTGGCTGACAGGCTTCACACCTACGCTCCTCGTGCTCTACGAGCGGTCTTCCAAATGCGGATACTGCGAATGGGTCAATCGGTTGGCGGCCGAGAACGAGAGAGTCTTGCGTGGCAAGAGCAAGACCATCAGCCTCCGAGTCCCCGTTGAGCGAAGGATCGACTCCGAGATCTGGCGTACCATTCGTTCGGAACTTGGGCTAATGAACGGGCTTATTCTTCGCCATGTCCAAGCTGCGGGGAAAGCACTCCCACTATTCCGTGCGCTGCACTCCCTGGTTGAGGCTCTCCACGGGTTCGACTTCGCTGCCAACGCAAAGAAGGAAGGGGAGGATCTCTCAGGAGAAGATCGGAAACTGCTGGCTCAACTGGAGGTGGCCTGCCACCGTGATGTGGTCCGCGCAGTTCGGGACCTCGATGAGAACTTCGAAAGGTCCGGCTACGAAATTGAAGGCCTCAAAGAATTTGCGGACCTCTATGAATCGAGATGTGCTTCGTTCGTAGATGGATTTCAGCAGTTCGTCGCAAACCCTGAGGGCCTGACGACGCTCGGTATCAATACGGCAGAGCTTCTTGGGCGGCGAGAAGGCTTCACTCGGAGTATCGTGGAAGCGATGCGACAGCTGACGTCGCTGGGTCTCAAGATCAGACGAGAGGGCGATGACGCTGAGCAATATGAAGGTACCGGCTAACCAATCGGTGAAGCGGGCACGTCCCTACGGGCCGCGCCGCTTACCTCAAACTCGTTAGCTGGCCGAGCGACCTATGAGCGAAATCGAAGCAGTCTATACTCCGGACAACGAGCCTTTTCTGGGTCGCGCCTCGGTCTACAGGTTCGACCTCATCATCGCGAAGTTGCTCGAGGACAATTCCAAGGTGGCTGCGTTCACTCACTCCCGGGAGCTTACGCCCCTTCAGAATGCGGTCTCGGAGATCATCCCCCAGGGCATCAATCTAGCCCTCAGCATCCGCGAGTTGGTTCGACAGGGCTACCTGTTTGGCGCCGTAGTGCTCTTGAGGCCGCTAATTGAGCGTGCTGGTATCGCGAGCTACCTACATGAGAATCCATCGGCAGTGGCCTTATGGGAAGACGGATGGACGCGGAACAGTCGACCGACCCCTGCGCACATGCTGTCAGCCACAAGCTCGGAGTTCAACCAAGCCGAGATCGAACGGATACTCCAAACCTTCAACCATATTGTGCATGGAGATCCGGCATCGACGCCGTTCAACTTGATTGCGCTAGGCGACGGTGCGTGGGGCCACGCCGTCGGCAAGAACCTGACCGATGATGGTCTCTGCGATTTTGTGTGTGAGCAGGGCATGTGTTGGCTCATGGTGCTGGCTGGGCGGATGTCAGGCTGCTTTCCGGAAGTTGTTCCTCCGCCAAAGGATTCTCGTGAAACCGAGTGAGCCAGCTAACCCTTCGCTGGTGCGGTCGGCTGGCGCCGCCGCACAGCTCAAACCCGTTCTGCGACAGAGAGCGCCACGACATAGCTGGTAGGCCAACAAGGAAATAAAAGGAGATAGTGATGCCGATCGATGGAGACTGGTACAATGAACTTGGATCTATGATGACACTTGAGCAGAATGGCTCCTCTATTACGGGCACTTATCACACTGCTGTTGGCGATGCGAGCGGCGATTATGCGATCGTCGGCAGTATAGATGTGGATGGGGATCCTAGCGTTAACGGCCAAGCAGTCGCTTGGGTGGTTGTGTGGAACAATGCAGCTCACGGCAGCTCGCACTCAATAACTGCTTGGTCTGGCCAGTATCAGATCGTTAATGGTGAGGAGGAAATAACAACCTTGTGGCTCCTTACAGAGGAGATGCCCGCCAATGCTGAATGGGCTGCCACCACTGTCAACCAGGACGTCTTCACGAGAGCTGCCCCAAGTACACAGGTAACAATGGCCGCGAAGAAACGAGGAAAGATTTCTAACCCTATCGTAAGGTCTTGAGTCGTTGCAGTTGATAGAAGCCGAACGCAGAACCACCCCGCTGCACCGGGCAGCCGGCTTCGCCGGCGGCCGGTGAGCGGGAAAACCGTTGGGCGGCATAAGGAACGAAGATGGCGATTCAGCTTCGGTTAGAAGAACAGCTTAATCCAGTTGCCGACGAAGTTTCTGCGCTTACTGCCGTGGTGCGTCCGATCCTGACAGGCCTTCTTTACGCGTTGAAGGCAGATGTGGTGGCGGAAGTAGGTGGATTTCCGAACGTCAAGCTGAGGATGCTCCCACGGCTATATCGCCCAGGGGATGGCGATTGCGGCCTTTGCTTTGAGTACGCGGTCCACGATGCGATGAACCGAGGCGAGGGCTCTGTCTTGGAGCGAGTGTCCGATGCCTTGGCTCGCTGTAACGTTCCTGGTAGTGAGCGAGCCTCAATCCTGTTCGCAGCCGAGAAGACCGGCACACTACGCCTCATCGAGACCGCGAAGGAGTCGCTCACCGAGGAGTCGCGGCTTCTTGCCGGCAACCGGGGTCAGCCCGCAAAGCTCCGCCGTCATATCGATGCGGTCGCGGCAGCCTTTCGAAGGCAGGACATCCGAGCTCAGCTTCCCTACAGTATAAGTGGTTTGTGGAAGGCAGATCTCTTCCTCGGCTGTACGGACTCTGACCGATGGGTCGGTACGAGCGTGAAGATAAATCCGACGCATCTCGAACCGGCGCGAGGGCTTCGAATCGGCATCATTCCCACCTTGGAAGGCAGAGGTGACAGGGTGCGGCTCGACGACGGCCGAAACCTCGTGATCTGCCCGATTCCGCATGATCAGGCCTTCATGGAGGTTTTCTACCTCGGCTGGCAGGTTGTCAAAGAGTTCATTGCAGCGGACGCTAACCTCCCGAGGGAGGTGGCGCTTCCGCGACCGCCGGAGCGCCAGGTTGCCAGATATCTCGCAGATCGGCGTGAGTTTCCAGTTCTTGACGTTATCGAGGTGCTGGAGCCATTAGCGCAGCCTGAGCTGTTAGAAACCGAAGCTCGCCAAGCGGCCGTCGTGGATAGACGTGAAGCGGAGAGCGAGGCACAGGCGCTTGAGGCCCCGATCGCACGGAGAGTGAATGCGTGAGGAATGCGGCCCAACCAGGCGGGTGGAGACGGACCGGCTTGCGCCGGCCGCTCACCCGCAGCAGCGTTAGACCGTCCGACCTCATGGGCAAAGATACTCCAGACTGGGGCTAGCACATTGGACAGTAGCTTCATTCGGTGGCAAGGAAGGACTATTGAGCAACTCGGCGCTGTTAATAATACATTTTCTGCGCTGGCTTTAGCGATTCTAGGTTTGATGGGGAGTTGGATTGAGAGCGATCCGCCTCGATATGGGTGGAGTCTGATTGCAGCAGAGTTTACCCTTTGTTTTGCAGGAATAAGTGCCGTGATTGGCGCAGCGCTCGCCTGGAATCGGCTCCTAGCCTTTCGATTAACCGCTCGCGTGGCAAGGCGACGCGAGAAGGGCCACGGGAAAGGCCTGAATGAGCTTCGAAAACGCGTTCGTGTTCACGACAGCGTCACCTGGTGGTTGCTCGCGTGTCAGATCGCGTTCTTCGCGCTTTCTCTTATGGCGCTAGTTGCGGCGATGGGGATTCGATGAGCGTCAACAACTCAGTCGAACTTCCGGAAGGTGGGCCAGCTAATTCTGAACGGCTGTTCACAATCCTCGTTCGTTCACAGGCGGGCCTTCTTGGCGCATCCTGTCGCGAGCAAGACGGCGGCTGGATAATCGAGATTCAAAAAGATAACAATCGGGTCTTGACTTATGGCTACGACTTCTCGCTGAACAATGCGGCCAGTCAGCTTATCGCGAAGGACAAGGCGGCAACTAGTGGTCTCTTACTTCGGCGAGGCCTGCCGTGCGTAGAACACCACTTGGTCTTAAGACCTCAACTGGCACCATACGTAGGCACACCCTCGTCGTGGCAACGTCTTTCTAGGATTTTTGATGACCATGGTCAGGATCTTGTTATAAAGCCTAATGAGGGGACCTCGAGTGGCGTCGGTGTGGTGCACATCCGGTCCCTTCTTGACCTTGAAGCGCGCGCTATGCGAATCTGGTCTCGTCATAGGGGTCTCGCAGCCTCACGATTCGTAGCGATAGCGAAGGAATGGCGAGCTGTAGTCTTGGACGGGAAGGTACGGCTCTTATACGAGAAGCAGCGCAATGACACGGAGTGGAGGCACAATCTCAGCTTAGGAGCGAGGCCAAAGATCTGTACCTCGGAGGAGTTTCCGGAAGTTGTTCGTCTTGCAGTCAACGCTGGGTCAGCGCTTGGTTTGCGTGTCTGCGCTGTCGACATAGTTGAGTCCCTCGGCGAACTGGAAGTCCTGGAAATCAATAGCGGCCTCATGTTTGAAAATCTCATTAGGCAAATTCCTGACGTGATCGACTCGGTTAGCATGATTTATCGTGATGTCCTGGTGAGGTCGCTCGAATGAGCTGGTGCTCCAAGGGTCTAACCTATCACTGGAGCGGGCGCGCAAGGCGCGCCGCTCAGTTCAAGGCCGTTCTACGCCAGGGAGAGTCACGAGCTTCTTGCATGGAAGCCGGGAAAGCAGTATAGTTGTCAGAGTGGGAAGGGAGAGTGATTGTCTCGTTCGGCGACAGGGCTACCGAGGACCTATTCCATGACCGCCACAGCAGCAGGGTCCGGCGCTATCCACCGGAGATTCTGCGGCCTGCGCTACAGCAGCTCGACATGCTCAATGCGGCCCGGGATCTCAAGGACCTTCGGTCGCCTCCCGGTAACCGCCTCGAGGCCTTGCGCGGGGACCTTGCTGGCTTCCATAGCATCCGAATCAATCGGCAGTGGCGGATCATCTTCCGTTGTGAGGCTGCCGATGCAAGCAAAGTTCGGATCGTCGATTATCACCGTGGCTGAGGGTAAGAAGATGCTTCCAGAGAATCGAGTCCCAACCCATCCTGGCGAGATTCTGCGGGATCAGTTCCTGAAGCCGTTGGGGCTGACGCAGGTCGCCTTGGCGAAGCACCTTGGGGTCCCGGTCCAACGCATTAACGAGATCGTTCGCGGGAAGCGGGGTGTTACGTCGGAAACCGCGTGGCTCCTTGCCCAGGCGTTCGACACGACCCCGGAGTTTTGGATCAGCCTCCAGACGAATCATGATCTCGTCGTTGACCGGCCCGACCGCTCAGTGGCTCCGCTGCAGAAGGCCGGGTAGCCTATGTGGGAAGGGCGTAGAACCACGCCCTTGCACCGGACGGCTGGCGCCGCCGGTGAAGGGCAGCAGCGTTGGGCGGAGCCAATCAGGCTGCCGTGGTAGACTTGGGCGGTGCCAGAACTCAGCCGCTTCCTCGGGATCGTGATCGCCATGTACTACCGAGACCATGAGCCGGCGCATTTCCACGCCGACTACGGGGAATACGGCATCACGGTCACTCTTCGGGATGGTGTGGTGCAGGGGCAGTTTCCCCGCCGAGCACTCCGCCACGTCCTGGAGTGGTATGACCTCCACGAGGACGAACTGCAGGCCAACTGGGACCGTGCCCGCCGTCGCGAGCCTCTCGTCCGAATCCCACCGCTGGAGTAGCCATGATGATCCGAGTCACCGATGCCAGGTTAGTCCGAGACTTCGTCTTATGGGTCCGGTTTAACGATGGCTCAGAGGGCGAGATAGATCTCTCCAATGAGCTCGATGGTCCAGTTTTCGAACCACTGAAGGATCCCAAAGTCTTTGCTCAGTTCAAGGTTGATCCGGATGTCCATACTCTAGTCTGGCCCAACGGAGCTGACCTTGCTCCTGAGTTCCTGCATGAGCATGCGCGGGTTCCCGCGTAACCCCTCGCTGCACCGGACGCCGCCGGCAAACGTTTTGCCCGAGATCAGCACCTATGGGTGTGCGCTGCGTGGAGCGCGTCTGCGGGGCTCTGGTGGGGGCGCGCCGGTGAGCTCAATCACGTTCTATGGCCCTGCTGGAGCCGTGCAGATCTTTGCAGGCCGGAGATTGGAGCCCGATGCCGGGCCGTTGCTCAAAGCCATCAAGGCGAGGTCTTGAGATCCGCTGCAAAAGCCGATGTCATCCGCACTTACCCGACGTTCCCTGAAGGCCCGCACGAGTTGAGTATGGCCCGCAAGGGAACTCGGACAGCCCGTTGATCGAACCCAAGTGTGAGAAGGAATCAGACATGAGTCGTCAACCGAACGAGCTAGTGCCCCTCGCCGTCTGTATCTGCATCGGTCTGAACCTGATCGCCTGCGATCAAAACCGTGGGACAGGAATCGAGGTCACCCGCGCCACGATTGGCGAGCAATGGCCGTTTCAGGGGATTGAGCAGGGTACGGTCGAATGCGACGGCGGTGCTGCGACGTTCGTGTAAGCGTCCGGTGAACCCACCCTCAGGCGCTGAGCCCCGCGGCGGGAGCCCGCGGGTGTCCAGCCAGCCGCTCAGGCGGCGGCCCGGGCTTGCGGCTCGAGGGCCTGTGCCCAGGCGGCGGGGGTGAGCTCGGCGACGGCGTTGCGCGGGTGGGTGGGC
This sequence comes from uncultured Acidobacteriota bacterium, assembly GCA_963741925.1. Lineage (GTDB taxonomy): Bacteria > Acidobacteriota > Thermoanaerobaculia > Multivoradales > DATKCC01 > CAVUBL01. The sequence goes on from CAVUJU010000005.1 coordinate 1,183,024, forward strand.
AGGCGCTCGAAGAGATCGCGGAGGTAGGCGAAGGGGTCGAGGTCGTGGAGGCGAGCCGAGGCGATCAAGCTGTAGAGGATCGCAGCGCGGCGGCCTCCCTCGTCGCTGCCGGCGAACAGCCAGTTCTTCCGGCCGACGGCGACCCGGCGTAGTGCCTGTTCGGCGTTGTTGTTATCGATGGCGAGATCGCCGTCGGTGGTGTAGCGGCGAAGCGCCTGCCACTGGAGCTGGGCGTAGGTGAAGGCTCCGCCCATCGGGCTCTTGGGGATCACCCGCGGGGCCTCCTCCTGGAGCCAGAGGGCGAAGACGTCGAGGACCGGCACCGAGTGAGCGCGGCGCATCTCCAGGCGCTTCTCGGGCGCCAGCTCCCGCGCCCGCTTCTCGACCTGGTAGAGCTGGCGCACGAAGGCGAGCGCGGTCAATCCCCGCTCGGGGTCCGTCGTCCGGGCGTCGTAGAACTTCCTTCGGGCGTGGGCCCAGCAGGCGACCTCGGTGACCGTGCCACCGGCATAGATTCCGTCATAGCCGCCATAGGCATCGGCCTGGAGAAACCCCGAATAGCCTTCCAAGAAGCGCGCCGGTCCGTCGCGCTTGCGATCCGGGGTGTAGTCGAAGACCGCGTGGCGGTGGTCTCGGTCTCCGAGGTAGACCCAGAGCCGAGCCGTCCGGGTCTGCTCGCGGCTCCTGTCGAGCACCGGCACCAGCGTGTCGTCGGTGTGGAGGACCTTCGAGGCCAGGACGTCGCGCTTCATGGCCTCGACCACCGGTGCAGCCAGCGCCGCCGCCGCGCCCACCCAGTCACAGAGCGTCGAGCGCGAGAGCTCGACACCGTGGCGGGCGAAGATCCCCGCCTGGCGGGCGAGCGGCAGGTGGTCGGCGTACTTGCTGACCACGACGTGGGCCAGAAGGCCCGGGCCGGGCAGGCCCTTGGCGATCGGCTGGGCCGGCGCGGACGCCGTGACCACCCCGTCCTCGCAGAGTCGGCAGGCGTACTTGCCGCACACGGTCTCGAGGACGAAGAAGGAGGCCGGGACGTACTCGAGCTGCTCCTTGACCTCCTCGCCGATGCGCACCATCGGGGCACCGCAGCCGCGGCACTGGCGCTCGTCTTCAGAGGGCTCGTGCTCGACCCGCTGGCGTGGCAGATCCTCCGGCAGCCGTCGGCGGCCGTGGCCCCGACGCCGGGGTCCAGAAGGCGGCGGCTCCTCGGGGTCGTCGGGCTCTTCCGGGAGCGCCGCGGCGGCCAGGCCCTGGATCTCTCCCAGCGCCAGGGCGAGCTGATTCGGATCGATCCGCTCCGAGCTCCGGCCGAAGACCCGCCGGGCGAGAGCGTCGATCTGATGTTGCAATTGCTCCTGGCGACGATAGCTTTCCTGGAGCTCTTGATGGAGCTCCGCGATCAATTGCTTGAGCAGGCCCGGGTCGTCCGGGAGCGTCGCGGGAGGGCTCATTCGATGGACGGATTCTACCTCAGAACCCGTCCGAAGGAAAGGTTTTTTTCAGCTCGCGGCGAGGCGAAATCTCTTGTGCCGGCGGGCTCCGGCGAGGTCGATGCCTTCGAGCAGCAACATCAGCTCCGACGCCTCGAGCTCGACGCACCCGGACGCGCCGACGGGCAGGTGGAACACTCCCCGCTCGAGCCGCTTGTACCAGAGGCAGAACCCGGTCCGGTCCCAGTACAAGATCTTCACCCGGTCGCCTCGACGATTGCGAAAGACGTAGAGGTGTCCCGAGAGTGGCTCCTCGCCGAGGCTGCGCACCGTCGCCGCCAGCCCGTCGAAGGAGCGCCGGAGGTCCACCACCTCCGTCGCCACGAAGATCTGGACCGCCGGCGGCAAGCTCAACATGAGCCATGCTCCTCGATCACAGCCAGCAGCCGCGCGAGCGACTCCGCCTCGAAGTCCGCCGGAACCCGGAGGACCCAGCCGCCCGGCAGCTCGAGCTCGAAGTGGCCACGGCCGGGCGCGCCGGCCGGCCGAGCGGCCGGCTCTACGATCCGCACCGGGACGAAGGCCGGCAGTGGTCGCTCCAGACGCTCGCGCCGGGCGCGACCCTCCGCGGCCGGCCGACCCGGAAGGCCCAGCTTCCACTTCCACCACCGGAAGGAGGCCACCGCCACCCCGCGCTCCCGACAGAACGCCTCCTGCGTCAGCCCGCTCTCGCGCCACTCGCCCACCAACCGCCGCCACTTCGTCTCGCGCTCCGACGACTCGACTGGCTTCCGTGCCATGGGCCACCTCCTGGCGCCGATCTTGTCGAGCCGGCCCGGCCGGCGGAAGGTGGGTTGGCCGGACGCTTACACGTTCGTCGCATCTGGCCGCCGATACGCACTCAACGGAATATCAAAATCCAAGTATGGTTACCCGTTCGCCTATGAAGCAGGAATAGTTCGCAAGATCGAGCTAAGTCAGGATAATCCCAGTGCCGGGACCATGAATGCTGACACGGAAGTCCTAAGAAGACTCTGTGACAAGTAGTCCATGTCAGGAAGCGTCGAGGCATCTGTCAGACCGATTGCCTCCAACTCTAGAGCCTCGCATGGGCGGAGCAGAGCCCTTCGTTCGGAGGGCTCCTCGCACCTCCGTGCTTTGGCCCAAGAAACGTGCTGCAAGACATCCCGACCGGTGCCGACGCAGACAGATTCCTGCCACTGGACCAACTTCCATACCTGCCAATCGATTGGGTTGGCCAATCCGGATATTTGACCAATGGGATTCCTGAAGTGGATTCGTCATTTCACCCTGCTCGGCTTGCGGCGGCAAAGGCCATCGAACTTCACCCGACCTGGGCGCTTCCATACCTTGTGTGGGTAGAGGGGAACGGGGTCGGCATATGCTCCGCGGATGAGAGACAAGGATCTGTATAGCAAGATCTTGGGGATCGAGGAGCCGTGGAGAGTCGAGGAGGTGGAACTGGATGCAGGGCGAGGCGAGGTCCGTGTGGTGGTGAAGCATCGCGCCGGGCGACTGGCGTGTCCTGAGTGCGGCAGGCCGTGCTCGGGCTACGATGCGCGGCCCCGCCGGTGGCGTCACCTGGACACTTGCCAGTACCGGACGATCCTGGTGGCGCAGGTGCCGCGGGTGGAGTGTACGGAGCATGGCGTTCGACAGGTGAGCGTTGCGTGGGGGGAGCCGGGGTCGCGCTTCACCGCCCTGTTCGAGGCCCTGGTCATCGACTGGCTCCAGGAGGAACGCTGGACGGCCTTCGAGCCGTTGCGCACGAGCACGTTGCGTACCGCCCGCGCCTGGGCGATCAAGACGGTGGCGATGACGCTTTGGCACTATCGCCGCCGGGCCTGGGCGAGGAAGGCCTGGCTGCGTTGGTACTCCTGGGCGATTCGCTCTCGCCTTGAGCCTGTCAAACGGGTCGCACGCATGGTCAAGCGTCACCTCGAAGGCATCCTTACTGCCGTCGTCCTCGGCATCACCAACGCCCGGGCCGAAGGCCTCAACGCCAAGATCCAGTGGATCAAGGCAACCGCCCACGGCTTCCGCAACCGTGACCGCTTCCGCAATGCCATCTACTTCCATTGTGGCGGTCTCGACCTGTATCCAGCGACGCTTACGCGATGACCACCCACACAACTTACGGTAGAGCCAAAGCAGGTGGGTGGCGTAGGAGTGGCGCTTATGCCGAGCTCGGCATGAGGCGAACATCAGCGACTCTGCTAACCAGCTCAGGCGGGTGGCGCCGCTGAGCTCACAAGCCGTCCGGCGCCCCCTGCTCCAGCGGGAAGCTGTGTTACCATCACCTCATGAACAGGGTTCATCTCGCGGAAATCCTCGAGCTACCAGTAGCTGAGCGTGTGAAGCTCGTCCAGGCGATCTGGGATAGCGTCTCTGAGCTGCCCGAGCCCTACCCGCTGTCTGAGGCGGAACGGGAGAAGCTTGACCGCCGCCTCGAAGCGTATCGCCGGGATCCAGATGCGGCCTCGCCGTGGCCAGAGGTCAAGAAGCGTATTCTCAGTCGAGCGTGAAGCGGCACGCGAAGCTCACGCCGGAGGCCGAGGCTGACCTCGCGGAGGCGTTCGCCTACTACGAAGGCCAGCTTGCCGGGCTGGGCCACGAGTTCATTACGACGCTGGAAGAACAGCTAGAACGGGTGGCGGCCAACCCTTTGCACTACCAGATTCATTATCGTGAGGTACGCCGTGCGGTCATCCGACGCTTTCCATACGCGGTCTTCTATCTGGTTGAAGGAGCAGTGGTCGTTGTGCTGGCCATCGAGCACCAAGCCCGTGACCCAGAGCACTGGAAGCATCGGCCGTGACTTGCCACCGTAGACCGGCGGGTGGGCAGCGTTCAGCGCCGCACCCATCTCTGGAGCGGGCGCGAAAACCTCGCCGCTCAGTTCATGCCCGTTGTGCCGGCTGAATGGATCCGTCGGCCGTGGTGGCCTCGGCGGGGCTGCAAAGGAGTGGTGAATGAAGTACCAAGTGCTCATTGCGCAGGACGAGGACGGCGTGTTCGTGGCCGAGGTGCCGTCCCTCCCGGGCTGCATATCGCAAGGGACCACCCGAGCAGAGGCGTTGTCGAATCTCCACGAGGCGATTGAGGGCTATCTCGAGAGCCTCAAGGCTCATGACGAGCCGATTCCCCCACCGATTGAGGAGGAGGACGTGGAAGTCGCGGTTTGAGCAAGCGACCCAGTGTCTCGGGTTCCCAGGCGGCCCGCGCCTTCCAACGCTTGGGGTACGAGGTGGATCGCCAGCGCGGAAGCCACATCATCCTGCGGCACCGTGAGAGTCCCCACCGCCGCCTGGTTGTTCCGAATCATCAGAGCGTTCGATGGCAATCGTATCGTCACGATTCCACGCCACAATCCGGTCAACGCCTTCACGATGGGCGGTGTCGTTCGGGACGCAGGTCTCGATCCCGAGACGTTCAAGAGGTTGCTGTAGCCACCGCTGCCGGCCAACCAGCGCGTTCCGCCGGGCGCCGTGAACCGGAGGTAGTGCGCCGAGCGGGAGGCGTGTTCCGCGCCATCGGTTACATCCGCGGAACGGGGCACGCCCACGGCGCCGGTGAGCTTCAAAGCGTTTAGCCGCCCAGGATCTCGTTGAGACCCGCGATGACCATTTGCAGCTCGTCAGGAGCGAGACGGCCTAATCGTCGGCCCAGTCGAACGGTCGGCAGGGTCCTGATCTGGCTCACCTTGACCCAAGATCGTTTGGGAAGCTTCGTCGACTGGATCTCGAGGGTGAGTGGAAAACCCGCCGCAGGCTCGCGACTCGTCAGGGCAACCGCGATCACCGTACCGGATCTCTCGTTGAAGACGTCCTCGCTCAGGATGACGACTGGGCGGCGTCCAGCCTGTTCGTGGCCGCGGACTGGATCGAGCTCAGCCCAGAGAACATCGCCCCTCAGTATTCGGGCCACGGAGTCTCGCTGGGGAGAAACTCTTCGGCGGTTGCCTGCTCGAGGGCAGGATCGAGCTTGGCGCACTCTCGCGCCAAACGAGCTCGGCGGATCTTCTCGAGCTTCTCGGCAAGTGCATCCTGGATCAGCCGGCTCCGACTGGGGAATACACCAGCCTGCACCAATCTGTCTGCTTCCTTCAGGGCTTCGCGGTCCAGGGATACGGCGATCTTGGCGGCGGACATGGGCTCAGGGTACCAACCGGGGGTCATACCAGGAAATGGGCGCCGAACCCCTACGAGGTCCGACGTTGTTCGGGGCTTTCGAAGGGAATCGACTTGAAGCTCATGAGCCGGCCACCGGGCAGCTGGCCCCGCCGTCAGGCTCAATCCCCGCGACCGCTGCGCTCGAGCCATTGGACGTCCAGCAGATCCTGCCGGCGCCCCGCGGCCCGCTTGTTGAGGATCAGATGTCGCCGGGACAGCACACCCGCCATCTGATCCGCAAATCGTGCTTCCAGTCGACCGCGCCATGCATCCCCGAACTCGACACCATCGATTTCCGTGATGACGTCGATCCGAATCGGATGGACGCCGATCTGGAAGATCAGCCCCGGTCGCGAAAGGTCGTCGGCGGTGAGGTCCTGGAGCGGTGCGCCGAACGCCGCGAGCGCGGCGAGCACGCGTCGTGCGTTCGTGGGATCGGGCCGCACCCACAGATCGAGATCCTTCGTGGCGCGCACAAGCCCATGCGCGGCGAGCGCGTGCGCGCCGACTACGAGAAATTCAACGCCATGTGCGTTGAACTCGGCTAACAGATCTCTGAAGTCTGGGCTCATCGTCCGGGTCCCGATTCCAGGCGAGACAGAGCCGAGTGAGCTCCCAAACGATAGCTATCCGATCGGAAGGCTCCGTACCCTCCCAGTCGTCGTCGGCCGGCCTCGGGGCCCCGGGCCGAAGGATTCGAGTCGTGACGGAGCGAGCTGGGCTTCGGGCCATCGGTACGGACCAAGTTTAGCATGGAGTGCCCCCGCCCGCCCCGCGCCGGCTCGACGCGGGGCGGGCGGGGAGCCCTTCTAGAACGTCGCCCTGAGGCGGGCCTCGACCGCGCGTGGCGGGATGACGTGGGTGCCGCCGAAGACCGACTGGAAGTTGTAGAGCCCCTTCTCGTCGGTCAGGTTGAGCACGTCCAGCTCGGCTTCGAGCGGCAAGTGGAATCGCTCGAGGCGCGCCCCCACCGAGGCGTTCCACACCGTCCGCGACCGGACCCGCTGTGGATCTTCGTCGAACCGGACGTAGGGCTCGGCGAAGGCCGTGTCCGGGCTCGCGAGGACGTCCGCCGGGGTGCCCGCGTCGGTCACCAGCCCGGAGTCGTAGCGCTGCGTGAGGCCAAGCCAGAAGCCGGTCTTCGGGATGTCCCAGTAAAGGCCGAGCTGCTCCTGGAGGTCCTGGTCGTGGTCGATGACGAAGGGGCCGCCGCTCAGGCTGTCGAGGGCCTCGGCGTCGAGGAAGAGTCCACCGACGAACGGCGGGTCGTAGATCGCCCGGACGTGGCCGAGCGACAGGTAGCCCCGGACCCCGTGGACCGGCCCGCCGTCCAGGCGCAGGTTCCAGCCGTGGAGCTGGCCGCCCTTGAAGTTCAAGGGGAAGACGATGCCGGTGTTGAAGAACTGCGACTGGTCGGCGGCGTTGGTGACCCGGCGCCGCCAGTAGGAGGCGTCGACCCGGAGCGCCGAGCCGATCCCCTGCTGCACGCCGAGGTTGACGACGTCTTGCTTCTCCGACACGTTGAAGAGCTGGCCGAAGCCGAGCCGGTTCGATGCCTGGATGTCCGGCGGCACCAGGGCCGCGGCCTGTTCCGAGGACGAGAGCAGGATGTTCTCGTACTCCGGAGTGACGAACATCCGGTCGTAGGAGGCGCGGAGCACCGTGTGGGTGGGCGCGATCGAGTAGGCCACGCCCAGGCGCGGCTGGAGCTCCGACTCGGTCTCGAAGAGCTTGTTGCGCCCGTAGCGCAGGCCGGCGCGGACGGTCAAGGCGTGCAGCCGCACCGTGTCCTCGACGAACGCGGCGCCGTAGGTGCCGGTGCGCGAGCCGGAGAACCGGAAGAGCTCGCCGCCGCGCGTCAGGTCGTAGGGCGCGAGGTTCGGGTTGTACTCCTCGGACTCCGGGTCGTTGAAGCCGGGGTCGGTGATTCCGAAGTCGAAGCGCTCGTCGAGGGGGAAGCTCTTCGCCTGGACGCCGGCCTCGAGCTCGTGGATCCCCATCTGGCGGGAGATCGAAAACGAGCCGCCCCGGTTGGCGAGGGAGCGGTCCTGGTCGGCGGTCACCGGCGTGTCGCCCGGCGAGCCGAACAGGCGCAGCTCGTTGTCGCGGGCGTAGAGGAGGCCTTGGGTGACCCAGTCGCCGCCCACGTGCTCGTAGCCCAGGTTGGCGTTCCAGTCCTCGGAGTGGACCCGCTGGTCCTGCCCGGCCGCTTCCTGCGACGGCAGGTTGGTCACGTCGCGGCGGGTGCGCCCGGCGTTGGCGGTGAACCGCAGCGAGCTCGAGCCGCTCCCCGGCAGCAGGTCGTAGCGGGCGAAGGCGCGGGGACGCCCTCGGGCTCGGGGTCGAGGTGGTGGCCTTCACGGTCGGCGGCATGCATCCGCCGGTCGCGGTGGCCGCCGACTACCAGGCGGTGGCCTCGGCCGAGCTGGGCGCGACGACCGCCCTGGGGCTGAGCCCCCGCAGCCTCGCTCCTCACTCCGCCGGCACCGGCTGGTCGGCTCCGGCCGGCCTCCGGAGCTTGCGCCAGATGGCGAACAGGACGAGGAAGAGCCCCAGCGAGCAGACGATCGCCGGGCCGCTCGGGAAGTCGCGCCAGTAGGAGAAGACGAGGCCGGTGGCGCTCGCCAGCAGGCCGACGGTCCAGGCGGCGATCGCCCGCATCCGCCAGCTCCGGCTCACCGTCAGGGCGATGATCGCCGGGGCCACGAGATACGCGAAGACCATCAGCACGCCGGCGATCGAGACCGCGAAGGTGATCACCAGGCCGAAGGAGAGGTAGAAGAGGAAGTCCCAGAGCCTGAGGGAGATGCCTTCGCGCTCCGCCTCGTCGGGGCGCTCGGAGATCCGCAAGAACCGGCGGCGGAAGAGCCAGTGGAAGACCCCCACGGCGGCGCATACCGCCAGGAGGCGCCCGACCGTGCCCCAGGTCACCCAGAGGATCGTGCCGGCGAGGAGCTCCTTGATGTGCTCGGCCCCTTCCGGTGCCCGGTCGGCCACCAGGATGGCGGCCGCCGAGGCGATGACGTAGCTGATGCCGATGATCGCCTCCTGGGGCACCGCCTCGTGGCGCCCCGGGCGGGTGATGGTGAAGATCGCCGCGCCCAGGATGGTCGCGCCCAGGGAGTAGGCGAACGAGGCGGCGCTCCCGGGCTCGTGGCCCGCGAGCAGGGCGATCACGGTACCCAGGGCGGCGATCTGGGCGAGGGCCAGGTCGACGAAGATCACCTGGCGCAGGAGGACGTGGAGGCCGAAGTACCCCAGGGTCGCCACCAGCACGAGGCAGGCGGCGAAGGGGGCGGCCATGAAGGTGATGACGTCGAGCATCGTGCGGTCTCCTTCTCGTTCAGGCGTTGCCGCCGAAGGCCTTGGCGAGGCTGTCGACCCACAGGTCGACCAGGTGGAAGTAGCAGTCGGCGGAGTAGTCCGAGGGGCCGAGGGGCACGAGCACCGGGATGGCGCCGGCGCGCTTGGCGATCGAGTCGACCTGCTGGGCGCTGAAGTAGCTCGCCACGAACATCACGTGGACGTTCTGCGTCTCGATCTCCTGGATCAGGTCGTGGACGTGGCGGGCCGACGGCGGGATGCCCGGCTTGGGCTCCACGTAGTCCATGACGTGGAGGCCGAAGAGGGTGGTGAAGTAGACCCAGTTCTTGTGGTAGGCGACGATCTTCTTGCCGTAGAAGCTGTGGTAGGCCTTGCCGAGCCAGCCGCCGAGGCGGTTGACCAGGGGCTGGCCGCCGAGCTGCTTGCCCTCGAGGAAGGGGATGAGCTTGCCCTCGCGGGCCAGCGGGTCCAGGGTGTCCGAGCCGAGCACCTTCAACAGCTCCTCGCCGTAGAGCGAGCGGTCGATCCGGTCCCGGAAGGTCTTCAGGTTGGCTTCGTAGGCCGCCTTGCCGGCGGGGTCGACCCGCTCCAGGCCGGCCACGATATTGCCGGCGATCACCTTGGCGTTGAGCGGGCTGGTGTGGATGTGGGGGTTGCCGTAGATGTGGATGTCGCCGGCCTCGCGGCTCAAGGTCGAGGGCACGTCCATCATGTGGACGCCCTGGCTGGCGCTGACGAAGCCGGGCTGGCCGTCCCGGATCGAGCGGTTGCCGGACTTGTCGACCAGCGACGGGGCCCAGAGCTCGAGGTCGAGGCCGGTGGTGACGAACAGGTCCGCCTTGCGCAGCATCAGGGCGAAGGAGGGCTTGGCCTTGACGAAGTGGGCGTCCTCGGCGGGGGTGGCGATCGAGGCCACCGCCACGCGGTCGCCGCCGACCGCCTTGGCGATGGCGGCGTAGGCGGGGAGGGTGGTGACGACCTTGATCTGGTCGGCCCGGGCGGGGGCGGAGGCGGCCGGCCCGGCGGCGAGCGCCAGGGCGGCGAGGGTCCAGGTGACGAATCGGTTCATCTTCACGTTCGAGTCCTCGTTTCCTCAGTACTTGTCGTGCTTGTGGGGGCCGGCGGCCCAGACGAGCTGCAGGGTGAAGCTGTTGGCGCTCTTGTCCGCCAGGCTGTCGTCGAGCCAGCGGTACTCGGCGTGGAGGCGGACGAACTCGCTCTCCCACCAGGTGACGTAGGGCACGACCGCGCGCTGCGTGCGGTCCGGATCGAGGGGGTCCTCGACCCGGTCGTAGCGCACTCCGCCCCAGAGGTTGCGGGCAAGGAGGCCCTCGACGTAGCTGTAACCGCCCCAGGCGTCGTGGCCGAGGCCCGCCGGATCGTCGCGCTGAGAGTAGAGGAGCTCGGTGCGCCAGGTGAGCTCCCGGTACTTGGCGCGGGCCGGCGGCGTCCAGTCGAGCGTCAGGTCGCTTCCCCAGACGCGGCTCGTGCCGCCTTCGGCGGTCTCGCCGTCGATGCCCGAGAACCCGAGCTCGAAGTAGGTCGCGTCCGACAGGTCCCAGTAGCTCGAGAGGTGGCCGAGGGCCGCCAGGCGCCGGAAGTCCTGGCCGCCGAAGGCCTCGTTCGAGCCGTCGGTGACCTGGAGGGTGAGCTGGTTGGTGGTGGCCCAGCCGTGGGGGATCAGCCAGTCGAACGACACGCCGGTCTGGGCCAGGCCCTCCTCGCCGAAGTAGCTCTGGAGGGCGAGGGGGTAGTCGATCTGGGGGAGCGCGTGGAGGTGCCAGCGGTTGAGCAGACCGAAGTTCTGGCGGAACTTGCCGACGGTCAGGCCCACCCCGCCGCCGAGCGACGGGTACTTGACGTAGCCCTCCTCGATGTCCACCCCTTCCTCCGGGTTGAAGGACAGCGTCCACTTGGTCATCGAGAAGGGATCGAGCGGCGACTGGACGTCGAGCTCGAACTCGCGCGCCCGGAAGTCCTCGCGGCCGGCGTCGGAGGCGATCCCGAGGACGTTGCCGGTCATGGAGATCTCGGGGTTGAGCTGGTTCAAGTTCCGCTCGTTGCCGTAGATCGGGGCCTCGGGCGCCTCCCGGGCGGTCGGGGCCGCCGCCGGGGCGCCCTGGGCGACCTGGGACGAGGCGGCGGCCGCCGCGGCCCGGAGGGCGGCGAGCTCGTCCTCGGAACCGGCGGCCACGCCGGGCGCAGGCGTGGGCGCCGGTGCCGGGACGGTCTGGCCTCCCGCCTGGGCGGCCCCGGTCTCGCCGCCGCTCCGGGCGGCCTCGAGGGCGGCGAGCCGCGCCTCGAGGTCGCTCATCCGCTGCTCGTAATCCTGCCGGAGCTGCTCGATCTCGGCGCGCAGCGACGCGACCGGGTCGCCCCCGGCCGGGGTGGCCGAAGGCGGGTTCTGGGCGCCGGCCGGCAGCGCCAGGACGAACGCCGCGAGCGCGGCGGCGAGCGCCGCGCGGGTGCCGCGGCGAGGCATGCGGTGATCCATGAGCTCCTCCTGTGGCGGTTCGTGTCGTGCTGGGCCGCGGGCCGCGACGGGGCCCGCGGGCTGGATCGGACGCCGGCGGGCTCCCCGGGGCGACGCGCCCGCGAGGGAGATCCGTGACGACGGCTACATCCGTTCCGGCTCAGCCGACGGGAGGAGCGCGGCTGCCGCCCGGGTGGGCGGTCGGAGCCGGCCAGGTGGGATCGCCGGCGCCGAGGGAAGAGCCCGCGGCGGGCGGCGCGCCCAGGGCGACGGCGACCGCGGCCGCGTCGCCGGAGGAGTGGAGGTGGAGCAGGCAGGCCGGGCAGTGGAAGACGTGCCCCGTGCCTGCGGACTCGAAGTGGCGCGCCCGCAAGGGGTGGGCGGCGGCCTGGAAGACCAGGGTCCCGTCGGCGAGGGCGCCGAAGGACTCGCCGTGGTGGTGGATCTCGAGGGCCCCGAGGAGCATGCCCAGGGCGAGCCCCAGGCAGAGGGCCGCCCGCGCCACCAGGCGCGGTGGGCGCAGTCGGCGCGCCCGCCCACCGTCGGTCCGTTTCGCCACGGCGCTCGACGATAGCAGAGTCGCGCACCGGGGGTGTCGCCCGGAGGGTCGCCTTCGACCAGCGGCAGATCACGGCCGCGGCGCGCCCCCGGGGGCCCTGAGGGCGGCGGAGCCGGGAATTTTGGCAGCCTATGGCGTGATATCATGAGCGAGAGGTGAAACGAGCTTGAGCAAGTCCACGCGCCGTCTTCCGAGCCTTCCGGCGCTCGCCCTGGCGCTCGCCGCCGGGGGCGCCGCGCTCGCGCCGCGCCCGGCCGCGGCCGACAGCGTCTACCTGGTCAACGGCCAGGTCTTCGAGGGCGTGATCGCCACGGTCGGGGCCGAGGCGGTGGAGATCCGCCTGCCGTACGGCGAGATCCGCCTCCCCAGGAGCCGCGTGGCGCGGGTGGAGCGCTCGGGCTCCGCCTTCGAGGGGTACCTGCGGCGCAAAGACGCTCTCGGCCCGGGAGCGAGCGCCCGCCAGTGGCTGGACCTGGCGCTCTGGGCCCGGGCCGAGGGGTTCGAGGACGGGGTGCGCGAGGCCGCCCTGCGCGCCGCCGCCCTCCAGCCGCGCCTCGACGGCCTGGCGCCGGTCATGACCTCGCTCGGCTACGTGCTCGACGAGGAGACCGGCCGCTGGATCTCCGAGGACGAGCACATGCGGCGCCGGGGCTACGTCCGGGTGGCGGGGGAGTGGGTCTCGCCGCAGGCCCTCGAAGCCCAGGCGCGGGCGGCCGAGAGCGAGCGCCAGCGCCAGCTCGACGCCCACCGCGCGCGCCACGAGGACACCCTGGACCAGGCGATCACCCTGCTCGCCGCCTCCGAGATCGCCCGGGCCCAGGCCGACCGGCAGCAGGTCCCGGCCTACCCGGTGGCTTCCGGCTTCGTCTTCCCGGTGGCGACCTTCCCGGGGTTCTTCGTGCCGCCGGGGCACGGCCACGGCCACGCCCGGCCGCCGGCAGGCGGCGGGCAGCCCGACGGCTCACCTCCGCCCGCCGCTCTTGAGCCGCAGGCGCACCACGGTGGCTTCGACGCGCTGGCGGTCCGCCAGCCGGGCAGCATCATCCCCCTCGATGAGTTCGAGACCAGCGCCCGCCACCATCCCTGATCCGCCGTCGGATCGCGGCCGCCGCGCGGTGCCGGCACGCGCCGGCGCCGACCGGCCTGTCGTATGATCGTCGCCCTTCGAACCGTTCCGGTAACCCTCCAGGAGATTGCGATGCCCTCCACCTCTCGCCGTTTCGCCCTATCCCTCGCCGCCGTCCTGGCCCTGGCGCTGGGCCTCCTGCTCCCCGCCCTCGGGTGGTCCCAGAGCGCGCCCCTGGCGCCGGTGCCCGAGGCGATGACCAGGGCGCTCACGAGCGCCGAGCCGCCGGCGCGGGTCGCCGAGGGCTTCGGCGTCGCGCCCATGGCGAGCCTGGCCGACGCCCGGACCGGCGCCGCCGACCAGCTCGCCGCCCTCGAGGCCTGGAACCGGGCCGGCCGGCTGCCGATCCGGGACGGCATCGTCCGGCCGCTGCCCGTGGTCCGGGCGGTCACCTTCGGGCCGGCGCTCGCGTCCCAGGCGGCCGGCCTCCACGCCGGCGGCGCCTTCGTCCAGGCGAACGCGGGCAGCACGGTCTGGGGGGCCGCGGTGACCGTGGACGGCGCCTGGCGCCTGCGCCTCCACCTGGCCGACCTCCACCTGCCGGCGGGCGCCCGGCTCTGGGTCTACGGTGACGACGGGGAGACCGCCGGACCGTTCGGCGCCGAGCTCGCGTACCAGGGCGGGCTCTGGACGCCGAGCGTCGCCGGGCCCACGATTCGGCTCGAGGTCGAGCTCGACCGGAGCGATCTCCAGGCGGCCGCGCCCTACCGCTTCACGGTCGACCAGGTGGCCCAGATCTTCGAGCTCGACGCGGCCGGTGCGCCACGCCTGACCCCGGCGCCCCAGGCGGTGGACTCGAGCTGCCTGGTGGACGTCTCGTGCGTCGGCACCGGCACCTTCCCGGTGGTCGATCTGGCGTCGAAGGGGGTGGCGCAGGTGGAGTTCATCATCGGGCCGTCCGTCGCCGAGTGCTCCGGCGGTCTGCTCAACCTCGCGGCCGGCGCCGCCCCCGGGACGCCCTTCCCCTTCCTGACTGCGAACCACTGCATCTCGACCCAGTCGGAGGCCTCGAGCCTGGAGGCGACCTGGGACTTCAAGACCCCGACCTGCAACGGTACCCCGCCGGCGATCGGGAGCCTGCCCAAGAGCAACGGCGCGACGCTTCTCGCTACCGGTGGCTCGAGCGACTTCACCCTCCTCGAGCTGCAAAACCTGCCTCCGGGCCGCGTCGCCCTGGGCTGGGACGCCAGCCAGGCGACCCTGCCGTCGGGCACGGTGCTCCATCGGATCTCCTACCCGGCCCCCGACAGCTTCTTCGACCTCCGCAGCCAGCAGTACACCCGCTACCGGGTCAAGACGGGGGCCAACCGCGTGCTGTGTGGGCCCACGGAGGAGGGGGCGAACACCGACGATCCGACCCTCTTCCACCACTCGGTCTACCTCCAGGGGGGAACCTTCGGTGGCAGCTCGGGGGCGCCGCTCATGACCGGCGACGGCCACGTGGTGGGGCAGCTCTTCGGCGCCTGCGGCGACCCGGAGACGGTCCACGATGGCTGCTCGACGGCGAACGACGAGCTCGACGGCAACTTCAGCCATAGCTTCCAGGCCATGTCCGCTTTCCTGGGCATCATGCCGAGCAACGAGCTCGGCCGGTGGCTCAGCACGCCCGAGCTGCCGGGCTTCGAGTTCCAGTTGCGGATCACCGCCGGCTCGCCGGTGACCGGCATGGCGGAGTCCGACTGCATCGCCGAGACCTTGTGCGCCAGCGGTGCCCTGGCCGGGCGGCCCGAGGTGTTCGTCAAGGTCATCGGCCCGCGGCCCAACGGCTTCCTGTGGGTCCAGATCAGCCGCTTCACGCCGTCGGAGGTGGAGGTCTGGGTGCACCAGCTCTCGAGCGACGACGTGCAGTATTACGACCTGCCGTCGGTCGGGGCGAACGCCGACGACGTCCCGGGCCGCCAGGACCGGACGGCGTTCCTGCCGTAGGGTTGCGCCGAGGGTAGGGGATCGTCTCCGGCGCGGGGTCCGGTGCCTCGCGGACCGTTCGCCCGGCCGAGCTCTGCCTCGGCCGGGCGATCCCCAACCCCGGCTCCGAACGGCCCCCAGGCCGAGCTCTGTCTCGGCCGGGCGGTTCGGCGGTCCGAGCCTGTCGGGGTCACGCCAGGGCGTCGACGATCGCCTGGCGGATCGCTGCCAGGCGCACCGGCTTCGGGCAGACCCGGAACACCTCGACCTCGGCCAGGCGCCGGTGGATCTCCGGCTCGGGCAGCCCGCTCATGACGATCACGGGGAGGTCCGGTCGCGCGGCGATGAGCGCCCGGGCCACCTCCTCGCCCCCCTCCTTGTTGGCCAGGAAGAGGTCGGTCAAGAGCACGTCGGGCGGATGCTCGCGGCCGAGCTCGATCGCCTCCCGGGCGCGCGGGGCGCTCAGGACCTCGTGACCGCTCACCTCGCCCAGGAAGTACTCCAGGGCGCGCACGCAGTTCTCTTCGTCTTCGACCAGGAGGATACGCGCCACGGATCACCTCACGGGTTGCCCGCCGCGAGCGGGAAGCTCGATCCGGAAGGTCGAGCCCGCGCCCGGCTCGCTCTCGACCTCGATCGAGCCGCCATGATCGGTGGCGATCGAGTGGGCGAGCGCCAGCCCGAGGCCGGTCCCGCCCTTCTCGCGACGGGTGGTGAAGAACGGATCGAAGATGCGCGCCCGGACCTCGGGCTCGATGCCCGGCCCGTCGTCGTGGATCGAAGCCTGGACGCCGCCGCGGTAGGCCGAGGTGGCGACCCGGACGGTCGCCGGCCCCCGGTCCTCGGAGGCTTCGACGGCGTTGCGGATCAGGTGGATCAGCGCCTGCTCGATCTCGGCCCGGTTGAGCTCGGCCGAGGGCAGCGTCGGATCCAGCTCGAGGTCGACCTCGATCCCCGACGGCCCCGCGTACTTGCGCGCCATGGTCACCGCCGAGCGGACGACGGCGTTCAGGTCGGTGAGCGTGCGGGCCGGGCGGCGGTCGCGGACGAACTCGAGCACGCGTTGCACGATCCGGCCGCAGCGCTCGGCCTCCTGGATCACCACCTCCAGGTCCTCGGTGAGACGGCCGTTCGAGCGTTCGGCCCGGACCTCCGCCTGCGCCGACTCGGCGGTCATCAGGATCGTGTTGACCGGGTTGTTGATCTCGTGGGCGATGCCCACGGCGAGCGTGCCGAGCGACGCCAGCCGCTCGGAGCGGCGCAGGCGCTCCTCGGCCACCTTGAGGGCGAGCTCGGCCCGGCTGCGCCGGAGCTGCTCTTCGACCCGCTCGCGCTCGAGGACCGCGGTGATGACGTTGGCGAGCGCCTGGAGGAAGTGGACGTCGTCGCGGGTGAATGTGCGGCGCACGTCGCTATGGATGCCGAAGACCCCCCAGGGGCCGCCCTTGGCGAGGATGAGCACGGTCATGCCGCTGATGATCCCGTGCGTGGTGAGGAGCTCGGGTGCGTCGATCTCGTCCTCGTGCCGGAGGTCCTCGACGATCACCGGGCCGTTCGACCGGAGGCTGTGGCCGCCTTGGGAGTGGTTCACCGGCACCTGGGCCGTGCCCACCAGGCCGGCACGCCAGCCGGTGCCGGCCCGCAGCAGGAAGGTCTCGCCGCCGGGCTCGAGCTGGAGGATCTTGACGAAACCCACGTGGAGGGTCTCGGCCGCCACGGTGACGGCGCGTTCGAGGACCTCCTGGAGATCGCTGGCGACGATCGCCGAGACGCCGAGCTGCGCCACGACCTCCTGCTGGCGGGCGCGGATCTCGGCCTCGCGCTGGGCGGCGGAGGCGCGGCTCTCGAAGTCGGCGGTCTCCGGCGCGCCGCCGGAGTCCGGACGCACGCTTCCCCTGTCCTGGCCTTCGCTGCTACGCATTTCCCCGCTTCGCCACTCGTTCAGGGCCGGTGCGGTGAGTATGACGACCCGAGAGGCCGCGCCGATCCGTCGCTTCCATGCCAACTTCCACGTTGACGTGGAAGATCTCATTTCCCGCCTGCAAGATCCGGTCCGCGCCCTTGGCGCCGTGGTTCAGGCCGGAACGTCGGATCGACGAGGGGTTTCCTTGGCGCTCTTTGCAAACCGTGGTGTAGATGCTTCCCCTGCGCTCAGATTTTTCTGTAGCGCTTCCATACCGTCTGGACCTGCCGGTGGCGGAAGCAGCCGACGGTGTGGTCGTTGACCATGCCCACCGCCTGCAGGAAGGCGTAGACGATGGTCGGGCCGACGAAGGAGAAGCCGCGGCCCTTCAGGTCCCGGCTCACCCGGACCGAAAGGTCGGTGGCCGCGGGGACCTCCCGCGACGTGCGGTGCCGGTTGACCAGGGGCTCGCCGGAGACGAACCCCCAGAGGTGATCGCTGAACGAGCCGAGGTCCTCCTGCAGCCGGAGGAAGGCCCGGGCGTTACCGATGGCGGAGAGGACCTTCTGGCGGTTGCGGACGATGCCGGCGTCGGCGAGGAGGCGCGCCACGTCGGCCTCGCCGTAGGCGGCGATCCGCTCGGGATCGAACCCCTCGAAGGCGCGCCGATAGCCCTCGCGGCGGCGCAGGATGGTGGCCCAGGAGAGGCCGGCCTGGGCGCCGTCGAGGACGAGCTTCTCGAACAGCTCGCGGTCGTCGCGCACCGGGACGCCCCACTCCTCGTCGTGGTAGGCGAGCATGAGCTCGTCGGCCCCGGCGACCCAGTCGCAGCGCGGTCGCTCGTCCATGGCCGCCGAGTCTACCCGGATCGCCCACGCCCGGCCGCCGCGGAGGTCGGCCGCTTCATCCCCTTGGAGGGCAAGATCGCGTGAAGCGGCCGAGCTCCGTCTCGGCCGGGCGAAGGGCCAAAGAGCCGGCGAGCCCGCCCCCCGAGGGACGGGCTCGCGCGACGCCGGTGTGGTGCTCGCTGGCCTGAGCGGACTGACCTGGACCGGGACCGGCTCCCGGCCTACCAGGAGAACTGCGTCCAGACGCCGATCTCGTCGGCCTTGCCCTTCTCGCCGGGCACCGTGCTCCCCACGCCGTTGATCTTGCCGCCGTGGCCCGAGTCCACGTCCTCGTGCTTGTAGACGAAGGCGACCAGGAGCGGCTTGACCGGGTGGATCTGGACGCCGGCGTTGTAGTAGGTGTCCTCGAGGTCGGGGTTCAGGTCCTTGCTGGTCTTGGCCGAGTCGTAGCGGCCGAAGATCTCGACCTTCTCGCCCACGGGCACGGCGAACCAGCCGGAGAAGCCGTCGGCCGAGTCCTTGGCCACGGTGGTCACGTTCTTCCAGTTGTCGGCGCTGAAGTACTCGCCGCCGACGCGGAAGGGGCCGGTGTACGCCACCGCGAGGTCGTAGCGGGACGCGGTGTGCTCGGCGGGCGAGACCTCCGTGTCCTGGCCGAGCTTGCCGCTGTAGGCGCCGACGCCGACGGTGAGGTTCTCGACCGGCTGGAAGGAGACGCGGGCGGTGACGTCCGGCTGCTTGGTCCGGGTCGGGTCGCTGTAGCCGCGACCGTTGACGATGCCGGCGGCGTAGGAGACGACGCCCGACTTGCCCAGGAAGTGGACCCCCCAGTCGGCCGAGGTGCCGAACCCGACCCGGTCGGTCAGGACGTTCTCGACGTAGCGGTAGCCGTAGAGACCCTCGACGAACGGGATCCAGGGCAGGTCGGCCGAGCCGAAGCGGAAGGCCGCGGCGTCGGAGAGCTTGGCCTGGATGTAGGCCTTCTTGACGAACAGGTCGTAGCGCTTGGTGCCCTTGTCACCGATGTCCGAGGTGAAGTTGGCCGACCAGACGTCGTCGTACTTGTAATCGAACGACACGTAGAAACGCTTCACGTCGGTGCCCCAGCCGGTGTCGGAGCTCTTCTGGCCGGTGCCGTCGTCCTTGTTGCTCTTGTAGGTCGTATCCACGTAGGTCTTGCCGTGGATGCTGAGGTCGTCGGCCCGGCCGGCGCCCGCCGCTCCCAGCAGCAACCCGATGCCCAGCACCCCCGCGAGGGCGCCGGTCGTCCTCCTCAACCTCCGGTCACTCGTTCGACGCATGTGTCGTCTCCCTGTGTCGTCTGGCGACCGGCGTCCGCCGGGGCCAGGAAATTCAAGGTCCTCGCATCCCCGATCCGTTTGCGCTTTTGGGGAGGAGCAAGGCGATCCTGGCCTCCCGGCGTGGCAGCACGGTGACAGCCGGTTGACTCTTGGGTGAATCTCGGGGGCGCGACCGTCCGGAGTCCGGCCGGCCGGCACAGAGCCCGGCCGCTGCGACCGTCCGCGGCGCATGAAGCGGCCGAGCTCCGTCTCGGCCGGCCGTTCGGTCAGCCGAACCGCCCGGTCACGTAATCCTCGGTGCGGCGCTCTCTCGGGGTGGTGAAGAGGGCCTTGGTGTCGTTGAACTCCACGACCTCGCCCAGGTAGAGGAGTCCCGTGTAGTCGGCGATCCGGGCGGCCTGCTGCAGGTTGTGGGTGACGATGACGATCGTGTACTCGGCGCGCAGCTCGAGGATCAGCTCCTCGATGTAGGCGGTCGAGATCGGATCGAGGGCGGAGGTCGGCTCGTCGAGGAGCAGCACCTCGGGCTTGACGGCGATCGCCCGGGCGATGCACAGGCGCTGCTGCTGGCCGCCCGAGAGGCTCCTGCCGGTCTGGCGGAGCTTGTCCTTGACCTCGTCCCAGAGCGCCGCCTTCCGGAGCGCCCACTCGATCCGCTCGTCCATCTCCCGGCGGCCGAGGCGCTCGTAGAGCCGGACGCCGAAGGCGATGTTGTCGTAGATCGACATGGGGAACGGGGTCGGGGCCTGGAAGACCATGCCCACGCGCTTGCGCAGGAGGTTCAGGTCCTGGCGCGGCGAGAGGACGTCCTCGCCGTCGAGGAGCACGGTGCCGGTCGCTCGCTGCCGCGGGTAGAGCTCGTAGATCCGGTTGAAGGTGCGTAGCAGGGTGGACTTGCCGCAGCCCGACGGGCCGATGAAGGCCGTGACCAGCCCCGCCGGGATCGTCAGGGCGATGCCGTAGAGCGCTTGGTGCCGGCCGTAGAAGAAGTCGAGCTCGCGGGTGACGAGCTTCGGCTCCAGGGTCTCGACCGCCGGCGCCGGCCCGAAGGTGTCGGGGATCCGCACGCCCGGTACCGCCGGCGGCCGCTCCTCGCCGCCGCCGGTCCTGCGGTCGGCGGCGGGCTGGGGGGTGCGTTCCGGCACGGCGGGGTCCGGGCTTTCGTCGGAGGAAGCGATCTGGTTCAAGGCTAGCGGCCCTTTCGCTGTCGGAAGGCGACCCGGGCCGCGATGTTGAGGCCGAGGACCCCGAGGGTGAGCAGCAGCGAGCCCGCCCAGGCGAGCTTCTGCCAGTCGTCGTAGGGACTCATGGCGAACTGGAAGATGACCACCGGCAGGTTCGCCAGCGGGGCGTTCAGGTTCAGGCTCCAGAACTGGTTGTTGAGGGCCGTGAACAGGAGCGGCGCGGTCTCGCCGGTGATGCGGGCGATCGCCAGCAGGACGCCGGTGACGATGCCCGCCCGGGCGGCCCGGTAGGAGACGATCACCGTGACCTTCCAGCGCGGCGCGCCGAGGGCGGCGGCGGCCTCGCGCAGGCTCGCCGGTACCAGCCGCAGCATGTCCTCGGTCGTCCGCACCACCACCGGCACGACGATGATCGCGAGCGCCATGGCGCCGGCCCAGCCCGAGAAGTGGCCCATGGAGACCACCATCACCTCGTAGATGAACAGGCCGATCAGGATCGAGGGCGCGGAGAGGAGGATGTCGTTGACGAAACGCACGGCCGCCGCCAGCCAGGGCGCGCGGGCGTACTCCGCCAGGTAGGTGCCCGCCATCACGCCCACCGGAGCGCCGACCAGCACGCCGATCCCGGTCATCAGGAGGCTCCCGACGATGGCGTTGGCGAGACCCCCGGCGTCTCCCGGCGGCGGCGTGCTCGTGGTGAAGACTTCGAGGGCGAGGCCGCCCACGCCCAGCCGGAGCAGGGTCCACAGGATCCAGACCAGCCAGAAGAGGCCGAACAGCGTCGTGCCGACCGCCAGGGTCAGGGCCACCCCGTTGGCGATCCGTCGCCGGGCGTAGCGGCTCATCTCAGGCCGCCCTCCCCTCGCCCTTGGAGAGCCGGAGCAGCAGGAGCCGCGACAGGCTGAGCACCACCGAGGTGATCAGGAACAGGATGAAGCCGAGGGCGATCAGCGACGAGGTGTAGGTGTCGCCCACCGCCTCGGTGAACTCGTTGGCGAGCGCCGAGGAGATCGTGTTGCCGGGCATGAAGAGCGAGGCGGAGAGCGAGTGGGCGTTGCCGATCACGAAGGTGACCGCCATCGTCTCGCCCAGCGCCCGGCCGAGGCCGAGCATGACGCCGCCGGCCACCCCCGTTTTCGAGTAGGGGAGCACGACGTTCCACACCACCTCCCAGGTGGTGGCGCCCAGGGCGTAGGCGGACTCCTCGAGCACGTGGGGCACGGTCTCGAAGACGTCGCGCGTCACCGCCGAGATGAACGGGATCACCATGATCGCCAGGATCAGCCCGGCGGTCGCCATGCCGATGCCCATGGGCGGGCCGACGAAGAGGTTGCCCACCAGCGGCCAGGTGCCCAGGTGGTCAGAGACCCAGGGCTGGATGTTCTCGGAGAGCAGCGGGGCGAGCACGAAGAGGCCCCACATGCCGTAGATGATCGAGGGGATGGCGGCCAGGAGCTCGATCGCCGTGGCGAGCGGGCGCTTGAGCCAGACCGGGCTGAGCTGGGTGATGAACACCGCGATCCCGAAGCTCGCCGGCACCCCGATGAGCATGGCGATCGCCGAGGTCACGAGCGTGCCGTAGATCGGCACCAGGGCCCCGAACTCCTCGGTGACCGGGTTCCAGGCGTCGGAGGTGAGGAAGCCGGGGCCGAACTTCCGGAACGCCGGCCAGGCGCCGACGAAGAGAGCGACCAGGATGCCGGCGAGGATCGCCAGGACCACCAGGGCGAGCGTCAGGGTGGCGCCTTCGAACAGGCGGTCCGAAACGCCTTGCCGGCGGGCCGTGTGGGCCACGGTCCCGCCGGCGGGGAGGTTGGTGGTCGGTTGCGACATGAGTCGGGCGGCGCCCGGGGGCGCTTCAGCGCATCGACTTCGAGGCCATCCAGACGGCCTTGCCGTTCGGGCCCGTGATCTCCCGGGACCAGGCCTTGCGGATCAGCTCGACGACGGCGTCCGGCAGCGGCACGTAGTCGAGCTCGTTCGCCATGTTATCGCCATGGTCGTAGGCCCAGTCGAAGAACTTGAGCACCTGCTCGCCGACCGCCGGCTTGTCCTGCTTCTTGTAGAACAGGATGAAGGTGGCGCCGGTGATCGGCCAGCTCTTGGCGCCCGGCTGGTTGGTGAGCAGCAGGTAGAAGCCCGGGGCGTGGGCCCAGTCGGCGCCCGCGGCCGCGGCCTGGAAGCTCTCGGAGCTCGGTGCGACGAACTGGCCGGCCTGGTTCTTCATCAGGACGTGCGCCAGGTGGTTCTGGAGCGCGTAAGCGTACTCGACGTAGCCGATCGCGCCGTCGATCCGGCTGGCATAGGAAGCGACGCCCTCGTTGCCCTTGCCGCCGACGCCGGCGGGCCAGGAGACCGAGGCGTCCTCGCCGACCTTGCTCCGCCACTCCGGGCTCACCTGCGAGAGGTAGTGGGTGAAGATGAAGGTGGTACCGGAGCCGTCGGAGCGGTGGACGACGGTGATCGCCCGCGGCGGGAGCTTGACGCCGGGGTTGAGCTTGGCGATCGCCGGATCGTTCCATTTAGTGATCTTGCCGAGGTAGATGGAGGCGAGCGTCGCTCCGTCGAGCTTGAGCCGGCCGGCGCCGACCCCCTTGACGTTGACCACCGGGACGACGCCGCCCATGACGGTCGGGAACTGCATCAGGCCGTGGGCGTCGAGCTCCTTGGGCTCGAGCGGCTTGTCCGAGGCGCCGAAGTCGACGGTCTTGTTCTCGATCTGCTTGATGCCGCCACCCGAGCCGATCGACTGGTAGTTGAGGCCGATCCCGGTCTGGGCCTTATAGGCGTCGGCCCACTTGGCGTAGATCGGGTACGGGAAGGTGGCGCCGGCACCGGAGATGGTGGCGGCGTGGAGCGGCGCGGCGGCGGCCGCGAGGGTGGCCACGGCGACGAGCGCGAGGCCGACGGCGAGACGGCTGCGGGACTGGGACATGCGGTTTCCTCCTCTTTGGGGATGCGGGGGTCTCCAGGAGCCCCCGCGTGGGCTCTCGTTTCCGGGGATGAGGATGTCGCGGTCGTGTGACAACGGTGAGGAGAAGGGGCCAAGATCCTGTGACTCCCGAGGCGGGCGGAGCCGGGGAGGCAGGGCGGGGCCGGGCGGGCGCCCTCCGGCGCGGCTCGGGTGCTGGCCCTTCCGCCGGAGCCCTCGCCTGACATCGCTGCCGCGCGTGGATCGTTGTCGGACTCCCGCCGTTCGTTGCGCATGCGCGGGCGATGACACCTCCGGGCGCCCGCCCGGCCCCGCCCTCGCACCGAGCCTGCCCGGACGTCGTCCCCCTCCCGCTCGGGAAGAGGGGGGGAAACCGGAGTCGCCCGCTTCGGCACCGAACCCATGAAGCGGCCGAGCTCCGTCTCGGCCGGGCGATCGGCGCGGCATGCACCGAACGCCTCGACGGAGACGACCCCGCCACCCTCGCGCACCTCGGCTCCCGGGCCGAGCTCTCGCCCTCCGCCCTGAGCGAGCGAAGCGAGTCGAACGGGTCGGCCCGGCGAACCTTCCGGCCGGCACCGAACGGTGCCCTACGGCCGGAACATCTCTCCTGCCTGCAAGCAGTCCGCCAGGCGGGCGTAGACCTCCCGGAGCGTCTCGTGGCTCGGGGCGGGGCCGGTGGCGCGGAGGATGCGGCGGGCGAGGGGGCCCTCGGTGAGGATCGTCTCGAGGTGGGCACCGAAGGCGGCGGCGTCGAGGGTGCGGGCGGCGGCGGCTTCGGTCACCAGGTGGCGCCAGAGGTCCGCCGCGGGGACGGGGGGCGGGGCCGGGAAGCCCAAAGCGGCGAGGTAGGCGGCGTCCTCGACGACGGCCCGCTCGGCGCCGGCGATCGTCCGATCGAGGAGCGCCGCGAGCGGCTCGACCGGCCAGCCGGCCTGCTCCTCCCGGCTCGACCAGCGCTCGGCGACCAGCAGCTTCAGGGCGCCGACCACCGCGGCGACCACCGCCAGGTCCGCCCGCGGAGCCTCCTGGACGTCGAGCAGCCGGATCTCGATCGAGCCGCGCTCGAAGCGGGCGATCGCGCCGCGCGCGTTCGCGAAGTCGTGGCGCAGGATCCCCTCGGGGTCGTGCGGCGCGAGGTCGCGGTAGATCGGCTCGAGGATCTCCGCCTCGTAGGCGGCGCGGGTGAAGACCGGCTCCGGGATCACCCGGCCGGTGATCGAGGCGAAGCGCCGGGCGTTCCCGCGGTAGGCGTCGAGCCGGCTGTCGGCCAGGCCGGTCACGCGGCCCTCGACCACCGGCGAGCTCGCGGCCAGCGCCGGCAGGATCGGCAGCAGGAGGCGGATCGCGGCGTGCAGGCGGCCGAGCTCGTCGTCGCCGGCGAAGGGCAGGTTCAGGTGGACGCTCTGGAGGTTAGACCAGCCGTGGCCCCGGCAGCCGAAGATGCGGTCGTAGGCGCGATAGATCTCGCCCGCCTCGTGCGGCCAGAGGCGGGTCTCTTTCTCCGGGTCGAGCCAGGGGTGCATGGCGGTCGGCAGGAGGCGGCCGCCGAGCCCGACGAGGGCCGCCTCGAGCCGCTCGACCCCCGCCTGGAAGGCCGCCGCGAGCCCTTCGAGCGCCGGCGCGGGGACTGCGGTCTTGAGCTCGACGACGTGCAGCACGAGCTCGTTCGAGACCGCGAGCGGTCCCAGCTCGAGGTAGCCGGGACCCGGCTCCGAGAGGCCGGAGAGCGCCGCCAGCAGCCGGTCGGCCACCGGCAGGACGGCGAGGCTCTCGCGCTCGACCAGGGCGTACTCGAGCTCGACGCCGTAGCCGGCGAACAGCCCGAGCGGCGCGTCGCCGGCCATCACGCGCCGTTGTGGTTGCGGCCGGCGGTCATCGTCTCCAGGCGGTCGAGGAAGACCTCCATCACCCGTGAGTAGAGGGCGTCGCCCATCGCCTTGTCCTCGAGACCGGTCTCGAGGGTGGGGTTGTCGTTGATCTCCATGACGTAGACCTTGCCGCCCCGCTCTTTCAGGTCGACGCCGTAGAGGCTGTCGCCCATCAGGTTCGCGGCGCGCAGCGCCGTCGCCACCACCGCCCGCGGCGCCTCGCTCTCGGGCAGCGCGTCGACCGGACCGTAGCGGGCGCGCCCGCGCGTGTCGCGCTGGACGATCTGCCAGTGGCCGCGGGCCATGTGGTAGCGGCAGACGTAGAGGATCCGGCGGTCGAGCACCCCGACCCGCCAGTCGAACTCGGTGGGCACGAACTCCTGGGCGATGAGCAGGTCCGAGGTGGCGAGGAGGCGCTGGGCGGTGGCGGCGAAGGTCGCCTCGTCGGGGATGCGGAAGACCCCCTGGGAGAACGAGCTGTCGGGCATCTTGAGGATGCACGGGAACCCGAGCTCGCCGCCGGCCTCGCGGGCGTTGCCCTTGTGCACGATCACCGTCTTCGGCATGGCGATCCGGGCGCGGGCCAGGCGCTCGGCCAGGAACACCTTGTTCGAGCAGCGCAGGATCGAGTCCGGATCGTCGATCACCACCATCCCCTCGGTCGCCGCGCGGCGGGCGAAGCGGTAGGTGTGGTGGTCGACCTGGGTCGTCTCGCGCAGGAACAGGGCGTCGTACTCGCCGATCTTGCCGTAGTCGTCCGGGCCGATCACGTCGGCGGCGATGCCCAGCTCGCCGGCCGCCCGCACGAACTTCTGGATCGCACGTTCGTCCGACGGCGGGTAGGCCTCCGCCGGGTTGACCAGGATCGCCAGGTCGTAGCGGCTGGGGGGACGGCGGGCGCCGGTGCGGTGGCGGCCGCCGAAGTACTCGGCGGCGGCGGCGAGCACGAAGTCGTGGTGCTCGGGCGGCACGTCCTTGGCCGCGATCAGGCGCAGGCTCCTGATCTCCCAGCGGCCGGTGCGGATCGAGCGAGTGAAGCCGGCGCGCAGCAGCGGGGCGGGGAAGAGGTTGAAGAGCTGGAGCGCCAGGCGCCGGTAGCGCTTGGCGACGTTGCGCCCGAAGTAGACCGAGAGCGTGAACTCGCTGGACGTCAGGGGCTTGAAGCTCTTGCCGATGAGGTCCTCGAGGTCGCCCGAGAGCGACCGGATCACCGACGGGGTCTTCAGGTCCTGGATGGTGGTGACGCTGGGCAGCGGGCGGTGCCCGCGGGCCGTGGCGAGGAGCGAGACGTAGTAGCCGAGGCTCTGGTAGCGGTACGAGCGGCAGAGGTTGAAGAGCTTCGATCCACGCAGCGAGCTGTAGGCCGGATCGGTGAGGTAGGTCCGGGCCGGTACCAGCTCGACCCCGGGCACCTCGAGCGGCCAGTCCTCCGGCCGGTCGACGACGACGAGGATCGGCACGATCAGTCCCCGATCGGGAGTCGGGGGCGAACGGCTCTGGCGGGAGGCGGGTTCGGAGGCTCGTCCACGAGGTTGGCGCCGGCCCGCGCTGCGGGCGGTCGGGCCGGCTTCGACGAGAGGGACGTTAGCCCATGCGGAGGGGTTGCGCAACACCCGGGCCGGTGGTCCGTCAACCTCGGTCGACGTGTTCTGGCGGCCCTTCACGCCGCTGGCGGCGTGGCTCCTCCTCGACGTAGGCACCGCTACGCCTGCGTCGGAGCGCCTGGCCAGCGACGCGAAATCCTCGCCAGATACCCTGTCGATCGAAGAGTGGCGGACCACTGGTGGCTCGCGGGGGCGTGGGGTATCGTCCCGTCATGCGCTCGCTCCGCCTCGCGGCCTGCGGATTCGCCGCCCTGCTCGCCGCCTCGCCGGCCCGCGCCGCGGCGACCGGCGCCTGCGGCCCGGAGGCGGCGGCGGAGCGCCAGGCGGTCGTCGACGAGGTCGCCGAGGCCCGTACCGCGGCCGGCCTCGAGGCGCTGCCCGCGGACCCCCGCCTCTGCGCGGTGGCCCAGGCTCGGGCCGAGGAGGTCGCGGCCTCGGGGAGCGTCGACTCCGACGCCCAGGGCATCTCCACGGTCTCGCGCCGCCTGTTCGCCAAGGGCTACGCGGCCCACCGCTGGACCGAGCGGGTGATCCTGGGCTTCGACCGGCCCGAAGCGCTGGTGGGCAACTGGGCGCGCTCCGGCGGGGAGTCCTACCGGGACACGGTCCTGGGCGACTACGAGGACCTGGGCGTGGGCGTGGCGGACGGCGAGGAGGGTACCGCGGTCGTGCTCCTCTTCGCGATCCCGAAGCTCTCGGAGCTCCATCACCTCACCGAGCCGCTCAGGGACCTCTTCCAGGTGCGCAAGATCGCCCTGGAGCAGGTCGAGCGCGCCCGCCGCCGGGCCGGCCTGGCGCCGGTCTCCGAGAACCCGACGCTCGACGCCGCCGCCCAGCGCCAGGCCGAGGACATGCTGCACCGGGGCTATTACGCCCACACCAGCCCGGAAGGCACGACCCCGGGCGACCGGGTGGAGCGCTCGCCCTACGGCCCGTACCGCTTCGTCGCGGAGAACATCGCCAAGGGGGTCTTCGAGCCGGCCGAGGTGGTCGACCGCTGGATGGCGAGCCGCCACCACCGGGCGAACATCCTCCATCCCCTGGCCAAGGACACCGGCCTGGGCGTCGCCTTCGGCGACACGCCGGCCGGCTTCATCGTCGTCTGGGTGCAGCTCTTCGCCCGCCACCTGCGGTGATCCCGACCGGCCTCGGTCCCTCGTCGTCCTCCCGGGCGAGCGAGCGGCAGCCGCTCGGGGGCGGTCCCCCGGGAGGCTTCAGGGCTCCGGGCGCCAGCAGCCGGCGTTTTCGACCAGCCACGCCTGGGAGTCGAAGCGCGGCTCGTCGGCCGCCGGATGGATCCGCTCGTAGGAGCCGTCCGCCAGGAGCCGCCAGCACTTGACGTTGTCCGCGAGGTGCCGGAACAGGATCTCGTCGCGCACGGCCGCCAGGACCCGGCGGTCGTCGATCGGGAAGAGGACCTCCACCCGCCCGTCGAGGTTCCGCGGCATGAGGTCGGCGCTGCCCAGGAGGATCTCCTCGTCGCCGCCGTTGCGGAAGTAGTAGATCCGCGCGTGCTCGAGGAACCGTCCGACGATGGAGGTGACCTCGACCGTCTCGCTCACCCGCGCCAGCCCGGGACGCAGACAGCAGATGCTCCGCGCCTGGAGATCGACCTTCACGCCCGCCTGGGACGCCTTGTAGAGCGCCTTGATGATCGCCTTGTCGGCGAGGCCGTTCATCTTCAACGCCAGGCGCCCGCCGCCCTCCTTGCCGTGCACCACGATCTCGCGCTCGATGCGCGACAGGAGCTGATCGCGCATGCGGCCCGGCGCGACCAGGAGCTTGCGGTAGGTGTCCTTGTGCGAGTAGCCGGTCAGGGCGTTGAAGAGGTCGGAGACGTCGGCCGAGAGCTCGGGCTCCGAGGTCAGGTAGCCCAGGTCGGCGTAGCCTCGCGCGGTCTGCGGATTGTAGTTTCCGGTCGCGAGATGGACATAGCGGTGCAGGCCGTCGCGCTCGCGGCGCACCACCAGGCAGACCTTCGCGTGGGTCTTCAAGCCCATCACGCCGTAGACCACGTGGACCCCGGCCCGTTCCAGCGCCTGCGCCCAGACGATGTTGTTCTCCTCGTCGAAGCGCGCTTTGAGCTCGACCAGGACCGACACCTGCTTGCCGTTCTCGCGCGCTTCCATCAGGAGCTCGACGACCGGCGAGTTCGGCCCCAGCCGGTAGAGGGTCTGCTTGATCGCGAGCACCCCGGGATCGCGAGCCGCGGCGCCCAGCAGGCCGGCCACCGGCGCGAAGCTGTCGTAGGGGTGGTAGAGCAGCACGCTGCCGCGCCGCACCGTGGCGAAGAGGTCCTGCTCGGGCCCCAGGCCGGCGGGGGTCGCCGGGACGAACGGGCGGTACTTGAGCTCCGGACGATCGAGCGTAAAGAGCTGGGCCAGGTCGCCCAGGCCGAGGGGGCCCGGGCTGGTGTAGACCTGGTAGGGAGCGAGCCGGAGGTTCTGGACCAGGATCGCGCGGATCCGCTCCGGCATCTGGCGCTCGATCTCGAGCCGGACCGCCGAGCCGAAGTAGCGCTGCTCGACGACCTCGCTCATCGCGGTCAACAGGTCGGCGGCCTCGTCCTCCTCGATCTCGACGTCGGCGTCGCGCGTCACCCGGAACGGGTAGGCGGCGATCACCTCGAGGCCCGGGAACAGCCGGTCGAGGTTCGCCGCCACCACCTCCTCCAGCCAGACGAAATTCGGCGACGCGCTCTCCACTAGGCCGAGCCATTCGTACTTGCCGGCCTTCTCCTCGGTCGGGATGCGCAGCAGGCGAGGGAAGCTCTGCGGCACCTTGAGCCGAGCGAAGCGCTCGACGCCGTCGCGATTGCGAACCACCACCGCGAGGTTGATGCTCAGGTTCGAGATGTGGGGGAACGGGTGGCCGGGGTCGAACGCCAGGGGCGTCAGGGCCGGGAAGACCTCGCGCTCGAAGTGCTGGCGGACGAGCTTTCTCTGCTTGCCCTTGAGCTGGCCGTAGCCGAGGACGTTGATCTCGGTGGCGGTGAGCGCGGGAAGCAGATCCTGGCTCCAGCAGCGGTCGGCCTCGTCGAGGAGCGGCAGGAGGCGCCCGCGGATCGCCGCGAGCTGCTCGGCCACCGAAAGGCCGTCGGGAGGCGGATGGACGACGCCGCTCTCGAGCTGGCGCCGCAGACCCGAGACCCGGATCATGAAGAACTCGTCGAGGTTGCCGGCGAAGATCGAGAGGAAGCGGACGCGCTCGAGCAACGGCAGGCCGCGATCGAGAGCCTCGGCGAGGACGCGGGCCTCGAACTCCAGCCAGGAGAGCTCGCGGTTGCGGTAGTACGTCGGATGGTTCAGGTTCGGCCGCGCGGGTCGGCGCTTCTCCTTCTTCGCGCTCTGCGGTCGGGTGGCCATCGCCGGAAGCATCCGAAACAGGACGCATCCTGCGGCCCGGGCCGTGGCGACCCGCCTACGGCCGGGTGACCATGTCGTGACAGTCTCGGTGCGGGAGAGCGAGCTGTCCTCCGGCTGTCACCCGGGTGCCACGGCGTCGACATGCCGGCTCGGCTAGAGTTCGGGGCATGGAGCTGCTCATGATCCGTCACGCGATCGCCGAGCCCCGGGAGGAGTCTCCCGGCGACGACGAGGAGCTGCGGCCCTTGAACGACCGGGGCCGGAGGCGGATGCGCCTCGCGGCGCGCGGTCTGAGCTACCTCGTTCCGGAGCTCGACGTCCTGGCGGCGAGCCCCCTGCTGCGCGCCGGCCAGACCGCGGAGATCCTCGCCAAGGAGCTGGTCCGTTGCCCGCCGCCCACCGTGATCGAGGAGCTGACCCCCGGGGCCGCCTCCGCCGGCTTCCTGTCCTGGCTGGAACGGCAGGAGCCCGCCGCCCGGGTCGCGGTGGTGGGCCACGAGCCGTCCCTCTCCCTCGCCGCGAGCTGGCTGCTCTCCGGCCTCGACCGCTCGCTCGTGGCGTTCAAGAAGGGCGGCGCCGCCCTCCTCACCTTCGACGGAGCCCCGGCCTCGGCGGGCGCCAGGCTGCTCTGGCTCCTGACCCCCGGTCAGCTCCGCCGCATCGCGAGAGGCGGAGACTGAGCGCCGTGGAGGATCTGCTCGACCGGCCGGCGGAAGAGGCCATTCGGCGGATCGCCCTCGGTCACCTGGAGGCGGCCGGCGAGGCGGCGCCCCGGGGCCTCGATCCCGAAGACGAGGAGGGGTTGCACGACTTCCGGGTGGCGGTGCGGCGCCTGAGAAGCGTGCTCCGCGCGTACTCGGAGCTCCTCGAGGACGCGGTGGGGAAGAAGCTCGTTCGGCGCCTGCGCGACGTCGCGCGTGCGACCGGCGGCGGCCGAGACGCCGAGGTCGCCCGCGCCTGGCTGGTCGCCGAGCGGCCGCGGTTGGGCCGGCGCGCCCGGACCGGCGTCGACTGGGCGGCTGCGCGCCTCGACCGCCGGCTGGAAGCGGCCGCCGCCTCGATCCGGGAGGGCGTCTCACGGTTCGAGACCGCGACGGACAAGCTCCACGGGCGGCTGGTCGTCTACACCGCCGAGGTGCGCCTGGAGCCGCGCCGGGAAGACACGTTCGCCGCGGTGCTCGCCGGGCGCCTGGAACGGTACTCGCCGACCCTCGTCCACCGGCTGGCGGCGATCGGTGGCCCCGGGAACCGGTCCGCGGTCCACCGTGCCCGACTCGCCGGCAAGAGGCTCCGATACCTGGTGGAGGGCGCATCTCCCGCGCAGCCCCTGGCGCGCGGCCTGGTCGCGAGCCTCAAGGGCCTGCAGGACCTCCTGGGGGAGCTCCATGACGCCCACGTCCTCGAGGCCGACCTCGCCTCGTGGGTCGAGGCGGCGGCCGCGGACCAGGCTCGAGGGCTCCTCGCGGCGGCGCTGGGAGCGACGGACGCCGGCACCCCGTCCCTCCGGCCCTGGGAGGTCGTCCGGAGCCTCGTGGCCCTGGCCCGCGCCAACCGAGAGCGCCGGGACAGCCTGTTCGGCCGGCTGGCAGCGGAGTGGCTCTCCGAGCGCGGCCGCGACGACTTCGAGGCGCGGGCGACCCAGCTCGCCGCCGCCCTCCGCGGTCCCGCCCCCGAGCCCGAGGCCCCGCCGCTGGCCGACGGGGCGAGCCCGGCGGCCGGAGCCTGACCCGCCATGGCACGCAAGAGCTCGATCCCTCCGGCCGCGCGGGCCGCGAGCGACCGCACCCCGATGCCGGCGGTCGCCGCCGAGGCCGAGTGCCGGCGCCTGCCCTCGCCGGTCGGGCTCCTGACGCTCCCCGTCTCCCGCCTGGCACCCCTCGGCGAGGGTTCCGAGGATCCCCGGCCGGGCCGCCTGGCGGCGATCGACATCGGCTCGAACTCGCTCCACATGATCCTCGTCGAGGCCGACCCGGCGGGCGGCTATCGAGTGCTGGATCGGGAAAAGGAGATGGTCTGCCTGGGGAGCACGCTCGAGGTCGGGGCCGAGCGCTCCCGGCTCCCCGCCGACGCCGTCGAGGCCACGCTCGAGACGCTCAAGAAGTTCCTGGTCCTCGCCGGATTGCGCGGCGCCGCCGAGGCGGTCGCCGTCGCCACCAGCGCGGTGCGCGAGGCGCTCGACGGCGCCGAGCTCGTGGCCCGGGTCGAGGCACAGACCGGCCTCCAGGTGCGGGTCCTCTCCGGCGAGGAGGAGGGGTCCCTGGTCTACCTCGCGGTGCGCGAAGCGGTCGACCTCTCGGAGCCGCGGGTGGTGATCGCCGACCTGGGGGGCGGCAGCACCGAGTGGATCCGGGTCGAGGCGGGCGAGCTCACGGCGATCGACAGCCTGCCGCTCGGTTCGCTGCGCCTCGGTCGTCTGCTCCCCGCCGCGCCGCCCACCGAAGCCGACCTCTCTCGCCTGGGAAAGCGCATCTCCCGGGGACTCGAGGCGTTGTCGGCCCCCGGCCCGGCCGACCGGCTGCTCGCGACCTCGGGAACCGCCGTCGCCGTCGCCTCTCTGGCGGAGCTCTGGGCCGGCCGGCCCTGGCGCGCCGCGCCCGGAGCGCTGCGCAGTCTCGAGGCCGACGACGTGGCGAGGGTCGTCTCCCGCCTCGCCCGCCTCTCCCGGGACGAGATCGCGGACCTGCCGCCGGTCGGTTCCGGGCGCGCCCCTTCGATTCTCGCGGGCGCGATGCTCTTGGGCCAGCTCCTCGCCGCGGCCGGCACCGACCGGCTCACGGTGTGCGACCGGAGCCTGCGCGACGGGCTGGTCCTCGCCACCCTCGTCCGGCCGCCGGAACCGGCCGGAAGCTCGCGCCGCCGCCAGGTCGAGCGCCTCGCTCGGCGCCTCGAGGGCGTGTACGCCCACAGCTCGCAGTGCGCACGACTGGCGGTACGCCTGTTCGACCTCACCATGTCGATCCACGGCTTCGGCCCCCGCGAGCGGGAGTGGCTGGAGTACGCCGCGTTGCTCCACGACATCGGCTACTCGGTCCACCACCGGCGCCATCAGGACCACAGCCGCTACCTGATCGCCAACGCCGGCCTGGAGGGCTTCGATCCCGGCGAGGTGGCGGTGATCGCGCTCACCGCCGGCTACCACGGCGGCCGGCGCCCGCGCTCGAGCGACCCGGCGCTCGCGGGCCTACCGGCCTGGCAGCGCAAGGTGGTGAAGGGCCTGGTGGCGCTGCTGCGCCTTGCCGACGCCCTCGACCGCACCCACGCCTCGCGGGTCGAGACGGTCTACTGCGCGATCCGCAAGAGGAAGGTCCGCCTCGACGTCATTTCGCCCTTCGACGTCTCCCTCGAGCTCGAGGAGGCCCGCAAGCAGAAGCGCCTGTTCGAGCGCCGCTGGGACGTCGAGGTGCGCCTCCACCAGGGGCTGTCGCCGGCGCGGTGAAGGCGCTTAGGGCCCGCGCAGGAATAACTCCCGCATTCGGGCGTAATTCCATCAACCCTCGCGGCGTTGCGCTCCCTGCGGCATAGGCCCCGCTATGCCTCAGTCGCGCGCCTGGCGAGGATTGCGCCCTTACGCCCTCGGTGCTGGGAGTTATTCCTGCGCGGGCGCCTACCGCGGGTAGATGACCACCCGGCGGTAGGGCTCGGTGCCCTTCGACTCGGAGGCCAGGGCGGCGCTCTCGACCAGCTCGTGCTGGAGGCGGCGGATCTGGCGGTCCTGGGGCGAGAGCTCCACCGGGTGGCCGCGCTCGAGGACCTGGTCGATCGCCTTCTCGGTCTGCTCGAGCGCCACCTCGTAGCCCTCGGCGAACTCCTCGATCCCGAAGCGGTCGCGGAGGAACTTCTCCATCTGCTTGACGGTGTTCGAGCGCACCGTCTCGAGGGGAAGCCCCCGGGCCTCGGCGTCGCGCAGGCGCTTGGGCTGGCGGCGCTCCTGGCTCTTCAAGGTCAGGACCACGTCGGCCTGGCGAAAGTCGTCCACCAGGAAGGCGGGCACGTCGAGGTCGCGGATCGCGCGCTCGAGCTTGCCGCGGGAGACCGCGTAGGGGAAGACCCGGAGGATCTTGCGCTCGGGGCGCAGACCCGGCGCGCCGGCGGGCTGCGGCGCGGCCGGGACGGGCGGCGCCGGCATCGGCACCGGCTCCGGGGCCTCGCGGATCTCCACGTCGCCCTCCTCGGTGCGCATCCGGCGCTCCGGGCGCAGGGGCTCGCCGCGCAGGAACCGGTCGACCACTTCGGCCACCCGGTGGTGGACCGCCAGGCGGTCGCGCTCCTGGATCTCCACCACCACGTCGAAGGTCGGAGGCTGCTTGCGCTCGAGAACCGTCTTCTGGGTGTGGCGGCGGCGGGCCTCCTCGTCGGAGAGGGTGACCGCGTGGATGCCCCCCACCAGGTCGGCGAGCGTCGGGTTCTGGAGCAGGTTGTCGAGGCTGTTGCCGTGGGCGGTGGCGATGAGCTGGACGCCGCGCTCGGCGATGGTCCGGGCGGCCAGGGCCTCGGCGCCGGTGCCGATCTCGTCGATCACGATGACCTCCGGCATGTGGTTCTCCACCGCCTCGATCATCACCGCGTGCTGCTGGTCGGGCGAAGGCACCTGCATGCGCCGGGCGCGACCGATGCCCGGGTGGGGGATGTCGCCGTCGCCGGCGATCTCGTTCGAGGTGTCGACCACCACCACCCGCTTCTCGAGCTCGTCGGCGAGGACCCGGGCAGCCTCGCGCAGCAGCGTCGTCTTGCCCACTCCGGGGCGGCCCAGGAGCAGGATCGACTCGCCGGCCTCGACCACGTCGCGCAGGATGTCGACGGTGCCGATGACCGCCCGCCCTACGCGGCAGGTCAGGCCGATCACCTCGCCCTCCCGGTTGCGTAGCGCCGAGATGCGGTGGAGTGTGCGCTCGATGCCGGCCCGGTTGTCCTTGCCGAACCGGCCGACTCGCTCGACCACGGCCTGGAGGTCCTCCCGCGAGACCGGCTGGTCGCCGATAGCCAGCACCCGATGCGGGAAGCGCGCCTCCGGGATGCGCCCCAGGTCGAGGACGACCTCGACCAGGCTCTCCCGGTCCGCCGCCCCCTCGATCGCGTCGCGGACCTTCGCGGGCATGATGTCGAGGAGGAGCTCCAGGTCGTCGGTGACGCTCTTCTGCAAGGTGCTCACTTCGACCTCCTCCCGGGTCTCCGGCCTTCGCTCGGAACGATTCTCCCACGGCGGAGAGAAGGAAAGGGAGGAGGACTTGCGGAGACCGCCGCCGGAAGGCTGGGGTGCCGAGACAGCCGGGCCCGTCCCTCTCGATCGGAGGGGTCGGGCATTCGGCGAACACTTCCAGGGCCCGGATCGAGGCCGGGTTATCGATAGATGTTCGAGCGTGGGCCGACGTGGAGGACCGTCACCCGGTGGCCGTCGTCGTCGATCTCGTAGATCGCCCGATAGTCGCCGACTCGAAGCCGCCAGCCGTCCCGACCCACCAGCTTCTTGGCGCCCGGCGGGCGCGGATCGTCCGCCAGGGACAGGAGGTGCTCACGCAGCCGAGGGTAGACGCCTCGGGGAAGGGCGGCGAGCTCCTTCTGAGCGCGCCGGAGGACGAAGACCCGGTAGCTCACCGAGCCTGCCGGCCCGAGGCTTCGATCTCCCCGAGAGCCTGGTCCAGGGGGACCGCCTCGTCGCCGGAGGCCTTCGCGGCGTCAAAGGCCCGAATCGACTCGAGCTCGTCGGCTTCTTCGAGGAGCCTCTCGTACTCCTCGAGATCCAAGATGACCCCGACGCGGGCTCCACTCTTGTCCGTGACGTAGCGCTCCTCGACCTTCGGCATGGCCGGTCATTCTACCAGGCGAACGGTCCGCTCTACCGTCCAAGCGCTTCCAGGGCGCGAGTCCGTCCGGTCTCAGACGAACAGCCAGGCCATGTACGCCGCGAAGCCGGCCAGCAGCACGCCGCCCTCCCAGCGGTCGAGGCGCCGGCGGGTGACCAGGAAGGGCCAGAGCAAGAGGCTGAAGCCGAGCATCACCCAGAGGTCGGGCCAGGCGCCTTCGAGGGACACGTGGAGCGGCCGGGCGAGGCCGGCGACCCCGAGGATCGCGAGGATGTTGAAGACGTTCGAGCCCACGATGTTGCCGAGCAGGATGTCCCCCTCCTTGCGCACCGCCGCCACCAGGCTCGAGGCGAGCTCGGGCAGGCTGGTGCCGATGGCGACCAGGGTCAGGCCGACGATCCGGTCGCTCACCCCTGCGGCGTGGGCGATGGCGACCGCGCCGACCACGAGCAGCTTGGCGCCGAGCACCAGCAGGGCGATGCCCACCGCCACTTTCACGACGCTCGCCCAGAACGGCCCGCGGGCCCTGCCGAGCTCCTGGGCGAACTCGGCCGCCACCTGCGCGGACTCCTCGTCCCGGCGCAGCAGGAGCCAGAGATAGGCGCCCAGCAGGACCAGCAGGACGACCCCCTCGACCCGGCCGATCGAGCCGTCGGCGACCATCCCGATCATGACGAGGCTCACCGCCACCAGGATCGGCATCTCGCGCCACAGGAACCGCCCGCGGGCGGCCACCGGGAAGACCAGGGCGGCGAGGCCGAGGATCAGGCCGACGTTGCAGATGTTCGAGCCCACGACGTTGCCGAAGGCCACCTCGGGAGCCCCCTGGAAGGAGGCGGTCAGGGTGGCGGCGAGCTCCGGGGCCGAGGTGCCGAAGGCGACCACCGTGAGGCCGACGACGAGGGGCGCCATGCCGAGCTTGCGGGCGAGGGCGGAGGCCCCGGAGACCAGGGCCTCGCCGCCCGCGTAGAGGAGCGCGATGCCGACGGCGGCGAGGACGAGGTTGGCCATGGGAGTGGGGTGCATTGTATCGGCGGCGCCGAGCGCCGGCCGCGGCCCGGGCACGCGTCAGGCGCCGCCGAGCATCCGTTCCGCGAGACCGGTCGCGCGCTCGATGCAGTCGGGGACCGACACGCCGCCGAGGAAGCTCGAGCCCACGTGGAGCCCCGGCAGGTCGCGCTCGATCTCGGCGGCCAGGTCGACGAAGCGCCCGTGCCCCACCTCGTACTGGGGGATCGCCCGCGGCCAGCGCCTGAGGTGGCGAAACACCGGCTCGCCGGTGAGCCCGAGAGCGCGGTCGAGGTCGCCCAGGAGCCGGCGGTCGAGCGCCTCGTCGTCGAGCTCCACCATCCCCGGATCGCTCCGGCCGCCGGCGAAGGCGGCGATCGCCACGTGGCCGGCGGGCGCCCGGGCGGGGAAGAGCGAGGAGGGAAACAGGCAGCCGAGGAGCCGGAGCGACTCCGTGCGCGGCGCCAGGAAGCCGAAGCCGTCGAGGGGATGGCGGACCTGGTCGCGGCGGAAGCCGTAGGAGGCGACCACCACCGGGGCGTAGGGGACCTCGGCGAAGGCCCGGCTCCGGCCGCCGCTCACCCCGGCGAGGAGCTCGGCCGCCGCGGCGGCCGGGGCGGTCACGACCACCCGCCGGGCGGCGACGCTCTCCGCGCCGGTCGCGGCGGCGAAGGTGTCGCCGCGCCGCTCGATCGCCCGGCAGGGCGTGGCGGTGCGCACCGGGTTGCCGGCGGCGGCGAGGGCGCTCGCCAGCGTCCTCGGGAGGGTCTCGAGGCCGCCCGCGAACGAGATCATCCCGCCGCCGGGCTGGGGGCCCTTGCGGCGGGCGACGGCGCCGCGGATCAGGCTGCCGTGCTCGCGCTCCAGGGCTTCGATCCTGGGCACCGCCCAGCGCACCGACAGGCGCTCCGGGTCGCCGGCGTAGACGCCGGAGACGAAAGGCGCCACGGCGTAGTCGAGAAAGGCCCGGCCCAGGCGGCGGCGCACGAACTCGGCGATCGACTCCTCCCGGCCGTCGGCGGGGCGGCGGATCCAGGGCTCGCGGAGCAGGCGGAGCTTGGCGCCCAGGGGGAAGAGCGGCGTCGTGAGGAAGCTCACCGGCCCCGAGGGCAGGGGCACCAGCCGGTCGCCCTTCCAGAGGTAGCGCCGCGTGCTCTCGGGGGCGGCCTCGAGCTTGGCGTCCTCGAGGCCCGCCTCGCGGATCAGGCGGCCGACCGACGGCCGGCTCTCGAGCACCGTGTTGGGGCCCTGCTCGAACAGCCAGTCACCGTCGCGGAGCGTCTCGATCGCCCCGCCCACGCGGCCGGAGGCCTCGAGCACCGCGGTGTCGAGGCCCGCCCGCGACAGATAGAAGGCGGCGGTGAGCCCGGAGATGCCGGCCCCCACCACCACGACGTCGTGCTCTCGGTCCATGTCGCCACCCCCCTCCCGGGGCCGATGCTAACGCGACCGGCCCCGGCGCCGGCCTGGAGCAGCCTCACGACGTCGTCGTGCTCCTCCTCCCGGGCGAAGTCCAGGGCGGTCTTGCCTTCGTCGTCGGCGAGGGTCGGGTCGGCGCCGTGCTCGAGGAGCGTCCGCACGACGCCGGCGAACCCGTTGCGCGCGGCGAGCATGAGCGGGGTGACCCGGCCCACGTCCTCCACCTGGCAGGTCTCGTCCGGCTTGGCGCCGTGCCCGAGGAGCGCCTCGGTGATCTCCTCGTGGCCGCGGCCGGCGGCGAGCATCAGCGGAGTGACATGGCCGAAACCCTTGATCCGGGTCTCGACCTCGACGGTGGCACCCGCCGCCAGGAGGCGCTCGACCACCGCCGGCCGGCGCATGAAGACGGCGAAGAGCAGGGCCGTGTTGCCGTCCCGGTTGACGGCGTCGACCGCCGCGCCGCGCCGGAGGAGCAGATCGACGACGTCCGCGTGGCCGCGGAAGGCGGCGGCCATGAGCGCGGTCACCTGCGACGCGTTCGGCCGGTCGATGGCGGCGCCGCGGTCGAGCAGGAAGCCGACCGTTTCGGGGTGGCCCTCCATCGCGGCGAAGGTGAGGGCGGCGCTGCCGCTCTCCTCGTCGCCGGCCTCGTCCACCGGGACGCCGTGATCGAGGAGCAGGCGGGCGAGCTCGAGGTGGCCCTCCCGGCCCGCCAGGAGGAGCGGCGTGAAGCCCTTCCCATCGCGCGCCTCGGGGTCGGCGCCGTGGGCGAGGAGGAGGCGGGCGATCTCCGCCTCTCCGGTGCGGGCGGCCGCCAGGAGCGGCGTCTCGGCCGGGAGCTCTCCGTGGGGGCCGACCCGCGGGTCGGCGGGGGCGCCGTGCTCGAGAAGAAACCGGACCCCGGCGGCGTCGCCCTGGCTCGCCAGCCGGTAGAGGAGGCTCTGGTCGCCGCCCACCGGCGGATCGATCTCGGCGCCGGCGGCGAGCAGCACGTTCGCGGTGTCGTCGTGGTGCTGGAGGACCGCCCGGGCGAACGGCGTCGCGTGGTCGTCGGAGACGTGGTGGACGTCGGCGCCGTGGGCGAGGAAGAGCTCGACCAGGCGGGTGTAGCCGAGCAGGGCGGCGTTCGAGAGCGGGGTCTGGCCGGAGTGGTTGACGGCGTCGACCCGCGCCCCGGCCGCGAGGAGGATCTCGCTCGCGCCGGTGGCGCCGCCGGGCGGGAAGTAGAAGAGAGCGGTGCTGCCGGCCTGGTCGGCCACCTCGGGGGTCGCGCCGGCGTCGAGGAGCGCCCGCACCAGGTCCCGGTGGTCGCCGAGGACGGCATACATGAGGGCGGTGCGGCCGAGCTCGCCGCGGGCGTCGAGCGCCGCTCCGGGCGAGGCGAGGAGCTCCCGGGCGCGCTCGAGGTCGCCGCGGCGCACCGCCGCGACGAGCTCCGTATCGGCGGCCTTCGCGGGCTCCGCGGGCGCGAAGGAAAGCGTGGGGTCCGGCGGGGCCGCCGGCGACGGTCGGCCGGCGGCGGCGGTCGCGGAGAGCAGGAGGAGAGCGCCGAGCCAGGTCGAGCGTGCGTGCCGGATGGACATCGGGATCTCAGGGCGCGGGGGAGCGGTGCGTTCCGCTCATCATAGCCAGGCGTGCGAAGGAAAAAAAGGGCGCGGGAGCGTCGCCGCCCCCACGCCTCGCAGCCCCATGAAAAGCGCCGGCCGCGGCCTGAGAGGCCGGGCCGACGCCGGGTCCTGTGAACGGTCCCTACTGGATCGGCAGCAGGTCCTCGTCCGGATGGTCGGGAACGCGCAGGCTCTTCAGGAACGAGAGCAGCGCGCGCTGATCGTTGGTGCCCAGGTGGGCGAAGTTGTCCCGCGCCTGCTGCGCCTCGCCACCGTGCAGGTCGATCGCCTGGAACAGCG
The DNA here is from genome assembly GCA_963741925.1 of uncultured Acidobacteriota bacterium. GTDB lineage: Bacteria > Acidobacteriota > Thermoanaerobaculia > Multivoradales > DATKCC01 > CAVUBL01. The sequence continues at coordinate 1,223,177 of CAVUJU010000005.1, forward strand.
TGGTCGCGCGGCCGTCGTGCAGGTAGGGCGCGGTGTCGGCGATGCCCCAGAGCCGGGCGGTGGTGAACTGGGAGTTCAGCGCCGCGCCGCGCTCGAAGGTCTCGGCCAGGCCGGGGCCCATGTCGTGGCGCTTCAAGTCGGCGAAGAACGGCACGACGACGCCCGGGCCGTTGGGGTCGGCCTGGAAGCCGACGTCGACCAGGTCGACCGAGAAGTAGACGTTGGCCGTGGGGTCGGTCTTGACCTCCGGGAAGGCCAGGGGCACCTGGCGCGACCGGGTGACCAGGGCCGGCCGGTGGCACTGGGCGCATCCCACCTGCTGGAAGACGTCGAAGCCGTGGGCCGCCGAGCCGTCGAAGGGCACGAAGCGCGGCACCGGGTTGTTGACGTCGAAGATGTGGAGCACGCTCATCTCGGCGTCCGTGACCTCGTCGGCCACGCCGTCGTGGTCGGCGTCGTTGCCGGCGCCCACCACCTCGTCCGGCTGGATGCCGAAGTGGAACTGCATCGCGCCGCGGTCGAAGTCGCGCATGGAGAAGGCGTCGCCCTTGCGGCCGAAGGGCTTGACCACCAGGTCGGCGTCCACGCCCTGGTTGTCGATCTGGACGTTGCCGCCGCCCAGGCTGGTGACGGTGCCGAAGCTCACACCGTGGGTGTCGAGGGAGACCACCGTCCCGGCCGGCGAGGTCTTGGCCACCTGGAGGTCGTGCTGGAGGTCCTCGGTCATCTCCTTGCCCAGCAGCTCCGTGCCACCGCCGCCGTAGAGGAAGGGCGGGTTGGCGAAGCGGCCGTTGTAGTCCGCCGTGCCGTCGGCGTCCATCGGCAGGGACGGGTCGTGCCCGGCGACGAAGGTGACCCGGTCGTCGAACGAGTCGGCCACGTCGATCAGGCTCGGCATGATGATGGCGTTCTGCACCGCGCCGCCCACGCCACCGATGCCGGTCGTGGGGGGAAGGGTGCGGTGGCTGACGATCGAGTGGCACTCGTTGCAGCTCTGGGCGTCGAGGCCGTTGACCCGCAGGAACTGGCCGTTGCCCTGGAGCGTCGGGCGGTGGCCGAGCGCCACGGGGTCGGTCTCGTCGGCCCGCCAGGGGCCGTCGCCGAGGCCGTCGAGGTGGTTGAACGGCGTGCTGAAGACCAGCAGGCCGAGCTGCCGGGCCTGGCGAACGCTCAGGTCACCGGAGTCGAGCGCGCTGACCAGCTTCTTCTGGGTCAGACCGGCGGTGGCCGAGTGGGCCGGCTCCTCCAGGGCGCCTTGCCCCGCCATCGCCGCGCTCGGCACCAGGACCGCCGCGAGAGCCGCCGCTGTGATGAATCCTTTTCGGATCATGGTAGACCAAGTCTCCTTTCACATGAGTGGACAGGTGTTCTTGCCTCTTCCGCCCGCGGCGGGCCGACCGTCTGCAGGGTCGGCCGGACCGCCGCCGGGCCGTGCGCGGACGCACCGTCCCTCGGGCAGAAGAGGACTCACTTCACGCACCGATCGCGGCTGATGGGCTCATTGTATTCCCTCGAGCTCGCTTCGGAATGTCAACTGGTTGACAAGCGCCCTCCGCCACTTGACGCTGATCTCTCAAATAATTCTCATATTGCTATTCGACCATTGATCGTTCCGCCGCCGAATCCGGGCTCAGGCCGGCGTGAGGCGCTCGGCCGGTACCGCCTCGCCGGTCAGGGTGATGCGGCGCCCTTCGCGCTCGATCAGCCCCTGGGACTCGATCTCCCCCAGGAGCTTCGAGGCCCACTGGCGCGAGCAGCCCAGGCTGCCGGCGAGGTCCTGGACGGTGAGCGGCACGTCGAGCAGGACCCCCCTCTCGGTGGCCACGCCGCACGAGCCCGCGAGCTCCTGGAGCGTGTGCAGCAGCCGGTCTCCCAGCGGGCTGCCGGCGGCGGCCTCGTACAGGCCCTCCTGGAGCTTGGCGAAGTCCTGGCTGACCCGGATCAGGACCTCCACCGCGACTTCCGGGTGCTGGAACAGGAAGGGCACGAACCGCTTGCGCGGCACGTGCTCGAGCCGGGTCTGCTCGACCGCCTCGGCGTTCTGCCGGTAGCGGTCGCCGGTGATGACCTCGTTCAACCCCAGGATCTCCCCGGCGGAGGCCATCCGCACCCCCACGGGCTTGCCGCCCGGGGTCAAGTGGAGCACCCGCACCAGGCCGGCCTGGACGATGAACAGCCCGAGCGCCGGGTCGCCCTGCCGGAGGATCGTCGAGCCCGGTGCGTAGACCCGCGTCTCGGCGATCTCCCGGAAGGCGTCGCGGGCCTCGGGGGAGAGGTCGCTGAACGGGCACGCGGGCTCGGCGAGGCAGTCGACACAACGATCGCCGGCGATGTTCGGCACCGTAGACCTCCTTCCTAACTCCAGACCGCTGGGTTCATTCGATCGCCCCTCCCTCACTCTCGATCTCTCTCGATCCCTCTCGATCCCTCTCCCACCCGCGGTGCTTGGGGGCGAGGAATGTCCGCGGCCGGTCCTGCCGTGTCCGCGCAACCTCGGCTCGTTCGTCGCGATCTTGACCTGATCGGACGTCGAGAGCGGTCGGCTGGAGGCCACGGTAGGGACGCCCGAGCGTCCGGTCGCCTCGAGTGCCCGGCAACCCCGCCGGGCGGACGGTCCGAGGACTCGTCGTGTGGAGGATCTCGTTCCGGACCGCACTATACTCGCTCTACGAGAAGAGGTGCGAGCGACGTCCCGACAGGGGACAGGGGAGGCGGCGCGGCTCAGGTCGCCGCGTCCGCCGGCGCGGGGCGCGCGGGCTCCCGGCGGACGATGATCGAGGAGGCGACGTCCGCCTCGAGGGCGAGGGTGGTCTCGCCCACCTGGAGCACGTAGGAGGGGCGCCGCTGGAGCAGCGTGATCTCCGAGCCCGGGACCAGGCCGAAGACCGCGAGCGCGTTGCTGCGCTCGGGCGTGGTCTCGGCGAGGTGGACCACCTCGGCCCGCTCGCCGACGCCGAGCTCGCGCACCGTCCGCAGGCCTGCGGCGCCCGTCGCGCAGCGCCGCTCGCCGCCCAGCAGCCGGCGCAGCCAGGAGATCGACCGCGGCGTCGCCGGGAACTCGTAGTCGCAGCCCGGGCAGCGGATCAGGCCGCAGGCCGTGCGCAGCGGGCAACCGTGCTCGCACAGCGAGTCCGCGGGCTCGAACTCGAAGCCGCAGAGCGGGCAGATCACGAACCGGTCAGCCATCCCGCCACCCGGTGGACCAGCCCTCCGACGAGGAAGGCGAAGGGGAAGATGAAGGCGGCCATGGACCACGCCACCTTGAAGCCGTGCTCTTTCGCGATCATCAGGAAGTTCGCGATGCAGGGCATGAAGAGCGTGATCGTGATCATCGCCACCAGGACCTGGTGGGAGGAGAGGACCGGGTTCGGGCCGGTGGCCGCCTCGAGCAGGTAGACGGCGCCGAAGTCCCGGCGCATGAAGCCGACCAGGAAGGCGTTGGCCATCTCCTTCGGCAGGCCGAGCCAGCCGGTGACCAGCGGCTCGCCCAGGTGGGCGACGGCCGCGAGCACGCCGGTCGTGTCGAGGAGGAAGAGGGCCGCGGTGCCGATCACGAACAGCGGGATCACCTCGCGCAGGTACCAGTTGAGGCGCGACGCGGTCTTGATCGCCACGTTGCCCAGGTGCGGCCGGCGCATGGGCGGGATCTCGAGGATGAAGTCCCCCGCGCCCTCGCCGCCGAAGACCCGGGCGGTGAGCCAGCCGACCCCCAGGATGACCGCCAGGATCAGGGCGACCCAGGTCACGGCGCCCAGGGGCGAGACGACGGCCATCATGGCGAGCAGCACGCCGAGCTGCGCCGAGCAGGGCACCGCCAGGGCCAGAAGCATGGTGGTGACCACGCGCTCCTTGCGGGTCTCGAGCACCCGGGTGGTCATGGTGGCCATGGTGTCGCAGCCGAGACCCAGGATCATCGGCAGGACCGCCTTGCCGTTCAAGCCCATGACCCGGAAGACCCGGTTGACCATGATCGACATGCGGGGCAGGTAGCCCGAGTCCTCGAGCACGCTGAACAGGAGGAAGAAGGTCGTGACGATCGGCAGGACGATCGCCAGGGCGTAGGAGAGCGCCATCGTCACCACGCCGTACGGGCCCACCAGGAAGTCGTGGAGGAAGCGGGCGGTCGCGCCGAGCGCCCCGAGCCGGACGCCCGGATCGAGCGTGTAGGCGGGGGTGACGGCGGTGCGTTCCAGGCGGCCCAGCTCGATGCCGCGCACCGGAGTCAGGGGGATCGCGACGTCGGCCACGAGGTCGGCGGTCTCGTGGTGGTGCGGGAAGGGCAGGAGGGCGTCGGCCGCGCGGATCGCGAGCGGGTCGATGCGCTCCTTGAACAGCCCGGTCTCGAACAGGTCGACCAGGCTGCCGGCCCCGAACAGCCCGACGAACCAGAAGACCGCCACCAGGACCAGCGCCAGGATGCCGAGCCCGCGCACCGGGTGCATGGCCCAGAAGCCGAGGCGGACGGCGAACGAGGCGTGGTCGGGCTGGTCGAGGGAGTAGGTCGCGGCCAGGATCTGGTGGGCGAGGGCGAGGCGCGCGCGGTTGCGCTCGTAGCTGCCGGCGGCCGCGAGCTCGCTCCCCAGGCGCAGGCCGCGGGCGGGCTCGGCGGCGCGGCCGAGGGCGGCCACCAGCTCGAGCGTGCCCCGGTTGCGCAGGGCGACCGCGGGCACCACCGGGATCCCCAGCAGGTCGGCGAGGCGGGCGGTGTCGATCCGTCCGCCCCGGCTCTCGAGCTCGTCCATCATGTTGAGCACCAGGACCATCGGCCGGCCGAGCTCGGCGAGCTGGAGGGTGAGGAGCAGGGCCCGGCGCAGGTTCTTGGCGTCGGCGACCTGGACCACCGTCGCCCGGGGGTTGCGGTCGAGCATCTCGCGGGTGACCCGGGCGTCCTCGCTGCGCGGGGCGAGGTCGTTGATCCCCGGCGTGTCGACCACCTCGAAGCCGGCGGCCTCCCGGTTGCCCAGCCGCGCTCGGGCGCGGGTGATCTCGACGGTGGTGCCGGGGAAGTTCGACACCGTGACGTAGCGCTGGGTGAGATTGCGGAACAGAACGCTCTTGCCGACGTTCGGGTTCCCGACCAGGAGGACGGTTCGGTCCTTTGGATCTCCCCCCTCCAGGGGCCTCCGCTTCACGACCCTCGGTTCGCTCGTCACGACCACTCTCCGAGCCCGCGCCTGGGACGTCGCTCCTAGTGACCCGTCAACCGTCAAGTGACGTGTCCCGGCGGTCCCTCCCGCCGCTGGCGGCGTTGCTCCTCCTCGACGTAGGCCCCGCTACGCCTGCGTCGGAGCGCCTGGCCAGCGACGAGAAATCCTCGCCAGGTACCCTGTCACTTGACGGTTGACGGGTCACTAGACGGTCCGCGAGTAGTGGGCCTCGCGCGCGTGGCCCAGGTACTCGTCGAAGACCATGGCGACGTTGCGCACCAGGAGGCGGCCCGGGCCGGTCACCGTCACGCGGCGCGGCCCGATCGCCACCAGGCCGTCGGCCGCCAGGGGCTCGAGCCGGGCGAGCTCGGCGCCGAAGTGGCGGTCGAAGTCGATGTCGTGCGCGGCCTCGATCTCGTCCTTGTCGAGCTCGAAGCGCCCCATGATCTGCAGGATGACGTCGCGGCGCAGGCGGTCCTCCGGGGTCGAGACGAGGCCGCGGTAGACCGGGAAGCGGCCGCCGGCGAGGGCCTGGCCGTACTCTTCGATCCCCTTGACGTTCTGGGCGAACCCGCCGGCCACGTGGCTGATCGACGAGACGCCGAAGGCCGCGAGGTCGGTCCGGCCGCAGGTGGAGTAGCCCTGGAAGTTGCGGGTCAGGGTGCCGTCGGCGAGGGCCCGGGCGAGGGGGTCCTCGGGCTTCGCGAAGTGATCCATGCCGATGAAGACGTACCCCGCCCCGGTGAGCCGGGCGATCGTCTCCTCGAGGATCGTGAGCTTCGCCTCGGGGCCGGGCAGGGCGCCGGCGTCGATCACCCCCTGGTGCGGGAACATCTCCGGCAGGTAGGCGAAGTTGAACACCGCGATCCGGTCGGGTGACATGCGGATCACCTCGTCGACGGTGGCGGCGAAGCTCCGCGGCGTCTGGTGGGGGAGGCCGTAGATCAGGTCGACGTTGACGCTCCCCATGCCGCGCCGGCGGGCGCTCTCGAGGACCTGCCAGGTCTCCGCCACGGGTTGCACCCGGTTGACCGCCTTCTGCACCGCGGGGTCGAGGTCCTGGACCCCCATGCTCAGGCGGTTGACGCCGGCCGCCGCCAGGGCGTCGAGGTGCTCGTCGGTCAGCCGGCGCGGATCGACCTCGACGCCGATCTCGCAGTCGGGGGCGACCCCGAAGCTCCTCCGGATCGACGCCATGAGGCCGAGGATCTCGGCCGGCGGCAGGAAGGTCGGGGTGCCGCCGCCCCAGTGGATCTGAATGACCCGGCGCGCGGGCGCGTCGAGGAGCTCGGCGGCGAGCGCCATCTCCCGGTCGAGCCAGGGCAGGTAGGCGCGCGCCCGCTCGCGGTTGCGCGAAACGATCACGTTGCAGCCGCAGAAGAAGCAGCGGGTCTCGCAGAACGGGACGTGCACGTAGAGCGAGAGCGGCAGGGCCCCGCGGCGGCTCTCGAGCAACAGCTCGGAGTACTCTCCGGAGCCGAAGCCCTCGTGGAACTGGGGGGCGGTCGGGTACGAGGTGTAGCGTGGCCCGGGCCGGTCGTACTTCTTCACCAGCTCGCGGTCGAAGCGCACGTCGTGGACGTCGGTCGGGAGGGGCGCCATGTCGTGACCATTTTGGTCAAGAAATAGGCCGCCGTCACCACCCCGAAGGGCGGTCTTTGCCCCGCGGGCCGGAGCGGGGATAATCGCGCCTGGATCGGGCACTCGACGTGGGATCAGGGCCGGGTCGTGACGCAAGAGAATCCCGACGCCGCGAGACCGGCAAGGCCGGGTGGGAGAGGGATCGGGGGAGAGGGACGCCTCGTCGGTTGGAGGCGAAGCTTCACTAGATGTCTACCCTGGGCCAAATCGTGACGAATGAGCCGAGCTCCTCGAGAAACAGACCGAGAGGGTGGGGGCGTCCCCTTCCCCCCCGTGGGGTGGGAAGGGGATCGAGGGGATGCGGGGGGCATCCGGTCAACTGTCCCCTTCCCCCCCGTGGGGTGGGAAGGGGATCGAGGGGATGCGGGGGGCATCCGGTCAACTGTCCCCTTCCCCCCCCGTGGGGTGGGAAGGGGATCGAGGGGATGCGGGGGGCATCCGGTCAACTGTCCCCTTCCCCCCCGTGGGGTGGGAAGGGGATCGAGGGGATGCGGGGGGCATCCGGTCAACTGTCCCCTTCCCCCCCGTGGGGTGGGAAGGGGATCGAGGGGATGCGGGGGGCATCCGGTCAACTGTCCCCTTCCCCCCCGTGGGGTGGGAAGGGGATCGAGGGGATGCGGGGGGCATCCGATGAATCCAGCGCTCTGGAGTCGCCGTTCCGAGGAGCGCAGCCGTGGTCGGTCGGCGTGGGCGGGGGACCAGCGACCCGTGGCGCCGCAGACGCTTCAGGCGCCTCGTCGGTTTGAGGCGGAGCTTGACTAGGAGGGCGAGATGGAGAGCAAACAGGCGGTACGCGAGGGACGCAGTGGGGCCGAGGCGCTCAACGAGGCGTGGCCGGTGCTCTCCGCTGAGGAGCGGGTGGAAGGGTTCCTGGAGCTCGACCGGGGCGATGCCGAGGACTTCTTCCTCTCGCTCTCTCCCCGCGGTCAGGCGATCGTGCTCGAAGGGGTGCCGGCCGCCGAGCGGCGGCTCTGGATGCGCCTGCTCGCGCCCGACGACGCCGCCGACGTCGTCCAGGAGCTCCCCTCCGAGCGGCGCCAGGAGTTCCTGCGCTTGCTCGACGAGCCGACCCGGGCGGAGGTGACCGCGCTGCTCGCCTACGCCGAGGACGACGCCGGCGGCCTGATGAGCCCGCGCTTCGCCCGCCTGCGGCCGGACATGACCGTCGACGAGGCGATCAGCTACCTGCGGCGCCAGGCGCGGGAGAAGCTCGAGACGATCTACTACGTCTACGTCCTCGACTCCGAGCAGCGGCTCCTCGGGGTGGTCTCGTTCCGCGAGCTCTTCGCCTCCCCGGGCTCGCGGCCGGTGCGCGAGATCATGAGCGACGACGTGGTCACCGTGCTCGAGGACATGGACCAGGAGGCGGTCGCCCGGGTGATCGCCCAGCACGACCTGATGGCGGTGCCGGTCCTCGACCCGGGGGGGCGGATCAAGGGCATCGTCACCGTCGACGACATCGTCGACGTGGTCCAGGAGGAGGCGACCGAGGACATCCAGAAGCTGGGCGGCATGGAGGCCCTGGACCTGCCCTACCTCCAGACCGGCTTTCTCGCCATGGTCAAGAAGCGGGCCGGCTGGCTCTCGGTGCTCTTCCTGGGCGAGATGCTCACCGCCAGCGCCATGGGCTACTTCGAGACCGAGATCTCCCGGGCGGTGGTGCTGGCGCTCTTCGTGCCGCTGATCATCTCGAGCGGCGGCAACTCGGGCTCCCAGGCGGCCACCCTGGTGATCCGCGCCATGGCCCTGGGCGAGGCTCGGATGCGCGACTGGTGGCGGGTGGTGCGGCGCGAGGTCGCCGCCGGCCTCTCGCTGGGGGCAATCCTCGCCGTCATCGGCCTCTTCCGGATCGTGCTGTGGGAGAAGGTGTTCCACACCTACGGCCCGCACTACTTCGACATCGCGCTCACCGTGGCGCTCAGCCTGGTGGGGGTGGTGCTCTGGGGCACGCTGACCGGCTCCATGCTCCCCATGGCCATCCGCCGCATCGGCCTCGACCCGGCGGTCGCCTCGGCACCGTTCGTCGCGACCCTGGTCGACGTCACCGGCCTGGTGATCTACTTCAGCGCCGCCAAGATGATCCTCGGCGGCACGCTGTTGTAACGCGTCGGCCGGCGGGTTCCCGCCGGCGGGCCCCGCCCCCGCCCCCGCCCCGGCACCCGGCCGGGCGCCAGTGGTCCGTCAATCTTCATTTGACAAACGTATCCGGCGAGGATTTCGCGTCGCTGGCCAGGCGCTCCGACGCAGGCGTAGCGGGGCCTACGTCGAGGAGGAGCCACGCCGCCAGCGGCGTGAAGGACCGTCGGGACCCGTCAATTGAAGGTTGACGGACCACTAGGCCAGCATCTCGCGGATCTTCTCGAGCAGCGCTTCGCGGGTGAAGGGCTTCTGGAGGAAGGGGATGCCGGCGGAGAGCTCGCCCCGCTGGACGATGGCGTGGCCCGGGTAGCCGGAGATGAAGAGGAGCTTCGCCTCCGGGAGCCGGGAGGCGAGGTGCTCCTGGAAGCTGGGGCCCCGGATGTCCGGCATGACCATGTCGGAGATCACCAGGTCGATCCCCTCCCGGGCGTCGGCGCACACCTCCAGGGCTTCGCGCCCGTTTCCGGCCTGGCGGACGTCGTAGCCCTGGAGCTCCAGGATCTCGACGATCAGCCGCCGCACGGGCTCCTCGTCCTCGACCACCAGGATGCGGCCCTGGCCGGACGCGGCGCGGTGGGTCTCGGCCTCCGGCGGGTCGGCGGCCTGCCGGCGAGGCTCGCTCCGCGGCAGGTAGACCTTGAACGCCGTCCCTTCGCCCGGCGCGCTGTAGGCCCAGATATAGCCGCCGCTCTGCTTGACGATGCCGTACACGGTGGAGAGGCCGAGCCCGGTGCCCTTGCCCGGCTCCTTGGTGGTGAAGAAGGGCTCGAAGACCCGGTCCAGGACCTCGGGCGCCATGCCCTCGCCGCTGTCGGTGACCGTGAGCAGGGCGTAGTCGCCGGGCTCGACGGTGACGCCGGGATTGACCAGGGGGGAGTCGATCCGGACGGCGGAGGTCTCGATCACCAGGCTTCCGCCGGTGGGCATGGCGTCCCGAGCGTTGACCGCCAGGTTCAGGAGCACTTGCTCGATCTGCCCGCGGTCGGCGCGGACCGGCCCGAGCGCCGGGTCCAGGCGGGTCACCAGGCGGACGTCCCCCTCGATCAGGCGCCGGAGGATCGACTCGGTGGCGACGACCACCTCGTTCAGGTCGAGCACCTCCGGGCTCAGGACCTGGCTGCGGCTGAAGGCGAGGAGCTGGCGGGTGAGCGTCGCCGCCCGCTCGCCGGCCCGCTTGATCTCCTCGAGGTCGCGGCGCTCGGGCGCGTCGGGCGCCATGCGCATGAGCAGGAGGTCGCTGTAGCCGGTGATCGCGGTCACCAGGTTGTTGAAGTCGTGGGCGATGCCGCCGGCGAGCTGGCCCACGGCCTCCATCTTATGGGCCTGGCGGAGCTGGGCCTCGGCCAGGCGGCGGTCGGTGTCGTCGAACAGGTAGGCCCGGAAGTCGACCAGCTCGCCGGTCTCGTCGTCGAAGGTGCCGACGATGTTGGCGATCACGTAGACCGGCTCGCCGTTCCGGCGCCGCCCTTCGACCTCGTAGCGCTCGATCTTGCCCCGCGTCCGGAGCTCGGAGAGGAACCTGCCGCGGATCCGCGGGTCGGGGAAGAGGCTCAGGGCGTCGACCGCCATGATCTCCTCGAGGGTGTCGAAGCCGAAGATCCGGGCGAAGGCCGGGTTGCAGTCGAGAATCTCCCCACCCGGGGTCACGATGCAGTCGCCGGTCAGGTCCTCCTCGAAGAAGCGCCGGTAGCGCTCCTCGCTCTCGCGCAGGCGCTCCGCGGCCTGGCGGCGGTTGCACTCCACCACCTCTTCGAAGCGCTTGCGCTCGATGGCGTAGCGGACCGCGCGCACCAGCAGGCGGCCGTCGACCTGCCCCTTGACCAGGTAGTCCTGGGCTCCCGCCCGCACCGCGCGCTCGGCCAGGTCGTCGTCCGCCGTGCCGGTGAGGACGATGACCGGCGCCGCCGGCGCCCGGTCGAGCATCCGCCCCAGGGTCTCGAGCCCATGGCTGTCGGGCAGCGTGAGGTCGAGGAGCACGACGTCGATGCCGCCGCCAGCGAGCCGCTCGAGGGCCGGGGTCAGGGCGGCGACGGTCTCGAGCTCGAAGGCGAGGCCGGCGTCCACCAGGAGCTCGCGGATCGAGCGCGCGTCGGCGGGGTCGTCCTGCACCAGCAGAATCTGGAGAGGCCGGTTCTCGGCGATGACGCTCATGGAGTCTCCGACTCCGTAGCGGCCAGGGTGAGGGAGCGCTCGGCCGGCCGCGGCTTCGAGCGGAGGGGAGCTGGATGCCGAACGAGCCGGATGTTTGCAGGCTACCGGGGACGGCGGGCGCCGCGCTGTCCGACATCCTCCCGACCCGCCGTCGGTCGTGGTCCTACAGGAGGCCCACCGGCCCTCCAGGCCGCCGACCGGCCCTCCAGAGCACCCAGACCTGGGCGAGGCGGGCGAGGGCGGCGTCCGGATCCCCCTCGCCCTCTCCCGGCAGGAGCTGGCGGACCTGCTCGGGACCACCATCGAGACCGCGATCCGGATCATGAGCCGCTGGGGCAAGGAGGGGCTCGTGCGGACCGAAAAGGACGGCTTCACGATCCTCGACCGGGAGGCCCTGGAGATGCTGGCGCTGGAGTGAGGGCGGCGGATCAGCCGCCGGCGGTGCGGCGGGCGAGGCGGAGGGTGAGGGCGGCGAGCACCAGGACCGCCGCCGTCAGGGAGGCCCACAGGAGGAGGCCCTGGAGCCCCGGAGAGGTCAGCCAGCGGCTCGCGCGGCGGAAGGCGGGGTTGGGCTCGAGGGGCCCGGTCTCGGTCCGGCCGGCGGCGGCGGCGAGGACGACGTCGCGCACCCGCGAGAGCTCGTAGCGCGGCGCCTCGGCCCCGGGGTAGCCCAGGAGCAGCTCGTAGCCGCCGGCGGGGGCGGCGAAGAACTCGGCGATCTGCGCCGCGCCGCCGCGTACCGGGCGGCCCGGGACGGGGCGGAGCCCCTCCAGGTCGTAGCGCGGCCGGAAGGCGCGTCCGCCGCCGAAGTAGAGGGCGGCCGCAGCCCCGTCGCCCCCGTCTCCGGCGCCGTCTCCGGGTTGCGCCGGCAGGGCGAAGAGGAGGGTTGGCCGGGGGACCGCCCCGCGCGCCTCGAGGCCGGCGAGAGGCGGGCTGTCACCGTCTTCGATCACCAGGCGGAGGCGGTCGCCCCGGGCGGGGCGAAGCGGCACCTCCAGGCCCTCCACCGCCGGCTGCCCCGGCAGGCGGTAGACCGAGCCCTCGGCGAGGGGCTCCCGGGCGGCTCCCGGCCCTTCGTCCCAGACCTCGACCCGGCGGTCGAAGGCCGGCGTGTCGGTGGCGAGCACCAGCCGGTCGGGCACCAGGCTGCCCGGTCGCTCGAGCTCGACCGTCGTGCGGCCGCCGCCGCTGTGCCGCACGAGGACCGCGAGCGGCACCCTCGCGACCGCGTCCTCCGCGACCACCCGGACGCGCTCGTAGCGGAACGACGGCTCGAGGAAGTCGTCGTCCTCGCCTTCGAGGACAACCGTCAGCCGGTCTCCGGAAAGCTCGGGCAGGGCCACGCGCAGGCGCTCCCTCCCGGGCCCGGGGAGGCGGAAGACCGAGCTTCTCCGCGACCGGCTGGCCGGCCACGGCGAGGGCCAGTCGGCGGACGAAGCGGCCCCGGGCGGTGGCGAGCACCAGGTTCCAGCGCTCCCCGGCGGGCGGCGGCGGGGGCGCGGAGAGCTGGTAGGTCTCTCGCCGGAGGGCCGGCGCGGCCTTCCGCGTCCCGGTGTGCCGGGCCGCCCCGAGGATCCGCGGGCGGACCGAGGCCTCGACCTCCAGGCGCCCTCCGGCCCCCGGGCCCCGATGGAGCAGGAACGGCACCTCGGCGCCGCCCGGACCGAGGATCCGGAGGTCCGAGAGATCCCGGCGGCAGGCGGAGAGGACGGCGGGGGGGAGCGCCAGGCGCACCAGGCGGCCGGCCGGAGCGCTCACCGCGGCGCGGCGGGCGAAGAGGCTCGCCAGGCCGGGCGGTCCGCCCGCGCGGGTCACGGCGCCCAGCGTCGCCGCGGCCGAGGCGGCCAGCAGGAGCCCCACGACCAGGGCGGCCCGCCGCGCCCTCACGCGCCCCCCGCCGGCGGCGTCTTGCGGAAGACGAACCGCTGGTATGCCAGCGACACCAGCACCAGGCAGATCGCGAGGCCGGCGAGCGACGCCACGCGATAGAGGTCCTCGAGGCCCGAGAGGTCGAAGAGGAAGAGCTTGGCGAGCGCCACGGCGAGCAGGCCGAGCCCCACCGCCCGCAGGGCCCGGGCGCGGCGGGCGATCCCCAGGGCCAGCAGGACGAGGGCGTAGAGGGCCCAGGCGAGGGACAGGGCGAGGTCGCGGGCCATCCGGCCGGAGGCGGCGAGGGGGAGGTGCCGGGAGGGCGCGAAGAGGTCGAACACCGCCAGGTCGATCCACACGAAGACCACGGCGATCGCGGCGGCGCCGCAGAGGATCGCCCCCCACGGCCGCCCGCGGGCGTAGAGGGCCCGCTCGAACGACCGGGCGCGCTCGGTCTCCAGCCCGGAGAGCAGGGTCGAGGCGCCCACCAGGCAGGCCGCCGGCACCAGGTAGGTGTAGAGCAGCCAGTTGAGGACCGGGCGCCCGGCGTGCGCGTGGTAGCCGGCGACGGCGGGGTTGGCCACCAGGCGCACGGTGACCGCCGCCAGGAGCGCCAGGGCGAACGCCTTGAGCCCGGGGTGGTCCAGGCGGCGCCAGAGGGCGACCACCGCCACCCCCTCGAGCGCCCAGCCGAGGGTGATCCACTCCCGCTCGAGCTGCAGCGGGATCGCCAGGGCGGCGAAGCCCAGGGCCACGGCGCCGAACCAGGCGAGCCAGCGGCGCCGCCCGGGGTCGGCCGCGGCCCACGCCGCGGCCACCCGCCAGCAGGCGGCGAGCGCCAGGGCGCCCAGGGCGACCGGCAGGAGCCCGATGGCGCCCGAGCCGAAGCGAGCGAGCCAGAGCCGCCGGAGCGCCGGGAACCAGGCCGGTCCGGCGAGGGCGGCGGCGATCCAGGCCGCCGGCTCGGCGGCGAGGCGCCGGCGAACGACGAAGGGCCAGGCGGTGAAGAGGACCACGGCGACGCCCAGGCCCACCAACCCGGCCCCGGCCGCCGTGGGCACCGTCGCCGGCCCGGCCCACGACCAGTGGGCCGCCGCCGCGAGCGCGACGGCCGCGGCGTAGAGGCCGCCGGAGGGGGCGCGGGTGGCGGCGAGCGCGGCGAGCAGGGCGAGCGTCAGGGTCAGGCCGAGGAAGAGCCAGGGGGCGAGGTCGGTGCCGAGCCGGGCCTCGGCGACCAGGGGGCCGAGGGCCGCGAGGGGCAGGGCCGCCGCCGCCGGCTCGGCCCAGCGGTGGCCGCCGGCGCGGGCCAGAGACCGGGAGAGGGCGAGGGCCAGGAGCTGGAGAGCGACGGCCACGGCCACCAGGAGGCCGAAGAGGAAGCTCGGGCGCCGGGAGCCGGGCCTCGCCGGCGTGGACCAGGTGAACGAGCCCGAAGCCCAGGCCCACGACGGCCGCCGCGGCGACCGGCCGGCGCGCGACGCCGGGCGCGGCGCCCTGGCGCACGAGGAGGGCGCCGAGCACCAGCCAGCCGGCGAGCCAGGGAGCGAGGGACTCGCCGCCGCCGGTGAGCCCGTTCCCGATCAACGAGCGGGCCACGAGCAGGACCAGGAAGCCGCCGGCGGTGACCAGGGCGCCGGGGGAGAGCGTCTCGCGCCCGCGCCGGAGGTCGAGCTCGGCGAAAGCGTGGAAGGCGGCCGCCAGGGCGCAGGCGATCGCCACCGTCTCCCAGCCGAAACCCCTTCCCAGGTCGGATTGCCCGGCGGTCCGTGCCGTCCAGATCGCCACCACCGCCAGGGAGGCCGCTCCGGCGCCGGTGCCCAGAATCGCCGGAAGCGCCTCGGAGCTCAGTCGGCGGCTCCGGTCGAGGGCCTGGGCGGCGATCGAGAGCACCATCATCAGCGCCGCCACCGGCCAGAGGTGCGCCCCGAGGTCGGTCCGGGAGGCCAGGTAGAGCGCCAGGGCGAAGGGAACGAGGAGGCCCGCTCCCCGCGTCCAGGCGGCGGCCAGCGCGGCCCCTCTCTCCCCCTCGGCCGAGCCGGCGGCTCCGAGCGTGCCCGCGGCGGCGAAGAGGGCGGCGAAGACCACGAGGATGCCGAGGGCGAGGGGCAAACCGGCCGGCGTCATGCGGACGACGATCCACGAGGTCTCGTAGCCGACGGTCGCGAGCAGCCCGAGGGGCGCAAGGAAGGGCCAGCGGCGGTGGCGGGCGAGGAGCAGGAAGCCGCCGTTGAGCAGGAGGAGGTAGCCGAAGAGACCGAGGGGCCGGTCGGCGCCCGAGGCCACCAGCAGGGGCGTCGCGAACCCCCCCACCAGGCCGAGCAGCGCCACCACCAGGGCGCGGTGGCGCCAGGCGAGGAGCCCGGCGACCGCGGTCACCAGCATCATCAGGCCGAAGGCGAGGGGCGCCGGGATCAGCGCGTAGAGCACGCGCGCCGCCCAGAGCGCACCGTAGAGCACCACCACCCCGCCCCCCGCCAGGCCGTTGGCGGTGGGCTCGTACCCCCGCCGGCGGAGCCCCTCCGAGCCGACCAGGGCCCCCAGGCCGGCGAGGATCGCGAGCGCCACCCTCACCGGCGGAGCGAGCCAGCCGGCCGCGACCGCGAAGCGGACGAAGTAGAGGCCGGCGAGGGCGAAGAGCACCCCCGCCAGCACCGCGGCGCCGCGCACCCCGAGCCAGCGCTCCCACTCGATCGCCGGGCGGGGCGGCGGCGGCTCCGTGGGGGCCCCGGAGAGGGGGCCGGAAGGGGGCGGGGAGACGGGTTCCCGCGGTGCCGGCATCGGGCGCTCGACCGAGAGGGCGGCGGGCCGCTCGGCCGCCGGCGGGGGGGGCGGAGGGCCGGTCGGCGGGGTGGGCTCCGGCTCGACCCGCGGCGGCGCCTCGACCGGCGCAGGTGCGGCGACCGGAGCGGCCGGAGCGGCGGCCGCCTCCGGCGCGATTCGCCTCTCGAGGCGCGCCAGGTCGAGCGCCATCTCGGCCAGGCAGTCCTCGGTCCGCCGAGCCCGCCGCAGCAGCCAGGCTGCGGCCACCCAGGGACCCAGGACGAGGACGAGGGATCCGAAGGTCAGGAAGGCGTAGAAGCACTCCATCGCGAACCCGCTCGAGGGGGCGAGCCCCGGCGGCCCTTCATCGAGTGGTCGAAGGAGATGTTAGCAGCCCGGGAGGCTCGAAGCCGGCCACGGGGATCGCCCGCCCGTGCCATGGCTCGAACAACCCCCGCCGAGGAGTCCGACGCCGGAGGGCCGGCCGTGCCATCGCTCCAACAGCCCCCGCCGAGGAGTCCGACCCCGGAGGGCCGGGGGTCCCGCCCGGCGACGTCACGGGCCGCGCACTCGATGGCCCCGCGAAGTCCGATCCCGGCGGAGCGCGGACCGTGCCGAGGCGCGGCTCCTCCGTTCCGAAGTTCTAGCAAGCCGCGCCGTTCGCAAGGGCGGGACCCCCGGCCCGCTACCCGACACGCTTCCGGAACCGCGTCGCCGCCAGGGTCAGCAACCCCACCCCGAGCCCCAGGAGCGCCAGGAGCTGCGGCCAGAGCGTGTCGATCCCGGCCCCCTTCAAGAACACCCCGCGCACGATCACGAGGTAGTGCCGCAGCGGGTTCACCAGCGTCAGCCACTGGAAGAGCTCGGGCATCGACGCCACCGGGAACATGAAGCCCGAGAGCAGGATCGTGGGCATGAACAGCAGGAACGACGCCATGTACGCCTCCTGCTGGGTCGCCGAGATCGTCGAGATCAGGAGGCCCACGCCCAGGGCGGGCAGGATGAACAGCAGGCTCGCCAGGAGGAGCAGCGGCAGGCTGCCGCGGAACGGCACGTCGAACCAGAGGATCGCGAGGGTCGTCACCGCCCCCAGATCGAAGAACGCGATCATGGCGAACGGGATCGTCTTGCCCACGATCAGCTCGCCGGGCGAGAGGGGCGAGACCATGAGCTGCTCGAGCGTGCCGATCTCCCGCTCGCGGACGATGGCGAGGGCGGTCAGGAGGAGCGAGATCAGCATCATCAGCGTCCCCACCACCGCCGGCACGTTGTAGTTGCGGCTGTCGAGCGACGGGTTGTACCAGGCCCGCTCCGAGAGCTCGATCGGCTGTCCGCGGGCGCTTCCCGCGCCCCCGCCGCCAAACGCCCGGGCCGCCACCTGGGCCCCGAAGGCGCGCAGGATCTTCTCGCCGTAGCCCAGGGCGACGGTGGCGATGTTCGAGTTCGTGCCGTCGATCAGGAGCTGCACCTCGGCCGCCGGTCCGCCGCCTCCCGAGGCGACCTCGCGCGTGAAGCCGGGCGGGATCACCAGGCCCACGGTCGCTTCCCCGTGGTCGAGGGCGCGCACCACGTCGCCCGGGTCCTGGGAGCGCGCGACGATCCGGAAGTAACCCGAGGCGACGAAGGCGTCGGCCAGCTCCCGGGTGAGCTGGGTGCGGTCCTGGTCGACCAGGTAGGTGGCGGTGTCGCGCACGTCGGTCGAGACCGCGTAGCCGAAGACGACGAGCTGGATCATCGGTGCGACGAACAGGATCCGCCGTAGCCGTGGGTCGCGCTTGAGCTGGAGGAGCTCCTTGCGCACCACCTCGCGGATCCGCGCCCCCTTGTCGCGGAGCTTCGCCGCGCCGCTCACTGGAGCTCCTTCTTGAACGAGGTCACCGCCAGGGCGAGCCCGACGGCGGCGTAGGCGACCATCAGGAGCCCCTGGACCCGGAGCACCTCGACGCCGACCCCCTTGAGGAAAATCCCGCGGGTGACCACCAGGAAGTAGCGCGCCGGCACCAGGTAGGTGATCGCGCGCAGCACGACGGGCATGGCCGAGATGGCGAACATGAACCCGGAGAGGAGGAAGGCGGGCAGGAAGGTGACGACCATGGCGACCTGGGTGGCGAGGAGCTGCGACTTCGCGCGCGCCGAGACGAACATCCCGAGACCCAGCGAGCCCAGGAGGAAGAAGAACGAGAGCACCATCAGCAGCAGCGGGCTGCCACGCAGCGGCACCCCGAAGAGGGCGACCCCCAGGGCCGTGCTCGCGACCACGTCGGCGAGGCCGATGACGAGGTAGGGAAGGAGCTTGCCGAGGACCACCTCGAGCCGGGAGACCGGGGTCGCGGCGAGCTGCTCCATGGTGCCCCGCTCCCACTCGCGGGCGATGGTCAGCGAGGTGAGCATGGCGGCGATGATCATCATGATGACCGCCACCAGGCCGGGCACGATCATGTTCCGGCTCTCGAGCTCCTCGTTGTACCAGACCCGCGACTCGACCCGGAACGGCACCGCGCCCGATCCCGCCGGTGCCGCCGCTCCTGCCGCCGAGCCGCCCCCGCCGAAGCGCCGGGCGAAGCTCGCCACCACGCCCTCGGTGTAGGCGACGGCGATGGTGGCGGTGTTGGCGTCGCTGCCGTCGACGATCGCCTGGAGCGGTGCGGGCGCGCCCCCGGCGCCCAGCTTGGCCGAGAAGTCGGGCGGCACGACCAGCACCATCCGAACGTCGCCGCGCTCGAGGAGCGGCCGGATCTCGGCCTCCGAGCGGAGGTGGCGGACGATGGAGAAGTAGCCCGAGGCGGAGAAGGCGTCGAGCAGCTCGCGGCTCTCGTGGGAGCGGTCGTGATCGACGACCGCGGTGCGGATGTCGCGGATGTCCCAGGTGATGGCGTAGCCGAAGATGACCAGCAGCAGGAGCGGCAGGACGAAGGCCAGGGCGAGGCTCCGGGGGTCCCGCCGGAGCTGCAGGAGCTCCTTCCGGGCGACGGCCATGAGGCGACGGAAGCTCATCGGTCTTCAGTCCGCCGGGGCGCCTCCGGCCTCCCGGATCAGCTCGATGAAGGCGTCCTCGAGCGACGGGGCGATCTCGCCGATCGAGCGCACCTCGATGCCCTCGCCGCCCAGCACCTCGCGGATCGAGCGCCGGGCCTCGTCGGCGTCCTCGGCGGTGACGTGGAGGGTGCGGCCGAAGAGGCCGGCCGAGAGCACCCCGGGGGCGCCGGCCAGGGCTTCGGCGGCGCGCGGGGCCTCGGAGACCGCGACCTCGAGCAGCGGCGGCCCCATGGCGGAGCGGATCTTGCGCGGCGAGTCGAGGGCCACGATCCGCCCCCAGTTCATGAGCGCCAGCCGGTTGCAGCGCTCGGCCTCCTCCATGTAGTGGGTGGTCACGAACACCGTCGTGCCTCCCTCGGCGAGCTCGTAGATCACCTCCCAGAAGCTCCGCCGGGTCAGGGGATCGACCCCGGAGGTCGGCTCGTCGAGGAACAGGATCGGGGGCTCGTGGATCAGGGCGCAGCCCAGCGCCAGGCGCTGCTTGAACCCCAGGGGCAGCTCGCCGACCAGCCGGTCGCGGGCGTCCTCGAGGTGGGCCATGGCGACCACCGCGTCGCGGCGCTCGTCGCGCCGCCGGCCGCGCACGCCGTAGAGGCCGGCGAAGAAGGTGACGTTCTCGGCCACCGTCAGGTCGCCGTAGAGCGAGAAGGCTTGCGACATGTAGCCGATCCGCCGGCGCAGGGCCTCCGCCTCGGTGGCGACGTCGAAACCGGCGACCGTGGCGCGGCCGGAGGTCGGGACGAGGAGGCCGGTGAGCAACTTGATGGTCGTCGTCTTGCCGGCGCCGTTGGGCCCCAGGAAGCCGAAGACCTCGCCGGACGAGACCTCGAACGAGACGTGGTCGACGGCGACGAAGTCCCCGAACGCGCGGGTCAGCTCGCTCGCCGAGACGGTGACCTCGCTCACGGGGCCGTCTCCCGGTCGGCCCCGCCGGCGTCCTCGACCCGCTCGATGAAGACGTCCTCGAGCGACGGGGCGACGGCGCGCAGCTCCGAGGGGTGGGTGCCGGCCTCGGACAGGGCCTGCTCGACCGGCCCGGACTCGGCCTGCGCCGAGTCGACGGTCAGGTGGAGGCGGTCGCCGAAGACCGTGGCGCGGTGGACCCCGGCGAGCTCCCGTGCCGCGCGGCGGGCGCCGAGGGGGTCGGCGACCGCCACCTCCAGGACCTCGCCGCGGTAGGAGCCCTGGAGCGCCTCCGGCGTGTCGAGGGCGAGGAGCCGGCCGCGGTGGAGCAGCGCCAGGCGGTCGAAGCGCTCCGCCTCGTCGAGGTAGGCGGTCGAGACCACGGCGGTCACCCCCTGGGCGACCATCTCGTGGACGATCAGCCAGAGCTCGCGGCGCGAGACCGGGTCGACCCCGAAGGTGGGCTCGTCGAGGAGCAACACCTCGGGCTGGTGGATCAGGGCGCAGGAGAGGCCGAGCTTCTGCTTCATCCCGCCGGAGAGCCGGCCCGCCAGGCGCTCCCGGAACGGGTGCAGGCCCGAGAACTCGAACAGCCGATCGAGGCGGGGCCGCCGCTCCTTCCGGGGCACCTGGTAGAGGTCGGCGTAGAAGCGGAGGTTCTCGGCGACCGTCAGGTCCTCGTAGAGGCCGAAGCGCTGCGACATGTAGGCGATCCGGTGCTTGACCCGTTCCGGCTCCCGGGCCACCGAGACGCCGTCCACCGTGGCGTCGCCGGCGCTCGGCCGGAGCACCCCGGCGAGCATGCGCAGGGTGGTCGTCTTGCCCGCGCCGTCGGGGCCCACCAGGCCGAACAGCTCGCCCTTCTCGACGGAGAAGGAGAGGCCGTCGACCGCGCTCAGTTCGCCGAAGCGGCGGGTCAGGCCGTCCAGGTCGATCAATGGATCCCCCCCACATCCCCTCGATCCCCTTCCCACCCCCGGGGGGGGAAGGGGACGGTCGACCGGCTGCCCCCCGCAACCCCTCGATCCCCTTCCCGCCCCACGGGGGGGAAGGGGACGGCTGACCGGCTGCCCCCCGCAACCCCTCGATCCCCTTCCCGCCCCACGGGGGGGAAGGGGACGCCCCCTCCCATCGTCTTTCCTGGCTGCGGAATCACTCCGAACCCATGAAGCGGCCGAGCTCTGTCTCGGCCGGGCGAACGGCCCGCGTGGCACCCGACGGTGCCTGTTGACCGGCTGCCCCCCGCAACCCCTCGATCCCCTTCCCGCCCCACGGGGGGGAAGGGGACGCCCCCTCCCATCGTCTTTCCTGGCTGCGGAATCACTCCGAACCCATGAAGCGGCCGAGCTCTGTCTCGGCCGGGCGAACGGCCCGCGTGGCACCCGACGGTGCCTGTTGACCGGCTGCCCCCCGCAACCCCTCGATCCCCTTCCCGCCCCACGGGGGGGAAGGGGACGGTCGAGTGCATCCCCCCCGCATCCCCTCGATCCCCTTCCCACCCCCAGGGGGGAAGGGGACGCCCCCGCCCGGAGCGGGTGGGAGCGGGCTGGGGCGGGTGTCCGGAATCATCGCGAGCTCTCCTGCGCCTCGTCCGCCCGTGAGGAGCCGGCCCGGGTGCCTGCGAGCGGGATCGCCACGTCGACCGGCATGCCGGGCTTGAGCTCGTGGCTCGGGTCGCCGGTCACCCGCACCTTGACCGCGTACACCAGGCGCACCCGCTCCTTCTGGGTCTGGACGTTCTTGGGCGTGAACTCGGCCTCGGAGGCGACGTAGAAGACCCGTCCCGGGTAGCTCCGGTCCGGGAAGGTGTCCGAGGCGATGGTGGCCCGCGAGCCCACGTGGATCGCGCCCAGCCGGTCCTCGGGAATGTAGACGCGCACCCAGCGATCGTCGAGGTCCTGGATCGTGAACACGGGCAGGCCCGGCGAGACGACCTCTCCGGGCTCCCGGTGCCGGACGGTGATCCGGCCGGCGAACGGCGCCTCGAGGCTCATCGTGTCGAGCCGCGCTTCGAGGCCGGTGAGGTTCGCCCGCGCCTCCTCGAGCCGCGCCTCCTGGGCCTCGATCGTCTCGCGGGTGGGGCCGGCCTCGAGGAGCTTCAGCTGCTCGGTCTCCTGGTCGAGCCGGCTCTTCGCCACCTGGAGGGAGGTCGCCGAGCGGTCGAGGGCCTCTTTCGCCACGGCGCCGCCCTGGTAGAGGGTCGAGGTGCGCTCGTGCTCGCGGCGTTGCTCCTCGAGCTGCTCGCGGGCGGCGGCGACGGCGGCGCGGGCGCGGGCGATCTCCTGGGTCCGGGTGCCCGCCCGGAGCTTCCCGGAGCCGGGCCTCGGCGGCGGCGACCTGGGCCGCAGCCTGAGTGCGCCGGGCGTCGAGCTCGGCGGTGTCGAGGCGGGCGAGCTCCGCGCCGGCGGCGACCTCGTCCCCCTCGTGGGGGCCGATCGAGACGATCCGCCCGGCGCTCTCGAAGCCCACCAGGGCGTCGGTCGCCTCGACGGTGCCCGACACCTCGAGGGGTCCCGAGCCCTCCTCGGGTTGCAGCCAGCGGTAGAGGCCCCAGGCGGCGGCCAGGGCCAGAACGACCACGACGACGACGATGACGGGCTTCTTCTTCATCGGATCACCCCCCTGTCCCGCGATTCCTCTTCATCCGCTTGGCCCAGCTTCAGCTCGTCCGCGACCCAGGTGGGGGAGAGCTCGCCGGTCAGGCGGGCGAGGTCCACGCGCGCCGCGACGGCGTCGTTCTCGGCCGCCACCCGGGAGGCCCGGGCGGAGAGGAGCGAGGCCTCGGCGTCCAGGTAGTCGGCCTCCACCCCGACGCCGGTCGCCAGGCGGAGCTTCTCGACCCGCGTGACCTCGGCGTACTGCCGCTCGGCCTCGGCGAGGGCGCCGGCGCGAGCCTGCGACTCGGCGAGCGAGGCGAGGGCCCGGTCGATCTCCTGGCGGGCCTCGAGGCGGGCGAGGCGCAGCCGCTCGGCGGCGGCGTCGCGGGCCGCTTCGGCCTGCACCACGCGCTCGGCGAGGGCGCCGCCGTGGAAGAGCGGCACGGCGAGCTGCACCCCGGCGTTCCACTCGCTCTCGGCCTGCCCCCGGGAGCTCGCGTAGTCCTTCCAGTCGCCGGCGAGGCCGAGCTTCGGCCGGCGGCCGCCGCGCGCCACCCGCACCGCCGCCGCGGCCGCCTCGAGGGCCTTGGCGGCCCCCACCACCGCCGGGCTGCCGTCGACCGCCGCGCCCAGGACCGCCTCGGTCGGCGGCTCCGGGTGGGCGAGGGAGACCGGCGCGAGGTCCCGGGCGGAGACGTCGTCGGGCTCGGCGCCCATCAGGCGCGCCAGGTCGCGGGTGGCGGTGGCGAGGGTCGCCTCCAGGCGCACGCGGTCGGCGCGGGCGGAGGCGAGGGCGGCCTCGGCGCGGCGCAGGTCGACCTCCGGGGCCCGGCCGACGTCGAGGAGCCGGGCCACCCGCGCGCGCTCCGCGTCGACGGCGTCGATCCGGCGGTCGGCGGCGCGCAAGGTGGCGTCGACGGCGAGCACCCGGAGATAGGTCTGGAGAGTGCGGGCGGCGACGCGCTGGGCCACCGACTCGGTGCCGGCGGCGGCGGCCTCGGCCTGGGCCCCCTGCCGGGCGAGCGCGCCGCGGCGCGCACCGCCGTCGTAGAGGGTGTACTCGCCGTGGAGGTCGGCCTGGAGCAGGGTGTCGTCGAAGTCCGGGAAGCTGCCGGCGGTGAAGCCGTGGAAGGGAGTGACCGGCATCGGTTTCTCGAAGCGGACGGCGTTGCCCTGGAGGTCGAGGCTCGGGAGCAGGGCGCCCTCGGCCTCCGCCCGGGCGCTTTCGGCCCGGCGCTGGTCGGCGCGGGCGGCGGCGACCTCGGGGTAGTGCGCGAGGGCGCGGGCCACGGCTTCGCCGGGGGTGATCGTCCCGGCCGCCGAGAGCGGTGGACCCGCCGCCAGGAGGAGGGCGATGCAGCCGGCGGGCACGAGAGTTCGGTTCATGGGCGTCACTCCTCCGATCGACCGCGGCCGGGGGCGCCGCCGCGCCCGCCCACCACTCGGTCCACGAGCCAGTCGGCCAGCTCGTCCGAGGCCCGGCGCTCGAGCTCCGGGTCCGGGAGGAGTCGGTGGCGCACGGCGGTCGCCGCCGACAGCCCCAAGAGCAGGAGGCTCGCCTCCCGGGCGCTCGGCCGGGTGGGCTCCGGCTCGAGGGCGCCGACCAGTCCTTCGAGCACCCCGAGGTACCGGCCGAGGGTGCGCTGGAGCCGGGCGCGCAGGGCGACGTGCTCCGAGGCCGCGGCCTCGGCCACCAGCAGCACCGGCAAGCCGTCGATCTCGACCACCGCGCGCACGTGGGTGCGCACGACCTGCCGGAGCCGCTCGGCGGCCGGCCGGCCCGCGTCCCGGGCGATGGCCTCGATCACCGAGAGGAAGCGCTCCTCGATGCGCGCCATGAGGGCGAGCAGGAGGGCCTCCTTGCTCGGGAAGTGACGGTAGAGGGCGGCCTCCGAGAACCCGGCTCGCTCCGCCAGGCGCCGCACGGTGAGGCCGGAGAGGCCGGACTCGCGGGCGATCCCCAGGGCGAGGTCCAGAAGCTCTTCCTGGCGGGGCGTGGTGGCGGCGTCGTCGGTCATCGGCTGGCGTTAGTCAACGTTCACCAACGCCAGGACATTACGCGTGACGTCCCCGGCTGTCAAGCCCTCGACCGAGGCGCCCCCGGGGCGCGAGGCGGCCCCGGGCGGCCCGGCCTGGCATATCATGATCGGTGCTCCCGAACCCGACTCCGCGTACGAGGTCGCCATGCGTCCGCCAAGCCACCGACTCCGTTCCGCCGCCGCTCTCCTCACCCTCGCGGCCTTCCTGGCGTCGTGCGCCACGACGCAGCTGCCGCCGATCTCCGCGGCCGGCCCGGCCTTCAAGCCCCTGCCGGACGAGCGCGAGCTCTGGGCCGACTCCCGGGCCGAGGAGACGAAGCTCCTCTCCGAGGCCGAGGTCTACGACGACCCGCTCCTGGTCGACTACCTGGAGGAACTGGTCCACCGCCTCGAGCCGCCGGCCATGGCCGCCAACCCGGAGGTGCGCTACCGCGTCACGGTGCTCGAGGACCCCACGCTCAACGCCTTCGCCTACCCCCACGGCTCGATCTACGTCCACACCGGCCTGCTGGCACGCATGGAGGACGAGGGCGAGCTCGCCACCGTCCTCGGCCACGAGATGACCCACGTCGAGAACCGCCACATGCTGCGCTACCGGCGGGCGGCCTGGAACCGCCAGCTCGCCGTGAGCGCCCTCGCAGTGACCGCGGCGGTGGTGGTGGCGGGCGAGGAGGGCGACGCCGTGTCGAAGGGGGACTACGGGCGGGCGGCGCGGATCGACGTGCTCTCGAACATCCTGGTCGGCCTGGGGTTGCAGCTCGCCTTCGTGGCGGCGGTCAACGGCTACGGGCGCGACCTCGAGCTCGAGGCCGACGCCGGCGGCTTCGCCAAGCTGGCGGCGGCGGGCTACGACCCGGCGGACGCCCCGAAGGTCTACCAGGCGCTGCTCGAGGACCACGGCGACTCGGGCAAGCTCGAGTCCTTCTTCTTCGGCAGCCATCCCCAGCTCTCGGCCCGGGTGGCGAGCGCCAAGGCCTGGATCGCGGCCCATCCGGACCGTCGCCCGGCGCCCGGCGACGACCGCTCGCCGGCGGACGAGGACCGCTTCGCCGCGCGCATCCGGCCGGTGGTGCGGGACGACGCGCGCCTGAACATCGACCTCGGGCGGCTCGCCCTGGCCGCGGACGAGCTCGACAAGGTCCTGGGCTGGATGCCCGAGGACCCGGAGGCCCACTTCCAGCTCGCCCGCCTGCGCCTCGCCCAGGCCGACGCCGAGAAGGACGGGACGGCGCGCGCCGGGCTCGTCGCCCAGGCCGAGGAGGCGCTGCGCGAGGCGATCCGCCTGGCGCCGGACCGCGCGCCCGTCCACCGGGAGCTGGGGCTCCTCCTCTATCGCCGGGGCGACCGCGGCGGCGCCTGCCACGAGCTCGGCTACTACCTGGAGCTGGCGCCGGACGCCGGCGACGCCCAGCGCGTGCGGGACTACCTGCTGGAGCTCCGCTCGAGCGGCGACTGTCGTCGAGGACCTCCGCCGCGCCCTGGAGCGACGGATGGAGCGTCTCCGCCTTCGTGAGGCGCGAATCCCCCGCCCACGTCAAGCGGTGACGCCGCCCTCGCCCGCCCGCGCCAACCGCTCGCCCCCCCGCTGATCAGACCTCCGGCGGCGGGACGGATCGCTCCCCGGCAGGCTCGCTTCCGGGCTCGTCCTGTAACCCCGCGAGTGCGGACTCCGCCTGGCTCCGGAGGTCGTCGTCCGCCGAGCCGGCGTCGCGCGCCCGCTCCAGGTGGGGGCGAGCGTCGGCCCGGCCGCCGCAGGCGGCGAGCGAGCGGCCGAGGCCGAGCTCGAGCCAGCCCCGGGCCGCGGTCCCGGCGGGGGCCGTCTCGAGCCCCCGGCCGAAGGCCTCGCCGGCCTCGGTGCAGCGCCCGCGGGCGAGGAGCACGCGGCCCAGGGTGTCGAGCGCCAGGTAGGGGTCGGGCCCGCCGGCCTCGACGGCCCGGCGGGCGAGGTGCTCGGCCTCGTCCAGGCGGCGGCCGCCGGCGAGCAGGAGCCAGGCGAGGTTGTTGGCGGCGTCGGACGCCCCGGGGTCGAGGGCGATGGCCCGGCGGTAGGCGTGCTCGGCCTCCGCCGCGTGCCCCTGGGCGCTCTCGGCGTTGCCCAGGTCGGTCCAGGCGACGGCGGAGGCCGGATCGTCATCCAGGATCTTCCGGTAGGCGGCGGCCGCCTCGGCCTCCTTGCCGGCGTCCTCCAGGGCGACGGCCTGCCGCAGGGCCGCGGCCGGGGCGGCCGAGGCGGTCTCCGAGCCGGCGGCGCGGGGCGCGACCAGGAGGGTCATCCGGCCGGTGGCCCGCCAGGCCTGGTCGAGCCCGGCGAGCGGCGCCCACCGCGCCTTGCCGTCGCCGAACTGGAGGCGGAAGAGGTGGCGCGCCGGGTCGACCCCGTCGACCACCACGTAGTGGTAGTAGTCCTTGCTCCGGCCCGGCGCGTCGAGCACCCGGAGCATGACGATCGCCGGCCGGCCGGCGAGCACCGTCTTCGCCACCAGGTCGGGGTCGCCCTCGACCATGCGGGCGTCGAAGCCCCGCCGCCGGGCCGCGAGCACCAGGTCGAGGGACAGCACCCCGCCGTTGGCGGCCTTGGGAAGGGTGGCGTCCAGGTCGGCGATCGAGACCTCGTCGCCGTAGTAGTCGAGGACCGCCGAGAGGCTCCCCGCGCCGCAGCGCTCGGCCCCGAACTTCCGGACCGGCACTCCCTCGAGCACCCGGGCCTCGCCCGTGGGCTGCCGCGAGCGCGGCGCCAGGGTGAGGCACCCGCCCAGGAGAGCGAGGCCCGGGAGCAGGAGCCCGAGCCGGACCCAGGACGCGCGCCCGGCCGGACGGCCACGGTGGGGCGGGGCGTGCCTCACGGGCCCTCAGATGGCTGCGGCGACGGCGACGACCAGGAGGACCGCGATCAGGATCCAGATGTACTGCGGTACGTAGACCCCCGCGGTCTGGAGCTGGTCGACCCGGGTCGAGAGCTGGTGCAGCTCGTCGGGCGAGAGCTGGGCCAGGCGCTGGTTCACCTGCTCCGGGGTGAAGCCCTGGGACTCGATGGCACGCGCCACCTCGTCGCGGTCGACGACCGCGTGGAGGCTCGCCAGGTCGGCCGAGCGCGCGGCCAGGCTCTGGCCGGAGTCGGTCTTCGAGGGGACGGGCAGAGCCATGGTCGGCGCCGCCACCGAAGCGGCGAGGGCCAGGACCAGGACGGGGATCAAGAACCGCTTGCCGGATGCTTGCAGAATCGACATCGTCTTCCCTCCTCGAGCCTCGAGGGCCCGGACATTCCAGGTGATCGAAGGCCGCCGCGGGAACGGCCGGGCCTCGGGGTCCGGCCCGCGTCCGGCGGCTGCCGCGATGCCCTCCGCCCTCTGCACACTCTGTGCCGGAGGCCGCCTCCGGAGGTGCGGCGGGCCGCCCGGAGGCGGCCCGCCGCAGGAGACGCGAGGGTCGAGGGGGGGCCCCTGCCTCAGGTCACCTCGATCGAGGTCTCCGCCACACCGAGGAGCTCGCCGCTTCGCCAGTGGTGGAACTCCACCGTCACCGGGTAGCTCCCCGCGGCCGTCGGCTGGAGGATCAGGTCCCAGCGCTGGGCCGTGGTGAGCTCGAAGGGTGTGCCCGCCGCCACGGTGAACGGGGCGGCGTACGGGTCGACCAGCGGCCGGCCGTCGATCGAGACCACCTGGGCGTCGAGGCCCTGGATGGTGAAGCGCTGCACCGTGTAGCCGGCGTTGGCGACGCGGACGAGGATCGTCTGCCCCGCCGCCGCGCTCACCCGCGCCCGCGGATCGGTCAAGGTGTCGGGATGGAACACCCCGCTGATCAGGAAGTACTGCGGGTCGAAGACGTTCAGGCCCGGGTCCTCCGAGGAGAAGGGGCACTGGTCGCGGCCCGCGTCCCAGCGCAGGCGCCGGTAGTCCGTGTCGATCTCGTCGGCCACCCAGAAGGCCTCGACGTCGTACGCCGGACCGCCGGTGAACGCCCTCCCGGGGCCCTCCGGCGGATCGACGATGAGCAGGCCGTACATCCCCATCTCGAAGTGGAGGGTCGTGTTCACGTGGCAGTGGTAGAGGTAGGTCCCGGCCTGGGACGCAAACCACTGGTACGTGTAGCGGCCGTCCACCTCGAAGGAGGTGTGGCCCACGCCGTCGTTGAAGGCGGTGGGCTCGATCCCATGGTGATGGATCGTGTGCACCCGGCGCACGTCGAGGTCGGTGTGGACGATCTGACCCTCCCGCACCCGGATGGTGGTCGAGGGGAACTCGGTGCCGCTGCCGTAGCTGCCGCCGCCGCCCCAGCTTCCCCAGTGCCGCGAGTCCGGATCGCGGAAGCCCCAGATCTCGATCGAGTAGCCGCCGGGCGGCGTGACGTCGCCGCTCATGAAGACCTCGCGCTGAATCGTCACGTCGGGCACGACCCGGTCCGGGGTCGACGGGCTGTAGAGGGCGGGCACGGCGCAGCCGAAGTCGTCGAACGCCTGCGGGTCGTCGATGGCGCCGCGCGGGATGACCGGCAGGTTGGTCCCGCCCCCACCCCCACCGCCACCGCCACCGCCTCCGCCTCCGCCTCCGCCCCAGTCACCGTACTTCGCTCCGAGCTTCGAGCCGCTCATCGTCCACCTCCTGGGAATCCTTCGTCCTGCCGTCGTTCAGGTCTCCCGGCCGGGGGCCGGAGCGTCGTGTCGCGATGGCCGCTCATGCCAGATCCCCCAGCAGGTCCCAGTCGGTGACCAGGCCCTGCGGGTAGTTGCCCCCGCCCGCGGTCTGGGACATCTCGGTGTGGCAGTGCATGGGGTAGCGCAGCGGGAAGCCCTCCTCGGCCGGCGGCCAGGCGCCGGCCGGGATGTCGGGCGGCCGGATGAAGGGGTGGAGGACGTCCTTGACGTCGCCGGGGCGCATGGACCAGGTGTCGACATAGAAGACGTTGTCCCGGACCACGTTGTTGTCGGCCACCTGGAAGACGTGGTTGCCGTGGATGTGGGGCGAGTGGGTGACCATCCCGGCGTTGAGCACCCGGACGAGGGCCGGCTCGCCCACCCGGCCGCTGGGCGCGATGTCGGGGTCGTGGGCGGAGAAGTAGCCGCTCCGGCCGTTGAGGGTGAAGAAGCGGGGCAGGTAGCCGGCGGCGAACACCGCCGGGTCGATCGTCTGGCCGGCGGCCAGGGCAAAGACGGCCTGGTTCTTCGCCGGGTCGACGGTGTTGAACACCCAGATCCAGGTGCGCGCCGGGTCCCAGGGATTGCCGGGGAAGCGTGCGGTCGTGCCCAGATCGTCGAACAGGGCCTGGACCCGGGCGGTGGGCAGGCCGTACGGGGTATTGCCGGTGGCGGGCAGCACCACGAGCACGCCGTGCAGGCCGAGCACCCGGTTGACCGGGGCGTTCAGCGGGTCGAGGTAGAAGTAGGTCCCCGGGGCCGGCGCGGTGAAGGCGACCGAGGCGGTCTGGCCCGGGGCGATGACGCCGCTCGCGACGACCCCCGGCACGGCGAAGGCGTGATCCTCGTCCATGGCGTTCGTCACCTCGACGGTGAGGGAGTCGCCTTCGGTGGCGAAGATCACCGGGCCGGGGATGTGGGGCCCCAGGGTGGGCTCCTCGAACGCCCACATGTAGACCTGCTCGAGGGTGACCATCTCGGCCATCACCTCGCGCAGGGTGAGGGCGAGGGTCTGGTCGGCGGCCAGCGCCTTGCGCGGGCCGAAGATCCCCGGGAAGCCGGTCACGCCGTCCACTGCGACGCCGGCGAGGCCGAGGGCACCGAGCTTGAGGAAGTCTCGTCGCTTCACGATCCCTCCCTTCCTCCGGACGCGGATCGTCGCCGTCGCGCTTCGCGGCGTCCGGGATCGGCGGTCGCGCGACGGCCAGGGGAGGGAGGAGAAACGGACTCGTGACTCTTCTATTGAGCGAGGTGCACACCGGGGCCCAAAGGTGGACAGGGGAGGCAGGGGCGGTGCGCGGGGCCGGGAGCCGATCGGCCCCCGGCCCCGCGCCAACGGGATCGCTCAGCGGCCGAGCTTCTTGCAGGCCGCCGCGCCGTGGCAGGCGACCCAGAGCTTGCCCGTGCCCGCCTCGGTGAGCCCGAGGCCGGGCTCGAAGACGCCGAGGTCGACCACGAACATGGCGCCGTTGCGGAACTTCACGTCGATCGGCTTGTTGAATCCGGCGGGGTCGAAGACCGTGTCGACGGTGTTCTCCTTGTGGGTGATGAAGTCGCTCACCCCGCCGCCGCGGTCGACCCGCACCACCTCGTAGCCGGTCAGCTCGGTCGCCCCGGTGACCGGCACGAACGAGCCGGTCTCGGCGACGAAGGCGTCGCCGACGAAGCGGAACATCGAGTCGGTGGAGAAGTCGAACTTGTTGGCGGAGGTGTGGTAGCCGAGCTCGGTGAAGGCGTCCTCGACCTGGAGGCCGGAGCGGAAGGTCTCGTCGAGGACGAAGTCCGGGCAGGTCTCGAGCTCCTCGCAGAACTCGTCGTCGTCGACCGGCAGCACCTCGCCGGTGTCCGGGTCGTGGAAGAAGTCGGGCCACCCGAAGAACTCCTGCGCGCCGCCCACCGGCACGGTGAAGAAGTCGTCGAACTCCTCGTCGATGGGACGCGACTCGACGATCTGGAGGTCCTCCTCGTCGGCGGGCACGCCCGTCTCACCGGAGACCCCGCGGGTGTCGGCCCCGTTGTTGGTGACGAAGAGCACGCTCGGGTCCTGCGGATCGAGGCCGATGCCGTACGGGTTGCGGAACCCCCACGCCTCGAGGCGCAGGCTGTCGGTGGCGTCGTCGGCCGTCGCGTCGAAGGAGTAGACCGTGCCGTTGCCGGCGACGATGCCGTCGCGGGGCACGCCGGGCACCACCGTGCCGGGAGCCACCGGACCGGAGCCGAAGGGCATGAAAGGCGCCGTCACGTCGTCCGCCTCCGGGTCGAGGGGAAACGGCACCACCGTCTGGAAGCTGGCGCCGTTGAGCACGACGTCGACCGGCGGGAAGTCGTGGAAGTCCGGCGCCTGCTGCAGGAACGCCGTGATCAGCCAGTTGTCGGCGCCCACCACGCCGGAGTTGGTGGCGCTGCCCTGGGCGAAGTAGCCGCGGCCCTCGCCGTCGAAGACGACCTCCTCGGTGTAG
Organism: uncultured Acidobacteriota bacterium; assembly: GCA_963741925.1. GTDB lineage: Bacteria > Acidobacteriota > Thermoanaerobaculia > Multivoradales > DATKCC01 > CAVUBL01. The sequence continues at coordinate 1,254,548 of CAVUJU010000005.1, forward strand.
TGGTCGCCCGCCGACGGGAGGTTGGTGAGCACCGTCGTGAAGGTGCCCGCCGGGTCCTCGGGCCGGAACTTGGAGATCGCGCCCACCGGCCAGCCGTTGACCCCGATCTGGCGGTGGGTGATCCAGAGCCAGCCGTCGCGGAAGGTGACGTCGGTCAGCGGCCCGAGCAGCCGGTCGCCGAAATCGGCGCCATCGAGGACCGTCGTGGCGCTCCCGTCGGCGTCGATGCGCTTGACCTTCGGCGAGAACCCGGGCAGGAAGCCGCCCTCACTCACCCAGATCGCATCGTCTGAGACCGCCACCGCGGTCGGGAAGTCGAGGCTCTCGGCGACCGGGACCAGAAAGTAGCCAGGGGGCACCGTCGCGTTCGACACGGCGCCGAACCCCTGGGACCCGTCACGGCGTGCCTTGGCCGCCACGGGGCCGGCGAGGCCGGCGGCCAGGACGACGAGGAGCGCGGAACGGACGGCGAGCTTGTAAATCGTCCTTCGTCTGTATGCGTTCATTGCAATTTCCCTATGTATAGATCGATAGTCGACAGAGGGCTGCGCGAGGTGGGCGCCTGAAGGAATGGAGCCGTGGGACCGCGGGGTTCTGGCAATACCTCCTTTCCACCTCCGGCGACGATCCCTTTGGCCTCGCTCGGCACGGTGCAAGGGCCGCGCCACGAGCAATAGGGCCCGGGGCCGGCCGGCACAGCTCGCCGGACGGCCCCGGGCCCTAGAGGCTGGAGGTCGGCCTACTGGGTCGAGAAGGTGGGGTGGGGGGAGAAGATGTCGTTGTCGTGGAACAGGTCGTCGAACTGGTAGAAGACCTGGGCCGAGCCGCGGGGGGCCTCGATGGTGGCGACCAGGGACTTGCCGGCGTAGACCGGCGCCCCGTGGGCGTAGGTGAGGTCCACCCAGTAGCCCTTGGCCGGATCGGCCGGGTCGATGAAGAGGCTCCCGTTGTAGGGGTTGATCCAGAGGAACGGCTTCCACGCCGGGGTCGGCGGGATGATGTCGCCGGCCGCCGGGTCGCCCTGGGCCGGGTTCCTCAGGAAGGGCGGGAAGCGCAGCTCGGTCTTGGGCACCGTCGGGTCGTTGGGGGCCGGGAAGTTGAGCGCGCCGTTGGGGTTGGTCGGGCCGAAGTCGGTCCGGCAGAAGCCCGCGGGGTCCTGGGGGCACATCTGGGCGACGCCGTAGCCCTCGGTGTGGCGGCCGACCACGATGCCGGTCGAGCCGTCCGCCTCGCGCAGCGGGAAGGGCGCCGGGTCGTCGGGGGTGCCGATGACGAAGGGCGGCGGGTTGAACCGGAAGTCACCGCCCCGGGCGGCCGCCGAGTACTGGTAGCCCAGGTGCGGCGCTCCCTGCCCGTCGAAGAAGGTGCGGGTCGTCTCCCGGTCCGAGTCCCGGGGGAAGACGTCCTGCTGCTGGATGACGTCGAAGTGCGGGCGGAAGCCCCAGCCGGCCCGCCACTGGGCCTCGGCCACCTTGGGCGCGCCGTAGGTCGGCTTGACCGACATGATCTCGAAGCTGTGGCTGCCGGCGCCGCAGCAGTTGGCGATGTCGTCGTGGAGCCGGGGGCCGAAATCGACGTTGCGGAAGTAGTGGGTATGGTGGTCGAGGTTGATGAGCTTGACCCGGAACCGGTCGCCCTGCTGCCAGCCCTCGATCCGGGAGCCGTCGGGGCCGGCGCCGTACATCTCGTTGTTCATGTAGACGCTGACGAAGCGGTAGGGGCCGAAGTCCCCTTGCTTCAGGCCGTCCTCGGCGGCCAGCACGTCCCAGGCCTCGGGCGGGAGCTGGCGCTGGTTCGCGGCCAGGTCGGCCCACTCCTTCCAGGTGCCGCGGGGACCGGCGGACGGGTCCTCGGCCCAGCGGCGGATCTGGTCCGTCGGGGCGCCGTCGAGGGCGGCCTTGGCGAGGCGGTACATCTTCTTCTCGGGCGCCGCGTCGGCGATGCCTTCGAGGGAGAAGCTCGCGGTTGCGCACGGCGAACGAGAGGCCCTGGGGCTCGAGCTCGACCGCGCCGGTGTGGGCGTTGTGATGCTCCCAGATCGGCTGCAGGAACTGGATGCGCGGCGGGTGGATGCGCCAGCCCCAGGTGTAGATGCCGCGGATCAGCCGGTTGGGCGGCAGGTCCAGGGTCAGCCGGACGACGTCGCCGCCGTTCTGGCCCACCGGCACCCAGCAGGCGTCGAAGCCCTTGAACGGGAACTGGACGCTGCCCGGCTGGCGCCGGTCGAGGAGGACCACGGTGGGGGAGAAGTCCTCCCGGTCGAGGGCGTAGATCGTGTAGTGGATGCGCACCGGGTCGAACTCGCCCGCCTCGGGCGGGAAGCGCAGCAAGAAGGTGTCCGAGTCGATCTGGCCGTCGTAGTAGAGCATCGCCACGTCGGCCTCCCAGATCGGATGCTCCGCGCCGTCCATGCCCGGCTCGGTCAAGCCGGTCGCGCGCACCGTCTTCATCTTGTACTCGCCCGGCTCCTGGCCGGGGAGGACTCCGCCGCGGTTGAAGTTGAGCATGGCGAAGCCGTCGTAGATGCGCCCTTCGGTCGTGCCCATGAGGACGTCCATCAGGTCTCGGGCGTGGGCGCGCATGGCGGCGCCGTCGCCGTCCTTGGCGGCGCTCACCATGGCGTCGAGGGCGTCGGCCATGTCCCGGTTGGGGCTCTCCACCCGGGTGATGGGGTGGCCGGTCAGGCTCACGGCCTGGTCCGCCGGCGTCTCGACGACGTCGCCGACCAGATTCTTGAACAGGGTGCCGTCCGCCTGGTCGGTGTGGGGGATCCGGGTCTCGACGCCGGTGGTCGCCGTCAAGACCGGCTCCAGGATGCCGGGGTCGTTGGCGTCTTGCGCCCTGGCCGCGGGCGCGAGGGCGAGGACCGACGTTGCGAGGGTGACGGCCCACGCGAGGCGCGAGGGGACGGGGCCGAAGAGGGTGATCATGATGCCGTTCTCCTTTCCAGGGTTTGTCTGACCCACGGGGCGCTTGGAGATCGCAAACGAGTGGTAGTATGTCCAGGTTCCTGTCGCAGCGGTTCTACGACCTCGCCCGGGTCAGTCACCCAGGCGTCGGCGAGACAAACCCTGACGGGCGTGTACGTCCCTCGTTGTCCCGGTTCGGTTCACGGCGTGCACCTTAGGGGCGAATCAGGTGGATGGACAGGAACGACGAGCCGTGGCTCTCAAGGGCGGCCGCGGCCGTGGGGTTTGTATTGCGTTCCGTTCCGGGAGCGAGATGGTGAAGGAGACCCGGCACGAGAGCGAGGACGTCTCGGGAGACCTCCCGGTCACCTCGCACGAGGAGTCGCTACGATCGATGGTCGACCTGGCTCAATCGAAATGGCTTCCCGGTCTCCTCGAGGGTTGGTCGAGTCGAGACGGGAAGGGGGGACGCCAGGAGAACGTGTTGTCTGCGGGGTTACGGAACATCGTGGGCCGCTCTCCCGCCATGGTCGATCTCTATCGGCAGGTCGAGATGGTCGCCGGCACCGACGTGACGATCCTGCTCGAGGGTGAGACCGGCACCGGCAAGAACCTCATCGCGCGAACGATCCACGAGCTGAGCACCCGCGCCGGCAAGCGCCTGGTCTCCCTCTCCGCCTCGAACCTCCACGAGCAGCTCTTCGAGAGCGAGCTCTTCGGGTACGTCAAAGGGGCCTTCTCGGGCGCCGACCACGACCACGAGGGCCTCGCCCGGGCGGCCGCCGGCGGCACCCTGTTCATCGACGAGGTGGGCGAGCTCTCCGCCGTCAACCAGGCCCGCCTCCTGCGCTTCCTCGACACCAAGGAGGTCCGGCCGGTGGGCTCGACCCGCTCGATCGCGGTCGACGTGAGGATCCTCGCCGCGACCAACCGCCGGCTCCGGGAGGCGGTCGAGAGCGGCGACTTCCGCGAGGACCTGTACTACCGCCTGCGGGTGGTCCGCCTGCGGGTGCCGCCGCTCTGCGAGCGGCCCGAGGACCTGCCCCTGCTCATCGACCACTTCCTCGAGCGGTTCGCCCGCGAGCACCACAAGGAGATCGAAGGGCTGAGCGACGCCGCTCGCGAGGCGTTGCTGGCCCACTCCTGGTCCGGCAACGTGCGCGAGCTCGAGAACGAGATCGAGCGGGCGGTGGTGATGACGCCGGAGGGGGGCGCCATCGAGCTCTCCGCCCTCTCGTCCGAGATCCGCCCGGAGGTGATCCCCCGGGTGCGGCGGGGCACCGGCCTGCGCGAGTACCGGCGCGAGGCGGAGAGCCGCCTGATCGTCGCCACCCTCGAGCGCTACGGCTGGAACGTCAGCGCCGCCGCCCGCGAGCTCGGCTTCAGCCGGGTCGGCCTGACCAAGAAGATCAAGCGCCTGGGGATCGACCGGCCCGAGTGACCGGGACAACCCGCCCGAACGGGTGGGCCGCGGGCCCCCTCGACCTACCCGAAGGGCAGTGGCGCCCGGGCCGCTTGCGCTTCCAAGCTACCAGGCATCGGACGGCCGGCGGAACCCTCCCCCGCCGGCGGCGCGCCGATCGGGATGAAGCTTCACAACGTCGCCCTCTGGGACCGGATCCTGCGCTGCCTGGTCGGGCTCGCCATGCTCGCGCTCGGATGGTCGGGCGCGGTTCCGGGCCTGGGCGGCGCCGCCCTCCAGCTCTTCGGCTGGTTTCCCCTGGTCACCGGCTTGCTCGGCTGGTCGCCCATCTACTCCATGCTCGGCGTCTCGTCTCGGGGTCCGGTGCCCGGCGTCCCGGAGCGTCCGCCCCCGGAGGAGGGGGCCGACGGCGGGACCGAGGATAAACTGAGCCCCCGCGGACCTTGAACCCGGGCGCGGCTCCCGACCTCTCCACTCTCGACGTGCTCCGCCAAGCCAAATGGGTGCTCATGCTGGCGCTGGTGGCGTTTCTCGCCATCGTCGAGTACGCCCGCTATCTGCTCGAGCCCTACGCCGGCACCCCGATGCAGCACCTGGTGATCGACGGCGTCATGGTGCTCTCGATCCTGTTCTTCTTCGGCGGGCTGTTCACCGCCCTGCAGGTGATCGAAGAGCGGTTGACGCGCCAGAACCGCGAGCTCCTGGGGCTTCACCGGGCGGCGATCGACGTCCACGGAGAGCTTCTCCCTCGAGAGCGTGCTGGAGAAGGTGGTGGAGCAGGCCTGCCCCCTGGTCGACGCCCGCTACGGGGCGATCTCGGTGGTCGACGACGAGGGGAACATCCTCTCCTTCGTCACCGCGGGCGTCACCCCCGACGAGCGCCGCCGGATCGGCGACCCGCCGCGGGGCCGCGGCCTCCTGGGAGTTCCCCTTTACGGGGGCCAATCGATCCGTGTCGCCGAGATCTCGCGCGACCCGCGTTCGGCCGGCTTTCCGCCCCACCACCCGGTGATGAGCTCGCTCCTGGCGGTGCCGATCCTGGCCAAGAACAACTACCGCGGCAACCTGTACGTCGCGGAGAAGACCGTCGGTTCCCAGTTCACCGAGGAGGACGAGCAGACCCTGGTCCGCTTCGCCGCCACCGCCGCCATCGCCATCGACAACGCGCAGCTCCACCTCCGGGTGCGGGACCTGGCGGTGGCCGAGGAGCGGGTGCGGATCGCCCGCGAGATGCACGACGGCCTGGCGCAGGTGCTCGCCTACGTCAACGCCAAGGCCCAGGCGGTCAAGGCCTTCCTCGAGAAGGGGAGAAACGAGGAGGCGCAGGCGCAGCTCGACCAGCTCGCGGTGGCGGCCCGCGAGGTCCTGGCCGACGTGCGCGAGGGGATCCTGGCGCTGCGCACCCAGACCGGTCCCGACCGGGGCCTGGGCGAGACGGTCGACGCCTTCATCCGGCGCTGGGAGGCGCAGAGCGGCATCGAGGGCGAGGTGGCGTACGACCCCGACCTGCGCCTCAGCCCGACGGCCGAGCTCCAGCTCCTGCGCATCATCCAGGAGGCCCTCTCGAACGTCCGCAAGCACTCGGGCGCCAGCTCGGCGCGGGTCGAGCTCAAGCAGGTCGACGGCCTCCTGCTGATCGACGTGGAGGACGACGGCGCCGGCTTCGACCCCGAGGCGAGCCACGCCGGCGAGTCACCCCGCTTCGGCCTCGCCATCATGCGCGAGCGGGTGGCGAGCATCGGCGGTACAATCGGCTTTCACTCGACGCCCGGGGAGGGAGTCCGGGTCCACGTAGAAGTCCCCATGGCCAAGACCGCTCCAGGAGACCAGGCATGAGAATCGTGATCGCAGACGACCACGCCCTGTTCCGGGACAGCCTGCGGAGCCTGCTCGTCGCCCGCGACATCGACGTCGTCGGCGAGGCCCGCAACGGCAAGGAAGCCATCGAGCTGGCATGGAAGCTCAAGCCGGACGTGGTGCTGATGGACCTCATGATGCCCGAGATGGACGGCCTGGAGGCGACCAAGCGCCTGGCCGCCGAGCTCCCCGAGGTGAAGGTGATCGTGCTCACCGCCTCCGACGACGAGTCGAACCTCTTCGAGGCCATCAAGTCGGGGGCGAAGGGCTACCTGCTCAAGGACCTGGAGGCCGCCCGCTTCTTCGCCCTCCTCGAGGGGGTGGCCGAGGGCGAGCCGGCGCTCACCCCGGCGCTCGCCAGGAAGCTCCTCGACGAGTTTGCCCGCCCGAAGGCGGCGGCCGGCAAGGAGTACGACCCGGATGCCCTGACCGACCGGGAGACCGAGGTGCTCGAGCTCATGGTCGACGGCGTGACCTCGAACCGCAAGCTCGCGAGCGAGCTCGGAGTGAGCGAGAACACCGTCAAGTTCCACGTCCGGAACATCCTGGACAAGCTCCACCTCCACAACCGGGCCCAGGTGGTGGCCTACGCCCTGCGCCACCGCTTGGTGGAGCCCGCCGCCGAACCCTGATCGCCGGCCCGAGCCCTCCCTGGGGGCGGGAAGGCGATCGAGGGGATGCGGGGGCCCCGCTGGTCCACCAGCTCTAGAACACCTCTGCCTCGCCCAGCTCCTGGCGCACCGCGTGGCGCATGTGGGGGTTCGCGTCCAGGTACTCCGCGGCCAGGGCGCGGTGCCGGGGGTTGAGCGAGATCATGTACAGGCAGGCTTGCCGGGGGTCGACGACCCGCGTGTCGTCCCACCGTTCGAGGACCGCGGTCATGAACCCCTTGGCCGCGAGCTGGGCCTGCTCGGGGGCGAGGTCTTCGACGAACGGTCCCGCGGCGCTGGCGAGGAGATCACTTCTCAGGTTCCAGGCGAGGGGGCCCAATCGGTTGACATAGGCATCCACGGTCTGGCGCATCTGGGGGCTCAATTTGTCATAAAGCATCGCAAACCCTTCTATGATGACCGCTTCGGGCGGTTCTGATACAGCAGGGTGCCCTGGGGGGTACGAAGTGGGACAGGCCCGCTCCAGTTTACCCGAGAAGCCAATAACTCAATACACGTCTTGCACTTGACGCAGGTTCTCCGACGCCGGGGCCGGTCGTTCCCCCATGGCGTTACCAGGAAGCGGATCGAGAGGATGCGGGCAGGGATCCGGCCGGAGGGACCCGGCCGGGTGGGGGCGTCCCCTTCCCCCCCTGGGGGAGGGAAGGGGATCGAGGGGTTGCGGGGGGGATCCGGTCGACCGTCCCCTTCCCCCCCTGGGGGAGGGAAGGGGATCGAGGGGTTGCGGGGGGGATCCGGTCAAATGCCGGTGGCGGAGAGATAGTTGACGACGCTGCGGATGCTCGCCACGAGCTGTGGGTGGGCGTCCTCGAGCTCGGCGACCGACTCCTCGAGGCGCTCCCGGAGACCCGGCTCGCCGGGGGGCATCGGCTGGCCCTCCAACACCCGCCGGATGTCGCCCATCAGCTCGGAGAGCAGGAGGCGGTTCTCCGCCGAGACGGAGTGGGCCTCGTGCAGCTCGTCGTGGAGACGGGTGAGGGTCGAGTGGAGCTCTTCTCGCGGTTCGGTCATTCGGGATCTCGCGGCCGGCGGGCGTCGGTGGGCATCGGCGGGTATCGGGACGGGGCGAGTCTATCAAGCTCCGAGGCGGTGCTCCGCCAGGCGCTCGTAGTGCTCGAGGCAGGCCTCGTAGAGCCCCCGGCGCTCGTCCGGGACCGGCTCGCTCCGCTCCCGCGGCGGGCCGAAGCCGGTCGAGCGCTCGACGCTCTCGTACCAGTAGCGCGACCAGATCCCGTCGGTCGCGCGCGGGCCGGGCTGCCAGCAGAGCATGGCCGGGTCGAAGGGCACGCCGACCGCGGCCGAGAGCCGGCGCAGGATCGCCTCCGGGTCGCGCAGGAGGTCGAGCGAGTCGACGACCGGCGGCACCCGGCCGGTCTCCCTGCGGACGAGGTCGAAGAGCTCGCTCTGCTGCGGGAAACCCAGGTCCTCGGGGGTCGGCGCGGAGCGGACCCGGGCGTAGGAGAGGATCACGGCGCCCGGCTCGCGGATCAAGAAGCAGTTGGTGAGACGGGCGATCCAGCCCCGGCCCACCTCCGGGATCATGTGGTGGGTCATGTGCTTCTGGTACCAGATCGCCCGGCCGCCGGGGACCGGCCCGGTGAGCCAGGCGGCCACCCGCCGCCAGTCGCTGTCGTAGGCGGCGACGATCTCCTCGCGCCCGGGGTGGTCGAGGCCGGTGGCCTTCAGGTAGGAGGCGTAGAGGGGCTCGTCGGTGACCCAGGTGTCCGCGCGGCTCCCCCACGAGCGCATGAGGGCGGTGGAGAGGTTGCGTGGACCGCTCCACATGGCGATGCGGGTGGGCGCGGCGGGCATGGCGAGGGGGATCAGTCCCAGTCCGGCAGGGGGGTGCCCTCGCGGGCGGTCGCCTGGTCGTAGAGCTCCTGAAGCCGCCGGGTGACCCGACCCGGCCCCGCGCCGGTCCCGAGTGTCCGCCCGTCGACTTCGAGGACCGGGGTGAGCTCGCCCATGGTGCCGGTGGTGAACATCTCGTCGGCCGAGTAGACCTCGGCCAGCGAGACGTTGCGCTCGGCGATCGGAATCGCCGCCTCGCGCGCCAGCGCGATCACCTTGCGGCGGGTGATCCCGGGCAGGCAGCTGTCGGCGTTCGGGGTGGCGACCTCTTGGCGCTTGACCACGAAGACGTTGGTGGCGTTGGTCTCCGAGACGAAGCCCGCAAGGTCGAGCATGAGGGCGTCGTCGACCCCGGCCCGGTCGGCCTGAATCTTGGCCAGGATGTTGTTGACGAGGTTGTTGTGATGGATCTTCGAGTCGATCGACTGGGGGTTGTTGCGGCGGATCGCCGAGGTGACGAGCCGGATCCCGCGGCGGTCGTAGACCGGCGCCTTCCACTCGGCGAGGACGATCAGGCACGGGCCGGAGCGGTTGAAGCGCGGGCTCATGCCGGAGGTCACCTTCTCGCCGCGGGTGAGGGTCAGGCGGACGTGGACCCCGTCGCGCATGCGGTTGGCCTCGAGGGTCCGGAAGATCGCGTCGACGACCTCCTCCCGGCTCGGGACCCGGGCGAACGCCATGGCCCGGGCCGAGTCGAAGAGCCGATCGAGGTGGGCGTCGAGCTCGAAGATCCGGCCGTCGTAGACCCGGAGGCCCTCCCAGACCGCGTCGCCGCCCTGGACGGAGCTGTCGAAGACCGACACCTTCGCCCGATCTCGGGGCAAGAGCTCGCCGCCGACCCAGATCCGGAGGTCGGCGTTGCGCGGGTCGGGGAGGTCCTCTCGCTCGGTGCCCATGGGTCGCTCCTCGGGCGAGAGAGTACCATCGCCGTCGGGCCGCGTGCCCCCGGCGCGGCGCCCTGTTAACCACCGCCCGGGGGCGCCGTAGTAGCGGATGAGAGCGGGGCCGCGGCACCTCGGCGGCGGCGCCCGGCACAACGAGTCACAGACAGGAGGAGATCATGGGAGACCTGGCACCGGTTCTCATCCCCGTCGGCATCCTGGCGGTCCTCGGGTGGATCGTGCGGACCATCGTCCAGAGCATCCGGCAACAGCGCATCGCCAAGATCCAGGCGGAGCTCCAGACCCGCCTGCTCGAGAAGTTCAGCAACCCCCAGGAGCTCGTCGCCTACCTGGAGAGCCCGGCCGGTCAGAGGTTCCTGGAGTCGGCCACGATCGAGCGGCGCAACCCGTACGGCAGGATCCTCGGCTCGGTCCAGGCCGGCACCATCCTGACCCTGGTGGGGCTGGCGCTGTTCTTCCTCGAAGGACGCTGGCCCGAGACCGAGGAGGGGTTCCTGTTCCTCGCCACGCTGAGCCTGGCCCTGGGGATCGGCTTCCTGCTCTCGGGCGCCGCGGCCTATCTGCTGTCGAAGTCCTGGGGCCTGCTCGACGGCCACTCTCCGAGCGAAGGCGGAGTCTGAGCGTCCGATCTGGAGCCTCGTGGAGAACCGAGCGCAGCTCGCCGGATCGCCCTCGCCGGGCGGGGGCTTCCCCCTCCCCCCGCGAGGGGGTGGAGAGGGCGCGAGGGTGAGGGGGGTGGCCCGGCGGATCGCGGCGGCGCGTGAACGGCTCCCGGCGGCCGCGGCCGCCGGGAAGGAGGCGGCCCTGGACGAAGCCGCCTTCCAGACGTTCTACGAGCGCACGGCGCGAGCGCTCTGGGCCTACCTGGCCCGCTCGACCGGCGACCCGTCGCTGGCCGACGACCTGGTGCAGGAGGCCTACTTCCGGCTGCTCCGCTCCGGCTTCGAGGGCGAGGGCGAGGAGCACCGGAAGAACTACCTGTTCCGCATCGCCACCAACCTGATGCGCGACCAGTACCGCCGGGCGCGTCCCGAGGAGACCACGGCGCAGCCGGAGCCGGACGCCGCGGCGCCGGAGCGCGCCGGAGCCGCGGGCGACCGCCAGGTGCGGTTGCGCCGCGACCTCGAGCGGGTGTGGCCCGGGCTCGACCCCCGGGACCGGCGGCTCCTCTGGCTCGCCCACGTCGAGGAGGCGAGTCACCGCGAGATCGCGAGCGCCCTGGGAGTCAAGGAGGCGAGCGTCCGGGTGCTGGTCTTCCGGGCGCGTCGCAAGCTCGCCGGCCTGCTCCGGGAGCGGGGCCTGGGACCGGAGGTCATGTCATGAGAGAGACCCTGTGCCAACGGACCGAGGAGGTCCTGGCGGCGGCCCGGACCGGGCGCCCGAGCGACGACCTGAGAGACCACGCGCGCCGCTGCCCGGCCTGCGCCGACGCCCTCCTGGTGGAGACCCTGCTGGGCGCCGAGAGCCGGGCGGCCCTGGCCGAGGCCGAGGCCCGGCTCCCGGACGCCGGCCGGGTGTGGCGCCGGGCGCGGCTCGCCGATCGCCGCCGGGAGGTCGCGAGGGCGACCCTGCCGATCCGGGTGGTCCAGGCGCTCGCCTGGGGCTCGGGCGCCGTCGCCGCGGCGGCCGGCGCCTGGCAGGCACTGCCGGCGGCCGGCCGCTGGCTCGGCCGCCTGGGCGGCCTCGTCGAGTGGCGCGCTCCCCACCTGGCGGCCCACGGCGAGGCCGGCCTGGCCGCGGCGGCGGGTATCCTGCTCGTCGCCGTGCTCTTCGGCGTCTACTCCGAGTGGGCCGAGACCTGAGGGCTTGTGAATGAATCTCCGACCTACTGCGGGCGCCCCCGAATCGCCCCTCGCGGCGTTACGCCTCCTCGACGTAGGCCCCGCTACGCCTGCGTCGGCGCGCCTTGCGAGGGGCGCCCGGGAACGCCCTCGCGACGGCCGGAGATTCTTTCACAAGCTCTGAGCCGGACCCGGAGCCCGGCGGGCGGCGGCGCCCCCTTCCCCCCCTGGGGGAGGGAAGGGGATCGAAGGGATGCTGGGGGGATCTGGTCGATCTAGATGTCTGATGAGGCCAGGATCGTGACGAACGAGCCGAGTTTTTCGGCGCAGCGATACGGGGAGGGGGCGTCCCCTTCCCCCCCGTGGGGAGGGAAGGGGATCGAGGGGATGCGGGGGGCATCCGATGAATCTGGCGGTCTGGAGTAGCCGTTCCGAGGAGCGCAGCCGTGGTCGGTCGGCGTGGGCGGGGGACCTGCGACTCAGCAAGCCCAAGGCGCTCAAGACGCCTCGTCGGTTTGAGGCGGAGCTTCACTACGAAGGGGATCCGTGGGGATCCGTGGGGATCCATCAACCCTGTAACGTTTCGGGCGCCTCGTGCGTTAGAAGGATAGATGAGCCCTCGCTACCCCGAGTTGCGCGTCTCCCTGCGCACCGACAACCCGCTGGCCCTGGTCAGTGCCACTCGCCTGGCCCTGCGCCGCGCGGGCACCGACCGGCAGGAGATCGAGCGCTTCACCCGCGACGCCCTGAAGAGCCCGGACCCGCGCGACCTGTGCGCGCGCTGGGTGCGCGTCGACGAGCCGCTCCCCACCCGCTGACGTCTCACGGCGTCCGGCGCCCCGAACCCCTCGAGGCGATCGACGACAGGTACGGCAGCACCACCAGGGTGAGCCCCGCCGCGCTCACCAGCCCCACCACCACCGCGATCCCGAAGCGCCGGGTCGGCGGGAAGCTCGAGAGGGCGAAGAGGCCGAAGCCCAGGGCGAGGATCCCCACCGCGCCGACGATCGGCCGCCAGAGCCGGGCCCGCGCCTCGACCCAGGCGTCCCAGCCGGCGAGGCCCCTGCGGCGCAGGTGGCCGACGGCGGTCACCAGGTGGATCATGGAATCGATCCCCATGCCCACGGCGACGTTGGCCGCGGGCGAGGAGACGAAGTCGACCGGCAGGCCGGCGAGCCCCATGGTGCCGAAGATGAAGAGCGGCGTACCCGCCAGGCAGGCGAGCATCGCCGCGCTCGTGCCGAGCGAGCGCGAGACGATCCAGGCGATCCCGGCGAAGAGGATGCCGAGGCCCCCCAGCCCCACCACCAGGCTCGAGGCCACCAGGTCCGAGAGCTGGCCCTGGAGCTCGTAGAGCCCGCCGGAGAGGACCGGCTCGAAGCCGTGGGCGGCGAGCAGGTCCTCGAGGCGCCGGACCTCGGCGTCCCGATCCCGGTGGCGCGCGGCAGGGCCGGCCTCGCGCATGCGCAGGACCAGCACCGAGCGGGAGCGGTCGGCGGTGATGAACGACGACGCGATCCCCTGGAAGGCCGGGGTCGAGAGCAGGTCGACGAGCCCGCGAACGCCCAGCATCCGCGCCATCGGCACCTCCGCCGCCTGGTCGAGGAGGGCCGCGAGCGAGAGGCCGGTGCCCACCTCCCGGTCGCGGTCGAGCCCCTCCTGGACCTTCTCGAGCCGCAGGAAGGCGCTCTCCGTGTCGAGCCGGCCGCCCCGGGCGTCCCGGAAGACGATCCGCAGAGGGCTGCTGCCGGCGGCGTCGAGCGCTTCGAGGCCGGCGCGGATGGCGCTCCCGTGGGCGAAGTAGGAGAGCAGACCCGGGTCGGTGTCGATCCGCGGCAGGCCCAGGGCGGCGACCAGGGCGAGGGCGGCCACGGCGGCGACCAAGGCCCGGAGCCGGCGGCCGCCGAACGGGTCGCGCGGGGCGGCGGCGGGCCGCGCGCGGCCGCCCTCCGGCGGCCCCGGCGCCCGCGCGCGGAGGAAGGAGGGGTAGAGGCCGTAGGCGGCGCCGAACGCGACCAGCGTGCCGATCGAGCCGGCCCGACCCAGCTCGCGCAGCGGCTCGGCCGAGGTGAAGAGGAGGCTCACGAAGCCCAGGAGGGTGGTGGCCATGCACCAGAACGACGCCTGGCCGGTGTAGGCCATGGCCTCGGTCAGGACCTCCTCGGGACGCGCCCGGCCCGCCCCCGGCCGGGCCGCGATCCGCCGCCAGTTGGCGGTGAGGTAGACCAGGTGGGAGAGGGTGAGGACGAAGACGATGGTCACGATGTTGGCGGTCAGGACGCCGATGCCGAGGCCCGCCAGGCGCAGGACGGCGAGGCTGGCGGCGCACGCCGTGAGGCAGGTGGCGAGGATCCCCGCGACCAGGCGGGCGTCCCGGTAGATGGCCGCGATCACCAGGCCGAAGAGGACGAGCGCCGAGACGCTGAAGACCCGGAGGTCGCGCGCCAGGTGACGGCGGATGAGCTCGACCACGTAGGGCACGCCGGTCGCCGTGAGGTGGAAGCCGGGCGCCTCCCGGCGGGCGAGCAGGGCCTCGAGCCGGGGGACCAGGACGGCGGGGTCCGCCGTCGCGGCGAGCTCGGCGATCAGGTAGGTCTCGCCGGTCCCGTCGCCGCCCCGGCCGGCGGTCCCCAGGAGCCGGCCCCAGAACGGCCCCCGGAAACCGTCCTCGGGAGAGGTCGGCCCGTCCACGAGGCTGCGCACGGCGGCGACCCCGTCGAGGGCGGCGAGGTCGCGGTCGAGGGTCCGCAGGCGGTCGAGGTACGTGGTGGCGTGGACGTCGGGCGCCGCCGCGCTCACCACGATCTGGGGCCGGGAGGGGAAGAGGGTCTCGATCGCCTCGGCGTCGCGGAGCTGGGGGTCGTCGCTGGCGAAGAAGAAGTCGCTCGACACCCGGGGCGTCAGGTCGACCAGGAAGAGGACCGCCGTCACCGCGGCCACCGAGAGAGCGAGCACCAGCCAGCGGCCCCCGCGCCGCGCCGGGCTCCCGGAGGCGCCTGCGGACCGGAGCGCCGGCCGGAGCAGGAGCCGCGCGACGGGGCCCGGGCCGGGGCGATCCTGGTCTGTCCGCAAGGGGGTCATGGGGGAACGGGGCGCTCCGCCGGCGAGAGCGAGGGCGCCGGCGGGACTCTACGAGGAGGAACGCCGGCGAGGCAGAAAAGTTGCATTGGAATGGAGCAGGTGTACCATCGATCGATGAAAGGAGAACACCAACTCATGACCCTACGACGTTTCGCGCTGTCCGCCGTCACCGTGGGATGTTTCGCATTCGTCTTCGCCTTGCTCCTACCCGCGACCGGTGCCACCGGCGGAGTGGCCTTCGCCGCCCCTCACCCGAGCCAGGGGGAGGCCGCGAGCTCGGATCTCGACGGCAAGAAGATCTTCCTCGACCAGAAGTGCGATCTCTGCCACACCGTCTCGACCGCCGGCATCGAGGCCAAGGTCAAGTCCAAGGCGATGCAGGGGCCGGACCTGGTCAACGTCGGCGACCGGCACGACTCCGAGTGGCTCCAGGGCTGGCTGCGCAAGAAGGTGGAGATGAACGGCAAGAAGCACCGGAAGGCCTTCACCGGCAGCGACGAAGAGCTCGGCGCCCTGATCGCCTGGCTCCAGAACCAGAAGAAACCCTCCTGAGCGGCCGACACCGGGCCGTTTTGGCGCTCGAGACGGGGGCATCCTGGCCGGATGCCCCCGTCGTGCGTCAGGGGCCCGAGGCGGCCCCGGCGCCGGCGACGAAGGTGCCGCGCTCGCGGTCTTTCTCGACGCCGGGGAAGCGGAGAGCCCGGCCGTGGGCGACGCAGTAGACCCCCGGGGCGAGGGCGCGGGCGGCAAACAGGGCCTCGGTCAAGTTCTGGAGGGCGTCGGAGCGCTTCATCTCGAAGGGCCGCATGGCGCCGGTCAGGACCACCGGTACCGGCGGCGTCGGCACCTCGGCGAGGAGCCGCTCGCCGGTCCTCGTGAGCGTGTCGGTGCCGTGGAGGATCACCACGCCGGCGGGCGGCGGCGCGCCCTCGAGCGAGTCGCGGACCGCGGCCACGATGCGCTCCCGGTCGGCGTCGGTCATCTCCAGGCTGTCCTTGCTCATCAGCTCCAGGACGTCGATCGCGACCTCCTCGAGGTGCAGCTCGTGGAGCATGCGGCGGACGATCGAGCGGCGGTTGGCGAGGGCGCCGGTGTCCTCGTCGTAGGTCTTCTCGATCGTGCCGCCGGTGGTGATGAGCCGGATGCGGTCCATGGCGCGGGGAACTCTACCGCGCCGGAGCGGGCGAGCTTCGGGTAGACTCGAAAACCCTCGTCATGAGTCGTGCTTTCCTGCCAGCGCCCGGCGGTTCCCGGTGCCTCTCGCTCCTCCGGGCCGGCTCGGCCGTCCTCCTGCTGGCTCCCGCCGCCGCCGGCGCCGCGGATCCCACCGCCGCGGGCTTTGCCGCCGGTCCGATCTTCGTCGACCGCGCCGCCGAGTGGGGCCTCGACTTCGTCCACTTCAACGGCATGACCGGCGCGTACTACTTCCCGGAGATGACCGGCCAGGGCGTGGGTCTTCTCGACTACGACGGCGACGGCGACCTCGACGCCTACCTGGTCCAGGGCGCGACGCTGGGGCCGGACGAGACCCTGGCCGACGCGCTGGTCCCGCCGGTCGGCCCCCTGCCGCCCGCCGACCGGCTCTACCGCAACGATCCGGTCGAGACGCCCGACGGCCGCTGGGTTCCCCACTTCGTCGACGTGACCGCGGCCGCCGGCCTCGACGCCCGCGGCTACGGCATGGGCGTGGCGGTGGGGGACTACGACGGCGACGGCCGGCTGGACCTCTACGTCACCAACTACGGCTCGAACCAGCTCTGGCACAACGAGGGCGACGGCACCTTCACCGACGCGACGGCCCGCGCCGGGGTGGACGACCCGCGCTGGAGCGTGTCGGCGGCGTTCTTCGACTACGACGGCGACGGCCGGCTGGACCTCTACGTGGGCAACTACGTGGTCTTCGACGTGGCCAAGAACCCGCGCTGCTTCGCCGCGAGCAGCCGCCGGGACTACTGCGGGCCCTCGGACTTTCCCGGGGTCTCCGATCGGCTGTTCCACAACCGCGGCGACGGGACCTTCGAGGACGCCTCCGAGACGAGCGGCATCGGCCGCGCCTCCGAGCCGGGCCTGGGAGTGGTGGCGGACGACTTCGACGGCGACGGCGGGATCGACCTCTACGTGACGAACGACGGGAGGCCGAACTTCCTCTGGATCAACCAGCGCGACGGGACCTTCCGCGACGAGGGGCTCCTCGCCGGCGTCGCCCTCAACCGGGAGGGAAGCGCCGAGGCGAGCATGGGCGTGGACGCCGGCGACTTCGACGGCGACGGCGACCCGGACCTGTTCATGACCCACCTGATGGGCGAGACCGACACCCTCTACGTCAACGACGGCACGGGGCAGTTCGAGGACCGCACCCTGGAGAGCGGGCTGGCGGCGCCGAGCTTCCCCTACACCTCGTTCGGCACCGCGTGGATCGACTACGACAACGACGGCTGGCTCGACCTGCTGGTGCTCGACGGTGCCGTGCGGATCCTCGAGCCCGAGGCCCGCGCCGGCGACCCCTACCCCTTGAAGCAGCCCAATCAGCTCTTCCACAACGTGGGCGGGAAGCGCTTCGAGGAGGTGAGCGCCCGGGCGGGGCCGGCCTTCGCCCTGGCCGAGGTGAGCCGCGGGGCCGCGTTCGGGGACGTGGACCGTGACGGCGACGTCGACGTGCTCCAGGCGAACAACAACGGCCCGGCCCGGCTGCTGGTGGACCAGGTGGGGCAGGACCGGGCCTGGGTGGCCTTCGACCTGGTGGACGGCCGCGGGGCGCCGGCGCTCGGCGCCCGGGTCGGGGTCGAGCGCCCCGGGGGGCCCATCCTCTGGCGCCGGGTGCGCCTCGACGGCAGCTACGCCTCGGCCAACGACTCCGCGGTGGTCGTGGGGCTCGGCGGGAGCGACCGGATCTCGGCGGTCCGGGTGGTCTGGCCCGACGGGCGCAGGCAGCGGTTCGAAGGAATCGAGGCGGGGCGGCGCTGGCGGCTCGAGCGGAGCGCCGGGGAGGCGTCGTGAGGGCGGGGCGGCGGCACCGGCCGCCGACCGGGCTCTGGATCGAGCTCTGGATCGGGCTGGGGGCCCTCGCCCTGGGGCCGGGCGCCCTCTCGGCCCTGGCCGCCCAGGCGCCGGCGGCCGAGCCCGCCGCGGCCGCTCTGCCGGCTCCCGGGCCGGCGCCGGAGCTCGTCCCGGTGCCCGAGCCCGACCTCGAGGGCGTCGAGCCGGACGTGGTCCGCCAGATCCGGGAGGCGCGGGCGGAGCTCGCCGAGAGCCTCGGCCCCGAGGTCGCTCCGGAGGTCCGTAGCGAGGCCTACGGCGAGCTCGGGCGGGTCTACCACGCCTACGACCTCGCCGAGCCCGCCGAGGCCGCCTATCGCGACGCCCACGCCCTGGCGCCGGGGGACTTCCGCTGGCTCTACTACCTCGGCTACCTGCTCCAGGGCGAGGGCCGCTTCGAGGAGGCCGCCGGGGCCTACGGGCAGGCGGTCGAGCTCCGCCCCCACGACGTCGCGGCGCTCGTGCACCTGGGGGAGGCGTACCTGGACCTCGGCGACCTGGACTCCGCCCGGGCGGCCTTCGAGCGCGTCCTCTCGGTGGCGCCGGGCCTCGCGGCGGCCGAGGCCGGGCTCGGACAGATCGCCCTGTCGAAGAAGGACTACCGGGAGGCGGCCGAGCACCTGGAGACGGCCCTGGCGGCCGTGCCCGAGGCGAACAAGCTCCACTACCCCCTGGCCCTCGCCTACCGCGGCCTGGGGCGCATGGACGACGCCCGGGCCCAGCTCGCCGAGCGCGGCGTGGTCGGGATCAAGCCCCCCGACCCGCTGGCCGACCAGCTCCAGGACTTGAAGAAGGGGGAACGGGTGCAGATCCTTCACGGGCGGATCGCCTACCGCGCCGGCCACTTCCAGGCGGCCGCCGAGTCCTTCCGGGCCGCGGTCGAGGCCCGGCCCGACAGCGTGCCGGCGCGGATCGACCTGGGCTCGACGCTGGCCCGCCTGGGCGACCGGGTCGGCGCCATTCAGCAGTTTCGCCAGGCCCTGGCGGTCGATCCCGGAAACGCCACGGCCCAGTACGACCTGGGGGTGCTGCTCGTTCAGGAGGATGCCCTGGACCAGGCGGTGGAGCACCTCGCGGCGGCGGCCCGGGGCGACCCGGGAGACGGCGAGGTGCACCGCAGCCTGGGCGAAGCCCTGGCGCGCCTCGGGCGCTCCGCGGAGGCCCTCGAGCACTTCGACCGGGCGGTCGAGCTCTCGCCCTTCGACCCGGCGGCCCGGGTCGACCAGGCTCAGGAGCTGCTCGCCCTGGGGCGCTGGGCCGAGGCCCGCGACCGTCTGGACGAGGCCGACGCCCTGATGCCCACGAACGCCCAGGTGGTGACCGCCTTCGTGCGCCTGCTGGCGGCCTCCCCCGCGTACGAGCTGCGCGACGGCGAGCGCGCCTTGAAGCTCGCCCGGGAGCTCGTGCGGGCGCGGCCGACGCCCGAGAGCGCCGAGGCCCTCGCCCTGGCGCTCGCCGAGGTCGGACGCTGCGACGAGGCGGCCGAGTGGCAGCGGCGCGCGATCGGGACCGTGCGCAAGGCGGGGAAGACCGACCGGCTGGAGGACATGGACCACCTGCTCGCCCGCTACGAGAACGACACCCCCTGCCGGTACCCCGGCAACGCTTCGACCGGTCACGGTGATGGATCGAAATAACTTATAACGATACGGACAATTCATTTCTTTTTCGTGCATCTTCTCGCGAACAAGGCTTGACTTTGGAGGCGCGAAACGTTACTGTCCATCGCCTCATCTTGTTCTGCTGGCGTCGAGCGCCGAGGGCGCCACTTGCTGTGCTCTCCGAAGGGACAGGCGGAGTCGCTCCCGCTTCTCGCAGCCGCGGCGAAGCGGGGACCAGAGGGTCAACGGAAGGAGGATATCCAGATGAAGGGCAGGAATTTCCACGCTCAGCTCGTCGTGCTCGTCACCATGGCGGTGCTCGCCGCGGTGCCGGCGCTCGCGGCGCCGCACTCGCTCGCCACCGTCCACGCCGGCTCGTCGAGCATCGAATGGCAGCCGGCGGTCGCCGGAGTGGGCATGGTGCTCACCGTCTCGGGACCGCACGGCTTCTACCTCCGGCAGGAGGTCCAGGCGGGCGAGTCCGCCACGTTCAGCGTCTTCGACAAGGCCGGACAACTCCGGTCCGCCGGCCAGTATGCCTGGGAGCTGACGCCCGTCGTCCAGCTCGATCCGGCGACCGCCCACGAGGCCGAGGCGGCACGGCAGGCGGGCGAGCCCGGCGACGCCGGAGCGCTCCAGAAGGCCGCCGAGCTCCCGGCGGTGCCGAAGCTCCAGTCCGGCAGCTTCGCCATCGCCGGCCAGGCGATCGTCGCCGGCGGTGACGAGGAGCCGGGCGCCGGCAAGCCGGCCGCTCCCACGGGCAACCGCCTCGCCACCAAGGACCAGGTCATCGCGGACGACCTCATCGTCCAGGGCAGCGAGTGCGTCGGCTTCGACTGCGTCAACAACGAGAGCTTCGGCTTCGACACGATCCGGCTGAAGGAGAACAACACCCGGATCAAGTTCGAGGACACCTCCGTCGGCAGCTTCCCGAGCACCGACTGGCAGCTCACGGCCAACGACTCGGCGAACGGCGGCGCCAACAAGTTCTCGATCGAGGACGTCACGGACGCCAAGGTGCCCCTCACCATCACCGGGAACGCGCCGACCAACTCGATCTTCGTCGACAGCACAGGCCGGGTCGGTCTCGGGACCGCGACCCCGGTGCTGAACCTCCACATCGCGAGCGGCAACACCCCGGCGCTGCGCCTCGAGCAGAACAACTCCAGCGGCTTCGCCGCGCAGACCTTCGACATCGCCGGCAACGAGGCCAACTTCTTCGTCCGCGACGTGACCGGCGGCTCGAAGCTCCCCTTCCGCATCCGCCCGGGCGCCCCGACCAGCTCGATCGACATCGCGGCGAGCGGCAACGTGGGCATCGGGACGGCGTCGCCGAGCGCCTCGCTGCACGTGAAGCGGACCGATGGCACGGCGCAGGTGTTCGTAGACGAGGGGAATAGCACGTCGGCTCAGCGGACACTCCTCAAGCTGGAGAACCTCGGGCCACCGGCCTTCACCTTCCAGAACGACTCCGGCACGGGCTCGTGGTCCTTCTTCCACGCCAACAACGACCGGTTCGTGATCAGCCGGGACGGGACGGGCAACCAGGAGTTCGCCGTGGCGCCCAATGGCGACGTCTTCGTCAACGGCGTGATGGTCCACTCTTCGAGCCGGACCAAGAAGGAAGACTTCTCGCCGGTCGATCCGCAAGAGGTCCTAGCCAAGGTAGACGCTCTACCCGTGACGTCTTGGAGCTACAAGAAGGACAATGGCGAGATCCGTCACCTCGGCCCGATGGCCGAGGACTTCAGTGCAGCCTTCGGCCTGGGATCCGACGACAAGTACATCTCCGACAGCGACACCGCCGGCGTGGCCCTTGCGGCCATCAAAGGTCTCAACAAGGTCGTCGAGCAGAAGGATCAGGAGATTCAGGATCTCAAGGCGCGGCTCGCGAAGCTCGAGGCCGTGGTCGATCAGCTCAGCCAGAAGGAATGAGCCGACGGCTCTTCGCAGATCCCACCTTCCTCCGCCTCGGCGGAGCCTGAGTCGATAGGACACCCGACCGCACCCGCGGTCGGGTGTTTTTGTCTCGGCTGGCGAGATCGCAACGCACTCACGTCGAAAGGAGAAAGGAATACCATGAGCGGGAACCTGTCGCGTGCTGTCGCAGTGATGGTCTGTGTCCTGGGAGTGGCCGTGCCGGCTCTGGCCGCCGGCGGTCACCTGGCGAGCGAGCACCTCGGGGCCGCCGGCATCGACTGGCAGCCGAAGGTCGCCACCATCGGCCTGTCGCTCACCATCTCCGGGCCCCAGGGCTTCTACCTTCGGCAGCAGTTCGCACCCGGCGAGTCGCCGACCTTCAGCGTCTTCGACGCTTCCGGCAATCTCCGGCCCGCCGGGAGCTACGCCTACGAGCTCAAAGCGATCCCGCAGCTCGACCGGGCGACCCGCGAGGAGCTTCAGAGTCTGCGCGACCAGGGCAAGGAGGCGGTCCGTAGCGCTCTCGAGAAGTCGGGCAAGCTGCCGGCCGGCCCCCTGGTGCAGTCCGGCTACTTCGCCATTCTCGACGGAGCCCTCGAGATGGGCGGCAGGCAGGAGGCGCCGGCCGCGCCCGGCCGGCTCGCCGAGAAGGGCAACGTGCTCGGCACGAAGGGCAGCGTCTTGACCAACGCCGACGGCATCATCCGCAACAGCCTGTGCGTTGGCTTCGACTGCCCGGCGAGCCCCACGTTCTCCGACTCCACCATCCTGATGATGGAGAACAACACCCGGATCAAGTTCGGTGACACTTCGACGTCCGCGGGCTTTGCCAACGAGGACTGGGAGATCGAGGCCAACTCGAGCTCGAGCGGCGGCCAGAGCTACCTCGGCTTCAACGATTGCGGCAGCGCCGACGACGACGGCGGTTGTGCGAGCGACCTGGTGTTCGCGGTCGAAGCCGGGGCGCGCCAGAACGCCCTCTACGTGGAGAGCGACGGCGACGTGGGTTTCGGCACGTCGAACCCGGTGGTCAACCTCCACGTCGTCGACGGCAACACGCCGGCCCTCCGTCTCTAGCAGGACGCCTCCTCCGGCTTCAGCGCTCAGACCTGGGACCTCGCCGGCAACGAGACGAACTTCTTCGTCCGCGACGTGACCAACGGCTCGACCCTGCCCTTCCGCATCCGGCCCGGCGCGCCCTCCAGCTCGATCGACATCGCTGCGAACGGCAACGTCGGCGTCGGGACAGCGTCGGCAGCGACCAAGCTGCACCTCAGGGGCGTCGACGGAGGCAGCGGCAACTCCCTCAAGATTAACTTCGAGAACACAGGAACGGGAACCCTCTGGTTTTTCCAGAACGACCAGGACAACACCTTCAAGATCTCGAAGAACGGCTCGGGAGGCTCAGAGGTCACGATCGACCAGCGCCTCGACGCCAACGTAGCGACTCTGCGGGTCGACAGGAGCGTTCAGGCGACGAACGTGACGTTTTCTTCGTCGCGCTCGCTAAAGACCGACTTGATTCCGGTCAACGCCCGCGGAGTGCTGGCCAAGGTCGTGGCCCTCCCGCTGACTGAGTGGCAGTTCAAGACGGATCCGAACGGCGACCGCCACCTGGGCCCGATCGCTGAGGACTTCCGGGAGGCCTTCGGATTGGGTCAGGATGGTCAGCACATCTCCGTGACCGACCTTGGCGGCGTCTCTCTCGCTGCGATCCAGGGCCTGAACGACCTCCTCGGCCAGAAGGACCAGCAGCTGCAGGTGCTCGAGCGGGAGAACCGAGAGCTCCGAAAGGCTCAGGCCCGACTCGCAGAAGAGCTGAAGTCCCTGGAGGAGAAGGTCGGTATTCTTCTGGCCTCGCGCCAGCGGTAGACCCTCTCAGAGGCTCCCGGGGGCTATCCTCGCTTCAAAGAATGAGGAACGGCCTCCGGGATCTTCGTTTCTCGTGCAGAGATGGGTACCTCGCTCCTCGGCAGAGGGGAGCAGAACACTGACGGGAGGTTTCGTGATGTCGAACAGGAGAGTTTTCTGCATTCTGGCGATGACGTGTCTGGCGGCCGTCCCCGCCATCGCCCAATCCACCCCCACCTGCGGCCCCCTGGACAACGGCCGCGTCGCGGACGTCTTCTACAAGGGCACCGCGATCTTCTTCGATCCGGTGGTCACCTACCGGTACGACTCCGCGGTCCTGACGATCTCGGGTCCGTGCGAGGACGTGGTGAAGACCTTCAAGCCGGGCGAGGAGATCTTCTTCGACCTGACCGAGATCCAGAGGGTCCTGGACGGGAGCTACACGTGGGAGCTCCGGTTCATGCCGGCCGTGGACCCGGCCGTCCGCGAGGCCCTGGAGGCTTCGCGAGGCACCAGCAAGGAGCAATCCGTCTGGTGGTCCTTCTGGCAGAAGGGCGCGATTCCGGCCGACCCGAGCGTGGACAGCGCCAGCTTCAGCGTCGTCGAAGGCCAGATCATCGACCCGAACGCGCTGTCGGAGAGGAGCGCGACGCTGGGCGGAAAGGCGTCGACCGAGGGTGTCGCCTCATCGACTGCCCAGGCCGCCCTGGTGAGCGCCGCGGCTTCCGATGGGACCTCCGGCGTGTCGGGAGGCCCGGTTCTGGCGCCGAAGGGCACCGTCCTCACGAACGCCGACGGCATCATCCGCAACAGCCTGTGCGTGGGCTTCGACTGCGCCAGCACCGAGAGCTTCGGCTTCGACACGATCCGGCTCAAGGAGAACAACACCCGGATCCAGTTCAACGACACCAGCGCCA
Source organism: uncultured Acidobacteriota bacterium (assembly GCA_963741925.1). Classification (GTDB taxonomy): domain Bacteria; phylum Acidobacteriota; class Thermoanaerobaculia; order Multivoradales; family DATKCC01; genus CAVUBL01. Next base: position 1,278,348 of record CAVUJU010000005.1, read on the forward strand.
GCACCTTCCCGACCAACAACTGGCAGATTCGGGCCAACAGCTCGAGCAGCGGTGGCACGAGCTTCCTGGGCTTCGTCGACCAGGGAGCCGACGGCGTTTCCGAGACCGGAACCGCCGTCTTCGGGGTCGAGGCCCACGCCCCGAGCCACGGGCTGTGGGTCGAGAGCGACGGGGACGTGGGCCTCGGGACCTCCAACCCGGTGGTCCGGCTCCATGTCGTCGACAGCGACACCCCGGCTCTCCGCCTCGACCAGAACGCCTCCGCCGGCTTCGCCACCCAGGTCTGGGACGTCGCGGGCAACGAGACCAACTTCTTCGTCCGCGACGCGACCAACGGCTCGACCCTGCCGTTCCGGATCCGGCCGGGAGCGCCGTCGAGCTCGATCGACATCGCCGCGTCTGGCAACGTCGGGATGGGGACGGCGTTACCGAGCGCAGCGCTCCACGTTCGGCGGACGAACGGCTCGGCGAGGATCTTGGTCGAAGAGGCGAGTACGACGTCGGCAGCGCGCACCTTGTTCCAGCTGGTCAACAACGGCGCGCCGACGCTGAACTTCCAGAACAACGCGGGCACCGGCTCGTGGTCCTTCTTCCACGCCAACAACGACCGCTTCGTGATCAGCCGGGACGGCACCGGAACCCAGGAGTTCGCCGTGGCACCGAACGGCGACGTCTTCGTCAACGGCGTGATGGTCCACTCCTCGAGCCGGGAGAAGAAGGAAGGCTTCGCGGTGCTCGATCCGCAAGAGGTGCTGGCCAAGGTCGACGGACTACCGATCACGAGCTGGGCCTACAAGAAAGACGACGGCGAGATCCGCCACGTCGGCCCGATGGCGGAGGACTTCCACGCGGCCTTCGGCCTCGGCTCGGACGACCGCTACATCTCCGACAGCGACACGGCCGGAGTGGCGCTGGCAGCCATCCAGGGCTTGAACCGCCTGGTGCAGCAGAGGGACGAGGAGCTCGCGGCTCTCAAGGACCAGAACGCCGAGCTCGGCAAGCGCCTCGCCGCTCTCGAAGAGCTCGTAGGGAACCTCGAGCCACATCACTGAGCGCCGCCTCGGCGGCGGAAGATCGTCTCTTGGGAGGGGTGTCGGACAGCCGGCACCCCTCCTCGGCCTTTTCTCGGCCGGGGAACTGGGCGAGCGCCATCCCCTTGTGCCGCCCTGGAAAGTGGGCTAGTGTCGTACCTCCACTATGAGAACCACGAGCTGAGCTTCCGGGCCGACTCCCGAACGTCCCATTCCCTGAGCAGCACCTCCCAAGGAGGGGTGCGTATGGCCAACAGACGATCGCATCCATCGGTACTTCCCATCCTCGCGCTCGGTCTTCTCTGGAGCGCGGCGGGGCACGCCCAGGCCACGAGAACCTGGGTCTCCGGCGTCGGAGACGACGCCAATCCCTGTAGCCGCACCGCACCCTGCAAGACCTTCGCCGGGGCCATCTCCAAGACGGCTGCGGGCGGCGAGATCTCCGTCCTCGATCCGGGCGGCTTCGGCGTGGTCACGATCACCAAGGCGATCACGATCGATGGCGACGGGACCCTCGCCGGCATCCTGGCCTCGGGCACCAACGGCGTCATCGTCAACGCGGGTGCCAACGACCTGGTGATCCTGCGGAGCCTCTCGATCAACGGGGCCGGCACCGGGCTCAGCGGAATTCGCTTCCTCGGCGGCCGGGCCTTGCGAGTGGAGAACTCGACCATCTACGGGTTCACCAACCGGGGGATCGACGTCGTCCTCGGCAGCGCGACCGCCGGCGTGCTGACGGTGGTGAACACCAGCCTGAGCAACGTGGGGGCCGTGGCGATTCGGGTGGACAACGGCGCGGGAGCCGGGACGCCGACCGCGATCCTCGATAACGTTCGGATCGACAAGTCCAGCATCGGCTTCGATGTCCTGAAGTTCGGAGTCGGAACCATCACCGACTCCACGGTGTCCGACGTGACGAATCAAGCCATCGTCGCCGAGAACTCCGCCGTGATCAACGTCGTCGGCACGACGCTCACGAAGAACGGCACCGGGATCTCGGCCTTCTCGTCGGGCACCACGGTCCGGCTCTCGAGCTGCTCGATCTTCAACAACGCGGTCGGCGTCAGCATCGCGGCCGGGGCGACCGGCAATGCCTTCGGCAACAACGCGATCCTGGGGAACTCCACCGACGTGGTGGGGGGCCTGACGAACTCTCCGACGCAGTAGCGAGCGGACGGTCCCGGCGCCAGGCTGGCAAGCCTCATCCGGATCCGGAGTGTCCGGCTTTCCGAGGCCGAGCGCCTGCGTGGCTGCGTCGCGCCTCGACCGTCAAGCCGAGCCCGAGGACCACGAGCCACAGAGCCAGGCTGGTCAGGCTGACGAGCCGGAAGGCGCCGAGGTGGGGCAAGCGGAAGCGGGCGACCATGGCGTAGTCGCCCGCCGGAAGCAGCCAGCCCCGAAATACGCCGTCGACCTCGACGGCCCGGACGCTCCGCCGGCCGGGCGGGCCGAGGGTGGCTTCCCACCCCGGGAAGTAGATCTCGTTCTCGACCACCAGTGTCTCCCTTGGCAAGGAAACGCGGTACGAGATCTGGTCCATGCCGTAGCGTGTCTGGCGAATCCCCGCCGGGCGGCGCACGGCGCGTGCCAGCGCCTTCCCGAGCCGGTCGTCGGCGACCGTCAGCCGTGCGATCTCGCTCGTCCTCGCCGGGGGAGCGAGGTCCAAGGACGTCCAAGGGAGCGACATGAAATCCTTGTACAAGGGCTTCTCGAAGACCAGCACGGCGCTCCGGAGGATGCAAGGGGCCTTGTCGGCGATCATGTAGCGGCCCTCGAGGTACCCGGCCCAGGAGTACCAGTGTGGATGCTCCGTCTCCTCCCGTGCCGGGCGGCTCGCCGGGGCGGCTTCGAACATCGAGGCCTTGCGCTCTTCGGTGGTGGGATGGACCCACTTGCGGCGCTGGTAGAGCGAGGCGATGTCCGGTTCCTTCCAGGTGATCATGTCGGGCAGCACCCGCCAGGCGTCGAGGGCGATCAACGCGACGAGGCAGGCCACGGCGGCGGCTCTGCCGCGCGGCTCCGAAGCGGTGCGGATCCACACGAAGACTACGACCGCCGCGATCGCCACGGCCGAGCCGAGCACGACGCGGGGCGCCAGCCATGCGCCGTAGAGAGCCCGGCCCGCGATGCCGACGGCGGCGAAGGCGAGGGCGCTTCGAACGGCGAAGCTCCGAGCGCCGATCTCTTTCCGGTCGAGCGACCTGAAGCCGCTCGCGGCGATCACGACGAGCGCGAGTGCGATGAGCGGTCGGTAATCGCTGGACGGGAAGCGAGACAGCCGGAACGCGCCGACGCTCGCCGTCAGGGCCTTCCACAGGAACGACCGGTCGCCCGCGACCATCAGGATCGACGTGCCGAGGACGACCAGCCAGGGCCACCGCTCCCGGAGCCCCTTGCCCGAGATGAAGAATGCCAACAGCACCCCCGGGATGGTCAGGAACGTCGAGGTCATCGACGGCTCTTCCTGGAGGGGGCGGCTGGAGTAGAAAAGAAGGGGGAGGTGCTCGAGCCAGAGCGACCGGTAGCGGAAATGGGCTCCGAGCCTCGCCATGTAGGTCCTGTCGATCCAGGGGGGGCCGAGGTGGACCGCGGCGAGACCGAGGCCGAGAACGAGGAGACCGAGAATCGACAGAGTCACCAGGGCGACCCGCGAGGGCGCGTGCCTCCTGGCGAGCGCGTCGGTGACCTGAGCGGCGACGTAGACGCCGAGCAAGAACAGAGTTGCCACGAGGTTGCCGGGATAGCCGCCGGTCGCGGCGAAGAAGACGGCGAGAGGCAACAGGACGAGCTGCGCCTTGCCGGGCAGGCGGTGCCCGTCACGAAAGGTGAAGGCGAAGAAGAGCCACGGGACGAAGGCGAAGGAGCGGACGATGTCGGGGTGCTCGGCATTGCTGTAGAATCCCCCGAAGAGCTGGAACATCGCGGCGCCGGCGAGGGCGTAGGCCTCCGAGCGGAAGAGTCGGTGGACAAGCACGTACATGCCAATCGCGCCGAGCAGCACGTGGAGGCACTGGAGGATCGTGGCCGCCCGGAGATCGTACGGAAGGTGGAACAGGGCGAAGAACCAGAGGGGCGGGTAGTAGAGACCGGACTGGAGGTTGAGAGCGTAGGGGTAGCCCATGCACTGGAAGGGAAGCCACTGAGGCAGCAGGCCGTGCTCCAGGGCTCGGACGGAGAACGAGCTCATCGCGAAGTAGGCCTGGGAAAAGTCCCAGGGGAAGCCGACACCCCGGAAGTAATGACTCCAGAAGACGGCCAGGTTCTGGACCGCGAGCACGAGGACCGCCCCGAACGGCCTCCCGGCGTCGGCTCTCACGGGTCCTGCGGCCTCTCGGGCGTGGGCGGTGCGGGCGCTCCGGCGCCCTCTCTGCGGCCGACCAGCTCGAGGTACTCCTCGTAGTCCCGGATGTACTCGGCGGGGTCATAGGGCTCGGAAGCGAAGACCGCGAGCAGCGCGTCGAGGGAGAACTTGTACTGGACTCCCCAGACCATCGGTTCGATGTGGACTCCGATTCGGGGCGAGTCGAGCAGAAGCTCCTGCCGCCGGCTGCCGTCGTCGACGACCAGCGCACACTGGCCCCGCAGGCAGGTCAAGAACTGATGGAGCACGCGGTGGGCGTGCTCGCCTCGTACTTCCCGGCTCGGCACGTCGAACACCGCGAAGAAGCGCTTCGCTTGGAAGGGCAGGTCTCTCGCGAGCTCGCTGACCGCGAGGCTGCCCCGCAGGTCGGAAGCGACCTTCAGCTCGTGCAGAGTCACGCCGCGGACGACGATCGGCCCGCCGGATCCGCCGGCCGCCTGCGCCACGCCGGAGACCGTCTCCGGCCGGCTGTCGACGTAGCCGCGGATGAACGCCGGGTTGCCGACGACGATCGCGTGGGCAGGGACGTCGTGCGTGACGACCGCCCCGGCCCCCACCATGGCCTTCCGTCCGATCGTCAGGCCCGGCAGGATGGTGGCGTTGGCGCCGATCGTGGCGCCGGCCTTGACCACGGTCGTCAGGACCTCGTCCAGCCACTGGCGGCTGCGGGGGAACGAGTCGTTGGTGAACGTGGCGTTCGGGCCGACGAAGACGTCGTCTTCGAGCACCGTACCGTCCCAGAGCTGGACGCCGCACTTCACGGTCACTCGGTCGCCGATTTGGACGTCGTTCTCGATGAACACGTGGTCGCAGATGTTGCAGTCGGCGCCGATGACGGCGCCCGGCAGCACGTGAGCGAATGCCCAGATGCGCGTGCCTTGCCCCACCCTGTCCGTTTCCACCAGCGACCGAGGATGTCGATAGGTCTCGCGGCCTTCCGGGGCTCGGCCGCCCGCCGCGTCACGAGGCCGGTTCGGCTTCATCAGGTCCTCCCGCATCGGGATAGCTCCACTGGCGCGCGACGATGAACCGGGGCCGCGCCTTGGTGTTCTCGAACGTTCTCCAGAGGTACTCGCCGATGAGACCAAGGCCGAAGGCGTTCAGACCGCCGAAGAAGACGACCGTGAGGATCGTCGCGGTGTAGCCGGGGACTGCGATGCCACCGATCAGCTTCGAGGTGAGCACCACGCCGCCGAGGATCAGGGCCGAGATCATGCCGACCAGCCCAGCGAGGCTGAGGAGCCGTACCGGGAGGTCGGAGAAGGCGAAGACGCTGTCGAGCAGGTAGCGGACCCGCCGCGCCAACGTCCAGGCACTCGCCCCGTGACGCCGCGGCCGCCGCGAATAGGGGATCTCCTCGCGTCGGAAGCCAAGCCAGAACACCAGTCCCACGAGGGTGGAGTTCAGCTCTCGCAAGGCGACCAGGTGATCCCGAACGGCGGCGGTGCAGGCGAAGACGTCGACGCCGCCTTTCGGGATCTCGCGCTGGACCAGCGATCGATAAAGGCCCCAGAAGATCGCCGAGGTCATCCGGATCCCCCACGAATCGCTCCGCGAGATCCGGCGGCCGACCACCAGATCGACCTCCCCTCCGAGCAGCTTCTGCCGGAAGCGCAGGACGAGCTCCGGCGGCTCCTGGAGATCGGCGGCCATCACCCCGAAGTGCTCGCCGGTCCCACGCTCCAGGCCGGCGAGGATGGCCGCGAACGACCCGAAGTTGCGGCTCAAGACCAGAAGCTGGGAGGCGAAGCTCGCGCCGGGCAGGTAGTTGTGCAGGAGCTCCAGGCAGCGATCCGGGCTGCCGTCGACTACGAAGATCGCCTCCAGGTCCCCGGCCATGGCTCGATCGAGCTCTTCTAGGGCCTCCATCAGCTCGGGCAGGGAGCCTTCGTTCCGGTACACCGGCATGACGAGGGAAAACGTCAATCGGGTCTCCATTCGTTGCAGCTTGCGACGACGTGGTCGAGCTCCTGATCCGTGAGAAAGGGATGGATGGGCAGCGAAACCTCGTCTGCCGCGAAACGGCGGGCGTTCTCGAGATCGGTCGCGACCTGGAATCGCCCGTAGCGCCGTAGAGCGCGCTGCTCGGGGATCAGGCGCGGGTAATGCACCCCCGTCGCCACCCCCCGTTCCTCAAGGTGGCGCACGAACGAAGCCCGCTTCCCGGGAGCGACGAGGATCGGGAAGAGGTGCCATGCCGAGGACCGCTTCGGGGGCTTCGGTGGCGTCGCGAGCCAGCGATTCTCGAGGCCCGCTTCATAATGGGTGGCGATTTGGCGCCGCCGGGCGGTCCAGTCGGCCAGGCGGGGGAGCAGAGCGTCGAGGAGGATGGCGGCGTGCAACTCGTCGAGCCGGCTGTTGAGTCCGAGAACGCCGTGGACGTAGGTCGCACTCTGGCCGTAGTGTCTCAGGGCCCGCGCCGCCTCAGCTCGCTCCGCCGAGCGCGTGAGGACGGCGCCACCGTCGCCCATCGCCCCCAGATTCTTGGTGGGGTAGAAGCTCGTCGCCGCGACCTGGCCGACAGAACCGGTGGGCCGCCCGCCCCACGTCGCATGGATCGACTGGGCGCAGTCCTCCACGATCAGCAGGTCGAAATCGTGCCCAAGGCTCTCCAACGCCTCCAGGTCCAGGGCGTGTCCATAGAGATGGACGGGTAGGAGACAGCGGATGCGCGGCTCGCCAGCGCAGAGTCGCCGGCAGAGATCGAGGTCGAGAAGGCCGCACGCGTCGACGTCCGCGAAAACCGGAGTCGCGCCCGTGCGCAGCACCGCGAGGGTCGTGGCGAACGCGCTCAACGGGGTCGTGAGGACCAGGTCGCCCTCACCGACGTCGAGCGTTCGAAGGCCGATCTCGATGGCGTCGAGACCGTTGCCGGTGCCCACGGCGTGAGCGATCGGCCAAGCCTCCGCCAGGGCGGCTTCAAAGGCCCTGACCTCGTCCCCGAGGATGTACCAGCCACTGGCACCCACCCTCTGGAACGCCACCCTGGCGTCGGCTTCGATCGATTGCCACTGGCGGCCGAACTCGCTGAGCCGAACCTTCAGGAATCGCATGGTACGTGGTGGAGCTGCTGCGGTGAGGTGTTCCGCACTCCGTCCGAAGTGGCACTCGACGATGCGTTCGCGGCTTCCGGGCAAAGGGTACCATGGTTCTTGCAAGGGCTTCCGAGGCCGAGGTCGCTCCGGGCGCAGCGGCGGTCGTGTAGAGTAGCGACGAACGTCGATCGAGCTCAACGCCAAAGCTGAAAATCCAGAAGGGAGAACGTCATGACCACACGAGTCCACACGATGGGTCTCTTGGCCGCCGCACTATCGAGCCTGCTGGTAGCTCCCGCGGTCTTCGCGCAGTCCGGTGTCCTCTTCGTCGAGGGTGACAACGTAGGGATCGGCACCTCGACTCCCACGCGCCCCCTGCACCTCGTGCGAGCGGATCCCGCGATCGGCACGATGCTCCTGATCGAGAACACCGGCGCGGCTCGGATCACGTTCAACAACCAGTCGGCACCGAGCCAGTGGTCGTTCGGTCAGGAGAACAACGACCGCTTCGCCGTGAACCGGGCGGGCTCCGGCACGCAGGAGTTCGCGATCGCGCCGAACGGAGACGTCCTCGTGAGCGGCGCCGTCGTCCATTCCTCCAGCCGCACCAAGAAGGAAGGCTTCCAGCTCCTGGATCCGGAGGGAATCCTGGCCAAGGTCGAGACCCTGCCGATCACCGAATGGAGCTACAAGGTCGACCACTCGGCCATCCGCCACGTCGGACCGATGGCGGAAGACTTCTACGCCGCGTTCGGTCTGGGAGAAGACGACAAGCACATCGCGATCAACGATTCCGCCGGTGTGGCGCTCGCGGCGATTCAGGGCCTTGACCGGCTCGTCGAAAAGAAGGACGCCGAGATCCAGGACCTCTACGGAAAGGTGGCTGCGAAGGACGCTCAGCTGGCCGACCTCCAGCACCGTCTCGAGGCCCTGGAGCGTCAGATGAAGAGCATCGAGGAAGCCACCAAGTAGGAGCGGCCGGTGGCCCACCAGTCTCCTCGCGAGCCAGCGGCGCGGGAGGAGAGGCTACTGATCGACGTACCCGAGGGCCTCGAGGGCGCGCACGTTCTCGTCGGCGAGCCCCGCGGTTGGAGCGACCCCGGCGACAGCTCTGGCGATGGAGTCACAAGGATCCGCCCCGACGTCTCTCTGGAGAGCGCGAGCAAGCCGGACAACCAGGCGCTGCTGCTTCGGCGCCAGGTTCTGCCTCTCGGCGGGATCGCTGGCGAGATCGAAGAGCTCGATCTCGGTCTTCGGCTTGCAGTCGAGGATCAGGCGGTTCGAGGCGGTGCGCAGGGCGATCGCACGGTATTCGCTGGCCGTCATGGCCACGGACACCAGGTCTCGGGGCCGGCTGGCCTCGAGGCTTCGAATGTCGCGACCATCTACCTCGTGGTGCAGCGGATGACCGCTGATCGCCGCCAGCGTCGGATAGAGGTCGATATTGCTCACCAACAGAGGAGTCCTGCCAGCTCGGGGACTGCCCGGGGAGTGGATGACGAGCGGGATCCGGACGGTTTCCTCGTGTAGGTGTTCGTGCTGGTACGCTCCGCGCTCGCCGAACTCCTCACCGTGGTCGGCCGTCAGAATGATGACCGTCGAGTCCCAGAGGCCGAGGTCCCTGACCCGCTGGATCAGCTGACCGAAAAGGTTGTCGGCGAAGAAGACCTCGCCGTCGTACAGGGAGCGGACCCTGGCGACATCCTCGGGATTGGTCGGATGGAAGCTGCTGCCGGTGGTCCGCTTGAACGGTCCGCGGTAGGAGGCATCGTAGAAACGGGATGCCAGGTCCCTGCGGTCATACGGGGAGTGAGGGTTGATGAAGTGAACCCAGAGGAAGAAGCGCTCCTTCTGGTGCCCTTCCAACCAGCCTTCGGCATGGCGCAGGTTCTCCCGGTCCAAAGTCCTCTGCTCGGGATCGACGTTGAAAGACTGAAAGCCGAGATCGAACCCGCGAGCGGTGACCAGCTGGACATTGTTCAAAAAGGCGGCGGTGGTGTACCCGGCCTCCGCCAGGGTCTTGGCGAGAGTCCGGTGGTCGTCGAAGTGCCACTTCCTGAACACGCGGAGCGGGATCTTGCCGGAGAACGCCCCGGCGAAAGAGGTCGGCGTCACATTGCCGGCCGTGTAAGCGTGATCGAAGACGAGGCTCTTCGCGCCGAAGGCGTCGATGTTCGGGGAGATGTCATTCGGATGTCCATAGAGACCGAGGGCATCTGCGCGCAAGGCGTCGAAGCTGATCACGAGGATGTTGGTGCCGGGCCGATCCGGTAGCCAGGTCGCCAGGTCTCCCTGGCCGCCGGAAGGCTCGGGCGCGGGCGGGTCGTTCCTCGTATCCGTACCGCAACCGGTGAGCGCCGTCGCCAGGAGCAGCGCCCATACCAGGGTCCGGGTCGCGGTCGGGCGCCGTCCGGCCGTTCCCCGGCCCGGCAGTAACCGGCGCCGACGAAGCAGAGCATCCTTCACCGAACGGCCCGCTTCATCCGTGGCAAGTCAACGACTTTCGGCTCGTGGTCGCGGTCCGAAGGCGGGTGCCGCAGGTGTCGCATCAGCTCGTCGACGCTCCTTTCGAAGTGGTCGATCGAGAGGGACTCCTCGATCCGCTGGCGAGCCATGCGGCGAACCCGGTCCCAGAGTACCGGCTTCGAGTAGACCTCGACCACCCGGTCGGCGAACTCCGCGTCCCCCTCGGCGATGAGGGCGGAGGTGCCATCTTCCAGGCCGATGCCTTCGGCCCCGACGGGTGTCGTGACCACGGGGATCCCGGCGTTCATGGCGTTGAGGATCTTTCCCTTGATCCCGGCTCCGTAGCGAAGCGGGGCGACGAAGACGCGCGCGCCGTTCAGCAGCTCCTGAAGGCTCTCGACATACCCGAGGAGCCGGATGCCCTTCACAGCTTCGACGTTCCGGAGGTGCCGGCAGACGTCGCCCGCGATCCACAGCTCGATCCCCGGCAAGCGCTCCTGGATCCGGGGCAAGACCCTGAAGATGAAATGACGGATGCCGTCGACGTTGGGAGGATGGGTGCTACCGACGAAGAGGAGGTTGGCCCGCTCTTCGAAGCTGGCCGGGCCGAGCTCGCTTCGGGGCACCGGCAGCGGTAGCTCGACGACGTCCCTCGCGCCGAGCTCGGATCGGAGGATCTCCCGCTCGACCGGGCTGTGCGCGCCCACGCAATCGGAGAGCCGGACGATCTTCGACTCGCGCTTCCAGAGGGCGGCTTCGATCTGCGAGTGGTCGGAGCCTTCCGTCCGCAATCGCCGGTGCTCTCGAACGTGCTCGAGGTCGACCGCGATGTACGCTTGCGCCTTGACCAGGTCCCGGGTATGGGGCAGGTACTTGAGCGCGATCTGCGCCCGGTAGGCGATCGCGTAGTCGATGTACTTGCCGTAAGCGGCCAGGTAGTCGACGATCGAGAGAGGCCCGTAGAGCACCTCGACGCCGATTTGCTGCAAGCGGGAAGCATAGACCGGTGTGCAGAACAGGTTGTCGGGCCAGAAGATCACGCGGTAGCCGCGATCCCTGAGGGAGTACAGGAGCCAGTACATGAAGCTCGAGCCGGCGTCGCGGTCGGGCGTCGGAACGTAGTGGTCGAAGACGAGGACCGTCGGGTTCCGGTTGCGGTCCCTGGCCACGAAACGGAGCCTGGGATCCAGAGGGCACTGCGATGCGAGCTCCCTTTCCCACTTCTGTCGGAAGGTCGCGGCGTTCACCACCTGGAACCGTTTCATCCCGTGACTCTCGCTGCGGCCGGAGGTCGCGCCCTCGTAGTGGCGCACGACCGAGGCGGGTTGGAACAGGACGGTCTTCCCCGCTTTCCGCACCGCGAAGCAGAGGTCCGTATCCTCCCAATAGCCCGGGGAGTAGGCCTCGTCGAATCCCCCGACCTCCGAGAAGACCTCGCGCCGCACCATGAGCGCCGCCCCGGAGCAGTAGTCGATCTCTCGGACGTAGCAGTAGCCGGGCCGGGACGGGTCGTCGGATCTCCCGTAGTTCCAGGCGGAACCGTCCTGCCAGACGATCCCGCCGGCCTCCTGCAGCCTGCCGTTCGGGTAGACCAGCTTGGCTCCCACCGCCCCGCAGCTCGGGTACTTATCGAAGGCATCCAGGAGCGGAAGCAGCCAGCCTTTGGTGACCTCGACGTCGTTGTTGAGGAACAGCAGGTTCGGAGCCTTTGCGAGCCGCGCTCCGGCATTGCAGGCTCCGACGAAGCCCTCGTTGCTCGCGAGCCGCACCACCACCAGGTTCTCCACGCGCTCCTGAAACCGGGGGGTGCGGTCGGTCGAGGCATTGTCGACCAGCACCACTTCGTAGGGCACCCCCTCGGAGCAGCGAGCGATCGAGTGGAGGCACCGGAGGGTGAAGCTCCACTGGTTGTGGGCAGGGATGATGATCGACACGGCCGGGTCGGAAATGTCGTCCAGCCTGACCCGGGACCGGCGCCAGGCGAGTATTCCGGAGAGGCGGCGAGGCACGGTGAGGCGACGTCCGCTGGCCTGCCAGCGCAACTTCGCGCGCTCGAAGAAGGCGCGCCAACCGCTCCTTTGGAGCAGCCGCAGGGCGGAGACGAAGAGACGCCCGTGACCGGAGACGGCTTGCAGGAAGCGCCACCGGACGTGGCGCCAGAGGGCGATCCAGCTGAGCCGACAGTAGTCGCCGTTCTCGTTCAGCAGCCAGCCGGAGTGCGAGCCGAGCAGGAGCCCGGCGACCTTCAGCCGCTTGTGCCACTTCTGGCCGGTGAGAGGGACGACCGTGAAATCGAACTCCTCCCGGCGCAGCTCGCGAATCGTGCGCAGGAGCCCCAGAAACGGGACCGGAGAGACGACGTGGCGCGCGGACATCGACTCCAGCGTGCGGCGGATCAGGAGCTGCCGGTTGGTCACCAGGAAGGTGACTTCACTACTCGGCGCCAGGCGCTCGTGGATCGTGGCGAGCGCCATGAACAGCTCGTCCGGCGGCCCGGTCGCGGGAAGCAGTACGCGCACGTTGCCGTTCGAGGGCGCGATCTGGGCTTCGTTCTCAGCCACCGAACGTCTCTTCCTCCGCTTGCTCATGGGTCCCGGAGAGCCCCGACGTCGCTCCGAAGGCGGGCTTCGAGGCGGCTCACTTGCTCAGCTCGCCGATTCGCCTCGGCTTCCAGCTCTCTTGCCCAGCGCGTTCGCCCCTCGAGCTCCGCTTGCAGCTCCAGGACCTTGCGTCCGCGCGTCTCGCTCTGCGTCTCGAGGTCTTGCAGCCAGGCGTTCTTCTCTTCGAGATCCTCCTGCAGCTCGAGAATTCTCTTGCGTCGCTCTTCGAGCTCGCGATCCAGCTCGAGTGCCCAGGCTCTCTTCTCGTCGAGGTCGCGCTGAGTCGCCCGGAGCTCGAGCCTCAGCCGGCGGAGCAGGTGAACCGGAGCGACGAAGAACCTCGGCTGGATCCGCCGTCCCGGGCGCCTCCAGAAACGCGGCCCGAAGGAACGGCGATCGCGCTGGTCCTTGCGCATGTTCGAGCAAAGAGCCAGAAAGAAGTCCGGTTCCCTGGTGGCGAGATCTTGGCCTGCCGGCTCGGCCCTGCCGAGCCCCCAGTGGACGGCCACCTTGCCGTCGGGCCGGCGAAGCCTCGGCTCCGGCGCGATCAACACGCCCTCGTTGATCACCTCCTCGTAGAGCGCCACGTCCTGGAACTCCCGGTGCAGCTCGGCCTCGAGCTTCTCGACGGTCGAACTCGTGGACGTGAAACGGGTTCGTTCTCTCGGGCCTCTCGTCACTGTAGGTGACGCGATTCGGGGTCGACAGAATCAGCACTCCGTCCGGGCGGAGGACCCTTCGCGCCTCCCCGAGCATCCCCCTCCAATCGCGAACGTGCTCGATCGTCTCGAAGCTCACCACGCAATCGAGGCTGGCCTCGGGGAGCGGGATCCGATGGACGTCCCCGACCACGAAGAGGATGGTCGAACGGCGATACCTCGCGCCGGCGTAGGCGACGGCCTCAGCGGAGAAGTCGAGACCGATCACTCCGCGCGCCCCGGCGGCGGCCAGCATCGCGGAACCATAACCGACTCCACAGCCGAGGTCCAGGACGGCCTTGCCGCGCACGAGCTGCGCGGCGAAGGCATATCTCGCCAGGTGCTCGGCGAGAAGCTCCGGAGGCGCCGCGCTCGGGATGAGCCGTTCCCCCGTGAACTCGGGCTCGGCAACGGCTCTCGGCGGGGGCGTAGGCGATCTGCGGGGCTCAGAGCGGCGGAAACGCATGGGGGAGAGACGCCATGTCCAGGAAGAAGGAGGGTCGGGCCGACCTTGTCGCTTTCCGAGCACGGACGAGGGGCTCCCGGGCTCGTCCGCTCGACGGAGACACTCGGCTCCGTGGCGAATAGTATAGCAAGCCGCCTATTTTTCAACGATCTCAGGCTCGGCGGGCGGCGTGCCGAAGGAGCGCCCACGACTCGATGACTCCGGCACCGGAGTCGCGCGTGGAAGGGCCGACCGAGTTTCGCGAGGCCGAGGATTGCGCGAGGCGACTCGATCGCCGTGGAACGAGACCATCCGAAGGCCGAGGAGACGCCAAGCCCCCAGATAGATCTCCCGCGATCGGAGCTTCGACCGCCCCATCCGGCGATCGTGAAAGACGATCGGGACTTCGGCGAGCCGGGCTCCCGCGAGATGAGCCCGGTAGAGGAGCTCCACCAGGAACGAGTAGCCGGTGGAGCGGATTCGTTCGAGGCCGATCCCCTGCAGTACGCTCGCCCGGTAGAGGCGGAAGCCTGAAGTCACGTCGCGAGCCGGAATTCCCAGAAGCAGGGCGGAGAAGCGGTTGGCGGCGCGGCTGAGAAGCATCCGGCCGAGGCCCCAGTTGATCGTCCCGCCATCCGGTACGTAACGCGAGCCCATGGCTACCTCCGCTCCGGACTCGATCGCCGCCAGGAGGCGCGGGAGGTACTCGGGGGAGTGACTGAGGTCCGCGTCCATCGTGCCGATGACCGAGTAGCCCCGTTCGAGGCCGTAGCGGAGACCCGCGACGTAGGCCTTGCCGAGCGCCCGGGGGCCCTCTCTCTGGAGGAGGAAGAGGCGCGGCCAACGCCCGGCGAGCTTGCGACAGAGGTCCGCCGTCCCGTCGGGAGAGTCGTCGTCGACGACGACGAGGTCGACCTCCGGCGCGATCCGGAAGAGGCGCTGGCCGAGGGCTTCCACGTTCTCACGCTCGTTGTAGGTCGGGGCCACGACCAGCGTTGAGGACGCGCCGGCTCGGGTGCAGGGGTCCGTTCCACGGTCGTTGTCGGTCACGGCCTTGCTCTCGGTCAACGGCGCCCTTCCGTCGGTCGGTGGTTCAACGGAGTCTAACAGGGCCCGCAAGGGTGGGGGACCCGCTATCATCGAGCCCATTCCGGCCCGGACACGAGCTCGATCGATGCCAACCCCTCCGCCGTCGCGACCAAGGCTGAGCGTGGTGATCCCCACGCGGAACACCCGCGACCTGACCCTCCGGTGTCTGGAGTCGATCCGGACACAGGGGGGCCCTGCCGAAGTCCTGGTCGTCGACGACGCCAGCGGGGATGGTACTTCGGCGGCGGTGGCGGCACGGTTTCCTGAGGCGCGGATTCTGCGGCAGGAGGAGTGGTGCGGCTTTTGCGCCAGCGTCAACCGGGGCCTCAACGTGGCGAAGGGCGACCTGCTGCTCGCCCTCAACAGCGACACGGAGCTGCTGCCCGGTGCCCTGGCGGAGCTGCTCTCCAGGTTCGACGAGAACCGGCGTCTCGGGATCGGCGGCCATGACCGCGAAATGAGGCCCTGCACCGTGCTCCAGCCCCGCGAGGATCGCCGGGAACGAGCCGAAGTTGCGGCTCAGCGTCAGCAATTGAGACGCGAACTCCGCCTTGGGCAGGAGGGTCGACAGCAGGTCCAAGCTGCGATCCGGGCTGCCGTCGACGACGAAGACGGCCCCAGCTCCCCGCCCATCTCGCGGTTGAGCTCACCGAGAGAGGTCACGAGCTCCGGGACCGAGGCCTCGTTTCGGTACACCGGAATGACGATGGAGAACACTACTCTGGGCTCCAATCGTTGCAGCAGTCGATGATATGCGCGACCTCATCGTCCCTGAGGAACGGATGGATCGGCAGTGAGACCTCGCTCGCGGCGAAGCGCTCCGCTCTCGTGAGCTCCGTGGCGAGTCGAAAGCGTCCGTAGTCTAGCAAAGCGCCTTGCTCCGAGATCAGGCGCGGATAGTGCCGACCGGTCGCCACACCCGGTTCCTCGAGGTGCCGGACGAACGAAGGCCGGTGGGGCGGAGCGACGAGGACGGGAAAAAGATGCCAGACGGGTCGGTCCTCTTCGGAAGAGGGCGCTGGCAGCCCCACCCCGCGGTGGCGAATGCCGTTCAGGTAGCGGGAGGCGGTCCGCTGCCGTCGAGCGGTCCACTCGGCGACTCGGGGCAGGAGAGCATCATGGAGGATTGCGGCCTGGAGCTCATCGAGGCGGCTGTTGAGGCCCAACGAGTCGTGCACGTAGGTGGCGGACTGCCCGTAGTGCCGCAACGAGCGCGCCTTGCTCGCATACTCGGCCGAGCCGGTCAACACCGCCCCTCCGTCACCCATCGCCCCCAGGTTCTTCGTGGGATAGAAGCTCGTCGCGGAGACGTCGCCGACCGAGCCGGTCGGCCGACCGGCCCAGGTCGCGCGGATCGACTGCGCGCAGTCCTCGACGACCCGGAGTCCGAAGTCCTCCTTGAGACGCTCCAGCTCGCCGAGATCCAGAGCCCGCCCGTAGAGATGGACCGCCAGGAGAGCCCGAATGTGCGGATTCCGGGCGCAGGTTCCTCGACAGAGATCCAGGTCCAGGAGCCCGGAGGAATCGACGTCGACGAAGACGGGCACCGCGCCCACGCGCAGGATGCAATCGTGCTCGCGAAAGCGCTCAGAGGAGTGGTCAAGACGAGGTCACCGCTGCCGATCGCGAGGCAGCGGAGGGCGATCTCGAGGGCATCCAGGCCGTTTCCCGTCCCGACCGCGTGCTCGAGACCCCAGTCCTTCGCCAACGCCGCTTCGAAGGCCGCCACCTCCCGCCCGAGGACGTACCAACCGCTGGCGCCCACCCGGCGGAAGGCGGTGATCGCCTCCGATTCGATGGCGTCCCACTGACGACCGAGCTCGTTGAGCCTGACCTTCGGGGATCCCACAGTGTCCCTCGGGCAGCGTCGGCGTGGAGCATCGTCGGGACCGAGAAGGTGCCCTTCTCGTCTTGTCCGGGTGCCGGCCGCCGGTGAGTCTAGGTTTTGCCCCTCGAAGTGTCAACCGCCCTCCCGGCGCGACCGCGGTACGAGGGCCGTCGCGGCTCCCCGATCGGCTTGACTTTTGGCTCAAGGGCGCAGACACTGCCAAGAGATTGACTTTGAGGTGACATACCTTGCCCCGTCGACTGGAGTTCAGTGGCGAGAGAGTGGTGCCGGGGAAGGTGGGAGCCGCCCTCTGGGCCGAACACCTGGCTCGCTACAAGCTGGCAGCGCGGTTCGCCGCAGGCCGCAGGGTTCTCGATTTCGCCTGTGGTACCGGCTATGGAACCGCACTCCTGAAGCAGGCGGGCGCGAAGGTGGTGGTCGGCGTCGATCGCTCGCTCGAAGCCATCGCCTATGCTTGTGAGAAGTTCAGCGGCCCAGGGCTTTCGTTCTCGTCGATGGACTGCCTGGAGCCCGGCTTCCGGGCGGCACGGTTCGACCTGGTGGTCTCGTTCGAGACCATCGAGCACGTCTCCTTCTACGAGCGTTTTCTGGCGGAGGTCTCCAGGCTCGTCGAGCCAGGTGGCCGCTTCGTTCTCTCGACCCCGAACAAGAAGACCTATACGGATGAACGCCCCTGGGAGAAGAACCGCTTTCATACGCGAGAGTTCTACTGGCAAGAGCTCCGAGGTGCGCTCGAGGCGGTCTTCCGACGCGTCTGGCTGTACGGCCAGTCGATCTCGGAGGGAGTGTTCTTCACCCGCTACCCGAATCTGGATCGGTCGTTGCCGACCGGCGCCGAGAGGCGGGCCCCGATTCTCGCGACCGGCGAGGGGGACAACCCCGACGACTGTGACTATCTCGTGGCGATCTGCTCGCCCGGCCCCGCCGCGGAGGAGCTGCCGGGCTTCTTCGTCGTCACGGAAACCCACGAGCTCCATGACAAGCGACGACGAATTCTCGAGCTGCAGGACGAGGTGACGGAGCGAAACCGCTGGGCCCGTCAGCTGGACCGGGCCATGTCCAGGCAGCGGCTCGAGATCGAGAAGCTCGAGCGAAAGCTGGCCGAGTGCCCCATGAAACCTCCGCCGGCGGCACCGGCGGCCTCCGCCTTGCGCGTGCCTTCGATCCAGAGGAGGAGGGCCGTCTTCATCCAGAGTGGAAGCCCCGAGAAGGCCGCGGAGTGCCTCGAGGTGCTCGCGGCCTCCGTGTTTCCGGAGTCACCGTTGCTCTACGTCATCCATGCTCCGGAAGCACTTCCCGAGCGAGCGGCGCTGCCGGCGGGCACCGAGGTCCTCGTCGCCGGGACTACCTTCAAGGACCTCTTCGCCCTGAGCCTCCTGTTTCGCCTCCTCCCTCTGGAGGGTTGCGCCTGCCTGTTCTTCGGGGATCCCGGCTACCGCCGCTTCAAGCTGTTGAGCTTGTTGCTCTGGCGCCGGAGCTTGGTGGTGTTCAACGAGAACGGCGACTGGTTCTTTGTCTCCCTCCGGAAGCTCGCCCGACACGTCGCGTGGCGCGTCCGAGAGCGAAACGCCGCCAACGGGATCTGGCGGGACCTGCGCAGCGGGTTGCGGATCCTCCGCGCGGAGGGCCCGGCCGCGTTGCTCGAGCGGATCCGCCAGCGGTTGCGGGCGAGAGGTGGCCATCGACATCCGGTGGGCCGGCGGCTCTGGCTTCTGCGCCGGACGAGGAGTCTGACGTTCCCGGTGTACGAGTCGGTCGACCTGTCGATCGTCATTCCGGTCCACGACGGGGAGCGGATGACCAGCCACTGCCTGCGCTCCATCCTCCGGAACGCGAGGGGGCTGCGCTACGAGGTCATCGTAGTGGACGACGGCTCGGGCCCGGCGATGAGTCGAATGCTTTCGCGCCAGCGCAACGTCCGCGTGGTACGTCGGGAATGTGCCGAGGGCTTCGTCGCGGCCTGCAACCAAGGGGCCGAGGTCGCACGGGGACGAGTGATTCTCTTTCTCAACAACGACACCGAGGTTCAGCCGGGAGCCCTCCAAGCGTTTCTGGAGACCTTCGAGCTTCGCCCCGACTGCGGAGCGGTCGGGGCGAAGCTCATCTACCCGAACGGAGCCCTCCAAGAAGCCGGGGGGGTCGTCTGGCGAGACGGCGAAGCGTGGAACTGTGGCAGGGGCGGGAATCCCGCCGCTCCCGAGTACAACTACCTTCGGGAGGTCGACTACTGCTCCGGCGCCGCGCTCGCGGTCCGCCGGGATCTCTTCGAGGGGCTCGGCGGCTTCGATTCCGCGTTCTCTCCCGGCTACTGGGAGGACACGGACCTCTGCTTCCGCGTTCGGCGCGCCGGCTTTTCCGTGCTCTACCAGCCGAGAGCCCTGGTGGTCCACCTGGAGGGTGCGACCGCGGGCCGCGAGACGAGCCGCGGGATGAAGGCGTTTCAGATCCCTAACGGGGAGAGGTTCCGAGAGCGGTGGCAGGGCGTTCTGAGAGACCATCTCGAGCAGGCTCCGGCCCTCTTCTTCGCGGCCCGCGACCGGTATCGCGACAAGACGATCCTGGTGATCGACCATTACGTTCCGACGCCGGACCGAGACGCCGGCTCCTATGTCATGTACAGCCTCTTGGTGAGCCTCGCCCGGCTCGGGCACCGGGTCGTCTTTTGGCCGGACAATCTCGACAAGACTCCTGGCTACACGGAAGATCTCCAGCAGCAAGGTATCGAGGTCCTCTATGGCTCCCTGCGCTTCGACCGGTTCGTCGAGGAGGCGGGGCCCTTCATCGACATGGTGATCATCCACCGGGCGAGGATGGCCCAGAAGTATCTCGCCCTCCTGGGGACGTCGATCGACCGCCGGGCCTACCTCTGCGCCGATCTCGAGCACGTGCGGGAGAGGAGACGGCTCGAGGTGCTGGGCCAGGCGAGCGTGGATGTCGACAGCCTGAAGCTCCGCGAAGCCTCGATCGCCGCGCAGGTCGATCACATCGCGGTCCACAGTCCGGTGGAGAAGGAAATTCTGGCGCGAGAGTTCCCCGCGGTGGAAGTCTCGGTGCTGCCGCTGCCCGTCAAGGTTTGGAGCGGCGACGGAGAGCCGTACTCCCGCCGCGAGAACCTGCTGTTCGTCGGCAGCACGCACCCGCCGAACGTCGACGCGGTCTCGTTCTACGAGGATGCGCTCCGGGCTCCTCTGGAAGCGCGCCTCCCCGGCCTCCGATTGACGGTGGCTGGCGAGGTCTCGAGAAATGTGCGCCGAGGGCCGGATCGCCCGGGTCTCGACCTCCTCGGGTTCGTCCCGGACTTGTCCGACCTGTATTCATCTCACCGCGTCTTCGTGGCGCCGCTCCGCTATGGCGCCGGGATCAAGGGTAAGATCCTCGAGGCCATGAGCTTCGGCATTCCCGTGGTGACGACCCCTGTCGGCGCTGAGGGCATCCCGCTGGTGAACGGGTCTAGCGCCTATATTGCCGAGACCGCCGAGGACCTGGTCGAGGCCATCTACCGACTGTATTCGTGCGAGGAGACCTGGACGCGCGTCCGGAACGAGGCCCGGTCGATCATCGAACGGGAGTACTCAGGAGAGTCCTTCCTCGCGCGAGTCCGCGCGCTGGTCCAGAGCCTGGAGGACCGGGTTCCCGAGAACGGAGCGAAGCCTCGGCACGTGGAATCGTTTTGAGGCTCGGTGGATGAGCGGCCCGGGCGCTGGAGCGATTCACGACAGGCCGAGGATCCTGATCGTCGTGGCGGCGCGCGAAGCCGGGCCGCCCCTGGCAGAGCTTCTCGGCCGAATTCCGGCGAGCCTGGACGAGATGGGCGAAGTCCAGGTCCTGGTGGTCCACGGCGGCGACTGCGACGCCGCACCCGAGCTCGCGGTCCGTCTCGAGGATGCCTGCCGGTTCCCGCTGACCGCCTTCCGTGACCCGACCGACCCCGGACACGGCGGCAAGCAGAAGCTCGGCTACGCCTATGCGCTCCGGAACGGCTTCGATCTCGTGGTGCTGCTTCCGGGTGGCGGCGAGTACTCGCCGAAAGACATCCCGCGGTTGCTCCAGCCCCTGGTGGATGGCGCCGCTGACGCCGCTCTCGGCTCCCGCCTCGTGCCCGGGGCGGAAGCGCCGCGCGACGCCATGCCCCTCGGTGAGCGCTGGGCCAACAGGATCCTGACCCGGATCCAAAACCGGTTGCTCGGAACGAGCCTGTCGGATTTCCCTTGCTTCTTTCGAGCGTACAGGACCTCGGCGTTGTCCGGGATACCCTTTCACTACTGCTCCAGCGCCCGGCGCTTCGATATCGAGATCCTCATCCAGCTGCTCTCCAAGAGAGTCCGGTTCGCCGAGGTCCCGGTAGCGAGCCGGCACGGCGGGAGGATCTCGCGGGTCGAGGGACTTCGCTACGCGCGAGACGCCGTGGCCAGCGCGGTTCGCTTCAGGCTGCAACGGGTCAACGTTCTCTATGCCCGGAAGTTCGACGTCGAGGGGCCGGCCAACCGCCATTACGAGCTGAAGCTCGGCTTTTGCTCATCCCATTCCCTCGCCCTCGAGACGGTGCCGGCCGGCGCGCGGGTGCTCGACATCGGCGCCGGCCCGGGCTACGTCGCCGCCGAGCTGGTCAAGAAGGGATGTGCCGTCGATGGAGCTGACGAGTGGCCACCGGAGGAGGGCGCCCCATTCCAGTCGTTCCGGATCTGGCACGAGCCGGCCGAGCTGGGTTCCGACGTCCGCTCCTACGATTGGGTGCTGCTTCTCGACGTGGTCGAGCACCTGAGGTATCCGGAGGATCTCCTCGACGAGCTGCGCGACGGGGCGCAGAGCCTCGAAGGATGCCCCCGCTTCATCGTGACCACTGGCAACGTCGTGTTTTGCGTGGTGCGGTTCCAGGCTCTGCTGGGGAGCTTCAACTACGGCAAGCGGGGAATCCTCGACATGACCCACACCCGTCTCTACACCTTCGGGACGCTTCGGGAGCTGTTCGAGCAGAGCGGGTTCCGGATCGATCGGATCGAGGGGATCCCGGCGCCCCTTCCTCTGGTGCTGGGCGACAACCGGCTGTCGCGGTTCCTGATGCGCCTCAATCGACTCCTCATTCGATTCTCCCCCGGTCTCTTCTCCTATCAGATCTTCATGGTCGCATCGCCGACGCCAACGGTCGAGGCCCTGCTCGACCGCTCGCTCACCGCGCCGGACGAGCGCCCTGGCGCCCTGGCGGGACTCTGCGAGTCGCAAGCCGGCTCGGTCGGAGCCGAGCGCCGAGGAGCCTCGCCAGCTCGTCGGCGGTGAGGCCGACGAGAATCCAGGTCAGTACCGAGACCGGGAGCAGGTAGCGCGCGACGCACGGCGCGAAGACGAGGTGGCTCGCCAGGATCACGAAGCTCGAGAGCGCGAGGAACGCCGCGACCCATCGCCGCCACGGGCTGGAGGCGAAGAGGACCGGCACCAGGCCGAGCCAGGGGGAGAGGAGCAGGACGTAGAGCCACCCGCGGCCCAGGAGAAGGTAGCGTTTGGCGGCCGTCTTCTCCTGCGGCCAGTCCGGCCCGCCGGAGAAGTGGAAGCCTTCCGCGAGCACGCTCGAGAACGACGGAGAGAAGGAGAGTCCTAGCTGCAGGTTGTCGTCGTTGCTCAGGGTGACGGTCAGCGGGCGGGCGAGGAACTCGTGATAGGTCTCGACCCCGAGACCCAGCACGCCGAGGGGATCCCGGCGGAGGGTGTGCAGCGCCGCGGCCTTGGCCACTCGATTCGCCTCGGCCCTGGTGGGCTCGACGGCAAGGAGCCGTGAGACCAGCCCCTTCTGGCTGAAGACCTGCGCATTTCGATAATCCCACGTCAACGGGATCTCCGGCTGGTCCAGAATCTCCCTGAGTCGAGCCTCGCCCGCGTCGCCCGGCTGGACCACCGGGGAGACCAGGCCGAGCAGAAAGAGCCCGCTGTCGGGCAGGTAGGCGGGTTCGGTCTTGGCCAGATGGCCCGTCACCCACCGGTATCCCGCGTGCAGCGAGAGCATCAGGATCAGAGACAGCGAAAGAGAGCCGAAGGCGATGGCGAGCCGGCGCGCAAGCGGGCTCCACGAGCTCGGGAATCGCTGATCGTGCGGGCCTTGCGGCGCGCCGAAGAGAGCCCAGACGGCGACTGAAGCGGTCAAGACGAAGAGCACGGGGACGAGAGACGTACGCAGCGCGACGACGAAGAGGGAGAGGAGCTGCACGGCGATCAGGCCGCCGATCGTGAGCCGCCTGCCGAGCCCGATCGTCACGGCAATCAGGAGCGCGAAGAAGAGGACCGTCAGGCCTTCGGTCATGACCAGCCGTTCGACGTAGATCTCGAGCGGGTCGAGTGCGACGAGCGGCCCCACGACGACGACGATCCCCGGCCTGACCGCGAGCCGACGATAAAGGACGTAACAGACGGTGAACGCGACGACCGCCGTCGCGGAGACCTGTACGAGAATCAGCGGCGTGAGGGAGTGCCACCAGAGGGCGAGGGCGCGAACCACGAATCCGTAGGCCCACGAGCGATCCCCCGGGATCCAGCCCACCCGAGCGGTGGCGATGAAGGAGCCCGAGTCCCCCATGAAGAACTGGGGGTTCGGGTCCGCCAGCAGAAAGAGAAGCTTGACGAGGACGATGAAAGCCGCGGAGACCGCCAGCGGAGAAGCTCCTGATCCAACTCATCGGCCCGGGACGCCGCTCGGGCCCCAGGCCGTGGCGAGGCTCGTGGAAGGATGTAGCCGGCGACGAGGCCGGCCGTGGTCCGGGCGGGAGTCCGTCTGCGCCCGCCGGGCGAGAGCCTGTGCGGCCGGGCGTCGAGTCCGGAGGTCGGACGACCCGCAGCCCGAGGAGCCGAATCGCGCCCAGGTAGATCTCCCGCGACCGCAGCTTGGAACGGCCCATCCGGCGGTCGTGGAATACGATCGGCGCCTCGGCGATGCGGGCCCCGGCGAGGTAGGCGCGGTAGAGGACTTCGACCAGGAAAGAGTAGCCGGTGGAGCGGATCCGATCGAGACCGATCCGCTCCAGGACGTCGGCCCGGTAGACGCGGTAGCCCGAGGTCACGTCGCTCGCCGGGATCTCCAGCAGATGGGCCGAGAAGCGATTCGCGGTGCGGCTGAGCAGCATGCGGGCGAGGCCCCAGTTGATGGTGCCCCCGTCCTCGACGTAGCGCGAGCCGATGGCGACGTCGGCTCCCTCGCGGATCCGCTCGAACAGGGCCGGGAGATGACGAGGGGAGTGACTGAGATCCGCGTCCATCGTGGCGATCACGGCGTACCCGTGATCGAGGCCGTACTCGAGGCCGGCGACGTAGGCCTTCCCAAGCGCTCGCGGACCGTCGCGGCGCAGGAGGTAAAGGCGCGGCCATCGCGCCGAGAGCTCGGCGCACAGCTCCGCCGTGCCGTCCGGGGAGTCGTCGTCCACGACGAGCAGGTCGGCTTCCGGCGCGACGTCGAAGACGCCGGCGACGAGCCGCTCGAGGTTTTCCCGTTCGTCGTAGGTGGGGATGACGATCAGGAGGCGCGGGGCGCCGCCTCCCGCGGGGCGCCGTTCGACCTCGTCCCCTTCGGCTGCCGGCGTCGTGTCGATCAAGGGATACGTCCTGCGGTGCGTGGCGCGGAGAGTGTACCAGGAGCGATCGTGAGGTACGGCGGCTATCATCGCGCTGGATCGAAACGGCGGCACGAGTCCCCGACGATGCCCGAGCCCGTGCAGAAACGGATCAGCGTGAGCGTGGTCATTCCGAGTCACGATACTCGGAGCCTGACCCTCCAGTGCCTCGAGTCCCTCCGGGCGCAGGGTCGGGGTGCGGAGGTCGTACTCGTCGACGACGCGAGCACTGACGGCACCGCAGAGGCTGTCAGTGCATGCTTCCCGGGCGTTCGCGTGCTGCGGCAGGGCGAGCAGCGCGGCTTCACCGCGAGCGTCAACCGAGGGCTCGAGGAGACTCGGGGTGACCTGCGGATCGCGCTCAACAGCGACACGGAGCTGTCGCCCGGCTCTCTCGAGGCCCTCGTGGAGCGGTTCGGGAAGAATGAGCGCCTCGGAGTCGCGGGAGCTCGGCTCGTCTACCCCGACGGCAGGCCCCAATGGAGCGGCGGCCCCGCGCCGGGTCTGCTGCGGCTGTCGGCTCTCGCGAGCGGTCTGCCGGCTCTCATCGCTCGTCTGCCAGGTTGGCGGAAGCTCCGACCTCCAAGCGGCGTCGGGGGGTCGCCGAGAGTCGAATGGGTGACCGGCGCGGCGATGGCGTTTCGGAGGGAAGTTTGGGAGGAGGTGGGCCCGTTCGAGGCGGCCTACCGGTTCTACGCCCAGGACCTCGACTTCTGCCTCCGAGCTCGCGACGCGGGCTGGGACGTGGAGGTCGTCCCGGGCTTCCGTGTCGTCCACCACCACGGGGCCACGATCGGCCGAAGCTCTGGAGCGGTCGCCCGCCAGGATCCGGCCCTGCTGTGGGCCGATCTGCTCGAGTGGGCAGCCCGGTACCGCGGCGAGGCCTGGGCCCGCCGGGCCGCCCGGGCGCTCCGTGTGGGCGCCCGGCTCCGCCTCTTCGGTCGGCAGCTCGTGGGGCTCGTCCTGCCACGCCGTTCGCGGGCTGCCTGGAGACGCGATACTCTCGCCTACCGGCAGGCATTGGCCACCGTCTCGCGAGCAGCGGCCTGTCCAAGACGATCCGAGGATCCCGCGACCCGGCGATGAGAGACATCCTCCGCTACCGCGACCTCATCTGGACGCTGGTCGCTCGTGACCTCAAGGTGCGCTACCGGCGATCCACGATCGGCTTCCTCTGGACTATGCTCCAGCCGCTCCTGACCATGCTGGTGCTGACCGCCGTGTTCAGCAAGCTCTTCCGGTTCGACACGCCGAACTACCCGGTCTACGCGCTCGCCGGCATCATGTTCTGGAACTTCTTCAGCCAGAGCATTACGAGCTCGATGAACAGCCTCAAGGGCAACGCCCAGCTTCTGACGAAGCTGCCGGTGCCCAAGGCTGTCTTCCCGCTCGCCACCGTGATCGCCGGCGTGATCAACCTCCTCCTCGCGATGGTGCCGCTGTTCGCGATCCTCCTAGTGACCGGCCACCGGATCGGCCCCTCCGTCCTCTTCCTGCCGGTGTCGATCTTACTGGCCGCCCTGTTCACCCTCGGAGCCGGGCTCCTGCTGTCGCCGCTGGCGGTCTTCTTCCACGACACGATCGAGATGATCGCCGTCCTGTTGACTCTTCTGATGTACCTGACGCCGATCTTCTACCCGATGAAGATCGTCCCGGCCGGCTATCTCTGGGCGGTACGGTTCAACCCGATCCGGTCGATCCTGGAGGTCTTCCGGGACCCGATCTACAACAGCAAGATCCCCCCGATCACCCACCTGAGCGTCGCGATGATCATCACCGCGGTCGCCCTGCTGGTCGGCATCGTCGCCTTCCGCAGGAGCAGCGACCGGATCCCCTTCTACGTATGAGCACGAGATCCACGAAACCCCTGGTTCGCCTCGATGGGGTGAGCCTCTGCTACCGCCTGGCCAAGCAGAAGATCCCGTCGCTCAAGGAGTACGCCATCCACTGGATGAAGGGCTCGCTCGCCTACGAGAAGCTCTGGGCGCTCCAGGACGTGAGCTTCTCGCTCGAGCATGGCGACATCGTCGGGATCGTCGGCCGCAACGGAGCGGGCAAGAGCACGCTCCTCAAGGTGATCTCGGGGGTCTTGAAGCCGACTCGGGGGCGAGCCGAGCGCCGGGGCGTGGTGGCACCGATCCTCGAGCTCGGCACCGGCTTCGACCACGAGCTGACCGGCATGGAGAACATCTACCTGAACGCCCTCCTCCTCGGCCACACGCGCCACGAGGTCGACGGCGTGCGCGACGAGATCATCGAGTTCTCGGGGCTCGCGGAGTTCATCCACAGCCCGATCCGCAACTACTCCACCGGCATGGTCGCCCGCCTCGGGTTCGCCATCGCCACCGCCTGGGTGCCGGACCTCCTGATCCTGGACGAGGTCCTGGCGGTGGGCGACGCGCGGTTCCACCGGCGCTGCGAGGCACGCATGGAGCGCTTCCGAGAGCTCGGCACGACGACCCTCATGGTCTCCCACGACGCCGACGCAGTCCGCAGCCACTGCCGGCGGGCGATCTGGCTCGAACGAGGCCGGGTCCAGGCCGACGGCCCTTCGGCCGAGGTCATGGACCGCTACCTGGAGTTCAGCGAAGAGAGCTGACCTCGAGGGCGCAGTTCGCCGGTACGTGAACCACGTTCGCCCCGTCTCCATTCAGCCATTGATGGCTGTTTAGATTGTCATTTGGGTCGCATTGGCGAAGGTTTGTAATGGCTGGTTTGTGGTAGTATCCAGCAAGTAGAAATTCCATGGCTTTCGCTATCCGCGGCTGGTTCTCCAGGTTCGCCGTCGGCCAAACCACCTCAACGGACGGAGAACTGACCGTGGAGCTTCCAAGGAGCTACCCCATGCCCCCTGTGACCGGACCTCGTCGTCTCAGCCTGGGCCTCGCTTCTGCCTTCGTCGCCACGCTCGCCGTCTCGGGCGCCGCGCAGGCTGCGCCACCTGCCGGGCCCCCTACTCCCGCCGCCGCCACCGTCATCCGCCACGCGCCGGCTTCGCTCTGTGCCCTGCTGGACGTGCCTTCCGTGCGCAGTCGAATGGACAACCTCGAGTTCAATCTCCTCTGGTCGTGCGGCCGTCAGAGCGAGCTCCGCGGCGAAGCCGCCGAGGTCGAACCGAGCGGCCCGCGGCTGACCACGCGCGTCTCGTCGGCGAACGACGCCCAGGTCAACTCGTCCGTCGGAGAGAGCGGCAGCTCGACCACCCAGAGTGAGACGTCGATCGCACAAAACGAGACCACCGGCACCCTCTGCTCCGCGTTCAACGACTCCTGGGAGTACTACAGCGGCGGCGGTGGCTTCACCGGTTTCTCCCGCTCGACCGACGGTGGCAAGACTTGGGTCGACGGCGGCGCCGTGGGCGGTACCTCCCTGGGCGACCCGAGCGCGGTGTGGCGACGGGCAGACGGGAAGTTCTACCTGGCCACGCTTGCCAGCGGTGGCGACCTGGCCTTCTGGGTTTCGAACGACGACTGCCAGAGCTTCTCCTTCTTGAGCACGCCCTCCACCCTGGGTGATGACAAGGAGCTGCTGGTGGTGGACAACAATCCTTCCAGCCCATACTACGGGAACTTCTACCTGGTCTGGACCGACTTCGGGACCAGCGGCATCCCCATCCGAGCCTCGCGCTCGACCGACGGCGGGGCTACGTGGTGGAGCCCACTGACCCTTAGCTCTGGCGGCGCTGTCCAGGGCGCCTGGCCGGCGATCGCCCCGAACGGAGACGTCTTCGTGGCTTGGGTCCAGTATGGATCGGGGAACAACATCTCGATCCAGGCCAGTCGCTCGGCAAACGGCGGCTTGTCGTACGTGCCGGTCACCAGTCCCCTGGTCAACGCCGTCAAGCCGTACGCCACGGCCGCCACCACCTCCTGCGGGCGGGAGGCCCTGAACGGCGACATCCGCTACCTCGCCTCACCCCAGATCGCCGTCGCTTCCACCGGCGTCCTCCACGCGGTTTACAGCTACGACCCGGACGGCCACAACGCGGGCGACGTGGTGGACGTCTTCTACCGCCGGTCGACGGACAGCGGGGCGACCTGGGGGCCGGAAGTCCGGCTCAACGACGACTCCACCACCAACGACCAGTATTTCCCGACCGTCGAGACCCGTGGCTCCACGGTGATGGCGACCTGGTACGACCGCCGTCTCGATCCCGGGAACCTCCTCCAGGACTACTACGAGCGGATCTCCACCGACGGCGGGCTGACCTGGGCGCCGAGCGTGCGGGTGAGCGACGTTTCCAGCCCGATCTACCAGGACCCCGGCACCGCCACCTGCTACCACGGCGACTACGACCAGTCCCTGATCGCGGCCGACAGCACGCAGGTGGCCCAATGGGCCGACGACCGAAACGTCCTTTCCGGCCACCAGGACCCCGACGTCTGGGTCGATTCCGCCGGCCAGCCGCTGTCGATCGCGGACAGCTTCGCCGGTGCCGGGAGCTCTCGACGGGCGGACCGTCGAGCAAGGAGGTGTGAGCTGGACTGCGAGCGTGGCGGCGCAGACCTCGGGGGGCCGCGTAGTCGACCTCTCCGCCATCGGCGGCGTGCCGCTCGGCTCGGGGATCTTCTCCGGAGGTCCCACCGTTGCGATAAAGGCTCGAGTCGACCTGACCTACACGGACTGGATCGGCGTGGGCTTCTCCGACCAGGCCTCCCAGGTGTTCTGGCAGGCCGGTCAGCTCTGGGTCCTGCTCCGGTCCACCGGCACCTACGAGGCGTACTCGAACGGCACGACGAGCCCTCTCGGCTCGGGTGCGATTCCGGGCACGCCGGTCGACGGGTATCACCAGGTCGAGGTCCGCTATGACTCGGCGGCTAGCTCCGGCACCATCTTGATCAACGGCATCACGGTGGTCAGCGGGGCATCCCTCGGCTTCACGCCCGGTGTCCAGTTCGCCGGATTCCACATGCAGAAGGCCCGAGAGGGGGGCGGCAAGCTCGACGATTTCGAGGTCCGGAAGCTAGGTTCTCCCGACCAGGTGCTGATCTCGGACAGCTTCACGGGCGCCGGATCGCTCGACGGCCGCACGGCCGACGTGGGAGGGGTGTCCTGGAGCGCGCGGCGGGCGGCCTGGACCACCGGCGGCCGAGTCGTGGACCTGGCGGCCATCGGCGGCGTGCCAGTCAATCCGGCGACTCTGGGAAGCTTCCCGACCCTGAGGGTCTCGGCCGATGCGGATCCAACGTCTTCGGAGTGGGTCGGAGTCGGGCTGGCGGACCAGGCGACCGGGAAGTACTGGGCGGCGGGTCAGCTCTGGGCACTGGTGCGCCCGGCGGGCACCTTCGAGGCATACGGCGGCGGTGTCCTGCTCGCCTCGGGGACGATCCCGGGTACGCCCTCGGGCGCATATCACCATATCGAGGTTCGCTACGACACCTCGACGCTTCAGGCGGTGGTCCTGCTCAACGGGATCCAGGTGTACTCCGGGACGCTCGGCTCGGCGCTCGGCGTCTCGTATGCCGGCTTCCACATGCACGGTGCCGCGGAGGGTGGCGGGAAGGTCGACAACTTCGCCGTGGCCTCTACTGCCACGCCTTAGAAGATCGAAGCTGCTCGGATGCAGCCAGTCCGACGGCCAAGCTCCCTAGTGACCCGTCAACCGTCAAGTGACGTGTCCTGGCGGTCCCTCCCGCCGCTGGCGGCGTTGCTCCTCCTCGACGTAGGCCCCGCTACGCCTGCGTCGGAGCGCCTGGCCAGCGACGAGAAATCCTCGCCAGATACCCTGTCACTTGACGGTTGACGGGTCACTAGAGGGTGCGGAAGGTGCTTCTCAGGACGGGCGGAGAGTGAGCCTCTCGTACGCCCTGAGGAGCCGCAGCCCCTCAGCGTTCGGGTCGTGGAGAGCCCGGAGGGCCCTCCTGCCCTCGGCCGCGAGCCTGTTGCGAAGATCACCAGCGGCCAATCGAGCCAGCGCCCGCCCGAACCCCCCGGCGTCGGCGGCGAGCAGCAGCTCCCGGCCGTCCTCGGCCTCGAGGCCGGCGGCGGCCTCGGGCGTCGCCACCACCGGGATGCCGCGGGCCCAGGCCTCGAGGATCTTCATGCGCAGGCCCGAGGCGATCCTCACCGGTACCACCAGGATCGAGCCCGGCGCGAAGGCCTCGCGGCTGTCGGCCGGCGGTGCGTGCGGCACGACGCCCGTCGGCAGTGGCGCGGGGCGCTCGGCCGCGGGAGCGAACAGGTGCAGGCAGGCGCGGGGCAGGACCGCGAGGACCTGCGGCCAGACCTCCTGGACGAACCAGCGGGCGGCGTCCCGGTTGGGCAGCCAGCCGCCGCTCCCCAGGAGCACGATCGCCGGCTCGCCCGGGAGCGGACTCTCGCCGGACGGCAGCTCGGCCGGGAAGGGGGGAGGGACGGCGACCACGGCCGTTCCCCCTCCGCCCGGTCCGGCGAGCTCGCGGAGGCGACGCGCGTCGGGCTCGGTGAGGGCCACGGTGAGCGCGGCGCGCCGGACCGCCTCACCCTCGGAGGCTGCGAGGGTCCGCGCCTCTCGCCGCAACCAGCGGGCGGCCCATCCGCCGCGGTCGGCGGTCGCCGCCCAGAGGTCGCTCTCGACGTTCTGCGCCCGCAGCACCACCGGCAGCCCCGCCGCCTCCGCCGCCGGCGCCGCCTGGGCGAACGCCTGGAGCTGCTCGGCGTGGACCAGGTCGAAGAGCTCCGAGTGCAGGCGCCTCGCGACCTCGGAGCCGACCTCGGGCAGGGCGTGCCGGACGATCGACGCCGGCCGTCCGCGGGTGAGCGCCGCGAGCGAGCTGCCTACGCGGCCCCGCCGCCGGGCCGCCACCGCGACCGGCCGGCAGATGCGGCCGAGCTCCGCCTCGATCCGGGCGAGCTCCCCGGCGCTCGTCTCGCGCGGGTCGTAGGGCGCGACCAGCGTCACCTCGGCGCCGGCCGCGGCCAGCGCCTCGATCGTCAGGTAGGCGACCAGCCTGCCGCCGTCGGCCGGCGGCGCCGGCAGCTTGGTGCCCACCCACAGGATCTTCATCGGCCGGCTCTCGCTACGCCGTCTCATGGATTTTGCGAGCTGAGGCCTGCGGGTGGGGCTGCTCGCCGGGGTGACCCTTCTCCCACGCTCACCGGCGCACGGGGAACCTACGGCTCGGGCCAGGAAGCCTCTTCCAGAGCGTCGCGGCGAAGCTCCGCCAGGCGCTTGCCGAGCCCGGCCGACTCCAGGGCCGCCTCGAGGTCGAGGTAGGCCCGCTCGTCCAGGGGCTTGACGAGCGCCACGACGTCCGCCCGATCCTGATGGCGGTCGGCGAGGAGCTTGAGCCGAACCAGGCCGGCGAGACTCACCACGGCGGAGTCTCCAGGGCTCGGAGGGAGACTCTCCGGGCTGGGAAAGGGCGGGGCGCCCGAGCGCGGCATGGGCTCGCCGGCGACGAGCAGGTGGACGGCGACACCGGTCGGCCGGTGCCGCAGGCGATGCGGCGTTTCGCGCGCGAAACCGTAGGCCGCGAGCCGAGCGTCGAGAGCCTCGCTCCAGCCCGCCTCCACGAGCAGGTCGATGTCCTCCGTCGTGCGGGCGTAGCCGTGGTGGACGACGGCCAGCCCGCCCACGATCTTGAACGGGACGCCGGCCGCCGCGAGCATCTCCCGGACGGCGGGCAAGGCCTGGTCCACCGCTGGGATGTCGGGAGCCATCGCTCGTGCGAAGCGCCGTAGCCGTGCCAGGGGGGCGGTCGTGTTCACCTCGAGGCTACGCTACTACATCCGAAGGAACCGGCGCGGACCGTCCGTCCTACCGCGCCGCCGCGATGCACTCGATCTCGGTGCGGGCACCGAGGGCGAGGCCGCTCGCGGCGAGGCTGGAGCGCGCCGGCGGGTCCTTGGGGAAGAAGCGGGCGTAGACCTCGTTCATGGCCTGGAAGTCGGCCATGTCGGCCAGGAAGACGGTGCACTTGACCACGTCGTCGAGCGACAGGCCGATCTGCTCGAGGAGCGTCTTGATGTTGGTCAGCGTCTGCTCGGTCTCGGGGCCGATGCCCCCGGGCACGAGCTCCAGGGTGCCGGGCTTGTTGCCGAGCTGGCCCGAGAGGAAGACCAGGTTGCCGGTGCGCACCGCCGGCGAGAAGACCGGCAGGGGCGACGGGCTGGGCGCCAGGACCTCGCGGTGGGGGCCGGCGTCCGAAGCGTCGGACCGGGCGGCGGCGGCGAGGGCGACGAGGGGCAGGGCGGCGGCGAGGGCGAGCCAGTGCATGCGGGACCTCCTTCGAGGTTTGCGTTCGAGGCGAGGAGCTTATCGAATCACCCGGGTTTCCAGCCTTCGCGCCGCGTCGGCGAGTCCACTTGCTTGCGTGCTAGGGTCCCGGGAGACGGAGCGGGCGCGGGCCCATGGACAACCCCTATCTCGAGCTGACCGCGGACTTCAACGAGGGGCGGATCCGCGCCCTGATCAGCTCCGGCCAGGCCGTGGTGATCCATCGCTTGGCGATCATGAGCAAGGACGGGGACTGGGTTCTCCGGGAGGACGAGGAGGCCACGGGCCACGTGCTCCGGGTGCTCGCCGGTCGCGGTGCCCGCTACCGGTTCGGGGCACCGCTCGACCCACGATGGCTCGCGGGGGGGTGGAGCGCGCACCTGGAGCTGTGGGAGGGTGGCCTCCGTCTGCGGACCGACTTCGTGTCGCGGCCGCCGCGGCTCTCCGAGGTCGAGCTCGCGGCGATGTGGCGGGACGCCGAAGCCTCGGCAACCGCCGTGGTTCCCGTGGAAGCCCTCTCGGCCCTCAAGATGACCCGCCGCGAGAAGGACTACGCGGTCATCGGCGAGCTGGCTCGGCGGATGATCGACCCCCGCTCGGAGCTCCTGTACTCCCGGAGCAGCCGGGACCTGATCCGCCTCGCCGGCGAGCACCCGGAGGCCCTCGCCGAGGTCGTGCCGCAGCGGCCGCTTCTCGCCCGAGTCGGCGAGGGCCAGGAGGCCCTGGACGAGGCATTGGATCGCGAGCGGCGGACGCTGATGCGGGCCGACGAGGTGCGTCTGTCCCGCTATCGGGCGGCCGCCGAAGGGTGGGCCTCGATCTGGCCTCGCGTGGCGCAGGAGATCGCCGGCCTGCCCTTGGAGGAGGCCCATTCCATCGTCGTCTCGCGGGCCGAGGGAGTCCTCCCTTTCGAGCTGCCTGTCGGGGGTGCCGAATGAACGAGCTGCGCGACGAGTTCCTGAGCGAGGAGGATCTGGACCTCCGGAACCTCTCCGACGAGGAGCTGATCACCTACTGGAACCTCTGGCTCGCCCAGGCCCAGGCGACGAACGACCGCGACGAGGCCTCGTACTCCCACGGCGTGTTCGAGCGCGACCCCGCGGTCGTCGACCCGTCCGCCGACGCCTCGAAAACCGGCTCTCAGCGCCCGTAGCGGCGCTGGCGCTGGTGGTGGGAGCGCAGCGCCCGCAGGAAATCGATCCGGCGAAAGGCCGGCCAGTAGGTGTCGCAGAAATAGAACTCGGAGTAGGCGCTCTGCCAGAGCAGGAACCCCGAGAGCCGCACCTCGCCCGAGGTGCGCAGGATCAGGTCCGGCTCGGGCAAGCCCGAGGTGTAGAGGTGGGGCTCGATGGCGCGGTCGTCGAACTTCTCCAGGGCCTGCTCGAGGGTGTGGCCGGTCTGGATCTGGTCGCGCAGGTAGTGGCGGAAGGCGTCGGTGATCTCCTCGCGCCCGCCGTAGGCCATGGCGATGTTGAGGTGGCACCGGTCGTAGCCGGCGGTCGCCTCCTCGACGGTGCGGATCGCGTCGCGCAGGCTCTCGGGCAGGAGCTCGATCTTGCCGATGTAGCGCACCCGCACGCCGTTCTCGTGGACCTCGGAGTGGATCGCCAGCTCCCGGGTGCGGTCCTCGAAGAGCTGGAGCAGCGCCTCGACCTCCGAGGTGTCGCGGTGGAAGTTGTCGAGGGAGAAGCTCCACACCGTGACCACCGGGATCTCGGCCTCGTAGCACCAGGAGAGCACCTGCTTGAGCTTGTCGGCGCCGCGGGCGTGGCCGAAGCTCACCTGCGCGGTGCCCAGAGAGCGGGCGAAGCGCCGGTTGCCGTCCATGATGATGCCGATGTGGCGCGGCAGCTCCCAGGTCTTCATCTCGGCCTCGAGCCGGCGCTCGTAGAGGCGGTAGAAGGGCCACTTGACGGCCGCCCCGACGCCCGCCCAGAGGTGGCGCAGCGGGCGCGCGCGGCGGTGGGACGGGAGGACCTCCCGGACGGTCGAGGTGCTGCTCATGATCGAGGAAACGGGGCGCTCGCCGGCGCTCTTCCCGGCGCTCGCTCGAAAATACCACTCCGTTCGGGGTCCCGCGGCCCGAGCCCCCCCCCTCCCGGCTACTCCTCGATCGCCTCGAGGGCGAAGACCGGGCAGCTCTGGCAGGCCTCGATCACGCGCTCGGGGTCGATGTCCTCCGGCTCGGGGACGAACGTCACCACCTGCCGGTCGTCGAGCACGAAGACCTCGGGCGCCAGCTTGACGCACGCCCCGGTCCCGATGCAGGCGTCCCGGTGGATCCGGACGCAGAGCCCGCTCACCCGCCGCTCGAGGATGCTCATCGCCGCTCGAGCCTACCAGTGCCGCCCGCAGGAAAGCCGCTCGGGCGCCCGGTCTGACATCTGTCACCCGATCCCGATGACCCGCGCCACTGGCACGCCGCCGCGAGCCCTGTAGAGTACGCCCCCGAGAACCCGCACGGGGCGTTCCCGTATGAACCCCCGGACCCCCCGTGTCCGCCGCACCCCGACCGACCACCGCCCATGCCCGACGACCGACCCAGCCTCGACGCCCTGCGCATCGACCGCCAGCCCGAGCGGCCGCCGCGCCGGCGCTGGCCCTGGATCGCGGCCCTGCTCCTGGCCGCGGCCGTCGCCGCGCTCCTCTGGTGGCGCCTGGGCGCCCCCGGTCCGCCGCCGGTCGAGACCGCCGCCGTCCGCGAGCAGGGGGGCGCCGCGCCGGCGGTCCTCGACGCCTCGGGCTACGTGACCGCCCGGCGCGAGGCCACCGTCTCGTCCAAGATCACCGGCAAGATCTCCGAGGTCCTGGTGGAGGAGGGGATGGCGGTCGCGGACGGCCAGGTCCTGGCACGCCTCGACGACACCACCCAGCGCGCCGCCCTGCGGGTGGCCCGGGCCAACCTCGAGGCCGCCCGCCGCGCCCAGACCGAGACCGAGGTGCGCCTCGCGAAGGCCCGCCTCGACCTCTCGCGCACCGAGAACCTGATGGCCAAGGCGGTCGTCGCCCAGGCCGACCTCGACGCCGCCCGCGCCGACGTCGACGCCCTCGAAGCCCAGCTCGCCCTGGAGCGCGAGCAGGTGAAGGTGGCCGAGAGCCAGGCGGCGGCCCAGGAGGTCGCCCTCGACGAGACGGTGATCCGCGCCCCCTTCGCCGGCGTCGCCATCTCCAAGGACGCCCAGCCCGGGGAGATGATCTCGCCGGTCTCGGCGGGCGGGGGCTTTACCCGCACCGGCATCTGCACCCTCGTCGACATGAGCTCGCTCGAGATCGAGGTCGACGTGGGCGAGAGCTACATCCAGCGGGTCCACTCGGGCCAGCCGGTGAGCGCGGTGCTCGACGCCTACCCGGACTGGCGGATCCCGGCCCGCGTCATCACCACCATCCCGGCCGCCGACCGGGAGAAGGCGACGGTGAAGGTGCGGATCGCCTTCGACCGGCTCGACCCCCGGATGCTCCCGGACATGGGGGTGAAGGTCTCGTTCCTCTCGGAGGCGCCGGCGGGGGAGGGCGCGGCGCGGCCGCGCTCCCGGATCCTCGTGCCCCGGAGGGCGGTGCGCCCGGAGGGCGGCCGGGACGTCGTCTGGGTGGTGCGGGGCGGCCGCCTCGAGCGGCGGGTGGTCGGGCTGGGGGCGAAGGAGGGGGACGACGTGCAGGTGCTCTCGGGCCTCGCGGCCGGGGAGCGGGTGATGGTCCAGGGGCCGGCGGCGCCCGCCGACGGCATGGAGGTGGAGGTGGAGGTGGCCGAGGAGGAAAGACCATGAACGACGACGTGCTGATCCGGATGACCGACGTCACCAAGAGCTACTTCCGCGGCCGGGAGAAAGTGGAGGTGCTGCGCCACCTCGACCTCGAGGTGCCGCGGGGCGACTTCCTGGCCCTCATGGGCCCGTCGGGCTCGGGCAAGACCACTCTCCTCAACCTGCTCGGCGGCCTCGACCGCCCGGAGGCGGGCGAGATCGACGTCGACGGCCAGCGGATCGACCGCATGTCGGGCAGCCGCCTCGCCGCCTGGCGCGCCCGTCACGTGGGCTTCGTCTTCCAGTTCTACAACCTGCTGCCGGTCCTCTCGGCAGAGCGCAACGTCGAGCTGCCGCTGCTGCTCACTCACCTCTCGCGCGCCGAGCGCCGGCGGCACGTGGCGGCGGCCCTGGGAATCGTCGGCCTGGCCGACCGGGCGAAGCACTACCCGCGCGAGCTCTCCGGCGGCCAGGAGCAGCGCGTGGGAATCGCCCGGGCGATCGTCTCGGACCCCACCTTCCTCCTCTGCGACGAGCCCACCGGCGACCTCGACAGGAAGACCGGCACCGAGATCCTCGAGCTCCTCCAGGCCCTCAACCGGGAGCACGGCAAGACCCTGGTCATGGTCACCCACGACCCGCGGGCGGCCTCGTTCGCCCGGCGCACCCTGGTGCTCGAGGAGGGCGTGCTCCGCCCGGCGGAGGCGGCGGCGTGAAGTACCTCCACCTCCTCCGCAAGAACCTCGGGCGGCGCAAGGTGCGGACCGTCTTCACGGTGCTCTCGATCTTCGTGGCGTTCGTCCTCTTCGTGATGCTCGCGGCGCTGCGCACAGGGTTCGAGGGCGGCGTGGAGCTGGCCGGCGCCGACCGCCTGATCACGATCCACAAGGTCTCCATCATCCAACCCCTGCCCCAGAGCTACGAGGCGGACATCGAGTCGGTCGCCGGCGTGCTCGACGCCACGCCGGCCACCTGGTTCGGGGGCGTCTACCAGGACCCGAAGAACTTCTTCGCCCAGATCTCGGTGGTGCCGGACGAGTGGCTACGGATGTACCCGGAGTACCAGCTCCCGGCCGAGCGGCGCGCGGCCTGGAGGGCGGACCAGACCGGCGCCATCGCCGGGCGCGCCCTGGCCGAGCGCTTCGGCTGGAAGATCGGCGACCGGATCCCGATCCAGGCGACCATCTGGCAGCGCAAGGACGGCTCGAAGACCTGGGAGTTCACCCTCGACGGCATCTACCAGGGCGCCCAGGAGGGGACCGACACGAGCCAGTTCTTCTTCCACCAAAAGTACCTCCAAGAGGCCCGCGCCTTCGGCGAGGGGCTGGTGGGCTGGTACGTGGTGAAGATCGCGGACCCGGAGCTGGCGCCCGAGATCGCCGACGCCGTCGACACCCTGTTCGCCAACTCGCCCACCGAGACCAAGACCACCACGGAGAAGGCGTTCGTCCAGGCCTTCGCCAACCAGATCGGCAACATCGGCAAGATCGTCACCGCGATCCTGGCGGCGGTCTTCTTCACCATGCTCCTGGTGGCGGGCAACACCATGGCCCAGTCGGTCCGCGAGCGCACCGACGAGCTCGGGGTGCTCAAGACCCTGGGCTTCACCGACGGCAAGGTCCTGGCCCTGGTGCTCGCCGAGGCCCTGGCGATCAGCGTGCTGGGCGGCGGGCTCGGGATCCTGGCCGGCTGGGGAGTGGTCCGGGGCATGGACCTGGGCGCCTTCCTGCCCGCCTTCTACGTCAGGCCGGTGGACCTGGCGGAGGGTCTCGTCCTGGTGGTGGCGGTCGGCGTGGCCGCCGGGCTCCTGCCCTCGCTCCAGGCGATGCGGCTCGACGTGGTGACGGCCCTCGGCCGGGGCCGGGCGTAGCGGAGAGGGTGAAATCGTGACGAACGAGCCAAGTCTGTTGGGTAGCCAAGCGAGCGGGAGGGGGCGTCCCCTTCCCCCGCGTGGGGAGGGAAGGGGATCGAGGGGATGCGGGGGGCGTCTGATCGATCGTCCCCTTCCCCCCCGTGGGGTGGGAAGGGGACCGAGGGGATGCGGGGGGCATCCAAGATGACCTCGATGATCGCGTGGCTCGACCAGGTGCTCCTGGTCACCTGGACCAACTTGAAGAGCCTCCGCGGCCGGCTCGGCGCCGCGGCCACGGCCGTGGTCGGAGTGGCGGGCGTGGTCTCGGTCTTCGTGGCGGTGCTCTCGATCGCCCAGGGGTTCCGGGCCACCATGGAGGGCACCGGCGCGCCCGACCGGGCGCTGGTCATGCGCAGCGGCGCGAGCGCCGAGATGAACAGCGCCCTCTCGCGCGACGACGTCCGGATCGTCGAGAACGCCCCCGGGATCCGCCGGGTGGACGGCGCCCCCGCGGTCTCGGCGGAGCTCTTCGTGGTGGTGGACGTGCCCAAGCGCTCGACCGGCACCCAGGCGAACGTGCCGCTCCGGGGGGTCCAGCCCGGGGCGTTCCGGGTGCGCGACAACGTGAAGATCGTCGAG
Organism: uncultured Acidobacteriota bacterium; assembly: GCA_963741925.1. GTDB lineage: Bacteria > Acidobacteriota > Thermoanaerobaculia > Multivoradales > DATKCC01 > CAVUBL01. The sequence goes on from CAVUJU010000005.1 coordinate 1,316,939, forward strand.
GGCCGCCGGTTCAACGCCGGGCGCAAGGAGGTCATCGTGGGCCGCGGCGCGGCGGCGGAGTTCACCGGCCTCGAGGTGGGCAACACCCTGCGCTGGGGCCAGAACGAGTGGACCGTGGTCGGCCGCTTCGACGCCGGCGGCACGGTGGCGGACTCGGAGATCTGGTGCGACGTGGGCGTGCTCCAGCCGGCCTACCGGCGGGGGAGCACCTTCCAGGCGGTCTACGCCAAGCTGACCTCGCCCGCGGCCTTCGACGGCTTCAAGGCCGCCCTCACCTCCGACCCGCGCCTCGACGTGGAGGTCCGGCGGGAGAACGAGTACTACGCCGAGCAGTCGAGGGCGCTGACCCAGTTCGTGAGCGTCGCCGGCACCCTGATCGCCGTCCTGATGGGGGTCGGCGCCGCCTTCGGCGCCTTGAACACCATGTACACGGCGGTGGCCTCGCGCACCCGCGAGATCGCCACCCTCCGGGCGCTCGGCTTCCGGCCCGGGCCGGTGGTGCTGTCGGTGCTCGCCGAGTCCCTCGCCCTGGCGCTCGTGGGCGGGGTGATCGGCGGGGGCCTCGCCTACCTCGTCTTCAACGGCTACCAGGTGGCCACCCTCAACTGGCAGAGCTTCAGCCAGGTGGCGTTCGCCTTCCGGATCACCCCGGCGCTCCTCGTCCAGGGGATGGTCTACGCCGTGGTCATCGGCCTCGTGGGCGGCGTCTTCCCGGCGATCCGCGCCGCCCGCCTGCCGGTGGCGACCGCGCTCCGCGAAGCTTGAAAGGACACGTGTGATGAATCGATTTCGGAGGATGCTCGCCGGTCTGTGTGCGGCCGTCACCCTGATCCTGCTGGTGCCCGCCGGCGCCGCCGCCGCCGCGAAGGCGAAGGGGGCCGCCGAGCCCGCCGGCGCCGCGAAGCCGGCCGTCGATCCGGCCCTCTTCCAGGGCATGGCCTGGCGCAACATCGGCCCCTTCCGGGGCGGGCGCGCGACGGCGGTGGCCGGGGTCGCCCAGGACCCGCTGACCTACTACTTCGGCTCGAGCGGCGGCGGGGTGTGGAAGACGGAGGACGCCGGGACCACCTGGAAGAACGTCTCCGACGGCTTTTTCGAGACCGGCTCGGTGGGGGCGCTGGCGGTCGCCCCGTCGGACCCCAACGTGGTCTACGCCGGGATGGGCGAGGCGCCGGTGCGCGGCGTCACCACCTCGCACGGCGACGGCGTCTACCGCTCGACCGACGCCGGCCGCACCTGGACCCACCTGGGCCTCGCCGCGACCGAGCACGTCTCGGCGATCGCCGTCGATCCGCGCGACCCCGACGTGGTCTTCGTAGCAGCCCAGGGCTCGGCCTGGAAGCCGACGCCCGAGCGCGGCGTCTACCGCTCGGCCGACGGCGGCGCCACCTGGAAGCTGGTCCTCCACGTGAGCGACTCGGCCGGCGCGAGCGATCTCTCCATGGACCCGACCAACCCGCGGATCGTCTACGCCGCCTTCTGGGACCACCAGCGCACGCCCTGGCAGATCCGCAGCGGCGGCCCCGGCAGCGGCGTCTGGAAGACGACCGACGGCGGTACCACCTGGGAGCGGTTGGGCCGGGGCGGCAACGAGGAGAAGGGGAAGTCCGCCGGCGAGAGCGGTGGCGGCGAGAGCGGTGGTCGGGGCGGCCACGGCGGCCGCCTGCCCGAGCTCATGGGCAAGGTGGGCGTCGCCGTGTCGCCGGCCCGGCCGGAGCGGGTCTGGGCCATGGTGGAGGCCGATGACGGCGGCCTCTTTCGCTCCGACGACGCCGGCAAGACCTGGCGCCGGGTCAACCAGGAGCGCGTGCTCAGGACCCGGGCCTGGTACTACACCGACGTCTTCGCCGACCCGCGCGACCCGGACACCGTCTGGGTCCTGAACGCCCCGATCATGCGCTCGACCGACGGCGGCCGGACCTTCCACCGGGTGCGCCAGGCCCACGGCGACAACCATGACCTGTGGCTCAACCCGAACGATCCGCGCTACCTGATCGAGGCCAACGACGGCGGCGCCATCGTGTCGACCAACGGCGGCGAGACCTGGTCGACCGAGGACAACCAGCCGACCGCCCAGTTCTACCGCGTGGACACCGACGACACCTTCCCCTACCGGGTCTACGGCGGCCAGCAGGACAACTCGACGGTGGCCATCGCGAGCGCGGCCCCGGGCGGCATCGGGGAGAAGGACTGGTTCGAGGTGGGCGGCTGCGAGAGCGCCCACGTGGCCTTCGACCCGGCGGATCCGAAGCTCGTCTACGCCGGCTGCTACCAGGGCTCGATCACCGAGCACGACGTGGTCAGCGGCCGCGAGCGCTCGATCATGGCCGAGCCCTTCCTCGGCCTCGGCACCAATCCCGTCGAGCAGCCCTACCGCTTCAACTGGAACGCGCCGATCGAGGTCTCGCCCCAGGACCCGAGCGTCATCTACCACGGTGCCAACGTGCTCCTCGAGACGCGCGACCGGGGCACCCACTGGCGCGCCATCAGCCCCGACCTGACGCGCAACGAAAAGGCCAAGCAGGGCCCCGGCGGTGCCCCGATCACCAACGAGTCGGCGGGCGGCGAGGTCTACGGCACGATCTTCGCGATCGCCCCCTCGCCCCACGACGCGGCGACGATCTGGGTGGGGAGCGACGACGGCCTGGTGCACCTGACCCGGGACGGCGGCGAGAGCTGGGCCGACGTCACCCCGCCGGATCTGGCGGCCTTGGGCGAGGCCCAGATCAACGCCATCGAGGTCTCCCCCCACGAGGCGGGCAAGGCCTACGTCGCCGTGACCCGCTACAAGCTCGGCGACTACCGGCCGCTCGCCTTCCGGACCGAGGACTACGGCGCCACCTGGACGAAGATCGTGGGCGGCATCCCCGACGGCCGCTGGGTGCGGGTGGTGCGCGAGGACCCGGTGCGCGCGGGGCTCCTCTACGCCGGCACCGAGCGCGGGGCCTACGTCTCCTTCGACGACGGCGGCCAGTGGCAGAGCCTGCAGCTCGACCTGCCGGTGGTGCCGGTGACCGACCTCCAGGTGCGCCAGGGCGACCTGGTGGCCTCGACCCAGGGGCGGGCGTTCTGGGTCCTGGACGACCTGGCGCCGCTGCGCGAGGTGGGCGACGAGGCGGCGGGTGCTGCGCTCTACCTCTACCCGCCGGCGCGGGCGACCCGCGCCGAGTGGGGCGGCGGCTTCGGCGGGGGAGGCGGCGCGACGGAGGGCAAGAACCCGTCCTCGGGCGCGGTGATCGACTACGTCCTCTCCGACGAGCTGACCCACTCTCTGACAGAGTCCCTGGCGGCGCCCGCCAAGGGGCCGAAGGCGGAGACCGAGGGCCGCGGGGAGATGCCGGCCGACGGCTTGGCCACCGAAGAGCCCGCGGGCGGCGCCGCCGGCGCCTCCAAGGAGGCGGCGAAGCCGAAGCTCGAGCTCGAGATCTTGGACCCGAAGGGGAACGTCGTGCGCACGATCTCGAGCGTGGCGGAGACGAAGAAGGGCTCCCGGCCGGGCGGCGGCGGCGAGGAAGAGGAGGAGGGGCCGTTCGGCCGCCGGGGCCCGACGCTCCTGCCCACCAAGGCGGGCATGAATCGCTTCGTCTGGGACCTGCGCGCCGAGTCGATCACCGAGGTGCCGGGGCAGTTCGTGTTCGGCGGCCTCGGCGGGCCGCGGGTGGCGCCGGGCACCTACACCCTGAAGCTCCGAGCTCACTCGCGCGACGGCGACCACGAGATGACCCGCCCCCTCCAGGTGGTCGAGGACCCGCGGCTCGAGACCACCGGGGCGGGCTACACGGAGGAGCAGGCGGTGCTCTCCAAGATCCGCGACACCCTGGACGAGCTCGACCGCTCGATCGTCCGGGAGCGCAAGGTCCGCGACCAGGTCCAGCAGGCGATCGACCGCCTGGACGACGTGCCCGGCTCCGAGGAGATCGCCAAGGCGGGCAAGGATCTGGTCCAGGCGCTCGAGGACTGGGAGGGCGAGGTGGTCCAGACCAAGACCACCAACTTCCAGGACATCATCAACTTCCCGAACCGCCTCGACGCCCAGGTCGAGTACCTCTACGGGCTGATCGATTCGTCCGGGCCGCCGGTGACCGCCGGCGCGACGAAGCGAGCCGACGAGCTCGCCGGCCAGTGGGCAACGAAGAAGGCGGCGCTCGACAGCCTGCTCGACCAGCGGGTGGCGGCCTTCAACCAGCTCATGCTGGATCACCAGGTGCCGGCGGTGGTCGTGCCCCCGGAAAAGGAACCGCCCGAGGCAGCCCCGGGCCCATGAAACGCCCGAGCCCGCCCTTGTCCGGAGTCCGATCCCGCGTGAAGCGGCCGAGCTCTGTCTCGGCCGGGCGATCGGCGCGAAGGGCAACCGCCGGCAGTCCGGAGCCGGCGCAGAAGAGGCTTCCGCCTTCGCCTCCCAGGCCGAGCTCCGTCTCGGCCGGCCGGGCCGGAGGCCCGGCTCCACGACCCCGGCCTCTGGTATTCTCCCCGGTTCACGCAGGAGGGACTCGGCGATGAACAAGGTCGTCCTGGCGTACTCCGGGGGGCTCGACACCTCGGTCATCCTCAAGTGGATCCAGGAGCGCTACGGCGCCCAGGTGGTCACCTACACCGGCGACGTGGGGCAGGGGGCCGAGGAGATCGAGAAGGCCCGGACCATGGCGCGGGCGACCGGCGCGGCCGAGGTGATCGTCGAGGACCTGCGCCGGGAATTCGTCGAGGAGTGCATCTTCCCGGCGCTCCGGGCGAACGCGGTCTACGAGTGGTACTACCTGCTGGGCACGGCACTGGCCCGGCCGGTCCTCGCCCGCGGCCTGGTGCGCGCGGCCGAGGCCACCGGCGCCGACGCCATCGCCCACGGCGCCACCGGCAAGGGCAACGACCAGGTGCGCTTCGAGCTCTCGGCCTACGCGCTCAAGCCCGACGTCCGGGTGATCGCCCCCTGGCGCGAGTGGGACCTGCGGGGCCGGAAGGACCTCCTGGCCTACGCCCGGCAGCACGGCATCGACGCGCCCTCATCAGGTGGGGGTGCGTCGGCCGAGGCGCCGCCGTTCTCGATGGACGCGAACCTGATGCACGTCTCCTACGAGGGCGGCGTCCTCGAGGACCCGTGGGCCGCGCCCCCCGCCGGCATGTACCGGATGACGGTCGACCCGGAGGCGGCGCCCGACGAGCCCGAGCGGGTGACGGTCGAGTTCCGCCGCGGCAACCCGGTGGCGCTCGACGGCGAGGAGCTCGGCCCGGTCGAGCTGGTCGAGCGGGCCAACGAGCTCGCCGGGCGCCACGGCGTGGGGCGGGTCGACATCGTCGAGAACCGCTACCTCGGAATGAAGAGCCGCGGCTGCTACGAGACGCCCGGGCTCACCCTCCTCCAGCACGCCCACCGGGCGGTCGAGTCGATCACCCTCGACCGCGAGCTCCACCACCTGCGCGACGAGCTCATCCCGCGCTACGCCGAGATGGTCTACAACGGCCTCTGGTTCAGCCCCGAGCGCGAAGCCCTCCAGAGCTTCATGGACTCGGTCCAGAGCCGGGTCAACGGCGAGGCGCGGGTCAAGCTCTACAAGGGGCACTCGACGATCGAGGGCCGCCGCTCGAGGAGCCACACCCTCTACGACGAGGCGACCGCCACCTTCGAGGCCGACGACGTCTACGACCAGAAGGACGCGACCGGCTTCATCCGCCTCAGGGCCCTGCGCTTGCGGACCCTGGCCGCCAAGAGGATCTCGGAAGGAGAGTGAGGGGGGTGAGCCGCCGCCACCTGGGAGGCCGGTTCGCCGGGCCGGCGGACGAGGCGTTCGAGCGCTTCTCCTCGTCGCTCGCCGTCGACCTGCGGATGGCGGCCGAGGAGATCGCGGCCTCCATCGCCCACGCCCGCATGCTGGGGGCGGTGGGGCTCGTGGCGCCGGAAGAAGCGGAGCGGATCGTCGCGGGGCTCGAGGCGGTGGGCCGGGAGCTCGCCTCCGGCGCCTTCCGGCCCGGCGACGAGCTCGAGGACCTCCACATGGCGGTCGAGTCGCGGCTGGTCGAGACGATCGGCGAAGTGGGCAAGAAGCTCCACACCGCGCGCTCCCGGAACGACCAGGTGGCGACCGACGTGCGCCTGTGGCTGAAGCGCCGGCTGGGCGAGCTCGATGGCGCCCTCTCCGAGCTGATCGGGGCGCTCCTCGACCGGGTGGCGGCCGACGGGCGGATCCTGATGCCCGGCTACACCCACCTCCAGCGCGGCCAGCCGATCCTCCTGGGCCACCACCTCCTGGGCCACGCCTGGCCGCTCGTCCGCGACCGGGGGCGCCTGGCCGACGCCGTCGCCCGCCTCGACGAGTGCCCCCTCGGCGCCTGCGCCCTGGCCGGCACGGCGCACCCCATCGACCGCCGGGCGACCGCCGCCGAGCTCGGCTTCGCCCGCCCGGTACCGAACGCCATGGACGCCGTCGCCGCCCGCGACCACGAGCAGGAGGTGGCGGCGGCCGCGGCCATCCTCATGGGCCACCTCTCGCGCCAGGCCGAGGAGCTGGTCCTCTGGTCGTCGGCGGAGTTTCGGTTCGTCCGGCTGGGGGAGGGCTACGCCACCGGCTCGTCGATCATGCCCCAGAAGCGCAACCCCGACGCCGCCGAGCTGGTGCGCGGCAAGGCGGCCCGGGTGGCGGGCGACCTGGTGGCGCTGCTCGCCCTCACCAAGGGCTTGCCGCTGGCCTACAACCGGGACCTCCAGGAGGACCGGGAGCCGCTCTTCGAGGCGGTGGAGACGACGCTCTCCTCGGTGCGGATCATGGCGGGCGTCTGGGCGACCCTCGCCTTCCGGGCCGACCGCTTCGAGGCCGAGCTCGCCGGCGACTTCAGCCTGGCGACGGAGCTCGCCGACTGCCTGGTGGGGGAGGGGGTGCCGTTCCGCGAGGCCCACGAGGCGGTGGGGCGGCTGGTGGCGCGGCTCGAGGCGGCGGGGCGGGACCTGGCGAGGACCGGGGCCGGCGTGAGCCTCGAGGAGCTGCGGGCGGTGCACCCGGCGTTTCCCGAGGACTTCGCGCGCTGGCTCGACCCGCGCGCGGCGGCGGAGCGCCGGACCTCGCTCGGCGGCACCGCCTGGAGCGAGATCGAACAGCAGGTCGCGGCGCTCAGGAGCCGCTGACCCGGCCACTCGCCGCGGGCGCGACCCCGGCCGTCTGGTCGTCTCCCACCCACTCCCGGGCGATGACGGCCCACGGCCCCTCGGGCTCGAGGCGGAGGAACTCCGCCCAGACCGGCCGCGCCTCGGCGAGGCGCCGGTGGTGGCTGAGGGCCGACGCCAGGTCGTAGGCGATGGCGGGATCGGCCGGGAAGCGGCGGTGCAGGGCGGCAAGCGCCGCCACGGCCCGCGCCGGGTCGACCAGCGTGCCGCCGGCGTCGGCGTAGACCAGCCCCGCCACTTGCACGGCGACCAGCGCCCGGGGATCGTCCGGGGCGAGCTTCGCGGCCTGGTCGGCCGCCTCGAGGGCGCCGGCTCCCTGCTGGTCGAGGGCGAGGGCCGCCGCGAGGTTGAGCCGCGCCGGCAGGTAGGCCGAGTCCTGGTCCGCCGCCTGCCGGAGCAGCGCCAGGGCCTCGGTCATGTGGGCGTGATAGCCCGGGTTCTCGAAGCAGGGCGAGCTCTCGCCGGCCCCGCGGAGCTTCGCCCGGTCGGCGAGGGTCTCGGTATCGAGCTCCACCGGCAGCCGGTAGCGGTCGACGAGCGTGCCGTCGCACTCCGCCAGGACGGCCGCGGCGAGCTGGTAGTGGGACAGCGCCAGGTCGTTCAGCACCTCGCGGCCGGCGAAGTGTTGGCGGAACTCCTCGAGGAGCTCGATGGCCTTCGGATACTCCGTGGCCTCGTACGCCTCGACGCCACGGTGGAAGAGGTCGATCTTGCCGGCGACCTCCTGCAGGCGCCGGCGGAGGAAGCGGGCACGCTCGGCGGGCGCGGGGTGATTCGGGTCCTGGTAGACCACGAGCCCTGCGGGCGACTTCACCCAGGTCTCGAAGAAGGTCTCGCTGCCCTGGAAGAGCTGGCGCGGGTCGTAGCCCGCCGTGATCAGGGCCAGGACCCCCGCCTCGTCGGCCCGGAGCTCGAGCTGTTGGCGGTCGTGCGGGTTCTGATGGAGCAGGTCGAGGAGCCGCTGGTCCTCGCCCGGGCCGTGCGCGAAGTTCCGCACGGTGAGGAAGGCCGAAGCGTGCCAGAGATCGCCCCCGGCCAGGTGCTTGAGCTCGTGGGCGAGGACGAACGCGAGGCGCGCGTCGCCCTTCGCGGGCGGGACGTCCCGGTAGCAGAGGGCGAGCCCCTCACGGTCGAGGAGCACGGTGTCGTCGGCGAGGGCCAGGGCCGACGGGATCTTGGGCCCCTCGAGGATCAGGAGGCGGGCGCGGTGACCGGCGGCGGCCTCCATCCGCTCGAAGACCTTGCGGGCACGGCGGACGTGAGGATCGGTCTCCGGCACGGCGGGGTACTGATCGACCCAGTACTGGGAGGACGCCTCGGCATCCTGCGGCTGCAGGAGGCGGGGTGTCTCCTCGTTCGCCCGGCAGGTCGCGAGGAGCAGGAGGGTGGCCAGGGGCAACGCCGCCCGCCAGCTCCCGCGACGGACGATCAGGTGGTCGTTCATCTCCGCGGCTCCTTTCAGTACGCCAGCTCCAGGTTCCGGAACGCCTCGGCCAGGCCGGCCAGGCCGCCGGCGGGCGCGTTCACCGCCTTGGGGGTCAGCTCGTCGATCTTCGCCAGCGCGTTGCGGGCCGGCTCGGGCAGCGTGGCCGGGTCGAGGGCCCGCCGGAAGGCGGTGAACGCCGGATCGGCGAAGAGCTTCCGGTCCCCGCCGGCCGCCGCCAGCCGCCCGGCCTCGGCCCACTTGCCGAGGGCCAGGGCCCGGGGCACGAGGCGCGCCTCGAGGACCACCTCGAGGTCGGCGACGGGATCCCGAACCGAGCGCAGGGACCCCGAGGCCGCGGCCGTGCGGGCGGCCTCGAAGGCCTGGTGGAGCGTTTCGGCGGCCTCCGGCCCCCGCTGCGATTCGCCCCTCTGCGCCTCCTGGGCCCCCTCGGCCCCCTGGGCCCCCTCGGCCTCCTGGGCCCCCTCGGCCCCCTGGGCTCCCTCGGCCCCCTGGGCTCCCTCGGCCCCTGGCGCTCCCGTCCCCTCCTGCGCTCCTTCGGCCGCCGCCTGGTTCTCCTCCACGGCGTTGTCCACCACCTGGATCCAGTCCCCCAAGCCGTTCAAGGCCTCGTTGGCCGCCGCCCGGTCCCCGGCGTCGATCGCCACCCAGGCGTCGAGGAGCTGGACTCCGATGCGGAAGGAGAGCTGATCCTCGGCGATGACGCCGGCGAAGGCCAGGTCCCCCCCACCGGCGGCCGGATCGCCCGGGCGACCCTCCCCGGCCGGCCCATCGCCCCGGCCAGGTTCCACGAGGCGAGGAGCACCTTGCCGGCGGGCGGGGTCCAGCGCAGCGACCAGAGGAGGGGCGCCAGCACGAGGACCAGCAGCGCCGCCGCCACCGCCGCCACGGCCCAGGTCAGCCGGCGGCCGCCGAAGCGCCCCGCCGGCCGCACCACCCGCCCGCGGGGCGCGTCCTCCTGGAGGAAGCGGGCCGACTCCGAGACCACCTCGTAGCAGTCCGGGCACCGGTCCAGGTGCTCCACCATCGCGCGCCGCGCTTCCCCGGACAGTCGCCCGTCGAGAAAGGCCGCGAGCTCTTCAGCCGTCGGGCAGTTGGATCGATTCATCGCCATTCAACTCACCACTTCCAATGGACGGACGCAAGGTCAGGATTCTCCCCCCGCCGGAAGGGCCCACGGAAGGCAATCCCGCTGAGCCCCCCCGCCGCCCCGCCCGGCTCCAGGCAACGACCCCGCCGCTCCGTCACGACCACCATCCTTCGACCCCCCGCAATCCTCGCCCCTCGAGCTCCCGCCGCAGCCGCCGCAACAACCCGTCGATCCGCCGATACAGCGGCTTCTGCCGCAGCCCCAGCGCCCGCGCCACGTCCGCCACCGTGAACCCGTCCTCGAACCGCATGCGCAAGATCACCCGGTCCTCCGCGTCGAGCGTCCCAACCGCCTCCTCGAGCGCCGCCACCACCCGCTCCGCCTCCTCCACCCGCTCGCGCTCCGAGAGCGCCTCGTCCGGCCGCTCCAGGGCGCCGGCGAGCTGCTCCGTGCGCTCGCCGCCCTCGTGCTGACGTCCGATCGCGCGCGAGGGCAGCCGCCCGGCCATCTCCTCGAGCTCCTCCCAGGACGCCTCCACCCCGTGATTGTCGCGCAGGATCCGGCAGGCCTCGTCGAACCCGAAGCCGTCCCAGTAGAGGAGCCGCTCGAGCTGCACCGCCACCGGCCCCAGCCGCCGCGCCTCGGCCGACGAGCGCGGCCGCCCGCGCTTGGCCCGCAGGAAATCCAGGCAGAGCCGCTGGATGACGGTGGTCAGGTAGGTGGGCAGCGAGCTCTGGCCCTGGAACTTCCGGAAGACCGCGTAGTCGTCCTCGACCAGCTTCAGCATCACCGTCGAGGCGAACTCCTCCGCCTCCTCGGCCCGCAGGCGCTGCCGCCGGCAGGCGAACGCGATCACCCGCCGGATCAGCTCCCGCTGGGCGAGGAACTCCCGCTCGGGGGCTTGCCCACCACCGGCCGGCGGGCCCATCGGCCCGGCGTCCGCGGACTCTGAAGACGCGTCGTTCAGACTGGACCTCCAACTCTGGGGCCGATTCTACCGGGAAATCGGCCGGCCTGGTCCGTCTGACTCTGGCAAGCGGACACATGGGACCACACCAGCCAGACGCCTATAGAACTGTTTCGATTTCTCGAGGCGGCAGTCGTCGTGCTAGCGTGCTTGAGGATTCATTCAGGCGAATAGGTCCGACACCGATGCTCCGATCTTCCTGGGTGCGGGAGGCAGCCAAGAGCTGGCCGAGAGGCCCTCTGGGCCTCGTCCTGCCGTTCTCCCTCTGCGCGCTTGTGTTGGTGACAGTGGCTGGGGTCTGGCTGGCAATCGGACACTCCCGTGCCGTCAGCCTCCGGCAAACTCCAACTCCGCCCTATTCCACCGCTTACGCGCGACTAGCTCAAGAGTTATCCAATCGGCGGTTCGCTGGCGGTGCTCGTCTTTCAGCCTTCCCGGCTCCGGGTGAGGCACGCAGGGGGCCGGCTTGGCACGGTTCGTCCGAGGCAGGCTATCTAGCCTTCGCCGGCTCGGCGGTCAACCTCCCGGCGATCCTCTCCATCCAAGCCGAGGTCGAGAGCAGGCTTCGGTCGCATCGAGGTGTCGCGGATCTGGCGACCTCGGGCGTCATCGCTATGGCTCAGAGCCGCTCTTCGGCTTCGGTCGCGCTGTTGGAAGAGGCCGTTCGCTCCGCTCCGGAGGATCCGCGTCTCCTGAGCGATCTGGTGGCGGCGCGCCTCGCGGAGGCCGAGGAAGAGAAGAACCCTGGCATTCTCGTGGACGCTCTCTCCGCCGCTGCACGGGCGACGGAGCTCCAGACTGACCTTCCGGAGGCCGGGTACAACTTGGCTCTGGCTCTGGAAGCGTTGGGCCTGAGTGGGCAAGCCCGCGAGGCGTGGGAACGCTACATAAGGCTCGACGCGAAGTCTTCCTGGGCCGTGGAAGCAAGGCGACATCTCGATTCGGTCGTCAGGCTCGCCGGAGAGAGACGGAAACTCTCGTTCGAGGATCTGGAACGAATCGCTGCTTCCGGGGGAGTCGCCGCGGTGGAGGAGCTGGTCAAGGAGGACGCAGGGCAAGTTCGGCAGCTAGGGGAGCAGGATCTCCTGGCGAGGTGGGCCAAGGCGGAGTCTCGGGGCGATGGTGAGGAAGCCGCCAGGACGCTTTCGACTGCGGAGGTAGTTGGAGAAGCCTTGCAGACAGTCTCCGGTGATTCCATGCTTGCGAAAGCGGTTCAGTCGATCGCGGGCGCCGAGCGGAGCGACCCCCGAATGCTCGAACTTCTGCTGGCTGGCCACTTGGCATACTCGGAGGGACTCGAAACCACACTCCGTAAGGGTTGTGCCGACCCGGAAGCGCCACTGGTTCGCGCACAACGCCTTCTGAAGGCAGCCGGGAGCCCCTTCGCGGCTTGGGCGAACGTCGAAATCGCAATCTGCGACTACTACGGGCAGGCAGCCACCGAGGCACGCACCCGACTCAACCAGGTCCGGAGCTTCGCGACTGCGAACGGCTTCCCCAATCTACTCGGGAGGGCCCAGTGGATCGAAGGGCTCGTCGCCATGGTTCAAGGCGACCTGGCGACCTCACTTCGCTCCTATGAGCAAGCTGCAGCCCAGTTCGAGAAGACTGGCGAGCGCGACAACGTCGCGTTCATAAATTCACTGCTGGCCAAAGACCTCAGGCTCCTGGGCGATCACGATGGTGCGTGGAGGTTCCGAATCGGTTCACTGCGCCAGCTGGGCTGGATCACCAGGCCAGATCGGAAGTACTCCGTCCTGCAGGAAGCGGCGGATGCGGCCACCGAAGCGCAGAAACTTGAAATCCTTCCTTTTTTCTTGAATGAGCTTGTCACCGAGGCCGAGAAGGGAACGGATGCCGAGAATCCTGACCTGGCGCCGCTGGCTCTCCTTCAGCGCGGGCAGGAGCTCCTCGACCGAGGCGATGACGAGGCGGCGGCAGAGGATCTCACCCTTGCCGAGAGGTACCTGCTCTCTATCCCTGAAGACTTTCAACTGCTCAGACTCCTCGAGATTTCTCTTAAAAGTGAGCAGGCGCAGCTTCTCGAGGCTACGGACCCCGCCCAAGCGATCGCGACTCTCGGAAAGGCTGCATCCTACTACCGGGGCGATGACGCCCAGGTGGGTGAGAGGATCGAGCTGATCAAAGCGCTGGGCCGCAAAGCCCGGCTCGAGCGCCGCTACGGTGACCTCGTGGCCGCCGAAACGGACCTGAGGCGCGGAATCGAGGAGGCGGAATGGCAGAAGTCCCGGATACCCGATCCCACTCTCAGGGCGAGTTACCAAGAGCGCGTTGGACAGCTCTACGAGGAGATGGTCGAGCTCCAGGTCAATGGGCTTGACCAAGCCGCGCGGGGACTGGATTACTGGGAGCAGTGGCAATCAGCTCTCTTCTCTGATGGGCTCGGAGCGCGCAGTCCGGGCGGCCCTTCGAGTCGCTCGGTAGGGGCGCTCTCTGGCCCCCCCCCTCCTCGCAGGACCTGCTCGAGAGCTTGCCCCCAGATGTCGCAGTCTTGGAGTATGCGTCACTTACCGACCGCCTCATCATCTGGCTTCTACAAAGGGATAGCCTCGAGGCGAAGACTGTGCCAATGGGACGATCCGAGTTGGGGTACAGGGTCCAGGAGTTTCGCCAGGCGATCACGACGGGAGCGCCTGGAGACGACCTTCAGGCGAAGGGAACGGCTCTCTCAGAGGCGCTCATTCCTACAAGAGTCCGCGATCTTGCGCCCGCAGTGAAGCTCTTCCTTATCCCGGGACCCGAGCTCTCCGCGCTCCCCTTTGGGGCACTTTCTCGGGCCGACAACGGCACGTATCTTGGGGAGGAGCGGCTCCTTCTGCGGGCACCGACTCTGGCAACGCTCGTCGACGCCTCGAAGACTTCAAGAACGTGGCTGACGCCGCACCGGATCCTTCTAGTCGGAAACCCGAGGTTCGAGCCAGAGCGCTTCCCAGATCTCGGCCAGTTACCTGCCGCCGAGGCGGAGATCCAGCAAATAGGCCGGCTGTATCCCGCCGTAACCATATTGCTCAGCGACCAAGCCACAGCAAGGAATATTTGGAATTCGGCGAGGATGGGAGAGATCGTTCAGTTCTCTACTCACGGTATCCAGGGCCTTGACGGCAACCGGTCAGGCTTGATCTTGGCACCGGACGCGGGTGAGGAGGCGGGAGATGGAATTTTCGACCTTCAAGAAATCGGGGCGTTCGCCCGATCCAAGCGCCCGTCGCTCGTAATTCTCGATGCGTGCAGCTCGGGGTTAGGGGAAATTCCTCCGGGAAGGCCGGGCCCCAGCCTGGCGGATCGGCTCTTCTCGGCTGGAACGCCGGCGATCGTCGCGAACCTCTGGGCGATTGCGGATCGCGAGGCGAGTGAGTACACAGTCCTGGTTCACCGACACCTTTCTCGAGGGGTGGAGCCAGCGCAGGCCCTCCGCCTAGCAACTCTCGAGGCACGGAGGAGCGGGGATTCGGAGATGGCCTCCCCGGCGACGTGGGCGGGGACCGTGTTGATCGGAGGTCTATACGGACCAGCCCAAGAGAGAATCGCGGAGTTTCTTGAGGGATCTGGCCGCCGGGAGAATGCTAAAGAATATTCGACTGAAGCAAAACTTCAAGAAGACCCTAGGGGAGCAAGAAGATGAACTCGCTGACCATCATTTTCCTCGGACTGATCGCGTTGTCGCCGAATTCCGATGGCTCGGTGACGGCGTTGGCGGTCGATGCCACCAACAACAAGGGTGTGCCTTGCAAGAATGCTGGCGCGTGGGAGATGCCAGCTTGGGCGCACCACGCGGCGCTGTTAGTACCCAAGGTCAGTATGAACGGGGCATTGCCATCGGGCTGTATCTCCAATAGCCAAGGTCCAACTGGATACTTGGAGTTCGATCTCGAGGGGGCGGAAGTGACGGTCGATACGCGGTTGCCATCCAGAGCGGTGGAGAGGATCTCTGGGCACCGGAAGGAAACTGGCGGACAACCGAATCTGATCCCGACAGCAGACGCGGAGGTTCAGGACTACTCTTGGATTCTTAAGCTGAAGGACCTCGTCAAGGGGCCGGGGGCTGATCCAGCGCTGGGGCGGCTCAACCCAGTATGCGTAGATGAGGGACAAAACCCATTGGAGCCGAAGAGCGGAGCGAAAGCATGTCCCCTGGCCGGACGCCTGCGACTCGATCGAGGGACCTTGAGTACCGAGTGTATCATCAAGAACCATAAGAGCTACGTTACGTGGGTGGCTACGACGGATGGTAAGGAGAACCTAGGTGACGCCTTCTCGGCTGCGGAAGGCACGCAAGCTAAGATAGACGACATCCCGGCCGGGACTTCGATCCATGTGACGCTCAGGAAGTTCGGCGAAGCCTCGCCCTATTGCACGATGAAGCTCAAGGCCGGCGAGGATCACAAGCTCTGGATGGTAAACCAGGAGGCTATCAGGGCGGCAAAGTGTGTGGCGGACGAGAATCCTCACTTCGGCGCATTCCTCGCCTTCTACAAGCTAACCGCGTACTCGTGTCCGGCAGAGGGATGTATGAATGACTGCAGGTATGTCAAGCCCGGGGGGCCCTCTAAGCCCTTTACCTCTCCACACTGTACTGGGCTCGAGATTTCGCAGTGACAGGCACGGCAAAGTATAGTCGTTGGCGCCGGGGGTGCCCTCGTGGGTCCCGGAGAGGGCGCCTTCGTGGCACCGCGGTGGTGGTTCTGGTCGGCGCCTGGCTTGGCACCGGCGGCGTTCTCTGCGAGGAGAGCGCCTCGAAGGGAGGCGGTGGAGAAGATTCGAGTTTGCGGGTGGCGGCGGTAGCTGGGGGGCAGGAGGATCTCTGGCTGGCCACTTGCTTTGCTGCTGGCGCGGGGGACAAAGAGGCAGCTCTCACTTGTGACTCGACCACAGTGGACGAGTGCCGCTCGAGTAGCCCGCCGCCCGGCTGGGAGGCTTCCATGATCCTTTGCCCCAACTCGCAGGAAGTGAGACAGCACTTCTTGGATCCGGCGGCAGATGGAGTCGATGGCTATAACGTTGTGTTCGTCGCTGCGCATGGGGGAAGGAGCGGCTGGGCGGTAGGTAAGAGCGACAAGATCTGGATCAACGAGCTGAAACTTGGCGAGGACAAGCTTCGATACCTTCTGCTCTGCTCCTGCCATACGATGGCACAGGGACCGCCTGTTGGCCGGACCGCAGAGGCAGTCCGAGACGAGAGCTGCGACGAAGAGGACGACTGCGACTTCATTCTTCCCGGCCGCCTGGGAGATGGCGTCGCAGCTTTTGACCCGGACAGCCGAAAGATGGCCAACCCCATGTTCAGATGGTGGAACGCTTTTGGTGAAGGGCTCCGGCTCGTTTGTGGAGGCGGCACCACGATCTGCGGGAGGACCAAACCCAATGCTGCAGCTTCATTTTGGACGAACTACGATTTGGGAGACGGGCCCGCAGACGCCTACACGATCGCCGTGGGTCCTCTCCCGGAACAGGACCAAGCAAGTGCTTCATTTGGAATTTGCCTTTCCGTCGGGGATAAGGACCCAAGTACGACTCCCCTGTATGACGACCGGTTCACGAGCACAGCTAGAAGCTCGCCGCGGAAGTTCATATACTCACAGTACCCGGTGCTGGTCGATTCAGGAGACACCACGGGTGTCGAAGTGGCACGGAAGGGATTGAGGTCAGGTTCGGAGCCGGATCAGCCACTCTTCTTACCGATCTTGCAGGTCGATAGAAGAGCGGCGGGGGCGAAAGGCGACGGAGCGGGAGCTGGCAGCAAGGAACCAGAGGCGTGGAGCTGCTTGAGTCATCGCGGCAGCCTGAAGGAGATCACGGAAGCGCCCGGAGAGGGGATGCCGGGGATCTTCGGGACTTGGCGTGAAGCGGTGGGCGGTGCGGTCGAGTCCACCATGAGCGAGAACCTGCCGTTGGACCTCGAGAGTGCTCAACAGAAGTGGAATCGGGACCTGGCAGCGGAACTGCGAGACCAAGAGGAGAAGATACTGAAGGAAGTGGGCGAGAACTGCCGCGTATGGGACGTGCTGGAAGACGAGGACTCAAAACTAAGACTAGAGGAGCTCGGGAGCAAGCCGGATGCCAAGGCGGCCTCGGCTCCCTTGAACGCGTTCAGCGTTCAGCCAATACTGGCGATGCAGATTGACCGGCAGCCGCTGCCCGGCGTTCCAGGGGGCCAGTTCGAGGCGAGCGACATCAAGACGTATTTGAAATATGCGGAATACAGAGTCCGGAGAGGGTTTCACGGCTCGTTGCTATGCGAGATGTTGCCCGACAGCGAACAAGGGGCGAGCTGTAAAGAGGAATTCGGTAACATTGATATTCCCGTCATTGGCCCCGGGGGGCAGGTGCGGCTCAGAACCCGTCCGGATTTTGATGAGAAGCAGGATGCCGGCCTCGGCCTCGGGCCGGTCTACCGGGCGGAGGTTACCTGGCGGCCTGTCGTCGTGCCAAAGGCTGGAGTGCATGACCAGCCCGACTTGCCGCCCGTGGCGCTGGAGCTCTCGGCGCAGGAGAGGGCCCTGCTCCGGGATACGCAGGTAATGAGTTTCGATGACGCCAGGGAGGCAGCGTTTTCAGGCCTGGGGGACGCCAGAAAGCAGTACCGAGAGGAGCCCAGATGGTGGACCTGGGGATACTGGGAAGAAGGGCGTGATTGCAGCCAAAGATTTCTCAGAATAGTGTATGAGTTCGAGTTTCCCCCGAAGGGCGGTGATCTCGATAGCGTCTATCCGCCGGTCACAGTGATCCAGCCGGCTCAAGCTGGAGATAGCGACCTATTCGGTTGCGCGAACAACCAATAGTTCGACCTTGCCCTGGGCAGGCTTTGAGCCATCCTCTACAGTGTTTTGACCCCCGAAACCCGTAAGTCCATTGTTCCAATCACGTGACCTGGTGGATTTTCGGAAAAGTGCCCATTCCTGGTGCCAACTTGTAATGACACGAGAGTTGACAGGCTGATCTGGTAGCGCTAGCCTCCGGATGTCAACCGGAGGCGACCAATGTTCTTCCGGCAGAAGACGGTCAAGGGCTACACCTACTTGCAGATCGCCGAAAACCGCTGGGAGCAGGGCAGGAGCCGCCAGCGGGTGCTGGCCACCCTCGGCCGGCTCGACCAGCTGCGCGAGGAAGGGCGTCTGGACTGACATTCCGCACATGTCGGCGGGGATTTCTGGGCAATTTCGCCGGGCGACCACGGCCGGATTCTCAGGTTAAGTAGGCGGTTTCGGGCACTCCGAGGAGCTCGAGGACCTGCTGCTGTAGAGGGGTGAGCTCGGGTTCGAAGGAGCGGACGAGCTCACCGCCGACGAAAAGGTCGTGGCGCCCGAGCAGGCTGTAGAGGCGCAGGATCTGCTCGGCGGTGGGCCGCTGGGTGCGGCGCTCCTCGGGATAGAGGGGCAAGGAGGAGATGGCCTGCGCCTGCATGTTGCGGCGCAGCTCGCGCTCGAGGAGGGCCTGGACGAGCAAGGCCAGGAAGTAGACGAAGAAGAAGGCCTCGACGCGACCGGGGTTCTTGAGCAGGACCGGCGCGATCTCGAAGACGGCCTTGGTCTGCTCGAAGCGCTTCTCGATCGCGGGCTGGCGCTTGTGGGCCTCGAGGACCTCTCGGGGCGAGAGGCTCGGGTCATTGGTGAGCAGCGGATACATGCCGTCGCTCTTCCTGTCGTAGGCGATGCGCTCGGTGTCGAGCGAGGTGTCGAGACGCCACCGGCGGGTGGTCTTCCTGCGGTACTGGGTCGCCGCGCCGGGCCGGCCGGGGCCGACCTGGCGGTAGTCGTGCCGGGCCTCGGAGCGGATCTCGACGCGGAGGTAGCGAGCCACCTTGCAGCGGTCGAGGATCTCGTCGACCCGCTCGCGGATGCGCGCCTTGCTGCGCAGGCGAGGCCGCTTGCCGGCGAGCTGCTGGTCGAGGGCCTCGAGCTCCTGCCGGGCTCGGGCGATCTGCTCGCGCCGTCGCTGGCTCTGGTGCAGCCGGAGCAGGTTGCTGTAGACCCAGGTCACCGGCCAGGCCTCGCGCGAGGGCAGCGGATCGCGGAAAGTCCACCAGCGGTCCCGAGGGCCGTCCTCGCGCCGCGGGTGGGGCCGGTCCCAGATCAGCTCCCAATCCGGCTCGTGGGTCTGGAGCCACTCCCGGAAGTGGCCGTCTTCGCGCCGCGAGCGGGGCAGCACGGTGACGAAGCGGCCGCCCTGCTGGTCGATGTGACTCATCGCCTCGGCGCCGCAGAGCTTCGAGTCGGCGACGTAGAGGAAGTCGGCCCGCCCCGTGACCCGCCGCAGGGCGTCCCAGGTCGCCTCATGGGTCCGGGAGTCGCTGGCGTTGCCGTCCTCGCACCGGAACTGGGCCGGCACGGCGCCGTCGCGGGTCGTGGTGAGCACGAAGAGCAGCTGCTTGAGGTCCGGCCGGTGGTCCTTGGAGTAGCCGAAGGTGATCCACGGGGAGCGCCGGCCCCGGACCGGCTGCCCCGAGTCCCGGTACTGACCGGAGAAGCGGACGGTCGTCGAGTCGTTGTGGAGCTCGTCGAAGCAGAGGTCGAACGCCTCGCCGGCCGCGACGACCACCGCCGTCAGCAGGCTCCCGCGATCAGCGTCGAAGAGGTGATCGAGAGCCCGGCCGAGGGCATCGTCGCTCAGATGGCTCACGCGCTGCGGCGCCAGGCCGAAGGCCTCGGGCGCGTAGGTGGCCACCGTCTCGTGCTGGCGATAGATCGCCTCGCGCTCGACGAGGATCGAGCGCAGCAGGACTCCCAGGCCCTGGGCGTAGGGCAGCTTCGTCCGGCGGTCCGGGGTCGGCACGAAGCGGTCGAGGTGCTCGTCGAGCCGCAGCCGTCCGAGGAAGTGGTTGACCACCGGCAGCGGTCCCAGCCTCTGGGACACCAGAGACAGCTCGCTCGGTCTCAGGCGCGGCCCTTGACGGGGTGTCATTCTGGCGATTATAGTATCGCCAGACCATGGACACGTCAAGCAAAATCTCGCCCTCCGAGCTCGCCCGGCTGGAGCGCGAGCTCCGCCGGCGCACCCGGACGATCCGGGAGGCTCTCGAAGCCCTGACCCTCGTCTGCTCGGGAACCTTGACGACCCGCACCAAGGTCTGCGGTCAGAAGGCGTGCCGCTGCGCCATCGACCCCGACGCCCGCCACGGCCCCTACCATGAGTGGACGCGCAGGGTCGAAGGTCGATACCGCCACAGTGTCGTCTCGCCCCGCCAGGCCGAGCTCCTCGAGCGGGGCATCGCCAACTACCGCGAGATCCAGCGCCTACTGCGACTCTGGGAGGCCGAGACCGCCCAGCTCATCCTCGAATCGGAAGACCTAAGACACTGATTTCTGAATGGCTTACGCCGAGAAATTGCCCAGAAATCGCCGGGGAGATGCGCGGAATGTAAGTCTGGAGGTTCTCCTCGAGTCCGGCGCCCGCTTCGCCGAGTCGATGCTGGTGCTCTCCGAGGTCCGCCGCGGCGAGCTCGCGACGAGCCCCGTGCGCCGGATCGGCCCGCCGAAGGTCTTCGACCGGCTCTGGCACGAGACCGGCTGCGCCCAGGTGATCCGGGAGCTGCTCGCGGGCCGCGCCTTCGAGTTCCCCGTCGAGCGGGCGATCTTCCTCGAGGTTCTCCACCGCCTGGTCGCGCCCGGCTCGGACCGCGCCGGGGTCGCGTGGCGCCGGCCGTATGCCATCGAGGGCGTCCAGGAGCTCGAGCTCCACCACGCCTACCGGGCCATGGCCTGGCTCGGCGAGCCGCTGCGGGAGGAGAGGCCCGCCGACGCCCTCGCTCCCCGGTGCACGAAAGACCGGATCGAGGAGGCTCTCTTCGCCCGGGACCGGGATCTCTTCTCCGCGCTCCAGCCGAGCATTCGGCGAAGCGAAGGGGCGCGCGGGAATGTGGGCGCAAGGGGTATGGCCGTTCGGTGCCGCCCCGCCGTTGGGCCGGCCGAGACAGAGCTCGGCCGCTTCATGCGGGGTGTGCCCTGGAGTGGCTCGTGGACTCCGAGCCGGCTCCGATCGGCGGCCGTTCCGGGAGTCCACCCTTTCCCCTCACTGCTGGGCGGTGCGGCAGGGGCAGTCGCGGAGTCCGGTCGCGCGGAGGCGGGGCGCCGGAGGGGGTTCCGCGGGTCGCCGTGTAGCGTCGGGAACCTACCCGGTCCGGGCCCGCCAGCTCGCGAGTCGCGCCCGTCGGTGCCGCCCTCGAGGGGCTCTCGGGCGGGCTCGGCATCACGATCTCTGTGCTACACATCCATCCTCAAGGTGGTGTAAGCTCACCCTATGAAGCGTCTCCAGGTGATGATCGAGGAGGAGCTGGACGCCGCGCTCGAACGGGAGGCACAGGCGGAGGGAACCTCCAAGGCAGCCCTGATCCGAAGCTTCGTGCGGGATCGGCTGGCGCCTCTGCCACCAGCCGAGGCGGACCCGATCTGGCAGATGGTCGGCGTGGACGAGTACGAAACCGAGCCCGTCGACGACGTGGTCTACCGGTGATCTTCGTCGACACCTCCTTCTGGATCGCCCTCCGCAACCGCCGCGATCCGCGTCGCGAAGAAGAGGCCAGGGCGCTGTACCGGCCCCCTCCGACAACGCCCTGGCCTTCGACGGGGACTTCGCGGCCGCCGGTTTCGTCGAGCTGAAGCCCTGAAGAGGAACGTGGCCGACCTCACGGGCGGCGGCGGGCGAGGCGGGTCGACCGGGCGTTGCCTATCCGAGCTTCAGGAGTCGCCGCATGGTGGCGCGGCCGAGGATCGCGAGGGTCTCGGGGTCGAGGGCGTCGAGGAAGAGGGCGGCGGCGTCGGGGTTGGTGGCGAGGCAGCGGGTGGCGTGGTAGTAGACCAGGAACTCGTCGTCGGCGCGGGCGAGGTGGCCGAGGTGGGCGGTGCCGTCGTGGACTGGGATGCCCAGGCGCCGGCGGCCGTGGGGCTTTTCCCGGTTGAGGTGGAGTCGGTTGCGGCAGGCGAGAGCCGAGAGGGTGGCGGCGGCGAGGAGGGCGTCAGGGCGGGTGAGGAAGGCGGCCACGGCGCCTCCGCCCTCGCGGGCCGGCTCGGCGCGGCGGACGACGGCCCAGAGGTGGCCCCGGCCCGAGGGCACGCGCTCCACCTCCCAGGGGCCGCGGTAGAGCGACTCCCGGGCGAGCGGCGAGGCGGCGAGCTCCTCCGCCTCCGGCCGGCGGCGGGCGCGGTCCAGGAACAGGGCGCTGAAGGCGTTCTCGACGGGGCGGAGCGAAGACTTCGGGGCGGGACGGGTGTTACCCTTCGACTGATCGTACATGGAGCGCTTGCCTCCTGTGCGGTCGGGCCCGGGTGAGTGTGTGCTCGCTCGGGCCGTTTCTGTGTGAAGGCGCCTGGCTACCGGCCGGTGAGGCGGGGGAGCGCTGGGCGCCTTCGTGCTTGCTTGGCAGCTATCTTACGTCGTGATACCGCCGAAGTCAAGGGCAACCGGTGGCTCGTGTCCCGCAGCGTGGCGGAGCTCGAGGCTTGATCCTCCGGCGTTCCGGAATGCGCGTCCCACCTGCCCGTTGAGGTCCCTCGACAAGCTCGGGACGACAAGGCTGGGGGGCCTCGGGACGACAAAGCTGGGGCCTCGGGACGACACGGTGGGGGCTCGGGACGACACGGTGGGGGCTCGGGACGACATGGTGGGGGGGTTGGTGCGGTCGGGGCAGCCAAGGAGTCCGGTCCTACGCAGGTCCGGCGCCGGATGGAGTTCCGCCGGTCGCAGTCTGCCGCCGGAACCCCATCCGGTCCGGGCCGGTCCGAAGCGGCATGGAGCTCCGGGGGGTGGCGCCAACGTAAGTGGCTTGGAGTCAGAGAGTTACGGCTTGGAGGTGTTGACGATGGGCTTGGGGGCGCCACCGCGACGAACGTCAGCGGACGATCTCGAAGGCCTGGCGCAGGTCTCGACCGAAACGGAAGACGGCGAAGTGATGATCCAGCGAGGCCACGCGGGACAGGCCGAGGCGCTGCATCACGGCGAAGCTCGTACGATCGACGAGCGAGAACGGCTGGTCCGGGAAGTCGCGCTGCGCCGCCCAGGCCACCTCGAGGTCCGCCGCCGCGATGGGCTCGAGCGCCGCCACCCCTCCTCGCACCTCTTCCCAGAACCGTTCCGCGGCGCCGCGATCCAAGCGAGCGTCGAGCAAGAGCCAGCTCTCGACCAGCACGTGGTCACTGGTCACCAGCCGTTCGCCGGAGGTGATGATCTCGGCGGCGCGGCCATGGCTACGGTCGCCGCGATCGGCCGCCGCATACCAGACCGAGGTGTCGACGAACAGGCTCAGCGGCGAGCTCCACGTTCAGGGTGCAGCCGGGCGACGGCCTCGGCGAGCATGGCGGCCTTCTCCCGGGCCACGTCGGAGCCGCCAGAATCTCCGAGCCCGACGACTCGCGAAGGATCGCGGAGCGGCTCGGGCTCCCCCAGGTCCCGCGCGATCAGTCGTCGGACGTAACCCGCGAACGAGACGCCGAGCTCGCCGGCGCGGCGTCGTGCCCGTCGGTGAACCTCCGCGTCGAGCGTGATCTGGGTCCGTGATGTCATGATGGCGACATCATACCTCATCGAGGACGATCCGACCACCGTCCCTCCCGAGGACCGCTGCAAGGTAGCCGCCGCATCGTCGCCCGGCCGAGGACTGCCAGGAGCTCGTTGTCGAGGCCGGCCCAGAGCTGGCCGCGGCCCGAAGACAATGTGGGGGATCCGGGACGAGAAGTTGGGGGTCGCGACGGCGAGGTTGGGGGGGGCGGTGCCGTAGGGGCAGTCGTGGAGTCCGGTCTTACGCAGGCCCGGCGCCGGGCCGGACCCAAGCGGCATGGCGGTCCGGTGTGCGCCTACCACCTGCCCGCTGAGGTCCCTCGACAGGCTCGGGACGACAAGGTTGGGGGGCTCGGGACGACAAAGCGGGGGGCTCGGTGGGTACCGAGCGGGGGGCCTCGCGCCGGTGAGGCTGGTGGCTGGGCACGAGGAATGGGAAGGGGGTGGTTGACAAACCGGACCGAATCGGTCCACAATGCCGCCAGTGGTAGTTGAGATTGAGTCTCAATAACAACTGGCCAACCGAGACGACGCCCAGCCGAGCCGAGCCCATGGTCGCCCAAGCCGAGCGCGAGCAGTTCATCCGCTACATCCGGGCCCACGGCATGCGCCTGACCCCCGAGCGGCTCGCTCTCCTCGACGAGATCTACCGCCAGCACGGCCACATCGACGCCGAGGAGATCCTCGCCGGCCTGCGCGCCGCCGGCCAGAAGGTCTCCCGCGCCACCGTCTACAGGAACCTCGACCTCCTGGTCGAGATCGGCCTCGTCCAGCGCCAGCGCCTCGGCCGCAACCGCTTCCTCTACGAGCACGTCCACATCGGCCAGCGCCACGACCACCTCGCCTGCCGCCGCTGCGGCCGCGTGGTCGAGTTCGTCAGCCCCTCCATCCAGGCCATGCTGGGCGAGATCTGCCGCGCTCACGGCTTCTCGCGCGAGGACCGCCAGCTCCAGATCTTGGGCCTCTGCCAGGCCTGCGCCCAGGCCCTGGCCGACGCGGCCGAGGAGGCCGCCGCCCGGGAGGAGGTCGCCGCGCCCGTCCCGCTCCGCGCCGTCGCCGGAGCAAGCCATGGCTGATCGACCTGATCGACCTGATCGACCTGATTCGTCCGAGAGGTTGCCATGATCGAGTCGTTGATCGTCACCCTGCGCGAAGGCATCGAGGCCGCCCTGGTCGTCGGCATCATCTACGCCTTCCTCGAGAAGAACGGCCTCCGCGCCCACCTGAAGGCGGTCTGGGCCGGCCTCGCCACCGCCGTCGCGGCGAGCGTCGCCGGCGCCTGGGCGCTCCACTCCGTGGCGATCAACGAGGAGATCTTCGAGGGCCTCCTCTACGTCGCCTCGGCCGCCATGGTCACCTCCATGGTGATCTGGATGTGGCGCCACGCCAAGGACGTCTCGCGCGAGATGAAGGGGACCCTGGCGCGGATCGTCGAGGGCGGCAGCTCGCCCGCCGTCTTCGCCGGCCTCTTCCTCTTCACCTTCCTCATGGTCTTCCGGGAGGGCATCGAGACCGTCCTCTTCCTGGCCGCCGTCTCGTTCACCACCAGCGGCCTCGTGACCCTGCTCGGGGCGCTGGCCGGCCTGGCGCTCGCCGTCTGGTTCGGCGTGCTCTTCATCCGCGGGAGCGTCCGCCTGGACCTCGGCCGCTTCTTCAAGGTCACCGGCGCGGCCCTCCTGATCTTCGTCGTCCAGCTCCTCCTGGGCGGCTACCACGGCTTCTCCGAGGGCGGCTGGCTGCCGGCCAACCCGACGACCATGGGGACGATCGGCCCGCTCGTGCGCAACGAGTTCTTCTTCATCGTCGCCGTGCTCGCCTTGCCGCTCCTGGCTCTCGCCTTCCCGGGGGATCGGCGCCGTCCCGCCGAGGCCGCCGCCGCGGCGCCGGGGCTCAACCCCGCCCAGCGCCGGCTCGCGAAGCTCCAGGCCCGCCGCCAGAGCCGGGTGCGGGCCCTCGCCGGGGGGGTGGGGATCGCCATCGTGGCGCTGCTCGGCCTCGGCTTCACCTACAACCAGGCGACCTCCGACGCGACGCCGGTCGAGCCCCTCGCGGTCCGCGCCGACGGCACCGTCCGGGTGCCGCTGGCCGCCCTCGGCGAGGACACCCTGCACCGCTACGGCGTGACGCTCGCCGACGGCCACCGGGTGCGCTTCATCGCCATGCAGCTCGGCTCCGGCGAGGTCGTGGCCGGCCTCGACGCCTGCGTGCTCTGCGGCGCCAAGGGCTACGGCCAGCGGGGCCACGACGTCTTCTGCATGCACTGCGCGTCGATCATCTACCCGCCGTCGATCGGGCAGGGCGGCGGCTGTAACCCGATCCCCCTGAAGTACGAGGTCGAGGAGTCCGCCCTGGTCGTCCAGGCCGCGGACCTCGCGAACGCCGAGTCCACCTTCGGCTGATCCCCTCCCGCCGCCGCCGGAGCCCGCGCCGCCCACCGCCGACCGACCGCGCCCCCGCCGCCATGTTCGCCCGCCTCCTCCTCGAGTCCTTCCGCCGCGGCCGCCGGGCCAAGCTCCTGGCCCTGGGGGCGGTGGCCCTCGGCACCCTGGCGGCCACCGCCCTGGGCGTGCTGGTCCTCGAGTCGGGCGACCGCTTTGCCCAAGCTCTCGCGAGCTACGGCGCCAACCTGCGGGTGGCGCCCACCGCCGCCGACACCCTGCCGGCCGCCGAGCTGGCGAAGCTCGACGGCAACTTCTGGCGCAACAACCTGGTGGCGATCGCGCCCCTCTACGAGCTGCGGGTCCGCTACCGGGCGGCCGGGGCCGACGGGGCCGACGGGGTGGGCGCCGCGGGCTCGCCCGGCGTGGTCGCCCCGGTCGTCGGCACCTGGTTCCGCCACGGCATCGGCCACTGGCGCTCGACCGGCCTGCCGGCGACCCGCCCGAGCCTGCCGGTGGCGGGGCGCTGGCCCGCCGAGGCCGGTCCGCCGGAGATCGCCCTCGGCCGGCGCCTGGCCGCGCGCCTGGGCGTCGTGGCGGGCGGCCGGGTGCGCCTGGAGCTCGGCGACGCCGCCCGGAGCGCGACGGTGGTCGGCCTGGTCGGGGGCGGCGGCGAGGAAGAGGACGCGGGGCTCGCGCCCCTCGCCCTGGTCCAGGGCCTCGCCGGGCGCCCGGGGCGGATCACCTCGGCCGAGCTCTTCGCCCTGACCGTCCCCGAGCCGGCCTTCCAGCGCAAGGACCCGAAGGCCATGAGCCGGGCCGAGTACGACGCCTGGTACTGCACCGCCTACCCATCCGCCATCGCCCGCTCGGTGAGCGAGACCCTGCCGTCGGGCCGGGCCCAGGTGGTGCGCCAGGCGGCGGGCGCGGCCGGGGCCGTGCTCCTGCGCTTGCGGGTGGTGCTCCTGGCCCTGGGCGGCATCGCCCTCCTCGGCGCCTTCCTGGGCGTGGCCTCGACCATGACCGCCACCGTCCAGGGGCGGACGAAGGAGCTCGCCCTGCTCACCGCCCTGGGCTCCGAGCGCCGGTGGATCGTGCGCTTCTTCCTCACCGAGGCGAGCCTCATCGGCCTCGCCGGCGGTCTCGCCGGCGGGCTCGGGGGCCTCGTCGCCGGGCGGCTCCTGGCCCGCGGGCTGTTCGATCTGGGGACGGCCTGGAACCCGACCCTCCTGCCCTTCGCCCTCCTCCTGGGCCTGACCGTGGCGGTGGCGGGGACCCTCCGGCCGCTGGCCGGGGTGCTCAGGAACCCGCCGGCCCTGATCCTCGGCGGGGGCCTCGGCCAGGGCCGGGGAACCGGCCTCGGAAGGAGCCGGGCGTGATCCGTCGCCTGCTCCTGGGGAGCCTCCGGCGGCGCGCCGGGCAGCTCGCCCTGATCGCCGTCGCCGCCACCGTGGCCGCCGCCACGGTGACCGCCGCCGCCGGCCTCGGCGCGCGCCTGGCGGCGGGGATCTCCGCCGGCCTCCACGCCGCCGGCCCGAACCTGCTGGTCCGCCCCCAGGTGGGGGGGCCGCCGAGCCTGCCGGCCGCCGAGGTCGAGGCCGTCGCGGCGGTGCCCGGGGTCGAGCTCGCCGCCGGGATCGCCGAGGAGGCGGCCGGCGCGCGGCGGACGGCCTCCGGCGTCGAGCTGACCGCGCCGGGGGAGGGGGACCTCCCGGTCGTCGCGGCCACCGGCGGCCTCTTCGCCCTGCACCCGGCCTGGGAGATCGACGGCCGGCGGACGGGGAGCCCGAGCGGGAGCCCGGCCGGCAGTCCGGCCGGCAGTCCCACCGGGGCTTGGGCCCTCGCGCCGGGCGAGGCGCTCGTGGGCCAGGGCGCGGCCGGCCGGGCCGTGGATTCGGTGGCCGGCGGCGGGCGGGGCGTCGTCCTCCGGGCCGTCGGCACCCTCGCCACCGGCGAGGCCCCGGACCGGGGCGTGGTGGTCCGCCTCGCCGACCTGGCGCGGGCCCGGGGCGCGGCGCCGGCGGTGGGGCGGATCGAGGTGCGCGCGGCCCCGGGGCGGCTCGAGGCGACGGTCCGGGCGATCGAGGCCCGCCTGCCCGGGGTCGAGGCCCGGCCCCTCGCCCGCGTCACCGCCACCGACGCGCGGGTCACGCGGAACCTCCAGCTCCTGATGGCGGGGATCGGGGCGATCTGCCTGCTCCTGGCGTTCGTGACCGTGGGCTCGGCGACCCTGGCGCTGCTCGAGGAGCGGCGCCGCGAGATGGCGCTGTTCCTCGCCCTGGGCTACACCGGGCGCTGGGTCCAGGGCCTCGTGAGCGCCGAGCTCGGCCTGGTGGGGCTCGCCTCGGTGGTCGCCGGGGGTCTCCTGGGCGAGGCCGCCGCGGCGCTCCTGGCGCGCGTCCTCCTGGGCGGCGAGATCGCCTTCCGCCCGAGCCTCGCGGGGCTCGTCGCCGGCTGCCTGGCGGTCGCCCTCGTGGTGATCGCGGCCGCGCTCCTCGTGCGCCGGCGGGTGGAGCGGCTCGACGCGGCGGTGGTGCTGCAAGGCAACTGAACGACCGGAAGAAGATAGGGGATCGACGCATGGCGAGCCTGATCGAGATCGACGACGCGACCCGCAGCCACGGCCAGGTCAAGGCCCTGGACGGTGTCTGCCTGGCGGTCGAGGAAGGGGAGTGGCTGGTGGTCATGGGGCCCTCGGGCTCGGGCAAGACCACGCTCCTCAACCTCCTCGCCGGGCTCGACCGGCCGAGCTCCGGCGAGGTCCGGGTGGCCGGCGCGCGCCTCGCCGGCCTGGCGCCCCGCGAGCTCGCCCGCTTCCGGCGCGAGACGGTGGGCCTCGTCTTCCAGGAGTTCCACCTGATCCCGTACCTCACCGCCCTCGAGAACGTCATGCTGGCCCAGTACGTCCACAGCCTGACCGACCGGGACGAGGCGCGCGCCGCCCTCGAGCGGGTGGGGCTGGCGGAGCGCCTGGAGCACCTGCCGAGCCAGCTCTCGGGTGGCGAAAAGCAGCGCCTGTGCGTGGCCCGGGCGCTCATCAACCACCCGCGGGTCATCCTCGCCGACGAGCCCACCGGCAACCTCGACGAGGCCAACGAGCGCCAGGTCCTCGCCATCCTCGCCGACCTCCACCGCCAGGGCTACACCCTGGTGGTGGTCACCCACAACGCCGAGATCGCCGGCCTCGCCGATCGGGTGGTCAAGCTCGAGCACGGCCGCCTGGTCTCCGATCGGGCCCGGGACGAGCCGGCGCCCGCGCCGGCGATCCAGATCGTCCGCTGACGCCATGCCGGCCTCGCTCCTCCTCGCGGCGCTCCTCGCGGCCGGACCGGTCCTCCCGGGCACTCTCCCGGCGCCCTCCGCGGCGACCCCGCAGGCGATCGTGGCGCGGGAGCTCGTGCTCATGGGCACCCGCGCCGAGGTGCGGGTGAGCGCGCCCGAGCGGCGGACGGCGCTCCGCGCGAGCGAGGCGGCGGTCCGGGCCCTCGAGGCGGCGGAGCGGCGGCTCTCGACCTGGAGCGACGGCGGCGAGCTCGCGCTCCTGAACCGCGCGCCGGTGGGCCGGGCGGTCCCCCTCTCGCCCGAGCTCGCCGCCGAGCTCGCCCGCGCCGAGGCCTGCGCCCGGGCGACCGGCGGGGCCTTCGACCCGGGCGTCGGCGCGCTGGTCGCGGCTTGGGGCCTGCGCCACGGCGGGCGCCTCCCGAGCGACGACGAGATCGCCCGGGCGCGCGCCGCCTCGGCCGCGGACGGCTTGGACCTCCCGGGCGACGGCACCGCCGTCCGCACCCGGCCGGGCCTGGTGATCGACGAAGGGGGGTTCGGCAAGGGCGCGGGGATCGACGCGGCGTTCGCCGCCGTCGCCGGCGTCGGCGGGGTCGACGGGGCCGAGATCGACCTCGGCGGCCAGGTGGCCTTCCTGGGCGCCGCCGCCCGGGAGGTGGCGATCGCCGACCCGGCCCGCCGGGAGCGGCCGGTCGCGGTGCTGCGGGTGGCGGGCGGATCGGTCGCCACCTCGGGCAACTCGGAGCGAGGCGTGGTGGTCGAGGGGCGCCGCGTCGGTCACCTCCTCGACCCGCGCACCGGCCGCCCGGCGCCGGACTTCGGCAGCCTGACGGTCTGGGCGCCTTCCGCCTTCGAGGCCGACTGCCTCTCGACCGGCCTCTACGTCCTCGGCCCGGAGGCGGCCCTCGCCTGGGCGGCGGCCCACCCGGGCATCGAGGTGGTGGTGGCCCGCCCCGCCGCAGGAGGCGTCGTGCGGATCACCGCCTCGGCCGGTCTCGCCGACCGCCTGCGGCCGATCGATGACCGAACCGAGGTCGAGCAGAAGCCATCCCGACGAAGGCGGGAGGGGGCGTCCCCTTCCCCCCCTCGGGGTGGGAAGGGGATCGAGGGGATGCGGGGGGGAGGCGATGAATCCAGCGTTTTGGAATAGCCGTTCGGGCGATCGCAGTCTCGATCGGTGGACGTGGGAGGGGGACCGACGACTCGCGGAGCCTCGAAGGCTGAGCAGGCTCCAGCGGTAGGAGACGGAGTCCCTAGATCAAACGCGGGAGCGGGAGCCGAGGACCGTGGAGCGGAGACTGCGGCTTCCCGCCCCCTGGATGCGTGGTCACCGCGCTCGCGCGTGGCGGCCACACGAACCATGAGGAGTATATATGTTCCGTCTTCTGAGGAAGTTGGAGGGCGCCTCGAGCCTCGCGGCCGTGGCGCTCCTGGCCGCCGTCTCGGCGGCGCCGGCGCTCGCCGCCGGGCAGGCCCCGGAGCCGGCCTCGCCGGCCGCCCCGTCGGCCCACGCCGCCGAGAGCGTCGAGGAGCAGGTGCGCGACCTGGAGCGCCAGGTCGAGGAGCTGCGCGCCGAGATCGCGCGCCTGCGCGCCGAACGGGAGGGGCGGAGCGCCGCCGAGACGGCTCCCCGGGCCGCGCCCGAGACTCCGCCGGCTCCGCCGGCCCCGAGGTCCCGGATCGACGAGCTCGAGCGGCGCCTCGACGTGCTGGCCGGCGAGCTCGAGCGCCTGGAGCTGGGCCAGACGCAGGTCCGGGCCGACGCCGGCCAGCACGGCTACGGGCCGGCGGCCTCGAAGGTCTACCGCACCGGCCAGGGGCTGTCGGTGGGCGGCTACGGCGAGGTCCTCTACCAGGGCTTCGACTCGACCCGGGACGACGGCTCGCCCACCGGCGAGCGCGACACCCTCGATCTCGAGCGGGCGGTCTTCTACTTCGGCTACAAGCTCACCGACCGCTGGCTGTTCAACTCCGAGGTCGAGCACGAGCACGCCGCGGTGGGCGAGGAGCACGACGAGGGCGAGGTGGGGGTGGAGTTCGCCTACCTCGACTACCTCTGGCGCCCGGCGGCGAGCTTCCGCGCCGGCCTGGTGCTGGTGCCCATGGGCTTCTTGAACGAGCTCCACGAGCCCACCGTGTTCCTGGGCGCGCGGCGCCCGGACGTGGAGGACGAGATCATCCCCACGACCTGGCGCGAGAACGGCTTCGGCCTCTTCGGCGAGGCCGGGCCGTTCACTTACCGCACCTACGTGATCAACGGCTTCGACGGCTCGCGCTTCGAGGACGAGGGTCTCCACGAGGGCAAGCAGGACGGCGCGCAGGCGGTGGCCGAGGACTTCGCCTGGGTCGGGCGGCTGGACTACACCCCGGTGCCCGGCGTGCTGGTGGGCGGCTCGGCCTACCTCGGCGACTCGGGCCAGGGGCTCGAGGACTCGGGCGGCCGGCGGATCGGCCTCGGCACCGCGATCTACGAAGGGCACGCCGAGTGGCGCTGGCGCGGCCTCGAGCTCCGGGCGCTGGGCGCCCGGGCCGAGCTCGACGACGTGGCGCGCCTCGACCGGGCGCTGGGCCTGACCGGCGACGAGTCGGTGGGCGATCGGCTGTCCGGATGGTACCTCCAGGCGGGCTACGACCTGCTCGCCGGCCGGACGAGCGGCCGCCAGCTCATCCCCTACGCGCGCTGGGAGGAGCTCGACACCCAGGCCTCGGTGCCGGCCGGGTTCGCCCGCAACCCGGCGAACGACAGCCGGAGCCTGACCCTGGGCCTCGCCTTCAAGCCCATCGACCAGATCGTCTTCAAGGCGGACTACCAGGACTACGACAACGAAGCGGGGACGGGGCTCGATCGGATCAATGTGGCGCTGGGCTATATCTTCTGACCGGACGCCCCCGCCCGTGGGGCTGAGGAGTTCGTTGCGGGCCGTCGTGCCGGTCCTCGCCCTGGCGGTCCTGGGGGCGGGGGCCGGCGCGGCCCGGGCGCGGGCCTTCCTGTCGCTCGACGAGGCGCTCGGGCTCGCCTTTCCGGGCTGCGCCGTCGACCACCGCACCGTGTACCTGACCGGCGGCGAGCTCGCGCGCGCCCGCGAGCTCGCCGGGGGGGCGGTGCCGAGCGCCCTCGTCCACCCCTACGTCGCCACCTGCGACGGCCGTCCGGGGGGCGTCGCCTACTTCGACACGCACCGGGTGCGCACCCTGCCCGAGACCTTGATGGTGGTGGTGGGGCCCGACGGCGCGGTCGCCCGGGTCGAGGTCCTCGCCTTCCAGGAGCCGCCCGACTACCTGCCCCGGGCGGCCTGGTACGGCCAGTTCCTCCGCCGGAAGCTCGATCCCGAGCTGGAGCTCAAGCAGGGCATCCGGCCGGTCACCGGCGCCACTCTCACGGCCCGGGCGACCACCGCCGCCGTCCGCCGCGTGCTCGCCCTCGACCGGGTGATCCGGGAGCGCTCGGGCGCGCCGGAGGCGAAGCCCGCGCCGGCCCCGGAGGCCCCGCCGTGAACCGGCTCGAGGCCTGGGCCGTTCACCTCTCGACCCTCGCCGTGGGCGGCACCGGCCTGGTCTACGCGTGGATGCGCTACCTGCTCCAGCCGTCCGATCCCTACGCGGTGGTCAACCACCCCCTCCAGCCGACGGTCCAGCACCTCCACGTGCTGGCGGCGCCCTTCCTGGTCTTCGCCGCCGGCCTGGTCTGGCGCCGGCACGCGTGGAGCCAGTGGCGCGAGGGGGTCTCCCGGCGGCGCCGGAGCGGCCTCGGCATGCTCCTCGCGCTGGCGCCGATGGTCGTCTCCGGCTACCTGCTCCAGACCACCGTCACCGCGGGCTGGCACGCCGCCTGGGTGGGGATCCACCTCGGCGCCTCGGCGCTCTGGCTGCTGGGCTGGGGCGGCCACGTGGCGATCGCCTTGCGGAGGGGCGCCGCGGCCCTGTGGTAGCCTGCCCGTCGTGACCCCGACGAGAGGCTGATGCGTTGTCCCCGTTGTTCCGCCGAGAGCGCTCCGGGCTCGGCGACCTGCCCCGAGTGCGGAAGCGACCTCGGGTCCGGCTGCCCTGCCTGCGGCGCCCCGAGCCCGCCGGGCTTCGCCTTCTGCGGCCGCTGCGGCGCGTCGCTGGGCGCGGCGGCCCCCGAGGGGGCCCCCCGTCCGCGCGCCGAGCGCCGCCAGCTCACGGTCATGTTTTGCGACCTGGTGGGCTCGACCCGCCTCTCGGAGCACCTGGACCCCGAGGAGCTCCGCGAGGTCGTCCACGCCTACCAGTCGGCCTCGGCCCAGGTGATCGAGCGCTTCGACGGGCACGTGGCCCAGTACCTGGGTGACGGCCTGCTGGTCTACTTCGGCTACCCGCGGGCCCACGAGGACGACGCCGAGCGCGCCGTCAGCTCCGGGCTGGGGATCGTCCGGGCGGTCGCGGCGCTCGACGAGCGCGCCCAGCGGCGCCACGGCCTCACCCTCTCGCTGCGCATCGGCATCCACACCGGCCTGACGGTGGTGGGCGAGATCGGCTCCGGGGCGCGCCGCGAGCGCCTCGCCCTGGGCCAGACCCCGAACGTGGCGGCGCGCGTCGAGTCCCTGGCCGAGCCCGACACGGTGGTGATCACCGAGGCGACCCACCGCCTGGTGCACGGCGCCTTTCGCTGCGCTCCCGTCGGCCGCCCCGAGATGCGCGGCGTCTCCGAGCCGCTCCGGGTCTACCGCGTCCTGGGCGAGCGCTCGGCCCAGGATCGCCGCGAGGCGACGCGTGGCCGCCGGGGCTCGACGCCGTTCACCGGTCGTGAGGAGGCGCTGGAGGAGCTCGGCGCGGCCTGGGGCCGGGCGCAGGACGGCGAGCCCCAGGTGGTGATCGTGGGCGGCGAGGCGGGCATCGGCAAGTCGCGGCTGAGCGAGGTCTTCGCCGAGCGCATCGGGACGAGCCCACACCGGAGCAAGGAGCTCCACTGCTCCCCCTTCTATCGCAACTCGGCCCTCTACCCTCTCGTCGAGGCCTTGCGCGCCGAGCTGGGGCTGACCGCCCAGCTCTCCGCGGCCGAGAAGCTCGACCGGATCGAGGCGCTCCTCTCGGAGGCCGGCCTGCCGGCCGGCGAGGCGACGGTGCCGCTCTGGGCTTCGCTCCTCTCGGTGCCCCTGGACGGGCGCTACCCGGAAGCTCAGGATGACGGCGCCGCAGCGCCGGGCGGCGAGCCTCCAGGCGGTGGTCGACTGGCTCGTCCGGCTCGCCGGGCGCGAGCCGCTCGTGTTGACGGTCCACGACCTCCACTGGGTCGACCCCTCGACCCTGGAGCTGCTCGACCTCCTGGTGGCTCTCGGGCCCCCGGCGAGGCTCCTCGTCCTCCTCTCCCACCGGCCGGAGATCGAGCTGCCCTGGCCCGGGTCGCCGCGGCTGCGCCGGCTGACCCTGGAGAAGCTGGAGCCGGCGCAGGTCGAGACCATGATCCGCAGCCTGGCCGGCGGCCGGAGCCTGCCGCCGGAGCTCGTCGACCAGCTCATCGCCCGCACCGACGGCGTGCCCCTGTTCGTCGAGGAGCTGACCAAGACGGTGCTCGAGTCGGGCCTGCTGCGGGAGGGGCCCGCGGGATACGACCTCACCGAGCCGCTGCCCTCGTTCGACATCCCCTCGACCCTCCAGAGCTCCTCCTGGCGCGCCTCGACCGGCTGACGAGCGCCAAGGAGGTGGCCCAGCTCGGGGCGGTGGTGGGCCGGGAGGTGGCG
Organism: uncultured Acidobacteriota bacterium; assembly: GCA_963741925.1. Lineage (GTDB taxonomy): Bacteria > Acidobacteriota > Thermoanaerobaculia > Multivoradales > DATKCC01 > CAVUBL01. The sequence goes on from CAVUJU010000005.1 coordinate 1,351,456, forward strand.
CGCGACCTGCTGGCGAGGCTCTCGCCGCTCGCCGAGGAGACCCTGGAGCGGGAGCTCGACCGCCTGGTGGAAACCGACCTGCTCGAGCGGCGCCGGGGACCCCTGGGCGACGTCCTGGTATTCCGCCACGCGCTGATCCAGGAGGCGGCCTATCGGTCGCTCCTGCGCACCGACCGGCAGCTCTGGCACGCGCGGATCGGCGAGCTCCTGGAGGAGACCTACGGCGCCGAGGACGGGCCCCGGGCCGAGCTGCTGGCGCATCACTTCACCCTCGGGAGCCGGCCGGCCGAGGCGATCCGCTTCTGGCACGAGGCCGGCCGCCGGGCCCTCGAGCGGTCGGCCAACGTCGAGGCGGTGCGCCACATCCGGGCCGGCCTGGACCTCACGGCCTCGCTCACCGACCCCGGGGAGCGCGCCCGCCGCGAGCTCGAGCTCCAGACCGTCCTGGGCTCGGCGCTCATGGCGATCAAGGGCTACGCCGCCTCCGAGGTGGTGGAGGTCTTCGGCCGGGCCCGCGAGCTGGCGGAGAGCGTGGGCGAGCCGGCCCAGACGATTCGCGTGCTGATGGGTCTGGTCCGCCTGCACGGCGCGCGGGCCGACCTGGTGCGGGCGCGCTCCTACGGCGGCGAGCTCCTCGACCTCGCCGCCCGTAGCGGGGCCGAGGAGTTCGTGCTCGAGGCCCACCGCTTCCTGGGCGCCATCTCCTTCCACATGGGCGCCCTCGAGACCGCCCGTGGGCACCTCGGCGAGGCCCTCGCCCTCTTCGATCCCGCGAAGCACGGCGCTCATGCCTACCTCTACAACGAGGACACCGAGGTGTTCTGCCTGGACAACCTGGCCTGGACCCTCTGGCACCTGGGGTTTCCCGCCCAGGCCCTGGAGCGCAACCGGGCGGCGGTGCGGCGGGCGCGCGAGCTCGATCATCCCTTCACCCTCGCCCACGCCTTGAGCTTCCGGGCGGTCCTGCTCCAGTTCCACCGCGCCGTCGAGGCGGCCCTCGCGGCGGCCGAGGAGGTGATCTCGACCTCCGAGCGGCACGGCTTCCCCCACCGCCTGGCCATGGGCCTGTTCGTCAAGGGCTGGGCGCGGGCCGAGCTGGGAGACCGCGACGACGGCATCGCCCTGATGGACGACGGGCTCGAGCGCTGGCGGGCGAGCGGCGCCGAGATCCTCCGCCCGCGGTTCCTGACCTACATGGCCGAGACCTTCCTCGCCGACGGCCAGGCGGAGCTGGCGCTGGAGCTGCTGGAGCGGGCCGAGGCCCTGGGCGGGGTGACCGGCGAGCGCTTCCACGAGGCCGACCTCCACCGGGTCCGGGGCGAGGCCTTGTGGGACCTCGCGGGCGGGGCCCGGCGCGACGACGCCCGCACCAGCCTGTCGGCGGCCCTCGCGGTCGCCCGCACCCAGGGGGCGAAGCTGCCCGAGCTCCGGGCGGCGACCTGCCTGGCGCGTCTCGCGGCCCGCTCGGGGTCCCCGGCGGAAGGCGTGGCGCCGCTCTCGGCCGCCCTCGAGCACTTCGGGCCGGGGTTCGACGGCGCCGACTACCGCGATGCCCGGAGCCTGCTGGAGGAGCTCGCGCCGGGGCGCAACGGCGGGGCGTGACCGGGAGCGCGGTGCCCGGCTCGCGGAGCTCCCGCCCGGCGGAGGCGGCAGAGGCCCGGCTGCTGGTCGCCGCGCGGCTTCTGGAGCTCCGGCCCTGGGAGCTGGGCGAGTCCGCGCCGGCGGTCTCGCGTCCGGCCCTGATCGCGTACGCCGCCCGGCTGGCGGGAGGGGGCGGCGGGGCGGCGGACCCGGAGGCGTCCCGGGGCCTGGAGGTCCCGGGGGCCCTCGACGCCGGGTTCGAGGCGCTCGTCGCCGCCGGCCTCCTGGCGGTCGAGGTCGGCGTCTGCCGCCTGAGTGGACGGGGCCGGGAGGAGGCCGCCCGGGCGCTCGAGGCGGAGGCGGACCGGCGCTTCGACGATCTCCTCCTCGCCTGCGAGTCGAGCGCCGCCTACGGCCGCTTCTGCCGGCGGGTCCACGGCCTCGACCTGTGCCAGCTCGACGTCCTGGACTCCGAGCAGCTCGCGCACCTGGTGGCGAGCCTCGCCCCGGAGGAGGGGCGTCGGGCCGCGGATCGGAGCTCGGATCGAGGCTCGTACCGGGTCCTGGACCTCGGCTGCGGCGCCGGTCGCCTGAGCGAGCACCTCGCCGCGGCGACGGGGGCCGAGGTGCTGGGGATCGACCGCGCGGCCGGCGCGATCCGCCGCGCCCGGGAGCGCGTCCGGCGGGCACCGGACGCCTCGGGCCCGGTGACGCCCCGGGTGGAGTTCCGGGTCGGAGACCTGCGCGACCTGGCCTGTCTCGGACCGGAGGCCGACGGCGCATGGGACGCGGCGGTCGCGGTGGACTCCCTGTACTTCGTCGACGACCTCGACGCCGCCCTGGGCGCGATGGCGCGGGTGCTCGCCCCCGGGGGCCGGGCGGCGGTCTTCGCGAGCGAGCTCCTGCCCGAGGGGCGGGGGCGACCCTGGCGCCCGGGCGAGGACGCCGGGGAGCTCGTGCGGCGTACGCGGATGGCCGCCGCCCTCGAGCGCCACGGCTTCACGTTCCGGGTCCGCGACTTCAGCGGCGCCGAGCACGCCCTCTGGCGGCGGCAGCGCGAGGCCGCCCTGGAGCTCGGCGCGGAGCTCGAGGCGGAGGGCCACGGCGAGCTCTGGAGGCTCCGCCTGGCCGAGGCGGAGCGCACCCTCGAGTGGGTCGAGGCCGGCCGGGTGCGCCGCTACTTCTACCTCGCCCGCAAACCCGGCCGAGACGGAGCTCGATAGGGTCGGGCCTGCGGCCCGGCCGGCCGTCAATCGAGACGGTCTTCGCCTACCGCACCAGGCCCGTGAAGCGGCCGAGCTCCGTCTCGGCCGGGCGAACGCCGCCGCCGGCACCGAGCGCCCCCCTCGGCTCCACCCCCGCCTCGGCCGGGGCACTGAGCCCGCACACCGCCGAGAGGTCGCAGGCGAGGAGGGCGGCCTTCGCCTCCGGGTAGGCGTTGATCGGCCGCGCCAGGCGCTCGGCCGGGGCCACGCGCTCGAGGGCCTCCCAGAGGCCGGTGGCCAGGCCGGAGGCGGGGAAGAGGTCGCGCCGGGCCGCCTGGGCCGCGACCTCCGCCGGGGCGCAGCGCCAGAGGCCGGCGGCGACCTCGGAGAGGGCGCGCCGGCAGGTCGGCCGCTCGCCGCGCCAGCGCGCGTAGCAGCCGTGGATCTCCGCGGCGGCGGCGGCCACCGCCAGGGCCCCGTCGACCGGCGGCGCGAGGGGCGCCGCCGCGAAGGCGCGGGCGAAGCTCCAGGCCGGGACCAGGCCCCGCTGCGCCGCCAGGAGCTCGAGGAGGCGCTCGCCCGCTCGCGGATCGGAACGCCGCGCCAGTCCCAGCCGCTCCGCCAGCGTGGCGAGAGCCTCCGCGCCACCGCCGTGATGCGCCACCGCCGCCGCGGCGAGGGCCCGGACCCGCGCCTCCGCCAGGAGCTCGCGTTCCGGGAGGCCCCCCGGGGAGGGCGCCGGCGCCTCCTCGGCCTCCTCCCCCCGGCGGTGGGGCGCCGCGAGGCCGGCGTGGACCGCCTCCGAGGCGAGGAGAAAGCGCAGCCGGAGCCGCCGGACGAGCTCCGGCGCCCCGGGGTGGAGGGTCTGGACGGCCTGCCACGCCTCGAGGAAGGTGGGCGGCGGCGGGGTCCACCGCCCGGGGGGCCGCAGGTAGGACTCCTTGAAGAAGACCGAGAACTCCGTCTCGGGGCTCGCCTCCGGACGCGCCGCCCGTGGCCGGTCCTTGCGGCGCCGGTGCGGGCCGCGGGCCCGCCGGAGCGCCGCGAGGGCGTCGGCCCGCTTGAGCCCCGGGCGCGCCAGGCGCCGGGCGAGGTCGCCGGCCGCCTCGCCCGGCAGGTGCTCCCGGGCGAGGGCGCCGACCCGCACGGCCGAGCGCTCGCTGAAGGGGAGGGCCTTGACCGCCGCGACGAGGGCGGCGCCGGCCGCCGGCCGGAGGCGGACCACGGACGCCATCTCCGCCACGGCGGCGCGCAGCTCGACCAGGGCCACGGTGAGCGGCCGGAAGCCGAGCTCGGCCGGCGCGTGCAGGACCGCCACCTCGTCGTCGCCGTCCAGGACGCCGTCGCGGTACCACTGGAAGACCCGGCCGGTGCCCACCATGCCGAAGGCCTCGAGCTCGGCGGCGCGGAGCGCTCCCAGGCTGGCCGCACCGATCACCCGGACCCCGGAGTCGAGGGCGTAGAGCAGCTCCTTGTGGGTGACGGTGGGCACGGTGAAGTAGACGCCGTCGAGAAGGACCAGGGCGTCGGGCGCGTCGGCGACGGCGGCGAGCACGTCGCCCCGCTCGGCCGGCGGCCGGAGCTCGACGCCGGCCAGGTGGCGCTCCCTCTCGCCCTCCCCGAGGCCGTAGAGCGAGGGCCCGGCGAAGGCGATCACCCGGGGGCTCCGGCTGCCACTGGGCTCAGCCCTGCGCATACCCGACGACCCGAGCTGAACAAGCCTCGCGCAGAGCCGCAGAGTCGCAGAGACGCAACTCAGTCGGGAAGGGCCTCGATGAGACGGGTGACGCCATCCTCGATCCGATTCGTGCCGAAGGCTCTCTACCCATGCCGCACCTCCCTGAGGCCCGGCGCGAAGGCCCGGACCACCGAGAGCCCGGGGAGCTCGGGCCGGCCCAGGTCGACCCAGAAGGGCTCGTGGCCCGCGCGCTCCAGGCGCTCGACCACGGCGTCGAGGTCGCGGGCGACGCGGTCGGTGGCGAGATCGGCGACGGTCGCGAAGGGCCGGCCGCCGGCGGGCGGGTGGTAGCCCTCGAAGGCGCGGTGACCGCCGCCCTCGCGGGAGAGGCGGGGAAGGTCGTCGCGGGCGCCCGAGACGTAGGCCAGGCGCGACTGCGCCGCCTCGGTCAGGGCGCGCGAGAGGGCCACGGCGGGCGAGGGGTGGGTGCCGGCGCCGAGCCAGACGTTGGGCAGGTCCGCGGCCACCAGGTCGACCACGAAGCTCGCCACCCCGACCTCCCAGGTGATGTCGAAGAGGCCCACCTTCATTCCGGCGCCGGCCATGGCGTCGAGGGCCTGGCGGCAGGCCGGATCGTCGACCGAGGCGGGGTCGATGGCCCGGCGCCACGCCGGCTCGCGGCGGGCCTGGTAGAGGGCGTGGCGCTCGACGAGCTCGCACAGGGCGTGGAGCAGCGCCTCCTCGCGGCAGTTGCCCGAGGCGAGGCCGTTCGAGCTGGCGTAGAACATCCTGGGGCGGAGCGTCTCGGGGACCGAGAAGTCGACCTCGAGGAGCTGGCGGGGGAGCCAGGCCCGGCGGCCGGTCGAGAGGGACGTCGCCGGGACCCATGGGATCGGCGCCGCGTCGAGGACCGCCGCGCCCTCGACCCAGGGCAGCGCCGCCACCGGGATCGGGTTCGCGTAGTCCATCTCGCGCAGGGTCGCCGACGCCTGGGGGAGGGCGCCCAGGTCCTCGGCGCACCAGAGCTCCAGGGCCTCCATGACGGCGCTGACCCGCGCGGCCTCGCGGGTGGCGCCCTTGCCCTGGGAGACCGACAGGTTGCGGCTGCCGGGCCGGATCGCCTGGAAGACCGGGATCCCGATGCGGTCGAGGGCGGTGACCTCGGCGACCCGGGTGATGCCCGCCCGGCCGAGCAGGGGAGCGACCACCGCCCAGGTCGCCTCCGGGGAACGGATCCGGTGGGTGCCCAGGCGGAAGCGCTTGCGGGTGGTCTCGGTTCCCCCCGCGCCCCCTCCGCAACCTCTTGAGATCCGGTCCGGATCTCGGGCTTCGGAGCTCGGCCGGTGTCCCAAGATCGCCGCCGGCGCTTAGTGAAGCTTCGCCTCAAACCGATGAGGCATCTGGAGATCCTTCGGCTTCGCGAGCCGGAGCTCCCCCGCCCACGTCCAGCGATCACACCTGCGCTCCTCGAAACGGCTACTCCAGACCGCTGGATTCATCGGACCGCCCCCCTCACCCTCGATCCCTCTCCCGCCCTCCGGGGGGAGAGGGACGCCCCCACCCGGTCTTGCTGCGTCCGGAACATCGGCTTGTTCGTCACGATTCTGGCCTGATCAAACGCCTAGCGCGCCTGGCCCTTGTCCTTGGTGGTGACCGCCGTGACCCGCCAGCCGTCCTGGAGCTTCACCAGGATGGCGGCGCAGTTGTCCACCTTGTGCTTCTGGTTCTGAAAGTCCTCGTCCACGCGGTAGGTGGCCGAGGCGCGGACCTGACCGATGAAGACGATCTGCATGTTCGAGATGGCGAGCTTGCGTGGCCTGAAGGGCGGGAAGGCCTCGAGCGTGTCCTTGAACGACTGGCGGTTGAAGAAGTCCTCGAGCCCGTCCTCCTGGACGGTGCCCACCAGGGACTCGCCCACCGCCACGTAGGGGTTGGTCGCGAAGTTCTTCCACTCCCGGAGGAACTCCTCGGGATGGAGCCCTTCGAACTTCCCGATCACCTCGGCGATGGCCTTGCGGTCGGCCTCGCCGACCTCGGCCGTCGAGGTCTTCCCCTCCAGGTCGACCAGGGAGTGAGTGCCGGCGGCGGCGATGCCCACCATCCGGCTCGTCACGTGGGCACGGGGCGCTCGCACGGGGGCGATCAGGTCGAGATCGCCGGCCTGCTCCTCGAAGGCTCTCTGCAGCCGGTTTGCGTTCGACGGACCGTCTGGCTTCTCGAGATCACTCACGGCACACACCCTTTCTGGAAACGATCAGTGGACATCCAGACCGCGCAGAGGCGGCCGGCGCCGATCACACAAGTCACTGCCCCGGAATGATCAGTCTAACACAGGCGCGAGCGGTCAAGGGCCCTCGACCAGCGACATCTCGGCGAAGCGGGGGATGCCCAGGGGGGACGGGCGGAAGCTCTGCAGCCGCGGCGAGTAGACGTAGATGGTCGGCCCGTACATCAGCGGCAGGAGCGGCATCTCCTCGCGCATCAGGGAGAGCAACCGCTCCTTGTTGGCCTCGCTCGGTTGCTGCCGGAAACGCCCGACCGCCTCGGCCGCCGCGGGGCTCGACCAGCGGGCGAGGTTGCCGTCGAAGACGATTCGGCGGTTCGGGCTGGGGATGGATTCGGGCGAGAGGATCGCCTCCAGGAAGTCCGCCGGGTCGGTGGAGTCCGCCACCCAGCCGGAGAGGACCATGTCGTAGTCGCCGCGGGCCGCCTCCTGGAAGTAGCGCTCCATGCTCTCGGCCTGGCGCACGTCGACCGCGACGTCGAGCCTGGCGAGCCGCTCGGCGATGTGGTCGGCGACCGCCCGGGGCTGGGGCAGGTAGGGGCGCGGCCCGTAGATCACCAGCAGGGTGAGGCGGCGCGGCCGCGCCTCGCCGGCCTGGCCGAGCAGGCCCAGCGCCCGCTTCGGGTCGTAGGCGACGCCGTCGCGCCAGGTGCCCATCATCGGCGGCAGGAGGCCGGTGGCGGTGAAGGCCATGGGGTTGTGGTAGGAGATCCGCGCCACCTCGGGACGGTCGATGGCCAGGGCCAGGGCGCGGCGCACCCGCGGGTCGGCGAGCCCCGGCCGCTCGGTGTTGAAGTAGAGGATCGCCGTGCCGCTGCCCGGCTCGAGCCACTTGCGCACGCCGCGCACCTGGGCCAGGTCCTCGCGCGACAGGACGTTCGAGAACTGGACCTCGCCGGAGTCGATCGCCTGGAGCAGCGCCGTCGGGTGGCCGTCGGCGTCCGGCGGGTAGACGGTGAAGAGGATCTCGCCGATGCTGGTCGGGCTTCGGTAGTGGGGGTTGCGCTCGAGGCGGATGCGCTCCGGGGTGGAGTCCGGGGCGAGCCGGTAGGCGCCGGTGCCCAGGGTCTCGCCGCCCCGGCGCAGCCCGACCTGACAGTACTGGTGGGTGAGGGTCAGGTCGAAACGCTCCGCGGGCCGCGCGAGCCGGAAGGCCACGCGGCCGTCCCGGGCTTCGACCGCGGCCTGCTCGGTCAGGCGGCCGGCGCGGGAGAGGATCTCGGCCAGGAGCGGGGCGTCGAGGGGAGTGCCGTCCGAGAAGCGGACGCCCTCGCGGACGGGCGCCGCGAGCACCTGGCCGCGCGGGCCGGTCTCCGCGCGCAGGGCCTCGGCGAAGAGCACGGGGCGGGCCGGCTGCTCGATCTTCGACGGGAGGGCGAAGGGGGTCTCGAAGATCTGCTCGAGGATGGTGGCGCTCACGAAGTCCCGCCCGCCCTCGGGGTCGAGCTTGTGCACCGGGGCGAGGAGCCCCACGCGGAGGGTCTTGGAGGGGTCGCTCGCGGGGGTTCCTTCGGCCATCGGGTCGGCGCTCCTGTCGGTCGCGGGATCTCGGATCGGCCCGGCCGGCCGGTGCCGGCGACACGGGCTTCGCGCATTCGCAACGGAGAATGGTCGCGAACAGTATATCCGGAGCCGGACGCATCGCCGAACCTACTGACGGGTCACTACCCTTCCGGGGCTGTCGGCGGACGCCGGCCGGTGGTAGCTTCCGGTGTCATGGCGGCGGCCAAGACTCCCGGGCAGGCGGCGGACATCCTGGTCCGGAGCTTCGACGACTATCACCAGCGCTACCGGGCGGTCACCTGCCGCGCCCGCGAGCGGTTCGAGCGCCGCGAGTGGGAGGGCATCCACCGCGACACGGTCGAGCGCCTGGAGCTCTACGACCGGTCGGTGGGCGAGACCGTCGCCTCGCTGCGCTCCCGGATGGGCGACGGGGTCGCCACGCCGCAGCACTTCGGCCCCATCAAGGCCGCCTTCACCGAGGCGATCCTGGGCCGGGACGACTTCGAGCTCGCCCAGACCTTCTTCAACTCGGTCAGCCGCCGGCTCCTGCCCCATCGCGGCCTGGAAGCCCGGATCGACTACCTGTCGCGCGACTTCCCGGTGCCCTACAAGGGCTGGGAGATGGCGAGCGCCCGCATGTACGGCGTCCACCGGATCGATGCCGCCCTGGTGCGGAAGGTCCTGCGCGACGCCGGGCTGCGGGCGTCGTTCCAGGACTTCGAAGGGGACGTGGCAGCGGTCGTCCGGCGCCTCGCGGCGGCCGTCGCCGGCGCCTTCGGCGGCCCCGAGATCGAGGCGTTCGACGTCCTGCGCCCGCTCTTCATCCGCAACAAGGCGGCCTACCTGGTGGGCCGCGCCCGGCGCGGGCCGGAGATGGTGCCGGTGGTGCTCGCCCTGCTCCACGAGGACGGGGGCGTGCGGGTGGACGCCGTGCTCACCACCGAGGACCAGGTGAGCATCCTGTTCAGCTTCGCGCGCTGGTACTTCCACGCCGACGTCGAGAGCCCGCGGGAGGTGATCGGCTTTCTCCACTCGATCCTGCCCAGGAAGCGCATCGCCGAGCTCTACATCTCGCTCGGCTACCACAAGCACGGCAAGAGCGAGTTCTACAGCGACCTGGCCGGGGTGATCGCGGAGACCGACGAGCGCTTCGAGCGGGCGCCCGGCGAGCCCGGGATGGTGATGTCGGTCTTCACCCTGCCGCACTACGAGTTCGTGTTCAAGGTGATCAAGGACGCCTTCCCGGCCTCGAAGAAGGTCACCCGCGAGGGGGTGCGGGGCAAGTACCGGCAGGTCTTGCACCACGACCGGGTGGGGCGGCTGGTCGATTTCCAGGAGTTCGACCACCTCCTCTTCCCGCGGGAGCGCTTCTCGCCCGAGCTCCTCGCCGAGCTCGAGGCGGTGGCGGCCAAGAACGTCTGGGTGGAGCCGGCGGGGGTCGAGATCCGCCACACCTACGTCGGCCGGCGCGTGCGTCCGCTGGACCTCTTCTTGCGCGAGGCGCCGCTCGAGGCGTGCGAGGCGGCGGTCCTCGACTGGGGGGAGACGATCAAGGACCTGGCCGCCGCCGACATCTTCCCCGGCGACCTGATGCTCAAGAACTTCGGCGTGACCCGCCACGGGCGGGTGGTGTGCTACGACTACGACGAGCTGATCGCGGTGACCGAGTGCAACTTCCGGCACATGCCGCCGGACCGGGACCCGTACGACGAGATGGCCGCCGAGCCCTGGTTCTCGGTGGGCGACCAGGACGTCTTCCCGGCCGAGCTCGAGCGCTTCCTGGAGCTCAAGGGCCCCTTGAAGGAGGTCTTCCTCGAGCACCACGCGGACCTGCTGGACGTCGACTTCTGGCGCTCGCGCCAGGAGCTCAACCGCCAGGGCGAGGTGATCGACTTCTATCCGTATCCGGAGAGCGACCGGCTCCATCGGACCACCCCCCTCGGCCCCGCTCCCTCGCCCACCCTCGCGGGGCGCTCCTGAGGGATCAGGGGTTGGACTTCGGGCCCGTGGCGTTCGGCGCGACGGGGATAGCGGGGTCGGCGGGTGGCCAGGCGGTGACGCGAGGTCGGTGTTCGGTGCTTGCCGCGGAGCTCGCCCGGCCGAGACGGAGCTCGGCCGCTGCAACCGGGGTCGCGCGGCCGGAGGAGCTCGGCCGAATCCTCCGGGGTGGAACCCTCGGACGCCAGGCGAGCCTCTCGATGCTTCACTCCGCTCACCTGGCCGGGCCTGACTCCCCGGCGCGATGCCTTCACAGGCCCTGAGCGGTGCTGCGGCCGAGCTGGTGGGCTACATCGGGTGGTTGGGGTGAAGGCGCTCCGTCGGCAGGCCGGCACATTCGCGCAGCGCCGCCTCGACGTACTTCGGCACCACCGCGCCGCGCCACTGGGCCTGGAAATCGGTGTTGTCCATGGGGGTGGCGTTCCTGCGGGCGAGGGCGGCGGCGTGGGCGATCGTTTCGGCCGTGAGCTTCCGGCCGACCAACGCCTCGACCGTCGTCTCGGCGGCGACCGGCCGCGAGGCGACGGCGCCCAGGAAGACCCGGGCGTCTTCGACCGTACCGTCGGGCGCGGTCCGCACCGCGGCGCCCACCGAGAGGACGGCGAAGTCGATCGAGCCCCGGCGCCGGAGCTTCCAGAAGGCGCTCCGCACCCGCGCGCGCTCGGCCTCGGCGGGGACCAGCACCTCGGCCACCACCTCGTCGGGGCGCTTGGCCAGGTAGTCGATGCCGTCGTCGCGGTAGAGGTCTTCGACCGGCACGGTCCGCTCGCCGCCCGCCGAGACCAGCCGCACGCGGGCGCCGAGGGCCGCGAGCATGGGGGCCGAGTCGCTCGCGGAGTGGGCCCAGCAGCGGGGCGAGCTGGTGGCGACCCAGCAGATCTCGCCCGCTTCCTTCATGCAGTAGTCGATCGAGCGCCGCCACTCCTCGGTCTGGTTGTAATAGGTGCAGCGGGTGTCGACGCAGAGGTTGCCGCCCAGGGTCCCCATGTTGCGCAGGGGGGGCGAGGAGATCGACTCGACGGCCCGGGCGAGGGCCGGGTAGCGCTCGCGGAGCGCCGGGTGCCGGGCCACCTCGGAGAGGGTGGTGGTCGCGCCGATCCGCAGCTCGCCCTTCTCCTGGACGCCGCGGACGCCGTGGAGGCCGGCCGCCGTCCGCAGCCCCACGACCACCTCGGCGTGTTGGTGGCGCCGCTTCATGTTGGGCCAGAGGTCGGTGCCGCCGGCGACCAGCCGGGCGCGCCCTTCCGCGGCGCCCTCGGCGGCCAGGATGGCGGCCGCTTCGGCGAGGCTGGAGGCGGGGCGGAAGGTGAAGCGGGGCAGGCGGAGCATGGCCGGAGCGAGTGTACTATGGCCCCGCCATGCCTCGCTTCGAGCGCTACGTGGGAATCCGGTACTCGGGACGCAAGCTGCCGACCGACCCGGTCCGCTGGATCCGGGTCTTCGCGGCACGCGCCGACCACGAGCCCTACCAGGAGTGGAACGCGGGCTCGGCCGAGGGCCGTTGGAGCCGGCGCGACCTGGCCGAGTGGCTGCTCGAGCAGCTCGCCGGCGAGGAGCCCGTCATCGTCGGTCTGGACCACGCCTTCTCGTTCCCCCAGAGTTACATGGACCGGCACGGCCTCGAGAGCTGGGACCACTTCCTCACCGACTTCGCCGACCACTGGCCGACGCACCAGGCGAGCGTGCGCGAGCTCCTGCCGGGGAACGTCCGCACCGGCGATCCCGACGAGCGCCGCCTGACCGGCCGCTGGGCGGGGACCTCGCGGGGCGGCGTGTTCCACTTCGAGCTCCAGGATGGCCTGGCCAAGGCGACCCACGCCGGCCTGCCCTGGCTCGACTACCTGCGCCGTGGCGCCCAGGGGGTCCACTTCTGGCCGTTCGACGGTTTCGAGGTGCCGCCGGGCTGCTCGGTGGTGGCGGAGGTGCGTCCGGCGCCCCTGGTCCACCGCTATCCGAAGGAGGGGGTGTCGAAGGAGGAGGCGGAGGCGTACGCGATCTGCGCCTGGCTCCAGGAGCGCGACCACCTCGACCTCCTGGCGCCCTACTTCACGCCGCCGCTGTCGAAGCCGGAGCGCGCACAGGCGCTCCTCGAGGGCTGGATCCTGGGGGTCTCGTAACCACCTACCTCCACGGCAAGCCGAGGAGCGGACAGGGATCGAGGGGTTGCGGGCGGGGCGGGGTGGGGTGGGGGGACCTCACTCGGTGGTCAGGGCCTCGGTGGCCTTCTTCTTGAGCGCCTCCTCGCGCTCCATCATGGTCCCGGAGGCCGCCCGCAGACCACCCCGGAGGCGCTCCTTGACGTCGTTGATCGCCCGGCCGTCGCCCCCTTCCTCGGGCGTCGGCACGACCAGCGTCTCGCCGAAGTCGACCTCCGGGAAGCGCTCCGGGCCGAACCGGGGCTCCTCACCCTTGGCCTTGGCCGCCAGGGCCTTGGCGATCATGTGGGGGTGGATCGGCACCTGGTCGATGCGTACGCCCACGGCGTCGAAGATCGAGTTCGCCACCGCCGGCATGATGGGCAGGAGCGGCCCCTGACCCACCTCCTTGGCCCCGAACGGTCCTTCCGGGTCCGGGTCCTCGACGATGTAGGTGGTGATCTCCGGCATCTCCAGGAAGGTCGGGCTCTTGTACTCGAGGAGCGAGGGCTCGCGGTGGACCAGGGCGCCCGAGAGGTGCCGGGGCAGGCGCCGGAAGACCTGCTCCTCCATGAGCGCCTCGCCCAGGCCCATGTAGACGCTCCCCTCGATCTGCCCCATCACCAGCACCGGGTTGATGGCGCGGCCCACGTCGTGGGCGATCCAGACGTGCTCGACCCGGAAGAGGCCGGTCTCCGGATCGACCACCGTCTCGACGACCGCCGCCGAGAACGAGTAGGCCGGCGAGGGGCCGACGCCGGCGCCCCGGTAGCGGCCCGGCGAGCGGGGCGGGAGGTAGGAGCCGGTGGTCGCGAGGGTGCCGTGGACCGCCTCGGCGATGACCACCGCCTCCTGGAAGGAGAGGCCGCGCTCCGGCTCCTCGGCGTCGAACACCCGGGTCTCGGCGAAGACCAGGCGGTGCGCGGGCACCTCGAGGTGATCCGCCACCGCCCCGGCGATGAGCTCGCGCGCCCGCTCGGCCGCCTGGAGGGCGGCGTTGCCCACCATCAGGGTGACCCGGGAGGAGTAGCTCCCCAGGTCGACCGGTGTGAGATCCGTGTCGGCGACGCACAGGCGGACGTCGTCGAGGCCGACCCCCAGGACCTCGGCGACCACCGCCGCCAGCACCGAGTCCGAGCCCTGGCCGATCTCCGCCTCGCCGCAGAAGACCGCCACGCCGCCCGAGCGGTCGAGCTTCAAGAGCACGCCGGACTGGGGCATGTGGTTCCAGTAGATGGGCAGCCCCGCGCCGCACAGGTACGAGCCGCAGGCGAGCCCGAGCCCGCGCCCCTCGGGCAGACGGCCGTAGCGCTCGCGCCAGCCGGACCCCGCGACCACCGCCTCGATGCAGCGGCCGAGGCCCATCGACCCGATCTTGAGCCAGTTGGCCGTGACCGAATCCGGCGGGGCGAGGTTCCGGAGGCGCAGGTCCGCCGGATCGATCCCCAGGCGCTGGGCGGCCTTGTCGAGGTGGATCTCGAAGGCGAAGCGCGGCTGCGGGGTGCCGTGCCCCCGCTTGGGCCCGCACGGCGGCTTGTTGGTGAACGCCCGCAGGCCGTCGAAGCGGTAGGCCGGGAGGCGGTAGGTCACGGTCTGGAGGGCGCCGGTGTAGTAGGTCGAGGCGACGCCGTAGGAGCCGTAGGCGCCGCCGTCGAGGGCGGTCTCGAGATGCTGGGCGGTCATCGAGCCGTCGCGGCAAAAGCCGGTCTTGACCCGCATGAGCACCGGGTGGCGGCCGCGGTGGCAGTAGAAGACCTCCTCGCGGGTGAGCGTCACCTTCACCGGCCGTCCGAGCTTGAGCGCCATGGCCGCGGCCGCGATCTCGTGGTTGAAGGGGTCGCTCTTGCCGCCGAAGCCGCCGCCCACCGGGGTCGCCACCACCCGCACGCGGGAGGCGGGGAGCTCCAGCACCTTGGCCAGCGCCCGGTGCAGGTAGTGGGGCGTCTGGGTCGAGGAGTAGACGGTGACCCGCCCCTCGTCCTCGGGCACGGCGACCGTCGCGTGCTGCTCCATGGGCAGGTGGGTGTTGCCCTCGTAGAAGACGGTGTCCTCGAGCACCAGGTCGGCCGCGGCGAGCCCCGCCTCCACGTCGCCGAAGCGCATGGAGACGAGCTTGTGGAGGTTGCCCCGGTCGCCGTAGTCGTGGATCCGCGGCTCGGGGGTGGCGAGCGCCTCCTCGACCGAGGCGATGGTGGCCAGGGGCTCGTACTCGATCCGCACCTCGCGCGCCGCCTCCCAGGCCGCGTCCTCGGTCACCGCCGCCACCGCCACCACCGGGTCGCCGACGAAGCGCACGGTCTCGGGGGTCAGGGCGTGCTCGTCTTGCGAGACCGGCAGGATGCCGAAGGGCGTCGGCAGGTCGCGGCCGGTCAGGAAGCCGAGGACGCCGGGCACGGCCTCGGCCGCGGCGAGGTCGATTCCGGCGATCCGGGCGTGGGGGACGGTCGAGCGGACCAGGCGCATGAAGGCCATGCGCGGCAGGGCGAGGTCGTCGGCGAAGCGGGTGGCGCCGGTCGCCTTGGCCCGGCCGTCGACCCGCCGGAACGGGGTGCCGACCAGGTTCTTCGGCTCGCGGATCTGGGGTTGCGGGGGGCTGTCTTCGCGGATCGGCTCGGCCATCGTGCCTCCACCGGTGATTGTACCGGAGGCCCGGGGGCGGCCGACTGCCGGAAGCCCTACTGGACGTCGTCCCGGCAGGCCGCCTTGAGGGCGATCGACAACCGGTCGAAGCCGCTGTGCTCGGCGAGCATCAGGCCCTCGGTGGCGGGGAAGCGGAGGGCGAGCGAGCCGAAGTGCATGTCGGCGGGCACCAGGTCCGCCGCCGAGAGGTGGAAGGTGTGGAGGTCGGTGCGGATCTCGAACGACTGGATCGGGGTCCCCGCCTCGTCGTAGACGGTGCCGATGGCGGTGGGGCTGTCGAAGTCCGCGCTCCCCTGGGGCATGTCGACCACGATCCGGTACTCGGTGCGGCCGGAGAAGTCGCCGCCGTTCAGGAAGCGGGTGCCCCACTCGGCGCACAGCTCGTTGCCCGGGTCGTCGATCGACAGGTTCGCCAGGTTGCTGCCCGTGGCGTAGTCGGTGCGCGGGTCGACGTAGAAGAAGTCGCCGCTCAGCAGGTCGGACGAGCCGTCGTTCGAGGCGCCCACGACGCCCAGGACGACCAGGCCGCGGGCGATGCCGTCGGAGTCCACCGCCAGGCCGGGCACGTCGCGCAGGTTGATCGTCCTGGTGGCGCGGGCGCCGAGCGAGATCTCGTCGACCCGCTGCTCTTCGGCGTCCGTGCGGGTGAGGTAGAGGATGCGGACCGGCAGGTCCTGGTCGGTCTCGTTGTGGACGGCGAAGAGGGTATCGGGCCCCGAGGAGTCCTTGCGGTCGACCTCGTAGTAGGGCACCAGGAGCACGTCCGAGGCCCCGCCGGCCGAGCGCGCGGCGAGGACGGTGCCGGTCCCCGAGGGCGCCGAGGCCTTGACCGAGGAGGCGTAGGCGCGGAGATCGGTGATCGGCTCGTCGAGCACGCGGATCTTGACGTCGTCCTGGGCCCGGGCGACGCCGGCGCTCGTCAGCAGGATCACGGTCAAGAGGGCTGGGAGTCGGAGTCGCATGGTGTGTGTGAGGCTTCCGCCTGAGCTCGATCTGCACGAGCCGTGCCAGGGATTCGCTCCGGGATTCGCTCCCGCCGATGCGCGGCGTCGAGCGCGGCGCAAAGCCCGATCGGAGGTGTCAGCGACACCGTTTCCATGTCGCCCGACGGGGGCGGTCAGAAGATGTAGGACTTACTCGGAGCCGGCGTCGACCGGTGCCGGCGCGCCGTAGAGGACGGCGCGGTCGGGCTCCCAGCTCTCGCCCCGGAGGAGCGCCGCCGCCCCCTGCACCGCCTCGACGATCTTGCGGTACCCGGTGCAGCGGCAGAGGTTTCCGGCCAGGGCCTGCGCGATCTCCCCGTCGCCGGGCGCGGGCCGCTCCGCCAGCAAGGCCTTGGCGGCCATCAGGATGCCCGGCGTGCAGTAGCCGCACTGGGCGGCGCCCAGATCGGCGAAGGCCGCCTGGAGGGGGTGGAGGCGGTTGCCCTCCTGGAGCCCCTCGACCGTCTCGATCGCGTGCCCCTCCATCTCGGCCGCCAGCACCAGGCAGGAGAGCACCGGCCGGCCGTCGAGGAGCACCGTGCAGGTGCCGCACTCGCCGAGCTCGCAGCCGTGCTTGGTGCCGGTCAGCCCGCACTCCTCGCGCAGCACCTCGAGGAGGGTGTGGTGGGTGGGGAAGACGACCGGGCGGTCTTCGCCGTTGACGGTGAGGGTCAGCGTGGTGAGGCCGGGAGCCATGGCGGGTGGATTGTCCCGCCGGGCCCCCGGGGTGTCAAGGCACGGGTCGCGCCGATCGTGCCGAAGCGCTTCGGTGATCCACCAAGGCCTCATCGCCGGCACGCTACAATGACCGCCCGGCCTCACGACCGCGGCCGGCCGCCTCGCGCGGGGCACGTGGTGTCCGATGGCGGATCCGCACCCGAGCGACCCGGTCGAACGATCGTCCACGACCAGCACGGGAGGAGCTTCTGATGAGGCGCGTCATCGTTCTACTGGCATTCTTCGCCATCGCCCTCGGCCCGGCCGCCGGCGCAGCACCGGCCACGGAGCCGTCGCCATGGACGGCGGTGGATCATCTCCTGGGACACCCGGGCAAGCCCCTGAAGGGCGGCGTCCACAAGTACGTCTGGCCGCGCACCGACCTCCACGTCACGGTCGGCGACGTCGAGGTCGATCCGGCCCTGGCCCTGGGCTCGTGGGCCGCGTTCGAGCCATCCGGAGAGCCCGGCCGCTTCCTCGTCATGGGCGACCTCGTCCTGCGCGGCTCCGAGGTGAATCCAGTCGTCCGCGCGCTGCAGGCCGGCGACGTCGACGTGACGGCGATCCACAACCATCTGATCGCCGAGTCGCCACGGCTCCTCTACCTCCACTACGCGGGCAGGGGCGACGCCCAGGCGCTGGCGCGGACGGTGCGCAACGCCCTGCGGACGACGGGTACGCCGTTGGCGTCGGCGCCACCGCCCTCCCCCGCGTCGCCCGCCGAAACGGCGATTCTCGAGCGGCTCGAGACAGCCCTGGGCCGCAAGGGCACCCTGACGGGCCGCGTGCTGCACATCGGCGTCCCGCGCGCCAACGCCATCGAAGACGGCGGCACCGAGGTGCCACCGACGATGGGGACCGCCAGCGGGCTGGGCTTCGAGGTGGTGGGCACGCGGGTGGCGACGGCCGGCGACCTGGTGCTGGCTCCCGCGGAGGTGAACCCGGTGATCGCGGCGCTCGAGGCCCACGAGATCGACGTCGAAGCGCTGCACACTCACATGCTGCGCGAGACGCCACGGACGTACTTCTTGCACTTCTGGGGCGTCGGCAGCGGCGATCAGATCGCCGCCGGCATCCAGGCTGCCCTGGCCCTCGTCAAGACCCGCTGAGTGCCGCGGGAGAGCTGGGAGCTACGCGCGTCGCTCCTCGCGCCGGACGTGGCGCCCTTCGCCGCCGCTCCGCGCCCGGAGCCAGGGCCCTTCCGGCAGCCAGCGGCGCAGCAGGAGCCACAGCAGGACGCCCCAGACCAGGTGGGCCAGGTAGACGGTTGCGATCATGGCGGGCATGTGGCTGGCGAAGAACCCGACGCCCATGGCCTGGACCGCGGGGCTGGCCAGGAACCCGGTCCCGATCAGGAGGGCGTAGCCCACGGCCCACCCCACCCGGCGACGGCCGAGGGTCGCCACCGCGCCGGCCGCCAGGCCGGCGAGCAGCCGCCCGCCGAGGACGCGATGGCCCCGGGCCTGGGTGACGGCGACCACGGCGACGAGCAAGGCGACGGACGCAGGAGGAGCCAGCGGGCGAGGTCGTCCATCGAAGCGACCCCGCTCTGAGCCGCCGGGAAGAGGTTGGGCGAGATCCCGGCCGCCAGCAGGGCGAGCAGGGCGAGGGCGAGACGTTCTAGCGAGATGCGTTGCACCGTGGCCTCCGATCGGGTCGGTGTCGGGGCGGGTCGCGGGACCCGCCCCGAGCGGGGCGCCTACTGGCCCAGCATGCCGGTCATCTTTGCGAGCTTGTCGTCGAGCATCTTGGCGATCATGGTCACCTTCGGGTTGTGCAGCTCGCCGAGGAGGTGCGACGGCGGTACGTAGCTGACGATGGTGTGGCCGTGGCCGTCCGCGAACACGTTGATCCGCACCGGCAGGGCGACGCCGGCGCCGGGATCGGCCGAGAAGGGGTCCTTGCCCACCGTCGGGCTGCCGACGAAGACGGTCTCCGATTCGAGGTGGAGGCCGGTCATGGACAGCACCTTCCCCTGGTGGAGCTCCCCCATGATCATCATGCCGTTGGCGGCGACCATCTGCTTGAGCTTGCCGAGCACCTGGTCGACCGACCCCTGGGCCTGGACCTGGACGATGGGGCACTTGGTCGCCGCGAAGGCGGGATTGCCGAACGAAAGGAGCGCCGCCACGGAAGCGGCGACGAGCACAACTCTGAAAGCTGAGGCGGGTTTCGACATGTCTTGCTCCCTGTCTTGGGTCGTGGGCTCGGAATCGCCGGCATCGTGCGGGCGACCCGAGCGCCGTTCAGGGGGTGGGTGTCGCCGGGCGGCGAATTCTTACAGCTCGAGGCCCTCCGCCTCGATCCCGGCGGCAGGTGGGCAGCTCGAGGTCGGTCTCGACGGCGAGCTGCCAGCGCTCAGGAAGGCGCCGAGCAGCAGGACGTCGAGCTTGGGCATGGGTCTCCTCCTCATTCGGTTGGGCTTCCGGCGGCGGCGGCCGAGCCGGGAGCCGCCGAGCCTCGCGACGACGTCGCGGAGCGCCTCTCTCGCGCCAGTCCACAACCTCTCGCGGGCCGTACAAGAGCTGGTGGCCGACACGTCGCAGGCCGTTTTCCTTCCAACCGCTCGAGGGCGGTGGCAAGGAGTGCCCCGGGGCGGCACGGTGCCCGCTTCGAGAGGCTCGCGGAGGCGGGATCGGAGGGCTCCGCCGTCGAGAAGGTCGCGAGCGTCGGTAGACGCGCGTCCGGCGGGGCCGAGTAGAGATCGAGCTTCTCACGAGGTCGGGTGATGTCGCCCATGCTGTCGTGGACGCTGCTCGACATCCTGGCCTGGGCGGTCGGCGTCAAGGCGGTCCACGATCTGCGCGCTCAGTTCGACCCCAGAGCGAAGACTTGGTTCCTGCTGGATTGGGGTGTACGGTCCTGCCTGGCCATGGAGGTCGCCATGCTGGGCGTGGGCACCGGGCTCGGCGGCTTCGGGCTGGTCTCGGTCCTCACCGGGGTCGCCTCGGCACTGTTCCTTCTCCTCGGATTCCGTTCACTGCGAAACGACCTCTGCCTGGGTGAGCCCATGCTCCTCGGCCGGCGGGGATGGGGGCACGTCTTCGGGTGGGCCGCGCTCCTCGGGGCCGCTGTCTGCCTCCTGGCCTGGTGGGCGGCCCCCGAGAGGTCGAGGTTCTGGCCCGTTCTCTCCATCCCGCCGAGGGAGCCGTCTGGCTCGTCGCCTCGGCCTGGCTGGCTATGCGCCTGTCAGCGGCCTTCTGTCCCACTCGGGCCGAGGGGATCTTCAAGCCCTCGCAGTTCTCCGTGAGCTTCGCGTTCGCGTTCCTGCATTCCGCTCTGGCCCCTTTCTCGCGCCTGTTCGGGGTCTCGTTACCCGCGCAGGCCGGGGACCTCCTGGGCACGCTCTTCGTCCTGACCCTGGTTTGGGCGCTTGGCAGCCTGGTGGTCCGGTTGCAAGGCTCGCGGGCCGTCGAGGCCCGAGAGGAGCTTCATGCGCTCGAGGAGAAGCTCTTGGGGATCGAGAAGCTGGTCGCCGTCGGGACACTCGCCGCGGGCGCCGCCCACGATTTCAACAATGTGCTCACCGCCATCCTCGGCGTGGCGCAGCTCGGGCTCCAGAGGGAGGACCTCTCCGCGCAGACGCGCGAGGACCTGGAGGACATCACCTCGTCCGCCCGAGCCGCCGGCGTGATCGCAGCTCGGTTGCTCGGCGTCGCCCGGCTCGGCGCCGGCCCTGTGCCACACGCCAACTTGCGAGATGCCGTCGAGCGACCTCTCGACCTCCTCGCCAAGGAGCTCGCGCGCCAGGGCATCGAAGTCGTGACTCGGCTCGAGGATGCGCCTCCGATCCACGGGGATACCCGGCTGGTCAGCCAGGTCTGCCTCAACTTGTTCCTGAACGCGCCGGCTCCTAGGCGAGGAAGAGCGCATGGATCGCGCCGGGCGTGCGCGCTTCGCGCCTTCAGTGCCGCCGGCGGCCTCGTGGCGGCGCCTCGCCGGGCAGGATGCGGCTTCCGGCGTTGACCCCCGCCCAGGTGTACCAGAAGGTGTCGAACCCATCGGCCCGAACGAAGCCTGGCCTGCCGGCCTTCGCCGCCGCGACGAGAGACCCGGGCGCGGGCGATCGTGCAAGGAGCTGCGGATCGACCCACCAGGCGCCGGTCGAGGCCTGGCTCGGCGCCCCGGCTGCCCGGCTCAGCAGGAGACGGCGGCTCGTGCCGCGGACCTCGAGCAGCAGGCTCCCTACGATCCGGCGATGCGGCACCGCCCAGGCCTTGCCGGCGGCGTGGAAGGCGAAGATCGGCTCCTTGGCGGGGAGGCGACGGTCGGCCGGGGGCTGGCCGCGGAACGTGCCGTCGCTCGCGAGGTAGGGGGCGTATGGGTTCCAGGCGACGTGCTCGGCGCCGGCGACCGAGAGGACGAGGGTGTCGGGGTGCGCCGTGCGCCAGGCTTTCCAGGTCGTCTTCTCTCCCACCGGCAGCTTCGGCAGCTTGGTCCCCCGGAGGGATCCGCCGATCGCCTTCGAGCTCGATGATCGACCACCAGGAGTCGGTCTGGCGGTCGCGCATCACGAGCGAGGAGTGGAGCAAAGCGCCCGAGGGCTCGAGGTCGAGGGTTCGCCCCTTCACCGTTCGGCCGTAGACCACGGCCGAGTTGGCGAGCGGTCACCACACCGCCGCGTAGGCGGTATCTCCAGAGCGGTCGTTGACTACCTCGTGCCGGTTGAGGAGGTTCAGGCTGTAGGCCTTGGCGACGCCTTCGACGACGACGCCGAGGACCCAGGCGTCGTCGGGCAGGTCGGCCTCGTCCGCGCGAACGAACCGGGGAGAATCGATCGCGGGGATGGCACCGCGCGGCACCACCTGCTGGACGCCCGGCGGTGGGTCGGCCGCGGGAGGCTCCGTGGCGGCGTCAGCGGTTGCCGCGGCGAGGAGCGCCAGGCTCAGGACGGGGATCGTACGGATCATCGCTTGCCCTCCCAAACGACGATACGGGGGCGCCGCGCGACCGGATGCGCCAGACCTCGATGCGGTCGTTGCCGAAGTCGGCGACGTAGGCCCTGCCGCCGGCGACGGCGATGTCCGTTGGATGGTGCAGCTGCCCGGGCCCCCTTCCCGCCTCCCCGAACGTGAGGAGCGGCGTCCCGTCCGGATCGAACACCCGAACCTTCCCGCCGTAGAAGTCCACCGCCCACACCCGGCCCAGGTCGTCCACGCCGAGGCCGTCGGCGACCCGGAAGCCGAACGCCAAGCCGAAGAGCCCCCAGCCGGCGATCTCGGTGCCGGCTCCGCCCGCCAAGCGCTGGATCCGGTCGTTGTACGCATCGGCGACCCAGAGCGAGCCGTCGGGCGCGGCGGCGACGTCCGTCGGGTAGTGGAGAGAGCCGGCGAGCACCCTGCCCGGCGCGCCCCAAGCGGTCCACGCCGCGCCCGGCGCCTCGCGCACCAGGATGCGATGGCCGTAGAAGTCCGCGACGTAGAGAGCCCCGCCGGGACCGATCGCCACGCCGCCCGGGGCGTCGACGCCGGGCGGCTCGATGTGGCGGACGAATCTCCCGGTGGGCTCGAAGACCGAGATGCGGTCGTTCAGGTACTCGGCGACGTAGAGGAGCCCGCCGGCGCCGAGCTCCAGGTGCATGGGGCGGCCGAGCTCACCGTCGCCCTCGCCCGCGTGACCGAAGGCGCGCAGGAAGTGGCCGTCGTCGCCGAACACGGCGATGCGCTGGTGCCCGGAGTCGCTGACGAACACCTCGCCGGCGGGCGAGACCGCCACGCCGACGGGCTGCTCGAGCTCTCCCTGCCCAGGGGAGTCGCCGGAGCCCCCGAGGACGCCCGCGTACTCGACGCGAGGTACGGGCGCGTCCTCGGGGGTGAGGTACGGCCCCCACGCGACGAGGGCGCTCAGTCCGACGCTCAGGGCGCCCAGGGTGCCCAGGGCGACGGAGAGGAGCTTTGCGCTGCGGCGCATCCCGTTTCGTTCCGCGGCTCGTCAGAAGTTCATCCGGAAGCTCAGCCTGGCGATGAAGTCATCCCCGAGGCCACGCCCGTCGACGTGCTGGACGACCGGGATCTGGACGGCGGCTTCGAGGACCGTGCGGAGGGTGATCCACTGCAGGCCCGGCGCCACGTACGCTTCGAAGCCGCCGGAGTCGGGGTCGGCCGTCCCCGCCACCTCGTCCTTCCCCCGCCAGACGGCGTTGGTCTCCACCACCGCGAAGAGCCAGTCGGGGACGCCCGGCCCGATCTCGCGCCAGGGCCACACCCGGTACTGGAACGAGGCGTCGCCGCGCGCCTCGTCGCCTCCGTCGACGCCGTGGGCCTCGGTGCGAAGCTGGTAGCTCGCGGAGGTGTCGAGCTCCCAGCCGAGGGTCTGCCAGGTGAAGATGAGCCCGCCGAGGGGATCCCAGGAACCGGTGCCGAGCTGGAGCGGCCGGGGCAGCCGACCGAGGCGGTCCGCGTCGTCGTCGGCGCCGGTGGGAAGCTTCACCCCGGCGAAGGGCGCCAGCCGCAGGGTCTCCCCGGGCCGATCGATCTCCAGGGCCGTGGCGCGCACGAACGCCCGGGCGTCCCCGAGCCCGCTCGCGGTGCGCTCGACGCGCCGTCCGTCCGGCGTCGCGAGCTCCAGCCGCTTGTCGAGCACCGGAATCACGCCGAACAGGGTCCACCGCGGGCTCGCGCCATAGACCAGAACGGTGGGAGCGGAGACGACGTCGAGCTCGCGGTGGCTCGAGGTCGGGTCGTCCGTCGCCCGCAGCCAGATCACCTGCTCGCGCACGATCGTCTCGCCCGAGTGCACCGGCAGGGCGGTGTTGAAGGTGATCGCTCCCGCGCGGGCGCTCGGGGGCACGGTCGCGGCCGCCGCGGCCGCCAGGAGGAAGACCGTCGTCGCGCCTCGTCTCATGTCGTCCCCCGCTGTCTCGTCGGTCCCGGACCCGTCACGGCCCGGCGGGCCCGGTCGCGACGCGGTCGACGCGCACCTGCCACGCCGTCCCTCCCTCCGCCGCGGCGCTCGCGGCACCCGTGACGACGAGCGTCCGGTGCCCCGCCTCGACGAGCTCGCGAAGCCTGCCGAGCGCCTCGCCGCCGCGGAGCCGGAGCGCTCGGCCGCCGCCCACCTCGAGCCGCAGCTCGTCGCCTTCGCCGCGCACGGTGCCGAGCGCCCGGACCGTGATGTCGCGGGGAGAGAAGCCGGCCTCGCGCACCGCTCCCTCGACCGCTGCCGGCATCAGCGAGGTCTCCGAGGCGACGTCGAACGAGGCGCGCCCGGTCTCGAGGTCGACCTCGACTCGCCCCACGCCGGGCAGGGCCTCGAGCTTCTTCTCCAGGCCGTAGGCGCAGAAGGGGCAGGCGAGGCCGTCCACGCGCACGTCGTAGTGCGCGACGTTGGCGGCGGCCGGCGACGCGGTCCCGAGCCCGCCCGCGGTCAGGGCCGCCACCAGCGCGACCCGGAGGAGCCGTGTTCGTCGTCTCATGAGCGCTCGTCCTTCCTGGAAAGGTCCTCCCGTCCAACCCGAAGCCCAGGATAAACCCTGAAGCTGGCTCCAGAGTCAAGCGGTGAGATCCACGGCGACGGCGGGTCGGAGCCGGTGCAGAAAAAAAGAGGCCGGGCGGCTTTGGGGGCCGCCCGGCCGGTTTGGAGGGAAGACGGTCGGGATCGGTTCACTCCCCGGGCCGGAACGGAAACCCGGGGAGAGAGGTTGCGATCACCAGGTGTAGCCGACCCCGAAGTCGAAGATGTTGGCGTCGTAGTCGTCGAAGTTGAAGTCCCCTTCGTTGTACTTGATGTGCCGGTAGGCCAGGCGCACCAGGTAGCCCTGGGGGAACTCGTACTCGCCGAACGCCTTGTAGTCGTCGCGGTCGATCGGGAAGCTGCCGTCGTTGTTGTAGACGCGGTAGTCGCCGCCGACGGCGAGCGCCGGCGTCGCCTGCCAGCGCAGCAGGGCGTCGTAGAAGTCCGAGTCGGCCGTGTAGTCGATCAGGAAGAGCTGCGGGTTGGTGCCGCCGAAGAGGACCGTCTGGTCGATCGAGCGGTCGAGGTTCACCCGGCTGTAGCCGAGCGAAGCGTCCACCGTCTTGATGCGCCAGCCGATCCGGCCGAGGAACTGCTCGGTTGCGGCGTCCCACCCGGAGTCGTGGTTCTCGTAGTCGGTCCGGCTGTACGTGCCGTTGCCCCAGAACCCGTTGTCCAGGTTCACCTTGCCGGTTACCCGCAGGCGCGAGCGGTCGGTGGGCGAGATGAGCGTGAACGGGTCGTCGAAGCTGCTGTCCTCGTAGTCCACCGTGACTCCGTAGACCTTCGACGGCCGCCAGCCGACGTTGGCGAAGTAGCCCTGGTGATTGGTGGTCACGTCGTCGTGGGTCTCCAGCGGCCCGCCCCCCTCGTTGTGCCGGATGGTCGCGTCCCGGCTCTCGTACCGGACGCCGCCGGTCATCGTCAGGGCCGGTGACAGGGTCACTTGCAGCCCGGCCTCGCCGCCGTTGGTCTCGATGTCGTACTTGCCGAGGTTCGGCTCACCCGCGAACAGGAACGAGCCGTCCTGGTTGAGCTTGCGGTAGTAGTAGCCGCCGACCAGGGCGAAGCGGTCGTTGAGGACGTAGTCGAGGTCGAGATCGAACAGGTCGTTGTCCCGGTCGATCGACCCCTTGCCCGTGTCGTTCTGGTCGAGGGGCGCGCCGGTGAAGTCGATGCCCCCCGAGCGCTCCGAGGCCGAGACGTCCATGGACAGCGTCTGGAGGGTGCCCGAGGCCCGGATCGTGAAGTCCGGGGTCGGCTTGGCCACGACGCGCGCCGTGTGGCTCCAGGTCGTGTAGTCGTACGGCTGGTCGAGGAAGTAGAAGTCGAGCTCCGTCAGGCCGCCGGTGGCCTGGCCCGGGAGGAAGAGCTCGACGGCGTTCTTGTACTGGCCGTACTGCTCGTCGATGGCCAGGGTCAGCTTGTCCCAGGAGTACTGGAAGCCGGCGTTGTAGTCCCACTCGGTCTCGTCGATCGGCTTGTCGAGCTCGATCTCCAGGCGCTGGAGGTCGAGAGTCGTGGTCGAGCTGCCGGTCTTGGTGTACTCGTTGAAGTCGAAGTGCAGCTCGGCGCGGGACGAGAGGTTCAGCTTGAGCTTGGCCTCGTTGCGCACCCGGTCGAAGTCGAAGGTGTGGAAGTCCCCGCCGTTCGAGATCCGCTCGTTGGCGAGCGCCTCGGGCAGGATCGTGTCGTTGTAGAAGTAGGTCGATTTCCAGTGGTTGAACTGGAAGCTGTACTTGCCGAACTTGTCCACCGCCAGGTGCAGGCTCTGGAACGGGTCGTCCCCGAAGTCGCTGACGGTGAGCTGGATCCGGTCCACCAGGTCCTTGAGCGTGCCGTCGGGCGTCAGGTCGAAGTCCAGGTCCATCAGGCGCGGACCGTCGGAGAGGTTGTAGTCCTCCTTGTACTTGTTCTCGGTGCCGCCGACGTCGACGTTGCGGTAGCCGAGGACGAAGCGGCCGGTGGAGCTCGTCGTCTCGTCTGCCTGGGCGCGGGCGGCCGGAGAGACGACCAGGCCCAGTACCAGGGTCAGACCCAGAACGAGGACCGGAACGAGCGCGATCGTGGTGCCGCGTGCGATTCGTTTCATGGTGGCCCTCGCTTACTTCAGGAAGAAGGGAGAGAAGTTCGACCCGTGGATCGACGAGTGGCAGTTGGTGCACTGCGTGTCCAGGGTGAACCGGGAGTGGAAGCCGGGCGGCGTGGTGTGGCAACTGAAGCAGAGCTCGGCCACGCGCTGGAACTTGAGCAGGTGCCGGTTCGGCGAGCCCATGGGATCGTGGCACGCCGTGCACCCCTCGACGCGCACCGAGGGGTGCTCGTAGATGAAGGGACCGCTCTTGTCGGCGTGGCACTTGAAGCAGGTCTCCTGCTTGAAGCCGCCGAGCCGCGCCTGGGTGGACCGCTCGTGGGGGTCGTGGCACGAGGTGCAGTCCAGGATTCCCTCGCGCAGGCGGTGGTGCTCGTTGTACTCGAACTGGGCGAGCACGTCACCGTGGCAGTTGGCGCACACGGCCGACTTCGGCCCGAGCTTGTCGGCCGGGTCGGAGGCCGTCGTCGGCCCCGCCTTGAGCAGGGCCACCGCCGTCGCGCCGCTCTGGTGGACCTGGTGGCACGAGGTGCAGGCGACCCCGGCCTTGGCGTGGGGGCTCGAGGCGAAGCGCGGGTGGGTCTTGGTGTGGCAGGTGAGGCAGGCCTTGTCGATGTCGGCCGCCGCGACATCGGGACCGAAGGCCATGATGTTGCCCGCTCCGCCGCCCTCTTCGACGTGTTTGGCCGCCCCGGCGTGGCACGAGGTGCAGCTTCCGCCCTCGACCCCGGACTTGTTCCACTTCGGTGACTCGAGCACCGAGTGGGGGTTGTTGGCCTGGAAGGCGGTGACGCGGTCCTCGTGACACGCGGCGCACACCGAGGAGTCGAGGGGCTCGCTCTGCTTCTCCTGCGCCGCGAGCGTCGCTCCGACGCCCGCGAGCAGGAGAAGCAGAGCCCCCGCGACAAGGATGGGGAGGCTAGGGAGTTGTCTTCGCATCGTCGACCTCATCGGTTGTGGGTCGCGGCGCTCCGCGCCGCTCGGGGCCTAAAGATCGGTTCCGGTATCGAACCGTCGCTGCTGACCGGGATTGCCTTCGCGTGGTTTAGCGTAGCATGCATCTTCTCGCACTCTCTCGACCCCTGTGTGTTCGATCGGTTCGATCGCTAGCGAGCTTAGCGATCTCAGCGCTCCAGATTGAGACCTCTTCGGGTGGGAAATCTAATGCGCCGGGGTTGGCGCCGCGCCGCGTCGCCGAGTGGTTTCGGCCCACCCGTTCGGGTGGGCCGGGGGTCTCGGCCGGGGCGATCAACCACCGGCACCTCCTCCCAGGACGAGCTGCTCTTCGCCGGGGGGCGTGGGGCTGTCCTCCACCAGGAAGACGTGGCACAGGTCGCAGTCCATGGCGATCGTGTGCTTGCCGTCGGCGGTCGCCATCTCGTCGTCGTGGCACCGCCAGCAGCCCGGCGACTGCTCGTGGCCGATGTCCTGGGGGTGGGTCTCCCAGTTGGTCTTCATCTCCGGGAAGACGCTCCTGCCGTAGACCTCCGAGGCCACCTGGGCGGCGGTCTGGACGGCGCTCTGGCGCTCGGACCAGACCTGGGGGTAGGTCGTGCGGTAGTAACGGAGCATCGCCTCCTTGACCGCGTCCATGCCCGCCTCGTGGCTCGGGTACTCGCCCTGGATCGCCGCCAGGGCCTGCTGCTTGTAGAAGGGCAGGGCGACCAGCTCGGGGCGCGCCTCGAGCTCCTCGTCCAGGGCCTTCGACGGCTCCTTGAACAGGTGGGTGGGCCGGTTGTGGCAGTCGATGCAGTCCATCACTCGGGCCCGCCGCTGGAGCTCGGCCGGCGGCGGCAGCTCGTCGCCGTCCCGGGTGTAGACCCGGGTCTCGCCGTCCGGCGTGGTCAGCTCGACCCAGACCATTTCCTCGCGCTTGTCGTCCTTCGAGACGTAGCGGATCTTGTTGTCGGAGTAGATGTGCCACCAGTGGATGCCGCCGTGCCGGCCGAGCTCGACGCGGCCGCCGCCGGTCTTGACGATCATCGCCGTGTAGCTGGGCGTGTTGGCCTCGTCGGTGGCGAAGCGGGCGAAGACCTTGACCGTGTCGCCGTGCTGCTTGGCCGGCCAGTGGCACTGCTCGCAGGTCTCGCGCGCCGGGCGCAGGTTGTGGATCGGCGTCTCGATCGGGCGGTGGTAGGTGTCGAGGGCGGTCTTCCAGACCTGGCGGATGCCATCGAGCTTCGAGCGCACGAACCAGGAGGCGCCGGGGCCGATGTGGCACTGGACGCAGGCCACCCGGGAGTGAGCCGACTGCTGGTAGGCGGTGAACTCGGGCTGCATCAGGTGGCAGGTCGCGCCGCAGAACTCGACCGTCTCCATGTGCTCGACCGCCAGGTAGGAGCTGGCTCCGAAGAGGACGCCGTTGACCGCGGTGAGCAGCAGGATGACGCTCGCCACCCGGCGCAGCTGGGGGTCGTTGAAGTCGAGCCGCGGGTAGCGCACCCGCTCCTTGAGCGGCACGCCCTGGGCCACCAGGCGGGCGCGGCGGCGCAGCATGCCCACCGGGATGACGAGCAGGCCGAGGACGAAGACCGCCGGCAGCACCATGAAGGCGAAGATGTTGGTGTAGGGGTTGCGGAACCCCCCCGCCATCTCGCCGATGATGAAGATGATGATGGAGATCGCCGAGACCGTGGTCAGGACGATGCCGACCAGCGTCGTCGGGTTGTTGGCGTAGTTGAACAACCTGCCGAACAGGTCTCGGTTCCAGCGTTCCTCGGCGGGCGCCTCGGCGCTCATGGTGCCTCCTCCAAGAGACGGGTGACGGGAGCCCGGTCGGTCCCGGTGGCGAACCTCACGGGTGAATGAACCCCCACAGGATACCCACGACCAGCGCGAGGCCGATCGCGACCGCCGCGAATCCCCAGAATCGGACCTTCCGGAGGAGCGCCGGCGAGGGCGCCGGCACCAGCCGCGCATCGAGCTCGCCGCGCTCGACCAGGCGCCGGTACTCCTCGGGACGCTCCTCCTTGAACCGCTCGAGGGGGACGGCGCCCACGAAGATCACCGGGTCGAGGGGGAAGCTCTCGGGCCGCAGGTGGGTGTGGAAGAAGTGAAAGACGAAGATGAAGCCGACCGCCAGGAGCGCTTCGTCGCTGTGGATGACGAAGGCCGCGTTGAGCAGCCACCCGGGCAGCACCTGGGAGAAGACGCGGGGGAACCAGAGCATCAGCCCGGAGGCGCCGATGACCGCGACGCCCCAGAAGACCGCGAAGTAGTCGAACTTCTCCCAGTAGGTCCAGCGGTCGAAGCGGGGGCGCGGCCCCGCGTAGAGGAAGTACTTCAGGTTGCGCCACATGTCGGTCAGGTCCTTCGGTCTCGGGACCATGGACTTCCAGCCGTAGAGCAGCCCCGGCTCCTTGTCCACCACGCCGCGCTTGGCGACCATCAGGATGTGGACCAGGAAGTAGCCGAAGGTCAAGAGGGCCGCCGTCCGGTGGAGCAGGCGGGAGAGGGCGACGCCGCCCGGGTAGGCGACCAGGGCGTGGGCCCACTCCAGGTAGTGGAACTTCAAGGGCAAGCCGGTCGCCGCGAGGGTCAGGAACGTGATGATGACGATGGCGTGGATCCGCCGCTGGCCCGGCGTGAAGCGGCGCACCCACGGTCCCTCCTGCGAGCGCTCCGC
Source organism: uncultured Acidobacteriota bacterium (assembly GCA_963741925.1). Lineage (GTDB taxonomy): Bacteria > Acidobacteriota > Thermoanaerobaculia > Multivoradales > DATKCC01 > CAVUBL01. The sequence goes on from CAVUJU010000005.1 coordinate 1,381,349, forward strand.
GGCCAGCTCGCCGCGGGCCAGCGCCACCGCCGAGCGCTGCAGCCAGAGCAGGTCGTGGAGGCCGAAGAAGCCGAACGTCGAGATGAGCAGAAGGGTCATGGCCAGCCAGACGCCGTGGAGCGTCGGGTTGCTCTTCGGGCTCTCCGGCTCGGCGTGGGGGTCGAAGGAGAGGAACTTCTTCGACACCGCGCCGTGGCACTGGCCGCAGGTGGCGGCGAGGTGCTTCGGATTGACGGTCGAGGCCGGGTCCGAGGCCGGCAGGTTGTCGTGGGGCGTGTGGCAGTCCGAGCAAATGGCGGCGGTGACGAAGCCCAGGTCGGTCACCTCGCCGTGGAAGCTGTCCCGGTAGCTCTGGAACCGGTCCTCGTGGCAGTGGCCGCAGGTCTCGGGAGTCTTGAGCCGGGCGGCGCGCTCGCGCGGCGGCTCGACCCGGTGGGACGAGTGGCAGGTCATGCACACCGGGCCCTGATCGCCGCCCCTCTGCCAGATCCGACCGTGGGAGCTCTCCCGCCACACGGCGAGGATCCCTTCGTGGCAGTGGCCGCAGGTCTTGGGGATGTTGCGGTGGGAGACGCGGGCGTCCGGGTCCTCGATCGGCTTGATGTCGTGGGAGCCGTGGCAGTCGCTGCACGACGGCGCCGCGGTCACCAGGCCGGAGCGCAGGAGCGCCCGGCCATGGACGCTCTCGAGGTAGCCGTCGATCAGCCCGTCGGCGGTCTCGTGGCAGTCGCCGCAGGTCGAGACCTGCTTGACCGGCGACATCGCGGAGTCGAGGTCGTCGAGGGGGAGGATGTCGTGTCCGGCACCGTGACAGTCCTGGCAGCCGAGGACGCCGCCGTGGACGCTCTCGGCGAGGGTCGGCGCCACGTCATGGCACTGGCTGCAGATCGCGTCACCGGCGAGGGGCGTCTCCGGGTGAGGGTAGGCCTCGATGTCCGAGTGGCAGTCGGAGCAGCCGAGGCCGGCGTGGACCGAAGCCGGCGCCGGCCCCTGGTCGTGGCACTCGGAGCAGTCGACCTGGGCGCGGGCCGCCGGGGCGGCGAGCGCCAGCAAGGCCGCACCGAGCCACAGCGAGGATCTCGGGGATCTCATGTCACACCCCTCCCTCGGGCGGGACCGCGAGCTCCCCCCGGCGCGGGGCCGACCCGGGAGCCTCGATCCCGCCCTCGTGCGTCATCCTACCGATCGAACGTTCGATCGACGCCGGACGGCGTCTATTTTTTCTGCGCGAGAATCCAGGAGGCCAGGGTGTCGAGCTCGTCGTCGCTGCCCTTGAACTCCTTCTTGTGCTTGGCCCCGTCGAGCTCCGTCTGCTTCTTCAAGAAGCTCTTGATCCAGGCGGCGTCGTGGGCGGTGGCGACGTTGACCAGGTCGGGGCCCCGCATCCTCTCGGACTTGGTGGCGGCCTCGATCCCGGCGGTGGACACCTGATGACAGAGGTTGCAGCTCTGAGCCATGAAGATCGCCTGGCCGTCGTGCGCCTGCGCCTGGTCCCGGCCCTGCTCCCCCCGGGCCGGCCCGGGAAGCGCGATGAGGGGCAGGGAGAAGAGCACGGCGAGCAGCGCGATGGCCGCGAGGCCGACGGTCAGCGAAGCAAGCTTCTTCATTGTCTTCGTTCCTTTTCGAGTCACAATCGGACGTCGTCGACCTTCCGGCGATCGTCCGTTCCGGCGGGGCGCCCCCTTGCGGATGGATCCGGCGGGTCGGGTAGCCCCTTCGAGAGGCAGCATCGCACGGCGCCGGGGGCGTGTAACCACCCGTGAGGCGTGATTTCACCCACCCCGTCGGGTGGTGCCCGGGTAGCTCCCGAGCCGGAACAATGGACGGCAGTAAGGAGGCTTCATGGACGAGCGCTTCGCGCGGCTCGAGTCGCAGGTGGAGGAGCTGACCCGCGCGCTCCGCGCGCTCGACGAGCGCCTTGGGGCGCTCGAGGCGCGGCGCGCGGCGGCGCCGGAGGCGGTGTGGCCGCGGCTCGCCCGCGCCGCGCGGACCGAGGACCGGGAGCGCCCGGCCGTGGAAGGGGGCGGGCCGCTCGCGCTGCTCGGCCGGACCCTGATCGTCCTGGGCGGCGCGTTTCTGTTCCGGGCCTTGACCGAGAGCGGCGCCGTGCCGGTGGTCCTGGGCATCGCCCTCGGCCTCCTCTACGCCCTGGTGTGGCTGGTCTTCGCCGACCGTGCGGCGGCGCGCGGGCGGCGGGTTTCCGCCGCGTACCACGGCGCGGCCTTCGTGGTCATCGCGCCGCCCCTCGCCTGGGAGGCGGCCAGCCGCTTCCACGTGCTCTCCGCCCAGGGCGCCGCCGCCGCCCTGGTGGCGGTGACCGCCCTCGCCCTGGGCCTCGCCTGGCGCCGCCGGCTGCGGGTGGTCGCCTGGCTGGCGAGCCTGGCCGCGGTGCTCGCCGCCTGGGCCCTCATGGGCAGCGTCGAGCCGATCCTGCCGGCGGTCCTGGTGCTGGTCCTGGTGCGCGCGGCCGACGACTGGCTGGCGGCGCTGGCCGGGTGGTGGGCGCTGCCCTGGGTGAGCGCCGGCCTGGTCGATCTGACGGTGGCGTTCGTCGTGATGCGCGCCCTGCTGAAGGAGGAGCCGACGGGCTGGGGCGAGCTGGCGGTGCTCCTGGCGCTCTTCGTCCTGGGCGCCGGCAGCGTGGCGGTCCGCGCCTCCGAGCCGACGTGGCGGATGCGGCGCTTCGAGCTGGCCCAGGCCGCCATGGCGACCCTGATCGGGTACGGCGCCGGCCTGCGGCTCGTCCGGGAGCTGCCCGGGGCGCCCTTCGCCGTGGGCCTCGGCAGCCTGCTGCTCGCCGCCGCCTGCCTCGCCCTGGCCCTCGACTTGCTGGGCAAGCGCCCGGCCCGCCGCCACGCCTTCTTCCTCTTCGGCGCCCTCGGGCTGGTGCTGGTCCTGGGGGGCACGACCCTGGTGCTCCCCGCCGCGGGGCGTGCGGTGCTCTGGGTGGCGCTCGCCGTCGCCACCGTCTGGCTGGCCTCCCGCCACGACAGCGTGACCCTGGGCTTCCACGCCGGGGTCTACGTGCTGGCGGCGGCGGCCGCCTCCGGGCTGCTGGCGGCCGCCTCCTACGCGCTCTGGGCGCCGGCCGGCACGCCGTGGCCGCCCATCGCGCCGGTGGCCTGGCTGGTGCTCGGAGCGGCGGCGGCAGCGGCGGCAGCCTTCGAGCTGCCCGCCGCCTCGCCCTACTGGGGCCCGGCGGCGAGGCTGCCCGGTCTGATCCTGCTGGTCCTGTTCGTCTGGTTTGCGGCGGGCGCGCTGCTGCGGGTGGCGATCCCGGTGGTGGTCGGCGATTCCGGGGCGGGCGCGGCGCCGGCGCTGGTGGCCGGAGTGCGGACCTTCGTCTTCGCCGCGTCGGCGCTGCTCCTGGCCCTCGCCTCCCACCTCCGCCGCGTCCGGGCGGCGCGCTGGCTGGTCTTCGCGGTCCTGACCGCCGGCGGCGTCAAGCTGGTGGTGGAGGACTTCCGGGTCGGCGGCGCGGCCGAGCTGTTCGTGGCCCTGGCCCTCTACGGCGGCGCCCTGATCGCGGCTCCCCGCCTGGCCCGGCCCCGCGACGAGTGACGGGTCACTAGTGGTCCGTCAACCTTCAATTGACGGGTCCCGACGGTCCTTCACGCCGCTGGCGGCGTGGCTCCTCCTCGACGTAGGCCCCGCTACGCCTGCGTCGGAGCGCCTGGCCAGCGACGCGAAATCCTCGCCGGATACCTCTGTCAAATGAAGATTGACGGACCACCAGGCCGGGACCGGTTCTGCGACAATCGCGGCGGAGGAGAAGACATGATCCGCGAATCCCTGCCCCAGAAGCTCGACCGCTGGTACTCCGAGAGCCCCCAGCGCATCTGGCTCCACGTGGCGTTCGTCGCCGCGGCGATGGTGTTCGTGTTGATCTTGGTGTTGTAGCTGGGTCCCCCCCCCCGCATCCCCCCCGATCCCCTTCCCACCCCACCCGAGGTTTCTCGGCTTCGGTGGCGGACGGGTCAGCGCGGGGCCTGGCGGTCGCCGCGGCTCGGTGGCGGCCGTAGCGTCCGGCCGGCCGAGCTCCGCCTCGGCCGTGTCACGGAGTCCGACCCCGGAGGGCCGGGGGCTCCCGTCCGGAGGACGTCGAGGACCGCGCTCAACGAGGCGTTGCGGAGTCCGACGCGGCCGAGCGCGGTCCGAGCCGAGGCGCGGCTCCTCCGTCCCGAAGTCCTGGTAAGCCGCGCCGTTCCTCCCGGCGGGAGCCCCCGGCCCGTCCTACCCGGACCCGAGCTGCCGGATCTTCAGCCCCAACCCCACCAGCACCAGCAGGATCACCACCAGCGTCACGACCAGGCCGCGGCGGCGGAAGCCGAGCTGATGCAGGGCGTCTTCGGCCTTCTTGAGCGCGGTGCGCGCCTGCTCGACCCCCTCCTTGCGCTTCACCTCGAACTGCCCGTCCTTCGCGTCCGAGAACGTGTGCACCAGCACCTCGAGCTGGATCTGGGCGTCGACCGCGTGGTCTACCGCCAGCGAGGCGTCCCCGACCTCGACCCCACCGCGCTGGGCGGCGAGCAGGGTCCGCTCGGCCTGCGCGGTGAGGCCCGTGACCTCGCGCATCCCGGTGAGGAACGCCGCGCCCGTGTCGTAGCCCACCGGCGTGTCGGTGAGCGCCGGCTTCCGGCCATGGCAGTCGCTGCACCGGCGGATCCGTCCGCGCACCGGCTTGCCCGTCGCCGGGTCCTCGTAGGTGAAGTAGGTCTTGCCGATGCGGAACTTCTCGAACAGCCGCTTGAACTCCGGCCGCAGGGTCTTGCCCACCACCTCGCCGCCCAGGCGGATGCCCTCGGCCTGGCCCTCCTCCTTCTGGGCCTCGCTCGGGGGCAGGTTGTGGAAGGGCAGCTCGAGGGCCCGGTCGACCATCCAGTCGAACAGGGCGGAGCCGCCGAGGTCCCGCTGCTTCGCCTGGGCGAGCAGCGCGTCGCGCATCTGCTCGTAGTGCTGTCGGACCTTCTCGGGCTCCGGCGGGACCGAGCCGGCGACCGGCTCCGCCGCCGCCGGCGGCTCGAGCTTCGCGCCGTTGCCGGCCAGCGGGCCGGTGCCCTCGTGACAGAAGGCGCACGGGATCGGCGGGAGCGGCGCGAGCATGGCCACCGTCGGGCGGATCACCGCGTGGTTGCCGTGGCAGGTGATGCACTCGGAGAAGGCGTGGAAGCCGGTGAGCTTGGCCTGCGGCTCGGGGGGCTCGTGGCAGTTGGCGCAGGCGTCGGGACCCATGCCCGCGATCAGCTCGTTGTGCTGCTGGAACCCCGCGTGCTTGGCGCTCTTGCGGAACAGCTCCGCCTCGCGCCCATGGCACTGGCCGCAGACGAAGGTGATCGAGTCGAGGCCGGGGGGCACGGCGCCGTGGTTGCCGTGGCAGTCGTTGCAGGTGGGCGCCGAGAGGTCCTCCTTCTCGAACATCGCCGCGGCGTGGACGCTTCGGCTCCAGAGGGCGTACTGGTCGACCGGCAGGGGCCGGCCGTCGTCGGTGGTATAGCCGGCCATGTACTTGGGATCGCCGTGGCACTTCTTGCAGGTCGTGGCGACGTTCTTCGGGTAGACCGGCGAGTCGGGGCTGTCCGGCCCCAGGATGCCGTGGACGCCGTGACAGTCGATGCAGGTCGCGACCTTGGTGTCGCCCTGGGCGAGGAGGTGCCCGTGGCGGCTGGTGGCGTACTCGCGCTGCTGGTCGACCCGCTCGCCGGGCTTGAAGCGGCGCATGAAGGTCGGGTCGGAGTGGCAGCGGCCGCAGAACGCCGGCACCTGCGCCTTGTCGGGAGCGCCGACGAAGGGCTTGGGGCCGAAGCCCGGGTCCATGGCGGCCTCGAGGTCGTCGCCGAGGGCGGGGTCCGGGTTGCCGCCGTGGCAGTCGTCGCAGGAGAGGCCCGCCGCGGCGTGCACGCCGCCGGTGAAGCCGCCCACGATCGTGTGCACCGTCTCCTGGTCGAACCAGCCGGTGCTGCCGTGGCAGATCGTGCACGAGGTCGTGGCGATCTGGGTCTCCGGGGCCCGGCCCTGGGCGGCCTGCGGCTGGTTTGCGGCCGGGGCCGGCGGCGGGGCCTGGCCCTGAGCGGCCTGCGGCTGGCTTGCGGGCGGGGCCTGGGGCTGCGGGGCCTGGGCCTGGAGCGCCGTCGGGCTCGCGGCGAGCAGGAGGAGGACCAGGGCGGCGCGGTCGATCGAGAGGCGGCTCATCGCAAACCCTCCAGCCGTTCCGCGGCCTCTCGGCGGCGGACGACGAAGGCGAACACGCCGATCAGGGCGAGAGTGGTCAGGACCACCCAGACCGGCGTCAAGGAGCGGTACCCCCAGGCGGTCATCCCGACCATGTAGATCAGCACCAGGACGCCGGCGGCGGTGAAGCCGCGGCTCCGGCCCCGGCGCACCACGCCGCGGTCCAGGAACGGCACCAGCAGCAGGACCAGCCCGGCGAGGCCGAAGAGGAGGATCGGGAAGACCTCGTACTCGATGCCGAAGATCTGGCCCCCCGGCACCTTCTTCAAGGTCTCGAACATGAACATGAAGTACCACTCGGGCTTGATGTCGGCGTAGGCCGGAGCGAAGGGGTTGGCCTTCTCGCCCAGCTCCCAGGGGAACAGGGCGGCGAGGGCCGCGAGCACCGCCAGGGCGAGGAGCCAGCCGAAGAGGTCGCGCAGGGCGTAGTGGGGCAGGAACCGCATCGGGGGCCGGCGCTTCGCCTCGCCCTCGAGGGTCGGGGGCACGCTCATGCCGTGGAGCTGGACGAGGAGCACGTGCAGGCCCAGGACCATGGTGGTGATCGCCGGGAGGATGGCCACGTGCCAGCCGTAGAAGCGCGACAGCGTCGCGCCGGTCACCCGGTCGCCGCCGCGCAGGAAGCGCAGCATCCAGGGGCCGACGCCCGGGACCACGCCGGCGATCTCGGTGCCCACCTTGGTGGCGAAGAAGGAGAGCTGGTTCCAGGGCAGCAGGTACCCGGAGAAGCCGAAACCGAGGGCGAGGAAGAGGACGATACAGCCGGTGACCCACGTCGCCTCGCGCGGCGGGCGGTACGCCTTGGCGAAGAAGACCGTCGCCAGGTGGACGAAGGCGGTGAGGATCATCAGGTTCGCCGACCAGGAGTGGATCGAGCGGATCAACCAGCCGAACGGCACGCTGGTCATCAAGAACTGCACCGACTCGAAGGCGTTCTCCGCCGAGGGCCGGTAGTAGAGCATCAAGAGGATGCCGGTCGACACCTGGACGATGAAGAAGAACAGGGTCATGCCGCCGAAGTAGTAGATGACCGAGAAGCGGTGCACCGGCACGGTCTTGTGGGCGGCGAGCTCGCGGACCTGGCCGAGGTGGAGCCGGTCGTCGAGCCAGCGGCGGACGGACTCTCGTCGAGTGCTCATGGCGGCGGGCTCACGCTTTCGAGACGATGACGGTCTCGGGCTGGGACGGCGCCTTCGAGGCCAGGTGGACGGTGTACTGGGCGAGGGGCTTGGGCGGCGGCCCGGCGATCACCTTGCCGGTCAGGTCGTACTCCCCGCCGTGGCAGTTGCAGTAGATCAGCTCCTTGGGCTTCTGGTACTCGACGATGCACGAGAGGTGGGTGCAGGTCGCCGAGAAGGCACGGAAGTCCTGCTGGCCGACCCGGATGACGATCACCGGCTCGACGCCCAGCGAGATGATCTTGAAGCCCTTTTCGACGAACTCGGGGTCGTTGGTGAGGCCTGCCTCGACCTGGTTGGCCGAGGCCTCGGCGATCTCCGGCGGGCTGAGGAAGCGGATCACCGGGTAGACGATCGCCACGGCCAGCGCGCCGATCGAGCTGCCCAGAAACCAGTTGACGAACCGTCGCCGGCTCACACCTCTTTCGGCCATGGGCCATCCCTTCTCCGGCCGGTCCGGTCGGCCGGTCTCTGGCGATCGCCCTCTACGCCCGGCCGGGTCCGGGCGCTCCGTGTGGCCTGGCGGCGATCGCCATCGAACCATCGCTCGCTGAGAGACGGTTTCTCACAGGCTCCGCGCTCCATGCCACCTCTCCCCGGGCGGGTGGTCCCTACCCGGCAGGGTGGTCGTGGGCCCAGAAGACCGATGCAATGTGCCACGCGCCGGAGTGGCGCGCAAGGGGTTCCGGCCGAAGGAGACGGGACGGCGGGCCGGGGCGGCCGCCGATCAGCGGACGCCGGCGGTGCGGCGGACCCGGCGGGGGGCCGGGACGAAGAGGCGCTTGCGCCGGGAGTCCAGGGCCCGTTCGAGGGCGCCTTCGAGATAGATCGGCTCGAGGCCGGTGGCCCAGTACTCGGCGTCCTGCAGGTTGGGTTGCACCGTCTCCCTCGGAGTCGCGATCGGTTCCGAGCCGTCGTCCGGAATGAACTCGAGCCACCCTTCCCACAGGCCGTCCTCGGCCTGGGCGCCCAGCGCCCGGGCGCGATACCAGTGGCCCTCGTCGTCGGTGACCGAGCGGTCGAAGTCGAGTAGCAGGTGGTCTTGGCTCATCGATCCTCCCAGGACGTCGAGCCCCCCGGAGACCCCCGGCGGGCCTCCTCGAACGACAGGAGGAAGCAAGGAGTCTGCCAGGGAAACTCGCGGCCTTCGGCCGAAGCTCGAGTCGAAGGGAGGGGAGGCGTGAGGAGCCGCAAGGGATCGAGGGGTCGAGGGGGAGAGCTCCGAGCCTGTGAAGACATCTCCGCCCGCCGCGAGAGGTGATTCGGGGGTGCCCGAAGCAGGGCTGGAATTGGTTTCACAGGCTCTCCGCTCACGCGGCGACGTGCACGACCAGCTCCCGGCGGTGGCGGCTCCTCCGGTGCTCCCACAGGAAGATGCCCTGCCAGGTCCCGAGGGCGAGGCTGCCGTCGACGATCGGGATGCCGAGGGACGTCGCGGTGAGCGCCGCCTTGATGTGCGACGGCATGTCGTCCGGACCCTCGGTCTTGTGGGTGAAGTGGGGGTCGTCCTCGGGCACCAGCCGGTCGAGCCAGCCCTCGAGATCGCGGCACGCCGAGGGATCGGCGTTCTCCTGGATCGTCAGGCTGGCCGAGGTGTGGCGCAGGAAGAGGGTGCACAGGCCCTCGGCCACGCCGGCGTCGGCGACGGCGGCGGCGACCTGCGACGTGATCTCGTGGAGCCCCGGGCCGGGAATCTGGAGGGTGAGCGTCCGGATCATGGCGGAGGGAGATCATACAGGGTGCTCAGGACGTGGCGCACGGCCGGCACCGACAGGCTGTTGCCGAGGAGCGGCCAGGCGCGCGCGGGCGGCATCCCCGGGGGCAGGGAGAAGGTCGCCGGGAAGCCCAGGAGACGGAGGACCTCCGACGGCGAGAAGTGCCGCAGCCCGCCGCCGGGCGCCGGCAGGTACGAGCCGCTCCGCACCGGCGAGCGGCCGTAGGCGGCGGTGAAGCAGGCGGCCACGGCCGAGGGGTCCGCCGGGTCGACGACGTCCAGGGCGTGGCGGTAGCGGCGGGCGATCGCGGGCGCGAGCCGGAGATCGGAGCCGGTCTCTGCGCCCTCCGGGTCGAGGTAGGCCGCGAGGGGCGGGCCGCCCGGCGGCGGCGCGGGCCACGGCGCCGGGTCCGCTCCGCGCCGGGCGGCGAGGTAGTAACGCCGGCGGCGGTTGGGGACGCCCAGCTCGGTCGGGCAGAGGACGCGCTCGCGCACCCGGTAGCCGGCGGCGGCCAGGACCTCCAGGAGACGGGCGTGGCAGCGCGAGCCGGCGAAGCCCGGCACGTTCTCCAGGGCCAGGCGGGAAGGGGCCGCCGCGCCCAGCTCGCCGATCCGGTCGAGCAGGGCGAGCAGGCTCCGGGAGCGCGGATCGTCGGCGTCGCGGCCGAGGCCGCGGCGGGTGAACGGCTGGCACGGGGGCGAGAGCCACCAGAGATCGGCCCGGAAGGCGGCGAGCTCGTCGGCGCCGAGCCCTTCGAGCGTCCGGGCGGAGACGGGGTGGTCGAAGTTTTGGGTGTAGACCTCCAGGGCGGAGCGGTTGACGTCGAGCGCCGCCACGACCCGGACGCCGGAGGACGCCACGGCGGCGGCGCAGCCGCCGATCCCGCAGTACAGCTCCAGGAGCCGCTGGATGCCCCCCGCATCCCCTCGATCCCCTTCCCTCTCTCCCGCGCGCGGGGTTTCTTTCGGCGCTTCGGTGCGGCCCTTCGCCATGGGCCGGTGAGGTTACCGGACAACGGTCCTCAGCGCTGCGGGGTGCTCCGGACCTGGACGTCGACCGGCCTGGAGAGCACGAGCTGCAGCCGGGCGCCGGCGGGCAGCACCACCTCCTGGCCCTCGCTCCGGGACGCGATCACGGTGCCCGCGGCGGCGCCGACGATGGCGCCGAGCAGGGTGCCCTTGCCCTTGTTGCCCCGGTTGAGCACGCGCCCGAGCACGGCGCCGCCCACCGCGGCGCCGCCGATGGTAGCGGCGTCCCGAGCGGTCTCGTTCTCGCCCTTGGTGGAGAGCTCGGCCTCGATCGCCGCCGGCTCGCCTCCGACGGGCTCGAGACGGCGGAAGTCGAGCACCAGGCGTGCCTGGCCGCCGACCTTGCCCAGGGGTACCGCCGCGGTGACCGTGCCCACCACCTCGGAGCCGGCCGGCACCACCTCGGCGCCGTCGACCACCAGCGGCTGGCGGAGGCGGGCCCGGACCTCGTCGCCGGCGGCGGCGGTGGCGCTCGAGACGCTGCCCAGGAGCTCGACCTCGAGGCGGGTGTCGGCGGGGAGGGTGACGGTGCGCAGTGGCTCCGGGCGATCGGCGGCGGGGCGCCGGCGCCAGCTCTCGTCGTCCGGGAGCGCCGCGGCCGCCTCGGGCTCGGGCGCCGGCTCGGCCGCTTCGGGCTCGGACCCCGGCTCGGCCGCCGCCTCCGGCTGGTCGGCGGGCGCCGGCGCGGCGTGCCGCGGGCTCGGGCTCGCCGCCGCCGGAGCGGGGCCGGGAGCGGGCCTCGTCGCGGACCTCCGGGGCTCCGGCCTCGGGGCCGCGAGCGCCGCCTCGCGCGCGTCGAGCTCGGCCGCGCGGCGGTCGAGCTCGCGCTGCCGCTCGGCCAGCCGGGCCGGATCGTCGGCGGGCGCCGCGGCTTCGGCGGGCGCCGCTCCAGGCGTCACTGCGGCCGCCGGAGCACCGGGATCGAGTTGCGCGGCCGGCGCGGCCGGCGCGGGCGCCGGAGTGGCCGGCCGGCTGTCCTCGCGGGGGGGCGGCGGTGTCGCGTCGGCCGACCGGTCACGGCCGCAGGCGGCGACGAGGGGCGCGAGGCCGAGCAGGCCCCAGGCCGCGAGATGGGCGAAGGAACGACGCGTGCGGGGTCGGTAGCTCATGGTGGTCTCCTGGGGAAGGTCCCCTTCTCCCGACGGAACGAGCAAGGCCGGTGCCAGGGCCGGTGCCAGGGCCGTGCGGGAGACACCGACCCCCTCGCGGGGCCCGGCGGCCGGGCTCCGGGGCGTCTTCCTCACGCCTTGCGCAGTCGGGCGTAGGTGGCCAGGAGGCCGGCGAGATACCCTCCGAGCGGGACGACGGCGAGGAGCGGCGGCGCCGCGAGGCCGGCGTCGGGGCCGAGCTGGTAGGCCGCCCAGTAGCCGAGGGCGATGGGCGAGGTGAAGAAGACCGTGCCGGCCCAGCGGCGCTCCCGTTCCGCCTCCTTGTGGGCGTACTCCCGCTCGCCGGAGGTGAGGAGGGGGTCCTCCACCACCTCCCAGCGGCGGCGGTCGATCTCGCGGGCGCGCAGGACGGTCGCCACGCCGCCGAGCAGGCCGGCGGCGAGGAGGGCGGCGGCGGTCAGCCACAGGCCCGTCCGGCTGAGCAGTGGCGTCACGTGGACCCCGAGGCTCGCCAGAAAGCCGAGCGCGAGCCCGCCGACGGCGGCGACGACCGCTACGGTCTGGAGCCGCTCGAGCACGGCGGGATCGTACCGCGTCCGGGCGGGAAGGCGGCGCCCGCGCCCTCGCGACGGGCGGAGATGCCTTCACAGGCTCTGAGATAGTCTCGGCCGGGATGCCGTTGTCACCGCCGCCCGCGCCATGAAGCCCACCGAGACGGTCGACCTGGTGATCGTCGGCTCCGGCCCGGCCGGTGCCTCGACGGCCCTCCACCTGCTGCGCGCCGACCCCCGGTGGGCGGGGAGGATGGTGGTCCTCGACCGGGAGACCCATCCCCGGGACAAGCTGTGCGGCGGAGGGGTGACGCGGTCCGCGGAGGAAGTCCTCGCCGGCCTCGGCCTCGGCCTGGACCCGGGCCGGGGCTCGGCGCCGCCCTCCGTGCCGATCACCGAGCTGCGCCTGGTCTTCGGCGAACGGGGGTACGGCCTCTACGGCGAGCCGGTCTTCCGGGTGGTGCGGCGGCGGGACTTCGACGCCTGGCTCGCCGGCCGGGCGCGGGCCGAAGGGGTCGAGCTGCGCGAGGGCGAGGCGGTCGTCGGGCTGGAGGCCGACGCCGGCTCGCTCCGGGTGGTGACCGAGCGCACGGTCTACCGGGCGCGGGCGGTGGTGGGAGCCGACGGCTCGAAGGGGGTGGTCCGGCGGAGCCTCGGCTGGCGCTCCGGGGCCCGGCAGGCCCGCCTGCTCGAGGTCCTGACGCCGGAGCGCCCGGCGGGGGGCGCCGGGCCCGGAGGCTGGCGCGGCGTGGCGGTCTTCGACTTCACGCCGCTCGCGGCCGGGCTGCGCGGCTACTACTGGGACTTCCCCAGCCTGGTCGCCGGCCGTCCGATGATGAACCGGGGGGTGTTCGACAGCCGGGTGGCCTCCCGGGGTCCGCGGGTACCGCTCAAGGAGGTCCTGGCGGAGCGCCTCGCGCTGCGCGGCCGGCGGCTCGACGAGCTCCGGCTCGCAGGCCATCCCCTCCAGTGGTTCGAGCCCGGAGCGCAGGTGGCCGCGGAGCGGGTGGTGCTCGCCGGCGACGCCGCCGGGGTCGATCCGCTCCTCGGGGAGGGGATCTCCTTCGCGCTGGCCCACGGCCGGGTGGCCGCGGCGGCCGTGGCCGAGGCCTTCGCCCGGGACGACTTCGCGTTCCGCGGCTACCGGGAGCGGCTGCTCGCCGACCCCCTCCTGGCCCAGCTCGACCGCCGGCGGCGCCTGGCCCGTGCGGTCTACGCCCCCGGGGGACGCCGGCTGGTCGGCGCCGGGTGGAGCCTGGTGCCCTGGGCGGTCCGGACGATCGAGCGCTGGCGCCCCGGCCTGTTCCCGATGGCCGCACCCCGCTTCGAGCCCCTGCGCGGCCTCGACCCCGAGGTCCTCCGGGCCGGAGCGTGAGGGCCGCGGCCGATCCATGGAAGAATGGCTCCTGACCTGGTGCCGCCGTTTCCGCAGTGAAGACCCCAGCCATCGAGCCCCCGCCCGCCGCCGTCGTCCAGATGAGCCGACGTCCCCTCGACCTCCTCGCCCTCGCCGTCCTCACTCTCGGCCTCGCGGGCGTCGCCCCGGCGGCGCCCGCCGCCGCGCCGTCCCCGGCGGCGGCGAGCCCGGCTCGAGCCGAGCTCTCGGTGGAGGTGACCGGCCCCGAGGGCAAGCCGGCCCGGGCGCTCCGGCCCGGCGACCTCGACGTGCGGGTGGCGGGCGCCCCCGCCGCGGCCACCGTCCTGGAGAGCGCCGCGCCCGATCGCTTCACGATCTACTTCGACCTGCCGCTCCTCGCCTCGAAGAACGTGCTGGCGGCGGCCTCCTCCCTGTCGGACCGCGCGGCGACGCTCGCGGGCGTGGCGCCGGTCGAGCTGGTGGTCGCCGACGACCGGGCCCGGACGCTCCTGCCCGCGAGCCGCGACCCCGAGATCGTCTCCCAGGCGTTGGCCGGCGTCGGGGTGCGCTACGGCGGCCGCGACGCGCTGAGCGAGCTCCGGCGGCACTACCTGGAGGAGCTCCGGGGGCTCGCCGGGCCGCCGGAGACCGGCCGCAGCCGGGTGGGGCACCGCCTGGCGCCGGAGGTCGAGGACCGGATCGACGAGGTGACCCGGGAGGCCCTGGACAACGAGGCGGAGGTCCTCCGCCTCGACCGCCAGCGCCTGATCTCCTGGGCCGCCGACCAGGGACCGGTCGACCCGGGCCGGCCGGCGGGGGCGCTTCTCCTGGTGACCGGCGGCTTCGACGAGGACCCCCTGGTCTTCTACCGCGCCGCCCTCCAGGCCTACGGCCTCGAGGAGCAGGCCCGGCGCCTGCCGCGGCCGGTGGTCCTCCCCTCGACGGCGGAGCTGGGCAAGGTGCTCGCCGCCTACGGCTGGCTCACCTACCCGTTCCTGCCCGGCGGCGAGGGGGGCGGCTTCGTCCCCACCCCGACCGCGCCCCCGCCCTCGATCCGCGACCAGCAGATCGGCCCGCGGCCCGGCGCCGTTCCCAGCGGCGGCCACGAGGTCGGGCGCCCGGCCCTCATCACCCCGCACCTGGGCCATCGCAAGGACCGGGAGACGGAGACGGACGAGGCGGCGGCCGGGCTGCCGCCGGTGGCGGGCGGGCGGGACGCCCTGGCGTCGATCGCCACGGCGACCGGCGGTGAGCTGGTCACCGATCCGCTGCAGATCGGCGACCTCGCCGAGCGCCTCCGCCGGCGGCTCCGCCTGGTCGTCCCGGCGCCCGAGGGCGACCCGCAGCCGGTCGAGGTGCGGCTCGCCGGCGGCGTGGCGCACGCCGAGCGCTACACCGTCCACAGCCGAGCCTGGGTGGCGACGGCGACCCCCGAGGCGGTGGCCGCGGTGCGGGCGCGGCTGCTCCTCGACGGCGACCTCGAGGCCCACGGCGACCTGCCGGTCGAGGCGGCCTTCGAGACCGCCCCCTCGGGGGTCGGCGAGGGCCGGCTGACCCTGCGCCTGGGCGGCGACGAGGGGGAGCCCACGCCGCCGCCCGGCGCGCGGCTGCGCGCGACGGTGGGCGTCGAGCGCCCCGACCAGGCGCCCCTGGTCTTCCACCGGGACCTCGCCGCCGACGCCCTGCCCGAGGCGGGGCTCTACCGCATTCCGGTCGCGCTTCCCGCCGGCTCCGAGACCCGGATCGCGGTGGTGGTCGAGGACCTGGCCGGCCAGCGCTGGGGGAGCGCGGTCGCCACCTATCTCGAGGCGAGCGCCGGGGCCGAGGTGCCCGAGGGGAGCGAGGCGGCGGACCTGGACCTCCTGCCCTCGCCCCAGACCATCCGCCTGCTGGCGCCCCGGGAGCCGTTCGTCATGGGGCGGACCGAGATCCGGGCGGTGGTCTCCGAGGCGCGGGTGCGGCGGGTCGACTTCCTGCTCGACGGCAAGCGGGTGGCGGTCCGGGCGGCGCCGCCCTTCCGCGCGGTCCTCGACTTCGGCGATCTGCCGCAGAACCGGCGGGTGGAGGCGGTCGCCTACGGGGAGGGCGGCGACGAGCTGGGGCGCGACCTGCTGGTGGTCAACGAGGGAGGCGGCAGCTTCCGGGTGCGGATCACCGAGCCCAAGACCGGCGCGGGGAGCCCGAGCGCGCCGCTCACCGGACCGGTGGAGGTGGCGGCCGAGGTCGATGCCCCGGCCGATACCCCGGTCGAGCGCGTGGACTTCTACTGGAACACCTCCCTGGTGGCGAGCCGCTTCGCCCCGCCCTACCGACAGCGGGTCGTGGTGCCGGCGGCCTCGCCGCAGGGCTTCGTGCGGGTGGTCGCCCACCTGGCCGACGGCGCGAGCACCGAGGACGTGGTCTTCCTCAACGAGCCGGGCACCGGCGAGCGCCTGGACGTCAACCTGGTGGAGATGTACGTCGTGGTCACCGACCGGCGCGGCCGGCCGGTCTCGGGGCTCACGGCGGACGACTTCCGGGTGCTCGAGGAGGGCGAGCCCCAGAAGATCTCCACCTTCAGCGACTCGAAGAGCCTGCCCCTGACCGTAGGCCTGGCGATCGACTCCTCGGCCTCGATGTTCATCAAGCTGCCGTCGGTGGGCCAGGCGGCGGGCGAGTTCGTGCGCGACTCGCTCGCCGCGAAGGACCGGGCGTTCGTCGTGGGCTTCGGCGGCGAGCCGAAGCTGGTCCAGACGACGACCTCCGACGACGGCGAGCTGCTCCGGGCGATCGCCGACCTGCACGCCGACGGCCAGACCGCGATCTGGGCCTCGGTCGTCTACTCCCTGGTCCAGCTCCAGGGGGCCCCGGGCAAGAAGGCGGTGATCGTCTACACCGACGGCGCCGACGAGGACGAGGACTTCTCCTACCGCACGGCGCTGCGTTTCGCCCGCCGCGTCGGGGTGCCGATCTACTTCATCCTGACCAACAACGAGATCGTCCGCACCGGCGGCAAGGGACTCGGCGTGCGCCGCTTCCTCGGGCGGGTCCGGCGCATGGCCGACGAGGTCGGGGGGAAGATCTACCTGGTCCGGGCCGACGAGGACCTGTCGCTGGTCTACCGGGAGATCGGCCGGGAGCTGCGCAACCAGTACCTGCTGGCCTACTACTCGAAGGGGCTGCCCGAGGCGACCTGGCGGCGGGTCAAGGTGGAGATGGCCGACTCCGGCCTCCGGGCCCGGACGATCGCCGGCACGTACCGCTGAGGGGGGGCGGTCAGTCGAGGGTCCGCCACCAGTCTTCGAGCCGCTCGACCACCTCCCCCGGCCGCTCCTCGTGGGGCAGCGCGCCCGAGTTCTCGATCCAGACCCGCTTCACTCCGGGAGCCACCCCGGCGAAGGCGTCGCTCTCGCGCTCCGTCTCCTGGAGGCCCGAGCGGCTCCAGACGGTGAGCGCCGGCACCTCCAGCGTGCGCAACGCCAGGTAGGCGTTGGCCGCCAGGGCGTCGCCCAGGAAGGCCGCGGGAGCGTAGCGGGCGCCCGGCTGGTGGGCCGTCGCGTACGCCTGGCCGGTCACCTCCGCGGCGAGCCGCCCGTCGCCGTCGCCGTCGCCATAGATCTTGTCGGCGTACCAGCGCAGCGAGGGCCGGGAGACGAGGAGATTGAACAGGGCCTCGCCGAGCCAGGGCGAGCGCAGGAGGAGCTGGAGCCACCGGCCGCCGGTTCGCTGGCTCTCGGCCTGGGTCAGCAGGCCCGTCGGGTTGAGGAGGGCGAGCGACCGGAAGCGCTCGGGCTCCGCGCCGGCGAGCTGCAGGGCGTGGGCCGCCGAGAGCGACGAGGCGACCACATGGGCCGGGGCGCCGGCGACCTCGGCGAGGACGCTCCGCAGGAGGTCGCGGTAGAGGTCCGCGTCGTAGTCGACGTCCGGCCGGTCCGAGGCGCCGAAGCCCAGGAGGTCGTAGGCGATCACCCGGTGGCCGCCCGCCGCCAGCCGGGCGAAGAGCTCGCGCATCTCCCAGGCCGAGGCGGCGGCGTGGATGCCGTGGACCAGGACGACCGGCGAAACGTCTTCGGGGCCGGCGGCGTAGTAGACGACGCGGAACCCCGCCCAGGAGAGCTCGCGCGGCGTGGCGCGGAGGCTCCGGTAGAGGGGCGGGGTGTCGCGGCCCAGGCGGCGGGCGACGGCCAGGACGGCGGCGCCGCCCGCGGCGAGCCCGGCCAGGCGGAGCGTCCGGGCGAGCGCCCGGCCGCCGCGCCCGGAGGTCCCCGGAACGGCGGGCGAGCCGGGGGGTCCGGAGGGACTGGATTGGGGGCGGCGTGGGGGGCGGGTCTGCGGTCGGCCGTGAGTCATGTCGAAGCTCGGAAATGCACACCTCGTACCGATGAGCCGCATCGTATCCTCTCCCCCCGTCATGTCCTCCCGCCGGGCCCTCCTCGCCGCCGCCGCCGCCGTCGCCGTCCTCGTCCTCTCGCTCGGGCTCGCGCCGGGCCCCCTCCGCGCCGCCGGCCTCGGCGACGAGCTGGGGCGCAACGAGACCCGCGTCGTCTCGGCACCGTTCCCGCTCACTCCTGGCACGACGGTGGCCGACGCGGCCCTGGTCGAGCGTCTCGAGCGGCTCGGGTACCGGCGGGTCCACCGGATGCCCGGGGCGCCGGGCGAGTACTTCTGGGGGCGCGACGTCTTCTGGATCTTCCGCCGCGCCCACCGCCTCGCCGGCCGGAGCTGGCCGGCCGAGCTCTTCGGCCTCGATCTCGACCCGGCTTCGGGCCGGATCGTGGGGGCCGTCGGCCTCGACCGCGAGCCCCTCGAGAGGGGAGGGCTCGAGCCCTGGCTCGAGCCGGAGATCCTCTCCGAGTCGCTCGGCGGCGACCGGGCACGGCGCGTCGGGGTGGAGCTCCGGGCGCTTCCGGAGCGGGTCTGGCGGCCGGTCCTCGCCGCCGAGGACCACCGGTTCTTCGACCACGCCGGGGTCGACGCGATCTCCGTGGCGCGGGCCCTGCTCGCCGACGTCCTCGCCGGCGGGGTCGCCGAGGGGGGCTCGACCCTTACCCAGCAGCTCGTCAAGATGCGCGACCTCTCGCCCCGGCGCACGGTGGGGCGCAAGGTCTCCGAGGCGGTGCGCGCCCTGGCCCTCGAGGCGGAGTACGACAAGCGGGAGATCCTCGCGAGCTACCTCGACCACCTCTACTTCGGCCACGTGGACGGCCTCGCGGTCTACGGCCTGGGCACGGCCGCCCGGGTCTTCTTCGGCAAGGACGCCCGCGACCTGGACCTCGGGGAGGCCGCCCTCCTCGCCGCCATGATCCAGGGCCCGAACCGGCTCTCGCCGATCCGCAACCCGGCGGCGGCCCGGGCTCGCCAGCGCTGGGTCCTCGGGCGCCTCCGGGAGCTGGGCTGGGCGGACCGGGAGGCGATCGAGCGCGAGCTCGCCCGCGGGCTGCCGCCCCTCCATCTCCAGGCGCCCGAGCCGCCGGCCGGCCGTCGCTTCCTGGGCTGGGTGCGGGAGACGGTGGAGAAGGCCGCCCCGCACCGCCTGCGGCGGGGCCGCGGGGTGGTCGTCCAGACCGGCGTCGATCCGTTGCTCCAGGCCTGGGCCGAGCAGGCGGTGGCCGCCGGGCTCGACCGGCTGCGGCGGGAGAACCCGCGGCTCGCCGGGCGCCCCCTCTCGGCCGCCCTGGTCGCCGTGGACGGCGCGATGGGGACGGTCCTCGCCTACGTGGGTGGGGATCCCCGCGACCGGGGAGACGACTTCGACCGCGCCCGCCAGGCCCGGCGTCAGACCGGCTCGTCGCTCAAGCCCCTGGTGTTGCTCCAGGCCTTCGACGACTGCGGCGCCCACGAGCCGCTCTTTCCGGCCCGCAGGGTGCTCGACGAGCCGGTCGAGGTGGCGCTGCCGTCGGGACCGTGGGCCCCGGAGAACCTGGGCCGGCGCTTCCGGGGCCCGGTGAGCGTGCGCGAGGCGCTGGTCCACTCGCTCAACGTGCCCTTCGTGCGGATCGCCCGGTGGTGCGGTTTCGCCGCGACCGCCCGGACGCTGCGCCGCGCCGGGCTCGAGATTCCGGCGAATCCGCCGCCGGCCTTCGTGCTCGGGGCCCTGGGCACCCGCCCGGTGGAGCTGGCCGGCGCCTTCACGGCCTTCGACACCCTGGGCCTCGCGCTCCGGCCGCTGCCGGTGCTCTCCATCGCGCGGCCCGACGGCGCGCGGCTCGCCCGGTTCGACGTCGAGGCCGAGCGGGTGAGCTCGCCCGCCGCGGCGTACCTGGTGCGCGACCTGCTCGCCGACGCGGTGCGCCGTGGCACCGGCCGGGCGGCCCGGATCGACGGCCTCGAGGCCTGGGGCAAGACGGGGAGCTCGTCGGACCTCCGGGACGCGTGGTTCAGCGGCGGCACCGGCTCGGTGGTGGCGACGGTCTGGGTGGGGGTGGACGACGACTCGCCGCTGGGGCTCACGGGGGGCGAGGCGGCGGTCCCGATCTGGCGCCAGTTCATGGCCCGGGCGGCGCGGGCGCGGCCGCCGCTCGAGGTGGGGGCGCCGGGGGACGTGGAGGCGCGCTGGATCCAGGACGAGACGGGGCGGCTGGTGCGGCGCGGGCGGGAGGGCTCGCACGCGGACCTCTTCGACCGCCGGCACCTGCCGCCGCACCGGCGGTTGCTGCTGCCGGACCCGGCGATCGCGCCGGTCGAATGAGGCCGGGCCGGGGGTCCCGCCCTTGCGAACGGCGCGACTTGCTAGTGAAGCTCCGCCTCAAACCGACGAGGCGCCTGAAGCGTCTCCGGCGCCACGGGCCGCTGGTCCCCCGCCCACGCCGAGCGATCACGGCTGCGCTCCTCGGAACGGCGACTCCAGACCGCCAGATTCATCGGATGCCCCCCGCATCCCCTCGATCCCCTTCCCACCCCACGGGGGGGAAGGGGACGCCCCCACCCTCTCGGGCTGTTCCTCGAGGAACTCGGCTCGTTCGTCACGATTCTGGGCTGATCAGACATCTAGAACTTCGGGGCGGAAGAGTCGCGCCTCGGCACGGTCCGCGCTTTGATGGTCTCGGACTCCGTAGGGCCGTCGAGTGCGCGGCCCGTGACGTCGCCGGTCGGGACCCCCGGCCCTCCGTGGTCGGACTCCCCGGCGCCGGCCTCCGTGCTGGGGTCGTCCCCCTCCTCCGTGGTCGGACTCCTGGCCGTTCGGCCGAAGCAAGGCTCGGCCGCTTCGTCCGTCGAATGCCCTTGCCACCGCACCCCGCGCGTGAAGCGGCCGAGCTCTGTCTCGGCCGGGCGAACCTCGCGGCAAGCACCAAACCGCACCGCTTCGTCCGTCGAATGCCCTTGCCATCGCACCCTGCGCGTGAAGCGGCCGAGCTCTGTCTCGGCCGGGCGAACCTCGCGGCCAGCACCAAACCGCACCGACGAATGCCGCCCTCTCGGCCCTCCGGGGTCGGACTCGTCCCTTCCTACTCGTCGCTCCGACCGGAACGAAACGAAGGACACAAGGCCTTGCCCCTTGCCACTCGTCGGAGTACCATTGGTAGGAAGAGAGATATGACCATGCCTACCACCAAGACAGCCATCTCCCTCGACGGAGATCTCCTCCGGCGAGTCGACGCGGTCGCCCACGAGCTCCACGAACCGAGGAGCCGGATCCTCGCCCGAGCGGCGGAGGAGTACCTGCGCCGGCTCGAGAACCGGCAGATCCTCGAGCGCCTCGACCGCGCGCTGGGTGAGGAGGTCGCGGAACCGCACGAGTCCGAGCAGAAGGAGCTTCGCCGCGCCCGCCACCGGGAGCTCGTGAAGGGCGAGTGGTGATCCGCCAGGGCGAGGTCTACTGGGTCGATCTCGGTGCACCCTCGGGCTCGGGGCCGGGGCTGCTTCATCCTCACGTGGTCGTCCAGAACGATCTGTTCAATCGCAGCAAGCTCCAGACGGTCGTCGTCTGCGCCCTGACCTCCAGCTTGGCCCGCGCTTCGGCGCCGGGCAACGTGCTTCTGGACGAGCGCGAAGCGGACCTCCCCAAGCGGAGCGTGGTCAACGTCACCCAGCTCTTCACCGTGGACAAGACCGACCTGGTAGAGAGGATCGGCGCGCTGGGCTCGGCGCGCCTCGGAGAGGTCCTCGCCGGCATCGACCTCGTCCTCCAGCCCCGCGACGTCGACTGACCGAGCCCGCCGCGCTCGGAGATGCTCGGCACCCCGCCGAGGCGCGCGATCCCGTTTGAAGCGGCCGAGCTCTGTCTCGGCCGGCCCGGAGCCCGACCCCGCTTGAAGCGGCCGAGCTCCGCCTCGGCCGGCCGAACCTCACGGCAGGCACCAAGCGCCACCGACGCAGGATTGCCAGCACAGATCAGCCCGTTCGGGTCGAGGAGCATCACGGCTCGCGAGTGCGGCGACGCAGCTCTTCCCAGCTCATTCCTAGCCGGAGGGGATGATCGTCCATGGCACGGAGGCACTCCGCGCGGCTCATGGGCGGCCGAGGCTCGGGCCGCTCCACGCGCACGAGCAGGTAGCGCCCATCGCCCTGCTCCTGCACGTCGTACACCTCGCCCGGCTTGGCATGAGGAAGCACGACACGTCGCCTCCTGTCGGCCCTCGTGATCATGGGGAGATCATCCCACCCGCTCATCGACGGGCCAGAGCGCGAGCCGGGGCCGAGAAATCGCGACAGCCTGCCGAGCTCCTCGACCCCGTCCCGCTGCACCTACTCCCCGTCTTCGCCTTCCGCGAGCGCCTCCCGCATCTCCGCCACCAGCCGCTGCACCGCCTCCGCCCAGCCGGCGGCTGCGCGGCAGACCGAGAGGTCCTCGCGAGCGACCCCCAGCTCCGCCGGCTGCTCGGCGATCCGCTGGAGGTAGCCGGCAAGATCCTCGAGATCGGCCGCCGCGGCAGTGGCGTCGCCGCGGGGGCCGGCAAGCCCGTGGCTCGCCCCCCAGTCCCAGTAGGGGCTCTCCATGGCGACGTCGTAGAGCACGGCGCCCAGCCGGCGCAGGAGCTCCACGTGCTCGGGCTCGGTGAAGCACCAGAGGAACGTCTCGCGGAATGCGGTCTCGAGGATCGGCCGGGCGGCCGGTGCGGCGGGCCTCGCCTCGCCGCCGCTCATCGCCCCGCCTCCCGCAGGAGCTGCATCAGGATCCGGCCGCTCCGCCGGAGCGTCTCGTCCGGCACCGAGAGCAGGTAGTGGGCGAAGGCGAGCGGCTGGACCCGGAGGTCGGCGAGGCCCGAGAGGTGGAGGGGAAGGGTGTCGCCCCGGTAGAGAGACGTCCCGACCGGCCGGCCCTCGAGGAGCAGGTGCAGGCGCCGGTCGGCGCCGTCCTGGAAGCGGAAGCCGGGAGGCCGCTCGGCGACGGCCAGGGCCGCCGCCGCGAGGTAGGCGAGGTCCGGCGCCTGGAGGACCAGCCGAGGCTCGCGCTCTCCGGCGGCGATACAGCCCCACCGCGGCTCGTCGCCGGCCCCGTAGAGCGCCGTCACCCGCCACGGCCCGGCGAGGTCGGCCTCCGGCGTCGCCGGCGCCGGCTCGCGCCGGGAGAGCTCGGCGAGGAACTCCGCCGAGAACGCGGAATGGCGAGATCCCCCCTCCTTCTTCCCGACCCTCTCCTCTCCCCCAGGGGGAGGAGAGGGCGCCCCCACCCGACCGGATCCCCTCTCTCTCCCCCCGACCCTCTCCTCACCCCCAGGGGGAGGAGAGGGCGCCCCCGCGCGAGGGCGGCGGCCTTCGAGATCGTTGTTGGGATGCTGCGGGTTGCTACACTTCGGATCACGCTGACTCATGGCTTCTCTCCATGTGTCGGCCAGGGCACGGTGGTGGGCTGCTACCCACGCCGTGCCCGCTTCATGGCCTGGTGGATCGTGGCGATCCGGCCGCCGGCATCATCCGCCGGCCGGATCGCGGGCGACGAGGACGTGTCGTTGTGGCGCGAGCTGGGTTCCTGTCGTAGACCTCCTCTCTCCGGTTCGTTCGATCTACCGCCGATCTTACGCCACAGAGCAGCAGAAGTCAAGGGCCTCCTCAAGCATTGCGGCTCCGCGCCCAACCTCCTCATCCGTGTGCGCGAAGCGATTCGCGTGCGCCACACGAGCCCGAGCCGTTGGTGGCACGCGGCCGCGGACCAGACTGCTCGATAGGCCGCCAGCCTGCTCTTTGGCACAGATTGCCCCTGCCACCGCGGACTCGCCATGTGAGCTGGACTCAGGGCCACCGCTCGCCAACAGAGATCAGCGAGTGCGCAGATAGGCCGCGCGCCGAAGCTGCTCGTCGAGGAGCCCGCACTTGCGCCCGGCTGTTACCCCGCGCCGCCGGCAGCCTGATCACGCGACCTTGACCTGCGAGAGGCGAAAAGCTAAGCTCCTACTCCAGCGAAGCATGCGCCGAGGACCGAAAGGTGAACGCAACCGCGACGAGACCTCCCAAGTGGCCAGGTTGGCAGAGGTGAGCCGCTGCTCACACAATGGTTCAGCGGCGTGTGACCAACGGTGGCTGGTTCCGTCCGCTACCTTCCTTGTGTAGTAGAATTGCGACATGGAACGAAACGCCCAGGCCGTCCTGAAGAAAGCGCTCACCCTCCCAGAGGCAGACCGCGCAGAGGTCGCCGGAGCCCTCTTGAACAGTCTTGAGCCTGTGGAGGAGGCGGACATCGAGTCGGCGTGGCGGCAAGAAGTCGCTGCTCGCGTGGCTGCCCTGGACGCCGGTGAGGTGGAAACGATCCCCTGGACCGAAGTCCGGGACCGGCTCGTTGCGAGGCTGAGTGCGCACCGGGCGGGTTGAGTACTTTCCGGAAGCAAGTCGGGAGTTGGAGGACGCGCTTGAGTGGTATCTCGAGCGAAGTCTGCAAGCAGCAGAGGCATTCCTGCGGGAGACTGAGAGAGCAGTCGCCGTCATCGCAGGAGCATCCGGAATCTGGCCCCTTTTCGAGGCCGGCACCCGAAGATACATCCTTCACAGGTTTCCCTACAACATCATCTATCGCGAGGCAGAAGGCGGTATCGAGATTGTCGCCGTTGCACACCACAAACGACGACCACGGTACTGGTACAGTCGCCTACGCCGCTGAACCACGCCGGTCTGGAGCGGCGCTCTGCGCGCGCCGCTCACTGGCAACACCGTTCAGACGGTGCTTCAGCCGTGGGAGGTAGCTTCTGGAGGTCCAGGGTGAGATCACCGAGATCGAAGTCGTCGCTGTCGGTCGGTCGATTCGTGAGCTTGAGCGCCTCCAGAAGGTCTACGGCCGGGGGCGATGGCGCAAGCTGAAGGGCGTGGCCAGCGTCGAGCTGCCGACGGAACGATCGCGGTCGCCGAGGTACCCTGGTACGAGGCGCACGGCCTGGGCCGCAAAGAGCTCAAGATCAAGCGCCTACTGAGGTGAGTCATGGCTGATTCGACGACCTATCTCCTCTGCGTGGCCAACGACGGCTACCAAGCCTCCCTCGAGGTCCGCAAGATCTACCAGTCGCTGCTTGACGTCGCGGCTGGTCAGCGGGGTCTAGTCCGGATCGTCGACGAGTCTGGCGAGGACTACCTGTATCCCGCTACCTTCTTCGTTCCTATCGAGGTCCCCCACGGTGCGCAGGCCCTTTTCGCTGGCGCCGTCTAACCCCCATGAGGCCCCCGGCTGTCAAGAGCGCACAAGTCTCGGAGCTGCCTGGCGGGGGCCGGCTCGGATCAGCGAGCTCGTCGAGAAGAGGCGATGGTCCTGACTTGGGTTTCTGCCGGTGCAGCAGCAACGGCCTGCACCGAACACCTACCCGACGCCCAGCGGAAACCACCAGCGCTCTCTCGAAGCCAGTCGATAGCGGGTATTGACACGAACGGAGACATAGAAGGCGAACACGGCGTCGGAGCGCGTTCATTACATGAGAGATGCCCTCGAAAGGATCTACCGGTTTGTCTTGCCAGGAGTGCTTCTCCTGGTATTTGTCGCACCACTCTTGTGGCTTCGCGTTTGGAGCATCATACTGGACCCCAAGCTAATTTCGATCTTGGGCGGCTGGGTCCTAGGCCATGGTGCCCTATATCACGTTGTGCAGAAGCAGTTTGTCGAACGAGTCATTGACCGTGCTTGGAAGATCCCATGCCGACACAATTGGGATGACGAATTGGCCGATTGGCCAGCAACTTCATGGCTCCTGCCCGGCGCCCGCCTAGGTTATCGTCTCCGCCGCATGAGGTTCCTGATCGAGCGAAGCGAGCAATACTCTCCACTCCTGCAGCTCCTTTCGGTTGGCCAAGCTCGTGGCTACGTCGATGTGTCATCGTATACGGAGAATCCGGAGCTCAAGCATAAGGTGCGACTGGCCTACGTCTATACAGAGCTCGGAATTGTTCTGAATGGCTTCGTCGCAGCCGCTCTGTATATAGGAAATAGCATCGAGTTTTGGCTAGGCGGAAGGTCTGTGGCAACGATTCTCGCGGTGGCATCCTATGAAGACTGAGCAGCTCGATGCAGTTGAGATGACAAGGCGAATCCGGGACCAGATGTACGAAGAGACCAAGGATCTGAAAGCCGGTGAGCTCCTCCAGTATTTCAAGGAGCGTAGCGTGGCCGCAGCCAGGAGGGTCGAAGAGCGCGAGTCCAAAGAAGGATCGCGCCTCACCATTCGGTGAAGCGGAGACGGCACTGCGGGCCGCGCCGCTTACCTCAAGCCCGTGCGCGAGAGCGGAGACCTGTGCCATCGATGTTCCTGAGCCGGGGCGAAGCAAGTGCCAGTGACTTCGAGGGGCTCCGGAGAAGGTGCCGGAGAAGGTGCCGGGCACTTCGAGGTGGCCGGGTCTGGGCGGTGGACCGCAGCCAGGGCAGGATATCCAGCGCCGCGAGCGAGCTGCTGCGCGGCCCGATCAGCCGATCTCGAGCCAGCGGCGCAGGGCGTCTTCCGTGGCTTCCAGCTCGCCTTCGTCGCAGCGGCCGATCTCGTTGCCGATCGCCGTGCGCGGGACGGAAATGATCTTGTCCACCATGACCTGGGAGGCGGCGCGCAGACCCGTGCGCTCGCCCGGCGGCAAGGGAATCCGGAAGAGAGGGGCGTCGACGCAGTCCGAGGTGATGGGGCAGATCGTCACGCTCCGATGCGTGGGGTTGAAGAGATCGGATTGGACGACCAGCGCCGGGCGGAGTTTCCCGGCGTGGGCGCCCTTCGCCGCCACGACCACGATGGTGCCGCGCTTCACTCCCAGCCCCGAGTGTCGGCGGCGTGCTCCAGGAGCTCGAGCGTGTCGCGCTCGGAGGGCCGCTCGGCCACCAGGAGCGATTGGCGGCGGGCCTCCTCGGCGAGCGTCGGGGTTCCTTCGTCGCCGGCCAGGCCGGAGGCGAGGATCTCTCGGACCAGCTCACTCTTGGTCGTGTGCCGGCGCCGCGCCTCACGGCTGAGGGAGCGGGCAAGGCCGGCGTCGATCCGGAGCGTCAAGACGGAGGAGGCCTCTGCCGAGCGCTTCATTGTCATACTGTATGACAAGCAATGGGCGCCGGTCAAGTGCCTCCGGTCGGCGGCAGGGCAGCTTGGTGTAGCCTTCGAGCGCGGGCCTCGCGGCGGATCGCGGGGCGTTAGGCGCAACGAGGGGTAACGTTGAGCGCTTCGCTGCTTCTTTGGGGTGTACTGTTCGGCGGAGTCGGGCTCGGCTTCTTCGTCTACGGCAAGAAGCAGCAGTCCGTCGTTCCGCTCCTCTGCGGGGTCGCCCTCATGGCAGTTCCGTATTTCATCTCGAACACAATTCTTCTTGTGATCGTTGGTGTCGCGCTCGCGGCGATTCCGTACTTCGTCAGGGATTGACGAGGTCGACGCCTCGGCGTCCGGCTTACCCGCAGCCGACCGTTACCGCCGATCCTGCTCCTGGACCCAGCCCGCGATCTCTCGGCTGAAGCGCTCCAGGTCGTCCAGGCCCGAGGAGGCGGCGCGGAAGACGAGCTCGGGGTCGGCCTGGGCGTAGACGTGGGCGACGATGTTTCGCAGGCCGATGGCCCGAGCCAGGGCCTGGCCGGTCCCCTCGGTGATCACGCCGTGGTCGTGGAGGCGGTGGAAGGCATCGGCCAGGTCCTTGGCCGGGGGCCAGCCTTCGTCCGCGATCAGGTGGCTGGCGATGTCGGTGCACGCCTGGACCGCGAGCATCAGGTTGAAGCAGACGAGGTCGAGGACGTCCCGGTCGTCGGCGAGGGCTCGGGCATCCGGGGGGCGATGGCTGCGGACCCGGTCGACCCGGTCGGCCAGCTCGGCGAGCTTCGCCGCGATGACGTCGGCGTCAACCATCGGCGCCTCCCGCCCGTTCGGTCGCCAGGTGATCGAGGTACCCGTCGCGCATCCGTTCGTACGCGGAGCGGTCGAGGGAGAGCTGGAGGAGGGCGCGGGTGCGGAACTCGGCCTCGGCATGGGGCTCGGCCTCGTAGATCGCGAGGCCATCCCGGTTGAGGGCATTGAGCAGGGGGTAACCGAGGCTCTGCCCCGGCGTGATGTCCACCACGTCCGCGTCGAGGCCCGTGGCCCGGCGGAGCTCCGCCATCAGGCCCAGGCGGTCGAGCCCCACGCCACGGAACAGCTCGATCGCGAGGTCGAGGTCGGCCTCCGGTCCCGCCGCGCCCCGGGCCCGGGAGCCGAAGAGGAGGGCGACGCGCACCTCCGGATGGCGCTCGAGCACCGAGCGGATGGCATCCAGGAGTTGTCGGTCGAGGGACATCGGAGGCAGTATAGCCGCGAGCGAGACCACGGCTCCGGGAGCGCGCCAGGCCGGCACCTGTCGAGCTCGACGGCGCCCGCTCATCGATGAGGTGGAGCGGCAAGACGTGGCCCGGCGAGCGGCTCGGGTTTGGAAGGGACGCCGATGATTGAAGGGGCTCTTCGCGCCCACTGCGGCTACAGTTCGGCTGTCCGCGCCGCCGGTGGGCGCCTCGAGGGCCAGGGCGATGGTTTCGTCGGGCTCCACCACGTCATCGCCGAGCACGGTCAGCTCGGGTGCTCGGCCGCTGCATCGGGTATCCAGCGCAGAAGGCTTGCGGCACAGGACCCGTGCTACACTTATCCCGTGGCGAATCTCACGCTGACCATCGACGAAGGGACCCTGAAGCGGGCGCGGATTCGCGCGCTGGAGCAAGGCACGTCGGTCAACGCGGTCGTGAGGACGTTTCTGGACTCCTACGGAGGCGTCGAGGACGAACGCCGGGCGCTGCGGCGGTTCGTGGAGATCGCCGAGGGCTCCGATTCCGGCGTTCGCGGCAAGGGGCGAGGCTGGACACGCGAGGACCTCTACGAAGAGCGGCTCCGATGGCCGCGTTCGTAGACACGAACGTCGCCGTCTACGTCTACGATCACGGATCGGCGGATCGGCGCGCACGCGCGATCGAGCTCTTCCGGTCGCCTCCCGACCGGCTCGTCGTCTCCACCCAGGTGCTCTCGGAGTTCTACTGGACGGTCACCCGGAAGCTCGACCCGCCGCTCGCCGTCGACCGGGCCCTGGCGGCGCTGCGGGAGCTCGCCGCCCTCCCGGTCGTGGCGGTCGATCGCGAGCTGGTGCTGTCCGCGGTCGACACGGCCACCCGGCAGCAGCTCGCTCTCTGGGATGCCTTGATTGTCGAGGCCGCGCTGCGAGGCGGCTGCCAGCGTCTCCTCACCGAGGACCTCGACCACGGGCAGGAAATCCGCGGCGTCGTGGTCGAGAACCCGTTCCGGCCTGCGAGTCGGCCCGGGTGACGCAGAGCGTCGGGCCGCCGGCCAAGAGCGCCACCGCCGCTGCGGCGGCCCAGCGCGGCTGCCGGGAAGGTGCCTGGCACTTCGAGAGGGCGGCTGCGGCCGGAGAGGTGGGGACGATCGTCAGTTCCTCGCGGCACTCGGCAGCTCTTCGCTGACGAACGACCTGACGAGGCCAATCCCACCAGAACCCCAGCCAGCCGGAGATCCGGCGTTCGCAATCTGGGGATGGGGGGGGTTAGGCCGCCACCAGGAGCAGCCTATGCCCAGCGCGGGCAGTCCCGGCGGCCTGCAAGGAAGCCGCCGGCGCTTCCTAGCCAGACGACCTTGACGACTGCGTCCCGCAGGGCTAAGCTACTGCTAGATCCAAGCATGTGCCAAGGGTTGGAGGATGAACAAGGCCGGAACTAGGTTGCCTTTCGAGTCGGGATCGGCAGAACTGCGTCGCGACTTACAAAATGGTTGGGCGCGCAAGGGACCGCGTAGCTAGAATGGACTCAAGACCGCTGGCAGCCAGGTTGCTATCTGCGATTGATGAATGGCCCGCGAGTTGGGCTGGTCAAGTCGCTGATCGAAAGCTCGGTGAGAGACTTCTTTCTACATTGCGGCCCTTCTTGGCCGCGCTCGCTTCATCTTCCTTCGCAGATACGACGCTACGACGTCACTTTGGCAACGCCTGGATGTTGGGCGGAGAGATCGTCCGCAAAGCGTCTCAGGATCCTACGATCAGTCGGCTTGATGGCAAGGAGCTGCTGCTCCACTTCGTGGATGAAGAAGGGGGCCCGCTGTTATTCCCTCGATGTACGGAGGCAGAGCAGAAGTCCTTCGATAGTACGTGTCGAAAACTGTTGAAGTATGTCGCAGCCCAACCAAGTAGCGCCCAACCAGGCCCTTCCACCGGGCAGCCGGCTGCGCCGGCCGCCGGTGAAGGGCAAGGGGGTTATGGGGCGTGAGCGGGCTCGGAGGTTCCGATCACCCTTGCGAGATCGTCGGTGGTTGCGCCGAGTGCGAGGAATGATCGGATGAGGAGGTCGAGTGAAACCGAATCCTCTGCGGCCTCGAGCTTGGCTACCCGGCTCTGGCTCGAGCCCATCAACGTGGCGAGCTGTGTTTGCGTGAGGTGCTTGCCCTTGCGCAGGAGCTTCACGGCATCGGCGAGCTTGAGCTTCAGCTCGACCATGGCAGCTTCGTCGGGCGTGAGCTCGAGGAAATCCTCGGCAGCCCCGACTCTCCAGCCCTTCTCTTCAAGGTGGTTCTTCTTGTCCGGTTTCATCGGGTCAGCTCCTTTAGGTCCTGGTCGTACTGAGCGAGGCGTTGCTTGCAGGCATCGAGGGTCGCCTTCGGCGTCGTCCGGGTCTTCTTTCGGGCGACCCCGGCGATCACGATGGCGTCCGCGTCCACCCGATAGAAGATTCTCCACGCGCGACCCAGGTCGTGGATCCGCAACTCGTGACAGCGCCGACCGATCGAGGGCATCGGCCGGGAGTGCGGCATCGAGAGTCTGTCGCCACGCTGAAGGCGCCGCAGAAGAACGCCTGCGTCCACTCGCGCCGTCGGCGAAAACGGTGGCGTCTTCACCTCCCCATGAAGCCACACAAGCTGCTTGTCCCCCTCGCTCACGGGGCCGACTATACCAGATCGGACATATCTGGAGCAAGACCTTCTCGGCTGCTCGTGTGGTAGCGTATTCGTCGAGTCAGCGAGGTGGCATGGACTGAGACCCGGAGGGCCCCATATCCCTCGCCTGCACCGGGCAGCTCCGCCGCCGGTGAGGCGAGGAGGCGTTGGGCGGCGAGCGGTCGATAGGCGATAGAGAATGGCAAAGTCGAAGGTTCCTCCGAAACTGCAGCTCTGGATTGACGCTCGGAAGCGTTTTGGTCTCTCCCATGCTCACGTCCAGATGGCCCGGGAAGCTCGGGATGAACCCGAAGAAGCTCGGTAGTCTTGCGAATCACAAGCAGCAGCCGTGGAAGGCGCCGCTGCCCATATTCATTGAGGAGCTGTACCAGAAGAGGTTCGGCCGCAGCTCGCCGGAGAAGGTGGTGTCACTCGAAGAGGTGGAGCGGCAACGTACTCTGAAGAAGCAGGCGCGGCGGCAGGAGCGCCAGCGCAAGAGAGAGTCCGGCTCTTCACCATGAGCTCCGCACAACCAAGTCACCCCACCAGGCGCCGCTGTCACCTGGTGGCGCTGCGAGCGGTTTCGGAGCCCGAGCGGTCCCTGCGGATGACCGCGGCGTTCGGTTGGGGCGGCGCCGGTGAGTTCCAATCGCGTTGTGCGACACGAAGTCGCTTCAGGAGGTGTCCGAGAAGGACCACCCGTACCGCCGGGTGAATCTAGGGGCCTGAATAAGGAGCGGCCCTGACAATGTGGCGAAGCGTGCTGGTGACGCGGGGCTCGGAATCGCGAGAGAGTCGAGCCCTCCTGGGAGCCTCGATCCAGGTGAGGGCTAGAAAGCGGGCAGGGTGAACGTAAGTGAATCTGCGATCCGATCGTCATGCGAGAACAAGCCAAAGAGGCTGAGAGGCTTGGACCAAAACGGTGACGGTGCCGGGAAGGGGCCTGGAACGGCAACCCCTCGCGGTCAGAAGCGGCAGCCGGTCGATAGCAGGCACCTACCCTCGCGCGGACTTCTGGAGCGGAACGTGGAACCCCCGTACTTTTGCCTGATCGAGGGCCGAGCCCGATCTTTCCTCCGCGGTGCGCAGCTCCGCGTTCCCAGGTCCGCCGGCCGGGACGTGCTTGACCGGGGCGCCAGCTCCCGGGAATTGGCGAATGCGTTCGGCTGTGAGTTCGATTTCGTGGAGGAAGCGCTTGCCGAGTCCTGGTCGCTGGTGCTCGTACCTTTGGGCCGCTTCGTCGAGTTCGTCCTCGGCTTCGGCCTCAAACTGGAGTGGACGCGCCACTACTTCGCCAGGCGCCGCTCAATCCGCTGCTTCACGTCTTCCCAGGGAGTTCCCGACGACTCTCCTGCCAAGACCCGGCGGGCCCGCCGCTCGATCTCTGCGGCCCAGACCTGCTCGAGTTCCCGCGGGTTGTCCGTCAGCTCGTCGTCCAGGATGGCCAGCAACTCCGCAGCGACATCGGCCCGTTCGCGGCGGGGGAGCTTCAGGGCTTCTTGGAGAAGCGCCTCGCGTGTCATAGGCTGTAGTCTACCATTCAGCCGAAGGCACTTGACCAACCGGCTGGAGACGGACGCGGCCTGCGGTCGCGCCGCTCAGCCGGCAGGCGGTTGCGCGGCTTGACTTTTCTGAGCTGCGGCGAGCTTCCTACGTACCAGTTCAGCGTGCTCCCTGAAATATGCTACCTGCTCCTCATGGCTCATGGCCTGGATGTCCCAACTTATCCTATTTCGCGCGTCCCGCATCATTTTCACTGCGTCAAATTCCTTCGTCTTCTCTTCCATATCGCAGCACCTCCTGTGGCGTCCGGATCTCGAGGAGAATGTAGCCGTGGCGAAAATTCACCGTGTTGTAGCCGCGAACCCGGTCTAGGTTTACGATGTGCTCGAAGTTCCAGCTCACCAGAGCATCCACGCGACTTACTGTGGCAAGGGCGATATGCTGAGCATCCTCGAGGTGAGCGGCGCCAATGACTCCTGCCGAGAGGTATTCCTTGGCGAGCTCCTCGGCCTCAGACGAGAGCTCAACTTCTTCCAAGCTCCCTCGTGGAACGGCCTGGACGACCTCAAGAACCCGCGGCGGTGCGCCTTCAAGCTCTGCCAAGGTCAGCGCGGACAGCACGAGGGTGTCCAGCCCAGTACGGAACCTCTCGAACAGCTTCAAGGATGGGGCGCGGAACTCCTCATCCAAGCAGCCCCCAATAGCCGAGGTGTCGGTGTAGATTCGTCGTTTCATCGGCAGTTATCCCGCAGCCTCGGAAGCCCTCGGCGGCGTGTAACCCATCGCTGCAGCGGGCGCCGAGTGGCTTCAGCGTCCTTGCGGCTCCTATGATATCATCGCCGCCAACTACTGAAGGGCTGCAGGGCCGGCGCCGCTGAGCTCAAGGCCGTAAGACGCGCTTGTGCGGTGGGGCAGTAAATGACGCAAAAAGAGACGAGATCTCAGTTCGACGGACAACTACTTCGCCCCCAGAAGCCGGGCAACGGCAGTTCATGGGCCTTCGTGGTTCTGCCTAGTGCAGCAAGCGCGAAGCTGCCGAGGCGAGGCCGAACGACAGTTGATGGAACCATCAACGGACGAGGGTTTCGGGCTTTGCTTGAGCCGGACGGGCAGAGAAGTCACTGGCTGAGAATCGATGAGAAGCTGCTGTGCGATTCCGGCGCAGATTACGGTGACGTTGCTCAATTTGAAATCACCGCAGTGGAGCGGGAGCCTGAACCAGAAGTCCCGTGTGACCTGGCTAAGGCCTTACAGGGTTCCCCTGAGGCTCGGGCCACTTGGGAGGGCACGACCACGATTGCTCGCGTCGACTGGATTCACTGGATCGAATCGGCCAAGAAAGAGAAGACCCGCGCGAAGCGGATCAACGATGCATGTGACATGCTTGCCTCCGGAAAGAAGAGAGTGTGTTGTTTTGATCCTTCGGGGTACTACAGTAAGGCGTTCAGTGCACCAGAAGCCGCAGATTAGTTGAGATGTCTCCTCACCGAGGACCTCAACCACGGGCAGGAAATCCGCGGCGTCGTGGTCGAGAAGCCGTTCCGGCCTGCGAGTCGGCCCGAGTGACGCAGAGCGTCGGGCCGCCGGCCAAGAGCGCCACCGCCGCTGCGGCGGCCCAGCGCGGCCAGGCGGCTCGCCGGGAGTGGCCGTCCCGGTGCCGGCCGCCGGGGGAGGTGCCGGGAACTTCGAGAGGGCGGTAGACTAAGCCGGTGGCCGCCGGGGGTGGCCCTTCGGCACTCTTTGTCCATCACCACGAGGATTTCGTTAGATGATTCGAACCGCCATGCTGAGTCTGCTCGTCGCGTTGACAGCCGGAGCCGCGGTCGCCGCCACCGGGGCCCAAGCGAACGAAAACGCTGCCGAGACATCCGCCGATATGCGCCAGAATCCCCTCCTGACCCCGACGGAGCTTCCCTTCCAGGCGCCGCCCTTCGACAAGATCGAGGACGCCGACTTCCAGCCGGCCTTCGAGGCCGGAATGAAGCAGCAGCTCGAGGAGGTCGACAAGATCGCCGGCGATCCGGCACCGCCGACCTTCGAGAACACTCTGGTGGCGCTCGAGAGGAGCGGCCGGCTCTTGAATCGGGTGAACCTGACATTCAATGCCCTGTCGAGCGCCAACACCGACCCGACCTTGCAGAAGGTGCAAGAGGAGGAGGCTCCGAAGCTCGCCGCCCATCACGACGCGATCTTCTTGAACGGCAAGCTCTTCGAACGAATCGAGACGCTCTACAAGCAGCGGAAGAGCCTCGGTCTCGATCACGAGTCGCGAAGGCTCCTCGACTACTACCACCAGCAGTTCGTCCTGGCCGGCGCCGGGCTCTCTCCCGCCGACAAGGCGAAGCTCGAGAAGCTCAACGAAGAGGAGGCGACCCTCAGCGCCAAGTTCACCAACAAGCTCCTGGCGGCGACCAAGGCCGGGGCGCTCGTGGTGAGCGACAAGGCGGAGCTCGCCGGCCTCTCCGCGAGCGACCTCGCCGCGGCCGGGCAGGCCGCCCAGGCCCGCGGCCTCGAGGACAAGTGGGTCATCCCGCTCCAGAACACGACCCAGCAGCCCGATTTGCGGTCGCTCGAAAACCGGGCGACGCGCGAGAAGCTTTTCGAG
The DNA here is from genome assembly GCA_963741925.1 of uncultured Acidobacteriota bacterium. GTDB lineage: Bacteria > Acidobacteriota > Thermoanaerobaculia > Multivoradales > DATKCC01 > CAVUBL01. The sequence continues at coordinate 1,415,866 of CAVUJU010000005.1, forward strand.
AGCTCCTGGACTCGCGCCGAGCACGGGGACGAGAACGACACCCGCGGCGACATCCAGCGCCTGGCCGAGATCCGCGCCGAGAAAGCGTCGCTCCTGGGGTATCCGAGCTATGCCGCCTGGAAGCTCGTCGATCAGATGGCCAAGACCCCGCAAGCGGTCGAGACGTTCCTCGCCAAGCTCGTGCCCCCCGCCACCGCCAAGGCGCGCCGCGAGGCCGCCGACATCCAGGCCCTGATCGATACATCCGATGAGTCGGGAGCCCACGTCGAGCTCCAACCCTGGGACTGGAACTTCTACGCCGAGAAGGTGCGCAAGGCCCGGTACGACCTCGACGAGTCAGAGATCAAGCCTTACTTCGAGCTCGACCACGTGGTGCACGACGGCCTCTTCTACGCCGCCAACCAGCTCTACGGCCTGACCTTCAAGGAGCGCCACGACCTTCCCGTCTACCAGGAGGACGTGCGCGTCTACGAGGTCTTCGACAAGGACGGCTCGCCGCTCGGGCTCTTCTACACCGACTACTTCAAGCGCGACAACAAGTCGGGCGGTGCCTGGATGGACAACCTCGTCTACCAGTCGAAGCTCCTGGGCACCAAGCCGGTGATCTACAACGTGTGCAACTTCACCAAGCCCGCTCCGGGCAAGCCGGCGCTCCTCTCCTATGACGACGTGACCGGCATGTTCCACGAGTTCGGGCACGCGCTGCACGGATTCTTCGCCAGTCAGGAGTATCCGAGCCTCTCCGGCACCGCGGTGGCGCGCGACTTCGTCGAGTTCCCCTCTCAGTTCAACGAGCACTGGGCCCTCGATCCCGCGATCTTGAACCATTACGCCGTGAACTACGAGACGGGCAAGCCGATGCCCAAGGCCCTGGTCGAGAAGATCAAGAAGGCCTCGACGTTCAACCAGGGATACGCCTTGACCGAGCTCCTCGAAGCGGCGGACATCGACATGGGCTGGCACACCCTGCCCGCGAGCGCCCCGGAGCAGGACGTCGACGAGCTCGAGCTGGCGACCCTCAAGAAGGATCACCTCTTCCTGGCCCAGGTGCCACCTCGCTACCGCTCGAGCTACTTCCTGCACATCTGGGCCAACGGCTATGCCGCCGGCTACTACGCCTATCTTTGGACCGAGATGCTCGCCGACGACGCGTTCCAGTGGTTCGAGGACCACGGCGGCCTGACCCGCGCCAACGGCCAGCGCTTCCGCGACCTCGTCCTGTCGCGGGGCAATACCGAGGACTACGGCGAGATGTTCCGCTCCTTCGCGGGGCGCGATCCCTCGATCGAGCCGATGCTGAAGGATCGCGGCCTCGAGTGACCCGGTTCCCGCGTTCCTCGATGCGCTCGTCGAGGGCGGTCTCGGTGCCCCGCCCCGGCCGGGGGCGACCCGATTCACCGCCGGCGGGCCGGGCGGCCGATCAACAACCGGACGTCGAGAGCTGCGGGAACCTCATCGTCATGAGCATGGCGGGCGGCGGCGGGGTGGAGCGCCGGTCGACGGCGTCCGTCACCTGCTCGATCAACCGGCGCCGCTGGCCGAGGGTGGTGCGGCCGCGGCTCGCCTCGCGGGGCAAACCGCCCTCCGGCCACTGGGCGTCGGGCTCGTAGAGGGCGTAGGTGTTCCAGGCGACCTCTCGCAGGTCGAGGAAAGACCGCAGGGTGTTCTCGCTATACCAGCGTCCCACGTCCTGCCGGCCGTCCCAGTACTGGAGCGCGCGGGCGTCCGTCAGCAGCCTGGGCGGCGTCCGGAGCCACGGCGGCCCGCCGAGACGCTGGATCGGGGGCGACCAGATCGCGTAGAGGCGCAGGTCGGAGTCGCGCAGGAGCTGCAGGAGCACCGTGTCCACCCACCGGGCGGACTCGCGGGAAGTCGTTCAGGTAGGGGAGAGGAGCAGGGCCAGCCGGGTCAGGCCGCGGTCCTGGTTGAACCGGCGGCGGAGCGCCTCGAGGCCGGAGAGGCCTACGAGGCGGCGGCCGGACCCGGCCGAGGCGAGGGAGAAGACGGAGCGCAGCACGGCGGCGCCCAGTCGATGGTATGAGCCGGTGGAGGGTTGGTGGGCCATGGCTTCGACTCTTTCGGTGCGATGGGGTTCACAGGAACCGCTTCGCCTGGCGGTGACGACTGGACACCGACTGCCGAGGCGCGCCGAGGACGCGGGGTGATCACTTCGGAGTATATCCTGATCAGATTCACATTCTGCGATATGTTGTAGTTCTCGTAAACGTTAGTGACTTGATCTACAATATCATCAATGCGTCCCTGCGCTCTGCGCCCGGCGTCTGAGGAGCTCGTCGAGACGCTCCCGGATCCAGCGGTGGGCCTCGGTGTGGTGCTCGAACTCCCGCTCCCGGCGATGGAACTCCGGGGTGTGGAGCCGGCGGCGGCCGCCTGCGATCACCTGCCCCAGCTCGGCGTGGAGCAGCTCGTGATGGACCACGGAGGCGACCACGAGCTCCGGCACGCTCGGGTGATCGAGGACCGGGTGGACCCGGATCAGCCGGTCGCGGGGAGACCAGCTCCCGAGCTTCAAGGTCGAGCGGCGGCGGCGGCCGCGGCGGCGGCGAGTGGGGCGCCCGTAGCGGCTCCAGGCGATGGCCACCTCGAGACGCCCGTCGAAGTAGCGGCGGTTGAGCCGGTCGCGGATCGCCTCGAGGTCGTGCGTGCCGGCGGCAGCGGCGGAGGAGGAGGGCGCGGGCGGCGGGGCGCAGAAGCGGGCGAACAGGGTGAGCTGCTCGGGCATCACGGCGCCAAGTCTACCGTGGGAGCCCGGGCGCTCGGGCCCACCGGGCGCCGGCTCACTTCCGGCGGTTGGCGGCGAGGACCTTCTTGCGCATGCGGAAGGCCTCCGGCGTCACCTCGACGACCTCGTCGTCGGCGATGAACTCGATCGCCTGCTCGAGCGACAGGCGCCGGGGCGGCACCAGGCGGATCAGCTCGTCGGCCGAGGAGGCGCGCATGTTGGTGAGGCGCTTCTCGCGCGTGATGTTGACGTCGAGGTCCGCCGGCCGGTTGTGCTCGCCGACGATCATCCCCTCGTAGACCTCCTCGGTCGGGCCGACGAAGAGGGTGCCCCGGGGCTGGAGGTTCTCGATCGCGTAGCCGGTCGCCCGGCCCCGGCGGTCGGCGATCATGGAGCCCGTCGGCCGGCGTGGGATGTCCCCCTGCCAGGGCTCCCAGGCGTCGAACAGCTGGTTCATGATGCCGGTGCCGCGGGTCTCGGTCAGGAACTGGGTGCGGAAGCCGATCAGGCCGCGCGACGGGATGCGGAACTCGAGGCGCACCCGCCCCGAGCCGTGGTTGATCATGCGGACCATGCGCCCCTTGCGCTCGCCGGTCATCTGGGTGACCGCGCCCACGAACTCCTCCGGGCAGTCGACGATCAGCAGCTCGACCGGCTCGTGGCGGCGGCCGTCGATCTCGCGGGTGACGACCGTCGGCCGGCCCACCGAGAGCTCGTAGCCCTCGCGGCGCATCATCTCGATCAGGATCGCGAGCTGGAGCTCGCCGCGGCCGTTGACCTCGAAGGCGTCGGGCGAGCCGGTCTCGGTGACGCGAATCGAGACGTTGGTCAGGGTCTCCTTGAGCAGGCGCTCGCGGAGCTTGCGCGAGGTCACGTAGCGGCCTTCGAGGCCGGCGAAGGGCGAGGTGTTGATCGACATCACCATGGCGAGGGTCGGCTCGTCGATGGTGATCGCGGCGAGCGGCCGGGGGGCGTCGGGCTCGCACACCGTGTCGCCGATCCAGATCTCCTGCGGCCCGGTGAGAGCGACGATGTCGCCGGGGCCGGCGTCGGCGATCTCGACCCGGTCGAGCCCCTGGAAGCCGTAGAGGTTGGTCACCCGCGCCGGCCGCGGCTCGGAGTCGGGGCGCACCAGGACCACGTCCTGGCCCTTGGCGATCCGGCCCTCGACGATGCGCCCGATCGCCAGGCGGCCGACGTAGTCGTCCCAGTCGAGGTTGGTGACGTGGAGCTGGAGCGGCGCGGCGGGGTCGTAGGCCGGAGGCGGGACGGTGCGCAGGATCTCCTCGAAGAGCGGCGCCAGGGTGCAGTCGGGGCCGTCCGGCTCGGTGCGGCACAGGCCCTTCCTGGCGTTGGTGTAGAGGACGGGGAAGCCGAGCTGCTCCTCGTTCGCGTCGAGGTCGATGAACAGGTCGTAGATCTCGTCGAGCACCTCGGCCGGCCGGGCGTCGGAGCGGTCGATCTTGTTGACCACCAGGATCGGCGGCAGGCCGGCCTCGAGGGCCTTTCTGAGCACGAAGCGGGTCTGGGGCAGCGGGCCCTCGGCGGCGTCGACCAGCAGCAGCACGCCGTCGACCATCTCGAGGATGCGCTCGACCTCGCCGCCGAAGTCGGCGTGGCCCGGCGTGTCGACGATGTTGATCCGCGCGCCGTTCCAGGTCACGGCCGTGTTCTTGGCCATGATCGTGATCCCCCGCTCGCGCTCGAGATCGATCGAGTCCATCACCCGGTCGACCACCTCCTGGTGCTCGCGGAACGCGCCGCCCTGGCGGAGCATGGCGTCGACCAGGGTGGTCTTGCCGTGGTCGACGTGGGCGATGATCGCCAGGTTGCGCAGGTCGTCTCGGGTGGTGGAAGCCATCATCGGGTGCAGCATGGGGTGTCGGGAGAGAAGGGAGCGGGCGTCGGGGCGCGGGGGAGGCCAGCCGTCCAGGTAACACGCCGGGTGGCGCCGGCCATTCCCGGCGGCTCCTGGCACCCCGTGCCTGGGGAGCCCGTGGAGCTGGTAGCCTTCGCTCCACCATGGGCGGGACCTCGACGGCGATCGACGGCGACCGGGTGGCGGCCTACCTCGCCGACCTCCAGGACCGGCTGTGCGCCGAGCTCGCGACGGAGGACGGCGGCGCGGCGTTCGCCGAGGACGTCTGGGAACGGCCGGGCGGGGGTGGCGGGCGCTCCCGCGTGCTCCGGGCCGGCGCGCTCTTCGAGCAGGCGGGGATCAACTACTCCGACGTCCGGGGCGCGGCGCTTCCCGCCTCGGCCACCGGCCAGCGCCCGGAGCTCGCCGGCCGCCGCTTCCGGGCCATGGGCGTCTCCCTGGTGCTCCATCCGGAGAGCCCCTACGTGCCCACGACCCACGCCAACGTCCGTTTCTTCCTGGCCGAGCAGGAGCGGGCGGAGCCGATCTGGTGGTTCGGAGGCGGCTTCGACCTGACCCCCTACTACCCGTACGAGGAGGACGCCCGCCACTGGCACGCCACCGCCCGGGCGGCCTGCGAGCCCTTCGGCCCGGAGGTCTATCCGCGCTTCAAGCGCTGGTGCGACGAGTACTTCTACCTGCCGCACCGGGGGGAGACCCGGGGCGTCGGCGGCCTCTTCTTCGACGACCTGAACGAGTGGGGCTTCGAGCGCTCCTTCGCCTTCCTGCGCGCGGTGGGGGACGCCTTCCCGGCCGCCTACCTGCCCGTCGTCCGGCGGCGCAGGGCCGTGCCGTGGGGCGAGCGAGAGCGCCGTTTTCAGCTCTACCGCCGGGGCCGCTACGTGGAGTTCAACCTGCTCTACGACCGCGGGACGCTCTTCGGCCTCCAGTCCGGCGGCCGCACCGAGTCGATCCTCATGTCGCTGCCGCCGCTGGTGCGCTGGGAGTACGACTGGCACCCGGAGCCCGGGAGCCCCGAGGAGCGCCTCTACCGCGAGTTCCTCGTGCCGCGGGACTGGGCCTGAGAACCGGGTGGGGCCCGGCGGTGCTGCCTTGCGGAGAGTCCGGGGCTATGCGATTCTGTAGGCACCGAGCGCCCACGGCGGCCGACGGCCGGCCGCCCGGGGCACGGAGGTCACACGCCCGAGAAGGAGCCATCACGCCATGCATCGTCGTCCTTCGTCATCCGTATTCGTCGCAGTGTCCGCCCTGCTCGTCGCCCTGACCGCCGCACCGGCGGCCCACGCCGGGATCCACTACAAGGCCGATACCACGACCCGGCCGGAGCACGGAAAGGCGCAGGTCACCAAGGTCGAGGCCTGGGTCGACGGCCCGCGGGCCAAGGTCGAGTTCCTGGAGAGCGACCAGCCCATGCTCGAGGCCCAGGACTACCTGCTCACCCGGGACGGGGGCAAGACCCTCTTCCTCGTCAACCCCGGCGAAAAGACCTACGCCAAGTGGGACCTCGAGGGCATGCTCGCCCTCTTCGGCAACGTGATGGAGAGCATGAAGGGCCTGGTCAACCTGGACTTCTCCGAGCCCCAGGTGGAGAAGCTGGCCGAGGAGCCGGGCGGGTCGCTCCTCGGCTACCCGACGACCCACTACCGGTACCGGACGACCTACACCACCAAGGTCAAGATCCTGGGAATGCACCGCGAGAACACCACCGAGACCGTCCAGGACCTCTGGACCACGGACGCCCTGGGTGACGCCGGGCTCGGGGTGTGGCTGCGCAAGGAGCCGGCCGCGACCGGCAACGCGCAGTTCGACAAGCTGCTCTCGTCGCAGATGTCCCAGATCCAGGGCTTCCCGCTCAAGACCGCGTCGGTCGCGAAGACCACCGGCCAGAAGGGCAAGCGCGAGACGACCACCACCCAGGAGACCGAGGTCACCGAGCTCGAGACGACCGGGGTGCCGGCGTCGACCTTCGAGATCCCCAAGGGGTACACCGAGACCCAGATGATGCCCGAGGGCGAGGACCAGGGCCAGGGCTCCGACAGCCCCTTCGGCCGCCTGTTCGGCAAGAAGAAGTCCGGCGGCGACGGGCACCACTGAGACGGGCCGAGGGGTCCCGCCGGGAGGAACGGCGCGGCTTGCTAGAGCTGCGGGTCGGAGGAGCCGCGCCTCGGCTCGGACCGCGCTCGGCCGGCTCGGACTCCGCGGGGCCTCGTTGAGCGCGGTCCTCGACGTCCTCCGGGCGGGACCCCTCGGCCCTCCGGGGTCGGGCTCCTCGAGGTTGCCCGTTTGAGCGGGCGGGACCCCTCGGCCCTCCGGGGTCGGGCTCCTCGGGGTTGCCCGTTTGAGCGGGCGGGACTCTGGACCGACGGGGTGGTGGCGTTCGTCCGCATCGGTCGGTGCCTGCAGCGAGGCTCGCTCGGCCGAGGCGGAGCTCGGCCGGCCCGACGCTTCGGAGGGCCCTGAACGGCCCACACCGCCGCCTACGGCCCCGAGGGGATCCATCTCCTCGGCCGCGCCCTGAGAGGGTGACTGGCTTCGCCGTCTCGCGAAAGTGCTGGAAGCGACCCGGTCGGGTCCGTCCAACTCGTCGAGGCGCGGAGCCTGGGCCGATTTCCGGTCGACTGGGCGGCCCGCCGCGGAGGTCGTATGAGCTCACTCTCTTCGCAGGGCGGCCGGTGCCTTCTTCGAGTCGGCCGCCGGGTGGCCCCTCTCGTCCTGGGCGGCGCCCTCCTTGCCGGGGCCCCGGGCTGCGGGCAGCCCCGCGCCGAGTGCGACGAACCGCCGTCCGCCTGCTGGAAGCTGGCGTCGGTGATCGGGCCCGAAGATCTGGTGGCCGATCCCGTGCATCACGGCTGGCTCCTGGTCTCGTCCCAGGACCGGCGAACGAAGCCGAAGCCGCCAGGCGCCATCTGGTGGGTGCCCGTCGACCCCGCCAAGCGGGCCCGAGCTCTGGCCCTTCTGGGGCGGGACAAGTGCTCGTTCCATCCGCATGGCATCGACGTGGTCAAGGACCGGCAGGGTCGCTGGCTTCTCTACGTGATCAACCACCACGACGCCTCCGACCGGAGCCCACGGCGCGGTTGCTTCCCGGCCGCGACGCTCGACGGCGCCGGGAGCGGGCCGGTCACGAGCATCGAGGTGTTCGAGGTGGAGGCGAGGCGGCTGCGCTTCCTCCAGCGCCTCGCCGACCCCGCGGTCCTCACCCACGCCAACGACCTCGTGGCCCTGCCCGACGGCGACCTGTGGGTGACCGACCCGCCCCGGGGCAAGCTGGCCACTCTGCTCGATGCCACCGGCCTCCGGCCGAGCTCGAAGATCGACCACTTCGACTGCGTCGCGAGATCCGACGGCCGGTGCCGCGGCACGTGGAAGACCGCGCCGATCGTCGCCGCCGGCGGCGAGCACCCGAAGATCCCGGAAGCGAACGGGATCGCCTATCGAGCCTGCCCGGCGGCCCCCGCCGGCTCGACCCGCGGCGCCTGCCGAGACCTCCTCTACGTCTCCGCCGGCGCGGGGGGCGCAATCCAACCCTTCGAGGTGACCGCGGAAGGGTGGTTGCGGCCACTGCCGGTGATCCCGCTGCCGTGCGGCACCAACCCGGACAACCTGACCTGGGAAGACGACAAGCACAACGCGATCCTCGCCGCCGCCCACCCCGACCTCCGGCGCTTCGTCCAGCACTCTCTCTCGCCGGAGGTTCCCTCTCCGTCCGAGGTCGTCCGCGTGCCGCTCGATGGGAGCTGTCCGGTGCGGATCTTCCGGGACGAGGGCGGCCTGATCAGCGCGGCCTCGGTGGCCCTTCGGCTCAAGGACAAGCCGTCGTCGTCCGACGACCTTGTGGTGCTCGGCCAGGTGTTCGACTCCGGCGTCTTCGCCTGCCGAATGCCCGACTCGAGCGGCCGGGGAGGGCAGCCGTGAGCGCGGGCCGACCCTGGGAGGAGCTCGACGAGAGGGAGCTCTGGGAGCTCGAGAGGCCTGCTCCCGGCCCCCGACCCAAGGCGAGGGCCAGCCGCTGGCGCAAGCTTCGAGGCTGTCTCTTTCCCGTGGGCGCCGGGGAGGACGTGGCGCGGGAGCCCGAGGCCGCCGAGGCACCCAGACCGCCGGAGTGGCGACGCGAGGCGCCGGCTCGCGACCTCTTCGGCCTCGCCCTTTCGGGCGGCGGCATCCGGAGCGCCACGTTCAACCTCGGCCTCCTCCAGGAGCTCCACCGCACGGGGCTGCTCGCCTGCTTCCACTACCTCGCGACCGTCTCCGGCGGTGGCTATATCGGAGGCTTCTGGAGTGCCTGGAGGTCGCGCGAGGGCCGGCGACCGGGCGAGCTCTTCCCGCAGGACGGGCCGACGCGCGACCGTCCCGAGCCGCCGGAGGTCCGCCACCTCCGCGAGTTCGGCAACTTCCTGCGCCCGCGCCTGAAGCTGCTGAGCGCCGAGACCGGCCGCCTGGTCACCGCCCTGGTCGGCGGGGCGCTCCCCTGCATCGCGACGGCGGTGGCGGTCCTCGTCGTCCTGCTCCTCGCCTGGTGGTCTCTCGACTGGTTGCTGGTATGGGAACGTCCGGGCCGCCTCCTTCTCGTCCGGAACCTCGCGCCGCTCAGCGGCCTCATCCTCGCCCTCGCGACGTTCGGCGTCCAGTGGTTTTTCGAGCACCTCTGGTGGCATCGCGGGGAGGAGCCGGCGAACCGGGCCGCCGGCACCTTCTTCGCCTACGCGATCCTCACGGCCCTCGTCGCCGGGGCGGTCTGGTCCTTCCTCTGGGGCTTCGCGCTACCGGCCTGGCTCCTGCTCTGCCCGCTCCAGGCGAAGGGCCTCGGGGTGGGCGCCGGGGCGGCGCTGCTGCCGGTCGTGGCCTGGCTGGTGACGGTGCTCCTGATCGTGATCAGCCGCAGGCTCTTCAGCGTTCGGGCCGGGCTCCCTCGTACCGCGCGCAGCCACCGCGGAGCCCGCGACCGGGTCCTCGCCCGGATGGTGCTCTGCGCCGCCGCCTGGGCGGTGGTGGGAGCGGTCTGGATCCTCGGCCAGCTCCTGGCGGGCGGCGGGCCGACCGGCGTGCTGAGCGCCGCCGGGGTGAGCACCGCCGGCGGCGGCGCCTTCACCTGGGTGCGGCGTCTCCTGTCGGGGCAAGCGAGCAAGCCGAGCGGTGGCCGGCTGAGCGTGCTCGGCAAGCGGTGGGTCCTCCAGGCGCTCGCCTACCTGACGCTCGGCGCGGCGGTCGCCTCGGTGGTGAGCGGCCTGGTGCTCCTCACCCACGCCGCGGGGCCCTGGGGCGCCGGGGGCGCTGCGATCGCCGCCAGCATCGGCCTGCTCTTCAGCCTGACGGTCGACCCGCACGAGATCGGCTTCCACTCCTTCTACCGCAGCCGCCTGGTGCGCGCCTACCTCGGGGCCTCCAACTCTCCGAGGTACACGCGCGCGACCGAGGAGTGCGAGCACGATGACGTCGCGCTCACCGACCTGGCCGAGGGCCGGCCGCTCCACCTGGTCTGCTGCGCCGCGAACGACCTGGCGGGCGATCCCCTCGGCAGTTTCCACCGCGGGGCGGCGAGCGCCGTTCTGTCGAAGCTGGGGTTCCAGGTCGGCGACCGCTGGCGCCCCTGGGTCGAGGGCGCGGAGCGCCCGACCCTGGGGAGCGCGATCACCGCTTCCGGTGCGGCCTTCAACTCCCACATGGGCCAGCTCTCGATGCGCTTCGGCCAGGCGGTGACCTTCCTGCTCACCGCTCTGGGGCTGCGCCTCGGGCTCTGGCTCGCCCACCCCGATGCGGACCGCCGGGGCCGGGCTCCGGGGTACCTCTTCCTCCAGGAGCTCCTCGGCCTCTCCCATGCGACCGGGCCCTGGGTCTATCTCTCCGACGGCGCCCACTTCGAGAACCTGGCCCTCTACGAGCTCGTTCGCCGGCACTGCCGCTTCATCCTGCTTTCCGACTGCGGCGCCGATCCGGAGCGCGCCTTCGACGACTTCGGAAACGCCGTGCGACGGGTGCGCGAGGACTTCGGCGTCGAGATCAAGATCGACGTCTCGCCGCTGCGCCCGGGGTCGGGCGCCGACGGCCTCTCGCGCCAGCCGATGGTGGCCGGAGACATCTACTATCCCCCCGCAGCGCCGGGCGGGAAGGGAGATGTCGGAATCCTCCTCTACGTCAAGCCCACGCTGACCGGCGACGAGCCGGCCGACATCGCGCAGTACGCCCGCCGCAACCTCCGCTTCCCCCACGAGACCACCCTCGACCAGTTCTACGACGAGGCCCAGTGGGAGTCGTACCGCCGGCTGGGCGAGCACGTGGTCGAGGAGGCCTTCGAGCCGGTCGCAAACCTGGTGGCAAAGCTCAAGCAGGAGTCGCCGAGTTGCGGGTCGGCGGCCCGGCTCTTCCTCCGGGCCCGATACAACTGGCCGCCCCTACCCTCCGATGAGCCCGCGATCGAGGAGCTCAACGCCGCCTGGGTCGAGCTCGGAGACCGGCTCGAGGCGCCCGGGCTCGAGGCGCTCCGCCGCCAGGTCTCGATCCGTCTCGCGGCGGCCGCCAGCGCGGCGGCTGACGAGAAAGACCTCCTCGCCGCCCTGCCCGCCGTTCGCGCTGCGATCCGGATCATGGAGGCCGTCTGTCTCCGGACCGGCTTCGGGAAGGACGATTGGGCCCCCAGCAACCCGCGCTACATGGGCTGGCTGAACCGCTTCGGCGCCTGGGCGTCCTCTCCGATGTTCCGCAGTTGGTGGCCCTGGCTCGCGCCGTTCCACTCGCAGGAGTTCACGACGTTCATGGCGGCCACCTTCGGGCTTGGGTGGGATCTCGAGAAGGACGGCGCCGTCCGCGTGCTCGAGAAGGCCCCGCCCGAGGGCCATCTCGCTCGATGCTGGGCGATCGAGCAGGCTTCGCGGTGGTCGTGCCGGGAGGCGAGAGAGGGAGCATCGTCGCCGGTGGCGTCGCCGGGGCCGGCCTTCTACGTGTTTTACCTCTGCATGCGTCCGGACCAGCCGGAGCTCGCCGCCGCCCTCGTCCCGATCGCCTCGAAGCCCGACGCTCGGGACACGGCGACCTGGCATCACCGGGGCTTCTTCGTTCCGCCCGGTCTCTGGGGGCTCGGCATCGGCGAGGCCTTCCTCGAGAAGCTGCTCGAGACGCTCGGCGAGGGCGATGAGTACGACCGGGTGGAGGTGACCCCAGTCGGGCAGGACTCGGCGACCAACGACGCCCTCTACACCGGCGCCGGCTTCCGGCGCGACGGCGAGCTGTTCGTCAAGGACTCCCTCTAGTCGTCTGATCCAGCCAGAATCGTGAGGAACGAGCCGAGTTTTTCGGCGCAGCGATACGGGGAGGGGGCGTCCCCTTCCCCCCCATGGGGTGGGAAGGGGATCGAGGGGATGCGGGGGGCATCCAATGAATCCAGCGGTCTGGAGTAGCCGTTACGTTGCGTGCGCGCTCGATCGCTGGACGTGGGCGGGGGGCCTGCGATTCACGAAGCCGGAGAGGCTCCAGACGCCTCGTCGGTTCGAGGCGGAGCCTCGCGAGAAAAAAAGGACCGGTAGTCGCGAGCCCGACTCGGTTCGGGCCCGGGGCTACCGGTTCGGAGGACTGAAGGGATCCGGCTCGCGCCGGAGAGGTTCCCCACTCTTGCGTGGCACGACCCCGGGAAACGTTTCGGATCGCGGCGAAGGCCCGGGCCTTCCCCCCCGTCGGGTGCCCCGCGGGCCGTTCGCCCGGCCGACCCGTTCGACTCGCTCCGCTCGCTCAGGGCGGCGGGCAGAGCTCGGCCGCTTCATGGGCTCGGAGTGATTCGGCAGCCGGGAGAGACGCTGGGGAGGGGACCGAGGGGATGCGGGGCGCGTCAGAAATTGAGCCGGGTGTCGGGCGGGAGCTCGCGGATCGCGGTGACCTGGAGGGGGGGCGCGCCGTTCCAGCGGACCTCGAACGTCATCTCCACCTTGTCGCCGCGGTCGATGCCGCCGAGGCTCACGCCGTCGGCCAGCGGGAAGGGCATGGTCATCGACTCCATGACCACGCTCTCGCCCTCGGCGTCGACGAAGTCGGGCACCGGCTCGTGGTGGATCAGGAGCTCCGAGCCCGGCTGCCCGGGACGGGGCAGCGCCGCCACCTCGCCCCGGACGGTATAGCGGTGGACGTCGCCCCTCGGCGGCGGCGGCGAGCAGCCCGCGAGCCCGGTCGCGAGGAGGAGAGCGGCCAGGGTCAGGTCGCTGAAGGGCCCGGGCCTCGTCACTCGTGAGGCGGGCTCTGGAGGTTGCGGTGGAGGAAGGCGACGGTCCGGGTCCAGGCGTCCTCGGCCGCCTCGGGCCGGTAGTTGGTGCCCGAGGGGTTGGCGAAGGCGTGGCCCGCGCCGTCGTAGACGTGGATCTCCACCCGCTTGCCCAGCTTCTGGAGGGTGCTCTGGAAGGTCCGCACCTGGTCGATCGGGATCGAGCCGTCCTCGGCCCCGAAGAAGCCGATCAGGGGCGCCCGAAGCTTGCCGAGCTCGGCCGGATCGGTGACCAGGTGGCCGTAGTAGACGACCGTCGCGTCGATCGAGTCCGGCATGTCGAGAGCGGCCCGCAGCGACCAGCCGCCGCCAAAGCACCAGCCGATCACGCCGATCCGGTCGCCCAGGCCGCCGGTGGCCGCCAGGCGGTCGGAGAGATGCGCCCGCGCCTTGCGCAGGTTCTCGAGGGCCCGCTGCGGGTCGATCCGCCCCATGAGCTTCTCGGGCCTCCTCGGGGGTCGTCGCGGTCTGACCGCCGTAGAGGTCGACGGCCAGCGCCACGTAGCCCTCGCCCGCCAGCCGGCGGGTCATGGCGCGGACGTTGTCGTTCAGCCCCCACCACTCGTGGATCACGATCAGGCCGGGCAGCGGGTGGTCGGAGTGGCTCGGCCGCGCCAGGTAGCCGGTGATCTCCTGGTCGCCGATCGTGGCGTAGACCACCGGGTCGCCGGTCACGTCCGCCGCCGGTTTCGTCTCGGCGGCGGCGCTCGCCTCGGGGCGGTCGCCCTCATGCTCCTGGGCCATCGCCGCGGCGTACGCTTCGGCGCTCTGGCCGGCCTCGACCGTCTCGCCGTTCGCCGCCGTCTCCGTGGCGCGACAGCCGGCGAAGAGGAGCAGGGAGAGGCCCAGACCGAGGAGGAGGGAAGGCTGGTGCGGCACGGAGAGCGGGATCATGGGAGTGCCTCCGGGAAGGGACGAATAGGGAACCGGGCCGCGCGGCACCGGTTCGGCCGATTCTACACGGATGCCCCCCGTAGCGCCTCGATCCCCCTCCCGGGCTCCAGTGGAGGGCTGGACCGGGTGGCTCAGCGGCCGCCCAAGGCCCGCGCCGGCAGCAGGAACAGCGCCTTGATGAAGGCGAACAGGCCCTCGACCGTGATCCCCACGAGGCGGAACGGGAGCATGAGGAGCCAGATGACGGGGTAGAGGATCAGGGCGAGGATCGCCACCGGCCAGGCGATGATCAGGAGCAGGCACCAGAGCAGGAATCCGAGCATCGCGTCGCCTCCGAAGCATACGACGAGGGCGGCTCGGGAAGGTTTCAACCGGAGGAGCCCGGCCGGGGCTCACGCGGCGGTCAGGACCTTCTCGATCCGCTCCATCGCCCAGTCGATCTCGTCCTTCTCGATCACCAGCGGCGGGGCCATCCGGATCACGTGCTCGTGGGTCTCCTTGCACAGCATCCCCAGGTGCTGGAGCGCCACGCAGAAACGCCGCGCGCCGCCCGCCTCCGGGCGGAGCTCGACGCCGATCCACAGGCCCCGCCCCCGGACCTCCTTGACGTGGGGCGAGTCGATCCGGCGCAGCCGCTCGAGGAAGTAAGCCCCGAGCTCCGCCGAGCGCTCGACCAGCTTCTCCTCCACGATCACCCGCAGGGCGGCGGTGCCGACGGCGGCGGCCACCGGGTTGCCGCCGTAGGTCGAGCCGTGGTCGCCGGGGTGGAAGACGCCCATCACCTCCTCGGTGGCGAGGATCGCCGACACCGGGTAGAGGCCGCCCGAGAGCGCCTTGCCGACGATCAGCACGTCGGGCCGGATGCCCTCGTGCTCGTAGGCGAACATCTTGCCGGTGCGCCCCAGGCCCGACTGGATCTCGTCGAGCACCAGGAGCGCGCCGTGCTGGGAGGTGATCTCGCGCAGGCGCCGGAGGTAGCCGTCGGGCGGGATGATGATCCCCCCCTCGCCCTGGATCGGCTCGACCAGGACCGCGCACACCCGCTCGTTCATCGCCCGCGCCACCGCCTCGGCGTCGCCGTAGGGCAGGATCGTGAAGCCGGGGGTGAACGGCCCGAAGCCGCTGCGGGTCTGCGCCTCGGTGGAGAAGCCGACGATGGTCGTGGTGCGGCCGTGGAAGTTGTTCCGGAAGACCAGGATCTCGGCCTGGTCCGCCGGCACCCCCTTGACCGTGTAGGCCCACTTGCGGGCCGCCTTGATCGCCGTCTCCACCGCCTCGGCGCCGGTGTTCATGGGCAGCACCTTGGGGAAGCCGGTGAGCTCGCAGATCTCCCTGTAGAACTCCCCGAGGCGGTCGTTGCGGAAGGCGCGGGAAGTCAGGGCGACGCGGCCGGACTGCTCCACCAGGGCGGCGACGATCTTCGGGTGGCAATGCCCCTGGTTGACCGCCGAGTAGGCGGCCAGGAAGTCGAGGTACTTGCGGCCCTCGACGTCCCAGACCCAGCACCCCTCGGCGCGCGTGATGACCACGTCGAGGGGGTGGTAGTTGTGGGCTCCGTAGCGGTCCTCGAGAGCCATGTACTGGGCGGAGGTCTGCAGCTCGTCGGTGGCGATCATGGGCTGGTTCTACCACAGTTCCCGGCCGGCTTGAACCCCCGGCGGGGCGGGGCTCGGGGCACGCGGTGGCAGAGTCTTTGCTTCCCCCGGGAGGCGAGACCGCCCGGCGTCGCGGCCGGGCGTCTCGACCGCCTCCGACCGACGAGGATCCGACCATGACGACCCAGCCGAATCTCCGCAGCCCATCCCGGGACCGCCGCGCGCGGGGCGCCGCGGCCGTGGGGCGTGCCGCCGCCCCCGTGGTGATCCTGACCCTCGCGGCGACCCTCCTCGGCTCGTGCAGCTCCTTGCCCCAGCGCCAGCCCTACAACACCCGCCACGAGAAGACGGCCAAGGGCGCCGGCATCGGGGCCGCGGCCGGCGCCGCGGCGGCGATCCTCAAGGGAGAGCGGCAGGCCGACGAGATCCTGGCCGGCGCCGCCATCGGCGCGGTGGTGGGCGCCGGGGTGGGCGCCTACATGGACGCCCAGGAGGAGAAGCTCACGCGCATCCCCGGCACCAGCGTCGAGCGGGTGAGCGAGGACGTGATCCTGATCCACTTCAACTCCGACGTCCTGTTCCCGGTCGACTCGGCGAACCTGACGCCCTCCTCCCAGGGCACCCTCGAGCAGGTGGCCGGGGTGCTCCACGACTACCCGAAGACCGCGGTGGTGGTGCAGGGGCACACCGATTCGACGGGCTCGGAGCGTCACAACCAGGAGCTCTCGGAGCGCCGGGCCACGGCGGTGAAGAACTACCTGATCGGGCGCGGGGTGGATCCGGGGCGGATGACCGCGGTCGGCTACGGCGAAGGCCTGCCGGTGGCGTCGAACGCGACCGAGGCCGGAAGGCGGCAGAACCGCCGGGTGGACATCCTGTTGAAGGCGCGGGCGAAGTAGGGCGGGGCGGGGACTCCCGCGCTTGCGGACGGCGCGGCTTGCTCGAGCTGCGGGGCGGAGGAGCCGCGCCTCGGCATGGACCGCGCTCGGCCGTTTCGGACGCCGCGAAGCCTCGTCGAGCGCGGTCCATGACGCCGCCGCGCGGGAGCCCCCGCCCCTCCGGGGTCGGACTCTTCGACATTGCCCTCCTGTCACGGCGAGCCCCCGCCCCTCCGGGGTCGGACTCCTATGTGGTGCCCTCGTTCCGGCGCGGGCTGCGTGCGGTAGGTCTCGTCGAGCGCGGTCCTCGACGTCCTCCGGGCGGGAGTCCCCGCCCCTTCCCATTTTTGTCATTCCGAGCGAAGGTCGCGCGACGCGCGGCCTGACGTCGAGGAATCTCGACTCGGACGGTGGCCGGGCCGGAGAATCTTCCGGGGCGCGTTTGCGTTGTGTAGCGCGAGCCACTGCCTCCGGGAGCCCCATTCATGACCGAGCCCGTCGTCGAACCCTCCTCCGAACCCGCGCCTGCCGAGCCCACCGCGGCGCCTCCTGCCCGTCCCTCGCGCATGCGGGCGGCGTGGGACTGGGCGCGGCCGCTGATCGTGCTCCTGGTGGCGTTGTCCTCGTTCCGCTCCGCCGTCGCCGACTGGAACGACGTGCCGACCGGATCGATGAAGCCGACGATCCTCGAGGGCGACCGCGTGTTCGTGAACAAGATCGCCTACGACCTGAAGGTGCCATTCACCACCTGGCGCCTCGCCGAGTGGGACGACCCGCACCGGGGCGACATCGTGGTGCTCCTCTCGCCCGAGGACGGGCGGCGGCTCATCAAGCGGGTCATCGGGCTGCCGGGCGATCTCCTCACCCTGCGCGACAACCACCTCTTCGTCAACGGCGAGCCGGCCCAGTACGAGGCGATCGATCCGGCGATCGCGGCGCGTCTCCGGCCGCACCAGCCGATGCGCCGCTATCTCGCCTGGGAGGAGCTCGGCGGCGAGCGGCACCCGGTGATGGTGACCCCGGCGCTCCATTCGCCGCTCGAGGACTTCGGCCCGATCGCGGTGCCGAAGGGCGAGTACTTCATGATGGGGGACAACCGGGACGAGAGCCGGGATTCGCGGGTGATCGGGTTCGTGCCGCGGGAGCTGATCCTGGGTCAGGCGCTGGGGGTGGCGTTCTCGGTCGATCACCACCAGGCGGGGCTGCACTTCCGGCCGCACCGCTTCTTCGAGGCGCTCGAGTACTGAGACGGGGCGGGGGCTCTCGCGCTTGCGGACGGCGCGGCTTGCCAGAACTTCGGGGCGGAGGAGCCGCGCCTCGGCATGGACCGCGCTGCCCCGGGTCGGACTCCGCAGAGCCTCGTTGAGCGCGGTCCATGACGCCGCCTCGCGAGAGCCACCGCCCCTACGGGGTCGGACTCCTCGGAGTT
Source organism: uncultured Acidobacteriota bacterium (assembly GCA_963741925.1). Classification (GTDB taxonomy): domain Bacteria; phylum Acidobacteriota; class Thermoanaerobaculia; order Multivoradales; family DATKCC01; genus CAVUBL01. The sequence continues at coordinate 1,433,526 of CAVUJU010000005.1, forward strand.
GCCCTGCGGTGCGACGAGCCCCCGGCCCTGCGGGGGCGGGCTCCGCGGCACGGCCGACGCGGAGGTCGGCCGCTTCAGGCGGCATGGCCCTCCGAACCCATGAAGCGGCCGAGCTCTGTCCGCTGGCGGGTAGACTGATCGCGGGATGACGACGGACGAGCTCTCGCTGGCCTCTCTGGTCGAGGCGCTGCGCGCGCACGAGCGGCTGGGGCCGGAGCTGGTGTACGCGACCCGTCTCCCGGCCGAGCCGGCCCGCTTCGGCGAGCTCGCCGCGCCCTTGCCCGAGCCGCTCGCCCGGGCACTCGCGGCCTCCGGGGTGTCGCGGCTCTTCGCCCACCAGGTCGCGGGGCTGGAGGCGGTCGCCCGGGGCGAGGACGTCCTCCTCACCACCCCGACCGCTTCGGGCAAGTCGCTGGTCTTCCACCTGCCGCCGCTCATCGAGGCCTTCCGCGGCGGGCCGGGCAAGGCGCTCTACCTCTTCCCGCTCAAGGCCCTGGGCCAGGACCAGCGCGGCAAGCTCGACGCTCTGGCCGAGGCCGCCGGCCTGGCGCCGGAGACGGCCCGCGCCGCGATCTACGACGGCGACACGCCGAGCGCGGAGCGGGCGAAGATCCGCCGCTCGCCGCCGCGGGTGCTGGTGACCAACCCGGACATGCTCCACCTGGGGATCCTGGGATCGTGGACCGGCTGGTCGGGGTTCCTCCGGGATCTGCGCTGGATCGTCCTCGACGAGCTCCACACCTACCGCGGCATCTTCGGCTCCCACTTCCACCACGTGCTCCAGCGCGTCCTGCGCCTGTGCCGCGCGGAGGGCTCGGAGCCGGTGCTCATCGCCTCCTCGGCGACCGCCGCCAACGCCGCAGGCTTCTCCGAGACCCTCGCCGGCCGGCCGTTCCACGTCGTCGACGTCTCCGGGGCCCCGCGCCAGGGGCGTCACGTGCTCCTCTTCCGGCCCGAGGCGAGCCCGTACACGACGGCGCTCAACCTCTTCGTCGAGCTCCTCGAGTCGGGGGCCAAGACGATCGTCTTCACCAAGGCCCGGCGGGTGACCGAGCTCCTGTACTCCTGGCTCCGCCGGCAGAAGCCGGAGCTCGCCCGGCGGGTGGCGAGCTACCGCTCCGGGTTCCTCGCCGAGGAGCGCCGGGCGATCGAGGCGCGCCTCTTCTCGGGCGAGCTCGCCGGGGTCATCTCCACCTCGGCGCTCGAGATGGGGATCGACGTGGGCGGCCTCGACGCCTGCGTCCTGGTGGGCTACCCCGGGAGCATGATGGCCACCTGGCAGCGCTCGGGCCGGGCCGGCCGCGGCGCGCGCGAGAGCCTCACCGCCCTGGTCGCCCTGCCCGACGCCCTCGACCAGTACCTCCTCGACCACCCGGAGGAGTTCCTCGAGCGGCCGTGCGAACGGCTGATCGTCGATCCGGGCAACGAGCCGGTCACCCGGGCGCACGTGGTGTGCGCCGCGGCCGAGCTCCCGCTGACCCGCCAGCGCGACGGCGCGGCGGGCGGCTACCTGGGGCGCCACGGGGCGCTGGTCGACCGGCTGGTCGCCGAGAGCCGGCTGCTCGCCTCGGCCGACGGCGGCGAGATCTTCTCGCCCCAGCGCCGGCCGCAGCGCCACGTCAACCTCCGGGGCACCGGCTCGACCTACGACATCGTGGACGTCGAGACCGGCGAGATGGTGGGCACGGTCGACGGCGTGCGGGTGCTCCACGAGTGCCACCCGGGGGCGGTCTACCTGCACGGCGGTCGCCAGTACCAGGTGGAGGTGCTCGATCTCGACCTGCGGCACGTGGTGGCGCGCCGGGGGCGCTTCGATCACTTCACGACCCCGCTCACCGAGAAGGAGACCGAGGTCCTCGAGACGCTCGAGGAGCGCCGGGACGGCGACGGCCTCCACGCCTTCCTGGGCCGCCTCCGGGTCACCGAGCGGGTGGTCGGCTTCGAGCGCAAGAGGATTCAGGGCCAGGAGGTGATCGACCAGCAGCCCCTGGAGCTGCCGCCGGTGCGCTTCGAGACCGTCGGCCTCTGGTGGCTCGCGCCGCGGAGCTTCGAGGAGACGCTGCGCCGGGCGCAGGAGCACTTCCTGGGCGCCCTCCACGCCACCGAGCACGCGGCGATCTCGCTGTTCCCGCTCCTCGCCCTGTGCGACCGGGGAGACATCGGCGGAATCTCCTACCACCGCCACCCGCAGCTCGAGCAGGGGGCGGTCTTCGTCTACGACGGGCACCCGGGCGGCGTGGGAATCGCGGCGCGCGGCTTTTGCGAGCTGCCCGAGCTCCTCGCCCAGGTGCTCGACCTGGTGGCGGGCTGCGCCTGTGAGGCGGGCTGCCCCTCGTGCATCCAGTCGCCGAAGTGCGGCAACGGCAACCGGCCCCTCGACAAGGCGGGGGCCGCGCGGGTGCTGCGCCTGCTCCTGGGCCGGGAGGAGCCGGTGGCGGTGCCGGAGGGAGCGGTGGTCGCCGCCCCCGTCTCGTCCCCCGTGCCGATCGAGCCGCCCGTGCCGGACGGCCCGGCCGAGCCCGTCGCGCCGGTCGAGCTCCTTCCCGAGCCGGAGACCCGGCTCCCGGCCGGGCCGGCCGTCGCGCGGGGCGTTCTCCCCCTCACCGTGGTCTTCGACCTCGAGACTCGGCGCTCGGCCGAGGAGGTTGGGGGATGGGGCAACTGCCACCGCATGGGGATCTCGCTGGGGGTGGCGCTGGTGCTCGAGGAGGGGCGCTTCGAGGTCTTCCCGGAGGAGCGGGTGGCCGAGCTCGGCGAGCTCCTGTGCTCGGCCACGCGGGTCGTGGGCTTCAACGTCAAGCGCTTCGACTACCGGGTGCTCTCGGGCTACACCGGTGTGGACTATGCCCGCGTGCTGCCGACCCTCGACCTGCTGGAGGACGTGCACCGGCGGATCGGCTTCCGGGTGGGCCTCGACCACCTGGCGCAGGAGACGCTGGGGGCGGCGAAGTCGGGCGACGGGCTCCAGTGCCTGGAGTGGGTGCGGCAGGGGCGGCTCGACCTCGTGGAGTCGTACTGCCGCAAGGACGTGGAGCTGACGCGCGATCTCTACCTGCACGGGCGACGGGAGGGGTGCGTCTTCTTCCGCCACCGGGAGCGGGGGCGGGTGCGGCTGCCGGTCGAGTGGTAGGGGGTGGGGTGGGGGCCGGGTCGGCGGGGGCGAGGGGCTCCTGGCCGGGGGACGGCGCGACTGGCTCGGACGGTGGGGAGGAGGAGTCGCGCCTCGGACACGGAACGCGCCTGGCCGGCGACGAACTCCGCAAGGCCTGAGTGAGCGCGTTCCGTGACGCCCCCTGCCAGGAGCCCCTCGCCCCCGCCGACCCTCCGTTCGGTGGTGGTTGGGGGATCGGCGTTCGGAGGCCTGCGGCTGGGCGCGTTCCGTGACGCCTCCTGCCGGGAGCCCCTCGCCCCCGCCGACCCTCCGTTCGGTGGTGGTTGGAGGGATGGGCGAAGGGTGCCGGCTGAAGAGGCGTGGTCCTTCCGGTGAGATCGGAGGGCGTTGAAATCGGGTCGAAGTGAGAACCGGGAGGGGGCGTCCCCTTCTCCCCCTGGGGGTGAGAAGGGGATCGAGGGGTTCGAGGGGGGATCCGGTAGGTCTCTGCGCTGCGGAAGGCCCGGGCCGGCCCGGGACCGGCAAGCCTGGTTGCCGTGGGTGGGGGAGCCGCGACGGGGCGGAGGCGACTCCGATGACGAAGGCTCCTACGGCTCGCTACGTCTTCCCGCTCATCAACGACCGGTGCGCGCGCTCTTCGAGCTCGCGGCTCCAGGCGACGATCTCCCGGCCGCCGGGGCGTTTCGCGAACGGCTCGAGCGCCTCCAGGGCCTGGTCCACCTCGTGGCGCAGGCGCTCGACCGTCTCGGCGCCGGCGCCGGTGGCGAGGACCGCCCGGCCCAGGGCCTCGGCGTCCTCCGGGGTGACGCGGGGGGCGTTCCACAGGCGGGTCACCTCGCGGCGCACCGAGTCCGAGCGGCTGGCGGCGACCAGGATGGGGAAGGTGGGCTCCCGGTTGAGGATGTCCGAGAACGCGTCCTTGCCGGTGCCCAGGCGCTGGAGGTCGAGGAGGTCGTCGGCGAGCTGGAAGGCGACGCCCAGGTGGCCGGCGCAGGCTCCGAAGCGCCGGGCGGCCTCGCCGTCGGCCATGAGCCGGGCGGCGGAGCGGCCGCACCAGGCGAAGAGCGACCCGGTCTTGCCCTGGACGATCTCGCGCCACTGGGCGAGCGGCAGCTCGACCCGGCCCCGGGCGAGCACCTCGGCCATCACCCCCCGGGTCATGGTGGCGATCGTCTCCACCGCCTCGGTGGTGATCACTCGCGGGCGCGTCCGGAGCTGGACGAAGGCCAGGGTGAGAACCAGGTCGCCGGCGAGGACCGCCGCCGTGGCGCTCCAGAGGGCGTTGGCGGTGGGGCGCCCGCGCCGGGTCTCGGCGCCGTCGACCACGTCGTCGTGGAGCAGGCTGCCGGCGTGGATGAGCTCGCCCGCCACCGCCACGTCCACCAGCGCGTCGACCGGCGCCTCGATGGCGCGGCCGAAGAGGTAGGTCAGGCGCGGGCGCGCCCGCTTGGCGGCGCCGGCCAGACAGAGGTTCCTGGCCGCCTCCATGAGCACCTCGGGGCCTTCCGGCCCGGCGGTGGTGCCCGTGTCGAGGGCTTCGGCGAGCGCCTGCTCGACCCGGGCGACGAAGGCCTCGAGGTCGACGGCGAGCTCCAGCAGGTCCGCGTCGGGGCGCTCGCTCAGCATCGCGGCAGTATAGTGGATCGGTCACGAAGCCCGGCCCGCAGGCCGCGTCGTGACGGGATGACGGCGGGTGGGGGCGTCCCTCGCCCCCGGGAGGGTGGGAGAGGGACCGAGGGTGAGGGGGGAGATCCGATACGATCGCCCTTCGCGATGAAGGTCCGACCCTCCCTCGACTGGCTGCTGGTCTTCGTGCCGGCGGCGATCGGCCTGGAGCTCTTCGCCCCGGAGCGCCACACGCCGATCTTCCTGGTCTCCTGCCTGGCGGTCACGCCGCTGGCCGGCTGGCTGGGGAAGGCGACCGAGCACCTGGCCGAGCGCACCGGCGAGGGCCTGGGCGGCCTGCTCAACGCCACCTTCGGCAACGCCGCCGAGCTGATCATCGCCCTGTTCGCCCTGCGCAGCGGCTTGACCGACGTGGTCAAGGCGTCGATCACCGGCTCGATCCTGGGCAACCTCCTGCTGGTCGCGGGCGCGGCGATCCTGGCCGGCGGCGTGCGCTACGAGAGCCAGGAGTTCAACGTCGGCGGCGCCCGGATCCAGGCCACCATGCTCACCCTGGCGGCCATCGCGCTGGTCATGCCCGCCGCCTTCCACCACCTGGCAGGTGCCTCCGCCGCCGGCTCCGAGCGCGCGCTCTCCGAAGAGATCGCCGTCGTCCTCCTGGTCACCTACGGCTTGATGCTGCTCTTCTCGCTGCGCACGCACAAGCAGCTCTTCGACGGCGCCGGGTCCGAGGCGGCCGCGGTCGAGGACCGCGCCGCCCACGCGACCTGGACCCTGCGCCGCTCCCTCGCCGTGCTCACCGTCTCGGCGGGCCTGATCGGCTGGGTGAGCGAGATCCTGGTGGGCTCGGTCGCGGTCGCGGCGCGCGAGCTGGGCATGACCGAGGTCTTCGTCGGGGTCATCGTGGTGGCGATGGTGGGCAACGCCGCCGAGCACTCGACGGCGGTGATGATGGCCCTGCGCAACCGGATGGACCTGGCGGTGGGGATCGCGGTGGGCAGCTCGATCCAGATCGCCCTCTTCGTCGCTCCGCTCCTGGTCTTCGCCAGCCTCCTCATGGGACCGGCGCCCATGGACCTGGTGTTCACACCCGCCGAGGTGATCGCCGTCGGCCTGGCGGTCCTGATCATCGGCCAGATCGCGGGCGACGGCCGTTCCAACTGGCTCGAGGGGGTCCAGCTCCTGGCGGTCTACCTGATCCTGGCCATCGTGTTCTACTTCCTCCCGGCCGCCTGAGACCCGATCGTCCCCGCCACCGTGCCCGCCTCCAGAGACCAGCGAGCCCCGATCCGCCTCGCCGCGTTCCTCGCCGTGCTCGCCGCCGCCGGCGTCTCGGTGGCGCCGTCGCCGCCTGCGCCCGCGGCGGCCCCCTTCGTCTACCCCATGGTCTTCCCCCTGGTGGGCCCCCGCGCGATCGAGGCCCACCTCACCCAGAGCTTCGGCGATCCCCGCTCGGGCGGGCGCCACCACGAGGGGGTGGACATCCTCGCCCCGAAGCTCACTCCGGTGGTGGCGGTGGCCGACGGCACGGTGCGCTGGCTCTACGGCACCCGCGGCGGCAACTGCTGCGACCTCGCGATCGTCCACGACGACGGCTGGCGCTCGCGCTACATCCACCTCAACAACGACACGCCCGGCACCGACGACGGCGAGGGCTACGGCATCGCCCGGGGCATCCGGGTGGGCGCGCGGGTCCGGGCCGGCCAGGTGATCGGCTACGTGGGCGACAGCGGCAACGCGGAGAACACCGTGCCGCATCTCCACTTCGAGCTGCGGCGCCCGGACGGGACGGCGGTCGATCCCTACCCGAGCCTGGTGGCGGCGGAGGCGAACCCGGCCACCTCGCCGGCGCCCCGGATCGCCGGCCCGCCGGTCAGTCCGCACGAGGACGTGGCGCCGGAGATCCTGCGCCCCGGGAAGGCCCCCGAGGCGGCGCCCGCGGAACCCGCGGCTCCCGGCGCCGCACCCGGCCCCGAAGAGGAGGCGCAAGCGGCGGCCGGGGAGGGGCGAGCCCAGGGCGCACCGCCGCCGGCCCTGGCCAGGCCCTTGCCGGTGACGCCCTTCCTGCCGGTCCCGGAGGACGACTGCGCCGCCGGCCTCGACGCCGAGATCCGGGTCGCCGAGGTGGCGAAGCCGAGCCGACCCACGCTCTCGTGCTTCCACTTCGGCTCGGACGAGGGCTCGGAAGGCAAGAAGTAAGCGCCCAGCCCGGTTCTCGCGCAGAGGCGCAGAGACGTAAAGGAGGGCGTGCCTCGGCCTGTTCGTGGGCTTGGGCGTCCTGCGGATCGAGCCTGGCATCACCCGTTTCGCCAGGGACTTCCCGACCGATCCGTGTCTCTCTGCGCCTCTGCGCGAGCCTCTTCCGAGACGTCGCGGGTTCGAGCGGCTACCCCTGACGCGTGGCGGCGGCCGCCAGGGCCTCTGCGAGCGCCCGATCCTGCCCGTAGACGTCGTCGCGGAAGTGGGTGACGCCGTCGTCGTCGACCCAGGCGGTCCAGTAGAGCAGGTAGACCGGGAGCGGCCGGGGCAGGGCGATCGTCTCCCGGCGGCCGCTCGCGATCTCCGCCGCGAGGCGCTCCCGGCTCCACTCCGGATCGTCCTGGAAGACCCATTGTGCCAGGTCGAGGGGCCGCTCGACCCGCACGCAGCCGTGGCTGAAGTCGCGCTGCGCCTGGTCGAAGAGGTGCTGGGACGGCGTATCGTGGAGGTAGATGTTGTAATCGTTGGGCAGCATGAACTTGATCTGGCCCAGGGCGTTGTCCGGGCCGGGCAGCTGCCGCACCCGGTAGGGGAAGCTGCCGCCGGCGGCGACCGAGGCCCAGTCGATCGAGCGCGGGGCGATCCGTCGGACGTCGTCGGGCCCCGAGCCGCTCACCACCTCGTAGGAGTGCGTGGCGAGGTAGGAGGGGTCGCGGGCCGCCTGGCGAGCGATCTCGCTGCGGGTGATGCTCTCGGGGACGTTCCAGTACGGGTTGAGCACGACGTAGGTCATGGAGTCGCTGAACGCCGGGGTCGCGGCCCCGGCCTTGCCCACGACCACCTTCATGGTCGAGACGGTCCGGCCGCCGTCGACCACGTGGAGCGTGAAGGCCGGGATGTTCACCTCCAGGCGCCGGGGCTCCAGGTCGGCGGGCAGCCAGCGCCAGCGCTCCATGTTGAGCTCGATCTGCCGCACCCGCGCGAGCGCCGGGACGTTCATCGCGTCGACCGTCTCGGGGCCCACCTTGCCGTCGACGGTGAGCCCGAGCCGGCCCTGGAAACGGCGCACGGCCGCGACCAGCTCGCCGCCGTAGACCACCTCCGGCTCGGCCGCCGCAGGGGCCCGGTCGCCGGGCTCCGGGCGGGCCCCCGCTCGCCGGGCCGCCGCTCCGGACGGGGACGGCAGCGGCTCCGCACCCTGAGGCAGGTCGCCCTCGGCCTCGAGGCGGGCGGCGATCCGGGCGAGGCGCGCGCGCGGCGCCCGGTCACCGGGCGCGATCACCGGACCGTACGCCACGCTCGGCCAGCCGCCGGCGCGGGCGATCGACCGGTAGCGCTCGAGCGCCTGCTGCAGCCGCCGGTACCCGGGGTGGGGCGGCCGGAGCCGGTCGATCACGCGGTCGAGGGGGCTCGGGCCGGTCGCCTCGTCGAGGGCCGCCGCGAGGTTCGGGTGGCGCCGCTCGATGTGCCAGGTGGGGCCGAGCTCGGAAGGATCGACCCGCCCGACGCTCAGGTTCCGCGAGAACAGCAGAAACGCCTGGGAGAAGAGGCTGTCGACCGGGTAGAGGGCGCCTTCGCTCCCGTCGTCGCGCGCCTTGCGGAGCTGGGCGGCCAGGAGGTCCGGGTGGTAGGTCCCAGGCCGCAGGCCGTCGCGGTGGGCCGCCTCGAGGGTCGCGACCAGCTCCCTCGTCTTCCCGGTCGGCGCGCCCCGCCGGAACCAGAGCGGCTGGAAGTCCCGCGCCTCGTAGGCGGAGCGCAGGCTCCGGCGCAAGAACGAGCCTGCGGACTGCGGAGAGAGGCCGAGGAGGGCGCTCGGGCCCGACGGCTCGCGGAGAAGGCTCTGGAACCGGGCGGCGTCGAGGGACACCGGCCGGACGGTCGCCTGCCGCCCGGTCGCCTCGCCGCTCTCGGAAGGCGCGGGCGAAGCCGTCCCGTCCGTGGAGCAGGCGAGGGGGAGCAGAGAGAGAACCACCAGCACGGGAAACGAAGAGAATCGCAACGAGACCTCCAAAGCCACCAGGACACAGAACCCGAAGGGAAGCGGATCGTCGTTCGACCCGCCGTTCGCAAGGGGTCTCTTGCAAGACTGGTTCCCGGATCAGCCTCCGAGCCGCCGCAGCGTCCTCCGGCGGCGGGCCTCGGCGGTCAGGGCCTTGCCGGTGGTGGCGGCGAGGATGAGCGCGCCGCCCGCCAGCGGCCAGGCCCCCGGTACCTCGCCGTGGACGATCCAGGCCCAGATCGGGCTGAAGGCCGGCTCGATCAGGAGCAGGAGCGAGGCCTCGAGGGCGGGCACCCGCTCGAGGCCGTCGGTCAGCAGGACGTAGGCCAGGCCGATCTGGAGGACCCCGAGATGGACGACCGGGAGCCAGTCGCCGAGGCCGGCGCCCGCGACTGGCAGGGCCCAGGGCAGGCAGGCCAGGAAGGCGATCAGATTGCCGGCGATGGCGGCCGCCGCACCCGGCCGGTCGCGCAGGCCGCCCCGCTCGCGGACCTGGCGGCTTCCCAGCCAGCGCAGCCCGAGGATGCACAGCGCCCAGGAGACGCCGGAGACGGCGCCCAGCAGGTTGCCGAGGAACGGCCGGGGGGCGGTGGCGAAGGCCTGCTGGTCGCCGACGAAGAAGGTGGCGAGCCCCACGCCGATCAGGGCCATCCAGCCGAGGTCGCTGCGGTGGACCCGCTCGCCCAGGAGCCGGGGCGAGAGGACCAGGACGTAGAGCGGCGCGGTCGACTGGAGGAAGATGGCGTTGGCGGCGGTGGTGTACTTGTTCGACGCCACGTAGAGCACCATCGTGGCGGCGTAGGCGAGACCCACGAGGACGCTGCGGCGCGACAGCGACCGGAGCGCCCGGGGCACCATCACGGCGAGCGCCAGGGCGGCGATGCCGGAGCGGAAGCTCGCCACCTGCCAGGGGCTCAGGGCGGTGAGCTTGATCGCGGTGCCGCCGGTGGAGAAGAGCAGAGCCGCCCCGACCACCGCCAGGCGGGACGCCAGCGCGCCGCTCGCTGGCTCGTTCACACGCTCCGGGCTCTGCTCGCTCTTTGCCACTCGCGCCCTCCTTGCACCGCGGGTGATTCTCGCACCACGGGGTAGAGTGGCCCCTCGGCTTGCCGCGACCCGATGGACCTGGCGCACCGCATCCTCTTCGCCCTCACCTGGCTCGGCTCGGGCTACGCGCACCTGGCGCTGGTGGCCCTCGCCTTCTGGCTGGTCTCGCCCGAGGCCGGCCGCCGCCTGGGCGTCGTCCTCGCCGCCTCCTTGGGCGTCAACGCCTGGCTCAAGGCCCTGGTGGCCGAGCCGCGTCCCTTCCAGGCGGGCGGCGGCGCCGTCTCGCGCTGGGTCCGCGCCACCGCCACGGGCTCCTCGTGGCCGAGCGGCCACGCCCAGAACACCGCGGCGGTCTGGGGATTCGTCGCTCTCCGGGCGCGCCGGCGGTGGCTGTGGGTGCTGGCGGCGGTGGTCGTGGCGGTGGTGGCCGCGACCCGCGTTCTCCTGGGGGTCCACTACCTGCGCGACGTGGCGGGGGGCGCGGCGGTGGGCCTGGCCGTCGCCCTGGCCGCCGGGTTCGGCCTCCCGCGGCTGCCGGGCTGGGAGCCCTGGCTGCGCCGCGCCGCCGGTCTCGCCGCCCTCGGCCTCTGGTGGGCCGGGGGCTCCTACCCCGAGGTCGGCTCGCTCGCCGCCGGCTGCCTCCTGTCCCAGGTCCGCTTCATGCCACCTCGGACCGCGGGGCGGGTCCTCTTCCTGGTCGCCGGCGGCCTGCTGGCGACGGCCGCCGCCTATCTCGCCGTGGCCCTGGCGGCGGCGCCCCTGGCCGGGGCGGGCGGGCCGGCGGCCGGAGGGCCCGCCTCGCTCGCCGCGATCCTGGTCGCCTTGGAGCTCTGGCCGCGGCTCGCCCGGTGCTGGGGAGTGATAGAAAGGCCCTCCATGATCGTGATCCCAAGCCTGGTGGAGCCGCCGGCGCCGGAGGACCGGGCGTGATCCAGCGCGGCCCCGGCGACGCCCCGGCGATGGTGGCGATCCGGGAGATGGGCCCGCGGCCCACCCGCGAGCGCCTCGACCCGGTGGCGGTGGAGGAGCCGCTCGAGATCCGGGTCGCCGCCGGCGGTGACCGCCAGACGCTGGCGGTGACCATGCGCACGCCCGGGGGCGACGAGGAGCTGGCGGTGGGCTTCCTCTACGGTGAGGGGCTGGTGCGCGACCGGGAGCTCATCGCGGGCATCGCGGCCGGCACCGAGGTGGACCCGGAGACCGAGCTCGAGCGCGACGTGGTGGAGATCGAGCTCGCGGCCCGGCGCCTGCCCAACCTGCGCTCGCTCGAGCGCCACTTCTTCACCGGCAGCGCCTGCGGCGTGTGCGGCCGGGCGGCCCTCGACGAGCTCCTGGTCGCCGGCTGCGAACCGGTGGCGGCGGGGCCGACGGTCACTCCCGCGATGATCTCCGGCCTGCCGGAGGTGTTGCGGGCGGCCCAGCGGGGCTTCGATGCCACCGGCGGGCTCCACGCCGCCGGCCTCTTCGACGAGACCGGCCGGCGCGTGGCGGTGTGGGAGGACGTGGGCCGGCACAACGCCCTCGACAAGCTGGTCGGCCGGGCGGTGCTCGACGGCGAGCTGGGGCCGGGCCGGCTCCTCGACCGGCACGTCCTGCTGGTCAGCGGCCGGGCGAGCTTCGAGATCCTCCAGAAGTGCGTGGCGGCCGGCATCCCCATGGTCTGCGCGGTCTCGGCTCCGACCAGCCTGGCGGTGGAGGTCGCCGAACGCTTCGGCGTCACCCTGGTGGGCTTCGTGCGCGACGGCCGCTTCAACGTCTACAGCCACCCGGAGCGGGTCGAGGGAGCTTGACGCGGGCCGTCCGCCGGGTGCCGTGACGCCTCGGTTACAATCCTCGAGGCCGTCGTACAGATCGTCTTGATCTTCTTTCTCTCGAAGGGTGGGGACCGGGTCGTCTCGGGGAGGGCTCACAGTGCAGAAACGTGCCTCGTTCAGTCACCTCGGGTTCGTCGTCGCGGCGGCGGGCTCGGCGATCGGGCTGGGCAACATCTGGAAGTTCCCCTACATCACCTACGCCCACCGGGGTGGCTCGTTCGTGCTCGTCTACCTGGCGGCGGTGGCGCTGATCGGGGCGCCGATCATGATGGCCGAGATCCTGATCGGGCGGCGCACCGGCACGAGCCCCGTGAGCGCCTTCCTGGAGCTTCTCCCGGGGGGTCGCCGGCGGCAAGCTGTGGGCCGCGGTCGGCTACCTGGGGGTCGTCACCGGCTTCGTCATCCTCTCCTACTACTCGGTGGTCGCCGGCTGGACCGTCTACTACTTCGGCAAGTGCCTGGACTGGTCGATCCGGGGGTTCCCCCCCGAGGTCGCGAGCAACCTGCAGGGGCTCTTCGGGTCGTTCGTCGGCAACGGCTGGCTGCCGCTCCTCTTCCACGTGGTCTTCATGCTCTTGACCATGGGGGTGATCCTCATGGGGGTCAAGGACGGGATCGAGCGGGTCACGAAGGTCCTGCTGCCCGTCCTCTTCGTGATCCTCGGCGTGCTGTGCGTGGTCTCGATCTGGTCTCCGGGGTTCCCCGCCGCGATCTCCTTCCTCTTCCACTTCAGCCCGATCGACCGGCAAGCGGTGCTCGAGGCGGTGGGCCACTCGTTCTTCACGCTGTCGCTCGGCATGGGGGCGATGATCACCTACGGCTCGTACGTCGCCCGGGACCACTCGATCCGCCGGGACGCGGCGCTCGTCTGCGTGCTCGACACGCTGATCGCGCTCATGGCCTGCGTGGTCATGTTTTCGATCATCTTCAGCGTGCCCGAGGCGCAACGCGAGACCGCCTTCTCGAAGAGCGCGGCGATCCTGTTCACGACCATTCCCCGGATGCTCTACCAGCTTCCGCTGGGCGCGATCCTGGCGCCGTTCTTCTACCTGCTGGTCGCCTTCGCCGCCCTGACCTCGACGATCTCGCTGCTCGAGGTGGTGGTGTCGTACTTCATCGACCACCTGGGCTGGAGCCGCCGGCGCGCCACCTGGGTCACCGGGACGACGATCACGATCCTGGGCGCCTTCGCGGCCTTCTCCCTCGGAGCGAGCCCTCTCCTCTCCCACTGGGCGCCGCTGGGACAGGGGCCGGACAACTCCCGGGTGAGCCTGTTTAGCGTCATGGACTACCTGGCGTCGAACTGGATGCTGCCGATCGGCGGGTTCTTCATCGCGGCCTTCACCGGCTGGTTCCTGAGCGACCGGCTGACGAGGGACGAGCTCGAAGCCGGAGGCGGCCCGTTCCCCCTCCACTGGCTGTGGAAGATCCTGCTGCGGGTCGTCTGCCCCCTGGCGATCGCCTGGATCATCGCCTCGGTGATCCAGGGCGTGGCGTTCAATTAGACGGGGGCTTCGACGGAGGGGGAAGGCGCTCCACCGCGCTCGTCTTCGATCGTCGGGGTCTCCCCCCGCCCCCCGCCCGCGCCGACCTTGCAGCCGAGACCGTCACGGCGCCCCCTCCCGGAGTCATGCGTCCGTGGTGTGCCGGTGGATGCGACGCCCTTCGGCGGAGCGGTTCGGTGCCCGTCCGGCCGTTCGCCCGGCCGAGACAGAGCTCGGCCGCTTCATCGGTTCGGTGCCGAGGCCGGCCGGAGTCCGACCCCGGCGATCCGCCCCTCCCCCCTCCCCGGCTCGCGGGCCGAACGGCCCACAGTCCGGTTCACGCAGGCCCGGGGGGACGCGTGGGGTTTCGCCGCTCGGAGTCCGACCCCGGCGATCCACCCCATCCCCCCTCCCCGGCTCGCGGGCCGAACGGCCCACAGTCCGGTTCACGCAGGCCCGGGGGGACGCGTGGGGTTTCGCCGGCGCAGTCTGCCGCCGAAACCCCACCGCCCACCGGGCCGTGTGTGCACCTCACCTCACCTCACCTCACCTCACCGAAAATCGTGACTCTCCCCGCGCGACAGCCCCGCCAGCGGCCACAGCTTCTCCGCCCGAATCGACAGCGAGCCGTCCTTCGTCTCCAGCACCCCTTCGACCACGAGCCCCGCCGCCCCCACCACCAGGCTCCGCTGCTCCCGGAACAGCTCGGGCGACAGGATCGCCTGCGCCATCCCCGACTCGTCCTCCACCGTGATGAACAGCACCCCCTTCGCCGTGCCCGGCCGCTGGCGCACGATCACCGCCCCGGCGGTGCGCAGCCGCGTGCCTCGGGCAAAGCGGGCGAGGTCCGCGGTGCGCACCACCCCCTTCCTCTTGAGCTCGCCCCGCAGGTGGGCCACCGGGTGCACCCCGGTGGTGAGCGACGCGCCCCGGAAGTCGGCGATCGTCTCCTCGGCGGGGGTCATCTCGGCGAGCGGCGAGGGCTCCGAGTCCGGCTCGCCGGCGAACAGCTTCCCGGCCGGCCGCCCCACCCGGGCCGCCTGCCAGAGGGCCTGGCGCCGGGTCAGGCCGAGCGAGCCCAGGGCCCCGAGGGCGGCCAGGGTGGCGAGCTCGTCCTGGCGCAGGGCGGCGCGCCGGGCGAGGTCCTCGGTGCTCGCGTAGGGACCGCCGGCCTCGCGCTCGGCGGCGATCCGTTCGCCCGCGTCCCGGCGCAGGCCGTGGACGAAGCGCAAGCCGAGGCGGCAGGCACCTTCCTCCCAGGTGCAGGGGTGGGCGGAGCGGTCGACGTCGATCGGGCGGACCTCGACTCCGTGGCGGCGGGCGTCCTGGATCAGGGTGGAGGGATGGTAGAAGCCCATGGGCCAGGCGTTCAGCAGCGAGATCAGGAAGGCGGTGGGGTGGTGGGCCTTCAGGTACGCGCTGGCGTAGGCGATCAGGGCGAAGCTCGCGGCGTGGGACTCGGGGAAGCCGTAGAGGGCGAAGGAGGTGATGCCGTGGACGATCTCGTCCTGGGCGGCCCCGACGATCCCCCGCTCGGTCATGCCGGAGCGCAGGCGCTCCTCGATCCGGCGCATGCGGTCGACCGAGCGCTTGAAGCCCATGGCCCGGCGCAGCTCCTCGGCCTGGCCGCCGCTGAAGCCGGCCGCCACCATGGCGATCTTCAGGATCTGCTCCTGGAACAGAGGCACCCCCAGCGTCCGCTCGAGGATCGGCTGGAGCGACGGATGGGGATAGGTCACCGGCTCGCGCCCCCGGCGGCGCTCGAAGTAGGGGTGGGCGAGGTTGCCCACGATCGGGCCGGGGCGGATGATCGCCACCTGGATCACGAGGTCGTAGAAGCGCTCCGGGCGGTTCCTGGGCAGCGACGCGATCTGCGCCCGGCTCTCGACCTGGAAGACCCCCACGGTGTCGGCGGCGCGCAGCATGCGGAAGGTCTTCGGGTCCTGGGGCGGCAGGTGGGCGAGGTCGAGGTGGACCCTCTCCTTCTCGCGGATCAGCGGCACCACCTCCTGGAGCGCGCCCAGCATGCCGAGGCCCAGCAGATCGACCTTGACGATCCCCAAGTCGGCGCAGTCGTCCTTGTCCCACTGCACCACCACCCGCCCCTCCATGGCCGCCGGCTCGAGCGGCACCACCTCGTCGAGACGCCCGGCGGCGATCACCATGCCCCCGGAGTGCTGGCCCAGGTGCCGCGGCAGGTGCTGGATCTCCTGCCAGAGCTCGGTGAACAGGCGCACCCGGCGCTCGGCCGGGTCGAAGCCGGCGGCGGCGAGCTCGGTGTCGAACGAGCGCTCGTCGCCCCGGCTCCGGTCGTAGCTCCAGCGGCCGAAGGTCTTGGCCAGGCGATCCACCTGGGCCGGGGCGTAGCCCAGGGCCTTGGCCACCTCGCGGGCGGCGGAGCGGTCGCGGTAGGTGATGACGTTGGCGGTCATGGCGGCGCCGTGCACGCCGTAGCGCCGGTAGACGTACTGGATCACCTTCTCGCGCGGCTCGCCCGAGGGCAGGTCGAGGTCGATGTCGGGCCACTCGCCCCGCTCCTCGGAGAGGAAGCGCTCGAACAGGAGGTCCATCTTCACCGGGTCGACGGCGGTGATCGAGAGGGCGTAGCAGACCGCGCTGTTGGCCGCCGAGCCGCGGCCCTGGGCGAGGATCCCCTCCTGCTTGGCGAAGCGCACCAGGTCCCAGACGATGAGGAAGTAGCCGGCCAGGCCGAGCTTGGCGATCAGGGCGAGCTCGCGCTCGATCTGGGTCTGGGCGCGGGCGGTCAGGGGCCGGAAGCGGGCGCGGGCGCCGTTCCAGGCGAGGTGGCGCAGGTACGAGTCCGCCGTCTCGCCCGCGGGCACGGGGAAGTCGGGGAAGCGGTAGCCCAGGTCCTCGAGGGTGAAGTCGAGCCGCTCGGCGAGATCGGCGGCGGCCTCCAGGGCCCCCGGCAGGTCGGCGAACAGGGCGGCCATCTGCTCCGGGGACTTCAAGTGCCGCTCGCGGTGGCGCGCGAGCAGGCGTCCCGCGGCGTCGAGGGGCGTGCCGTGACGGATCGAGGTGAGCACGTCGTGGAGCGGCTTGTCCCGGGCGCGGGCGTAGCGCACGCCGTTGGTGGCGACCACCGGCAGCCGCAGGCCGCGGGCGAGGTCGAGGAGGGCGGCGTTGCGGTGCTCCTCGTCGCGGAGGTGGTGGCGCTGGAGCTCGACGTGGAGGCGGCCGGGGAAGAGGGCGGCCAGGCGCTCGAGGAGCCGGCGCGCCGCCGGCGCGCCGCCCCCGGCCGGCGCGACGAGCGCCCGGGCGACCGGCCCCTCGGACCCGCCGGTCAGGCAGTGGAGCCCCCGGGTGTGGGCCGCCACCTGGTCCCAGGTGGCCCGCGCCTCCCCCTTGGGGCGGGTAGGAGCCCGTGAAAAAAACTCCGGCCCTGCTGCGGGCGCCCCGACCACCGCGCTACGCGCGGCGATGCCCGCCCCCTCGCGACGGGCGGAGATGTCTTCACAGGCTCCGAGCGCCGCCGCGGTCAGCAGCCGGCAGAGGTTGCGGTAGCCCTCCCGGCTCTCGGCCAGGAGGGTGAGGCGGGTTTCGGGCTCGGCCTCCGGCGGCGGGGCCGGCTCCGGCGGCCTCACCAGCCCCCGGGGGCCCCGCGCCGCCGGCGGCGGCCCGGCGCCTGACCGGCTGCCGGCCGCCGGGCCCGGCCCGGGCGGCGCGAGCACCACCTCCGCGCCCACCCGCGCCCGGAGCCCCGCCTCCCGCGCCGCGGCGTAGAAGCGGGGGGCCCCGTAGACCCCGTTGCGATCGGCGAGCGCCACCGCCGGCAGGCCGAGCTCGGCGGCCCGCTCGACGAGGTCCTCGGGCGCCGAGGCGGCGCGCAGGAAGGAGAACGCCGAGGCCGCTCGGAGCTCGGCGTAGCGGGGAGTGGAACGGCGGCCCATGGCGAGCCCAGCATATGGCGGTAGAGGGGCGGAATCAAGCGGGGCTATGATGGGGAGCCCATGCGACGCTCCCTCCCGTTCGCCGCCGCCTGCCTCGCCCTCGTCGCCTGCGCCACCGTCGGGGCCCCCGGTGCGGGCGCCCGGGCGACGACCCGGGTGGCGCCTCCGCCGGTGCACCGCAAGACCGTCCTCTCGCCCGAGTACTACATCGACAAGAAGTACCGCTCCATGCAGGGCCCCTACGGCCAGCAGCAGGTCTACCTGACCGACCCGGCCGAGCCCGAGCTGCTCTGGATCACCGGCTACGAGACCGAGGTGGTCGACCCCGCCGACGACGCGGAGGTCTCCCAGGAGTACATGTGCCACGCCAACCTGGACATCAAGCCGACGCCCTACATGAAGGAGCTCCAGATGCGCCACGGGATCTCCGGGCGCATCTTCACCCTCTCCCAGGGGCAGCAGAAGATCGAGTTCCCGCCCGGCTTCGGCATCCCGGTGCTCTCCACCCAGCCCCTCGACCTGACCACCCAGGTGCTGAACCTGAACCGGGACGACCCGGAGCTCGTGGTGCGCCACAAGGTGACCGTGGAGTACGTGCGCGACCGCGACGTACCGCGGGACCACCCGATGCGGCCGCTCTTCCAGGCGGCGGTCGAGGGCCTCAAGTCCCTCGACGGCCCGGGCCAGGTCTACGGGATGGCCGAGAGCGCCGTCGACCAGGCGATCCACGGACCGGGGTGCGCGGTGGGGGCGAGCGCCGTCCACGGCGACGCCGACCTCGATTCCATGGGGCACGAGTTCACCGCCCACTGGGTGGTCAAGCCCGGCATCGAGGTGACCCATACCCTGGTGACCAAGTTTCTCGATCTGCCCTTCGACACCACGATCCACTACATCGCCGTGCACCTGCACCCGTTCGCCAAGTCCCTCGAGCTCATCGACCGGACCACCGGCCGGAGCGTCTTCCGGGCCGAGGTCGATCCGGCCCCGGGGCGGATCGGCATCGACCGGGTCGACCACCTCTCGAGCCCCGAGGGCATCCCGATCTACAAGGACCATCAGTACGAGCTGGTGAGCGTCTACGACAACACCAGCGGCGAGGACCAGGACTCGATGGCGGTCATGTACCTCTACCTCCTGGACAAGGACTTCCGGCGCCCCTCCCCGGCACCCTGAGAACCCGGAAAAGGAGGCACGTGGTGATGGACGAGAACCCTCGAAACCGATCCGGCTGGCGGCTCCTCCTGGCGGCCTCCCTGCTGCTGGCGGTCCCCTGCCGCGCGGCCTCGCCGCGGCCGGAGGAGCCCCGGACCTTCTCCGGCGAGACGACCGTGCTCAACGTCGAGGTGCCGGTCCAGGTGCTCCGCGACGGCAAGCCGGTGCGCGGCCTCACGGCCGAGAACTTCCGGGTCTACGACGAGAAAGAGCCGCGAGAGATCGTCGGCTTCGAGACGATCGACCTCGAGGAGTCCACCGCCGCTACGGTCCATCCGGGCCCGGCCCCGGACGCGGACGCGACGCGGGTGCCGGTGGCCGCGCGGCGCCATTTCTTGCTGCTGTTCGACCTCGACTTCAGCGACAAGGCCTACCTGGTGCGGGCGGAGCAGGCCGCCCACGAGCTCGTCGAGGGCGGCTTGAAGCCCGAGGACCTGGTCGCCGTAGCCTTCTTCAGTGGTCGCGCAGGGGTCTCCTCGGTCCTCGGGTTCACCCCCGATCGGAGCCAGGTCCTGGCCGCTCTCGACAAGCTGGCCCGGCTGCTGGGCCAGGAGACCCCGCCCCGCTCCGGACGGTCCGCGCCCGAGACGCGGGAGTCCGATGGCCTGGGGATGACCGCCGGCGACTGGCAGGCGGTGGTGCCCGACGTCTCCGCGGCGGCGGCCCGCGAGCGGAGCCTCGCCGAGGAGACCCTGGGATGGATGGGCTCGGCGGGAAGAGGAGGGGGGGGCAAGGCCGGGGGCTTGGACGGTGAGACCATCGAGGACATGGCGGACTATGCCGTGGAGGACATGCGCCAGAAGCGGGCGGCGAAGGCGTCGGCCCTGGTCGACGCCCTGCGGGCCTTGGCCGACGGGACCCGCTTCGTCGAAGGCCAGAAGCACCTGCTGCTCTTCTCCCTCGGGTTCGAGTCCACGCTCTACCTGGGCGACGGTGGGAGCTGGCTCCTCGACGAGATGCGCAAGGCGATCGACCGCTTCCGCCAGACCGGCTGGGTCATCGACGCGATCGCCGGCGAAGGACTCGACACCGGCCAGCGCAAGGCCCAGCGCGAGGCGCTCTTCTACCTCGCCCGGGAGACCGGCGGGACGCTGGTCGACAGCGGGAACGACCTGTCGGTCTCCATGGCCCGGGTCCTGCTCCAGACCAGCGTCACCTACCTGCTGACGCTTCGGACCCCGGAGCTGCCCGAGGACGGCTCCTTCCGCCGCCTGAGGGTAGAGCTCGAAGGCGTGCCGGGCCGGGCGCGGGTGATCCACCGCGCCGGCTACTTCCTGCCCGAACCGTTCTCTCGGATGAGCCCCGAGGAGCGGCGCCAGCAGACCGCCGAGCTGCTGCTCTCGGGCAAGGAGGTCCAGGAGCTCGGAGCCGGCGTCTTCACCGGTCCGCTGGAGGTCGACCCGGCGACCGGAACCGCCCGCGTCCCGGCGGTCATCGAGCTGGGGCGCGACGCGCTCGATGCCGAGCCCGCCGACCGGCCGGTGAGCCTCGACATCCGGGTCTACGCCTTCGATTCCGAGGAGCGGGTGGCGGGCCTTCTGGCGCAACGGGTGACGGTGCCCCGCGAGAAGCTCGCCGACGCTCCGGCGGGGCTCAAGTTCTTCGGCGAGATCGAGCTCCCCGGCGGCTCCTACGAGATCCGCGCCCTGGTCCAGAGCCTCGAGACCGGGCGGGTCACCGCCACGCGGTCGGCACTGGAGGTGCCCGCGGCCGGCCAGGCCTCGCCGCTGCTCGAACCGCTCTTCGTCCAGGGGCCGGACGAGCACTGGCTCCTGATGCGCCAGGCGCCGGGCGCCGACGCCGCCGGCCGTGACGAGCAGGAGGCCGCCGGCGCCTTCCCGTTTGTCCTCGGGAGCGAGAGCTACCTGCCGGCCGTGCACGGAGCGGTCGCCCCGGGGGACGAGGCGCGCCTCGTCGTCATGGGATATGGCCTGCCGGCGGGTGCGATCCGGGTGGAGAGCCGTGTCGAGGGCGCGACGGGACGGGTCCTCGACCGCGGAAAGCTCGAGTTCCTGGGGCGGGACCAGGGGGACGGCGGCCGGCCGGACCAGCTCGTTCTCGGCTTCGCCCCCCAGGGCCTCGAGCCCGGCGACTACACCCTCGACCTGACGCTCCAGAGCGCGGACGGCACGCCGATCGGGCGGTTGAGGGCCCCTCTCCGGGTGGTCGAGCGCTAAGGGCCCGCCCAAGAATGACTGCCGCATTCGGGCGCAATTCCCTCCATCCTCGTGGCGTTGCGCTCCCTGCGGCATAGGCCCCGCTATGCCTCAGTCGCGCGCCTTGCGAGGATTGCGCCATGACGCCCTCGGTGCAGGCAGTAATTCTTGCGCGCGCCCTAATAGCCTTCTGGCTATACCCCGGCAAGCCCCTTGCATCTGGCAAGGCGAGACGAGGTCGTCGTGACCTCGCGACGGCAGGGCCGGCGACGGAGCCTCCGTGGCGGCCCTGCGGGGTATCTCACGAGAGCACTTTCGGATGAAGGGCCGCCAGGACGGTCTCCTGGGCGCCCGGTTCGAATGACGTATGAAACAAGGAGGTTTCTCCCATGAAGAAAGCGCTCATCCTCGCCATGCTGGCGCTGTTGGCT
The DNA here is from genome assembly GCA_963741925.1 of uncultured Acidobacteriota bacterium. Lineage (GTDB taxonomy): Bacteria > Acidobacteriota > Thermoanaerobaculia > Multivoradales > DATKCC01 > CAVUBL01. Next base: position 1,454,520 of record CAVUJU010000005.1, read on the forward strand.
GTCGGAACCGCGCCGGCGTGGGCGAGTGACTTCTCCATCTTCGGCTCCTACCTCGACACGCAGGACCTCAACGACACGGTCGGAGGCGGCATCAAGGCCGGGTTCCCGGTGGGCAACCCCAACTGGGAGATCGAGCTGCGGGGGACGTACCTGCCCGATCTGACCGAGGACCTCAGCTCCTTCGTCAACGACAAGCCCAAGACCAGCAGCGACATCACCGCCTATCCCTTCGACGCCGGCGTGAAGTTCAACTTCGCCCCCGAGTCCGGGGTCAACCCCTACCTGGGCGGTGGCGCCAGCTACTACTTCCTCTCCGCGGACCGCGGCCAGATCGACGACGAGGCGGGCGCCTACGCCGTGGGTGGCGTGGAGCTTCTCCCGCGCGAGCCGCGGCACGGGCTTCTTCGCCGAGGCGATCTACCGCAACATCAACGCCAAGATCCGACACGAGCCGAGCGACTTCGACCAGGCCGACGACGTCAACTTCGTGGGGTTCCGCAACCATGACCTGAACGTCGGCGGCTTCGGTGTGAACGCCGGGATCATCTGGAAGTTCTGAACGACCTATCGTCGAACACTGCGATGATCTGAGGCGCCGCGGGATGACCCGCGGCGCCTCTTTTTTCAGTCGTACACGCCGTCGGCGAACCACTCGCCGCTTTCGCGCTCCCGGTAGATCCGGTAGAGCCCGCCGTCGGAGAGCTCCACGTCCCAGTAGTCCCGCGTCACCGGCTCGTCGGACCACCAGCCCTCCTCGAGGCGCCAGGGTCCCGCGGCCACCCGTACCCGCCCTTCGACCCGAGGCCGGCCGTCTCCCGTCGTGGCGCGCACCGCGAGGAGCCGCCAGCCCGCCGTGTCCCGGCCGTCTGCGGGCTCCCGGCAGCCTTCCGCCGGGGCCTCGGCCACCTCGTCCGGCGGGGCGCCTTCGGCGGTCAGCACCTCGAGCGCCAGCGGCGGGCGGAGCACCCGCACGGTGAGCAACCCCAGCCCCCGCCGCGGCTCCCGGCGCACCGGCGGCGGGGGCGGGGGCTCGTAGGGCACCAGCTCGAAGCGCTCGGGCCGATGCCCCGCGGCGGGGCGCGGCGAGCCCACGCGCCGAGGGCCCAGGAGGGCGAAGAGCCGGGCGACGGTGGTGGCCAGGCGGTCCGGCGAGAGCGCCTGGGGACCCAGGAGCGAGAGCTGGGCGGTGCGCGGCTCGTCGGGGTGGGCGGAGAAGGAGAAGCCGGCCACGGGCGCCCCCGGCGGCCGGGCCTCGAGGGAGAGCCGCACCAGGGTGAGGAGGGCGCGGGAGTCGGTGGTGGGGGCGGGCAGCTCGACGCTGCGCTCGTCGTGGCCCTCGGGCTCCAGGCGCAGGCCGAGCTCGAGGCGCGCGCAGGCGAGCCCGCGCGCCTCCACCCGCCGGCAGAGGCGCTCGAGCGCCGCGCGGGCGACGAACAGGAAGGGCTCGAGGGCGACCAGCGGCCATTCGAGCTCCATGCCCTCGCAGACCACCGGAGAGGGCCGCCGGGGGGTGAGGGGGCGGGGATCGACGCCGCGGGCGACGGCGTGGAGGTCGCGGCCGGCCGGACCGAGGCGGCTCGCCACCTCGGCTTCGGGCAAGCGGGCCAGCTCGCCGATCGAGCGGACCCCCCAGCGCTCCAGGGTGGTGGCGACCCGCACCTCGGGGGCGAGGCGGGCGAGCGGCAGGGGGGCGAGGAAGCGGGCCTCCTCGCCCGCGGGCACGACGGTGGGCGAGCCGCTGGCCTCGGCCGCCACCCGCGCCGCCAGCTTGCTCGCGGCGATCCCCACCCGCACCGGCAGCCCGACGGCCTCGGAGGCGGCGGCCAGGGCCCGGCCGGCCCGCTCCTCGGAGGCGGTGAGGGAGTCGGCGGCGAAGTGGTGCTCGACGCCGTCGACGTCCAGGTAGACCCGCCCCGGGCCCTCCTCCTCGACCCGGGGAGAGAAGCTCTCCGCGACCTCCAGCAGGGCCTCCCCGGCGGCCCGCTCGCACTCCGGATCGCGGCTCCGGGCGACGAGCTTGGGCAGGCGGGCGCGGGCCTGGGGCAGGGTCATGCCCGGCCGGATGCCGGCGCGCCGGGCGCGGCGGGTGGCGGCCGTCACCCGGGCCCGGTCGCCCTGGCCCTCGAGCACCGCCAGGGCCTCGTCCACCAGCTCGGGCTCGCTGCGCAGGCGCGCGGCGAGGGGGAAGAGGGGCACCTCGAGACAGGCGATCCGATGCGGGTCCCGCGGCACGCCGTCACCGTCCCGCGGCGACGGCGTGCGGCGTCGCCGCGGTGGAGCCACCCGGCCGCGGGAGCGCCGCCGGGCGCCGGTCGGAGCGGGGGCCGGGGGTGGCGTGGACCCGCGACTCGGAAAGACAAAGACAGAGGTCCTCGGTCTCGCCCGGGGCCCGCCCCCGGGCCTTCTCGAGGGAGATCCGGGTGTCGAGGCCGAGAAACAGGAGCGGCGCCCGGGGGGCGTCCCGGCGCCGCAGGCTACGGCCCCGGAGGCCGAGCACCGCCGCCGCCGCCGTCCCGCTCACCCGGTAGGGGGCGGAGACCAGGAGCGCCGCGCGATGATCGCGCGCCGCCCGGGCGAGGCGCAACCAGGCGCCCTGGGCACCCCGGCCGCCCGCGAGGGGAGGGGCCCCGAGGTCGACGACCACCAGCGGGAACCCCGCTCCCACGAGCATCTCGGCACCGGCCAGGGCCTCGCGGACGCGGTGGGGCCGCAGCCAGAGCAGGAGCTCGAGGTCGGCGCCGGCCGCGGCGGCGCTCGCCGGATCGAAGCCGTCGCCCAGGTCGACCAGGGCCGCGGCCTCGCCGACCCCGGTGGCCGCCGCCAGGATCGCGAGCACCAGGGAGAAGCGGCCGCTCGAACGCCTGCCGACCAGCTCGACCAGCTCCCCCCGGGCGAGGCCGCCGCCGAGGAGGCGGTCGAGCCCGGGCAGGGAGGTGGGCAGGGCGGGAGCCGGGCGGTCCTCCCGCTCACGGCTGCGGAGGAGCTCGCGGGCGGTGGTCAGGCGCGATTCGAGGCGCCGTCTGAGACAATGGAGCGCGGAAGGTGGCTCGGGGGCCGGCCGGGCGGTGTCACGGGGGGTAGGCGTGGCGATCTGCCCGGCCGGTTCCCCCTCGAGCCATTCCGAAATCTGGAGTCGGGCGTTCATCGGTCCGTCGTCTCGTCCCGGCGCCGGGGTGCCCCGCCGCCGGGACGATCAGGATAGGCGGTAGGAAGGCGGTAAGTCAAGAGGCAAAAAAACGGCGCCCGGGAAGGGGCGCCGTCGGCTCCGAAGCCGCGCGTCGCCGGACGCCGAGGTCAGACGTCGAGGAAGCCGGCGACCTTCGAGACCGTGCGGGCCGGCACCGCGACGTGCACCTGGCCGTCCGGCCCGTCCACGTCGATGACGAAGCTCGCCCCCCGCTTGACCACCCGCACCGTCCGGGAGTCGCTCCGGACGTCGACCAGGGTGGCGTCGGGGCACGCCTCGAGCTCCCGGGCGACGGCCGCGAGCGCCGGCCGGTAGGGCGCGACCTGCTCCTGGAGCCGGGCGCGCTCGTCGGCCGGCATGGCCAGCGCCGCGATCCCCAGGCCGAGGTCCACCGCGGCGGCGGGCACGGGCACGAAGAGGTGGGTGCCCCGGGGGCCGGTCTCGTGCACCTGCACCGTCACCAACCCCGAGTGCGCCACCGTGGCGGCCAGCGCCACGCCGACGCCGAGGAAGACCATGGCGACGGCGACCGAGAAGGCGATGAGGATTCTGGCGAAGCGGCCCATGGCTCATTCCGCCTCGGGGGCGTCGTCGATCCAGACCCGGACCTGCTTGGCGCCGTCGCGCACGGTCACCAGGTCGCCGGCGCCGTGGGCGGCGAGGGCCTGGATGGCGGCGCCGAGATCGAGCTGGTCACCGGGGCCCGAGAGCAGGGCCTCGAGGACGGCGATGGGAAAGTGGGCGTGGATCTCCGTGCCCTCGGCGGTCGCCGTGCCCTCGACCCGCAGATAGTCTCCCTCCTTGAAGAAGACGATGGACTCGGTGTCGGTCTGGACCTGGGCGAAGGTCGCGTCGGGGGAGCTCTCGAGCGAGGCGAGGACCTGCCGCAGGTCGTCGGCGGTGACGTCGGCGCCCTGGATCTCCACCCGTCCGTCGTGGATCTCGCCGCTCTGCTCGAGCATGGGCAGGGCGCTCTGGACCAGGGCGATGGGCAGGTTGACGGTGACCCGGGTGTTCTCGTCGCTCGGGTCGTGGACCTTGACGTGGAGCCACAGGCCCTGGTCCCGGACCGCGGCCGCGGCGGCGGGGGCGGCGGCCGCCGGCAGCAGCAACAGCGCGAGAATCGCGAGGGGGGCGAGGAAGCGTCGGGTGGTCATCTCGGGGTCTCCTTGAAGGGTTTCGTCGTCGACTGCGTTCACCCGACAAGACGACCGGCCCCGAGGGAATGTTTCACCGCGGTCTCACCCTTGGATCGACTCCATCTCGTCGATCATCTCCTCGACCACCTGGAAACCGCCGTGCCAGAAGGCGGCGTCGCCCATGTCGATTCCGGCCTCGGAGAGGATCTCCTCCGGGCGGGCGGCGCCGCCGTGGGCGAGCAGCCGCAGGTAGGCGGGTTTGAAGGCGTCGCCCTCCTGCTGGTAGCGGCGGTAGAGGGCGAGCACCAGGAGCTGCCCGAAGCTGTAGGCGTAGCAGTAGAAGGGGCTCTGGTAGATGTGGGGGATCGAGAGCCATTCGTAGCGGAACTCTCCGGAGACCTCCACGCTGTCGCCGAACTGCTCGGTCAGGTTCTCGAGGTACAGGTCCTCGAGGTCCTCGATCGAGCGTCCGGAGCGGACCGCCGCGTGGGCGGTCTGCTCGAACCGCACGAAGTAGCTCTGGCGCAGGACCGTGGCGTAGATGTCGTCGACCGACTTGACCAGCAGCTCCCGACGGGCCAGGGGATCGCATTCGCGCTCGAGGAGCCGGTCGGTCACCAGGATCTCCCCGAACACCGAGGCGGTCTCGGCGAGCGGCAGCGACGGCTGCTGGGTCAGGGCGGAGTGGTCCGCGGCGAGCATGCTGTGGACGGCGTGGCCGAGCTCGTGAGCGAGGGTCGCGACGTCGCGCAGGCGGCCGGTGTAGTTGACCAGCACCCAGGGCGTGAGGCGGGGCAGCACCGTCGAGCACATCGCCCCGCCCCGCTTGCCCTTGCGCACCTGGCTGTCCACGTGGTCCTCGGCGAACAGCCGCCCGGCCGCCTCCGCCAGGCGCGGGTGGAAGGCCTCGAAGGTGTCGAGCACCAGGCGGACCGCCTCGTCGTACGGCACCTCGCGATCCGAGCCGGCGAGCGGCGCGTAGAGATCGTAGCGGCGCAGGCGCTCGAGCCCGAGCCAGCCCGCCTTGAGCCGGAAGTAGCGCTGGAACAGGTCGCGCCGCTCGCGGCAGACCGCGAGCAGGACCTCGACGGCGGCGTCCGGCACGTCGTTGGCGAGGTTGCGCACGGCGATCGGCGAGGTCATGCCCCGGAGCTCGACGTTCTCGGCGAACCAGTCCCGGGCGCGATGGACGTAGAGCTGGCCGAGGACCGTCGCCTCGCCGGCGTAGACCCGGTAGAGCTCGCGGTAGGCGGCCGCGCGGACCTCCGGAGCGGGGGAGTAGGCATGACGCATGAGCTCGTCGCGGGTGAGCGTACGGGTCTCGCCGTCGACCTCGAGCCGGAACTCGAGGCGGTTGGTGAGCATGGAGTAGAGGGTGAGCAGCGCGTCGATGCCGTTGGCGTCCTTGACGTTGATGAGCTGCTCGCTGCTCTCGTCGAGGGTGTAGGGCGAGAAGCGGCGAAGCTCCTCGAGGTAGTGGCGCTGATCGGGATGGGTCGCGCGCTCGGGCAGCAGCCGCGCGGCCTCCGCGTCCGCCAGGTTCCGCCACCAGAGGCTGAAGAACAGGATGCGGTTGTGGAGCCCGGTCAGGAACTCCTCGACGCGGCTCGAGAGCGCCAGGGCCGCCCGTGACTGGGTGTCGGCCGAGAAGCCGAGCGAGGCGTAGGCCGAGAGCACCCACGAGCCCTCGATGAGCGCCTCGTGCTCGCCGAGGATCTCGAGGAGGCGGCCGGGGGCGAAGCTCCGGGCCGAGCTCGGGGCGGTGCCGTTCGAAGGCGTCGGCCGCCCGGCGCAGCTCGTCGAACCGGGCCTCGAGGGCCTCGTCGCCGGAGTCGGGGAGGAGCTCGCTCAGGTCCCAGGCGGTGGGTTGGAGCGCGGTCGCGGTCGAGGAGTCGTCGGTCACCATGGTGGAATCGTCTTTCGTGGAGTCGTGATGGGAGGCGGCCACAGGGGGCCGCGGCTCCGGGCCGGGAGCGGCCGGCATCGATCGAGCCTGTCTCCGACGCCGGTGCATCTGGAGCCCGAAGTCTATCTCGGCGATCGGGTTGTCGGGGAACCGGGAGGAGATGACCCTCGGAGGCGCCGGCGTCGCGGCGCTCCTCTTCCGGTGTGTCGAGCGCAGATCGAGCGCCGCAAGTGTCCCGAAAAGGCGTCGGCCTTTACAATTTATTGATGGATGGCGTTGTGTCTAGCTGCCCCCGACGGCGGGAGTCCGGGGTCGAGCCGCGCGTGGCGGCGACTCAGGCCGGTGTGACCAGCCGGCCGCGAGCTCCGAACCGGAGGGTGACGGGTCTCGCTTTGCGAGCTCGTCTAAGCGAAACTGCGCAATGCGCAAAAGGAGAGTCATCATGAGATCGTCACTTCCGACCCGAGTCCTCGCCGTTGTCATCGTCGTCGCCCTCGTCGCCGTCTTCACGGCCCCGGTCCAGGCGGCCGGAACCCCGGACGTCGCCCGGAGCAGCACCTTCGTCTGGCTGAGCCACTCTCTCTTCGACTGGGTGGGCGCCCTGCTCGGAATCGATCTCTCCGTCCCCGAGGCGCCGCGGGCGGACTCGGGCGTCCGGTCGATCACGGAGACGATCCGTATCACCTCCGAGCCCGACGGCACCAGTGATCTCAGCTCGGACCCGACGGCGACGCCCACGCTGAGCAGCGGCGGCTCGAACTCGTGAGGCTCCGGCTCCAACCGACGAGCTGAGCGCAGGGAAGCGACTCCGGACACGGCGGTCACCGCCCGCGGGAACCCGCTCGACGAGACCTCACCGGCCCGGGCCTTGCTCGGCGCAGAGACCTTCGGGATCGCCCCCCTCACCCGCGGTCCCTCTCCCGCCCTCCGGGGGGAGAGGGACGCCGATCCATCGGATCGCCCCCCTCACCCTCGGTCCCTCTCCCACCCTCCGGTGGGAGAGGGACGCCGCCTCCCGCTTCGAGGCTGCGGTAAGCTTCGGCTCGTTGGTCCAGAACGGGCCCCCATCCGACGACTCGTGGCCCGTCGCGAGTCGCCGCGGCGGCTCGCGAGCGGGGTCGCTTCACCATCTCCCGGAGCGGGATCTGAAAAGAATCTGGGGAAAGGGGTTGTGTCCGCGGCAAAAAATCCGTAGAGTTATCGCAGATGAGTGAGAAGCACCTCGATCCGCGGCTTTTCGACAAGCTCCTACGAGGCCGGGCCAGCGCCGAGGAGGTTCGGGAGCTGGCTTGGCACCTCGTCGAAGCGTGTCCGGAGTGCGCCCGCGTCGCCGACCACGAGTGGGCCGTCTCGGACGACGTAGAGCCCGCCTCGGAGCTCGAGGTGGCCTTCCCGGAGGCCCCGGTCTCCGGCGAGCCGATCTCCTTCGACCGGATCCGCCGCCGGGTCCACTCGAGCATCGCGCAGATCCACCGTCAGAAGAAGGAGGCTCCGAGCCTCCTCGCCGAGCTGGCTCGTCATCCGCTCGAGCGCCAGCGCCTGCTGCTCCACAACAACCCCCGCTTCCACACGGCGCCCTTGGCCGAGCTCTTGCTGGAGAGAGTCTGGCAGGAGAGCTTCGACGAGCCGGCGGCGGCGGAGACCGGGACCGAGCTGGTGCTGGAGCTCGTCGACCGGATCGACGGCGGCCTGACGGGCGAGGAGGTCCTCAACGACCTCCGGGGGCGCGCCTGGGCCTTCCGCGGTAACTTCCGCCGCGTATTGACGGACTTCCGCGCCGCCGAGGCCGCGTTCGCGCAGGCCGAGAGCTTCTTCGTCCAGGGGACGGGTGATCTCCACGAGACGGCGCGCCTCCTGACCTTCAAGTCGAACCTCCGCCGCGCCCAGTTCGAGCTCGACGACGCGCTCCAGCTCATCGAGAGCGCGATCGAGATCTACCGGTCGACCGGGGAAGGTCACCTGGCGGGACGGGCGATGGTCAGCCGGGCGCTGGTGCTGTACGAGCAAGGTGGAGCCCAGGAGGCGATCGCCGTGCTCAAGCAGGCGCTCGGCTTGATCGAGGCGGATCGGGAGCCCCGCCTGATCCCCGTCGCCCAGCAGAACCTCCTGGTGTACCTCGTCGAGCTCGGACGCTACGAAGAGGCCATGGCCATGCTGCCGAGCGCTCGACGTCACACCGTCGAGAAGGGCAGCCGCTTCGAGCTGCTCCGGCTCCGCTGGCTCGAGGGCCGCATCCTTCTCGGCCTGGGCCACGAGGCCCGTGCCGAGGCGGCCTTGCTCGAGGTGCGCAAGGGGTTCGGCGAGCAGGGGATCGGCTACGACACCGCGGAGGTCAGCCTCGAGCTCGCGGCCCTCTACCTGCGCCAGGGGCGGACCGCGGAGGTCAAGCAGCTCGCGGCGGAGATGGTGCCGATCTTCGAGTCGCGCGACGTCCACCACGAGGTTCTCGCCGCGCTGATGCTGTTCAAGAAGGCGGTGGAGATGGAGACCGTCTCGGTGCGGCTGGTCGAGGAGGTGTCCGACCTCATCCGCCGCTCGAAGGCGCGCCCCCGGCCCGCCGACGAACGACCTTCCTGATCGTCCCCCGCGAGCTCTTCGCCCGATACCCCGTGAATGGAAGCTTGACGGACCGCCAGGTCCGCTAGGCTCATCGAGATCTGGACCCACGACTCCAGTTCGTGAGCCCGCGGGCCGGGAGGGGGCGCCCTCTCCTCCCCGCGAGGGTGAGGAGAGGGTCGGGGTGAGGAGGGGCGGTCTGAGGCGTCGCCTCGTTAGCCTTCGGCCGGCTCGCCGCTCGCTTCGGCTCCGGCCTCGTCCCCGGCCTCCTCGCTCTCCTCGCTCTCCTCGTCGGCCCCGATCGCCAGGACGTCCTCGGGCACCGCGAACTCCAACGTCTCCTCGCAGAAGCGCTTCCAGTCGTCCCCCTCGTCGCTGAACAGGACGTTCTCGTCGAGGAAGATGCCGTCGGTCACCGTCAGGCTCTCCTGGAGATAGAGGATGTCGTCCTCGGCCAGCTCGGTGCGCGGCTCGGGCTCCTGGTCCGGCTTGTCCGGCTCGGGCTGACGCAAGTTCTCCAGGTTGGGATTCCAGCCCTCGTACCGGGCGAAGTCGGATGCCAGGTATGCCTTGCAGTATCGTCCCATCTCGGCCATCGAATCACTCCTGTTTCCGTCGTGTTGGTCGGTTCGAGCGACGTCGGGTGTACTTGCTGTACTTAGTGCGTCGAGCTGCCGGAATCGTGTCCGTCGTCGCCGTCGCCGCCGCCGGGGAGCAGAAGGCTGTGGCGAAGACCGTCGTCCTCGACGACCAGCTCGTGGACCGGGCGCCGCACCGGCTCCACGACGCCGTCGGGATGGTAGACGAGCCCGCCGCCCGAAGGGATGCCGAGGCCGCGGACCGCCACGCCCGAGACCGCCATGAGCCGCCGGAGGCGGCGCCAGTCGTCCGCCTCCTCGTGGACGCCCACCACCGCCGGCACCAGCCGGAACGAGAAGGCCGTCTCGCGCTCGGTCGGCTCGGCCCCCTCGGCGGCCACCACCCAGCCGAGCTGGGCGGCGCCCGCCGAGACGCCCAGGAGCACCGCCCCGGCGAAGTAGCGCTCGGAGATCGCCTCGCGCATCTCCCCCTGCTCGAGGACCCGCCAGCCCCGCAGGGGGTCGCCCCCCGCCAGCACCACCAGGTCGGCGGCCGCCAGGAACTCCCGGTCCTCGGCGGGAAACGAGGAGAGGATCATGCGGTGATCGGCCACGCCCAGCGACTCCATTGCGGCGTCGAACAGGGTGTAGTAGGCCGGGTCGTCGCCGTTCGATGCGCCGACATAGGCCGCGCGCGGAGAGACGGCCGGAAGCAGGGGCCGGAGCCGGCCGAGCCAGGGCTCGTCGCTACCCGGCTCGCGCCAGAAGAGCAACTGGCTGTCGGCCAGGCAGAAGATGGGCTGGAGCTGGCCCGGCGGCTGAGGAGGGGGAGAGGTCACACGCGGCGGCTCAGTGAATTCGGAACGGATTGTACCGAGAGACGCTGCGGACGGCCAGTCGTCTGATTGCGGCCAGTTCTGGACAGACGAGCCGAAGTTTGCCGTGGCCGCGAAGCGGGAGAGGGTGGGAGAGGGATCGAGGGAGAGGGTGGCGATCCGATGAATCCTGCGGTCTGGAGTCGCCGTTCCGAGGAGCGCAGCCGCGATCGGTCGGCGTGGGCGGGGGACCAGCGGCCCGTGGCGCCGGAGACGCTTCAGGCGCCTCGTCGGTTTGAGGCGGAGCCTCTCTGGGATGGTAAGGCAGTGTCAAGAAACAAGGTTTACATCTTGTGCGGTCGGATGACGTAGTTCCATTCGCCGTGAAAGGAGTGACGGGTGAGGTTTAACGTGGCGATCTCCTGATCCGATACCTTGCGGCCGACGGGATAGGAGCGCCTGTCCAACCGGCAGGTCACCTTGAGCCCCTTGGCAGTGGTTGTCTTGGCGATCAGGCGCACGATTGTTTCGTAGTCGCGAAGTGGCTCTCCACGCCAGTTGGAGGAGATGAAGGAGAACAGGCGATGCTCGACTTTGTTCCACTTGCTGGTCCCTGGAGGGAAGTGGCACACCCTGATAGAGAGGCGGGCCCAGTCCGCGAACCCTTGGAGCTCTATCTTCCACTGGCGAAGGCGGTATCCGTTGCTGCCGCCACCATCCGCCGTGATCAAGAGAGTCTTGGCGATCGGATACAGCCGCCGCCCCTCCGCGCGCCACCATCCTCGAATCGAGGCCACCGCGAAGGCACCGGTGTCATGATCGGTGCCTACGTTCACGAAGCCAGTGTTGCGACCCAAGTCGTAGACGCCGTACGGATACGCACGCGGGACCGATGGATCAGGAAAATCGTGGACGTTGACGCGCTGAGGGGATTTCGCCCTTCGCCACTGCTTCCCTTTGTTCAGGTAGTTCCCGAGGATCTCTTTCTTCTTCGTGTCGACCGAGATCACGGGTCGCCCCGCGGCCAGCGCCTTGCTCACCTGTTCGTTGATGTACCGGAACTGAGCGTCGCGGTCTGGATGACCGCTCCCGCCCTCGGCCTTTCGGTTCCCCTGAAGGCTGTAGCCCATCTGCCGCAGCAACTGGGCCACTTTCTCATGGCTCACCGGGTGGTGCTGGGCTACCAGCTCTGCGGCCAGAGCGCGGGTGCTCTTGCTCGTCCAGCGCAGCGGCGACTCTGGGTCGCCGCTCGTCAGCGGCTCGACAAGCGTCTCCAGCCATCTCGGCAGATCGGGATCGCGGACTTCAAGTGCCGGCCGCCCGCCGCCTGGGCGTCGAACCCGGCCCGCTGCCAGAGGGGGGCTACCCAGCTCGTGAAGCCCCTTCGTAATCGTCACTCGAGACAAACCACACGCCCTGCTGACGGCCGACACGCCGCCGTGGCCGAGCTGACGAGCCTCGCTCGCTGCGAAGAGTCGCCGCGCTCGCTCATCAAGATGAGGCCAAAGAAGAGCGATTTTCTCCTGGAGCGCACCGAGATCACCCATCTCCCATTCAATCTAAAACAGGAACGCCTGAATGTCAAGCTTGTTTATTGACACTGCCTAAGCTCCGCCCCATCTCGAGCTTCGTGAACCCCCCGCCCGAACGGCGACCCCGCCGGCTCGACCGCCGACGCTTCCTCGCCGTCGTCTCGGCGACCGGCATCGGCTCGGCCGCCTTCGGCGAGGCCCTCTGGTCGGCGGTCGCCGGAGGCGCGCCCATCGACCGCAGGACGGTCGCCGCCGCCGAGCGCGTCACCGGATTCGAGCTCACCGAGGAGGAGCGGAAGCTCATGCTCTCCGGGCTCGAGGACCTGCGCGGCGACTACCGGGCGATCCGGGCGGTGTCGCTGGCCAACGACGTGCCGCCGGCCTGGCGCTTCGACCCGGAGGGCGCGGCGGGCGAGGCGACGAGCGCGGCCGACCGGGAGGCCCCCGGCGCCACCCGCCGCCCGCTCGCGCCCCGGCCGGTCGCCGTCGCCGCGGCGCCGGGCGATCTCGAGGAGCTCGCGTTCGCGCCGCTCGGGGTCCTCTCGCGGCTCCTCGAGACGCGGCAGGTCTCGGCGCTCGCCCTCACCCGCCTGGCGCTCGACCGGCTGCGGCGCTACGACCCCGTCCTCCACTGCGTCGTCACCCTGACCGAGGAGCGGGCCCTCGGCCAGGCCGAGCGGGCGGACCGGGAGATCGCCGCCGGCCGCTACCGGGGGCCGCTCCACGGCGTGCCGTGGGGCGTCAAGGACCTCTTCGCGGTCGCCGGGTACCCGACCACCTGGGGGGCGGCGCCGTACCGCGACCAGGTGCTGCCCGAGGACGCCACCGCGGTCCGCCGGCTGGACGAGGCCGGCGCGGTGCTGGTCGCCAAGCTCTCCGCCGGCGCCCTCGCCTGGGGCGACGTCTGGTTCGGCGGCAAGACCCGCAACCCCTGGAACCCGGAGCAGGGCTCGAGCGGGTCGTCCGCCGGCTCGGCCTCGGCGGTGGCCGCCGGCCTGGTGCCGTTCGCCCTGGGCACCGAGACCTACGGCTCGATCGTCTCGCCCTCGACCCGCTGCGGCGCCACCGGGCTGCGCCCGACCTTCGGGAGGGTGAGCCGCCACGGCGTGATGGCGCTCTCCTGGACTCTGGACAAGGTGGGACCGATCTGCCGCTCGGCCGAGGACTGCGCCCTGGTGCTCGACGCGATCCGGGGGGCCGACGGCCGCGACGCCACCGCGCTCGACCGGCCCTTTCCGTGGGCGAGCGGCGCAGACCCGGCGGCGCTGCGGGTGGGCTACGTCCGGGAGCTTTTCGAGGCGCCGCTCCCGGAGGACGCCTCGGCGCTCGCCCGGGAACAGCGGACCCTCGACCTGGCGGCGCTCGAGGCGATCCGCTCGCTGGGCGTCGAGCTCCGCGCCGTCGAGCTGCCCGATCGGCCGATCGCGCCCCTCTCGCTGATCCTCACCGCCGAGGCCGCGGCGGCGTTCGACGAGCTGACCCGGAGCGGCCGCGACGACGCGCTGGTGCGCCAGGAGGAGAACGCCTGGCCCAACGTCTTCCGCCAGGGCCACTTCATCCCGGCGGTCGAGTACGTCCAGGCGAACCGGATCCGGACCCTCCTGGCGCGCGACATGGCGGCGCTCTTGCGCGACCTGGACGTCTACGTCACGCCGACCTTCGGCGGCTCGAACCTCTTGCTCACGAACCTCACGGGGCAGCCCATGGTCGCCTTGCCCGACGGGTTCCGGAGCGACGGCACTCCGGGCAGCCTCTCCTTGACCGGCGCGCTCTTCGGCGAGGACCGCCTCCTGACCCTGGCCGACGCCTACCAGCGCGCCACCGGCTTCCACCTGCGCCATCCGGACCTCGACGCCGCGCGGGCGAAGCCTGAAGCCGGGGCGCCCGGGAGCGGGTAGAATAGGCCCCAGCTTCCGTGTCTCTCCCCTCGCCGGCCGCCGGGTGGCGCCGGCTCGGCGCGCGCCGAGGCTCGGGCGCGGCGGGCGCCGATGAGGGGAGCGACGGACCATCGCAACCGATCGACGAGAAGGGGAGATCCATGAGCGAACCCATGAGCCCGCCTCCACCGCCTTCGACGCCTCCGCCCCCCGGCCCCCCGCCGCCGATGGCCGTCAACCCTCTCCAACAGGTCCAGGGCCCCGCGATCGGCCTGGTGATCACCGGCGTGCTCGGGATCCTGTTCGCGCTCTTCCGCATGCTGGGCAGCCTGTTCGGCTTCGGTCTGTCCGCCATGAGGAACCTGAGCGATCTCGGCCCCGGCGCGAGCTACGCGCGCTACTTGGTGGGCGGAGCGGGCGTGATCTTCGGCATCATCATCCTCGCGACGTCGATCTTCGTGATCTGGGGCGCCCTCCAGATGAAGCAGCTCCGGGGGTGGACGCTGTCGGTGGTGGCGAGCATCGTCGCCATGGTGCCCTGCCTCGGACCGTGCTGCCTCGTGGGGATCCCGATCGGCATCTGGGCCCTCGTGGTGCTGATGAAGCCGGAGGTCAAGGCGGCGTTCACGTCGTGACGGTGGCCCTGCGGTCGGAGGCCGCCGGGGAGGCACGCCCCCCGGCGGCGGCGCCACCGGTTGCTGCGAGCCGGGAGGAGCGGTGGCTCCGGGCCGGGGTGGTGGCGCTCTGTCTCGGGGCGGTGGTGGTGGCGGCGCTGCTCCACCCGGTGGCGCCGGGCAGCGGCGCGCACCTGTCGATCGAGGGGGTCGCGCTGCCGGGGGTCTGCGCCTTCCGGGACGTGACGGGGATCCCGTGCCCGGGGTGCGGGCTGACGCGCTCGTGGGTGGCGCTTCTCCACGGCGACCTGGCGGCGAGCCTGGGGTTTCACCCGCTGGGCTGGTTGGTGCTCCTCTACGCCCTGGCCCAGGCCGCCCGCCACGGCGCCTGGCTCGCCCTGGCGCGCTGCCGGCGCGGCATCGAGCGGGCCGGGTGGTTTCTGGACCGTGGGATCCTCGCCCTCGGAGCCCTCCTCCTCGTCGCCTGGGTCCCGACCCTGGTGCACGGCCTCGAGCGGCTCTGGATCTGAAGCGGGGTTGCCGAGACCGCCCGCATGCGCCAGTACGCCCTCGGTGCAGGCCGTAATCCTTGCGCGGGCCCTTACTCGGCGGCGGACAGGGGGTCGACCTGGGTCACCCCGGCGAAGCGGGCGAAGTCGTGATCCGCGGAGTACACCTCCGCCCCTTGCTCGAGGGCGAGCGCCGCGAGGTGAGCGTCTGTCGTGAGGTTGCCGGCGGTTCCGGCGGCGGCGAGCAGGCTCCGCAGGATGCGCCAGTGTCCGCGTCCGGGAGAGACGGCTTCCACGAGGGGATGATCGAGCCACTCCTCCACGAAGGCCAGCGCCTGGTCCGGGGGCAGCGGTCGCACGAGGATGCCTTGCCGAGTGGTGAGCCGCACGAAGGCGAGCAGGACGACCCAGGCGAGACCGACCGGGCGCGTGCCGCTCAGGGTCTCCTCCCACCACCGGCGGGCTGCTCGATGGTGGGGAGCGTCCTCATCGATGGCGTAGAGGAGGAGGTTGACGTCCACGAGGATCACTTGCGGCGCTCCAGCTCCCGGGCGGTCTCCTCGTCCTCGAGGGCGCCCGCCAGCGCCAGCGCCCTGGTGAGGTCGACGCCCGGCGCCGGCCCACCAAGGGACGCGGTCCTCTGGACCCACCGCTTCCGTGGACCCGCGGGAGGCGCCGAGAGCCCCTTGCGCAGGGTCTCGTTGACCACCTCCTTGAAGGACCGCCCGGAGCGGTGGACCCGCTCCCTGAGAGCCTGGGCGATGGAGTCGTCGAGCGTCAAGGTGGTCCGCATGGAAGCATCATAGCATCAACGCCTCCTCTCGCGGTCGGTCGACCGTGGCCACCGGCTCTTCGTGGTCTTGGGCCGAGACGCGGACACGAAATGCGCGGGATCAGGAGGGCGGCAACCGGGCCGCCCAGGGTCCCCGGAGGCTCCGGGTCAGCCCCTCCAGCTCCACCGTGAGCTCGTGCTGGCGAGCCTCGAGCGCTTCGAGGCGGCGGGCGAGGGCGGCCTCAGAAGCGGTCGGGGCGGACCGTGGCCGGGGAGGCGTCGACCGCTCGGGAACGGCGGCCTCGGTGGGAGCGGGACCGGGGCGGGACACGGGGGCACTCGGCGCCGAGGCCAGCCGATCCTCGCGCTCGATCTCCCGCCTCTGGCGGGCGAGAGAGAACAGTCCCCGAGAGCTCACCTCGGGACCCCCGGCGCGAGCCCCCTCGGCCTCGGCGAGAGCCCGCAGCTCGGAAATCGCGCCTTCGGGGAAGAAGTGGGCGGCGCCCATCAGAACGGACGGCACCCGGCCCGGATGCTCCCGCTGAAGGCGGAGGATCGTCGGCATGGAGATGCCGGTCTCCCGGGAGACCTCGATCAACGAGCGCATGCGGTCGTCGTTGCCCAAGGACTCGGGGTCTGGAGACGGGGGGTACATGCGGGCCATGGCGCAGCGTGCGCCTTCCCCAGCGAGTGTAGCACCACCCGCCGCGAATCTCAGCGGGCACCAGCAGACGGGCGCGTACGGTCCGCATGGATCGGGACGACTGCGGTTCGGCCACCGCCAGCCGCCCAGCGAGCTTCGGAACGAGAGATCGCAATCCCTCGAAAGGTCTGGCGCCGATTTCCACTCCCCCCCTCCCAAGTCGTTTCGGCTCAGTTGGTTGAAAGGCCGTTTCCGCTCACCCTCGTCAGTGTTCGCCCCACCTCCGGTAAGGAGCCTGGGGCAGAGAGGCGAGTGTGGCGACCACGAAGATCACGAGCAAGGGGCAGGTTACGATCCCGCGGACCCTCCGCGAGCATCTCCATGTGGCCGCAGGAGACCGCGTGGACTTCCGGGTCGGTGACGACGGGACGGTGCGGCTCGTCTCGCTGTCCCGCCCGGTCCGCGAGCTCTTCGGGATGCTCCACCGGCCCGGTACGGGGCCGGTCGAGGTCGAGGAGATGGATGCGGCGATCGCCGTCGGGCGGCAGGACGACGACGACCGCACCCGGACTCAGGGTCGGGACGCTTCGTGAAGGGCCTCGACACGAACGCCTGGTCCGGTACGTGACGGCGGACGACCCCGGCCAGAGGATCGAGGGGATCCGGGGGGCATCCGATGAACCTGGCGGTCTGGAGTCGCCGTTCCGAGGAGCGCAGCCGTGATCGGTCGGCATGGGCGGGGGACCAGCGGCCCGTGGCGCCGGAGACGCTTCAGGCGCCTCGTCGGTCTGAGGCGAAGCATCGCAGTCGTGGTGCTCTGCGAGCGACCAGAGAGCCCCGCTTAGCTTATACAATGAAAGGGGTTACGCTTGGAGCCGACGGGCGGATTTGAACCGCCGACCTGCCGCTTACGAGGCGGCACGGTGTAGGTTCCTGGTGTTTGACTGGCATTCCTAAGTCCCTGTTCTGCAACGGGATGAGGCTATCACAGATTCCCCGAGTATGCTAGAGTTTCCCTCTAGAGGTAGCCGCAAGGTAGCCGCACGACAAGGGAGAACGCAATGCCTGAAAGGCTAACGGTGAAGGTGGTCAGGGACGCGAAGGCCCGCGAGCGCGAGTACATCATCTATGACACCGAGATTCGAGGGCTCGGGCTCCGGGTCTCGCCCGGCGGCGCGAAGAGCTGGACCCTACAGTACAAGGCGAAGTCCGGGCGGGTGCGCCGCCTGTCGCTCGGGACGGTCGACGACCTCACGCTCCACCAGGCCCGCGCGGGGGCGAAGCGCGAGCGCGAGTGCGTGGTCACCGGCGGCGACCCCGCCCGCGAGCGCCGGAAGGCCCGCGAAGCGTGGACGGTCAAGACGGCCTGGGAGCGCTTCGTGTTGCAGCTTCAGGGCAAGCGCGCGGCCTCGACGATTCGAGAGTACGAGATGGTCTACCGCTGCCACGTCGGGCCGGCCCTCGGGTCCCGGCCCGTCTCCGAGGTGACCTGGCCCCATGCCGCCGACCTGCTGGAGAAGATCGGGCGCCAGGCGCCGGTGCAGTCGAACCGCACGGGGAAGTGCTCGGCTCGCGTCTTCGACTACGCGGCCAAGATGGGGCAGTACCCGCCGGAGCTGCGAAACCCATGGCGCGGTCATGACCGCTTCCCCGAGCGGCACACCGCCGGCCGGTGCTACTCCCGGGATGAGCTGCGCGCCATCGGCGAGGCCCTGGACGCTGAGCCCGCGGGCAGCCTCCAGGCGGCGGCGCTGAGGGTCGCGTTCTTGTCGGGCTGGCGCCCCGGCGAGGTCGTGGCGCTTCGATGGGAGGACCTGTCCGAGGACCTCCGGGTGGCGAAGCTCCCAGCCTCCAAGACCGGTCCCCGGACCGCCTATTTGGGCCGGCCGGCGGTGGGCGTAGTGGCGGCTCTCCCTAGGGTCTGCGAGTATGTGTTCCCGTCCCGGCTGGGCCGGGGCTCGGCGCCGCTCGGGGACGTGCGCTTCAGTTGGGATCGCGTTCGGGCGAGGGCGGGGATCGAAGGCCGCGCATACGATGCGCGCCACACCTACGTAACCACGGCGGAAGAGACACTCGGTATCCCGCGCGACCGGGTGGCGGCCCTGGTGGGGCATTCGCCAGGGGGCTCGGGCGTGCATGGCAAGTACGTTCACCGCGCCGACCTTCGCCTGATCGCGGACGCCGACCGGGTGGCCGAGTGGATCGATGGAGCGATGCGGGGCGAGGTAGTCGAGGCCGAAGTGCTGCGGTTCAAGGTGTGACAGACCGGTCGCCCGGCGAGGGATGGACCTCCCGCCGGGCACGCCGACCACGAGGGGGGGCCAATGAGCAAGCAATCGAAGAGTGCAGGAAAGGCCGCGGGGCGCGGCACCTCCCGTAAGACGTTCCCAACGCTAGACGCCCTGTTGGAACAGGAGCGACGGGAGGGCCTCAAGCTCCGGGCGTTGGCGCCAGAGCTGGAAGAGATCCGCGAGTGTACGTTCACCAAACCGGGCGAGTGGACCGACACCAACGACTTGCTGCTAGAGCGCGCGGTCGAGGCCGACTCCGCGCGAGCCGCCGATCATGGCCGGGCGAAGGCGCGGAAGTACGAGGTCCGCAACACCCTTCTCCGCAAGTGGGCTGCCGCCGCCCGGCCGCAGCACCCGAGGGCCGGCCGACTGGGGCGGGCGATCCTAGAGGACGTACTAGAGAGCTGCCGCAAGTACCTCGACAGCCCGGACCTGTCGGCGGATCGCCTCGCCCTCTTCCGGCGGTTCGAGGCCGATGACGAGGGCGCCTACCGGGACCCCCTCGGAGTAATTCGGAAGGCTCTCGTGGAAAAAGCTTAGCAGTTTCCTATCTGTCGGGGAGTCTCCCACCGAAGGGAGACAACCCGATGCATGCAGACCACGAGTATCTCACTACTGACGAGGCGGCTGAGCTTCTGAGGCTCGCCGCGCACACCTTGCACAAGTGGCGGTGCGATGGCGCCGGCCCGCCGTATGTCCGCGTCGGCCGGCGAATCGTCTACCGCCGGGACGCGCTCCGCGAGTGGGCGCTCGATCGCGAGGTCCGGCACACCGGGCAGGCGGTGGGCGCGCGGCCGGCTCAAGAGGCGGGGGCGTGAGGTGGGCGCCAGAAACGGCGGCGCCCCGGCGGGCAAGACCGGGGCGCTTGGAGAACAGCTAGACGACTCCGTCAATGGTAGCACGCTGGCGGCCGCATCCCGGGGCGCGCGCTCGACCGGCCCGCCGAGCGGGGCGCCATGACCCCCCTCGAGCGGGTGCTCTCGCGCCTTGTTGACGCCCGGAGAACCGGCGCGGCGACGTGGGTCAGCCGTTGCCCGTCGCACAAGGACAGGCGGCCCAGCCTGTCGATTCGGGAAGGCGCAGACGGGCGTGTCTTGATCCATTGCTTCGCCGGTTGCGGAGCGACGGAAGTGGTCAGCGCGTTGCAGCTCGACCTCGGCGACCTTTTCCCCCCTCGCGAGCCAACCTCGTATCCGCCGAGCCGGCAGCGCGACCGGCGCCCAGCGCCCCGAATCCCGGCCGGCGACGCTCTCCGGCTGCTCGATCGGGAAGCCCTGGTGGTCGAGATCGTTGCCGAGCGCTTGGCCCGTGGCGAGGATCTCGCCGAATTTCGGGCCACGCTGGCGACGGCGGCTCAGCGCATCGCGGCGATCCGGCGAGCATGGGAGGCGGCGCCATGACCGAGCCGCTCGATCGGGCAGAGGCGCGCCTGGACGCGCTCGTGGCGCTAGAGCGGGACACCGCGCCCACCTTCTCGGCTGTCGGGGAGCACAAGTACCGATTCATCATCCCGGCGATCTCCACCGTCCTAGAGGCGGACTACCTTCGCAGAGAGGGTGCGCAATTAAAGGCTGAGGTACTGGCGCGGTGCGAGCTGCCAGGCGCGCAGACCTTCGACGGCGTACTTTCAATCGGCGACCTAAACTTGAGTAGTCCGCGCACCAGGAAGGCGCATGCTCAATACCTTGCCGAGCGCGCGCAGACCGGCAAGGAAATCGACTGGATTGGCCTGTTGGAGGAGTTCTCTCAGAGGATTCTCGCGGCCGAGCGGGAGGGCGAGCCGGCCGTACTGCTGAGCGAGCTACCAGACCCAGGAGAGGACCGGATGGTGCGGGTGATGGTGGGGCTCGATATCCCCCGCGATCATCCCCTGATCGTTTTTGGTGACGGCGGCACAACCAAGAGCATGCTGGGGCTCTGGCTCCTCGGAAAGCTCTCCGCCGAGGGCCTTCGGGTCGGCATGGTGGATTGGGAGTCTGACCAGCGGGAACACCGACGCCGGCTGGGGAAACTCTTCCCCGCCGAGCTGCCGCCTATCCACTACATCCGGGCAACCCGAGCGTTCGTTTACGAGGCAGAGAGAGTGCGCCGCGTCGTGCGGGAAGCGCACCTGGACTACCTGCTACTCGACTCCATCGGCTTCGCGTGCGACAAGCCTGCCGAGACGCAGGAGGCAACGGCTAACTACGCTCAGGCCATCCGGCAGGTGGGAGAGGTAGGGAGCTGCCACATCGCGCACGTCCGCAAGCATAAGCCTGACGAGAAGGACCCCGACAAGCCGTATGGATCGGTTTTTTGGCACAACCTCGCTCGGATGACGTGGTTTGTGAAGCTGGCGCCGAGTGAGCCGGACAACCGCATTGTCCGCGTTGGGATCTACAACAAAAAGTACAACCACGGCTGCCGCCGGCAGACCGTAGGACTTGAGCTTGCCTTCATGCCGGGAGAGACCAAGATCAAGCGGTTTGACCTCGCCGAAGTGGTGGACCTTGCAGCCTCCATGAGTGTTGCCGAGCGGGTGATCTCTGCTCTACGTGCGGGGCCAAAGCCTCGCGTCTGGCTCAAGAGTGAGCTAGAAGACGTGAAAGACACCACGTTCCGCGGCACGCTGTCGAGGCTCAAGAAAGAGGGGAAGGTTCTGGAGTTCGGTGACCGCTACTCGCTGGCCGAACGGAGGGAGTCGGAATGAGGCGTTACACCGGCTCCGCTACGTGTAACGCTACAGAGCGTTACAACGGCTCGATTCCTTGTAACGCCGCTCGCGTGTCACGTGCGCAAACCCCCGCCGTTAGGGAGCTTCCGGCCGTTACACGCAGTAACGTTACACCGTTACATTCCCTAGGCCGCAAGCGCGTTACACACCACCCCCCCTTTAGGGGGTGTGTTGTAACGCTGCGCCGTGGGGACGTGGGAAGGAAGAATTGAAGATGAGACTCTCTGAGCTATTCGAGGCTGGCGCTGATCTCCCCGAGACTGTGGTGAGGGTGGACCGGGACGGCGATGTATTGATCTACCGGGACGGGCCTCCGAAGGGAGACGATCTCAAAGGGCCTCAACGAACTTCTCGGGCAAGACCTTGTCGTCGGGGAGTCCGAGGGACCCTTCTCCCGGAAGGTGTGGAGGTTGGCCGATGTGTGAGCGGAATCCTCGTGTGACGTCACACGTGACCGTCACAACGGTGGGCTCGTGCGAGGTGTGTGCCGCGCCTATAGGGCGGCACACCGGTCACACGGGGATCACGCACACCGCCCGTGTGACCGAGGGGAAAGCACTCAAGGAGCTTGGGCGCGGGCTCGTGCTGCCCGAGCGAGGATGAACGACCAACGCCAACGCCGGGAGACCTTCGCGGTCTTAGTCGAGGTGCCGGCGGGCGACGGGATGCCCGAGCTGCGCCGGGCGCTCAAAGCCTTATGGAGGGGCTACCGGCTTCGATGCATCGGGATCGAGCGGTGCGAGGAAGGTGGAGAGAGCGAGCCCCGGGCGGACGATGAGCGGGACGGGGGCCAGCGATGAGCGGGCACGGTAGAGCCGCCGCACCAGCGGGCGTCAGTCAAGCATTCGTCGGCAAGCTGCGAGCGCACCGCCGCGAAGACTTCCTAACGAAGGTGATCGCGCTCGACTACGACCCCGGGGCGAAGGCGCCCCGAGTCGAGGCCCTGGTCGAGTGGGCCATGCTCGGGCGGACCTCCCTCGTCTCCTACCTCCGGCGGGCGGCCGGCTACTCGGCCGCGGGATCGAACCGGGAGCAATGCCTGCTGTTCGCCTACGGTGAGGGCGACAACGGAAAGACGACCGTTCTCCGAGCGCTCATGGACACTCTCGGCCACTACGCGGTCGAGGCCATGCCCGACCTGTTGACGGCGGCTCAGGGCGAGCGGCACTCGACCGAGACCCCGACCCCGGGGCGAGGCGCCGCGCGCGCCGTCGGAGGGGGGGCGAGTTCCTTCTTGAGCGATCGCTTCAACGTAGACCGGGTCGCCCTCACAGTTTGCACGTGCGTGACCGCTGAGCCCAAACTGCACCTGGGAACTTCTGGAGGCCGAATGAGCAGCTGGAAGGACCGGGCGCTCGGCAAGCTGCAAGAAATCGAGCCTGAAACCCGCTTGTGGACAGCGGTCCTGATCGCGGCTCTACGCGACCTACAACGGCCCCCGACCTCGCCGGAGCACCGGGGCGCCCGGGAGGCGCTCGAAGACGAGACGAACGTCCGGCTGTTGGCCGACCTCGCCGGCGCCGACGTCGCCACCGTGCGCCGCGTCGCCCGGGCGCTGCTCGCGGGCTGGCGACCGCCCACGACTCGCGAATGGGACCGCCGCCGGGGGCCGGGGCTCGAGGACGGGCTCGACATGGAGGCGGACCTGTGAGCGCCGGCCACTTCTGGCGCTGCGCGCGCCCCGGGTGCTCCGGCCTGGTCTACCGCGCGGCCGGCGCTCCGGCGACGTGCCCGCGGTGCGGGGACGCGATCGCCACCGACCTCCGGTCCCGCGTAGAGGCGACCCGGGCCGAGTCGGCGAGGCGCAAGGCCCGTCGGCGGGCCGCGACCCGGGAGGCCAGCGCCTTCCGCGAGGCGGGGGGGAGCTGAGCCCATGCCTGCCCCGGCCCCGCGGCACGAGAGCGCGCCCACGCCTACCCGTAGCGTGGTGGTCGAGCTCGGCGTCGAGGCGGCAGCGTGGTGGCAGCGCGTGGCGGACTCGAGCCCGCGGTTTCGGGGCGACCTGCCGGCGGCGCTCGCGTGGGCGCTCGGGCAGGCCCGGCGGGCACTGGAGCGGCGGAGCGCGGCCCCGGAACCGCCGCCGGAGTCGCCGACCGACGGCGCCCGTCGCGCGCTTCAGGTGCGCATCGGCGAGGCTACCGGGGCGTGGCTCGACGCGCGGAGCGCGGCCACGGGACAGACCCGGAGTGACCTGGTCCGGGAGGCGCTCGCCCGCCTCGACCGCTACGCCGACGCTTACTCGGCGCGGCCCGCACTCCTCGCCCGCCTGCCGTGGGCGCTCCCGGCCGGTGCCCCGTCCTGCCGGTTGAGCGTGCGCATCACCCCCGCCGAGCGCAACGCCGCGGAGCTGATCGCCGAGCGTTTCGCCGATCGCGGGGACGCGGGCGCTGCCGTCCGCATGGCGGTATTCATCGCGGCGGCGGAGGCGGCCGAAGCGCTGGAGGGGGCGGAGCTGTCATACGCGAAAACGTGTGACAGGAACGCCGAGCGGCCCCCCCTCGGTTAGGTTGTTCCGAGACGGAGGAAAACAATCATGACTTGGTTTTCGATAGTCGGACCCACCGACCTGCCCCCCGCGGACGGCCGACCCTACATGGTCACCGGTGCCGGCGGCGGCGCCTACACTTCCCGCCGCTCCGCGGGCTCCACCAGCACGGGACGCAGCGCCAGCGCGAGAGCGAAGCTCGCCCCGGTGGCGCGGTCGACCGGTGGCGCGGGCTCGCCCGAGTTGTCGCGAGCCGCTCGAGCCCGCGCGGCGCTCGCGCGTGCCGTGGCGAATGCTCCGCCACCGGGCCGCCAACTCGCTCAGGTGCACGACCTCTCCGAGGACGATCCGGCCCGGGGCTTCGCCAGCCTGCCCGAGTTTCTCGGCGCCGTGCGGCGGGCCTGCCTGCCCACCTGCGCCGTGCCGGACCGCCGCCTGACCGCGCTCTACGACCGCGGCGATGGTCCGCTCTTCGGGGATGGCTGGGTCGCAACATCCGGCTACCAGGCGGCTCCGGTCGGCTTCATGAGCGGCGGCAGCGGCACGGCGGGCGAGGGGTACTTGATCCCGCCGCTGTACCGCGAAGAGATCATGCAGGTGGTCTACGGAGAAGGCGATCTAGCGGGCCTGGTGCGCGACGAGGTGGTGGGCAACTCCGAGGTGCGCGCGCCGACCACCGAAGCCGCCCCCTGGGGCACCGAGGGCCTGCAAATCGGGTGGTCCGGTGACGGCTCGCTGCTCGCGGCTTCGAAGCCGCAGACGCGCGGCCTGCTTCTGGAGTTGCTGCCCTGTTACTGCTTCGTGACAGCGACCGAGGAGCTCGGCAGCGACGCCCCGCGCTTCGCCGCACGCATCAAGCGGAGCGTTGCGCTCGCCTTCCAGTGGACGCTCTCGGAATCATTTATGCATGACGCGGGCGTGGACCGTCCGATGGGCTGGTTGAACAGTCCCGCCGCGGTCGAGGTTCCGAAGGAAGCCGCGCAGACCGCCGGCACGATCGTTTCGGCGAACATTCTAAAGATGCACGCCCGCCGGCTCATCACTCCCGCGGCGCAGTACACCTGGCTCGCAAGCTCGACCGCAATTCCTCAACTGGCCGACCTACAGACCGCGACGGGGAACGCGCTGTTCCGGCAGGGTGCCGGCCGCCCCGGCGACCCCGAGGGCTCGATGCTAGGAATCCCGGTCATGGCCAGCGACCACTGCCCGGAACTGGGCGACTCCGGAGACATCCAGCTAGTCGCGCTCAAGACCTACTACGCGCCCCGCCGGGATGCAGGCATGCAGGCCGACACGTCGATTCACGTTTTCTTCGACTACAGCATCGGGGCTTATAGATTCATGATTCAGACGAACGGTCAACCGCTGCTCAGCGCGCCGGTCACTCCGGCGCACGGCACGGACACCGTTTCCCACTTCATCGCGCTCGCCGAGCGGGCCTAACCCGGAGCTATGACCATGAACCGCACCGCGCAACTCGAAGACGCCGACCGCGAGCTCATCGATTCCATCCGGGACAGTGCCGCGTTCCGGCAAGCCGAGGCCGACCGCTCGGCCGCCCGCGCCCTGGAGCATGCCGCGCACGTCAAGACGCGTCACGCCCTGATCGCCGAGTCCGAGCGCTCGCTCGCCAAGGCCAACGCCGACCACCTGGCAGCGCTCGCCGAAGTCGAGAAAGCGGCGGCCGCGCTCGCCGTGGTGAAGTCGAGGGCCCGGACCGCGGAGCGTGTCGCCTACGATGCCTCGCACGCAGCGGCTCTGCGGCTGTCGGCGGTCGAATTGGATCTCCGCGAGACCGCCGACCCTGCCATTGCCGAGCTTCGCGCTTGGGCTCGGGCGGCCTTCGACGACGGCGCCAAGGGGTTCAAGAAGCAACCCGGGCGCCGCACGATCAAGAGCGAGACCGGGCGCCCTGTCGCCGTCTACAAGTCGGAAGAGTTCAGGGCCGCTCGCGAGTTCATCGGGGCCATGGGCCGCGAAGACTCCGGACCGCTGGCCGACCTCGAGCGAGCGGACCTGCCGCCCGCCAAGCTCAGCGACAAGCTCGCCGAGCTGCGCGCGGAGGCCGAGCGCCTGCTGGCGCTGGCGCTGAGCAACGACGCCCCGGGCCCCGTGGCCAAGGTGGTCGAGAAGCTGCGCCACGTGGTCGACGTTCACGAGGCACGAGCGGCTGCCCGAGCGGCAGCAGCGGCCCGTCGTGAGGCTCCGGAACCGGCGGCGGCAGGCTGGGGCGGCCGGTGAGCATCCGAGTTCAAATTGGCGAGGGAGCGGCGCCTGTGTCGCGGTCTGCCCGCGCTCGACAATTCGGTGTCTGCGGGCGCCGGTCCCTCGCCGTCGTTGTTCGCCCCCTCGCCGTCGAGGCCACCACGGGGGACGAGCCGGAGTGCCGCGCGCGCGTGGATCGCCTGCCGCGCCCCTGGGGGCTCCGGTGAGCAAGACGCCCGGCTTGAAGATCGCCCCCCCGCCCGGCCCGCCCGACCCGTTCGCGGGGCTATCGAAGGAGTCGCGCGAGTGGTGCCAGGACGTGGCCGACGCCTTCGACCTTGAGGGTCACCACGAAAAGCTTCTGGTCGGTGCCGCGGTCGCCTGGCAGCGTGCCCAAGAGGCCCGGGAGGCGATCGACAGAAACGGCATGACGTACGTTGACCGGTTCAAACAGCCCAAGGAGCGGCCGGAGGTGGCGATCGAGCGCAATTCACTAAACGCGTTTAGGCTCCTGCTGCGCGAGTTGGGGCTCGACATACCGGGGTCAAGCGACAACCGCCCCCCCCGAATCGGAGACTGAGCATGCCGCAGAAGCGCGAGCAACGCAGGGGACCCCGCCGCCGGTCGCGGGGGTGGGAGCCGCCGAATCCGTTTTTGCTGCTCGACATGTCGGAGGCGGATCGCCGCGTAGCCATGGGGCTCTCTTCCGACGCATCCGACGAAGAGACCGAAGGCCGCTACGGCGAGCTCTACGGCCCGAACGGGACGGCGGCGCCTGCCGCTCACGGTCGCCAGCGGAGCCCAGGGGCCTGCTGAGCGAGCTGGCGAAGGTGGCCGCCCCGGTGGAGCGCACGCTCGAAAGCTTCCGCGCGCCGGACCCAGGGGGTCTCCGCAAGCAGCGCAAGCCCGAGGAGGTGGAGCGCGCCGAGCGCCGCCACCGTCTCGCCGCCGCCTCCCGAGCGTGCATCCGAGCGCATGACGCAGACCTACGCGCGGCCGTCGAGGCCGACCCGGACCGCTTCCGCCCGCCCCGTCCGTACGGACTGAGCAAGCCGGCCGCGGGGGGTGGGCGATGACTACGACCCGCGAAGCGGTGGAGCAAGCCAAGGAGGCGGCCCGTCTGGAGGCGGCCGACGCCGCCACGATCGCCAAGCTCGGGGGCCGCGTCCCGCAGCTCCGCCGCAAGGTCGACCGCCTCGCAGCCGTGGTTGAAGGCCCCGGGGCGACCGACCACTACACGCGCGACGAGCTGGCCGCCGCCCGCGACGAGCTGGCCACCGTCCGCGCCGACCTCGCCGAGCGGCGGGCCACTTGCCCCGCGTGCGGGGCGGGGGTGGCGTCATGAACGCGCGCGAAACGCAGCGCAAGATCTACGCCGCCCAGTCCCGGCTCGGCAAGTTGAAGCCGTGGCGCGAGACGCTGACCGCCGAACGCGACCGGCTCGCCGTCGAGCGGCCCGTTCGCGACCCCTCCGGGGAGTGGCCCATGGCCACCTTGTTCGAGGATTCCCGCTACGCCGACGCGATCGCTCTTGTCGAGCACGGCCGCGGGGTGAACGGCGACTGGCGAAAGCTCTCGCCCGAAGTCGCCGCGGGCCTGCGGGAGCTGCCGGGTCTAGTCGCGACGGAGGATGAGATCCCCGCCCTCGAGAAACGCTTGCTGCTCCTCGGGCAGGCCCTCCCCGCCGCCGCCGCCGTCGAGGCCGGCCGACAGGAGATCGCGGACGCGCTCGACCGCGTGGCAGCGTCGGAGGCAGCGTTCATCGAGCACCGCGCCGAGCTGGTGGCGGCCCTCGACATGGTCGAGGACCTCGCCCGCTCGCTCGCCGAGCACATCGATGCGGCGAAGCTCGCCGCCCGGGAGGCCCACGACCTCGCCGAGCGCTACGACCTCGGCCTCGGCGGCCCCGCAGCGTCCCGCGACTACGCCGGACCGGAGTTCGCGCTCGACGAGCGGGAGCACGCCGAGCTTGTGCGCAAGGCGCTGCGCGAACTGGTGGTCAACGGAGCGCTCGCACCGACCACTGAGCACGGGCTCGCGAAGCTGCGCAGCCGGCACCGGCGCCAGGAGGCCGCCTAGCGCACGCGGTGGGGCGGGGGGGCAGCGGCTGGCGGCCGGTCTGCTCCCCGCCCCCGGGGCCGGGCGGTAGCCGGTCACCAGGACAAGACGATCAGGGACAGCAGGGCGGGAACGCTCAGTGCCACGAGGCAACCCCCCGAGCGAAGACCTAGCCCGGCGGCCCGCCCTACGACCCGACGGCCGAGCCGGCGGCCGACCCTGCCCCGAGACACGGCGTTGATGTCCCCCAGGGCGCGGGCGGCTCGGTAGAGACCCGAGCGCAGCGACATTCAGGCATCCTCCACGCGGTAGCCGGCCTCGATCGCGCGCCAGAGCATCGCCCGCTGGTCCTCTGTCGGCTTCGCGGGCGCCAGCAGGGCGAGGACCTCGCCCGGGCTGAGCACCTCGCCCCCGGAGATCAGGACGGTTTTCCCGTGGCTCGACGCGCTGCTCTCGGTGCTCAGGTGCCCGCGGCGGACTTGCCCGCGTGGGTTGACGTAGAGGAGCTTCACGGGGCCTCCAGTAAGTAACCCGCCTGACGGGCGCTCCGGTATGCGGCGCGCTCGTCTGCCGTAGGGTTCGCCCGCGTGAGGATGGTCACGGCACCGGGCGGCACTACCGCCCCCGCCGGATCGATGAGGACCGCGCTGCCGTCTTGCGACCGGATCGAGACGCGCTGGACCACGCCCCGGCCGTCGTATGCCAGGGCCGTCACGCGGCCGCCTCCGGGTCGCGCTGGCCGTCCGGCTCCGGCGGTGCGAGCACCAGCACGCCAAGGGGGCCGTGCCGGTAGCGACCGGCCCATACATCGCGGGCGATCGCCCGGGCCTGCTCTTGTCGAGCGGCCGGTACGGAGTGGCACCGTGTCCATCCCTCCATCACCTCATCCCACACCAAGACCGAGCTGTCCGGGTCCACGGTGAGGGCCGGGGGCGACCCTGGCGGGCCGTACACTGTGCCGACCTGTACGGGAAACCGCCCCGGCTCCCGGCAGTCTCGGGCTTGGGGATAGACCTCATCGGTCAAGGTTTGTGCCTCTTCGGCCATGGCGCGGCTCTCTTTCTTCGTTGGTGGTGGTGAACCCGGCTGCATCGACCGCTTCCCGCGCTGAGGGTGCCGCGCCGGACACGCCCACCAGGGGCGACGCAGAGCAGCCTCACGGCTTCACCTCCGGCGGGGTGGGCACGATGCGCAGGGACGCGCTCTCGACGGCTTCCAGGCGCTCGACCAGCCGGCGGAGAGGTAGGACCGAGAGAGCGGCCTCGATCTCTGCGAGCGTCGGGACGCGCTCGCCTGTGAGCACCAGCTCGACCCCGTAGCTCATCCTCACGGCGCCACCCCGGTGCTCTCGGGCGTCCGTCCGAGCCGGTCGGCGAGCCGGAGTAGCAGGGCAGTGGCGAGAGCCTCCTCCTCCCTGGCGGCCGCGCTCTCCCCGCCGCTCCGGGCGATCCGCTCGGCCGCCAGCAGCTCGACGAACAGGCGGCGCCGGACCTCCATTCCCAGCCGGCAGGCCGCGAGAGGGTGAAGCTGGGCGATCCCGGAGAAGATCCGCTCATAGAGCCGGATGGCCCGATCCGGCGAGGCCGTCCGGCGTTCCATCCACGCGCGCACGACCTCGCCAGCCGCTTCGTCGAGGGATTCCGGGGTCGGGTCCGTTGCAGCTCGGCCGAGGGCTCGCACCAGCGGCCCACGAGGCGGGTGGCCCGCCGCCAGCAGGGCGACCCGCTCCGCGTCCGCGATGGCGGGAGCGACCTCGCCGACCCGGCCGCCGGTCCATGCGCCGTACAGCGAGCTGAGGGCCTCCGCGAGAGCGGCCTCCCCCACGCCAGCGGCGAGCCTCCGGGCCTGGTGCATGGCGTCGTGCAGCGGCTGATACGCCGGGGCGTCCCATGGTGCCGGTGGTCGCTTGCGGTCGTTGCTCATGACGCGGCCTCCCGCTCGGCGAGCGCCACCAGCAACCGGAGCATGGCGAGGGCGCCGATCTCGAAGTCCCGGGATACCTGCTCGGCTAGCCGGAGGGCCTCCGGGTCGCGAGCATCCGCGCTGGCCTCCAGGTGGTCCATCCACTGGACGTGCCGCACGGTCGCATCCCAGCCGCGCCCGGAGACCCCGAGAGCGGCGAGCAGGGCTTCCAGGTTGGCCGGGCCAATCGCCAGCCTTCCGCGCTCGTACCCGGAGACGGTGCCTTTGTTGACGCCCGCCTGTTCGGCAAGCGATCTCTGCGAGATCCCCCGGTAGGCGCGGAGCATCCCCAGCGCCCGAGCCGGTTCGCGACCCGGGGCGCTCACGACCCCGCCTCCCGCTCGGCCTCTACCGCCGGCGCGAGCAGCTCCTCAGCCTGTACAAGGTGCGCGAGAGCGCCGGCCATGGCCTGACGGCGGGTTCGACTGCCCGCGTCGCTCCGCCGCCGGCCCGTCGCCTCCCGCACGCGGTCGGTGAGGGCGCCGAGGTCGGCGAGGATGGGTCCGGTGACGGACTCGGGCTCGGCTTGCTCGCCATCCTCGCCGACGGCGCCCCGGATCTCTCGGGCGAGGGCACGGAGCCGGGCCTCCCAGGCTCTGGCGCGCCGGCGGAGGGCTCGCTCCCTGTCGTCTAGCTCTCGATCATCCTCGGCGGTCTCTTGCCAGGCGAGATAGTCGGCGAGGGAGTCGATGTCGAGGGCCACGCCGGCAAGCTCTGCGTCGGTGTCGAAGTCCCACCTGCACCCGTTGATGGCGCCGTCCCGCAGCGTCGCCGCGAGTGTCACCAGGGCCTCGACGTTGGCGCGGTCTTCCTCGGCGAACCCTCTGGTCCAGGTGTGTCTGAGGGCGCGGAAGCTCTCATCGCCATCGCTCAGCTCGCGCGCGTCGGGCTTCGCCTTGGCGGACATCACAGAACCTCCGAGTCGCCGTCGAGGGCGAGCCGGATCTCCGCGACCATGCCGGCGACGGTGCCGGCCCACCGGCGGGCGTCGGCGCAGAGGGCGAGGTCATCGGCCGTGACGGATGAGGCCGTCGGGGTGTCCGCGACCTCAGCCAGGCAGAGCGCCAGTGACTCAAGGTCGGCCACGATCCCCGCCATGCTCCGGGGCACGTCGAGCCCCCACAACCCGGCTTCGCGGGCGTGGTGGACGATGCCCGCGCCGATTTCCTCGAGCAGGGCGAAGACCTTCGGCTCATCGAAGGCGGCGAGCCAGGTGTGCCGGATCATCCGCTCGCTCTCGACCTCCGGGGCCGAGGGAACCGGGGCTTCTGGCGGCGGGGTGGGCGGGATAGACTGTGCGCGGTCGCTCATGAGGCACTCCTCTTGAGTGGCTAGGCCCGTTCGGAGACGCATTCTCCGGGCGGGCCGTTCGCCGTTTAAGGGGTCATTGTGAACCCATGAATCTATGGAGTCAAGGCGGGAGGGACGGTGACGGGACCAGCACGCGGGAAGGGGATGGAGACGCCGGGCGGGCTGGTGCGCCTCATCGTCTATCTTCCGCCCGACCTGGAAGGGGAGCTGCGCGACGTTGCCCACGACCAGCGGCGGAGCAAGTCCGACCTGATCCGTGAGGCGGTACGGGAGCACCTGCGCCGGCTCAGGGAGGGCGAGGGCTGAGGGCGGGTCACCCGCGACACTCCGGCGCTCCGCTCCCGGAGCCTGAACGGGGCGTCCGGGGCAGGGCCGGATTCCCACCGTGCGACGCCGTGGTGGTGCGCCCTGCCCACGATCCACCCTGAGATCGAGCCACGGACCGGCCGAGCGGCGACGCTCCCGTACGCGGGCGCCCAGAGCCCGCGCCCCGACGCCCGGCATGGCTGGGCACCCCGCCTGACCCCGCCGCCGGCAGACCCCCGGCCTTCGCGTTGCTCCGGAGTGTGCGACCGGCCGCGCCCCGGCCGAAAGTAGCCGTGGAGTAGCCGCGCCCCACAGAGAGCGCCTTGGCTCCGGCCGGCCGGCCGCGCGTAACGTCTTGAGTCTAGAGGGGGTTAGGAGTGGAGCCGACGGGCGGATTTGAACCGCCGACCTGCCGCTTACGAGGCGGCTGCTCTACCACTGAGCTACGTCGGCCCGGATGGGGTGGCGGTCCTGCCGCCGAGGGGGGCCGAGTCTAACCGATCGATCTCAGGCCGGCAACGACGCTGCCGAGAAGCTCTCTCTCGAAGTCCACCGAGCGGTAGGAGAGGGCGCCCGGCCCTCCCCGGTGGTGTCGCCTCCCCCGACGCGGAGGTCGATGGAACCATTCAGTTCGGTGCGCCTCGAGAAGATCGGCCGGCCGAGACAGAGCTCGGCCGCTTGTACGCCCGCGAGGGTGCATGGTCAGAGAGGTGCGAGTCCTCTCCAGGCATACGCTCTCCGGCCTGTAATCGACTCTGACTGCGTCGCCGCGAGGCGGGGTGGGGAGTAGGAGGAGATGAGCGATCAGTCCGTAGGCAACGAACCCGATTCGGCCGGTAGGACTCGGCGAGCCTGCAAGCGAATGGCGAAGCCCGGACCCGGGAGAGCCGGGGTGCCCGTCGCGCTGAGGGGTAGCGTGCGAAAGCGTGGGCGGGGGGCCTACAGGTGGTTGGGGACGGAATGATCGCGACGGCCAGGCACCGTAAGCGGGGAGACCTGTCGTCCACGAGGAGAAGCAGGGCGGCAGGAGTCAGAGCTTCCATAGTAGCGAGGAAGCGCCGTAATGGGCGTGGAGCGAAGGGAAGCAGGAAGGTGGATGCGTGACGGCCAGGACGAGAGACGAGACCCCGGCGCGAGTGGGGCGAGCCCCTAACCCCGGCGGAGAGGTCCGGTCCCGATGGGGCTGGGCCGAACCCTCGGTCTGGACGGAGCGCATGCTGCGGGCCCTGGAGACCGGGGTCCGAGGAGGGACGTGGTTCAGCCTGATCGACAAGGTCTGCCGGAAGCAGACGCTTCTGCGCGCGTTCGAGAGAGTCGAGCGCAACGGGGGCGCCGCGGGGGTAGATCACGTCACCGTGGATCACTACGGATCGCGCCTGGAGGAAGAGGTGGAGACGCTGTCGGCGTCCTTGCGGGACGGTAGCTACCGCCCGCAGGCGGTGCGTCGGCGGTGGATCCCCAAGCCGGGAAGCCGCGAGAAGCGGCCCCTGGGGATTCCGACGGTGCGCGATCGGGTGGTGCAGGGCGCGTTGCGCTTGGTCCTGGAGCCGATCTTCGAGCGGGATTTCGCCGAGCACAGCTACGGCTTCCGCCCGGGGCGCGGGTGCCGGGAAGCGCTGGAGCGGGTCGAGGAGCTCCTCGACTCGGGCCACACCTGGGTGGTGGACGCCGACCTGCGCCGGTACTTCGACACGATCGATCCGGAGCGCCTGCTGGCGCGGGTGCGCGAGAAGGTATCGGACGGGCGAGTGCTCGCCCTGGTCGAAGCCTTTCTCGAGCAAGAGGTACTGGACGGACTGGAGAGCTGGACGCCCGAGCGGGGAACCCCGCAAGGCGCGGTGATCAGCCCCCTACTGGCCAACATCTACCTCGACCCGCTGGACCATCTTCTGGCCCGCGAGGGCTTCGAGATGGTGCGCTACGCCGACGACTTCGTGATCCTGTGTCGGAGCGAGACCGAGGCCCGCCGGGCGCTTGCCCTGGTGGAGGCGTGGACGGCCCAGGAGGGCCTGAGCCTTCACCCGGACAAGACGGCGGTGGTGGATACCACCGAGCGGGGTGGCTTCGACTTCCTGGGGTACCACTTCGAACGGGGCTACCAATGGCCCCGCGACAAGAGCCTCCGGAAGCTCAAGGACACCCTGCGCCGCAAGACCCGGCGCACCAACGGTCACAGCCTCGATCGGATCACCTGGGACGTCAGCCGGACGTTGCGTGGTTGGTACGAGTACTACCGCTACAGCCACCCGACGACCTTCCGGCCGCTCGACCGGTGGATCCGCATGCGCCTGCGCAGCATCTTACGCAAGCGTCGCCGAGGCCGAGGCCGGGGCCGCGGTCGCGACCACCAGCGCTGGCCCAACGCCTTCTTCGCCGAGCATGGGCTGTTCAGCCTCGAAACCGCCTATGCCTCGGACCCGCAGTCCTCTCGCAGGTGAACCACCAACCGGAGAGCCGGATGCGGGAGATCCGCACGTCCGGTTCGGAGGGAGGGGGGGCAGGGAATCCAACCTGCCCTCCCTACCCCTATCATCCGGGATTGCCTTTCCGGTGTCTTGCGGACGGTTGAAGCGGCCGAGCTCTGCCTCGGCCGGCAGTTCGGAGTCCGACCCCGCCGATCCACCCCCCCCCACATGCCCACTCGGCGGGAGCTGCCACAACGACCGAGGCGGCAGCTCGCGGGCCTGCGTGGTTTCTCGCCGGCGCAGCTCGCCGCCGAGAAAGCCACCAGACCGCGAGCGTGTGGGACCCGATGCTGCTACAGCGACCGCCGGAAGGCCTACCCTACCGCCGGAACACCTTGCCCGCCATGGGCATCTCGGTCAGGGCGTCGGGGATCCGGACCTTCAGGTCGAGGCGCTCGGAGCGCTCCCGGAGGTGGCGCAGCTGGACCTCGGGAATGCGGATGAACGCTTCCACCACGTCCGGGTCGAGCTGCGTGCCGGCCACCCGGCACAGCTCGGTGATCGCCTCGCCGTGGCCTCGGGCCCGGCGATAGGGGCGGTCGGAGGTGATCGAGTCGTAGGTGTCGACCACCGCGAAGATGCGGGCGGCGAGCGGGATCTTCGCGCGGCCCAGGCCGCGGGGATAGCCGCCGGCGTCCCAGCGCTCGTGATGGCTGTAGACGATCTCGAGAGCCGGCTCGAGGAACTTGACGTCGGCCAGCATCTCGAAGCCCCAGTTCGGGTGCTGGCGCATGACGTGCCACTCCTCCTCGGTGAGACGGCCGGTCTTGCGCAGGATGGCGTCCGGCACCGCGATCTTGCCCACGTCGTGGAGCAGCGAGCCCCACTCGATGGCCCGGAGCTGGTCCCCCCTCATGTTGAGGGCGCGGGCCAGGGCCAGGGCGTAGTGGGCGACGCGGAAGGAGTGGCCCGTCGTCTCGTGATCGCGCGCATCGATCGCCGCCACCACGGCGCCCACCGCCTCGACGTACGACCTCTCGCGGTCCCGGAGGCTGTCCTCGAGGGTGCTCATGAGGCTGGAGAACGCCTCGCGCAGGGCGCTCACCTCGGAGCTCACCCAGCGCACCGGGCGGTCGTCGGAGAAGTCCCGATCCAGGTGGCCGGTGGTCGCGGTCCTCGACATGGCGTCGGTCAGATCGCCCAGGGCCAGCTCGTGACGGCGGGAGCCGAGCCAGAGCAGCGGGATCATCGCCAGCAGGCCCGAGAGGCCGACGAGGGCGACGTCCCGGACCAGGGAGGAGCCCACCGGGCGGGCGGCCACCGGCCTCAGCACCAGCAGCTCGGGCGCGCCGCCGGGGGGCGCGGGGCCGCCGGCCGGGTCGGCGCCCGCCAGCGGATCGAGGCGCGCGAGGAACGGCTTGCCGGCGAGGGTCACGGGGTGGAGCTCGCCCGGCGGGAGGCCGCGGGCGAAGCGGGCCGCCTCGGCGAGGCTGCCGAGCGGCAGGCTGCTCGCCACCGGCAGGCCCCCCGCCAGGAAGACCACCTCGGCGCCGGTCATACGGGAGATCCGCCCGGCCTCCGCCGCGTCGAGCTCCTCGCCCAGGGTGACGGTGCCGAGGAGCGTGCCGTCCGACGGGTCGCGGAGCGGCCGGGTCGCGTAGCGGTAGAGCCGTCTGTGGACGAGCCCGACGCCCTGGTGCCAGGGCGCCTGCGTTGCGCGGGGCCAGCCGACGCCGGTGTCCGTGCCGGCCTCCGCCAGCGGACGGCCCGCGGCGTCGGCCAGGCCCAGATAGCCGATGCCGGGTTGACTGGAGGTGAAGTGCTCGAGCACCGCCGCCGCCGCCGCGGGGTCGCCCCGGCGGGCGAGGTCGTCGAGCCGGAGGGCTTCGATCAGGAGGCCCGCCCGGCTCCCCAGCCGGGTGAGGCGCTCGTCGCCGAGCTGGTGTGCGGTCTCCGCCGCCGACTCGACCTGGTCAGCGGCCCAGCTCCGGGCCGTCTCCTCCTGGTGGCTGGCCACCACCATCGTGGTTCCCGCGGTGACCGCCAGTAAGACGACGGC
This sequence comes from uncultured Acidobacteriota bacterium, assembly GCA_963741925.1. Lineage (GTDB taxonomy): Bacteria > Acidobacteriota > Thermoanaerobaculia > Multivoradales > DATKCC01 > CAVUBL01. The sequence continues at coordinate 1,490,443 of CAVUJU010000005.1, forward strand.
GGTGAGCAGGATGATCCGCGTGCGCAAGTTCAACGGCGATGACTCCCTTCCTCGGCTCGCCTCCCGTCGATCCGGGCGATGAAACCGGTTCCATCCGACGGCGACCACCACACCCACGACGCGCGGGTCCGACGAGGACCTTCGGTGAGACACCGAGGGGATGCGTAGGGAAGTATACGCGAAGTCATGGGCTCTGACCACTCCCCGGATCGGTCTTTGACGGTGCGTCTCGGCGGGCAGGCACACCGCCTCCCCAAGGGGAGTAGTGCAGGACGGACCTGGTAGCGGGACCGTTCGTGCCGTCCCGGGATCGTCGGCTCCATGCCCCGGGTACGCACGTGGCCGCGCGCCGGATCGACGAGGGCGTCGATCCCGCCCGGTGCGGTACACTTCGGCACCGTTCGCAACCGCCGCCCCGGCCTCCCGCCGGAGGCGATCCCACCGGCCCCCGTCGCCGGCCTCCGCTGCCGGGAGGAACCCATGGACAGTCTTCGCGCGTTTCTCGACCGCCACTTCCTGCACTTCAACGCCCGCGAGACCGTGGCCGCGGCGCGGGCCTACGAGGATCACCTGGCCGCCGGCGGCAAGATGCTGGTGAGCCTGGCGGGCGCCATGTCCACGGCCGAGCTGGGGATCATCCTGGCGCGCATGATCCGACAGGGGAAGGTACACGCCGTCTCGTGCACCGGAGCGAACCTCGAAGAGGACATCTTCAACCTGGTGGCCCACGACGAGTACGAGCTGGTGCCCGAGTGGCGGGGGCTCTCGGCCGAGGACGAGAAGCGGCTCTACGACCGGGGGCTCAACCGGGTCACCGACACCTGCATCCCCGAGGGCGTCATGCGCCACGTCGAGGGGCGCCTCGTCGAGCGCTGGGCCCGGGCCGCCGCGACCGGTGAGCGCAAGCTCCCGTGCGAGTTCCTGTTCGACGTCCTCGGGAGCGGCGAGATCGAGGAGCACTACCAGAGCGATCCGGCCGATTCCTGGCTGATCGCGGCGATGGAGACGGGCATTCCGGTCTTCACCCCGGGCTGGGAGGACTCGACCACCGGCAACATGATGACCGCCGCCGTCGTCCGGGGCGCGGTCGCCCACCACCAGTGCGTCAAGACGGGCACCGAGCAGTTCCAGATGCTCATGGAGTGGTACGAGGCGAGCTGCGGCAAGGAGACGGGACGCCCCTCCGTCGGGTTCTTCCAGATCGGCGGCGGCATCGCCGGAGACTTCGCCATCTGCTCGGTCCCCTGTCTGATCCAGGATCTGAAGCGCGAGGACACCCCCTTCTGGGGTTACTTCGCCCAGATCTCCGACGCCCCCGCCTCCTACGGCGGCTACTCCGGAGCGGTGGCAAACGAGAAGATCACCTGGGGCAAGCTCGACGTGGACACCCCGAAGTTCATGATCCAGTCGGACGCCTCGATCGTCGCGCCGCTGATCTTCGGATACGTGCTGGGCGAGTGAGGGAGGGTCGCCTCCGTGCCGGCCCCCCCCCGCAACCCCTCGATCCCCTTCCCACCCGGCGGTCGGCGCGGGAGGCCAGCCGTTCCCGCTGAGATTCCTCGACTGCGCTTCGCTCCGCTCGGAATGACAAAGAGGGGGTGGAGTCCGACCCCGCCGATCCACCCATCTCACCCCCCAAAGTGGAGGGCGCCCGTCGCAACCGCCGAGGGGGGAGCGAGGAGCCTCCGATGGGTGGTTCGGAGCCCGCCGGAGGGCTCGCCCGGCCGAGACAGAGTTCGGCCTGAGGACCGGGATGCGTGTGCGGGGCGAGGAGCCCTCCGATGGGTGGTTCGGTGCCCGCCGGAGGGATCGCCCGGCCGAGACAGAGCTCGGCCGCTTCATGCGGTAGTGCCCTCGGGCAGGGGCGGTCGCGGAGTCCGACCCCGCCGATCCACCCCCCTCACCCTCCGCGGCGGAGGGCGCCCGTTGCAACCGCCGAGGGGGCAGCTCGCGGGCCGCGGTGGTTTCTCGCCGGCGCAGTTTGCCGCCGAGAAAGCCATCCGGCCCGCGAGCGTGGGTGCTCGCCCCGCGAGCATAGCGACTCGACTCCGCTCCAACGACCTCGGACTCCGCCGCCTACCGCCCCGTCCACTCCGCCTTCCGCTTCCCCAGAAACGCCGCGACCCCCTCCGCCTTGTCCTCGGTCGAGAAGCAGAGGCAGAACAGATCCCGCTCGTAGAGGATGCCCTCCTCGATCGCCAGCCGCTCGCTCGCCCGCAGCGCCTCCTTGGCCACCCGCACCGTCAGCGGGCTCATCGACGCGATCTTGGCCGCCAGCTCCAGCGTCCGGGCGCGCAGCTCGCCGGCCGGCACCACCAGCTCCACCAGCCCGATCTCCTTCGCTTCCGCCGCCCGGATCCGGTCGCCGGTGAGGATCAGGCGCATGGCGTGGCCCAGGCCCACCAGGCGGGGGAGCCGCTGCGTGCCGCCGCCTCCCGGGATCAGGCCCAGGTTGATCTCCGGCTGGCCGAAGCTCGCCGACTCCGAGGCGATCCTGAGGTCGCACGACATGGCGAGCTCGCAGCCGCCGCCCAGGCAATAGCCGTTGATCATGGCGATGACCGGCTTCGGGAAGGCGGACATCACGTCGTAGATCCGGGGGCTCGCCATGGCCTGGCGCTGGTCGAAGGGGCTGCGCCCCTCGAACTCGGCGATGTCGGCCCCGGCGATGAAGGCTTTCTCACCGGCGCCGGTCAGGACCACGGCGCCGATGCCGTCGTCGCGCTCGATCGCCGCCAGGTGCTCCAGCATCTCGTCGCGCACCTGCTGGCTGAGGGCGTTCATCTTGTCCGGACGGTTGATGGTGAGGACCGCGACCCGGCCCTCGTCCTGTCGCAGCACGACGTCGCTCATCTGCCACCTCCTCGTGGGGGAGCTCGTCGGGCGGGCCTTCCGGCGTCCCCGGGGCCCGCCCTACGATCGTTGACCTGGGAAACCGAGCCTGCCGGCGAACGCCTCCCACAGCGCCCGCTGCTGAGCCATCGGGGTGAGATTCTCCGGGTGCCACTGGACCGCGCGCAACCACCACCCGGGCGCGTCCAGGCAGATCGCCTCGACCAGCCCGTCGGGCGCCTCGGCCACGGCGACCAGTCCCTCTCCCAGGTCCTTGACGCCCTGGTGGTGACGGCTGTTGACGAGCGGGTTCTCCTCGGTGAGGAGACGGCCCAGGCCGGTCTCGGGCGCGCCGACTCTCAGCCCGTGGACCAGGGCGTCGGCCGGGTTCGAGAGCTGGTGCAGCACCGGGGTGGAGAGCTGGAGGGCGAGGTCCTGCCAGAGGGTGCCGCCGAGGAACACGTTCACGACCTGGATGCCCCGACAGATCGCCCAGGTCGGCACGGCCGCCTCGCGGGCGCCGGCGAGCAGGGCGAGCTCCATCTCGTCGCGCTCGGGGAAGAGGGAGAGCTGGGCCTCCGGGATGGCGGTCTCGCCGAAGCGCTGCGGCTCGACGTCTTCGCCGCCGGCGAGCACCAGCCCCAGCGCCTCGGCGCCCAGCGCGCGGTCGTCCCGGCCCGGCTCCGGCTGGACCACCCGGATCCGTTCGGGCGGCACGCCGGCGAGCTCGAGGGCGGCGCGGTACGACGGCGCCTGGTCCCGCTCGGGCGAACCCACGGCGATCAGCACGTCGCGGCGCGGGGGGCTCATCGGCGTCGGGGGCCTCAGACGGTCTCGACCAGCGCCGCCGCGCCCATCCCGCCGGAGACGCAGAGAGTGGCGATTCCGCGCCCGCCGCCCGAGCGCGCCAGGCCGTGGAGCAGGGTGACCAGGATCCGGGCGCCGGTGCAGCCGATCGGGTGGCCGAGGGCGATCGCCCCGCCGTCCGGGTTCACGCGCTCGCGGTCGAAGCCGAGGCCGAGCTCGTCCAGGGCGTCCAGGCAGGCCACCACCTGGGTCGCGAAGGCCTCGTTCAGCTCCACCGCGTCGATCACGTCCGAGCCGAGGCCGGTCCGCCCGAGGAGGGCCTCCACCGCCGGCACCGGGCCGATCCCCATGATCCGCGGGTCCACGCCGACCACCTGCCAGTCGACCAGCCGGGCGGCCACCGGCAGACCGAGCTCGGCGGCGGCCTCCTCGGAGGCGACGATCAGGGCGGCCGCACCGTCGGTGATGCCGGAGGCGTTGCCCGGGGTGACCGTCCCGCCCTCGCGGAAGACGGCGGGGAGCTTGGCGAGCTGCTCGGCGGTGACGCCGTCGCGCGGGTGCTCGTCCTGGGCGACCACCATCGCGCCCTTGCGGCCCGGCACCTCGACGGCCGAGATCTCCGCGGCGAAACGGCCGGCCCGGCGGGCCCGCTCGCAGCGGTGCTGGCTCTCGAGGGCGTAGGCGTCGGCCCGGGCGCGGGTGATCCCGCGCTCGGCACCGAGCTTCCTCGGCGGTCTCGCCCATCACCAGGCCGGAGAGCGGGTCGTCGAAGCCGTCCCGGTACATGCCGTCGACGATCTGGTCGTGGCCGAGCCGGTAGCCCCAGCGCCCGCGGGGGAGCAGGTACGGCGTGTTCGACATGCTCTCGGTGCCGCCGGCGAGCACCACCCGGGCCTCGCCCAGGAGGATCGCCCGGGCGCCGGAGAGGACCGCCTGCAGCCCGGAGGCGCAGGCCTGGTTGACCGTGAACGCCGGCCGCTCCACCGGCACGCCCGCCCGGAAGGCGATCTGGCGCGCCGTGTTCGGGCCGCCGCCGGCCTGCCGCCCGTGGCCGAAGATCGTCTGGTCGACCGCCTCGCCGGCGACGCCCGCGCGCTCGAGGCAGGCGCGGGCCGCGGCCGTGCCCAGGTCCGCCGCCGACAGCGGCGCGAGGGCGCCGCCGAACTTGCCGATCGGGGTACGGACCGGCGCCGCGAGGACGATCCCCACACGGCTCGTCTGACGACTCGTCGGCCGGCTCATCGGCCGGAGAACTGCGGCTTGCGCTTCTCGACGTAAGCCGCCAGGCCCTCCTTGGCGTCACCGCTCTCGAAGAGCTGCTGCTGGAGCTCGCGCTCGATGGCGAGGCCGCTCTCGAACGGCACCTCCCAGCCGGACTGGACCGAGCGCTTGATCCGGCCCACCGCCTTGGCGGCGCGGTTCGGCGGGCAGAACTGGCGGGCGAAGTCGTGGACCTGGGCCTCGAAATTCTCGGCCTCGAAGATGCGGTTGACGAGGCCCAGCTCTTCGGCCCGCTCGAAGGGGATCAGCTCGCCGGTGACCATCATCTCGATCGCCCGCGACTTGCCGAGGATCCGCGCCAGGCGCTGGGTGCCGCCGGTGCCGGGAAGCACGCCCAGGTTGATCTCGGGCAGCCCGACCTTGCCCGCGCCCCGCCTGGCGACCCGGAGGTCCGCCGCCATGGCGATCTCGAGGCCACCGCCGACGGTGTGGCCGTTGAGGGCCGAGATGACCAGCTTCGGGGTCTGCTCGAGGCGGTTCAGGGTCTCGTTGGCGTGCAGGCAGAAGTAGTACTTGAACCGGGGCTCGGCCTCGGTGAGCATCTGGATGTCGGCGCCGGCGCAGAAGAACTTCTCGCCCTGGCCCTGGAGCACCAGCACGTAGACGTCGTTGTCGAAGCGGGCGGCGAGGATCGCGTCGTCGAGCTGCCGCATCATCTGGTGGGTGTAGGTGTTGGCGGGCGGGTCGTCGAGGGTCAGGTAGGCGACGCCGTCCCGCGTCTGGTAGTGCACGAGGGTCTTCTCGGTTGCGATCGGTTCGGCCACTGTGTCTCCTCCGTGGATAGATTCCTGGATTTTCCTGGAGTTTCCTGGATGGGGCCCCCAACCGGGCCCGGCACGGGAGATTCGAAGTCGGGGACGAGCGGTCCGGAGCGCGAGCCCGCTCGCGGTCATTGTTGCACGAGCGGCGGGCGCGGGCAAGGAAGCGACGGGTTTCCCGAGTGCCGTTCTTGACCCGAGAAGGGGGCCTCTCTAGAATCGGTGAGTTAGGCTTTCTGCGATGCACTGCTGGCTGCGGCGTCCCCGATCCTCCGGTCCTCGATGATCACGGGCTACAACACCGACGTCCGTCATCACGACGTGGTCTTCCACGTCCAGACCGAGGACAAGGGGGCCGACAATCCCTTCATCGAGAGCCTGGTCTACGTCGGTGGCCAGGTGCTCGCCGCCAAGCGCGCCGGGTACGCCGACCTCGTGGCCGAAGGCCAGGGCGACCGGGCGGTCGTGGAGCTCATGGAGCGCCAGCACCGCACGGTCATCGCGGCGATCAAGAACGGTCGGTTCGACGGTAAGCTCGAGGCCCTCGTCGAGGCGCGCCGCACCCCCGGCGGGACGGCCGCCGCGGCGGTAGGTGCCGCCGCGATCGCGGCCGCGCCGCCGGTCCCGCGAGTGGAGGCCGGCGCCGTCGAGCCGGCGGCACAGCCCGAGCGGACGCTGGACCAGGTGATCCTCGAGTACCTGACCAACGAGGCCGACCAGGAGCAGCTCCTGCTCACCGTCGACGGCGACGGCGACCTGACGCTGGGGGCCGGGGCGGCGCTCGCCCTGCGCACGACCTCGTCGAAGAGCGGCCGCCCGATCGCGGGGGCGCGGGTGCAGGTGCGCATGATCTCGACCATCGCCGACCCGAGGCTCCTGGCGACCGGCGAGACCGACGAGGAGGGCTCCCTCGCCCTCGCCTTCGACATCCCGCGCCTCGACCGGGGCACCGCCGCGCTGATCATCTCGGCCGCCTCGGCTCTGGGGCACGCCGAGATCAAGCACTTGTTGTAGAGACCTTCGGAAGCTCTTCAGTGCTCCAGCCGGACTCGACTCCGCTCCTCGGGGGCTCCCCCCTCTCGATTCCCTTCCCCCCCGCATCCCCTCGATCCCCTTCCCACCCCCGAGGGGGGAAGGGGGGACGCCCCCGCCCGCGAGCGGCTTGAGAGGGTCGGCCTTCGGATGCCTTCCATCCTGGTGAACGGTGCGGCCCGGGAGGTGGGGGAGGGGGCGACGGTCCTCGATCTCCTGACCGAGATGGGCCGCCACCCGCGGACCGTGGCGGTGGAGAGGAACGGCGAGATCCTGCCGCGCGAGCGCTACCCGGCGACCGTCCTCAAAGACGGCGACCGCCTCGAGATCGTGGGATTCGTCTCGGGAGGCTGGACGGCGCCGGCCCCGGGGAATGCGCTCCCCGGGCGCCGGAGTTGAAGCGGGTACCGGCGAGACCGGCGGCGAGCCTTGTCACGGCCCCGCCAGGTCGGATATATTTCTCCATCGTCGTGGGCCGCTAGCTCAACTGGCAGAGCAGCAGACTCTTAATCTGCGGGTTCGGGGTTCGATTCCCTGGCGGCTCACCACTCATCGCCTTGCGCTTCCGCCCTTCGCCGTCCGCTGGCCGCCTTCCGCCACCTGCCGCAGGCTTCCGGTAGACTCCGGGGGCTCGAGACCCCGGCGACGGCCTCCGGGTTGCCGCCGGCGCCGATGCGAAAGTGGCGGAACCGGTATACGCGCTAGACTTAGGATCTAGTCCCGAGCGATCGGGTTGGGGGTTCGAGTCCCCCCTTTCGCACAACTCCTCACCTTCCCCGAGCCGATTCCCGACATGAGCGTCGTCCAGTCGATCCAAGACGTGGGCCCCTGCCGCAAGGAGCTGCGCATCGAGGTGCCCGCTCCCGCCGTCGAGGCGGAGACCCTGCGCGTCACCCAGGAGTACGGCCGCCGGGCGAAGATCCCGGGCTTCCGGCCGGGCAAGGTGCCGGCCAAGGTCGTGCGCCAGCGCTTCCACGAGGAGATCGACCAGGAGGTCATCGACCGGCTGGTGCCCCGCTACTGGCGCCACGCGGAGTCCGAGAGCGGCATCGAGCCGCTCACCCAACCCGAGCTCGCCGGCGTCGAGGAGCGGGCGGCCGGCGAGCCGCTGGTGTTCACGGCGCAAGTCGAGGTGCGTCCCGAGATCACCCTCGGCGATCTCACGGACCTCGAGCTGCCCGACCCGCCGGGCGAGCCCACCGAGGAGGAGGTCGACGCGGCCCTCGAGGCGCTGCGCCAGCAGGCCGGCGACTGGGTCCCCGTCGAGCGCGCCGCCGGCCAGGGGGACCTGGTGACCGTGGCGATCCGCGAGGCGGGCAGGGGGGCCGGCGAGGGGGAGCCCGAGACGGTCGACGTCGAGGTCGGCTCGCCCCAGGTCTGGGAGGAGCTCTCGGTCGCCGTCTCCGGCCTGTCGGAGGGGCAGAAGGGCGAGTTCTCGCGCATGGACGAGCAGGAAGGGGAGGTGCGCGAAAGGAGCTTTCGCTTCGAGGTGCGGGCGGTCAAGGAGCGCGACCTGCCGGAGCTCGACGACGAGCTCGCCAAGGACCTGGGCGAGCTCGAGACCCTGGCGGAGCTGCGCGACGCGGTCCGGCACCGCCTGACCCACGAGAAGGAGGCCGAGCGGCGCGAGCAGCGCGAGCGGGCGCTGCTCGACCAGCTCCGGGCGCGCCATCCCATCGCCCTGCCTCAGGGCCTGGTCGGCGAGGAGACCGAGAGGATGGTCCGCGAGTACGCCGAGAACCTGGCGCGTCAGGGCGTGGACGTCGAGCACGCCGAGATCGACTGGCGGGCGATGGCCGAGCAGGCCCGACCGAGCGCGGACAAGCGGGTGCACGCCCGCCTCCTCCTCGATGCCGTCGCCCGGCAGGAGGAGCTGACGGTGGACGAGGCCGAGCTCGAGCGCACCCTCGCGGAGCTCGCGCGGGTCCAGAGCACGACGAGCACGGCGCTGCGCCGGGCCCTCGACCGGGATGGCCGCCTGGGCCGGCTCCGCGCCCAGCTCCTGCGCTCGAAGACTCTCCGCCACCTGCTGGGCGAGGAGACGCCCGGGGCGCCGGACGAGACGGCCGCCGCCACGCCGGAGGCCGCCGGCGACGAGACGGCGGAGGGCAACGCCGCGGCGCCGGAAGACGTAGAATCCGCCACAGGTGAATGATCGCCGCTCCGCCGAGCGGCAGGGAGGTTCAAGGGGACATGTTGATCCCGATGGTCGTGGAGCAGTCGAGCCGGGGTGAGCGGGCGTACGACATCTACTCGCGCCTGCTCAAGGACAACATCATCTTCGTCGGCCGGCCGATCGACGACGACCTGTCGAGCCTGATCATCGCCCAGATGCTCTTCCTCGAGGCCGAGAACCCGGAGAAGGACATCGCCCTCTACGTCAACTCGCCGGGCGGCTCGGTGACCGCCGGTCTCGCGGTCTACGACACGATGCAGTACATCAAGCCGGACGTGGCCACCTACTGCGTCGGCCAGGCGGCGTCGATGGCCGCCGTGCTCTTCGCCGCCGGCGCCAAGGGCAAGCGGGTGATCCTGCCCAACAGCCGGATCCTCATCCACCAGCCCTGGGCCTCGGGTCTCGGCGGGCAGCAGACCGACATCGAGATCCACGCCAAGGACTTGCTCCACATGCGCGACCGCCTGGACGAGATCCTCGCCTTCCACACCGGCAAGACGAAGGAGGAGATCCACGACGACACCGAGCGCGACCGGATCCTCTCGGCCGACGAGGCGGTCGCCTACGGCGTCGCCGACCGGGTGATGTCCCAGCGACGGTCTTGAGGGATCCGCGGCCGGTTGTAGCGCTCCACGCCGGGGCGCGCACTGAGAGGAATAGGCGAGTCGCGACGGCCTGTTAGTGGAGGTGGTAAGGTTGACAGCGGATCGGTTTCGTCTCGAGCAGGCATGGACCGAGCCGCCGGATTCGCGAACCCGGAGGTCAGATGCCCAAGAAAGACAGCGGCGATGAAGTACTCAGGTGCTCGTTCTGCAACAAGAGCCAGCGGGAGGTGAAGAAGCTGATCGCCGGCCCGACCGTCTTCATCTGCGACGAGTGCGTGGACATCTGCCTCGACATCATCGCCGAAGACCGGATGCTCGAGCAGCAGCAGGATGCGTCGCTGCCCAAACCCCGCGAGATCAAGGCCATGCTCGACGACTACGTGGTCGAGCAGGAGCAGGCCAAGAAGAAGCTCGCGGTGGCCGTCTACAACCACTACAAGCGGATCGACTTCATGGAGAAGGCGCGCGGCGACGTCGAGCTCCAGAAGTCGAACATCCTGCTGATCGGCCCCACGGGCACCGGCAAGACCCTCCTCGCCCAGACCCTCGCGCGGCTCCTCTCGGTGCCCTTCACGATCGCCGACGCCACGACCCTGACCGAGGCCGGCTACGTCGGCGAGGACGTCGAGAACATCATCCTCAAGCTCTACCAGGCCTCCGGCAACGACAAGGAGAAGACCCAGCGGGGCATCGTCTACATCGACGAGATCGACAAGATCTGCAGGAAGAGCGACAACCCCTCGATCACCCGCGACGTCTCCGGCGAGGGCGTGCAACAGGCCCTGCTCAAGATCCTCGAGGGGACCCAGTGCAACGTGCCGCCCCAGGGCGGCCGCAAGCATCCGCACCAGGAGTTCCTGCAGATCGACACCACCAACATCCTCTTCCTCTGCGGCGGCGCCTTCGTCGGCCTCGAGGAGGTCATCGAGCGGCGCCTCAACCAGAAGAGCCTCGGCTTCGGCGCCGAGATCTCCGACCGCAAGACCCGAAGGAAGGGTGAGGTGCTCGAGAAGGCCCTGCCCGAGGACCTGATCAAGTACGGCCTGATCCCGGAGTTCGTGGGCCGGCTGCCGGTGGTGGCCACCCTCGACGAGCTCGACGAGGACGCCCTGGTGCGCATCCTCAAGGAGCCCAAGAACAGCCTGATCCGCCAGTACCAGACGATCCTCGAGTTCGAGGGCGTCGAGCTCTCGTTCACCGACGACGCCATGCGGCTGATCGCCCAGGAGGCGCTCACCAGGAACGTCGGCGCCCGGGGCCTGCGGATCATCCTGGAAGAGCTGATGCTCGACCTGATGTACAACGTGCCGTCCCAGCGCGACATCAAGCAGTGCGTGATCAACGAGGAGGCGGTCGTGCGGCACATGCAGCCGATCGCCCTCTACAAGAAGGCCGGCTGAGACACGAGCCGCCGCTCGATGCCCCGGTGCGCCCGGCGGCCGGTGCCGCCGCCGGGCGGTTCGGGCGCCCGGCGACCCGCTGAACCTGAATTCGAGATCGGACAGCCCTCCAGATGAGCTCCAGTTTCGTGCGCAAGACCCGTGAGACCCTGCCCCTCGTCCCTCTGCGGGACATGGTGGTCTTCCCCCACATGATGGCCCCGTTCATCGTCGGCCGCGAGAGCTCGGTCCGGGCCCTGGAGCAGACGCTCGCCACTCCGGACAAGCGGATCTTCCTGGTGGCCCAGAAGGATCCGAAGATCGACGAGCCCCTGCGCGCCGACGTCTACGACATGGGGGTCGTGGCGACCGTCATCCAGAACCTGAAGCTGCCCAACGGGAACGTCAAGGTGATGGTCGAGGGGGTCCAGCGGGGCCTGGTGGTCGACGTCGACGAGAGCGACGGTGCCATGAGCGTCGACGTCGACGTGCTCGACGTCGAGTACCCGATGAGCGAGGAGCTCCAGGTGTACATGTCGAAGGTCCTCTCGATCTTCGAGCAGTACGCCAAGATGTCCCACCACCTGGCCTTCGAGGGGCTCATGTCCACGCTCAAGGTGGACGACCCGGACCGCTTCGCGGACATCCTCGCCGCCCACCTGATGGTGGCGACGGCGGACAAGCAGGGCCTGCTCGAGCTGACCAACCCCTACGAGCGGCTTCAGCGGCTCCAGGACCTGATCGACGTCGAGGTCGAGAAGATCAACATCGACAAGCGGATCAACGTCAAGGTCAAGAAGCAGATGGAGAAGGCCCAGAAGGAGTACTACCTCAACGAGAAGATCAAGGCCATCCACCAGGAGCTGGGCCGGAAGGACGATCGCTCGGACGAGGTGGCCGAGCTCAAGGAGCGCATCGAGGAGGCCGGCCTTCCGGAGGAGGTCAAGGAGAAGGCCGAGCAGGAGCTCAAGCGGCTCGAGGCCATGCCGCCGGTCTCGGCCGAGGCCACGGTCTCGCGCAACTACATCGACTGGCTGGTCTCGGTGCCGTGGCAGAAGGCGAGCGACGAGCAGACCGACCTCTCGCAGGCCGAGGAGATCCTCAACGCCGACCACTACGGCCTCGAGAAGATCAAGGAGCGGATCCTCGAGTTTCTCGCCGTGCGCCAGCTCGTGGGCCAGACCCGGAAGCTCGATCATCTGCTTCGTCGGCCCGCCGGGCGTCGGCAAGTCTTCCCTCGCCAAGTCGATCGCCCGCGCGACGGGACGCGCGTTCGTCCGCCTGTCGCTCGGCGGCGTGCGCGACGAGGCGGAGATCCGGGGCCACCGGCGCACCTATATCGGCGCCTTCCCCGGCCAGATCATCCAGATGATGAAGAAGGCGGGCACGGTCAACCCGGTCTTCCTTCTCGACGAGGTCGACAAGATGTCCATGGACTTCCGGGGCGACCCGTCGTCGGCCCTGCTCGAGGTCCTCGACCCGGAGCAGAACAACTCCTTCGTCGACCACTACCTCGACGTCGAGTACGACCTCTCGAAGGTCATGTTCATCGCCACCGCCAACGTCGCCCACACCATTCCGCCGCCACTCAGGGACCGCATGGAGACGATCGAGCTCTCCGGCTACACGCCGAACGAGAAGCTGGCGATCGCGCGCCAGTTCCTGGTGCCCAAGCAGCTCGAGAAGCACGGCCTGGCGGCCGACCGCGTGACCTTCGAGGACGAGGCGATCCGGGTGCTGATCGACCACTACACCCGCGAGGCCGGGGTGCGCAACCTCGAGCGGGAGATCGCCTCGATCGCTCGCAAGGTGGCCCGCCGGGTGGTGACCGAGGGCGACGAGGACCTGGAGATGCCCGTCGGGCCGGACACGATCACCAGCCTGCTCGGCAAGCACAGGTTCCGCAAGCGCCGCAAGAACGAGACCTCCGAGATCGGCCTCGCCACCGGCATGGCCTGGACCGAGGCCGGCGGCGAGCTGCTCGAGACCGAGGTCGGCCTGATGAAGGGCAAGGGCAAGCTCACCCTGACCGGCAAGCTCGGCGAGGTGATGCAGGAGTCCGCCCGCGCCGCCGTCTCCTATCTGCGCAGCCGCGCCGAGCTCCTGGGCGTCGACCCGGAGTTCAACGACGAGGTCGATCTGCACATCCACGTGCCGGAGGGCGCGATCCCCAAGGATGGCCCCTCGGCGGGGATCACCATGGCGACCGCCCTGGTCTCGGCCCTCACCGCGGTACCGGTGCGCAAGGACGTGGCGATGACCGGCGAGATCACGCTCCGCGGTAAGGTCTTGCCGGTGGGCGGAATCAAGGATAAGGTGCTGGCGGCCTTCCGGGCCGGCATCACCGAGATCATCCTTCCCCGGGAGAACGAGAAGGACCTGGAGGACATCCCCGAAGAGGTGCGCGAGGCGCTGGAGTTCCATCTGATCGACTCGATGGACAACGTCCTGCGCCTCGCCCTCGACGGCGAGATCACTCCGCTCCCCAAGGGGGAGGCCAAGTTCAAGGAGGCTCCGCCGGAGCCTCCCGTCGGGCCGGATTCCCTGGCCCATTGAGCGCGTGTGGAGGAATCTCCGACCGGAGGTTCCCGCTCACGCCCTGAACCCCGGTCGCTCCGGCGGCCCCGGCCCTCGAGGGGCGGGGCGGCGGAACGGCCAGGCGGTCGCCGGCGCACTCCGGTGACCGCCGGGAGTCCCGCGATCGCGGCTCGCGCGCGGGGCCGATCCGAGCCGATCTGAACAGATCGGGGGCCTCTAGCCAGACAGTCAAGCTGGCAGGTCGCTGGCTCGGGGAGTCGACCGGCCATACCGGCCGGCCAGCCCCGGGCCGGGTGCCGAATCGCCGGAGAGCCCTGGAACCGTGAAGATCGCGACAGCCGAGCACGTCCGCGCGGCCCACGTCGAGTCCCAGCTCATCCGGGACAACCGGCCGCAGGTGGCTTTCGTCGGGCGCTCCAACGTCGGGAAATCGAGCTTGATGAACCGGTTGGTGGGGCGCAAGGGCCTGGCGCGGACGAGCTCGACGCCCGGACGGACCCGGGCGGTCCACTACTTCCTGGTGGACCGCCGGGCGTACTTCGTCGACCTCCCGGGCTACGGCTACGCCAAGGTCTCGGCGGCAGCGCGAAAGGAGTGGGCGGAGCTGGTGGATCGGTACTTTCGCCGGACCCCGTCGCCGCCCCTGGTCGTGCTGATCGTCGACGCCAAGGTCGGCGCCACGCCGCTCGACGTCGAAGCGTGGCGCTACCTGGGCGCCCTCGGAGCCTCGGGGGTGGTGGCGGCGACCAAGATGGACCGTCTGTCCCGGAGCCAGGGCGCCGCCGCTCTCGCGGCGATCCGCCGGACCCTCGGGACGGCCGCGAGCGTATCGATCGTCCCCGTTTCGGCGCGAACCGGCCAGGGGATCAAGGAGCTTTGGAAGGAGATCGCTGGCCATCTCCGGGCCGGTCCCGGAACAGCAGATGAGGAACACAATGGCTAAATCGTCACAGACCGTTCAGAAGAAGGAACGCAATCACCGCGGCAACCCACGCAACCCGCAGCGGGAGCCGCGCGATCCGCGCGAGCCCCGGGAGGGTCACGATCCGCGCGAGCCGCGGGATCCACGCGAGCGGGGCGACCGCAACCGCGGTGGCGGCAAGACGCTCGACATCCGGGCGCTCAAGGAGATGTCGATCTCCGAGCTGACCAACATCGCGAAGGAGCTCGGCGTCGAGGGCGCCGCCGGCATGCGCAAGCAGGAGCTGATCTTCAAGATCCTCCAGGCGCAGACCGAGAAGAGCGGCCTGATCTTCGCGGAGGGGGTCCTCGAGTGCCTGCCGGACGGCTTCGGCTTCCTGCGGGCTCCCGAGTACAACTACCTGCCCGGCCCGGACAACATCTACGTCTCGCCGTCGCAGATCCGGCGCTTCGACCTGCGCACCGGCGACACGGTCTCGGGTCAGGTGCGCCAGCCCAAGGAAGGCGAGCGTTACTTCGCCCTGATCAAGGTCGAGGCGGTCAACTTCGAGCACCCCGAGGTGTCGAAGAACAAGATCTTCTTCGACAACCTGACGCCCCTCTACCCGGAGGAGCGGCTGCACCTCGAAGTGCCGGGCGACATGTCCTCCCGGGTCATGGATCTCGTCACCCCCATGGGCAAGGGCCAGCGCGCGCTGATCGTGGCGCCGCCCCGCACCGGCAAGACCATGCTCCTCCAGTCGATCGCCCACTCGGTGGAGAAGAACCACCCCGAGGTGGTGCTCATCGTGCTGCTCATCGACGAGCGGCCCGAGGAGGTGACCGACATGCAGCGCTCGGTCCAGGGCGAGGTCGTCTCGTCGACCTTCGACGAGCCGGCGACCCGCCACGTCCAGGTCGCCGAGATGGTCATCGAGAAGGCCAAGCGCCTGATCGAGCACAAGAAGGACGTGGTCATCCTGCTCGACTCGATCACCCGCTTGGCACGGGCCTACAACACGGTCCAGCCGCCTTCGGGCAAGGTCCTCTCCGGCGGTATCGACGCCAACGCCCTGCACCGGCCGAAGCGCTTCTTCGGGGCCGCCCGCAACATCGAAGAGGGCGGCTCGCTGACCATCATCTCGACGGCCCTGGTCGACACCGGCAGCCGGATGGACGACGTCATCTTCGAGGAGTTCAAGGGCACCGGCAACTGCGAGATCCACCTCGACCGCAAGCTGGTCGACAAGCGGGTCTTCCCGTCAATCGACATCAACAAGTCGGGCACCCGCAAGGAGGAGCTCCTCATGCCGGCGGGCGAGCTCCACCGGGTCTGGGTGCTGCGCAAGGTCCTGAACCCGCTCTCCACCGTCGAGTCCATGGAGCTCCTGCTCGACAAGCTGTCGAAGACCAAGACCAACGCCGACTTCCTCAACGCCATGTCGAAGTAGCGGCGCGCAGACTCCTGGCGCGTCGCGCCGAAGGGGGCAAGGTGCCCAAGCTCCGCGTCGGTATCAGCGACATCCTCGACACCCGACCGCTCGCCTGGGGCTTCCTCAAGGGGCACCACACCGACCTGTTTGCTCCGGCGAGCCACCCCCTGGACCTCGTCGGACGGCTCCTCGCCCAAGGCGGCCTGGACGTCGGCCTGGTCCCCGCCATCGAGGTCGCGGCCCAGCCCGGGCTGCGCGTCCTGCCCGACCTCTGCGTGGCCTTCCCCGGCGAGGCCCGCGGGGTCGTGCTGGTCTCGTCGGACCCGATCGAAGACCTGCGCCGCGTGGTCCTCGAGCGCGACGCTCGCACCGCCGCAGCGGTGGTACGGATCGTCCTCGCGGAGTCCTTCGGCCTCGAGCCCGAGTACGTCGAGGCGGAGGCCGCGACCCGCCTCTCCGGGCCGGTCCGGATCGAGCCGGGCGAAGGCTGGCTCCTGATCGGCAGCGCGGCCTTCGCCGCCCGCCGGAAGGACCACCGGGTGCTCGACCTGGGGCTCGCCTGGCGCGAGCTCACCGGCACGCCGCTGGTCGCCGGCGTCTGGGCGGCACGGCCGGAGGTCGACCTGCCGGACCTCCCCTTCTACTTCAAGAGCAGCCTGCGCTTCGGCCTCGCCGCCCTCGACGCCATCGCCCGGGAGGCCGCCGCCGAGGGGGGGGTCTCCTCGGCGCGGCTCGAGCGCTACCTGCGCGAGAACCTCTCCTACTTCCTGCGCGGCCCCGAGCTCGTGGGGCTCGAGGAGCTCTTCCGCCGCGCCGCCCGTCTCGGTCTGGCTCCCGCCGAGGCGAAGGTCGAGCTCTGGGCCGGGTAGCGGCCAGCTCGGGCTGCTAGGCTCTCCCCAATGGCGAGGCAGGAGCCGGGGCCCTTCATCTCGGGCTGGGGCCGTCTGGCGGTCCCGGGCCGCGAGGTGCGCTCCGAGGACCTCCCGACCCTCACCCGGAGCGCCGTCCTCACCCGCGGCCTGGGCCGCTCCTACGGCGACTCGGCCCTGCCGCCACCGGGCACCCTGGAGGTCGCCGGCTCGCGCCTCGCCGATCGGATCCTCGCGTTCGAGCCTCTACCGGGAGGCGAGAGCGGCCTGCTGCGCGCCGAGGCGGGCCTGTCGCTCGCCGAGCTGGTGCGCCTCTTCCTGCCCCGCGGCTGGTTCGTGCCGGTCACCCCGGGTACCCGCTTCGTCACCCTCGGGGGCATGGTCGCCGCCGACGTCCACGGCAAGAACCATCACCGCGACGGCACGATCGGCCGCCACGTCACCCGCCTCGCCCTGCGCCTCGCCTCCGGCGCCCGGCTCGAGTGCTCGCGCGAGGAGGAGCCCGAGCTCTTCCGGGCGACCCTCGGCGGGATGGGGCTGACCGGCCACATCCTGGAGGTGGAGCTCCGGCTGGTCCGCGTGCCGTCGCCCTGGATCTGGGCCGAGAGCTTCCCGGTGCCGGACGTCGAGCGCTTCACCGAGGCGCTCAAGGAGTCCGGTGCCGACTGGCCCTTCACCGTCGGCTGGATCGACTGCCTGTCGCGGGGCCGCGGCGGTCGGCTCGGCGGGCTGGGACGGGGGATCCTCACCCGCGGACGCTGGGCCCTGCCGGAGGAGGCGCCGGCGGCGCCGCCCCGGGCGCGCCGGCGCCTGTCGGTGCCGCTCGTCGCCCCCGGGGGGCTCCTGAACCCGCTCACGGTCGGCGCCTTCAACGCTCTCTACTACGGCAGGACGCGGCTCTGGGGACGGCGGCGGACGCGGCGCGGCATCGTCCATCCGGCGCCCTTCTTCTACCCCCTGGACGCCCTGGGCCACTGGAACCGGCTCTACGGCCCGCGCGGCTTCACGCAGTACCAGTGCGTGCTGCCCGAGGAGGCCCCCGGCGGCCCGGCGGCGGCCGCCCGGCGCTTCCTCGACCTGCTGACCCGGGCCGGCCGCGAGGCGGGCGGGGCGTCGTGTCTGTGTGTGATCAAAGACTGCGGAGCGGAGGGCGAGGGCGTCCTGTCCTTCCCGCGGCCGGGCATCTCGATCGCCGTCGACCTGCCGGTGCGCGACGGCACGCCGGGCCTGGTCGCCGCCCTCAACGAGCGGGTCCTGGCCGAGGGGGGCCGCGTCTACCTGGCCAAGGACGCCTTCACCTGCGAGGAGCACTTCCGGGCCATGGAGGGGGAGCGCCTGGCGGAGTTCGAGCGCATCCGGCGGCGCTACGATCCCGAGTGCCGCCTGGCGAGCGCCCAGTCGGTCCGCCTGATGGGGAGGTGAGGCATGCGGATGTCCGGCCGAAACGGAGCCACGACGCTCCCCTCGGTCTTTTCCCCTCGTTGGACCCGGGAGGGGGCGTCCCCTTCCCCCCCAGGGGGAGGGAAGGGGATCGAGGGGATGCGGGGGGGACCCGGCGAATCCACCGTTCAGGAGACGCCGAGCTGGTGGGCGCAGCCATCGCCGCTTGTCGTGGGCGGGGGGCCACGGTCGCCGGAGCCGGGCGGCATTGGACGCAGTGAGAGCTGGAGCGAGATCAGATGAAGGTCGCGATCCTGGGGGCCACGAAGGGCATCGGCCGGGCGCTCGCCCGGCGGATGGCGGCGCGCGGCGACGCCCTCTTTCTCCTCGGCCGCGACCCGGCGAACCTCGAGCGGAGCGCCCGGGACCTCGAGGTGCGCTCGGGCGCGGCCGGGGCGAGCGTGGGCACCGCGCCGTGCGACCTCGAGCGCCCCGAGACCTTCGCGCCGGCCCTCGACGCCGCCGAGGCGGCCCTGGGCGGGCTCGACTGCGTCGTCCTGACCGCCGCCGACTTCGCCGTCCAGGAGATCCTCGAGACCGACCGCGACCGCCTCCGCCGGCTCCTGGCGGTCGACTTCGCCGCCGCCGTGCTCTTCTGCGAAGAGGCCCGCGAGCGGCTTCTCCGGCGCGTCCCGGAGGGGGGGCGGGGGGTGCTCTGCGTCTTCGGCTCGGTGGCGGGCGACCGGGGGCGCAAGCCGGTGGTGCTCTACGGCGCCGCCAAGGCGGGGCTCGCCCGCTACCTCGAGGGGCTGGACCACCGCTTCCACGGCCAGGGCCTCACGGTGGTCACCGTCAAGCCCGGGTTCGTCGAGACCTCCATGACCGACGGGCTCCGGCCGCCGCCCTTCGCCGGTGAGCCGGAACGCGTGGCCCGGGACGTGGTCCGGGCGATCGACCGCGGCCGCCCGGTGGTCTACACGCCGCCCCCCTGGCGTTGGGTGATGCTGGTCGTCCGGAACCTGCCCCGGTGGGTGATGCGCCGCGTGTCGTTCTGAAGCCGGCGGAGAGGCGGGGGCTCCGCCGGGCGGTTCGGAGGGCACCGAGCCGAGCGATGACCTTTCGGCCCTGGCGTAGAATGGGCTCCCCCATGCCACGAGCGCGGAACCCACGAAAGGGCACCGCCCCGGCCGAGCCCGGCCAGCGCTTCTACTTCGGGCGCCAGGGGCTGCGGCTGGCGGCGTCGATCTTCGTCTTCCTGGGGGTCCTGGCGATGGGCGTGACGCCGTTCATGCTCGGCCGCCTCCAGGGGCTCCTCTCCGGGCTCCTCGCCGTCTGGGGCCTCGCCAACTGGCTCCTCGCCGCCGGCCTCTGGTGGCTCCGTTCGTGGAGCCTGCGCGCCTACGCCGCCTGGGCGCTCGCCGCGGTCGCCTTCCAGATCGCCTACCAGGCGTCGGTCCGATTCCTGCCCTGGGGCATGTTCGCCGTCACCGAGATCGGTTTCGCCCTGGTCCTGTTCCAGATCGGGCGCTTCCTGGCCCACGACCTGGCCAGGCTCAGGGCCTGACGAGCGGCCTTCCCTTTCCCGCGGCGCGGCTCGCCTCGCCCGCGGTGAGTGAGATGGCCGGGGGCCGGGGAGGCCACGAGCAGGTCTCAGAGCCTGTGAAGAGATCTCCGCCCGTAGCGAGGGCGCGGGCACCACCGCGCGGAGCGCGGTGGTCGGGGCGCCTCTCGCAAGGCGCGGCGACGCAGGCATAGCGGGGCCTACGTCGAGGAGACGCAACGCCGCGAGAGGCGATTCGGGGGCGCCCGCAGTAGGGCCGAGATTTTTTCACAGGCTCTCAGCGATCCTTGCCGATCGTCCGGTCGAGGAACTCGCGGATCACCCGGTGGATCGTGGGGTCCGACCAGGCGGCGGCGACCGCCGGGTCGACCTCGGGCCCCTGGGCCTCGATCCGCCCGCGGGCGGGCCCCCGGGCTTCCCGCTTGGTGAGCTCGAAGGTCTCCGGCGGGATCGAAGCGAGCTCGCGGGCCGCCTCGATCGCCCGCTCCCGCAGGCGCTCGGACGGCGCCAGCTCGTCCACCAGGCCGTGGTCGAGGGCCTCCTCGGGCGCGAACGTCCGGCCGGTGTAGGTCATGGCCTGGAGGTGCTGGCGGGGCACGGCGAAACGCAGGACCTCGAAGGCCGCCGCCGGGAAGGGCACCCCGACGCGCAGCTCGGGCACCCCGATCCGGCCCTTGCCGGCCGCCATCACCTTGAGGTCGCAGGCGCAGGCGAGGATGCACCCGCCGGCGATGGCGTGGCCGTTGATCGCCGCCACCGTCGGGCGCGGGAAGGAGAAGAGGGCGAGGAGGGCGCGGGACAGAGCCGGCAGGAAGCGCGCGACGTAGGCCTCGCCCCCGTCGAGCACCCGGTAGAGGTCGACGCCGGCCGAGAAGGTCGAGCCCGTGCCGGTGAGGACGACGGCGGCGGGCGCCGAGGCCCGGAGCTCGGCGAGCAGGGCGTCGAGCTCGTCGAGGAGCTCGAGGTCGAGGGCGCTGACCTTGCCGTGGTCGAGGCGCAGGACCGCGATTCCGTCGTCGTCTTCACGCTGGATCATCGGATCCCCCCCGCAACCCTTCGATCCCCTTCCGTCCCGAAGGGGGAGACGCCCCCGCCCGGCGCTGGTGTGACGAGAGGTCGGCTCACGGTCCTCATTCCCATGGGACGTCGGGCATCCGGAGGCGCTCGACGACGGCGCCCTTCCCGACCACGCTGGTCTCCAGGATCTCGTCCACGTCGTCCAGGGTGACGCCCGAGTACCAGACGTTGTACGGCTGGATGGCGACCGTGATCCCGTGGCTGCAGTGCTTGAGGCAGCCGGTGCGGGTCACCATCACCCGGTCGCGCAGGCCGAAGGCGCGCACCCGGTCCTTGAACCGGCGGTAGACCTCGAGGGAGCCGCGCGGGGCGCAGCTCGGCTTGGCGGCGTCCGGCGGCCGCTCGTTGGTACAGACCAGGATCTGCGCTTCCGGGGCCGGCATCTTCGGGCTCAGGCCTCGACGTCGAACTCGACGCCCTGGGCGAGCGGCAGGTCTTTGCCCCAGTTGATGGTGTTGGTCTGGCGCCGCATGTAGGTCTTCCAGGCGTCCGAGCCGGCCTCGCGGCCGCCGCCGGTTTCCTTCTCGCCGCCGAACGCGCCGCCGATCTCGGCTCCCGAGGTGGCGATGTTGACGTTGGCGATGCCGCAGTCGCTGCCGGTGGCGGCCAGGAAGCGCTCGGCCTCCCGCAGGTCGAGGGTGAAGATCGCCGACGAGAGCCCCTGGGGCACCGAGTTGTGGATCTCGATCGCCTCGTCGAGGTCGCCGAACTCGAAGACGTAGAGGATCGGTGCGAAGGTCTCCTCGCAGGTGATGGGCATGTGGGGCGTCGCCTCGACCACCGTCGGCTCCACGAAGAAGCCGGGACGGTCGAGGCGTCGGCCGCCGGCGAGCACCCGGCCGCCCTGCCCGCGAAGGGTCTCGAGGGCGCTCATCATGTCGTCGACGGCGCGCTGGTTGACCAGCGGGCCCATGAGCACGCCGTCGTCCATGGGGTCGCCGATGGAGATCGAGCCGACGGCCTGGACCAGGCGCTCCTGCGTCGCGGCGGCGATCCCCTTCTGGAGGAACAGGCGGCGAGCGGTCGTGCAGCGCTGGCCGGCGGTGCCGAAGGCGGCGAACAGGACGGCGCGCAGAGCGAGGTCCAGGTCGGCCTTCTCGGTGACGATCACGCCGTTGTTGCCGCCGAGCTCGAGGAGCGAGCGGCCGAGGCGGTCGGCGACCGCCTTGCCGATGGCCCGGCCCATGGTGACCGAGCCGGTGGCCGAGATGAGCGGCAGGCGGCGATCGGCGGTCATGGCCTTGCCCACGGTCCGGTCGGCGACGACCAGGTTGAACACCGCCGGCGCGTCGTTGGCCTCGAGCACCCGGGCGGCGATGCGGGTCACCGCCAGGGCGGTGAGCGGCGTCTCGCTGCTCGGCTTCCAGATCATCGAGTCGCCGGCGACTGCGGCGACGGCGGCGTTCCAGGCCCAGACCGCGACCGGGAAATTGAACGCGGTGATGATGCCCACCGGCCCCAGCGGGTGCCACTGCTCGTACATGCGGTGGCTCGGCCGCTCCGAGTGCATCGTCTTGCCGTAGAGCTGGCGCGACATGCCGACCGCCAGGTCGCACATGTCGATCATCTCCTGGACCTCGCCCAGGCCCTCGGTCTTGATCTTTCCCACCTCGAGGGTGACGAGCGCGCCCAGGTCGTCCTTGTGGCGGCGCAGCTCCTGGCCGAGCTGGCGCACCACCTCGCCCCGCTTCGGGGCGGGCCAGGTGCGCCAGGCGCGGAAGGCCGCCGTCGCCGACTCGGCCACCCGCTCGTAGTCCTCGACCGAGGCGGTGCGCACGGCGGCGAGGGGCTCACCGGTGGCGGGGTTGACGGATTCGATGCGTTCGCCCGAGGTGGCGATCCAGGAGCCGTCGAAGGCGCCGTGGTTCTCCGCCTCGATCCCCAGACGGCGGAGGATCTGTTCGCTGTGAGTGGTGGTGTCTACGGTCATGAGCCCCTCCGGAGCAGGATCTTGGGAGTTGGAGAGCGGAGGTGAAGCGCGCCCGGGGCGGGCGAGGCCGCGCCGGACGGGACACTCATTCTATCGTGTCCGCCGCGACCACGAAGCCGGAGAGGCTCCGGACGCCGTATCGGCTCGCGGCGGAGCTTCACTACAATCCCAGAGTGCCCGCCGCCCTCGCCCCCGCCCTGCTCGTGGTCCTCTTCGCCGCCTGGTGCGGGACCTTCGGGGATTGGTCCGGCGGCCTGGCGGGGGGCGCGACCGCGGTGGCGGCGGCCGGGGGGCAGCTCCTGGCGATCCTGGCCGGGAGCTACGGGGCGGCGGCGGGCGCTGGACCGGCGCTCGGCGCGCCCTGGTGGGACCCGTGGCGGCTGGGGCGGCCGGGGCGGCTCCTGCTCCCGGCCCTGGCCGCCGCCGTCGCCCTGGCCTGGGCCGTCTCGCCGGTGCCGCGCGCCGGCCGGGTGGGCCTGGTGCTGCTGCCGGCGTTCCTCTGGCTGCCGGCGGCGGTCGCTCGCTGGTGGGACGACGAGCGGCGCCGGCGCCTCGGTCTGCGCGGGATCTCCCTGGCGGTCGCCGCGATCGCGCTCTGGGCCCTCGCCGAGTGGGCCGTGGGCCGGACGCCGCGGGCGGCGGACCCCGTGGGTCATCACCTCCTGCTCTCGACCTGGCTCGCCCTGCTCCTGCCCCCGGCGGTCCTTCCCTGGCGCGACGGGGGGGGGTGGCGCGGGCTCGCCGGGGCGGCGGGTCTCGCCGGCGTGGCGGCCCTGGTCGCCGCCCGCTCCCTGGCCGGGGCGCTCGCCCTGGCGGTGGAGGTCGCGATCGCCGCCTTCGTCCTCCTCCGGCGCGGGCCCCGGTGGGGCCGGCCTCGGCGGCGGCTGCTCACGGCGCTCGCCCTCCTCGCCCTCTTCGCCGCGGCACCCCTCGCTCCCCGGGCGCTCCGGGTGCTCTCCGGCGCCGATCCCTCGGCTCGGGCCCGCTGGGTGTACTGGCGGGCGGGAGTCGAGGGGGTCGCCGCGCGGCCGGCCATCGGCTTCGGTCCGGGCTCGACCGCCTGGACGCTCGCCGCCTACCTGCGGCCGGTCCCCGGCGTCAATCCACCCGGCGAAGCCGTGGGCGAGCTCCACCTGCTGCCCCTCGAGATCGCCTACGAGCTCGGCCTCCCGGGCCTCGCCCTGGCCGCGGGCCTCGCGGCGCTGTTCGGAGTGCGGCGATGGAAGGAGCGGGTCGCCGCCGCCGACCCGGGGCTGCTCGTCGCGGGGCTCGCCGGGCTCGGCGGCGGCGCCGCGGCCGGCCTCGCCACGGCCGACTGGCGGGTGACCGCCCTGCCGCTGGCCGCGGCGGTGGTGGCGGGTGCGGCGCTGGCCGGCGGACGGGCCCGCCGGGGCGGGGCCGCCGAGGCGGAAGCGCGGGCGGGACGCCGGCTCGCCCCCGGTGTCGTGGCGGCGGTGGCGTACGCCCTGGCCGCCGCCCTCCTCCTGGCCCCACTCGACCTCGCCCAGCACGCCTACGACCTCGCCACGCGCGCCGCTCCGGCGGCCGCCGCCGCCCACCTCGACCGGGCCGTGCGCCTGGACCCCGCCTTCCCCCTCTACCGGGCGCGGCGCGCCTGGCTGCGGGCGGAGGAGGCGACCCCGCGCTCCCGGGAAGCGCTGGCCGACGCCGTGCGGGCGGCCGAGGAAGCCTCCGGTGTCGCCGTGCTCTGGCTGCGCGCCGGGGCCGTGGCGGAGAGGTTGGCCGCCGGTCCGCTCGACCGGGCGCTCGCGGCCGCCGCCTTCGAGCGCGCCTGCTCACTCCAGCCCCTGGGGCCCTTCGCGCCGTTCGCCCTGGTGACGGCCGGCGCGCCGCTCGGCGAGCCGGCGGCGCTCACCGCCCGGGCGCTGGCCGCCGAGCCGCGGCTGGCGGCGGCGACGCTCTGGGAGGGGAGGCCCGAGGCCCTGGAGCGGGGGCTCGAGCTGCTGGCGGCCACGTCCGGCATCGACGCGGGCTGGCGGCAGGCGGCCGTGGCGCGCGCCCGCGCGGTCCGCTCCGCCGCGGGAGCGTCCGGGGAGGTGCGCGAGCTCGCCACGGTGCTCGACGCCCACGCGGCGGGCTCGGTCTCCCTGTACCTCTTCCGCAGGCTCCCCTGGCGCGCCGAGCTCCTGCGGGTACCGGTGCGCCGGGACGCCGCCCGCGCCCTGGGCCGCCTTCCCCCCGCGACCGAGCTGCCCGGGACCGACCCCCGCCTGTTCCCCCCGACGTGCACCGCGTCCTTCGGGCTCGACGACCCTCGGTCCACAAGCGTTGCGGAAAAGCCTGCGGAAATCCGGCTGACGAGCGGCTCCGGAGCCGGAGATCCCGGGGGCTAGAGCGGTTTGACCAGAATTTTGTGCAAGGCGGCCAAGTCCTTTGCCGTCAGTGATTTGAAGATTCTACTCGGAGTGCCGGCGCAATCCGGGCGGAAGACGAAGGAGTTTTCCACAAGGGCGACGACGGCTCGCCCCCGCCGGTCCTCAGTTCGCGGGGGCGAGGTCGCTTCGTACGGCGTGGTCGGGGACCAGGAAGATGTCGCCGCTGGCGTTGATGTTGGCCAGGTAGGTCATCACCGGGCCGCCCTGGTCGACGTCCACGGTCACCGACCAGTTCCGCCCCGAGGCGGCGGCCGGCCCGAAGACCGTCAGCAGGTTGAGCTCGAAGTGCTGGCGCGGCTTCAGCGACAACGTCGTGTCGGCCAGGGCGTCGCCGTTGGCGTCGCGCAGCGTCAGGTGGAGCCGGGTGGCGCCGTCCCTGAGATTGACGGCGCCGAACTGGGCGTGGAACAGGTCGGACTGCTCGGCGCCGAAGTCGACGCCCCGGCCCGTGACCGCCTCGTCCGGCGTCCGGCTGTCGATCAGCATGCCGAACCGGTCCCCGTGGGGGTTCTCCGACAGGGTCATGGCGAGCACCCGCGGCGCGATGCCCTGGGAGTTGCTCCACAGGACCCGCAGGGCGCCGGTCCCGGTCTCCAGGCCGAAGGCGTCGGAGATCACGTCGGGCAGCGACAGCAGGCCGCCCGCGGGCACCGTCTGGTGGACCTCGAGGGGCGCCGAGTTGTTCTGGCCCCGGGCCAGGAGCTGGAGGGTCAGCGAGGTGGGCACGGTCGCGTTGTTGAGGATGGAGACCCGGGTGGTGAGGAACACCTCGAACTGCCCCTGGCTGCGTACCACGCGGGGGAGGATGAGCTCGTCGGCCTCCACGGGCTCCTTGGCCGGGACGAAGATCTGGTCCTCGCTACCGGTCTCGAGGAGGGTGGAGGAGGCGACGAAGCGGATGCCGTTCGAGGAGAACCGGGCGGTGAAGGGACCCTGCCGGCTCCCGGCCTCCGGGAAGAGGTCCGGGATCGGCCGGAAGCGCACGCTCTTGGGGCCGAGCGAGAAGCTGGCGGTCGTGCCCACGGGGTCGCCCGCGGCGTCGAACAGGTCCACGTCCACCCGGCCCGAGTGATCGTCGACGTTGGCGCCCAGGAGCGTGCTCACGAAGCCGTCGCCCTCCAGGATGCCGGTCACCAGCTTGTCGTTCGCCGTCCAGGTGCCCTCCGGTTGCTCGGAGACGAGCTGGCCGAAGCTGCCCTGGGCCGGGTTGTCCTGGTCGACGAAGGAGCGGGCGATGGCGAACACCTGCGGCATGGCGCCCTCCCCGGTCTCAGCCTGGGACAACTCGATGGCCACCGAGCCCTGGCCGGCGGCGACGTCGAAGACCTTCTGGAGGATGTTGGGCAGGAAGATCGATTCGGCCGGCGAGATGGTCAGCACCCGCGGCGCCGGCGGCGCCTCGGCGCCGCGCGGCAGGTAGGTGAGGCGGACCAGCGCCGGCATCGCCCCCGCGTTGTACAGCCAGACGTTGCTCTCGAAGGTCCCTCCGGTGCCCCGGGGGCCGAAGATCACGCTCTGGACGAACGACTGCTGGCTCACGGTCTCGAACGGGGCCTCGAGCACGTCGACGTCGATCGTGTCCTGCGCGACCTGGCCGAAGTCCCCGATCACCCGCACCTGCACGGCGTGGGGGCCGGGCGAGGTGAAGATCTGGCTCCGGCAGAAGGTGCCGGCGGCGCAGGGCGTGTCGTTGTACCCGACGGCGTCGTCGCCGAAGCTCCAGACCGCCTCCTCGCCCGGTCCCGAGAAGTGGGCGAGGAACGCCACGGGCTCGCCGACGTGGATCGCATCCATGCTCGCGCGCGAGATCCCGGCCGAGACCGGGGTCACCGGCGGCACGGTCACCTCGACCGGCTGGCTGCGGGCGCTCTCTCCCTTGGCGTTGAACGAAACGAGGCGGTAGTCGTACACCGTGGCCGGCGCGATGTCGTCGTCGATGAACGCGGTCACGTCGGGGTCGACCTCCGCGAGCTGGGCGAAGGCGGAGCCGTTGGTCGACCGGTAGATCCGGAAGCCCGTCTCGTCCTGCGACTCGTCCTCCCAGGTAAGCCGTACCGTGGCTCCCCGGAGCTCGCCCGTCAAGCCGGTGGGCGCCGCCGGTCCCCGCGGGCCGCCTCCGCCGTTTCCGGCCGAGTAGAGGCGGCGGATGCCTTCGACGTCGTCCGACTTGAGCGCCAGCGGCCGGCAGTCCGGGTGGATGCTCGCCCGCATCAGGGCGTCGTCGAAGGCGGGGTTCGTGTTACACGCCGGGCTCGAGTCGTCGCCGCAGGAGTGTCCGAGGCCGAGCGTGTGGCCGAGCTCGTGGCCGTAGACCAGGGCGATCCGACCGCCCGGGCAGGAGCTTCCGGTCAGGAAACACGAGATGCCGTCGTTGGTGACGATGTCGGCCCCCTGGATGACGATGTACTCGCGGCCGCCGAAGCTCCGGCGCGTTGCGGTGTCGAACCAGGGGCCGCCGATCGCCAGCACGCCGCCCCCGTTGCACGAGAAGCTCCCCTGGATGTCCTTGTTGGGGTCGTTCTGGAGGAGGACGTTCCGGCCGTCGAAGTTGCTGAACCCGCCCCTGGCTCCCGTCGTGCCCCGGTAGACCAGCCGGATCGGGGTTCGGGGCTCGTCGTTCCACACCTGGAGGCCCTGACGGAACTGCGAGAACCCGCCGCCCGGCGCCCCCGGCTCGCCGGCGGAGTTGGCCTGCCAGTCCACCTCGCCGCCGGTGTCGAACTCGAACCAGCGCAGGTTGAAGCCGCCCGCCCCGAGCAGGGTGAACTTCGATCCCAGGTGCCGGAGCTCGCCCTCCGCGGCGGGAACGAAGTAGTCCTGCGCCCGGGTGAGCCCCTGGGATCGGTCCGACAGCCAGGAGGCGAAGGCGTCGAAGTCCCGGGGTCCGTGGAGCCGGGCGTCGCTCGCGCGGCCCGGCGGCGTCACCTCCGCCGCGTCCGAGAGGAAGCGCACCGCCAGGGACGGCGCGCCGGCGACCTCGATGCGGTGGAAGGCGCCGAGCATGAGCTGGGTGATGCCGAAGGCGCCGTCGTCGCGCGGGCCCAGGAAGAGGATCGCACGTTCGCCCACCCGGAACGCGGGAGCGCCGTAGATTTCGAGGCCGACACCGTCCGGACGAACGCCGCCGGGCACCCGGACGATCAAGGTCGTCCCCGGCGCCGACCCGGCGAGCAGGCGCTCGACCTCGATCGTGTAGTCGGTCGCCGGCAGCCCCGACGCCGGCGCCGGCTCGACGGAGACGACCCGCGCGTCGACCACGGCCGCCGCCTGGTCCGCGAGCGCGGCGTCGTCCATCATCACGTAGCTGGTCGCGAAGGCGGGGGCGGAGGCGAGCAGGGCGGCGACGGCGATCCACGGAGAACGACAGGACAGACGCATCATGAACCTCATTCCGAAGGGCGTTGGTCTCACGGGTCGAGTGACCCGCCACCATCAGGTGACGTGTCCTGGCGGTCCCTCTCGCCGCTGGCGGCGTCGCTCCTCCTCGGCGTAGGCTCCGCTACGCCTGCGTCGGAGCGCCTGGCCAGCGATGCGAAAGCCTCGCCAGATACCCTGTCACTCGACGGTTGACGGGTCACTGGGGCTTGCCGGAGCATGGCGAAACGTCATACTAGCACGGAGCAGACCGCTGAATACCTCGACGCCCCGGCGCGGAGCGGAGGCTCCTCAGCGCCGGCGCCGGACCGGCTCGCCGGCCACCGCGGTGCGGTTTCGCCCGGTCTCCTTGGCCACGTACATCGCCGCGTCGGCCAGGCGCAGGAGCGTGCTCTTGGCGGTCTCGGCGCCGCCCTGCTCCTCGCCCAGGTGACGCGCGAGGGTGGCGACCCCCACCGAGCAGGTCAGCCCGCGGAGGTGAAGCGCCGCGCGCTGGATCTCCCCGGGGGCGGCGCAGAACGTCGTCTCGACGATGCTCGTCCGGACGTCCTCCGCCAGCTCGACCGCGTCGTCGAGGGAGGTTCCCGGCGCGACCAGCACGAACTCGTCGCCGCCGTAGCGCGCGGCGAAGGCGTCCAGGTGCTCGACCCGCTCGGCGAGGATGTGCCCCACCTCCTGGAGCACCTGGCTCCCCGCGAGATGGCCGTGCGAGTCGTTGACCCGCTTGAAGAAGTCCAGGTCCAGGAACAGGACCGCGAGGTCCTGCGCCTCGTCCTGGCTGCGCTCCACCGCCTGGGTCAGGGCGATGTGCAGGTAGCGGTCGTTGTACAGCCCGGTCAGGTTGTCCCGCTTGGCGATCTCCTGCGCCTGGCGGCCGTCGAGCACGTTCTGGATCGAGATCGAGATGTAGTCGGCGAAGATCTCGAGCAGGTTCAGGTCGTCGCCGGAGTAGTCGCTCCGGCCCTGCCGGTTGATCAGCTCGAGCACTCCGCACACCTCCTGCTCGATGCGGATCGGGATGGCGATCAGCGCGCGGGTCGAGTACTGCGTCTCCTGGTCGAAGCCGCCGAAGAAGTGGCTGTCCCGGGGGGCGTCGGAGGTCGAGTAGGCGGCGCCGGTCGAGTACACGTGGCCGGCGATGCCGCTGTCCGCCTGGATCTCCCGGCCCACCAGGCCCTCCGACTTCTCGCCGAAGGCGGCGATGAAGGTGAGCTGGTTGCCGGGACGGTCCTTGCGCTTCTGCGCGGGGTCGTCGAGCAGGATCGAGCCGGCCGCCGACGGGACGAACTGGTTGGCCTTGCGCAGCACCTCGATCAGGTTCTCGGCGAGGTTGAGCTCCAGGGCGAGATAGGGGTTGGCCCGCCGGCGCTGGAGGAACCGTTCGAGGGCCGAGGGGTCGAGGCAGTGGAAGTCCTCGTGACAGAGGTCTCCCCCCGGCCGTCCCGGCACCGCCACCGGGCCGGGGGCCGGCTCGTGCTCCCCCGCTCGTCGAGACCGACGATTCGATTTGGACATGTGCCTGCCCGAGACTCCTTGGTCTCAGGTTACCAGAAGGCCCCGGCCGGAGGGGGTCGGAGCGGCTCGACGAGCCCGACGGCGTCGCGCTCGCAGCTCTCCTCCGCCGCGAGGACCCGCAGCCGCCCGCCGCTTTCCGGCATCACCCACGCCTCGCTGCCGGCGGGGAGCTCGCCGCAGGCCCCCAGCAGCACCGCCGGGCGCGGTCCGAGGCGCGCGAGCGCCAGCTCACCGGCCCACAGGGCGAGGCCGCAGGCGAGCAATCCTCCGGCCCACCGCCTCGGCCGGCGCCAGCGGCGGCCCGAGCCGGCCGAGGCGAAGAGGAGGACGAGCAGGGCGGCCCAGGCGCACCCCGCGCCCAGCGCGGCGGGTAGCCAGGGGCGCCGGAGGATCGGCGCCAGCAGCCGGGGCGGGCCGAGCCGGCGGGCGCCGGCGCTCGCGAGGTCGGCCCGCGCCCGCGCCAGGTTCTGCTCCAGCCAGGGGTCCGGCCCCAGCCCGGTCGCCGCCCGGCGGTACCAGAGGACGGCCTCGGGCAGGTCCCCGAGATGGTGGAGCGTGGTCGCCAGGTTGTAGGCCAGGAGGGGGTCGCCCTGATCCGCGGCGGCGCGGTAGGCGGCGGCGGCGCCTGCGAGGTCGCCCTGGCGGTACAAGCGGTTGCCGCGGCGCAGGGCCGCGCGGCTCCCGGTCGGCTCGGCGGCGGCCAGGGCCGAGGCGACGAGGAGGGCGAGGAGGGCGAGGAGCGGCGAAAGGACCCAAGGGGCGAGGCGGGCGGCGGTCGGACAGCGGGCCATCACGCGCCGCGGGCCGCCTCGCGGTCCCCGTCGCCGGCCGCGCCGCGGGTCCTACCACGGGCACCATCACGGGTCAGGGCGCGCTCCAGCCGCTCGGAGCGCGCCACCAGCTCGCCCGCGAGATCGGAGGTGGCGGAGAGCTCGGGAGCGTAGCGCAGGTAGTGCAGGTCCTCGAGCAAGCCGGCGAGCTCGCCGCAGGCGTCGGCCGGCACGCCGCGGGCGGCGAGCGCCGCGGGCCAGCGCGCCGGGGCGCCGGCGTCGTCGAGGCCCCAGGCGTCCCGCAACAGACCGCGCCAGGCCCGCTCGATCGCCGCCGCGGCGCGCCGCGGGCGCTCCTCGGTCCGGGCCTCGCCGAGGGCCGCGAGGAACTCCGCGGACTCGGCGCGGGAGCCCCCGGACCGGTCGCCGTTCGCCTCCCGGCGCCTCCCGAGCAGGAGGGCGAAGGCCATGAGCCAGGGCACCGCGAACGCCCACGGCAGGACAAGGCGCCACCGCGGGGCCGGCCGCGGCGGCAGGGCGGCGTTGCGGATCGCGTGGAGACCGCTCCCGGAGCGCTCCGCGCCCCGCGCCGCGACCGCCGCCGGTCCGGCGACGAGCTCGGGCAGGGGGGCCCGGGCGGTTCGGTAGCGGCCGGCCTCGGGATCGAAGTAGGCCACCTCGACCGCCGGCAGGCGCCAGGAGCCCGAGCGCCGGGGCACGACCACGTAGCGCCAGGTCCGGGTCATCCCGGCGCTCCGCTGCGCCTCGCGCCCGGCCTCGTCCGCGGCCGGGCCGGCCTCCGCTCCGGCGGGCGGCGGCGCGGGCACGGCCGGGCCGGCCTCCGACTCCAGGACCTCGAGACCGGGCGGCAGGTCGAGGTCCGGGGCCGGCAGGCTCTCGAGGTCGCCGTCGCCGGCGAGGGTCAGGGAGAGAGTGGCGCCTTGGCCGACCGCCACCTGGCGCGGCGCCATCGTGGCCCGGGCTGTGATCTTCCCGACCGCGCCGCCGAACCGGGCGGCGATCGGGCCGGAAGGAGGCGGCAGGGGCTTGACCCGGAGGTGGACCGGGTTGCTCCGGCGCTCGAGCTCGGCCGGCACGCGCAGGGGCGCGAGGAAGAACCGGTCGCGCGCGATCCGCTCGACCAGGAAGTGGGCGCGGACCGGCTCGAGCTCGCGGGTGCCCGCGGCCAGGGAGTAGAGCTCCTTCTGGAGCAGCGCGACGCGGGTGTAGGTCTCGCCCTGCCAGATCACCTGCTCGCGGGGCGGGTCCCCCAGGTCGACGGTCCGCGCCCACAGCCCCTGGAATCTGGGCAGGCTCTCGGGGTCCATGGCGCGCACGTCCATCTGGGTGTAGAGGTAGACCGTGTAGAGCACCCGCTGGCCGACGTACGGATCGACCGGATCGGCCACGGCCCGGAGGAAGAGCTTCGCCTCGCCGGACCCCCCGACGTCGGGCAGGTCCCGATCCCCCGGAGCGCCGCCGCCCAGGCCGCGCCGCAGGAGCTCCTCGAGGAGGCTGCGGCCGTTCTGCGCGCGCGGCGGGCGGCCCGCTCCCGGCGCGCCCGGCGGGGCCGGCGGTGCGTGGCGCCGGACCTCGAGGCGCCGGGGGGCCAGGTCCAACCGATCGTCGCCCACCTGGACCCGGATCGACGTGACCGCCGCGCTGCCCACCGAGCGGGGGCGAAGCTGCCAGGTCCAGGCGTAGTGCCAGTGGCTCCCGCCGGTGCCGAGGGTCACGTCGTGGCGCTGGTCCGGGCCGCCCGCGATCTCGAGGTTCTGGAGCTCGAAGGCCGGCGTCAGGCGGGGTGTGGTCCAGCCCGAGCCGCTCACCTCGAGGGTGAACAGAGCGTAGCCGTCGAGGCCGATGACCCGCGGCTCGAGCCGGCTCTCGACCCGGGCGTCCGAGGCCAGGAGACCGCCGGGCGCGAGAAGCAGGGCGGCGGCCGCGAGGAGCGAGATCCGGAGCCGGGCGCTCACCAGTCCTCCTCCGCGGCCTTCTTTCCGGCGCGGGCGGCGGCCTCGGCACGGCGCTCGCGGCGCTCCAGGTTCTCGACCGCTTCGAGCAGGGCCGCCGCCTGGGAGGCGCTCATGTCCGGCTGGTCCCGGAAGTCGGGGAGGGCGCGCCGGGAGAGGGGCGAGGTGCCTCCGGGCGTCGGGCGCGACTCGGCCGCGCCGCGCCGCTCGTCGCCGCCGGGCCGGGGCTCGCGGGCGCCGGAGCGAGCCTTCTCCTTCGCCGGCGGCCGGTCGGCGTCGGTCCCGCCGCCACGCTTCCCGGGTTCGCGCTCGCCCTGCTTCCGGCCGCCCGGCGCCTCCTGGGGGGTCTTCGCCTTCCTCCGCTCGGCCGCGAGGCGGCGCAGGGCGACCTCGAGGTTGAACTTCGCCGCGGCGTCGCCCGGATCGAGGCGCAGGGCCTCCTCGTAGGCCGCCACCGCCTGGGCCGGGTCGCCGGCCGCCAGGTGGGCGTTGCCGAGGTTGAACCGGGCGGCGGCGGCGAGGTCGGAGGGGGCCGTCTCCGCGGCCCGCTCGAGGGCGGCGACGGCGTCGCCGTGGCCGGCCAGCAGCCGCGCGGTGCCGGTGTTGTACCCGACCCGGGGATCGTCGGGCGCCAGACGTCCGGCGCTCTCGAAGGCGTCGGCCGCGGCGGCGGGATCGCCGCCCTCGAGCCGGTCCAGGCCGGCGGCCGTTTGCTCCCGGGGGTTGTGGAGCCAGCGCTCCACCCACGCCGGCGGATGGAGGTCGAGGAGCCGCCGGGCGTCGGAGAGCGAGGGAAGCCCGGCGAGGCCCACCAGGGCGGTGGTCGCGGCGAGGCCGAGGGTGGCGAGGCGGGCGATCATCGCGCGGCCTCGCGCCGCGGGCCGGAGGCCGGGGCCGAGGGGCGGCGGGTGGAGACCGGCCGGAACGGCGGCACGGCCAGGAACAGGGCGAGGGCGGCGATCGCCGCCCCGAGGGGCCACTGGAACCGCTCCGCCCGAGTGTCGACCACGGTCGACTCGTAGCGGGTCTTCTCGAGGCTCTCGATCGCCCGGACGACGCTCGAGAGGTCGCGGGCCGGATCGGTGGCCCGCAGGTAGACGCCGCCGGTCGCGCGGGCGATCCGCTCCAGGACCTCCTCGTGGAGGCGGCTGACGACCAGCGAGCCGTCGCCCTGCCGCTTGTTGGCCCCCGGCTGCCCCGGGATCGGCACCGGGGCGCCCGCCGGCGTGCCCACGCCGATGGCGTGGACCGCCACGCCGGCCTGCGAGAGGGCCGCGAGACGCTTCTCGAGGCCGCCGCCGTGGTCCTCGCCGTCGGAGATCAGGATCGCCGCGCGGTGCGTCTTGCCCCCGGGCGGAAAGAGCCGGACCACCTGGTCCAGGGCGTCGCCCAGCTCGGTCCCGGGCGTCGGGAGCGACCCCGGCTCGAGGCCGTCGAGGAGCAGGTCGAGGACGGCGACGTCGGTGGTCAGGGGGGCGAGCACCAGCCCCTGGCCCTCGGCGCCGACCAGGGCCACTCGGTTGCCCGGCATGGCCCGAACCAGGCGCCGGACCAGGGTCTTGGCGACCGCCATGCGCGACGGCGAGACGTCGTGGGCGCCCATGGAGAGGGAGGCGTCGAGCACCAGGACGACGTCGACGCCCTTGCGCTTCACCGTCTCCTGGCTCCGGCCCCAGCGCGGCTGAACGATCGCCGCCGCGGCCCCCAGGATCGCGAGCACCAGGAGGACGACCGAGGCGACGAGCCGGTGGCGCGAGTAGCCCGCCACCAGGCGGTCCCAGAGCGGCCGGGCGGCCCAGGCCTCGGTCGCCCTGAGGCGCCGGCGCCAGAGCCAGCCGGCGGCGAAGGCGGCGACCGGCGCCAGCAAGAGGAGGGCGAGCAGGTCGGGGCGGGCGAAGCTCATGGCTCGGCCGTCACCTTGAGGGCCGCCGGGACCAGGGGTAGCAGGAGCAGGGCGAGGCCGCTCCAGGCCAGGGGCTGGAAGACCTCCCGGTAGCGCACGAAGCGCTTGGCCTTGAGCGGCGTCGTCTCCAGCCGGTCGATCTCGTGGAAGACCGCGGCCAGGGCGTCCCGGTCGGTGGCGCGGAAGAAGCGCCCGCCGGTGCGCCGGGCGATCTCCCGGAGCAGGTCCTCGTCCACCGGCATCGCGCGCAGGATGCGCTGGATCATCGTCTCGCCGGTCCGCGGGTCGCCGACCGCCACCTTGACCGGCACGCGGCCGCCGGTGCCGACCCCCACGGTGTAGACCCGGATGCCCAGGCCGTCGGCGAGGGCCGCGGCCGAGCCGGGGTCGATCTCGCCGGCGTTGTTCACCCCGTCGGTGACCAGCACGATCACCCGGCTCTTGGCGCTCGAGTCCTTGAGGCGCGCGGCGGCGGTGGCCAGGGCGACGCCGATGGCGGTGCCCGGCGGCAGGCTCCCCAGGTCGACCGAGTCGACCAGGAAGCGCAGCATCTGGTGGTCCGTCGTCAGCGGCGCCTGGGTGAGGGCGCCGCCCGAGAAGACCACCAGGCCGATCCGGTCGCCGGTGCGCCCCGCGACGAAGTCCTCGACCACCTCCTTGGCGACCGCTAGGCGGTTCTTCGGCTGGAAGTCCTCGGCGCCCATGCTGCCCGAGACGTCGAGGGCGATCTCGATGTCGATGCCTTCGGTGAGGCTCTCCTCCCAGGCGTAGCCGAGCTGGGGCCGGGCGAGGGCCACGACCAGCGCCGCCAGGGCCGCCAGGCGGAGGTAGAAGGGCAGGTGAAGGCGCCACCGGCCCGCCGCCGCCAGCGGCAGCCGGCTGTAGGTGACGGCGCCCGCGCCGGAGCGCCGGTGGTGGTGCCAGGCGAGGAGCGGCAGCAAGGCGAGCAGCGCCAGCCAGGCCGGGTCGGCGAGGGTGGGGAAGGGGTTCACGCCGGTCCCCCCGGAGCCGGCGCGAGGTACGCCTCGAGGCGCTCGGCGACCTCCCGCGCCGCCTCGAGGCGCGCCTCGAGGGCCGGGCGGCCGGACGGCTCGCGGGCGAACTTGACCCGGTCGCAGGCGTGCAGGATCTCGGCGGTCCGCGCGGCGACGGCCTCGGGCGCCCGGCGCCCGCGGAGCTCGCGGCGGACCTCGGAGGTCGTGCTCTCGAGGGCGGGGAAACGGAGCGCGCGGCCGAGGTAGCGCCGCAGGGCGAAGGAGAGGGCGACGTGGGCCCGCTCGGGGGAGCCTTCGCGGGCGGCCTCGGCGAGGCTCGCGGCGAGCTCGTCGGCCGGCGCCGGCGCCGAGCGGGCCGCCGCCGCCGTCCGGGCGCCGCCGGCGCGGGCGCGGGCGACGGCGAGCCCCACGGCGCCCGCGGCGGCCAGGCCCATCGCCGCCAGGGTCCACCAGAAGGCCCGTCCCACCGGCAGCTCCCGCGGCGGGGCGGGGGGCTTGGGCTCGGGGATGGCCTTGCCCGACCGGCCCGGGGCCTCGGCCGGCAGCACCGAGCGGACGGTCAGGGCCAGCTCCGCGGGGGTCTCGAGCTCGCGCGTCGCCCGCGGTCCGGGCACGGCGACCTTCCTCGGCGGCAGGGAGATGCGGCCGGGGCGGAACGCCGTGACGACGACGGTCTGGCGATACTCGACCGGTCCGCCCGACCCGCCCGGCCCCGCCGGAGCGGCCCGGCGCCCGACCGGGGAGACCTCGAGGACCTCGGCGTCGCCCCACGCCTTGCCCCAGGCCGGGAAGCGGGGCTCGCCGGCGAGCCCCGCCGGATCGGCGGTGAGGGTGAGGGTCGCCCGCACCCGGTCGCCCACGGTGAGGCTCCCGGGCTCGAGGGAGACCGCGAGCCGCGGCAGCCCGGCGGTGCCAGCGGCCGGGGCGGGCGCCGCCGCGGCCGGGACCGCCGCCAGGGCCAGGAGGCCGAGGAGGAGCGGCGCGGCGCCCCGGGTCCCCCCGCCGAGCGGCGGCCGCCTCATCGCGCGAGCCTCCGCCGGCGGTCCTCGAAGAACTCCACCATCGGTGCCAGGTAGGGCCGGTCGGTGCGGAGCACGAGGTGGTCCACCCCCAGGTTCCGGAGCAGCCGGTGGAGCTCCTCGCGCTGCCGGCGCCAGCGCCGGGCGTGCTCGGCGGCGGCGCGGGCGCCGTCGACCACCGCCAGGCGGCCGGTCTCGGCGTCCTCGAGCACCACCGGTCCCGGCGCCGGGGGGAGGTCGGCGTCGCGCGGGTCGACGACCTCGACGACCACCAGGTCGTGGCGGGCGGCCGCCGCCTTGAGGGCGCCCGGGAAGGGCTCGGTGAGGAAGTCGGAGACCAGGAAGAGGACCGAGCGGCGCTTCAGGGTGGCGAGCACCTGGGAGAGCCCGGCGCCCAGGTCGGTCCGGCCGCCGGCCGGCCGGATCAGGATCTCGCGGATCAGGCGCTGGACGTGGGTCCGGCGGCGCTGCGGCGCGAGAAAGAGGTCCATGCCGTCCGAGAGCAGCGCGGCGCCGACCCGGTCGCCGTTGCGCACCGCCGCGAAGGCGAGCAGCGCGGTCACCTCCGCCGCCAGGTCCCGCTTGACGATGACCCGGGAGCCGAAGGAGAGGGAGCCGGAGACGTCGACCGCCAGGAACACGGTCAGGTCGCGCTCCTCGACGTACTTCTTGACGAACGGCTCGCCCATCCGAGCGGTGACGTTCCAGTCGATCGAGCGCACGTCGTCGCCCGGCTGGTAGGGCCGTACCTCGGCGAACTCGACCCCGCGGCCGCGGAACACCGAGTGGTACTCGCCGGCGACTCCCTGGTCGACGAGGCGCTTGGTGGCGATCTCGATCCTCCGCACCTTGCGCGCCAGGTCCGCCGGCAGGCGCGGGCGGGGCGGTGGAGCTCCCTTCCGGTTCCGGGAGCGGAAGACGTTCGAGAGGACGGCCGGGAAAGCCAACGTCACCTCGGGACGGCCTACGGGACCTCGACGCGGGACAGGAGGCGCTCGACCAGATCGTCGGCGCTGACCTCCTCGGCCTCGGCCTCGTAGGACGGCACGATCCGGTGGCGCAGCACGTCCGGCGCCACCTCCTTGACGTCCTCCGGGATCACGTAGCCGCGGCCCCGGACGAGCGCCAGGGCTTTCGCCGCCCGGGCGAGGAAGATCGTGGCGCGCGGCGAGGCGCCGAAGGCGATCAGGTCGGCGAGCTCGGGGCTCCGGGCCGCGGCCGGGTCGCGGGTCGCCGCCACCAGGTCCAGGACGTAGCGCCGGAGCTTGTCGTCGAGGTAGACCCCGTCGGTCGCCCGCCGCAGGTCGAGGAGGCGCTCGCGGTCGAGCACCGGCCGGACGTCGATCGGCCGCTCGACCAGCATGCGGTCCAGGATCTCGGCCTCCTCGGGGCGGCTCGGGTAGTCCAGGCGCAGCTTGAGCATGAAGCGGTCGGTCTGCGCCTCGGCGAGGGGGTAGGTGCCCTCCTGCTCGATGGGGTTCTGGGTGGCCAGCACCATGAACGGCTCCTCGAGGCGATAGCTCGTGTCGCCCAGGGTGACCTGGCGCTCCTCCATGGCCTCGAGCAGGGCCGACTGGACCTTGGCCGGCGCCCGGTTGATCTCGTCGGCGAGCAGGATGCGGGTGAAGATCGGCCCCTTGCGGGGGACGAAGTCGCCGGTCCGGGCGTCGTAGATCAGGGTCCCCACGAGGTCGGCGGGCAGGAGGTCCGGGGTGAACTGGATGCGCTGGAAGTCGATGTCCAGGGTGCGGGCCAGGGTCTTGACCGCCAGGGTCTTGGCGAGCCCCGGCACCCCCTCGATCAAGAGGTGTCCGCGCGAGAGCAGCGCGACCAGGAGCCGGTCGATGAGGTACCCCTGGCCGACGATCACCTTGCGGATCTCCGCCTCGGCCTGCTTGAGCGCCAGGGTCTGGCGATCGATGTCCTGGAGCCCGGCCTGCCCCGGCGGGTCGCCGCCCCCGCCCGATCGATCGGCCGCCGGGCCGGTCGAGGGGGCGGCCTGGGGGGCAGGGGTGAAGTCCGGCTCCGTCATGAGGGTCTCCTGGTGGGTCTCCGCGCGGCGAGTGGTGTGAGCTGCAAGGGGGGTGCCAGTCGCGCGGCCCGCCCGGCGGGCGAAACCGCGCGGATCGCGAGCCCACCCGGTCGTCCCGGGCGGCCCGCCGATGCCAAATTGGCGGCGCCCCGGCACTGATAGTTTCGCCGCGATGACCGCGCCGGGGGAGCCGCGACGCAAGAAGGCCCTGGGCCAGCACCACCTGGCCGACCCGCGGATCTGTGGCCCGCTGGTCGCCTACCTGCAGCCGGCGGGCGAGCGGGTGCTCGAGATCGGCCCGGGCGGCGGCGTGCTCACCCGCGAGCTCGCCCGCCGGGGCGCCCGGGTCTGGGCCTGGGAGCTCGATCCGGACTGGGCCTTCGCCCTGCGCGGCCCGCTGGCGGACCGGGGGGCCGCACCGGGAGGGCCGGCGCCGGCCCTGGTGGTGGGCGACGCCCTGGAGATCCCCTGGGGGCGCCTCCCGGCGCCGACCCTGGTCACCGGCAACCTGCCGTACAACGTCGCCACGGCCCTCATCTCCCGTCTCCTTCGCCACCCGGAGCGCATCCCGCGGGCCGCCTTCCTGGTCCAGAAGGAGGTGGCGGAGCGCCTGACGGCGGGCCCCGGGGAGGCGGGCTACGGGGCTCTCTCGGTCCTGGTCGCCGCGCGCGCCGACGCCCGGCTCCTGGGGCGCGTCAAGGCGGGGAGCTTTCGCCCTCCCCCCAAGGTGGACGGCGCCTTCGTCGGCTTTGCCCTGCGCCCGCCGCCGCTCGCCCCGGCCGACATGGCGGCGCTCGAGGCCACCGTCCACCTGGCCTTCGCCCGAAGGAGGAAGACGCTGCGCAACAGCCTGGGCGCCGGTTGGGGCCGGGCGGGCGCCGAGCGGGCCCTGGCGGCCGCCGGCATCGCCCCCGGGGCCCGCGCCGAAGAGCTCGCTCTGGCCGACTTCCTGCGGTTGGTACGACACGCTCCTCGCGGACGGGAGCCGGGGTGATGCACTCGAAGTGGTAGACTTCATGCCAGGTTAGCTCGAATCCTTCAACCGTTACTCGAGAGTCCGACCGTGGCCAAGGCAACCGCGCGAGACGAACGACCGGCGGCGCGCATCCGGCTGCCGCCCGGCAAGGGGGAGGAGCTCGCGGGCATCGCCACCCTGAGCGTGGCCTTGCTGCTGGCGGCGAGCCTCGTCTCCTACCACCCCGGCGACCCGAGCCTGTTCCACGCCTCCTCCGAGCCCGGGGCGGTGCGCAACCTGATCGGGCCGCTGGGGGCCCACGCCTCGGCCCTCGCCTTCGGCCTGCTGGGCCTCGCGGCGCTCCTCGTCCCGGTCTTCCTCGCCGCCGCCGGCTGGCGCCTGGTCCGCCGGCGCGCCGCCGAGCGCTCGCCGCTGCGCCTCGTCGGCGCCCTGGTGGTGCTCGGAAGCCTGCCGGCCCTGCTCCACGCCACGGTCGGGGAGATCGCCTGGCGCGGCTGGCTCGCCGACTCGGGCGGCGCGTTCGGCAAGCTCCTCGCCGAGCTCCTCGAGGCCCGGCTCAACCTCCCCGGAACCCTCCTCGTCCTCGTCTCGGCCGTCGTCCTGGGCACCGCCCTCGCCGTCCAGTCGACCCTCGGCGACGTGGCCCGTTCCTGGGTGGCGCGCGTGGCCGCCTGGTGGGGGCGCCGGCGCCTCGCCCGCGAGCGGCGCCGCGAGCGCCGGTCCAAGGAGCGCAACCGCCGGCGGGTGGTGGCCAAGCACCTGGAGCGGGTGATGGCGGAGCGGCGCGGCCAGGAAGGCCCGGCGGCGGACGACGCGCCGGCCGGGTTGGCCGACCTGCCGCTCCGAGTGGTGGAGAAGCGGGGCGAGGGCGCCTTCGCCGTCCGCCGGGTGCCGGCGCCGGTCGCCGCCGCGAGCCAGATGCGGGGCGCGGCGACGGAGACGGCCGCACCCTCCTCCCCGGCGGGCTCCCGGGCGCGCCCGGCTCGCGCCGCGCGCGCAGCCCTGCCCCAGCACGAGCTCCCGTTCGTCGGCGAGCCGGGCAGCGGCCCCCCGGGCACGCCGCCCTTGAACCTCCTCCAGCAGACGACCCCCGGCGCGCGCCTCGACGAGGACGAGCTGGTGCGCCTGGGCGAGCTGATCCGCAGCCGGTGCGCCGAGTTCGGGGTCGAGGGGACGATCGAGGGGATCAGCCCGGGCCCCGTGATCACCGTCTTCGAGTTCCAGCCCGCCCCCGGCGTCAAGGTGAGCCAGATCGTCAACCTCCAGGACGAGCTGGCCCTGGCGCTGCGCGCCACCTCGGTGCGGATCGACCGCCTCCCCGGGCGCTCGACCCTGGGCATCGAGGTGCCCAACCGGGAGCGGCTCACCATCCCCCTGGGCTCGCTCCTCTCCCAGGAGACCTTCCAGAAGTCCCGCTCGCCCCTCACCATGGCCCTGGGGGTGACGATCTACGGCGAGCCCTACTTCGCCGACCTCGCCACCATGCCCCACCTGCTGGTCGCCGGCGCCACCGGCGCGGGCAAGAGCGTCGGGCTCCAGACGATGATCACCTCGATCATCTACAAGACGCCGGCGGAGCTGGTGCGCTTCATCCTGATCGACCCCAAGCGGATCGAGCTCGGGGTCTACGCCGACATCCCCCACCTCGAGACCAAGGTGGTGGTCGAGCCGCAACAGGCGGCCAACGTGCTCAACAACATGGTGGCCGAGATGGAGCGCCGCTACCGCCTGCTGGCCGAGGTCCACGTGCGCTCGATCGCCTACTACAACAGCGCCATCCGCGACCCCGAGCAGCGCCGCCGCCTGGCCCTCGACGACGAGGGCGGCGACTTCGGCCCCGAGGACTTCCAGCCGCTGCCCTACTTCGTGATCATCATCGACGAGCTCGCCGACCTGATGATGGTCGCCTCCTCCGAGGTCGAGACGGCGATCGCGCGGCTCGCCCAGATGGCACGCGCCGTGGGCATCCACCTGATCGTCGCCACCCAGCGGCCGTCGGTCGACATCCTGACCGGCACGATCAAGGCCAACTTCCCGTGCCGGATCTCCTACGCCACGGCGACCCGCCACGACTCGCGGACCATCCTCGACCAGATCGGCGCCGAGCAGCTCCTGGGCAAGGGCGACGCCCTGTTCATGCCGCCGGGCACCTCGCGCACGATGCGCCTCCACGGCGCCTACGTCTCCGAGCAGGAGACGGCGGGCCTGGTGCGCTGGCTCAAGAAACAGGCGAAGCCCGAGTACAACCTCGACCTGCTGAAGGCGCCCGAGGGGAGCCGCGGCGCGGGCGGCGGCGGCGACGGCGAGTCCGACGACGAGCTCTACGACGAGGCCGCCCGCCTGGTCGTCTCGGAGGGCCAGGGCTCGGCCTCCTTCCTCCAGCGCCGCCTGCGGGTCGGTTTCTCCCGCGCCGCCCGCCTCATCGACATGATGGA
Organism: uncultured Acidobacteriota bacterium; assembly: GCA_963741925.1. GTDB lineage: Bacteria > Acidobacteriota > Thermoanaerobaculia > Multivoradales > DATKCC01 > CAVUBL01. The sequence continues at coordinate 1,532,390 of CAVUJU010000005.1, forward strand.
GCAGGACGGCATCCTCGGCCCCCCCCAGGGATCGAAGCCCCGGGAAGTCCTCGTCCCGGGCGACTACTTCCTAGAGATCGACGCCGCGCGGGTGGAGTAAGGGATCCCGTCCCCGCCACCTGTCCCGGGAGGCCGGGCCTGGGCACCGTGGCTGTTGAGACCCTGGAATCTCATCATGGGCGGGGATAGAGAGAGTCCGAAATCGATGGAGGTCGGTGCGGCGGGCGGAAGCTCGCCGTCCCGGGAGGGACCCCATGCTCGCGACTAGACCCCTCCCGGCGCCGTCCGCCGTCTGCCACGGTGTCCTCGAGACGATCGGGGACACGCCGCTGGTCGAGCTTCGCAAGCTCTTTCCCGACGCGCCGTTCTCCCTGTTCGGCAAGCTCGAGGCCCTGAACCCGGGCGGCAGCATCAAGGACCGGCCGGCGAAGGCCATGATCGAGGCGGCGCTGGAGTCCGGCGAGATCGACGCCGAGACCGTCGTGGTGGAGTCGAGCTCGGGCAACATGGGGGTCGGCCTGGCGCAGGCCTGCCGCTACCATGGGCTCCGCTTCCTCTGCGTGGTGGACAAGAAGGCGACGGAGCAGAACCTCCGCGTCCTCCGGGCCTACGGCGCCGAGATCGAGCGGGTCGAGGAGCCGGACCCGGAGACCGGGGAGCTCCTGCAGGCCCGGCTCGACCGGGTCCGGACGCTGTGCGCCGAGATCCCCAACTCCTTCTGGCCCAACCAGTACACCAACATGGAGAACCCGCGCTCGCACTACCGGACCACCATGGCCGAGGTGGCCGCGGCCCTGGACGGCGAGATCGACTACGTCTTCGTCGCCACCAGCACGTGCGGGACGGTGCGGGGCTGCGGCGAGTACGTCCGGGACCATGGCCTGCGTTGCGCCGTCGTCGCGGTCGACGCCGTGGGGAGCCTGATCTTCAGCGACCAGGCGGGGGAGAGGATGATCCCGGGCCTGGGCGCGGGCATCCGGCCGCCGCTGCGCGATCTCGGGCTGATCGACCGCTGCGTCCACGTGAGCGACCTCGAGTGCGTGCTGGGCTGCCGGCGGCTGGTCCGCCGGGAGGCGATCCTGGCCGGCGGGTCGGCGGGCGGGGTGGTCGCGGCGCTGGCCCGCATGAAGGGCGAGATCCCCGCCGGCGCCGTCTGCGCGCTGGTGCTCTGCGACCGGGGAGAGCGCTACCTCGACACGGTGTACTCCGACGCCTGGGTGCGCGAGCGCTTCGGGGCGGTCCCGGAGGAGCTCCCGGCGTGAGCCGGAACCCCCCCGGCATGGACGGAGCCGTGATCGTCCTGGGAGCCGCCGAGATCGAGGCGCTGCTCGCCGACCACGAACCGGAGATCCGCGAATCGGTCGCCGCGGCCTACGTCGCCCACGGGCGGGGCGAGAGCTCGCTGCCCCATTCGTCCTTCCTGAGGTTCCCGAAGGACGACCTGAACCGGATCATCGCCCTGCCGGCCTACCTGGGGGACGGCTTCGGGACCGCCGGGCTGAAGTGGATCGCGTCGTTTCCGGGCAACGTGGCGAGCCGCCTGCCGCGGGCCTCCGCCGTCCTGATCCTCAACTCCCTGGAGACGGGCCGGCCGTTCGCGATCCTCGAAGGCTCGATCATCAGCGCGCGCCGTACCGCGGCCAGTGCGGCGCTGGCCGCGGAGGTGCTCGCAGCCCGTCCGCCGGAGGTGGCCGGCATCGTGGGCGCCGGGCTGATCAACTTCGAGCTCGCCCGTCAGCTGCGATCGGTCTTCCCGGGCCTCGGCCGCTTCCTGGTCTTCGACCTCGACCGAGGGCGGGCCGAGGCCTTCGGGGAGAGGGTGCGGCAGCGTCTGGCCCCGGTGGCGGTCGAGGTGGCCGGCGACCTGGAGTCGGTGCTCGTGCGGGCGCCGGTCGTCTCGTTCGCCACGACCGCCGTCGAGCCCCACGTCCGCGACCTCGCGGCCTGCCCGCCGGGAGCGACGATCCTCCACGTCTCTCTCCGCGACCTGGCCCCGGAGGCGATCCTCGCCGCCGACAACGTGGTCGACGATCCCGACCACGTCTGCCGCGCCCGGACCTCGGTGCACCTCGCCGCGGAGCTCTCGGGCGAGCGGAGCTTCATCCGTTGCACCCTCGCCGAGCTCCTGGAGGGTACGGCGCCGGCGAAGGCCGATCCGGACCGGGTCACCGTCTTCAGCCCGTTCGGCCTCGGGATCCTGGACCTCGCCGTGGGCAAGCTGGCCCTGGACTCGGCCCGCGAACGGGGCCTGGGGACCGTGCTCGATTCGTTCCTGCCCGCCCCTTGAGCGAAGATGGGAGCCCGTCGCCCCGGTCCGTCACGAAAGCCGGCCGGCCAGACACATAGAGAGAGAACCGAGAACCTTCACCGTCGGAGGAGAGCATTTCCATGAGCGAGCTACCGTACAAGCTGGCGAAGGGCGACCACAAGATCATCTACCGGCCGATCCGCGACGACGCCCGCGGCGAGCTCAAGGCGGCGATCGATCGCAAGTACGTGCACGTGAAGTTCACCGAGACCCGAGGCGGCACCGAGCTCGGGTTCCCGCTCGACGAGGAGCGCTCGGACCTGTCGCAGGCGGACTGGGAGCAGGGCACGGGCTCCGTCCACCTGGAAGGGGAGCTCAACCTGGACGGCGTGCCGGTGCGGGTCGTCGGTGACCTCGACCTGGACAAGGTCGAAGGCAAGGGGCACCTGGTGATCCTGGAGGAGAAGGCCGAGGAGCCGGCGGCCGCGACCTGAGCCCCTCGACCTGCAATCCCGCGTGAAGCGGCCGAGCTCCGTCTCGGCCGGCCGAGGCGGGGCTCGGCCGCGCACTGGACGGCCCGGTGCCGGCCCCACCGTTCGCCCGGCCGAGACAGGGCTCGGCCGCTTCATCCGCCCTCCCCCCGTTCCCACCCCCTCCCCCCTCCCTGCTACGATGGGAGGCATGCCCAAGCTCGGCAAGATCGTCTTTTTCGGCACTCCCGAGTTCGCCGTACCCACCCTCGAGGCGATGGTCGAGGCGGGCCGCGAGCCGGTGGCCGTGGTCACCCGCCCGGCGGCGCCGGCCGGCCGCGGCCAGGAGGTCCAGGAGCCACCCGTCGCCGAGGCCGCCCGGGCTCGCGGCCTCGAGGTCCTGCAACCCGAGCGGGTCAAGGACGAGGCGTTCATCGCCCGGATGCGCGGCCTCGCGCCCGACCTCTTCGTGGTCGTGGCCTTCGGCCAGATCTTCCCGGCCGAGCTCCTCGGGGTCCCGAAGCACGGGGCGATCAACCTCCACGGCTCGCTGCTGCCCAAGTACCGGGGCGCGTCGCCGATCCAGTCCGCGATCGCCAACGGCGAGAAGAAGTCCGGCGTCACCACGATGCTCATGGAGGAGGAGCTCGACTCCGGCCTGATCCTGCTCCAGGCCGAGGTCGAGATCGGCCGCTCGGAGACCGCCGGCGAGCTCGCGAAGCGCCTCGAGCCGCTGGGCGCGGAGCTCGTGGTCGAGACGATCGAGAAGCTCGAGGCGGGCAAGGGCCTCAAGCCGCGCAAGCAGCGCGAGGAGAGCGCCAGCTACGCGACGAAGTTCAGCAAGGACGACGGCCGGATGAACTGGGCCCTGGAGGCCGAGGAGCTCTACAACCGGATGCGGGCACTCGATCCCTGGCCGGGCATGACCGCCAACTTCAAGGGCCGCCCGGTCAAGGTGCTGTGGGGCGTTCCCATGACCTGGGAGAAGGGGCCGTCCGGCTTCACCGGGACCTACCTCGGTCTGCGCCAGGGCAAGATGGCGATCCTCTGCGGGGGCGACTCGGTGTTCGGCATCGAGGAGCTCCAGCGCCCCGGCAAGAAGGCCCTGCGCGCCTCGGACTTCGTCAACGGCGAGCGCATCCGCGTGGGTGAGCGCTTCGCCTGAGAGCTCGTGAATGAATCGCCGACCTGCTACGGCCGGAGATTCATTCACAGCCCTCGGCTCGAGAGCGTTGCCATGAGCAAGCTGCGGCATCAGCCCGCGGGCCGGCGGGTGCAGACGAGCCAGGAGAGCGTCCGGGTGGCCGCGACCTGGGTGGTCGAGCGGACCCTCGCCTCCCTGGCCCCCGCCGACACCTTCCTGGCGGGCGCCCTCGAGCGCTTCGAACCCCGGGACCGGGGCCTGCTGGTCGAGCTGGTGATGGGGACCCTGCGGTGGCTCCGGCGCCTCGACGCGGTGATCGAGGCGGCGAGCGACCGGAGCCTCGACCGGATCGACCCGGTGCTCGTCGCGCCCCTGCGGATCGCCGTCTACCAGATCCTCTTCCTCGACCGCGTCCCGGCCCACGCCGCGGTCAACGAGGCCGTGGACCAGGCGCACCGGCTGACCCACAAGGGGGGCACGAGCTTCGTCAACGCGGTGCTGCGCCGGATCGCCCGCTCGCCCCACCTTGCGGACTGGCCGGTGCGGGAGCGCGACCCGGTCCGGCGCCTGGCGATCGAGCTCAGCCATCCCGACTTCCTGGTCGCGCGCTGGCTCGAGCGCTTCGGCCGCGACCGGACCCTCTCGGTGCTCGAGGCGAACAACCGCCCGAAGCCGATCCACTTGCTGGCGTTCCGGGACCGGGGAGGGCGCGAGCTCCTCGCCGAGTCGCTGATCGACGCCGGCGTGGAGGTGGAGCCGTCGAGCCTGTCGGCCTCGGGGTTGCTGGTCCGGGCCGGTGATCCCTTCGCCAGTGAAGCGTTCCGGCACGGCGACCTCTACGTCCAGGACGAGGCGAGCCAGGCCGCCGCCCTCGTCCCGCCGCCGACGCCGGGGGAGCGGATCCTCGACGCCGCCGCCGCCCCCGGCGGCAAGAGCTTCGCCCTGCTCGCCGCCGAGCCGACGGTGCGGCCGGTGCTCGCCGACCTCGCCCCGGCCCGGCTCGCGACGCTTTCGGCCAACCTGCGCCGGCTCGGCCGCGCCCTGCCGGTGGTCGGGGCGGACGCCCTCCTGCCCCCCTGGTCGATCTCCTTCGACCGGGTCGTGCTCGACCTGCCGTGCACAGGCACCGGGACCCTGCGCAAGCACCCGGAGCTCAAGTGGCGGATCAGCCCCGGCGAGATCGGCCGGCTGGCCGCGAAAGCCCTGGAAATGCTGGTATGCGCGGCCCCGCTGGTGGCGCCGGGCGGGCTCCTGGTGGCGATCACCTGCTCGCTCGAGGCGGAGGAGAACGAAGAGGTGATCGCCCGGTTCCGGGACCGCGAGCCGGGCGTCGAGCCCGTGGACCTCCAGGAGCTCCTGCCTCCTCCGGCCGACCGCGCGATCCGGGGTCCGGGTGCCTGGCGGATCCTCCCCGGGGGGGACCACGACGGATTCTCGGTGCACGTGCTCCGTCGCAGCGGGCGGTGAAACGAAGGAAAGCCCCGGGAAAGCTGGCGATCGGTGTTGACAGGCCGTAGAGGTTGCCGTATCGTGTGCTCGGTTTTCAGCAAGCCTGAGCACTGAACGTTACCAAGGAGGAGAGCTATGGCTGGTAAGGCCCACATTGTGGATGCTGTGGCGGACGCGGTTGACGGACTGACCAAGAAGCAGGCCGGCGAGGCGTTCGACGCAGTCTTCGCGTCGATCACAAAGTACCTGAAGAAGGGCGAGCGTGTGACGCTCCCGGGCTTCGGAAGCTTCTCGGTCACCAAGCGCGCCGCCCGCACGGGCCGCAATCCGGCGACCGGCGCGAGCATCCGGATCGCCGCCAGCAAGAACGCCCGGTTCAAGGCGGGTAAGGACCTGAAGGAATCCGTGAACCGCTGAGGTCTTGCGGAACGCTGGCCGGTCGCCCGAGAGGCCGGACCCGGCGATGCGAGGCCCCGCACTCCCTGCGACGGGATGCGGGGCTTTCCTTTTGGGGCCGGGGCCTTTCCCGGGCGCCCTGCTGCGAGACGCCGGGGCACCTCGCCGCGCGCCGTCCTCGCTCCTCTCTCCCTGCGACGTGCCTCCAGGCACGCCTCGGTCGTTTCTCGCTTGCGGTGGCACGATTCGAGGCACCCGGGCGCCTCTCGCGACGGGCTCCAGGGCAGGGCTCCGGCCTACAGTCCCCCGCTCGTTCTCGGCTGGAACCGGGAGGGGGCGTCCCTCGCCCACCTGGAGGGTGGGAGAGGGACCGAGGGTGAGGGGGGTGATCCGATCACCGGACGTGGCGGTAGAGCCTGGCGAGGCGGAGCGGCGAGACGCCGGCGTAGTAGAGGATCCAGATCAGCCAGTTCACGCTTACCGTGCGGGCCACGCCGCGGGCCTCGAAGCGGCGGGCCGAGGTGGTCACCCGCTCGGGGAGGATCGCGATCCGGCCGTGGCGCCGCAGGCGGCGGATGAAGTCCAGGTCCTCGAGGATCGGCCAGTCCCGGTAGCCGCCCAGCGCCTCGAACGCCTCGCGGGTGACGAACTGGGCCTGGTCGCCCAGCGGTGCGCGGGTCAGCCGGGTGCGCAGGTTGATCAGCCGTGCGCCCAGGCGCAGCAGCCGGCGCGGGGAATCGAAGGCGACCAGGAAGGCCCCGCCGACGGCGCCTCGGGCGAGGGTTTCCCGGACCCGCTCCAGGGCGCCCCGAGGCAGCGAGCTGTCGGCATGGAGAAAGACGAACACCTCCGAGCGCGCCGCGGCCGCCGCCCGGTTGAGCTGTCCGCCCCGGCCCGGGGCCCCGCGGACCACCGTGGCGCCGAGCTCCGCCGCCACCCGGGCCGTCTCGTCGCGGCTCCCGCCGTCCGAGACCACCACCTCGTCGGCCATGGCGAGGAGCACGGGCAGCCGGCTCCTCAGGTTCCGCTCCTCGTCGAGGGCCGGGACCAGGATGGCGATCGTCGGGGAACCCAAGGCGGCGGGATGCTAGCATGCGCGGCGGTGCCCGACTTCTCTCACCTCGACGAGCGGGGCGCGGCGCGCATGGTCGACGTCTCCGCCAAGCCCGTGACCCGCCGCATCGCCGAGGCGTCCTGCCGCGTGCTCCTCGCCCCGGAAACGGTCGCCCGCCTCTCCTCGCTGCCCAAGGGCGACGCCGTCGCCGTGGCCCGGATCGCCGGCATCGGGGCCGCCAAGCGGACCGGCGAGCTCATCCCCCTGGCGCACCCCTTGCCCCTCGACCAGGTGGAGGTCGAGGTCGATTCCGAGCCCGACGGCGTGCGGATCCGGAGCCGGGTGGTGACCACCGCGCGGACCGGCGCGGAGATGGAGGCCCTGGTCGCCTGCTCCACGGCGGCCCTGGCCCTCTACGACATGGTCAAGGCGATCGAGCGGGGGGCGGTGGTCACCGATCTGCGCCTGGAGGCGAAGAGCGGCGGCTCGCGGGGGGAGTACCGGCGAGCGCCGGAGGAGACTTGACCGGGCTCGCGACCGGCCTCGACCGCCTGCTGGCGCGCCTGGCCGACGAGCCCTCGCTCCTCGCCCGGCGGCGCTGGGCCCTCCTCGGGCACGGCGCCTCGGTCACCGCCGGGCTCGAGCCCGCCCACCTGGCCCTGGCGCGCGCCGCGGGCGGGCCGCCCGCGCTGCTGCTGGGCCCGGAGCACGGCTACTACGGGGTCGAGCAGGACATGGTCCCGGCCGGAGGCGAGCGCGATCCCTGGACCGGAGCGCCGGTCGCCTCGCTCTACGGCGACTCGGCCGAGTCGCTCACCCCGGACCCGGCGGTCTTCGCCGGCGTCGACCTGCTCCTCGTCGACCTCCAGGACGTGGGGAGTCGCTACTACACCTACGCCGCGACCGCCGCCTGGGCCGCCGAGGCGGCGCTCGGGGCCGGCTGCGAGGTCTGGGTTCTCGACCGGCCCAACCCCCTGGGCGGCGAGCGCGTCGAAGGCCCGCCCGTCGCGCCGGGGTTCGAGTCCTTCGTCGGCGCCTTCCCGATCCCCGTCCGGCACGGCCTGACCCTCGGTGAGCTGATCCGGCTCGACGCTCGCCGCCGGGGCTGGGCGGGCGCGGGCCTCTCGGTCTGGGCGATGTCCGGGTGGGCGCGCTCCGACGGATGGGCGGAGACCGGCAGGCCCTGGATCGCCCCCTCGCCCAACATGCCGTCCGCGGCGACCGCCCACGTCTATCCCGGCCTCTGCCTGGTGGAGGCGACCCGCCTCTCCGAGGGCCGCGGGACGACCCGTCCCTTCCAGCTCGTCGGGGCGCCCGAGGTCGACCCCCTGCGCGTGGCCGGCGCCCTCGCCGCGCGTCTCGGCCCCGACGCCGGGCTGGCGGCGATCCCCACCTTCTTCCGGCCCCAGTTCCAGAAGCACGCCGGCGGGCGTTGCGGCGGGGTCGAGCTGGTGGTGACCGACCGCGACCGGCTACGGCCGTTGCGGGCCGGCGTCGAGCTCCTCGCCGCCCTGGCCGAGGCGGCGCCCGAGGCGTTCGGCTGGCGCGAGGCGCCCTACGAGTTCGTCGCCGACCGCCCGGCGATCGACCTGCTGACCGGGAGCGAGGCTTGCCGGCGGGCGCTCGAGGGCGACGGCGACCTGGCGCCGTGGCTCGCCACCTGGCCCGCCGCCGAGGCCGCCTTCCTCGAGGCGCGCCGCCCGGCTCTGCTCTATCCCGGCCCCGACGAGCCCGGGGGTGTCCGGTGAAGCGGATCCACCTCCTGCGTCTGAGCTGGGGAGCGGAGGGACCGGACGCGCTCCAGCGCCTCTTCGCGGCGGCTCGGGCGGCGGGCGTCCGCATCGGCTGGCTCGATCTCGCCGAGGCGCCGCCGCCACGGGGGCCGGACGGCCTGGAGCCGGCGGCGGCGGCCGGGGCGTTCCGCGCCGTGGCGGTGGGCGGCGGGCGGGCCGTCTCGGTCAAGACCACGAGCGGGCCGCCGGTCCTCGGCGACCTCCTCCGCGAGCACTTCCTGGGCTGTGCCCTGGTCGTCGTCCGGGAGCCGGGGGCGGGCACGGTCGAAGGCCGCCTGGCGGCCGAGCTCGCAGCGGCGCCCCGCCTCGAGCCCGCCGGCGGGGGCTGGCGAGTCACCGCCGCCGGCGCCGCCGCCCGGGAAGCCGCCAGCGACGAGCTCGTCGCCCGGCTCCGCAAGCCCAGGCCCTGGGACTGAAACCGACCCGCGTCGTCGTCCGGTGGAGTTGACCGGGAGCTCCCGGACTGCGAGAATGCCGCTCTGCGGCATGGGCGGCGGCCGCGCCGCCTGCGGTGCCGCAGAGCTCCCCGTCGAGCCCTCCGCCATGCCGTCCGCCACGGGCACCCCCGCTCCCGTCCCCCCTCCCGGCCAGGACCAGGCCCGGGAGGCGATCCGCTTTTTCCTGCCCGGTCCGGCGTACGTCACCGAGGCCGCCCGCCGGGCGATGACCGCGCCCGTCGTGGGGCACCGCTCGGCGGCCTTCAGGGAGGTCTACGGCCGCCTCGCCGCCGGCTTGCCCGCGCTCTTCCGGACCTCCCGGGACGTCCCCTTCGCCACCGGCAGCGCGACCCTGGTGATGGAGATGGCGGTGCTCAACACCGTCCCCTCCAAGGTGCTCAACCTGGTCTCGGGCGCCTTCTCGGAGCGCTGGCACGCCATCAGCCTCGCCCTCGGGAAGCGGGCGGACCGGGTGGACGTGCCCTGGGGCAGGCCCGTGGACCCGGATCTGGTGCGCCGGGCGCTGCGCCGGGTCGGAGCTCGGTCCTCCGGCGGGGCGGGCGGCGGCTACGATGCGGTCACCGTGGTGCACAACGAGACCTCCACCGGCGTCATCAACCCGCTGGCGGAGATCGCCCGGGTCGTGCGCGAGGAGAGCGGCGCCCTGGTCCTCGCGGACGCGGTCTCCTCGCTGGGCGGCGCGCGGGTGGAGACCGACGCCTGGGGCCTCGACTGGGTGCTCGCCGGGAGCCAGAAGGCGCTCGCCGCGCCGCCCGGGCTGGTGCCGTTCACGGTCTCGGAGCGGGCCGAGGCGCGCGCCCGGGAGGTGACCCCGCGCGGCTACTACACCGATCTCCTGCGCTACCTCGACCAGCACCGCAACGGGGGGCCGATCACCACCCCCGCCGTGCCGGTCGCCTACGCCCTCGACCACCAGCTCCGGGCGATCGCGCACGAGGGTCTCGAGGCGCGCTGGGCGCGCCACGGGCGGCTGCGCGAGCGGGTGGCGGAGTGGCTCGAGGCGACGGGCGGCGCCCTCGGCTTCACCTTCGCTGCGCAGGCCGGCGCACGCTCGCCGACCGTGAGCTGCCTGCGCCCGCCGCCGGGCCTCGCGGCGCCGGAGCTGGTCGGCCGGCTGGCCCGTGCCGGCTTCACGGTCGGCGGCGGCTACGGCGCGTGGAAGGCCGAGACCTTCCGCATCGGGCACATGGGTGAGGTCCGCGAGCGCGATCTCGACGCGCTGCTCGCGGCGATCGAGGAGGCGGCGCCGCCGGAGGGTTGACGGAGTCCATCATCTTGGAGGGAGACCATGCCCCATCGCATCCTGATCTCTGACCCCCTGCAGGCTTCCGGCATCGACATCCTCCGGGAGTCCGGCGCCGAGGTCACCGTGCTCGCCGAGGAAGAGCGGCCCCGGCTCGCCGAGATCCTGCCCGACTACGACGCCCTGGTCGTGCGCAGCATGACCAAGGTCACCCGCGAGCTCCTCGAGGCCGGGCGGCGCTTGAAGGTGGTCGGCCGCGCCGGCATCGGCGTCGACAACATCGACGTCACCGCCGCCACCGAACGGGGCATCCTGGTGGTCAACGCGCCGACGGCGAACCTGCTCTCGGCGACCGAGCACACCTTCGCCCTGCTCCTCGCCGCGGCTCGCAACATCCCCGCCGCCGACGCCTCGATCAAGGCCGGCCAGTGGGATCGCAAGCGCTTCGTGGGCCTCGAGCTCCAGGGCAAGACGCTGGGGATCATCGGGTTCGGCCGGATCGGCCAGAAGGTGGCCGACCGCGCGCGCGCCTTCGGCATGAGCGTCGTCGCCTCCGATCCGTTCCTCGACGCCGAGGTCGCGCGCCGCCTGGGCGTGGAGCTCCTCGAGCTCGACGACCTCCTCGCCCGCGCGGACGTCGTGACCCTGCACACCCCGCTCACCGACGGCACCCGCGGGCTCCTGTCGGCGGCGAGGATCGGATCCCTGAAGGAGGGAGCGCTGCTGATCAACTGCGCCCGCGGCGGCCTGGTGGACGAGGCCGCCCTCCTCGCGGCCCTGGAGTCGGGCCGGCTGGCCGGCGCCGGGCTCGACGTCTTCGCCTCGGAGCCGCCGGCCGACCTGACGCTGGTCGGCCACCCGAAGGTGGTGGCGACGCCCCACATCGGGGCCCAGACCCGGGAGGCCCAGCAGCGGATCGCGGTCGAGACGACCCGCATGGTGGTGGCGGCGCTCGAGGGCTCGCTGGCGGTCACCGCCGTCAACCTGCCGTTCCGTCCCGCCGGCGTCCAGGGCGAGCCGTACCTGCACCTGGGCGAGCGCCTGGGGCGCCTGGCGAGCGGCTTGATCGGCGGCGGCGCCGACGCCCTCGAGGTCGACCTCTGGGGCATCGACGAGGCGTTCCGCGTGCCGGTGGCGGTGGCGGTCCTGAAAGGTGCGCTCGAGCCGTTCCTCGGCGAGGCGGTCAACTACGTCAACGCCGAGCGGGTGGCGGCGGCGCGGGGCATCGAGGTCGTGCGCTCGACGCACTCGAGCTCGGGGGACTACCCGCACCTGGTGGGGGTGACGCTCTCGGGCACGGGGCGCCGGGTCTGCGTCCAGGGCACGCTCTTCGGCGAGCGGGACCCGCGGGTGGTGGAGTTCGAGGGCTTCCGCCTCGAGTTCCGGCCGGAGGGCAAGCTCCTGGTGCTGCGCAACCGGGACGTGCCCGGGGTGGTAGGGAAGATCGGCACGCTGCTCGGCGGCTCGGGGGTGAACATCGGCGACATCCACCTGGCGCGCCAGCGGGGCGACGGCGACGAGCTGGCGCTGGCGGTGCTGCGCCTCGACGAAGAGCCTTCGGCGGAGACGCTGGCGGCGCTGGTGGAGCTGCCGGAGGTGACCTGGGCGCGAGTGGTCGACATGGATTGACGGGCCGGGCTCCCGCCCTGGGGAACGGCGCGACGTGCTCGGAAGGTGGGACGCAGGAGTCGCGCCTCGGCCCGGCCGAGACAGAGCTCGGCCGCTTCATCCGTCCATAGCGGTAGGCGAAGGCAATCCCCCATGAAGCGGCCGAGCTCTGCCTCGGCCGGGCGACCGGCCCGGGCGGCACCGAACGGCGCCCACCGCTGCTCTGCCCGGAACCGGATATCCTCGGGCGGCGTCGGCCGCGGTGAGCGCGGTGGCGGCGACCTCCGGGAGGCTTGGACAGATGGCGCGAGTCGGCTTGATCTTCGGTGGGCGGAGCGTCGAGCACGCGGTCTCGGTGACCTCGGCCCGGACCGTGGCGCGGGGGCTCGAGGCGGTGGGGCACGAGGTCGTGCCCCTGGGCATCGGCCCCGACGGCGTCTGGGTGGAGCCGGCGGTCGCCGCCCGCGCCCTCGCCGGCGAGATCGACCGGCTGCCCGCCGCAGGCGGTGCCATCCTGCCTAGCCTCGCCCACCTCGTCAGCTCCCGGGTCGAGGTCGTCTTCCCCATCGTCCACGGCACCTGGGGCGAGGACGGCACCCTCCAGGGCCTGCTCGAGATCGTCGACCTGCCCTACGTCGGGGCCGGAGTCGCGGCCAGTGCCCTGGCGATGCACAAGGTCCTCGCCAAGCGGCTCTTCGCGGCCGCGGGCGTGGCGGTGGTCGACTACGAGGCGACGTCGCGCCGGGCCTTCGAGGCGGACCCCGCGGCCTTTCTCGAGCGCCTCGAGCGCCTGACGCCGCCGCTCTTCGTCAAGCCGGCGATCGGAGGCTCGAGCGTCGGCGTGCGCAAGGTCGGCGAGCGCGGAGACCTCGAGGAGTCGATCCGCTTCGCCCTGCGCTTCGACGACGACGTCCTGGTGGAGCGGGGCGTCGCCGGCCGCGAGCTCGAGTGCGCGGTGCTCGGCGACGAGCGGCTGGAGGCCTCGGCGATCGGCGAGATCGTCCCGGGGCGGGAGTTCTACGACTACGAGGACAAGTACCTGACCGACGGCGCCCGGCTGATCGCGCCGGCCGAGCTTCCCGGAAGGGCTCGCCGAGCGCATGCGGGCGACGGCGATCGCCGCCTTCGCGGCCCTCGGCGGCCACGGCATGGCCCGGGTCGACTTCCTGCTCGAGGGGTGGGAGACCCCCTACGTCAACGAGGTCAACACCCTGCCCGGCTTTACCAGCATCTCCATGTACCCCCGCCTCTGGGAGCTCTCGGGCGCCCCCCTGCCCGCGCTGGTCGGCCGGCTGGTCGAGATCGCCCTCCGGCGCCACCGCGACCGCCACCGGCTCGACCAGGGCATCCGTGACTGGATCCGCGGCCTCGAGAGCCGGTAGGGCGAGCCCGCCGGCGCCTCGCATGCCCGGAGGAGCTCGCCACCGCGACGTCGAGGCGTCGCCTCGCCGCGCACGGTGCCTCCGTCACCGCGCCGCCACGACCAGGGCGGCCCAGCCCAGGCGCGCGAGCTTCTCGCGGAACGCCTCCGCCTCGCCCCGATCCGGGAAGCGGCCCACCTGCACCCGGTGCCAGGAGCCGTCCGAGCGGACCGCCGCGTCGGGGAAGTGCCGCGCCAGGAGGTCGCGCAGCGTCTCCGCCCGCTCCGCCTCGCTGAAGGCTCCGACCTGGACCGTGAAGGCCGTCTCGGCGTCCGGGCCCGGGTCGTCGTCGGGCGCGGTCGTGGCGGCCGCCGCGGCGGCTGCGGTGACGGCCCCGGAGGCCGACGCCAGCACCACGGTCGGCTCGTCCGGCGCCACGAAGGCGGGCGATCCCGGCGAGACGACCGCCAGCTCGACCCGCGCCGTGCCCGGCCCCACCATGCCGATCGAGCGCGCCGCGGCGTAGGAGAGGTCGACGATCCGGCCGCGGACGAACGGTCCCCGATCGTTGATCCGCACCCGGCAGGTCTCGCCGTTGTCGAGGTTCCGGACCTCGACCACCGTGCCGAAGGGGAGGGTGGGGTGGGCGGCGGTCATGGCGTGCATGTCGTAGCGCTCGCCGTTCGCCGTCGGCCGCCCGTCGAACTGCGGCCCGTACCAGGAGGCGACGCCGCGCTCGAACGCCCGGGGCCGCTCGGCCGGCCGCCGAACGCTCCGGCACCCGGTCACGAGGGCGGCGCCGGCGACGAGGCACAGGCCCGCTGCGACGACGAGCCTGAGCTGGGGCGTGCGGAGTCGTTCCATCGGCCGACGGACTTGCAGGTGGAAGATACTCTGGTAACAGAGCGTACCACCCGAGGATTCCGGGCGCCCCGGCCGGCCGCGGCGCCGGCCCGCCGCTCTCACACCCGCGGCGCGTCGACCCCGGCCGCTTCGGTCCGCTCGAGAGCGGGCTCGACCCGGGTCGCGAGGAGCTCTTCGACCTGGGCGGCCGAGCGGCCGGTGAAGGCGCGGGCGTCGAGCGCCGCCTCGATCTCGTCGCGCGAGAGGCGGAAGTCGGGATCGGCCGCGATCCGCTCGAGCATCGGGTTCTCGCCGCCGGCGGCGACCTGGCCGCGCGCCTCGAGGGAGTAGCGCCGGATGCGCTCGTGGAGCTCCTGGCGGTCGCCCCCCTTGAGCACGCCCATCATGAGGAGCGTCTCGGTGGCCATGAACGGCAGCTCGCGCGCCACCCGCGCCGCGACGACCGCCTCGTCGAGGCGCAGCCCCGCGACCACGTGGGCGGCGAGCGCGAGGACCGCGTCGGCGGTCATCAAGGCGTCGGGCAGCACCAGGCGCCGGTTGGCCGAGTCGTCGAGGCTCCGCTCGAGCCACTGGGTGGCGGCGTTCAGGGAGCCGTTCAGGCTGTCGGTGATCAGGCGTCGGGCGAGGCCGCACATGCGCTCGGAGCGCACCGGGTTCCTCTTGTAGGCCATCGCCGACGAGCCCACCTGGGTGTCGTCGAACGGCTCGCCGAGCTCGCCCACCCCCTGAAGCAGGCGCACGTCGGTGCCCAGCTTGTGAGCGCTCTCGCCGATCCCGGCGAGCGCCTGGAGCAGGCGGCTGTCCTGCTTCCTCGGGTAGGTCTGGCCGGTCACCGGCCAGCTCGCCGTGAAGCCGAGCCGCTCGGCCACCCGCCGGTCGAGCTCGCGCACCTTCGCGCCGTCGCCGTCGAAGAGGGTCAGGAAGCTCGCCTGGGTGCCGGTCGTCCCCTTGACCCCGCGGCAGCGCAGGGTCGCGAGCCGGTGCTCCACCTCCTCGAGGTCGTCGAGGAAGTCCTGGGCCCACAGGCAGGCGCGCTTGCCCACGGTGGTGAGCTGGGCGGGCTGGAAGTGGGTGTAGGCGAGGGTCGGCACCTCGCGGGTGCGCCGGGCGAAGGCGGCGAGGGCGGCGAGGGTGGCGGCGAGGCGCCCGCGCAGGAGCTCCAGGGCCTCCCGGACCAGGAGGACGTCGGTGTTGTCAGTGATGAAGGCGCTGGTCGCCCCGAGGTGGAGGATGCGGCCCGCCTGGCCCGCCTCCTCGGCGAAGTGGCGCAGGTGGGCGACCACGTCGTGGCGCGTGGCGCGCTCGATCTCGGCGACCCGCGCGAGGTCGATCCGCGGCGCCGCGCGGCGCAGGGCCTCGAGCTGGGCGTCCGAGATCGGCAGGCCGAGCTCGGCCTGGCACTCGGCGAGGACCACCCACAGGCGCCGCCAGAGCTCGAAGCGGTGCGGCGCCGAAAAGATCGCCGCCATCTCGCGCGAGGCGTAGCGCTCGTGGAGCGGGTTCTGGGGCGTCGAGGCGTCCATCCGGGGGGCGGAGTCTACCACCGGGGGCGGGGCCGCGCCGGCTGTCGGGAGGCGGGGAGAATGCTACAATGCCCGCCTTCGGCGCCCCCGGCGGGGCGCCGCCGTCGTTCGACCCCCGCGCTCTCTTCGGTGACTCCCGGCGATCCATGACCGCGATCCGCGTGCACTCCGAGACCGGCCGCCTCCGGCGGGTGGTCCTCCACCGCCCAGGGCTCGAGATCGACCGCATGGTCCCGGCCATGATGGAGCGCCTGCTGTTCGACGACATCCTGTACGGCGACGAGGCGCGCGAGGAGCACGACCTCTTCCGGACGGTCTTCGAGCGGGCCGGGGCGGAGGTGCTCGAGGCCCAGGACCTGCTCGCCGAGGCGCTCGCGGTCGGGGCCGCTCGCGACGAGCTCCTCGCCGCCCTCGAGGCCGAGCTCGACGTGCCACGCCCGGTGGTCGAGCGCCTGGAGGGACAGGGCGCCGCCGAGCTCGCCGAGAGCCTGATCGCGGGCCTCCGGACCGCGGGCCGCCCGGCGCCGGACGATCCGCGCCCGGGCCGTCTCTTCGAGCTCGATCCGCTGCCCAACTACTTCTTCCAGCGCGATCCGCAGGC
Organism: uncultured Acidobacteriota bacterium; assembly: GCA_963741925.1. Lineage (GTDB taxonomy): Bacteria > Acidobacteriota > Thermoanaerobaculia > Multivoradales > DATKCC01 > CAVUBL01. The sequence continues at coordinate 1,548,602 of CAVUJU010000005.1, forward strand.
GGTGGTGGGGGAGCTGATGGTGATCTCGTCCATGGCCACCGGCGCTCGCGAGCGCGAGGCGCTGCTGTCGCGGATCATCTTCACGCACCACCCGGAGCTCTCCGGCGAGCTCGCCGGGCTCGTCGAGCCCGGCGCCCCGCACCACCTCGAGAAGGAGGCGGGACCCGATCCCCGGCTCTTCCCGTTCCCCGACCTCGAAGGGGGCGACATCCTGGTGGCGAGCCGGGAGGTGCTGCTGGTGGGCCTGTCCGAGCGCACCAACCGGCGCGGCGCCGAGGCGCTCGCCGAGCACCTGAGGCGCCTCGAGACGCCGCTGCGCCACCTGATCCTGGTGGAGCTGCCCGCACGCCGCGCCTGCATGCACCTCGACACCGTCTTCACCCTGATCGACCGGGACACCTGCCTCGCCTACCTGCCGGTCATCCGCTCGGGGGCCGCCGAGTCCGCTCACGCCTACTCGGTCGACCTGGGCGCCCGCGAGCTCTCCTTCACCGTCCGGCCGTCGCTCCTCGACGCCCTCGCCGACCTCGGCCTCGACCTCGAGGTGGTGCCGTGCGGCGGCGCGGGCGACCTGATCGAGCAGCAGCGCGAGCAGTGGACCGACGGCGCCAACGCCTTCGCCATCGAGCCGGGCGTGATCCTGCTCTACCAGCGCAACCACCGGACGATCGACGAGCTCGACCGGCGCGGCTGGCGGGTGGTGAGCGAGAGCGAGGTGGCCGAGGAGGGGGCGGAAGTCGTGGGCCGCGGGCCGACGGTGGTGACGCTCGCCGGCAACGAGTCTCTCGCGCCCGCGGCGGCCCGCGCTGCATGACCGCGCCCCTGCTGCGCGACGAGCTGGACTAGATGTCTGATCAGGCCAGAATCGTGACGAACGAGCCGAGTTCCTCGAGGAACAGACCGAGAGGGTGGGGGCGTCCCCTTCCCCCCCGTGGGGAGGGAAGGGGATCGAGGGGATGTGGGGGGCATCCGGTCAACCGTCCCCTTCCCCCCCGTGGGGAGGGAAGGGGATCGAGGGGATGCGGGGGGCATCCGATGGATCCAACGTTCTGGAGTCGCCGTTCCGAGGAGCGCAGCCGTAATCGCTCGGCGCGGGCGGGGGACCTGCGACCCGTGGCGCCGGAGACGCTTCGGGCGCCTCGTCGGTTTGAGGCGGAGCTTCGCTCGACGAGGATGCGATGAACGCGGAGACGAGCTCCCGCCCATCCCCCCTGGTCGTCGTCGCCTTCGGCGGCAACGCCCTGCTCGAGCCCGAGGACCGGGGCACGGTGGCCGAGCAGCTCGCCCGGGCGGCCGGCGCGGCCGAGTGGCTGGCGGGCTTCGTGCGCCGGGGCTGGCGGCTGGTGATCGTCCACGGCAACGGGCCGCAGGTGGGCCAGGCCATGATGCAGATGGAGGCCGCCGTCGAGAAGGTGCCGCCGGGCACCCTCGACCTGGCGGTCGCCGAGACCCAGGGCAGCATGGGCTACCTCCTCGACCTCGCGTTGCGCAACCGCTTCACGCGGGACGGGATGGACGCCCGCCCGGCCTGCCTGCTCACCCTGGTGGTGGTCGACGCCGCCGACCCGGGCTTCGCCCACCCCACGAAGCCGGTGGGGCCCTTCTTCACCCGCGAGAGGGCGGAGGTGTTCGCCCGCGACTACGGCTGGCAGGTCAAGGAGGACGAGTCGGGCCACGGCTGGCGTAAGGTCGTGCCGTCCCCGCGCCCCCTGGAGATCCTGGGCGTCGTCTCGATCGAGGACCTCCTCAGCCGGAGCCGGGTGGTGATCGCCGGCGGCGGCGGGGGCATTCCGGTGGTCCGCGAAGGCGACCGCCTGGTGGGCATCGAGGCGGTCATCGACAAGGACCGGACCGCCTCGCTCCTCGCCCGCGAGCTGGGCGCCGACCTGTTCTTGATCCTCACCAACGTGGCGCGGGTCAAGCGCGACTTCGGCACCGAGCGGGAGCGCGACCTGCCGGTGATGAGCCTCGCCGAGGCCCGCCGGCTCCTCGCCGAGGGGCAGTTCCCGGCGGGCAGCATGGGGCCGAAGGTGGAGTCCGCCATCGACTTCGTGGCCGCCACCGGCCGGCGCGTGGTGATCACCGACATCGCCCACGTCCATGAGGCGGTGGACGGCCGGGCCGGCACCGCCGTCGTCCCCGAGGCCGTCGGCGAGCCGGTCCCGCCCGGCGCGTAAAGGGCCGTAGAATTCCAGCTCGCGCCCGGCCGGGGGCGAGACCGACACCCATGGAGAGGCACCGATGAGCCGTCGTCACCTGATCTCGATCCACGACCTGACCGCCGGCGAGGTGGCCGGCCTGTTCCGCCTGGCCGCCGACGTCAAGGCCGACCGCGCGAAGTACGAGGACGCCCTGCACCGGAAGACGCTGGCCATGATCTTCCAGAAGTCCTCCACCCGCACCCGGGTGAGCTTCGAGGCGGGCATGGCGCAACTCGGCGGCCACGCCCTGTTCCTCTCGAGCCGCGACATCCAGCTCGGCCGGGGCGAGACGATCTCCGACACCGCCCGGGTGCTCTCGCGCTACGTCGACGGCGTGATGGCGCGCACCTTCGCCCACCAGGACGTCCTCGACCTGGCGGCCTACGGCACCGTGCCGGTCGTCAACGGCCTGACCGACGACCTCCACCCCTGCCAGGCCCTGACCGACTACTTCACCCTGAGCGAGGTCTTCGCCGGCCTGCCGGCGCTCGCGGCCCGGAAGATCGCCTACGTCGGAGACGGCAACAACATGGCCCACTCGCTGATGCTCGGCGCGCCCAAGGTGGGCATGGACTTCGCCATCGCCTGCCCCGAGGGGTACGAGCCCGCCGAGCGCTACCTGGAGCTCGCCCGCTCCGACGCGGCGGCCGCCGGCACGGCGATCGAGGTGGTCCGCTCGCCGGCCGAGGCGGCGGCCGACGCGAGCTGCGTCTACACCGACGTCTGGGCCTCCATGGGCCAGGAGGAGGAGGCCGCCGCGCGTCGCCGCGCCTTCGAGGGCTACACGGTCGACGCCACGGTGATGGCCGCCGCCCGCCCGGAGGCGGTCTTTCTCCACTGCCTCCCGGCCCACCGCGGCGAGGAGGTCTCGGCCGAGGTGGCGGACGGCCCCCAGAGCCGAATCTTCGACCAGGCGGAGAACCGCCTCCACACCCAGAAGGCGATCCTGCTCTGGCTCATGGCGGGCCTCGAGATCTGAGACCGCCGTGGAGCACGAGCCGGCCGCCCTCGCCTTCGACCTCGACGGCACCCTGATCGACTCGCGCCGCGACCTGGCGGGAGCGGTCAACGAGGTCCGCCGCGAGCTCGGCTTCGAGCGCCTGGACGAAGGCGAGATCGTCGAGATGGTGGGCCGCGGCGCCCGCGTCCTGGTGCGCCGCGCCCTGCCCGAGGAGGTCTCCGGTCCCGACTTCGAACGCGCGTTCACCGCCTTCCTCGACCGCTACTACGACCGCTGCCTGGAGGCGACCCGCCCGTACGACGGCGTCCCCGCGATGCTCGAGGCGCTCGCCGAGCGCTTCCCCTTGGGGCTGCTGACCAACAAGCCCGAGCGCCACACCCGGAAGATCCTGAAGGGCCTGGGCCTGAGCGGCTTCTTCGGCGTCCTCCTGGGCGGCGACACCCTGACCGTGAGAAAGCCCGACCCCGAGACCCTCCGGGTGACCGCCCGGCGACTGGGCGTGCTCCTCGCCGATCTCGTCTACGTGGGCGACAGCGTGGTCGACGGCGAGACCGCCGAGGCCGCCGGGGTGCCCCTCGTCCTGGTCGAGTGGGGCTTCGGCCGGCCGGAGGAGCTGGCGGCGTTCGAGACCATCCTGCGCCCCGAGGCGCCGCCCGCCCTGGCGGCGGCGCTCGAGCCGGGGCTCACCCCGCCCAGCTCCAGGTGAGGTAGAGCAGGGCGAAGAGCCCCAGGAGGACCGCCAGACCCGCGGCGAGGCCCCGGGCGGCGGCCGGGCGCCGGCCGAGCAGGGCGCCCGCGGTCATGAACGCCGGGAACGACGCCAGGGCGAGGCGCGAGAAGGAGACCAGCGAGGAGCCCAGGGGCAGGGCCGTGGCCAGGAGGCCGTAGGCGGCGAGCGGCAGCGGCAGGTAGCGGAAGCCGGCCACCCCCAGGGCGAGGAAGACGAGGGCGGCGGCGAGGTCGGTCCAGGAGTGCCGGTAGCCGAGGAGCGCGAGGGGCCCGCCCACGAGGTCGTGGACGGCGCCCGGCGGCCAGAGCGAGAGTCCGCCGCGCCACCAGGACTGGCGGACGATGGGCGCCAGCGGCTGGTCCCACCGCAGCCAGCAGAAGACGAAGAACAGCCCCAGCCCGAGGACCGGGAGGGCCGCCGCCGCCAGCGAGCCGACGCCGGGTGGCGGGGGCGCCGGGGCGTCCTCCTCGCCGCGGCCGCGGCTCCGGCGCCTGGCGAGCCACCACTCGAGCGCCATGGGTACCGAGAGCAGCACGCCCGTGGGCCGGGCGAGCGCGGCGAGCAGGCCGAGGCCGCCGGCCCATCCGTAGCGGCCCGCGACCAGCGCGGCGAGCGAGCCCACCGACAGGGCGAGGCCCAGGGACTCGGCGTATGGCACCGACAGGAAGAGGCTCGCCGGGTAGGCGAGCAGGAGAGAGCAGGCGACGATCGCCTCGCGCCGGCCGAGGAGCGCCGCGCTCAGCCGGTAGAGAAGGACGACCGCCGCCAGCAGCGCGAGGTTCGCGATCAGCAGGCCGGCCCGGAGCGGCGAGCCGAGGATCGGCGCGAGCAGGGCCATGGCGGCGGGCATGAGCGGAAAAAAGCCGGCGACGGGCGGCGCGGGACGGCCCTCCGGCGCGCCCTCGGCCGGAGCCGAGACGTAGCCGACCTCGGCGATCCGCACGTACCAGAGTGCGTCCCAGCGGGCCCAGCAGGCGATCCAGCGCGGCTCGGAATGTCGGCTCACGAGAGTGCCCGGAGCGGCCGGAGCCGCGCCGGCGGTCGGGATCGCCAGGGCTTGATTGTGCTGCTGGTTGTAGAGGTTGACCGGCAGGGCGAGGAGCGCGTAGAAGCCCACCAGGACCAGAGCCAGGCGCGAGCCCGCGAGCACCGCCAGGACGGTGCGCAGCCCCGGATCGCGGTCCATGATGGGGGGACTGTACCATCGGCGGCCCGGTGGCGGGCCCTGCGGCGCTCAGAGTCCCTCCCGCCCGGCGGGGAAGCTTCGCCTCACCTTGCGTCGCCGCCCGCGGATGGCGAGCGCCAGGAGGCCGGCGGCCGCGGCGCCGGCGGCGACGAGCGGGCGCGGGTCCTCGCGCGCCTGGCCAGGACCGCGGCCGGCTCCTACCCGCTTGCCATCTCCTTGCATTCGCCGTCGTGGTCCTTCTGCGCCTTGGCCGCCCGGCGCTCGCAGTCGTTGCCGTAGGTCGTGCCGTCGCAGCCGCAAACCGGCCGGTACTCGTGGGTGCACATCTCCGGCACCTCGACGCAGACGCCCTGGAGGTCTGCTCCCTTGCACATGCCGGCGGGCAGGTCGCAGAACGCGCCCGCGGGACACTGGAGGCCCCGGATGCCTCCGCAGACCTGTTGATCGGCGCCGGTATCGCCTTGCTCGCTCGACATGTCGCCGCCCATCTCGTCGCCGCCCTTGTGATGCATGGAGTGGCAGCCGGCCCCGAGCACCGACACCGCCGCCCCCAGCACCGCCACCAGGAACCATCGCTCGAGCTTCAAGCCCATGGCCCACCTCCTCTCGATTAGGTACAGCATTCCAATGGACTCTATCGCCGGTGGGCGCCAGGTGTCGAGAGCGACCGGGTCGTCCAGGTGGGTTCCGGGGCGGGGCCACCTCGCCTCGCCCCGGAACCAGCGTCTCCCCCGGGCGGCGGGCTACTCGGGCCAGATGATGCAGGTGGGACAGACCGGGCAGCCGTCGGTGACGGTCACGGTGTGGGTGAGGCTGCTCGCCTGGCCCGCGGTGTCGGTCACCGTCAGGCGGACGGCGAAGCTGCCGCCGTAACCGAAGGTGTACCTCGGGGCGACGCCGGTCGCGGTGCCGCCGTCGCCGAACACCCACTGGTAAGAGCCGATCCCGTTGTCGTCGCACGAGGCCGCCGCCGAGAAGTTGCAGGTGAGCTGGTAGCAGCTGCTGGTGAAGCTCACCGTCGGTGGATCGTCCAGGTCCCAGCGCGAGTAGAGCAGGCGGTTCGGAGAGCCCGAGCCGGCGTTCGTCACCACGTTCTTGGTCGACTTGCAGATCAGGGCGCTCTGGACCGTCGCCGGGCTGGCGCTCGTGTGGGTCGCGAGGTAGAGGGCAGCGGTACCGGCGACGTGCGGGCTGGCCATCGACGTGCCGGAGAGCGTGCCGAAGCCGGTGTCGCTCAGGTTGGTGGCCGAGAGGATGTCGTCCCCGGGCGCGAACAGGTCCACGCAGGAGCCGATGTTCGAATACGAAGCGCGGGCGTCGGACATGGTGGTCGCGGCGACCGTGATCGCCTGGCTCACGCGCGCCGGCGAGTCGTTGCAGGCGTTGGCGCCGTTGTTGTTGCCGGCGATCACCGCGTAGGTGATGCCGGCGTTGATGGAGCGGCGAACGGCGTCGTCCATGGTGCTCGACGCCGACCCCCAGAGGCTCATGTTGGCCACCGCCGGCTTGAGGAAGCTGTTCGACGTCACCCAGTCGACGCCGGCGACGATCTGCGCCGTCGTCCCGGAGTTCTGGCAGTTGAGCACTCGGACCGGGTGGATCGTGACCCCTTTGGCCACGCCGTAGGTGGTCCCGGCGAGGATCCCCGTCACGTGGGTTCCGTGCCCGTAGCAGTCGTTGATGCCATAGCCGTCGTTGATCGCGGTGTAGCCGGCGCCCACCCGACCGGTGAACTGGGTGTGGGTGACCCGGAGCCCGGTGTCGAGGACGAACACGTGTACGTTGCTCGCCGTGGTGCCGTAGACGAAGTAATCGTCCATTGGGAGGTGGCGCTGGTCGATCCGGTTGAGACCCCACGGCGGGTAGTGCTGGCTGAACCCGCCCTCGAAGGTTCCGTTCTCCTCGACGCGGGCCACCCGCGGATCGCGAGCGAGGGCGGCCGCCCGCCCCTCGGGCATCCGCACCGCGAACCCCTGGAGAGCGTACTCGTAGGCGAAGAGCACCGTGCCGTGGTACGCGAAGGCCATCTGCTGGGCGAGCTCGGGAACGTCGGGCCCCGCCAGGATCGGGTCGGTGGGGCGCCGCGCGACCCCGGGTGCCAGGGTGACCAGGTACTCGTCGGGGACCGGCCGCTCGACGCGCAGGATGCCGTCCCGCGCTGCGCCGGCCGCGACGGCGGGGAGAAGGAGAAGAAGAAGGAGGAGAGCTGCTGCGCTGCTTCGGATCGGGTGCTTCATCGGACGCGCTCCTGCTGACGCAAGTCGGCCGAATTCCCCCTTCTAGATGTCTAATTAGGCCAGAATCGTGACAAACGAGCCGAATTCCTCGAGAAACAGCCCGCGAGGGTGGGGGCGTCCCCTTCCCCCCCCGTGGGGTGGGAAGGGGATCGAGGGGATGCGGGGGGCATCCGATGAATCTGGCGGTCTGGAGTCGCCGTTCCGAGGAGCGCAGCCGTGATCGGTCGGCGTGGGCGGGGGACCAGCGACCCGTGGCGCCGGAGACGCTTCAGGCGCCTCGTCGGTTTGAGGCGGAGCTTCGCTTGATCGAGCGGTTGAAAGATTGAATCTACGCGTGACAGCGGCTTCGTTCGAGTGCCGAATGACAACGACTCGACACTCGAGCGAAGCTGCCGGAAGAAGTGCCGGAAGAAGTGCCACTCACTTCCTAGGAATCGGTGCTTCCGGCTTCTGCTGCAAGCTCCACGACCTGATTCGCGTCCTTCTGAGTATGGGAAGACCATTGCGTTGGGCTCCACCCGGTGGGCTGGTCGAGGTCACGTGCCGGACGACCCAGAGCAGAGCCCTTCTCCGGCCGAGCCCCGAGCTCAATCGGAGAGTCCTGGGCGTCGTAGGCCGCGCCCAGCGGCGGGAGTCTATGAAGATCCACGCCATCGTCGTCCTGAGCACCCACTACCACCTCCTTCTCTCGCCGGACGAGCCGGACCAGCTCGTTCGCTTCATGCATTTCGTCCAGACCAACATCGCCAAGGAAGCAGGAGATCTCCACGACTGGACAGGGCCCTTCTGGGCTCGCCGGTATCGCCACGTCCCGGTATCCGACGAGACGGAAGCACAGGTCTCCAGGCTCCGGTACGTGCTCGAGAACTCCGTCAAAGAAGACCTCGTGGCTCGGCTGAGAGACTGGCCGGGGGTCCACAGCGCGCAGGCGATGCTCGAAGGCCGACCGATGGGGGGCGTTTGGTACGACCGGACGACTCTTTACGAAGCACGACTCCGGGGCGAGCGGGTCAGCCTCGAGGACTTTGCCGAGACGGAGACCGTCACCCTCTCGCCGCTTCCATGCTGGGAAGGGCTGCCCGACGAGGAGGTCAAGCGGCTTCTGGGTCACCTCATCGAGACGATCGAGCGGGACAACGACGCGCGGCGCAGGGCTGGCGGCGGGGGAGTTCTCGGCGTCAAGGCGATTTGCCGACGTTCTCCCCAAGAGACGCCGAAGAAGCTTCAGCGCTCCGCGGCTCCGCGCTTCCACGCCGCCACTCGGGAGGCGTGGATGCGGCTGCGCGACGCGTACCGGGAGTTCGCGGCGGCCTTCCGGGACGCCGCCGACCTGCTACGCCTGGGTACCACCGAACCGCGATTTCCAGGAGGAAGCTTTCCGCCGGGCATGCCCTACGTCCCGCACCAAGCCCCTGGATAGCGATCCGCCCCGGCTTCCAGCTCCCGAGACCAGTTTGAGAAGGCGGCTCGCCTCGATCGAGGATCGGGGCAGGGCTGAAGTGTATGAGCGGAGCTCCCTCCAGGGCCTCGAAACGCGCGAAGCCGCCAGGAGCCCTCGCCCGATGCCATCCGATACCCCTCTAAGATCATGAAATGACACTCGATCGCCCCCGGATAGCAGATCCTTCTCTGATCCTTCTGATCCTTCTCTCGAGGCCCCTGGCACTTCCCTGGCTGCACTTCCCTGGCTGGCTGGCTCCCGCCCATTGGGGCAGGGCGAGCCCGCAACCCCTGTGGTACCCTGGATTTCAGCCGTTTTCGCGCCGCTGTCCGGCGGCGTTTCTGCACCGAGGTACCCATCCCCCAGCGATTCCTCAGGAGGACACCTCAAGTGGTGAGTTTCAACGACACGACACCGCCCGCCGACGGCCAGGAGATCCAGTGGCAGGGCGGCAAGCTGGAGATCCCCGAGCGCCCCATCATCCCCTACATCGAGGGCGACGGGATCGGCCCCGACATCTGGCACGCGACCCGGCGCGTGATCGAGGCCGCGGTGGACAAGGCCTACGGCGGCTCGCGCTCCATCGCCTGGTACGAGGTCTTCGCCGGCGAGAAGGCCAAGGACCGCTTCGACGAGTGGCTCCCCTCGGGCACCTTCGACGCCATCCGCCACTTCCGCGTCGGCATCAAGGGCCCGCTGACCACCCCGGTCGGCGGCGGCTTTCGGAGCCTGAACGTGACCCTGCGCCAGGTCCTCGATCTCTACGCTTGCGTGCGCCCGGTGCGCTGGTACACGGGCGTGCCCTCGCCGGTCAAGGAGCCCGCCAAGGTCGACATGGTGATCTTCCGGGAGAACACCGAGGACGTCTACGCCGGCATCGAGTACAAGGAGGGGAGCAAGGAGGCCCAGCGCCTCATCGCCTTCTTGAAGGACGAGCTGGGCGCCAAGCTTCGGGACGACAGCGGCGTGGGCATCAAGCCGATCTCGCTGACCGGCTCGAAGCGCCTGGTGCGCAAGGCCGTCGAGTACGCCCTCGCCCAGGGCAAGGGGAGCGTCACCCTGGTGCACAAGGGCAACATCATGAAGTTCACCGAGGGCGCTTTCAAGGACTGGGGCTACGAGCTGGCGCGCGACGAGTTCGGCGCCGACACGCTCTCCGAGAGCGTTCTCTGGGACGAGCACGGCGGCAAGGCCCCGGCCGGCAAGGTGGTGATCAAGGACCGGATCGCCGACGCCATGTTCCAGCAGATCCTGCTGCGCCCGGACGAGTACGACGTCCTCGCCACCACCAACTTGAACGGCGACTACCTCTCCGATGCCCTGGCCGCCCAGGTCGGCGGTCTCGGCATGGCCCCCGGCTCGAACGAGGGCGACGGCCTGGCCGTCTTCGAGGCGACCCACGGCACGGCGCCCAAGTACGCCGGCCAGGACAAGGTCAACCCGGGCTCGCTCATCCTCTCCGGCGTCATGATGCTCCGCTGGCTCGGCTGGGGCGAGGCCGCCGACCGGGTCGAGGCCGCGCTCTCCGAGACCATCTCCCAGAAGCGCGTGACCTACGACCTCGAGCGCCAGATGGAGGGGGCGAAGCTGCTGAAGACCTCGGAGTTCGCCTCGGCCATCATCGAGAACCTGTAGAGCGAGAACGACACCACCGGACCTGCGCGCCTCGCTTGCGGGCGGGGCCTTTTCGAGGAGGCATCATGGACCACAAAGTCACCGTCGTCGGCGCCGGGCACGTGGGCGCCACCACCGTGCAGCGCATCGCCGAGGCCGAGCTGGCCGACGTGGCGATGGTCGACATCATGGCCGACATGGCCACCGGCAAGGCCCTCGACATGATGGAGTCGGCGCCGGTCGTCGGCTTCAACTCGAAGATCACCGGTGGCGGCGACTACGACGCCACCGCCGGCTCGGACGTCTGCGTCGTCACCGCCGGCCTGCCCAGGAAGCCCGGCATGAGCCGCGACGACCTGCTGGCCAAGAACCGGGAGATCGTGGGCGGCGTGATCGAGGAGCTGGTCGCGCGCTCGCCCGCCACCATCCTGATCCTGGTCACCAACCCCCTCGATGCCATGTGCGAGGTCGCCCGCCGCGTCTCCGGCTTCCCGCGCGAGCGGGTCATGGGCATGGCCGGAGCCCTCGACGCCGCCCGCATGCGTTCCTTCATCGCCGCCGAGCTCGGCGTGTCGGTGGAGGACGTGGACGCCTTCGTCCTGGGCGGCCACGGCGACACCATGGTGCCCCTGCCGCGCTTCACCACGGTGGGCGGCGTGCCGCTGCCGCAGCTTCTCTCGGCCGACCGGATCGAGGCGATCAACGAGCGCACGAGGAAGGGCGGCGGCGAGATCGTCAACTACCTGAAGACCGGCTCGGCCTACTACGCGCCGTCGGCGGGAGTGACCGACATGGTGGCGGCGATCCTCCGCGACAAGAAGAAGATCATCCCGTCGGCCGCCTACCTGGAAGGCGAGTACGGCCTCGATGGCCTCTTCGTGGGCGTGCCGGTGAAGCTCGGCCGCGCCGGGGTGGAGCAGATCATCGAGCTCGAGCTCTCGGACGACGAGATGGCGGCGCTCCACAAGTCGGCCGAGGCGGTGCGCGAGGTGGTGAACCTGCTGTAGAGGCACACCACCTCCCCGGCTCGCGCGCCGGAACAGCCAGGAGCCGGGAGCCGTAGTAAGGTGCGGAAGCTCCGGCGGCGGCAGGCCGCCGGATCCTCGTCTCCATGCGTGACCTGAAGCGCCTCGCGCCCTGGATCCTCGCCGCCGTCGCGGGCGGCTTTCTCTGCGCCTGGGCGTTTCCCCGGGCGTTCCCCTTCTTCCCCGCGCACTGGACGGTCTCGGCCGGCGAGGCCAAGGCGATCGCCCTCGAGCGCCTGCGCGGCCTGCCGGGCTCCCCCGAGGATGCCGAGCCGGTGGCCCACCCGTACGTGGTCACCGACTTCGACACCGAGACCGACCTTCTCGAGCGCCGCCTCCAGCTCTCCGCCGAAGAGGTCCCGATCGAGCGCCTGCGGGGCAGCGGGCTCGCCCGCCGGCTCTTCGAGTGGCGGGTGAGCGTCTACGCCCCCGGCGCCTACCCGGGGGAATGGACCTACCGGGCGCGGGTGGCGGCGGACGGCCGGGTGACCTCGCTTCTCCGGCGGATCGACCCGGAGGTGACGCTCCCGCCCATCGCCTCGGCGCAGGCGATCCGCCGCGCCGACGCCTTCCTCACATCCGAGGGCTTCGACCTCGCGCGCTACGACCGCCCGCAGGTCCGGAGCCGCCAGCTCACCGCCCGGACCGACCTCATCCTGCGCTACCGCTCGAAGGAGGCGGTCCTGGGCGATGGCGTGCCCTACGGGGTCGAGGTCCACTTCGCCGGCGACCGCCTGATCGGCTACGACACCTGGCACGAGGATCCGGGCGAGCGGGACATCCAGAAGAGCCTGCAGGTCGCCGGGATCTGGGGGCAGCTGCGCTTCCTGGGCGGCTTCCTGATCGTGCCGCTCGTCGCGATCCTCTTCCTGCGCCGCTACCACGCCGGCGAGGTGGGCGTGCGCCGCGCTCTCAAGATCTTCGTGACCGTCCTCGCCGGCGGCGCCCTCGACCTGGTGCTCTGCGCCCCGGCCCTGACCGAGGGCCAGACCTGGGGGGTGCTCACGCGCCAGCAGATCGTCTGGCAGTGGAGCTTGCAGTTCCTGATCCTCTTCTTCGTGCCCATCGCGCTCGCCGCGTTCCTCTCCTGGGCGGTGGGCGAGTCGCTCTGCCGGGAGCGCTGGAGCCACAAGCTCGCCGCCTTCGACTCGGCCCTCCAGGGCTCGTGGGCCAACGCCACCGTGGCCCGCTCGGCGGTCCGTGGAGTGGGGGCGGGCCTCGCCCTGCTCGGGGTGCTCCTGGCGGCGTCGGTGTGGCTCCGCCCCCTGGGCGCCTGGCCCCGGCTCTTCGGGACCCTGTCCGCCTTCTGGATCAACGGCCCGCTGCCCGGCTTGACGCTGGTGGCGCTGGCGGTCGTCTTCGCCTTCTACAAGGAGCTCTTCGGCCGGCTCTTCCTGGTGCCGGCGCTCGCCCGGCCCATGGGCCTCTGGGCCGGAGGGGCCGTGGTCGCGGTCGTGACCGGGCTCGGCCTGTTCCAGCCGTTCAGCGTCACGCCCGTGCGCTGGGCGGTCGCCGCGTTCCTGGTCCAGGCGGGCGTCCTGGTCGTCCTGTTCGTGGCCTACGACCTGATGACCGTGCTGCTCGCGGCGTTCACCCTGGAGATCGGGTTCGGCGCCCTGGCCCTGATCTTCAGCGCCAACCCCTCCTACCAGGTGCAGGGCTGGCTCGCCTTCGCGGTCGCCGCGCTGCCGGCGGCGCTCTCGATCCGGGCCGTCGGGAGCGGCCGGGAGTTCATCTACCGCTGGGACGACGTGCCGCCCCACGTGCGCCGGATCGCCGAGCGGGAGCGCCAGCGGGTGGAGCTCGAGACGGCGCGGCGCATCCAGAGCTCGATCCTGCCGGAGCTGCCGCCGCGCCTGGCGGGCGTCGACCTCGCCCACGCGTATCTGCCGGCCTCCGAGGTGGGCGGCGACTTCTACGACGTGCTCGCGCTCGAGGACGGCCGCCTGGTGCTGGCGGTGGGCGACGTGGCGGGCCACGGTGTCTCGAGCGGCCTGGTGATGTCGGCGGTCAAGTCCGCCCTGGCGGTCCAGGTGACCTTCGACCCGGAGGTCGAGGCGGTGTTCGCGACCTTGAACCGGATGGTCTTCCAGAGCGCCCGGCGCCGGCTGATCGCGACCCTCTGCTACGCCTTGCTCGACCCGGTGCGGCGCGAGATCGTCTTCGCCAGCGCCGGCCATCTCTACCCCTACCTGGTCCAGCCCGACGGCCGGGTGCGCTCGCTCGTCTCGACCGCCTATCCCCTGGGCGTCCGCGAGCGGCTCGAGATCGCGGTCACCAAGGAACGGCTCGCCCCCGGCGACACCGTGGTGCTCCTCTCGGACGGGGTGATCGAGGCGCGCCCGGAGGGCTCGACCGACCTCTACGGCTTCGACCGCCTCGAGGCGAGCCTCCGGCGCCACGCCGGGCAGTCGGTGGAGCAGGTGCGCGACGGTATCCTCGGGGATCTCACCCGCTTCGTCGGCCCCTCGCCGCGCGAGGACGACCAGACCCTCCTGGTGCTGCGCGTGCCGTAGCCGGCTCCGGAGCGTCCCGCCCCGGCGACACCCTGACGCCGACACCCCCGGCGCCGTCCGACACCCTGCGACAGCCTGCGCAGTGGCCCATGCGCATGTCTGCATGCCATGCGTAAACCACTGTCAGCACGATGTTTGTCGGTATTTCTGCAATCGGCATTGCGCTTGCTCTCCCAGACGCCCAACGACGTCCGACCCGAACGAGACGAAACGGTCCCAAGGAGATCCGCAATGCCGAGCACCCTTCCCACCCGAGCCGCCGTCCTGGCCTTGATCTGCCTGGCGGTGAGCACCCTGCCCGCCGCCGCCGAGCCGACGCCCTCGTCCGACCTGCTGGTGCCCTACTTCGAGGTGAACCTGGCCGGCTCCGGGCGGACCACCACCTTCGCCGTGGGCAACGCCGACGCCGAGGCGGCGGTCGACGTGCTCGCGACCGTCTACACCAACTGGGGTATCCCGATCCTCCAGGAGCCCTTCGCCCTCGAGGCCGGCGAGGTGCGCACGGTCAACCTGCGCGACTGGCTCCAGTCCGGGGACCTGCCGAGCGGCCAGCTCGGGGCGGCCGAGCTCGCCCACCTCCAGGCGGCGCTCACCGGCCAGCCCTCGCCCAAGGACGACATGTTCTACAGCACGCAGGCCGACCCCTTCGATCCGCAGATCGCGGTCGGCTACGTCACCCTGCGAGTGCAGAGCTCGCCGCGTCTCGACGTGCTCTGGGGTGACTACTTCTGGATCGATCCCGACCAGGACCACGCCGAGGGCGAGCTGCTGGTCGACATCGATCCTTCGACCCAGTGCCACGGCCTGTGCACGATGCACCGGCTGCGCTTCCTCGACGGCGGGGCGTTCGAGGGCGGCACCCAGATCGTCGTCTGGAGCAACCACCACCTCAACCCATCGCCCACCCCCAACGCCGACATCGCGCGCACCCTGGTCACCCTCTCCGCCTTCCACCGCGAAAGCGGCGAGCAGTTCGACCAGCAGGATCTCGACCTCCTGCCGGCGCAGGTGGTCGACGTCGGCCGGCTCGCCCTCGGCGAGCCCTTCGGCTGGCTCGACCTGGCGAGCGACGAGCCGGTCTGGGTGGGGGTGCGCCACTCGGCGAGCCACCGCTACAGCGTCACCATGCAGACCTGGTGTCTGCCCAAGGCCCCGCCCCCGAACCCGCCGGTCGGGCCCGGAGACCCGGGCTCCATCGACGTCGAGAAGTCCACCAACGGCGACGACGCCGATCTCCCGCCCGGACCCCAGGTCGAGACCGGTTCGACGGTGACCTGGGAGTACGTGGTCACCAACACCGGTGTCGACACCCTGACCCACGTCGCGGTCACCGACGACAAGGAAGGCGCCGTCGCCTGCCCGAAGACCACCCTGGCGCCGGGCGAGTCGATGACCTGCGCCAAGACCGGCACCGCCTCGAGCGACCCCGACGTCATCTACGAGAACACGGCCACGGCGGTCGGGCACACACCGAACGGAGGCCAGGTCGAAGACACCGATCCGAGCCACTACCGGACCCGTGGGCCCGAGGTCCTCTACACGCTTCAGATCGAGAAGGCGACCAACGGCCAGGACGCGGACACCGCTCCGGGCGTGACGCTCGAGGTCGGTGACGCGGTCACCTGGAGCTACGTCGTGACCAACACCACGCCGTCCGACCCGCCGGCCGAGGATCTCACCGGCATCGCGGTCACCGACGACAAAGAGGGGGCGGTCACCTGCCCCAAGACGACCCTCGCTTCCGGCGAGTCGATGACCTGCACGGCCAAGCACGGCACTGCGGCGGCCGGCCAGTACGAGAACACGGCGACGGTCACCGGCCACCCGGAGAGCAGCGGGGACGCGGTCACCGACAGCGACCCGAGCCATTACTTCGCCTCCCAGGCGCCGCCCCCGCCGCCGCCTCCGACCGGCGACCAGGGCTGCACGCCCGGCTACTGGAAGAACCACACCGACTCCTGGACGCCCACCGGCTACGCGCCGGCCCAGTCGGTCGAGAGCGTGTTCGGCGCTGCCGCAGCCTACCCGGCCTACGGCGCCGCGCGCCTGCTCCAGGGCCTCTCGTTCCAGGGCGGCACGGGCGTCGAGGGAGGCGTCGGCAACCTGCTCCGCGCCGCGATCGCGGCGCTCCTCGACGCCGCCCATCCGGGCGTCGACTACCCGCGGACGACCGTGGGCGTCATCTCCGACGTCGACGCGGCACTGGCAAGCGGCAACCGCGACACCATGCTCTCGCTGGCGAGCGCGCTCGACAGCGACAACAACGGGTTGGGAGGTTGTCCGCTCAACTGAGGCTGCTGCGGCCGGGGCACCGCGCCCCGGCCGTTCGTGGCGAGGGGCTACCAGCCCCTTCGGATCGGGAGGGGTCGGTCGGCGAGAGCCGGTCGGCCCCCTTTTTCGCGCTGCTAGACTTCCCGCTCGATGACGGACCGAGCCGAGGAGGCGGGCGCCGGGCGGTTGGGGCGGTCCGGGCGCTTCATCGAACGCCGGCAGGGGTCCCGTCTGCGTGTCCCGGCGCTCACCATCCTCTGGCACCCGCGGCTCGACCGCGTCGGCGATCGCTTGCGGCTCGACGGCCTGCTGCGCGGCGAAGCGGTGGCACTCTCCCGCTCCGGGCCGGCGTTCGGGGTGCCGGGAGGCTCCCGGTTTTCCCGCCCTCTCGAGCACCCGTCCCTTTCTGCCACGAGGGTGCGGATCGTCGCGGGGGCCTCGCTCGGCGGCGTGCGGCTGGCACCGGCCGGCCCCGGGCTGCTCGCCGATGGGGAGCCGGTCGCCGAGGTCCGCGAGCTGGGAGCCGAGGCGCTCGAGCACGGGGTGGTCCTCGAGCTCGAGGAGTCCGTCGTGCTCCTGCTCCACAACCTGCCGGGCGCGGAGCTGTGGGAGCCGGTCGACTACGGCCTGGTGGGGCAGAGCGAGGCGCTGGTCGAGGTGCGGCGCGAGATCCGCCGGGTCGCCGACCTCGAGGTGCCGGTGCTCCTGCGCGGCGAGACGGGGACCGGCAAGGAGCTCATGGCGCGGGCCATCCACCGGGCGAGCCGGCGCCGCCAGCAGCCGTACCTGTCGGTCAACCTGGGAGCGATCCCGGCCTCGCTCGCCGCGGCCGAGCTGTTCGGCGCCGCCAAGGGCGCGTTCACCGGCGCCGTGCGCACCCAGCTGGGCTACTTCGCGCGGGCCCACCGCGGCACGCTCTTCCTGGACGAAGTCGCCGAGGCGCCGCCCGAGATCCAGGTGATGCTGCTGCGGGTGCTCGAAAGCGGCGAGATCCAGCCCCTGGGGGTCCAGGAGACGCGGGAGGTGGACGTGCGCCTGATCGCCGCCACCGACGTCGACCTCGAGGAGGCGACCGAGGCGGGCGCCTTCCGGGCGCCGCTCTTCCACCGCCTGGCGGGCTACGAGATCGACGTGCCGCCGCTGCGCGAGCGCCGGGACAACTTCGGGCGCCTGTTCGTCCACTTCCTCTCCGAGGAGCTCGACCGGGTCGAGGAGGGACACCGCCTCGAGGGCGAAGCCCCGGCCCGCTGGCTGCCCACCTCGGTGATCGCCCGCCTCGCTCGCCACGAGTGGCCGGGCAACGTGCGCCAGCTGCGCAACGTCGTGCGCCAGCTCGTGATCGGGAGCCGCGGCGCGGAGGCGGCGCGGATCGGTCCCCAGATCGAGCGGCTCCTCCAGGAGGCGATCGGCGGGAATGGGCCGGAGGGCGAAGGCCCGCCGGGCCGGCCGGTGGCCGCGGGTCCGGTGCGGCACGAGTATCGGGATCCTTCCGAGGTCGGCGACGACGAGCTGGTGGCCGCGCTGCGTGCCAACCGCTGGGCGATCAAGCCGGCGGCCCGCCAGCTCGGCGTCTCGCGCACCTCCCTCTACGCCCTGATCGAGCGCTCGGGCGCGGTGCGCAAGGCGAGCGACCTCTCGCACTCCGAGATCGAGCGCTGCCGGGAGGCGTGCGGCGGCGACCTGGAGGAGATGAGCGCCCGCCTGGAGGTCTCCGCCTCGGGCCTGCGCCAGCGGATGAAGGAGCTGGAGATCGGCTGACGCCGGGCCGGGGCTGCCAGCCGAACCACGGCCGAGGCAGAGCTCGGCCGCTTCATCCGGGATAGCGCGCCGGGAGGCCCCTCCAATTCGTGGCCGCGTCATGCCGGGTAGCACTCCGGTAGGTCCTCCAAGGCGCGGCCGCGTCATCCGGGGTAGCACTCCGGTAGGTCCTCCAAGGCGCGGCCGCGTCATCTCGGGTAGCACTCCGGGAGGCCCTCCGAACGCGTGAAGCGGCCGAGCTCCGTCTCGGCCGGGCGAACGGTTCGGCGTGCACCGAACCGGCCGGGAACCGCCCTATCCCGTCACGTCCGCGGCCTTGGCCCCGGGGGCCGACACCGGCTCGGGCCAGCCGCCTTCGACCCAGGTCATGCGGTTGCGGCCCCGGCGCTTGGACTCGTAGAGGCCCTGGTCGGCCCGGGCGAACAGCTCGGCCAGCGACTCGCCGGGGCGGTGGAAGGCGCCGCCCAGGCTCACCGACACCTGGATCTTGCGACCGAACCCGCGCAGGTCGAGGGGCTGCTCGCCGACCCGACGCCGGATCTCCTCGGCCCGGGCCTGGGCCAGCTCGCGGGTCACCCGGGGGAAGACCACCGCGAACTCGTCGCCGCCGATCCGGCAGGGCAGGTCCATCGCCCGGACGCTGGCCCGGAGGATGCCGGCGATGGCGCGCAGCACCGCGTCGCCGCACGGGTGGCCGTGGCCGTCGTTGATCTTCTTGAACTCGTCGAGGTCGACCAGCAGCACGGCCAGGCGCTCGCCCGACGACCTGGGCTGGCGGGCCAGGTTCTCGAGCTCGACGTTCATCGAGCGGCGGTTGAGCAGGCCGGTCAGCTCGTCGGTGCGCGCCAGCGCCTCCTGGCGGTCGCGCTCGGCCCGCGTGCGCTGCAGGTGGTCGAGGGTGTGCTCGAGCTCCTGGTTCTTCTTCTGGAGCCCCGAGGTCAGCCGCTGTTCCGAGGTCAAGAGGTAGCTCGAGATCCACTTGAGCAGCGAGACGAGCAGCCGGGGCTTGGTCTCGAGCAGGGCGTCGAACGCCTGCTGGTCGAAGACCTGCAACTCGGCGTCATCCAGGCCCACCGCGGTCGCGGTGCGCACGTGGTCGGGCGAGACGAGGGCCAGCTCGCCCAGGAAGTCGCCGCTCCTCAAGACCTTGGGCGAGATGTCTTTGGGAAAGATGAGCTGCACCCGCCCCGAGAGGATCACGTACATCGTGTCGCCCGAGTCGCCGCGGCAAAACAGGACGTCACCCCGGCAAAGACGCATGGGCTTGCCGATGGTATAGATCTCCGCCACCTCGCTCGGCGTGAAGGAGCGGAGGAGGGGGCTGGCTGCAAACGCTTCGAAGCTGCTCATATTCCCGGTCGGAGAATAGAGAATGATAGCATCTCTCTCCCTCCGGCGCGCCCGAAGCCCCCATGACCGGCGAGACCCAGTGCCCCCGTTGCGGGTTCGACAACCCCGCGGGGATGAACTTCTGCGGCAAGTGCGGCGCGGAGCTCGGCGCGCCCCGGCCGGCCGCGGACCCCGCCTCGGCCGCGCTCGCTCCCGACCCCCTGGAGGCCACCGGAGAGCGGCGCCAGATCACCGTCCTGTTCGCCGACCTGGTGGGCTCGACCGCCCTCTCCGAGCGCCTCGACCCCGAAGACCTGGCAGAGGTCGTGCGCTCCTACCAGGGTCTGTGTGCCGACGCCGTGCGGCGCTTCGACGGCTGGATCGCCCAGTTCCTGGGCGATGGCGTGCTCGTCTACTTCGGCTATCCGGAGGCGCGCGAGGACGACGCCCAGCGCGCGGTCTCGGCCGGCCTGGAGCTCCTCGCCGCCGTGGAGCGCCTCAACCGGCGCCCCGACGAGGGCCGGGGCCTCCCTCTCGCGGTCCGGCTGGGCGTCCACACGGGCGTCGTGGTGGTGGGCGAGATGGGTGGCCGCGGCCGCCGGGAGGAGCTGGCTCTCGGCCAGGCCCCGAACGTCGCCGCCCGACTCCAGGCCCTGGCCGAGCCCGGCACCCTGCTGATCAGCGAGGCGACGGAGCGCCTGGTCCACGGGCTGTTCCGCTGCGAGCCCGTCGGGCCCTGCGAGCTGAAGGGCGTCTCGGCGCCCATGGGCGTCTTCCGGGTGGTGGGGGAGAGCGGCCTCGGCGGGCGCTTCGAGGCGGCGGCGACAGGGGGCCTCACCCCCATGGTGGACCGGGAGCGCGAGCTCGCCCTGCTGGAGGCGGCCTGGGACGAGGTGCGGCGGGGCGCCTTCCGCGCGGCGCTCGTCCGGGGCGAGCCGGGCATCGGCAAGTCGCGCCTCACCGAGCAGCTCCAGATGCGCCGCGCGGGCGAGCACCACCTCTGGCTCTCGGGGCGCTGCTCGCCGTACTACACGGCAAGCGCCTTCCACGCGGTCTCCGACCTCCTGGGGAGGCTGCTCGGCCTGGACCAGCTCGCCCCCGGCGTCGAGCGGCTCGACGCCCTGCGGGGTCTGGCCGCTCGCGCCGGCCTGCCGCCGGCACGGACGGCGGCGCGGTGGGCCACGATGCTCGCGCTGCCCGAGGCCGGCGCCGAGGCGTCCCCCGGCGACGAGACGGCCGACCGGCGCCGGCAGCTCCTCGACAGCCTGGTGGCCTGGCTCGCCGCCGAGGCGCTCCGGCAGCCGGTGATCCTGGCGATCCAGAACCTCCACTGGGTGGATCCCTCGACGCTCGACCTGCTGGACGCCCTGATCCGCCGCCGCCCTCCGAAGCTCCTGTGCCTGCTTACCTTCCGTCCTGCCTTCGAGCCGCCCTGGCCGCCGGGGCCCGCCGTCGTGGAGGTGGAGCTGGGGTACCTCGAGCGCCGGCACGTCGAGGAGATGGTGAGCGCCATCGCCCGTGGCCGGCCGCTGCACCCGGAGCTGCGCCGCCGGCTGGTGGAGAAGAGCGACGGCATCCCGCTGTTCGTCGAGGAGGTCACCAAGATGATCCTCGACTCCGACCTCCCGGCGGACGGCTCCGGCTCCCGCGGCGAGGCGCGGCCCCTGACCATCCCGGCGACCCTGAACGGATCGCTCATGGAGCGCATCGACCGGCTGGGCCGGGCCAAGCGCACCGCCCAGCTCGCTTCGGTGCTCGGCCGGGACTTCGAGCGGCGGCTCGTCGACGCGGTCTCCCCGCTGCCGCCCGGCGAGCTCGCCGAAGACCTGGCCTCCCTGGTCGCCGCCGAGCTCCTGCTGCAACGGGGCTCCGGCCCGGAGGGCGTCTACGTCTTCAAGCACTCCCTGATCCAGGACGTGGCGTACGACTCCTTGCTCCGCGGCCGGCGCCAGGACTACCACCGCTCGGTGGCGCGGGCGCTCGAGACCCTCTATCCCGAGCGCACGGCCAACCACCCGGAGCTCCTCGCCCACCACTACACGGAGGCCGCCCGGCCGGCCGACGCCGTGCCGCTGTGGCGCGCGGCCGGCCGCAAGGCGCTGGAGAGCTCGAGCCACGTGGAGGCGGTGCGCCACGTCGCGCGCGGCCTGGAGCTCGTGCCGCTGCTGCCTCCCGGCCGCGAGCGGTCCCGGCTGGAGCTGGAGCTCCAGACCACTCTCGGCCCGGCCCTCATGGCCACCCGCGGGTTCTCGGCCCCGGAGCTGGCACGGGCCTATGACCGGGCCTACGAGCTGTGCCGGGAGCTGGGCGACGACTCGGACCTGTTCCCGGTGCTCTGGGGGCTGCTGCGCTTCTACAGCGCCCGGGCCGACTACCGCAGCGCCGGCGAGCTCGGCGAGCGGATGGTGCGCCTGGCCCAGGCCTCCGGGGTCTCGGAGCAGCTCCTCGAGGCCCACCGCATGCTGGGCGGCGTGCTGCTCCACGTGGGCCGGCTCCGCGAGGCCCGTGAGCACCTGGAGGCGGGCCTCGCCACCTACCGGAGCCGCACGCTGGGGCCGGGCTCCTCCCTCTATCTCCAGCCCCAGGTCTTCTGCCTCTTCTACTACGCCCAGGCCCTCTGCTACCTGGGCTTTCCGGACCGGGCCCGGGCCCAGATCCGCGAGGCGCTCGACGAGGCCGAGCGCCTCGCCCACCCGTTCAGCCGGATCGTGGCCCTGGTCGGCAAGGCCGTCGTCCACACCCTGCGCCGCGAGCCGGCGGCGACCCTGGAGCGGGCGGTGGAGGCGCGGAGCGCGGCGGATCGCCACGGCGTCGGACAGTGGAGCCACATGGCCGCCATCTTCGCCGCCTGGGCCCGGGGCCTCGCGGGCGACGAGGACAGCGGCGCCGAGCTCGAGCGCCACGTCGAGGAGCTCCGGGTCCAGGGCCTGGTCTCGGCCCGTCCCCTCTACCTGGCCCTCCTGGCCGAGCTCCACCAGCGGGCCGGCCACCCCGCCGACGGGCTCGCTCGCCTCGACCAGGCCGAGGTCTTCGTCCAGCGGACCGGCGAGCGCTTCTACCTGGCGGAGGTCCATCGGCTGCGGGGCGAGCTGCTGCTGGCGGTGGGCGAGGTGGCCGGGGCGGAGGCGGCGTTCGCCCGCGGGCTCCGGGTGGCGCGCGAGCAGGGAGCGCGCCTCCTCGAGGTGCGCACGCTCACCTCCTGGGCCCGGCTGCGGGCGGCGGGCGGGCGGGCGGCACCGGCCGCGGCCGAGCTCTCGGCGCTCTACCTCGGCTTCACCGAGGGCTTCGAGACGCCCGACCTGCGGGCGGCCCGGGCGCTGCTCACCGAGCTGTGGGGCGAAGACGGCGGCCGGCCAGGGGAGCGCGGCGCAGGGCGTCGCGGCGCTCCGGGTAGTCGTTGATCGGGCGCCCCAGCCGGTGGGCGGGGGCGACCCAGCGGACGGCCTCGGCGAGGCCCGGGTGGAGCCCCGAGACGTCGAACAGCCCCCGCCGGAGCCCCTCCCGGAGCGCCTCGCCCGGCGTCGAGCCCCAGAGCTCGGCGGCCACGGCGAGGACCTCCCGCCGGGGGATCGTCCGCTCCCCGGCCCAGGCGCGAAACGCCCGCTCGACCTCGTCGACGGCCCGGGCCGCCGCCACCGCCGCCGGCAGGGCGGGCGAGAAGGCGAAGGCGCGCTCGAGGACCCAGCCCGGGAGGAGCTCGTGCTCGGCCTCGAGGAGCTCGAGGAGCGCGCCGCGAGCCCCCGTGGCGGGCAGGCCCAGGGCCCGGGCGAGCCGGGCGAGGGCGCCGTCGGGGCCGCCCAGGGACCTCCGGGCCGCCTCCGCCTCGGCCCGGAGGCGCGCTTCGCGCCGGATCTCGACCGCTGGCAGCGACGGCCGGTTCGCCGCTCCGTCCGACCGCGCCGCCAGCCGGCCGGCCAGGCGCGCGGCGTGGGCCTCGAGCGCTCCGGCCGCCACTTCCAGGCCCTCCTCCCGGGCGGCGTGCGCCAGCAGGAAGCGCCTCCGCACCCCCTCCACCCACGCCGGCGCCCCGGGATGGAGGAGCTGGGCCGCCCACCATGCCCGGAGGAGGGGCGTGGCGGCGCCGGGCGCCGGGCCCTGCGGCCCGACCGCGATCGCGGCGTGGCGTCCGAGGTCGCTGCGCAGGAAGACCGTGTCCACCACCGGCGGCACCGGCGGCGACGGGGGCGAGGCGGCGGGGCTCCCCGGCTCCGGCCGTTCCGGCCGCTTCTCCGCCGGTCCGCGGGCCCGTTCGAGGGCGCGCTCGGCGTCCTCGGCCTTGATGCTGCGCGCGGCGAGCTCCCGGTCGAGACGCCGCGCCCCGGCGGCGCCCAGGGCCCGCGAGGCCAGGTCCCGGAGGGTTCGCGGCCGGCGCTCGCCGAACGCCAGGGCGCCCGCGGCGGCGAGCAGCTCCGCCGCCCCGTCCGGTTCCGCGGCGCCCCGGGCGAGCAGGCGCGCGAGGGCCCAGCGCAGCTCCACCAGGGCCACGCTCACCGGCCGGAAGCCGTCCTCGGCTCCCAGGTGGAGGAGGGCGACCTCGTCGTCGCCTTCCAGCGCGCCGCGGCGGTACGCCTCGAAGATCTCCCCCACCCCTTCCATCCCGAAGGGCTCGAGCTCGGCGGCGCGCAGGGCCCCGAGGCTTGCGGCGCCCAACACCCGGGCGCCGGCTTCGAGGCAGTAGAGGACCTCCTTGTGGGTCACCGCCGGGACGTCGTAGTAGTAGCCGTCGAGGAGTACCAGCGTAGGGGGACGGGGAGAGCCGTCGAGCTGTCCCAGGAGGTCGCCGCGGCGGGCCGGGGGGCAAAGCTCGGCGCCGGCGAGCAGCTCCCGCCGGCGCGCCGCGCAGAGCGGCGCCAGGCACGGCCCGGCGAAGACCACCAGGCGGCCGGCCCGGCGCGGGGCGAGGCTACGGGTGCGCGGGGTCGTGGCCATGGAGGGTCTCGCGCAGGCCGGGCACCACCGCCCGGACCACCGGCAATCCCACTTCGGGGCGGGAGAGGTCGAGCCAGTACACCCGGTGGCCCAGGGCGCCGAGGCGCCGGGCGAGCACCTCGAGGTCTCCTTCGAGCGAGCGGGTCGCGAGGCTCGAGAGGGCGTCGAACGAGCGGCCTTCCGCCGGCTCGTCGAAGGCGGCGTGCGCCGCGTGCCGCGCGCCCCGGGGCCGGTCCCCGTAGGCCACGTCGTCGCGGGCTCCAGAGATGTAGGTCAGGCGCGACTGGGCGGCCTCGGTGAGCGCGCGGCTCACCGCCACCGCGGGCGCGGGGTGGGCCCCCGATCCCCGCCAGACCAGCGGGTGATCGTCCACGACCAGCTCCACCTCCGCCACCGGCACCCCGGCCTCCCAGGTCAAGTCGTAGGCGGCGAGGCGCGCCCCCGCCGCCCGGAGCTCCGCCACGCGGGACGCGAGGTCCGCCGGCAGGGTGTCGAGGTCGAGGGGCCGCCGGCGCTCCGGCTCCGAGCGGGCCAGGGCGAGGCCGTGGCGCTCGATCACCTCGCTCAGGGCGTGGACCAGGGCCTCGGCGAGGCAGTTGCCCGAGGCGAGGCCGTTGGACGTGGCCCGGAACATCCGGGGCCGCAGGAGATGCGGCGCGGTGAAGTCCAGCTCCACCATGGCCCGGGGCACCCAGGCGGGCCCCTCGCCGGGGGCCGGGGCGCCGTCCAGGCGGGCGGCGCGGAGCCAGCGCAGGGGTTGGCCGTCGAGCCGGACGGTGCGGGCGAGCCAGTCGAGCTCGGAGAGGGCCAGGGGGGTCTCGTAGGCCATCTCCCGCAGCGGCATCTCCACCTGCGGCAGGTGGTCCAGGCACTCGGCGTGCCAGGTCTCGAGCGCCTCCATGGCGGCGCTCACCCGGGCGGCCTCGCGGGTCGCCCCCTTGCCCTGGGACACCGAGACGTTACGGCTGGCGGGCCGCACCGCCTGAAACACCGGGACGCCCAGCCGGTCGAGCCGGGTCACGTCGGCCACCCGCGTGATCCCCGCGGGGCGGAGCAACGGCTGGATCGCGCTCCAGGTCTCCCCGGGCGGGCGGCTCCTGTGGGTGCCCTCGAAGAAGCGTTTCTCGGTGCCTGCCACCGGCGGCTACATGTCGCGCTTCGCCCAGAGGGCCATCTTCCAGGTGCCGTCGGCGGCCTGGACCAGGAGGCCGCCGCCGTTGCCGGCCCACTCGGAGCCGTCCTGGAAGGTCTCGTGCAGCCGGTAGCTCACCTGCGCCCGGGAGCCGCCCAGGAAGACGGCCTGGAAGGCCTGGATGCTCACCTGGCGGGGCTCGAAGAAGGGGTACTTCGCGAGGAAGTCCTGATACTCCTGGCTCCTGTGTCCCTCCTCGAGGGCCTCCCGGTCCACCACCTGGATCCGGCCTTCGCTCGCCGCCAGGAACGGGTCGGTGGCGAGGCGCGTGAAGACCTCCACCGTCTCGGCCGGAGGAGCCGTCTCCCACTCCCTGACCACGTCCAGCAAGGCCTCCTCCGAGCCCTCCATCGACGACGACGGCGGCGCCTCCTCCACCACCGACTCGGCGCTGGCCGGAATGATGGCGATGCCCACCGCCCGGGACTCGGCACCGGCTGGATCGACGAGCTCCAGGTCGAGCTCGGGGGCTGCGGACGCGAAGGCCTCGTTCAAGCCTTCGGCTCGTTCACTCTCTTCCCGACGATCGCGACTGTCCATCGACTCATCTCCTTTCGCGGTACCTACAGGGTCGAAACGTCGAGGGGGAGAATAGAGGATCGGTCCAGGCGCTACAACAGACACATGGCCATGGGCGGACTGATTCCGACCTGATACACTCATCGCGCCCGGACTCCGCGGGCGTTTCTCGCCCGCCCGCTCTGCCCCGAACCCTGTTCCGCCGGGGTCACCAAAGCTCATCGAGGGAGACACGTCTTGAAGATCCACGAGTATCAAGCGAAGGAGATCCTGCGCCGATACGGGGTGGAGACCCCGCGCGGCGAGGTGACCGACGAGCCGGCGGCGGCTCGCCGGATCTGCGAAGAGCTGGGCGGCCGCTGCGTGGTCAAGGCCCAGATCCACGCCGGAGGACGGGGCAAGGGGGGCGGGGTCAAGCTGGCCGACTCGCCCGAGCGGGCCGAGGAGCTCGCCGGCGAGATCCTCGGCATGCAGCTCGTCACCCACCAGACCGGTCCCGAGGGCCAGCGCGTCCGCAAGGTCTACGTCGAGGAGGCGTCGGAGATCGTCCGCGAGCTCTATCTCTCGGTCACCCTCGACCGCGGCCGCGGGACGCCTCTCGTCATGGCCTCGACCGAGGGGGGCATGGACATCGAGACGGTGGCCGCCGAGGCCCCGGAGAAGATCCTCAAGGAGCACGTCCACCCCCAGCTCGGCATCCTCTCCTTCCAGACCCGCCGGCTGGTCGCGGGCCTGGGGCTCGAGGGCAACGCCGGCAAGGCGGGGGCCAAGCTCGTCGCCGCCCTGGTCGCCTGCTACCTCGATTCCGACGCGTCGCTGGTCGAGATCAACCCGCTGGTCGTCGCCGGCGACGGCCGGGTGATGGCCCTCGACGCCAAGATGAGCTTCGACGACAACGCCCTCTACCGCCACCCCGAGGTCGCCGAGATGCGCGACCTGGCCGAGGAGAACCCCATGGAGGTCGAGGCGGGCAAGCACGGCCTCAACTACATCAAGCTCGACGGCAACATCGGCTGCATGGTCAACGGTGCGGGCCTCGCCATGGCCACGATGGACATCATCAAGCTCTCGGGCGGCGCGCCGGCCAACTTCCTCGACGTCGGCGGCTCGGCGAGCCAGGAGGCGGTGGCCTCCGCCTTCCGCCTGCTGGTCTCGGACCCCTCGGTCGAGGCGGTCCTGATCAACATCTTCGGCGGCATCGCGCGCACCGACCGGATCGCCCGCGGCGTGGTGGCCGGCATCGCCGAGGTCGGCGACGTCACCCTGCCGGTGGTCGTTCGCCTCGAAGGGACCAACGTCGACGAGGGGCGGCGCATCCTGCGCGAGGCCGACTTCGAGTTCGTGGTCGCCGACGGCATGGCCGACGCCGCCAAGAAAGTGGTCGGAGCTGCTGGCAGCCCGCGGTGAGAGTCCGCAGGGTCGCGCGCATGGGTCTTGCGAGGCGGACTCAAGGCACGAGGAGGAGGCGATGCGGTGACATCGTTGACGACGAGTAACGCAGAATCCGGCCGCAACCCCCATGCGCCCGTAGGGTTGCGACGGCGTGGGACCGTCTACTTCGTTCCCACTCCTCGACGATGGCTCGGCATCGCCTGTGTCGCGGTGCCTCGTATCCGGCCCCACGGCGCGCGCAACGCGACCGTGCGGACTTTCACCACGGGCTGCAAGGGAGGCGAGTGATGGCGATCTGGCTCGATGAATCGACCCGCCTGATGGTCCAGGGGATCACCGGCAAGGAGGGGGAGTTCCACGCCTTGGGCTGCCGCGACTACGGCACCCAGGTGGTCGCCGGGGTCACCCCGGGCAAGGGCGGCCGGGACGTGGACGGCATCCCGGTGTTCGACACCGTGCGCGCCGCGCGCGAGGCGACCGGGGCCGACGCCACGATGATCTTCGTGCCGCCCCCCTTCGCCGCCGACGCCGTCATGGAGGCGGCGGAGGCCGGCGTCGGCCTGGTCGTATGCATCACCGAGGGCATCCCGGTCGCCGACATGCTGAAGGTCAAGGAGTACCTGGAGCACCACCCGACGCGCCTGATCGGCCCCAACTGCCCGGGCATCATCTCGCCGGGCAAGGCGAAGATCGGCATCATGCCGGGCCACATCCACCGCCCCGGCCGGGTGGGCGTCATCAGCCGCTCGGGCACCCTGACCTACGAGGCGGTCTGGCAGCTCACCAACCTCGAGCTCGGCCAGTCGACCTGCGTCGGGATCGGCGGCGACCCGATCAACGGCACCAGCTTCATCGACGTCCTCGCCGCCTTCGCCGGCGACCCCGCGACCGAGGCGGTGGTCCTGATCGGCGAGATCGGCGGCAGCGCCGAGGAGGAGGCGGCGGCCTGGGTCGAGGCGAGCTTCGACCGCCCGGTCGTCGGCTTCATCGCCGGCCGCACCGCCCCGCCGGGGCGGCGCATGGGCCACGCCGGGGCGATCGTCTCCGGCGGCAAGGGCACCGCCCGGGAGAAGATGGAGGCGCTGGCGGACCACGGCATCCACGTGGTCGAATCGCCGGCCGAGATCGGCCACACCGTCGCCCGGGCGCTGGGCGGCTGAGAGCTCGAGGCGTGGTGACCCCAGCTCCGCAGCGCACCCGTGCCCCGGGAGGGGGCGTTCCCTTCGCCTTCCCCCCCCGGGGGAGGGAAGGGGATCGAGGGGATGCGGGGGGGATCCGAAAGCTCGCCGGCTGGCTGGCCCTGGTCGGCGGCGGCGAGTTCACCTTCGAGGAGACCCTCGACGCCGACTCGGCCTGGCTGGAGAAGACGCCGCCGGGGCCCATCGGCTTCGTGCCGGCGGCGAGCGGCTCGGTCGACTACGGCAAGCACTTCGCCCGCTACATGGACGAGGTGTTCGCCCGCGAGACCGAGGTGATCCCGATCTACCGCGCGCGGGACGCCCGCCGTGGCAAGAACCTCGAGCGCCTGGCCGCGTGCGCCGCGGTCTACCTGGGCGGCGGCGTGGCCGACCACCTGCTCGACGCCCTCGCCGAGAGCCCGGCGGCCGAGGCCCTGGCCGGGCGGCTGGGAGCCGGCGGCGTGGTGGTGGCGATCGCCGCCGCGGCCCAGGCCGTGGGGCTGGCGGCGCGGAGCATCCGGGTGGGGGAGACCCTCGCCGGCCTCGGCTGGCTGCCCGGCGGCGTGGTCGAGCCCAACTTCGATCCGGCGCACGACCGGCGCCTGCGCCGGTTGCTCGCCGCGGCACCGGACGCGACCTGGGGGCTGGGCCTGCCGGCCGGCTCCTGTTTGCTCCTGGGCGCCGAGGGCGCCATGGAGCAGGTGGGCCCGGCCTGGACCCTGGAGAGCCCGGAGGGCGAGCTCGAGCCCCTGGGAGAGACCGAAGACTAAGCGGCCGCCGTGCCGGCCCTGGAGATCCGAGAACCATGGAAACGACCCTGACCATCCTCAAGCCGGACAGCGTGGGGGCCGGCAACACCGGCAAGATCCTCGACCACCTGATCCAGGAGGGTTTCGTGGTGCGGGGGCTGAAGCTGGTGCGTCTCACCGAGCGCCACGCCCGCGCCTTCTACGAGGTCCACAAGGACCGTCCTTTCTACGACGCGCTGGTGGCCTTCATGACCTCGGGCCCGGTGGTGGTGGCGGCCCTGGAACGCACCGGTGCCGTCGCCTACCTGCGCGAGGTGATGGGGGCCACCGACTCCCAGAAGGCGGCCCCCGGCACCGTCCGCGCCCGGTTCGGTACCGACATCGAGCGCAATGCGATCCACGGCAGCGACTCGCCGGCGAACGCGGAGCGCGAGATCGCCTTCTTCTTCGCCGCGGCGGAGCTCTTGCCGTGAGCTACAAGACCTCGATGCCGGCGCCCGCGAGCCGGGTGCCGGAGGAGC
This sequence comes from uncultured Acidobacteriota bacterium, assembly GCA_963741925.1. Classification (GTDB taxonomy): domain Bacteria; phylum Acidobacteriota; class Thermoanaerobaculia; order Multivoradales; family DATKCC01; genus CAVUBL01. The sequence continues at coordinate 1,578,351 of CAVUJU010000005.1, forward strand.
GCCGAGGCCGCCGGGTGGGCACCTTCTGCCTCGACTGCGGCTCGGTCTATCCCCTCCACCGGGCGGTGCACCGGGGCAAGCCGGTGTACGGCCGCGACCACGTCGCCGCCCCCTGCTCGCACGAGGGCGAGCCCTTCGAGCCGGGCGCGTCCTGGTGGCAGCCGGCGGTGGACGTGCTGCCGGCTTTGGTGCCCCAAGCCGAGGACTCCGCGGGCGCCTGAGTACCTCGGTGCAGGCCGCCGGCCGCTTGAAGTAAGATCATGAATCGAATCATCAGTGTTTCGATCCTTCGCTCTGGAATCTTGCGCCGAACGAGCCTCATCGATCGCAAGCGCGCCGTCCGTCTGGCGGTGCCGGCCGCGGCGACGTTCCTCGCCGTGCTGTCGGTAGGCGCCGCCGGGCCGCTTCTCGGGCTCTCCCGGGGAGCCCTCTCCCTCGATCCGCGGGCGGTGGCGGGCTTCCTGTCCGGCCTGCTGTTCGGCTGGCTGGGCGTCTCCGGCGCCGCCCTCGGCGGCGCTCTCGGCGCGGCGGCGACCGGCGCGTCCACGGGCGCCGCCCTGGCGGCCGCCCTGGCGGCGGCGACCTCCGCGGCCGTCGCCTTCGCGCTCTTCCGCTACCTGCCGGGGGTCGGCCGGGGGCTGCCCAACCTGCGCTCCTACCTCTGGCTGCTGGCGGCGTCCGCCCTGGCCGCGGCCGCTTCCGTCCTGCACGCCCTGGTGGCGGGCGCCGGGTTCCTGGACCTGTGGGCGGGGGCCTTCGTGGCCCTCGCCTCGGTCGCCTTCGCCGGCCCGCCCCTGGCCCTCGCGGTCGACCTCTGGGGGCGGCGCTGGATGGCTCCGATCCCCGCGGAGGTGCCGGCCCGCCGGACGCTGATGGTCTCCGCGCAGGTGCGCCGCCTGGCCGAGCAGACCACGCAGGAGACCCGCATCCTCTCGGCGCAGCGGCCGCGGCTGGACTGGGGCTTCGGCGTCGGGCTCGCCGCCCTGGCCGGCGTCACCCTCCTGGCGGTCCCCGTGACCTCGCTCCTCGCCGTCGGCGGCCACTGGATCGTCGTCCTCTACCTGGCGCCCATCTTCTGGGCGGCCTCGCTCTACGGCCTGCGCGGCGCGGTGCTGGAGGCGTCCGGGGCCGGGTTCGCCTTCTTCGCGGGGCGCGCCCTCTGGGACCTCGCGGTCGGCCCCGCGGGGCCCTGGCTCACCGGTGCCGGGCTCACCGCGATCTATGCCGATTTCATCCTGTTCACCCTGGCCGGCGCCTTCGTCGGGGCGATGCGCGAGCGCGAGCAGGTGCTGCGCGGCCAGCTCGTGCACCGCAACCGGCTGCTGCGCCACGACCTGCTGCGCGTGGTCCAGGCCCTGACCAACGCGGTCGAGGCGAAGGACGTCTACACCGAGGGTCACCTCAAGCGGGTGAGCGACTACGCCGTGAGGGTCGGCGAGGCCATGGGCCTGGCCGGTCACGCCCTCGAGATGCTCTTCTTCGCCAGCATGCTCCACGACATCGGCAAGATCGGCATCCCGGAGAAGGTGCTGTCGAAGGAGGGCTCCCTCGACCTCGACGAGGCCCAGGTGATGCGCCGGCACCCGGAGATCGGCGCGCGCATCCTCCAGGACCTGGACGTGCTGCGCGACGCGGCGCCCCTGGTGCTTCATCACCAGGAGCGCTGGGACGGCCGCCGCGACGGCCTCTACCCGGGGTATCCGGCGGGCCTCGCCGGCTCGGACATCCCGCTGGGGTCGAGGATCATCGCCGTGGTCGACGCCTTCGACGCCATGACCACCGACCGGCCGTACCGCAAGGCGCTGGGCGCCCAGCAGGCGATCGCGGAGCTGCGCGCCGAGGCGGGCAAGCAGTTCGACCCCCGAGTGGTCGAGACCTTCGTCGAGATCCTGGCCGAGCACCCCTGGGCCGCCGCCCGAGTCGCATGAGTTGCATGCCTGAGCTGCACCACCTCCTTCACACCCGCTTCCGCCTGGCCGCCTTCCGCCCCTACCAGGAGGACGTCTGCCGCGCCGTCGCCGCCGGCCGCGACGCCCTGGTGGTCATGCCGACCGGCTCGGGCAAGTCGCTCTGCTACCAGCTCCCGGGCCTCGCCCGCGGCGGCACCACCCTGGTCGTCTCGCCCCTGATCGCGCTGATGGAGGACCAGGTCGGAAAGCTCCAGGAGCTCGGGGTCGCGGCCGAGCGGATCCACTCCGGGCGCGACCGCGCCGCCTCGCGCGCCGCCTGCGCCGACTACCTGGCGGGCCGCCTCGACTTCCTGTTCATCGCCCCCGAGCGGCTCTCCGTCGCCGGTTTCCCCGAGCTCCTGGCGCGGCGGCTGCCCGCCCTGGTGGCGGTCGACGAGGCGCACTGCATCTCCCAGTGGGGCCACGACTTCCGCCCCGACTACCGGCTCCTCGGGCGGCGGCTGCCGGCGCTGCGGCCGGCGCCGGTGGTGGCGCTCACCGCCACCGCCACGCCCCGGGTCCAGGAGGACATCCTCGAGCAGCTCGCGATCCCCGAGGCGCACCGCTTCATCCACGGCTTCCGGCGCGACAACCTGGCGGTCGAGGTCGCGGAGCTGCCCCCCTCGGCGCGCGGCGCGGCGGTGCGCGAGCTGCTCGCCGACCCGGCGCGGCGGCCGGCGATCGTCTATGCCCCGAGCCGCCGGGAGGCGGACTCGCTGGGGGCGGCTCTGGCCGAGGACTTCCCGGCCGCCGGATACCATGCGGGCATGGCTGCGGCCGACCGCGACCGGGTCCAGAGTGCCTTTCTGGGCGGCGAGCTCGAGGTGATCGTGGCGACCATCGCCTTCGGCATGGGGGTGGACAAGCCGGACGTCCGGACCGTCGTCCACACCGGCCTGCCCGGGAGCCTCGAGGGCTATTACCAGGAGATCGGCCGCGCCGGGCGCGACAGCAAGCCGTCGCGGGCGATCCTGCTCTACTCGTGGGCCGACCGGCGGACCCACGAGTACTTCCACGACCGCGACTACCCGGAGCCGGAGCTCCTGGAGCGCCTCGCCCGGGAGCTGCCGCGGGAGCCCGAGCCGGTGGCGGCACTGCGCGCGGCGAGCGACCTCGAGCCGGAGGTCTTCGACCGGGTCCTCGACAAGCTCGTGATCCACGGCGGCGCCCGCAGCGGCCCCGGCGAGACCGTCGGGCGCGGCGGCTCGGCCTGGCGCTCGCCCTACCTCGCGCAACGCGCTCACCGCCTGGACCAGCTCGAGCGCATCACCCGCTTCGCCGAGAGCCACGGCTGCCGGATGCTCCACCTGGTCGAGCACTTCGGCGATCGGGAGGATCCGGGCCACCCCTGCGGCGGGTGCGACGCCTGCGCCCCGTCCGCCTGTCTGGTCCGCACCTTCCGCGCGCCCACCGCCCACGAGCTCGACGTGATCCGGGAGGTCCTCGACGCCCTGCGCACCGAGGAGTCGCCCACCACCGGGCAGCTCCACCGGCGGCTCTCGGACGGCGGCCGCGGTCCCGACCGCAAGGCGTTCGAGCGCCTGCTGGGCGGCCTCGCCTCGGCCGGGCTGGTCGAGCTGCGTGAGGACTCGTTCGAGAAGGAGGGCCAGGTGATCCGCTTCCGCCGGGCGAGCCTGGCCTCCGAGGGCTACCGGGCCGCGACCGGCCGGAGCGACGCCCTGGAGACCCTGCGCCTGCCCGCCGAGCTGGGGGGTGGCCGGCGGCGAACCCGGGGCCGGAGCGCGCCGACGGGCCGCGCCGCCCGCCCGGCCCGGGCCGAGCCCGCCGCCGAGGACGCCCCGCCCGAGCTGGTCGAGGCGCTCCGCGCCTGGCGCCTCGCCGAGACCCGCCGGCGCAAGGTCCCGGCCTACGTCGTCTTCTCCGACCGCACCCTCTACGCCCTCGCCTCCGAGCGGCCCCAGAGCCGGAGGGACCTCCTCGCGGTCCACGGTATCGGCCCGCAGAAGGCCGACGACTTCGGCGCCGCCCTGCTCGAGATCCTGCGGCGCCCCCCGCAGACGGTACAATGAGCCCCCACCCCGCGGGGCGCCACGCCTCCACGGCGATCACCGACGAATCGCTCCCCGCGCCCCGACCACCGAATCGAAGCCATCGGAAGAAGTGAAAGACACTCCATGACCCGCCGCATGCTGATCAACGCCCAGAGCCCGGAAGAGGTGCGCCTGGCGATCGTCAGCGACTCGACCCTGGAGGACTATCAGGTCGAGGTCGCCGATCGCAGCCTCATCCGCGGCAACATCTACCGGGGCACCATCGCCTCGATCCAACCCAGCCTGAACGCCGCCTTCATCGAGTACGGCGGCGAGCGCCACGGCTTCCTCTCGATCCGCGACGTGATGCAGCAGGCGTTCTACTTCCAGCCGAGCGATCCGCGGCGCCCCACGATCGAGGAGGTCCTCGAGCGGGGCAAGCCGATCGTGGTCCAGGTCGCCAAGGAGAGCGAGGGCCAGAAGGGAGCGGTGCTCACCACCGACCTGTCGCTCGCCGGCCGCTACCTGGTCTTCACCCCCTTCAACGACACCCGCGGGGTCTCGCGCAAGGTGGAGGAGGACGACCACCGGCGCCGCCTGAAAGAGCTCGCTCGCGGCCTCGAGGTCCCTGACGGCAGCGGCGTGATCGTGCGCACCAACGCCCTCGGCCAGACCAAGGCGACCCTCGCCCGCGACCTGGCCTCGCTGCTGCGGCTGTGGAAGCGGGTGAGCACCGAGGCCCGCCAGGGCAAGGGCACCCGGCTCCTCTACAGCGACCAGGACCTGATCTTCCGGGCGCTGCGCGACTACCTGGACAACACGGTCACCGAGATCCTGGTGGACGACGACGAGGCCTACGCCAAGGCGGACCGCTACCTCACCTCCTTCATGCCCCGGAGCCGGCCGCAGCTCGTGCGCTACACCGAGCGGACGCCGCTCTTCTCGAAGTTCTCCCTCGAGGAGCAGATCGACTGCATCTACCAGCGCCAGGTCCCCCTGCCGAGCGGCGGGTCGCTGGTCATCGACCGCACCGAGGCGCTGACCGCCATCGACGTCAACTCGGGCCGCTCGACGAGCGCGTCGAGCCAGGAGGAGACGGCGGTCCAGACCAACCTCGAGGCCGCCTCGGAGGTTGCCCGCCAGCTCCGCCTGCGCGACATCGGCGGCCTCTTGGTGGTCGACTTCATCGACATGCGCAGCTCGAAGAGCCAGCGCAAGGTGGAGAAGGCGCTCCGCGACGCCATGAAGCCCGACAAGGCGCGCTTCACGGTCGGCCGGATCAGCTCGAACGGGCTCCTCGAGGTCAACCGGCAGCGCATCCGCCAGGCGCTCTCGGTGCGCACCCACCGGACCTGCCCGACCTGCGTGGGCACGGGCCGTATCCCCAGCCCCGAGCTGGTGAGCCTCAACCTGCTGCGCCAGATCGAGGCGCGCGCCGCCGCCGGCCGGCCGCTCGCCAAGGTGCGGGTCGAGCTCCACCCGGAGCTGGCGGACGCCTTCCAGAACAGCCGCCGGCAGGAGATCGCGGCCCTCGAGCGCGAGTTCGAGCTCAAGGTCGAGGTGATCGCCGCGCCCGGCCTCCACCGGGCCGAGCAGAACCTCGAGTGGGAAGAGCGCAGCCGCGAGGCGAGCCGCCCGGACGAGCCGCAGGCGACGGTGCGCGCCTACCAGCTCCCCGGCCCGGAGGAGAGCGCGGCGGAGGGCGGCGGTGGCAGTCGCAAGCGCCCGTCGCGGCGCGGGCGGGGCGGGCGCCGGCGGCACGAGGGCGGCGAGCCGGCCAAGGGCGGCGAGGCGGCCACAGGCGGCGAGGCCGGCGAGGGCGAAGGGGACGGCGGGCGCAAGGCGTCCCGCGGCCGGGCGCGGAGCCAGGCCCGGGCCACGTCGGGGAGCGAGGGCCAGGGTGACGGCGGCGGGCGGGAGCCGGCCGGCGACGAGCGGGGCAAGGAGGCGACCGAGGCCGCCGGCAACGGCAAGGCGCGCCGCCGGCGGGGCCGCCGGGGCGGGCGCAAGAAGAGCGCCGGCCAGGCCGCGGAGAGCGGGGAGTGAGCTCTCTGTCCGACGTGCTGGCGCCCCTCGAAGCGCGCCTCGCGACGCTCAGCGACCTCGACGACACGCTATCGCTCCTCGACTGGGACCAGCAGACCCACCTGCCGCCGCCGGCGGCCGCGGCGCGCGCCGAGCAGGTGGCGACGCTCTCGCGCATCCTCCACGAGCACGCGGTGGCGCCCGAGCTCGGGCGGCTCCTGGAGCGCCTTGACGGCGCGCTCGACCCGGAGACCGACGAGGGCGCGCTGGTGCGCGTGGCGCGGCGCGACTACGAGCAGGCGACGCGGTTGCCGGCGGCGCTGGTCGAGCGGACGGCGCGGGCGACCTCGCTGGCCGAGCCGGCGTGGGTGGAGGCTCGCTCGGCGGGTGACTGGGACCTCTTCGCGCCGCACCTGGAGCGGATCCTCGAGCTGCGGCGCGAGGCGGCGGAGCTCTACGGCTACGACGAGCACCCCCTCGATGCCCTGATCGACCTGCACGAGCCCGGCATGACCAGGGCGCGGCTCGAGGCCACCTTCGCCGAGCTCCAGCTCACCCTCGTGCCCCTGGTGCAGGCGGTCGCGGCGCAGGCCGACGACGGGCGCGACGCCTGCCTCCACGGCCGCTTCGACGAGGCGGTCCAGGAGGCCTTCGGGCGCGAGGTCGCGGGGCGGCTGGGCTACGACTGGAGCCGGGGGCGGCAGGACCGCTCGGTCCACCCGTTCTGCACCGGCCTCGGCCCGAACGACGTGCGGATCACCACCCGCTTCGACCCGGCCTACCTGCCGTCGGCGCTCTTCTCGACCCTCCACGAGGCGGGCCACGGCATCTACGAGCAGGGGGTCTCGCCGGACTACGCCCGGAGCCCCCTCGGCGACGGTGCCTCGACCGGCGTCCACGAGTCCCAGTCTCGCCTGTGGGAGAACCTGGTCGGCCGCTCGCGCTCTTTCTGGCGGGCCTTCTACCCCGAGCTGCAGGACGCCTTCCCGGCGAGCCTCGGCGGCGTCGACCTCGAGACCTTCTACCGCGCGATCAACCGGGTCGCGCCGACGACCATCCGGGTCGAGGCCGACGAGCTCACCTACAACCTCCACATCCTGCTCCGCTTCGAGCTCGAGTCCCGGCTCTTCGGAGGCTCGCTGGCGGTGGCCGACGTGCCCGCCGCCTGGACCGACCTGATGGAGACCTACCTCGGCGTCACCCCGCCCGACGACCGGGAGGGCGCGCTCCAGGACGTCCACTGGTCCTCGGGCGCCTTCGGCTACTTCCCGACCTACACCATCGGCAACGTGTTGAGCGTCCAGCTCTTCGAGGCCGCCCGCGCCGCCCACCCGGAGATCGACGACGAGATCGCCCGCGGCGAGCCCGCCACCCTCCGCGCCTGGCTCGCCGAGAACGTCTACCGCCACGGCCGCAAGTACGACCCCGACACCCTGGTCCAGAGAGCCACCGGCCGCCCCATGGAGACCGGCCCGTATCTCCGATACCTCGAGGCGAAGTACGGCGAGCTCTACGAGCTGTAGGGCACACGAGGCCGGAGCCTGCCGGAGGGCTCGCCCGGCCGAGACAGAGCTCGGCCCGGGGGGCGGTGTGCGTGGAGTTGGCGAGGTCGTCTTCGTCGCGGCGGTCGGTGCGGGCCGGACGGCTCGCCCGGCCGAGACAGAGCTCGGCCGCTTCATGCGGGATCGCCGTACCGGAAAGGCTCGGACGGGTGAAGCGGCCGACCTCCGCGTCGGCCGGGCGAACCGGGCTCCCGGCACCGGACGGTGGCCCGACCCGACCTCCGCCTCGGCCGTGCCGCGGCGTCCGACCCCGGAGGGCCGGCCGTGCCATCGCTCCAACAACCCCCGCCGAGGAATCCGACCCCGGCCCGGCCCGAGCACGGCCTTGACCACCCGCCCCCCGCCCGCGATACTCCCCTCGCCCCTCGAACCTCCCCGAAAGGACCCCGCATGGCCGCACCCCTCCGCCGGACCTTCGCCCTTCTCGCGACTCTCCTCCTCGCCCCGGGCTTCGCCGGCGCGCAGCCTCCGGAGACCTCCCCGGAGTCGCCCAAGACCTCGCAGCCGCCCGCCGAACCCGCTCCCCGACCCACTCCCCTCGCGCAGCGCGGTCCGAAGGCCGCCTCGGGCCCCGCGAAGCCCGCCGACGCCGAAGCGGCTGCCGCCGACCCCCTCCACGGCCTCGAGTACCGCCTGGTCGGCCCCGGCGCCGGCGGGCGCGTCTCCGAGGTAACCGGCGTCCCCGGCGACCCGCTGACCTACTACGCCGCGACCGCCGCGGGCGGCGTCTGGAAGAGCGGCGACGGCGGCGCCTCCTGGGATCCGATCTTCGACGAAGAGCCCACCCAGTCCATCGGCTCGATCGCCGTCGCCCCCTCCGACGCGAACGTCCTCTACGTCGGCACCGGTGAGGCCAACGTCCGCGGCAACACCGGCCCCGGCGACGGCATCTACAGGTCGACCGACGCCGGGGCGACCTGGCGGCACGTCTGGACCCAGGTGGGGCAGATCGGCCGCATCGTCGTCCATCCCACGAACCCCGACGTCGCCTTCGCCGCGGTCCTCGGCCACGCCTTCGGCCCCAACCCCGAACGCGGCGTCTACCGCACCACCGACGGCGGCACGAGCTGGCAGCGCGTGCTCTTCGTCGATCCGGACACCGGCGCCTCGGACGTCACCTTCGACCCGGGGAACCCGCGCATCCTCTACGCCGGCCTCTGGCAGATGCGGCGCTTCCCCTGGGGGCTGACGAGCGGCGGGCCGGGAAGCGGCCTCTACACCTCCCGCGACGGCGGCGACACCTGGCAGGAGCTCACCGGCTCGGGCCTGCCGGACAAGCCCTGGGGGAAGGTCGGCGTGCGGGTCGCGCCGTCGGACAGCGGCCGGATCTACGCCCTGATCGAGGCCGAGGACGGCGGCCTCTTCCGTTCCGACGACGGCGGCAAGAGCTGGGCCCTGGTCAACCCGAGCCGGGGCCTGCGCCAGCGCGCCTGGTACTACACCGCCCTCACCGTCGACCCCTGGAACGCCGACGTCGTCTGGTTCCCCGAGGTCGGCATGCTCAAGACGATCGACGGCGGGTCGACGGTCCGCGCGGTCAAGGGCGGCGGCTGGGACTACCACGAGGTCTGGATCAACCCGGACGACACGAGCCGGATGATCGTGGCGAGCGACGCCGGGATCTCGCTCACCCGCGACGGCGGCGACACCTGGCACCGGCCGCCGGTGCCGATCGCCCAGCTCTACCACGTCGACGCCGACAGCCGGACGCCCTACCGGGTGATGGGCTCGCTTCAGGACTACGGCACCGCCTCCGGCCCCAGCAACAGCCTGCACGGCGGCGGGATCTACCTGTCGGACTGGCACGGCGTCGGGGGCGGTGAGGCCGGTCACGTGGTCGCCGACCCGGAGGATCCGGACGTCGTCTACGCCGGGGAGTACCTCGGCTACCTGTCGCACTTCGACGAGGCGACCGGCCAGGCGCGGAACGTCTCCATCTATCCCTGGAACGGCTCGGGCCATGGCGCCGCCGACCTCGAGTACCGCTTCCAGTGGACCGCCCCGATCCTCGTCTCGCCCCACGACCACCGGGTGGTCTACCATGCGGCGAACGTCCTCTTCCGCTCGACCGACGCCGGGCAGCACTGGCAGGCGGTGAGCCCGGACCTCACCCGCAACGACAAGGCGAAGCAGTCCTGGGCGGGCGGGCCGATCACCGGCGACAACACCGGGGTCGAGTTCTACGACACGATCTTCGCCCTCGCCGAGTCGCCGGTCCAGGCCGGCGTGATCTGGGCCGGGAGCGACGACGGCCTGGTGCACGTGACCCGCGACGACGGGGCGACCTGGACCGACGTCACGAAGAACCTCCACGGCCTGCCCGAGTGGGGCACCGTCGCCTCGATCGAGGCCTCGCCGTTCGACGCCGGCACCGCCTACGTGGTGGTCGACGCCCATCGCCTCGACGACCTCCGCCCCTACCTCTGGAAGACCACCGACTACGGCGCCACCTGGAAGAGCCTGGCCGCCGGCCTGAGCGCCGACGTCCACCTCCACGTCGTGCGCGAGGACCCGAAGGTCGAGGGGCTCCTCTACCTGGGGACCGAGCACGGCCTGCGCTACTCCCCGGACCGCGGCGCCACCTGGAAGTCGCTCCAGCTCAACCTGCCGGCGGTGGCGGTCTCCGACTTGAAGGTCCACGGCGACGACCTGGTGGTCGCCACCCGCGGCCGCTCGATCTGGATCCTCGACGACCTGACGCCGGTGCGCCGAATGACGCCGGAGATCGCCGCCCAGGCGGTCCACCTCTTCCCGTCGGCGCAGGCCGTGCGCTGGCGCTACCGCGAGGTCCTGGGCGACGCCGACGGCGCCGGCGACAACCCGCCCCAGGGCGCGATCCTCACCTACTCGCTCGGCAAGGATCCCGAGGGCGAGATCAAGCTCGAGGTGATGGACTCCCAGGGCCGCCTGGTCCGGACGCTCGAGAGCACGCCCGCGCCGCGCCCCATCGGGCCCGACCACCCGGACTGGGACCCCGACACCGAGATCGAGCCGGCCCTTTCCACCGACATCGGGATCAACCGGGCGAGCTGGGACCTGGCCTGGGACGGCGCCGGCTTCATCCCCGGCGGGATGATCGACTGGGGCGACCCGACCAGCGGTCCCCTCGCCCTGCCGGGGGACTACACGCTCCGCCTGACGGTCGACGGCGAGACCGCCTCGACGACGCTCCGGGTCCTGCCCGACCCCAGGGTCCAGGTGAGCCCGGCCGACCTCCAGGCCGAGCTCGACTTCGCGCTCGGCCTGCGCGCCGACCTCCGCCGGGTGATCGCCGCGGTCGGGCGCATCCGTTCGCTCCGCGACCAGGTCGAGGCGCGCGACAAGCTGCTCGAGGACGACTCCGCGGCGGCGCCGCTGGTCGAGATGGGCAAAGCCCTGGTCGCCAAGCTCGACGAGCTCGCCGAGACGCTCTACAGCCCGGACGCCGAGGTCACCTACGACATCCTCGCCGGCCGCCACGGCGGCGCCAAGCTCTACTCCCAGCTCTCGCCGCTCTTCACCTTCGTCAACGACGCCGACGGTGCGCCGACCCAGGGGATGCGCGAGGTCGCCGCCGGGCTCGAAGAGCGGCTCGCGGCGCGCGAGGCCGACCTCCAGGCCCTGATCGACGGCGACCTGGCCCGGCTCGACGCCGAGGCGAAGGAGCTGGGGATCGCCTACGTGATCGCCCCGACCCGGGGCGAGTGAGGCTGGTGGGAGAAGCTCCGCGAGGAGCCCCCGGAGCCGCTCCGGGTCGACCGGCTTGGTGAGGTGGTGGTCGAAGCCCACCTCGTGCGCCCGCTCGACGGTCCGCGAGTCGCCGTACCCGGAGAGCGCCACGAGGAACGAGCGCCGGGTCGCCGGGGCGGCGCGCAACGCCTTGGCGAGCTCGTAGCCGTCGAGCCCCGGCAGCCCGAGGTCACTGATCACCACGTCGGGAGCGGAGGCGGTCGCGGCCTCGATCCCGGCCGCGGCGTCGTAGGCGGCGGCCACCTCGTGGCCGAACACCCGGAGGAGCTCCACCAGACCGTCGGCCGAGTCGCGGTGGTCGTCGATCACCAGCACCCGTAGGGGCATGCCGCGCGAGCGCCGGCGACCCTTCGCGGCGGCGCCGGACGCGGCACGGGCGAGCGGCAGCCGGACCCGGATCTCGGTGCCCTGGCCGGGGCCGGCGCTCTCGGCCTCGAGGCGGCCGCGGTGGGCCTCCACCAGGCCCTTGACGATGGGCAGGCCGAGACCCAGGCCGCCCGACATCCGCCGCTGGGCCTCTTCGAGCTGGGCGAAGGGCTCGAAGATGCGCTCGAGCTGCCCCGGCTCGAGACCGCACCCGGAGTCGCGCACCACGAGCACCGCCTCCTCGCCGTCGCGCTCCAGGCGGCAGAGGATCGCGCCCCCCTCGTCGGTGAACTTGAGGCTGTTCGACAGGAGGTTCTCGAGCACCTGGACCAGCCGCGTCCGGTCGGCGTCCACCCAGACCGGGTCGGCGGGGAGGTCGACGGTGAGGGCGAGGCCCGCCTTCTCCGTCTCCTCGCGGTGGGACTCGACCGTCTCCCGAAAAGCTCCCCCAGGTCGAGGCGCCCCTTCCTCAGGGCCACCTTGCCCTGCTCGATGCGCGAGATGTCGAGCAGGTCCTCGACCAGCCGCGCGAGATGGCTCACCTGGCGCCGGGCGATCCGGTGCATCTGGGCGTCGCGCTCCGGGTCCTCGCCCCCGGAGCCCAGCACCTCGAGGGCGGAGGTGATCGAGCCCAGCGGGTTGCGCAGCTCGTGGCCCATGACGATCAGGAACCGGTCCTTCGCCGCGTTCGCCTCCTGGGCTTCGGCCCGCGAACGGCGCTCCTCCTGGTAGAGGCGGGCGTTGTCGACGGCGATCGCCGCCTGGGCCGCGAGGCCGACCACGATCTCCTCCTCGCGCGCGGTGAAGACCCCGGCCTGCGGGTGACCGAAGAAGAGCCCGCCGAAGGGCTGGCCCGAGCGCGAGACGACCGGTACCGCGAGGTAGCTGACGACCGGCAGGTGGCCCTCGGGCAGGCCGTGGTGGGGCGGGTTGTGGCCGAAGCGCGGGTCCCGGGTCACGTCGTCGAGCCGGATCGGTCCTTCGCCGCGGAGGGTCCGGCCGAGCAGGCTCTCGGCGCGTGGCAGCGGGAGGCCCTCGAACGACTCCCGGGGCGCGCCGGCGAGCGCCCAGAGCATGTAGGTTTCACCTGCGTCGTCGGTCCAATTGTAGAAAAAGGCCCCGAACGCCGCCCCGATGAGCTCCGTCGCGGCGTCCGTGACCGCTTGCACCGCCCGTTCGGGATCGAGCTCGGCCGACACCAGCCGGCCCACATCCAGGGTCCGGCGCAGCGTCACCTCGGTCCAGTGGCGGTCCCGGTTCTCGGCTCGGAGCCGGGCCAGGGCGTCCTCGAGCTCGCCGGTGCGGCGCCGGACCTCGCGCTCGAAGCTCTCGGCCCGCCGCGCCGCGAGGTCGCCGTAGTGGAGGGTCAGCGTGAGGAGCAGGGAGATGGTCAGACCGGCCCCCAGGACCACCTCGGAGAGCGCCGAGCGCGGGCCGGAGGCGAGCTCGACCAGGGCCCGGGTCTCGAGGGCTCGCCAGAGCACCAGGGTGGCCAGGGTGAGCCCGGCGCCCAGGACCAGGGGCAGCCAGGGCAGCGGCTGACGGGCGCTGCGCTGGCGCTCCAGCGACAGGCCGAGCAGGGTGCTGCCCAGGAGCACCAGGCCCAAGGCGGTGTGCAAGGCCATCTGGGTGGCGGCGGGGTCCGAGGCGAGGACGGCGGGGATGCCCAGGGGGTAGCCGACCGCCCAGGCACCACCGACGGTGAGCACCAGGGTGGCGAGAAAGCCGACGGCCGTGGGCAGGCGACGGAAGCCGAGGAGGCCGATCCCGGCCGCGAGCAGGGCGAGGGCGGTATCCGCCGCCATCCGCCCGGAGGCGATCGCGGAGTCGGCGGCGAAGCGGGGCGGCAGCAGGCCGTCGATCCCCAGGTCCAGGCCGAAGAGGTACTCGAGGAAGGTGAGGCCCGCCAGCAGGGCGGTGAGGGCGCCCAGGACGGGCGCGAGCCGCCGGACGCGAAAGGCGAGGGCGAGGAGCGCCGCGCCGGTCAAGACGAAGCAGGCCGCCGTGTTGGCCTGCATCGCCGCGAACCCGGGCTGGAGCCGGACCAGCTCGGTCCGGCCGGTGAGCCAGCCGGCGAGGACGGCGCCCCCCAGGAAGATCAGGCCCAGGCCCGCCGCTCCGGGGGCCCATCCGGACCGCCGTGCAGGCACACCCGGGTCGGGAAGGCGTACGGCATCCATCGGAGGGACTCCTGACGGCGAAGGTAGCACGAATCGTTCCATGAACCGGTCGGTCTCGAAGGGCCTCAGTGCGCGGCGGGCTCCGGCGGCCGGCGCCGGAGGAGGGCTTCGATCTCCACGGTCCGGTCGCCCCGCCGGACGGTGAAGCGCGCCGCGTCGCCCCAGCGCTTGCCCGCCATCCGGCGGTTGTAGGTCTCCCGGTCGGGCAGGGGCGTGCCGTCCATCGCCAGGAGCACGTCGCCGACCTCGAAGCCCGCGCGGCCCGCCACCGAGTCGTCGGGCACGAAGATCACCCGGCGGTGCTCGTCGCGGTCCGAGGCGGCGACGGTGGAGACGCCGAGGCTCGGCACGAGGGGGTCGCCCTCCGGCGGCAGCCCCCATACGAAGTCCGAGTAGGACGCCTGGACGTCCGCGACCGGCCGGTGCTCGGAGTCCTCGACGGCGATCGGGAGCAGCGAGGCCATCCGGCCGTCGAACCAGTGCGCCGCCTGGCGCTGGGCGCCCAGGCCGTAGGCCACGTGGCCGGAGCCGATGAGCACGACCATGATCGCCCCCGGCGGGCCGTGCCGCTCGAGGGCGCGCACCGCGTTGTAGCCCATGGTGGCGTCCCAGGTGCACTGGGCGTCGAACATGGCGTCGAGCTGCTCGGCGCTCATCGCGGCGTGCAGGGTGTCCGCCTGGTCGGAGAAGAAGGCCCGGAAGAGCCGGCGGTGCTCGGCGCTGTCGGTGTCGATCGTCTCGGGGATGTGGCTTCGCTCCTCCTCGCTGAGCCCGGCGAAGCCCTTCTCGCGCACGTCGGTGACCACCTGCCGGGGGGTGTTCACGCCGAACAGGGGCACGCCGTGGTCGCGGGCGAAGACGAAGAGGTCCCGGTAGTAATCCCACGGGAAGCCCCAGGCGTCGTACCAGTGGGAGAAGCTCGAGGAACCCCTGCTCGGTGAGCAGGCCCCCGGTCCACTGGTCGAGGTAGCTCTGCTCGGTGTAGGGTACATCTCCAGGCCGACGAGGACCGGGCGCCCCGCGGCCACGAGCTCCTGGAGCACCCGGAGCTGGGCGCGGTGGAAGTCCATCGAGGCGTGGCTCTCGCCGACGAAGAGCACCTGGACGCCGGCGAGCCGGGCCGGCAGCTCGGCCGGGGTGAGGAGCTCGCCGGTCCGGGCGTCGGTCACCGCGTCGAGCACGACCGGAATCACCCGGGCGCTACGCGCCGGGTCGCCGATCTGCAGGTGGAGGACGTCGGGCTCGGCCGGCGCCGGCGCCGGCGGGGTCGCGGCCAGGGCGAGGCCGAGGGTGGCGAGGGCGATCGCAGGGCTCCACATGGGCCGACTCTATCGGCATCCGGCCACGGCTCGATCCACGGTTGCCCCGCGGATGCCCGGTACGGTAAGTTACGCCCGCCATGAGTCGACTTCGCGCCGTATCCGCCCTGCTCTTCGTGCTCGTTTCGCTGGCCGCCCTGGCGGGCGCCTCTCCGGCCCAGCAGACCCAGGAGATCCCGGCCGCCCCGGCGGCGCCCAAGGCCCCGGCGCCCCCGGAGCACCTGACGCCGCCGCCCGACGCCCAGACCACCGCCTCCGGCCTCGCCTACAAGGTCCTCGAACCGGGCACCGGAGCCACCCACCCGGACGACAACGACTGGGTGGTGGTCGACTACACCGGCTGGACGAGCGACGGCAAGGTGTTCGCCTCGTCGGTGGTCCGCGGCAAGCCCGAGCTGGTTCCGATCGAGGCCCTGATCGATGGCTGGACCGAGGGCCTCCAGCTCATGACCGAGGGCGAGAAGGCCCGGCTCTGGATCCCCGGCAAGCTCGCCTACAAGGGGATCGAGGGCAAGCCCCAGGGCATGCTGATCTTCGACGTCACCCTGCGCGAGATTCGCGAGATCCCGCCGGTGCCCGAGGACGTGGCGGCGCCGCCGGCCGACGCGCAGAAGACGAGCGACGGCCTCGCCTGGAAGGTCCTGCAGCCGGGCACCGGCACCCAGCACCCCGGACCGACCCAGACGGTCAAGGTCAACTACATCGGCTGGACGACCGACGGCAAGTCGTTCGACTCGACCTACTCGCGTGGCATGCCGGCCACCTTCCAGCTCAACCAGGTCATCCAGGGCTGGCGCGAAGGTCTTCAGCTGATGGTGGTGGGCGAGAAGGCCCGCCTCTGGATCCCCGAGGAGCTCGCCTACAAGGGGGAAGAGGGCAAGCCCCAGGGCACGCTGGTGTTCGACGTCGAGCTGCTCGACATCCAGTAGCCGGCAGCCGTACCCCCCGCGGGACTCGACGGCCCGTCCGGACCTCCGGGCGGGCCGTTTGCGTCTCCACCCGCCTGCCGCGCGAGGAGGTCGAGGGGCCGAGGGAGTGATCGCGAAGTTCCGCAGTTCTTGTCCCTCTCGCCGCCCCGGCCTGCACCAACGTCCATGAGGCGGGCTCTCATCCGGGGCCCACCTGGTGGCCCGGCCTCGGCGCCCCGGTCAGGGCGTCTTTCGTTTGTCGAGCTTTGCGATGACGTCGGAAGCGACGCTCCCCCCTCCCTGAGCGCTCGCCCTTCGACGACCTGGTCAATCCACCTCCGGCTGACGCTCGCAGTCCGTTTCGCGTCGGGGTGAACGAACGTTCACTCGGACGCCGTTCCGGTACTCGGTTTGGAAGACTGTTCCCTCGGGAGGGCGGTGATCACGGAGGAGCCAGATGGGCCAGGAGCGCGCGGTGCCCGGCCGCGCCGGGGCCGGCGCCCTCGACTTGATCCGAGAGGAGGTCTCACCGTGAACGCCTCGTGGCCCGCCGGTTCCGCCCTGACCCTCGTCCTTCTCTTGTCCTGGCCGGCCGGCGCCCAACCCGCCGCGCCCCTCCCGCCGCCGGAGGAGGCGGTCCAGGCCGCCGACCGCGCTCTCGCCGCGGCGGTCACCGCTCGCGACCCGGCGGCCTTCGGCGCCCTGGTGGCCCGCGACGCCGTCTTCCTCGCCTCGCGGCCCTCCCGGGGGCGCGAGGCGGTGCTCGCCTCCTGGGCGCCCTTCTTCTCGGCGGACGGCCCGACCCTCGCGTGGCAGCCGGCCGAGGGCCACGCCGCCGCGTCCGGGGACCTCGCCTACACCGTGGGCGACTCCACCCTCACCCTGCCCGCGGCCGGAGGCGCCCCGCCGGCGGTCGACCGGGGCCGCTACGTGACCGTCTGGACCCGGGCGGAGGACGGCCGCTGGCAGGTCGTGGCCGACGGCTCCCTGGCCGCGGGCCCGAGCGCCCAGATCGAGGCGGCCCTCGCCGGCCGAGAGGCGCCCACGCCGGGCGCCGGCTGGGCGATCGCCTGGCTGCCGGCCGACACGGTGCGTCACTCGGCGGCCGGCGACCTGGCGCTCGCCGTGGGGGGCTACGAGCTGCGCCTTCCCGAGGACGCCGGGGGGACCGTCCTCGCGGGCACCGGCTTCCAGGTCTGGACGCGGGAGGGCGACGGCCCCTGGAAGGTCGTCGCATCGAGCCTCACTCCGTCGCACCCGGCCGCGAGCCGGTGAGGGCCCCTACCCGGAGACCGCCGCCTCGTCCGCCTCGACGATCCAGCCGTCGCGCAGCTCGATGATCCGGTCGCCGTAGGCGGCCCAGCTCTCGTTGTGGGTCACCTGGATGATGGTGGTGCCCGCCTCGTTGAGCTGCTTCAAGAGGTCCATGATCATCTGCCCCTGGCTCGTGTGGAGGCTGCCGGTGGGCTCGTCGGCGAGGATCAGGCGGGGGCTGGCGATGGTCGCCCGGGCGACCGCCACGAGCTGCTGCTGGCCGCCGGAGAGCTGGCTCGGGTAGAGGTCCTTCTTGCCCACGATCTGGAAGCGGTCGAGGATGTCGGCGACCAGGGCCTGGCGCTCCGAGCGCTTGACGTTGCGGTAGGAGAGGGGGATCTCGAGGTTCTCGTAGACCGTCAGGTCCTCGAGCAGATGGTACTGCTGGAAGACGAACCCGATGGTCGCCTTGTTGAGCTCCCGGCGCTGCTTGGGCTTCAACGCGTGGACCGCGTTGCCGAGGAGCTCGTACTCGCCCGACCAGTCCGAGTCGAACATGGCGAGGATGTTGAGGAGAGTCGACTTGCCGGCGCCGGAGGGGCCCATGATGGTGACGAGCTCGCCCTCGCGGACGTCCATGTGGATCCGGCGCAGCACGTAGGTCCGCCCGGCCTTGACCTCGTAGAACTTCTCGACGTTGCGCAGCTTGATCATGGCACCCGCATCGTACCTCACCGGCAACTACGCGAGCGGGGGCGCGGGGTTCGGGCGGGGCCGTCGTCAGAGGCTCTCAGGAGGCCGTCTTGACGGCCTCGGAGGCCGGCTGGATCCCGGCCGGCTGCCATCCGATCCGGCGGGCGCGGACGGCGAAGCGGTGCGGGGCGTGACCCACGTAGTAGAAGGGGTAGCAGGTGACGAGCGTCAGGGCGGGCCGGGCGGTCGGGTCGATGACCTCGACGTCGGTCGGGTCGACGATCTTCGTCCACTCGACCTGGTAACGGAAGGTCCCCTGCGGGGTGGTGAGCAAGATCTCGTCGCCGTCCTGAATGTCTTTCAATGGGCGGAAGTAGCGGTCCCGGTGGCCGGCGAGGGCCACGTTGCCGCCGCTTCCGGGCAGCGCCGTGCCGGCGAGATGGCCCACGGCCCGGGACAGGACCCTCGAGCTCGTGCCTTCGGCGACCATCACCGAGACCCCCAGGCGCGGGATCTCGAGGCGCCCGATCGGGGCTCCCGCGGTGGGGACGGTCATGGGCTCGGGAGCCTCGCCTTCGCCGTCGTCCCCGGGCAGCTCCTGGAGGTGCGTCGTAGGCCGGGAGCGGGCCGCGAGAGCGTGCTCGAGCCGGCTCTCGGCCCGGAGCTGGAAAATCTCGCCATCGGCGAGGGTGTAGAGCACCCAGCCCAGGAGAATCGCGGCCGCGATCCAGAGGGCGCGTTCGAGCCAGCGCAGAGAGGCCGGAGGCCAGGTGGTATCGGTCGAGTGGTCGGAAGAGCTCATCGGTCGTCGTTCGGTCGCTGCAATGCGGATTGCAAGAAGGGCGAAACGGGGGCCGGCGGACCCACCCGGGGGCGGGCCCGCCGACCCGAAAGGGTCACCGCGAAGCGCGCAACGCGGCGGCGCCCGCCAGGCTCAACATGCCCAGGAGCCCGAGCAGCGGAAGCTCGCTGCCGGTCGCCGGAAGGTTGTCGCTGTCGGCGGAGACGTCGACATCGGTTTCCGAGCCGGTCTGGGACTGATCCTGGCTCTGGTCCTCGATCCCCTGCTGCTGGTCCTGCTGCTGATCCATCTGCTGGTCCTGCAGCTGGTCGGGGTTCTGCTGATCGGCGGCCGGCTGCTGCGCCGACTGGCTCTCTGTGGCCATCGGCTGCTGGTCGGTGCCGTTGTCGGTCTGCTGAGCGGCGAGTGGGGCCGCGGCGAGCAGCACGACGGCGAGGAGTGCGATGGCAGTGGTGAAACGCCTCATAGGATTCCTCCTTCAAGTCGATGTGAAGCCATTGAGCTTCAAGCTTGCGGCCTCTCGCGTCGCGGGTTGGGCCGCGGTTCTCGTGGGGGGTGAGAGAGCAAGGCCCGTGCCAGGTGGAGTGCCCGGGAGGTGGCTCGTCCCGATTCAGCCTGCAGTGGCGCGGACAAAAAAAAGCCCGGAGCCGGAGGGCTCCAGGCGACCCCCTCCACGAGGGAGGGGAGATGAGACCAATAGAAGTCCCTGACGGGACGTTGCCTCGGTCCTACCGCGTGAGGCTGCGGATGCCGGCGGCACCGGCCAGGCTCAGGAGACCAAGCAGGCCGAGCAGCGGCAGGTCGCTGCCGGTCGCCGGCAGGTTCTCGCCGGTGACGCTCGACTCCTGCTCGTTGGCCTCGTTCTCGTTGAGGGTCTTCGCCGGCTGGGAGGACGTGTCCTCGTTGAGCTCGTTCTCGGAGCTCTCGGTGGCCTCGGACGGCTCGTTCAGGTTCTCGGCGTTCTCCTCGGCCGCGGTCTCGTTGCTCTCCTCGGTCGTGGTCGCCGTCGAGGCCGTGGTGTCGGCCGTCTCGGTGCCCGCCGTGGCTTCCGTGCCCTCCTCGCCGCCCGGCCGCACCTGGGTGGCGATCATCACGCCCTGGGTGGTGCGGGTGTAGTCGACGCCCACGGTGTCGCCGGCCTTGAGGTCCTCGGGCTTCTGGGTGGCGTCGTTGAGCTGGATGGTCAGCTGACCGCTCGCGGTATGGAGCACGAGGCTCGTGTCGGTCACCGAGACGACGGTCCCGGTGATGGTCAGGCCCGAGCTCTCGGAGAGGGACGGGGCGTTCGGATTGGTCCGGTTCTCGTACGGCTGTGTCTGGTCCTGCGACTGGGCCGCCAGCGGTGCGGTCGCCAGCACCAGCAGCAAAACGGCGGTGATTGTGAAGATCGAGCGCTTCATGGGTCAAACCTCCTTGGATCAGAGATCGTCTCTTCAGGTCGATTCCGGCGGCTTGCCACGTGAGCGGCCCACCGGCCCTTGGCGCGATGGAGAGACAGCAAGGACGATGCCAGGCCGGAAGGTCGCCGTCGCCCAGGGGCCGGGGGCGGCCCGCGGGCGGAGATCGCCGGGCAGCCGTGTTGCGGGACCGCACCGGCGGACCGGCGGTGAGTTTCCAAGAATTACCGACAATTGCTGAAACGGTTTCGCGGTCGCCGTCCGCGGTCGGCCGGCGGCGGCCGGCGTGGATGGTAGAGTCGAGGGGCCGCCGCGGCCGTGCCCTCCCCTGCCCGCGCGGCTCCCCGAGCCACCGAGTCCGACCCGCTACCGAGGAGACTGGAGCCATGCCCCACCGCTACCCCCAGGAAGCCGCGCTGCGCGACGGCCGCCGGGTGCTGTTCCGGCCCTTCACGGCCCAGGACACCGAGGCGCTGTTCGAATTCTTCCAGCGGCTGCCCGACACCACGCGGCGCTTCGCCTGGGACCGGATCGACGACCGCGGCCTGATCGAGAGCTGGGGCCGGAACCTGGACTACGGGAGGGTCTTTCCGCTCATCGCCGTCGACGGGACGCGGATCGTCGCCGACGCCACGCTCCACCGGCGCGAGGGCGGCCCGCTCCGCCTGGTAGGCCGGGTCAAGTGGCTGCTCGACCCGGAGCTTCGGGGCGTCGGCCTGGGGACGCTCCTGGTCAGCCACTTCATCGCCACGGCCCGGCACAACGGTCTGCGCCACCTGAGCTGCATGCTGATCTCGGACCTCGAGGCCGACGCCGTCGAGACCTTGAAGGGCCTGGGGTTCGACGCCTACGTCGTCCCCGGCTACGGCACCGATCCGGACGGCAACCAGCACGACATGACCAAGCTGGTGCTGGCGCTCTGACTGGATCACCCCCCTCTCCCTCGATCCCTCTCCCTCCCTCGCGGGGGGAGAGGGACGCCCCCTCCCGGTTCTGCTGCGGTGGGAAACGCGCTTCGGGCCCGTGCAAGAATCGCTGGCGCATTCGGGCGCAATTCCATCAATCCTCGCGGCGTTGCGCTCCCTGCGGCCTAGGCCCCGCGATGCCTCGGTCGCGCGCCTGGCGAGGATTGCGCCATGACGCCCTCGGTGTGGGCAGTCCTTCTTGCGCGGGCCCTTATAGGTTACGGAGGCGCTGGTAGAAGGCGCCGAGGGGCTCGCCGGGCCGGTGGAAGCGGAAGAAGTCGTCGAGCCCGGACTCGGCCGGCGCCACCCCCCGCGCCTCGGACCACTTGAGGAAGGGCACGAGGAGCGGCGTCGCGTGCTCGAGCTCCAGGCGCAGCAGGCGCGCGGTGATCCCGCCCTCGGCCAGGAAGCCGGTGTGCTCGTAGATTGCGAGCGTCTCGCCGAGCTCGTAGTCGACCTGTCGGAGCTCGACCCGCCAGGGGCCCGAGCCGTCGCTGCCGGGCTCGAAGATCGCGTACTGGGCGCGCCGGTCGCCGTTGAAGGGCAGGCCCACCGAGCCCACGTTCACCACCGTCCCGGCGGCGAGCTCGCGGTGGAGCGGGCGGTGGGTGTGGGCGCAGACCAGCAGGCTCTCCTCGATCTCGGCGAGGTGCTCGCCCAGCCGGGCGTCGGAGAGCCAGGGCCCGATGCCCTCGCGGGTGGTCGTGGGGGTGCCGTGGACCAAGCGCAGGCCGGGCGCGAGCCGGGACGTGATGGAGAAGGGCAGATCGGCGATCAGCTCGGCCTCCTCGTCGCCGAGCTCGGCCGCCATCCAGCGCGCCGCGGCCCACTCGCCGGCGTGGCGCCAGGCTTCGGGGATCTCGCCGCGCCGGAAGCCGAGGACGTACTCCTCGTGGTTGCCCCGGATCACCGGCCAGCCCAGCTCGGCGATGCGGCGCACGACGGCGCCGCCCTGCGGGCCCCGCCCCACCAGATCGCCCGCTACCAGGACCTCGTCCGGGGCCTGGGCGGCGAGGTCGGCGAGGACCGCCTCCAGGGCCGGCACGTTGCCGTGGATGTCGGAGATGACGGCGACTCTGGGCATCTCGCTCTGTCGAACCGGAAGGCGGGTGAGCGCCATTCCTCGGGCGAGCTTACCGGAGGCGCCGGCCAAAGGGCGCCGGCCGCGCCCGCTGATAGGCTGGCCTCCCCGATCCGATCGATCCGATGAGCTCCGATCGAGCTCCGACCGGTCCCGAGCCAGCCCGTGACACGACCCCTCTCCAGCGCCTTGCGGGCTCCCGGGCCCCCGCCGGCACGGCGCGCCCTCCTCACCGCCGCGGTCTTCGTCCTGGCCTTCGCGCTCCTCGTTCCGGTGTTCTTCCGGCTTCCGGTCCTCTACGACGTCGACTCCTACTACCACCTGGCGGCGGCCCGGGCCTATGCCGAGGCCGGGACCCTCCACGAGCTGCCCTGGGCTCGCTTCAGCCTGATGCACGACGGCTTCGGCGACAAGGAGCTGCTCTTCCACCAGATCCTTCGCCCCTTCGCCGCCTGGATGGATCCGACCGACGGCGGCCGCCTGGCCCTGGCGCTCTTCGACGCGGCGCTCGCGGCGCTCCTCGCCTGGCTCGGGATCGAGCTCGCGGCGAGCTCGTGGGGGGCGCTCCTGCCCCTCGGGCTGGTCCTCGCCTCGGCGGAGTACGACTGGCGGCTGGTACGCCTGCGCCCGGAGCTCCTGGCCCTCGTCCTGTTCCTCCTGGCGGTGGCCGCGGCGGGCCGCCGGCGCTATCGTCTCCTGGGGGTCGTCGCCTTCGTCTTCGCCCTTTCTTACACCGCCTTTCACGCCCTGTTGGGCCTGGCCGGCCTGCTCTTCCTCTGGCGCGGCTGGGCCCGCCGTCGATGGGACTGGGGCCTCGTCGCCTACCCCCTCGCCGGCGTGGCCCTCGGCCTGGTGGTCCATCCCCAGTTCCCGGCGAACCTCCACGTCTGGTGGGTCCAGAACGTCGACTTCTTCCGCTTCAAGGGCACCCTCGACGTGGGCACCGAGATCCGCGCGCGGCCCACCGACCAGATGCTCTTCGACAACTTGGGCTGGTGGCCGGCGCTCGTGGCCCTGGGGCTCGCCGCGCGGCCCCTCGCAGGCGGGTTGGGAGAGCCGGGTGGGCGCTCTCCCGCCCAGGCCGAGGACGACGAGGCGACCGCCGACGCCTTCACCCTGGCCGCGGTGGTCTTCGGCTTCCTCTACCTCCTGATGGGCCGGTTCGTCCTCTACTCGCTGCCCTTCGTCACCCTGGCGGTGCTCGCCGAGCTGCGCCGGCGCGGGCTCTCGCCCGGGGCCTGGATGCACCTGCCCGGCGGGCGCTTCCGGCGGGCTCGTGTGCCGCTCGCCGCGATCCTCATCCTGTGCGCCGCGGCGAGCTTGCCGCGGGTCTGGCGGCTGGTGAGCCGTCTGCCGGGTCCGGCCGACGCGGCGCCGCGCGCCCGCGAGACCGCATGGCGCGACCTCGGCCGCGCCATGCCCGACGGCGCGCGGGTGGCCGCGCCGTGGGGCTCGACCGAGGCCTACGTCCTGTTCGCTCCCCAGGCGCGCTACCTGAACGTCCTCGACCCGGTCTTCATGGCGGTGCCGTTTCCGCGGATCTACACCCTCCAGCGCGCGGTGTTCGAAGGCCACGAGCCGGACGTACCGCTGGTCGTGACCACCTCGCTCGAGAGCGAGTACCTGGCCCAGTCGAACGCCCTGGGGAGCCGGCTCCTCGCCCGCCGGCTGGCGCACGACCCCCGGGTCGAGGAGGTGTTCGACGAGAGGGACCTGCTGGTGCGCTTCGTGCCGGGCCGGAACGGGCGCTTCTACCTGGACTGGGAGGCGCGCCCGGAGGGCCCGGGGGAGCCGTGGCGCACCTACCCGCGGGCGGCGACCGCCGAGGGCCGGGCGATCGAGGGGTACGTGGACGCGCACCGGCTGGTGGGCGGCGAGCGCTGCGCCGAGCTCCGCCACCGGTTCCGGCTCACGCGGCCGGAGCGGCGGCGCCTCGAGCTGGCGCCGTCGGGCCCGACGACGCTGTCGCTCGACGGGCGGGTGGTGGTGAAGGTGGCGGGGGATCCGGGGGCGGTGCTCGGGGAGGGGGTGGAGGTGCCGCTGGAGCTGGCGGCGGGAGCCCACGAGCTGGCCGTGACCTCCTGCCCGGCGCGCCGGCGGCCGGAGAGGAACGGGTTCTACCTGCTCGATCGTGCCGAGCCGGATTCTTCGACCCTCGGCCGAGACAGAGCTCGGCCGCTTCAACCGTTCGGAGCGCCCCGGGAGCGCAACCCAAGATGAAGCAGCCGAGCTCCGCCTCGGCCGGGCGATCGGCCCGAGAAGCACCGAACGAGTCGACGGAGGCGATGCGGTAGCATCGTCGACGACGAGCGACGCAGGAGACGCCAGGCCACTAGCATTCGTCACCTTCGGCTGCTCCTTTTGCGAGCCTCGGAGGCAAACCGATGATCTCCCGAAGCCTCTTCCTGGCCCCGTTCCTCCTCCTGCCGGCGGCCGTCTGGGCCGCGGCGCCGAAGAGCGCCGCCGAGCCGCCGCTCGTGGTCGAGGCCCACCTGACCATCCAGAAGCTTGCGAGCGTCGCCGGCGGCAAGGACGGGCTCACCCTGCCCCAGCTCCGGGCTTACGACCGGGAGGGCCGCCTGCTCCACGACTTCGGGACCGGCTTCGCGCCCAGCGCCTTCACGAGCACGCTCGACACGCTCGTGGCCCACCCGCTGGCGACCGACGGCGTCGTGCCAACCCTCGCCCAGGAGCTCGACGGCGTGGTCGACGCGCGGGACGAGCCGCTGGCCATGCCCCGCGCCACGGGCCTGGTCTTCGTCGAGTACTGGGCGGACTGGTGCCAGCCCTGCCACGCCCAGTTCAACGCCCTCACGGCCTACCTCGAGAGCCACCGCCATCCCGAGGTGACGCTGCTCCACGTCGAGATGGCTTTCCACGCCACGGTGTCGGGGGCCGAGCCGCACCGCTGATTGCCCAGGGGTCGAGACCTGGAGCACCCGACGGCCGGAGATTGATACACAAGCCCCGAGCTGCGATGAGTTTCCACCACCACGACACCGAGGAGGATTCACCATGGGACACCTGGCAGAGCAGTTCCTGGAGGTCTACGAGCGCGAGCACGAGACGACGATGCGGGTGCTCCGCGCCTATCCGTCCGACAAGCTCGATCTCCGGCCCCACCCCAAGTGCAAGACCGCCCGGGAGCTCGCCTGGGTGTTCGTGCTCGAGCGCTATCTCGGCACCAGCGTGATGCACGACCAGCTCGCCGAGCGCATGGCGAGCAGCGGCGGCGCTCCGCCCGCGGCGCCCGAGAGCTGGGACAACCTGCTCGCGGCGCTCGAGACGGCGCACCGGGAGTACGCCGACCTCATCGCCTCGTACGGCGACGACGACTTTCGCGCTCCCGTCCGGTTCTTCGCCGACCCGAAGCGGATCGAGCCCCAGCCGCGCAACGAGGTCGCCTGGTTCCTGCTCCACGACCAGATCCACCACCGCGGCCAGTTCTCGATCTACCTGCGCATGGCCGACGGCAAGCTGCCGAGCATCTACGGCCCCACCGCCGACGAGCCGTGGATGTAGTCTCCGTTCAGGCCCCGGTCCGGCTCGGCTAGAATGGCCGCCCCTCCGCCGCCCGTGGGATCTCGGCGGCGGGCCTGGAGCGACCTTCCGTGAGCCGGATCCGCAACTTCTGCATCATCGCCCACATCGACCACGGCAAGTCGACGCTGGCCGATCGGCTGATCCAGCGCTGCGGCGCGGTGTCGGTGCGCGACTTCCGCGACCAGATCCTCGACTCGATGGACATCGAGCGCGAGCGCGGGATCACCATCAAGTCGAACACCATCACCCTCGACTACACGGCCAAGGACGGCGAGACCTACCGCCTCGACCTGATCGACACCCCCGGCCACGTGGACTTCTCCCACGAGGTGCGCCGCTCGCTGCTCGCCTCGGAGGGGGCGCTGCTGGTGGTCGACGCCTCCCAGGGGGTGGAGGCCCAGACCGTCGCCAACCTCTACCTCGCCCTCGAGCACGACCTCGAGATCGTGCCGGTGATCAACAAGATCGACCTGCCGTCGGCCGACGTCGACCGGGTGCGCGAGGAGATCGCCGAGGACCTGGGGCTCGACCCCTACGAGGCGGTGCTCTGCTCGGCCAAGGAGGGCACCGGGATCGACGACGTGCTCGAGGCGATCGTCACCCGGCTGCCGCCGCCGGCCGGCGAGCGGGAGGCGCCGCTCCGCGCCCTGGTCTTCGACGCCCAGTACGACCCTTACCGCGGCGTGGTGCTCCTGGTGCGGGTGCGCGACGGCGTGATCCGCAAGGGCCAGACCGTCCACCTCATGCACACCGGCGCCGACTACCCGGTGGAGGAGGTGGGCCTGCTGCGCCTCAAGGAGGTGCCGGCCGACGAGCTCGGCACCGGCGCCGTGGGCTACGTGATCGCCGGCATCAAGGCGATCGGCGACATCGAGATCGGCGACACGGTGACCGACGCCGAGCGCCCGGCCGCCGAACCGCTGCCCGGCTACAAGGCGGCCAAGCCGGTCGTCTTCGCCTCGATCTACCCCATGGCGACCGACGACTACGAGGACCTGGCCAAGGCCCTCGACAAGCTGGCCCTGAACGACGCGGCCCTGACCTACGAGCGGGACGCCTCGACCGCCCTCGGCTTCGGCTTCCGCTGCGGCTTCCTGGGGCTCCTGCACCTCGACGTGGTCCAGGAGCGCCTGACCCGGGAGTTCGACCTGGCGCTCCTGCTCTCGGCGCCCTCGGTGCGCTACCGGGTGACGCTGACCTCCGGGGAGACGGTCGCGGTCGACAACCCGGCCCTCTTCCCCGACCCCTCCGAGATCGAGTCGGCGGAGGAGCCCTACATCAAGGCGTCGATCATGATGCCCGAGCGCTACATCGGGCCGGTGATGGAGCTCTGCCGGGAGCGCCGCGGCGAGGAGACGACCTTCCGCTACCTCTCGGTCGGGCGGGTGGAGATGACCTCCAGCTTCCCCTCGCCGAGGTGCTCTACGACTTCTACGACCGCCTGAAGTCGATCACGCAAGGCTACGGCTCGTTCGACTACGAGCTCCTCGACGACCGGCCCACCGATCTCGTCAAGGTCGACATCCTGGTCAACGGCGAGCCGGTCGACGCGCTGGCCCAGCTCGTCCACCGCGAGAAGGCCCGCGCCCGAGCCCTCGTCTACTGCGAGCGTCTCGCCGAGACCATCCCGCGCCAGCAGTTCAAGATCGCGATCCAGGGCGCGATCGGCGGCACGATCATCGCCCGCACCACGATCAGCCCCTACAGGAAGGACGTGACCGCCAAGTGCTACGGCGGTGACATCACCCGCAAGCGCAAGCTCCTCGAGAAGCAGCGCGAGGGCAAGAAGCGGATGAAGCTCGTGGGCTCGGTGGAGATCCCGCAAGAGGCGTTCGTGGCGGTCCTGAAGTCCGAGCCCGGCTGATCTCCCACGTCCCCGGGGCGGGCGAGGGAAGGAGATCGAGGGGTTGCGGGGGACTGGGCGGGTGGGGGCGTCCCCTTCCCCCCTCGGGGGAGGGAAGGGGATCGAGGGGTTGCGGGGGGGACCAGATGGCACCGCTCTTGCTCTACCGCCGCCTCGCCATGAAACGACCACCGATCTTCCGCACCCTCGCACTCGTTCTCGCGCTCCCCGCCGCCCTCGCCGTCAGCGCCTGCCGGGGCCAGGACGACCCGGTCGAGGTGGGGGTCGTCCTGCCGCTCACCGGCGCCTCGTCGGTCTACGGTCAGGCCGTCCAGCGGGGAATCGCCCTGGCCGCCGACGAGCTCCAGCGGCGCCACCGGGAGGGGAGCTACCCCTACGAGCTCGACCTGGAGGTGCGCGATTCCGGCAGCAGCCCCGAGCACGCGGCCGAGCTCCTCTCGACGCTCTACGGCGGCGGCGCCGTGGCGGCCATCGGCGGGGCGACCAACCCCGAGGCCCATGCCATGGTGGCAGTCGCCGACAAGGCCCAGCGGGTCCTTCTGTCGCCGTCGGCCTCGAGCTCGTCGCTGGCGGCGGCGTCGCGCTACGTCTTCCGGATCTTCCCGTCGGACTACCAGCAGGCGAACAAGATCGGCAGCTTCGCCTCCCTCGAGCTGAAGCTGGGCAACGCGGTGGTGGTGGCCTCCGCCGACCCCTACGCCAAGGAGCTGGTCGACGGGTTCAAGGGGGAGTTCGAGCGCAACGGTGGCAAGGTGCTGGGCGAGGTGGCCTATCCCGACGGCGTGGGCGAGGTCGGGCCGATCGTCGAGCGCGCCCTCTCCACTCATCCCCAGGCGATCTACCTCGCCACCACCGGCGCCGACCGGCCCGCGCGGGAGATCCTCGAGGGCCTCGACCACGAGGGGTTCCGCGGCGTGGTCATGACCACCTCGGCCTTCGCCGCGCCCCAGGTGCTCGACGAGACCGGCCGCGGCACCGAGGGCCTGATCCTCGCGCGCAGCGGCTTCGATCCGGCGCAGGAGGATCCGCGGGTCCGCGCGTTCGTCCAGGCGTACCGCGCCAAGTACGGCGAGGCCCCGGGGATCTACGCCGCCCACGCCTTCGACGCCATGATGGTCCTGGCCCGCGCCATCGGGGACGAGAAGGCCGTCCCCTGGGACCTCTGGAAGGGGCTCCGCGGCCTCTCCGACTACCGCGGCGTGACCGGCTTCATCCAGTTCGACGAGCAGGGCAACGTGAGCCAGTTCCCGCGGGTGTACATGGTCGAGCACGGCGAGGTCGCCGAGTTCGGCGGCCTGGGCAAGGGCGTCAAGCGCCGTCTCGTCCACCGCGTCGGTAGCCTCGCCGGCGAAGGGCGCAAGCTGGTCAGCGGCTAGCCCGCCCGGGCCCCCCATCCGGTGGGCAGAAGGCCCGCCCTACATTGTAAATCTTGCCATCGTCCGATTCGGCGCTCGGCCCCGCCACCGCGCCACCGCCTTCACCAGCTCCGAGACCCAGATGACCGACGAGGCGACGGCGCCGCACAAGGCCCAGTCGCCGGCGGACAGCGGCGCCGTCTCGAAGGCGCGCTGGAGCGGACCCCAGTAGACGACCGCCGCGTGGAGCGCGAGGCTCAGGGCGACGGCACCCACCAGCCAGGGGTTTTCGCCCAGACGGCTCCGGAAGACGCTCCGTACGGGGCTCAGGCAGTTGAAGACGTTGCCCATCTGGAAGAGCATCAAGGCGGTGAAGGCGGCGGTCCGGGCGTCGCGCACGGCGAGGTCGGTCGCCGGCGGCCGCCCGGCCCACCCGCCGACGAGTCCCCCGGGCAGGTAGGCGTCGAGCACCAGGAGCGTTCCGGCCGTCATCACCGCGCCCACGAGGGCGATGGTCCCCCAGGTCGTGCGGTCGAGGAGCCGGGCCCGCACGTGGCGGGGGGGACGCTCCATCAGGCCGGGCTCGGCGGGAGCCACCCCCAGGGCGAGCGCCGGGGCGCCGTCGGTCACCAGGTTGATCCACAGGATCTGGACCGCGGTCAGGGGCAGGATGAGGCCGCCCGCGGCGTCGACGAGCCCCAGGGGCCGGGCGGCGAGGATCGCCGCGAGCATGGTCAGGACCTCTCCGGCGTTGCTCGACAGCAGGTAGCGGATGAACCGGCGCAGGTTGTCGAAGATCTTGCGCCCCTCGGCGACCGCGCTCACGATGGTCGAGTAGTCGTCGTCCGCGAGGACCATGTCGCTCGCCTCCCGCGCCACGTCACTGCCCGCGAGCCCCATGGCCACTCCGATGGCGGCCTCCTTGAGGGCCGGGGCGTCGTTGACCCCGTCGCCGGTCATGGCCACGACCTCGCCCCGGTCGGCCAGAGCGCGGACGATGCGCAGCTTGTCCGCGGGCCGCACACGCCCGTAGACGCTCACCCGGGAGACGGCCGCGGCCAGCTCTCGGTCGTCGAGGGCGGCGAGCTCCCGGCCCCCCAGGCCCTCGGCCTCCGGCCCGACGATGCCCACCTCGCGGGCGACCGCCAGGCCGGTTCGCAGGTGGTCGCCGGTGATCAGGATCGTCCGGATGCCGGCCCGTCGCGCGCGCGCGACCGAGTCGGCGGCGCCCGGCCGCGGCGGGTCGATCATGCCGACGAGCCCTTCCCACACGAGGTCCCGCTCCACGGCCTCCGA
This sequence comes from uncultured Acidobacteriota bacterium, assembly GCA_963741925.1. GTDB lineage: Bacteria > Acidobacteriota > Thermoanaerobaculia > Multivoradales > DATKCC01 > CAVUBL01. Next base: position 1,608,630 of record CAVUJU010000005.1, read on the forward strand.
ATCGGGGTCGGCGGCCTCTCCGGCGGGGCCGGAGAGCTCTCCGGTGGCCACGGCGAGGGTGCGGAGCGCGCGCCCCGCCAGCTCCTCGTCGCGCGCCCGCAGAGCCCGGCGGGTGGCCGGATCGAGGTCCACCACCGCGCCTCCCGAACGGATCCGAGTACAGAGGCCGAGGATCGTCTCCGGCGCTCCCTTGACCACCGCCGTCCGCCGCCCGTCCAGGCGATGGATCGTGGCCATCCGTTGCCGCTCGGAGCTGAACGGGATCTCCCCCAGGCGCGAATGGCGCCGGCGCAGCTCTCGCTCGTCGAGGCCGGCCTTGCGCGCCGCCACCAGGAGGGCGCCTTCGGTCGGATCGCCCGCCACCTTCCAGCCCCGCCTCCCGTCGCGCGCGCCGAGGGTGGCGTCGCTGGCGAGGGTCGCCAGCAGGAGCACCCGCCGGAGCTCCGCGTCACCCCCGGGCTCGATCGCGTCCCCGGCCGCCTCCCGGAAGCCCCCCTCCGGGGACCAGCCCTGGTCGGTCACCTGCAGCCGGCGGCCGCGTCCCACGTCGATCACCCGCACCGTCATCTCGTTGCGGGTGAGGGTGCCGGTCTTGTCGCTGCAGATGACCGTGGCGCTGCCCAGCGTTTCGACCGCCAGCAGGCGCCGGACGATGGCGTGCCGCTCGGCCATGCGGCGAACGCCGAGGGCGAGGGCGGCGGTCACCAGGGCGGGCAGGCCCTCGGGGACCGCGGCCACCGCCAGGGCGACCCCGAACAGCACCATCCCGGCCACGACTCGCAACGAGAGACTCCCCGCGCGGACGATCCCGGCCGCGGCGACGACGGCCGAAATCCCGAGCACCGTCCAGCCGAGCTGGCGCCCCATGCGGCCCAGGTCGCGCTGGAGCGGGGTCGCCTCGTCCCCGGTGCGCTCGAGCAGCTTGGCGACGGCGCCCATCTCGGTGGCGCGCCCGGTGGCCACCACCACCGCCTCCCCGCGGCCCTGGGCGACCACGGTGCCGAGGTAGACCATGCTCGGCCGCTCGGAGAGCTCCGAGTCCGAGTCGGCGGTGGGCGCCGTGCTCTTGGCGACCGGCGAAGACTCGCCGGTGAGCGCGGACTCGTCGGTCCGGAGGCCGGCGGTCCGGAGCAGGCGGGCGTCGGCGGGTACGCGGTCGCCGCTCGCGAGCAAGAGCACGTCGCCGGGGACCAGGCGAGCCGAGGCGATCCTCTGGACGCTCCCGCCCCGGCGTACGGTGGACTCGGGAGCGGCCATCGCCCGCAGGCTCTCGACCTCGCGTTCGGCCCGGTACTCCTGGAAGAAGCCGAGCAGGGCGTTGGCCACCACGATCGCCAGGATGACCACGGTGTCGTAGGGAACCGGCTCCGACCGCTCGACGAGCCAGACGGCGGCCGAGATCCCCGCCGCCACCAGCAGCACCAGGACCAGCGGCTCGGCGAGCTGGCGCCAGAAGATCTTCCCCGGACCGGGGGTGCCGGCGCGGGCGATCTCGTTCGGCCCGTGGGCGCGCAGACGGTCGGCGGCCTCGGCTTCCGAGAGCCCCTCGTCCCGGCGCACGCCGAGCCGGGAGAGGACCTCCTCCAGCTCGAGGGTGTGCCACGGTGGACGCTCGCCGGCCGGTCCGGAGTGCGGCTCTGGCGGTATCCTGTTCGCTCGGCGGCGCCCGATGCCCACGCTTCCGGTTCTACCATGCGCCCGGCGCCCGGACCTCACCCGGAGGAACGGGCTGGCGCGACACCGGGGCGTGGGCCGGAGAGGGCGCCGCGGACGCGGCCATGGAACAGCTCCCGCCACCGGTTCTGCCCCGCTGGCTCGCCGAGATGGTGCCCTTCGAGCGCGTCTCGGTGCCGGTGGCGGCGGGCCGCATGCACGTCATGGTCGCCGGGCCGGAGGGCGCGCCGCCGGTCCTCCTCGTCCACGGCAATCCGACCTGGGGTTTCCTCTGGCGCAAGGTCGCGCACGAGCTCGCCGGCGACCGCCTGCGCCTGGTGATGCCCGACCTGGTCGGGCTCGGGTTCTCGAGCAAGCCGCGGCGGGCGGCGGCCCACACGCTCGAGAACCACGCCCGCTGGGTGGGGGAGCTGGTCGACGGCCTGCCCGAGCTCGCCGGACGTTTCGTCTTCGTCGGCCACGACTGGGGCGGCCCGATCGGCCTGCGGATGCTCGCCGAGCGCCGCGAGCGACTCGCCGGGCTGGTGCTGATGAACACCGTCGCGAGCCCGCCCAAGCCCGGTTTCCGCCAGACCGCCTTCCACCGCTTCGCCAACCTGCCGGTGGCGAGCACCGTCGCGTTCCGGCTCCTGGGGCTCCCGCAGCGCACGCTCTGGTCGGTGCAGGGGGACCGCTCGTCGATCCGCGGCCGGGTGGCCCGGGCCTACCGCTACCCGCTCCGCGGCTGGTCGCGCAACGCCGCCCCCCTCGCCCTGGCCCGCATGGTGCCGGCCTCCTTCGAGCACCCGTCGGTTCCGGGCCTCGCCGAGTGCCGGCGGGTGGTGGAGGGCTTCGACGGGCCGGCGGCCATCGTCTGGGGCGACCGGGACCCGATCCTCGGCCGGGTGCGGAGCTGGATGGAGGCCCTCCTGCCCGCGGCCGAGGTCACCCGCACCGCCGCCGGCCACTTCCTCCAGGAGGAGGTGCCGGCCGAGATCGCCGCCGCCATCCGCCGGGTTGCGGCCTCGTCTTGAATGGCGGCCCCGAGTCGAATACGCTCGCGCCCTACCGCGTAGAAGCCACGGGAGGAGACAACGGATGATCGGTGCACTGGTGATCCTGGCAGTGATCGTCGTGCTGGCGCTGTTCCTGGCCGGCATGTACAACCGGTTGGTGACGCTGCGCAACCGGTACAAGAACGCCTTCGCCCAGATCGACGTCCAGCTCAAACGGCGCCACGACCTGATCCCCAACCTGGTGGAGACGGCCAAGGGCTATCTCGCCCACGAGCGCGGCACGCTCGAGGCGGTGACCGCGGCGCGCACCCGGGCGGTCGAGGCGCGCCAGCAGGCCGCCGGCAGCCCGGGCGAGCCGGGGGCGATGCGCGACCTCTCCCAGGCCGAGGGAGCCTTGACCGGTGCCCTCGGGCGCCTCTTCGCCCTGGCCGAGGCCTACCCGGACCTGAAGGCCAACCAGACCATGGCCCAGCTCATGGAGGAGCTCACCTCCACCGAGAACCGGGTGGCCTTCTCCCGCCAGGCGTTCAACGACGCGGTGACCAGCTACAACACGGCCCGCGAGACCTTCCCGACGGTGATGATGGCCAACATGTTCGGCTTCCAGGCGGCCGAGCTGTTCGAGATCCAGGCACCCGCCGAGCGCGAGGCGCCGAAGGTCTCGTTCACCTGAGACCGCCGCGGCGAGCCGAGCGGCCCGGCGCCCATCGAGGGGTGCCCGGCCGCCCGGCCGCCGGCCTCTTCGCCGCCCGCCGATGGATTTCTTCGCCCACCAGGACGCGGCGCGCCGTACCTCGCGGCGCCTCGTCTGGCTCTTCGCCCTGGCGGTGGTCTCGATCGTGGTGGCGGTCTACGCGGCGATCGTGCTCCTCGTCTTCGGCGCCGAGGTGCGGGCGGGCGGCGGCACCAGCGGCTTCTTCAACCCCGAGCTCTTCTTCATGGTGGCGGTCGCGACCCTGGTGGTGATCGCCGGCGGCAGCCTGTTCAAGACCTGGCAGCTCAGCTCGGGCGGCTCGGCGGTCGCCTCGCTCCTCGGCGGCCGGCCCATCGCCCCCAACACCACCCGCACCGACGAGCGGCGGCTGCTCAACGTGGTCGAGGAGATGGCCATCGCCTCCGGCACCCCGGTACCCGAGGTCTACGTGCTCGAGAACGAGCGCTCGATCAACGCCTTCGCCGCCGGCCTCACGCGCGAGGACGCCGTCATCGCCGTGACCGAGGGCACCCTGGCCCTGCTCTCGCGCGACGAGCTCCAGGGGGTGGTGGCCCACGAGTTCAGCCACCTGCTGAACGGCGACATGCGCCTCAACGTGCGCCTGATGGGCCTGGTCTACGGCATCCTGGTGATCAGCATGATCGGCTACTTCATCATGCGCACCGGGGCCTTCGGCAGCTCGTCGCGCAGCCGCAAGGGCGGCGGGGCGGCCGGCATCGTCTTCTTCGGCATGGCGCTCTACGCCATCGGCTGGATCGGCGTCTTCTTCGGCCGGCTGATCAAGGCGGCCGTCTCGCGCCAGCACGAGTTCCTGGCTGACGCCTCGGCGGTGCAGTTCACCCGCGACCCCCACGGCATCGCCGGCGCCCTCGAGAAGATCGGCGGCTACTCGGCCGGCTCGCGGATCGAGAGCCACCGCGCCGAAGAGGCGAGCCACCTGTTCTTCGCCGACGGCCTCAAGTCCCACCTGTTCGCGGTCACCGCGACGCACCCGCCGCTCGACGAGCGGATCCGCCGGATCGACGCGAGCTGGGACGGGACCTACCCGCAGGTGATGTGGCCGCGGGAGGCGGGCCATGCGCCCGCGGCGAAGGCGGCGCCCGGTGCCCGGGCCGCGCGGGCCATGCCGGCGGTGTCCCTGCCCGGCGTCGCGGTCCTCGGCGCCGCGGCGGCGGCGAGCGGAGCGGTCGTCGCCGCGGACCCCACAGCCGTCGCCGGCCGGGTGGGCACCGTCGACCCCGAGCACCTGGTCTACGCCGCCCGGCTCAAGGAGCGGATCCCGGATGCGCTCCTCGCCGCGGCCCGGGAGCCGGCCGGTGCCCGCGCCCTCGTCTTCGCCCTGCTCCTCGACCGCCGCGACGACGTGCGGAGCCGCCAGCTCGCCGAGCTCACCGCCGCGGCCGAGCCGCCGGTCCTCGCCGAGACGCGGACCCTCGCGGCCGAGCTCGCGAGCTGCCCGACCGAGGTGCGCCTGCCGCTCGCCGGCCTCGCCCTGCCGGCCCTCCGGCGGGTCTCGCCCGAGCAGTACCGGAGCTTCCGCCGGGCGACCAAGAGCCTGGCCGAGGCCGACGGCCGGATCGACCTCTTCGAGTACGCGCTCCACCGGATGCTCCTGCGCCACCTCGACGTCCGCTTCGGCGAGGCGAAGCCGCCGCAGGTCGAGTACTACTCGCTCCGCTCCCTGGGGGAGGAGTGCTCCCGGGTCCTCTCGATCCTCGCCCACGCCGGGCAGGCCGATCCGGCCGACGCCCGCCGGGCGTTCGACGCGGCCGCCGCCGAGCTCGCGGACACGGGCGCCGAGCTCGCCTTCTTGGAGCGCACCGCCTGCGGCTTGAAGGAGGTAGACCAGGCGCTCGACCGCCTCGCCCGGGTGGCGGCGCCGCTCCAGCGCCGGCTCCTGCGCGCCGCGGTCGTGGCCGTCGCCCTCGACGGCGAGGTGACCGAGGAGGAAGCGGAGATCCTCCGGGCGGTGGCCGACGGTCTGGGCGTCCCGGTCCCACCGTTCCTCGTGACCGACGAGGCCCGGAGCCGGTAGGATCGGCTCCGTCGTGCGCCGATCCTCCCGTCTCCAGCGCTCCGATCTCGCCCTCGCCGCCGCCGCCCTCCTCGGCGGGGTGCTGTTCTTCTCGTCGCTCGGCTCGCTCTGGCCGCTGGCGCGGATGGACCTCGACGTGCCCCGGGCCAGCCTCGAGGCGCGGGCCCGCGGCGCCCTCCAGGCGGCGGGCGTCTCGACCGAAGGCTACGACGCCGCGAGCGAGCTCACCGTCGACGACGAGGTGCTCGACTACCTCCAGCGCCAGCTCGGCGAGGCCCGGACCCAGGCGTTGATCGCCCGCGGCCTGCCCATCTTCCAGTACGAGGTCCGCTTCAAGCGCCGGGGCGAGCCCGACTGGATGTGGGTCGACCTGCCGGCCGGCGACGGGGTGATCGGCTGGGGGCGGACCGTCCAGGAGGACGAGCCCGGCGCCTCGCCCTCCGGGCAGCGGGCCCGGCGTATCGCGCGGAGAGCGATCGCCCCCTGGCTCTCGGCCCCCCGCTCCGGCTGGCGCGAGCAGGGCCTCTACGCCCAGGATCGGCCCCACCGGCGGGACCACGACTTCGTCTTCGAGCGCTACCTCTCCGAGAAGCCGCCCCTGCGCGAGCGCCTGGTGGTGACCGTCACCGGCCGGTCGGTGACGGCGGTCGACCACACCCTGGTCGTGCCCGAGTGGGCGCGGCGGCGCGAACGCCGGCGGCAGGCGCCGATCACGGCCCTCCAGATGATCGGCTTTCTCTTCGCCGGGGCCGCGGGGCTCGGCGCCTTCACGGTGTTCTTGACCCGGCTGCGCGCCGGGACCGTCCGCCTCGCTCCGGCCGCGCGCTGGGTGGCGGTGATCGGGGTCTGCTTCGTTGTCACCCAGGCGCTGCGCCCGGCCCAGCTGCTGCTCGCCTGGGACCCGCTCTGGCCGCGCTGGATCTCGGACCTCCAGGCCCTGGGCGGCGCGGCCGGCGCCGGGGCGTGGATCCTCCTGGTGCTCTTCGTGGTGATCGCCGCGGGCGACGCCCTCGACCGGGAGGCGGCGGCGCCGGGGGGCGTCGGCGCGGGAGAGCCCCGGTTCGGCGCCACGGCGCCGCTCGCGGCGCGCCGCGGCGAGGCCCTGTGGGCGGCCGCCCGCGGGCGGCTGACCGACGCCGCGGTCGGCCTGGCGTCGCTCCGCGGTTTCCTGGTGGGGCTGGTCTGCGGCGGGGTCATGGCGGCGTCGGTGCTCGCCATCGAGCGGCTGGCCGGCGGCTGGTCCCCGATCCAGCCCCAGGGCTTCTTCTTCTACGCCCTCAACTCGCGCGCCCCGGCGGTCGCGACCCTGCTCTACTTCCTCATGGTCGCCCTGGTCGAGGAGCTCGCCTACCGGTTCTTCGCCGGCACCTGGCTGCTCCAGCTCACCGGCTCGCGGCTGGCCGCGATCGTGCTGCCGGCGATCCTCTACGGCACCACCCACACCGGTCTCGCCTTCGTGCCGCCGGCCGAGCCGTTCTGGGGGCGGGCCCTGGTGTTCACCCTGGTCGGCTGCGTCTGGGGCTGGGCGTTCCTGCGCTACGACGCGCTGACCGTGGTGCTCTCCCACTTCTCGGCGGACCTCTTCATCTTCAACTGGCCGCGGCTGGGAAGCGGCGACCCGATCCTGGTCGCCAAGGGGATCGCGACGCTCGCCGTCCCCCTGGTGCCGGCGCTCCTCTGGCTCGCCTTCGGGCGCCTGCGCGGGCGCGCCGAGCCGGCCGCGCCCGGCTGAGCGCCGTCCGCGGCGACGCGGCGGGCGAGCCGATCGCCGTGTGGCACAATCGCTTCATGAAGATCCGTCGATACGTGGTTTCCACCCTTCTCGCCGCGGCCCTCGTACCGATGAGCCTGGCGGCCCGACCGGCGCCTCCGCCCGGCCAGGCGCCCGGCCACGCACCCGGCCACGCACCCGGTCAGACCCCTGCCGCGGCGCCCATGCAGGTCCATCCCGCGACCCTCCTGCCCAACGGCCGCTCGCCGCTTCCCGGCGTGCTCACCGGCGGCCAGCCCGACGAGGCGCAGCTCGCCCGGCTCGCCGAGGTCGGCTACCAGACCGTCGTCGACCTGCGCACGCCCGGCGAGCCCGGGCAGCCCGAGGACGAGCCCCAGGTGGTGGAGTCCCACGGCATGCGCTACGTCTCGATCCCGGTCGCTCACGGCGCGGGCCTCTCGCGGGCAAACGCCGAGGCGCTGGGCAAGGTCCTCTCGGACCGGGACGCCCGCCCGGTGGTGATCCACTGCGGCAGCGGCAACCGGGTGGGCGCCCTCCTGGCCCTCGAGGCGGCCTGGGTGGAGGGCAAGCCTCCCGAGGAAGCGTTCGAGCTCGGGAAGGCCGCCGGCTTGACCGGCCTCGCGCCCCAGGTGAGGGAGCTCCTGGGGCTCGACGAGCATTGAGGGCCCCCGGTCGGGGCGACGACGATGATCCAACCGCTCTCGATTGACTCGGAGTTTCGGACCCGATAGTCTCCGCGGGGCCGACCGAATGATCCAGAGCGCCGCCACCAAGTACGCCATCCGGGCGTTGTGCCACCTGGCGCAGCAGCCGGCGGGCTCGCCCGCCCAGGCCCGGGAGATCTCCGAGGCTCTGGACATCCCGTACCACTACCTCTCGAAGATCCTCCAGGACCTGGCCAGGAAGGGGATCCTCGGCTCGACCAAGGGCCCCGGCGGCGGCTTCCGCCTCAACCGGCGCCCGGCGGAGATCACCCTCTACACCCTGATCGAGGCCATCGAAGGCCCGATCTCGGACGACGAGTGCATGCTCGGTCTCGAGACCTGCTCGGACGAGGCCCCGTGTCCGATGCACGTCTTCTGGAAGGGGCTGCGCTCCGCGTTCCGCGACCGGATGCAGGCGGTCACTCTGACCGACATCGTCCGCGCCGCCGAGCGCAAGCAGCAGGTGCGGTTGGCGCACCTGACGATGGGGTGAGTTTTTTTCCCACTAAATCAGAATAACAGACCTGACTCTCCTTTTCTTGTTGCGGAGTAGCTCCATGCGTCCGACCCGCCGTTCGACGAGACGTTGCCGTACCGCCGCGGCGCTGACCCTCTTCGCCCTGCTGGCCGCGGCGCCGGGGCCGGCGGGAAGCCCGGCCGGCGCGGCGCCTCCGGTCCTGATCGCGGTCGAGGTCCCGGCGGCATCGGGCACGACGCCCGAGCCCTGCGTGGACGGCGCCCGGCTGGTGCGGGTGGAGGCCGGCCGCCTGACCCCCGTGGCCGACGGCTTCGCCGCCGCCTGTGACCCCGCCCTCGACGCCTCGGCCCGGCACCTCGCCTTCGCCGCGCGGCGGGAGGCGGGTGGCCCGTGGGCGGTCTGGGGCCTCGACTTGGGCGCCGGGCCCGGCGCCCGAGCCCGGCGCCTGACGCCCGAGGACGCCGGTTGCCGCGAGCCGGCGCCGCTCCCCGGCGGAGGGCTGGTCGTGGCGTGCGGCGGCGACCTCTACCGGGTCGATCCGGCGGGCCCGGGCGACGCCGCGCCGACCCGCCTCACGGCGTCGGCCGGCCGGCTGGACGAGCCCGCGGTCCTGCCCGACGGTCGCCTCATGGCGCGCCGGGCGGAAACCGGCGGCGGTTCGCTCCTCGTGATCTCCCAGCCCGACGGCACCTGGTCGACCCCCTGGCGCGACGGCGCGCTCGCGGCCCTGGCGAGCTTCCGGCCCGTGGCGCCCGACGCTCTCCTGCTCGCCTCGGCGGGGGATGGGCCCGTCCAGGCCGCGTCCCTGGCCGATCCCTTCGCCCCGGCGCGGGACGTGGGCCCGGCCCAGGGGTGGCGGCTCCGGGACCCGGCGCCCCTCGCCGACGGCGACCTGGTGGCCGCCGCCCGCCCGGCCGACGACGGCTCGCCCTTCGTCCTCGTCCGTCTGGCCGCGGCCGGGGGAGCCGTGCCGGAGCCGCTGGCCTCCGCCGCCGGCGCCCACCTCCTCCAGCCGGTGCCCCTCGAGAGCCGTCCGGAGCCTCCGGTCCTGCCGAGCATCGTCAAGCCCGAGATGACGACCGGCTACCTGGTGCTCTTCGCCGCCGCGCGGAGCGACGACCCGGCGCTCCGCGGCCTCCGCCCGGCCGGGGTCCAGGCGGTGCGCCTCTTTCCGTGGGAGGAGGGCGTGGGCTCGGCCCGGGCCATCGACCTGACGCCGGAGGAGGACGGCTCCCTGTTCCTCGAGGTGCCCGCGGACCGCCCCCTGGGCATGGCCCTGGTCGGCCCCGACGGCGAGCTCCTGCCGGCGACCGGCGGTCCGTTCTGGGTCCGACCCAACGAGCGCCGCGCGTGCCTCGGCTGTCACGTGAGCACCCGCTACGCGCCGCCCGACGTCCGCCCGCGGGCCCTGACCGGCGCGCCCCGGAAGATCGACTGGCGCGGCGGCGCGGTCGCCGGCGCCGGCCGCCGGGCCAGCGACGAGGAGACGCCGTGAGGCGGAAGGTCCGCCGGCCCCGGGGGCTCGCCGTCGGCGTCTCGATCGTCGCGACGGTCGCGGCCTGGGCCGCCCTCACGCAAGCGGCGGTGCCGGCGATCCCGCCGGGCGGGGCCGGTCGGCCGGGGTCGGACGAGAGCCGGGAGCTCGTCGCCCGGGTCGCGGGCGTCCTGCCCGTCTCGTCGTCGGCCGGAGCCTCCTCGGTGCGGTTGCGGCTCGCGCCGGGAGAAGCTCCCACGGGGCGCCGCCCTGGCCCTCGCGGTCGGCGGCCGGCGGGTGTCGGCCGAGACCCGGGTCATCGCCCGGCACCGGGACGGCAGCGCCGCCCTCGTGGAGCTGACCGCGCCGGCCGGGCTCCTCGAGGTCCGCGGCCTCCGCCTGGCCGATCCCGTGGCCCTCGATCCGGAGGCCGGCCGCTCCGGGCCGGAGGCGGGCTCCGCCGGCACCGTCGCCGGCACCGATCTCGCCGGCCTGGCCGGCGAGGCCGCCTGGCGCGGTGAGGTCGAGCGCGAGGGCTCCTCGCCGCCGCCCTGGTGGCGGTCCGTCGACGCCCGTCTGTCACCCGAGGTCGACCCGGATCCCGCGGCCCAGCTCGACTTCGTGGAGACCGCCTACGCCGAGAAGGGGCGCCCGCGCGAAGCGGTCCGCCTGGACGCGGCGGTCCTCGACCGACTCCCGGAGCCGCGGTCGCCGGAGGCGAACCGGGTCTGGCTCCGCGGCGCCTACGAGATCGCCCATCTCTACGAGGGGGCGCTCCAGGACGCTCCCCGCGCCCTCGCCTGGTACCTGCGGTGCTCCCGGGCCGCTCTCGACGATCCGGCCGAGGCGCGCCAGAACGCCATCGCCGCGGGCTTCGGGGCGGCCCGGGCGGTGGCGGGTCTGGGCGAGCGCGCCGCCGCCCTGGTCCTCTACCGGCTCCTGGCCCGGGACCTGATCCTCGCGCCCGACCCGTACGGCGACCTGGTCCTGCCGGAGGTCTTCCTGCGCATCGGAGACGCGTCGAAGGCCGCCGGGGACGGCACGGCCGCGGCCGCGGCCTACCGCGCCACCATGGCGGCGGCGGCGCGCCTGCCCCCGGGGGCGCCGTCGAGCTTCCGGGCTCCGGGGTCGGCGGCGCGCGCGGCCCTGCGCCTGCTCTCGGCTCGCGGCCTGGAGCTCGGCCGCGTCGCCGACGGCACCTACACCGGCGAGGCGTTCGGCTACAACGCGCCGGTCGGGGTGCGCATGACCTTCCGCGACGGCCGCTGCACGGCGCTCCACGTCACCGAGCTCGGCGACAAGCGGCCCCTCGACGCCTACCGGCTGGTGCCCGAGCGGATCCTCGACCGCCAGGACCTGGAGGTGGACGCGGTCACCGGCGCCACGGTGACCTCGCGCGCCGTGATCAGCGCCGCCACCGAGGCGGTCGTCCAGGGTCTCGAGCGGCCGGCGGCGAAGGCCTCGACCGCGGCGGGGGAGAGGCCGACTCGGCCCCCGGGAGGCCGCGGTGGCGGCTGATCCGGTGGCCCGGCGGTCCGGGCGTCCGCGCGCCGTGCTCCGGGGCGCCACCGGCTCGGGCCGGCGCCTCCGCCTGACGGTGCAGCTCGCCTCGCTGGCCCTCTTCCTGGCCTGCTTCGCCGCGGCCGCGTGGCGGCCTGGGACGGGGGCGCTTCGGCTGCCGGCGGAGCTCTACTTCCTGGCCGACCCGCTGCTCGCCGCGAGCGCCGCCCTCGCCGCCCGCCGGCTCCTCTGGGTGCCGCTGGCGGCCGGCGGCGGCCTGCTCCTCCTCACCGCCGTCCTGGGACGGGTGTTCTGCGGCTACGTCTGTCCCCTCGGGGCCTGCCTCGACTGGACGGCGCCCCGGGGGCGGCGGCCGGCGGCGCGCTCCACGGCGCGCTGGCGGTGGGTGAAGCACGCCCTCCTGGCGGCCCTGGTTGCGGGCGCCGTCGCGGGCGTCCCGGCGGCCTGGCTGGTCGATCCCCTGGCGCTCCTCTGGCGGGGCCTGGCCCTGGCGGTCTACCCGCTGGCCCTGGCCGCCTCGCGCCTGGGCCTGGACGCGGCCCGCGGCCTCGTCGAGCCCTGGAGCGCCACCACGCCGTTCGCCGTCTCGGTGCCGGTCCGCGCCTTCGCCGGCGCCCTGCTCTCGGCGACGCTGGTGGCGGCGATCCTGGCGGCCAACCGGCTGGCTCCGCGCCTCTGGTGCCGGGTCGCGTGCCCGCTGGGCGCCCTCCTCTCGCTGGTCGGCGCCCGCCGCTGCCTCGGCCGGCGGGTCGACGCGGAGCGCTGCCTCGAGTGCACCGTCTGCGCCACGGCCTGCCCCATGAGCGGCGTCGAGAGCGGTCCTGGGCGCGGCGCGGAGGAGCCCGGTCCCGTGCGCTCGGCCGGCGCGCCGGCGGGGGAGTGCCTGGCCTGCCTGCGCTGTGCCGACGCCTGCCCGGTGGGCGCCGTCCGCTTCGGGTGGCTCCGGGCCCGGCGGGCGGCCATCCCCGCGGCCGCCTCGCCGTCGGTCACGGGCGTTTCCCGGCGCCGCTTCCTGGGCGCCGCGGCCGGCGGCTTCGGCGGCCTGCTCCTGGCCGACCGGGTGGCCTTCGCCTCCACCGTCTCCGAGCCGCCGCTCCGGCCGCCCGGCGGGCGCCCGGAGGCCGAGCTCCTCGAGCGCTGCGTGCGCTGCGGCGTCTGCATGCAGGCCTGCCCGACGAACGCCGTCCAGCCGGACCTCGCCCCCGCGGGCTTCACCGGGTTGTTCGCCCCGGTGCTGGTGATGCGCCGCGGCGGCTGCGACCCCGCGTGCACCCGCTGCGGGGAGGTCTGCCCGACGGGCGCCCTCCAGGCGCTCGACCCCCCCGCCAAGCGCCGCTGGGTGATCGGCACCGCGGTGGTCGAGGCCGGGCGCTGCCTGCGCACGCGGGGCGGGAACTGCCCGATCTGCGCCGAGACCTGTCCCTACCAGGCGGTGGAGATCGTGCCCGGGTCGGCCGGCGCCGGCCTGCGGATCCGCCCCGACCGGTGCACCGGCTGCGGCCTCTGCGAGCTCCGCTGCCCGGTGCCCGCGCCGCGCGGCTCGGCCGTCTCGGACCGGGCGGCGGTGCGGGTGGTGACGGCCGCCGAGGCGGCCCGCCTCGCCCCGGACGGCGACTTCACCGGCGGCCCGGCCGCCCCGTCGCGCGACGACCCGCATCTCCCCCTCTTCCTGAGGGCCTCGTGAGGATCTCCCCCGAGCGCCGACACCACCGGAACCGGACCGCAACTCGGAGCGCCAGCGCATGCGAAGACACCTGCCCCTTCATCCCCCCGAGCCCTTGCCCCTCACCGCCCTGTGCGTCGCCCTCGTCCTGGCGGTGCTCCTGGCCTTCGTCCTGGCCGTGCCGGGACACGCGGCGGCGCCGCCCGGGTTCACCGACGTCACCGCCGGCTCCGGGATCGACTTCGTCCACACCTTCGGCGACGCCGAGATGAGCAACCTGGTGGAGTCGACCGGGGTGGGCGTCTGCCTGCTCGACGCCGATGGCGACGGCCGCCTGGACGTCTACTTCGTCGACGGCGCGGTCGTCAACGGCGTCTCCGACCCCGAGACCGCGCACGCCGGCCCGGCGCCCACCAACCGGCTCTACCGCAACGTCACGGAGCCGGGGGGGCCGTGGCGCTTCGCGGACGTCACCGAGTCCGCCGGCGTCGGCGACACCGGCTACGGCATGGGCTGCGTGGCCGGCGACCTGGACAACGACGGCGACGCCGACCTGGTGGTGACCAACTACGGCCCGAACAAGGTCTACAGGAACGACGGCCCGGACGCCTCCGGCCAGGTCCACTTCACCGACGTCACCGAGGCCGCCGGCCTGGGAGAGGCGGGCTGGAGCCTGGGGGCGGCGCTGCTCGACTACGACGGCGACGGCCGCCTCGACCTCTACGTGGGCGACTACGTGGTCTACGACTCCGGCTACCACGCCTTCTACGTCGCCGACCGCTTTCCCGGTCCCCTCGCCTACCCGGGGTCGCCCGACCACCTGTACCACAACGTCACGCCGCCCGGAGGCGCCTGGCGCTTCGAGGACGTCACCGCGTCGGCCGGGGTGGGCAACCCCGAGGGCCGGGCCATGGGAGTGGGCGTGCTGGACTACGACGCCGACGGCCGCCCGGACGTCTTCGTATCCAACGACGCCATGGCCAACTCCCTGTTCCACAACCTGGGCGGCGGCCGCTTCGAGGACGTGGGGCTCGTCTCCGGCGTCGCCTTCTCGGAGAACGGCGAGGCCACCGCCGCCATGGGGGTCGAGTCCGGCGACGTCGACGGCGACGGCCGCCTGGACCTCCTCGTCCCCGACATGACCTACAGCACCCTCTACCAGGGGATCGAAGGGGCGACCTTCCAGGACCGCTCGCGGCAGTGGGGCCTGGCCATGGCGGCGGCCCAGTACGTCGCCTGGAGCGGCCACCTGATCGACTACGACCTCGACGGCTGGCCCGACCTCTTCCTGACCACCGGCGATCTCCACGACTTCGAGCCCATGGAGGACGTGCTCCTGCACAACGAGGGGCCTTCCCAGGGTCCAGGCCGGCTGCGCGACGTCTCGGGCGCGGCGGGCGAGCACTTCCGGACCCCGACCATGGGCCGCGGCGCCGCAGTGGGGGACCTCGACGGCGACGGCGATCCGGACCTGGTGCTCACCGACCTGGGCGGGCCGCCGGTCCTGCTGCGCAACGACTTCGCCACCGGCAACCACTGGCTGACGGTGGCGACCGTGGGGCGGGAGAGCAACCGGGAGGGGGTCGGCGCCCGGGTGACGGTGGAGACCGGCCCCGGGCGGAGCCGTCACCGCCAGATCCAGGAGATGCGCGCCGGCTCCGGCTACCTCTCGTCGAGCGACCCGCGCCTCATCTTCGGCCTCGGCCGGGCCAAGGAGGCGGCCCGCGTGAGCGTGCGCTGGCCCTCGGGCCGGGTGAGCGTCCGGGAGCACGTCCCGGCCGACCAGGTTCTGACCGTCGAGGAGGACGCGCCATGAGCCGACTGCGACTCGGGGCGGCGCTCCGGAAGCTCGCCTGGCTCTCGGTGCCGGCGGCGCTCCTGCTCGCGACCGTGGCGGCCGCCGGCCCCGGGGCGCCGGCCGCCCCGGAGACCACCGCCCCGGCGCCCGGCCCCGGGCCCGCCCCCACCTACCTCGACCCGCGGGACCTGGCGGTCACGCCGGACGGGGCGACCCTGGCGGTCGTCTGCTCCGGCACCGGCTCGCTCCTGCTGGTCGATCTTCCCGGCGGCGCCGTCCGCCGCCGGGTGGCGGTCGGCCGCCGGCCCTGGGCGCTCGCCCTCGACCGAACGGGAACGACGGCCTACGTCGCCCTGCGCGACGACGACGCGGTGGCGGTGGTCGATCTCGCGAGCGGCGCGGTGACGGCGCGCCTGCCGGTGGGGCCCGGCCCCGTGGACGTGGCCCTGGACCGCGAGGAGCGGCGGCTGTTCACCGCCGGCGACGCCTCCGGCGACGTCTCGGTGGTCGACCTCGGCCGCGGCGTCGAGACCAAGCGCCTGCGCGCCGGCGTCCGCCCGCGGGCGCTCGCCCTCTCGCCCGACGGGACGCTCCTGGCGGTGGCCAACCTGCTGGACGATCTCCACCGCCCCGAGGCGCCGCCGGTGGCCCAGGTGACCCTGATCGACACCGCCCGCGAGCGGGTGAGCGAGCGGGTCGCCCTGCCCGGAGCCAACGTCCTCCAGGGGATCGCGACGACGCCCGGCGGCGCCTTCCTGGTGCCCCTGGTGCGGCCCAAGAACCTGGTGCCCCTGATCCAGGTGGCCGGCGGCTGGACGGTGACCAACGGACTGGCGCGGATCGTCCCGGGGGCTGCGCCGGGGGGCGCGGTCGCGGACCAGGTACTGGTCGACAGCCGGGGCCTCCACTTCGCCGACCCGAGCGCCGTCGCCGTCTCGCCGGACGGCCGCACGGCCTACCTGAGCGCCGCCGGGACCGACCGCCTCCTGGTGGTCGACCTCGAGGACCTGGACCGCGCGATCGGCGGCCCGGCGGCGCGTGACTCCGATCCTGACTCCGATCCTGACTCTGATCCTGACTCTGATCCTGACTCTGATCCTGACTCTGATCGAGACCCCTTCCTGGCCGACCGCCTGGACCTGGCCGGCCGCTTCCTGCGCGCGGAGCTCCCCACCGGCTCCGACCCGGTGGCGGTCGCCGTCGCTCCCGGTGGACGCACGGTCTACGTCGCCGACCGCCTGAGCGACGCGGTGACGGTGATCGACGCCGAGAGCGACCGCGTGGCGGGGGCGATCTCGCTCGCCGCCGCACCCGATCCTCCGGAAGACCTGACGCCGGTGCGCCGGGGCGAGCGCCTGTTCTACAACTCGGCGGCCACCTTCGCCGGCCAGTTCACCTGCGCCACCTGCCACCCGGACTCGGCCCACGACGGGCTGGTCTACGACATCTCGCCCGACGGGCTGGGCCGTAACCTGGTCGACAGCAAGACGCTCCGCGGCGTGCGCGGCACGGCACCGTTCAAGTGGAACGGCCACAACCCGGACCTCCACACCCAGTGCGGGCCGCGGGCGGCCAAGTTCATCAACCGTTCGCCCGGCTTCACCCCGGCCCAGCTCGACGACCTGGTGGCCTACGAGTCCCAGACCACGGTGGAGCCCAACCGGAACCGCGCGCCGGACGGCCGCCTGACGCCGCTCCAAGCCTGGGGGCGGGAGATCTTCGAGCGCACGGTGGACAACACCGGCGAGGCGATCCCCGAGGCCAACCGCTGCTCGTTCTGCCACTCGGGGCCGCACTTCACCGACAACCGCGCCTTCGACGTGGGCACCCGCTCCGAGCACGACGACCAGGGGATCTTCGACACCCCGGGCCTCAACGACCTGGACGAGACGGCCCCCTACCTCCACGACGGCAAGGCCCTGACGCTCGAGGAGATCTGGACCGTCTACAACCCGGACGACCGCCACGGACGGGCCAACGACCTCGGCAAGGACGAGCTGAACGCCCTGATCGAGTACCTGAGGACGCTATGACTGGATCCCCCCCGCATCCCCTCGATCCCCTTGCCACGCCTAGGAAGGCTCCGCCTCAAAGCGACGAGCTGAGGGGCGGGAAGCGACTCCGGACACGGCGCCCACCGCCCGCGGGAATCCGCTCGACGAGACCTCACCGGCCCGGGCCTTGCTCGTCGCAGAGACCTTCCGGATCTCCCCCCTCACCCTCGATCCCTCTCCCACCCTCCGGGGGGAGAGGGACGCCCCCACCCGGCGGTCTTGCTGCGTCCGAGAGTCCGGCTCGTTCGTCACGATGCTCGCCTGATCAGACGTCAAGTGGATCCCCCCCGCATCCCCTCGATCCCCTTCCCACCCCCGGGGGGGGAATGGGACGCCCCCACCCGGGCTCTGTGGGCGGGCTCGCCTTCGGTACGCTCCTTCTGGCCCTGCTCCTGGCGGCGCCGGCCGTCGCGGCGGGCGCTCCCGGCGCTCCGCCGCTCTTCGTCCACTGGCGGAGCTTCGGCACCGCCGACGGGCTGCCGAGCGACACGGTCTTCGCCCTGGCCGTCGAGCCCGACCGGGTGTGGGTGGGGACCGACAACGGCCTCGCGCGCTACCAAGACGGCCGCTGGGCGAGCTGGGGGACCGCCGACGGGCTGCCCTACGCCGTCGTCACCTCCCTCGCCCTCGACCCCGCGACCGGCGACCTCTGGATCGGCACCATGGGCGGCCTCGCGCGCTTCTCCGGCGGCCGCTTCGAGAGCTTCACCCAGCGCACCAGCGGCGTCGCCAATGACGTGGTCTACGGCGTCGCCGTCGAGGACCACTTCGTGTGGGCCGCCACCGCCGCCGGCGCCAGCCGCTACGACACCTGGACCGGCCGCTGGCAGATCTTCACCAACAGGAACGCCCCCATGCACGAGATCTGGTGCTACGGCGTCTCCGCCGGTCCGAAGGAGGTCTACCTGGCGGTCTGGGGCGGCGGCGTCCTCGCCTTCGACCGTGCCCACGAGCGCTGGCGCGAGTACCGGGACCCGGACGGCCAGATGGAGCTCGACCTGCTGCGCGACGACGGGCCGGTGAGCGACGTCGTGGCCTCGGTCTCCCAGGGGGAGGGGGGCCTGGTGTGGGCCGGCACCTACTTCGGCGTCAACCGCTTCGACGGCCGGAGCTGGTCGAGCTACTCGAAGACCGACTCGGGCCTCCCGAGCGACTTCGTCAACACCGTGGTGGCCGAGGGCCGGGGCGCGTGGCTCGGCACCGACTCGGGCCTCGCGTACTCCGACGGCGCCACCTGGACCACCTACCGCTCGGCCCGCGAACACGCCGGCGACGGCAAGCCCTCGCTCACCGTGCGCGAGGGCGAGCGGGAGCGCCCGGTGGCGACCCGCGGGTCGCTGCCCGACGACTACGTTCTCGCCGTCGCCCGCCGCGGCGACGAGCTGTGGGTGGGGACCGAACGCGGCCTCGGCCTGGGGCTCCCGGCCCACTCGACCCCCCCGACCTCGACGTCCACTTCGACATCCATCCCCACGAGAGGAGAGACCCATGGCAGTCCTGACTGAGACCCAGCTCGACATCGAGGGGGAGACCCCCGACGAGACCCCCGACGAGACAAGGTTGCCCCAGCGCTTCCCCAAGCGTCAGATCCGGGAGCCCCGGGTGCTCAACGAGGCGTACGACTACGAGAGCCCGGTGCCCTTCGTCCGCGGCATGCGGGTGGAGCTGCCGGGCGCCTCGATGCTCTACATCAGCGGCACCTCGGCGGTCGACGAGGCGGGGCGCTCGGTCCACGTGGGGGACATCCGGGCGCAGTCCCGGCGCACCTTCGAGAACATCGAGGCCCTGCTCGCCTCCGAGGGGGCCGACTGGCACGACGTGGTGCGCACCACCTGTTACCTCCGCGACATGTCCCGGGACTACGCGCCGTTCAACGACGTGCGCATGGGTTTCTACCTCGAGCAGGGGCTCCAGCCGTTCCCGGCGAGCACCTGCATCCAGGCGACCCTCTGCCGGGAGGACCTCCTGGTCGAGGTGGAGGCCATCGCCGTCGTCCCGCCGGATCGGCGGAGGTAGGGCGTGAGCCGGTCGCGAGCCGCGCTGGCGGCGCTCGTCCCGATCGTCTGCCTGGTCCTCGGCGCAAGCGCCGCCGTGGCGGGCGCGCCCGCGGCGTCCGGAGCCGCGGCCGCCGCCCCGGCCCCCGCCGCCCCCTCCCGCGGCACGGTCTACGGCAACACCCCGGCGGAGCTCCTGCCCTTCCGGGACTTCGGCAAGCCCTACCGCGGCCTGTTCCCCGAGCCGTTGCCCTATCCCGGGCCGGGCCGCGACGCGCCGGAGCCCGTGGGCCTCACCGAGGTGCGGATCGGCCTCCTCGCCCCCGGCGCCGGCTCGCCGGACGAGCGCGCGGGCCTGAGCCTGACCCGCGGCGCGACCCTGGCCCTCGAGGAGGCGAATGCCGCCGGCGGCTACGAGGGGCTGCCCTTCCGCTTCATGGTGCACGACGACCTGCCGATCTGGGGCGCTTCGAGCAACGAGATCGTGGCGATGGCCTACCAGGAAAAGGTCTGGGCGGTCCTGGGCTCGGTCTCGGGCGACTCGAGCCACATCGCCATCCGGGTGGCCTTGAAGGCCCTGCTGCCGGTCATGAACACCGCCACCGCCGACCCCACCTTCACCGAGACCGGGATCCCCTGGGCGTTCCGGTGCATCGCCGACGCCCGCCAGCAGAGCTACGCCCTGGCCCGCGAGATCTTCGAGACCGAGGGCCTCGAGCGCATCGCGGTGCTGCGCTCGAACGACCGCTACGGCCGCATGGGGATCGTCGAGCTGCGCGAGGCGGCCCGCCGCCTCGGCCATCCCCTGGTCTCGGAGGTCAACTGGCTCGCCACCCAGGGCGCGAGCCCGGAGGACTTCACGCCGCTCGTCGAGCGCCTGCTGGCGGCGCGGCCCGACGGCCTGGTGGTCTGGGGGCCGCCCGAGGCGGCGGGGCGGGCGCTCGCCCGGGCGCGCGAGATGGGCCTCGCGGTGCCGGCCTTCGGGCCCGCCGCCCTGGTCGACGACCGGTTCCTGGAGGCGGCCGGGGACGCCGCCGAGGGGCTGGTGGCGGCGGCCACCTTCGACCCGACCTCGAACGATCCCGCCTGGACCGGCTTTGCGGAGCGCTACCGGGCGCGCTGGGGCGAGGCGGCGGACGCCTACGCCGCCCACGCCTACGACGGCATGAACCTGCTCGTCGCCGCGGTGCGCGCGGCGGGCCTCAACCGGGTGGCGATCCGCGACGCCCTGGCGGAGATCGAGCGCTACCACGGCGTGACCGGCGAGATCGTCTTCGACAACACGTTCAACGACGTGGGGCCGGTGCCGCTGGCGCGGGTCGAGAGCGGCGCCTACCGCTACGGCCCGGAGCCGGCGCCGGTCACCCTCGGCCTGCTGGTCTCCGAGACCGGCGAGCTCGCCGCCCTGGGCAGCGGGGTCGCCGCGGGCGTCCGCCTGGCCGCGGAGGAGAGCCCGCGCGAGGTGCGGCTGGTCACCGCCTCCGTCCGCGACCCGTGGGCCTCGGTGGGGGAGGCGGCTCGCGACCTCCTGGAGCGCGACGGCGCCGCCGGCCTGATCACCGCCCTCGACCGGGCGGGGAGCCACCTCGCCGCCCAGGTCGCCACCAAGCTGCGGCGGCCGCTGGTGGCGGCCAACGACGCCTCGCCGCTCCTGCACGCGACCGGGGTGCCCTGGATCGCCCTGCCGGAGGCGGGGGCGGAGGCGCCCGCGGGCTTCGCCGCGCGCTTCACCGAGCGCTTCGGCGCGGCGCCGGACGAGGCGGCTCGCGCCGGCTACCTCGCCGCCCGCCGTCTGCTCACGGCCCTCGCCTCGGGTGGCGGCCGGGCGGCGGCCTGCGCCTTGAACCAGGAGTCGACCCGGGGGGACCCGACATGCTCGTCGTCATGAAGGAAGCCGCCACGCTCGGCGAGATCGAGGGCGTCCTCGCGCGGGTCGCCTCGATGGGCGGCGCCGCGGAGTGCCATCGCCCGCACGAGGCGGTGATCGTCGTGCGGCCCGACGACCTGGACGCCGGAGCACTCGGAGCCCTTCCCGGGGTCGCCCGGATCGAGGGGGCGCGGACCGGCTACTGGCTCGCCTCGCGCCGCCGCCGTCCCGAGGACACGGTGGTCGAGGTCCGGGGCCGGCGGATCGGGGGCGACAACCCGCCGGTCCTCATCGCGGGGCCATGCGCCGTCGAATCGGAGGACCAGCTCCTGCGGAGCGTCGAGGCGGCCCTCGAGGCGGGGGCCCAGCTCGTGCGCGGCGGCGCCTACAAGCCCCGGACCAGCCCCTACTCGTTCCAGGGGCTGGGGGAGGCGGGCCTCGAGCTGCTGGCCCGGGTGCGCGAGCGCTTCGCCGTGCCGGTGGTCACCGAGCTCCGCGACGTGGGCACCCTCGACCTGTTCCTCGACTACCGGGTCGACGTCCTCCAGATCGGCGCCCGCAACATGCAGAACTTCGAGCTCCTCAGGAGCGCCGGCCGGTCCGGCATCCCGGTGCTCCTGAAGCGCGGCCCGGCGGCGAGCGTCGAGGAGTGGCTGATGGCCGCCGAGTACGTGCTGCTCGCGGGCAACCCGAACGTCGTGCTCTGCGAGCGCGGCATCCTGCCGCCGTCGACGGTCGCCACCCGCTACCAGCTCGACATCGCCGCCATCCCCGTCGCCCGGCAGCTCTCCCACCTGCCGGTGATCGCCGACCCCTCCCACGCGGCCGGCGCCCAGGAGTACGTCCTGCCGCTCGCCGAGGCGGCGATCGCCGCCGGCGCCCAGGGGCTTCTGGTCGAGGTCCACGCCGATCCGTGCCAGGCCCTGTGCGACGGCCGCCAGGCGCTCTCCCCGCGGCTCGCCCGGGAGCTCATGGATCGCCTGCGCCGTCACCGCTACGTGCCGCCGCTGGCCACCGCGACGGCGCACGGCGCCTCCTGGAGCGCGAGCGAGGACCTGCCCCTGGCCGCCGGCGCCCGCGGCCTGCGGCGGTGAGGCCCGGCGGGGAGGGCGGCCGGCGGGAGGCGCGCCCGCCCCGGTCCCGAGGTAGAGTCGGGGGCACCCGAGACCGCCGGAGGATCCCGACGATGGACGATCGCACGCCGCCCGCACACGCCGCCGCCCTGCACAGCCGGAGGCGCACCGGCCGACTCGCCGCCGCCGCCGCCCTCGGCCTCCTCGTCTTCCTCCCGGCGGCCGGTGCGGCCCAGGCGTCCCCGGCGACGACGGGGCGGGGCCCGTGCCAGGCCGGCGCCGTCCACCATCAGCTCGACTTCTGGCTCGGGGAGTGGCGGGCCGTCGACGCCCAGGGCCAGGAGGTGGGGCGGAGCCGGGTCGAGGCCCTCCACGGCGGTTGCGTGATCCAGGAGACCTGGACCTCGGCGGGGGACGCCGGCTCGGGCGAGAGCATCAACTTCCTCGACCCCGCGGACGGCGCCTGGCACCAGGTCTGGATCGGGTCGAGCGGCGACGTGGTGCGCTACCGGGGCGAGGTCGAGCACGGCGTCCTGCGGTACGAGGGCGAGGACACGAGCGCCGACGGCACCCACCGCCTCTCCCGGGCGACGCTCGAGCCCGAGGCCGACGGCCGCCTGCACCACAAGATCGAGCGCTCGGACGACGGCGGCGCCACCTGGACGACCTACTTCGAGGCGACCTACGTGCCCGCCGGCCGGCCGCGGCTGCTGCCCAAGCCGCGGACCGAGCCCGCGCCGGTGCCGCCCACCCCCACTCCGGGCCGGGCGCCCGCGCCACCGCCCCCGGCGCCGCCGTCCGGGACGCCCCCGGCGCCGGCCGCTCCCCCCGGGGGCCCGCCCGCCGCCGGGCGGCCCGGCGAGGTGACCGCGGTCTCGGTGCCGGTGCCGGAGGCGGAGCTCGCGCCGGAGGAGCGGGACAAAGTCCACCTCCGCTCGCCCATGCAGCTCGACGTGCCGGTGGGAGCGATCGAGTCGATCCCCGAGGCCTACTCGTGGAGCACCGACGAGACCGCGCAGTACGTCGCCCAAGGCGCCTCGATCGCCCGGGTGACCGTGTCGCGCGACGAGACCCGGAAGGGCGTGGCCCTCGACGTGACGGTCGCCGTGCACAGCAGCGAGTTCCTGCAGCACGGCGACCTGGACGTGGCGCTCTTGACCCCCGGGGGCGAAACCGTCGCCAGCGGCCGGCTGGAGGGCTTCTCGCTCGGCCGTTCGCTCACCGCCCAGAAAGGCAAGGCAGGTCTCGAGAAGAGGCTCCGCCTCGAGCTCGACCGCGCCACCTTCGACCGGATCTTCGGCGCGGGCCCGCGGCCGGTGCTCCGCCTCACACTCACCGTCCGCGATTGACCGGATGCCCCCCGCAACCCCTCGATCCCCTTCCCTCCCCACGGGGGGGAAGGGGACGGTTGACCGGATGCCCCCCGCAACCCCTCGATCCCCTTCCCTCCCCACGGGGGGGAAGGGGACGCCCCCGCCCGGAGCCCGGAGGTCTGGCTCGGGGGGAGACTCGGACGCGCGGGTCGCGAAAGCTACCCGCGCAGATATCCAGGAGGTGACCCGATGAGATCTCCGCTTCGGCCAGCGAAGGCCGGCCACGTCGCCCTCGCGCTGGTGGGCTTCCTGCTCGCCCTTCCCGTCCTCTTTGCGCCCGCCGCCCGGGCCGCCGGGATGGCCAAGGCCCCGGCCCTGCTCCTGACCGGCGCCCGGGTGCTCGCGCCCTCGGGGGACCGCTGGCTCGAGGGGCGCGACGTCTTGATCCAGGACGGCCGGATCGCCCGCATCGCCCCGTCCGGCCAGGCCGGCGAGACGGGGGCGGCCGCCGGCGCGCGCCGGATCGACCTCGCCGGCGACTACCTGATCCCCGGCCTCATGGACCTCCACACCCACCTGCTGCTCCACCCCTACGACGAGACCCCGTGGGACAACCAGGTGCTCCGCGAGAGCCTGGAGCTTCGGACGATCCGGGGCGTGACGGCGGCCGAGGCGACCCTCGACGCCGGCTTCACCACCATCCGGGACCTGGGAACCGAGGGCGCCGGCTACGCCGACGTCGCCCTGCGCGACGCCATCGCCCGGGGCATGATCCCCGGCCCGCGCGTGTTCGCCGCCACCCGGGCGATCGTCGCCACCGCCTCCTACGGGCCCATGGGCCTCGAGCCGCGGCTCGACGTGCCCCTGGGCGGCCAGCAGGCGACCGGGGTGGACGAGATCCGCCGCGTGGTCCGGGAGCAGATCCACCAGGGCGCCGACTGGATCAAGCTCTACGCCGATTACCGGCGGGCGCCCGGCGCGCCGTCGACCGCCACCTTCACGGTCGACGAGATGCGCGCCGCCGTGGAAGAAGCCCACAGCGCCGGCCTGCCGGTGGCCGCCCACGCCACGACGCCGGAGGGCATCGGGCGCGCCATCGAGGCCGGGGTCACCACCGTCGAGCACGCGACCGGCGCCACCCGCGAGCTCCTCGACCGCATGGCCGCCAAGGGGATCGCCATGGACCCGACGCTGGCCGCCTCGGAGGCGATCTCGCGCTACGCCGGCTGGCACCCGGGCGAGCCCGAGCCGGAGCGCATGCGGCAGGACCGCAAGATGTTCCACGACGCCCTCGCCGCCGGGGTCACCATCTTCCTGGGGAGCGACGCCGGGGTCTTCGCCCACGGCGACAACGCCCGCGAGCTCGAGCTCATGGTCGACTACGGCATGACCCCGGCCCAGGCGCTCGCCGCCGCCACGCGGGTGGCCGCCGGAGTGATCGGCCGGGGCGACGACCTGGGGCGGATCGACACCGGCTACACGGCCGACCTGGTGGTCCTGGCGGCCGATCCCCTGGCCTCCCCTTCGGCGGTCCGCAAGCCGCTCCTGGTGATCAAGGAGGGCCGGGTGATGGCCGACCGACGGGCGGCGCGGTGAGCGGCTACCGGCGCGAGCTCGAGGTCACCCTCGACGTCATCCGCCGGGCGGGCGAGGAGATCCTCCGGCGCTACGCCTCGTTCGAGCGCATCGAGGACGCCCCGGCCGACATCTCGACCGCCGCCGACAAGGCGTCGCAGGAGCTGATCCTCGACCGGCTCCACCGGGAGTTCCCCGGCGACGGCCTGTGCGCCGAGGAAAAGAGCGAGCGCTTCGCCACCGAGGCCGCCGGGGCGGGCCGCTTCTGGGTCGTCGACCCGATCGACGGCACCCGCGGCTTCGCGCGCAAGAACGGCGAGTTCTCGATCATGATCGCCCTGGTCGAGGGGGGCGCCCCGGTGGTCGGCGCGGTCCACGAGCCGGCCGCCGACCGGCTGACCTGGGCGGCGGCCGGCGGCGGCTGCCGGATCCAGACGCCCGCCGGCTCCGCTTCGCTCCCCGCGGCGGTGAGCGCCACGGCCGGCGCGCCGCGAGTTCTCGCCATGAGCCGCTCCCAGGGCGCCGAGGGCGAACGCCGGCTCCTCGCCGCCCTGGGCGCGGAGCGGGCGATCCAGACCTACTCGGCGGGCATCAAGCTCGCCCAGGTCGCTCGCGGCGAGGCCGACCTCTACCTGGGCGACTACCTGACGCTCCACGACTGGGACGTCGCCGCGGGTCACCTGCTGGTCACCGAGGCCGGCGGCCGGGTGACGAGGATCGACGGCTCGGCGGTGGTCTACGACGGCTCCGGGAGCTCCCTCGCCGGCAAGGGGATCGTGGCCTCGAACGGCGGCGTGCACGAGGCCGCCCTCGAGGCCATCGCGGCCGGCCGGGTTATCTGGTAGATCCCCCCCGCAACCCCTCGATCCCCTTCCCACCCCCAGGCAGGCCGCCGGCACTCGTTCGCCTGGAGGACGGGAGGCGATCCAGTCAGTCCTTCTTGGCCTTGGCGAAGGCGTCGGCCAGGGCGCCGAAGCCGGTCGGGGCGTCGGAGCGCGCGGCGTACTCTTCGGCCGCCCGCTGGGCCCCTTCGTCGCCTGCCGCCGCGAGCGCCAGCGAGATCCGCCGCCGGTCGGCCTCGACGCCCAGCACGCGGACCGCCACGTCCTGGCCGAGCTCGACGACCTCGCGCGGGTGGGAGATGCGGCGGCCCGGGGCGAGCTCGGAGACGTGGACCAGCCCTTCGAGGCCCGGGGCGAGCTCGACGAAGGCGCCGTAGGACTCGAGCCGGACCACCCGGCCGGAGAAGATCTCGCCCTCCGGGAAGCGCTCGGCGACGCTCTTCCAGGGATCCTCCTCCAGGGCTCGCCGGGAGAGGGAGATCCGCCGGTCGCCGTCGCGCTCCTCGATCTTCAAGACCTTGACCTCGATGGCGTCGCCCGCCGTCACCAGCTCGGCCGGGTCCTCCACCCGGCCGTGAGCCATCTCGGAGACGTGCAGCAGGCCCTCGACGCCCCCCAGGTCGATGAAGGCGCCGTAGCTGGTGACCGAGGTCACGGTGCCCCGGACAACGGCGCCTTCCGACAGGCGGGCGAGCGCCTCGGCCTTCCTCTGACGCTCCTCCTGCTCGAGCAGGTCGCGGCGCGAGAGGACGATGTTCGGCCGGCCGCCCCGGCCCGATGCCTCGAAGCGGTGGACCACGAAGGTCAGGCGCCGGCCCACGTAGGCGGCGGCGTCCTCGACGTAGCGCAGCTCGAGCTGGGAGACGGGGCAGAAGGCGCGCAGGCCCGAGACCGTCACCTCGACGCCCCCCTTGACCACCTCGGAGACCACGCCCTCGACCGGGATGCCGTGGGCGTGGGCCTGGGCGATCTCCTCGACCGCCACCGCCGTGCCGCCGGCCCCCAGGCCCGCGCCCGCGCCGGGCCGCACCCGGAGCACGAGACACCCGCTCGCCTCGTCCCGCCCCGTGACCAGCGCCTCGAGCGTGTCGCCCACCGCGACCGTGAGCTCGCCGTCGTCGTCGGTCAGCTCGCCGAGCGCCACCATGCCGTCGGACTTGGCTCCCAGGTCGACGAAGACGGCCTCCTCGCCGATCGAGAGGATCCGCCCCGAGACCTTGGTGCCCGGCGCCGGGTCCTTGCCCTGCACGGCCGCCTCCTGCCCGCGCTCGAACTCGGCGAGGATCGCCCCGAAGTCGCGTGTGTCCTGATCGTCCGGCATCGCCTCGTCATTCTAGCTTGAGATCCGAAACGCCCACCGCGCGTCGCCGGCTACCAGCGGACCAGCGTCGCGGCCCAGTGGAAGCCGGCGCCGAAGGAGGCGAGGAGCACCAGGTCGCCGGGGTGGAGGCGGCCGGCGTCGCGGGCGTCGGCGAGGGCCAGGGGCACCGAGGCCGAGCCGGTGTTGCCGTACTCCTGGACGTTCACGAACATCCGGTCCGACGCGATCCCCAGGGCCTTGCCCACGGCGTCGATGATCCGCAAGTTCGCCTGGTGGGGGACGACGAGGGCGACGTCGGCGAGGGCGAGGCCGGCCTTGGCCAGC
Organism: uncultured Acidobacteriota bacterium; assembly: GCA_963741925.1. Taxonomy (GTDB): domain Bacteria; phylum Acidobacteriota; class Thermoanaerobaculia; order Multivoradales; family DATKCC01; genus CAVUBL01. The sequence continues at coordinate 1,635,782 of CAVUJU010000005.1, forward strand.
ACCTGGCGCGAGGCCTCGGTCATCCGGCCCACCGCTTCGCGGAACACCTCGCGGCCCTTCATCACGATCGAGTCGTGGGGGCTGCGCGCGCCGCCGCGCAGGGTGTGGAAGGGGATGCGGGTGCCGCCGGCCTCGAGGGTGAGGATGCTCCAGCGGCTGCCGTCGGTGCCCGCGACCGCCGCGACGAGCTCGCCGGGCCCGGCGGTCGCGCCCACCACCACCGCGCCGGCGGCGTCGCCGAAGAGCACCGCGGTCGAGCGGTCGTGCCAGTCCATGAGCCGGGTGAGGAGCTCGACGCCCACCACCAGCACCCGGCGCTGCCCGGTGAGCACCCGCGAGCGCGCGACGTCGAGGGCCTGGAGGAACCCCGCGCAACCGCTCCCGGCGAGGTCGTAGGCCGGGACGTGGCGGGCGCCCAGGAGGTCCTGGACGAAGGCCGCCGTGTCCGGGATGTAGACCTCCGGCGTGTCGGTGGCGACGACGATCTCGTCCAGGGCCTCGGCTCCCAGGCCGGCGTCCGCCAGGGCCCGGCGCGCGGCCTCGACGGCGAGCGAGGCCGTGGTCTCCTCGGGCGCCGCGATCCGGCGGCGCTCGATGCCCGTGCGGGCGCGGATCCACTCGTCGCTCGTGTCGACGTACTCGGACCACTCGGCGTTCTCCATCACCCGTTCGGGGGCGTAGGCCCCGAGCCCCAGGATCCCGACTTTCGTCCCCCGTACGCTCACCGGTCGCTCCTCCCGCGGGGCATTCTACGGCGGGGCTCCCCGGAGAACAGGTCGACCGAGCCGGCGACCACCTCGGCGATCCGGTTGCGGGTGATGAGCCCGAGGACCGGCCGGGGGTCGCCCGCGCCCTTTCCCGGGTCCGGTTCCTCGGTGACCACCGCGACGGCGGCCTCGCTCCGGCGCATCCGGGCGACCAGCTCGAACAGGCTCTCACCGCCGTCGGCGACCACGAAGCGCGTCCCGGAGAGGCTCGCGAGGGTCGCGTCGCGGCCGCCCGAAGCGAGCGCCCGCAGCACGCCGCTCGCCGAGGCCGCCGCGCGCACCCGGCGGTCGTCGGCGACCACCAGGAAGCCGTGGGCCGCGGGATCTCCCAGGGTCTCGGCGGCCTCCCCGAGCGAGGCGCTTGCCGGCAGCACCGGGAAGTCCTCCTCCATCACCTCGCGGGCGGGCCGCATCAGGTAGACGTTGGCGTGGAGCGCCTCGGGGACCGGGTGGCCGCGGCGGGCGAGCTTGGCGGTGTAGATCGACTCCCGGCAGAGAGTGCGCCGGACGCCGTAGCTGGTGGCGACCATGATGGTCATGGGGATGATGACCTTGTAGTCCAGCGTCATCTCGAAGATCATCACCACCGCCGTCATGGCGGCGCCGATCGAGCCGCCCACCATGCCCGCCATGCCGGCGACCGCGAGCGCTGGCGGATGCACGCCGAGCCCGGGGACGACCCGTTCGAGGAGCACGCCGTAGGCACCACCCTCCAGGGCCGGGATCACGAACGACGGGTTGGGCCCGAAGAAGAACTGTCCGCAGTAGGCGGCGGTGGCGGTGGCGATGACCACCGGCACCAGGGTGCGGACGCTGATCTCGTGGAGGATGATCTCGACCGCGAAGAGCACGCCGCCGAGCGGGGTGTTGAAGGTGGCCGCGATGCCGGCGCCGGCGCCGGCCGCGATCAGCGTGATGCGCTGCCAGACCGGGATGCGTAGCGCCTGGCCGAGGGCCGAGCCGACCGAGGCGGCGATCTGGACGATGGGCCCCTCGCGGCCGACGGCGCCGCCGCTACCGATGGAGAGCGCCGAGGCGAGCGACTTGACCACCGCGACCCGCGGGCGGATCCGGCCTTCCTTGTAGAAGACGGCGTCCATCACCTCGGGCACGCCGTGGCCCCGGGCCTCGGGGGCGAAGCGCTCGATCAGCCACGCCACCACCACCGCCGCGAGCACCGGCCCGGCGATGATCCACGCGCCCCAGGGCGAGGCGGGGGTGTGCTGGTTGGCGTCGTAGACGGTCGAGAGCTCGCCCAGGAAGACCAGGTTGTGGACCAGGGCGATCAGGCGCCGGAAGACCAGGGCGCCGACCGCCCCGGCGACCCCGACCCCGACGGCGAGGAGCGAGAAGCTCCAGGGGGCGAAGGGCTGGCCGGGGTCGTGGGACGGCTCGCTCGCGATGGCGGCGAAGAGGCGAGCCTCGTCCTCGCCCGCTCCCGGCACTTCACCGCGCGTCGCCTCTGCGCTCACCCTGCGAGTGTACTCGGGGCTCGTCCCGGGCCGCCGCGGCGGGAGGCTCGGCCGGACTCGCCTCGTCGCCGGCCGCGAAGGTCGCGAGGGCCAGGGAGATCACCTCCCGGTTCGCCACCTTGATCGCCTCCAGGTGCCCGGCGCCGGCGACGATCCGGGCCTCGGCGCCGGCCAGGCGGGCGAGCTCCCGGGTGTCCGCGGGCGGCACGCCGCGATCCAGCTCGCCCGAGACGTAGGCTACCGGCCGGCCGGCGAGCGCCGGCGCGTGGCGCCGGATGTCGAGGAAGCGGTAGGTGCGGGGGTAGAGGAGGCGCAGCAGGGCGTAGCCCGGCCTCGCCATCGGCACCTCCCGCCAGCCCCATTCGAGCAGATGGGGCGAGACGTCCTCGAAGAAGGCGGCGCGCACTCGCGGATCGCGGGCGATCGCCTGATGCGCCCAGTGGCCGCCGGCGCTCACCCCCCAGACGTGGAGCGGCAGGCCGGGGGCGCGCCGGGCGAGCTCGTCGAGGCCGGCCGTGACGTCCAGGTCGAAGAACCCCTTCGGCGACGCGCTGCCGGCGAACCCGGGGAAGTCGAGGGTGAGCACGTGGTAGCCGGCCCGGCGCAGCGCCGGGATCCGCTCCCGGCGGTGGAAGTAGCTCCGCCCCCACTGGATCCAGGGGGGGAGCAGCAGCACGGCGCCCCGCGCCGCTTCGGTGCGGGCCGGGAACCAGGTCCCCTCGAGCGTGCCCGGCCGGCCGTCGTACGCGGGCAGGGCGACGACCTCGTAGGGCCGCAGCACCGGCGGCGGCGCCGGCTGCTCGACCCGCGGCAGGCGCGGCGAGAAGAGACGGAAGTGGGGGAAGGCGAGGCGCTCCTCCAGGGCGGAAGGGCGCGGCGGCGGAGCGGCCAGGGGGTCCGCGTCGGATGGGCGCATCGCAAGCGGGCGAGGGTGACGGTCAGACGTCCAGGTCGAGGAGGATCGCATAGTCGGCCCGGCGGCGCCAGGTGGCCGCCGTCTCTGCGGCGCGGTGACCGGCAAGGCCCGCCCTTCTGCCTCCTGAACGAGGCCGGCGGAGCGTTTCCCTCACCGGGCCGAAGGTCCCGTGGCACCCGGCGGCGCAGGCCGCGCTAGGATCGTCCCGTGAAGAAGGCTGTGACGGTCTCGATCCGGCCGTCGCCGGGGCGCTCCCGGGCGCCGGGCTCGATCCCGAGGAGGGCGAGCTTCCCCCGCAGCCGGCGGGCTCGCCCCCGCCGCTGACCTAGGAAGAGGAGACCGAGAGATGAGGATTCACCTGAACAGCGTCTACGTCGACGACCAGGACAAGGCCCTGGACTTCTACACTCGGGTGCTGGGATTCGAGAAGAAGGCCGACGTCCCGGTGGGTGAGTACCGCTGGCTGACCGTGGTCTCTCCCGAGGCGTCGGACGGCACACAGCTCCTCCTCGAGCCCGATGCGCACCCGGCGGCCAAGGCGTTCAAGGAGGCCCTGTTCGCCGACGGAATTCCCCTGACGTCGTTCGCCGTGGACGACGTCGACGCGGAGCACGAGCGCCTGCGCGCACTGGGCGTGGCGTTCCGGACGGAGCCCACGGCGATGGGCCCCGTGACCCTGGCCGTGCTCGACGACACCTGCGGCAACCTGATCCAGATCGTGCAGACGACGTAGTGACCCGTCAACCATCAAGTGACAGGGTATCTGGCGAGGATTTCTCGTCGCTGCCCAGGCGCTCCGACGCAGGCGTAGCGGGGCCTACGTCGAGGAGGAGCAACGCCGCCAGCGGCGTGAGGGACCGCCAGGACCCGTCACTTGACGGTTGACGGGTCAGTAGTACCCCGGGGCAGAGGGCCGGTCGCATTCGGGCGCCGCCGATCGGGGAGCGGCACCTGAGCCTGAGGAACGGCATGAGCATCGGAGACCTCGTTGCCGAGCCGGTACCCGAGGAGCTTCTGGAGCACCGTGTCCTCGGCGGAGGCCACGAAGAGCTCCCGGCCCGCGGGGGCGGCCTGGCGGAGGCGGAGCTCGCGTTCGGAGAGATCGCCATGGCGCGCCCGGATCCCCGCCGCGGCCACGGCCTCGGCCGCGGCGTTGCAGCCGAGCACCCGCTGGATCTTCTCGGTCGGCGACATGCGGCGGTGGCTCTCGATGAGCCGCTTCGCGACGGCGGGATCGGTGTCGGAGAGGCCCGGCCCTCCTTGTCCTCGTCAGCTCGCGCCGAGGATCGCGCCGAGCGCGAGCCGGAGTCGAGGAATCTCGACGAGCCGCCGAAACCCCCGACTCCGGCTCGCTTCGCCTACCCGGCCTCATCCTGCTCGCCGACTCCCTCCCCGATCTTCTCCCGGATGTCCGCCACCAGCCGCCGCACCCGCCCGGCCCACCCGCCAGCCGCCCGGCAGAGGCCGAGATCCTCGCGGGCGACCCCGAGCTCCGCCGGCTGCTCAGCGATCCTCTGGAGGTAGCCGGCCAGGTCCTCGAGGTCCGCCGCGGCGGCCGTGGCGTCGCCGCGCGGGATCGAGAGCGCGTGGCCGAGCCCCCAGTCCCAGTACGGGCTCTCCATGGCGACGTCGTAGAGCACCCGCCCAAGCTGCCGGAGCAGCTCGACGTGCTCCGGCTCGGTCAAGCACCACAAGAACGTCTCGCGGAAGGCGGTCTCGAGATTCGGCCGCGCGGCCGGTTCGGCGCGGGTTGCCTCGACCCCGCTCATCGCCCCGCCTCCCGGAGCAGCTCCATCAAGATCCGGCCGCTCCGGCGGAGCGTCTCGTCCGGCACCGCGAGCAGGTAGTGGGCGAAGGCGAGCGGCTGGAGCCGGAGGTCGGCCAGGCCCGAGAGGACGAGGGGGAGGCTGTCGCCCTGGTAGGTGGCCGTGCCCACCGGCCGGCCATTCCAGAGCAGGTGGAGTCGGCGCGCGGCGTCCTCCTGGAAGCGGAAGCCGGCCGGCCGCTCGGCGACGGCCAGGGCGGCCGCGGCGAGGTAGGCCAGGTCCGGCGCCTGGAGCACGAGCCGCGGCTCGCGCTCGCCGGCGGCGACGCAGCCCCAGCGAGGCTCGTCTCCGGCCCCGTAGAGCGCCGTCACGCGCCACGGCCCGGCGAGATCGGCCTCCGGCGTCGCCGGCGCCGGCTCGCGCCGGGAGAGCCGGTCGAGAAACCCTGGGGAAAAGGCGTTGGAGGAGAAATCGTCGAGCCCGGCGGTGTCCACATCGGGGGGCAGGACGGACGAAGGGTTGCTACACTTCGAGTCACGCTGACTCATGGCTGTTCTCCATGTGTCGGCCAGGGCGCGGCGGTGGGCTCATCTCCCCCGCCGTGCCCGCTTCACGGCCTGGTGGATCGTGGCGTCCGGCGGCTGGCCTTCGAGAGAGCTCGAAACGCTGCCGGATCGCGGGCTTCGTGGCTCTACGAGTCGTGGCGCTGCGGTTCAGCTCGCTTCCTGTCGTCGTCCTCCTCTCTCCCGTTCGTTCGATCTACGCCCACCTTACGCCATGCCGGGCCAGAAGTCAAGAGGCTGTTCAAGGGTTGAGACGGGAGACCCCAGCCACGAATCGCGTCCTCCAGTACAAAGCCCGGCCACTCCCGGCCGTGCACGAGGACGCCATGACGACAACCCACAGCCCAACCGACCGCCCACCCTCCGCTCCCAAGCTCCTGACCCGAGTCCGCGAAGCGATCCGCGTCCGCCACATGAGCCCGAAGACCGAGAAGGCCTACGTCCACTGGATCCGCCAGTACATCCTCTTCCACGGCAAGCGCCATCCTCGGGAAATGGGGGAGGAAGAGGTCACCGCCTTCCTCACCCACCTCGCCACCCACCGCCACGTCAGCGCCTCCACCCAGAACCAGGCCCTGAGCGCCCTGCTCTTCCTCTACCGGCACGTCCTCCAGCGAGACCTCGGCACCCTCGACGCCGTCCGGGCGAAGCGCAGTCGCCACGTGCCGGTGGTGCTCACCCGGGACGAGGTACGGGGAGTGCTTGAACACCTTGGGGGAACTGCACGCCTCGTGGTGCTGCTCCTCTATGGCTCCGGGCTACGCCTCAACGAGTGCCTGCGGCTCCGGGTCAAGGATCTCGCTTTCGCCTACGCACAGGTGACCGTCCACGACGGCAAGGGCCGGAAGAGCCGGGTGTCGATGCTCCCTCAGCAACTCAAGGCACCACTCCTCCGGCATTTCGAGTCTGTGCGGAGGATTCATGGCCGCGATCTCGCGGCGGGTTACGGCAGGACGAGCCTTCCCTATGCCCTCGCGCGGAAGTACCCGAGAGCACCGGGCGAGTGGCTGTGGCAGTACGTCTTCCAGGCGAGCCAGCGAAGCCGCCGGGAAGATGGCGACGAGGTGCGCCACCACTTGCATCCGACCGCCGTCCAGAAGGCCGTCCGGCAAGCGGTGCGCCGGAGTCGGATTGCGAAACGTGCGACGTGCCACACGTTCAGGCATTCGTTCGCCACACACCTGCTCGAGGACGGCTACGACATCCGTACGGTTCAGGAGCTCCTGGGCCACCGGAGCGTCCGGACCACCATGATCTACACACACGTGCTCAACAAAGGAGGAATGGGCGTACGGAGCCCAGCAGACCGGCTGTAGCGCAGCAGCGGGCGACGGGTGGCGATTCGGTGCTTAGGCAGCCCTCGCTCGCCACGTCCTCTCGATCGAGCGGGAGCTCCCGAGGCATGCCGGACAACGAGTGCCCGGGAACCCGGAGCCGCCACGAGAGCGAAGAGGGCGAGGTTAGACCGCCACCAAGCGCTACCTAGTCTGCGGGCCGCTGGTCCGGACAACCTCCGGGCCTCCTGTTAGCGAGCCTCCGACGCGGCCGAATCAGCACGCCTTGACAATTGGCCCAGGTACAGCTAAGCTACTGCTCAACCGAAGCATCTGCCCAGCATCGGACTGTGAGGAAAGCCGCAGCTAGGTTGCCACTTAGGTCGAGGTTGGCAGAACTATGGCGCTGGATACACAATGGTTGAACAGACCGCTTCGCGGATTGTTGCCCTCCGAATGCCTTTCTGATCATACCGAGAAACCCTTCCTGAGGCAAGGCCGGGGTGGGATGATGGCGGCCGATCCTGGAGTTTGCTGCGAGATCGTAGCGCCGGATTCCGTCATAGGAGGGTATGGGATGGACGATCCAGGAGATCCTGCGCTCCGGGCTGGCGCGACTGCTCGAAGAGCGGAAGCTACCGGGGTACGTGGCTCGGGCGGCCAAGGCTCTGTTGCACTGCCGCACGGCAGCTCTCGGGGGCCACACGAAGCGCTGCCCGGCGGGCCACGTCCAGGGGGTCTGGTACAACTCGTGCCGGCACCGGATGTGCCCGCAGTGCTCCTGGGGCAAGATCGAGTCGTGGCTGGCGGCGAAGCGTGAGCTCCTGCTGCCGACGGATCACTACCACGTCATCTTCACGATCCCCTGGCAGTTTCGGCGCTTCTGGCGGTGGAACCCGCGCAAGATCGGGGATCTGCTCTTCGAGGTCTCGGCCGAGACGCTGCGGAGCTTGCTGGGCGAGGAGCGGCGTCTCGGGCAGGCCCGGCCGGGCTGGATCGCGGCGCTCCACACCTGGGGCCGGACCCTGGTGGCCCATCCGCATGTCCACTGCCTGGTGGTCGGAGGTGGGCTCGCTGCAAACGGGACGTGGCGGGCGATCCGCAACGGGTATCTCTTGCCCTACCGCCAGGTGCGACACGACTTCCGACAACGGTTTTGCGACGCGTTGGAGGCTCTTCTCCGCAGTGGGGAGATCGAGCTGCCCGGCGATCTCTCGCTCGCCGAGGCTCTGCGCATCGTCACCAAGGCGCGGCGGCGCAAGTGGAACGTGCGCCTCGAAGCCCCCTACCGCCACGGTGAGGGGGTGGCCGTTTACCTGGCTCGCTACTTGAAGGGCGGCCCCTTGAAGAACAGCCGCCTCGTGGGCTTCGACGGCCGGGAGGTCGCCTTCCGCTACGGGGACTTCCGTGAGGCCGACGCCGGCGGCCGGCCGAAGGCGAAGGTGATGCGCCTCGCGGTCGGCGAGTTTCTCGGCCGTCTCCTCCAGCACGTCCCACCGCCGGGCATGAAGATGGTGCGCTCCTACGGGCTCTACGCCCCGAGGAGCCGGGAGCTGCTCGAGCAGGCCCGGGGCGCGATCGAGCCCGGTCCCGAGTGGGCCGAGGCGCGCCGGAGGATCGGAAGCCGGCACCGTGGGCCCCAAGCCGATCGAGGCCCGCGCTGCCCGGTCTGCGGGCTGGCCCTGGTCGTCGTCGCCGGAGGTGAGCGGTCTGGGATCCCCCCTCCCGGCCTCGCCGTGGAGCGATCGCTGGCATGAGAGGGCCTCCGCCGACAACTCGCCAGGGAGGCGCCGCCGGGCGGGGTGCGCTCTTCGCGACGCCGGAAACCGTCATCAGCCCCTGGGAGCCGGTCACGGGACCCACGGCGCGCCCCACGGCGCCATCTTTCCGCACGGCCCACCTGCCGTCGGGCCCCTCACGCCGCTCCGAGAGCGTTCCAGGAACCCCCGATCTCTGGTACAATCCCCATAGCTGAAACCGAGAGACTGCCAACGACGAGCCCGGCTGTTCAACCCAGCGTCTCCAGCGGGCGTCGAGACCGCTCGAGGCTTCGCCAGGTGGCAGCGCAAGGAAGGATGAACACCGATGCCGTGGCAGACGCCTTCACCCGACGCCGCTGAAACGCCTCATCGTTGAACAGACCGCTTCGCGGATTGTTGCCCTCCGAAACGCTTTCTGATCGTGCCAAGAAAACCTTCCTGAAGCAAGGCCGGTTTTGGGCGACGGGCCCCGAGCTTGGCGTTTCCTGCCAGACCGCGGCGCCGGATTCCGTCATAGGAGGGTATGGGATGGACGATCCAGGAGATCCTGCGCTCCGGGCTGGCGCGACTGCTCGAAGAGCGGAAGCTACCGGGGTACGTGGCTCGGGCGGCCAAGGCTCTGTTGCACTGCCGCACGGCAGCTCTCGGGGGCCACACGAAGCGCTGCCCGGCGGGCCACGTCCAGGGGGTCTGGTACAACTCGTGCCGGCACCGGATGTGCCCGCAGTGCTCCTGGGGCAAGATCGAGTCGTGGCTGGCGGCGAAGCGTGAGCTCCTGCTGCCGACGGATCACTACCACGTCATCTTCACGATCCCCTGGCAGTTTCGGCGCTTCTGGCGGTGGAACCCGCGCAAGATCGGGGATCTGCTCTTCGAGGTCTCGGCCGAGACGCTGCGGAGCTTGCTGGGCGAGGAGCGGCGTCTCGGGCAGGCCCGGCCGGGCTGGATCGCGGCGCTCCACACCTGGGGCCGGACCCTGGTGGCCCATCCGCATGTCCACTGCCTGGTGGTCGGAGGTGGGCTCGCTGCAAACGGGACGTGGCGGGCGATCCGCAACGGGTATCTCTTGCCCTACCGCCAGGTGCGACACGACTTCCGACAACGGTTTTGCGACGCGTTGGAGGCCCTTCTCCGCAGTGGGGAGATCGAGCTGCCCGGCGATCTCTCGCTCGCCGAGGCTCTGCGCATCGTCACCAAGGCGCGGCGGCGCAAGTGGAACGTGCGCCTCGAAGCCCCCTACCGCCACGGTGAAGGGGTGGCCGTTTACCTGGCTCGCTACTTGAAGGGCGGCCCCTTGAAGAACAGCCGCCTCGTGGGCTTCGATGGCCAGGAGGTCGCCTTCCGCTACGGGGACTTCCGTGAGGCCGACGCCGGCGGCCGGCCGAAGGCGAAGGTGATGCGCCTCGCGGTCGGCGAGTTTCTCGGCCGCCTCCTCCAGCACGTCCCACCGCCGGGCATGAAGATGGTGCGCTCCTACGGGCTCTACGCCCCGAGGAGCCGGGAGCTGCTCGAGCAGGCCCGGGGCGCGATCGAGCCCGGTCCCGAGTGGGCCGAGGCGCGCCGGAGGATCGGGAGCCGGCACCGTGGGCCCCAAGCCGATCGAGGCCCGCGCTGCCCGGTCTGCGGGCTGGCCCTGGTCGTCGTCGCCGGAAGTGAGCGGTCTGGGATTCCCCCTCCCGGCCTCGCCGTGGAGCGATCGCTGGCATGAGAGGGCCTCCGCCGACAACTCGCCAGGGAGGCGCCGCCGGGCGGGGTGCGCTCTTCGCGACGCCGGAAACCGTCATCAGCCCCTGGGAGCCGGTCGCGGGACCCACGGCGTACCCCTCGGCGCCATCTTCCCGCACGGCCCACCTGCCGTCGGGCCCCTCACGCCGCTCCGAGAGCGTTCCAGGAACCCCCGATCTCTGGTACAATCCCCATAGCTGAAACCGAGAGACTGCCAACGACGAGCCCGGCTGTTCAACCCAGCGTCTCCAGCGGGCGTCGAGACCGCCCGAGGCTTCGCCAGGTGGCAGCGCAAGGAAGGATCAACACCGATGCCGTGGCAGACGCCTTCACCCGACGCCGCTGAAACGCCTCATCGTTGAACAGACCGCTTCGCGGATTGTTGCCCTCCGAAAGCCTTTCTGATCGCACCGAGAAACCCTTCCTGAGGCAAGGCCGGGGTGGGATGATGGCGGCCGATCTTGGAGTTTGCTGCGAGATCGTAGCGCCGGATTCCGTCATAGGAGGGTATGGGATGGACGATCCAGGAGATCCTGCGCTCCGGGCTGGCGCGACTGCGCGAAGAGCGGAAGCTACCGGGGTACGTGGCTCGGGCGGCCAAGGCTCTGTTGCACTGCCGCACGGCGGCTCTCGGGGGCCACACGATGCGCTGCCCGGCGGGCCACGTCCAGGGGGTCTGGTACAACTCGTGCCGGCACCGGATGTGTCCGCAGTGCTCCTGGGGCAAGATCGAGTCGTGGCTGGCGGCGAAGCGTGAGCTCCTGCTGCCGACGGATCACTACCACGTCATCTTCACGATCCCCTGGCAGTTTCGGCGCTTCTGGCGGTGGAACCCGCGCAAGATCGGGGATCTGCTCTTCGAGGTCTCGGCCGAGACGCTGCGGAGCTTGCTGGGCGAGGAGCGGCGTCTCGGGCAGGCTCGGCCGGGCTGGATCGCGGCGCTCCACACCTGGGGCCGGACCCTGGTGGCCCATCCGCATGTCCACTGCCTGGTGGTCGGAGGTGGGCTCGCTGCAAACGGGACGTGGCGGGCGATCCGCAACGGGTATCTCTTGCCCTACCGCCAGGTGCGACACGACTTCCGACAACGGTTTTGCGACGCGTTGGAGGCCCTGCTCCGCAGTGGGGAGATCGAGCTGCCCGGCGATCTCTCGCTCGCCGAGGCTCTGCGCATCGTCACCAAGGCGCGGCGGCGCAAGTGGAACGTTCGCCTCGAAGCCCCCTACCGCCATGGTGAGGGCGTGGCCGTTTACCTGGCTCGCTACTTGAAGGGCGGCCCCCTCAAGAACAGCCGCCTCGTGGGCTTCGACGGCCAGGAGGTCGCCTTCCGCTACGGGGACTTCCGTGAGGCCGACGCCGGCGGCCGGCCGAAGGCGAAGGTGATGCGCCTCGCGGTCGGCGAGTTTCTCGGCCGCCTCCTCCAGCACGTCCCACCGCCGGGCATGAAGATGGTGCGCTCCTACGGGCTCTACGCCCCGATGAGCCGGGAGCTGCTCGAGCAGGCCCGGGGCGCGATCGAGCCCGGTCCCGAGTGGGCCGAGGCGCGCCGGAGGATCGGGAGCCGGCACCGTGGGCCCCAAGCCGATCGAGGCCAGCGCTGCCCGGTCTGCGGGCTGGCCCTGGTCGTCGTCGCCGGAAGTGAGCGGTCTGGGATCCCCCCTCCCGGCCTCGCCGTGGGACGATCGCTGGCATGAGAGGGCCTCCGCCGACAACTCGCCAGGGAGGCGCCGCCGGGCGGGGTGCGCTCTTCGCGAAGCCGGAAACCGTCATCAGCCCCTGGGAGCCGGTCGCGGGACCCACGGCGTACCCCTCGGCGCCATCTTCCCGCACGGCCCACCTGCCGTCGGGCCCCTCACGCCGCTCCGAGAGCGTTCCAGGAACCCCCGATCTCTGGTACAATCCCCATAGCTGAAACCGAGAGACTGCCAACGACGAGCCCGGCTGTTCAACCCAGCGTCTCCAGCGGGCGTCGAGACCGCTCGAGGCTTCGCCAGGTGGCAGCGCACGGAAGGATGAACACCGATGCCGTGGCAGACGCCTTCACCCGACGCCGCTGAAACGCCTCATCGTTGGGCGGTAGCGGGGTAGGAGACAAGCTACGGAGCTGATCCAGATGGAAGAACGCGATTCATTAGTTCAGAATTGGCCGCAGATGTTCCTTACTCAGGTGATGGCCAGTGAAGATCTTCCCGACGTAGAGATTCTCACGCTGCCTCATTATGAATCTCCTGATGCCATTCCCGACCTAAAGCACCTCGAGCGTCTCCTACACAGCGGTTCAGTCGAAGAGTTCGAGCTCATCGGTGGCGGCGGTATTGACCATGGCGGCGTTAACGCTTGTCGCGCGGCTATGCATCAAGTCATCATCGATGCTGCCGTGCGTGAGAGGCTGCCATGGAATCCGAAGGCGACCGAGGCCTACGCTGACACGATCTTCTCGTCCTATCCGGTGCCTGTCATGAACTCACCGGTTTCAGGGTCGACGCTGCTCCAAATGGTCACAGCGGCAGGAGGCGGCGCAGCGTTCATGGCTGCGTTCCCGCACGCGGAGATCGGGCACATCACGCTGTACTTCCTCATGATCGGGGGGACCCGAATCGTTTTGGGGGCTGCCGACGGTATCGCCATTGGGTTGAAGCAGGGGCTGTCGCAAGTCATACTAAAGTGGATGGGAGTGCCACGGGAAACTGCCAACCCTTCTAAGCGAAAGAAGAACCCGGAATGAACGTCCTTTCGCCCAACCAAGCGGGTGGAGACGGACCGGCTTCGCCGGCCGCTCACCCGCAACCGCGTTAGCTGCAGGGCGACATTTGGTATCGTTCAGGGGATCTGCCACGACCGCAACAAGGGAGACCAGAGATGTCAGGCCACGACAATAGACACGACGCAACTGAGTCGTTCGAGACGACAACGCTACCTGGCGCGGATGAAACAGCCGGTCGGGAACCGCCTGAGCCGCCAGACCCGCCCCCAATTCTACCGTCGGGCGAGCCCGACGATACACCAGGCGGTGGGCCGACAGGCGAGCCGTAGAGAGCCTCGAGATGCCTGTGTGGCGAAGCTAGCGAGATCAGCCTCCCGAGTCGCCGATTCCGGATATCCATGAGTTCGCAAGGCAATAGTAAGGACCTATCGGCGCGAAAGGATCTTCGCGCGAATGTCGTCCGTGTCCGGGAAGAGTACTTAAAGGAAAGAGATGCTGCAACCCAGGGCGAGTACAGTGCGATGCGCGACTTTGATAAGGCGATGCTTACGCTATCAGCAGGTGCACTGGGATTCTCCATCTCGCTACTCCCACTCATGGGCGCAGGAGTGCAGTCTTATCGGTTGCTTTTCCTTGCCTGGCTCTTTTTCGGAGTTGCAGTCCTGAGTACGGTGCTCTCGCTCTTCGTAAGCCACCTCGCATTCAGGAAGCAGAGGCTCTTCGTCGTGCAAGACTACCGGGACAACCTCCGGCGAATTAAGGAGGCATTCGCAGGATCGGCTGACTTTGAGATCCCCCAAGGAAGACCGATCTCAGTGAAGAGCCGGTGGGAGCCCAAGGCTGTGAGGATCCTCAATGCATCCTCAATAGCTTCTTTTGTCGCGGCGCTTGTTCTGCTAATCTCATTTGCAGCACTCAACCTACAGGAGCTGAATATGTCCAAGGAGAAGGGTGCAGACATCCCGTCGGAATCAACTAATAAGAGCTCGGATACCAGCAGTTTCAGGACAGGTGGTTCCGAGCCTATCGATCCACCAGATCCACCACCGATTATTCCGCTGGGCGATACTGGAGGCGGAAGTGATGGGGGCGAGGGAGGGGGGACGGAGAAATAGCAGCTAACCAACCCGCTCCACCGGACAGCCGGCTTCGCCGGCCGCCGGTGAGCGGGCAGGCCGTTGAACAGACCGCTTCGCGGATTGTTGCCCTCCGAATGCCTTTCTGATCATACCGAGAAACCCTTCCTGAGGCAAGGCCGGGGTGGGATGATGGCGGCCGATCCTGGAGTTTGCTGCGAGATCGTAGCGCCGGATTCCGTCATAGGAGGGTATGGGATGGACGATCCAGGAGATCCTGCGCTCCGGGCTGGCGCGACTGCTCGAAGAGCGGAAGCTACCGGGGTACGTGGCTCGGGCGGCCAAGGCTCTGTTGCACTGCCGCACGGCAGCTCTCGGGGGCCACACGAAGCGCTGCCCGGCGGGCCACGTCCAGGGGGTCTGGTACAACTCGTGCCGGCACCGGATGTGCCCGCAGTGCTCCTGGGGCAAGATCGAGTCGTGGCTGGCGGCGAAGCGTGAGCTCCTGCTGCCGACGGATCACTACCACGTCATCTTCACGATCCCCTGGCAGTTTCGGCGCTTCTGGCGGTGGAACCCGCGCAAGATCGGGGATCTGCTCTTCGAGGTCTCGGCCGAGACGCTGCGGAGCTTGCTGGGCGAGGAGCGGCGTCTCGGGCAGGCCCGGCCGGGCTGGATCGCGGCGCTCCACACCTGGGGCCGGACCCTGGTGGCCCATCCGCATGTCCACTGCCTGGTGGTCGGAGGTGGGCTCGCTGCAAACGGGACGTGGCGGGCGATCCGCAACGGGTATCTCTTGCCCTACCGCCAGGTGCGACACGACTTCCGACAACGGTTTTGCGACGCGTTGGAGGCTCTTCTCCGCAGTGGGGAGATCGAGCTGCCCGGCGATCTCTCGCTCGCCGAGGCTCTGCGCATCGTCACCAAGGCGCGGCGGCGCAAGTGGAACGTGCGCCTCGAAGCCCCCTACCGCCACGGTGAGGGGGTGGCCGTTTACCTGGCTCGCTACTTGAAGGGCGGCCCCTTGAAGAACAGCCGCCTCGTGGGCTTCGACGGCCGGGAGGTCGCCTTCCGCTACGGGGACTTCCGTGAGGCCGACGCCGGCGGCCGGCCGAAGGCGAAGGTGATGCGCCTCGCGGTCGGCGAGTTTCTCGGCCGTCTCCTCCAGCACGTCCCACCGCCGGGCATGAAGATGGTGCGCTCCTACGGGCTCTACGCCCCGAGGAGCCGGGAGCTGCTCGAGCAGGCCCGGGGCGCGATCGAGCCCGGTCCCGAGTGGGCCGAGGCGCGCCGGAGGATCGGAAGCCGGCACCGTGGGCCCCAAGCCGATCGAGGCCCGCGCTGCCCGGTCTGCGGGCTGGCCCTGGTCGTCGTCGCCGGAGGTGAGCGGTCTGGGATCCCCCCTCCCGGCCTCGCCGTGGAGCGATCGCTGGCATGAGAGGGCCTCCGCCGACAACTCGCCAGGGAGGCGCCGCCGGGCGGGGTGCGCTCTTCGCGACGCCGGAAACCGTCATCAGCCCCTGGGAGCCGGTCACGGGACCCACGGCGCGCCCCACGGCGCCATCTTTCCGCACGGCCCACCTGCCGTCGGGCCCCTCACGCCGCTCCGAGAGCGTTCCAGGAACCCCCGATCTCTGGTACAATCCCCATAGCTGAAACCGAGAGACTGCCAACGACGAGCCCGGCTGTTCAACCCAGCGTCTCCAGCGGGCGTCGAGACCGCTCGAGGCTTCGCCAGGTGGCAGCGCAAGGAAGGATGAACACCGATGCCGTGGCAGACGCCTTCACCCGACGCCGCTGAAACGCCTCATCGTTGGGCGGAACGGGAGCCGATCAACTATGAGTCAGCCTGACAGTGAGCTGAAGGCGCAGATAGCCGAGAATCTCGAGGGCCTCGGTTTGCAAGTCACGGCGTTGGAAGAGCGAGACGGACAGAGGACACCTGACCTGCTCGCCTCATCGGGCGACACTCGTTTTCTCATCGAAGTCAAGTCGAAGACTGATGACGCAGACGAGCTCGCCCTCCAGAATGAGCGCGCAGCGCAAGGAGAGGTTGGCGAATGGTCAGAGCCATGGGCGCCGAGGAACACTGTTTCAAGGATCCTCCGCGACGGGGCACGACAGCTGGCGGCTTTTCCTGAAGAGCAATACGACTTCGCGCTTCTGTGGCTCCATGCCGAAGGTCGCGACCCAGGTTCCCAGCTCGAACAGTTCCGTCACACTCTGTATGGGCTAACGCGCGTATTTTCCCTCCGCGAACTCGAGTTTGATCATCAGTGTTTCTTCTTTCATGAATCTGGCTTTTTCAGCTTGAGTGATTCCCTAGACGGTGCGATCATATCCACTCCAACAGAGGCCCAACTATGCCTGAATACCTATTCGTCGAGAAGCGGAGCACTTCGGGAATCGCCGTTAGCTCGCGCTCTGGCTCCAGGGATGTGCGACCCAGAGGCGCTCGCAGAGGAGGGTGTCGCGATCATCGCTGACTTTGCGGCGGATCGCCGAGATTCAAGTAAGGTCATTGCTGCTCTGCAAGAGAAGTATGGCAAGGAGCTTCTGCAACACATGCACATGGGCTCCCTGAGCGCCTGGGTTTACGTTGATGAAGAGGCATAGAACCGCCTCAAAGCAGTAGGAGAGTAGACGTGGACGTGATGAATATGGTCAAGCCAAGGTCACTGCCTTTCGTCGCTGCACTTGTAGTCGCCAGCCTCTCAGTAGGGTGTGCTTCTACTGGCAAGGCTGCGGCGAAACTCGAGCCCGGAATGGCGAAGGAAGAGGTTCTGCTAGTCATGGGACCTCCGAACGATCGCTCGTTCCGAGGAGCTGACGAAGCATGGCAGTACCAAGAGATTGCTGGCTTTGGCCAGTGTAAGTACACCACTGTCTGGATATCAGCCGGCAAGCTCGTTGGGGTCTCGACCCGACGTGGGGCGAGCGTGGCAGGTTGTGGTCTCGGCTCTGAGGAGGTCGATTGGACTGAGATGCCAGCAGTTGAAGGGGAGAACAACTGAGGCCATTCGTATGAGCATGCTCTGTCCTGCCTTGGCAAGATTCGGGTCAACTTTTAGCCTGGAGGTGAGAACTTGCGTAAGCCGAATTGCGTACGCTGCGCGGCTCTTCTCGTAGGCTTCCTTCTTGCAGCATGCTCGAGCAGTGGAGTTCTCCGGGTCAATCCGGGAGAATACATGGTCTCGGCCACCGGAACGAGCCCAGCCTTCACTGGTACCGAGGATGCGATCAGGAAAGCTTATAAGGAAGCGACCGCCTTCTGCTCAGAGAGAGGGGGAGAAGTCGAGACGATCTCGCTTGACAAGGTGGAGCAGCGTATCGGTCGGCCCGGGCGCGCTACCCTGCACTTCCGGTGCTCTGACTCACAGGATCCGAGTGCCTGATACTCTGGCTTGTATCCCTTGGGGGGCGGGGCGTATGCCGCAACACCGCCCAACCACTCTGCTGGAGCGGGCGGCTTCGCCGCCGCTCAGCAGCCACCACGTTAGGCTTCAGAGGATGATTAGCCGAACTTGGGTGCTGGAACTTGGAGTGCGCGAATGACCGCGACAGAACCCCATTTAGAGGACTACCGAGCGCGCTCCGCCTATGTCCGGCTGGTGGTACAAGGAACCGGAGAGCCCGGTGTCGTACCCGCGGCGTTCTCGAACAAACCGCGCCGGATGATCGTGCTGTTTTGGGACGACCTGGAGCGACTGCCCGGCGATGTCGGTGAGTGTATCGAATCGTGGAAATCGCTCGTGACACACGGCTTCGACCTCCGCCTATTCGACAGCAACGCAGCCAGGACTTTTATCGCGAGCCGTCTGGGCCCGCGTCACGAGAGGGCATACCGAGCGTGCTATCACCCCGCGATGCAATCCGACTACTTCCGGCTCTGCTACATCCTCCTGGAAGGCGGCTGCTACATCGACGCGGACGACGTCCACAACGGTCCCGGGATCGAGCGCCTCTTCGACGACGGCCGGCTGAAGATCCAGCCTCTCTGCTACGACATCGAGACAGATCGAATGGTCCCACCCGAAATATTCACCAAGCCGGGAGCAGACGCCGCGACCTGGATCTTCTACTTCAACAACAATCCGCTCCTGGCCGCCCCTGGTCACCCCATCGTCGAGCGGGCTCTTGCGAACGCGACCGCAGCAATCGAGCGAGCGGCCAACGGTGAGCTGCTAGAGATCCAGTCCACAACGGGCCCTGGCAACCTCACCCGATCGATCTTCGAACTCGCGCAGCAGAGCGAGGCGGCGTTGAGTGCGCTCCACGTGCTACGTGACTGGGAGAACGTTGCGAACAGTCGGTGGCCTCTCAGCTACCGGAGCGACAATAGGAACTGGCGGCTCTCGAACCGCCGAGAGTACCAGCCACCGGGCCAGGGTTTTCAATGAACCCGACGCGGGGCATGGTCGCACCGACCAGGTTCTTCTATCGGCTGGGTCTGAAGGCACGGCGGCTGCTTCCGAGGCAGCGATGCCACGCCTTCGGACCCGCAAATGCGGCCGAGCGAATTGAGCGGGTCTATGTCATCAACCTCGATCGCCAGCCCGACCGCTGGGCTGAGATGAGGGGAGCTCGATCAGATCCTTGACTACTCGGGGGATTCGCTTACTGGGCGGACCGTGCGATTTCCTGCCTACGACGCGAGGAGTTTTTCGCAGGCACCCAAGGCGGATGACGAAGTCGGTCCGATGTACACGCTCCGCGATCAACTGTTCGTCGAACCGCAGCCGCGTGTGCTTCCCGACAGGTTCGAACTCGATCGCCCGATCCGGATGAGCTGGCCGGAGGTCGCGGTCGCCCGCTCGCACGTCGCCGTCTGGCGCCGTATCGCGACTGGACAGGACGCCTACGCACTCGTGCTTGAGGACGACGCTTGGTTCAAGTGGGGCTTCGGTCGATACGTGGACCGGGCTTGGCGCGAACTCGCGCCCGGCCGCGACGGAACCGCGCCCTTCGATGTGCTCTACCTCTCCTATAAGGAGGTGAGGGGTGGTGCCCAGAAAGCCCTCCTATCAGCCAGCGTTTTCCGCCCGGTGCGCGGGCTCTGGTGCCTCTCGGGCTACGTCCTCTCGCGCGAGGCGGCTCGAAAGTTGCTCGGGCTGCTGCCCTGCCGGGGGCCGGTCGACCTTTGGATCAACCACCAGTTCGACGCGCTCGAAGTGCGTGCGACTCGGCGGCCGATGATTGGCCAGCGGTCGGACATGGGCTCGGCCAACTCCTACTCGATCCTCCCAGCGCTGAGCCGAATTGGGGTCCTCGACTGCGAAGGGCAGTCACTGTTCCAGAACTGTCCCCAGCTGAGGCCAGTGTTTGCCTTTGGCGAGGAGGGCTCGGGGCTTTCATCGCTTGCGATGGCTCTCTCGATGCTTGGTTACCGATGCTGCTCCGACCTGCAGGACATTCCTGAAGGTGAGCGGACGCACCTCCTTTCGGGATCGAGCGACCGGCTGTTCGACGCCTACGTGAACATCGGGTCTCTGATGGCGAGTGCGGCGACGCTTAAGGAGCGCTATCCTGGGGCGAAGTGCATTGTCACCACGAGCAATGGCGCCGCGTCGAATGGCGAGGTCGTCAGCCTGCCTTACGGGCTGACCGGCGACGACGTGGCCGTGCTGCACCTGGGCGCTGCCGACAAGTGGAAGACCGTCTGTGAGCACCTGAGATGCGCCGCGCCGGCATGCTCCTTCCCCGAGATGGCCGATCTCGGCCAAAGGCCGGTGCTAGATGTGGGCGGCGGGACGAGACCAGCTGTGATCCTGCGCGAACCGCGGCGCGATCTGTCGCCCTGGGTGATCGAGCCGCGTCCCGTGTGGGGCGGTATCCGCACCGGCTCGCTCACGAGTGCGGCTACGGACGTGCATTTCGACGACCGCTTGGAGAACCTTGACAGCGAGCGCTGGTTGGTGAGGGACGATACCTTCCCGGGGAACCTAGTACCATGTAACGCTTGATTCTTCGTAGATAGTGTGGCATCGTCATGGCGGAACCTTACGGAGGGAGCTGCCATGAAGCCGCGCTATCGGGTGACGTTGACTCCTCAAGAGCGGAGTGAGCTGGAGGCGGTGACTCGGAACGGCAAGACCGGAGCGAAGCGGTTCCTGTATGCACGAGCGTTGCTCCTGTGCGATGCTGGGCCCGAGGGACCTGCCTGGAGGGTGGCGGACACGGCGGAGGCGTTGGGCGTGACGCCCCGAACGATCGAACATCTGAAGAGACGCCTCGTCGAAGAGGGGCTCGAAGCCGCACTGACGCGCAAACAGGCGGAGAAGCCACCACGAGAGGTGATCTTCGGAGGGGAGTTCGAGGCGCACTTGATCGCACTGGCCTGCTCCGAGCCACCGAAGGGGCGAGAGCGCTGGACCGTGCGGTTGCTCGCGGAAAAAGCGGTGGAGCTGGATCTGGCGCCGAGCGTCTCGCACATGACCGTGCAGAGGGTTTTAAAAAAAACGAATTTCAACCTCACCGCCGGGAGTACTGGAAGATCCCGCCGAAAGAGAATGCAGCCTTCGTAGCCGCCATGGAGGACGTGCTCGCGGTGTACGCGTTGCCCTACGATCCCCTCTACCCCGTGGTTTGCATGGACGAATCTTCCAGGCAACTCGTCGGCGAAGTGAAGGACCCTATCCCGGCGGCACCCGGAAGGCCGGCGCGCGTGGATCACGAGTACGTCCGCAACGGCGTCGCTCAGATCTTCCTGGAGGTCGAACCACTCGGAGGGCGAAGGCATGTAAGCGTCACGGAGCACCGTGCCGCCACGGACTGGGCCCTGTGGATCCAGGGCATGCTGCACGACCGCTACCCTGATTGCGTCAAGGTGCGGCTCATCCTCGACAACCTGAACACCCATACGACAGCGTCCCTCTATCAGGCCTTCGAACCGCAGGAAGCGCGGCGGCTGGCCGAGCGGCTCGAGATCCACCATACGCCCAAGCACGGCAGCTGGTTGAATGTTGCCGAGATCGAGCTCAGCGTCCTTCAAAAGCAGTGCCTCGACCGACGCATCCCAGACAAGGACACCATGCAATCGGAGATCGCCGCTTGGGAGGGCGACCGCAATACTCGGTCGTCAACCATCGATTGGCAGTTCAGAAACTCCGATGCTCGCATCAAGCTCAAGCGCCTCTATCCGCAACTTTAGATGTTACTCGGTACTAGGCCTTTTCCGTCCTGCCAACGTCGAATGCCGGGAGGGGGTCGGAGCCGTGCTCAGCGTGAGGCGCGAGCCGCTTGGCGTACGCGACTTCAGCGCCGCATCGATCTCGAGCCGCGACCGGTTCCTATTCGGGAGATTTGAGACGACGCTTCGGGCATCGACGGTGCCCGGCCTGATAACCGGGTTCTTCTTGCACCGCGACTCACCCCGGCAGGAGATCGACGTCGAGATCGTGGGCAAGCGCTCCGACTGTCTCCTAGTAAACGTCTTCTATAATCCTGGAACTGAAGGCGCGAGGTTCGACTACGGTTACCGGGGTGCTCCAACCATCATCGACCTCGGCTTCGACGCGTCGGAAATGCCCCACCGTTTCGCCATCGAGTGGGGCCCTGGCGCGCTTCGCTGGTTTGTTGACGATCGGCTGATCCACGAGCGAGTCAACTGGGACCCGACGCCGATCCCCCGGCTGCCAATGTCCCTGCACCTGAACCTGTGGCCCTCGCGCTCTTGTGAACTCGCCGGGCGGATTGCCCGGCGACACCTGCCGGCCACCGCGGTGGTGAGGTCGATCGCGGTCGAAGCGAACCTGGCCAACCACCTCAATCCCGCGGGTGAGCACCCTACAGAGCCTAACAACAGCATGCAGCGGACGGCGCTCCGCGCCGCCGCTGATGCCGAGCGTTGAGCGCCAAGGAGGCATCATGACGGTCAAGCGTATGGACAACGTCGGCATCGTGGTCGAAGACATCGACGCCGCCATTGAGTTCTTCACCGAGCTTGGCCTCGAGCTCGAGGGGCGCGCCCCAATCGAAGGAGACTGGGCAGATGGCGTCACTGGATTGCGCGACATGCGCGTCGAGATTGCCATGATGCGTACGCCGGACGGTCACAGCCGGCTCGAGATGTCCCGATTCCTCGCGCCGCCTGTGGTCGCCGATCACCGCAGCGCCCCGGTGAACGCTCTCGGCTACCTACGCGTCATGTTCACCGTGGAGGACCTCGACGATACGCTCGCCCGGCTCGGCAAACGCGGCGCGGAGCTCGTCGGCGAAGTCGTCCAGTACGAAGACGCGTATCGGCTCTGCTACATCCGGGGCCCCGAAGGAATTCTCATCGGGCTGGCCCAAGAGCTCGGGCAGTAGACTTCCGGCTCTCCTCGGGAGAGCCCCTATCCGCCGATCCGCTCGATGCCCGGGAGGTCGTCGAAGCCGCCGTCGAAGGTCATGATGCGGCGGACGCCGTGGAGCTCCATGGCGGCGGCGTGGAGGGCATCCCGGGCGCTCAGGCCCGGGTGGCCCGCCAGAATGTCCCGGGCGCGGTGGACCGCGTCGTCGTCGACCGGCAGGACCTCGTCGACCACCCGATCGAGGAGGCCGAAGGCGGGGCCGATGGCCTCGCGCCGGTCGATCGCGGTGTAGCGGTGGAGGATCTCCTGGTAGACCTCGGCGTCGGTCACCAGCCGCTCGCGCCGCATGACGGCGCGCTCGAGGGCGCGCCGCGCCGACTCCTTCAAGGGATGGTCGCGGCCGACGAGGTACATCGGGATGTTCGAGTCGAGGAGAATCAAGGCTCGGGCTCCGCGACCAGCGCAGCGGCCGCGGGCTCGTCCGTCGAGTAGCCCCGCTCGATCTCGGCGAGCATCTGGTCGACGTCGGGGGCCGGGAAGCCGTGCCGCGCCGCCTGGCGGATGGCGTCGAGCTTCTCCTCGGCCCGCCGCGCGGGGCCTTGCCGGCGCGCCTCGCGGAGGGCCTGGCGCACCCACTCGGCAACGGTCATGCGGTGCTCCCGGGCGGTTTGGCGGATCTCGTCGAGCTCGGCCTCGTCGAGAAGGACCTGAAGTCGCTTACTCATGGCATGAGTATGAACAACTCATGCGGGTGTGTCAAGGGAAGCGGGGCGCGATGGTCGCCCAGCTCGCCACCCCGTGGGTGCTCGCGCGCGGCGAGGCCGGTGGTCCCTCGCCCGCTCCGATCTCGCTTGTTGGACGAGCCCCCCGAATCTCGGGAGGAGCTCGCGGCCTACGAGGCGAGGAGGAGCGATGCGACGACGCGTGGCATGGAGAGCTATCGCAGCGGTGGCGGCGACGCTGGCGGCGACGAGCGCCGGGGCGGCGCCCTTCGCCGTCGTCACCAACAACCACGACCGGACGATCCACGTCCTCGACCTGGGGAGCTCGCCGCCGGCGCTCTCGGGGCCGTTCTTCACCGGCGGCGAGCTCGGCGCGGGCGGCACCTCGATCCTCGACGTGGCCGTGACCCCCGACGGCCACTACGCCCTGGTGAGCAACTTCGCCGGCGACACGGTCTACCGGATCGACCTGTCGAACCCCACCTCGCCGGTGGTCTCGGGCGCGGTGGCTCTCTCCTTCTCCCCCGAGGACATCGCCATCGCCCCGGACGGCAGCTACGCCCTGGTCACCGGCGGCTTCGGTGAGCCCCAGTTCGCGGAGCTCGAGATCGAGCCCTTCGGCCTGGAGGCGACCTACACCCTGACCACGCCGGGTGCCGGCGCCTCGTGCGTGGCGATCGGCCCGGACAACCGGACCGCCGTCTTGTGCGATACCGGCAACGACCGGGTCCTCTCGCTCCTGGTCGACCAGGGCGTCGGGGCGATCGCCGAGACCGTCCACGTCACCGGCTCGTTCCCGGTCAACGCCACCTTCTCGCCGGACGGCCGGACCGTCCTGGTGGCCGACGGCGGCGACGACGCGGTCACCGTCTTCGAGGTGACCGCCCCGGGCACCCTCGCCCCGGGCACGACCCCGAGCGTCGGCGGCCTCCCCGGCAACCAGCAGTCGATCGCCTTCAGCCCGGGAGGCGCGGAGGCCTACGTGCTCTCCGAGGGCTCCTCGCCCGACCAGGTCTCGGTGCTCGACGTGCTCGGACCGGGCCACGCGACCCTGGCGACGGCGGGGGCGGCGGACCTCATGGGCGACGCGAGCGGCGCGATCCGTCTCGGCCTGGACGCCCTGGCGGTGGCGCCGGCGGGCGACCGATTGCTGGCCACCAACCCGGGCGGCAACGGCTCGCCGTCGGACGACGTCTCGGTGGTCGATTTGACGAGCTTCGCCGTCGCGGCGGCGATGACCCACAGCGACGGCCCGACGGCGGTGGACGTCTTCGCCCCGTTCGCGGGCGCGCCGCCGCCCCCGGGCGCCACGGAGGTGCCGACGCTCGCCGGCTGGGGCCTCCTCGCCCTGGGAGCCTTCCTCGCCGCCGCCGCGCTCCTCGCCCTGCGCCCGAGCGCCGGGTGATTCCCAAGCTCTCTGCCGGTCTCGGCGAGGAGCACCGGCTGCTAAAGTGCCGGTGGGGGTCGCCGCCGAGAGGAGATGATGCGCGAGATTTCGTTCGCAGCCGCCGGCGTGCGGCTCTTCGCCCTGGAGGATGGCAGCGGCCCGCCCATCGTGATGCTCCACGGCGGCATGGCCGACCACCTCGCAGCGCGGCCGCTCGTGGCTTCACTCGCGCCGCGCTATCGCGTCATCACACCCGACCTCCGAGCCAGTGGCAGGTCATTGTACGGGGGCGCCCTGACCTTCGACCAGCTCGCCGACGACCTGGCTGTGCTGCTCGACCACCTCGGCGAAGCGCGGGCGGTGGTCGGTGGCGTGTCCGGCGGCTCGGGCGTCGCGATCCGCTTCGCGTTGCGGTACCTCGACCGCTGCGCCGCTCTCGTCATCGTCCATCCGATGTATGCGGGCTCCGATCGCGGCTATACGGAAGCCCAGCGGCAAGCCTTCGCCCACATGGACGCGGTCGCGAGCCGCGCGCTCGACGAGGGCGTCGAGGTGCTGCAGCCGCTGTACGCCGACCTGCCGGAGGCCGTGCGCGACAAGGCTCTGGCGATGATCGAGGATTTTGACGCCGCGAGCGTGGTGACCACCAGCCGCTTCATCGCCTCGGGCGTGCAGCCCTTCGAGACCCCGGAGGACCTTCGTTCCATCGCCCGGCCCACCCTGCTCGTCCGGGGCGATGATCCTCTCCATCCGGCCGCGATCTCGGAGCTCTACGCCGAGCACCTGCCCGACGGTCGCGTACTGCCCGCCGCCACCCCGGACGTCGCGGCGGCGATCGGTGCCTTCTGCGACGAAATGCTCTAGCGAAGCTCCGCCTCAAACCGACGAGGCGCCTGAAGCGTCGCTGGCGCCACGGGCCGCTGGTCCCCCGCCCACGCCGACCGATCACGGCTGCGCTCCTCGGAACGCCTACTCCAGACCGCTGGATTCATCGGATGCCCCCCTCACCCTCGGTCCCTCTCCCACCCTCCGGGGGGAGAGGGACGCCCCCTCCCAGTCTGGCGGCGGCTCAAAATCCGGCTCGAACGCCATGATTTCGCTCCGATCAGACATCTAGTTCTCTGATCGTGGTCTGAGCCACCTCCTTCTGGTCCCTCGCGGCCGGGAATCTCGCTGGTCGGGAGAGGACCTCCCGCGGTGGGGGGGTCCGGATACCGCGTGAACGGCGGGAGGAGGCGCGATGTACCGAGGACGGACGACGGCTCTCCGGGCCCTGGCCATTCTGGCGATCCTGGGCGCGACGGCGGGCGGGGCCGTCGCCCAGGCTCCGCACCTCCAGCCGAAGGTCGCGAGCGGCGCCCTCTCGGGGACGGTGACCGACCTCGGGGGGAGCCCGCTCGCGGGCATCCGGGTCGACGTCTACCAGCAGATCGGGGGCCTCGGGGGCGTCTTCGCCGGCTTCGCCTCGACCGACGCCTCCGGCAACTACCGGGTGTCGGGCCTTGGCGACGGCCAATACCAGCTCGTCTTCAGCGACCCCTCCGGCACCTACGCCACCGTTTACTACGACGCCCAGGCGAGCAGCAAGGCGGCGAACGAGGTCTACGTGACGGGCGGCGGGGAGACCGGCGGCATCGACGAGGTGATGTTCGCCCGGTCGGCCATCGCCGGCACCGTTGCCGACGCGGCCGGCGCTCCGCTTGCGAAGGTCCAGGTGAAGGTCTACACCTTCGATCCTCCGGTCGCCCTCGCGGGGAGCGCCACGACGGACGCGAGCGGCGCCTACCGGGTGGACGACCTGCTCTTCGGCGACTACCGGGTCGCCTTCTTGACCACGTGCGGGACCTGCAACAGCGGCTACGTGAGCGAGTACTACGACGACCAGCCGGACTCGGCGCACGCCGATCGGGTCGCCCTCACGGCCGGCACCACCACCACCCTCGACGCCTCCCTGGCCGGCGCCGGCTCGATCTTCGGCACGGTGACCGACGACGCCACCGGCCAGCCGATCGTCGAGACGAACGCCATCGCCTACCGCTTCGACCCGGCGAGCGGCACCTGGGTGTGGGCCCGCGGGGCCATCACCGCCCCGGGCGGGGTCTACACCATCGATCGGCTGGCGCCCGGCGACTACAAGGTCTTCTTCAACGACACCCGCACCTTCCCGGCGAAGGCCAAGTACAGCTCGGAGTACTTCCACGACGAGCCGGACGTCGATTCGGCGGACGTCGTCGCGGTGGTGGCGGGCGCCGACACGCCGGGGATCGACGGCACCCTCACCTACCTCGCGACCGGCTCGATCTCCGGCACGGTCACCGATGCCTCGGGGACGCCCCTCGCCGGCATCGACGTCCAGCTCTACGGGCACCAGACCGGCGACTGGTACGCCTTCGGCGATCCGGTCCAGACCGACGCCGCCGGCCAGTACTTGCTCACCGGCCTCCTCGCCGACGACGACTACAAGGTGCGGTTCTCGGGGGGCGTCTACGCGCCCGAGCACTACGACGACGCGCCGACCCTCGCCGCGGCCACCCTGGTGGCGGTGGCGACCGACGCCGACACGCCCGGGATCGACGCCTCGCTCGCGGCGGGCGGCTCGATCGCCGGCACCGTGACCGACGAGCTCGGGGCGCCGATCCAGGGGATCGAGGTGGCGGCCTACAGCGACGTGGGGGGCGGGCAGTTCTGGTGGCAAGAGTCGGCGACCACAAGGTCCAGTTCCTGGGCGCCGCCGCCAACTACGTGTCCGAGCTCTACGACGACCGGCCGGACCTCGCCTCCGCGGACCCGGTGACGATCGCGGGCGCGAACGCCGTCACCGGGATCGACGCCGTGCTCGCGAGCGCCGGCAACGCCATCGCCGGCACCGTCACCGATACCGGCGGCCAGCCCCTCGCGGGCATCGAGGTGCGCCTCTTCCAGGAGAACCCGTCGACCGGCGCGCGCGACCTCCTCGGGACCTTCGCCACCACGGACGCCGGCGGCCACTACCAGGTGGTGGGCCTCACCTCCGGCGACTACGAGGTCGAGCTGGTCGACCCCGCCGGCACCTACGCCCTCCAGTTCTACGACGGCGAGAGCGACCTCGCCTCCGCGGCCCCGGTGCCGGCGACGCCGGGGAGCGTCACCTCGGGGATCGACGCCGCGCTCTCCACGGGGGGCGCCATCTCGGGCACGGTCACCAACACCCTCGGCCAGGCGCTCCGGAGCGTCCCGGTCTCCTTCTATCGGCTCGACTCGGGGAGCGGCGCCTGGAACCCCCTGGGCGTCGCGGTTCGGACGGACGCGGCCGGCGGCTACCTGGCCCGGGGGCTTCCCGAGGGGAGCTACAAGGCGGAGTTTGGAAGCGGCGCCGGGACCGTCTTCTACCGGGGCGAGCCGGACCTGGACTCGGCCGATCCGGTGCGGGTCTCGATCGGTGCCACCACCTCCGGGATCGACGCCACGCTGGTGCGCCCCGGCACGATCTCCGGCACGGTGACCACCGAGACCGGCCAGCCCCTGGCCCACGCGAGCGTTCTCGGCCTGCGCTTCGACCGCGGCGGGAGCCTGGTGGAGGCGGTGGCGGACGCGGTGGGCCACTACTCGATCACCGGTGTCGCACCCGGCGACTACGAGATCTACTTCTCGTGCAACTCCTTGGACGGCTGCAGCGGCAACTACGTTCCCGAGTACTGGGACGACGCGCCCTACCCGATCGAGGCGGACCCGGTGAGCGTCCTCTCGGGCGCCACGACCTCGGGGATCGACGGCGCCCTGGCCCTGGCCGGCACGATCTCCGGCACCGTGACCGGCGAGGCGGGCGAGCCGCTTGCCAACGTCCTCGTCCAGGCCTATCACCTGGAGAGCGACGGCGCCTGGTACCCGGCGGGCAGCGACAGCACGAACGCGAGCGGGCACTACGCGATCTCCCACCTGGCCGCCGACGACTACAAGGTGGGGTTCGCGACCTGCGTCTTCTGCTCGGGCTACGGCGACTACGTGCCCGAGTACTGGGACGACCGGCCGGACCTCGACTCGGCGGACCTGGTGTCGGTCACCTCGGGAGGCGTGACCGGCGGGATCGACGCCACCCTCGTGAGCGCCACCCAGGGATCGATCTCGGGCACGGTCACCGGCGGCTCCGGACAGCCGCTCCAGGGCGTCCGGGTGGACGTCTACGTCGCCGATCTCGGCTCCGGCGAGTGGCGGTCGGTGGCGAACGCTGCCACCGACGCCGGCGGCCACTACGGGGTGGGCGGCCTCCGGACCGGCGACTACAAGGTGGGCTTCAACGCCTGCTCGGGCTGCGACGACAACTACCTGCCCCGCTACTCGGGAGGCACGGAGGACCTCGCCTCGGCCGACCTGGTGCCGGTGACCTCGGGCTCCGACACGGGCGGGGTGGACGCCGCGCTCGAGGACTCGGGATCGATCTCCGGCACGGTGACCGACGGGGCGGGGAATCCCCTGGCCGGAGTGGGCGTCTCGGCCTTCCGCGCGGATCCGACCGACCCGTTCAATCCCTGGGGCCTCGCGGGCGCCGCCGCCACCGACGCCTCCGGGCACTACCGGATCTCGGGACTGGCGACCGACCCGTACCGGCTGGAGCTCATCGACACCTCGGGCGCTCTCTACGTCTACGACTTCTACCCCCACCAGCAGGACCTGGACTCCGCCCAGCCGGTGGCGGTGACCGCCGGCGTCGCCACCACCGGGATCGACGAGTCATTGCCCATCGGCACCGGCGCCCTCACCGGCACCCTCACCGACGGCTCCGGGGCACCGATCCACCCCGCCCTCATCCAGATCTACCAGCGCGACGCCTCGAGCGGCGACTGGGTGCTGCGGGTGCCGGCGGTCGGGACGAATGCCGCCGGCGGCTACCTGGTACCGGATCTGGCGGCGGGCGAGTACAAGGTCCGCTTCGCCCCGCCCGGGAACTACGGCCATCCGTGTCGCGCGACGGACTACACGCCGGTCTTCTACGACGGCCGGGCCGACTTCGCTTCGGCCGACGTGGTCCAGGTGACGGACGGGACCACGACCTCGGGGATCGACGCCTCGCTCGCCACCGCCGGCGGCTGCATCACGGGCACCGTGACCGGCTCCTTCGGCCAGCCGCTCGCGGGCATCGACGTCAACGTGTGGCGGCGCGACGCCGCCACGGGGACGTGGCAGTACCGGCCGGCGCGGCGGCCGTGGGCACGGGCTCGCCGGCGCTGGCCGCCGGCTACGACGACGGCACGGGGCTCGGGATGGATCTCGCGACCGCCCGGGTGCTCCTGGACGGCAGCGACGTCACCGCCGGCTGCTCGGTGGGCATCGCCTCGCTCGCCTGCTCGACCCAGGGGCTCGCCGCCGGGCGCCACGAGCTCTCGGTGTCGATCGACGACCAGGCGGGCCACGCCGGTACGGCCACCCGCGGCTTCAACGTCTCGACGGCGGGGCCTCCCGACACGACGCCCCCCGTCACCACCGACGACGCGCCCGCCGGGCCGCAGAGCGCCCCCTTCACCGTCACCCTCACCTGCTCGGACGGCGCCGGCGGCTCCGGCTGCAAGGAGACCCACTTCCGCCTGGACGGCGGCCCGGACACGGTGGGGACGACGGTGGCGATCACCACCGCGGGCGACCACCTGATCGCCTATCACTCGGTGGACATGGCCGGCAACGTCGAGCCCGAGCACATGGTCCATGCGGAGCTGGCGGCGGCCGCCCCGCCCCCCGCCGCCCCCATCCCGACCCTCGACCCTGGAGCCCTCGCCCTCCTCGCCCTCCTCCTGGCCGCGGCCGGCGCGTCGATCCGCCGGTAGGGCACGCGGGCTCGCTGCTGCGGCCCCCTGGAGGTTTCCCGGGGCACGGCCGGGCCGGCGGCTTGCGGTCCGGCCCTACGGTAGACTGGCGCGGAGGAGACGAGATGGCAGTCCCCGAAGCCAGACACTGCTTCACGGTGAGCGAGTACCACCGGATGGCGCAAGCCGGCATCTTCACCGAGGACGACCGCGTGGAGCTGATCGAGGGGGAGGTGGTCCACATGGCAGCGATCGGGAGCCGGCACGCGGCGTGTGTCGACCGCTTGACCCGCCTCTTCGTCCAGGCGGCCGGTGAGCGCGCGATCGTCCGGATCCAGAACCCCGTCCGCCTCGGCGACCTCTCCGAGCCCGAGCCGGACCTGGTCCTGGCGAAGCCCCAAAGCGACTTCTACGCGACCGCCCATCCGACGGCGGCGGACGTTCTCCTGCTGGTCGAGGTGAGCGACAGCTCGCATCGCTACGACGACACGGTGAAGCGTCCCCTCTACGCACGCCAGGGCGTCCCGGAGGTCTGGATCGTGGACCTGGAGACGGATGCGATCCGGGTCCATCGCGATCCCTCCGGCGAGGGCTACGGCTCCGTGACCACGTCCCGCCCCGAGGACACCCTCTCGCCGACGGCGTTCCCCGACC
Source organism: uncultured Acidobacteriota bacterium (assembly GCA_963741925.1). Lineage (GTDB taxonomy): Bacteria > Acidobacteriota > Thermoanaerobaculia > Multivoradales > DATKCC01 > CAVUBL01. The sequence goes on from CAVUJU010000005.1 coordinate 1,666,633, forward strand.
TGAAGATTCCCGTCCGAGCCGTGCTCGGCGTCTGACGGGGCCCCGCCCCTCTCGCCCTGTTGCGAGCCATCTCGGTCCCGCCGCAGAGATCGGCCCGGTGAACTAAGTACCTCGGTGCAGAAATACGCTCGCATTCGGGCGCTGCTGCATCCACCCCAGCGGCGTTGCGCTCCCTGCGACAGACCTTCGGGTATGCCTCGGTCGCGCGCCTTGCTGGGGAGGCGCCCCAGCGCCCTCGGTACGTGAGCGTATTTCTGCGCCGAGGTACCAAGGCGCTCAGCGGCCGACCTCGAGCGCCGCGAGGCGGCGGCGGGCTCGGCGGGCGCGCGGGTGGTCCTCGCCGAGCGCGGCGGCGAGGGCGCGGTAGCTCGCCTCGAGGAGGGGGCGGGCCTGCTCCGCGTGGTGCGCGGCCAGGTAGCAGGCGCCGAGCTCGCCCTCGGTGCCGGCGCGCCGCGGGTCGGTGGGCGGGTAGAGACCCTCGCGGATCGCGAGCGCGTGGCGGAGCGTCGCCTCGCCCTCGCCTCGCCGGCCGAGGGCGCACAGGGCGGCCCCTCGCACCGTCTCGGCCCCCGCCACGTCCGGGTGGTCGGGGCCGACGGCGTTGCGGAGGATCTCGAGGGCCCGGTTTGCCTCCTCGAGCGCCTCGGCGTCCCGGCCCTGGTCGTGGTCGAGCCGCGCCAGGGCCGAGTGGGCGAGGGCCGTCGTCGGGTGCTCGGCTCCCAGGGTGCGCCGGCACACCGCGAGCCCCTCGTCGAGGAGCGCCCGGGCCTCGTCGAAGCGGCCCTGGAGGCGGCGGACGCCGCCCAGGTTGAGCAGGCTGAAGGCGCGCTCGGGGAGCTCCCGGCCCTGGATCCGGCCGAAGGCGTCGAGGGCCCGGCGGAAGTAGGCGACCGCGCCGTCGAGGTCGCCCCGGGAGTCGCGCACCAGGCCGAGGTTGCCCAGGCCGATGGCGACCGCCGGGTAGGCGTCGCCGAAGCGGGCGCGGGTCGCCTCGACCGCCTCCCGCAGGAGCGGCTCGGCCTCGTCGAGCCGGCCCTCCCGCCACAGGACGATCGCCACGTCGTTCTCGAACGGGCCGAGGTCCGCTCGCTCGGCCGGCGGCAGACGCCGCTCCTCGGCGATCGATTCGCGCATCCGGGCGATCGCCGGAGGGTAGTCGCCCTGGAGGTAGCGCACGATCCCCAGCGAGTGGAGCACCTTGGCCCGCTCGGCGTGGCGCCCGGGAAGGCGCCGTTCCAGGCGGAGCGCGGCCTCGAGCTCGCGCCGCGCGGCCGGGTAGCGCCCCAGGGCACGGTAGCCGTTGCCCAGGGTGAGGCGGAGCGGCGCCTCGGCCTCCGGCGAGAGGCCGCCGGAGGCGCCCGGGTCCGAGAGCCGCTTCGCGGCCTGGTCGAGGAGCTCGACCACGGTGACGTGGGGGCCGGTCTTCGAGGCGGTGGAGTTCCAGCTCGAGTCGGCCGCGGAGAGCATCCCCTGGAGAAACGAGCTCACCTCCTGGGCCCGGGCGCGCTCGGCCTCGGCGCGCGCCGCCTGGCGCCCGGCCCGCCGCGCCTGCCAGGTGGTGGCGACGAGGCCGCCGGCGAGCGACAGGGCGACGAGGAGGGCGGCCGCCGCCGCCGCCCGGTGGCGCCGGATGAGCTTCGCCGCCCGATAGCGCAGGCCGTCGCCGCGGGCGACGACCGGCAGGCCCTCGAGGTGGCGTCGGACGTCGGCGGCGAGCCGCTCGACCGAGCCGTAGCGCCGCTCGGGCTCCTTGGCGAGGGCGCGGAGCACGATCGTGTCGAGATCGCCCGCGAAGCGTCTCGCCCGCCGGCGGTCCGCGCGGCGGCCGGCGGTGGCGGCCCGGCGGGCGACCACCTGGCTCGGCCGGGCGGGCTCCGCCTCGCAGACCGCGCGGGCGGCCGCCGCCAGGCTCTCGCCGGGCACGTCGTAGGGGTGCTCGCCGGTCAAGAGGCGGTGGAGGAGGAGGCCCAGGGCGTAGACGTCGGTCGCCGTGGTGACGCTCTCGCCGCGGACCTGCTCGGGGCTCGCGTACTCGAGGGTCATGACCGGCCGCTCGGCCCGGGTCAGGCCGCGGGTCGCCTCGCCGGCGGCGCCGGGCAGGAGCTTGGCGATCCCGAAGTCGAGGAGCTTCACCTCGCCGTCGGCGGTCACCAGGATGTTCGCCGGCTTGAGATCGCGGTGGACGACCAGGTTGCGGTGGGCGTGCTCGACCGCCGCGCAGACCGTCAAGAACAGGCGGAGCCGCTCCTCGATCGGCACGTCGCGCGCCGCACACCACTCGTCGATCGGCCGGCCGCCGACGTACTCCATCACCAGGTAGGGCCAGCCCTCGTCGGTCGCTCCGCCGTCGTAGAGGCGGGCGATCCCCGGGTGCTGGAGGCCGGCGAGGGTCTGGCGCTCGGCCTGGAAGCGGCGGACCAGCTCCTCCGAGACGGGCCCCGAGCGCAGCAGCTTGATCGCCACCCGCTGGCGGAAGTCGTCGGCGCGCTCGGCGAGGTAGACCTCGCCCATGCCGCCGCGGCCCAGGGCGCCCACGATCCGGTAGGGACCGATCCGGCGCCCGGCGAGGTCGCTCGGCCGGACCGCGGCGCCGAGCTCGCGCGCTTCGTGGGCCACCACCCGCTCGATGAAGTCGCCCGCCTCGTCGTGGGCGGCGAGGAGCGAGCGGAGCTCGGCGAGGAGCGGGAGGTCCTCCGCGGCCAGGCGGCCGAGGAAGGTCTCCCGCGCCTCCGGGGCCCGGGCCACGGCCGCGGCGAAGAGCTCCTTGAGGCGGGCGCGGCGGCCGGCCGGGGCGCCGGGGCGGTCCGCTTCGGCGGTGCGGGGCCCGGGGCCCACGGGAACGGGGCCGGTGCTCATCCGCCCACCGGCTCCGGGGGGCCTGGGGCCGCCTCCTCCGGCCAGGCGAGCTCCCGGTAGAGCCAGGCCCGCGCCATGGCGGACTCCCGCTTGACGGTGGTGGGGGAGACGCCCAGGGCGCGGGCGGCCTCCTCGACCGACAGACCGGCCAGGAAGCGGAGCGTGACGATCTCCTCCTGCCGGGGGTCGATCTCGCCCAGGCGGGCGAGGGCCTGGTCCAGGGCCAGCAGATCGAAGGCGGTGGCCGGCACGCTCGGCTGGGCGCCGTCGAGGGTCACCCGGAGCGCCAAGCCGCCGCGCTTGGCCGTGAACCGCGCCCGCGCGTGGTCCACCAGGATCTGGCGCATGGCGCGGGCAGCGAGGACGTAGAGCTGGGGGCGCCCGCCGAGCTCGAGGTCCGCGATCTGGCTGAGCTTGAGGTAGGCCTCGTGGACCAGCGCGGTCGGCTGGAGGGTGTGGTCGCGGCGCTCGGTGCTCATGGCCCGGGCGGCGAGGCGCCGGAGCTCGTCGTAGAGCTGGGGGAGGAGGGCGTCGAGCCGGGGAGCTGGCGAATCCATGGCGCGCACGAGGTCTCCGGGAGTGTCGAGGGGCGAAGGGGCCGCGGCCCGCCCTGGTCCCGGCCGGCAGCCGCGGGTCCTCGGAAGCTCCGAGTTTGCGGCCCAGGGTAGCACCGGCTCGAGGCTCGGGCAACGAGCTCCGAGCGCCGCAGCTTGACCGGGTCGCGAGCCGAAGCTAGGCTTGCGTCCCACCGAAGCACGGCACGTACCGCGGCTCGAAGAGCGTAGCGAAGACATCCGCAAGGAGCTCGCGCGGGTCGTCGACGAAGCGGTTCGGTGCCTCGGGGATCGCCCGATGCCGCACTGACCCGCCTGGAGCGGGTCCGCCGGCGCGGCAGCTGCGTCCAAGGCGGGTGCCTCGGCCTGGAGCCCGCGGACCGCGGGTTGCGCCCGAGAACGGAGTTTGAGGGGTTCCGGGGAGTTGGTGGACATGGTGGGGGACGTGGTGACCGAGACGATCTTGCTCCAGGACCGGCGCCGGCGCCGCATCGAGTGGCTGAACCGGATTCCGCTCGCCGTCTCCGCCGTGCTGCTGGCCGAGGCTGCCCTGCCTCGGCTCGAGGGCGTCGCATCCCGAGAGAAGGTCCTGGCCGGCGCCGAGCTCGCGGCGGCCGGCGTGCATCATGGACCGGAGATCCAGACCATCCGCCTGGCGGGTACTACCGGGAGGTTGAATGAGCCTGTTCTTCAAATTCCAGTATCTGGTTGGCTTGACGCCGTGGGAACGGATGCCGTCACTTCCGATCGGCGACCAGGCCGTCGCGCTCCTCGACCGGGAGGCGAGCGATCGAGAACCGCCGTACGGGCGCGCGCTCGATCTTGGATGCGGCACCGGGCTCTGGTCGGTCCGCCTGGCGCAACGCGGGTGGGAGGTGACCGGCGTCGACATCGTGCCGAGGGCGCTGCGGGCCGCTCGCGAACGCGCACGCGGAGCCGGCGTGGAGGCTCGATTCGTCGACGGGAGCATGACGGCGCTCACGGCCGCCGGCATCGGCTCGGGATTTCGTCTCATCCTGGACTTTGGCGCCGGCCATGCCCTCCCGCCCGAGCAGCTGCGGGCGGTGAGCCGTGAGGTCACGGCGCTGGCCGCCGAGGACGCCACGCTCCTGATGTACGCGTTCGCACCGGGCCGCAGAGGACCCTTGCCGCGAGGGCTCGATCGGGAAGAGATCGAACGAGCCTATGAGGCGTGGACCCTCACTGACGAGACGGCCTTCGACTTGACCGGGGCCCCCCGTTTCGTGCAGAAGGCGCACCCCCGCTTCTACCGCCTTCGGCGCCGGCCGTCGTAAGAGCGCCCTGGAAGCGGGGCCGAGATGGGATCGCGTGCACTCGGGTCCCTCCGAAACCCAGCCGTGTAACGTTCGTAGAACAGCGCGCCTACAAGCTCAACTGGACGACCCCGACTCCCGCGCCCTCGACGCCGCCGGCGTCCTCCGGCCCGCCGAGCGCCAGGCCTTCTTCAAGGTGAGCTACGCTTTCCGGCGCTGACGGCCAGCTCGCTCAACGGGTCAGGTAAGCCGTCTGGAACGAGGTCTTGGCCAGCATCGTCCACGAGCGGGCCTGGTCCTTGCTCGACGGCAGCTTGAGGTGCACCTCTGTCCCGCGCCCTCGTCCGCGCTCTGCTGCAATGCCCCTGTTGCGGAGTCGTTCGAGGTGAGACTTTCTGACACAGTAGTACTAGCGAAGCTCCGCCTCAAACCGACGAGGCGCCTGAAGCGTCTCCGGCGCCACGGGGCGCTGGTCCCCCGCCCACGCCGACCGACCGTGGCTGCGCTCCTCGGGACGGCGACTCCAGACCGCCAGATTCATCGGATGCCCCCCGCATCCCCTCGATCCCCTTCCCACCCCACGGGGGGGGGGAGGGGACGGTTGACCGGATCCCCCCCGCATCCCCTCGATCCCCTTCCCACCCCACGGGGGGGAAGGGGACGGTTGACCGGATCCCCCCCACATCCCCTCGATCCCCTTCCCACCCCACGGGGGGAAAGGGGACGCCCCCTCCCGCTCTCTCGGCTCCCCCCAAAAAACTCGGCTCATTCGTCACGATTTTGGACTGATCAGACATCTAGATCCTCGGGGTCGAGGAAGTTGAAGGCGTCCGGTTTCTGCTTCGCCCGGCTCCACGAGTCGATCTCGCGGGCGAGCAGCAGGGGGAGCGGCGGGTATCCTTCGCTCATGACGACCACCCGCAAGCTCGGAGCGTCCGGTCCCGAGGTCTCGGCCCTGGGGCTGGGTTGCATGGGGATGTCCGCCCTCTACGGTCCCGCGGACGAGGCCGAAGGGATCGCCACGATCCAGGCCGCCCTCGATGCCGGGATCAACCTGCTCGACACCGGCGACTACTACGGCATGGGACACAACGAGCTGCTGATCCGCGACGCCCTCCGCGGCAGGCCCCGGGAGTCGGTGGTGGTGAGCGTCAAGTTCGGGGCGCTGCGCGACGTCGGCGGCCAGTGGCTCGGGATCGACGGTCGGCCCGCAGCGGTCAAGACCTTCTGCGCCTACTCGCTCCGCCGCCTGGGAACCGACTACATCGACGTCTACCGCCTGGGCCGGGTGGACCCGGAGGTGCCGATCGAGGAGACCGTGGGGGCGATCGCCGAGCTGATCGAGGCCGGCCACGTGCGCTGGATCGGCTTGTCGGAGGCGGGAGCCGAGACGGTGCGGCGGGCCCAGGCCGTCCACCCGGTGGCCGACCTCCAGATCGAGTACTCGCTCCTCTCGCGGGGCATCGAGACCGAGATCCTGCCCACCTGCCGGGAGCTGGGGGTGGCGATCACCGCCTACGGCGTCCTCTCCCGCGGCCTCCTGAGCGGCCACTGGTCGAAGGAGCGCGCCACCGGCCCGGGCGACATCCGCGCCCACTCCCCCCGCTTCCGGCCCGAGAACCTGGAGCGGAACCTCGCCCTGGTCGAGGCGCTCCGGGAGGTGGCCGAGGCGAAGGGCGCGACGGTCGCCCAGCTCGCCGTGGCTTGGGTGCTCTCCCGGGGCGAGGACGTCGTGCCCCTGGTCGGTGCCCGGCGCCGCGATCAGCTCGCCGAGGCCCTGGGCGCCCTGGACGCCGAGCTCACCCCCGCCGACCTCGAGCGCATCGAGGCCGCCGTCCCGCCGGGCGCCGCCGCCGGCGAGCGCTACCCCCAGGCGCAGATGGCCACCCTCGACAGCGAGCGCTGAGCGCCGGTGAAGGAATCTCCGGCCCTACTGCGGGCGCCCCCGAATCGCCCCTCGCGGCGTTCTTCGCCGGCCTATCAGCCGGCACGCTCCGCTGCGCTTTGCGGGAGAACGAAGGCCGCCGGTGGGTTGTTCAGTCCCGAAAGGCCGCGGCCACGAGCCGGAGGACGGCGGCGCGGCGGACCGGGGCGAGGAGGGGCTCGAGGTCGCCGGCCGAGATCGGCGCCGGGCGCGGTGGGGACGGTGCGAGGGCGACCGCCGGCAGAGGGAAGAGGCGGGCGAGCTCTTCCTCGGGGGCGGTCGCGGCCGTCTTCATGCGGTGCGCCGGGGAGGTCACCATCTGATAGGCGTCGTGGATGGCGGCGAACCGGTCGGGGGCGAGCTCGGGCGGGTAGCGCCGCACCAGCTTGCGATAGGCGGCGGCGATCTCCTCGGGGCCGGCGCCGGGGGCGAGGCCGAGGGTGGTGAAGGGGCTCTCCGGGGTCGAGGTCATGGCGTGCGCTGGCTGGGCGGGCTCGGTGGGAGGGGCACGGGTTCTCACCCCAGGTCGAGGTCGAGTTGATGGTCTTCCGGCCCCTCCGGCCGGCGCTTGCGGCGGGTCGAACCGGGCCGGGCGCCCGCGGCCGCTTCGCCCGCCGGCCGCCGGCGGCGCGGGCGGCTCGTCCGGCGGGGCGCGGGCCGGAGACGACCCACCGCGCGGCGGGTGTTCTCCATGGTGCGGACCGCTTCGAGGGCGTTCTCGAGCGGCCCTCGGTCCCCTCGGGCCGGATCGTCGGGCTCGGTGGCGAGGAGGCGCTCGAGCCGCTTCGCCAGCTTCCGGAGCCCCGCCGGCGAGGCTCCGAAGATGAGGATGGGCAGGGCGCGCAACCAGCGTTGCCAACGGTCGTCGAGGCGATCGATCACTGCCGTGGAGAGGTCGCGGAGGGCCGTCAGAACACCCTCCGGCACCCTGGCATCGAGGGTCGTCTCCAGCACCTCGACGGCGATGAGCGCCGCCTCGTAGCCCGAGTGGGCGTCCAGCAACGCCCGCACCTTCCTCCGGACCTTGGACGGCTTCAGCTGCCAGCAGTCGAGAGCCAGCTCGACGGCGGCGAAGCCCGAGGTCGCGCCCAGGGTGGTCCTGAGGGGCTCCAGATCCTGGCGCAGCAGCTCGGCTCCCGTGGCCGCCGTCTCCAGGTCGAGCCACATCAGGCCCGACGCCTCGGCCAGCAGAGCTCCCGAACGTCGGCGCCGCGCGGCGGGCCACGCCCTCGGAGACGTCGCTCCAGTCCCTCTCGGTGAAGAGGGGGCGGAGCGCCTCGAGAGCCGGGGCCAGCTCGACGGGCTCCTCCAGGGCCACCTGGGCCATCAACCGCAGCGCGATCTCGCGCTCGGGCGGCTGGATGGCACCGCGGCCTTGGAGGTGGCTCTCGATCGCGCGCCGGCACCGGGGGTCGTGGCCGACGATCGCCCCGGTGAGGCCCGCGATCAGCAGGCCCGCGTCGCCCGGGAGGTAGTCGAGGAGAGCGGCGGCGACGCCGCCGAAGTGCTCGCAGAGGACGATCACCTCGCACAGGTCGAAGAGCTCGTCACGCAGGACGCGGGCGACTTCGCCCCGCTGCTCGGCGGGGAAGCGGCGGCCGATCTGGGCGGCCATCTCCTCGAGCCGCACCACGGCGCGGTGCGGGGGCGACTCGCCCGGCTCGTCGTCGAACGGGTCGCCGAAGCGCTCCTCCGACGGCGCGGCGCGGGCGCGCGCCCAGAGCTCGAGGCTCCAGAGCGCCGCGAGATCGGAGGGTTGGGCCTCGGTCCGGGCGCGCGCCCGGAGGAAGGCGGCCAGCTCCCCGAAGCGGCCGTCGGCGAGGAGCGCCCGGCTCCGGCGCGCTTCCTGGAGGGCCTTGCCGGCGGCACCGGTGGGCAGGTCGGCCACCGGTGCGATCAGCTCCGGGCGGGCCGCGGCGAGGGTGGCGAGGCCTGCGGCGCCTTCCCGCGCCACCACCGTCTCGAGGACCTCGCGCCAGGCGAGGTGCAGCGCGTGGCCGAGCGGGGCGAGAAGCGGCGGCGCGGGCTCCGCCAGGGCCTTCGCCAGGTCGCCGCCGGACCGGCGGAGCGCCTCGAGGACGACCTGGCTCGCCGGCTCCCGGGGGCGCGCCCGGCCCAGCTCGGCCTCGATCCCGGCGAGAGCGCCGGTCAGAACCTGGAGCCGCCCGGCGGTCTCGAGGAGGCGATCGAGGGCGGCGTCGCCGGAAGGTGCCGCCTCCCGGAGCCGGCGCAAGGCCCGGCCCAGTGCCCGGCCCGCGGCGCCCCCAGGCCGGCACTCGGCCGCCTCGAGCCGGCGAAGCGCCAGGAGAACGTCCCGGACCGCCCGCAGAAGGGGATCGCGCAGGCGGAGCTGGCCCGCCGAGGGGAGCGCGGTGGCCACGGCGCCGGCCGTCCGGTCGGCCAGCTCCCGCAGCCGGGAGAAGCTCTCCCGACTCGGGGAGCGCGGCGCGTCGAGAGCCGGTGGTGCCCGCGGCCAGGGCGAGGAGCCGCGGCACCAGCTCGCGGCCCCGGCCCGGCTCCAGGGCGGGGCCGGCGCCCAGGGTCTCGAGCCTCGCCCGCCCGGCGTCGAGGCGACCGACCGCCAGGTCGAGGACGGCCGCGGCGAGCGCCGCCAGGGGGCGCCGGCGGCCCGCCGGCCCGAGGGAGGGGAGAAGCCTCGCCAGGCGGGCGAGGTCGCCGGCCTCCAGGGCCCGTAGGAGGGCGCGGTCGGCGACCTCGACCCAGAGCGCCGCCGACGGGCCCTCGGCGGGGTCCGCGAGCTCGCGGGCGGCCAGTGCCAGGAACTCCTCGTCGGCGCCGCGACGCTCGAGCTCCTGCAGGCGGCCGACGAGATCGCCCCGGCGTTTCTCCTGCTTCTTCCGCGCCCTCTTACGAGCCATCGGCGGCGCTCTCTTCGGCCTGTTCCAGCAGCTCGAGCAGCTCCTCCTCGGCGCGGTCGAGCGCTTCCGGGTCGCCCTCCGGGTTCGCCAGAGAGTCGCCGTAGGCCGAGGTCGCGGCCTCGAATCGTGCCTTGAAGTCGCCCTCCGGAAGATCGACCGCCAGCGCGCGGGCCTTGCGCAGGATGTAGTTCTCCACCGGGCGCGCGCCCGGCGCGTGGGCCTCGTGGGCGCGGGTGCGCGTGCGGGTGCTGAGAGTGACCTCCCGCCGGTTGTCGGTGCCCTTCTGGTGCACGGTCACCCGGATGATTCCGTCGAGGTCGTAGCGGAACTCGACCACCACCGGGCTGCTCTCGGGCGCCGGGAGCAGGTCGAAGAGGAACCGCCCGATCAGGGTGTTGGCGCTGCAGCGAGGGCTCTCGCCCTGGTAGACCTCGACGCTCACCACCTCCTGCCGGTCGGCCGTGGTGAAGTAGACCTGGGAGCGGGTGGCCGGCACCTGCGTGTTGCGCCGGATGATGACCGAGAAGTGGTCGGCCTCGACCCCGGCCGGGTCCAGGCTGTCTCCGAGGGTGAAGACGTTGTCCAGGGTCTTGACGCCCAGGGAGTGGGCCGCCACGTCGATCAGGATGTGATCGAAGAGCCGGCCGTCCAGGATCGCCCCCTGGACCGCGGCGCCCAGGGCCACGCACAGGGCGGGGTCGAGGGCGTGCTCCACCGGGCAGGCGAAGCGCTCGGCGAGGAGCTCCTGGACCCGGGGGATGTGGGTCGAGCCGCCGACCAGGATCACCCGGTCGATCCGGTCGGCGGTGAGGCGAGCCTCGGCGACCGCCCGATCGACCTCGGCGACGGTCCCGGCGACCAGCTCCTCGATCGCCTCTTCGAACGTGTTCCGAGCCACCTCCACGTCCAGGTGGCAGCCGTCGAGGAGCGCCTCCTCGATCACCCGGGTGAAGGGGCGGGTCGAGAGCTCGATCTTGGCCCGCTCGGCGGCCTCCTCGAGCCGGACCGCGAGGCGGAGGTCTTGGGGCGGCTCGCGGCCGGCCGCCTCCCCCAGGCGCTCGCGCAGATGCGCGGCGAGGAGGTCGTCGAAGTCGTCGCCGCCCAGGTGGTTGTCACCGCAGCTCGCCCGCACCTCGTTGAGGCCGCCGCCGATCTCGACGACCGAGACGTCGAAGGTGCCGCCGCCGAGATCGTAGACCAGCACGCGCTGCGTCTCGCGGGCCTCCGCGGCGACCGCCGGCTCCTCCGGCGCGTCCCGGCCGGGGGCGGCCCGAGGCGTGACGGGCCGGGCCACCAGGCGGTCGTAGACCAAGGCCGCGGCCGTGGGCTCGTTGAGCAGGCGCACCACTTCGAGGCCGGCCAGCTCACCGGCTCGCAGGGTGGCCCGGCGCTGGGCGTCGCCGAAGTAGGCCGGCACGGTGACCACCACCCGCTCGATGGGCTCGCCGGTCTCCTCCTCGCCGCGCTCTTTGAGGTAGCGCAGGATCTCGGCCGAGATCTCCTCGGGCGCAAGCTGCCGATCGCCGATCGCCACCGCTTCCGACTCGCCCATCCGCCGCTTGATGGAGCGCACCGTCCATGCGGGCTCGACCACGCGCCGGTTGCGCGCACGGTGCCCGACCAGGAACCGGCCGCTCTCCCGTTCCAAGCTGACCACCGAGGGCACCAGCGGATCGCCGTCGATCGGGATCGGCCGCGGGCCGCCGGGTTCCATGACCGCCAGGCACGAGTTGGTGGTGCCCAGGTCGATGCCGAAGATCCTGCTCGCCATGTTGTGAGTCCTATGGAGGCTCCGTCTCGAAGCGACGAGGCGGCTGAAGCGTATCGGGCTCGTTCGTCACGATTCCGGTCTGATCAGACATCGTCGCCTTCGTCCTGGCCGCTCGGGGCTCGCGGCCCGTCGTCCGTGGCGCGCGAAGCCGCCTCCGACGCGCGCGGTTCGTCCTTCGTGTCCGGCCTGCGGTTGACCACGACCTGCGCCGGCCGGACAACCCGCCCGCCCATCCGGTAGCCGGGGAGGATCTCCTCGACCACCGCCCGATCCGGCAGATCCCACCGCTCGACCACACCACACGCCTTGTGCCAGCGGTCGTCGAACGGCCGACCCGCGGCGGGGATCGCCTCGAGCCCCATGGAGTGCTGGAGATTGCGCACGCGGATCTGCAGCAACGACAGCCCCTCGCGGAGGGAGCGAGCCAGGTCCTCCGGCCGGGGACCTCCCGGCGCGGGCGGGGCCTCCTCGCCGGCGAGGCGGCGAAGGTGAAGGAGGGCACCGTCCAGCTCGAGAAGAGCATGGACCTGGGGCTCGCCCAGGCCGCCCGGCCCGCCCGACCCAGCCGATCCGGCGGCCCGGCCGGACCGGACGGAGGCGCCCCCCTCGCCGGCGTCCGCTGTGCCGGTGCGCTCCGGCAGCCGTGCGATCGCTTCCTCGACCCGCGCCTGGAAGAGCTCCTGCGCGTGCCCCTGGCGCAAGACGGTGCGGCGTAGCCGGTTCATCTCGTCGGCCAGGGAAGAGAGCGTGACTTCGGGGTCGCCGGGCGATCCCCCGGGGGTCGACCTCTCGTCGTCGTGGCGATGGAGAAACGTCATGGCGGTCTCGAGGGCGATGCTACACCGGCCGAGGCTCGAGCGAAATCCCGAACGGCCCGAGATCGGGGATCGAGACGGCGAGGACGAGGCCGAGCCGCGCCTCGAGGGGTGGCTCGCGGTGCGCGCACCGGCTCACCGGCTTCGGCCATAAAATCTCGCCGCGGCACGGTCCTTGAAGCGAGGCCGGTCGAGGAGGCATGACCGATGACGGATCTCGAGGGCAAGGTGACGCTGGTGACCGGGGCGGGCTCGGGGATCGGCCGGGCGACCGCTCTGATCTACGCTCGCGCCGGGGCTCGGGTGGTCGTCTCCGACGTGGATGCCGCAGGCGGCGAGGAGACCGTCGCCGAGGTCGCCCGGGACGGTGGCGAGGCGGTGTTCGTGGCGGCGGACGTCTCCGACCCGGAGGCCTGCGAGGCGCTCGTCGCGGCGGCGCTCGCGCGCTTCGGCCGGCTGGACTGCGCCTGCAACAACGCCGGCGTGGGCGGCAAGCGGGAGCCGACGGCGGACTACCCGGTGGACAACTGGCAACGGGTGATCGCGATCAACCTCTCCGGGGTCTTCTACTGCATGAAGCACGAGATCCCGGCAATGCTCGCCGGCGGGGGCGGGGCGATCGTCAACATGGCGTCGATCCTCGGCCAGGTTGGCTTCGCCACGGCCCCGGCGTACGTGGCGGCGAAGCACGGCCTGGTGGGGCTCACCCGCACCGCCGCGCTCGAGTACTCGGCCCGGGGGATCAGGATCAACGCCGTCGGTCCGGCGTTCATCCACACGCCGCTCATCCGGCGGCTCGAGGAGGATCCGGAGACCCTGGAGCAGCTCGTCGCCCGCCACCCCATCGGGCGCCTCGGCCGGCCGGAGGAGGTGGCGGAGCTGGTGCTCTGGCTGAGCTCGGAGCGCTCGTCGTTCGTCACCGGCGCCTACGTGCCGGTGGACGGCGGCTACCTGGCGCGGTGAGCCGTCCGCCGGCCTGGCCGCGCGGTCCGATCTCCGCTGCCGGCGGGGGCCGGTGGTGTCCTATCTTGGTGTTGGCCCCGGAAGGCCAGTCCGATGACGGGCAGGCGGCTGAGGGCGGCGCGCCTGGATGCCGCTTCCCGAGGGGCGGAGTAATGGGGCCGAGGTGTGCCCGACCGGGAGCCCGCTAGCCCAAAGGAGGCGGTGGGCCGAGGTCGGCTTGCTAGTGGTTTAGGGGCGGCGAGAAACTACCCGCAAGGGTGGCGCGTTGGATGCCCAAGACCAGCCACGATAGGTACGGTGCCCTAGGATCTACCGAACGTCGCGCTTGGCCCCAAGAGGCAACCTTCCGGGCGGCCGATCGGTAGTACGGTGAGGAAATGCCCTCGGTGGTTCCGTCACTATTAGCAGAGGATACGCACCTAAGAAGAGAAGGCACCTGACTGGCAACGAGAGGGTTGACTTTCTCTGTGCTTGGAGGCAGCATGGCGACCATGGGAAATACCAGCGCCCGGGCGTAGTGTTTGCAGATCGTCCAGGGCGACCCATCGCGCTGTACTGCTGCGCGAGCGGCGGGCGCGCTAGCTAAGGAGTGACGCTTCAATGAAGAACTATCCCCTCATCTTCGGCTTGAGAGACCTCGTCCAGGGCGAGGGCTACTTGGCGGTTGTCGTCGTCGAGGGCCGAGCGCTCATGCACGAGGAGGACGACGGATCCTTCTGGATCGAGGGAGTCAACCCCAGCGGCTTCTCGGCAGTGGGAGCGAGTTCAGCGGATGCGCTGGAAGACTTCAGGCGGTCCTATAGGTCTGTCCTTTTCGACATCGCCTTCGATTCCCCGTCTTTCGAGGAGCTCGAGAAAGGCGTGAAAGCCTTCTTCGATGGCTCGCCCGCGTCAGTAGTCCGCGAGTGGGACGAGGCGGTCAGCGATGTTCGCGCCGGCCGAACCGACGCTGACTGGCTGGTGAAGAAGTCGGCTGACAGCTTCCGGCCGCGGCTCCAAGTGCATCTCATCAAGGATCTCTCTGTCGATAACAACGAGATCGAGGCCGGTGCGGCGGTAGCCGCATAGGCCGGTTGCACGTCCAGGCAGATAACTGACAGTCTCTCCAGGGAAACCGCAATTGGCTAGTTTCGGTATGGTTCCCTGGAGGGACATCAAGAAGATGCTGGACAAGTGCGCCCCGGACTGGAGGTATGAAGACAAGCAGCACAAGCGCTGGATCTACTACGGAGATCACGAGCCTTTCAAGTTCCCCATGGGACCGCATGGCAAACAGCATCGCTATGACATCGAGATGGGGCACGTCAAGTCCTTGGTCAAGCACCTCGGCATACAAGACTGTGCAAAGCGAGAACTTCAGCAACTCCGCTAGGTCGCCAGCAGCTCGCCCACGCTCCACGGCCAGCGAGTGATTCCGGCCTTCATCGCCGGGGTCATCCGAATCGACCGGTGCATCCGGCAGAGGTTGTGGGCCGACGCCATGATCGCCACGGACGCCCGGTGGTGGATGGCGGACTTGGAGAAGGCGTTGGTCAGCCGGGTGAACCGCCGGTTGCTCATCCGCACGTCGAGGTTCAGCCGCTCGACGTAGGAGGTGCAGATCCGGCCTTCGTCGGGCTCACCGTGAATGACGGTCTTGGTCGCGGCTATTATCCGCGGCGGGCTGTACCGCCGCTCTTCCTGGCTCTCCGTGCCGTACTCCTTGACCAGCGTGGCGTAGTCGGTGCGGGTGCCGAGGTGGAAGTTGACCGCCTCGGGGTGGGCCGAGAACTCGTCCGTCGTGAGCTGGAACCGTCCGGCCGTGGCCCGGTCGAGTTTCTCCATGAAGCGGTCCGTGTGCGCCGCCGTCCGCCAGCCGGTGTGGTGGGCCAGGATGAGCTTTGTCTCCGCGTCGAGCCCCAGGAAGGTGTAGCTGTCGCCGACCTCTGTCAAGGGACGCCGTTCAGCTCCACGGGGAAGCCGATCGCGTCGGCCTGCTGGAGGACGGAGTAGCCCTGGTGGAAGTGGATGTAGGGCAGGAGCGCCGCGACCAGCGACGCCAAGGCGTATGAGATTAAGTAGCCGGCGGGTTCTCCCCGGCCGCGGCTCTCCCACTGGCGTCGGATCTCCCAGGCCCACTCGGGCTCGGGCTCGCCGTCGTGGCGAAGAGGCTGCCAAGGCCCGGACCAGCTCTCCAAGAGTGGCGGGCGGAGGTCCTCGCTCACGCTCTCCCAGCGCTCCAGGAAGGCGCCGCGGAGGAATGTCGGTTCGAGGTGGTGAAGGGTAGACTTCGGGCGGTCAGGCATGAGGCTGGTCCTCCTGTCTGGCTAGGCCCGGCGGGTCGCTCGCCGTTTCCCGTCGGGCCGCTTCGGTGTCCCGGGGCGCGCGTGGCCCCGGCGGTTGGCCGAAGCTACCGCGCTGTCAAGGGCTGAAACTGGCCAACACGCTGTTGGGAACCGACCCGGGGGCCGGCCGCCTGGCCTGGGCGAGCCGGGTGCGCTAGACTGCCTCCTCGTATCCTCGAAACCGCTGGACGTGCGGCGCGCCGGCCGCGAGGAGGTCCCGTGTCGAAGTCTCTCGTCCCCCTCGTCCTGGTGGTGGCGCTCTTTGCCGCCCTGGTGGCCGTGGTGGTGGTCTTCTGCCCCTGCGCGTCCGGGGCGCAGGCTGGCCATCCGCCGACCTACCTCCACCTGTCGGACGTTCACCTGGACACGAGCGGGGCCTCCGACGACACGGACCTCGCGCTCTGGAAGATCACCCGGGAGGAGCTCGAGTCGATCCTCACCGGACCGGCTGCTCCCCGTTTCGTCCTCTACACCGGCGACCTGCCGGGCCACTACGGCGAGGCCCCTGACAGCCGGGACGGCGGCTTGGTGCCGAGCCAGGTCCCCGCCCACGACGAGAACGTCCGCAAGGTCCTTGCGGACCTCCACGGCCTGGTCGCCGGCACCGGGATCCCGCTGCTCTACGCGCCGGGCAACAACGACTCCCTCGCCGGCGATTACTTCTCGTTCGCCGACGTCGAGCGCAAGACCCCCTTCGAGCTGGTCCCCGGGGACGGCTACCCGGCGCTCAACGCCTCGCAGCCGTGCGGCGAAGCGCCCTGCATGGTCTCGAACCCGCGGCCCGACCTCGGGTTCTACAGCGCGCGGCCGGTGGCGGGCCTGCGGGTGGTGGCGCTCAACACGATCATCCTGGGCGAGACGTATCACCCGGCGGACGGCCTCACCCAGGCAGCCGCCGGGGACGCGGAGCTCGACTGGCTCGAAGGGCAGCTCGGGGACGCCGCCCGCTCGGGCGAGAAGGTCCTCCTCGCCATGCACATCCCGCCCGGGGTCGACGCCTACGCGGTCTCCGAGAACGAGAAGAAAGGCAACCAGGACAAGCCGACGTCGATGTGGACGCGCCAGCCCGAGGGCGCCTCGGGCGCTGCGGATCGGGAGGCCTGGCTCGACCGGTTCCTCGACCTGGTGGCGGCCCACACGGGAGCGGTGGTCGGCGTCGCCTACGGCCACACCCACGAGGACGAGCTCCGCCGCCTCCACGACCCGAGCGGCAAGGTCGTCGAGATCGCCGTCTCGGCGCCGGGGATCACCACCAACCACGGCAACAACCCGGGATTCAAGCTGGTGAGCTACGACGAGTGAACCAAGGAGCTCCTCGGCTTCACGACCCACTACACCGAGAAGGACGACTCGTCCTGGGGCGACGAGTACTACACCTTCTCCGAGCTCTACGACTGCGCCGACGGGGCGACGATCCTCGCCTGCCTGACCAGCCCGGCCTACGCGGACACGGCGGCCGTCGACCGGATCCTGCGCCGCTACTTCACGGTGATGAACGGCCCGCCCGGCTACGACCCGGGGCCCGGGATCGAGGTCGAGCGCGGGCAGTGAGGTCGTGGAGGTTGACCGCGGTTCCGGGGCGGAATACCATGTTCCTACCATGGTAGCAACGAGGGAACACTCGAGACAGGTGGCGTCCCAGGGGAAGAGCGCCAAGGTGTCGGTGAGCCTCCCGGAGGAGGCCCTGGAGCGGGTGGACCGGGAGTGCGCGGCCACCGGCGAGAGCCGGAGCGAGCTCTTCCGGCGCGCGCTCGAGGCTCTTTTCGACGGGGAGCGCCGTCGGGCCGCCGTACGCCGGTACGTGGAAGGCTACCTGGCGAAGCCGGAGACCGAGTACGAGGTGGCCGCCGGCCGGTGCTCCTGCTCTCGCGCGACGAGGCCTACCTGGTCCGGAGCCTGGTGACGGTGGCCCCGGTCACCACCCGGATCCGCTCGATCCCCGTGGAGCTCCCCCTGGGGTCGGAAGACGGCCTGCCCAAGCCCTGCGTCGCCAACCTGGACTCGCTCGCCACCATCCCGAAGGCCCTCCTCGAGTCCCGGATCGCGACCCTCGGACCCGACAAGCTCGGAGCCGCCGAAGAGGCCCTCCGCTTCGCCCTCGACCTGCCGCCCTTCGAGGAGCGAGCATGACGTCCCGTAGGCTTCAGGATCTCTTCCGGCACATGGAGTGGGCCGACGCCGTGGTGTGGGCGGAGGTTCTGCGGCGGCCCGAGACCGCGTCGGACGGCCGCCTGCGCGAGCTCCTCTACCACGTCCACACGGTGCAGTGGGTCTACCTCCAGCTCTGGCGGGGCGAGACCATCGGCGTTCCCGAGGTCGAGAGCTTCGACGACCTGGCGGCGGTCCGGAACTGGGGCCGAGGGGTCCATCGTCGGCTTCCGGAGCTCCTGGGCGGGTTGGAGGCCGAAGCGCTCGGGCGGACCGTGGAGCTCCCCTGGGCGGACCAGCTGGTGGAGCGCTACGGCAAGGTGGAGCCGGTCAGCCTGGAGGAAACGCTTCTCCAGGTGGCCCTGCACAGCACGTATCACCGCGGACAGGTGACCGCGCGCCTTCGCGAGCTGGGCGGCGAGCCGCCCCTGACCGACTACGTCGCCTGGCTCTGGATGGGCCGGCCGGCGGCGGAGTGGCGGGCCTGACCCGTTCCACGGGCCGCTCGGCGGGCCGCTCGCCAGGGAACTCTACGGCGCTCGCCAGCTTTGGCAGTAGCCCGTCGCGGGCTGCTCGGTCACCAGGCGCGTCCAGCAGACGAGGGTGCGGTCGTAGCCGTCCGGCCAGCGCGGGGGCGGGACGTGGTCGCCGAGGGGCCATTCGAGGAGGAGGTGGTCGGCCTCGGGGAAGAGGACCGTCGTCACCGGAGCGCCGGAGCCGGCCGCCACCTCTCGGGCGATGCCGTCGAGGCTGGCGCGGGCATCGCTCCGGTCGTCGCGCCCGCCGCCCAGGGCCAGCACGGGGCAGGAGACCTTGCGCCAGCCGGGCCGGGGATCGAAGTCCATCACCGAGCGCCACCAGGCGTACTCCTCGGGCGGCCAGAGCTTCTTCGGCAGCTTGGCGTGGGGAAACCAGGGCTCCCGGGCCGCGGACTCGAGGGCCTTCGCCAGGTCGGGCGCTCGCTTCGGGGCGGTTCCGCTTCGCTGGTACTCGAGCACCCCGCGTTGCAGGGCGAGGGCCCGCTGGACCTTCCCGGTCAAGGAGCGGGACCGCGACTTCGCGAGCTCGGCCGTCTTCGCCTACAAGCTCAACTGGCAGACCGTCCTCTACCTGGGCTACGCAGACTCCCGCACCCTCGACGACGCCGGCCAGCTCAAGCTCGCCGAGCGCCAGGCCTTCTTCAAGGTCAGCTACGCCTTTCGGCGCTGAGGGGCGCGCAAGACGAGGAGCTCTGTCGCCCTTCAGTGCTGCACTCTCGCCAGGTCTCGGCGAGCCTCTTCCGCTTGCTCCGGTGTCACCTCGAAGAGCAAGTGGGAACCGCGAAGACTCTCGACCGGCTCGAAGCGCCCGAAGAGCCAGCGGTCGTGTGACCCCTTCCACACCCCGGTGAGCCAGTTGACGCCCACCAGGATACGCCCCGCGACGGGCGCGGCTGGTTGCCAGATCACCTCGGGGTGGGACCTCCGGTAGGCGTCGATGAAGTCTCGGTCCTGTCCCCACTCCAGGTTCGAGTCGGCGAGGACCTCGTAGGCGAGCTTGCGGTCGGGAACCAGCTCGTTCATGTAGGGCAGGAAATTGGGGTAGTAGGAGAGCACCGACACGGCCAGCCAAGCCGCGAGCAGACCCCCGGTCACTGCCAAGCGTCTTCGCGCCCGCGGGTCGAGCTCGCCCCAGGACTTCGGTGACAGGAGGCAACCTGCGAACACGTGGAGGAGCGGGAACGTCACGAGGACGTAGCGAATCCCGATGTCGGCCTGGAAGAAGAAATTGAAGTAGACCGTGAAGAAGGCGACCGGCACCAGCAGGAAGGCCTCGTCCCGAGCGAAGCGAAACCGGTGGCGGCGCACCTGGAGCAACGGATAGGCGACGAGTGTCGCGAGCCAGACGATCTGGGTGGGCAAGGGGACCTTGAAGAGACCGGCCACGAGAAAGTAGCCGGGAAACCCCCGGCCCTCGCGGACCTCACCGAGGAGATACGTATTGCCGAAGCCCTGGCCGCTCCGCTCTCGAGCCAGGACCCAGTCGAGCCCCTCGAGATAGGGGTAGGGAAGCGGCAGGCTGGCATCCGGCCAGACGGCGACGACCCGGTCCCGGACCTCACGGAAGGGCTGGGAGCGGAAATGGAAATCGGCGAGCGGCCAGAAGGGGTCCTGAAAGACGAAGGCAAGGTTGATCACCAGGACCGCGGCGGCCGCGAAGGCCAGGCTCCAGAAAGCAAAAGCGCCGAGGCGCCGTGCTAGCTCGGGCACGAGGTGGCGGAAGACGCGCCGCCGAAGGGCTGTTGCCATGGGGCCGGCGAACCGCACCGTCGTGACCAGGAGGAGCACCGGAACGAGGTAGGCGCCGGTGTACTTTGCCACCTGGGCGAGACCGAACGCGAGGGCCGCACCGGCGCCTCTCCACCGACGCGAGCGCCGGTCCGGCGCCTCGAGAAAACGCCAGAACGCATACAGCGAGAGGAGTATGGTGAGGGCGGCATAGAGGTCCGTGGTGACGAATCGAGCGTGAGCGAGGAGATTGGGATCGAGACCGTAGAGTACGAGCGAAAGCAACCCTGCCGCCCTTCCGTAGAGCTGCCGCGACCAGCGGAAGACGAGCCACGCCAAGAGGAGCGATGCGAGCATGGTGGGATAGCGCGCCGTGCCGTCGACAGCCAGGAAATCCCGAAGCGGTCCCGACCCCTCGGGTCCCAGCGCCTCGGCGATCCGCTTGGGTAGAGCGTTCCACCCCGAGATCGGCATCTTCGAGTCGTCGAAGCGCGTGGCGTCGCCGTGGAGGATTCCAAGGCCGTATCGCAGGTGCTCCGGCGCGTCATACGTAGCGGACTTGCCTCGGACGCTCGTCG
The DNA here is from genome assembly GCA_963741925.1 of uncultured Acidobacteriota bacterium. Taxonomy (GTDB): domain Bacteria; phylum Acidobacteriota; class Thermoanaerobaculia; order Multivoradales; family DATKCC01; genus CAVUBL01. Next base: position 1,686,986 of record CAVUJU010000005.1, read on the forward strand.
CCTCGAGAGCGAGAAGCCCCGCCAAGAACAGCAAGACAAAGGTAGAGACCCAGCGAGAGGATCCGCGCAAAGAGAAGATGTGAGCAGCTCCCATGGACTTCCATCGTAACAGGTTGATAATCTACCGGCGGTGCGCCGGCTCCCTCACCTTCTCTCGTTCCCGACTTCTCTGGTCGCCTTCCTCACCCTCGCGACGTTGGGTGTCGTGGGCTGCGCGGCCAAGCGGCCTGTGCGCGTCATCCTGGTGACCGTCGACTCTCTCCGCTATGACGCCTTGGTCGGCGAGGAAGGAGGCGACCGTCTGGGCTCAGGGATGCAGAACCTCCTCGAACGGGCCCGCGGCGGTGCCCTCTTCTCGAATTTCTACAGCGCAACACCTTGGACTGCTCCGTCCGTCGCCACCATTCTGACGGGACTCCAACCGTGGGACCATCGCTTGATGGATGAGGGCCGCCCACTTGCTGCCGGACTCACGACGATCGCGGAAGTTCTTGCCCAACGTGGATTCTCGACTGGCGCGGTTGTCGCTAGCCCTGTCCTCGGCAGAGACCTTGGCTTCGGCAGAGGCTTCGAGATGTTCTGGGACAAGAGGAACATGCCTTCCGCAAAGGCGGAGGACGTGACTGCCAGGGCGCTTTTTCTTCTTGCCAGGGCGCCTGAAGTCGCGTCCGCGGGAGCCGGAGGGCAGTTCGTCTGGCTCCACTATGCAGACCTTGGAGACTCGCCTGAAGGAACTGGCGGTATGCAGAGCTGCTTCTCTGCCGAGCCTTTCCACGGGCCCGGTGGGAGCCATGAGCTGGAGGCAGACTTCCTGAAGTGTCGGCGGGCCTACTACCAAGCCGCGGCGAACCTGGACCTGGAGATCGGCCCACTGCTCTCACGGCTGGCGGACGACCGGCGGTGGACCACGCACGTGGTCATCGTCTCGGACCATGGCGTGAGCTTTTCCGAGCACCCCGCGGCCTACCGCCGGGTCCGTGAGCAGATGCACGTGCCTCTGGTGATCCTGTCTTCCAGGTTGCGCATGCCGGTTCGCCGGGACGTCGCGGGCTCGATCGACGTTTCGCGAACCGTGCTCTCCCTGGCTGGAGTGAAGTACCCCAGAGCTCCCTTCTCGAGTGCTCGTGACCTGAGTGCGTGGGCCCCCGATCCGTCGATCGATCCCCAGGCGAGTGCGGGTCTGCGGATCGGCGCGCTGGGATTTCTCGACTTTCCGCCGAGAACGGACGCCGATCCGAGTGAGCGTTCCAGGCTTCCAACGGCTTCATTGTTTCTTGCCGTCGATCGGGGTGGGCGACTCTTCGCGGGGAGTGCCGACGAGCTCACCGTCCGACCCTCGGTCTCGGGCCCGACGGCCGAGGACCAAGCTCGACTGCTCTTCGAGGAGCTTGCAGCCCGAGTCAGCCCGAGCGGATCTCCACTGGGATCGCAGTAGACACTGCCAGGGGCGGCGGGAAGTTTTCCACGGCCAGGGTTGTATCGTCTCGGCCCGACCCCCTTGCCTTGAGCGAGAGTAGCAAGTGCAGCTCACAGTGCTCTCCTACGGTAGGTTGACGTTGATGCGGTAGAGGTTGCCATCCAAGAACGTCTGCAAGGCGCTTGTGTAAATGTCGCACGAATTCTGCCGATCCTCCCACCCGCCGAAGAATACGACCGTCTGGTTCCCCTGGTGATAGAGCCTCCCCAGCCTGTCCTTCTTTAAGCTCAGCGAATCGAGGTCGAGTCCACCAGGGTTCGGGCCAATCACAAGCTGGCGAGAATCGATTAGCGGATACGGTACACACATGCAGTTCGGGCAGCTCCGTGCAGACCACCCGGTAATTCCTCCCCCGTCTGCGAGCAAGGTCCATGTTCCGGTCTTCGTCTTCCAAGTGGCGCCGCCGGCGTCGAGATAGTAGATCTGTCCGCGCATCGGGTAGGTCCCCAGGTCTGCCGGGCAGACGCCACTACATGGCACACGGTCTGGGTCCGTGGGACTCGTCGTCGGGCGATAAGGATACGGGTAGACCCGGGAGATGTAGATGAACCCCGTTCCAGGATCAAAGCTCACGTCCAGGTTGACGAAGTACGATGTTGCGGTGCCCCCTACTATAGTAGGGCTAAAGAGGCCTTCGGCACTCACCTCCCCGCTCAAGCTCAGTAGGTGAGGGTCGCTCGTCGTAGTCGTGTAGAAGTAAGTCAGCGTCCTGCCGAGCCCTACATACTGCTGGAGGAGAGCCAGGTCTCCTTCGAGACCAAACACGTGAATTGCCGATCCCGTGCGATGGAAAGCCGAGATGGATTCGAGATGAAGGTCGCTACCATCAGCGCAGTCGCGCACAGGGCCGGGCGTAGTGACCAAAGCAATCGGCACGGTCCAGGCCCATCCATCGTTGGAGAAACTGATGCAGGCACCGCCCGCGTTTCCCGAGTTGGCGAGTTGATATCCCATGTACATGATGTACTTGTAATTTTGTCCGTCTCTGGCATTGAAATAGACCTGCGAGTTTCCAGAAAGGACGGCGCCGAGCCCGGCAGTGCTCCCGCTTGGGCCCTGAAGCACGATTCGGCTAGGGCTGTAGGCCCAAGTTCGGGGGCGAGATCTACTACCCCGTCGCCGACCGCTCCGAAAGCGACCTCTTCTGGATCCCTCGCCGGCGCTGAGCCGCCGCAGCTTTGGCCGGAGCGCGAAATCTCCCGGTCGCCCGAAACATCCTTCCGGCACCCGGCGTACTACCGGGTGACGACGACGCCGTGCGGCAGCCGATCCCCGGCGCCCGAGTCGTCCGACGACGAGCCGGAGGGCGTGATGAGCCAGCGCTGCGCGATCGACGAGGCCCGCCGTGAGAGGGAGGCCTCCGAAGCCATAGAGACCGAAGAGACCGTCGAGATCCTCTCCGCGGCGGAGCCCGCCGAGCCCGCCCGCCCTCGGCGCCGACGCCCCCGCCGGGCACTGCGATGGCTGATCGCCGCCGTGGCGGTAGTCGTGGCGCTGGGAGGCGTCTACGCCGTCTACGCCGCCAAGTCGGGCGCCGCCGCCGCGGGCAAGGGCGCCGCCCATGGGTCCGACAAGGCTGCCGGCGACGAGAAGGCCGAGCCTGCCCCGATTCCGGTGGAGACCGCCGAGGTGCACCAACGGTCGGTGGCCTCCTACATCAGTGCCACGGCCAACCTGGTGCCCGAGAACGAGGTCGAGGTGCTCGCCGAGAGCGAGGGACGCCTGGCCCACCTGGAGGTCGACGAGGGCCAGCGGGTGGAGAAGGGGCAGGTGCTGGCCGAGCTCGCCCAGGGCGACACGCCCATGGCGCTCGAGAAAGCCAAGGTGCGCCTGGAGAACGCCAAGCTGGAGTTCGACCGCACGGCGAAGCTCGCCGACGAGGGCCTGGTCTCCGGCGCGGACCGCGACCAGTCGGTGATGGAGCTGGGGGTCGCCAAGCAGGAGCTGGCCGAGGCCCAGTGGCACTTGGAGAAGACCCTGATCCGGGCCCCGTTCGGCGGCCAGGTGACCAAGCGCTCGACCCAGGTGGGCCAGGACGTGCGCCTGGGCGACGAGCTGTTCACGGTCGCCAGCTTCGACCCGCTGGTCGCCCGCATCTACCTGGCGGAGACGGACGTCCTCGCCCTCGACCGGGGCCGGCCGGTGCGGATCGTCCTCAAGGCCGACGAAGACGTCGCCTTCGACGGCAAGATCCGCCAGATCGCGCCGGTGGTCGACACGGCGACCGGCACGGTCAAGGTGACGGTCGAGGCGATCCGGCCGCCCGCCCAGGTTCGGCCCGGCTCCTTCGTGCGGGTGGACGTGGTCAAGGAGCGGCGGCCCGACGCCCTGGTGGTGCCGAAGGTGGCGCTGGTCCGGGAAGCTCCAGAAGACCTACGTCTTCGTGGCCGAGGACGGCGTCGCCCACAAGCGCGAGGTGACGACGGGGATCGAGGAGGGCCCGGTGGTCGAGGCCGCCTCGGGCCTCGCCGCCGGGGAGCGGGTGATCGTCGCCGGCCAGGGGGCGCTCAAGGACGGCTCGCCGGTCAAGGCCCCCGAAGCCACCAAGATCGCCGGCACAACCTGACGAGACCGCTGAACCTCCGCGTGTGGGAGGGTGCGTCCCCTTCCCCCCTCGAGGGTGGGAAGGGGAGCGAGGGGATGCGGGGGTGATCCGGAGAGGAGCTCCAATGGGCATCATCGAGCTGTCCCTCAGGCGTCGGGTGACCGTCGCCATGATGGCGATCGCCGTCTCTCTGTTCGGCGTGGTCGCCTTCACCCGGCTGCCGATCAACCTGCTGCCGGACATCTCGTACCCGAGCCTGACCGTCGAGACCCGCTACACGGGCGCGGCGCCGGCCGAGGTCGAGTCCCTGGTCACCCGGCCGGTGGAGGAGGCGGTGGGCGTGGTGGCCGGTGTCCAGCGGATGAGCTCGGTCTCGAAGCCCGGTCTCTCGCAGGTGACGCTCGAGTTCGCCTGGGGGCGCAACATGGACTTCGCCGCCCTCGACGTGCGCCAGAAGCTCGAGCTGGTGGAGCTCCCGGAGCAGGTCGCCAAGCCCGTGCTCCTGCGCTTCGATCCGGAGAACGCACCGATCCTGCGCCTGTACGTGACCGCGCCCGTCAAGGCGGCGGCCGCCGAGGCCGGCGCCGCGGCGACCGCGACCGCCTCCGCTCCCGATCAGGCCGCCGACCTCTACCAGCTCCGCTACCTCGCCGAGGAGGTGCTCAAGAAGGACCTGGAGTCGACCGAGGGCCTGGCCGCGGTGGCGGTCCACGGCGGCTACGAGGAGGAGATCGGGGTCAAGGTGGACGAGGGCAAGCTGTCCCTCATGGGGCTCTCCATCGACCAGGTGCGGGACCGCCTGGCGCGCGAGAACGTCAACCAGGCCGGCGGCAGCCTGTACGAGGAGGAGGCGCGCTACCTGGTGCGCTCGCGCAACGAGTTCGAGAGCCTGAACGACATCCTGGAGACCCCACTCCTCTCGGAAGGCGGCCGCACCGTCACCCTGGGCGACGTCGCCCGGGTCACCCGCGGCCACAAGCGGCGCGAGGTGATCACCCGCTTCGACGGCCGCGAGGCGGTGGAGCTCGCCCTCTACAAGGAGGGAGACGCCAACACCGTGGCGGTGGCCCAGGCGGTCGACCGGCGCCTCGAGCGGATCAGGCCCGAGCTGCCCGCCGGCGTCGAGGTGCTCGCCGGCGCGGACCAAGCCCGCTTCATCCAGGCGTCGATCCGCGAGGTCCTGAACAACGCGCTGGTGGGCGGCCTGATCGCGATCGGCGTGCTGCTCCTGTTCCTGAAGGACGTCCGGAGCACGCTGATCATCGGCATCTCGATCCCGCTCTCGATCGTCGCCACCTTCTTCCTGATGTACCGGACCGGCACCAGCCTCAACATCATGTCGCTCGGCGGCCTGGCGCTCGGGGTGGGCATGCTGGTGGACAACGCCATCGTCGTGCTCGAGGCGATCTACCGCCGGCGCGAGGAGGGGATGGGGGCGCTCGAGGCGGCGCGCAAGGGGGGCTCCGACGTGGGCCGGGCGGTGACCGCGTCGACCTTGACCACGGTGGCGGTGTTTCTGCCGGTGGTGTTCCTGGAGGGGGTGGCGGCCCAGCTCTTCCGCGACCAGGCGCTCACCGTCTCCTTCTCGCTCATGGCGTCGCTCGCCGTGTCGCTGACCTTGATCCCGGTGTTGGCGGCGGTCTTGATGGGCGGGCGGCGGAGCGACGAGGCGGCCGGGGAGCCGGGAGAGGCCGCCCCAAAGGCTCCGTCCGCGGCGCCAGGACGCTTCCCCCGGGTCCGTCGGGCCTGGCGCGCCGCTTCGGTGACCGCTCCGGCCTTCGCCCTGCGCTCGATCCGGATCGGCCTGGGCGGCCTCGGCCGCGCCCTCGCTCTCCTCTTCCGGCCCGCCGGCTGGCTCTTCGACCGGGCGCTGGGGGCGGTCGCTGCGGCCTACCCCCGCGTTCTCGGTCGCGCTCTCGACCTGCCCGCCGTCACCCTTGCGGTCGCGTTCGTCGCCTTCGCCGGCGCCGTCGCCCTGGTGCCGCGGCTCGGGCTCGACCTGATCCCATCGATCTCGCAAGGGGAGTTCAGCTTCCGGATCGAGCTGCCCGAGGGCACGCCCCTCGACGTGACGGACCGCTACGTGGCCGCCGTCCAGGAGATCCTGGGCGCCGACCCGCGGGTCGAGAGCTACTCGTCGGTCGCGGGCGGCGCCGGCCTCGCGCTCTCGAACACCGGCACCGAGGGCGAGAACGTCGCCCGCCTCCAGGTGCGCATGAAGCCGGGCGCCGGCCCCGGGGCCGAGGAGGCGGTGGCCGCCGAGATCCGCGAGCGCCTCGAAGCCTCGGAGGCGGCCGACTACCGCTTCGAGCGCCCGTCGGTCTTCACCCTGCGCACGCCCGTCGAGGTGGAGGTCTACGGCGACGACCTCTCCGAGCTCCACGCCGCCGCCGGCACCGTCTACCGCGACCTCACCAAGGTCCCCGGCCTGGTCGACCTCCAGAGCTCGGCCGCGCTCGGCAACCCGGAGCTCCAGGTGCGCTTCCACCGCGAGCAGCTCGCCCAGCTCGGCCTCGACCTGGCCCAGGTGGCGACCACCGTGCGCGACAAGGTCCAAGGCGACGTCGCCACCCGCTTCTCCCAGGGCGACCGGGAGATCGACATCCGGGTGCACTCGGTGGACGCCGCCGCGGCCTCGGTGGCCGACGTGGGCGACCTGATCGTGGGCCAGCGCCAGGTCGCGGGCGCCACGGTTCCGATCCGCTTGAAGTCGGTGGCGGACGTCTCCCTGGCCGAGGGGCCGAGCGAGATCCGCCGCATCGGCCAGAAGCGGGCGGCGGTGATCGGCGGCGAGCTGGTGGGCCGGGACATGGGGGCGGCGGCGGCCGACATCCGGGCCACCCTCGCCTCCGAGACCCTGCCTCTCGGGGTGACCGCCGCCCTCGGCGGCCAGCAGGAGGAGATGGCGCGCTCGATCCGCTCGCTGCTGCTGGCGATCGCTCTCGCGATCTTCCTGGTCTACCTGGTGATGGCGGCGCAGTTCGAGTCGTTCCTGCACCCGTTCGTGATCGTCTTCACCCTGCCGCTGGGGGCGATCGGGGCGATCGGGGCGCTGGCCCTGACCGGCACCACGGTCAACGTGGTCGCCCTGATCGGCATCGTGATGCTCGCCGGCATCGTGGTCAACAACGCCATCGTGCTGATCGACGCCGTCAACCAGCTCCGGCGCGAGGAGGGGCTCACCAAGCGCGAGGCCCTCCTCGAGGCCGGGCGCCGGCGCCTGCGGCCGATCTTCATGACCTCTGCGACGACGGTGCTGGGGCTCCTCCCCATGGCCCTGGGGCTGGGCGAGGGGGCGGAGCTCCGGGCGCCGCTGGCGATCACCGTGATCGGCGGCCTGTCGGTGGCGACGGTGCTCACCCTGGTGGTGATTCCGGTGGTCTATTCGGTCCTCGACCGGAAGCTCTACGCGGCGGACCGGGCGGCGGCCGCGGCGCGAGCCGCGGAGACGGCCGCGACGGCCGCCGAAGGCGAGCGCCGGCCCCGGCCGCAGCCGGAGGCGGCGCTGTGACCCTTCCCCAGCTCGCCGTCCGGCGGCCGATCACGACCGCCATGCTCCTCGCGAGCGTGCTGCTCTTCGGCGGCCTGGCGGCCTACCGGTTGCCTCTGGCCTTCCTGCCCGAAGTCGACGCCCCGTTCATCGCGGTGGAGATTTCTTACCCGGACTCGAACCCCGCCCAGGTCGACCGCGAGATCACCAAGCCGGTGGAGGAACGGCTGGCCACCCTCTCCGGGGTGAAGAAGCTGCGCTCCACCTCCGGGCCCGACAGCGCCCACTTCGAGATGGAGTTCGCCTGGGGCGAGGACCTGGACGTGGTCCGCATGCGGGTCTCGGAGCTCATGGACCAGGTCAAGGCGGACCTGCCGGCGGGCATCGGCCAGGTGCGGATCTACTCCTTCTCGACCGATGACATCCCGGTGGTCGAGGCGCGCATCTCGGCCGAGGGGGTGGACCTCTCGGAGAGCTACGAGCTGCTCGAGGCCCGGGTGCTGAACCGCTTGCGCCGGGTGCCCGGCGTGGCGCGGGTGGACCTGGGCGGGGTCGAGCCCAAGGAGGTCCGGATCGACCTGGTGCTCGACAAGATCAAGGCCCACGGCGTCGACGTCGGGCGGCTGGTCGACACGCTCAGGCGCTCGTCCTCGAACCTGGTGCTCGGCGAGGTGCGCGACGGCGGCGTGCGCTACACGGCCCGGGCGCTCGGCAGCTTCGGCTCGGTCGACGAGCTCCGCGACCTGGTGATCGACGCCCGGGGCACCAAGCTCTCGGACGTCGCGGAGGTCACCTACCAGGAGCCGGTCCTCGACTACGGCCGGCGCCTGAACGGCAAGGACGCCGTGGCCCTCACCGTCTTCAAGGAGTCGACCGCCAACACGGTCGACGTGGTGCGCGCCGTCATGCGGGTCATCGAGCACGACATCGGCGGCGACCCGCTGCTCGAGGGCATCTCGCTCTTCGTCTGGCAGGACCAGGCGGACGAGATCGTCGGCTCGCTCGACGGCCTGACCCGCTCGGGGATGATCGGGGCGCTCCTGGCCGTGATCGTCCTCTACTTCTTCCTGCGCCGCCTGGGCTCGACCCTGATCGTCTCGATGTCGATCCCGTTCTCGATCATCGCCACCTGCGGGGTGCTCTACTTCCTGGGCAAGAACCTGAACGTGCTCTCCATGATGGGCCTGATGCTCGGCGTCGGCATGCTGGTGGACAACGCCATCGTGGTGCTCGAGTCGATCGACCGGCGCCAGCGCGACGAGCCCGATGCGAGCAAGGCGGCGCTCTCCGGTGCCGGCCAGGTGGCCATGGCGGTCACCGCCTCGACCGCCACGTCGCTGATCGTCTTCCTGCCCCTGATCGTCGGCTCGAAGAGCGAGCTCACGGTCTGGCTGGGGGAGGTGGGGATCGCCATCTGCCTGGCCCTGGCCTGCTCGCTCTTCTCCTCGCTCACCCTGATCCCCTTGATGTCGGCCCGCTTCCTGAAACGGGGAGAGCCGAAGAAGGTGCGGTCGATCGCGTGGCTCGAGGAGCGCTACGCGCGTCTCCTCGGCTGGACCCTGGCCCACCGGGGCAAGACCTACGGCCTTCTGGCACTGGCCGCGGGGATCGGGTTCCTGCCCTTCTTCACCGGCATGGTCCACTCGTCCATGTTCTCCGGGGCGGTCAACGAGCGGCTCTACCTGTCCTACGAGCTCACCGACTTCGCCTACAAGTCCGAGGCCCTGGCGGCGGTCGAGAAGGTCGAGGCCTACCTCGAAGGCCGCAAGAAGGAGCTGGGGATCGAGTCGATCTACAGCTTCTACTCGAGCTCCGAGCAGACCGGGACCACCCTCACCTTCGCCGACAAGAGCCGCTCCGACGAGGAGCTCAAGGCGCTGCGGGCGGACCTGCGCAAGGGGCTGCCGGAGATCCCGGGGGTGCGCCTGGTCTTCGAGGGCCAGGACGAGGGCGCCGGCACCACCTCGTTCGCGGTCAACCTCTACGGCCAGGACAGCGGCGTGCTCTCCGGGCTCGCCCGCGAGGCCGAGCGGCGCCTCGCGACGGTCGACGGGGTCGCCGACATCACCTCGCCGCTCACCCGGACGCGCCGCGAGATCCAGGTGAAGATCGACCGCGCCAAGGCGGCCCGGCTGGGGCTCACCGCCCAGGACGTCTCCGACGTCTTCGCCTTTTCCCTCGGCGGCATGCGCCTGCCGCGCTTCGACACCGGCGAGCGCGAGGCGGACACCTGGATGGCCCTGCGCCTCCAGGACCGGGAGAACCTGGCGGATCTCGCGCAGCTCGAGTTCCGGACCGCCGACGGCCGCCCGGTGCTGCTGGGCGACATCGCCGACTTCCAGGCGGTGGACCGGCCGAAGGAGATCCAGCGCCAGGACCGGAAGGTCCGGATGGCGGTGCGCGCCTCCTACGAGGGCAAGGGCTGGGACGCGACCCGCAAGCGGATCGAGGGGCTCATGGGGAGCCTCCGGATGCCGCCGGGCTACTCCTGGTCGTGGAACGACCGGATCCTCGAGCAGGACGACCAGGGGGCCCAGATGGGGGTCAACTTCCTCCTCGCCCTGGCCCTCGTCTACCTGGTGATGGCGTCGCTCTTCGAGTCCCTGGCCCAGCCCTTCGCGATCCTCTTCTCGATCCCCTTCGCCCTGCCCGGCGCGGCCTGGCTGCTGGCGGCGACCGGCGCGCCCTTCAACATGATGAGCCAGATCGGGCTGCTCATCCTCATGGGCATCGTGGTCAACAACGGCATCGTGCTCCTCGACCACGTCAACCGGCTCCGCCGGGCGGGGATGGGCGAGCGCGAGGCGATCGTGGCCGCCGGGCGCGACCGCATGCGCCCGATCCTCATGACCGCCTCGACCACCATCATCGGCCTGCTCCCCCTGGCGCTCGGCGGCTCGAAGGTGGGCGGCCTCTTCTACTACCCCCTCGCCCTGACCGTCATGGGCGGCCTCATCTCCTCCGCCCTCCTCACCCTCGTCGCGCTGCCCACGATCGACCTGACGATCGAAGGCCTCGCGCGCCGGCTCCGCGGCCTGTGGCGGCGCTCAGCGCCGAGCAAGAGGACGCGGACCGCACGGGAGATCGACCCCGGGCCGGTCCCGATTCCGTAGGCCACCGACCGACCTTCCCCCGAGGAGAGCTCCGGGTGGGGGCGCCCCCTTCTCCCCTCGAGGGAGAGAAGGGGGACGGGGGGTTGCAGGGGTGATCCGGTCGACCCTACCGTTCGATCGGCATCCCGATCAGGTTGCCGTACTCGGTCCAGCTCCCATCGTAGTTGCGGACCTCGTCGAGCCCCAGCAGGTACTTGAGCACGAACCAGGTATGGCTCGAGCGCTCGCCGATCCGGCAGTAGGCGACGGTCGGCCGGCCCGGGTCGACGCCCTTGTCCTCGACGTAGATGTCCCGCAGCTCGGCGGCGCTCTTGAAGGTGCCGTCCGGGTTGACCGCGGTCGACCACGGGACGTTGGCGGCGCCCGGGATGTGGCCGGCGCGCTGGGCGGTCTCGCTCATGCCCGGCGGGGCGATGATCTTGCCGGTGAACTCGTCGGGGCTCCGGACGTCGACCAGGTTCTGGCCGTTGCGGGAGAGGATCTGCTTGATGTCGTCGATCTTCGCCCGGAGCTCCGGGTGCTCCTCGGTGACCCGATAGCGGGTCGGGGTGACGCTCGGCACGTCGGGGGTGAGCTCCTTGTCGTCCTCGGCGAGCCACTTGGCCCGGCCGCCGTTCATCAAGCGAACGTCCTCGTGGCCGTAGAGCTTGAACAGCCAGAAGCCGTAGGCGGCGAACCAGTTGTTGTTGTCGCCGTAGAGGATCACCGTGTCCTCGGGCGAGATGCCGGCCTCGCCCAGGAGGCGCTCGAGCTCCTCGCGGGTCAGGATGTCCCGGCGGAGGGTGTCCTGGAGCTGGGTCTGCCAGTTGAAGCCCACGGCGCCGGGGACGTGGCCGGCCGAGTAGGCCTGCGTGTCGACGTCGATCTCGATCAGCTTGATTCCGGGGTCGCCCAGGTGCTCGTTGACCCAGTCGGTCGAGACCAGCACTTCGGGGTGCGCGTACTCGCTCATCGTGTTGCCTCCAGTCAGTGTCAACCTGCGTTGGGGGGTCGGACGCCTTCGGCCAGAGCCGGGACGTGCTTCGCCATGTTCGACGTGTACTTGAAGACGTTGTCGGGAAAGATCATCACGCCCAGGCCTTCGGGGCGGTCGCGCTCGATGACCCGCCGGGCGCCCTCGTAGATCAGGCCGGAGCTGGGCCCGCGAGCAGCCCCTCGGTGCGGGCGAGCTCGAGGGCGCAGGTGTAGGCGAGCTCGTAGTCGATCTCCAGGATCTCGTCGACCAGCGACGGGTCGTAGAGCTTCGAGACGGCGAGCTGGGAGACGTTGCGCAGGCCCGGCACGTCGTGCCCCTCGGTGGGCTGGACGGCGACGATCCGGACGCTGGCGCCGCGCTCACGGAAGAAGCGCCCCAGGCCGGTCACCGTGCCGCAGGTGCCGAGCGAGAGGAAGAGATGGGTGATCCGGCCGCCGGTCTGGCGCCAGATCTCGGGGCCCGTCGTCTCCACGTGGGCCTGGACGTTGGCTTCGTTCTCGTACTGGTTGGGCATCACCCAGCGCTGGCTTTGAGCCTTGGCGTAGGTCTTGGCCAGGTTGATCGAGCCGTCCCCCATGCCCGGCGAGGGGCAGAGCGCGTCCGAGACCACCTCGAGCTGGGCGCCGGCGATCTTCAGCAGGACCTTCTTCTCCAGCGGCACCTTGTCGGGCACCACGGCGAGCATCGGGTGGCCGGAGGCGCTCGCCATGGCGGCGAGGCTGATGCCGGTGTTGCCCGAGGTGGGCTCGACCACTCCCCGGCCGTCGGCGAGCTCGCCGCGCCGCTCGAGGTCCCGGAGCAGGGCGCGGGCCGCCCGGTCCTTGACCGAGCCGAAGGGGTTCATCCACTCGAGCTTGGCGTAGAGGGGGAACGTCTCGGGCGCCGGGCTCAGGGCCCGGAGCCGCACCATGGGCGAGGGGTTCTCCTCGTCGGGCAGGAGCTCCAGGATGCTGTCGTAGACGCGGGCGCTGTGGTCCATCGATGCGGTCTCCTCGGGGCTCGTCCAGAGCCCGGGCAACCGGCACGACGGCGAGAGCGGGAGGTGGGGGTGAGGCAGAGACCCGCTCCGGCGGCGGTGCCGGTGCGGGGGCTCGGGAGGGCGTCTCGTTCGTTACGGCGCGACGCTGGCCACGGCATCTCCGCAGACCGGCCTGGGCGTGCGACAGGTACACGCGCAGACCCGGCGGCGGAGGCGGTCCGTGGTCGTCGTGCCGAACATCGAACACGAGATATATGACGAACTTCGTCACTTGTCAAGCCGATGGACCGGATCCGGCGGGGGACCTGCGACTCACGAAGCCCAAGACGCTCGAGATGCCTCGTCGGTTTGAGGCGGGGCTTCGTTAGGCGAGAGAGGGACGGTTCACTCGGAGCGCAGCGCTTCCGTGGGGTGGATGCGGGTGGCGCGGGCGGCGGGGAGGGCGCTGGCGGCCAGGGCGACCGTTACCAGGACCGCGGTGGCTCCGGCCAGGGTCGGCAGGCCGTGGGCCGAAAGCCCGTAGAGCTGACTCGCGAGGAGCCGGGCGCAGACGAGGACCGCCGGAACGCCCACGGCGGCGCCGGTGAGGGCCAGAAGCAGGGTCTCCCGCAGCACCATCCGCAGGACGCGGCGTCCATCCGCTCCCAGCGCCATGCGCACGCCGATCTCGCCGGTCCGCCGCGTGGTGGCGTAGGAGATCACGCCGTAGAGTCCGACGGCGGCGAGCAGGAGGGCGAGGGCGCCGAAGATCGACGACAGCCGGGCCATCAGGCGCTCGTCGCGAAGGGTGTAGCCGACGTTGGCCTCCAGGGGGGCGACGTCGTGGATCACGAGCTGGGGGTCGAGGCCCTGGAGCGAGCGGCGGACCGGCTCGATGAGCGCCTCGGGTCGTGCCGTGCGGATCTCGAAGTTGAAGGCGGAGAGGGGCGCCGGAGACTGGAGATAGGGCAGGTAGAAGCGGGGCGGCACGGCGCCGCGGAGCTCGTGGTCGCGCACGTCGTGCGAGATGCCGACGATCACGTAGGGGTCCTCGAGCTCGTCGGTCGAGGCGAAGCGCCGGCCGAGGGGGTCCTCGCCGGGGAAGTAGGCCCGGGCCATCGCCTCGTTGATCACCGCCGCGCGCGGCGCGCCGAGACGGTCCTCGGGACCGAGGCCGCGGCCGCGGACGATGGGAATGCCGAGGACCCGGAAGTAGCTCGGGCCGACCCGGTCGTACGCGACCTCCTGCTCCTCCTTCGGAAGCGGCGGACGGCCGACGAGGGCGATCGAGGTCGAGGAGTCGGTGCCGCTGAAGACGCCGTCTTCGGAGAGCCCCACGCCAGCGACACCGGGGAGGGCGCCGAGACGCTGGTGGAGCTCCCGGAGGAGGGCGTCGAGGCGCTCCCCCCGGTAGCCGGCGGAGACTGGATCGATCTCCAGCATGACCAGGCCCCGGCGGGGGAACCCCAGGTCGAGGTCCTGGAGGTTCGCCAGGGTGCGGAGAAACAGGCCGGCCCCGGCGACCAGCAGCAGCGAGATCGCGAACTGCGCCACCACCAGGAGCTTGCCCCACTGCCAGCCGCCGGCCCTCCGGGCGCGGCCGCCGGAAACGCTCCGCGAGCCCGCCTCGAGCGCCGGGGCGAGCTCGACGCGGGTGGCGCGCAGCGCCGGCGCGAGGCCGAAGACGAGCCCGGTGAGGAGGGTGGCGGCGGCGGTGAAGGCGAGCACGCGGAGGTCGAGACGGGGATCGAGGGCGGCCGAGCGGGGAAGGCCGACGAGGGCGAGGAGCCCGGTGTCCGCCCAGACGGCCACCAGCGCGCCGAGCGCGCCGCCCAGGCCGGCGAGGAGCAAGCTTTCGGCGAGGAGCTGGCGCACCAGTCGCCCGTGTCCGGCGCCGAGGGCCAGCCGCACGCCGAGCTCCCGGCGCCGCCCGGTGGCCCGCTCGAGGAGCAGGGTGGCGACGTTGGCGCAGGCGATCAGGAGCACCAGGGCGACGAGGGCCATCAGGATGGCCAGCGGCCTCGAAAACCGGCGTCGCCAGTAGGAGAAGCCGGCCGCTCCCGGAGAAACCTGGAGACGGAGCTTGCCCGGCCGGTCGGGGAGGAGGTCGGCGGGGATCGCACCGTCGGCCCGGGTGGCGACGAGGCGGGCGAAGAGGGCGTCGAGCGAGGTCCGCGCCGCGCCGAACGAGACGCCCGGCCTCAGACGCCCCATGAGCAGCAACCAGCTCGCGTCCCAGCGGTCGAGGAGGTCCCGGCTCGGGTTGATCCGCGGCTGCATGACCACCGGGACCCAGAGGTCGGTCGCCTGCGCCACGACCTCGCCGAAGAAGCCGGGCGGCGTGACGCCGATCACGGTAAGGGGGTAGCCGTTGAGCGCGAGGGCCTTGCCCACCACTGCGGGGTCGGCGCCGAACCGGCGCTGCCAGTAGTCGTAGGAGAGGACGACGTAGGGGGCGCTGCCCGGCCCGCCCGCCTCATCGTCGGAGGTGAAGGTCCGGCCCAGGTAGGCGTCGACCCCGAGGACGGAGAAGTAGTTGCCGGTCACCAGCCGGGCGCGCGTCCGCTCGCCGGACGCCGCCGGGTCGCTGCCCACGCGCACGCGCCCGGCGTACCCGGAGCCGAAGAGACCGGAGAAGACCCGGTTGCCGTCGCGCAGTCGCCGGTACATGGGGACCGAAGCGAGGTCGGAGCGGATCGACCCCTCCGAGAGGGAGTTGACCCGCGCCGTGTCGCCGATCGCCACCAGGCGGCCGGGCGCGGAGACCGGGAGGCTCTCGAGGAGCAAGGCGTCGATGAGGCTGAAGACCGCCGTGTTCGCCCCGATCCCCAGGGCGAGCGACAGGGTGACCGCGAGGGTGAATCCCGGGCTCTTGGCGAGCCCGCGGGCGGCGAGGCGGAGGTCGCCGCCGAGCTTCTCCGAGCCGCTCCCCGAGGCGCCGCCGGCGTTCGATCCCGCGGTCGCTCGCGAGGAGCGCCGCCCGGGTCCGGGCGAGATCGCCGAGCTCGCGCTCGGCGCGGGCGCGCGCCTCGGCCGCCGGGAGGCCCTCCGAGACCAGGTCGTCGGCTCGCATCGCGAGGTGGAAGGCGAGCTCCTCGTCGAGCTCGACGGCGAGGTCGTCTTCACCCCGCCAGGGCCAGTGGAAGCGGCGCGCGAGCTTGCCGAATGCCACGGTCAGGCCTCCCCGCCGGCCGGCTCGAGTGGCTCGAGCACCTGGAAGACGGCGGCGGCGTAGCGGCGCCAGGCGGCGACCTCGTGCTCGAGGCGGGCGCGGCCGGTGGCCGTGAGCCGGTAGAAGCGGGCCCGGCGGCGGGTCTCGCTGAGGCCCCACTCGGCTTCCACCCAGCCCTTGCGCTCCATGCGCCGGAGCGCCTGGTAGAGCGCCGCGTCCTGGACCTCGAGCGCACCGCCGGTGCGCTCCCGGATCAAGCGCGAGACGGCGTAGCCGTGCATCGGCTCGCGGGCGAGCGTCCGCAGGACCAGGACGTCGAGGGTGCCCTGCAGCAGGTCGAGCGGCTCTCGGGGCGAGCGATCGGACATCGGGTATCCTTCACCTCACGTGGTGAGGGGAAGGATACGAGGCCGGCGCCCGGCTGTCAAGGCGGTGTCGTCAGCCCTCGGCCTCGCCGCCCGCGAAGGGCCGCCACTTCGCCTCCGGCGCCGGGCCGGTGGCCAGGCTCACCACGACCAGGGCGAGGATCGAGGCGGCGGCCGAGGGATAGATCAGGTAGTCGTAGGAGAGCGGCAGGTCGAAGAGGCCGAGGGGCAGGCTCGCGACCCCGAAGCGGGCGAGGG
Organism: uncultured Acidobacteriota bacterium; assembly: GCA_963741925.1. Taxonomy (GTDB): domain Bacteria; phylum Acidobacteriota; class Thermoanaerobaculia; order Multivoradales; family DATKCC01; genus CAVUBL01. The sequence goes on from CAVUJU010000005.1 coordinate 1,703,340, forward strand.
CCGCGAAGACGATCGTCGTCACCACCCCGGCCGCCACCGACGCGGTGCCGCCGGCCGGCGTCGCCCGGCGCCAGAGGAAGGCGGCGAGCAGAGCCGGCGTCACCGCCGCACCCACCATGGTGTAGGCGTAGAGCGCCATGTCGAGGATGTTCTCGAAGAACCCCGTGATCACGAAGGCGAGGAGGCCGAGCACCACGATCATCGCGCGCTGGAACGCGACCATCTGGCGCTGGGTCGCCTGCGGGTGCAAGAAGCGCTGGAAGACGTCGCGGGTCAGGTTGGTCGACGGCACCAGGAGGAAGGTGTTGGCGGTGGAGAAGACGATGGCCGCCGCCCCCACCAGGACGATCGCTCCGGCGAGCAACGGCAGGTGGGTCGCGGCCAGGTCGAGGATCACCGTCTCGGTAGCCGCCCGGTCGAGGGCGCCGGACGCGGTGTGGAACGCCGGATCGCTCCAGTACACGCCGGCCCCGAAGACCGCGGTCGCGGCGAGCATGGTCTCGACGAACACCACCCCCACGATCATCCCGACGACCGCCCGACGGGCCGAGCGCTCGTCGCGCGCCGACATGAACTTCTGGTACATCGAGCTCTCGCCCAGCAGCAGGAAGAACGTGGGGAAGAAAAGGCCGAGGGCGGCGCCCAGGCCGGTCGCGCCGAGGGGCGAGAAGTGGGTCGCCGGCAAGGTGGCGGTGAGCTGGTGCCAGCCGCCGGCGGCGCGCAGAGCGAGCGGCGCCGCGATCAGCACGCCGACGGTGATCAGCAGGCCGTTGGCCACGTCGAGGGCGACGATCGAGGCCATGCCGGCCGCCACGGTGTAGAGGATCACGAGGCCGCAGACGATCGCCTGCCCCCAGAACGGCGTGATCCGGCCGGCGGTGACGATCGAGAGCAGCCGGCCGCCACCGAGGAGCTGGTAGCCGGCGATGGTCAGGTAGGCGATGATGATCGCGAGCGTGCCGAGGAGGCGCGCCGCCGCCGTGTAGCGCAGCTCCAGGATGTCGGGCAGGGTGTACTGGGCGATCTTCCGCACCCGCGGCGCCAGGCGGTAGACGAGGACGATCCCCACCCAGGCGCCGGCCGAGAGCCAGAGGGCGGAGAAGCCCTCGCGGAAGGCCCGGCCGGCGCCGCCGAAGAGGCTCCCCGAGCCGATCCAGGTGCACACCAGGGTGCCCACCAGGAAGAGAGTGGAGACGCCGCGCCCGGCGACCATGAAGTCGTCTTGACCGGCCACCTTGCGGCTCTTCCAGACACTGATCCCGATCAGGACCGCGAGGTAGGCGAGGATCGCCCAGAGAAAGGTCATGACGTCACGAACCTCCGCCTCGAGCTTCGAGGTGCAAGGGTCTGCATCGCATGCGGCCTCCGAGGGCCCCCGCTCACGTCCATCGGGTTAGCCGACGATCGCTTGCGTGCCTTCTCCAGACCGGTGAATCTTTCGGATCACCCCCCTCACCCTCGATCCCTCTCCCACCCTCGAGGTGGGCGAGGGATGCCCCCTCCCAGGGCGATCTCCGAGGGGCTGCCACTCACTCGCTCCCCACGGCCGTGCGCACGTCGACGCCCGGGCGGTCGACCTTGACCGAGATGTCGTCGACCTCGTCCTCGGTCAGCGGGCGATCGGTGGCGAAGGCGAGCACGTACTGGCTCCTGAGCTCGCGGTTGATCTGGTCGTAGGCGTCGCCGAGCTTGGCGATGTCCTTGATGTAGTAGATGCGGCCGCCGGTGTGCTCGGTGATCGCCTCGAGGTCCACCTTCCTCAGGTTGCCGCGCTCGCTGTAGAGGCCGGCGAGCGAGACGATGTAGACCGGCGAGGCGACGAGCCGGGCGTACTGGATCGCGCGGCGGGTCGGCATGCGGCTGCCGGTGTCGTCGCCGTCGGTCAGGAGCACGACCGCCCGCCGGCCGGGCTGGTCCCAGAGCTGGACGGTGGAGAAGACGATCGAGTCGTAGAGCGCGGTGGCGCCGCCGGCCTGGAGCCGCGAGAAGCGCTGGAGGATCTGGTTGACGTCGCCGGTCGTCTGCTGGATCAGGTGGGGACGGTCGGAGAAGTCGGCCAGGAAGGCCCGGTCGCCCGGGATGAGGGTGTTGATCAGGAAGCGCGCCGCCGCCTGCTCGGCGTCGGTCATCAGCACCCACATACTCTGCGAGGTGTCGATCAGCAGGCCCAGGGTCAGCGGCACGTCGTCGGCCACCTGGAAGCGCTCGATTGGCCGCACCTGGCCGCGCAGGCGCACCTGGAAGTCGTCCTTCGTGAGCCCCTGGACCGGCTCGCCGTCCTCGCTGGTGACCACCACGAAGAGCTGGACCAGGTTCACCTCCACCCGCGCGGCCGGCACACCCTGGGAGAGGAGCTGTACGTCCTCGAGGGAGGAGCCGTCGGCCAGGTAGGCGACCACCCGCACGTAGTCGTCGGGCGCCGGCGCGGGCGCGGCGAGGGGGAGGGTCGCGCGCCAGGGCGGCGCGGTCTCGGTCGCGAGCAGCTCCTGGTTGCGGTAGAACTCGACCCGCGCCACGGAGGCCCCGGCCGGCACCGAGACCCGCGCCTCGACCGCCACCGCGCCCGCGCCGCCGGGCTCGCGGCCCGCCACCTGCTGGAGCGCGCTGATCCGCACGTCGAACCGGGCGACGCGCTGGTTGACCGTGATCTCGTGGCGGCCGAGCTCGTGGCCGTCGCGGCCGAGGGCGACGGCCCGGATGGTGTGGGGGGTCGGCTCGGAGCCGAGGTCGAGGGTGGCGTTGAACGGCTCGCGCTCGTCCGAGCCGGCCTCGGTGCCGTCGAGGTAGAACACCACCTTGGCGACGGCGTCGGTGGTGACCAGGGTCTGGATCTCGACCTTGCCGGTGGCCGGCCGCTTGCGCGGCGGCAGGATCACCAGCAGGCGCCCGCCCGTGGGCAGGGCGGGCTCGCCGGGCGGGCCGGACGGGGCCGAGGCCGCTCCGGCCGGTCCGGGGGCCGGCGCCGAGCCGGTCTCGCCGGGGAGCTGGGGATAGATGGCGCCGCGCGGGCCCCGGGGCGCGGTCTCGGCGCCCGGCGCCCCGGCGCCCGGTCCCGTTCGCGCCGGGCTCCCGGTCGGAGCGCCACCCTGCCCGGCCGCCGCCCGGGGCGCGTAGATCGCCACCCGCATGCCGGCGGGCAGGTGGAGGGGACCGTCTGCGAGCTCGGCGACGCACGCCCCCCAGTGGGTCCCGAGAGCCTCCTCCACCACGACCGCCGCCCCGTGGAGGTCGTCGGGCAGGGCGAGCCGGCCGCGGTAGAGCCAGGCGTCCGCCGCGGCGCCGTCGTCGGCCGTGGTCGTCGGGGTGACGGTCTCGGCGCTGCTCACCATCCGCCCTTCGATGGTCGCGGCGGCGAGGGTGATCCGCAGCGAGCCCAGAGGGGCCGCCCCCTCGGGCAGGTCCTCGAGGTCGACGAAGGTCTCGTAGGAGAGCGTGCCGGGCCCGGTGTCGCCGGCCGCGGCCCCGGCCGGCCCGGGGTGCTGCTCGAGGTGCACCCAGCACTCGACCGGCAGATCGCCGGCCGGCGCGTCCGGGTTCTCGATCAGGGTCCGGGCCCGCGCGACGGCCGCGGGGGAGCCGGGAGGGGGAGGAGCTTGCGAGGCGACGGGGACGGCGGCGAGCGCTGCCAGGAGCAGCAGGGGGAGCGGGAAGCGGCGCACGCCGCAAACCCTACCAGAGCCGGGAGCCCCGCGGAGCGCCCCGCGGCGAGGGTGCGGAGGAGGAGGCGAGCCTCCTCCCCCGCGTCGGCCGGACGGGGCTCAGTTGGCCTCGTCGCCGTAGCTGAGCTGGGTCTGGATCGTGCCGTCCAGCTTGTGCACGATCACCTGGCTCGGCTCGGCCTTCTTGGCGATCTCGCGGGCGGCGGTGAGGGCGGCGTCCTTCGTGTCGTGGAGGCTCGCCGGGGTCTCGTCGCCTGCGACCTGGACCTTCCACCCCTCCTCGTGGGGCGCGACGTGAAAGACCTTCCGATCGACCTTCTTGGCGCGGCTCGGGGCGGCGGCGATCCGGTCGACCTTGTGGGAGAGCTCCTCGACCCGACGGGTGAGGGTCTTGATCTCCTCGCGGGTCGGGACGCCGATCCGGTGCAGCGCGCTGGTGACCTGGCGGTCGACCCGCTCGCCCAGGTCGTCGACCCGGGTCTCGACTTTCGAGGTCGCCTTGTCGGCGGCCTTCTTGAGCTCCTTGCGGACGGTGGCGATCTCCTTCTTGCCCCGGCTCTCGACGCCCTTGCCGCGCTCGACCAGGCGGCCGAACAGGTCGGTGCTCTCGTCTCCCACGGTCTTGACCGTGCCGAGACCGGCGAGCCAGATCTTGTGCGCCGAGTCCAGGACCTCGCCCTGGAACCTCTTGTACTGGGTGGTGACGGTTGCCATCGCTCTTCTCCTCGTTCGAATCCCGGCGGTGTGCGCCCGGGTGTGGATTTCGTGTCGTGTCCCCGAGATGAAGGATACCGCACTGCGGCAAGATCGTCAAGAATTTTTCCGCGCTGCGGCAAAGCGGTGCCTGCGCCGTGCTCTCGGGCCTCAGGATGCCCCGGCCCGGTCCCCGGGCAACCTGCCGTTGACGCGCTGCGTCAGGGACGTCGCGGAGGGCCGGGCGGCTCCGGGTTCTCGAAGAAGCGGACGAAGGAGGGCGGGAAGGCCTTGGCCAGGGGGACGAGCGAGGGGTCGGCCCGGCGGCAGGCCAGGACGTCGGCGCGGGCGGCTTCGAGCAGGCGCGGGTGTCGCGAGCCGCCGGCCCGGTAGAGGTCGAAGCGGGCGGCGGCCCGCAGCAGGTCGGCGTGGGCCTCGGCGCGAGGCTCGGCGAGCTCGACGTCGTGGAGCGCCGCGAGCACCGCCTCGGGGTCGCCGCGCAGCCAGGCGGCGGCCGCCTCGACCAGCGGGCCGGGAGGGGGCTCGGCGGCCGCCCGCAGGCGCTCCGTGCTGCTCTCCAGGCGCGCCCTCACCTCCTTGAGCCCGGGCAGCGAGAGGCCCGGATCGGTGCTCGCGTCGATCGCCGCCTGGAGATCGGCCCGCCGCTCGGCGATCCCCGGCGGATAGGGTGCCAGGTCGGTGGTGGCGTCGAGCTCCCGGCGGGCGGCGCGGCGCAGCGGCTCCAGACGCCGGCGCAACTCCTCCTTGGACTCGGCCGCCGACTGGAGGCGCAGCTCGATCTCCTTGCGCAGCGCCTGGAGCTTGGTGCCGGCGCCGCGCGCCAGGTCCGCGGCGCGATCGTAGTCGCCGGGGGAGAGTGTGGTCGGAGGCACCTCGGCCAGGGCCTGCCGCGCCCGGGCGATCTCCCGGCCGCCTTCCTCGAGACGGTTCGCCAGGGACAGGTCGCCCTGGTCCCAGACCGGCGCGAGGTCGGGGTCCGAGGCGAAGGCATGGAGCTTCCGACCAGGTGCGGTCGGCGAGGTCGATCGCGGCCCCGACCTCCCGCCTCCGCTCCGCCGCCTCGGTCTCGCGGGCGAGGCGTTCCTGGCAACCCCGGCGGTGGTCCTGGAGGACGGCGCGCTCGTCGGGGAGGCCGTCGACCACCCCCTGGTGCTCGGACTCTTGCCACGCCGCGAGCGCCCCGGGGCAGTCCCCCTGGCCGGCGAGGGCGAGGCCCAGGTAGAAGTACGGCAGGTAGGGGCGGAAATGGAAGTAGCGCAGCAGGTGGGTGCTCTCCTCCTTCCGCCCGGCGATCGCCTGGCGCATGAGGGTCTCGGCGCGCTGGAAGTCGCCCGCCTGGACGGCGTCGACCCCCTGCTTGTACGCGTCGAGGAAGGGCTGGGCGGCGGCCGGCGCCGCGAGCACCGCCAGCAGGGACAGCACCCCCGCGATCTTTCCTACTTCCACCAGCCCGCCTCCCGGAAGTACTCGGCCGGCTCCAGAAGGTAGAACTCCACGCGGCAGCTCTGGACGCCGCCGGCCTCCAGGGTCACCCGGCAGAGCCGCGGCTCCTCGCTCGCCGGGTTCGCCAGCTCGACCAGGTACTCGCCCGGCTCCAAGTGGAGGCTGAGCGGCGTCGTGCGCTCGGCGGGCAGGGGCAGCGAGCGGCCGGAGTCGTCGGTGAGGTGAGCGACCTCGCCCCAGGGCACCGCGTCGATCTTCAGGGTGGCCTCGGCGCCGGGCGCCGGGGCGCCGGCCGGCGCCCCGGCCGCGACCGGAGAGGCGGCCGGCGCCGGGCGGGGCCACAGGCGCCAGCCGAGGAGCACGACGCCGGCCGAGACCACGGCGCTCGCCAGGAGGACGGCGGCGGCGAGGATCGCCCGCCGGGCGCGGGGGGAGAGCCGGAGAGGCGGCCGGCGCGGCACCGGCGGCAGGCTGAGGAGGGTGGCCTCCGGCGGTGCCGCCGGCGGGGACGGCGCGGCGCCGGCGCCGGGCTTCGCCTCGAGGCGCGCGGCGGCCTCCGCCAGGCGCTCGGCGATCTCGGAGAACCCCGATCCGCGGCGCCAGGGGTCCTTCTCGAGGCAACCGGCGACGACGGCCGCGACCTCCGCCGGGCACTCGGGCCAGAGCGTGGTGAGGGGGGCCGGGTCCTCGCCGATCACCCGTCTCTGGAGCTCCTCGCTGGTCGTGCCCGGGAACGGGTGGACGCCGGACAGGAGCTCGTAGGCCAGCACCCCGAAGGCGAACAGGTCGGCCCGCTCGTCGACCGCCTCGCCCGTGATCTGCTCCGGGGCGAGATACGCGGCCCGCGCCTCGAGGGCGCCGGTGCGGGCGAGGCCGGTCTCGGCGCCGGCGAGCTTCCCGATCCCGAAGCCCAGCACCTTGACCCGGCCGTCCGGGAGGACCTGGACGCTCTCCGGCCCCAGGTCGCGATGGGGGACGCCCTTCTTGTGGGCGTAGTCGAGGGCCCGCGCGACCTGGAGGAGCTGCTTGAGACGCGCCGCCCGCGCCGGCCCGTCGACCGGCTCGGCGCGCCGGAGGGCGGCTTCGAGGCGTTCGCCTTCCAGGTGCTCCTGGACCAGGTAGGGGCCGGCCGGGTCCCGGTCGGACGAGTAGACGGTCGCGACGTTGCGGTGGTGGAGGGAGCCGGCGATCTCGGCTTCGCGCAGGAAGCGCCGGTGCAGGGTCTCGTCCTCCGAGGTGCAGACCTTGAGGACCACGAGGCGCTCGGTGAGCGGTTCGCGGGCGAGGTAGGCGTCCCCGTAGCCGCCCGCACCGATCCGTTCGAGGACCTCGTACTTGCCGATCCTTCCGGGCGGGTCCACGATCGCAGGAGTTTACCACCGGCCGGCGGCCACCGAGGCCGTCAGACGCGGCGCGAGAGCGAGAGCGCGAACAGGTCCTCGGGATCGGTGTACCAGCGCACCAGCTCGAAGCCCGAGGCGGCGAGGAGGGTCTCGGTCCGGGCGCGGTCGAATTTGGTGCTGATCTCGGTGAGGATCTCTTCCTCGGCGGCGATCTCGAGGTCGAGGTCGAGCCCGGGCAGGTGCACGGCCTGGTCCCGCCTGGAGACCAGGCGCATCTCGATCCGGTGGTCCTGGACGTTGAAGAACGCTCGGTGACGGAACGCTCCGGGGTCGAAGTCCCCGCCGGTCAGGCGGTTGACCACCTGGAGGATGTTGCGGTTGAACTCCGCGGTCACCTCCTCGGAGTCGTTGTAGGCCGCCTCGATGACGGCCACCTGCTTGATGAGGTCGACGCCGAGCAGGAACGAGTCCCCCGGGGCGAGGCTCTCGGCGACCTCGGTCAGGAAGCGCCGGGCCTGCCCCGGGTAGAGGTTGCCGATCGTCCCGCCGAGGAGCGCCGCCAGGCGCCGGCCGCCCGACGGGATCTTCCCCAGGTGGCCGAGGAAGTCGCCCACCAGGCCGTGGATCTCGAGCTCCGGGTAGCGCGCGGCCAGGCGGCGGGCGACCGCCTCGACCATGGCGTGGCTGACGTCGAACGGCACGTAGAGGCGCAGGCTCCCGGCCGCAGCCATGGCGTCGAGGAGGATCTCGGTCTTGGTGGCGGCCCCGGAGCCCAGCTCGATCAGCTCCTCGGCGCCGCTCGCCGCGACGATCTCGGCGGCGTGGCGCTCGAGCAGGGCGCGCTCGGTGCGGGTGGGGTAGTACTCGGGCAGCTCGCAGATCCGCTCGAAGAGCTCCGAGCCCCGCTCGTCGTAGAAGTACTTCGAGGGGATCCGCCGCGGGCGCTCCGAGAGGCTGGCGCGGAGCTCGTCGCGGAACCCCGGGTCTTCCTCGCCGTCCCGGTGGAGCTCGATCACGATCCGCTCGCTCGCTTCCATGGCGCCTCCGCCCGTGCGCGTCATCCTACCCCGCCGATCCCGCGGGGCGTCACCAGGCGCTCGACCCCGGCGAGCGCCAGGTCGACCGCCACGGCGAGCAGCGCCGCCGGCAGGGCGCCGGAGAGGATCATCCGGGTGTCGGCGAGCTGCAGGCCGGTGACGATCGGCTCGCCCAGGCCGCCGGCGCCGATGAACGCGGCGAGGGTGGCGGTGCCGACGGTGAGGACCGCCGCCGTACGCACGCCCGCCATGATCACCGGCGCCGCGAGCGGCAGGCGCACGCGGCCGAGCACCTGGAGCGGCGTCATGCCCAGGGCGGTCGCCGCCTCGGCGGCGCGCGGGTCGGCGTCACGGACGCCGGAGTAGGTGTTGCGGAGGATCGGGAAGACGGCGTAGACCCAGAGCGCCACCACCGCCGGCAGGCGGCCGACGCCCAGGAACGGGATGGCGAAGGCGAGCAGGGCGAGCGACGGGATCGTCTGGGTCACCCCGACCGCGCGGATCAAGGGCTCGGCCAGGCGCCGGCGCCGCTCGAGGGCGAGCCCCAGGGGGATGGCGAGGAGCGCACCCAGGGCGAGGCCGGCGCCGGAGAGGGCGAGGTGCTGCGCGGTGTAGTGCGCGAGCCTGCCCCGGCGCCGCCAGAGGTAGGCCGCGAACGAGCCCTCGCCGCGCCGGCTCGTGGCCGGTTCCGTCGCCGGGCCGTCGCCCGCGACGAGGCCGAGCTCGATCAGGGTCTGGTGGGCCACGACGGCGGGCTCCGCCCCCTCTTCCTGGAGCCGGTAGTTCAGGTGCCGCATCCGTGCCGCGTCGAGGGCGCCGGCGAGGAGCGCGAGGGCGGAGGCCACCTGCGGGTGGCGCGCCAGGGTCTCGCCCCGCACGAGGGGCGCCGCGTCGTAGGGCGGGAAGAAGCCGCGCTCGTCGGCGAGGACCACGAGGTCGTAGGTGAGGAGGCGCCCGTCGGTCGAGTAGACGTCCAGGGCCTGGATCTCGCCCGAGGCGACCGCCTGGTACTTCAGGGCCTGCTGCATGCGGCGGACCGAAGCGAAGTGAAGGCCGTAGGTCCGGGCGAGGCCGGGCAGGCCATCGGGCCGCTCGACGAACTCGTAACCGAAGCCGGCGGCGAGGCGCGGGGCGACGCGGGCGAGGTCCGAGAGGGTGTGGAGCCCCGCGCGCTCGGCGAGCGCCCTGGGTACCGCCAGCTCGTAGGAGTTCTCGAAGCCGAGCGGCCCCAGCCAGACCAGGTTCCAGCGGGAGAGAAACGCGCGGCGCACCCGAGCCAGCGTCGCCGCCCGCCCGGCGGTGCCCGGCGCCGGCTCCTCCCCCAGGATCGACGCCAGCCCGGTCCCCGTGTACTCGGGATAGAGATCGATCGCGCCGGAGCGCAGCGCCTCGAAGCAAACCTGCGTCCCCGCCAAATTCAACCGCCGCTCCACCCGCAGCCCCGTTCGCCCCTCGATCACCTGCGCAAACATCTCCGCCAACAGCCGACTCTCCTCGAAATTCTTCGACCCCACGACAATCGTCCCGGAGTCCGCCCCGCCTTTCCCCCAAGCGGTGAGCGGGCTCAACAAGACCAGTCCCACGACCCCCACCAAGACCGAGCCGAACGCCCCAACCGCCCGTTGACGCAGGCCCGGGGGCCGCGTGGGGGTTCGCCGGTCGCAGTCAGCCGCCGAACCCTTGCCGCACCCCGCGCCGTGTGCTCGCCAACTCCGCCCCATCAACCCATCCCCCCCACCTCGAGCAACGCCTCCACGTACCCATCCCCCGGCTCCCGCCGCAACTCCTCCGGCCGCCCGACCCGCAAAATCCGCCCCGCCCGCATCACCGCCACCCTCCCCCCCAACCGAAACGCCTCCCCCAGGTCATGCGTCACCAACAACATCGTCTTGCCCAGCCGCTCCCGAAACCCCAGGAACTCCCCCTGCAGCTCCAGCCGCGTCAACGCGTCCAGCGCCCCGAACGGCTCGTCCAGCAACACCACCTCCGGATCCCCGGCGAGCGCCCGCGCGAACGCCACCCGCTGCCGCTGCCCGCCCGAGAGCTCCCGCGGGTAGCGCCCCCCGTAGCGCGCCGGCGGCAGCCCCACCAGCTCCAGCACCTCCTCGGCCCGCGCCTCCCGCCGGGCGCGCTCCCAGCCCAGCAGCCGCGGCACCAGCTCGACGTTGCGCGCGACCGTCCAGTGGGGCAGGAGGCCCCCCTCCTGCTGCACGTAGCCGGTCGCTCGGCGCAGCGCGATCGGGTCCTCCCCGGCGAGCCGCCGCCCGCCGGCCAGGACCTCGCCGGCGCTCGGCTCCACCATGCGGTTGAAGCAGCGTAGAAGCGTCGTCTTCCCCGAGCCGCTCTCGCCCACCAGGGCCACCGTCTCGCCGCGCGCGACGGCGAGGTCGACGCCGGCCAGCGCCTCGGTGCCGTCCGGGTAGCGCTTGACGACGCCTCGGGCCTCGAGCGCGGGCGGCGGCGGCGGCGGGCTCATGGCGCGGCGGCCGGGCTCGTCGGCGCCGGCCGTCGAGCCGCTTTCGTGGCGCGCGGGAAGGGTGGAGAATAGGCGCACATCCGCCGCCGATCTTACCGACAGGCCTGCCTTTCTGGAGGAAACGCGATGCAACGCAAACGTCTGAGGTTCACCGGCGCCTTCGGCGACGAGCTCGTGGGGCGCCTCGAGCTCCCCGATCCCGAGGGCAGCGAGCCCGCCGCCTACGCCCTCTTCGCCCACTGCTTCACCTGCTCGAAGGACCTGAAGGCCGCGGGGTGGATCAGCCGCGCGCTGGTCGAGCGCGGCATCGCGGTCTTCCGGTTCGACTTCACCGGCATCGGCGAGAGCGAGGGCGACTTCGCCGACACCAACTTCTCCTCGAACGTCGACGACCTGGAAGCGGCCGCCGACTTCCTGCGCGCCGAGCGCCGCGCGCCCGAGATCCTGATCGGCCACAGCCTCGGCGGCGCGGCGGTGCTCGCCGCCGCCGGCCGGGTGCCCGAGGCGCGGGCGGTGGCCACGATCGGCGCGCCGGCCGAGACCGCCCACCTCGAGAAGACGCTGATCCGCCAGGCGCCCGAGCTCGCGGAGAAGGACGAGGCCGAGGTCCGCCTCGGCGGGCGGAGCTTCCGGATCAAGCGCCAGCTCCTGCGCGACCTCGAAGGGGGGAACCTGGCCCAGGCCATTCACGACCTCGATCGCGCCCTCCTCATCTTCCACTCGCCGGCCGACACCATCGTCCCCATCGACCAGGCGCGGAAGATCTACGAGGCGGCGCGGCACCCGAAGAGCTTCGTCTCGCTGGACCGCGCCGACCACCTGCTCACCGACCCGCGCGACGCGAGCTACGTGGCCGAGGTACTGGCGGCCTGGGCCGGCCGCTACGTCCAGCTCGAGCCGATCGCCGAGGAGCTCCCCGAGCCGGCGACCGAGCAGGGCGGCGTCACCGTCGTGGGCGGTCCCGAGGGCTTCGCCCAGGAGGTCTTCGCCCGGCGCCACCGCTTCGCCGCGGACGAGCCCGCGAGCTACGGCGGCACCGACACGGGCCCGAGCCCGTACGAGCTCGTCCTGGCGGGTCTCGGCGCCTGCACGAGCATGACCCTGCGCATGTATGCGGACCGCAAGGAGTGGCCCCTCGAGGGGATCCGCGTGCGCCTGGCCCACGACCGGGTCCACGCCAGGGACTGCGCCTCCTGTACCGAGGAGCAGCGCTCCGGGGGCGGCCGGATCGACCACATCTCCCGCCGGATCGAGGTCCTGGGCGACCTCTCCGCCGAGCAGCGCCAGCGGCTCCTCGAGATCGCCAACAAGTGCCCGGTCCACCGGACGCTCGAGGGCGAGATCCACATCCACAGCGAGCTGGTTTGACTGGATCCCCCCCTACGACCCGCGTCGGGCGACGTCGGCGCTCGCAGGCGGTCCGGCGGTTCGGCCGGCCGAGACGGAGCCCGGCCGCCTCAACCGGTGTGGCCGGCGCCCGGCGCGACAGGCCCATGAAGCGGCCGAGCTCTGCCTCGGCCGGGCGATCCTGCCGACCTGCACCGAGCGGCGCCCGCCCATGTCACCTGGTCATAAACCGGGCGTCCCCGCACGGGGACACCCGCTCCTCTCCGGTCCGTGTGTAGTTCCTGCAAGCGGCTGAACGCACTCGGTTTATCTCTTCCGTGGTCCTCTGGCACGGAACGTGGAATCGAGGCGGTCCAGGAGGTACCGATGTGATGTCCAGATCTCTGATCGCAGTCGTGCTCGTTCCCGTCCTGTTTCTCCTCCCAGCCCTCGCTCAGCCGGCCGTGGCCCACGGCGGCGGCTTCTCCCTCGGGGGGTGGTTCTCGGTGGGCGGCGTGAGCTTCTCCCTGGTCTTCGGAGCCCCCTCCTACGGCGGGCCGCCGGGCTACTACTACCGCACGCCCGCCTCGTTCGGGGTCCGCGGGATCCGCTGCACGGACCGCTGCTTCCGGCGCGGCGGCTACGTCTACCACGACCCGAGCTGCCCGGTCGTGGGGCGCTACTTCGACCGCTACGGCGTACAGCCCGGCCCGCTGTTCGAGGGCTACGCCCCGCCGCCGGTCTGGGGCGGCGCGTACTACGACGAGGGCTACTACGGCGGGGTTTACGGAAACCGCTACGACCGCTACAACCGCTACGACAGGAACCGCGGATACGGCGGATACGGTCGCTACGACAGGTACCGCGGATACGGCCGCTACGACAGGTACCGCGGATACGACCGCTACGACCGCTACCACCGCCGCGGTCACGATGGCCGCTACGGGTCGCGACGCGACCGGGCGCGCGACTACGGACGTTACGGGACCTCCCGGCACCATCGCGGCCGGGGCGACCGCTACGAAGAGCGGTACCGCGGGCGGGGCCGCGGGCATTCGAGCCACGGCCACGGGCGCGGGCACGACGGGCGTCACCAGCGTCAGTAGACGGTGACGCCACCCACCGGCGCGCATCGTTTCGCAGACGACAGCTTCCTCCAAGCCCACCTCGCGCGCCTTCCCCCTCCCCCCGCCGGGCTCGACCCGGCGGGGGGACTTCTCCTGGCGAAGCTCCGCCTCAAACCGACGAGGCGCCTGAAGCGTCTCCGGCGCCACGGGTCGCTGGTCCCCCGCCCACGCCGACCGATCGCGGCTGCGCTCCTCGGCACGCCGGGACGACGGCGGCCGCGAGATCGTCGTCGAGGTGCCGCGCGCGGCGCTCGGCGACCCCGACAGGTGCCTCCTGGGCGCCGGGACGACCGGCGACCTCCTGCCCCTCGACCGGGTGACATGGCGGGTTCTCCGGCTCGGCGAAGAGCCTTCCCGACCGGTGGCTATAATGCCCGGGTGGACGACGGGAGCGGGCAGCAACCTAGGATCCTCGACCGGTCCGGGCACAACATCTCCCGCAGCAACATCGATCCCAACACCCTGAAGGTCCTCTACCGGCTCCACAACTCCGGCAAGAAGGCGTACATGGTGGGCGGTGCGGTGCGGGACCTGCTGCTCGACCGGCGGCCGAAGGACTTCGACGTGGGCACCGACGCGCGGCCCGGCGAGATCCGCCGTCTGTTCCGCAACAGCCGGATCATCGGCCGCCGCTTCCGGCTGGCCCACGTCTTCTTCCAGGACGGCATCGTCGAGGTCGCCACCTTCCGGCGCGAGCCCTCACCGGAGGAGCAGGACGGCTCCCAGGACGACCTGCTGATCACCTCGGACAATACCTACGGCACCCCCCGGCAGGACGCCTTCCGGCGCGACTTCACGATCAACGCCCTGTTCTACAACGTCGCCGACTTCTCGGTGATCGACTACGTGGGCGGCATCGACGACCTGGACGACGGCCTGATCCGGGTGATCGGCGATCCCGACGTGCGCTTCGCCGAGGACCCGGTGCGCCTGCTCCGGGCGATCGAGTTCGCCGCCCGACTCGGGTTCGATCTCGAGGACGGCACCGCCGCCGGCATCCAGCGCAACAAGGAGGAGATCGCCAAGGCCTCCCCGGCGCGCCTGACCGAGGAGGTCGTCCAGCTCCTGCGCTGCGGTCACGCCGGCGACGCGCTGCAACTGATGATGGACTTCGGCCTGCTCGAGGAGCTCTTGCCCGAGGTCTACGCCATGGTCGCGGCCGACGAGCGGGGCCTGGGCTCGTTCAACCGCATCCCGGTGGTCTTCGACGAGATGGCGGAGGAGGGGCGCGAGCTCGACGACTCGGGGCTCCTGGCCGCCCTGCTCTTGCCCACGGTGCTTCTGCGGCGCTACGACATCGAGGGGGTCGACGGCCACCCCATGAGCCGGACCGGTCTCGAAGCCATGGTCGAGGAGGTCGTCACGCCCTTCGCCGCCCGCTTCAGCCTGTCGCGGGCCCGCTCGGAGCGGATCCTCGGGGGCCTCCAGGTCTTCCTGCGCATGTGCGAGCCGGAGTGGAGCGCCGAGGGCCGGCGCCGCTTCGCGGTGCGCCGGTACTTCGACGAGGCGCTCTTCCTCTTCGAGATCCTGACCCACTCGACCGGCGAGGGCCACGAGATCCTCGCCGCCTGGCAGGAGGCGGCCCGGAACCGGCCCGAGCCCCGCTCGAGCCCCGGCGGCGCCCGCCCGCGGCCCCGCCGCCGCCGCCGCAAGAGACGTCGTTGAGCCGACCGCCGACCGCGGCGAGGTAGACTCGGCGCGCGCCCCCCCATTCCCGGCAAACCCATCCCAGAGGACCACGCATGAGCTGGATCGGAGAGTTCTGGCGATCGACCCTGGCCAAGAAGGCGGCGATGGCGGTGAGCGGCATCGTCCTCTTCGGCTTCGTCTTCTTTCACATGGTGGGCAACCTGAAGCTCTACCTGCCGGTGTACGCGACGGGGCCCCACGCGGGGCTGCGGCCGCTGAACGTCTACGCCCAATGGCTGCGTGAGATGGGCTCGCCCCTCTTCCCCCACGAGTCGGCCCTGTGGATCGCGCGGCTGGTGCTGCTCGCCGCGGTCGCCGTCCACATCTGGGCGGCCTGGCAGGTGAGCCGCGCGAGCTGGGCCGCGCGGCCCAAGGGCTACGCCAAGGTCGAGCGCGTGCAGCTCGACTACGCCGCGCGCACCATGCGCTGGGGCGGGGTGATCATCGCCCTGTTCGTCGTCTACCACATCCTCCACTTCACCACCGGCACCCTCCACCACGACTACGTCCCGGGCAACGTCTACCACAACGTCGTGGCGGGCTTCTCGGTCTGGTGGGTGTCGGCGATCTACATCGTGGCCAACCTCTTCCTGGGGCTCCACCTCTACCACGGGCTGTGGAGCCTGTTCCAGAGCCTGGGCTGGAACCACCCGACCTTCAACCCCTGGCGCCGCAAGTTCGCCGTCACGTTCGCCGTGATCGTCACGGCGGGCAACGTCTCGTTCCCGCTGGCGGTCCTCACCGGGCTGGTCCACTGAACCTCGCAAGGGAGAGCACGCGATGACCCTCGACTCGAAGATCCCTTCCGGGCCCATCCAGGACCAGTGGGACTCGCACCGCTTCCAGATGAAGCTGGTCAACCCGGCCAACAAGCGCAAGTTCGACGTCCTGGTGATCGGCTCGGGCCTGGCCGGGGCGTCGGCCTCGGCCTCCATGGCCGAGCTCGGCTACGACGTGAAGTGCTTCTGCTTCCAGGACTCGGCGCGCCGGGCCCACTCGATCGCGGCCCAGGGCGGCATCAACGCCGCCAAGAACTACCAGAACGACGGCGACAGCATCTGGCGCCTGTTCTACGACACGGTCAAGGGGGGCGACTTCCGCTCCCGCGAGGGGAACGTCTACCGCCTGGCCCAGCTCTCGCTCAACATCATCGACCAGGCGGTGGCCCAGGGCGTGCCCTTCGCCCGCGATTACGCCGGCTACCTCGACAACCGCTCCTTCGGCGGCGCCCAGGTCTCGCGCACCTTTTACGCCCGCGGCCAGACCGGCCAGCAGCTCCTCCTCGGCGCGTACCAGGCGCTCGCCCGGCAGGTGAAGCGGGGCAAGGTCGAGATGTACCCGCGCCACGAGATGCTCGACGTGGTCCTGGTCGACGGCGAGGCGAAGGGCGTGATCACCCGCAACCTGGTGACCGGCGAGGTCGAGCGCTGGGCCGGCGACGCCGTGGTCCTCGCCTCGGGCGGCTACTCGCGGGTCTTCTACCTCTCGACCAACGCCATGGGCTGCAACGTGACGGCGGCCTGGCGCGCGCACCGCCGCGGCGCCTACTTCGCCAACCCCTGCTACACCCAGATCCACCCGACCGCCATCCCGCCGGCCGGCGAGCACCAGTCGAAGCTCACCCTGATGAGCGAGTCGCTCCGCAACGACGGCCGGATCTGGGTGCCCAAGGACCCGGACGACGAACGGCGGCCGAACCAGATCCCCGAGGAGGAGCGGGACTACTACCTCGAGCGCCGCTACCCGGCCTTCGGCAACCTCGTGCCGCGCGACATCGCCTCGCGCGCCGCCAAGCACGTGGTGGACGAGGGCCGCGGCGTCGGGCCCACCGGCATCGGCGTCTACCTCGATTTTCACGATCCCATCGAGCGCCTCGGCCGGCAGGTGATCGACGAGCGCTACGGCAACCTCTTCGAGATGTACGAGAAGATCACCGGCGACGACCCCCACGAGACGCCGATGCGCATCTACCCGGCCCCCCACTACACGATGGGCGGCCTGTGGGTGGACTACAACCTGCAGTCGACGATCCCCGGGCTGTTCGTGATCGGCGAGGCCAACTTCTCCGACCACGGCGCCAACCGCCTCGGAGCCTCGGCCCTGATGCAGGGGCTGGCCGACGGCTACTTCGTGCTGCCCTACACGATCGGCAACTACCTCGCGCCGCGCATGGGCCAGAAGGTCGACACCGGCCACGAGGCGTTCGCCCGGGCCGAGCGCGAGGTCGAGGACCGGGTCGCCAAGCTCCTCGCGATCCAGGGTGAGCGCACGGTCGACTCGATCCACAAGGAGCTCGGCGCTCTGTTGTGGGAGAAGTGCGGCATGTCGCGCACCAGGGAGAGCCTGACCGAGGCGCTCGAGGTGATCCCCGGTCTGCGCCAGGAGTTCTGGTCGAACGTCCGGGTGCTGGGCGACGGCGAGGAGATCAACGAGAGCCTGGAGAAGGCGGGCCGGGTGGCCGACTTCCTCGAGCTCGCCGAGCTCATGTGCCGCGACGCCCTGGAGCGCGAGGAGTCCTGCGGCGCCCACTTCCGGGAGGAGTACCAGACCGAGGAGGGGGAGGCCAAGCGCAACGACGAAGAGTTCAGCTACGTCGCCGCCTGGGAGTTCCAGGGCGCCGGCGAGACGCCGGTGCTCCACAAGGAAGAGCTGGAATTCGAGTACGTGAAGCCGAGCCAAAGGAGCTACAAGTAATGGATCTCACACTCCACGTCTGGCGCCAGGCGGGTCCCGACGCCCCCGGGCGCCTCGTCGAGTACCGGGCCGAGGACATCAGCCCGGACATGTCGTTCCTCGAGATGCTCGACGTGGTCAACGAGCGCCTGATCGGGAAGGGCGAGCGGCCGATCGAGTTCGGCCACGACTGCCGGGAAGGGATCTGCGGCGCCTGCGGCATGATGATCAACGGCGAGGCGCACGGCCCCATGCGCCTGACCACCACCTGTCAGCTCCACATGCGCCACTTCCGGGACGGCGACCGGATCACCATCGAGCCGTGGCGCGCGGCGGCCTTTCCGGTGCTCCAAGACCTGGTGGTCGACCGCTCGGCCTTCGACCGGGTGATCGAGGCCGGCGGCTACGTGTCGGTCAACACCGGCGAGGCGCCCGAGGCGAACTCGATCCCGGTGCCCAAGGCGAACGCCGACGCCGCCTTCGACGCCGCCACCTGCATCGGCTGCGGCGCCTGCGTGGCCCAGTGCCCGAACGGCGCGGCCCAGCTCTTCACGTCGGCGAAGGTCGCGCACCTGGGGCTCCTGCCCCAGGGGCAGACGGAGCGCTTCGGCCGGGTGCTGGAGATGGTGGAGGAGATGGAGGCTCAGGGCTTCGGCGCCTGCTCGAACTTCCGCGAGTGCGAGGCGGTCTGCCCGAAGGGGATCTCCATCGACTGGATCGCCCGGATGAACCGGGACTTCCTGCGGGCGAAGCTCAAGGCGCGGCAGAAGCCGCCGCTGGCGGGGTAGGGCGGGGGGAGATCCGATGAATCCAGCGGTCTGGAGAAGCCGTTCCGAGGAGCGCAGCCGTGATCGCTCGGCGTGGGCGGGGGACCAGCCGCCCGTGGCGCCCAAGACGCTCCAGACGCCTCGTCGGTCTGAGGCGGAGCCTCGCTAGTCCACTAGGCCCACCGAGATCTGGCCAGATGAGTCAAGTTTGTAGGACGCGACCGGGAGGGGGCGTCCCTCGCCCCCCGGAGGGTGGGAGAGGGATCGAGGGAGAGGGGGGAGATCCGATGAATCCAGCGGTCTGGAGAAGCCGTTCCGAGGAGCGCAGCCGTGATCGCTCGGCGTGGGAGGGGACCAGCCGCCCGTGGCGCCGGAGACGCTCCAGACGCCTCGTCGGTCTGAGGCGGAGCCTCGTTAAATAGACAGCCTCCGGAGGACGAGCAGCCCCATCCCGGCGAGCAGGACGACGAGGCTCGCAAGGGCGCCCGGCCCCAGGGTCGGAATCTCCTGCACGGGCGGAGGCACCACCGCCGGGCACCCGGTGATGATCGAGTTCGTGACGGTGGCGTCGGTCGTCGCCAAGGCTCGCCCTTCCCAGCTCGTGCCGGTCATCGTGGCGGTGGTCCCCGCGAGGACGGTTCCTGCGAACGCCGCATCCGTCAGCGTCGCGGCCTCGGCGGTCCACCAATACACGTTGCACGCCTGCGCGGTGCCTCCCATGACCACCTGCAAGTTGGGGCCGGTGCCCGTGAGGGCGCCCAACCCGCCGGTCCCGATCTTGAAGACCCATACGTCATTGGCGTCTCCGTCGAGCGTGATGGTCACGCCGGCGCCGATCGTGGTCCCGGCGGTGGAGCAGTAGACCCCGGGCGGGAGTGTGGTGGTGGTGGTCGGCACGACCCCGTCGCACATCGGGTTCAGGGTGTCCAGGGCGGCGTAGGCGCTGTCGAAGTCACTGACGACCGTCCCGGCGACCGGCGCGTCGACGTTCCCCGTGATCGTGCATGGTCCGGTGTTGGTGATCGAGTTGCCGGTGGAGCCCACGTCTCCGTCGATGGTGGACGTGGTACAGGTCACCGTCCCGGGAGTCGGGATGCCGTTCGTACCCAGGATCGTGTAGCTACCCGCCGTACCCAATGGCGGCGCCACCGCCTGGGCCCGTGCCGGGGCGGCGTACGCCAAGGAAACCAGGGCGGCGAGCCCGACGCTGGCCAGGAGTCTCGCGTGCGATAGGTTCATGTTCCACTCTCCATCTTCCTGCGCCAGGAGGCTCGTGCCGCCCCGGGCCTATGGGGAAGTCGCTAATCATTTACTACGCGGCATGCTGAAGAATTCATTCGCAAGAGGATAGCATAGTCTGATCGCGCGTCGCCGGGAAGCGCACTTTCTACCCATCCGCAGTCTCGCGGCCCAGGTAGAAACTACTGACCCGTCAACCGTCAAGTGACGTGTCCCGGCGGTCCCTCCCGCCGCTGGCGGCGTTGCTCCTCCTCGACGTAGGCCCCGCTACGCCTGCGTCGGAGCGCCTTGCCAGCGACGAGAAATCCTCGCCAGATACCCTGTCACTTGACAGTTGACGGGTCACTACGGTGCCGGAGGAGCGCCGCATCTCCACGAGCCGGGAGGGGGACGTCCCCTCCCGGTCTGGTGGCGGCTCAAGACTCGGCTCGGACGTCACGATTTCGCTCCTCTCGTGCCTCGCGACCAGGCCAGCCAGCGGCGGCTGAGCGCCTTCCACCGCGGGCTCATTCGCGTGCGGGTGTAGGCATCGCCGGCCATGCGGATCGCCTCCGCCTGGGTCGGATAGGAATGGATCACCCGCGAGACGGTCTTGAGACCGATCCCGGCCACCATGGCCAGGGAGATCTCGTTGATCATCTCCCCCGCATGGCGCGCGACGATGGTCGCGCCCAGGATGGTGTCGGTGCCGTCGCGGACGTGGATCTTGACGAAGCCCTCGGGCTCGCCGTCGAGGACCGCCCGGTCCACGTCGCTCATCGGCACGGTGAAGGTCTTCAAGGGGAAGCCCCGCTCCCGGCACTCCTTCACGTAGAGGCCCACGTGGGCGATCTCCGGATCGGTGTAGGTGCACCAGGGGATGGTCAGGGCGCTCAGCTTCTTGCGCCCCAAGAACAGCGCGTTCTGGATCACGATGCGGGCCGTGGCGTCCGCCATGTGGGTGTACTTTCGCGCCAGGGCCACGTCGCCCGCGGCGTAGATGCGCCGGTTGCTGGTCTGCAGGTAGTCGTTCACCCGCACGCCGTGCTCGTGGTCGTAGTCCACGCCGGCCGCCTCGAGGTGCAGCCCCTCGACGTGGGGCACCCGCCCGGCCCCGACGAGAATCTCGTCCACCGCCACCGTCGTTTCCTGGCCGTCGTCGACCAGGCGCACGAGCTTCTCGCCATCGTGTCGGCTGACCCCCTGGACCTCCGTGTTGAGCCGCACCTCGATGCCGTCTCTGCGCAGCGCATCGGCGAGGACCTCCGCGGCGTCCCGCTCTTCGCCGGGAAGGAAGTACGGCTCCAGGCTGGCGATGATCACCTGGGAGCCGAGGCGCGCGAAGGCCTGAGCCATCTCGCAGCCCAGGGGTCCGCCACCGACCACCAGCAGCCGGCGGGGGCGCTCGGTCAGGTTGAAGACCGTTTCGTTGGTGAGGTATCCGGCTGCCGCCAGGCTCTCGATGGGCGGGTGAGCAGCGCGGCTGCCGGTGGCGATGACGGCGCGCTGAAACCTGAGCCTGGCGCCGGCGACCTCGACCGTGCGCCGGTCGGCGAACGCCCCTTCGCCCAGGAACACGTCCACGCCCAGGCCATCGAACCGCCGGACCGAGTCCTTGCGGCTGATCTGCGCGCGCAGGCGGCGCATGCGTTCCATGGCGCCGGCGAAGTCCGGTTCCGAGGGTCGCGGCGCGCTCCCGGCGAAGATCGGTGCGTGGCGGAGGTCGTCGTGGAACCGCGCAGCGCGCAGCAAGGCCTTGGACGGGACGCAGCCGGAGCTCAGGCAGTCGCCGCCCAGGAGGCTCCGTTCCACCAGCGCCACCTTGGCGCCGAGGGCGGCGGCGCCGGCCGCGGCGACCAGCCCGGCGGTTCCCGCCCCGAGGACGACGAGGTTGTACCTGGCGGCGGGCTGCGGGTTCCTCCAGCCCGCCGGCCGTACGTTGGCGAGCAACGCGCCGTCGCAGGCGTCCCCGGCCAACAGCTCGACGCCCGGGAAGCTCGAGCGCCGGCGCTGTGCTGCGTGGCTCGGTGGGGCCGGCGGCGCTCACCCGTGGCCTCGCCGCAGAGCTTGTGAATGAATCTCCGGCCGTAGCGAGGGCGTTCCCGGGCGCCACTCGTAAGGCGCGCCGACGCAGGCGTAGCGGGGCCTACGTCGAGGAGGCGCAACGCCGCGAGGGGCGATTCGGGGGCGCCCGTAGTAGGTCGGCGATTTATTCACAAGCTCTCAACCATCCCCGGCTGAACCCCGCGCGGCGGAGCCCCGCCACGATGGCGGGACTCTCGCGCATCAGGCGCCAGAGAAGCCCCGAGCGGTGATTCTCGATCATCAGGGCCACCGGTCCCTGGTCGAGCCCGTGGTGCTCGGGGGAGAGCCAGCCTCGGCCGGTTCCGTCGCCGGTGTCGAAGGTCGGGTTGAAGCTGGTCAGGAACCCGTCCTTGCTGCGGGTCTCCGGATAGGTCTCCCGGACGTGCCGGAGCGCCTCCAGGACGGCTTCCGGTGCGAAGGGCAGGGACGCGGCGACCGCCCAGGGCGCCAGGGTCCCGTCGTCCGGTCCGAACGGAACGCCCCGGGCCACGTAGCCGTAGAACTGCCGCTCGATGCCGCCTGCCACCCGCTGTTTCGAGAAGCCGGGGCCGAGGCCGGCGGTGATCCCCCAGCAGTCCTCGCCGTACCCCTTGAACCCCAGGGGGTTGCGCAGGGCGTACTTCTGCTGGATCCGGGTCGCCCGGCGGCTGTTCTCGAAGTAGTCGGACCGCTTCTCGCGCATGAATTCATCTTGGATGCCGCGAAAGTCGATCCACACGTGCGAGAGCTGGTGGGTGAACAGCGGCGCCGAGAAGAGGATCTCGACGTCGTAGAGGTTCTCCCACTGGTAGGTTCCGGTCCACGCGTCGAAGCTGCCGGCGGGGAGCGGGTGGGTGGGCGACCCCAGGCCGAGGACGTAGAGGAGCATCGCCTCGCTATAGCCTTCCCAGCCATAGCTCAGGAATCCCGACCCGGGCTTCCACCCCATGCGCACCACGGAGCCGCCCGCGGTGGCCCAGGGCCAGTCGATCCGCCGGTAGAGCAGGCCGGCGAGCTCCCGGATCTCCAGCTCGTCCTCCCCCGCGGCCGAGAAGTAGGTCCCGCCGGTCAGGACGCCGGCGATCAAGATCGCGGTGTCGATCATCGACAGCTCGCTGTGCCAGACCCGCCGGCCGGTCTCCATGTCGAGGAAGTGGTAGTAGAAGCCCCGGTAGCCCGTGGCGTCGGGCTCCTCGCCCTGGGGGCTGTCGCGCAAGAAGCGCAGCGCGGCGAGCGTCCGGGCGGCGGCCTCGCGACGCGCGAGGAGGCCGCGCTCCGCGGCCACGACGTAGGCGGCGAGGCCGAGCCCGGTGGCCGCGATGCTGCACGGGGCGCCTGCACGCGAGCTGTCGGAGATCAAGCCGTTCTCCGGATTCGCGGCGCGGAGGAAGTATCCGACGGCGTCGCGCTGCAGCGCCTCGAGATCCTCCACGCTCGGTGACGGCTCGCTCATGGGTCTCCCACGGGCCTGGAGACCACGAGCCAGCCTGACGAGCCGCCGCTTCGTCTCGCGCGTGACCCGGTGCTGGGAGTCGTCCAGGTCGAGGCCGGCCGCCTCGGCCCCTCGTGGATCGGGCGGAAGAGGTCGGCGGCCCGGGTCAGGTCGTCGATCGCCAGGGCGAAGAAGAGCGCCTCGCCCGACTCTCCGGCCTCCGTCCTCTCCCGGATCGCGGCGTCGTCGTCGCGGCTCTGGCCGGCGTCGTGAAGCTCGTGGGTGGCGTTCATGGCGTGCCCTCCTTCTTCGCCGCCCGGAGCAGCGCCGGTAGGTTGTAGTCCAGGAGATCGCGGATCCGCTCGATCGTCAGGTCTGGCGCCGGATAGGTCGCCACGTCGGGGTCGTGCGCGTAGTGCCCCTGCCGGGGGAAGACGGTGGTCAGGCGCTCGCCCCAGACCTCTTTGACGGCGGTGAGGATCCGGACCTTGTCGTCCACGAGGACGTAGTGCTCCGCGGGCCAGCGTCGCTCGACGTCGTCGAGCTCCCGCTCCTTGTGGATGTAGATCAGCACGCGCCCTCCGACGGCGTCGAAGAGCCCCGACCGTTCGACCTTGCGCGGCTGGAAGACGACGTCGCCGTCGGTGAGGATGACCGTCGGCCCCCACCGGGCGAGGTGCCCCAGCACCTCGAGTGCCCCCGGATAGAGCCGCTCGGCGAACGGGTAGCTCACGAGGAAGGACGAGAGGGCGAGGATCTCGGGATCGTGCAGGTTCTCGACGCGGTAGCGCTGGAGGGCCCCGAGGTAGTCGGCGTATCCCAGCTCGGAGCGCAACGACTCGAAGATCGCCCAGTACCGTTCCTGGCACTCCTCCCCGAGCTCGCGCGTCAGGTAGCTCCTGAGCTCGGCAATGACCCGGTCGTTGTCGAGCAGCGTGTTGTCGACGTCGAGGAGGAAGACGACCCGGTTTCGGGTCTTCGGGGAGGGCGTCCTCGGTCCTTCCCGTGCGGTTCGTTCTCCTGCCGTCATGCCGCGGGCTCCGCGCACTCGGGGCAGTGCCAGCCGCCGGCGTCAGCCGCGAGCTGCGCCGCCGCCGCCGGACCCCAGCTCCCCGGCTCGTACTCGTAGAACGGCGTCGCGGTCCCCAGGATCGGCTGCACGATCGCCCAGGCCGCCTCCACCGCGTCCTGGCGTGCGAAGAGGGTCGCGTCGCCCGCCATCGCGTCGCCGAGCAAGCGCTCGTACGCGTCCATCGCGTCGCCTTGCGGCCGACTGACCACCTTGAGCTCGGTCGGCTCGGTCGACATCGTCCCTCCGGGCTGCTTGACGCGTGCACCGAGGGCGATCGTCACCTCCGGGCTGAGCCGAAAGCGCACGTAGTTCACCTCGTCCGGGCACAGCTTGCTGAGCGGCGGCCGCCGGAGCTTGACCAGCACCTCGGTGGTGGTCGTGGCCAGGCACTTGCCGGCCCGGATGAAGAAGGGCACACCCTCCCAACGCCAGGAGTCGATGGCGAGCCGCACGGCGGCGAAGGTCTCGACCCGCGAGTCCGGCGCCACGCCGTCCTCCTGCCGGTACCCGCGGAACTGCCCGCGGACCAGGTCGTCCGGGCTCAAGGAGCGGATCATCCGGAAGACCTTCACCTGCTCGTCGCGGATGGCCTCCCCATGGGTCGCCGCCGGAGGCTCCATGGCGAGGAAGCTCACCACCTGGAGCATGTGGTTCTGAATCACGTCACGGATGGCACCCGCCTCCTCGTAGAAGCCGCCGCGGCCCTGTACGCCGAAGCTCTCGGCCATGGTGATCTGCACGCTCTCGACGTAGTTGCGGTTCCAGATCGGCTCGAGGAAGGTGTTGGCAAAGCGGAACACGACCAGGTTCTGCACCGCCTCCTTGCCGAGGTAATGGTCGATCCGGAAGATCGACGCCTCGTCGAAGAGGGTGTGCAGGGTCTCGTTCAAGGCCTGTGCCGACGCGAGGTCGCGGCCGAAGGGCTTCTCCAGGATGACGCGGGCGCCGCGCGCGCAGCCCGAGCGGTGGAGACCCTCCACCACGGTGGCGAACATGCTGGGGGGAATGGCGAGGTAATGGACCGGGTGCTTGGCGTCTCCGAGCCCCTTGCGGAGAGCGTCGAACGTGGCGCCCTCCCGGTAGTCGCCGCCGACCAGGCTCAGCCGCGCCGAGAGCTCCGCGAAGGCCTCCTCGTCGAGGGGGTCGC
Organism: uncultured Acidobacteriota bacterium; assembly: GCA_963741925.1. Lineage (GTDB taxonomy): Bacteria > Acidobacteriota > Thermoanaerobaculia > Multivoradales > DATKCC01 > CAVUBL01. The sequence goes on from CAVUJU010000005.1 coordinate 1,728,527, forward strand.
CGTGCTCCTCGATGCTGTCGTGGGCCCGGGCCCGGAGCTGCTCCAGCGTCCATCCCGACCGCGCGACGCCGATGACGGGAACGTTGAGGTTTCCGCGCCGGGCCATCGCGTGGAGGGCGGGGAAGATCTTCTTGTAGGCGAGGTCGCCGGTGGCCCCGAAGAAGACCAGCGCGTCGGAGCGGGTGCGGGTCATGAGCCCGACTCCTTCTCGACGTGCCCACCGAACTCGAAGCGCATCGCAGACAGGAGCTTGTCGGCGAACGCCGCCTCGCCGCGCGAGCTGAAGCGTGCGTAGAGCGCCGCGCTGAGCACCGGCACGGGCACGCCCTCGTCGATGGCCGCCTCGATCGTCCACCGCCCCTCGCCGGAATCGGAGACCCGGCCGTCGAAGCTCGAGAGCGCCGGATCCTCGTGCAGGGCCGCCGCGGTCAGGTCCAGCAGCCACGACGCGATCACGCTGCCCCGGCGCCACACCTCGGCGATGCCGGGCAGGTCGAGCTCGAACGGATAGTACTCAGGGCTCCTGAGCGGCGTGGTCTCCGCGTCCGCCGCATGGTCCCGCGTGCCGACGTCGGCGTGGCGCAGGACGTTGAAGCCCTCGGCGTACGCGGCCATGATGCCGTACTCGATGCCGTTGTGCACCATCTTCACGAAGTGGCCGGCACCGTTCGGCCCGCAGTGCAGGTAGCCCTGGTCGGCGGTGCCGGGCCGCGTCTCGATCCCCGGAGTCGCGGGGAGCGAGCCGCGTCCCGGCGCGAGGGTCGCGAAGAGCGGATCGAGGCGGCGCACGACCTCGGGCTCGCCACCGATCATGAGGCAGTACCCGCGTTCGAGCCCCAGCACGCCGCCGCTGGTGCCGCAATCGACGTAGTGGAGGCCGTCCGCCGCGAGTCGCCCGGCGCGGTCCATGTCGTCTCGATAGTAGGAGTTGCCTCCATCGACGAGGACGTCGCCGGCGGCGAGCAGCGGAACCAGCGTCTCGAGCGTGGTATCGACGACCGCCGCCGGCACCATCAGCCACACCACCCGTGGCGCCTCGAGCGCCGCGACGAAGTCCTCCGGGGACGTCGCGCCGACGGCACCTTCGGCGGCGAGAGCGTCCACCGCATCCTCCGAGAGATCGTAGACGACGCACTCATGGCCGCCGCGCATCAGCCGGCGCACCATGTTGGCGCCCATGCGCCCGAGCCCGACCATTCCGAGTTGCATTCGGTTCCTCCTATGCATTCGCGGTGTCACGCTCGCATCCGTACGTGCCGTGATCCCGTGCTGGAACCGCCCGGTTCGGTGGCCGTCATGTGCAGCAGGTGGAGTCGGATGGATCGGCGCGTGCCTCCCTCCCCCGGCTCGCCGGGCGAGACGGCTCGCATGATACCGCGTGCAACAGACCTGCCTCGGGGGAAACCGCCACCGGAAGCCGACTGGGATGGAGGAGGAGATCGAGGATCTCCTCGCCCCGCTATCGGTCCTGGCCTTCGACGAGGACGCGACCCGTGCGGCCGCGACCGCCCGCCAGGAGCTCGAGGGCCGCGGAGAGACGATCAGCATGGGCGACTACCTGATCGCCGGAGTCTGCCTCAGCCGGGCCATGACGCTCCTCACCCGGAACCGTCACCACTTCGACCGGATCCCCGGGCTCCTCCTCGTGGAGCTCTGAGGCCCTCCAGGATCTGAGCGACGGTCGGCGGTACCGCTCGGTTTCGAGGAGGAGCTGGGTCGTTTCCTTCATGCCGCGACGGCGTCCTGGCGGACGGTCAGGAGGAACGGCTCGTCGCCCTTGTCCCACCGGCTTTCGGGGACTAGCACCCGGCTGACGGTCACGTCGTAGCGGAGGGAGAGATCGGAGACGAGCTCGGCCGTCCGCTCGAGCTCTCCGTAGTAATGCGCCACCTTGTCGAGCACGATCAGCACATCGACGTCGGACTCGGGCTGCGCCTCGCCGCGCGCCCTGGAGCCGTACAGGAAGAGGCCCTTCAGCCGCTCACCGTACAACGCCTCCAAGCCCCGCCGCAGCTCAGAGAGCAGCTCCCTCAGCCAGCCGTCCATCCGCCGTGTCTCGACCATCGTCTCAGCCCCTGAGCTCGATTCTACCGTGAGCCCGACGCCGGGCTGGAGCCTCCGCCGGCGCCAGCCTCGGGGGCGGCACTGGGCCGCGGGGGCTCGATGCCGGCTTGCTCGGTAGCTGTTCCCGCCTCGCTGGCCGTCAGAACCCCACCCTCGCCGCATGTTCAAGGATCAAGTTCGGGAAGACCATCGAGGGGCTCCCCGTGATCGTCGGACGGCCGGCAACCTCCAGCCGCCGAAGGCGTATTGCACGCGCCGCTCGCGGCGTCGTAGGGAAGAAGGCGCCGCCAGGCTCCGAGTGCATGTAGAAGTCGCCGAGCTGGGCGCCACAGAAGGCGCAGTGATTCATGTAGTAGCTCACCCCCGCGGTCTTCGAGAAACGCCTCCTGTATCCCGAGCTCACCTTCCGGATTTCCTCCACAAGCTCCTCTGGCAGGTATTCGATGCCACTGAAGACATAAAGATCAGGCTCGACCGGCTCGTCGGGCTCGCGGCAGGCGACGAAGGACTCGGCCGCGACCGTGGCCACGCTGGACACTCTGCCGCATCTCCAGCACTCGGTCTCGGATTCCACGGAGTAGACCGGAGGGAGGAGCTCGGTTCTCCCCTCCTCCTTCGCGCCCGGCAGCCACCGCCGGAAGGCCGCGGGATCCAGCCCCGCAGGGACATACCACGTCCTGTTCGCCGGATCCCAGCGCGCTCCCAGCGACTTCGCTTCGTCCTTCTCGGCGAAGGGAACCTCGAGATCGACACGCTCTCCCATTCCACTCACCTCGGCACGTCGTTCCTGCCCCTCAGCGGCGGCGCCGGCCGGCCGGTACATGGGCGTCGGCGTGCCACCTACCGATCCCCGGGGCCCCACCTTCGGCATCCTGGCTTGGCTCTCTCTCACGTCGAGCTCGCCTCTGAATACACCTCGACATTCCCCTTCATGTTGATGCCGCACGCCTTGATGAAGCGCTGGTCGTGCGGATGATTGCGGCGCTTGTAGGCTCGCATCTCCTCAATGATTGCTTCGCAGTCCGTCGAAGTCAACCACTCCCAGAGGTCCGGGTACATCTGCTCGAGCTCCCTCAGGAGAGGGCGGTAACTTTCCGGGGAACTCATCTCGTCGCCACGAACCTCTCGGTTCCAAGCAGCAGCGGCGAGGACCAGTGCAGCATTCGCTCCACTTGCGGCCGGTACCGCTTCCGGCTCCCTCAAAGCAATCTTCGCCATATCAATGAGGATCGCTGACAGCTTTGTGGTCGTTTCCATAGCTACACGTGGGTGCCACACACAGTGTCACAAGCCGCGCAACGCTTCGGTTCAGCCGCGGCGCGCAGCGCCGTCCGCTGCAACCGGTTGGTTAGATCGCTTTCTTCCTCTCCCACTCCCGCCCGGCACCCGGCTCAGATCGATTGCCGGTACCCGAAGAACTCATGATCCTCGTTGTAACCGCCATAGCCCCCACCGACTTCGGAAAAGTGAGCAACGAACTCGATGCCGGCGATCCATTTCACTTGCTTGAAGCCGAGTTGGACCTCGTTGCGCAAGCGGAGCGGCGCCCCGTGACCATAAGGGAGAGGTACTCCGTTCATGTCATACGCGAGCATCGTTAGGTGGTATCGCATCTGCTCGATGGGGTGCGCGTCGTAGAAGCGACCGCCGTCGGGGCCGTCGCCGAGCGAGTAGAATACCACCCACTTCGCTCCCGGCGTCGGCTTGACCAAGTCGAGAATAGTCTGCATCGATACGCCACTCCATTTCGCGATGCCGGACCACCCCTGGATGCAGAAGTGCTGCGTGATCTGCTCGTGACGCGGCAGCTTCCGTAGATCATCGAGGCTCAGCTCGACAGGGTTCGCTACGAGCCCGCTGATTCGGAGCCGGTAGTCGGCGAAGTGGTTGTCGAAGAGCGCCCGATACTCCGGCGTCTCAGGATATTTGCCGTTATGCCAGAAGTACGGCGAGATGTCTTTCTCCGTGTACGTCCCTGGTTTGGCATCGAGGTGCTCGAAGAGACGTTGTGCCGGACCGACCAACGCGTACCCGCCTCTTTGCACCCAACGCGGGTGTCGCAACGTCAGGGGCGTGGCCGCCAGCCACGCGATCACGACGATGGCCATCGAGCCAGCGAAGAAGCCGAAGCCGACCCAGTTGCGCGCGTCCGTTCCTGCATAGATGTGGTTTAGGTTTCGCAACATACCGGTCGCAAAGACCAGGGTGACGTGAACGAAGATGAAGAAGAGGAACCAGCACAGGACCAGGAAGTGCAACGAGCGGGCTGTCTGTATGCTGAGCCGTTTGCTGATGCCACGGAACCGGGTCGAAAGCGCGGGCGACATGCCGAGGCCGGTCACGAGCGCCAGCGGCGCTGCGATGAAGACCGTGATGAAGTAGGCCAGCATCTGGAGGCCGTTGTACGCAACCCAGCTGGCGTCCGCCGGCCAGTTCAGGGATAGGTACTGGAGCAGGACCGAGGCAGCATCGGGGAACACCTGCCAAGTAATCGGGACGATGCGACGCCATTCTCCCGTGGCGAAGAGCAGGATGTAGAAGGCGAGTCCGTTCGCTAGCCACAGCGTGTCGACGCCGAGATGCCACCAGCGGGCCAGCCCGATCGAATGGCGGATGCCCGGCAACCCGAGATGCTTGGGTAGCGTGAGGGAGTCCTGCTTGGCTGTCCAAAGCGGATTCGCGGAGACCTCCTTTTGCAGCCGGAGCCATTCCCTCCCCGGCGTCGAGTGACGCGTCCAGTACAGTCGTGGGTGATCGGCGAGGATCTGCAGGCCGGCGCGGATGATGAAGATGAGGAAGAACAAGTTCAGGAAGTGCTGGACGCGCAACCAGGCCGGCAGCGGCGTGGCAAAGCCGGGCGCGAAGCCGGTGCCGGGATGCCGCTGAACGAACGCTTCGATGGTGGGGATTCCGCGCAGGTACTGCGCCATGGCGACACCGAGCAGCAGCAACCCCCAACAGATCGGAAGCAGCCACACTATGTTGAGCCATCGGTTCTTGGCGATCCGTAGGCGGGGCGCGATGCCGAAGGCGGCTGGAATGGAGCCAGCCCAGGCCTCGGGATCGACGATGTCCTCGCCCTTGGTGAGCCGTGCCCGTAGTTCGCTCACGGTCTTCGGCGAGATTCGATCGGGTGCGATCGACGACGCCGTGTCGTTTGTTGTTGGTTCGTCTGCCATTCACCGACCTCCAACCACGATCGGGCGGTCTAACGGCTTTGCGCTTCACCGGCGGCGCCAGCCGCCCGGTGCAAGCGATGGTTCGGCGCCGGCGTCTCTCCAACTACATCGGCGAAGCTAGGATGCATGAGCAAGTTCAATGACCTCGTCTTCAAGCCGATCGCCGAGGCGATCCTTCTCACGCTCCAGCTCGTAACGCGTCTGGAGGTTCATCCAGAATCTCTCACTCGTCCCAAAGAAGCGAGACAGCCGTAGAGCGGTATCCGCGGTGACAGCACGATTGCCGTGGACCACCTCATTGATGCGCCGAGGTGGCACGCTGATACTCTTGGCGAGGCGATACTGACTGATGCCCATCGGGCGGAGAAACTCCTCCAGCAGAATCTCGCCGGGGTGGATGGGAGGAAGCTTCGTAGCCACGTGCTGCTCTCCTAGTGGTAGTCGGTTAACTCAACGTCCTCAGCACCGCCGTCCGACCAGCTGAAACAGATCCTCCACTGGGCGTTGATGCGGATGCTGTGCTGACCCTCCCGATCCCCTCTGAGTAGCTCCAGGCGATTGCCGGGAGGAATCCGGAGGTCCTGGAGGGTCTCCGCGCCGTCCAGGATGACCAGCTTCCGCAGCGCCTGGCGCTGAAGTGCGGGCGACAGCTTCCGAGAGCCCTCACGCCGGAAGACCTTCTCCGTGGCCTTGTCGCGGAAGCTCCGGATCATCAGGGTGCATGATAACGCGTCGCGCCATTAGCGTCAAGCGTCATGGGCAAGCGCGGGTAGGCGCCGAACGGTTTCTGAGCTCATCGACGCGTGGTGCAGCCACGCGACCGGTGCAGCGAGTGGTTAGCTGGCCTTCCTCTTGGTTTCCTCGCTCGGCAGCTCATAGAGGGCTTCGGGCGCGAGATCCGCGCCGTTTGGCCAGACCACTGTGCCACAGACCGGGTCGACCACCACTCTGGCGAAGTACTTCGGCTCCTGCAGCGGCTCGAACACCGGGCCGTGGAGCAGGGGCCGGCAGTTGACGGTCTTGGAGGTATGGTCGTCGAACTCGAGTCGCAGGAGGTGGTCGCCCACCACCTCGACGCTGAGGATATGGAGGATGTCGTCGTCTCGCATGGTCGCTACTCCAAGGGAGGGACCGGCAGCAATGGCTGGTGAGCCCGAGCGCGATCCCAGTTCTGTTCCAGCTCGCGCTGGTATTCCTGGTGCCACTCCCGCACGAGGCGTCGAGCCCGTGCCGGGAGCTTGCCCTTGAGTATATCGCCAGTCGCGATTGCCACCTCGGCGTCGAACCGTCCGTAGATCGCGTGGAAATAGGGAAGCGAATGATCGCTGAAATACAGGTAGATCGCGATCCCGTAGAACTCGGCTATTCGCGGCATATTGTTTCAGGCCAGCTAACGGCCTGCCCGCTCACCGGCGGCCGGCGAAGCCGGCTGTCCGGTGCAGAGGGGTGGTTGGGCGGTGCTCCGCCTCGTTGCAGTTCGTAGGCACCTCCCTGAGCGCGCCTGGGCACCGGTCGTCTGCTGCGCCGACTAATCAGTGCGACCATCACCTCCACAGGTATTGCACTTTCCGGTTCCATGGCACGCGCCGCACTGTGACCCACCCACAGAGCCAGTACCATCGCATGGATAACACTTACCGCTGCCGTTACAGGTTCCGCAGACTCCCATCCTTTTCTCCTCTCTGGCCACCTCTCGGAGCCATTCTCATCCAGCGTTGTCAGTTCCTACCACCAGTCCAAAATTTCCGCCGCGCCCAACGTATGTGTGAGCGAACGAGGTGTCCGCGATTACGACCTCCTGCGGGTCGGATAACCTTGGGGCAGCCTCCGTTGCTCAACGGCCATCTCCTTCGCGTCCTATGGTTTGCGGAGTGTAGCAGGGGCTGGAGAGGGCTGTCAATGCGAATCCTCGGCGTTCGCCTAAGCTGGCTCGGGGCGTTCGGGATAATGGCGTGGGGTACGCTGGAGCATGGGGTTCCTCGACGCGCCGACCCGAGCCTGTACCCAACAAGATCCTTGTGGTATCCTCCCAACATGGCCGCCAAACCGGTGCAGGTCTCGATGGACACCGCCCTCCTTCGGCGCATCGACGCCGACCCCGAGGTTCGCCGGAGCGGCCGTTCGGCATTGATTCGCTCCGCCGTCGAGCTCTACCTCGCCGCCAAGGAGCGCCAGGAGATCGAATCCCGCCTCGAGGGGGCCTATGCCGGCGAGGCCGATGCTCTGCTCGCCGAGATCGAGGAGCTGATGGGCGATCAGGCATGGCCGAGCGAGTGAACCGTGGCGAGATCTGGCTCTTGCGGCGTCCGCGACCTGACAAGAGGCGGCCGGTCCTGGTGCTGAGCCGCCCGTCGCTCCTCCGGTTGCTCCACACGGCGACGGTCGCCGCCATCACCTCGACCCTCCGGGGCGCCCCGACCGAAGTGGAAGCTCGGGGTCCCTGAAGGCCTCAAAGACGCATCGTGCGTCAATCTCTGCAATCTGTTCACGGTGGGGCAGGGAGAGCTGACGACGTTCGTCGGGACGGTTCGGCCCGACCAGATGAAGCAGGTCTGCCGAGCCCTCTCCATCGCCTGCGCCTGCGACGGCTCCGAGGCTTTCGGTCGCCGGTGATTCCGCTCGGCAGGAGCAGGTCGAGGCCCCACCTCGGGCTAGAATCGTCCCGATGTCGATCGAGGAACGCAGCAGGGAGCGGCGGCGGCGGATGGTGGGCCACCGGGCGACGAGCTGGGAGGACGCGGAGCGCTGGGACCTCGAGTTCTGGCAGTCGATGACCCCCGAGGAGCGGCCTTCGGCGCTGGTGGCGATCCGGCGCGACGTGGAGCTCGTGGAGCTGAGAGAGAGCGCCAGGGCTTCGGTCTCGCGCGCGGAGGCTCAGTCACGCAGCCACTTGAGCATATGAGGGTAGGGAGCCACTCCCTGTTCTCGCGCGTTCTTCTCGTCCAACGTCATCTCCATCCATTGGAGCAGCGGAACGCCCACGTAGCGTCTCTGCTCGAAGTTGTCGAGGAAGCCCTGGGAGCTGCCGCGGTACCCGTGCGGGTGGAAGACGACCGCCGGATCGAGCTCCAGATGGCCCCGATCTCCTCGCCCAAATCAGAGCCGATATCCCCGTGAAGCTCCACGCGCCGCGGAGCCGGCGTAATGGCGAGGTGACCCGCTTCATGGAGCAGGTCACCCGGGTAGAGCAAACGGGTCTCGTCCACGAGGAGCTTGCCCTGCTGGATGTGGATGCCGGGGAGGAAGCAGGGCTCCGGAAGGGCGCAGGCGCGTACCCCCACACCGATCTCCTGGAGGAAGTCGGAAATGCGTGCGGTCAGTGGATCGGCGAAGGGGGGCATTCGGGGAAGGGCGTCCGGGTCAGTCAGGGCGGCGCAGAGCAGAGCGCGGAAAACGGCCCGGCTCATCTCCTGGGAGTCTCTTGCTCCGCGGAATGTAGCTCTGGCTGGGGGTGGTGTCAAAGGACCGCCGGCGCACATGGAGGAGCTTCTCGACCTCGGCCACGACCTCTCCCGCCTCGTCGAGGACCTCGACCGTGAACCGGGGCTCGGTCTTGCCGTTCGCGTCGGCCTCGCGGCGGATGGCCTCGATCTCGTCCTCGGAGACGTGAAAGCGGGCGGTCACCGTGCCACGGCCCGGGCGGCGGAAGCGGATCGAGGCCGCCTTGTCCCACACCTCGTAGCCGCTCCCCAGCCCCTCGAGCAGGATGAGCATGAAGAACGGGTCGCACATCGAGTAGAGCGAGCCGCCGTACTGGGTGCCGGCGTACTTGCGGTTGTACCAGCGCAGCTTCATCCGCACCTCGAAGGTTCGGAGGTCCGCCGCGATCCGGGTCACACGGATGCCGGCGCCCAGGTAGGGCGGCCAGAAGTTGACCAGCTCGAGCAGGCGGCGGCGCTTGCGCTTCAAGGTTCCTCCGGGGTCTCGGCTGCACGAGGATGCGCTGGGAGTCTACCCGCGGGCAATGCCGCGCCACGATCCAAGAAAATCGAATACACCGCGTTCGTTTTTCACGGTATGATCGGCGTCCGATGATCGACCGACCCCATCACCGGGCGGTGTTGGAGAGCCTCCTGGAGCAGTTTCCGGTGGTCGGGCTGCTGGGTGCCCGCCAGGTCGGCAAGACCACGCTTGCCCGGGAGCTCTTGAAGCGCCGAGAGGAGCCGTCCACGGTCTTCGATCTGGAGGACCCGACGGACCGGGCGCGGCTCGCCGACCCGAAGCTCGCCCTGGAGCCGCTCGCAGGGCTGGTGGTGATCGACGAGGTCCAGCAGGTGCCCGAGCTCTTCCCGCTCCTGCGGGTCCTGGTCGACCGCACGGACAACCCGGCCCGGTTCCTGGTCCTGGGCAGCGCCGGGCCCGACCTGCTGCGCCAGACCTCCGAGACCCTGGCGGGGCGCATCGCCTACCATGAGCTCCCGCCCCTGAGGCTCGACGAGGTCGGCCTCGAGACGCTGGACAGCCTGTGGTTCCGGGGTGGGTTCCCGCGCTCGTTCCTCGCCGCCGACGACGCGCAGAGCCTGCGCTGGCGCGAGTCGTTCGTGTGGACCTTCCTGGAGCGGGACCTTCCCCAGCTCGGCATCGCCGTCCCGGCGACCACGATGCACAGGTTCTGGACCATGGTGGCGCATTACCATGGCGAGCGGTGGAACGCGGCCGAGGTCGGGCGGAGCCTCGGGGTCTCCGGCCCCACCGTGCGCCGCTATCTCGACACCCTGACCGATGCCCTGGTCGTGCGGCAGCTCCCGCCCTGGTTCGAAAACCTGGGCAAGCGGCAGGTCCGCTCGCACAAGGTCTACCTGAGCGACACTGGCCTCCTCCATGCCCTGCTCGGCCTCGGCACCCACGCCGAGCTCCTCGGCCATCCGAAGATGGGCGCTTCGTGGGAGAGCTTCGCCATGGCCGAGATCGTCCGTGTCCTGGGCGTTCCTTGGGACCGGTGCTACTTCTGGGGGACGCACCAGGGTGCCGAGCTGGACCTCCTGGTGGTGACGGGCGGCAAGCGGCTCGGGTTCGAATTCAAGCGGACCTCGGCGCCGCGAGCCACGCGCTCGATGTTCTCGGCCCTCGAGGACCTGGGGCTGGATCGGTTGTACGTCATCTACCCGGGCGAGCAACGGTTCCCGCTGCATGAGCGCATGGAGGCTGTGGGATTCCTCCCGGCGATGCAGCAAGGGATCGAGTGAGGGCCGGAGCGCGGGCACCTGAGCGCCGGACGTTACCTCGGGCTCGCGGACGTCTTCGTCCCGGTCATCACCTCGCTCGCCGCCTGGGCGCTCGAGACCTTCGTCCTGGGCCACGCGCTCTACCTGCGCCTGATCGCTACGACCTCCTCCAGGGCTTGGTCTTCGCCGTCGGCGCCGGCCTCAGCCTGACCGACATCCCCGCCATGGTCCGCGGCACGGCTTTGAACCTCTTGATGACCCGCATCCTGTCGCTCGCCTTCATGGGCTTCGCCGGCCTCTTCAGCGGAACCGGCTAGGGAGGGGAGGAGGACCGCAACGAAGCTTGCCGACGCCCTCGCCGTTCTCGCCGTCGCCGCCCTCGCCGCCGCCTGGGTCCTCTTCCAGCGCTGGATCGCCCGCGTGGACCCGGAGCTTCCGGGGCTAAAGCGAAGCTGCTCCGGCTGCCCGGTGCCGGGGGCGGCCGCCTGTCGGGAGGGGTGCGAGCACCGTCCGAGCTGATGCATCCCATGAAACCGCGGCCGCCCGCCGGCAGCCGAGGGGCCGTACTCTCACGCCCTATCGCCAGATCGTCGAGGAGAGGACCTGCGACGCGAAGATGATCAGGCCGGTCGCGTTCAGAGCGATGCCCGAGAGATTGAGGAGGCTGTGACCTTCCTGGTCGCGAGTCTCGCGCCGGAGTACCGAGACCCCGAGAAAGAGCCCCAGTGGAGCGGTGACCGCTGCCACGAAGGCGAACCAGAGGGAGATGCCCAGGGCGGCCGAGAGCAGCCCGAGGAGGAAGCCGAAGAGGCCACGCTCACTGACCTGACGGGGCCTTCGGGAGGCCCCGACGACGATGGCTTCGATCGCGCGGACGAGGAGGTAGGCGAGGGCCAGGGCCAGGACGCCGACCGCCACGCTTCGTCCCGGGAAGCGGCCGAAGTGGTTCAGGAACATCTTCGGCGTGGGGAAGGTGAGCCACGCGACCGAGAGCACGAGGAAGAGGGCGGCCGCTGGACGCCAGAAGAACCTCGCTGGTGGAACGGCCATGAGTCGGTCCAGAGTCTATCGGGGCCGCTGGTCCGGCTCTCCGGCGCGGAGCGCCGCGCCGGCTCCGACTGGCGGCCGACTCAGCCGCGCCGGCGCACATGGAGGAGCTTCTCGACCTCGGCCACGACCTCTCCCGCCTCGTCGAGGACCTCGACCGTGAACCGGGGCTCGGTCTTGCCGTTCGCGTCGGCCTCGCGGCGGATGGCCTCGATCTCGTCCTCGGAGACGTGGAAGCGGGCGGTCACCGTGCCACGGCCCGGGCGGCGGAAGCGGATCGAGGCCGCCTTGTCCCACACCTCGTAGCCGCTCCCCAGCCCCTCGAGCAGGATGAGCATGAAGGACGGGTCGCACATCGAGTAGAGCGAGCCGCCGTACTGGGTGCCGACGTCGTTGCGGTTGTACCAGCGCAGCTTCATCCGCACCTCGAAGGTTCGGAGGTCCGCCGCGATCCGGGTCACCCGGATGCCGGCGCCCAGGTAGGGCGGCCAGAAGTTGACCAGCTCGAGCAGGCGGCGGCGGCGCTTGCGCTTCAAGGCTCGAGTCTACCCGCGGGCTCGCCGCGGCCGGACTCGATTCGAGTGGCGTGGCGCGCTGGGCCTCAACGGACATGCTACGGCGAGAAGCCGGTCCGATCGAAGAACCCGTTGAGCTTCTCCGACCCTGGGCTGGCGCCCTCCAGGCGGTAGTAGCGGCCGACGCCGGTCGAGACCTGGTCGATCCAGACTTCGACGGTCGAGGTGGTGAAGCGTAGTGGAGGCCGTCCGCCGCGAGTCGCCCGGCGCGGTCCATGTCGTCTCGATAGTAGGAGTTGCCTCCATCGACGAGGACGTCGCCCGCGGCGAGCAGCGGAATCAGCGTCTCGAGCGTGGTATCGACGACCGCCGCCGGCACCATCAGCCACACCACCCGTGGCGCCGCGAGCGCCGCGACGAAGTCCTCCGGGGACGCCGCGCCGACGGCACCTTCGGCGCCGAGAGCGTCCACCGCATCCCGGGAGAGATCGTAGACGACGCACTCATGGCCGCCGCGCATCAGCCGGCGCACCCTGTTGGCGCCCATGCGCCCGAGCCCGACCATTCCGAGTTGCATCCCCATGCCTCCTATGCGTTGACGGCGTCCCGCTCTCGGCGCGGGGTGCGGGCGAGCTCTTCGAGCGCGCCGGCGATGTGCCGCGCCGAGATCTTCGCCGCGTCGATCAGCTCCGCCGGTTTCCCCGAGCCCGGCATATCGCGTACGGCGAGATGCACGAAGCGCACGATCTCGCCGGCCGAGGGTCGCGCCGGAGACGGCCGCCATGCGAATGAAGTCGAACGCAGGGGTGAAAAACGCCGCGAACGTGGACGCGAAGGGGACGAGCCCGACCACCTGCATGCCGACCGCGGCGGCGACCATCTGCTGCTCGGCGATGTACATCTCGAAGAAGCGTTCGGGAGCGGGCTTCTTGAGGTCCTCGGCGTGCGTCGAATTGCTCACCTCCGCGTCCAGCACGACGACGTCGGCGCGGGCGGTGCCCAGTGCGGCGAGCGCCTCGCCGTAAGCCTTGCGCGTGGCGAGCGGCTCGGTGTAGGTCTGCCACTGCGGCTTGCGGGGCGCGCGGAGCTCGCGCGGCTGCCACGGCTCCGGCTCGCGGGTCGGAAACGCGCGCGACGCGACGGCGCCAGTCGTCGCGCAGATGCCCGGCGAGCAGGACCGCCATCAGGTCGGCCGCGGAGAGCGAAGAGGTGGGATGGCGTGCACGTTCCTTGCCCGGAGGCACTCCCGCCTCCGGTTGCGGAGGCGGTGGAGGGTCGATCTCGAGAGGGTTGAAGCGGAAACGCTGCCTGCGATACCCTCGAGTTGATGGCCCACTTGCTGAAGGATGGTCAGGCTGCCGGCCTCCTCACCGCGGAGGAGTATGCCCGGATGCCGGACTCTCTCGACGGCACGAAGGACGAGCTCGTGCGGGGAACGGTGGTCTGCGAGCCGCCGCCGAGCTTCGGGCACGGCGTCGCGTCGATGAAGATCGCGCACCTCGTGATGAGCTTCGTGGAAGCGCATGGCCTCGGGACTGTCGTCGGCGAGGCCGGCTTCGTGCTGGAGCGCGGGCCGGATACGGTGCGGGGGCCGGACGCGGCGTTCGTCTCCGCCGAGCGGGCGTCCCGGCACCGGGGCGAGACCTTCTTCGAGGGGGCACCGGACCTGGCGGTGGAGGTCGTATCGCCCTCGAACACGCGAACGAAGGTGGCGGAGAAGACCCAGGACTACCTGGCCGCCGGTGCCCGACGAGTCTGGAACGTCGATCCCCGGAGGCAGACCGTGACCGTCCACGCGCCGGGCGCCGAGCCTCGCGTCCTCGCCGCCGGCGACCACCTCGACGGCGGCGACGTCCTGCCGGGGTTCTCCGTCCCGGTGAGCTCCCTCTTCGAGCGAAGCTCCGCCTCAAACCGACGAGGCGCTTGAAGCGTCTCCGGCGCCACGGGCCGCTGGCCCCCCGCCCACGCCGACCGTTCACGGCTGCGCTCCTCGGAACGGCTACTCCAGACCGCTGGATTCATCGGATCTCCCCCCTCACCCTCGATCCCTCTCCCACCCTCCGGGGGGCGAGGGACGCCCCCTCCCAGTATCGCCGCGCTGAAACAACTCGGCTCAGTCGTCACGATTTGGCCCAGGGTAGACATCGAGTCGCTCTTCGTCAGCCGGGCTCGCCCGGTGGGTCCTTGCCCTCGTCGGGTTCCACCACCTCCGGGAGCGGCGCGGCCTTCCGCGCGAACAGGAACTCCATCGAGCCGCTCTTGAGCAAGTAGGCGCGTTCGAGACCGAAGTCGGCGAACGCCTGCTCGATCGCGGCTTGCGGGTAACGGGGCGCCGGGCGGGTGGCTGAGGAGCGGCCGTAGGTGAGGGTGTCGCGGTCGACGATTCGGTAGCGCAGCGGCTCGGCGGGCATCTCGCGCGAGTAGTAGACGATCGCGAATACGAACCCTCCGGGTCGGGTGACGTCCCCCAGGTGGCGAGCGGTCCGGACGAGCTGACGGCGGTCGAGATAGTTCAAGAGGTCCCACGCCAGGACCACGTGGTAGCCGCGGTCGGCGCCGTGCGACGTCAGGGCCGCAAGGGCCTTCTCCAGGGTGCGGTCCGACGGCGGGCCGGCCTGGGTGAGGGTCTCGTAGAAGTCGCCCACCTGGACCGACAGCGCCCAGGCCGAGAGGAACTCGATGTTCGAGCCGAGCGCCGGTCCCATGTCCAGGAACCGATAGGCGCCCCCCGGGGCCAGCTCGGAGAAGAGGTTCCCGAGAGCCAACGAGCGAACCCGGACGGTCTCCAGCTCCGGCGCGTGGGCCCCGGCGCGTTCGGGACGGCTCTTCGAGAACCAGGCCACAGGGGATTCGGCTCAGCCGGCCGCCCGCCCGGCCGAGCTCGCGCCCGCGCCGCCCTTGGGGGCCTCGCCTGCCTTGGGGGCCTCGGCGCCGCCGTTGCCCGCCGTGGAGGTGGTCGCGCGCTCCGGCGGCGGCGACGGCCGGCCGGAAAGGGCGCCGCTCCCGCCGGGCTGGCGCTTCGGTTCCATGTCGATCGAGCCCTTGAACTGGGCGCCGTCCTCGAGGGCCACGCGCGGCGCGGTCAGGTTGCCGTGGACGCTCCCGGAGCTGCGCAGCACGATCTGGTCGCTGCTGTAGAGGTTGCCTTCGACCTCGCCCTCGACGACGATCGCCTTGCCGTAGACGTCGGCCTTGACCTTGCCGGTCTCGCCGATCGTCACGCTGTTGGCCTTGACGTCGATCTTGCCCTGGACGCGGCCGAGGATGGTGAGGTCCTCCTCGCCCGAGAGGTCTCCCTGGATGCTGATCGAGGCGCCGATGACCGCGCGCTCGCGCCGGGCGCTCGAGGCGGGCGCCGGGGTGCTCTCACTCGTCGGCCGGGGCGGGTTGTAGGTGGGGTTCTCCTGCGGGTCGGACTCGGGGCGCTTCCAGGCCATGAGGGGCTCCTTTTGATTTGGTTATGCGCATGAGGCTATGGCGCCATGGCGAGCATGTCAACCGGTGACTCCCTCCGACGGGGCTTGGACTGCGGGCGGCTACGACCGGACGGCTCTCCAGGGGGGACTCCTCCCTTCTGAAGGATACACCGAGTCCGGGCCGGCCCGCGTCGCGCCGTACGCTCCTCGCCACCCCGTCCCACCCCGGCGGGGGGTGCGGCGTGCGGAATGCCGCGGTAGCATACCCGAAAGGGCTGCCGGCGCCTCCTGTCCCGCAGCCCACGATGGAGGTTTGGGAACATGACGACGTCGCGCAGCGATCGGTGCCTCGTCCTCCGGCCGTGGGCCACGGCCGTCCTCGCCGCCCTCAGCCTCGGCCCGCTCGCCGGCCCGGCGCTCGCGGCCCGGGGGGCCTGGAGCTCCCAGGGTCCCGAAGGGGGCCAGATCCTGTCCCTGGCCGTCGATCCCGTGACCAGCGGCACCCTCTACGCCGGGACCTTGGGCGGCCTGTACAAGACCACCGATGCCGGAGCCACCTGGGCGCGGCTGGGGCTGGTCCCGCAGGGGACCGCGCCCACCACGATCCCGGCGGTGGCCGTCGATCCGCTGGCCCCCGACACGGTCTACGCGGCCCGGGGCCACGAGCGCAACCGGTTCTATCGGACCACGGACGGCGGCGAGAGCTGGACCGCGATCGAGGTCTCCGTACCCGAGAACATCTGGGCCGAGCGCATCGTGGTCGATCCTCTGCACCCTGCGACGCTCTACGTCACCGGCGTCAACGGGTTCGCCAAGACGACCGACGCCGGGGCCCACTGGCAGTCGATCGAGCTCGACCTCGAGACCGCGTACGTCTTCGACCTGGTGGTGGACCCGTCGGACTCGTCGGTGCTCTACGCGGCGGCCCTCGAGGGGGTGGTGAAGAGCACGGACGGCGGCGGCCACTGGGCTCTCCTCGGAGGGCTCCCGTCCGGGGCGGTGAGGGTGCTCGCCCTCGATCCCCAGGCGCCCGACACGATCTATGCGGCCCTTCAGGAGGGGGTCTACAGGTCCAGCGACGCCGGGCTCTCGTGGACCGGAGCAGCGGCCGGCCCCCGGAGCTCGACCGACCTCGCCGTGGACCCGGTGAGGAGCTCGACCGTCTACGCCGCGACCACCTACGACGGAATCGCGAAGAGCACCGACGGCGGCGCTTCCTGGCAGAGCTCCAACACCGGCCTGACGCAAGGCAATGTCCCGGCTCTGGCCATCGATCCGACCGATCCCGCGACGGTGTATGCCGGCACCCGGTACGGGATGTTCCGCAGCCGGGATCGCGGCGGCCGGTGGACGGAGATCGACCGCGCTCTGGTGGCGAGCCTCGTCTACTCCCTCGCCGCTGCGCCCGGCGGGCAGGCGCTCTACGCCGGCACCGGCGGCGGCGGGGTGTTCCAGAGCACCGACGGCGGCGCCTCCTGGCGCCCGGCGAGCCAGGGGATCCCGACGGGCTACCCCGAGAGCTCCATCCGGTCGCTCGCCGTCGCCCCCCGCGCGCCGCGCACCCTCTACGCCGGGACCCCGGGAGCTTCGTTCCGGAGCACCGACGCCGGAGGCTCCTGGCAGCCGCTCCCGACCGTGACCCACGTCACGTCGTGGGCGCTCGACCCCACCGATCCCTCCATCGTCTTCGCCGCGGTCGGGTCGCCCGGAGGCGCAACGGCCGGCGGCGTCTACCGGAGCACCGACGGCGGCGCGAGCTGGACCCGGGCGAGCCGCGGGATGGGCGCGCCCGACGTGACGGCCCTGGCCATCGATCCCGCGCACCCCGCCACCCTCTACGCCGGCATCCGCGCCGCGAGCCTGTTCAAGACCACCGATGGGGCGCGCAACTGGACGGAGCTCGATCTCGGGGTGGTCACGGGGGCGGTGCAGAGCGTCGAGGTGGACCGCGCCGACCCCGACCGGCTCTACGTCGGGACGGTCTACGGCGGTCCCTTCCGGAGCACCGACGGCGGCGCCTCCTGGAGCCGCCCCGACGCTCCGGCGCTCGCCGACGACGTCACCGACCTCGCCGTCGATCCCGCGGAGCCTTCCGTGGTCTACGCCTCCGGGTACCAGGGCGTCGCTCGGAGCAGCGACTTCGGGGCGACCTGGCCTCTGCTGGGGGAGGCGCCCGGGCCGGGGCCCCTCTTCGCGCTCGCCCTCGATCCGTCCAACCCGCAGAAGGTCTATGTCGCGACCGCGGGCGGCGGCGTGGCGGACTTCGATCAGCGCGAGGCGACGGCCGTCTTCACCTCCGACGAGTTCCCGGGCTTCCGGTTCGGCGTCCGGATCCGCACCGCCACCGGCGATGACCTGCCGGTGCGCAAGGAAGCGAGCTGCATCCCCGAGACCGTGTGCGTGAGCGGTGCGGTGCCCGGCCGTTCGGAAGCTCTTCCTCCGCATCGTGGGGCCGAAGCCCAACGGCCACCTCTGGCCGACGCTGGTCAAGTTCTCGACCTCGACCGTCGATGTCTGGATCACCCAGGAGGCGACCGGCGTCACCCGGCACTACCGGCTGGAAGGGGCGAGCCCGGGCAGCTCGGACCTGCCGGGTCTCTTCGACCGGACCGGTTTCCTGCCCTGAGCACGCTCGGGGCGCGCCGCCCCCGCGGCGCCCCCCACCCCGGGCTCAGAACCCGAGGCGGGTCATCACCCGGAAGCGCAGGGCGAAGAGCTTCTGGACGAACGGCGTGAGCTTGCCCCGCCGCCAGGTGTCGGCGGCCTTCTTCACGACCTCGCCCTGGGTGGGGTAGGGGTGGATGACGCCGGCGATCTTGCCCAGGCCCACGCCGGCGGTGATCGCGAGACAGAGCTCGCCCAGCATGTCGCCGGCGTGCTCGGCGACCAGCGTGGCGCCGAGGATCGTGTCCGAGCCCTTCTTCAGGTGGACCCGCAGGAACCCCTCGGCCTCGCCGTCGAGGAGCGCGCGGTCGACCTCGGCCAGCGGGATCGTCAGGGTGTCGACCGCCACGCCCCGCTCGGTCGCTTCCCGCTCGTAGAGGCCGACGTGGGCGATCTCCGGGCTGGTGTAGGTGCACCACGGGATCACCAGGTCGCTCGCCTTGGCGCGGCCGAAGAAGAGGGCGTTCTGGATGGCGATCCGGGCCAGGGCGTCGGCGACGTGGGTGAACTGGTAGCGCGAGGCCACGTCGCCGGCGGCGAAGATCCGCGGGTTCGAGGTGCGCAGATGATCGTCGACCTCGACGCCTTTCTTCGAGTACTCGACGCCGGCGGCCTCGAGCCCGAGGCTCTCCACGTTGGGCGCCCGGCCGACCGCCACGAAGATCGCGTCCGAGCGCACTTGACCGGACCCTGGGCCCGCCACGCCGCCGCGCGAGAACCGGACGACCTTCTCGCCGCCCGGCCGCGCCTCGACCCGCTCGATCGCCACGCCCAGCTCGAGCGTGACGCCGCTCGCCACCAGGGCGTCCTGCACGACCGCCGCGGCGTCGGCGTCCTCCCGGGGCAGCACGTGGTCCATCTGGTCGAGCACGGTGACCTCCGCGCCGAAGCGGGCGAAGGTCTGGGCCATCTCGCAGCCGATGGGCCCGCCGCCGACGACCGCCAGGCGCGCCGGCAGCCGCTCGAGCTCGAAGATCGTCTCGTTGGTCAGGTAGCCGGCCTCCTCGAGCCCTTCGATGGGCGGCGCCGCGGCGCGGGCGCCGGTGGCGATGACCGCTTTGCGGAAGCGCAGGCGCCGGCCGGCCACCTCCACGGCGTCCGAGGCCACGAGCTGCCCCGAGCCCAGGAAGACGTCGATGCCCAGGGCGGAGAAGCGCCGGGCGCTGTCGTGGTGGGAGATGCCGGCGCGGATGCGCCGCATGCGCTCCATGGCGACGGCGAAGTCGCCGTCGCCCGTCGCCTGCGGCCCGCCCAGCTCGTGGGCGTGGCGCGCCTCGTGCCAGGCGCGGGCGGCGCGGATGATCCCCTTCGAGGGCACGCAGCCGACGTTCAGGCAGTCGCCGCCCATCAGGTGCCGCTCGACCAGGGCCACCTTCGCCCCCAGGCCGGCGGCGCCGGCGGCGGTCACCAGCCCGGCGGTGCCGGCGCCGACCACCACCAGGTGGTAGCGCTCGGCCGGCTCGGGGTTCTGCCAGCCGGCCGGGTGGACGTTCGCCACCAGCGTGCGGTTGTGCTCGTCGCGGGGCAGGATGAGCTCCGGGCGGCCGGGGGCCACGGCGCCCGCTTCGAGCGCCGGCCGGTCCAGGAGGGTCTCAGGCATCGCGTGCCTCCTCCTCCAGGGCGACCTCCTGGGCGAGGGCGCGCCGGGCGAGGCGGGTGATGAACCAGGTCACCGCCACGGTCGCCACGATGCCGGCTCCGAGGAAGGTCCAGTAGCCCCATCCCTTCTGCACCTCGGCGCCGGCCGCGGCCGCCGCCACCGAGCCGAGCAGCTTGCCGTAGTAGACGTAGAGGAAGGTGCCGGGGATCATCCCGAGGCAGGCGACGAGGTAGTCGGTGAAGCGCACCCGGGTGAGCCCGAGGGCGTAGTTGAGCAGATTGTACGGGAAGGCCGGCGACAGGCGCATGAGAAAGACGATCTTCAGGCCCTGGCCGCCCACCGCCCGGTCGATGACCTGGAACCTCGCCTTGCCCTCGAGGCGGCGCTCGATGGCGCCGCGGGCGGCGTAGCGGCCGATCAAGAAGGCCGACGACGCGCCCAGGGTGGCGCCCACGAAGACCCAGAGCGTGCCGTAGGCGAGGCCGAAGATGGCGCCTGCGGCGAGGGTCAGGAGCGCCCCGGGCACGAAGGCGACGGTCGCCAGGGCGTAGCCGGCGATGAAGACGACCGGCCCCCAGACGCCCAGGCCGTCGACCCACTGGGCGAAGCGGGGCACGTACTGGCCCAGCTCGCGGCCGACGAGCCAGAGGAGAGCCAGGGCGGCGATGCCTCCGGCGACCAGGCCGACGGTGCGCCAGCGCGAGGAGCGGCCGGCGCCGCCCGCCGGCCGTGCTCCGGCCGCCGCGCTCTCCGAGGTGGTGGTTTCGCTCATGACGTTCCTCCCGTTCGGTCGGCGACCGAGAGCCGCCGCCGGGCTGAGAATACGCCGCCCGGCTCGCGGCGGTTCACGGGGCTCCTCGTCTCGCCCCGCGTCGCGGCACGTTCGGAGGCCTCGCCTCTGCAACCTCCGATGCGCAAAGGATCTTGGCGGCATCGGCAAAAACTGCTCGTCAATTTGTCGAATCCGGCCTTGAATCTGGCCGAACCTGCCTCTATGATCCGCGAAACCGACCGGAAAGGGAGAGCACTGATGAACGCCGACGAGATCCTCAAGACCGCGGACGCGGAAGGCGTCCACTTCATGCGCCTGGAGTTCACCGACATCATGGGCGTCCTCAAGAACGTCGAGATCCCCAGGAGCCAGTTCGACAAGGCGCTCGAAGGCCAGATCATGTTCGACGGCTCGTCGATCGAGGGCTTCACCCGCATCGAGGAGTCCGACATGCTCCTCGATCCGGACCTCGACACCTTCCGCCTGAACCCCTGGAAGAACCCGGACGGCACCCGGGTCGCCCGCCTGATCTGCGACATCAAGCTCCCCGACGGCTCGGCCTTTCCGGGCTGCCCGCGCACGACGCTCAAGCGCCAGGTCGAGCGCGCCGCCAAGATGGGCTACACCATGGTGGCGGGCCCGGAGGCCGAGTTCTTCCTGTTCCAGAAGGACTCGGTGGGCAACACCCTGATCGAGACCCACGACGTCGGCGGCTACTTCGACCTGACCCCGGTCGACAAGGGCGAGGAGGCGCGGCGCGACATCGTCGTCATGCTCGAGGAGATGGGCTTCGAGGTCGAGGCGGCGCATCACGAGGTCGCCCCGGGGCAGCACGAGATCGACTTCCGCTACGCCGAGGCCGTCGAGTGCGCCGACAACGTCTCGACCTTCCGCTTCGTGGTCAAGAAGGTGGCCCAGGACCAGGGGCTCCACGCCACCTTCATGCCCAAGCCGATCTTCGGGGTCAACGGCTCCGGCATGCACACCCACCAGAGCCTCCTCACCAAGAGCGGCGAGAGCGCCTTCCACGACCCCAAGGCGCCGCGCGAGCTCTCCAAGGTCGCCCTCGCCTACATCGCCGGCATCCTGGAGCACGCCAAGGCCTTCGTCGCCATCACCAACCCCCTGGTCAACTCCTACAAGCGGCTGGTCCCCGGCTTCGAGGCCCCGATCAACGTCGCCTGGTCGGAGAAGAACCGCTCGCCGCTGGTCCGCGTGCCGGCCAAGCGCGGCATGTCCACCCGCTGCGAGGTCCGCGTTCCCGACCCGTCGTGCAACCCCTACCTCGCCCTCGCCGCCATGCTCGCCGCCGGCCTGGACGGCGTCGCCCGCAAGATGGACCCGGGCGAGCCGGTCAACAAGAACATCTTCACGATGAGCGAGCGCCAGAAGCGGCGCCTCAAGATCCGCCAGCTGCCGGCGAACCTCTCCGAGGCCCTCGACAACCTGGAGAAGGACGACGTGATCAAGGAGGCCCTGGGGCCGCACATCTTCGACAACTACCTCCGCGCCAAGCGCCAGGAGTGGGCCGACTACATCTCCCACGTCCACCCGTGGGAGCAGGAGCGCTACCTCGAGGCCTACTGAGGCGAGGGGACCGGGGCAAAGGGGGGAGCGAGTCCGCTCGCCTTGCATAGGGCCGCGTCGATTTCCTTCTCCCGCGGCTCGAGATCTGCTAGAGTGCCCTTCATTCGCACAGCCGAAGGCGCAGCGACCCGGAGAAGACAGAGCCCGGGCCTGTAGAGCGTGGCTGGGCTAGTCGTTCCACGACGTCGTCTGCCGAGTGACGCCTCGCGAGAGGCCAGTTCGAGGCTCGAGGAGTCTTGAGTATGGGGTTCATCCGTTTACATGTCGCCAGGGTCGCGGTGCCGTTGACCTTCGGGCTCTTCTTCCTCTCCGGCTCCGCTTCCGCGGTCCAGAACCAGGTCCGGATCTTGATGGACCTGGACAACGACGCGGGCACCGGCTGCTCGGTCTCGACCCCGGCAGGGACCTTCGCGGGCGTCGAGCAGGTCCTGATCACCACCGTCGAGACCACCAACCCGCCGCCGGCGGGCACGGTCGCCGACGTCGCCACCTCGGACTGCACCAACCCGGGGACCAACACGTTCGGCGCTGCGGCCTCCTTCGACGGCGGCTGGCCGGTGGGGGTCGGCAACGGCGTGGGCGGGCTCGACGTGGTCGAGACCTACCTGCCCCTGGTCGCCTCGGCCGTGCCCGACCCGAAGGTGATCCGCCTCGGCGTGCTGGTGACCGACGAGAGCGGGGGCGCCCATGCCCTCCTCACCGTCGACGGCACGCGGACCGGCGCCCCGATCCTCCTCGACCTGCGCTCGGTCCTCGAGATCCCGACCCTCGGCGAGTGGGGCCTCCTGCTGCTCGCCCTCCTCCTGGCGGCGGCCGCGGCGCGCCTGCTCGGCCGGCGGGGGAGCGTGGCGCTGGGGGCGGTGCTGCTGCTGGTGGTGAGCGGCGTCGCCTGGGCGGCCTGCCTGCTCGATGGCCAGACCGACGACTGGTCGGCCGGCGACCAGATCGCCTCGAACGCCGGCACGACGCTCTTCGCCCAGCACGACGCCACCCGGATCTGCTTCCGGGTCGACACGCCGCTTCTCTTCAACCAGCCGCCGACCGCCGACGCGCAGTCGGTCTCGACCCCCGAAGACGCGCCGGTGGCGATCACCCTGACCGGCTCGGACCCGGAGATGGGCCCGCTCGCCTTCTCGATCGTGAGCGGTCCCTCCCATGGCGCCCTCACCGGCACGCCGCCCAACGTCACCTACACGCCGGCCGCGAACTACGACGGGCCGGACGGCTTCGACTTCCAGGTCCAGGACGCAGGCGGCCTCACCGGCACGGCGACGGTCTCGATCACCGTCACGCCGGTCAACGACCCGCCGGTCCTCACCGCCGGAGGCGGCGCAGCGACCTTCCTCGAAGGGGGCTCGCCCGTAATCGTCGACGGCGCTCTCAGCCCGGCCGACATCGACAACGCGAACCTCGCCTCGGCCACGGCGACCCTCACCAACCGGCCGGACGGGGCCTCCGAAGCGCTCGCTGCGAACACCTCGGGCACGTCGATCTCGGCCGGCTACACCCCAGCCACCGGGGTCCTCGCCCTCAGCGGGAGCGACACCCTCGCCCACTATCGACAGGTCCTGCGCAGCGTCACCTACCAGGACGCCTCGGCGACCCCGAGCACCGTCGATCGGCTGATCGACTTCGTGGTGAGTGACGGCAGCTTGCCGAGTAACACGGTCACCGCGACGGTGCACGTAGGGATGGTCAACGACCCGCCGTCGTTCACCAAGGGCGCGGACCCGACTGTGCTCGAGGACGCGGGGGCGCAGACGGTGAACGGCTGGGCGACGGCGATCTCTCCCGGCCCGGCGGACGAGTCGGGCCAGGCGGTGACCTTCAACGTGACGGGGAACACGAACCCGAGCCTGTTCTCCGCGGGCCCGGCGGTGTCGTCGACCGGGGACCTGACCTACACGCCGGCGGCGGACGCGAACGGCTCGGCGATGATCACGCTCGTGGCCATGGACAACGGCGGGACGGCCAACGGCGGGGTAGACACGTCGGCGCCCCAGAGCTTCATGATCACGGTGACGGCGGTCAACGACGCTCCCTCGTTCACCAAGGGGGCGAACCAGACGGTTCTCGAGAACGCCGGGGCCCAGACGGTGAGCGGCTGGGCGACGGCGATCTCGCCGGGCCCGGCGGACGAGTCGGGGCAGACGGTGACGTTCAACGTGACCGGGAACACGACCCCGGCGCTCTTCTCGGTGGGCCCGGCGGTGTCGTCGACCGGGGACCTGACCTACACGCCGGCGGCCAACGTGAACGGCACCGCGACGATCACGGTGGAGGTGATGGACGACGGCGGAACGGCCAACGGCGGGGTGGACACCTCCGGGGGGCAGAGCTTCACGATCACGGTGACGGCGGTCAACGACGCCCCGTCCTTCACCAAGGGAGCGAACCAGACGGTGCTCGAGGACGCCGGGCCGCAGACGGTAGGCGGCTGGGCGACGGCGATCTCGCCGGGCCCGGCGGACGAGTCCGGCCAGACGGTGACCTTCAACGTGACGGGGAACACGAACCCGGGTCTGTTCTCGGCGGCCCCGGCAGTGTCCTCCTCCGGCACACTCACCTACACGCCGGCGGCGAACGCCAACGGCTCGGCGACGATCACGCTGGTGGCGATGGACGATGGCGGGACGGCCAACGGCGGGATGGACACGTCGCCCTCGCAGAGCTTCACGATCACGGTGACGGCGGTCAACGACGCCCCGTCGTTCACCAAGGGAGCGAACCAGACGGTGCTCGAGGACGCCGGGGCGCAGACGGTGAACGGCTGGGCGACGGCGATCTCGGCGGGCCCGACGGACGAGTCGGGGCAGACGGTCGTGTTCAACGTGACGGGAAACACGAACTCGGGGCTGTTCTCGGCGGGCCCGGCGGTGTCCTCAGTCGGCGTGCTCACCTACACGCCGGCGGCCAACGCCAACGGCTCGGCCACGATCACGCTGGCGGCGATGGACAACGGCGGGACGGCCAACGGCGGGGTGGACACCTCGGCGGGGCAGAGCTTCACCATCACGGTGACGGCGGTCAACGACGGCCCGTCGTTCACCAAGGGTTCGGACCAGAGCGTGTTCGACAACGCCGGTGCCCAGAGCGTGAGCCCGTGGGCGACGACGATCTCGCCAGGTCCGGCCAACGAGTCGGGGCAGACGGTCTCCTTCGTCATCACCGGCAACACCGACACGAGCCTGTTCTCGGCGGGCCCGGCCGTCTCCTCGTCCGGCACCCTCACCTATACGCCGGCCATCGTGCCGGCGGGAACCCACACGGCGACGATCACGCTGGCGGCGATGGACGACGGCGGCACGGCCAACGGCGGGGTGGACACGTCGCCGTCCCAGGCCTTCGACATCCAGATCACCCACGCCAACATCCCGCCGACGCTCGTCGCGAGCCCGCTCCACGACTTCGACACCATCGGCAACACCCAGCTCGAGCTAGCCGCGAGCCAGACCGTGTCGCCGGGCGTCTTCGTGTCCGGTGACCTGCTCTCGAACTTCACCGACAGCGACGGTCCCGCGTCCCTCAGCCTCGCGGGCATCGTCGGCTGCGCCGACGTCACGGCGCCCTTCGGTGACAGCCCGGCCTGCGCCACGGCCAACGGCGGCACCGTTGTGCTCGAGGCCAACGGCGAGTTCCTGCTTACGCCGAAGACCGGGGACACGAGCGCCACCGACACCTTCCAGTACCAGGTCACCGACGGGCAGGCCACGGTCAACGACACGGTGACCCTCCACCGCTTCGAGCGGGTCTGGTACGTCGACCCGGCGGCGGCCGCGGGAGGCGACGGCACCTCCGCCACGCCGTTCGACACCCTCGACTCGCTCGACGGCGCGGGCGGTTCCGGAGACTCCGACCTCGCCGGCGACTACGTCTTCGTCTACCAGGGCTCCCTCGCCCTCTCGGGCCCCATGGAGATGGAGGGCAACGAGCACCTCCTCGGCGAGGGCGTCGGGCTTTCGATCCCGGTGGGCCTGAACGGCAACCCGTCGCCGACCGCCCTGGTGGCGGCGGGCACCCAGCCACAGCTCACCAACGCCACGGGCAACGCGGTGACGGTGACGACGGCGATCCCGGTGGAGATCCGGGGCCTCTCCCTGGCGAGCACCACCGCAAACCCGATCGACGTCACCACGGCGGCGGCGCTCACGGGCTCGAGCACGCTGACCGTGTCGAACGACCAGATCCGGGGCGCCGGCGCCGAGGGCATCGACGTCAATCTGAACACCGGGACAACCGGCACCCTCACCCTCGCCATCACCAACGACACGTGGAACGCCGCCGGCACGCTGACCGGCAACGCCATCGACGTCAACCGCCAGGCGGGCACGCTGCGCATCGACATCAGCAACGACGCCAACGTCCTCTCGACCGGCGGCTCGGGCATCGTCGTCACCGACTCCAGCCTGGGCGCGACCACGATCACCGGCTTTGCCAACAACTCGATCCACCAGAACACGGCGGGCAGCGGCATCGTCCTGACCAACGTCACCTTCGACGCGACGCCGGGCGGCTCCTACCAGCAGGTCTCCGGCGGCACGACCGCGGTCGGCGCCTCCGGCAACGGCGTGGGCGCCTCCGGCGTCAGCCTGACGAACGCCGCCGGCGACCTGGCCTTCACCGATCTCGACGTCTTCGCCGACGGCGGCGCGGGTCTCCGGGTGAGCGGCACGGGCGCGGTCAACGTCGGCGCCGGCACCGGCACGCGGGTGACGGTGGGCGCCGGGGTGGGGATCGTCGAGGCGACCGGCGGGCCGGCCGTGGACCTCTCGTCCATGACCACCGACCTCCAGCTCACGAGCTTGAAGAGCACCGGGAGCGCGACGACCGGGGTGTCGCTCGACGGCGTCGCTGGGACGGTTTCGGCGGGCAGCGGCAGCACGATCACCAACGCGACCGGCACCGCCTTCAACGCCAACGCGGGCAGCGCGGCGATCACCTACGGCGGCACGATCACCAACTCGGCCGGGCGGTCGGTCTCGGTGACCAGCAAGACGAGCGGCTCGACGACCTTCAACGGCGCGATCACCGACACCGGCACGGGCATCTTCCTCAACTCGAACACCGGATCGACGATCGCCTTCACGAAGCCGCTCAGCCTGACCACGGGATCCAATGCCGCCTTCACGGCGACCGGCGGCGGCACGGTCACCGCGACGGACACGGCGAGCACGCTGGCCACCACCACGGGGACCGCGCTCAACGTCGCGAACACCACGATCGGCGCCGCCGGGCTCAAGCTCGCGAGCGTCTCGGCGGGCACCGGGGCGTCGGGGCCGGCGAACGGCATCGTGCTCAGCAACACCGGGAGCTCGGGCTCGCTCACGGTCAACGGCGGCACGATCCAGCACACGACGAGCCACGGCGTCTCCCTGACGTCCACCTCCAACCCGTCGTTCACCTCGGTGACGATTCAGAGCACGGGGGGCAGCGGCGTCAAGGGCACTGGGGTGACGGGCTTCTCGTTCACCAACGGGACGATCGACACGACGGGCGCGGGCGCCGACGAGTCGAACATCGCCTTCAACACCGCGGTCGCCGGGACGGAGAACAACGTCTCCGGGACCGTCACGATCACCGGCAACTCGCTGCTCAACTCCGTCTGGCACGGCGTGGACATCCAGAACTTCAGCGGCACGCTGGACAACCTGACGATCTCGAACAACACGATCACCAGCCCGACGAGCACGGCCACCTCGAAGGGCTCGGGGATCCGGATTCAGCCGATCGGCTCGACCACGACCGCGGCGAGCCTGACCAAGGCGACGATCGCGAGCAACGTCATCTCGAACTTCCCGAGCGGGGCGGGGATCCTGGCGCAGGGGGGCAACTCGAACGCCGCCGGTCCGTCGGGCACGATCGGGGTTTCGGGAAGTGCCACGAACGTCGTCGCAATCACCGGGAACACGATCCATGGCCAGAGCTCGGCGAACCGGATGGGGACGAGCGCGATCATCGCCACCGTGTCCGGCAAGGGGCAGGGCAACTTCGACATCGAGACCAACGGCACGGTCGCCAATCCGCTCACCAACATGGCGGGAACCGCGATCCTGTGCGGCACCAACGGCGACACGACCTCGACATTCGTGGTGAGCAACAACGTCATCGTGGCGAACAACACCGTCGCCTCGAACGGCGTGGGCGGCGGCACCGGGGTCACCTTCGGGACGTCGGACACGCCCAACATGACCTGGACGATCGCCAACAACGCCATCAGCGCCACGGACGGCAACGGCATCCTGGCGGTCGCCCGGGGCGCCACCGGCAGCCTGAAGGTGAAGATCCAGAACAACACGGTCGCGGCACCCCTGAGCGGGTTGCGTCAGGGCATCCGGGTGGACGCGGGCAACGGCAGCTCGATCGACGACTCGGTCTGCCTCAACATCTCGGGCAATACGACCTCGGGGAGCACCAGTGCCCCCAACACGGCGTCGGGTATCGGGCTCAGGAAGCAGGGCACGGCGACCACGACGAATGACTTCTCGATCAACGGGATGGCGGCGACGGCCTCCCCCGGGGTCGAGAACTACGTCGGAGGGCTCAACCCGGCGAGCACGACCGGGACCTTCGGCACCACCGGAACGGATCTGATCTCGGCGACGAGCGGCTTCAGCAACTGCTCGTTCCCATGACGAGCTCACAGGCAGGAAGGTCGGTCCGGAACGTCCGGATCGACCCGTGACTCGCGGCTCAATCTCTCAACCAGGAGGCCTCATGGCGGAACCGTTTTTGTCGGAGATACGGCTCATGAGCTTCGTGTTCGCGCCCAAGGGGTGGGCGCTGTGCAACGGACAGCTCTTGCCGATCAACCAGAACCAGGCGCTGTTTTCGCTGCTGGGCACCACGTTCGGCGGTGACGGTCGGGTGAACTTCGGCCTGCCGGATCTGCGAGGGCGGGCACCGATCCACGTCGGGTCGGGCCATACGCTCGGGGAGCGGGGTGGCGAGCAAGCTCACACCCTGTCGATCGCGGAGCTGCCGACGCACGTCCATGCTGCACAGGCGACGACGGTCACGGCGACGACCAACACCCCGACGAACACGGTGATGCTGGCGCAGAGCACGGCCGCCAACCTCTATGCCAGCGGAGCGTCCAACCTCGGGGCCATGGCGCCCAACGCGGTCGCCAACGTCGGAGGGAGCCAGGCGCACCTCAACATGCAACCGTTTCTGACCCTCAGCTTCTGCATCGCGCTGCAGGGCATCTTCCCGAGCCCGAATTAAGGAGAGAGCCGATGGCACAACCCTACGTCGGTGAGATCCGCATGTTCGCCGGGAACTTCGCTCCCGCGGGATGGATGTTTTGCGAGGGCCAGCTCCTGCCGATCTCGGAGAACGAGACGCTGTTCCAGCTCATCGGGACGACCTACGGCGGCGACGGGCAGTCGACCTTCGCGCTGCCGGACCTGCGGGGCCGGATCCCGATCCACCAGGGCAACGGCTTCATCCTGGCGGAGACCGGAGGGGTGGAGGAGGTGACCCTGACGGTGAACCAGATCGCGGCGCACTCCCATGCGCTGCTGGCGACCCAGACTTCGGCTGCGGGGACGGCTCCGTCTCCGAACGTCGTCCTGGCCGTGGCCGCGGCCTCCACGATCACTCCGTACGGGACGGACAACCCGACGACGCCGCTCCACGCCAACTCGATGACCTCGGTCGGCGGGACCCAGCCGCACACGAACTTCCAGCCCTATCTCTGCGTCGACTTCATCATCTCGCTCTTCGGGATCTTCCCGAGCCCAACCTGAGGAGAGACCCATGGCCGATCCATTCGTCGCGGAGATCCGCATCTTCCCCTTCAATTTCGCGCCCAAGGGTTGGGCGTGGTGCGACGGCCAGCTCCTGCCGCTGTCGCAGAACACGGCGCTGTTCTCGCTGCTGGGCACGACATACGGCGGCAACGGCAAGTCGAACTTCGCGCTGCCGGACCTCCAGGGCCGGGCGCCCATGCACCCGGGCCAGGGGCCCGGTCTGTCGCTCCACGACCTGGGCGAGACCGGCGGCTCGGAAACGGTGAGCCTGCTCGAGTCGGAGATCCCGTCGCACCGGCACAACGTCGTCGCGTCACAGTCCGACGCGACCGACCAGACCCCGGCGGGCGAGCTCCTCGCCGCGGGCGTGGGAATCGGGCAGTACGCCGCGCCCGGTGCCTTGACCCAGCTGAGCTCCAACGCCCTCGCCCCGGCCGGCGGCGACCAGCCGCACAACAACTTGCAGCCGTACCTGACGTTCTACTTCTGCATCGCGCTCCAGGGAGTGTTTCCACCCAGGACGTGAGGTTCACCGCCGGGCGGTGTGGAGGTTTGCCGGACTGACTTCCCGTTCGGCCCGCTTCGGGCCGAAGCGATTCGAAGGAGTCTGGAGATGACGGAGCGGGCTCGGACTCTCGGATCCGAGGTGCCCGGCGAACGCGCGTTCGACGGGATCGCAAGCGGCCTGCCGATCAGCCGCCGCCGGCTTCTGGCGGCGGCGTCGGCCGGTGCGGCGGCGTTCGCCTTCGGCGGGGTCGGGTGGGCGCAGCAGGCCGCGGCGCAGGGCCGGGTGGGGCCTCTGTCGGTGGGGTATCTCGAGGACAGCGACCGGCTGCCCAGCCTGCACGCCGAGCCCTGGCGGCGTCGCGACGCCGCCGGTCTCCGGGTCGTGCCGGCCGCCCGCATGGCGCTCGGCGACCAGAGCCTGACCCAGCAGACCCTGGAGATGACCGTGCACGGCCTCTACCCGGGCCTGCCGCCTCGGCGCCAGGCATGGTTCAGCACGGTCGTGCTGACCGTGTTTTTCCCGTCCGACGACCCGCTGCACCCCGAGCCGCTGCCGTTCTATTCCTGGCAGGCGAAGCTCTGGCCGGGACCGAACCAGGGCCAGCGCCTCCGCTTCCTGGTGCCGGTCGGCCGGCAGGGCGGCCTCGAGCTCGTGACCGAGGTGTACGACGGCTGGCCGACGGCCGCTGGCCAGCGGGCGGCCCGCGTGCTGCGCGGGGGCGGCGAGCGGCAGGCGCCGGTCTCGCAGCCGCTCGAGCTCACCAGCCTCTACGGCGACTTCACCGTCGATTGGTACCAGGGGCGCCCCAAGCTCCAGCGGGGCTTTTACCTGCTGGGGCTCGCGCCGGGGGCATGGGACGCGCCCTGGGACCTGCCCCATGGAAGACGGCTTGCGCCGAAGGCCGAGTCCCTCGAGCGAACCTCGATCGTGGTCAGCTTCGAGAAGGTCGAGGACGACGACCCGCGCCTCGCGACCTGAGACGGCTCCAGATGTCTGATCAGGCCAGAATCGTGACGAACGAGCCGAGTTCCTCGAGGAACAGCCCGAGAGGGTGGGAGCGTCCCCTTCCCCCCCGTGGGGAGGGAAGGGGATCGAGGGGATGCGGGGGGCATCCGGTCAACCGTCCCCTTCCCCCCCGTGGGGAGGGAAGGGGATCGAGGGGATGCGGGGGGCATCCGGTCAACCGTCCCCTTCCCCCCCGTGGGGAGGGAAGGGGATCGAGGGGATGCGGGGGGCATCCGGTCAACCGTCCCCTTCCCCCCCGTGGGGAGGGAAGGGGATCGAGGGGATGCGGGGGGCATCCGGTCAACCGTCCCCTTCCCCCCCGTGGGGAGGGAAGGGGATCGAGGGGATGCGGGGGGCATCCGGTCAACCGTCCCCTTCCCCCCCGTGGGGAGGGAAGGGGATCGAGGGGATGCGGGGGGCATCCGGTCAACCGTCCCCTTCCCCCCCGTGGGGAGGGAAGGGGATCGAGGGGATGCGGGGGGCATCCGGTCAACCGTCCCCTTCCCCCCGTGGGGTGGGAAGGGGATCGAGGGGATGCGGGGGGCATCCGGTCAACCGTCCCCTTCCCCCCCGTGGGGAGGGAAGGGGATCGAGGGGATGCGGGGGGCATCCGGTCAACCGTCCCCTTCCCCCCCCGTGGGGAGGGAAGGGGATCGAGGGGATGTGGGGGGCATCCGATGGATCCAACGTTCTGGAGTAGCCGTTCCGAGGAGCGCAGCCGTGATCGCTCGGCGCGGGTGGGGGACCAGCGGCCCGTGGCGCCGGAGACGCTTCAGGCGCCTCGTCGGTTTGAGGCGGAGCTTCGCTAGAAATCAGCCTTCGAGATCCTTCGACTCGCTCCGCTCGCTCCCTTCGACTGCGCTCAGGGCGTGCAGGATGCTCGCGAGCCGCAGGAGGTGCGGCTCGCGGTCACGTAAACACGGCTTCGTAGATCGTTCCGGCGTCGTCGCGGTGGATCGGCACCAGGAACAGGTCCATCCCGCCCATCTCGGCGTTCTCGAGGTGGTAGATCCTCTGCGGCAGCACCGGGTCGCGCGGGCCGTGGAACTGGAGGGAGAACTGCTGGCGCTCGGCCCGCCCCTGGAGGCCGTTGCTCTCGACCGCGGCGAGCTCGAGCGCCAGCTCGCCGAGCTCCTCGTCCGAGAGCTCGAAGGTCTCCCCCTTGCGGGGCGCGAAGGTCTCCTGGGTCAGCTTGTCGAGCATCGTCCCTCCGGGTAGAGTGGCCCTTCCGAGCGCGCAGTATAGAGGAAGCTCCATGGCCGACGCAGCCGGCATCGTGACGACCGCCCCGCCCGGTCTCCGCCTGCGCCCGATCGCCGAGGACAACCTGCCCTTCCTGGCCGAGCTCTACGCCTCGACCCGGCGCGAGGAGGTGGCGCAGACGCCCTGGAGCGAGGAGGAGAAGGAGGCGTTCCTGCGCTGGCAGTTCGAGAACCAGCACCAGCACTATCAGACCTACTACCCGGGCTGCGAGTTCCTGGTGGTCGAGCGCGAGCGCGGCGACGAGGGGGGAGGCGCGGAGCCGATCGGGCGCCTCTACGTGGACCGCTGGGAGACGGAGATCCGCCTGGTCGACATCTCCCTGCTCCCGGCCTTCCGCGGCCGAGGGCTGGGCGGGGCCCTCCTCGCCGAGCTCCTCGCCGAGGGGACGGCGAGCGGCCTGCCGGTCTCGATCCACGTCGAGTCCAACAACCCGGCGCTACGGCTCTACCACCGCCTCGGCTTCCGCCACGTCGACTCGAACGGGATCTACTACCTGATGCGCTGGAAGCCCCTGAAGGGCGACCCCGCGTGAAGCGGCCGACCACAGAGCTCGGCCGCTGCACGCGGGGTTGCCGGCCCGCAGCGCTACGAACGGTTGAAGCGGCCGACCTCCGCGTCGGCCGGGCGAACGGTGGCGCCGGCGCCGAGCGGTGGGCTCGCGCTCAGCCCTCCTGGTGATCTCTGGCCTGATGCTCTTTCCGCAGCAGGTCGAACACCGTCTTGACCGGCGAGAACGTCACCTCGGGGACCTCGACGAAGGCGCTGTTCCAGCCGGCCATGGCGCCGTTCCAGAGGCCGGGGCGCTCGAGGGCGAGAAGCGGCCGGCCGTCGTGGCTCTTGCGGGCGATGAAGACGGCGCGCTCGTCGACGTAGCGCGCGAGGTCGTAGGGCCGGCCCTCCCGGTCGCGGAGCGCGCACACCAGGTCGACCGGGTTGAAGTGGGTCGAGGACTCGAAGATCGCGACCTGGGCGGGGTCGTCCGAAGCGACCTGGGCGCGCTCCACGATCTGGGCCGAGAGCGAGCCGTCGTCGCCCTCGACCCAGAACGGCCCGCCCCCCGGCTCCCCCCGGTTGACCACCATCCCCGCGACTCGCAAGGGGCGGTCCAGGCGCTCGGCGAGCCGCCGGCGCCGATCGGCCTCCGGCAGCTCCTGCCAGCTGGCGGGCACCTGGAAGCCGAGGCGCTCGACCAGGAACGCCTCGGCCCCTTCGAGCGACCCGTCGACCCCGGCGCCCAGCTCCTCGATCAGCTCGAAGCTCTGGCGCCGGAGGTCCGTCAGGTATCCCCCGAGGATCGTCTTCCAGCGCGCGGCCTCGGGCTTGACCCGGTCGGGATGGACGTTGTCGATGTTCTTCACGAACACCAGGTCGCCACCCGCGTCGGCGAGCGCCTGGAGGTTGCCGAGGAGCGCCCCGTGGCCGCCCGGGCGGAGCAGGAGGGCGCCGTCCTCGAGCCGGAACGCGCCCCCGGCCGCCGTCTCCTCCAGGTCGAGGGCCAGGGTGTCGGTGGCGGGGGACTGGACCGAGAACGAGACCTCGAAGCGCACGCCGAGGTGGCTTTCGAACGCCGGGCGGACCCGCTCGGTGAGGGCCTCGATCTCGTCGCGCGCCTCCGGCGGGACGGTGAAGTGGACGCGGGTGACCCCGGAGCCGTCCGCCGCGTAGGCGGCGGCCTCGACGAGCTGCTCCTCGAACGGCGTGCGCACGTCCTGCGAGTAGCGATGGAACGGGATGAGGGCCTTGGGCCGCGCCGCGTAGCCCAGGTGCTCGGGCGAGAGCAGGGCGTGGAGCACCGCGCCCGCTTCGCCA
The DNA here is from genome assembly GCA_963741925.1 of uncultured Acidobacteriota bacterium. Classification (GTDB taxonomy): domain Bacteria; phylum Acidobacteriota; class Thermoanaerobaculia; order Multivoradales; family DATKCC01; genus CAVUBL01. Next base: position 1,762,872 of record CAVUJU010000005.1, read on the forward strand.
CCCGCGCGCAGGGCCTCGAGGTCTTGTCCCGAGGCGGCCACCTCGCGGGCCAGCTCGTCGTAGAACGGGAAGCGGGGAAGCTCGGAGAGGAAGCGGATCGGGTCGCCGGCCTCCTCGTCGCCAGCCATCGCCCGGCGGCTCATCTCGTTCGCCGCGGCCACCGGGTTGCCGGCGTAGTCGACCCACGGGACGAGGCTGCAAAACATCCGGCTCGCGGCTCCGGAGGCGGGCACCAGCTTCATCGCCCGGCCGGCGGCCCGAGGCTCCTCGTAGCGGGCCGCGAGGAGGTCCTGGCGCTCGGGCTCGAGGCGCCGAAGGCCGTCGCCCACGGTGCACGGCCGCACCAGGCGGGGCGCCGACGGCGGGGCGGCGAGGAGCTCGAGCTGGCGCTCCGCCTCTCGGCGGGAGATGCCCTGAGCCTCGAGCCGGCGGAGGTCGGAGTCAGTGAGCGTCGGCATGGCGGCGGTGGTGCGCGGTGCGATTCCGGGTGAAGCGGCCGAGCTCTGCCTCGGCCGTTCGTTTCGGACGGCGACCCGCGTCAGTCCCGGATCGCGGCCTCAGGATATCGCGGCAATCGCTCGATCTCTACCAGGCGGGGCGCCGCGGCATCCTTGGCGGAGAGCACCGGGTGCTCGATCGGCCACTCGATGCCGATCTCGGGATCGTCCCACCGCACGGCGAGCTCGTCGTCCGGGCGGTAGACCTCGGTGCACTTGTACTCGACCTGGGCGGCGTCGGAGAGCACGCAGAAGCCGTGGGCGAAACCGGGGGGCACCCAGAGCTGCTCGAAGCCTTCGGCCGAGAGCTCGAAGCCCACCCAGCGGCCGAAGGTGGGCGAGCCGCGGCGGATGTCGACGGCGACGTCGAAGATCGCCCCTTCGACGGCGCGCACGAGCTTGCCCTGGGGGAAGCGTCCCTGGGCGTGGAGGCCCCGGAGGATGCCGTGCTCCGAGCGCGAGTGGTTGTCCTGGACGAAGACCGCGTCGATGCCGCCGGCGGCGTACTTCTCCCGGTGGTAGGTCTCGAGGAAGAAGCCCCGGTGGTCCCGGTGGACCGCGGGCCGGACGAGGAGCACGCCGGGGAGATCGGTGGTCTCGAAGCTCGGCTCAGACGGCATGGCTCACCGAGGTCATCCGCCGGTCCCCAGGCCCAAGCGCTCGCGGCGGTAGACGCCGGAAGCGATCCGCTCGCACCACTCGCGGTGGGCGAGGTACCAGCCGACGGTGGCGGCGAGGCCCGACTCCAGGTCGTGGGCCGGCGCCCAGCCGAGCTCGCGGCGGGCCTTGGCGTCGTCGATGGCGTAGCGCCGGTCGTGGCCGGGCCGGTCGGCGACGAAGGTCGCGAGCTCGCGATAGGCCGTCTTGCCGCGCGCCGCGAGCACCCGGTTGCCGGCCGCCGGCCGCTCCGCCTCGATCAGGTCGCACAGGAGGTGGACGATCTCCAGGTTGGTCCGCTCGTTGCCGCCGCCCAGGTTGTACTTCTCGCCGGGCCGGCCCGCCTCGAGCACCCGAAGCACGCCGCGGCAGTGGTCCTCGACGTAGATCCAGTCGCGCACGTTCGAGCCGTCGCCGTAGATCGGCAGGTCGCGCCCTTCGAGCGCATTCAAGAGCATCAGCGGGATGAGCTTCTCCGGGAACTGGTAGGGACCGTAGTTGTTCGAGCAGTTGGTGATCAGCGCGGGCAGGCCGTAGGTCGCCCAGTAGGCGCGCACCAGGTGGTCGGCCGCGGCCTTGGAAGCGGCGTAGGGCGAGTTGGGAGCATAGGCCGTCTCCTCGCGGAACCGGCCGGTCTCGCCCAGCGAGCCGTAGACCTCGTCGGTCGAGACGTGGAGAAAGCGGAAGCGCGCGGCCTCGGCCGCCGGCAGGGCGGCGACGTGCGCGCGGGCCGCCTCGAGCAGCTCGAAGGTGCCGGTCACGTTGGTCCGGACGAAGGCGCTCGGGTCGTCGATCGAGCGGTCGACGTGGCTTTCGGCCGCGAAGTTGACCAGCCGGTCGGGGCGGTGCTCGGCGAAGACCCGGCGCACGGTGACGCGGTCGGCGACGTCGCCCTGGACGAAGGCGACGCGCGGATCCTCCAGCAGGCCCGCCAGGTTGTCCAGGTTGCCGGCGTAGGTCAGCTTGTCGAGGACGACCACCCGGGCGTCGGTCTCCGCGGCCAGGAGGCGGACGAAGTTGCTGCCGATGAAGCCGGCGCCGCCGGTGACGAGGAGGGTCGACATGAGGGTCGTTCGGGAGGGGCTCGGGCTCGAGATTTCGAGATCCTTCGACTTCGGCCGGCGCTCCGGCCCGCGAGAGGCTAGCATACCCGCCCATGTCGTATCTCCACGCCGTCGTCCTGGGCCTGATCCAGGGGATCACCGAGTTCCTGCCCATCAGCTCGTCCGCCCACCTGGTGCTCGCCCCGCGCTTGTTCGGATGGACGGACCAGGGCCTGGGCTTCGACATCGCCACCAACACCGGCACCCTCCTGGCGGTGATGGCCTTCTTCCGGCACGAGCTGGTGGCCCTCACCCGGGCCGGAGTCGGAGCCCTGGCGCCCTCCGGCCGTCGAGAGGGCCCCGCCGGGCGCCGGCTCGGCCCCGACGCTCGCCTCGCCTGGCTCGTCGCCCTGGGCACGGTGCCGGTGGCGGTGGCCGGGCTCCTCGCCTATCACTGGGTGGCGAGCGTCGCCCGCAACCCGCTCTTGATCGCGGTCACCTCCATCGGGTTCGGGCTCCTCCTCTGGTGGGCGGACGCCGCCGGATCGCGCCGCCGGGAGGTCGAGAGCGTCGGACTCCTGGACGCGGTGGTGGTGGGGGTGGCGCAGGCCCTGGCGCTCATCCCGGGCACGTCGCGCTCGGGCATCACGATCACCGCGGGCCTCGCCCGGGGGTTCACCCGCGAGGACGCGGCCCGCTTCTCGTTCCTCCTCTACGTGCCGGTCGGGGTGCTGGCGGCGGCCAAGGAGGGGCTCGACCTGGTGCGGGAGGGCGCGCCGGGGGTGGGCCTGGGGCCGCTCCTCGTGGGCTTCGCGGTCGCCGCGGTCGCGGCGTACCTGACGATCGGCGCGCTCCTCGCCTGGGTCCAGCGCCGGAGCCTCACGGTCTTCGTGGTGTACCGGGTGGTGCTCGGCCTGGCGATCCTGGCGGTGATCTACGCCTGATCGCCCCCCGCCCGCCCCGGCCGAGGCAGAGCTCGGGATGGTCAGGCCTTCGGCCTGCCCCGGCCGAGGCAGAGCTCGGCCGCTTCATCCGGCAATGCCTTCGCTCCTGGCCTCAGGCCCATGAAGCGGCCGACCTCTGCGTCGGCCGGGCAAGCTTCTCGGCCGGCACCGAACGCCGCGCCGCGCCGCTACCCGCCGAGGAGGCCCTTCTTGAGCTTGGCGGTCGCCGGGTGCTCGCCGATCCACGAGGCGAAGATCGCGTCCGCGAACGGCTTGCCCTCGATCGTGCCCTTCGACTCGCCCTTGACCTCGACCTCGGTGCCGGTCCCGGGCACGTAGGTGAACACCATCTCCTCGCCCTTGCCGATGTCCGCCATCCACGAGCAGAGGGTCTGGAAGTCCTTCTCGAGAGCGGCCGAGGCCTTCGGGACGTTGGCCTCCAGGCTCTCGTCCCAGGCCCCGCAGATCTTGCCCTTGTCGACGTTGAAGACGAAGTGCATCACGGTGCGCCGGGGCGTGTCGGACGAGAGGATCGCCTCGCCGGAGGTCTGCTTCTGGGGCAGGTAGAGGCCGGCGACGTAGACGTCGATGAAGAACTTCTCCCTGAGGCCCATGCCGTTCAAGACCAGGGTCTGGCCGGCGACCTGGACCGAGTCGGGCATCGTGACGTCGGCCAGGCTGGCGGCGACGGCGGGCAGGGCGAGACCCGGCGAGAGGATCGAGCTGAGAAGGATCGCGACCGGAATGCTGCGCATGGCATCTCCTCCTGGTAGGGTCGGTCGAAAGGATCTCGAAGCGGAGCCTACCAGGAATCGGGAGCTCTCCTGTGGGTGGCCTTCGGCGCTGCAACCGCACCGGGCGCGGTCCGTACCTGGAACCGTGGCGACCATGGATCCGAGGACATCCGACGCCGAGCTGGTCCGGCAGGCCCTGGCGGGCTCCGAGCAGGCCTACGCCGAGCTGCTGCGCCGGTTCGAGCGCCCGGTGTTCACCCTGATCCTGCGCATGGTGCGGGATCGGTCCCTGGCCGAGGACCTGGCCCAGGAGGCGTTCTTGAAGGCGTTCGACAAGCTGCCGCGCTACGATCCCGGGCGCAAGCTCTCGAGCTGGCTGTTCAAGATCGCCCACAACACGGCGATCGACCACCTGCGCCGCCGCGAGGTCCAGACCTCGTCGCTCGACGAGCCGGTCGGCGGCGAGGCGGACGCTCCGGCGCGCGCCTTCGAAGACGTGGCGGCCGAGACGCCGGAGGCCGCGGCCGAGCGGGCCGACCTCTCGCGCGCCCTGACCCGGGCGGTGGGGCGGCTGCGCCCCGAGTACCGCGAGGTGGTGCTGCTGCGCTACCAGGCCGGCCTGGGGTACGCTGAGATCGCCGAGACCACGGGGTTCCCTCTGGGCACGGTCAAGACGTACATCCACCGCGCCAGGAAGGAGCTGGCCGGCGACCTCTCGGAGGCCGGCTGGAGGCCGAGGCCGCCGGGCGGGCCCGAAACTTCCTCCCGGGAGGCGCCGTAGGGCTCTGTGGAGGGAGCACGAGGCCCACGAGGCACACCACGATGAGCGAACGGCGGATCGAGGACCTGTACCGGGCTTGGCGGACGGCCGAGCGGCGCGACGACGAGAGCGGCGCCGACGCCGCCTTCGCCGAGCTCTTCGGCGGGTTGCCGCTCGCGGCGCCGCCGGAGGGGTTCGCCGGCCGGGTCCTGGTCCAATTCCGGGAACGGGCCGGTGCCGGCGCCGCCGCGTCGCGGGCCGCGCAGGCCCGGTGGGCGGCCGCGCTCCTGGGGCTCATGAGCCTCGCCACCTTGGCCCTGGCGAGCCTCGCCGTCACCGCGCTGCCCCGCCTCGACTTCGGCGTCGGCGTGCGGGCGCTCACCCGCCTGCTCACCGTCACCTGGGAGTGGATCGCGTCGGGCCTCACCTTCTGGGACCGGCTGGCCGGCTGGAGCGCCCTCGTCGCCCACCTCGTCGGCGTGCCCGTGGTCGCGGCGTCGCTCCTCGCCTCGGCCCTGGCCGCCGCCGGCGCCTTCGTCCTCCTGCGCAGACTACTGGCTGAACACGGGAACCTGACCTATGCCGAACCGCATTGACTCCCTCTCCGCTCAGCCGTCTCGGCCGCGCCGGCCGCGCCGCCTCCTCTCCGGCCGCGCCGCCGGCCGGTGGCTCCCGACCCTGGCGCTGGCGCTCTGCCTGGCTTCCGGCCTGGCCCTGAGCTCGCTCGGGACCTCCCGGGCCTTCGCCCAGACCGAGGCCCCCGCGCCGGCCGCCGGGGCGTCCGACCTTCGGGCCGCCATCGAGCGGGACTTCGAGATCCTGCCGATCCGCGACGGCGTCCTGCTGCGCCCGCGGGGCGAGCTCCGCGGCGTGCGGACGATCGAGCTGGTGGGCTCGACGATCGCGATCAACGGCGAGACCGAGAGCCGGCAGGTGGTCCGGGGCTGGCTCGGCGAGCGGGCCGACGCGGTGCTGCGGCTGGCCGACCTCGCGCCGGCGGAGCGTCGCCGGGTGCTCGACCTGGAGGCGGTGGAAGGCGCGGCCGCGGCTCCGGGTCCGGCTGGAGAGGCGGCGGAAACGGCCCAGGAGGGCCCCGAGGACCAAGCCCAGGCGGCCGCCCCGATCCCGGCGACCCCGACTCCGCCACCGCCGCCGCCGCCTTCGCCGGAGGAGCCGCGCCACCGCGCGCACCGCGGCGGCCACACCAGCTTCGGCGGCAGCGTCTACGTGGAGCGCGACGAGGTCGTGGACAACGTGGTGGTGTTCGGCGGCTCGGTGAACGTCGAAGGCCGGGTCGAGGGCGACGTGGTGGTCCTCGGCGGCTCGATCCATATCGATGGCGAGGTCACGCAGGACGTCACCGTCGTGGGCGGTGCCATCACGCTGGGACCCGACGCCCGGGTCGGCGGCGACGTCAACGCCATCGGCGGCGCGGTCCACCGGGCGCCGGGCGCCGAGGTCGGCGGCCGGGTCGAGGAGGTCGAGCACGGCTTCTCCCCCTGGTGGCACACCGGCCCCTGGAGCTGGCGCCACCACTGGTCGCCGTGGCGGGTCTGGGACGTCGCCTGGCCGCTCGCCGGCCTGGTGATCCTGGCCCTGCTGGTGGCCCTGATCGTGGCCGTGGGACGGCGGCCGGTGGAGCGGATCGCGCTCCGGGCCGGCCGCGAGCCGCTCAAGGCGGGGATCGTCGGCTTGCTGGTGGCGATCTTCACCGTCCCCGTGGTGGTGATCGTCTGTGTCGTCCTCGCGGTCACGGTGATCGGCATCCCGATCATGTTGGTCTTCCTGCTGCTCTTCATCTTCGTCGGCATCCCGGCCTTCTTCGTCTTCTCCCTGGTCGGCTACTCGGCGGTGGCGCTGCGCGTCGGCCAGTGGGCCGAGGGGCGCTTCGGATGGCGCCTCGAGAGCCCGCTGGTGGCGGCCGTCGTCGGGGTCTTCGTGCTCGGGACCCTGGGGCTGATCGGGGACGTCCTGGGGGTCTTCGGCGGGGCGGTGAGCGTCTTCTCGGTGATGTTCGGCCTGGTGGGCGGGTGCCTCCAGTTCCTCGCCTGGGCGGTCGGTTTCGGCGCCCTGTTCATCGTGGTCTACGAGCGGCGGAGCGCGGCCCGCGGCAGGATGCCCCCGCCGCCGCCACCGGTCGCGCCGCCCGCGCCGGCGCTACCGCCGCCCGCCGTGGCGCCGGTAGCGCCCGCTGAGCCGCCACCGGCCGAGGAGCCTCCGCCGGCGCCGGAACCCTCCGAGCCGGAGTGAGTCGCCGTTCCGGCGAAGACACGAGCGGGAGGTGGCGTCCCCTTCCCCCCCTGGGGGTGGGAAGGGGATCGAGGGGATGCGGGGGGCATCCGGTCGATCGTCCCCTTCCCCCCCCCCTGGGGGTGGGAAGGGGATCGAGGGGATGCGGGGGGCATCCGGTCGATCGTCCCCTTCCCCCCCTGGGGGTGGGAAGGGGATCGAGGGGATGCGGGGGGCATCCGGTCAAAACAGGCGGCGCTCCCGGGCCCCCGCCCCCCGCCGTCGTCCGGCGGCCGAGCGCAGCCGCTCGACCTCCTCGCGCAGCCGCCCGGCCAGCCGGCTGTAGCGCAGGCGCGTGCGGCGGTTCCGAACCGCCAGGCCGAGCGCCTTCGGGTCGCCCACCAGCACGACCAGGCGCCGGGCGCGGGTGAGCGCGGTGTAGAGGAGGTTGCGCTCGAGCATCACGTAGTGCTGGGTGTGGAGCGGCACCACCACCGCCGGGTACTCGGACCCTTGCGACTTGTGGATCGAGCAGGCGTAGGCCAGGGCGAGCTGGTCGAGGCTCGAGAACGGGTGCTCGACCGTCCGGTCGTCGAAGCGGCAGCGCACCGTTTCGGCCTCCTCGTCGATCGCCAGGAGGCGCCCCACGTCGCCGTTGAAGACCTCGAGCTCGTAGTTGTTTCGGATCTGCATCACCTTGTCGCCGACCCGGAAGCGGGTGGCGCCCCGGGCCACCTCCTTGCCGGTGGGGTTGAGCAGGTCGCGCAGCACCTCGTTGAGGCGCACGACGCCGAGCAGGCCCCGGTTCATGGGGGTGAGCACCTGGATGTCCTCGAACGGATCGAGGCCGAAGCTCTCGGGAATGCGGCGGGTGACCAGGGTCGAGATCGTCTTGAGCGCCTCCTCCGGGTCGCGGCGTTCGATGAAGAAGAAGTCCCGTCCCGTCGCCCCCTCGGCGTCCCAGAGCGGCATCTCGCCCCGGTTCACCCGGTGGGCGTTGGCGACGATCCGGCTCTCGCGCGCCTGGCGGAAGATCTCCTCCAGGCGGACGACCTCGGCGGTCTCCGAGGCGATCAGGTCCGAGAGCACGGCGCCCGGCCCCACCGACGGGAGCTGGTCGACGTCGCCCACCAGGACGAGCTGTGCCCGGTCGGGCAGCGCCGCCACCAGGTGGGAGGCGAGGACGGTGTCGATCATCGAGGCCTCGTCGACGATCACCAGATCGGCGTCGAGGGGACGGTCGCTGCGACGGGTGAAGGTGCCCGAGGCCGGATCGAGCTCCAGGAGGCGATGGATCGTCGAGGCGCCGCGGCCGGTGGCCTCGCCCAGGCGCTTGGCCGCCCGGCCGGTGGGCGCCGCCAGACGGATGGTGCGGCCCTTGCGGGCGAGGATCTCCACGATGCCCCGCACCAGGGTCGTCTTGCCGGTGCCCGGCCCGCCGGTGATCACCAGGACCTTGGCGGCGATCGCCCGGCGGATCGCCTGGCGCTGCTCCTCGGCGAGCCCCAGGCCCTCGCGGTGCTCGAACCAGGCGAGGGCCCGCTCGACGTCGATGGCGATGGGCGAGACCGGGTGCACCAGGAGCTCGGCCAGGCGGTGGGCGAGGGTCGCCTCGGCGCCGTGGAGCGACCCCAGGTAGACGGCCCGCTCCGGGGCGCGGGCCGTCCCCTCCCCGCCGGCGGCGGCCGGCGCCTCGACGACCACGTCGCCGGAGCGCGCGAGCGCCTCGACCGCTTCGCCGACCACCTCCGGGGCGACGCCCAGGAGCCGTCCGGCTCCCTCGACCAGCTTGCTCTCGGGCAGGTAGAGGTGGCCGGCGGCCGAGGCCTCTCCCAGGAGGTGGAGCGCACCGGCCTGCACTCGCCCGGGGGCGGTGGCGTCGATCCCCAGCTTCGAGGCGATGGAGTCGGCGGTGGGGAAGCCGATCCCCACGACCTCCCGGGCGAGGCGGTAGGGATCGGTCCGGACCACCGACAGGGCGGTCTCGCCGTAGCGCTTGTAGATCTTGATCGCGAGATGGGTCGGCACCTCATGCGACTGGAGGAAGAGCATGACCTCCTTCAGGTCGCGCTGGGCGACGAAGGCCTCCGAGATCGCGGCGCTCCGCTTGGCGCCGATCCCCGGCACCCGGCGCAGGCGGTCCGGCTGGTGCTCGATGACCTCCAGGGTCTCGTCGCCGAAGGCCGCGACCAGACGCCCGGCCATCACCGGGCCGATCCCGGCGATCAGGCCCGAGGCGAGGTAGCGCTCGATCCCCTCGCGGGTCGAGGGGCGGATCGTCTGGTACGAGGCGACCTGGAACTGGCGCCCGAACTTGGGGTCGGTGACCCACTCGCCCTCGAGACGCAGCCGCTCGCCCAGCTGGACGCCCAGGAGGGTGCCCACGGCGGCCACCGAGTGGGCCTCGCCGGCCACCGCCAGGCGCACGACGCTCCACGCGGTGTCGGGATTGGCGAAGACGATCCGCTCGAGGGTGCCTTCGAGACGGTCGGGGGAAGGGTCGGGTTGCCCGGAGCTCTCCGCCACGCGGGCATTGTATCGAGGGGTCCGGAACTGTGCCAAAATGACCGCCATGCCGGAAAAGGCACTGGTCCTGGTGATCGACGACGAGACCGGCTCGCGAGAGTCCATGGCGATCGCCATCGAGAGGGCCGGGTTCGCGGTGCGCAACTTCGACGACGCCGAGAAGGCCCTGGAGTTCCTGGAGGAGAACCCGGAGGCGGCGCGTCTCGCGGTGTGCGACCTGCGCATGCCGGGCACCGACGGGCTCGCCTTTCTCGAGGCCGTGCGCGAGCGCGAGCTGGACCTGCGGGTGATGCTGGTCACCGGCTATGGCTCGATCGAGTCGGCGGTCGAGGCGATGCGGGTGGGGGCGGACGATTACCTGACCAAGCCGGTGGACCTCTACGAGCTGCGCCGCCGGGTGACCAACCTGATGGAGAAGGAGCAGCTCCGCGAGGAGGTCACCGAGCTGCGGGTGATGCTCGACAAGCGCTTCGGCTTCGAGAGCATCGTCGGCAACGCGGAGCCGATGGAGCGGCTCTTCGAACGCATGCGCCTGGTGGCGCCCACCCGCTCGACCGTGCTCATCACCGGCGAGAGCGGCACCGGCAAGGAGCTGGTGGCCAACGCGCTGCACTTCGCCTCGCCCCGGCGCGGCGAGCGCTTCCTGGCCATCAACTGCGGCGCCATTCCCTCCGACATCCTGGAGAGCGAGCTCTTCGGCCACGAGAAGGGATCGTTCACCGGCGCGGTGGCGAAGAAGGTGGGCAAGCTCGAGCTCGCCCACAAGGGGACCCTCTTCCTCGACGAGATCAGCGAGCTCTACCCCGAGCTCCAGGTCAAGCTCCTGCGTGTCCTCGAGGAGCGCAAGATCATGCGGGTCGGCGGCTCGGAGCTGTTCGACGTCGACTTTCGGCTGATCGCGGCGACCAACCGGGACCTGGAGAAGGAGGTCGCCGTTGGGCGCTTCCGGGAGGACCTCTACTACCGGCTCAAGGTGGTGACGCTCCACATCCCGCCGCTGCGCGAGCGGCCCGGGGACATCCCGCTCCTGGCCGAGCACTTCCTGGCCCGGTTCTGCGAGGATCACGGCAAGGAGCCGAAGCGCTTCACGAAGGAGGCGCTCGAGGCCCTGGCGCGCTACGCCTGGCCGGGCAACGTGCGCGAGCTCAAGAACCAGGTGGAGTCGCTGGTCGTCTTCCACCAGGGCGAGGAGATCAAGTCCAAGGACCTGCCGTACGAGCTCCGGAGCGGCACCGTCGTGCCGTCCGGCGATGGCCGGGTGCAGCCGCGCTCGGGGCCGACGCGGACCATGGCCGAGATCGAGCGCCAGGCGATCCTCGAGACCCTGGAGCGGACCGGCGGCCACCGGGCCGAGGCCGCCAAGCTGCTCGAGATCGGGTTGCGCACGCTCCAGCGCAAGCTCAAGGAGTACCGCGACGAGGGCGTGTTCCAGGAGTAGAGCGGGACCGTGACGAACGAGGGGAGCGTCTGGGTCCGCGGGCGAGGTGCCGATCCTCCCTCCGCGCGGTTCGAGGCGAAGGTTCACCAGATGCATGATCGGGGCGAAATCATGACGTTCGAGCCGAGTTTTGAGCCGCCGCCAGACCGGGAGGGGGCGTCCCTCGCCCCCCGGAGGGTGGGAGAGGGACCGAGGGTGAGGCGGGCGATCCGAAAGGTCTCTGCGATGGGCAAGGCCCGGGCCGGTGGGGTCTCGTCGAGTGGGTTCCCGCGGGCGGTGGCCGCCGTGTCCGGAGTCGCGTCCCTCCGCTCGGCTCGTCGGTTTGAGGCAAAGCTTCACTAGGAGAGAGCGCATGGAAGTTCCGTCGGAGGTGCTGATCCACAACGAGACGGTGGGCATGAAGGGGAGCCAGGGGACGCTCCTCCAGGTGTCGGCGGACGGGTACTACGAGGTGAACGTGAAGTTCGGCGACCGCCTCCACCGGGTGCTCCTGCCGATCGGGCGGACCGTGCTCATCGGCCGCGACCCGGAGGAGGTGGTGACGACAGACGAGGTGGAGATCGAAAGGTGAGGCCGGGGCGGGGACTCCCGCCGGGAGGAGCAGCGCGAGCTGGTCGGACTTCGTTCGGCACGGGCTCGCGCTTCGGCTCGGACCGCGCACAATGAGGCCCGCCGGAGTCCGAGCCGCCGACGCGCGGACCGTGCCGAGGCGCGGCTCCTCCGCCCCGAAGTTCTAGCAAGCCGCGCCGCTCGCAAGGGCGGGAGTCCCAGCCCCCCCTACGGCGTGAAGCCGTTGCGGTCGAAGAGCCCGGTCAGGTCGTCCTTGCCCGGGGCGGCGCCTTCGATCCGGTAGTACTGGGTCTCGCCGGTCGAGACCTGCTCGATCCAGACCTCGAGCGTCGAGGTCGTGAACTTGACGATCGTCGGCCAGAGCTTGCCGTTCGGCTTCGGCCCCACGATCCGCACGAACAGCTCCGAGCGTCCGGGCACGGCGCCGGAGAAGCAGAGGGTCTCGCCGATGCACGCCGCCTCCTGGTGCACGTCCTGCGCCTCGCCCCCGGCCGAGATCCGCACCCGGAAGCGGAAGCCGGGGAAGCTGGGCGAGGTGAAGACCGGCCCCGAGGGTGGCGGGGGGGCCTCGCCGGTGGCGAGGACCGTGGGCTCGTCCGCCGTGAGCCCGGTGGTCACAACCGACGCCGGCGCGAACCCCTCCCGGTCGAAGAGGCCCGGCAGCTCGTCCACCCCCGGCCGGGCACCGGCCAGGTCGTAGTAGCGCACGAGGCCGGTTCCGTCCTGGCGCACCCAGACCTCCACCTCCGAGGTCGAGAACTTGACCAGCGTCGGCCAGAGGCGGCCGTTGGGCTTCGGGCCCACGACCCGGAGGAACACTTCCGAGCGCCCCGGGACGGCGCCGGACATGCAGAGGGTCTCCGGGATGCACGAGGGCTCCTCCGTCCCCTGGATCGCGCCCGCACCGCCGGAGATCCGGACCTTGAAGGAGAAGCCGGGCACGGCCGGCGAGCTCCGCCAGTCGCCGAAGGGGGGCGGAGGCTCGAAGGGCTCGACGGGGATGGCCCAGAGGCCGGAGCCACCAGCGACTCGACTCGCTTCAAAGATCGCTCTTCCGTTGAGGAGAAAGCCCGGGAAAAGTCCTTCAACCAGGGAGAGGTCGCCGATTTGTCGGGTCCCCTCGGCCGTATAATCCGTCGCCCATAGGCGGTACGGCTCTTCGGGCGTCACCCGTCTGAAGAAAACCGCGAACCCTCCCACATCCACCCATCCCCGGCTGTCGAGAGAGCACGGACCGGGGCACAGGTCGGCCACGAGCTCCAGGTGGTCCGCCTTGCCGTCCCAGGTGCGCCACTCCCAGCCGTGTCCCGACACCACCGCATGGACCAAGAGCAGATCGCTTCTCGCGTCGTAGCTCATGGAGCCGAGCTCGCTACACGTCCCCGGGCAGGTCTCGAGGGCGACTCGAGTCCCGGCCGGGGTTCCGTCGGTCCGCCAGATCTCGAGCCCGGTCGAGCCGTCGTCGGCGGTGAAATAGAGCGTGCCATGGTAGGAGACGAACGAGGAGGAGAAGAGCGAGTACGGGGCCAGCGGCAATAGCTCGACGGTGCCGTCGGCCGTACCGTCAGTGACCCAGAGGGACTCGGTCTCGTCGTGCGTCCAGACAACCCACAAGCTCCGCCCGTCTCCCAGGTCCTGGACGAGGAAGAGGGAGTCGAGGTCGTCGAACCTGTGCAGCTCCCGCCTCCCTCCGGCAGTGCCGTCGCTCGCCCACAAGCTGCTGCCCTGGTCGGCAGGACTCGCCTGGGAGCGGAAATACAGCGTGTCACCGACAGGGTCGAGCAGGTACAGGAGCTCGCTCGATTCGGGCTGGACCACGACCGTGGTCCCCTCCTCTGTGCCGTCGCTCCGCCAGATGGCGAACTCGTGGTCGCCGGGCTCCCGGGCCTCGAAGACCACGTCCTGCCCGAGCAGATGAAACTCTTGCGGATACGAGGGCGAGTCCGGGACGAGATCTTTCAGGAGGCGGGTGCCGGCCGGCGTCCCGTCGCTCACCCAGGGCTCGAAGTCACCGTCCAAGCTCGACCCCCCGCCGGTTGGATGCTCGGCGGCTGCAAAGAAGAAAAGCGCTCGGCTCGGGTCCCAGCTCGCGTAGCTCGGCGAGAACCAGTAGCTCACCGCCAGGTCATCCCGGAGCAGGCGGGTTCCTTCCTGCGTCCCGTCGGTGCGCCATAGCTGGGGCCGGCCCGCGTCTGACGCGGTAGGCCAAAGGTATCTCGGGGGGTTGCTCAGACCGGGATACCGCTTTCCCTCGAGCACGACCCCCCATCCGGAGAGGAACCCATCGCTCGGTGGTCCGTCGAGCTCGAACGTCCCTTCAGCCGTCCCGTCGGTCGACCAGATCCGCCGGCCGGAGGTCACGAGAACACGGCCCCCCACCGGGTACGGCCCCCTGATGTAGTCGCCGGCGTCTTCTCTGATACCCGGCAACCGGTAGGGCTCACCGAAAGGAAAGTCGACGGCCGTTGCGGGCCGGGCGCCCAGGACCGAGACCAGCCCGCAGAGGGCGGCGGCGGCCAGGAGAGCGTACTGCTTCATGATTCAGCTCCTACGTCTCGATTTCACAACACTTCACCCACAGGGCGGCACGGTCACCGCGTTGCAGGGACATCGACCGGCCGCCCCGCGGGAGGAACCCGGTCCGGCCCAAGAGCCAGGCCACGTCGTGTTTCCCCTCGGCTCTTGGCGCTAAAACATCTTGGTACGTGCGAATATTGCCGAGTCGCGATGCTATCTCGCCAGCGCCCGGAGCATCTCGCGTACCGCCTCGGCGAGGCCGACGAGGACGGCGCGGGCGACCAGGGCGTGGCCGATGTTGAGCTCCTCGATCTGTCGGATCTCGGCGATGGGGCCGACGTTGGCGGCGGAGAGGCCGTGGCCGGCGTAGACGTGGAGGCCGGCCTCGCCGCCCAGTTGGGCGGCCGCGCGCACTTTGGCGAGCTCGGCCTCGACGGCGCGCTCCGAGGTCGCCGCCCGGGCGACCCGGGTGTAGGCGTCGGTGTTGATCTCGAAGCCGCCCACGACGTCCCGCGGCAGGGCGGCCGCCGCCTCGACCTGGCGCGCCTCGGGGTCGAGGAAGAGAGAGACGGCGATGCCGGCCCCGGCGAGGCGGCGGGCGGCGGCCTCCACCCGGTCGCGCTGGCGGGCGAGGTCGAGCCCTCCTTCGGTGGTCAGCTCCTCGGGCCGCTCGGGCACCAAGGAGACCTGGTCCGGCCGGTGGGCCAGCGCGATCGCCACCATCTCGTCCGTCGCCGCCATCTCGAGGTTGAGCTTGCCGGCGATCGACCGGCGCAGGCGCGCCACGTCCACCTCCTGGATGTGCCGCCGGTCGCCGCGCAGGTGGACGGTGATGCCCGAGGCGCCGGCCGCCTCGGCGATCCGGGCCGCCTCGACCGGGTCCGGATAGGAGGCGCCGCGGGCCTGGCGGAGCGTCGCCACGTGGTCCACGTTGACCGACAGTCTCATTCCTCGAGCTCCATCTCGACCGGCTCGCCCGCGCCGATCGCCGCCTCGATGGCGCCGGCGATCCGGCCGGCGAGCTCCTCGATCTCGGCCTGCTCGCGTCCTTCGATCATCACCCGGGCGAGGGGCTCGGTGCCGCTGTAGCGGAGCACCAGCCGGCCGTCGTCGCCGAGGCGCTCCTCCGCCTCTTCGACCGCCGCGGCCACGGCGGGCAGCCCCAGGAGGTCGGGCTTCTCGCGGACCGCGACGTTGACCAGGACCTGCGGGAAGCGGGTGAACCCCGCGAGCAGGTCGGAGAGGGGCCGCGCCGAGTCGCCGCGCCGCATCTCGCGGGCCACGAGGAAGGCCATCTGGAGGGCGGTCAGGAGGCCGTCGCCGGTGGTGGAGAGGCCCAGGTGGACCACGTGGCCCGACTGCTCGCCGCCCAGCAGGAGCGACTCCCGGCGCAGGGTCTCGACCACCTCGCGGTCGCCCACCCCGCAGCGCTCGACGTCGATGCCGTGCTCGGCGAGCGCGCGCTCGAGGCCCAGGTTGCTCATGGAGGTCGCGACGATCCGCGGCGTCCCCAGGGACCCGGCCTCGGCAAGGTCGCGAGCCCAGAGGAACAGGATCGCGTCGCCGTCCCGCTCGCCGCCGGCCTCGTCGACCAGGATCACGCGGTCGGCGTCGCCGTCGAAGGCGACGCCCATGTGGTGGCCGCCGGCGACCACCTCCCGGGCGAGGTCGCCGGTGTCGGTCGAGCCGCACCCGAGGTTGACGTTGCGGCCGTCGGGCGAGGCGTGGATCACTTGCACCCCGGCACCGAGGCGGCGGAAGAGCTCGCCGGCGAGCGCCGACGCCGCGCCGTTGCCGGCGTCCACCGCCAGGCGCAGGCCGGCCAGCGGGCGCCGGCCGGGCAGGGTGGAGGCGAGGCCCTCGAGGTAGTTCTCGACCAGGGCCTCGTCGCGCGAGCCAAGCTCGAAGATCGGGCCCTCGTTGCCGCCGGCCCGGTTCGGCAGGTCGGCCAGGAGCCGGCTCTCGAGGGCCGCCTCGGCCGCCTCGGTCCACTTGAAGCCCCAGGGGTCGATCAGCTTGATGCCGTTGTCCGGGTACGGGTTGTGGCTGGCCGAGACCACCGCCCCGGCCGCCGTGCCCAGGCCGCGCACCACGGAGGCGATGCCCGCCGTCGGCAGCACCCCGACCCAGCGGGGGTCGGCGCCGCCGGCGACGAGGCCTTCGGCGAGCCAGGCGCAGATGGTCGGGGTCGACTCCCGCGTGTCGCCGCCCAGGACCACCTCGGGCCGGGCCTCCCCGGTCGTCTCCCGAAGCGACGCGGCCAGGTGGCGGCCGAGGCCGGTGACGGTGGGCCGGTCCAGCGGGTAGCGGCCGAACGGTGCCCGGATGCCGTCGGTGCCGAACAGCCGCCGTGTCCAGGTCGGCGCGTCGTGCTCACTCACGGTCCACCCCCTTTCGTCTTGGGAACGGCCGGCGCCAGGGCATCGTTCGAGAGCTGGGGCGGCTCGATGGGCACCCGCACCTGGACCAGCCCGGGGTCGACGCTCGCCAGCGGATCCGGTGGAATCAGCGAGGCCATCTCGTCGAAGGTCTGCGCGTGGCCGTTCAGGCTTACCGGCCGCGTCTTGATGATCGCCAGGTGCTCGAGGCGGCTCGCCGGGCCCTGGACGCTCACCGCCGGCGGGATCGCCACGGGCTCGCCCACCGAGGCGCCCGCTCCCGGCTCGCCGGCGAGATCGACCTCCACCGGCAGCCGCTTGACCACCTCGCGGTCCAGGCTGAGGCGCAGGGAGTTGGGGTCGAGGGAGACCACGTCCACCCCTTCGGGAACGAAGACCTGGTCCGCCGACAGCGGCACGTCGACGGGACCGGGCACCTTCTGGGGCAGCTCGACCAGGACGTTGACCAGGAACGGGTTCAGGGTGCGCACGCGCCGGGACCCGCCGCGCACCCGCACGTCGATCTGTTGCACCGGGTCGAGCACCATCATGTCCTTGGCGGTGTCGTAGGTCACCGACGCCTGCACCACGCGCTCGCTCTGGCGCTCGCGCTTCTCCCAGGAGAGGAAGAACCAGAGCGATACGGCGATCGCTAGGGCCAGGAGCCGCATCCACCAGAGGCTCGCCCGCTCGGTCACGCCGCGGCCCTCCCCTTGAGCGGCCGGGTCTCGGGCTTCAAGTCCGAGATCAGGTACTTGTAGAGGGCGTTGCGCAGGCTCTTCGGGTCGAGGCCGCGCACGAGCTGGCCGTCGTAGGCGAGCGAGATCACCCCCGTCTCCTCGGAGACCACCAGGGCCACGGCGTCGGTCTCCTCGCTGATCCCCAGCGCCGCCCGGTGGCGGGTGCCGAAGTCCTTCGAGAGCTCGGGGTTCAGGGTCAGGGGCAGGAACGAGGCCGCCGCCGCGATCCGGTCGCCCTGGATGATCACCGCGCCGTCGTGGAGCGGTGTGTCGGGGGTGAAGACGTTGATCAGCAGGTCGAAGGAGACGACGGCGTCCAGGACGATGCCGTTCTCGACATAGGTGCGCAGCCCGTCGAGGCGCTCGATCACGATCAGGGCGCCGATCCGGCGCGAGGAGAGGCTGGTCGCCGCCAGCACGAGCTCCTGGAAGGTGGACTCGACCTGCTGGTTGCGCGACAGGCCCCACAACGGGTTGCGCCCGAAGCTCGCGAGCGCCCGGCGGATCTCGTGCTGGAAGAGCACGATGATCGCGAAGGGGAGGAAGATGAGCAGGCTCTCCAGGATCCGCTTCAGGGTCGGCAGGTCGGCGATCCGGGCGAGGAAGTAGACCAGGCCGATGAACAGGATCCCCAGGAGCATCTGGACCGCACGGGTGCCCCGGATCAAGAGGAGCAGGTTGTAGACGACGATGGCGACCGCCAGGATGTCGACGACGTCACGCCACGGGACGTGGAACGGGAAGCGCAGCACCTCGACGAGGATCACCGCGCCTCCTCGCCCCCGATCGCGTCCCACACCCGGAGGAACGCGACCGTCTCGGCGACGTCGTGGACCCGCAGGATCGCCGCGCCGCTCGCCGCGGCCCGCGCCGCCGCGGCCAGGCTCCCGGGGAGGCGGCGCTCCGGCGGGTCGCCGGTGAGCGCCCCCAGGAAGCTCTTGCGGCTCGCCCCCACGAGCACCGGCCGGCCGAGCTCGGCGAGCGCGGCCAGGCTCCCGATCAGGGCCAGGTTCTGCTCCGCCGTCTTGCCGAAGCCGAGCCCGGGGTCGACGACGATCCGCTCGCAAGCGACGCCCGCCCCGACCGCCCGCTCGAGCGCCCCAGCGAGCTCGGCGCGCACGTCGGCGACGACGTCCGCGAAGTGGATGCCCCGCTGCATGGTCGCGAGCTCGCCGCGGCTGTGCATCAGGACGACCGGGCAGGGCGCGGGGGCGAGCACGCCGGCCATCTCGGGATCGGCGAGGGCCGAGACGTCGTTGACCAGGTCGGCGCCCGCCGCGAGGGCGCGGCGCGCGACGGCGGCCTTGCGGGTGTCGACGGAGAGAGGGGCGTCGGTCACGCGCCGCAGCCGCTCGAGGACGGGGAGGAGGCGGGCGAGCTCCTCCTCCGGCGCCACGACGGCGGCCCCGGCGCCGTAGACGCCGCCGCCCGGCCGGGTCGACTCGGCCCCCAGGTCGAGGAGATCGGCGCCTTGCGAGAGCATCTCGAGGCCGCGCTCGACGGCGCGAGCGGGATCGGCCGGGTCGAGCCACAGGCCGCCGTCGCTGAAGGAGTCGGGCGTCAGGTTGAGGACCCCCATCACCCGCGGCCGTCCGGCGGCGAGCTCCAGGCTGCGACCGCCGGGAAGCTCGAGGGTCCAGGTCGCTCCGGCCGAGCCGGCTCCGGCAGAGCGAGCGCCGGGCGGCGGCGTCCCTCGCCCACCTCGAGGGTGGGAGAGGGATCGAGGGTGAGGGGGGTGATCCGAAGCAGCCATCGTCCTGGAGAAGGCACGCAAGCGAGCCAAGGCGAATCCGCCGGCCGTGAGTGGGGGAGGACCTTCACCTCGGGTGATGCCGGCTGTCGCCCCGCGCGCTCCGCGGCGGAAGCTCCCTGAACGAGGGATGTGGGCGACGGTCGGCATCGGTGACGCGGCGCCGGGCGGGCGCTGCGAAAGTCTATCGCGTCACCGCGGCGGAAAGGGGACTAGCCCGAGGTCCTTCGACGCTGCGCGACGCTGGCCGGGACCTTCTCGTGGTCCTGCTCGTCCGCCGGCTCCTCGCTCCCGCCCTCGGCGTCGCCCCCGGCCGGCTCGGTGCCTCCGGCCGTGGTCGCGTCGACGGTCCGCTCCGCGCCCTCGTGGCCGATGTCCATGCCGGCCTCGATGGCCCCCGGCGGCGGGGTCAGGTCCTCGCCGGTGACCTCCTCGATCATGCGGTAGACCCGATTGCCGCCGATCGACTCCTGGTCGAGCAGCTCTCGGGCCAGCGCGTCGAGGATGTCCCGGTGGCGAGAGAGGACCTGGCGTGCCCGCTCGTAGCCGGCGGTGACGATCCGCTCCACCTCCCGGTCGATCCGGATCGCCGTGTCCTCGCTGTAGTCGGATCGCTGCGCGTAGTCGCGGCCGAGGAAGACGGGCTCGTCGCCGCCGCCGAAGGCCAGGGGGCCGAGGTTCGACATGCCCCACTCGCGCACCATGCGCCGCGCCATCTCGGTGGCGCGCTCGATGTCGTTGCCGGCGCCGGTGGTGATGTCGTCCTGGGTGAGCTCCTCGGCCACGCGGCCGCCCATCATGATGGCGATCTGCGCCTCGACGTAGCCGCGGCGGTAGTTGTGCTTGTCCTCGGTGGGGAGCTGCATGGTCAGGCCGAGGGCGCGGCCGCGCGGGATGATCGTCACCTTGTGGACCGGGTCGGCGCCCGGGAGGAAGGCGGCGACCAGGGCGTGGCCGGCCTCGTGGTAGGCAGTGACCTGCTTCTCCTCGTCGGTCAGCATGAGGGTCTTGCGCTCGACCCCCATGAGCACCTTGTCCTTGGCGAACTCGAAGTCGTCCATGGCGACCGACTTGCGGTTGCGCCGGGCGGCGACCAGGGCGGCTTCGTTGACCAGGTTCTGCAGGTCGGCGCCGGCGAAGCCGGGAGTGCCGCGGGCGATCACCTTGAGGTCGACGTTGTCGTCCAGGGGGATCGCCCGGGTGTGGACCTGGAGGATGCCCAGGCGGCCGTTGATGTCGGGCCGGTCGACCACCACCCGGCGGTCGAAGCGGCCGGGCCGGAGCAGCGCCGGATCGAGGACGTCGGGCCGGTTGGTGGCCGCGATCAGGATCACGCCCTCGTTGGACTCGAAGCCGTCCATCTCCACCAGGAGCTGGTTCAGGGTCTGCTCGCGCTCGTCGTGGCCGCCGCCGAGGCCCGCGCCGCGGTGGCGGCCGACGGCGTCGATCTCGTCGATGAAGATGATGCACGGGGCGTTCTTCTTGCCCTGCTCGAAGAGGTCCCGCACCCGCGAGGCGCCGACGCCCACGAACATCTCGACGAAGTCCGAGCCGGAGATGGAGAAGAAGGGCACGTTGGCCTCGCCGGCGATCGCCCGGGCGAGAAGCGTCTTGCCGGTGCCCGGCGGCCCCATGAGGAGCACGCCCTTGGGGATCCGGCCGCCCAGCTTCTGGAACTTCTGCGGCTCGCGCAGGAAGTCGACGATCTCCGAGAGCTCGTCCTTGGCCTCCTCGACGCCGGCGACGTCCTTGAAGGTCACCTTCTTGCCGGCCGCGTTGAGGAGCTTCGCCTTCGACTTGCCGAAGGAGAGGGCCTTGTTGCCGCCGCCCTGCATCTGGCGCATGAAGAAGATCCACAGGCCGATGATCAAGAGCATCGGCGCCCAGAAGGAGAGGATGCCCAGCAGGGCGTTCTCCTTGACCGGCTCGGCCTTGAGGTCGACGCCGTGCTTGGCCAGGCGGGCGTAGAACTCGTCGCCGGTGTAGTTGGGCGGGAGCTGGACCGTGAACTCGGAGGTCTTCGACGTGCCTCGCGCCTCGCCGCCGCGCATCGTGCCGTGGACCTCGTCGCCCTTGATCGTGACCTTCGAGACCCGGCCGTTGTCCACCGCCTGGCTGAACTCGGAGAGGGTCATCTCCTGCTTGCTGCCCATGCCGCCCTGGAGCGCCTGGAAGAGGAGGATGACCACCAGGAAGATCGCCATCCAGAGGATGAGGGTCTTGAGCGTAGAGTTCAAAGCGTCGTCACCTGCTCGTCGATTGCGTGATCGTCTCGATCGTCTCGATCGGGGGGTCCACTCGGGAAGCGCGGACCGCGGGGCCGTTGCGGCTATCGGAGGTAACCGGCATCCCCCGTCCCGGATTCCCCAGTCTACTATCCCGCCCCACCCGGCTCTACCCCGTCGGGTCCCCGCCGGTCAAGCGGCCGATGTACGGGAGATTGCCGTAGCGTCCCTCGTGCTTGAGGCCGTAGCCCACCAGCGGTCCGTTCTCCCGGACCGAGAAGACGCGGTGGTCGATCTCGAGCTCGGTCTTGCGCTCGTCCGGCATGTCGATGAGGGTGACGAAGCGCACCCGCCGTGCCCCCTTCTGGAGGAGCTGCTCCTCGAGGTAGGTCTCCGTGATCCCGCTCTTGATCACGTCCTTGACCACCAGCAGGTCCTGGTCCACCATGTCGACCGGGATCGGGTACTGGATGGCGAGGAGCTCGGCGGCCGCGACCTCCGGGTGATGGTAGGCGACGTGGACGAGCTCGAAGCGCACCGGCGTCTCGTAGGCCCGGACCAGGTCCGCCAGGAAGATGACCGACCCCCCGAGGAGCCCCAGGAAGAGAGGGTCGGCGTCGCCCAGCTCCTGGTGGAGGCGGGCCCCCAGGTCCAGGACGGCGCGCTCGATCTCGTCGGCTTGGAAGAGCGGCTCGACGGCCGGCAGGGTCTCGCTCACGGCAGCACCTCCGCGATCCAGGTCTCACCCTCTCCGGCGACCCGGAAGTCCTCGTCCACGGTCACGCCGGGCACCCACGCGATCCGGTCGCCCAGGCACAGGAGCGGCAGGCGTTCGCGAGCTTCGCGGGGGACGTGACGGTCGATCAGCAGATCCTTGAGCTTGCGGCTCCCGGGGGCTCCGAGAGGGCGGAGCCGATCGCCGGGGCGACGGTTCCTCACCCGCAGACGACCGCCGGCCTCGAGGGGCAGCGCCAGCGCCGCGTGGCGGGGCGAGCCGTGGAACATCCAGGGGGCGATCCGCCCCCTCTCCACGCGCACTGTCAGTCCGAGCTCGAGGATCTCGACCTCCCCTGGGATCGCAAGTGTATAGGAAAAGCGCGCCGTCGCCGGCGCTCGGGGCGCGGCACGGCGGAGGCTCAGGCGGTCCGCGCCCCCCTCCCAGCGCCAGCCGCCCGGGCAGTCGCAGCCCAGCCGGCCGGCGCCGGAGCCCGGAGCGAGCTCGGCGAGCTGGCGCCGGAGCTCCCGGGACGCGGCGCGGCTCGCGGGGTAGGGGGCGCCGGCGGCGCGGTGGAGGAGGGCGAGCGCGTAGGGCTGGAGCTCCTCGGGCAGGTCGGCGAAGGCCCGCCGGTCGAGGCTCGGCCCGGTCCCCAACGCCTCGCCCAGCCGGTCTTCGAGGGCCCGCCGGGCGCCGAGCGCGGCCTGGGCCAGGCGCGCCAGGCGCCGGGCGGTGCCCGGCACGGCGCACTCGAGGGCCGGCAGGAGCTCGTGACGCACCCGGTTGCGGGCCGCCGAGCGATCGCGGTTGGTCGGGTCGTCCGAGGGCGTGAGCCCGGTGTCCTGGAGGCTCGCGGCCAGGTCCCGGCGGCCGAGGGCGAGGAGCGGCCGCACGACCCGGCGGCAAACCGGCCGGATCCCGGAGAGCCCTTCGAGGCCGCTGCCGTAGAGGAGGCGCAGGACGACCGTCTCGGCCTGGTCGTCCCGGTGGTGGGCGGTGGCGACGAACCTGGCGCCGCGCTCCTGCCGGACCTCCTCGAGGAAGCCGTAGCGGACCCGGCGGGCGGCGGCCTCGAAGCTCTCGCCCGGCCGCAGCCGCGCCGCGACCGGGCGGCGCTCGGCCAGGCATTCGACCCCCACGGCCGAGGCGAGAGCGCGCGCCCGCGCGGCGCGCTCACCCGACGCCGGGTCGCAGGCGTGGTCGAGGTGCGCCGCCAGGAGGTCGATCGAGCGGCGTCGGGCGAGGGGCGCGAGGCCGGCGAGAAGCGCGGTCGAGTCGGGACCGCCGGAGAAGGCGACGACCAGCCGTTCGCCCGGGGCGAGCGGCGCCGTCCGGGTGAAGAAGGCGTCGAGGGTACGGTCGAGGAGGCTCGAGGAGGTCACGGCTCGGATGGTGGCGGTGAAGGGATTTGAACCCTTGACCTAACGGTTATGAGCCGTTCGCTCTAACCCCTGAGCTACACCGCCGATGGATGGGACCGCCCGGAGTGGCGACGGGCCGGCGCCGGAGGTCCGTCCGGCGGCGGGATTGTACTAGAGAAGCTCCGCCTCAAACCGACGAGGCGCCTGAAGCGTCTCCGGCGCCACGGGCCGCTGGTCCCCCGCCCACGCCGAGCGATCGCGGCTGCGCTCCTCGGAACGGCGACTCCAGACCGCCAGATTCATCGGATGCGGGGGGCATCCAATGAAACCGGCGGGCGGGCGGGTGTCGCTACCGGAGGCTCTCCTGGCAGCCCT
Source organism: uncultured Acidobacteriota bacterium (assembly GCA_963741925.1). GTDB lineage: Bacteria > Acidobacteriota > Thermoanaerobaculia > Multivoradales > DATKCC01 > CAVUBL01. The sequence continues at coordinate 1,786,331 of CAVUJU010000005.1, forward strand.
GGAACTGCCCGAAGAACTCGCGCATGGAGGTCGAGAGGGCCTCGTCGTTCAGCCGGTAGATGACGTTCTGCCCCTGGCGCTGGTCGACGACCAGGTCCGCCTCCTTGAGCACCGAGAGGTGGCGCGAGATCGTCGGCTGGGACAGGTTGAAGTTGCCCACGATCTCGCCGACGGTGCGCTGATTCGACTCGAGGAGCCGCAGGATCTCCTGCCGGGTCCCGTCCGAGAGCGCCTTGAAGAACTTGGTCAGGTGACGGTCGTCTCGGCGGATCTGCCGGTCCAGGTTCGCTACAGCCTTCGCAAGAGGCATCGCCATCGCGTCTCTCCTTCGTTCCGTAGAACAGGTTCAATCGATAGACGCCATTCTAAGAACGAGGGTTGGTAATGACTTGAAGATGCGCTCGCTGATTGGCAGTGGACTGCTCAATAGTTGAGCAGACAGGTGCAAACTTATGTATATTGGAAAGTTACGGCGACGATATAGCCGGTCGTCTATGTCCGCCGGCGGGCCCGAACCGGCTCGAGACCGGCTCGGGCCCGGGCTCGGGAGCTCACGTGGCGGCGTCGAAGCGCTGGGCGACGGCGCTCCAGTCCACCACGTTCCACCAGGCCGAGAGGTACTCGGGGCGGCGGTTCTGGTACTTGAGGTAGTAGGCGTGCTCCCAGACGTCGACCCCCAGGATCGGCGTCAGGCCGTCCATCAGGGGGCTGTCCTGGTTGGGGCGCGAGGTCACCTCGAGCCCGCCGCTCTTGCCCACGACCAGCCAGCCCCAGCCGGAACCGAACACGCCGCCGGCGGCCGAGCCGAGCTTCTCCTTGAAGTTGTCGAAGCTGTCGAAGGTGCCGCGGATGGCGTCGGCGAGCTTCCCGGACGGCTGGCCGCCGCCCCGGGGCGACATGACGGTCCAGAACAGGCTGTGGTTGGCATGGCCGCCGCCGTGGTTGCGCACCGCGGTGCGGATCGACTCCGGCACGCTCTGAATGCCGCGCAGCAGGTCCTCGACGCTCTTGCCCTGGAGGTCGGAATGGCCTTCGAGGGCGGCGTTGAGCTTGTTCACGTAGGCGGCGTGGTGCTTGTCGTGGTGGATCTCCATCGTCTTCGCGTCGATGTGCGGCTCGAGAGCATCGAACGCGTAGGGCAGGTCGGGCAGGCTGTGCATCGAGACTTCCCTCCTCATGAGGTTCTTCAGTGAACGACGTCCAACGACTGATCCGATGTGGCTTGAACGACCCTGGTCGGACGATCGCGGGGACCGGTGAAAAGCCCCCGCCGGCGCGGGCCGCCGAGGCGGGTCGCGCGGCCGGCCCCGGGCCGCCCACCTATTGTAGCCCCAGCCTGGCGGGGGGGCCTTGTGAGCGGGTCGAGACGCGCGTTGACTTCCGGCCGAGGCCCCGGGTATCATCGCAGCCCTTCGGCGGGCGGGGAGGTTAGCTCAGCGGTCAGAGCACCTGCCTTACACGCAGGGGGCCGTGGGTTCGAATCCCCCACCTCCCACCAGTGTGTTCGCCGGAGGCTAAGCCCATTGCGGGGTCGTAGTTCAGCTGGTTAGAACGCCGGCCTGTCACGCCGGAGGTCGCGGGTTCGAGTCCCGTCGGCCCCGCCAGTACCGAAGACACTCGGAACCGAGCCCACCCGACCACCGGAGGAGACTCGAGATGCGCGAGAAGATCAAGCTGGTGTCCAGCGCCGGGACCGGCTACTTCTACACCACCACCAAGAACAAGCGGCTCTCCACGGAGAAGCTGCGGATGAAGAAGTACGACCCCAAGGTCCGCAAGCACGTGGAGTTCGTCGAAGAGAAGCTCCGGTAGCCAGCCTGGAGCCGCTGAGGGCTCCGGGTCCCCCCTTTCGTTTCAGCCTTCTTGCAGGACGGCGAGAGCTATGCTAGCCTCGGCCGGCCTTACCGGCTCGGTGTGCCGCAGGAGCCCGGGCGCGCGTCGCGCCCGGCTCCTCGGTTCGTCCGTGCCTCTCACCTCCGCTCCATGTCCGAAAGGAGCGGAGGATGCAGACCCCCACCCGTCCCACCCAGGACCTGTTCCGGCAGTGCGCCCGGTCTTCCAAGAGCTCGGCGTGGCCGGAGCTCGTCGCGCGCTATGAGCCGAGCATCGCGCAAGGCGTTCGCCAGGCCCTGAGACGCTACGACCTGCGGGCCGACCCGGACCGGGTCGAGGACCTCGTCCAGGACACCTTCTGCCGGCTCCTCGAGCACGGCCGCCGCTGTCTCAAGAGCTTCCAGGGCACCGCGGAGGCCCAGGCCGAGGCCTGGATGCGGCGCCTCGCCGAGCGCTCGACCCTGGACCGGCTCCGGGCCGGCCGCTCTCACCGCCGGGGCGGCGAGGTGCGGTCCTGGCCGTCCCCGGCGCCGGAGATGCTGCCGGAGCGCCGGGTTGCGGCCTCGCCCGAGCACCGCGCCCTCCACCGCGAGGAGCTGCGCCAGTTCCTCGCCCGCTGCCGGGTCCTGGGGCGCGGCGAGCGCAACGCCCGCATCCTCCGCCTGGTGCTGGTCGAGGGCTGGAGCAGCCGGGAGGTCTCGGAGGCGTGGCGGGGAACCGTGGCGCCGAGCGCGGTGGACTCCATCGTCCACCGGTTTCGCCGCCGCCTCGCCCGCGCCGACCTGCCGGTGCCCCAACGCGGTCCCCACCAGCCCCGTTCCATTCACCGGGAGCGAGGAGGGCAAGAGCGCCGGAACCGAGGCCGGGAGGGAACCGAGGGGATGCGGGGGGGACCCGGTAGAATCCCCCGATGATCCGCGTCTTCACCAGCCGGCGGTGCCTGGCCCACCGCGCCCCGGGCGGCTTTCCGGAGCGCCCCGAGCGCCTGGCCGCGATCCTCGACCACCTGGCCGGGGCCTTCCCGGGCGCCGTGGTCGAGGAGACGGACTCCGAGGTCCGCGCCGAGGACGCGGTCCTCGCGGTCCACGACGCGCGCTACGTCCGGCGTCTGCGCCGGGCCGTCGAACGCGGCGACGGGCTGATCGACTCGCCGGATACGCCCCTCGCGCCGGGCACCTGGGACGCCGCCCTGGCGGCCGTGGAGGTGACCCTGACGGCGGCCCGGTGGGCCGCGGACGACGCCGGCCGCCACGCCTTCGCCGCGGTGCGTCCGCCCGGTCACCACGCGGAGCGCGACCGGGCGATGGGCTTTTGCTATTTCGACAACGTGGCGGTCGCGGTGGAGGACCTGCGCGCGAGGGGCCGCGCCGAGCGCTGCGCGATTTTCGACTTCGACCTGCACCACGGCAACGGCACCCAGCACCTGTTCGAGGACCGGCCCGACGTCTTCTACGCCAGCCTCCACCAGGCGCCCTTCTATCCCGGTAGCGGCCGCCGCGAGGAGCGGGGCGAGGGGCCCGGCGAGGGCACGGTGCTCAACGTGCCCCTGCCGGCGGGCACCGGCGAAGAGGAGTACCTGGCGGCGGTCGACGGCGAGGTGCTTCCGGCCCTGCGCGCCTTCGCCCCGGACTTCCTCGCGGTCTCGGCCGGGTTCGACGCCTGGCGGGGCGATCCCCTGGGCGGGCTGCGCCTCACGGCGGCGGGGTTCGGCGCCCTCGGCGAGCGGGTCGCGGCCCTCGCCGCGGAGCTCGCGCGAGAGCCCGGCGGGGCGCGCAGCCTGAGCGTCCTCGAGGGCGGCTACGACCTCCAGGCCCTGCCGCGCCTGGTCGAGTCCTACCTGCGGGGCCTCGATCGAGGGAGCGCGGGAGGCGGTAGAGATTGACTTCCTTGCATAACCATCGATACAATCCCCCGAAAAGCTCACGTAAAGCTTGAGGTTTCTGGCTTCACAGGCTGACCACGACCGACCGGATGAACGCGAGGCGAGCTCGAGAGACGCGCAAGCGCAGCCAGCTCTCCAGGGGGACCGGTGGGCGAGCGGAGGACAGGGTGATGAACGCAAAGAGGATCGTGACGAGCATCGCGGCCATCGCGGCCATCGTGGCATTGACCTCGACGGCGGCTCCGGCTTTCGCGGCCTCGCCGTTCGGCTTCCTCGACGGCAAGGCGGGGGGCGGCAACGGCGGCACGGGGGTGATCCCGATCACCGGCTGGGCGCTCGACGACGACGGCGTACGCGCGGTCGACATCTTCGTGGACGGCGTGATCGCGGGACGGGCGGGCTACGGCCGCAACCGGCCCGGTGTCACCCGGATGTTCCCGGGCTTCCCGGACTCCGACGCCGCCGGCTTCGGCTTCGAGCTCAACTCCACGCACTACCTCAACGGCCTCCACGAGGTCCAGGCGCAGGTGACCTCCGATAGCGGCGAGCGGACCTTCCTCAACGCGGTCGAGATCCTGTTCACCAACACCACGCAACTGCTGGCGCCGTTCGGCGAGATCGAGTTCCCGCGCCCGTCTGCCGAGCTCTTCGGGACGTGCGACACGGCGGCCGTGCCGCGCCGGCTGTCGGCGGTGCTCGGCTGGACGCTGGACGCCGGGGTCGAGATCGGCGACATGGGGGTCGGCTACGTCGAGCTCCTGATCGACGGCGCGATCTTCGCCAACAGCCGCGTCGACTGCTTCTTCGACCCGGGCCCGGAGAACCACGGCCTCACCGACTGCTACGGCCTGCGGCGCCAGGACATCGAGCGCTCGTTCCCGGACCTCGCGAACTCGCCGCTCTCGGGCTTCCGCTTCGTCATGGACATCGGCTCGCTGATCGACTTCGGCTTCTCCGAGGGGCAGCACGTGCTCACCATCCGGGTGGGCGACATCGCCGGCACGGTGGCCGACGTCGACGAGATCCCGGTGGTCTTCGAGTGCGACAACCGGATCGGGAACCAGGGGAGCCTGGGCTGGGTCGCGCGAGTCAGGCCCGAGAACATCGGCGACGGCGTGATCCACGCCTCCGGATGGGCCCTCGACTGGGAGGGGGTCGCGCGGGTCGTGGTCTACGTCGACGGCAGCGCGGTGGGCGACGCCGCCTACGGCCGGGCTACGCCGGAGGTCGCGAGCCGTTACCCCGGCTTCCCGGACAACAGCCACGCCGGATGGGACCTCTCGATCAACAGCACCAAGCTCGCCGACGGCCAGCACCACCTGGAGGCGATCGTGATCGACAGCGAGGGCCAGTCGACGCTGATCGGCAAGCGCGCCTTCGTGGTGGACAACCACACGGAGCCGTAGCATTCGGCCGAAGCCGGCCCGAGAACCAGACGGGCCCCCGGCTTCGGAGGCGGCGGCGCGAGGGCGCCGAGAACGACGAAGGGCGGCCGATCGGCCGCCCTGTTTCCGGGGGTCTTGCTGCGTCCGAAAACTCGGCTCGTTCGTCAGTCTCCGCCGTCGGCGGGGGGCGAAGGCAGGTGGGCGGCGGGCTGGGTTGCGACCTTCTGGCCGTCGCCGCCCATGGCGTCGCGCTGCGCGAGGAGCTTGCCCGCCTGGTCGAAGAGCTCGAGGGCGCGCTGGATCTGCACGTCCTTCTCCGCCCGCACCCGGTGCGACGCGTCCTGGCCCCAGAGGGCGTTGAACACCTCGGAGCGGATCCGCATCAGGGCGTCGTCCTTCGTCCCGGGCTCGTCGAAGCCCTCCTTGATCTCGGCGGGGGTGCTGATCCCCTCGGAGACCAGCCAGTCCTTGAACTCCTGGAGCGCCGCCTCGTCGGGGTGCCAGGCCTGGCTGTCCACGTGGTGCCGGCGCACGTAGTCGACGGCGAAGTCGAAGTGGGCGTTGCGGCTGATCAGGAACTGCGAGTAGGGCGAGAGCTTCTCCCGCCTCGACCAACACGTCCGGGGTGATGCCGCCGCCGCCGTAGACGTCGCGGCCCAGGTCGGTGTGGTAGACCGGTCCCTTCTCCGCGCCGGGCTTCCCGGTGCCCTTGCCGGCCGCCTGGTCGCCGATCTGCGGCGTGTAGGTGTAGTAGTCGTAGTAGGAGCTGTAGTCGCGCTGGATGAGGCGTCCCGTCGGGGTGTAGTAGCGCGCGGTGGTGAGCGCCATGCCGGCCCCGTAGGGCAGGTTGTAGACGGTCTGGACCAGCCCCTTGCCCCAGGTCGGCGTCCCCACGATCAGGCCCACGTCGTGGTCCTGGATCGACCCCGAGACGATCTCGGCCGCCGACGCCGTGCCCCGGTTGACCAGCACCACGACCGGCAGGTCGATGGCCGGGTGGGCGCCGGTGTCCTTGTACTGGGCGAAGGAGTCGCGCGTACGGCCGCGGGTCTCGACGATCATCGCCCCGTTGGGCACGAAGTAGTCGGCGATGTCGATCGCCTGGTCGAGCAGGCCGCCGCCGTTGTTGCGCAGGTCGAAGAGCAGGCGCTTCATCCCTTGCTTCTCGAGCGAGTCGATCGCCTGGCCGATCTCGGCGCCCGAGCCCCGGGCGAAGTCGGTCAGCCAGATGTAGCCGGTGTCCGGGGTGAGCATGTAGGCGTGGCGCACCGTCGTCTGCGGGATCTCGGCCCGGGTGACGGTCAGGGCCAGCGGCTCGTCCATGCCCCGGCGCAGGATGGTGATGTGGACCTGGGTGCCCTTCGGGCCCTTGAGCTTCTCGACCGCCTCGTCGACCGACATGGACTCGGTCGGGTCGCCCTCGATGGTGTCGATCACGTCGCCGGCCTGGATACCGAGCTTCGAGGCCGGAGTGCCCTCGATCGGGGTGATCACCGTGAGCCGCCCGTTGCGCTCGCCGACCAGGATGCCCAGGCCGTAGAAGCTCTCCTGCTGCTTCTCGCGCATGCTCTCGTAGGCCTTCGGAGGCAGGAAGTTGGTGTGGGGGTCGAGGGTGCGAAGCATCCCTTCGATCGAGGCGAACACCAGGTCCTTGTACTCGACGTCGGCGCCGTAGTGGTCGTGGGCGGTGGTGATCAGCTCGGTGTAGGCGTGCAGGTGCTCGCGCGTGTCGTCGGTGAGCGCCAGCAGGCGGTCACCGACCAGGGTCCCGACGAGCACGGTGAGGGCGAACAGGGCGAGGGCGGCACGTCTCCAAGATCTACGCATCCCGCGAATCGTATCATCCAGGAGGCGGCCGGCGCTCACTTGACTTTCCCGGCCTCCTGGCCAATCATCGAATCGAGATGCTGGGTTCGATCGGCTTTCCGGAAATCCTCATGATCCTGGTGATCGCCTTGCTGATCTTCGGTCCGAAGAAGCTGCCGGAGGTCGGCCGCACGATCGGCAAGGGGCTCGCCGAGTTCCGCCGCGCGAGCTCCGACCTCAAGCGCTCGGTCAACGCCGAGCTCGCCCTGGACGACGACGAGCGCCCGGCGACGCCCCGCCGGCCCGCCGTGGCGGACCGCGCCCTGGGCGACGGCGCCGCCGCCGGTCGGAGCGGCCCCGGCTACGGCCCGGACGCGGCGGTCACGCCGGCGCCGCCCGTCATCGGGACGCCCGGGAACACGGCCGCCCGGGGCTCGCTCGAGGGCACCGAGGCCGCCACCCCGGCCGCGGAGCCCACCCCGGCCGCGGAGCCCGTCCCGGCCGCCGCCGAGATCGCCGTATCCACCGCGCATGCGGCCGAGCCGGCGCCCGATGCCGACGCCGATGCCGACGCCGATGCCGACGCCGACGCAGGGACACCCCTCCACTGACCCCTCCGGGACAAGGCGCAGGTTCGTGACGGAAGCTCGAGGCCGACTTCCCGCCGGCCCCGGTCGCGAGGAGCTCCCGACCATGACGCTCCTCGACCACCTCGAGGAGCTCAGGAAGCGCCTCGTCTACTCCCTGATCGCGGTGGCGGTCACCTTCTTCGTCTGCTGGGGCTTCGCGCGCCAGATCTTCGAGTTCCTCGCCCGGCCGATCTACCACATCCTGCCGGCGGGCAAGAAGCTCGCCTTCCTGGGCATCACCGACCCGTTCATCCTCTACGTCAAGGTGGCGGCCCTGGCGGGCATCTTCATCGCCTCGCCCTTCCTCATCTACCAGGTCTACGCCTTCATCGCCCCGGGGCTCTACCAGCGCGAGCGGCGCTGGGCCGTGCCCTTCGTCCTCTTCGGCACCCTGTTCTTCGTCGCCGGCGGGGTCTTCGCCTATACGGTGGCCTTCCCCTTCGCCATCGACTTCCTGCTCGGCGTCGGCCAGCCGTTCGACCCGGTGATCACGGTGGGCAAGTACTTCGGCTTCCTGATGACCGTCATGCTCGGCCTGGGCCTGATGTTCGAGCTGCCGATCTTCCTCTTCCTGCTGGCGGCGGCGGGCGTCGTCACCCCGCGGTTCCTGCTGCACCACTTCCGGTGGGCGGTGCTCCTGATCTTCATCGTCGCCGCGGTCGTCACCCCGACGCCGGACGTGGTCAACCTGTGCATCTTCGCGGTGCCCACGGTGGGGCTCTACCTGCTGGGGATCCTCGGGGCCTGGATCGTCACCCGGGCGAAGAAGAAGCGCCGCGCCGAGGAAGAGGCCGCCGCCGAGGCTTCCGGGGCGTCGTAGGCCGGGCCTTCGGCCCGCCGGGCGGTCAATTCAGGTAGCCCAGGGCGCGGAGCCGCTCGCGCTCCTCGGCGCCCAGCTCCTGGCTCTCGGGCCGCGGGCCCGGGCGCCGGTCCGCCAGCCAGCGGTCGAGGAGCTTCGAGAGCTCGCGCTCGACCGGCAGGCCCCGGCCGGCCAGGTTCTGGAGCTCGTCCGGGTCCTTCGTCAGGTCGTAGAGGTAGGCCCCGTCGGGGATCGAGGGATCGCCCGCGGAGCGGAAGTAGCGATGGGTGGCGGTGCGCACCATGGCGCCCCGGCCGTCGGCGGCCTCGGCGAAGACCGCGTGGCGCCCCTGGCGGCCGTCGTAGGTGAGCTGGTGGAGCTCGGTGCCGTCCTGGGCCGGCACCGGGATACCGGCCCCGGTGAGGAGGGTCGGGAACAGGTCGATCGTCTGCACCAGCCCGTCCAGCCGGCGGCCGCTCGTCTGGCCCGGCCAGTGGACGAGGAGGGGCACGTGGGTCGTCGTCTCCCACAGCCCGACGTGGCGGAAGTCGATGCCGTGCTCGCCCAGGTTCTCGCCGTGATCGGCGACCAGGGCGACGATCGTGTGCCGGGCGAGGCCGCGGCTCTCGAGGAACCCGAGCAGGCGGTCCACCTGCCGGTCGACGTAGGCCACCTCGCCGGCGTAGAGGTCCTTCTCGCCCCCCAGGACCGGCTCGCTGAACTCACGCCCCCCGGGACGGCGAAAGGGGACCCAGGAGCCCACCGGTGAGAGCCCGCTGGGGGCGAAGGGCCGGAAGCCCAGGGAGTAGGGCTCGGGCGGCGTGTGCGGGGTGTGGGGGTCGAAGAGGTGGAGCCAGGCGAAGAAGGGGGGCGGCGAGGCGGCGTCTTTCGCGCGCTCGGGACGCCGGGCGATCCACTCCATGGCGTCGTCCACCGGTACCTCGCCGGCGAACGTGTGATCGGTCAGGATCACCCGGCCGAAGCCCTGGCCGAGCCCCGAGTTGTGATCGCCCAGGTGGCTCGCCGAGATCACGGCGAAGGTCTCGTAGCCGGCCTGCGCGAAGAGCTCGGCGAGGGTGGTCTGCGCCGCGGGCAGCGGCGTGTGGAGGTCGTAGACGCCGTGGTCCTTGCCGTAGAGGCCGGTGAAGATGGAGGCGAAGCTCGGGTTGGTCGAGTTGAAGGTGGAGAAGGCGTGGCTCCAGACGTCGCTCTCGGCCGCCAGGCGGTCGATCGCCGGCGTCAGGCTGGGGGAGAAAGCGGGCTGGCGGCGCCACGGCCCCACGTGGTCGGCGCGCAGGGTGTCGATCCCCAGCACCAGGACGTTGGGCGGATCGTCGCTCGGCCGGCTCCAGGCGCTGACCGGCCGGCGGTCGTAGAGGGCGGGGCTGCCCCAGGCGGCGACCGGCGGCGTCCCGGAGACCGGCGGCCCCTCGGCGCGCGGGAGCGCGTCGACCTCGAGGAGCAGGTCCACCCGGCTCTCGGCGTAGTCCGTGAGGTCGATCTCCACCGTCCCCGGGGCGCTCATCCCGAGCGCGGAAGCCGCGCTCCGGTAGAGCTCGTGGAGCTGGCCGCGGGCGTCACGCAGGCCCACCCGGTACCGGCACCGGCACTCGGTGCCCGTCCAGCCCAGGGGGATGAACGAGAGGTAGGGGTCCTCCCCCAGGTCGACGGGCCACGCGAGCCGGGTGCCGGCGGCCTGGTCCAGGGTCGGGACCTCGCCCGGCCGGCGGAAGGGGAAGGCGGCGAGCTGGCTCTCGGGCACCTTGGACATGTCCCGGGGCTCCTCGGCGCCCAGGTAGCCGATTCGCACCGCGAACGGGGGCTGCGCCCCGAAGGCGTCGAGCTCGACCCCCGGCGTCGTCCGGGTGAGGTCGGTCCGGCTCCACCCCCGGGGCGCCTCCAGGCTCGGCCGCGGGCCGCAGCCCGCCAGGAGCGCCGCGAGGGCGACGGAGAGGAGATGCCGGTAGCGCATAAGCCCGAGTCTACCTACTCCGGCCGGCGCCGCCACCGCCGGTGCATCCAGACCCACTGCTCGGGTACCCGGCGGATCTGCTCCTCGATCGCCCGGGTCATCGCAGCGGTCGCCTCCACCTCGTCGTCCGGCAGGTCGAGGGGCGGCAGGTAGCGCGCCAGGTGCGAGCCGTCGGCGCGCCGCTCGACGAAGCAGGGAATGACCACCGCCCCCTGGTGGAGCGCGATCCGGGCCGCCCCGACCGGGGTGTAGGCGGGGCGGCCGAAGAAGGGCACCCAGACGCCGTCGACCTTGGTGTCCTGGTCGATGAGCATGCCCAGCGCCCCGCCGGCGCGGAGGGTCTTGAGGAGCTCCCGGGCCGCCCCGGGCTCGCCGCGCTCCACCGTGCGGGTGCCGAAGCGGGCGCGCAGCCGGGCGAGCAGGCGCTGGAGCGGCGCCTCGTCGATGGCGCGCACCACCACCGTGATCCCCAGGCCGTTGCAGTTCGAGGCCGCCGCCAGGAGCTCCCAGTTGCCGCAGTGGCCGGTGACGAAGATCGCCGGCCGGCCGTCGGCGCGCGCCGACGCAACGGCTTCGAGCCCCTCGACCTCCAGGTGCCGGGCGAGCTCCGGGCAGCCGCGGGTGAAGAACCAGAGCGCCTCGCCCAGGGTGCGCCCGAGGTGGAGGAACGAGGCCCGTGCCAGCCGCACGCGCTCGTCCGGCGAGCGCTCGGGGAAGGCGACGCCCAGGTGCTCGAGAGCCCGGCGCCGGTCGCGCCCGGCGAGGTACCAGCCGAGGCGGCCCACGGCGGCGCCGAAGCCCTGGGCCGCGGCCAGCGGCAGGAGCCGCAAGAGGGCGGCCAGCGCCCGGACGATCCCGGCCACCAGGACGGCGCGGGCGAGACGGCTCCGGCGGGTCATGAGACGGTCGGCGGGCGCTCAGGCGAGGAAGCTCTCGACCAGGGAGGCCCACTCGCCGCGGGCCTTGAGGATCCACTCCACCGCCTCGCGCACCGCGCCGGCACCCCCGGGGCAGGAGAGGGTGTGGTCGACCCGGTGGCGCACCTCGGCCGCGGCGTCGGCCGGGGCGAAGGAGAGCCCGCAGCAGAGGAGCACCGGCAGGTCGACCAGGTCGTCGCCCACGTAGGCCACGCGGTGGGCCTCGGTCCCCTGCGCAGCGAGGAACTCCCGGAAGGCGAGCCCCTTGTCGTCGCGGCCGGTCATGGAGAGGTCGAGGCCGAGCTCCTCGACCCGCAGGTCGAGGGCCGACCCGGTGCGCGCCGAGAGCACGCCGACCTTCAAGCCGGAGCGCTGGGCGAGCTTGAGCCCGAGGCCGTCGCGGACGTGGAAGAGCTTCCGGTCCTCGCCCGCGCTCCCGAAGTGGAGGCGGCCGTCGGTCAGGACGCCGTCGACGTCGGTCAGCAACCACTCGAGCGCCGCGGCGCGCAGCTGCAGGTCGCCGGGGCGCCTCGCCGCGGGGGTCAAAACAGCTCGAGCCCCCAGAGGTCGTGGATGTGGACGATCCCCTCGAGACGCCCGTCGCCGTCGCAGACGAAGACCGAGGTGATGCGCCGGTCCTCCAGGGTCTTGAGCGCCGCCGGGGCGAGCTCCGAGGCGGCGATCGTCTCGGGGCGGGGCGTCATGCACTCGCCGGCGGTGCGCTGGAGAAGCTCCGGGTTCCGCTCGAGGAGCCGGCGCAGGTCGCCGTCCGAGATGCACCCGACCAGGCGCCCCTCCTCGTCGACCACCGCGGTGATCCCGAGCCCCTTCCGCGACATCTCGTAGATCGTCTCGCGCATGGGGGCGCCGGTCGCCACGCGCGCCGCCGCCTCGCCCGAGTGCATGAGCTCGGAGACCGGCAGCAGGCGCTTGCCCAGGCGGCCCGCCGGGTGAAGCTTGGCGAAGTCCTCCGGGGTGAAGCCGCGGGCCTCGAGCAGCGCCATGGCCAGGGCGTCGCCCAGCGCCAGGGTGGCGGTGGTCGAGGCGGTGGGCGCGAGGTTCAAGGGGCAGGCCTCCTTGTCGATCGCCACCGCCAGGTGCACGTCGGCGTGGCGGGCGAGAGGGCTCGCCCCGTTGCCGGTCATGACGATGAGCGGCACGCCGAGGCGTTTCAAGGTCGAGACCAGGCGCAGCAGCTCCTCGGTGGTGCCCGAGTAGGAGGCGGCGAGCACCACGTCGCCCGGCACCACCATCCCCAGGTCGCCGTGAACCGCCTCGGCCGGATGGAGGAAGAGGGCCGGCGTGCCGGTCGAGGCCATGGTGGCCGCCACCTTCTTCATCACCACGCCGCTCTTGCCCATGCCGCTGCACACCAAGCGCCCCGAGCAGCCCAGGATCAGCTCCACCGCCTCCTCGAAGCGTCCGTCGAGCTGGGGCACCAGGTTCTGAATCGCCGCCGCCTCGATGGCCAGCACCCGGCGGGCGACCTCGATGGGGGAGCGGGCGGGGCGGGGGCGGGGCTTGGGGTCCAACGGCAAGGTCCTCGGCGGGCGGTGGGCGGTTCGGACGGGGGCAGTATAGCGCCGCGCTCCGGGAGAGGGTCGGGGTGAGATCGTGACAGCCACGCCGAGTCTTCGGACGCGGCAAGACCGGGGGGTGGCGTCCCTCTCCCCCCGGAGGGTGGGAGAGGGATTGAGGGTGAGGGGGGCGATCTAGATCAATCCCCGGCGCACCGCCACCAGGCTCGCGAGGAGGCGCTCGGCGCGCTCCGGCGCAAGCTGGGTGGCGGCGTCGGAGCGCGCGTGCGGCGGATCCGGGTGGACCTCCAGGAACACGCCGTCGGCGCCGGCGGCGATCGCCGCCCGGGCGAGCGGCTCGGCGAAGGCCCGCTCGCCGCCGGTCTCCTCCCCCGAGCCGGGGAGCTGGAGCGAGTGGGTGACGTCGTAGATCACCGGGATGCCGGCGGCGTGGAGCAGGGCGAAGCCGCGCATGTCGACCACCAGGTCGTGGTAGCCGAACGAGACCCCCCGCTCGGTCACCGTGACCCGCTCGTTGCCGGCCGAGGCCGCCTTCTCGACCACCCGGCGCATGTCGTCCGGCGCCATGAACTGCCCCTTCTTGACGTTGAGCGCCCGGCCGGTCTCGGCCGCGGCCACCACCAGGTCGGTCTGGCGGCAGAGAAAGGCGGGGATCTGGAGCACGTCGCAGACCTCGGCCGCCCGGGCGCACTGGCCGGGCTCGTGGACGTCGGTCAGCACCGGCAGGCCCGTCGCCTCCTTGACCGCCGCCAGGAGCTCCAGGCCGCGCTCGAGCCCCGGCCCGCGGTAGGAGGCGATCGAGCTCCGGTTCGCCTTGTCGAAGGAGGACTTGAAGACCGGCGCGATGGGCAGGCGCCCGGCGAGCCCGGCGAGCCACCGCGCCACCTCCAGAGCGATCTCCTCGCTCTCGAGGGCACAGGGGCCGGCGACGATGGGCAGGGGCGCGGTCTCGGGCGGCGCCGCCGGCCCGCCCACGACGACGCCGGGGGCGAGCTCCACCCGGCGCGCCGGGCCCGCCCCGCCGGCGCCACCCCCTGAGCCCGTCGCCCCGCTCACCCCGCCTCCGCGGCCTCTACCATCTCGCCCTCGTGGATCCTCTCGGGCTCGGCCGCGCGCCGCCGGTGCTCGTCCAGGGCGGCCCCGATGTAGGAGACGAAGAGCGGGTGGGGGTCGTAGGGACGGCTCTTGTACTCGGGGTGGAACTGGCAGCCCAGGTACCAGGGGTGGTCCGGCAGCTCGACCATCTCCACGAACTTGCCGTCGGGCGAGAGGCCGGAGACGGTGAGGCCGCCGTCGGTCAGCAGGTCCAGGTACTTCTGGTTCACCTCGTAGCGGTGGCGGTGGCGCTCGCTGATCTCCTCGGTGCCGTAGATCGCGTACGCCTTCGTCCCCGGGGTGAGCTTGCACGGGTAGGCGCCGAGGCGCATGGTGCCCCCCATCTCCTCGACGCCCAGGAGGTCCCGGAGCTTGTAGATGATCGGGTGCTCGGCGTCCTCGTCGAACTCCGAAGAGGTCGCCTCGGCCATGCCGCAGACGGTCCGGGCGTACTCGACCACCATCATCTGCATCCCCATGCAGATGCCGAAGGTCGGCACCCGGTGCTCGCGGCCGTAGCGCAGCGCCTTGATCTTCCCCTCCGAGCCCCGGATGCCGAACCCGATGGGCACCAGGATGGCGTCGACCGCGAAGAGCTCGCGCGGCCAGTTGCCGCTCTCGATCTCCTCGGAGTTGACGTAGACGATCTCCACCTTGACGTCGTTGGCGACGCCGCCGTGGAGCAGGGCCTCGTTGAGGCTCTTGTAGGAGTCGGGGAACTCGACGTACTTGCCCACCAGGCCGATCCGCACCGTGTCGGTGGGGTTGCGGATGCGGCCGACCAGGTTCTCCCACGGCCCCATGTCGCGCCGGTAGTGGGGGAGGTTCAGCAGGTCGAGCAGGCGCTCGTCCAGCCCCTCGCGGCAGAACGACAGCGGCACCTGGTAGATCGTGTCCACGTCGCGCGCCTCGATCACCTTGTCCGGCTCGAGGTTGCAGAAGAGGGCGATCTTCTTGCGCAGCTCCGCCGGCAGGTGGCGGTCGCAGCGGCACAGGAGGATGTCGGCCGAGATGCCGATCGCCCGGAGCTCGCGCACCGAGTGCTGGGTCGGCTTGGTCTTGAGCTCGTCGGCGGCGGCGATGTAGGGCACGAGCGTCAGGTGGATGTTGATGGCGTTGTACTTGCCGAGCTCCTGGCGGAACTGCCGGATCGCCTCGAGGAAGGGGAGCGACTCGATGTCGCCCACCGTGCCGCCGATCTCCACGATCACCACGTCCACGCCGTCGTCCACCCGGCGCATGGCGTCCATGATCTCGTCGGTCACGTGGGGGATCACCTGCACCGTCTTGCCCAGGTAGTCGCCCCGGCGCTCCTTCGAGATCACCTGCTCGTAGATCTTGCCGGTCGTGTAGTTGTGGCGCTTCGAGGTGGTGGTGTGCGTGAAGCGCTCGTAGTGGCCCAGGTCGAGGTCGGTCTCGGCGCCGTCGTCGGTCACGAACACCTCGCCGTGCTGGTAGGGCGACATGGTGCCGGGGTCGACGTTGACGTACGGATCGAACTTCATCAGGGTGACCGAAAACCCCCGGGCCTCGAGGATCGCCCCCACCGAGGCCGCCGCCACGCCCTTGCCCAGGGAGGACACCACGCCGCCGGTCACGAAGATGTACTTGGTCGCCATGATCTCGCGTCTCCTCGTTCGGTTAGGGAAGGCTTCCTCGGTCTTCGGCGAGCAGCCGTTCGACGCGCGCCAGATCCTCTTCGGTGTCGACCCCCGGCGAGGGGCGCTCGGTGAGGAGCACCCGGATCGGGATGCCGTTCTCGAGCGCCCGGAGCTGCTCGAGGCTCTCCGCCTCCTCGAGCGGGCTGGGCGGCAGGCCGGCGAGCTCGAGCAGGGTCTCGAGCCGGTAGCCGTAGAGGCCGACGTGCTTGAGCGCCCGCGCCCCCGGCGCCTTCGGGGCCTGGGGGTAGGGGATGCGCGAGCGGCTGAAGTAGAGCGCCCGCCCGGCCGCCGAGGTCACCACCTTGACCGCGCTCGGGTGGTACCACTCCTCGGTCAGCGCCGGCGCCGCCAGGGTGACCATGGGGTCCTCCGGGTGCTCCCGGAGGTGCCGGGCCACCCGCCCCACCGCCTCGGGGTCGATCAACGGCTCGTCGCCCTGGACGTTGACCACCGCCTCGACCCCGTCCCAGCTCCGTGCCGCCCAGGCGATCCGGTCGGTGCCGCTGGCGCAGCACTCCGGCGTCATCTCCACGTCGCCGCCGAAGCCCTGGACCGCCGCGGCGATCCGCTCGTCGTCGGTCAGCACCACCACCCGGTCGAGGCCGGGCGCACGGCAGACGCGGCGCCAGACGTGCTCGATGAGCGGCCGGCCGGCGAGCGGCAGGAGCGGTTTGCCGGGAAGGCGGGTGGAAGCGAAGCGCGCAGGGATGGCGCCGACGACGGCCCCCGGGGCGGTCTCGGGACGAGGGCGGGCCGGCGTAGGGGGCACGGCTAAATCTACACGTGCCTCCCCCGAGTGTCAATCACGATTGGCGGGTTCCGGGTGGGAGAGGGATCGAGGGCGAGGGGGGGTGATCAGGGAAACCCCTTGACCGGGTCGAAGGTGTCGGTCGAGCGGAGCTTGCCGTCGGTGAAGCGGTAGACCTTGCCGCTCGCGAAGTACCACCAGGCGACCTCCTGGTGGTCCGGGTACTGGCTGATCTTCACCTTGTCCGGGCGGCCCATCTCCTGGTAGACCCGCCGCTCGTCGGGCGTGTCGACGCTCGCCACGAACTGCCGCAGGCCGCGGACGAACTCGGCGTCGTGGACCACCACGGTGGCGACCACCGGGCTGCCCTTGTCGATCCGGCTCGTCAGGTCCTCGTGCTCGAGCTCGGTCATCGTCTCGCCCTTGGGGCCGCGCACCGGCACCCCCACGACCAGGTCGAAGCGGTTGTAGTAGTCGTCCCAGGGGAAGACGATCGAGTACTCGCCCTTCTCGTTGGTGGTGTCGGCGACCGGCGTGATCTTCTTGCGCTTGCGGTGGAAGGTCCGGAAGTCGAAGACCTCGCGGCTGAGCTCCAGGCTCACGTTCACGTCCGCCATGGGGTGGCCTTCGGGGTCGGTGACGAGCCCCTTGACCTCCACCCGCTGGCCCGGCTCGTAGGCGGGGCGCAGCGCGGCCCGTGCGGGCGCCGGGGCGGCGGCGAGGCCGAGGACGGCGGCGAGGAGGGCGGCGGCCAGGGCGGTGGGCGCGGCGGGCCGGCTCATGAGCGGTAGTTGGTGAAGGTGAGCGGCACGTCGAGCTCGAGCTGCTTCAGGTGGGCGATCGCCTCCTGCAGGTCGTCGAGCTTCTTGCCCGAGACCCGCACCATGTCGCCCTGGATCGCGGCCTGCACCTTGAGCTTGAGCTTCTTGACCTCGGCGGCGATCTTCTTCGCCGTCTCCTGGGGAATCCCCTGCTGGATCTCGAAGTGCTGGCGGGCGCGGCCGCCGGAGGCCGCCTCCACCTTGCCCGGGCGCAGGGACTTGAGATCCACCCCGCGGCGCACCAGCTTGGTCTGGAGCACGTCCACCGCCTGGCCCAGGGTGAACTCGTCGCCGGACTCGACCACGAAGCCCTCGCCCTCCATCTCGATCCGGGCGTTGGCCTTCTTCAAGTCGAAGCGGGTGGCGACTTCCTTGGCGGCCTGGTTGACGGCGTTGTGGACTTCCTGGAGGTCGACGTGGGAGACGATGTCGAAGGAGTTGGTGGCCATGTCGGGGCCGCATCCTATCAAGAACTTCGCCCTCCGGGCGGCGCCTCCGCCGGACTCCTAGCCCTTGTCCCAGGTGATGCCCTTGGGCGGCTCGAACAGGCTCGGGTCGTCCAGCGCCTGGTAGCCCGAGATCCGGAAGGTCGTCCGGTTGCCCTCCTGGTCCTTGTAGGTGACCTCCACCAGGCGGTTCGCCCGGGTGTCCACCACCAGGGTCGCCTCGGTCACCTCGGTGCGGCCGGCCATGCCGGCGCGCGGGGCGAGGTGCACCGCCACCCGGGCGTCGCCCGCCGGCTTGGCCGAGGCGTCGTAGCGCCCCGAGAGGTCGTCGACCGGCAGGAGCAGCAGGTCGAGGCCGGGCTGGTTCTTGCGGTCGACCGTCGAGGCCTGGCCGCGGCGGTCCTCCGGGTTCCAGGCGTAGGCCCGCTCGCCGCACACCAGGAAGCTCTTGGGGTAGGGCTCCCGGTAGTCCCAGCGCAGGCAGTCGGGCAGGGCGAAGGCCAGGGTGCCGGTCTCCTCCTCGCCGGAGTGGAACCCGGCCGGCACGTAGGTCTGGACGAACGTGGCCTGCTCCGGGCCGGCGGCGGTCAGGCTCTTCCGGGCCGCGTCGAGGGCGGCCCACGGCCGGACGTCGCGGGTGTCCTCGGCCGCGGACGGCCGCGGAAGGAGGACGAGGACGGCGAGCACCGCGGCGGCGGGGAGGGCGAGGGTTCGTCTCATGGCGCCCCGAGGAGCTGCACGCGGAGTGCCAGGAGGCGCGGCGGCCGGAGTGCCGGGGCCACCGCTCAGCCGAGGGCGCCGATCGCGCGCTCGATCCGCTCGCGGGCCTCGGCGGCGACCGCGGCGAGCTCCGGGTTGTCGGTGACCTGCACCATCACCCCCGGGTCCATGGCCGAGACCACCGTCTCGCCGCCGTCGCCCTCGTAGACGATCACGTTGCACGGCAGCAGCAGGCCGATGTCGAGCTCGGCGGTGAGCGCCCGGTGGGCGAGCTGCGGGTTGCAGGCGCCGAGGATCACGTAGCGCCGGAACTCCGCGTCCAGCTTCTTCTTCATCGTCCCCTTGACGTCGATCTCGGTGAGCACGCCGAAGCCCTCGTCCTCGAGGGCCGCCGTCACCCGCTCGACCGCCTCGTCGTAGGGCACGTCGAGCCGCGTCTCGATCCCGTACTTGGCCTTGGTCGTCATGGTCGCGAGCTCCTTTCTGGCCCGGGTCTCTACCCGGTGTCACCAGGGGCGTGGCTATCTTGGCAGATTTACGGTCGAGAAGCTCCCGGGAGGGGGCGTCCCTCGCCCACCTCGAGGGTGGGAGAGGGACCGAGGGAGAGGGGGGTGATCCGATTCAGTGTCTGAAATGGCGTACGCCGGTCATCAGCATGGCCATGCCGTGCTCGTCGGCCGCCGCGATCACCTCCGAGTCCCGCACGCTCCCGCCCGGCTGGACGATCGCCCGGATCCCCGCCTGCGCCAGGGTGTCGACCCCGTCGCGGAAGGGGAAGAAGGCGTCGGAGGCGGCCACCGTCCCCTCGAGCGGCAGGCGCGCCTTGTCGATGGCGATCTTGCAGGAGTCGACCCGGCTCATCTGGCCGGCCCCGACCCCGACGGTCTGGACGGTGTTGGTCACCACCACGGCGTTCGACTTGGTGTAGCGGCAGACCTTCCAGGCGAGCTCGAGCGCCCGGCGCTCCTCGTCTGTCGGCTGGCGGGTGGTGCGGCAGATCCACTCCGCCGGGTCGTCGGCCACCGAGTCCGCCTGCTGGGCCAGGAAGCCGCCGTCGATCGCCCGGAGCTCCGCCTCGCCGCGGCCGGTCGCGTAGAGCGGGCACTCGAGCAGGCGCAGGTTCTTCTTCTTGGCGTAGGTGGCGCGGGCGCCGTCGGTGAAGCCCGGGGCGACCACCACCTCCACGAAGAGCTCCGCCATGGCCTCGGCGAGCTCGGGCGAGGCCGGCTGGTTGAGCGCCACGATCGAGCCGAAGGCCGACACCGGGTCGGTGGCGAGGGCCCGCTCGTAGGCCTCCACCTGGTCGCCGCCGAGGCCCACCCCGCACGGGTTGTTGTGCTTCAGGATCACCACCGCCGTCCCGTCGAGCTCGGCCACGATCTTGCGCGCCGCGTCGGTGTCGAGGAAGTTGTTGTAGGAGAGCTCCTTGCCCTGGTGCTGGAGGAAGCCGCCGAAGATCCCGGTGCCGCCGACGCTCCGGTAGACCGCGGCCTCCTGGTGCGGGTTCTCGCCGTAGCGCGGCGTCATGCGGAGCGCGAGATCCAGCGCGAGGCGCTCGGGGAAGGTGGCGCCGGCCTCGGCCTCCCCGGCTCCGGGCACCCGGCTCGCCAGCCAGGCGGCGATCGCCCCGTCGTACTCGTGGGTGTGGCGGAAGGCCTTGACCGCCAGCTCCAGGCGCAGCTCGTCCGGCACCACGCCGTCGCCGGCGGCCAGGGCGTCGAGCACCCGGTGGTAGTCGTTGGGGTCCACCACCACGGTCACCGCGGAATGGTTCTTGGCCGCCGAGCGCAGCATCGACGGGCCGCCGATGTCGATCATCTCCACGATCTCCTCCGGGCTCGCGCCGTCGCGGGCGACCGTCTGCTCGAAGGGGTAGAGGTTGACCGCCACCAGGTCGATGGGTGCGATCTCGTGCTCCTTGAGCTCCTTCAGGTGCTCCGAGCGCGCCCGGTCAGCCAGGATGCCGCCGTGGATCTTCGGGTGGAGGGTCTTGACCCGCCCGCCCAGGATCTCGGGCGAGCCGGTGGCCTTCGAGACCGGCACCACGGCGACCCCGGCCCCGGCCAGGTGACGCTCGGTGCCGCCGGTCGAGAGGATCTCCACGCCGCGGCGGGCGAGGGCGGCGGCGAAGTCGGAGACCCCGCGTTTGTCGGAGACGGAGATCAGGGCGCGGCGCACGGGAAACATGGCAAGGCCTTTCGGGCTGTCGATCGGCACCCACGACCCCGCCTCGCGCCGGGGACCCTCTCGCGGCCGGGCCCGCCGAAGCTCAGCGGCCGGGTGCTCGACCTGGAACCAGGGAGCGCTTCACGGTGGTGCGGGGAATCCGCACGAGCAGATCCTCTCCGCGGACCGGCAGAGCGGTGCGCGGATCGGCGCCGCCCGCCCGGAGCCAAATATAGCGGAGCACCTGGGCGATGTCACTCGCCGCCCGGCTGAACTCGACCGAAGTCACCCCGAAGGCGGTCGAGCGGTCGTCGAACGAGGCCACGCCGCCGGCGAAGCCGATCCGCCGGTACTCGCGGCCGAGGAGCGGGTAGAGCTGGCGCCCGCGCGCCAGGGCGTCGGCCACCAGGGCGTCGACGGCGCGGGGATCGCCGAAGTGGGCGCGGAAGCCGTAGAAGACCAGCGGGAAGCGGGGCTCGGCGCTCTCGGCGTAGCGCAGGTAGTCGGCGTAGTAGCGCGCCTCCTCGGGGTCCGAGTCGGCGGCGTTGAGCGGGTTGTGGGCGTCGGCCACGAAGTGGGCGACCACGCCGAGCTGGTGCACCACCTGGTCGAACGGCGCGAGGGAGCGGATCATCGAGACGGCGCGCTCGGTCTCCTCGGCGACGGCCCGGGGCAGGGTGCCGGTGCCGTCGGGGTTGGCGACGTGGCGGCGAGCGTCGCCGTCCGAGAACGGGGCGAGCACGCCCTGGCGGAAGTCCTCCTCGTGGCGGGCGATCTGCTCGGCGAGATCCGGCGGCGCCAGGCGCGCGGCCTCGCGGGCGAGCGCCACCTGGAAAGCGGGCGTCCAGGCGCGGGCGGCGGAGGGCGCGGCGAGGAGGATCGACGCGAGCGAGACGAAGACGGCGAGCGGCCGGAGGTTGCGCAGGTGGCGAACTGGCCGCATCGGGTCTATTCTATGGGCGGGGACGCCGGAACGAGCAGGCACCGGCAGGGGGGGACGGATGGGATGGCTTCTTCCGAGCGCAAGGTGAACGCCCTGGGGCTCCTCTGTCCTCTGCCGCTGCTCTACGCGGTGCGGGACATGGAGGACCTCGAGCCCGGCGGCGTCCTCGAGCTGGTCGGCGACGACCCCGGCCTGCTCGAGGACGTCCCGGCCTGGTGCGAGCGCGCCGGCCACCGCCTGCTGGCGATGGACGAGGCCGAAGGCGTCATCGTCTGCAAGATCGAGAAGGGCGAGGCGCTGCCCGACTGAGGGGCGCCGGGCCGCGCCGGGCCGTCGCGGCGGCGCCCGCGGGCCGGCCCGGGCGAGGGGGCGGCGCCCGGCGCGCCCCAGGCCCCGGGCCCGGCTTGACTCCCCGCCGCGAGCCCTGTAAGACTCGCCCCCGCAGCCGGCACCGCCCGGCCGCGTGGCCAAGTAGCTCAGTTGGTAGAGCACACGACTGAAAATCGTGGTGTCGGTGGTTCGATTCCGCCCTTGGCCACCACCTAAACTTTTTCCCCACAGACAGTTACGGCCCGTCCCGAGGGCTGCTCGGCGAGGTTCGAATCGGCCGAGCAAACAATGAGCAAACACTTCGGGTCCGAAACGGGGGTAGACGGCGGGCTGGAGGACTCTCTTGGCGCGGCGAGAATCGGGAAATGAGAAGCCTCGCATCCTTCGAGCGCGGCATGGACCAGCCTCGAGAGTCGTTACGAAAAGGAACGCCGCTCCAAGGCCCTCCTTCGGAAGCTCTGCGTGAATGCCTACAGACCAAGCCGACACCGTGCGTACTCGCTACGAAGAGAGGAGTCGGCTTGACCACCAAGGCGGAGGTCGTTGAGGCCGATGCCCCGAAGACGGCAGACAGGGCTCCTTAGGACCGGAGAACGACGAGAGGCCTCGATTCGGCGCTGCCGAACTCGTCTGTGAAGGCGACGACATCCCTACTCACTTCCGTGTAGAATGGCTCAAGGACCACTGGCGGCTCTGCCGATAAACGCTCCCCGATTCAGCCGAGAGCCCTGCGAATGACTCGCCATCTCTTGCGCAAGGGGCAAGGCCGCTGACGAATCGAACAACTGGGACAGGATGGAGGCTAGTTCCGTGGGAGAAAAGGGCGGGCCAGGGGCTGCATTCGAAGAGCGGGTCGCAGCGCTCTTTCGTCTTATCGGTGCCACGGTCGAGCACGGGATTGAAATTTGTGGAAAGAAAGTAGACTTACTGGTGACGATTCCTCTTCCCGCATCTCGTGCCGCATACCGCCTGATCGTGGAATGTAAGGCGGAGAAGACTCGGCGAGCTCAAAATCAGCGTGTGATGGAGTTCAAGGGGTTGCTCGAAGTCGCCAGAGCACAAGGCACGGTGGACGGAGCCGAGATCGTGACCCTGGCCCCGTGGAGCGAGCAGGCGAAGGGATTCGGCCGCCAGGCAGACATCACAGTTCTCTCGTACGAGGAGAAGATTCGAAACTTGATCAATTTCGACCCCTACCTTCGCTTGCTGATCGAATCCGTAGAAATCACTGACAGCGAAGGCCCAGCGGCTCTTCCCCTAAGCGCCTACTACCTAGAGCCGACCGGGAAATGGTACACATCGGAGGGTCCTGTTGAGAGAACAACCTCCTCTCATGTCCTCTCTGAGTTGACAGAATGGGCACTTTCGTCTGGGGCACCTGATCGCGTGGCGGTCCTTGCTGGGTACGGGACCGGCAAGACCTCTCTATGCCGGATGTTGGCAGCGCAGCTTGCGCGGCGGTACTTCGAAAACCCCTCGTCAGCCAAGATACCCATCCTAATTCGTCTCCACGAGTTTACCCATGAGTTTCGGCAAGAGAGCGTCATTTCCTATTTCCTGGATGAAGAATGCGGTGTTGCGAATCCGCGCTATGGGCTGTTTCGAGAGATGCGAAAGGCCGGCCTCTTCGTCCTTCTCCTGGATGGTTTCGATGAGATGGCAGCAAAGGCAGACACGGAGACTCTTGCTCTAAACGCTCACGAGTTGGATAAGTTGATAGGTGACGGCTCATGTCGGGCCCTTTTGACGAGTCGGCCGGAGTTGTTTTTCTCCGAGAGTGAACTGCGAGCTACTCTTGTGCCAGGCCCGAGCCCCGTGCCGATGGGCTCCTATAAGCTACTTGTCATCGACGCCTGGACGGAAGAGAGAGAGAAGGAGTTTTTTCGGCGTCGGGTTTCAGGAGAGTCTCCGGACTTATTAACATGGGAGGAAGCCTGGGGGTTGGTTGAGGCCACCGGGCTCGCTGACCTGGCGCTGAGACCCGTCCTGGCAGACATGATAGTGCGGACTCTTCCGATGTTGAAAAATGCATCGAAGCCAATTGGGCGAGCTGAGCTTTACGAGAAATTTTTGCGAGGCGAGCTGCAACGACAACGC
Source organism: uncultured Acidobacteriota bacterium (assembly GCA_963741925.1). Lineage (GTDB taxonomy): Bacteria > Acidobacteriota > Thermoanaerobaculia > Multivoradales > DATKCC01 > CAVUBL01. The sequence continues at coordinate 1,810,119 of CAVUJU010000005.1, forward strand.
TTTTCACGCGGTAGAGGTCTGCTGCTTGCGGACGATCTTCGCCTCGACATTCTCCAGAAGCTTGCCGCGGAGGCGTACGTAGAGCCGACCTTCACACTGGAGCCGGGCTCGGTCAAACCGGCCCTGAGCAATGCTCGGGAGGTTGAGGCAGGGGAGCTTAGCGCTTATGCTAGGGAGTTTCTCACATGTTCATTCCTGCGGCGGGTGCGCAATAGGTACGTTTTCTCCCATGGGTCAATTCAGGAGTTCCTCGTAGCACGCGAATACGGGCGGAACGTCGATGAACAAGTAAATGGTGCCTTTGGGAGGGCTCCTCTTGACGCGAATATAGGAGCCTTTCTGTCGGAATTATTGACGAACGACCAGAGAACCAGTGCGACGCTACTGATGTGGATCTGTAACACCTCCCGGTCAGCTATTAAGAAGTTCCGGTTCTTAGGTGGGGCGGCGGCGACTGTACTGGTGATGTTTGACAAGACAACCCTAAGGGGCGAAGACCTGTCTGGCGCGAACTTGCTTTCAGCGGATCTACGGAGGGCTGACTTGCGCGGGACGAAGTTGACCGAGGCCTTCTTGGAGGACGTCGACCTTCGGGGCGCGCGAGTGGAGCTAGCGGAATTTGAGCGAGTAAAGCGATATAGCGGGAGGGTCGCCTGCTTTGCAACGTGGCCGAAGGACGTAACGAGGGGATATCTTGGACAGATCATTGCCGGGGCGGTTGACGAGCAGGAGGGTCTAACCCTTGTTGGAGTGGCAATGGTGCCGCATGGATCGAAGCTGCTGGTTGCTATTGATATAGCAGTTGAGGAAGAGGGGGTGAGCATCAGGGAACTCACAGAGCTCACGCGTCATTTGCGAAGGCTGAAGAGAGTAGGAGCAGCCTGGGTCTTCGAAGAGGAGCGAGGGAAGGCAATTGAAGCAGGGGCTCTTGCTTCGAAAGAACTTGAGGAGCGTATAGCGGTGCTCGTGGATGACCTGTGCAGCCCCGGCCTCCGGCAGGCGTTGGAGGTCGAGAGCTTAGGAAGCCCCGGTTGAGATGCGTTATCCATCGTTGGTAGTTGCCAGCCCCCCTGATGGCCGCCCCCGGCACTCCCATCTCTGCCAACTCACGGTGAGACGATGCGGCCACGAGAAGTAAGGAGCTCGAGGGCGCCGTCGCCATCCCACGTGGGCTCGACGATGCGCCGCAGGACGTTACGCACGTAAGCGTCCGGTGAAGCCACCCCCCGGCCGGCGAGCCTGGCGGTGGGGTGGGGGTCAGGCAGCGTCCAGGGGAGCGCTCAGGCGGCGGCCCGGGCTTGCGGCTCGAGGGCCTCTGCCCAGGCGGCGGGGGTGAGATCGGCGACGGCGTTGCGCGGGTGGGTGGGCAGGCGCTCGAAGAGATCGCGGAGGTAGGCGAAGGGGTCGAGGTCGTGGAGGCGAGCCGAGGCGATCAGGCTGTAGAGGATGGCGGCCCGGCGGCCGCCCTCGTCGCTGCCGGCGAAGAGCCAGTTCTTGCGGCCGACGGCGACGCGGCGTAGTGCCTGTTCGGCGTTGTTGTTATCGATGGCGAGATCGCCGTCGGTGGTGTAGCGGCGAAGCGCCTGCCACTGGAGCTGGGCGTAGGTGAAGGCTCCGCCCATCGGGCTCTTGGGGATCACCCGCGGGGCCTCCTCCTCGAGCCAGAGGGCGAAGACGTCGAGCACGGGCACAGAGTGGGTAAGCGTCCGGCCAACCCACCTTCCGCCAGCCGGGCCGGCTCGACAAGATCGGCGCCAGGAGGTGACCCATGGCGCGGAAGCGAGTCGAGTCGTCGGAGCGCGGGACGAAGTGGCGGCGGTTGGTGGGCGAGTGGCGTGAGAGCGGGTTGACGCAAGCGGCCTTCTGTCGCGGGCGCGGGGTGGCGGTGGCGTCGTTTCGTTGGTGGAAGTGGAAGCTGGGCCTGCCGGGTCGGCCGCCGGCTGAGGGTCGAGTGCAGGACCGGCCGGCGGGGGCGCTCCCGGCGTTCGTCCCGGTGCGGATCGTGGAGCGTTCGCCCCGGCCTGGACCGGACCCCACGGGCGGCGGCTTCGCGATCGAGCTGCCGGGCGGCTGGGTCCTCCGGGTGCCGGCGGACTTCGAGGCGGAGTCGCTCGCGCGGCTGCTGGCTGTGGTCGAGGAGCGCCACTCGTGCTGAGCCTGCCGCCGGCGGTCCAGATCTTCGTAGCGACCGACACGGTGGACCTCCGGCGCTCCTTCGACGGGCTGGCGGCGACGGTGCGCAGCCTCGGCGAGGAGCCACTCTCGGGACACCTCTACGTCTTTCGCAATCGTCGAGGCGACCGGGTGAAGATCTTGTACTGGGACCGCACGGGGTTCTGCCTCTGGTACAAGCGCCTCGAGCGCGGGGTGTTTCACTTCCCCGTGGGGGCCTCCGGTTGCGTCGAGCTGGAGGCTTCGGAGCTGATGTTGCTGCTCGAGGGCATCGACCTCGCCGGAGCCCGCCGGCACAAGAGATTTCGCCTCGCCGCGAGCTGAAAAAAACCTTTCCTTCGGACGGGTTCCGAGGTAGAATCCGTCCATCGAATGAGCCCTCCCGCGACGCTCCCGGACAACCCGGGCCTGCTCAAGCAATTGATCGCGGAGCTCCAGGAAAGCTATCGTCGCCAGGAGCAATTGCAACATCAGATCGACGCTCTCGCCCGCCGGGTCTTCGGCCGGAGCTCGGAGCGGATCGATCCGAATCAGCTCGCCCTGGCGCTGGGAGAGATCCAGGGCCTGGCCGCCGCGGCGCTCCCGGAAGAGCCCGACGACCCCGAGGAGCCGCCGCCTTCTGGACCCCGGCGTCGGGGCCACGGCCGCCGACGGCTGCCGGAGGATCTGCCACGCCAGCGGGTCGAGCACGAGCCCTCTGAAGACGAGCGCCAGTGCCGCGGCTGCGGTGCCCCGATGGTGCGCATCGGCGAGGAGGTCAAGGAGCAGCTCGAGTACGTCCCGGCCTCCTTCTTCGTCCTCGAGACCGTGTGCGGCAAGTACGCCTGCCGACTCTGCGAGGACGGGGTGGTCACGGCGTCCGCGCCGGCCCAGCCGATCGCCAAGGGCCTGCCCGGCCCGGGCCTTCTGGCCCACGTCGTGGTCAGCAAGTACGCCGACCACCTGCCGCTCGCCCGCCAGGCGGGGATCTTCGCCCGCCACGGTGTCGAGCTCTCGCGCTCGACGCTCTGTGACTGGGTGGGCGCGGCGGCGGCGCTGGCTGCACCGGTGGTCGAGGCCATGAAGCGCGACGTCCTGGCCTCGAAGGTCCTCCACACCGACGACACGCTGGTGCCGGTGCTCGACAGGAGCCGCGAGCAGACCCGGACGGCTCGGCTCTGGGTCTACCTCGGAGACCGAGACCACCGCCACGCGGTCTTCGACTACACCCCGGATCGCAAGCGCGACGGACCGGCGCGCTTCTTGGAAGGCTATTCGGGCTTTCTCCAGGCCGATGCCTATGGCGGCTATGACGGAATCTATGCCGGTGGCACGGTCACCGAGGTCGCCTGCTGGGCCCACGCCCGAAGGAAGTTCTACGACGCCCGGACAACGGACCCCGAGCGGGGATTGACCGCGCTCGCCTTCGTGCGCCAGCTCTACCAGGTCGAGAAGCGGGCGCGGGAGCTTCTCCCCCGAGGATCGCCTGGAGATGCGCCGCGCTCACTCGGTGCCGGTCCTCGACGTCTTCGCCCTCTGGCTCCAGGAGGAGGCCCCGCGGGTGATCCCCAAGAGCCCGATGGGCGGAGCCTTCACCTACGCCCAGCTCCAGTGGCAGGCGCTTCGCCGCTACACCACCGACGGCGATCTCGCCATCGATAACAACAACGCCGAACGGGCGCTTCGCCGCGTCGCCGTCGGCCGGAAGAACTGGCTCTTCGCCGGCAGCGACGAGGGCGGTCGCCGCGCCGCCATCCTCTACAGCCTGATCGCCTCGGCTCGCCTCCACGACCTCGACCCCTTCGCCTACCTCCGCGATCTCTTCGAGCGCCTGCCCACCCACCCGCGCAACGCCGTCGCCGAGCTCACCCCCGCCGCCTGGGCACAGGCCCTCGAGCCGCAAGCCCGGGCCGCCGCCTGAGCGGCTGGCTGGACACCCGCGGGCTCCCGCCGCGGGGCTCAGCGCCAGGGGGTGGGTTCACCGGACGCTTACATGCCATCTACTTCCATTGTGGCGGTCTCGACCCGTATCCAGCGACGCTTACGCGATGACTACCCACACAACTTACGGTAGAGCCAATGGGTGTTGAGATTGTCCAGGACCAAGAGCAGGCACTCGGCGTCGGGGTAGTGGAGCTCCAAGAGCTGAGCGATGAAACGCGCCCAGTCCGTCCGGGTGCGGCGTGCGGTGATCTCGACCCAGCGCCACCCCCGAAGCGGCTCGAAGGCGAGAAAGAGGTTGGCCACGCCCTGGCGCCGAAACTCGTAGTCGAGCCGCAGCTCTCGACCCGGGGCCGGCGCCATCGGGGCCGCCACCTCTGCGACCAGCTGCTTGCTGGTCTCGTCCATGCACACGACCGGGAACCTCGCGTCGTAGGGCAGGTGGTAGACCTCGAGGACCTCCTCCATGCGGTAGACGAACTCGGCATTGGCCTCGGGTGGAATGCACCAGTACTGCCTCAGGTGGGGTTTGAGCTCGTTTTTTTAGCGCCTGGCGCACGGGTTTCATACGACAGGTGGTCGAGATCGCGCTCCAGCACCACCATGCGATCCGCGAACAGGCGCAGGATCCACCGCGCATGCCCCTCCGGTGGAGGGCCACACGACATCGCAATCAGTCGGGCCTCGTGGGCTGACACGGCAGCGGCGAAAATCCTCCTTAGTGGACGCGAAGTTTTACGACCCCTCCGGTAGCTGAGGGGCGTGGCCATCCGCAAGTGCCTCGACCGGGTACGGTGCCCGGCAGGAGGTGGACGGATGACGAGGCGTCTCTCGAAGGAGGAAGTCGTGACGATCGAAGTCCTGGCCGGGACAGGCCAAAACCACTGCGAGATCGCCCGGACCCTGGGGGTCACCGAGGGGACGGTGCGCTACCACCTCAAGAAGCAAGAAGATCCGTGCCCCGACGGGCGCAAGGACAAGCCCTTTCAGGCCGCGGCGGTCAAAGCCGTGATCGAGGCTTGGTTCGCCGAGCGCAAGGACAATCCCCGCCCGGTCAACGTGCTCGACCTCTGGGAGCACCTGGTCGAGGAGTACGACTACGAGGGCACGTACCGCACGGTGCTGCGCTACGTGCGGTCGAAATACCCGAAGCCGAAGAGGCGGACCTACCGCCGGTTCGAGACGCCTCCGGGGGCGCAGAGCCAGACGGATTGGGGGGAGTTTCCGGCGGTCGATGTCGGCCGCGGCCCGGAGCCGCTCCACGCCTTCGTCATGGTGCTCTCCCACAGCCGGATGCCGGCGGTGGTGTGGAGCCGGCGCGAGGATCTGCTGTCCTGGCTCACCTGCCACAACGGGGCCTACCGGCGACTGGCCGGGGTGGCGGCGGTCAACCGGATCGACAACGTCAAGACGGCGATCGCCACGGGTGCCGGTCCCACCGGAGTGATCCACCCGGCCTACCGGGCCTACTCCCGCACGGTGGGATTCCACGTCGACGCCTGCAACCCGGGTGATCCGCGGGCCAAGGGCAAGGCGGAGGCCAAGGTCTGGCTCTCGCGCCTGCTCGATGTCACCGGCCGACCCTCGGACGCCCTCGAGGAGCTCCAGGAGCGCACCGAGCGCAAGATCGAGCGCTGGGCGAAGCGGACCGTCTGCCCGCCCACGGGGCGCTGGGTCCAGGACAGCTGGGAGCGCGAGATCCATGGGATGCCCCCCCTGCCGATCCTGCCCGAGCCCTTCGAGCTGGCGGTGACCCGGCCGGTCCATCCCGACTGTACGGTGCGCTTCGAGGGCCGCTCCTACACGGTGCCCTTCGAGCTCGTCGGCCGACGGGTCGAGGTGCGTGGCTGCGTCGAGACGGTCCAGATCTTGGCCGACGGCCGGGTGGTCCAGGAGTACCCGCGGGCGACGCCGGAGCGGATCCTGATCGATCCCTCCTGCTACGAGGGCGAGCCGACCGACGAGCTGCTGCCGCCTCGGCCCCTGGGCAAGATGGGCCGGCGACTCCAGGAGATCGTCGAGATGCCCGTCGAGCAGCGGCCCTTGGACCTCTACGCCGCCCTGGCGGAGGCCGCGCGATGAGCACCAAGCCTGCCAAGGGACGAGTCGATCTCGACGCCACCCGCGAGCGTCTCGAGGCGGCCGGGCTCGGCCACGCCGCCGGGCGCCTGGCCGAGCTGATCGAGGCCGCCACCAAGGCCGACCATCCGCCGCACCGCTTCCTCGACCAGTTGCTCTCGGCCGAGCTCACCGAGCGCGAGGAGCGCCGGATCAAGACCTCACTGCGCCTCTCGGGGTTGCCCCCAGGCCAGAGCCTGGGCAACTTCGACTTCTCCTTCCAGCCCTCGATCGAGAAGAACCGGATCGAGACCCTCGCGACCTGTGCCTGGATCCGCGAGCACGCGACGGTGCTGCTCCAGGGCCCGCCCGGCGTCGGCAAGACCCACCTCGCCGTGGCTCTCGGCGTCAAGGCCGTCGAGAACGGCTTCTCCGTCGCCTTCTTCCGCCTCGACGATCTGCTCCACGAGATGAAGAAGGACGCCGACATCGCCCCGCAGAAGCTGCGGAGGAAGAAGTACCTCAAGGTCGCCCTGCTGGTCGTCGACGAGGTCGGCTTCCAGGCCATGGACCGCCAGGAAGCGAGCCTCTTCTTCCGTCTCGTCAGCTATCGCTACCATCGGGGCGCCACCCTCATCACCACCAACAAGGCGGTCAAGGATTGGCCCGAAATCCTCGCCGGCGACGAGGCCATGACCACGGCCCTGCTCGACCGGCTCCTGCACCACTGCTACGTCTTCAACGTCAAGGGCCGCTCCTACCGCCTGCGCGACCTCGAGAGGCTGCTCAAGTGAGCCGGCGCCGCACCCCCCTCCCGGACTGTGGACCCTGCCGGCCTGTGGAAGCCGTGGAAGGCTGCGCCCCCGCCCAGGCCCCCGCACCCTCCCACCGCTCCCACAGGCCTTGGAAGACCCGCCCCCGGCCCCCTCCCGGGTCTCCCACAGCGACCACAGCCCCGACGACGAGTCACCTACATCGAACTCGGAGGGGGTCGTAAAACTAGACGTCCACTAAGGTCGTAGAAGTCCGCGTCCCTTGACATGGGCACCGTCCAGCACCCGCTGCTCAGGACGTGGCGAGGACTTGTGCTCCAGACGCAGCGAGGCCCTCCTCGACCAGTTGCTTGCGCGCTCGCATCACCGTGGACCGGCTCAGGTCGAACGCTTCACAGATCTTCGCGTCCGTCCAGCCTGGGCCGTCGGCTCCTTCATCCGCCTTGAGGAACAGGCGCGCGCGGGCCTGCCGAAGCCGGCTCGCCCGGCCCTTGCGCAGGATCTCCTCGAGCTGCTGGCGCTCCGCTGCACTCAGCTCCACGACATATCGCTTCTCCATCGTGACACCTCCTCGCAAACCCTTGTTTGATCCGAGGATAGACCAAAATCTCTCAGGTGTCACTTGAGGATTGACAGACCACTAGGCCCGCCCAAGACAGGGGCACGTCCTTGGCGCAACCAAAGAGGGGGCCTCTAGCTCGCTCAGCCGTTGCTTCTCCGATTTGAGCTGTTCTTCGTCGCCTCCCCACTGAAACCCAAGCGCTCAGGACATCGCTTGCACCGCCAGATGGAGCTCTGGATTTCATAGTCGGCGACTTCGTGGACTCGCGTCGGTGCCTGCTAGCATTCCCTGGGGTATCAGATAGACCTGTGGTGCTTCTCTGGCCGGATGGCCGGGAGCCACTACTCGGAAGTAAGACTCGCTTCTTCTCCAAGGCTCAAGCTACTTGACTATCCGTCCTCCCGCCGCCGCTGAAACTTGTCACGCCAGATCCAGGCCTCCATACCCAGAAAAGCGGCAACAAGTGCGCCCTTCACCCCATCGGAAAGCGAAGACCATATAGAGTCGAGAACTTCCTTACCATTTACGTAAACACCTAGCGCCTTGCCTGAAACGTGGAAAGCGCCTCCGACCTCATTCTCCACACGAAACCCCTTCATCGTACCGTTCAACCTGACTTCATCACCACTACTCAGAGTGAGAACATCGCTGGCCCCGACTCGCAGTGTGCCTCTCAGGATCTCAGCAGTGAAATTGCTCGCATATGCAGCCAACCGCCCGGCAGCGTCTTCACAAGAGGAGGCGCCTATCAGCCTAACCTGCTTGAGCGCTAGCCAACCAGCTGGGCTTGGAGTGGTGAGGTCCAGATAGAGTCCTGGCTGAGTCATTCCAGTATCAACCACAACCGGTTCGCTTGAAGTGGATTCAAAGATTCGGAGGGTTAGAATTGACCCCGCCAGTCTGTCGCCATCACGATCCCCATAAAGTACTTTGCCGTCGTCACGATTCACAACCGGGGGGAGAACCATTCGGCTGCCTTCGCGCCGGAACAACGTGTCGAAGCGAATAGATGAGGGGCGGGTCGGCCAGGAGACCTCAAACCCTCTTCCTTGGGCGAACAGCTCGCAGCCTCCTTGCCCGCTAGCAAAGTCAATTTCTTGGTCCTCGCTCATGGTGACAAAGTAGCTCTGGCTCTTCCTGCAGGTGTCAGCACAGAGCCGGATGGTGGTTTCGGCAGTCGGCCTTATCTCTAAGTCCCCCGTGAGAGGTATATCCGACACTACCGGAATCATTCTGGTCACAGAGGAACGCAACGGAGTGGCGGCGTCCGAAGTATCCAAGAAACTGTTCTCTAGCTGGCCGTAACCTATTGAGTATCTCGGTAATTTGGAGGTGTCGGCCCTCGGGATCCCATGAGAACTTAGGTGCGCGTCGTCTGCCATGCGTGCCATGAGGAACGGCTCCTTGACTTCCCAGGCCCATGGTCGGTTAACAGGATTCCCTTCAGAGGCACCCCCAGACTTCGCTATCATCTGAATGCGACCCCACTCCTGGACCGCAAGGTTGACGCTGGAAGGAAGCGGAACAAAGAGGACCAATACTACCAAGAGCCCGGCGCCAATTGCGAAAGGGAGGTTCGAGGTAATTCTCCTAGCGAAGCTCCGCCTCAAACCGACGAGTAGGCCGTGGGCGGTTGAACCGGTGTGGGCATAGGATGCTCCGATGACGACCGTGGCGGAGCTTCTCGAAGGGCATGTGACGCTGGAGGTGGAATGCGTGGACCGGCTGTACCTGAACGGGTACGTGCCGGCGTTGGCGACGGGTCCCGGGATGACGGGCTTCCTGCGCGAGCACCTGGGCAAGCCAATCCCGTCGCCGGCGGTGTTGGGTCAGATCACGACGCGCTTTCGCGAGGCGGTGAAGGGGTTTGCGGAGAGTCACGAGATCCCCTGGGTTGAGTTTCGTTCCAAGCAGCGCAAGGACGAGCTGGCGAACCGGCTGCGCCGGGAGCGGGGGGTGCGCGACGGGGTGGTCTTCATCGGGGTGGCGCAGGAGAAGACCAAGGCGTTTCAGGGCAAGCCGAGGCCAGAGAAGGGGGCGGGGTGGTTCGACTGGACGCGGGACAAGGACGTCTACGTCAACCACTACTACTTCTACGTCGACGACGAGGAGTTCGGGCCGGCGTTCCTCAAGGTGTGCAGCTACGCCCCGTGGTCGCTGAAGCTGTGCTTGAACGGGCACGAGTGGGCCAAGCGCCAGCTCGAGCGGCGCGGCATCGCCTACGAAGCGCTCGACAACGGGTTTCTCTCGTGCGCGGACCCCGAGGCGCTGCAAACGATCTGCGACGAGCTCGGCCCGGCGGCGATCGAAGCCTTCCTGGCTCGCTGGCTCGAACGGCTGCCGATGCCCCTGTCGCCGGAGGACCGCGCGGCCGGGTACGACTGGAAGCTCTCGATCTGGCAGATGGAGGTCAGCCTCACTCAGGTCTTCGATCGGCCGGCCCGCGGCCGGGAGTTCTTCGAGCAGGTGCTGCGCGAGAACCTCGACCTCGGCCGGCCGGACCGGGTGCAGCTCGTCTTCGACCGGCGCGTCACCCGCCGGACGCCAGGCACCTTCCGCACCCGGGTCGTCGAGCAGGGTGTCTCGCCGAGCCTCCACATCGAGTACAAGAGCTTCGATCTCAAGCAGTACTTCAAGGAGGGACGAGCGCTGCGCACCGAGGGGACCTTCCGCAACCCCAAGGACTTCGATGTCAACAAGGGCCTGGCGAACTTCGGCTACTTGCAACAGATCGGACGCCACATCAACCGGCGGCTTCTGGAGGTCGAGCGGGTCAGCCAGAACTGCGGGCTGTCCGCCGGCAGCATCCAACGCGTGGTGCAGCCCACCGTCACCGACGACGGTCACAAAGCCCCCGGCCTTCGCTTCGGCGATCCCCGCGTCATGGCCCTGATGCTCAGCCTCAGCCTGTTTCTCCACCTGATCCACGGCTTCCGGAACCAGGACCTGCGGCGCAACGTCTGCCAACTCCTGGGACCGACCGAGCCTGCCTACACCAGCGCCCAGGCCAGCTACGACCTCCGGCGCCTGGTACGCAAGGGCCTGATCTATCGCGCTCCCGGGACCTATCGCTACCGCGTCACGCCCTACGGCTGGAAGCTCGCTCGCTTCTACGCCCGGCTCGATGCCCGCGTGCTGCGGCCTGCACTGACCGCCATTGAAGGGCCCGGCGTCGCCGAGCCTCACCCTCGCCTCGCTGAAGCTCTCCACCGCGTCGACCACCAGCTCGATTCCCTCATTCAACACGCCTTCCCGCCACACCAGAAGGCCGCCTGAGAAGCTCCTCCCGGATGCAGATCTCTCGACCAAAACTCGGCCTCTTTATCCAAGAGTCGCCCCAATCAGACGACTAGAGGCGCGAGCATCGGAGCTTTCAATGGAAACGCCCTTGAAGCGCCTCTCAAGGCGGCTCGCGGAAGTGGCGAGCGCAATTGCCACCAGCAGAGCTTCAAGAAGGTCTTCTAGGAAGAATAGGCCAAAATAGAAGGTGCGAATTGCGTAAGGCTTGTCGAGCTTTACGGCTACATCCATCAAGCTCATGGCTACGAATATGGCGAGGAAGCCACGCAGAACCCGCCGTCGCCGGTTGTCGTTGCCAGAGGAGCAGACGACAAGCGTACCGACAGCGGCAGGAAGTAGAGCTTGGAGAAGACTCCCTCGCACTGCGATCTGGAGCCCAATTTCGGGATTGAAGAACTTGGAGGTGATTATGATCGAGAAGGCTTCAGCTATGCTTTGGGGCGGTGACACCAGGAAGCTTCCTAAGATCAGCCGGAAGAGCAAGGCTAAGGCCAACCCCGCTTCTGCAAGGAAGAAAACCGACAGAACTATGCTCGCCGCTGAGAAGGGTCGTAGTGATGTTTTCTTGGAGGTGGCTAGTATCGCCGAAGGAAGTGCCACTCCAATTGCTAAGAGCCCCAGAAATAGGGCGAGCTCAGGCCTCATGAGGGTTTCTTCCCAGAACATGTGGTCAAGCATTTTCTGTCTCCATGGAAGCTGCAAAGAACTGGAGTTCAAGCCGGACCACTGTCGTTATCGATTGGTCAGACAATCCACAGACTTGAAGTGCGATCTAGCCTGCCTCGTTGAAGCTATTAGCCATCCGCTGGCCCATCCTTGATCTTGTTCCGACGCAACTGCTGGAGGGTATCTTGACTTTGGCGGCGCCCGCTCCCAGATAACTATGCGACACACAAGCATCCGATGTTCCGAGCTTGGCTCACTCGCCATCCCCGCTTTTATCTCCACTTCATTCCCACCTCCAGCTCCTGGCTCAACGTCGTAGAGTCCTTCTTCTCGAAGCTTACGCACCAGAGAATCCGTCGAGGCGTCTTCCTCTCGGTCGACGACCTCGTCGAAGCCGTTTTGGCTTACGTCGCTCATAACAACGCTGACCCCAAGCCACTTCATCTGGACCGCCACCGAGAGCATCCTCGAGAAGGTCGGCCGAGCCCGCGTCGCTCTGGATAAGGCAAGAACTGCTTGAATCAGACCACTAGAATCTCTTCCCAGCACATCTATATTCTGCATCTGGCACCTAACCGGCATCGCGGTCTCGTAAGGCGAGCGGCCGAATCTTTTCGACCTCCCGACCAAACTTCCTTGCCAAGTGCTCCGGGAAATGCTCAGCAAACCCTACCGTTGATGCCGCCAGGTAGCTTCGTGCCAGAACTAGACACAGAAGACAATAAGAAACATCCACGTCCGAGCCGGTGCCGCGGCCTCTGTCATCATCGATTCGTTCGACTGATAGAGGAAGTGGGTGAACGAAGTTGGAGAGGAGCCTGTAGTTGCGTCGCAAGTTTCTACACACCGCAAGCTCATCCTCGAAATCTGCTTTCGTCTTATACATCTCAAGCCCACGCAAAGCCCGCTTTCTCTGAACATCAGTCAGCGCCGCTAAATAGGGATGCTCCCTAATTCTCGCCTTCTCCTTCGGTATTCCCTTTTCGAAGGCCTTGAGCGTTGGATCTGCTGGGTCTGTCTCCTTTCTGATCTCGTACCATTCAACGTTCTTGTGGAATTGCAACAAAAAGAATCGCAGCTCTGCCTCCACTGCCGACACCTCTTCTAGGCCGAAGTAGTATAGGCTCAAGTAGCCCTCGACGAGATTCCGCGATAAGGACGCAACAGAGCTGATATCCCAAAGCGTGCCATCTTGAGGCTCGCTCGCCGACGGACGAGGAAGGATTCTGCTCAGGCTCAGCGCTGTCTGAGTCTGTCGAACGAATATCCGACTTGCGCGAATACCTCTCCCGTCGGTTTCGATTCCATGCTGCCTTAGGGATACCAGAGCCGTCACGTCAAGGACTCGGTCGTATTGTTCTACTTCGTGAAGGAAGGACTTCTCGGCAGTCGACATCTCTCGAAGGCATTTTCGCACAAGGTCACCCGCCTTTCTCGAAGTGCACATCCCCTACTCGGCCCCCATTCGACTGACCACACCCAACGCGTGGCGGAGCGGCCTCTTGAAGTGCCTTCTGTCACCTATGCGCGGTATTGCGCCCGGGCAAAGGCCTACCAGGAGTTCGCGGAAGCCTCCCGGGACGCCGCGGAGCTCCTTCGGCTCGCAGCCCACAACCGCGATTCCCGGCAGGGAGCTTCCCGCCGAGCCTAGCCTATTTCCGGTTCATCCGGGAAATGAGGAGGTGAGGGTCCAGCCCAGCCCAGCCCAGCCCAAGGAGGTGCCAGTGACTTCGTGGGAGGGGGCAGCTCCTGGACCGGCTGGATCCGCCGAGCCGGCGTGCTCGAGAGCCGAGGGGCATCGGCCAAAGCCTTCGAGGGCATCCTTTTGGCTTCACTTTCCGTGAGGCCGTCGGAATCGGGCCTGGCGAACGCACGCCTGGCATGCCCGCCAATCGCTGGGAGGCGTGCCGCTCAGAGAGCCGTCGCGTCTCGGATGCCTACCCGGGGGCCTGGTGGGGGACATAAGGCATGCCCGGCGGGAAGCTGCCGGCGGGGAATCGTGGTTGGGCTGCTCCGAGGCGGAGAACCTCGGCGGCGTCCCGGAAGGCCGCTGCGAACTCCCGATACGCGTCGCGCATGAGGCGCCACGCCTGCCGAGTCGCGGCGTGGAAGCGAGGTGCCGGGGATCGCTGGAGCTTCTCCGGCCTCTCGTGAGGGTGGCGCCGGCGGATGGCCCCGACGCCGAGCACACCCTGGCCGTCAGCTCTCCGCCGTGCGTCGTTCTCTCGTTCGATGGTCTCGATCAGCGCGGCCAGGAGCTCCCGCACGTCTTCGTCGGGAAGACCTTGCCAGCAGGGGAGCGGCGAGAGCGTGATGCTCTCTGGCTCGGCGAAGTCCTCGAGCTCGACCCGCTCACCCCGGCATCGCGCTTCGTAGAGGGCGGTGCGGTCGTACCAGACGCCTTCCATCGGCCGGCCCTCGATCATCGCCGAAGCGCTGTGGACCCCCGGCCAGTCTCGCAGCCGGGCCACGAGGTTTTCTTTGACGGAGTTCTCCAGGACGTACCGAAGCCTGGCGACCTGGGCTTCAGTCTCGTCGGAAACCGGGACATGGCGGTAGCGCCGCGCCCAGAAGGACCCCGTCCAGCCGTGGAGGTCGCCGGCCTCCTTGGCGATGTTCGTCTGGACGAAGTGCATGAAGCGGACGAGCTCATCCGGCGCCTCCGGCGAGAGGAGGAGATGGTAGTGGGAGCTCAGAACGACGACGGCGTGGATCTCCATGCACTCCCGCCGTTGGGCGCGGCCGATGACGCCCAGGACTCTGCGGTTGAGCTCGGCGCTCGGCCGGAGCAGGGCTCGGCCCTGGATCGTCCGGCACGTGACCTCGACGAGCCCACCCTGTGGAACCCAACGCAATGGTCTTCCCACACTTGAGAAGACGCAGAACCGGACCACAATCTTCGCAGGGAGGTCCGCGGAGGCGGCTGCCTCGGAAGCGGCTGGCACTGAGAGGCGGCCTCGTTCAGGGTGTCGGCCAGCCGCGAGAGCTCGTCCTGGCTGGGTAGCGCTCCAGCTTGTTCTCGGGGTAGCGGGGGACGTGGCGCGCGGGGTTCGAGCCGTCCGGGCGCCAGCCCCAGATCTCGCACAGGTTGAAGGCCTTCGAGATCACGGCCAGCGCTCGGTTCGCCTGGGTGGGCGTCCCGGCCATCGCCGAGTGGAGCGCGAAGACGTCGACGCGGGTCACGTTCTCGACCTTCTTCTTGCCGAGGCGGGGGAGGATGTGGAGCCGGAGGACCTGCTCGGCGCTCGCGACGGTCCGGGGCTTGTTCCGCGGTCGGGCGTGCTCCCGGAGGTAGCGCTCGCCGAGATCCTTCATCGTCGGGGCCTGCCGGTAGGCGATCCGGTCGCCGCTCGGGTCGTCGCCGCGCCGAGCCGACGCCAGCACCTCCATCGCCTTCGTCCGGGCCTCGTGGACGGTCAGCTCGCCGAGCTTGCCCAGAGTGAAGAAGCGCTGGCGGCCGTCGACCCGGTAGTTGACGACGAAGGACTTCCGGCCGGTCGGGTAGACGCGCACCCCGAAGCCCGCAAGGTCGCTGCCCCACGCGCACTGGGCACCGCTCTTCCGGGTGTAGGCGAGGGCGTCGACCGTGCGCTTGGTGAGTCTCATCCGGGCCCCCCGGGGCGGGAGAGCCGGCCGCGGCCAGCCCGTCCCGGGGTTTCCTGGCCGAGGAAGGTAGGGGGCAAGTCCCCCGTTGTCACCCAGTTGCGCAGACCAGCGCAGACGGGGGTAAAGGGTGGGGCAGGGGGGTAGATTCTCAGGTCCAGCTCCGGCCCCTCGGCGCTGGGCGCACCCGCGCTACCCGGGCGTTATACTGAGCGCGCCATGTCGCTTCCTCTGACCTCAGAGCTACCCCCGCTGACCACCGGCGCCGATGACGTCGTCCGCGTCGGCGGGACGCGCGTGACGCTGGACACGGTGGTGGAGGCCTTCCGCGAGGGCCTGACCCCGGAGGAGATCCAGCAGCAGTACTCGTCCCTCGAGCTCGCGCACGTGTACTCGGTGATCACCTACTACCTCCACCACCGCCCAGAGGTGGAGGAGTACCTCGGCGTGAGGGAGCGGCGTCGAGACGAGATCCGCCGGGAGGCCGAGGCGCGGTTCGACCCGAGCGGCATCCGCGAGCGTCTCCTTGCCCGCATGCGAACCGGAGTCCGGACCTGACGGCATGCTGCGCTTCGCAGCGGACGAGAACTTCAACAACGACATCCTCCGAGGCCTCCGCCGCCGACGCGATCGACGATCCGTCTCTCACGCCGTGATACGCTCTTGCTCTAGGAGCACCGTGAGCATCCGGGATCTGCGCAACCAGGGCGGCAAGGTCGTGGACCGAGTCCTCGCTGGCGAGTCTCTCACCGTCACTCGGGCGGGGACTCCCGTCGCCGAGCTTCGTCCCGTGCGGCATCCCGGCCTTGATCGGGAGACCCTCGTCGAGCGGTGGCGCCGGCTGCCCCCTGTCGATCCCGTGGCCTTTCGCCGCGACATCGACGCCGTGGTCGACACCTCGGTGTGATCGTGGCGTCGCATCCGACCGGCCTTCTGGATACCAGCACCGTCATGCTCCTGCCGAGGATTTCCGATGTCGAGGTCCTTCCGCGGGTGCCTGTGATCTCCGCGGTTTCCCTCGCCGAGCTGGCGGTCGGGCCTCTGGTTGCAGCCAGGTGCACCTACAGCAGGCCGAGGCGGACTTCGAACCCCTTCCGTTCGACGCCGCGGCGGCGCGGGCGTTCGGGCGTGTTGCCGCGGCGCTTCGCCGTGCTGGCCGGAAACCCGCCGCCCGCGCCTACGACGCCCTGATCGCCGCCACCGCCCTTGCCAACGGGCTACCCCTCTACACGGTCAACCCCAGCGACTTCCTGGGCATCGACGACCTCGAAGTCGTTGCCGTACCCCATCCTGAGGTGTGAGGCCATGGCGATCCCCCCACTTCTTGGGTGCGGCGTCTTCGTGGGCCGGCTCGACTCTCACGGGAACGCTCCGCAGCGACCGCCTGGAGCCTTGACAATGCGTACGCAATTCCGTACGCTTTGCTCATGAAGACCATCACCGTCTCCGAGGCTCGCAAGTCTCTCTACCGGCTCCTCGACGAGGTGGCGGTCACCAGCGAGCCGATCCAGATCTCCGGCCGGCGCTCGAGCGGCGTTCTGGTCTCCGAGACCGACTGGCGGGCGATCGAGGAGACACTTCACCTCCTGTCGATTCCGGGGATGCGGGAGTCGATCCAGGAAGGCCTGGAGACGCCCCTGGAGGAGTGCGTCGAGGAGCTCGACTGGTGACGCCCTGGCGCGTCGTCTTCACTCGCCAGGCACGCAAGGACGCAAAGAACCTCTCCGGCGCCGGCCTCCGGCCCAAGGCCGAGTACCTGCTCTCGATACTCCGAGAGGACCCCTTCCGCAGCCCGCCTCCCTACGAGAAGCTCCTGGGCGACCTGCGCGGCGCCCTCTCCCGGCGGATCAACGTCCAGCACCGGCTGGTCTACGAGGTCTTCGCGGACAAGCGGACCGTGAAGGTGATCCGGATGTGGACACACTACGAGTAGCTGCGGCTGTCCTGACCGGCTCGCCCCAGCCCGAGTCCCGAGAGGCTGGACCGTCACGCCCTCGACGTCAACGATCCCTAGCGCATCACCTTCGAATGGGAGGATGGCGCGGCGCTGCGGGTGGACCTGGAGCAGTACCACTGAGGGCAGGAGAGACCATGCCCGAAATTCCAGCGGAACAGCCACTGAGGATGGAGCCCTTGCATCCCGGTGCGATCCTGCGTGAGGACATGGAGCGGCTCGAGGCGGTGCTGAGGAAGGTGCCGCACGTCGAGTCGGAGGAGCGCGACCCCTCTCTGCCTCAGGATTTGTGTTCGGGGATCGAGGGATCCGTCCTTTGGGGAGGGGCAGGAGGAAAGGCGGCCTTGAAAGACCTGGACCGGAGCCGGGACCGTGTCATCCCCTCTACAAGGAGAGGTGGAGGAAGAGCTTGCCGGGGGGGATGCGGAGGGTTGCGGGCGTGCCGTCGGTGACGAGAGAATCGAGCGAGCGCTAGACTGAGAGCCTGTGAAAGAATCTCCGACCCTGCTGCGGGCGCCCCCGAATCACCCCTCGCGACGTTGCGCCTCCTCGACGGAGTCCCTGCTACGCCTGCGTCGGCGCGCCTTGCGAGGGCCGCCCGGATGACGCCCTCGCGACGGGCGGAGATTTCTTCACAGGCTCTGAGTTGAGGTGCCGAGGGAGTTTCGACATTGCGAAGTCCGCGACGATCACG
Source organism: uncultured Acidobacteriota bacterium (assembly GCA_963741925.1). GTDB lineage: Bacteria > Acidobacteriota > Thermoanaerobaculia > Multivoradales > DATKCC01 > CAVUBL01. The sequence goes on from CAVUJU010000005.1 coordinate 1,827,821, forward strand.
TATCCCGAAGAGCTTGCCGAGAACCTGGGCCTGAGCGATAAGCAGGTCCAGCGAGAGCCCGGCTTCATGGCGGCTGCGAAGCTCTACGAGCTCGGTCGGGTCTCAGCCGGCCAGGCTGCGGAGATCGCCGGTTTGAGCCGGCTTGCCTTCCTCCGGCGGCTCGCGGGGATGGGTGTCCCAGCCATCAACCTTGACGGCGCCGAGGCCGAGGCCGAAGTCGAAGCTGCACGGGATCTGGCTAGATGAGCCTGTGGGTCGTCGATGCCGGCCCCCTCAGGTAACCTCGGGGTCCCTCGGTCTGCCACCTCAAAGACGAGGTATCGTTGCTCACTGGAGGCGATGATGACTCGCGAGACGCTTCACCAATTGGTTGAGGATCTGGACGAGAAGGACCTGTTTACTGCGAGCCGAGTGCTGGGGGCGCTTCGCGACAGCCGACGAGAGCCAGATCCGCTCCGCGCTCTTGACATGGCACCCGAGGATGACGAGCCCGAGACGCCGGAGGAGCGCGCAGCCGTCGAAGAGGCGCTCCGAGAGATCGACGAGGGGAAGCCGGGCCTCACGACCGAAGAGCTGAAGCGCGAACTGGGAATCGCGTGAAGCTGACGGTCACTTGGCGCACGCCTGCTCGCCGGGAGCTGCGACGCCTGGACCCACAGGTACAGCGCCGGGTAGTTGCAGCGATCGAGCGCTTCGCCGAGACCGGCCATGGCGATGTCGTCCAGCTGACCGATGTCCGTCCACCACAGTACCGGCTCCGGACTGGGTCGTGGCGAGTCCGCTTCCTTGTCGATCGGGAGACTGCCGATCTTCAGGTTCTCCACGTCCGACATCGAGGGAAGGCTTACCGTTGATGCCTTGCTCCAGGGGCCAACTCAGTTCGGGGCCCGACTTTGCAAGCGTCACCGAGGGCGGGGCCGCTGGCCGGCGCCGAGCAAACAATGAGCAACCCCCCGGGATCGAATTCGGGCGTGCTCCAGCGCCAAGAGTCGCAGAGACGGGAGGGTCTAACCGTCTGACCCATTGAAGGTTAGCGTAGGTCGTCGCATACAGTAGTAGAGCAGAGTATGCGTACTAGTCTATCTTATAATCGTGGTGTCGGTGGTTCGATTCCGCCCTTGGCCACCATCTAAACTCTTCCCTCACAGACAGTTACGGCCCGTCCCGAGGGCTGCTCGGCGAGGCCCGAATCGGCCGAGCAAACAATGAGCAAACACTTGGGGTCCAAATCCAGCGTAGTCGGGCGTAGATAGCCGGCCCCAGGGTGGGCTCGTCCCGGGCCGAGACGCCCTTCCCATGGGATACCATCGAGCCACCGGAGATTCCCCATGACCCGAGTCGAACCCATCGACCAAGAGGTCCAGAAGCTGTCTTCCGACGAGTGCTCCGAGCTTCGGGACCGAACTCTCGGCCAGGAGTGGGAAGAGTGGGACCGCCAAGCGACCCCGCCGCGACCCTGGGACGTCGTCCAGGCTGTCGAGCGGCTCCGGCGGACGCATTTCCCCCTGTCGCCGCAGCTTCTGAAGGACCTACTCCCATCGCACGAGCTGGGAGCGCTTCTAGGCCGTGCTGAGGAAGGTTTCCGACGCCGAGCCCAATCCACGGGACCGGCTGCGCTGATCTGAAGAGCGGGGGCTTGGAGGCCCGATCGGCTCGCGTCTATACTGGAGCCGGGGAGAATCGGATGGCCCTTCTGACCAAGACTGAGCCGGTACCCCTCAGGCAGGACGCCGAGGGCCTGATCCGCGTGGGCGGCACCCGGGTAACCCTGGATACGGTGCTGACCGCGTACATGCGCGGGTCCACGCCGGAACAGATAGCCCAAGATTACTCCTCGCTGGACGTGGCGGACATCTACGCCGCGATCGCCTACTACCTTCGGCATCGGCCAGAGGTGGAGGAGTACCTCCAGAGACGACGTGAGGTGGCAGAGGCGGTCCGGCGGGAATTCAAGGAGCGCTTCCCTGCCGAGGGCCTACGTGAGCGGCTGGAAAGCCGCCTGCGCTGAGCTCCGCCGCCCGTGCTCCGCTTCCTCGCTGACGAGAGCTTCAACGGCCGTATCCTGCGTGGGCTCCTCAGACGGATCCCCGATCTCGACGTGGTGCGGGCCCAGGATGTGGAGGCGCTCCAAGACGCCGACGATCCGCTCGTCCTCGAGTGGGCAGCCGAGCAGGGGCGCGTCGTGTTGACCCACGACATCTCGACCATGGGCCACCATGCCTACGGCCGCGTCATCGATGGCCGCCCGATGCCCGGAGTCTTCGAGGTGAGCGCCGATTTGCCAGTCGGTGTGGCGATCGAGGAGCTCGTCCTGATCGCCAAGGCCAGCGAGCACGGGGAGTGGGAGGGGCAGGTTCGGTACCTCCCTCTCCGACGCTTGGCCGAGCAAACGTTGGGCAAACACCAGCGGCCGCGGCGGGACGCTCGAGCTGACCGGCCCGGAGATGCTCAGGTCGCGGTAAGGCGGTCCGAGGGTGAGGAGCCCGGCCGGCGGGCGATGGCGGGAGGCGAGCCCTCCCGCCGCCCGGCGCGGGTCCGTCGGCTCCCCGGCTGACGGTCGATCCACCAGGTGGTGAGGGAGCCACATGAAGATCGAGCGTGCCGTACCTGCGTGCTAGCCTCTGCTTCGACATGCGGCGCACCAGGACCCTCAGCGGTCGGTCGGGACGTCACGTCCTGGCTCTGGTCGGTGTGCTCGCCTTGCTGTTCGGTTGTGCTCCTGACCGAGCCGACCCGAAAGGGCCGGATCGGCCGGATCGGCAGGAACCCGAGCTGTCCGAAGCCCAAGTCCAGCGGTTGGAGGCCCTGGGCTACCTCAGCTTCGCGCCCAAGGCCGATCCGGAGACGGCGTCGGGAGTGATCGTTCGGAAGGAGGGTTGCTCGTGTAGTGGCTACTTCCTGCTCACGTATCCGGCGCGGGGGCGGGCGGAGCTGATCGATGCGCGGGGCCGCAAGATGCAGGAGTGGTTCGGTCGGAGACAGGTGTGGGAACGGGCGACGTTCACTCCCGAAGGGGACCTGCTGGTGGTGGCGCGGGAGAAGGTCGGCGACCAGCCAGGGCAACGCAGGCGCGTGCTGGTGCGCCTGGCGTTCGACGGTGAGCGTCTCTGGAAGCGCTATCTGCCGGTGCACCACTACGCCGAAGAGCTGCCCGACGGTCGCATCGCGGTCCTGACGTCGCGTTCGCGGAGCATCCCCGCAATCTTCGAGGACCTGACGGCCATCGACAACGGCCTGGCCGTCCTTTCGCCGGACGGAAAGGCCATCGAGGCAGAGCATTCGTTCTACGACATGCTCGCCAAGCGCCCCGACCTCATCGAGCTGCGGACGTACCGGGGCGGCGGTCCGAATCTGCGCCGGGACTTCCTCCACGCCAACTTCTTCCAGTGGATGCCGGGCGGCGAGCTGGCGAAGCGAGACCGCCTCTACGCCGCCGGCAACGTTCTCGTCACGCTGCGGCGACAGGATGCCATCGCCGTCTTCGACCTCGCCCGATCCGAAGTGATCTGGGCCTGGGGACAGGGGGAGGTGGTCGGGCTCCACGAAGCGACGGTCCTGGAGAACGGTCACATTCTCCTGTTCGACAACCGGGGCCGGACCTACAAACCCGAAGATGGGGAGGGCTGGTCGCGCGTCGTCGAGGTCGATCCGCTCGCGAGGAAGATCGTCTGGGAGTATCGGGCCGATCCCCCGGAAGACTTCTACTCCCACTCCCGCGGCACCGCAGCCCGCCTGGACGGCGGCAACACCCTGATCTGCTCCTCCAACCAGGGTCGCGTCTTCGAAGTCACCCCCGGCGGCGAGATCGTCTGGGAGTACCGCACCCCCCACCGCGACGACAAAGGGCATCGGGCCGTGCTGCGCGCGCAGCGGTATTCGAAGGGGTTCGTGGAGGCGTTGCTGCGGCGGGTGGGGTCGGGGTCGCCTTGAGCGTTTGCTAGTATTCCGACAGGTGTCGCGGCAGTCGTTCCCTCGTATCGAGGCCAGGGAAGGTGCCAGTGACTTCGTGGGGGCGGGCCCACCGCCCTGCTGCTTTCTTCCAGCTCCGGCCCCTCGGCGCTGGGCGCGCCTGGGCTACCCGGGCGTTATGCTGAGCGCGCCATGTCGCTCCCTCCTCGCCGTCAACGGCCCCTGGCGCGTCACGTTCGAGTGGGATGATGGAGACGCGCTCCGGGTGGACCTGGAGCAGTATCACTGAAGGCAGGAGAGAGATGCCCGAGATTCCCGCGGCAGAGCGTCCGAGAATGGCCCCCACACACCCCGGCGCGATCCTCCGCGAGGACGTGCTGCCCGCCCTCGGCCTGAGCGTCAGCGAGGCCGCTCGGCAGCTCCGCGTCTCGCGCCAGATGCTCCATTCGATCCTCGCCGAGCGCTCGGCCGTCTCGCCCGAGATGGCCGTCCGCCTGGGCCGCTTCTGCGGCAACGGCGCCGGCCTCTGGCTCCGCATGCAGACGGCGCATGACCTCTGGCACGCCGAGCGGAAGCTCGAGGGCGAGGTGGAGAAGATCCCGAGGCACACAGCGGCCTGAGCGGACTGGGCTCCTCCCCTGGAGCGGGGCTCTCAGTCCAGTCGGTCTCGCTCTTCGGGCTCGACGTCGGGCACCTTCCGCAGGACGGCCTCGTACGTCTCCCGGCTCCCCCGCTCGGCCCGCTCCTCGAGGTATTCCACGGTCATCAGCGCCGAGAGCTTCTCGGCCACCGCAGTCGAGATGACCTGGTTCATGGAAACCCCCTCCCGCTTGGCGAGCTCCTTGACGCCTCGATGGAGGGAGTTGGGGAGTCTGAGGCTCACGGTACTCATGACGTCTCTCCGATCTCTGCCAGAAACGCGCGGGGCGCGACGACCCGGACGCCGAACGCCTCACACCCGGCAAAGTGGCGTTCGTTGAAGGTGACGAGAAGCTCCGCTCGGGAGGCGACGGCCAGCTCTAGCACCATGTCGTCGCCCGGGTCCTTCAACACCGGCCGCCAGAGATAGAAGACCGTTTGCCGGTGAGCGACGGTAGCGAGGTAGTCGAGGAACTGCCCGAGCTCCCCCTCGTCGAAGGGCATGTGTTGCAAGTGGCGCAGCAAGGCATCTTCGTACTCCAGAATCAAGGCCACCGAGAGCGCGATCTCGAAAGAGCCGGTCCCGATGAGGGAGAGCACCCTGAACGAGGCCCCTCGTGCCGAGCGGAGGCCGGCCACGATGACGTTGGTGTCCAGGACGACTCTCGGCATGGGAGGATGATACCAGATACGGTATCGGTACGGCCTACCTTCCTCGCCCGAGGCCGGACATGGCTCGTTCCTGCGGAGAGCCGCAGGCTCTCCTGCCGCGCCTCGCCGGCCCGGGGCGGGGCTGGCCTGAGCAAACAGTGAGCAAACACTGGGGGTCGAAGACGGGCGTAGAGGGTCGTACGTGCCCGGCCGCAGACCACGCTGCCCGGGACGACGGGGGGTCGCACCGTGGGGTATCATGACAGCACTGGAGGCCCCTGATGACCCGAGTCGCCGCCATCGAAGAAGAGGTCGAGAAGCTCTCGCCCGACGAGTTCGCCCAGCTGCGGGATTGGATTCTCGATCGGGACTGGGAGCAGTGGGACCGGCAGATCGAGCGAGACGCGGCGCAGGGTAAGCTGGCGGCCTGTCGGAACCCATGACAGGGCGCCGCCATCGCGCGGTTCCACCGCGCTTGACAAATTCCACCATGGCGTAGAAGAATCTCCTAGAATAGGAGAGGAGACGTCATGCCCCTGAACATCAAGAACCGCGAAGTCGAGCGCCTGGTCGACGAGGTGGCGAAGATCGCCGGCGAGTCCAAGACCGAAGCGGTACGCAAAGCGCTGGAGGAGCGCCGCGAGCGGCTCGCCTTCCAGGTGCCGCCCAGGAATCGGCGAGCGGAGGTGATGCGCTACCTCGAGCGAGAGGTGTGGCCCAAGGTCCCGCCCGAGCTCCTGGGCCGTGGCCTCACCAAGGAGGAGCAGGAAGAAATCCTGGGCTACGGACCGGAGGGCGTGTGATCGTCGACACCTCCGCCATCCTGGCCGTCATCTTCAAGGAACCTGACTACGAGCGCCTGATCGACAAGCTCCTGGCGCCCGGGAGAAAGGGTGTAGGGACGCCGACCCTGGCCGAAGTGGGGCTGGTCCTTACGGGGCGCCTCGAAGGTGACGCGGAGGCCCAGCTCTCGGGGCTCCTCCAGCAGCTCGAGATCGTGCCGGTGCCCTTTGGGGACCGTCACTGGAGGACCGCCGTCGAGGCCTTCCGCCGCTTCGGGAAGGGCCGACATCCGGCAGCCCTCAACTTCGGGGACTGTCTGACCTACGCCACGGCCAAACTCGCAGACCGGCCCCTCCTCTTCATCGGTAACGACTTCAGCGAGACCGACCTCCCCGCCGCTTGAGTCACTGATCCCGACATTCAGACCACGAATTCAGAAGGTTGGGGGCAGGTACGCAGATTGGCGTCGGCCGTGCGCTTGGTGAGCCCCATCCGGGCCTCCCGGGGCGGGGGAGCCGGCCGCGGCCAGCCCGTCCCGGGGTCTCTTGGGCGAGGAAGGTACGGGGGCAAGTCACGCATTGTCAACCAGTTGCGCAGATCGTCGCAGACGGGGGGGGTTGAGGGTGGGGCAGGGTGGGAGATTCTCAGGTCCAGCAGATCCTGGGCTACGGGCCGGAGGAGTCTCACGGCGCGAACACGTCCTCCTCGTCCCCCAGTCCTCCGTCGAACGAGGCCACGCGCTCGCACCCCGCGGCGCGGCAGCGCTCGACGATGACATAGTCGGCGAAGTCCCCGCCTCGCTCGGCGTACCGGTCCAGAGCTTTGCGGGCCAGGTCGGGCTCCTCGATCGAAAGCTGCCGCGTCCGAAGAAGGTCCCGGAGAACCGTGGCGATCTCCTCCCGAGAGTCGCGGTAGACGCTCTCCAGCACCGACACGAGCTCACAGAGCACGACCTGGGGCACGAAGAGTCGCTCCCCCTCCTCGAGCGCCCGCTCCACCAGGGCTGCGGCCCGGGGGGACTGCTCCGGGTCGTCGTCGACCAGGTACCGGACCAGGACGTTCGTGTCCAGGCCGATCAAAGGCGAGTCCCCGCCTTGCGCACCGCCTCCTCCATCTCCTCGACCGAGACCCGGCGAGCTGGGCTCCTCAAGACGCCGCGAAGGTCCCGCAGGTCCACCGTCGCGGCCTCGACGACCACCTCTCCCGCGCTCGTCACCCGGAACGCCACCCGGTCTCCCTCGTGGAGTCCGAGCCGATCCCGGATCGCCTTCGGCACCGTGAGCTGTCCTTTGCTGGTCAGGGTGCTACTCGGCATTCCTTACCTCCGGGAGAATTCATCCCACGGAGTAAGGATACCATGGCGGGCCCTACTCCTGCGGCCACTTCTCCAGCGACAGGCCTGGAGCGACCCGCACGGCGCCTCGGTCAGGTCTTGCGATAGGTGCAGAGCCTGCGAGAGCTGCCGGCACGAGGTGCCGGGCACCGTGTCGGATCTCGCCTCGGTCCCGGGCTCGGCTCGGTGCGCTCTCCACAAGCCCCCATCGACCCGGGCTCGATAAGGGCGTAGCAGTCTGCTACAATCCCTCTGTTGCATGAGGATCCCGGCATGAAGAAGAGCACCCCTGTCCGAATCGACGAAGAGCTCTACGCGACGGCCACCGAAGCCGCCTCCGTGATGAGCCGAAGCGCCGCACAGCAGCTCGGCCACTGGGCCCGCATCGGACGAGAGCTGGAAGCGAGCCCCGACGTCTCCATCGAAGCTGTGGCCGAGGTACTCCGTGGCACCAGGGAATACGACGCGCTCGACAGAGAAGAGCAGGCCGTCGTGAGGGCGTATTGGAGCGAGCGGATGACGGCCCTGAGCGGCGCCCTTCGCCTGGACCGGGAGTTCGAAGCCGAGGGACGGCCCTATGTCGAGCTGGACGACGAGGGGCGCGTGACGCGCCGCGGGCCGAAGCTCTCCGACCGCGAGCACGAAGGCTGAGGTGCGGACGCCGGTCCTGCATCTGGTGGCGGGACCCAACGGCGCCGGCAAGACGACGTTCTACGAACGCGTTCTCGGCCCCGCGACACGGCTGCCCTTCGTGAACGCGGACCAGATCGCGCGCGAGCGTTGGCCGGCCGACCCGACCCGGCACGCCTACGACGCCGCGGAGCTGGCAGCAGCACGGCGCCGTGAGCTGATCTTGCAACGCCGCTCCTTCGTCGCCGAGACGGTCTTCTCCCACCCCTCGAAGCTCGACCTGATCCGTGAAGCGAAGTCCGCCGGCTACCTCGTCTACCTCCACGTCATCCTGATCCCGGAAGACCTCGCGGTGGCCCGGGTGGAGCTGCGGCGCGAGCTCGGAGGCCACGACGTTCCGGAGGAGAAGATCCGCAGTCGCTTCCGTCGCCTTTGGCGACTCGTCCGCCAAGCCGTCAGCGTCGCGGCCGAAGCCGAGCTCCTGGACAACAGCCATGCCGCGGCCTCTTTCCGCAGAATCGCTCGCTACCACCGAGGCCGTCTCGTCGCGACCGACCAGCCGCCGGCTTGGACTCCGGCAGAGCTCCTTTGACTCGGCGCGACGCCGCAAGCGCGGCTGGGGTGAAGCCGCAGGCTCTCCCGCCGCGCCTCGTCGGTCGGGAGGCGGGCCTGGCCTGAGCAAACAGTGAGCAAACACCCGGGATCGAATTCGGGCGTGCTCCACCGTCGAGGGTCGCAGAGACGGGAGGGTCTAACCGTCTGGCCCATCGAAAGTTAGCGTAGGCTATCGCACTCAGCTGTAGAACATAGTATGTGGAGAGGTGCCAGCCGCTTTTCAGCCGCTTTTCAGCCCTGTTCCTGCCGGCCCAGGAGGGGCGGACCCAGTTCGTCTACAATTGTGAGCGGTTGTCAGTAAGCGCGGGAATCCGGCGATCAGGACGCGGTTCAGAATCATCGTCGCGCGCGCGAGCTCGCTCGCGTTAGAGTGCTGGGATGGCACGGTCAGACAGGCAGGTAGAGACCCAACGGCGGTTCCTCTGCGACCGCTGCCAGACCCCCGTGGTGATCTGCACCCGGTGCGACCGCGGCCAGAGGTACTGCGGCCGCTCCTGCGCCCGGGCAGCACGGTGCGAGAACCAGCGAGCCTCCAACCGTAGATACCAGGCTACAGAGCGGGGCCGGAGGCTCCACCGAGCCCGCCAGGCACGCTACAGGGACCACCTCCGCCCGTCGACCCTGCCAACCATCGTGACGGAGCATAGTCTTCGCAGAGCAGCCTCCAGGCCGCGCAACGCGCTTCAGCATTCCCCAGGCCGATTCTGCCCAGTCTGCGGTGCGCCGAGGGTGCAGTTCCTCCGTTCGGAGTTCAAGTCGCTCTCTGCCAAGAGATTGCGCTCACCCAGGCCGCACCTTCGCTCTCACCATCCCAAAGGTCGATCCTCCCCAACCCGCGCTTCCCACAGCCAAAATCCCGCGGTTTCCGACCGCCGCTAACAACAATGCCCCGACCGACCCGCCCAAGGTCTGGATCTACCGCAAGCCCCACGGCGGCGGCTCGCCCCTTTCGACCCGGGAGCTCGAGTTCGACGGCCTGGGCCGGGCCTTTCTCGAGCGGCGGACGACGGCCGACGGCACGATCTCGAGCCGGGCGACCAACTACAACGCGGCGGGCTGGGTGAGGTCGAAGACCTGGTGGGCGACGAATTCCGCGACGATCTATCGGACTTTCGACCCCTTTGGCCGCCCGACGATGATCCAACCGCCCGACGGCCCAAGCCTGCGATCTACGGCAAGGCCTTACCGCGGGCGGCAAGCCCCGGCAGGGCGGCGCAGGCTCTCGTCCCACATCGCGCCGAGACGTCGCGAATCTCTCGCAGTTGCCATGTCGCGCATCCATTCCTCAGATGGTAGCGTCGCGCCAGGAGATGGAAAATGGCTGGTCGGCTGCTGAGCGACGCGTTTCGAGACCTCCGCCACACGGCCCGGGCGTTGGCCCGGAGCCCGGTGCCGTCCGTGGCCGCGATCCTCGCCCTCGCCCTGGGGCTCGGGGCCACGACCACGATGTGGAGCGTGATCCGGGGGGTGCTGCTGTCGCCCCTTCCCTACCTTCAGCCGGAGCGCCTGGTCGTCCTCTGGGAGGCCCAGCGGGAACGCGGGCTGACCGAGAGCCGGGTCGCGCCCGCCCAGGTCGTGGACCTGCGGGAGAGCAAGATCTTCGAGAGCATCGCTGCCTGGACTCCGGCGAAGCTCGCCCTGACGGGGAGCGGCGAGCCGCTCGAGGTCCACGCGCTGCGGATTACCCCGAGCTTCTTCCCGACGTTGGGCATCCAGGTCACCGAGGGGCGGGGGTTTCGAGATGAGGAGGCCACGCCTGGGAAGCTCCGACGTCGTCATCCTGAGCGACGGCCTGTGGCGTCAACGCTTCGGCGCCGACCCCGGCGTGCTGGGCAAGACGATGACCCTCGACGGCCAACCCTTCGAGGTGATCGGCGTCGCCTCGAAGCGGGTGGGGCCCTTCGCCGGCGGCGATCTCTGGATCCCACTGCAGAGCCCCGGACATGGACCCCGTCGGTCGAAGCATCTAGCGCGCCAGCCCCGATGGGGTGAGTGTGGAGCAGGAGCGCTGGTGTAGGCGGTTTGCTGGGCTTGCTCGAGGGACCTGGATTGCTGGAGGGGGTTGACATGGAGTCCCAAGGGTGCGTAATATTTAACGCGACCCAAGGGAGATCGTGATGACCCTCCAGCACCGCTTCACCTACCTGCCCCCCGACGCGGAGATCCTCGGTCCTCACGCCGCGATCGGTCACGACGAGGACGGCTACTGGACGGTGTTCAACGCCTCGGGGCCGATCTTGCGCTTTCGGGAGGACGACACGATGGGTCGGCGCATGGCGGCGGCCGTGCTCACCGATCCGGCGCTCGACCTGGCCCAGCCTCAGGCGCTCGCGAGGGCGTTGGGCTGGCACCGCAGCCGGATCTTCGAGTACCGCAAGCGGTTCCAGGAGCACGGAGTGGAGGGGCTCGAGCCGCAGCGCACCGGCCCGCGCGGGCCTCACAAGCTCCAGGGCGCGACGCGGTCGGAAGCCCAGCGACTTCTCGACCGGGGGGGCTCGAACCGGCGGGTGGCCAAGCAGGTGGGGGTGAGCGAAGGGGCCATCCGCGCGGCGTTGCGCGAGGGCCGCCTGGTACGGCCCCCCCGTCGCGAGCCGGTGGGCCCGCCATCGGAACGGCCAGCTACCGGTCCAGGGCAACGTAACCTGGAGGATCTCTCGTGTTCGGCGGGTGTGGCGGTCAAGCGCACCGAGGATCGAGCGCTGGCTCGGACGGGGCTGCTGGTGGAGGCCGCGCCCGTCTTCGAGCCCGCGGAGGCGGTGGCCCGAGCCGGCGTGCTGGTGGCGCTGCCAGTGCTGTTGGGCCAGGGGTTGATCGAGGTCGGCCAGGAGGTCTACGACGCGGTGCGCAACGGCTACTTCGGCCTGAGCTCGATGCTGTTGACGTTTGCGTTCATGGCCCTGCTGCGCATCAAGAGCCTGGAAGCGCTTCCGGCCCACGCCCCAGGGGAGTTCGGGGCGATCCTGGGGCTCGATCGCGCACCGGAGATCCGCACGGCGCGGCGCAAGCTCGCAGAGCTCGGCGACCGCGGCAAGGCCTGGGACTTCGCGCGGGCGTTTGCCCAACGCTGGGCCGAGGACGATCCCGACGCGCTCGGGTATCTCTATGTCGACGGCCACGTGCGCCCCTACCACGGCCGTGCGCATCGGCTTCCCGAGACCTTCGTGCAACGGCGGCGGCTGTGCATGCCAGCGACCACCGACTACTGGGTCAACGACGCACGGGCGGAGCCTTTGTTCTTCGTCACCGCGCCGGCCAACGACGATCTGCTCAAGATGTTGGGCACCGAGGTTCTCCCCGCGGCCCGGGCGCTCGCCGGAGCCGAGCGCAGGATCACGGTGGTCTTCGACCGCGAGGGCTGGAGCCCGAAGACGTTCGCGACCTGGTACCCGCAAGGACTCGATGTCTTGACCTATCGCAAGGGGGCCTACGAGCCCTGGCCCGAGGCGTGCTTCTTCCCGGTCGAGACCACGGTCTCGGGTCGCCCGGTCACGTATCGGCTCGGACAACGCTCGGTGCGGCTCGGACGAAACTTCTGGATGCGGGAGGTTCGGCGCTTGTGCGATAACGGGCACCAGACCTCGGTCATGACCACGCGCCAGGACCTCGGGATCGAGGAGGTGGCGCGGCGGATGTTCGCCCGCTGGAGCCAAGAGAATTTCTTCCGCACCATGCGTCATGAGTTCGCTCTCGACCACCTGCCCAGTCACCGGGTCGAGCCGGCCGATCCCGAGCGCACCGTGCCGAACCCTGCGATCAAGGACAAGAAGAAGCGGCTCGGACAGATCCGGTCCCAGCTCGCCAAGGCCCAGGCCTCCTACGGCGAAAAGGCGCTAGAGAACCCCGAGCGCCGGCGCCCCACCATGAGAGGCTTCAAGATCGCTCACGGCCGGCTCGCCCACGAGATCCGGCGCCTGAGCGCCGAGCGCGAAGCGCTCGAAGCCGAGATCCGGGCTCTGCCCAAGAGGGTCCCGCTCCAGCAGCTGCGCCCCGCCCACGACATCGTGCGCCTGGAGCAGCAACGCAAGGTCCTCACCGATACCGTCAAGATGGTGGCCTACCGCGCCGAGACCCAGCTCGCCAACCTCGTGGGCCCGCTGCTTCCCTTCCGCACCGACGAAGCGCGCAGCTTCCTCAAGAAGGTCTTCCAGCTCCCCGCCGATCTCCTCCCCGATCCCGAGAACCATCGCCTCGTCGTGCGCCTCTATGGCATGGCCAACCCGCGCTCCAACCGCGTCCTCGCCGTCCTCTGCGACCTGCTCAACGGGCTCGAAACGACCTTCCCGGGCACCACGCTCCGGCTCGTCCTCGAGACCCAAGCGTCGCAAAAATAAGTACGCCATGTCCGGGGCTCTGCACTGGCTCTCGACTCCTGGCGGAGCCGTGGCGCGAGGTTCCTGCACGTCATCGCCCGGCTTCCGCCGGACCGAAGCTTCGAGGCGGCGCAGGCCGGCGTCCAGAACCTGAGCGCGTCCCTGGCTTCGGAGCACCCGGAGACCGACCGGGGCTGGTCGCGCCGGCTCGTCGGGGCGAAGGACCAACTCGTCTCCGATGCCCGCCCCACGTTGTGGGTCCTGTTCGCCGCGGTGGTCCTGGTCCTCGGGGTCGCCTGTGCCAACGTCGCCACTCTGCTGCTGGCCCGCGGCGTGGCGCGGAGCCGCGAGCTCGCCATCCGCAAGACCCTCGGCGCCAGCCGCGGCGCGCTCGCCCGCGTGGCGGTGCTCGAGGCGATCTGCCTCGCCGCGGTAGGCGGCGCTCTAGGAGTTCTGCTCGCCTCCTGGGGAATCAAGATCGTCCTCGCCTTGGCGCCCCAGGAGCTCCCGGGCATCGAGAACGTCTCCGTGGATCTCGGCACGGTGGCCTTCGCTGTGGTGGCCGCGATCCTCGCCGGGCTCTCGAGCGCTGCGTGGTTTGCTCTCCGGAGCTGGCGCAGCGAGGTGCAGGGCGCCCTCCAGCCGGTGCCCTCGGGCGCGGGAGGCCGCGAACGGCGCGCCGTGACCTTCGGTCGCCTGGCCTCGGCCCAGATCGCGCTCGCGCTTCTGCTTCTGGTGGGCACCGGCCTGTTGCTCGAGAGCTTCATCAGGCTGCAGCGCGTCGACCTCGGTTTCACGCCTCGAGGCCTGGTCGCGGCTCCCCTGACGTTGCCGCGCAATGCTTACAGCAGGGGGTCCGACATCGCCGGGTTCTACCAGGGCGTCTTGGATCGTCTCGGGCAAAACCCCGCGGTGGCGGCCGAGGCGGCGACCTCCGAGCTTCCGCTCTCGGGCCAGACCGCCAACTTCCGCTTCGTCATCGCAGGCGAGCCGCTTCGCCCTTCGGCCGAGCAGCCCACCGCCGACTACGAGGTCGTCAGCCCCGGCTACTTGCGGACGATGCGCATCCCCCTGGTGGTCGGGCGAGACCTGACGGAGGCCGGGTCCCCCGGGGCGTCGGGCGTCGTGGTCGTGAACCGCGCCATGGCCCGGCGCTACTGGCCCGACCTGCCGTTCGGCCCCGACCATCCGAGAGCCACCGGACCGGTGGGTAAACGGATCAGCGTGGAAGGCCCCGACGGTCCCTGGCTGACGATCGTGGGAGTGGCCGAGGACGTCCGGCGGAACGGCCCCGCGAGCGGCGCCGAGCCCGCCTTCTACGCTCCGTTCGGGCAGGACCCCTGGCCCTCGATGACCGTGGTCGTGCGAGGTGCCGTCGGTCGGGCCGACCTCGGCGCGGCCATCCGGGCCGCCGTCTGGGCGAACGATCCCGACCTGCCGGTGCCGCAGGTCTTCCCGGTCGAAGATCGCCTCGCCCAGCTGGTGGCGAGGCCGCGATTTCTCCTCGTTCTCCTCACGGTCTTCGGGATCGTCGCGATGATCTTGGCCAGCGTCGGCCTGTACGGGGTGATGGCGTACACGGTGGGGTTGAAGCGCCCCGAGATCGCCATTCGGATGAGTCTCGGAGCCGAGAGAGGGGCCGTCGTCCGGGGCGTGCTGGCCGACGCGATGAAGCTCGCGGCCGTGGGCATCGGCGCCGGGCTCGCCGCGTCCCTGGCGGCCGCGCGGCTGCTTCAGAGCGTGCTCTTCGATGTCGGCAGCACGGATCCCGTGGTCTTCGCCGCCGTCCCCGCCCTCCTCGCGGCGACCACCTTGCTCGCGGCGGCGCTCCCCGCCAACCGGGCGAGCCCGGTGGATCCGGCGGAGATCTTGAAGGCTTAGGGTCCGCACCCCCAGGTACTTGGCGAGGTCCCGGCTGGTCTTGTCCTGGCCGGCTGCTTGAACACCTGGCGCTCGCGCTGGGTGAGCCGCTCGTAGTCCTCCTCCTCGAGGCAGGTCCGGGTAGCTACACGCCGTCGACCGGCGACCTCGAAGGAGAGGCCGTTCACCTGAAGCCGCGCGGCGGTCTCGCTTCACGACCGGCCCCCCGGGAGGCGCCGCTCCTCAGCGTCCTGCGGAAATCCCCGGGCCGAGCGCAGGCACTCGCCGCGGCGCGGGCGAAACGACCCGCACGCCTCCGACCACTCAGGGTGGTAGCTTCCCCTGCAACGGAGAGATCTCTTGAGCGGCGAGCGTCCACCGATCCGCGTCTTCTTCAGCTACTCCCACGCCGACGACCGGCACCGGATCCGGCTCGAGAAGGCGCTCAAGCTCCTGGAGCGCCAGGGCCTGATCGACACCTGGACCGACCGCAAGCTCCTCCCGGGCGACCGCTGGGAGGAGGGGATCGCGGAGGAGCTCGAACGGGCGGACCTGATCCTCTTCCTGGTGAGCGACGACTTCATCGCCTCGGACTTCATCTGGGGCCGGGAGATGAAGCGGGCGCTGGAGCGGGAGGAGAGGGGCGAGGCCCGGGTCGTGCCGGTCATCGTCCGCCCCTGCGACTGGCACCCCGCCCCCTTCTTCCTCGACGAGGAGGCGCTCCAGAGCGGCCTCCTGGTGAGCCGCACGGAGGGGGAGGTGGAGCTCTGGCACCTCTCCTTCCAGGAGTACCTGGCGGCCCTCGAGCTCGCCACCGGTGCCGACTACTGGGAGATCGTCTCCGAGGACGGCCGGCTCCACGACGACCGCTGGAGCGAGGTGGTGCTCCTCCTGGCCGGGTGCCTACGCCGGCTCGGCGGTCTCCGCGCAGCGAGGCGCCTCATCGAGAGGGTCCTCGCGACCGGCGCCGACCGAGTGCGCCAGGCGCGCGCCGTGGGGCTGGTGGGCCGGATCCTCGTCGACGTCAAGCCGTACGGCAGCGACCCGTCCGTCGGGACGGGCTACTCGGCGGCCCTCACGGAGACCCTGGCCATCTTCGAGCCGCCGGGCCAGGGAGAGGAAGCGCTGGACGAGGTGGTGCGGGTGGAGGTAGGAGAGGCCCTCGGGCAGGCCGGGGACCCGCGGCTGGCGAGCCCGGACGAGAACTGGATAACGATTCCGGGTGGAACCTTCGGGATGGGGGCGCAGAAAACGGACCCCGAGGCGCCGGGCTATGACCCGGAGGCCTTCGAGGACGAGGCCCCGGTCCGCCGGGTCACCGTGAGCCCCTTCCTCCTCGGGCGCTTCCCCGTGGCCGTCCAGGAGCTCCGGAGGTTCGTTGAGGCCGGGGACGAGGGCTACCTCGATCCCCGCTGCTGGCACCCGGAGGGCTGGGCATGGCGCGAGAGGAACGAGCACACCGGACCCGGCTCCTGGAGCGAGCAGCTCCGGCATCCGAACCGCCCGGTGAGGGGGGTCTCCTGGTACGAGGCGGATGCCTACTGCCGCTGGGTGGGAGGGCGCCTCCCCACCGAAGCGGAGTGGGAGCTCGCGGCCCGCGGCGAGGAGGCGAGACGGTATCCATGGGGGCGGGAGGAGCCCGATCCCCTCCGGGCGAGCTTCGCCATGAACGTCGGGCGCCCCACGCCCGTCGGGGTCTACCCTCTGGGCGCCTCCCCGGAAGGAGTCCGCGATCTGGCGGGCAACGTCTGGGAGTGGTGCGCCGACTGGTTCGGCGACTGTCCTCCGGACGACCAGACAGACCCGACCGGACCGCCCTCGGGCGCGTCGCGGGTTCTGCGGGGCGGCTCCTTCGGCAACTTCCCGAGGTTCCTGCGCGCGGCCGACCGCGGCGGCGACCGCTCCGAGTTCCGCCGCGGCTTCGTCGGGTTTCGGGTGTTGTGTTCGTCGTCGGGAGGACTGTGATCTCTGCCCTCTGGCCCGCGCCGGGCGCGGGCCCGCCGCCATTGGGCTCGCAGCTCCAGCTCCGCCCTCTGGGCGCTGGGCGCGCCCGCGCGACCCGGGCGCGATGCTGAGCGCGCCCTGTCGCTCCCCCTGATCGCGGAGCTACCCCCGCTGGTCACCGGCGCCGAGAGGAGGTAAAGGAGTACCTCGGCGTGAGGGTCCGACCCTCGTCATCCCGCGCTACGCTTCCAGAAGGTCGGATCTGCCTGAAGATTCCTCCAGACTGGCTCCAGGGCCCAGCGGCCGGGATGTCCCGGCTGGGCGCCAGAGTCGGGGCTCTTGACATGGCGGTATCGAGGCGCTAAAGTTTTCGGCAGCTCATTGATCCTGGAAGCGCCGCCCGGACCGGCCTGCGGTCGGCCGTCGTCGGCTCGAGGCGCGCGGCCTCCAGACCCCTGAAACGGCCCGAGCGAGTCGCGAGCTCGCCCGGGCCCGACCCAGCAAGGAGATACATTCCATGCCGAGTCCGAAGAAGTGTAGTCGAGTCTCCTCGTCCGTTTCGTCCCCAGCCACCTCTGAGCCCGTCCACGCGGCGGTCTCGCCGCCGCCGGCGGCGCCCGCGGCTCCGCCACCGCGCCCGAGCTCCAGGCGCCGGCGCGAGCCTCCTTCCAGCGCCTTCACGGAGCCGTTTCTCGAGAAGCTGCGGCTCGCGCTGCGCCTGATGGAGGAGCGGACCTGCCGGGCGGCGCCCACGACCTCGGCCGAGGCGCTCCTCTCGGGCTCGCTCGCGGTCGAGGAAGTGCGGACCTCCGACTCCGCGCCGCCGGCCTGGGCGGTGGTGCGGCGTTCGGAGCCGGTGGCCGAGGGCGGCCGGGCGGTGGCGCTCTACCGGTATCGCTCGGAGGCGCTCCTGGCGGCGGCGGTGCTGCCGGCGGTGGCGCGGGAGTCGCCGTACCACCTGGCGGACAAGCCCAAACGCCTGGGCTACGCGCTCCACGTGCATCGTCGCCACGTCGGGCACCTCGCGCGCCTGGGCGAAGGCCCTGCGGCCGCCGCGCGCCGCTCGACGCTCACCTCGCACCTCCACCTCGCACGGTACCTGGTGGCGAACCCGGAGGCGCTGGCCCTCCTCCTCGAGGCCGCGGGGCCGGAGGCGCTACCGGTCCTCGGCCGGGCGCTGGCGCGGCGAGTCGAAGCGCTGCTTCCGTAGGTCGCGAGATGGAGGCCGGGCCGACCGGCCCGGCCTCCGTCTCGAATCTCGTCGAGACCTTCTCGCAGGTCCCTGGGAGATCGCGGCGCCGGAGCGCGTCCTCATGAGGTGAACGTCCCGGACTGCCCGGGAGCGGCCTGGCCCATGAGTTTCGAGGGGAGGTGGGGTGACGGATCACGACCAGTTCTTCAAGAACCTGTTCCAGGAGTTCTTCGGCGATCTCGTGCGACTCGTGGCGCCCGAGCTGGCGGCGCGGCTGCGGTTGAAGGCACCCACGTTTCTCGAGAGCGAGCTCTTCACCCGCTTCCCCGAGGGGAGGCACCGTTATCTCGACCTGGTGGCCCGGGTGAAGACCGTCGAGGACGAGCCCGAAATGGTGCTCGTCCACGTGGAGGTGGAGGCCCGGGCGCGCAAGGCGATGGCCAGGCGGCTCCTCGACTACTCGATGCAGCTCTGGTTGGAACACCACCAGCCGGTTCTGCCCATCGTCGTCTACCTGCGCGGCGGCAAGCCGGACGTGACGCGAGAGGAGGTCCGTCTGGAGGTCTTGGGCGAGGCGTTCGTCTCGTTCTTCTACCGGGCCCTCGGGCTGTCGAGGAGTCGGGCAGCGGAGTACCTTGCGCGCCCGGAGCCCCTGGCGTGGGGCCTCGCCGGGCTGATGAGACCGGGCGCCGAGTCGCCGGCCCGGCACAAGCTGGCGTGTCTCACGCCGATCACCAAGGCGGCGCTCACCGAGCGGCAACGAGTGCTGCTGGTCAACTGCATCGAGACCTATGTAGACTTGAACGACGCGGCGCAGCGAGAGTACGAAGCTCTCCTGGCCGAGGAGGGAAACGAAGAGGTGGCGACCATGGAGATGACCTGGGCAGGCCGGATCGCACACGAAGCGAGGCGAGAAGGACGTGAAGAGGGCCAGCGCGAGTTGCTGCTCCGACAGCTCGAGCGTCGCTTCGGGCCGCTGTCGCCAGCCACCAGGAAGCGCGTCGGCGAGCTCACTTCGCCGGAGGAGCTCTCCCGCCTCGCAGAACGCCTCCTCGACGCCTCCAGCCTAGAGGAGCTGGGTCTCTAGCCCCCCACAGCCTTCGACCGCGGACAGGTCGAGGCGCTCGAGACGCTCCGGATCGGTCCGGATGTCGATCTCGACGATCTTTCCGCAGAAGATCGGGAAGCCCAGCATGGAGAACCGCTGCCCATCGAGGCGGTGAGTCACCAGCCCGACGTTGCCATCCACGAGGACGATCCGGGTCGAGAGACCGATCTTCGAGACCGTCACCGCTTGCTCGGCGACGCCGCGGGCGCCTCGCACCACCTGGAACTCGCCCGCGAGGCCTCCGCCGTCGGCTCGCAGCACGACGTCCGGATCGAGCACGGCGGTCAGCCGCTCGACATCGCCCAGACGCAGAGCTTCCAGGAACGTATAGATCACTTGCCGCTGCCCTTGCACGTCGGGGTCTTCGGTCGGCGCCTGGCTCCGGACTCGGCGCCGCTTCCGTAGGTCGCGAGACGGAGGCCGGGCCGACCGGCCCGGCCTCCGTCTCGAATCTCGGCGAGACCTTCTCGCCGGTCCCTGGGAGATCGCGGCGCCGGATCGCGTCTTCCAAGGGTGAACGTCCCGGATCGTCCCCGGGACCGGGTTGGCCTACGACGGAGGGGGAGCTGTGACGGACCACGACCAGTTCTTCAAGAACCTGTTCCAGGAGTTCTTCGGCGATCTCGTGCGGATCGTGGCGCCCGAGCTGGCGGCGCGGCTGCGGTTGAAGACACCCACGTTCCTCGAGAGCGAGCTCTTCACGCGCTTCCCCGAGGGGAGGCACCGTTATCTCGACCTGGTGGCCCGGGTGAAGACCGTCGAGGACGAGCCCGAAATGGTGCTCGTCCACGTGGAGGTGGAGGCCCGGGCGCGCAAGGCGATGGCCCGGCGGCTCCTCGACTACTCCATGCAGCTCTGGCTGGAACACCACCAGCCGATCGTGCCCATCGTCGTCTACCTGCGCGGCGGCAAGCCGGACGTGACGCGAGAGGAGGTCCGTCTGGAGGTCTTGGGCGAGGCGTTCGTCTCGTTCTTCTACCGGGCCCTCGGGCTGTCGAGGAGTCGGGCAGCGGAGTACCTTGCGCGCCCGGAGCCCCTGGCGTGGGGCCTCGCCGGGCTGATGAGACCGGGCGCCGAGTCGCCGGCCCGGCACAAGCTGGCGTGTCTCACGCCGATCACCAAGGCGGCGCTCACCGAGCGGCAACGAGTGCTGCTGGTCAACTGCATCGAGACCTATGTAGACTTGAATGACGCGGCGCAGCGAGAGTACGAGGCTCTCCTGGCCGAGGAGGAAAACGAAGAGGTGGCGACCATGGAGATGACCTGGGCAGGGCGGATCGCGCACGACGCGAGGCGAGAAGGCCGTGAAGAAGGCCGCGAGGAAGGCCAGCGCGAGCTGCTGCTACGACAGCTCGAGCGCCGCTTCGGGCCGCTGTCGCCAGCCACCAGGAAGCGCGTCGGCGAGCTCACTTCGCCGGAGGAGCTCTCCCGCCTCGCGGAACGCCTCCTGGATGCCTCCGGCCTCGAGGAGCTGGGCCTGTAGGGCCGTGAGAGCGAGGCGCCGAGAGGAGGTTCGCCAGGAGGCCGAGGCTCGGTTCTGGACTGGGCAGCACGCCGGGACCGGATCGTCCTGAGCCACGACGTCTCGACCCTGATCGGCTTCGCCCACGACCGCGTAGAGGCCGGCCAGCCGCTGCCAGGCCTCGACGAGATCAGCCGCAAGGTTCCCCCTCGGGGAGGCGATCGAAGACCTCCGTCGACTCGCTCGAGGAAGTCTGGAGGGCGAGTGAGACGGACAGGGTCTCTATCTGCCGCTGCGCACGGATCGCGGCCCGGGCCCCTAGCCTGCCGGCAGAGCGAGCGCTCCGGTGCCTATCCCGCCTGCCGACGGCTCTCCTGGCTCACCAGGCCCAGCTCCCGCTCCAGCTCCTCGGTCGTGAGGCCCGCCTCGCCGGCCCGGATCTCGCGGTGGGCTTCCTCGACCGCCACCCGTTCTTCCGAGGTCTCGGGCTCGTCGTCTCGAGGCGCGGCGTCCAGGGCGCCGAGCGATGTCGTCTCGCCAGTCATCGTCGGTGACCCTATGCTCCTGTGCCTTTCCGGTCGCCTGCGGATCGAGGCCCAGGACGGTGCCATCGACCTCGACGCCGGGGAGCTCTGCATCATCCCGGGCGGGGTCGAACACCGCACCTCGGCTGACGAGGAGACTCACGTCCTGGTCTTCGAGCCCATCGGCACCCGCGACACCGGAGGCGTCGAAGACCCCGAGCTCACCACGGTCGACGTCCCGATGGAGGCCATCTGGGACCCTCGAGGTCCCGGGCCTCCCGCAGCCTGAGGTAGTTCCTCGCGGCGAGGCTTGTCGTGCGGCCCGCCGTAGCGAAGCTCGACCCCAGCGGAGGGCTAGTGACCCGTCAACCGTCAAGTGACGTCTCCTGGCGGTCCCTCTCGCCGCTGGCGGCGTTGCTCCTCCTCGACGTAGGCACCGCTACGCCTGCGTCGGAGCGCCTGGCCAGCGACGAGAAATCCTCGCCAGATACCCCGTCACTTGACGGTTGACGGGTCACTGGCTGTGCGGCTCCTTCCCGCTGAGGAAGCCGGCCGACCCTTACCCCGGCGGCGGTACGCAGTCCGGAGTGCACGCTCCGCAGCTGGTCGTCTTCTTCGTTCCGCACTGGACGATCGTGCAGGGCTGGGCGGTGCCGTCCCCACAGCTCAGGCAGGCGCCGTAGGCGAAGCAGGGAAGGCTTGTCTCGATCGGCAGGAGCGGCGCGATCTGCACCTGGGTACCGGCGCTCGGCGCCGGCGACGAGGCGGGGCAGACCGCCGGTGTGGAGGCCGGTGCCGCGGACTGCGCGGCGCCGCCGGCGTAGGCCGCGGCGGCCAGAGCCACGGCGATGACCGACGCGACGAGGACGATTCTCGCTCTCATGATGTCTCCTTGACGGACGCGAAGGGACTCGCAGGCCATCCTACGAGTCCCACCACCAAGCGAGGTGCGTGCGGCCCCTCTGGCGGAGACAGGGGCCCGAGAAGGCTGGGCGGGCTGGCCGGGCGGCCCGGCCTCCTTCTCGAATCTCGTCGAGACCTTCTCGCCGGTCTACTGGGAGATCGCGGCGCCGGATCGCGTCCTCATGAGGTGAACGTCCCGGGTTGCCCCGGGGAGGGCGGCGGCCTGGCCCATGACCTTCGAGGAGAGGTGGGGTGACGGACCACGACCAGTTTTTCAAGAACCTGTTCCAGGAGTTCTTCGGCGATCTCGTCCGGATCGTGGCGCCGGAGCTGGCTGCGCGGTTGCGGGTGGAGGAGCCGACATTCCTCGAGAGCGAGCTCTTCACGCGCTTTCCCGAGGGGTGGCACCGCGATCTCGACCTGGTGGCCCGGGTCGAGACCGCAGCAGGCGACCCTGAGGTCGTCCTCGTCCATGTCGAGATCGAGGCGCGCGCCCGCAGGAGGATGGGAAGGCGGCTCTTCGACTACTCCATGCAGCTCTGGCTGGAACATCACCAGCCGGTTCTGCCTGTCGTCGTCTACCTGCGCGGCGGCAAGCCGGACGTGAGGCGAGAAGAGGTCCGTCTGGAGGTCTTGGGCGAGGCGTTCGTCTCGTTCTTCTACCGGGCCCTCGGGCTGTCGAGGAGCCTGGCAGCGGAGTACCTTGCGCGCCCGGAGCCTCTGGCGTGGGGCCTCGCCGGGCTAATGAGGCCAGGTGCCGAGTCGCCGGCCCGGCACAAGCTGGCGTGCCTCACGCCGATCACGAGGGCGACGCTCACCGAGCGGCAACGGGTGCTGCTGGTCAACTGCATCGAGACCTATGTAGACTTGAATGACGCGGCGCAGCGCGAGTACGAAGCTCTCCTGGCCGAGGAGGAAAACGAAGAGGTGGCGACCATGGAGATGACCTGGGCAGGCCGGATCGCACACGACGCGAGGCGAGAAGGCCGTGAAGAAGGACGTGAAGAAGGCCGTGAGGAAGGCCAGCGCGAGCTGCTGCTCCGACAGCTCGAGCGCCGCTTCGGGCCGCTGTCGCCAGCCACCAGGAAGCGCGTCGGCGAGCTCACTTCGCCGGAGGAGCTCTCCCGCCTCGCGGAACGCCTCCTGGACGCCTCCGGCCTCGAGGAGCTGGGCCTCTAGCCCCGTCCGCTCGCGATGCGGTCGAGCTACTACGATTCGGCCCCCTACCACCTGCTCCACCACCGGTCGAACGACCACACCGCCTACGACCGCAAGCTCTACGCCAGCGGCCCGGACTTCGACACCGGCATCACGGCCGCGAACGGCGGCCTGAACGCTTCGGTTCCGGACCTGGTCCGCTGGATGGAGTTCCTGCTGGGGCACGGCCCGGGCGTCCAGACCTGGCCGGCGGCCCCGGACGGCGTGCTGGCCCGCGCGACGCTCGCGGAGATGTGGAAGCCGGTCGCGGCGGTGAGCGAGGAGCCGGGCAAGGAAGAGTGGACGGGCCTCTCGTTCTGCCTGCCACGCCGCAACGGCCGGAGCTACGTGGGCCATACCGGCACCCAGAACGCCTTCGCTGCGCTCGTCTATCTCGACCCGGAGAACGACGCGGGCGTGGCGGCCGTCTTCAACACCCTCAACGCGACCGAGAACGACCGCCCCGACGTCTCCGCCCTTCGCCTGGAGCTCGAGGAACGCCTGCTCCGCGACGTCCTCGGCCGGTTCCCGTCCAGCGAGTGACCGGCCGGCGCCGCCCTCCGATGGTAGACTGTGCCTCTCTCCGGGGCCCCGATGACGACCATCGCCACGTCCAGCAGCCCGGCATCCCTCAGCCTCAAGATGGGGTCGGCGCTTCGCTTGTCCGACGAGGAGCTCTTCGAGCTGTGCGTCCGGAATCCTGAGCTGCGCATCGAACGGAGCGCGCAGGGGGACTTGATCGTGATGACGCCGGCAGGCGGAGCGAGCGGCCACCGGAACGCGGAGATGGTGGCCGCGCTCACTCTCTGGGCGAAGCATGAGAAGAGCGGCGTCGTCTTCGACTCGTCCACGGGCTTCCTCCTCCCGAGCGGCGCCATGCTGGCCCCGGACTCCGCATGGGTTCTCCGCTCCAGGCTGGAGCCCCTTTCGTCGGAGGCGAAAGAGCGGTTCATCCCCCTCACTCCGGATTTCGTCGTGGAAGTGCGGTCGCCGTCGGATCGCCTGCCCCATCTCCAGGACAAGATGGCCGAGTATCGCGACCAGGGTGCGCGGCTCGGCTGGCTGATCGACCCTGAGGAGCGTCGGGTGCACGTCTACCGTCCGGGCCACGAGGTCGAGATCCTCGAGGGTCCGACGGAGCTTCTCCGCAGGGCCGGAGCTCCCGGGCTTCGTGCTGGACCTGGAACCGATCTGGGCGCCGCTCTGAGCGGTCTCCGAGGCGCTCGTCCGTCAGGTCGATCGAGGGTTGACGCACCACGAGGTCCGAGTCGAAAGCGCGGAGGGTAGGGGAGCCGGCGGCGCGTGACCGGAGAGGCCTTCCGTGAAGGCGGCCTCGCCGGGGGCCCTTCACCGGCCGGCCAGGAGCGACGCCAGCGAGCGGGCGAGGGTGTCGAGGGCCGCCTCGTCGGGGAGCGTGACCGTGAGCCGCGGCCGGCCGGACTCGTCGCGCTCCAGGCACTCCTCGAGGCGCGCGCGGAGCTCGCCCGCCGTCTCGGCCGTCGCCTCGCTCTCCTCGCCGCGCGGGATCATCTCGCCCAAGAACGTGAAGGCCGCGCTCAGGAGCTGGCCGCCGGCCTCCGCCACGCGCGAGCGGCGAGCCAGGCGCTCGGCCTCCTCCTCGTGCCGTTGCCGCTCGGTCTCGTCGACGGGTGCCTCGGGCGCCGCGCCCAGGAGCACCTCCAGCCGGCGCTTGAGCTCCTCCATGCCGGAGGCGAGGGCGACCTCGTTGACGTCGGAGTCGAGGTCGAGGGCGGCGAGCGCCAGCTCGTGCTTGGCGGAGAGCGTCGAGAGGAGCTTCTCCTCGATCGTCCCTTCGGTGATCAGGAGGTAGACCTGGACCGGGCCCTTCTGCCCCATCCGGTGCGCCCGGGCGATGCGCTGCTCGAGAATCGCCGGGTTCCACGGCAGGTCGACGTTGAGGACGGTGTTCGCCGCCTGCAGGTTGAGGCCGGTCGCGCCCGCGTTGGTGGCGAGGAACACGGTGCAGTCCGGATCGTGCTGGAAGCGGTGGACGAGCCGCTGGCGCTGGCCCTGAGGGACCGAGCCGTCGAGGCGCACGTAGGAGAGCCCCAGCCGCGCGAGCTGCGGCTCGATGAGCCCCAGCATGGTCGTCCACTCGGAGAAGAGGACGACCTTGCGTTCCTCCTCCGCGGCCAGCTCCTCGAACAGCTCGGCGAGGCGCTCGAGCTTGGTCGAGTGGCCGGGGGGCTGCTTGTCGACCAGGAAGGTGCTGTTGGCCGCCATGCGGGCGAGGCGCAGCGCCTTCTGGAGCCGCAGGAGGTCCATCTCGGAGATGTAGCGCTTCCGCACGATCGAGCTGACGATCCGCATCTGGGCGATCTCGATTCCGAGCTGCTCGTCGCTCGGCGGGATGCGGACGATTTCGGTCGTGCGCGGCGGCAGGTCCTTCATCACCGAGGCGCGCGTGCGGCGCAGCAGCACCGGCGCCAGGTTCTCGCGTAGCGCGTCCAGGTCCCGGTAGCCGAGCACCTTGCCCTTCTCGTCGGTGATCCGGTGGCGGTTGAAGAAGCGAAACGCCGGGCCCAGCCGGCGCCCGTCGACGAACTCGACGATCGAGTAGAGGTCGTCCAGCCGGTTCTCGATCGGCGTGCCCGAGAGCACCAGGGCGAAGGGGGAGCGCAGGCTCTTGACCACCTGCGAGGTCTTGGTCTCCCAGTTCTTGATCCGCTGGCCCTCGTCGAGGACGATCAGGTCCCACGCCACCGGCTCGATGGCGAGGAGGTCGCGCAGCACCTGCTCGTAGTTGCAGACGGTGAAGAAGCGGTCGTTGCCGTACTGCACGGCGCGCTCCTCGGCGCTGCCCACGACGAGCTGGCAGTCCCGCTTCGAGAACCGGTGGATCTCGTTTCGCCACTGCGACTTGACCGAGGCCGGGCAGATCACCAGCACCTTCCGGATGCCCGCTTCCCGCGCCAGGAGCTCCGCGACTCCGATCGCCTGGATGGTCTTGCCGAGCCCCATGTCGTCCGCCAGGACCGCCCGTCCGGCGCCGGCCGCGAAGGCGATGCCGTCGAGCTGGTAGGGCAGGAGCTCCGCCTCGAGGAGCCCCGTGCGCAGGGGGTGCGTCTCCGGGTCGCGGCGGATCTCGGCCGCCACCGCCGCCAGGCGCTCGGCGAGGAGCCGGCGCTCGATGTGCTCCTCGGCGTCCGGGTAGACCGTGACGTCGGCGCCCTGGCGCTCGAGGAGGCGGATGCGGCGCAGCAGGTCGGCGAGATCGGTGATCGGCCGGTCCCGGAGCGGCCGGACGATCTCCGCGGCCTCGCCGTCCAGGTCGGCGGGCAGCGCCATGCGGAGCTCCAGCTCGTCACCGTAGACGAGGTGGACCGAGACGCCGCGGCGCTCGTAGGGCCGGTTGCGCTGCGCGGCGGGGAAGCGCCGGCGCACCTTGGCGAGCGCGTGGAGGACGTGCTTGCAGGTGCCGAGAGTGTTCTTGCGGAAGTCCGGGCACGAGCAGTAGGACTCCCCGCGCTCCCAGCCCCGGAGCGCCAGCCGGTACGACTTGCCCGAGGCGGCGTTGGTGACCGTGTAGTCGGTCCAGATCTCGCCGGGGTTCGTCGAGACGAGGCGCATCGTCTCGCTCTGCGCGCGCTCCTCCCGGTCGGCCAGCGCCTGGGCCACGAGCTCCTCCTCCGAGAGCTGCTCGATCGGTACCCGCTCGGGCGGCAGCGCCGAGAGCCCGAGGGCGAGCTTTTCCTCGAGGATCAGGGAGAACGCCGCACCGGCGTGCTCGCAGGGGACGTCGCAGGCGTCGCAGGACCAGGCGATGCGATCCCGCGCCGCCGGGTCGAGCGCGATCGTGACCGCCGCGCCGTCGAGCTGGAGCCGAAAGGTGTCTCCGGCGAGCTCGACCTGCTCGTCGAGATCGATCTCCCAGGCGCCGCCGGCGTGGAGGAGCCGCTTGCCCTCCGCCCCGAGGAGCTTCGCCGCCTGGAGGAAGGTGAGGCGCGAGAGCCGGTCGAAGAGGGTCAGCTCGCTCGTCGCCTTGGTCGTCGGGGTGGGCATTGGAGCTGCGGGCAGGGACCCGCGCCGTGGTCCGTGGGAGGATAACAATCTTCAGAGGCGAGTCAAGCGCGCGCGGTAGGGGCCCCGCCGGAGCGGGGCCCCTCTGCGATACGGCGTGCTCGAGCGCAGGGACTTCAGAACATCAGGTTGGCCTGGCCCATGACGAAGCCCATGCCGGTGCCGAGATCGGCCCGGGCGTTCTGGAAGTCGGCCAGGGCGCTCTGCATCAGCGACTTGCGGACGTTGGAGGCGTTCTCCGCGATCGCCTGCTGGTTCTTGTCGATGCCCTGCTGGATGAGGCTGACCGCCGTGCTGTTGAGGCCCCGTTCGCTCAGGTCCCGCAGGGCGTCGGCCGCCTCCACGTTGGCCAGCGCCAGCAGCGTGTCGACGGTGGCTCGCGAGCCGTTGGTTCCGCCGCCGATCGAGTCGATGCAGTTGCCGCCGCCCGACGCGTTCACCACCACGCTCCCAGGGTCCCCCGTCACGCTGGAGGTGATGCCTCCTCCGCCACCGCAGCTCGACGAGCTGTTCTCGAGGCTGATGGCGGCGGAAGTCCGCTGATTGGAGATGGCCAGGTTGAAGCTCGCGTTCAGCACCCGCAGGAACGCCGCCACCTGGTCCGACTCCTGGGGCAGGAGGCTGATCGGCCCGACGCCGGTGACCGGATCGGCGGCCGGCGAGGCCGCGAAATAGCTGCCCGAGAAGTAGGCCACCGCCTCCTCGAAGTCGTTGATCACGTGGTTGTGGAACCACGGCCCGGAATCCGCAGCCTCCACCAGCGGCGGCGTATTGAACGTGCCGTCACCGAAGGTGCCGTCGGGGTTGGGGTCGGTGCCGAAGCCGCCGTCGAAGGGGAAGGGAATCAGCGCCCGGGCCGGGTGGGGCACCTGCTCGATGCCGATGTCGAAGTTCCGGTTGCCGCCGTCGACGTGGTTGGCGCCCGCGTTGCTGTGGCAGATGGCACACTTGCCGGCGGCGATCGTCAGGTTGGATCCGTCGTTGAGGAAGATCCGGCGGCCGGCTTCGGCGCCGGCGTTCGTCAGGGTCACGGCCTGAAGGTTGATGTCCTGGGTCCGTCCGAGCTGGAGCATGAAGGCCTCCATCAGGTCCAGCTCGGCTTGGGTCGGCAACCGGAAGTCCACGCCCTCCACGCGATTCAGGGTCCGCGTGAAGTGCTGCATGACCGCCCCGGTCGGGAAGCTGTTGAGGGTGCCGGCGAAGGCGCCGTCGCCGCTGTTGCCGAGCGGATCCGGCGGCAGCGGACTCCCCGGCGGGCGGTCGATCGTGGTGGCCAGCGACAGGCTGGCGGAGGTCGCGCGCAGGACGAACTTGCGGGTCGGGTCCTCCCGTCCGTCCACGTTCTCGAGGATCAGGCCGAACTCCCGCAGCAATCGTGGAACTTCGAGCTGGCCGAGGGCCGGGTCGAGCTCCGCGATGAACAGCGGATCGGTCGGCGGCAGGGTGGCGATGAACTCCGGACCGACGGTCTGGTTGTCCTCGACCGAGTGGCACGAGCCGCAGGTGCGGCCGTTGCCTCCGAACGTCTCCCGGAAGAAGAGGTCTCCGCCCTGTCCCACCGCCTGGCTGATGAGACCGTGGGAGATGAGGACCTGCGTGGAGTTGGCGGCGAGCGGTGCCGCTCCGACCAGGGCGATCAGCGCGATGGCCGGCAAGAGGACGAGACTGCGTGGCGAGCGTGAATCGGGCAAACCCATGACACACCTCCTCACACGATCGTGGTTGAGAGGGATCGACGGGAAGTGCCCGATCGAGCTACGTTCAAGACACCCGGACCGACCGGTCGGGCACCTCGAAGATCCGGCGTCACTACTCCCTCCGTGCACGCCGCGCTCGAGAATAGGACAAAAATATCCGAATCTAGACTCCGGAATGCCGTGCGGCACTTGACCTTTATAATAATGTTTATCGATTCGGTCTTCGGAGGACCGAGATCCGAGGCGGGGGAGTCGGCGACGCCGACGAACGTCGCCTTCGGCGGCGCGGTGCGGGCGGGCGCGCCGCTACAGGATGCCGGTCACGCGGACGACCTCCTCGAAGGTCGTCACGCCCTCGGCGAGCTTGCGCAGCGCCGACTGGCGCAGCGTCCGCATCCCCCGGTTGACCGCCTCGCGCTTGATCTGCGGGGAGTCGGCGCCCTCGACGATGAGCTCCTTGATGCCCTCGTCGACGGGCAGGATCTCGAAGACGCCGGTCCGCCCCAGGTACCCGGTGCCGCGGCACTCGACGCAGCCCTCGCCCTCCTTGACCTTGACCCGCCGGCCCTGGGGCACCGAGATCCTGAGCGTGCGCACCTCGTCCGCCGAGAGGTGGCGCTCCGTCGTGCAGTGGGGGCAGATCTTGCGCACCAGGCGCTGGGCCATGGCGCCGGTCAGGGTCGAGGAGACCATGAAGCGCTCGACGCCCAGGTCGCTCAGGCGGCTGATCGAGGAGGCGGCGTCGTTGGTGTGGAGGGTGGAGAAGACCAGGTGGCCGGTGAGCGCCGCCTGGGTGGCGTACTGGGCGGTCTCGGCGTCGCGGATCTCGCCCACCATGATGACGTCCGGGTCCTGGCGCAGGATGTGGCGCAGGGCCGAGGAGAAGGTGATCCCCACCCTGGTCTGCACCGCCACCTGGTTGAACGCCTCCTGCACCATCTCGATGGGGTCCTCGATGGTCGAGACGTTGATCTCGTGGTTGGCGATCACCCGGAGCGCCGAGTAGAGAGTGGTCGTCTTGCCCGAGCCGGTGGGGCCGGTGACCAGCACGATGCCGTGGGGGCGGGTGATGAAGTCGTTGAACACGGCGAGCTCGTCGGGATAGAAGCCGAGGCCCACGAGGTCCTGCATGAGCACCTGGGGATCGAAGATCCGGAGCACCAGCTTCTCGCCGAAGGCGACCGGCAGGGTGGAGACGCGGAGCTCGACCTCGCGCCCGCCGCGGCTGGTCTTGATGCGGCCGTCCTGGGGACGGCGCTTCTCGGCGATGTCGAGCCGCGACATGGTCTTGATTCGCGAGACGACCGCCTTGTGCACCACTCCCGGCATGGTCTGGATGTCGTGGAGGACGCCGTCGATCCGGAAGCGGATCAGGCTCTGGTCGCGCTTGGGCTCGATGTGGATGTCGGAGGCGCGGCTCTCGAAGGCGTGCTGGAGCATGAACTCGACGGCGTTGACCACGTGCTGGTCGCTCGACTCGATCTCGGTCTCGCTCTTCATGCGGACGAGCTGCTCCAAGTTGCCGAGGTCGACGCCGGTCGTGAGGTCGCGCTCGGCGCGCTTGACCGAGTGGCGCAGGCCGTAGAAGTCGGTGATCGCCTTCAAGAGGTCGGGCTCGGAGGCCACGACGAGCTGGATCTCGCGCTCGGCGATGCGCCGGAATGAATCGATGGCCTCGAGGTCGTAGGGGTTGGCGCAGGCGACCTTGAGCTTGCCGTTGACCATCTCGAGCGGGATCATCCGGTGGCGCCGCGCGAAGGGGCGCGACATCTTCGACTCGATCAGGTCGGCGTCGAGCGACAGGGCGTCGATCCGCACGTACTCGAGCTTGGCGTCGGCGGCGATCGCCTCGGCGATGGCGAGCTCGCCCACGGTGTCGCCCGGGCGCCGGGCGTCGGGCAGGTGGAGGCTCTCGATCAGCTCGTAGGCCGCCGCGCGCTGCTCGTAGGCCTTGTGGGAGCGCACCCGCCGGGGCACCGAGCGCGACTCCTTCTTGATCAGCTCGGCGTGCTCGGCGTCGATCCGTCCTTGGCGCAGCAGGACGTCGGCGACCAGCTCGGGGGTGAGGCTCAGCATTCTACGGCTCCTCGGCGGGCGGAGCCCGACCGCAGACTCGGCAGGAGAGTCTATCGAAACGCCTCCTCGCCGCCGCCGGGAAGGCTCACTCCGAGCGCAGCACGGTCGCCGGGTCGACGCGGGCGGCGCGGCGGCCGGGCACCCAGCAGGCGAGGGCCGCGGCCGCGAGGAGCACGCCCGCGACGCCGCCGTAGACCAGCGGATCGTCGGGCGAGGTGGCGAAGAGGAGCGGGCCGAGCCGCGCGGCGGCGAGGACCGAGACCAGGATGCCGAGGACGAGGCCGAGGCCGGCCACGCCGAGGCCCTGGCGGAAGACCAGCGCGAGGACCCGCCACCGCCCGGCGCCCAGGGCGCTGCGGACGCCCAGCTCGTGCCGCCGGCCCGCGACCATGTGGGCGAGGAGGCTGTAGAGCCCGACGGCCGCGATCACCAGGGCGAGGGTGCCGAAGGCTCCCATCAGCGTCGCGCCCAGGCGCCAAGGGCGGAGCTGCGGAGCCAGGCGCTCGTCCAGGGGGGCGACGTCGAGCCAGAGAAGGCCGGGGTCGACCCCGAGGAGGGTCCGCCGGACCGTTTCGACCATGGCGCCGGCCTCACCGGCCGGACGCACCAGCAGCGAGGCTCCGCCGAAGCCCTGCTCCTGGCCGAACGGGACGTAGTACTGCATGGCTGCCTTCTCGCGCAGGGCGAAGCGGTGGGCGTCCTCGACGACCCCGACCACCCGCGAGCAGGGGGGCGAGTCCTCGTGCCCGATCCGGAGGCACTTCCCGAGCGCGTCCTCGCCGGGCCAGAGGGTGCGGGCCATCGTCCGATTGACGATCGCCACCGGCTCGCTGCCCCGGTGGTCGGCCGGCCCGAAGGCGCGGCCGCGGAGGAGGTCGAGGCCGACGGTCGCGAAGTAGCCGGACGAGACCGCCTGGATGTACGGGCCGCCGCCGGGGAGGCGCGGGAGCTCGGCGATCCCCGGGACCCGCAGCTTGACCTAGAACGACGAGCCGAACGGCGTGCCGATGGCGATGGCGGTGTGGGCGAAACCGGGGATCGTTTGCGCCCGCTCGCGGGCCGCGGTGTAGAAGCGCTCGCTTCGGGCGCGGCGTCGCTCCCTGGCTTCGAGGCCCGAATCCCAAGGTGCGGGGACCCACCGCGCAGTGACCCGGAGCACCCGGCCGGGCTCGACCCCCAGGTCCGCCGTCTCCGCGGCCACGAAGCTGCGGACGAAGAGGCCGGCACCCACCAGGAGGACCACGGAGAGAGTGGCCTGGGCGACGGCGAGGACGCTGCGCAGCCGGGCGGATGCGCGCCCACCCGCCGCCTCGCCGCCCTTGAGCGGCGCCGTCAGGTCGGCGCGGCTCGCGCGCAGCGCCGGGACCAGCCCGGTCGCGAGTCCGGTGGCGAGGGCCAGCCCGGCGGTGACCAGGAGGATGCGCCCGTCGATCGGCGCCGCCGTCCATTCCACGTCGCTCAGCAGGGTGGCGCGCACGAGCCCGGCGATCAGCGGTGCCACCGCCAGGGCGGCGACGCCGCCGGCGGCGGCCAGGAGGAGGCTCTGGACGAAGACCCGCCGCACGAGCCGGCCGCGGGGGATCCCCAGGGCCAGGCGCACCGCGACCTCGCGCCGGCGTTGGAGTGCGCGGGCGAGCAGGAGGTTCGCGACGTTCGCCGCCGCGATCAGCAGGACGATCAGGGAGACCCCCAGGAGCCAGCGCGAAACGGCGACCTCCAGCGCCTCCTGCCCGCGGTCGTCGTACCAGAGGGGATCGAGCGCCAGCCGTGCCGTCTCGAACGGCGCCTCGTCGCCGGTGTAGGCGTTGCGGAACAGGCCAGTCGCCTCGGCGCCCGCCTGCTCGGCGCTTGCGCCGGGCGCGAGGCGGGCGATCACGTGGAGCCACTGGCAGCACCAGGCGCTCTGCCAGTCCTCGGTGACGCGGGAGCTGTAGGGCGCCATGGGGAGCCAGGCGTCGACCCGCCCGAGCTCGGCGCCGGTGAAGCCGCGGGGCGCCACGCCGATCACGGTGTGGAGACCGCCGGCGATCGCGATCGTCTTGCCCAGGACCCCCGGATCGCCGCCGAAGCGCCTCTGCCACCAGCCGTAGCCGAGGACGACGACCGGCGGCCCGTCGGGCGCGTCCTCCGCGCGGTCGAAGAAGCGGCCCAGCCGGGGGCGGACGCCGAGCAGCGGGAAGAGGTCCCAGGTCGCCTCGGCGGGGACGATCTGCTCCGCGTCCTCACCCCGCCCGACGGTCGCCCGGCTCTCGGGCGAGTAGGCGTAGGCCGCCACTCCCACGAGCGAGGTCGCACGGTCGCGAAGCAGCGCATAGGTGACCCAGCCGAAGTCGGTGGCGGTGAAGCTCCCGATCCCCGGCACGTCGACCGTGAAGGCGAGACGCCGCACCCGCTCCGGCTCGCGCACGTGGTCGGGGCCGCTCAGCAGAAGGCGGTCGACGATCCCGAACATGGCGGCGTTGGCGCCGATCCCCAGAGCGAGCACCAGGACGACGACCGCGCTCAGGCCCTTGTCGGCGGCGGTGGCGCGGGCGGCGTGGCGGAGGTCCTGGGCCAGGGCCTCGGCCCAGCGCGCGAGTCGTGATCCGGTCATCGGCGGCTCCTCTCTTGCCGTCTTCGCGGGCTCCGGAGTCGGGCGGGCTCGCCGCCTCGTTCCGGCGGGCAGGAGGACCGCCCTACAATGCGCCTACCCATGCACCTCCAGCCCCTCGCCCTCGCCGTGGTCGTCGCCTGCTCCCTCGGTTGGGCGTCGTTCGACTTCTTGCGCAAGTCGATCTTGCGCTGGATGGATCCCATGCCCCTGGTCTTCCTCCTGACCGCCCTCCAGATCCCGCTGTTCGCGCTCTGGGTCGCGGCCACCGGGGCACCCGGGCCCGGCCGCTCCGCCGCCTGGGCCTATCTCGTGCCCGCGTCGGGCTCGGTCGCTCTGGGCGTCGTCTCGAACGTCCTCTTCGTCGTGGCGATCAAGGTCTCGCCGCTCTCGTCGACGATCCCGCTACTGAGCCTAACGCCCGTCTTCACCACAGTGTTGGCGATCCCCATGCTCGGCCAGGTGCCGCGGGCGCTCCAGGTCGTGGGGATCGGGCTGGTGGTGGTGGGGGCCCTGGCGCTCCACCTGCGCCGGGGCGACGGCGGGGCCCCGTGGCGGGCGTTCGGCCGCGAGCGCGGCGCGGTGATGATGGCGGCGGTGGCCCTCATGTGGTCGATCGGGCTGCCGCTCGACAAGCTCGCGACCGACCGCTCGAGCCCGGCCTTTCACGGCCTGGTCCTCTCGGGCGGCGTGGCGGTGGGGCTGGGCCTGATCCTCGCCGCCCGGGGCCGGCTCGGCGCCGTCGCCGCGGCCCGCCGCCGCCCCGGCCTGATGGTGGCGGCGCTCGCCGCGAGCGCCATCGCCCTGGCCCTGCAGCTCGTGGCGATCCAGATCGCCCTGGTGTCGATCGTCGAGACGGTCAAGCGCGGCGTCGGCAACGCCGCGGCGGTGGCGGTGGGTGGCGGCGTCTTCGGCGAGCGGGTCGGCGCCGCCCAGTGGCTCGCCGTCGCCCTGATGGCCGCAGGCGTGGCGCTGATCCTGCTGTGAGGGCTCAGTACGTCACGACTTCGAGGCCCTGGATGCGCTCGAAGTGGCGCGGGTTGCGCGTGACGAGGCCGACCTCCCGCCGATGTCTCTCGCGCAGCAGGTCGACGAGGAAGCTGCTGTCGAGGTGGATCACAGCTCGCGAGCCCTGGCGGGGTCCTGCTGGCGAGCCTGGATCTGACGATCGATCGCGTCCAGCGTCTCCTCCGAGACGTCGATCTCTTCCAGGGCTCTCTCGAGATCCCGGAGCGTATGCTGGGGCTGGAAGTGCTCCTTGATGACCTGGGAAAAAGACTGCTTGCCCCGCTTGTGGCGGCGCAGCAGCTCGTAGGCGTCCAGGTCGAGGGTGATCGTCTTCACTGGCACGCATGGATCATGCACGGGCCTCCGCGGCCTGTCAAGAAACGAACGGCCCGGAACGGCCCTTGCTACGATTCCGCGGGCAGGGAGGCCTCGCCATGCCCACGCCATCGCTTCGTTCCCGACGTCCGCTCTCTCTCGCGCTCTCGGTGGCCGTGACCGTCGCCGCGGCAGCCTGCGCCGCCGGCGCCGCCGGCGGACACCGCGCCTCCGATCTACCGATCGCCTCGATCCACCTGCCGCCGGGCTTCCACGTGGAGGTCTACTCGGCCGACGTGCCCGGCGCCCGCTCCATGGCCCGGTCGCCCTCGGGCGTCCTCTTCGTGGGCACGCGCGGGGCGGGGAAGGTCTACGCCGTCCTCGACCGCGACGGCGACCTGAAGGCCGACCGGGTGGTGACCCTGGCCTCGGGCCTCGAGATGCCCAACGGCGTCGCCTTCCGCGACGGCGATCTCTACGTCGCCGAGGTCTCGCGGATCCTGCGCTACGACGACGTCGAGAAGCACCTGGACCATCCGCCGAAGCCCACGGTGATCGTCGACGACTACCCCCGCGACCGCGAGCACGGCTGGAAGTACATCGCCTTCGGCCCCGACGGCTGGCTCTACGTGCCGGTGGGGGCGCCGTGCAACATCTGCGAGTCGCGCGACCCGTACGCCTCGATCACCCGCCTGCGGGTGGACGCCCCGACTCCGGCCGAGAGGGCCAAGACTCGCGAGATCTACGCCCGGGGCATCCGCAACACCGTGGGCTTCACCTGGCGCCCGGAGAGCGGCGGGCTCTGGTTCACCGACAACGGGCGCGACTGGCTGGGCGACGACCGCCCGCCCGACGAGCTCGATCGCGCGCCCAAGGCCGGTCTCGACTTCGGCTACCCCTACTGCCACGGCGGCGACATCCCGGACCCCGACGTCGGGCCGGGCAAGGGGTGCGGCGCCTACGCGCCGCCGGTCCGGAAGCTGGGGCCCCACGTCGCGGCCCTGGGGGTCAAGTTCTACACCGGCGAGATGTTCCCGGCGGAGTACCGGGGCCGGGTCTTGATCGCCGAGCACGGCTCCTGGAACCGGCACGCGCCGATCGGCTACCGGGTGACCCAGGTCCGCCTGGAGGGCGACAAGGCCGTCTCCTACGAGCCCTTCGCCACCGGCTGGCTGGGCGAGGACGGCAAGGCATGGGGCCGGCCGGTCGACTTGCTGGTCCTGCCCGACGGCTCGCTCCTCGTCTCCGACGACCAGGCCGGCGCGATCTACCGGATCACCTATCGCAAGCCGGGCAAGTGAGCGGGCGCGGACTCCCGGACCCCGGGATCTCCCGAGTCGGTTACCATCGGGCCTCGCCCCGAGCGCCCGCCCCCCAAGAGACCCGAGAGACCCTGGAGCCTCCCGCCATGCCCGCCCAGCCCGATCCGTCCACGCCTCGCGCCCACGCGGCCGAACCTCCCGCCGAGCCTCGCCACGACTGGAGCGACGCCGAGGTCCGGTCGCTCCACGACCTGCCGTTGCCCGAGCTCCTGTTCCGGGCGCAGCTCGTCCACCGGCGCCACCACGACCCGACGCGGGTGCAGCTCTGCACGCTGCTCTCGATCAAGACCGGCGCCTGCCCGGAGGACTGCGCCTACTGCCCCCAGAGCGCCCGCTACCGGACCTTCGTCGAGCCCGAGCGCCTCCTCGACACCGAGAGCGTGCTCCTTGCCGCGCGTTGCGCCAAAGAGGCCGGCTCGACCCGCTTCTGCATGGGAGCCGCCTGGCGGGAGGTCAAGGACAACCGGGACTTCGACCGGGTGCTCGAGATGGTCCGCGGGGTGCGCGAGCTGGGGATGGAGGCCTGCTGCACGCTCGGCATGCTCACCCGCTCCCAGGCCGAGCGCCTGGCCGAGGCGGGGCTCACCGCCTACAACCACAACCTGGACACCGGCCGGGGCTTCTACGGCGAGATCGTCACCACCCGCACCTACGACGACCGCCTGGGCACCCTGGAGCACGCCCGGCGCGCCGGAATCACGCTGTGCTCCGGCGGCATCCTGGGAATGGGCGAGTCGGTCGCGGACCGGGTGGCCATGCTCGGCACCCTGGCGCGCCTCGACCCGCACCCGGAGAGCGTGCCGATCAACGCCCTGGTGGCGGTGCCGGGAACGCCCCTTGGCGACCAGCCCGACCGGCCGCCGCTCGATCCCCTGGAGATGGTGCGGATGATCGCCACGACGCGGATCGTCCTGCCCCGCTCGCGGGTGCGCCTCTCGGCGGGGCGGACCGAGATGTCGGACGAGGCCCAGGCCCTGTGCTTTCTGGCCGGCGCCAACTCGATCTTCACCGGCGAACGGCTCCTGACCACGCCCAACCCGGGCGAGGACGCCGACCGGGCGCTCCTCGAGCGGCTCGGGATGGCGCCGCTCGAGGCCGCGGACGCCCCCGGCGCGGCGCCGGCGGCGGCTGGCGCTGGGTCCGCCTCCGCGCTCGACCGGGCACGATGAGCTCCCTCACCGACGAGCTGGCCCGGCGGCTCGACGAGCTGGCCGGCGACGACCTGCGCCGGGAGCTCCGGGCCTGCTCGGGGGTCGACTTCTCCTCGAACGACTACCTGGGCCTCGGGAGCGACCCGGGCTTCGCCGCGGCCGTCGCCCGGCGCGTGGCGGCGGCGGCCGCCGATGGCGAGGGGCTCGCGGCGCCGGCCTCGCGCCTGCTCCGGGGCAACACCCGCCGCCACCGGGAGCTCGAGCGTCGCTTCGCCGCCTTCAAGGGGACGGAGGCCGCTCTGCTCTTCCCGTCCGGCTACCAGGCGAACGTCGGCCTCCTCGCGACCCTCCTCGGCCCCGGCGACCGGGCGCTCTCCGACGAGCGCAACCACGCCAGCCTGATCGACGGTCTGCGCCTCGCCCGGTGCCGGAAGGTGATCTACCCGCACCTGGATCCGGCGGCGATCGAGGCGGCCCTCGCCGCCCCGCACCCGGGAGGCCGCACGTTCCTGGTCACCGAGAGCCTGTTCAGCATGGACGGCGACGTGGCGCCGCTGGACCGCTACGCCGAGCTCGCCGCGCGCCACGGTGCGGCCCTCATCGTCGACGACGCCCACGCCACCGGGCTCTACGGCGAGCGGGGCTCGGGGCTCGTCGAGCGCTTCGGCGTCGCCGGCCGCGTGGCGGCGGTGGTCTCGACCGGCGGCAAGGCCCTGGCCGCGGCGGGCGCCTTCGTCGCCGGGCCGGCGGTGCTCGTCGACTACCTGGTCAACCGTTGCCGCTCGTTCGTCTTCTCGACCGCCGCCTCGCCGCTGGTGGTGCTGGCCCTCGAGGAGGCCTTGGACCGGGTGGCGGCGGAGCCCGAGCGCAGGCGCCGGGTGCTGGCGCGGGCCGCCCGCCTCCGGGTGGCGCTCGGGGCGGCCGGCCTCGACTGCGGAGCCGGAGACGGCCCCATCGTGCCGGTGATCCTGGGAGAGAACCGCCGCGCCCTGGCGGTCGCCGCCCGGCTCCAGGCGGCGGGTTTCGACGTCCGGGCGATCCGGCCGCCCACCGTGGCGCCGGGAAGCGCGCGGCTCCGGATCTCGGTCCACGCCGACCACGACGAGGCGACGATCGACCGCCTGGCCGGGGCGATCGTCGAGGCGGCCGCGACGCCCGCCGGGCGCCGCGAGCCGGCGGCGGTCGGAGGCCAGGCGCCGTGAGCCTCCCCGGCCTGGCGGTCGTCGGCACCGACACCGAGGTGGGCAAGACGGTGGTCTCGGCCCTGGTCCTGGCGCGCTACGCCCGGGAGCTGCCCCTCTCGTACTGGAAGCCGGTGGCGAGCGGCGCCGCGACCGGCGAGCGGGACACCGAAACGGTGCGCCGGCTGACCGGTGCCGGCCCGGCGGGACAGGCCGGGGAGGCCGGAGACGCGATCGAGGTGCTGCCCGAGGGCTACCTGTTCGACGCGCCGCTCTCGCCGCATCTCGCGGCCCGGCTCGAGGGGCGCCGGGTGGCCCCGGCGAGGCTCCTCGAGGAGTACCGCCGGCTCCGGCGGCGCGACGGGGCCCGCCGCCTGGTCGTCGAGGGCGTCGGAGGGCTGCTGGTGCCCCTCACGGAAACGGAAGCCGAAGGGGCCGGCGAGGCGGCCGGCGCCGGCCTCCTGCTGATCGACTTCCTGCCGGCCCTGGACCTCGCCTGCCTGCTGGTCGCCCGCTCGACCCTGGGCACGATCAACCACACGCTCTTGAGCCTGGAAGCCCTCCGCGACCGCGGGCTGAGCGTCGCCGGGGTCGTCATGGTGGGCCCGCCCGACCTCGAGAACCGCCGGGCCGTCGAGCGCTTCGGCGGAGCCGAGGTGGTGGGCGAGCTCCCGCCCCTCGATCCGCTGGCTCCCGAGACGCTCCAGGCGGCGGCGCGGGGCTTCGACCCGGAGGGCCGCCTGGGGCCTTATCTCTCCGGCGGAGGACTGGCATGAAGGACTCGGGCGCTTCCAAGAAGAATGGGGGCAGGCGTCCCCTGGGGGAGGGAAGGGGATCGACGGGTTGCGGGGGGGAGCCGTGGACCGAGCTCGACCGCCGCCACGTCTGGCACCCCTACACTCAGATGGCGACGGCGCCGCCGCCGGTGCCGGTCGAGCGCAGCGAGGGCATCTACCTCGTCACCCCCGACGGCCGCCGCATCCTCGACGGCATCTCGTCCTGGTGGGTGAACATCCACGGCCACTCGCACCCGCGCTTGAACCGCGCCCTGGCCGCCCAGGCGGAGCGCCTGGAGCACGTGATCTTCGCCGGCTTCACCCACGAGCCGGCGGCGCGCCTGGCGGCGGAGCTGGTGGCCCGGGCGCCCGGCGACCTGCCGCGGGTCTTCTACTCAGACGACGGCTCGACCGCGGTCGAGGTCGCCCTCAAGATGGCCTACCAGAGCTGGAGCCAGCGGGGCGAGCCGGGGCGCAACCTCTTCGTCGCCCTGGACGACGCCTACCACGGCGACACCTTCGGGGCGATGGCGGCGGGCGGGGCGGCGGAGCTCCACGGCATGTTCGAGGACCTCTTCTTCGAGGTGCGGCGGGTGGCGACGCCGGTCTCGGCCCGCCGGCCGGAGCACGGGGCGGACCTGGCCCGCGTGCTGGAGCGAGAGGGGGGCCGGGTGGCGGCGGTGATCGTGGAGCCCATGGTCCAGGCCGCGGGCGGGATGATCTTCCAGCCGCCCGAGTTTCTCGCCGAGGTGCGGCGGGCGACGGCCGAGCGGGGGATCCCGCTCATCGCCGACGAGATCTTCACCGGCTTCGGGCGGACGGGGCGCTTCTTCGCCTGCGAGCACGCCGGCGTCGAGCCGGACCTCCTGTGCGTCTCGAAGGCGCTCTCCGGCGGCTACCTGCCGCTCGCGGCGACGCTCGCGAGCGAGGAGATCTACGCGTCGTTTCTCTCCGAGGACCGGGAGAAGACCTTCTTCCACGGCCACTCCTACACCGGCAACGCCCTGGCCTGCGCGGTGGGGCTGGAGGGGCTGGCGGTCTTCGAGGAGGAGGGGTATCTGGCGCGGGTGGGGGAGCTCGAGGCGCTCTTTGGCGAGCGGCTGGCGCGCCTGGCGGAGCTGCCGGCGGTCTCCGGCACTCGCTGCCTGGGGGCGATCGCGGCGATGGAGATCGCGGCGCGAGGGCGGGGCGGGTATCTCGACGAGGTGGGCCCGCGGCTGGCCGAGGAGTTCCTCTCCCGGGATCTCCTCCTCCGGCCGCTCGGCAACACGCTCTACTTCCTGCCGCCCTACGTGGTGACGGACGAGGAGGTGGGGAGGGTGTTCGATGCGATGGAGGAGGTCGTGGGGGCGTTGTGAGCGGAGGCCGGGCCGGGGGCTTCCGCCCGGAGGAACAGCGCGAGCTCGTCGAACTTTGTGGGGCACGGGCTCGCGCTTCGGCTCGGACCGCGCATGGCCGGCTCGGACTCCGAGAATCCGCGTTGGGCGCGGTCCTCGACGTCCTCCGGGCGGAAGCCCCCGGCCCTCCGGGATTGCCCTCCATCGCTTGTGGGGAAGTAGGGGTGGATCGGGGGTTCGGTGGTGGTTGCGCTTACTTGCCGGGACTCTTGAGCTCGACCACGATGACGTGGAGCGTGGTGTCACCGGCGTTTTCGGCCCAGTGGGTGACGGGACCGCGATAGAAGACGTCGCCGTCCCCGAGGATCGTGTCGACGACCGTGCCGTCGGCGGGATCCTGCGCGGCCACGGGGGCGGCGCTTGCCAGCAGGGCCAGGGCCAGGCCCAGGGCCAGGGCACTCGGGGCGACCAGACGCGATGCGATTCTTCTCATGGGATCTCCCGATGCTCCGCCATCCAGTGCCGGGCGATCTCCTCGCGGCGGCAGATCCAGACGCCGTCTCGGCCGCCCACGTAGTCGAGGAAACGGGCCAGGGCCATCGCCCGGGCGGGATGCCCGCTGATCCGGGGGTGCAGGCCGACGCTCATCATCTTCGGGCTCCGCGCGCCCTCCTGCCACAGGAGGTCGAACGCGTCCTTCAGCAACTGGAAGAAATCCGCGCCGCAAGAGTAGCCGGTCGGCAGCAGGTAGCGGAAGTCGTTGTTGACCAGCGTGTAGGGGATCGCCAGCAGTGGCGGGGATCCCGCGAGCCAGTAGGGCAAGTCGTCGTTGTAGACGTCGGAGCTGTAGAGGAACCCGCCCTCCTCATGGATCAGGCGGCGGGTGTTCCGGCTGACCCGCCCCGTGTACCAGCCGACGGGGCGCTTGCCGCAGGTCCGCTCGATGACCTCGATGGTGAGGCGGATGTGGCGCCGTTCCTCATCCTCGGGGACGCCGCGGTAGTCGAACCAGCGATAGCCGTGCCCGGCGACCTCGTGGCCGGCGGCGCCGAGCGCCTGTCCGATCCCCGGGTTGAGCTCCAGGGCCCGGCCGACGGCGAAGGCGGTGAGGGGGAGGTCGCGGGCACGGAAGAGCTCCAGGATGCGCCAGGCGCCGGCGCGCGAGCCGTACTCGTACATCCCTTCGACGCTCAGGTCCCGTTCTCCGGAACGAGCCGGCCGGCCCGGCAGCTCGTGGAGATAGCTCTCGGACTCCGCATCACCATTGAGAATGGTCCGCTCCCCGCCTTCCTCGACGTTGAGCACGAACTGGACCGCCACCCGCGCATCCCCCGGCCATCGGGGATGCGGCGGACGGCCGCCGTAACCGATCAGATCACGCTCGGACATCAGCCCGTTCAGAGTACCAGTCCAAGCCGCGCCGCCTCGGCGGGATCCTGGGCGACCAGGGGAGAGGTGCCGGCTAATGGTCCGTCAATCTTCATTTGACAGAGGTATCCGGCGAGGATTTCGCGGCGCTGGCCAGGCGCTCCGACGCAGGCGTAGCGCGGCCTACGTCGAGGAGGAGCAACGCCGCCAGCGGCGGGAGGGACCGCCAGGACACGTCGCCTGACGGTTGACGGGTCACTAGGCGGGCGTTGCGCCGGTGGTATCCTGAGGGGCGAAACATGGCCGGGAACCTGCTCAAGATCGCCCCTGGGGCGCGAAACGTGGTCGGCGAAGCCGCCGGCGGCGACCTGCGACTGCAACCTCTCTCGGTCGACCAGTACCACCGCATGATCGACGAGGGGATTCTCGACGAGACCACGGAGACGGAGCTCCTCGACGGAGTGCTCGTGCGGAAGGACCGGGGCGACCCGGGAGGAGATCCGATGACGGTTGGAGAGGCTCACGCCTACGTGGTGAAACAGCTCGCCTACCTCGGCCTGCGACTCGACCCCGCGCGGATGCATCTCCAGACCCAGCAACCGATCGTGATCTCCGAGCACGGCGAGCCGGAGCCCGACGCCGCGATCGTCCTCCAGCCCCTCACCACCACCACGAAGCCCCGGGCCGAGGACGTCTCGTGCGTCACCGAGGTCGCCGGCACCTCCCTCGACCGGGATCGCACGACCAAGCTCCGCCACTACGCCGCAGGCGGCATCCCTCAGTACGTGATCCTGGACCTCGCCCAGGGCACCGCCGAGGAGTACCTGGAGCCGGACCGGGCGGCAGGCACCTACGTCCAGAGCCGAGTCCATCCCCCCGGCGCGACGCTCCAGCTTCACCTGGCCGGCGACGAGCGGCTGGAGGTTCCGCTCCGCCGGCTTTTCCCGCCCCGGTAGCCCACGCCAGCGCCGGCCGAAGACGTGCTTCCTACACCGGAGCGCGGAGAGCTGGGCCGGGCGGCCCCCCATCTGAGTAGACTGAGACCTCCCACCCTCGGGAACAGCGCGCGCTCCTCGCGGGGGTGGACCGCAGGCGCGCGCTTCGACTTCGCCCTGCCCCGGCGCGCCATGGGCGGCCCGCCGGGCGGATCCACCTGGCACCTATCCGGCGCTTTCTCCAGCACCGCCGCCGTCGCTCCGACGACGAGGAAGTCGACCTCGTGGCCGAGAAGCACTTCGAGCAGCTCACGGAACCTCTGGCCAGCGCCCACCACGCAGCTCCAGCAGGTCGTTGACGGCTCGTTCGAGCGCCTCGAGCCGTTCCTCGGGCGTGCGCGCGAGCTGCTCGCGCACGAGCGTGAGGTCGACGCCTGTCGCGGAAACCGTCTGACGTTCGAGCCAGGCGGGCCAGTCGGCGTCCCCCGGCGTCGGCGCGCTGTCCAGGGATC
The DNA here is from genome assembly GCA_963741925.1 of uncultured Acidobacteriota bacterium. GTDB lineage: Bacteria > Acidobacteriota > Thermoanaerobaculia > Multivoradales > DATKCC01 > CAVUBL01. The sequence goes on from CAVUJU010000005.1 coordinate 1,871,190, forward strand.
GTTTCGCAGCCTCTTTGGTCACGGCGCCATCCTACCTCGGCCGGCTTGAAGCGGAAGGGGAGGCTCGACCGATCTTGCCTTCGTCGGCGGGCAGGGGCCGGGGGCTCCGCCCGGCGTCGGCTCGGAGCCCCCGGCCCCTGCTCTCCGGCCTCGGACTACGGGACGGCCTGAAGGGTGGGTGGCCTGAAAGGTGGCTGGTACCTCTCCGGCTCACCACCTCATGGCCGCTCCGCATCCAAGAGTAGGCCGAGGTGTCGAGGACCAGGCGGCGGATCGGTGCCTCAGCGCCAGAGCTCATCGTCGATCGCGCGCTGCGGTCGGAGCGCTTCGTCGAACTCGGCCCGGTCCCCCGCAGTCCACGTCGCATACCGCTGGAGGTGCCTCCGCCGCTCCTCGGTGCCGAGGGCTCCCTCCAGGATCTCCAAGACGGTGGCGTTCAGGCTCTGCTCCGGCTCCTGGCTGAGTCGCTTCAGGCGTCGTGCGGTCTCGTCGGTGACTCCCCGGATGGTGAGCTGTGTACCCATGCCTGCATGATAGCCGAGTTGTGTAGGCAGAGAGGCGAAGCCAGCCTGCAGAAGGTGGCGGGGAGGATGCTTGCCGAGACCGCCAGGCCGAGGCCGGGGCGTCCGCCGTCCGGCCCGGATCGGGGATGAAGCGGCCTGAAAGGTGGGTGGCACCTCTCCGGTACTAATGAAGCTCCGCCTCAAACCGACGAGGCATCTTGAGCGTCTTGGGCTTCGTGAGTCGCAGGTCCCCCGCCCACGCCGAGCGATTACGGCTGCGCTCCTCGGAACGGCTACTCCAGACCGCCAGATTCATCGGATGCCCCCCGCATCCCCTCGATCCCCTTCCCACCCCACGGGGGGGAAGGGGACGCCCCCACCCTCTCGGTCTGTTTCTCGAGGAACTCGGCTCGTTTGTCACGATTGTGGGCTGATCAGACATCTAGAGCGTACCGGACCCGCGACAGACAAGGATCGGCACTCGGTGCCCTCTACGCGCCGGCTGCTTCGTGTAGCCGATCGTCCGTGGTGAGGAGCTCCAGGTTCTCGATCTCCCGCCGGAGCAGGACGTAAGTCGCCAGGTGGAGCGCGCCCAGGCTGCGGAGACGGGCGTTCGGCGCCACGGTCTCGGCGAGCTCAGAGACCTCGCGGTTCAGCTCGTAGATCTCGCAGCGGTTCCAGAGGCTGCGAACCGAGCGCTCGGCGTCGGCGATGACGCCCACCGGCGTCTCGCCCTGGAGACGCACGCGGAGGAAGGCGCGGGCGGTTTCGACCAGGGACAGGCGCGACGTCACGAGGACTTCCGCCTCCGCCAGCCGTCTCTCGACTTCCGGCGAGAGACCCCGTTCGAGGACCGGCCGCAAGATCGCCGAGCTGTCCAGGTAGAGGGAGCGCGCCATCGGCTTCAGCGCTCCTCGCGAAGCCCGTCGAGGACCTCTTGGACCACTTCGGGCTGCACTCCCAGCGACGGCGGGCTCCAGGCCCAGCCCTTCTTCGGTTGACTCGCCCGGGTCAGCGCTCCTCGGTCGGCCAGGCGTTCGAGAACGGCTTCGACCGAGCCCGCTTCCGGGCGTTGGTGCCGCGCAGGCCCGAGCTCGGCGACCACCTCGTCCCGGTCGCTGACGAGGATCGTCTCGCCGGAGCGTGCCAGCCGGACCTACTCGGAGAGCCGGCTCTTGAGCTGCTTGATCCCGACCGCTCTCATGCGCCAAGAGTCGTCCCCGGTGGTCACCTGGTCAATCCCCGGCCTCTTTGCCCTATTCTGAGTCGGACGAACCGAGGAGGAGCCGATGCAGATCTGGACCAAGAGAGCGTACGAGGCACCGGGCGCGGAGGATGGCGTTCGCATTCTGGTCGACCGGCTGTGGCCGCGGGGGGTCTCGAAGGCGGACGCGAAGATCGACCTCTGGCCCAAGGAGGTGGCGCCGTCGACCGATCTGCGCAAGTGGTATCACCACGACCCGGAGAAGTGGGAGGCGTTCAAGGCGCGCTACTTCGCCGAGCTCGACCAAGGGCCGGAGGGTCTCGACGAGCTCCTCGAGCGGGTGCGGAGCGGCCGCGTGACCTTCGTCTACGGCTCGAAGGAGACCCGCCTCAACAACGCCGAGGCGCTCCGCGAGTACGTGCGCTCGAAGCTCTGATGGCCCGGGTGTGTCGCCGGCTCGTGGGCCTCGTTCATCCGGTGAACCACGAGCCCGCCCTACTCTGCCTCCTTCTGGGCGGAAGAGAGGAGCTGGCCGGCGAGCCAGTGGTCGCCGGCCTGGAGGGACCAGGGGTCGCCGCAGCAAGGGGCGCCGAGGCAGGTCCGGCCGGCCCGCGGGGCCGTCTCCCGCTACGCCCCTCCGAACCGGTCCTCGCCGGTCGGGCCCGTCTGCTCCGCGGGCGGCGGGCGGTAGAAGTGGCGGAGCAGGCTCACGAGCCAGAGGGCGGTGAAGGCGAGATAGACGACGAGGGCCCAGAGCGCGGCCGGCCCGAGCCTTGGATGCGGCGTGAGGTTGGTCGCCAGGGTCACGCCCATGAGGTGGCTCACGAGCATGAGGGTCGCGTCGCCGAACCAGAGCATCCGAGCGCCGAGGGTCCGAAAGGTCTCCGCGCGCCGCTCCGGCGCCAGCCAGTAGTCCTTGTGAGGGAGGTTGATCAGGCTGTCGGAGGTGTGGCGGAGGACGAGCGGCAGGGTGGCGAAGGACAGGACGGTGACCAGGACGATGACGACATAGATGACGAGGAGCTCGCTCCTCGACGCCCAGCCGTCCGGGGCGCCCCCGGCCGTGAAGTGGGAGGCGACCGTGGCGGGCAGGCGGGGGGCGTAGTAGGCGATCTGGACGGCCACGACCACCAGCAGGGCGAGGAGGACGAGGAGCGCGAGTCTCATGGCTCTCGCGAGGGCCGGCCCTGGCGCCCCGGCGCCGTCACCCCCCGAAACCCTCCGGCCACTCCGCCTGGAGGCGCTTCGTCGCCTCCCAGTGGGCCAGGAGCTCGGTCATGGAGTCGCCGCCGAGCTTCTCGAGCAGGGCGTCGGCGAGGACGAGGGCGACCATGGCCTCGGCGATGACGCCGGCCGCGGGCAGGGCCGTCACGTCGCTCCGCTCGTACTGCGACGTGCGCGGCTCGAGGGTGTCGAGGTCGACGCTCGGCATGCCCTTTCTGAGGGTCGAGATCGGCTTCTTGTAGGCGGTCACCACCAGGTCGGCGCCGTTGGTGATCCCGCCCTCGAGGCCGCCGGCGCGGTTGGTGGGGCGGTGGAAGTGGCCCGGCACGCCGGCGGATGGCGGGCACCACTCGATGGGGTCGTGGGCCTCGCTCCCCATCGCCTGGCTGGCGGCGACGGCGGCGCCGATCTCCACCGCCTTGACCGCCGGCACGCTCATCACCGCCTGGGCCAGGCGCCCGTCGAGCTTCTCGCCCCAGGCGACGTGGGAGCCGAGGCCGGCGGGCACGCCGTGGGCGACGACCGTGACCGCGCCGCCCAGGGTCTCGCCCTCGTCCTTCGCCCGGTCGACGAGCGCCACCATCTCGTCCTCGAGGTCCCGGTGGATCGCCCGCAGCGGCGAGCCGTCGTCCACCGCCGCCACCTCCTCCCAGCCGGGCACCGGCCGCTCGGCGCCGATGGAGCCCAGGAAGCGCACGCCGCTCCGGATCTCGACGCCCACCGCGGCGAGGAGCTGCCGGGCGACGGCGCCGCAGGCCACCCGCGCCGTCGTCTCCCGGGCCGAGGCGCGCTCCAGGACGTCGCGCAGGTCGCGGCGCAGGTACTTGAGGCCGCCCGAGAGGTCCGCGTGGCCGGGGCGCGGGGCGTGGACCCGGCGCTTGCCGGCCATGTGGGGATCGACCCGCCACGGGTCCATGATCGTGCCCCAGCTCGCCCAGTCCCGGTTCTCGATCCAGATGGCGATGGGGGAGCCCAGGGTCTCGCCGCCCCGCACGCCGCCCACGAAGCGCGCCTCGTCGCGCTCGATCTCCATCCGCCGGCCGCGGCCGTAGCCGTGCTGGCGCCGGGCCAGGTCGCGGGCGACGACCTCGGGGTCGAGCCGCAAGCCGGCCGGGATCCCGGAGAGGATCGCGGTCAGCGCCGGGCCGTGGCTCTCCCCGGCGGTGGTGAGCTGGAGGCGGTGCAGCATGGCGGAGGCGAAGTGTACACTCAGGACCAGGAGGAGGAACCCCCATGTCGATGAAGTCCATGAGCTCCACGAACCCGCCCGCCCCCCTACGAACGCCCCGCGATCTCCCGCTCCACGGCGCCGAGAACCCCTCGTCCCGAGGCCAGGGGACGACCCCCGGGAGCTTCGCGCTGCGCGCCGAGGTGGGCGGTTCGCTGACCTACTCCTCCCCGGACACGCCCGGCATGCCGCCGCCCTCGGAGCGGACCGCCTGGGACTTCAACCCGGCGCCGCGGCCGGCCGGGAGCGCGGTCACCCAGCTCGAGCGGGCGCGCCTGGGCGAGGTCACCCCCGAGATGCGGCGGGTCGCCGAGCGCGAGGGGCACCTCTCGGGCGAGCAGGTGCGGGACGAGGTCGCCGCCGGCCGGATGATCCTCCCGGCCAACCGGTTCCACCTCGGCTACCGGCTCGACCCCATGGCGATCGGGCGGGCGTCCAAGACCAAGATCAACGCCAACCTGGGCGCCTCGCCGGTCTCCTCCGGCACCGGCGAGGAGGTGGAGAAGATGCGCTGGGCGGTGCGCTGGGGGGCCGACACCGTGATGGACCTCTCGACCGGCGGCGACCTCGACGCCTGCCGCGAGGCGATCGTCCGGGCCTCGACGGTGCCGGTGGGCACGGTGCCGATCTACTCGATGATCATCGGCCGGCGCCTCGAGGACCTCGACGAGCGGACGATCCTCGAGACCCTGGAGCACCAGGCGCGCCAGGGGGTCGACTACTTCACGATCCACGCCGGGATCCTCCGCGAGCACCTGCCGCTCATCTCCCGGCGCCTGATCGGGATCGTCTCGCGCGGCGGGTCTCTCCTCGCCAAGTGGATGCTCCACCACGGGCGCCAGAACCCCATGTACACGCTGTTCGACGACATCTGCGACGTCATGCGCGAGTACGACGTCTCGTTCTCCCTGGGCGACGGCCTGCGCCCCGGCGGCCTCGGCGACGCCACCGACGCCGCCCAGCTCGCCGAGCTCGAGGTGCTGGGCGAGCTCACCGAGCGCGCCTGGGCCAAGGGGGTGCAGGTGATGGTCGAGGGGCCGGGCCACGTCCCCTTCGACCAGGTCGAGTACAACATGAAGCTCCAGCGGCGCCTCTGCCACGGCGCGCCGTTCTACGTCCTCGGGCCCCTGGTGACCGACGTCTTCCCGGGCTACGACCACATCACGAGCTCGATCGGCGCCACCGCCGCCGCCTACCACGGCGCCTCGATGCTCTGCTACGTGACCCCCAAGGAGCACCTGGGGCTGCCCAAGAGGGACGACGTCAAGCAGGGGTGCGTCGCCTACAAGATCGCCGCCCACGCCGCCGACGTGGCCCTGGGTCTGCCCGGCTCGCGCGACTGGGACGACGAGCTCACCAAGGCGCGGGCGGCGCTCCACTGGGAGAAGCACTTCGAGCTCGCCTTCGACCCCGACACGGCGCGCGCCCTCCACGACGAGGACCTGGACGTGGACACCGACTTCTGCGCCATGTGCGGCCACGACTGGTGCAGCGTCAGGATCTCGAAGGAGATCGTCGAGTTCGCCTCGGGCAAGGACCCGGCCTACGCCTGGGAGCGCCCGAGCCGGACCGGCGCCCTCTCGCCCGAGCAGCGCGAGATCCTCGAGCGCCGGGGCGTCCTGAGCCCCGAGGAGCTCCACGGCCTGGCGGCGAAGACCCGCGAGGCGATGGGTGCCGCCGAAGGCGCCAAGGCCTCCTGCCACAGCGACTACGTGGCCGACACGGCGGCCGCCGAGCACCTGCAGGCCGAACGGCTGGTCCAGATCGGCGAGTAGCCCGGCCGGCCGCTCCGGCGTTTTCGCATCTCGCGATTGAACCGCCCGCGCTCCGCGGGGGACTGACGGTTCATGCGTCGGAAACCGAGGTGGTCCTCCCTGAAGCTCCCCGTCGTCGCCGTCACCCTGTTCCTGCTTTCCGGTATGGCTCTCCAGGCCCAGTACGAACCGCCCGGGGGCGACCCCGGAAGCGGCGGCGGAGATTGCAGCGGGACCCACGTAGTGATGGTCAAGAACGACTTCTTCGACCCCGCGACCATCACCATCGAGAAGGGCGAGGACGTCACCTGGTGCTACGCCGGCACACATGAACACAACGTCGCGGAGGACCACGGAGCCTTCCGGTGCGCCAACGGTTGCGACGGCTCGAGCGGCGGCGACGGAACGCCGGCGAGCAACGCCTGGAAGTTCACCCTGGTCTTCAACCAGGCCGGCACCGTCAGCTACCACTGCGAGGTCCACGGCGCGCCGGGCGGCATCGGGATGTCCGGCCGGGTCATCGTCCAGGACTCGAGCGGCGGTGGCGGCGGCGGCGGCGGCGGTGGCGGCGGTGGCGGCGGTGGGGGCGGTGGGACGCCGGGCCAGATCCACTTCGACCAGTCGAGCTACGGCGTGGCCGAGGGCGCGGGCCAGGTGAAGCTCTTCGTGGAGCGCTCCGGCGGCGAGGACGGCGCCGTGAGCGTCAAGATCTCGACCTCCGACGGCAGCGCGGTCAAGGGGCAGGACTACACGGCCACCACCACCACCCTCGACTGGGCCTCCGGCGACGAGACGACGAAGACCGTCGCCGTGCCGATCGTCGACGACGGCGCCGTCGAGGGCAACGAGACCTTCACCGCCCGCTTGTCGAACCCCACGGGCGGCGCCACCGTCAGCTCGCCGGCCCAGACCACGGTGACCATCCACGACGACGACGCCCAGCAGGGTCCCGGTCAGATCGGCTTCCACCTCTTCGCCTCCGGGGCCACCGAGGACGAAGGCCACGGCGAGCTCGAGCTCGAGCGGCACGGGGGCACGAGCGGCCAGGTGAGCGTCGACTACCACGTCTCGGCCGGCTCGGCCGTCCCCGGCGTGGATTTCATGGCGCACGACGGCACCGTCACCTTCCCGGCCGGGGCTTCCCACGCCACGATCGCGATCCCGGTCCTCCCCGACGGCTCCCGCGACGGAGTCAAGACGGTCCAGGTATCGCTCTCGAACCCCACCGGCGGCGCCACCCTGGGAGCGACCCGCAAGGCGACCCTGGTGATCTTCGACGACGACGAGAAGCAGGAGGATCTGAGCGAGGAGGAGGAGCTGTGCGACAGCTTCCGCCTCGCCGGCGTGCTCGACCGGATCTCGGTGGCCGCTCCCAACGGCAACAAGACGACGGGGATCAACGTCTCCTTCACCCGCCTGGGCGACTTCGCCGGCCTCGCCTTCACCGGCAACGGCCCGGGCACTCCCGAGAGCCAGCTCGCCTTCTCGAGCAACCCGGAGGAGACGACCCTCCTGCGCAACCCGGCCCGGCCCCAGCTCTCGTCGGTCAGCCTGAGCCGCAACCAGACGAGCTCGGACCTGGTCCCCGAGAGCTCCCCGGACGCCCTCGAGGTACGGCTCAACCCGACCCTGGGCGACGATCCGGACCCCCTGTCCCTGCTCGGCATCGACGACCTGGGGGACGCGGCGAGCCGGGAAGGGGGCACGCCGGCCGAGTCGAAGCCGGGGCGCGGCCTCGACGACCTGCTGCACCCGTGCCACGCGGAGCTGACCAGCCGGGACCAGCACGTCTTCCGGGTGCTGACCAAGATCGCCCGAGCCTCGGCCGACGGCGCGGCGTCTACGAAGATCGCCATCTTCCGCGGCCAGGACCGGGGCACCTATCGCCTCGACGTCTACCCGCTGAACGCGTCGGGCGCTCCCATGGGACGGCTCGCCGCGGAGCTGTCGATCGACTTCGGCCCCGGCGACCGCCTCGACACCGGCACGCTTCGGGTGCTCGGCCGCTGCACGCCGGCCCAGTCGGACAACTGCACCAGCGTCACCGGGTTCACCCGGCTCCAGCTCGTCACGCCGACGTCGTCGGGGGAGTTCTGGAACGACAGCCCCTTCAGCGTCGACACCTCAGGTCAGGAAGGCGACGGCCAGTCCCAGGTGGCCGTCGACTTCGCCACGCTCCTCGGAGGGACTTCCTGGAGAAGTCCCCTCTGACGTCGCGAACCGCTCCGGGGTGGTCGGGAGAGGGCGCCCCCGGCCGCCCCGGGGCGGTTCTTTTTTCCCCCACCTCTCGAGCGATCTGCTGAATCCCGGGACCTGACCCGGCGCCGCGCGATCCGAGTCAGGCCTGCCGCGGCGCGGCATCGTTGCGGCCGGGCACTTTGGTAGGATTGGAGCAACTCATCGAAGTTCGAGCATGCCCAATCCGAACCGGACGGAAACGATCTCTCCACGAGTCTCCCCGGGGCCAGCCCGCGGAGAGGCTCTGCCCCCGGGCTTCCCCCTGGGAGGCCGCTACGAGATCCGCGTCACGGGAGATCGCGACGTTGGCCTTGAAAGTCGATGGGAGAGAAGTGTAGCAGGTGGTCGCGACGAGTACCCGGACCTCGTCCGAGGCGGCCTCCTCCTCCACGACGGCGACGAGGTCCAGTGGCTCTCGCGCGGCATCCTCGGTGCCCCCTGGCACCGGGTGGTGTGACGGGCCGCTACTGCCGCGCAGGGTCCTGGAGTGCGAGCAGATCTTGGGCCGTGACGACCGTGAGCTGGGGCTCTTTGGAGAGCAGGGCTCGAGCTTCGTCTCCCAGCGCGGGGAAGAAGAGCACGCGGACAACCTCCGGCTCCCCGCTCAAGCCGCGCACCGGAGGTTCCTTCCGCGCGCGTAGCTCCGCTGCTGCCCGCTCCAGCTCCCGGGGCGAGACGGGCCGCGGGCTCCACTTGGCTTCTCCCAGGAGCAGCCGCTTTCCGTCCAGCGATCCGGTCACCAGGGCCCACTCGGGCTCGTTGCCGCGCCACCACCGGGCCGCCGGCTGCCACGGGCCGGCCGCGGCCAGCGGGTTCGACGCCGGCAGGAACGGAAACCGTCTCCGGCACAGCTCCTCCCACGCCTCGGCCGCCAGGGCGCTCCAGTGCCGCCGGAGGAGGTCGAGGCGCGCCCGCCGCGGGCTGGCGCCGCCAGCAGGCCGCGATGGGGCGCCACGACTCGAAACCAGAGGCGGATGAACGGATCGTCGATCTTGTAGAGACTTCGCCGACTCGTCTTCGCAAACTCTCCGAAAGGCACCTCGCGCCGGACCAGGGCCATGGCCACCAGCCGCTCCAGGGGGCGGGCCATCGAGGTTGCGGGGCGGCCGAGCCGGCCGGCGATCTCGGAGACGCGGTGAGCTCCGGCACCGATGGCGTCCAGCACCGGCCGGGTCTCGACCGCCGGCGGGAGCTCCTCGAGCAACAGGCGGTCGGGCTCGCGGTGGAGCGGTCCCAACGGATCGAGCGCCAGGCGATCGACCTGCGCGAGGACACCCCCCTCGACCTCCTTGGCGAGCTCCCAGTAGCGGGGGATTCCGCCCCACGCGGCATAGAGCTCGACCTGTTCGAGCCGGTCCTCCGAGTCGAAGGCCTGGGCGAGGTAGGGGGGCTCGAGAGGCGCGAGCTCGAGCATCTCGCTCGCCCGGCCGTAGAGCGGAGCGTCGGCGGCAAGAGCCAACCCCTGCATCATGCGCTGGCTCGACCCCGCCACGGTGACCAGGAGGCGCGCTCGCCGGGCGTCGTGATCGACCCAGCGCTGGAGGATACTCGGGGAGCTCCGGCGAGGCGGCCACGAGGTACGGCAGCTCGTCGAAGATCACCGGCCCACGCCAGCCGGCGCCGTCGGATTCCCGCGCCAGACGGGCGAGGAGAGGTGACCAGCTTGGATACTCCACGTCGGCGAACCCCGGAAGGCGTGCCGTGACGGTCTCGGCGAAGTACCGGCGCTGAATCCCGGCTGCGGACTGGTCGGCCACCGTGTAGAGGCCGCCCACCCGGTTGGACCACTCGAGGAGCAGGCGCGTCTTGCCGACCCGCCGGCGGCCGTAGACCACCACCAGGCCGCCCTCCCCGCGATCGGTCATGCTCCGGAGGCGAGCCAGCTCTTCGGTACGGTCGAGGAAGCGCATTATGCAGGGAAGCATAATGCCAGCTCGCATAATGATCAAGCCGGACGAGCCTCGACGGGATGTCCACCACCACTCCCTTCCCAACCGGTGAGCCAGAGGCCGCTCGATCAGCGAAGCTCGGCGAGGGCGGCGCGGAGCTTGGCCCGCATCTTCGGTGAGAAGGTCGACGTGTCGGCGGCGAGCTCGGCGAGGCCTTCGGCGACGAGAGCGCGCGGCAGGCAGGTGAGGGACCGCAGCACCCGGTCCAGGTAGCGGCGGGTGGAATTGGAGCTCTTTACGCGCCGGAGCTCCGCCAGGAGCGCGGCCGCCGCGGCCGGGTGCGGGACGTGCTGGAGCTGCTCGACGACGGCCTCGCGCCTCGATCGGTCGCCGGCGTAGTGGTGGAAGAGGCCCACCAGGAAGACCCCGGCCTCCGTCCGGCCGGACGCTGCCATGCTGGCCAGGAGAGTGCACCCGGAGCGGAACCGCTGCGGGTCGGCGTCGAGGGCCTGGCGGAGCACCGAGTCGATCGGGAATTCGTTGAGGTCCAGGGTGCCCTCGGCCGTCAGCCAGCGGGGCCGCTGCGAGGTGCCGCGTCGAGTCATCTAGCCACTCCTAGCGAAGCTCCGCCTCAAACCGACGAGGCGCCTGAAGCGTCTCCGGCGCCACGGGTCGCTGGTCCCCCACCCACGCCGACCGATCCCGGCTGCGCTCCTCGGAACGGCGACTCCAGACCGCTGGATTCATCGGATGCCCCCCGCATCCCCTCGATCCCCTTCCCACCCCACGGGGGGGAAGGGGACGCCCCCTCACACTCTCTCCGCTCCTGGAGAAGCTCGGCTCGTTTGTCACGATTCTGGCCTGATCAGACATCTAGTTCCAATATTCCATCTTCTACGTTCCCGAAGTCGCAATCTCCCGTAAGGTTCGGCGCCTTTTTCCACTCGAAGAGGTCCCGGCGCCGGTCGAGCTCCTGGTCTCATGTCGCAATCCCTCGTAAGGTTCGGCGCCATTTTCCACCGGAAACCGATTACAACGGTCATTTCGAGCGTTTATAAGTCGCAATCCCTCGTAAGGTTCGGCGCCTTTTTCCACGGGAGCGTCTCGCGACTGCTCCTATTTCCCACCAGACTGTCGTAATCCCTCGTAAGGTTCGGCGCCTTTTTCCACCGAGCCTATGGGCGCGAGCCAGGTGATGGTCGTGAAGTGTCGCAATCCCTCGTAAGGTTCGGCGCCTTTTTCCACTTTAAAGCATGGCTTTGTGATGACAACAGGCCACAAAGTCGCAATCCCTCGTAAGGTTCGGCGCCTTTTTCCACGCTCACGGCGGGCTACGGAGAGGGGGTGGTGTGATGGAGTCGCAATCCCTCGTAAGGTTCGGCGCCTTTTTCCACGTTGATGGGGGCGAGCCTCCGCTTCAGCACTCACTATGTCGCAATCCCTCGTAAGGTTCGGCGCCTTTTTCCACTCACCCCCTCGCAGTTCGTGCAGTTCTGCGAGGATAATGTCGCAATCCCTCGTAAGGTTCGGCGCCTTTTTCCACCGTGGCGTTGGCTTCGCCTGGGTCGTCTCGCAAGTGAGTGTCGCAATCCCTCGTAAGGTTCGGCGCCTTTTTCCACGGAGTCACAGATGGACGACGACAGCAAGGTGAAACGGTCGCAATCCCTCGTAAGGTTCGGCGCCTTTTTCCACTGAACCAGTGGGCCTCAAACCAACGGGGTTCGCTGTCGTCGCAATCCCTCGTAAGGTTCGGCGCCTTTTTCCACCCGCGATGCGCTTCATTCGGAATCGCGCGACCGGCCCGTCGCAATCCCTCGTAAGGTTCGGCGCCTTTTTCCACTCCCCCCTCCTCAAGTCCTTGATTTCAAAGGGCCCCGGTACCCGGTTCCGCTAACCTCCCCGGCGGGGGGCTCGGCGGAGTCCCGATCTCGGTGTCCGATTTTGGGACGATCGGCGGAAGTCCCTCCTGTCAAAGACCTTAGGCCCTCTCCGGTCGTTCCGCTAACCTCCCCCGGTTTCGGACCTCCTCAGAGGTTAGCGGATCGCGGCCCGGCTGCCAAGGCCCAGGGCCTCACGGGCTCCAGGGCTCGGCCGTCGGAGCACCGGGACCGTGGACGAAAACAGCCTGTTTCGTGCCTGCGTCCCAGTGGCCCAGGAGGCGTCCCGGCGCGGCGGCTCGCAGCCAGCGCGAGTAGGCCAGGTGGAGCCAGATGGGGAGAGCACCGGAGACCACCAGCGGACCGGAGGGCGGCGGCTCCTCCGGAACCGGCGCGTGGACGAGGTCGAGCGCGCTCGACAGTGGAAGGAAGCGGTCATCGGTCGTGATCCGAACGTTGAGGGCGGCCCCTGGCCGGCCGGGCGAATCGGGCCGGGGGGTCCAGCGCACCGCCAGGCGGCGGCCGAGCTCCGAGCCCTCCTCCGGCGCGAGCCCGGCTGGGATCTCCACCAGGTTCCAGGCGAGCTTCGGATCGAACAGGAGGACGAGGGCATCGGGCTCCACGTCGAGGGCCCGATGGAGCGCCGCGGCATACGCCCAGACCGGCGCCTGCCCCCCGAGGAGGAGCGGGCCTCCCGATGCGACGCGCGCCTCGACGATGGGTGCCAGGCCGCCGAGGTCCGCCAGGTCCTGGACGCGCCAGCGCTCGCGGACGTGAAGGTCGAGGTATCCGGGTGACGGGCGCCGGCGCCGAAGACTCAGGAGCTCGCCGGCCAGAGCGGCGACCACGCCCTCGTTGATCGTGTCGGCGGGGCTCCCCGCGTCGGCGCGGAAGCTCACCTCCAGGCCACCGCCGGGGGCACGCCGAACCCTCGGCCGGCCCGCCCGCCACAGGGAGCGGACGGAGGCCACGGGCTCGAGGCCGTTGCGCCGGCAGACCGCGGCCCAGGAGTCGGCGTCCCCGTGCTCGGCCGGGGCGCCGCCCTCCTCCGGCGCTCCTTGCCGGCTCCGTTCCCGGTCGAGGACCAGAAAGTGGGAGCACCGGGCGAGCATCCGGTCGTTGGCCGGGCTGTGCTTGCCGCCGAAGTCCACCAGCACCACCTCCAGGCTCGCGCGGCAGTTGTCGATCCAGCGGCAGATCGCCTCCACCGTGCCCGGCTGCCAGCTTCCCTTGACCCGGGGCTTGAGAGCCGCGCGGAGCTCCGGAGCCTCGTAGAGGTAGCGGCCGGTACCGTCCGGGTTGCCCTTGACCACGTAGGCCAGTGGCCGGTCCGGGTGGCCCTGGAGCGCCCGGTCCAGGAGGTGGAGGAGAGTCGTCTTGCCGCAGTTGGCGGGGCCGACGACGGCGACGGCGGGGGCGAGGCCGGAGCGGGTCACGGCGGCGGCAGCTCCCGCAGGCCGCGGTGCGCGAAGACGAAGCGGCCGCGCTCGTCGCGGAGCCGCTCGGTCAGGGCTTCCACGACCGGCATCCCGGCGCGCACTGCCTCCAGGTAGACCGCGACGACGAGGGAGGAGAGGCCGCCGATCAGGACGGCGTCGGCCTTCTCGGAGCGCGCCTCGTCGACCAGCGCCCGGGCCACGGCCCGGACGTCTTGGAAGGAGGCCTCGAGGGGCACCTCACGCCCGCAGGGCGGCCCGACCCCGGCCGCGGCCTGCTCGGCAGACGGCGGGTGGAGGGTGGTGTTGAAGATCGAGCGCCGGCCGGTCAAGGCTCGCCGTCTCCCGGCCACGCGAGCTGAAGCGTGGCCCCCGGGGCCCGGACCACCAGCTCGAGCTCCCGGCCGGGGGAGAGCTCCGGGGGCTCCGGGCTCTGCGGGTGGAGGACGCCGCGCTTGGCGCCGCCCTTCACCTGGAACCGGGGCTTGCCCTTCTTGGTCTTCTCCTCGAGCACCACCACCCGGACCCGCTGGCCGGTGTGGAACTCGTCCTGGATCACCGAGGCCGGGGCGGCTCGCTGCGTGCCGCTTGCGTGCGGCCACTTCGAGGGGCTCTGGGCGCCGGCGCTGCGCCGCCCTCGCCCGCCCGCCTCCGACCCACCTTCCACGACGCCCCGGGGATCGGGCAGGACGGGCCGCTCGCGCCACCACTTGAACTTCTGTTGCCCTTGATGCTCGGGCCGTGAATAGCCGGTCGCCGCCGGGGGCGGCGCCTTGTCCCATTCGAGCAGAAGAGCGAGCTCCGCGAGGCGGGGCACCTCCCAGAGGGTCGAGGGCCCACGGCCGGCCTCCTCGTCGCCCTGCGTCGCGGCGTGGCCCAGGATCGCTTGCTCGAAGACCGAGCGGGCCGCCTCGCCGGCCTCGCGCGTCTCGGTCGCCGGGATCTCGCCGCTCTCGGCCCGGCGGTCGGGGGCCAGGAGACGCGCGTAGCGGCGCCGGCGATCGACCAGGTGGAGGGTTGCCTCGATCCGCACCGTGCCCAGGCCCAGGGGCTTGCCCATCCCCAGGTGGTGCCGCTTCGTGGGCGGGAGCTCGAGCGCGGTGAGGAGGGCGCCCAGCTCAAGGTCGCCGAGGTTCTCGAAGCGGACACGGCCGGCGAACCGGGTGCGCGGGCGAACCGGGCGAATGATCGTGTGCTGGGTATCGGTTCTGAGCCCGGTTTCGAACCGGTCGGAGTCCGAGGCCCCCGGCTTGTGCCAGTAGCGCTTGAAGCCGCGGACCTCGGTCTCGGAGAGATCGTCGCTCCAGTGCCGGAGGGTCTTCGAGCTGTCCGGCTCGGGCTGCGCCAGGTAGTGCTGAAAGGCGGTGGGCTTGGGCTCGGAGAGGATCTTGGGCGAGCGCCGGCCGCCATCGCCTTCGAGGAAGGGCGGCCCCGCGCCCCGGTCCGTCCAGAGGGCGTCCTCGAAGAAGACGCGCCCCTTGACCGCTCCATCCTTCGCCTCGACGGTGCCGAACAGGGCGTCGGCCAGCTCGAGCTCGCCCGCCCCGCCCCGGGCGGCCGGCGGCACGAGCCCCAGCACGGTCCGGTCGTGAGGAAGGCGGAAGAAAAGAGTCGGCCCGAAGAAGACCAGGCGGCCGAGGTCGTCCACCAGGTAGACCAAGGGCTTGCCATCGTGCGTGAGGCGGCGGCAGGGGATGCCACGGTGGAGGTCGCGGTCCTCGGCGTAGGCGCGCCACACGTCGGGCTCGACGGGGAGCCAGCTCGTCGGGGCGGCTCTCGCCGGGTCCGGCTCGTAGACGGCGCAGTGCCGGTGCTTGGGGTGGGGGCCACCCATGTGACCGCTCCGGAGGAGGACGGCGGGCTCGAACCCGGCCGGCGCCGGCTGACCGGCTTTCCGCCGCTGGACGTCCGTGGGCCGGCTGACGCAGGCCATCTCCAGGGCGGCCTGGCCGTTGCCCGCGACGTGGGGCGTGCGCCCCGAGGGGGGCCGGAGCCAGACGTCGATCACGTCCTGGGGTCCATAGCGAGCCTTGTCGGACTGCGCCCGGGGCACGACCCCGGCGCCTAGGCGAGCCGCCTCGTACTCCACCAAGACGAGGGTCTCGCCGAAGACCTCCTTGGCCGGCTGGATGAAGGCGTCGCCGCGCCTCCACCGGAGATACCCTCCGCGAACCCGGTCGGACGGGTAGTCGTAGAGCGGTGGCTTGGCCCCGGGGTTCTTGGCGTCCCCGAGGAAGCGCTCGCGGTACCGGATGCCGAGGGACGAGGCGTCGCCCACCGCCCGGTGAACGAGGCGGCGGTCGGAGACCCAGCGGAGGCTCCCGTGGGCGAGGATCTCGACCAGCGAGCGCGTCATTCCGCGGAGGGAGCTTCCGGGGATCACCGGCTCGTCCGAGCTTCCCGTGGTGGAAGAACTGCTGGCGATGGGGGTTGGCCTGGGTCTCCTCGGGGAGGGCGTTTTCCGGGGCCGGGGCACACCGGACGTAGAGCGGGGTCTCGGCGGTGATCGCGAGATCGAGCCACCCGGAGCGGGCGCCCTCCAGGTAGCGGTCGTGGCGGCGCCACGGCCTCTCGCACCGGCCGGCGATCTCGACTCCCGCTCCGATCGTGAAGACCTTCCGCGGCACGGCGATGAAGTTGTACGGTGCAAGAGAGGTGCGCGCCCCGGACGAGGGGTTTCGGTGACGGCTCATGGAGACCCTCCTGGAACGACGCCGACGAGGCGGGTCAAGGCCACGCGGACGGCTCCGGTGTCCGGGTCCTGCTCGAAGTAGTGGCGGACTTCCAGGCGCCACGGGAGCGTGCCTTCGATCTCCGCCTCCGGGATCACGAGGGGGAGGGCCTGCAGGCGGCCCGCGCGACCCGTGAAGAGCGCGAAGCCGTCCCGGCACCCGGCGAGGCGATCGCCCTCGAGCAGCCAGCGGTCGTCGCGCGGCGCGAGCGGCCCGCGCCCCGCCGCATCCAGCGGGTCGGCGAGCCGCCGCCCGGCGAGCTCCGCCCCGCTTCGCCACAGTCGGATCTCGGCCGCGCGCCCGAAGAGCCGGAGCTCGTGGAGCGCGCCCTCGACGAGGGGAGGCGAGACTTCCGGGAAGGCGCTCGCCGAGAGCTTCCACTCCCGGCCCTCGAGGCGGCCCCAGGTGACGCCCGCGTCGCTGTAGGCGAGGAGCCAGGCGAGCCCCGCCCCCGCGGCCTCCTCGACCGGGGCCGGACCCTCGCCCGCGGCCCAGGCGAAGAAGGCGGCGCTCCGGTCCCCCTCGAGGCGGGTCGCGGCACACCCGAAGGCGCTCATGCCCTCGCCTCCGGCGAAGCCTCGCCGCCCGGCCGCTCCGCTCGGCCTGCTTCCGGGACCTTCCGATGGAGCGCCTCGACCTCCCGCTCCAGAACCTCGGCCTGCGCCTCGGCAAGCGGCTCCCGCGGGTTCCAGGCGATCGAGCGGCCGTCGCTCCAGCGGAGCTCGGCGGTGCCCTCCGCCACCCCGCGGCCCACGGCGGCCGTGCCTCCCACCGGCAGGTCGCCGGTCAAGAGGTCCTTGAGGGCCAAGAGCAGGAGGCCGCTCTCGCCGGGCTCGGGATTCTTGATCGTCACCGCGGTCCGGGCGGCGGCGCCGAAGACGGGCTCCTCGTCGAAGAGGGCGCCATCGACGACCCCGCCCGTGAAACGGTCGACACGGATCCGGCTCACCTGGAGGGGCCGGCGCTCCTCGAGGACCGACTCCTCGACGATCAGCCGCGACGCCGCGGGCACGAAGCTCGGGTCGGTGGTGCCTTCGAGGCGAGGCCCGAAGAGCCGATCGACCAGGCCGGTCCCGGCGTCGCCGTGCAGCAGCCGGGCGATCCGCAGGCTTCGGGAACGCAAGGCGCCGGCGAGGCTCGTGCCGGGGAGCACGGGCTCTCCGCCCGAGTGAAGGTGAGTGGCGTCGAGGTCGCCGGGGCCGGCGCCGGGGCTCCGTACCAGGAGGCCGGCCCGCGGCCACCGGAGGTCGAGGATCGCCCGGAACCACCGCCGCCCGTCCCCCACGGGAGTCGGCTCGCCGAGCTCGGGCCAGGCGGCCCGGAGGACCGTGGCGAGGGTCGGCGGAGCCGCCTCCCGCGGCGCCTCGGCGTCCTCTCGGGCCGGGAGCGGCCGCTCCGGGTCGGAGGCGAGCCAGGCGCGCCAGCCGGCCGCGGAGCCGAGGTCGAAGCGCTGCGCGCGCCAGCGCCCCGCCCGGCAGTGGCCGAAGCCGCGGCTGGCGCGGGCCCCGAGGGGAACCTCGCCCCGCTCCATGCCTCCCAGGGCGGCGTGGAGGAGGGCGAGGAGCCGGGCTTCGTCCGCCTCCCGGAGGACCGCCAGGTCGAGGCGGATCTCGAAGCGGGCGCCCGCCGGCAGGACCTCCAGCTCGAACTTCTTGTGCTCCTCGGCGGTGCCGGAGGCCGGGTCCAGGGCCACGCCGTCCCGGATCTCGGGCGGCGCCCCCGGCGCGCTCTCCCGCAGGCTGTCGTAGACGACGAGCGGGCTCGGGAGGCCCTTGTCGTCCCCCGGCGCACCGCCGAAGAGCTTCGCCACCTCCCGAGGCTCCTCCTCGGCGAAGTAGCCTGCGAGGAGGTCCGCCAGGTAGGCGCGGAGGGCGCCGGCGAGGGAGGTGCCGGTCAGGAGCGGCCGGCCCGAGACCCGGTCGGTGAGGATCGGGGCGTCCACCGCCGGGTCGTCCGCGCCACCCAGGTGGAGGGGAGACTCGGCCACCAGGTCGCCCAGGACAACCCACCGCGCGGCCAGGGGTGCTTCGCCGCCTGGGCCTACCATGCGGTCGACCTCAGCCGGCATCCGGAGCCTCCCTTCTCTCTCCCCGGCGCGCCCGGCGGGCGGCGAGAGCCAGGGTCTGGTCGATCACTCGCCAACGGGCGAGCTCGAGGAGATCGTCGGCGCGGAGGAGGTCGAGGGCCCTCGTCTCGCTCGTCAGGTGGTGGCGCTGGGCGACGAGGCGCAGGTCGAGGCGGTCGGAAAGCTCCTCGCGCGAGGCGCCCAGGGTGGCCGTGAGCCAGTCGCGGAGCGGCGTCCACTGCCCGTCCCAGTCCTTCACCCGGGCGTCGGCGAGCGCGCGGAGGGCCTTGGGGCGGAGCCCGGCCTCGCCGCCGGCGAGCCAGGTGCCGAGCGCCGCGAGCCCGGAGCGGCCGGCGCGGAGCGGCGTCCTGAGGCGCGAGAGCAGGCTCGGGCTCGGCAGGGAGCGGGCGTCCTCGATCCGGCGAGCCGCGAGGGCCGCGACGTGGCGCTCGAGGGCCTCCTCGAGGAGGCGGCGCTCCATCCCCTCGACCGCCGGGGGCACGGTGGCCGGGGCCGGCGGCTCCGCCTCGGGCGGCGGCGGCAGGAGGCGCGGCTCGGGCGCCGCGGCCTCCAGGAAGGCGAGGCGGCCGAAGCCCTCGGCGAGGCGCTCGCCGATGCCGGAGGCCTCGAGCGCCAGGAGGTCGGCGAGGGCGATCGGCCGGAGGGCCTCGAGCGCCAGCACCGAGCCGGCCCGGAGCGCCAGGGCCTGCGGCAGCTCGAGGCCCCAGGTCCGGTTGAAGCCGCCGGCGAGGCGGGTGCTCCAGTGGCGGGCGCCGACCTCGACCCGGTCGGCCAGGGCCTCCCGGATCGCGGCCTCTGCGACCGCGGGGTCGTGGGCGCCCGTCGCCGGGTCGCGGAGGATGGCGTCCGAGAGGAACAGGACCCGGAAGGCCGTTCCGCTCGCCACGTCCGAGGAGATCAAGCCCTGCCGGCCCTCGAGCTCCCGCCGCCGCGGTGTGCCCCAGGAGATCCGCGCCCGCCCCCCGTAGCCCGCCCGCCGCGAGCGGCCGAGGAGGAGGGTCTCCCGGGCGGCGGCTCTCACCTCGCGGATGGCCCGCCGGGCGTCCTCCTCGTCGCCGTCCACCGCCAGGAACCCCCGGAAGCTCTGCCCGGCGTCCAGGGCCTCGAACACGAACAGAGCTCCCTCGCCGGCCACGGGCCTGCCCATCCGGCGGCTCCGCTGGTGGTGGACCGCGGCGCCCATCCGCACCGGCGCCTGCCGCGGGTCGGCCGCGCCCAGGGTGACGAAGCTCACCGGCACGCCTGCCAGGGGCTCGCCGGCCCAGGGCGCCTCCTCGCCGGCCGAAGCCGCCGCCAGGTCGAAGATCGCGTCCCCGTGCTTGGCGACGCGCCAGGAGAGGGGGGTGGGCACGGCGCGGCGCCCCTCGGCCAGCGGGTAGGCGTTGAGGTAGCGCACCTGGCCCGAGAGGATCAGGCGGTGGAAGGTCTCCAGGGGCTCGGCGCCGCTCCCCGGGCCCGGGAGCGCCCGGGCCACCGCCCCGCGCACCACCGAGCCGGGTACGAAGTCGAGGGAGCTGGCGCTGTCGGGGCTACCGCCGGGGGCCGTGAGGACGGCGCGCGCCTCGAGCTCCAGGGTGAACGGCACGAGCCGCGTTTCGGTCATGGGCCCCCTCCAGAATCGTCGCCATCCCCGAGGCCCGCCCACGCCAGCGTCCGCGGCCGGTCGTCGTCCAGGAGGCATCGCAGCAGCCCGCGCCCCCGGTTGCGCGCCAGGCCGCCGTGCCGCGTGGCGAGGACGGAGAGGGCCAGGCACCGAAGCTCCTCGGCTCCCGGGGCGGGCTCGAACGCCAGGGGCGCCTCGAACACCGCACCTCGCAGGATCACCCGGGAGCTGCGCAGCGTGCCCGGCTCCGGCGCTCCCGTGCTCCGGGAGCGCGCGGTCTGTGTGCGGACGTCGGTGAGGCTGGCGAGGATCTGCTGGGGATGGAGGGGCGAGCGGCTGCGCCCCACCGCGTGGCGGGCCCAGGCCACGGCGTCGTCGTCGAGATGGGCGTCGCCGATGCGCAGGAGCGCGGTCTCCTCGAGGTCGCCTTCGAGGCCGAGGAGGCGCTCGCCGGCGCCCGCGAGCTCCGGGAACGCGCCGCGCATCTCGAGCCACGCCTCGCGCAGGAGGCCGTGGAGGGTCTTGCCCCGCAGGTAGGGGAGCCCATCGCGGGTCGCCGTCACTTCCACGTCCACGAGCCCCGGGGTCCCCTCGCCGGAGGCGAAGGTGGCGTCCGAGAGGAGCTCCACCGCGAGGCGGGACGGCGCGCTCACGACGGCTCCTCCGGTGCCGTCGCCGGGCGCGACTCGGTGGCCGCGGTGCGGGCCCCGGCAAGCGGTGGGTCGAGGGGCCAGTGGAGGTCCAGGAGCTCGGTGGCGTCGATCAGGGGGGTGCGGTGGGCGAGGAAGCCGCCGTCCGGGTCGAGACCGCCGGGCAGGACCAGGTCCGGGTGGGCCGCCCGCCAGGCCTCGAGAGCGCCGCGCACCTCGTCCCGGCCTCCCCGGGCCAGGCTCTCGAGGGCCTTGACCTTGTTGCGGTGGTCGGCCCACCTCGGTCCCCGGAGAGAATGGGCGTTGGGGCCGCCACCTCCGGCCGGCGCGCCGAGCACGGTGGCGGCGAGCCACCGCCAGGTGGCGCGCTCGCCGGCCGCGCCCAGCGGGTAGGGGCGGCAGGTGAGCTCGAGGGCGCCGGCCGAAGACCCCGCCCGGTAGAGGCGCCGGCGCAGGGCGTCCACGCTCTCCAGGGGGCTCGGCAGGCCCACGTGCCAGTCGAGGGCGAAGCCGATCCGCTCCCGGTCCGTCGTCTCGACCACCCGGCGCTTGGCGCGAGCGCACAGCCGGTGGGCCCACTCCACCGCGCGGGAGAAGGGTGCGTGGGCGGGCACCAGAACGGCCCCGGCGCAGGCGCCGATCGCCCCCAGCTCCGGGAGCGTCGCGGACTCGAAGGCGGCCAGGGCGTGCTCGGCGAGGTCGAGGGCCAGCCGGCCGTCGCAGAGGAAGGTGAGGTCGTCGCCTCCCAGGAGGATGGGCCGCACGGGCAGGAAGAGGCGGCCTCGGCGGGCGTCTTCGGCCAGGGGGAAGCTCTGGCCGAGGGCCGGGCTCTCGAGCTCGTGGCCGGCGGTCTTCGGATTCCAGCGGATGCGAGCCTTGACCCGTTCCACGATCCCGCGCCAGGTCTGGGAGACGAGGCGGTCGAGGGCCTTCGAAAGCTCGACGAACCGCCTCTCGACCTCCTCGTCCGGCACGCCCGTCTCGGCCAGCTCCCCGAGCCAGCGGGCGAGGCGGCTCCCGACCGCGTTGGCGTCCACGTGAATCACCCCGAGAAGGCTCTTCTCGCCCGGGCTTCGGCCCAGCTCGTCGTTCTGGATGGGGAAGCGGAGCTGGCGGACCGGGGCTCCTGGCGCGGCGGAGACGGCGTCCTCCTCGACCAGCTCGGACGTTCCGCTCCGAAGCGCCCGGCGCCTGGCCGCGACGCCCGCGGCCACCGGCGCGGGGGCCTCGCCGGGCTCGGTGCCGGGCCAGAGCTCGGTCGCCACCGCGCCGGTCTCGCGGCAGCTCGCCGTCACCCCGAGGCCCAGGGCCTCGAGGGAGGGGCGCCGCCGGGCCTTCTCCTCGCGCATCGCCTCGTGGAGGCGCTCGAGGGCCCGGGCGAAGCCGGCGCCGTCGGCCTCGCGGTGCGCCACGGCGGCGGCGAGGCCGGGGGCCTCGTCGAGGAGCTTGCGGGTGAAGCGGGCCGCGGCGTCCCGGGCCTTCCCGGGATCGTCGGAGCGCAGCAGCGCGTTGCCGCCGGCTGCGACGAGGGCGGCGTCCTCCAGGCCCAGGTCCCGGAGCCAGCCCTCCCGGCGGGTCGCCTCGCGGACCAGCCGCGAGCCGCCCACGACGTCCTGGAGGCGGTTCGAGGCGAACACGAAGTCCTGGATGCCCACCAGGTCGATGAGGGTGTAGGTGGGCATCAGGTCTCCAGCCAGCGGGCGAGGCCATCCGTCCGGCCCGCCAGCCACTCCCGCAGGTGCTGGAGGCCGAAGGGCCGGGGGACGTTGGTGGCGTCCCAGCCCGCTTCCACGTCCTTCTGGACGTCGGAGAGCTTCTCCTCGACGAAACACACCAGGGCCGACCTGGCCAGATCGCCCCCGAGCTGGCGAGCGCGGAACGCCACCTCGAAGAGCTTCGACTTGGCCCCCGCCGGAGTCGCGTCCGTGGTGCAGGAGACGGCGTAGACCCGGTGCCGCCGCAGGGCGACGACGTCCACCTGGAAGGGGCGGCCCTTGATCCGGGCGCGGACGTCCACCCACACCGGGTGCGGGGCGATCAGGGGACGGATGAGGTCGCCCAGCCAGTGCTCGAGCCAGCCGCCGCGCAAGAAGCGATGCCACTCCTCCTTGGCGGGCCGGCTCCACGCCTGCCCGGGCACGAGGTCGTGGCTGAGGCCGCGGATGCCGAAGCACCGGAGCTCGTCCGGGTCCTCCGGGCGCCAGCGACCGACCTTCTCCGGAAGAGCCCGGTACAGGCGTGAGGCCTGCCCGGGGTCGGCGAGGAGGGAGCGCGCCATGGCCAGGGTGTCGCCGGGCAGCTCCGGGCCGCCTGGCTTGGGCGTGCCGCGCTCGAGGTCCTCGAGCCCGTGGAGGCCGGCGAGGGGCTCGAGCTCGAGCTGCAGGTCGAGACCGGCGAGGGCGACCGAGGTGCCGTCATCGAAGCGTAGCGCCTCGGTGCGCTCGTCCAGGTAGGACGCCTCCCGCTTCCAGTCGACGTCGGAGAACTCCTCCCGCCATCTGGCGTGGAGGTGGGCCGCCATCGCCTTCGTGCCACCGGTGTAGTGGAGGTGCACCGGCGGCGGGAGGTCTCGCCAGGCCGCGCGGATGCTCTCGGCGCTCGCCGCGTCTTCGACGAAGCGCTCGTCGACGGTGCCCAGCTCGGAGAGGGCGTGGCAAAGGCGGTCCTTCACCGCCTCCGTCTCCTTCGTGTAGACGAGGACGGCCCGCACCCAGGGGCGCTCCGTCGCCAGGATGCGCGCGGCCAGGTAGTTGGGCAGGGGATTGCCCCCGACGAGCAGGACGAGGGTCCGGCTCACGGGCGCCGCCTCCGGGCGCCGGTCCACGAACGAGCTTGTCGTGCGGGTATCACGAAACTCTCCAGCGAGACGCCGCCAGCCTAGCGCACCTAAGGCGTTCGTGCAAGCTCAGCCAGGAGGTCGAATCCCTCGTAAGGCTCGGCGCCTTGCTCTCGATATTGCCACAAAGAAACTTGTGGGGTGTGTGAGAGTCGCAATCCCTCGTAAGGTTCGGTGCCTTTTTCCACGCAAAGCGTGAGCTGCTCCTCGTTCTCGAGCCGGAGGTGTCGCAATCCCTCGTAAGGTTCGGCGCCTTTTTCCACTCGGCTCCCGCCTGGTGGCCGCGGGGGTCTACGTGTCGCAATCCCTCGTAAGGTTCGGCGCCTTTTTCCACGCGAGAACATCCGGGCGGATTCTGGGCCTGCCCAATGTCGCAATCCCTCGTAAGGTTCGGCGCCTTTTTCCACCAGACCGGCATGTGGTCGCGGGAGTTTACCGAAGATGTCGCAATCCCTCGTAAGGTTCGGCGCCTTTTTCCACCGAGCCCCTAGGATCCGACAAAGAGCCGGTGAACAGTCGCAATCCCTCGTAAGGTTCGGCGCCTTTTTCCACGCCGGCGTCATCGTTATGGTTGCACTCGGCGGTATCTGTCGCAATCCCTCGTAAGGTTCGGCGCCTTTTTCCACAAAGGTTCATCGATCCGTATAGCCTTCCCTCGTAAGTGTCGCAATCCCTCGTAAGGTTCGGCGCCTTTTTCCACGCAAAGGAGGCACCATGCTAGGCACCATGCTTTCGTGTCGCAATCCCTCGTAAGGTTCGGCGCCTTTTTCCACAGTGCGAACCTGTGGTGGTCCGCGGGCCTCGACAACGTCGCAATCCCTCGTAAGGTTCGGCGCCTTTTTCCACCGCACGAATTCATCTGGCAAAAGACCTCCACGCAATGTCGCAATCCCTCGTAAGGTTCGGCGCCTTTTTCCACAAAAGGAGATCGGGATGAAAAATGGCTCTCCTCAACTATGAGTGGGTAGAGGCGGGTCGAGCTGGATGCCCCCGCAGTTGAGGAAGATCATCGCAGCGAGAGCCTGGTGGGAGTGGAAGCCGTAGGCTCTGTGGGCGATCATGCGGATCCGGTTGTTGAGGCCTTCGACCACGCCGTTGGTCAGGCGGGTTCGGATGTAGGCGAGGATCCCGGAGAGATGCTTGCGGATGGTTCGGGCTGCTTTGACGAAGGCTGGGAGCCGAGATCGAGAGGCCCAGGCAAGCCAGGCACGCAGCGCTCGTTCGGCCCGCCAGGGTTGGCGGTAGTCGAGGGCCTGAGCGAGCGTCTCTTTGAGCAGGTAGGCGCGGTAGAGCCGCTGGTTGCTTCGCTGGAGCTCGGAGAGCTTGCGGCGCTGGGATCGGCTGAGGTTCCACGGATTCATCAGCAGCACGAAGCGGGTGCGCTTTAGGGCACGTGCTTCGTCGGGGTCGGAGGCGAGCTCGCGCACCAGCTCGCGCCGCACCTCGTCGAGCGCATCACTGACCAAGCGCTGGACATGGAAGCGGTCGTAGACGATCTCGGCGTCGGGCAGCCTCTCGCGCACGGCCTTGGTGTAGGCCGCGGACAGGTCGACGGTCACCATCTCGATCGCCTTGCAGCCCTCCTCGCCGAGCTGCTCGAAGAAGGGCGCGAGTGCCTCGGCGCTACGGCCTTCGCCGGCCCACACCACGCGACCGCGGTCGTGGTCGACCACGACGGTGAGATAGTGGTGACGTTTCTTGTAGCTGAACTCGTCGATGCCGATCCGGCGCAGGCCCACCAGCCGCTCGGGGTCGAGGCGGCGCTCGACCACCCGCGCGACGATGGAACCGACCGTCTCCCAGGCGATCCCGAGCACGCGCGTCACCTGGGTCTTGTCGGTGATCTGCGCAAAGTACGCCACCAGCTCCTCGAACGCTTCACTGAAGCGACCTCCCGAGGGCGCCCAGGGAACCTGCTCCACGCGCACGCCACACTGAGGGCACTCCACTCGCCAGGGCGCGTAGCGCAGCACCACCACATGGCGCCCCCAGGGCAGGTGGCGCCACTCTCGCTCGTAGCGACGGTCGTAGCGCGGTCCGACCCGGCCACACTCGCCACAACGCGACAGACGCCACGTAGGGCGGACACGGACCACCAACGTCCCGTCCCGCCGGAACAGCGTGGATTCGACGTACATCTTCGTGACACCGATCAGACGACGCAGTACAGTGGTCAGGCGCATGGGGTCGCTCCTCCCTCCTCGGTTCCTTGGATGCACCAAGGAGAGCAGGAAACTCCATGCGTTTCAACCCCTTAGCGCCACCACACCCCCTCCTCCCAGGCCTCTGACCCTGGCGACCTACCGCTCCGAGCACCGACCGCCGACGGGCTCTCAGCTACCCACTCATAGTTGAGGAGAGCCTGAAAAATTTCCTCTGGAGTCGTCGCAATCCCTCGTAAGGTTCGGCGCCTTTTTCCACTTGGCGGCGGCCATCCTCGCCAGCAAACATTCCGAGCTGTCGCAATCCCTCGTAAGGTTCGGCGCCTTTTTCCACCTTGCTTCTACGGTGCGCTGGCCACGCGTCCCGAGGTGTCGCAATCCCTCGTAAGGTTCGGCGCCTTTTTCCACGATGAGCTCGCACTGCCCGGAATTGCTGACAGTCGAGGTCGCAATCCCTCGTAAGGTTCGGCGCCTTTTTCCACGCCAACCTGGCTCGTCAAGCGGAACTAAGTGACGAAGTCGCAATCCCTCGTAAGGTTCGGCGCCTTTTTCCACATGGACGGACGACCAGGGGCAAGAAGCCCTACGTCAGTCGCAATCCCTCGTAAGGTTCGGCGCCTTTTTCCACACTATTGAGGCCGAGTTCAACTCGGCGCTGTCCCGGTCGCAATCCCTCGTAAGGTTCGGCGCCTTTTTCCACGGATTGACGTGAGTGGCATTCGTGCCGCGAGCATCGGCCGTCGCAATCCCTCGTAAGGTTCGGCGCCTTTTTCCACTCCGACGGGTAGGTGGCATGATGGATGCGCGACTTTGTCGCAATCCCTCGTAAGGTTCGGCGCCTTTTTCCACGGCTGCCCGGTCTGGAGGACCGGGTGGCGTTCTGCAGTCGCAATCCCTCGTAAGGTTCGGCGCCTTTTTCCACGCGGCCATCCCGGCCGCTGCCCAACCGTACTACACCGTCGCAATCCCTCGTAAGGTTCGGCGCCTTTTTCCACCCAGCGGATTCCTCCTCCTCGCGATGGCCAGGTTCAGTCGCAATCCCTCGTAAGGTTCGGCGCCTTTTTCCACGGATTGGACCTGCGCTTTCGCAGGCTGACTATCAGAGTCGCAATCCCTCGTAAGGTTCGGCGCCTTTTTCCACTCGCGGAGTCGTCGGGCGCGTGGACAAGTACACTTACGTCGCAATCCCTCGTAAGGTTCGGCGCCTTTTTCCACCGAAACCGTCCGGCAGTTCTTCGCCAACCTCTTCTTTGTCGCAATCCCTCGTAAGGTTCGGCGCCTTTTTCCACTAAGTGGGGCGCGGCCTCCGCCGGGGGCATCGTAGTGTCGCAATCCCTCGTAAGGTTCGGCGCCTTTTTCCACTGATGGACCACTATTCA
The DNA here is from genome assembly GCA_963741925.1 of uncultured Acidobacteriota bacterium. Classification (GTDB taxonomy): domain Bacteria; phylum Acidobacteriota; class Thermoanaerobaculia; order Multivoradales; family DATKCC01; genus CAVUBL01. Next base: position 1,897,991 of record CAVUJU010000005.1, read on the forward strand.
ATTCTATTAAAGGTGCAGGAGTCGCAATCCCTCGTAAGGTTCGGCGCCTTTTTCCACCAATTGAATAGGAGAGTGCGAGATGCACCAAGACCTCAATGTCGCAATCCCTCGTAAGGTTCGGCGCCTTTTTCCACTCCCCCCTCCTCAAGTCCTTGATTTCAAAGGGCCCCGGGAGCCGGTTCCGCTAACCTCCCCGGCGGCGGGCTCCGCGGAGCCCCGATCTCGGTGTCCGATTTTGGGACGATCGGCGGAAGTCCCTCCTGTCAAAGAGCTTAGGTCCTCTTCGGGTCCTCCGCTAACCTCCCCCGGTTTCGGGCCTGCCTGGAGGTTAGCGGAGGTTCGGTCTCGAGGCAAGCCCCGGCTCGGCCGACTCACCCCGGCCACTGATACAGCGGCGCGGCCTCGCCGGCCATCACCATCTCCCGGAGGCCGTCCACCTGCCGCTTCAGGCGCTCGCGCCAGGTGGCGGAGCCCTCCCCCTCGCTGGGGCCGGCGAGCTGCTCCTCGTAGAGCTCGAAGTAGCGCTTGAGAGCTTCCGGGTGGAGGCGCAGGCCCTGCTCGCCGCCTTCGAAGTCGTCGGCGGTGAGCTGTCGCAAGTTCAGCAGCCGGAGGGTGAGGCGATCCACCACCGGCTGGCGGAAGGGCTCGATCACGTCCAGGGCGAGGGACTTGCGGCCATAACGCACGCCGTGCAGGAAGCCGATCGCCGGGTCGAAGCCCCGCGCTTCCAGGAGCGAGCCGAGCTCGTTGCCCAGCATCACGTAGCCGAGAGAGAGCAGGCTGTTGGCCGGATCGGTGGGAGGCCGGCGCTTGCGCCCGGGGAAACCCACGCTCGAAAGCATCTTGCCGAACTGGCGGAAGTAGAGGCCGCTTCCCGCGCCCTCGAGGCCGCGCAGCTCGTCGGCGCCCTGGGCGTCGGCCACCTGCTGAAGCACCCGGTCGAGCTCGCTCAGGGCGTCGGGCTCCAGGGTTCCGGGATGGTTTCGCTCGGAGCGGGCGAGAAGGCGCCGCTGGGCGGTGAGCTTCGCCACCACCACCTCGCGGCCGAGGGCGACGCGGAACGCCTCGTCCTTCCAGCGGTCGTACTGCGCCAGGCGGAGGAAGACGTTGCGCGACTCGGCCGAAACGAGGGAGCCCCGCAGCCGACCACCGCCCGAGAGGAAGGCGACGTCGATGCCCTTGTCGAGGAGCAGCCCCACCGCCTGGGAAGTGAGCTGGATCGAGCCCACCACCACCAGCCGTTCGAGGTCGAAGAGGCGGACGTCGCCGAGCTTCTCCTTGCCCTTCCAGACCTCGAGACGCTCGCCCTTGCGCCGGACGAGGCTTCCCATGGTGGTGAGGTAGACGACGGCCACGATTCCCTAGACCTCGATCACGAAGCGGGGTGGGGTGGAGCGGCCGGAGGGGTCGTCCCCGCTCCCTCCGCCGGCGCTTTCGGATAACCGCCGCAGGAGCCCCAGGCTCGTCTGGAGCTCGCTTTGGCCGGAGCGCTCGAGGAGCGCCGCGAGCTCGCCCTCGGTGCGGGCGATCGAGCGGTCGATCCCGCGGCGGTGCCGCTTGAGCTCGGCGAGCTTGCCGAGGAGCGCCTCGGCCTCGCGTCGGACGCCGGCCTGAGAGGGGCCGGTACCACGCTCCGCGGGCCGCTCGTCGTCGCCTGCGCCGGCGCTCGCGCGCCGTCCGCGGCGCCGGAAGGCTGGGATCTCGGAGGGCTTCAAGGCGTAGAGCACGGGCGTGGGGTAGGCACCTCCCCGCAGGGCGAACCGGCAGGTGCAGGGCGCGAGCGCCGCGGCCTCCGGGTGACGCTCGCGGACCTTGGGACAGGACATGGGGAACTCGGGTCGGCGGGAGATGTGGCGGTCGGTCACGTCCCGGCTGTAGTTGTAGGTATGGCGGATGATGGCGTGGAGGGCGGCCGCGCCCTCCTCGCCCAGGTGACCCAGGGTGCACAGGAGCGTGGTGCGCTCCGTGTGGTCGAGGTAGCTCGTATCCTGGGCCTTCTTCGCCAGGTAGCCCAGGATTTTGCAGCCCTCGAGGACGCGGGTCGCCCGGGGGCCGAGCTCGGCGGGCGGCGGCGCCGGTAGGGAGGCGGGCGGCGGCGCCGCTTCGTCGGGCTCCACGACGATCCGCCGCGGGATCGGCGGGGTCGTCCGCAGGGTCTCGTAGGGGTCCTCCAGCGGCTCGCCGTGCTCATCGAGAAGCCGGCAGCGCCGGCCGCTTCGCCGGTGGACGCCCAGGGGGAGCTTGACCACCGAGCCCATCTCCCCCGGCCGGAGGCGGTCGCGCTTGGGGAAGATCTCGACCCGGACGCCTTCGGGCGGCTCACCGGCGGCGGCCACCAGGCTCACGAGCCAGCGCCGGAGCCGGAAGGAGGGCACCGGTTCCTCGAAGCGCATCCAGAGGTGATAGCCCTTCTCGCCGCTCAGCTCGAGCAGGCTCGCGCAACCCCGGCGGGCGAGCTCGCGGCGGAGGCGGAGAGCGGCCCCGAGGGCGCGGCCGAGGAGCTCCTCCTTGCGGTCGGGATGCTCGGCCAGGAGCTTGCGCCCGAGGTCCACGTCCAGGACCCCGAGGGAGCACACGTCGCCGGCGCGGACGAGGGGCAGCGCCAGCGTGGTCTCGCCCCGGAGGTGACGGCGCCAGTCCTCCTCGCCGATGGGCCGGTGGACGGGCACGAAGGAGCGGCGGCCGGCTCGGTCCACGGACTCGACGGCGTGGACGCCGTCTCGGCCCTCGAACCAGTCGGCCAGGAGGGCGAGCTCGTGGGGTTCGGGGCCGGCCGGTGCCGAGGGGGCCGCGGGCGCTGCCGAGGGGACGCCGGCCACCGGCGTGGCGGCGATCCGGGACGCCGGCTCGAAGCGGCCGAGCTCCGCGAGGGCCTCCGACAGGGCCGACCGGCGGGGCTCGGGATCGCCGGGCAGGTCGCGGAGGAGCCGCTCGAGGGTGGGCGGGTCGATCTCGAGAAGCGCGGCCCAGGGCTCGATCGCCGGCCCTTGCGCGTGCGAGCCCGAGCACGCTTCGGCCGCCTCGAGCCAGGCGAGCTCCGGCCGGCCCACAGCGGCCCAGGCCCGCCCCAGCTCCAGGGCGAGGGCGGGGGAGGGCGGTGCCGGGAGGGCTGTGCGAGCCGCGAGGAGGCGCGGCAAGAGCTCGGGGACGAGGGCCGCCGGGTCGGCGCCGCGGAGGAGCGCCGCGAGGCCCGCCGCGGAGCCCAGCCAGCACTCCGGATGATGGCCGAAGTAGGCGGTCCAGCCCCGGTAGAGGCTGTCGAGGTCCGCGGGGTCGAGGGCGGCGGTGCCGGCGAGCTCCTCGAGGCGGGTTTCCAGGGCCTCGACGGCCTTCCGGGCGGGGCCGCGGCCCGCCGGGCCGAACTGGAATCCGAGAAAGCCGAAGCCGTCCTCGGCGCGGCAGAGGCGGGTCTTGGCCTCGTTGAGGCGGAGCCCGAGAGGCGCGAGGAGAGCCTCGAGACGCTCGTGGGCGCTCCGGGCGGTGGCCTCGTCGGCGCCGAGGACGATCAGGTCGTCACAGTAGCGCAGGTAGCGCGGGTAGTCGGCGACGAGAGCCCGGTCGACCTCGGCCAGGTAGAGGTTGGCGAGGAGCGGAGAGAGCGGCGAGCCCTGGGCGATGCCGACCAGAGGCTCGGTGACCTGCTGGTGGTCCCAGACCTTCTGGCGCAGGAGCCGCTCGAGAAAGCGGAGACCCTCTTCATCGACCAAGGTCGCGAGCTTCTCGAGGAGGAGCTCGGGGCGGATCGAGTCGAAGAAGCTCTTGACGTCGGCGCGCAGCACCCAGGGAGAGCCACCGGCCACCCAGCGCCCCACGTCGTCGGCCGCGGCCTGGGCAGAGGAGCCCTTGCGGAAGGCGCGGCAGGCCGGGGAGAGCCGCTCTTCGACGGCGGGGCCGAGGAGATCGGCGATGGCCCGCTGCACCACCCGGTCCCGGACGGCGGGCACCACCAGGGCGCGGTCCGAGGCGGCCAGGAAGCGGGGCCGGATGCGCAGCACGGGCAAGGACCGATAGCGGCCGGAGGCGATCTCCTCGGAGAGGCGCTGGAGGTTCGAGTCGAGGTCCGCCGCGAAGTCGTCCACGCTCACCCGGTCGATTCCGGGCACGCCGCGCTTGGCCGCCACGGCCTCCCAGGCGGTGCGCAGGGCGGTGGGGGCGGCGAGGTCTTCGAGGAAGCTCACGGGGCGGACTTTCAGAGGATGCGGACCGGGCCTGCCTCGAGGGAGGGGTTGCGCCCATAGAGGTCCACCTTGCCGGAGCAGGCGGCGCACAGGTGGTAGACGCGGAGGCTGTCGGTGTCGGGATCGAGGAGGGGGAGGAGCTTCTTCACCGTGCGTTCCAGGACGCCCTCGGGCAGCTCGCCCTCGAAGACGCTCTCCTGGACTCGCGGGATCACCATGAGGAGCAGCTCGGCGGCCTTGTGGCGTTTCTTGTCCGACGAGATGTCGTAGGCGACGACGACGCGCATGGCGGCCGCTCCGGTGGATCGAGAGAGAGTGTACCGCCGACCGGGGAGACGGCAACCCGCCGGGTCGCGAGACGGCTTCCAGAACGGGAAAGCGCCCGGCCGGGGCGAGCCGATCCGGATCGGACGGCGCCCCGGCCGGGAGGGGATGGGCGGCTCAGCCGGTCCGCTCCAGGCGGCGCATCAGGGCCCGGCCGAAGAGGACCAGGGTCTCGTAGTCCAGGGCCTCGGCCAGGAGCACGAGCGAGTCCGGGCGGGCGGCGAGGGTGCGGGCCGCGTGGAGGTCCCGGGCGAAGTGCTCATGGGGGCGGGCCAGGTGGCCCAGGTGCCGGCGGCCGTCGTGGACCGGGAACCCAAGGCGTTTCGCCTTCTCACCTACCTCGATGTGGTTGGGCGAGGCCTCCACCGGCAGCACCGCGGCCGCCAGGAGGGCCGCCGTGCGCTCGAGGAAAACCGCCACGGCACGGTGGCTCTGGTCGCTACGGGGAGCCGCGCGCTCGCTCCGGCGGAGGACGGCCCAGAGGCGGCCCGAACCCGCCGGGACGGGCTCGACCTCGAAGGGCCCGGCGTCCAGGGCGCCGGCGGCGAGGGGCGGACCGCCTCGAGACTCCTCGGGTTCGCGCGCGTCTCGTCGCCGCCGGGCGGCGTCGAGGAAGGCCGCCGAGAAGGCGTTGGGAGGCGGCGTGCGGCGCGGGGCGGGATGAGAAGAGGTGGAACGGGCGGGGGACGAAGTCCTGCTACTCTCTGTCTCGGCTCGCATAGGAGGTACGACTCCTTTCGCGGGTCAGGCCCGGGTGAGGTCTCAGCTCGCCCGGGCCGCTTTTCGTGGGCTCGCCGGCCGCGGCCCATCTCGCGTGAGCCAACGGATCTCCCAGGAGGGCAGGGGCCGGAAAGCGGCTGCGTTGGAGGAAGCGTAGCGGAGATCCGGCGGAAAGTCAACCCCAGGGACTGCCCCGGCGGACCCGTGCCACGCCAGCGCCCCCTCGGCGCCCCGAGGGGCTGGAACGCCAGAGCCACCGCAGCGGCGCCGAACCGACAGCTCAGCCCCGCGCCTTTCTCGAATTCGCACGTCGAGCGGACCTGGCGCTCGCCGTGCGATCGCAATTCCTCGTAAGGTTCGGCGCCTTTTTCCACAGAACGGCCCCGCCCTCGACCCGACTCGGTTTAACAGTCGCAATCACTCTTAAGGTTCGGCGCCTTTTTCCACTACCAACGAGGCCCGAGATACAAATGAAGACCATTGGGGTCGCAATCCCTCGTAAGGTTCGGCGCCTTTTTCCACAACGATCTCGCCCGGAGGAACGCGCCGGGTCGTCTGGGTCGCAATCCCTCGTAAGGTTCGGCGCCTTTTTCCACCTCATGGAGAGAACGGCTGTGAATCTCGTGGAGGAAATGTCGCAATCCCTCGTAAGGTTCGGCGCCTTTTTCCACGTCTCGCAAGCCGCTGTCCCCACGCTCCTCTTCGGAGTCGCAATCCCTCGTAAGGTTCGGCGCCTTTTTCCACTTCTCCGAAGCCGCAGTTCTGTGGCTCCAGCAGTTCGGTCGCAATCCCTCGTAAGGTTCGGCGCCTTTTTCCACACCGGCGCGGTTCGCTACTACCACCTCGATCCGACTGTCGCAATCCCTCGTAAGGTTCGGCGCCTTTTTCCACGAAAGGAGAGCTCCTCATGAAGCTCCCCATGGCAGCGACGTCGCAATCCCTCGTAAGGTTCGGCGCCTTTTTCCACTTTTCGGGGGTGCCTCCGGCTCCCAGCGCCGTCGACGTGTCGCAATCCCTCGTAAGGTTCGGCGCCTTTTTCCACGCGGCGGCAATACCCCCGCCTCGTCCCACCACCCGCGCGTCGCAATCCCTCGTAAGGTTCGGCGCCTTTTTCCACGCGCTCATGGGGGTATCTCCGATAGTGGGGATTTTGGGTCGCAATCCCTCGTAAGGTTCGGCGCCTTTTTCCACATTCGGTGGGAGCCCCCCATCGTAGTTAAAGTAAGAATGTCGCAATCCCTCGTAAGGTTCGGCGCCTTTTTCCACTCCAGAGGGGCCCGGCTTCGCCGGGCCATCCGCGACAACCAGCGCCGCGCGGGTCGCAATCCCTCGTAAGGTTCGGCGCCTTTTTCCACTCCCCCCTCCTCAAGTCCTTGATTTCAAAGGGCCCCGGGACCCGGTTCCGCTAACCTCCCCGGCGGGGGGCTCGGCGGCGCCTCGATCTCGGTGTCCGGTTTTGGGACGATCGGCGGAAGTCCCTCCTGTCAAAGACCTTAGGCCCTCTCCGGTTGGTCCGCTAACCTCCCCCGGTTTCCGGCCTCCTCGGAGGTTAGCGGAGGTCCGGTCTCGAGGCAAGCCCCGGCTCGGCAGCCCCGGCGTCCAGCCATTTCGGACCTGGCGGAGGATGTACATATCTGCCTGGTATGGTGTACTCATGATCAAGCAAACGACGATCGAGATCGACCAGGAGCTGCTTCACCGAGCCCAGCGCGCCCTCGGCGAGCGCACGAGACGGTCCACCGTCGAGGAGGCGCTGCGCTGCCCCGCCGAGAGCGCCGAGTCCGACCAGGTCCGGCGAGCCGCGAAGCAGAAGCGTTACCTCGGGACCCTTGGCTCGCGGGTCGACCTGACGGTGCTCGCGTCGGAGCAGATGTGGGGCTGAGCGGTTGGCTGCTCGACAAGAGCGCCACCGCCCGCAGCGCCCACGAGCGGGCGGCGGCGAAGCCCTCGCCGAAAGGTCGGGCGTGGCGTGCATCGTCGAGCTTGGCGCCTTGTCCCGAGATGGTCACGCCGAGCTACACGAGGTCGACCCGGATCCGGCCGCATCCAAAGGTGGCGTTCTTGCCCACGTGGAGCACCTCGGCGGCGCGCAGGACGTGGAAGAAGGAGGCGGCAGCCTCGCCGTAGACCAGGCGGCCCACGGTACCCCCGAGGTCCAGGCGGCGCCGGGAGCGTCTGGAATGGTGAGAGCCGGGAGCCGGGCGAACGTCCTGCTCGAGGAGGGGGACCCGGGCGGCCTCCGCCTCCACCGCCGGCCGGATCTCCTCCGAGAGCACCGGGCTCGCCTGGCGCCCGTAGAGGCCGGCGAAGCGGTCGAGGGCGCTCTTGACGAGGACCTCGAAGGGGACGGGGTGGTCCAGGGGCAGCGGCTTGCCGCCCACGAGGAGCCGAGTGGGGCTCAAGAGCTCCACCGCCACCGGCGCCGGGGCGAGGAAGGGCTCCGGGGCGAAGGCCAGGAGGTCGGGGACCAGGTCCGCCGGGAGCTCCGCCGGGTGGCCGCCCGCCAGGGGCTCGGTCGAGCGGTCCGGACGGACGCGCTCGACGCAGGCCAGGCGCCAGCCGCCGGGGTGGGTTGAGAGCTTGTGAATGAATCTCCGACCTACTGCGGGCGCCCCCGAATCGCCCCTCGCGGCGTTACGCCTCCTCGACGTAGGCCCCGCTACGCCTGCGTCGGCGCGCCTTGCGAGGGCGCCCGGGAACGCCCTCGCGACGGCCGGAGATTCATTCACAAGCTCTGAGGGGTCGCCGGCGCGCTCGGCGAGGGCGTCGACCACGGCCTGCAGGACCCAGGCGTAGCCGTGGCAGGCCGGGCCGTAGAGGGTGAGCTCGAGGGAGGCGAAGGCGGCCTCCCGCTCGGCGGGCGCGAAGAGGGCGAACGGCGGGCGCGGGCTGCGGCCGGCGGCGAAGAGGATGCCGTAGGGGCAAGCGCCGGCGAGGCGGCAGAGCTCGGACGGGCTCGGAGGTCGGCGAGTCCGCGTGCCGGTGCCGCCCGGCTTCGTCGCCTGGCACCGGGGCTCGCCGAAGGGACAGAAGCGGTCCACCAGGGCCTTGCCCAGCATGCCGCGGAGGGCCGCGGCGGAGAAGGCCGGTGGTCGGGGGCCGGCCTCGAGGGCGGGCTCCAGGGTGAGGGCGAGGCGGAGATAGGTGGCGGTGTCAGTCATGGCGGGCCCCCGGGGCCGATGGGTCGCGGAAGGTCGCGTCGGCCTCGCCTCTTGGCGCTGATCACCCGTCTCCGCCGTCCGAGCTCTTCTCCAGGTAGTCCTCAGCCTCGGCAGCCTTGGACCAGGCGTCGACGGTTGTCATCCATACACGACCCGACCCCTCTTCAGAACCTCATGGACCAGGGAAGCCGGCACTTGGCGGCTGCGCTCCACTTCGTCACGAGTCCTGACGAGGATGTCGAGGGGAACCGGTACCTCACGCAGGCAGCGATAGGCCTGGGCTGCGCGCCGCGGTGGCGTCTGGTCGCTCTCAGTTACCACTACCAGCAGGTCGAGATCGCTATCCTCGTCCGGTTGGCCCCAGGCATGGGAGCCGAAGAGGATGATTTTCTCCGGCGTGAACTCGGCCACCAGGCGCCGCGTGATCTCCTCGAGTTTCGCGGCCAGTGATGGGCCCATCGTTTCTCCTGTGTGCTCCGAGGTTCGCTCGAGCTCCGGAGCCGGAGCCAGTGTAGCCGATTCCTCAAACTCCAATGGGCACCGCTGGGGAGTCCGACCCCGCCTCACTCGTCGGCGAAGGCGGGCTCGGGGGCGGGCGGGAGCTGCGCCTGCTCTTTGCGCTCGGCGCGGCGGATCTGCCACTCGGCGAGGCTGGTGTAGACGACCGGCACCAGGAACAGGGTGATGAGGGTCGAGGTGACCAGGCCGCCCACCACCACACGGGCCATGGGGGTCTGCATCTCCGAGCCCTCGCCCAGGCCGATGGCCAGCGGCACCAGGCCGAGGACCGTCGTCGCGGTGGTCATGAGGATCGGGCGCAGGCGCCGCCGGCCGCTCTCGACCACCGCCTCGATCAGGGGCAGGCTGTCGCGCCGGCGCATCAAGTTGGTGTAGTCGACCAGCACGATGGCGTTGTTCACCACGATGCCGGCGAGCATCACCATGCCGATGTAGCTCTGGATGTTGAAGGTCGTGCCGGTGAGAAAGAGGGTCAGGAGCACGCCGATCGAGGCCATGGGGATCGAGAACATGACGACGAACGGGTCGAGCAGGTTCTCGAACTGCGCCGCCATGACCATGTACACCAGGAGGATCGCCAGGATCAGGGCGATGAACAGGGCGTTCTCGGCCTTCTGCTGGTCCTCGTACTCGCCGCCGAAGGTGATGGCGAAGCCGGGCGGCACGTCGATCCCGCGGAGCGCCCGGCGGGCGTCGCCGACCACCGAGCCGAGGTCCCGGCCCGCGACGTTGGCGTAGACCGAGACCACCCGCTCCTGGTCCTTCCTGTCGATGACCACCGGCCCCGTGGCGTACTGGACGTCGATCACGCTCTTGAGGGGCACGGACTGGCCCGACGCCGAGACCAGCGATACCTGATCGATGTCGGCGAGCACCTCGCGGTCGGTCTGGGCGAGGCGCACGAAGATGTCGTACTCGCGGCCGGAGCGCCGCAGCACGGTCGCCCGGCTGCCCGCGACGTTGGTCTCGATGATGGTCGCCACCTGGTTCATCGAGAGGCCGAGACGGGCGATCTTGTCCCGGTTGATCCGGATCACCCGCTCCGGGCGTCCCGGGTCGCGCCCGATCCGGGCGTCGGAGACGCCGGGCACGGTCTCGAGGGCGTCCTTGACCTGCTCGGCCAGCTTGTAGCCCTGGTCGAGGTCGAAGCCCCGGATCTCGGCCTCGAGGGCCTCGGAGCCGCCGCCGAAGGCGATCCGCAGCAGGAAGAGGCCCGAGCCCTCGCGAGTCCGGATGGTGACGCCCGGGATGTTCGCGAGCTTGGCGCGCAGGTCGTCGGCGATCTGGGCCGAGGTGCGCGTGCGCTCGGCCTCGGGCACGAGCGAGATCCGCATGTCGCCGGTGTTGCCGCCCTGGGCGTGCCAGCCGCCGCCGCCGATGTTGGTCAGGACGCTCTCGGCCTCGGGCACCTCTCGCTTCACGACCTGCTCGATCCGGCGGAAGGTCTTGTCCATCAGCTCCAGGCGGGTGCCCACCGCCATCTCGGCGTCGATCCGCACCTCGCCCTCGTCGGCCTTGGGCATGAGCTCCGAGCCGATCAAGGGGATCAGCAGCAGGCTCGCGGCGAACAAGCCCAAGGTGCCGAAGATCACCAGCTTGCGGTGGCCGAGGGCCCAGGCGATCCCCGAGCGGTAGCGCGTCTCCATGCCGTCCAGGAAGCGCCCGCTCCGGTCGTAGAGGGGCTGGAGGAAGGTGTGCATGGGGTGCGCCTTGCCCCGCTTGAGCACCTTCGCCGAGAGCACCGGGATCAGGGTGAGGGCGACCGCCAGGGAGGCGAAGAGGGCGAAGGCCACCACCACCGCGAGCTGCTTGTACATGACCCCCGAGATGCCTTCCATGAAGACGATGGGCAGGAAGACGGCCATCGTGGTCAGGGTCGACGCGGTGATGGCGGTCGCCACCTCCTGGGTGCCGACGACGGCGCTCTCGACGGCGCCGCAGCCCTCCTCGCGCTTGCGGAAGACGTTCTCGAGCACCACCACGGCGTTGTCCACCAGCATCCCGACGCCCAGGGCGAGGCCGCCGAAGGTCATGATGTTGAGCGTGTAGCCGGTGAAGTAGATGAGGGCGAAGGTGGCGACGACGGAGATCGGAATCGCGGTGGCGATGACGAAGGTCGAGCGGCCGGAGCGCAGGAAGAAGAGCAGCACCACGATCGCCAGCAGGCCGCCCAGCACGGCCGAGCTCCGCACGTTGCCGATGGCGTTCCTGATGTACTCGCTGGTGTCGATGATGGTCGTGACCTGGACGTCGGGGAAGTCCTTCTGGATCTGCGCGACCTCCGAGCGCACCCCCCGGGCGACCTCGACGGTGTTGGCCCCCGACTGCTTGTTGATCGACAGGCGAATGCCCGGCTCGCCGTTGATCCGGGTGAGGTTGGTGACCTCCTCGACGCCGTCCTCGACCTTGGCGACGTCGCGCAGGTAGATCGGCTTGCCGTCGCGCACGGCGACCACCGTCGAGGCGACCTCGGGAGCCGCCTTGTACTCGCCCACGGTGCGCAGGAAGACGTCGAGGTTGCCCTTTTCGACCTTGCCCGCCGGCCGGTTCAGGTTCTCCTGGGCGAGGAGCCGCGTGATCCGGTCGGCCGACAGGTTCAGGGCGAGCATCTTGTCGCGGTCGAGGTTCACCTGGATCTGGCGCCGCAAGCCGCCGCGCACGTCGACCGAGGCCACGCCGGCCACCCGCTCCAGGCGCCGCTCGATCCGCTCCTCGGTGAACTCCCGCAGCTCGATCGGCCCCATGGTGGGGGAGGAGACGCCGAGGAACAGGATGGGGAAGGAGGCGAGGTCGAACTTGAAGACCGTCGGCGGCTCCGCGCCGTCGGGCAGCGACCCGCGGATGCGGTCGATCCGGGAGCGGATCTCGTCGGCGGCGGCGTCGAGGTCGGTGCCCCAGGTGAAGGCGACGCGGACCGACGACTGGCCCTCGGACGACGACGAGGAGATCGTCTCGACCCCGGCGATGGCGGCCACCGCCTCCTCGACCGGCCGGGTGATCAGGTCCTCGATCTCCTGGGGGCCGACGTTCGGGTAGTCGGTGCGGACGGTGAGGGTGGGGTAGACCAGCTCCGGCATCAGGTCGACCGGCAGGTGGAAGAAGGCGATCGACCCCAGGAGGATCACGATCAAGAAGGCCATGATCGTGGTGACGGGCCGGCGGACGCTGGCCGCGGCGAGGCTCATGAGCGGGCCTCCGGGGCGATCGGCTTCGGCGCGGCCGCCGCGGCGCCGGCCCCGCCGTCCGAGAGGGTCACGGGGGCTCCGTCCACCAGCGCCTCCTGGCCGAGCACGATCACCTGGCTGCCGGCCGCGAGCGGGTTCTCGGCGTCCTCGGCCTCGATCGCCGCCTGGCCGCCGGCGCCGGTGCCCACCACCCGAACCGTGACCTTGTGGGCGATCCAGGGGCTCGGCGGAGACTCCCCGCGGCTCGCGGCCGGCCGGGGCGAGGCCCCCGCCCGGTCGGCGCGCTCGGCGAGGAAGACGTGGCTCTCCGACTCGCCGTCGACCACCGCCGAGGTCGGCACCAGGATGGCCGTCGGGTCGGTCCGGTAGGCCACCGCGACGTCGGCGAACATGCCCGGCTTGAGCGCCGCCTGGGGGTTCGCCACCTCGATCTGGGCCTCGGTGGTGTTGGTCTCCGGGTCGAAGACCGAGGCGATCCGCGCCACCTGTCCCCGAAAGACCTTCCCCGGGAAGGCGTCGGTGGTCAGGGTCGCCGGCTGGCCCGCGTGCACGTGGCTCGCGTCCTTCTCGGTGAGCGAGATGGTGGTCTTGATGGTCGAGAGATCGACCACCGAGAACACCGGCCGGTTGGTCGACGCGAGGGCCCCGAGGTCGAGGTAGCGCTTGCCCACCCAGCCGTCGAAGGGCGCGATCACCCGGGTCTTCGAGAGCTCGAGGCGGGCGGCCGAGACGTTGGCTTGCGCCTGCTCGACCTGGGCCTTCGCCAGCTCGAGCTGGGAGCGGGCGCCCACCAGGTCCGCCTGGACCGAGTCGTAGTCCTGCTGCGAGACGAGGTCCTGCGCGAAGAGGGTCTCGGTGCGCGTGGCGGTCGCCTGGGCGATCTGGAGGTTGGCGCGGCGCTGGGCGATGGTGGCCTCGGCGACGTGCAGCGCGGCCTCGGACTGCTCCACCTTCTTCTCGGCCTCGTCGGGCTCGATGCGCGCCAGGAGCTGGCCGGCGTGGACCCGGTCCCCGGCGTCGGCGAAGACCTGGACGATCTGGCCCGAGGTGCGGGCGTAGAGGTCGGCCGCAGACTTGGCTTCGAGGGTGCCCACGAAGTGGGCGTCGACGGCGAAGGCGCCCTGCTCGACCGGCGCCGTGGTCACCACGGCCGGCGGACGCGCGCCTCCCCAAGCGGGGGCCGGGGCCTGGCTGGCGGCGTCGCGGTCGCCGCAGGCGCCGGTCAGGGCGCCGGCGGCGAGGAGGAAGAGGGCGAGGGCGAGGGGCGAAAGGGTCTGGGTGGTGGGCGTTCGGCTGGGTCGCATCGCTGTCTTGGTCCCCATGGGATCCCTCGGGGGAAGGCGGTTTCGGGCTGGCGGGTCGCCGGCGGATCAGGGCGCCGGCGCGCGCACCGAACCGACCGGCCAGAGGTCGCTGTTCGCTGGTACGGTGCCGGCGATCGAAAGTTGCAGGCGCGGCCGGCCGGGGTCGATCCGGGTCCGGGCTCGATCCGTCTCCTGCAACGTCGCGCGGGCGTCGCCTATTCTCGCGGCCGGTCCGGCGCCGGGCCGGAGAGAGCCTCGAACCCGGGCCGCAGGACCTCGGGGATGCGGCAGGGCCGGCCGCTCGCCCGGGCGATCCAGAGGTGATCGGTGGCGCCGGTCGCCAGGCGCTCGCCGCCGCGCGCCACCTCGTAGGCGAAGCGCAGGCCGCGGCTCGCCAGGCGCTCGAGCCGGCAGGTCACCTCGACCGTCTCGCCGTAGCGAGCGGGCCGTGCGAACCGCACCTCGAGCCCGGTGACCATGAGGAGATAGCCCAGGCGCTCGATCTCGGCGTAGTGGAACCCGGTCTCCAGGCAGAGCGCGGTGCGGGCCATCTCGAACCAGACCGCGTAGACGGCGTGGTGGACGACGCCCATCTGGTCGGTCTCGGCGTAGCGCACCTCGATCGGGATCGTCCTGGAACGCGAGGTCATCTCGGGGCTCATCCGCGGCGATCGCCTCCCGGCCCGGGCGCCAAAGAGGCACCCCGGGGCCCACTCCGGGGCACCTCGTTCGCCGCCGGCAGGAATGCGCGCGGCCCCGGCGCCGGTTGACACGGCGGGGAGCATACCGCCATCCGCACGGCCCGCGCGGCGACGCCGCACTGGCAAGGATCCTGCTTCCTCGCCGTCGGCGTACCCGACCAACGATCGAAGACAGCCCCCCGTCGAGGAGAGTGACCGATGCCCCATCGCCCGGCTCCGTTGTCCCTTTCGTCCGGCAGCCTCGCCGGCGTCCTGAGTGCCGCTCTCGCCTGCCTGGGCGTGGCGGCCCTCGCGCCGCCGGCCCTCGCCGCCGGCGACACCCCGCAGGCCGCCCCGTCGAGCGCCGCGGACCCGACCACGCGGGTCGATCTGCCGGCGCTCGGCGCGAACGAGACCTACCCCTACACGATCGAGGTGCCGGTCAACTGGGGCCCGCGCCGCGACCTGCCGGCCCCCGGCGCCCTCCTGGGACCGCCCTCCGGGACGCCGGAGAGCAACCCGGAGATGCTCCTGGTCCACGTGAGCAAGGTCGTGCTCTCCGACCCCGACGCGATCCTCGGCAACCTGAAGGCAGCCGCCGCGAACGCGGACTGGAGCCTGGAGAAGGGCGAGGTCGAGGACTTCGGAGGCACCCGCGGCCTGTGGATCGTCCGGCGCTTGCCGCCGGAGAACCTCCACGGCGACCGGGTGAACTACGCGGTCAAGCTGCCCCTGCCGGAGGGAAGCCTCGACGTGACGGCCACCGTTCCCGCCGACCAGCTCGACGCCCTCCGGCCGAAGGTCGAGCGCATGCTCCACTCGATCCGCCCGGTGGAGGCGGAGAAGGCGGAGAACCCGCCCAAATCCCGGTAGCGCGGGCGAGATCGTGGTGGACGAGCCCGAGCTCGTCGCCGCGGACGACCGGGCCAGCGACCGGGAGGGGGCGTCCCTCTCCCCCCGGAGGGTGGGAGAGGGATCGAGGGTGAGGGGGGCGATCTGGTAGACTCCTTGGCCCGGTCCCGCCAGGCCCCCCGCGTCTCAGGAGATCCCGTCCATGCCCGCCCAGCCCTTCGGGACGACCGCTCCCCGCGTCGGTCGCCGGGTCTTCCTGGCGCCGACGGCGTTTGTGACCGGCGACGTCGACGTGGGCGACGACGTCTCCTTCTGGTTCCACACCGTGGCCCGGGGCGACGTCAACTGGATCCGGATCGGCGAGCGGACCAACGTCCAGGACGGCTCCGTGCTCCACGTCACCCACGAGACCCATCCTCTGGTGATCGGCCGCGAGGTGGTGGTCGGGCACCAGGCGGTGCTCCACGGCTGCACGATCGAGGACGGCGCCTTGATCGGCATCGGCGCCCGGGTGCTCGACGGTGCGGTGGTCGAGCGCGGCGCCCAGGTGGGGGCCGGCGCCGTGGTGACACCGGGCCGACGGATCCCCGCCGGCTACCTGGCGCTGGGAGTGCCGGCGCGTCCGGTGCGGCCCCTGGACGAGGCGGAGCGCCGGACGATCCGCGAGATCGCCCAGCGCTACGTCGACCTCAAGGAACGCTACCGCAACCAGGAAGAGGTCCTGGACCACTAGATGTCTGATCAGGCCAGAATCGTGACGAACGAGCCGAGTTTTCCGGCGATCCGCAAGCGCGGGCGGGGGCGTCCCCTTCCCCCCCGTGGGGTGGGAAGGGGATCGAGGGGATGCGGGGGGCATCCGATGGATCCAACGTTCTGGAGTAGCCGTTCCGAGGAGCGCAGCCGTGATCGGTCGGCGTGGGCGGGGGGCCTGCGGGTCGATGGTCCGGAAGCCTCCATGACACCGGTCTCTGTGGGGCGGAGCCTCTCTGGGAGAGTCAAATGAACCGAACCGGAGCGGGCACCTTGACCGCCGCCCGCGCGGGCGAGCGGGTGAAGCTCCAGGCCTGGGTGGCGCGGCGGCGCGACCTGGGCGGCCTGATGTTCCTCGACCTGCGCGACCGCAGCGGCGTCGCCCAGGTGGTCGTGCGCCCCGAGGAGCGTCCCGAGGTGGCCGAGCTCCTGGCGCCGGTGCGCAACGAGTGGGTGGTGGAGGTCGAGGGGGAGGTCGTCCCGCGCGAGAGCCCGAACCCGGAGATGCCGACCGGCGAGGTGGAGGTGATCGCCGACCGGGCGGCGGTGCTGTCGCGCTCCGCACCCCTGCCCTTCAGCATCACCGCGGGGCCGGGAGCGGGCGCGGCGGGCGGCGGCGAGCCCGACGCCAGCGAGGAGACCCGCCTGCGCTACCGCTACCTCGACCTGCGCCGGGCCGAGCTCCAGCGCAACCTCCTGCTCCGGGACCGGGTGACCCTGGAGATTCGCAAGTACTTCCACGAGCAGGGCTTCGTCGACGTGGAGACGCCGGTGCTCACCCGCTCGACCCCCGAAGGGGCGCGCGACTACCTGGTGCCGTCGCGGGTCCACAGGGGGGCGTTCTACGCCCTGCCCCAGTCGCCGCAGCTCTTCAAGCAGATCCTGATGATCGCCGGGCTCGAGCGCTATGTGCAGATCGCACGCTGCTTCCGCGACGAGGACCTCAGGGCCGACCGGCAGCCCGAGTTCACCCAGGTCGACGTGGAGATGTCGTTTCCCACCGAGGATCTGGTGATCGAGCTCGTCGAGGGGCTCTTCGGGCGGATCTTCCCGCTGGTCGGGATCGAGCCGCCCCGGCGCTTCCCGCGCCTGACCTGGGCCGAGGCGATGGCGCGCTACGGCTCGGACCGCCCCGACCTCCGCTTCGGCCTCGAGATCCGCGACCTGTCGGCGCGCCTGGGAGCGTCCGGCTTCCGCGCCTTCGCCTCGACCGTCGCCGAGGGGGGCGTGGTGCGCGGCTTCACCGTGCCCGGGGCGGCGGGCGCCAGCCGCAAGGAGATCGACGGCTGGGCGGAGGCGGCGCGTCGCCACGGCGCCGCCGGCGTCCTCTGGCTGCGCGACCGCGGCGAGGGCCCCGAGTTCCAGGTCAAGGAGGTGCTCTCCCCCGGCGAGCTCGCCGGCGCCGCCGCCGACCTCGAGCTGGGGCCGGGCGACCTCGCCCTCCTGGTGGCGGCGCCCGAGCGGACCGCCGCCGCGGCCCTCGGCGCCCTGCGCCTGGCGCTCGCCCGGGCCCGCGGCCTGGTGCCCGACGGCGAGCACGCCTTCTGCTGGGTCACCGAGTTCCCCCTCGTCGAGTGGTCCCAGGAGGACGAGCGCTGGCAGGCCAACCACCACCCGTTCACCGCGCCCGACCCGCGGGACCTCGAGCGCATGGAGGAGACCCCCGGGGCGGTCCGCTCCCGGGCCTACGACGTGGTGCTCGACGGCACCGAGCTCGGCGGCGGCTCGATCCGGATCCACGACCCGGAGCTCCAGCGCCGCGCCTTCCGGCTCCTGGGCATCGGCGAGGAGGAGGCCCAGCGGCGCTTCGGCTTCTTCCTCGAGGCCCTCGCCTACGGCACGCCGCCCCACGGTGGGATCGCCCTCGGCCTCGACCGCATCGTGATGCTCATGGCCGGGGCCGCGTCGATCCGGGACGTGATCGCCTTCCCCAAGACCACCTCCGCCACCGACCTCATGACCGACGCCCCGAGCCCGGTCGAGGCCCAGCAGCTCCGCGAGCTCGGCCTCCGGCCCGAGGCGGGCTCCGAAGGCTGACGGGCGGCCCCATGTACCGCCTCGCCCTGCGGCATCCTTCGGGCACCACGCCGATCCTGGTCGGCGCCGGGGCGCTCGACGAGGCGGCGGACGGCGAGCTCGCGGCCTGGGTCGACGCCCGGACCCTGTTCGTCATCACGACCCCCCGAGTGCTCGCCCGCCACGGGCGGCTCCTCGAGCCGGTCCAGCGCGGCGCCGCGCGCTCGGTCGTGCTCGAGGCCGAGGACGGCGAGAGCGCGAAGACCCTGGCCAGCGCCGAGCGCCTGTGGATCGAGATGCTCGCCGCCGGCGGCAAGCGCGACAGCCGGGCGGTGGCGTTCGGCGGCGGCAGCTGCGGCGACCTCGCCGGCTTCGTCTCCGGCTGCTTCCTGCGCGGCATCGCCCTCGCCCAGATCCCGACCACGCTCCTCGCCCAGGTCGACGCCGCGATCGGCGGCAAGACCGCGATCGACCTGCCCGGCGGCAAGAACAGCGTCGGCCTGTTCCGCCACCCGGACCTGGTGGTCGCCGACACCCGGGTGCTCGAGACCCTGCCCGAGGGCGAGCTCCGCTCCGGCCTGGTCGAGGTGGTGAAGATGGCCTTCCTCCTGGACCCGGAGCTCCTCGCCCGGGTCGAGGCCGACCTCGACCGGCTGCTCGCCGGCGAGGCGGAGGCCCTGGCGCCGGTGGTCGCCGAGGCCGCCGCGGCCAAGATCGCGGTGGTCGAGGCCGATCCCACCGAGCAGGGGCGCCGGCGCCTCCTCAACTTCGGCCACACCCTGGGCCACGCCATCGAGGCCGCGCTCGACTACCGCGAGCTGCGCCACGGCGAGGCGGTGGCGTACGGCATGCTCTTCGCGCTGCGCCTGGCCGAACGCCGGGGCTTGCCCGGGGCCGACGCCGACCGGCTGCGCGCGCTCGTCGGGCGCCTTCGCCTTCCCGCGCTGCCCGAGCTGCCGGTCGAGGCGCTTCTCGCGGCCGTTCGGCGGGACAAGAAGGCCCGCGAGGGGGGGCTGGTCTGGGTGCTGCCGGCGCGCCTGGGCGAGGGGCGCTCGGTCTCCGGCGTCGGCGAGACCGAGGTTCGCCGCGAGCTCGCCGCGTTCCTGGCCGCCCCTCTCGGGTAAACCCCTGCCGGGCGCCCGAGGCGGAGGGTCGGGAAGGCGACCGAGAGGTCGCCGGGACGATCCCATCGAGTTTCGTCTATACTCTCCCAAACCGTTCGTCCCGCCGGGAGGAGAGGGGACCCTCCGGCTGCCCGGAACCCGTCGACCATGCCTCCCCGCCGCGTGATCAGCCGCCTGAAGGTCGGGCACATCATGTTCCTGGCCCTCCTTCTCTCCGGCATCATCCCCCTACTCATCGCCACCTTTCTGCTCATCAGCCAGAACCGGGACCGGCTGGAGACCGAGGAGCGGACCCAGCTCACTCAGGCCGCCGAGGCCCTCTCGCGGGAGATCAACGACCAGCTCGCCGCGGTCCGCACCTCTCTGCACCAGCTCGGCAAGGGCCTGTTGCTGGTGCCCGGGCCGCCGTCCCTCCAGGACCGGCTCCGCGAGGGCTGGGTGGGCCCCTACCTCCAGGACTTCATGGTCGGCGACTCGAGCCTCCTGGCCCTCCGCGTGCTCGGTCCCGAGGGGTCGGGCCCGCGCCTGGGCCCGGCCGACCTGCCGGCGACCGCCGTCACCGAGCGCGACGCGGCGTTCGAGGCGGCGCAGTCCGAGGGCAAGCCGGCCTACCGCTTCGTCGTCCTGGCGCGGTCCAACGAGCCGGTCGTGTCGCTGGCGGTGCCCATCGAGATGGAGGACGACGTGGGCGGGACGCCCGCCCTGGTGGTCGAGGCCCTCGTCCGCTTGCCCGTGATGGAGGCCGTCTTCCGCCGTGAGGCGCAGGGGGAGGTGGGGATCTTCCTGGTGAACGGCGCCGGCAAGGTCTTGTGGACGGAGGGGGTCTCGAACGAGGCGCAGGGGGGCCTCGAGGCTTCGGGGCTGGCCCGGAGCCTCGCCAGCGACGCGCCGATCGCCCTGACGACCGAGTACGAGGTCACCGGCCCGGCGGGCCGCCGGCGCATGCTCGCGCAGGTCAGCCCGGTCTCCGAGGCCGGGTGGGCGGTGGTGGTCCAGAAACCGGCGGCCGCCGCCTTCGCGGCCATCCACCGCATGGTCTTCAACGCGGTGGCGGCCACGGCCCTGCTGGTGTTCCTCGCCCTCTTCTTCGCCATGGTCACCTCGCGCTGGGTGAGCCTGCCGATCCGGCGCCTCGCCGAGGGGAGCCACGAGATCGCCGAAGGCAACTTCGGCCGGCGCATGGAGGGCGGCGGCTTGCCGTCGGAGCTCGCCGACCTGGCGCGGGACTTCAACCGCATGTCGGACCACGTCGAGAGCTACGTCGCCCAGCTGCGGGAGGCGGCGCGGGTGAACCGCGAGCTGTTCATCGGATCGATCCGGGCCTTCGCCGCCGCCATCGACGCCAAGGACCCCTACACCCGCGGCCACTCGGAGCGGGTGGCGGCGTTGTCGCGCACCATCTCCCGTCACCTGTCGCTGCCCGAGGAGACGCAGCAGAAGATCTGGATCGCCGCGCTGCTCCACGACGTCGGCAAGATCGGCGTGGAGGACCAGGTGCTGCGCAAGGTGGGGCGCCTGACCGACGAAGAGTTCGACCAGATGAAGAGCCACACGGTGATCGGCGCCGAGATCGTGAGCTCGATCGAGCAGCTCCGGGAGATGATCCCGGCCATCCGCTGGCACCACGAGTCCTGGAACGGCCGGGGCTACCCGGACGGCAAGCGGGCCGAGGAGATCCCGCTGTCGGCCCGTATCGTGGCGGTGGCCGACACGTTCGACGCCATCACCACCAACCGCCCCTACCAGAAGGCGTACTCGCTCGACGAGGCGACGGCGATCATCACCAAGCTGACCGGCAGCCGCTTCGACGCCAAGGTGGTCACCGCCTTCTTCCGGGCGTACGAGCACGGCGAGGTGCGCACGGCCGATCCGGGGCCGGCGCCGAAGGAAGTGGCGGCGAAGGTGTCGAGCATCGGGCTCGGCGCGCTGAGCTGAGAGCCGATTGCGCTAAGCTCGCCCCACCATGCCCTACCAGTACATCCTGGCGAACCTCCTGTCCAAGGTCGACGGCGCCGTCGGCGTGCTGTTCCTGGACGACAGCGGCGAGACGGTGGACCTCTCCTGCTCCGAGTACACGCCGTACCAGATGCGGGTCCTGGGCGCCTACCTGGGCATCTACATGCGCCAGCTCCACAAGGTGCTGGAGGGCAACCGCCTGGGCAAGACCCGCATGATCCACATCGAGAAGGACGCCCTGCACATCTACGCCCACCCGCTGCCCGAGGAGTTCTACCTGGTCCTGGTCCAGCGCCAGCCCGCCGTCACGGCGCTGGCGGAGCGAAGGCTCCGGGCCGCCGCCCTCCAGCTCGAAACGCACCTGTTCGCGGCGTAAGGAGGGGAGCCGGGTCGGGCCGGGCCGGGGGCTCCCGCCCTGGGGAACGGCGCGGCTTGCTAGAACGTCGGACCGGAGGAGCCGCGCCTCGGCTCGGACCGCGCTCGGCCCTCCCGGACTCCGCGAAGCCGCGTCGAGCGCGGTCCTCGACGTCCCCCGGGCGGGAGCCCCCGGCCCTCCGGGGTCGGCCGCCTCTGGAGGGAGGGGGAGGGGAATCGGCGTTCGGTGCCGGCTGGAGCGGCACTGGCGCATGAAGCGGCCGAGCTCCGCGTCGGCCGGCCGATCGTTCGGGAAGGCACCGAGCGACGCCCCGACCGGCACCGAAACCGCGCTCGGCCCGGGAGTCGGCGTGCGGTTCCGCCGGGCGGTTCGGTGCCGGCTGCAAGGATCGCCCGGCCGAGACAGAGCTCGGCCGCTTCATGCGCCCTTGCCCCCGCAGCCGACCCCGCCCCGCGCCGGGCCAAGCGGCGAGCCAAGGGGCCGAACGCCGAAACGTCCGGTCCTACGCAGGCCCGGGGGGACGCGTGGAAGCTCGCCGGCGCAGTCTGCCGCCGAACCTCCACCGCCCCCCGGGCCGTCGCTACGCCGAAACCGCTCCAACGCTCTCCCACCGCCCCCCGGGCCGTGTGCTCGGCAACTCCGGCCCAACGTCCGACGGGCGACCTCCACTCGATACAATCACCCCGAGATGCCCGACACCCCGCCGCCTCCGACCGACACCCTCGAGCTCGCCCCCGAGGCCCAGCTCCCGGAAGCCGAGAGAAAAGGCTTCTGGAAAAAGCTCAAGAAGGGCCTCTTCATGACCCATACCGAGATCATCGAGAGGATGACCTCGGCCGTCGAGGGCAAGACGACCCTCGACGAAGAGACCCTCGAGTACCTCGAAGAGATCTTGATCGGCGCCGACCTCGGCGTCGAGACCTCCCTCGAGCTGGTCGACGAGATCCGCAGGGACGTGCGCGCCGGCGAGACCGCCGACGTCCTCAAGCTGCGCGAGATGCTGGTCGATCGGATGGCCATCCTGCTGCTCGACGCCCCCAAGCCCTCGCCCCCCGGCACCGGGCCCCACGTCACCCTGGTCGTCGGCGTCAACGGCGTCGGCAAGACCACCTCCATCGCCAAGCTGGCCCGGCTCTCCCTCGACCGCGGTGAGACCGTGATGCTCGCCGCCGCGGACACCTTCCGGGCGGCGGCGATCGAGCAGCTCGAGCTCTGGGGCCGGCGCCTCGGTGTGCCGGTGATCCGCGCCCAGGCCGGCACCGACCCGGCGGCGGTGGTCTACGACGCCCTCCAGGCCGCCAAGGCGCGGCGCATCGACCACCTCCTGATCGACACCGCCGGTCGGCTCCACACCAAGGAGCACCTGATGGCCGAGCTGGGCAAGGTGGGACGGGTGATCGAGCGCGAGGCGCCCGGCTGGCAGCGCCGCGACCTCCTGGTACTCGACGCCACCACCGGCCAGAACGCCATCGCCCAGGCGCGGACCTTCAGCCAGGTGGTCTCGGTCGACGGCGTGCTGCTCGCCAAGCTCGACGGCACCGCCAAGGGCGGCATGGCGGTGGCGGTGGCGCGCGAGCTGCGCCTGCCGGTGCTCTACCTGGGCGTCGGCGAAACGCCGGACAACCTGATCGAGTTCCGCCCGCGGGAGTTCGCTTCTGCCCTCCTCGGATGAGACCGACGTCCGCTTCCTGCGCCGGGCGCTGCGCCTGGCGGCGCGCGGGCGCTACGGCGTGGCCCCGAACCCGCGGGTCGGCGCGGTGGTGGTCGCCGGCGGCGAGGTGGTGGGAGAGGGGTTCCACCGGCGGTTCGGCGAGGCCCACGCCGAGACCGAGGCCCTGGAGCAGGCGGCCGGGCGGGCCCGGGGTGCGACGGTCTACGTGACTCTCGAGCCCTGCGCCCACACCGGCCACACTCCGCCGTGCGCCGACGCCCTGGTCCGGGCCGGCGTCGCCCGGGTCGTCGCCTGTCATCGGGACCCGGACGCACGGACCGCGGGCGCCGGCTTCGCCCGCCTGCGCGCGGCCGGGATCGAGGTCGCGGAGGGTGTCCTCGCGGCCGAGGCGGTGGCGGGGAACCTGCCCTTCCTGGTCCCCCGCCTGCTCGGCCGCCCGGCGGTCACCCTCAAGTGGGCGATGAGCCTGGACGGCAAGATCGCCACCGCCACCGGCGAGAGCCAGTGGATCTCGTCCCCCGGCGGGCGGCGCTGGGGCCTCGCCCAGCGCGAGGAGCACGACGCGGTGCTGGTGGGCAGCGGCACCGTCCGCGCCGACGATCCCCGCCTCGACCGCCGCCTGGGGCTGGCGCCGGTCGACCCGGCACGACCGTTCATCCGGGTGGTCCTCGACCGGCGCCTGCGCACCCCGCCGGCCGCCCGCCTGTTCACCGTCGCGGGCCCGGTGCTGGTGTACACTGCCCGCCGCGCCGGAGCGGGTCCCGCTGGGAGAGCCCGGCGGGCGCTCGAGGCCGCCGGAGCTACGGTCGTCGCCCTCGAGGCGGTGGCGCCGGCGGCGGTGCTCGCCGACCTCCACGGCCGGGGCGTCGCGAGCGTCCTGGTCGAGGGTGGTGCCGCGATCGCGGGGGCGTTCGTCGCGGCCGGCGCCTTCGACCGGGTGGCGATCGACTGCGCGCCGCTCCTGGTGGGCGGCGAGGCGGCGCCCGGACCCCTCGGCGGGGGGAGCGCCGGAACGCTCGCCGACGCCCCGCGCCTCGACCGGCTCACCGCCCGCCGCCGGGGCGGCGACCTGATCATCACGGGCCTGAGGCAGGGATGTTTACCGGACTTGTTGCGGAGCTTGGGCGCCTCCTCGAAGACCCTCGGCCCTCCCCCCGGGGCGGCCGGCTCCTGAGGATCGGCCACGGCGCCGCCCTCGGCGGGCGTCTCGCCGCGGGCGCGAGCCTCGCCGTGTCGGGCGTCTGCCTCACCGTCGTCGAGCTCGGCGCCGGCGCCACCTCGTCGACCGTGGAGATGGGCGACGAGACCCTCGCCCGCACCACCCTCGGCTCGCTCCGCGCGGGCTCGCCGGTGAACCTCGAGCCGCCGCTCCGGATGGGCGACCCCCTGGGCGGCCACTGGGTCCAGGGGCACGTCGATACCACGGTCGAGGTCCGCGAGCGGGAAGACCGCGCCGAGCACAGCGTGGTCGCCGTCTCCTTGCCCGCGGCGATGGCCCCGTTCGTGGTGGAGAAGGGCTCGGTGGCCCTGGACGGCGTCAGCCTGACCGTCACCGAGGTCGCTCCGGACCGCTTCCGGGTCTGGCTGATCCCCCACACCCTCGAGGTCACCACCCTGGGCGCCGTTCGCCGGGGCGACCGCGTGAACTTCGAGGCGGACGTCCTGGCGAAGTACGTCGGCCGCGCCCTGGAGGCTTTCTCCGACCGCGTCGCTCCGGCCGGCGAGCTCGGCGCGGGGCGGTAGCGTGGCCGGCGCCGCGGGCGGCAGCCGTCCCGCCGTCCAGCTCCCCGACCCGGAGCGCCTCTGGATCCGGTTCGCTCCCCGCTCGTGGGAGGCGGGGCCGCCGGGCGGGACTCCCTGGCTCGACCTGGCCCGGGGCCGGCTGGGCGCCGTCCCCGCGGGAGCGCCTCGCCCTCCGGAGCTTCCCCGCCGGCGACCTCGACGACGTCCTCTACGTGCCGCCGGTGGCGGAGGGAGGGCGGGCGGCCCGGGACCGGGCGGCCGCCCGGGTCGCCGCGGCGGGGACGCCGGTCCTCGCCCAGCTCGTCCCCGGGGAGGCCCCGCCGGAGGGGGCGGTCGCGGTCTACGACCTCCTGGCGGTCCTCCTGGCCGGCGACCTCGACTCCCTGGCCGCGCTGCCTCCCGGCTCGAGCGCCGTCTGGCCGCTCTTCGCCGGCCTCACCGACGACCCCTGTCTCCAGGAGGAGGGCTGCCGCCGGCTCGCGGCGGCGGGCGTGGCGGTCGTCCAGGCGCTGGTGCCCGACCTGCCGCCCGCGGACCGGCGGCGCCTCCACGAGCTGGCCACCCTCGCCGGAGAGCGGAGCGGCGAGCGAGCCGACGCGATCTTCGACGGCCTCTTCCACGCCCCGCCGCCCGATCCGCGGGCCTTCGCCGGCGCCGCCCACCGCCACGGCCTGGCGCCCTTCCTCGCCCGGCCTCTGCCCCGGCCGCCCCTCGCCGGCGCGGCCGGGCGCGAGATCGCGGGGCTCCTGGCCCTGGCCGCCGAGCTCGCGACGCGGCTCGGCAGGGTGGGCCGCGGCCAGGCCCTCTTCCGCGCCGCCCGCTGGGCCGACCGGGGCGAGGTCGACCTGCGCGCCCTCGCCCGCGACGGCAACCTCCACGTCCTCCCCTGGCTCGGCCCCGAGGGCCGGCGGCTGGTCGAGGAGTGGTCCGAGACGGGGCGGTCGGAGACGCTGGAGAGGTGGGTCGAGCGGTACGTCTCGAGCGGCGCGCCCGTTGCGTAGAGACGTTTCCGCCGCCCTCGTCGGCGGCGGGTGACGGCGGAGGCTCCGCGCCGTTCCCTGCCCGGGCCGATGGCTGCTACCATCGGCGGCCGAAGCGTTCCCTTCGGGAGACCCTGACGATGGACGATCGATGTTTCCGCCGCATGGCCCCACCTCTGGCCCTCGTGGCCCTGCTCCTCGCCCCCCTGAGTGCCGCGCCGGCGCGAGCCTGGGAGCCGGACCCCACGGCGCCGGACGCGGCGCTCGAGACCTTCCACGACCACTTCAGCGCCGTCGTCTACCCGTACGCCCGGCACACGCCGAAGCCGCTCGGCCTGGTCGGCTTCGACGTCTGGGCCGAGGCCGGCGGCGAGCAGGGGCAGGGGAGCAAGATCGACCCGGCGCTCGACGGCAGCCTCCAGGGCGGCCTGCTCGGCGTCTACCGGGTGGGGGCGAGGAAGGGGCTGCCGGGCGGCGTGGACCTCGGCCTGTCCTACGGCAAGGTGATCGACTCGGACCTGAAGCTCGTCTCGGGCGAGGTCTCGTGGGCGATCCTCGAAGGCGGCGTGGCGACGCCGGCGCTCGGCGTCCGCCTGACCGGCAACCGGACGACCGGCGGCTCGGACTACCGGCTCGAGCAGTACGGCGCCGAGATCGCCGTCTCGAAGGGGTTCGCCGTCCTCACGCCCTACGTCGGCGCCGGCCTCGCCTGGGGCCGTAGCACCTTCCGCCGGCCCGCCGACGACTTCACCGTCGACTCGACCCGGGGCTTCCTCTACGGCGGCGTGATCGTCAACCTGCTGGTGCCCAAGTTCACGATCGAGGTGGAGCAGGGGGAGACCCTCCAGGGCGCGGTCCGCATCGCCTTCGGCCTGTGACCATGCGGGGGGGAGTCCGATCGCTCGTCGATCTGCGCTCCGACACGGTCACCCGGCCCGATGCCGAGATGCGCCGGGCGATGGCCGAGGCCGAGGTGGGGGACGACGCCTACGGCGAGGACCCGACCGTCCGCCGCCTCGAGGAGCGCGGCGCCGAGGCGACCGGCCAGGAGGCGGCCCTCTACGTGCCCTCGGGCACCATGGGCAACCAGGTCGCGCTCCACGTCCACGGCGTTCCCGGCGGCGAGGTGATCTGCGACTCCCGCTCCCACGTCCTGCACTATGAGATGGGCGCCATGGCGGCGCTTTCGGGCCTGCTCCCGCGGACCGTCGACACCCCCCACGGGCAGCTCACCCCGGCCGACGTCGAGCCCCTCGTCGCCCCGCGGGGGAGCCTCCGCGCGCGCACCGCCCTGGTGGTCGCGGAGACCAGCCACAACGTCGCCGGCGGCACCGTCTACCGGCCCGAGCAGCTCGACGCCCTGATCGCGTGCGCGCGGCGCCACGGCCTGCCGCTCCACCTCGACGGCGCCCGGGTGTTCAACGCCGCGGTCGCTCTCGGCGTGCCGGTCGCGCGCCTGACCGCCGGCGCCTCCTCGGTGAGCTTCTGCCTCTCGAAGGGTTTGGGCGCGCCGGTCGGCTCGCTCCTGTGTGGCTCCCGGGAGCTCATCGCCGAGGCCCGGCGGGTGCGCAAGATGTTCGGCGGCGGCATGCGCCAGGCGGGAGTGATCGCCGCCGCCGGCCTGGTCGCCCTCGAGCGCGGCCCGGGCCACCTCGCCCGCGACCACGAGCACGCCCGCCGCCTCGCCCGCGCCCTCGCCGAGCTCCCCGGGATCGAGCTCGACCCGGAGCGCGTGGTGACCAACATCGTGGTCTTCGGCGTCGGCCGGGAGCTGTTCCCCGGCCTCCGCTCCGACTCGGATCGGGGCGCCGACCCGGTCGAGGCGCTCTGGCGCGCCTCTCCCGGCGGGGGATCTTGGGCTCCCGGATCAGCGCGACCCGGGCTCGCCTGGTGACCCACAAGGACGTCGACGCGGCCGGGATCGACCGGGCGGTGGCGGCGATCGCCGGGCTCGCCTCCGGAGTCGCGGCGTGAGCCCGGTCGCGGCCGAAGCCTCGGTGCTCACCTGCCGGGACCTGCCGGCGGGGGAGCTCGCCGGGCTCTTCGGCCGCTTCGGGCTGGCGCTCGCCGAGGTCGCCGAGGGCGAGCCGATCCCCGGGAGCTACTGGGGCGCGCCCGAAGCGGGCATCCGGGCGGCCACCCTCTACGTCCGCGGCGACACGCCGGTCCACTCCGCGCTCCACGAGGGCTGCCACCTGATCGCGGTCGACGCCGAGCGCCGGCGCACCCTGGACACCGACGCCGGCGGCACCGACCAGGAGGAGAGCGGAGTCTGCTACCTCCAGGTGCTCCTCGCCGACCACCTCCCGGGCGTCGGCCGCGAGCGGCTGATGGCGGACATGGACGCCTGGGGCTACAGCTTCCGCCTGGGCTCGACCCGCGCCTGGTTCGAGGGCGACGCCGAGGACGCCCGGGCGTGGCTCGTCGAGCGCGGCCTGCTGACACCGGCGGGCGAGCCCACCTGGCGGAGCCGCTCGTGACCGCGATGGCGAGCGTGGCGACCCAGACGCCCCCGGCGGGGGAGGTCGAGCGGCGGCGAACCGCGGCGGCGACCGCTGCCCGGCTGCTCCGCGTCCTGCTCGCGGGAGTCCTCGCCGCCCTGTTCCTCGGCGCGGCGACTCTGATCGTCGAGATCGCGGCCAACCGCCCGTACCAGGTCGACGAGGTCGAGCACGTCCACGCGGCCTACGAGATGCACGTCGGAAGGCTCCTCTACCGGGACTTCCGGCAGTTTCACAACCCGCTCCTCTACCCCGTGCTCTCGCCGGTCATCGATCCGGCCGACCCGGCGGCGAGCTTCCAGCGCGCGAGGGTCGTGACCACCTCCTTCCTGTTCGCGACCGTCCTCCTCGCCGGCTTCTGCGCTTACCGGCTGAGCAACGCCCTGGGCGGCTTCCTCGCGGTGGGCCTGGCGCTCACCCAGACGACCCTCGTCGAGCGCGGGATGGAGGTGCGCCCGGACGGCGCGCTGGCCCTCTGTACCGCCGCCGCCCTGGCCGTGGAGCTCTCGGAGCTCGAACGGAGAAAGCGGTTCGTCCTGGAGGCGCTGCTCCTGTCCGCCGCCTTCCTGTTCACCAACAAGGCGGCGTTCGCCTGCTTCGCCTTCGGCTGCCTCTGGCTGGTCACGGCGGTGCGCCGCCGTTCGCCGGGGCTGGTCCTCTGGCCCATGGCCGCCTGGGCGCTCCCGCTCGCCGTGGCCGCCGGGATCATGGCCTGGCTGGGCAACCTCGGCCCCTACGTCCGCCTCAACGTCCTGGCGGCGGCGTCGGAGGCGCTCGGCACCACCTCCTTCGATCCGGGGAAGTTCGGACCCTGGGGCTTCCTCCTCCGCGGGGGGTTGCGCAACCCGCTGTTCTCCGCCCTCGCGCTCGCCGGTCTGGCGTACGGCGCGTCGGCCTGGTGGCCGCGGTGGCGGAGGGCGGATCCGGCGCTCCGCTTCACCGCGTTCCTCGGGGTGGTGCTCCTGGTCTCGCTCTGGCTCAATCCCTACCCGTATCCCTACCTGCAGGTGACGGTGCTCCCCACCTTGGCCGTGCTCGCCGCGGCGACCGTGGCGCGCCTGGCGGCGAGGGGCCGGTCGGACGCGGCGCGGACGGCCGGCCTGGCCCTGGTCGTCGCGCTCGTCGGTCTCGCCCTATTCCTCTCGTCGCCACGGCTGGTCGAGGTGGCGACCCGCTCGCAGCAGCACCAGGTCGAGACCCTCGACCGGATCCAGCGGCTCACCGGGCCGGGCGATCCCGTGTTCGACATGGTGGGCTTCTACTTCCGGCCCGACGGCCACTACGCGTACGCGCTGCCCGGGAACATCTTCGCGCGCTACCAGGCCGGCGGCCTCGCGCCGATCCCGGAGGAGCTTCGCCGCACGGGGACGGTGGCGGTGATCTACAACTACCGCACCACCTGGCTCGGGGAGCGGGATCGGCGCTTCCTGTCCGGCCACTTCGTCCAGTACGACCGGAACGTGTTCCTCCTGGGCGTCGCCCTGTCCGGCCTCGGACCCGGTGACACGAAGCGCTTCGAGGCGCTCGCCGGCAAGCGGTTCCGCTACGACGGGGACGGCCGCATCGCGGTCGACGGCAAGCCGTTCGGCGAGGGGTTCCTGGCCCGCGGCGGGCACACGATCGAGCGCCTCGAAGGAGCCGGCCCGGCGCGCCTGATCCTGGCCACCCCCGGTCCGATACCCTGGCCTCCGCGCCATCCGAGACGCCTGTTCGTCAACTTCGATTGACCGTCCGGCGAGCGGCCTCGTCGCCGCGCCTGCGGAGGGGCCGTAGCCCGCCCCCGCGGGTGGCGCGTCGCGGCGGTCTTTGGCGGAGAGTGACTGAGGTGATGAACTTCTCACGCTCCGCCGTCCTCGAGGCGCCCGCCGAGCGCAGCCGCCTGCGGCTGGCGGTGCGGGGCGCCGTCCAGGGGGTCGGCTTCCGCCCCTTCGTCTACCGCCTGGCGACCGAGCTCGGGGTGGCCGGCCGGGTGGCCAACGACCCCCGCGGGGTGGCGATCGAGATCGAGGGGGAGCCCGCGGTCCTGGAGCGCTTCCGAGAGCGCCTGACGGCGGAGCGGCCGCCGCTCGCGGCGATCCACGCGGTCGAGTCGACCTGGCTCGAGGCGCGGGGCGAGAGAGGGTTCCGGATCGAGGAGAGCGAGGGCGCCGGGGCGAAGACGGCCGTGGTGCTGCCCGACGCCGCCACCTGCCCGGACTGCCTCGCCGAGGTCCTCGACCCCTCCGACCGGCGCCACCGCTACCCGTTCACCAACTGCACCCACTGCGGCCCGCGCTTCACCATCGTCCGGGCCCTGCCCTACGACCGGCCGAACACCACCATGGCCGGCTTCCGGCTCTGCCCGCGCTGCCGCCGGGAGTACGAGGACCCGTCCGACCGGCGCTTCCACGCCCAGCCCACCGCCTGCCCCGAGTGCGGGCCGCGCCTCGCCCTGTGGGACGCCCTGGGGCGGCCGGTGACCGCGCCCGCCGGTTTCGGCGGGGAAGGGGAGCCGCTCGCCGGCGACCGGGCGCTCGGCGCCGCGGGCGCGGCCCTCGGCCGGGGCGAGATCGTGGCCGTCAAGGGGCTCGGGGGCTTCCAGCTCCTGGTCGACGCGCGCGACCAGGCGGCGGTCGGGAGGCTGCGCGAGCGCAAGCGCCGGTTCGAGAAGCCGTTCGCCCTGATGGCGGCCGACCTGGCGGCGGTCGCCTCGATCTGCCGGCTGCCCGCGGGGGCCGCCGAGCTCCTCGCCTCGCCGGCCGCTCCGATCGTCCTGCTGCCGCGGCTGCCGGCGGCGGAGGCCGGGGTGACGATCGCGGCAGCGGTCGCCCCGGGCAACCCCGACCTGGGGGTGATGCTCCCCACGACGCCGCTCCATCACCTGCTGCTCCGGGACGCCGGCTTCCCCGTCGTGGCGACCAGCGGCAACCTCTCCGACGAGCCGATCGCCACCGACGAGGGCGAGGCGGTCGCGCGGCTCGCCGGCATCGCCGACCTCTTCCTGGTCCACGACCGCCCCGTCGAGCGCCACGCCGACGACAGCGTGGCGCGCTTCGTCCTGGGCGCGCCCCGGCTCGTGCGCCGGGCCCGCGGCTACGCCCCCATGCCCCTCGTCCTGCCATCGCCGGTGCCGACGATCCTCGCCGTCGGCGCCCACCTCAAGAGCACCGTCGCCCTCTCGGTGGAGCGCTCGGTCTACCTCTCCCAGCACCTGGGGGACCTGGAGACGCCGCAGGCCCTGGCCGCCTTCGAGCGGGTGATCGAGGACTTCCTCCGGCTCTACGAGGCGCGGCCGGTGGCGATCGCCCACGACCTCCACCCCGACTACGCCTCGAGCCGCCACGCCCGCCGTCTCGCCGCGCGCTGGGGCGCCGAGCGCACGGCGCGCGGCGAGGCGCCGGTCGCCCTCATCGGGGTGCAGCACCACCACGCCCACCTCGCCGCCTGCCTCGCCGAGCATGGCGACCCGGAGCCGGCCGAGCCGGTGCTCGGCGTCACCTTCGACGGCACCGGCTACGGCACGGACGGCACGATCTGGGGGGGCGAGCTGCTCCTGGGCGACGCCGCGGCCTGCCGCCGGGTCGCTCACCTCCGCCCCTTCCGGCTGCCCGGCGGCGAGGCGGCGGTGCGCGAGCCGCGCCGGGTCGCTCTCGCCCTCGCCTGCGAGGTCCTGGGCGACGCCGCCTTCGGTCGCGAGGACCTGGCCCCGGTGGCCGACCTCACCGCCGGCGAGCGGCGCCTCCTCGCCCGGATGCTCGAGGCGGAGGTCAACGCGCCGGTCACCACCAGCGCCGGGCGGCTGTTCGATGGCGTGGCGGCCCTCGCCGGCCTGCGCCAGCGGGTGTCGTACGAGGGCCAGGCGGCGATCGATCTCGAGCACGCGGCCGCGGCGATCGAGGGTGACCCGGGCGCCTACCCGATCGAGCTCGCCGGCGGCCTCGCCGAGGGCTACGAGCTCGACTGGCGGCCGCTCATCGCCTCGGTGCTCGAGGACCTCGGGCGCGGCGTGCCGGCCGGCCGGATCGCCGGCCGCTTCCACCACGGCCTGGCGGCCGCCGTCGACGCCGTCGCCCGGGGCGTCGGCGCGCCGCGGGTGGCGCTCACCGGCGGCTGTTTCCAGAACCGGCTGCTCACCGAGGCGACCGCCGCCCGCCTCGAGCGCTCCGGCTTCGAGGTGCTGCTCCATCGCGAGGTGCCGCCCAATGACGGCGGCGTCGCCCTCGGCCAGGTGGCGGTGGCGGCCGCCCGGCTGGCCGCGGTGTCCGAACCGACTAGAAGTCTGATGAGGCCAGAATCGTGACGAACCAGCCGAGTTTTCCGGCGATCCGCAAGCGCGGGCGGGGGCGTCCCCTTCCCCCCCGTGGGGTGGGAAGGGGATCGAGGGGATGCGGGGGGCATCCGGTCGACCGTCCCCTTCCCCCCCGTGGGGAGGGAAGGGGATCGAGGGGATGCGGGGGGCATCCGGTCAACCGTCCCCTTCCCCCCCGGGGGGAGGGAAGGGGATCGAGGGGATGCGGGGGGCATCCGGTCAACCGTCCCCTTCCCCCCCGTGGGGTGGGAAGGGGATCGAGGGGATGCGGGGGGCATCCGATGAATCTGGCGGTCTGGAGTCGCCGTTCCGATGAGCGCAGCCGAGATCGCTCGACGTGGGCGGGGGACCAGCGATCCATGACGCCGGAAACGGTCCAGGTGCCTCGTCGGTTTGAGGCGGAGCTTCACTAGGGAGGTGGCGTCATGTGTCTAGGGGTCCCGGGACAGGTGGTCGAGATCGCGGAGGACGCGATCGGCATGACCATGGGCAAGGTGAGCTTCGGCGGCGTCGCCAAGCGGGTCTGCCTGGCCTACACGCCCGAGGTGGCGGTGGGGGACTGGGTGGTGGTCCACGTCGGCTTCGCCATCAGCCAAATCGACGAGCGCGAAGCGCTCCAGGTGTTCGAGACCCTGCGCGAGCTGGGCGAGCTCCAGGAGCTCGAAGTGCCCCAGCCGTCCGGGGCGGAACGCCCGCCCCGGCCCGCCAGAGAAAAGCCGGGTCGGGCGGGGGCGTCCCTCTCCCCCCGCGAGGGTGGGAGAGGGATCGAGGGAGAGGGGGGCGGTCCGATAGATCGGGCGTCCCTCTCCCCCCGCGAGGGTGGGAGAGGGATCGAGGGAGAGGGGGGCGGTCCGATAGATCGGGCGTCCCTCTCCCCCCGCGAGGGTGGGAGAGGGATCGAGGGAGAGGGGGGCGGTCCGATGGATCGGGCGTCCCCTTCCCCCCCTGTGGGGTGGGAAGGGGAGCGAGGGGATGCGGGGGGCACCCGGTGAGATTCGTCGACGAGTACCGGGACGAAGCGGCGGCCTCCGGCTGGGCCGAGGCGATCCGCCGCACGGTCACCCGCCCCTGGGTGTTGATGGAGATCTGCGGCGGCCAGACCCACACCGTGATCAAGGCCGGCATCGACCGGCTGCTGCCCCCCGAGGTCACCCTGGTCCACGGTCCGGGCTGCCCGGTCTGCGTGACCCCCCTCGAGCTCATCGACCAGGCGGTGGCGATCGCCCGCCGCCCGGAGGTGATCTTCACCTCCTTCGGCGACATGCTGCGGGTGCCGGGCTCGGAGGTCGACCTGCTGTCGGTCAAGTCGGCCGGCGGCGACGTGCGGATGGTGTACTCGCCCCTCGACGCCGTCGCCCTGGCCGAGCGCCACCCGGACCGGGAGGTGGTCTTCTTCGCCGTCGGCTTCGAGACCACCGCCCCGGCCAACGCCATGGCGGTCTGGCGCGCCGAGCGGATGGGGCTCGAGAACTTCTCGATCCTCTCCTCCCACGTCCTGGTGCCGCCAGCGATGGAGGCGATCCTCTCGGACCCCGACAACCGGGTGCAGGGCTTCCTCGCCGCCGGTCACGTCTGCGCGGTCATGGGCTTCTGGGAGTACGAGCCGATCGCCGAGCGCCACCGGATCCCCGTCGTCGTCACCGGTTTCGAGCCGGTCGACCTCCTCCAGGGGATCTACCTGACGGTCAAGGCCCTCGAGGAGGGGCGGGTGGGAGTGGAGAACCAGTACTCCCGGGCGGTCACCCGCGAAGGGAACCTGCCGGCGCAGAAGCTCCTGGCCCAGGTCTTCGAGGTCTGCGACCGGCCGTGGCGCGGGATCGGCGTGATCCCGGCCTCCGGCCTCGCCTTGAGGCCGGAGCTCGAGCGCTTCGACGCCACCCGCCGCTTCCCCTTCGCGGGCGCGAAGCCGGTCGAGCCGGCGGTGTGTATCGCGGGGCGGATCCTCCGCGGCCTGGCGCGCCCCCACGAGTGTCCGGCCTTCGCCGGCGGCTGCACTCCCGAGCGCCCCCTGGGCGCGCCCATAGTCTCCGCCGAGGGCGCCTGCGCCGCCTATTACCGCTACGGCCGGGAGGCGCTTCCGATCTCCGGCCCGGCCTCCCGGCAAGGAGCCCCGGCATGAGCGTCCACCTCGCGGAGGGGCTCGCCTGCCCCCTGCCGCTCTCCGACTACCCGACGGTGCAGATGGCCCACGGCGGCGGCGGGCGCCTGTCGCAGGTCCTGATCGAGGGCCTCTTCGTCAAGGCCTTCGCCAACCCGGCCCTGGACGCCCTCGGCGACGGCGCCGTGCTCGACCCGGCGGGCTGGGAGCCGGGCGGGCGCCTCGCCCTCTCGACCGACTCCTTCGTCGTCCGCCCCCTCGTCTTCCCGGGCGGCGACATCGGCTCGCTCGCGGTCCACGGCACGGTCAACGACGTGGCCATGTGCGGCGCCCGGCCCCTCGCCATCTCCGCCGGCTTCATCCTGGAGGAGGGCTTCTCCATGGAGGAGCTCTGGCGCCTCACCGCCTCCATGCGCGACGCCTCGCTGGCCGCCGGCGTGCCGGTCGTCACCGGCGACACCAAGGTGGTCGACCGGGGCAAGGGGGATGGCCTCTACGTCAACACCACCGGCGTCGGCTGGATCCCCCCCGGGGTCGCGGTGGGCCCCGACCGGGCGCGGCCGGGCGACCGGGTGGTGATCAACGGCTCGATCGCCGAGCACGGCATCGCGATCATGTCGGTGCGCGAGGGGATCGAGTTCGAGACCGCGATCACCAGCGACTCGGCGGCGCTCCACCGCCTGGTCGCCGGCGTCCTCGAGCGGGCCGGTCGCGGCGTCCACGCCCTGCGCGACCCGACCCGCGGCGGCCTGGCGAGCGCCCTGAACGAGATCGCCGGCCGCTCGCGGGTCGGCATCCGCCTCGACGAGCGGCGCCTGCCGATCCGCGAGGAGGTCCGCGGGGCGTGCGAGATCCTGGGTTTCGACCCCCTCTACGTCGCCAACGAGGGCAAGTGCCTGGCGATCGTCGAGGCCGGGTGCGCCGAGGAGGTGGTCGCGGCGATGCGCGAGCACCCGGAGGGGCGCGAGGCGGCGATCGTGGGCGAGGTCGTCGACGAGCACCCGGGCCGCCTCGTCCTGCGCAGCCGGATCGGCGGCCAGCGGGTGGTCGACATGCTCTCCGGCGAGCAGCTTCCTCGCATTTGTTGACATCGGCGGCGCCCACCCTGAGGGACTGGCGCGGCTCCCACCTCCCGATGTTCGCTCTCCCGCCCTGGCGAGTATTCGGGCCGCGCCCGTCCGGAGCATAGAAACAGACCACGCCGTAGCGCACCGGACGCAAGGAGAGACCATGGAGCCCAGCGGATTCCTCGACCACCTGAAGGACAACGTCCTCGACCGCCCGATCGCCCGGCGCTCGTTCCTCCAGATCTGTACCCTGGCCGCGGCCGCCGTCGGCCTGCCCGCGTCGGCCGGGCGCTTGATGGCGGCCGCCGCGGCCAAGGGCCAGAGGCCCTCGGTCATCTGGCTGTCGTTCCAGGAGTGCACCGGCTGCACCGAATCGCTCTTGAGGACCTCCCATCCGGCCCTCGACGAGCTGATTCTGGACCTCGTCTCCCTGGACTACCACGAGGCGCTCATGGCGCCGTCGGGCCACCTCGCCGAGGAGGCCCGGCAGGCCGCCATGACCCGCCACGACGGTCAGTTCGTGCTGGTCGTCGAAGGGGCCATCCCGACCAAGGACAACGGCATCTACTGCCAGGTGGGGGGGCGCACCGCCCTCGACCTGGTCGACGAGGCGGCGGAGCGGGCCGGCGCCATCGTCGCCATCGGCTCGTGCGCCTCGTGGGGCGGCCTGCCTTCCGCCGAGCCCAATCCCACCGGCGCCAAGGGCGCGCCCCAGGTGCTCGAAGGCAAGACCGTGGTGACCATCCCCGGCTGTCCGCCCAACGCCTACAACTTCCTGGGCACCGTCCTCCAGTACGCGACCTTCGGCACCCTGCCCGAGCTCGACGACAAGGGGCGCCCGAAGTTCGCCTATGGCCGGACGGTCCACGAGAGCTGCCCGCGCCGGCCGCACTTCGACGCCGGCCGTTTCGCCGAGCGCTTCGGCGACGAGGGGCACCGTCAGGGCTACTGCCTGTACAAGCTGGGCTGCAAGGGCCCCCAGACCCACGCCCCGTGCTCGACCGAGAGCTTCAACGACGTCGTGGGTGCCTGGCCCGTCGGGATCGGCCACCCCTGCTACGGCTGCACGGAGCAGGACGTGCTCTGGCGCCTGCCCCTGGCCGAGACGGTGCCCATCGACCGCCCCACGCCGCCGGACCACTACGCCCCCCTGGCGGCGCCGCGCGGCAGGGTCAGCCCGGTGGCCACCGGCCTCGCCGGCCTGGTGGGCGGCGGGCTGCTGGTGGCCGGCGCCATGACGGCTCGCAAGCTGGGCACCGACGGCAAGCACGCCGACGCCGACCAGGAGGAGAAATGAGATGGGCCTGAACCGTCGCTCGCTGCTCAAGGGCGCGCTGGCCACCGGCGCCGCCACCGCGGTCGGCGGTGCCCTGCCCCTCGAGGCGCGGGAGCGCGTGCAGCCCGAGCCCGATGCCGTCGGCATGCTCTACGACGCCACCAAGTGCATCGGCTGCCGCGCCTGCATGGTCGCCTGCCGGGAGGCCAACGGTCTCCCGCCCGAATCCTCCAACGGGCTGTGGGACGATCCGACCGACTTGTCGGCCGACACCAAGACGCTGATCAAGCTGGCCAAGCTGCCCGACGGCCGCACCTCGTTCTTCAAGGCGCAGTGCATGCACTGCGTCGATCCGGCCTGCGTTTCGGTCTGCATGCTGGGCGCCCTCCACAAGGCGGCTCACGGCGTCGTCGAGTACGACGTCGATCGCTGCATCGGCTGCCGCTACTGCCAGGTCGCCTGCGCCTTCGGCATCCCGAAGTTCCAGTGGAGCGAGGCCACTCCGCAGATCGTCAAGTGCGAGCTGTGCAAAGAGCGGCGCGCAGAGGGCAAGCAGCCCGCGTGCACGGAGGTCTGCCCCGCCGGCGCGGTCGTCTACGGCCAGCGCTCGGAGCTCTTGGCCGAGGCCAAGCGACGCCTCGCGGCCGAGCCCGGGCGCTACGTCCAGAAGGTCTACGGCGAGGAAGACGGCGGCGGCACCCAGGTCCTCTACCTCTCGGCGCTCCCGTTCGAGGACCTGGGCCTGCCGAAGCTGACCAGCGAGTCGCTGCCACGGCTCTCCGAGGCGGTGCAGCACGCCATCTACCAGGGCTTCGTCACGCCGGTGGCGCTCTACGGCCTGCTCGCCGGCGTGCTGTTCCGCAACCGCCGCAAGGCGGACGATGACCAGCCGGACGAGAGCAAGGAGGTCGAGCCATGACGACGAAGCCCGTCGGCGGGCCGGTGTTCACGCGTCCCTTCAAGGTGCTCGCCGTCTTCGTGTGCCTCGGCCTCGGGGTGGTGCTCTGGCGCCTGATCGTCGGATTGGGGCGGACCACGGCCCTCTCCGACGGCTACCCCTGGGGCCTCTGGATCTCCTTCGACGTGCTGGTCGGTACCGCCCTCGGCTGCGGCGGCTACGCGGTGGCGATCCTGGTGTACGTCCTCAACAAGGGGAAGTACCACGCGCTCGTGCGCCCGGCCATCCTGACCAGCGCCCTGGGGTACAGCCTCGCCGGCTTCGCCATCGTCATCGACGTGGGCCGCTGGTGGAACCTGTGGAAGGTGCCGGTGGCGTGGAAGCTCTACAACCTGAGCTCGGTGCTCCTCGAGGTCGCCCTGTGCATCATGGCGTACGTCGCGGTGCTCTGGATCGAGCTCTCGCCGGTGTTCCTGGAGCGCCTGGAGGCGAGCGGGCCGCCGCGCTTCCGGCAGATGGCCGGGGGCGCCAGGAAGTTCGTCGAAAAGGCCTTGCTGTGGATCATCGCCCTCGGCCTGCTGCTCCCCACGATGCACCAGTCCTCGCTGGGGGCCCTCTTCTTGATCGCGGTGACCAAGCTCCATCCGCTGTGGCTCACGCCCTGGCTGCCCCTCCTGTTCCTGATCTCGGTGGTGGGGATGGGCTACGCGGTCGTGGTCTTCGAGTCGACGCTCGCCACCTTCTTCCTGCACCGGCGCCAGGAGACGGAGATGCTCGCCGGGCTCTCGGTGGCCGTGGTGGTCACCACGGCGTTCTACCTGTTCGTGCGCTTCTACGACCTCGCCTACCGCGAGCACCTGGCCCTGGCGTTCCAGGTCAATCTCTACGCCGGGTTCTTCTGGCTCGAGGTCGCCCTCTTCGTCGCCCCGATGGTGATCCTCGCCTCGAGCCGGCGGCGGCACAACCCGGGCTGGCTCTTCTTCGGCGCCATGCTGATGCTCCTGGGCGGTGCCCTCTACCGCTTCGACACCTCGTTGATCGCCTACAACCCGGGAACGAACTGGAGCTACTTCCCGAGCGTTCCCGAGATGCTGGTGACCCTGGGCTTCCTGTCGCTCGAGGTCATGGCGTACATCTACCTCATCAAGCGATTCCCGATCCTCGCCGGCGGTGGAGCGACCACCGCAGAGACGGCGGCCCCGCCCCGCGGCGCCGCTCCGGCCGTCGCCACGGCGCACTAGCGAGGCTCGACCGATGCCGCGTTCAGCCCTCGTCGCCTCGAGGCGAAGCTTCCCTAGGAGATCGAACTCATGAGCCGCATCACCATCGATCCCATCACCCGCATCGAAGGCCACCTCCGGATCGACGTGGAGGTGGACGGAGGCGAGGTCAAGAACTCCTGGTCGTCCGGCCAGATGTGGCGTGGCGTCGAGCTGATCCTCCAGGACCGCGATCCGCGAGACGCCTGGCTCTTCACCCAGCGCATCTGCGGCGTGTGTACCACGGTCCACGCCATCTGCTCGGTGCGCGCGGTGGAAAACGCCTTGGGGCTCGAGATCCCCCCCAACGCCCAGTCCATTCGCAACGTCATCCTGGCCGCCCACGCCCTCCACGACCACATCGTGCACTTCTACCACCTGTCGGCCCTGGACTGGGTCGACGTGACCAAGGCGCTGGCGGCCGACCCGGCCAAGACCTCGAAGCTCGCCGAGAGCCTCTCGCCCTGGCCGCGCAACAGCACCCGCGAGCTCGCGGCGGTCAAGGCGCGCCTGCAGGGACTGATCGACAGCGGTCAGCTCGGCATCTTCGCGAACGGCTACTGGGGCCACCCGGCGATGCATCTGTCGCCCGAGGTGAACCTGCTGGCGGTGTCCCACTACCTCCAGGCCCTCGAGTACCAGCGCGCGGCCAACAAGGTGGTGACGATCCTGGGCGGCAAGACGCCGAACATCCAGAACCTGGCCGTCGGCGGGGTGGCCAACGCCATCGACCTCGACAGCCCGTCGGCGCTGCGCATGGAGCAGCTCTATGAGATCAAGGACCTGCTCACCGAGGTCGAGGCGTTCGTCAAGCAGGTCTACCTGCCCGACGTCATCGCCATCGGCGCCATGTACCCGGAGTGGCTGGGCTTCGGCGCGGGGGTGACCAACTACCTGGCGGTGCCCGACCTGCCCCGCGACGGCGCCGGCACCCAGTTCGACCTGCCGGGCGGCACCATCATGAACGCCGACCTCTCGACGGTGAAGACCTTCTCGAGCTTCGCCGATCCCTACTTCCGAGACAACGTCGAGGAGTCGATCGCCCACTCCTGGTACGCCGGCGACGGGCCGCGCCATCCGTGGCAGGGCGAGACCGTCCCGAGCTACACCGAGTTCCAGGATGACGGCAAGTACTCCTGGGTCAAGTCGCCCCGCTTCCAGGGCAAACCGATGCAGGTCGGCCCCCTGGCCCAGGTGCTGGTGGGCTACGCCAGCGGCGATCCGCGGATCAAGAAGTGGCTCGAGTTCTCGCTCTCTGAAGCCTCGAAGATCGCCGGCACGCCCCTCGGCCCCCAGGTCGCACACTCGACCCTCGGCCGTCACCTGGCGCGGGCGGTGCGGGCGACCGTGATCTCCGAGCTCGCCCTCGAGCACTGCCAGCACCTGACCGACAACATCGGCCGGGGCGACACGGAGATCTTCGTCCAGCCGGTCTTCCCCAAGGGCGAGCAGCGCGGCTTCGGCTTCCACGAGGCGCCGCGCGGCACGCTCTCGCACTGGGTGGTGATCCGCGACGGCAAGATCGCCAACTACCAGGCGGTGGTGCCGTCGACCTGGAACGCCGGACCGCGGGACGAGACGGGGCAGATGGGGCCGTACGAGGCCTCGCTGATGGGTAACCCGGTGGTCGACCCCGGCCATCCCCTGGAGGTGGTCCGCACGATCCACTCCTTCGATCCCTGCCTGGCGTGCGCCGTCCACACCCTCGACCCCGAGGGCCGGGAGACGGCGCGGGTGAAGGTGCTTTGAGCACGAGGAGCCAGCTCGGGGCCCACGGAGCCAGTGAGACGGCGAACCAAGTCGGCGTCGTGGGGATCGGCAGCGTCCTCATGGGGGACAACGGCATCGGGCCGTACGCCGTCGAGCTCCTCGACGCCGAGTGGGCGCTGGCTCCGGAGGTCTCACTCCACGATGCGGGCACGCCGGGCCCCGAGCTGGTTCAGTTTCTGATGGACCATGGCGCGGTGATCGTGATCGACACCGTGCGCGCCGCCGGCAAGCCGGGCGAGCTCCGCTTCTACCGGCGCGACGACGTGATGCGCCTGCCCACGGCACCGCGGCTCTCGCCGCACGATCCCGACCTCCGCCAGGCCCTGCTGACCGCCGAGCTCGCCGGCCGCGCGCCGGCGGAGGTGCTGGTGGTGGGCGTGGTCCCGGGGAGGGTGGAGCTGGGCACCGAGCTCAGCCGCGAGGCGCGCGCCGCGCTGCCGGCGGTCGGCGCGGCGGTGCGCGCCGAGCTCGACCGCCTGGGCTTCCCCGCGGTGCGGCGCGCCGTACCGCGCCCGCCGCGGATCTGGTGGGAGCGGGAAGCTGCGGAGTCCGAGAGCGCCCGGCCTGAAGCGCTCCGTCCCGGGAAGACGGTTGCGAACCGAGGGGGCCGAGGTGCCGCCTCGGCAAGGCGCGCGACCGAGGCATACCCCCAGGTATGTCGCAAGGAGCGCAACGCCGCCGGGGCGAGTGCATCGGCGCACGAATTCCAGCGGCTTCCCGGAGCGGAGCGCTGAAGGCCATGCATGAGTACTCGATCGTGCAGGCGCTCCTGGACCAGGTGGACCGCCAGGCCCGGGCCCACGGCGCCACGGCGATCCACCGCCTGCACGTGTCGATCGGCGAGCTCTCGGGGGTCGAGGTCGAGCTCCTCGAGACCGCCTACGCGACCTTCCGCGAGCGCACCGCCTGTGCCGGTGCCGCGCTCACCGTGCACCCGGTGGCCGCCCGCTGGTCCTGCCCGGCGTGCGGCCGGACGACGACGCCCGGGGCGGCGCTCCGGTGCCCGGATTGCCAGCTGCCCGCCCGCCTCGAGGCGGGCGACGAGATCGTTCTCGATCGGATCGAGATGGAGGTGGCGTGATGTGTGACGACTGTGGCTGCGGCGACCCCGAGATCGTCCCCGTCGACGTGCGCGAGAGCCTGCTCTCGGACAACGACCGCCGGGCGGCACACAACCGGGAGCACTTCCGCGAGGCGGGGGTGCTCGCCCTGAACCTGATGGGCTCGCCCGGGGCGGGCAAGACGGCCCTGCTCGAGACCACCGCCAAGCTCCTGGCCGGCGTCCACCGCCTGGGTGCGGTGAGCGGCGACCTGGCGACCGACAACGACGCCACCCGCCTGGCCTCGGCCGGCATCGTCTCGAAGACGATCACCACCGGCTCCGCCTGCCACCTCGACGCCCGCCTGGTCCACGAGGCGCTCCACGGCCTGGCCTGGCGGGGGCTCGACGTCTTCTTCATCGAGAACGTCGGCAACCTGGTCTGCCCGGCGATCTACGACCTCGGCCAGGAGGCCAACGTGGTCGCCCTGTCGGTGACCGAGGGCGAGGACAAGCCGCTCAAGTACCCGGTGATGTTCCAGAAGGCCGACCTGGTGCTGCTGACCAAGGTCGACCTGCTGCCCCACCTGCCCGGCGTCTCGGTGGAGCGGATCGCCGAGAACCTGGCGCGGGTGAACCCGGAACCGAAGATGCTCCAGGTCTCGGCGCTCACCGGCGAGGGGTTCGGGGCCTGGAGCGACTGGCTGGAGAGCCGCTGGCACGAGCTGGCGCTGGCGCCCGCGCGCGAGGCCGCCGCCCGCATCCACGGCATGGCCCGCCTCGAGCAGGACTGGTGAGGCCGAACCTCTGGACGCCTCCTCCCTGACCGCGCTCGCCGCGACGGCGGCGCTGGTCGGCGTCGTCCACACCGCCGCCGGGCCGGACCATTACGTGCCCTTCGTCGCCATGTCGAAGGCGGGCGGCTGGTCGCGCGGGCGCACCCTGACCGTCACCCTCCTGTGCGGTGCCGGGCACGTGGCTTCGTCGGTCGTCCTCGGCACCCTCGGCGTCGCCCTCGGCCTGGCCCTGGGCGGCCTCCAGTGGGTCGAGGCCTTCCGGGGCAGGATGGCCGGCTGGCTGCTCCTGGGCTTCGGCCTGGCCTACGCGGCGTGGGGCGTCCACCGGGCGATCCGCCGCCGTCCGCACCGCCACTGGCACGCCCACGCCGGCGGCGCGGTCCACGACCACGAGCACCGCCACGAGGCGGAGCACGCCCACGTCCACCAGGAGGGCGCGGCCCGGGTCATGACCCCGTGGATCCTGTTCACGATCTTCGTCTTCGGCCCCTGCGAGCCGCTGATCCCCCTGGTCATGGTGCCGGCGGCGGAGCACAGCCCCTGGGGCGTGGCGGTGGTGACGGCCGTCTTCGGAGCCGCGACCCTGGTGACGATGACCGCGATCGTGACGGTCTCCCTCGCCGGCCTCGACCGCCTGCGCCTGGCGAGCCTCGACCGCTGGTCCCACGCCACGGCAGGCGCCGCGTTGACCGCCTGCGGCCTCTGGATTCAACGAGGCCTGTGACCGCGGCCTCCCGCTGAGATTTCTCCACTCCGCCTCGGGCTCCGCCCGAGGCTCCGGTCGAAACGACAAGCAGAAAAGGGGCCGGCACCTCCGTCTTCGCCCTCCCACCCCCCTTCGGGCGGAGGGGCAGACCCGAAACGTGTGCCCCCGCCGTTTCCCCCACTCCCCATCCCCCTTCGGGCGGAGGGGCCAAGCCGTTCACCGGCCGGTCGTACGCAGGGCCGGGGACGCGCCGGGGTTCGCCGGCGCAGTCTGCCGCCGAACCCCGGCCGCCTCGGCCCGTGTGATCCCGCCTTCGCCCCAACGACCTCAACCCCGATCCCCGTCCAGCCACTCCTCGAACCGCTCCAACCCCGCCCGAAACCCCACCCTCCCGAACCCGACCCGAAAGTGCCGGTGATCGCACTCGTCGAACACGCTCCCCGGCAGGAGCAGCACCCCGCACCCCTCGAGCACCCGGCGGCAAAACCGGTTCGCCCCCTCCCCGCCGAGGAGCGCCGGAAACGCCACCGGCCCGCCCCGGGGCCGCACCCACTCGAAGCGCTCGGCCCGGCGCTCCATGAACGCGGCCAGCAGCTCCAGGTTCTCCCGCACGATCTCCAGGTTCCGCGCCACGAGCTCGCCGCGGTGCCGCAGCGCCACCGTCGCCAGAAGCTCCGAGGGCGCGCTCGAGCAGATCGTCAGGTAGTCCTTGACGCCCGCCAGCCGACCGAGGAGCTCCCGGTCCCGAGTCGCCACCCAGCCGATCCTGAGGCCCGCCAGCCCGAACGACTTCGAGAGCACCCCCAGCGACACCGCCCGCTCGTCGAGCTCGCAGCCGGCCGCGGGCCGCTCGCCGGCGTCGTGCTCCAGGAAGCGGTAGGCCTCGTCCACGATCAGCCGCAGGCCGTCCTCCCGGGCGACCTCCGCCAGGTCGGCGAGCTCCGCCGGGCCGAGGGCGTGCCCGGTGGGGTTGTGGGGCGTGTTGACGATCACGGCGCCGCCCCGGCTGGCGGCGCTCAAGGCCCGCAGGTCGAGCGCCCAGCCGTCGTCCTCGCGCGCCCGCCAGAGCACCACCTCGCACCCGCGGGCCCGAGCCGCTTCGTGGAGCGACTGGTAGGCGGGGAAGTGGACGAACACCGTATGGCCCGGCGCGAGCGCGCCCTCCGCGAGGGCGAAGATCGCCTCTTCGCCGCCGGCGAAGACCAGAACGTCGTCCGGATCGATCCCCCGGTAGAGCGCGGCGATCTCCCGGCGCAGGTCCGGGTGCCCGGCCGACTCGGTATAGCCCAGCCGCAGGCCGGCGAGGGCCTCGTCCGCGCCGGGCTCGAGCGCCAGCAGCTCGCCGACCGTCACGCTCTCGCAGTCCGAGGCGCAGAGCAGGTGCTCGACCGTGTGCTCGTGGCGGGCGAAGAAGCGCTCCAGGCGAAAGGGAGGAAGCGTCATCGGATTCCCGTAGCCTATCCCGGTTGACGAGGCGTGGGGGGAGCGGA
The DNA here is from genome assembly GCA_963741925.1 of uncultured Acidobacteriota bacterium. Classification (GTDB taxonomy): domain Bacteria; phylum Acidobacteriota; class Thermoanaerobaculia; order Multivoradales; family DATKCC01; genus CAVUBL01. The sequence goes on from CAVUJU010000005.1 coordinate 1,942,720, forward strand.
TGAGAGCCGGGGATTCGAGGGGTCTGATCGTGTATGATCTGTAAACGTTTCGAGCCGATCCCAAAGGATGGATCATTGCAGTACGAGCTGCGCAGTTTCGCTTGACAAGATGCAGTGTTTCGTACGGTCTGTCGACGCGGTGACCGCGCGGCCGGGCGCTTGCGCCATCTCGGGTGTGCGGCGCCTCGACGGCGAAATGTCTCGCCGCGGGGTGTCACCCAGGGGCGAGCAGGCAGGGCGTCGTCGCGGCCTTCGGGGGCCGCGGCAGGGCGCCGGCGGGAGGCGCCCTCCGGCGCAGGCGTGGGGCACCCGGCCGTAGGCCGGCTCGCGGTCATGATCTGTTGGCCATGAGCCTATGCGCCGCGTGGCACCGCGGCCGCCGGCCTTTGAGGGTCATTCGGGCCGAGCGTCGTTCTCTGCGAGGCCCACTTGCCAAAGGAGGACAGAGCCATGGAAGCCGCCGAGATCAAGTCGAAGATCAGACAGATCATCTCCAATGTCACGAGCATCGACCCCGCCGAGATCGGGGACGACGCGTCGTTCACCGAAGAGCTGGGCCTCGACTCGCTGTCGCTGCTGGAGATCGGCGTCGACGTCGACTACGAGTTCCAGCTCGGGCTGCCCGAGGAGCGCATGCGGGGTCTCGACTCGGTGGCGCAGACCCTCGAGCTGGTCGAGGAGCGGCTCCAGGAGAAGGACCGCCGGGCCGAGGTCGCGTGACCTCGCGGCGCCCCGTCGCGGTCACCGGCCTGGGGGTCGTCTCCCCGGTGGGAACGGGCCGGCGGGTCTTCTGGGAGAGCCTCCTGGCCGGCCGCAGCGGGATCGCGGAGGTGCGCTCCTTCGACACCTCCCGGCACCCCGTGCACCGCGGCGCGGAGGTCGTCGGCTTCCGCGCCGAGGAGCACCTGGCGGTCCTCGATCCGGCGTCGGTCGGTCGGGCCTCGCAGATGGCGGCCGCCGCCGCCCGCCTGGCGATCGCCGACGCCGGCCTCGACCCGACGGCGCTCGACGCGCGCTACGACCTCGGCCGCGCCGGGGTCGCCATGGGCACGACCTCGGGCGAGCCGCTGGAGATCGAGCGCTACGACGACCGGGTGGTGGCCGGCGACCTGGCGGCGGTGGGCGGGGAGATGGTGGACCTCTACCCCTGCCACACGATCGCCGCCGCGGTCGCCGCCGAGCTCGCCCTGGGCGGCCCCAACGCCATGATTCCCACCGCCTGCGCGGCGGGCAACTACGCCGTCGCCTACGCCGCCGATCTCCTGGCCGCCGGCCGCGCCGAGCTGATGCTCGCCGGCGGCGCCGACTCGTTCTCGCGCATCACCTACACCGGCTTCGCGCGCCTCGGCGCCATCGCGCCCGAGCGCTGCCAGCCGTTCGACCGCCACCGCAAGGGGATGATCCCCGGCGAGGGGGCGGCCGTCCTGGTCCTGGAGCCCCTCGACCGGGCGCTGGAACGGGGAGCGGAGGTCTACGCCGAGGTCGCCGGCTACGGCCTCTCGTGCGACGCCCACCACATGACCGGCGCCCACCCCGAGGCGGCCGGCGCGGCGCGGGCCATGGAGCAGGCCCTGGCGACCAGCGGGCTCACGCCCGCGGACGTCGACTACGTGAGCGCCCACGGCACCGGTACGCCGACCAACGACCGGATCGAGGCGATGGCGGTGCACCGGGTGTTCGGCGAGCGGGCGCGCCGGGTGCCCACCAGCTCGATCAAGTCGATGATCGGGCATACGATGGGCGCGGCCTCGGCCCTCGAGTCGGTCGTCTGCTGCCTGGCGGTGGCCGACGGGCGCGTGCCGCCGACCATCAACTTCGAGGAGCCCGACCCCGAGTGCGACCTCGACTGCGTGCCCAACCGGGCGCGCGAGCTCACCGTGCGGGTGGCGATGAACAACGCCTACGCCTTCGGCGGCAACAACGCCTCGGTGATCTTCCGGGAGCCGCGCCCGTGACGTCGGGGGCGCGGGCGACCCCGGACCGGGACCCGGCCCGGGCGCCCCGGCCGGTGGTGGTGACCGGCGTGGGCGTGCTCTCTCCCCTGGGCGACTCCCCGGAGGCTCTGCACCGGGCCCTCTGCCGGGGCGAGAGCGCCCTGGCGCCGGTCGAGCGCTTGCCCGCCGGCGAGCTGCCCTGCCGGCTGGGGGCCGAGGTCGCGCCGTTCGACCCCGTCGCCTACCTGGGCGAAGGCAACTTCCGGCCCCTGGACCGCACCGGTCTCCTGGCCGTGGTGGCGTCCCAGCTCGCCCTCGCCGCGGCGGGCTGGGACGCCGACGCTCGGCGCGAGCGGCAGGTGGGCCTGGTGCTCGGGACCATGTACGGCAGCGCCCACACGATCTCCGAGTTCGACCGCCGGGCCCTGACGGCCGGCCCGAACTACGTCAAGCCGTTCGACTTCGCCAACAGCGTGATCAACGCCGCCGCCGGCCAGGCGGCGATCTGGCACGGCCTGCCCGGAGTCAACGCGACCCTCGCCGGGGGCTTCGCCGCGGGCCTCCACGCCCTCGCCTACGCCGCGGACCTGGTCGCCTCCGGACGCTCGGAGGCGGTGGTCGCCGGCGGCGCCGACGAGCTCTGCCTCGAGTCCTACCTCGGCTTCGCCCGGGCCGGCGCCCTGTGTGGCTCGAACGGGTCCGGCGCCGAGCCCCGGCCGGTGCCCTTCGACGCCCGGCGCAACGGTCTGGCCCCGGCCGAGGGGGCGGCCCTGCTGGTGCTCGAGGGCGTGGAGTCGGCGCGGCGCCGCGGTCGTCCGGCGCTCGCCCGTGTCCTGGGCTACGGCGCGGCCTTCGATCCGTCCCGCGGCCGGGACGGGGCGTCGGCCGCCGCGGCGGTGGCCCGGGCGGTCGCCGGCGCCCTCGAGGCGGCGGGGCTCGCCCCGGCGGCCGTCGACTGCTGGAGCGCGGGGGCCGACGGCGGCCCGGAGCTCGACGCCCGGGAGGCCGCCGGCGTCGCCGCGGCGCTCGGCGAGCGCGCCCGCGATCTGCCGGTCGCCGCCGTCAAGTCGATGCTGGGCGAGGCCCTGGGCGCTTCCGGCGCCCTCCAGGCGGCGGCCCTGGTCGAGACCTTGCGCACCGGCGAGCTGCCCGGTGTGGCCGGCCTCGAGACCACGGACCCGGACTTCCCGCTCCCCGCCGTCCGGCGCGAGAGCCGCGAGCTCGCGGCGCCCAGGGTCGGCCTCGCCACCGCCCTCGACCGCCACGGGGGGGCGCAGGCCTTGCTGCTCGCCGCGCCCGAGGCCGCCGGATGACCGCGCCGGGGGCCGAGCGTCCGGTCGTGGAGCTGGTACCGCGGGGCCGCGGCCGGGCGTACCGCGAGCAGGACCTGGCGGCTCGCCGCGCCTGGGTCGAGGGGCGCACGGGTGCGCGCCTCGAGCACGTCGGCGCCTCCACGGTGCCGGCCGAAGCCCTGCGGGGCAAGGTCGAGAACGCGCTGGGGACGGTCCAGGTCCCCCTCGGGGTGGCCGGGCCCCTGCGGGTCGAGGGCGAGCACGCCCAGGGCACCTTCTTCGTCCCCCTGGCGACCAGCGAAGGGGCCCTCGTGCGCTCCTTCGAGCGCGGCATGGTGGCGCTCACCCGGGCGGGCGGCGTCACCGTCCGCCTGTGGTCCGACCAGAACCGGATCTCGCCGCTCTTCACCTTCGCGGACGTGGCCGCCGCCCGCGAGTTCGCCCGCCGCCTCCCCGAGCTGGCCCCGGCCGCCCGCGCCGCCGCCGACGCCACCACCGGCCACGGCCGGTTGCTCGACCTCGCGGCCCATCCCGCGGGACGCCGGGTGATCGTCGAGCTCCGCTTCGCGACCGGCGATGCCTCCGGCATGAACCTCGTGGCGCGGGCGGCCGAGGCGGCCTGCGCCCGGCTCCGGGACGCCTCGGGGGCCGAGGGCTACCTCCTGTACAGCGGCCACGAGGGGGAGAAGCGCCCCGCGGCGTCGCTGCTCGCGGGCGGCAAGGGCAAGACCGCCGTCGCCGGCGCCCGGCTCCCGGGCCGGGTGGTGCGCGCGGTCCTGGGGACCACGCCCGAGGCGATCGCCGAGCTCTGGCACGGCACCGTCCTCGGCCATCTCCACGGCGCCTCCCTCGGCTACGGCGGGCAGCTGGCCAACGGCCTCGCCGCCCTGTTCATCGCCTGCGGCCAGGACGTGGCGAACGTCGCCAACGCCGCGGTGGGCGTGACCGACCTGGAGCTCGCGGCCGACGGCGACCTGCGGGTCTCCCTGACCCTTCCATCGCTGACGGTGGGCACGGTCGGCGGGGGCACCGGCCTGCCCACGGCCCGGGAGTGTCTCGCCATGATCGGCTGCGCCGGCGCCGGTCACGCCGCGAAGCTGGCCGAGATCGCCGCGGCCACGGCGCTCGCCGGCGAGCTTCTCCTTCGGCGCGGCGATCGCCGCGGGCGAGCTGGTCGAGGCCCACGAGCTCTACGGCCGCAACCGGCCGCCGGAGGACCCGGCGTGAAGCGCCCCTTCCGCGGCCTGCGCCACACGGGGCCCCGGCCGTCCTACGACGCGGTGGTGATCGGCGCCGGCGTGGGCGGCCTGGTGGCGGCCAACCTCCTGGCCCGGGACGGCCTCTCGGTTCTTCTGGTCGAGCAGCACTACATGGCCGGCGGCTACTGCTCGACCTTCCGGCGCGCCGGCTACACCTTCGACGCCGCGACCCACTTCTACCCCCTCCTGGGCAACCGGGAGACCCTCACCGGCAAGCTCCTCGCCGAGCTCGGGGTGACGACGGGCTGGGTGAAGATGGACCCGGTCGACACCTTCCACTTCCCCGACGGCTCGCGCTTCGCCGTCCCCGCCGACTTCGCCACCTACCGCGCCGCCCTCGACCGGGAGTTCCCCGACGAGCGGGCGGCGCTCGAGAGCTTCTTCGAGGAGGTGAACCGGGCCTACCTGCTGGGCCTGCTCGCCTACTTCCGGGGACGGATGACCGAGGGGCTCGAGCGCCTCCGGCCGCTGACCGTGCGCGAGGTCCTCGACCGCACGTTCCGGAGCGAGAAGCTCAAGCTCCTGCTGACCGCCGACTGCCCCCACTGGGGGTCGCCGCCGTCGCGCACCTCGTTCGTCTTCGACTCGATGCTGCGGCTCTCCTACTTCCTGGGCAACTACTACCCCGAGGGCGGCTCCCAGGCCTTCGCCGACGAGCTCGCCCTGCGCTTCGAGGAGCGCGGCGGCCACATCCTCATGTCGACGCGGGTCGACCGGATCGAGATCGCGGACGGCGCGGTGTGCGGGGTGGAGGTGGAGACCCTGCGGGGGCCGCTCGCCGGCCGCCGGCGGGTCGCGGCCGGCGCCGTCGTCTCGAACGCCGACCTGCTCCAGACCGCCGAGCGCCTGGTCGGAGCCGAGCACCTGGACCGGGAGCGGCTGGCGGCCATCCGGCACCTGCGCCCGACCTACCCTTGCTTCCTGACCCACATCGGCCTGCGCGGCGTCCCGCCCGAGGTCCTCGAGGCGGCCCAGGGCTACTACTGGCGCCACTGGGACCCGGACCGGGTGGGCCGGGACGGTCTCGTCTGCAAGGTCTTCGTGCCCACCCTCTACGAGCCCCGGATGGCGCCGCCCGGGGGCCAGGAGGTGATCCTCCAGAAGGTCCTCGAGATGGACTACCGGGGCGTCGAGGACTGGGACGCGCACAAGGCGGCGGTCGAGGCGGAGGTGATGGCCCATCTCGAGCGCGTGATCCCGGGCGTCGGCGAGCACGTGGTGGTCAAGCTCTCGGCCTCGGCGCGGACCGCCTGGCGCTTCACCTCGAACACCGCCGGCGCCATGCTCGGCTGGGAGATGTCCCCCGACCAGCTCGGCACGGCCCGGCCGGACCAGGACCTGGGGGTGGCGGGCCTGGTCCTGGCGGGCCACTGGACCCGCCCCGGAGGCGGCATCACGCCGGTGGTCATCTCGGCCCTGCGCGCCGCCGAGGCCGTGCTCGCGGGCTCGCGATCCGGGCGGCCGGGCTCCGCCGAGGCGCTCCCCCTGACGTTGCCGGAGGTCGGCCATGGCCGCTGAGACGCGCTACGACGTCGTGATCCTGGGGGCGGGCCTGGCGGGGCTCACCCTCGCCCGCCACCTGCTCCTCGACACCGACCGCACCGTGCTCCTCCTGGAGCGCCGGGAGGAGGTCCCGCCGGCCGGCCAGAAGGTGGGGGAGGCCACGGTCCAGGTGAGCGGCTACTACCTGGCGAAGGTCCTGGACCTGGAGGAGCACCTGCTCCGGGAGCACTTCATGAAGTACAACCTCCGGTTCTACTGGAAGCCGGAGGCGGGGGACGGCGCCGCCATCGAGGAGTACTCGCAGGCCTTCATCCGGCCGTTCTCGAACATCGCGAGCTACCAGCTGGACCGCAACCGGCTGGAGGCGGAGCTGCTCCGCCTCGCCCTCGGCGAGCCGCGCTTCTCCTTCCGGGCGCCGGCCTCCGGGCTCGAGGTGGACCTCGCCCCGTTCGAGAGGGGCACGGGGGAGGACCACACCGTCCGATTCGACCACGGCGGCGCCCACCACACGGTCGCCGCCGGCTGGGTGGTCGACGCCAGCGGGCGCAACCGGGTGCTCGCTCGCCGCCGCGGGCTCGAGCGCCCGAGCCCCATCCACCACGGCGCCTCCTTCGCCTGGGTCGAGGGGCTGGTCGACGTCGAGCGTCTGACCGGCCGCGGCCGGCGGGAGCGCCGCCTCGCTCCGGAGCGCCGGGCCCTCGGCCACCTGCCGGGCTGGCTCGCCACCAACCACTTCATGGGCGACGGCTTCTGGCTCTGGGTCATCCCGCTGCCGGGAAAGACGAGCCTCGGGGTGGTCTTCGACGCCGAGCGCTTCCCGCGCGAGCGGGTGGCGCGCGCCGAGGGGCTGATCGAGTGGATCTGCGAGGAGTTCCCGCTCTTCGCCCGCGATCTGCCGGGGCGCAAGGTCCTCCACCACGGGGGGTTCCGCAGCTTCGCCTACGACACCGGCCAGGTGATCAGCCCCGACCGCTGGGCGGTCACCGGCGAGGCGGGCCGCTTCTCGGACCCCCTCTACAGCCCGGGCGGCGACCTGATCGCGTTCCACAACACGCTGATCGTCGACGCGATCGAGAGCCGGACGGCCGGCGAGGTCGCGGAGAAGGCGCGGCGCTACGAAGCCTTGCTCCGGGCGCTCTACGAGGCGTACGTCCCGAGCTACTCGGTGGGGTACGGTGCCCTGGGGGATCCGGAGGTCTTCGCTCTCAAGTACGCCTGGGAGCTCGCCATCTACTTCGCCTTCTACGTCTTCCCGTTCGTCAACGACCTGTTCACCGACCGGCGGTTCGTGGCCGCCTTCGGCACCCTGTTCTCGCGCCTGGGGCCGATCAACGGCGGCATCCAGCGCTTCCTCGCCGACTTCCGCGGCTGGAAGCTCGCGACCGGCGCGCCGGGCCCCGCGGCGCCCACCTTCTTCGACTTCACCGAGGTGGGCACCCTGGCGGCGGCCGAGACGACCTTCTACCGGGTGGGGGTCGATGCCGCGGAGGCCCGCAAGGTGCTCGCGGAGCAGCTCGCGAGCCTCGAAGAGCTCGCGCGCTTCATCGTCGCCCACGTCGCGGCGGTGGTGCTCGACGAGCCGCGGGTCCGGACCAGCCGGCGGTTCGTCGAAGGGATCGACCTCGGCGCCGTCGCCTTCGACCCGGAGGGCTTCGCCCGCCGCTGGGCGGCCTCCGGCCCGGGTGGCGAGCCCCACCGGTGGTCCTTCGACCCGGGGGTATGCGACCGTTTCCGGCCTACCGGACCGGCGGGGGACGCCGGCGGTGAGACAATGGACGCCGAACGGCTGGCTTGGGAGGTCCTGCCATGAGCGTCGTCGAGCGCCCTCGCCGCCCCGCGTCCCCGTCCGGGGCTCCGCCCGATCCCGCCCCCTTTCTCGAGCGCCTGTTCGACCGCGTGCCGGAGGAGGGGAGCTACCGGATCCAGCCGGTCGACGGCGCCCTGCCGCGCGGCCTGCGGGGCACCTACTACGTCAACGGCCCGGGCCGCTTCGGCCGCGGCGAGGTCGCCTACCGGCACTGGCTCGACGGCGACGGGCTGGTCTGCTCCCTGCGCTTCGACGCGGAGGGGGACGCCGGGGTGCGCTTCACCTCCCGCTTCGTCCGGAGCGCCAAGTGGCGCGACGAAGAGGCCGCGGGCCGCGCCCTCTACCGCACCTTCGGCACCGCCTTCGCCGGCGACCGCCTGGTGCGCGGCATCGCGCTCGCCTCGCCGGTCAACGTCTCGGTCTACCCGTTCACCGGGCGGCTGCTGGCCTTCGGCGAGCAAGGGCTGCCCTGGGAGCTCGACCCGGAGACCCTCGAGACCCGCGGCGAGCACGACTTCGGCCGGCGCCTGAACCCGGTGACGCCCTTCTCCGCCCACCCCAACTTCGACCCGGTGAGCGGCGAGATGTTCAACTTCGGGGTCTCGTTCGCCGCCGAGCGCCCGACCCTCAACCTCTACCGCTTCGCCCCGGACGGCGAGCTCGTCTACCGCCGCCGCACCGCCTTGCCCTATCCGGCCTCGATTCACGACTTCGGTCTCTCGCGCCGCTTCGCCGTGGTCTTCGTCCAGCCCTATCTCCTGGACATGGCGGCGCTCACCGCCGAGGGCGCGACCGTCCTCGACGGCCTCTCGTGGGAGCCGGAGCGGGGCAGCGAGCTCCTGGTCCTCGACCGGGAGTCAGGGGCCCCCGTCTGCCGCCTGGCCGCCGGCCGCGGCTACGTGCTCCACCAGGTCAACGCCTTCGAGGAGGGGGGCCACCTGGTGGTCGACCTGCTGGAGCTCGAGGAGCCGGTCTACCCCGACTACCGGCCGCTGCCCGACCTCTTCGCCGAGGTGGCGCCGGCCCACCCGGTGCGCCTGGTGGTCGACCTCGCCGCGGGCCGCCTCCGCGAGCGCCGCGAGGTGCCCTGCGAGCTCGCCGCCGACTTCCCGGCGGTCGACCCCCGCCGCTGGGAGCGTCGGGCCGACCGGTTCTGGATGCTCGCCGTCTCGGCCACCGGCCGGCCGGGGAGGAAGTTCCTCGACCGGGTGGCGGCGGTCGACTTCGGCGCGCGCGCGATCGCCGACGCCTGGCAGGCGCCGGCCGGGCGCTACCTGGGCGGCGAGCCGGTCTTCGCGCCCGACCCGGAGCGGCCGGAGGGGGGCTGGGTCCTCTGCCAGGAGCTCGACGCCGAGGCCCGCCGCGCGGCGTTCCTGGTCTTCGACGCCCACGACCTGGCGGCGGGACCGCTCGCCCGGCTGCCGCTCCAGGGGGCCCTGCCGCCGCTCTTTCACGCCTGCTTCCTGCCGGAGACCGGCGCCTCGGACCGGAGGGCATGAGCTTCGGCCGGGGCGCGCCGGTGGCGGTGGTGGGGCCGCCCGAGCCGCTCACTCACGTGCTCGCCGCGGGGCTCTTTGCCCTCGGCGTCCCGGCCGAAGTCTTCGACCCGAGCCGCCCGGACCTCGCCGAACGGCTCGGCGGCGGCGCCTACCGGGCCGTCGTCTACGCCCCGTCGCGCCGGGGGCCGGACCCGGCGCAGGCCGACGCGGTGCTCGCCGCGCTGGCCGGGACATGGCCGCCGCCGCAGACGATCGTCCTGTCGAGCTCCGAGGTCCACGAGCCGAGCCACCACCACCCGGGGCTCGCCGGGGAGGGGCGCCCGGGGTCGCGGCCGGTCGCCAACCCCGTCGCCCGGGCCTGGCTCGACCTCGAGCGGCGGGCGGCCGAGCGGCTGGGCGGGCCGGAGCGGAGCGGGCGTCTGACCGTCCTGCGCCCGGCGCCCGTGCCCCTGCCCGGAGCCCCCGATCCCTGGAGCCGCCTGCTCTCGGGGCGCCTCGCCGCCACCCTCCCCGGCCACGATCCGTCGATCCAGCTCCTCGCCCCCGACGACCTGGCCGCGGCGGTGGCGCGGGTGATCGAGCGGGGGCCGGAGGCGCCCGGGGGGACCTTCCAGGTGGTGCCGGCGGGGCTCGTGCCGCTGCGCCGGGCGCTCCGCCTCGCCGGGGTGCGCCGGGTGGCGCTGCCGGGGGCGCTCCGGAGCGCGGCGGGCCGGGCGTACCTGCGCTACTCCTGGAGCGCCTCCGGGGAGGCGGCGGCCCGGGAGCTCGGCTTCACGCCCCGGCTCACGAGCGCCGAGGCGGCCCGGGCGCTCCGTCCGGGGGCCGCCGAGGCGCCTGGAGACCCGGAGTCGGAGGCGTTGCCCCGCTTCGACGACTTCGGCCTCGACCCGGGCTACGTCGCCGCCTTCTCCCGCACCCTCTTCCGGTTCCTCCACGACGTCTGGTGGCGGGTCGAGGCCCGGGGCACGGAGCACTTGCCGCGCGACGGCGCCGCGGTCTTGACCGGGGTCCACCGCGGCTTCATGCCCTGGGACGGCGTCATGGCCCTCCACCTGGTGCGCGCCGCGACCGGGCGCACGCCGCGCTTCCTGCTCCACCCGAGCCTCCTCAAGATGCCCTTCCTGTTCAACTTCATGACCAAGCTGGGCGGGGTGCCGGCCTGCCGCGAGAACGCCGACCGCCTGCTCGCGGCGGGGGAGCTGCTGGGCGTCTTCCCGGAGGGCATCCGGGGCGCCTTCACCCTCTACCGGCGGGCCTACCGGCTGGGCGAGATGGGGCGGGACGAGTACGTGCGCATGGCGCTCCGCAACCGGGTGCCGATCGTGCCCTTCGTCACCGCCGGAAGCGCCGAGACCTTTCCCGTCCTGGCCCATGTCGAGTGGCCCTGGTGGCAGCGCTTGACCGAGTGGCCCTGCTTTCCCGTCGCTCCGCCCTTCCCGCTCCTGCCGGTGCCGCTGCCGTCGAAGTGGCACACGCGGGTCCTCCCGCCCTTCCACGTCGAGGCGCTCCACGGCCCGGAGGCGGCCGACGACCCGGAGGTGGTGGCGGAGCTCGGCGCCGAGGTCAGGCGGCGCATGACCGAGGCCCTCGAGGACCTCCTCGCCCGGCGCCGCCACCGGTTCTGGGGTAGCCTCTCCCGGTCATGAGCGAAGAGATCGTGCGCTACGCCGCGGCGGCCTGCCAGGTCGACTTCCCGAACCCCGCCGACCGCTCGGGGATCGCCCAGCACGTCGACCGGATGCTCGCCATGGTCGACATGGCGGTGGAGGGCTACTCGCCCTTCCTGCCGGTCAAGCTGCTGGTCTTCCCCGAGTTCGCCCACGCCGCGCCGGTCTTCCCGACGGCCGGCGAGCTCCTGGACAGACTGGCGGTGCCCCTCCCCAACGAGCACACCGAGCGCTACGCCGCGAAGGCGAAGGAGCACGGGGTCTGGATCCAGACCGGGACCTTCCTCGAGAGCGACGAGCGCTGGCCGGGGGTGGTCTTCAACACCACCTGCCTGATCGGCCCCGAGGGCCTGCTCACCAAGTACCGCAAGGTCAACCCGTGGCTGCCGTGGGAGGTCCACGCGAGCCCCCACGACCTCGCGGGCTACGACGAGGAGATCTACCCGGTCGCCGACACCCCGATCGGCAAGCTGGGGGTCGCCATCTGCTACGACTGGCTGTTCCCGGAGACCCTGCGCCAGCTCACCGCCAACGGCGCCGAGGTGCTGATCCGGGTCTCGGCCTACATGGACCCCTGGGGCGCGACCGAGCCCATGGCCTGGTGGACGATCGTCAACCGCTGCCGGGCGCTCGAGAACGTCGCCTACGTGGTGGGGGCCAACCAGGGGGCGAGCCTCGCCCACTACCCGCCCTTCTCCTGGCCCGGAGGTAGCCAGGTGGTCGACTTCGAGGGGCGGCTCCTGGCCCATGCCGACCCGGGGCCGGGGGAGAAGATCGTGGTGGCGCCCATCGACCTCTCGGCGCTGCGCCACGAGCGGAGGAGCCGGCGCGGCCACCAGACCCTCGCCCACCTCAGGACCGAGACCTTCTCGATGTACCGCGACTCGTTCTTCCCGGCGGGTCGGGGGGCGGAGGCGCTCTCGGTGGAGGGGAACGAGGAGGCGACGGACGAGGCGAAGGCGAAGCTGAGGTATTGACGGGATCACTCCCGCAACCCCTCGATCCCCCTCCCACGACCGGGGGAGCTGGAGGCCCGCTCCCGCTCAGTCTCTGGCGATCACATAGGTGCGGTCGGCGGGGAGGCCGCGGAGCTCCTGGAGCGTGCCGTCGGGCCAGGTGACCCGCAGGCTCTCCACCCGCTCCGCCGCCCCCAGCCCGAAGCTCGCCGCCGGCTCGACCTGCGAGAGGTAGCTCCGGGTGGGCATGATCCGGCGCGCTTGCCGGACTCCGCCGGCCGCCGCCTCGACCCGCGCGCCGAGCGCGTCCGGGTCGGGCGGGCCTCCGCGCAGGACCACCCGCAGGAAGCGCCGCTCGCCGTCGGGGGGCAGGTCGTTGCGCAGCAGCCGGGCAGGGCCCCCCACCTGGGTGAGGACCAGGTCGAGGTCGCCGTCGCCGTCGAGGTCGAGGAAGGCGGCGCCGCGGCCGGCCCTGGGGTGGGCGAGGTCGCCCAGGTCGGCCGCCGGCACCTCGGCGAAGAGCGGCCGAGCGCCGGTGTTCCAGAAGAGCTGTGCTGGCTGGAGGTAGCTCTGGCCCGGCTCGACCGCGGCGACGTCGGTCTCCACGTGACCGTTGGCCTGGAAGAGGTCGAGACGGCCGTCGAGGTCGGCGTCGAAGAGCAGGAGACCGAAGGTCAGGCGGCCCCGCGTGGCGGCGGCGAGGCCGGCGGCGAGGGACAGGTCGGGCAGGAAGCCGGGGTCGTCGCCGGCCCGGTGGAGGGAGGTCGGCTCGCCCTCGAAGTTGCCCACCGCCAGGGCCAGACCGTCCCCGGGACCGAGCTCGCCGGCGTCGGCGCCCATGCCGCCGGTGGTGCCGCCGTCGCCGTCGTAGGCGAGGCCGAAGAGCTCGCCGGCCTCCTCGAAGCGGGGCGTGCCGCCCGCCGGCCCCAGGTTGTGGAAGAAGAGGTTGCGGCGGGTGTCGTCGGCCACCAGCAGGTCGAGCCGGCCGTCCCGGTCGACGTCGACGGGCACGAGCCCCAGGGCCTTGGCCACCGGCTCGTCGCTCCCCGGGTCGTGGACCCGGACGCCGCTCGCCGCCGAGACGTCGGTGAAGACGCCCCGGCCGTCGTTTCTGAACAGGAGCGGGTCGGCGCCCCGGTAGCGCTGGGGCCGGCCGTAGAGGAGGGGCACCGCGCCGTTGCCGTGGCGGTCGAGGCGGCGGTCGATCTCGGGCGACCAGTCGAGGTAGTTGCAGACGAAGAGGTCCAGGTCGCCGTCGCCGTCGGCGTCGAAGAAGGCGGCGCAGGTCGACCAGTCCTCCGGAGCGCCCGCGACGCCGGCCCCGGCGGTCGCCTCCTCGAAGCGCCCGCCCGCGTTGTGGAGCAAGTGGTTCGGCCCGACGGCGGTCACGTAGAGGTCGGGCCAGCCGTCGCCGTCGTAGTCGCCCACCGCCACCCCCTGGCCGTAGAAGGTGAGGCCGAGGCCGGCGGCGGCGGTGGCGTCGTGGAAGCGGCCGGCGCCGTCGTTGGCCCAGAGCGCGAGGCTGGGAGCCGGAGGCCCGGGGCGCTCGTGGCCCGGCCAGTCGGTCGCGCCCACGAACAGGAGGTCCGGATCGCCGTCCCGGTCGTAGTCGAGCACCGCCACGCCGCCCCCCATGGTCTCGGGCAGGAGCTTCTCGCCGTAGGCGCCATTGTGGTGGACGAAGGCGACGCCCGAGGCCGCCGTGACGTCGGTGAAGGGGAGCGGCGGGGGAGAGGGCGCTCCCGCGGCCGCGGCGAGGATCGCGGCGAGCGCCCCGGCCGAGGCCAGGCCCGTCGGGCTCACGGCGTCCCTGGTGCTGCCGCTCGGAGATTCGGTTGCATTCGAGAGCCGCTGCATCCACGGCAGCGGCGTTGCGCTCCCTGCGACAGACCTTCGGGTATGCCTCGGTCGCCCGCCTTGCTGCCGTGGCGCATCGACCCTCTCGGTGCGACGCCGTATCTCCGAGCGGCAGCACTCAGAGCTTGTGAATAAATCTCCGGCCGTCGCGAGGGCGTTCCCGGGCGCCCCTCGCAAGGCGCGCCGACGCAGGCGTAGCGGGGCCTACGTCGAGGAGGCGTAACGCCGCGAGGGGCGATTCGGGGGCGCCCGCAGTAGGTCGGAGATTCATTCACAAGCTCTCAGCCCTTCGGTCAACGGCCGCACCAGGACGAGGGCCGGCCGGGTGAGGTAGCGCTCCCGGTAGAGCCGGTGGGCCGGGTCGTCGGGGAAGTGCTCCGGCGGCGGGTAGGGGTAGCGCGACATGGCGTGGAAGGGCAGCGGCTCGACGCTCTGGCCGAAGGCGGTGTTGGCGTCGCGGTCCTTGGCCCAGCCGTCCACCAGGAGCAGGAAGTCGCGTTTCCAGCCGGGGCGCACCGGCGGCAGCGAGGCGGCGTCGAAGGCGAGGCGGATCTCGTCGCCCGAGCCCATGACCACCATGCGGTCGTCGATCCCGGCGAGGAGCTCCGCGACGTCGCCGTAGCGGGTGTAGAGGCCCGGCGTCGGGTTCCAGCTCCAGGTCTCGGCCGGCCGGTGCTCGGCGTAGACGAAGCGCTCGGGCTGCTTGCGCTCCGGGTCGACCACGACGCGCGCGAAGCCGCCGAAGCGGAGGTCGGCCGCGGCGAGGGCGACCTCGGTCCTCTCGACCGCCGGCGGCGACGGGTCCTCGCCCAGGAAGATCTCGTCCCAGTAGACGCAGGCGCTGGTGACGATCCGCACCTTGCGGCTCGCCGAGCGGAACTTCCCCGTCAGGTCCACGACGATCGTCTTGGGCTTGCCCGCCGGCAGGCCCATGTCCTGGACCGCCGTCACCCAGCGGCCGGAGGCGTCCTGGACCTGGAGGTAGGGGAGGACCAGGCCGGGCCCCTCCCCCCGGGCCCGACTCTGGGCCGCGGCCAGGAAGGTCGAGCCGTCGGCCCAGTCGACCCAGCCGTCGAGCACCAGGATCGCCCGGCCGTCGGGGGCCGGCCCCCCGTGCGCTGAATCCCCGAAGTCGAGGTCCAGGTGGTGGAGCTCGGCGAGGCCGGCGTCGTCGCGCCGGAAGCCGTCCGGGTAGACGCCGTCCCGGGCCAGGAGCCGGCCCCGGACGTCCCGGCCCCGGCCGTCGACGGCGGTCACCGGGTAGCGCCGGCGGCCGACCCCGAACAGGCGGTGCTCGGGGAAGGGCGGCCCCTTGAACTTGCTGTTGACGAAGACGTCGAGGCCCGCCGGGTGGTCCACGGCCACGAGCCGCACCTGGTCGAGGAAGGCGACCTCCCGGAGCTCCTCGGCGATCCGCACCTCGTAGCGGCCGTCGGCGGTCGGGGCGAGGGCCTCGCCGGGCACCTGGATCGTCTCGTCGTGGTCCACGGGGAAGTACGTGCCGTCGCCCGAGCTGGCGCCCAGCGGCGCCACCCCCAGGACGTCGGTGAGGAACCGGAAGCCGCGGCCGTCCCCCTCACCGGTCCAGGTGAAGATCATGGGGCAGGAGCCCGAGAGGCGCTGGGCCTCCGGGTAGACCGGCGAGGCGCCGGCCGCCTGGCGGGTCTCGTTCTGGATCAGGCCGTTGGGCCAGGTGATGCGCACCGTGTCGGCCCGCTCGTGGCCGTCGAGGCCGAAGACCAGCGGCACGCCGCGATAGGGCTTCTTCTGGTAGAGGGTGCCCGCCTTCACCTCGACCAGGGCGCCGGGGGCGAGCTTGGGGTTCTTGATCCCGGCGAGGCGGACCCGGAGGAAGCGGCCGTCGGCCTTCGTGCGGTTGGCGAGGAGGACAACGTCGCCGCCGGAGGTCACCGCCGCCAGGTCCTCCCGGCCGTCGCCGTCGAAGTCGGCCGCCGCCAGGGCGCGAACCGCGCCGCCGGCGCCGCCCGCCGCCGGCGCCTTCCCGGCGGCGAAGGCCGCGCCGTCGGCCTCGAACCGGCCCCGGCCCCGGTTGCGGAGCAGGGCGTCGCCGGCCACCAGGTCCGAGACTCCCCGGTCGTCGGGATCGACGGGTGCCAGGGCGCCGGGCGCTCCGGCGAGGCCCTCCACCCGGTGCGCCGTGAAGCCCTCGTGGCCGTCGTTGACCAGCACGGCGACGCCGCCGTCGCCCGCCGCCGCCAGGTCGATCTCGCCGTCGTGGTCCAGGTCCGTGGCGACGAGCGACCGGGTACCGGCGGCGAGGGCGGGGAGCGGCACGGCCTCGTAGCGCCCGCCGAGCCGGTCGCGGTAGAGGACACCCGGGTGGTCGGCGTAGGCCACCGCCAGGTCGAGCCCCTGGTGGTCGGAGACGACGTGGCAGAGCGCCGCGGCGAGGGGCCGGCCGGCGACGAACGGGAAGTCGGCGGTGTGGTCGGAGAAGGTGCCGTCGCCGTCGTTTCGCAGCAGGGCCGGCCGCTCGCCCAGGAGCAGCAGGTCCGGGTCGTAGTCGCGGTCGACGTCGAGCCACCAAAGCGCCCTGTAGGGCCGGTGGAGAACCTCGCCCAGGGCGTCCGGGAGCGGGTGCGGCGCGAAGGCGCCCTTCCGGTTCGCGAGCAGGACCACGCCGTCGCCGGTCGCCACCGCCAGGTCGGGGAGCCCGTCGTCGTCGAAGTCGCCGGCGGCGAGGGCCGTCACGCCCTCGAGGTCTCCGAGGCCGGCCGCGACCGGCCGCCGGCCACCGGCGAGGAGCCGCGCGCCGCGGGAGGAGTAGGCGAGGAGGTCGGCCTCGCCGTCACCGTCGGCGTCGAGGACCGCCAGGCCGGCGCTTCCCGGATCGAGGCCGGAGGCGACCGTCTCCGGCGCGAAGACCGGCCGCGCCTCCGGCGCCGGGAAGGCCTCGGGCTCCAGGGTCTCGTAGAGCTCCGAGTACCGGCTCCACTCCAGGTCCTCGGGCACCGCGGCCGAGGCGCCGCCCGCCTTCGCCTCCCGGAACGCCTTCATCTCCCGCGCCGCGTCGTCGGTCCGGCCCGCCTGGCGGTAGGCGGCGGCGAGCTGGAAGTGGGGGCCCGCCAGGTCCGGGTCGAGGCGCTCGGCGCGCTCGAAGGCGGCGAGGGACTTGTCGGCTTCGCCCTGGAGCTTGTAGAGGACGCCCAGGTTGTACTGGGTGACGGGCTCGTCGGGCACCCGCTCCGCCATCCCTGCGAGCTGCTCGATCGCTTCGGGGTACTTCGACTGGCGCTTGTAGGCGATCCCCAAGTTGAACCAGGTGTGGGGGATCGACGGGTCCTGGGCCTGGGCCTTCCGGAGCTGGTCGATCCCCTCATCGGTCTTGCCGGCGCGCAGCAGGGCGAGCCCCAGGTTCACCCGGTCGCGGACCGAGCCCGGGGCGAAGCTCCAGGGCCTTCCGGAGCTCGGCCACCGCCTGGTACTGGGTGGTCGGGTTCTCGTAGAGCGCCTTGCCCAGGTTGCGGTGCTCGAAGAGGAGCTCTCGGCGCTGTTCAGGGGTGAGGGTCTTCGCCGGCTCCTCCTGTGGGCCGGCGGCGGCCAGCAGGATCAGGGCTCCCAGGGCGGTCGCCCCGGCGAGCGCGCGGCCGGTGGCCTGCCTCACTCCACCACCCCCTTGCCCTGCTCGATCTTGCTGATCCGGTCGACGGCGACCGGTGGCTTCCCGCCCTGCGTCTCGAGCACCTCGACGCCCCCGCGCGGCCAGCGGATCTCCACCCGCTCGACCCGCGTCGCGGCGCCCAGGCCGAAGTGGAGGCGCCGGCTCGACTGACCGGCGTAGCCGTTGCCGCCGTCGACCTCGCGCAGGTAGGTCTGGCCGCCGGCCGAGACGATCACCCGCGTGCCGATCGGGTCGCGGGCGGTACCGCCGGCGGCGGCGCCGGCGCCGGCCAGGTCGAGCTCCAGCCAGTGGCGGGATCGCCCGGGTGCCCCCCGCGTCCCCTCGATCCCCGTCCCTCCCCCCACCCCCTCGGTGACGTTGTGGTAGAGGAGCGACGGCTGGCGGGCGTCGGTCTGGACGACGTCCACCCGCCCGTCGCGGTCGAAGTCGCCGAGGCCGATTCCGCGGCCGTCGAGGTCGTTGTCGATCCCCGCCTCGGCCGCCATCTCGCGGAACGTGCCGTCGCCCAGGTTCCGGAACAGGCGCTTCTTCTGGTACCCGCTCCAGGTCATGTCGCCGATGTCCGGGTAGCTGTCCAGGTCGGAGACGTCGATCCCGGGAGTGATGAGCATCTCGAGGAGCACCGGGATGTAGTTGTCCTTGCCCGCCGAGCGCAGGCCGTCGACCACGAACAGGTCCTGCCAGCCGTCGTCGTCGAAGTCGGCGAACTTGGCGGCCCAGCCCCAGTCCGAGTCGCAGGTCCCGGTCTCGCGGGAGAGGTCGGTGAAGGTGCCGTCGCCGTCGTTGTGCCAGAGCATGTTGCACTCGTGCATGTACTCGTCGGTGATGTTGGTGACGAAGACGTCGAGCGACCCGTCCCGGTCGTAGTCGGCCAGGTCGACGTTCATCCCCTTCTTCGTGTCGAGGCCGCCGAGAGCCTTGACCGTAGCGTCCTCGAAGGTGCCGTCGCCCCGATTCAGGTAGAGGCGGTCGGTGCCGTAGTCGGAGGCCACGTAGAGATCCTGGTCGCCGTCGTTGTCGAGATCCCCGTGGCCGAGGTCGAGGGTCCAGCCGGAGGCGCCGGCGAGGCCCGCCGCCGCCGTCGTCTCCACGAAGCGGCGCCCGCCGGTGGCCGCGTCGCCCCCGGGCACGTTGTGCCAGAGGGTCACGCCGCCGCCGTTCGCGGCGTCGTCGAGGTCGTCGGGCAGGACGTGGGTCTCGCCGCCCAGGGCCAGCAGGTCGACCGGCCGGAAGTAGTTGCCGAGGAGGAGGTCGAGCCAGCCGTCGCCGTCGTAGTCGAAGGCGATCGCCGCGATGGTGTTGCCGAACGCCGTGAGGCCGGCGGCGGCCGAGACCTCCTCGAAGCGCACCGCGTCCGCCGCTCCGCCCGGCTCGGGCTGCGGCCCCAGGTTGCGGTAGAGCAGCGGCCTGCCGAAGCGGGCGACCAGCAGGTCCAGACGGCCGTCGTCGTCGAAGTCGAGCCACAGGGCGTCGGCCACGATGGCGTCCGGCGCGTTGCCGCCGGCGACTCCGGAGGCCGCCGCCACGTCGGCGAAGGCGAGGTGCCCCTGCGATCCGGTCAGGTTGTGGAGCAGGTGGCAGGGCTTCCCCTCGCCCGAGTCGGTGACGAAGAGGTCGTCCCAGCCGTCGCCGTCGTAGTCGCCCACCGCCACCGCCGCGCCTCCTTCGGTGAACATCTCCAGGACGTCGGCCTTGTGGCGGTCGCCGAAGCTCCGGGTCGAGTGGACGAAGCGCGCCCCGGCGGCGGCGCCCACCTCCTCGAAGCGGATCGCCGGCGGCGTCCCACCGGGCGCCGGCGCCGGGGGGGGCGCGGGCGGCGCGGCGCCGAGGGAGAGGCCCGCCGCCACGAGGG
The DNA here is from genome assembly GCA_963741925.1 of uncultured Acidobacteriota bacterium. GTDB lineage: Bacteria > Acidobacteriota > Thermoanaerobaculia > Multivoradales > DATKCC01 > CAVUBL01. The sequence continues at coordinate 1,961,989 of CAVUJU010000005.1, forward strand.
TGGCGAGACCGCTCGCGCCGCGGCTCCTCACCTCGCCCCCTGGAGCTCGTGGAGGCTGGTGTCGACCCGCGAGCCGACCTGGTAGTGCGTGCCGAGGAAGTCCCGGAGGGCGCCCTCGTCGAGGGCCAGGCGCCGCTCGAGGTAGGGCGTGCCCGGGTAGCGCTCGAGCCCCTGGCGCCAGGTCGCGCGCGCGGTCGCGAGATCGCCGAGGCGCCAGTAGGCGTCGCCCAGGGCCGCCCAGGCGCGGGCCTCGTAGGGCGCGGGCGGACCGTTCCCGGCGAGCTCGATGGCGCGCTCGAGGTCGGCGATGCCGAGCTTCGTGCGGTGGAAGATGGGCGGCCAGTAGACGTAGGCATTGCCCCGGCTGTAGAGGCCGAGCCAGGTCTCCCGGATCGCCAGGGAGGCGGTGAAGGCCTCGATCGCCTTGTTGGCCAGGATCACGGCGGTCACGGAGCCGGCGGCCGGGATCTTGTCGACGTAGGCGAAGCCCTGGTTGAGGCGCAGGTCGGCGGCGTCCGGGTGCTCGGCGACCAGGCCCGCGAAGAAGTCGATCGCCCGGTCGTAGGCGCCCGCGGCGATCACCGCCTGGCGGTAGTCGGCGCCGTAGCGCAGCTCGTCGGGCGCGGCCCGAAGGGCCTCTTCGAAGAGGGGGAGCGCCGCCTGCGGGTCGGTGGCCGCCGCGGCGACGGCCCGGCGGTAGGCGTCGGCCCCGGGCGCCGGCGGCGGTGCCGGGGCCGGCGGGGCCGAGGCGCAGGCGGCGGCCCAAAGCGCCGGGACCAGGAGCGTCGAAACCAGGAGCGTCTGGACCCGGAGCGGGGGGGCGAGACCGAGGGCCCGGTGGCCCCGGCCCCACCGGCGGCGCCGGCGACGAGGCGTCATCTCGCGTCCTCCCGGGGGGTCGGCTCTCTGCTCCGTTCGATCCAGTAGACGCGATCGGCGGGCAGGCCCTCGTAGACGGTCCGGCCGCCCCCCGGCCAGTCGACCTCGAGACGCTCGGCCGCGGCGGCGCCGGCGAGACCGAAGTGGAGACGCCGGGCGCTCTCGCCGCCGAAGCCGTTGCCGCCGTCCACGAAGGCGAGCCGACGGGCCCCGCCGGCGGTGAGCCACGCCCGGGTGCCCACCGCCTCGGCGTTCGCTCCGGGCTGCCCGAGGACGAGCTCGATCCAGTGGGGGCCGCCGGGGCCGGACGGAGCGACGTTCCGGTAGAGGTCCGGCGCGGCGCCGGCGTTGGTGACGAAGAGGTCCTGGCGCCCATCGCCGTCGAAGTCCGCCACCACCACGCCCCGGGCGTCTCGAATCGAGTCGACGCCGTGGCGAGCCGCCTCGTCGCGGAAGAGAGCTCCGCCCTGGTTGTGGAACAGCCGGTTGTGCTCGTAGCCGGACAGGCTCTTGTCTCCCATGGGTGGCCAGTTGCGGGCGTCGGAGAGGTCGATTGTATCGTCTTCCGAGCTCCGTACGATCAGGTCGAACACGTCCACCACGTAGTTCTCGGGCCCGGCCGAGACCCACCCGTCGGCGACGTAGAGGTCGAGCCAGCCGTCGTTGTCGTAGTCCAGGAATTTCCCGCCCCACCCCCAGCCGCTGTCCGCGGTGCCGGTCTCGGCGGCGACGTCGGTGAAGGCGATTTCGCCTCCCGCGCTCTCGTTGTGCCAGAGGAAGTTGCCCTCGCGCATGTATTCGCTGGTGATGTTGGTGACGAAGACGTCGAGCCGCCCGTCGGCGTCGAAGTCTCCCCACTCGGCGTTCATCCCCTTCTTGGTGTCGATCCCGATCGTCGTGCGGGTGACATCGGTGAAGGTGCCGTCGCCGTCGTTGGCGAACAGGTGGTCGGTGCCGAAGTCCGACGCGACGTAGAGGTCGTCGTCGCCATCGCCGTCGGCGTCGGCGTGGCCGAGGTCGAGGGTCCAGCCGGTGTCGCCCGCGAGGCCGGCGGCGACGGTCGCGTCGACGAAGGTGCCGTCGCCGCGGTTCTGCCACAAGGTCACGCCGCCGCCGTTCTCGGCGCTCTCGAAGCTCTCGGGGAAGAAGCGCGGGGTGTCCGGATCGAAGACGTCCACCGGCCGGAAGTAGTCGCCCACGAACAGGTCCAGGTCGCCGTCGAGGTCGTAGTCGAACGCGATGGCGGTGATCGAGTTGGCGTAGCGGCTGAGGCCGGCCGCGGCGGTGACGCCAGTGAAGGTGCCGTCGCCGTCGTTGCGGTAGAGGAGGCTCTGGCCGAAGCGCACCACGAAGAGGTCGGGGTCGCCGTCGCCGTCGTAGTCGAACCAGAGAGCGTCGGCGCAAGCGTCGCCCGCGTCGTTGCCCCGGGCGACGCCGGCGGCCTCGGCCACGTCCTCGAAGCGGAAGCCGCCGAGATTGCGGTAGAGGTGGTTCCGGCCGTCCTCGGCCGAGTCGGTGACGAACAGGTCGTCGAGGCCGTCGCCGTCGTAGTCGGCCACCGCGGCGGCGGCCCCGAGGGCGGTGTAGCCCTCCATGATGCGGGCGTACGGGTTGTGGAAGCGCCGCTCGTGGTGGGGCCGGGCGACGCCGGCCGCCTCCGAAACCTCCCGGAACCAGGGGGTGGCCTCGGCCGGGGCGTCGTGCGCCCGGGCGGGAGGCGCGGCCACGACCCGGCCGGCGCCCGCGGCCACGAAGGCCGCCAGCGCGGCGAGGCGGGCGAGCCGTCCTCGGCGCCGCCGGGTCCCTCCCGGCGTCACTCGTTGCTGCTCAGCTGCAAGCCGCGATCGAGGGGCCCGCCGCCGAGCGACAGGACTCTCCAGCCCGAGAGCGGAGCGTTGCGCAGCCGGATGTGGACCGTGCGCCGCCCCTCCTCGGTGTCCACCTGCAGCTTCGCCCGGACGACGGAATCGACGAACCGATAGAGGTATCGGCCCTGCTCGAGGTGGACCTGATCGGCGTGCCAGCCGCCGAGCTCGCAGGCCTTTTCGATCGCCACCTGGAACGGTGGCCGGGCCAGCAGGGTGAACAGCGAGGCGCCGCCGTAGACGACCAGCAAGGCGGCCGCGATCCCCGCCAGGCCGCGGAGCCGCCGCCACGGCGTCGCCCACGGCTCCGAGTCGGCGGCGGCGAAGGCCGAGAGCCTCCGGAAATCCTTCATGGAAACGTCCCCCTTCGGAACCGGCGGCGGGTCCGAGGACGGAGCGCCGCCGGCCGTCACTCGATGGAACGGCCCGACCGGAGCACGAAACTCTGCACGGGTCAGGCACTCAACGCACACGGAATCGAAGTCAGAAGAATCCTCAGTGTAGCGCCATCCCTCCCGCGGCGCAAGAGCCTGGCGCCGAGATCGAAGCCCTCGTAGCTCCTGACGCCGTCGAGGACCTCGACTTCGGGGCCCTCGAGATCGCAGCGCGTCGGCGCGCGCTTGCCCTCGCAGCGCAGGCGGTCGAGAGACGATTCAACGCCGATCACTCCGACTACCGCGGCCCGACGCTCCCGTGTCCATGCGGCCACCCGGCGCGCGATGCCGGTCGGCGGCGCAAGAGGTTCAGCACCGCCCTCGGAGAGCTGTGGCTCGAGCGCGCCGACTACCACTGTGCCCAGTGCGAGGGCGGCTTCTGCCCCCGCGACCTGGCGCTCGGAGTGCAGGGCACCTCCCTGTCTCCCGGAACGACGCGCATGGTGGGCCTGGCCTCGGCCCTTGTGAGCTTCGCCGAGACCAGCGAGCTGATGTGCGAGCTGGCCGGAGTGTCGATCGATCCCAAGCGAGTGGAGCGGGCCGCCGAAGCACTCGGCCGGGAGATCGCCGCCGACGAGCGCTCCGTGGTCGAGCCGCAGCCTGCGAGCGCACCGACGATGTACCTCGGCCTGGACGGTACCGGTGTGCCGATGAGAGCGTCGGAGCTGGCCGGTCGCCAGGGCAAGCAGTCGGACGGCACGGCCAAGACCCGCGAGGTCAAGCTGGTCACCCTCTGGACCGCAGAGACCACCGACGAACGCGGCGTGCCGGTGCGCGATCGCGGCTCGGTCAGCTACTCGGCGGCTCTCGAGAGCGCGGCCTCTTGCGATACCGATCGCACCCTCTCGGAGTTCGCCCAACGGGTCGAAAGAGAAGCGCTGCGCCGCGGATTCGACCACGCTCGCCGCCGCGTCGTCCTGGGCGACGGCGCTCCTTGGATCTGGAACCTCGCCGACGAGGTCCTCCCCGGGGCTCTCCAGATCGTCGACCTCTACCACGCCAAGGGACATCTGTGGGATGTGGCCAAGGCCATCTACGGCGCCGGCACCGACCTCGCCGAGCAGTGGGCCAAGACCCGGCGCGACGAGCTCGACGAGGGCAAGATCGACGCCATCCTCGCCGCCCTACGCCTCCACGCGACCACCCACGACGAGGCTCGCAAGTGCCTCGACTACGTCCAGCGCAACCGGACCCGGATGCGCTATCCCGAGTTCCGCGCCCAAGGCCTCTACGTCGCTTCGGGCATCGTCGAGGCCGGCTGCAAAGTCGCGATCGGCACTCGCCTCAAGCGCGCCGGCATGCACTGGACCGTCGCCGGAGCCGACGCCATCATCGCCCTGCGCTGCTGCAAGCTCAGCAGCCGCTTCGATGACTTCTGGACACGGCGCGCCCCACTGCGCGGATCTCGCGAGCATGCCCCACATGCTCGTGGCCGGCGCCACCGGCTCGGCAAGAGCGTTGGCCTCCAGACGATGATCACGTCGATCATTCACAAGGGGCCGCCGGAGGAGCTCCGGTTCATCTTCATCGATCCCAAGTGGATCGAGCTGGGGGTCTACGCCGACATCCCGAACCTGGAGACCAAGGTCGTCGTCGAGCCCCAGCAAGCGGCCAACGTGCTCAACAACATGGTCGCGGAGATGGAACGGCGCTACCGTCTCCTCGCCGAGGTCCACGTGCGCTCGATCGCGTTCCTCAACAGCGCCATCCGCGACCCGGAGAAGCGCCGGCTCCTCGCCCTGGCCGAGGACTCGGGTGACCTCGCGCCGGAGGACTTCAAGCCGCTGCCTTACTTCGTGATCATCATCGGCGAGCTGTGGCGTCGTCCGATGTCGAGACCGCCACCGCCCGCCTTGCCCAGATGGCTCGCGCCGTCAGCATCCACCTGATCGTCGCCACCCAGAGCCCGTCGGTCGACATCCTGACCGGCACGATCAAGGCCAACTTCCTCTGCCGGATCGCCTACGCCACCGTCTCCCGGCACGACTCGCGCACCATCCTGAATCAGGCCGGCTCCGAGCAGCTCCTGGGCAAGGGCGACGAGCTCTTCGACGAGGCCTCCCGCCTGGTGGTCTCCGAGGGCCAGGGCTCGGCCTCCTTCCTCCAGCGCCGCCTGCAGCTCGGCTTCTCCCGCGCCGCCCGCCTGATCGACATGATGGAGCAGGACGGCATCCTCGGCCCGCCCCAGGGCTCGAAGCCGCGCGAGGTGCTCGTCCCCGGCGACTACTTCGCCGAGATCGACGCGACGCGGATGGAGTAGGGGCCGGCGGCGCCGCGTCGTACCACCCAATGAGGTAGCGTTGTCCCGCTTTTTCGGGTGGTCTGCACACACCAAGTACGCAAAGTGACAAATGATTTCCATGGGCCGCTGTCTGGAGTGGCCGATGGAATGGCCAGCTGATTGGACGGCAGGCCGATGTCTGCGTACTTGGAGTCTGGGTTTTGAGAAGAAGCGCTCAGCAGTGCTCTCCGCAGGATCCGGGTCAACCCTTCAGAACAGGGCCCAGGCAGGCTGAGGGGGTGAACCGGTGACGGCCGGGAACGAGGAGGTCGCCGGAGCACTCGGGGAACCGCCACCCGAACCGGTCGCAATTATCGGGATGGGTTGCCGATTCCCGGGGGCCGACGGCCCACGGGAGTTCTGGCGACTGCTCTGCGGTGGCGAGGACGCGACCGCGGAGGTTCCGACCGATCGCTTCGACATCGACGCGGTCTACGATCCACGCCCCGCGACCCCCGGCAAGCTCATCACGCGCCGCGGAGGGTTCCTCGATGGGATCGACCGTTTCGACGCCGCGTTCTTCGACATCTCGCCGCGGGAGGCGATCGCCATGGACCCCCAGCAGCGGCTGCTCCTGGAGATCGCCTGGGAAGCGCTCGAGGATTCCGGCGAGGTGCCTGCCGACCTGGTGGGCAGCGCCACCGGCGTCTACCTGGCGATGATCACCGGGGACTACGAGCACCTCACGGTGCGCGATCCCGAGGCGATCGATATCTACGCGACCACGGGAACGTCCCGGAGCGTGGCGTCCGGCCGAATCTCCCACGCCCTGGGGTTCCAGGGTCCGAGCCTCACGCTCGACACGGCGTGCTCCTCCTCGCTCGTGGCCGTCCACCTCGCCTGCCGCAGCCTGCGCAGCGGTGAGTGCGAGCTGGCGCTCGCGGGTGGGGTCAATTTGGTGCTCCTGCCCGAGCCGAGCCTCGGCTTCTCCCGCGCCGAGATGCTCTCGCCCGACGGACGCTGCAAGTTCGCCTCCGCGACGGCAGACGGGTTCGTCCGAAGCGACGGCGTGGGCCTGGTGCTGTTGAAGCCCCTCTCCAGGGCGCTCGAGGACGGCAACCGGATCCATGCCCTGATCCGTGGCAGCGCAGTCAACAACGATGGCGCGAGCAGCCTGATGATGACGCCCAGCCGGAGCGGCCAGGAGAGGGTCCTGCGCAGGGCGTACGAGGACGCGGGCGTCTCCCCGGCCTCGGTGGGATACGTGGAGGCCCACGGCACCGGGACCAAGGTGGGAGACCCGGTCGAGTTGGAGGCCCTCGCGGCGGTGGTCAGCGAGGGCCGGCCACCGACGCGACCGTGCGTCGTCGGGTCGGTCAAGAGCAATATCGGGCACACCGAAGGCGCGGCTGGTGTCGCCGGCCTGATCAAGGCGGCGTTGTCCTTGCGCCACCGGACGATCCCGGGAAGCCTCCACCACGCGGAGCTCAACCCGGCAGTGGACTGGGATGGGCTTCCCCTGGTGGTGCAGGACGCAACGGCTCCGTGGCCGAGAGGCGAGCGGGTGGCCCGCGCCGGAGTGAGCTCGTTCGGCATTTCCGGAACCAACGCCCACATCGTCCTCGAGGAGCCGCCCCCGCCGGCCGCCGAGCCGGCCGGGACGTCGGAGGAGGGCGCGCGAGATCACCTGCTCGTGGTCTCCGCTCGGAGCGCCGAGGCCCTCGCCGAGCGGGCTGCCGCCTGGCGGGATCTCCTGTCGGCGGACGGGACCGGCGAACCGCCCTGCCTGCGCGACCTCTGCTATACGGCAGGCCGCCGCCGGACCCACCACGAGCATCGTCTGGCCGTGGTCGGGCGCTCCCGGTCCGAGCTCGCCGAAGGGGTCGGTTCCTACGTCGACGGCACGGCCCGGGTGGGCGTTGCAGTCGGCGCGACGGAAGACGAAGCCGCTCCCCGGGTGGCGTTCCTGTTTCCCGGCCAGGGCTCTCAGTGGGCGGGGATGGGACGGGAGCTTTGGCGCTCCGAGCCGATCTTCCGCCGGTCCCTGGAGCGATCGGCCGAAGCGATCGATCCTCTGACCGACTGGTCTCTACTCGACGTGCTGATCCACGACGACGAGGATCGGGCACGGGCGGCTCTCGAGCGGGTGGACGTCGTCCAGCCGACGCTCTTCGCGGTCTCCGTGGCGCTCGCGGAGCTTCTGGCGCTCCTGGGGGATCGAGCCGGACTCGGTCGTGGGGCAGAGCATGGGGGAAGTGGCCGCCGCCTGCGTCGCGGGGGCGCTCGGCCTCGAGGACGCCGCCCGAGTGATCACGCGCCGGAGCAGGCTGGTCCGGGCCAGGGCGCGCGACGGCGGCATGGCCCTGGTGGCGCTCTCCCTGGCCGCAACCGAGGAGGTGCTCGCCGGCTACGGTGAGCGCCTGTCGGTGGCGGTCAACAGCAGCCCGGCGTCTACGGTGGTGTCGGGAGACCCGGAGGCGATCGAGGAGCTGGTCGCCGAGCTCGGTAGCCGGGACGTCTTCTGCCGACAGGTCAAGGTCGACTACGCGTCCCACAGCCGACACATGGATCCCCTGCGCGACGCGCTGCTCGACGAGTTGGACGGCCTCGCTCCGCGGCCCGGTGAGGTGCTGTTCGTCTCCACGGTGAGCGGCGGCCCGGTCGAAGGCGAGCGGCTCGGATCCGAGTACTGGTGGTCGAACATCCGGCAGCCGGTCCTGTTCGCGAAGGCGATCGAAAATCTCGCGAACGAGGGCCGGTGGCTGTTCCTCGAGGTCAGCGCCCATCCCCTCCTGACCGCGCCGGTGGCCCAGACCCTCGCCGGGGCGGCCTGGTCCGATTGCGAGATCTTCGGGTCCCTGCGCAAGGAGGAGGCAGAGCGCTGGACGCTGTTGGCGACCCTGGGCGCCCTCCACACGCGGGGCTGTTCCGTCGACTGGAGCGCGCTCTACCCGCGGGGCCGGAGTGTCGCGCTGCCCCCCTACCCTTGGCAGCGCCAGAGCTTCTGGCTGGAGGAGCCGCCGGAGGACCGGCGCCGGACGGCGACCGGACCTCGGCGGAGCGGCTCAGCCGAGGGCCATCCCATCGTCGTCCACCACCTGCCCTCCCCGGTCGACGCGGCAACCCACTTTTTCGAGCTCGAGTCGGGCCTCGACCGGCTGCCGTACCTGACGGGGCACCGGGTCCAGGGCGCGGTTGTGCTGCCGGCCGCGGCGTACGTCGAGAGCGTGCTCGCCGCCGCGGCCCGGATCGGGCACGAAGGAGGCGGCCGGATCGCTCTGCGAAAGATCCGGTTCGAAAGGCCGCTCTTCCTGGAGCCGGGCGACGAGGCTCGGATCCTTCTGGCGATCACCCCCGAGGTCTCGGGCGGCTCCCGCTTCGAGTTCGTTCGACGAGACGGGAAGGGATGGGAGACGCTGGCGCGGGGCCTCCTGGCCGCCGACGGCCCGGACGAGCCGGCGGTGAGCGAGACCCTGCGCGACGGCGGTTGGAACCGGTTGGCCGAGGAGGTCGACGCCGACTCGCACTTCCGAGCGATGGAACGGCGAGGAATCGAGAACAGCGGCCTCTTCCGGGCCGTCCAGAGGGCCTGGAGGAGCCCCGGCGAGGCGGTTGCGCGCGTCGGTGGCCCGGCGGAGGCCGCCGCCGGGTACCGGTTCCATCCGGCTCTCCTGGACGGCTGCTTTCAGGCCCTCGTGCAAGCGGTGCCGGAGACCGGCGCCGGGATCGACGCGGCCGACACCTATCTGCCGGTGGCGATCGACGAGTTGCGGCTGTTCGCTTCGCCCCGACCGGGCGCGGACCTGCTGAGCCACGCGGTCATCGCCGGCTCGCCCGACGGCTCCGGATCCGTCGTCGAGGGACGGCTCACGGTCGTCGAGGAGGAAGGACGATCGATCCTGGAGATCGACGGGTTCCGCTTCCAGCGCCTCGGCGAGTCGCCGGCCAACGGCACCCGGCTCGACCAGGACTGCTTCTTCGGTACGTTCTGGCACGAGGCGCCCCCCCTCCCGGACGTTCCGGCTCCGAACGGCGCCCCGCCCCGTGGGCCGTGGCTCCTGTTCGGCGACCGGGAGTTGGGTCCGGCCCTCGGCGAGGCGCTGGAGCAGCGCGGCGAGCAGGTGCTCCACGTCGACACGGGCGTCGGATTCGAAGCGCGGAGCGACCGGCGCTTCGCCGTCGACCCCACCGCGCCCGGCGACTTCGTGCGCCTGCTGGAAGCCGCCGCGGACGGGGAGGGGCCGCGCCAGATCCTCTTCCTCTGGGCGCTCGACGCGCCGCCGGTCGACCGCCTCGATCACGGCGACCTGGCGGCGGCACAGGACCGGCTGTGCGGCGGCCTGTTGCACCTGATCCAGGCCCTGCGGAGTGTCGGACCGGATCGGCCGCCCCGGCTCTGGATCGTCACCCGAGCGGCCCAGGGAGCCGTGGCGGGGGAGCCGGTGGAGATCGCCCAGGCACCGCTGTGGGGCCTGGCCCGGGTGTTGGGCTCGGAGCAACCCGACCTGGTCTCCGTGCGGGTCGACCTCGGTCGGGACGGGTCGCCGGAGGACGGACGGCAGGCCCTGCTCCGCGAGCTCCTGGCCTCCGACCGGCAGGAGGAGCGGCAAGAGGAGGTGGCCCTCCGAGGTGGGCGCCGGCTGGTCCACCGGGTGGCCCGGAGGGGTCCGAACGCCGATGCAAAGGCCGGAACGGAGCGCCGCCGGCCGCTTGAGGAAGGCGAGGCGTACCGCCTGGTGACCATCGGGCCCGGCATCCTGGACAACCTGGTCCCCCGGGTTCTGGGGCGCCGGGAGCCGGCGGCCGGCTGCGTGGAGATCGAGGTCCGGGCGACCGGGGTCAACTTCATGAACGTGCTCTCGGCGATGGGGATGTACCCCGGCTACCCGGACGGCGTGGGGACCCTCGGAACCGAATGCGCTGGCGTGGTGACCGCGTGTGGCGAAGGGGTCGGGGGAGTCCGGCCGGGCGACCGAGTGATGGCGATCGCACCGGACAGCATGGGGAGCCACGTGGAGGTGAACGCCCACCTGGCCGTTCCGATGCCGCGGGGCCTCTCGTTCGCGCAGGCCGCGACCCTGCCCGTGGCCTTCGCCACCTCCTACCACGCGCTGGTTCACCTCGGGCGCATCGAAGCGGGCGAACGGGTCCTGATCCACTCGGCGACCGGCGGCGTGGGGCGCGCCGCCCTCCAGATCGCGTTCCGCGCCGGCGCCGAGGTGTTCGCCACCGCCGGCACCGAGCAGAAGCGGGAGCTGTTGCGGAGCCTCGGCGTCCGCGCGGCGCTCGAGTCGCGCAGCCTGGAGTTCGTCGACCGGGTGCGCGAGCTCACCGGCGGCGACGGGGTCGATCTGGTGCTCAACTCCTTAGCCGGCGAGGCGCTCGAAGCGAGCTTCTCCCTGCTCGGTCCGTACGGCCGCTTCCTGGAGCTCGGCAAGCGGGACATCCACGCGGACCGCCCCCTGGGGCTTCGACCGTTCCAGCGCAACCTCTCCTTCTTCGCCATCGATCTGTTCGGCATGATCCTGGAGCGGCCTGCGCTGCTCGGCGCCCACCTCCAGGCGGTAGCCCGGGCCGTGGAGCGGGGCGATCTCCAGGTTCTGCCGTTCGAGGCGTCGCCGGTCGCCAGCGTCGTCGAGACCTTCCGGACCATGGCCCAGGCCGAGCACGTGGGCAAGCTGGTGGTGACCCAGGAGCGCGACGGGCTGACGGTGCTCGACGACGCTCGCCCCGGACCTGCCGTGGATGATGGCGGCACGTACCTGATCACCGGCGGCCTCGGCGCTCTCGGCCTGGCGGTGGCGCGGCGCCTGGTGGACCGGGGAGCGACCCGCCTCGCCCTGCTCGGCCGTAGCGAGCCGTCGCCGTCCGCCCGGGAGGTGATCGCCGAGCTCGAGGCGGCGGGTGCCACGGTCTTGCCCGTCCGGGCGGACGTGGCCGACCGCGCCGGGTTGGCCTCCGCCCTGGACGAGATCCGGAGCGCCTCGTCGCCGCTCCGTGGCGTCGTGCACGCCGCCGGTCTGCTCGAGGACCGCTTGTTGGTCAACACGGAGCTGGAGTCCTTCCGGCGGGTTACTGCTCCCAAGATCGGCGGCGCCTGGAACCTGCACGAGCTCACCGCCGGCGACCCGCTGGACTGGTTCATCCTGTTCTCGTCGGGGGCCGTGCTCGTCGGGTCCCCGGGCCAGGGCAGCTACGTGGCCGGCAACGAGTTCATGGACGCCCTCGTGCTCCACCGTCGGGCCCTGGGTCTGCCCGGTCTCTCGATCGCCTGGGGCCCGTGGTCGGAGATCGGCCTGGCCGCCGGCGCCGGGCGGGCCGATCGCCTGAGCGAGCGGGGCCTCGCGAGCATCACCCCGGACGAGGGCCTGGACGCGTTCGAACGGCTGCTCGACGGCGGTGCGGGCCGCGTGGCCGTGATGCGTTTCGACCTGGAACGCTGGAGCAGCTTCTATCCGGCGGCTCGCGAGCTCGCTCTCTACGCCGGCCTCCGCCGGGAGGCCGCCAGCGACAGGACCGGCGAGGACGACGGGTTGCTGCGGCGCGGACGGCTCCTCACCATGGAGCCCGCCGATCGTCCGGGTGCCCTGTCGAGCCACCTCGCCGACCAGATCTCCTCCATCCTCCGGTTGCCCGCGGCGAAGATCGACCCGAAACAGCCGATCCGCCGGTTCGGCCTCGACTCCCTGATGGCGGTCGAGCTCAAGAACCGGATCGAGGCGGACTTCGGCGTCAGCATCCCCATCGTCCGACTCCTCCAGGGAGTCACCATCACCGACCTGAGCGACGAGGTGATGGCCGCCGTCGTACCGGACGGCGAGGAGGGGGCACACTCCGACGCGTCCGCCGAAGAGCTGCTGGCCCGGGTCGACGAGCTTTCGGACGACGAGGTGGATGCGCTGCTCGAGAATCTCTCCGCCGACGGGGGCGGGCTGTCGTGACGGTGACGAAGCAGGCTCTCGCCGCTCTCTCCAGAGAGGAGAAGCGGCGGCTCTTGGCGCGGGTCCTGGAGCGCCGGTCGCAAAGCGGCGACGGTGGCGCGCCGGCCGGCGGCGGGATCGGCGGCGCCGCCGAAGCTCCGCAACTGCACCTCGATCCGGCGAACCGCCACGAGCCCTTCCCGCTCAACGACCTCCAGCAAGCGTACCTGTTCGGCCGTGGCGAGGACGTGGAGCTCGGCGACAACTCGATCCACGTCTACATGGAAATCGTCTGTCCCGACATCGACCTGGGGCGCCTGGCGGAGGCCTTCCGGCGGTTGATCGAGCGCCACGACATGCTCCGCTCGGTGATCCTGCCCGACGGGCGCCAGACGGTGCTCGAGCGGGTCGAGTCCTACGAGATCGCCGTCCGGGACCTCTCGGCGTCGACCGAAGCGGCGGCGGAGGAGGTCCGGGAGGCTCTCCGGGAGGAGCTGTCCCACCAGGTCTTCGAGACCGATCGATGGCCCTGCTTCGACCTTCGTGCGTGCAGGCTGCCGGATGGCTCGACCACCCTGCATCTGAGCCTCGACCTCATCCGCTTCGATGCGCCGAGCTTTCTGATCCTGTTCGACGACTGGGGCCGCTTCTATCGCGGTGAGGCGCAGGAGCTCGCTCCCCTGGAGGCGACGTTCCGGGACTACGTCATCGCCGAGCGTGGCCTGGCCGATTCGGAGAGCACCCGGCAGGACCGGGAGTACTGGCTCTCCCGGCTGCCGAGCCTGCCCCCGGCGCCGCGCCTGCCGCTCGCCCGGGATCCCGGGACGGTGCGGCGCGGGAGGTTCCTCCGCCGGACCGGGCGCCTGGATGCCGAGGCCTGGAAGGCACTCCAGGAGCGCGGCCGCGCGGCCGGGATCACGTCGCCGTCGACGCTGCTGTGCGCCGTCTTCGCCGAGATCCTCGGCGCGTGGAGCGGCAACCGGCGGTTCTGTCTGAATCTCTCCGCGAACCGCCGGCGGCCGCTCCATCCTCAGGTCTCGCAAATCGTCGGCAACTTCTCCGAGCTCGTCCTCCTGGAGGTCGATCCGGGAGCCGCGCCGACGTTCGAGGAGCGCGCGCTCCGACTCCAGGAGCAGCTCTGGCGCGACCTGGATCACCAGGACTTCGGCGGCGTGCGGCTGCTGCGGGAGATTGCCCGGCGCGACCGCGGCCTCGGAGCGCGCATGCCGGTGGTCTTCACCGCGCTCCTGCTCGACCTCTCGCGCTTCGCCTGGCTGGGGGAGGTGCACTCGTTCGTCACCCAGACGCCGCAGGTCTGGCTCGATCACCAGATCAGCGAGGTGGAGGGAGCGCTCGAGTACCACTGGGATGCGATCGAAGAGATCTTCCCAGCCGGCATGCTCGACGACATGCTGGCGAGCTACGGCCAACTGCTCGAGAGCCTGGCCCACCAGCCGGAGGCGTGGACCCGACCGCGGGGCGGCCTGCTGCCTCCGCGGCAGGAGTTGACGCGCCGCCGGGTCAATGCCACCGACGCGCCGGTTCCCGGTGGGTTGCTCCACGACGGCTTCCGCCAACAGGCCCGCCGCCGCCCCCATGCGCGGGCGATCTCCTCGGACTCCCGGGACTTGACCTACGGCGAGCTGGCGGCCTCGGTCGGCGACCTGGCGCGCCGGCTCCGGGAGCACGGGGCACGACCGAACCGCCTGGTGGCGGTGGTGATGGAAAAGGGCTGGGAGCAGGTGGCGGCCGGGCTGGCGGTGGTGGAGTCGGGCGCGGCCTACCTGCCGATCGACGCCCGCTGGCCCGACGAGCGGATCCGCCTGCTCCTCGACCGGGGCGACGTCGAGATCCTGGTCACCCAGGAGCGCGTCGATCTTCGCACGGACTGGCCGACAGACCGCGACCTCGTCCGCCTTCGGGTCGCCGAGCCGCCTTCCGTGGGGCACGATTCGGTGCCCGCGGCGCTCGCTCCCGTCCAGACGCCGGAGGACCTGGCGTACGTGATCTTCACCTCCGGCTCCACGGGGGAGCCCAAGGGCGTGATGATCGACCACCGGGGCGCGCTCAACACCATCGCCGACGTCAACCGCCGGTTCTCGGTGGGGCCCGAGGACCGGGTGCTCGCCCTGTCCTCCCTGAGCTTCGACCTGTCAGTCTACGACGTCTTCGGCGTCCTCGCGGCCGGCGGCACCGTCGTCCTGCCGGAGGCGGAGGCCTGGCGCGATCCGGGGCGCTGGGCGGAGCTCCTGGGCTCCGAGGGTGTCACCGTCTGGAACTCGGTTCCTGCCCTCATGGAGATGCTGGTCGAGCATGCGGAGAACCGTCCGGTCGACGGCAGCTCCCTGCGGCTCGTGATGCTCTCCGGGGACTGGATCCCCCTCGGCTTGCCGGACCGGATCAGGGCCCTCGCGCCGGACGCCCGGGTGTTCAGCCTCGGCGGGGCGACCGAGGCGTCGATCTGGTCGATCCTTTTTCCCGTCGAAGAGGTGGATCCGGCGTGGACCAGCGTGCCCTACGGACGGCCGATGGACAACCAGCGGTTTCACGTCCTCGACGAGCTGCTGGAACCGTGCCCCGTCCACGTGCCCGGCGAGCTCTACATCGGCGGCATCGGTCTCGCCCGCGGCTACTGGAAGGACCCGGAGACCACCGAGCGAAGCTTCTTCAGCCACCCGCGGACCGGGGAGCGGCTCTACCGGACCGGCGACCTGGGCCGGTACCGGGTGGACGGGACGATCGAGTTCCTGGGCCGCCGGGACTTCCAGGTGAAGATCCAGGGCCACCGCGTGGAGTTGGGGGAGATCGAGGCGTGCCTCGGCCGGCACCCGGCGGTGCGCGAGGCGGCGGTCGTGGCGCTCGGGGATCCACGGGGCCAGCGGCGCCTGGTGGGTTACGTCGTGCCGACAGGAGGGGAGGCGGACCCGCCGGAGCAGGAGGCCCTGCGCGAGCACCTGGCCGCGGAGCTGCCACCGTACATGGTTCCGTCCAGCTTCGTGCGGCTCGACCGCATGCCCTTGACGGCCAACGGCAAGGTGGATCGGAGCGCCCTGCCGGAGCCAGCGGCCCGGCCCGCCGCGTCCGCGCCGGCTCCGGCGGTGAGCGGTGACGGCATCCTGGAACGGGTCCGGCAGATCGTCGCCCGAATCCTCGACGCGGACCGGCTCTCGGCGGACGCCGACCTTCTCGACGCCGGGGCCACCTCCATCCACATGGTCCGCATCGCTAACGCCCTGGAGTCCGAGGTCGGGTACCGGCCGGGGATCGAGGACATCTTCCTCCACTCGACGGTGCGCGCCCTGGCGGACCAGTGTGCCGGGAGCGATGGCCGAAAGGACGGAGACGTGTCGCAGCCGCGGACCGGGCCGCCGACGGTGCTCGACCCCGAGGCCCGCCGGGCGTTTCGCACCTCCCGTCCCGGGGTCCGCCGCGACGCCCCCGGGTTCGGCGTCGTGGCGCTCCCCGCGGGAGCCGACGCCGAGACCGAAGAGCGAGCCCGACGTTACGCCGGGCGCCGGAGCCGCCGCTCGTTCCTCGACCGCCCGGTCCCCCTGGAGCGCCTGGCGAGCCTGCTCTCCTGCCTCCGAGAGCAGGACGGCGACGGCGTGCCCGGGCGCCGGCTCTACGCCTCGGGCGGTGCGCTCTACCCGGTGCAGGTCTACGTCTGGGTCCGCGACGGCGGGGTCGACGGACTCGACGGCGGCGCCTACTACTACCACCCGGTCGACCACCGGCTCGTGCGCCTCGCGCCCGGCGTCGAGATTCCGCCGGCCCTCCACTTCGCCCCCAATCGGGCGATGTTCCGCGCCTCGGCGTTTTCGCTCTACCTGGTCGCCGAGCTGGACGCGGTCACACCGCTCTACGGGGAGCGCGCCCTGCCGTTCGCCACTCTGGAGGCGGGCGCTATGGCGCATCTCCTGATGACCGAGGCCCCGGAGGAGGTCGGGCTCTGCCCGGTCGGCGGCGTGGAGGTCGGTCCGCTGCGCGAGGCGCTGGGGCTCGCGGACAGCCAGGTGCTGGTCCACTCCCTGGTCGGCGGGATATTCGACGCGGCGCGGGCGGACGAGCCGGTCGACGTGGAACGACCGCTCGAGACCGTGGCAGAGGCCGGCGGCCGCTCGCGGCCGATTCCGCGGGCGCCCCGGGACCGGCCGCTTCCCCTGTCGTTCGCCCAGCAGCGGCTGTGGTTCCTCCACCAGGCGGTGCCGCTGCGCCACCTGTACAACCGCACCACCGAGATCGCCCTGCGGGGGGATCTGGACCTGCCGGTGCTCGAGCGCTGCCTGGCGGAGATCGTGCGCCGGCACGAGGTCCTGCGGACGACCTTCTCAGAGACCGGCGAAAGCCCCTCGCGGCCGGTCCAGCGGATCCACGCCCCGACCGCCCCGGACCTTCCGGTGGTCGACCTCACCGCGCTGCCGGCGCCGGAGCGCGACCGGTGCCGGCAGGAGCTGGCCCGGGCGGAGGCCCTGGTCCCGTTCGACCTGGAGACCGGCCCCTTGCTGCGCTTCCTGGTCGTGCGCATGGCGCCCGGGGATCACCGATTGGCGATGACGGTGCACCACATCGTCGGCGACGGCTGGTCCTTCGGAGTCTTCCTGCGCGAGCTGGTCGCCCTGTGGAACGCCTTCCGGGCCGGGCGGCCGAGCCCGCTCGCCGAGCTCGCCGTCCAGTACGCCGACTACGCCTGGTGGCAGCGTAGCGCCGACCGGGCGGCCGCCTTCGACGAGCTCCTGGAGTACTGGCGGCAGCACCTGGAAGGGGCGCCGGCGGTGACCGAGCTGCCGGCCGACCGGCCCCGGCCGCCGGTCCAGAGCTTCCGAGGAGCGCAGAGGGTCCAGGTCCTGCCGGCGTCCCTCGTCGGCGGCCTGGAACGGCTGGCGCGCGGCGAAGGTGCGACCCTCTTCATGGTCGTCCTGGCGGCGCTCGAGACGCTCCTCTTCCGGTCGACGGGGCAGCGGAACGTGGTCCTCGGCACGCCGGTGGCCAACCGGGAACGGAGCGAGCTGGAGCCGCTGATCGGCTTCTTCGTCAACTCGCTGCCGTTGCGCACCGATCTCGGCGGGGACCCGTCCTTCCGGGAGCTCGTGGGGCGGGTCCGGGGCACGGTTCTCGGTGCCTACGCCCACCAGGACCTGCCGTTCGAGAAGTTGGTCGAGGAGCTGCGGATCGAACGCAGCCTGGGCCGTACGCCCCTGTTTCAAATCTGGTTCGTCTTCCAGAACACCCCCATGCCGGCGAGCCGGGCGGCCGGGCTGGAGGTGGCGTACGAAGAGATCGACGACGGCACCACGAAGTTCGACCTCATGCTCCTGGCTCGACCGGTCGACCGGGACCTGGAGATCACCTGGTGCTACAGCACCGACCTGTTCGACGGCACGAGCGTCGGGCGGCTCGCGGGGCGGCTCGAGACCCTGGTCGCGGACGCCGTGCGCCGGCCCGACGCGGGGATCGGCGAGCTCGAGGTCATCAACGAATCCGAAAGGGAACGGGACACGATGGAGAGCGCTGGACGGAGACGATTCGAAGTCAGCAAGTTGAAGCGGGCGCGCCGCAAGACGCTCGACCTGGGCGGGATGGAGCTCGTCCGCCGGGAGAGCCTGGGGGCCGGCGGGGATCTGCCGCTGGTCATGCGCCCGACGAACGCCGATGTGGACCTCGCCGCCTGGGCGGGCTCCAACGGAGCCGAGATCGAGGAGGCCCTGGGGCGCCACGGAGCGATCCTGTTCCGAGGCTTCGGGGTGAGCTCGGTCTCCGAGTTCGAGCGCTTCGCCTCCGGGCTGTGCGGCGATCTCTACGGCGACTACGGCGATCTGCCGAAGGAAGAGCAGGGCGAGAAGGTCTACCACTCCACGCCGTACCCCGAGGACAAGACCATCCTCTTCCACAACGAGAGCTCCCACCTCTCGCGGTGGCCGACGCGCCAGTTCTTCTACTGCGTCCAGCCGTCGGAGACCGGCGGGCAGACGCCGGTCGTCGACGGCCGCAAGATGCTCGAGGCCCTGCCGGCCGACCTGGTCTCCGAGCTCGAGCGGCGCCAGCTCACCTACGTGCGCAACTTCACCCGCGGCTTCGATGTGTCCTGGGAGGACTTCTTCAAGACGGACGATCGGGACGCGGTGGAGCGCCGGTGCCGGGAGGAGGGGGTCGAGTGCCGGTGGAACGGCGACGATCTCCAGACCCGGCAGACCCGCCCGGCGGTGGTGCGCCACCCGGAGCGCGGCGAGCGGGTGTGGTTCAACCAGCTCCAGCTCCATCACCCCGCCTGCCTCGATCCCGAGGTGCGCGAGTCCATGATGGAAGTGTTCGCCGAGGACGCGCTACCCAGGAACGTGGTCTTCGGTGACGGATCGCCGATTCCGGACCAGGTCATGGACCGGATCTCGGAGGCCTACTGGCGGACCTGCGCCGAGTTCCCCTGGGAGGCCGGGGACGTTCTGCTCGTCGACAACATGCTGGTCGCCCACGCGCGCAGGCCATTCACCGGCGCGCGCAAGATCGTCGTCGCCATGGGCCGCATGCGGGGGGTCGAAGACCTGGCGTCATGACGGGCTCGACCTCCCAGGGGTTCCCTGCCTCCAGCCAGCAGCGCCACGTCTGGTCGCTGCGGCGTGGGGAGCGTTCTCCCGTGGCCGCCGCCGTGCTGCGCCTCGAGGGGGCACCGGACCGGGAGCGGTTGCGCCGGGCGCTCGCCTCCCTGGTCGACCGGCACGAGGTGCTTCGGACCCGCTTCGTCACCCGCCCGGGCATGCGCTACCCGTTGCAGGTCGTCGAGCCCCTGGGCGAGCCGCCGTGGCAGGAGGCCGAGCTTCCCGGCGACCCGGGCGTCGAGACGGTTACCGAGGAGGTCGGCCGGAGCGCCGAGGAGTTGGTGGGCGGCGAAGGCGACGGTGCCCTGTTCGGGGTGCGGTTGTTCGCCGGCCCGGGCCAGACGCACCTGCTGGCGCTCGCGGCGTCCGCCCTGATCGCGGACGGTCGGACCCTGGACAACCTGGGCGAAGAGCTGGTCGCCCTCTATGACGGCGACGGCGCGGCGG
Source organism: uncultured Acidobacteriota bacterium (assembly GCA_963741925.1). GTDB lineage: Bacteria > Acidobacteriota > Thermoanaerobaculia > Multivoradales > DATKCC01 > CAVUBL01. The sequence continues at coordinate 1,981,345 of CAVUJU010000005.1, forward strand.
CGACCCTAGGCGAGCCGGTCCAGTACGCGGACTTCGCCGCGTGGCAGGACGAGCTGCTGGAGGACGGCGAGCCCGAAGCCGAGCGGGGGCGGCGGTTCTGGAGCGCCGCCGGGTCGGACGGCAAGGGCGCGGAGCCGGCGGGCGCGGAGTTGCTGCTGCCGGCGGAGCTCGACCCGGCGGGCTCCGGGCGCGCGCCGTCCCAGGGGACGGTGGCGAGTCGCCTCGATCCCGCCGCGCGCGGACTCCTGGCCGAGGCCGCGGGGCGGCTCGGCGCCGCTCCGGAGGATCTCGTCCTGGCCGCCTTCGGCGCCTGGCTGGCCCGGCTCACCGGAGCGCACCGGGTGCCGCTCGCGGTGATCGCCGACGGGCGGCCGTTCGACGAGCTGGCCGGCGCCTTCGGCGTCTTCGCCACCCCGGTGCCGATCGAGATCGACGTGCCGCCGCACCTCGCCTTCGACGCCTTCGTCGACCGGATCCGCAGGACCGTCTGGGAGGCGGTGGAGCATGCCCACTACTTCGACTGGGAGGCGCGCGAGACCGGCCTGCCGGACATCGGCTTCGCCGCCGGCCGGCGGCCGCCGGCGCGGACGGCCCGCGGGATCGGCTTCCGCCAGGTGTGGCGTCACGCGCCGGTCCTCGGGCTCAAGCTCCGCCTGGAAGTGTTCGAGAGCGAGGAGGCTCTCGATCTCGAGCTGACGTTCGATCGCGGGCGGATCGTTGCGCAGGACGCCGCCCGGTTCCTCGAGCAGATCGTCTCCGTGGTCCGGTCCGCGGCCGACGGGCCGGCCGCCGCTCTGGGGGCGCTGCCGATCCTCGGTCCGCGGGAACGCGCTGAGCTCCTCGGTTTGCGGAAGGAGACCGGCGCGGCGCCGGCGGGTGCCCTCCGGCTCGTCCACGAGCGGATCGAGGCGCGGGCGGCCGAGATCCCCGGCGCCCCCGCCGTGGTGTCGGGGGAGGCCGGCGTGAGCTACGGCGAGCTCGACGCGCGGGCGAGCCGGCTGGCCGGGCGCCTCCGTCAGCGGGGCCTCCAGCCGGGGCAGCCGGTTGCCGTGGTCCTCGAGCGCTCGGTCGAGGCGGTGATCGCCATGGTGGCTGTGTTGAAGGCGGGCGGGGCGTTCGCGTGCCTGGAGCTGGAGCAACCGCCGGAGCGACGAGCCTCGATGCTCCGGGAGCTCAACGCGCCGCTGGCGATCGTCCACTCCGCCGGAGCGGCCGGGTCGCAAGAGCTGCTCGCCGGCCACCGGGGGGCGGTGGTCGACCTGCTGGACGGCGAGACGGCTGCGGGCACGGAGCCGACCGCCCCGGTCCCAGTCCCCGTGCCGGCGGAGAGCCTGGCCTACGTGGTCTTCACTTCCGGCTCGACCGGCCGGCCCAAGGGGGTCGGGGTGGAGCACCGGCACCTGGCGACCTACCTGGACGGCGTCGTCTCCCGTCTCGATCTCGCGGCCGACCGCTCCTTCGCCTGCGTCACCACCTTCGCCGCCGACCTGGGGTTCACGATGATCTTCTCGGCGCTGAGCACCGGCGGCACGCTGCACGTCGTCTCCGCCGCGGCGGCCGCCGACGCCGAGGTTCTCGGCGACCGCCTGCGGTCTGCGGGGATCGAGTGCATGAAGCTCGTGCCGAGCCATCTCCGGGCGCTGCTGGCCTCGGCGGACGAGGCGGCCGCCCTCCCGGTGCGGCAGGTGGTCCTGGGCGGGGAGACCCTGGACCGGGACCTGGTCGCCGACATCCGCGGCCGTGCGCCCGAGTGCCGGATCGACAACCATTACGGTCCCACCGAGACCACGGTCGGCGTGCTCACCCAGCGCGTGGACGAACGCATCGACGAGCGGGCGGCGACGGTGCCGGTGGGGCGCCCCTTGCCGGGCGCCCGCGCCCACGTGGTCGGCCCGGACCTGGAGCTGGTGCCGTTCTGGCTGAGCGGCGAGCTGGTCGTGGGAGGGGCCACGGTCACCCGCGGCTACCTGGGCCGGCCGGGGCTCACCGCGGAGCGCTTCGTGCCGGATCCGTTCGGTCCGGAAACCGGGAGCCGCCTCTATCGGACCGGAGACCTGGTGCGCCGACTGGGCGACGGCTCGATCGAGTTCCTCGGTCGGGCGGACCGCCAGGTGAAGTACCACGGCTTCCGGGTGGAGCTGGACGAGATCGGCAGGGCCCTGGGGCACCACGCCGAGATCGGGGAGGCCTACGTCCGGCTGTGCCGCGACGACGACGGGCGCGACGTTCTGGTCGCCTACTACGCCGCGCCGCGCGAGCTGCCCCGCGGAGAAGCTCCGGTGCACGGCCGCCGAGCTCGTGCTCGAAGAGACCCTCCCCGCCGTCTACTGCCGGCTCGACGGGTTGCCGCGCGGTCCCAACGGCAAGCTCGACACCGGCGCCCTGCCGCCGCTGGTCCAGATCCGCCGGGCGGGCGACGACTCGGGCCACCGCGGTCGGACTCCGACAGAGGAACTGGTGGGAGGCGTCTGGGCCGATCTGCTCGGGCTTGAACGGGTCGGACCGGGCGCCCACTTCTTCGATCTCGGCGGCCACTCGCTGCTGGCCACCCAGGCGGTCTCCCGGCTCCGGCGGATCTTCGGCGTGGAGCTCGAGGTGCGGGCCCTGTTCGAGGAGCCGACCGTCGCCGGCCTGGCGCGGCGTCTCGAGAGGGCAGGGCGCGGCGGGGCGGAGGAGGCCGCCGGCTCCCGGCTCGGCCGGCGCGAGGACGGCTCGGGCGAGCTCCCCCTGTCCTATGCGCAGGAACGGGTCTGGGCGACCCAGCAACTCGATCCGACCGACCCGTCGTACAACAGCCTCCGGGCCTACGAGATCGAGGGCGACCTCGATCTGCCGACGCTCGCCAGGAGCCTGGAAACGGTGGTCGGCCGCCACGAGGCCTTGCGGACCACCTACACCGCGATCGACGGCCGCGCCCGCCAGGTGATCCACGAGCGGATGAGTCCCGCGGTCGCGGTAATCGACCTCACCGGGCTCGACCGGGAGACGCGCCGGCGCCGTGCCGCCGAGGTGATCGAGTGCGAGCAGCGGACACCCTTCGACCTCGAGCGGGGACCGCTGTTGCGCGCCCGGATCGTCCTCCAGGAGCCGACGGAGGCGATCGCGGTCTTCACCATCCATCACATCGCCGGGGACGCCTGGTCCCGCGGCGTCTTCATCCGGGAGCTGATGGCCTGCTACCGGGATCTCCGGGACGGTCTCCGGCTCAGCCTGCCGTCTCTGCCCCTCCAGTACGGAGACTTCGCGGTCTGGCAGCGCCGGTGGATGGAGGCGGGGGGAGCCGAGGACGATCTGGCGTTCTGGCGGCGGCGGCTCGCGGGCGCTCCCGAGAGCGCCGAGCTGCCGACCGATGACCCTCGGCCGGCCGATCGCGGCTCCGCCGCCGGCGCCGTGCGCACCGAGCTGCCGGCGGAGGTGGTACGCGCTGCGCAGGCGCTCGGCCGCGACGCGGGCGCGACCCTGTTCATGACTCTCCTCGCCGCCTTCGACCTGTCGCTCCACCGCGCGACGGGGAAGGCGGACGTGGTCGTCGGTACGGACGTGGCGAACCGGCGGGACGCCGCGCTCGAAGGTGTCATCGGTCTGTTCGTCAACCACGTGGTCCTCCGCGCAGACCTGTCGGGGAACCCCAGCTTCCGGGAGCTCCTCCAGCGGGTCCGGGAGGTCACCCTGGATGCGTACGCCCACCAGGATCTGCCCTTCGACCGGCTGGTCCACGCACTCAAGCCGCGCCGGGACCGGAGCCGGACCCCGCTCTTCCAGGTCCTGTTCGTTCTCCAGAACGTGCCCATGGTGGATCTCGATCTCGCCGGCGCGCACGTGACGCCGCTGGAGCTCGCTCCCGATCGGACCAAGTTCGACCTCGCAGTGTTCGCCGAGGAGCGGGAGGACGGTCTCAGGATCACCTGGAGCTACCGCGCGGATCTATTCCGGCAGCGGACCGTCGAGCGCCTGGCGGCCCGATTCGGGCGCCTGCTGGATAGCGGCTGCCGTACGCCGGACGCGCCGATCGCGGATCTGGACGCGCTCGCTCCGGAGGCTCGGGAGGCAGAGGAGGAGCGCCGGGCCGATCGCGACCGGTCGCGCATCCGGCGGCTCCGCGAGCGCCGGGCGGGCGCCACGGCGGGGAAGGGGACGGCCGATGGCTGAGGGGATCAGGCTGTCGAGCCAGCAGCGTCGCCTGTGGCGGACCGGAGGGGAGCTCGATGCCCCCCTGCCGAGCTGCGCCGAGGTCGAGCTAGTGGGAGAGCTGGAGGAAGACCGCCTGCGCCGCGCCCTCGAGCGGATCGTCGGGCGGCACGAGGTGCTCCGGACGACGTTCGCGCAGCGCCCCGGGCTCAAGGTGCCGCTTCAGGTCATCGGTCGGGAGCCCCGGTTCGCGTTCGAGCGGCGGGACGGCGGCGCGGTCGAGGCGGTCCGCCAGAGCCACCGGAGCTGGCCGGTGGACCTGTCCACCGGACCGTTGCTGCGCGCCACCCTGGTGACGTCGGGCCCCGGACGACACCTGCTGATGCTGGCGGCGCCGGCGCTGGTCGCCGACGGCCGGTCACTGAGCAACCTGGCCGCGGAGCTCGCCGCCTGCTACGCGGGCGCTTCGAACGGCGAAGGCGCCGGGGAGGAGGCCCTCCAGTACGCCGACTTCTCCGAATGGCAGTGGGAGCTCCTCGAGGAGGAGGACGAGGAGGCGGATGCGGCCCGGGCCTACTGGGCGCGCCAGGATTTCGGCTCGCTGCCCCCTCCGCGCCTGGCCGCGGGGTTGGAGACCGACGGGGGACCGTTCGTCCCGGCGTCGACTCCCGTGGCGGTCGACCGGGAGACGGTGGAGCGGCTCGAGGCGGTCGCCTCCACTACCGGAGCGCCGACGACGGCGGTGGTGCTCACCGCGTGGAAGGTCCTCCTCTGGCGGCTCGGCGACACGGTCGATCCGGTGACTTCGGTGGTCGTGGACGGGCGCCGCTACGATGAGCTGACGGACGGACTCGGACCCTACGCCCGCTGCCTGCCGCTGCGCGGCCGCTTCGCCTCCGGGTTGCGCTTCCGGGACGCGGCCCGCCAGGTCGCGAGCGCGCTCGAGGAGGCCACGGAGCGCCAGGAGCACCTAGACCCGGTGGCGCTCGGTCTGGGTGATGGGGCCACGGTCTCGCCGTTCGGTTTCGAGCTCGACGAAGCGGTCGGCCCGGTCGGAGGATCCGTCGGGCCGGTCAGCTTCCGACTCCGCCGCCGCGAGGTGTGGCTCGAGCGACACGGCCTGGCCCTCTCCTGGTTGCGCTGGAACGACGGCACCGTGACGGCGGAGCTGCGCCACGACCGGAGCCGGCTCGACGGCGGCCGTGCCGCACGGATCGGTGCCCAGCTCCGGCGGCTTCTCGAAGAGATCGCGGCCGATCCCGATCGACCCCTGGGGAGCCTCGATCTCCTGTCCCCGGCCGAGCGCCACGCGCTGCTGGTGGAGCGCAACGACAGCGGTGCCGGACCGGCCACCGACCGACCGTTCCACCAGGTGGTCGAACAGTGGGTCGAGGCCGTCCCGGACCGGGTGGCGGTGGTCTGCGGCGAGCGCGGGCTCAGCTACGGCGAGCTCGGTCGCCGGGCCCGGGCGCTCGCCTATCACCTGCGCAGCCTCGGCGTCGGGACGGAGACGCCTGTCGCCGTGCTGGCCGAACGCTCCGTGGAGTTGGTGGTGGCGATCCTCGCCGTGCTGGAAGCCGGCGGCGTCTACGTGCCCGTCGATCCGGAGCACCCGGCCGCCCGGGTCGCTGCGACCCTGGCCGACAGCGGTGCGCGCGCGCTCCTGATGCCCCGGTCCGAGGCTCCGTGTCCGGAGCTCGACGGGCCGGTGGTGCGCCTCGACCGGTGGGACGGCGCGGCGGAGGAGGCGGGTCGGGTCGACCCGGGCTCCGCGACACCGGCGCCTCCGCCGGAGAGCCTGGCCTACTTGATCTTCACCTCCGGGTCGGCCGGCCGGCCGAAGGCCGTGGCGGTCGAGCACAGGCAGCTCACCCACTACGTCCAGGGAGTCCTGGCGGCTCTGGACGTGGGGGAGGGGGCGCACTTCGGCGTCGTCTCCACCTTCGCCGCCGACCTCGGGCACACGGTGGTGTTCGGGGCGCTCGCCGCCGGCGGCTGCCTGCACGTGATCCCTCGGGATTGTCTCGTGGACCCGACGGCGTTCGCCGAGCACATGGAGCGCCGACCGGTCGACGTGCTCAAAATCGTCCCGTCGCACCTCGCCGCGCTGGCGGCCGGCGGCGAGTTGGAGCGGCGGCTGCCCCACGGTCGCCTGGTCCTGGGCGGCGAGGCGGTCGGCGCCGCGCTGATCGAGAGCCTCGAGAGGGGGCCGGGCGGACCGCGGGTGTTGAACCACTACGGCCCGACCGAGACCACCGTGGGCGCCACGGTCCACGCCCTCGCCGCGGCGCCCGGTCGTCGGCCCCTGCCCCTCGGGCGGCCCCTGGCCGGTTGCCGGACCTATGTCGTCGACGCCGGACTGCTCCCCCAGCCCCGAGAGCTCCCCGGCGAGCTGGTGATTGGTGGCGGCGGCCTGGCCCGCGGCTATCTCGGCCGCCCCCGGGCGACCGCCGAGCGGTTCGTCCCCGATCCCTTCTCCGGCCACGCAGGGGTGCGCCTCTACCGCACCGGGGACCGGGCAAAGATCGCCACCGACGGCGAGACCGAGTTCCTCGGCCGGGTCGACGACCAGGTCAAGGTCCGCGGGTACCGGGTGGAGCCCGGCGAGGTCCGCGCCGCCCTCGAAGAGCACCCGGACGTCCGCGAGTCGGCGGTCGTCCTGCGACACGACGACGGGCACCTGCGCCTGGTGGCCTACGCCGTGGCTCGGGCCGGATCGGAGGTCACAGGGTCCGCGCTCCGGGACGATCTGGCGCGTCGCCTGCCGGAGCCGATGGTGCCGGCGGCGGTCTCGGTCTTGGACGCCCTGCCCCTTACAGCCAACGGCAAGGTCGACCGGGATCGGCTGCCGTCGCCCTGGTGCGATCGACCGGAGGGCCGTACTTCGACGTCGCCGAGAAACCCGGTGGAGGAAACCCTGTGTGCCATCTGGGCCAAGGTGCTCGGGGTCGACGAGGTGGGAATCGGCGACGACTTCTTCGAGCTCGGCGGCGATTCGGTGCTGGTGATCCAGGTGACCGCCCTCGCCAACCGGGAGGGGATCCGTTTAGAGCCCAAGGAGCTGTTCGACCACCACACGATCGCGGCTCTGGCGCCCACAGTGCGCGTCTCCTCGCTCGCCGCCGTCGGCCGGGACGACGCGATCGGCCCGGTGCCTTTGACGCCGATCCAGCACTGGTTCTTCGACCTTGAGATCGAGCCGCGGGGGCACTGGAACCAGTCAGTGCTGCTCGATTTTGTCCGTCCTGTGGAGCCCCGGGTGCTGGAGCGCGCCCTGGGGCTCCTGGTGGAGACCCACGACACCCTCCGGCTCCGCCTCGAACGGGCCTCGAACGGATGGCGCCAGGCCGTGGCACCGCCGGGGCGGGAGCCGGCTCGATCGCCGCTGGTCCGGGTGGATCTGCGCGCCACCCCCGCCGAGCACCGCAAGACGGCTCTGGCCGAGATGGTGGCGGCGGTCCAGGGCAGCATCGACCTGGGGCGCGGCCCGCTGCTCCGCGCGGCCCACGTCCGGCTCGGCGGAACGGCGGGAGAGCGCCTGCTGCTGGTCGTCCACCACCTGGCGGTCGATGCGGTCTCCTGGGGCATCCTCCTGGGCGACCTGGTGGCGGCGGTCGAGGCGATCGAGCGTGGAGAGACACCGCGACTGCCGGCCAAGACCACCTCGTTCAAGCGCTGGGCAGAGTGCCTGGGCGCCCGCGCCGCCTCAGGAGCCGTGGACGCCGGCGAAGCGGAACACTGGCGATCGGTCCTCGCCGGTCCGGTCGCGCCGCTGCCGACCGACCTGCCGCCGTCGGCCGGGCCGGACGACGAAGCGTCGGGGCGGACCGTGACGGTGAGCCTGGACGAGGAGACGACGCACCGGTTGCTCCACCAGATGCCCAACGCGGCGCGCTGCCGGGTGGACGAGGCCCTGGTCGCCGCCGTCGCCATGGCCGTACGGCCCTGGGCCGGAGGGGATTCGCTCCTTCTCGAGCTCGAAGGGCACGGCAGGGAGCCCGAGGTCGTGGGGGCCGACGGGTTCGACCTGTCCCGCACGGTGGGCTGGTTCACCACCCGGTTCCCGGTCCGCGTTCGCCTCCCGGAGACCGAGGGCGTCGAGGCTGCGCTGCGGGCGGCGAAGGAGGCGCTTCGTGGGACGCCGGGCAACGGGATCGGCTTCGGCCTGTCGCGCTACCTCGGCGCCGCCGCCGGCCCGGGCGACGGCTCCGACCCGTCCGGCGCGCGGGGCCCCGAGATCGGCCTCAACTACCTGGGGCGCCTCGACGCGTCGCTTCCCGGCGAGGGTTGGCTCCGCCTCGCCGCCGAGCCCTCTGGACCCAACCGGGCGCCCGGGGGGCAGCGTCCGCTGCCGCTCCAGGTGGTCGGGAGCGTCCTGGGGGGGAGCCTCCACCTCGACTGGAGCTATAGCGCCAACCGCCACTACCGCCGGACGGTCGAAGCCCTGGCGGAGGCGGCCGCCGATGCCCTGCGATGCCTGGTGGCAATGACGGACCGGGGCGAGCCGATCGCGTGGAGCCCGGCCGACTTCCCGCTCGCGGGGCTCTCGGCCGCCGCGCTCGACCGGGTGCTGGCGGGGCGGGGCGGCGTGGAAGATCTCTACCCCCTGTCGCCCCTCCAGGAGGGACTGCTCTTCCACTCCCTGTACGAGCCGGGGAGCGGCCTCTACATCGGCCAGCTCGATTGCGTCCTCGAAGGGGAGCTGGACGTGGACGCCTTCGAACGCGCCTGGCAGATCCTGGTCGAGCGGCACGCGATCTTTCGCACCAGCTTCGTGTGGGACGGGCTCGACCGCCCGTTGCAACAGGTCGAGCGCCAGGTCGAGCTCCGACTGGATCGGCACGACTGGCGGGGCCTCGATCCGCAAGAGAGGGCCGGTCGCCTCGCCGAGCACCTGAAGGCGGACCGCCGTTCCGGCTACGACCTGGCGCACGCGCCGCTGATGCGCCTGTCACTGTTCAGGGTGGGCGAGGCCGCCTACCGGTTCGTCTGGAGCCACCACCACCTGCTGCTCGACGGCTGGGCGGTCGCCGTGCTCGCCGACGAGATCTTCGCGGTCTACCGGGCGCTCCGCGCCGGGCGGCGACCGGGGCTCCGTCCGGTCCGTCCGTACCGGGAGTACATCGAGTGGCTGGAGCGCCGCGACCTGGACGACGCCCGGCGGTTCTGGCACGACCAGCTCCACGGCTTCACGCGACCCACGCCACTGGACGGCGTACGAACCGGCGAGGTCGAGCCGGGACGGGCGGGGCTCGAAGACCTCTGGTTCTCCCTCGACGCCGAGACGACGGCCACGATGAGCGCCTGGCTGCGACGCAGGGGCCTGACCGCCAGCAGCCTCGTCCAGGGTGTCTGGTCGGTGCTCCTCTCCTATTACAGCGGCGACGACGACGTGCTCTTCGGCTCCACCGTCGCCGGCCGCCCGGCTGACCTGCCCGGGTTCGACGAGATGATCGGGCTGTTCATCAACACCTTGCCGGTGCGCGCCCGGGTCGTACCGGACGCGGCGTTCGGCCCCTGGCTCGACGAGCTGCAGCGGGTCCAGGTGGAGGCCCGGCGCTTCGAGCACAGCCCCCTGGTGGAGATCCAGGGGCAGAGCGAGATCCCGCGGGGAGAGCCGCTCTTCGAGAGCGTCCTCGTGGTCGAGAACTACCCGATGGAAGGCTCTCACGACCTGGGCCTCGAGATCCGCGACTTCCGCTACGCCATGAAGGAGAACTTCCCGCTGATCTTCACGGTGCTGCCCGGCGACGAGCTGCGGATCAAGATCAAGTACGAATCGGGGACGTTCAGCCGCCCTGCGATCGACCGCATGGCGACCCTCTTCCTCGCCGCCTTCCGCGCCGTGGCGCCGGACCCGGAAGTCCGTCTGGCCGACGTCCTGGCGGCGGTGGAGGAGGAAGACGCGGAGCACCGGCGCCGGAGCGGGGACAAGCTCCGGCAGGCGCGGGAGCGGGCGTTTCGCACCACCCGCCGCAAGCGAGTCAACACACAGTGAACGACCGACTGCCGAGGAAGACCATGACCGAGCCGAAGCCGTTGAAACCGAGCCTGGGGAAGCTGCGCCGCGGTGCGCGTCGCGCGGTGCAAATCTCGCCCGAGAGGCTGGTGACCATGGGCACCCTGCCCGAGGGCGGCAGCCTCCCCCTCGTCGTCGAGCCTGCAGTCCAGGGGCTGGACCTGATCGAGTGGGCGGCGGCGAACCGGACCGTGGTCGAAGAGAAGGTCCGCCAGCACGGCGGCATCCTGTTCCGGGGTTTCTCCGTGCCTGCGGTGGAGGACTTCGAGCGCTTCGTCGGCACCCTGTCCGGCGACCTCCTGGAGTACCGCGAGCGGTCGTCCCCCAGGAGCTCGATCCAGGGGAACGTCTACACCTCGACCGACTATCCCCCCGAGTACCCGATCTTCCTCCACAACGAGAACTCGTATCAGCGGGTCGTGCCGCAACGGATCTACTTCTACTGCCTGGTGGAGCCGACGGACCGGGGGGAGACGCCGCTCGCCGACTGCCGGCGGGTCTACGACCGGATCGCGCCGGAGATCCGCGCCCGCTTCGAGGAGAAACATTGGATGTATGTCCGCAACTTCGGCGACGGCATGGGGCTCGACTGGCCGACGGTCTTCCAGACCGAGGACCGAAAAGAGGTGGAGGAGTACTGCAGCCGCAACGGCATCGAGCCGGAGTGGAAGGAGGGCGGCCGGCTGCGCACCCGGGCGGTGCGGGCCGCCGTGGCGCGGCACCCCGCGACGGATGAGCCGGTGTGGTTCAACCACGCGACCTTCTACCACGTGTCGACCCTGGAGCGGGAGGTCCGGGACGGCCTCCTGGCGGAGCTCGCCGAGGAGGATCTCCCGGCGAACACCTACTACGGCGACGGCTCCCCCATCGAGCCGGAGGTGCTCGACCACCTGCGCGCCGCCTACCGGGCGGAGACGGTCCGGTTCCCCTGGCGGCGAGGCGACGTGCTGATGCTCGACAACGTCTTGGCGGCCCACGGCCGCCGGCCCTTCTCCGGCCCGCGCAAGATCGTCGTCGCCATGGCGGAGCCAGTGGGCCGGGACCGGCTCGTCCAGGAGGCGGCCAGGGCGTGAGCGCGGCCGACCGGACCGTGGAGGGCTTCGGCCTTTCGCCGCAGCAGCGACGAGTTTGGCAGCTCCTGGGCTCGGCTGCGCGGGGAGTGTATTGCGTGCGGGTCGCCGCCGCGACGACCCACGGCGACCCGGACGCGGTGGAGCGTGCCGTCCAGGCGACCGCCGAGCGCCACGAGATCCTCCGTACCCGGTTCCGCCGCGTGCCGGGCATGGGGCTGCCGATCCAGGAGATCGGCGCGACGTCGAGGATCGAGGTCATCCGCCGCCGGAAGCGACGGGGAGCGCCGGAGGATCTGTGGCCGGAGGCCCTGGACGAGCTCGACCGGGCGATCCTCGATCCGGCCGAGGGCCCCCTCGCAGCGCTCTCGATCACCCCTCTGGCCGACTCCTCCCGGACGCTGATCTGCGCCCTGCTCTCGGCCCTGGTGGCCGATGCTCGCACCGCTCTCAACCTGTTGGGGGAGATCCACGACCGCTGCGTGGGAACCGGCGGTGTCCCGCACGACGAGCCGATCCAGTACGCGGACGCGGCCGAGGTATTCGAAGAGCTGCTCGTCTCCGAGGACACCCGGGAGGGCAGAGAGGCCTGGCACCGGGCGCGGCAGCTCGTCGCCGGCGGGCTTCCCGAGCCGGCATTCGCCCGTCCCGGCGCGGGCGAGCTGCGGTTCTCCCCGCGGCGGCTCCTCGATCGGCCGGACGGCGCGTCCCCCGCGCCCCCCACGTCTCCCGCTCCCGATGCCGATCTCGAAGAGCGTTTCGGCCTCCCCGGCCGCGCCGTCCGGCTCGCCGCCTGGTCTGTGGTCGTGGCCCGGCACACCGGCTGGAGCGAGCCTCTGATCGGGGTCCGGTTCCCCGGCCGCTCCTACGAAGGCCTGGACGAAGCGTTCGGCACGTTCGTCCGGGTCGTGCCCGTGGCGTGCGCCGTGCGCGATCCGGAGCCGTTCCGGGATCTGGCCGAACGACTGGCCGCGGACCTCGACGCGGCCGAGGAGCGTCAGGAGTACTTCGACTGGCCGGACGGCGGTTCGGAGTCCCTGCGGGTGGCGTTCGGCGGCGACCCCCTGGCGCTCCCACCGGACCCCGGCCTCCAGGTTCTCTGTGTGACGGAGCAGATCGACCGCGCCGACGTGGATCTGGTGTCGGTTCCGGCCGGCGGCAGGGCGGTCACCGGGCTGCGCTACGACGCGGCGCGGGTCCCCGAGCCGGCCGCTGTGCGGCTGCTCGAGGGGCTACGGGCGGTGCTGGACGCGGTCACGGACTCGCCGGAGGCGGTGGTCGGCACCCTGGACGGCCTGAGCCCGTCTCTCCGCAGGCGCTTGCTGGTGGACCTCGCCGCGCCCGCCGACCGGACCGCGCCGTTCTCCGACTCCCGCCAGCTCCACGAGCTGATGGTCGAGCAGGCCGAGCGGAGCCCGGACGCCACCGCGCTGACCGCGGGGCCCGTCTCCCTGAGCTACGGCGAGCTCCGCCGCCGGGTCGCCCGCCTGGCGGCGGCGCTGCGGCAACGGGGCGTCGATGCCGGGGACCGCGTCCTCCTCTGTCTCGACCGCTCCTCCCGGCAGGTCGTCGCGTTGCTGGGCATCCTCGAAGCCGGCGCCGCGTATCTGCCGGTCGATCCCACGTTTCCCCCGGCGCGGGTCTCCCTGATCCTCGACCAGGCGAACCCGCGCGCGGCGGTGGCCGATCGCGAGGCCGCCGGCCGCCTGCCCCTGGCCGACCTCGTGGGCGAGGACCGGCTGCTCCTGCTCGACGACGAGGCCGGCGCCGTCACCGCGGGAAGCGCGGGCGGCGGGCCGGGTGCGCCGACTTCACCGAGCTCGCCGGGTGCGGAATCCCTCGCCTACGTCCTCTACACCTCGGGCTCGACCGGCCGGCCCAAGGGAGTCATGGTGCCCCACCGGGCGATCGTCAACCGGATCCGCTGGATGATCGAGGCCTTCGCGTTCGGATCGGGAGACGCGGTTCTCGCCAAGACGCCGGTGACCTTCGACGCCTCGATCTGGGAGATCGTCGCACCGCTGGCGTCCGGCGGGCGGGTGGCGCTGGCCGCGGCCGGCGAAGAGCGGGACGGGGAGGCCCTGCTACGCACCGCGACCCGCGAGCGGGTCACCGTGTTGCAGCTCGTGCCGTCCCACCTCCGGGCGATCCTCGACGAGGCGCCGGAGCCCTGTCCGAGCCTCCAGCGCCTGTTCTGTGGCGGCGAGGCGTTGCCGGTCGACCTCGCGGAGCGGGCGGCCGAAGGCTGGGGCGCGGTCGTGTGCAACCTCTACGGCCCTACCGAGGCCGCCATCGATTCCACCTTCCAGCCCGTCGACCGGCGGTTCGGCACGGCGATCGTGCCGATCGGGCGACCGATCGCCAACGCCCGGGCCGTGCTGCTGGACCGGGCGCTGCGACCCGTGCCACCCGGAGTTGCGGGGAAGCTCCACGTCGCCGGTCCGGGCCTCGCCCACGGGTACCTGGGCGATCCCGCGCGTACGGCGGAGCGTTTCGTTCCGGACCTGTCGTCGCCGGACCCGGGGGGGCGCGTCTACCGCACCGGCGACATTGCCCGGTTGCTGCTCTCCGCCGCGGGCGAGGTCGACGGCACGCTCCTTTTCGCCGGCCGGGTGGACTACCAGGTCAAGATCCGCGGCGTCCGCGTCGAGCTAGGGGAGCCGGCCGCAATCCTCCGCGAGCATCCTGCGGTGCGGGACGCGGTGGTGCTGGCCTGCGACGGACCGGGCGGCGCGCGCATGCTGGTGGCCTACGTCGCCGCCGACGAGAAACGGGGACTGACGGCGGAGCTGCGTTCGTTCGCGGCGGCCCGGCTGCCGGATGCCGCGGTCCCGGCCCACTTCGTCCGGATGGACGCGCTGCCGCTCAAAGACAACGGCAAGCTCGACCGGTCCGCCTTGCCGTCCCCGGAGAGCGCCGCGCGGGCCGATTCCGCCAGCGCGCCGGCGCGCACCCAGACCGAGCAGATCGTAGCCGGGATCCTGGAAGAGGTGCTGGGGATAGAGGGGGTGGGCGCCCGGTCGAGCTACCTGGAGCTGGGGGGGCACTCCCTGCTGGCGACCCAGGTGATCTCGCGCATTCGGAACACCTTCCAGGTGGAGGTGCCCCTCAAGATCCTGTTCGAGACCCCCCGGGTGGAGGAGCTCGCTCGGCGCGTGGAGACGGAGCGTGAGGCGGGGCGGGGGATCGAGATTCCACCCCTGGCGCCGCGCACGACGGCCGAGAGCGCCACCGCGCCGCTGTCGTTCGCCCAGCAGCGGCTCTGGTTCCTCGATCAACTCCAGCCGGGAGGCGCGTCCTTCAACAGCTCGATCGGGCTGTGGCTCGACGGGCTGCTCTACCGGCGCGCGCTGGCCCGGAGCCTGCGGGCGGTGGTCGAGCGCCACCAGGTTCTGCGAACGGTCTTCCCCGATTGCGACGGCAAGCCGTTCCAGAAGATCCTGCCGCCGCCCCGGCGCGTCCTGCCGCTGGTCGACCTCGCCGGCTTGCCGGCCGAGCGGCGGGAGCCCGAGACGCGGCGGCTCGCGATCGCCACGGCACGCCGTCCGTTCGACCTGCAGCGCGGACCGCTGTTGCGCGCCCGCCTGGTGCGGGTGTCGGACGAGCGGCACGCCGTGCTCTTCACCCTCCACCACATCTGCGGCGACGGCTGGTCGACCGGCTTGCTGGTGCGGGAGGTCTCGACCCTCTACGAGGCGTTCCGGATGGGCCGACCGTCGCCCCTGCCGCGGCTGACCGTCCAGTACGCCGACTTCGCGAGCTGGCAGCGCTCGTGGCTGCGCGCCGAGGTCCTGCGCCGCGAGGGGGAGCACTGGAAGCGGCAGCTCGCGGGCGCGCCTCCGACCATCGCCCTGCCGACCGACCGGCGCCGACCCGCGCTGCCCAGCGGCGCCGGTGCCCGCTTCTCCTTCGAGCTCGACGCCGAGCTGGTCGCCGGGCTGCGGCGCCTGGCGCGGGGCGACCAGGCGACCCTTTTCATGGTCGTCATGGCGGCGTTCCAGGCCCTGCTTTTCCTGCGCTCCGATCAGGGCGACCTGGTGGTGGGCACCGACGTGGCCAACCGGAACCGGGCGGAGGTCGAGGGGTTGATCGGGTTCTTCGTCAACCAGTTGGCGTTGCGCGCTCGGCTGTCCCGGGAGACCACCTTCCGCGAGCTCCTGCGGCAGGTGCGCACGACCACGCTCGATGCCTACGACCACCAGGACCTGCCCTTCGACAAGCTGGTGGAGGCGGTCCGGCCGGACCGGCGGAGCGAGCGGGTGCCGCTATTCCAGATCAAGCTGAACTTCCAGAACACCCCGTCGACGACCCTGGAGCTGGACGGTCTCCGGGTTTCCCGCCTGGAGGTGCGCCGGGACAGCTCCCAGCTCGACCTGATCGTCAACCTGGAGGAAGCGGGAGACGTCGTGCGCGGCAGCGCCGAGCTGGACACGGACCTCTGGAGGGAGGACACGGTCCGGGAGCTGATCGAGGACTACCGCCTGCTGCTGGCCCACTGGGCCGACCAGCCCGACGCGCCGCTGTCGGCGGGGCGGGAGGTCCTGGCCGCGGCGGGCCGAGAGCGCCGGGAGACGCACGCGAGCGAGTTCGGTGAGGCGGGGCTGCGCATGTTGCGCGATCGGCTCCGCCGGAGTCGTGCCCCGGCGTGCCTGCCTGTGGAGGGAGGGGAGTCCCGTGGCTGAAGGCGCGAACACGCTCCACGAGGCGGCCGAGGTGTTCGAGCTGTCGCCGCAGCAGCGCCGCCTGTGGCAACTGCTCGGCGGCGAGCGCGGGCTGCCGCCGCGGGCGGTGGTGGTGGCCGAGATCTATGGCGCTCCCGAACCGGACCGGCTGCGCCGCGCACTGGACGCCGTCGTCGCACGCCACGAGGTGCTGCGCACGGCATATCGCTCACCGGCGGGGTTGACGCTGCCTCTGCAGACCGTGACGGCCGGGGCCGTGCGCTGGGAGGCGGTTCTGGACCTGTCCTCCCTGGAGAGCCCTCTCCGGGAGGCGGAGCTGAGCGCCGCGGTCGCCGCCAGACAGCGCCGGCCCGTGGATCCCGAGGACTTTCCGGGCCTGTCCGCCTGTCCGGTGGTCCTGGGGCACGGAGCGGCCGCCTTGATCCTCGAGCTCTCCGTGCTGGCGGCCGACCGCAAGAGCCTCGAGCTGATGGTGCGGGACCTGGCGCGAGCGTACGGTGACGGTCCGGAGGCCGCGGCGCCGCAGGTCGACGGTCCGATCCAGTACATCGATTTCGCCGACTGGCAGAACGAGCTGTTGGCGGCAGAGGAATCGCGGCCGGCGCGGGAGTACTGGCAGCAGCGCGGGCCGTTCGAGCTTCCCCGGCCCGGAGATCCGCCTCGAGTCGCCGGACGGGGCAGGGGCGTTCCGCCCACGGCGGCTGCGGGTAGCGGTGGCGCCGGACGACCTGGCGCGGCTCGAGGCCCTGGGAGCCGGGACGGAGACACCGCTCCGGGTGGCGCTCCTGGTCCTCTGGCAGGAGCTGGGCCGGCGTCTGGCTGGGGGCGAGCCGGCGATGGTCGGCGTGGCCTTCGACGGTAGGAACTTCCGGGAGCTCGACGAGGCGGTGGGCCTCTTCAGCCGCCACCTGCCGATCTCCCCGCCCGATCCGGGGCTCGGCCTGGACGCCGCCATGGCGGCGGTCGGAAGCGACCTGGAAGAGGCGGGTGGTTGGCTGGACGGCTTCGACCCGGCCGCCGGCGGGGCTCGGCCGCTGCCGACCCCCTTCCTCTACGAGCACTGCGAGGTGCTCCCCGCGGTGCGGGTGGCGGGCCTGGAAATGCGCGTCGGCTCCGTGGCGCTCTGCCTCGAGCCGTTCGATCTGCGGCTCTCCGTGACGCGGCGCCCCGGCGGCGCGGAGCTCTTCCTCGATCACGATGCATCCCGGGTCCGGCTGAGCGATGCCCGGCGGATCTCCGGGTGGCTGGCCGTCTTGGTGCGGGCAGCGGCGGCGCGGCCGGAGACCCCGCTGACCGACCTGCCGATGCTCGACGCCGCCGAGCGGCACCTGCTGCTGCTCGAGGAAGCCCCGGGGTCCTCGGCGCCGGCGCCCGCCGCGTCGTTGGGCGAGCTGGTGGCGGCCCAGGCCGAGAAGACGCCGGAGGCCCTCGCCCTGGCGACGGCTGGAGGGGGGACCTTGACCTACCGGATGCTCCAGGCGCGGGCGGGCGGCCTTGCTCTGGAGCTGCGCCGTCGGGGGATCGGTCCGGAGTGCCGCGTGGGGGTCTCGATCGAGCGCTCGCCGGAGATGATCGTCGCCCTCCTCGGGGTGCTCCAGTCCGGCGCGGCCTATGTCCCCCTCGATCCCGACGACCCGCCGGAGCGCCTCGGCCGAATCGTCGCCGACGCGGACGTCGACCTGCTAGTCAGTCTCGACGGGGACGGCGTCGCCGTCCATCGAGGCCCCCGACTGGCGTTGGCGGACGTCCCGGAGGCGGAGCCCGGGGAGCTCCCGGAGGCCCCCGCCCTCGGCGGGGACGCTCTCGCCTACGTCCTCTACACCTCGGGCTCCACCGGCCGTCCGAAGGGGGTGGCCGTTCCCCACCGAGCGATCTGCAACCGCCTGGCATGGATGGTCCGGAGGTTCCCGCTGGCCGCGGGCGAGCGGGTGCTCCACCGGACGCCGTTCGGCTTCGACGCGTCGATCTGGGAGATCTTCTGCCCGTTGATCTCCGGCGCCACGGTCGCCCTGCTGCCGGCGGGAGACCACCGGAACGTCGACGCCGTGGCCCGGTCGATCCGGGAGCTCGGCGTCGCGGTCCTCCAACTGGTGCCGAGCCAGCTCGGCCCCTTCCTGGAGTCGCCGGAGGCCGACACCGGCCCGGGGCTGCGCCGCCTCTTCTGCGGCGGCGAGGTGCTCCCGGCCCACCTGGCCCGGGAGGCGGCGAAGCGACTCGGGGTGGAGGTGACCAACCTTTACGGGCCGACCGAAACGGCGATCGACGCCACGTTCCAGCCCGTGGCCGGAGTCCGCCCGGGATCCGGCGGCGCGGTGCCCATCGGCCGCCCCCTGGACAACCTGCGGACGATCGTGCTGGAGCCCCTCGGTCGGGCGCTTCCCGACGGGCTCCCCGGCGAGCTGTGCATCGGCGGCGGCGGCCTGGCGCGGGGCTATCTCGGCCGCCCGGGGCAGACCGCCGAGCGCTTTGTGCCGGACTCCGGGAGCCGGGCCGGGGAGCGCCTCTACCGCACCGGCGACTTGGTCCGGCGGCGCCCGGGCGATGGGGTCCTGGAGTTCTTCGGCCGGATCGATCACCAGGTCAAGATCCGCGGCGTCCGGGTGGAGCCGGCGGAGGTGGAGGCGGTTCTCTCCGAGCATCCCGGCGTGCTCGAGGCGGCGGTGGTGGCGCGCCGCGACGACGAGGGCTCCGTCCGGTTGCTCGCCTACTACACGGCGCCGGAGGGCCAGGTCCCGGTCGCCGAGAACGGGCTCCGCGCGTTCGCCCGCGAGCGATTGCGGCCCGCTCTGGTGCCGTCCCGCCTGATCGCCTTGCCGTCCCTCCCCCGGACCCCTGGCGGCAAGCTCGCCCGGCGGGACTTGCCGGAGCCGGAGACGGTCGCCACCACGCCCGTCGGAGCGGCGGACGGGACGGCTACGCCCGAGGAGGAGCTCCTGGCGGGGATCTGGGCCGACGTCCTCGGCCTGGAGCGCGTCGGCCCGACAGACGACTTCTTCGCCCTCGGCGGGCACTCCCTGATTGCCACGCAGGTGGTGTCGCGCGTGCGGGAGGCGTTCCGGGTGGACCTGCCGCTCCACCGGCTGTTCCGTGAGCCGACGCCCCGCTCTCTCGCCCGCGCCATCGCCGAGCACCGGCAAGGTCCTCTCGCCGCGGTGGAGCCGATCGTGCCGGTCGCCCGGGACGGCGAGCTTCCCCTGTCCTTCGCCCAGCGCAGGCTCTGGTTCCTCGACCATCACCAGGCGGGGAGCGCCGTCTACAACATTCCCACGAGCGCCCGCCTGACGGGCCCCCTGGAGCCCGTCTCCCTGGCCCGTGCCCTGGCCGAGATCGTCCGCCGTCACGAGGTGCTCCGGACCGGCTTCCTGACGGTCGAGGGCCGGCCGGCCCTGGCGGTCCGGCCACGCCTGGTCCCGGCCCTGCCGGTGGTCGACCTCTCGAGCTTGCCAACCGATCGGCGGGACGAGGAAGCGCGCCGCGCGGCCCGCGCCCTGGCCGCGCGGCCGTTCGACCTGGCGAGCCCGCCCCTGTTTCGCGTCGTCTTGTTCCGGTGCTCCGGTGCCGGACCGGCGGAGCACGTGGTGGCGTTCGTCCTCCACCACATCGTCACCGACGCCTGGTCCGGCGGCGTTCTGATGCGCGAGCTGGCCGCCCTCTACACGGCCTCCAGGGAGGGCCGCCGGCCGGCGCTCTCCGAGTTGCCCGTCCAGTACGCCGACTTCGCCGCCTGGCAGCGACGGACCTTGACGGGAGAGCGGCTCGAGCGGCAGCTCGCGTACTGGGACCATCTGCGCGGACTCCGCCGCTGCTCGAGTTGCGCGCCGACCATCTGCGGCCAGAGGAGCCGTCCGGCCGTGGCAGGACCCGTTCCCTGGAGCTTGCGGAGCCGCTGGCGAGCGGGCTGCGGGAGCTGGCACGGAGTCGCAACGCGACCCTGTTCATGGGGCTCCTGGCCGCCTTCGCCGTGGTTCTGAGGCACGAGAGCGGCCGGGACGACTTGGTGGTGGGGACCGACGTGGCCAACCGCAACCGGCGGGAGACCGAAGGGCTGATCGGGTTCTTCATCAACCAGCTCGCCCTGCGGCTCGACCTGTCCGGGGATCCGGCCTTCGAGAAGCTGCTGGAGCGCACGCGGGCGGTGGCCCTGGGCGCCTACGAGCACCAGGACGTGCCGTTCGAGCAGGTGATCGAGCGCGTGGCGCCGGAGCGCAGCTTGGCCTATGCCCCCCTCTTCCAGGTCAAGCTCTTCCTGCTCAACACACCGCAGGTGGAGGCCGGGTTGGCGGACGTGGAGGTGGCGCCGTTCGGCGTCGGCTCCGGAACCACCCGGCTCGACCTGGTGATGGCGTTGCGCGAGACCGCGGACGGGCTCCGGGGATGGCTGAGCTACGCCATCGACCTCTTCGAAGAGCACACGATCGATCGCCTTCTCGAAGGCTACCGGCGGGTGCTCGAACGGGTCGCAGAGCGTCCCGGGATCCGCGTTTCCGAGCTGGCGGCGGAGCTGGAGCGACTGGACAAGGAGCGACGAGACATGGACATCGAGCAGCGCAAGAGCAAGAAGCTCAAGAAGTTCAAGCGGATCGACCGGACGCAGGCGGCGGCCGTTCGCCTGGATCGGGAGGAGGTGGTCTCGACCGGGGTTCCAGACCCGAAGCTGGGCCTGCCGCTCACGGTCCGCCCGGGGGCCGCCGGCCTCGACCTGGTCGAGTGGGCCGCGGCACGGCGCGGTCAGGTGGCGGACTGGCTGGATCGCTACGGCGCGGTCCTGTTCCGGGGATTCGGGGTCACGGAGCCGGCGACCTTCGAGGCGCTCGCCGAGGTGCTCGCGCCGGGCCTGTACGACCAGAACGGCGAGCACCGCAACATCGGAGGAAGCGTCTTCGTGCCGGTCTTCTACCCGCCGGACAAGCAGCTATTGTGGCACAACGAAAATTCCTTCAACGCCTCGTGGCCGACCAAGATCCTCTTCTGCTGCGCCCAGCCGCCGCGGAGAGGCGGCGAAACGCCGATCGTCGACAGCCGGAAGGTCTACGAGCGCATCGATCCGGAGGTGCGCTCGGAGTTCGTCGCCCGCGGCGTGACCTACGTGCGGACCTACGACGAAAACCTCGGCCTCGACTGGAAGAAGGTCTTCCGCACCGAGGACCGGACCGAAGTGGAGGAGCGCTGCCGGCGGGAAGGGATGGAGTGGGTCTGGAAGGACGGCGACCGGCTTCAGACCCGGGCGATCCGGCCGGCGGTCATCGAGCATCCCCGCACCGGCGAGCTCTCTTGGTTCAACCAGGCGCAGCACTGGCACCCGGCCTGCCTCGATCCGGAGACGCGGTCGAGCCTGCGCGCCCTGTACGCGGAAGAAGATTTTCCGCGCAACTGCTTCTTCGGCGACGGTTCGCCGATCGACGACCGGGTCATGGAGGACGTCCTCGCCGCCTACCGCGATCTCGAGGTCGCCTTCCCGTGGCAGCAGGGGGACGTGATGCTGGTCGACAACGTGCTTTGCGCCCACGGTCGCAACCCGTTCGAGGGAGAGCGCAGGATCCTGGTCACCATGGGGGAGATGCGGGAGTACCGCACGCACTGAACGGACGATGGTCGAAGGGATGAGCACGATGGCGAGTCGAGGGCTGCGGCTGTCTCCGCAGCAGAGACAGGTGTGGGGCAAGATGACCACCTCCGGCGGCGCTCCGTTCGTCGCCCAGGTCGCGGTCGAGCTCGGCAGCGCGGTGGAGCCGGCGACGCTCGAGCGGCGTCTGCGCGAGGCCGTAGGGCGGCACGAGATCCTGCGGACCCGGTTTCCGCGGCGGGTCGGATTCAAGGAGCCGCTCCAGGTGGTGGCCGACGGGGTGGAGGTCGATTGGCGCCGGGCCGAGGTGGACGGACCCGCGCCGTCGCTCGAGGATCTCCTATCGCGCGAGCGTTCGGAGGGCTTCGACGTGGAACAGGCGCCGCTGGTGCGGGCGCTCCTTGCGCGCGAGGGCGAAGGGCGCCGGGTCCTGGTGCTCACGGCCTCCGCTCTGGTGGCCGACGGCGAGAGCCTGGCCCGGCTGGTCGAAGAGGTCGTGCCGGAGGCCGGTCGCGCGCCGGATCCCGATCCGGTGCAGTACTTCGAGTTCGCGGAGTGGCAACACGGCCTGCTGGAGGACGAGGAGGCCGAGGAAGCCGCCCGCTTCTGGGCAGCCCGTCTCGCGCCCGAGTGGCAGGCGCTTCAGCTTCCTGGACGCCACCCGGGCGACGGTGCCCGCGAGTATCGGCCGCAGGTCGCCGGCCACTGCCTGGAGGCGGCCGAGGCCGACCGCGTCGAGCGGTTGGCGGACGAGCTGGGGACCTCGGCCGGGACGTTGCTCCTCACCTGCTGGCTGGCCCTGCTGGCGCGCCTCGGCGGCCGCGCGGATCCGGCCACCGGGTACTTGGCCTCCGCCCGGGACGCCGAGGAGCTCGAGGGCGCCCTCGGCGCCATGTCCCGCCCCGTGCCCGTCGCGGTTCCGCGTGTCGCGGAGGTCCCACTGGGCGAGGCGGTGCACCGGGTCGCCTCCGCGGTCGAAGAGTCCACCACCTGGAAGGAGTACTGGCTGGCGCCCAGCCGCGACGACGATCCGGCTCCGGTCGTCGGCTTCTCGTTCCAGCAGTGGCCGCGCTGGAGCGCCCGGCAAGGTTGCTCTGCGGCCACGGTCCTGGCCAGCTCGGTCTGCTGTGACCGGTTCGCCGCGGAGCTCGCCGCCTGGCGTCAGGCCGGAGCGCTCCATCTCGATCTGCGGTTCGACCCGTCCCGCCTGGATCGGGCCGAGGCCGAGCGGCTCCTTGGACGGTTCGGCCGCCTACTGCACGGGCTGCTCGGCGAGAGCGAGCCCGCGTCCGCCGTCCTGGGGTCGATCGACCTCCTGGACGAGCGCGAGCGCCAGCATCTCCTGGTCGAGCTCAACCGCACCGAGCGGAGCGACTTTCCCCTCGACCGGCCGGTTCACGAGCTGTTCCTCGACCAGGTGCGGGCGACCCCGGATGCGCCGGCGGTGATCGACGGAGAGCACGAGACCACCTACCGGGAGCTACTGGACCGGGCGCGGGCGATCGGGCGGCGGCTCGTTGCCGCGGGAGTCGGGCCGGAGTCCGTCGTGGCCCTTGTCCTGCCGCGCTCCGCCGAGCTCGTGGCGTCGGTCCTGGGGGTGCTCGAAGCGGGCGCTGCCTTCCTGCCCCTCGATCCGGACGATCCGGAGGAGCGCCTGGCCGGCATCCTGGAGGACGCGGATCCGGCGGCCGTGCTGACCGACGAGTCCCTGGCGGGGCGCCTGCCGGAGGCGGCGCGCTCGCGGGCCCTCTTCCCGCTGGCGGTCTCCGGAGCCGAGGCCGAGGAGCCCCCCGCCGGCGCCGCGCCGGAGCCGGACCAGTTGGCCTACGTCATCTTCACCTCCGGCTCCACCGGCCGTCCGAAGGGAGTCGCCGTGCCCCACCGCGGCCTGGTGAGCTACCTCTGCTGGTGCCGGGAAACCTATCCCGTCGCCTCGGGGAGCCGGGTCCCTCTGCACTCGTCCGTGGCCTTCGACCTCGGACTGACGGCACTCCTTCTGCCCCTCGTGACCGGCGGAGCGATCGAGATCGTCTCCGACGAGAACGGCCTGGAGGCGCTCGGCGCCGCCATGGATCGGTCCGCCGACGGCGGTCCCGGCACCGACCTCGTCAAGGTGACGCCGTCCCACCTGGAGGTTCTCGCCGCGACCCGGACCTGGTCGGAAAGCGGCGGTCCGGCGGCGATGATCGTCGGCGGCGAGGCCCTGGACGGCGAGCGGTTGGCGTTCTGGCGCCGCCGCCGCCCCTCGCTCCGCGTGTTCAACGAGTACGGCCCGACCGAGACGGTGGTCGGCTGCGTCCTCTTTGAGCTTCCGGCCGGCGAGCCGGCGCCCGGACCGGTGCCGATCGGGATGCCGGTGGCCAACGCCCGGATCTATGTGCTGGACGAGGGGATGCGGCCGGTGCCGGAAGGCCTTCCCGGCGAGCTGTTCATCGGCGGCGTGGGAGTTGCCCGCGGGTACCTGGGCCGACCCGCCATGACCGCGGAGCGCTTCGTCCCCGACCCATACGGAGAAGGCCCCGGTGGGCGCCTCTACCGCAGTGGAGACGTGGGCGCCCACCTGCCGTCCGGCGCTCTGCGCTACCTCGGACGCAACGACGACCAGGTCAAGATCCGCGGCGTGCGCGTCGAGCCGGGCGAGGTCGCGGCGGTTCTGCGAGCCCATCCCGAGGTGGGCGACGCCGTGGTCGTGGCACCGGTCGCGGGAGACGGCGCGCGGCGGCTGATCGCCTACGCCGTCTGCCCGGCGCAATTGCGACCGTCCGCCGCCGATCTGCGGGACTTCCTGGCGGATCGCCTGACCGAGGCGATGGTTCCGTCCCACGTCGTCGTCCTGGACGCGCTTCCCCTGACCGCGGCGGGAAAGCTCGACCGCCGAGCCCTGCCCGATCCGGGCTCGGAGCGGCTCCGGAACGGCGGGCGGTATGTCGCGCCGCGCACGCGTACGGAACGGGTGCTCGCGGAGATCTTCGCCGAGACGCTCGAGCTGGATCGCGTCGGCGTGGAGGACAGTTTCTTCGGTCTCGGCGGTGATTCGATCCGGTGTGTGCGGGTGGTGGCGCTGGCGCGGGAGCAGGGCCTCGAGCTGACGGTCCCCGACATGTTCCGCTTCCAGACCGCCGCGGAACTCGCGGCTCGGATCGGGGAGAGCGAGCCCTCGAACGCTGCCGAGGACGAGGCCGACCTGGCCGAGCTGCTGGACGAGTTGGAGGGGTTGTCGAACGAGGAAGCCAGGCAGCGGCTGCAGGGCCACGAGGCGGGAAGCGGGTCAGACGGATGAGGAGCCTGGCGGCGCGGCTCGAAGCGCTCTCTCCCGAGAAGCGGCAGCTCCTGGAGCGCCTGCGCCGGGAGCGGGGGAGGGGTGCGCTCGACTCCGTCGCTCCCGAGCCGCCGGGCGCGGCTGGGCCGTTCGCCCTGCTCTCTGCCGAGGACCGCGAGCGCCTGCCGGCGGATGCGGAGGCCGCCTATCCCCTGACGATGGTCCAGCTCGGCATGCTCCACCAGATGGAGCTCACCGCCGACCGGGACGTGCCGGCCTATCACAACGTCAACAGCTTCCACATCCGTGCACCGTTCTTCCCCGAGCCCTTTCAGCGGGCCGTCGACCGGGTGATCGCGCGCCACCCGATCCTGCGGACGTCGTTCCACCTCGAGGGCTTCGGCGAGCCGCTCCAGATCGTCCACCGGTCGGCACCACTGACCGTCGAGGTGGAGGATCTGCGGCACCTGGACGAAGCGGAGCAGCAGGCACGGCTCGCCGCCTTCCTGGACACCGAGAACCGCGACCTCGTGGATCTCGCTCGGCCACCGCTCCTGCGTCTGCGGGTCCACCGCTGGGAGGACGACCGCTTCTCGTTGACCCTGACCGAGCCGCACGCCCTGTCCGACGGGTGGAGCACCGCGGCCAACCTGCGCGAGATCTTCGATCTCTACCTGCGGCTGAGCCGCGGCGAGGAGCAGCCGCCTGAGCCGCCCGCCGAGGTCACCTTCCGCGAGTACGTGGCGCTGGAGCGGCAGGCGCTGGCCTCGGAGGAGACTGCGGCCTTCTGGCGGGCCAGGGTCGCCGAGGGGGGCACCGGCGTGCTGGACCGGACAGTGGCTCCGGCGACCGGCGGCGGGGAGGACCAGCGCAAGCCGAGCGTGTGGTTCCCGGAAGCCGTGGTCGAGGGCCTCCACGAGGTCTCGCGCCGCGCCAGCGCGCCGCTCAAGAGCGTGCTGCTGACGGCCCACCTCCAGGTGATCAGTCTGTTCACCGGACAGGACGCCGTGGTCACCGGACTGACCACCCACGGGCGCCCGGAACGCCGCGGCGGAGACCGGGTCCGGGGGCTGTTCCTCAACACCGTGCCGTTCCCCTTCACGCTGGACGGTGGATCGTGGCTGGACCTGGTGGCCCGGGTGTTCATGGCGGAGGGTTCGGTGTGGCCCCACCGGCGCCTGCCCCTGGCCGAGATCCAGCGCCTCGCCGGCCAGCGCACTCTGTTCGAGTCCGCGTTCAGCTTCCTCCACTTCCACTCGCTCAAGGATCTGCTCTCGTCGGGCGCGGGCGAGCGCATCCAGGAGGGCAGCAGCGACCGGTCGGTGACCGACTTCCCCTTGATGGCGACCTTCACCCTCCGCTCGGCGGAGCGGGCGCGGCTCCGGCTGACCCTGGAGCACGATCCGCGGGAGCTCGCCACGGCCCAGGTGGACCAGATGGCCGCCTGCTACGAACGGGTGCTCGAGGCGATCGCGGCCGATCCTTCGGCGTCGCCCCACGCCGTCTGCTTGGTGCCGCCACGAGAGAAGCGGCTCTTGCTGTCCGAGTGGAACCCGGGGCGGCCCGTCGCCCCCGGTCCGCCGGTTCACGAGCTGTTCCGGCGGTGGGCGGAGCGGCGGCCGGACGCGGTGGCGCTGAGCGCCGGGCGGGAGACCCTCACCTACGGAGCGCTCGATGCCCGCGGCCGGACGATCGCCGGCGCGCTACGGGCCCGCGGCGTCGGCCCGGAGACCTTGACCGCGATCTTCCTCGAGCGTGGCACGGCGGTGACCTCGTCGATTCTGGGGGTGCTGGGCGCGGGCGGTGCCTACCTGCCCGTCGACCCGGTCTACCCGCCGGAGCGGGTTGCCTTCATGCTCGAGGACGGGGCGCCGCGGGTCGTGCTGACCGACCGCTCCCTGCGCGACCGCCTGCCGGAGAGCGTCGCTTCCCGGGTCCTCCTCGTGGACGAGCTGCTCGAGGCCGGCGCCGGGCCGGCGCCGGAGGCCCCGGAGCACCGGGGCGCGGCGCCCGAGCCCGGCGGCGGGTCCCTGGTCTACGTCATCTACACCTCCGGCTCGACCGGACGTCCCAAGGGCGTCATGGTGCCCCACGCGGCGGCGGCCCGGCTGTTCCGTGCCACCACCGACCTGTTCCGGCCGGATCCCGGGGACGTCTGGACCCTGTTCCATTCCCACGCCTTCGACTTCTCGGTCTGGGAGATCTGGGGAGCCCTCGCCCACGGCGGCCGGCTGGTGGTCGTCTCCGAGCGGGAGAGTCGCTCCCCCGAGCTGTTCCGCGCGCTCCTGGCCCGGGAGCGCGTCACCTTCCTCAACCAGACGCCGTCCGCCTTCGGCCAGCTCCAGGACGTGGAGGCGGCCGGGCCGGACGAGCTGGCGCTCCGCCATGTGGTGTTCGGCGGCGAAGCTCTCGATCCCGCCGCTCTCCGCCCGTGGATCGAGCGCCACGGCACCCGCCGGCCGCGCCTGGTGAACATGTACGGCATCACCGAGACCACCGTGCACGTGACCCAGCGGCCGATCTCCACGGACGACGCGGCGGCTGCCGGCGTCAGCCCGATCGGCCGGCCGATCCGCGACCTGGATCTCCACGTCCTCGGGCCGCGGATGCAGCCGCTTCCGGTCGGCGTCGAGGGCGAGATCCACGTCGGCGGAGCCGGCGTCACCCGGGGCTACCTGTGTCGTCCGGGGTTGACCGCCGAGCGCTTCGTGCCCGACCCGTTCGGCGCTGTGGCCGGGGCGCGGCTGTACCGCACGGGTGACCTGGGGAGGTTCTTCGCCGACGGCGAGGTCCAGTACCTGGGCCGGATGGACAACCAGGTCCAGGTGCGGGGCTTCCGCGTCGAGCTCGGCGAGATCGACGCGGCGCTGGCGGCGCTCGCGCCGATCCGGCGGGCGGTGACGGTGGAACGGCCCGGGCCGGACGGCGACCGGCGCCTCGTGGCGTACGCCGTTCCGGAGTCCGGCCCTCTGCCAGCGCTCGCGGAGCTGCGCCGGGACCTGGAGCGCACGCTCCCTACCTACATGCTGCCGTCGTCGGTGGTCGCCCTCGAGGCCCTGCCGCTGACGGCCAACGGCAAGGTCGACCGGCGGGCGCTTCCCGATCCGAAGTGGCCCGGCGCCGCGCCGGGGAAGGCGACGCGACCCCATCGCCAGACGGAGGAGCTGGTGATCGAGGCGTGGAGGAGCGTCCTGGGGGTCGAGGCGATCGCTCCGGAGGACGATTTCTTCGCCCTCGGCGGGCACTCGCTCCTGGCGATCCGCGTGGTCTCGCGGGTGCGCCGGGCGCTCGGGGTGGAGCTGCCCCTGCACATCCTCTTCGACCATCCCACGGTGGCGGCCCTGGCCCGCGAAGTCGAGCGTGTCCTGGCGGGAACCGACGGCTCCGACGGTCCGGCGGGTGCGGCCGTTCCCGCGCCACCGCCGATTCTCCCGCTGGCCGACCGGAGCGATCTGCCGCTCTCGTTCTCCCAGGAGCGCCTCTGGTTCCTGGATCGCCTGGAGCCGGGGAGGACGGTCTACAACCTGCCGATCGCCGTGAGGCTCCACGGGGCCCTCGTCCCGGCGGCGCTGGAGCGTGCTCTGTCGACGGTCGTCCGACGGCACGAGGTGCTGCGGACCCGGTTCGAGGAGCGCGACGGAATCCCCCGGCAACGGGTGGTCGCTCCGGTCCCGGTGTGGTTGCCCGCGGTCGATCTCCGGGGCCTGCCGGAGGCCCGGCGACTGTCCGAGGGCCGGCGCCTGGCAGCCCGGGAAGCCGCGCGGCCGTTCGATCTCTCCCGGGGCCCCCTGCTCCGCGCCAGCCTCGTCCGGCTCGACGCCACCGACCACCTGGTGCTGGCGACGCTCCACCACGTCGCCGCCGACGGTTGGTCCCTGGGGATCTTGCAGCGCGAGCTCTCGGAGCTCTACACCGCCGGCGTGGAGGGCCGGGAGCCCCGGCTCCCCGAGCTGCCGATCCAGTACGGCGACTTTTCCCACTGGCAGCGCCGATGGCTCCGCGACGACGTGCTCGCCGCCGAGATCGCCCACTGGCGCGAGCGGCTGGCCGGCTCGTCCTCCCATCTCGAGCTCCCGACCGACCGGCCCCGGCCGGCTGCCGGCCGGCTGCCGGACGCCGGGCGCCGGCTCGAGCTTCTCCCCGGGGTGGGGCGGCGTCTTCTGGCCCTGGGGCGCGGGGACGGCGCGACCCCGTTCATGGTCGTGGCGACTCTGTTCCAGGCGCTGCTCGGCCGGCTCACCGGCCAGGACGACTTCAATCTCGGTACGCCCGTCGCCGGCCGCCGGTCGGTGGAGACCGAGCCGCTGATCGGGTTCTTCGTCAACACGCTGGTCCTCCGCTGCGACCTGTCGGGCGATCCGTCTTTGCGTCGGCTCCTGGCGACCGTGCGCAAGACCACGCTCGCCGCCCAGGCCCACCAGGACCTGCCGTTCGAGCGCCTGGTCGAGGCGCTGGAGCCGGCACGGGACCTCGGGCGCAACCCCCTGTTCCAGGTCCTCTTCGCGTACCAGGAGCAGGAGCCCCAGGGGCTGCGCATAGCCGGTCTCGATGCGTCGAGCCTCGGGGAGGGGACGCCGTTCGGCGGCTTCGACTTGACCCTGTCCACCAGGCGCGCGGGGGAGCGGTTCGTCCTCGACCTGGGCTACCGTCCCGATCTGTTCGACCGTAGCACCGTGCGCCGCCTGCTCGGTCACCTGGTGACTCTGGCGAGCACGGCCGCGGCCGCGCCGGAGACCCCGCTCTCGGCGCTGCCCCTGCTGTCGCTTTCGGAGCGGCACCAGGTGCTGATCGAGTGGAGCGGGCGGGGAGCGCCGGCGGTGCCCGGCGGCGGCCCGCGGACGCTCGACGGCCTGGTGCGCGCCCAGGCGGCCCGGAGCCCGGACGCGATCGCCCTGGTCCACGAGAGCGCTGCGGTGACCTACGCCGAGCTGGTGCGGCAGGCGGAGCACTTGGCCGGTCGGCTGGCGGCGGCGGGAGCCGGGCCCGGCACCACGGCCGGGATCTTCCTCGGACGGACGCCGGCGATGGTGGTGGCGATCCTCGCCGCGCTCGAGACCGGTGCCGCTTATGTGCCTCTGGACCCCGGCTACCCGCCGTCCCGCAACGAGCTCGTGGCGCGGGCGGCGACGCTCTGCGCCCTGGTGACGGACGGCCCGTCCGCAGGGCGGACCCCGGTCGACGGAGCGGCGGTGGTGCGAGTCGACGACGCGCGGCCGGGGTCGGGGATGGAGCCCGGAAAACGGGCACGGCTCCAGGATCCCGAGAGCCTGGCCTACGTCCTCTTCACTTCCGGCTCCACCGGCACGCCGAAAGGGGTGTCGATCACCCATCGTAGCGCGTGCGCGATGGTGCGCTGGGCGGTTGACGCCTTCTCCCCGGCGGAGCTCGCCGGAGTGCTGGCGTCCACCTCCATCTGTTTCGACCTATCGGTTTTCGAGCTGTTCGTGCCCCTGGCCGTGGGGGGGACGGTGATCCTGGTGGAGAACGTCCTCCATCTGCCCGAGACCGCGCCCCGGGAGAGGACGACGCTGATCAACACCGTGCCGTCGGCGATGGCCGAGCTCCTCCGCTCCCGGGCCGTCCCTCGGAGCGTCCGCACGGTGAACCTGGCCGGCGAGCCGCTGCCGGAGACCGTCGTGGAAGACCTGGAGCGGCTGGGGACGGTGGAGCGGGTCGCCAATCTCTACGGTCCGTCCGAGGACACCACCTATTCGACCTGGGCAGTGGTCACCGGCGGCGCGGGCACTCCGCCGATCGGGCGGCCGGTCGCCGGTGGCCGGGCTCATGTACTCGATCCCCTGGGTCGCCTTGCGCCTCCGGGCGTCGCCGGCGAGCTCTTCCTGGCCGGCGAAGGCCTGGCCCGCTGTTACCGCGGCGCCCCGGCGGCAACGGCGCGCTCGTTCGTGCCCGATCCGTTCGCCGAGGAGCCCGGCCGGCGGCTCTACCGGACCGGGGACCTGGTGCGCCAGCGCGCCGACGGCTCCCTCGCCTTCATCGGCCGTCGGGACCACCAGGTCAAGGTCCGGGGTGTCCGCATCGAGCTCGGAGAGATCGATGCGACTCTGCGGCGGTGCCCGGGCGTCCGTGATGCGGTCGCGCTCGCGGTCGGCACGGGGACGTGCCGGCGGCTGGTGGCCTTCGTGGCCGCCGCGGGACCGGAGACGGTGGCGCCGGCCGACCTGGAACGGCGTCTGCGGCAAAGCCTCCCGGTGGCCATGGTGCCGGCCGCGGTGCGGGTGCTCGACGCCTTGCCGTTGACGCCCAACGGCAAGGTCGACCGGCTGGCGCTCGGCCGGCGAGAGGACCTGCACGAGTCGACCGAGGAGGGGCCGGTCGTGCCGCCCCGGACGGTGGCCGAGGAGATCCTGGCCGGGATCTGGGCACACGTCTTGGAAATCGAGCGTCCCGGTGTGGACCGGAGCTTCTTCGAGCTCGGGGGGCACTCGCTCCTGGCCATTCGCGTGCTGTCCCGGATCCGTCGCGCGTTCGGCGTCGAGTTGCCGCTGCGCACCCTGTTCGAGCGACCGACCGTCCGGAGTCTGGCCCAGGCCGTGGACCGGGCGCGTCGGGAGCCGGGCGTGGACACGCTCCCCCTGGCCCGGGTGCCCCGTGACGGCGACCTGCCGCTGAGCTTCGCCCAGCGGCGGTTGTGGTTCCTCGATCAGCTGGAGCCGGGCGGCGCGGTCTACAACGTGCCACTGGCCGCCCGCCTCGGCGGTCCCCTGTCGGTGCCGGCGCTGGCCGGCGCCCTCCGCGCGATCGTCCGGCGCCACGAGGTCCTGCGCACCCGGTTCCCGTCCCGCGACGGCCGGCCGCTGCAACAGGTCGAAGCGGTTCCCCTGAATCTCCTCCCCGTGGTCGACCTGTCCGGGCTCGCCCCGGAGCGGGCGGAGCAGGAGGCGCGGAATCGGACTGACCGGTTGGCCGCGCGGCCCTTCGACTTGGCCGCAGGTCCTCCGCTGCGCGCCTGCCTGGTGCGCGTCGGCGGTGCACGCCACGTGTTCTCGACGGTGATGCATCACATCGTCACCGACGAGTGGTCGATGCGCCTGTTTGCCCGCGAGATCGCGGCACTATACCGGGAAGGGACCGATGGCGCTCCGGCGGGTCTGCCGGACCTGCGGGTCCAGTACCCGGACTTCGCCGCCTGGCAGGAGCGGCGCTTCGCATCCGACCGGATCGAAGCCCAGATGGAGTTCTGGCGCTTCGCGCTCGGTGATCGGCCGCCGGTGCTCGAGCTGCCGACGGACCGGCCCCGGCCGGAGCGGCGGAGCGGCCGGGGCGGTTGCCACGTGCTGCGGCTCTCGGGGGAGCTGTCGGGCGCTCTCCGGCGGCTCTCCACCGTTCGGGCGACGACGCTCTTCATGACCGCGTTGACGGCGTTCCAGGCGCTTCTGGTCCGGGTCTCGGGCCAGGTGGACCTGACCGTCGGGACGCCGATCTCCGGCCGCCGGCACGAAGAGCTCGAAGACCTGATCGGCTTCTTCTTGAACACTCTGGTCGTGCGGGCGGACCTGTCCGGAGATCGCTCGTTCGCCGAGCTCCTCGAGCAGACGCGCGACGTCGTGCTGGCGGCCCACGACCACCAGGAGCTGCCGTTCGAGCGGCTGGTCGAAGAGCTCGAGCCGGCCCGCGACCTGGCCCGTCCCCCCTTGTTCCAGGTCTTGTTCGTCCTGCTGCACGATGCCGCCGGGGAGGGCTTTTCCCTGCCGGGTCTCGAGGTGCGCTCGGCCACCCCGGAGCTCCCCACGGCGAAGTTCGACCTCACCCTCGCCGTCCACGCGCACCGGGAGGAGATCACCTGCGGGCTGGAGTTCGACGCCGACCTGTTCGACCCCACGACCGTCCAGCGACTGGCCGGGCACCTGGAAAGTCTGCTCGAGGCGGTGGCTTCCGACGTGGACCTGCGGCTCTCCGCTCTGCCGCTGATGCGGCCCGGGGAGCGACACCAGGTCGTTCGCGAGTGGAACGACGTCGCGCTCTCCGGCGCGACCGCGAGCCCGGTCGCCGAGCTCGTGGCCCGGTTGTGCGCCGCGCTGCCTGATCGCATCGCGCTGCGCTGGGAAGGGGGGGCCTGGTCCTACCGGGAAGCTCGGAGAACGGGCGCGGGCCCTGGCGTGGGAGCTGCGGCGGATGGGCGCCGCTCCGGGCGCCCGGGTCGCGGTCTGGGCGCCCGGCGGACCGGCGACGGCCGTCGCTCTGCTCGCCGTCCTGGAATCGGGGGCCGCGTACGTGCCGCTGGATCCGGACTTCCCGCGAGAGCGGCTTGAGGCCATGCTCGAAGACCTGGACGTCGTGACCCTGCTGAGGCCGGCCGGAGGGGACGGGCCGCCGGACGGCCTCGGCCTGCCGGAAGCTCGAGATTCCGGCGGGACCGTGCGCGGCCGAGCCCGGAGCGGAGGCTCTGCTCGAACCGCTTGCCGGAGGCGACGATCCGGCCTACGTGGTCTATACCTCCGGCTCGACCGGCCGGCCGAAGGGTGTGGCCGTCCCCCATCGCACGCTCCGGCACCTGCTCTCCTGGCAGCTCCGGGCGACCGGGGCGGAGGTCGCCTCCGGTGCCACCCTCCGCTTCGCCTCCCCCAGCTTCGACGTGTCGCTCCAGGAGACGCTCCTGACCTGGGCGGGCGGAGGCACCCTGGTCCTTCCGGCCCGCGGCGCCCGCCGGGACGTGGAACGGCTCGTTCGCGAGCTGGAGACGCAGCGTATCGAGCGGCTGTTCTTGCCCTACGTCGCGCTCCAGCACCTGGCGGATCAGCTCGACCGGGCCGGGGAGGCCGCCCCGCTGCCGGCACTGCGCGAGGTGGTCACCGCCGGAGAGCGGCTACAGGTCACCCCGGCGATCCGCGGGCTCTTCGGCCGGATGAGAGGCCGGTGCACCCTGCGCAACCAGTACGGCCCGTCGGAGGCTCACGTGGTGACCGAGCACGTCCTGGGTGCGTGCGGTACGGACCGCTGGCCCGATCTGCCCCCGATCGGAAGGCCGGTCGCCGGCGCCCGGGTGCACGTGGTCGACCGCGCCCTTCTTCCGGTGCCGGCGGGCGTGGCCGGAGAGATCGTGCTCGGCGGTCCGGCCGTCGGGCTCGGCTATCCGCACCGACCGCGCGGTACCGCCGAGCGCTTCGTGCCGGATCCGTTCGGCTCCGCGCGCGGGGCGCGCCTCTACCGCACCGGGGACCTGGCCAAGGCGCTCCCGGGCGGGGAGGTGGACTTCCTCGGCCGCATCGACCACCAGGTCAAGCTGCGCGGCTACCGGATCGAGCCCGGCGAGATCGAGAGCGTGCTCAGGCGCCATCCGGGCGTCCGCGACGCGGCGGTGTCGGTGGTGGCGACCGGCTCCGACGACGCCCGCCTGGCGGCGTTCCTGGTGCCGGCCGACGACCCGGTCGGAGAGGATCTATGTAAGATCTCGTCCCTCCGCGCGTTCTTGAAGTCGAAGGTGCCAGCGTACATGGTGCCGTCACAGTTCGTCACCCTCGACGCGCTCCCGTTGACGCCGACCGGCAAGGTCGATCGTAGAGCCCTGCCGGCGCCGGGTGCGCCGGAAGACCGTCCGGTGAGCCCGGCCGGTTCGTTCCGAAGTCCCGTCGAAGAGATCGTGGCGGGCATTTGGAGCGAGCTCCTGCGCGTGGATTCGATCGGCCCGTACGACGACTTTTTCGCCCTGGGCGGGCACTCGCTCGTCGCCACCCGCCTGATGGCGAGGGTGCGCCGGAGCTTTGGCGTGGAGATCCCGCTGCGCCGGCTGTTCGAAACCCCGACGGTCCAGGGTCTGGCGCGCGGAGTGGAGCAGGCCCTGCGGCGCGGGGCGGGGCTGGAGCTGCCACCCCTGGCTCCGGTCGGGCGCGACGAGCCGCTGCCGCTCTCGTTCACCCAGGAACGGCTGTGGTTCCTGGACCGCCTCGAGCCGGGGAGCGCTGCCTATCACATCCCTTCGATCGACCGGCTGAGCGGCCGCCTGGATCCGGCCGCTCTGGCCCGGGCGGTGCGGCGGCTGGTGGAACGTCACGAGGTGCTGCGAGCCCGGTTTGTCGAAGGAACCGACCGGCAGCCGGTGGTGGTGGTCGACCCGCCTTCCGCGCCGGCCCTGCCGGTGGTCGACCTTTCGGGTCTCGGTGAGGGCCCGCGGCGGCTGGAGGCGCGGCGGGTGGCGACGGTCGAGGTGTCGCGCCCTTTCGACCTGGCGCGCGATGCCATGCTCCGGACTCTCCTGGTGCGCTTCGACCGGGACGAGCACGCACTGGTCTCAGTGGTCCATCACATCGCGTCGGACGGCTGGTCCATGGCGATCCTCGGCCGCGAGTTGGAGACTGCGTACCGGATCGAGAGCGGAGCGGAGCCGTCGGGCGCGCCGGCCCCGCCTGCGTTCCCCGAACTGCCGATCCAGTACGCGGACTACGCGGTGTGGCAACGTCGCTGGCTTTCCGACGCCATCGTCGGCGAGGAGGTCGCCTACTGGCGCGAGGCCCTGGGGGAGGACCACGACGTCCTGGCGCTGCCCACGGATCGGCCGCGGCCGCCGATCCAGAGCCGGCGGGGGTCGACGATCACGCTGGCCCTGGGGCCCGAGCAGGCCACCGGGGTGCGCGCGTTCGCGCGGAGCCAGGCGGCGACGCCGTTCATGGTCTTGCTGGCCGCCTTCGGCGCGCTGCTGGGCCGCATGGCGGGCCAGTCGCGGGTCCGGGTCGGCACGCCGGTCGCAGGGCGTACGCGCCTCGAGGCCGAAGGCGTGGTGGGTCCGTTCGTCAACACGCAGGTCCTGGGGGTGGACCTCTGCGGGAAGCCCGCGTTTCGGGCGCTGGTCTCTCGTGTGCGGGACACGGTGCTGGGGGCGCAGGCCCACCAGGAGGTGCCCTTCGAGCGCCTCGTCGAGGAGCTGGCGCCCGAGCGGAGCCTGGCCTACTCGCCGCTCTTCCAGGTGATGCTCACCTGGCAGGCGGCGGATCCCGGCGTCCAGCGGACGGCCGCCGACGCTCTGCGGACCGAGACGATGGAGGTGGCGACGGGGACGGCCAAGTTCGACCTCACCCTGTCGCTGCACGATCGGGGCGCGGCGGGGATGAGCGGGCGGCTCGAGTACTGCGTCGACCTGTT
Organism: uncultured Acidobacteriota bacterium; assembly: GCA_963741925.1. Lineage (GTDB taxonomy): Bacteria > Acidobacteriota > Thermoanaerobaculia > Multivoradales > DATKCC01 > CAVUBL01. The sequence goes on from CAVUJU010000005.1 coordinate 2,017,160, forward strand.
CGACCGGACGACCGTCGACCGGCTGGCGCGCCAGTGGCGCAGGCTGGTGGCCGCGGCGCTCGCCGCTCCGCGACGGCCGGTCGCGGCGCTTCCCCTGCTCGGCCCCGCGGAGCGCCACCAGCTCGTCGTCGAGTGGCCCGCGATCGGGGCGCCTCCGGCCGCCGGCGCGAAGGTGCCCGCCACGATCGATCGGCTCTCCGGCGGGGGCCCCGTGTACGTCCTCGACGTTCTGGGCGAGCCGGTGCCCATCGGGGTGTTCGGTGAGCTGTGGAGGGAGGCGGCCGACACCGCGGACGAGGATCGAGACGGTCCGGGGCGGCTCGCCGCCACCGGAGAGCTGGTGCGCCGGCGCGCCGACGGCACTCTCGAGCGTCGACCGCGGCCCGTGCCGAAACCGACGGACACCGCGGTGCCCGACGCTCCGGTGGCACCGCGGGATGCGTTGGAGCTGCGTTTGACGGAGCTCTGGAGCGAAGTCCTCGACGTCGAGTCGATCGGCGTACGGGACAGCTTCTTCGCCCTGGGCGGGCACTCGCTGCTGGCGTTTCGCGTGGTTACCCGGATCGAGGAGCTGACCGGCCGGCGGCTGCCGCTCGCCACCATCTTCCAGGCACCGACGATCGAGCGGCTCGCCTCCCGCCTCCGGGAGGCGGAGGGCGAGCCCGAAGGGTCGCTCGTCGTGCTCCGCCCGGACGGGGAGCGGCGGGCGCTCGTCTTCGTCCACGCGGCCGGCGGGCACGTCATCCCCTACGTCGAGCTCACCCGGCGCCTGGCGCCGGGCCGACCGGTCTACGCCTTCCAGGCGGCGGAGCCCGACGGACGGGAGCCGGTGTCCGTGGCCGGCCTGGCGCGGCGCTACCTGGCGGAGCTTCGCGCCTTCGGCGTGGCCGGAACGCCGATCCTCGCCGGCTGGTCCTTCGGCGGTGCCGTGGCCTTCGAGATGGCGCGGCAGGTCGTCGCCGACGGCGGCGAGCCGCCACCGGTCCTGCTGCTCGACACCCGCTGGCCGGGTGGGAGAGACGGGGCTCCGGCCGAGCTGGACCTGCTCCTCGAGCTCGCTCGGGACCTGGGGATCCGGGGCCGGGCCGGGGACGTGGAGGCCGTGCGCGACCTGGCTCTGGAGGCGGCTCTCGAGCGTCTCGCCGAGCGCGGTCAGGCCCAGGGGACTCTGCCGCCGGACGTGGGCGCCGACACACTGGGACGCCTCTTCGCCATGCTGAAAGCCCGCCGCGGGGCGCTGCACGACTGGACGCCGGGAGCGTATCCGGGTCCGATCACCATGATCTGCGCCGAGGCGACGTTCGACGAGCTCCCGGATCCGGCCGCGCCCTGGCGGGACGTGGTCGCGGCGGGCGTCCGAGCCGTTCCGGTCCCTGGAGATCACTACACGATGGTTCGCGAGCCGCACGCCGGCGCACTCGCCGGCGTGCTCGACGCGCTCGCCGCCGAGACCGATGGGTGCGAGGAAGGATTCACTTCATGAAGCTCTTCAAGTTCCTCCTGCAATACTCCTCTTCGGGAACGGTCACGGCGGCGCTGGTCACCGCGCTGGTGAGCGGCGTCGCGAGCGTCGGGTTCCCCGCTCTCATCACGACGGCTCTGAACCAGGACAACCTCTCGGGGATGGCCGTCCTGGGGTGGGCGTTTCTGGCTGTCAGCGTGGTGGTGCCGGCGAGCCGGCTCACGTCCCAGTTCCTGCTGGTCCGGCTGGCCCAGGAGGCGGCGTACAACCTGCGGCTCCAGTTCACTCGCCGGCTCGCCGCCACTTCGCTGGCGCGCCAGGAGAGCTTCGGGCGGTCGCGGCTGCTCGCCTCGGTGAGCCAGGATCTCCCCGCCCTGACGCGAGCGCTCACCATGATCCCCGCCATGTGCGTCAACGCGGCGCTGGTGCTCGGCTGCCTGGCCTATCTGGGCTGGCTGTCGCCGTCGGTGCTGGCCGTCGTCACGGTCCTGATCGTGGCCGGGAGCTGGCTGACGCGCCTGCCGGTGCGCCTTGGGCGCCGCCGGATGGAGCTGTTCCGCCGGGTGGCGGACGATTTCTTCGACCTGTACCGCTCGGTCACGGAAGGGGCCAAGGAGATCAAGATCCACCGCGGCCGGCGGCTGGGGCTGCTCGCCCGGGTGCGCGACACGGCCGAGCGGCTGCGCGGCGCGGGTGTGTCGGCGCGCATGATCTTCGATGTCTCGGCCGCCTTCGGGCAGCTGCTGTTCTTCTTCATCGTCGGCCTCGTCCTGTTCGTGCTCGCGCGGTTCCAGCACCTGGACAAGGAGGTTCTCATCGGCTACACGGTGGTCCTCTTCTTCATCAAGGGGCCGATGCAGGGGCTGCTCGAGAACCTCCCGGACCTGAGCCGGGCCCGGGTGGCCATGGACAAGCTCCAAGAGCTCGGCCTGGCGCTCGGCAACGAGGACGAGCACTTCGAGCCGGACGCGTTCACGATGCCCAGGAGGTGGCGGAGCCTGGAGCTGGACGGGGTGACGCGCACCTACCACAGGGCAGACCAGGACAACGACTTCACGCTCGGTCCGATCGACCTGGAGATCCGTCCCGGAGAAGCTCCTCTTCCTGGTCGGCGGCAACGGCAGCGGCAAGACCACCCTGGCGAAGATCCTGGTCGGCGTCTACGCGCCGGACGAGGGCGAAGCTCCGGCTCGACGGCGAACCGGTGACCCAGGAGAGCCGCGACCGCTACCGGCAGCTCTTTTCGGTCGTCTTCGCCGACTTCTTCCTCTTCGAGGATCTGGACGGCATCGAGACACCCGATCTCGACGATCGGGCGGCACGGTACCTCGAACGGCTGCACCTGGAGAACAAGGTCCAGGTGCGCGACGGGCAACTGTCCACGACGGCGCTGTCCCAGGGCCAGCGCAAGCGCCTGGCCCTGCTCTCGGCGTACCTCGAAGACCGTCCCCTCTACCTGTTCGACGAATGGGCGGCAGACCAGGATCCTTCGTTCAAGGAGACCTTCTACCGCCGGCTCTTGCCGGAGCTGCGGGCTGCCGGCAAGACGGTGATCGTGGTCAGTCACGATGACCGCTACTACGACACCGCGGATCGTATCGTCAAGCTCGAAAACGGGCAGATCGTGTTCGACCGGGCCGCCGAGGACGCGGTGAGGACCGACGCGATCCGAGCGGTTTCACTGGCCGGTGGAGACGGCGGGGATCGCCGTGCCCTCCAGGCGGCCGAGATCAAAACTCTGCGTCCGAAGGGGCGCGTGGAGGGCTGATGAGCACCATCTTTTCCGACGTTCGTCACGGCGTCCGAGGCGCGGTCAGAAGGCCGCTGTTCAGCGTCGTCGTCATCATGACCATCGCGCTGGGGATCGGTGGCAACGCCGCCATTTTCGGGCTGCTGAACGGGATCTTCCTGCGCCCCTTCCCTTTCGGGGACGCCGACCGGCTGCTCAAGCTCTCCGGGTTCGACCGAGAGCGGGGCTTCGACAACATGTCGATCTCCTACCCGGACTTCGTCGACTTGAGGAGCCAGAGCGAGAGCCTCGAGCAACTGGTCGCGTTCGACGAGGTCAGCTTCAATCTCTCGGAGGGCGACCGTCCGGAACGGGTCGCCGGGGCTCGTGTTTCCGCCGGGCTGTTCGATGCCTTCGACGTGCAGCCGATCCTCGGACGGACCTTCCGGACCTCGGACAACCGTCCCGGGGCCGCGCCGGTGGCGATCCTCAACGAGGGTCTCTGGCACCGCCGCTTCGGAAGCGCGGACGTCGTCGGCAGGCAGATCGAGCTCGACGGGCGGTCGTACACCGTCGTCGGCATCGTTCCGGCCGGCTTCCAGTTCCCGGTTCAGCAGAAGATCTGGACTCCGCTGGCGCTCGATCCGTTCCAGTTCGAACGGCGCAACCGGTTCCTCGGGGTCGTCGCCCTGCCCAAGCCCGGGGTCGGCCTGAAAAAGGTCCAGAGCGAGATGTCCGGCCTGGCATCCCGGCTGGCCGAAGAGCACCCGTTGGCGGACAAGGGCGTCGGCATCCAGGTGCAACGGTTCCGGGACTTCTATGTCGGCCGCGCCCGGGCACTGTTCTTCTTCCTTCAGGCGGCGGTGCTGTTCGTGCTGCTGATCGCCTGCACCAACGTGGCGAACCTGCTCCTGGCGCGTGGTGCCGCCCGACAGGGGGAGATGGCGGTGCGGACGGCGATCGGCGCGGGTCGCGGCCGGCTGATCCGCCAGCTCCTGTCCGAGAGCCTGATCCTGGCGCTGGTCGGAGGCGCGGTCGGGCTGGCCCTGGGGTCCTGGGGCATCTCCGCGCTGGTGCATTCGATCCCCGTCGACCTGCCGTTCTGGATTCAGGTCGGTCTCGACGGCCGGGTGATCGGGTTCGTGGTGCTCGTGGCGATCGCCAGCGGCATCGCCTTCGGCCTGATCCCAGCCCTTCGCAACTCGCGGACCGACCTGGTGTCGGCCCTCAAGGACGGGGGTGCCAGGTCGGGCGGCGGGCGCCAGCGGCTGTTCAAGACGACCGTCGTCGCCGAGGTGACCCTGACGGTCATCCTGCTGATTTGTGCCGGACTGACGATCGAGAGCTTCTTCCGCTTGCAGGACGTGGACCCGGGGCTCACTCCATCGGGGGTGCTGACCGCCCAGATCCCGAATCTCCCGGAGGTGGGCTATGCCCAGGATCGCGACGTCTCCAACTTCTTCGACGACCTGGTCGAGAAGCTGTCGGCGATCCCGGGCGTGACCTCGGTCGGCGCCGACTCCAGGTTGCCGCTGCGCAGCCGCAACGGCGCCGAGCGCATCTTCAACGTCCAGGACAAGCCGGAAGCTCGCGGAGGGCGAACGCCTCCCCTTCGCCAACTTCCAGGTGGTCACCCCGGGCTACTTCCAGACGATGAGGATCCCCGTCCTCGACGGGCGGAGCTTCCGCCGGTCGGACGACGCGGAGAGCCCCGGGGCGGTGATCATCAACCGCAAGATGGCCGAGCGCCTGTGGCCCGATGAGCTGGCCGTCGGCAAGCGTATCCGGCTGGGTGCGCCGGAGGACAACCTGCCGTGGATGACCGTCGTCGGCGTGGTCGGCAACGTGCGCCACCGCGGGCTTGACCAGGACTTGATGCTCGACATGTACGTGCCCCAGCGGCAGATGCCCATGCGCTCCATGACGGTGGTGCTGCGGACCGACCTCGATCCGTCGGCGCTGTCGTCGACGGTTCGCGAGACGGTGCACGCGCTCGATCCGGACCTCCCCGTCTACAACGTGATGCCCATGCGCGAGGTGGTCGATCAATCGCTGTGGCTGTCACGTTTCAGCGCCTACCTGCTGGTGATTCTCGGCGTGGTGGCGCTGGTGCTCGCGGCGGTCGGTCTCTACGGTGTGGTCGCGTACTTCGTCGCTCAGCGGGTCCACGAGATCGGGATTCGCATGTCCCTGGGAGCGAGCCGCAAGTCAGTGCTGAGCCTGGTCATGCGCCAGAGCCTACGCCTCATCCTGATCGGGTTGGCGATCGGCCTGCCCCTGGCGGTGCTCCTGAACCGCGGCTTGGCGGGGATGCTCTACGGCGTCGCCAACCTGGAGATCCTCCCCATCCTCGGCGTCGCGGTGTTGCTCGCGGCCGTGGCTCTTCTCGCCAGCGTCATTCCGGCCCGGCGCGCCACGCGAGTCCAGCCGGCGGTCTCGTTGCGGGTCGAATGAACGGCAATCGGTTCGAGGTGCCGCTAGAAAGGAGATCGATGATCATGCGCGACGGAGTGCTCTCGGCGGTCGGGGGAACGCCCCTCGTTCCGTTGAAGAAGCTATTTCAAGACGAGACGATCGCTGTCTTCGGCAAGCTGGAGGCACTCAACCCGGGTGGCAGCATCAAGGATCGGCCCGCCGTCGAGATCCTCGAGGAGGCGCTCGGTGCGGGACGGATCCGTCCCGGCGGCGTGGTGGTGGAGTCCAGCTCGGGCAACATGGGGGTCGGCCTCGCCCAGGCTTGCGGCTACTACGGCCTCGAGCTGATCTGCGTGGTCGATCCCAAGACGGCGCCCCAGAACCTCAAGGTCCTCGAGGCCTACGGTGCGCGGATCGACGCGGTCACCGCGCCGGATCCCGAAAGTGGCAGCTTTCTCCAGGCCCGCCTGAAGCGGGTCCGGGAGCTGGTGGACTCGATCCCCGGTGCGTACTGGCCGAACCAGTACGAGAACCGGAACAACCCCGGGGCCCACTACCGCACCACGATGGCGGAGCTCGCCGATCAGGTGGACGGCCCGATCGATTACCTGTTCGCCGCCGCCAGCACCTGCGGCACGCTCCGCGGGTGCGGCGAATACATCCGGGATCACGGCTTGTCGACCAAGTTGATCGCCGTGGACTCCGTCGGCAGCCTGATCTTCAGCGACATCCAGAGGGAACGCATGATCCCGGGGCTGGGCGCCAGTCTCCGGCCGCCGTTCCGGGATCTGTCGCTGCTCTCCGGAACGGTTCACGTCAGCGACGCCGAATGCGTCGCCGGCTGCCGGATGCTGGTCCGGAAGGAGGCCATCCTGGCCGGTGGCTCGTCGGGCGGCGTCGTGGCCGCCCTGGCACAGACCCGGCACGACCTGCCGCGGGGTTCCCGGTGCGTGTTGATCCTGTGCGATCGCGGGGAGCGGTACCTGGAGACGATCTACAATGACGCCTGGGTGCGGGAGCACTGCGGCGAGGTGGGGTCCCTGAACGACGAGAGCTGGGTAGGTGCGGCGTGCGTAGGGACGTCCTGACGATCGGTGAGTCCGACGTCCGCAAGTTGCTGGACGGTCGCGAGCTGGAGTTGCTGGAGCTGGTGGCGCGTGCCTACATGGCCCACGGCCAGGGGCGAACGGCGCTTCCGCACTCCACCTTCCTGCGCTTCCCCGGCGACGACGTCAACCGGATCATCGCTCTGCCGGCCTACCTGGGGGGAGACGGCTTCGAGGTCGCCGGGATGAAGTGGATCGCGTCGTTCCCGACCAACCTGGAGGAAGGGTTGCCGCGGGCCTCCGCCATCCTGATCCTCAACTCCTGTACTACCGGTCGCCCGGAGGCCATCCTGGAGGGCTCGCTCATCAGCGCCTGCCGGACCGCGGCCAGCGCTGCCCTCGGAGCCAGGGAGCTGGTGGCCGGTCGCGAGCCGGATGCCCTCGGCCTGGTCGGCACCGGATTGATCAACCGCGAGATCGCACGGTTCGTCCGCGCGGCGCTCCCTTCGGTCGGTCGGCTCGTGCTGTTCGACCTGGACCGGGAGCGGGCGGCGGCAGCCGCCGAAGAGCTGGAGGCGCGGTGGCCCGGTCTCCGTGCCGAGGTGGCCGACCGCCTCGAGGACGTGCTCGGTCGCTGCCCGGTGACCTCGTTCGCCACCACCGCGGTGCGGCCCCACGTCGACGATTTCTCCATCTGTCCGCAGGGAGCGGTGGTCCTCCACGTCTCCCTGCGCGACCTCACCCCCGAGGCGATCCTCTCGGCGGACAACGTGGTCGACGATCCCGACCACGTCAGCCGCGCGGGAACCTCGATCCATCAGACCGAGCAACAGACCGGATCCCGAGACTTCATCCGGTGCACCATTGCGGACCTGCTGGAAGGAACCGCCAAGCCGAAGGACCCCGCGCACCGGGTCAGCGTCTTCAGCCCGTTCGGGCTCGGAATTCTCGACCTGGCCCTGGGAGCGGACGTGGCAAGGCGTGCGCGGGACGCCGATCTCGGAACGCTCCTTCCCTCTTTCTTACCCGTCTGAGGAGACATGATGACCGACAGCACAATTCGAGGCCGGGACTTCCTCGGCCTGAAGGACCTCACGCGCGAGGAGCTGGAAGGGCTCCTCGATCTCGCCCTGGCCATGAAATCCGGCGAGGACCGGACCAAGTACCTGGACGAGAAGACGCTGGGGATGCTCTTCACCAAGCCGTCGACCCGGACCCGGATCTCGTTCCAAGTCGCGGCCCGCCAGCTCGGGGGGCACGCCGAGCTCTATCAGCCCGAGCAGCTCCAGATGTCGAACCACGAGACGCTGGTCGACACGGCCGAGGTGATGAACCGCTTCCTCGACGCCCTGATCATCCGCAAGTACGACTTGACCCAGTACGGCGAGGGGCGCAGGAGCCTGGAGCTCGTCGCCGAGCACATGGACGGCCCGGTGGTCAACGCCCTCGACGACAAGGAGCATCCCTGCCAGATCATGGCGGACGTCCTGACGCTGCGAGAGCGGTTCGGGGAGGACTACAAGAAGAAGAAGGTGGTGCTCACCTGGGCCTTCGCCGAGCGCCAGAAGTCGCCGGGTGTGACCCATTCCTGGCTCATGGCGGCCTCGATCCTCGGGCTCAATTTCACCCTCGCCTTCCCCGAGGGGTTCGAGCCGGACCCGGAGTACGACGCGTTCGCGCGCGAGGCGGTCAAGTCTTCGGGCGGCACCATCGAGTACTCCCACGACCTGGACGAGGCGTCGGAGGGGGCCGACGTGATCTACGCCAAGAGCTGGAAGAGCCTGGCGAGCACGACACAGCAGGACCGCGCGCTCCGGGGAGGGCTCCGGGACGCCTGGCGGGTGGCCCAGAGGCACTTCGACCGGGCCAATCCCGGCGCCGTGTTCATGGATTGCATGCCTCTCATCCGGGGCGACGAAGCCGATGCGGAGGTGGTCGACGGACCGCAGTCGATCCGCTACGACGAGGCGGAGAACCGGCTCCATGCCCAGAAGGCGATCCTGGCCTCTCTGGTCGGGTGAAGGGGGCAGCCGGTGGACAAGGTCGTCGTGGCGGACCCGCTGGACCGCTCGGGTCTCGACTTGCTGCGGGACGGCGGGGCCGACGTGGTCGAAGCGCTCGACGGAGCCGCGCTGGCCCGGTCGATCGCCGAGGCGGATGCCCTCCTGGTACGGAGTCGCACCCGCGTCGACGCCGGTCTGCTCGAGGCGGCACCGCAGCTGCGTGTCATCGGCCGGGTCGGCATCAGGGTCGACAACATCGACCTGGACGAAGCGACCGCCCGCGGAATCCTGGTGTTCAACGTCCCGGGGGCCAACCTGCTGTCCGCTGTCGAGCACACGTTCGCACTCCTCCTGGCGCTCGCCCGTCACGTGCCGGCCGCCGACGCCGCGCTGAAGCAGGGGCGGTGGGATCGAAAGAGGTTCGCCGGTATGGAGCTCCATGGCAAGACGCTGGGCATCATCGGCCTGGGCCGGATCGGCCAGCGGGTCGCCGCCCGGGCGCGGGCGTTCGAGATGGAGGTAGTGGCCCACGACCCCTTCCTCCGGCCGGACGTCACCATGCGCCTCGGCATCGAGGCGGTGTCGCTCAGCGCTCTTCTGACGCGCGCGGACGTGGTCTCCGTGCACACCCCCCTGACGGACCAGACACGGGGACTGCTCGGTGCCGCCGAGCTCGCCCGGATGCGCCCGGGAGCCCTGCTTGTCAACTGTGCGCGGGGTGGGATCGTCGAGGAGGACGCGCTCCTCGAGGCCCTCGAAAGCGGCAGCATCGGAGGCGCGGCTCTCGACGTGTTCGCCGAGGAGCCGCCGACGGACCGGGCGTTGATCGATCATCCGCGCGTGGTCGCCACGCCGCACCTGGGTGACCAGACGCGGGAGGCGCAGGAGCGGGCTTCGGTCGAGGCGGCGAAGATGATGCTCGCGGCGCTCGCGGGCTCGCTCTCCCTGTCCGCGGTCAACCTGCCGTTCTCCTGGGACCCCCAGCGCAGCCTGGTGCCTCTGCAGCTGGGCGAGCAGATCGGACGGCTGGCGGTCGCCCTGGTTGGGGAGCCGCTCGCGCGGCTCGAGGTGCGACTCGACGACGTCGAGGACGCCCTCCACGAGCCGGTGACGCTGGCGGTGGCCCGAGGAGCGCTGGCCGGAGCGCTCGGGGATGCGGTCGGCTACGTCAACGTGGAACAGGTGGCGGTCTCCCGTGGCGTCGAGCTGGTCCGGACCGTGTCCAACTCGCCGACGGTCTTTCCACTCCTCGTCGGGGTGACGGCGACCGGAGCCGGCGGCGAGATCGAGCTGGCCGGGACGCTGTTCGACAGGGACCGCCCCAGGGTGGTGCGGTTCGGCAAGATCCCGCTCGAGTTCTCCCCGAAGGGACGGCTCCTGGTCCTGCGAACGGCCGACCTCCCCGGCACCGTCGGCACGGTCGGGTCTCTCCTGGGAGACTCGCGGATCAACATCGCCGATGTTCACCTGGCGCGCAAGGACGGGGAGGAGGACGCATGGACCGTGTTCCGGCTCGACCAGCAGCCGAGCCAGGACGTTCTCGATCGCCTCGCAAAGCTCCCGTTCGTCCGGGCGGTGCGGTCGATCGACCTGGGAGATCCCTGGCCCCGGCGCCAGCGATCGGAGCTCATGGCTCGGCGCCGCCAAAAAAAGCGGACAGTTTTGGGTCCGCACCCCTCGCCCGGGGCGAACCTGTAGCTGCAGACAGTTACGACGCGTAGGTCAGGAGGTCTGGAGTCACGTGTCGGCCTCGCCTCTGTGTATCACGTGTCACGCAAGCCCACAACTACAATCGCCGCACCCTTCGAGCCGCCCTCTCCCCGGTGCCCCGGGCCCGCGGGTCCGGGACAGGCGGCCGGAGGTCGCGGAAGGGACCGAAAGGGGGCCGGGGCGGCCGCCTCTCCAGACGGCCGCCCCGGCCAAGGCAGACCTCAGGGCCGGAAGGAAGAGCCCGAAGCCCTACATCGATGAGAGCATTCTAGGCTACGCCAAGATTGAAATCAACAACGAAGTTGACCTACGAGGGTGCCCGGCTCCGCCGCCCGGTTCGAAGGCGGCCGGCGGGAGGTTTGCGGTCAGAGCGCGAAGCGCCGCGCCACCTCGAAGTCCAGCTCCTCGAGGCCGGCCGCCGTATCGGTCGCGACGCGTAGGGTGACCTCGAGGTGGCGCAGGTCGACCTCGGGCACGAAGTCGTCGGCCTCGCCGAGCTCCAAGACCAGAGCCACGTAGGCGGCGACCGCGCGGAGGCTGGGGAAGAGGATCGTGCGCTCCAGGGCGGAGCCGTCGCCGGCCACCTGCCAGCCGGGAAGCGCGGCGAGAAGGCCCTGGATGCGTTCGGCCTTCAGGCGGTCCTGGATCCGTGCGGCCTGCAAGCGCTCGCCGGCCTCGTGGGCAGCGGCTCCCTGGATGCGTTCGGCCTTCAGGCGCTCGGTCAGGTGGCGGGCGGTCTCGATCTCCGAGCCGCGTGCTGCCTCGGGCTTCGTTCTCTCTGCCATGTCTGCGCTCCTTTTCGGATGACTCGTTGCGAGCCGTCCACCGGCTCCACCCCACGAGGGCCCGCCGGCCCTGGGATGGAGCCGGGAGACCGGCTGCGGACGGCGTCTCACCCTGGGTGTACGGAGGGGAGCGCAGATTTGTTTCCTATTCAGGCATCGGAGTGGCGCGAAACAGGCAATACGCCGTCAGGAGCGACTTCCCCCCGCACCGGAGGGCGAGGGCCCGGGCGTGATCCGCATCTAGCGAAGCTCCGCCTCAAACCGACGAGGCGCCTGAAGCGTCGCTGGCGCCACGGGCCGCTGGTCCCCCGCCCACGCCGACCGATCACGGCTGCGCTCCTCGAAACGGCTACTCCAGACCGCCAGATTCATCGGATGCCCCCCGCATCCCCTCGATCCCCTTCCCACCCCGCGGGGGGGAAGGGGACGCCCCCACCCTCTCGGGCTGTTTCTCGAGGAACTCGGCTCGTTCGTCACAAGTCTGGCCTGATCAGACATCTAGTGAGCCGTCAACCGTCAAGTGACGTCTCCTGGCTGTCCCTCTCGCCGCTGGCGGCGTTGCTCCTCCTCGACATAGGCCCCGCTACGCCTGCGTCGGAGCGCCTGGCCAGCGACGAGAAATCCTCGCCAGGTACCCTGTCACTTGACGGTTGACGGGTCGCTAGAAGCGGAAGGCGGGAGCGGCCGAGCCGGTGATCCATGGACCGGCCGGCGCCGGCGGGTCGTCGCTGGGAGGGGGTGGCGCCTGTGGCGCAAGCTCAAGGGCCCAGAGCTCGCGGCCCGCCGGCGTCGTGGAGCACCCAGGCGCCCACGCCGAGGCGCACCAGGAGGCCGGCGTCAGTCTTCTTCGGTGGGCGGGGAAGGCGAGGCCTGCCGGCCGCCGCGCTCGCCCAGCATGTAGAGGAAATCGCCGAAGCTGCGGGCGACGTCGGCGAGCTTGGCCTGGGCCGCGGCCGGGAGGCCGGGCGGTGGGGAGAAGACGACCTGGCGAGCGCTCCACGGCGGCGGCGAGCTCCTGGCCGCCGGGCCGGCTGCCGGGTTCTGCGCCTCGCGCTCCTCGCCCATGGCGAGATCGAGATGGCCGAGGCTCGCGTCCAGGGCGTCGAGAATGCGCTCCAGCGTGCCGAGGGCGGGGTGTTGCCGGCCACGCTCGTACTTGCTGAGCATCGCCTTCGTGATCCCCGCCTGGCGAGCCAGGTCGGTCTGGGTGATCGCCCGCTGCATGCGGAGGCGGCGCAGGGCGGAACCCAATCCTTCGAGAGCTGCCATGGGCGGAGTCTACTAAACGGCACACCGATCCAGGTCACTCGTCGCGCAGGGCGGTCCTCGGGTCGACCCGCGAGGCGCGGCGGGCCGGCAGGTAGGCGGCGGAGAGCGCCTCGGCTCGCCACGGCGCCGGAAGGTGTGGCCGAGCGAGGCCGCGATCCGGCGATGGGTCGGTGCATCGCGCGCGCGGCATGGAGCGGATGGAGCGGATCGAGCGCTCCGGGGTGTCCCGGCCACCGCCGTCGCCTCACTAAGTCAATTGGAGCCACACGAAAACGACGTACAGAACCCATTGCTGGAGTTTGAATCAGCGAATGGGCCGCGAGGCCGTATCTAGATGTCTGATCAGGCCAGAATCGTGACGAACGAGCCGAGCTCCTCGAGAAACAGCCCGAGAGGGTTGGGAAGGGGATCGAGGGGATGCGGGGGGCATCCGGTCGATCGCCCCCTTCCCCCCCGTGGGGTGGGAAGGGGATCGAGGGGATGCGGGGGCATCCGATGAATCTGGCGGTCTGGAGTCGCCGTTCCGAGGAGCGCAGCCGCAATCGGTCGGCGTGGGCGGGGGACCAGCGACCCGTGGCGCCGGAGACGCTTCGGGCGCCTCGTCGGTTTGAGGCGGAGCTTCACTAGGATGATGGGAGCGCAGACGTTCGGAGTGATCGGTGCCGGGGTCATGGGCACCGGCGTCGCACAGGTCCTGGCCCGCGCCGGGCAGGAGGTGGTCCTGGTGGACGTGTCGTCCGGCCAGCTCGAGCGCGCCGCCGCGGCGATCCGCCGCGACCTGCGCATGCAGGCCCTGTTCGCGAAGGACCGCCCGGCGGCCCCGGCGGCCGACACCGGCGAGGTCCTGGGGCGGATCGCGTTCACCGAGGACTACGGCGAGCTCGCCGCCGTCGGCTTCGTCGTGGAGAACGTGGTCGAGCGGTGGCCGGTCAAGGAGGAGGTCTACCGCCTCCTCGACCGGGTCTGCCCGCCGGCCTGCGTCTTCGCCGCCAACACCTCGGCCGTCCCGATCGGCCGGATCGCGGCGGCCACCGGCCGTCCGGACCGGGTGCTGGGGATGCACTTCATGAACCCGGTCCCCCTGAAGCCGGTGGTGGAGGTGATCCGGGGCCGCGACACCTCGGAGGAGACCCTGGCGCGGGCCCTGGGCGTCCTCGAGCTCCTGGGCAAGGAGGGCATCGTGGTCCAGGACCGGCCCGGGTTCGTCAGCAACCGGGTGCTGATGCTGACCATCAACGAGGCGATCTCCGTCGTCCAGGACGGGGTCGCGCCGCCCGAGGACGTGGACCGCCTGTTCAAGACCTGCTTCGGCCACAAGATGGGCCCCCTCGAGACCGGAGACCTGATCGGCCTGGACACGATCCTCCTCTCGCTCGAGGTCCTCCGCGAGAGCTTCGACGACGACAAGTTCCGGCCCTGCCCGCTGCTCCGGCAGATGGTCGAGGCCGGGCTTCACGGCCGCAAGAGCGGCAAGGGTTTCTACGACTACGGAGAGAGCTTGGGATGACGACCAGAAAGGACGCGATCCGGGGCTTCCTGCGGCGGTTCTTCCGCGCCCGGGAGCTGGCCGACGACGAGGACATCTTCGCCCTCGGCTTCGTGAACTCGCTGCTCGCGCTCCAGCTCGTCGACTTCCTCGAGAAGGAGTTCGGGATCACGGTCGAGGACGAGGACCTGGACCTGGACAACTTCCGGACCCTGGAGAGCATGGACGCCCTGATCGAGCGCAAGACGGCCCCGGCCGAGGCCAGGACGGCGGCCGGTGGCCGTTGACCTCCGGCCCGCGGCGGCCGGCTCCGAGATCGCCGTCGAGCCCGGACCGCGGCTCGAGCTTTCGGCGCAGCAGCGCCGGCTCCGGGCGGCGGCGCGCGCCTTCGTCGCCGAGCGGGTCGCGCCCCACGCCGGGACGTGGGACCGGGAGGAGGCGATGCCGCCCGAGATCGTCGAGGCCCTCCGCGAGCGAGGGTGGCTGGGCTCGCTCCTGCCGCGGGCGGTGGGCGGCGGCGGCCTCGACCCGGTGAGCTACGGGCTGCTCACCGAGGAGCTGGGGAGGGGCTGCTCCTCGGTCCGCTCGCTGCTCACGGTCCACGACATGGTGGGGGAGGCCGTGCGCCGGTGGGGGAGCCGCGAGCTGCGGACCGAGCAGCTCCCGCTCCTCGCCTCGGCCGAGCGCCTCGGGGCCTTCGCCCTGTCGGAGCCCGAGGTGGGGAGCGACGCCCAGAACGTCCGGGCCGAGGCCCGCCGCGAGGGCGACGACTGGGTCCTCGACGGGGTCAAGAAGTGGGTCACCTTCGGCCAGGTCGCCGATCTCTTCCTGGTCTTCGCCCGCAGCGGCCAAGGCGTCGTCGCCTTCCTCGTGGACGGCGACGCCCCCGGCCTCTCCCGCGTCCCGCTCCGCGGTCTCGTCGGCACCCGCGCCGCCCTGCTCGCCGAGCTCCACCTGGAGGGCTGCCGGGTCCCGGGGAGCCGCCTGGTGGGCCGGCCGGGCTTCGGCTTCACCCACGTCGCCGCCACCGGCCTCGACCTCGGCCGGTACAGCGTGGCGTGGGGCGCCGTGGGGATCGCCCAGGCCTGCCTCGACGCCTGCCTCGGGTACACCGAGCGCCGGGAGCAGTTCGGCGTGCCGATCCGCGACCACCAGCTCGTCAGGGCCCGCCTCACCGACATGGTCGTCGGCGTCCGCGCCGCCCGCCTCCTCTGCCTGTCGGCCGGCTACCTCCGGCAGATCGGCGACCCAGGGGCCTCCGCCGAGACCCTGGCGGCCAAGTACCTCGCCTCGACCACGGCGACCCGGGTGGCGGGCGACGCGGTGCAGCTCCACGGCGCCAACGGCCTGACGGAAGCCTTTCCGGTGGCCCGCTGGCTGCGGGACGCGAAGGTCACCGAGGTCATCGAGGGGAGCACCCAGATCCAGCAACTCCTCATTCCCAGGTACCCGGTCCGGGAAGCTCGAGAATCACCCCGGTACGACGAACGAGACGGGAGGGACCGACATGCAGAGGGTCAAGACGGCCAGGCCGAAACCGCGGCGCCGGGCGGCGCCGCCTCGCGTCGTGAAGCTCCTCGTCTGGGACCTCGACCACACCCTGTGGGACGGGATCCTCCTCGAGGACCGGACCGTTCGCCTCCGGCCCGGGGCCCGGGAGGTCCTCGAGACCCTGGACCGGCGCGGCATCCTCCACTCCATCGCCAGCCGCAACGACCACGAGGCGGCCATGGCCCGGCTCCGGGAGCTGGGGGTCGCCGACTACTTCCTCTATCCCCAGATCCACTGGGGCTCCAAGGCGGCCGCGATCCGGCGGATCCTCGAGTCGGTCAACCTCGGCGCGGACGCCCTCGCCTTCGTCGACGACCAGCCGTTCGAGCGCGACGAGGTCGCCCACGAGCTCCCGGAGGTGCTGGTCCTGAACCCGGCGCGGCTCGCCGAGCTCCCCGGCCGGCCCGAGCTCCAGCCCCGGTTCGTCACCGACGAGTCGGCGATCCGGCGCCGGATGTACCAGGCCGAGGCGGCCCGCAAGCGCGCGGAGGAGGAGCACGAGGGCCCGAGCGAGACCTTTCTCGCCGCCCTCGGCATGCGCTTCCGGATCGCCCCGGCGGGCGAGGAGGACCTCAAGCGGGCCGAGGAGCTCACCGTCCGTACCCACCAGCTCAACACGACCGGCTACACCTACTCCTACGAGGAGCTCGACGGCCTGCGACGCTCGCCGGACCACCTGCTGCTGGTGGCGAGCCTGGAGGACCGCTACGGCACGTACGGCAAGGTCGGGCTCGCCCTGGTGGAGACCGGGGCCTACGCCTGGAACCTGAAGCTCCTGCTCATGTCCTGCAGGGTGATGTCCCGCGGGGTCGGGACCATCCTCCTCAACCACGTCCTCGAGCGGGCGCGGGACGCCGGGGTGCCCCTGCGCGCCGAGTTCCGGCCCAACGGCCGCAACCGGCAGATGCTCGTGACCTACAAGTTCTGCGGGTTCCGGGAGGTGGCGCGGGGAGCCGACGGCCTGCTGGTGCTCGAGGGCGACCCCGAGCGGATCCAGCGCCCGCCGGAGTACGTGGAGCTCCGCATCGAGGGGCCGGCCACCGTGAGGGCGGCACCGGCCCTCCTGGAGATGACGGCGGTATGAGGCCGCGCTCGTTCGTCGAGGTTCTGCGCGAACGGGCCGAAGAGCTCCCCGAGGCGGACCTCTACCGCTGGCTGCGCGACGGCGAGGAGGCCGCCGAAGGGCTGTGCCGGGGCGAGCTCGAGGCGCGGGCGCGGGGAATCGCCGGGGCCTTGGGCGAGCGCCTCCGGCCCGGCGAGCCCGCCGTCCTCCTCTACCCCCCGGGCCTGGAGCTCGTCGCCGCCTTCTTCGGCTGCCTGGCGGCGGGCGTGGTGGCGGTGCCCGCCGATCCGCCCCGCGGGCCGAGGTCCGTCCCGCGCCTTGCGGCGATCTTCGCGGACGCCCGGCCGCGCGCGGTCCTCACGGAGTCGAGCCTCCTGCCACGGCTCGGGAAGCTCGCCGCCCGCGAGGCGGCGCTCGCCGGCGTCCCGCTCCTCGCCACCGACCGGATGGCCCCGGAGACCGGGGGGCCCTGGCCGGGTCCCGACCTCGGCCCCGAGAGCCTCGCCTTCGTCCAGTACACCTCGGGCTCCACCTCCGATCCGAAGGGCGTGATGGTCTCCCACGGCAACCTCCTCCACAACGAGGAGGCGATCCGCCGCGCGTTCGGCCAGTCGGAGAAGCTCGGTGGTGGTCTCCTGGCTCCCGCTCTACCACGACATGGGCCTGATCGGCGGCGTCCTCCAGCCCCTCTACTCGGGCGGCCGGTGCGTCCTCATGTCGCCCGCCGCCTTCCTCCGGCGGCCGCTCCGCTGGCTGCGGGCGATCCACCAGCACCGGGGCACCACCAGCGGCGGGCCCGACTTCGCCTACGGGCTGTGCGCCCGCAAGGTGGGGGAGGAGGAGCGGGCCGGTCTCGACCTCTCGTCCTGGTCCGTGGCCTTCGACGGCTCGGAGCCGGTGCGGGCCGCCACCCTGGAGCGCTTCGCGGCGGCGTTCGGGCCGTGCGGCTTCCGGCGGCAGGCCTTCTACCCCTGTTACGGCCTCGCCGAGGCGACGCTGTTCGTCACCGGCGGCGAGCTGGGCGACGAGCCCCGGGTGCGCGCGCTCTCGGCGGCCGGCCTCGAGCGGCACCGCGCCGAGCCCGCCGCCGGGGAGCGGACCCAACGCGCCGTGAGCTGCGGCCGACCCCGGCTCGGCCAGGAGGTCGTGATCGTCGATCCCGAGCGCCGGCGGCCCCTGCCGGCGGGCCGGGTGGGGGAGATCTGGGTCGCCGGGCCGGGCGTCGCCCGCGGGTACTGGCGCCGGCCGGAGGCGAGCGGGGAGGTCTTCGGCGCACCCCTCGCGGGAGCGGCGGAGGCGGGCTCCCGGTACCTTCGCACCGGCGATCTCGGCTTCCTCGACGGCGGCGAGCTCTTCGTCACCGGGCGCCGCAAGGACCTGGTCGTCCTGCGGGGTCGCAACCACTACCCGCACGACCTGGAGCTGGCGGCGGAGTCGGCCCACGCCGGCCTCCGCGCCGGCGCCTCCGCCGCCTTCTCGGTCGAGGTCGAGGACGAGGAGCGCCTGGTCCTGGCGTGCGAGGTGGGCCGCCGGGAGGCCGCGGCGCCGGAGGCCCTCGAGGGGGTGGCCGAGGCCGTGCGGGAGGCCGTCTTCCGCGCCCACGAGGCCCGCGTCCACGACCTCGTCCTCCTGCCCCCGGGGGCGGTGCCCAGGACCTCGAGCGGCAAGGTCCGGCGCGCGGCCTGCCGGGCGGCCTACGTCGCCGGCGAGCTCGACGGGCTCCGCCTCCGGGCCGCGCCGGCGGCCGCCGGCGCCCCGCGGGCCGCGCCGTCCGCCCCGCCCGCGCCGGCCGCGGCCGGCGGCGGGGCGGAGCCGGCGGGCCGGGAGGAGCTCCTCGCCCTGGCCCCCGGCGCCCGCCGCCACCGGTTGGAGGAGGGCCTGCGCCTCCGGGCGGCGGCGCTCCTGGGCGTGGCCCCCGGCGATCTCGCCCCGGAGCGGCCCCTCGTCGCTCTCGGCCTCGACTCCCTGGGCGCCGCGGAGCTGGCCCACGGCGTCGAGACGAGCCTCCGCGTCGCCCTCGGACCCGCCGGCCCGAGCGCCTTGCTAAAAGGGGCGAGCCTCCGGGACCTGGCGGACTCGCTCCTGGCGCTCCTGGACGCGGAGGGCGAGCCGCCGCGCGCCGGGATCCGGGCCCGGCCCGACCCGCCGGAGGAGCTCCCGCTCTCGTACGGCCAGCGCTCCCTCCGGTTCCTCGACGAGCTCGGCCAGCAGCCGCGGGCCTACGTCATCGCCGTCGCCCTCCGGGTCGCGGGGCCCCTCGACGCCGGCGCCCTCCGCCGCGCGGTGGCCGCCCTCGCCCGGCGTCACCCGGCACTGCGCACCACCTTCCACGACCGGCGGGGCGAGGCACGCCAGCGGGTGGCCCCGGAGCTCGCTCCCGAGTGGATGGAGAGCGACGCCCGCGGCTGGGACGAGGAGACCCTGGGCGCCGCCCTCCGGGAGGCGGCGTGGCGGCCCTTCGACCTCGCGGCCGGACCGCCGCTGCGCCTCGCCCTCTTCCGGCGCGCGCCCGGTCTCCACCTGCTGGTGGTGGCGATCCACCACATCGTGAGCGACTTCTGGTCCATGGGCATCCTCCACCGGGAGCTCGACGCCCTCTACCGCCAGGAGGCCGGAGGAGCGCCCGCGGCCCTCGCGCCCCTCGCCCTCCACCCCGCCGACCACGTCCGCTGGCAGGAGGAGCGGCTCGCCGGCGCGGCGGGCCGGGACCTCTGGGAGTACTGGCAGGCGGCCCTGGCCGGGGCGCCGAGCCACCTCGACCTGGCCACCGACCGGCCCCGGCCGCCGGTCCAGGGGGATCGAGGCGCGGTGGCGACCCTCGCCCTCGGGCCGCGCCGCGCCGACGGTCTCCGGCGTCTCGCCCGGGAGGTGGCGACCACCCCGTTCACCGTGTGGCTGGCCGGCTTCCAGACCCTCCTGCACCGCTATACCGGCCAGGACAACCTGGTGGTGGGGACGCCGGCCGCCGGCCGCGGGGCGGCGGAGCTCGCCGGCCTGGTGGGGTACCTGGTCAACCCCCTGCCGCTGCGCGGCGACCTGGCGGGCGACCCGACCGGCGGCGAGCTCCTGCGCCGGCTCCGGGGGACGGTGCTCTCCGCCTTCGAGCACCAGGAGCTCCCCTTCGCCCTCTTGACCGAGCGGCTGCGCCCGGTCCGCGACCCGGGGCGCGCGCCCCTGTTCCAGGTGATGCTCACCGTCCGCTCTCCCCGCCGGGGCGACGAGGCGCGCCTCGCCGCCCTGGCGCTGCCCGGCTGGGAGGGCGGCGGGCCCGGCGTCGGCTCGGGGGGTGGCGCCACCCTGGGCCCGCTGGCGCTGGCGCCGGCCTCCCTCGGCGACCCGCCCTCGCAGTACGACCTCCACCTGGTGGTGGCCGAGCGGGACGGGGCCCTGGCCGCCTCCCTGGTCCACGACGCCGAGCTGTTCGACCGCACCACGGCCCGGCGCATGCTGGGCGCCCTGGCGAGCCTCCTCACCGCCCTCGCCGAGGACCCGGAGCGGCGGCTCTCGGAGCTGCCCCTCTTCACCGCCGCCGAGCGCCATCAGCTCACCGTCGAGTGGAACGAAGCCGCCGCGCCGGCAGACCTGGACGCCGAGCGGCCGGGCGCGGCGGCGACCCTCCACGCGGCGGTGGCGGCCGGGGCCGAGCGCTGGCCCGAGCGGATCGCGGTCGTCGCCGGCGGCGAGGCCCTGAGCTACGGCGAGCTGATTCGCCGCGCCCGCCGCCTCGCCCGGCGGCTGGAGGCCGCCGGAGTCCCGCCCGAGGCGCCGGTGGCCGTCCTCCTCCAGCGGTCGGCGGCGACGGTGCCGGCCCTCCTCGGGGTCCTCGAGGCCGGCGCCGCCTACCTGCCCCTCGATCCCGCCTACCCGCCGGCGCGGATCGCCGCCGCCCTCGCGGACTCGGGAGCGGCCGCGGTGGTGGCGCCCCGCTCCCTGGACGCTCTCCTGGCGGGCTACGCGGGCCGGCGGGTCGAGCCCGGCGACGAGGGCCCCGGCGGGCCGGCCCCCGAGGGGCGCCCGGCGGAGCTTCCCGGCTCGTCTCTCGCGTACGTGATCTACACCTCGGGCTCGACGGGGCGGCCGAAGGGGGTCCAGGTGAGCCACCGGGCGCTCCTCAACTTCCTCGCCAGCATGGCCCGGCGGCCCGGCCTCGAGGCGGGCGATTGCCTGCTCGCCGTGACCACTCCGGCCTTCGACATCGCGGCCCTCGAGCTCTTCCTGCCCCTCCTCGCCGGCGCCCGGGTGGTGGTGGCCGACGGCGCCGCCGCCGGCGACGGCGAGGCCCTGCTCGACCTCCTCCGGACCGAGCGCGCGAGCGTCTTGCAGGCGACTCCGGGCACCTGGCGGCTGCTCCTCGACGCCGGATGGGCCGCCCCGGGCGGGCCCCCGGAGCCGGCCCCGCTGCGGGCTCTGTGCGGCGGCGAGGCCCTGCCCGCCGCCCTCGCCCGAGAGCTCCTGGAGCGCGCCGCGAGCGCCTGGAACCTCTACGGGCCCACCGAGACCACCGTCTGGTCCACCGTCGAGCGCGTCGGCCCGGCGGCCGCCGGTGTCGGCCTCGGCCGGCCCATCGCGGCGACCGGCGTCCACGTCCTCGACCGCCACCTGCGGCCGCTGCCACCGGGAGCGCCGGGGAAGCTCGCGATCGGGGGCCGGGGCCTCGCCCGCGGCTACCTCCGCCGCCCCGGCGCCACCGCCGAGCGCTTCGTCCCGGCGTTCGCCGGGGCGCCCGGCGGCCGCCTCTACCGCACCGGCGACCTGGCGCGCCGGCGGCCGGACGGGCGCCTCGACTTCCTCGGCCGCCTCGACCACCAGGTCAAGCTCCGCGGCGTCCGGATCGAGCTCGGCGAGGTGGAGGCCGCCCTGGAGCGCCACCCGGCGGTCTTGCGGGCGGTGGCCCTGGTCCGCGAGGTGGGGGCGGAGGACCGGCGGCTGGTGGCCTACCTGGTGCCCCGTCCGGCGCCGGGAGCGGCGGTCCGGCCGACCCCGGACGAGCTCCGGGCCCACCTCCGGGACCTGCTCCCCGAGCCGTTCGTGCCGTCGGCCTTCGTGCTCCTGGACGAGCTGCCCACCACCCCCAACGGCAAGCTCGACCGCGCCGCCCTGCCGGCGGCGGCCGGCGCGGGCGCCGGCGCCGAAGACGCCCCGCCGCGCTCCGGGCTCGAGCGCTCCGTCGCGCGGGTCTGGTGCCGCCTCCTGGGGGTCGGCGCCGTGGGGGTCCACGACAACTTCTTCGACCTGGGGGGCCACTCGCTCCTCCTCTCCCGGATGCGCCGCGAGCTCGAGCGGGACCTGGGCCGGGCGCCCCGGATGGTGGAGCTCTTCCGCCATCCCACGGTGTCGGGGCTGGCCGGGTGGTACGCGCGTGGCGAGGGTGCGGGGACCGCCGCCGGTCCCCGGTCCGGACCGAAGCGGGCGGCGCCCGCCGGCCGCCGGCGCCGCCCGCCCGCCGAGGCCGGGGTGGCGGTGATCGGGATGGCCGGGCGGTTCCCCGGGGCCGCCGGCGTCGCGGAGCTCTGGCGCCGGCTGCGGGCGGGCGAGGAGTGCCTCACGGTCTTCTCCCGCGACGAGCTCGCCCGGGCCGGCGTCCGGCCGGAGCTGCTGGCGGACCCGCGCTATGTGCCGGCGGCCGGAGCGCTCTCGGGGGCGGACCTCTTCGACGCCTCCTTCTTCGGCTTCACCCGCCGCGAGGCGGAGCTCACGGACCCCCAGCACCGGGTCTTCCTCGAGTGCGCCTGGGAGGCCCTGGAGGACGCCGGCCACCCTCCGGGAGGCTCGTCGGGGCGCGTCGGGGTCTTCGCCGGCGTGGGGCTCAACACCTACCTCCTCCAGGCGGGCCTGGAGGCCGAGCTCTCCACCGCCGCCCGCTACCAGGCCTTCGTCGGCAACGACAAGGACTTCGTGCCCACGCGGGTGTCGTACAAGCTCGACCTCCGAGGCCCGAGCGTCAACGTCCAGACGGCGTGCTCGAGCTCGCTGGTGGCGGTGCACCTCGCCTGCCGGAGCCTCCTCGACGGCGAGTGCGAGATGGCGCTGGCCGGCGGGGTGACGGTGCGGGTCCCCCTGGTCCAGGGCTACCTCCACGAGGCGGGCGGCATCCCGTCGCCCGACGGCCACTGCCGGCCCTTCGACGCCCGGGCGGCGGGGACGGTGTTCGGGAGCGGCGTCGGCATCGTGGTCCTGAAGCCCCTCGACCGGGCGCTGGCCGACGGCGACGCCGTCCGGGCGGTGATCCGGGGCTCGGCGGTGAACAACGACGGCGCCGGCAAGATCGGCTACACGGCGCCGGGCCTCGAAGGCCAGGCGGAGGTCGTCGCCGAGGCCCTGGCGGCCGCCGGGGTCGAGCCCGCCGCGGTGTCGTACGTGGAGGCCCACGGCACCGGCACCGCGCTGGGCGATCCGGTGGAGGTGGCGGCCCTGAACGAGGCGTTCGGCGCGGGCGCCGGGCGGCGGACCTGCGCCCTGGGATCGGTCAAGGGGAACCTGGGGCACCTGGACACCGCCGCCGGGGTCGCCGGCCTGATCAAGGTGGTCAAGGCCCTGGAGGAGGGCGAGATTCCCCCGACCCTCCACTTCCGGGAGCCGAGCTCCGAGATCGACTTCGCCGCCGGCCCCTTCCACGTCGCCGCGGAGCTCACCCCCTGGCCCCGGGGCCGGGTTCCGCGGCGAGCCGGGGTCTCCTCCTTCGGCATCGGCGGCACCAACGCCCACGTCGTCCTGGAGGAGGCGCCGGAGCCGGCGGCGCTCCCGCCGGTCGGGGCGCGGCCGTCCCGGCCCTGGCGGCTCCTGCTCCTCTCGGCGCGGAGCCCGGAGGCCCTGGAGGCGGCGACCGCGCGGCTCGCGGCGCGGCTCCGGGAGGACGACCGCCTCGATCTCGCCGACGTCGCCTTCACCCTGCAGACCGGCCGCCGGCGGTTCGGTCACCGGCGGGCCCTGGTGGCGAACGGCCGGGAGGACGCCCTGGCGGCCCTCGAGCCGCCGGACCCGGAGCGCCTCGCCGATCGGGAGGACGACGCCGGCCGGCGCCCGGTGGCCTTCCTCTTCCCGGGCCAGGGGGCGCAGCACCCGGGCATGGCCCGGGGCCTCTACGACCACGAGCCCACCTTCCGCCGCGAGCTCGACGCCTGCGCCCGCCACCTGGAGCCCCGCCTGGGCCGCGACCTCCGAGAGGCGCTCTTCACCGAGGAGGCCGAGGCGGCCGAGGCGCTGCGCCGGACCGAGCTCACCCAGCCCGCCCTGTTCGCCGTCGAGTACGCCCTCGCCACCCTCTGGATGGAGTGGGGGATCGCGCCGGTCGCCATGCTCGGCCACAGCGTCGGCGAGTACGTGGCGGCCTGCCTCGCCGGGGTCTTCTCGCGCGAGGACGCCCTCGACCTGGTGGCGGCCCGGGGCCGCCTGATGCAGGCCATGCCGCCGGGCGCCATGCTCGCGATCGAGGCCCCCGAGGAGGCGCTGGCGGGCCTGCTGGGTGCCGAGCTCTCCCTCGCCGCGGTGAACGGCCCGCGGGCCTCCGTCGCCGCCGGCCCCGAGGGCGCGGTGGCCGAGCTCGAGGAGCGCCTGGTCCGGCGCGGCCTGCGCTGCCGCCGCCTCCGGACCTCCCACGCCTTCCACTCCCCCCTGATGGCGGGCGCGGTGGCGGGCTTGGTGGCGGAGGTGCGGCGGATCGGCCCCCGCCCGCCCCGGCTGCCCTTCGTCTCCAACCTGACCGGCACCTGGATCACCGCCGCCGAGGCCACCGACCCGGCCTACTGGGGACGGCAGCTCCGGGAGACCGTGCGCTTCGCCCAGGGCCTCGAGCGGCTCCTCCAGGACCCGGAGACGGCCCTCGTCGAGGTGGGGCCGGGCCGGACCCTCGCCGCCCTGGCGCTGCGTGCGGCGCCGGAGCGGGTGGTGGTCTCGTCGCTGTCTCACCCGCGCGCGCCGGACGACGACGGCGCCTGCCTCCTCCGGAGCCTCGGGCGGCTCTGGCTGGCCGGCGCGGAGGTCGACTGGGCCGGGGTCTCCCGCCACGAGCGGCGGGTGCGCGTGCCGCTGCCCACCTACCCCTTCGAGCGCCACCGGTACTGGCTGCAAGGGCGGCCGGCGCCGGCCGGCGAGCGCCGCGACGCCCCGGAAGCGAAGGCGCCGGCGGCCGCTTCCCAGCGGCCGCCGGAGGAGTGGTTCTCGGTGCCGTCGTGGCGCGGCGCCCCGGCGCGCGCGGTCCCGGCTCCCGGCGCGACCGGCGACGCCCTCCCGGCGGCCGGCTCGTGGTGGATCGTCGACGGCGGCCACGCCCTGGGCCGGGCGCTCGCCGAGAGGCTCCGGGCCCTGGGCGCGGAGGTCGTCCGGATGGCGCCGGCGGAGGCCGAAGAGCGCCTGGCCGGGCTCGCGCGCGGGGGAGCGGGGGAGTGGCCGGATCGGCTGGTCCACGCCCTCGCCCTCGGGCCGGAGGCCGAGGACCCGGCGGTGGAGCGCGAGCGGGCCTACGACGGCCTCGTCCGCCTGGTCCGGAGGCTGGGAGCGGCGGAGCGCCCGGCCCGGATCGAGGTCCTGTCGCAGGGGCTCCACCGAGTGGCGGGCGATCCGCCGCCGGCGCCCCTGCGCTCGCTCCTCCTGGGGCCCGTCCTGGCGGCGCCCCTCGAGTACCCGCGCCTCGCCTGCCGCAGCCTCGACCTGCCGCCCGCCCCGGCGGGCGCCGACCCGGAACCCCTCCTGGACGACCTGGTGGGCGAGCTCCTGGCGGGCGCCGGCGACGTCGCGACAAACGCCCTGGTCGCCCTGCGCGGCGGCCGGCGGTGGACGCGCTCCTTCGAGCCCTTCCGGCTCGCGGGTGACGGCGAGGGGACGGCGCTCCGCGCGGGCGGCCACTACCTGATCACCGGCGGCCTGGGCGGCCTGGGCCTGGCCCTCGCCCGGGACCTCGCCCGGCGGGTCCGGGCGCGCCTGACGCTCGTCGGCCGCTCCGAGCCGCCACCGCCGGAGCGCTGGGCCGAGCTCGAGGAGGCGGGGGCGGAGGTCCTGGCCCTGGCCGCCGACGTGGCCGACCCGGCGGCCATGGCGCGGGCCCTGGCGGCGGCCGAAGCGCGCTTCGGGCCGGTCCACGGGGTGGTCCACGCCGCGGGCGTGGCCGGCGGGAGCCTGCTGCACCTGGAGACCCCGGGGGAGGCCCGGGCGGTTCTCCGCCCCAAGGTCGAGGGCACCCTCGTGCTGGCGTCCCTCCTCGCCCCCCGCGAGGTCGACTTCCTGGTCCTCGTCTCGTCGGTCACGGCGCTGGCCGGAGGGCTCGGCCAGGCCGCCTACACCGGCGCCAACGCCTTCCTCGACGCCTTCGCCGAGGCCGCCTTCCGGCGGCCGGGCCCGCCCGTCCTCTCCCTCGGCTGGGGGCGCTGGGACGGGGTCGGCATGGCGGCCCCGGGGGCCGGCGCCGCCGGGGCGCCCGCCGGGCACCCCCTCCTCGACGCCTGCCTGCTGGAGACGCCGGAGCGCCTGGTCTTCCGCTCGACCCTCTCGCCCGAGCGCCACTGGATCCTCGCGGAGCACCGGGTGGCCGGGCGGCCCACGGTGCCGGGCACGGCCTACCTGGAGATGGCCCGGGCCGCCGCCGCCCGGCGCGCGCCGCAAGGTCCGGTGGAGCTCCGGGACGTGGTCTTCCCCGAGCCGCTGGCGGTGCCGGACGGCGCCTCGGCCGAGGTGCTGACACTCCTCGACCGGGTCCGCGGCGGCGAGGACGGGGAGTCCCGCTTCCGGGTCGTCACCCGCGGCGCGGGCGAGGGCTGGAGAGTGCACGCCCGGGGGCGGCTCCGCGCCTCCCCGGGGGACCCCGGCGCCGACGGGGACCCCCTCCTGAATCAGGCCCGGGATCAGGTCCGGGATCAGGTCCGGGATCAGGTCCGGGACCTCGACGCGCTGCGGGCCGGGTGCGGCCTCCGGCTCCTCGAGGCGGGCGGCGAGGGGGCGGGCCCCGGCGCGGCGGACGACCTCCTCGCCACCGGTCCCCGCTGGCGGAGCCTCCGGCGGATCCGGCTGGGAGAGGACCGCCTGCTGGCCGAGCTCGAGCTCGACGCGGGCTTCGCCGGCGACCTCGAGTCCCTGGTCCTCCATCCGGCGCTCCTCGACCTGGCCGCGGGAGCGGTCCGGCTCGCCGTCGGCGGGAGCTACCTCCCCCTCGCCTACGGCCGGGTGACGGTACGGCGGCCCCTGCCGGCTCGCTGCGTCGCCCACGCCGTGCTGAGCGCTCCCCTGGGAGGAGCGCCGGACGTGCTGCGCTGCGACGTCACGGTCCTGGACGGCGAGGGGCGGGTCCTGGTGGAGATCGAGGGCTTCACCATGCGGCGGGTGGACCGGGCCGCCGCGGCTCACATGGCGGAGGCGGCGGCTGCCGCCCCGCCGCCCGCCGGCGCCCTGCCCGCGGCGCTCGGCCCCGGCCTCGCCGGCGCGCCCATCCCGGTGGCGGCCGGGATCGAGGCCTTCGGGCGGGTGCTGAGCGCCTGGGCCGCTTCCAGCGCCCCCGCCGCGCCCCATCTCCTGGTGACCCCCGAGGCGCCCGAGACGGTGATCCGGGCCCTCCGGAGCCTCGACCGGGACCTGCTGGCCGAGGCGCTGGCGGCCCTCGGCGCTCCGCCGCGCGGGGCGCCGGAGCGCCCCTCCCCGGCCGCGCCCTCGGTCCTCCCCGAGGGCGACCTCGAGCGCCGGATCGCGCGCGTCTGGCAGCGGGTCCTGGGGACCGAGCGCGTGGGCCTCCACGACAACTTCTTCGAGCTCGGCGGGACCTCGCTCTCGGGCATCGAGCTGGTCTCGGAGCTCGGCCGGGAGCTGGCGCCGGTCCTGGGGCCGGAGGTGGCGGAGGGGCTCTCGCCGGTGGCCCTGTTCGAGGCGCCGACGGTGGCCGCCCTGGCGCGGTTGCTGCGGCCGGCGGCCGGCGACCGGGCCTCGACCACCGGGCGGGCCAGGAGCCGGGCCGACCAGAAGGCGCGGGGCCTCGCGGAGGTGGCCGCCCGGGCGGTCCGGCGGCCGCAGACGGGCCGGAGGAGCGCGCGATGAGCGGGGAGCGCGGGAGCGACGGGGCCGCCGGGACGGACCGCTACGACCGCCAGGTGGCGATCGTCGGCATGGCCGGCCGCTTCCCCGGAGCCCGGGACCTCGAGGAGCTCTGGCGCAACCTCCGGGAGGGCGTCGAGGCGGTGCGCAGCTTCGCCGACGACGAGCTCCTGGCCGCCGGGGCCGACCCCGCCCTCCTCCGCGATCCCCAGTACGTCAAGGCGGGGAGCGTCCTCGAAGGCGCCGACCTCTTCGACGCCCCCTTCTTCGGCCTCAGCGCCCGGGAGGCGGAGCTCCTCGACCCGCAGCAGCGGCTGTTCCTCGAGCAGGTCTGGCACGCCCTCGAGGACGCGGGGCGCGCCGGCCCGGAGCGCGGCGGCCTGGTGGGCCTCTACGCCGGCGTCGGCTGGAACACCTACCTGCTGTCGAACCTGGCGAGCCGCCCCGAGCTCTTCGCGGGCGCCGGCGGCTTCCAGGTCTTCATCACCAACGACAAGGACTTCATGCCCACCCGGGTCTCCTACAAGCTGGACCTGAAGGGCCCGAGCGTGGTCGTCCAGACGAGCTGCTCCACCTCCCTGGTGGCGGTCCACCTCGCCTGCCTCTCGCTCCTCGCCTACGAGTGCGACCTGGCCCTGGCCGGCGGGGTGACGGTGAAGGTGCCCCAGGTGGCCGGCTACCACCACGAGCCCGGGGGCCTCGCGTCGCCCGACGGCCACTGCCGAGCCTTCGACGCCCGAGCCGCGGGCACGGTGTTCGGCAGCGGCGTCGGGGTGGTCGCCTTGAAGCGCCTGGCCGACGCCCTGGCCGACGGCGACCGGGTGCGGGCGGTGATCCGCGGCTCGGCGATCAACAACGACGGCTCGGCGAAGGTGAGCTACACCGCCCCCAGCGTCGAGGGCCAGGCCGAGGTGATCGCCGCCGCCCAGGCCGTCGCCGGGATCTCGCCCGACACCGTGCGCTACGTCGAGACCCACGGCACCGGCACCGCCCTCGGCGACCCCATCGAGGTGGCGGCCCTCACCCGCGTCTTTCGCGAGGGCACCGACCGGCGCGGGTTCTGCGGCCTGGGCTCCATCAAGACCAACCTCGGCCACCTGGACGCGGCGGCCGGCGTCGCGGGTCTGATCAAGACGGTGCTCGCCCTGGAGCACCGGGAGCTGCCGCCGAGCCTCCACTACGAGGAGCCCAACCCGGAGATCGACTTCGCGGCGACCCCCTTCTACGTCCAGCGCGCCCTCGAGCCCTGGGAGCGGGGAGAGGCGCCCCGCCGCGCGGGGGTGAGCTCCTTCGGCGTCGGCGGCACCAATGCCCACGTGATCCTGGAGGAGGCGCCGGAGCGGCCGGCTCCCGTGCCGTCGCGCCCCTGGCAGCTCCTCGTCCTCTCGGCCCGCTCCGAGGCGGCGCTCGGGAAGGCCGTCGCCCGCCTCGCCGCCTGGCTCCGGGAGCCGGTCGGGGCGGCGACCGAGCTCGCCGACGTCGCCCACACCCTCCAGGTGGGGCGCGCCGCCTTCCGCCACCGGGCGGTGGCCGTCTGCCGGGACCGGGAGGACGCCCTGGCGGTGCTCGCGGGAGCCGAGCCCGGCCGCCTGGCGACCGGGCTCGCCGAGGACGAGCCCTGGGAGGAGCCGGTGGCGGAGGGACCGGCCACGGGCGCCGAGGACGAGGGCGCACGGCGCCGGCGCCTCGAATCGCTCGGGCGGCGCTGGCTCGTGGGAGCGCGCGTGGACTGGGCGGCGGTGCGCGGGGGCGAGGAGCGCCGGCGGGTGCGCCTGCCCCTCTACCCCTTCGAGGGGCGGCGCTACTGGATCGAGGCCGCCGGCCCGGCGCCCGCGGCGGCCCCCGGCGCGCCCGCCAAGCGGCCCGACCCGGCCGACTGGTTCTACCTGCCGTCCTGGCGGCGAACCCTCTCGCCTCCGCCGGCGCAGGTGGTGGCCGGGGAGGACGACGGCGGCTGGCTGGTGCTGCGGCGGGCGGCGGCGGAGGGGAGCGCCGGCGCCGCCTTCGGCCGCCTCCTGGTGGAGCGCCTCCGGACCGCCGGCCGGCGCGTGACGGAGGTGCAGCCGGGGCCCGGCTTCCGGGCCCTGGACGCCGGCGCCTTCGCCCTCGACCCGGCGCGGCCGGAGGACTGGCGTGCCCTGGCGGCCGCCCTGGGCGACGGCGGCCCGCCGCCCCGGCACCTGGTCCACGCCTGGCTCCTGGGCGGCCCCGAGGCCGCGGAGGAGGGCGACGCGGCGGCCGCGACGGACGCCTTCGAGGCGGTCCAGCGCCGGGGCTTCTACGCTCTGCTCCACCTCCTCCGGGCCCTCGGGCCGGGGCCGGGCGCCGGCGGGGCGCCCGACCTCACCGTGGTCGCCGACCGGCTGGCGGCGGTCACCGGCGAGGAGCCCCTCGACCCGGCCCGGGCGCCGCTCGTCGGGCTCTGCCGGGTGCTCCCCCAGGAACGCCCCGGCGCCGCGGCCCGGGCCCTCGACCTGGTCCTGCCACCGGCGCCGGCTCCCGGGGGCCGCCCCGGTGCTCGCTTGGCGGACCCGGCGGACCCGGCGGCGCTCGCGGCCCTGGTCGACCGGGTGATCGCCGAGGTCGCGACCGGGGCTCCGGCGGGCGCTCCCGCCGCCGGCGCCGAGCCCGTCGTGGCCTTGCGGCACGGCGAGCGGTGGGTGCCGGCGTTCGAGCCGGTGCGCCTCGCGGGGGGCGGCCCCTCGCCGTTCCGGACCGGGGGCGTCTACCTGGTGACCGGCGGCCTCTCGGGCAACGGCCTCGCCCTGGCCCGCTACCTGGCCCGGGAGCACGGCGCCCGCCTGGCCCTCCTCGCGGGGCCCGCGCCGCCGGACGGCGCGCCGGCCGCCCGGGCGGCGGAGATCGAGGCCCTCGGGGGGGAGGTCCTGACCTTGAACCTGGGCCCGGGGGCCGGCTGGGGCGACGAGGCCGCCTGGGACCGCGCCCTCGGCCGGATCGCCGAGCGCTTCGGCGGCCTCCACGGCGTGATCCACGCCGCCGGGGCGTCGGGGGAGCGCGCCTTCCGCACCCTGGCGGAGGTGGGGGAGGCGGAGTGCGCCTGGCACTTCGGGCCCAAGGTCCACGCCCTGTTCGCCCTGGACCGGGCCCTGGACCGGGCGGTCGCGGAGCTCTTCGGGGGGCGGGAGCCCGACGTCCGGGTCCTCCTCTCCTCCCTCGCCGCGGTGGTCGGCGGGGTCGCCTACGGGCCCTACGCCGCGGCCAACCGGGTCCTCGACGCCTTCGCCGCCCGCGGAGGCCGCCGCCGGAGCGGCGCCTCCTGGCTCAGCCTGGACTGGGACCTCTGGCGACACGAGAGCGCCGAGGAGCGGATCACCAGCGTCCGCGCCGAGCTCGCCGAGCTCGAGATGAGCCCCCGGGAGGGGGAGGAGGCGTGGTGCCGGGCGCTCGCCCGGGGGCGGGACCCGGGCCTCGGCGGCCGGCTCGTCGTCTCCACCGCCGACCTGCCCCGCCGGATCGCGCACCAGGAGGAGCGCGTCTCCGAGCTCGGCGGACGGCCCCGCGCCGCCGCGGTCCGCCACCCGCGCCCGGCCCTCGCCGTCCCCTACGCGCCGCCGGAGGGCGATCTCGAGGCACGGATCGCCGCCGTCTGGGGCCGCATCCTCGGGTTCGAGGAGGTGGGCGCGCTCGACAACTTCTTCGACCTCGGGGGCGACTCCTTCGTCGCCATCCAGGTGGCCTCGGAGCTGCGCGACGAGCTCGGCGTCGAGCTGCCGGCGGCGAAGCTCTACCAGGGGTTGACGGTCCGCTCCCTCGCCCGGCTCCTGGCGGCGGACGGGTCCGGCCCCGCCGCCGGCCGCGCCGAGGAGCTCGCCGAGCGGCGGGCGGCCATGGATCGGCGCCGCCGCTTCCAGGAGGAGCGGCGTTCGCGCCAGCGGCTGACGGAGGCGGTGGATGACTGACCGCGCGCCGGGTCCCCCGCGGGGCGGCGCCGCGACCGGCTCCGAGGTCGCGGTCATCGGCATGGCCTGCCGATTCCCCGGCGCCTCGGACGTGGAGACCTTCTGGCGCAACCTGGAGGCCGGCGTCGAGTCCCTGACCGAGCTCTCGGACGAGGAGCTCCGGCGCGCCGGGGTCGAGCCGGAGCTCTTCCGCGACCCGGCCTACGTCCGGCGGGTGCCGGTGCTCGAGGGCATCGAGCTCTTCGACGCCGGTTTCTTCGGCTACGCCCCCCTCGAGGCCCGGCTCATGGACCCCCAGCAGCGCCTGTTCCTGGAGTGCGCCTGGGAGGCCTTCGAGCAGGCGGGCTACGTGCCCGGCGAGATCCCCCACCCGGTGGGCGTGTTCACCGGCGCCAAGACCGACACCTACCTGTTCAACCTGGTGGGCAACGGGGAGATCCGGCGCGACCTCGACACCTTTCAGCTCGCCCTGGGCAACGACCTGGGCGCCATGGCGACCCGCGTCTCCCACCGCTTCGACCTCCGGGGGCCGAGCGTGGCCCTCCACACCGCCTGCTCCACCTCCCTGGTGGCGGTCCACCTGGCGTGCCAGAGCCTGCTCCTCGGCGAGTGCCACATGGCGCTGGCCGGGGGCGCCGCGGTCAACGTGCCCCAGGCGCGGGGCTACCTCTACCGGGAAGGCGGCCTCCTGTCGCCCGACGGGAGCTGCCGCGCCTTCGACGAGCGCGCCCGCGGGAGCTCGTTCGGCAACGGCGCCGGCGCCGTGCTTCTGAAGCGCCTGGCGGACGCCCGGGCCGACGGCGACCACGTCTGGGCGGTCATTCGCGGCTCGGCGGTGAACAACGACGGCGCCTCCCGGGCGAGCTTCACCGCCCCCGGCGTCGACGGCCAGACCGCCGTGGTGCTCGAGGCCCTGGCCTGCGCCGACGTGGAGGCCGACTCGATCGGCTACGTCGAGGCCCACGGTACGGGCACCGCCCTCGGCGACCCCATCGAGGTCCTGGCCCTGACCGAGGCGTTCCGGGCGAGCACCGGCCGGCGGGGGTTCTGCGCCCTGGGCTCGGTCAAGAGCAACCTGGGCCACCTGGAGACCGCCGCCGGGGTGGCCGGCCTGATCAAGACCGCCCTCGCGCTCCATCACCGGCGGCTTCCGCCGAGCCTCCACTTCGAGCGGCCCAACCCCGGGATCGACTTCGCGGCGAGCCCCTTCCGGGTGGTCACCGAGCTCACCGACTGGCCCGCGGGGCCGGAGCCGCGGCGCGCCGGGGTGAGCTCCTTCGGTATCGGGAGCACCAACGCCCACGCCGTCCTGGAGGAGCCGCCAGCGCCCCCCGCGACCACGGCCGGGCGCCCGGTCCAGCTCCTGACCCTCGCGGCCCGGAGCGCCGGCGCCCTGGACGCCGTGAGCGCGCGGCTGGCCGCCCACCTGGGCTCGGCGCGCGCGCGGGGAGAGGCGCCGGAGCTGGCGGACGTGGCCTTCACCCTGCACGTGGGGCGGAAGGCCTTCGACCACCGGCGCACGGTCACCTGCCGCGACCTGGACGAGGCCCTGGCCGCCCTGGGCGGGGAGCCGGCGCGGGGGGCGGCCCCGGTGCTGGACCACGTCCGGGGAGCGAGCCGGAAGGTGGCCTTTCTGCTGCCCGGCATCGGCGATCACCACCCGGGGATGGGGCGCGAGCTCTACCGCCGGGAGCCGGCCTTCCGCGCGGCCTTCGACGCGTGCGCCGACGCGGCGGACCCGGTCCTGGGGATCGACCTCCGGAGGGAGGTCTTCGGCCCGGACGGCGGCGGCGACGGGGAGGAGGCGCCGGCGTCGCGCCGCGCGACGGGCGCCGGCGAGCCCGATCTCCGGCGCCTCCTGGGGCGCGCGTCGGACCCTGAGTCGGAGCAGGGCTCGGACCGGAGCCTGGACCGCACCGACCTCGCCCAGCCGGCGGTCTTCGCCCTCGAGTACGCCCTCGCCCGCCTGCTCGGCGAGTGGGGGGTGCGGCCCGCCGCCCTCTTGGGCCACAGCCTGGGCGAGTACACCGCCGCCTGCCTGGCCGGCGTCTTCTCCCCGGAGGACGCGGCGCGCCTGGTGGCGGAGCGGGCGCGGCGGATGCGGGAGCTCCCGGCCGGCGCCATGCTCGCCGTGCCCCTGCCCGCGGCGGAGCTCACGCCCCTGCTCGAGGCCCACGGTCTGAGCCTGGCGGCGGTCAACACGCCGTCGCTCTCGGTCGCCGCCGGGCCGGTGGCGGCGGTGGAGCGGCTGGAGCGGGAGCTCGCCGAGCGAGGCGTGGTCCACCGCCGGATGCGGGCCGGGCACGCCTTCCACTCGGCGATGATGGAGCCCCTCGCCGGGGACCTCACGGAGCTGGTGGCGGGCTTCGAGCTCCGGGCGCCGGAGATCCCCCTGCTCTCCAACGTGACCGGCACCTGGGCGCGGGAGGAGGACCTCCTGGACCCGGCCTACTGGGCCCGCCACGCCTGCCGGCCGGTGCGCTTCGGCGACGGCGTGGCGGAGCTCCTGGCCGCCGGGCCCTGGACCCTGGTCGAGGTCGGCCCCGGCCGCGGCCTCGCCTCCTTCGTCCGGCAGCACCCGGCGTGCGACGACGACGCGGCCCGCCACGTCGTGGCCTGCCTGGACGGCGCCGCGGGCGCCGACGCCCAGGAGGCCCTGGTGGGGGCCCTCGGCCGCCTCTGGCTCGCCGGCCAGGCGGTGGACTGGCGCGGCTTCCACCGCCACGAGCGCCGGCGCCGGGTGCCCCTGCCGACCTATCCCTTCGAGCGCCGGCGCCACTGGGTGGAGCCCGACGAGCGGGCGGCCCCGGCCTCGGCGGCGGGCACCGCCGAGGCGGCCGCGGGCCGCGGCCTCGCCCTGGGCGAGCGCCGGGACCTGGCGGACTGGTTCTACCGGCCGGTCTGGCGGCGGATCGAGGAGCGGGCAAACGAAGCGGCCCCGCCCTCGGCCGAGACCGCGTCGCCATCGGCCGGCGCGCCGCCGCCCTGGACCCTCCTGTTCGACGACGGCGGGCCGCTCGGCGAGGCCGCCGCCGCGGCCCTCCGCGCCGCGGACCGGCGAGTGGCCCGGATCGTCCCCGGGGCCTCGTTCGCGCTCGACGAGGGCCCCGGCGGCGAGCTCCGGCTGACCCTCGACCCGGAGCGCCCGCGGGACTCGGAGCGGTTGCTCGAGGAGCTCGCCCGGCGGGGCGGCGCTCCGGACGCGGTCCTCCACCTCTGGAGCCTCCGCCCCCTACCGGCGGAGCCGCCGGCCGGCTCCGGGAGCGACCGGTTCGCCGCCGCCCAGCGCCTCGGCTTCTACAGCCTCTTGGACCTCGCCCGGGGGTTGACCCGGCGGCGTCCCGGCGCCTTGGCGCGCCGGCGCGGCGGCGCCGGGGCCCGGATCGCGGTCGTGACCCGCGGCCTCCACCGCCTGCCCGGCGACCCGGCCGCCGGCCTCCGGCCGGAGGTGGCCACGGTCCTCGGACCGGTGCGGGTGATCCCCCAGGAGCTTCCCGGGGATCGAATGCCGCGCCGTCGACCTGCCTCCGGCGCCGTCCCTGGACGCCCCGGCGGCCCCGGAGGACCCGCGGGCGCTCGCCGCCGCCCTGGTCGCGGAGCTCACCGCGGCCGGCCCCGACGAGGTGATCGCCCTCCGGGGAGGGGAGCGCTGGCGCCAGGTCTTCGAGCCCGTGGCCCTGCCCGCCGTCGCGGGGCCGCCGGAGCTCCTGCGAGAGGGTGGCGTCTACCTGGTCACCGGTGGCACCGGGGGGCTCGGGCTCGCTCTCGCCGGACACCTCGCCCGCACGCTGGGCGCCCGGCTGGTCCTCACCGGTCGCAGCGAGCTGCCGCCGCGCGAGGCGTGGCGGGACCGGGCCGCCGGCACCGGCCCCCTGGCCGCGAAGCTCGCCGGGCTCCTGGCGCTCGAGGCCGAAGGCGCCGGGCGCGGCGCCGAGGTGCTGGTCCTCTCGGCCGACGCCGCCGACCCCGAGGCCATGCGCGGCGTCCTCGCCCGGGCCCGGGCGCGCTTCGGCGCCGTCGACGGGGTCTTCCACCTGGCCGGGGTCCCCGGCGGCGGGATCCTCCATCTCAAGACCCGGGAGATGGCGGAGCGGGTCCTCGCCCCGAAGGCCCTGGGCGCCTCGGTCCTCGACCGGCTGCTCCGGGAGACGGCGCCTCCCTGCTCGGCCGAGGCGCGGCCCTTCCTCGTCCTGTTCTCCTCGATCGCGTCGGTGCTGGGCGAGCTCGGCCAGGTGGACTACTGCGCGGCGAACGCCTTCCTCGACGCCCTCGCCGAGGCGAACGCCGCGGACCCCGAGGCCCCGGCCACCCGGGTCGTCGACTGGGACATCTGGCGCGAGGTCGGCCTGGCGGTCGCCACCGAGGTCCCGGAGCACCTGCGCCCCTGGCGCGAGGAGATGCTCGCCCGGGCGATCACGCCGGCCGAGGGCGTCGCGGCCCTCGACCGCATGCTGGCGCGGCCCGAGCCGCGGTGGATGGTCTCCACCCAGGAGCTGGGCGGGCGGATCGAGCTCGGCCGCTCCCTGACCCAGGAAGGCTTCCTTCACCGGCTGGAGGGGGACCGCCCCGAGGCGCCGGCGCGGCGGGTGCTGGGCACCTCCTACGCCGCCGCCGGCAGCGCCACGGAGCGCGAGATCGCCGCCGTCTGGGAGCGGGTCCTGGGGACCGGGCGCGTGGGGGTGGACGACAACTTCTTCGACCTCGGCGGCAACTCCCTCCTGGGTCTCCAGCTCGTCACCGAGCTCAACCGGGAGCTCGGCCTCGACCTCGCGCCGGTGACCCTGTTCGACGCCCCCACCGTCGGCGCCCTGGCGCGGCGGGTGCGCCCGGCGGCGGGCGCGGCGGAGGGCGGCGGCGCCCCGGTCCGCGGTGAGGCGGAGGTCCTCGCCGAGCGGCGCACGCGGCTCCGGCGGCCGGCCGGCGAGGCCGGCTCCCGGGAGGTGGCGATCATCGGCATGACCGGCCGCTTCCCCGGCGCCCGGGGCGTCGAGGAGCTGTGGGCCAACCTCGCCTCCGGGGTCGAGTCGATCACCTTCTTCTCCGACCGGGAGCTCCTGGACGCGGGGGTCGATCCGGCGCTCCTGGCGGACCCCGGCTACGTCCGGGCCGGGGCGATCCTCGAGGACGTCGACCTCTTCGACGCCGCCCTCTTCGGCTACTCCCCGCGGGAGGCCGAGGCCATGGACCCGCAGCACCGGATCTTCCTCGAGTGCGCCTGGGAGGCCCTGGAGCGGGCCGGCTACGACCCGTCGGTCTACCCGGGCGCCATCGGCGTCTTCGCCGGCTCGAACCTCTCGACCTACCTCCTCGCTCTGCACGCCGACCCGCGGGTGCGGCGGTCGGTGAACACCCTCCAGGCGATCCTGGGCAACGACCGCGACTCGCTGACCACCGCCGTCTCCTACAAGCTCGGCCTCACGGGGCCGAGCGTCGCGGTCCAGACCTTCTGCTCGACCTCTCTGGTGGCGCTCCACCTGGCGGTCCGGAGCCTGCGCCAGGGGGAGTGCGACATGGCGCTCGCCGGGGGCGTCCGGGTGGTGGTGCCGGTGCGCCAGGGCTACCTCTACGAGCGCGGGGGGCTGGCGCCCGCCGACGGCCACAGCCGGCCGTTCGACGCCGCCGCCGACGGCAGCGTGCTGGGCAACGGCGCCGCCGTCGTGGTGCTCAAGCGGCTGGCCGACGCCCTGGCGGACGGCGACCACGTCCACGCCGTGGTCAAGGGCTCGGCCGTCAACAACGACGGCGCGCTCAAGGCCGGCTTCACGGCCCCCAGCGTCGAGGGCCAGGCGCAGGCGGTGGCGGCGGCCTACGAGGACGCCGGCGTCGACCCGCGGAGCATCGCGTACCTCGAGGCCCACGGCAGCGCCACCAGCCTCGGCGACCCCATCGAGGTCGCCGCCCTGACCCGGGCCTTCCGGCGGTGGACCGGCGACACGGGCTTCTGCGCCCTGGGCTCCGTCAAGTCGAACTTCGGCCACCTGGACCGGGCCGCCGGCGTGACCGGCCTGATCAAGGCGGCCCTCGCCCTGGAGCGCGAGGAGATCCCGCCGACCCTCCACTTCGAGCACCCGAACCCGGAGATCGACTTCGCGGCGAGCCCGTTCCGGGTGGCCGCGGAGCGCACCGCCTGGCCGCGGGACGCCGGGCCCCGCCACACCCCCCGCCGGGCCGGGGTGAGCTCCCTGGGGATGGGGGGGACGAACGCCCACGTGGTCCTCGAGGAGGCGCCGGCGGCCGAGCCCTCGGGCCCGTCCCGCGAGCACCAGCTCCTGGTCCTCTCGGCCCGCAGCGGGGCGGCCCTGGAGCAGGCGTCCCGCGAGCTGGCCGACCACCTCGCCGCCCGCTTTGCCACGGCGTCGGGAACCGACCTGGCCGACGCCGCGTTCACGCTCGAGGTGGGCCGCCGGACCCTGGAGCACCGCCGGTTCGTGGTCTGCCGCGACGCCGGCGGGGCGGTGGCGGCGCTACGCGGAGGGCTCCCCGGCCAGGCCTCCAGCGGCTACCGGGAGGCGGGCCGGCGGGAGACGGCCTTCCTCCTGCCCGGGATCGGCGCCCACCACCCGGGGATGGGCGCGGGTCTCTACCGGGACGAGCCGGCCTTCCGGGAGGCCCTGGACCGCTGCGCCGAGCTCGCGGCGCCGCTCCTGGGCGCGGACCTCCGGGAGCTGATCTACCCCGGGGGCGCCGGCGCCTGGGCCGAGGGCCGCGCCGGAACGCCGGCCGGGCCGGACCTGCGCCGCATGCTCGGCCGCGGCACCCGGCCCGCGGAAGCGCATGCCGGGCCCCTGGACCGCACCCGCGTCTCCCAGCCGGCCCTGTTCGCCGTGGAGTACGCCCTGGCCCGCCTGTGGCAGGAATGGGGGGTCCGGCCGGCGGCGCTGATCGGCTACAGCCTGGGCGAGTACGTGGCGGCCTGCCTGGCCGGCGTCTTCTCCCTGGCGGGCGCCCTCACCCTGGTCGTGGAGCGCGCCCGCCTGATCGACGAGCTGCCAGCGGGGGCGCTCCTCGCCGTGGGCCTGCCGGAGGAGGGCCTCCGGCGGCGCCTGGGAGAGGAGCTCTCCCTGATGGCGGTCAACGGGCCCGAGCAGAGCGTCGCGTCCGGTCCGGAGGCGGCGATCGCGGCCCTGGAGTCCGCCCTGGCGGCGGACGGGATCGCCTGCCGGCGGCTGGCGGCCGGCCATCCGTTCCACTCGGCGCTCCTCGAGCCGGCCGCCGAGCCCTTGACCGCGGTGGCCGCGGGCGTGGAGCTCGCCGCGCCCCGGATCCCGATCCTCTCGAACCTGACCGGCACCTGGCTGCGCGACGACGAGGCCACCGACCCGGGGTACTGGGCCCGCCACATGTGCGCCCCGGTGCGCTTCTCCGAGGGGCTCGCGGCCCTCGCCGGCGAGGCGCGGGACCGGCTGCTCCTGGAGGTGGGTCCGGGCCGGACCCTCACCAGCCTCGCCCTGCAGCACCCGGAGGTCTCGGGCCCGGAGCGGGCGCTGGACGTGGTCGCCTCCCTGGGCTCGCCGTTCGAGCCCCGGCCCGACGGCGCGGCGATCCTCGAAGCCCTGGGCCGGCTCTGGCTCCTGGGAGCGGCCCCCGACTGGCGCGGGTTCTACGCCCGGGAGAGCCGCCGCCGCGTCATCCTTCCCACCTACCCCTTCGAGCGCCGGCGCTACTGGATCGACGCCGCGGCCGAGCGGCCGGCCGGCCCGGTCTTCGGCGCCTTCGAGCCCTCGTGGCGGCGGGCGCCGCGCACCGGCGCCGGCCTCCCGGAGGACCAGACCGGGCGGCGCTGGCTGGTGCTGGGCGACGGCTACGGCTTCGCAGAGCGGGTGGCGGACGGCCTCCGGCGCTGCGGAGCGAGCGTCCGCCTGGTGACCGCGGCCGCCGGCCCGGCGGCCGCCGAGGCGGGCGAGGCGCCGGACGGCGTGGTCCACCTCGGGGGCCTGGACCTCGCGGGGGCCCCCGACGGCCCGGGGGACGCCGACGGTGCCGGGACGGCGCTCGAGAACCTGCTGGCGGCGGCCCGGGCGGTGGGGCGCAGGCGGCCAGCGGCCCCGGTCCCGTTCTGGGTCGTCACGGCCGGCCTCCAGGAGGTGAGCGGCGAGGAGCGGCCGCGTCCCGAGGCCGCGGCGGTGCTGGCGGCCTGCCCGGTCCTCGCCGCGGAAGAGACCGGGCTCGCGCTCCGGGTGCTCGACCTGGCCGACTTCCGCCCCGAGCCGGCGGCGGCCGGCGGCGGCGCCTTCGACACGTGGCTCGAGGCCCGGGCCCGGGAGGTGGTCGCGGAGCTCGCCGGCGCCCGGCCGGAGCCGGTCGTGGCCCACCGGGGGAGGAGCCGCTGGCTCCCTTCGCCGGTGCCGCTGCCCGATCCCCCGGCGCAGCGGCCGCCCGACCCGCCCGATCCGCCCGGAGACGGGGCGGGCGCCGGCGAGACGTTCCTGGTGGTCAACGGCCTCGCCGGTCCCGGCCTCGCCTTCGCCCGCCACCTCGCCCGGCGGCCGGGGGCGCGGCTGGTCCTGATCGAGGGACCGGGCTTCCCGCGCCGGGAGGACTGGCCGGAGTGGCTGGCGGGGAGCGCCGGGGCCGCGGGCGTCGTCGCCGGCCGGATCGCGCGCGCCCAGGAGCTCGCCCGCGAGGCCGCCGAGCTCGAGGTGGCGCGGGCGGATCCGGAGGAGCCGGCGGAGATCGACCGGCTGGTCCGGGACCTGGCGCGGCGGTGCGGCCGCCTCGATGGCGTGGTGGTCGTCCCCGCCCCGCCCGGCGGCCCGGGCGACGGCTGGCGGGCCGCGCTGCGGCAGGTCGAGGCCCTGGACCGGGCCCTCGCCCGGCACCTGGCGAGCCCGCCCCGCTTCGCCTGCGCCGTCACCCCCGCCGCCGCGGACGGCGCCGACGCGGTCCCGGCGAGCGCCGCCGGCCCGGTCCTCGACGCCTGGGCGCTGGCGGCGCGCGGCGGCCCCGTGCCCTGGACCAGCGTCGCCTGGGCCGCCGCCGATCCCGCCGACGAGCGGCTGGCCGCCGCCCTCGATCGCCTGCTGGCGGCCGTCGGCGCCCCGGCCGTCGCGGTCGCCGACCACGCGCTGGCGGAGGGCTGGCACCGGCTGAGCGCGACGGCTCCCGGGCGCCGGGACGCCGCCCCCGCCCCGGTGGGCGCCTACCCCCGCCCGGGCCTGCACACCGAGTACCGGCCGCCGACGAACGCCCTGGAGCGCCGCATCTCGGAGCTCTGGCAGGAGCTGCTGGGGGTCGCTCGGGTGGGCCTCGACGACAGCTTCCTCGACCTCGGGGGCGACTCGCTCCTCGCGACCCGCCTGATCAGCCGGATGCGCGCTGCGTTCGGCCTCGACCTGCCGGTGCGGATCTTCTTCGAGCGCTCGACGGTCGCCGAGCTCGCCGCGGCGGTCGACGAGCTCCGGGCGGAGGGGCCGGAGGCCGGCGACGACGGGAGCGCGGAGCTCCTCGAGCGGATCCAGGGTCTGAGCGACGAGGAGCTCGACCTGGAGCTCGCGCGCCTCGAGGGCCAGACGGGAGGCGAGACGTGACCGTGGACCGGATCGCGGAGCTTCTCCCGCGGCCTCTCGCCCAAGCAGCGCCGGCTGTTCGAGCTCCTGCGCCGGGAGGGCGGGCCGGGCGCCATTTCCCGGCGCCGGCCGGGCGAGCCCGCGGTGCCGTCCTTCGGCCAGCGGCGCCTCTGGTTCATCGAGCAGCTCCAGCCCGGGAGCCCCGCCTACCACGTGCCCGGGGCGGTGCGGATGCGCGGCCGGCTCGACCTGGGCGCCCTCGTCCGGAGCTTGCGGCAGGAGGTGCGCTACCAGGAGAGCCTGCGCACCAGCTTCCGCGACGACGGCGGCGAGCCGGGGCTCGAGATCGCGGCGCCGTCCGCCGCCCGGCCCCTCCTCCCGGGGGTGGTCGACCTCCGGGGCCTGCCGGCGGCCCGGCGCGAGGCGGAGGCGGCCCGGACGGTGGACCGGCTGGTCGCCGCCCCCTTCGACCTGGCGCGGGCGCCTCTCGCCCGGACCGGCCTGGTGCGCCTGGCAAACGCCGAGCACCTGTTCCTCCTGGTCCTGCACCACGTGATCTGCGACATCTGGTCGGTGGGCGTCTTCTTCCGCAACGTCACGGCCCTCTACGGCGGCCGCCCCCTGCCCGAGCTGCCCATCGCCTACTCGGACTACGCCGGCTGGCAGCAGCGGGTCCTCCAGGGCGAGAGCCTGGAGCGGCTGCTGGAGTTCTGGCGCGAGCGGCTCGCGGGCGCGCCCCAGACGATCGACCTGCCCTTCGACCGCCCGCGGCCGGCGTTTCAGAGCCTGCGCGGCGGGCGCCGGTACCTGCGCCTGGACCGCGCCTCGACCGACCGGCTCAAGGCCCTGGGGAAGGCCGAGGGCGCGAGCCTCTACATGGTCCTCCTGGCCGCCCTCTTCGCGCTCCTCCACCGCTACTCGGGCCAGGAGACCCTGCTGGTCGGCGTGCCGGTGGCGAACCGCAACCGGGTGGAGCTCGAGGGGCTGATCGGACTGCTGTTCAACACCCTGGTCCTGCGCGCGGACGTGGCTCCGGGCCTCTCCTTCCGGGGGCTCCTCGCCCAGGTGCGCGACCGCCTCCTCGCCGCCCTGGCCCACCAGGACCTCCCCTTCGACCGCCTGGTGGAGGCCCTCCGAGTGCCGCGGGACACCCGCCGCAACCCCCTCTACCAGGTGCTCTTCGCCTTCCAGAACGTCCCGCCCTCGGCGATGGGCGCCGGCGGCGTCGCCATGGAGCGCTACGAGGTCCGGGAGACCGCCTCCCGCGAGGACCTGGAGCTCGACCTGCGGGAGGTCCCGGAGGGGCTCGCCGGCTGGTTCGGTTACGACGGTGCCCTCTTCGACCCCACCACCGTGGAGCGGACGGCGCGCCACCTGCCGGTCCTCCTCCGGGGTCTCGCCCGCGATCCGGACCGCCCGGCGGCCGATCTGCCCCTGATGGCGCCGGCCGAGGCGCAGCAGGTGCTCCGCGAGTGGAGCGACACGGCGGCCCCGCCGGCGCCGGACCTCCTGGCGCTCTTCGCCGCCCGGGCCGGGGAGTCCCCCGACGCGGTGGCCGCGAGCCACCGCGGGGAGGCCGCGACCTACGGCGGGCTCCGGCGCCGGGCCGGGGCCGCGGCGGGGCGCCTGCGCGCCCGCGGCGCGGGGCCGGAGGCCGTGGTCGCCGTCCTCGCCGAGCGCGGGATCGACCTCCTGGCGACCCTCCTCGCCCTCCTCGAGGCGGGGGGCGTCTACCTGCCCCTCGATCCCGCCCACCCGGCGGCGCGCCACGCCGCGATCCTGGAGCGGTCGCGGCCGGCCCTGCTCCTCGCCGCCGGCCACCTGCGCCAAAAGGCCCGGGCGGCCGCCGCCGCCCTGCCGGCGGCGGAACGGCCGGAGATCCTGGCCCTGGAGGAGCTCGTGGCGGCGGACGGCGCGGGCGCCGCGGCGCCGGCCGCCGGACGCCCGTCGGCGGACGCGGGCGCGGCCTACGTCGTCTTCACCTCCGGCTCCACCGGCCGGCCCAAGGGGGCGACGGTGGACCGCGCGGGGATGGCGAACCACCTCCGGGCGAAGGTGGAGGAGCTGCCTCCTCGGGCCCGCCGACACCCTCGCCCAGACCGCCTCCCAAGGGTTCGACATCTCGATCTGGCAGCTCCTCGCCCCGCTCGCGGTGGGCGGCCGCGTCGCGGTGCTCGACGACGAGGTGGCCCACGACCCGGCGGCGCTCCTCGACCGGGTGGAGCGCGAGCGGGTGA
Source organism: uncultured Acidobacteriota bacterium (assembly GCA_963741925.1). Taxonomy (GTDB): domain Bacteria; phylum Acidobacteriota; class Thermoanaerobaculia; order Multivoradales; family DATKCC01; genus CAVUBL01. The sequence goes on from CAVUJU010000005.1 coordinate 2,060,352, forward strand.
CCGTGGTCGAGGTGGTCCCCTCGGTCCTCGCCTACGTCCTGGACGAGGCCGAACGGCGCGGGGACGCCCGCCGCCTGCCGGCGCTCCGCTGGATGGTCCCCACCGGAGAGGCCCTGGCGCCGGACCTCGCGCGGCGCTGGCTCGCCGCCTTCCCGGAGGTGCCGCTGCTCAACGCCTACGGCCCCACCGAGTGCGCCGACGACGTCAGCCACCACCGCCTGGCCGGAGCGCCGCCGGCGGGGGCGGCGCGGGTGCCCATCGGCCGGGACCTCCGGAACCTGCGCCTCCGGGTCCTGGACCGGGGCCTCCGGCCGGTGCCGGCGGGCGTGGCCGGCGAGCTGTGGGTGGCCGGCGCGGGGGTCGGCCGCGGCTACCTGGGCGAGCCCCGGCGCACCGCCGAGGTCTTCGCTCCCGACCCGGCCCCGGGAGCGAGCGCCCGCCCCGGCGCCCGGGCCTATCGCACCGGCGACCGCGCCCGGCGCCTGGCGGATGGGGCCCTGGACTTTCTGGGGCGCCTCGACCACCAGGTCAAGGTGCGGGGGTTCCGGATCGAGCTGGGCGAGATCGAGGCCGCCCTCGGCGAGCACCCGGCCGTGCGCCGGGCGGCGGTCGTCGCGCGGCGGTCGGCGGCCGGCGGCACCGCGCTCGTGGCGTTCGTGGCGGTGGCCGGCGAGCCGGGCGAGCGCCTCGAGGCCGAGCTCCGGGCGCACCTGGCGTCGCGGCTGCCCGAGCCCATGGTGCCGGCGGCGTTCGTCGCCCTCGGGGCTCTGCCCCTGACCGCCAATGGCAAGGTGGACCGCCGGGCCCTCGTCGCCTCGGCCGCCCTGGCGGCGCCCGAGGCGCGAGCGCGCGGCGAGTACGTGGCGCCCCGGACGCCGGTGGAGGAGACCCTGGCGGGCATCTGGGCCGAGGTGCTGGGGCTCGAGCGTGTGGGCGCCCTGGACAACTTCTTCGAGGCCGGCGGGCAGTCGCTCCTGGCGACCCGGGTCACCTCCCGCATCCGCCAGGCCTTCCGGGTCGAGCTGCCGGTGCGCACCCTGTTCCAGCGCAGCACCCTGGCGGCCCTCGCCGAAAGCGTCGAGACGGCGCTGCTGGCCGGCGAGGGGCTGCCGGAGGCGCCCCCGCTCGAGCCGATCCCCCGGGACGGCGTCCTCGAGGCCTCCTTCGGGCAGGAGCGGTTCTGGTTCATCGACCGCTGGCGCCCGGGCCTGACCGCCTACAACATCTTCGGCGCCGTGCGCCTCCGGGGCGAAGCTCCGGACGCCGGTGCTCGCCCGCGCCTTCGCCCGGGTCCTTTGCCGCCACGAGGTGCTCCGCACTACCTTCGACGAGCGGGACGGCGCGCCGGTCCAGGTGATCCGGCCGCCCGCGCCGCTCCCCCTGCCCCTGGTCGACCTCCGGCGCCTGCCGGCCGCGGCGCGCCACCGGCTGGCGGTCGAGCTGGGCGACGCGAGCGCCGGCCTCCCGTTCGACCTCGAGCGGGGGCCGCTGCTGCGGGCGATGCTCCTCCGGATCGACGAGGCGGACCACGTGCTGGCGCTCACCGCCCACCACATCGTCTACGACGTCTGGTCCCGGGAGCTTCTGATCCGCGAGCTCGGTGCCCTCTACGAGGCGTTCTGGCGCGGGCGTCCCTCGCCCCTGCCCGAGCTGCCGATCCAGTACGCCGACTTCGCCCACTGGCAGCGGCGGTGGCTCCGGGGCGAGGTGCTGGAGCGCCAGAGCGCGTACTGGCGCGAGCGGCTGGCCGGCCTGGCGGGGGGTAGCGAGCTGCCCGCCGACCGCCCCCGGCCGCCGGTCCAGAGCTTCCGGGGGGCCCGCGAGCTCGCGAGCCTGTCGCCCGAGCTCACGGCGGCCCTGGGACGCCTGGGGCGAGAGCGGGGCGCCACCCTCTTCATGGTCCTCCTGGCGGGCTTCTACGCCCTCCTCCAGCGCCTGGGCGCGGGCGACGACCTGGCGGTGGGCTCGCCCATCGCCAACCGTACCCGGGCCGAGACCGAGGGGCTGATCGGCTTCTTCGTCAACACCCTGGTGTTGCGCGCCGACGCCGGCGGCGACCCGACCTTCGGCGAGCTCCTGGCCCGGACCCGGGAGACGGCGCTCGGGGCCTACTCGCACCAGGACCTGGCCTTCGAGCAGCTGGTCAGCGAGCTCGAGCCGCCGCGGGACCCGTCGCGCCAGCCCTTCTTCCAGATCCTGTTCAACCTCCTGACCAACTACCGGCCCGTCGCCATGGAGCTGCCCGGCCTCACCCTGACCCCCGAGGCGAACCACAGCGGCGCGGTCCAGTTCGACCTCGTGCTGTCGATCTACGAGGCCGACGGCGCCCTCCACTTCTCGGCCGACTACGGCACGGACCTGTTCGACCGCACCACGACGGCCCGCCTCCTGGCCCGCTACGCCCGCCTCCTGGAGGCCGCGGTCGCCGCCCCCGGGCGGCGTCTCGGGGAGCTGCCGGCCTGGAGCGCCGCCGAGCGTCACCAGGTGATCGCCGAGTGGAACGACACGCGCTCGGGTCCGCCCCCGGCGACGACCGTCGACCGCTGGATCGCGGAGCGGGCCCGCCGCGGCCCGGACGCGCCGGCGGTCAGCCACGGCGCCGCGGTCCTCACCTACGGCGGGCTCGACGCCGCGGCGCGGGCGGCGGCCGCCGGGCTCCGGCGCCTGGGAGTGGGGCCGGGGGTCCTGGTGGGGGTCCACCTCGGGGCCTCCCCGTCGATGGTCGTGGCCCTCCTGGGGGTGCTCCACGCGGGCGGCGCCTACCTGCCCCTGGACCCGGGCTACCCCGAGGAGCGCCTCGCCTTCATGCTCAGGGACTCGGGGGCGCACCTGGTGCTGACCGAGCGGGCCCTGGCCGGCCGCCTGGCCCGGGGCGGCGTGCGGGAGACCTTCATCGAGGACGTGGGCGGCGGCGATGCGCCCGCGGCGCCGGCCGCGGCCGGCGCCGGCCCCGAGGCGGGCCCCGACGACCTCTGCTACGTGATCTACACCTCCGGCTCGACCGGCCGGCCCAAGGGGGTGATGGTCTCCCACCGCAACCTGCTGGCCTCGACCGCCGCCCGCCTCGCCTGCTACCAGGCCCCGTTCCGGCGCCGGGCCCGGCCCGGAAGCGACGCCGGGCCCCGGGGCTTCCTGCTCCTCTCGTCCTTCGCTTTCGACAGCTCGGTGGCCGGGATCTTCGGCACCCTGGCCGCGGGCGGCCGCCTGGTGCTTCCGGCGCGCAGCGGCGAGGGCGCGACCTGGAGCCCGGGGGCGCTCTGCTCCCTGGTCGACGGGGAGCGGGTCTCCCATCTCCTCTGCGTGCCGTCGCTCTACGCGGTGCTCCTCGACGAGCCGGGCGGCGATTGCCTCGAGGAGGTGGTGGTGGCGGGGGAGGCCTGCTTCCCGGATCTCGCGGCGCGCCACTTCGCCACCCGGCCCGGGACCGGCCTGTGGAACGAGTACGGTCCCACCGAAGGGACCGTGTGGGCGACGGTCCACGCCCTCTCCCCGGACAACGGGCGCCGGTCGGTGCCGATCGGCCGCCCGGTCGCCGACGCCCGGGTGCACCTCTTCGATCCCCGGGGCCGCCCGGTGCCCGCCGGCGTCCCCGGCGAGCTCCGGCTCGGCGGCGCGGGCCTCGCCCGCGCCTACCTCGGGCGGCCCGGGCGCACCGCCGCCGCCTTCGGCCCCGACCCCCTCGGGGGGGAGCCCGGGGGCCGCCTCTACCGCACCGGCGACCTCGCCCGCCGGCTGGCCGCCGGAGAGCTCCTCTTCCTGGGACGGATCGACGGCCAGGTGAAGGTCCGCGGCCACCGGGTCGAGCCGGGCGAGGTGGAGGCGGCGCTCCGGGAGCACCGGGCGGTGCGCGAGGCCGCCGTGGTGCCGGTGGCGGCGGCCGGGGGCCCGCTTCCGGCCGGTGGCGGGGCCGCGCCGCCGCGCCACGACCGGCTGGCGGCCTACCTGGAAGCTCCGGGAGGGGGAGCCCGAGCCCCAGGGCCAGGCGCTCCGGCGCTTCCTTCGGGACCGCCTGCCCGACGCCATGGTGCCCGGCGCCTTCGTGGTCCTCGACGCCCTGCCGCGGACCCCCAGCGGCAAGGTGGACCGGGGCGCCCTGGGGTCCGCCGGCGGCGTCGCCCTGGCCCCGGAGGTGCCCTACGTGGCGCCCCGTTCGGAGACGGAGGAGCGGCTGGTGGCCATCTGGCGAGAGCTCCTGGGCCGGGAGCGGATCGGGGTCCACGACGACTTCTTCGACCTCGGCGGCCACTCTCTCTTGACCACCCGGCTCCTCTCCCGCCTGCGGGACGCCTTCGGCCTGGAGCTGCCGCTGCCCACCTTCTTCGAGGAGCCCACGGTGGCGGCCCTGGCCGAAGGCCTTGACCTGGCGCGCTGGGCCCGGGAGGTCGCCGCCGCTCGCGGCGACGCGCCGGCGGGCGCCGCCGGCGGCGCGGCGGCCGGCGACTACGAGGAGGGCGAGATATGAACGCCGGGAGCGGGCGGCCGTGGTGAGCGAGCCGACCTTGGCCCGCGCCCCGGCGGAGCGCCCGCGGCCGGCCGCGGAGGCGGCCTGGGCCAGGGAGGAGGAGCTCTACCGGGCGCTGGCCCGAGCGGCCCTGGTCGAGTTCGGGGCCGAGTCGGCCCGGGTGCGCCTGCTCGAGCACAAGACCAACGTCACGTTCCAGGTCGAGGTGCCGGAGCGGCCGGAGCGGCCGGAGGGGGGCGACGGCCCGGGACCGGGCACCTACCTCCTGCGGATCGCCCGGAGCGGCGAGTACACCGTCGGCGAGGTGGAATCGGAGCTCGCCTGGCTCCGCACCCTCCGGCACGCCGGCGGGCTGCGGGTACCGGAGCCCCTGCGCGGTCGATCCGGCCGCTGGGTGCCCCAGGTCGCGGCGGAGGGGGCCTCCGGCGCCCACCCGTGCGCCCTCTTCCGGTGGATCCCGGGCGAGACGCTGCGCCGGGAAGCTCGACCCGCCGACGGTCGAGCGGGCGGGCGAGCTCCTGGCTCGGATCCACCGCTGCTCGGAAGGGTTCGTCCCGGGGCCGGAGTTCGTGCGGCCCCGATGGGACTGCGACCGGCTCTTCGGCCCCGGGCCGTCGCTCCTGCCGGCGGGGGCGGGCGGCTCGCTCCTCGGCTCCCGGGCGCGGGCGATCCTGGACGAGGCGGCGGCGGTGGTGCGCGAGGTGACGGCCGGCCTGGGCGCGGGGCGCGAGGTCGTGGGCCTCATCCACAAGGACTTCGAGCCCGACAACCTGGTGGTCTCCAACGGCGAGCTCCACGCCATCGACTTCGCCGACTGCGGCTGGGGCTGGTACCTCTACGACGTGGCGGCGGCCCTGCTGCCGCTCCGGGAGAAGCCCGGCTACGCCGGCCTCGAGCGCTCCTTCCTGGCCGGCTACCGGCGGGTGCGCCCCGGGGCCGGCCAGGACCCGGCGCTCCTCGCCGCCTTCACCGTCGCCCGCAGCCTGTTCGCCGTCCGGCTGATGGTCCTGCGCACCATGGAGATCCCCAAGGTGCGCGACTACGCCCGGGTGGCGGTCCCCCGGATGGTGGGCGGGATCCGGCGGTACCTGGAAGGGCGAGGGAGCCGCTCCGGGCGCGGCGGGGCGGAGCGGCGGACGACGGTCCAGCTCCTGTCCCGGCTGCGCGCGCGAGGGGTGGACGTGTGGCTGGACGGGGCGCGGCTGCGCTACCGGGCGCCGCCGGGGGCGCTGACCGAGGCGTTGCGCGGCGAGCTGGCGCAGCGCAAGGCCGAGATTGTGGCGTTCCTGGGCCAGGGGACGGCGCCCCGGGAGGAGGGCCCCCGGCGCGCGACCGGCCCGGGCTCGGGCCCCCACTCGGACCGGTCGCCGGCGTCGTTTTCCCAGCGGCGCCTCTGGTTCCTCCACCGGCTGGACCCGGAGAGCGTGGAGTACAACATCGCCCGGGCGGTGCGCCTGGCCGGGCGGCTCCGGGTGCCGGTCCTGGCGCGCGCGCTCGCCGAGGTCGTCCGCCGCCACGGGACGCTGCGCACCCGCTTCGCGGTCGTGGACGGGGAGCCGGTGCAGGTCGTGGAGCCGGACCTCGGCGTGCCGCTGCCGGTCGTCGACCTCGCCGGTCTGCCCGCCGGGCGGCGCGGGGACGAGGCGCAGTCGGTCTCGGCCGACCTCGCGCGGCGGCCGTTCGACCTCTCGCGGGCGCCTCTCTTGCGGATCGTGCTGCTGCGCCTGGGCGAGGAGGAGCACGCGGCGGCCTCGTCCATGCACCACGTGATCGGCGACGGCTGGTCGACGGGGCTCCTGTTTCGGGAGATGGGGCTCCTCTACGAGGCGTTCGCGGCGGCTCGGCCGTCGCCGCTGCCCGAGCTCGAGATCCAGTACACGGACTTCGCCGCCTGGCAGCGGCGCCAGGTCGCGGGCGCGCGGCTCGAGGGGCTCCTCGCCTACTGGCGCGAGGCCCTCGCCGGAGCCCCGCAGGTGCTGGAGCTGCCGGCCGACCGGCCGCGCCCGACGCGTCCCCGGGCGGCGGCGGACCGGGAGCGCGGGGACCTCCCGGCGGAGCTCGCCGGCGGCTTGAAGGCGCTCGCCCAGGAGGAGGGGGCGACCCTCTTCATGGCGCTCTTCGCGGCCTTCGCGGAGACCGTGGGCCGCTTCGCCGGGCGCCGCGACTTGCTGGTGGGCTCGCCCGTCGCGAGCCGCGGCCGGACCGAGCTCGAGGGCCTGATCGGGTTCTTCGTCAACACCCTGGTGCTCCGCGCCCGCCTCGAGGGGGCGCCGAGCTTCCGAGAGCTTCTCCGCCGCTCGCGCGCCACGACCCTCGGGGCGTACAGCCACCAGGACCTGCCCTTCGAGAAGCTGGTCGAGGCCCTGGCGCCCGCGCGGCGGCTGGACCTGTTCCCCCTCGTCCAGGTCCAGTGCAGCCTGCAGAACGTGCCCCACCCCGACCTGCAGGTGGGGGCGATCCGGATGAGCCTGCTGCCGCCGGTGGCCCGCGCCTCGGAGATCGACCTGAGCTGCGACATGAAGGAGATGCCCGAGGGGGTCCGGACCTCGTTCAAGTACCGGCTCGCCGTCCTCGATCGGACGACGGCGGCGCGCATGGCCCGGGGGTTCCAGGCCCTGATCGAGGCGGCGGTGGCCGAGCCGGACCGCCCGGTGGCCGAGCTCCCCTTGCTCTCCCGGGCCGAGCGGCACGTCCTGACCCACGAGTGGAACGACACGGCGACGGCCCGGCCGGGACCGGCGTCGATCCCGGAGCGCTTCGCCCGGCGGGCGGCGCGGGCGAGCGACGCCGTCGCGCTGGTCTTCGGGCGGGAGCACTGGAGCTACGGCGCGCTCGCGGCCCGGGCCGGGCGCCTCGCCCGGCGGCTCCGGCGCCTGGGGGTGGGGCCGGAGACGCCGGTCGGGGTCTCGGTCGAGCGATCTGCGGAGCTGCCGGTGGCCCTGCTCGGGGTGCTCGAGGCCGGCGGCTGCTACGTGCCCCTCGACCCCTCCTACCCGCCGGCGCGCCTGGCCCGGATGCTCGCGGAGTCGGGAGCGCCGGTGGTGGTCGTCGACCAGGCGCCGGAGGCGGCGACGGCGGGGCCCGTGGGCGAGGCCGGCCCGGTACGGGTGCGGGTCGGGGCGCCGGACGAGGGCGGCGATCCCGCGGGACCCGGCCTCGCCTCGCCGGCCCTGGGCGGCGACCATGCGGTCTACACGATCTTCACCTCGGGCTCGACGGGGCGCCCCAAGGGAGCGGTCAACAGCCACCGGGCGGTCCTCAATCGGCTGCTCTGGATGGAGGAGGCCTTCCACCTCACCGCGGCGGACCGGGTGCTCCAGAAGACGCCCTTCAGCTTCGACGTCTCGGCCTGGGAAGCTTCTGCCCCCTCCTCGCCGGGGCGGCGCTGGTGATCGCCGAGCCCGGCGGGCACCTCGAGCCGGCCTACCTGGCGGCGCTGGCCGCCCGGGAGCGGGTGACCCTCCTGCACTTCGTGCCGTCGATGCTCCGGGCCTTCGTGGACCGCCCGGAGGCGGACCGCTGCCGCTCGCTCCGCGCCGTGGTCGCGAGCGGCGAAGTCCTCCCCGGGGAGCTCGCACGACGGTGCCTCGGGCGCCTCGGCGCCGAGCTCCACAACCTCTACGGGCCGACCGAGGCGGCGATCGAGGTGAGCGCCTGGCGCTGCCGGCCGGGGGCGGCGGGCGAGGGAGTGCCCATCGGCCGGCCGATCGCCAACGTGCGGCTCGCGGTGCTCGACCCCGACCTGCGGCCGGCGCCCCGGGGCGCCCCCGGCGAGCTCGCGATCGGCGGCGCCGCCCCCGCCCGGGGCTACCGGGGCCGGCCGGGCCTGAGCGCCGCGAGCTTCGTGCCGGACCCGGCGGCGCCGCGCCCCGGTGCCCGCCTGTATCGCACCGGCGACCTGGCCCGCCACCGCGCCGGCGGGGAGATCGAGTTCCTCGGGCGCCTCGACCAGCAGGTCAAGGTCCGGGGATTCCGCATCGAGCCGGGGGAGATCGAGGTAGCGCTCCGGGAGCACCCGGCGGTGGCGCGGGCGGCGGTGGTGGCCGTTCCCGATCCGGTCGGCGACTCCCGCCTGGTGGCCTACGTCGTGCAGACGGCGGGAGCGCCGGCGCCGGCGCGCGAGGAGCTCACCGCGTACCTCGCCCGCCGCCTTCCGGACCACATGGTCCCGCGCCTCTACGTGGCCCTCGACGAGCTTCCCTCGACCCCGAGCGGCAAGCTCGACCGCCGGGCCCTGCCGGCGCCCGGGGCGGCGCCGGCGGGGAGCACCGCCCCGCGCACCGCGGCCGAGGAGATCGTGGCCGGTCTCTGGGCCGACGTCCTCGGCCTCGAGGCGGTCGGGATCGAGGAGGACTTCTTCCAGCTCGGCGGCCACTCGCTGCTCGCGACCCGGGTCGTCTCCCGCCTGCGCCGGGCCTTCGGCGTCGAGCTCCCGGTGCGGAGCCTGTTCGAGGCGCCCACCGTCGCCCGGCTGGCGGCGGCGGTGGAAAAGGCCCGGGCGTCCGGACCCGGGATCGAGGCGCCGCCGCTGGTGGCCGCCGGGGAGCCCGGGCCGCGCCCCCTCTCCTTCGCCCAGGAGCGGCTCTGGTTCCTGGACCGGCTGGAGCCGGGGCGCGCGACCTACAACGTCCCGGCGGTCCTCGCCCTCTCCGGGCCGCTCGATCCGGCGTCCCTGGCGCGGGCGCTGGCCGACGTCGCCGCCCGTCACGAGACGCTTCGCACGCGCTTCGTCGCCGGGCCCGACGGGACGGCGCGGCCGGAGGTCGACCCGGCGCCCGCGCCCCGCCTCCCGGTGGTGGACCTCGGGGGCCTGGGCGAGCGGGACCGGGGGCCGGGCGCCGGCCGGCTCTCCGGCGAATCCCGCCGCCTGGCCGACCGGCAGGCGTCGCGCCCCTTCGACCTCTTCCGGGAGCCGCTCCTGCGCGCGACGCTCCTGCGCCTGGGGGAAGGCGAGCACGTGCTGGTGACGGTCGTCCACCACATCGTCTCCGACGGCTGGTCGCTGGAGCTGCTCCGGCGAGAGCTGGCGGCCTCGTACCGGTGCCGGTGCGCGGGCGCGCCCGCCCGGCTCCCGGCGCTCTGGGTCCAGTACGGCGACTACGCGGCGTGGCAGCGGGCGTGGCTGCGGGGCGAGGTCCTGGAGCGGGAGCTCGGGTACTGGCGCGAGACCCTCGGGGAGGGCGGCGAGGCGCTGTCGTTGCCCACCGACCGGCCGCGGCCCGCGGCGCCGGGCCCCGACGGGGCGAGCGCCGGCCTCGTCCTGGCGCCGGAGCTGGCCGAGGGGCTCCGGGCCCTGGCCCGGAGGGAGGGGGCGACGGTCTTCATGGTGCTCCTGGCCGGGTTCGCCTCGGTCCTCGGCCGCTGGGCCGGCCAGGACCGCGTGCGCCTGGGCACGCCGGTCGCCGGTCGCACGCGGGTCGAGACCGAGCCCCTGATCGGACTCTTCGTCAACACCCTGGTGCTCCAGGTGGACCTGGCGGGGCCCGCCTCCTTCCGGGACCTCGTCGGGCGGGTCCGCCGCGCCACCCTCGGCGCCCTGGCCCACCAGGAGGTGCCGTTCGAGCGCCTGGTCGAGGAGCTGGCGCCGGCGCGGAGCCTCGCCCACTCCCCTCTGTTCCAGGCGATGCTCGCCCTCGAGGGCCCGGCGCCCGGCCGGCCGGAGCCGGAGGACGAGGGATTGCGCATGCGCCTCGTTCCCACCGCCGTCCGCTCGGTCAAGCACGATCTCTCCCTGACGCTGCGGGACCCGGGAGGCGCAGGGGGCGCGGGGATCGCCGGGGCCCTCGACTACCGGGCGGAGCTCTTCGACCGGACGACGATGGAGCGGTTGGCCGGCCACCTGGGCCGGTTGTTGGCCCGGGCCGCCGCCGAGCCCGCGTCCGAGGCCGCGGCGATCCCCCTCTGGGACCGCGCCGAGGAGCACCAGGTGCTCGGCGAGTGGGGCGCCGGCCGGCGGGTCCCGGGAGGCCCCGGAGCGCCGGTCCACGAGGGGGTCCTCGCCCTGGCGGCTCACGGGCCGGAGGCGATCGCGGTCTCGGGCGCCCCGGAGCAGGTGAGCTACGGCGAGCTGGCCCGGCGCGCCGCCGCCCTGGCCGGGCGGCTCCGCCGGGCGGGGGTGGCGCCGGGGGCGCTCGTCGGCCTCCACCTCGAGCCCTCCGCCGGCCTGGTGGAGGCGATGCTCGCCACCCTGGCCGCCGGCGGCGCGTACCTGCCTCTCCCGCCGGAGCTGCCGGCCGAGCGGCTCGGCGCCATGCTGGCCGACGCCGGCGCGCGGGTGCTCCTCACCCGCAAACGAGGGCCGGGGTGGCTCCCGGCCGGCGTGACGGTCCTCGACCTGGAGGTGCCGTCGCGGGGCGGTTCCGCAGAGCCCCCGGCCGGCGCCGCCGCCGCGGCGGCCGACCTGGCGTACGTCCTCTACACCTCGGGCTCCACCGGCCGTCCCAAGGGGGTGATGATCCCCCACGGGGCGCTCTCGAACCACATGGCCTGGCTCCAGGCGGCCTACCCTCTGCGGCCGGAGGACTGCGTGCTCCAGAAGACCCCGGCCGGCTTCGACGCCTCGGTCTGGGAGATCTGGGCGCCGCTCCTCGCCGGCGCGCGCCTGGCGGTCCTGTCCGCGGGGGAGCTCCGCGACCCGGCGCGGCTGATCGCGCGGGCCGCGGCCGAGCGGGCGACGGTGCTGCAGGTCGTGCCGTCCCTCCTCCAGGCGCTCCTGGAACGGCCGGAGCTCGCCGGCTGCCGGGACCTGGCGCGGCTCTTCGTGGGCGGCGAGCCTCTGCCCGCCGACTTCCGGGACCGGTCGCTGGCGGCCCTGCCGGCCGAGGTGGTGAACCTGTACGGACCGACGGAGGCCACCATCGACGCCAGCCACCGGCGCTACCGGGGCCCCGACGCGGGCGCGCCGGTGGCGGTGGGGCGGCCGGTCGACGGCGTCGACCTCCGGATCGTGGACCGGGGCCTCGGCCCGGCGCCCGCCGGCGTCTTCGGCGAGCTCGCCATCGGCGGCGCCGGGCTCGCCCGCGGCTACCTCGGGCGCCCGGGCCGGACCGCCGAGCGGTTCGTGCCCGATCCGTTCGCGGCCTCTCCGGGGGGCGGCCCGGGCCGGCGGCTCTACCGCAGCGGCGACCTGGCCCGCTGGCTTCCCGGCGGCGAGGTCGAGCTCGCCGGGCGCGTGGACCGCCAGGTCAAGCTCCGGGGCTTCCGGCTCGAGCCGGGAGAGGTGGAGGCCGCCCTCCGGGCCCACCCCGGAGTGTCCGACGCGGCGGTCGTGGCGCGGGAGGACCTGCCGGCGGGCCCCGGCCTCGCGGCGTACGTGGTGGCCGCCGCCGCGGCTCCGGGCCGGCCGGAGATCGGCCCGGCGGCCCTTCGCCGCTTCCTGGCCGGCCGCCTGCCGGCCTACATGGTGCCCCAGGCCTTCGTCGAGCTCCCGGCGTTCCCGCGCACCGCGAGCGGCAAGCTCGACGCGCGCAGCCTGCCGCCCCCCGACGGGGACCTGGAGCGCTCCGGCCGGGTGGCGCCCAGGGACGCCCTGGAGCTCGCCCTCTGCCGCATCTGGGAGGACCTCCTCGGCCGGCCGGCCGGGGTGAGCGACGACTTCTTCGAGCTCGGCGGCCACTCCCTGCTGGGCCTCCGCCTCCTGGCCCGGGTGAAGGCCGAGCTCGGGCGCGAGCTGCCGGCGGCCGTCCTCTTCCAGGCGCCGACGGTCGAGGGGCTCGCCGCGCTCCTGCGTGACGGCGGGGAAGCTCCGGCGCTCGGTCCTGGTCCCGGTCCGGCTCCCGGCCCGGCCGCCGGCCGGGGTGGAGGGCTCCGCGCCGCCCCTGCTGCTGGTCCACCCGGTGGGCGGCGACGTCGCCTGCTACCTCGATCTCGCCCGCGGCCTGCCCCCCGAGATCCCGGTCTACGGGCTCCAGGCGGCCTCTCCCGAGCCGGCGGCCGGAGGGACCGGCGGCCTCGAGTCCATGGCGCGCGGCTACCTCGAGGCGGTCCGCGAGGTCCAGCCCGAGGGGCCGTACCGTCTCGGCGGCTGGTCCCTGGGCGGAGTGATCGCCTTCGAGATGGCCCGCCAGCTCGAGGCGCGCGGCGAGTGCGTCGAGCGCCTTTTCCTCGTGGACTCGGAGCCGCCGGCCGCCGCCGGCCGGCCCCGCTCCGAGAGCGAGCTCTTGGGGGCCTTCGCCGGCGACCTCCTGCGCCTCGCCGGCGGCGCGCCGGACGTCCGGCCGGCCGGCGACGACCTGCCGCGGGCGCTCGACGCCGGGTTCGCGGAGCTCGTCGAGCGGGCACGCCGCCGCGGTCTCCTGCCGGCGGACCTCCCGGTCGAGGAGGTCCGGGCGCGTTACGAGACCTTCCGCCGCAACATCCGGGCGGCCGAGGGCTACCGCGGCTCCCCGGTGGCGGCCCCGACGGTGCTCTTCCGCGCCGGGGCGTCCCGAGTCGGGGGCCGGCGGCACTCGGAGGATGGGGGGTGGGGCCGGCTCGTCCGGGGAGGTCCGCGGGTGGTCGAGGTGCCGGGCGACCACTACTCGCTCCTCACCCCGCCCGGCGTCGAGGTGCTGGCGGCGCGGATCGCGGAGGAGCTGGCGGTCGCCGGGGGAGGGGTCGACAGCGGACGCCGTCGTGACGTAGTCTCGATATCGAGCAACGAAGAATCTGCGAGGGCATCATCTCCATCATGGTCCACCCGTGCGCGGCTGACGTTCCACCGCGGTCTCGGTGCCCTGCGGCAGGCCGAGGCCCGGGTCCGCGAGCGGCCGCTGGCGCGGGAGCTCCGGGCCTTCCAGGACGGCCTGGCGGAACGCCGCGACCCGATCTACATGTTCTTCACCGGCGGGCTGCTCCACTGGGTCGCCCGCGCCCTCTCCTTCGTGCCGGCGCGGGTCAACCTGGTCCTGGTGGGCTCGGCGCTGTCGGACGAGGAGGCCGGGTGGCTCCGCGCCCGGACGGGACGGCCGTTCCACCGCATCGGGCCGCGGGTGGACGACAACACGGTGCTCGACCTCCTGTTCGACGCGGCGAGCGGCGACTTCGGCTGGCTCCACGTCGACTGCTTCGTGCTCGAGCCGGCGCTGTTCGACGACATGACGGCGTTGCCCGAGGGGACGGCGGCGAGCTGCATCTGGACCCACCCGGGCGGCGGGCACGGGCCGGACACCCTGCACTCGGCGTTCGTCTTCCTGAGTCACCGGGTCCTCGCCGAGGTCCGCGAGCGGGGTCTCGCGGTCCGGCCCACCGCCTACCACTACCGGGGGGCCTCGCTGGGCCGGACGATCACCGATCGCCGGCTCTACAGCCGCGTGCCCACGGCCCGTCAGGTGGAGCTCCTGCGGCGCGTCCTGCCCAGCGGCCCGGACGGCCTGCCGAGCTACCCGCGGGGCGCGGGCTATTTCCAGCTCCTGGTCCTCTACCAGCTCGTCGCCCGGGCGCTCGGGTACCCCACGCGCCAGGTGCGCCCGCTGGTGCGGGACGGCTCGGGCTCGATGGAGCACTACTCGAGCGAGATCATCCACGTCAACGGCGTGGCGACCTACCGGCGCTACCGCGACCGGGACGGCTCCCTCGGCCAGCGGGTCTACCCCCTTCTCCTGCAAGCCGACTGGGCCATGCTCGACGCCCTGGGGCGCGACGCGCCGCCGGGCTACGCCGGCCTGCGCCGCGAGCTCGAGGCCGAGCTCGGGCGCCTGGGGATCGCGCCCTCCACCGTGAGGTCGAACCTCGAAGACTTCTTGACCGGGCGAGGCGTGGCGCGGGCGACCGCCGCCCGCATCCTCGGCGGACCCTGACGGAGATCGTATGGACATGCTGACCCAAGAGCTGCGACTGTCCTTCCGCAAGGTGTGGCGGAACCCCTTCCTGTCGTCGGTGGTGATCCTCTCCCTCGGGCTCTCCATCGGTGCCGTCACCGCGGTCTTCAACGTGGTCGACGCGTTCCTCATCCGGCCCCTGCCCATCGACGACATCCAGCGCGTCGTCCGGGTGCGCGAGAACTACGCGCCGCCGGGCGAGGACCCCCAGCTGCGGAGCGTCTCGGCGACCAACTACTACCTCTGGAAGGACATGAGCGACGTGTTCTCGGGCATGGCGGCGGGCACCTACCGGGACCTCGCCTGGACCGGCGGCGACGAGCCGGAGCGGATCTCGGGCGCCGCGGTGACCGCGAGCTTCTTCTCGGTGCTGGGCATCCAGCCGATCCTGGGTCGGACGTTCCGCCCCGAAGAGGACACCCCCGGATCGGGCGGCGGGGTCGTCTTGCTGAGCCACCGAGTGTGGACCGAGCGCTTCGGCGGCACGCGGGACGTCCTGGGCAAGAGGTTGATCTTGAACGGCACCCCCCACACGGTGGTCGGCGTCATGCCCCGCGGGCTCCACCACCCCTACGAGGCCGACATGTGGGTGCCGCTGCAGCTCGCGAACGACCCGACCGACACCTGGGGGCTCTACGTGCCCGCCCGGCTCGCCCCCGGGATGACCCTGGAGCGGGCCCAGTCGATCCTGGACCACCGGGTCGCCCGCCTGCGCACGAACCATCCCCAGCAGGTGCCGCCCTGGACGGCCCAGCTCTCGCCCTTGCGCAAGGAGCTGGTCTCCGACCTCGACGAGCTGCTCTACCTGCTGCTCGCGGCCGCCGGGTTCGTGCTGCTGATCGCCTGCGCCAACGTCGCCAACCTCCTGCTCGCCCGGAGCATGGGCGAGAGCGTCGACGTGGCGATCCAGACCGCCCTCGGGGCGAGCCAGTGGCGCCTGTTCCGCCAGTCCCTGATCTTCAGCTCGATCCTCGGCCTGATGGGCGGCGCGGTGGGCGTCCTCCTCGCCTTCTGGAGCGTCGGGCCCCTGGTGTCCCTGGCGCCGGTCTACGGCCTCGGGGAGTTCGACATCGCGCCCAGGATGGACTGGGTCACCCTTGCCTTCACGGTCCTCCTGTCGATCCTGGTGGGCATCCTGTTCGGCCTGATCCCGGCCTTCCGGACGCGCCGCAGGCGGCTCCAGACCGACCTCCGCGAGGCGTGGCGCGGCGGGGGCCTGGGGCTGTGGTCCCGGCGCGTGCTGAGCGCCTTCGTCGTCGCCCAGATCGCCCTCGCCGTCGCCGTGCTCATGGCCGCCGGGCTCATGTATCGGAGCCTCGACCACATGGTGGCCGAGGACCGCGGCTTCGACATGACCGACGTCCTGAGCTTCGAGGTCGCCTTCCCCGAGGCCCGATACCCCGGGAGGGCGGAGAGGGTGGAGTTCGTGCACAAGGCGATCCAGAGCCTCGCTCACCTGCCGGGGGTGACCTCGGTGGGGGCGACCACCACCCAGCCGCTCTACCCCGGGACCTGGTCGGCCGGCTTCAACGTCGAGGGCCACCCGGCGGAGAACCCCCGGGGCGTGCACGTCGTCCACACCCGGACGGTCACCCCGGACTATCTCGCGACCCTGAAGGTGCCCCTTCTCGCAGGGCGCATGCTGGAGGAGCGCGACGGCCCCGACAGCCCGCCGGTGGTGGTGATCAGCCGCTCCATGGCGGAGCGCTACTGGCCCGGCGAGGACCCGATCGGCAAGCGGGTCAAGCGGGGCCAGTACGACTCGGACAACCCCTGGGTGACGGTGGTGGGCGTCGTGGGGACGCTCCAGGAGACCCAGGACGAGAGCGTGCCCTTTCCGGACGCCTGGTACCTGCCGTATCGCCAGGAGGTGGCGCCGCCCTTCGACTCGATCGTCTTCACCCTGCGCACGGCGGGCTCGCCCCAGACGCTGGCGCAGCCGGCCCGGCGGGCGATCTCCGCCATCGATCCGGGCGAGCCGATCTACGACGTCAAGACGATGGAGGAGCGGCTCTACGACCGCACCACCTCCCAGCGCTTCAGCACGCTCCTCTACGCCGGCCTCGGCCTGCTCGGGCTGGTCCTCGCCACCCTGGGGATCTACGGCGTGCTCTCCTACTCGGTGGCCCGGCGGGTCCGGGAGATCGGCGTGCGGGCGGCCCTCGGGGCGGCGCCTCGGGACCTCGAGCGGATGGTCTTCCGCCAGTCCGCGGTGCTGGTCACCACCGGCCTGGTGCTGGGCGCGGCCACCGCCCTGTACTTCTCGCCGTACATCGAGGACCAGCTCCACCGCGTCCAGCCCCGGGACCCGCTGAGCCTCGGGCTCTCCCTGGCCGGTCTCGCGGCGCTCGCCCTGGTGCTGACCTGGATCCCAGCGCGGCGGGCGGCGCGCATCGATCCGGCGACCGCGCTGAGGCAGGACTAGAGTCTGATCGGAGCGAAATCATGACGTTCGAGCCGAGTTTTGAGCCGCCGCCAGACCGGGAGGGGGCGTCCCTCTCCCCCCGGAGGGTGGGAGAGGGATCGAGGGTAAGGGGGGCGATCCGAAAGGTCTCTGCGACGAGCAAGGCCCGGGCCGGTGAGGTCTCGTCGAGACGGTTCCCGCGGGTGGTGGCCGCCGTGTCCGGAGTCGCTTTCCTCCGCTCAGCTCGTCGGCTCGAGGCGGAGCCTCACTAGGAGAGCGCGTGCTTCCGGCGGTGCCATGACGCCGCGCCGGCGCGGCGCCCGCCTCGCGGCGGGGCTCCTGGTCGCCGTCGCCCTGTCGGCGGCCGGCGCCGGGGTCTGGCTCGGTGCCGAGCTCCGGGACAGTCGGCCGCGCCTCGACGGAGAGGTCGCGGTGCGGGGGCTCGCCGCCCCGGTGACGGTGGCGCGCGACGCCCTCGGCGTGCCGGCGATCCGAGGTGCAAGCCGCGCGGACGTGGCCTTCGCCACCGGCTACCTCCACGCCCAGGATCGCTTCTTCCAGATGGACCTCCTGCGGCGCCGGGCCGCCGGCGAGCTTCTCCGGGCTCTTCGGCGCCCGGGCCTTCGGGCTCGATGCCCGGGCGCGGCGCCACCGCTTTCGCCGGCGGGCGCGGCAGGTGCTGGCGGCCAGCCCACCGCGCGTGCGGGCGATCGTCGAGGCCTACGCGGCGGGGGTCGACGCCGGGCTCGCCGACCTCGGGTCTGCGCCCTTCGAGTACCTGGTGCTCCGGACCGCCCCGGCCCCCTGGCGCCCCGAGGACAGCTTCCTCGTCCTCCTGGCCATGTTCGACCGCCTGCAGGACGAGTCCGGGCAGCACGAGGCCGCGGTGACCCTGCTCCACGACCGTCTCCCGGACGCCCTGGCCCGCTTCCTCCTGCCGGCGGGGAGCGAGTGGGACGCCCCGCTGGTGGGCGGGCCGCTGGCGCCGCCTCCGGTTCCCGGCCCCGAGGTGGTCGATCTCGGGACCGGCGGCCGGGACCGGCGGGCGTCGCTCGAGGCCCGGCCGCCGGCGTTCCCCGGGACGGGGCAGCGGGTGGCGGGGAGCAACGCCTGGGCCGTCGCCGCCCGGCACACGGCCGGGGGCGCGCTCCTCGCCAACGACCTCCACCTGGACCTGGGGGTGCCCAATCTCTGGTACCGGGTCCTCCTCGAATGGCCGGACCGGGGCGCGCCGGGGGGCCGCCGGCGGCTGGTCGGCGTCACCCTGCCCGGGACGCCGGCCCTGGTGGTGGGGAGCAACGGCCGTGTGGCCTGGGGCCTGACCAACAGCCTCGTCGACACGAGCGACCTGGTGGTGCTGGAGCTCGACCCCGACGACCCGGAGAGCTATCGGACGCCCGCGGGCCCCCGGCGCATCGAGCACCACCGGGAGGTGCTCCGGGCGGCGGACGGCGAGGAGCGGGAGGTCGACCTGCCCTGGACCGTCTGGGGGCCGATCGTGGACCGGGACCCGGAGGGGCGCCCCCGGGCGCTGCGCTGGGTCGCCGACGAGCCCGGCGCCGTCGGCCTCTCGTTCATGGACCTCGAGGGCGCCCGGACCCTGGACCAGGCCCTGGCCGTCGCCCGGGACAGCGGCATCCCGGCCCTCGACTTCGTGGCCGCCGACGCGACCGGGCGGATCGGCTGGACGATCGCCGGGAGGCTGCCGCGGCGCCTGGGCTTCGACGGCCGCGTGGCGGGCTCCTGGGCCGACGGGACGCGGCGCTGGGACGGCCTCCTGCCGCCGGACGAGGTGCCGGCGGTCGTCGACCCGCCGTCGGGCCGCGTCTGGAGCGCCAACCAGCGGATGGTGGACGGGGAGGGGCTCCGGCGGCTGGGGGACAACGGCTACGTCCTGGGGGCCCGGGCGAGCCAGATCCGCGACGCCCTCCTCGCCCTCGAAGGCGCCCGGCCCGAGGACATGCTGGCGCTCCAGCTCGACGACCGGGCGCTCTTCCTCGGCCGCTGGCAAGAGCTGCTGCTCCGGGCCTGGAGCCCGGAGGCGGTGGCGGCCGCTCCCCGCCGGCGCGAGGCGCGGGCGCTGGTGGAGGCCTGGGGCGGTCGCGCGGCGGTCGCCTCGGTCGGCTACCGAATCGTCCGTACCTTCCGCCTGACGGTGGCCCGCGACCTCTTCTCGAGGCTGACGGCGCCGTGCGTGGAGAGCGACCCCGAGTTCTCCTACGTCGCCCGGATGGACCGGTTCGAAGCCCCCCTCTGGGCGGCGGTCACGGCACGCCCCGGCAACTTGCTGCCGGCCGGCGTCGGGAGCTGGGACGCCTACCTCCTGGCGCGCGCGGACGAGGCCCTCGAGAGCCTGACGCCGGGAGGCGCCGCCCTCGCCGAGGCGACCTGGGGCGAGCGCAACACGACCTCGATCCGTCACCCCCTGAGCGGCGCCCTGCCCGGGATCGGCCGGTTCCTCGACATGCCGTCGCACCCGCTCCCCGGGGACGATTACATGCCCCGGGTCCAGCACCCGAGCTACGGCGCGACGCTGCGCATGGTGGTGTCGCCCGGCCGCGAGGAGGAGGGCCTCTTCGAGATGCCCGGCGGCCAGAGCGCCCACCCGCTGAGCCCGTACTACTCGGCCGGCCACGGCGCCTGGGAGCGGGGCGACCCCACGCCCCTGCTGCCCGGCCCGGCGGTCCACCGCCTGACGCTCCGGCCCGCGGGAGAGGCTTCGCCTGCGGGCCTTCCCTCCTCGAGCCCATGATCCGGCGACTCGACCGCGGCCTGCGCGTCTTCGGCGTGCTCTGGCTGTGCGAGACCCTGTCGCTTCTGGGCTCGGCCCTCTCCGGCTTCGCCCTCGGGGTCTGGGCGTACCGGAGCACCGGCACGGTCACCGCCTTCGCCATGATCTCGCTGGCGATCGTCGCGCCCGCGGCTCTGATCATGCCCGCCGCCGGCGCCGTGGTCGACCGCTGGGACCGGCGCCGGGTGATGATCCTGGGCGACCTGGGCGCCGCCGCGGGCACGGCGCTCCTGGCTCTCCTCTTCGTCACCGGGCGGGAGCGCCTGGTACCCGTCTGCCTGCTGCTCGTGGTGGTGAGCGTCTTCAGCAGCTTCCAGTCGCTAGCCTTCGCGGCCACGACCCGCCTGCTGGTGCCCGACCGCCACCTGGAGCGGGCCAACGGCATGGCGCACGTCGGGGCGTCGGCGGCGCGCATCGTCGCGCCCCTCGCCGCCGGATTCCTCACCGGCAGGATCGGCGTCCAGGGCATCGTCTGGATCGACGTGGCGACGCTCCTCCTCGCCGTGGGCCTCCTCCTGCTCGTCAGGATCCCGAGCCACCGGACCGCCCTCACGGGACCGCTCACCGGAGGCTGGAAGGCCCTCGCCGCCGACGCCCGCCTGGGCTTCTCCTACGTCGCCGAGCGGCCCGGCCTCCTGGGGCTGCTCGGCCTCGTCGCCGCGACCAACCTGTCCATGGGGTTCGTCCAGACGCTGCTCTCGCCCCTCGTCCTGAGCTTCGGAACGGCGGCCGACCTGGGGATCGTCCTCTCCATCACCGGCTTCGGCATGCTCGGCGGCGGGCTGGTGATGGTCTCGCGCGGCGTGCCGCGGGGGCGGGCGATGCGCACCGTCCTCGGCCTCCTGGCGATCCAGGGATCGCTGCTCCTCCTCGGCGGAGTCCGTCCGAGCGTGGGGCTGATCTCGGTGGCGGCCTTCGTCTACGTCTTCTGCACCCCGATCGTGGCGGCCTCGACCCTCGCCCTCTGGCAGCGGAAGGTGCCGCCGGCGCTCCACGGCCGGGTCCTGGCCCTGACCCGGATGATCTCCATGTCCGCCTTCCCCGTCGCCTACCTCTGCGCCGGGCCGCTCGCCGACCGCGTCTTCGAGCCCCTTCTCGCCCCGGACGGCGCCCTGGCGGCGACGGTGGGCGCCATCCTCGGCACCGGACCCGGGCGCGGGATCGGCCTGCTCTTCATGATCCTGGGCCTCCTGACCGTGGCGGTCACGCTGGTCGCCCGGGCGTTCAAGCCCCTGGTCCACGTGGAGGAGGCGCTGGCCGACGCCGACGTGGAGGCCGGCCCGGTGGCGGACCCGCCGGAGGCGACCCGGGCCGCCAGGGCCTGAAGGAGCGCCCGGGCGGCGTCGTCGTCTCCCGGGCTCGAGCCGGGCGGGCGGCTCACCAGGCCGGCGGCGGTGCCGGTGAAGACCCGCCCCGCGCGGTCGACCGCGAAGAGCAGCGGCGAGGCCCGTCTCCGGCCGATTCGACGCACAGTGCCTGCGAAGGAGCCTTCATGGGTCGGCGGGACTTCGGCCGAGGCTAGATCTCGTCCTCTGTCGATGAGCCGGGGGCGCCGAGCAGAGGAACCAGAAACTAAACCGAAGTTCCCCGGCGTCTTCCTACTCCTGAAGCGCTCCTAGCCCTTGGTAATCGGGGGTTTCCTCGCTCTCCGGGGGGTCTTCGGGTGCCGATTTGTTGGCATGTAAGTTGTCACACTATCCGCATCAACTCCTTGACAGTAGCTGCGATCTATGTATACTAGTTGGCATGTACATCGCCACCATCCCGAACCGCTCCTCCCCACCGGCCATCCTCCTGCGCGAGGGCTACCGGGAGGATGGCAAGGTCAAGAGCCGGACCGTGGCCAACCTGTCCAAGCTTCCTCCGGAGGCGATCGAGGCGATCCGGCGGGTCCTGAAGGGGGAGCGCCTGGTCTCGGTCGACGAGCTCTTCGAGATCGTCGAGGATGGCTCGGCGGCTCACGGCCACGTCGAGGCGGTCCTCACCGCCATGCAGCGGCTGGGCTTCGCCCATCTGGTCGCCTCGCGGTCCTCACGCCAGCGCGACCTCGTCCTGGCCATGGTGGCGGCTCGCCTGCTCGAGCCGCAGTCCAAGCTCGCCACCACGCGCTGGTGGTCGAGCACCACCTTGCCGGACCTGCTGGGCATCGGCGATGCGGATGAGGACGAGCTGTACGAGGCGATGGACTGGCTGATCGAGCGTCAGGGCGCGATCGAGAAGAAGCTCGCGGCCCGCCACTTGAAGGAGGGGGGCCTGGCGTTGTACGACCTGACGTCGAGCTACTTCGAGGGGGTGACCTGTCCGCTCGCCGCCCTGGGGCACGACCGGGACGGCAAGAAGGGCAAGCTGCAGATCAACTACGGGCTGCTCGCCAACGAGCAGGGCATCCCCGTGGCGGTGTCGGTCTTCGAGGGCAACTCGGGCGATCCGAAGACCCTGCTGCCCCAGGTCGAGACGATGCGCAAGCAGTTCGGCATCGACCAATTCGTGCTCGTCGGCGACCGGGGCATGATCACCCAGAAGCAGATCGATGCGCTGCGCCCGCTCGAAGGCGTCGACTGGCTGACCGCGCTGCGTCCGGAGTCCATCCGCAAGCTGGTCGCGGGCGACTGGCTCCAGTTGGGTCTGTTCGACCAGCGCAACCTCTTCGAGATCGAGCATCCGGACTGGCCCGACGAGCGGCTCATCGCCTGCCGCAACCCGGAGCTGGCCAAGCGGCGCAGAGCCAAGCGCGAAGCCTTGCTCGAGGCCACGGCCGCCGAGCTCGACCAGGTGCGCCGGATGGTCGGCCGCGGTCGCCTCCGGGGCCGGCAGGCCATCGGCGCTCAGGTGGCCAGGGTCCTGGCGCAGTACCGGGTGGGCAAGCACCTCACGGTCGAGCTCCGCGATGACGGATTCGACTACGTGCTCGACGAGGCGTCGCTGGCCGCCGAGGCGGCGACGGGAGCCGGAGCCGATCCCGCGGTGGCGGCCCAGCGGCTCGAGCGCTCCCGGCGCCACCTGGCGTCCCTCGCCGACAAGCTCGACCAAGTCCGCCGGCGGATCGAACGGGGACGCCTCCATGGCCAGGACGCGATCGGCCTACGCGTCGGCAAGGTCATCAACAAGTACAAGATGGCCAAGCACTTCGTGCTCCACATCCAGGACGACTCCTTCGACTTCGAGGTCGACCGACAGAAGGTCGACGCGGAGGCGGCGCTCGACGGCATCTACGTGATCCGCACCAGCGTCGCCAAGCACACCATGGACGCCGACCAGGCGGTGCGTAGCTACAAGCAGCTCTCCAACGTCGAGCGCATCTTCCTCTGCCTCAAGAGCGTGAACCTGATGGTCCGCCCCATCCGACACCGTCTCGAAGACCGGGTCCGCGCCCATGTCTTCCTCTGCGTGCTCGCCTACTACGTCCAGTGGCACATGAGCGAAGCCTGGCGCCCGCTGCTCTTCGCCGACGAGGATCAGCAGGCCAAGGCCTCCCGCGACCCCGTGGCTCCGGCGGCTCGCTCCGCGCGTGCCCTCGAGAAGGTCGGGGCCAAGCGCCTCGAGGACGGCTCGCCCGTCCATTCCTTCCGCACCCTGCTGCGGCACCTCGGCGAGATCGTCCGCAACACCTGCCGCTGCCCCAACGCCGGACCTGACGTGCCGACCTTCCACAAGATCACCTCACCCAACGCCAAGCAGCGCCAGGCCCTCGACCTGCTCCGCACCCTCCCCGTGTAGGCAGAGCCGCCACACCCTCTACGCAGCTATCCTGTTGAAACGAAAGGCGAAGCTTGCTTGAACGGGCGGGGAACTTCGGACTAAAGTCCTCCCCGTACGACGTTGGTCTCCATCTCGCGGGTATAGCTCGAACGCCTCGGCTTTCGGCTCTTGCGTTAGCGGTCCAAGTGTCCTATAGTAATACGCGGCGTACGAGGACACCGAACTCCGCTCTGAGCGATCCGCCAAAGGAGGCGAGGGAAGCGGCGGTCACTGCGTTTGGAGAGGCTTACAAGCCCGGCTCACGCTCCTGGGTCGTGGGGCGGGCCGGCGGTGATCGACCAGCGCGCAGAGGATTGGAATTCGAGGCCTGCATCGCACTCCACTGCCCGCACACCTCACGAATGGGGCGTACGACGCCATGCCAAGGACCGAGAGGAGAAGGTAATGCTGACGAAACGACTCACGAGGGCAGGCTGCGTCGCGATCACTTTCTTCGTGATGACGGCCTGGCCAGCAGGTGCTCAGGGGCAAGCCACGAGCAAGGAACCACCCGGGGTGCTCTACTCGAGTGTGTCGGAGAATCCGGACCCCATCTGGGTGTCGGCGACCCAGCTCACGCGAGGCGGCGGGGAGATCCAGTGGAACCTCCTTGGCAAGAACGAGGCGGAGGAGTGGCAGCGGACCTTTCCACTCCTGAATCGTCTTGAAACCAAGGAAGCCGGCGTAGAGGAGGTCAGCAAGGACAACTGCGCGGTAAACAGAGTTGACTCATGGCCGAGCGTGGATCGATCCATCGAGGACGATTTCTTAGCTCTCGTGGCGACGTCCAGGGAGGTGTTTGCCGGCACGGTGATTGCGCACACCCCGGGCTTTCTGATCGGTTCCCCTGTCACCGTCCTTACTGTCGATGTGACCGAGAGCCTACGCGCGGAAGTGCCCGGCCATGAGCACTCCACTCTTTACGTCGCGTATCCCCGAGCATACTTCGTGATGGGCGGACACGTCTTCTGCGGCAAACACCAGAAGGGCCCAGATCCGCCAGTCGTTGGATCTCGGATCCTGATCCTGTCTCACTGGGTTCACCCTAACGCTGGTGGCTCATTCATGCAGGTTTCGGTCCAAGAGGTCTTTGTTGCTGCCGAGCCTGGCCGCTTGGCCGTTCCCCTCAATCTCAAGGATAGCGCCGCACTGCAGGGAGTCTCCTCGTTTGATGACCTTGTTGAGGCCGTTCGGCGCTTGCTGGCGGACGCACCGGAGCTGACGAGCAAGTCGAGCCCGGCGGATGACGGAGGCTCGAGATGAGGCTCGGAGCGTTCTTCTTCCTTGTCGCCGCAGTGGCTCTCGGCACGACGACTGAGGCGGATGCTCAATGCGGAAAGCTCGGCACCTTCGACAGTTATCCTCTCGAGAACGGCACGAACCTGATCCTTGTCAACCAGGCGACCTCCGTCTTCTCCGACACGGATCTCGGAAATGCAATCAGTAAGTGGACGGTTTGCCCCGAGCTCGGATCGCGGTTCCCCGCGATCGCGCTGGAGTCGTCTGGACTCTCGGGCCACCAGGTCAAAATCGTATTCAGGGCCGGACGTAATGACCAGGAGAACAGTGGATGCGAGCACGTCGAGCGTGTTACCGCGGGTCACAATCTGCTCAGCGCGACGATCACCCTCTACAGCCAGCAGAGCAACGGCACCTCGTGCACCCCGATCGCTGAAGACATTGGACATGCCATCGGGCACATCTTGGGCCTGGACGACTCGACGGACAGCGCCTGTGAGGGGACCCTCATGGGGGGGCGAGCCGCTGGCACGACGCGGCAGGTCGCAAGTGAAGCCGAGTGCTTCAACGCAGCCCGCGGATACCATACGTGGCGCGACCCGGTGGCGCACATCCCCACGCTGTGTGACCTGATCCCCGAGCTGTGCGACGACCCGGGCTCGGGTATGGTTCCCTGGTGGACCATACCGGAGACTCAGCCCTCGTGTACCGTGGTTACGACGTGCGACCTCTGGGGGTGCACCAGCAGCAGAACCTGCTTCTTCTACAAGCTCGCCCTCCTGCCCCGCACCGAGGAGACGAGCAACGGGCCCAGCACCTCGATCGAGAGCCCGCCCGACGGCGCGTTGGTGTCGGGGACCCTGGAGATCGGAGGATGGTCCCGCGACGAGGACCAGGGCGTCACCGGCACGCTCGGCTTCTGGTTGGATGGGCAACCCGTCCAGCTGACGGCGGCGAGATACGGCGATTCGAACCCTGGAGCCTGCGCCGGCAGTACCGACCCGAACTGTCCGTACGTCGGGTTCTCGGGAAGCTTGGACACGAGGCAACTGTCAGACGGCTTCCACACGCTGGAGGTGGTGACGGCCGAGGCGCTCCTCAACGAGCCGGCGCCCGGCTATGCTGTATCCACCTTCACCGTCGACAATACCCCGCCCACCGCCTCGATCACTTCCCCGACGGCTGGAGCCACGGTTTCGGGGACCCGGACGGTGAACGTCTCGGCCTCGGACGCCTCCGGGGTCAGCGTAGTGCGGTTCTATGTCGACGGGGTCGACCAAGGCAGGGATCTGTCGAGTCCCTTTACCTACACCTGGGACTCGACTCTCTGGGCGAATGGGTCCCATACCCTGACGGCGAAGGCGTGGGACCAGGCGGGAAACGTCCGCTCGCTCCAGGTGCTCGTGACGGTCTCGAACGACCTCGAGACGCCCAAGGTGGTCGTGACGGCTCCGGCGGCCGGGTCCTTTCGCCACGGCACGATCACCCTCGCCGCCCAAGCGTCGGACGACCAGGGCGTCACCCTCGTCGAATTCCGGGTGGACGGAGCGGTCGTGGGGAGCGACTCCGCCGCGCCGTACCAGGTCTCGTGGGCCTCGACCTCGGTTCCTGACGGGCCGCACACGGTCACGGCCCGCGCGTACGACGCCTCGGGCAACGCCGGCGTCTCGGCGCCAGTCGGCGTGACGGTGGACAACACCCTTGCCAGGCTCTACGTGGACCAGCCGTCCAACCTGCAGTCCGTGCAGGGGACCTCGGTCGCCGTGGCGGGTTGGGCGCTCGACTCCTCCACGATCGCCTCGCGGAGCTTCAAGATCGACGGGGTGCCGCTCGCGGTCACGGGCCTGGTGACGAACGTCTACCGGCAGGACGTCTGCAACGCCTTCCCCGACATCGGCGACCCTGCCTGTCCCTACGTCGGGTGGCGGGCGAGCTTCGACTCGACGGCCTTCCCGAACGGGTACCACACGCTCCAGGTCACGGTCACCGACAGGGCCGCCAATGCGTCGACTTTCAACCGGCAGTTCGCGATCAGTAACCCGCCGGTGACTCTCAGCTTCCACCCGATCGCCGACACCACCGCCTGGCAGGCCCTCCCGACCTACAACAACGGCACCTCGACCACGCTGACGGTGAGAAACGTCGACGGCCAGGGTGCCTACGCTTTCCTCAAGTTCTCGGTGAGCGGAGTGGCGGGGGCGGTGACCGCAGCGCGACTTCTGGTCCGCACCAACAATGCGCTGCCCGACCTGGGGCTCTACTGGCTGGTGAGCTCGAGCTGGACCGAGACCGGCTTGACCTGGAGCAACTACCCGGCACCCGGCGGCACCCTGGATGTCCTGAACAACCTGGTCTCGGGCACCTGGTACAGCTTCGACGTCTCGAGCTACGTCACGGGCAACGGCACCTATTCCGTGGGCTTCGCCAGCAGCGACCCGAGCTACGGGAGCCTCTGGAGCCGCGAGTCGACCTATCCACCGGTGCTGGACGTGACCTATCAGCCATAGGCACCACCCCGGGCACGTGACAATGGGGGGCGCAGCTCTGAGCGCCAGGTCTGCGTCGAGCGTTGGCGAGGGCGATCCGAGGGAAGGCGCCGCGGCGGGCACTGCCCGCGGCGGCCCGGCGGATGCCTTCGTTACCCCCGTGGCCGGTGGCTCGGAACTCGCCTCCGAGCGCCGGGCCGGGGCACGGTCGGCGGGCCGGGCGACGGGAGCAGCCGAGGCGGCGGAGCCCTCGGTTCCGACGGCGGGCTCCTCGGCGCCGGTCCGGTCCAGGTAGCGGCGCAGCGTCGCTTCCCCGCGTGCGGCAATTCGAAGTAGCCGCTACCCTCCGGCGGTCACGGCCCGGCGCAGGAACGAGGTGGTGCCGGCGAGCTCGTCACGGACCGGGACCAGTCCCGGGACTTGAATTCGAGAGCGCCGCGCTTGGGTGCGGCCGCCACCTGGCATCGACCTTGCGCCTCCTCTCCGGTGGGGGAGTGTCCGCTGCGCCCTCCCCGGCGCGGCCGCGCGCGATCGCGAGCGGCCGCGCCGACCTGGAACGGACTTCGACCGAGGAGGAACGAGCGTATGAGTAAACGACGAGTGGTGGTCGTGACGGGCGCCTCGGCGGGGGTGGGGCGGGCCGCCGTCCGCGCCTTCGCCGCCGATGGCGCCGACGTGGGCCTTCTGGCGCGGGGCGAGGACGGCCTCGCGGGGGCCCGGCGGGAGGTCGAGGCGATGGGGCGGCGGGCGGTCGCCGTCGTCACCGACGTCGCCGACCCGGCCCGGGTCGAGGAGGCGGCCGAGCGCATCGAGAGCGAGCTCGGACCGATCGACGTCTGGGTCAACGACGCCATGGTCACGGTGATGAGCGAGATCGCCGACATGAGCGCCGAGGAGATCCGCCGGGTGACCGAGGTCAACTACCTCGGCACGGTCCACGGCACGCTCGCGGCGCTCCACCGCATGCTGCCCCGGGACCGCGGGTCGATCGTTCAGGTGGGCTCGGCCCTCTCCTACCGGGCGATCCCGCTCCAGGGCGCCTACTGCGCGTCGAAGTTCGCGATCCGCGGCTTCACCGACTCGCTCCGGGTCGAGTTGCTCCACCGCGGATCGAAGGTGCGGGTGACCATGGTCCAGATGCCGGCCCTCAACACGCCGCAGTTCGGCTGGAGCCGTTGCCGCTTCGAGCGCCAGCCGCAGCCGGTGCCCCCGATCTTCCAGCCCGAGGTGGCGGCCGAGGCCATCGTTCACGCCTCCAGGTCCAGCCGCCGCGAGCTCTGGGTGGGCGGCCAGGCGGCGATGATGATGGCCCTCAACCAGCTCGCCCCGGGAGCCGGCGACCGCTACCTGGCGAAGACCGGCTACGACTCCCAGTTCACCGACCGCCCCATCGACCCCGACCGCCGGGACAACCTCTTCGCGCCGGTGCCCGGCGACCACGGCGCCCACGGCATCTTCGACGACCGGGCGAAGGAGCGGAGCGTCGAGCTCGCGGCGGTGGAGCACTCGGGCTGGCTGGCCGCCGCGGCCGGCGGCCTGGTGGCGCTCGCCGCGGGCACGGTGGCCTGGGCCGTCCGCTCCTCCGGTCGCTGAAAGCACTGGCGAGGTGCCACCCGCTTGTCGGCGGCTCCGCCGCGGGCAGTCGGGTCTCTTCGGCCTCCTCGGTGCCTGTATCCTGGTGTGGGGGTGACCGAGACAGCGATGACGCCATGCCCAGGACCGAGAGGAGAAGGTATGCTGACGAAACGACTCGCTAGGGCAGGCTGCGTCGCGATCACTTGCTTCGTGATGACGGCCTGGTCGGCAGGTGCTCAGGGCCGAGCCACGAGCAAGGGAGGGCCGAGCACGCCGAGCATGCTGTATTCGAACGTGGCCTATCCAGACCCCATCTGGGTGTCGGCGGCAGAGATGATCAAGGATAGCAAACAGATCCAGTGGGAGCTCCTCGGTAAGAACGACGCAGAGAATTGGCGGCGAAGTGTCCCCGACTTGAACCATCTTCAGACCAAACAATCCATAATCGAGGAAGTCAGCAAGGACAAGTGCTCTCAGCTGGAGGTTGAGCTAACATGGCCGACTGTTGATAGCTCCATAAAGGGAGATTTCGCGGCTCTCCTCAAGGAATCCAAAGAGGTGTTTGCCGGCACCGTGGTTTCGCGCACTCCAGGCTTCCTCGTCGGCGCGCCTGCCACAGTCCTCAAGGTTGATGTGACCGAGGGCCTTCGCTTCGAAGAGAATATCCATGACCACGCGGTCCTTTATGTCGCCTATCCACAGGCGTATTTCTCGATGAGAGGGCTCGTTGTCTGCGGGGACCACCAGAAGGGGGCGCATCTACCGGAAGTCGGCTCTCGAATTCTGGTTCTCTCTCACTACCCCCCGATGGACGCAAACTACTCCTTATTGCAGGTGGCGGTCCAAGAGGTCATCTCTGGGCCGGAGACTGGCACCCTGAACCTTCCACCCAACCTCGAGGATAGCCCTGAGCTACAAGGAATCTCGTCATTCGATGATCTCCTGGAGCACGTTCGGCAGGCGCTGACGGACGGGCCGGAGCTGACGAGGAAGTCGGGCTCAGCGGACGGCGGGGGTTCGAGATGAGGTCCGGAGCAGGTGCCAGGCACTTCCGGAGCGGGCACTTCCGGAGCGCGGCACCGAGGACGACTGACGAGGGTATGCCCCCGAGGCGAACGCCCCCGCCGGCTCTCCGAGGAGGTGCGCCAGCGGGGGCGGAGTGACGCTCGAGCGGGCCTCAGCGATCCTGTCCGCGGCCGGGCTGGCCGGCTTTCCGGGGCAGGATCTCGTAGGTCGTGTTGTCGCCGTGCTGCTGGGTGTAGAAGACCCGCCAGCCAGCGTGGAAGAGTTGAGGCCGGGCGGCGCCCAAGAGGCCGTCCGGGCCCGGATCGCCGTTCGACACGTGGATCCCGGTGATCTCGTTGTCGCCGTCGTTCTGGAAGCCGGGCTCACCCGAGAGCGAGGCGTCGAGGGTCGCCGACGGGTCCCGGCCGAGGGCGAGGAGGCGGACCGGCGCCGGCGCCCCGGGCGCGCCGTAGTCCACGTCGAGGTCGAGCAGGTAGGCCGAGTCGTAGGCGTCGCGCTGCTCGTGGAGGCCGTCGCCGCCGTCCTCGACGAAGACGACCTCGCGGTCCGACCAGAAGGCGACGTTGTCGAAGCCCGTGTGCTCGGCGTCGCCCAGGTAGACGAGGCGCAGGGTCCAGGCGTCCGGATGACGGGACTCCCGGCGCAGCTCGAAGACGCCGCCGAAGCCGCCGTAGGCCCGGCCCGCCTCGCTCAGGACGTTCGTGTCGCCGGTCTCGTCGAACAGGAAGTCGCCGAAGTGCGAGCCCGGCCGGAACTGGCCGTTCTCGGGCCGCTTGAACGGGGTCGCACCCGCGGCCTTGGCGAGGGCGTTGGCGTCGAAGGGGGCGTCGCCGTCGGCCGTGGTGTCGTGGATCGTGACCCACCGGGCGGTGAAGACCTTGCCGTAGGTGTGGAGGTCGGCCACGTCCTGAGACAGGATATCGGCGTCGGCCTGGCCGGCGTGGAAGCGGATCGGCTGGCCCGGCTCCGCCTGCGAGAGCACCTGGAGCGCCTCGAGCCGGCCCTGGGTGAGGTCGCCGCGGCGTGTCGGCACGAAGCGGTAGACGAAGCTGTTGGGCTGCCGGGCGTGGGTGCTCACCGAGCCCTTGGGGCCGCCCACGTCCTCGACGATCCACACCCGGCCGTCGGCGTCGGTCTGGATCCCCTCGTAGCCGCCCCGGCCGAGGGCGCCCGAGACGTCCTCGACCTCGGAGGGGTAGGCGGCCGTCGCCTGCCAGACGCCGCCGGCGCTCCCGAGCTCGGCGGTCAGCAGAAGGCGCCGGGCGAACGGGTCCCAGGTCGAGCCGTCGAATGCGGGCAGCGGGTTGCCGTCGACGTCGGTCGTGGCCATGAGGGTCACGCGGTGGGCCGGATCGGTGTCGAGGTTGACCCGGGTGAGGGCGCCGTGGCGCTGGCCGAGCTCGTCGCGCACCGCGCCCTCGTGGCCCTGGAAGAGGAACCGCCGGCCGTAGTCGTAGGCCGGGTCGGGGCCGGTGGCGTCGGGGAGGACGAGGTAGGTGGTCTTGTCGGGCTCGGTCTTGGTCGCCTCGACCTCGTGGTCGGCGGTCTGGACGTCGCCGGCCGCCGGCACCATGGGCCCATCGTCGCCGTAGCCGTAGAAGGCGATCGGGGCGACCGGGTTCTCGAGGGGCTGGGAGCCCTGGACGACGGCCACCTCCACGAGCTCGGGCGTCAGGGCGTTGGGCGCCGCGGCGCCGGCCACCCGTGGGGTGGCGGCGGCGACGCCGGCGAACGAGGCCCCGCCCGGCGAGGCCAGCGCCGGGACGGCCGCCGCGACGAGGGCCGCCGTCAAGCCGGCCACGGTGATCCGGAGGGGGGACAGGTGCTGCGATCTCGACCTCATCTCGTGTCTCCTTGTCGGTGTCGTGGTGCACTCGCCGCCCCGCGGGGCGCCGGGAGGGCGCCGGACTGTCGCGGGCGGCGTGGAGAGGAGGCTAGAGAGGGAAGGTCACGACTCCGCGGCGGCTCGCCGCCGGACCTGTGAAAGCTCGGTGACCGAGGAGTGGCGCGCGGGACGTGTAGAGACGGCGGCGGCGTGACGAAGGCCGGCGCGCCTGGCGCCGAGCTCGAGGCCGTCCGGGAAGGGAGCGACCCCGCGCGCTCGGAAGAGGCTCTCCGGGAGCGCTTTCGGCGCGGGCACCTCTGTTTCGTCGCCGTTGCCGACGACGGATCGGTGGACCACGTCCGCCGGGCGGCGACCGACCCGGCGCTGGTTCCCGAGGCGGGACG
Organism: uncultured Acidobacteriota bacterium; assembly: GCA_963741925.1. GTDB lineage: Bacteria > Acidobacteriota > Thermoanaerobaculia > Multivoradales > DATKCC01 > CAVUBL01. Next base: position 2,092,099 of record CAVUJU010000005.1, read on the forward strand.
CCATCTCCGTCTCCCTCCCGGGGACGTCTACTTCTACGACGGCTTCACCCGGCCCGGCGCCCGCCGGCGCGCTCTCGACGGGCTGGTGCGGACCGCGATCTTCCGGGCGATGCGCGAGCGCGGCTTCCGCCGGGCCGTGTCGCACGTCCGGTTGGACAACCGCTGCTGGAGAGGTGCCACCCGCTGGTCGGCGCGGGCCTGAGCGCCCTTGCGGCCGGGGGGGTACCATGCGCTCGATCGAGCGCCTGCGCCGGCTTCCGGGAGCGCGCCGGTTCGGCCTTCGGGGAGGAGCCTTGATGCAGATGAGAGAGGCGGTTGCCGCCGACGTCCCCGCCCTGGCCGCCCTGGCTGGGGAGCTCGGGTACCCGTCGAGCGAGGGGGAGGTCGGCGAGCGGCTCCGACGGCTCCTCGCCCATTCCGACCTCCACGCGGTGTTCGTGGCCGAGGGCGAGGCCGCCGGCGAGGCCGCCGGCTGGATCCACGTCTTCGCCGCCCATCGTCTCGAGTCCGAGCCCTTCGCCGAGATCGGCGGCCTGGTCGTGGGTGCGGCGAGCCGGGGCGGTGGGCTGGGCGAGGCGCTGGTGGGCCGCGCCGAGGCGTGGGCCCGCGAGCGCGGCCTCGCGCATCTCCGGGTGCGCTCGAACGTGGTCCGCGAGCGCGCCCACCGCTTCTACGAGCGCCTCGGCTTCGAGCGCCTGAAGAGCCAGGTGGTTCTCGCGAAGGAGCTGGCGGTGCTCGCGGACCCCGTGCGATGATGGAGAGACCCGATGGACGTCCTACCCATCGTCACCGAGAGGCTGGAGCTCGTCCCGGCGACGCCGGAGCTCGTGCGCGCGGCCCTCGCCGGCGGGGCGGCCCTCGCGGGCGCCCTCGGCGCCGCCGTGCCCGCCACCTGGCCGCCCGACTACCTGGACGAGGCGGCGCTCCGGTTCACCCTGGAGCGCCTCGCCCAGGGGCCGGAGCAGGCGGGCTGGTGGCTCCACTTCGTGATCCTCGGGCAAGGTGGGACGGAGCGGACCCTGATCGGCAGCGCCGGCTATGCCGGGCCGCCGTCGCCGGAGGGTACGGTCGAGGTGGGGTACGGGATCGTGAGCGACCACCGGCGCCGCGGCTACGCCACCGAGGCCGCGCGCGCCCTCGTCGACCGGGCGTTCGAGCTGCCGGAGGTGCGCCTGGTGATCGCCCACACGCTGCCGTCGCTCGCGGGATCGATCGGGGTGCTCGAGCAGTGCGGTTTCCTCCTCGCCGGCGACGGGCCGGAGCCCGGGGTGATCCGCTTCGAGCTGGCGCGGGGCGCGACCCCCGGATCGACGGCATGACGACTCGAAAGGAGCGCGACCCGGAGTGGCCAGGACATCGCGATTTCCCCGACTCCGCGGCGGGCGCGGGCTCGCCCTCGTGGCCTCGATCCTGGCCCTGAGCGCGCTCGGCGCGTTCGGGGCGCTCGGCGACCCCGCGGCCGCGGGCCAGGAGGCGCCGGCGCCCGCCCCCGCCGCCGGCCCGCGTACGCAGCTCGTCCTCCTGGGCACCGGCACGCCCAACGCCGACCCGCACAAGTGGGGCCCGGCGGTGGCCGTGGTGGTGGACGGCGAAGCCTACCTGGTGGACGCCGGCGTGGGCGTCGTCCGCCAGGCCGCCGCGGCGGCGGAGAAGGGAGTCTCCGGGCTCGAAGCCAAGGACCTCCGCCGGGTCTTCATCACCCACCTGCACTCGGACCACACCCTGGGGCTGCCCGACCTCATGCTGAGCCCCTGGGTGCTCGACCGGCCGGTGCCGCTCGAGGTGTACGGCCCGCCCGGGATCGAGGAGATGACCCGCCACATCGAGGAGGCCTGGCGCCAGGACGTCGACATGCGCCTCTTCGGCCTGGAGCCCCTGTCCAATCGCGGCTACCGCCCCGTGGTCCACGTCATCGAGCCGGGCCGGATCTATCGGGACGACAAGGTCGAGGTGGAGGCGATCCCGGTCCACCACGGCTCCTGGCCCGAGGCCTACGGCTTCCGGTTCGAGACGCCGGACCGGACGATCGTCGTCTCCGGCGACACCCGGCCGGTGGCGAGCCTCGCCGCCGCCTGCGACGGCTGCGACGTGCTGCTCCACGAGGTCTACTCGGCCGAGAAGCTCGCCGCCCGCCCCGAGGAGTGGCAGACCTACCATCACGCCTTCCACACCTCGACCGTCGAGCTCGCCGCCCTCGCCAAGAAGGCGAAGCCGAAGCTCCTGGTGCTCTACCACCAGCTCTACTGGGGCGCCACCGACGACGACCTGGTGCGCGAGATCCACGACGCCGGCTACGACGGCCGGGTGGTCTCGGGGCGGGACCTCGACGTCTTCTAATGAAGCTCCGCCTCAAACCGACGAGGCATCTTGAGCGTCTTGGGCTTCGTGAGTCGCAGGTCCCCCGCCCACGTCGGTCGATCGAGCCTACGCTCACCGGAACGGCTACTCCAGACCGCCAGATTCATCGGATGCCCCCCGCATCCCCTCGATCCCCTTCCCACCCCACGGGGGGGAAGGGGACGGTTGACCCGATGCCCCCCGCATCCCCTCGATCCCCTTCCCACCCCACGGGGGGGAAGGGGACGCCCCCACCCTCTCGGGCTGTTGCTCGAGGAACTCGGCTCGTTCGTCTCGATTCTGGCCTGATCAGACATCTAGAGGGAACCTGACCATGATCCTCCAGGACCTTCGCCAGGCCTTCCGGCAGATCGGCCGCGCTCCCGGCTTCTACGCCCTGGTCGTCCTGACCCTGGGGCTGGGGATCGGCGCCAACACGGCCCTCTTCAGCATCGTCAAGACGGTGCTCCTCGACCCCCTCCCGTACCCGGGATCGGACCGCCTCGTCACCATGGCCGAGCACCCGTGGGTGCCGGGCGAGGTCATCCTCGACCTCGAGCGCTCGGCGCCGAGCCTCGAGGAGGTGGCCGCCTACTATCCGCAGCCGTTCGCGGTGACCGGCGGGGAGACGCCGTCCGCGGGCCCCTACGAGATCGAGGGCGCCGAGGTGACCCCCGGGTTCTTCCACTTGCTGCGGGCGAAGATGGCGGCGGGCCGCGACTTCGTCGCCGCGGACGCCCGCCCCGACGCTCCGCCGGTCGCGATCCTGAGCCATGAGCTCTGGCAGAGGCGCTACGGCGGCTCGCCTGCGGTCCTCGGCCGCACCCTCCGGATTCGCGGCGAGCCCCACCAGGTGATCGGCGTCCTCGGCCGGGGGTTCCGCCAGCTCGCGCCGCGAAGCGAGGACCCGGGGCTCTGGATCCCCTTCGAGCTTCGGGCGAGCGAGCCGGACGGCTCGCCGGCCTACCGGATCCCCCTGGCGCGCCTCGTGGCGGGCGCCTCTCCGGAAGAGGCCCAGGCGGAGCTCGACGGCGTGGCGCGCCGGTTCGAGGCGCGCCATCCGCGGGAGGGCCGCGCGCCCTGGCGGCCGCGCTTCGCGACGGTCAAGTCGGAGCTGGTCCACGGCGTCCGGCGAGCTCTCTTGGTGCTCCAGCTCGCCGTGGCGCTGGTTCTCCTGATCGCCTGCGTCAACGTGGCCAACCTGCTCCTGGCGCGCTTCGGCTCGCGGCGGCGCGAGCTCGCCGTGCGCTCGGCGCTCGGCGCCTCGAAGTGGCGGCTGGTGCGGGCGCTCCTGACCGAGAGCCTGGTCCTCTCGCTCCTGGGCGGGCTCGCCGGCGGCGCCCTGATGGTCGGCGGCCTCGGGCTGGTCCTGGCCGTGGCGCCGCGCGGCGTTCCCCGGCTCGACGCCGTGTCGCTCGACGCGCCGGTCTTCCTCTTCGCCCTCGCCTCCTCGGTCGTGACCGGCCTCCTCTTCGGCCTGATCCCGGCGCTCGCCACCACCCGCCGCTCCCTCGGGGCCTTCCTCAAGGAGGGGGGCGGCTTCGGTCCCGGCGCCTCGCGCGGCCGGCGCCGGGCGAGCCAGGCCCTGGTGGCCGCCGAGGTGACCCTGACCTTCGTCCTGCTGATCGGCGCCGGCCTCCTGGTGCGGAGCTTCGTCTCCCTCACCGGGCAGGCGCCCGGATTCCGTACCGAGGGCGTCGTCGCGGTGCCGCTCCACGTGCCGGCGGACCGCGACTCGAGCGTCCCCCGCCTCGAGGCCTTCTACGCCCGGCTGGTGGCGCGCCTCGAGACCGTCCCCGGGGTCGCCTCGGTCGCCCTCGCCAACAACCTGCCGATCGACCGCGGCCACGCCACCCGGGACTACGACGTGGCCGGCGAGCCCGAGAGCGAGGAGAGCGCCCGGCAGGCGCAGTACGGCGTCGTCAGCCCCGAGTACTTCCGGGTGCTCGAGATCCCGCTCCTGCGTGGGCGCGCGTTCACGGAGGCCGACCGCCGCGGGAGCCCGCCGGTGGCGATCGTCGACCGGGCGCTGGCGGCGCGGGTCTTCCCGGGCGCGGACCCGGTGGGCCGGCGCATCCGCTTCGTGGACGAAGACGCCTGGAGGACGGTGGTCGGGGTGGTCGGCGACATCCGCGGCGGCGGCCTGGCCCGGGCGCCGGGTCCCGGCGTCTACATCCCCTACCAGCAGCGGCCCGCGACACCGACCGAGCTCGCCGTGGGGCGCAACGCCGACGTGCTGATCGCCGTGCGGAGCGGCGCCGGCGGCCTGGGGAACGCCCTGCGCCGGGCGATCTGGGACGTCGATCCGCTCCAGCCGGTGCCCGAGATCGAGAGCCTGGAGAGCGCGGTCGCCGCCGGCGCGGGGCCGGAGCGCTTCCGCGCCGTCCTCCTCGGCACCTTCGCCGCCCTGGCGCTCCTGCTGGTGGTCGCCGGGATCTACGGCGTCGTCGAGCGGCTGGTCGTGGAGCACACCCGGGAAGCTCGGCATCCGCCGGGTCCTGGGAGCCGGCCGCGCCGACGTGGTGCGCGGCGTCCTCGCCTGGGCCCTGCGCCCGGCGGCGGCCGGCACCGCCCTCGGCGCGTTCCTCGGGCTTCTCGCGAGCCGCTACCTGCAAAGTTTGCTCTTCGGCGTGGCGCCCGGCGACCCCTGGACCTTCGCCGCCTCGGCGGCGGCCGTCTTCCTGGTCACCCTGGCCGCCTGCCTGGTGCCGGTCCGCCGCGCCCTCCGGGTCGATCCGCGGGTCGTGCTCCAGGCCTGAGAGCTTGTGAATTTTTCGCCGACTTGCTGCGGGCGCCCCCGAATCGCCGCTCGCGGCGTTGCGCCTCCTCGAAGTAGGCCCTGCTACGTCTGCGTCGGCGCGCCTGGCGAGAGGCGCCCGACCACCGCGCTGCGCGCGGCGGTGCCCGCGCCCTCGCGAGGGCCGGCGATTCATTCACAAGCTCTCTGAGGCTCCCGCCCGGCGTCGAGGCACGGTCCTCGCAAGGCCCGCGACGTGGCCGCCGGCGCCCAGCCGGGCGGCCCGAGCGGCCCGTTTCCGATCCAGCTTCGAATGGAGGCCTGATGTTCCGTCGAGCCCTGTGCGCGATCCTGCTCTTCGCCATCCTGCCGGCCGCGGCGGTCGCCATCCCCGGCACGCCGGACCGGGTGCCGGCGGCGACGCTGCTCGTGCCCTACTTCGAGACCGGGATCGACCCGGCCGTCCACCCGGACGACACGCTGCTCGCCGTGACCAACGCGCTGCCGGGCGACCGCTGGATCCACGTCCAGGTCTGGGACCGGGACGGCGACGCGGTCGAGCTCGCCCGCAACGTCCAGCTCCACGGCTTCGAGACCTGGGACCGCGCGCTGCGCGACCTCATCGCGTCGAGCCCGCCGGCCGTGCGCGCGGCGCTCCGGGTGGGCGCCTTCTACCGCGGCTTCGTGACCGTCGACGCGGTCACCGAGCCGACGCCGCACACCCCGATCGAGGAGGGCTTCACGTTCTCGGCCGACAACGCCCTCGTCGGCTACGCCTACTACACGCGCCTCGCCGAGGGCTCGGCCAACGGTCTCGCGATGGTGCCGCTCGAGGCCGTCGACCCGGGCATCGACGCCTACCTGCGGGACTTCTACCCGGGCGGCCACCGCGAGGAGATCGACCACGACTCGCGGATCTGCGCCGACCAGCTCGCGCGGCAGGTCCCCTGCACCCGCGACGTGAACGACCTGATCGAGCACATCGACTTCCGCCAGCTCGGCCTGCCCGCGCTCGGCGGCACCACCCGGCTGGTGGTCTTCGCCTGGGACGCCTTCGCGACCGGCGCCGGCATCTCGGTGCGCTGCGACTCGGACCCTTCGTGCGCGAGCGCCTACCCGTTCCGGGTGCACCGGGCGGACGGCTCGCTCGCCGTCGACACCACGCTGCGCCTCGACCACGTGGTCAACGTCGTCGACGTCGCGCTCCCGACCTCCGGGTGGGCTTCGATCTCGAACCTGCCCGCCGGCGGCGGCGACCTCGAGGTCTACGCCTTCTCGATCGACTCGGCGCGCCCGCCCTCCGGCCCCTCCCGGAGCTGGGACGCGATCTTCGAGGCGTCCATCGCACCCTGACGAGAGCCCCGCTCCGGCTTCGAGGCAGCGGCCGAGCCACCCGGCGGGGTGAGGAAAAGCGCCCCGGAATCCGTTACTCTCTCCAGGCCCCTGAGCCGTTTCAGCGTGGGCCGTCCGCACCGATGCGCCGACGGCCTCTTTCTCGAAGGGAGACCTGACCATGCGCCGAGTCCTCGTGGCGAGCCTTCTCCTCGCCGCCCTGCCCGCCGCCGTCCTCGCCATCCCCGGCACGCCCGACCGCGTGCCGGCGGCCTCGCTCCTGGTGCCGTACTTCCAGACCGGGGTCGTGGCCACGGCCCACCCGAACGACACCCTCCTCGCGATCAACAACGCCTTCGGTGGCGACCAGCTCGTCCACCTCCAGGTCTGGGACATCGATGGCAACGCGGTCGCGCTGTCGCAGAACGTCGTGATCCCGGGCCTCTCCACCTATAGCCTCGCCATGCGCGACCTCATCAACTCGGCCTCGGCCGGGGTGAAGGCGGCGCTCGCCCTGGGGGACTTCTACTACGGCTTCATCACCATCGACGCGGTCACCGCGACGACCGGAATGAACCCTCTCCAGGGGGGCTATCCATTCTCGCCGAACAACGTCCTCGAGGGCTACATCTACTACACGCGCCTCTCCGAAGGCTCCGCCAACGGCCTGGCGATGGTGCCGCTCGAGAGAGTGGATCCGTCCATTGACGGCCTCTTGGTGGACTTCTACCCGGCGGGAGGCTCGCGCGAGGAGATCGACGCCAACGCCCGGCGGTGTGTCGACCAGCTCGCGAAGGGGACCAGCCCGTGCACCGGCGACGGCAACGACGTGATCGACCGCATCCACTTCCGCCAGTTCGGCAGCGCCCCGACGGCGCTCAACGGCACCACCCGGGTCGTGCTCTTCACCTGGGACACCTTCAAGACGGGCATGGGCCCGTCGGTGATCTGCGACGATCCCATGGCAAGCTGCGCCAACGAGTACCCGTTCAAGGTCTACCGCCCGGACGGCACGCTGGCTTCGGACATCACCAAGCGGCTCGACCACGTGGTCAACTGGTTCGACATCGTGGGCCCGAGCTCGGCCTGGGTCTCGATCTGGAACGTCCCGGACATCGGGAACGACCTCCAGGTCTACGGCTTCGCGTTCAACTCGGCGAACCCGCCCGACGGCGTGTCACAGAGCTGGGACGCGATCTTCGAGGCGTACATCCTTCCCTGAGTGGGCCGGGCGGCCCGCTCAATCCCCTCCCGCCGCCGGTTCGGCGGTAGCCGGCGGCGGCTGCCCGCCGCCGGCGCCCCGAGGGCTTGGGCCGGCTCGCGGGTTGTCGTACGATAGGGTGGGCCGGGACGTACCTCCGGCCGCCCGCCCGCGGACCACCGGCAGCCACCCGACCTCTCGAGCCGTCATGAGCCCATCGCCTACCCCGCCCACCCGCCTGGTCCAGATCGGCGAGCGTCATGACCAGATCGGCGGGCGTCATGACCAGATCGGCGGGCGCCGGGGCGACGCTGCGCCCGGCCGCCGCGAGCCCCGGCCGGAGTGGCTGCGCATCCGGCTGGCGACGCCCGAGAAGTACCACCGGGTCAAGAAGCTCGTCGCCGGCCTGTCGCTCAACACCGTCTGCACCGAGGCCCGGTGCCCGAACATCTACGAGTGCTGGGGCGAGCACGGCACCGCGACGTTCATGATCCTGGGTGACACGTGCACTCGCCGCTGCGGCTTCTGCGCCGTGACCAGCGGCCGGCCGGCGCCCGGCGTCGACGCCGCCGAGCCGGAGCACGTGGCCGAGGCGGTGGCGGCCATGGGTCTCTCCCACGCGGTGATCACCTCGGTCGACCGGGACGACCTCCCGGACGGCGGCGCGGAGCACTTCCGCCGGACCATCGAGGCCATCCACCACCGCTCGCCGGGCTGCGCCGTCGAGGTGCTCACCCCCGACTTCCGGCGCGTACCGAACGCCCTGGACACGGTGCTCTCCGCCCGCCCCGAGGTGTTCAGCCACAACGTGGAGACGGTGCCGAGGATGTACCGCGCCGCCCGCCCCGGCTCGAGCTACGAGCGCAGCCTCGCGCTCCTCGCCGACGCCTCGCGCCGCCGCGACGAGGGCGCCTACGCCGGGCGCACCAAGACCGCCATCATGCTCGGCCTGGGGGAGCGCGACGACGAGGTTCGGCGGACGATCGCCGACGTCCGCCGGGCCGGCGTCGAGGTGCTGGCGATCGGCCAGTACCTCCAGCCCACCCGGGAGCACCTGCCGGTCGAGCGCTACGTCCCGCCCGACGAGTTCGCGGCGCTGCGCGAGCACGCCATGGCGCTCGGCTTCCTGCACTGCGAGGCCGGTCCCCTGGTGCGCTCGAGCTACCACGCCCACGAGCACGTGCCGGAGTCCATGCGCCGGACCGGCTGAGCCGCCGGGACCGCACGTGCCCCTCGGCTATCTCCGGGGCCGAACGGGCCGCGGGGGCTCGCCGCGGCGGCGCTCGGCTTGCCGGCTGACCACCAGCAGCCCCGCCACGATGAGCCCGAAGCCGGCCGCGTCCAGCCACCCCGGGCGCTCGTCCAGCACCACGGCCGCCAGCGCCGCCGTCGCCGCCGGCTGGAAGGTGGTGTAGGCGGCGGTGAGCGACGGCGAGGAGCGCCGGACGGCCCAGGTATTGAGCGAGTAGGAGACCACGGTCGGCAGCAGGACGATGTAGGCGATCCCCCACCAGACCCCGGCCGGCAGCGCCCCCAGGTCGGCCGCCGCCAGCCGCGCCAGGCGACCGCCAGCACGCCGGCGCCGCCGAACACGAAGGCCCCCGCGATCACCGTGCGCCAGGGCAAGCGGCGCAGGATCGGCCGCTGCAGCACCAGGAAGGTGGCGAAGCAGAGGCAATTGCCGAGGATCAGGCCGTTGCCGAGCAGGGAGCCGTTCCGGAACGAGAACCCGAACGGGTTGACCATCACCAGGGCGCCGGCGGCCGAGAGGAGGATCCCCAGCGTCCGGTGGACGCCCATGCGCTCGATGCCGAGAAGCGCGCCGACGGCGACGGCGAACACCGGGATCGACGGCATCAGGATCGCCGTGCTGGTGGCGGTCGTGCGCTCCAGCCCGTTGATGAACAGGAGCTGGTTGGCGAACACCCCGAAGAAGCCGAGAACGGCGAGGTGGGCCAGGTCGCCGAGGCGCGGCATCACGCGGTCCACGCGCCACGCGTTGGCGACCAGGATCGGCGTCGCCAGGCCCACGCGCACGGCGATGAGGGCGAAGGGATCGAGGTCCCCGAGCACCAGCTTCGCGATCACGTGGAAGCCGCCGAAGATCACCGCCACGCCGACCAGGGCGGCGTGCACCTGCCAGCCGGCCCCGCGCTCCGCCGGACCGGGTGCGGTGTGAGGGGGGGTTCCGGCCATCGGCCGCCGAGCATACCCCCGGGCGGTGTAGAATCGCCGCCGCCCCGAGCGCTGCGCGCCGCCCCCTGATCCACCCTCCAACGGGCACCACGAGGAACGAACCCCCATGAGCGAGATCATCGAAGAGGTCACGATTCGCCCGGCCGACGAGCTCGACATCGGCGACATCGTCGCGATCGACGAGAAGATCGGCGGCCGCTACCGTCCGGAAGTCTGGGAGCGGCGCCTCGGTTATTACATCCGCAGAGACCCGGACGCCTCGGTGGTGGCCGTGGCGGGGGACGGCAGGGTCGTCGGCTTCATGCTGGGCGAGGTGAAGAGCGGCGAGTTCGGCCTCGAGGAGGCCACCGGCTGGATCGAGGTCCTGGGCGTCGATCCCGACGCCCGCGGCCGCTCGGTCGGCCGGCGGATGGCCGAGGCCGTCCTCGACCACTTCCGCGACCAGGGCGCGACCCGGGTCCGGACCCTGGTCGACGAGGGGGAGATGGGCGACATCGCCGGCTTCTTCCGCTCCCTGGGCTTCGAGCCGGCGCCGCTCCTGCCGTTCGTCCTGGACCTGACCTGACCGGCTGTGAGGCGCACCGAGATCGCGAGGAAAGAGCCCCGATGAATTCACGCACCGCCAGCTTGCCCAAGACCTTCCACGACGCCGTCCTGCGCTGGAAGGACACCTACCTGACCGACTTCGACTTCCTGATGGACCACTGGGAGAAGCACTTCCCGAACGATCAGCGCATGGAGCTCTGCGCCTACCGCGAGCTCGGGATGTGCGGCGAGATCGAGGTCGGCGACGAGCGCGGCAAGCCGAAGTACACGCGGGCGTCGGAGATGCACCCGGAGCAGGCCCACCACCTGTTCGCGGCGATCAAGGCCCAGGCCTCGACCGAGTTCGGCTCGATCCAGCAGCACCGCCTGACCCTCGCCCGGGCGCAAGAGGAGGAGGAGCAGTTCTGGGTGCTCCGGATGATGGCCGAGGAGCTGCGCCACGGCTACCAGATGCTCCACCTGCTGGTCGAGGACGACTGGAGCTCGGTGTCGAAGGACTCGAGCGCCGAGGTGATCGAGGAGATCCTGTCGATGACCACCGGCTCCCACATCCTGGGCGCCTTCAACATCGACTTCGACTCCTTCGTCGACAACGTCACCTTCTGCTGCTTGATCGACCGGGTGGGCAAGTACCAGCTCTCCATGCAGCGGGTGAGCGCCTACCGGCCCATGGCCGAGTCCATGCCCCAGATGCTCCGCGAGGAGGCCTTCCACCTGGCGACCGGCGTCGTCCCCATGCGCCGCTGGGCCCAGCAGGCGGCCGAGGGCGAGGTCTACATCTCGATGGAGATGCTCCAGAAGGCGATCGACAAGTGGCTGCCCCGCGGCCTCGAGATGTTCGGCGACGAGCGCGGCGGCGGCACCAACGTGCGCTACGGCTTGAAGCCCATGAAGAACGCCGAGGCCCAGGAGCAGTACTACCAGGAGGTGGCGAAGGTGGTGCGCGACCTCAACATGCGCTACCTGCGCGCCCGCCTGCCCGAGCTCGACCTGCCGGAGGCCAACCGGGCCCTCGACCTCCTGGAGGCGGGCGAGAGCGTCGAGGGCGTCCGCCCCGAGGACCTCCTCTACCTGCCGCACCGCGACTACTTCCGCCGCCGCGGGGTGCCCGCCTTCCGCCGCGTGGGCTCGCGGGGCGAGACCTTCGAGAGCGAGGCCGAGTACCTGGAGCACCTGCGCCGGACCCTGCCCGAGTCCTACCTGGCGTCGAGCGACTTCAAGGACTTCGTCGACCGCCTGCGCCAGGTCGAGTCGGGCGAGATGAGCGCCGAGGAGGCCGCCCGCCAGCTCCCCGCCCTGCGCCGGGTGGCCGGTACGTGCCCCTGCTCGAAGTCGGTGCGCTGGGTGATCGACGCCCCAGCCGCCACCGCCACCGCGACCACCTAGACCAGAGAACGCAACCATGAGGGACGCGCTTGGGAGGGGGCGTCCCCTTCCCCCCTCGGGGGTGGGAAGGGGATCGAGGGGTTGCGGGGGGGATCCGCGGAGATGAGTCTGTTCAACAGGCTGCTGGTCACCACCCTGCCGCTGGTCCCCAAGCCGATCGTCCGCCGCGTCTCCCGGCGCTACGTCGCCGGCGACACCCTGGACGCCGCCGTCGCGACCGTCCGCGAGCTCAACCGCCGGGGCGCCATGGCCACCCTCGACGTCCTCGGCGAGGAGGTCCGCGACCGGGAGCGGGCGACCGCCTTCACCGAGGAGTGCCTGCACGTCCTCGAGCGGATCGAGCGCGAGGGGGTCGACTCGAACCTCTCGATCAAGCTCACCATGTTCGGCCTCGAGATCGACGAGGAGCTCTGCCGCGCCAACGCCGAGCGCATCGTCCGGGCGGCGGCCGAGCGCGGCAACTTCGTGCGCATCGACATGGAGGACGCCTCGACGACCGACGCCACCCTCCGGATCTACCGCGACCTCCAGGCGCGCTACGGCAACGTGGGCTGCGTGCTCCAGGCCTACATGCGCCGCACCCTCGCGGACGTCGACGCGCTGGGCGCCGAGGGGGCGAACGTGCGCCTGTGCAAGGGGATCTACATCGAGCCCCGGGCGATCGCCTGGAAGGGCTACGAGACCGTGCGCGCCAACTTCGTCGCGGCCCTCGAGAAGCTCCTCGCCCGCGGCGCCTACGTGGGCATCGCCACCCACGACGAGTACCTGGTGTGCGCCGCCACGGCGCTCCTCGACCGGCTCGCCGTGCCCCGCGACCGCTACGAGTTCCAGATGCTCCTGGGCGTCGACCAGGAGCTGCGCGACGTGCTGATCGAGCGCGGCCACCGGATGCGCGTCTACACGCCCTTCGGGCGCGAGTGGTACGCCTACTCCATGCGCCGCCTGCGCGAGAACCCCGAGATCGCCGGCCACGTGGCGCGCGCGGCTTTCGGCCGCAAGGCGTAGCCCTCAACCTACCTCTGATAGACTCGCGCGCCGATGCCCCGCGCACAGTCGACCACCTGCCTCCGCTGACCCCGGTGCTCCGCGAGCTCCACGTTCGCAACCTGGCCGTCCTCGCCAAGGTCTCCGTCACCTTCGGTCCGGGCTTCAACGTGCTCTCCGGCGAGACCGGCGCCGGCAAGTCGATCGTGGTCGACTCCCTCGCCCTCCTGGCCGGCGCCCGCGCCTCGGGCGACATGATCCGCTCGGGCGCCGACGTGCTCACCGTGGCCGCGGTCTTCGAGCCGGTGGGGGAGGGCTGGCGCCGGGTGCTCGCCGAGGCGGGGATCGACGCCGCGGGGGGCGCGGAGGGCGCCGGGCCGGGCGCCGAGCCCGAGCTCCTGGTGCGCCGAGAGATCCACAGAAACGGCCGCAACCGGGTGTTCGTCGACGACCAGCCGGCGACCGTGCGGGTGCTCGCCGACCTCGCGCCCTACCTGCTCCGGATCCACGGCCAGCGCGAGGAGCTGGGTCTGGTGGCCCCGGACCTCCAGCGCGCCTGGCTCGACCGCTCGGGGGGCCGCGAGGCGGCGCCGCTGCTCGAGACGGTGGCCCGGAGCTACGGCGCGTGGGAGGAGGTCGCCGCCCGCCTGGCCGAGCTCGCGGGCGATCAGCGGGTGCGCGAGGAGCGCCTCGACCTGCTCCGCTTCCAGGCCGGCGAGATCGACGCCGCGGCGCTCCACGCCGGCGAGGACGAGGCGCTCCGCGCCGAGCGCGACCTGCTGCGCCACGCCGAGGCCATCACCCACGCGCTGGGCACCTCGGCCGAGGTGCTGTTCGACGACGAGGGCTCGGCGGTCGACCGGATCGCCCGGAGCCAGGACCTCCTCGCTGGCATCGAAGCCTGGCAGCCGGAGGCCGCGGGCTGGCGCGGCGAGCTCGAGGAGGTGCGGATCCGCCTCGAGGAGGCGGCGCGCTCGATCCGGCGGCGGGTCGACGCGATCGACGTCGACCCGGGGCGCCTCGACGAGGTGGAGGAGCGCCTGGCGGTGATCGAGCGCCTCGCCAAGAAGTACGGCGCCGGGACCGCCGCGATCCTCGAGCGGCGCCGGGAGATCGGCGCCGAGATCGAGCGCCTCGAAGGGGCGTCCGAGAGCCGGGAGGTGCTGGAGGCGCGAGCCGCGTCGGCGCTCGCCGCCTACCGGGAGGCGGCGCTCGAGCTCTCCCGCCGCCGCGCCGAGTGGGGGCGCGCCCTGGTCGCGGCGATCCAGGGCGAGATCGGCGAGCTGGGCCTGGCCAAGGCCCGGCTCGAGGTGGATCTGCGCCGCCGGCCGCGCCAGGCGAGCCCCCTCGCGATCGACGGCGAGGCGGTGGACTTCGGCGCCGAAGGGCTCGACCAGGTGGTCTTCCTGTTCTCCCCCAACCCGGGCGAGGAGGCCCAGCCGCTCGCCAAGATCGCCTCGGGCGGCGAGCTCTCGCGGGTCTCGCTCGGCCTCCAGCTCGCGACCCGGGGCGAGCGGGAGGCGAGCCCGACCCTGATCTTCGACGAGGTCGACGTGGGCATCGGCGGCGCCCAGGCCGCGGCCCTGGGGCGCAAGCTCCGGCGCCTGGCGGCGAGCGGCCAGATCCTCGCCGTCACCCACCTGCCCCAGGTGGCGAGTTACGGCCACCGCCACTTCCGGGTCGCGAAGGTGGTGGAGGGGGAGCGCACGTCGACCTCGGTCGAGGGCCTGGAGGGGGAGGAGCGGGTCGAGGAGCTCGCCCGCATGCTCGCCGGCCGGAAAGTCACCGAGCTCTCGGTCTCCCACGCCCGGGAGCTCCTGGAGGCGGCGGTCGCCGAGGATGGCTAGCGTGTGCGGACGCACATCTCGAGCTAGGCGAGTCAGGTTTCTCGCGCAGAGGCGCAGAGGCGCAGAGGAGGGCGATCGGTGGGCCGACTGGCGAATGTGCGCCTCGGGCTGCTTCTCAACTTCGGCGCCCATCGGATCCAAGATGGCATCATCCGTCTCGTCAATGACCTTCCCGACTGAGCCGCGCCTCTGCGGCTCTGCGGCTCTGCGCGAGCCCCCTCCAGATCGCGCTGTGGGGGATGGGCATGGCTAGGGAGGCCGGCGTCTCGCCCACCGTCCTCCGCTGGCGCTTCGGCGACCCCGTCGCCCCGCTGCGGGAGATCCTCGACCGGGGCGGCGTCGTCGCCGTGCCCACTGAATCGAGCTACGGCCTGGCCGCCGATCCCTGGAGCGGGGAAGGCATCCGGGCGATCTACCGTTTGAAAGGCAGGGCCGCCGACAAGCCCCTGCCGGTGGTGGCGGCGGACCTCGACCAGGTCGCCGAGCTGGGAGTGGACCTCCGCGCGGCCGGCGCGGGCCGCCTCGCACGCCTCTGGCCCGGCGCCGTCACCGTGGTGCTGCCGCTCGTGCCTTCCGGCGCCGGGGCGACGCTCCCGCTGCCGGCGGCGGCCGGCGGCGACTCGCTGGCGGTCCGGGTGCCCGGCCACGAGGCGCTCCGGCGCCTGCTCGCGGCGCTCGGCCGGCCGCTCACCGCCACCAGCGCCAACCGGAGCGGCGAGGCGCCGGTGCTCGACCCGGAGGCGGCCGCGGCGTTCCTGATCCGCTGGGGGGCCGGCGAGGCCGCTGCCGTCGTCGACGGCGGCCGGCTTCCCGGCGGCGCGCCGTCGACCCTCGTCCGGCTCGGGCCGGGCGGGGAGGCGGGCGGCCGCCTGGAGATCCTCCGCCGCGGCGCGGTGCCGGCGGCCGAGATCCGGCGGCGCCTCGCCGGAGCCACCTGAGGCGAGACCGGCTCGACAGAGGACGGATCTGAAAGAATCGTTCCACCCGATGCGCCCATCCCGCGGCGCCGCCCCTCCGACCCTGGGAGTCACGACATGAAGTCTTTCCGCTCGACAGCGTTCCCCCTCCTCGCCGCCGCCCTCGGCCTCCTCGTGCCGGGAGCGGCCGCGCGGGCCCAGGTGCCGCCGGCCCCGGGGCTCGACGACGCGCCCGACGCGCCGCGCCTCGCGAGCCTGCCGGTCGACCAGATCGCCCGCGGCCAGACCGGCTACGGCCTCACGGTCTTCGCCGGTACCGAGCCCGAGCGCTTCGACGTCGAGGTGCTCGGCGTGCTCCACAACACCGACCCGAGCGCCTCCTACATCCTCGCCCGGCTCTCCGGCCACGGCCTCGAGGAGAGCGGCGTCGCCGCCGGGATGAGCGGCAGCCCGGTGTTCATCGACGACCACCTGGTGGGCGCCGTCGCCTTCGCCTGGCCCTTCGCCAAGGAGGCGATCGCCGGCATCACGCCGATCGACGCCATGCGCCAGATCGACGAGCTGCCCTCCGGCCTCGATCAGCCCGAGCGGATGCCGGTGGGCGCGGCGGCCCCGGGCGCGCCGGAGGTCGAGCTCGCGGGCCTGCTGGCGGGCCGGGTGCCCGAGGACTACCTCGCCAAGACCCTCTCCGCCCTCACCCCGCGCCTCGGCCAGGCGGCCCCCGGCGCCCGCTCGGCCATCGAATGGGCGACCAGCGGCTTCGGCGAGGCGTCGCGCAAGGTCCTCGCCGGCAGCCTGGGCGAGGTGGCGGCGAGCGGCGGCACCACCTCCACGGCGCTCCCCGAGCTCCGGGACGGCGCCCCGGTCGCCGCGGTCCTGGTCGACGGCGACCTCCAGCTCGCCGCCACCGGCACGGTGACCGAGCGCCACGGCTCCGAGGTCCTGGCCTTCGGCCACACCTTCCTCGGGCTCGGGCCCCTCGACGTGCCCATGGCGTCGGCCGAGATCCTCACCGTCCTGCCGAGCAACTACAACTCGTTCAAGATCTCGAACCTGGGCCCCATCGTGGGCGCCTTCGAGACCGACTCCCAGGCCGGCATCCGGGGCCGCCTGGGGGCGACGGCCCCGATGATCCCGTTCCACCTGGCGGTGCGCGGCGTGCGCGACCGCGACTACCGGATGCGCCTGGCGGCGGTGCCCCAGCTCGTGCCGGCGCTGCTCGCCGCCGCCACCATCGGCGGCCTCGACGCGGCGAGCTTCTCGAACGGCCCCCAGGGCATCGACCTGGACGCCACCTTCCACCTGGCGGGGTGGGGCGACGTGCCGGTGCGCCAGAGCTTCGACGGCGCCGACGCGGCGAACCAGGCGGCCGCCTACCTGGTGGCGCTCGCCGGCTACCTGACCGGCAACTCCCTGGAGAAGGTCGAGGTGACCGGGATCGACGCGGTGATCCACCAGGGGACCAAGCCGCGCAACACGGAGCTGGTGGCGGCCCACGCCGAGCGCGCGGTGGTCCACCCGGGCGAGACCGTGCGCTTGAACCTCGACTTCAAGAGCTACCAGGGGGCGGCCTTCCGGCGCTCGGTGGAGGTGGCGGTGCCGGAGGACTTTCCGTCGGGCCGGCTCTTCCTGGTGGTGGGCGACGGCGAGAGCGTCGACGGCGCGCGGCTCGCCCTCGAGCCGGCCGATCCGGTCACCTTCCCGCAGGCCTTGCGGCTGCTGCGCTCCTTCCACTCGAAGCGCGACCTCCTGGTGCTCGAGGTCTTCCACGACCGCGGCCTCTCCGTGGCGGGCAACGCGATGCCCCGGCTGCCCGGGTCGATCCGCTCCATCTGGAAGGCCGCGGGCTCGGGCGGCGCCCACCCCCTGGGCCTGGCGGTGAGACAGGTCGTGGCCGGCACCCTGCCCTTCCCGGCCTCCGGCGCGGTGCGCATCGACCTCGAGGTCCGGCGGCGCGAGCCCTACCTCGCCCAGGCCGGCGCGGAGGACGGGGCGGAGGAAGAGGCCGCGCCCGACGACGTCGAGCCCTCCGACGAATCGCCGCCGCCCGACTCAGAGCCGAGCGAGCCGCCGCCGGCCGGCGGGGAGGGCGGCCGATGAGCCCGCCCGGAGCCCGCGCCGCAGCCCTCGCCGTCACCCTCGCGACCCTCGCCGCGCCCGCCTCGGTGGGAGCGACAGAGGTCAAGATCTTCCAGCTCCAGAGCCAGAAGGCGTTCCTCCGGGGCACCCTCGACGGGGTGAGCATCGACTCGGACGGCCGCCTCGAGCTCGCCGACCGGGCCGAGCGGGTGACCTCCCTCGGCGAGCCGTTCCTGTTCTCGGCCGCGCCCCATCCCGACGGCTGGGTGGTGGGCACCGGCAACGACGGCAAGGTGCTCCTGGTGCACCGCGACGGCACGGTCGACGAGCTCCTCGCCGCGCCCGAGGGGCAGGTCTTCGCGGTCTGGGCGGACCCGGACGGCACCGTCTTCGCCGGCGTCTCGCCGGGCGGCAAGGTCTACCGCATTCCGGCGGGGAAGAAGGGCCTGAGCCCCGGGGACGCCCTCTGGTTCGACACCGGCGAGACCTACGTCTGGGACCTGGCGCGGGCCGCCGACGGCGCCCTCCTGGTGGGGACGGGCACCTCCGGCAAGCTCTTCAAGGTGACCGGCAAGAACCAGGGCTCGGTCCTCTACGACAGCGACGACACCCACGTCCGGAGCCTCGCCGTCCTGCCCGGCGGCGACGTCCTCGTGGGCACCGCCGGCGAGGGGCTGATCCTGCGCCTCTCGCCGGACGGGTCGGTGCGCACCCTCTACGACGCCGACCAGCCCGAGGTGGTGGCGTTCGCGCCCAAGGGGAATGGGCGCGACGGCTCGTTCTACGCCGCGGTCATCGCCTCGGAGGCGAGCCCCGTCGAGCTCGGCGCCGCGGCGGCGGGCGGCGGGGCGAAGGGGGGCGGCGACGCGGACGGCTCGGAGCCCGAAGAGCCGGGGCCGAAAGCCAAGGCGAGCGTCTCGGTCAAGCTCGGGCAGGCCGGCGCCGGCAGCCGGCCGGCGGGCTTCTCCGGCAAGCGGTCCCAGGTGCTCAGGGTCTCGCCCGCGGGCGTCGTCGAGCCGGTCTGGGGGTTCGCCGACGAGACCGTCTTCGACCTGCTCTGGAGCGGCGGCAAGCTGTGGGTGGCGACCGGCCTCGAGGGCAAGCTCTACAGCTTCGACGGCCGGGAGATGGTGCTCGAGAAGGAGGTGGAGGAGCGCCAGGTGGTCGCCCTCCTGCCCGGCGAGCCCGGCCCCGCCTTCGCCACCACCAACGCCCCGGCGATCTACCGCCTGACCGCCGAGCGCGAGCGCCGCGGCACCTACACCAGCCCGGCCCTCGACGCCGGCTCCGTGGCCCGTTTCGGCACGCTCCACTGGCGGGGCGAGACCGGCAAGGGCGGTCAGGTGCGCTTCGCCTTCCGGAGCGGCGTCTCGGAGGAGCCCGACGCCACCTGGTCCGGCTGGACCGAGCCGCGGAAGCCCTCGGCGGCGGGCGAGGTGGCGCTCGACGGCGTGCCCGAGGGGCGCTACGTCCAGTGGCGGGCGACCCTCCAGGGCGGGGGCGGCGCCGAGGCCTCGCCCCGGATCGACGGCGTCGAGCTCTCCTACCGGCAGGAAAACCTCCGGCCCAAGATCACCACCTTCCAGGCGCTGGACCCGGGCGAGATCCTGGTGCCCGCCGGGTTCAACCCGGCGCAGCAGGTCTACGAGCCGGCGCACCCGAACAAGGAGGGCATCTTCACCACCCTCGAACAGGCGACCACGGACGACGAGGGGCGCTTGAAGACCCTGTGGAAGAAGGGCTACCGCTCGTTCCGCTGGTCGGCCGCCGATCCCAATGGCGACGACCTCGTCTACTCGCTCCAGTTCCGGCCGCTCGAGACGGCCGGCAAGGCGGCCGGCAAGGGCGACCCGGGCGCCGGCCCGGCCGATCCGAGCTGGCTCACGGTGGCCGACGACCTCGACGACGACTACTACAGCTTCGACGCCACGGTCCTGCCCGACGGGGTCTACCGCTTCCGGCTGACCGCCTCGGACGCGGCGGAGAACGCCCCGGGTGAGGGGCAGAGCGGCGAGGAGCTCTCCGAGCCCGTGGTCGTCGACCACTCGCCGCCGAAGCTGGTCGAAGCCAAGAAGAAGGGCGGTATGCTCCGGGTGGTCCTGGAGGACGACTGGAACCCGCTCCGCGCCGCCGAGGTGAGCGTGGACGCCGCCGACTGGACGCCGGCCGCGCCCGCCGACGGCCTGCTCGACGGCCGGCGCGAGGTGCTGGAGGTGCCGGTGCCGGAGGGAACGAAGCTCCTTCTCCTGCGAGCGACCGACGCGGCGCTCAACGTCGCGACCTACGACCTGTCGGCGAAGCTCCACTGAAGCCAGACCGAGGCCAGCCAGCCATGAGCACCGACCGCGTCGCCGTCTGCCCGGGATCGTTCGACCCGATCCACAACGGCCACCTCGACATCATCGAGCGCTGCCGGCCGCTCTTCGACCAGGTGGTGGTGGCGGTGCTCCACAACGACGGCAAGGCGCCGCTCTTCTCGGTCGAGGAGCGGGTCGAGATGATCCAGGAGCTCACCGCCGACTGGCCGGACGTGCGAGTCGAGAGCTTCTCCGGCCTCCTCGTCCACTTCATGGACCAGATTGGCGCCCGCGTCGTGATCCGCGGCCTCCGCGCCGTCTCCGACTTCGAGTACGAGTTCCAGATGGCGATGATGAACCGCCACCTCAACCCCAACGTCGAGACCGTCTTCATGACCCCCAGAGAGGACTACAGCTTCCTCTCCAGCCGCCTGGTCAAAGAAGCCTTCGCCCTAGGCGGCGACATCCAGGGCCTGGTGCCCGACCTCGTGCTCGATCGGCTGGAGGCGCGGTTGAGGAAGGGGTAGCCAGGCTGCCGAGGTAGCTGGCACCGCACCGGCGCTAGATCCTCGCGGCCTTCGGCTCCATCCGCTCAGACGAAGCCGCCGGGGCACCTGGGCGGTCCGTGTGAGCGGCAACTGGTGGGTGACCTTCCGCTTCGCCGGCCAGGATGCCGACAATGTGGACTATGAGGACTACCACTGAGGCTCGACCGATGAAGATGCACAATTCCCCTCATCCGGGCGAAGTGCTGCGCTCGCTCTGTCTGGAACCGCCGGTGACGGGCGCAGCCGAGGCACTCGGCGTCAGCCGGAAGACTCTCTCCGAAATCTTCAACGGCCGGGCGGGGATCAGCCCCGAGGGGGCCGTGCGCCTGTCGATCGCCTTCGACACCACGGCCGAGAGCTGGCTCGCCCAGCAGCTCCAGTACGATGTCTGGCGAGCCGAACAGAAGCGCGGAAGCCGGCTCTCCTCAACTATGAGTGGGTAGAGGCGGGTCGAGGTGGATGCCTCCTCCGCAGTTGAGGAAGATCATCGCAGCGAGAGCCTGGTGGGAGTGGAAGCCGTAGGCTCTGTGGGCGATCATGCGGATCCGGTTGTTGAGGCCTTCGACCACGCCGTTGGTCAGGCGGGTTCGGATGTAGGCGAGGATCCCGGAGAGATGCTTGCGGATGGTTCGGGCTGCTTTGACGAAGGCTGGGAGCCGAGATCGAGAGGCCCAGGCAAGCCAGGCTCGCAGCGCTCGTTCCGCCCGCCAGGCCTGACGGTAGTCGAGGGCCTGAGCGAGCGTCTCCTTGAGCAGGTAGGCGCGGTAGAGCCGCTGGTTGCTTCGCTGGAGCTCGGAGAGCTTGCGGCGCTGGGATCGGCTGAGGTTCCACGGATTCATCAGCAGCACGAAGCGGGTGCGCTTGACGGCACGTGCTTCGTCGGGGTCGGAGGCGAGCTCGCGTACCAGCTCGCGCCGCACCTCGTCGAGCGCATCACTGACCAAGCGCTGGACATGGAAGCGGTCGTAGACGATCTCGGCGTCGGGCAGCCTCTCGCGCACGGCCTTGGTGTAGGCCGCGGACAGGTCGACGGTCACCATCTCGAGCGCCTTGCAGCCCTCCTCGCCGAGCTGCTCGAAGAAGGGCGCGAGTGCCTCGGCGCTACGGCCTTCGCCGGCCCACACCACGCGACCGCGGTCGTGGTCGACCACGACGGTGAGATAGTGGTGACGTTTCTTGTAGCTGAACTCGTCGATGCCGATCCGGCGCAGGCCCACCAGCCGCTCGGGGTCGAGGCGGCGCTCGACCACCCGCGCGACGATGGAACCGACCGTCTCCCAGGCGATCCCGAGCAGGCGCGTCACCTGGGTCTTGTCGGTGATCTGCGCAAAGTACGCCACCAGCTCCTCGAACGCTTCACTGAAGCGACCTCCCGAGGGCGCCCAGGGGACCTGCTCCACGCGCACGCCACACTGAGGGCACTCCACTCGCCAGGGCGCGTAGCGCAGCACCACCACATGGCGCCCCCAGGGCAGGTGGCGCCACTCTCGCTCGTAGCGACGGTCGTAGCGCGGTCCGACCCGGCCGCACTCGCCACAACGAGAGCGACGCCACGTGGGCCGGACACATACCACCAACGTCCCGTCCCACCGGAACAGCGTGGATTCGACGTACATCTTCATGACACCGAGCAGACGACGCAGTACAGTGGTCAGGCGCATGGGGTCGCTCCTCCCTCCTCGGTTCCTTGGATGCACCAAGGAGAGCAGGAAACTCCATGCGTTTCAACCCCTTAGCGCCACCACACCCCCTCCTCCCAGGCCTCTGACCCTGGCGACCTACCGCTCCGAGCACCGACCGCCGACGGGCTTTCAGCTACCCACTCATAGTCGAGGAGAGCCGGAAAACCCTCCGGGTTTCCCACAGCCTTACCGGCCACGGCGGCGGCTCTACCGAGAGGAGGCTTGCACAGTTCTAATTGTCGTCGTGCACAAAAGTAGTTGACGTCGGGGAACCGCGGGCGCAACGGGCGCCGGGGCGGTGAGACGGGCCTCGGCTGGTTCGGCCGAGCGGTCGGGAGTGGGGGACTGATCCTGAGTAAGGGCGGACGAGGTGCTACGCTTCGTCTCGATCTGCATTGGAGCTGACTCTCCTTTGCGGGTCAGGCCCGGGTGAGTTCCAGCTCGCCCGGGCCGTTTGCGGTTCGGCGGGACCGGCCCCGCCGGATTCAATACCGCCACATTACCGAGTTTGCAGAAAAATGTCAACTGATGCGGTGCGGCCTCAAACGGACGGCAGCGTCTCCAGGTCTCCCGCCAGGCCGGGTCCACCCTCGACCGCCGAGCGGCCGCGATCGCGCTCACTCCTCGCGGAGAGCGACCATTACGTCCGTTCTGCCGGAGCGGAGTACCGGGCCGACCGAGGCGAGAAGGGCGGTGACCGCGAGCACCGCGCAGACCACGGGCAGTGCGGTCCAGCTCACCTTCCCGATGCCGTAGAGGGACGCCCCCAGAACGCGAACGGCGACGACCGAGGCCAGAGCCCCCAGGATGATCCCGAGCGCGACGGGGGCGGCCTGCGTCCGGAGGATGAGCCTCCCCATGTCTCCTGGGGTTGCGCCCAGCGCGGCCCGAGTGGCGAGCTCTCGCTTGCGCGCGGACACCACCTGGCGGAGTGTGGAGTAGAGCGCGACGGCTCCGAAGATCAGCGCCAGAGCCGCAAAGAGCCCCAGAACGACGGCCCGTAGCTTGGGCCGCCAGTTCTGATCGCGGAGGTGGGATTCGAGAGCCACCACGTCCGACAGGGAGAACCGCCCTTCGACATCCCAGAGCTGAGCTCGAACGAGCCCCGCCGAGCCACCGCGGTCGCTAGCCACCAGGAGGGTCCCACACGCCTCTGCCTGCTGAAAGAACGGGATGTAGACCTCGGGGCTCGCGGGAACGTCCAGGGCTGAACGGCTGACGTTCTTCGCAACCCCCACGATGGTGATCGGCTCGAGAGCTTCATCCCACGCGCCCTTGAACTGCTGGCCCAAGGGTGAGGCATCGGGCCAGAACTGGTGGGCAAAGGCTTCGTTGACCACCGCGACCTTCTCCGCGGGTCCTCTCTCCGGATCGAAGGCCCGGCCTTCGACGATCGGGATGCCGAGAACGCGGAAGTAGTCGGAGCTCACCGCCTCGACCCGTACCTTGGGGTAGCCGGCCACTCCCTCGATCAGGGTCTCCGCCGTCGTGT
Organism: uncultured Acidobacteriota bacterium; assembly: GCA_963741925.1. Classification (GTDB taxonomy): domain Bacteria; phylum Acidobacteriota; class Thermoanaerobaculia; order Multivoradales; family DATKCC01; genus CAVUBL01. The sequence goes on from CAVUJU010000005.1 coordinate 2,115,680, forward strand.
AGCTGCCCACGGGAAGACCGTCCGCGATGGCGACCGCCCGTATTCCCGGTACTGGGGGCAGGCTCTCGTGGACCTGGTCGAAGGCCGGCAGGAGGGCCGAGGACGTCGAATCGTTCAGCTCGTCCGGCGTGCACATCTTGGCGGCATAGACGCCTTGCGGCTCGAAGCCCAGGTCGGCGTGAGTGACTTTCCACATCTCGAGGATCAACGCCACTGCACTGAAGGTGAGCAGGATGAGGCCGGCTGTCCCGACACAGGCGAGGATCGAGCGAGTCGAGGTCGGCCTCATCGCCCCTGGTGCGCCGCCGCCGTGGATCACCGTGGCGATGTCGCCGGTCGTCAGACGCCAGCCCGAAAGCAAGCCCACTCCGAGCGCCGCCGCCGCTCCCAGCAAGAGCATGAAGATCAGGACCGGTAGGCTGATCGTCACGTCGCGGAGCTCCGGCACGCTGGATGGAACCAGGCTCCTGGACACTTCGACGACGAGCGCGCAGAGCAGCCCGCCCAGGGGCGTCGCGACGGCCGCCACCAAAGCGGCCTCGCCGAAGAGGTGAGCCCGAAGGGTCCTCGGGCGGGCGCCGAGAGCGGCCCGGACCGCAAAGTCGGTGCGCCGGCCGAGGTTTTCGACGAACAGGAGCTGGGCGGCGCTGACGGATGCGATCATGAAGAACACGACCACGGAGGCGAACAGCAAGAGGACGACGTTGCGGACCCTGGAGCTCACCTGGCGCTGCAACGGAACCGCTCGCAAGCCGCGAGCGCTCGTCCAGTCCGGCTCGATCTGGCCGATCGTGCCGGCGATCGTCTGGAGCTCGGTCGTCAGATCGGCGATCTCCATGCCGGCCGCCAGTCGCCCCACGATGAAACCGTCTCTCACCGGTGTCGGGCTCTTCGGCCGGAGCGAGGCGGCAACCCAGGCCTCCGCTTCCGATGGGAAAGAGAATCCGCGCGGCATCACCCCGACCGGTGTGTAGGGAGCGCCGTCCAGGACGACCGGTCCCTCCGGCACTCTGTCCGTCTCTCCGAAGAGCCTGGCCGCGAGCTCGTGGCTGAGGACGACGTAAGGCAGGGCCCGATCCGAGAAGGCTCTACCGACGGCGGGCGAGACGCTCAAGACCTGGAACAGGCTTGCGGAGCATCTCGCGACCTTCGCCTGGAGGTTCCGGCCGTTCGCCGTGAGGGTCGGGAACCAGGAGGAGAAGTACGCGACCTGTTCCAAGGACTTGGTACGATCCGCGATCCGACGGTACTCCTCGAAGGAGACGCCCACCTCGAGCGCCCCCTGTTGTCGATCAGTCGCCCAGACCTGCACCAACCGCTCTGGTTTGGGGTAGGGGAGCCGCTCGAGGAGCGCGGCGTTCAGCAGCGCGAACATCCCGCCCCCGGTCCCGATCCCCAGCGCCAGCACGAGCGCCGCGAGGAGCGGGGCTCGGTGCATGGTCGAAGACCTCCGGACGGACTCGCGCAAGAAAAGTGGCATCGCCATGTTCAGTCTCTCTGCCAGATCGAGTCGACGAAAGGTACTCGCGAGGGCAACGAAGTTACGTCATTATAGCACAACGTTACAACAATGAACGCAGGTGCGGCGCCGCCACGACCACTCGAAGCGCGCCGCACCTGCGTCATGCTAAGCGGCCTACTAGATGTCGGGCGGCTTGCAGATCGTGCACTCGCAACCGCCGAGAATCCCCTTGCTGCAGCACTGCCCCGCGTCGCAGGAGCAACCTCCACACGTCGACGCTGGCTTGATGACGAACGATTGCTGAGCAACCACCGGAGCGGCAATCAGCAGCGAGAGGATCACCAAATTGCGGACGATGCGCATCGTGTTCTCACCTCCTTCCTCGTGTGCATGACTCTTCATCATCCATTCGAGTCGCCACAGAGCGACTGTGACCTGACCTCCTCGAGCATCTTTCGCTCTTGTTCCGGCGCAAGCTGCCCGACCCACGCCTCGAGAACCGTTCCTTGATCGTTGACGAGAATCAGAGTTGGGGTTCCAGATACACCAAGCTTCGTGAGAGAGACGTTCGACACCGCCGGCACCGCTAGCTCTTCGCTGCTCAGAAAAGCTTGGACCGACGCTTGGTCGTCGGGAAATACCGCCAGCAAGTTCTCGCCGCAAGCGGCAAGCGAGAGGGTGGTGGCGAGTTCCTTGTAGAAAGGAATGCTCGCTTCACAGTACTTGCAATCTGTTCGGAGCGCCAAGATCAGCGTTTTGCGGTTGGCCGTGAAGCTATAGCCTTCGAGCCCGACAAGCCGAGACCCAGCCCTCGGGCCCGCCGGGAGTCGAGGCGAGCCACCTCGAAGAAACTGTGCACCGAAGTAGGCCACCACGACCGCCGCCGCGACGAGGACTGCGATATTGGTGGCGATCTCGAGTTTCGCCTTCAACCCACGAGCCTCAGGTACTGTATTCTCGGCCATCAACCGAAGCTCCACAGGCTCTCGTTCCCGGCTGCCGGAGCGCCCTGCCGTGCTACAGCTTCAAGATCCGCTCGAGGGCCCGGTCATCAGGGTGCGTAGTGCGGCAAGCCGGAGCCGCGTGCTCCCCCCTGCTCCTCGCGGAGCGGCTAACCTAGCCTATGTGGTGTATAGCATACAACTCGGTGATAGGCAAGTCCGACAGTGCGATAAGGCGGTCCTGCTCGCGGCGCTCTTGGTCTCCGGTGCTGCCGTACGACCTCGACGTGGCGCGTCACCACTCGCGCCTGGGCAGACTTTGCCGCGCGCAGCAGCGTGATCCCCTCTCTGCCAACATACGGTGAGACGATGCAGCCACCAGAACTAACGAACCCGAGGGCGAGACGGCGCCGCCACCCTCGATCGGCTCCGCGACGGCGCCTACCAAGTGATCCTCGACGGCGAAAGCCATCGGCGTCCCCGTCCGCTCCTCGGCGAGGAGAACCCAAAGAGACGTAGAACTCGCGCAAGTACAGGACATGCCCATGGGCAGGCCCCTGGGGATGCCTGCCAGGACTGCACCGTTCTCGAGGAAACCCCACAGCTTGCCAACCCCCTCGAAACGAGCTAAGAACTCACGGTCCCGGACCCGAACATGCACTTCCTACTGGCGCCATTATGCCGATCATCGATGGCTCCATTAGGGCGATCAGCAAGAGGGGGTTGGCGGAGGGTGTCGAGGTGGCCGATGAAGTAGCCCAAGGCCTCGCCGCCCTCGGCCACCGGGTCGCTCTGGCAGACGAAGGCCCAGAGACGGCCGCTGCCCGCGGGCACCACGAGCGGCTACAATGACTTCGGTGGATCACGCGATCAAGCCACGGGTGTACGTCGAGACCTCCATTCCCAGCTTCTACTTCGAGAAGCGGAGAGAGCCGGAAATGGCGGCTCGTCGTCAGTGGACGCGCCGGTGGTGGACGTCGGCCAGCCAGCGCTACGAAGTGGCGACCAGCGTAGCCGTCTTGAACGAGCTCGAGCGGGGGCGGTTCGCTGCCAAGGAGGACTGCCTGCACCTCCTGGAAGGCTTGCAGCTTCTGGCGGTCGGCCCGCCCGTGACGGAGATCGCCGAGGCATGAGCAAGACGAAGGGTGATCCCGGCCTCGAGGAGATTCGCAGGGTGCGACACGAGATCTCCGAAGAGGTCGGGCGTGATCCGAAGAGGCTGCTGGAGTACTACCGCAAGCTGGAAGGGGAGTACGCCGACCGACTCGTCCACGCCGAAGCGGAGCTGGTCGACGAGCGCGAACCCGTCCCGGGTTGACCACCATCCTTTGGCGACACTGGCTCCTGGGCGGGTGCCTCAGTCCTCGCTGAGGACCTCTTCCACTTCCTCGGCCAGCAGGGCCGTCGTCCGCTTCACGTCGACTTCGGTGACCAGGCAGATCCTGCCACCAGTGGCGGTGGTGAAGAGAGAGATGAGGTGACCTTCTTCCCGAAGGGCGAGCTCGTTCCCGGCTGTGGTCTCGTCGTCGGCTTCTCCCCAGTCGCCGTGGACGTGGCGGGTGAGGTAGACCCCAATCGTCTCGCCTGCCTCCGTGAGAGCTCGGCGAGCTCGGTCGCTGACCCGAACCTCGATCACGTCGACCTTGACGCGGTGGATGTAGTCCATGATTGGCTCCTTTCGGCAGGAGATTGCCGGCCGGGGCGGGGTGGGACCGCCTGCGGCCGGGGTGGGCGGGCGCCGGCGGTCAGGCGACGCGGCGCAGGAGCGCGCGGCCTACGGCTCTCGCGAGGTCGGGGCCGAGGGACTCGAGGGTGAGGACCGGCCGGCCGGAAGAGGTGCCAGGGGCTTCGGGAGAAGGATCGACTCTCGAGGTGCCGAGGCGCCGAGGCCGGGTCTTGAGGCAGCCTCGGGCCGCACCGGACGAGCAGGTCCAGGGGATCTCGCTTGGTCTCGAGGTCTCGGAGTTGGCGAGCCTGGCGCACTGCAGCCGTGCCCGAGCCGCACTCGGGAGAGGATCTGCTCCGAGTGTCGTCGAGGGGGGTGGCGTTACCCGGAGGCTTGGAGCGGAACGTAGGGCATTCCGGGCGGGAAGCTCCCCGCCGCGGATCGCGGTCGACACGCGCCGAGGCGGAGGAGCTCGGCGGCGTCCCGGAAGGCCGCTGCGAACTCCCGATACGCATCGCGCATGAGGCGCCGCGCCTGCTGAGTCGCCGCGTGGAAGCGAAGCGCCGGGGATCGCTGGAGCCTTCAAGGCCGCTCGTGGGGGTTGCACCGGCGGATCGCTCCGACGCCGAGCACTCCCTGGCCCTCGGCTCTGCGCCGTTCGTCGTTCTCTCGCTCGATGGTCTCGATCAGGGCGGCGACGAGCTCGCGGATCTCCTCGGCGGGAAGCCCTTGCCAGCAAGCGAGCGGCGACAGGGTGACGGTTTCCGTCTCGGCGAAGTCCTCGAGCTCCACCCGCTCGCCATGGATCCGGGCTTCGTCGTGGGCGCCGGCGTAGAGCGTCTGGTGCTCGAAGGGCGGCGCCCTGAGCTTCCGAGCGCGCTCCAGGAAGATCGCCGAGAAGGCGTTCGCACCCGGCCCGCGATGAGACTCGACCCCAGAACTATGGCGAGGGCGGGCCGTGGATGTGCCTCCTCGGCTACCACCATCGAGGGGTCTCGGCAGCGCCCGCTCAGGCCGGCTGCGACTCCGGGGCGTGGAGAATCCGCTCCGGGTGTTGCTTCTGGCACTCTTCGTAGTGAGCGGCGAGGCGGTACGGATCGTTCCCGAAGCGCTCCGAGATCCGACGGCGTGCCTGCCGCACGCGGAAGATCTCTTCCTCCTCGACCTCGAACGGCTGCTCGGTCCGGTCAGCCATCGGTCTCTCCCAGGAGCTCCAGGCGCGTCACCGGCTCTGGCAGGGACAGGCAGAGCAGGTGATTGATTGCACGGATCGCGACATTGGTGTAGAGGAGGTGTCTACCACTCATCCGGGTCCACCCGCTCGCAACCTTCCTCGATCGCTCGCAGCATCTCCTGGGCTGAGAGGCGGTCCAGCGTACCGGCGACCTGAAGGAGGTCAGCCACCGTGGCCCCTTTGGGCAAGGGCGAGACCAGACCGTGGGCGAGGTCGGCGGCGCGCCTCTGCTGTTCGAGCGAGAGCTGGTCGAGGTCCTTCAAGATGCGCTCCTTGACGGCTGGTTCTGCCACGGTACCCTCCTCCGCGACTCTTCGGTGTGCAGCCGTCGCCTTGGCATCGTGATCTTACCGGGCGGGGCTTCGAGTTGTTGTGAAACCAGCACAGGTTCGGCGGCCAGGGCGGGCTGGGACCAGGCCAGGATGCCGACGATGTGGAGTCTGAGGACTACTACTGAGGCTCGGCCGATGAAGATGCACAATCCCCCTCATCCGGGCGAAGTGCTGCGCTCGCTCTGTCTGGAACCGCTCGGCCTGACGGTGACGGACGCAGCCAAGGCACTCGGCGTCAGCCGGAAGACTCTCTCCGAGATCCTCAACGGCCGGTCGGGCATCAGCCCCGAGATGGCCGTGCGCCTGTCGATCGCCTTCGACACCACGGCCGAGAGCTGGCTCAGCCAGCAGCTCCAGTACGATCTCTGGCGAGCCGAGCAGAGGCGCGACAGCCTCAAGGTGAAGCGGCTGACCGCGGCGTAGGAGCTGACGAGGCCGCGGCCTCGCTACGCCGAGCGCGAACGACCCGGAGCGTGTCGTACCACCCGAAGAGGTGCCTATGGGGCACGCTCGCGGACTTCGTCGGCCAGGAGGACGGAGGTTCTCTTCTTCTCGATCTCGGTCACGAGACATAGCTTCGCCCCGCGTTGGTCGTGAAGAGGGAGATGGCCTCGCCGATCCCGCCCTTCAAGGAAGGCGGCGAAGATCTCCCGGAGGCGGGCCTCGATGGCCCCGAAGTCAGCGGGGTCAGGTCGCGCCAAGCCGCGGTCTCGGTGATGCCCTCGTCGAGGTAGTCCTGGGTGAGGAGCTTGCCTCGCATGGCGGTGGGGCGGGTCGCGGGGATTGTACCGGAGCGGTGCAGGCGACGGCGGTTCAAGATATCGTATTCACTGGTCATCTGACCGAAGCCGCGCTATGATGAGTGTCGTGGAGCGGCCTGCAGCGGATCTCGGTTGAACTGTGAACCGGCACGCAGCCGCTGAAGCCAGTACAAGGACGCACAGATGGGGTTGTCTTCCAGAACGATCTTGAGCTCCATGCGAGAAGGTCTCGTGCGGGGCGTCCGCCTCTGGCGCACTGACCGCTCGTACTGCACGGTGATCGTGGTGACACTTGGGCTGGGCATCGCCGCAACAGCCGTCGCCTTCAGCGTTCTAGCAGGGACCATTCTTCAGAAGCTTCCCTTCGCGGACGCCGATCGGCTGGTTTCGCCGCGACTGACAGAGGTGGGCAGCGGTGATTCCCGGAAACCTACGCTAGGGCTCTTTGTCCGTTGGCAGAAGGCAAGCTCCTCTCTCGACAGTCTCGCGGCATATTCCGAGTATCAAGCGTTTGTAACCAGCGCAGATGGACGGACTGTGGTCTATCCAGCCGCCCTCGTGACCCGTGACTTCCTGAGGGTCTTGAGAGTTGAGCCGGTCTTGGGCGTGGGGCTGGGGGCGGGTGAGAACCAAGAGTCACAAATCGCTCTGCTCAGCCATGGAGCCTGGGTTCGAGACTTTGACTCGGCTCCTTCGGTGATCGGCCGGCTCCTGACGATCAACGGCCAGTCGGCAACGATTGCGGGCGTGCTCCCGGAGGGATTCGACTTCCCGTCGGGACAGGACATTTGGTTGGAGATGGACCTCGCCGAGTCGCCGGCCAAAGAGACCCTCGGCTTGACCATGTCTGTGGTGGGTCGCCTCGCTCAAGGGGTTTCACCTGCCTCGGCCCAGCACGAGCTCACTGCGATCGCGGCAGCCTACCAGGGTGAAGAAGGCTCGACAGATCATGGTTCTGTGGTCGTGGTCGAGCCCTTCGTGCGCGCACACACCGATCCGCAGCTCCGAGCAATGCTCCTACCGATGGTCCTGGCCATCGGTGCCATCCTTGCCCTCGCGGGTGGGAACGCGGCTCACCTCATCTTCACCAGAGGGCTGGGGGAGCGAAAGATCCTCGCGATCAAGCTGGCCCTGGGGGCCAGTCGAATGACCCTCCTCCTGACGCGGATGTTCGAGACCCTGGCCCTTGCCCTGGTTGGAGCGATTCTGAGCCTGCCCCTCACCTACTTGGGGGTGGCCGCGTTCAACCATTTCATGGTGCCGGGTGAGGTTCTCCGAGCCTCCTGGATCGACGTGAGACTCGATGCTCGCGTCGTCGTGTTCGTGGCCCTCGCGGCGGGCGCCACGGCACTCCTCGCTTCTGCTCTCGCCACGACGTACCAAAGGCACGCCAGCCCAGGTGATGCTCTGAGGTCCGGTGCATTGGAGCTCAGCCGCGAGTCTCCCGCGAACGGGAGCGGCCTGCTCTTGACGATCGAGCTCGCGTTGGCAACTGGAGTTCTCTTGACGGCGGGGCTACTGCTCCACAGCGTTGCCCAGCTCCGATCGATCGACCTCGGAGTGGATGGAACCGGAGTCCTTGGAGCGAAGGTGTCGACGCTTCAAGCCCCACAGCTCGAAACCCAGGCAGCGAGCCGGCACTTCTTCACCAACCTGTCCCGCAAGCTGGAGACGCTTCCGGGTGTAGAGTCTGCTGGCTATGTCAGCTCCCTGCCAACCGAGGGTTCATTCTGGCGTGACGTCGTGATTGCAGGCCAGGCCCAGCCGGTTCACGTCCGCTGGCTTGTCGTCAGTCCGAAGTACTTCGACACCCTGGGCGTCAAGATCCTTCAAGGGCGGGATTTCCGTCCCGCCGAGACAACCTCTGGATCCCCTGAAGTCGTTGTCAGCCGCGAGTTCGCCAGGCGGTACCTCGGCTCCGAGGCGCTTGGGGCACGGATGAGGTTTTCAGATTCTGCACCCTCCGCAGAACCTCGGACAGTCATTGGAGTTGTTTCGGACTACCTCATGACTCCCCCAGGAGAGGAACGGTCGGCTCCAGCAGTCTTCACCCCTTTGCGCCAAGACCCCAGGAAGTCGGTGGAGCTCGTCGTAAGAGCTCGCCGAAACTTCTCCTTGCCCACTTCGACCCTGTGTGCGGAGGCGAGGCTTCTGAGTCCGGGAGTGGCTTGTTTCGACACCCGACGCCTAGAGGCAATTCTCGGCCGCAGGACCTGGATTCAGGACGCTCTTGCGGCTCTCTTCTCAGGTCTGAGCCTTCTGGCCGTCGTTCTGGGCACGACGGGCACCTTCGGGATCGTTGGTCTCCTGGCGGCGCGGCGACGCAGAGAGATGGGGGTCCGCATCGCCCTCGGCGCAACTCGGCAAGGAATCGAGGGACTCGTTCTGGCTCAGGTTGCCAGACCTGCGCTTCTCGGCCTTCTACTCGGCTTCGCCGGAGGACTGGGTTCCGCGCATCTTTTGTCTGGCTTTCTTTACCGTCTTCAGATATGGGATCCCTTGGTTCTTGTCACAACCGCCGTCGTCCCCGCCGCCTCCGCTGCCCTGGCCGCCTATTGGCCAGCACGGAGGGCTGCAACGCTCGATCCGGCAGACTCCCTTCGGGTTGAGTGAGCGCCTCGAGGCGCCGTTGGCCCTCTGCAGTGGGCGCTTCAAACCTTATCGAGAGTTCCTGTCACTCCACAGCTCTGAGCAATCCCTGGGCCAGGAGCTGGTTCAGAAAATGTAGGATATCTTGCCGGGCTCGAAGCGGGCTCACGTTGAACTCCTGGCACACTTGTTCAATGGCTTCGTCTAGTGACCGCCCCTCGACGAGCGAGCTCCAGACGACCGAACCTACGCTGTCAAGAGCGAAATAGCGCCCAAAGTGAAGGTCAGCCAGAATATAGTTACCTTCAACGAGCGTTCCAGTGACGTGAGAAGGGACTTCGAGAGTCTTCGGAGTGCTGGTCACAGGCGAGAGACCTCCCGAGGCTTCATCCGAGCATCGGCCTTGAGAGAGTCACCGCTTGCAACGCCGCGGCGACGAGTCATACGTAGATACAGTGGACAAGACTTGATCAGCTCACCGTGCGTTCCACTCGCTACCAGCCTTCCCTGGTCGAGCACGAGGATCAGTGAGCAGGTCGAGACGGCTTGAACCCGATGGGTGACCAGGAAGGTCGTCATCGAGCGCATGGCCGCTACGTCGGCTAGCACCCGCTGTTCCAGCTCCGGGTCCAAAGCAGCTGTTGCTTCATCCAGGACCAAGATTGCGGGTTTTGCGAGGAGGGCGCGAGCGATCCCAACCCTCTGGCGCTGCCCGTCCGAGAGCTTAGCTCCCCGATCCCCAGCTTCCGTGTGATAGCTCTCCGGCAAGTCCGCGGCGAATTCATGGACGGCAGCGATGCGACAGCACTCCAACACTTCCGGCTCTCCTCAACTATGAGTGGGTAGAGGCGGGTCGAGCTGGATGCCCCCGCAGTTGAGGAAGATCATCGCAGCGAGAGCCTGGTGGGAGTGGAAGCCGTAGGCTCTGTGGGCGATCATGCGGATCCGGTTGTTGAGGCCTTCGACCACGCCGTTGGTCAGGCGGGTTCGGATGTAGGCGAGGATCCCGGAGAGATGCTTGCGGATGGTTCGGGCTGCTTTGACGAAGGCTGGGAGCCGAGATCGAGAGGCCCAGGCAAGCCAGGCTCGGAGCGCTCGTTCGGCCCGCCAGGGTTGGCGGTAGTCGAGGGCCTGAGCGAGCGTCTCTTTGAGCAGGTAGGCGCGGTAGAGCCGCTGGTTGCTTCGCTGGAGCTCGGAGAGCTTGCGGCGCTGGGATCGGCTGAGGTTCCACGGATTCATCAGCAGCACGAAGCGGGTGCGCTTGAGGGCACGTGCTTCTGTGAGCGGTTGTCAGTAAGCGCGGGAATCCGGCGATCAGGACGCGGTTCAGAATCATCGTCGCGCGCGCGAGCTCGCTCGCGTTAGAGTGCTGGGATGGCACGGTCAGACAGGCAGGTAGAGACCCAACGGCGGTTCCTCTGCGACCGCTGCCAGACCCCCGTGGTGATCTGCACCCGGTGCGACCGCGGCCAGAGGTACTGCGGCCGCTCCTGCGCCCGGGCAGCACGGTGCGAGAACCAGCGAGCCTCCAACCGTAGATACCAGGCTACAGAGCGGGGCCGGAGGCTCCACCGAGCCCGCCAGGCACGCTACAGGGACCACCTCCGCCCGTCGACCCTGCCAACCATCGTGACGGAGCATAGTCTTCGCAGAGCAGCCTCCAGGCCGCGCAACGCGCTTCAGCATTCCCCAGGCCGATTCTGCCCAGTCTGCGGTGCGCCGAGGGTGCAGTTCCTCCGTTCGGAGTTCAAGTCGCTCTCTGCCAAGAGATTGCGCTCACCCAGGCCGCACCTTCGCTCTCACCATCCCAAAGGTCGATCCTCCCCAACCCGCGCTTCCCACAGCCAAAATCCCGCGGTTTCCGACCGCCGCTAACAGCTTCGTCGGGGTCGGAGGCGAGCTCGCGCACCAGCTCGCGCCGCACCTCGTCGAGCGCATCACTGACCAAGCGCTGGACATGGAAGCGGTCGTAGACGATCTCGGCGTCGGGCAGCCTCTCGCGCACGGCCTTGGTGTAGGCCGCGGACAGGTCGACGGTCACCATCTCGATCGCCTTGCAGCCCTCCTCGCCGAGCTGCTCGAAGAAGGGCGCGAGTGCCTCGGCGCTACGGCCTTCGCCGGCCCACACCACGCGACCGCGGTCGTGGTCGACCACGACGGTGAGATAGTGGTGACGCTTCTTGTAGCTGAACTCGTCGATGCCGATCCGGCGCAGGCCCACCAGCCGCTCGGGGTCGAGGCGGCGCTCGACCACCCGCGCGACGATGGAACCGACCGTCTCCCAGGCGATCCCGAGCACGCGCGTCACCTGGGTCTTGTCGGTGATCTGCGCAAAGTACGCCACCAGCTCCTCGAACGCCTCACTGAAGCGACCTCCCGAGGGCGCCCAGGGGACCTGCTCCACGCGCACGCCACACTGAGGGCACTCCACTCGCCAGGGCGCGTAGCGCAGCACCACCACATGGCGCCCCCAGGGCAGGTGGCGCCACTCTCGCTCGTAGCGACGGTCGTAGCGCGGTCCGACCCGGCCGCACTCGCCACAACGAGACCGACGCCAGGTAGGGCGGACACGGACCACCAACGTCCCGTCCCGCCGGAACAGCGTGGATTCGACGTACATCTTCGTGACACCGATCAGACGACGCAGTACAGTGGTCAGGCGCATGGGGTCGCTCCTCCCTCCTCGGTTCCTTGGATGCACCAAGGAGAGCAGGAAACTCCATGCGTTTCAACCCCTTAGCGCCACCACACCCCCTCCTCCCAGGCCTCTGACCCTGGCGACCTACCGCTCCGAGCACCGACCGCCGACGGGCTTTCAGCTACCCACTCATCTTACATTCCGCACATCTCCTCGGCGATTTCTGGGCAATTTCTCGGCGTAAGCCATTCAGAAATCAGTGTCTTAGGTCTTCCGATTCGAGGATGAGCTGGGCGGTCTCGGCCTCCCAGAGTCGCAGTAGGCGCTGGATCTCGCGGTAGTTGGCGATGCCCCGCTCGAGGAGCTCGGCCTGGCGGGGCGAGACGACACTGTGGCGGTATCGACCTTCGACCCTGCGCGTCCACTCATGGTAGGGGCCGTGGCGGGCGTCGGGGTCGATGGCGCAGCGGCACGCCTTCTGACCGCAGACCTTGGTGCGGGTCGTCAAGGTTCCCGAGCAGACGAGGGTCAGGGCTTCGAGAGCCTCCCGGATCGTCCGGGTGCGCCGGCGGAGCTCGCGCTCCAGCCGGGCGAGCTCGGAGGGCGAGATTTTGCTTGACGTGTCCATGGTCTGGCGATACTATAATCGCCAGAATGACACCCCGTCAAGGGCCGCGCCTGAGACCGAGCGAGCTGTCTCTGGTGTCCCAGAGGCTGGGACCGCTGCCGGTGGTCAACCACTTCCTCGGACGGCTGCGGCTCGACGAGCACCTCGACCGCTTCGTGCCGACCCCGGACCGCCGGACGAAGCTGCCCTACGCCCAGGGCCTGGGAGTCCTGCTGCGCTCGATCCTCGTCGAGCGCGAGGCGATCTATCGCCAGCACGAGACGGTGGCCACCTACGCGCCCGAGGCCTTCGGCCTGGCGCCGCAGCGCGTGAGCCATCTGAGCGACGATGCCCTCGGCCGGGCTCTCGATCACCTCTTCGACGCCGATCGCGGGAGCCTGCTGACGGCGGTGGTCGTCGCGGCCGGCGAGGCGTTCGACCTCTGCTTCGACGAGCTCCACAACGACTCGACGACCGTCCGCTTCTCCGGTCAGTACCGGGACTCGGGGCAGCCGGTCCGGGACCGGCGCTCCCCGTGGATCACCTTCGGCTACTCCAAGGACCACCGGCCGGACCTCAAGCAGCTGCTCTTCGTGCTCACCACGACCCGCGACGGCGCCGTGCCGGCCCAGTTCCGGTGTGTTAGCGGCGGTCGGAAAGCGCGGGATTCTGGCGGTGAGAAAGCGCGGCCCGGTCATGCGAGCGACGGGCTGAGGCGGTACCGGAGCCGAAGAGGCGCTGATAGGTCTGTGCGATGTAGTGGATGTATCCGGGGTCGAGGGCGTCGGGGGTGAGGTGGTCGAGTACGCGCCGGTAGTAGGCGAGGGAGTGGATGGGCTCGAGGGGGGAGTCCGGAGCTCGGAGGTGGCGCCTCAGGGTGGCGAGGCGCAGGACGTGGGCGAGGGTGCCCAAGGGGGCGGCGCGAGCGAAGAGGTTGGCGGCGACGGCCCAGTCGGCGCGGGAGGCGCGGGGGGGTGCGCCGGGCAGGTCGAGATAGAGCCGGATGGCGGCGGCGAGGTAGACGGAGCGGTCGCTCATCGGTTGGGCTTCTTGCGGCGTTCGGCGCGCTCGTGGGCGCGTCGTCGGGCGAGCTCCTTGGACTCCTTGAGGCGGTAGGAGTCGCCGTCGATGGCGACGAGCTCGGAGCGGTGGACGAGTCGGTCGACGAGGGTGACGACGGAGCTTGCGTTGGGGAAGACCTCGTTCCACTCGGCAAAGGGCTTGTTGGTGGTCAGCAGGATCGGCCGCTGGAGGTAGCGTCGGGAGACGACCTCGAAGAGCAGGTCGGCGTGGCGGGTGTCGTAGCTCAAATATCCGAGCTCATCGACGTGCAAGAGCTGGGGTCGGGACAAGAGGCCAAGCTTCCTCTGGAGGCTGTAGGAGGTGGCCTGTTCGGCGAGGGAGTTGAGGAGCGCGGAGGCGGTGAGGCTGAGCACGGAGGCGCCGGCGAGGACGGCCTGGTGGGCGAGGTTCTTGGCGATGAGGGTCTTGCCGACGCCGTTGGGGCCGACGAGGATGACGTTGGTGGCGGAGGCGAGCCAGTCGAGGCGGAAGAGGTCCTCGATCTGGTCGCGATCGATCTTCTTGGGCCAGGACCAGTCGAAGTCGGCCAGGGGCTTGAAGCCCCCGAGGCGGGCCTGGCGCAGGCGTCGCTCGAGCCCGCGGCGGGCGCGTTCCTCCTCCTCCCAGGCGACGAGCCGTGGAAGCCAGGGCTCGGTGCGGATCTCGTCGAGGTGGGCGAGCAGGCCGGGGAGCTTCAGGGCTTGGAGTTGCTGTTCGAGGTCAGTCATCGGAGTCCTCCGGGTCGTAGTCGGCGAGGTCGTGGGGGCGCACGACGAGGTCGCGCACCCGCGGGTCGTCGGGCAGGGCGACGGGCAATGGGGGCGCCTGCCGGCGGGCGTGGCGACGGCGGTCGAGGATGAGGCGGACCGCCTCGGGGTGGGGCGTGCCGGCGGCCAGGGCCTCGGTGACGGCGACGGTGAGCTCGGTCTGGCCGTGCTCGTCGAGGAGGCCCAGGAGGCGGTCGACGGCACTGCCCAGGTGGCGCTGGCGCTGGCCGAGAGCGACGAGCAGCGCCTCGGCGTGGGGGACGGCCCGGAGCAGCCGGTCCTGGCCCCGGTGGAGGCGGGCCTTGCGCTTGGCGCGCCAGAGCTCGTCGAGGTGCGCCGGATCCTCGACGACCTGACCCTTGTCCCACGAGCGAGGATGGGTAGCGATGAGCTCCTGGCGGTCGAAGAGGCGGACCTCGTCGAGGTCGGCGGTGAGGGTCAGAGTGCGGGCGATCCGGTCGTGGGGCACCGAGTACCGGTTGGCGTCGAAGGCGACGTAGGGGGTGCGGCGGACCTGGACCGCGACGAGCTCGTGCACGGGAAACGGGGCCGAGGGCAGGGCGAGGAGCGCCGGGCGCTCCTGGTGGAACGCCTGCTCGACGGTTCTCCTGCGGTCCTCGGGCCAGGGCCGGGTGGCGGCGGTGGTGCGGCACCATCGCTCGGCCTCGGCGTTGAGGGCCGTGAGCTCCAGGTGCTGACGCAGGGGGAAGAAGGCACCGCGCAGGTAGCGGATGGCCCGCTCGACCCGGCCCTTCTCGTTGCCCCGCCGCGGGGCCACGGGCCGGGGCTCGTAGCCATAGGCGTCGGCCAGCTCGAGCAGGCGGGGATGGAAGCGGATCCCTTGGCCCACGCGCTCGAGCACGGCGCTTTTCAGGTTGTCGTAGAGCAAGAGGCGGGCTGCGCCGCCATAGAAGCGGAAGGCCTCGACGTGGCCGGCCAGGAAGCTCGGCAGCCGGGCGTCATAGAAGAACCGTACGAAGAGCATGCGGGAGAACGACAGCACCATGACGAAGGCGAACAGGCGCCGGTGGCCGCCGGGGACCTCGCGCCGGCCGAAGTCCGCCCAGTCGACCTGGGCCTGCTCGCCGGGCAAGGTGCGCAGGCGCAAGAAGGCCTCCGGCGCCCGCCGAGGCCGAAGCCCGAGCTCGGCGATGCGATGGCGGAAGTGGTCCGGCCCGCCCCGGTAACCGCGCTCGCGGGCCATCTCGTAAAGCTGGCTCGCCGCGAGCGCCGGGTAGCGCTCGAGCACCCCCCGCAACCAGGGCACGAAGGGGTCGAGAGCCGAGGGCCGACGCTTCGGGGGCGGCCCCGGAGCCTCCGCGGCGCCGGCGCGCGTAAGCGCCCGGGCTACCGTGCCGTGGTGCACGCCGAGATGGCGGGCGATCGTGCCCCGCCGCCAGCCCTCAACCGTAGCCAGGCGCCGAATCTCGGCTTCGAGATCGGGAGGGATCACGACCAGACCTCCCTCTGCGGCGCCGGCAGCGCAGGAAGTCGTGCCGGATCACCGGCCGGCACGGGTGGCGACAGAAGGTACAGGGGACCGAGGCCACCACCAGGGGGCGGTCGGCGACAGCGGACGGCGGGCGAATCAGGATGGTCTCGCATGCCGCCACGCTGCCAGCGCTCCAGGCCGGTGGGCAACCCTGATGCGTCACTTTCTTCGCCGCCAGGACCTGGCGCAGCCGGTAGGCGGCCTGGCGCGCCGCGTGCCGCCGGCGCCCCCGGCGCGTCTGCTGGAAGCGCTTCCCCGCCTCCCGCAGGCTCCGTCGCCGGGCGGCCCGCCGGCACGCTCGTCCGCAGTAGCGATGCCCCCGATCACACCAGGAGCACACGTACACCGCCTTGCCACACAGGTCGCACAGGAAGCGCCGGCAGTCGGGATGCAGGGCCAGACCTCCAGGGCCTGGACTCCCGCGCCAAAACCGGCGATGATCGCCCTGCTTGGAGCGTCAGCTCCAGGCCGTGAGCGGAGGACGGGGTCTTGCCCAGACGCATCCGTCCTCCGCGTTTCCCCTCTCGCCCGATTCTCCCCCGATTCCCTCACCCTGCCTCGCCCGCCCCCGCGCGCGACGATGATGCTGCCTCACCTCAAGGGATTTGCGCGCTCAACCGCCAGATGCCCGCGGTTTCTGACCGCCGCTCACACGGTGCGAGGACGGCAACGCCAGCGACTCCCGGACCCATGAGGCGACCTGGGACGCCCTGCGGCGGGTCACGGGGCGGGCCGACTTCCTCTACGTCGCCGACTCGAAGCTCTGCGGCGCCGACGCGATGAGTCACATCGACCAGCAGGGCGGCCGCTTCGTCACCGTGCTGCCCCGCTCGCGGCGCGAAGACGGCCACTTCCGGGAGTGGCTCCAGACCCACGAGCCGGATTGGGAGCTGATCTGGGACCGGCCCCACCCGCGGCGCGAGGACGGCCCTCGGGACCGCTGGCGGACTTTCCGCGATCCGCTGCCCTCGCGCGAGGCCTGGCCGGTGACCTGGGTCTACAGCAACCTGCTCCGGCTGCACCAGAGCCAGCGACGGCGCGAGCAGATCGCCCGAGCCCGGCAGGAGCTCGAGGCCCTCGACCAGCAGCTCGCCGGCAAGCGGCCTCGCCTGCGCAGCAAGGCGCGCATCCGCGAGCGGGTCGACGAGATCCTCGACCGCTGCAAGGTGGCTCGCTACCTCCGCGTCGAGATCCGCTCCGAGGCCCGGCACGACTACCGCCAGGTCGGCCCCGGCCGGCCCGGCGCGGCGACCCAGTACCGCAGGAAGACCACCCGCCGGTGGCGTCTCGACACCTCGCTCGACACCGAGCGCATCGCCTACGACAGGAAGAGCGACGGCATGTATCCGCTGCTCACCAATGACCCGAGCCTCTCGCCCCGAGAGGTCCTCGAGGCCCACAAGCGCCAGCCCGCGATCGAGAAGCGCTTCGAGCAGACCAAGGCCGTCTTCGAGATCGCGCCGGTCCTGCTCAAGAACCCCGGTCGCGTCGAGGCCTTCTTCTTCGTCTACTTCCTGGCCTTGCTCGTCCAGGCCCTCCTCGAGCGCGAGCTGCGCCGCAACATGCAGGCGCAGGCCATCTCCTCCTTGCCCCTCTATCCCGAGGAGCGCCGCACCCAGCGGCCCACCGCCGAGCAGATCCTGCGCCTCTACAGCCTGCTCGAGCGCCATGACCTTTTCGTCGGCGGTGAGCTCGTCCGCTCCTTCGAACCCGAGCTCACCCCTCTACAGCAGCAGGTCCTCGAGCTCCTCGGAGTGCCCGAAACCGCCTACTTAACCTGAGAATCCGGCGGCGACCGCCCGAGGAAATTGCCCAGAAATCCCCGCCGACATGTGCGGAATGTCAGACTCATAGTTGAGGACAGCCACTGTTCCACCTGTTGAGAACGCTGATTCCACAAAGCTCCTTGTCAAAGTTGGCCAAGAAAGATTGGTTACTACGATCAGCCTTGCTTAGCTCACTCGCGGGCCCGGTCCTGGAGCCGCTTCGGGAGCTTGTCGAGGATGTTGGCGAGCTTGTGGACCCAGTCGCGCTGCTCTCGGGTCTCGGGCCAGACCTCTCGCACGGCGCTCCAGAAGCCCAGTGCACCATCGCCCACGGCGAGCACCGGCGCCTGCATGCCGCGGGCGGTCAAGCCGCGCAGCAGCGCCGCCCAGCTCTCGGTGCTCTCCCGGTAGCCGTCCTCGACCGCGACGAGCTCCTTGGTGCCGTCTGGTCGCACGCCGATCATCACCAGCAGGCAGAGCTTGCGGTCCTCGCCCAGGCGTACCTCCAGGTAGATGCCGTCCACCCACACGTAGACGTCGTCGCGCTCGGACAGGTCCCGGCGGCGGAAGCCCTCGTACTCCTCCTCCCAGATCCGGGTCATGCGGCGGATCGAGGTGGCCGACAACCCGAAAGCCTCCGCACCGAGGAGCGCCTCCAGCGCCGGCTGGAAGTCCCCGGTCGACAGGCCCCGCAGGTAGAGGATCGGCAGCACCTCGGCCACCTTGGGAGAGCGCCGCATGTACGGCGGCAGGATCGCGCTCGTGAAGCGCTGCCGCCGGCCCTCCTCGTCGACTCGCCGGTCATTGACCCGGGGGGCCCGGACCTCCACGGTCCCGGTCCCGAGCGTCACGTTGCGGGCCCGCGCCTGCCCGTTGCGCACGACCAGGCGGTGCCCCGCCTCGTCGCGCGCTTCGACGTGGGCGGCCAGGTACGCCGCCACCTCCTCCTCGAGCGCCTGCAGCAGCATCCGACGGGCTCCCTCCCGGGCGATCTCGTCCAGCAGCACCGGCAGCTCGCCCTGGGCCTTCTCCTCGCTCTCTTCCTCGACGATCCTCAGCATGGGTGGCGTCTCCTTGTCCCCCGCATCCCGCGGGGCCTCGTTGATCGCTTGAGGAAGGATACGCCGCCCTCTCCCCTCACTCCATACACAACTTTTGGTTATAGCTCACTTGAGGCCGATGAGCGGCGGTGATAGTCAGTCCAGGTTATAGAGTTGCCTTAGCAGCAAAAACATTTCAAAAAGTACGTGCGAGGAACAGCAGAGGACGGACACCTCGATCCATCGGAATCTTGCCAGTCTTCGCAAGCTGCTATTCCCTTATCCTACGGCCTGAATCCTGTTCGGTCGAAAAGACCGGAGATGTCCACGCTACCTGGTTGAGCTCCGGGCAGCCGATAGTAGCGCGTCTTGCCGGTGCTCTTTTGCTCGATCCAGACCTCGATCGTGGAGGTTGAGAACCGAACGATCGTCGGCCAGAGAAAACCGTTGGGCTTGGGGCCGACTATTCGCAGGAAGAGCTTCCGAGCGCCCAGGGACCGCTCCGCTGACGCAGAGCGTCTCGTCGATACAAGCAGTCTCCTTTCGGGTGGCCTGACTCTCACCCGCCGCGGTGCTGATCCGGACCTTGAAGCGGAAG
The DNA here is from genome assembly GCA_963741925.1 of uncultured Acidobacteriota bacterium. Classification (GTDB taxonomy): domain Bacteria; phylum Acidobacteriota; class Thermoanaerobaculia; order Multivoradales; family DATKCC01; genus CAVUBL01. Next base: position 2,134,635 of record CAVUJU010000005.1, read on the forward strand.
TCCGGGAACCATTGAGATTCCAGGTACTTGCCTGCAGGAACCGGCGGAATGCTAAATGCCCCGCTCGATCTGCGCTGGATCGTGTGGTTGCCTTTTCCAATAGGTCGGAAGCCGTTAGGGTCGAAGAGTCCGGGGAGGTCGTCGGTCCCTTGGGTGGCCCCCTCAAGCCTGTAGTACTTGACTTTTCCGGTCGCTGTTTGCTGAGCCCAAACCTCCACCCGTGAGGTGGAGAACTTCGCCAAGGTGGGCCATAGATATCCATTCGGTTTGGGCCCTACTACACGAACGAACATCTCTGCACGGCCGGTCAAGGCTCCGCTCACGCACAGCGTCTCGGGGATACAAGAGTCAACCTTCTCGCCGCTCATTGAGGACACTGCCCCAGGCGTAATCCGAACCTTAAACCGGAAGCCGGGAATTTCCGGAGTGGAAAGGTACGGGCCGGCGGGTATCGGCACTTCCGGCACGTCCCCGACCTCGATGCTGACGACCGCGGTGGCCTCCAGCCCCTTGTCGTCGCGAGCGACCAGGAGGACTCTGTACCGTCCTTCTCTCTGAAAGCTGTGAGTCACTTCAGAACCCTTGTCCGCGGGAGAACCGTCGCCGAAGACCCAGGTGAAGTCCATTGCATCGCCATTCGGGTCGGAACTCTTCGCGGCGTCGAATGAGACCATGAGGGGCGCCTCTCCTTTCGTGACACTCGCAACGATTCGCGCCTCAGGAGCAGAGTTGGTCAGATAAGCTACTGCGCTGTTATTCGTTTCGTCCGACTCGGAGATCTCGTCTCGGGAGTCGACCACCAAGACTAGATTCTTTCCGGCTTCGCGCGTAACATCCTGAAAGCGGAGGTCCACTGAGCTTCCCCGCGCGAAGTGGCCCGTTCACGGTCTTCATGCCGACCAGCGTGCCTCCGGAGTCTGGATTTCCGGAATAGAGCTCGTTGACAAATCCTCCGACAGAAAAGTCTCCTGCATTCAGGACTTGGGCTGTCACGGTGACGGCTCGCTGTGGGTCCGTAGTCGATGGCACGACGGAGAGGTGTGAATCTATTACCGACAGGTCGACCCGCAGACCGTGCTCTAGCACGCGCAGATCCGTCCTGCCGTCTTCTGGAACATTGTGTATCGTGAGCCGCTGTCCTCCAATGGAGACTTCCCTGGTGGTCCTGAGCACCTTGGTCGCTAGGAAGACCCCTTGGAGGGTATGAGTGTTATCCAGAAATCCACTAAAGTTGTGCATGAGATCGCCACTCTCGATCAACTCCAGATCCCCACTCCAGAGGCTGCTGTAGGGGTCAAAGATGCGCGCCATGATGGTCGCCGGACGATTCCGCTGACTCTCTGGCCAGACTATCGCTATCTCTCCCCCTGGTGCCGTCATCAACTTGAGGTCTGAGAAGCCAAGCGAGCTACCGGAGCTCCCTATCACGGTCTCTGTCCCTTGGGAGCTCCCCAGGACGGAGTGGAGAACTGTATTCCCGCGCAGCCATGCGACATGGACCCGCCCGCGTTGATCAAAGGCGACCTGCGGATGACGGTCGCTGGCCGACGAAGACGGAAGCTTATCGTTGCTCCACGTCCCGTTTGATTGTCTCTGGAAGACGTCGATTACTGATCGTCTGTTGCCGGACACCGGAATGTCCGTGGCCAAGGCTATAACCACCTTATCTCCAAGAACCGTTGCAGAGTGCTCGCCTGTTCCTACAAGCCCATCCGCCACTCTCGACGGTGCCGTCCACGAGGAACCGGTCCAACGGGCGTACCATAGAGCTTGGGGATCATCTGCCGTTCCAATGAACTCGCCCCCTTCATTGGACAGCCAAGTCAGAGCTAGGTTTCCGTCACGGTCTGAGGAGAGGTACAAGTCCGTCTGCATTGCCGAGTCGTCAGTGAGGCTCTTGATGTCGCTCCAAATACCACGCCTTGGATCGAAGACGGCATAGACCAGCTCGAGTTCCTTGTAGAACCTCGGAAGATCATCGACACTATGGATGGGATCGCCGAACGCCCGATCCTTGATCCTGAGCCAGGCAGCGACCACATTTCCCGCAGAATCGACACCGGCTACGGGGCTGAGCTCCACTCGAGTGTCGGAGATAATCGGAAGGGGATGGGACCAATGTTGGCCCTGCTTAGAGGACCAGAAGATGTCTGTCGACTGCACGATCGGTAGATCAGGATCTTGCCGTACCCACAGTAACAATTCCTCTCCGTTCGGTAAGCGCAGCAGGTGAGGCGACGCACCTGGGAACAGGTTTGTGACCAGCGTAGCGCCGCCGGTCGCCTGACGGGGCTGCCCTTCGATCGTGTTGTCGGGGCTTATCGGCTTTCGGTGAAACACTTCGTATTCACCGAAACTCGAGTAAGGTGTGCGAACCTCCGCAACTCCGATTCCCGACGACGGGAGAGCTTCCGCGAGAGACTTCTGAGCTGAGGTTGTGGTGCAACTCCACCCAGGTCCCGTATCCCAGACACACCCCACGTCTCTGACTGCTGTATGGTGATCTTCCGCTCCGATGTCGAAGGGCCCGATGCGGAACATGGCATCTACGCTCACTTCTGCACCCGCCTCGAAGGTTAGCTCCACGTGACGAAGTAGCGGTTCCGGGACGCCGACTCGCACAGCACCGTCTCCGGAGAGCCAAGCCCGCGCGCACACGTGATCGCTTACGAAGCAGGCCTGTAGAGTGCCCTTGAGCTCCAGTTCAAGCGTGCCGGTCCCCTCTGCAAAACTGAGATGGCCTGTGTCGTCCTGCTCAAAGAGTGCTGTGAGGTGCAGACTTGGCGAGGCTTCTCCTCTAAGCTTGACCCGGTCGTTGAGATACTTGATCGGTGGCCAGTTGGCGAATCCAGATAGCGCTGGAATCGCCTCGACCAACCCAACGTCCTTTGCAAGGGTTCCTTCAAGATCGAGCGAAAAGGAACCCTCCTGCAGCGTAAGCCCTGCGGGCTCGAACAAGCGAAACCTGGCGCGTCCCCCGACGTGTCCGGCCACACGGCTGCTCATGGCTTCGAAACCGGTGCTGCCGGCAAGCATCACTTGGCCTTGACCAATGCTGGACACCGAGCCGCGCAAAGTCGCAAACGTGTCGAGGAGCCCAATGTCACCGCCAAAGTATGGCACCCAATCAGGAACCCGGGTGACTCCGCTCAAGTGACGCTCCGGAAAGTCCGCGTTGACTATAGCGAGGACCTCGCCTGGCTTCGTGGAGAAGTGAAGAACATCGGGTTCTGCCTCTAGGGCCGTCGTGAGCCACGGTGGATAGGGAAAGAGGAACACGGGTTCCTGCCAAGGTGTTCCAGCGATTCCGGAGCTGTTGATGGCTGTGAAGCTAACCACCGAAGGCCGCCAAGCGGGAGACAGGTCGTTCGAGAGATCGAGCGTGAATGATCCGCCTCTCGAACTCCCGTCGACAGCATGGGTGTGCTTCCCGTTGATGGCAACGTCGATTCGGCCTGGGTTCCCGCTCCAGGCGACATCCAAGTCGAAGCGATTGTGGTAAGGCGTACCCTGCAAGAAGACCCCCGGGTATTGCCTCTCCACTCTTGTGACCGCGGGTGTTCCTCCCACGGCTGCCACCTCGACGGTCTTGACTACCCTGTCCACTCCGTAGGCGTTGCTGACCGCCAGGGCCACCTGATGAGGCCCCGAAGAGGAGAACGAGGTCGAGGGATTCTGGCTTGCCGAGTCGACTTGCCCATCGCCGTTGAAATCCCATTCCCAGTCAAGGTTGGCCCCCTTCGAGTGATCCGTGAACTGGACGGCTTCGTGAGGCTGTGGTCGCTGCGGGTTCCAGTCGAAGTCGGCTGTTGGAGTCCCTGCTTCGCAGACGTCTGGCGCCACTTGGATGACAATAGTATTTGAATCGATCGAGCCCTGTTGATTGCTCGCCCGAACTTTGTAAGTATATTGCTTTCCGGCTGCGACGCCGGGAATGTCGAGAAAGCTCGTGGTCGAGGACCCAAATTCAGCCCCGACTGCCTGCCCGTCACGATACAGGCTATAGGAATCGGCGTTGCTCGACGAAGACCAGTCGAGCCCGACTCCCGGTTGGCCGTTGGAGCACGTGTCACTGCCAGTCAAAGAAAAGCTTCCAGGAGGTGCAACGTCCACCTGGACTTCGAAGTAGAGAGTATTAGTCGACGGGTCGCCGTAGCCTGCGGAATTGTGGCTCGCTATCCTCCAGCTGTACTGCCCTCCAAAATGTAAGTAGCCGGCCGGGAGCAGGTAAGAGGTCCCGGTCAAAGGGTGGCCAACATTACTCTGGGAGTCGAATATCAGCGAGTAACTCCCATTCACGAGCTCGCTGAGGTATAGCCGATAGCCATCGGCCTCTTGGATGCCGGTCCAAGTGAAAGTTGGAGTCGTTGTCGACAACGGAGGCCCAGGAGCGGACGCCATTCCCGGAGAAAGAGGAGAAGGGGTAGTGGCTGAGCCGGGGGTCTGGAAGTAGAGGTCAATGGTGCGACCGGAACACCCTGCGCTGTTACAGGCGGCGACATCCCACTTGTAGGGCGTGCCGGAGCTGAGGGTCGCCGCGTAGGAATTGGTTCCAGGTTGGGCGTTGACGGCGAACAGGCCGGTAGTCATGTCCCTGACGCCGAGGTCGTAGTACGTCGCTCCGTTCGAGCTACCCCAGGTAATCGTCACAGTCGTGCTGCTGAGGGTTGGCCCAGGGCTGCTGGTGGAGCCGGGACTGGGACTGGTGGGGGTTGGAGGCTTCGAGCCAGGAGTCTGGAAGTAGAGGTCAATGGTGCGACCGGAACACCCTGCGCTGTTACAGGCGGCGACATCCCACTTGTAGGGCGTGCCGGAGCTGAGGGTCGCCGCGTAGGAATTGGTTCCAGGTTGGGCGTTGACGGCGAACAGGCCGGTAGTCATGTCCCTGACGCCAAGGTCGTAGTACGTCGCTCCGTTCGAGCTACCCCAGGTAATCGTCACAGTCGTGCTGCTGAGGGTTGGCCCCGGGCTGCTGGTGGAGCCGGGACTGGGACTGGTGGGGGTTGGAGGCTTCGAGCCAGGGGTCTGGAAGTAGAGGTCAATGGTGCGACCGGAACACCCTGCGCTGTTACAGGCGGCGACATCCCACTTGTAGGGCGTGCCGGAGCTGAGGGTCCCCTCTCTGCCAACATACGGTGAGACGATGCAGCCACCAGAATTAAGGAACCCGAGGGCGAGAGGAGAGGCACCGTATGCCAGAGACGAAGCAGGAGAACGGTTCGGGAGGGCACGGAGCTCCGGCCCGGCCGCTGGAGGGAGCCGTAGGCGACCGGAAGCGGCCGGGCCGCGTGACCTCGGCGCCCAATCCCCAGCTCATCGAGCGTCCGCGTCGGCGCAGGTTCACGGCGGCGTACAAGCTCGAGATCGTCCGCGCGGCGGACGCGTGCACGGAGCCGGGTGAGATCGGGGCTCTGCTGCGGCGTGAGGGGCTGCACTCCTCGCACCTGGCAAAGTGGCGCAAGCAACGGGACAAGGGGGCCTTGGAGGCGTTGTCGAAGCGTCGGGGCCGCCCTGGGGCCGATCCCCGGGCCGCTGAGATCGAGCGTCTTCGCCGGCGTGCCGAGCGCGCCGAGAGCGAGCTCGAGACGGCCCGCAAGGTGATCGAGGTGCAAAGAAACGTCTCCGCGCTTCTGGGAGCGCTGCTCGAGCCCAGGAGCGCGGAGGAGAGCATCGAGCCATGATCGAGCAGACCGTCGAAGAGCTCACGCCCCTCGTCGGGACCCGGCCGGCGTGCCGAGCGCTGGGTGCGTCGCCGGCGACGATCTACCGGCGTCGGCATCCTCCCGACCCACGGCCCCACAAGCCACGAGATCCCCCACCGCGGGCCCTCTCGCCTGCCGAGCGTCAGGCGGTGCTCGACGAGCTGCACGGCGAGCGCTTCGTGGACTCTTCGCCCGCCGAGGTGTGGGCCACGCTGCTCGACGAGGGCCGCTACCTGGCGTCCGAACGCACGATGTACCGGCTGCTCGCCGAGAAGGGCGAGGTGCGCGAGCGGCGCGACCAGCTCACGCACCCTCGCTACGCCAAGCCGGAGCTGCTCGCCGAGCGTCCCAACGAGGTCTGGAGCTGGGACATCACCAAGCTGCGCGGACCGGCCAAGTGGACCTCCTACTACCTCTACGTGATCCTCGACGTCTTCAGCCGCTACGTGGTCGGCTGGACCATCCAGTACCGGGAATCCTCCGCGCTCGCCGAGCAGCTGATCGCCCAGGCGACCGAGCAGCAGGACATCGCACCCGGGCAGCTGACCCTCCACGCCGACCGCGGCAGCGCGATGACGGCCAAGCCGGTGGCCTACCTGCTGGCCGATCTCGGGGTCACCAAGACCCACTCGCGCCCCTACACCTCGAGCGACAACCCGTTCTCGGAGTCCCAGTTCAAGACCCTCAAGTACCGACCCGACTTCCCCGACCGCTTCGGCTCCATTCTCCACTCCAGGAGCTTCGGCCGGGCCTTTATCGACTGGTACAACCACGAGCATCGCCACTCCGGCCTCGGCCTCATGACCCCCGCTGCCGTCCACTACGGCCAGGCCGAGGCGCTACGGGCCGAACGCCAACGCATCTTGACCGCCGCCTTCGAAGCCAACCCGGAGCGCTTCGTCCACGGCCACCCAAAGCCACCCGAGCTACCCAAGGCCGTCTGGATCAACCCACCCGACAACCATGGAGATGCTCCCTAATTGATCGAACCCACCGTCTCACCGGGGTTGACAGGCTCCGGTCGCCGCGTAGGAATTGGTTCCAGGTTGGGCGTTGACGGCGAACAGGCCGGTAGTCATGTCCCTGACGCCAAGGTCGTAGTACGTCGCTCCGTTCGAGCTACCCCAGGTAATCGTCACAGTCGTGCTGCTGAGGGTTGGCCCCGGGCTGCTGGTGGAGCCGGGACTGGGACTGGTGGGGGTTGGAGGCTTCGAGCCAGGGGTCTGGAAGTAGAGGTCAATGGTGCGACCGGAACACCCTGCGCTGTTACAGGCGGCGACATCCCACTTGTAGGGCGTGCCGGAGCTGAGGGTCGCCGTGTAGGAATTGGTTCCAGGTTGGGTGTTGACGGCGAACAGGCCGGTAGTCATGTCCCTGACGCCAAGGTCGTAGTACGTCGCTCCGTTCGAGCTACCCCAGGTAATCGTCACAGTCGTGCTGCTGAGGGTTGGCCCCGGGCTGCTGGTGGAGCCGGGACTGGGACTGGTGGGGGTTGGAGGCTTCGAGCCGGGGGTCTGGAAGTAAAGAGGAGTCGTATAGGACGAGCATCCAGTACTGTTGCACGCCGCGACGTTCCACTTGTAGGGCGTGCCGGAGCTGAGGGTCGCCGTGTAGGAATTGGTTCCAGGTTGGGTGTTGACGGCGAACAGGCCGGTAGTCATGTCCCTGACGCCAAGGTCGTAGTACGTCGCTCCGTTCGAGCTACCCCAGGTAATCGTCACAGTCGTGCTGCTGAGGGTTGGCCCCGGGCTGCTGGTGGAGCCGGGACTGGGACTGGTGGGGGTTGGAGGCTTCGAGCCGGGGGTCTGGAAGTAAAGAGGAGTCGTATAGGACGAGCATCCAGTACTGTTGCACGCCGCGACGTTCCACTTGTAGGGCGTGCCGGAGCTGAGGGTCGCCGTGTAGGAATTGGTTCCAGGTTGGGTGTTGACGGCGAACAGGCCGGAAGTCATGTCCCTGACGCCGAGGTCGTAGTACGTCGCTCCGTTCGAGCTACCCCAGGTAATCGTCACAGTCGTGCTGCTGAGGGTCGGCCCCGGACTGCTCGTCGAGCCGGGGCTTGGGTTGGAGGGGATGGAGGGCACGGAGCCGGGTGTCTGGAAGTAGCGGTCCGTGGTGAACGAGGAGCAGCCCGAGCTGCTGCACGCCGCGACGTTCCACCTGTAGGGTCGCCCGCTGCTCAGGTTCGCGGTGTAGGAGGGACTGCCGGTCTGGGTGTCGACGACGAGCTGGTTCGTGCTGAGATCCCTGACGCCGAGGTCGTAGTAGGTCGCACCGCTCGAGGTGCCCCAGCTGAGAGCGACGGTGGAACTGCTCAGGGTTGGCCCTGGGCTGCTCGTCGAGCCGGGGCTTGGGTTGGAGGGGGTGGAGGGCACGGAGCCGGGTGTCTGGAAGTAGCGGTCCGTGGTGAACGAGGAGCAGCCCGAGCTGTTGCACGCCGCGACGTTCCACCTGTAGGGTCTCCCGCTGCTCAGATTCGCGGTGTAGGAGGGACTGCCGGTCTGGGTGTCGACGACGAGCTGGTTCGTGCCGAGATCCCTGACGCCGAGGTCGTAGTAGGTCGCACCGCTCGAGGTGCCCCAGCTGAGAGCGACGGTGGAACTGCTCAGGGTTGGCCCTGGGCTGCTCGTCGAGCCGGGGCTTGGGTTGGAGGGGGTGGAGGGCACGGAGCCGGGTGTCTGGAAGTAGCGCGGTGTCGTATAGGAGGAGCATCCAGAGGTGTTACATGCCGCCAGGTTCCAGCGGTAGGGCCGCCCGGACGAAAGGAAGGCCGTGTAGGAGCTGCTGGTGGTTTGGGTGTCGACGACAAGCTGGTTGGTGCTCAAGTCCCTGACGCCAAGGTCGTAGTAGGTCGCACCGCTCGAGGTGCCCCAGCTGAGGAAGACCGTTGAGCTGCTCAGAGTGGGCCCAGGACTGCTCGTGGAGCCGGGGCTCGGGCTGGTAGGCGTCGAGGGCACGCTCGCGGAAGTGACACGGCGCGCCCCCACGGCGGCCTGAGGGTGAAGCCTGAGACCAGGGGCGACCTGGGCCAGGGCGATCTGCGGCATAGCGAGGCCAGAAACGAAGATCACTAGCAGCTTCTCTCTCAGAAACATCGGACTTCTCCTAAGCTAGGGGGAGAATCTTGATCCTTGGCGAGGGATGTTACGCCAACCCCTACAGCGCCGTCAGCTATGCAACCGCTACTCATATCCAGATAACCAAATACGAGTCCAGTTCCAGGTGAATATAGAAGTGGCCTCGGTGAACAGAACTCACTCTGCTCGGGTTGCTCGCGCCAATCTCGGGCGCTGGGCTCGGCAGGAACATCCGGGCGAGGGTAGCTACTGCTCTTGCTCCGCGCCCACACTTGGAATCGAGCGACCCAGCCAGCGCTAGGAGCGACCCTCTCCTCGAGAAGTCGGTCGTTCGCACCTTCCAGGACCAGCCTCGCCGGGGCTGCTGGCAATGCCAGAAGCAACGTCGGGTTGTACTCACCCCTTCGGCAGTGGCCCGGAACCCAGTCATGGTGCTATCATGGAGTAGGCATGAATTCACAGAGATTCACGGGATGCAGCTCACCATCAACGTAGTCGAGAGACGCGTGCACCTCGTAGGGCCTGCAGCTTCCAAGGTCTTCGAGGGTGGCGGGCCACGGAATGAACAGTGGCTCATTCTCTATACCGAGCTGGCCTTGAGGCGCACTTCACAGGAAAACGAGAGCTCGTACCTGGATGCAGAGCAGCTTAAGATCCTGGGCCGATGGTCGCTGAAAAGGGTGGGCAGTGTGGGCAAGGAGATGGCCCGCCATCTTGAGGAACTCAAGAGAGCCGGACTCGGAAACGCTATCGAGCACAAGGGTAAGACGCGTCGCTGGAGGCTCGGCCTTTTGCCCAAGGAGATCGTCTTCCTTTCATCGCGAGAAGCCTGCGAAGTGTGGCTCCGCGATAGGAACTTCGACTACCTCGGGGGACTCGGCAGAATTCCTGGAGACATCGTGCCGTGGCTGAGGGAGATGACATGGGCTTTGATTCGCTTCCAACAAGGGCGCTTGCCCGAAGCCCGCGCTCATGTCAAGGGTGCCGAGCAGGCAGCCGCGGCATCGGCTCTCCTTGGCGCCATCACGGAACTCGTCGAACTTCGCCTCCTCGCTCGAAGGGGCGAGTACCCGGAGATCGGGCCAGGCCTTGAACGCTGCGAAGGAGGTCTAGGAGAGGCGCTCCGGGTCCGGGCAGAACTGGCCCGGGCTCTCGAACCAGACCCCGGTTATGAAGAGGAGAAGCTGGAAGAGTTGCGCCGCCTGCTCCTGCGACTGGAAACGCTGCCGGATGTCAACGGTCTGGGAGGCGCTCACAATGCCTTGGCGGTCAGGCTCCGCCGCCAAGGAAAGCTCGACCTTGCCGCCCGGTCCCTCCGGTATGCGGCGGCTCTCCTGATCGCGACATTTGACCTACCGACCCTTCAGGCGGCGGTCTTCAATCTCGGTCACACCCTTCACGAAGCGGCCACGACAAGAGCGCAGCTTGAGGAGGCTCTTGGTGTAGTGTCTCTCGACCGGGAAATCTACCGTGAACTTGGGCTGGGTGGCGACTCTGCCCAGGCCGAAATCGTGGCGGGTTTGATTTGCCTGAAGCTTGAGAGGATAGCCGAGGCAGAGAAGTGGCAAGCTACCGGGAGAGAGGCTGCGGAGAGAATCGAGAGCGAGTACAACCTGGCGGGAGTGCGGCTGCTCAGAGCTCGGATTCTGTGGATGAAGAGACTGTCGAGCCCAGAGGTAGACACAAAGTACCGCGCGGAGATCCTCGGGGAGTTCAGGGCGGTGGAGGCGTTGGTCCAGTCAGCAGGCTTTACTGGCGAGGACATCCGGCGAGAGGCTGGCATCTTCAGGGCAGGCGGTCGGCCGCCGTGGCTCCTCAACAAGCCCGTAGAAACAGGCCGCTAACCGGCGCGCTCTGCTCCCTTAGGGGGTTCGGACGCTGTACGGACCTGCCTCGATATCGTAAACGGCTTTCATAGTGTAAGACAATCCGGCCTCCCCCGGGCGGGGGAGGTGCTGGGGCCGGGCCTCGCAGAGGATCGGACCCAAGCACCCCACGAGACCGGTCCGGGTACATCAGGCAGCCTCCTGGAGGTCGTAGAGGCGCTCGAACTCGGTGGGGCTGAAGTAGCCGAGGCTGCTGTGGAGCCGCCGGGTGTTGTAGAAGCCCTCGATGTATTCGAACAGCTCCCGGTGGGCGGCGGCCCGGCCCGGGAAGCAGTCGCCGAGCTCGACCTTGAGGGTCTTGTAGAAGCTCTCGGCCATGGCGTTGTCCCAGCAGTCGCCTCGGCGGCTCATACTGGACACCAGGCCCGCCTCCTCGACCAGGTCTCGATAGTCCTGGCTCGCGTACTGTGACCCCCGGTCGGTGTGATGGATCAGGCCCGGAGCCGGGCGACGGGCGTCGAGGGCCCGCTGGAGCGCCGTCATGGCGAGCTCGCGCTCCAGCCGGTGGCTCACCGCCCAGCCGACGATCCGGCGCGAGAACGTGTCCAGGACGACCGCCAGGTACAACCAGCCCTCGAGCGTCCAGAGATAGGTGATGTCGCCGACCCAGATGCGGTCCGGCGCCGAGGTCGCAAAGTCGCGCTGGAGGCGGTTCGGCGCCACCGGCTGGACATGGTTCGAGTCGGTCGTGGCCTTGTACTTCTTGGCCGCCTTGGCCTTGAGCCCCAGCTCCCGCCGCAGGCGACCGACCCGCCGGCGGCTGGTCCTCACGCCCTGACGCCGGAGTTGACGCTCGACTCGCGGAGTGCCGTAGCGCTCCTTCGTCTTGGCGTGGATGTCCACGATCGCCTGCTTGAGTCGGCGATCTTCCCGGGCTCGCTCACCCTGGTCGCGTGTCTGCCACCGGTAGTAGCCGCTCGGCGTCGCGCCCAGCGCTCGGCAGACATGGCGGATCGGGTACTGACCCTCGAGCTTCGCCACCGCCTGATACCTCAGGGGCGCCGATCCGAGAAGATCGCCAACGCTTTTTTTAGGATGTCCCGCTCCTCGCGGACATCCCGCAGCTCCCGCCGCAGCTGACGATTCTCCACCTCCAGCTCGCTCGGCGCGGCCTGCTCGCCCGCAAGGTTGCGCCGCCACCGACGCACCATGTCCGGCCGAACCTCCAGCTCCCGGGCAACCTCCGCCACCGGCCGATCGCCGCCGAACGCCATCCGCACCGCCTCGCGCTTGAACTCCTCGCTGAACCGACGTCGTTGCTCGACCATTCGTGGACTCCTCCTGCCTCATTCTGAGGCTTAAGTTGCCGTCCACGAAATCGAGGCACCTCCAAAGCGCCGAGAAGGCGTTCCCGTCGACCTCGAGCGGGGGCTCGGCCGGCTCGGGTGCCGCGGGCGCGACGGGCGCCGGACCGGCGGGGCGGGGCTCGGCGGATTCGGCCGAGCGGTCGTGATTGGGGGACGGATCGGAGACCTGCGGGGACGGGGTGCTACGCTTCGTCTCGATCTGCATTGGAGCGCATTCTCCTTTGCGGGTCAGGCCCGGGTGAGTTCCAGCTCGCCCGGGCCGTTTGCGGTTCGGCGGGACCGACCCCACCGGATTCAATACCACTACCTTACCGAGTTTTCAGAGAAATGTCAACTGATGCGGCGCGGCCTCAGACTGACGGCCGCGTCTCCAGGTCTCCCGCCGCCACCGCGTTCATGTGGGCCAGGATTAGATCCTGGGTCAGGTAGCGGCCGTGAGCCTTCTCGTCGTCCTCGCGGACGATGGAGAACTGGTCCAGGACTTGAGGGGCCTCCAACGCTGTCGGGCAAAGGAACTGGAAGACCGCCCGGAGCTGGCAGAGTCCAGACGGTGTCCTGCTCCGCTTTGCGGTCCCGCCGTGGTAGCCTTCTGCCCACGCCGATATGTCCAAGACGCGCAGCGCCGCCGCCTCGACCTCCCCGAGCTACAAGGGTCTCCGGCCAGCGTCGCCTGCAGCCTCCGCGGCCGCTCGTGGCTCGAGCCGGAAAGCCGACACCCGCTGCGAGGTCCGGCTCCGGAGTCTTCTTTGGCGTTCTGGGGCTCGCTTCCGCAAGAACGTGGCGGAGCTCCCTGGCAAGCCGGACATCGTCTTCTGTCGTCAGCGTGTTGCGGTCTTCTGCGACGGAGACTTCTGGCACGGCAAGGGCTGGGAGGGCCGCCGACGTCGGCTCGCACAAGGGACGAACGGGCGCTACTGGACGGCCAAGATAGAGCGCAACCGGGAACGGGACAACGAGAACACCATGAGGCTTGAGGCCGCGGGCTGGAAGGTTCTTCGGTTCTGGGAGTCGGAGATCCACCGGGACGTGGAGAGGGTCGCCTCAGAGATTCTGGGCATCCTTGCTGAGCTTGACAGCCAGCCAGGAATGGCGTAAAAAAGGCGCTATGACGCGAGGACGAACAGCGATCAGCCTCTTCACCGGCGCCGGTGGGCTAGACCTTGGCTTCGAGGCGGCCGGGTTCGAGACGGGCGTTGCGGTGGAGATGGACGCGGATGCGGTGCAAACGATCCGTGCCAACCGGGACTGGCCGGTCCTCGATCGGGACATCCACGCCACCTCGTCTGGGGAGCTCCTAAAGGCTGCCAAGCTAAAGGAGGGAGACGCTGATGTATTGATCGGCGGCCCGCCCTGCCAGCCCTTCTCGAAGGCAGGCTACTGGGCCTCCGGGGATAGCCTCCGTCTCGACGACCCTCGTGCTGGAACCATTGGTGCCTATCTGCGGGTCCTTCGCGACACCCTCCCTCGCGCCTTCTTGCTCGAAAACGTGCCCGGACTGGCATATCGCGGGAAGAGCGAAGGCCTCGAGCTCATCCAGAGGACTATCGACAGGATCAACGGAGAGCGGGATACCAAGTACCGTCTCCAGGTGGCACAGCTCAACGCGGCAGACTACGGTGTGCCCCAGCTTCGCCAGCGGGTGTTCGTGGTCGGCTGCCGCGAGGGCAAGGAGTTTCGCTTCCCAACGCCTACACATCAGCCCCTTCCCGAGGAAGGGCAAGAGTGCGTCCCCGGCTTTCCGACCTACACGACCGCATGGGATGCGCTCGGTGATCTCGAAGACGATGAGGACTCCGAGCTTCGCATGACGGGTAAGTGGGCTGGCCTCCTACCTTCGATTCCAGAGGGAGAGAATTACCTCTGGCACACGAGCAGAGGCGGCGGGCTCGAGCTTTTCGGGTGGCGGAGGAGGTTCTGGAGCTTTCTCCTCAAGCTCGCAAAGGCCAAGCCCTCGTGGACCATCCAAGCTCAGCCAGGGCCCGCGATCGGTCCTTTCCACTGGAAGAGCCGGAGACTCTCTGCTCGAGAGCTGTGCAGGCTCCAGACGTTCCCGGACACCTACCAGATCGTCGGAGACTTGAGGGCAACCCAGCGGCAGGTAGGAAACGCTGTCCCCTCAGCGCTGGCCGAGGTTCTGGCTCTGGCCATCCGAAGCCAGATACTCGGCGATCGCATCGAGACTACGGCCACCCTGGTACCTGCTTTGCGGAAGCCGATTCCGGAGGCTGAAAGTCCGGCACCTGTGCCCAAGGAGTACTTCAAGCTCGTAGGGGACCACGAGCCCCACCCAGGAAACGGCAAGGGCTACGCGGCTTCGACCTGGACTGGCGTCGGCGCGTCATCGGACGAGTCTTCCTCATCGGCGGCAAAGAACACACCGCTCTTCGCGTCGTCCTCCTAGGAAGCTCTTCCCCCCCATCGTCGCCCGCTTTCAGCCCGCATCGGCGGCTGTCCTCAAGGCGCGCGCCACCTCATCGATCCAGCGAGTATCCAGGCGGACGAGGTTGCTCAGCTTACCGGGGCACTTTTTGTGTGGATCGAGCTGCGGGGTGAGCGCGTAGCGGAATTCCCAGGTCTCGGTACAGGAGTGGAGGCAGGCGGCGACGAGGTCGAAGTCTGTCGACGAATAGAACCTGGAACACGGGTCCTCCTTTGAGGCGCGCGTTCGCTGGAAGTCGAGTCGGATCGTGCCGTCGGCAAGCCGCTGGCGCAGGACGTTCTTGCACTCGATCTCGAGAGGTCGGCTGCCGCGATATCGTAGGCGGATGTCGGCGCCTCCCTCTTCTTCGATTCGGGAGCAGTCTTCAACGCCGGGGACCGCTTTGAGCTGCCTCTCCAGATGGACCTCGGCCACCCATCCTCGGACGGCCATCTTGAGCCGGGGCGCACTCTGGATCATGTCGAAGATCTCTCCCCCGGCGAGACCGAATTCGTCCGCGAGAGCGTGGGGAATGACCGTCGCGATTCTCCGTGTCGTCTGAGCGAGGAAGCGCTGGCTCAGGAATGCCGGCTGCTCGCCGAGCTTTTCGGCCAGTAGCTGGCGATGGCCTGGGTCGAGGCCTTTGGCAGCGCGCTCGAATCGGACGAGGCGAAGGAAGCTCTCGCTGTTCCCGCCGACGAGAACCTCGACCGGCTCATCGCTCCGGCCCTGTTTGGTACGTTCCCAACTCGCCCAGCCCGTATCCAGGACCTCTCGAACTTGCTGCTCCTTGAACTCAATGGAAATGAAGAATCGTGTCGGACTGTGGAGAACCGGGTCCGCCGCCACGAAGAAGCCGGCGTCGGGATTGATACCAACGAGGAGTGTGGTGTAGAGCTCGTAGGGATCTTGCCAAAGGTCGTGCAGCAGTCCGTCCTCAGATCCGTACTTGACCTGGAAGCGATGCTCGTCGAGCGGGCGATTCCTGGTCGGCTTAGAGTTGGCGAGGTATGCATAAGCCACGATCCCCAGTCGCTCGCCCATCTGCGTCTCGAAGGTAATACGGAATGGTGCCTCGTTTGGCTCCGAAGAACGAAGGATTCTGCACCCGGACGCCTCCAGGGCCTCCAACATCCACCTGAGGAGTGGCTCGCGGGCCTTGCGTTGAACGCTGAAGGTCTCGTAGGTGAACATCGAAGAGAACTTTACCGGAGAGAGAGGAGCCAGCGCTTGGACTCGACGACGCCGCTGCGATGGCGAAAGCGATCCTGCTCGTGGCGCTCCTGGACGGCGGGCTTGGTGGCCTCGCCGGCGAAGAGGAGGAGGTCCGGCACGTCGAGACGGCCGCGGCCGGCGGTTGTCTGCTGGCCGAGGTAGTTGGACCAGCCGAGGGCCTCGAGGACGGGCCAGATGAGGTCGTGCTCGGTGACAGCCTCATTGGGCGTCGCGGCGACCGGGAAGGCAGAGAAGATCTCCTGGAGGCGGGCCTCGAGGGCGCCTACGTCCTCGGCGCCCAGCTCGCGCCAGGCCGCGGCATCGGTGATGCCCTCGGCGAGGTAGTCCTGGGTGAAGAGCTTGCCTCGCATGAGTAGTGGGGCGGGTCGCCAGCATTGTACAGGAGGGTGTCGGACGCCGCTGGTCCCTAGGCGGAGTTCCGGCTTCCAGTCGCGGTGGCCAGCAGAGAGTCTCTGTGGTGACAATCCAGATTGGAACCGACGCTCCGCCGTCCTTCGCCACAACGAGGTCCACGACAACCCGCCGAGGAAGATCTGCAAGGACCTCGGCATCGAGGCGCCGAGCCGAGTTGACTGAGGTTCGACTGATGAAGATGCACAATCCCCCTCACCTGGGCGAAGTCCTGCGCGCGCTCTGTCTGGAACCGCTCGGCCTGACGGTGACGGACCCAGCCGCGGCACTCGGCGTCAGCCGGAAGACTCTCTCCGAGATCCTCAACGTCCGGGGCGGGCATCAGCCCCGAGATGGCCGTGCGCCTGTGGATCGCCTTCGATACCACGGCCGAGAGCTGGCTCGCCCGGTAGCTCCAGTACGATCTCTGGCGAGCCGAGCAGAAGCGCGACAGCCTCAAGGTGAAGCGGCTGACTGCGGCGTAGTGGCTGAGGAGGCCGCGGCCTCGCTACGCCGAGCGCGAACGACCTGGAGCGTGTCGTACTACCGCCAGGCGGAGTGGGAGACGAACACCCGGCTGATGCTGCGGCCGGAGTCGAGGCATAGGGTGGAGATCACGGCCGATCTCAGGCGAGGAGGTTGCGCCACCGTAGGCCGGGGAAGCGGCCGAAGCCCGAGTCGGTCGTCCACCATTCGCAGTCGTGCTCGAGGGCGAGGGCGGCGAGGTAGGCGTCGGTCGTGTCCGGGCCTCGGATGCCGCTGGTGAGGACCAGATCCTCGAAGATCGTCCAGTGTCGCGGCCCGGGGGAGATCCGCCGGACCTGGGCCGGCGACCGAAGCGCTTCCACGAACGCAAAGACCTCTTCCGGCGTCGGACACGGCTCGAAGAGTCGCGGATCGGTGCCGATGCGCACCACCGCCGCGAGCACCAGCTCGCTCACCGCCAGCTCCCGGGGATTCGACCTCAGCCGATCGAGCTCGCGCCGGCAGAGGTCGTGATGCGCCGCCTTCCGGATCATGGCGTGGAGCAGCACGCCCACGTCACAGAGGATCACTCCCGCTCCCAGAGCCGGCTCGTGTCATCCAGATCGACTCCTGGCAAGGGAGACGGCTCCGTGAGGATCGGGAGAGGCGCGGGTTCCTCGCGCCGCCGGAGGCGCTCTTCGCCGAGATAGGCCCGGAGGCTCTCCTCCAGTAGCCGGGTCAGCGGCAGGTGCCGTTCGGCGGCGAGCTTCTTGGCGTCCACGAGGAGGTGGTCGGGAAGATCGATCGTCGTCCGCATGATGGGTTGATGATACATCATGATGCTTGCGCTTGGCGCTACCGCCGAGACATCCGACTCGACCGGGAGTGGTTTCGGGCACCTCCTGGAATGGTGGTGCGGCGGGGTGGTTCGGGGGCGTCGCCTGGCGCTCGCCTGATTTTCGGATTATCATGGGATCATGACGGAGCGAATCTCGGCAACCCGGGCAGGCCGGAGCTTTTCGGAGCTACTCAACCGCGTGCGGTACCAGGGGGACAGCTTCGTCATCATTCGCAACGGCGAGGAGGTCGGCCGACTGGAGCCTGTCGCGGCGAAGCGGCCCAAGACCCTCAAGGAGCTCGCGGACATGCTGGCAACGATCGGACCGCCGGACGAGGACTTTGCACGCGACCTCGAAGAGATCCACCGAAGCCAGCCTGCACTTCCCGAGAACCCGTGGCGCTCCTGATCGACACCAGCGTTGCCGTCGCAATGGAGCGCGAGCGGAAAAGCTTGCAGTCGCTGCTCGACCGCGCGAGCGACGAGGAGGTCGCGGTGGCGGCGATCACGGCCTCGGAGCTCCTCCACGGTGTTCATCGGGCCGACACCGCGATGCGCCGCGAGCGCCGCTTGCGCCAGGTCGAGGCCCTCCTCGAGGCGGTGTCGGTGCTGCCGTTCGACCTCGACGTGGCGCGTCACCACTCGCGCATCTGGGCCGACCTCGCCGCGCGCGGCAACGTGATCGGCGCTCACGATCTCCAGATCGCGGCCACCGCTCTCACCCACGAGCTGCCCCTGGCGACGCTCGACCGGGAGCACTTTTCTCGGATCGAGGGCCTTCGGCTGGTGGAGTGGTGACCGCCGGGCGTGGAAGGCTTCGAAGTTGGCCGCGTCCCAGGTTTCGACGAGGGAAGCTGCCGCCTCGATCGACCGGTGCTTGTAGACGCCCGGAGGAAAGTGCGGTCTGGTGGTCCGGGCCGCCAGGTCCCAGACCGCCCGCATGGCCTCGAAGAGCTTCGGATCGCCCGGCTCGAACCAGCTGTTGCCCTCCATCTCGCGAACGTCGCGGAAGTTCGTGACGGGCATCCGTCGTCCTCAGCGGGCCCCCGAACGGTCTCGAGCCTGGTGGCGCTCGCGCTCTCGGCGATGTCGGTTGGCTTCCTCCATCGTCCGGAACTTGAAGATCCCCGGCTCGAAGCGCCACGGGTGGAGCGCGTAGGCGAGCTCCGTCAGCTCACACGCGATGCGGAGGTTGTCCGGATCGAGAGGCGTACGCGGCGGGACGCCGGGCATTTCCTCGGCGGATCGAAACTTGCGGACCGTCACCTGTCCTCCAGGTCGAAGGCCTCACGAATCCTGGCCGCGTCGGCGCGGTCTTGTAGGCGGACGGTGTCTTTCTTCATCTGGTAGAGGAGATCGGGGCTCGCGACTCGGACGGCGAGGGTGCCGACGGTCAGCTCTTCGGAGCGCGCCACGATGTCCGGCCACGAGAAGGCCTCGCCGAGCCGGGTCAGGATATCGAGGGAGAAACGGCCATCTGGAGGCACGTACTGGACGGCGGGGTAGTCGCCCATCAACTCGTCCGGGTCGATCTCGTCCACGTTCGGATCGTCGAACAGGGACCGCAACGCGCGCTTGAGCGCCTCCAGGTTCTCGCGCCGCGGCGCAACGAAAAAGTCGACGTCCTGGGTTGCTCGTGGTAAGCCCTGCGCCGCCATCGCCATGGCGCCGATGACGACGAACTCGACTCCCTCTCGAAGAAGCGCCTGGAATACCTCCTGTGCGTCGTCGAGCGTCATGGTCGGGGAATGAGCCGATTCTACAGGACACGCCTCCGCGCCGGCGTTGGGACGGGGTAGCGCTGGCCCGGCGGGCCACAGGCCCGTCTACTTCTCCTGCCGGGCCAGCTCCCAGCGAGTCGTGCCGTCTCCCAGGCGGAAGGTGCGGACGGTGCGATAGGGGAGGCCGGCGATCGAGAGCCCGTCTCCCTGCTCCACCCCGCGCGGTGCCCGGAGCGGCGCCAGGCGCTCGGCGTCCTCGAGCACCCAGCCGGGGCGGGCCTCGCGCCAGAGGGGGGTGAGCCCCGGGGCGTCCGGGGTCTCGAAGTCCCGGCCCCGGGCGGCGACCCGGCGCGCCACCCGGCGGTCGGTGAGGCCGAAGGCGTAGTCGAAGACCCGCCGGTGGCCGAAGTAGCCGAGGGCTCCGATCCGCCGGGCGGCGATCACGGCGCCGGGCGGCAGGTGCTCGTCGATCCAGCGGGCCGGGGGGATCAGGGTGTCGGAGGCGAGGACGAAGCCGGGGTAGTCGCCCAGGGCCCGCGTCCCCAGGTGCTCGTGGCCCCGCCAGAGATCGTAGCCCGCGAAGAGGGCGAGGATCGCCGCGAGGGCGACGGCGGCGGTGCGCCGGCGGCCCAGCAGGGACTGGAGCCCGCCCGCCAGGCCCGCCACCAGGAGGATCGCCGCCGCCGGCACGTAGGGCGCGAAGTAGCGGCCCATGCCGCTCCAGTCGGCCGGTGCGTAGACGCCGAACGCGAGGCCCGTCACCGCGGCGGCGGCGAGGAAGGCGGTGGCGGCGCGAGCCCCCGGCCGGCGCCACGCGCGGACCACGCCCCAGGCACCGGCGGCGAGGAAGACGGCGGTGCCGTAGGGCGGCGGGACGTTCGGGTCGGTGCCCGCGAGGAGCCCCCGGAGGCGGCCTACGACCGCGCCCGCCGCCCCCGGCGGCTTGGCGAAGGCGGTATTGGGGAGGAGCGCCCCGTAGTACGCGAAGCGGGCGAGGGTGACGGCGGCGACCGCCGCGAGGAAGACGCCGAGGCCGAGGAGCAGGCGCCGGCGGGGGAGGAGGCCGGGTGACGCGAGGAGGAGGACGACCGCGACCGGGAAGACGACCACCGCCTCCGGCCGCACCGTCGCGAGTGCCGCCGCCACCAGCGCCGCCGCCACGAGGCGCGGCCGCTCGCCGAGGAGGAGCCAGAGCCCGAGGCCGAGGAGCAGCACCGCGAGCCCGGTCTCCATGCCGGCGATGGAGAAGTAGACGAGCTCCGGCGAGAGCGCGAGGAGGGCCGGCAACAGCAGGAGCTCGACCGGGTGCGCCGCCGGCGCGAGGCGCCGGTAGCCGGCCGCCGCCAGCGCCACCGCCGCCACCAGGCACCCGGTCCCCAAAACCTTCGCCACCACCGGCAGCGCCACCGGCACCGCCCACCCCACCCCCGCCACGACCAGCACCCACCCCAGGTTCGTCACCCCCTCGACGACCTCGCCGGGGTTGAACACCAGCCCCCGCCCGCCGAGCAGGTTCGCGGCGTAGCGCAGCGAGATGAAGCCGTCGTCGACGAGGTGCCCCAGGTGTACCCAGCTCATCCAGCCGATCCACCCGAGCGCCAGGACGAGCCCGGCCGCGAGGGCCAGGCGGGGCGCCGGAAGGCGAGGCGGGAATCTCTCCACTCGGGACGTCTCTCCTTCCGGCGCCGCGGGGCCGCGGTGCCCTCGCCTCCGGCTACTTCCCGACCGCCGCGAGCGCCTTCTTCCGGGCCGCCTCGAACTCGTCCCCCGGCAGCCAGGACGGCATCTCGGGCGCCTGCGAGAGGATCAGCCCGCAGTAGAACCCGAGGCGGGCGTCCTGGACCATCCCGTCGAAGTTCCACTGGTCGGTCAGCTCGTCGCTCGGCTGATGGTAGTTGTGCTCCACCCAGGCGTCGATCTGCTCCTTGCCCCAGCCGGCCGGGCGGCCCACGAAGTCGGTGCCGGTGTCGAAGTAGAGCGCCGGCACGCCGATCTTCGCCAGGCTGAACTGGTCCGAGCGGTAGTAGTAGCCCTTGTCGGGAAACTGGTCCGGCTCGACCTTCCGGCCCTGGCTCGCCGCCACCGCCTCGGCCACCTCGTCGATCGTCGACTTGCCGGAGCCGATGAGCGTCACGTCCCGGGTCTCGCCCCAGATGTTGCCGCCGTCGTAGTTGATGTTGGCGGCGATCCGGCCCGGCTCGAAGCTCGGGTGGAGAGCGTAGTACTTCGAGCCCAGGAGGCCCTGCTCCTCGGCGGCCACGAACAGGAAGAGGGTCGAGCGCTTGGGCGCCTCGGGCAGGGCCGCGTAGGCGCGGGCGATGGCGAGCACCTGGGCGTCGCCGGCGGCGTTGTCCACGGCGCCGTTGTAGATCCGGTCGGCGTCGGCCGGCCGGTCGGCGCTCGGCTCGGCGGTCCCCAGGTGGTCGTGGTGGGCGGTGAAGACGACGACCTGCTTGGCGAGCTCGGGGTCGCTGCCCGGCAGGAGCCCGGCGACGTTGGCGGTCTGCTTGCGCGAGATCTCGTTGTCGAGGGCGAGCGAGGTCGTGATGCCGAGCGGCACCGGCTTGAAGTCCCGGCTGTGGGCCTTCTCGACCAGGTCGTCGAGGTCGAAGCCCGCGGCCTGGAGCAGGCGCCGGGTGGCGTCCTCGGTGGTCCAGGCGGCCACCTGGATGCGCGGCTCGCCCTCGGCCGGCAGCTCGAACTGCTCGCCGGTCCACGAGGTCTGGACCACCTGCCACGGGTAGCCCGCCGACGGCGTGGTGTGGATGATGATGGCGCCGGCGGCGCCCTGGCGGGCGGCGCTCTCGTACTTGTAGGTCCAGCGCCCGTAGTAGAGGCGGGTGACCCCCTCGAACAGGTCGGGCGACCCGTCCGGGTCGTTGTTGAGCATCAAGAGCACCTTGCCCTTCAAGTCGGCGCCCTTGAAGTCGTCCCACTGGTACTCCGGGGCCTGGATGCCGTAGCCGACGAAGACCACCTCGGCGCCGTCGATCGTCGACTTGGGAGCCTGCACGCCGGAGGCGGCGATGAAGTCGCTCCAGTTGGCGAGGTCGACGCTCTGGGCCCCGGTCTTGCCGTGGATCTGGAAGCTCCAGGTGGCGGGCACCTTCGCCTTGATCCCCACCACGTCGAAGGGCTGCTGCCACTGCCCGTCGCCGAAGCCGGGCGCAAAGCCCAGGGACTCGAGCTCGGTCGAGAGGTACTTGACCGCCAGCTCGTCGCCGGCGGTGGCCGGCCCGCGGCCGCCGAGGAGGTCGTCGGCGAGGAAGCGGATCGGGGCGCGCAGGGTGTCGCGAGTGATGGTCTCGGCCGCCTGCTGGGCGCCCGGGAGCAGGGTCGCCATCGGGTCGCTCCCTTGCTGGGCGGCGAGCGACGCCGCGCCGGCGAGCCAGGCGCCGGCGAGGGCGACGGCGGTCAGGAGGCGGGCGGCGCGCGAGACGGCGCGGCGTACGGAACGGGATCGGACTGCGCTCATGGGTCCTCCGGGATGAAAAGGCCAGGGGTTCATTGGCGGTGGGGGATGAGAGACGCCCCAATCTACCAAACTCTCTGTCTTGCGGGCCGGGGGTGGCCGAGCTATGGTGAGCCTCGCAGCACGGCAGGGGGCGAGGGTTCGACACCATGGTCTTGCGCACGACGGTCCGCGATTGCCTCTTCCTCAACTGGGCGCTGCCCGCGTCGGTGCTGCCGCCGCTGCCCGAGCCGCTGCGCTACGAGCTCCACCCGGCCGACGGCGCCGAGTGGGGCTTCGCCTCGGCGCTGCTGTTCTTCCAGGAGCGCCTGCGGCTGCGCGCCCTGCCCTTCGTCAAGCTCTCGTTCCCCCAGCTCAACCTGCGCTATCTGGTGACCGACGACGACGGCCTGCCGGCGGTCCTCTTCCGGCGCATGCTGGTGCCCGCCTGGGTGGTTCCGGCCGCCCGCCTGATCGGCCGCCAGCCGGTGCGCCCCGCCCGCCTCGCCTTCCCGCACCCCTCCGAAGATCTCGAGGTGGCGCGCTGGTCGTGGAGCGTGGGCGGGTCGGGCGGCCTGGCGGTCGCCGCCGAGCGGGGCGCGCCGCGGCCCGGCCCGGGCCCCCGGTTCTCCTCCTGGGACGAGACGGTCCGCTACTTCCGGGAGCGCCGCCGCGGCTACGCCGAGGTCGGCGGCGGCCTGCGCCGGATCGAGACCAGCCAGCCGAGGATCGAGGTCTGGCCGGTGCGCGCCGAGCTGCACCGAGGAGGGAACGCTCGCCCGGGACCTGGGGCTCGCCGACGCCGAGCCCCCGCCCAGCCTGGAGCTCCACTCTTCCTGGCTCTGCCCCGAGATTCCCCTGATCTTCCACACCGCTCCCGTCCTCGCCGCCGAGGAGCCGGTCCGCCGGAGGGTCCCCGCCGCCGGCTGAAACGTTCGACCCCGGTCCGGCGTAGGTAGGGAGGAACCAGGACCGACCGGGAGGACGCGATGTCCGAGACGAGACGACCCTTCGTGAGGCGAGCTCCGCTGCTGGCGGCGGCGCTCCTGTTGCTGGCCGCGGGTGCGGCGCAGGCGGTGGAGCGCCAGGAGACCCTCGACAAGACCTTCCCCCTCGCCGCCGGGGGCTCGGTGTCGGTGGCGAACGTCAACGGCGCCGTGGAGGTCGCGGCCTGGGACCGGGACGAAGTACGGGTGCAGGCGGTCAAGAAGGTCCGGGCGGGCACCGAGGACCGGGCCGCCGACGCGCTCAAACGCCTCGAGGTACGGATCGAGCCGGGCGCCGACCGGGTGGCGATCCACACCGGTGACGCCGGCGACTCCGGGGGCGTGCTCGCGTGGCTCTTCGGCAACCACGTCGAGGCGTCGGTGAGCTACACCCTGTCGGTGCCCCGGATGGCGCACGTCGAGGTCGACACGGTCAACGGCAAGATCCGGATCCGCGGGGTCGCCGGGCGGGTCGACGCCGAGACGACCAACGGCGGGATGGAGCTCAGCGACCTGCGCGGCCCGGTCAAGGCCTCGACGACCAACGGTGGCGTGCAGGCCGATCTCTCCCAGGTGGCCCCGGAGACCTCGGTCCGCCTCGAGACCACCAACGGCGGCATCCGCCTGACCGTGCCCCGGGAGGCCCGGCTGTCGATCGACGCCTCGACCACCAACGGCGGCATCGACGTCTCCGGCCTCGACGCGTCGATCGGCCGCCACAGCCGCCGCCACGTCGAGGCCGAGGTCAACGGCGGCGGCGCCCAGGTCCGCGTCTCGACGACCAACGGCGGGATCCGGATCTCAGGAGTGTAGGGGGCTCGCGCCACCCTTTCCGCCCCGCGCGCGCTCGGCGAGCACCCCGAGGAACGCCGTCCCGCCGCCGACGAGGAGCAGGGCGACCCCCAGGAGGGCCCTGCGGTGGTCCTCGGCGCCGCTCCGGAACGCGGCGGCCAGGATGTGGGTGGGCGAGAGCGCGTGGGGCATGGCGAAGAGGCCGCTCGCGGCCACCAGGAAGCCGACCGAGGCGAGCTTGAGGCCGGCCGGCGTGCGCTCGGGCCGGCCCAAGGCGCGGCCGACCAGGCTCCGCGTGTAGCCGTAGGCGGTGTAGACGGCGAGGCCGAGGGTCAGCCAGCCGACGAATCGCCACCACGAGGCGGGCGGCAGGTAGACCATCAGGAAGATGCAGGAGACGACGCCCAGGCCGGGCAGGAGCCAGGGGCCGAGCGGCACGCGGAAGGGGCGGTGCCGGTCCGGGTCGCGGTGGCGCAGGACCATGATCCCGATGCACACCAGCACGAACGCGAAGAGCGTTCCGATGTTGGTCAGGTCGACCATCTCCTCGATGTTGGCGAAGGCCGCCACGCTGCCCACCGCGACCCCGGTCAGGATGGTCGTCACGTACGGCGTCTTGAAGCGCGGGTGCACCTTGGCGAAGCTCTTGGGCAGCAGGCCGTCGCGCGCAATGGAAAAGAAGATGCGCGGCTGGCCGAGCTGGAAGACCAGGAGCACCGCGGTGTGGGCCACGACCGAGCCCAGGGCGACGATGACGCCCGCCCAGACCGCGCCGGGCGCCACGTGCTGGAGGGCCATGGTGAGCGGCTCGGCCTGCTCGGTGGCCAGCCGCTGCACCAGGTCGCCGTAGGGGATCATGCCGGTGAAGACCGCCGCCACGACGATGTAGAGGATGGTGCAGATGACGAGCGAGGAGATGATGCCGATCGGCAGGTCGCGCGCCGGGTTGCGGGTCTCCTCGGCGACCGTCGAGACCGCGTCGAAGCCGATGTAGGCGAAGAAGACGATCGCGGCGGCGGCCAGCGTGCCGCTCCAACCCCTGGGCTGGAAGGGCACCCAGTGCGCCTCCATGGTGTGGAAGGGCACGAAGTAGAAGGCCAGCCCGACGAAGAAGAGGAGGACCAGGATCTTGATGCCCACCATGACGGCGTTGAACCGGGCCGACTCCCTGATTCCCCAGACCAGCACGATCGTGATCAGGGCGACGATCATGAAGGCCAGCAGGTTGAAGACGATGGGGATCCCGAACAGGTGCGGCGCGCTGGCGTAGAGGCCGGGGATCTTCGCCGCCGTCCGGTAGTCGGTGGCGAGCCAGAGCGGCACGTCGATGCCGAGGCCGTGGAGCAGGGAGCGGAAGTAGTTCGCCCAGGAGATCGCCACCGCCACGTTGCCGACGGCGTACTCGATGATCAGGTCCCAGCCGATGATCCAGGCGACCAGCTCGCCCAAGGTGGCGTAGGAGTAGGTGTAGGCCGAGCCCGAGATCGGCACCATGGAGGCGAACTCGGCGTAGCAAAGCGCCGTGAAGCCGCAGACGATCGCCGTGATGACGAACGACAGCATGAGCGACGGCCCGGCGCCCGGGCGCGCCGCGTCCCCCGCCGCCGCGGTGCCGATGGTGGCGAAGATGCCGGCGCCGACGATGGCGCCGACGCCGAGCAAGGTCACGTTGAAGGCGCCCAGGGAGCGCTTCAGGTGGTGCTCGGTGGTCTCGGTGGCCGAGAGGATCTCGTCCAGACTCTTGGTACGGAACAGTCCACGCAGCACGTCACCCTCCGGTGGTCGGGGTTGGCTGGTCGTCGGGAAGCGCGTCGCACTTTCCCACGGCGCCCTGCCGAACGCAAGCTCAGCGCAGCGACCGCAGGAACTGGATCAAGAACAGGGTGCCGTCGCCGATCGCCACGGCCGCGAAGCCGATCTTCAGGCGGTGGGCGCCGACCCACTGGGTGAGGTAGGGCCCCAGCCGGCCGCCCCAGGCGCAGCCGAGGGCGGTGAAGGCGGCGAGCTCCCAGGGCACGCCGCCCACGACGAAGGCGTGGAGCGAGGCCAGGAAGATCGAGCTGATCGAGAGCAGCAGGGTGCCGAGGGCGATCCCGCGGCGCGGGTCGAGGCCGAAGCGGAGCATCAGGTAGGCGGCCACGACCTCGCCCTCGCCGATCGCCACCCAGCCGGTCAAGAGCCCCCCGACGAAGGCCACCGCCGCCGTCTCCGCCGCCGCCCGCGGCGGGAGCTCGAGGCAGCGCACCGGATGCTCGAGCAGGTAGAGGGTGAGCAGGCCCACGAGGACCGACACCGGCCCGAAGAGCCCCTTGACCAGCAGCGGGTTGGGGTGGAGGAGAAGGGTGCTCACCGCGCCGCCGGCGA
This sequence comes from uncultured Acidobacteriota bacterium, assembly GCA_963741925.1. GTDB lineage: Bacteria > Acidobacteriota > Thermoanaerobaculia > Multivoradales > DATKCC01 > CAVUBL01. Next base: position 2,161,269 of record CAVUJU010000005.1, read on the forward strand.
GGAGCGCCGGGATCGCGCTCGGCAGCGCGGAGTAGGGCACCGCTCCGCGCCGCAGCCAGCCGATGGCGCCGCTCGTCATGCCGATCGACTGGGAGACGAGGGCCACCTTGAGCGCCGCCACCGGCCCCAGGCCCCAGGCGAAGACCAGGGCCGGGATGAACACCAGCCCGCCGCCCACTGCGGTGGCGTTGCCCAGGACGGCGCCGGCGGCGCCCACCAGCACCAGGGGCCAGTTGTGGCGCGCGAGGGCGAGGGGGTGCGGGAAGGCGACCAGATAGAGGGCGAGCCAGACGCCGGTGAAGGCGGGCAGACTCCAGGTCCAGAAGCGCAACCGGCCCGGGTCGGTGGGTGCGGCGACGGACGCCGCGGGGTCGGCGGTCTGGGGCATCGGGACGGCCCTCCCTGGAAGCCGGGCATTCTGCCACAGGTCCCGGGGGGCCGGGGAGGTCGCGGCGCTTCAGCCGCGGGGCAGCTCGCCCAGGATCTCGCCTTCGGGGCCGAGCTCGGGGTAGGGGGCGCCGCCGTCCGGGGCGAGGGCGTGGGCCTCGAAGACGCCGGCGGCGTCGCACGTGCGCACGATCGCCGAGAGGTTGTGGGGCTCGCGGACCTCCTCGAGGACCACGGTGAGATCCGGCTGGCGCCGGTCGACGACGGATCGGATGCGCTCGAACCGTTCCGGGGTCATGCCCCATTCTCCCCAACCGGGCGGCTAGCGGCCCTGTGGGATACTTGCGTCGCAAGATTGTGACTCGGATGATCTCCAGGAGGGAGCTCCCATGACCGTCGCCACCGCCACCGGATCCACCATCGCCCGCATCCAGGACCTCCTCGGCGACGAGGCCGAGAGCCTGCTCACCCACGTCTGCCGGGGCATCCCGAAAGACATGCTCATGCTCCCGGGGCCCGACCACGTGGACCGCGCCTTCGGCCCTTCGGACCGCGGGCCGCGGGTGCTGGTCGCCCTCGAGCGGATCTACGGCCACGGCCGCCTGGCGGGTACCGGCTACCTCTCGATCCTCCCCGTCGATCAGGGCATCGAGCACTCGGCGGCCTCGGCCTTCGCCCCCCACCCGGCCTACATGGACCCGGAGAACATCGTCCGCCTGGCGATCGAGGGCGGCTGCAACGCCGTCGCCTCGACCCTGGGTGTCCTGGGGAGCGTCGCGCGCCGCTACGCCCACCGCATCCCGTTCGTCGTCAAGATCAACCACAACGAGCTCCTGACCTATCCCAACAGCTACGAGCAGGTGCTCTTCGCCCAGGTGGAGCAGGCGTTCGACCTGGGTGCGGCCGCGGTCGGCGCCACCATCTACTTCGGCGGCGACGACGCGCGACGCGAGATCGTGGAGATCTCCGAGTGCTTCTCGCGGGCCCACGAGCTGGGGATGGCGACGGTCCTCTGGTGCTATCTCCGCAACGAAGCGTTCAAGAAGGACGGCAAGGACTACCACGCCGCTGCGGACCTCACCGGCCAGGCCAACCACCTGGGCGTGACGATCGAGGCCGACGTGGTCAAGCAGAAGCAGGCGACCACCAACGGCGGCTACCCGGCGATCGGCTTCGGGCGCACCGACGAGCGCGTCTACGGCGATCTCGTGACCGACCACCCGGTCGACCTGGTGCGCTGGCAGGTCGCCAACTGCTACATGGGCCGGATCGGCATGATCAACTCCGGCGGCGCCTCCAAGGGCAAGGGGGACCTGGCGGCGGCGGTGCGGACGGCGGTGATCAACAAGCGCGCCGGCGGCACGGGCCTCATCTCCGGCCGCAAGGCCTTCCAGAAGCCCATGCCCCAGGGCGTGGAGCTCCTCCACGCCATCCAGGACGTCTACCTGGAGGACGCCGTCACCGTGGCCTGAGGTGCGCTCGGCCTGCCCGGGCCTCTCGACGGGGAGTCAATGGCGATGTCTCACCCAAAGCTCGAGGTTCCACGCGACCGGCTGGCGGAGTTCTGCAGGGCGAACCACATCCGTCGGCTCTCCCTCTTCGGCTCCGTTCTCCGAGACGATTTCGGACCGGCGAGCGACGTGGACGTCCTCGTGGAGTTCGAGGAAGGCCACGTCCCCGGCCTCCGCTTCTTCGCGCTCCAGCGCGAGCTCTCGGAGATGCTCGGTCGCGAGGTGGATCTCCATACCCCGGGTTTCCTGAGCCCGCTCTTCCGGTCGCAGGTGCTGCAGGAGGCCGAGGTCCAGTATGACGCGGCGTGACCCGCATCTGCGGATCCGGAACAACTCGCGAGTGGGAGAATGAGATTCGCTTGGCGCTTGCCACGTGCGATGGCCTCATCTCCCTGCTCACGCTCCTATTCTCGCGCAGAGGCGCAGAGGCGCAGAGGAGGGCATCACCCGTCCCGTGATGACCTTCCCGACTGGGCCGCGCCTCTGCGCGAGACTCTTCCGAGACTCTTCCCCGGGTCGTGTCTACACCGTGGGCCGCTTGGCCACCTGGTTCTGGATCGCCGGCACCGTCCGGAGGTAGTCCCAGATCGCCGAGAGGTCCTGGTCGCTGGTGCCGGCGTGTACCAGCCAGGGCATGACCGTGTTCTGGCCGGCGGGGGTCGGCGCCTGGGCGGTGGGGTCCCCGAACGCCCGGAACATGCCGATGAAGCCGTCCCGCGTCCGGCCGCCGAGACCGGTCGGGTCCGGGGTCAGGTTCGTCGAGCGAACGTCTCCCCAGGGCCCCTTGAAGTCCTGCCCGCCGGCGAGCTCCATGCCCGGGAGCGGCTGCTGGTGGCCGTCGACCGGCGTGTGGCAGAAGACGCAGCCGGAGACGGTGGCGAGGTACCGGCCGTAGGCGACGGGGTCGGCCGGATCGGGGGCGGTGACCGGCCCGGCGAGGGGCTTCGGGACCTGCTTGATGAAGAAGCTCACCGGGAAGTCGATCTCGGTGGGCGGCACCCGGTTCACGACCGGCGGCAGGCTCCGGAGGTAGGCGACCACGGCGTCGGCGTCCTCGTCCGAGAGGGCGTAGTAGGCCTCGGCGTAGGGCATCATCGGGAAGAGGGCGCGGCCGTTCCGGTCGACCCCCTCGCGGATCGCCCGCAGGATCTCGCCGTCGCTCCAGGCGCCGAGGCCGGTCTCCCGGTCGGGGGTGATGTTGGGGAAGCAGATCCGGCCCGGCACGCCGTATTCCGCGCCCATGCACGGTCCGCCGGCGCCCTCCGGACCCTTGGCCGGGCCGCCGTAGCGGCTCCAGTCCCGGTCGGTGTGGCAGTCGAGGCAGCCGAGCACGTGGCGGGTCAGGTACTCGCCGCGGGCCAGCCGCTCCGGCGTGACCTCGATCCGCGCCGTGGAGGCGGCGCGCTGGGCCGGCCGGTAGGTGGCGACGAAGATCGCCGCGCCGGCGACGATCACGACGACGAGCACGAGGATCGACAGCAGGACGTTCTTGACCAAGACCATCTCCTCCCGTCGGCTGTTCAGGGGCGGGAGGGACTCTACCGGCGGCGGACCGGAGGCGCAACACGAAGTTGCTTGAGTGCCTCTACATCGAACCGTAGCTCGGGCCGCCGCCCCCTTCGGGCGGCACCCAGGTGATGATCTGGTAGGGGTCCATGATGTCGCAGGTCTTGCAGTGGACGCAGTTCGAGGCGTTGATCTGGAGCCGGCGGCCGTGCTCGGCGCCCGGGTCCGCCACCACCTCGTAGACCGCCGCCGGGCAGAAGCGCTCGCACGGGTTCGCGTACTCGACGCGGCAGCGGGTGACGCAGATCTCGGGGTCGTGGACGTGGAGGTGGACCGGCTGGTCCTCCTCGTGGGAGGTGCCCGAGTTGTAGACGTCGGCCAGGCGGTCGAAGGTGAGGACGCCGTCGGGGGCGGTCTGCGGCCCGGGGACCTGACCGTGCCCCTCGGGGCGGTCGAGCCGCAGCATGCGCTCGTGGCCCGGCTCGGTCCGGAGGCGCTCCTTGACGCCCCAGCCCCGGCCGCCGGTCAGGGTGCCGAGGGCCCCCTGGACGACGCCGCCGACCAGGCCGTGGTCGAAGCCCTGGTGGAAGTTCCGGACCCGCCAGAGGTCCTTCTCGAGCCAGCTCGCCTCGACCTTCCGCGGGTAGGCGGCGAGGGCCTCCGCGTCGAAGCGGCCCGCCCGCAGGCACTCGAAGATCGTCTCGGCCGCCAGCATCCCCGACTTCATGCCGAGCGAGATCCCCTTGAGCTTCTGGGCGTTCAGGAACCCCCCCGAGTCGCCGACGATCAGGAAGCCGTCGCCGTAGAGCTTGGGCATCGCCCACCAGCCGCCCTCGGGGATCGCCTTGGCGCCGTAGTTGACCATCTTGGCGCCGGCGAGCAGGCCCGCGACCTCCGGGTGGGTCTTGAAGCGCTGGAAGAGGGCGTGCGGGTCGGTCCAGGGGTTCTCGTAGTCCAGGCCCACGACCAGGCCGACCGCGGCGAGATCGCCCTGGAGGCCGTAGAGGAAGCCGCCACCGTAGAGGCCGGTGCCCACCGGCCAGCCCATGGTATGGGTCACCGAGCCGGGGGCGAGGCGGCCGGCGGGGAGCTCCCAGTGCTCCTTGATCCCGATCGCGTAGGTCATGGGGTTCTTGCCGGCCCACAGGTCGAGGCGGCCGTCGAGCTGCTTGACCAGGGTGCCGCGCACCCCTTCGCCGAGCACCGTCACCTTGGTCCGGATGTCCATGCCCGGCTGGTAGTTGGCCTTCTTGTTGCCGTCGCGGTCGAGACCCTGGTCGGCGGTGCGCACGCCGACGACCGAGTCGCCCTCGAGGAGCACCTCGGCGGCGGGGAACTCGGGGAAGATGCTCACCCCCTTCTCCTCGGCGAGGCCGGCGAGCCACTTGACGAGCTTGCCCAGGGTCGCCACGTAGTAGCCGTGGTTGGACATCATGGGCGGGGTGGGCAGGGTGATGGCGCGGTGCTCGGTGAGCCAGAGGAGGCGGTCCTTGCCCACCGGCGCCTCGAAGGGGGCCTCCTGCCAGCGGTCCGGCACCAGCTCGCGGAACGCTTGCGGGTCGACGACGGCGCCCGAGAAGGCGTGGCTGCCGACCTCCTTGCCCTTCTCGAGGACGGCGATTTCGACCTCGAGTGGGGCGGCGCCCTCGGCCGCGTTGTGCCGCTCGATCAAGCTCGCCAGGTGATAGGCGCCGGCGAGGCTCGCGGGCCCCGCGCCGACGAAGACGACGTCCATCTCCAGGGATTCGCGACCTTCCTCGCTCATGGCTCGATCTCCTCGGTGGGGTCGGAAGAAGGGGACCAGCGGGGTCCGGAAGGGAGCCGCCGGACGGGAGGGATCGTATCAGGGCCGGGCCGGGGTCTCCCGCCGGGAGGGCCGGCGCGAGTGAGTCGGACTCTTCGACTCGGCCGAGGCAGAGCTCGGCCGCTTCACCCGGGGTTGCCCTTGCAGAAGCCCTCAGACCCATGAAGCGGCCGAGCTCTGCCTCGGCCGGGGTCAGCCGCCCTCGCCCCGGTGGGCCCGCTCGAGCTCGGCGATGTCGAGCTTCTTCATCTGGAGCAGGGCCTTCATGACCCGCCGGGACGTTGCCGGGTCGGGGTCGCCGAGGAGCCTGGGCAGGGCGCTCGGGACAACCTGCCAGGAGAGCCCGAACCGGTCCTTGAGCCAGCCGCACTGCTGGGCGCTCCGGTCGCCGCCCTCCGAGAGCCGCTGCCAGTAGTGGTCGAGCTCCTCGGCCGTCTCGCAGGTGACCTGGAACGAGATCGACTCGTTGAACTGGAACTGGGGGCCGCCGTTCAAGGCGGTGAACGGCTGGCCGGCGAGCTCGAAGGCCACGGTCATCACGCTGCCGGCCGGCTTGCCGTGGATCTCCCGGCCCTCCTCGCCGTAGCGCGAGACGTGGGTGATCTTCGAGTCCGGGAAGACGCCGGTGTAGAACTTCGCCGCCTCCTCGGCTTGCGTGTCGAACCAGAGGAAGGGCGTGATCTTCTGAACGGTGGCCATCGGTTTCCTCCTCGTCGGAACTCTAGCCGAGACACGGCCCTCTCCAGCGGCCACCCCCTACCGGACCGGCAGCGCGGCCCGGTCGACGACGCGGCCGGCGCGGATCACCCGGCGGATGGTGCGTGTGGCCGCGATGTCGTCGAGGGGGTTCGCGCCCAGGATCACCAGGGTGGTGGCGCGGCGGCGAGGAGGCGCGGCCCATGGAGCGTGCCGGCCCTCATCGCCGCGCGCAGGGCGTCGATCCGCCCCGGCCGGGCCTCGAAGGAGCCGAGGTTCAGGGTCGTCGTGACGCCGTAATCGAGGAGCCGCGCCAGCACCGGCGTCGTGTCGTCCTCCTCGGGCCCGCGCACCCCGGTGCCGAAGTGCGTGTGCATGTCGGCCAGGCCCGGGATGACGTACTGCCCCCGGGCGTCGAGCACCCGTCGCGGCGCGTACCTCCTCTCGAGCCCGGTGCCGATCGCGAGGATGATCCCGTCGTCGACGGCGATGTCCTCGAGCGCGGGTGGGCCGCAGGACGAGGGATCGATCACCTGGCCGTCGTCGACGAGGAGATCGACCGTCGCGCGCGGCGGCGCGCCCCGGCACGCGACGGCCAACAGGGCGAGGGCGGCGGCGGAGCGGGTGAGGGGATTCACGACGCGACCCCCCACCATGGCGTCTCCCCAGCCGGAGGACTCGGGGGCCATCAGCGTGGCTTGCGGCAGATGACCTGGACGGGGTGCGTGCGGCCCTCCTCGATGTTGCGGGCCGAGTTGCGCGTCTTCTCGATGGCGTTCTCGCCCATCAGGATGTGGATCCCCAGGGGCGGCAGGGCGCCGCGGTGCGCCGCGTCGATCACGACCCGGTAGGCGGCGAGGTACTTGGCGCCGGTGTCTTCCAGGACGAGATCCTCGAACCCGGCCTCTTCCAGCATCGCCCGAGTCTCGGCGGGAGCCGCCAGGTGGGCTCCGGAGCCGTCGGCCGACCAGGGAGCCGGGTAGTGCGGGTCGCCCTTCGGGCCCAGGCCGTGCTCGGTGAGGGCGAAGAAGGCGCCGGGCTTGAGCACCCGGAACGCCTCCGCGAAGAATCTCGGGCGATCGGCCACGTTCATGGTGACGTGCTGCGTGTAGGCGCCGTCGAAGCGGGCGTCCGGGTAGGGGAGGCGGTGGCCGTCGCCCTGCTCGACGCTCACCGACGACTCCATGCCGACGAGGGAGGTCAGCTTGTTGGCCGCCTCGACGAACGGCGCCGTGAGGTCGATGCCGGTGACGCGGCAGCCGAAGCGCCGCGCGATGTAGCGCGCCGGCCCGCCCAGGCCGCAGCCGATGTCGAGGACGTGTTGGCCGGGCCGGATCGGGAGGAGGTTCGCGAGCTCCTCGGTGGCCGGGAAGCCGCGGGCGTGGAAATGGTCGATGGGCGCCAGATCGTCGACGGTCAGGCCTGCCAGTGGCTTCGACGCCTTCTCGAGCGCCGCCACGATCAAGCCGTAGACGTCGTCGCTGGCCCAGTGGTCCGCGATTGCGTTGCTCATCGGGTGCCCCGCGGCAAGGTAGCACGGCCTCCGAGACCGGTCAATCGAGAGCGGACGCCGGCCGCGAGGCTCCGCCCGCCCGCGAGGGCGGGGGTGGGGCCACCCCGCCGAGCGGCGCAGAGATTGAGGAAGCGTGGTAAGAGGGTGCTGGGCACATCACCGATGACCGACGCCCGCGAGGGCGAGGGACGCGATGCGATACGCCCTCCTCATCACGCAGCACTGCAATCTCGCCTGCACGTACTGCTACATCGGCAAGCGCCGGGCGGTCATGTCCCTGCCGACGGCGGCGAGGGTGATCGACTTCATCTTCGCCCGGACCCCGGCCGACGAGAAGGTCGAGCTCGGCTTCTTCGGCGGCGAGCCGCTCCTCGCCTTCGACCGGCTCCAGGAGATCACCGCCCTCGAGTGGAAGGGCTTCGCCGAGGAGCGGGTGGGGGAGCTCCGCGAGAGGCTGAGCAAGGTGGGCACGGTGGGCTTCGACGAGCTGATGGAGCTCTCGAACGCCGTCGACACGCTGGTCTGAGCGAGGTGGCGGACTACCCCCGGGGCCAGCGCGGATACCGGGTGCCGGGCGCGGCCGGCTCGACGGCCTCGATCCCGATCGCGTGGCGCCAACCCTCGCCGTGGTCATCGTTCTAGCGAAGCTCCGCCTCAAACCGACGAGGAGCCGGGATCCGGCACGTAGATTCTCGCGCAGAGGCGCAGAGCCGCAGAGGAGAGCGATCGATGGGCGCGACGCGGGAGAGCCCGGTTTCCCGGGCGAGCGCCCAATGCGTGCTCTCGAGCTTCGGCGCGCATCGGATCGAGGAGGGCATCACCCCCCTCATCAACAACATGCGCCGCGCCTCTGCGCCTCTGCGGCTCTGCGCGAGACTTCTCCAGCCTGGGTTGTCGTGCACACGCAGGCTCCTGGTGAAGCTCCGCCTCAAATCGACGGGGAATCTGGAGTGTCTCCGGCTCCGCTGGAAAACTTGACTCACCTGGCACGAAGTGCGCCTTTCTTGATGTCTAGCGAAGCTCCGCCTCAAACCGACGAGGCGCCTGAAGCGTCTCCGGCGCCACGGGTCGCTGGTCCCCCGCCCACGCCGACAGATCACGGCTGCGCTCCTCGGAACGGCGACTCCAGACCGCGGGGGGCGTTGCCTCAGTCGCGCGCCGTGCGAGGATTGCGCCATTGCGCCCTCGGTGCAGGCAGTAATCCTTGCGCGGGCCCTAACAGCCATCCTCGAGGGTGGCGGCGCAGCGGGTCCGTTCGTAGCCGTAGGCGATCTCGATCAGGGTCGGCTCGGAGAAGGCGGGGCCGAAGATCGACAGCCCCACCGGCAGGCCGTGGACGCTCCCCATGGGCACCGTGACGTCCGGGTAGCCGGCGACCGCCGGAAAGGTCGAGCTGCCGCCGACGAAGTGGTCGCCGTCGACCAGGTCGATCTTCCAGGCGGGGGCGCCGGTCGGCGCGATCAGGGCGTCGAGCCGGTGCTCCCGGATCAACCGGTCGATCCCGTCGTCGCGAGTCGCCTTCCGGGCGAGGGCGAGCGCCTTGCGGTAGGCCTCGGAGTCGAGCCCCTCGGTCTTCTGGGCCTGGAGAAAGATCTCCTGGCCGAACCAGGGCATCTCCTGGTCGGCGTGCTCCCGGTCGAAGGCGATGAGCCGCTCGAGGGTGAGCCGGGAGAAGCTCCGCGTCCGGCAGGCCCGCAAGATAGGCGTTGAGGTCGTGCTTGAACTCGTAGAGCAGGACGTCGAAGGTGGCCTTCTCGAAGCCGTCGGGCTCCTCGAGCTCGAGCTTGTCCACCACCGTCGCGCCGGCGGCCCGGAGGGCCTCGATGGCGTGGTCGAAGAGCGCGTCGACCTCCGGGTGGAAGCCGGCCTCGGAGCGGACCACGCCGATCCGCTTGCCCTGGAGGCCGTCCGCCCGGAGGTGGGCCGTGAGGTCCCTGTGAAGGTACGGCGCCGCTGCTTCGGAGGCCGGGTCGGCGGGGTCCGCTCCGATCATCGCCTGGAGGAGGACGACGGCGCTGGTGACGCTGCGCGCCAGGGGCCCGGCGGTGTCCTGGGAGTGGGAGATGGGCACGACGTGGGTGCGGCTGACCAGCCCCACGGTCGGCTTGATCCCGACGACGCCGTTGGCCGAGGCCGGGCAGACGATCGAGCCGTTGGTCTCGGTGCCCACCGCCAGGAGCACGTAGCCCGCCGCCACCCCCGCGGCCGAGCCCGAGCTCGACCCGCAGGGGCTGCGGGTCGGGTCGAGGGGGTTGCGGGTCTGGCCGCGCAACCCGCTCCAGCCGCTCGACGAGCGCTCCGAGCGGAAGTTCGCCCACTCGCTCAGGTTGGCCTTGCCCAGGATCACCGCCCCCGCCTTCCGGAGGCGGGCGACGAGGGGTGCGTCGCGGCCGGTTTCGTTCCCGGCCAGCGCCAGGGAGCCGGCCGTGGTCGGCTGGTCGGCGGTCTCGATGTTGTCCTTGATCAGGACCGGGATCCCGTGGAGCGGCCCCCGGGGACCGCGCTCGGCGAGCTCCCGGTCGAGCGCCCGGGCCTGGTCGAGGGCGGTCGGGTCGACGGCGACGACCGCGTGGAGCTCGCCGTCGAGGGCCTCGATCCGGGCGAGGGCAGCCCGGGTGAGCGCCTCCGCGCGCAGCTCGCCCGAGCGCAGGAGCTCCTGGAGCGCCGGCACGTCGCCGTGGGCGAGCCACCAGCCGGCGGGGTGGACGTCCTCCGGCTCGGCGGCCGCGGCCGGGAGGGTGGACAGACACGCCACGAGGGCGGCGACGATGGCTCGGAGGACGATCCTGCCGGGCGTCTTGGTCTCGGACGACGGGTACCGCATGGTGGCCCTTTCTCCCTGTCTCTGGGATCTCGAGTGACCGCTCGGGACGCGAAGGGGATGAAAAAGGGGCGGCCGAAGCCGCCCCTCAGGGGTCCTTCGTCGGACGACGATCAGAGCCGGAAGCCCACGGCGAGCTGGATTTCCCGAGGCGGCACGAAGCTGTCGTTGTCGATCGGGTCCTTGAAGTTGCCCGCACGCGTGAACTGGGTCGGCAGCCCGAACTGGTCGACCGGGCCGTCGGTGTTGGCGGTGATGTTCGCCGTGTACTCGATCTGCTGGTCGTCGTTCAAGATGTTGAAGACGTCCATCTTGACGAACGTCCCCAGACGCTTCCAGACCGGGAAGCTCGTAGAACAGCCCGAGGTCGAAGGTCAGGGAGCTCGGGAAGGTCCCGGCCCCGCGCTTGCCGAAGAAGACGCTTTGCGTGGAGCCCGGCGAGCTGTTGTAGAAGCCGAGGATCCGGTCCTGCTCCGCGGAGAAGGGCAGCGCAATGGAGTCGGTGAAGCTGAAGGTGGTGCCGGAGTTGTAGTTCGCCAGCACCGTGGTCGCGAGCTGGCCGAAACGCCCCATGCCCAGGAGGTAGGTCGACCAGAGGCGCACCTTGTGCGCCTGGTAGTCGTCCAGCTTGCCCGTCGGGAAGTGGCGCGACGCCACGAAGACGCCGGGGAAGTCGCCGAAGGTCGACGAGATACCCGGGGTGTTGGTGCCTTCGCCCTCGAAGTTGCCGTTGTTCTTGAGCTGGTAGGTCCAGTTGCCGTTCACGGTCCACTTGGGCGTGAACTGGTACCGGCCCAGGAGCTGTAAGGCCCGGTACTTGCGCTCCGGCTCGTTCGAGTTGTCGATGACCGTGTTGTTGAACTCTCCGGCGTCGACGCCCTCGACGCTGACGAAGGTCGTGCCGGTGTCCCCCGGACCGGGGCAGGGAACGCCCGCCGCGGAGGAGCACAGGAAGTCCTCCACGAAGTCCGAGTAGGAGCGGTCGGTGTAGATCAGCTTGAGGTACCCGCCGTGGGAGAGCTGCATGCCTCCGGACAGGGTGATCTCGTCCACCACCGGCGAGTGGATGTCGTTCGCCACCCGCACGTTGGCGGTGCCGTCGTTGGCGAAGAACGTCACGTAGTTGTTGGGGTCGAACCCCGGGGCGAAGTCGTTGCCCTGGCCCTCGGGGCCGACGTAGAACCCCGCGAGCAGGCGCGGGTTGCCCACCGTGGTGTTCTCGGCGAACTGCGCCTCGGAGTACTTGCCCGCGTACTGGGCGTAGGTGGCGTCGAAGCGAAACTCGCCGTCGCCGCGCGGATCGAAGGAGGCTCCGAGGCGCGGCACGATGGCGCTCGTGTCCACGGTCGTGATGCCGCCCGTGGCTTCGCCGTTGACCTGCTCGTAGCGGGCGCCCAGGTTGAAGGACCAGTGCTTGTTGAGGCGCCACCGGTCGTTGACGAAGGCCGAGCGGGTGTTGATCTCGACCTTGGCCCCGCGGGTGGGGAGCCAGTTGAGGATCAGCGATTGGCCGGGGACGAAGGTCGGGATCAAACGGTCGTTGTCGTCCACGACGTAGCTGCCGTCCGGGTTCTGGAGGGGATCGGTCTGAAAGACGAAGTCGGTGGGGCTCTGGGAGTTGCCGCCTGTGCGCTTGCTGGTGAAGTCCTCGACGCCGAACTTGACGTCGTGGGACCCGAGCTTCTCAGTGTCGGCGAACCAGGAGAGGGAGCCGGTGATCTGCTGGTTGTCCCGGTCCTCGGGGTCGGTGCCGTCGAAGTAGGGCGCGTGGTAGTGGACGAAAGGCGAGGTGGTGTTCGACAGGAACGGCGAAGACTCCTCCAGACCGTTGTCGAGGTTCGAGTTTTGGAAGGTGAACGTCTTCTTCGACCACTGCACCTCGGCGAACAGGTTGTCGGTGAGGCTCCCGAGATAGCGTGCCACCTCGAGCTTGCTGGGATCCATCCGGGTGCGGATCGTGTCCGGCGTGGCGCTGAAGGAGAAGGCCGGCTGGGTGTTGGTCGAGTCCCGATCGGTATAGGCGGCCTGGAGCTGGTGGCGGTCGAGGACGTTGCCGGTGAGCTTCAGCTCCCACCGCTGCTCGTCGTTCTGCGCGGATCGGGGCAGGCCGGTACCGGCGAAGGTGGTGGTCTGGTTCGTGCTCTCGTCGCGACCGGCGCCGAAGAACCACAGCTTGTCCTTGAGGACGTAGCCGCCGAGGGTTCCCGAGTCGAAGTGGTTGACCTTGTCCTGGAAGCTCGGTGCCCCGATCCTTCTCGAGGGGAGTCCTGGAGCGCCACTTGTCGTTGGTCATGTCGCGCCGGATCGAGCCGGTGAACTCGTTGCCCCCGGTCTTGGTGATGACGTTGACCACGCCGCCCGAGAAGCGGCCGTACTCGGCCGAGATCCCGGAGGTCAGCACCTGGACGTCACTGATCGCCTCTTCGATGTAGTCGGGGCTCGTGGTGCCGAAGAGGTTGTCGTTGGCGTCGACGCCATCGACCAGGAAGACGTTGTCGTACGCGAAGCCGCCGGAGATGGTGATCTGCCCGTCGGCGCCGTTGCTGTTCGGGGCATTGCTCGTGAGGCCCGGGCTGAGCCGGGCGATCTGCGTCGGCGTCCGCTGCGTGAGCGGGATCTGGTTGGCCTGCTCGGCGTCGTAGGTGGTGGAGACCTCCGAGGACGCGAGGACCGGGCTCATCTCGCCCTTGACCTCGACCTCCTCCTCGATCGTCGACGGTTTCATGGTCACGTCGAGGGGCGTCACCTGGCCGAGGTTCACCGTGGCCGACTCGTCGACGGCCTCGAGCCCTTCGAGGGTGAAGGTCACCGTGTACGGGCCGGGAGGAAGGCCGCGGAGGATGTACTCACCCGACTCGGAGGTAGCGGTGGTTCGCTCACCCAGGAGATCCGGTGACTTGGCGGTGACCAACGCCCCCGGCACCGGGTTGCCGTCGGGGAGCTGGACCGTCCCCCGGAGAGTTCCGGTTTGGACACCTTGGCCGAGGGCGGGAGCAGCGCTCACCGCGACCAGGCCGAGGATCAGAAGGAGGGTGCAAGCGTATCGCGCCACGTAGGTCTCCCTTCGTTCGTGGGGAACCATGATCCGGGGGGCGCCTCGGTCGCCCCATCGACCGTGCCCGGACTTGCGAAGTTTCGCTCAGGACGACGCAAGAACCGTGCCGAATTCGGTCACCGGACCGACGGTCAGTGGCGACTTCTTGACGAACTCTCTTTGTGAGAGTCAGTTAGGGAACGGAGCTCGGTCCACCACAGGCGCGGAAACACCCCTCGCCGCGCGCGGTCACAGCCCGGGAAATCCAATTCATCGGAGTTCCGGCCGCCGCGGAGTCCATTTTATTGAATCGGTTACCGACCCTTCTTCAGGGACTCGACCATCTCGCGGGCCGAGGCGGCGTCCGGGCTGTCCGGAGCCAGGGCGACGAAGCGCTGGAGGTGCTCCAGGGCTCCAGCCTTGTCCCCCTGGTTGATCAGGGCCAGGCCCAGGATGTAGTGAGCTCCGGCGAGCTTCGAATCCGCCGCGACCGCCTTCTCGAGGACGGCCACCGCCTGGGGATACTTCGCGGCGTTGAACAGCGCGACCCCTCGCCGGTAGAGAGCCTCGGGGTCCTCGGACCCGGCGCCGATCTGCGCCTCCAGCTCGGCCGCCTTGGCCGTCTCGCCCATCATCTCGTAAGCCTCGTGCTCGATGGTCATCGCTTCCTCGTCGCCCGGCTGGAGGGCGAGGAGCTTCGAGGCCGCCGCGAGCGCCTGCTCGGGTCGCTTGCGGGCGAGCTCCATCCCGGCGATGGCGGACCACGCCGGGGCGAGCTCCGGGTCGAGTTCGACGGCCTGGTGGAAGCGATCCAGGGCGTTGTCCTCGTCGCCCCGCTTCTGGATCTCCACCGCGAGGTTGTAGACCCGGACGGCGACCTGCTTGGAGTCGCCGGTCTTCACCAGCTCGTCGAGGGCCGTGTCCGCCTCCTCCCGCCGGCCGAGCCCCGCCAGGGAGTCGTAGCGGACCAGCTCCGCGTCGGGGTCGCCGGGCGCCAGCTCGAGGAGCCGTTGGGCGGCCTTGAGTGCCTCCTCGTGCCGGCCTTGCCCGGCGTACAAGGTCGCCAGGATGCGGTAGGCGGGCGCGAGGGTCGAGTCCTCGCCGACCGCCTCCTCGAACTTGGCGACGGCTTCGGCAAGCTTGCCGTCGTTATAGAGGGCGGCCCCCTGGTTGTAGAGCTCCAGGGCCTTCGGGTTCCCGGCGGCCGGTGCCTGCGGCGCCACTGGCGCCGTCGTCGGCGCCGGCGCCGCCGACGACGCCGGCTCGAGCTCGGCCTTCCAGAAGGTGGGTTCGTCGACCTTGAGCTTCACCACCTCCTGGAAGGGCTTGTACCCCTCCTTCTCCAGCCGCACGACGTACGGCGGGTGGGTGGGGTCGACGAGGAGGAAGCGGAAGCGGCCCTTCTTGTCGGTCTCGGTGGTGAGATGGGTGCCTCCGGGCTCGGAGACGAGCGTGGCGTGGACGCCTGCGATCGGAGTGCCGCCGGAGTCGACCACGGTGCCGAGAAGACGCGCCTGGGCCGCGAAGGACGGCGCGCCGTGGGCGAGGGTGAGCCCGAGGGCCAGGCAGGGCAGCCAACGCCGGCCGGCGGAAACGGTCTTCGTCATGGTCGGAGTCCTCCTTCGATCGGGTTCGGACCGCACGGCCGACGACCCGATCTCGATCGGGCTCGGACCGCACGCGCTCCCCGCGAGTGTACCGCCATGCTACGCTCGGGCCTCCGATGAATCGTCTCACGCCGTGGCCCTGGCACCGGCCGGCGCGCAAGCCGGACCGATCCGGCGACCTCCCGGCCCGACACGGACCGCCGGCGGTGCCGCAGCGCTCCCCGATTCTCCCGCTCCTCCTGCTGGCCGCCCTGGGCTGCGCTCTCCCGGCCGGCGCTCAGACGAGCGGCGAGGCGGCGAGCGGAGAGCCCTCCGACACGGTCTTCGAGACGATCCAGGTCGCGATCGTCAACCTGGAGGTCTTCGTCTCCGACCGCCACGGCAACCCGGTGACCGGCCTGACGCGGGACGACTTCGAGCTCTTCGTCGACGGGCGCTCGGTGCCGATTTCGAATTTCTACGCCGCCGCCCCGGAGCCGGGTCCCGCCGGCCGGCCGGCAGCCCCGCCGCCGGGGACGGCGCCGGCCTCCGAGGAGCCCCAGCGGCCGGGCGAGGAGCTCACGGTGGTCTTCTACGTCGACGACGCGAACCTCCACCCGGTCAATCGCAACCGGGTGCTCACGGCCCTCGAGCGGTTCGTGGCCCGCGACCTGCCGGCGGGCGCCCGGACGATGCTCGTCACCTACGACCACTCCCTCCACGTGCGGCAACCCTCGACCCGGGACCGCGCGGCCCTCCTGGACGCCGTGGGGGAGGTGCGGGGTCTCTCCGGCCTCGCGCCGGCCGTCGACGCCCGCCGCCGGCAGGCCCTCGACGAGATCGAGAAGGCCTCCTCCGCCGGCGAGGCGATGCTCGCCGTCGACTCGTTCGCCGACGAGCGCCAGGTGGAGCTCACCCGGCCCCTGGAGGCCCTGGCCGACCTCATGGAGCCCCTGGGCGGCTTGCCGGGCCGCAAGATGGTGGTGCACGTCTCCGACGGATTGCCGAACCACATCGCCGAGGAGCTGTACTACCTCGTCGACGCCCGGTTCCCGCGCTCGGGTGCCAGGCTCCGCTCGTTCCTCTACGACATGACCAGCTCCTACCAGCGGATCTTCCAGGCCGCCAACGCGGCCGGGGTGACCCTCTACGCCCTGGACGCTACGGGCCTGACGCCCTTCGAGTCGCTCTCCGCGGCCGAGCCCGGGTCGAGTTTCGGCGGCAGCTTCGACGTCGCCGACTCGATCCGGAAATCGAACCTCCAGGTGCCCCTCGAGACACTGGCCGAGGAGACCGGCGGCGTGGCGGTGACCAACAGCAACGACCTGGAGGACTTCTTCGGCCGCCTGGCCACCGACGCGGGCGCGTACTACTCCCTGGGCTACCAGGCTCCGCCGGAAGGCGAAGGGCGCTATCGGACGGTGCGGGTGGAGGTGGACCGGCCGGGAGCCCGGGTGCGCCATCGGCGCGGCCTGCGCGTGCGATCCCTGGAGTCGCGCCTGAGGGAGGGGGTGCTGGCGGCCCTGACGCTGGGCCGGGCCGGCGGCCGCTTCCCGGGCCCGGTCTCCGTGGGCCGCCCCACGCCCCAGTCCGGGGGCCTCTACAAGGTCCCCCTGGACGTGCAGATCCCCCTGGACAAGGTCACGCTGGTGCCGGGAAAGACGGAGTGGGTGGGCCGGCTCCGCCTGGCGGTCCAGGCGCGCGACGACCAGGGAAACCTCTCGAACGCCACCGTCGGCGAGCCCTTGGACATCCGGATTCCCGCCGCGCAGGTGGAGACCGCCCGCCGCCAGCACGTCACCTGGACCGTCGACCTGCTCATGGAGCCCGGCCCCCACGAGCTGGCGATCGGCCTGGCCGACCTGGTGGCCGACCAGATGGAGTTCAGCGTCGGCAGGGTGGAGGTGGAGACCGGCGCCGTCAGTCGCCTGCGGCCCCTCCGTAGGAGTAGCCCAGGCGTGAGCGCACCTGGAACTCGGGGTTCTCGGTCGTCACCCGCACCCGCTGGAAGCCTCGTTCGCCCGGCGGGTGGGTAGCCCGGTAGGAGAGAAGGTAGTACCCCCGGGTGTCCGCGCCGACCTTCTCGAGGGGCGTCCGGAAATCGGTCGCAAGCGGCGTGGACACGCCGCCGGTCAGCCGGGCGAGCTCGAGCAGGGCGGACTCGAAGGGGTGCTCCACTTCGCTCGGGAGCAAGTCGATCGGGTAGACGGCGACGTTGGCGTCGTTGAGCGCGCGGATCATTCCGGGGAAGAACCGGGGGTCCTCCCGGTACTGGCCGAAAGCTCCGGCCTCGCCGAACCCGATGCCCAGGTAGATCAGGTTCTTGCGCCCCCGGATGGGCGCGCTCGCGGCCGCCACCAGGTCGAGGGCGCCGTAGATGCGCCGCGTCGCCCGGGTCAGGTCCTTGCCGTGGGGCAGGCGGGCGGCCAGGGATGGGCCCTCCGTCCTCTCCCGCCGCGACGGCCAGTCGCCCCGGCCCCGCTTATGGGTCGCCGCCTCGTCGATGGCCCTCTCGATCGCCTGCCGGTCGCGGGTGAAGTCCTGGTGCAGGGTCAGGCTGCCGTCCCAGGAGAGCACCGCCACCCAGTCCGCGGGCGGCAGGTCCTCGCTCACCCACGCCTTGGCGTCGCGGCCCGCCCGCGCCTGCTGGTGCATCAGGTTGACCTCACCGGTGGTGTACCTCCAGGCGTCGTGGAAGAAGAGGATGAAGTAGCGGTCCCGCGGCTCCAGGTCCACGTCGATTCCCCGCGCGGACAGGGCCTTCGGAGCCCCGATCAGCCGCGAGGAGCTATAGAAGGTGGCGGTCTCCACGGGAACCTGCTTGGCGCCCTCGTGCACCACGAAGTCCTCGGGCTCGAGGCCGATCACGGCGTTGCCTCGCCGGTCGGTGACGAGGACGTCCAGGAGCACCTCGGTGACCTCGAGCTGCTCGCCGAAGCGCCCTTGCGGCGGCGCGGCCTCCTCCCGGTTCGGCTGGGCGGCTGCCGGCACGGCCCACGAGAGGGCGGCGACGGAAGAGACCAGAGCCAGGGCGAGGAAGGTGCGGGTCGGGGCGGCGGTGGGGTGCATGGTCGGGGACCTCCTCTGGAGTTGCGAGCCCCACGATGTTAGCAAGATCGGAGCCGGCCCCCTCGGACCGCCGCTTCGGGCCCGCCTCGAGCCCGGATGCCGCCCGGGTCTCGGAGCCGGTGAATCCATCGCCGGTGGTCGTGAGGAAAGGTCCCGTCCCGCCGCCTCGACGCGCGGCCCGTGCCATCATGGGCGTCCGGGCGCCCGCACGACAAGGAGGAAGCCATGAGTGATTCCGTCACCGCCGACCGTTCCGCCGTCTCGCCCAGGGTGGGAGTGCTGGCCTGGCTCGGCTTCGCCCTGGCCGCCGCCGGCGGGCTGGCCGTGGCCCTCGCCGGGCCCGGCTACCGGCTCGACCTGTGGGGCCTGCGCACCGCGTTTTCGGGCCTACGCTGGGGCGCGTACGGCGGCGCCGCCGGCGCGATACTCTGCCTCCTCGCCGCCATCCTGCCGTCCTCCGGCCGGCGGCGCTCGGCCCGCGTCCTGGCCGTCGTCGGCGTCGTCGTCGGCGCGGCGGCGATCGGCGTGCCGTGGAGCCTGCTGCGGCGCGCCCGCGACGTGCCGCCGATCCACGACGTCACCACCGACACGGAGCGTCCCCCGGCGTTCGAGGCGCTCCTCCCCGCGCGGCGCGAGGCTCCGAACGGCTGGCGCTACGGCGGCCCGGAGGTCGCCGCACAGCAGCACGAGGCCTATCCCGACATCCGGCCGATCGCCTTGCCCGCGACGGCGCCCGATCGAGCCTTCGCGGCCGCCCTCGAGGTCGCCCGGCGGCGCGGCTGGCAGATCGCCGCGGCGGACCGCGCGCACGGCCGCATCGAGGCGACGGACACCACGCCCTGGTTCGGCTTCGCCGACGACGTGGTCGTGCGCGTCCGTCCCCGCGGCCACGGCAGCGTCGTCGACCTGCGCTCGGAGTCGCGCCTCGGCGGCAGCGACGTGGGCGAGAACGCCGCGCGGATTCGCGCCTTCACGCGCGACTTCGAGGCCCGGCTCGGCTCCCGCCGGTCGGGCGGCGACGACTGAAGAGCCGCTGAAGACCTCGCCGGCCGCCTCGCCCCTCGCGCGCCAGCGCGCCTGGAGGCGGCCGGCTGCGTGTACCAGCCCGTCACCCGGAACGTCGACTCGCTGCACCGCTCCGGCGAGGTCCTCCTCGCCCTGGCCGACCGGCATGGAACCCTGGCGCCGATCCGCACATTGAGATTGATATAGTTGATGTATTGGCCTTAGACTTGTAAGGAAAATCAATTTGCGTATTGACTCTGGCGATCGCCTGCGGTACACTGAACCCAGACGAAGGAGCGAGCCCGATGGATATCTCGAAAGCCCTTTGCCCCGAGTGCCGAGCCCCCATGACGATTCGACGTCTGGTCTGCCCCCGGGGCCACGTCGCCATGGAGGGGGAGTTCGAGGTGCCGACGCTGGCCCGGTTGAGCCTGGAGGAGCAGCTCTTCGTGACCGCCTTCGTGCGCTGCCACGGCTCGATCAAGCGCATGGAGGAGCTGTTCGAGATCAGCTATCCGACGGTGAAGAACCGCTTGAACGCCATCGTCGGCAAGCTGGATCGTGCCCTCGATGCCCCTCCCTCGAACCTCCAGGTCCTCGAGCGCCTGGAGCATGGCGAAGTGACGGTAGAGGAAGCACTGGCAGAGCTCCGCTGAGCGGCGGGGCGCCAGGGATCGCACCACGGTGGGTCGCCTACGGGCGGCCGGAAAGGAGAACGACGATGTCCGCGGAACGACGCAAGGTCCTGGAGATGCTCGCGGCCGGCAAGATCACCCCGGAAGAGGCGGAGCAGCTCCTCAACCGCTTGGCCTCGCCTGCCGCGCCGGACAACGCCCCCGAGGGCGAAGCGGCGGGCGCTGCCGACCATGGAGAGGGTGAAGGGCGTCCGCAGGCTCTACGCTTCCTGCGCGTCGTCGTGGACTCGCCCGAGCGCGACAGCGTCAACATCCGGCTGCCGTTGGGGCTCATCCGAACCGGTCTCAAGCTCTCGGCCCTGATGCCGAGGGGCGTCAGCCACCGCTTGTCCGAACGGGGCATCGACCTCTCCCACCTGGGCAAGCTGGACGACGAGACCCTGATCGCCGAGCTCGCTGCGCTCCAGATCGACGTCGCGGCCGAGAACGGCGAGAAGGTCCGCATCTTCTGCGAGTAGTGACCGTCATGGCACCCTCACGCCGCGTCCTGGTCGAGGTTCGCGATCGCGTGACGGTGCATCTCTTCGTCCGGGATGACTGCACGATGATCGCAGCAGCCGTCCAACGTGACGTCGATTGAATACCGAAGAGGTCGCATCACGTCCTCCTGAGGCGGGCGAACGCTCGCGTCGAGCGGCCCAGGGCGTGATCGCGCGTCCGGTCTCGCATGCGTTGTCAGGCGTCGCGGCTACCGCGTTCAAGCTGCGACCCCAAAGAGAGCACCAACGGCAGCGGTCAATGCCATTGCCAGAGCGCCCCAAAACGTGACGCGCACGACAGACCTGAGCACGGGCGCACCCCCTGCGCGTGCCGACAGGAGGCCCAACAGCGCCAGAAAGACGAGTGAGCTCCCAGCGAGGCCCCACAAGAGCGCGGAGGCTGGAAGCAGCAGGACCATGAGTAGCGGAAGCGCTGCGCCCGATGCAAATGTCCCCGCCGAGGCAAAAGCCGCTTGGACTGGCTTTGCCGCCAACGTGTCCGAGATGCCGAGCTCATCTCGTCCATGCGCGGCAAGTGCGTCTTTCCGCATCAACTGGGTGGCGACGCTCGAAGCCAATGACTCGTCCAGGCCGCGCTTCACATAGATGGACATCAGCTCTGCATGCTCCTGCGCTGGATTCGCGGCCAGCTCCTTTCTCTCGCGCGCGAGATCCGCGCTTTCCGTATCGGCTTGTGAGCTCACCGAGACATACTCGCCTGCAGCCATTGACATGGCGCCCGCGACAAGGGCCGCTACGCCCGAAACGAGAATGACCTCGGTACTCGTACCGGCTGCCGCCACGCCCAGTACAAGGCTTGCAGTAGATACGATGCCGTCGTTCGCGCCAAGCACGGCGGCGCGGAGCCAACCTGTTCGATGTGTCCTGTGTCGCTCGACGTGTCGCATAGCGCCTCCTGGCGGATGGAGAGTCCGCGGGGCCGTCTACGGTAATGCGGAACTCATCCCCGAGGCCGGGCCGCTGTTCCTCATACCACGATCGCCCCGGCCAGCTCGATCCGCTCCTCAACCGGGAGCCGCCGGGCTTCCTTTAACAGATTCGTCTTCATACCTTCAAGCCTACCACGGCTGGCTCAGGCAGCCAACGGTTCTACGGATCATCGGCACGGACCGCGTGGCCTGTGCAGCCGTGTGGTTCTGCGCCATTCGCCCTATTATCTGCGGCTTCTGCTCTCCCGTAGAGATCAAGCTTCTCGGCCGAGCGATGCTGCTTCCACGTGCATTTCAGAGGCTAGAATCTGGCGACTCGCTCAACAATCGGTTCGCTGATCGAAAGCGTTCTTCCACTTTCTGGCGGTCCTCTTCTTCGGGCAGTCCCTCGCGAGCCCCTCGGGCAATCATTTCAGCATGCCGTAACAGCGCAGCGCGATCCTCTGGCCGATGTGCGGATACTGCAACCTCGGCAATCGTTTCCAGCAGACGAAGGGTCACCGCAGTGCTGGTGCGGCCATATTGCCGGATCTGGTTGAACGCCACGTCCGTGACATCCGGGAACGTGATGACAGGCGCAATAACCCGAAGCTGATCCTGGGTGTCATGCCGATAAGGCGACGGCATGTCTCGTTGAGCCAAGCGGCACAGTGCCGACCCTAGGCGGTCCACACACGTCATCGCGGTGAACGGGTCGTTCACCCCGGGGGAGAGGGCTCGTATCGCGATTTCGACAAGCTGGTTGACCGCGAACTCAATGTCCTGACCGGAGGTACGCTGGTTACCAAGGGCGAATACGGTATTGACGCGGGCCACCAGCTGATCGGTCACCCTGTTTCCCGGCCAGACCAGCGCCAGTGGGTGGGCGGCAACGACATAGTGGCCGGGTCGTCGTTCCAGTCGAATCACGACACCCTCTTGCATGGCCAACGCCATCAAAGCGTCCCCATCGACGTACTGCAGATAGCCGTCCTCGGCAGATACAATCGGACGCGCCTCCCGATCAAAGGTATCGAGGAAGCCCGCGTGAGGTGGCTCTGTCGGAATGCGTGGTGCTCCCCGTCCGATATTTTCCGGAAACAGTCGCTCTATTCCCTCGATCAACTCCTCTCCGACTCGCTTCACGATCTCGTTGACCTGGATAGACATGGACACATGGTGGATAAAATAGATCAACACTCCCACACTCACCACCGCGAGTACTACACCGAGGGTGACAGACAGGTGGGGGACGAAGGCGATCTCCTCAGCACGGCGGATGGTGCGCAGGACCAGCAAGCAGTACAGGAAGGTAGCTACGAACGTACCGAGTACCATTTGGGTCGTGGTGTCGCGCATGAAATTGCGGAGCAGGCGCGGTCCGAGCTGGGACGAGGCAAGCGACAGTGCGACCAGGGTCATCGAGAACACCACCCCGGCGATGGTGATCATTGAACCGGCGATGGCCCCCAGCAAGGAGCTCGCTCCCTCTGCTCCCCCGGTGAAAGTCAAACCCCAGTTAAGCGCCAACCAATCCGTCACCTGCGTATCCAAGGCGACGGTTGCGAAGGCCAACACCATCGCCCCGCCAGCCATGAGTGCCGGGAGAAACCAGAAACTGGAACGAACACGGTCCCATGCTTTGAAGATCTGCACTCTCATAACGACGCCAGCTCATCCATTCGCATGTCCTGCATAGCCGAACGGCCATGAACTGAGCGGCGCGCTTTCTGCGCCTGCTCTAGTGGTCCGTCAATCTTCATTTGACAGAGGTATCCGGCGAGGATTTCGCGTCGCTGGCCAGGCGCTCCGACGCAGGCGTAGCGGGGCCTACGTCGAGGAGGAGCCACGCCGCCAGCGGCGTGAAGGACCGTCGGGACCCGTCAATTGAAGGTTGACGGACCACTAGTAGATCGCTTCCGAAATAACATTGCACTAAGGTTGCTCGTGGCATAAGCTCTCCTCGGATCGAATGGCCGATTCAGGGAGGTGCCGATGGCCGGTCGTCGAAAGAGGGCTCCGCTGGTGCTGGATGCGTCGACGAAGAGCGAGCTGACTCGGGTGGCGGCCTCGCGTACGGAGTCCGCGCAGCGCGTGGAGCGAGCGAAGATGCTCTTGTCCTATGCCGCCGGTGAGCCGATCACACGGATTGCTCGGGCGCATGCCACGCATCGACCGAAGGTGGAACGTTGTATCGACAAGGCCCTCGAGGTCGGCCCCTTGACGGCCTTGGCCGACCTGCCGGGACGAGGCCGCAAGCCCACCATCACCCCGGAAGCGCGGGCCTGGCTGGTTTCGCTCGCGTGCCAGAAGCCGAAGGACCTGGGGTACTCCTATGAGCTGTGGACGACCACGCTCCTGGCCCAGCACGCCAGGGACCGGTGCGTCGAGGCGGGGCACCCGTCGCTCGCGCGGCTGGGGCGCGGTACGGTCTCGAAGCTGCTGCGCAAGGCGCAGGTTCGGCCGCACAAGATCGACTACTACCTCGAGCGGCGCGATCCCGACTTCGACGCGAAGATGGCCCAGGTGCTCTGCGTGTACCGGGAGATCGATCTCTTGCGAGAGCGCGCCGGGATGCAATGCTCCTTGACCGCCGTCGTGTCGTATGACGAGAAGCCCGGCATTCAGGCGATCGCCGCCACCGCTCCGGACCTTCCGCCGGTCCCCGGTGGCGAGCACCCACGGATCTCGCGCGACTACGAGTACGTTCGCCACGGCACGGTGACCCTGATGGCGGGCATCGACCTGCTCACCGGCCATGTGCACGCTCAGGTCGTCGATCGCCATCGCAGCCGCGAGTTCGTCGAGTTCCTCCGGCGGCTCGCTGCCGCCTATCCCGCGGCAATGAAGATCCGCCTGATCCTCGACAACCACTCCGCTCATGTCTCCAAGGAGACCCGAACCTACCTGGCATCGGTCCCCAACCGGTTCGAGTTCGTCTTCACGCCCAAGCACGGTTCGTGGCTCAATCTCATCGAGTCCTTCTTCGGCAAGATGGCCAAGACCATGCTCCGGGGCATCCGGGTCGCCTCCAAGGACGAGCTCCGGGAGCGAATCCTCCTGTACCTGGACGAGATCAATGCGAGCCCGGTGATCTTCCGCTGGTCGGCCTCTCCCGACTCTCTGGCGGTAGCTTGACATTGAACCGTTAATACGGAAGCGGTCTACTAGTCACTGGTTCACCGGCATCCCGAAGTCTCCTCGGAGCCTCGGACGGAGCGTACTTCCTGCAACTTTGCAGGTCAAGGGCGCCACCAATCCGGGGCTCGCGCCAAGAGGAGACCTCGGTGGCCCTGTGACCACCGAAGGCGGACGTGTGGTGTAGAATGAGCCGATGACGGAGAAGGAGAGACTGCACAGCCTCGTGGAAGATCTTCCGGAGCCCGAGGTCCATGCGGCGTTGCGCTTTGTGGAGTACCTGCGGCGAGAGACCCCTGATCCCGTGGCTCGGGCACTCCAGGAAGCTCCGTTCGACGACGAACCCGTGACAGCCGAGGACCTGGCGGAGCTTGAGGCCGCCGAGCGTGACTGGCAAGAGGGCCGCGTGGTGTCTCACGACGCGGCACGACGCGAGCTGCTCCGAGAGTCGTGAGCAGGGAGGTCCAGTGGACCAAGCGTGCTTTGCGAGCGGCCTCCAGGCTGGATCGGCCGACCCGCGAAAGAATCGCCAAGGAAGTCGAGTCCTTTGCAGCCACCGGGCAAGGGGATGTGAAGCGGTTGAAAGGCAAGCTGGACGGTCTCTTTAGGTTGCGAGTCGGTGAGTGGAGAGTCTTCTTCTCCGCCGAGTAGGCACGGGGGCCTCACGGCCCCCCGCACCCCTCTAAGAACCCGGCGTGCGAGTTTCCCCGCACCGGGCTCAAGCACTTCAAAGGCCGGTTCTCCGACCCGGTCACCCTACCATGGGTTGAGCGACCTTTGCGATCGTTGTAAGAAGCCACCGGCTCCGCACTCACTGGGCGGAGGAGAGGGTGCGCAAGCAGTCGCCACATGAGCTCCTGCCTCCCATCGCCTTCCCTCTTGAGGATGGTTCTCCCTACGTTCTCGCAACGAAGCACCTGCTGGACGTGGTGGGCTCCCTTTCGGGCCGGGCACGTGCGTCCCGTATCCGGCTCGTTACAAGCCGGCATTGGCTTCTTCCAGCATCCTGTCCCGCACCTCCATGGGCTTTCCTTGCGGTCCGCTTGCCTCGGGCCGAGGGCGGCGCGGCCGGACCGACTCTGGCTTCCAACGAAGGGAGAGGCGATCGGGCCGTGCTCAGGCCGGAACGATCCCGGCCGGCGGGAGCCGGAAGGCTCGCCGCCGGGGAGGAAAGATCGGGCCCTACCATCGATCGGGCGAAGATACGGGGTTTCCACGTTCCGCTCCAGAAGTCCACGCGGGGGTAGGTGCCTGCTATCGACCGGGTGCCGCTTACGACCGCGAGGGGTTGCCGTTCGAGGCCCCTTCCCGGCACCGTCACCGTTTGGTCCAAGCCTCTCAGCCTCTTTGGCTCGTTCTCACATGACGATCGGTTCACAGATTCACTTACGTTCACCCTGCCCGCTTTCTAGCCCTCACCTGGATCGAGGCTCCCAGGAGGGCTCTACTCTCTCGCGATTTCGAGCCCCGCGTGACCAGCACGCTTCGGCACATTGTCAGGGCCGCTCTTTATTCAGGCCCCTAGATTCACCCGGCGGTACGGGTGGTCCTCTCATCTCGGAGGACACCTCCTGAAGCGACATCGTGTCGCACAACGGTTCTTGAGCTGTGCGGCGCCGCCAGGCGTCCGCACCAGCGAAGGGTTATCCGTTGGGTTTGGGTACGTCCAGATCCTTGCAAATCTTCTGAGCGAGGTAGTCGTTTACCTCACGGTGCCGCGGAATTGTCGTGCTTAAACGCTTCGCGCGGTTGACGAACACCGTATGTTTGCCTCCTTCGCGAAAAAGGTCGCAACCATGAGACCGCAGATGGCGAATCAGGTCTCGGCGCTTCACGCCGACAGCTCAAATGGTTCTCTGATGACCTCGGTATCGGTGAGGTCCTCCTCTGCCAACGCCCGGTTAGCCTCCAGAACAAGCGAAACCGCCTCGCGGAGATTCTCCCGCGTCTCCTCCAGCGTAGACCCTTGGGTGTTCGCGCCGGGGAGTTCCTCGACGAAGCCGATATAGCCCTCAGGTACCTTGCGGAAGACTGCTGTGAACCTTGTCTCCATTGGAGTATTCCTCCTTCGGCCTGTATTCTACCAGCTACGGTCGTCCAGGCGGATAGCGTTGCGGCTTTACGGCTCACCGGCGCGCGCAGCGTGTCCGGTGCAGCCGTGTGGTTGAACTCAATCCGCCTTCGGCGGATAGGGTGCCCACCCCTCGCGTCGCGTCGTTGAGCGGGGCGGTTGAAAACGGCTTAGCGGTGTTGCATCTTCTCTTCAGAACCCTCTGGAAAGGAGATGACCATGACACCGCTACGCCGACAGATGATCGAGGGGGTGGAGCTTCGGGGCTACGCTCCGAGCACCGTCGAGGGCTACGTGCACGCCGTCGCCCAGCTCGCCGGCCACTACCACCGCTCGCCCGACCGGCTCGCCGAGCGCGAGGTGCGAGCCGACCTGCTCTACCTCAAGGGGGAAAAGCAGGTGGCACGGGGCACGTTCAGCGTCGCCCTGGGGGGCATCCGGTTCTTCTATCACCAGCTCCTCGGCCGCTCGTGGGAGAGCCTGTACGTCGCCAAGCCGCGCCACGAGAAGCGACTCCCTCTCGTCTTGAGCCGCGGGGAAGTCTGGCACATTCTCGACCAGGTGACGATCGAGGTCTACCGGGTCTGCCTGACCACGATCTACTGCTGCGGCCTGCGCTTGATGGAGGGCGCCCGGCTCCAGGTCCCCGACGTCGATAGCGCGCGGGGCGTCCTGCGCGTCCAGGGAAAGCGCCGCAAGGAGCGCGAGGTGCCCCTGCCGGTGGCCACGCTCGATCTGCTGCGCGCCCACTGGCGCACCCACCGCTCGCCCATCTGGCTCTTCCCCAGGACGAGCCGGCACCGCACCCCGGAGGCCGCCGACACTCAGGATCGTGGACCGATCACCCGTGACAGCGTCCAGAGCGCCTTCCGCCGCGCGGTGGCCAGGAGCGGCATCCACAAGCGGGCTCACGTCCACACGCTGCGCCATTATGCGGCTCTCCTCAACTATGAGTGGGTAGCTGAAAGCCCGTCGGCGGTCGGTGCTCGGAGCGGTAGGTCGCCAGGGTCAGAGGCCTGGGAGGAGGGGGTGTGGTGGCGCTAAGGGGTTGAAACGCATGGAGTTTCCTGCTCTCCTTGGTGCATCCAAGGAACCGAGGAGGGAGGAGCGACCCCATGCGCCTGACCACTGTACTGCGTTGTCTGATCGGTGTCACGAAGATGTACGTCGAATCCACGCTGTTCCGGCGGGACGGGACGTTGGTGGTCCGTGTCCGCCCTACGTGGCGTCGCTCTCGTTGTGGCGAGTGCGGCCGGGTCGGACCGCGCTACGACCGTCGGTACGAGCGAGAGTGGCGCCACCTGCCCTGGGGGCGCCATGTGGTGGTGCTGCGCTACGCGCCCTGGCGAGTGGAGTGCCCTCAGTGTGGCGTGCGCGTGGAGCAGGTCCCCTGGGCGCCCTCGGGAGGTCGCTTCAGTGAAGCGTTCGAGGAGCTGGTGGCCTACTTTGCGCAGATCACCGACAAGACCCAGGTGACGCGCGTGCTCGGGATCGCCTGGGAGACGGTCGGTTCCATCGTCGCGCGGGTGGTCGAGCGCCGCCTCGACCCCGAGCGGCTGGTGGGCCTGCGCCGGATCGGCATCGACGAGTTCAGCTACAAGAAACGTCACCACTATCTCACCGTCGTGGTCGACCACGACCGCGGTCGCGTGGTGTGGGCCGGCGAAGGCCGTAGCGCCGAGGCACTCGCGCCCTTCTTCGAGCAGCTCGGCGAGGAGGGCTGCAAGGCGATCGAGATGGTGACCGTCGACCTGTCCGCGGCCTACACCAAGGCCGTGCGCGAGAGGCTGCCCGACGCCGAGATCGTCTACGACCGCTTCCATGTCCAGCGCTTGGTCAGTGATGCGCTCGACGAGGTGCGGCGCGAGCTGGTGCGCGAGCTCGCCTCCGACCCCGACGAAGCACGTGCCCTCAAGCGCACCCGCTTCGTGCTGCTGATGAATCCGTGGAACCTCAGCCGATCCCAGCGCCGCAAGCTCTCCGAGCTCCAGCGAAGCAACCAGCGGCTCTACCGCGCCTACCTGCTCAAAGAGACGCTCGCTCAGGCCCTCGACTACCGCCAACCCTGGCGGGCCGAACGAGCGCTGCGAGCCTGGCTTGCCTGGGCCTCTCGATCTCGGCTCCCAGCCTTCGTCAAAGCAGCCCGAACCATCCGCAAGCATCTCTCCGGGATCCTCGCCTACATCCGAACCCGCCTGACCAACGGCGTGGTCGAAGGCCTCAACAACCGGATCCGCATGATCGCCCACAGAGCCTACGGCTTCCACTCCCACCAGGCTCTCGCTGCGATGATCTTCCTCAACTGCGGGGGCATCCAGCTCGACCCGCCTCTACCCACTCATAGTTGAGGAGAGCCGGGTTTCCACGTTCCGCTCCAGAAGTCCGCGCGGGGGTAGGTGCCTGCTGTCGACCGGGTGCCGCTTACGACCGCGAGGGGTTGCCGTTCGAGGCCCCTTCCCAGCACCGTCACCGTTTTGGTCCAAGCCTCTCAGCCTCTTTGGCTCGTTCTCATATGACGATCGGTTCACAGGTTCACATCCGTTCACCTTGCCCGCTTTCTAGCCCTCACCTGGATCGAGGCTCCCAGGAGGGCTCTACTCTCTCGCGATTTCGAGCCCCGCGTGTCGCAGCACGCTTCGGCACATTGTCAGGGCCGCTCTTCATTCAGGCCCCTAGATTCGCCCGGCGGTACGGGCGGTCCTCTCATCTCGGAGGACACCTCCTGAAGCGACATCGTGTCGCAGAACGCTTTTGGAACTCACCGGCGCCGCCCCACCGCCAGACGCCAACGCGCTGCCGGCCGACGAACCGCGAGATTCGCCGGCACCGTGGAGGTAGCGCCGGCGTCCGGTGGAGTGACCTGGTTGGCCGCCTCGGCGACATCAGACTTCTGCCTCCCATAGGAAGCGAGCGATCTGGCGTCGGTGCCGCAGTAGGTGCACAACCGCGTGCTCTAGCAGCTGCTCAAGGTCGTAGGTCGTCCCCCATCGTGATTTGATCTGTACAGCCTCGATCTGCTCTTCTGTCATCTCCCACCGCCCCTCGAATGTGGCTACCATGTAGGCCAGCATCGCCGAAAGCTGATCAAGGCTTTCAGTTCGTGTGCCAAGGGGGATCTCGGTCGGAGACCAATCCAAGGAGAAGGCCACCCGAATGTGGTTCGCATGGGCATAGCCAGCACGCACGACGTGGTTGACGACTGTCTGGATTGAGCGGAACTCCTCCTCGGCTTCGGGCTTACGCACTGTCCGGAATTCGTCGTCCGTGAGCTCCTCGATGATCTGAACAAGCTCCTTGGTCGAGCGCTCGAACTCGTCCACCAGGGCGGCCAACGCTCCGTTTCGATACCCTTCTCCGTACGACTGACTCATCTCGTCAGGTCCACGACAACGGGCGGCCAACGAGTGAGTGACCGAACGGGGTGGCCGGGATTCCGACCCTGGATCGTTCGGGTAGGTGGTCGATGATGCCGCCGCTCCATCCGGTGTCCTCCCTGAGACGCTGGTTTTTTTTGGAGTCTAGCGGAGCCTGGAGGAACGTGTCAACGCGAAGCTTGCGCGTTCGCATTGGCTGGTCCGGGCGATTCGGATCGGCAGAGGCGGCAGACGGCTGGCGCGTGCCTGTGCGGCGAGGGCGCCCGGACCCGGCCGCTTCTCGGGGGTCCAGGGCGTCCGCGGGCCTTGGACTCCGCGGCTACCGCGGTTGAGGACGTGGGGGAAGATCCTGGTCGTGCTGACGTTGCGGTGCCGCAGGAGCTCCTAGAGCGTACGGATGTCGTCGCCCTGGGCCAGAAGGTGGGTCGCGAAGCTGTGGGTGGCGAAGCGTGTTGCGCCTGGGCAACTCCGGGCGAGAGGGTTCGGGAGCCGTCTCGATCCTTGAATCAGCCTCTTGACTTCTGTCCCGGGATGGCGTAAGGTGGGCGTAGATCGAACGAACGGGGGAGAGGAGGACGACGACAGGAACCGAGCCGGAACCGCACCGCCGCGTCCATTCAGCCCGCGATCCGGTGGGACTCCGAGGAGCGCCGCCGGACGCCACGATCCACCAGGCCGTGAAGCGGGCACGGGGTGGGATATGAGCCCACCGCCGCGCCCTGGCCGACACATGGAGACAAGCCATGAGTCAGCGTGACTCGAAGTGTAGCAACCCTTCGTCCGTCCTGCCCCCCGCTGTGGACACTGCCGGGCTCGACGAGTCCTCCTCCAACGCTTTTTCCCCCGTGTTTCTCGACCGGCTCTCCCGGCGTGAGCCGGCGCCGGCGACGCCGGAGGCCGACCTCGCCGGGCCCTGGCGGGTGACGGCGCTCTACGGGGCGGGCGACGAGCCTCGCTGGGGCTGCGTCGCCGCCGGCGAGCGCGAGCCGCGGCTCGTGCTCCAGGCGCCGGACCTGGCCTACCTCGCCGCGGCGGCCCTGGCGGTCGCCGAGCGGCCGGCCGGCTTCCGCTTTCAGGAGGACGCCGACCGCCGGCTCCACCTGCTCTGGCACGGCCGGCCGGTGGGCACCTCGCGGGATCTGATCCGAGTGGGCGGCGACACCCTCGCTCTCCACCTCTCGGGCCTCGCCGACCTCCGGCTCCAGCCGCTCGCCTTCGCCCACTACCTGCTCGCAGTGCCGGACGAGACGCTCCGGCGCAGCGGCCGGATCTTGATGGAGCTTCTCCGGAAGGCGGGGCGATGAGCGGCGGCGAGGCAACCCGCGCCGAACCGGCCGCGCGGCCGAATCTCGAGACCGCCTTCCGCGAGACGTTCTTGTTCTGCTTCGCCGAGCCGGAGCACGTGGAGCTCCTGCGCCGCGTGGGCGCCGTGCTCTACGACGTCGCCATGGAGAGCCCGTACTGGGACTGGGGGATGAGCCACGGGCTCTCCTCTCCGCGCGGGGACGCGACGGCCGCCGCGGCGGACCTCGAGGACCTGGCTCGCTATCTCCAGAGGATCGCCGGCCAGCCTGGGGAGCTCGGGGTCGCCCGCGAGGATCTCGGCGTCTGCCGCGCCGCCGCCGGCTGGGCCGGGAGGGTGCGGCGGCTGGTGGCGGACATCAGGGAGGAGATCGACGGGGAGGCCGCGGGGGGCGGGTAGTGACCCGTCAACCGGGTGGGGGCGTCCCCTTCCCCCCCCGTGGGGAGGGAAGGGGATCGAGGGGATGCGGGGGGCATCCGGTCAACCGTCCCCTTCCCCCCCCGTGGGGAGGGAAGGGGATCGAGGGGATGCGGGGGGCATCCGGTCAACCGTCCCCTTCCCCCCCGTGGGGAGGGAAGGGGATCGAGGGGTTGCGGGGGGCATCCGGTCAACCGTCCCCTCCCCCCCCGTGGGGAGGGAAGGGGATCGAGGGGTTGCGGGGGGCATCCGGTCAACCGTCCCCTTCCCCCCCCGTGGGGAGGGAAGGGGATCGAGGGGTTGCGGGGGGCATCCGGTCAACCGTCCCCTTCCCCCCCCGTGGGGAGGGAAGGGGATCGAGGGGATGCGGGGGGCATCCGGTCAACCGTCCCCTTCCCCCCCCGTGGGGAGGGAAGGGGATCGAGGGGATGCGGGGGGCATCCGGTCAACCGTCCCCTTCCCCCCCGTGGGGAGGGAAGGGGATCGAGGGGATGCGGGGGGCATCCGGTCAACCGTCCCCTTCCCCCCCCGTGGGGAGGGAAGGGGATCGAGGGGATGCGGGGGGCATCCGGTCAACCGTCCCCTTCCCCCCCGTGGGGAGGGAAGGGGATCGAGGGGATGCGGGGGGCATCCGATGAATCTGGCGCTCTGGAGTCGCCGTTCCGAGGAGCGCAGCCGTGATCGGTCAGCGTGGGCGGGGGACCAGCGACCCGTGGCGCCGGAGACGCTTCAGGCGCCTCGTCGGTTTGAGGCGGAGCTTCGCTAGGGACGGCGGGCCGGGGCGGGCGTCTTGCATTCGGCAGTCCGAGACGCTCCCCGCCGTTTCCGCGAGGAGCGTCTCCGCCCCGGCCTTGACAGTGCCGTGGGGCGTTGTGTTGAATGCCTTTCCGAAACGCCGTGGATCTCACCGAGCCCAGAGAGCCCCGCCGGGCGCAGCTCGTCGCCACCCTGACGCGGCTCCCCACGCGCGCCGAGCTGGCGCGGCTGCCCGACGGCGTCGGCTGGCTGGAGGTCCGGGCCGACCTCCTGGGCGACCTCGACGACGACGCCCTCGGCGCCCTCTCCGCGGGAGTTTCCGGTGGCCTGATCTACACCCTCCGGAGCGCGGCCGAAGGCGGTTCCGGACCCTCCGATCCGGCGCGGCGGACCGAGAGCCTGGCCCGCGCGGCGGCGCGCCCCGGGCTCTTCCCGCTGGTCGACCTCGAAGCCGACCGCGACCTGGTGCCCGGGCTCCTCGCCGCGCTCCCTCCCGAGCGCCGGCTCCTCTCCTGGCACGGCCCGGCCACCCCCCTGGCCGAGCTCGAGGCGCGCTTCGCGGCCATGGCCGCCACCCCGGCCCGGCTCTACAAGCTGGTCACCGCCGCCGCTCAGCCCGGCGAGGAGCTCGCACCGCTCCACCTCCTCGGCGCCCTGGGGCGCCCGGACGTGGTGGCCTTCGCCACCGGTGCGTCCGGCGTCTGGACCCGCCTCGTCGCCCCGCGCCTCGGCGCCCCGGTGGTCTACGGCGCCCTGCCCGGCGCCGAGCCGGGCGCCCCGGGCCAGCCGGCGGTCGACCGCCTGGTCGCCGACTACGGCCTCCCCGAGCTGCGGCCGGCCGAGGCCCTCTACGGCATCGTCGGCCGCCCGGTGGCCCACTCCCTCTCGCCCCGGCTCCACAACCGCGCCTACCGCGAGCTCGCCGTCCCGGCCCTCTACGTGCCGTTCCACGCCGAGCACTTCGGCGACTTCTGGCTCGAGGTGGTGGAGAGCGGCCGGCTGGACGAGCTGGGGCTGCCGCTGCGGGGCCTGTCGGTGACCGCGCCGTACAAGGCGGTGGCCCTGGCGGTCGCCGGCGCCCCCAGCCCGCGGGCGACGGCGGTGGGGGCGGCCAATACCCTGGTCGAGACCGACGGCGTCTGGGAGGCGGAGACCACCGACCCGGAGGGCGTGGTGCTCCCCCTCGAGCGGCTGGGGGTGGAGCTCGTGGGGGCCGAGGCCGCGGTGGTGGGGGCGGGCGGCGCCGGCCGGGCGGCGGTGGTCGGGCTCCAGGAGGCCGGGGCGCGGGTGACCCTGGTCAACCGGAGCGAGGTCCGGGGCCTCGAGGCCGCCGAGCACCTGGACGTGCCCTTCGTGCCCCTCGCCGAGTTCGAGCCGGGCCGCTACACCGTGGTGGTGCACGCCACCTCCCTCGGCCACGCGCCCGGCGACCCCCTGCCCTTCGCGCCCGAGGCCCTGGCCGCCGACGCGGCGCTCGTCGACCTGGTCTACGGCGGCGCCGAGACCCCCCTGGTCGGCGCCGCGCGCGCCGCCGGCCGGCGCGTGGCCGACGGCCGCGAGGCCCTCCTCTTCCAGGCTCTGGGCCAGTTCCGGCTGATGACCGGCCGCGACTTGCCCGAGGCGCTGGCCCGGGAGGCCCTCGCCCCCGGCTCGGAAGGCGAGTTTCCGCGCCCCGCGAGCCTTTGACACGAGTGGGTGGAGCGCATACCATCGCGCTCCGTGGCGTGCCGGCGTAGCTCAGTGGCTGAGAGCGCCTGACTGTGGATCAGGAGGTCATGGGTTCGACCCCCATCGCCGGTACCAACCCCCCGCTTCGGCACCGGCTGATGGCCACGACATCCTCCAACCCCTGGACCAAGATCCGACGATGTCTTCTCCCGACACGGTAGAACCGCGCCTGTCCCGCGGCCTGCGCGACCTCATGTCCGGCGAGGTGCTCGCCCGCGACTGGATGATCGGCCGCATCCGCGAGGTCTAC
Organism: uncultured Acidobacteriota bacterium; assembly: GCA_963741925.1. Taxonomy (GTDB): domain Bacteria; phylum Acidobacteriota; class Thermoanaerobaculia; order Multivoradales; family DATKCC01; genus CAVUBL01. The sequence goes on from CAVUJU010000005.1 coordinate 2,195,341, forward strand.
GAGCTCTACGGCTTCGTGCCGCTTTCGACCCCGGCGGTCGAGTACCTCGACGTCCTCGGCGGCTCCGCCGGCGAGGAGGCCCAGCGGTCGATCTTCCGGGTCACCAACCCGGAGGGCGAGTGGCTGGGCCTGCGCTTCGACCTGACCGTCCCCCTGGCCCGGGTGGTGGCCCAGTACCCGGACCTCCCGCGCCCCTTCCGCCGCTACCAGGTGGCCCAGGTGTGGCGGGCGGACAAGCCCGGCCGCGGGCGCTACCGGGAGTTCACCCAGTTCGACCTCGATTCGGTGGGCGTGGTCTCGGAGGTGGCCGACACCGAGATCGTCGCCGCCATGTGCGACACCCTCTCCGCCCTCGAGGTGGGCCGCTACAAGGTCCGCTTCTCGAGCCGCGGCCTGCTCGACGCGCTCCTCGCCTACGCCGGCATCGCCCGCGAGCGCGGCGAGGAGGTCTTCCGGGTGCTCGACAAGCTGGAGAAGATCGGCTCCGGGAAGGTCCGCCGCGAGCTCACCACGGGCTACGTCGACGAGTCGGGGGACACGATCCCCGGCGTCGGGCTCGCAGGCGACCAGGTCGACCGGATCGAGCGGTTCCTGGAGATCCGGGCCGAGGACCGGCGCGAGGTGGTCCAGCGCCTCCGGGACCTCTTCGCCGGCGTCGACGGGGCCGAGGACGAGATCCGCGGCGTCGAGCGCATCTCGGACCACCTCTACGCCCTGGGCTACGAGGACGACCGGGTGGACCTCGACCTCTCGATCGCCCGCGGCCTCGCCTACTACACCGGCCCGGTGTTCGAGGCCACCCTCCTCGACGCCCCCGAGCTCGGCTCGGTCTTCGGCGGTGGCCGCTACGACGACCTGGTGCTCCGCTTCCTGGGCGAGAAGGTGCCCGCCACCGGCGCTTCGATCGGCGTCGACCGCCTGCTCGCGGCCCTGGTCCAGCTCGGCAAGGTGGGGGCGCGGCGGGCGACGGCCCGGGTGCTGGTGGCCGTCTTCGACCCGGAGCTCCGCCAGGACTGCCTGGACATGGCCTACGAGCTGCGCCGCGCCGGCATCCCCACCGAGATCTACCTGGGCGCCGAGCGGGGCATCGGCAAGCAGCTCAAGTACGCCGACCAGTGGGAGATCCCCATCACTCTGCTCTACGGCGGCAACGAGAAGGAGCGGGGGGTCGTGACCTTGAAGGACATGGGGGCGGGGCGCGCCCGGTCCGAGACGATCGAGGACCGCAAGGAGTGGATCGAGAAGCGGCCGGGCCAGCGCGAGGCGAGGCGCGCCGAGCTGGTGGCGACGGTGCGCGAGATGCTCGCCGCCATCGACGAGGACGGCCGATGACGAGGCTGGTCCTCGACGGCCGATCCCTCACCCTCGAAGAGCTGGTCCGGGTGGCCCGGGATCCGTCGGTCGAGGTGGGCTGGAGCGACGCCGCCGCGGCGCGGGTCGAGCGCAGCCGCCGCCAGATCCGCTCCATCGTCGAGCGCTACAAGGCGGCGCGGGCGGCCCGGGCGGAGCAGGCGGAGGCGGGCGGGTCGCTCCGGGGGATCGTCCTCGACTACGGCGTCACCACCGGCTTCGGCTCGTTCAAGAACGTGGCGATCGAGCCGGCGGAGCTCCAGCGCCTCCAGAGCCGGGTGCTCCTGAGCCACGCGGTGGGGGTCGGAGCCGGGAGCGACGCCGACGACCCGGAGGGGTACTTCCCGGCCGAGGTGGTGCGGGCGGCCCTGGCGCTCCGGCTCAACACGTTTCTCAACGGCCACTCGGGCGTCCGCATGGAGCTGGTGGCGGCGGTCGCCGCCATGCTCGACCGGGGCATCGTGCCGCTGGTGCCGATCCGCGGCTCCGTGGGCTCGAGCGGCGATCTCTGTCCGCTCGCCCACCTGTTCGTGGTCTTCCTGGGGGAGGGGCGCTACTACGTCGTCCGGAACGCCGAGGAGGCGGCGGTGGCCCGCCGCAGCCCGGAGCGCTGGAAGCCGGCGTCCGCGCTCGCCGCCGACCTGGGGGCCGAGCCGCCGGAGCCGAGCTACAAGGAGGGGCTGGCGCTCACCAACGGCGCCACCTTCTCGACCGCGCTCCTGGCCCTCGCCGTGGCCGACGCGGACCTCCTGGCGAGGACCGCCGACGTGGCCCTCGCCCTCTCCCTCGAGGCCCTCTGCGGCTGCGCCCGGGCCTTCGACCCGAAGGTCCACGAGGCGCGCGGCCTCCCGGGGCAGATCGACTCGGCGGCCAACGTGCGGGCGCTCCTCGCCGGCAGCCGTCTGCTGGAGCGCTCGGGCGAGGTCCAGGACGTCTACTCCCTGCGCTGCGCCCCGGCGGTCCACGGCGCGAGCCGCGACGCCATCTCCTTCGCCCGGCGGATCGTCGAGACCGAGATGAACGCCACCACCGACAACCCCCTCTTCTTCCCCGGCGCCGAGGGCGAGGACCACGCGAGCGAGCCCTGGGACTTCGAGTTCCGGGCGAACTGGGAGGGCACCGGCTACAGCGGCGAGGGGCGGGCCTCGTACTCCGCCGGCAACTTCCACGGCCAGCCGATCGGGCTGGCGGCCGACTACCTGGCGTGCGCCGTGGCGGAGATCGCCGACGTCTCCGAGCGCCGGACGAACCTGCTCCTCGACGCCAACTACAGCCGCGGCCTGCCGCCCAACCTGGCGCCCCGGCCCGGGTTCAACACCGGTCTGATGATCACCCAGTACACCGCCGCCTCCCTGGTGTCGGAGAACAAGGTCCTGGCCCACCCGTCGTCGGTGGACTCGATCCCCACCTCGGGCAACGCCGAGGACCACGTGGCCATGTCGACGACGGCGGCCCGGAAGCTCCGGACGGTGGTCGCCAACGCCCAGGCGGTGCTGGCGATCGAGCTCCTGGTGGCGGCCCAGGCGGCGGACTGGCGGGCCCTGCGCGGCGCGCCGGCCGGCGAGAGCCCGCGCCGGGCGGCGCCGGCGCCGAGCGCTCCCGGGCGCCGATCGCGGCCGCCGAGGAGGAGGCGGTGCGCTTCCGGGAGGCGGTCGAAGGGGAGCGCTGGCCGGTCGAGGAGCTGGCGCCGGCGACCTTCGCCGCCTACCGGGCGATCCGCGGCGAGACGCCGCGCTCGGCCCGGGTGAGGCCCCTGGTCGAGGACCGCGTGCTGTCGGAGGACATCCGGACGCTCCGCGAGCTCGTCGAGTCGGGCGGCCTGGTCCAGGCGGTGGAGGAGGCCCTCGGCCGGCCGCTCCGGGCGAGCCGCCGCCTCGCCTTCGCCGCCGAGCCGGGCTGAGGGCCCGCGGCGCCGCGCCCTTGGCGGCGTAGCCGCTCCTGGACGTAGCGGCCGCCGCGCTTGCGTCGGAGCGCCCGGCCAGCGACGCGAAGTCCCCGCCAGGCACACGTCACTGGCACACGTCACCCGGAGCGCGATGAACCAGAAGTGCGATGACCTGGAAGAGCGGGGCGCGTAGGGACGGCCTCCCGTTGACGTTCATGCAGTTTCATAGATAATTGCATGAACGTTAACTACGAAAGGAGGCAACGACATGAAGAAGAGCCCTCTCAGTTCCATCACACCGCTGGCCGCGGGACTCGCCCTCCTGGCAGGACTCCTCGCCGCCACTCCCGGAGTCCTCCAGGCGCAGGGCGAGGCGATCGGGGAGTTCGCTCCCATCGAGGAAGGGGAGGTACCGGCTCTCGGCCTCCACGAAGGTGACTTCACCTTGCGCCGAGTGCCGCAGACGCCTGAGGCACGGTCCTTGCTGCCCCCCGTGTCCCCGGAAGTCTACGCCCGGATGAAGGAGGGGGCCGTCTTCGATCCGCGTGCGGAGATCGTCGTGCCTTCGGGTCCCGCGGAGTCGGGGTTCACCGCCGAGGCCAACCCCCTCGTGGCCGGCTCGTGGTCCGCCATGGATCTGCTGTCGTCCACCAACAACGCCATCCCGCCGGACGTCAACGTCACCAAGAGCCCGAATCGCTTCCTCCAGGCCGTCAATCGTGCCGTCCAGCTCCGTAACGACTCCGGCGCTTCGTTCGGGCTCGCCGACCTCAACGTCTTCTTCGGGGCGTCGACGAGCGACGGACTGCTGTTCGATCCGAAGGTGTACTTCGACAACCTGGGGACCAACAAGCGGATGTACGTGGTGGCGCTCCAGAAGAGCGGGACCAGCCTCTCGAAGATCTGGCTGGCGGTCTCCCGCTCGCAGGATCCGAGCGACCTCAACTCTTCGAGCTGGTGCCGGTATCAGATCAACAGCGCCCGCAACCTGGGGACGAGCGACGCGAGCTGGGCGGACTATCCCGGCCTCGGAGGGGGTGCCGACGCCCTGGTGATCTCGGCCAACCAGTTCAGGTTCAGCAACAGCACCTTCACCTACTCGGTGGTCTATGCCATCCCGAAGAACGGGCTCTCGAACAACGCATCGAGCTGCCCGTCGCTGTCGTGGAGCGTCTTCCAGCCGGCCACCACGGCCGGCGACTCCAGCATCTTCACGCTCCAGCCGGTGGACCACTACTCGGCCCCCAGCTCGTTCACCGGCACGACCAACCCGGCGTACCTGGTGAGCACGAGGTTCGGCACCTCCAGCACCTATCGTCTCTGGCGCTTGCGCAACGTGGCGACCTCCCCGTCGCTCCAGCTCTTCGACGTGACCGGCTTCACCTTCACCTATGGCCTCCAGCCGAACGCGCTCCAACATGGCAGCACGCCGTCCCTGGACACGGGGGACGACCGCGTGACCCAGGCCGCGGGGCTCGGAAACCTGATCTGGGCTGCCCACGGCACCGTGTGCAACGTGGGCGGGGGGGCCAACGAGTCCTGCGTGCGGACGGTGAGCATCACGGTCAGCCAGGTCTCGGGAGGGCCCTCTGGGACGGCCGGCCGCGAAATCAACACCGGGGACTCGGATGGCAACCACTTCTTCTGGCCCGGCATCGCGGTCAACAGCGTGGGCCAGAACGTGATCGCCTTCCTCGGCGCGGGGACCTCGCGCTACCTGTCGGGCTTCTGGGCGTTCCGCGACACCAACGAGAGCTCGTTCACGACCCTGGCGACGATTCTCACCGGTTCGTGTGTGCAGAGCAGCACCCGTAGCGGAGACTACGTGGGAGTCTCGACCGACCTCACCGATGACGCCATCTTCGTCACGGCGGAGGCGGTCCGCAACCTCTCGGGCTCCTGCCGCTGGGCGACACAGATCATGCGGATCATCGACTTCTGAGCCTCCCTCCACGGTTCGGTCTCTCACCCTCTCCGGAGCCGCCCGCGGGGCACCGCGGGCGGCTCCGGAGACGCTTTCGCGGCAATCCAGCCGCGGCGCGGCCGAACCCTTCAGGTCCCTGCGCCCGCCGGTGGCCCCCCTTTTCCGCCGCCAGGGTCGGGGGGCGAGCGGGGCTCGGCGGGGGGCCCGGGGCGGCGGTCGCCCCGTCTCGGGCTTGACATCCCGGCCGGGAGTTGGGTGTAATGGATTTCGTTGGGACTTCAGATGCGTCATCTTGCTCGTCAGGCCGTCCTCGCCCCGCTCTCCGACCGCACCGTGCGCCGGTGCTGGCAGGGCTGGGCGCATCATCACGCGGGGCCATAAGCCGGGTGCGTCCCGGCGGCTCGGACCCGGGACGAGAGCCAGGACAGACGACACCTTCCTCCTCCTTCCGGGCCCGGAAGGAGGACATGCTTGGATCCAGTCGATAGCGGGACCCGGAGACGGACGCGGCTCGCCGCGCCGGAGGCGGCGCCGTGAGGGTCTCGGCGCCGCTGCCGCGCGGTGTGAGCGCCCTGTTCGCCGAGTCGGCCCGGCGCCGCCGCGCCCTCGAGAGCGCCCTGGTCGAGCGCCTGGAGGCCGCCGGCTTCGCCGAGGCGGTGCTCCCCGTCGTCGACTACCTGGAGCCGTACGAGTCGCTGCTCACCCCGGCCAGCCGCCGCGAGCTCTACCAGTTCGTCGGCCGGGACGGCGAGCTCCTCGCCCTGCGCTCCGACTTCACCCCCATGCTGGCCCGCCTCGTGGCGCCTCGCCTGGACGCCCTGGAGCTGCCTCTGCGCGTCTTCTACCGGGGCGACGTGGTGCGCTTCGAGGAGGAGCGGCCGGGCCGCCTGCGGGAGCTCTACCAGCTCGGCGCCGAGCTCCTGGGCGAGCCGGGAGAGGCGGCCGAGGAGCGCATGCTCCGCCTGTTCCTCGATCTCCTGGCGCTGGGCCACGACCAGCCGGTGGACGTGGTGCTGGGATTCGCCGGCGCCCTGGACCACGTCTGGAAGGGTGTGTCCGGTCCGGCGGCCGACCGCCGGCGCCTCGCCGAGGCCCTCCTGCGCCGGGACCGGGTGGCGCTGCGCCGGGCCGGCGCCGACGCGCTCCTGGCGGTGGCCGAGCGCGGCGTGCCCGACGAGGCGGCGGCGCTGGGGCCCGCCGCGGAGCGGCTCGACGCGCTCGTCACCCTCGCCGGGCGCCTGAGCGCCGAGCGGCCGCGGGTGCGAGTGGCGGTGGACCTGGCGGAGTTCGCGACCCTCACCCTCGATGAGCCGGCGGCGGCCGGCCTGGGCGGCGAGGCGGCGGACGGCGGATCGAGTGGCGAGGCGGCGGACGGCGGATCGAGTGGCGAGGCGGCGGACGCCGCCTTGGGCGGGCGCTCCTACTACGACGGGCTGGTCTTCCGCGCCTACCTGGGGACGGGCGCCCTGCCGGTGGGCGGCGGCGGGCGCTACGACCGGCTGTTCCGGGCCCTGGGCGCGGAGGTCCCGGCGGTGGGCTTCTCCCTGGGCCTCGACCGGCTGGAGCGGGCCGTCTCCCCTCCCGATCCGGTCCCTGGAGGGGGCGCGCCGTGAGCCGCCCGCGAGCGACGGTCCGCCTGGCCCTGGGCAAGGGGCGCAACCTGCCCGTGGCCCTGGCCGCCTTCCGGGCCGCCGGAGTCGACCTCTCGGCCCTGGAGGAGGCCGAGCGTCGGCTGATCGTCACCGTGCCCGAGGAGGAGCTCGAGGTGCTGCTCTTGAAGGACGCCGACGTGCCCCTCTACGTGACCTACGGCATCGCCGACCTGGGGGTGGTGGGGAGCGACCTGCTGGAGGAATCGGACGGCGACCTGCTGGTGCCGGCCCGGCTCCGCGACGGCCGATCGCGCCTCTCGCTCATCGGCCGGGCCGGGGCGCTCCCCGCCGCCGGCGGCCAGGTGCGCCTGGCCACCAAGTACCCGGCGACGGCGCGGCGGGCGGTGGCCGACCGGCCCTGGGGCGCCGAGATCCTGGCCCTCTCGGGCGCCGTGGAGCTGGCGCCGCTCCTCGACCTGGCGGAGCTCGCCCTGGACATCGTCCAGACCGGCCGGACGCTCCGCGACAACGGCCTGGTCGAGCTCGAGGTGGTGGCCGAGGTGATGCCCTGCCTGGTGGTCAACCGGGCGTCGTTCCTGCGTCACCGGGGGCGGATCAACGAGCTGGTGCGGCGCCTCGAGGCGGCGGAGGTGGTGGCGTGAGGGGGGCGGCCCTCCGGGTGCTCGCGGCGGGCTCGCGGGCCGGCCGCCGGCGGATCGATCGGCTCGCCGCCCGGGGCCGCGAGGTCCTGGACCCGAAGACCGTGCGGGCGGCGGAGCGGATCGTCCGCCGGGTGCGCTCGGGGGGCGACCGGGCCCTCCTCGACGCGGTGCGACGCTTCGACGGCCAGGCGGCGGAGGCGGTGGCCGACCTCCGGCTCGGGACGGGCGCAGAGGGGAGGGCGGCCGCGGCCGGCGAGCTCCCGCCGGGGGTGGCCGACGCCCTCGAGCGGGCGATCGAGGCGGTGGAGCGCTACCACCGGCCCCAGGTCCGCCCCGGCTACCGGCTGGAGGAGGACGGCGCGGTGCTCGAGGAGCGCCGGAGCCCTCTGGGGCGGGTGGGGATCTACGTTCCCGGCGGCCGCGCGAGCTACCCCTCCACGGTCGTCATGACCGCCGTCCCGGCGCGCCTTGCCGGCGTGGCGGAGCTGGTGGTGGCGACCCCGCCGGCCGCCTTCCGGGCGAGCCCGGCTCTGCGCTACACCCTCGCACGCCTGGGGATCGACGAGGTCTGGGGGCTGGGGGGCGCCCACGCCGTGGCGGCCCTCGCCTACGGCACGGAGACGATCCGGCGGGTGGACAAGATCGTCGGGCCGGGCAACGCCTGGGTCACGGCCGCCAAGGGCCTGGTGGCGGCCGACGTGGGGATCGACGGACTGGCTGGCCCGTCGGAGGTGGTGATCGTGGCCGACGGCTCGGCCGACCCGGCCCTCCTCGCCGCCGACCTCCTGGCCCAGGCGGAGCACGACCCCCGGGCCGCCGCGGTGCTGGTGACCCCCGACCGCCGCCTGGCCCGGCGCGTGGCGGAGGAGGTGGAGGCGCAGCTCCCCGCCCTGGCCACCGCCGAGGTGGCCGGCGAGTCGCTCCGCCGCTTCGGCGCCGCCCTGGTGGTGGGCTCCTTCGCCGCGGCCGGCGAGCTCGTGGCGCGCCTGGCGCCGGAGCACCTCCAGCTCGTGGGCCCGGAGGCGGAGGCGCTCCTGCCCGCGGCCGGCCGGGGCGCCCTCGCCGCGGGCGCGGTCTTCCTGGGCGCCTCGACCCCCGAGGTCTTCGGCGACTACCTGGCCGGACCCAGCCACGTCCTGCCCACCTGCGGCACCGCGCGCTTCGCCTCGGCCCTGGGGGTGGAGGACTTCGTCCGCCGCAGCCACGTGATCGCCTGGGGCGCCGAGACGGCCCGCCGGGGCGCGGAGGCGGCGGGCGTCCTGGCCGACGCCGAGGGCCTGCCGGCCCACGCCGCCTCGGCCCGGCGGCGGGCGGCGCCGGCGGACGCCGCGGAGGAGCCCGAGGCCCGCCGCCCCGCGGCTTCGGCAGGGCGCGCACCTCTCGAGTCCGTCCGCCCGGAGATCCGGGCGCTCGCGGTCTACGGCCTCGAGGAGGCCGAGGCCCGCTTCAAGCTCGACCAGAACGAGTCGCCCTGGGAGCCGCCCCGGAGGCTCAAGGAGCGGGTCGCCGCCGAGCTCCTGGCGCGGCGCTGGGCCCGCTACCCGGAGACCCACGGCGACAGCCTCCGCCGCGCGCTCGCCCGGCGCCACGGCTGGCCGGCCGAGGGGGTGCTGGTGGGGAGCGGCTCGAACGAGCTCCTGGCGGTCGCCCTCGAGACCTTCGCCGGCGGTGCCGGCGATGGCTCCGCGGGTCGCGAGGTCCTGGGCGTCCAGCCCTCCTTCAGCATGTACCCGATCCACGTGACCCGGGTCGGCGGGCGCGCCCGGTTCGTCGGTCCCCGGGAGGACCTGGCCCTGCCCATGGACGAGCTCGCCCGGGAGGTGGAGCGCGACCCTCGGCGGCCGCTACTCCTGTGCACCCCCAACAATCCGACGGGGGAGGCGGTGGAGCCGGCGGCGGTGAGCGCCCTCGCCGAGCGTCTCGAGGCGCCGCTCCTCCTCGACAACGCCTACGGCGAGCTCTGCCGCCACGACTACCGCCCGCTCCTCGACCGCCACCCCAACCTGGTCCTCTTCCGGAGCTTCTCGAAGGCCTGGGCCCTGGGCGGCCTGCGGGTCGGCTACCTCCTGGCCCGGCCCGAGCTGGCGGCCGAGCTGCTCAAGGTGAAGCTGCCGTACAACCTGGGCCACGCGCCGCTCGTGGCGGCCTTCGCCAGCCTCGAGGCCGAGGCATCTTGCGAGCGCCGGGTCCGGGCCCTGGTCGCCCGGCGTGTTCGGTGGGCCGAGCTCCTCGCCGAGCACGGCCTCGCGCCGCTGCCGTCGGAGGCCAACTTCCTCCTGGTGCGCCTCGCGACGGCCGAGGCGGCCCGGGAGCTCCACCGCGGTCTCGCCGGACGTGGCATCCTGGTGCGCGACCTGGGCTCGGCGCCGGGGCTCGCCGGCTGCCTGCGGATCACGGTGGGCGACGGCCGGGCCCTGCGGGCGACCCGGGCGGCGCTCGAAGACCTCCGGCCCGCCGCCGGGGACTCACGGGAGACGACGCCATGAAGCGACGGATCGCACGCCACGAGCGGACCACCCGGGAGAGCCGGGTGCGCCTGGAGCTGGCCCTCGACGGCCCCGGCGAGGGCGAGGCGCCGCGGATCGCCGTGCCCGAGGGCTTCTTCGGCCACATGCTCGAGGCCCTCGCCACCCACGGCGGCCTGGGGCTCGACCTGGAGGCCGAGGGGGACGTCCACGTCGACGTCCACCACACGGTGGAGGACGTGGGCCTGGCGCTGGGCGAGGCGCTCCACGAGGCCCTGGGCGAGCGCGCCGGGATCGTTCGCTTCGGATCGGCCTACGCCCCCCTCGACGAGGCCCTGGCCCGGGCCGTGGTCGACCTCTCGGGCCGTGGCCTCCTGGTCTACGAGCAGCCGCCGGCCTTCGCCGGCGCCTGGGTCACCCGAAGCTTCCCCCTCACCCTGGTGGTGGACTTCTTCCAGGCGTTCGCCGACCGGGGCCGCTTCACCCTCCACCTGGACGTGCTCCGCGCCCGCAACCCCCACCACGCCGCCGAGGCCGCCTTCAAGGCCGCGGCCGTGGCCCTGCGCCAGGCGGTGGCGGTGCGCCCCGGCGGCGCCCGCGTGCCCAGCACCAAGGGGACCCTGACGTGATCCTCACCGCAACCCCTCGATCCCCTTCCCTCCCCCGGGGGGGAAGGGGACGCCCCCGCCCGGTCCGGGGCGGCGGGTTGGGGAGAGGTGCTGAGGCGATGGGCGCCGTCCGGGCTACGGTGATCGACGCCGGGGTGGGCAACCTGGGGAACCTCGTCCGGGCCCTCCGGGCGGTGGGCGCCGAGGTGGCGGTGGCCTCCGAGCCGGGGGCGGTGGCGGCCGGGCGCTGCCTGCTGCTGCCGGGGGTGGGGGCGTTCGCGCCGCCCCGGCGGCGGCTGGCCGAGAGCGGTCTCGAGGCGGCCCTGCGCGAGGCCCTGGCGCGGGGTGCCTGGCTCCTGGGCGTCTGTGTCGGCTTCCAGCTCCTGTTCGAAGCGAGCGAAGAGTTCGGCGAGACGCCGGGGCTGGCTCTCCTCACCGGCCGGGTCACCCCGCTGCCGGCGGAGGTGCCCCGCCCCCACATCGGCTGGAACCGGCTCACCGGCCTGAGCGGCCACCCGCTCCTCGCCGGCCTCGGCGCCGGCGGCGCCGGCCTCCACGTCTACTTCGCCCACGGCTTCGCTCCGGAGGGCGTGCCGGCCGGCCAGGTCCTGGCCCGAACCTGCCACGGCCGGAGCTTTCCCGCCGTGGCCGGCCGGGACCGGGTGCTGGGCACCCAGTTCCACCCCGAGAAGAGCGGCCCGGCGGGGCTGCGCCTCCTCGCCAACTACCTGGAGATCGCCCGTGGAGCTGCTGCCGGCGATTGACCTGCGACACGGCCGGGTGGTGCGCCTGGTGCGCGGCGACGACGCGCGGCGGACCGAGTACTCGGAGGACCCCCTCGAGACGCTCCGCGCGTTCGCCGGCGGCGGCGCCGCCCGGATCCACCTGGTCGACCTCGACGCCGCCTTCGGCGAGGCGCCCCAGCGGCGCGTGGTGGAGGAGCTGGCCGCCGAGGCGGGGCGCCGGGGCGTGGAGATCCAGGTGGGCGGCGGCCTGCGCGACGCGGCGGCCGTCGACCGGGCCCTCGCCGCCGGCTGCGCCCGGGCGGTGGTGGGCTCCCTCGCGGCCCGCGACCCGGAGGGCTTCGCCGCCGTCGCCCGGGAGCGGCCCGGGCGCCTGGTGCCGGCCCTGGACGTGGCCGGCGGCCGGGTGCGCGTCGCCGGCTGGACCGCCGCCGCCGGCCGACCCCTCGACGAGCTCGCGGGTGCCCTGGCCGGCCTGCCCTGCCCGGCCGTGCTGGTCACCGACGTGGCCCGGGACGGCACCCTCGAAGGCCCCAACCTGGAGCTCGCCCGGCGGGTGGCGGCGGCCACCGGGCTGCCGGCTCTCCTCTCGGGCGGCGTGGCGGCCCTGGACGACCTCCGCCGCGCCGCCGCCACGCCGGGCGTCGCCGGCGCCGTGGTGGGCCGGGCGCTCTACGAGGGGCGCTTCACCGTCGCCGAGGCCCTGGCCGCCTGCCGCGGCCCGGAGGCGACGGCGTGAGCGCGGCGGCGGCCACCGGCCTCGCGGTGCGGGTCATCCCCTGTCTCGACGTCCGCGCCGGCCGGGTGGTCAAGGGGGTGCGGTTCCGCCACCTCCGGGACGTGGGCGATCCGGCCGAGGCGGCGGTGCGCTACGCCGAGCAGGGGGCCGACGAGATCGTGTTCCTGGACGTGGCCGCCGCCCCCGAGGCCCGGGAGACCGACCTCGCCTGGGTCGTCCGGACCGCCGAGCGGGTGTTCATCCCGCTCACCGTGGGCGGCGGGGTGCGGAGCGTCGAGGACGCCCGGGCGCTGCTGGTGGCCGGGGCCGACAAGGTGGGGGTCAACAGCGCCGCCGTGGCGCGCCCCGAGCTCCTCTCCGAGCTGGCGCGGCGCTTCGGGAGCCAGGCGGTGGTCCTGTCGATCGACGCCCGGCGCCGGGCGGCCGGCGAGGGCTGGGAGACGGTGACCCACGGCGGCCGGCGGCCGGCGGGGCGGGAGGCCGTCGAGTGGGCGCAGGAAGGGGTCCGCCGAGGAGCCGGCGAGATCCTCCTCACCTCCATCGACAGCGACGGCACCCGGGGCGGGTACGATCTGGAGCTGATCCGGCGGGTGACGACCGAGGTGGCGGTGCCGGTGATCGCCTCGGGCGGCGCCGGCGCCCCGGAGCACCTGGCCGCGGCTCTCGAGGCCGGCGCGGCGGCGGTGCTCGCGGCGTCCATCTTCCACGAGGGGACGGCGACGGTGGCCGGGGTGAAGCGCGAGCTGGCCGCCCGCGGCTTCCGGGTGCGCCCGCCGGCGGAGGAGGAGCATGCCTGATCTCTCGAGCTCTGGACGAAAGAACCGAGCCCTAAGGACGCGTCCCCTTCCCCCCCCGGGGCATTGCCTCGCCTCGAGGCGGAGGGTTACCTGACATGGCGATCGACGCGACGGCCCTGACCTACGACGACCGGGGCCTGATCCCCGTGGTGGCCCAGGACGTGGCCTCGGGGGCGGTGCTCATGGTCGCCTGGGCCGACCGGGCGGCGGTGGAGAGGACCGCGGCGACCGGCTTCGCATGCTTCTGGAGCCGCTCGCGCCGGGCGCCCTGGATGAAGGGCGAGACCTCGGGCAACCGCCTGCGGGTGGTCGAGGCGGTGGCCGACTGCGACGGCGACACCCTGCTCTTGAGGGTCCTGCCGGAGGGGCCCGCCTGTCACCTCGGCACCCGCACCTGCTTCGAGCCGAACCCGGCCGGCCTGGAGCTCGGCTGGCTCGCCCGGGTGATCGAGGAGCGCGCGGCGGCCGACCCGGAGACGAGCTACACCGCCCGCCTCCTCGCCCAGGGGCCGGAGCGCATCGGCCGCAAGCTGGGCGAGGAGGCCCTCGAGACCGTCCTGGCGGCGCTCGCCCCGGAGCGGGAGGGCGCGGCGCCGCCCGCCGCAGCCGGCGATCGGGCCGCTCCGTCGCCCAAGGACTCCCTGGCCTGGGAGGCCGCGGACCTCCTGTACCACCTGCTGGTCCTGCTCCGCTCCCGCGGGGTCGAGCTCCACCGGGTGGCCGAGGAGCTGGCCCGCAGGCACCGGGAGGCGGGCGGCGCGGACGGCGCCGGGGCGAGGGAGGAGGCGCCGTGAGCGGCGCGATGCCCGCGCCGGACGTCGCCCGCCGGGCCGTCCCCCACGTGCGCGAGTACCTGGCCGACAGCCTGACCCCCCTCGAGGTCTACCGCCGGCTGGCGACCCTCTCGCCGGTGAGCTTCCTCTTCGAGAGCGTCACCGGCGGCGAGCAGGTCTCGCGCTTCAGCTTCCTGGGCGCCGCACCGCGCGAGCTCTATCGCCTCTGGCCCGACCGCCTCGAGCGCGAGCGCGGCGGCCGCCGGGACGATCTCCCGGGCTCGCCCCTCGAGGCCCTCGGCCGGGTGGTGGGCGCGGTCCGCTCCGAGCCGGCGCCGGTCGGGGAGGCCGGCTCGGTGCCGTTTACCGGCGGCTACGTGGGCTTCTTCGGCTACGACGCGGTGCGCCTGGTCGAGCGCCTGCCGGGGCGGCCTCCCGACCCGTTCGGCCTGCCCGTCGCCCTGCTCGCGCGCTTCGACGCCGTCGCCGTCTTCGACCACGCCCACCAGCGGGTCCGGCTGGTGGCCAACGAGGTCGAGGGGGAGACCGACGCCCTCGGCGCCGAGCGGGAGCTCGCCCGGATGGCGGCGGCGCTCGAGGACGGCGGCGAGGGGTCGCTCCACCGGGCGCTGGCCATCCCGGCGCGCCGTCCGGTGGCGCCCCCGGACGCCTCGGCGAGCCTCGACGGCCCCGCGTTCCAGGCCGCGGTCCGCCGGGTGAAGGAGCACATCGGGGCGGGCGACATCTTCCAGGCGGTCCTCGCCCGGTGCTTCCGGATCGGCCGGCGGGTCGAGCCGCTCGCCCTCTACCGGGCGCTCCGGGTGATCAACCCGAGCCCCTACATGGTGCTCTTCGAGACCCCGGACGTGGCCCTCGCCGGCGCCTCGCCCGAGATGCTGGTGCGCAAGTCCGGCCGCCGGATCGAGACCCGGCCGATCGCCGGCACGCGGCCGCGCGGCGCCGAACCGGAGGGGGACCGGCGCCTGGCCGCCGAGCTCCTGGCCGACCCCAAGGAGCGGGCCGAGCACGTGATGCTGGTCGACCTGGGGAGAAACGACCTGGGGCGGGTGGCGGAGGCCGGGAGCGTCCAGGTCTCGAGCTTCATGGAGATCGAGCGCTACAGTCACGTGATGCACCTGGTCTCGAGCGTCGAGGGCCGCCTGCCCGCCGGCCGCGACGATGCCCGGGCCGGACTCGAGACCCTGCTCGCCTGCTTTCCGGCGGGCACCCTCTCCGGGGCGCCCAAGATCCGGGCCATGGAGATCATCGACGAGCTCGAGCCCGAGGCCCGGGGGCCCTACGGCGGGGCGGTGGGCTACCTCTCCTACTCGGGCGACGTGGACACCTGCATCACCATCCGCACCCTGGTGGTGCAGGGGGAGGAGACCTCGGTCACCGCCGGCGCCGGTATCGTGGCCGACTCGGATCCGGAGCGCGAGCAGCGCGAGACCGAGAGCAAGGCCGCCGGCATGCTGGCCGCCGTCGCCCTCGCCGAGGAGATCGCATCGTGAGGGCGGCGGCAAGGAGAGGTGAGGTGCCTCCGACGTGGAGCTTGGTGCCCGCCGCGGGGACCGCCCGGCCGAGGCAGAGCTCGGCCCGGGGACCGGGAGGCGTGAGGGTGGGCGAGTTGCCTCCGACGTGGAGCTTGGTGCCTGCCGCAGGGATCGCCCGGCCGAGGCAGAGCTCGGCCCGGGGACCGGGAGGCGTGAGGGTGGGCGAGGTGCCTCCGACGTGGAGTTTGTTGCCCGCCGCGGGGACCGCCCGGCCGAGGCAGAGCTCGGCCGCTTCACGGGTTCGGAGGGCTGGGCAACGTGAAGCGGCCGACCGGCGACGGCGGAGCGACGGGAGGGGGCGTCCCCTTCCCCCCCGGGGGAGGGAAGGGGATCGAGGGGATGCGGGGGGGATGCGGTGAATCGAACGGCCTGGAGAAGGCGATCCGTTGATCGTAGCCACGCGAGATGGGCGTGGGCGGGGGAGCCCCCGGTGGGCCGTGCCCACGACGATGGCTTCTACGCGGACCCCCCGGCGGAGGCTCGCCATCCATGAAACTCCTGATCATCGACAACTACGACTCCTTCACCTACAACCTGGTCCAGATCCTGGCCGGGCAGGGGGCCGAGACCGAGGTGGTGCGCAACGACGCCGCGCCGGTCGACGAGCTCCTCGGCCGGGGCGCCGCGGGGATCGTGCTCTCGCCCGGTCCGGGGCGGCCGGAGGACGCCGGGCTCTGCCTGGAGCTCCTCGCCCGCCGCCCGCCGGTGCCGCTGCTCGGCGTCTGCCTCGGGCACCAGGCCCTGGGCGCCGCGTTCGGGGCGCGCATCGAGCGGGCGCCGGAGCTGATGCACGGCAAGACCTCGCGGGTGCGGCACGACGCGAGCGGCCTCTTCGCCGGCCTGCCCGACCCGTTCGAGGCCACCCGCTACCACAGCCTGGTGGTGGCCGAGGAGACCCTGCCGCCGGAGCTGGTGCCCACCGCCCGGTGCGAGGACGGCCTCCTCATGGCCATGCGCCACACCGAGCTTCCCTGGTGGGGCGTGCAGTTCCATCCCGAGTCGATCCTCACCGAGGCGGGTCCCCGCCTGCTCGGCAATTTCCTCGCACGGTGCGGGGGGAGGACGCCATGATCGAAGCGCACGACGCCTTGAACCGCCTCCTCGATCGGCGGGACCTGACCCGCGGCGAGATGGAGGAGCTCTTCGGCCGGCTGATGGACGGCGAGATCGCCGACCCGGTGAAGGCGGCGCTGCTGGTCGCCCTGCGCATGAAAGGGGAGTGCCCGGCGGAGATCGCCGGCGCCGCCGCCGCCATGCGCCAGCGCTCGGTGGCGATCCCGCACCACCGGGAGCGGGTGGTGGACACCTGCGGCACCGGCGGCGACCGGCGCGGCACGTTCAACATCTCCACCGCCGCGGCGCTGGTGGCGGCCGCCGGCGGCGTGCCGGTGGCCAAGCACGGCAACCGCTCGGTGTCGAGCCGCTCGGGCAGCGCCGACGTGCTCGCCGCCCTGGGGGTGGACATCGAGGCACCGCCGGAGGTCGTGGGCCGGGCGCTCGACGAGGTGGGGATCGCCTTCCTGTTCGCGCCGCTGCTCCATCCCGCCATGCGCGAGGTCATGCCGGTGCGCCGGACGCTGGCGGTGCGGACGGTGTTCAACGTGCTCGGGCCGCTCACCAACCCGGCGGGCGCCCGGCGGCAGGTGATGGGGGTCTACGCCGCCGAGCTGGTGGCGCCCATCGGCCGGGTGCTGGCGGAGCTGGGGAGCGAGCACGCCATGGTGGTGCACGGCGCGGACGGACTGGACGAGATCACGACCACGGGGCCGTCGCGGATCGCCGAGGTGCGGGACGGCGAGGTGGCGGTCTACGAGGTGGTGCCGGAGCGCTTCGGGATCGGGCGGGCGGAGCTGGCGGAGCTGGCCGGCGGGGAGCCGGAGGAGAACGCGCGGGCGATGGAGCGGGTGTTGGGTGGGGAGGGGGGGGCGCTGGGGGACGTGGTGGCGTTGAATGCGGGGGCGGCGATGTTCGTGGGCGGGGTGGTGGGGAGTTTCGAGGAGGGAGTGGAGGCGGCGCAGGGGGTGTTGGCCGAGGGGAGGGCGATGGGGAAGCTGGAGGAGCTGCGGGGGTTCGGGCGATGAGTATCAGGATGAGAGAGAGGTTGATGGGCCGGGGGTGGCGGGTACACGGCCCGGGGGCCGGTGGCTCTCCGGCGGCAGACTGCGCCGGCGGAGAGCCACGCAGCCCCCGGTCCTGCGTAGGACCGGACTCTTGGGCGCTGGGCCCCTGCGCCGGGGAGGGGAGGGGTGGGTCGGCTGCTCGGCGGTTGGGGCGGCGGCTTGCACACGGCCCGGGGGCCGGTGGCTCTCCGGCGGCAGACTGCGCCGGCGGAGAGCCACGCAGCCCCCGGTCCTGCGTAGGACCGGACTCTTGGGGGCTGGGCCCCTGCGCCGGGGAGGGGAGGGGTGGGTCGGCTGCTCGGCGGTTGGGGCGGCGGCTTGCACACGGCCCGGGGGCCGGTGGCTCTCCGGCGGCAGACTGCGCCGGCGGAGAGCCACGCGGCCCCCGGCCCTGCGTAGGACCGGACTCTTGGGGGCTGGGCCCCTGCGCCGGGGAGGGGAGGGGTGGGTCGGCTGCTCGGCGGTTGGGGCGGCGGCTTGCACACGGCCCGGGAGCCGGTGGCTCTCCGGCGGCAGACTGCGCCGGCGGAGAGCCACGCAGCCCCCGGTCCTGCGTAGGACCGGACTCTTGGGGGCTGGGCCCCTGCGCCGGGGAGGGGAGGGGTGGGTCGGCTGCTCGGCGGTTGGGGCGGCGGCTTGCACACGGCCCGGGAGCCGGTGGCTCTCCGGCGGCAGACTGCGCCGGCGGAGAGCCACGCAGCCCCCGGTCCTGCGTAGGACCGGACTCTTGGGGGCTGGGCCCCTGCGCCGGGGAGGGGAGGGGGAATCGGCCTCTTGCCGGTCGCGGCGTCGGGTCTCTGCCCCGGGGCATGCAATGGGGCGTGGGCTTTTCGATGGAGGGACGGAGGGCTTCGGCGGATGAAGCGGCCGAGCTCTGCCTCGGCCGGGGTGGGAGGGGGGCGTGACGGACATTCCTGACGTGTTGGCCCGGATCTTGGCGCGGCGGCGGGAGCGGTGGGCGGGGGCGCGGGGTGGGGAGGGGCTCGAGGTGCGGGAGGCCGTGCTCGAGGCGAAGGAGAACGGGTTTCTCGCGGCGCTCGTGGAGAAGCGGGGTCGGGCGGTGATCGCCGAGGTGAAGATGGGGTCGCCGCGGATCGGGTCGCTCGCCGGGCGGGTCGATCCGGTGGCGCAGGCGCGCCTCTACGGAGACGGCGGGGCGGCGGCGCTCTCGGTGGTCGTCGAGCCCGACTTCTTCGGCGGGTCCTACGCGCTCATGGCCCGGTGCCTGCTCGCCTCGGGCCTGCCGGCGATCGCCAAGGACTTCGTGGTCTCCCCGGCGCAGCTCGTCGAGGCGCGGGACGCCGGGGCCGAGGCCGTGCTCCTGATCGCCGCTCTCCATCCGGCGGACGAGCTCCGCCGCCTCGCGGGCCTCGCCCGGAGCCTCGGCCTGGCGCCCCTGGTCGAGACCCACGACGCGGCCGACCTGGCGAAGCTCGAGGGCACCGCCTGGGAGCTCGTGGGGATCAACAACCGGGATCTGCGCACCTTCGAGGTGGACCTCGGGCGCTCGCAGGCGCTCGTGCCCCACCTGCCCGCCGGCGCCCTGCGGGTGGCCGAAAGCGGCATCGCCGGGGGCGCCGACGTCGCCCTCCTCAGGGACGCCGGGTTCGACGCCTTCCTGATCGGCGAGTCGCTGCTCCTGGCCGACGATCCGGCGGCGAAGCTCGCCGAGCTGGTGATGGGGGGAGAGTCCTCGTGACCCGCCCGCTGGTCAAGGTCTGCGGCGTGACCCGCCCCGAGGACGCCCGGCTGGCGGTGGAGCTCGGCGCCGACCTCCTGGGCCTCAACTTCCACCCGCCGAGCCCGCGCGCCCTCGGCCTCGCCCGGGCCCGCGAGATCGCCGCCGCCGTCGCCGGCTCAGGCGTGCTCCTGGTGGGGGTCTTCGTCGCCCTGAGGGCGGACGAGATCGAGGAGGTGGCGGCCGCCGTCGGCCTCGACCTGGTCCAGCTCCACGGCCGGGAGGCGCCGGAGGCCGCCCGCCGCTTCGGCGCCCGGGCGATTCAGGTCTTCCGCCGCCCGGCCCCGCCCGGCGCCGCCGAGCTCGCGCTCTACGGCGACGTCTGGGGCTTCCTGTTCGACGCGCCGCCGGCGCCGCCGGGCGGGCCCGACCGGTCCGAGGGGTCGGCCATCTATGGCGGTACCGGCCGGACGTGGGATCATGGGGCCCTCCGGGGTGTCGCCACCGGTCGGCCGGTCCTGGTCGCCGGCGGCATCCGTGCGGACAACGCCCGCGCCGCGCTGGCGGCCTCGGGCGCCCGCGGGGTGGATGTCTGCTCCGGCATCGAATCGGCTCCGGGGATCAAGGACCCCGGACTCATGCAACGGCTCTTCGAGGAGATACGCCATGGCCAAGGCCGCAACGCTTCCTGACGCCGCCGGCCACTTCGGCCCCTACGGCGGGCGCTTCATCCCGGAGACCCTGATGGCGCCGGTCGAGGAGCTCGCCCGGGCCTACGACAAGATCTCGCACCAGCGCCGGTTCAGGAAGCGCCTGGACGGGCTGCTCCACGACTACGTGGGCCGTCCCTCGCCCCTCTACTTCGCCGAGCGGCTGACCGCCGAGCTGGGCGGGGCGAGGATCTACCTGAAGCGCGAGGACCTCCTCCACACCGGCGCCCACAAGATCAACAACGCCGTGGGCCAGGCCCTGCTCGCCGTCGAGATGGGCAAGACACGGGTGATCGCCGAGACCGGCGCCGGCCAGCACGGCGTCGCCACGGCCACGGCCGCCGCCCTCCTCGGCCTCGCGTGCACGATCTACATGGGCGAGGAGGACATGCGGCGCCAGCGCCTGAACGTGGACCGCATGCGCCTGCTGGGCGCCGAGATCGTGCCGGTCGACGCCGGCAGCCGGACGCTCAAGGACGCGATCAACGAGGCCCTGCGCGACTGGGTGACGAACGTGGCCGACACCCACTACGTGCTCGGCTCGGTCCTGGGCCCGGACCCCTACCCCCGGATGGTGCGCGACTTCCACCGCGTGATCGGGGACGAGGCGAAGCGCCAGCACAAGCGCCAGGAGGGGCGCCACGGACCCGACATGGTGGTGGCCTGCGTGGGCGGCGGCTCGAACTCGATCGGCATCTTCAGCGCCTTCCTCGACGACGACCGGGTGCGCCTGATCGGGGTCGAGGCGGGGGGCCGCGGCAACGCCCTGGGAGAGCATGCGGCGCGCTTCGGCGGCGGCTCCCTCGGCGTCCTCCACGGCACGCGTACGCTGGTGCTCCAAACCCGGGAGGGGCAGATCGCCGGCACCCACTCGGTCTCGGCCGGCCTCGACTACCCGGCGGTGGGCCCGGAGCACGTGCTGCTCCACGACCGCGGGCGGGTGGAGTACACGAGCGCCACCGACGCCGAGGCGGTGGCGGCGTTCCACCTGCTGGCCGAGACCGAGGGCATCCTGCCGGCCCTCGAGAGCGCCCACGCCCTGGCCGAGGTGATCCGGCACGCCCCGCGCCTGTCGAAGCGGACCACGATCCTGGTGAACCTCTCCGGGCGCGGCGACAAGGACGTGGAGTCGGTCCTCGAGTACGACCGGCTGGAGGCGGCGGCGGCCCAGGCGGCGGAGACGCCGGTCGGCGAGCCCCTCGAGGCCACGAAGCGGGCCCTGGCGGCGATCCCCCGGGCCGCGCCCCGGGAGCGCCCCCACGGCGCCTGGATCCCCGGCGTCGGCGCGCCGGACGAGCCGCCGGACGTGGAGGGCGACGAGCCGCCTGCGGAGCCGGACGAGGCGGAGGTCCTCCCGGGCCGTACCGAGCCCGACGACGAGGGGAGGGAGGTCTGACCATGACGCGTTCCGAACCAGGTGCCCGAGTCGTTCCGAAGGGCTGCACGGGGTGGGGGCGTTGCGTTCCCTCCCCGGGGGAGGGAAGGGGATCGAGGGGATGTGGGGGGGAGGAAATCCATTGAGCGCCATCGACGAAGTCTTCGAGCGCTGCGCCGCGGAGCGCCGAGCGGCCTTCATCCCCTTCTTGATGGCCGGCGACCCGGACCTCGCCACCACCGCCCGCCTGCTCGAGGCGCTGGTGGCGGGCGGCGCCGACGTCGTGGAGCTCGGCGTGCCGTTCTCCGATCCCATCGCCGACGGCCCGGTCAACCAGCGGGCCGCGGTGCGCGCCCTCGCCTCCGGCACCACCCTCGAGGGGATCCTCGAGACGGTGGCCCTGAGCCGCTCCCGGATCTCGGTGCCGATCGTCCTGTTCAGCTACTTCAACCCGATCCGGGCGCGCGGGATCGAGCTCTTCGCCGAGCAAGCCGCGGCCTCGGGAGTCGACGGCGTTCTGTGCGTCGACCTGCCGCCCGAGGAGGCCGCGGAGAGCTACCTCCCGGTGCTGCGCAAGAAGGGGCTGGACACCGTCTTCCTCCTCGCTCCGACCAGCACCACCGAGCGCATCAGGAGGGTGGGCGAGGCCTCCACCGGCTTCGTCTACTACGTCTCGCGCACCGGCGTGACGGGCGAGCGCGAGCTCCTGACCAAGACCCTGGCCAAGGAGGTCAAGCGGGTGCGCAGGCGTCTCGACCTGCCGGTGGCGGTGGGCTTCGGCATCTCGACGCCGGAGCAGGTGGAGACCGTGGGCTCGCTGGCCGACGGAGTGGTGGTGGGGAGCGCCCTGGTGCGCATGGTGGAGGAGGGGGGCGCCGACCTGGCGGCGCGCCTCGAGGCCCGGGTGCGCGAGCTCGCGGCGCCCCTCGGGCACGACCGGCGTTCGAGGCGCCGGGCATGACGGCAGAGCGCTTCGATCGAACCCTCCCGGCGACGGTCCACGGTCACTTCTGGGTGCGCCCGGCGGCCACGGCGCGGCCGGCACCCCTGCTGGTGGGCTTCCACGGCTACGGCGAGACCGCGGAGCGCTGGCTCGAGGCGGCGGAGCGGATCCCCGGCGCCGGCGCCTGGCACCTCGCCTCGGTCCAGGCCCTGCACCCCTTCTACACCCGCCAGGGCGAGGTGGTGGCGGGCTGGATGACCCGCTTCGACCGCGAGCTCGCCATCGCCGACAACACCGCCTACGCGGCGGCGGCGGTGGCGGCCCTCCGCGCCGGCTTCCCCTCGCCGGCGAGCCGGTCTTCGCCGGCTTCTCGCAGGGGGTGGCGATGGCCTACCGGGCGGCGGCGGCGATCCCGTCCCGCGGCCTCGTGGCGCTCGCCGGAGACGTGCCGCCGGAGGTGGATCCCGGGCGTCTGCCGCCGGTGCTCCTCGGCCGCGGCCGGGGCGACACCTGGTACGACGAGGCGAAGATGGCCGCCGACCTGGAGCGGCTGGAGGTGGCCGGGGTGCCCGCGGCGGCCTGCGTCTTCGACGGCGGCCACGAGTGGACGCCCGCCTTCTACCAGGCGGTGGGGGACTTCCTCGCCGGCCTCGCGGGCGCGTAGGACGCGCCCTTGGGGCGGCGCCCGGGCCTCCCTACAAAGGAAAACCGCCGCCGCCTCGAAGGGCAGCGGCGGCTCGGATGCGGTCCGGGTGCGAAGCGGCCTGGACTACATCTGAGACGGCGGCGGCGGCTGCTGAGCCTCCTCCATCCCCTGCTGCATGTCTTCTCCCATGCCTTGCTGCATGTCCTCCATGCCCTCCTGCTGCATGCCCTCGCCCATCTCTTCCTGCTGCATGCCTTCCTGCATCATCTCGCCCTGCTGGGCCTCTTCCATGTTCTCGTTGTTCTTCGGAGCGCACGCCACCATGGGCAGGGCCACCGCGGCCAGCATGCACAGAAGGGACAGATACATCATTGTTTTCTTCATAGTCGTTGTTCCCCCTTGTGAGGTTAAACGTTCGATCGCCTGGCGTCAGCTCAGCGATCGCCCACTCCAATCCATCGTCATCGCTCGTCGTCCCTCTCCTCGACCGCCCGGCCGGCGCCAGAACCCCAGGGACTCCCGCCGCAGACGCCTCGGGAGAGCGGTTGGGGCCCGGATTCGGAATGCCGGCAGGTGCCGGCCGAGCCTTCCGGCGACCGGGCGATGGGTTCGTCAGGGATCGCTCGCGACGCCAGTATACATTCGGCTCTCGAAGCTCCTCAAGAGGGCCGGGGACCGAAGCGTCAACGGGCGGCTTCGAGCTTCTTCTCGTCCTCCTCCTCCTTGTAGGCGTTGAGACGGTTGTACAGGGTCTTGAGGCTGATCCCCAGGACGTCTGCGGTCTCCTTCTTGTTGCCGTCGTACTGCTCCAGGGTCGCCATGATCAGCGCCTTCTCGGCGTCGGCGATCGACGAGCCCACGGCGACGTGAATGACCGGCCCCGAAGGCGTGCCCTCCTGGGTCATGGCGCCGAGCGGGATCTCCTCCGGTCCGATGACGTCGTCGGCCATGATGAAGGCCCGGTGGACGACGTTCTTGAGCTCGCGGACGTTGCCCGGCCAGTTGTGGGCGCGCAGGCGTTCCATCGCCTCGGCGCTGAAGCTCTTGTCGGTGTCCTCGCCCTTGTTGAGGACCTGGAGGAAGTGCTCGGCCAGGTTCTCGAGGTCGCGTCCGCGTAGGCGCAGCGGCGGGAGGTGGATGGGGAACACCTCCAGGCGGTAGAGCAGGTCCTCGCGCAGGCGGCCGTCGCGCACCGCCTCCTCGGGGCTGCGGTTGGTGGCGGTGAGCACCCGGACGTCGGTCTCGAACGGCTTGTCGCCGCCGATGCGCATGATCTCCCCGGTCTCGAGCACCCGCAGGAGCTTGACCTGGAGCTCGAGCGGCATCTCGCTGATCTCGTCGAGGAACAGGGTGCCGCCGCTCGCTCGTTCGAAGAAGCCGCGGTGGCGCTTCTGGGCGCCGGTGAAGCTGCCCCGCTCGTGGCCGAAGAGCTCGCTCTCGATGAGGGTCGGCGAGATGGCGCCGCAGTTGAGCGGCAGGAACTCGTTCTTTCTCCGGCGGCTGAGCTGGTGGATGGTCTGGGCCACCAGGTCCTTGCCGGTGCCGCTCTCGCCGGTGATCAGGACGGTGGCGTCGGTCGGCGCCACGCGCGAGACCAGGCGGTAGACCCGCTGCATGGCGGGCGAGGAACCGAGGAGCGGCCCGAAACGGCCCAGGCGCTTGACCTCCGCCTCGATCTCCTGGATCTGCTGGCGAGACTCGCGGGAGCGGGCGATCTCGACCAGGATGCCGCGCAGCCGCTCGACGTCGATCGGCTTGGGCAGGAAGTCGGTGACCCCCATGCGCAGGGCCTCGACGGCGCTGTCGACGCTGGCGTGGCCGGTGATCAGGATCACCTCGGTCGAGGCGGCCGCGCTGTCGAGCTCCTTGAGCAACTCGAAGCCGCTGCCGTCGGGCAGCACCAGGTCCATCAGGACGACGTCCGGAATGGCCCTGGAGAACTCCTTCTTCGCCTCCTCGAGACTGGTCACCGTGGTGGTCTCGAACCCGGCCTGCGAGGCGAGCTCCTCGAGGGAGGAGAGGAAGTTCTTGTCGTCGTCGACTGCGAGTGCGTGGGGCATGGGGGATCAGCGCTCCTCGATGATCTTCGCGGCCAGTGGAAGGGTGAGGTCGAAACGGCAGCCGCGGCCCCGGGCGGGGAAGTGCGAGAGGGTTCCCGAACCGGATTCTATCACCTGTCGGGCCACGAACAGCCCGAGCCCGCCGTGGCCGTCCTTGGTGGACGCGTAGAGCTCGAACGCCCGCTCCCCGAGGTCCTCCGGGAGCCCGGGTCCCGTGTCGGTGACCGAGAGTGCGGCGCCGCTGCCGGTCCGGGCCGCCGAGATCGCCAGCGTGCCGCCCTCGGGCATCGCCTCGAGGCCGTTGACCGTGATCGACAGGAGGGCCTGCTTGACCCGGTCGCGCCACCCCTCGAGTAGCAGGGGCTCCTCCGGGACGTCGATCTCGAGGGCCACGCGCTGCTGCCGGGCCCGGGGCGCGAGCAGCGCCTCGACCTCGCGCACCACCTCGCCGAGGTCGAAGCGCCCGCGCTCGTCGCGGGGCGGCGCGGCCGCCGGGAGCAGCCGGTCGATCGCGCCGTTGAGCCGCATGAGCTCCTCGTCGAGGATCCGCACGTAGCGCTTCTGGCGCTCGACGTCCGGGCTCTCGGAGAGCGAGGTCTTGAGCAGCTCCAGGTTCACGACCAGGGCGTTGAGCGGCGACCGCAGGTCGTGGACCACGCCCGGGTAGAGGCCCGACATGGCGCTCATCTGCGAGGCGAGCCGCAGGCTGCTCGCCAGACGATCGTCGATCCGGGGTCCCTCTCGCGCTGTCTCGGTCATTCAGTCCCCTGCGTTCAGTGCGCCTGAGCTCCGGCCGGACCGCGCCGGCCGGAGGAACGGAGCCGGCGCGCCGGGGCGCGGCTCCGAAGGAGTGAGGAAGAAGAGGGGCGGCCGTTCCAGCCGCCCGATGAACATCAAGTCCCGAATCTTTGGAGCTGACTCGAAGGCTCGTCTTCGATCGTGCGTCGGCTCCCTCCGGACCCGGCTTGGAGCAAGGGGCATGCCACGCCCGCCGTACGGGGCCTGGCGGGCACCGGCTCGCGGTGAGCGGAGCCGGGAGGAGGCGTGGAGCCTTCGCTGTGCGTAATTCTTACAATAGCCGGCACGCCGGTTCGCTTCCCGGCGCCCTGCGCCACGACCTTCAGCCCGCGTCCCCCTCCGGCGCCCGGAGGGGATGGTCGAGGTCCGCGATCCGCTCCGCCTTCACCGGCGTCTGGGAGTGGATCAGGGGCTCGGCCGCGGCGCGCTCCTCGTCCGGGCGCGCCATCACGAAGGCCGCCGCCACGCGGGAGTCGCGCAGCCACCAGACGCTGAAGCTGCCGCTCGCGAGCTCGCCGCGGACCGCGACCTCCTCGGCGCCCCGCGGGTCGCCCCAGAGCTCCCAGGACAGGTCGAAGACGTCGGAGAAGAAGTAGGGCACCCGCTCGTACGCCTCGCCGGCTCCCAGGAGGTTCCGGCCTGCCAGGCGGCCCTGCTCGACGGCGTTGTCCCAGTGCTCGACCCGGCGGTGGCCGCCGAAGACCAGGTCGCGGTAGCGGGCGACGTCGCCGGCGGCCCAGACGTCCGGGACGCCGGAGGCCAGGTGCTCGTCCACCACCACGCCGTCGTCGAGGGTGAGCCCGGTGCCGCGGTAGAGCCCGGTCACCGGCAGGGCGCCGGCGCCGACCACCACGAGGTCGCCCTCGAGGACGTCGCCCGAGGCGAGCTCGACCCCGGCGACCGCGCCGTCGCCACGGAAGCGCGCGACCTCGGAGCCGGGACAAAGGGCGACGTCGTGCGCGCGGAAGACGCTCTCCAGGTGGCGGGACATCTCGGGGGTGAAGAGGCCTTCGAGGAGGCGGCCGGAGCGGTAGACGAGGGTGGTGTCGAGCCCTTGGCCGGCGAGCACCGAAGCGACCTCGGTGCCGATGAAGCCGCCGCCCACCACGACCGCCCGCGACGCGCCGCCGGCGGCCGAGCGGATGCGGCGCGAGTCGCTCATCGAGCGCAGGGTGTGGACGCCGTCGAGGTCGGCGCCCGGCACGCCGAGGCGCCGGGGCTCGCTCCCGGTCGCCACGAGCAGGCGCTCGAAGCCGAGCTCCCCCGCCGCCGGCGAGGGTGAGCACCCGGCGCCGGAGGTCGACCGCCTCGACCCGGGTCTCGAGCCGCAGGCCGATGCCGTGCTCCCCGTAGAAGCCGGCCGGGTTGATCAGCACGTCGCCGAGCTCCTCCGTTCCGGCGAGGAATCCCTTGGACAGGGGCGGCCGGTGGTAGGGGGGGTCTTCATCGGCGGAGACCAGGGTCAGCTCGCCGCGGCCGAGGCCGGCGGCGACCATCTCCTGGGCCGCGAAGCCGGCCACCATGCCACCTCCGAGAATCGCGTGCTTCGTCGTGTCCATGGCACCTCCTCCGGTTGCGGGGATCTTCGAATCGGCCGTAGCGTAGCGTACAACGGCCGCCGGCCGTCAGCCGCCCTGGGTGGCGTGAGGCGGGCCCGGGTCGGAGTCGTCACCGTCCGACGCGACCTCGGCCTCGGGCTCGGCCTCGGGCGCGGCCACTCTCAGGAGGCCTGGGGAGCCTCGCGCGCTCCGACCAGGAGGTCCGAGTAGGCCTCGAGGAAGGCCGCCGCCCGGCGCTCCGGGGTGAGGGCGAGGGCCCGGCCGCGGGCCCGCCGCGCCAGCCCGTGGAGGCCCTTCGGCTCGCCGATCAGGAGCTCGAGGCCGCGGCGCAGGTCGTCGGGCGAGTCGGGGTCGACGAACAGGGCCGCCCCCTCCCAGGTCTCGCGCAGCGATGGAACGTCGCCCAGCACCAGCGCGCAGCCCGCGAGCGCCGCCTCGATCACCGGCAGCCCGGAGGGCGCGAGACGGGAGGGCAGGGCGAAGATGGAGGCCCGCCGCAGCCAGCTCAGCCGCTGCTCGCGGCGTACGGGACCCAGCCAGCGGAGGGCGCCGCCTGGTGCGGGGGCCGCGCTCTGCCCGCTCTCGGTCTCGCCGTCGACCGCCACCACCACGCGCCAGGGCAGGGAGCCGGCGAGGTCGTCGAGGCCCGCGACGTCGACCGTCGGGTCATCAGGGCGGAGCCGCGAGAGGACGATCTCCTCCTTGGCTCCGGGAGTCACGACCCTCGGGCTGCGCCCGTCCGGGATCACGCGCGCCATGCGCGGCGGCCCGAGGTGACTGGTGAGGTCGAGGAGCGTCGCGGTGGTCGGGGTCACCAGCATCTCGGCCCCCGAGACTCCGCGCGCGACCGCGTCCCGGTACTGCCGCCAGCGGAGGTCGTCGTCCGCCAGGTGGACGGCGCGCCAGTCGCACAGGGGGCAGGTGTCGCCCGAGACCAGCTTCGGGGCCCGGAACAGGGTCGCGCCGTAGATCGGGTGGTGGAGGTGGACGAGATCGGGCTCGACGAGCCGCTCGATCTGCAGCAGCCAGTCGCCCGCCCGCTCGAGCTCCTCCCACGGGCAGCTCCCCCAGGCTTCCGAGAAGCGGCTGGGGAAGACCTTGAGATTGGGCAGGCGGAGCGACTCATCGAGGCGCTCGCGCGACGGAGAATCGCCCAGCGTCGCGAGCGCCACCTCGATGCCGCAGCGGCCGAACGCGCTGGCGAGATCGAGGCAGTGGTCCCACGACGTCTCGTCGGGGCGGGTGGTCATCAGGATGCGGCGCGGCACCGCGCGGGTGCCGAGCCGTCGGCCGAGGGTCGGCGCTGGACGGAGGCGCTCGCCGAGGAGCGTCGAAAGCTCGAGGTCGCCGGCCGGGCCGCCGGCGTCAGGGATGGGCATCTCGCGAGCGGGAGCGGGACTTGGGACCATCGATTCAATCCTCCAGAAAGAGAGCCCACGGCCGGTGGAAGGCGCGCGCAGGAGTGCCCCGCGAGCCGGAGCGGTTCCTGAGCGACTGCGGGCCGCGAGCTATACACCGCCCAGCGAGTCCGCAAGACATGTGCCACCGGCCGGGGAGCGCGCGCGACCGGGCACCGGCCCGTCCGGCGGCCCGCCGGAGCGGCCGCGCGCAGGGAAAAGCTGGTTGAAGGCTGTAAAAAAGTGCCGGCTACCGACCTGGCGCGCTTCCCGGTGCGCCGCTTCCCCGGGTCGGTTGCGGCGGCGGCGGGATCGAGATGTCGAGGGCCTTGACCGGACCGAAGGCGGAGAGGTCGGAGTCCCGCCCTTCGGCGGGGCCGACCACCACGATCGAGAAGTTCTGCGGCTCCAGGTAGGTGGCCGCCGCGCGGCGCACCTCGGCGGCCGTCACCGCCTCGATCTTCGCGCGGTACTCGGCGAGGCGGTCGAGGGGATAGCCGAAGTACTCGAAGGTCAGGAACCGCCGGAGCAGCTCGGCGGACGAGTCGACCTGGAACACGAACGAGGCGAGGATCGTCTGCTTGGCCCTGGCCACCTCGTCATCGGTGGGTGGCCGCGAGGTCATGCCCTTCGCCTCCTCGAGCAAGGCGGCGATGGCCTGGCCCGTGGTGCTCACCTTGGTGGTCGTGAACAGGAGGGTCAGGCCGGGGTGGTCCCAGTCGCTGCCCGCCCGGCCGAAGACGGCGTAGGCCAGGCCCTTCTTGGTCCGGACCTCGCGGAAGAGGCGCGAGGTCCCGCCGCCGCCCAGGATCTCGTTCATCACCTCGACGGCGTAGAAGTCGGGGTTGGAGCGCAGGATTCCCGGGTGGCCCATGGCGATGTTCGACTGGTTGACGTCGCTCTTCTCGGCCACGAAGACCCCGGGGCTCGGGTGCTCGGGCCGGGGGCTCTCGAACGGTTCGACCGCCGGGCCGCGGGGCCAGTCGCCGAAGGCCTTGCGCACGAGCGCGAGGACTCGATCGGAGTCGAAGTCGCCCACCAATCCCAGGACCACGCGGTTCGGATGGTAGAAGCGTCGGTGCCAGGCGACCAGGTCGTCGCGCCCGATGTTGCCGAGGGTGGCGTAGGTGGGGGTCCGGCCGTAGGGCGAGTCGGGACCCCAGACCACCTTGCGCAGCTCCCGGAAGACGATCGACTGCGGGTTGTCGTTCTGGCGGGCGACCTGCGAGCGCGCCGCGTTCAGGGCGACCTGGATCCGGTTCGGGTCGAAGGCCGGGCGGCGCAGGACGTCGGCGAAGACCTGGAGGACGTCGGGGAAGTCCTCCACGAGGCAGCTCAGGCTGACCTCTCCCTGGTCCTCGTCGATGCTGCTCTCGATGACGGCGGCCTTGCTCTCGAGGTAGTCGTCGAGCTCGTCGGGCCCCATCGCCTCGGTGCCGCCGGTGCGCAGGACCGTGCCGGTGACGTCGGCCAGGCCCACCTTGTCCGCGGGCTCGAGGCGGCCGCCGGTGTGCACCAGGGCGGTGGCGCGGACCAGGGGCAGCTCGTGGTCCTCGACCAGCATGACCACCATGCCGTTGGGCAGCTCGACCCTCTTGGGCATGGGCACGTGAAGCTCGGGCAGCGGCGGGTAGTGGATCTGCTCCGGCCGCTCGACCTGGGCGGCGGCCGGGGCGGGCAAGGCGCCACCGGCGGCCAGGGCGAGGCAGGCGGCGAGGAGCGTGAGGGCGGAGGCGTTCCGGCGGTGGGTCATCTCGGTCATCGGCTCTGCCCTCCCTGATCGGTCGGCTGTGCGCCTCCGCCCGGCGGGGCGAAGACGATCTCGGACACGGTGCGGTTGTCGGGGACGAGGGTGGCGGCGGCGACCCGGCGGATGTCCGCCTTGGTCACGGCGTCGAAGCGGTCGATGGAGCGGAAGAGCTCGCGCCAGTCGCCGAACAGGCGCTGATAGTCGGCGAGCTGCTGGGCGAGGCCCTGGTTCGAGCCGAGCTGCCGGAGCAGGCTCGCCTTGGCCCGGGTCTTGAACCGGGCGAGCTCCGCGTCGGTGACGTCCTCGGTCTTCAGGCGGTCGAGCTCCTGGTGAATCACCGCGGCCACCTCGTCGTCGTTCGATCCCGGGGCGGGCACCGCCAGGACCGACCAGAGGTTGGGGTACTTGTCGCCGGGGAACCCGGTGAAGGACTGGACGTTGATCGCGATCTTCTTGTCCCGGACCAGCGTGCGGTAGAGGCGCGAGGTGCGACCGTTGGTCATGACGTCGTCGATCGCCGCCCAGGCCGCCTCGTCCGGCGCGGTGATGGCCCCCTTGTGATACCCCTCGAGGTAGAAGGGCTGGGAGGCCTCGGTCAGGGTCACGGTCTTCTCGCCGATCTGCGGCGGCTCGACGGTGCGCAGCGGCGGCGGGGCGGGCCGCGCCGGGATGCGCCCGAAGTACCCGTCGAGGAGCGGGATCACGTCCTGGGCGTGGACGTCGCCCACGATCGCCGTGGTCATGTTCGACGGCGTGTAGTAGGTGTCGAAGAAGCGCCGGGCGTCGGTGATGGTGATCGAGGCGAGGTCGCTCGGATAGCCGACCACGGGCTGGCCGTACGGATGCGCCTCGAAGGCGGTGGTCAGGAACTGCTCGACCAGCCGGCCGATGGGGTTCGAGTCGGTGCGCAGCCGGCGCTCCTCCTGGACCACCGAGCGCTCCTTGTAGAACTCCCGGAACACCGGGTGCAGGAAGCGCTCGGACTCGAGGTAGGCGAAGAGCTCGACCTTGTTGGCCGGCAGCGAGTAGAAGAAGCCGGTGACGTCGGCGGCGGTGAAGGCGTTGATGCCGACCCCGCCGTTGCGCTCGATGATGTCGTCGAGCTCGTTCTGGACGACGTACTTCGCCGCCTCGGCCTGGCGCTCCTTGAAGGTCGTCTCGAGGGCCTCGAGCTTCTCCGGGTCGGGGTGCTTCGCGAGGCGCTCGGCCTGGTAGGCCTGGTAGGCGGCCTCCTCCGCGGCCAGCGCCTTCGTCTCCGCCGGGTAGTCGGTGGTTCCGATCACCGGTGTGCCCTTGAACGCCATGTGCTCGAACATGTGGGCGATGCCGGTGGTCCCCGGCACCTCCTGGGCGCCGCCCACATCGACCAGGGTGACGAAGGAGAAGACCGGCGCCACCGGCCGCTCGACGATGATGAAGGTCCAGCCGTTCGCCAGGGTGTGGACCGTGGTCCGCGCCTCGAACGAGGCCAGGTCCTGGGCCCGGGCCGGAGCGGCCGGGAGGGCCATGGCCGTGACCAGGGCCAGGACCAGCGTCGGGGCGAGGGGGGCCAGGCGGCGGGGCGCGGATCGGTTCGGCGTCATGAGTGGGACCTCGTGTCGTGGTGGACCGGCTTCGGGCTCGGCTGGAGCCGCCATCTTACCGGATCACTTCTCGATCGCCGCGAGGAAGTCGTCGAGCGCGAGCGTGTTGAGCACGTGCTCCGGCTCGAGCCAGGCGCGGCGCGCCTGCTCGACGCCGTAGCGGATCAGGTCGAGCTCGGCGGTGCCGTGGGAGTCGGTGGAGATCACCACCGGGATGCCCAGCTCCCGGGCCCGGATCAGGTGGGTGTCCTTGAGGTCGAGCCGCTCCGGGTGGGCGTTGAGCTCCACCGCCACGCGGTGGTCCCGGCAGGCGCGGAGCACGCGCTCGACGTCGAAGGCGTAGGGCTTCCTGCGGCCGAGGATGCGACCGGTCGGATGGGCGAGGACGTGGACCCGCGGGTGCGCGACGGCCTTCAAGATGCGCGCGGTCTGTTCGGCCTCGGGCAGCTCGAAGCGGGAGTGGACCGAGACCACCACCAGGTCGAGGCCGGCCAGGGTCTCGTCCTCGGTGTCGAGGGTGCCGTCGGCCAGGATGTCCACCTCCTGGCTCTTGAGCAAGCGGATCTCCGGGTGGCGCGCGGCGATCTCGTCGATCTCGCGCCACTGCTCCCGGAGGCGCGCGGCGTCGAGCCCGCCGGTCATGGCCAGCGCCTTCGAGTGGTCGGTGAGGGCGAAGTACTCGTAGCCCCGCGCCGCGCACGCCTCGAGCATCTCCTCGATCGTGTTCTTGCCGTCGGACCAGGTCGAGTGCATCTGGAGATCGCCCCGGAGGTCGCCGAGCTCGAGCCGGCGGGGCAGGCGCCCGGCGGCGGCAGCCTCGACCTCGCCCCGGTCCTCGCGCAGCTCGGGCGCGATCCAGGGCAGGTCGAGCACGCGGTAGACCTCCGCTTCTTCGGCGCCGGCCACCCGCTCGCCGGCCAGAGGGTCGCGCTCGTGGGCCTTCTCGGGGCGGGCCTTCCGGTCGGCCTCGCGGAACACCCCGTACTCGGAGACCCGGAGGCTCCGGTCGAGGCCGCGCTGGCGCAGCTTGATGTTGTGCTCCTTCGAGCCGGTGAAGTAGACGAGGGCCGCGCCGTAGCTCTCCGGCGGCACCACCCGGAGGTCGATCTGGAGGCCCGAGCGCAGGGCGATCGACGAGCGCGTCGTGCCGCTCATCAGGACCGTCGCCACCTGCGGGTAGGCGAGGAACCGCTCCATCACCGGCTCGCCGTCGGTGGCCACCGCGAGCAGGTCGATGTCGCCCACCGTCTCGCGTCGGCGCCGGTAGCTGCCCGCCACCTCGAGCCGCGCGACCTCCGGGCAGGCGCTCAGGTAGGCGAGGAGCGGCTCGACGTGGCGGTCCGCCTCGTAGAGGGGGACGCGGCTCCGGTGCTGGCGGTACTCCTCGATGCCGGCGAGGATCTTCTCCTGGCTCTTGGCGCCGAAGCCGGCGAGCTCGGCCACCAGGCCCTCCTGGGCCGCCTTCTCCAGCATGTCGACCGAGTCGACGCCCAGCTCGTCCCAGAGCTTCTGGGCCTTCTTGGGACCGACCCCGGGCAGGTGCATGAGCTCGATCAGCGAGGCCGGCACGTGCTGGAGCATCTCCTCGAGGGCGGAGAGCTTGCCGGTAGCGCAGAGCTCCTCGATGTGGCTCGCCATCTCCTTGCCCACCCCCGGCAGGTCGGTCAGGGCGCGGCCCTCCGCGGCGAAGCTCGCGAGCGGCGTGGTCTGGGCCTCGACGGTGCGGACGGCGTTGCGGTACGCGCGCACCCGGAACGGGTTGGCGGCCTGGATCTCCAGGAGGTCGGCGAGCTCGGAGAGCCGGCTGGCAATTTCGGCGTTGTCCATCATGGGTCACCCCCCTCACCCTCGATCCCTCTCCCGAACCGCTTTCTCCTGGGCTCCTCGCACGTTCAGGCTCGATCCCTCTCCCTCCCTCGCGGGGGGGGGTGTCCTCACTGCGTGGAGTAGCCGTTTGGGCGAAGCTGAGCTCCACCACTCGGCGTGGGCGGGGGAGCTACCGGTCACGAAGCCTAGGATGCTCTTGCCGACTTGTGGTCTGAGGCGGAGCCTCGTTAGCAGTAAACCGGCGCCAAGCCGTGGAACCGAGGGGCGGCTCTCCGGGGCCGCCCCTTCGTGTATTCTGGAGCCAGGCGCGGCCAGGAATGGCCGCCGAACAGCCGGGACCCCCACCGCCTGGCCCGCTGCGCCGCCTTCCTTTCTGTGCCAGAGTCTGGCGAATTTAGTTCAGAGACCCGCCGTCCCGAAGCTCTTGCAGGTAGTCCTCGCGACTGACGTTGCAGACGACCATTCCGCGGAGCGTCGGCAGAGACCCCGGGTCAAGACGGAGTTGGCCCGCAATCTGGCGTAGCAAGGAAGGGCTTCACTGAGCCGACCGGAGGTTTCTGGAGAAGTGGGTGGTGGCGACCTTTTTCCCGTCTACCCAGAGAGAGACGCGCTCGTGCCTCCCCCCTTCGCTCGGCTCAAACCCGAACTTGTTGACGAGAGACTTCTTGAGGTCTGCCTTGGTGATCGGCTGAGTCAACAGCGTGGACCAAGGAAGTAGTCGAGCATGCGCAACTGGCGTCTGAGATGCGCAGAGAGCTTGTCGGGCGCTTCGGCGAGGTCGGCCTGATGCTCCATGAGCATCACTGCCAGATCCTCCACGGCCTCTTCCGGCGAGTCGCCTACGCCGTAGCAACTTAGGAGCTCGTCAGCCACGAGAACCTGCCCGTCCTCGATCTGCTCCATGCTGACGAGCAGGGGATGCCGAAAGGCGGCGCCCGTCACCCGGAACTGGTCGAGGTGCTCCCGTGGCTCGGCTCGATTCGTCACTGAGTCCGTCACGCCTTCCGGATACTTCAGCTTGCCCTCGTCAGTGTTGTAGATGGGGCATCCTCTTCCTCGGCTGTGCGCGTCTTCTCTAGGAAGTTCTGCGCGTTCTGGTAAATAGCTCGGGCGATGCGAAGCATCGATCCTGGAAACACGGCGATCTTGGCGACCGGGCGAATGGGAATCCGCTGCACGGTGCCTCGACGGAACATCTCCGTCGGAGGTGCCGCCTCTCCGAAGATGAGGTAGAACTCGTCTCCAGACGCATGAGTCACCGCTACGTTGTTGGCGTAGACGGTAGGGAGGGCCTCGATCTCCTCCCACTCCAGCTTTACGACCTTCTGCTCTTCACCTGAATTTGCCATGGGGGTGTCACCTTCGCGCCCATTGACGCCGTAACCTACGAGACACCTCCACTGCACTGCTTCCCCGGTCCCCGTAGAGATAGATCCTCCCTCCATAGTGGACAGAAGTCAACTATTCGGGACAAGTCTGCTGACAGCCGTGAGTTCAGAGCCACTCGGAGGATCATCGGCCATACGCGCCGCTCGCCTCCCCCAGCTCTGCCCGAGCCGCCCGGAGCAGCCGCTCCCGAACCCAGCCCGACACACTGAGCCCAGCGTGGTCTGCGGCTCGGCGGAAGAGGTCCAGTTGGTCCGGCTTCAGGCGCATGTTGAGTGCGGCGGTGTGCTGGCGGCTGCTGTCCCTGTCGTCCATCCCGCCATGGTAGCGAGAAAGTCAGCAAAAAGTCAACATAAGGTACCGACATGGCGTATACAATTCGCGGGTGACCGGCCACCACCGGGACACGATTTGCCGGCTGGTCCTGGTGGCCGGCGGCAAGTGCGAGGCCCTCCTCGCCGAGATGAACCAGAAGGTCGAGGTCGAGAACGTCGAGGTCGACGAACTGTGGGCCTTCATCCAAATGAAGGAGAAGACGCGGGCGAAGAAGGGGATCAAGGATCCGGAGGTCGGCGACTGCTACACGTTCCTGGGGCTTGACGCCGACACCAAGCTGATCCTGGCCCACCACACCGGCCGGCGGACCGCGCAGCACACGGACCGCTTCATGGAGAAGCTCGACCGGGCCACGGCCGGCCGGTTCCAGCCCACGACGGACGATTCGGGGGCGCCCGCAGTAGGTCGGAGATTCATTCACAAGCTCCTAGCCTTCGATCGTTCCGCCCCGCTCCTCGACCAGCTTCACGAAGCCGGCCTCGTCGAGCACCGTGACGCCCAGCGTCTCGGCCTTGTCGAGCTTCGAGCCCGCCTCCTCGCCGGCCACCACGTAGTCGGTCTTGCCCGACACCGAGCCGGTGACCTTGGCGCCCAGGCGGGTGGCGAGCTTCTTCGCCTCGTCGCGGGTGAAGCGCTCGAGGGAGCCGGTGAAGACCAGCGTCAGGCCCTCGAGCGGCCGCTCGCCCGCCTGCTCGCGGGCCGGCGGCTCACCCCGGGGCTCCACCAGGGTCACGCGGCCGTCGAGCAGGCGGTCGAGGACGTCGCGGTTGTGCTCCTCGGCGAAGAAGTCGGTGATCTGCTCGGCCATCCGCGGGCCGACGCCCGAGACCTCCTGGAGGTCCTCGGCCGAGGCGTCGCGGATCGCGTGGAAGGAACGGAAGTGCGCGGCCAGGTCGCGGGCCGTGGCGGCGCCCACCTCCGGGACCCCCAAGCCGTAGAGGAAGCGGTGGAGCTCGACCGTCGAGGCGCGCTCGATCCCCGCGACCAGGTTCGCCGCCGAGAGCTCGGCGAACCCTTCCAGGGGCTCGAGGTCCTCCGCGGTCAGGTCGAAGAGGTCGGGCAGGCCGTGGACCAGCCCCTGGGCGACCAGGAGCTTCGCCGTCTTCTCCCCCAGGCCCTCGATGTCGAGGGCGGCGCGCGAGCCGAAGTGGGCGAGGCGCCCGGCGAGCTGCGCCGGGCACTCGAAGCTGTTGGGACAGACGGTGAACGGCCCGCGCTCGATGAGCGGCGTGCCGCACGAGGGGCAGGTCTCGGGCATCCGGAACGGCGGCTTGCGCCTGCGGCCTTTCTCCGGAATCCGCTCGATCACCTGCGGGATCACGTCGCCGGCGCGCTGGACGCGCACCTTGTCGCCCTCGCGGATGTCCTTCCTCGCCACCTCCTCCCGGTTGTGAAGGGTGGCCCGAGCGACGGTGACTCCGCCGAGCTCCACCGGCCGGAGCATCGCCACCGGGGTGACGACGCCCGTGCGCCCGACGCTCGGCAGGATCGAGAGCAGCCGGGTGATCTCCTTCCTGGGCGGGAACTTGAAGGCGAAGGCCCAGCGCGGGTGGTGGGAGGTGGCGCCGAGGCGCTCGCACTCGACCAGGTCGTCGAGCTTGATCACCACGCCGTCGATCTCGTAGCCCAGGTCGTCGCGCTGGGCCAGCATGTCGGCGTGGTAGTCGAGGACGTCCTCGAGCGAGGAGGCGCCGCGGCGGATCAGGGGGTTGACCTTGAAGCCCCACTCGTCGAGCGCCGAGAGCGCCTCGCCCTGGGTCGCCACCGGCTCCTGGTCGCCCCACTCGGCCGCCAGGACGTCGTAGACGAAGAGGTCGAGAGGGCGCGAAGCGGTGAGCTGGGGGTCGAGCTGGCGCAGCGATCCGGCGGCCGAGTTGCGCGGGTTGGCGTAGGGCTCCTTGCCCTCCGCCAGCAGGCGCTCGTTGAGCCGGTCGAAGCCCTCGATCGGCATGAAGACCTCGCCGCGGACGGCGAGCGACGGCGGCGCCGGCCGGCGGTCGACGCGCAGCTCGAGAGGGACCGACGGGACGGTGCGGAGGTTCTCGGTGATGCCCTCGCCCTGCCGGCCGTCGCCGCGGGTCGAGCCGCGGGCGAGGCGGCCCCCCTCGTAGACCAGCTCGACCGAGGCGCCGTCGAGCTTGGGCTCGAGGACGTAGCGCGTGGGGGTCTCGTCGCCCAGGGCCTTCCTCACCCGCTCGTCGAAGCGCCGGAGCTGGGCGGGGTCGGCGGAGGAGTCGAGGCTCAGCAGCGGCGCCGCGTGCTCGACGGTGGGGAACTCCTCGAGGGCCCGGCCGCCGACCCGCTGGGTGGGAGAGTCGGGGCTCCGGAGCTCCGGGAATCGCTCCTCGAGGTCCTGGAGCTCGTGGAACAGGCGGTCGTACTGCTCGTCGGAGATCTCCGGGGCGTCCCGGACGTAGTAGAGGTAGTCGTGGTGGCGGATCCCGGAGCGCAGCTCGGCAATCCTCTCGGCGGCCCTGTCTTCGGTCGAGCGATCGCTCATCTCGCGGGAGGCGCTCATCGCGGGAAAAGCTAGCACAGAGAGGGCCCCGCGGCCGGCCGCGGCGAGCGTCGTCTCAGGACCCGCCGGCACCCTGGCGCCGGCCGGCCGCAGGCGGCGAGGGTCTCGAGCGCGGTGGGGCCCAGTCGGACGGCGCCAGCCGCTCGTCGAGCCAGTCGAGGATCGCCCGATCGACGGCCGCGTCGAACTTGCGGGCGAAGGCGTGGCCCCCGGAGAGCAGGGCCGGGCCGTCGGCGAGGCGCAGGATGCGGGGGCGACCCTTGCGCGTGGCGCCCATGTCGATGAACCGGAGATTGTCTGGGAACAGGCGGAAGCGCGAGTCGTTGGCCAGGACGGTCTGGGCGAACGCCTCGTCGGGGCAGATCGTGCGCGCGAAGTGCTCAACCAGCGCGGTCGCGACACGCGCCGCTTCCGCGACCCGCTCGGCGCAGGCCCGGCGCAGCGTGGTCCACTGAGAGCCCCAGTAGGGGCGCAGGTGCGGCCCGAACGGGGTCCGCACCGCCCGCCGGCCGAAGCGCGGGCCGTAGGTACGGTGACAGTGCCACCAGGGCTGGACGCCGTCGAGCTTGTGCAACAGCCAGAGGAGCGGGGCGCCGTAGGGGACGTCCCGATACTGGTAGAGATAGCGCAGCTCGCCCTGGCGGCGCCGTCCGCCGGAGTCCTCGGCGGAGGCTTCGGCCCAGGTGAGGTAGCCGTCGTAGTGGCTCGCCGCGAGGAACGCCTCGCTCGCCTCGAGGGGCTGCACCGGGTAGTCCTGACCGGAGAGGTAGACCAGCCAGTCGTAGCGCTCGCCCACGCGATCGAGCAGCTCGACCGCCTCGACGTACGGTGCGAACATCGACCAATACCCGCGCCGCGGCGGCCGGGCCGGCCGGAAGAGTCGTGCGTCGAGCGCTCCGAGCGCCCGCCGATCGAGAGCCTCGCCCGCGGGGTCGTGCCCTACCACCAAAAGCGCCCCCGGGCTACCCCGCCGCAGCGTGGCGAGGAGTCTCAGGATCTGCAGTGGCGCGCGATGCGTCTGCACGAAGTATGCAACGCGCATCGGGCGGATTCTGCCATGAATCCTCGGTCGCCGGCGCTTTCCCGTGCCACCGACGGCTCGCCGCCTTGACGCTCCGGGCCGCACGGCGGAAACTGGGGCCGTCATGGCGAGCCACGACCAGTACGACTCCTTCGACGCCACGGAGCTCTTCTGCCCCCGGTGCAAGACGGCCCGGCCGGTGCGGCGCCACCTCCTCCTGGTGCTTCCCATCGGCAACCGCTACGAGTACCGGTGCGCCGTCTGCGGCGCCTCGGTGGGCGGCAAGTCCGACGACGACGCCAGCGAGTTCGCCGACATCCTGCGGCGCAGCGGGCCGGCGCCCTCGGGCAACCCTCGGTAGGCTCGCGAGGCCGGCGGCCTATCGCACCTCGCGCTTGGTCGAGACCTCGAACATCACCCCCAGAAGCGGCTTGCCCCGCGCGTCCCGGCGTACGACCCGAGCGGTCGACCAGATCCAGTTCCCGTCGCCGTCCGGTCGTGGCCGGCGCTCGGCGTCGAGGGACAGGCGCCGGAGACAGACGTCCTCCGGCCGGAAGATCTCGCTCGGACGGGAGTGGCCGTCGTGGTCGAGATCGACCCAGAGCAGGAGGCTCGGCCAGACGAGGTCCCGGTCGGTGATCGCCCCGTCACCGTCGCCGCCCAGCGCCGGCCGGTCGTAGGCGGCGAGAGCTTCGAGCGCGGTCGGACCGCGGCTGCCGTCCGGCATCAGGCTGTGGACGCTGAACAGCTCCTGGCCGCCGTCGACCACCCCGTCGTGGTCGAGGTCGAGCCAGGGTAGGGCCTGGTCGCCGTAGGGCCAGCTCGTGGTCTCGGGCGAGCCGTCGCCATCGAGGTCGAAGGCGACGGCGTTGCCCGCTCCGGCGATCCCGACGTTCCTCTCACCGTCGAGGTCGATGACCAGGATCTGGGTGCAGTCCTCCGACCAGTTCCGGTCGGCCCAGGTGCGGTCGTAGGGGCCGAGCGCGCCGAACGGGTCCGCAGCGACCAGCGCGTCGGGCGTGCAGGCCGCGCGGTCGAACGGCCGGCCCGCCGGGTCGCCGGAGATCTTCGCGCGGACCAGGGCCTCCAGGGCCTCCAGGCTGGGCAGGGCGCGGATCTCGTCCCGGTCCCAGAGCTGCTCGGACGCCCAGAGCCCGTCCCGGCTCTCCACGAAGACCTCCTCGCCGAGGGGCGAGAGGACGCGACGGTTCCGGTCGACCGGCCCTTCACGAGGCAGGAGGAGCATCCGGTCGCCGACCGCCGGGACCGGGCCGAAGCCGGCGAGCCCGTTGCACAGCGGGACCCCGGCGAAAGTGAAGCGTCCGCGGGGGTAGATCACGTAGAGCTCGGGGCCTGTCGAGAGCGCGGAGCTGTCGCGGATCGTCTCCTCCACCGTGATGGTGAGCAGGTTTGCCGGCAAGTCCCCTGCGAAGCCTTCCACCCGGGCGCTCACGCGGCCGCGGAGGATCGCCGAGGCAGAGCCGACGACCTCGTCCATCGAGCCTGCGGGCGGCGTGCCGTCGCTCACGACGGTCGTGAGGCAGCCCGACTCGGACGGGCTCCAGGGGTTCGCGTCCGGCCGGTCCAGCTGCCGCCGGAGCTCGTCGGGGAAACCCGGCGGGAAGAGGTCCCATCGGACCTGGCCGGCGTCGTCCACGGCCGCCGCGCGGGAAATCCAGACCGGCAGCTCGCCCGGGGCGAGGAGCTCGAGAGGCGGCACGGCGTCCGGCGGCGGGTCGGGAGGCGGCGGAGGGGGCTGGGCGGCCCGGGCGCCTGCCGGGCCGATGAGCGCGAAGACCAGCAGGCCGGCGAGCGATCCGGCTCGGGAGAGTGAAAGATTCTGGTCTCTCATGTCACCTTGAACGTCGGGGCGGCGGGTTCGTCCTTCAGCGCTCGAGACGCTCCTGATTGCCTCGGGATCGCGCCCTCAGTAGAGTACGCCAGTTCCCGGAAGGTCGCTTTTCGCCTCGCGGCAGGAACCTTGACCGTGACCCCAGCGCTCGCCGTCGCCACCAGTGGGGCGGCCACCCTCGTCGCGGTGGTCGCCGTCGTCGTCGCCAGCCGTCGCCTGCGGATCGTCCGGCGGGTCGCCTTCCCGCTCTACGTCGCCGCCCTCGCCGGCGGTCTGAAGGCCTACCTCGTCCTGGTCGGGGAGACCTCCGGCGTCCTCGGCCTGACGCTCGCCTGGATCCTCGTTTTCCTGGTCGCGGTCCTGGTCCTGCGGATCGTCGGCCTCTACGTCTTCGACGTCTACCTCTACAGCCACCGCGGGGTCCGGCTGCCGCCGCTGCTGCCGGCGGTGACCATGGGCGTCGCGTACTTCGTCGTCGCCATCGTCACCTTGCGGCTGACCTTCGAGAATTTGTCGCTGCTGCCCCTCCTGACCACCAGCGCCGTGACCTCGCTGGTGCTCGGTCTCGCGCTCCAGCCGATCCTGGGCAACTTCTTCTCGGGCCTCGTCATCACCCTCGAGCAGCCCTTCCGGATCAACGACTGGATCAGGTACCAGGAGATCGAGGGGCGGGTGGCGAAGGTGACCTGGCGCACGACCCACCTGCGCACCCGCGAGAACGACACCGTGGTGGTCCCGAACTCCCGGATCGCCGACTCGGAGATCGTCAACTACTTCCTGCCTCACCCCCTGCACATGGACCGGATCTACGTCGGCATCCACTACCGCACTCCGCCCTACCGGGTGAAGCAGGCGCTGCTCGACGTCGCCGACCGCGTCGAGTCGGTGCTCAAGAAGCCCTCCCCGGCGGTCTACCTCCACTCGTTCGACGAGAGCGCGATCACCTACGAGCTGCGGATCTGGATCGAGGACATCGCCAACCGGCCGCGGATCGCGAGCCACGTCAGGAGCGAGATCTGGGAGGAGCTCCAGCGGCGCAACATGACCATCCCGTTCCCGATCCGCACCCTGGAGATCGAGCCGCGGGCGGGCAGGCTGGAGATCGCGCCGTTGCGCCGCCGGGAGGCCGAGGAGGAGGACACCGGCGCGCCGCCGCCGGCCCGCCTCTACGTCTACCGCGGCCCCGACCGCGGCCGCTCCTGCGACCTCGATGGCGAGGGAGTGACGGTGGG
Organism: uncultured Acidobacteriota bacterium; assembly: GCA_963741925.1. Taxonomy (GTDB): domain Bacteria; phylum Acidobacteriota; class Thermoanaerobaculia; order Multivoradales; family DATKCC01; genus CAVUBL01. The sequence continues at coordinate 2,237,223 of CAVUJU010000005.1, forward strand.
GCGGTCGAGCTCCTGCGGTTTCAATATCCAGGAGCCGCACGCCAGCAAGCAGCACTTCCGGGTCGAGTGGCGCGACGGCGCCTACCGGGCGGCCGACCTCGGCAGCCACCACGGCACCCAGGTCAACGGCCAGGCGATCGAGGAGCGGGCGCTCACCCACCTCGACCACGTGACCATCGGAGGCACCGTGATCATCTTCGAATGCGAGCCCGAACATGCCTGACGAGCTGCTACGCCGCATCGGCCCCTACGAGGTGACCGGCCGCCTCGGCAAGCGCGGGCCGGGGGAGATCTACGAGGCCGTGCGGCCGCCGCTCCGCCGCCCCTTCGCCGTCGAGGTGCTGCCGCCGGAGCTCGGCCGGAACCCGGAGCGGGTCGAGCGGTTCCACCGCGAGGTCCAGGCGCTGGCGCAGATCGACCATCCCCACGTGGTCCACGTCGTCGACCAGGGCCAGGACGGCGACCTGCTCTTCTTCGTCATGGAGCCCGAGCCGGGCTCGTCCCTCGACGTCGTGCTCAAGCAGCGCCGGCTCTCGTTGCCCGAGACGCTGGGGGTGTGCGAGGCGTTGTGCAGCGGCTTGGCGGCGGCGCACGCCAAGCAGGTCATCCACGGCGACCTCAACCCGCGAAACGTCCTGGTCTCCGCGGACCTGTCGACGGTGAAGCTGGCCGGCTTCGGCATCGAACGGGTCGATCCGTCCTCTCTCTCCGAGGGCACGCTCTCCACCTCCCACCTCAGCCTGGGCTCGCTCCATTACATGGCGCCCGAGAAGGCGCGGGACCTGTCGACGGCGGATCCGCGCAGCGACGTGTACTCCCTGGGCGCATTGCTCTACGAGATGCTCACCGGGCGTCTACCGGCGGGGCGCTTCAGCCTGCCCAGCCAGCTCAACGGCGAGGTGCCGCCGGAGCTCGATTCGATCGTCCTGAAATGCCTGGCGAGCAACCCGGACGAGCGCTACCAGACGGTCGGCCGGCTGAGGGCGGACCTCGGGCGGCTCGAGGACCAGCTCCGCCTCGGCCTGGCCGCCGAGCTGCGGGGGATCTCGCGCTCGACGACCCGGATCTTCGGCCGCTCGGGCACGCCCGGTGCGCGGGGCCGGAGGCTGGCCCTCGCCGGCGGTCTGCTCCTGCTGGCGGCGGTCTTGGCCGGCGCCGTGCTCCTGCTCCGGCGGGGCGCCACCGAAGCGCCGTCGATACCGGCGGCGGCCGAGACCCCGCGCCGGCTCGCCGAGGCCGGCCCGCAGGCGCCCGAGGCGGCGGAGACGGCGCTCTGGGCCCTGGGCGGGCGCTACGAGGCGACGAAGCGCTACGAGCTCGCGGCGCAGACCTTCAGCGACCTCGGCACCCGCTACCCCGGGACCCGGTACGACGCCTGGTGGCGGGCGGGACAGCTCTACGACCGGCGGCTCCACGACGAGGCCAAGGCGATCGCCGCCTACCGGCGGGTCCCTGCCCGCTCGCCCCACGCCGCCGACGCGGAAAAGCGCCTCGCCCGGCTCGGGCGATAGCTCCCAGCCTGACCCTGGCGGCATCGAGAGCCAGTGACGACGTGATGGAGGAACGCGAGGGGCGGAGCGGACCTTCAATTCCGTTGACTTTTCAATTCGTTGATGCCATCATGTGTAACTAGGCATCTATGGCATACCATCGGGAAGGTCGAGATTCCGACATGGAGCTCCCGATGCCAATGGCGGCATCGCGGCATGAGGAGAGGTCGTCATGAACGCCTTGTTCAACGTGTTGGTACTGACCCTGGGAACCGCTCTCGGCCCCTCGGCGCCGGCGGTGACGGTGCAACCCGGTGCCATGCTCGAGCTGGGGTCCCTGGCGCCGTACTTCAGCCGGACCGCGGTGGCGCAGGCCCGGGGCGGTGAGATCCCGCCACCGTCGCAGCAGGCCACGTGCACGGCAACGTGCGGCGACGGCTCGAACGTGACGTGCACCGGGAACACCTGCACGGCCGTCAACCAGGACTGCTCCACCGACTCGGGGGGCTACGTGGACTGCGACGGCACGCGAACGAGCTGCCCCGTCTGTCCCGCGAGCTGCACCTTCCGGGAGTGTCGGCAGGGCTGCAGCTTCTGCCGCAACATCGGGTGTTTCTCGGACTGCCTCAGCGTCGTCACCTGCGAGTGCGACTGCATCTGCAACTGAGGTCGGGAGCCGGGCCGGTCGCCCGCCCGCCGAGCCGGTGCTCGCGCGGCGGCCGGCCTTCGTCGCTTCGGAACCGGACCGCTAGCGCCCCGACTCGAGCTCCATCTTCAAGCTGAAGAACTTGAGGAGGTCCTTGAGCGAGAGGATGCCCACGAGCCGGTCCCCCTCGGCGACGATCAGGCGGGCGGAGCGGTTGCGGCTCATCTTGGCGAGGGCGGTCATGGCATCGGTCTCCGGCGAGACCGTGTTGTCCGGGTCGCAGCTCTCGGTGATCGAGCCCACGGTCTGGCGCGGCCACTCCTCGCGCGGCAGGCCCTTGATCCGCAGGGTGGTCACGCAGCCGACCAGGCGCTCGCCGTCGACCACCGGGAACATCTTGTGGTGGTGGCGCAGCACGAACTCCTGGACCAGGTACTCCACGGAGATCGCTCGCGGCACGGCGACCGGATGGGCGTGCATGAAGCGGCTCACCGGCTCTCCCTCGAGCACCCGGCGCAGGAGCACCTGGCGGTACGACATGCGCGCGGCGTTGCGCAGGAAAAAGCCGATCAGGACCATCCAGACGCCCGCGACGAAGGCTCGCTCGAGGAACAGGAGGCCCCCCAGGACGATGAGCAGGACGCCGAAGGCCGAGCCGATGGCGGCGGTGATCCGGGTCGCCCGGGTGAGGCTCTTCTGCCAGTCCCAGAGGATCGAGCGCAGCACCCGCCCGCCGTCGAGGGGGAAGGCGGGAATCATGTTGAACAGGGCGAGCAGGAAGTTCATCGCCGCCAGGTAGCCGGTCACCGCCCGCGCCGGCGGAGCGAGCCCGGCCCCGGAGCCGACCAGCCAGGCCGCGGCCATGGCGGCGCCGATCGCCAGGCTCGCCAGCGGCCCGGCCACCGCCACCACGAACTCCGCCCGCGGGTGCGGCGGCTCGTCGCTCATCTCGGCCACGCCGCCGAAGATGAACAGGGTGATCCCCTTGATCGGCAGGCGGTAGTGACGGGCCGCCAGGGCGTGCGCCACCTCGTGGAGGATCACCGAGGCGAAGAGACCGAGGGTCAGGGTGACGGCCATCGCCCAGAGGGTCGACGGCGCCGCGCCGGGGTACTGGGGCGGCAGGAAGAGAGTGGCGTAGGACCAGGCGAGAAGCACCGCCACCACGAACCAGGACACGTCCGCCCGGATGGGGAAGCCGAAGAGGTTGAACAGGTGGATGCGGCGCCCGAACATGAGCGTCCTAGCCTACACCCCGGCGGTCGCCGGCAGTCTTGGCCGCCGATCCTTCCGGCGCGCCGAGGAGCGACTCGTCGGTGGGGCAGAGCCGGTCGCGCCGCCGCTCGAGGTCCTCGACCACCGCCCGCCGGTAGCCGCCGGTGCGGCCGCGGCCGCGCGCCAACAGCTCGGCGCGGTACCCGGAGATGTCGACCAGCTCGAGGTTCATCCGGACGGTCTCGAAGAGTCGCGGCAGGCGCTCGCCGGGTGCCTGCACGTGGTGCAGCCCGCCGCTGTAGGCGAGGAGCATGTAGCCGCCGCCCACGGCGTCGATCAGGTCGGCGATCCCGCCGCGCACGGTCATCGGCTTGCCCTCGGCGTCGAGGCCGGTGGTGCGCTTCATCCGGCCCTCGGGGAGGATGCAGATCATCGAGTGGGGCCCGGCGGTCTTGACCACCTCGCGCCAGGTCTCGTCGCGCTGGCGGGTGACGCCGACCACCTGGTGGGCGACCAGGCGGAAGAACCGCCCCACCAGGGGGCGTTGGAGGGTCTTCTCGGCCACCGGGATGACGCCGCGGCGCGCGATCCGGCGCAGGAAGCGGTTGGGCGCGACGGACGCGAAGATCGGCTCGTAGAGGCTCGTATGGTGGAGGATCGCGCAGATCCGTACGTCCTGGTCCCAGGGGTCGGCGACCCGCTCGCCGACCCAGCCGACCTCGAAGGTGAAGAAGGCGCGGCTGATCGACTTGATCGCGAGAAGCAGCAGGTAGGTGACGTACGTCTTCATGCGGGTACGGATCTTACCGTGGCGTCCTCGACGGCCCTCGGGGCCGCCGCCGGGGCTGGTAGGATCGAGGGCCGGAGGAGTCATGTCCCGAGTCACGCCCCGAGCCGCGTCCCGAATCGACCGTCCCAAGGTCTCGGCGATCGTCACCACCTTCAACGAGGAGGTGAACATCGCCGGGTGCATCGAGTCCCTCCTCTGGTGCGACGAGATCCTGGTGGTGGACTCCTTCTCGTCCGACCGGACGCCGGAGATCGCCGCCGGCTACGACAAGGTGACCGTCTTGCAACGCACCTACTACGGCTCGGCCTCTCAGAAGAACTGGGCGATGGACCAGGTCGCCCACGACTGGATCCTCATCTTCGACGCCGACGAGCGCTGCACCGCGGCCCTCCAGCACGAGATCGAGGAGCTGCTCGCCCGCGGCCCGGCCTACGACGCCTACACGATCGACCGCCGGGCCTACTTCCTCGACCGGCGGATCCGCTTCTCGGGCTGGCAGAACGACCGCGTGGTGCGCCTGGTCCGGCGCGGCACCGCGCGCTACCCGAACCGCCGCGTCCACGCCGACATGGACACCCTGGGGCCGGCCCCGGTGCTCGAGAACCCGATGGAGCACTACATGGTCGATTCGCTCAACGAGTACATTCCCAGGATCATGAAGTACAGCGTCTGGGGGGCCGCCCAGGCGTGGCGCGACGGACGGCGCTCCGGGTTCCCGGAGGTCTTCGGCCGGACGGTGTGGCGCTTCTTCCGCACCTACGTCCTCCAGCTCGGCGTCCTCGACGGCATGCACGGGCTGGTCTTCTGCATGCTCCAGGCCTTCGGTACCTACATGAAGTGGTCGATCCTCTGGGGGTGGCAGGTCAACGCCCGGCGAGGCCGCGCGCCCGAGCTACCGGTGTTCGACGACAACGAAGAGATCTGGCGCGAGCCCCAGCCGGTCGAGCCCGCCCAGCCCGCCGCCGGCGACGAGACCCCCGAGCGGGTCGCCGCCCGCTAGTGACCTGTCAACTGTCAAGTGACTAGTCGTCTGATTGGGGCGACTCTTGGATAAAGAGGCCGAGTTTTGGTCGAGAGATCTGCATCCGGGAGGAGCTTCTCAGGCGGCCTTCTGGTGTGGCGGGAAGGCGTGTTGAATGAGGGAATCGAGCTGGTGGTCGACGCGGTGGAGAGCTTCAGCGAGGCGAGGGTGAGGCTCGGCGACGCCGGGCCCTTCAATGGCGGTCAGTGCAGGCCGCAGCACGCGGGCATCGAGCCGGGCGTAGAAGCGAGCGAGCTTCCAGCCGTAGGGCGTGACGAGGTAGCGATAGGTCCCGGGAGCGCGATAGATCAGGCCCTTGCGTACCAGGCGCCGGAGGTCGTAGCTGGCCTGGGCGCTGGTGTAGGCAGGCTCGGTCGGTCCCAGGAGTTGGCAGACGTTGCGCCGCAGGTTCTGGTTCCGGAAGCCGTGGATCAGGTGGAGAAACAGGCTGAGGCTGAGCATCAGGGCCATGACGCGGGGATCGCCGAAGCGAAGGCCGGGGGCTTTGTGACCGTCGTCGGTGACGGTGGGCTGCACCACGCGTTGGATGCTGCCGGCGGACAGCCCGCAGTTCTGGCTGACCCGCTCGACCTCCAGAAGCCGCCGGTTGATGTGGCGTCCGATCTGTTGCAAGTAGCCGAAGTTCGCCAGGCCCTTGTTGACATCGAAGTCCTTGGGGTTGCGGAAGGTCCCCTCGGTGCGCAGCGCTCGTCCCTCCTTGAAGTACTGCTTGAGATCGAAGCTCTTGTACTCGATGTGGAGGCTCGGCGAGACACCCTGCTCGACGACCCGGGTGCGGAAGGTGCCTGGCGTCCGGCGGGTGACGCGCCGGTCGAAGACGAGCTGCACCCGGTCCGGCCGGCCGAGGTCGAGATTCTCGCGCAGCACCTGCTCGAAGAACTCCCGGCCGCGGGCCGGCCGATCGAAGACCTGAGTGAGGCTGACCTCCATCTGCCAGATCGAGAGCTTCCAGTCGTACCCGGCCGCGCGGTCCTCCGGCGACAGGGGCATCGGCAGCCGTTCGAGCCAGCGAGCCAGGAAGGCTTCGATCGCCGCCGGGCCGAGCTCGTCGCAGATCGTTTGCAGCGCCTCGGGGTCCGCGCACGAGAGAAACCCGTTGTCGAGCGCTTCGTAGGCGATGCCGCGCCGCTCGAGCTGGCGCTTGGCCCACTCGTGCCCGTTCAAGCACAGCTTCAGCGACCACGGGGCGTAGCTGCACACCTTGAGGAACGCCGGCCCGAACTCCTCGTCGTCGACGTAGAAGTAGTAGTGGTTGACGTAGACGTCCTTGTCCCGCGTCCAGTCGAACCACCCCGCCCCCTTCTCTGGCCTCGGCTTGCCCTGAAACGCCTTGGTCTTCTCCTGCGCCACCCCGATGAAGACCACCCCGTCGCGCACCCCCCGCTCCCGGCGCAGCCGGTTCGCCAGCTCGTCCTTGCGCTGCTTGGAACGAAACTCAACCCAGGGGATCTCGTGACTCTCCGCAAACCCCTTCACCGCCTCGCGAAAGCGCGTCGTGATCTGACCCAACACCGCCGGCGACGGGATTGGCTTGCCCAGGTGCTCGCGCAGGAAGCCCGTCATCCCGGGACCCGTCGCCAACGCCGGCACGTACCCGTTCAGGTACAGCCGGTCCACGCATTCCACCTCCAGCGTCACATGCCCTTCGAGAAGCTCCGCCACGGTCGTCATCGGAGCATCCTATGCCCACACCGGTTCAACCGCCCACGGTCTACTCGTCGGTTTGAGGCGGAGCTTCGCTAGTCGTCTGATTGGGGCGACTCTTGGATAAAGAGGCCGAGTTTTGGTCGAGAGATCTGCATCCGGGAGGAGCTTCTCAGGCGGCCTTCTGGTGTGGCGGGAAGGCGTGTTGAATGAGGGAATCGAGCTGGTGGTCGACGCGGTGGAGAGCTTCAGCGAGGCGAGGGTGAGGCTCGGCGACGCCGGGCCCTTCAATGGCGGTCAGTGCAGGCCGCAGCACGCGGGCATCGAGCCGGGCGTAGAAGCGAGCGAGCTTCCAGCCGTAGGGCGTGACGAGGTAGCGATAGGTCCCGGGAGCGCGATAGATCAGGCCCTTGCGTACCAGGCGCCGGAGGTCGTAGCTGGCCTGGGCGCTGGTGTAGGCAGGCTCGGTCGGTCCCAGGAGTTGGCAGACGTTGCGCCGCAGGTTCTGGTTCCGGAAGCCGTGGATCAGGTGGAGAAACAGGCTGAGGCTGAGCATCAGGGCCATGACGCGGGGATCGCCGAAGCGAAGGCCGGGGGCTTTGTGACCGTCGTCGGTGACGGTGGGCTGCACCACGCGTTGGATGCTGCCGGCGGACAGCCCGCAGTTCTGGCTGACCCGCTCGACCTCCAGAAGCCGCCGGTTGATGTGGCGTCCGATCTGTTGCAAGTAGCCGAAGTTCGCCAGGCCCTTGTTGACATCGAAGTCCTTGGGGTTGCGGAAGGTCCCCTCGGTGCGCAGCGCTCGTCCCTCCTTGAAGTACTGCTTGAGATCGAAGCTCTTGTACTCGATGTGGAGGCTCGGCGAGACACCCTGCTCGACGACCCGGGTGCGGAAGGTGCCTGGCGTCCGGCGGGTGACGCGCCGGTCGAAGACGAGCTGCACCCGGTCCGGCCGGCCGAGGTCGAGATTCTCGCGCAGCACCTGCTCGAAGAACTCCCGGCCGCGGGCCGGCCGATCGAAGACCTGAGTGAGGCTGACCTCCATCTGCCAGATCGAGAGCTTCCAGTCGTACCCGGCCGCGCGGTCCTCCGGCGACAGGGGCATCGGCAGCCGTTCGAGCCAGCGAGCCAGGAAGGCTTCGATCGCCGCCGGGCCGAGCTCGTCGCAGATCGTTTGCAGCGCCTCGGGGTCCGCGCACGAGAGAAACCCGTTGTCGAGCGCTTCGTAGGCGATGCCGCGCCGCTCGAGCTGGCGCTTGGCCCACTCGTGCCCGTTCAAGCACAGCTTCAGCGACCACGGGGCGTAGCTGCACACCTTGAGGAACGCCGGCCCGAACTCCTCGTCGTCGACGTAGAAGTAGTAGTGGTTGACGTAGACGTCCTTGTCCCGCGTCCAGTCGAACCACCCCGCCCCCTTCTCTGGCCTCGGCTTGCCCTGAAACGCCTTGGTCTTCTCCTGCGCCACCCCGATGAAGACCACCCCGTCGCGCACCCCCCGCTCCCGGCGCAGCCGGTTCGCCAGCTCGTCCTTGCGCTGCTTGGAACGAAACTCAACCCAGGGGATCTCGTGACTCTCCGCAAACCCCTTCACCGCCTCGCGAAAGCGCGTCGTGATCTGACCCAACACCGCCGGCGACGGGATTGGCTTGCCCAGGTGCTCGCGCAGGAAGCCCGTCATCCCGGGACCCGTCGCCAACGCCGGCACGTACCCGTTCAGGTACAGCCGGTCCACGCATTCCACCTCCAGCGTCACATGCCCTTCGAGAAGCTCCGCCACGGTCGTCATCGGAGCATCCTATGCCCACACCGGTTCAACCGCCCACGGTCTACTCGTCGGTTTGAGGCGGAGCTTCGCTAGATGTCTGATCAGGCCAGAATCGTGACGAACGAGCCGAGTTCCTCGAGGAACAGACCGAGAGGGTGGGGGCGTCCCCTTCCCCCCCGTGGGGTGGGAAGGGGATCGAGGGGATGCGGGGGGCATCCGGTCAACCGTCCCCTTCCCCCCCGTGGGGTGGGAAGGGGATCGAGGGGATGCGGGGGGCATCCGGTCAACCGTCCCCTTCCCCCCCGTGGGGTGGGAAAGGGATCGAGGGAATGCGGGGGGCATCCGATGAATCCAGCGCTCTGGAGTCGCCGTTTCGAGGAGCGCAGCCGTGGTCGGTCGGCGTGGGCGGGGGACCAGCGACCCGTAGCGCCGGAGACGCTTCAAGCGCCTCCTCGGTTTGAGGCGGAGCTTCGCCAGGATAGCGGGATACGAGTCCTGTTCTCGCGCAGAGGCGCAAAGACGCAGAGGAGGACGGCTGGGCCTGTGGCATTCGGTGGCGCGTCTACGACTCGGGGCCCCTCCGAGGTGTCGCCGAAATCGGGTCGACTCCAGGGCCGCGTCTCTGCGCCTCTGCGCCTCCGCGCGAGACCTGTCCAGCTCAGGTCCTGGGTACGGCTGGTTCCTGGCCCTCGGGCTCCTGGTCTAGATGTCTGATCAGCCCAGAATCGTGACGAACGAGCCGAGTTCCTCGAGGAACAGACCGAGAGGGTGGGGGCGTCCCCTTCCCCCCCGTGGGGTGGGAAGGGGATCGAGGGGATGCGGGGGGCATCCGGTCAACCGTCCCCTTCCCCCCCGTGGGGTGGGAAGGGGATCGAGGGGATGCGGGGGGCATCCGGTCAACCGTCCCCTTCCCCCCCGTGGGGTGGGAAGGGGATCGAGGGGATGCGGGGGGCATCCGGTCAACCGTCCCCTTCCCCCCCGTGGGGTGGGAAGGGGATCGAGGGGATGCGGGGGGCATCCGGTCAACCGTCCCCTTCCCCCCCGTGGGGTGGGAAGGGGATCGAGGGGATGCGGGGGGCATCCGGTCAACCGTCCCCTTCCCCCCCGTGGGGTGGGAAGGGGATCGAGGGGATGCGGGGGGCATCCGGTCAACCGTCCCCTTCCCCCCCGTGGGGTGGGAAGGGGATCGAGGGGATGCGGGGGGCATCCGGTCAACCGTCCCCTTCCCCCCCGTGGGGTGGGAAGGGGATCGAGGGGATGCGGGGGGCATCCGGTCAACCGTCCCCTTCCCCCCCGTGGGGTGGGAAGGGGATCGAGGGGATGCGGGGGGCATCCGGTCAACCGTCCCCTTCCCCCCCGTGGGGTGGGAAGGGGATCGAGGGGATGCGGGGGGCATCCGGTCAACCGTCCCCTTCCCCCCCGTGGGGTGGGAAGGGGATCGAGGGGTTGCGGGGGGCATCCGGTCAACCGTCCCCTTCCCCCCCGTGGGGTGGGAAGGGGATCGAGGGGATGCGGGGGGCATCCGGTCAACCGTCCCCTTCCCCCCCGTGGGGTGGGAAGGGGATCGAGGGGATGCGGGGGGCATCCGGTCAACCGTCCCCTTCCCCCCCGTGGGGTGGGAAGGGGATCGAGGGGATGCGGGGGGCATCCGGTCAACCGTCCCCTTCCCCCCCCCGTGGGGTGGGAAGGGGATCGAGGGGTTGCGGGGGGCATCCGGTCAACCGTCCCCTTCCCCCCCCCCGTGGGGTGGGAAGGGGATCGAGGGGATGCGGGGGGCATCCGATGAATCTGGCGGTCTGGAGTCGCCGTTCCGAGGAGCGCAGCCGTGATCGCTCGGCGTGGGCGGGGGACCAGCGGCCCGTGGCGCCGGAGACGCTTCAGGCGCCTCGTCGGTTTGAGGCGGAGCTTCACTAGGAGCGCCTCAGTCCGGCGCCTTGGGCATCACGAACCAGAGCACGATGTACACCAGGATGCCGGGGATGCCGCCGCCGGGGAAGATCGAGAGGATCACGAAGAGCACCCGGACGGCCGTGGGGTCCCAGCCGAGCCATTCGGCGATCCCGCCGCAGACGCCGGCGATCATCTTGTGTCGGTTGGAGCGGTGCAGGTGGGCCATGGAATGGCACTACGCAAGAGTGATACCGGGGGATTCAGGCCGACCTCGGGTGCGGGCCGCCGGCCGCCGGGGCGTCACAGCGCCTCGATCTCGGCCTGGAGGGCCCCCAGGGCCTCGCGCGCGGCGGCGAGCCGGCCGCGCGACCTCTCGAGGCGCTCGGTCTCGGTGCGCACGAACCGGGTGTAGGGCGCGATCGCCTCGCGCAGGCGGGCGAGGCTGCGCTCCATCTCGCGCTCGAACTGACCGCTCAGGCCCTCCATCAACCCTTTCCGCATCTCGGCGATCCGGCCGGCGAGCTCGCGCTTGGCCGTGCGCCGCCGGTTGGGAATGATGAACAGGCCCAGGACGGCGACGGCGCTCGCCGCCAAGATGCCGGTCAGGTCGATCGCCGCGCTGGTGGCGATCAGGGTGACCGTCGCCCCCAGGCCCACGGCCCCGACGCCGACCAGGGCCGCCTCGGCGACCGCGAGCTGGACCGAGCTCGCCATGCGCTCGGCCTCGCCCGAGCGGTCGTAGGTCTCGAGGGCGCGCTGCGAGCTCCGCCCGACGGTGGCCAGCAGCCGATCCCGATCGTACTCGAAGCCGCCGCCGACCTCGCCCACGATCCGGTCCGCGTGGTGCTCGCGGCGGCGCTCCACGTGGCGCGTGACGGCCTGCCACTGGCGCAGCTCCGCCGCCACCAGCCAGTCGATGAGCTCGCCGACCCGCGCCTCGATCGCCCGCGGCGTGTCGCCCACGACCCGGCTCTCGAACTCGGCCTTGACCCTCGACTTGTTGATCAGGTCGAAGACCCGTCCGATGCGCAGGGTCTCCTCGAAGTAGGTGATGCCCCGGGCCTCGAACTCGTGGAGCAGGTTGTCGACGTCCGCCAGGCGGAAGCGGAACTCGCGCTCCATGTCCTCGCGGTAGGCGCCGAGCTGGCGGTCGATGTCCGCGATCGCCGCGACGTCGTCGGCGAGCAGGCCGAGGCGGGCCTCGAGGACGGCGCGGCTCGCCTCCTCGAGCCGCAGCCCGACACCCAGCGGGTTGAGGAGCTTGAGGCGCACCCGGGCGCGCTCGTCGAGGCTTTCGGCGATGAAGCGCTCGAGCGCCTCGAAGCGGCTCGTGGCGAGGCGCTCGCGGATGCGCTCGGCGTCCTCGCCGCCGTCGAGCTTGGCGCGCAGCGCCTGGCGCGCCGACAGGGGGAAGACCGCGGGGGTCTCGCCCAGCAGGTCGCGGGCGCCGCGCTCGACGAAGGCGACCACCCGGTCGACCTCCTCGCCGTGCTCCAAGATGTCGATCTTGTTGACCACCACCACGACCTTCTTGCCCCAGCGCCGGATCGCCTCGAGGAACGAGCGCTCGCTCTCGGTGAAGGGCCGGTCGGCGGAGGTGACGAACAGCACCAGGTCGGAGCGCGGGATGAACTCCCGGGTCAGGGCCTCGTGCTCGCGCTGGATGGCGTTGGTGCCCGGCGTGTCGACGATCTCGACGTCGCTCAGCAGCTCGACCGGGGCGTGGATCACCTGCAGGCCGCCGCGCTCCTCCGGCGGCGCGCCGGGGGCGCCGTGGCGCAGGAGGTGGATCCCCGCGGTCGTGGGGGTCACCCCCTCCTCGAGCACCCGGCGGCCGAGCAGGGCGTTGATGAACGCGCTCTTGCCGGCGTTGAACTCGCCGACCACGACGAGCAGGAAGAGCTCGTCGAGCTGCTCGATGGAGCGGTCGAGGGCCGCCAGGTCCTGCCCCGCCGTCTCGACGCCGGAGAGGGTGTCGCGCAGTGCGGCGAGCGCGCGCCGTTCGCGCGCCACGAGATCCCGCTCGCGCGCGGAGAGGACCCGGCCGATCATGGCCGGAAATGTAGCATGGGGGGTCGCTCACCCGACGTGAGCGGGCGCTCGGTGGTGGTGGAGATGGGGCCCGTGACCGTCGTTCGAGAGGGTCTCCCGGATCACGGCGACCAGGTCGCGGGGCGCCCGGCTCTTGATCAGGTAGGCGCGCGCTCCGGCCTCCAGGGCGCGGCCCTCCCAGCGCTCGACCGAGTGGCTCGAGAGCACCACGATCGGCAGGTCGGGCTCGAGCCGGCGCAGGCGCCGGATCAGCTCGATGCCGTCCATCCCGGGCAACGAGATGTCCACCACCGCCAGGTCGGGGTCGGCCTCCCGGAAGCGCGCCAGCGCCTCCTCCGCGCTCTGGACCGCCACCGGCACGTAGAGATCCGCGTCGGCCGAGATCAGCTCCGCCACCGCGTCGCGCAACGCCGCGTGGTCCTCGACGAGCAGAACGCGGGCGAGGTTCGAGGCGGAGTCTCGGGAGTCGTGGGTGATGGTGCGGCGGGCCATGACGTCTCTCCACCGAAGCGCGTATGCAACCGACGCGCCAACCGCCGTCGACGCCGGGCTGCGGTAGGCTCGCCGGACCGCCCTCGAGGGCATCGCCCGGGGAGAGGGCGCCACTCCCGAGAAAGGGGCGACCCCGATGCGCGAGAGCTTCCCGACCCACGATCTCGAAGGCCTCCGCCCGGCCAGCGGCCGCCACCGGGCCCGCCGGCTCCGGCGGCCTCCTCTCGTCCTCCTGGCCGGCCTCCTCGCCGGGGCCGTCGCCGGACCGCCGGCGGCGGCCGCCGCCCCGGGGACTCTGGCCCTGGTGGGGGCAACCCTGGTCGACGGCACGGGGCGGGCGCCGGTGCCCGACTCGGTGGTCGTCGCCGCCGGCGGCCGGATCACCTGCGCCGGGGCGAAGACGGCCTGTCCGGTGCCCTCCGGCTCGCGGATCGTCGGCGTCTCGGGGAAGTGGATCACGCCGGGGCTGGTCGACGCCCACGTCCATTTCTCCCAGACCGGCTGGGCCGACGGCCGCCCCGATTCCCTCGACGTGCGCGAGCGCTACCCTTACGCGCGGGTGGTCGACGGTCTGGCCCGACACCCGGAGCGCTTCTTCCGCGCCGACCTCTGCTCCGGGGTGACCTCGGTCTTCGACGTCGGGGGCTACCCCTGGACCCTCGACCTGCCGGGCCGGACCGAGACCGACCCCGACGCCCCGCGGGTGAGCGCCGCGGGGCCGCTCCTCTCGACCTGGGACTTCTGGCTCAATCTGCCGGCGGAACGCCAGTTCGTCTACCTCGCCGACGCGACGGCGGCGCGCGACGGCGTGGCCTACCTCGCGGCGCGCGGTGCCCACGCGGTCAAGATCTGGTTCATCCCCACCGAAGATCGCCCGTTCGACGAGATGGCGCGGGTGGTCAGGGCCGCGGGCGAGGCCGCGCGGGCCGCCGGCCTGCCGCTGATCGTCCACGCCACCGGCCTGCGCGAGGCGAAGGTGGCCCTCGAGGCGGGGGCCTCGATGCTCGTCCACAGCGTCGACGACGCGCCGGTGGACCAGGAGCTCCTCGATCGCGCGCGGGCGAACGGCACGATCTACTGCCCGACCCTGACCGTCGGCCGGGGCTATCTGCGGCTCTACCGGAGCGCGGTCTCGGGGCGGCCGCCGGAGATCGACGACCCGAACCACTGCGTGGATGCCGAGACCCGGGCGAAGGTCGCCGAGACCGCGGGGCTGGGCGATCTGGCGCGGGCCAAGGGGCTCGACGCGGCCCGGATCGCCGCCTACGAGGCCGCGATCGAGCGCCGCGAGCGCCAGATGGCCGAGAACCTCGTGGCCGTCCACCGCGCCGGGATCCCCATCGCCATGGGCACCGACGCCGGCAACCCCCTGACCCTCCACGGTCCCGCGGTCCACGCCGAGCTCGAGGCCATGGAGGCGGCGGGCCTCACGCCCATGGAGGTGCTGGTGACGGCCACCCGGGGCGGCGCCCGGGCCCTGGGACGAAGCGACGAGCTGGGCACGGTCGAGGCGGGCAAGGCCGCGGACCTCCTGGTCCTGGCCGCCGACCCGACGAAGTCGGCCCGGGCCTTCCGGAGCCTCGAGCTGGTCGTCCGCGCCGGCGTCGTCCACCGGCAAGCGGACCTGGCGGCCACGGAACGCTAGTGACCCGTGGGTGATGGCGGCGCAGGTGCCGAAGTCGATTCCGGTCTGATCCACTCGGGGTCCTGACGAAGCCCCCATAAAAAAAGGACCGGCCGCTCGCGCGGCCGGCCGGGAACCTTTCCGGGAAGAGAGGGGGAGAGCCGTTGCACTCAGTACCAGTACACGCCGACCTGGCGGGTATAGGTACTGCTCTGTCCCGCCGTGTCGGTGACCGTGAGGGTCACGGTGTACGGGCCGGGCGTCCCCTTGGGGTAGCCGTGGCGCTCGCGGGCGCGGTCGCCGAGGGTGCCGTCGCCGAAGTCCCAGGAGTAGGAGGCGATGCCCTGGTCGTCGTACGAGCCCGTCGCGTCGAAGGCGCAGTCGCGCTGCCGGTTGCGGCACGACGCGGTGAAGGTCGCGTAGGGCGGATTGTCCACGCCGTCGCTCATGAAGGAGGAGTAGAGGAGCGGGGCGCCGGCCATGGACGTCGAGTCCTCGACGATCAGGCGCTGGACGTCCTCGGGGCCGGCCCAGTCGAGCTGGGCGAGGATCATGGCGACGACCGCGGTGACGTGGGGGGCGGCCATCGAGGTCCCCGAGAGGGTCACGGAGTCGGTGTCGCTGCGGATCCAGCTCGACACGATCCCCACGCCGGGGGCGTAGACGTCCACGCACCCGCCGGTGTTCGAGAAGGAGGCGATCTGGTCGCTGCTGTCGCTGGCGCCGACGGTGATCGCCTCCGGGACCCGGGCCGGCGAGCCGGCGCAGGCGTCGGAGCCCTCGTTGCCGGCCGCGACCACCACCGGGATGCCCGCCAGGGTCGCCTGGACCACGGCCCGGTCGAGGACCAGTGAGGCGGGGGCCTCGAGGCTCATGTTGACGACCCCGCGCCAGTGGCTCGAGGGATTGCCCTGCTGGTGGGCCTGGACCGCCGTGATCACCCAGTCGAGGCCGGCCACGGCGTCGGACAGGGTCCCCTGACCGTTGCAATCGAGCACCCGGACCGGGTGCAGGGTGACCGCCTTCGCCGCGCCGTACGTGGCGCCGCCGATGATCCCGGCGACGTGGGTGCCGTGGCCGTTGCAGTCCTCGGTGCCCCGGCCGTCGGCGATCGTGGTGAAGCCGTCGGCCGTGTCCACCCGGCCGCCGAAGTCGGCGTGGCTACTGCGGATGCCCGTGTCGACGACGAACACCTGGATACCGGCGGCGGCGGTACCGTAGCGAAACGCCTGATCCAGCTGCGAGCCGCGCTGGTCGATCCGGTCGAGGCCCCAGGAGGGCGGGCTGGCCTGGACCGCGGCCGCCGACACCCAGACGTCGGGCTCGACGTGAGCGACCTCCGGATCGCGGGCGAGAGCCGCGGCGCCGGCCGCGTCGGTCTCCACCAGGAAACCGTCGACGGCGTGCTCGAAGGTCCGGCCGACCGCGGCGCCGTGGCGCAAGCCCAGGGTCCGGGCGACGTCGGCGACCGTCGGCCCCTCGGCGACGGAGGTGCCGGTGGGCCGGGCGACGCCATCGGCGAGGAGGACGAGGTAGCGTCCCGGGATGGTCTCTCCCGGGCGGTGAGGGCCAGCCGCCTGGAGCGTTGCGGCGGCGAGGAACAGGATGGCGGCGAAGGCGATCTGTTTCATGGAGCTTCCCCCAAGGTCGGTCGGTTGCGCGGTCAGGATCGAGTGGCTCATGGCGTTCTCCGTGCGATGAGTCCAGCTTAGGGAGGGGGGCGGGGGGGCGGTATCGGCGGTTCGTCGTAAGTGATGTCGCGCTTCGACCTCCGGCCTGTCGCCTTCGCTCCTACAGGCGGCGGCACCAGACCCGGACGGGACGACGGGGCGCCGGCCCGGGGCGCGCCGCCACCCAGCGGAGGCGGCCCTGGACGACCTCGGGGCGCCGGCGGTGGATTTTCGGTGGACTCCATGCTAGGCTTCTTTCGAGAGGTCAACTCATGACATCAGAATCCTCGACGACCCGATGGGCTCCGATGGTCCGAGCCGACTCCGCCGGCGAGGTCCGGGAGGCGGCCCTTTCTCCGTACGGCGTCGGCCCGGCAGGAGGGCTCGCCGGTTCCAAGCGCTGGTCCCCCGCGGTCGCATGCCGGGAGACTCGGGAGGCTTACGAGCTCACGCTCGACGTCCCCGGATTCTCCCGGCGCGATCTTGAGATCACGCTCCAGGACAACACCCTCCAGGTCCAGGGAGCCCGGCCCGGCCGAAAGGTCGCAGGCACCGGTTCCGGAGCCACCGCGCCGGAGACCTTTCGGCGTGCCCTGACCTTCCCGGGGCCCGTCGACCCGGCGAAGGTCGAGGCCAGCCTCGCGTACGGAATCCTGCGCGTCGAGCTGCCCAAGAGCCACCCCGCCTCCCCTCCCCTGAAGATCTCTCTCGTCTCGGACGACCCGGAGGACCGATCTCCGCTCACGACGGTTCACCTGAAGGACCTTCACGACCCCCGGACCGGCCGACTCGATGCCGGACGGATCGCGGCCTACCTCGACATCCCTCTGAAGAAGCTCGCCGAGGCGCTGGACAAGAAGTACACGTCCGTCCACAAGACGCCGGCGGCGCCCTCCCTCCAGCCCGGTCTCCAACGCATCAAGCGGATCCTCGAGATCCTCGAAGACGTGCTCGGGGACCGCGGCTCGGTCCTGGCATGGTGGCACAGCCGCCATCCCGATCTGGGGGATAGAACGCCCCTGGACCTCCTTCTCGAAGGCCACGCGGGAGCCATCGCGGACATGCTCGAGGCGGCCCTCACCGGCACTCCCTCCTGATACCGCCCACCGAAAGGATGCTCCCCGAGCCAGAGCTCGCGAAGACGATCGCGACCCTACCGCTCATCACGACGGGAGGCCCGTGGACGCGGGCCGTGGGCTATCACCTCCTCCAGGGCCCATCCCCGGGCTCCCCGCCGGACTCCCCGCCGCAGCCGCTCTGGCCCAAAGGAGCACCGCTCACCGGTGCTCGGTTCACGCCCAAGGGTTCCTTCGGGACGATCTACCTGGCGACGGACCCGGTCACGGCCCTGATCGAGGTCGCCGGCGTCTTCGCCAATCCCCATGCACCCCTGGCCACCGTCCGGACCCCGCCCTGGACGGTCTTCGCCGTCGACGGCGTGATCGAGGGCGTCCTCGACCTGACGGAGCCGGACATCGTCTCCGCTCTCGGGACCACGGTCGACGAGCTCACGGGAAGCTGGCGCCTCTCACAAGAGCTGCACCTCGTGGGACGGAGTCCGCTGCCTCCGACCCACCTCCTCGGCAAGATCGCGTGGGAGAACGGCGACGTCAACGGGATCCGCTACCACTCGGCGAAGAACGCGGGCGCGGGCCTCGGGCTCGCGATCTTCGCCGACCGCCTGGCGCCAGGGAAAGCGAGCTTCCTGGAGGTCTACGATCCGCACGAGCTGATCGAACAGAGGCTTCCATGAGGAGATGGCGCTCCGGGCCCAGCCGCCCCTGCGACTCCACTAGGCCCACCGAGATCTGGACAGATGAGTCGAGTTTGAAGTACGCGAGCGGGAGGGGGCGTCCCTCTCCCCCCGCGAGGGTGGGAGAGGGATCGAGGGTGAGGGGGGAGATCCGATGAATCGACCGGTCTGGAGAAGCCGTTGCGGTGAGCGTAGGCTCGATCGACCGGCGTGGGTGGGGGACCAGCGGCCCTTGGCGCCGGAGACGCTTCAGGCGCCTCGTCGGTTTGAGGCGGAGCGTCACGAGCGCCTGGCGGGGCGGGCGGGCGGGCCGGAACGGGGTCGAGCCGGGGCCCGCGCTCGTTGCGGGCTGCTAGACTCCCGCCCGATGTCTCATGGCCAGGCGGTCCTGCTCGTCGTCCTCTTCGCCGCCTCGCTGCTCGAGGGCGAAGTGGCGATCCTGGGCTTCGCGGTGCTCGCCTCGGCGCCGAGTTTCCCCCTCTCTCCCCTGGTCGTGGCTCTGGTCGGTCTCGCCGGCACCCTGACCGGCGACGAGACGGTCTACTGGATCGGCCGGCTGACCAAGGATCCGACCACCTTTCGCTTTCGTCGCCGGCCCGTGCTCTCGCCGGAGCGCCGGCGCGAGATCGAGCGCTTCTTCGATGCGCACGGCTCGAAGGCCGTCTTCTTCCTGCGCTACGCCTTCGGTCTGCGCACCGTGGGCTACTTCTTCGCCGGAGCGCTGCGCATGCGCTGGCGCCGGTTCATGGCCGCCGACCTCCTGGGGGCCGGCTCCTGGGTCGCGGTGCTGGTGGTGGTGGGCTACCTGGTGGGCTGGCCGCTCTTGCGCTGGGTCGAGCAAGGCGGCCTCCGGCTGCTCCTCGCGGCGCCCTTGACCGCCGTGCTCGTCTGGTTGGTGATCCGGGTGCAGCGGCGCCTGGAGCGGCGCTGAGGGCGCGTCCAGAACGAGCTGCGGCATTCGGGCGCCCCTGCATCCCTCCTCGCGGCGGTGCGTTGCTCCTCCTCGACGTAGGCCCCGCTACGCCTGCGTCGGAGCGCCTGGCCAGCGACGAGAAATTCTCGCCAGATACCCTGTCACTTGACGGTTGACGGGTCACTCGGTTCACGCAGTGATTTCTGGACGAGCCCTGAGCTCGTCAGCCCCCGGAGCGGCGCCAGCCGCGCACCGAGGGGGGCGGCTCGATGCCGGCGGGGAGGTCCGGGGCGGGCTCGGGATCGCCCGGCATCAGGCGCAGCGGGAGCACTCCGGCCCAGATCGGCAGCGCCACGTCCTGCGCCGGGTCCTCCGGCGGGCCGCTCCGGACCTTGGCCGAGACCTCGGAGAGGAGGAGCTCGAGCACCTCGGTGGCGGCAAGCTCCTTGGGCCGGGCCGGGCGCTGCTCGCGGGAGCGGCCGGGCGCCAGGTGGTCGGCGATCACGTCGAGCGCCCGCGCCTTCGCGTCCCGGCCGGTGACCGGCCGCGGGGTGCCCAGCACCACGACGGAGCGGTAGTTCATCGACGAGGAGAAGCCGCTCCGGGCGAGGACCAGCCCGTCGACCTGGGTCACCGTCACGCACACTCGCGCTCCGCCCGCCAGGTAGCCGGCGAGACGGCCCGCCACCGAGCCGTGGAGGTAGAGCCGGTCGCCGTCGCGGCCGTAGGCCATGGGCAGGACGTAGGGCTGGCCGTCGAGCGCGAAGCCCACGTGGCAGATCAGGCCGTCGTCGAGAATGCGGTGGACGGTCTCGCGGTCGTAGGTCGCGCGCTTGGCGACCCGATCGACCTTCGTGCGTTCCGTGACCTCGAACTGGCTCTCGCTCATTCGCGCTTTCCTCTCGGGATACTCCGGCTCGACGCCCATTCTCCCAGAGCTTCTCCCCGGTCGGCCACTTCGGGCCGGCTCGCTCTCTGAGTGCGGCTCGGCGGGCCGACCGGGGCGCCGGGGCCGCCCGGGGCGCACCTACGGCCGGAGCGCCAGGCCGTCGATGCGACCCGTCTCGATGGCCGCCTCGGCGGCCCGGCCGCAGGCCCGGACCAGCGCTCCGAGCGCCGCGAAGCGGGGGTCGCGGGTGAGGCCGCGGCGGTACCGCCGGAAGATCTGCTGCACGATGCCGGCGAGCTTGAGCTGGCCGTAGACGTAGTAGAAGACCGGGCTGGTGCCCGCCGGCAGGTCGCGGCCGCTCGCCTCGAGGTAGCGCTCGACGAGCTCGCTGCGGCGCAGGTTTCCGGGCAGGGCCGTCAGGTGGGGGACCGCCGGGCTCAGAAGCTCCTCCGGATCGTCCGGGTCGATCCAGTAGGCGAGCGACGAGCCCAGGTCCATGAGCGGATCGCCCACCGTCGCCATCTCCCAGTCGAGGACCGCCACCACCCGGGTGAGGTCGCCGGGGTCGAGCACCAGGTTGTCGTACTTGAAGTCGTTGTGGATCAGGGCGGCGGGCCCCGCGCCGGTGTGCCGGGGCAGGTGGCTGGCGAGCCAGGCGGCGGCGCGCTCGACCTCGGGCACCTCGTCGGTCCGGGCCGCCAGGTAGCGCTCCGACCAGCCCCGGACCTGGCGCTCGACGTAGCCCTCCGGCCGGCCCAGGTCGGCGAGGCCGGCGGCGGCCGGGTCGAGGCCGTGGAGCTCGACCAGGGTGTCGACGAAGGCCCTCGAGAGACCGGCGAGGAGCGGCGGATCGAGCGCGAGCCCGGCCGGAGGACGGCCCCGGAGGATCACGCCCTCGAGCCGCTCCATGAGGTAGAAGGGGGCGCCGAGGACCTCGCGGTCCGCACAGAAGAGGAGCGGCTCGGGCACCTTGTCCCAGACCCGCGAGAGACCGGCGAGCACCCGGTGCTCGCGGCGCATGTCGTGGGCGGTGGCGACCTCGGACCCGACCGGTGGCCGGCGCAGCACCAGGTCGCGCCGGCCGTCGTCGAGATCGGCCCGCACCAGGTAGGTCAGGTTCGAGTAGCCGGCGGGGAACTGGCGCACCTCGAGGCCGCCCGCGAACCCCGGCAGGTGAGCGGCGAGGTAGCTCGAGAGCGCCGCCGTGTCGAGCTCCTCGCCGGAGCGGACGGGCCCTGGCTGGTCGCTTCGGTCGACGGGGCGGGAAGCTTCGGCCATGCGCGTCAGGGTATCCCGGAACCCCGCGGCGAGGCTCTTCGCCTCCGGAGTCGCGGGAACCGTTTAGAATCGGGCCGATGATGTGTCTTGCCAAACTGCTTCAGGCCGGCTGGGGAACTCCACACGCACGGCCGGACAGGGGGCCTCGGGAAGCGGAGCCGGCGCGCCACCGCGCCTGAGGCCCACCCATGGCTCGCGCTCGACCCTGGAAGATCCCGCCGCGGCGCGGTCCGGGCGCGCCGGGCCTCGCCGTCCTGATCCTGGCGCTCGGCGTCGCGACCGCGGCCTGCGGCGGGGACACACAAGCCGCTCCGGCGGCGCGCCCTCCGGCCCCCGCGGTGGTCCCCGGCGTCGACCTGCGACCCGAGGACGACGTCGACGCGCTCGACTGCGCCTCCGACCGGCGCGGGGCGCTCCACCTGGTATGGCGGGAGGTCCTGGCCGAGCGTCCGGGCGGACCGCGCTACCGGGTGCGCTACGCCCGGCGCGAGGCGGGAGGCGCGACGTGGTCCGGTCCCGAGACCGTCGTGGAGGCCGCCGATCCGCCGCCGCGGCTCGTCCTGCTCGGCGGGAGCGTCCACGCGCTGGCCGGCCCCGGCCTGCGCCACGTCGTGGCGACGGGCGCGGGAAGCGGCTGGCGAGCGGCCGGCGAGCTCCTGGAGGCCGGCGGCCCGCCGACGCTCTCCTACGCCGCCGCGGCGGTGGACGGCCGGCTGCTCGCCGTCTCCTTCGCCCGCGAGGGACGGGGCGAGCTGGTCCTCGACGCGACCCTCTGGGACCCGGCGGACGGCGCCGTCACGACCCGCCGCCTGGCGGAGTTTCCCCCGAGCCCCTTCGATCCCCCCGCCCCCGCCCTGGCGACCTCGGGAGGCGTGACCTCCCTGGTGGCCGCGGTCAACGGCCAGGTGCGCCGAACGGTCCAGGAGAACGGCCGCTCGGCGGAGGTCGTCTCGCCCCGGGCCCGGCTCGTCTGGCTCGCGAGCCGCGATGGCGGCCGGAGCTGGACGGCTCCGAGAGAGCTGCCCCCGCCTCGTGAAGGACCTCCCTCCACGGTCCGGGACGTCGATCTGGTGGCGAGCCCGGAGGGGCTGCTGGCCTTCTACGCCGCGCACGGCGTCTGGGCCGAGCGGCTCGCGGCCGAGCCCGGCCTCCCGGTGCAGATCGCCGTGCCCGAACGCTCGGCGCTCCATGGCGGCACCGGCGCCCGCTCGGTGACGGCGGCCCGGACCGGCGCCGGGGCCGGCGCCCTGGCCTGGATCGACGAGCGCTTCCGCAAGAGCGACCGCCGCTGGTGGAACCCCCTCGGCGGCTGGCCGTGGTCCGACTCTCCCGACTGGATCAACAACGACGTCTTCTCCCTGTCCCTCGCCGAGCTCGAGGGCGCGCCGGCGTCCGTCGCCGGCCTTCGGCCGGCCCGGCAGACGGCCGCCGGCTCGTACGCCGCCGACGCTTGCCTGGCCGCGGCCGGCCGCGACCTCGACCTCGTCTGGACGGGCCGCCGCCGGGTGGGCAAGACCCGGGGGGGCTTGGGCGCCTCTCCCGAGATCTTCCTCCGGCAGCTCCGGCCGACTCCCTGAGGGACGAGCCCGCGCCGCCCCCGGCGCCACCCCTCGGGGTGGGGCGTCCGGCGGGACAGCTGTGTATAGAATTCCGCCTCATAGCGTGTACATTGAAACGATCTTCAGGGAGAACGGAGATGCAACGAGTCTCGACCGTGTCCGTCGGTCTGGTCGTCCTCTTGGCGGCGTCCGCCTTGAGCGCCCAGGACATCCCACAGGCCCAACCCGGCCCCCGCCTCCAGAGCAAGGCCCACTTCGGCAGCTCGCCCTTCGACCCGCCCAAGGCCGACGACTCGAGCTTCGTCGTCGACCAGGGCGGCGGTCTCGACAGCGGCTGCACCTTCCGCAGCGGCGGCCCGCTGGTCTTCCAGATTCCGGTCAAGCGGGTCCTCGACGCGGAGCACCGGGACCGCCTTCTCGCGAACGGCCTGCTCTCCAAGACGGCGGTCCTTCGGATGCCCGCGTTCGACGTGGACTTCGACGCCGTCGTGCCGCCCTTCAACCCGGAGCGCGACCGGATCTCGTTCAACGGTCACGTGGTTCCCGGGGAGTTCCTGACCGGTTCCAACAACGTCTGGAAGCTCAACTCCTTCGAGGTGCCCATCGACTGGGTCGAGTTCGCCGACGAGGGCTCGGGCACGGCGGCCCAGAACGAGATCCACATCGACATCGACACGGCCAACTCCGAAGAGCTCTGGTGCACGGCGATCGACTGGGCCTCGCTGACCCTCCAGATGGCGCGGCCGGTGGTGATGGTCCACGGCATCTTCTCCAACGGCGGCATCTGGGGGAACCTGTGGGTGCCCCAGCTCCAGCAGCTCGGCATCTACACCGACAACGACCTCAACATGGGCGCCCTCGACAGCATCGGGAGCAACGCCGCGAAGATCGCCGGCGAGGTGGAGCAGGCCAAGCAGCGCTTCGGTGTCGACAAGGTCGACCTGGTCACCCACAGCAAGGGCGGTCTCGACTCGCGTGACTACGTCGAGGGCCAGGAGACGGTGGAGAAGCTGGTCCAGCTCGGCACGCCGAACGCCGGCAGCCCGCTGGCCGACGTGGCCCAGGGCCTCGCCGTCGACCTCGTCGGGATCGGCGGAGCGGCGATCGTCAACCTCCTCGCCGGCCCGGCGGGGATCCAGCTCACCACCTCCTACATGGCGGCCTACAACCTGTTCCACGGCTCCAACCCGAAGGTGGAGTACACCGCCCTGGGCGGCCTCTACTCTCCCGATTGCATCTTCTGTCTCGATCGGTTGCAGACCTTGATCGTGGGACCCGGGGACACCATCGTGCCGCTCTCCTCGGTCCATGCCCTCTCCTATACCCACAACCTCTCCTTCGCGAGCGCCGGCGCCGACCGGGACGCCACCCATACGGGCCTCCACAGCTCGCTGCCCGTCTACCAGCTCGCGAGCCCGCCGGTGCGGACCTTCGGCAAGACGGCGACCCTGGCCGCGCCGGCCGGCGACCTGGCGCGCACAGCCTCGGCGGTGGGCGCCCTCCAGGCGGGCGAGGTCGGCGTCCACACGGTGCCCATCGACCAGGCGACGCCGGTGATCGTCTCCCTGATGTACGGGGCGGGCGATCTCCAGCTCGTCCTCACCTCGCCCTCCGGCCAGCGCATCGATCCGGCGGCGGCGGCCAGCGATCCGAACGTCGAGTACGACGCGGGCGACGTGCTGGGAGGCCGGATGGCGGCCTACTCGCTGGGCGCGCCGGAGGTGGGGCTCTGGACGGCCGAGGTGACGGCTGTCTCCGTGGCCGACCCGGCCCAGGCGCAGGGGTATGCGGTCCACGCCTGGATCGAGGCGCCCGCGGTGACCCTCGCCGCGGATCTCGCCGCCGCCCACCTGCATTCCGGCGACGCGCTCACGGTGCTGGGGACGCTCCGCGAGTCGGGCGCACCGCTCCTGGGCGCGTCGCTCGTCGCCCGGGTCGTCGCCCCGGGCGGGAGCTTCGTCGACCTCCCGCTCCACGACGACGGCCTCGACGGCGACACGACGGCCTCGGACGGCGTCTACTCGGGTCGGACGGGCGACACCCTCGCCGCCGGCGACTACCCGGTCGTGGTGAGCGCCTCGGGCACTCGCTCGACGGGCGCCGCCTTCAGCCGGGAGGACTTCACCCTCGCGACGGTGAGCGCCAGTCACTCGAGCTTTGCCGGGTTCGCCGACCGGGGGGTCGACACCGACGGTGACGGCTTCTTCAACCAGCTCGTGGTGGACGTCGACCTGGACGTGACCGACGCCGCGGACTACCGGGTCTTCGGCGTGCTCGAGGACAGCGCGGGCAACCGGCACCAAGCCTTCGCCACCGCCCACCTCGATGCCGGCCCCGGGACCGTCTCCCTCGCCTTCGACGGCGAGTCGCTGTTCCAGAACCGGGTCGACGGACCGTACACCCTGGCGGAGGTCCGGCTGGCGGAGGAGGGGAGCCTGGAGCTCCTGCCGGTGGCCGAGGCGACCGACGCCCACCAGACCGCGGCGTACGCCTACACCGACTTCCAGCACGCCCTGATCCGCCTGACCGGCGCCGGGACCGCCCAGGGAGTCGACCTCGACGGCAACGGCCTCTTCGACCGACTGGACGTCACCGTCGAGACGGAGATCGATCGCGCCGGCTTCTACCAGTGGTCGGCGCAGCTCCAGGACCGCGACGGCACCGAGCTCGACTTCGACGCGGGCGCCGGGTTCTTCTCGGCCGGCCCGAACGGGGTGACCCTCCGGTTCAGCGGCTCCGCCATCGGCGAGAACGGAGTCGACGGCCCGTACGAGGTCACGGACCTCCTGCTCTTCGGCGCCGGCGCCAACCTGACCGCCGGGCGGGCGTTCGAGACCCCGGCGTTCCTGGCGAGCCAGTTCGAGGGGTTCTCCTCCGACACCCAGCCGCCGGAGATCTCCGTGCGTCTCGATCCCACGGTCCTCTGGCCGCCGAACCACCGCTTGGTGGACGTGACGGCCACGGTCCAGGTGAGCGACGACCACGACCCGAGCCCCCGGGTGGCCCTGGTGGCGATCTCGGCCGACGAGCCGGACAACGCGACCGCCGACGGCCATACGGCGAACGACGTGCAGGGGGCCGATCTCGGCGCCGACGACCGCTCGTTCCAGCTCCGGGCCGAGCGCCGGGGCAACGGCGATTCGCGGACCTACACCGTGGTCTACGAGGCCACCGACGCCGCCGGCAACCGGGCGCGCGCCACGGCCAGCGTCACGGTGCCCCACGACCTCGCGGGCCTGGTCGCTCGCGGCGTCCGGTAGACGCCACGGCGGGGGAGGCCGGTACCGCTCCCCCGCCGTGGTCCCTTCCCCTCACGACGCTCCCTCCGGGCGGTGTCTCGGGCTCGACCTCGCCCCCCCTTCGCGGAGTAGGATGAGCGATCGCCGGTGCGGCCGGCCGGAGGGCCACGGGAGGGCCCCCGGGGACCGGTCGCCGGCGAGGCGAGCCCATGCCCAGAGACATGATCATCACCCTGGCGGTCCTCGGGGCCGCCTTGGTGGGGCTTCTGACGGAGCGCCTGTCGGCCGACCTGGTGGCCCTCCTGGTGGTGGTGATCCTGGGGGTGACCGGCGTGCTGACGCCCCAGGAGACCTTCTCCGGGCTCAGCCGGTCGGCGGTCATCACCATCCTCGCCATCTTCATCCTCGCCGAGGGCCTCAACCGGGCGGGCGTCACGGAGCGGGTCGGGGCGCTCATCAGCCGCCTCGCCGGGCGCAGCGAGCGCCGGCTGATCGTGGTGGTGATGGTCGCCGGGAGCCTGCTCTCCCTGGTGATGAACAACATCGCCGCCGCCGCCGTCCTGCTGCCCGCCGTCTCCGCCGCCGGGCGGCGGGCCGGGGTGAGCGCGTCGCGGCTGCTCATGCCGCTCGCCTTCTCGACCCTGCTGGGGGGCATGTCGACCCTCCTGACCACGACGAACATCGTCTCGTCGAGCCTGCTCCAGGACCACGGCCTGATGGGCTTCGAGCTCCTCGACTTCGCCCCGGTGGGTCTCGTGCTCGTGGTCTGCGGCATCGCCTACGTCACCCTCCTGGGGCGCCGCTTCCTGCCCGCCCAGGCGCCCCAGGAGCGCCTCCGGGTCTCCGCCGACGGCGACCTGATCGAGATCTACCAGCTCGGCAGCCGGCTGTTCCGGGCGCGGGTGCCTCCGGGCTCCATCCTGATCGGCCGGCCGGTCGCGGAGAGCACCCTGCGCGAGCTCTACCGGGTGAACGTGGTGGCCGTCGAGCGCGACGGGCGGGTGGTCCAGTCGCCGCCCCCCACGATGACGCTCCAAGAGGGGGACGTGCTCCATTGCCAGGGCGACCTCGAGGACTTCCGGCAGCGCGACGTGGAGCCCTACCTGGAGATCCTGCCCGAGCGCTCCTGGCGCGAGGCGGACCTCGAATCGGGGGAGACCGTGGTGGTGGAGGCGGTGCTCGCGCCGCGCTCGAGCCTGGTGGGCACGACGCTCCGCGAGGCCCGTTTCCGGCTGCGCTACGGCATGACGGTGCTCGCCATCTGGCGCGGCGACCAGCCGATCGTCGCCGACGTGGGAGCCGAGCCCCTGTTCTTCGGCGACGCGCTGCTCCTCCAGGGGCCGCGGGAGCGCCTGGCGGTGCTGCGCGACGCGGAGGACTTCATCCTCCTGCCGAGCGAGGAGGACCTCGCGCCCCGCCAGCCGGGCAAGCACTGGCAGGCGGTGGCGGTGCTCGCCGTGACCCTCGGTCTCGCCCTGGCGACGCCGCTCGCGATCGGCGAGGTGATGCTCGGCGGGGCGCTGGCGATGGTCCTGATGGGCCTGCTCACCATGGAGGACGCCTACAAGGCGATCGAATGGCGGACGGTCTTCCTGGTCGCCGGGATGTTGCCGCTGGGCATCGCGCTCTCGAAGTCCGGGGCCGCGGCGCTCATGGCCAAGGGGCTGGTGGCGGTGGCGGGCAGCTACGGCGCCCTGGCGCTCCTGGCCGCGTTCTTCGTGGTCACCACTCTCCTGGTGCAGGCGATGAACTCGTCGGCGGTGGCCGCGGTGATGGTGCCCATCGCCATCACCGCCGCGGAGGAGACCGGCGCCGACCCGCGCAGCCTGGTGATGGGGGTGGCCCTCGCCACCTCGATGGCGTTCCTGACCCCCCTCGGCCACCCGGTCAACCTCCTGGTGATGGGCTCGGGCGGCTACCGCTTCAAGGACTACTGGAGGCTGGGCTGGCCGCTGGCGCTCATCCTGTTCGCGGTGGTGATGCTGGTGCTGCCGTTCGTCTGGCCGCTGTGAGTCAGATCTCCACCTCGACCCCGTAGTCCTTCAGGATCCGCCGGGCCACGACGCTCTTGTGGACCTCGTCGGGACCGTCGTAGATGCGGGCCGCGCGCTCGTGCCGGGCGATGAAGGAGAGGACCGTGTCGTCGGTCACGCCGAGGCCGCCGTGGACCTGGATCGCCCGGTCCACCACCCGCTGCAGCACGCCGGCGACGAAGAACTTCACCAGCGAGACCTCCACCCGAGCCGCCGCGGCGCCCTGCCGGTCGATGATCTCGGCGGCGCGCAGCACCAGGAGGCGGGCGGCGTCGATCTCCGCCCGGCTCTCGGCGATCCAGTGCTGGACCGCCTGGCGCGAGCCCAGCGGCTTGCCGGGGGCGAGCTCGCGCCGGGCGGCGCGCGAGCACATCTCGTGGAGCGCGCGCTCGGCGAGGCCGATCCAGCGCATGGCGTGGTGGATGCGCCCGGGGCCGAGGCGCTCCTGGGCGAGGGCGAAGCCGCTCCCTTCCGGGCCGATCCGGTTGGCGCGCGGCACCCGGCATTCCTCGAAGGCGACCTCCGCGTGGCTGAAGTAGCCGCGGCCGCGGTCGCCCATGACCGAGAGATTCCGCACCAGCCGGAAGCCGGGGGTGTCGGTGGGCACCAGGACCTGGCTCGCTCGCCGGTAGAGGTTGCCGGCCCGGGCGTCGGTCACCGTCATGACGATGGCGAAGGCCGCCCCGTCAGCCGCCGACACGAACCACTTGCGGCCGTCGATCACGTAGTCGTCGCCGTCGCGGCGAGCGGTGGTGGAGAGGTGGACCGGGTTCGAGCCGGCGTGCTCGGGCTCGGTCATGGCGAAGCAGCTCCGGACCTCGCCGCGGGCCAGGGGCGCCAGGAAGCGCTCCCGCTGCTCGGGGGTCCCGTGGCGGGCGAGCAGCTCCATGTTGCCCACGTCGGGCGCCTGGCAGTGGAAGGCGAAGTGGCCCAGGGGCGAGCGGCCCAGCTCCTCGCTCACCCGGGCGAAGGCGGAGAGCGAGAGGCCGCCGCCCCCCAGCCCGGTCGGCAGGAAGGGGGCCCAGAGGCCGGCCGCTCGGACCGCGCCGCGGACCTCTTCGAGGGCCGGCTCGAGACGGTCGAAGCGCTCCTGGAGGAGGAGGGGCTCGAGGGGCAGGAGCCGCTCCTGGACGATCCGGCGCACCTCGCCGAGGAGCTCCTCGATGGGCCGGTCGGCGGCGGCCATCAATCCTCCAGGTCGTCGAAGAGGTTGTTGAGCGACTCGGCGAGGGTCGGGTGGGCGTAGATTGCGTCGCGCAGCGCGGTGTAGGGGAGGCCGCCCATCATCGCCGTCTCGATCACGGCCATCACCTCGCCGCCTTCGATGCCGAGGACGGCGCAGCCCAGGATCCGCCCGGTCTCGCCGTCGATCAGCGCCTTCATGAAGCCGCGGGTTTCGTCCACCTCCAGCGCCCGGGCCACGTGGTCCATGGAGAGCTTCGCCACCCGCACTCGGAGGCCCCGCTCCCGGGCCTCGCGCTCGGTGAGGCCGACGCGCCCGAGCTGGGGGTCGATGAACACCGTGTAGGGCACCAGGCGGGCGGTGATGGTCGCGTCGCCCCCTTCGAGGAGGTTCGTGCGCAGCACCCGGAAGTCGTCGTAGGAGATATGGGTGAAGGCGGGGCCGCCCTTGGCGTCGCCCAGCGCCCAGATCCCGTCGACGTTCGTCTCCAGGCGGCCGTTGACCCGGATGAAGCCGCGCTCGTCGGTGGCGATCCCGGCGGCCTCGAGACCCAGCTCGTCGGTGTTCGGCCGGCGGCCGGCGGCGACGAGGAGGTGGGAGCCCTCGATCGTCCGCGCGCCCTCCGGGCCGGCGACCTCCAGGCGGAGCGTGCCGCCGGCGCCCTCGGAGGCCCGCTTGGGCTCGGTCGAGAGCAGGACCTCGATGCCGTCCTCCCGGAGGATCTCGAGGACCGCCCCGGCCACGTCCTCGTCCTCGCGGGGGAGGAGCCGGTCCTGGAGCTGGACGATCGTGACCCGGCTCCCGAAGCGGCGCAACATCTGGCCGAACTCGAGACCGATGTAGCCGCCGCCCACCACCAGGAGGTGCTCGGGGGTCTCGCCGAGCTCCATCGCCGAGGCGTTGTCCAGCCAGGGGACGTCGTCGAGGCCGTCGATCGGCGGCCGGCGGGCGCGGGTTCCCGGGTTGAGGAAGATCTCTCGGGCCTCGAGCGTCTGCCGTCCGCCCTCGGCGAGCTCCACCTCCACGGTGCCGGGCGCCGTCAGCCGAGCGTGCCCCCGGACCAGCTCCAGGCCGTCGGTCGTCTCGATGCCGTCGAGCACGCCGCCGCGGAAGGTCTCGACGATCGAGCGCTTGCGCTCCCGGACCCGCGCCAGGTCGACCGTGACCGGCCCCGTCTCGACGCCGTAATCGGCCGCCCGCCGGGCGAGGTGGGCGACCCGGGCGCTCGCCACCATGGTCTTGGTGGGGGTGCAGCCGTAGTTGATGCAGCTTCCGCCCACCCACCGGCGCTCGACCAGGGCGGTCGCCCGGCCGGCCCCGGCCAGGGCCCGGGCGAGCGGCGTCCCGGCCTGGCCGCTGCCGACGACCACCGCGTCAAGCTGTCGCGTCGCGCTCATCTCTCCTCCTCCGCCCCTCTCCGGCCGCATCCTACCCCGCAGACCGGCTCGCGACGCCGGCCTGTCCACGTCCCGGCCCCTGGCCTCCCGGCCTCGATCTCCCCCGGCCCGGCCCGCGCGGTGCCTCAATACGTAAAATGCTTGATCTGCTCGCCCTGCTCGCCGATCTCGGTCATGGCCTCGATGCCGATCTGGAGGTGCACGTCGGACCAGCGCTCGGTCACCCGCCGGTCGGAGTCCTCGGTCTTGACCCCCTCGGGCGCCATGGGCAGATCCGAGACCAGGAGCAGCGCCCCCCGGGAGATCGAGTTGTGGTGGCCGACGATGAAGAGGGTCGCCGTCTCCATGTCGATGGCGATGCAGGTGAGCTGCTTCAGCCGCTCGATGAAGGGCGCGTCGTGCTCCCAGAGGCGGCGGTTCGTGGTGTAGACGACGCCGGTCCGGTACTCGTGGCCGTGGGCCACGATCTTCTCGGAGACGAACTTGTGGAGCTTGAACGAGGGCAGCGCCGGGACCTCGGGCGGGAAGTAGTCGGCGCTGGTCCCCTCGCCGCGGATCGCCGCGATGGGCAGGATGAAGTGGCCGATCTCGGTCGAGTGCTTGAGCCCGCCGCAGGTGCCCAGGAAGAGCACCCCCTTGGGCCGGCGCGCGGTCAGCAGGTCCATGATCGTGGCGGCGTTGGGCGAGCCGATGCCGAAATTGACGATCGACAAACCGGCCGGGTTGGTGGCCGCCTGCATGGGCCGGCCCTCGCCGTAGATCTCGCAGCCGAAGCGCTCGGCGAAGCTCTCGAGGTAGCGGTGGAAGTTGGTCAGCAGGATGTAGTCGGCGAACCGGTCGATCGGCATACCGGTGTAGCGGGGGAGCCAGTTCCGGGCGATCTCGAGGCGCTGGTCCATGGCGGTGTGGAGGCCGCGCAGCCTACCACTAACGAGGCTCCGCCTCAGACCACAAGTCGGCAAGAGCATCCCAGCCTTCGTGACCGGTAGCTCCCCCGCCCACGCCGAGTGGTGGAGCCGGGCCTCGCCCAAACGGCTACTCCAGAACGTTAGATCCATCGGATCGCCCCCCTCTCCCTCGATCCCTCTCCCACCCTCGCGGGGGGAGAGGGACGCCGATCCATCGGATCGCCCCCCTCTCCCTCGATCCCTCTCCCACCCTCGCGGGGGGAGAGGGACGCCCTCCCGCTCGCGTCCTACAAACTTGGCTCATCTGTCCAGATCTCAAAGGGCGTAGTGGACTAGCGCTGGCACGGATCGTGATTTCCCGCGGGGGCGAGAGGAGACGTCATGGTTCCAGACCTCGAGGTGCGGCCCGACTTCGACTCCGTGATCCCCGATGCGGCGGCGTTCGACCGTTGGCGCGCCGGCCATCGGATCGTGGGCGTTTACGAAGACCAGGTGACCAAGCAGATCGGCGGTCAAGCCGTCACCCTCCGGGGCTCCCGGGAGAACCCGGTGATCCTGGTCGAGACCCGCGACGGCGGCCGCGCGCTGCAGCGGGCCAGCGACCTCGCCATCATCGGGCAATTTTTATAGCGATCGAGTGCAAGAAAAGGCTCTCCTCGAGCTCACTCGCCGCCGGCGTCGACCTCCTCGACGTCGTGCAGGCGTCGTACGTCGACGGTCACCGGCTCGCCGGCCCCCGGGTGGTGCAGGATGTCGGCGAAGCGGGCGTTCCATGCGACCTCGGCCGCCTTGTAGGAAGAGCGGGCGTAGACGCGCTGGAAGTAGCTCTCGTCGATCCCGGTGAGGAGCACCAGGAACTCGCCGTCCACCCCCTCCAGCTCGTCCGGCCCCATCTCCGCCAGCGGGCTCGCCTCGTCGATCGGGTGCACGATCGTCCAGCTCAACGGGAAGATCGTCACCCGCTGGCGCTCGAGGGGAAGCTCGTAGAAGCGCCGCATCGGGCGGCCGTCTTGCCCCTCCATCCGCGCGAAGATCACCTTCGCGCTCACCTCGACCAGCTCGTTGCGCCGGCGGTTGGCGATCCGGAACATGAATCCGGTCCCCCCGCGGTACGGTGCCACCACGGCCCGTTCGCTGAACTCGATGTCGGCCATGGGGCGCGAGAAGCGGGCGAAGACCAGGCCGGTCGCGACGGCGAAGAAGAGCAGGCCGACCATCGACTCGAGAGTCATCAGGAGGTTCGGCGCCGTCCCGGCCGGCACCAGCTCGCCGTAGCCGATGGTCGACAGGGTCTGGACGCTGAAGAAGAAGTCCTCGAGGTAGCGCGAGGAGCCGGCGCCGGCGTGGCTCCCCACCAGCGCTCCCGGCCCGCAGGCGTAGTAGGCGGCGGCGAAGAGCGCGTTGGCCGCCAGGTAGTGGAGCGCCAGCAGACCGAGGAACCGGGGCCAGGTGAGGGTGAGCAGCGAGTAGTAGAGGCTGAGCGAGGCCCGCAGGCCGAGCCCCCGGCGCTGGACGTTGAAGGTGCCGTCCCGGTTGAGCAGGCGCAGTCGGCTCTCGCTCGCCACGACCGAGCCGAACCCCAGGTCCCGGGGCTCCTCGGCGTCGGGCTTCGGCGCCTCGGCGGCGGCTTGTTCGATCGGGTCCATTCAGCTCACCGGCGCCATCCCACGGCCAGGCGCGACTGGGGGGTGAGGTCGATCGTCGCGCCCGGCTCGAGGCCCGCCTCGCGAAACCAGCCGTGGACCTCCTCGACGGTGTAGCAGTCGCCGCCCTCGGTGTTGACCAGCATGTTGACCGCGAACAGGGCCGCGCCTTCGGGCGTCGTGCGGCCGGGGTCGAGGAGGAAGTCCTTGACCACCAGGCGGCCGCCCGGCGCCAGGGCCTCGGCGGCGCGGCGCACCAGGGCGCGGTTTGCCTCCGGCGAGAAGATGTGGACGAAGTTCGAGGCGAAGACCAGGTCCCACGGTCCTCCCAGCGGGCCGCCGAGGGCGTCGCCCGGGGTGAGCTCCACCCGCTCGGCGAGGCCCGCCGCCGCGACGTTGGCGCGCGCCACCTCCAGGGTCTCGGCCCGGTCGAGCACCGTGGCCCGGAGGCCCGGCCGCGCCCGCGCCAGGGCGATCGCGTAGAGGCCCGGCCCGCCGCCCACGTCGAGGGCGCGCTCGACGCCCTCGAGCACGCCGTGGTGCTCGAGGGCCTCGACCGCCGTCTCCGCGGTGGCCCGTCCGACGTCGGCCATGGCCCGGGCGAAGGCGCGCTCGCCGCCGTCGAGCCGCGGGTCGCTCCGCTCGTCGGGCACCGGGGAGCCGGTCTTGACCGCGTCGTAGAGCCCCGCCCAGCGTTCGTAGAGGCGCGCGCCGTGCTCGAGGATCGCGGCCTTCGAGGCCGGCCGGCCGGGGCGCAAGACCTCCCGACCCCCGGGGTGTTGCGGTAGGCGCCGTCCGCCTTCTCGAGCAGGCCGAGGGCCGCCAGGGCGTCGGCCAGGATCCGCGTCCCCCGCAGGTCGGCCCCGAGGCGTCGGGCGAGATCGGAGGCGGAGAGGGCCTCGCCCCCCAGGGTCTCGAACAGCCCCAGCCGGACGCCGGTCATCAGGATCTGCGCGCCCCGGTAACCGGCAGCGATCTCGTCGACCCGCTCGGCCGTCGTGCGGATGGCTCCGGCGTCTCGATCCTCGGGCATCGCCTCTCCCTTTCCGCG
Source organism: uncultured Acidobacteriota bacterium (assembly GCA_963741925.1). GTDB lineage: Bacteria > Acidobacteriota > Thermoanaerobaculia > Multivoradales > DATKCC01 > CAVUBL01. Next base: position 2,271,389 of record CAVUJU010000005.1, read on the forward strand.
GCCGGCCTGAGGCCGCCGCCCGAAGATCTTCGCACAGCTCACCCGATCCCCCGCGGCACCTCGTCGCGATCCGTCACGGCGGCCAGGCCCAGAGGATCGCCGGCACGGCCACGACCGCGATCAGCAGCTCGAGGGGCAGGCCAAGGCGCCAGTAGTCGCCGAACCGGTAGCCCCCGGGGCCCATCACCAGGGTGTTCGACTGGTGCCCGATGGGGGTCAGGAAGGCGCACGAGGCGCCCACCGCCACCGCCATCAGGAACGGGTCGGCCGACGCGCCGAGCCTGCAGGTCGACGACGCCGGTGAGCACCATGGCCAGTGCCGCCGCGGTGAAGGCGACCTGGACCGGCAGGAGCCCCGAGACCAGGCAAGCGACGGCGGCTCCGAAGATCGCCATGGCGAGCGGCAGGCGCCGGCGCTGGCCGAGGCGGAGCTCGCGCTCGGCCAGGGGCAGGAACCCCAGGCTCCCCAGCAGATCGGGCAACAGGTCGTCCTGCACCTGCACCAGTAGGACGTCGCCGGGGCGCACGCGGATCTCGCGGAGCCGCCGCCCGAGGCGCGACCCCTGGCGCGCGACGCCCAGGAGGTTCAGGCCGAAGCGCCCGCGCAGGCGGGCTTGCGCGGGGGTCCGGCCGGCCAGCGGGGAGTCGGGCAGGACCACCACCTCGAGGAGCTGCACCTCGTCCGAGCGCAGGGCGTCGAGGCTCAGAGGCTCCTTGCCGGCGGCGAGCTCCAGGCCGGTCCCCTCGAGCAGCTCCTGGAGGCCGTCGGGATCGGTCGCCACGAGCAGCCGGTCGCCGGCGGCGAGCACCACGCCGGCCGACGGCGCCAGGTGGGTCCGGCCGGAGCGCTCGAGCCCCACGACCACGAGGTCGCTCTCGGCCTTGCCGGCCAGCGAGCGCAGCGGCTTGCCGTCCAGCCGGGAGCCTTCGGTGACCACCAGCTCCGCCGTGTAGTCGGCGATCCGGAAGAGGTCGCCGAGCGAGGCGGCTCCGTCGCGCCGCGGCACGAGGCGCCAGCCGGCGAGGGCGAGGAAGGCGACCCCCGCGACCGCCACCGGGACGCCCACCCGCGAAAAATCGAACATCCGGAAGGGGCCCTGGCCCGCCTGGGCCCGGAAGCTCGTCACCAGATGTCTGATCAGGTCAGAATCGTGACGAACGAGCCGAGTTCCTCGAGCAACAGACCGAGAGGGTGGGGGCGTCCCCTTCCCCCCCGTGGGGTGGGAAGGGGATCGAGGGGATGCGGGGGGCATCCGGTCAACCGTCCCCTTCCCCCCCCGTGGGGTGGGAAGGGGATCGAGGGGATGCTGGGGGCATCCGGTCAACCGTCCCCTTCCCCCCCGTGGGGTGGGAAGGGGATCGAGGGGATGCTGGGGGCATCCGGTCAACCGTCCCCTTCCCCCCCGTGGGGTGGGAAGGGGATCGAGGGGATGCGGGGGGCATCCGGTCAACCGTCCCCTTCCCCCCCGTGGGGTGGGAAGGGGATCGAGGGGATGCTGGGGGCATCCGGTCAACCGTCCCCTTCCCCCCCGTGGGGTGGGAAGGGGATCGAGGGGATGCGGGGGGCATCCGATGAACCGTCCCCTTCCCCCCCGTGGGGTGGGAAGGGGATCGAGGGGATGCGGGGGGCATCCGGTCAACCGTCCCCTTCCCCCCCGTGGGGTGGGAAGGGGATCGAGGGGATGCGGGGGGCATCCGATGAATCCAGCGGTCTGGACTAGCCGTTCCGAGGAGCGCAGCCGTGATCGCTCGGCGTGGGTGGGGGACCAGCGGCCCGTGGCGCCGGAGACGCTTCAGACGCCTCGTCGGTTTGATGCGGAGCCTCGCTAGGATGTTGGGAGGGGTGCCGATCAGCGTCGTCATGCCGCCCAGGAGCGACCCGAAGGCGAGGGGCATGAGGAACAGCGACGGGGACCGCTCGTGGCGCTTGGCGAGGCGGATCGCCACCGGCAGCAGGAGGGCGAGGGCTCCGACGTTCTTCATGAAGGCCGAGCAGATCGTGACCAGGCCGGTGAGCGCGGTCACCTGCAGGGTCTTCCCGGAGCCGAGCCGGGACAGCAGAAGCGAGAGGACCCCCGCGAGACCCGAGCTCGCCAGGCCGCGGCTGACCACCAGCACCGCCGCGACCGGCACCACCGCGGGGTTGCCGAACCCGGAGAACGCCCGGCCGGCGGGGATCATCCCAGCGGCGGTGAGGACGAGCAGCGCCGCCAGGGCGACGAGGTCGTAGCGCCGCCGCTCGAGGATGAACAGCACCAGGGCGGCCGCGAGGACCCCGAACACGAGGAACGCGTCGTTCACGGTACCGCCGCGGCGTCCGCGCGGCCGCCGGGCCTACAGGTACCCGAGGAGGACGAGCACCACGACGATGATGACGATCAGGGTGATCGTGCCGCTCGGCCAGTACCCCCAGGTCCGGCTGTAGGGCCACGAAGGGAGCACGGCGAGGAGAATCAGGATCAAGACGAGGAGCACGAGCCAGCTCATCAGGCCACCTCCCGAAGAACCGCCGGCCCTCCGTGAGCCGGGGCGTCGGCCCGACCTAGAGCAAGGCGCGTGCCGGTGGGCCGGGTGTCGCGGTGATCCCGTAGATCTTCGGCCGCGATCCCGGTAGGCCCCGCCCCGGCCGGGGACCACGACCGAGCCGGTGCTCTCCCTAACGAAGCTCCGCCTCAAACCGACGAGGCATCTTGAGCGTCTTGGGCTTCGGGAGTCGCAGGGCCCCCGCCCACGTCAGTCGATCGAGCCTACGCTCACCGGAACGGCTTCTCCAGACCGGTCGATTCTTCGGATCTCCCCCCTCACCCTCGATCCCTCTCCCACCCTCGCGGGGGGAGAGGGACGCCCCCTCCCGGGCTTGCCACGTCCGAAAACTCGGCTCGTTCGTCACGATTCTGCCCTGATCAGACATCTAGTGAAGCTCCGCCTCAAACCGACGAGGCGCCTGAAGCGTCTCCGGCGCCACGGGCCGCTGGTCCCCCGCTCCGACGCAGGCGTAGCGGGGCCTACGTCGAGGAGGAGCCACGCCGCCAGCGGCGTGAAGGACCGTCGGGACCCGTCAATTGAAGGTTGACGGACCACTCGCCGGCGCCGGGGAGGGCTCGGCGGCGCGGCCGCCGGTCAGCGCGCGAGCTTCGCCCGGCCCTGGGCGATCGCCCGGTCGAAGAGCTTCTCCATGGCCGCCCTGGCGTCGCGGGCCGCCTCCCGCTGGCGGCGCCCGAGCTCCGCTTGCTGCTCGCCCAGGGCCCGCTGGCGCTCGCCCAGGGCCCGCTGCTGCTCGCCGAGGTCGCGCTGCCGCCGGCCCAGCTCTTCCATGCGGCTCGAAAGCTCGTGCATCTTCTGGTCGAGCTCCCCGCGGCGCTCCGCGAGCTCCTCGCGCCGCTCTGCGAGCTCCTCGCCCGAGGCGTCACCACCCACGTCCGGGGCGGTGAGGGCAGGCTGCTTCGCCGCCAGGTCGGCGAGCCGGCCGGCGAGCTGGCGCTGCTGCTCGCCGAGCGCGCCCTGCTGGCGGCCGAGCTGGCCCTGCTGGCTACCCAGCTCCCCTTGCCGGCCGCCCAGCTCTCCCTGCTGCCGGCCGAGCTCGATCTGCGGCCGCAGGATCTCGTGCGCCCGGTCGATCGTCTCGGGATCGCGGATCATGTACTCCGCGCCCCCGCGGCGGAACCAGAGGAGCGGTTCGCCGGGGGTGGACCGGAGGGCGCGGGCCCGCTCCTCATCGCGGCGGGAGCCGTTCATCCAGGTGTGGGAGTCGCCCTCGAGAAGCGCCCAGGCGGTGCCGTCGCCCGAGCCGTCGTCGCTCCAGGTCCAGGAGCTCGTCACCGCGGGCTCGGCCGGTGGCGCGGGGGGCGGAGCCGGAGGCGCGACGGCCGAGGGAGGGGCCGGCGTCTCGGGGGGCGGGGGAGTGGCGGGCGTCGCGGTCGCGGCCGCGGGAGGGGGCGGGGGCGGTGCCGGAGCGGCGGCGGGGGGCGTCGCCGGCGCGGCTGGGGCGGGTGGCGGGGGAGGAGCCGGGGGGTAGGCCGCCACGACCTGGAACGGCACGAGGGCGGCGAGCAGCAGCGCGGCGGCGAGCCACCACCAGCGGGAGAGGACGGGCGGCGTGTGCGAAGAGCGTTCGAGCATCAGGAGCCTCCGTTTGAGGTCGAGCAACGGGGTGGCCATGGGGGCGGCGGCGAGAGAGCGGAGGCTCGCCGGCCGCGCCCCCCAGCGCAGGAGCAGCCGGCCGTAGGCTTGCGGCGCGGCGTCGAGCCAGCGCAGGACGGCGGCGTCGCAAGCCGCCTCCCGGGCCAGCCCGTACTCGCGCTCCGCGAGAGCGGCGACCGGCAGGAAGAAGAAGGTCCGGCGGGCGAGGATCGGGACCCAGCCGAGCCAGAGGTCGCGGCGGAGCACGTGGACGAGCTCGTGGCAGAGCAGCATGGAGAGCTCGACGTCCGCCGACTCCGCCGGGAGCCTCCGCGGCAAAAGGACTGCGGGGCGCCACAGCCCGACGGTGCAGGGGACCTCGACCTCGTTCGAGAGGAAGAGCTCCACCGGCTGCCGCACGCCCAGGCGTCGCCGGAGGTGATCGAAGAGCCTCGAGACCGCGCCCGCGGCCGGCTCGGCCGCGCGGCGCAACCGCCGCAGGGCCAGGGCCTCGCGGGCCGAGCGGGCGACCCCGGCGGCGACCCCGGCGAGCCAGAGCCCGGCGAGGGCCTGGCGCCAGGGCAGGGGGGCGGCCGGCTGCGCCGGCTCGGCGGGGATCACCGGCGCGGCCTCGGGCACCCCGGTCACCGCCGCGGCCGGCCCTCCCGGCTCCCCGGCGCCGCCGGTCGCCGCGGCCGCCGGCACGGCCGGCGCCGGCAGCAGCGGCAGCTCCAGCGGGCTGAGCCACAGGAGGCCGACCACGAGCTTCAGGCAGACGACCCACCAAGCCCCGGCGATCCGGGCCGGCGGCAGGCGCCGGCTCCGGCGGCCGATCCACCAGGCCGCGGCCGCGAACAGGCAGCCCCCCAGCGCGGCCCAGGCGAGCCGCAGGAGCAGGGCTCCGGCGGCGGGGCCGAAGTCGGCGAACAAGCCGATCGAACCGGCGGGGCTCATGGCTCGCTTCCTCGGGACGCCCGGCTCCGGGATTGAAGCCGCTCCACCATCTCTTCGAGCTTCCCGGAGCTCGTCCTCGCTCACCTCCCCGCTCTCGGCGAGATAGGCGACGAAGGGAGATACGGAGCCCCCGAGGGTCCGTTCGACGAAGGTCTCGACCACGCCCCGGAGCACCTCGCGCGGAGAGGCGGGGGAGGAGTAGCGGTAGACGCCCTCGACCTTCGCCCGGTGCAGGTGACCCTTCGTGCGCAGGCGCTCCATCATGGTGAGGACCGTCGAGCGTGCCAGGTCGCGGGGCGAGCCGAAGCCCTCCGCCGCCTCCCCGACCGTCGCTCCGCCGCGCCCGGCCACCCACCGCAGCAGGGCCAGCTCCTGGTCACCGATCGTCTGGCGTGGCATGTCGGCCTCCGGTCTCCCCGCCGTCGGAATGACGACAACTGTCGTCAGGATACACATGACGACATGTGTCGTCAACCTCCGGCGGCGAACCTTTTCCTCGCAGGCGCTCCGTGACGGCCATCCGGGCTTGCAGACGGCCGGCCGGGAGGTGGCGTCCCTCCCCCCTGGCGAAGCTCCGCCTCAAACCGACGAGGCGTCTGGAGCATCTCCGGCTTCGTGAATCGCAGGTCCCTCGCCACCTGGTCGACGCGAAGCTGCCATGAGGCATGGACAGGGCCCGCCGTGCGGGATAGCCTGTTGGCGATTTGACCGAAATCTGGACCTCCCGCCTGACCCGCGTCGTCTGGGGGCTGGGGCTGGGCGTGGCCGCCAAGCTCCTCGGAGCGTGGGGCCTCTCCCATCCGGTGTTCGCCCTCCTGGGAACCACCTCGCTCAGCTTCGTGTCCGCCGCGGCGCTGTTCGGCTGGGCGGGGCTCGGCGGCGTCTTCGCCGCGCACGCGGCGGTGGCGCTCGCCCGCTCGGACCCGCCGGTCTACGTCCTGGCGAGCTCCCTCGCCTACCTGCTCGCGGGAGCTCTGGTCTACCTCGCCTTCCGCCGTGTTCCCGGCATCGGCCGGGGCATGCCCAACCTGCGCTCCTTCCAGGTCTACGCCCTGGCGTCGGGGGTCGGCGGGGTCGTCTCGTCGACGATCGTCACCGCCCTCATGGCGCCCGCCGCCTTCTGGCCCACCGCCGGCCTGTGGAGCCGGAGCACGGTCGTGTCGGTCTGGCTCTTCGGGCCGCCGCTCCTCATGGTCGGGCAGCGGCTGCTCGCCCGCTGGCTCGTGCCGATCCCGAAGGAGGTCCCGCCCCGGCGCAAGCGGCTGTTCACCCTGACGGGCGCGGGGGGCGGGCGCGACGAGGTGGTCGCCCGTCTCGAGCCGCAGCTCTCCCGCAGCGTCCTCGTCGGCGGCGCGTTGATCCTCGGGGTCTCGCTCCTCTGCTTCAGCCTCTCGGCGACCGTCGACGGCGCGGGCTACTGGGTGAGCCTGCTGTTCCTGCTGCCGATCTTGTGGGCGGCGCGGCGCCACCGCCTGGCCGGCGGGCTGTTCGCCGCGGCCGCCGCCGGCCTCGCCGTCATGACCCTGGACGCCCTCGAGCAGGGCCGGGCCGTGGGCGCCGCGGCGCCTTCGGGCCCGGCCACGGAGATCCAGATCTACGCCAACCTGCTGATCTTCCTGCTGGTCGGCGTCCTCCTGGGCCAGGGCCACGAGCGCGAGACCGAGCTGCTCGAGAAGCTCGCCGAGAGCAACCAGCGGCTGCGGGGGGACCTCCAGCGCGTGGTCCGCGCCCTGAGCGGCGCGGTCGAGGCCAAAGACCTCTACACCGAGGGGCACCTGCGGCGGGTGAGCGCGTTCGCCATCGAGGTCGGCCACCGCCTGGGGCTCGGCGGGCGGGAGCTCGAGATGCTCCAGATCGCCAGCGCGCTCCACGACATCGGGAAGATCGGCATTCCGGAGCACATCCTCAACAAGGCCGGCCCTCTGGCCGACGACGAGCGCCGGAGCGTCGAGCGCCACCCGGAGATCGGGGCCCGGATTCTCGACGCGGTCGAGGGGCTGGAAGACGCCGCGCCGCTGGTGCGCCACCACCAGGAGCGGTTCGACGGCCGCCGGGACACCGCCTTCCCGGGATATCCGGACGGCATCTCGCGCGACCAGATCCCCCTCGGGGCGCGGATCATCGCGGTGGTCGACGCGTTCGACGCGATGACCACCGACCGGGCCTACCGCGCCGCGCTCCCCGTCGCCAGGGCGATCGACGAGCTGCGCCGGGAGCGCGGCCGCCAGTTCGACCCGGAGGTGGTCGACGTGTTCCTCCGGCTGATCGAGGAGCGCCCGTGGCGGTAGGCGAGGGCACGATCCTGAGCTCATCCGACGTCTGGTGGCTCGTCGTCCGCGACGGACGGCGAGGCGACTTTCGCCCTTGCGGGTGTAGCCGAGTGGCCCTTCGTGCCGTGCCCGCACTTCACCGCAGGGCGGCCGGAGGGTAGGATCGGCTCCGGAGGACGACAATCGTGGTCAAGAAGGGAAGAAATCTGTCGAAGGTCGTTTGGCCCTCGAGCTCCTCGGGACCTCTACCCCGCCAGGTCGCGAAGATCGGCCGCAACGCCCCCTGTCCCTGTGGCAGCGGCAAGAAGTACAAGGACTGCCACGAGAAGGAAGGGGAGCGCTTCCTGATCAGGCTCGCCCGGCGGGAGGAGAAGCAGAAGCGGCGGGAGAACAAGGAGCGCTTGAAGCAGGAGGGTGTTCCCTGGTACCGGCGGCTCTTCCGGTAGCGAAGCTCCGCCTCAAACCGACGAGGCGCCTGAAGCGTCTCCGGCGCCACGGGCCGCTGGTCCCCCGCCCACGCCGACCGATCGCGGCTGCGCTCTTCGGAACGGCGACTCCAGACCGCCAGATTCATCGGATGCCCCCCGCAACCCCTCGATCCCCTTCCCACCCCACGGGGGGGAAGGGGACGGTTGACCGGATGCCCCCCGCAACCCCTCGATCCCCTTCCCACCCCACGGGGGGGAAGGGGACGGTTGACCGGATGCCCCCCACATCCCCTCGATCCCCTTCCCACCCCACGGGGGGGAAGGGGACGGTTGACCGGATGCCCCCCGCAACCCCTCGATCCCCTTCCCACCCCACGGGGGGGAAGGGGACGGTTGACCGGATGCCCCCCGCAACCCCTCGATCCCCTTCCCACCCCACGGGGGGGGAAGGGGACGGTTGACCGGATGCCCCCCACATCCCCTCGATCCCCTTCCCACCCCACGGGGGGGAAGGGGACGGTTGACCGGATGCCCCCCACATCCCCTCGATCCCCTTCCCACCCCACGGGGGGGGGGGAAGGGGACGGTTGACCGGATGCCCCCCGCAACCCCTCGATCCCCTTCCCACCCCACGGGGGGGAAGGGGACGGTTGACCGGATGCCCCCCACATCCCCTCGATCCCCTTCCCACCCCACGGGGGGGAAGGGGACGCCCCCTCCCCGTATCGCGGCGCCGAAAGACTCGGCTCTTTCGTCACGATTCTGGCCTGGTCAGACATCTAGACATCTACAGAACCGCACTTCGTGACAGGTGAGTCAAGGTTTCCCGGGCGGAGCCGAGTTTCGGGAGGGGGCGTCCCTCTCCCCCCGCGAGGGTGGGAGAGGGATCGAGGGAGAGGGGTTTGTGCAGCGTTCCGGCGTGTTAGACTTCGTCTCTTAGTCCTGGCGCCCGAACCACGAGCGAACCACCCTCGGCGCGGGGGTTCACCTGAGTTGGTCGAAAGATCCCAGGCTTGAAAGCACCTCCACCCTCGAGGGTCTTCGCAGTCCCGGAAAGGAGCGTAGACCCATGACGGAAGATCGCAACCCACCCACCCAGTCCCCCTCGTCCGAGCCGGAGACCTCGTCCTCGGGCGTGAGCCGCCGGTCGTTTCTCCGCTGGGGGGCCCTGGCCGGCGCCGGGGCCTCGCTCGCGCCGTTCGTCGGCGGCTCCGAGGCGCGAGCCGGAGCGTGGCCGAAGGTCGGCCCGGCCCCCGAGCTCGAAGACACCTCCATCGCCGACCTCCAGCTGGCGATGGCGGAGCGCCAGATCTCCTCGGCCGAGCTGGTCGACCAGTACCTGGCGCGGATCGAGGCCCTCGACCGGAACGGTCCGCTCCTCAACTCGGTGATCGAGATCAACCCGGAGGCGCGCCGGATCGCCATGGCGCGCGACAGGGAGCGCAAGAACGGGCAGGTCCGGGGCCCGCTCCACGGCATCCCCTTCCTCATCAAGGACAACATCGACAGCGGCGACACGATGCAGACCACGGCGGGCTCGCTCGCCCTGGTGGGCTCGCCGGCTTCGCAGGACGCCCGGGCCCTCTGGAAGCTGCGCCGCGCCGGCGCCGTGCTGCTGGGCAAGACGGGGCTCTCCGAGTGGGCCAATTTCCGCGGCTTCGAGTCGTCGAGCGGCTGGAGCGGGCGGGGGGGCCAGGTGAGGAACCCCTACGTCCTGGACCGCAACCCCTGCGGCTCGAGCTCGGGCTCCGGCGCCGCGACCTCGGCCAGCCTGTGCGCCTTCGCCCTGGGCACCGAGACCGACGGCTCGGTGGTCTGCCCGGCCACGACCAACGGCATCGTGGGCATCAAGCCGACCCTCGGCCTGATCACCCGGACCGGCGTGGTCCCCATCTCCCACAACCAGGACACGATCGGCGTCCACGGCCGCACCGTGGCCGACGCCGCGGCGGTGCTCGGCGCCATGACCGGCGGCGACCCGGCGGACCCGGCCACGTTCGCCAGCGCCGGCAACTTCTTCAAGGACTACACCCAGTTCCTCGATCCCAACGGTCTCCAGGGCATGCGGATCGGCGTCGCCCGCGACGCGATCTTCGGCTCGAGCGACGAGGCCAACGCGATCTTCGAGCAGGCGCTCGAGGCCATCGCGGCCGCCGGGGCGACCGTGGTCGATCCCGCGCCCATCCCGAACGCCGACGAGTTCGCGAACGACCCGTCCGAGACGATCGTCCTGATCTTCGACTTCAAGCGGGACCTGAACGCCTACCTGGCGAACCGGACGGGCGTGCCGATCGCGACCCTGGCCGACGCCATCCAGTTCAACCTCGACCACGCCGACGAGGAGCTCCAGTTCTTCGGACAGGAGTTCTTCCTGCTGGCCGAGGCCGACATCTTCAGCGACGCCGCTTACCAGCAGGCGCTGGCGACCGGCCCGCGCCTCGCCGGGCCGGACGGGATCGACGCGGCCCTCGCCATGAACGACGTCGACGCCCTGGTGGCGGTCACCGGCTCGCCCGCCTGGACCACCGACCTGGTCACCGGCGACCACTTCCTGACCTCGAGCTCGCCCTATCCGGCGGTTGCCGGCTATCCCAACATCACCGTGCCGGCCGGCAACGCCTTCGGGCTGCCGGTGGGCATCAACTTCTTCGCCGGGGCCTGGAGCGAGCCGACCCTGATCAAGATCGCCTCCGGCTTCGAGGCGGCGACCCAGGCCCGCATCAGGCCGCAGTTCATCGACAGCCTGCCGTTGCCGACAGTGACCGACAAGTCGGCGCAGCGGGGAGGCCGGACGGTGAACATGGAGATCGCCCGCGTCCTCAAGGAGCAGGCGGTCGAGAAGCTCAGCCGCCGCTTCCCGCGCCTGCGGTACCTGTGACGCGGCGGGCCTGAACCGGCGAGGATTCAGAGGCCCCGGGGAGAGTCAAGCGACTCCCCGGGGCCTTGTCGTCTCCGGCCGGCGAGGCCGCGCGGGTTTCCCTCGCTCGGACCGTGATATGCTCCGGCAGCATACCGCAACGGGAAAGGGAGGAAGGTCATGCCGAGATTCCGAGGCTTCGTCGCGCTCCTGGTGCTCGCCGCCGCTCCGTCTGTTCCGCTCCGGGCCGACGAGCCGGTCGTCGCACTGGAGGCTCCGGTCGTGGTGCCGGTTCCCGCCTGGGTCCACGGCGTCGGTCCGCCGCGCCTGGCGTTGCGTTCGGACGGGGGCTACGTGGCGGTGTGGAACGACCTGCAGTCGCGGCAGGCGGTGGGACGATGGTTCGGGCCGCCGCCGGCGGCAGGGCCCGGCGAGAGTGGAACGTTCTCTCTGTCGGGGGCGGGCCAGTCCTCGAGCTTCATGGCGTTGGCCCGGGGTGACGGGGACACCTACCTCGCGGCGTGGAACGCCTACGCCAACGGCCCCCTGGTGACCCGGAGCATCGACGGACGGGGCGCGCCCCTCGGGCCGGACCGCATCGCGGTCGACCGCGCCGGCGGTCCCTTCGCCCTGGCGAAGTACCCCGGAGGCTTCGTGATCGCCTGGTTCGGGAATGGGATCTTCTTCCGCCTCCTCGATGCGGAGGGTGCGCCCGCCGGGCCGGTTCGACGGGTGGCGATGGTGCTGGGGGGCTTCGGACCCGACGGGCTCTCCGTGGCGGCCGATGCCGACGGCGAGGTGGTGGTCGCCTGGAGCCTCCTCGGTCTGTTCCCCCCTGCGACGATCTCCGAATCGGCCCGTGGTTTCGACGCCTCGGGCGCCCCCCTCGGCCGGGTCTTCGAGCTGAAGCCGGCGACGCGGGAATCCGGAAGTCTCGGAGTGGAGCTCGTGGCGGTCGGCCCGGGCCGGTTCCTCGCCGCCTGGAGCGGCCCGCAGCCCGTGACCTCCCTGCCCAGCCGGGTCCTCGTGCGCAGCTTCGACGCCGCGGGGAGGGACTTGGGCTCGCCCGTGCAGGTGAGCACGGACAGCTCGCCCGAAGGCTTCGTCGACCAGGTGAGTCTCGCGGTCGCCTCCGACGGCCGGGGCGTGGTCGCCTGGTCCGAGACCGTATCGGCCTTCGCCGAGGTCCTCTACGGCCGCCTGATCGACGCCGAAGGGCAGCCGCTGGGCGATCGCTTCACCGTGGCTCCGGAGGTCCTGGACGATCCTGCCGCGGACCGTCCCTACGTCAACGGCCTGGACGCCGACCGGGACGTGGCCGGCCACCTGGTCTTCGGCTGGGGCGTCGGCATCAACTTCGGCTCCAGCTCGAGCCCCGTGGAAGCGGAGTGGACGAGCCGCGCCCGGAGATTCCTCGAGGCCGACAGCATGCCCCCTCCACCCCCCGAGCCACCGCCGCCGCCGCCGGAGCCCCCGCCGCCGCCGGACGCCCCGCCCTTGACCTCGGACGCCTTGCCGGGATTCCGGGTGTGGGTGCGGCTCGGCAAGGGCGGCGAGGGCTCGGTCCTCGGCACCTCCTACGAGCCGTGCATCGCGGGGACTCTCTGTGTCGTGGGCCGCGTGCCCGGCCGCTCGGAGGTCTTCGTCCGGATCGTCGGCCCGAAGCCGAACGGCCGGCTCTGGCCCACGCTGGTGAAGAGCTCGACCTCGGAGGCCGAGGTCTGGATCGAGCAGGTCGACGGCGGCCTGATTCGCTACTACGACCTGCCGGGCGCAAAGCCGGGTGTCGACGAGTTCCCCGGGCTGTTCGACCGCGACGGCTTCCCGCCAAGCCCCTGAAGGCCTGTGGCGGGGCCTCCTCGTTTCCGCCGCGAGTGACCCGTCAACCGTCAAGTGACGTGTCCCGGCGGTCCCTCCCGCCGCTGGCGGCGTTGCTCCTCCTCGACGTAGGCCCCGCTACGCCTGCGTCGGAGCGCCTTGCCAGCGACGAGAAATCCTCGCCCGATACCCTGTCACTTGACAGTTGACGGGTCACTAACCGCCCGGCGCCTGCCCGGCCGGCGGCCGGGCCAGGGCGTTCTCCAGCGCCGCGAGGAATTCCTCGAGCACTTTCTCCTGCGACGCCGTCGGCGCCCGGTCGGCCGCCTCGAGGTCGGTCTCGAGGGTGGCCAGGCCGCCACCGATCGCCTGGAGCCGGGCCGACCGGGCGCGGTCTTCGGGCGAGTCCGCAGGCGTCGTTCCGCCCTGGCGGTAGGCGTCGGTGACCCGGCCCAGCGCGGCGGCGACCCGGCGCTGGAGGTCGAGGAGCGCCGCCAGGTCCGCGGCCGGCGTGTCGACCCGGGGGTCGAGGCGCACCTCGAGGGGCTGGGTGAGCGTGGCCTCGCCGGCGGTCAGGCGAACCTGGTAGCGGCCCGGCAGGACGAAGGGCCCCTGGGGCAGGGCGGGGCTCCCCACCCCCGGCACCGCGGCGATCGAGTAGTCGTAGCGGATCGCCGGCGGCCGCGCGTAGCGCAGGTCCCAGACGAAGCGGTCGTGGCCGGGGCGCGCCGGCAGGGGCACGAGAGGCTCCAGCCACTCGTCGGTGAAGTACTGCTCGGCGTCCGGCCGCTTCGGGACCTCGTCGCTCCGGAAGCTGCGGATCACCGCGCCCGCGCCGTCGAGGATCTCGAGGGTCACCGGCCCGGCGAGGGAGGCGGGCAGGTAGTAGTCGAGCACCGCGCCGGCCGGCGGATCGGGGGTGGTGGGCTCCTCGATCGGCAGGGGCGTGTCCTTGTTCTCGTTGGCGCGCAGGCGCACCGCCGGGGCCGGCGGCACCAGGTAGGCGCCCGCCGCCGGGGCCCCGGGGTGGCGGGCGAGGTGGCGCAGCGGGGTGAGGTCGTCGAGCACCCAGAGCCCCCGGCCCTCGGTCGCCGCCACCAGGTCCCGGTCGTGGACCGTGAGGTCGTTGACCCCGCTGGTCGGCAGGTCGAGCTGGAGCGGCTGCCAGCTCCCGCCGTCGTCGAACGAGACGTAGGCGCCGCGGCGGGTGCCGGCGTAGAGGAGGCCCGGGGCCGCCGGGTCCTGGCGCACCACGCTCACCCAGCCGTCCGCCGGCAGGCCGCTGGTGATCCGCTGCCAGGTGGCGCCGAAGTCGTGGGTGCGGTAGGCGTAGGGGGTCTGGTCGTCCAGGCGGTGACGATCGACGGCGGCGTAGGCCGTGGCCGGATCGACCGCGGAGGCGTCGATCTGCGAGATCCGGCTCCAGTCGGAGATCCCCTCGGGAGTGACGTCCCGCCAGTGGGCCCCGCCGTCCCGGGTGACCTGGACGCGGCCGTTGTCGGTGCCCACCCAGACGACGTCGGCGTCGGTGGGGGAGGGCGCGATGGTCATGATCACGCCGTAGCCGCAGGCCGTCGCCCGCGCGACCGGCACGTCGCCCGCGCACGCCGCCGTGCGCGCCCGGCCCGCCACCGCGCCGGTCAGGTCCGCGCTCGCCTCCTGCCAGCTCCGGCCGCCGTCGGTCGAGCGGAAGAGGAGCTGAGCGCCCTGGTAGATGGCGTGGGGCGCCACGGAGGAGATGGCGATCGGGGTGATCCAGGTATAGCGGTAGCGCACCCTGGTCGGCCGGGCGCCGTAGCTCGAGACCGGCCAGGGCGAGACGTTTTGGACCTGGCCGGTCTCGGCGTCCCAGCGCGAGAGGCGCCCGCCGAGGCCGCTGCCGTAGACGACGTCCGGGTCGCCCGGGAAGGGGAGGTCGTAATCGCGCTCGTCGCCGCCCACCGGGTGCCAGTCGCGGAAGGAGAGCTGGCCGTAGTCGCTCCGGCTGGCCGCCGCCACCGTGCCGCTGTCCTGCTGCCCGGAGTAGATCCAGTACGGAAAGCGGTCGTCGGTCGCCAGGTGGTAGAACTGCCCGGTCGGCTGGTTGTACCAGCTGCTCCAGGTCGCGCCGCCGTCGACGCTCACCGTCGTGCCCTGGTCGGTGGCCAGGATCATCCGGCCCGGGGCCACGGGGTCGATCCACAGGAAGTGGTAGTCGTCGCCGCCCGGAGAGCCCCGGAAGACCGACAGGGTCGCGCCGCCGTCGGTCGAGCGCAGGAGCGAGCGTCCCATCACCCACACCGTGTCCGGGTCCCTGGGGTCGGCGGTCAGCCGGGCGAAGTACCAGCTCGCGACCTCCCGGTCGTTCGTCCGGCGCCAGGTCGCTCCCCCGTCGTCGCTCCGGTAGAGGCCGCCCGCCGCGCGCGCCGTGACCACGGCGTAGACCCGCTCGCCGCCGGTGTGCGGCGCCACGGCGAGGCCGATCCGGCCGAGCGGTCCGGCCGGTAGCCCGGCGTCGCCGACCTTCGTCCACGTCACGCCGCCGTCGGTCGACTTGTAGATGCCGCTACCCGTCCCGTCGGCGGGGGTGAAGTAAGCCTGCCAGGGGTAGCGCCGGACCTGCCACAGCGCGGCGTAGACGGTGTCCGGCCGGTCCGTGGAGTTCGCCAGGTCGACGGCGCCGGTGTCGGCGTCCAGGTAGAGGACCTTCGCCCAGGTCGCGCCGCCGTCGGTGGAGCGGAAGACCCCGCGCTCCTCGTTGCGGCCGAAGACGTGGCCCAGCGCCGCCACGAGGACGGTGTCCGGGTCCCGGGGATCGACCAGGATGCGGCCGATGTGGCGGCTGTCGGCGAGCCCCGCCCGGCGCCAGCTCGCGCCCCCGTCGTCGCTCCGATAGACGCCGTCGCCCGAGGCGAGGTCCCAGCGCGGGGCCACCTGCCCGGTGCCGACGTAGATCACCGACGGATCGCTCGGCGCGAGCGCCAAGGCGCCGACCGACGCCACCGCCTGGTGGTCGAAGAGCGAGGACCAGGTCCGGCCGTCGTCGGTCGTCTTCCAGACCCCGCCGTCGGCGGCGCCGAAGTAGAAGACGCCGGGGCGGCCGGGGATCCCCTCGGCGCAAGTCGACCACCCGGCCCGGAACGGCCCGATCAGCCGCCAGTGGAGGGCGCCGTAGGCGGCCTCCGGGACGGCGGCCACCGCCGGCGGAGCGGGGAGCAGGAGTGGGGCCAGGGCGAGGAGGAGACGGGCGCGGATCGGTTTCATGGGGCCTCCCGGAGCCCCGGCAATATACCGCAGCGCCGCGGCCGACCTTCAGTCCGGGATCGTGAGCTGCTGGCCGGGGTAGATGGTGCTCGCGCGGCTCAAGCGATTCGCGGCGAGGAGCCGCCCCAGGGAGACGCCCTGGTCGTGGGCGATGCCGGCCAGGGTATCGCCCTCGTGCACGACGTAGACCCCGCCATGGCCAGCGCTGCCGGCATGGATGGTGAGGACCTGGCCCGGATGCAACACCTTGCCCGACAGGCCGTTGTCCCGGCGGATCCTGTCGACCGTGGTGCCGTAGCGCGAGGCGAGGAGCCAGAGGCTGTCGCCGGTGCGCACCCGGTGACGGACCGCGGCCCCCGAAGAGTACGCGGCTCCGCCGCTGCCCCCGCCTCCGGGGACCTGGAGCCGCTGGCCGGGCCGGATCCGGTTCGCGCTCCGCAGGTGGTTGAGGGCCATCAGCTCGTGGACGTTCGTGCGGTAGCGCGAAGCGATCCCGGACAGGGTCTCGCCCCGGCGCACCCGGTGCACGCCGAAGCTGACGGCAGGCGGGGTCCACTCGGGGATGTCGGGCAGGCTCGCGAGCAGCTCCGGACCGGTGCCCGGCGGCACCTTGAGCTCGTAGGGCGCGTCGGGGCTGGCATTGCGGCGCAGCTCCGGGTTGAGCTTCGTCAGGGTACCGGCATCGAGGGAAAGGGCCTGGTCCAGGGTCTCGAGACGGGCGGCGCGCGAGATCTCCACCGTGTCGTACTGGACGGGGGGCATGGGCTCGGGGAGATCGAAGCCGTAGCTCCCGGGATCCTTCAGGATGGCCAGGACCGCCAGGAACCGGGGCACGTAGCGCCGGGTTTCCTGGGGGAGGCGGGCGTAGAGGTCCCAGAACTGGTCGAAGTAGCTCACCGTCTGGTTGTGGATCTGGTGCAGCACCGCCCGCTCGCCGCAGTTGTACGCGGCGAGGGCGGTCAGCCAGTCGCCGAACAGGTTGTGGAGCGCGGTCAGGTAGGTGAGGGCCGACTTCGTCGATTTCTCGGGATCCATCCGCTCGTCGATCCACGACGAGCGGTCGAGGCCGTAGCGGTAACCGGTCGAGGCGATGAATTGCCAGAGACCCAGGGCCCGTGCGCGCGAGAGGGCACGGTCCTTGAAGCCGCTCTCGACCAGCGGCAGCCAGCTCAGTTGCTCCGGCAGCCCCGCCCCCTGGAGCTGGGCGACGATCATGGGCCGGTAGGCGCCGGAGCGGCGGTAGGCCTCGATGAAGAACTCGCGCTCGGGACCCTGGAAGCTCTTGATCTCCCGCTTCACGTCGTCGTTGATCTCGAGCGGGATCGAACCGTCCGGGTTGCCGACGGCGGTCTGGCGCGAGGCGTAGATCTCGATGATCCGGCGCGAGATCAGGTTTCGGAGGTTCTCCTTCTCCTGGCCCAGGACCGCGTCGCCGTTCGCGTCCACCTGCGCCATGAGCTCGTAGGACTGGTCGAGGGCGGCGAAGGCGTCGTCGAAGGCTCCTTGCCCCCAGAAGACCTCGGCCGACTCGTAGGCGTCCATGGCGTCGTGGAGGAGGGTTTCGGGGTCGGCGGGAGAGGCTTCCTGGTCGGCCGTCTCGTCGTCGGCCTCGTCCCCCGGCTCGAGCTCGCGCGCGCCCGGCTCGTCGAGGGGGGCCTCGGCGGTCTGGGCCGCCTCCGCCGCCGGTTCCGGCGCGGAGGCGTCCAGCGGGGCGCCCGCGACGCTCGCCGCCCGGCCGTCGGCGGCACCGGCTCCGTCAGGTGCCGGACCGGCCGCCGACGTGGGCGGCCGGTTGCCGCTGCACGCCAGGGTCAAGAGCAAGACACCGGCAAGTGAAAGCAATCCACGACCCGATGCGGCGAGCCTCCTCGTCGATACAACCATCCTTCGTCTCCCGTCTCCCGTCTCCTGCGATCTGTAGATCCCCCGCCGGGGCGAGGTGCTGTGACGCCGAGAGCTATTGTAGGACGCCGGGAGGCTGAGGGAAAGGAACGGGCCGGAATCCTTTCGGACCCCGGCCCGGGTAACGCTACGTCAGGCGCCTCGCGAGGAGGCGATGCCGCGCCTACTTACAGGTCGCGGCGCCCGGCTTGCCCTTGCAGCTGTTCGAGCAGCAGTCGGCGTTCGAGGTGCAGGCGTCGCCCTTCTGCCCGAGCGTGCAGCCGCCGCCGCCGCCGCAGGCCGGATCGGCCGCGCAGTCGGCGTCGGCGCAGTCGATGGCGCCGTCGCAGTCGTTGTCGAGCCCGTCGGTGCAGCTGACCTCGGTGGCCTCGGTCGGCGTGCAGCCGCCGCCGGCCCCGGCGCACGACGGCCCCTGGAAGGCTCCGATGCGGGTCTTGAAGTCGAAGCTTCCGGTGGCCGAGTAGTACTCCTGGGTGTACCAGAAGGTGCAGTCGTCGACCGGGTCGACGCTCATCGCGGAGTAGTCGCCCCAGCGGTTGCTCGACGCGGTCTGGGAGCCGGTGCCGGCGACCAGCTCGACCTCGCCGCCGGGCAGGACGCCCAGGGGGTCGGTGGCCGAGCGCGTGGTGTAGCGCACCGAGGGGAAGGTGTTGGTGCTCGAGACGCTGTAGCCCAGGGCGATGTCGCCCTGGCCGTTCATGGCGACCGAGCCCATCCACCGGTTCTCGCCGTCGGCGGGGGCGTAGGTGCCCTCCTGGAAGAGGGTCCAGCCGGTGCCCGAGTTGCGCAGCTCGGCCCAGCGCTGGCCGGCGGTGTCGGCGCCGTCGGCGTCGACCGTGGTGTTGATCAGCAGCGAGTCGTGGCCGGCGAAGTGCCGGTACTGGGCGCGGTACATCTGGAGCTCGTCCGCGGGGTCGAGCTTCTCGCCGCCGCCGCCCCGCGGCTGGGGGATGCAGGCGCGCTGGAAGAAGCCGCAGACCGAGTCGTCGAAGCCGGAGGCGCTGACGACGAAGGGCAGCTCGGTGAAGGTGGAGCTCGCCGGGCTGGTGAAGTTCGGGCTGAACTGCCAGAGCCGGTAGCCGTCGGCGCCGGTCAGCGGGCCGTCGAAGTTGTCGTCCCAGGCGCGGCTGTAGATGCCCGGGGTGCCGGCGGCGGGCGCCGGGCCCTCGAGGTGGGGCGGCTGGATGCCGTCCGGGCAGTTGCCCGTCAGGCACGGCATGGTGAACTTGACGAAGCCGGCGGCGGCGTTGCCCGCGAGCATCGCCTGGCGATCGAAGGCCACCGCGTCGGCGAAGGTGCCGTCGTTCGACGGGAAGTCGCGCACCGACATGAAGTAGGCGTCGGGCATCAGGCCGATCTTCGGGTAGTCGTTCTGCTCGCCGGGCGAGACGGTGAAGGCCCAGCGGTCATAGGCGCCGGTCGGGTCACCGGTCTGGGAGAGCGCCAGGCACTGCACGCCCTCGTTGATCGAGAACTGGCTCACCAGCCAGCGGTTGGCCAGGTGGTCGTAGAGCACGATCGGGTCGCCGTTGTCGTTGTTGCGGCAGGCGTCGGCCGCCGCGCTGCCGGTGAAGCCGGCCCAGAACGCGTTGCCGGGCTTGGGGAAGCCCGCGGCCAGGGTGGCGCCGGTGGGCAGGCCGTTGGCGTCGCGGGTGACGTTGTAGACCGCGACCACCAGGTTCACCCACTGCACGTAGTGGTTGGGCCCGATGTCGCCCTCGGTGTCCGGCGGCACGACCCGGCCGCCGACGATCGCCGAGTTGTCGGCGTCGGACATGCCGGCGAAGTTGACCAGCGGCGACTGGGTGGCGGCGGCGCCGAGCACCGGCGTGGCGCTCGTCTGGCGCGCCGCGTCCGGCCCGTGGGAGACGTTCGAGCGTCCCTGGGTCGGCGGCACGTGCAACGGCACCTCGACCCGGAAGCCCTGAGGGTACTGGGCCGGCAGGTCGACGTCGCGCAGCGGCTGCGAGACGTCGTGGGTCGCCGCGTGGCCGAACGCCGGCGTGCCGGCCGGCGCGCCGGCGGCGTACGCCGGGATGGCGGCCACGGCGAGCGCCAGACAGAGGATTCCCAACAGGGAGTGCGTACAACGCATTGAGCTCTCCTTCTTCGAACGAGTGATCGGGGAACGACGGATGACGGATCGGTCGCGGAACCGAGGCGCGGGCGACCGCCGCAGGGCGCAAGACCGGAGACGTTGTAGATTTCCTCTCACAACGATGGAATCAGATGCAGGTGACAGCATTCCCAGGGTGTCGGGGAAGGGGGGAAGCGGGACACCTCGGCAGCGAGCTTCCGCGCGGCTCCCGGAGGAGGGAGCGCAACGCCGCTGGGGTGGATGCAGCAGCGCCCGAATGCAAGCGTGGTTTCCACCGAGGTACAAAGGGCCGGGATCCGCGAGGACCCCGGCCCGGGGAAGGCTGCGTCAGGCGCCGGTGGTTACTTGCAGGTCTTGGCTCCCGGCTTGCCCTTGCAGCTGTTCGAGCAGCAGTCGGCGTTCGAGGTGCAGGCGTCGCCCTTCTGCCCGAGCGTGCAGCCGCCGCCGCCGCCGCAGGCCGGATCGGCCGCGCAGTCGGCGTCGGCGCAGTCGATGGCGCCGTCGCAGTCGTTGTCGAGCCCGTCGGTGCAGCTGACCTCGGTGGCCTCGGTCGGCGTGCAGCCGCCGCCGGCCCCGGCGCACGACGGCCCCTGGAAGGCTCCGATGCGGGTCTTGAAGTCGAAGCTTCCGGTGGCCGAGTAGTACTCCTGGGTGTACCAGAAGGTGCAGTCGTCGACCGGGTCGACGCTCATCGCGGAGTAGTCGCCCCAGCGGTTGCTCGACGCGGTCTGGGAGCCGGTGCCGGCGACCAGCTCGACCTCGCCGCCGGGCAGGACGCCCAGGGGGTCGGTGGCCGAGCGCGTGGTGTAGCGCACCGAGGGGAAGGTGTTGGTGCTCGAGACGCTGTAGCCCAGGGCGATGTCGCCCTGGCCGTTCATGGCGACCGAGCCCATCCACCGGTTCTCGCCGTCGGCGGGGGCGTAGGTGCCCTCCTGGAAGAGGGTCCAGCCGGTGCCCGAGTTGCGCAGCTCGGCCCAGCGCTGGCCGGCGGTGTCGGCGCCGTCGGCGTCGACCGTGGTGTTGATCAGCAGCGAGTCGTGGCCGGCGAAGTGCCGGTACTGGGCGCGGTACATCTGGAGCTCGTCCGCGGGGTCGAGCTTCTCGCCGCCGCCGCCCCGCGGCTGGGGGATGCAGGCGCGCTGGAAGAAGCCGCAAACCGAGTCGTCGAAGCCGGAGGCGCTGACGACGAAGGGCAGCTCGGTGAAGGTGGAGCTCGCCGGGCTGGTGAAGTTCGGGCTGAACTGCCAGAGCCGGTAGCCGTCGGCGCCGGTCAGCGGGCCGTCGAAGTTGTCGTCCCAGGCGCGGCTGTAGATGCCCGGGGTGCCGGCGGCGGGCGCCGGGCCCTCGAGGTGGGGCGGCTGGATGCCGTCCGGGCAGTTGCCCGTCAGGCACGGCATGGTGAACTTGACGAAGCCGGCGGCGGCGTTGCCGGCGAGCATCGCCTGGCGATCGAAGGCCACCGCGTCGGCGAAGGTGCCGTCGTTCGACGGGAAGTCGCGCACCGACATGAAGTAGGCGTCGGGCATCAGGCCGATCTTCGGGTAGTCGTTCTGCTCGCCGGGCGAGACGGTGAAGGCCCAGCGGTCATAGGCGCCGGTCGGGTCACCGGTCTGGGAGAGCGCCAGGCACTGCACGCCCTCGTTGATCGAGAACTGGCTCACCAGCCAGCGGTTGGCCAGGTGGTCGTAGAGCACGATCGGGTCGCCGTTGTCGTTGTTGCGGCAGGCGTCGGCCGCCGCGCTGCCGGTGAAGCCGGCCCAGAACGCGTTGCCGGGCTTGGGGAAGCCCGCGGCCAGGGTGGCGCCGGTGGGCAGGCCGTTGGCGTCGCGGGTGACGTTGTAGACCGCGACCACCAGGTTCACCCACTGCACGTAGTGGTTGGGCCCGATGTCGCCCTCGGTGTCCGGCGGCACGACCCGGCCGCCGACGATCGCCGAGTTGTCGGCGTCGGACATGCCGGCGAAGTTGACCAGCGGCGACTGGGTGGCGGCGGCGCCGAGCACCGGCGTGGCGCTCGTCTGGCGCGCCGCGTCCGGCCCGTGGGAGACGTTCGAGCGTCCCTGGGCCGGCGGCACGTGCAACGGCACCTCGACCCGGAAGCCCTGGGGGTACTGGGCCGGCAGGTCGACGTCGCGCAGCGGCTGCGAGACGTCGTGGGCCGCCGCGTGGCCGAAGGACGGTGTGCCGGCCGGCGCGCCGGCGGCATACGCCGGGATGCCGGCCACGAGCAAGGCCAAGGCGGCGGCGATCGAGAACAGTGACTTCTGCTTCATGAGCTCCTCCTTCCGGGAGTCCGGGATCGATCAAGCGCCGCCGGCCGTCACGCGACGGACAGCGGCGAGGGCACACGATGTACCGCGCGCTGCGACACGAGATACCCTGTCGAAAGGCCTGGGGCACAGGTAACGAATGAATGGGTGGAGGCTACCACGGGCGGCAAGGAAGGGCAAGCGCCGGCTTCGGCCGCGCCGTCCGGTAGGATGGGGCGCCCGAGCTCCAGAGACCCGCCGACTGGAAGGAGACCCCGTGCGCACGATCATCTTCAGCGGAAGCCTCGTATCGCTCGTCCTCGTCTCGTCTCTCGCCTGCGCCGGAGGCGGCCCGCGGGCCGTTCGCTCCCCGGCGCCGGCGCCCGGGGAGCAAGTCGGTGGCGCGGCGGTGCGCCCCCAGGTCCGGCCTGGGCCGGAGGGCGAAGGCGAGCGGGAAGCGGTGCGCGAGGTCGATCCGGCGCGCGCGCGCGCCATGGCCGAGGCTCTCGATCGGGCCCGCGCGAACGGTGGGACCTGGCACGCGCTTCACGTCGTCACCGAGTGCGCCGACGACGCCGGGTTCCAGCGGGTCGAGCTGTTTGGAAACGGCGTGGGCATCTGGCAGGGGAGGCGCCAGTTCGAGCTCGACCACACCCGGCTCGCCTCGGTCCTCGAGCTCTTCCGGAAGGCGGAGTTTCCCACCATGCCGGAGATGTTCGGCAGCGATGAGGAGGAGGAGATCCCGGTGCCCGAAGGCCCGGGTCAGGGCACCGATGACGGCGGCGCTTCGGTCCTGCGCGTGACCTGCCGCGTCATCCTCACGCTGGACGGGGTGACGAAGCAGAGCAACCAGCTCTCCGACGGGCCCCGGTCGGAGGAGCTCCACGGCCTCGCCGAGGGGATCGTCGACGTCTGCCGCGAGCCCGGCGAGAACGGGCTGCGGGCGCTCAACATGACCGACGGCCTGAAGAAAGTCGCCGACGGGCGCCTGGCGCCCGAGACCCTGAGCCTCCTGCTCCACCACAAGCCCGAGGCGGCGGCGATGGAGCGGGGCGAGCCGGGATTCCTCATGCGCCTCCGGGGCGAGCGGGTCACCGTGCGCTCTTTCTTGGGGACCAAGGGTTACGGCGAGCCCGTGGTCC
Source organism: uncultured Acidobacteriota bacterium (assembly GCA_963741925.1). Classification (GTDB taxonomy): domain Bacteria; phylum Acidobacteriota; class Thermoanaerobaculia; order Multivoradales; family DATKCC01; genus CAVUBL01. Next base: position 2,294,469 of record CAVUJU010000005.1, read on the forward strand.
TCGATCTCGGCCGGGACCAGGTGTCGAACCTCGCCAACCAGCTCGCCGACAACGGCCTCGGCACCCTGCCGGTCAATCTCTACGCGGAGCACTACACCGACCTCACGGTCGACCTCCTCGACCAGCACGCGGAGATCCAGGCCCGGCAGTTCGCCCGCATGACCCACGGCAGCCACGGCGCGGCCCAGACCGCCTTCGACCAGATCTACACCAGCCTCGCCGCGCTCGCGCGCCAGGTGCTCGAAGAGGGCTCGCCGGCCGGCCGTTGACGCGGGGGCCACCCGACCGGGTGGGCGCCCGCCGCCCCACGGGGTGTCGTGACGCGGCGGTGCGCCCTGAGAAGCTGGAGCCCCGGGGCTTGCCGGCGACGCAGGCAGGACGTGGCACCCCCGGAAGAGAGGACTCTCACCATGGACGCACTCCTGGCACCCGCCGTGAACGGGACGGTGATCCCCGGCCCGTCGTGGCTGTTTCACGCGCTGCTCATCTTCACCTTCTTCCTCCACGCCCTGTTCATGAACCTGACGCTCGGCGGCACCCTGATGGCCGCCGTGCTCCAGCTCCGCTCCGGCGGCCGGTCGGGCGACGTCCGCACGGTCCTCGCGACCCGTCTGATGAGCGTCAACGCCTGGGCGATCTCCTTCGCCGTCACCACCGGGGTGGCGCCGCTGCTCTTCGTCCAGGTCCTCTATCGCCAGTCCCTCCACACGGCAAACCTGGTCTTCGCCTGGAGCTGGCTCGCCATGCTCGCCCTGCTCGCGGGCGGGTACGGCGCCGCCGTCCTCTACCAGCGGCGCGGTGCCCCGGCCCGGGGGTTCGGCGGCACCACCTGGCTGGTCCTCTCGGCGGTCCTCTTCGTTCTGCTGGCGATGGTCCATGTCGCCCAGAGCCTGGTCCACGCCCAGCCGCAGCTCTGGCCCGGCCTCGCCCGCGCCCCGTGGGCCATCCTCGCCGATCCCACCTATCTGCCGCGCCTTGCCCACTTCCTCCTCGGCGCCGTCGCCTTCAGCGCCCTGGTCGTGACCTGGCTGGCGGTGCGCCAGACCGGCAAGGGGCGGTTGCCGGCGCTCAACGCGAGCGTCGCGCGCGCCGGCTGGGTGTGGGCGATGGGCTCGGTCGGCCTGCTGGTGCTCGACGGCGTCGTGCTGCTGACGGTGCTGCCGGTGCGGGTGCTCAACGGCCTGATGGGGGCGGGTCCGGCGGCGCTCCTGCCCCTCGGCTTGGCCCTCGCCCTGGGGATCGGCCCCCTGGTGCTCCTCGCCCGGGCCGAGAACCCCGCCGAGAGGCCCGGCCTCGTCACCGGCAGCCTGGTGGCGCTGGTGGCGGCGATCGCCGCCATGGCCGTGACCCGCCACGAGGTGCAGATCCTCTACCTGCAGCCGGCGGCGCCGAGCCTGGCGCCCCTGCGCCAGGTCCCATGGGTCGACTTGGCCCTCTTCGCCACCGTCCTGGCGGCGATCCTGGTCGCGGTGGTGGTGACGGTGCGCCGGGCGCTCCTCCAGCGCGCCGACGGCGTGACCCCACTCGGCTAGCGCAGCTCCGCCTCAAACCGACGAGGCGCCTGAAGCGTCTCCGGCGCCACGGGCCGCTGGTCCCCCACCCACGCCGAGCGATCCCGGCTGCGCTCCTCGGAACGGCGACTCCAGACCGCTGGATTCATCGGATGCCCCCCGCAACCCCTCGATCCCCTTCCCACCCCACGGGGGGGAAGGGGACGCCCCCTCCCCGTATCGCTGCGCCGAAAAACTCGGCTCGTTCGTCACGATTCTGGCCTGATCAGACATCCAGTGAGCCGTCGCTCGAGACTTGATCCTCAGGCCTTCGGGTCGGCGTTCGGGTCGTGCCAGGTGAGGGTGGTGAAGGTCGAGGCCACGAGGTCGGCGGACCAGAAGTCCTCGGCGAGGCCGGCCTTGCGCTTGAGCTCGCGCAGAAATCGCGGCGGCTCGGCGAGATGCTCCCAGACCTGCGGCAGGAAGACGCCGGCGGCGTGGCGCCACTCGATCAGGAGGCCGGTGGCCCCGGGCACCAGGGTCGCCAGGAGCTCGGCTTCCGAGGCGACCGGGCTCCGCGCCAGGGGAGAGAGGAGAGAGACCGCGACCGCCAGGCGGCCGCGCTCGAGCTTCCCGGGAGCTCAGGGCCGGGAAGCGGGGGTCGCCGAACGCCGCCGCCAGCGCGTTGCTCCGCAGGTCCTCGAGCAGCCGGCGGCGGGGCCGGATCGACCCGATGCAGCCGCGGAGCGCGCCGCCCAGGTGGAGGGTGACGAAGGTCGCCGCGGGCCGCTCGAGCCAGGGACCCCGGGGGGCGAGCGCCGGCGCCCCGCCCATCGCCTCCTCGACGACGGCGCGGGCGTAGAGAGGAAGCAGACGGCCCTGCTCGGCGCTGATCCCGGGGACGCCCATCGCCTACAGGTTATCCGAGAGCCACCGCCTCCCGCTCCAGGACCACCAGGCTGACGTCGTCCCCCCGCGGGCCCTCGCCGAGAAAGGCGTCGAAGGCCTCCACGAGGCGCCGGTGAAGCTCCGCCGCCGAGCCGCCGGCCTCGACCAGCCGGCGCACGCGGTCGAACCCGAACGCCTCGCCGGTGCCGGGGCGGACCTGCTCGGCGAGGCCGTCGCTGTAGATGACCAGCAGGTCCCCGGGCTCCAGGGTCGCACTCTCGGAGCGGGCATCGATCGACGGCCGGATCCCCAGCGGCAGGGCGCCGCGGCCGAGCTCGACCACCGCGCCCCCGGCGCGCCGCAGCAGCGGGAAGGGATGGCCGGCGCAGACGTAGTCCAGGCGTCCGCTCGCCGGCTCGAGGAGGGCGTAGAAGAGGGTGAAGAAGGCGCGGTGCCCGCCCGCCGAGGCGATCGCCTTGTTGAGCAGGGCCGCCACTGCCTCCGGCCGGGGGTCGAGGCCGGTGGCGAGGTCGAGGGTGGCGTGGGCGATGACCATCAGGAGCCCGGCGGCGATGCCGTGGCCGCTGGCGTCGCCCGCCGCGAGCACCAGGCGGCCGTCGGCGAGCGGCTGGAAGCCGTAGTAGTCGCCGCCCACCTCGTTGGCGGTGCGGTAGGAGTGGGCGAAGCGGTAGCCGGGGAGCCCGGGCGCCTCGCGGGGCAGGATCTGTTCCTGGATCTCGCGGGCGACCTCGAGCTCGTCGCGCACCCGGATGCGATCGACCAGCTCGAGGGCGAGGAGGAAGACCAGGAGCAGGACGCTCAGCAGGAGCGGCCAGGTCCCGGTGCCGACCTGGAGGTCGTGGCCGTGGACCCGGTACCGGACGACGCACGAGCCGGCCAGGGCCAGCAGGATCGCCAGCGCGAAGAGCAGGCGCCGCGCCGGCGTGAGGGTGTAGGAGAGGCCGAGGAAGAGGATCCGCGCGCGGCGGCAGACGGCGCGCAGGCCCACGGCGTCGGGCGGCACCGCCGGCAGATCGCGGGTGAGCACCCGGTACGCCTCGGTCGCGTCCTGCCGGAACAGGCGCTGGAGGTCGCGGGAGCGGAACCCCGCGGTGTACTCCCGGACGAAGGCGCGGGCGCGCTGGACTCTCGTTCCCACCTGGGCTAGTGGTCCGTCAATCTTCGAGTGACAGGGTATCTGGCGAGGATTTCGCGTCGCTGGCCAGGCGCTCCGAGGCAGGCGTAGCGGGGCCTACGTCGAGGAGGAGCAACGCCGCCAGGGGCGTGAAGGACCGCCAGGACGCGTCAATTGAAGGTTGACGGACCACTAGTGAAGCTCCGCCTCAAACCGGCGAGGCGTCTTGAGCGTCTTGGGCTTCGGGAGTCGCAGGTCCCCCGCCCACGTCGGTCGATCGAGCCTACGCTCACCGGAACGGCTTCTCCAGACCGGTCGATTCATCGGATCTCCCCCCTCACCCTCGATCCCTCTCCCACCCTCGCGGGGGGAGAGGGACGCCCCCTCCCGGTCTGGCGGCGGTTTGAAACTCGGCTGGGACGTCATGATTTCACTCCGATCAGACTTCTAGCGAAGCTCCGCCTCAAACCGACGAGGCGCCTGAAGCGTCGCTGGCGCCACGGGCCGCTGGTCCCCCGCCCACGCCGACCGATCACGGCTGCGCTCCTCGGAACGCCTACTCCAGACCGCTGGATTCATCGGATGCCCCCCGCATCCCCTCGATCCCCTTCCCACCCCACGGGGGGGAAGGGGACGCCCCCACCCTCTCGGTCTGTTTCTCGAGGAACTCGGCTCGTTCGTCACGATTCTGGCCTGATCAGACATCTAGTCGTCTGATTGGGGCGACTCTTGGATAAAGAGGCCGAGTTTTGGTCGAGAGATCTGCATCCGGGAGGAGCTTCTCAGGCGGCCTTCTGGTGTGGCGGGAAGGCGTGTTGAATGAGGGAATCGAGCTGGTGGTCGACGCGGTGGAGAGCTTCAGCGAGGCGAGGGTGAGGCTCGGCGACGCCGGGCCCTTCAATGGCGGTCAGTGCAGGCCGCAGCACGCGGGCATCGAGCCGGGCGTAGAAGCGAGCGAGCTTCCAGCCGTAGGGCGTGACGAGGTAGCGATAGGTCCCGGGAGCGCGATAGATCAGGCCCTTGCGTACCAGGCGCCGGAGGTCGTAGCTGGCCTGGGCGCTGGTGTAGGCAGGCTCGGTCGGTCCCAGGAGTTGGCAGACGTTGCGCCGCAGGTTCTGGTTCCGGAAGCCGTGGATCAGGTGGAGAAACAGGCTGAGGCTGAGCATCAGGGCCATGACGCGGGGATCGCCGAAGCGAAGGCCGGGGGCTTTGTGACCGTCGTCGGTGACGGTGGGCTGCACCACGCGTTGGATGCTGCCGGCGGACAGCCCGCAGTTCTGGCTGACCCGCTCGACCTCCAGAAGCCGCCGGTTGATGTGGCGTCCGATCTGTTGCAAGTAGCCGAAGTTCGCCAGGCCCTTGTTGACATCGAAGTCCTTGGGGTTGCGGAAGGTCCCCTCGGTGCGCAGCGCTCGTCCCTCCTTGAAGTACTGCTTGAGATCGAAGCTCTTGTACTCGATGTGGAGGCTCGGCGAGACACCCTGCTCGACGACCCGGGTGCGGAAGGTGCCTGGCGTCCGGCGGGTGACGCGCCGGTCGAAGACGAGCTGCACCCGGTCCGGCCGGCCGAGGTCGAGATTCTCGCGCAGCACCTGCTCGAAGAACTCCCGGCCGCGGGCCGGCCGATCGAAGACCTGAGTGAGGCTGACCTCCATCTGCCAGATCGAGAGCTTCCAGTCGTACCCGGCCGCGCGGTCCTCCGGCGACAGGGGCATCGGCAGCCGTTCGAGCCAGCGAGCCAGGAAGGCTTCGATCGCCGCCGGGCCGAGCTCGTCGCAGATCGTTTGCAGCGCCTCGGGGTCCGCGCACGAGAGAAACCCGTTGTCGAGCGCTTCGTAGGCGATGCCGCGCCGCTCGAGCTGGCGCTTGGCCCACTCGTGCCCGTTCAAGCACAGCTTCAGCGACCACGGGGCGTAGCTGCACACCTTGAGGAACGCCGGCCCGAACTCCTCGTCGTCGACGTAGAAGTAGTAGTGGTTGACGTAGACGTCCTTGTCCCGCGTCCAGTCGAACCACCCCGCCCCCTTCTCTGGCCTCGGCTTGCCCTGAAACGCCTTGGTCTTCTCCTGCGCCACCCCGATGAAGACCACCCCGTCGCGCACCCCCCGCTCCCGGCGCAGCCGGTTCGCCAGCTCGTCCTTGCGCTGCTTGGAACGAAACTCAACCCAGGGGATCTCGTGACTCTCCGCAAACCCCTTCACCGCCTCGCGAAAGCGCGTCGTGATCTGACCCAACACCGCCGGCGACGGGATTGGCTTGCCCAGGTGCTCGCGCAGGAAGCCCGTCATCCCGGGACCCGTCGCCAACGCCGGCACGTACCCGTTCAGGTACAGCCGGTCCACGCATTCCACCTCCAGCGTCACATGCCCTTCGAGAAGCTCCGCCACGGTCGTCATCGGAGCATCCTATGCCCACACCGGTTCAACCGCCCACGGCCTACTCGTCGGTTTGAGGCGGAGCTTCGCTAGATACGCAGCCCCGGGCCCAGGGTTCCGGCCGGCGCGACCCGGTGCGCCAGGTGGCCGCCGAGGCCCTGCGAGAGGTCGGCTTCGAGGTCCGCCCGAGTGGCGCGCCCGGGGGCTTCGAGGTGGGGGGCGAGCCGCGGCCTCAGTGACCGCCGGCCTCGTCCCCCCAGAGCTGGTGCAGGCGGTTGTCGCGCCCGCAACCGGCGCGGTAGAACTTGTAGCGTAGCGGGTTCTTCTCGTAGAAATCCTGGTGGTACTCCTCGGCCGGCCAGAACTTGCCGGCCGGCACGATCCGGGTCACCACCTTGCGGCCGAGCTGCTTCTCGATCTCCTGCTTCGACGCCTCGGCGAGGCGCTTCTGCTCGTCGTTCTCGTAGAAGATCTCCGAGCGGTACTGGTCGCCCCGGTCGCAGAACTGACCCGCGGCGTCGGTGGGGTCGACGTTGTGCCAGAAGGCGTCGAGGAGCTGCCGGTAGCCGACCTTCGACGGGTCGTAGGCCACCTCGACGGACTCGGCGTGGCCGGTGGTGCCGGCGGAGACCTCCTCGTAGGTCGGGTTCTTCTTCGTGCCGCCGGTGTAGCCGGACGTGGTGGAGACGACCCCGGGCACCTCGTCGAAGGCCGCCTCCATGCACCAGAAGCAGCCGCCCGCGAAGGCGGCCTTGGCGAGCCCCCGGCCGCCGCCCGGGCTCTGCTTCGCCATCTCGCCCGCGGCGGGCGCGGCGTCCTTGGTCGCCGCCTGACCCTGCGCCGCCCGGCCGTCGCGGCCCTGGGCGAAGCCGCAGCCGGCCAGGCCCAGGACGGAAAGAACAATCCAGATCGCCGATCGTTTCATCACCTGTGGGTCTCCTCGTGTCGTGGTTCGTGCGCGGTCGGTGCCCGCCTGCAGTGTACGACCACCGGCCCGGTTGCGGATCTCCCCTCACGAGCCGCCCGTCTCCGCGCCGCCGCCGCGGTCGCGTGCGAGGCTCGCGGCGATCGAGGTGCCGAGGGCGACCACGACGAACGCGATCGAGAGCCACGCCGGGATCCGGAGCCACTCCGAGAGGATGAGCTTCAGGGCGGCGAAGGCGAGGACCGCCGCCAGGCCGTAGTGAAGGTAGCGCATCCGGGGGAGGGTGTGGGCGAGGACCAGGTAGAGCGAGCGCAGACCCAGGATGGCGAAGGCGTTCGAGGTGTAGACGATGAACGGCACGTGGGTGATGGAGAAGGCCGCCGGCACCGAGTCGACGGCGAACAGGACGTCGCTCACCTCGAGGCCGAGGAGCGCCACCAGGAGCGGCGTGGCGACCGTCCGGCCCTCCTGCCGGACGACGAAGCGGTCGTCGTGGATGCGATGGGTCACCGGCAGGTGGCGGGAGAGCCAGTCGACCACGCGGTTCTCCGTCTGCTCGCGGGGGTCCTCGCGGAGCGTGCGCCAGGCCGCCCAGAGCAGGATCGCCGCGAACACCCAGAGGACCCAGTCGTAGCGCTCGATGGCGGCGGCGCCGCCGAAGATGAAGATGCCGCGCAGCACCAGGGCGCCGAAGATCCCCCAGGAGAGGACCACCCGCTGGTTCGCCATGGGGATCTTGAGCATCCGGAAGATGATCAGGAAGACGAACAGGTTGTCGACCGACAGGCTCTCCTCGATCAGGTAGGCGCCCAGGTAGTGGACGGTCGCCCGGCCGCCGGCCTCGAGCCACACGAATCCTGCGAAGGCGAGCCCGACGGCCAGCCAGATGCCCGCCCACAGGGCCGCGGTCCGCTTCGAGTCGTGGCGCTCCCCGCGGTGGACGTAGAGGTCGAGCGCCAGGAAGGCGCCGAGGACTCCCCCGAAGACGAGCCAGGTCCAGGTCGGGATGTCGGGCACGGGGACGGCCGGTGCAAGCGCCGCACCAGGGGCGCGCCCCGCGGATGGTAGGCTCTCGGCCGCCGAATCCCCTGGTCCCACCACCGTCTCGAGGAGCCCACGACCGCCATGAGCCTAGCCGCGTACAAGGTCCTCCACCTGCTCGGAGTCTTCTTCCTGTTCACCGCGCTCGGCGGAGCGGCCGCGGCGCAGATGGCCGTCCGGGCGGGCGCCGCCGGCGCGGACCGGATCCGCAAGCTGGCCGGCGCCACCCACGGCATCGCGCTGCTGCTGATCCTGATCGCCGGCTTCGGCGCCCTCTCCAGCCTGGGTGCCATGCAGACCGGCATCCCCGGGTGGGCGTGGGGAAAGGTCGGGATCTGGGTCCTCCTCGGCGCCAGCCCCTTCATCCTGCGCAAGGCCCCGCGGTTCGCCCTCCTGTTCTGGTGGCTGTTGCCCTTCTTGGGCGCGGTGGCCGCCTACCTGGCGCTCTACAAGCCGAGCTGACGCCGAGGCCGGCCGCGGCGGCCTCGTCTTGCTCATTTGCGAGAGCGAGAGGGCCTGGGGCGATTCGTCACGGCCGGCCCGCGACGGAGGACGACGACCGTGGAGTACCTCCCCCGGGTGAAGGACGCGAGCTCGAGGGGGCCGACGGTCCGCCTCTCCGAGCCCGGCTCCGCCGCGAGGCGACGCAAACGCGCGGCCCGGTTGCCGGCGGGCTGGATCATGCCGGCCTTGAACAGGGGAAGAAAGGCCGTCCACTCGCCCCTCGCCTCCGGGAGGACCACGACGGCGCCGTGGTCGCCCCGAAGCAGCGCGCCCACCCGCCTGGCGAGATCGGCGCCGGCGCGGAGTCGGTCGCGAGGTGGGGTCGGCGCGGCAGCCCAGTTCGGAGCGGCGCCGCTCCGAGCTCGCCGTTCGATGGCCCGCCCGCGGGCATCGAACCGCTCGAAGGCGAAGACCGCTTGGGGCAAGTCGGGCAGCGCGAGCCGGAAGAGCCGGTAGCGGTCCGAGATCCCCAGGGGCTCGAGCTTCCGCCACCCCCACCAGTCCTTCGGGTAGAGGTCCGGCATGACCAGCGTGACCCTGCGGCGCACGACGTAGCCGAGGCGGGTGAGCGCCATCCACAGGGAGGGTCTCCGCGGTCCCGAGGGCGCGAAGTAGACCGCCACGGCGACGTCGTCGGGCACCGCCGCCAGGCGCGGGGGCTCGCGGGCCTTGCGATCCGCTCGCAGGACCTCGCTCCACAGGCTCCAGCGGCCCGCCGCGGCGAGATCAGTGACCTCGAAGTGCGCCCGGTCGAAGTAAGGCAGGGGGTGATGAAGCGGCTTCCCCTGCGGCACGACCAGGTAGGTCGGCGGGAGCGGCCAGAGCGCCGACTGGGTGGCGAGCACCGCGTTGCGCAGGGGCCAGGCGGCCAGGGTCAGGGCCAGAGCGGCGATCGGCACGAAGGCCCGGCGGCCACGGAGCGCGGCGAGGGCCCGGGCGATGAGGGCCAGGGAGGGGAAGAAGGCGTAGAGCAGAAACCGCTTGTCCAGGACGTCGTAGAACAGGGAGAAGAAGACGAGGACGGTCCCGGCGGTCAAGAGCGGGAAGAGCGCCCAGGCCCGGTCGTCGGAGCCCCCAGCCGCCCGGGCCAGGTCGCGGACCGAGAGCACCGCGCCGGCGACGGCGAGGACCAGGCAGGGCCAGCCCCACAGCGACAGGGCGGCGAGCAGGTAGTGAGGGACGTTTTCAGGCTGGAACCCGAGCAGCCGCCACTGCTTGATGCCCACGTCTCCGAAGGTGCCGAACACGATGCGCTTGGCGGTGAACCACAGGACCGGGAAGAGGGCGTAGAGCGCGCCGCCGAGCCAGAGATGCGCCCGCCGGAGGTCGCCCCGGCGGAACAGGAGGACGGTGATCGCCGCCGGCAGCGGCAAGAGAAGCGCCGCCTGCTGGGTGACCGCGCTCAAGCCGCCCAAGAGGCCCGCCAGCTCGTAGCGGCGGGGATTCGTCCCGGCAGCGAGGAAGGCGGCGCAGGCGGCGCCGAGGAGGATCGCCGCCGGCAGGTCGGCCATCACCTCGAGGGCGAAGATCGAGACGCTGGCGCCGAAGAGCACCAGGAGGCCGGCGACGAAGGCCACCGGCCGTCTGAAGCGGCGGCGCAGGACGAGGTGTGCCCCCACCGCCGCCGCATGGTGGAACGCGAGGTCGAGGAGCGGGAAGAGTGAGAGCAGGCCGAGACGCCGGAGCAGAGCCAGGACCACGGGGAGGGCCGGCGGCCGGACGGAGTTGCGGACACGCTCTCCGGACAGCGCGAGGGCGTTCAGGAGCCAATCGAAGGTGTCGCCACCCTGGAACGGGTAGGACAGGCCGAGGTCGGGATAGACGAGATGGGGCGCGAGCAGCAGGTACTGTGCCGCCGCCAGGGCGGCCAGGGCGACGAGCCAGGGATCGCGCAGGAGGCCGCGCCACCGGGCGGCTGCTCCGGTGGGACTGCGAGGAGCTGCTGAAGTGCTCGATTCCGACATGCCGGCGCTCGTCCGCGTTCAGCGTGCGCACGAGAAAGCAATCGATCCTTGGTCGAGTGTACGTGAACGAGCGGGGTGCGTAACGAGAAGCCCCTCCCTCGCCTCGAGGGGCGAGGGAGGGGCCGCAAGCGAAAGGGCCGGGAGCTGGGCGCCCTACGGATCGAAGCCCATGCGGTCGAACAGGCCGGGCAGCTCGTCGACTCCCGGGCTCGCCCCGGCGAGCGTGTAATGCTTCTCGTCGCCGCTCGAGAGCTGGCGAATCCAGACGTCGACCTGCGAGGTCGTGAACTTGACCAGGGTCGGCCAGAGCTTGCCGTTCGGCTTCGGACCGACCACCCGGAGGAACACCTCCGAGCGGCCCGCGATCGCGCCGGAGACGCAGACGGTCTCGGGGAGACAGGTGTCCTCGTGGGTCCCGAGGATCGGCTGGGCGCCGCCCGAGATCACCACCCGGAACTTCCAGTCCGGGTAAGAGGGGTCAGTGAAGTACTCGTTCTCCGGCGGCGGCGGCGGCTCCTCGAGGAACGGGGCGAAGGCGCTGTAAGCCCGCGAGAAGCGGCCGAAGTAGAAGTAGGCGTTCGGGTCGCAGGCATCGTCGATCGCAACGTAGGCACAGGAGCCGCCGAGCTGCGCGACCGCCTCGCCGTGCGCGTTCACGAGCACCGAGCCGGACGAGCCGGGAGCGACGGCACCGAGGACCCCCTTGGTGCTGAAGAACCCGTCGTTGTGGACGCAGTCCGGGACCGCCCTGACGCGAGTGAAGACTTGCGGCTTGCCGTAGGGATGCGAGAGGTCGTGCAGGATGTCTTCGTCCACGATGGAATCGGGGTCCGGGTTCCAGGGCAGGAAGTAGGGGTTGGGTGGCAGGCCGTCGAGCTCGAGGAGCGTCGAGTCGCTCTCCTCGACGGTGGCCAGGAACTTGGAGCCGCTCACGCGGTCGGTGGCTCCCACCTCGCCGTCGCAAGTCTTCGTCTGGTAATTGAACGTCGCGTCGACGGTCTCGGCGACCGTCTCGTCGGAGACGCAGTGGCGGGCGGTCTGGAAGAAGGCGCGCTGGCTCGGCTGCAGGGTGTCGGCGTCGGCCAGCAGGGCGCCGCTGCAGAGGAATCCGCCTTCGTCCGTGACGAACGTGATGACCGCGACGGCGCGGCGGTAGTTGGTGATCTCGTTCGGGAAGTCGGCCTGGGCGCACGTGGCATCGACCAGGCAGGCCTCGACCTTCGGGGTCGCCGAGCCGGCCACCGGCTGCCCGCGGCCGTCGAGCTCGACGATCTCGAGGACCCGGTCGAGGGTGAAGTGAGCCTCGATCCCCGGTCCCAGGGCCGCCGCGGGCACGTCCACCTCGAGCCAGGCCCGCGAGCCGTCGGTGACGCCGGCCCACAGCGCGCCGCCCTTCGCCAGGAGACGCCGGCTGACCTCCACCGGCTTGCCCGCCTCGCCGTAGGTCCATGCGCGGCTCCCCGGGGGGAGCGCCACCGAGTCGAGATGGAAGCGGAGCCCGAAGGCGTCCGTCACCAGGATCTCGCCGGTCCACACCAGGTCACCGCGGGGCGAGCGGGTGACGGTGCCGCCGGCGAGAGCGAACGGCGTCGGCCGCGAAAGATCGGCCACCGACAGCCGCACCTCGCGGGCCAGGGAGAGCTTGCGTGCGAAGCCGTTCTTGGCCATCGAGGCATCGATCGCGTTGTACCGGGCGATGGCTTCGATCTCCTCCGGCGCGGCGTTCACCGCGGCCGGCAGGGATGCGAGCGGTGCGCTGGTGAGGCCGCGGCCGGCCAGGGTCGGCCCGGTGAGTCCCGCCGCCTGGGCGGCGAGGGGCAGCGAGGCCAGGGCCAGGACCAGCAGTACAGCGATCAGGAAATGAGTCTTCACCTCGTTCTCCTCCTCTGTGAACAGGTTCAGGATGGGAATCGGGTGAAGAGACGGACCGATCCACCAGATTCCCGCTCCGTTTCTGAAGTGGAGGAGACGCGGCATCCACTCGCGTCGCAGAACGTGCGCGGGGTCGAGCCGCGTGGCCCGCAGAAAGGGGTTCCAGCAGGCGAGGAGGACCGAGCCGACGACCACCGCCGCCGCCACGGCGAGGCTCGCAGGATTCCAGGCGCGCATGCCCACTGCGTCGCGGGCAGCGCGGCGAGGCGCCCGGCGTGAGCGCGGCGATCGAGGGCGGAAGGGCCGCCCCCGCCGCCTCCTCGCGGCCCTGAGCCGTCACTGCCGGCTGGCGGCGAGGCTGACCGATGCGGCGATGAACTTGCGGCGGTCCATGGCTCGTCCTCCGGGCGGGATTCTGACTGGGGGCGAGCCGCTTCCGCCGTCTGTCAGCCCGAGGGCCGGAGGAGAAGCGGCGCGGCGCCGGCCAGGGCCAGGGCCAGGAGCAGCAGGCCCCACCGGTTCAGGGTGGGCACCTCGAGGACCGCCGGCACCCCCGTCCACGAACTCACCGAAGCCGCCGCCTCCCCCGCTGTAGCCTCCACCTGCTGGCGCACCGCCGGCTCGTCCCGGTAGAGCTCCGACACCGACTGCGCGATGCCGGCGTCTCCGCCGGTGAACTCCGCCACGAGGCCCATCCAGCGGGCGGCGAGCGCCTGCGCCTCCGCGCTCGTCGCCCCGACGCCTCGCTCCATCGCCGAGCGCACCTCGGCGATCAGCTTCGGCCACTCGGCCTCGACCTCCGCGATCCGCGCCGCACCGAGTTCCTGTCCCCGCTGCTCGATCTGCCGGAGCTGCTCCGGCGTGAAGTGCTTCTCGTACATGGTGATCATCTCCAGGGTCTCCATCAGGTCCTCGGCGGGGGCGCCGTCGGCGCCGCGAACGCGCACGGCGAGCGCCTCCAGCCGACGGAGCAACCGCGTCGAGCCTTCGATCTCCTCGCGCAACCGGCCGACCTGGATCTCCAGGGTCCGCTCGAGCGAGAGCCGAGGGTCGTCGAGGCTGCTCCTGATCTCGTCGAGGGAAAGCCCGAGCCTGCGCAGGAGGAGAATCCGCGTCAGCCGCTCCACGTCGTCGCGGTCGTACAGGCGGTAGCCCGCCTCGGTACGGCGCGCGGGCGAGAGAAGCCCGACGGCATCGTAGTGATGCAGCGTCCGGACGGTCAGCCCGGTCCGCCGAGCGAGCTCTCCGACCTTGAGCAGATCCAATTCGGTCCTCCTTCCACGGGCCTTCCCACGGCCACAGAGGAGACCGTACAACCTTACGTTACGTGAGGGTCAAGAGGAAAGACGAAAAGATCGCCGTCGGCTGGCGGTCCCATAGGAGGCAAGAGTCTCGCGACCGGGGTATGATCATACCGCCATGCCTGCCGACCGTGTGACGGTCACTCTGCCACCGGAGCTGTTGCGGGATCTCGATCGCCGCGCTCCGAACCGGAGCCACTTCATCTCACCCACGGCGGGTCGAGGGGATTCGGGCGGGCGCCGGGACCGCGCTCGAGACCCGCGGCAAAGCCGTTGCCCGAGCGAAGGCACGGTCGCTGGTAGAATCAGCTCCCAGACGGAGCCACGATGCCGGACGAGATCATCTTCATGGTTCAGGAGTCCCCGGAGGGCGGGTTCGAGGCCAGGGCGCTTTCCGCTGCGATCTTCACGGAAGGGGACACGCTCGAGGAGCTGCGCGAGATGGTCCGCGACGCGGTCGAGTGCCACTTCGACGAGGAGCAGCGCCCGAAGGTCATCAGGCTGCACTTCGTGCGAGACGAGCTGATCGCCGTATGAGGATTCCCCGCGATCTCAGCGGGGACGCCCTGATCAAGAAGCTCAGCGCACTCGGATACCGAGTTACCCGCCAGACGGGAAGTCACGTGCGTGTGAGCCGGGAGGTTGCCGAGAGTGCCCACCATGTGACGATTCCCCGTCACGGCGCGCTTCGCGTCGGCACGCTCAACGGCATCCTCAATGAAGTCGCTGCGGAGCTGGAGATTCCGAAGAGCGAGCTCCTGCGGCTGATCTCGTGATGACAGGCTGATCGTTGGAAGTCTGACCGGCCCTTCGGGAGCTTCCTCTCGTCCCCCGGAGAGTGAGGCGCTCGCCGAGGCCGGACTCGGTGAGTGGGCATCGCGGGTCCCCGAGAACGAAGTGGCGGACCTCCTCGACCCATCCGAAGGGACCGAGGTCCAGAGGAGGCCAGGCAAAGGCGAGCACCATTCCCTCGAAGCCCCTGGCACCTCTTCCGGCGGCGTGGCCCGCTCGCGCATCGAGGAGAGCGCGGCGATGGAGGCCGGAAGCGGTGGCGCGGACCCCTCGTCGCGAGCGTGGGCCGGCAGTTGCCGGGCGGCGGCGAGGCTGACCGAGGCGGCGATGAACTTGCGGCGATCCATGGGCGTCCCTCCGGGCGGGATTCTACCGGGGGGCGAGCGTGTAGCATCCAGCTGGCCCTTTGAGGGTAGGCGACGGCGCCCAGTAGCCTGCATGGGATGATTCGGAGCGCGTGGACGCGATGCGGTCCGATCGGCACGGCGGCGCCTCCCCGAGCCGAGCACCCGTTTCTAGGCAACCCGATCAGAACGGCTCCAGAGGAAGGAGAACATCTCCAGCTCAGGGCGCGCCTTGGCCTCGACCAGCAGGTTCATGACGAGTCCATGCATGAAGGCCTGGGACCGTGGGTCGGCGGCGAGTGGAGCTGGCATCGGATCGCTCAGTGGCGTCCCGGAAGGGCCAGAGAGGTCCGGCCGGTACAAGGGGACGAGCGGATCACTTGCGTAGGGCCTCGCGAAGTGCGGCCACCATAGCCAGACCAGCCGCGACTCCCAGGAAGAGGACGGCGACCCGGTACGCGACCATCCCTGTCAAACCGAGGAAGCCTAGTGAGAGCAACGTGGTGAGGCGCGGGTAAGTCATCGGCCACAATCTCATCTGCTCGAGCTTCTCTTTCGCCGTTCCTCGGAGGCCGGAAGCCAGGAGCTCCCGGCGGCCGCTGTCGGCAGCGCCCCGCAGGACCACGAGCAACAGGGTGACCGAGATGCCAAAGAGAAGAAAGGCTCCGAGAGCGACGTAGAGCCCGCTGAAGTCGAGGGCGCCGAAGTCGTGGAGCAGATCACTGATTCGATCGAGGAGCTTTCCGGGATGGACCTTGAAGTCCGCGGCATGTCGGAAACCCTCGACGAAGAGATCCCGCACGAACTCCCAGATCGACTTCGCGCTCTCATCCGTCGAGTGGAGGTAGACGTTCCAGAGCCGGCTCAAGAGCAAGTGTGCGTAGAGGCAAAGACCGGCGAGCAGAAAGAGCTGGAAGAACCTGGAGAAGAGCTGGAAACCGCGCCGGTCGTCCTTCGTCTCGAACGCAGGGCTCGGAAAGAGTCGCACGGCTCGGTCGGCCCGACGAAGGTCTTGCACCCACAGAGCGAATGACAGAGCCATCCAGAGCAGGAACCCGATCATCGAAATCAAGACCGCTTGCTGGAGGAAGATGAGGAGAGAGAATCCTGCGCTGAGCTTGGGATCGAGCCCGGTCGCTCCAGCAAATTTCACGGACCAGTCGATCTCGTTCTCACGAGGGGCCTGTCCCAGAAGCAGAGGGGATCCCGAGTAGACCCACCATTCCCAAAGGCTCTCCAACAGGCCGAAGGACGAGATCAGGAGCCACCAGGGCGCGGCTTTTCGCCGCATGGTGGTCCAACGAGTCGCTGCCACAGGCGCTCCGTTGAGGTGCACTTCAAGATCCGCTCCTCGAAGCAGGCCGGCATGCGCTAGCTTGGTGGGAAGGTCCTTCGCCTCTTGGAACGCGAGGAGGAGGAAGTAGTAGAAGAAGGGAGCGACGAGCGTGAATCCGAACGACCAATTGAGGCTGACAGCATAACCGACCTGCCGACCGCGAACCGTGAATTCGAAGACGCCGATGACCGCGGAGAGGAAGAGAAGAACGAGCGCCCAGACGAAGGCGGCCAGGCCGACCTGGGCTGGGGCGAATTCACAGATCCGGTCCAGGGCGGACGATGACATCGACGGGAGCTTTTTCCACATCTGCACCTCCGCGAGTGACGAAGAGTTTCGAGTTTCAAGATGGGAGACGGACTTGCTCCACACGTTTCTCGGTCGCCGGATGCCAGGCCGGACGCAGGATCTGCGGCGGAGGGATGGGACCGTGATGACCAATACGGCCATTTCCTCAAAGCCCCCGGCACCTCTGCCGCATGTCACTAGACATCTACAAAGGCGCACTTCGTGCCAGGTGAGTCAAGTTTTCCAGCGGAGCCGGAGACACTCCAGATTCCCCGTCGATTCGAGGCGGAGCTTCGCCAGGAGCCTGCGTGTGCACGGTAGCCCAGGCTGGAGAAGTCTCGCGCAGAGCCGCAGAGGCGCAGAGGCGCGGCTCATGTCGACGAGGGGGGTGATGCCCTCCTCGATCCGATGTGCGCCGAAGCTCGAGAGCACGCATCGGGCGCTCCACCTCATGGCCTCGTGGCCTGGTGCCGTGAGCTGAGGTGCGGGGAACGTAGACCGACTCCTGCAGCCCTGGCCCAAGTCGCGTGTGGATCCTGTACACACACTCGACGGCGGCCCGGGGAACCGGGCTCTCCCGCGTCGCGCCCATCGATCGCCCTCCTCTGCGGCTTTGCGCCTCTGCGCGAGAATCTACGTGCCGGATCCCGGCTCCCTGTCGGTTTGAGGCGGAGCTTCGCCTAGCCCTGGCCTATTCATGAGACGGCGTAGCGAGAGCCGCAAATGTGCGTGAGATCGGGGCAGCGCAGCGATGAGCGACGCGAGCGTTCTCGAACGTACGTCGAGGAGCGAAGAGCGAGCACGCCCTGAGAAGGAGGGCCGCGCACACGCCAGACCGGCCTCCTGCGCGCCCGGTATTTCTGCCGCGCAGGAGGCCGGTGAAGCTTCGCTTCAACGGCGGGCCCGCCCTCGGTCAAGCGCCTGGACGGGCCTTGCCGATCCACTCCATGATCGCCGGGTCGAGGCCGGAGCGCTGGCGCACCGCCGGCTCGTCCCGGTAGAGCTCCGACACCGACCGCGCGATGCCGGCGTCTCCGCCGGTGAACTCCGCCACGAGGCCCATCCAGCGGGCGGCGAGCGCCTGCGCCTCCGGGGTCGTGGGGGCGACGCCTCGCTCCATCGCCGCGCGCACCTCGGCGATCAGCTTCGGCCACTCGGCCTCGACCTCCGCGATCCGCGCCGCACCGAGTTCCTGTCCCCGCTGCTCGATCTGCCGGAGCTGCTCCGGCGTGAAGTGCTTCTCGTACATGGCGATCATCTCCAGGGTCTCCATCAGGTCCTCGGCGGGGGCGCCGTCGGCGCCGTGAACGCGCACGGCGAGCGCCTCCAGCCGACGGAGCAACCGCGTCGAGCCCTCGATCTCCTCGCGCAACCGGCCGACCTGGATCTCCAGGGTCCGGGCGAGCGAGAGCCGAGGGTCGTCGAGGCTGCTCCTGATCTCGTCGAGGGAAAGCCCGAGCCTGCGCAGGAGGAGAATCCGCGTCAGCCGCTCCACGTCGTCGCGGTCGTACAGGCGGTAGCCCGCCTCGGTACGGCGCGCGGGCGAGAGAAGCCCGACGGCATCGTAGTGATGCAGCGTCCGGACGGTCAGCCCGGTCCGCCGAGCGAGCTCTCCAACCTTGAGCAGGTCCAAATCGGTCCTCCTTCCACGGGCCTTCCCACGGCCACTCCGGAGACCGTACAACCTTACGTTACGTGAGGGTCAAGAGGAAAGACGAAAAGATCGCCGTCGGCTGGCGGTCCCATAGGAGGCAAGAGTCTCGCGACCGGGGTATGATCATACCGCCATGCCTGCCGAACGTGTCACGGTCACTCTGCCACCGGAGCTGTTGCGGGATCTCGATCGCCGCGCTCCGAACCGGAGCCACTTCATCCAGGAGGCCGTGCGGAACGAGCTCGTCCGTCTGCGCCGAGAGGAGCTCGAGCGCTCGCTGGCGGTACCGCACCCGGAGAGTGAAGCTCTCGCCGAAGCAGGTCTCGGCGACTGGGCCTCCAGGGTTCAGGACGACGAAGCCGCCGGGCTCGTCGACCCTTCCGAAGGAACCGAGGTCCGATGGAGCCCCGGCGAAGGTTGGAGCGAGAGACGGTCGTGAGCCTGGCTCGAGGTACGGTCGTACTCGTCGATCTCGACCCGACCCTGGGCCACGAGCAACGAGGGTCGCGCCCGGCCGTCATCGTCAGCGATCCTCTCGTCGTCGAGGACCAGCGCTTCCCGCTTCTGGGCGTCGTTCCCGTCACGGGCACTCCTGGAACGGGCGCGCTCTATCCGCAGCTCGAAGCCGGCGAGAGCGGTCTTCGCAAGACCTCGTATGCCCTCGTCGATCAAGTGCGATCGATCGACAAGCGCAGGGTCCGCCGGCGGTTCGGAGAGATCACCGCCTCGGAGCTGACGAGGATCGACGAGGGGCTCCGGCTCTACCTCGGCCTCTGAAGGACTCGACGTCGGGATCGGCGGACGAGCTCGCGCACCTGCCTGCTCTGGACCCTGATGCCGGAGAGCCTGGCACTCTTCACGCAGAGGCGGGCGGCCAAGTCGAGCGGAGGAAAGCCGATGCTTCCCGCGGCCACTTCGGAGACCCTACGACCTTACGGTGCGTGAGGGTCAAGGGGAAGAGCCGTCCTCTTTCGGCGGGTGGCGGACACTTCATCAGGAAAGGAGTCGATCCGAAACCCGTTGCCCGAACCTGAAAGGACGCCATGATGAAGAAGTCCCTCTCCTCGCTCGCCCTGGCCGCCCTCTTCGCCGTCCTCCTGCTGTCCGTGGCCACCGCCCACACTCCCACGGCCTCCGCCGCGACCGTCAGTGCCACGCCGGCCTGCTTCGCCTCGTCTCCGGCCTTCCTCTGGGCGACGCCGGACATCCTGCAGTCGGTCCAGCCCGCCGCCAAGACCTGCGACGACGCCGTGTGCATGGAGTACTGCGTCAGCATCGGGTGGGACTACGGGTTCTGCCGCGGCCAACACTGCGCCTGCGGGATCTAACGAAGCTCCGCCTCAAACCGACGAGGCATCTTGAGCGTCTTGGGCTTCGTGAGTCGCAGGTCCCCCGCCCACGTCGGTCGATCGAGCCTGCGCTCACCGGACCGGCTTCTTCAGACCGGTCGATTCATCGGATGCCGCAGCCAGGATTTGGCTGGCACTTCCCCGGCACTTCCCCGCAGTTGGCACTTCTCCGCAGTTTGCTACGCTGGCAGCCGATGAGGCGTTCCGGCATCCCGACCCTCCTCGACCTCGCGCTGTGCCTCGTCCCCGTGGTCGGCCGCGCCGCCGAGGCACCCGACTCGCGGGTGACCTGGTTGCGCCAGCACGCCGTCCCCCTCGCGTCGATCGATCCCGCGGTCACGGACTTCGCCGACCTGGCGCCCTTGAAGCAGGTGCTGGCCGGCGTCCGGGTGGTGGTCCTCGGGGAGGCGACCCGGGGCGATGGGAGCGACTTCTGAAGGACTCGACGTCGGGATCGGCGGACAACCTCGCGCACGGCCCGCCGCACGGTCGGGCTTGGCCTGACAGCACGCTCAGCCCCGGGGCTCCAGGTGATCCTCACGGAGGAGCTCTCCCGCGTGGGGTGGATTGAACATCATGGCCTGTTTCGCGGGCTTCGCTTCTGCGCTCCTGCGGCGGCGACCCAGGGGCAGCAGCATCGGCACGGCGCGGCGGTAGGCCGCGTAGGCCTCCCCGTGCTCGCGCACCAGGTCGCGCTCCTCGAGCTGGATCGCAACCAGGATGTAGGCGCTGGTGGCGACCGCGAAGACCAGGTGACTGACGGTCATCCGGGGCGTCGCCCAGAAGGCGAGGAGGAAGCCGCAGTACAGCGGGTGGCGCACGAGGCGGTAGGGGCCGGGTGTGCCGAAGCGCGGACGGGAGTAGGGCTTGCCGGCGAGCGCCAGCCACACCTGGCGCAGGCCGAAGAGGTCGAAGTGGTTGATCAGGAAGGTGGCATAGAGAACCAGTGCCCAACCCGCCGCGAACACGGCCAGCAGCGCGACGCGCAGCGGGCCGGGGCCGACCGTCCACACCTCGTGCCCGAGCGGACGCCACTGCCAGAACAAGAGCGCCAGCGCCGCGCTCGCGAACAGCACGAAGGTCGAGCGCTCGATCGTCCCCGGCACGAGGCGGGTCCAGCGCTTCTTGAACCACGGCCGGGCCATGACGCTGTGCTGCACGGCGAAGAGCCCGAGCAACAGCGCGTCGACGGCGAGCGAAGGCCAGAACGGCGCCACCGCGGGTCCGTCGAGGGCCCCGGGGACCAGGATGCCGCCCACGAAGCCGATGGCGTAGAGGAAGGTCGCCAAGAAGACGACGTAGGACGCGAGCCCGTAGGCGAAGAAACCGATGCGCCGGCCCATGGAAAACCTCCTGCGGTTTGGTGGAGGCTCGAATGCCTCGGACCGACGCTAGCCCGGCGCGGCCGCCCTCGCCATGGGACAGCTGTCCCGGTTCGCTAGAATCGAGCGCGTCCGGCCTGCGACCAATGTCCCGATCGGACCGGAGACGGGATGATCCGATGGAGCCGAGATTCCAGCAGCGGGTCCGCTACCTGCGCACCTCCGACGGCGTACAGCTCGCCTGGGCAGAGGTCGGCAAGGGCCCCCTGCTGATCAAGGCGACCCACTGGCTCACGCACCTCGAGTACGAGTGGGACAGCCCGTGCTGGAAGCACTGGCTGCGCTTCTTCGCCCGACACTTCCGCTTCGTTCGCCACGACGAACGCGGCTGCGGCATGACCGACCGGGACGTTGCGGACCTGACCTTCGAGCGCCGGGTGGCCGATCTCGAGGAGCTGGTGGCGGCCGTCTCGCCGAGCGAGCCGTTCGTCTTGCTGGGGATCTCCCAGGGTGCCTCGGTGGCCGTCGCCTTCGCAGCGCGCCATCCGGAGATGGTGTCGCGCCTGGTCATCTATGGCGGTTACGCGACCGGCTGGTCGAGCCGCGCCGACCCGCTCGAGGTACGCCAGTATCGCGCCCTCGTCGAGCTGATCCGCCTGGGCTGGGGCAAGGACAACCCGGCGTTCGTGCAGGCCTTCACCACCCGCTTCGTGCCCGACGGCACGCCCGAGCAGCTCGCCTGGTTCAACGAGCTCTGTCGCAGGAGCACGTCACCCGAGATGGCGGCGGAGCTGCTCGAGTCGCGCGGCCCGGTCGACGTCGCTCCACTCCTGCCGCAGGTGCGGGTCCCCACCCTCGTGTTGCACGGCCGGGACGACGCGGTCATCCCGATCTCCGAGGGCCGTAAGATCGCCACCGAGATCCCCGACGCGCGCTTCGTCGAGCTCGACTCGCGCAACCACATCCTGCTCGAGCACGAGCCGGCGTGGGAGCGATTCCAGGAGGCGGTGGCCGAGTTCACCGGCCGCGCGCAGCCCCCGGTGGCAGAGGACGCGGCCTTCGCGGCGCTCACCGGCCGCGAGCGGGAGGTGCTAGCTCTGCTGTGCGAGGGCCTCTCGAACGCCCAGATCGGGCAGCGGCTGTCGATCAGCGACAAGACGGTCCGCAACCACCTCTCGAACCTGTTCGACAAGTTGGGAGTGTGGAGCCGGGCGCAGGCGATCGTCTTCGTGCACGAGCACGGCTTCCCCCGAGCCGCGACGAGCTGAGGCTGCCTGGAGGGCTGCCAGGCGCCTCGAGAAGTGCCTGGCCGGCAGAACGGCCACTTCGGAGATCCTGCGACCTTACGCCGCGTGAAGGTCAAGGCGAACAGCCGTCCTCGTTCGACGAATGGCGACGCTCCAGGCGACGCCATGCGGATTGAACGTCTGATGTTCAATTGACAAGGTCACCACGCAAGTGGTACACCGGCCGCATGATCCCGCGTACCCTCCGGCCGCGCCTCGAATCGCTGGTCGGCCAGTACCCGGCGGTCTTCCTGACGGGCCCGCGCCAGTCGGGCAAGACCACCCTCGCCCGGGCCACCTTCCCGGACTTCCGCTACGTCTCGCTCGAGGACCTCCAAAACCGGCAGCGGGTCACGGACGATCCCCGAGGCTTCCTGCGCGGCCTGGAGGGCGCCGGCGGCGTGATCCTCGACGAGGTGCAACGCGTCCCGGTCCTCTTCTCCTACCTCCAGGGCTTCCTCGACGAGGAGCGCGGAGGCCCGTTCCTCTTGACCGGATCGCAGCACTTCCTCCTCTCGGAGAGCATCAGCCAGTCCCTGGCCGGCAGAACGGCGATCCTCGAGCTCCTGCCCCTCTCCCTGGCCGAGGCCACCCGGCGGCCCGCCTTGCAGCCGGAAGAGATCGCCG
Organism: uncultured Acidobacteriota bacterium; assembly: GCA_963741925.1. Classification (GTDB taxonomy): domain Bacteria; phylum Acidobacteriota; class Thermoanaerobaculia; order Multivoradales; family DATKCC01; genus CAVUBL01. Next base: position 2,316,962 of record CAVUJU010000005.1, read on the forward strand.
ACCCCGCGGCCCTCGGAGGGGGCACGCCCACGGTCACCCTGGACGACATGCTCTTCCGCGGCGGGTTCCCCCGAATCCACGACCGGGATCTCGACCCCACCACCTGGTTCGACGGCTACGTGCGCACCTACCTGGAGCGCGACGTGCGATCGCTCTCGAACGTCGGAAACCTCGAGACCTTCGCTCGCTTCCTGGCTCTCTGCGCGGGCCGGAGCGGTCAGCTCCTGAACGCCTCCGGCCTGGCGTCCGACGCGGGAGTGAGCCACGTGACCGCGCGCCGCTGGATCTCGATCCTCCAGGCGAGCTACGTGCTCGACCTGCTTCCGCCGCACCACGAGAACTTCTCGAAGCGGCTCATCAAGGGCCCGAAGCTCCACTTCCTCGATACCGGGCTCCTCTGCTACCTACTGGGCCTGCGGCGGAGCGCCGACCTCGCCGTCCACCCCCTGCGTGGGCCGATCTTCGAGACGTACCTGATCGCGGAGCTTCGGAAGTGCTTCCTCCATCACGGCCAGCGCCCGCGGCTCTACTTCTGGCGGGATTCCACGGGACGGGAAGTCGATGCGCTCCTCGACTTCGGGACGCGGCGGGTGCCCATCGAAGCCAAGGCCGGGGAGACGGTCCTCCGGGAGGCCTTCCGCACCCTCGACCACTACCTCTCGCTTTCCGGCGACGAGACCGGCGTCCTGGTCTACGGCGGCACCGAGAGCTTCCCCCGGGGGCGGCACCTGGTCCGGAGCTGGTGGCAGCTCGCCAGCGGCGGCGGGTAAGGGGCCGTCGCCAACCCGGAGGGGCGCCCGGAGATAGGTCCGACGAATCGGTAGTGGCGGACTCAGGCGCGGGTCACGGGCTCTCTGGCGCCGCCTGAGATTCGCCTGGCACCTCTTCGCGGTGGCGGGCGCCACGTCGACTGGAGGAAACCGATGAGCTTCGTTACAAACCCCCAAATCGCAGGAGTCGGCACGATCTTCGTTCCGGTGCGCGACCAGGATCGGGCTCGTTCTCGTACCACTCGAAGGCGGACTCGACGTCGGGATCGACCGCAGGCTTCGAGGGCGACTGAGGGATGGCAGTCTTCTGCATGGCGATCTCGGCCAGACCATGGCGCGGTTGGTTGCAAGCCGGTCTCGCACAGCGTCATTCCGGACGCGAGGCAGCGGCCTGCCTTCTTCGGGTACATCGGCCGTTCTTGCTCGCTCTCAGGAAGCAGGGCCACGGGCCAGACCGAGGCCCCGGGCCGTCTCCGAGAGATCTCCGTCGAACGTCCAGAGGCCGCTCCCCGCCACCAGGGCAGAGGCGGCGAGCTGGGCGTCGACCCAGCCGATCCCCCGTCCCCAGAGCTCACGGGAGCGAATCAGGTCGAGAACCTCCGAGTCCGAGACCCTGGGCGCAGCCGGGAGCTGATCGAGGTCGGCGATCTCCGCATCGTGGCGTCGGCCGAGCCCGCCGAGGACGAGCTCTCCCAGAACCCAGACGTGGAGGAGCACCTCGTCGGCTCCGAGGAGCTCGGCGAGGCCCGCGGCACGGGACCGCCCTTTGAAGAACTCCACCCAGACCGAGGTGTCGACGAGAATCACCGCGCCTCGCCACTCGAAGGCGGCCGCCGCCGCGGCGGAGCCGCGACGTCAGGCAGCTTCCCGTGGAGCGCGGCCAAGCGCCGCCGCGCCGCCTGCTTCACCAGGGCCTCCAAGCCCATCCGCACCGCCGCCGTCTTGGTCGGAGCGCCACTCACCCGCATGGCCTCCGCGACCAGCTCCGAGTCGATCTCCATCGTGGTCCGCATGCAGACAGAGTCGCATATTTCGTATGCATCGTCAACTGCCCACCGGGACCTGAAACTCGGCTGGTCCCGGCGGCAGAGCTCGGCGATAGCATCTCGGTTCGTCTCCAGGATCTCGCAGCTCCGTGCCGAGGGGCTGGTGCCGGCCCCCATCGTGGCGGACGCGGGCTATGGCGTGGCGACGGAGTTTCGCCAGGCGCTGACCGGACGCGGGCTCGTCTACGCCGTCGCGGTGACCGAAGAGACGAGCGTTTGGCCTCCCGGCCAGGAGCCCTTGCCACCTCTGGCCAACACCAGTCGAGGAGCTCGAGCGAAGCTCCTGCGCCGCACGGCAGAGCACCATCCGGTCTCGGTCCGCGAGCTGGCCGCGGCTCTGCCCGCAGAGAGCTACGAGACCGTGCGGTGGCGCGAGGGTACCCGGGGGCGCATGGCCTCCCGCTTCGCCGCCGTGCGGGTGCGCCCGGCCCATCGCGACACGCTACGCTCGACGCCCCATCCGGTCGAATGGCTCCTGATCGAGTGGCCCAAGGGCGAGACCAAGCCCTCGCACTACTGGCTCTCCACCGTCCCCGAGTCCGCGACGATCGAGGATCTCGTGCGCATCGTGCAGGTGCGCTGGCGCATCGAGCGCGACTTCCAGGAGCTCAAGGACGAGATCGGTCTCGATCACTACGAAGGCCGAAGTTGGCCCGGCTTCCATCATCACGGCGTCTTATCCATCGCCGCCTATGCCTTCCTCGCAGCCGAGCGAGCTCGGCTTTCCCCCCCACTGCCTGTCGCCTTCCTCCGAGCCGCTCCCCTACCCGACGCCTTCCGCCCCCGGGGAGCCGCCGCGGCGCCCTGAGCGCCACAACCCCGCATCCCTCGCCACCCAGCACTGGCGCTATGCCCGCGCCCTCGTCCGCGCTCTGCTGCAATGCCCCTGTTGCGGTGTCGTTCGAGGTGAGACTTTTTGACACAGTAGTGCTCGTGGTCTGATTCACGAATTTCTTGTCTTTCGTTGCGGTGCCCGGGGGGGGGGGCCGGATACCAGGCGCCGCGACGCAGGCGATGCCGAGCCATCGTCGAGGAGCGGCCAAGAGACGAATGGATCGTCGTATGAGGATTCCCCGTAAGCTCGGTGGGGACCGCGTTCTCGCTGAGGACCGTGCCATCAAGCCGGGACCAGCCGCTGGACGGCGCCGAGGTCGAGCTCGCGAGCCTGCCAGAGGTCGTACTGCGCCTGTAGGTTGATCCACAGCTCCGGGCTCGTGTCGAGAGCCTTGGCCAGCCGATGGGCCATGGCCGGGCTGACCCCCGCCTTCTCGTTCACGACGGCGGAGAGCGTCTTTCGCGTCACGCCCAACGCGCGAGCCGCGCGCGTCAGGCTCAGGCCCAGAGGCTCCAGGTAATCCTCCCGGAGGAGCTCTCCGGGGTGGGGTGGATTGAACATCATGGTGGCACTCGGCGATTCAGCCTGTTCACGACCGACCCCGCCAGTACCCTGGCCGCCGCTTCTGGTGGGCTACGGCGAGAACACGAACGCCTCCCTGAGTTAGCGGGCGATAGAGGATCGAATAGGGAAACCTCGAGATGACCAGGCTCCGGATCTGGCCTCGGGCGGTCGGGGACGCCTGCGGGAAGCGAAGTGCGAACGCCAGAGCCTGTGAGACCGAGTCGAGGAACTCTTGCCCGAGTTCACGGCGCTCGGACTCGTAATAGGCGGCGGCTTCCACCAGCTCCCGCTCGGCCAGGGGATTGAACCTGACAAAGCTCATCCCAGGCGAGAGCGAGCCTTGCGGAGCACCTCCCCGGCGGGTATTCCGGCTTCCGGGTCGTCACCCATCTCTCGGTCTCGCCGCTCTGCCTCGTCGAGCCAGGCGGTGCCGATGACATCCTCACTGCTCGCAAGGCTTCGAACCAGCGAGCCGGCGAGACGCGCCCGTTCGGCCTCGGGCAGGGCGAGGACCGTCTTCTCCAGCTCGTCCACAGTCGCATGCATCTTGCTCGTCAAGGCGGCCTCCTGGAGGGATTCTACCCGTTGACGGGACACCTTCAACCCGGCTGGCATCTATCCACAATTACTCATGGCGGTGATCTCGGAAGCCGCAGCCAAGATTCGGCTGGCACCTCCCCGGAGCTGGAAGTCCACGATCCGCTGCGCGTGCGCATATAGCATCCGCTTGGTGCGCTCGATGTCGCCAGCGATGTACGGGTTCTTCACGGCTCCGGCCATCACAAGGTCAATCCTCGAGCCTAGCAGGGCTCGAAGGTCCTCGAGGAGCCCGAAGTAGGCGTCGACCCTGGCGTAAGCCTCCATCGGCTCCAGCTCCACCAGTAGGTCGACATCACTCTCGGCCGGCAGGAAGTCCTCGCGCAGAGCGGAGCCGAAGGCATCGAGGCGAGCCACGCCGTGACGGCGGCAGAGCTCGGCGATAGCATCTCGGTTGGCTTCCAGGATCTCGATCACGGCGCTTCTCCAGGCTCCATGGTAGCAGCTCCGGTACGGACCTGCGGCACAAACACCTGAGGTGCGGCTGGCACCTTCGCAGGCTCTACAACGCGGCCGACACCTCCTCGCGGGCACGACCGCTTCCCATGCCGAGGCACAGCCGCTGGTAGAATCGGCTCCCGGAGAGAGCAACCATGCCCGACGAGATTCTCCTCACGGTCCAGGAGTCCCCGGAGGGCGGGCTCGAGGCGAGGGCGCGGTCTGCCGCGATCTTCACGGAAGCCGACACCCTCGAAGGGTTGCGAGAGAGGGCCCCCGACGCCGTCGAATGCCACTTCGAGCCAGGAGAGCGCCCGAGCGTCGTCAGCCTGCGGCCCGCTGGAGAGTGAACGAAGTCTGGTGCAGGAGGTCGTCATGAGAACCGATTGGCGAGAGCGTGTCGAAGGCCGGAACGACCTGCACCACGGCGACCCCTGCATCCGGGGTACACGGATTCCGGTGTGCACGATCGTCGGCAGCCTGGCCGATGGAATGTCGGTCGACGAGATTCGCGAGGCGTACCCCCAGCTCGCTCCGGAGGCCGTCTCCGCGGCGCCCGCCTACGCGGCCGAGGTCCTCAAGGACGAGGTCGTGATTCCGCTGAGCGCGTAGAGATCCCGATGCGGGTCAAGGTGGATGAGGATCTCCCGGCGGCGGTAGCCGGCCTCTTCGGACCTGCCTCGATATCGTGGACGGCCTTCATAGTGTAAGACTGTCCGGCCTCTCCCGTCCGGGGACGTCTGAGCCTCGGCGGCGCTGGGGCGGTGGGAGTCCGGCAGGCGCGAAGGGCCGGGGTGAAGCCGAGGCGCGCGCCTGCATGCCATGGTCCGGGGAGCGCGCGCCGTTCCCCGGACGGGAGAGGCCCCGGCCCGCGGTGGGCGGAGGGTTTCGCCCGCCCGGCCGCATGAGTTGAGGTTCCTCCACTGCGGGCCAGGCTTCGCCTGGCCCTCCGGTCGGAACGACAAAGATGGGGGATGGACGCGCATGCAGTCCTTGAACGGGGGCTTGACAAGTCGGAGGCGGTAGTGTAGCGTATCTTTTGTCGGACCGAGCTGGAGAGAGGAGGATCGCGACAGAGGCCCTGAACCGCTGCATCCAGACATCTGCTTCGCCCGCCCTCCGAGCGGCTCGACGGCCGCCGGACGGCACCTGAAACCCGAAGGCGGGCACGGTCGGGCGGGAACCCGGATCCGTGCCCTGGCCAACGCAAAGGAGATCACCCAATGCGTCAGCGTGATCCGCAGTGTAGCAACTCGCAGTCCACCCACGACGACCCGCAGGACCGGCCCGGCCGAGAGAGGGTCGGGGAGAGCGAGGGAGGATCCGGTCCTTCCGCGTTCTCGGCCGACTTCCTGGCCGAGCTCTCCCGGCGCGATCCCGTTCCCGCGACCCCGGAGGCCGACCTCGCCGGCCCGTGGCGCGTCACCACCCTCTACGGCCTTCATGGTCAGACCGACCCCCGCTGGGCCTGCCTCGCCCTCGGCGAGCCCCGGCCGCGCCTCACCCTCCAGGCGCCCGACCTCGCCTACCTCGCCGCCGCCGCCCTCGCCATCGCGGAGCGAGCTGACACGGCAGGGGCCTTCCGCTTCCAGGAAGCCGCCGACCGGCGCCTCCACCTGCTCTGGCACGGTCAGCCCGTCGGCACCTCCCCGGGCCTGATCCGGCCCGGGGGCGACACCCTGCCCCTCGTCCTCTCCGCCCTCGCCGACCTCCGCGTCCAGCCCCTCGCCTTCGCCCACTACCTCCTGTCGGTGCCGGACGAGACGTTCCGGCGCTCCGGCCGCATCCTGATGGAGCTCCTGCGCGAGGCGGGACGATGAGCGGGGCGGCCGGCGAGGACTACGACTTCCGGACGGCGTTTCGCGAGAGCTTCTTGTGGTGCTTCCGCGAGCCCGAGCACGTGGAGCTTCTCCGCCGGGTGGGGAGCGCGCTCTACGAGGTGGCCATGGAGGGGCCGTACTGGGACTGGGGGGCGAGCCACGGGCTCTCCGGGCCGCGGGGCTACGCGATCGCGGCGGCGGCCGATCTCGAGGACCTGGCGCGGTACCTCCAGATGATCGCCGACGAGCCGGCGGAGACCGCGGTGTCGCGAGCGGATCTCGGGGTCTGCCGGGCCGCGGCCGGGTGGGCCGGGAGGGTGCGGCGGCTGGCGGTGGACATTCGAGAGGAGGTCGGGGAGGAGGTGGCGGTGGACACGAGCGGGTAGGAAGGCCCGCGGGCCGGGAGCCGTTGCGGGTTCCCGGCCCGCGGTCGGGTTCGGAGGCGGCCCGGGCGTCAGGCCGGCCGAGACGGAGCTCGGCCGCTTCATGCGGTGTCGGGCGATGGGTAGCCCGCCGGTAGCTTCATGCCCAGGTTCTTGACCAGGAAGGCCCACTCGTCGACCACCTCGTCGATGATCTTCGAGGTCGGGCGGCCGCCGCCGTGGCCGGCTCGCGTCTCGATCCGGATCAGCACCGGCGCGGGGCCGGCCTGGTCGCGCTGGAGGCGCGCCGCGAACTTGAAGCTGTGGCCGGGGACGACGCGGTCGTCGTGATCGGCGGTCGTGACCAGGGTCGCCGGGTAGACCGTGCCCGGCTTCAGGTTGTGGTAGGGCGAGTAGGCGTAGAGCGCCTTGAACTCGTCCGGGTCGTCGGAGGAGCCGTAGTCGTCCACCCAGAAGCGGCCGGCGGTGAACTTGTCGTAGCGCAGCATGTCCATCACCCCGACCGCCGGCAGGGCGGCGGCGAAGAGCTCCGGGCGCTGGGTCATGGTGGCGCCCACCAGGAGCCCCCCGTTCGAGCCGCCCTGGATGGCGAGCTTCGCGGGCCGGGTGTAGTGGTTCGCGATCAGCCACTCGGCGGCGGCGATGAAATCGTCGAAGACGTTCTGCTTGTGGAGCTTGATGCCCGCCTCGTGCCAGGCCTCGCCGTACTCGCCGCCGCCCCGGAGGTTGGCCTGGGCGTAGACCCCGCCCATCTCCATCCAGGCGAGCCGGGAGATGGAGAAGTACGGCGAGAGCGAGATCTTGAAGCCGCCGTAGCCGTAGAGCAGCGTCGGGTTCGAGCCGTCGAGCTGGATGCCCTTCTTGTGCGCCAGGAACATGGGCACCCGGGTGCCGTCCTTCGAGTGATAGAAGACCTGCGTCACCTCGTAGTCGTCCGGGTCGAAGTCCACCTTCGCCCGGTGGAGGAGCCGGCTCTCGCCGGTCGTGAGGTCGTAGCGGTAGCTCGACGGCGGGGTGGCGAAGCTCGAGAAGGAGTAGAAGGTCTCGGTGTCGTCGGCGTGGCCGCCGAAGCCGCTGGCGGTGCCGATGCCCGGCAGCTTCACCTCGCCCTGCGGCTCACCCGAGAGGGCGAAGAGGAGCACCCGGGTCTTCGCGTCCTGGAGATAGGTCGCAATGAACCGGTGGCCCACCAGGTGGACCCGCTCCAGGGTGTCCTTCGACTGGGGCACCACCTCGCTCCAGTGGTCGCGGCCCGGGTGGCCGAGGTCGATCCCGATCAGCCGGCCGCGGGGGGCGTCGAGGTCGGTCCGGAAGTAGAGGACCGGCCCGTCGCTCCCGGCCAGGGAGTAGTCGTTCTCCTCGTCGCCCACGATCTCCCGGGTCGCGGCGTAAGGCTCCCGGAGGTCGCGCACGAAGACCATGTTGCCGTTCGTGCCCTTCGAGGCCGTGATCACCAGGTAGTGGCCGTCTTCGGTCACCTCCACGCCGAAGCCCAGGTCGGGATCGTGCGGCCGCTCGTAGGCCAGCACGTCGTCGCTCTGGGCGGTGCCCAGGCGGTGGTAGTAGATCTTCTGGTTCTGGGCCAGGGCCTGGTACTCGGCGCCCTCGGCCGGCTCCGGGTAGCGGCCGTAGAAAAAGCCCCGGTCGTCCTTCGTCCAGGCGGCGTCGGTGAACTTGGTCCACTGGATCTCGTCCGGCAGCTCCTTGCCGGTCGCGATCTCGAGCACGTGCCACACCTGCCAGTCGGAGCCCGCCGCGGCGCGGCTGTAGGCGGCCCAGCGCCCGTCGTGGCTCACCGAGAAGCCGGTCAGGGCGACCGTGCCGTCCTCGGACCAGGTGTTGGGGTCGAGCAGCACCCGCGGCGCCTCGTCGAGCGAGTCCTGCACGTAGAGGACCGCCTGGTTCTGGAGGCCGTCGTTCTTCTGGAAGAAGTAGTGGCCGCCCTCCTTGAAGGGCGCCGAGTAGCGCTCGTAGTTCCAGAGCTCGGTCAGGCGCTTGCGGATCGCCTCGCGCTCGGGGATCGCCTCGAGGTACTTGAAGGTCACCCGGTTCTCGGCGTCGACCCACTGCTTGACCTCGTCCGACTCGCGGACGTCGGTCTCGAGCCAGCGGTATGGATCGGGCACTTCGACGCCGTGATACGTGTCCACGTGATCGACTCTCTTGGTCGCGGGGTAGTCGAGCGTCTGGCCGGCCAGGGCGGGCAGCGCGACGAGCGCCACGAGCGCCCCGAGCGGTACGAGGCCGAGCGGACGGAGGGAGTTCGGGGCGGATCGGGACATTCTCGGCGCTCCTCGAGTGGTGGTCGTGGGGGCCCTGCGCGGGGCTCCGAGTCTACCAGAGGCCGGCGGCCCGCCGGCGCTACCCGACGGCCTCGGCGATCGCCCGGCGGAGCTCGGCGAGCGCCGCCTCGATCCGCTCCCGGTGGGTGCGGAACGAGAGCACGCAGACCCGGATCACGAAGCGCTCGTCGGGGAGCAGGGTGCCGGTCAGGAACACCCGCTGCCCCGCGTTGACCCGCTCGAGCACCTCGCGGCTCAGCCGATCGCCCTCCTCGGGGCCGGCGCCCGGCGGCTCGATGCGGAAGGCGAAGAGGGAGAAGCTCGGGGGCGGCGACCATCCGGACGTGGTCGAGCCGGGCCACCTCGCCGGCCAGCCAGCGGGTGAGGTCGATCTTCTCGTCGAGCTCGCGGCGGAAGGCGCCGACGCCGTAGAGCTCGAACGGCAGCCAGACCCGGAGGCCCCGGTAGGGCTTCGAGAGCTCGGGGCCGTGGACGTGGAAGTCGACCAGGTCCGGGTCCTCCTGCTCGGCGGGCATGTAGTGGCCTCCGAAGGCGTGGGTGCGGCGCAGGGCCTGGCCGTCGCGCACCAGGAGCGCGCCGGTGCCGTAGGGCAGGAAGAGCCCCTTGTGGGGATCGAGGATCAGCGAGTCGGCGAGCTCGAGGCCGGCGAGGGCTTCCCGGCCGCGTTCGGTCAAGCGGAAGAAGGCCCCGTAGGCGCCGTCCACGTGCAGCCAGAGCCCCTCCTCCCGGGCGAAGCGGGCGAGCTCGGGCAGGGGGTCGATGGCGCCGGTGTTGACCGTGCCGGCGTTGCCCACCACCAGGAAGGGGGTGAGGCCGCGGCGGCGGTCCTCGGCCACCGCCTCGGCCAGGGCGTCGAGGCGGATGCGGAAGGCCCCGTCCGTCGGCACCTCGCGGGCGTTCGCCGCCGGGAAGCCCGCGAGGGCCGCGGCCTTGGGCAGCGAGTAGTGGGTCTGGTCGGAGAAGTAGAGGGTGCCCGAGAGGAACGCCTCGGGGAGCCGGTCGCGGCGGGCGGTCATGAGGGCCGTCAGGTGGGCCATGGAGCCGCCGCTCGTCAAGAGCCCCCGGGTCTCCGGCGGAAAGCCCATGAGCCGGGCGAACCAGGCGAGGACGTTCGCCTCGAGCTGCACCAGGGCCGGGGCGGCGGCGAAGACGCCGGTGTAGCGGTTGATCGCGTCGCCGATCAGGTCGGCCAGGGCGCTGGCGAAGAGGCCGCCCCCGGGGATGAAGCCCAGGTAGCCCGGGCCCGCGGCGTTGAACGACCGGGGCGCGGCGCGCTCGAAGAGGAGCTCCAGGAGCTCGGGGAAGGGGCGGCCCTCCTCGGGCGGCGGCTCGACCAGCGAGCGGGCGAGCTCGACGGCGCCCTCGACGTCCGCCGCCGGCTGGTCGGGCAGGCTCTCGACGTAGGCGACGATCCGTTCCATCGCCTGGTCGACGAGGCGGCGCATCTGTACGCCGGTGGGTTCGAGGGGCCTGGGGCTCTCGGGTTCGGTCGACATCGCGGTTCCGTGGGGGTCAGGGGTCCGGCACGAGCTGGGTGGCGGCGGGTGGCGGCGCCTGGCCCTCGGGCACGAGGATTCCCAGCACGCGCCGGTCCCAGTGGAGGTATGTGCGCGCCGCCTGCTGGACGCTCTCGGGGGTGAGCGCGCGGACCAGCTCGTCGAAGCGCAGGATCTGGCGCGGGTCCTCGCCACGCCGGTAGTAGGTGCCCAGGGCGCCGATCCAGAAGCCGTTGTCCTGGACCTGGCTCTCCCGCTCGCGGCGCTCGAGCTCGCGCACCTTGGCGATCAGGTCGGGGTCCGGCCCGGTGGACTGGAAGGCGAGGATCTCCCGGTGCACGCGGTCGACCAGGGAGCGCGCCTGGGTCGGGTCGCACCCGAACTGGATCGAGACCGAGTAGCGCTGGCGCGGGCGCCAGGCGAGGTCGGCGTCGACGCTCACGTTGTAGACCGCGCCCAGGTCCTCGCGCAGCACCTCGCGCAGGCGGAGCTCCAGGGCGTCGGCCAGGGAGCGCAGCGCATGGAGGTGCTCGCGGCTCCAGCTCTCCTGGCCGTGGAGGACGAGCCAGACCCGCCCCTTGGGCTCGAGGCCCCGCTCCATGGTGAACTCGACCGGCTTGGCGGGGCGCTCGACGCCCACGTCGCGCCAGGACTCCTGGCGGCCGGTCGCGGGCAGGCTCGCGAGATAGGTCTCGACCGACGGCTCGATGGCGACCGGGTCGAAGCTGCCGACGATCAGGAAGGTCGCGTCGCCCAGGTCGGCGAAGCGGTCCCGGTAGATCTCGAGCGCCTTCGCGGGGTCGATCCGGTCCAGCCGCTCGGGGGTCAGGGGCTGGCGGCGGGGGTGGTTCTGGTTGAGCTCGCGGAGCATGCGCTCGCCGAAGGCCTGGCCCGGGTCGGCCAGGCGGTTCTCGAGGCCGGGGCGGAGGCGCGACTCGTAGGACTCGATGGCGCCGAGATCGAGGCGCGGGCGGGTGAGTGCCAGGTAGACGAGCTTGAAGAGGGTCGGCAGGTCGTCGGTCGACCCCGAGGCGCTCACCCCTTCCTCGAGCTCGTCGATGTGCGGGGAGACCGAGACCACCTTGCCGGCCATGGCCTTGGCGAGGGCGATCTCGTCGAGGTCGCCCAGGCCGCCGAGCGACACCAGCGAGTCGGCGTAGGTGGCGGTGAGGGCGTCGGCGTCCGGGACCAGGGAGGTGCCGCCCGGGCTGAAGCCCTCGATCAGCACCTGGTCCTGCCGGAAGTCGGTGGGCTTGAGCACCACGGTGACCCCGTTCGACAGGTGCCACTCGGTGACCCCGATCTCCGGGATCTCGCGCCGCGAGACGATCGTGCCCGGCTCGGGCGGGTCGGGCACCAGGGTCGTGGGCGCCGGCTGGTCTTCGTAGGGCGCGAGATCGAGCCCCTGGACTTTCTGGAAGACGGCGAGGAGGTCGTCCTCGGAGGGCAGCTTCGCGGCGTCGCTTCGGGGGCCGCTCACCAGGATCACCCGGTTGGCCTGCTGGGTGTGGAGGTCGGCCAGGGCGTTGACCTGATCGAGGGTGATCTCGGGGATGAAGCGGCGGGCGAGCTCCACCTCCACCTGGACGCCCGGGATCGGCTCGTCCTCCAGGAAGTTCCGCGAGTACTCGGCGGCGTAGGAGGGGGAGGCGCGGTTGGCGCGCTGCAGGTAGGTGCGCTCGTAGGCGCGCAGCAGGTCGGCCTTGGTCCGCTCGAGCTCGGTGGCGGTGAAGCCGTGGCGGCGGACCCGCTCGATCTCGCTCAGGAGCGCTTCGAGCCCCGGCAGCACCTCGCCCGGGCGTACCCCCGCCTCCTGCTCGTCCACCTCGGCGTTGCGCACCAGCGAGTCCGAGGTGGAGACGGCGTAGAGGAAGGGCGGGTCGGGGCGGTGCCCGACCTCGTAGAGGCGGTCGTTGAGCATCCGGTGGTAGACCCCCTCGACCAGCGAGCGCCGGTAGTCGTCCACCGTCCCCTGCGCCTTGGGCGGGAGCTTGGTGTAGACCGAGACCGCGGTGTCGGTGAGCTCGGGATCGGTGAAGGTGCCGAACAGGGTCTGGTCGTGGTCGGGCACCGAGAAGCTCGGCCGCTCGCGCTCGTCGGCCGGGCCCGAGATGCCGGCGAAGTGGTCCTTGATCAGCGCCTCGACCCGGGCGGCCGGCACGTCGCCCACCGCGATCACGGCCATCAGGTCCGGCCGGTACCAGTCCTCGTAGAAGCGCCGGATCGCCGCCGGCGACGCCGTCTCGATGACCTCCTTCGAGCCGATGGGCAGGCGCTCGGCGTAGCGCGAGCCGGCGAAGAGGAGCGGCGCCTGGGCGTCGAGCAGGCGGGCCTCGGCGCCCCGGCCGAGCCGCCACTCCTCGGTGATCACGCCCCGCTCCTGGTCGACCTCCTTCGGGTCGAACGTGAGGCCGTCGGCCCAGTCCTCCAGGATCTGGACGCCGGTCTCGAGGGTGTCCTTGCGGTCGGTGGGCACGGTGAGCTGGTAGAGCGTCTGGTCGAAGCCGGTCTGGGCGTTGACGTCCGGGCCGAAGCGCATGCCGATCGACTCGAGGTAGTCGACCAGCTCCTGGCGCTTGAAGTGGCGGGTGCCGTTGAACGCCATGTGCTCCACGAAGTGGGCGAGGCCGCGCTGGTCCTCGTCCTCGAGGGCCGAGCCGGCGTCGACCACCAGCCAGAGCTCCTCGCGGGCGGTCGGGGCCGAGTTGTAGCGCACGTAATAGGTGAGGCCGTTCGGCAGGTGACCGAGGGTGATCGCCGGGTCGACCGGGAGCTGGGCGTCGAGGGCCTCGGGCGCGTGGGCGACCGGCGGGGCCGCCGGGGCGGTCGCGGGCGCCGGGTTGCCGGAGCAGGCGAGGGTCGCGACCAGGGCCGCGGGGAGGAGGGCGAGGGAGAGACGGCTCGAGGTCATGGCGCCCAAGGATACGTCAGACGGCGGGGCTTTCGGGACCGCCCGCGCCGCCGCCCGCCGTGCCGCCCGGAGCCGGCGCGGCGGGCCGGGAGGCCGGCGGCCGGTCGCGGGCGTCGAGCACCAGGGCGAGGGCCAGGAGGCCGACCGCCACGGCGCCCGTCGCCTGGTGGTAGGAGAAGATCGTCAGGAGCGCCAGGGTGAAGAAGAGGACGCCGGCGGCGGTCCCCTGCGGCGAGTCGACGTCGGCGAGGAGGCGCCCCAGGCCGCGGGCCCAGCGCGCTACCGGGCGGAAGAAGGCGAGGGGCACGAGCGCCATCAGGGCGACCAGGACGGCGAGCGCCGGGAGCCGGCGGTCCGGGAACGGGAAGTTGAGCAGGCCGTGGGCCACGATCGACGGCACCAGGGAGCCGGTGCGATAGAAGGCGTAGCCCATGACGAGGGCGCCCGCGAAGACCGCGAGGGTGTCGCCCGCGCCCGCCAGGCTCGGCTGGAGGAAGTCGCCGTGGGCGAGGGCGAAGAAGGCCGAGACGAGGAGGATGCCGGCGCCGGGCCCGAAGTCCTCGGTGAGGCGCCGCTGCATGTAGCCGCGGGCCAGGATCTCCTCGAGGATCGGCGCCAGGACGAAGCCCGCGACCGCCATGTAGACGTAGAAGCCGGCCCCCGGGTGGTCGGGGGGGAGCGTCGCCTGGACGGCGCCGCCCGGCGCCGCGATCCGGCCGAGGAGCTCGAAGCCGTAGGGGAGAAAGCCGGCCGGACCGGCGAGGACGACGCCGGCCACCAGCAGCCAGACGAGGCTGCGGCCGCCGCGGGTCAGGCCGTAGGCCGCCGGCCGGCGGCGCCGGTGCCACCAGCCGATGGCGAAGGCCAGGGCGAGCATCCAGCCGTACTTGACCAGGAGCTCGACCAGGGCGACCCGGGCGAGGACGAGCCAGTCGACCCGGCCGGCCGCCGTCATGTGGGCCTGGAGGCCGCGCCAGGAGGCGAGCCCGAGGAAGCGCTCGGTGTAGACCAGGAGGACGTTGCCCAGGAAGACGACGGCCGTCACCTCGGCGACGGCGGCGAGACGGCGCGGGCCGCGGCCGAGGCGGCCGGCGGGGGGCGCGGCCGGGGTGGGGGCGAGGGGTCCGGGGCCGGCCGTGGGCTCGCTCATGGCGGCCGATTGTGACATTCCGGAGGCCGCGGCGGGCGGGATCGGCGCGGGCCGGAGCCGGTATGATCGCCCCATCATGCGACCCCTCGCCCCGAGCTCGTTGCCCGCCCTCGCCTCCGCCGTGGCGGTCCTGGTCCTCGCCGCCGGCCTCTTCGCGCGCGCCGCTCCCGCCCGCGCGGCCGAGCTCGACGCCGCCGCGGCGGGCCGCTTCGCCCACCTCGCCCTCGCCTGCCTGCACCAGGAGTACCCCAACAAGATCGCCCACGTGCTCCAGAGCGACGCCGATGTCCACCCGCCGCGCGAGCTCACGCCGGCGTTCTACGGCTGCTACGACTGGCACTCCTCGGTCCACGGCCACTGGCTGCTGGTGCGCCTGGCGCGGACCTTCCCCGACGCGCCGTGGGCCGCCGACGCCCGCCGGGCGGTGGGGGAGAGCCTGACGCCGGAGCACATCGCCGGCGAGGTGGCCTACCTCTCGGGGCCGGGACGGGTGACCTTCGAGCGGCCGTACGGCCTGGCGTGGCTGCTCCAGCTCGCGGCGGAGCTCCGCGAGTGGGACGACCCGCAGGCCAAGGAGTGGTCGAAGACCCTGGAGCCCCTCGAGACGCTGGCGGCGAAGCGGATCGAGGACTGGCTGCCCAAGCTCACGAACCCGATCCGGATCGGCGAGCACGCCCAGACGGCGTTCGCCTTCGGGCTGATCCGCGACTGGGCCGAGACCGCCGGCGACCAGGCGATGCTCGAGCTGCTGGACTCGCGGATCCGGGACTACTACCTGGCGGACCGCGACTGCCCGCTCGCCTACGAGCCCTCGGGGCAGGATTTCCTCTCGCCCTGCCTCGCCGAGGCGGACCTCATGCGCCGGGTGCTCGCGCCGCCGAGCTACGCCGCCTGGCTGGGGTCGTTCCTGCCCGGGCTGCCGCTTTCCGGATCAGGGCCCGACTCGGCAGGGGGCTCGGCCGCGTGGCTCGAGCCGGCGGTGGTGACCGACTCCTCGGACCCGAAGCTCGCGCACCTCGACGGCCTCAACCTGTCGCGGGCGTGGATGCTCGAAGGGATGGCCTCGGGGCTGCCGGAGGGCGACCCGCGGATCCCGGCGCTCGTGGCGACGGCCAAGGCGCACCGGGAGGCGGGCCTCGCGGCGGTGACCGGGGAGCACTACGAGGGCGGCCACTGGCTGGGCAGCTTCGCCACCTACCTCGTCACCCGGCGCGGGATCGAGTAGGACGCCCTTGCCCACCTCGACCGAGGCGGAGCTCGGCCGGACGCCCGTGGTCGGCGGATGGGCTGGTGGGGATCTATCGGTACGGCCCGGTGCTGCCCATGCCGCTTGGCCGGCCGAGACAGAGCTCGGCCGCTTCACCCGGGATTGCCTCTCCGGAGATTTTCGGACGCAGGAAGCGGCCGAGCTCTGCCTCGGCCGAGCGAACGCTCCCGCAGGCACCGGGGCGGGACCGGTCCCTCGATCCTCATCCTGACCCACGGAGAGACGCCATGAAGACCGACCGCCGATTCGCCTTCCTCCTCGCCGTGCTCCTGCTCGTCGTCGCGCCCTCGGCCGTCCTGGCGGCGGGTGCCCTCGATCAACCGGTCGACCTCGAGCTGAAAGACGCTCCCGTGGCCGACACGCTCGAGTCCTTCGGCAAGATCCTCGACGCCAGGTTCACCGACGTCGACTCGGCGATCTCGGGGACCGTGACCGTGCACATGAAGGGGGTCCCCGTGCACCAGGCCATGGACGCCGTGTGCAAGGGCGTCGGCTGCACCTGGACCTTCGAGCAGGGCAACCTCGCCTTCGTCTCGACCCTGCCGCCCCTCGACCGGGCCCACGCCCACCTGGCGGCGCCGGTCGATCTGAAGCTCGACGACGCGGACCTCGAGCAGGTGCTCCGGGCCTTCAGCCGGATCTTGGGCCTGGACGTGGAGGTGCCGGACAACCTCGCCGGGAAGGTCACGATCCAGCTCGAGAACGTGCCGGCCAGCAAGGCTCTCGACTCGCTCTGCAAGACCTACCACTGCCGGTGGGAGGTGGCGGTGTTCGCCTCCGGCCCGACGCTCCGCTTCACCCGCGCCGAGTAGGCACCACCTCGGCCGAGGCAGATCTCGGTCGCTCTCTGTGTCCGAGGAGCTCCGGAAAGGCAACCCCGGGTGAAGCGGCCGAGCTCCGTCTCGGCCGGGCGAGCGCTCCGGCACTCGTCCGAGGAGCGCCGGAGAGGCAATCCCGGGTGAAGCGGCCGAGCTCCGTCTCGGCCGGGCGAGCGCTCCAGTGGGCTTCGAGCCCTACGGCATCGTCAGGAGCGCCGCCATCAGGTCCACCCCGTACCAGAGGTTCGCCAGGCGCAGGTTCTCGTCCGGGCCGTGCTGGTTGTCGTCGTGGTTGGCGATGGGCACGATCACTACCGGCGCCTGCAAGAGGTTCTTGAACAGGTAGAGCGGCAGTGAGCCGCCGAGGGTCGGCAGGAGGATCACCGGCTCGCCGGCCGCGCGCCCCGCCGCCGCGATCACTTCGCGGGCGATGGGCAGCTCCATCGACGTCCGGGCCGCCGGGTAGCCGGGCTCGCGGACAACCTTGGCGATCTTCGGGTACTTCAACCGGGTCGCCAGGTCCGGATCCTCCCGGACGATGTGGTAGCCCTGGCGCTCGATGTGGCGCTCCACGAGATCCAGCATGTGCTCCGGGTCGTTGCCCTCGGCCAGGCGGACGTCGATCGAGGCCGTGGCGGTGGTGGGAATGACGTTTCTCGCCTTGTCGCCCACCGCGGCGCTCTCGATTCCCCGGATGTTGAGCGACGGGTGGAGCAGGCGCTCGGCGAGCGGCGCGTCGTCCATCTCGGTGGCGGCGAGGCCGAGCTCGTGGCGAAGCGCCTCGTCGAAGTCGGGCAGCGCCGCGATCGCCTTCTTCTCGGCGGGGCCGGGCGCCACCGTCGTGTCTTCGAAGCCCTCGACCAGGACCTTCCCCTCGGGCGTCTTCATGCTCGCCAGCAGGCTCGCCAGCTCGAGCGCCGGGTTGGGCGCCCAGTTGCCGTAGTGGCCGCTGTGGAGGTAGCGCACGGCGCCGTAGGTAGTGATCTCGAGGCCGGTCACGCCGCGCACGCCGAAGACGAGCTGCGGGCGGCGGCTCGGGTGGACCGGACCGTCGAAGATCAGCCAGGCGTCGACCGCGAGGGCGTCCCGGTGGGCCCGCATGGAGTCGCCGAGATGGGGCGAGCCGGCCTCCTCTTCGCCTTCGAGGAAAAAGCGCAGGTTCGAGGTGAGCGGCGTGCCGGCGGCGTGGAGGGCGTCGAGGGCCGCCAGCAGCGCCGCGATCGGTGCCTTGTCGTCGCCGGCCGAGCGGGCGTAGAGGCGCCACTCGGGATCGACCGCCTCGCCGGCGGCCGGCAGCGGCCGCTTCGTGCCGCCGTCCTCGATCGCCTTGGTGTAGAGCGTGGCCTGGTAGGGCGGGCCGCTCGTCCACTGCGCGGGGTCGACCGGCTGGCCGTCGTAGTGGACGTAGATGCCCAGGGTGCGCTTGGCTCCGGGCGCGTCGAGGACGCCGTGGACGATGGGCGGGGCGTCCGGCGCATCGGGCAGGGTCCACAGGTCGGCCCGGACGCCGCGCGCCGAGAGCAGGTCCCGGACCGCCTCGGCATTGGCCCGGATGGCGGCCGTGTCGCGCGCCACGTTGGGCATGGAGAGGAGGTGGGCGAAGCCGGCGAGGATCTCGGCGGCGTGGGCCTCGCGCCAGGCGCGGGCGGCGGCCACCGGATCGGCCGGCGGCGGCGCGGCGGCGGCCGCGGCCGCCAGGGTGAGGGCGAGGAGCAGGGCGGAGAGCGTTCGGGTCATGTGGCGTACTCCTCGTCGCCCTCGTCGTCGCCGTCCTCGTCGTCCCCGTTGCCCACCCGGATCCGCGGCCGGACCCAGGGCAGGAGAGCCAGCGGGGGGATCGCCAAGAGCGCCGTGAAGGCGAAGAAGACGGCGTAGCCCATCGCCTGCACCCCGAAGCCGGTCACCGCGCCCGCCAGGTCGCGGGTCAGGGCGAAGAGCGCGCTCAGGATGGCGAACTGGGTGGCGCCGTGCTCCTTGTCGCACAGGTTGGTGAGGAAGGCGAGGAAGGCGGCGGTGCTCATGCCCTGGGCGAACGACTCGAACATCGAGGCCGAGTAGATTCCGATCCGGTGCCAGGTGAGGGGCGCGCCGTTGGGCAGCAGGAAGAGGACCGCGTGCGGCAGGTGGACGGCCGCCACCGTCACGTAGCCGACGTTCGAGAAGGCCTGGATGATGCCCATCCAGAGCAGGGCCTTGAAGATCCCCCAGCGGGTGGTGAACGCGCCGCCCACCAGGGCGCCGGCGACGGTGAGGACGGCGCCCACGGCGTAGGAGACGACGCCGATCTCGGCCGTCGAGAGCCCCTGGTCCACCCAGAAGGTCTTGATCATCCGGCCGATCGTGCTGTCCGGCAGCTTGTAGAGCAGGATGAACACCACGACCACCAGCATCTCCCGGCGGAACGCCCACTTGAGGAGCGTCACGTCGAGGAACGAGGCGAGGGCGAAGGCGCCGCCGAGGACCGCGAAGGTGACCCACAGCCCGCCCCAACCGCGCCACCAGGCGAGGGCGAGGAGCGCCAGGGCGATCGCCACCGCCGCGAGGCGGATGCGCCAGACCTCGACCGAGGCCGCCGGCGCCTTGACCGCCCGCGCCTCGCCCCGGTCACGGGGCACCCGCGGGCTCGCGAGCACCGCCAGGGCCATCAGCACCATGACCCCGGCCGTGGCGAACCAGGCGGCGCGCCAGCCGAGCCAGTCGGCGAGGATCAGCACCAGCCCACCGCTCGCCAAGAGGCCCACCCGGTAGGCCGACACCCGCATGCCGTTGATCGCGCCGCTGTGCTTGGGCGTCGAGACGTCGACCGCGAAGGCGTCGATGGCGATGTCCTGGGTGGCCGAGAAGAGGGTGAACGACAGGAGCACCGTCCAGAGCACCCAGCCGGTGTTGGTCGGGTCGAGGCCGAGGATCACCAGGGTGATCGCGGCCAGCACCAGCTCGCAGGTGGCGATCCACGCCTGGCGGCTGCCCAGGCGGTCGACGAAGGGCGCCCAGGCGGGCTTCAGGGTGTAGGGCAGGAAGAGCAGGCTCATCAGGCCGATCTCGGCCAGCGAGACGCCGTGCTTCCGGAAGTAGACCGGCCAGACGTCGTAGGCGACGCCGAACGGGAAGCCCTCCGCGAAGTAGAGGACCGCGATCCAGTAGAGCTTGGGGCGCAGGCGCATGGCGGGGGGATTGTATCCGCCCGGATCGCCGCCCTCATCGCCTCGGACCCCTCCCCACCCTCGGGGCGGAGGGGACGCCCTCGGCAAGGCGAAGCAAGCGGCCGAGGACGCGGAGCCTCGAGCCGAGGGCGGCCAGATTGTGGTAATATAATCGAGATCGTCGTCGATCGCATTTACGGGAGGCTTGGCCATGGGAAAGGCTGGAGACGCGCAACGGTTTCTGCGGTTCTTCCCCTGGTCTCGACGACTGAGCCAACTATCCCGCCGCCTCACGGTCGCCGGCGTGGGCGCCCTATCGCTCGGTGGCGTGGCACCGGCGCTTCACGCGTCTTCGGCGAGTGGCGCCCCTCCGGCCGGCGCGCAGATCGTCCTGCCCAACCGCGAGCGCCGGACCTCGCCCGCCAAGCTGGTTTTACGCCTCTCGAACACCGGCTGGCTCCAGCTCGCGCAGCACCGGTCCCACAGCTCTCATTCCTCTCACAGCTCGCACGCTTCTCATGGCTCGCACTACTCGTCCAGCACCAGGCCGCCCTCGCTCCCGCCTGCACCCAGCTCGCCCTCTCCCGCTCCTGCACCGCCTTCGGCGATCCGCCCGGCCGAGCCCGCGCCACCCACCGGCGATCTCCTCGCCCAACGGGGCGTCGAGCAGACGCGGATCACGATCGAGCGCATCGACTTCGTGAAGGACACGGTGTCGGGGAAGAACCGAGAGGGTAGCGAGCAGGAGTTCTACTACGAGCGGGACACGCGGATCCGCCGGTCGCGCTCGGACCCCACCGGGCGGCCACTTCTCGAGATCCTGGAGGAATCCGGCCCCAACTTCCCGCTACGGCGCGGACAGGAGATCCTGGTGAGCTGGACGCCCCATCCCGAGCTGCCGGGCAAGAAGCTCGCCGTCCGGATCGACGTGGAGCCGCTCCGGTGACCGGCCTTGATCCTGCTCTCCCACGCCTGCCGGCTCCCGCCCCGGAATCCGGCGTCTTCGCCCTGCGTGTCGACCTCTCCGTCTTCTCGAGAGACGCCGTGCTCCGCGCCGCGTACAAGCTCACCGACCGATGTCACCTCTTTGTCGAGCGGGAATCCGCAGTTGGCGGGTGGCTCGTCGTGACATTCCGCCCCAAGGCGGATCGCGGCGAGCTCGAGACGATTGTCGGCGACTTCTCCAACGAGCTCATCGACCAGCAGCTCCGGGAGCGGCTCGCTCGCGAGGCCGGGCCGATCCGGCAGATCCTCGTGGCCCAGGCCTTCTCCGAAGGGAACCTCCTCGACCCTGACCGCGACGATGGGGACTACGTGAAGGATCCCAAAGGCATCGGGGTGCTCCGGGGACGGGGTCCCCTCGCTCGGACCGACGCCGAGGAGCGCAAGCTGGAGTGAGCCGTCTGCAGCTCTTCCGCCCGAAACGGGCCTTCCAGTCGCCGGACGCCGGTTACCGGCTGCTACCGTTTCGCTTCATGAGGTGGTCCGAGTCCGAGGTGCTTCTGACCAACGACGTCGGCGAGTTTCTCTTCCTCGACCGTGGGCGGTTCGAGGACCTGGTCGCCCACCGCCTGGAGAGCGCGACCCCCGAGCACTCCGACCTGGAGGCGAAACACTTCCTGGCGAGCGCCACCTCTGACCTCCCGATCGAGCTCCTAGCGACGAAGTACCGGACGAAGAAGAGCTTCCTGGACGGCTTCACCAAGCTCCATCTCTTCGTGGTGACGCTGCGCTGCGACCACACCTGCCGCTACTGCCAGGTCTCGCGGGTGAGCGGGGACCGGTCGAGTTTCGACATGAGCCGCGAGACGGCGGAGCGCGCGATCGACCTCGTCTTCCGCTCGCCGGCGCCGGCCTTGAAGATCGAGTTCCAGGGCGGAGAGCCGCTCCTCAACTTCGAGCTCATCCGGTACATCGTGAAGGAGGTCGAGCGCCGGAATGCCACGGAAGGGAGGCGGATCGAGTTCGTCGTGGCCACGAACTTGACGCCCTTGACCGACGAGATCCTGGAGTTCCTCGGGGAGCGCTCGATCCTCGTCTCGACATCCCTCGACGGCCCCGCATTCCTACACGACGCCAACCGCCCGCGGCCGGGCCGGAACAGCCACGAGATCACCGTCCGAAACCTCGAGCGGGCCCGGTCCGCGCTTGGCCGCGACCGCGTCTCGGCCGTCATGACCACGACCGAGCGGAGCCTCGCGTATCCCCGGGAGATCGTCGACGAGTACGTGCGACTGGGCTTCGACGCGATCTTTCTGCGCTCGATCAGTCCGTACGGCTTCGCTGTGCGCACCGGCGAGGCGTTGCGCTACCAGACCGATCAGTTCCTGGCGTTCTACCGCGAGGCTCTCGCTCAGATCATCGAGCTCAACCGCGGGGGAGTGGACCTCGTGGAAGTCTATTCGCAGGTCCTCCTGACCCGGATGCTCACCCCCTTCGCCACTGGGTACGTGGATCTCCAGTCGCCGGCGGGAGCGGGGATCGGCGCGGTGGCCTACAACTACGACGGCGAGGTCTACGCCTCGGACGAGGGGCGGATGCTCGCCGAGATGGGGGACCGGAGCCTGCGCCTAGGCAACGTCCACACCGACGGCTTCGAGGAGATCTTCGGCGGTGAGGCTGTCCGTGTGCTGGTCAATGGCTCGGTCCTCGAGACGATGCCGGGCTGCTCCGAGTGCGCCTTCGCGCCGTATTGCGGGGCCGACCCGGTCTTCCACTACCGCACCCAGGGGGACCTCGTCGGCCACCGGCCCACGAGCGCCTTTTGCGCCAAGAACATGGGCATCCTCCGGCACCTGTTCGGCCTGCTGCGGGGTGACGATCCGTTCGTCCGGGACCTCCTGGTGAGCTGGGCGACCAGCGTGCCGCTGACGCGGCCGGAGAGCGCCGCGTGAGCTTGCGGCTCCACGCCCATGGGACCGCGTCTCGGTTCGAGGGCGCGGCGCTTGGCAGGGTGACGCGCGAGCCGGTGGAGGCTCCGGCGCGCGGGCATCACGTTCTGGTGCTGGAAAGCTGGCGGGAGGGTTTCGAGCCGAATGAGTACGCGGGGGTTCTGGTCGGCGCAGCGATGCCGGAGGAGCCGCTTGCGACCCTCGAGCGCGCGAAGGTCCCAATCGTCCACGGCGTCGGCGCGCTCGATCACCTTGCCGCGGGCGACGTCGTCGCCCTGGAGCCCAGCGGCTACGTGCGCACGCTCTATCGGATCGGCTCGCGCTCCAATGCCCTCTTCGCGACCGACCGCTGCAACAGCTTCTGCGTCATGTGCTCGCAGCCGCCCAAAGCGATCGACGACCGGAGCCGGATCCGGGAGCACCTGCGGCTCGTCGAGCTGATCGATCCGGCTACCCGGGAGCTGGGCATCACCGGTGGCGAGCCGACGCTGCTCAAGGACAACCTCCTGCGCCTGGTCGCCTACTGCAAGGAGCGTCTGCCGGAGACCGCGCTCCACGTGCTCTCGAACGGCCGCCTCTTCTACTATGGTTCCTTCGCCCGCAAGCTGGCGGCGATCGAACATCCCGACGTCATGATCGGCGTGCCCGTCTACTCGGACCTGGGGGCGGTCCACGACTTCGTGGTGCAGTCCGAGGGGGCCTTCGACCAGACGATGGTGGGCCTCCAGAACCTCGGCCGCCACGGCGTGCCGGTGGAGATCCGGGTCGTCCTCCATCGCTACACCTCCGAGCGGCTGGCGCGGCTCGCGGAGTTCATCTACCGCAACTTGACGTTTGCCGCCCATGTGACGTTCATGGGCCTCGAGCTCATGGGTTTCGCCGTCGCAAACGCCGACGACCTCTGGATCGACCCGTACGAGTACCGCGACGAGCTCCGGGAGGCGGTCTTCCACCTGGCCGCGCGCGGCGTGAGCGTCTCCGTCTACAACCACCAGCTCTGCGTGGTGCCGCGCGAGCTCTGGCCTTTCTGTCGCCGGTCGATCTCCGACTGGAAGAACGACTACGCGCCGATTTGCGAGGCCTGCGCCGTCAAGGAGCACTGTGGCGGGTTCTTCACTTCGTCGCTACGGCGGCGCGTAAGCGGGCACCTGGCGCCGATCGCCAGCGGGGCCTCCTGAACAGGGCGTGGCGGAGCCGGCATGCCAGGAACGACCTTCAGGTGCGCATTCCGGTAGGCGGGGCTGGAGCTCGGGTCATCGTCCGCGGCGGAGGCGCCGGGGAAGCTCCGGAAACCGAGCCGCCTTCGCGGAACAAGCAGAGGATGAGTCCAGACGGTCGCGCGGCGCTCGGCGCGATGAGACCGGTCCAGCCTTCGCCATGCAGAGCCTCACCGATTTCCTGGAACTGCCGCCACGTCGTTCGCCCAGGCTTGGGCAGCCGCAAGCCGACCCTGACAAGTCTCTCCTCGGTGGAGAGATCGGCGACCTCCAACTCGACTTGCCAAGTCCAGAGGTGGGTCGGGAGCCACTGGTCCGGCGGCACGCTGAGCTCTGCGAGGTGCCGATACCACTCGGCCCACGCGGTGGCTTCTCCGTCCGCCAGGTAGAGCGCGTCGAGGATGGACCCTCGCTGCCAACGGCTGTCGGGCACTGGATCTCTGGTAGGGAGTGGCTCCGTCCCAGAGCGAGAGTGTCGGAACCAGAGGCCGGAAACCGAGGCGGACTCTACAGCGAGCGGCACAACTCAGACCGCTCCGGGATCCTCGATCTCGGAGATGATTCGCGCCACCTTGCGGTACTCGCCCGCGGCAATCACGTCGAGGGGCTTCTCGAAGCCCAATGCCTCGATCGGTTTGCTCAGCCAGACGGGGATGTAGCTCCTTGGCATGACCCTCCCCAGCCGCTCCGTGATCGCCGACAGCTCGGCGACGCGCTCGGCCCGAACTCCTCGAGGCTCGGAATGATGGCCGATCCAGCCGCGAACGGTGCTGGGAGCGGCTCCCGTGGCCCGGGCGATCTGGTCGGCCGTCAAGCCGGCCTTGCGCCGCAGGCGGGTCGCTTCCTCCGCAAAAGCTGCTTTCATGTCGGTCTCCCGGGCAACGCTCATCAAATCCCCGTCATTTGCCCCTGTAATCATAGACAAATCAGCGGGATCTTGGCAAGGAATTGGCGGCCTGTGGAGAGAGCGAGACGGCCTGCGGAGCAGGGTCCCTGGTTGGCAGACGTTTCGCTCAGTGGCTGGCCGTCCGCGGCGCCACGGCGTCGGACCTCGATTCTGGGGTCAGGAGCGCTGCAGGTCTTCCAGCTCGACGCCGCGGAGGGTCCTGAAGTGCCGTGTGTCGAGCGTCACGATCTTCAGGTGGTTCACGGCGGCGACGGCCGCGATCTGGCCGTCGACGAAAGACGGCGTCTTCCCTGCTCGGGTCAGACGCTCGCGCTCTGCCGCGTGCCAGTCGGCGGCCTCTCCATCGTAGGGCAACACCGGAAGAGCTGGTCCAAGAGCTTCGTCCAGGTATGTCTCCACTTTCCGGCGTCTCGCCGAGGGTGGCAGCCGTCGGCAGCCGAAGCGCAGCTCGTGGCAGACCGGAGCGGCCGTAGCGGCCTCTCTGTGGTGCTCGTCGAACCACGCGAGGACGCGCGGATCCGGCCGCGGCCTGAGCGGCGTCGCGCGCCTGGCGAGGATTGCGCCATGACGCCTGCGGTGCAGGCAGTACTTCTTGCGCGGACCCTTAGGGGTCGAGGGTGGTAGGCTTCTACCATGAAAACTACCATCGACAAGGCAGGTCGCGTGGTCATTCCGGCGGAGGTCCGGAACCGGCTCCGCCTCGAGCCGGGAACGGCGCTCGAAGTCGTCGTGGACAACCTGGGGGTGCGCCTGGTCAGGGCGGTTCCCGGTCCCGAGCTCGTGCGCCGGGGAAAGCTGCTGATCGCGGAGCCGACCGTGCCGGAGGAGAAACGCCCGCCGGTGGATCTGCCGGCCCTGATCGAGAGAGAGCGGGACCGGTGGCCGGTCTAGAGGCGGCCTTCTTCGACACCAGTGTGCTCGTGGCCGGAGTCGTCGATCTGGGGGAGGTGTCGAGGGCCCCGAGGCGGCTGTTGAACGCCGTCGCGGATGGGGCGATCGAGCGGCCTCTGACCGCCTGGCACTGCTGCCTCGAGCTCTTCTCCGTCACCACGCGACTCCCCGAGGAGTATCGAGTCGCGCCCGAGGGCGCTTACCGCCTCCTGCAGGAAGACGTCTTTGCGCTCTTCGAGGTCCACGCGCTTCCGAGTGCCGCTCGTGAGGCGTTCTTCGACTCCGTCGTGGCGGAAAGGCTCGTCGGCGGCCGGGTCTACGACGCGCACATCGGCGAGGTCGCCCTGCGGGCGGGCGCCCGAATCGTCGTCACCGACAACCGGCGCCACTTCACGTCCCTCCTACGCCACGGCGTCCGGGTCCTGACCAGCGAGGAGCTGGTGGCCGAGCTCCCGATCTGAGGGTCCGCGCAAGAGTTACTGCCTGCGCCGAGGGCGTCATGGCGCAATCCTCGCAAGGCGCGCGACTGAGGCATAGCGGGGCCTATGCTGCAGGGAGCGCAACGCCACGAGGATTGATGGAATTACGCGCGAATGCGGCAGTAATTCTTGCGCGGGCCCTGAGCCCTCGGGCGAGGAGTCGAGGGCCGCCTACGGCGGGAGCCGCCGGTCTCGCACGAGCTCCTCGACCGCCTGCCGGAAGGCCGTCGGATCGACGGCGGGGTAGCGGTAGAGCTCCGGCTCGATCACCTCGAAGAAATCGAAAAGCTGCCGTGGCTCGATGAGACCGTGCTCGACGAACGCCCGGGCGTCGGCGAGGTCCTTCTCGTGACCGCGCTCGAGCTTCGAAAGCACCTAAAAGTAGAAATCGTAGTGGCAGAAGGCTTCGATCCGTTCGGAGGTCGCTAGCTCGCGCATCCGGTCGCTCGCTCGAAGCTCACCAGCCGGCGGATCCAGGCGTTGTAGCGGGAGTGGGCGCTGTCGGAGCCCTCTCCGGCGAGGCGGAGGTACAGGCGGTGCTCCGGGTCGGGCAAGGTCCCCGCCGGCACCGGGACCCCGGCGCGGCGCAGCCGGGGCGCTCCGATCGAGACGAGGAGGGCGGCGACCGTCTCCTCGCCGCGCTCGAGATCGGCCAGGCCCTGGCGGATCAAGTCGCCGCCGGGCAGGGCGTCGTAGTCCACGGCGGGATGCTAGCAGGCCGTCTCGCCGCCTACCCTTCCACCAGCCCCAGGTCCTCGTAGACCGCGGCGCAGAGCGCCTCCATCCGCCGCAGGTGCTCCCGGTCGGCCGGCGTGCCGTTGGTGGCGATGGCGACCACCAGGCGGTGCTCGGGGTCGGCGAAGGCCGTCGACGAGCGGTAGCCGGAGTGGCCGTAGGTGCGGCGGCCGGCGTGGGGACCGTAGGCGTAGGGCAGGTCGGGCTGGTCGTAGATCGCCGAGTTGACGATGAAGCCGAGGCCCCAGTCCATGACGTGGCGGAAGGTGTGGTCGTAGAGGCCGACCCGGTGGCGGGCGGTCAGGGCCTCGACGGTCTGGGGGGTCAGCACGCGCCGGCCGGTCGCGGGCGAGACGCCGCCCGCCAGGAGCGTCTCGTAGAACCGGCCGAGCTCGCGGATCGGCCCCCGGCCGTTGCCGCCGGGCGACGGGTGCGTCACGTAGCGCTCCTTGTGCCAGGGGTGCTCGGTGGGAGGCCGGGCCTCGGTGTTGTACAGGACCGCGATCCGGTCGCCGTACGCCCGGTAGCGCTCGACCGCCATGCCGACCCAGGAGTCGGCCATCCCCAGGGGCTCGAAGACCTCCTCCCGGATCAGGCGCTCGTAGGGCCGGCCGTCGATCCGGTGGAGGATCTCGCCGAGCACGAACCAGCTCGAGGCCATGTGGTAGCCGGCCTTCTTGCCCGGGTCCCAGCGCGGCTCGAGCTTGCGCGCCGTGATGCGCGCGAGGATCGCGTCCCACTCCTCGCGCGGCCAGCCCACGTCGAGCATCCGGATGCCGCTCGTGTGGGTGAGGAGGTGGCGGATCGTGACCGCTTCCTTGCCGCCGGCGCCGAACTCGGGGACGTAGCGGGCCACGGGGTCGTCGAGGGCGAGCTCGCCGCGCTCCCAGTAGCGCCCGAGGGCGACGGCGGCGGTCGGCTTGGTCGAGGAGAGCCAGAGGGTGAGGGTGTCGGAGGTCATGGCGACGGCGTGGCGCGCCTCGCCCACCGCCTCGTCGGCCACCGTCCGGCCGGCGAGCGAGACGTAGACCTGGGCCCCCGGGTGGAGCCCCTCCGCGACGCCCGCCGCGAGGAGGTCGAGGGTGCGCGGGAGGTCCGTCATCGGCGTCGCCCGCCGATGGCGACGTCGCGGTTCTCCACCTGAAACACCTCGGCGTCCTCGAGCCGCACGGCGGTGAGCTGGCCGCCCCAGACGCAGCCCGTGTCGAGGGCCACGACGCCCGGGGCGAGGTGGAGCCCGAGGGCGGCCCAGTGGCCGCAGACGACGGTGGCGCCGGCGCTCGCCCGCTCGGGCACGCGGTACCAGGGGACACATCCCCGGGGCGCCCGGTCCGGGGCGCCGCTGAAGCCCAGACAGGGGCTGCCGTCGGCTCCGACCATGCGGATCAAGGTCAGGGCCGCGAGGACGAAGGCTCGGCGATCGAGCGGCGGGAGGTCCTCGCACCAGCGTGTGGGCGGGCGATCGAACGCGGCCAGGAGCCGCCGCCGCTCCGGCGAGGCGAGCGCCCCCTCGGCCTCGCGGGCGAGGCGCTCGGCCTCCGCCAACCCCCAGCGCGGGGGAAGCCCGCCGTGGACCAGCACCGTGTCGCCGTCGCGGTGGAGGAGCGGGCGGCTCGCCAGCCAGGCGAGGAGCTCGTCGCGGTCCGGCGCCCTGAGCACCGGCTCCAACGTGTCCCGGCGCTTGGCCGGCACGATGCCGGCGGCGAGGCCGAGGAGGTGGAGATCGTGGTTGCCGAGGACCGCGAAGAAGCGGTCCCCGAGCTCCTCCGAGGCCCGGCGGGCCCAGCGCAGCACGCCGAGGGAGTCGGGGCCCCGGTTGACCAGGTCGCCCACCAGCCAGAGGCGGTCGCGGTCCGGCCGGAAGGGGAGGCCGTCGAGGAGGGCCCGGAGGGTCGCCGCGCAGCCGTGGACGTCGCCGATCGCGTAGGTGGCCATGGGTGGGTCGAAGCGTGCCTCATCGCGGCAGGGACTTCAAGACCCGGCCCGCCCGCGGCGATAAGGATGCGCCGGGCGCGGGCGTCCCTCTCCCCCCTCGGGGGTGGGAGAGGGACCGAGGCTGAGGGGGGGGCTCCGATAGGCCCCCCTGGTATATTCCCCGTCGATGTTGGCGTCGATCCTCGAGCTCCTGGGCATCCGGCAGGACACGGCGGGCGTCGGCCAGGCGCCGGGGGCGGTGCACGAGATCGTCGGCCGCCTGCAGCGCCTCGAGCCGCGCCGGGCCCGCTACCTGGCCGCCTTCGCGGTGGTGCTGTCGCGCGTGGCGAACGCCGACCTCGAGATCAGCGCCCAGGAGCGGCGGACCATGGCCGACCTCCTCACCGAGCGCGGCCGCCTGAGCGCGGAGGAGGCCTCGATGGTGGTCGAGATCGCCGCCGCCCGGAGCCAGCAGGCGGGGGGCACCGAGCACTTCCTCGCGACTCGCGAATTCAACGAGCTCGCCACCCGCGCCGAGCGCGAGGAGCTCCTGAACTGCCTGTTCGCGGTCTCGGCGGCGGACGAGTCGATCTCCAGCGCCGAGGAGAACGAGGTGCGCCAGATCGCGAGCGAGCTCGGCTTCACCCACGCCGAGATGGCCGAGGTCCGCTCGCGCTGGAACCGATACCGCCAGATCCTGAAGTAGGGCCTGACAGGTCCCCCCCGCATCCCCACCCGGAATCGGGCCCGGAACCGGCTTCGGGTCAGGGTTCGGGGTGGTAGGGGAGGGCGGCGCCCAGCTTGGAGGCGACCCGGTCCCGGATCCACTTCGGGTCCCACCACTCGACCGGCGTCACCGGCTCGCCCCGGACCATCGTGGTGAAGTGGAGGTGGTCGCCACCCGCGAGACCGGTCGCTCCGGTGTGCCCCAGGAGCTGGCCGCGGTCGACCTCCTGGCCTTCCTTGACGGCGAACGACGAGAGGTGGGCGTAGAGGCTCATCAGGCCGTAGCCGTGGTCGATCACCACCGCGTTGCCGTAGATCCCGAAGTAACGGGCGAGGACCACGATCCCGTGGTTGGCCGCCGGCACCGCGTCCTGCCGGACCGTCGCCAGGTCGTAGCCCAGGTGGGTCTGGTGATCGACCGTGCGTCCCTGGTACTCGTAGGTCCGCTGGTCGGCGAAGTGGGACATCACCTGGCCGCCGGGCAGCGGCAGGAAGGCCTGGTGCCAGAGGAACCGGGGCTTCGAGGCCGCGCCCATCTCGCGGAGCTTCCGGGCGTTCTCCCGGCGCAGGCCGCCGTTGATCTGGAGGTAGTTCTGGAGCAGGTCCCCCGTGTCCTCGAGATCGGGGGTCTGGGACATGATCTCGGACACCGCCTTGTGCATGAAGGCGTCGGTGAGGTGGATCGTGTCGGTGCGCGGCGGATGGGGGAACCACTGGTCCACGAAGGCCGCCTCGGCCTGGTTGCCGACCGGGTCGGCGGCCACCAGGCGGAGGCGCGACGGGTCGTCGAGGTCCCAGGGCGCGGCGAAGAGAGCGAAGCGGTCGCCCGCCTGGCCGCCGGGCAGGGGGTAGCCGGGGAAGAAGTCGTCCCCGGAGCGCACGCCGTCGCGCCCGCCCTGCTCGAGCGCGCTCGCGCCCACGCGGTAGACCACCACGCCGCTGCCCCCCTGGCGGACGTAGTTCTGGCCCGAGACCACCGACAGAAGCGGCGGCCTGAGACGCACCGGCAGCTCGACCTCGGCGACCACCAGCTCGCCCCGGTGGAGCGGCGTGCCGGGCCGCTCGGCGATCGCCCGGATCGTCGCCTTGCCCTCCTCGAGGCCGGGCACCGTGTCCTTGCCCACCCTGACCTGGAGCTCGTCGCTCGTCGTCCGCGGTCCCCAGAAGGCCCAGAACGGCCGCCGCGGCGCGTAGGTCTTCTCGCCGACCACCACCGGCTCCTTGCCCTCCTGGACAACCTCCACCCGGACCGCCGCCAGGCCGCGCGAAGGCTCCGACAGCCGCACCGTCACCGGCGCGCCGGCGCGGCCGATGCCCGGCTGGCTCGGCTTGATCTCCACCTCCGGCCGGCCGGTCCGGAACCAGGCGAGGACGAGGATGGCGGCGACCGCCACGACGAGGAGGACCCCGAGGGTCCGGAGGAAGCGGCGGGCCGGTCCTGCGGAGCGGCTGGAGCGGGAGTCGAGATGGACGTGCATCGAGATGGATCTCCTCGAGGGCCCGGCCTAGGGCACGAAGCGATAGCCGGCACCGCGGACGGTGTGGATGTGACGGGGGCGCCAGGAGCTCTCTTCGAACGCCCGGCGCAGGGAGAGGATCACGTTGTCGACCACCCGGGTGTTGGGGTGGTCGGGGAGCTCCCAGACCTCGGCCAGGAGCTCGCGCCGGCTGATCACCTGGTTCGGCCGGCGGGCGAAGACCTTCATCACGGCGAGCTCCTTTTTCGACAGCTCGACCTCGCCGGCGCGCGTCTCGGCCCGCCAGGTCTTGAAGTCGACCCAGAACTCCCCGAACTCGAGACGGTCGGGCACCTCCGGCTCACCCTCGCCGGCGCCTCCGCCGGCCGCGCCGCCTTCGTCGCCCGGCTCCTGCGCCCACGCCTGGCGGCGCAGCAGACCCTCGACCCGGGCGAGGAGCTCGGCCAGGTCGAACGGCTTGACCATGTAGTCGTCGGCGCCGAGCTTCAGGCCGTAGACCACGTCGTCCGGCTGGCCCCGGGCGGTGAGGACGAGGATGGGGGTGAGGTCGCCGAGCCGGCGCAGCGTCTGGCAGACCTCGAAGCCGTCGACCTCGGGCAGGCGGACGTCGAGGAGGATCAGATCGTAACGCTCGGAGGCGGCCCGCTCCAGCGCCTCTCGCCCGTCGCCCGCCAGGTCGGTCCGGTACCCCTTGCGCTCGAGGTTCAGGACCAGGCCCTGGGCGATCGCCTCCTCGTCCTCGACGATCAGGATCCGCGGCGCTTCGTGGTCGCTCATGCCGTGGCCTCCGCGATGGGCAGCTCGATCCGGAAGCGGGTGCCCGGCCGGCCCTCCTGAGAGAAGGCGTGCACCGAGCCCCCCATCTCCTGGACCAGGCCGGAGACGATGGACAGGCCGAGGCCGGTGCCCTTGCGCCGCCCGTCGCCCGGGGGGCCCACCTGGTAGAAGCGATCGAAGATCTTCCCCAGCTCGGTCTTGGGGATCCCCACGCCGTCATCCTCCACCTCGATCACCGCCCGGCCGTCGGAGCTCGTCACCGTGGAGCGGACCTCGCCGCCGGTGCGGGAGAAGCGGGCGGCGTTCTCGATCAGGTTGTCCATGAGCCGGCGCAGGGCGTCCTCGCTGCCGAGGACGGTGGCCGCGGTCCCGATCCGCGAGACGAGGTCGAGTCCCTGGTGCTCGAGCCGCGGGCGGACCTCCTCGAAGTAGTCCTGGAAGAAGGTGTCGAGGCGCACCGGCTCGAGGGTCAACAGTTTCTTGCGTGCCACCAGCCGGCTCGACTCGAGGACGTCGTCGACCAGGCCGCTCATCCGGTCGGCCTGCTGCAGGATGAAGCCGACGGAGCGTGCCATCTCCTCCGGGGTGATGTCGGCGCGCTCGAGCGTCTGAGCGTGGAGCTTGATCGCGGCGAGCGGCGACTTCAGCTCGTGGGTGATGTTCGAGATGAACTCCTCCTGCTTGCGCGAGTACCGGCGCTCGGCGAAGGTGTTGGCGAGCTGCGAGGTCAGCTCCACGATGAGGAGGATCGCCAGGGCGCAGCCGACGATGAGCACCGCCCAGTGGACCTTGCCCACCGTCACCCCGACGCGGTCGGCGAGCTCGTTGATCCGGTGGCCCGACTGGACGACGTAGACCACCCAGAGGACGAGGAGCGAGATGACGACGATCAGGGACAGGACGTAGCTGGCGACGATCTGGGTGCGGCGGATCCGGGGCATGGCGTCGGGCGGCCCGAGGAGGGCGTCTCAGGAGGGCATCGTAGCGCAGCGCCGTCCGCCTGGCCTGCCTCGCCGCCCTCCGGCCGCCGAGATCCTGGGGCCGGGTGGCACTCTGCCCGGGGCCGTGCTCCGCGTCCGGGCGGCGTCGGGCCGGCCCGCAGCGCGCAGCTCGAGGGCCGGCTCCCTTCTCCGAGGCCGATCAGGGCGAGGCCGCGGGGCCCGGGCCGGCTACTCCGGGGTGTTCGCCGACGCCGGGTCGTCCTCGAGGTGGAAGCCACCCGGGGCGGGGCGCTCCTCGAGCACCCGGAAGGCGCAGCAGCCGTCGCCGGCCTGGAACCGCTCCTCGCGCACCACCCGGGCGCCCAGGAGCCGCGACAGGGTGTTCACCGTCAGGCTGCAGAGCGCCGGGCGGCGGGAGGCGACGTTCAGGAACGGGCAGTTGCGCTCCACCAGGCGGAAGGCGCCGCCGGGCGTCTGCTCGACGGAGATGAAGGGGTCGTCCTCGAGGTAGATCCCGCGCAGCCGCTCGAGCTTCTCGGGGAGCGAGAGCCCGGCGAGCCGGGGGGCCCACTCCCGCACCCGGGCCTCGGTCAGCTCGGCGAGCACCCCGCGCAGGCCGGCGGTCCCGAAGCGGGCCACCAGAGCGTCGATCAGCGCCACGGAGAGGGCGTCGTAGTGCTTGGGGAAGAGGTGATCGCCGGCGGCCGTGAGCCGGTAGCGCGAGCGGGGCCGGCCCACCTGCGGGGCGCGCCGATCGACCTCCCGCTCGAGCCAGCCTTCCCGGTGCATCTGGACCACCTGCTGGCGCGCTCCCTCGTAGGAGATCCGGAGCTCCTCGGCGAGCTCCTGGACGGCGGCGGCGCCCCGGCGCTTGACGATGCCCAGGATCGCCCGGCGGATCTCCGAGACCTCGTTGGGCGGCGCGGTCGGGGTCCGGCTCCCGGTCATGGCACCTCCCCTGCGGGCGGCCCCGGGGGGGTGCGGCCCCCCGCCCCGTGGCGATAGACGAGCTCGCCGCCCAGCCACCCTCCCCACAGGAGCAGGGCGACGCCGGCGCCCGAGAGGACGAGGGCCCAGAGGGCGCGATCGCCGACGGGCGGCGCCGCCCCGCCCCGCGCGAGGACGCTCCCGCCGAAGCAGGAGGCCGCCCCCAGCATCACCATCAGGTGGAGAACGCCGGTGTCCATCGCCGCTTCTCGCTCACCGCCCTCGCGACCGCCGGCGAGCGCCAGGAGGTCGGCCAGCCCGGCGACGGCCGCGGGCGCCGCCATCACCAGGCCGGCCACCAGGCAGTCGAAGGAGATCTGCCAGGGGAGGTGCCCGCCGCGCCAAACCGCCAAGGTATCCCACGCCGCGGAGGTCAGCCAGAGGCCGAGCGGAACGTGGACCAGCGCCGGGTGGGCGGGGTGGCCGAGGAGCCGGAGCCCCTCGGCCCGCGAATAGCGGATCGGCGTCACAGCGAGACCAGCAGCAGGACGAAGGCGGTCACGGCGACCAGGGCGTGAAGGATCACCACCGGGCTCGGCAGAGCGCGCCCCCGCAGGTGGTTGGCGAAGAGCACGAAGCCGCCGAGGGCGGCGACCACGAACAGAACCAGCGCGATCACCAGATAGCCGGTGGAACCGGCGTGGTAGATGGCCCAGGCGAGGAGCACCAGGCCACTCGCGCCGAGCAGGCCGTGGACCACCGCCAAGCCGAGGGGCCAACGCCGCCCCCGGAAGTGGGACACCGCCATGTACAGCCCGCCCAGGGCACCCAACGCGAAGAGGACTGCGGCCGTCACAAGCATCGTCTCTCCCTCCTTTTCAGGTCGTGAAGCGATCGAGGAGGGGAGTTTGCCACAGGTACACAGGAAATACAAGCAGAAACTTGGAAAACATCTGGCCGCCGGTCGCTCCAAGGACTCGCCGAAGGCCTACGTCGAGGAGGAGCAACGCCGCCAGCGGCGTGAAGGGCCGCCAGGGCGCGTCACTTGAAGGATGACGGACCACGAGGAGCCCGAGGGCCAGGAACCAGCCGTACCCAGGACCTGAGCTGGACGGGTCTCGCGCGGAGGCGCAGAGGCGCAGAGACGCGGCCCTGGAGTCGACCCGACTTCGGCGACACCTCGGAGGCGCCCCGAGTCGTAGACGCTCCACCGAATGCAGCAGGCCCAGCCGTCCTCCTCTGCGTCTTTGCGCCCCTGCGCGAGAACAGGACTTGGTTCCCGCGAGCCTGGCGAAGCTCCGCCTCAAACCGACGAGGCGCCTGAAGCGTCTCCGGCGCCACGGGTCGCTGGTCCCCCGCCCACGCCGAAGGGGCTGGCGCCCGGTCGGCAGGTCGCTCAATACCCGTGCTCGTCCAGCCGGACCTTGCCCCGGAACGTCCAGTAGATCACCCCCGTGTAGGCCAGCACGAAGGGCATGCCGACGGCGGCGATGATCGCCATGATCCGCAGCGTCTTCTCCGAGGAGGAGGCGTTGTAGATGGTCAGGCTGGTGGCCTGGTCGAGGCTCGAGGTCACCAGGTTGGGAAAGAGGGCCACGCCGACCAGGCCGACGAGGGTTGCGATGACCAGCGAGGAGGAGACCAACGCCTGGCCGTGGCGGCCGAGGTAGATCGAACGGGGGATGTTGCCGATCGCCAGCACCGAGAGGACCACCACGCCCCAAGCCCAAGGGAAGCGGTCGAAGTTGGCGGTCGCCCGCGGCACCTCGGTCAGGGTGACGATGGTGGTCAGCAGGTAGAGCACCAGGAACCAGCCGAAGGCGTGCCACATCCAGCGGCGCACCCGGGCCTGGAGGCCGCCCTCGGTCTTGAGGTTGAGGTAGAGCGCGCCGTGGAGCGCGAAGAGGGCGACGGTGAGGAGGCCGACCAGGACCGGGAAGAAGGGAAGCCGGGCGGGGAGCAGGAGATCGAAGAACCCGCCGGCGTAGATTCCCCGGGCGTCGAGCGGCACGCCGATCAGGATCGCTCCCACGGCGACCCCGAAGAGGAGGGTGGCGAGGAGGCTCGCCAGGAAGAAGCCGCCGTCCCAGAAGCCGCGCCAGGCCGACGGCGGCAGCTTGCCCCGGAGCTCGAGCGACACGGCCCGCAGGATGAGGGCGAAGAGCACCAGCATGAAGGCGTCGTAGAAGCCGGAGAAGACGGTGGCGTAGGCCTCGGGAAAGGCGGCGAACATGGCGCCGCCGAAGGTCACCAGCCAGACCTCGTTGCCGTCCCAGATCGGGCCGATGGAGTTGAGCACCACCCGCCGCTCCCGGTCGCTGCGCACCCCCAGGTGGAGGATCCCGACCCCGAGGTCGAAGCCGTCGAGGATCGCGTAGCCGGCGAGGAGGACGCCGAGCAGGCCGAACCAGAGGACGTGGAGGTTCATCTCAGCAGAGCTCGTGGATGAATCTCCGGCCGTCGCGAGGGCGTTCCCGGGCGCCCCTCGCAAGGCGCGCCGACGCAGGCGTAGCGGGGCCTACGTCGAGGAGGCGTAACGCCGCGAGGGGCGAATCGGGGGCGCCCGCAGTAGGTCGGACATTCATTCACAAGCTCTCAAGTCTCGTCCTTCGCCTCGGTCATCGACTCGCGCTTGCCGGCCAGGCGCGCGGCGGTCGCGAAGTAGTCGCCGACCGAGGTCGCGGCCGGCTCCGGCCCCACGGGCTCCGGGCCCTGCTGGATCTTGTGGTTGAGCACCAGCACCCAGAGGGCGAAGAGCAGGAGGTAGAGGAGGCCGAACATGACGATCGACGCGAGCACCTGGCCGCCCGTCACCACCTCGGAGAGGGCGTCGGCGGTCTTGAGACCGCCCACCACGTGGCCGTCGACCAGGGTGGGATAGACGATCCAGGGCTGCCGGCCCACCTCCGCGGCAACCCAGCCGAGCTGGTTGGCGGCGTAGGCGAGAGCCACGGCGAAGACGAAGAACCAGAGCAGCCAGCGCGTCTCGAACAGGGTGCCCCGCCGATAGCGCCAGCCGGCGTAGAGGGTCGAGGCGATGAAGATCATGCCGATCCCCACCATCAGGTGGTAGCTCTCGAAGGAGACCCGGACCGGCGGCCGGCCCCAGTCCGCCTCGAGCTCGTCGAGGCCGGGGACCTCGGCGGAGGTGTCGTAGTGGATCAGCCAGGAGAGGAGGCCGGGTACGGCCACGCCGTAGCGCACGCGCTCGGCCTTCCCGTCCGGCCACCCCCACAGGTGCATGGGGGCGTGGCTCTCGGTCCGGTACAGGCCCTCGAAGGCGGCGAGCTTCGCCGGCTGGTGGCGCGCGACCATGCCCGCCTGGAGGTGGCCGGAGACGAGCTGCGCCAGCGAGACGACGATCGCCAGGGCCAGGGCGCCGGCGAAGGAGCGCTCGGCGAACTCGCGGTGGCGTCCCTTGAGCAGGTACCAGGCGGAGATCGACATGACGAAGAAGGCGCCCATCAAGAAGGCGCCGAACCAGACGTGGACCAGGCGGTGCATCGACGACGGGCTGAAGACCATGGCCCAGAAGTCGGTGATCTCGGCGCGGCGGAAGACCTGGCCGCCCACCGGGTGCTCGCGGATCGCAAAGCCGGCCGGCGTCTGCTGCCAGGAGTTGGCGACCGTGATCCAGACCGAGGAGAAGATCGACCCGAGGCAGACCATCACGGCGGCGAAGAAGTGGAACGTCCGGGACACCCGGTTCCAGCCGAAGAGCAGCACCGCCAGGAAGCCGGACTCGAGGAAGAAGGCGAAGATCCCCTCGGCCGCGAGCGCCGAGCCGAAGACGTCGCCCACGTAGCGCGAGTAGACCGCCCAGTTGGTGCCGAACTGGAACTCCATGACGATGCCGGTGGCGACCCCGACGGCGAAGTTGAGCCCGAAGATCCTGACCCAGAACTTCGCCGCGCTCTCGTAGACCGCGGCGCCGGTGGCGAGGCTCTTCGCCAGCAGGTAGACGATCACCAGCGACAGCCCGATCGTCAGGGGCGGGAACAGGTAGTGGAACATGATGGTCAGGGCGAACTGCAGGCGGGAGAGAAACAGGACGTCCATGGCGGCGGCTCCTCCGCACCCTACTCCATGCGCTCGAGGGTCGCGCGGGCGGCGCCCACGATCGCCCGGCTCGCCGGGTCCTGGAGGAAGGCGACCACTCCCAGGTCGGAGCGCTTCCAGGAGGGGTCGAGCGCCAGGCTCACGCGCCCCGAGCCGTGGGCGCCGGCGCCGCCCGCGAGGGAGAACGCCCTGACCAGGCGCCGCACCACGTAGTCGTCGTGGAGGGTGCGGCTGGCGTTCTCGCCGCGCGCCACGGAGGTGGTCAGGTCCTTCTGATAGAGGGCCACCCAGAGCTCGAGCTCCCCGGAGACGTCGCGCGTGAGGCTCACGCCGGCGATCGCCTGGAGCTCGTTCGGGCCGGAGCCCGGCGCCAGGCGCAGCTCCACCCGGCCAGCCTCGGGCCGGGCGAGGGCCTGGCGGATCTTGCCGTAGACCTCGTTCGTCTGGGAGCCGACGCAATCGGCCGTGCCGCCGACCACGAGCTGCGGCGTGTAGACCTGGTTGCTCCCGAAGGCGCGGGCGTAGCTCCTCTGGCGCTCCGACCACCGGGGGGAGGAGAAGGGGTCGGTCCAGCCGATGTAGTTCCAGTAGTCCACGTGGTAGGCGAGAGGGAAGACGCGGGCCGCGAGCTTCGGGTCCTCGCCCAGGCGCGTGAGGAGGCGGTCGGCGGGCGGGCAGCTCGAGCAACCCTGGGAGGTGAAGAGCTCGACGACCACCGGGCCGCCGCCGGCGCTGGGCGCCGGGTCCGAGGGGGCGGCCGCCATGGCGTCGGCCCGGGCGTCGACGCGGCAGGCGAGGGCCGCGAGAGCGGCGGCGATGGCGAGGGCGAGGAGGGGGACGAGGGGCAGGCGCTGGCGACGGATCATGGCTCGGCTCTCCGGGTCGGCTCGGTCGGGAGGGGATCGGACGCGATGCCGACCCCGTGCCCGATCATACGCGCCCCGCGCCCCCCGTCCCGCGGGTCCAGGCGGCGGCGTGCACGCTAGCGCATCCCGACGATCTCGCCGTCGACCAGGTCCATGCGCACGGCCTGCGGCGACTTGGGCAGCCCCGGCATGCGCAGAACGCTCCCCAGGAGCGGCACCAGGAACCCTGCCGCGGCCGAGAGCACGACCCCGCGGACGGTGACCGTGAAGTCGCGCGGGCGGTTGACCAGGGACGGGTCGTCCGAGAGCGAAGCCGGCGTCTTCGCGACGCACGGCGGCAGCCCCCCGAAGCCGAGACGGCGGATCTGGGCGAGGTCCTTCTCGGCGTCCTGGGTGTAGACCACGTCGGCGGCGCCGTAGACCTTCCTCGCGATCGTCTCCATCTTGACCTCGAACGGGTCCGCGAGGTCGTAGAGGCGCTCGACCGCCGGCGGGTCGTCCTGGACGTGGGCCATCACCGTCTCGGCGAGCTCGCGTCCCCCCTCGCCACCGCAGGCGAAGTGGTCGGCGAGAGCGAAGGGCGCGCCCATCTCGGCCGCGGCGCGGCGGACGACGTCGATCTCGTCGCCGGAGTCGCCCCCGAAGTGGTTCAGGGTCACCACCGGCGTGAGGTGGAAGAGCCGGACGTTCTCGACGTGCTTCCTCAGGTTGTCGAGGCCCCGCTCGACGGCCGCGGGATCGGGGGTCCCCAGGTCCTTCTGGGCGACCCCGCCGTGGCGCTTTAAGGCCCGCACCGTCGCGACCAGGACCACCGCGGCCGGCGCCAGGCCGGCGCCGGCGCACTTGATGTCGAAGAACTTCTCGCCCCCCAGGTCGAAGGCGAAGCCGGCCTCGGTGACCAGCCAGTCGGCGAGCGACAGGCCCAGGGTGGTGGCGATCAGCGAGTTGCAGCCGTGGGCGATGTTGGCGAACGGGCCGCCGTGGATCAGGGCGGGGACCCCTTCGAGGCTCTGGACCAGGTTGGGCATCAGCGCGTCGCGCAGCAGCACCATCATGGCGCCCACGGCCTGGAGGTCGGCCGCGGTGACCGGCTCCCGCTCGTAGGTGAGCGCCACGATCAGCCGCCCCAGCCGCGCGCGCAGGTCGTCGGCGTCCGCGGCCAGGCAGAGCGCCGCCATCACCTCGGAGGCGGCGGTGATGTCGAACCCGCTTTCCCGGGGCACGCCCTGGGCCGGTCCGCCCAGGCCGACGACGACGTTGCGCAGGGCCCGGTCGTTGACGTCCTGGACCCGGGGCCAGAGCACCCGCCGCGGGTCGATGCCGAGCTCGTTGCCCTGGTGCAGGTGATTGTCGAGCAGCGCGGCGAGCAGGTTGTGGGCCGCGGTGACGGCGTGGAAGTCGCCGGTGAAGTGGAGGTTGATCTCCTCGGAGGGCTCGACGGTCGACTTGCCGCCGCCGGTGGCGCCTCCCTTGATGCCGAAGGTGGGTCCGAGAGAGGGCTCGCGTAGCGCCAGGCAGACACGTTCTCCGCAGCGGGCCAGGCCCTGGGCCAGGCCGATCGAGGTGGTGGTCTTGCCTTCTCCGGCGCTCGTTGGAGTGATGGCCGAGACGAGGACCAGGCGACCCCGGCGGCGGGCCGCTTCGCGGGCCTCCAGCCGGATCTTGGCCTTGTCGTTGCCGTACGGGACGACGAGATGGTCGGCGACGCCGAGACGGCGGGCGACCTCGGTGATGGGTCGAAGAGAGCTCATGACGGGTCGTAAGGTTAGTGCGAGCCGCTTCCCGGGGCAAACCGCCGCAAAGCGATGGGCCCCGCCCGCGTATAATCGGCCCCTCGATGAGCACTCCCGAGAACCCTGGCGACCCGGAGCCCCAGCGCGTCCAGCGCGTCGACCTGCAGCGCAAGGTCTCCTTGAAGTTCAAGGAGCTCCAGGGCTTCATCACGGAGTACTCGGAGAACCTCTCCATCGGGGGGATGTTCATCCGCACCGTCTCCCCCCGCCCCCGGGCACCGTCTTCGACTTCGAGTTCACCCTCGGCGAGGACTACCGGCTGATCCACGGCATCGGCGAGGTGGTCTGGGTGCGGTCGGCCGACGAAAGCTTCGACCGGCCGGCGGGCGTGGGCGTGCGCTTCCTGAGCCTCGACCCCGACAGCCAGACGCTGATCGAGCGCATCGTCGCCGAGCGCTTGAAGAGGGAGGGCCGCCCGGGTGCGACGCCCCCGGAGATCGTGCCCGGCGAGCCCTGGGTGGAACGGGTGCTGGGCCGGCCGGCGGGGGGCACCGGTCCGGCCGGATCCGCCGAGCCCGCCGGATCGGCCGAAGCGTGGGGCGAGCTGCACCAGCCGCCCTTGCCCACGCCGCGAGCCGCCGCCTCCCCCGAGGCCGAGGACTGGGGCCTCGTGAGCGGGCCGCTGGGCCTCCCGGAGAGGCCTCCTCCGGAGCCGCCTGCGGCCGGGGCGCCGGAGGAGCCGGAGGAGCCGGAGGAGCCGGAGGAGCCGCTCGTGCCGGAGGCGGCGCCCGATCGGTCCGCCTCGCCCTCGTCGCTGGCGACCTCCCCGTATGCACGGTCGTACCGCGGGGCCGCGGTGGCCGACGCTCCGAAAGGGCATCGAACCCTGCTGGTGGGTGTCCTGGCGGTCCTGGTCCTGGTCGCGGCGGCCGCCGCCATGGTGCTCGTCTTCCCGGAGCGGTCGGTGCGCTGGCTGGTGGGCGGCACGGCGGCGAAGGGCCCGGCCGTCGAGACCGCCCAGGCGCCGCCCGCGGCTGCGGCCGGCGAGGCGCGGCGGTCCCCTCCGGCCGCCGCGGCCCCGGCCGTCAAGCCGCCCGTGACGCCGCCCGCGACGCAACTTCCGGCGCCGCCCGCGACGCCGCCCGCCGCCCGGAGCGCGCCGCCCGCGCCGCCGGTCGAGACGCCGGTCGAGCCGAGGCCCGCGCCCCCCGAGCCGCGGGCGGCCCCGGCGCCCGAGCCGCTCCCCCGGACCCCCCCGCGGGAGGCTCCGGCCCCCCAGGCCGCTGCCGCCGGCACGTTCTCCCGGGTGCTGAACGTCATCTGGGAGCCCCAGGGGGAGGAGCTCCTGGTCACCGTTTTCCTCGACGGCCGGGTCGAGGAATGGCAGTACTCGGTGGCGCGCCTCGCCTCGCCGCCGCGGGAGCTGGTGCGGATCCAGGGCGTCGAGGAGCCGTTCGCGCGCTCCGAGCTGCAGGTGACGAGCGGCCTGGCCAAGGCCATCCGGATCGGCTTCCATCCCGAGCTGCGCAAGCGCGAGCTGCACGTGGTGGTGGACCTGGCCGGCCCCCGGGTGATCCTCGAGCGGAGCGAGGCCGTCGGGCAGGAGATCCGGCTGTACTTCGGTCGCCAGAGCCCGTAGCGGAAGCCCTTTATGGCGCACGAAGGCGACGGCCTCGATGGGCTACCACCCCTGGTGCCGGTCCGCTCCGGCGGCGTGACGCTGGCGGTGCGGCGGCTCGGAGAGGCGGCCGGCTCCGGCCCCTCCCTGGTCGCCCTCCACGGCGGGCCGGGCCTCGACCACCACACCCTCCTGCCC
This sequence comes from uncultured Acidobacteriota bacterium, assembly GCA_963741925.1. Taxonomy (GTDB): domain Bacteria; phylum Acidobacteriota; class Thermoanaerobaculia; order Multivoradales; family DATKCC01; genus CAVUBL01. The sequence goes on from CAVUJU010000005.1 coordinate 2,358,860, forward strand.
CTGGGCCTCGCCCTCGCCGCGCGCCGCGCGGTCTGGCTTCCCGACCTCCCGGGCCACGGGGCGTCGACCCCGCTCGGGGCCAAGCTCCCCGGCCTTCGCGCCCTCGAGGACCGGCTCGGCCGCTGGCTGCGCGGCCTGCCGGGACAGGCGCCGCCGGTCCTCCTTGCCCACTCCCTGGGGGCCTGGCTCCTCCGCGAGCTCCTGCGCCAGGGACGGCTCGAGGCGCGGGCGGTGGTCCTTCTCGCGCCGCCGGCGGCGGGCCAGGGACGAGCCGCGACCTCTCTGCGCCGGGCGGTCGGGCTCATGGCCCGCGGGTCGAGCTCCGGCGGAGCGGCGCACGGGGGCGGCGAGCACCGGGCGCGCCGCGAGCTGCGCGCCCACGTCGAGGCCGAGACTCGGAGCGCCGCCTCCCCTCTCTTTCTGGCGGCGATCCACCGCGCCCGGTTGCGCGACCCGCGCCTCTACGGACCGCTCCTCAGGAGCCTCCACCGGGGCCTGACCGGCCCGGTGCGCCCGTTCGATCCCGGTTGCCCGGTCCTCGTCCTGTGCGGCGAGGAGGATCGAACCACGCCGCCCGACCAGGCCGCGCGCGTGGCGTCGAGCCTCGCCGGAGCGCGCCTCGTCCACCTGCCCGCCGCCGGTCACTACCCCTTCGCCGAGGCGCTCGAGGCGACGATCCAGGAGATCGAGGAGTTCCTGGCCGAGCTCGCCGTCTGAAGTTACCTCGGAACGTGCGGCCGGCGTGTCCACCGGCATCGGCCGCCCCCGCCGGATCGCCGAAACGTCCCGCCGAGCTCTCTTCCGGGAATCTTCGCGCCGTTGTCGACGAACGAGACGAAGATTCCGCAATCGGATAGATCTGTGCATCCGGTGCTGACGAACCCGGAGGATAGTTCTCTCCAGAGCGTATTAGTTCCCGTCCAAGTCATTACGGGTCAAGCACTTGCGCTTGCGGGCCGCAGGCCCTCCCGTCTAGATTCGGCCCATGGCCAAAGGCGAGCGATCGAAGCCGGCGAAGGCGGAGAAGGATGGAGAGGCGGCTCCGGAGGGGAGTGCGAAGAAGCGGACCCGGGCCGGCACCGCCCTGCGCATCCTCCGCGACGCGAGCGGGTTGATCCAGAAGGAGCTCGCGGCGCGGACCGAGGAGGTCAGCGAGCGGAAGGTGGGGGTCTACGAGCGAGGCGACGGGACCTTCGACGCCGAGGACGTCGGCAAGCTCCTCGCCGGCCTGAATCTTCCCTACGAGGCCTGGGCCGAGACCATGGAGTACCTCGACCGGCTCGACTGGCACTGGCGAAGGCGCCGGGGCGAGAGCCCGGTGTCGGGCCGGGGCGGGGCTGCGGACCTGATCACCGACCGCGCGCCGAAGGACGACTCCGAGGCGCTCCGGGAGATCGAGCGGATCGCCAAGGCCGCCGGCCGCGCCGAGGAACAGAAAACCTACGACACGCTCCGGACGCTCCTGCTGCGCGCGAAGCGGGAGTGAGAAGGGGGGAGCCGCGCGGGCTCCCCCCCTTCGAACCGACCCGGGTGCGGGACCTCAGTGCACCCGGTAGTTGACGATCGTCTCGCCGAGGTTGGGGACCACCAGGCGCAGCGACACCACGTCACCGCTCGAGACCCCCTTGGCCGCGGCCTCCACGTCCGCCGGGTTCTTCACCTCGTGGTCGTTCACCCGCAGGATCAACATCCCGGGGCGCAGACCGGCGGCGGCGGCGGCGCTGTACGGCGTCACCTGGGAGATGAGCACGCCGGCAGTCTGCGTGTAGCCGAGCTGCTGCGCGAGGGCCGGCGTCAGGGGCTGGACCTGGAAGCCGAGGGTCTCGGCGACGCTGTGGCCCCCGCCGCCCCCCTCGTTGTCCGCCTGCTCGTTCTCGAACTCGCCCAGCTTGACGCTGATGTTCCTCGTCTCGCCCTTGCGGATGTAGGCGATCTTCACCGTGTCGCCCGGCTGGTGCTGGGCCAGGGTCGTGGTGAGCTCGGTGGCGTCGGCGATCGGCTGGCCGTCGACGGCGATGATCACGTCGCCGAGCTCGAGCCCGGCCTTGGCCGCGGGACTGTCCGGCTGGACCCCCTTGACCAGCGCGCCCTTGACCTCCTTCAAGTGGTAGACCTCGGCGTCGGGCGCCGTCACGGGCGCGACCTGGATGCCGAGCTGAGGCCGCCGGACGTGGCCGTACTTGAGGATGTCCGAAGCGACCTTCTTGGCGATGTCGATCGGGATCGCGAAGCCGTAGCCGACGAAGGCGGGGCTGCCGAGGATGGCCGAGTTGATGCCCACGACCTCGCCGTCCAGGTTGACCAGCGGCCCGCCCGAGTTGCCCGGGTTGATGGCCGCGTCGGTCTGGATGTAGGACTGCAGTGTGCTCGGGCCGCCGCCGAGCTGGCGGCGCTTGGCGCTGACGATGCCGGCGGTCACCGTGGCCTCGAGCTCGAAGGGCGAGCCCAGGGCCAGCACCCAATCGCCGACCTGCAGGTCGTCCGACTCGCCGAGCTGGGCGACCGGCAACGTCTCCCCCTTCTTGGGGGTGATCTGGATCACCGCCACGTCGCTCATGGGGTCGCTGCCCACCACCTTGGCCTGGTACTCGCGGCCGTCGACCAGCCGCACCTGCACCCATGTCGCGTTCGAGACCACGTGATTGTTGGTGATCACGTGCCCCTGGGCGTCGTAGATGAAGCCGGAGCCCGCGCCCTCCTCCTTCTGAGGCTGGCCGCCGGGATTCTGCGGGTTGCCGAAGAAGAACCGGAAGGGATCAGGGATCTGCCCTTGCTCCTGGTCCGAGCCCGCGGGCTTCTGGACCGTGATGAACACCACGGCGGGGAGCGCCCGGTGGGCGGCGGCCCGGAAGGTGCTCGACAGGGCGGCCGCCGCTGCCGTGTCGATCTTGCTGTTCGCGTCGGCGTTGCTGTCGGCGTTGCTGGTGGAGGCCGCGCGCGCCGCTGGGCTCGCCTGGGGGCCTCCCTGGTCGGCCTGGGACTCTCGCGGATGCGCGGGCCCGCAAGCGACGACCAGCAGGAACAGCGCAGCCGCCAGGACGCGCGAGATCTCGGATTTCGATCGCATCGTCATCTCTCCTGGGTCCTTCGGTTCTGGATTGGGTGTGGTCTCGGTGCTCAATGTGGACAACCTGCTCATGCAATGTTCGGTCCCGGCCGGAGGGACGGCCCGGCGCGGCGGGCTTCCGGGCCGCTCGCCGCAGCGCGGCGGGAGCCCGCGGCCGACTGCCAGAGTGGCGCGTGCGCCAAATCGGCAGCCTCCGGGGTCTCCCCGGCGCATCAACCGGCGATCAGCGCGTCGATCTCGTCGCTGCGGGCGTCGGCGTCGGCCTCGCCGATCTCGATCAGGCTGCGGCAGTACTCGGCCTGGAACATGACCAGGCTGAGGAGGTCGGGGCTGGCCGTCTCGCGCGACCCGAGGCTGCGGACGAGGTAGCGGAAGAGCTTCGGCAGGCGGGGCTCGAGCTCGGCCGCCAGGCGGCCCAGGTCGCGCGACGGGCGGATCACGCTCACGTCGACGAGGCGCAGGCCGTGGCGCCGCTCGGGGGGCAGCTCGGCGAGGAGCATGTTGAGGCGCTCCACCCGCAGGGTGTCCTGGTCGAGCATGTCGAGGAAGATGGCGTTCAGGAGCTGGCTGAGAATCTGGAGCGGCGGCGGATAGCCCCGGGTGGCCGGCCGGTCGGCCTCGTCGATCGTCTTCCGGTAGCGGGTGGAGATCGCCAGGATGCGGTCCGCCCCCAGGTGAATCGCCGGCGAGAAGGGGACGGTCAGGCGGATGCCGCCGTCGCCGTGCCAGGAGTCGTCCAGGCGCACGGCCGGGAAGAAGACCGGCAGGGCGGCCGACGCCATGACGTGCTCGACGGTGATGCGGGTCGAGCGACTGCGCCGGGCGGGCCGCTCCCAGGTCTGGACGTTGCGCCCGTCGACCCAGACGACCGACTGGCCGGTGCCGAAGTTGCTGGTGATGACGGCGAAGCTCCGGAGGCGCCCCGAGTCGACCGCCCGCGAGATGCCGGTGATCTCGCCGTCCGGGGCGGCGTCGAGGCTCGCCGTCAGGAACCTGCGCAGCGGCGCGGTGTCCACCAGCCCCCGCACCTGGGGGGCCAGCCGGCCGCCCCCCGAGACCAGGCGCAGCGCCCAGCGGCCGACGTTGGCCAGCAGCGAGACCGGGTCGACCCGGAAGACGGTCTCGACCTCGAGGTCGTGCCAGAGGCGGCTCAGGCGCTCCACCGACTCGCAAAAGCTCCCCGGATGGGCCGCCAGGCAGGCGGCGTTGATCGCTCCCGCGGAGACGCCCACCAGGATCGGCACCTGGAGGTCCGGATGGCGGCGGGCGAGGGAGCGCAGCAGGCCCACCTGGTACGCGGCCCGCGCGCCGCCGCCCGAGAGCATGAGGGCGAGACCGCCACCGGCCGGGGTCGCGCCCTGGAGCTCCGCGATCTCCGGCTCGACCACGTCCGTCCGTGTCCGCCGGCTCGCCGCTCGGCCGGCTCTCAGGAGGCGGCGCGCTCGAGCACCGGGGTCTCGGCGGCGCAGCGCTCGTGGGCTTCGAGGAAGGTCTCGGGCTTCGAGAAGACGCTCGCGATCCGCATTCCCTTCTTGACCGCTCCGAGGGTCACCTTGCCGGTGGCCAGGGCGGCGCCGAGCTGGAAATAGGTGCGGGCCCGGCCGCGGTAGCGGTAGCGGACCTCGAGGCTGGTGCGCCAGAGCCGCGCGTACTCCTCGTAGAACTCCTCGAGCGGCAGGCGGGTGGGGAGCACGGCGTGGATGATGTCGTACATCTCCCAGTCGTGGGTGGTCACGCGGCTCCGCGCGTCGTCCCACAGGTCGGTCCCGGGCAGGGGGGTGAGCACCGAGAAGCCGCTGTTGTAGGTGCCGTGCTCGGCGATCCACTCGCGCAGCCGGGCGAAGTCGTCGCGGTCCCAGGCCGGGTCGACGATGAAGTTCGAGGTGAAGCCGACGCCCAGCTCCTTCAGGATCTCGATCGCCCGCAGGTTGTTGGCCGCGTTGTTCTTCTTGTTCACCAGGTCGAGGCCCGCGTCGGTGACCGCCTCGAGGCCGAGGAAGATCGCCAGGTCGCCGCAGTCCTTCCACATCTCGATCAGGTGGGGGAAGCGGCAGATGATGTCGGTGCGGGTCTGGACGGTGAAGTACTTGCGGATCCCGGCCGCCTTGATCTGGCGCGCGAGCTCCTCGCCCCGCTTGACGTTCATCCAGAAGATGTCGTCGGTGATGAAGACGTTCGGCGCCTCGATGGCGGCGAGCTCGCGGACCACCCGCTCGGGCGACTTCTCGCGGAAGGTGCTCTCGTGGAACTTCCACACCGAGCAGAAGTTGCACTTGAAGGGGCAGCCGCGGGCCGTCTCCATGAGCGCCAGGGGCTTCCTGAAGTTGATGTAGTAGTGGGGCGCGTAGTGTCGGATCAGGTGGCGGGCGGGCAGGGGCAGGTCGTCGAGCTCGCTGCGCGTCGGCGGCGCCCCGGTGTGGCGCCGTTCGCCCCCGGGGTCGAGGACCAGGCCGGGGACCTTCGCCAGGTCGGCGCGCCGCTCGAGGGCGTCGACCAGGATCGGCGTCACCTCCTCGCCGTCGCCCAGGGCCACGGCGTCGAAGGCCGGATCGGTGAACCAGTCGGGCTCGCGCGAGGCGTCGTGCCCGCCGACCACGACGAAGGCGTCGGGGAGCGCCTCGCGGACCCGGCGCGCAAGCGAGACGCAGCGGTAGCGCTCGGTGGTGAAGTTGCACTGCAGGCCCACGACGTCCGGCTCGAACGCCGTGCAGGCGGCGAGGCCGGCCTCGGCGCCGTCGATCCGAAGATCGAAGATCCGGCACTCGTGGCCGTCCGGCTCGAGCGCCCCGGCGACGCACTCCGGCCCCAGCGGCTCGACGAAGGTGAGCATCTCGAGCCCGAGGATGCCGCCGATGGGCGGCTTGAGAAAGGCGACCTTCATGATCGGGACCGATATCAGCACAGGCGCGCGGCGTCCGTCAAGCGGAAGCGCGGGGCGCTGGGTCGCGGGAGGCCGAAGAAACTGCGCCGCCTCGGCCCTTCGGCCGGTGGCGGCGCTATGTGAAACGGCTCGCCTGGAGACGGCGACCGGAGCTGTCGACTGGAGTGAGCTTACGCAAGCCCCGTGCCCGCCCCGGCCGCGCCCTCGGATTTCCGGCGGCGGACGCCTACCGGGCCGTCGCCCGCTCGATCAGGTCGAGCAAATCCTTCCGCATCTTGGCGTGGTCTTCCTGCCGGATGTACATCATGTGACCCGCCTGGTAGTAAGAGAGCCGGATGTTCTTGGCGATCTCCGGATCGAGCGGCATGTGGGCCACCGTGTAGACCGAGCCGAAGAACGGGGTCGCCATGTCGTAGTAGCCCGCGAGCACCAGCACCTGGAGCTTGGGGTTCTTGTTCATCGCCTCGCGTAGCACCTCGGCGACGTCCAGGTAGCCGGGCACCCAGCCGCGCTGCCCGCCGCGCGAGAAGCTCCAGGGAAAGACCTGCGCCTCGTAGTTGAACGGCAGGTCGATCTTGAGCCCCAGGTCGCGGCGCAGGTAGTCGTTGATCAGCGACACGAAGTAGGAGTCGAGCACCGCCGCGGCCGGATCGTACTCGGGGCGCTCGCCGGCGGCGTCGCGGTCGTGGCCGACGAAGCGGGAGTCGAGCCGGCCGATCGTCTCGCGCTCGCCGCGCATCAGCTCCTTGAAGAACCGGTCGGCGCGGATGCGCAGGTTGCTTTGCTCGACGAAGTCCTGGGAGAGGCCGGTGTACTCGGCGACCTTCCGCGCCACCTCGGCGCGCTCGGCGTCGGGCAGGTTCCGGCCCTCGAACAGGGCGGTGGCGTACTCCCCCTGGGCGAACGCCTCGACCTCCTCGAGGGTCGTGGGCAGGTCGCCCGAGAGTCGCTCGGGCAGCTTGTGGTGGTACCAGGCTGCCGCCGCGTAGCTCGGCAGGTAGAGGACGTAGGGCAGGTCGTTGTCGTCGCTGAAGACGATGGTCTGGAAGTCCAGCACCGACGAGATCAGCGCGATGCCGTTGATGTACATCCCGTAGTGGTCCTGGAGGTAGCCGGCGAGGCCCGCCGAGCGGGTGGTGCCGTAGCTCTCGCCGGCCAGGAACTTGGGCGAGCTCCAGCGCTCGTTGCGGGTCAGCCAGAGGCGGATGAACTCGCCCACCGACTGGATGTCGTTCTCGAAGCCGTGGAACTCGTCGGCGCTCTCGCCGGGGGCCGGGCGGCTGTAGCCGGTCGACACCGGGTCGATGAACACCAGGTCGGTGGCGTCGAGCACCGAGTCCTCGTTGTCCACCAGGTGGCCCGGCGGCGGCTCGTCCGGCATGCCCTCCGGCCCCAGGGCGGCGCGCTTCGGCCCGAAGGCGCCCAGGTGCACCCAGAGCGAGGCGGCGCCGGGGCCGCCGTTGTACGAAAAGGTGATCGGGCGCCGCGCCGGGTCGTCCACGCCGTCGCGGGTGTAGGCGACGTAGAAGATCGACCCCCGGGGCTTGCCGTCCTCGGCGCGCAGCACCAGGTTGCCGGCGGTGGCGGTGTAGGGGACCTTCTGCCCGTCGATGGTGACCGCGTGGTGGGTGACCGAGCTCACCTCGTCGACGAGCTCCGTGCGTACGTCGTACTGGGCCGGCTTGACCTTGACGGCCTCCGAGCCTTTCGCGCCCATCGAGTCGCGGTCCCGGGAGGGGGAGCGCCTCGGCGGTTGGGCCTGCGAGGCGGCCGGCCCGAGGGCCAGCAGGGCGAGGGCCAGGATGGAAGCGGCGCTCTTCCGCACAGCGTCTCCTTTCGATTCTGGGGGGAAGGGGGTCTCGTGTCGCGGCGGCCCGCGGGCCGCCGCGACCACTCTACCGCCATCGCCGTCTCGGCGGTCCGGCGTTTGCGAAGCGGCCGAGCTTGGCCTCGGGCGTTCGCCGGCCTCGGCGCTACGGCCGGAGGCTCCACACGCGCACGATCGCGTCGCGGTTCACGTACATCGTGCGCTCGGCGGCGACCAGCAGGAGGAAGGGATCCGCCGCGTTCAAGAGGTCCGAGAGCCGCCGCCGGTGGGGCGGCGCCAGGCAGAGGAGGGAGCCGCAGGCGAGCTCGCCGGTGACGAGCTCGATCTCCACCGCCTCGGCCTGGGCGCCGAGCGACTTGAGCCCGGCCACCTCGGGCAGGTCGGGCGGGCACTCGAGGTAAGCGACCGAGGAGAGCCGGACGAGCTCGACGCCGCCGTCGACCTCGAGGGGGAGAAACGCGTCGCCCGACTCGTTGAGGCGGGCCCCCAGGGTCTCGTCGCGGTGGTTGGCGGTGGTCGTCTGGCGCAGCAGGAGCTCGCCCGCGAGCGAGGCCCCGGTGCGCAGCGCGAGGCGCGCGGCGAAGGGGGTGGAGACGATCCCGAAGGCGCTCATCGTCGCCATCCTCACTCCGCCGAGTCCAGCAGCTCGAGGAAGCCGACGTCGACGCCCTCGGCGCGGAAGCGGTTCAGGAGGTCGTCCCTCTCGACCGCCTTCAGGTAGGCCTCCCGCGGCTCCACCGTCCCCTCCATGGCCAGGTGCAGGAGGGCCTCGTTGAGGATCACGTTGCCCTGCTTCCTGGCGGTCTGCATGATCGACGGGATCTGGTAGGTCTTGTTCTCGCGGATCAGGTTCGAGACCGCGCGGTTGACCACCAGGATCTCCTGGGCGGCGACCCGCCCGCCGCCGGCACGCTTGAGCAGCGTCTGGGAGACCACCGCCCGCAGGCTCTCGGCGAGCATCAGGCGGATCTGCTCCTGGCGATCGGCGGGGAACTGGTTGATCAGACGCTCGATCGTGCCCACCGCCGAAGTGGTGTGCAGGGTGCCGAACACCAGGTGGCCGGTCTCGGCCGTCTCGATGGCGATCGACGTCGTCTCGAGGTCGCGCATCTCGCCGACCATGACGACGTCCGGGTCCTCGCGCAGGGCGGCGCGCAGGGCCCGGGCGAACGAGCTCGTGTGCTCGCCCACCTGGCGCTGGTTGATCATGCAGCGCTTCGACGGATGGACGAACTCGATGGGATCCTCGATGGTGATGATGTGGTCCGCCCGGGTGCGGTTGACCAGGTCGAGGAGGGCCGCAAGGGTGGTCGACTTGCCCGAGCCGGTGGGCCCGGTCACCAGCACCAGCCCCTTGGGCAGGTGGGCGAGGCGCCGGACCGCCTGGGGCAGGCCCAGGTCGTCCGCCGACGGAATCCGCTCCGGGATGTGGCGCAGCACCGCCCCGGCGCCCTGGCGGTCGCGGAACAGGTTCACCCGGAAGCGGGCGAGCCCCGGGATCTCGTAGGCGAAGTCGGCGTCGCTGTCGCGCTCGAAGTCCTCGCGCTCGTGCTCCGGCGTGATCGAGAGGACCAGCTCGCGGGTGCGCGCGGCGTCGGGCACCTCCGAGCCGAGGGCGGTCAGGTCGCCGTCGAGGCGGACCCGGGTCGGCTGGCCCGGGGAGATGTGGAGGTCGGAGGCCCCCAGCTCGACCATCCGGCGCAGCAGGTCGTCCATCGTCGCTGGGGCGGCCGGGGCCGCCGTGAGGCCGGCGTCGGCGGGGCCGTCGCTCGCCGCCGGCGCCGTGGAACCGACGGTGAAGGCGGAGATGTCCGGCAGCTCGGGACCCGGGCTGGGGCCGGGAGCGGTCGCTGCCGGCCCGGGCGCCGGCGCGCCGGCGACGACCGGCTCGGCGCGCAGGCGCCAGCCCGCCGGGCCGGGGACGCCGCGGAAGTGGAACGGGGTGCCGTCCAGTTGGTACTCGAACTCCCAGCCGGTGGCGGCGGCGGGATCGGGCACGGGCCCCTCGACGATCTCGGCGACCAGGCGGCGGATGAGCGAGTCGTCCAGGCGGGTCCGGGTGACCTCGCGCTGGGTCCCGTTCTGACAGAGCAGCGGCAGACGCCCGGGCTCGAGGACCAGGGCCTCCATGTGATGGTCGAGGACGGCGCGGAGCAGACGATCGAGTGAGGCCATAAGAGGAGAGTAGGCCGGCCGCACCGCCCGCGGCCATCGCCCAAGCCACCAAGTTGCGGTCGGACTCGGGCCCGCTCGCCCGTCGGCCGCGTTCCTACACGACCTCCCGGGGCGGCGCGGGAGCGGGCCGAGACTCTGTTATCATGACCGCACTTAATTTCTGGATCGCAGCTATCCGGAGTCACGAACCCCGGGCGCGAGGTGCCTCGCCCTGCGCCCCGATCCAAAGGAGGACTGTGCGATGCGTGCTGTTCCTTGGAGCGCTGCGGCCGCCCTGGCCGTGTGGCTGGCCGTCGCGGCCGCACCGGCCCGGGCCGCCGACCCGTGCCTGATCTTCGTCCACGGCAAGCAGACCGATACCGCCACCTACACCGACTGGAACGCGGCCCGGAGCTACTGGACCAACGGCTCGCACGACTTCGTGCAGGTGGCGACCAAGAGCTTCCAGGCCTCCTACTACGTGGTCGGCTACAACGGCAGCCGCCCGTACTGGGACGCCCAGGCCGCCGGCGAGGTGGCGAACGAGATCGTCAACGCCACCAACGGCGGCGCCGACGGCGGCGGCCACCGCTGCGCCCTCTCCTGGTCCCAGGGCGGCACCTTCTGGGTGATCGCCCACTCCATGGGCGGCCCGGTGATGGACTTCATCCTGGGCAACGACGACCCGTCGGACCCGAACTACGACTTCAACGGGCCGTACGACACCGCCGCCGGGCGCCTCAGCCTGGTGATCAGCCTCTCGGGCGCCCACCGGGGCTCGGAGGGCGCCGACGCGGTGTGCGGCAACTCGAACCTCTTCTGCAACTTCCTGGCCTTCTTCATCCAGGACTGCGACGACGCCACCTACTGGCTCCGGAGCGACGACTCGGTGCAGGTCAAGACCTATGCCTCGCCGCCGGCGCGCAACGTCTACATGACCGGCGGCTACGAGGCGATCTTCGGCGCCAGCGCCTGCCTCTCGGGCGAGGACGACGGGATCGTCCAGTACGCCTCGACCTACGCCTGCGGCGGCAGCGCCACCGCCGGCTACGACAACTCCAACGTGTGCGGGAGCTCGTTCAAGCAGGAGGCCTCCGGCTTCCACAACCTCGACGGCGCGCACGAGAACCACAGCGACATCCGCGACGCCTCCGACTCGGACACGAGGAAGGCGATCCCCGACGGCATCTGGACCTGCGGCGGCGTGCCCTGCTCGCCGAACACCACGGTCCAGAGCTCCATGACCACCGCCGCCTTCGTGGCGCTGCTCTACTGAGCCGAGGAGAGAGACATGACCCGAGCGATCGAGACCCGTATCCGCTTCCGTATCCTCACCCTCGCCCTCTCCGCCCTCCTGGTCATGGCCCTGGCGGTGCCGCCGCCGGCCGCGGCGCAAGGCGCCTCCGCCCTCGCCCGGTCCGCGGCCGCCGACTACCTCCAGGCGGCGCGCTACCCCGCGAGCTCCCGGCCCGTGCCGGCGGGGCGGCCGGACCCGATCCTCGCCGCGCGCACGCCGCAGGCCCACTCGCTGGCCGGTCCCGACGGCGCGCCGCCCCGGCTCGAGGTCTGGCCCGCCCGGGTCGGCTTCGTGGCTCCGGAGCCTGTGGATCTCTACGCCACGCTCCGGGGAGCCGGCGGCACGGCGCTCGCCGGCGCGGTCGTCACCGGCCGGGTGCGCGACGAGTCGGGAGCCGAGATCGGCTCTGTGACCTACGCCGACGACGGCGTGGGTCCGGACCGGCGCGCCGGCGACGGCGTCTACTCGGCCCGCTTCGAGATGCCGGTGGGCGCCGCGCCGGCCCTGGCCGCCGCCGACCTGGTGGAGGTCCTCGCCACGCTGCCCGACGGCACGGAGCGGAAGGTGGCGGCGGGCTTCCTCTACAGCCGGCCCTGGGCGCGCCTGACCGGCCGCTACCGGGACTCGCTGGTGGACGGGAGCCTGGTGGTCGCGACCGAGGTGGCGGTGGAGAGGGCGGGGCGCTTCTACCTGGAGGGGACGCTGCACACCATGACCGGTGAGCCGGTGGCGTGGGCGCAGCAGGCAACGGAGCTCGCGCCCGGCCGGCATTGGGTCGACCTGTCGTTCTACGGCCTGGCCCTCCGAGACCGGGGCGTGGCCGGCCCGTACCGGCTGGGGAGCGTGACGCTGGCGACGACCGGAGACATGCCCAACGCCCTGGGACCGGTGGTGGCGGACGCCTTCGTCACGCGGCCGGTCCGCCTCGACCGCCTGACGGCGGCGCCGTTCGGCGCGGCGGGGCTCGAGGAGGCGGCCCGGCGGCTGGCGGGGGAGGGGGGCGGAGAGCGCTGAGCCGCGCCCGGATCCGGGGTGAGTCCGGCTTCGGCGTCTCGGCCCCGGGGACGGGCCGTTGCCAGGGCCACCGTCGGGCCGGCCGAGACAGAGCTCGGCCGCTTCACCCGGGATTGCCGTCTCGGCGCGTTCCCGACGGATGAAGCGGCCGAGCTCCGCCTCGGCCGGGCGATCGGGGTGAGGAGCACCGAGCGCGCCGACCTGCCCGAGGTCCGCCTCGGCCGGTTCACCCGGGATTGCCGTCTCGGCGCGTTCCCGACGGATGAAGCGGCCGAGCTCCGCCTCGGCCGGGCGATCGGCGTGGTGAGCACCGAGCGCCTCGCTACCCCGATCCCAGCCGTTCCGGCTTCACCACCGAGTACGGGTACTCCTCGCGGCTTCGCACCAGGCGGGCCCTGACCGGGTTGTCCAGGAGGTAAGCGACCACCGCCTCCAGGCTCTCCCGCCGGCGGACGACGTGGTCCCAGAACGAGCGCTGCCAGAGGGGCTCGCCGTATCCCGCTCTCCGGACCCGCCGGGTGGAGTAGGACTTGAAGGCCCGGACCGTCTCGATGACCCGGGCCGCGTCGTCCAGGAGCCAGTGGAGGTGGCCGGGCATGAGGCAGGCCGCGAGAGTGGCCGCGTGCTCCGCGAGGGCCTCGAAGACCGGCAGCGCGACTCGGGGAAGGGTGAACGGCTCACCGTCACCCACGGTGCAGAGGGTGACGTGCACCGGCCGCTGGGGCGGATACAGGCCCGGCGGCAGCCGGTTGCCGCGGCTGCGGCGCCAGGTGCGGTACACGCTGCTGGCCGGGGGCGTGCGCGTCATCTCATCCTTCAGGACGCGACGGAGCGGCGGAACCTTGCAGGTCGGCGGCGTTCGGTGCCCGCCGGAGGGCTCGGCCGGCCGAGACAGAGCTCGGCCGCTTCATGGGCCTGGTGAGGTGGCAACGGCGACGCCGGGTGAAGCGGCCGAGCTCTGCCTCGGCCGGGGCGGGTGGGGGAGACAGAGGTCGATCGCTTCATGGGCCTGGTGAGGTGGCAACGGCGACGCCGGGTGAAGCGGCCGAGCTCTGCCTCGGCCGGGGCGGGTGGGGGAGCGTCCGGAGGTCGCCGGGGTCTCGGGCCGGCACCGAGCTCGCCGGGGCAGGGCGAAGCCGAGGCGCTCGCCGGCGTTTCACCGCCTCCGAGCGGCGCGCGCCGTGCGCAAGGGCGAAAGCCCCCGGCCCGGCGCGGCCCGGCCCGTGTCAGGTGAGCTTGCCGAGGGGGCCGAGGTCGAGGTTGAGGTCGCCGGGATCGAGGCCGAAGCGGGCGGCGATCTCGACCAGGGTCTCCTCGAGGCGCATCAGGGCGCGGCCGAGGCGCTCGACCTCCTCCGGCGTCAGCGTCTCCTCCTCCATGCGCCGGATCGCCTGGCGCTCCAGGAGCTGGCGGACGAAGTCCACGAGGGTCAGCACCAGGCGCGCCACCGAGCGTTCCACGTCGTCCGGCTCCGGGTTCCAGCGGGCCACCTCGGTCGCCGGGTCGCGGCTCCGGGCCTCGAGCTCGGTGCGGAGCGCCTCGGCGTCGGCGGGCGCCACCCCGGCCCGCGGGGCGGGACCGGCGGGGGAAGGAGCGGAGGCGGTGGCCGGGGCGGGCGAGGCGACGGCCGGTGACGGCGACGGGGCGGGTTCTGCTCCCCCCGCGTCCGCCGCCTCGTCCGGCGCGCCCGGTCCGCCCGGGGCGACCGGTCCACCCGGGGCGGGCCCGGTCCCCTCGCCGTCCCGGCGGCGGAAGACCCGGTCCGCGGCGGCGAGCAGGGTCGAGAGCTTCAGGTAGATCAGGTCCACGTCGGCCAGGCCCAGGACCACGTCGCCGGTGAGCATGACGCCGCGCTCGAGGAGCGAGTCCACCACCTCCACCAGGCGGGTATCGGCGTCCTCGAGGACGTGGGCCGTGGCCTCCCGCGTGTGGAGGGCGCCCGCGACCCGCTCGCTGGTCCCGTTCGGGTCGCCCTCGCGGCTCACGACGCCTCCTCGCCGGCGAAGTTGTACGGCGGCCAGGGGCCGGTCAGGACCAGCTCGCACCCGGCGCCGTCGAGGGTGCGCGCCGCCGCCTCGGCCACCTCGCGAAAGGCGTCCTCGCCGTCGCGCGGCACCAGGAACGCGGCGTCGAGGAGCACGGCGCCGCCGGGCACAGGATCCTGGCGGCGGGACGCGACCGCCGCGGCGGCGAGCGCGGCGAACGCGCTCTCGACCGCCGCCGTCGTCTCGGCCGAGGGCGCCCGCCCGGCGTCGCGCAGGCGCTTCTTGCGCTCGAGGAAGGCCCGGCCGGAGGCGGCCGGCCGGGCGGCTCCGCCCGCCTCCGAGAGGACCCGGGCGCGCTCCGCGTCCCACCGCGCCCGCACCCCCCACTCCCGGCGACCGGTCACCCGGGCGAGAGCGCGGCGCACCTCGTGGCGGCGGGAGCGCACGTCCGCGAGCGCCCGCTCGTCGCTCGAGAAGAGGGTGAAGAGCTTCATCGGCAGGAGAGCGCCCGCGCCGGTGAAGTGCTCGACCAGCGCCTCGTGGGCGAGGGCCCGGTCGGAGACCCAGGAGAGGTCCTGGAGGCGCGCCTCGATCTCGCCCGGGCCGTAGGTCTCGAGCGGGGCGCTCGCGGCGACCAGCCAGAGCCCGCCGCCCACCGCCAGGAGGCGGGGCGCCGCGGCGTCGGGAAGGCCCCGCGGGGCCCCTTCGAGCGCCGGCGGCTCGGGGTTCTCGACCAGGCAGTAGAGGTAGGTCGCCGTCGTCATTCGAGGCTTGCCTCGGTCCACCGCCGGGCCCAGCGCTCGAGGGCCGCGGCGCCCCGGGGCGGGGGGTACTCGGCAGGGGCGCTCAGTATAGTGCAGCGGCAGCGCCGGCCGAGCTCCGCGAGGTGCCGGAGGGCGCCTCTCCGGGCCTCCCGGCAGCGGCGGCACGAGCCCTCCGGCAGGACGTTGGCCACCACCGCGGGAACGTGGACCTCCAGCGCCTCCAGGCGGGCGAGAAGGCGCTCGGTCTCGCGCCCGGGAAGCTCTCCCGCCCGGGTGACGGCCACGAACCGGCAGCGCGCGCGGTCGGCGAGCAGGGCCCGGAGGCGCTTGAGCGTGGCGGCGAGCTCCAGGAGGTCGCGCGCCAGGTCGCCCAGCCCGACCGCGTCCCGGTACTCGAGGAGCAGGGCGAGCAGGGCGTGGTCCCACTCGAGGGCGAGCGCGGGCATCTCGAGGAGGCGGAGGGCGTGGCCGGTGGGGGCGGTGTCCACCACCAGCAACGGGCCGGCCGGACCGTCGCCGTCTCCGGGTCCGGCGCCGTCGAGGGCGTCGGTCAGCTCGCTCACCGCCACCAGCTCGTCGAGGCCGGGGGGCGTCGCCTCGAGGAGCCGCTCGAGGACCTCCCGCTCGAAGGGGGTGTCGATCCCCGAGCCGCCGCGGGCGAAGGCGCCGAACCCCCGCTCCAGGGCGTCGCGGTAGCGCTCCCGGCGGGCCGCGAAGCGGCCTCCGGCGTCGAGCTCCCGGGCGCGGAGCCCCTCCGGGCCGCCGGGCACCGGCCGCTCGGCGTCGCCCAGGTCCGCCTCGATCGCGTCGCCCAGGGAGTGGGCCGGGTCGGTGGAGAGGAGGACGACCCGCGAGGGCGGTGGCCCGTCGTTGCGGCCGGATCGCGCCAGGAGGAGGGCGAGGGCGGCGGCGCAGGTGGTCTTGCCGACGCCCCCTTTGCCGCCGACCAGGAGGAGCCGGAGGCCGGGAGGCGCGAGCTCGCTCAGCCAGGCGGGCGGACGTGCGGCCAGGGGCGGCGAGGGTGGCTGCGGCACCGGCTCCGGCGCCACCGGCTCGGGCGCCGGCAGGGGCCGGAGCGGAGCGCCGAGAGAGCCGCCGAGCGCGGCCAGGGCCGCCCGTCCCCGGGGCTCGGCGTCGAGCTCGGCCACGACGCGGAGGGGGAGCGTGGGGAAGGCCGCCCCGACCGTGGCCACGATCTCCGACTCGGCGCGGCGGCGGGCGGCGCACTCGGGGCAGGACGCGTCGGCGGGCAGGGGGTCCGGCGCCAGCCGGTTGACCACCAGCTCGTCGACGGTGACGCCGGCGGCGGCGAGCGCGGCCAGGGCGTCGCGCGTCTCGGCGAGCGCCAGGGCCTCGGGCAGGAGGACCCAGACGAAGCGCGTCCGCTCCGGATCGCGGATCCGGCGGCCGATCTCTTGGGCCTCGGTCGCCACCGCCTCGGCGAGCTCGTCGGCCGCATCGGGCCGGAAGGCTCCGGTCAGGCGCCGGGCGAGCTCCTCGTGCCGGGCCGCGAAGGCCAGCAGCACGGCGGCGAAGCGCTCGAGGGCGGCGGGCATCTCGAGCAGGCGCAGGGTGTGGGCGGTAGGGGCGGTGTCGACGATCACCCGGGTCGCGCCCGAGCCCTGGCCGAGGCGGGCGAGCTCGACCAGGCCCACCAGCTCGTCGACCCCCGGCACGGGCAGGTCGAGGAGCCGCTCGATCTCGGACGCGTCGAGGAGCGTGCCGCGCTCGGCGAGCGTCCGCAGGCCCGCGCGCCGCTCGCCGAGCCACCGGCGCCAGGCCGCTTCGGCGGCGAGCTCGGCGGCCAGGAGCCGGCCCCCGGCGCCGGGTGTGCCGGGAAGGAGCCGCGGCTCGGGGCCCAGGGGCACGTCCAGGGCGTCGCCCAGGGAGTGGGCGGGATCGGTCGAGATCACCAGCACGTCCTCGCCCGCTTCCGCGCGGGCGACGGCGGCCGCGGCGGCGAGGGTGGTCTTGCCGACGCCGCCCTTGCCGGCGAAGAAGGTATAGCGGATCAGGGTCCCTCGTCGGGCCCGAAGCTCACCTCGGCGCCCACCACCTTCGAGGACATGGAGAGGCCCTGCCCCTCGCCCCGCTCCTCGCGGATCGAGCGCAGCCGGGCCAGGATCTCGCGCTCGGTCGCCGCGAACTCCTCGTCGCTGATCTCGCCGAGCTCGAGCCGCATCTGGGCCGCCAGGAGCTCCTGCTTCAAGTTGCCCTCGTCGTCCATCTCGGCCTCGACGGCCGCCGCCACCTTCTCGAGCACGAAGCGCAGCGGCGCGGTCAGCAGCCGGTCGATGACGATCACTCGTTGCCCACCGCGCGCTCGAGCTTGAGCCGGATGTTGACGAAGTTGTACGGCGGCCAGGGGCCGGTGTACTTGAAGCTCAGGTGGTCGTAGCGCCCGGCGACCTCCTTGACCCGGGCGTCGAAGTCCTCTTCGCGGTTGCGGCCGACCAGGAACGCGGCGTTGAGGATCATCTTCTCGCCGATCGGCTTGTTGGCGCGCGAGGCGACCGACACGTCGCCGAGGGAGATCATGATCTCGGAGGCCAGCTCCTCGGAGCGCTCCTGGAGCAGCGAGTCGACCAGGCGGCCGTACTGCATCCTGGCGAAGTAGGTGGAGCCCCTCTGGGACTGGATCTCCTGGCGCAGGAGGCGGAGGTTCTCGTCCTCCTTCTCGATCTCCTGGATGATCAGATCGGGCTCCCAGAGGACCTTGAGGCCGAACTCGAGCTTGCCCTGCATCTTCACCAACACGTCCTTGAAGGCGTCGTAGGCGCTGCGCAGGAGCTCGACGATGTCCTCCTCGGTGCGGAAGACCGTGCCGAAGGACATGGGGATGACCGTGAACTGCTGCATCACGGTCTCGTTGACCCGCTCGTGGGCGAGCACGTTCTCCCGGGTCGGGTCGTAGACCTCGAGCGGGGTGTCGGAGGCGACCGCAGCGATGTCGCGGTAGCTCACGGTGCTCACCTCGGTGGGCTCGGAGCCGATCCCGGCGTGTCCGAAGCTGAGGTGCTCGTCGCTCTGGATGATGCAGTAGACGTACTTGCCGCTCGCCTGCGGGGCGGGACGCTCCCTCTCAGGCGAGGCTCCGGCCGCGGCGTCCGAGCGGCCGAGGGCCTCGGGCCGGCCGGTGGCCAGCGGCTCGTTCGACTGGTCGCTCACGATTCTCCTTTCGGCTCGTCGGCGGGTGCCGAGGACCTGCCGAGCTGGCGCCGTACCTCGCGTTCCAGCTCCTTGGGCACGACCGGCTTGGTGACCACCTCGTCACAGCCCGCGGCCAGGGCGCGGTCCCGCTCGCGCGACAGGGCGTGGGCCGTCAGGGCCACGATCTTGATGTGGCGGGTGCGCTCTTCGCTGCGCAGGAGGCGGGTCGCCTCCCAGCCGTCGACCTCGGGCAGCGACAGGTCCATCAGGATCACGTCGGGCAGGAGGTCGCGGGCCTTGGTCAGCGCCTCGGCGCCGTCCGCGGCCGTCGCCACGTCGTAGCCGCGGAAGGTCAGGTACTCGGCGCACAGCTCGCGCCCCGCGGCGAAGTCGTCGACCACCAGGACGAGCGGCTTCTCGGCGCTCACGCGACCCCCAGGCGGCGGGGCAGCAAGAGGGTGAAGGTGGAGCCGATCCCCACGGTGCTCTCCAGAGTGATGTCTCCTCCGAGGAGGGTGGCGAGACGGCGGCAGATCGAGAGTCCCAGGCCGGTGCCGGTGTGGCCGGGCGAGTAGAAGCTCTCGCTCTGTCCGAACGCCTCGAAGATGCTCTTCTGGTTGGCCTCCGAGATCCCGATGCCGGTGTCGGTCACGGCGATCGCCACCCGGTCGGTCTCCGCATCGTACCCGGTTTCGATCGTCACCCTGCCCTCGGGCGTGAACTTCAAGGCGTTCGAGAGCAGGTTGAGGAGGATCTGTTTGACCTTCTGGCGGTCGCTGATCAGCGCCGGCATGCCCTCGCCGCCGTCGAACTCGACCCGGAGCCCGCTCGAGTGGATCAGCGACTCGGCCTCGGACCGGACTTCCCGGAAGAGCTCCTCGAGCCGGAACCGCTCGGTCCGGATCGGCATCTTGCCGGACTCGATCCGGGTCAGGTCGAGGAGGTCGTTGATGATGGTCAGCAGGTGATTGGCGTTCGAGTCGACCCGCTGGAGCTTCTCCTGCTGCGGCTCGGTGAGGTCGCCGGAGATCCCCTCGAGGAGGATCGAGGTGTAGCCGACGATGGCGTGGAGCGGGGTGCGCAGCTCGTGGGAGACGTTGGCCAGGAACTGCGACTTCATGGCCGAGGCGTGCTCGAGCTGCAGGGCCTGGCGGCGCAGCAGCTCGTTCTGGTCCGCGAGCTCGCCGGTGGCCTCGCGGATCTTCTCCTGGAGCTCCTCGGAGTGGCGCTTGACCTGCTCGTAGAGGCGCGCCTTCTCGACCGCCTCGCTCTGGTCGTGGAGGATGGTCACGACCGCCGTGTCTTGCCCCGGCTTCGAGAGGGTCTTGGCGGAGATCGCCTCCATGGGGATGGCGTCGCCGGTCCGGGGGTCGAGGAGCGAGAGCTCCTTGCGCCAGCGCAGCGAGCGCCCGGCATAGATGTTCGAGGCGAACGACGTGAACACCGCGTCGTTGGCCCGCAGGCGGCGCTCGGCCTCGAAGTCGGAGCCGTCCGCGGAGGCCGTGAACAGGCGCTCGGCGGGCGGGTTCATGAGCACGATGTTGCCCACCGGGTCGGTCACCAGGATCGGATCGAGCACCGAGTTCAGGATCAGGTCGAGGCGGTCCCGCTCGGCGCGGGTCTCGGCCTCCGCCGCCCGCAGCCGCTGGTAGTTCTCCTCGATCTCCTCGGTGGCCCGGGAGAGGTCGGTGACGTCGCGCAGGACCGAGACCATGCCGGTCTCGGAGTGGCTGATGGGGTAGGGCGTCGTCAGCAGCTCGAAGACCAGGTCCTGGCCGTCCACCGGGTCGACCAGCAGGAGCTCGCGGCGGCTCGGCCCGCCCTCCTCGGCGTTGGTGAACAGCGAGGCGGAGAAGAGCATGTTGTTGAGCGCCACCGCCCGGCGCCGGCCCTCGCCCACCTCGTCGCCGGCCGAAAGCAGGTTGTCGGCTCCTCGGTTGGCGATCAGGATGCGCCCCTCGCCGTCGGTCAGGAGGATCGGGTCGGTGACCGCCTCGATCACCCCGCGCAACCACTCGACCTCTCGCCGGTGCCGCCGGTCGTCCTCGCGCGCCCGCCGGTACCAGAGCGAGCTGAGCCGTACGCCCAGGGCGCCGGCGGCCCAGCAGAGCATCTCGGGGTCGGGCAGCGAGCTGCCGCCGGCGGCCAGGAGCAGACCGAAGCCCGGGCCGCTCGGGTCCGTCCCGTCGTTCAGGGCCGCGGCGTAGAAGGGCGCCTCGCCCAGGGGGGTGGCCGGCGGGCGCCGCGGGCTTCCCGGCTCGGGCCGGCCGAAGGGCACCGGCTCCCGGCTCTCGAGGGCGACGACCAGCGGGTGGGTGCGCTCGGCGAGCGCCACGCGGAGGCCCTCGACCTCGCCCTCCTCCATGCCCAGGCCCACCAGCCCCTCCAGGGTCTCGCCGGCGAGGTCGACGACCGCGCACAGGCCGGCCGAGACCCCGCCGTGGCGGCTGAGCCACGCGAGGGTCCGGTCCGCGCAACGGGCCGGGTCGGACTCACCCATGAGCTCCTCGGTCAACGCGAGACGGACCCGGGCGTCGTCGGCGGGCCTTGCTTCGGGCTGGATTCGGGCGACCTCCATGCTCTGATCGGGTACGACGGGAAACGGTTCCTACCGGCGTCCACCCCCGCCGGAACCGCCGGCCTTCGCCTTGTCCCGTTTCTCGGCGGCGAGCTCGGCGCGGAGCGCGGCGTTCTCCGCTTGCAGCGCTTCCCTCGGTACGGTCTCGATGGCCGGTCGGGACACGGTCGGCACCTGGCCGACGGCCTCCGAGTACTTCAGATAGGTGTCGATCGAGGCGACCACCACCCGCGCCTCGACGGTGAGCAGGTCGATCCCCACCAGGGAGACCCGGACCCACGCATCGATCACGATGCCCTTGTCGAGCACGCGATCGAGCACGTCGATGAGGCTGGTTCCACCCGAAGCTCTTTCAACCGGCATCCTAGTCTCCTGTCGTTGCCTTTCCGCCCTGTTTGGCCCGGCGTCCGCTCCGTTTCGCCCGAGAGGCCGCGGTGCTTCCGGCACCTTCGCCGGCCGTCGCTTCGAGCGTGGCGAGGCGGCGCTCGAGGAGGAGCACCTGCTCGCGCAGCTCGCGGTTCTCCGAGGAGAGCCTGCGGGCGGCCATCGAGAGGTTCGGGTCGTCGCGCCACCAGTCGAGCCCGACCTCCTCCGCCTTGTCGATGGAGCAGACGAGGAGCCGGATCCGGATGGTCAACAGCTCCACCTCGGCGAGCGAGACCCGGATGTCGCCGGCGATCACCAGCCCCTTGTCGAGCACCCGGTCGAGGACGTCGACCAGGCCGCTCGTCTGGCGATAGGTGGGTTGTATCGCTCCAGCCATCTCTCGGGACCTCGCTCGCCGGCACCATCTGGCTTCGTGTGGCCGGGATTGTGTCAGACATGCCGATCCCCGGGCCACCGATGATCGACGGGGCAGGGCCTGACTCGGCGAGTTGCTGAGGGCGCTGCACGAATCGTTCCAGCGCCCGGCGCGGCGAAATGCCCGGAATCCGGCCTCCCCACGGGCCTGGAGGCGTTCCGAAGCGGCGCTCGGACGCCGCCGCCCGGCCGGAAATGGCAGAGCCTTTGTAGGAATTGCAGGCCACCGGCGGCGCCACGGCGAGCGAGCGGCGGCTGCTAGCATCCGCTCGCTTCCGCATGCCGCCCTCTCCCGATCGCTCGCCGCCCGCTCCGCGCGACGCCCGGGGCGCCGCCGCCCTGTTCTCGGCCCTCCTGGCCGGGACGCTCCTGGTCAAGGCGCTGCTCGCCGCCGCCCTGCCCGTGCTGGGCGACGAAGCCTACGTCTTCCTCTGGGGACGCAACCTCTCCCTCGGCTACTACGACCATCCGCCGCTCGCCGGCTGGATGGCGCACCTGCTCTTCCTCTTCGGCGACTCCCTGCCGGTGCTGCGCCTGCCTTCGATCCTCCTCTCCGCCGTCATCGCCCTCGGCATGGTCGCCCTGCTGCGGCCCTACGGCGAGACGGAGGCGTACCTCGGCGCGAGCCTCTTCCTGCTCGCGCCGGTGAACGTCCTGGGGGTGCTCACCCTCACCGACACGCCCCTCATCCTCTTCTCGTTCCTCTCGGGCGCCGCCCTGGTCCACGCCCGGCGGCGCGGCGACCATCTCGGGTGGTACGCCCTCTCCGGGGTCTTCCTCGGGCTCGCGTTCCTCTCGAAGTACCTGGCCGTCCTGCTCGCCCTGGGCTACCTCGCCTGGTTCCTGGCGGCCCTCGCCGGGAGCGCGGCGCCGCGCCGGCGCCGGCTGGCGGCGGGCGTCGCCCTGCTGGCAGCCGGCAGCCTGCCGTTCGTCGCCTTCAACCTCTGGTGGAACGCCGGCCACTGCTGGACGAACGTGATCTTCAACCTCTACTCGCGCCACGTCGGCGAGGGGAGGAACTACTCGGTGCCGCGGAACCTGCTCTTCTACCTCGGCACGCACCTCTACATGGCGACCCCGCCGGTGCTCGTCGTGCTCGCCCGCCGCCGCCGCCGGCTCCGGGAGGTCCTCGCCGATCCGGTCCTGCGCCCGGCGGCGTTCCTCTTCGCCGTTCCCATGGCGGCCTTCCTGGTGCTGGCCCTGACCGCCGTCTTCGGGGCCTACTGGGTCCTCGCCTTCTACCCGTTCTTCTTCCTCCTCGTGCCGCGGGTGCTCGAACGCCGCGAGCTCGCCACGGCCTGCCGCTTCATGGCGGTCTTCACGGTGCTCCAGCTGGTGGCGGTGGGGGCGGTCCTCGCCCGGCCCCTCGAGCGCTTGCGCTCCCTCGGCTTCTACGACTCTCTGGTGACCATGGAGGCCCCGGACGAGCTCCTCCGCGACCTCGCCCCCGACCGCGGCGGCGCCCACCTGGCGGCGCCGGGCTACACCCTGGCGTCGATCCTTTCCTATCGGCTGGGCGAGACGGTGAGCGTGTTCGGCCCCGGCTCGCACTACGCCCGGGAAGACGACCTCCTGACCGACTGGCGCACCCTGGACGGGCGAGCGGTGCTGGTGGTCTCGAAGCGGCCCTTCGAGCTCGCCCGCTACCGGCCCTACTTCCGCTCCCTCGAGCTCGGCGCCTTCGAGCTTCACGGCGCGACGATCCACCTGCTGCGGGGCGAGGGGTTCGACTACCGGGCCTACCGGGCGGGGGTCCTGCGGCCGATCCTCGAGCGCTACTACCGGCTCCCCGCCTGGCTGCCCACGACCGGCTGCTACTTCTGCGCGAGGTACTTCCCCGGCCCGGACTGCCCGTCCGGCGAGGCCTCCCGGCGGGCGACGAAGTAGACCCAGGCCACCTCCACCGGCTGCGCCGGGTCGGCGTGGCGCCGGGCCTCGACCAGGACCTCCTCCCGTTGCACGGCGTCCGCTCCGGGGGCGATCCGGGCGATCATCGCCGGGATCTCCGCGAGCTCCATCAGCTCGGCCTGGGGGCCACGGTGGACGAAGCGCCGGCGCTCGACGAGGGTGAAGCCGGCCTCGGCGAGCTGGCGCCCGATCCTGCCGCTCGCGATCCGATGCGGTGCGGGGACCGTCTCCCGGCCGGCGCGGCGCGCCACGGCGCGGGCGAGGGCGACCTGGTAGGGATGGACCTCCGACGGCTCGCCGGCAAGGCGCTCGGCGGGGACGTTGAACACGAAGAGGCCGCCCTCCTCGACCAGCCCGCCGAGGGCGGCGAGCACCGGCGGCCGGGCCGGGAACTGCCAGAAGGCGGCGTTCGAGACCGCCCGGTCGAAGGGCCCCGCCGCCACCCGTTCGACCCGCGCCGCGGGGGCGACGGCGAAACGGGCGCGGGGGTCTTGCACGCGCTCGCGGGCCACCGCCACCATCGCCGCCGAGCCGTCCACGCCCACGAGCTCGGCGTCGGCCGGCAGCAGCGCCAGGCAGGCCAGGGCGGTGGCTCCTGCGCCGCACGCCAGGTCGAGGACGCGGTGGGCGCCGGCGAGCTCGGCGAGCTCGGCGAGGTACCGGTTGAGCGCCGGGTAGATCGAACGCTCGCGGGAGAAGCTGTCGTAGATCTCGGCGTTGGCGCGGTCGGACCAGGGGGAGTCCCAGGGCATGGGGACAGTCTCTCATCCGCCGGCCGCGCGGGCGTGGTCTCTGTCACGTACCGGCTTCAGCCCGCACCAACGGGTTGAGTGAGCCTCTTGCCCGGGAGCTCCCCGAGATGAATCCGATGCCGCGCACGGCGCCGTCCCTCTCGCCTGCCGACGAGGCCGAGAGCCTCGAGACCCCGGCGTTCACCTTCGCCCGCTCCGCCCGCGCCCTCGAGCGCTCGGGGCTGCGCCAGATCATGGCCGAGGCGGTCCGCCCGGGTGTGCGCTCCTTCGCCATCGGCATGCCGGGCACCGACCTGCTGCCCGCCGCCGAGCTCCGGGCGGCGGCGGCCGAGGCCCTCGCCGCGGACCCCCGCTCCCTCCAGTACGGAGAGCCGTACGCCCCCCTCAAGCGCCGGGTGGTGGAGCTCATGGCCTGGCGCGGCGCGCCGTGCACCGAGGAGCAGGTCTTCCTGACCGCCGGAGCGCAGCAGGGCATGGACCTCGTCGCCCGCCTGCTCCTCGACCCCGGCGACCCGGTGGTCCTCGAAGAGACGATCTACGACGGCATCCAGCTCGCCCTGGCGAGCCGCGCGCCGGAGGTGGTGCCGGTGCCCACCGCGGCGGGCTCCGGCGCCGACCTCGACGCGCTGGAGGCGCTCCTCGCGGGCGGCCTGCGCCCCCGCTTCTTCTACACCGTCCCGGTGGGCCACAACCCCCTCGGCTCGACCCTCTCGGCGCCCGCCCGGCGGCGCCTGGTGACGCTCGCCCGGCGCTACCGGATGCCGGTGGTCGAAGACGACGTCTACGGCTTCCTGAGCTACGGCGACCCGGCGCCGCCGCTGCGCGCACTCGATCCGGAGTGGGTCGTCTACCTGGGCTCGTTCTCGAAGATCGTGGCGCCGGGCCTGCGCGCCGGCTGGATGGTGGCGCCCGCCGAGCTGGTCCCCCGCCTGTCGATGGTCAAGCACGCGGGCGACGTCGACACCTGCACCTTCAGCCAGCGCGTCCTGTGCGCCTTCCTCGACCGCGGCCTGATGGCCGGTCACCTGGCCCGGCTGCGGAGCACCTACCGGGAGCGCCGCGACGCGATGCTCGGGGCGCTCGATCGCTGGTTCCCGGCCGAGGCGCGCTGGCACCCGCCGGACAGCGGCCTCTTCGTCTGGGTGGAGCTGCCCCGGCGGGTGGATACGCGGAGCCTGCTGCGTAGCGCCGTCGACGAGGCCCGGGTGGCCTTCTGCCCCGGCGACGCCTTCGCCCTCGGCGCCGCGCGCCACGGGGCCCACTGCATGCGCCTGAGCTTCGCGGACGCGACGCCCGGCGAGATCGACGAGGGGATGGAGCGCCTCGGCCGGGTGGTGGCGGCCGCCTGCCGCTGACGCCGGGCCCGGCGCAGAGCCCGTGAATCGATCTCCGTCCGTCGCGAGGGGTGATTCGGGGGCGCCCGCAGCAGGGCGGAGATGGCTTCACGAGCTCCTCAGGCCGGGAGCACGCCGAAGACCTCCGAGAGCAGCCACCAGGCGCCGACCGCCAGGATCGCGGCCGGGACAACCCAGCGCAGCCAGTAGTAGAGCAGCACGATCGAGCGCCCCGGCTCGCCGCTCGCCAGCTCGCGGAGCGCCCGGCCGCGATCGAGCCCCCAGCCGACCGCGACCACGGCGGCGAGCGCTCCCAGGGTCTGCATCCCCGAGCCGAAGGTGAGGTCCCAGGGCACGAAGACCTCGAGGCTCACCATCGGCGGCAGGGCGAGGAGGAAGACGCCGCCGGCGACGGCCCAGACCGCGCGGCTGCGCGAGAGGCCGGTCGAATCGGTCAGGGCGGCGACCAGGACCTCGAAGGCGGCGACGTCGGACAGGTAGGCGGCGCCCGCCAGGCCGGTGAAGAAGAGGAGACCGAAGAGGGCGCCCAGGGGGAGGCGGTCGAAGACCTCGGGCAGGGTGGAGAAGAGGAGGCCGGGCCCGCTCGCGGGCGCGAACCCGAGGGCGATCACGGCGGGCAGGATCGCGAGCCCGGCGAGGAGGCCCGCCGCCAGGTCGCCGCCGGCGGTCCAGAAGGCGTCGCGCGCCAAAGGCTCCTCCGGTCCCAGGTAGGAGCCGTAGACCACCATGAAGGTGCCGCCCAGCGACAGGCTGAAGACCGCCTGGCCCAGGGCCGCGAGCACGGCCTCGGGAGTGAGCGCCGCGAGGTCGACCTTGGCCACGTACCAGGCGACCCCGGCGCCGGCGCCGGGCAGCGTCAGGGCGCGGGCGACCAGCACCAGGAGGCTCGCGAAGAGGAGCGGCATCAGCACCTTGCTCGCCGCCTCGATGCCCGCGCGCAGGCCCTTGACGAGCACGGCGGCGCAGGCCGCGATCACCACCGCCGTCGCCGCGGCCTGGAGCGCCAGGGAGCGGAGGTCGAAGCCGGTCGCGGGCGGCAGGATGGCGCCCATCGGCGCCATCCGGTCGGCGAGGCGGTGGGGCAGGAGCAGCCGGCCGGCCTCGCCGGCGGCGTGGTAGAGCACCCAGCCGACGGCGTTCGTGTAGTACGCGGTGGCGGCGGCGACCACCGCGAAGAAGAACCAGCCCAGGGGCCGGCCGAACGGCAGGCCGGCGCGCTCGAAGGCGCCCACCGGCCCCCGGCGGGTGGCCCGGCCGAGCGTCCATTCGGCCATCAGCGCCGGCACGCCCACCAGGAGCGTCGCGAGGACGTAGACGAGGACGAACGGCGCGCCGCCGTAGCGCCCGACCATGTAGGGGAACCGCCAGACGTTGCCGAGGCCGACGGCGACGCCGATCATGGTCACCACCAGCCCGAGGCGGGAGGCGAAGGTGGCGCGCGGGGAAGGCGGGCTCAACTCCCGCCCCCGCCGCCGTTCCGGACGATCTCGGCCAGGGCGTCCAGGGCCGCGTCCACGTCGGCGGGGGCGGTGAAGAAGTGGGGCGCGAGACGGACCGCCGGACCGCGCGCCGAGGCGAGGACGCCGCGCTCGCGCAGCGCCGCCTCGACGCGGTGGGAGTCCCCCGGCACCCGGATGGCCGTCGACGGGGTCTTGCGCGCCCGGTCGCTCGGGCCGAGCACCTCGAGGCCGCGCTCCCGGGCGCCCGCGAGCAGGCGGCGCGAGAGGCCGCCGGTCCAGCCGGCGACCGCGGCCGGGCCGACCTCGAGGATCGCGGCGAGCCCGGCGCGGGCGACGTAGGCCGCGCCCACCGGCGGGGTGCCGGTGTCGAGGCGCCGAGCCGTGTCGGCCCAGTCCAGCCGGTCGGGGCGGAAGGCGAAGGGATCGGCACGGCCGAGCCAGCCGGTGACCGCCGGGCGGAGCTCCTCGACCAGCTCCCGGCGGACGTAGAGGAAGGCCAGCCCCTCGGGGCCCAGGAGGTACTTGAGCGTGCCCGACGCCAGGAAGTCGACGCCCAGCGCCCGCACGTCGATCGGCACGACGCCCGCGGTCTGGTAGGCATCGACGAACACCCGCGCCCCGGCGGCGTGGGCCCGCTCGGCGATCGCCGCCACGTCCTGGAGAAAGCCGTTCTGGTAGTAGGCGTGGCAGGCCGAGACCAGGGCGGTCTCCCGGTCGAGGGCCCGCTCGTAGGCGGCGAGCGCGATCGTCCCGCCGGCCTCGCCCCGGCGGCCGGCGTCCGCCGCGAACGGCACCCACTCGACGCGCGCGCCGCGGCCCTCCTGGGCCAGCCAGACGTGGCCGACGGTGGGGAACTCGGCGGCGCTCGCCACGACCTTCCGCCGGCCGCCGCCGAAGTCGAGGGCGCTCGCCAGCCGCGCGGTGGCGTCGGAGACCGAGGTGCAGACGGCCACCTCGTCGGGCGAGGCGCCGATCAGGCGGGCGAAGGCGGCGCGCGCCGCCTCGACCTCCTCGAGCCAGGCCTCCCAGTCCATCCCCCGCCGCTCCCACGAGTCGAGCCAGGCGTCGGCCGCCCGCCGCGCCCGATCGAGAAGCGGCCCGCGCGAGCAGCTCGCCAGGTGGACGTAGCGCGCCAGGATGGGGATGCGCCGGCGCCAGCCCTCGAGGTCGTAGGGCGGTGGGGCGCCCGGGGCCGGTTCGCCGGCTTCGCGGGATTCGCCGGATGGGGGCATGGCGGGCATTCTACCGACCGGGTAGACTCACCGCTCTGGCGAACGAGATCCGGGGAGAGACGAGGCGACCATGAGCGAGACCGAAGACCTGAAGCGCCGCGTCGAGGGGGGCGACGGCATCTCGGTGCTGCGCGCCAGCGAGACCTTCCGCGGCTGGAACGGCATCCGCTACAAGGCGGGGCTGTCGGCGAAGAACGTCGGCGCCCGCCAGCTCTCGATGAACGTCGCCACCATCCCGCCCGGGGGCGTGGCCCACGCCCACGTCCACGTCGGCTTCGAGGTGATGCTCTACATCCTCGAGGGGCGGGTGCGCCACGAGTACGGCGAGGGCCTGGCGCAGAGCGTCGAGAACCGGGCCGGCGACTTCCTCTTCATCGAGCCCGGCGTCCCCCACGAGGTGTTCAACCTGAGCGACTCCGAGCCGGTGGTGGCGGTGGTCGCCCGCTCCGACGCCAGCGAGTGGGAGAACATCGAGCCCTACGAGCGCCCGGCCGGATAGCCCCGGCCTCCCGGCCCGGCGCGGCGCGCTCAGCAGGCGATCTGCTGCTCGGGGGCGGCCGCGAGGTCCGAGCCCGAGACCAGGTCCTCGATCACCGCCACCAGCTCCTCGAGGTCGAAGGGCTTGTCGAGCATCCGGTCGGCCTGCGAGAAGTCGAGGAAGATCCGCTCCCGGTCCGACGCCACGCCGAGGTTGCGCGCCGTCAAGAGGACGATCCTGAGGCCGGCCGGGTAGACCCCCTTCGCCTCATCCTCCCGCAGCATGCGCGACACCCGGTAGCCGTTCTCCCGGGGCATCATCACGTCGAGCACCACCAGGTCCGGCTGGTTCGCGCGGGCCGCTCCCAGGGCTTCCACTCCGTCGCGCGCGGTCAGGACCTCGTAGCCCTCCTGCATCAGCCGGTACTTGACCGTCTCCACCACGTCGTCTTCGTCGTCCACCACCAGAATCTTGACTCCGCTCATCAGTCTCTCCTTCTCGGTTTCGGTTGGCGTCCCGGCCCGCCTCCGGGGCGGCCGCCGCCGGCAGGCAGGTTGCGACGAGCTCCCGGCCCGACTCGCCGTCGTCCGGGAAGACGGCGGGCCCCAGGACGCGGGGCGGCGGCACCACGACTCCGTCGCTGCGGATCGCGGTCTCGGCCAGGCGCCGTTCGAGCCGGCGCCGGACGATCTCGGTGCCCTCCCGCGGCGTGGCCAGGAGGACCAGGACCAGGCGGCGGTGGGCCGGCTGGACGGTGAACAGGTCGCAGTCGCGGGGCAGGACCTGGCGCAGGTCGTCGCGGACCGCGAGCAGCACCGAGAGGAGGCTCTCGGGCGGGCGAGGGGCGCGAGCTTCGCCTCGGCGGTGCTCCAGCCGACCACCAGGAGGCCGAAGAACGGGTACTTCCGGTGCTCCCGGATCTCGCTCTCGAAGGCGACCGCTTCGTGGGCCCGGGCCAGGTCGGCCGGCAGGCGCACGAGGAAGCGGCTGCCGAGGCCCTCGGCGCTGGTCACGGAGAGGTCGCCGCCGTGGGCCCGCACCCTCTCCCGGGCGATCGAGAGGCCGAGGCCGGTGCCCCGGACCGTGCGGGTGAGGCAGTCCTCGGCCTGGTAGAAGGGCTCGAAGATCCGCCGGCGGTGCTCGCGGGAGATGCCCGGCCCGGTGTCCGAGACCGCGAGCTCGGCCCACCCGCCGTGGCGCCGGACGCCGACCTCGACGCGCCCGCCCGCCGGCGTGAGCTTGAGGGCGTTCGATACCAGGTTGGTGACCACCTGGGCGAGCCGCTGCGGGTCGGCGAGGACGGTGGGCGTCGGCCGGTCGAGCGCCAGGTCGAGCGTCACCGAGGAGGCCTCGGCCTGCGGGACGAAGGTGGCGCGGAGGTCGTCGAGGAGCCCGGCGAGGGGCACCGGCTCGAAGCGGTACTCGAGCTTCCCCGCCTCGATCTTCGACAGGTCGAGGAGGTCGTCGATGATCACCGCCAAGCGCTCGACGTTCCTCCGGGCCATGGCGAGGAACCGCTTCTGGGGCTCGGCGAGCGCTCCGGTCTGCTCGCGCCGGACCAGGTCGATCGAGCTCTTGATCGAGGTCAGCGGGGTGCGCAGCTCGTGCGACACGGTGGAGACGAAGGCGCTCTTGAGCTCGGAGAGCTTGGCCAGCTCCCGGTTCGCGTGCTGGAGCCGGCCCTCGACCCGGCGCCGCTCCTCGACCTCTTCCTCGAGGCGGCGGTTGGCGAGCTCCAGGCCGACGCGCACCTCCTCCAGGCGGCGCACGGCCTCGGCCTCGGAGTGGGCCCGGTTCTGCTCCCGGCGCACCCGGTCGACCAGGTAGCCGTAGAACGAGGCGACGGCGAACAGGAAGGGGATCCGGATGAGCGAAGCGGTGGTGAGGACGCCGCTCGCCCCCGACGTCGACAGGCCGTAGAGGTAGGCCGAGCAGACGACGACGGAGCCCAGGGCGATGAGCGCCAGGCTCTCGCCGATGGCGGCGAGGAAGAGGACGAAGAAGTAGAGGTAGAAGAACTCGGTGCCGAAGTGGCGGGTCAGGATCAGGGCGGTGGTGATCCACGCCCTGTCGGCCACCAGCACTCCGGCGGTGAAGGGGCGGCTCCCGAGCCAGCGTGCGGGAAGCCTGGCGATCGCCACGTTCGAGGCGATCGCCAGGACGATGAGCGCGGTGAGCCCCGTCGAGAGCCCGGAGAACCCGGTCTCCGAGAGCACCATGTAGGAGGTCGCGATGATCAGGGTGAAGCGCAGCAGGACGAAGGCGTGGCCCCGGCTGCGGAGGGCCTGGCTGGATCCCCCCCGGAACCCCTCGACCCCCGTCCCGCCCCCGGGGGGCGAAGGGGATGCCCCCTCCCCGTCGCGATCGGGGCGTCGCTGGTTGCCCTCGGTCTCTTGGTCCATCGCCCGTCCAGGCTAGTGGTCCGTCAACCTTCAATTGACGGGTCCCGACGGTCCTTCACGTTGCTGGCGGCGTGGCTCCTCCTCGACGTAGGCCCCGCTACGCCTGCGTCGGAGCGCCTGGCCAGCGACGCGAAATCCTCGCCGGATACCTCTGTCAAGTGAAGATTGACGGACCACTAGGGCGGGGCCCGGGCCGCCGCCATCGCGGTCGGTCCGGTTCGGGGGTCGGTGGCGCGGGCGACCCCGGCGTAGGACGGCCGCCTACTCGTCCCGGGGCAGGGGCTTCCTGGGCAGCGGCTCGTCGCGCATGGCGGCGTCGTAGAGGAAGGCCGCCATCACCACCGAGGCCTGCACCATGTCGTCGCGGTTCAGGTGGTCGAACGTGTCCGCCGCGGTGTGGTGGGTGAGGGCGAAGTAGTCCCGCATGTCCTGGATGAACTGGAAGCCGGGCAGGCCGACCCGGTCGAAGGAGAGGTGGTCGGTGCCACCGGTGTCCTGGGTCGACACGGTGGTCGCCCCCAGGTCGTGGAAGGGGGCGAGCCAGGCCTGGAAGATGGGTACCACCGCCGCGTTTTCCTGGGTGTAGATGCCGCGGATCCGGCCGCCGCCGTTGTCCAGGTTGAAGTAGGCGGCGAGGTCGGCGTGCTCGGGCTTGACGGTGAGCGGCCCGCGCTCCGTGCGCAGGTAGGAGGGGAGCGCCTTCTGCTCCGGGTCCTCGGGCTCCGGCCGCGAGGCGAAGTGATGGGCCACGTAGGCCTGGGAGCCGAGGAGGCCCTGCTCCTCGCCGCTCCACAGACCCACCCGGATGGTCCGGCGCGGCTGGACGCCCAGGGCCTCGAGGATGCGCACCGCCTCCATGACCATCGCGCAGCCGGCGGCGTTGTCGGTCGCCCCGGTCCCGGTATGCCAGGAATCGAGGTGAGCGCCCGCCATGACCACCTGGTCGGCGAGGTCGGTCCCGGGGATCTCGGCGATCGTGTCGTAGGCCATGGGGTCGTCGTCGTAGAAGCGAGCGGCGACGTCCACCTCGATCAGGAGCGGCGCCACCTCGACCGCCGTCACCTCCTCGACCGCCGGCTCGCCGGCCGGCCGGGAGGCGCCCGCCATGCCGTCCGCCGCCTCGCCGGCCGCCGCCGAGGTCGTCTCCGCCTCGTCGTGGGCGGCCTCCAGGATCCGGACCAGCCGGTTGTACTGCTCGGCCTGCACCACCAGCGCCGGCACGCCGGGGCTCTCCCCGGCCTCGCGCGAGCCGCCGCCCGAGACCGACAGGATGCCGGCGTCCCGGAAGCTCGGCTCGAGGGTGGCGAGGGCCCCCTCCGACGCGAAGAGCTCGTTCATCTTGCGGCGCAGCTCCCAGCGCTTGCGGGCGCGGTCCCGCCAGTCCCCGCGGCGCGCGCCGGGGATCTCCAGGGTCTCGAGGGCGGCCAGGTGCTCGGCGTCCTCGCGCTGGACCACCGGGTCGTCCCAGCTCCGCAGCTCCCGGGCGTCGTCGAGGAGCAGGATCTTGCCGGCGAGCTTGCCCCGGTACTGCGCCAGGTCGTCCTCGCTCTCGATCGTCACCCGCATCGCCGGGCCGCGCACGGGGCCGTCGGTGCCCGGGGTCCAGGCCTTGGGCAGGGCGATCAGCGGCATCTGGAACGGCTCGAGCTCGGTCACCGAGGCGCGGCTGAACGACCAGCCGCGGCCGAACGGCCCCCAGGGCTCCAGGTGGGCGTTGGCGAGCCCCCAGCCGGCGAGCTGGTCCCGGGTCCACTCGTTGGCCCGCTTCATGGCGGGCGAGCCGGTCAGGCGGGCGCCGATCCGAGTGGTGAGGTCGCGGGCGATCTCCATGACGTGGGAGTGGTGCAACCCTTCGTCCCGGATCCGGTTCATGGCGTCCAGGTTCACCGGCTCCTCGGCGCGGAGTGGGGCGGCGAGGACGCAGGGGACGGTGAGCAGGACGAGGACGAGCAGGAGACGGGCCTGGCGCATGGTGGCAGCTCCGGTGCAGAGGGTGACGGGGATCGGGGAAACCGCCGGAGACTGTATCGCACCCGCGTCCCCCCGGCGGCGAACGCTCGCGGCCGGGCGCGTCCGATCGCCGGCGGACGGTACTCCGCCGGGCCGCTCTTGTGGTAGGAAGGGCCTCCCGATCCCGGCGCGTCTCGACGCCCGGCCCGGGGAGGAGGCCGCGCCATGAGACCGATCACCGCCAGCGACCTGATGAACCCGGAGGTTCTCACCGTCCCCGAGGACATGACCGTCCGCGAGCTCGCCGCCTTCCTGGTGGACAACGAGATCACGGGAGCGCCGGTCACCGACCGCGACGGCCGGCTGGTCGGCGTCGTGTCAGTGATGGACATCGCCGAGACCGCCGCCGGCGACGAGGAGTCGCCCCTGGCCGACGGCCCGGACTACTTCGGCCGCGGCTGGGAGCAGGGCCTGAGCGACGACGAGCGCGAGGAGCTCGACCTCTTCGAGGACGAAGAGGAGCTGCTGGTGGGGGAGATCATGAACCCGGAGGTCCACTCCGTGCCCGAGGACACCTCGGTCTCGGAGATCGCCATGACCATGCTCTCGAACCACATCCACCGCCTCCTGGTGATCGACGAGGGAAAGGCGGTGGGGATCATCACCACCTCGGACCTCCTCGGGCTGCTGGTCGACGAGGCGTGAGCCGGGCCGCTTCGCCGCCCGCGCCGCCGCTCGGCATCGTCGGAGGGATGGGGCCCCTGGCGTCGGCCGAGCTCCTGGCTACCATCTACCGCCTCGACGTCCCCGAGCGCGAGCAGGAGGCGCCGGCGGTGGTCCTGCTCTCGGACCCCTCGGTGCCCGACCGCACCGAGGCGATCCTCCGCGGCGAGACCGGCGAGCTGGTGCGGCGCCTGGCGGCGGCGATCCGCGACCTCGCGGGGATGGGGGCCGAGCGGGTGGTGATCGCCTGCTTCACGATCCATCGCGTGTTGCCCGAGCTGCCGGAGGAGCTGCGGCGGCGAGTCGTCTCGCTGGTCGACCTGACGGTGGAGGCGCTCCTCGCCGACCCTCGGCCGCGCCTGCTCCTCGCCACCACCGGCTCGCGCCGGAGCGGCCTGTTCACCGGTCACCCGCGTTGGGCCGAGGCGGCGGGGCGCGTCGCCGTGCCGTCCGAGGGCGACCAGGAAGCCCTCCACGAGCGCCTCTACCGCCTCAAGAGGGGAGAACCGCCGGCGGCCATGGTGGCCTGGCTCGAGGAGCTCGCCGGCCGCTACCCGGCCACCGAGGGCTTCGTCTTCGGCTGCACCGAGCTCCACCTGCTCGAGCGCCCTCTCGCCGAGCGCTGGGGCGAGGCGGCGGCCCGCCGGCGGGTGGTCGACGCCCTCGCCATCGTCGCCCGGCGAGCGCGGGAGCTGGCGGTCGAGCCCATGGCGGCCGGCTGATAACCTGGCGCTATGGCCGCTCCGCGCCAGGGACCGCTCTCCGGTGTCGTCGGGCGCTTCGCCTCCCGCCTGCGCTTCCCCCAGCTCTTCGCGTTCTTCCTGGTCGTCTTCCTGGTCGACCTCGTCGTCCCCGACGCCATCCCCTTCGCCGACGAGATCCTGTTCGGGCTGCTCACCGTCCTCCTCGGCTCCCTGCGCCGCGGCGAGCCGCAGCCACCGCCAGGATCGCCGGGAGAGCGGGTGGAGAAGAACGTCACCCCGCCGAAGCGCTAGTGGTCCGTCGACCCTCAACGGACACGGTATCTGGCGAGGATTTCGCGTCGCTGGCCAGGCGCTCCGACGCAGGCGTAGCAGGGACTACGTCGAGGAGGAGCCACGCCGCCAGCGGCGTGAAGGACCGTCAAGACCCGTCAGTTGAGGATTGACGGACCACCCGCAGGGCTCGAGCCCAACCGGTACCTGGGAGGGGGCGTCCCCTTCCCCCCCCTCGGGGGTGGGAAGGGGATCGAGGGGATGCGGGGGGGATCCGGTGGATCGTCCCCTTCCCCCCCCTCGGGGGTGGGAAGGGGATCGAGGGGATGCGGGGGGGATCCGGTGGATCGTCCCCTTCCCCCCCCTCGGGGGTGGGAAGGGGATCGAGGGGATGCGGGGGGGATCCGGTGGATCGTCCCCTTCCCCCCCCCGCGGGGGTGGGAAGGGGATCGAGGGGATGCGGGGGGGGGACCTAAAAGACGCGGCAGACCAGGCCCTTGAGGTAGGTTCCTTCGGGGAAGGGCAGGGCGGTCGGATGATCGGGCGCCTGCTCGAGGCGGTGGGTGAGCCGGGCGTCGCGCCCCGCGTCGAGGGCGGCGTCGGCGACGATCTTCTGGAACAGGTCCGTCTTGAGGGCCCCGGAGCAGGAGAAGGTGACCAGGTACCCCCCCGGCTCGAGGAGCTGGCAGGCGAGGAGGTTGACGTCCTTGTAGCCACGGGCCGCCGCCTCGACGCGGCTCGGGGAGTCGGCGAACTTCGGCGGGTCGAGGACCACCAGGTCGAACCGGCGGCCCGCGGCCCGGAAGCCGCGCAGCACGGAGAAGGCGTTGCCCTCGGCCACCTCGAAGCGGTCCGGGCCGAAGCCGTTGAGCTCGGCGGTTCGCGCGAGGATCGCGCCGAGCGCCGGCGACGACTCGACGTGGGTCACGTGCCCGGCGCCGGCCGCGAGGGCGGCGTGGCCGAAGCCGCCGGTGTAGGCGAAGGCGTTGAGCACGCGGGCGCCCGCCGCCCGCCCGGCGACCAGCTCGCCCAGGCGGACGCGGTTCTCGCGCTGGTCGAGGTAGCAGCCGGTCTTGTGCCCGTGCCGGACGTCGACCAGGTGCCGGCAGGGGCCCTCGCGGATCTCCAGGAGCTCGGGCGGCGGCTCGCCCGCCAGCACGCCGGTGGCCGGCTCGAGTCCCTCCTTGGCCCGGGCCTCGGCGTCCGAGCGCTCGAAGACCCCCGCCGCCGGGACGAGCTCGGCGAGCCGGCCGACGATCTCCGCCTTCCAGCGCTCCGCACCGGCGGAGAGGAACTGGCCCACCAGGTGATCGCCGTAGCGGTCCACCACCACCCCCGGAAGGCCGTCGGACTCGCCGTAGACCAGGCGCCGCCCGGCGGGCTCGTCGCCGGCGGGCACCGGCTCGCGGGTGGCGAGGGCCCGCTCCAGCCGGCGGCGGAAGAAGCCGGAGCCGACCTCCTCGTCGGGATCGAACGTCCAGATCCGCACCCGGATCTGCGAGGCCGGGGAGAGGGCGCCGCGAGCGAGGAAGGAGCCGTCGGCCGCGCGCACGTCGACGGTCGCGCCGAGGCCCTCCGCACCGCCCGGCGCGCCCTCGACTCGGGCGATCGCCCCGGAGAAGACCCAGGGGTGGCGGCGCAGGAGCGACTTCTCCCGGCCGCGGGAGAGGGTGACGGTGGGGTACGGCACGGCGGTGGGTCCGATCGGGCTGGGCTCAGAACCTGTGAAGAACTCTCCGCCCGTAGCGGGGCCGGAGATTCTCTCACAGGCTCTCAAGTCTCGGTCGGTGTGAACTTCGCGCGGTACTTCGCGAGCTTCGGCCGGATGACCACCTGGCAGTACGGCTGGCGGCTGTTCTGACGGTAGTAGTCCTGGTGGTGGCGCTCGGCGGGGTAGAACGCCTCGAGCGGGACGACCTCGGTGACGATCGGGTCGTCGAACACCCGCTCGGCCTCGAGCTCGGCGATCAGCGCCTCGGCCGTGGCCCGCTGCTCCGGGGAGCGGACGAAGATCGCCGAGCGGTACTGGCTGCCGGTGTCGGCCCCCTGGCGGTCGCGGGTGGTGGGGTCGTGGATGGTGAAGAAGATCTCCAGCAGGCGGCGATAGGAGACGACCGCCGGGTCGAAGGTCACCTGGACGACCTCGGCGTGTCCCGTCGTGCCGCCGCACACCTGCCGATAGGTCGGGTCGGGGACGTGGCCCCCGGCATAGCCCGAGACCACCCGCTCAACCCCGGGCACCTCCTGGTAGACGGCCTCGAGGCACCAGAAGCACCCTCCGGCCAGCGTCGCGGTCTCGGTCGTCTCGTTCTCCATCCCGGTGAGTCTACCGCCGGCCGCGCCGCGAATCGCGGTCCGGATCTTGCTTATAGCGCGGGGAGAATATCCCTGCGCAAGGCCGGCAGCGGCAAAGGGCGATCCGACGATCGGAACAGGCGGAGAGGTTCGCGGCACAGATGAGCCAGAGGCGATTTCCGAGGGTGGAGGCGGTGCGGCCCGTGGTGCTCGAGACGTTCGACGGTGCCGAGCTCGCCCGTCACTTCGTGCGCGCCGAGACGATCGGCCTCGGCGGCTGCATGGTGCGCTGCCCGGCGCCCCTGGCCCGCGGCACCGAGGTCGCGGTGCGGATCTGCCTCGCCGGCGGAGTGATCCGCGCCGAGTCCCGCGTGGCGTACGTCCGGGCGGGGAACGGCCGGGGCTACGAGATCGGGCTGGAGTTCCTGAGCATCCCGGAAGCCGACCGGCCGCTCCTCGACGCGGTGGTGGCGCGTGGCGGCGTCGCCCGGGCCGCGGCGGGCGAGGGGGCGGCGGAGCCGGCGGAGTAGCGCCTCAGGGGTAGAGGAGGGTCGAGGTCCAGCCGGCGCCCTCGCGGGTGTAGAGGCGTCGCTCGTGCAGGCGGTCGGCCCGGTTCCACCAGAGCTCGATCCGCTCCGGCGCGAGGCGGAAGCCGCCCCAGAACGGGGGACGGGGCACGGCGCGGGCCGCGAAGCGCGCCTCGTACTTGGCCACCCGCACCACCAGGCGGGCCCGGCTGTCGAGGGGCGAGCTCTGGCGCGAGGCCCAGGCACCGATCTGGCTGCCCCGGGCGCGGCTCGCGAAGTAGGCGTCCGACTCCTCCTCGGGGACCCGGGCCACCGGCCCTTCGACCCGCACCTGGAGGGCGAGGGAGGGCCAGTAGATGCACAGCGCGGCGTGCGGGTTCTCGGCAAGCTGCGCCGCCTTGCGGCTGGTGTAGTTGGTGAAGAAGACGAAGCCGCGCTCGTCGACCTGCTTGAGGAGCACCATCCGGGCCGAGGGCCGCCCCTCGGCGTCGGCCGTGGCGAGGGCCATGGCGGTGGCGTCGCCGGTCTCGGTCTGCTTCGCCTTCTCGAAGTGGGCGCGGATCTCCGCGATGGGGTCGGACGGGCGGGCCATGGGTCGTGGGGAGCGTGGCGGAGGATCACTCCGGGGTGCGGAGTGTAGCAGCGGCGGGTGTTCCATTTACAGCGCGCGTGCAGGAAGTTCCCGCCCGGCCCGGACGGTAGGATGGCCGCCATGGACTACGTGAACCTCGGAAAGACCGGGCTCAAGGTCTCGCGCCTGTGCCTGGGATGCATGAGCTTCGGCGATCCGGGCTGGCGCGAGTGGGTGTTGTCCGAGCCCGAGGCGCGGCCGTTCTTCGAGCGGGCCCTCGAGCACGGGATCAACTTCTTCGACACCGCGGACATGTACTCGCTCGGGGCGAGCGAGGAGGTGACCGGCCGGGCCCTCGGCGAGCTGGCGCGGCGCGACGAGGTGGTGATCGCCACCAAGGTCTTCTTCCCGGTGAAGAAACACCCCAACGGCGGCGGGCTCTCGCGCAAGCACATCCTGGATGCGATCGACGGCTCGCTGCGGCGCCTCGGGACGGAGTACGTGGACCTCTACCAGATCCACCGCTGGGACGACGAGACGCCCATCGACGAGACCCTGGAGGCGCTCCACGACATGGTGCGCGCGGGCAAGGCGCGCTACGTCGGCGCCTCGAGCATGTACGCCTGGCAGTTCGCGAGCGCCCTCTACCGCGCCGACCTCCACGGCTGGACCCGCTTCGTCTCGATGCAGAACCACTACAACCTGGTCTACCGCGAGGAGGAGCGGGAGATGATCCCGCTGTGCCGCGCCGAGGGCATCGGCGTGATCCCCTGGAGCCCGATCGCCCGGGGCCTGCTGGCCGGCAACCGGGGGCGCGACGACGAGGGACGGACGAAGCGCGCGAAGGAGGACGACTACTCGCACCGCATGTACACGCGCGAGAGCGACTTTCAGGTGGTCGACCGGACGGCGGAGGTGGCGGGGGAGCTGGGGGTGTCGCCGGCGCAGGTGGCGATTGCCTGGCTCCTCCACCGGCCCGGGGTCACGGCGCCGATCGTCGGGGCGACGAAGCTCGAGCACCTGGAGGAGGCGGTGGCGGCGGTGGGGGTCGAGCTCGGCGACGACCAGATGGCGCGGCTCGAGGAGCCGTACGTGCCGCACCCGGTGCTCGGGCACTCCTGAAGTCGGCTGGAAGGTTTGGTGGGTAGCCACGCCCGCGGGGCGGGTGGCTTTCTCGGCGGCAAACTGCGCCGGCGAGAAACCACCGCGCCCCGCGGGCTGCCCCCTCGGCGGTCGAGGCGGGCCCTTCGCCGGGGGGTACCTCCCCGAGCTGGTGGGAGAGAAGGGGGGATCGGCGGGGTTGCCGGTTTCACCGGCGAGAGGCGTTCTCGGGCGGCG
The DNA here is from genome assembly GCA_963741925.1 of uncultured Acidobacteriota bacterium. GTDB lineage: Bacteria > Acidobacteriota > Thermoanaerobaculia > Multivoradales > DATKCC01 > CAVUBL01. Next base: position 2,398,344 of record CAVUJU010000005.1, read on the forward strand.
GCCCGGGCGGCCGAGCCACAGCTCGGCTGCTTCATAGGACTCGAACGCGTGAAGCGGCCGACCTCTGCGTCGGCCGACCGGGCCGGAGGCCCGGCCCCGCCGAGGTCTCGCAGCCGGGGCGGCAGCCGGGGCGGTGGCGTCCCCTGGGGGAGGGAAGGGGATCGAGGGGATGTGGGGAGATCCGCTCTACTGGCTCCTCGCGGTGCGGATCTCGAGGCCTCGCGTTCGCGGCTCGATCTGGAGGTGCGCCAGCTCGTCCTCGGAGAGCACCCGGTCGAGGGCGATGTCCAGGACGTACTGGTGGCGCAGCTCCTGGTCGATCTCGGCGTAGGCCCGCGCCAGGTCGTCCCGGCTCTGGATCCGGAGGAAGCGCCCACCGGTCTCCCGGGCGACGCTCGCCAGCCGCAGCGGCGGCTCGAAGTTCGTCCGCCCGGTCGCCAGGCCGCCGATGCCGAGGACGTAGACCGGCACGCCGGCCCGCCGCGCGTAGAGCGAGGCCTGGCCGGCGTCGAGGTGGCTGCTCGAGTCCTCGCCGTCGGTGAGCACCACCAGGGCCCGCCGGCCGACCTGGCGCTCGAGCGCGAGGGTGGCGAAGACGATCGAGTCCCAGAGCGCCGTCTCACCGCCGGCCTCCAGCTCGTCGAAGGCGGCCGCGAGGTCGGCGGGCTCGCCGGTGAGGTCGTGGACCAGCCGGGGCGCGGTGTCGACGTCGACCAGGAGGGCTCGGTCGCCGGGGATCAGGGTCGCTTCGAGGAACTGCTCCGCGGCGTCCTTCGTCTCGCCCAGTACCGGCGTCATGCTGACCGAGGAGTCGACCAGCAGGCCGAGGACCAGGGGGACCTGGCGGGCCTTGCGGAAGCGTTCGATGGCGACCTCTCGGCCGCCCAGACGGACCGCGAAGTCTTCGGGCCCGAGACTCGCGACGGGGCGCCCGCGCCGGTCGGTCGCGACCGCGAAGAGCTCGACCAGGTTGACGTCCACGTGGCCGGCGGCGCCCTCGCCGAGCAGGGGGCGAGCGTCTTCGAGGCTGCTCCCGTCGGCGAGGTAGGCGACCGCCCGCAGGTAGTCCCCGGCTCCGGGGTCGGGGGTCGGCACCCGGGCCCGGAAGGGCGGCCGGTCGAGGCGGGCGACCCGCTCCTGGTTGCGGAAGAGCTCGACGTGGTCGAGGGTCTCGCCCGGAGGCAGGGCGACCGCCATCTCGACCTCCACCGCGCCCGTTGCGGGCCGCCCGCTCACCCGTTCGATGGTGACGCCGGAGGCGCTCTGCCGCGGGTCGAGGGTGAGGGAGTCCTCGCCGAGCCGCCGGCCGTCGGCGCCGTAAGCGACCGCCTGGAGCGTCCGCGGTGCGTCGCCCCCGGGCAGATCGAGGCGCACCGAGAAGGGCCAGTAGCCGTCGGCCGCCGCCTCGCGCCCGTCGACGAAGAACACCACCCGGTCGATGTCGGAGGAGGTCGAGACGGTGTCGATCCGGACCCGCCCCGCGACCCGCGGCGGGGGAACGAGGAGGAGCGGCGGGCCGGCGGGAGCGCCGACCGGATCGCGGCTCCGGTCGGCGGCGGCGCCCGGCCGAGCCGCCGGCGCCTGGGCGCGGCTCTCGCGAGGCCAGGGCCCGAGGGCGGCCAGAAGCGCCAGTGCCAGGACGGCCGCGAAAGCCGGCGACCGCCGCCGGACGAACCGGGCGTCGATCGGCGTCGAGCGCATGATGCTGGTGAGAGTCTACCCGATGCCTGGACTCCCCTGCCGAAGCGGTGGTAGGGGGCGTCCCCTTCCCCCCCGGTGGGGAGGGAAGGGAATGGACGGGATGTGGGGGGGATGCGGGGGGCATCCGGTCAATCGTCCCCTTCCCCCCCCGTGGGGAGGGAAGGGAATGGACGGGATGTGGGGGGGATGCGGGGGGCATCCGGTCAATCGTCCCCTTCCCCCCCCCCGCTGGGGTGGGAAGGGAATGGACGGGATGTGGGGGGGGGGATGCGGGAGGCATCCGGAAGACCGGCGGGTAACATCGTCGCCGTCATGGAGCTCCGCCGCCTCGCCTGGACCGTCGTCACCTCGGAGAGCCTCGCCGAGAAGCTGGCGTCCCCGGAGGTGCCGCCGGCCGAGCTCACCGACCGCGAGCCCGGGCCGGCGCTGCGCCTCGCGGCCCCGGGGCGGCCGCCGGGGCTCGAGATCCAGCCCGTCGCCCGCGCCCGCGTGCCGTCGATCGGCGGCATGGCCGACCCGGCGCAGCGCGCCCGGATCCTCCACGCCCTGGCCAACCACGAGCTCCAGGCGGCCGAGCTCTTCGCCTGGGCGCTCCTCGCCTTCCCCGGAGCCCCGCCGGCCTTCCGGCGCGGCCTGGCGGGCATCCTCCTCGACGAGCAGCGCCACACCCGCATGTACCTCGCCCGGCTGGAGGCCCTGGGCGAGCGCTTCGGCGCCCATCCGGTCAGCGGTTACTTCTGGAACAAGGTGGAGGCGATCGACTCGCCGGCCGCCTTCGTCGCCGCGATGTCCCTGACCTTCGAGAACGCCAACCTGGACCACACGGTGGACTACGCCGCCGCCGCCCGGGCGGCCGGCGACGGGGCGACGGCGGCGGTCATCGACCGCGTGCACCGCGACGAGGTGGAGCACGTGCGCTTCGGCTGGATCTGGCTCGAGCGGCTCAAGCCTCCGGACCAGTCGATGTGGGACGCGTTTCGCGCCCAGCTCACCTGGCCCCTGCGCCCGGCGAAGGCGCGCGGGGCGACCTTTCATCGCGCGGGGCGGGAGGCCGCCGGGCTCGACCCTGAGTTCATCCGCCGCCTCGAGGAGAGCGAGCCGTGAGCCCCAAAGCCGATGGGGGCGCCGATGAGAGCGCCGGCGAGCCGCGCCTGATCGTCGCCAACCTGGGCTGGGAGGAGGAGCTCGCAGGGGGTACCCGGCCGGGCGAACGAGCCCTGTCGAGGCGGGCGCGATCGGTGGTGGGTTCTGCCGCCGGCTGGCTCCGTCTGCTCGCCCGCGACGGCGACCGCCTCTGGGTACCGGACGCCGCAGAGGCCGTCGACGTCGAGCCGCCGGGGGGCCGTCGGCTCGTCCTGCCGCGGGTGCGGCTGGAGCGTGGGGCCGCGGCCGGAATCGCGCCCGCGACGGAGGTGCTGGCCTGGGGGGAGAGCCCGGCCGTGGCGGCGCTCCGGCGGGGCTCACGGCCTTCCGGGGGAGCCTTCGCAAGCCACGGGTCGCTCCACCAGGCCCTCTGGTCGCTGGCTCCGGCGCCGCCGGAGGTCGCCGCCGCCTGCCACCATCGCGCCTTCGCCCTGGCGGCGGTCGAGGCGCTCCAGGAGGCGCGGCCCCGCGAGGAGGGGTGGGCGCTGCCCGGCGCGCGGATGGTCGCTTCCGTCGGCGAGCTCGAGCGGCACCTGGCGGCGGGCGGTGCGGCGGCGGGCGGCGGGCGCTGGGTGCTGAAATCGCCGTGGTCGGCGGCCGGCCGCGGGCGGCACCTGGGCACGGGGCCGGGCGACCTTCGCGAGCCGGCGAGCCGGCGCCACGTCGAGCGACTCCTGGAGCGCCACGGATCGCTCCTCTTCGAGCCGTGGGTGGACCGGCTGGCCGACTTCGGCGCCGCCGCCCTGGTGACGCCGGAGGGCCTCCGGCGGGTCGGCGTCCACGGCCAGGAGGTCGACGGTCGCGGGGTCTTCGCGGCGATCCAGCTCGCTCCGGAGCTCGCCGCCGACGAGCGCCGGCGCCTGGAGGCGGCCGTCGAGTCGGTGGGGGAGCGCCTGAGGGCCGCCGGCTACGTGGGGCCCTTCGGCGTCGACGCGTACCGCTTCCGGACGCCGGACGGCCGGCTCGTCTTCCGCCCCCTTTCAGAGGTCAACGCCCGGATGACCTTCGGGCTCCTCGCGCACGTCTTGACCGGATGCCCCCCGCATCCCCTCGATCCCCTTCCCTCCCCACGGGGGGGAAGGGGACGGTTGACCGGATGCCCCCCGCATCCCCTCGATCCCCTTCCCTCCCCACGGGGGGGGGGAAGGGGACGGTTGACTGGATGCCCCCCGCATCCCCTCGATCCCCTTCCCTCCCCACGGGGGGGAAGGGGACGGTTGACTGGATGCCCCCCGCATCCCCTCGATCCCCTTCCCTCCCCACGGGGGGGGAAGGGGACGGTTGACTGGATGCCCCCCGCATCCCCTCGATCCCCTTCCCTCCCCACGGGGGGGGGAAGGGGACGGTTGACTGGATGCCCCCCGCATCCCCTCGATCCCCTTCCCTCCCCACGGGGGGGAAGGGGACGGTTGACTGGATGCCCCCCGCATCCCCTCGATCCCCTTCCCTCCCCACGGGGGGGAAGGGGACGGTTGACCGGATGCCCCCCGCATCCCCTCGATCCCCTTCCCTCCCCACGGGGGGGAAGGGGACGGTTGACTGGATGCCCCCCGCATCCCCTCGATCCCCTTCCCTCCCCACGGGGGGGGGAAGGGGACGGTTGACTGGATGCCCCCCGCATCCCCTCGATCCCCTTCCCTCCCCACGGGGGGGGGAAGGGGACGGTTGACCGGATGCCCCCCGCATCCCCTCGATCCCCTTCCCTCCCCACGGGGGGGGGAAGGGGACGGTTGACTGGATGCCCCCCGCATCCCCTCGATCCCCTTCCCTCCCCACGGGGGGGAAGGGGACGGTTGACTGGATGCCCCCCGCATCCCCTCGATCCCCTTCCCTCCCCACGGGGGGGAAGGGGACGGTTGACTGGATGCCCCCCGCATCCCCTCGATCCCCTTCCCTCCCCACGGGGGGGAAGGGGACGGTTGACCGGATGCCCCCCGCATCCCCTCGATCCCCTTCCCTCCCCACGGGGGGGGGAAGGGGACGCCCCCTCCCGCTCTCTCGGCTCCCCGCGAAACTCGGCTCGTTCGTCACGATTCTGGCCGAATCAGACTCCTCGCGTAGAACTTCGCCAGGTCCTCCTTGAGCTGCTTGCGCGCCTCCGGGTGGATGTAGATCATGTGGCCGGACGGGTAGTAGCCCCACGTGAGGTTCTTCTCGAGCGAGGGGTCGAGGCCCATGTGCGAGACCGTGTACTCGGTCTCGAAGAAGGGCGTCGCGAAGTCGAAGTAGCCGTTGGCGAAGAAGACCTCGAGCCCCGGGTTCGCCGACATCGCCTGGCGCAGATCCTCCGCGACGTCGGGCAACGGGGCACCGCGACCGAACCGCCCGCCGCCGTGATGGTCGTCCCAGTCGCGCCCGACCTCCGGGTAGTTCGTCGGCTTGTAGAGGTCGTCGCTCTCGTACCCCAGCTCGCCGGTCGAGTACGCGTTCCAGGACGCGACGAACGCCGCCGCGAAGGCGGCCTCCGAGGCGTCCGACTCCGGGCGCTCGCCGGCCGCGTCGTGATCGATGCCGAGATACCGCGCGTCGAGCCGCCCCACGGTGCGCCGCTCGCCCCGCAACAGCTCCTTCTGGAAGCGCCCCGGAGCGATGCGCAGGTTCGCCTCGCGCAGGAAGTCCTCGGGCATCGCCGTGTAGCGGTGGAGCTTCGCCACGACCGCGTTGCGCTCCGCCTCGCCGAGGTGGCTTCCCTTGGCGAGCGCCGCGGCGTAGTCGCCGGAAGCGAACTCGCGCACCTCGTCCAGGAAGGCGTCGAGGTCGGCGGGCTTCGGATCGATCCGGTCGTGGTACCAGGCCGTCGCGGCCATCGTCGGAAGGTAGAGCTCGTACGGCAGGTCGTTCGAGAAGGGCGGCCCGGCGAAGTCGTGGTAGGGGTTCAGGTACGAGGAGATCATGACCGCGCCGTTGAACGCCATCCCCTGGTCCTGGAGCCAGGCGAGGAGCCCGGCATTGCGGGTCGTTCCGTACGACTCGCCGAGGAGGAACTTCGGCGAGTTCCAGCGCCGGTTCTCGCCCACCCAGCGCTCGATGAACTGCCCGAACGCCGCGATGTCCGCGTCGGTACCGTAGAAGTCCTTCGGCTTGCCTTTGCCGACGATCCGGGAGTAGCCCGTACCCATCGCGTCGATGAAGACGAGATCGGTCACGTCGAGCAGGCTTTCCGGATTCGGCTCGATCTCGTAAGGAGGCGGGGGCGTCGGCTCGGCGTCCGAGGCGTCGACCCGCACCGGCCCGAACGATCCCATCTCGAGCCACATCGTCGAGGAGCCCGGGCCGCCGTTGTAGCAAAACGTCACGGGCCGCTTCGTCGCGTCGGTGATCCCGTCTTGGGTGTAGGCGACATAGAACATCCGCCCGATCGTCTCGTCCTTGTCGTTCGTGAGATCGATCGTCGCGGCTGTCGCCGTGTACGGGATCGTCCGTGCGCCGAGAGAGATCTTGTGGTGCGTCACCGCGGCCGCGGGCGCCGGCTCGACTTTCTCCGCCTTCGGTTTCTCCATCTCGCCGGCCTTGCCCATCGGCGGTTCCGCGGCCAGGGCGATCGCCGCGCTGAAAAGACCCGCAGAGAGACCACAGCCGATGACGAACCTCGCAAACTGTTTCATGACTCTCCAATCTCCTGAGATGGGGGATCGTGTCGTGCGACCGGTCCCGCCAGGTCATGGTGGTTCGATCTCAGGGCGCGACGCCGAGACTCGGTCGCGCCCTCGCCGGCCGCTACGGGCTCGGCCGGCCCGAGCCCGCGGGCCGAGGCGAGAGGGCCGGGGACCGGTCTTCGCCCGCGATGTCCGGGTCGCCCAGGTGCTCGGCCTTCCAGCGCATGGCCATCTCGATCCGGGCCCGGCCGCTCGGGTGGTCGTAGAAGAGCCACTCCTCGAGCCGGCCGGGCTCGAGCTTGCGGTAGTCGGCGAGCTTCAGGGCGACGGTCGCGAAGCCGTCGGGCTCGCGGGCCGCGTTCAGGCCGAAGATGTCCGCCTCCTGCTCGTTCGAGCGGATGACGGTGTTGATCACCGGCGTCAGCACGAAGAAGTAGATCGAGACCAGGACCACGACCAGCGGCAGGCCCGCCACGTCGCCGATCCCCCGGATTCCCCAGCGCGCCCCCCAGCGCCGCCGGGCGCGCTCGAAGCCCCAGCGCAGGAAGGCCAGCGCCCCCACCAGGATCACGCCGAGCTCGACCAGCATCTCGTAGATGTGGTGGAGCACGTAGTGCCCCAGCTCGTGGCCCATGACCGCCTTGATCTCGGGTAGCGTGCAGCGCTTCAAGAGGTTGTCGTTGAGGCGCACCCGCATGGTGCCGGCGAAGCCGCTGACGTTGGCGGAGATCCGGTTGCTCTGACGCGAGGCGTCGAACTCGTAGACCTCCTTGGCCGGCACGCCGTTGGCCCGGGCCATGGAGAGGATCGGGTCGCGCACCCGGGGGTCCTCGAGCGGCTTGTAGGTGTTGAACAGCGGATCGAGGTAGACCGGCGAGATCAGGATGACGACGGTGAGGAAGACGAGGCCGACGGCGCTGCCCCAGATCCACCAGGTGCGGGGCGCCCGCCGGATCACGGCGTAGAGCGCCACGAGGAGCGCCGTGCCCAGGATCAGCCCGACCCCGAGACCCACCGCCTGGTCCCGCAACCAGCCCGCGAAGCCCTGGGTGGCGAGGCCGTAGCGGTGCTCCCGGAAGAAGCCCTGGTAGACGGCCAGCGGGAAGGTGAGGGCCGTCGTCAACAGGATGTAGCCGAGGCTGTAGAGGGCGGTCTGGACGGGCCGGAGCCGCGTGATCCGCTCGGTGCTGTCGCGCAAGCGGGCCGAGAGGCCGGTCCCGAGGAGGAGCCAGGCGACCCCGAGGCCGTAGAGGAAGCCCCAGAGCTGCAGCCAGTAGCCGCCCTCGAAGTAGGCGTCGGAGCGGGCCTTCTTCTCGGGCGAGAGCGTGTCGAGGTAGGCGCGGGTCGCGGCCTCGGGATCGAACTCGCCGACCGGGCGGGCGGCCGCGGGCGGGACCCGGAGGGCGCCGGCCCCGGCCTCGGGGTGGGCGCCGGCGGCGGCGTCACCGCCCTGGGCGAGGGCGGGTACGGGCGCGAGGGCGGGGACGGCCAGCAGCAGAACGACGGCGAGGACCGGGATTCGGGCACGCATCGGGACCTCCGGAAGAGATTGAGTGTCGCGGCATCCTACTCGCTGTACGTGGGCGCGACGGGAGAGTTGCCGGCCGGCCGTCGAAGGCTTCGGGGGAACGCGTCCCGAGGCGAGGGGGGCGGCTCGTCAGGGCCCGGAATCGAAGCGGTTGCCGTCGCCGTCGAGCCGGTCGACGAGCTCCGACTCGGGGACCGAACGGGAGAGAAGCCACCCCTGTCCCAGGTTGCACTCGATCTCGAGGAGGGCCTCGATCTGCGCCTGGCGCTCGATCCCTTCGGCGACGACCTCGAGCGAGAGACCGTGCCCGAGCTTGACGACGGCCTGCACCAGCGCGGTCGTCCCCGCGTCGCGGATCAGGCCGTCGACGAACACCCGGTCGATCTTGACCGCGTCCACCGGGAAGCTCCGGACGTAACTGAGCGACGAGTAGCCGGTGCCGAAGTCGTCGAGCGCCAGCTGGACGCCGAGCTTCTTGAGGCGGCGCAGGATCTGGCCGGCGCTGTCCACGTCCCCGAGGACGGCCCCCTCGGTGATCTCCAGGGTGAGCTTCTCCGGCGCCAGGCCCGCCGAGGAGAGGGCGGCGGCCACCTCGTCGATGATCCGCGGGTGGTGGAGACGGCTGGGGGAGAGATTGACGTTGACCTGGAGGGGCCGGGCGCCCGCGCCCCGGCGGTCCAGGGCCTCGGCCACCCGGCAGGCCTCGCCGAGCACCCAGCGGTCGATCTCGGCCAGGATCCCGGCGTGCTCGGCGAACGGCACGAAGGCCGAGGCGGGAAGCAGCCCGCGCTGCGGGTGCAGCCAGCGCACCAGGGCCTCGAAGCCGGTGGCCGAGAGCTCTCGCAGGTCGTAGATCGGCTGGAAGTGCACCTGGAGCTCGCCCTGGGCGAGGGCGCGCCGCAGCTCGGACTCGAGGTCGAGCTGGCTCAAGGCCCGGGTGTGCATGGCGCGCTCGAAGATGAGGATCAGGCCCTTGCCCTTCTCCTTGGCCGCGTGGAGGGCGGTGTCGGCGTTGCGCAGCAGCTCCTCCTGGGAGGTCGAGCCGGGGGACTCGAGGGCGATGCCGACGCTGCCCGTGAGGCTGACCTCGCGGTCGCCCACCGGGAAGGGCCGCGCCAGCACCTCGAGCAGCCGCTCGGCGGCGGCGACCGCCTCGCCCGCGCCGCGGATGTCCTCGACCAGCACCGCGAACTCGTCGCCGCCGAAGCGCGCCACCGTGTCGGTGGAACGCACCGAGGTGCGGATGCGCTCGGCGAAGGCGATCAGCACCTCGTCGCCCGCCGCGTGCCCCAGGCTGTCGTTGATCCGCTTGAAGTCGTCGAGGTCGAGGAAGAGCAGCGCCACCCGGTCCTCTTCGCGCCGGTGGCGGGCCAGGGCCCGGGCGACCCGCTCGAGAAAGAGGGCGCGGTTCGGCAGGCGGGTGAGCGAGTCGTGGAGGGCCTGGAAGAGCTTCTGGGAGGCGACCAGCCGTTGCGCCTGGTAGAGCTGGGCGTTGGCGATCGCCGAGGCCGCCTGCTCGCCGAACAGGGAGAGGGCGCGCAGGTCGTGCTCGGTATAGGTGCGGTCGGCGCCGGCGTTCAGGTTGAGCACGCCGAGCAGGTCGTCGCGATGGACCAGCGGCACGGACATGGCGCTCGACGGCGAGGTCACGCCGGGCTGCTGGGCCGAGGGGTCGCGGTCGAGAGCCCCCGAGATGAGCAGGGGCTCGCCGGTGGCGGCGACCCGGCCGGCGACCCCCGCGCCGAAGGCGACCCGGGCGCCGTCGGCGGCGCTCCGGCCCGCCGTCGCCACGGTGCGCAGCTCGCGCCCGCCCGAGGCGAGCATGATCGACCCGTCGCGCCCCCCCAGGAGCTCCATGGCGCAGCGCAGGATGGTCGCGAGGACCTCGTCGAGATCGAGGCCCAGGTTGATCGACTTGCCCGCCTCGAGCAGAGCGCTGAGCTCGAGCAGGCGGTTGGTCAATGCGGCGGTGAGGACCTTCTCCTCGACCAGGAGGTTGGTCAGCCGCCGGAGCTGGAGCTCCTTCTCGATGGCGTAGGCGCAGAACAGCCCGATCAGGGCGAGCAGGCCGTACTCGACGACGGCGGGGTCGAGCCAGGCAGGCAGACGACTCTCCGGCAAGAACGTCAGCAGCACCAGGGCGGCGGCGACGGTCACGAGCAGCAGCAGGGTCAGGACCCAGAGCTGCAACCGTCGTCGCTCGACGGCCTCCAGAGTGGGGGGTTCCAGCTCGTGCAGCCCCGCGATCCGCGCGGCGCGCTCGACCAGGCCCACCCCCGACCCGCCGGGGGGTTCAGTCACGGCGCCATGCTACCGCGGAAAGGGAGCGGCAAGCGACGGGTGGTCCCGTCAGCTCGAGACGGTCTCGGTGTGGGCGGGGTCCGGCGCCTCCGCACCTTCCGGAGGAGCCGGCACGACCACCGCCGCGACGCCCGTGACCTGGCCGTCTCCGAGGCGGAAGTGGGCCTCGCCGATCCGCGCGCCGCCGCCCCGCGGGTCGCGGGCGAGGGCGCCGAGCTCGACGGTGCAGCGGATCGGGCCATCGACCGGCAGGGTCCCGGTGCAGGTCAGCGAGAGACGGGTGGCCCAGACCGGCCCGGCCTTCTCGGTCCACCCGAGCTCGCGCCCGACGGCGATGATCGTGGCGTCGCCGGCCAGGCGCACGGCGAAGGGCATGGCCACGAAGCCGACCTCGGCGCGCGGCTCCATCTCCACCACGTAGGCGCCCGGGCCGGTGCGGCGGACCTCGGTGACGTCGTAGAGGTCGAGGTTCGCCAGGCGGTGCATGTACGCGCTCTCGAGGGCATGGACCCGGTCCGAGGTCAGGGCCTCGCCGGTCCCCGGGACGAAGCGCTCGGGCCGCCAGAGGGCCGGCTGGTAGGTCTGGTGGGCCGGGTCGAAGAACGGGTCCTCGCGGGTGCGGGCGAGGCGCGGCTCGCCGTCGTCGCCGAGGACCACCTGGGCCGGTGCGCGGCGGCCGTTGAAGCGGCTCGAGAGCGCCTCGCAGTAGGCGCCGGCGTGCTGGACCAGGAGCGGGTCGCCGGTCGCGAGCCCGCCCACGTCGGTCGCGGGGAAGAGCACGTCGCCGGCGAAACAGAGCGGGCCGGCCAGGCCGTCCGGCCCCTCCCGGGGCAGCGGGCGGTGGTCCGGGCCCACGATCTGGTGCTCCCAGCGCGCGACGGTGAACTTGACGAGCTGGTCGGTGCCCACGTCGACGATCGCCCAGCGCTTGCCGCGGGTCGTCTTGGTGGCGACCACGCGGGTGAGCAGGGCGGCGCTCTCGCCGACCAGCGAGTTGCCCGGCTCGACCTGGTAGACCAGGCCGGGGCGCAGGTGCGGGCGGAGCGCGGCGGCGAGCTCCTCGATGGTGGGGAAGGCCTGGTCGTCGAAGAACGGGATCCCCAGGCCGCCGCCCAGGTTCAAGACCTCGATGCGGTGGCGGGTGCGCTCGGCGACGAGGTCGGCGAGGTGGTGGAGCAGGCCCAGGCCCGCGCCGAAGGCCTCGAGGTTGTCCATCTGGGTGCCGACGTGGAGATGGAGCCCGGTGACCGGGAGGGGGTAGCCCAGGAGGTGCTCGACGAGCTCCTCGGACGGGATGCCGAACTGACTGGTCCCGGCGCCGTGGGCGGTGTAGCGCTGGACGTCGGAGGCCACGCGATAGCCGGGCAGCGAGCCCGGGTTGACCCGGGCGAGCAGCCGGCCGCTCGGCCGGTCCGCCTTCGCCCCCGAGGGGTCGAGGTGGCGCCGGAGCTCCGGGCGCCCCGCCAGGGCCGCGAGCGCCTGCGGGGAGTCGGCGACCACGCTCGCGCCGGAGGCGAGGAGCCCCGCCCCGAGGCCCGGGTCGAAGGCCGGCGTGGTGTAGCTGATCCGCTCGAGGGGAATGCCGGCCGCCTGGGCGATCCGCACCTCCGAGGCCGAGGCGCAGTCGGCGCCGCCTCCCATCTCGGCCAGGGTGCGGACGACGATCGGGGAGGGGTTGGCCTTGACCGGGTAGAGGACGTTGCCCGGCTCACCGACCAGCTCGAGATAGGCGCAAAAGCGGGAGCGCAGGGTCTCCAGGTGGTGGACGTAGAGCGGCGTCCCGAAGCGGCCGGCGAGGGACCTCAAGTCCAGACTGCGTGACCAGGACTCCATCTACGCTCCTCGCGGTCCGCCGCGGAGGCGGCTTGCCGCGAAGGTTCTCGGCAATGATTTCGCATGGACAGAGATTTGTCAAGGCGCATAGACCCCCGGCCCGGCGGGCCGGCTGGCGCCGTTCTTGAATCCTCCCCCGGGACATGACGCTCTCCCTGCGCCCCGACCAGCTCCGAAGGTACAAGGACGTGGCCCGCCTGCTGCTCAAGCACGGCCACGCCGACCTCTTCGCCTCGGGCGGGCTCGAGCGGGCGTTGCTGGGCGAGGAGGGCGCCCGGCGCCAGCCGGTCGACGGCGATCCGGGAGAAGCTCGCCGCGGATCTCGAAGCCCTCGGGCCTACCTTCGTCAAGCTCGGCCAGCTCCTCTCCACCCGCTCCGACCTCCTGCCGGTGCCCTACCTCGAGGCCCTGGCCCGCCTCCAGGACCACGTCGAGCCGTTTCCCTGGGACGAGGTGGAGCCGCTGGTCGCCGAAGAGCTCGGGGTCCGGGTATCGAAGGCCTTCGAGTCGTTCGACCGCAAGCCGCTCGCCGCGGCCTCGCTGGGACAGGTGCACCGGGCGATGCTGCACGACGGTCGGGCGGTGGCGGTCAAGGTGCAGCGCCCGGGGATCCGGCAGGTGATCCTCGACGACCTCGAGGCCTTCGACGCCCTCGCCGAGATCATCGACCGCCACACCGAGGCGGGGCGCCGCCTGGCCCTGGGCGACCTGCTCGAGGAGTTCCGGCGCGTGCTGCTGCGGGAGCTCGACTACCGCCGCGAGGCGCGGAACCTCGAGACTCTCGCCGACAAGCTCGACGGCTACTCGCGCCTGGTCGTGCCGCGGCCGATCGGCGACTACACGTCGTCGCGGGTCCTGACCATGAGCTTCATCCCGGGAACCAAGATCACCGAGCTGTCGTCCATGGCCCGCCTCGACCTGGACGGCGCGGGCTTGGCCGAGGAGCTCGCCGAGGCCTACATCCAGGGCGTCCTGGTGGACGGCTTCTTCCACGCCGATCCCCATCCGGGCAACATCCTGGTCACCCACGACCATCGCCTGGCCCTGATCGACCTCGGGATGGTGGCGAGGATCGATCCCCACATGCGCGAGCGCCTGCTCCGGCTGGTCGTGGCGATCACCGGCGGGCGGGGCTACGAGGCGGCCCAGCTCAGCCAGCAGGTGGGCACCCGGCTCGACGACTTCGACGAGGACCGCTACATCCGCCAAGTGACCGATCTGGTGGGCGACCTCCAGGACCGGTCGATCACCGAGGTCAACATCGGCCGGGCGGTGCTCGAGCTCGCCCGCCGGGCCGGCGAGACGGGCCTGCGGCCGGCGCCGGAAGCTCGCCCTGCTCGGCAAGACCATGTTGCAGGTCAACGAGATCGGCCTCCATCTCGATCCGGAGTTCGAGCCCAACCAGATCGTGCGGCGCCAGGCGCGCACCATCCTGCGCCACCGGATGGTCCACGGAGTCTCGCCGAACCGGGTCCTCTCGTCGCTGCTCGAGGTCACCGAGCTCGTCCAGGAGCTGCCGGGGCGGCTGAACCGGCTCTTCGAGTCGCTCCTGCGCGGCGAGCTGGCGATCGACATCGACGTGGTCGACGAGCGCCTGCTCATGTCGAACCTGCAGAAGATCGCCAACCGGATCGCCCTCGGCCTGATCCTGGCGGCGCTGATCGTGGGCGCGGCACTGATGATGCGGATCGACACCGAGCTCACGATCCTCGGCTACCCCGGCATCGCCATGCTCCTGTTCCTGGCCGCGGCCGCCTGCGGCTTCGTGCTGGTCTTCAGCATCCTCTACCACGACTTCTGGAAGGAGAGGCGGCGCCGCCCCCGCCGGCACCGGCGGTGAGCGCCGCTCCGGCGTCTCCCCCCTCCAGGAAGGCGCAGATCGCCTCGAACACGTCGCGGCGGCTCATCAAGAAGGTGTGGACGCCGTGGACCAGGACTCGGGGAACGCCGTCGATGGAGGTCTCGGAGACCCGCACGATGCCGTCGTTGGGCTCCGGTCCGGGCGGCAGCCAGGAGGCGCGGGGGCCGCGGGTGCCCGCGACCACGAGCGACGGCACGGCCGGGAGCGGCAGGCGCTCGAAAAACGCCGGGTCGGCCAGCTTCTGCCCGGCGTCGCCCGCCACCAGGCGGTAGACCGGGTTCTTCCTCAGCGCCCGGGCGACCGCCGGGGAGCGGCTCGGGACGCCGAGCATCACGAACCGGCAGAAGCCGGGCGGCAGCCCGGTCGCCGCCAGACGGGTGACGACGCCGCCCAGGGAGTGGGCGACGACGGCGTACTCCAGGAGCGCCCCGTCGGCGGCGTCTTCGGCCAGCACCCGGAGCACCCGCTCGACGAAGCGGTGGCCGATCGCCTCGAGGTCGGCGGTGACGACCTGGTAGCCGAAGAGCGTCGTCCGGTGCCCCGCCCTCTCGAGGCGGTGGGCGAGGAGCGCCATCGAGACGACCGTCCGGCCGAGGCCGTGGAGCAGGAAGACGCGCACGGAGCGGAGGATATGCCAGCCCGGCTGGGTGGGGCTCGCCGCCCCGGCGGCTGCTATGCTGGCCGTGGAGAGCGGGGCGCGGCGCCCGCCGGCGGCGCCGCGCGACCCGGGAGATGCGACGCGAGGGAAGGGGGAATCCCGTGTTCGGCAAGAGCTTCGATCTCTTCAGCGTCTTCGGCTTCAAGATCCGGCTCGACCTGAGCTGGTTCGTCATCGCCGCGCTCATCACCTGGTCGCTCGCGAGGCAGGCGTTCCCCCACCTCGTGCCGGGCCTCGGGACCGCGACCTACTGGGTCATGGGGGTCGCCGGCGCCGTCGGGCTGTTCGTCTCGGTGGTGGCCCACGAGGTCTCCCACGCCATGGTCGCCCGCCGCTTCGACATGGAGATGCGCGGCATCACGCTCTTCATCTTCGGCGGCGTCGCCGAGATGAGCGACGAGCCGCCGAGCCCCAAGGCCGAGTTCTGGATGGCCATCGCCGGGCCGATCATGAGCTTCGTGGTGGCCGGGATCTGCGCCGTCGTCGGCCTGGCCGGCCTGCCGACCGCGGTGGCGGGGGTGGTCGGCTACCTCGCCCTGATCAATGTCATCCTCGGTGTCTTCAACCTCATTCCGGCCTTCCCGCTCGACGGCGGCCGGGTGCTGCGCTCGATCCTCTGGCAGACGAAGGGCGACCTCAAGCGGGCGACGCGGATCACCTTTATGATCGGCTCGGGCTTCGGCTTCGCGCTGATCGGCTTCGGCGTCCTCCGGGTCCTGGTCTGGGGCGACCTGATCGGTGGCGTCTGGATGTTCCTGATCGGGCTCTTCCTGCGCAACGCGGCCCAGATGTCCTACCAGCAGCTCCTGCTGCGCCGGGTCCTCGAGGGCGAGCCGGTCTCCCGGTTCATGCAGGGCGACCCGGTGACCGTACCGCGCGCCATCTCGGTCGAGCAGCTCGTCGAGGAGTACGTCTACAAGTACCACTTCAAGATGTTCCCGGTGGTCGACGGCGAGCGCCTCGTCGGGTGCGTGACGACGCGCCAGATCAAGGAGCTGCCGCGCGAGGAGTGGGACCGGACCAGCGTCGGCGCCCTGGCGAGCGGCTGCTCGCAGGACAACACCGTGCCTCCCGGCGCCGATGCCATGGAGGCCCTCGCCACCATGAACCGGAACCAGGCGTCCCGGCTCATGGTGGTCGAGGGCGACCGGCTCTTGGGCGTCCTGACCCTCAAGGACCTGCTGCAGTTCTTCTCCCTGAAGATCGAGCTCGATAGCGCCTGATCAGAGCGACATCAGGTAGGCCGCGAGGTCGGCCTTCTCGGCCTCGGTCAGCCCGAGCCCGAAGTGGTCGTCGTAGTGGTCGATGACCGCCCGCAGGGTCGGGAAGCGGCCGTCGTGGTAGAAGCCGCCCTTGGTGTGGGTCCACAGGCCCTTGAGCGGTGTCGTCCGGTAGCGCCCGGTGGGTCCGCGGTCGGCCTGGAACGAGTCGATCCCGATCTCCTCGGGGGTGTGGAGGTTCCAGCCCGGCTCGGTGAAGAGCGGCGGGACGTGGCAGCGCGCGCACTGGGCCTTGCCGGCGAACAGCGTCTCGCCGCGGGCGGCGGCCGCCGGATCGAAGCTCCCGGCCGGCGGCGTCGGGGCGGCGAGGGCGAGCTGGTAGAAGTGCAAGGGGGCCAGGACGCCGGTCACCACGTCCGGCTCGTCGCGGACGTCGTCGAAGCCGGCGGCCGCGGCCACCGGGAACTTCGCCGGATCGGCCAGGCGCGGGTCCCAGAAGGTGCCCTTGCCGTTCATCTCGAGGTTGCCGACGAAGGCGTTCCAGTAGGTCACCGAGCCCCAGCCCTCGTAGGTGTGGAGGTTCACCCCGGCGAGACCGAAGGCCGGCGGGATGAGGACCGACGCGGACTTGCCGTCGGGGCGGAAGGCGACGCCGTCGAGGTTGAGCTCGGCGTCGAACCTGCCCGGCCCCCAGCTCGTGAGGACCGCCCTGACCGTCGCCACGTCGACGCCCAGCAGGTCGGCCAGCGGCTGGAGGTTGGGCGCGATCGCGATGATCTTGCCCACGTCGAGGTCGCGGTTCGCCCAGCCGTCGAGACGCTTGCCGACGCCCGGTGCGATCGAATCGTCGACCGTCGAGTGGCACAGCGCGCAGGTGATGCCCACCTCCCACAGGCCCTGGCCGTTGGGCGTGATCTGGCCCACCACGCCGACCACCGCGTTGAGCTGAATGAGGAGGCGGGTCACGGCCGGGTCGTCCAGGTTCACCTGGCCCGCCTGCAGGGCCGCGATCACCGCCGGCGGCAGGGCGTCCGCGTCGACCTTGAGGCCGAGGGCGAGGGCCTGGTTCGGGGTGACGTGGTCGAGGGCGCGGTGGATCTTCAGGGTGCGACTGAAAAAGGTGTGGCTGCCCATCCGGTCGTAGCGGAACACCTGGCGGCCCTGGCCGATCAGGTCCGCGGCGTGGGCGACCACCGGGTCGTCGGCGCCGGGTCGGGCCGCGGCGGCGGAGCCGGGCTCCGGGCCCGGCCGGACGCCGGGAAGGTCGGCGGCCACCAGACTGACGGCGGCCAGAGCCAGGCCGGCGGCGATCGCGCCGGTGCGGGCGCGGTGTCTCTTCGTACGATGGGTCATGGGCATCTCCTCCTGGGTGGGGCTCGGGGAACCGGTAGTTTTCCAAGAATCTTCCTGTTAAACTACAGAGTGTCGAAACCGGCGCCGGTTACACGAAGAGCGAAGGAGGGGACGAGATGATCGCGAGCCTGGCCGAAGGACGGGAGGAGGTTGCGGGTGGGAAGGGGCTTTCGCCGCAGTCGGCGGGCGTCGCCGATCCGGAGGTGGTCGCCCGCGTCCTGGCCGGCGAGACCGCCCTGTTCGAGGTCGTCATGCGGCGCTACAACCGGCGGCTGTTCCGGGTGGTCTGGTCGATCCTGCTCGACGAAGGGGAGGCCGAGGACGTGGTCCAGGACGCCTACGTGCGTGCCTACCAGCACCTGAACCAGTTCGACGGCCGCGCGCCCTTCGCCACCTGGCTGACCAAGATCGCGGTCTACGAGGCGAGCGCGCGGCGCAAGCGGCGGCGGCGCCAAGTGCCTCTCGAAGCCCTGGCGCCGCCCGAGAAGGAGGCGTTGATGGCGGAGTCGGCGAAGGCGCCGGCGAGCGGCGAGGACCGGATGCTCACCCGCGACCTGCGGAACCTGCTCGAGCGCGCGGTGGCGGCCTTGCCCTCGCCGTACCGCCAGGTGTTCGTGCTGCGCGAGGTCGAGGAGCTGTCGACCGAGGAGACCGCCCAGGTCCTGGGCGTCAGCCGCACGGCGGCCAAGGTCCGCCTGTTCCGGGCCAAGAGGCTCCTCCGAGGTGAGGTCGAGAGGCTCCTGGGCGCCGGCGCCCGCCAGCTCCTCGCCTTCGCCGGCGAGCGCTGCGACCGGACCGTCGCCCGCGTCCTCGCCCGTCTCGCGAAGCTCCGCCTCGAACCGACGAGCTGAGTGGCGGGAAGCGACTCCGGACACGGCGGCCACCGGCCCCGGGGGAACCCGCTCGGCGCGACCTCACCGGCCCCGGGCCTTGCTCGTCGCAGAGACCTCCCGGATCGTCCCCCGCACCCTCGATCCCTCGCTGCCGATCAGGGCGGGGAGGCGGCGGGTCGTTCACGACCGGGCAGAGGGGCTTCCCGGTGTAGTCTTGCCCCCCGGTCATCATGCGTCTCTCCCGTACCCTCGGCCCGGTCCTGGGCGTCGCGCTGTTCGCGGGCGCGCTCTGGATCCTGCGCAGGGAGCTGGGGGCCTACCACTACGCCGACATCGCCCAGGCGATCCGCGAGCTGGCCCCCGTGCAGCTCGCCGCCGCCCTCGTCCTGACTGTCGCCGGCTACACCCTGCTGGTGGGCTACGACCTCCTCGGCCTGGGCTACGCCGGCCATCGGCTGCCGGTGGGGCGGGTGGCGGTGGCGGCGTTCACCGGCTACGCCTTCAGCAACTCCTTCGGCAACCCCCTGGTCACCGGCGCGCCGATCCGCTACCGGTTCTATTCGGCCTCGGGGCTCTCGACCTTCGACATCGCCCGCGTCGTCGGGTTCTCCTTCGTCACCTTCTGGTCCGGCGTCCTGACCCTGGGCGGGATTCTCTTCCTGGTCGAGCCCCTGCCCATCCCGTCGGCGCTCCGCCTCCACCTCCACCTCGCCTCGGCCCGGCCCCTGGGCGCCCTGCTCCTCGCGATCGAGCTCGCCTACCTCGCGGCGGCGGCCTCCTGGCGGCGCCCCCTGCGCCTGGGCTCCTGGGAGGCGGCCCTGCCCGGGGTCCGCTTCGCCGCCGGCCAGGCGGTGCTCGCTTCGCTCGAATGGGCGGTGGCCGGCTCGGTGCTCTACGTCCTGCTGCCGGCCTCGGGGCGCCCGCCCTGGCTCGTGTTCCTCGGCATCTTCCTGTTCGCCCAGGTCGCCGGCGTCCTCTCCCAGGTGCCGGGTGGCCTCGGCGTGTTCGAGACCGTCGTCGTGCTCCTCATGGGCGACTGGGTGGCGGCCTCCGCGGTCGCCGGCTCGCTGCTGGTCTACCGCGCCTTCTACTACCTGCTCCCCCTGGTCTGCGGCACGGTCACGCTGGCGGTCTCCGAGATCGCGGAGCGCCGGCACCTCCTGACCCGCGCCGCCCGGCTGACCGGCAAGTGGGTCTCGCCCCTGGTGCCCGACGCCCTGGCCTTCACGACCTTTCTCGGCGGCGTGGTGCTGCTGGCGTCCGGGGCAACCCCCAGCCTGCACAGCCGGATGGCGTGGCTCAACGACGTGCTCCCGCTGCCGGTGGTCGAGCTGTCGCACTTCGTCGGCAGCCTCGTCGGGGTCGGCCTGCTGTTCCTCGCCTGGGGCCTGCAACGGCGGCTCGACGCCGCCTACGATCTGTCGGTCCTGCTCCTCGCGACCGGCATCGTGGTATCGCTCCTGAAGGGCCTCGATTACGAGGAGGCGATCGCCCTGGCGGTGATGCTCGCGCTGCTCGTCTCGGCGCGCGACCACTTCTACCGCAAGGCCTCCCTGGTTCACGACCTGCCCACCGTCCGGTGGTTCGTGGCGATGGGGGTGGTGGTCCTCGCCTCGGTCTGGCTCGGCGCCTTCGCCTTCAAGCACGTCGAGTACTCCGACCAGCTCTGGTGGCGCTTCAGCATCCACGGCGACGCGCCCCGCTTCCTTCGCGCCTCGGTGGGCGCGGGGGTCCTGACCCTCGTGCTGGCGCTCACCCGCCTGATGCGCCCGGCCCGCCCCGAGCCCGAGCCACCGACCCCGGAGCTCCGGCGGCGCGTGGACGCCATCGTCGAGGCCTCGCCCCGGACCGAGGCCAGGCTGGCCTACCTGGACGACAAGTCGTTCCTCCTCGCCCCCTCGGAGCACGCCTTCATCATGTACGCGGTCCAGGGTTCGAGCTGGGTCGCCATGGGCGACCCGGTAGGCCCCCACGAAGAGTGGCCGGACCTCGTCTGGCGCTTCCGCGAGCTCGCCGACCAGCACGCCGGCCGGCCGATCTTCTACCAGGTGGGGCCGGAGAACCTGCCGGTCTACGTCGAGGCCGGCCTCACCCTGCTCAAGCTCGGCGAGGAGGCCCTCGTTCCCCTGGCGACGTTCGACCTCGAGGGCGGAGAGCGCAAGAAGCTGCGCTACGTCCGCCGCAAGCTGGCGGCGGACGGGTTCGCCTTCGAGGTGCTCTCCGCCCAGGAGGTGCCGGCGCTCCTGCCGGAGCTCGCCCAGGTCTCCAACCGCTGGCTGGCGGAGAAGGGGGTGCGCGAGAAACGCTTCTCCCTGGGACGCTTCGACCCCACGTACCTGGAACGGCTGCCGATCACCGTCGTGCGGCGGGAGGGCCGGGTCTACGCCTTCGCCAACCTGTGGCCGGGAGCCGGCCGCGAGGAGATCTCCGTCGACCTGATGCGCCACCTGCCCGAGGCGCCCGCCGGGGTGATGGACTTCCTGTTCACCGAGCTCCTGCTCTGGAGTCGCGCGGAGGGCTACCACTGGTTCAACCTGGGGATGGCGCCGCTCTCCGGCCTCCAGGCCCATCCCCTGGCGCCGGTCTGGAACCGCCTCGGCGCCTTCCTCTTCAGCCACGGGGAGCTCCTCTACCACTTCCAGGGCCTGCGCCACTACAAGGAGAAGTTCGAGCCCGCCTGGCGGCCGCGCTACCTCGCGTCTCCCGGCGGTCTCGCCCTGCCCCGGGCGCTCGCCGACGTCACGGCCCTGGTCTCGGGCGGCCTGACCGGAGTGCTCGGGAGGTGAGAGCTCGTGAAGGAATCTCCGACCTACTGCGGGCGCCCCCGAATCGCCCCTCGCGGCGTTACGCCTCCTCGACGTAGGCCCCGCTACGCCTGCGTCGGCGCGCCTTGCGAGGGGCGCCCGGGAACGCCCTCGCGACGGCCGGAGATTCATTCACAAGCTCTGAGAGCTGCTACGATCGAGAGGAGGGGGACACCATGAGCCAGGTCGCCACCCGAAGAGACTCGACCGGCGCCGTGAAGCGCGCCGAGGAGGTGGAGCGGTCCCGCGTCGCGGCGGGGACGGCCACCGAGGTCCAGGTCCTGATCGACGAGCGCGACGGCGCGCCCGCCTTCCGCATGCGCCGCTTCCTCATGGGCGAGGGCGGCGGGATGCCGCGCCACACCAACCGGGTCGAGCACGAGCAGTACGTCCTCGCCGGCCGGGCGCGCGTCGGCGTGGGGGAGACGGTGCACGACGTCCAGGCGGGCGACGTGCTCTTCATCCCCGCCGGCACCCCGCACTTCTACGAGGTGGTCGAGGCCCCCTTCGAGTTCCTGTGCATGGTCCCGTCCCGCGAGGACCGGATCGAGGTGTTGGAGCCGGCGGGCCCGGGCGAGGCGCGCGGGCGCTGAGGGCGTCCCGGCCCGTCCGTGGGGCAGGACGCCGGCCGGGTCGAAGGTCAGCGGGCTCCGGCCCGGCGATCCTGGTCGAGCCGGGCGATCGCGGCTTCGAGGAGATCCCGCGTGAGGGCGTCGCGCCGGGCCGCCGCCTCCAGGAGCTCGAGCGACGCGCGAGTCTCGCGCTCGACCTGCTGCTCGGCGAAGACCTGCACGGCCTCCATCGCCAGCCGTCTCGCCTCGGCCGTTCGGCCCCGGGCCAGGTGAACGAGGGCGAGCTCCAGGCCCACGAGCCCCGCGTCCCAGGCGATCCCGCGCTCCAAGGCCCGCCCCCGGGCCTCGCTGAACAGCCGCTGGGCGGCGTCGAGGTCAGCTCGGCTCCAGGCGATCCGGGCCCTCAGCCAGACGAGCAGGTTGGCCAGTTGATCGCTGGCGCCCTGGATCAGGTCTTCGTGAGCCGCGAGCTCGGCCTCGGCCCGGTCGGTCTGGCCGTCCACGTGGAGGTGGAACGCCAGGTCGTAGTGAGCGTAACCGAGGAGCCAGGACTCTGAGCCAGCATCGAGGAGGCCGAGGGCTTCCTCCGTCACGGCCACGGCGGCGCTGGACTCGTGACGTGCATAGTAGATCGCCCCGAGCGTCAGGAGGACCCTGGCCTCACTCTCCCGATCGTGGAGAAGGCTATACAGCGCCGCCGCTCGGCGCAGATGCTGAGTCGCCTCCTCGAAGCGGCCCTGGTCCTTGCGGAGCGAGCCAAGGAAGCTGTAGACCTCGGCCGGAGTCTCCAGGTCCGTCACGCCCGACGAGTCGAGGAGCCGCTGAGCCTCTTCGAGATCCGCCTCGCCGTCGAGAAGGCGGCCCAGGGCTCGCCGGGCGTTGCCCCGGACGGCCAGGCTCGGGGCCTGGATCTCGGGGTCCGGCTTGTAGACCGCGGTCTTCTCGTTCGCCGCCAGGGCGGCGTCGGCCAGGGACTCGGCCTCGGCCGGGTGGCCCGGAATCCTCCGCCGGGCGGCCTCCAGGAGCATCAGGCAGAAGAAGGGGCCCTTGAAGCGCACGTAGGCCCTGGAGACCTTGCTGCGGCGCTCCTCTGGTGGCAGCTTCACCACGTCCTTGACCCACTGGCGGGCCGTGTCCTCGTGGGCCTTGAGTTTCACCTCGGAGAGGTCCAGGCGCTCGCGCAGCCGCTCCAGGCGGTCTGGCGGCTCCTCGCGGCTCAGCAAGCCCGGCTGGCGCAACCGCGCCTCGTGGGTCGAGAACCTCGCCTCGCACACCTGGCACAGGGCGATGGTGTGCTCCCTCTCGATCTCGTCGAGAAGCTCCTGGGGCGCCTCGCCCCGGGCCACGGCGTCCAGCAGCTCCAGCGGAACATGCATGTGCTCCTCCTAGAAAGTACAGGTGTTCAGCGCTTGCGACTCTATCTCGCCCGGTGCTCCGCTGCAAGAATATGAGACTCGGAGAAGGAGAACCGCCGGCGCCGGTGGGGGAGTGTCGCCGGCGCCGGCGCTCCAACCGCTAGCCGGTGGGGGCGTCGTCCGGGCTCGCCGGCGATGGTGCCGCCCACCCGTCGCCGGCGGGTTGCGGCGCGCCGTTCGGATCGCCTACAGGTCCCAAGGCTTCCCAAGCTGAACTTGGCGGCGAGGGCTCGCCGAACCCCTGCCAGAGCCCCGCCAGCCAGACGCTCACGGCTTCGATCACCGGCGTGGCGACGCGTGGCTGATCGGTGGTTCGTCGGGGCGCCGCCGCGGCGGGCCAGGCGGCGGACACCAGGGCGAGGACGACCAGGATGACGGCGACGTTCCGCACTCCGATCGTGTGCATGGGATCTCCTCCCGGGAGCAGCTCCAGACGGCCGGCGGCAGGCCGGCGCCGTCCGCCCCCGTCAAGATAGTGCACCATCTTGAGCGTTTGACCTGGAAAGAGTCGCCGAACTCGGGTCCAAATTGAGGGGCAAACTTTTCGTCCCAGCGCCCCCGAATTTGCCCCTCCAGCTCGGCCCAACTGGGGGGTTTGCATCTCGCGGCCGGTTCCCTACCCTTGTCGCATGCACGAACGATCTGTCGCCGGACGCCCGCTCGATCCCGCCGGCCCGGCGCTCCATACGGCTCGTCGGGACGATCCCGCGCGGGGCGCCCGCCCATGAGCGCCACCCGCAAGCCCCATCCGCCACTCGACCCGAGGGACCGGATCGCCTTCCGGGAGATCTTCCTCCTCCACGTCCCGGCGGCCGGGGCCGCGACCTTTCGCCAGTTCGGCCGCTACATGTTCGACACGCTGGCCGAGGGGGGACCCCGGGAGGCGCTCGAGCCTCGGGTGGGCGCCCGGGTGCGGGCACTCGCCGAGGACCTGCGGTTCTCGGCCCAGGCGCTCGCCAGGCTGGGCGGGGCGCGAGCGGAGGGCGGCCGGCCCCCGGAGGAGGCGGCCCTGGCGAAGAAAGCCGAGTCCTGGGCGCGTGAGGTCTTGGATCTCGTCCGGGCCATGGAAGCCGCGTCTGCCGGCGCGGGGGAGGTGAGATGAGCGGCTGCGATGGTGTACTCAAGCGACGGGTGAAGACCGCCGAGGACGCCCGCATCGTCGTGGGCACCGCCCTCGCCCTCCTCGAGGTCGTCGCCGAGGTGCTCGACAAGGTCCCGCCCCCCGAGACGACCTTCCCCTTGGGGGACCGGGGAGCTCTACCGCTACCTCCAGGCAGCCGAGGCCGCGAGGAGCTGGCTCGTGGGCCACGAGATCGGCAACAGCGTCGAGTGCCCCGCCGTGGGCTCCGCCCTGGGCGACGGCATCACGATCTACGCCTGGGACGAGGAGGAGACCGCGCGCCACTTCGCGGCCGCCCTCCGCGACTGGAGCGAGCGGCAGTGAGCTGAGCCCGGGAGGCGCCCCGGTGAACGTCCTCTACGTCGCCCCCGACGGCACGGTCCGCTCCGGCCGGCTGATCGACGAGGCCGGGCCGGCAGAGGGCGAGGGCGCCACCGCCCTCGAGAGCCCGGCCGGCGCGCGCCTCGCTCCGGCCGACGTCCGAGCCCTCCTGGCGCCGCATCATCCGACCGAGCCCCAGCGCGAAGTCCTCTGGCGCGCCCACCTGGCCGGCTATCGGGTGGAGAAGGCCTGAGCGCATGGTCCGGATGTCCGCACTACGGATCGCGACACGAGGTCTCGTCGCGGCCCTACGTACACTTCGCGTATACTGCTCAGTGGCATCTTCGGTACCTTGGGATGATGCGCCGGCCGGGCAGCTCTCCGCTTCCCGGCGCCGGCGGCAGCTTCGAGAGGAGGCCGAAACGTGGCGAATCGAGATGCGGCGAAGCTCCGTCGCTGTTGGCTCTTCACACTCGCGCCGGTCCCGGTTCGCCCGGTCGCGGCGATTCTGGCCTCGACGCTCCTGGCCTCGACGCTCCTGGCCTCGACGCTCCTGGTGCCGGCCGCCTCCGGGCAGGCGATTCCTGGAAAGGCGTGTGGCCCCGAGGTGGCAGAGGGGACCACGTTCCACTTCGAGGAGGAGACGAGCGCTCAGCTCCCTGCTGGTGTCTGCTTCGTCACCGCGTTCCACTGCGACCAGCCCGAGGAGGATGGAGGGCCGACCTACCAGCTGCTCGACGCCGGGTGCGACCCGACGGCCGGACCGTGCCGGGTCCAGGTTCGCGTGCCGCTGAAGTTCCCGGGCAACCAGGACAACATCCACGACGGCCCCCTCCACGTCGAGGAGGTGCGCTGGTACGTCCTGTCGGCGGCCCCGTCGTGCGAGGACTCGGTCCAGTGCGGCCAGGTCTCCACCTGTGGCAAGGAGGGCACCGGCACGGCGACCATCAACACCGAGCGCGCGGTGTTCACCGCCACCCGCAGCTTGTCCTGCGCCGACGTCCAGCACACCGACCAGCCGCTGTCGCTCACCGCCTGGGCGTGCGTCACCACCTCGGGCTGCAAGCAGCGGCTCGACATCAACGGTCTCGACCTCGACGGGCCGGACGTGGCCGCACAGATCGGCTGCCCGGACCCGCCGAAGCAGAACTGCGGCGCGGGCGACGCGTCGAGCTGCCAGGTGTGCACGCCGGCCGGGGTCGGCCCGGGCTTCGGCCTTCCCGGGTACGGCGGGCCGGGGGACGGGGCGACCGGCCCGAACGCGACGTTGCGATATTCGTCAAAGGGCGCAGGCCACCCTGGCTACCCCGGCACGCCCTCTAGGAACGTCGCGTTGGGCCGCTACTGGAGCCACGACTACGCCGAGCGGATCGTCGCCGTCGGGAGCCCGAACCCGGAGGATCACGTCTGGATGATCACGAAGTACGGGACCTTCCGCGAGTGGAGCGCTCCGGACGCGGGCACGGGCGTCTACGCGACCGTCTCGCCGTCCGACGAGTACCGCACCCTCACCTGGACCGGCTCGGGCTGGACCTTGACCGACCTCGACGGGACGGTCGAGGAGTTCGATGCCGCGGGGCTCTGGCGCTCGACCACCGACCGCAATCTCAACCAGAAGATCGCGACCTACACGGCGGGCCAGCTCACCTCGGTCGCCCTGCCGGACGGCCGCCGGGAGGACTTCACCTACTACCCGGCGGGCGATCCCGCCGAGGGCAAGCTCGCGTCGATCACCGAGTACGGCACGGACGGCGTCACCCACTTGCCCGCGTGGGACTACAGGTGGACCGGCGACGACCTGACCGAGATCGACCGCCCCGACGGGACGGCGCTCCTCTTCGAGTACGACGGGACGACCGGGTACCTTGCCAAAGTCAGGCTCCGCGAGAGGAACGGCACCGCGACCCGGGTGCTCCGGGCCTGGTCGTACACCCCGGACGGTAAGGTCTCCGAGACCTGGAAGGGCGGCGACACCCCGGCCGCAGGCACCGAGGACTGGAAGCTCTCCTACGACAGCTCGACCCAGACGACGGTGACCGATCCGCTGGGCAAGCCCATCGTCTACACCTACGAGCTCGACCCGGCGAGCCCGAACGTCCGGGTGACGCAGATCTCGGGAGATTGCCCCGTCTGCGGCCTCGCCCCGAACGTCCAGCTCGGCTACAGCGATCCCGCGAACCCTCTCCGCCCCACGGCCACCACCGACGGCCGCGGCATCACCACGGCGATGAGTTACGACACCCACGGCCAGGTGACCTCCCGGACCGAGGCCATGGGCGAGCCCGAGGCCCGGACCACCGAGTGGGCCTACGACCCGGCGTTCCCGGCCCTCGCGACCTCGATGGACCAGCCCTCGGTCGCCGGCGGGGCCTCGCTGCGGACAACCGACTGGACCCGCGACGGCTCCGGCAACCCGACGGACCGGACGATCTCGGGCTCCGAAGCCGGCTCGGCCTTCACCTTGACGACGGCGAGCAGCTTCAACGCCGCCGGCCTCCCCCTGACGATCGACCCGCCCGGCTACACGACCACCGACCAGACGAGCTTCACCTACGACGCGACCGGCCTGATTCCCATGACCCGGACCGACCCGCTCGTCGGCACGACCACCTTCGGCCACGACGCCTTCAACCGCCGGACCTCGGTGACCGACCCGAACGGCCTCGAGACCACCACGGCCTACGACGAGCTCGACCGGGTGACCGAGGTCCGCCAGCTCGGGCCCGCGACGCCCACCGACGACCTGGTGACCGCCTACGAGTACACGAGCTTCGGGGATCTCTTCCGGACCACCCTGCCCGCCGGCAACGTCGTCGAGTACGCCTACGACCCCGCCGGCCGGTTGACCTCCGTCGAGCGGCGGCCCGACGCCACCACCCACGGCGAGCGGGTCGTCTACACCCTGGACGCCGCCGGCAACCGGACCCGGGAGGAGCGCCAGCGGTGGGACGCCGGGAGCTCCACCTGGGTGCCCGTCTCGGCCACCGCCTACGACTACCAGAACCGCTGCCAGGTCGACCAGGTCCGCCAGGGCGCGGACCAGCCCGAGGAGGCGACGACCGCCTTCGAATACGACTGCGACGGCAACCTGACCTCCGTCTGGGACCCTGACCACGACCGGGCGACCGACCCGCCGACCACCACCTATGGCTACGACCTCTTGAACCGCCTGACGAGCGTCTCTCAAGCCTGGCAGCCTCCCGGCGGGACCCCGGGCACGGCCGTCACCACGTACTCCTATGACGTCCAGGACCACCTGACAGGCGTCACCGACGCCGAGGGGAACCCGACCACCTACGTCGACTCGGACCGGGACCTCCTGACCCAGGAGGACTCCCTCGTCTCGGGGACGACGACCCATCGCTACAACGAGCACGGCGAGGAGGACCGCTCGACCGACGCCCGGGGGATCGTCGTCGCCCGCACGATCGACGCGCTCGACCGGGTGACGAACGTCGACTACCCCGACGACACCCTGGACACGACCTACCTCTACGACACGGCGCCCGGCTCCTGCGCCGCTCCGGGCTCGCCCGTCGGCCGCCTGGCCTCCATCACCCGGAACGGCGAGACGCTCGACTTCTGCCACGACCACTTCGGGCGGATGGTGAAGGACGGCGAGCTCGGCTACACCTGGGACGCCAACGGCAACCGCACCGGGATCGTCTATCCTGGAGGGGTGAGCGCGGCCTACGGCTTCGACTTCGCCGACCGGGAGACGAGCCTCTCGGTGACGACCCCCGCGGGGGGCGTCACGCCCACCGGCGTCGTCACGGCCGCCGCCTACCTGCCCTCGGGACCGCTCTCGAGCCTCGCCCTCGGCAACGCCACCACCGAGACCCGGGCCTTCGACGGCCGCTACGTCCCCTCCGGGATCACCCTCTCGGGCCTGGCCGGAGGCGTCCCCGGCCACACCTGGACGTATGCCACCGACCGGGTGGGCAACGTCACCGAGATCGTCGAGACCCCGGAGTGCTCCGGCGGTGGCTCGACCCTCGTCCTCGAGAACCAGACCGTCACGACGGATGAGACCTTCACCTCCTGCGCCGACCTCCAGGCGGGAAACGGCTTCACCGTCCAGAGCCCCGGGAACGTGACCTTCCAGGCGCAGGGCAAGGTCGTCCTCACCAGCGGCTTCTCGGTGGGCAACGGCGCCTCCTTCGCCGCCGGCTCCGGGTCGCTGCCAACCTTCTCCGATCGGACCTTCAGCTACCAAGCGCCGCAATACTTCCTCACCTCCGCCGCCCTCACCCGGGCCGCCGGCTCCTGGGGCACCCGCGACTGGTCGTACGACAAGATCGGCAATCGCCTCAGCGAGAGCCGGGACAGCGGAGCCAGCTCCGACGGCTACGTCTACACGACGAACGCCGCCTCCGGCGATACCCCCGTCCTCGACCTCGTGAACCTCACCGTCAGCGGCACCCGCGACTACACCTGGGACGCCGCCGGCAACCTCGACTCCGTGGCCCCCGGCGGGAACCTCGTCGACTTCACCTTCGACGACGCGAGCCGCTTGTCTGCCGCCGGCCACCCGGCCTCGGGAGCGAGCGCCGCCTTCCTCTACGACGGCCGAGGCTTCCTCCGGAGCGCCACTCAGACCGCCGGCGGCACCGCCTCCGTCACCCCCCTCTACGACTCCGCCGGCCTCCTCCACGCCCTCCGCCGCCAGCCCAGCCCCACGGACCCGCTCGACACGACCTACGTCTTCTACCTCGCCGACCGCCCCGTCGCCCAGCTCCAAATCGACGGCACCGGCACCGAGACCTGGACCTACCTGACCACCGACCACCTCGGCACTCCCCTCATCGCCACCGACCAGAGCGGCGCGATCACCTGGGAAGGCGGCTTCGAACCCTTCGGTACCGACTACCAGGCGGGGATGACGGGGGTGGGGGCCTCGGAGAACGGGATCGACCTGAGGCTCCCCGGCCAGTGGGTCGACGACACCTGGGCCGATGCCACCTCCGGAGCTGGGATCCACTACAACGTCTGGCGGTTCCTCGAAACACAGACTGGACGCTATACCCGGCCCGATCCCAAGCGACTCCGGAGCGGAGAGTCGAACCTCTATCTCTACGCTCGGAACAACCCGCTGCTCAGCAGCGACCCCCTCGGGCTCTACACAGTCCTCGGTCCAGGCGCTCACAGGGTGCGGGAGGCTTTCGATCTCCTCCGTCCGCTCGTCCTTCCCGGGAACAAGCAGCGCGACCCATGCGATCCGTGCCAGAAGATCTTCCGGAAGCTCGGGCTGGACCCTCGAATGCTCGACGAGAACGGTGCCGCCCCCATCATCTACACCGCTGCAGCTCCTCTCGATCCATCCCAAGCCTACGGCACCTACAAGTGCTCCGATTGGATCTGGATCGATCGCCGGCTCACCGAGGGCTCCGACCCGAAAAGACTCCGGTGCCTGGCTGCGAAACTCGCTCATGAGCTCGCCCACTTCCTGGCGGGTCATTGCCTTACAGAGGGGCCGGAAGGGCAAGGTGCTGAGAAGGCTTGCTTCGGGCGTCTCGTCGAAGGGACCAGCGAATGCGGGTTCTAGTCCTTTTGGCGTGCGTCTTGCTGCCCACCCGGCCGGCTTGCGCCGAAGACACCCAGAGCCTACGGCTCGAGCTCATCCTCCCCTCGACAACGGTGCCCCTCGGCGAGCCCTTCATCATCCGAGCCGTCCTGCTCAACGAGTCAACCGCCCCGGTGCGGGTCGCCCCTGTCTTCTTCCTCTCGCATGACAACCTCGAGTTGCAGCTAACCGATGCCGAAGGCGACAGCGTTGATGCGCCGAGCGGTGCGATCGAGGTCTGTGGCCGCGTGAACCGCGACTGGCTGATTCTTCTCGGCGCCCGCGAGCTCATCGGCGCGGACTTCAAGATCTCTCCCACACTCCCCGATAGCCTGAATTACATCTACGGGCTGCGGGCGGGCTGCTACACCTTCTCTGCCATATTCCATCTCCACGACTTCGCGGACTGCCTCAATGCCCAGGCTGTACCCACTCCAGCGCCGGTACACGGTCCTGTCGCCTCCGAGCCGCAGAAGCTTTGCTTCGGCCCCCCCCTGCCAGAGCGGGTCACGGAGTTCCGAAACAAGCTCAGCTCGGGTCAATTGGACCAAGTCATCGAAGGACTCCTCTATTTCTCCAACGTCGCTGATCCACGGGCAAGTGCCGAGATCCGCTCGCTCCTTGGTGCCGCCGAAGGCTGGCAATCTCGCTTCGTGGACCAGTTCCACGCCCTGACAGCCTTGCGCCGTCAGCGAGACCCCGCCAATGCACCCTACTTTCGAGAGGCGCTGCATGGTCGCTTCTCCGCACTCGCCGCCAAGGCTCTCCAGGAGGTCCGGGTTTCTCCCTCCACTTCCGCCAATCCGAACCGCTACCGTGACCGGGGCACGGAGCCCAACGCCAGTAGGAATTCATGCAGCTACGACTACCATGCAGGATTTCGGAGCGCTCTTGGACCTACCTCTGCGCCGATCACCTGGAGGCGCTAGCCGTGGCCGCCAACCGGGATGGCGGCATCACCTGGCAAGGGTAGCTTCGAACCCTTCGGCACCGACTACCAGGCCGGCACCGGCAACGGAGCGAGCGACAATGGCATCTCCCTCCGCCTCCCCGGCCAGTGGGAAGACGGCACCTGGGCCGACGCGACCTCCGGAGCCGGGATCTACCAGAACACCTGGCGGTTCCTCGAAACGCAGACTGGACGTTATACCCGGCCCGATCCCTTGGGGCTTGACGGTGGCATCAACCCCTACCGCTACGCCTTCTCGAATCCCCTTCGCCTTTCCGATCCAACCGGCCGGCATGTGACATGGGTCGACCCTCAGCTTGACCACCTTTTCAACTGCGCTATCAAAGGCTCTTCCGAGTTCCGCCATCGTTATCTCGACTGGTTCATCAGGGATTCTCACGACTGGGAGATTCACGTTCACCCTCATCCGGTGGGTGACCCAGCGCCTCTCCCGGGCTACTGTTCTGGCTCAAGCTGCTGGGTTCGTCCCGGACCTTTCCACGCCGGTCAAGTTTTCATCATTCCTACCGGTGACTGCCTCACGGATACCAAGTCCCTGATGCACGAGCTCCTGGAGATCTTTGCGAATCGGGCGCTCGGCCTCTCGACAAGCGCTCTGGACGCCGTTGCAGTCAACGATCCCAACGATCCGTACCAGTCGCCGGCTCACCACTACGCGAAGGCGCACGACAGTGACCTCGCCAAGGAGATTTGCTGCCGGTGCCAACCATAATCGGTAGTAGCTCTGGTCTTTCTTGGGCCTGGCTACTAGAGTTCACGTACTTGTTACCGGCTTCGCTGGCGGCCATGGTGGTCGTCGTCTCTTGTGGACTAGCCATCACTCGCAAAGAGCCCTTCTCGGGCTCCGATTATCCGATCTTCGTCAGAGATCTAGCCGTCCTGCTGCCACCTGTCGTAGCCGCACAGACCTTCCTGGCCTCACTCGATAGATCTACCAGCCTAGACCCGTCGGGCCCCCAGGAGATTCTGCTGGCAAAAGCTTTCCTGGCCGCTGCAGTGACGGCCTACGTCTCTTGTCTCCTGCTCGCGTTCGCCTATCTTCTCGCCAGGCGGCTCGCCGCCTCCGCGGTGCTTGGAGCGACAAGAAGACGTTCGCTTCTGTCTCTCGGTGGGATCGTGTTAATCCCGACTGGCACCGCCGCCTTTCAGTTCGAGTGCTTCGGCGTCAAGCTCTTCCCTGGCGACGCCTTTGTCTCACGACAACTCGGCTACCCGACGACCCTATTGCGGGTGTCGATCTCGCTCTCGGACGTTCTCGTAGCGGCCCTTCTCCTCGGCTCCGCACTCGTAGCTTTCGCCCTTTGGGGCCTCGTCTCTCACGGTTCTCGCCCGGCGCTAATCGCCCGTCCTACGACGTACGCTTTCGCGGCTATAGGGGCCCTAGCTGCTCTCGACGTTTACTCCTCCTTTTTCGCTCACTTCGACTCAGCCCACCCTACTCGTCTTGCTCCTGCTCTCGCGCTTCTATCGACTGTGATTCTAGTTACAGCTTATTATCTGCTCGTGGTTCGAGTACTGGTGCAGGCTCGCGCTCAGACAAAGTGAAGCCAACGGCCACGGGGCACAGATACGCCAGGTTTCAAGGTGACGTGACCGCCACCTACGGCCTCGACTACGCCGACCGGGAGGTAAGCCTCTCGGTCAACACCCCGGCAGGCGGGATGACGCCCCACTCCGTCGTCTCCGGCGCCGCCTACCTGCCCTCGGGACCGCTTTCGAGCCTGGTCTTCGGCAACGGTGCCACCGAGGACCGCGCCTTCGATCAACGCTACTCCCCCTCTGGCATCACCTTCTCCGGCCTCGCCGCCGGAGTGCCCGGCCACACCTGGACCTACACCGTCTCGATCCGGTGGGCAACGTGACCGAGATCTTGGAGACCCCGGAGTGCACCGGCGGCGGCTCGGGGCTGGTCCTCGAGAACCAGACTGTCACGGCGGACAAGACCTTCACCTCCTGCGCGGATCTCCAAGCGGGCAACAACTTCGCCGTCGAGAGCCCCGGGAACGTGACCTTCCAGGCGCAGGGCAAGGTCGTCCTGACCAGCGGCTTCTCGGTGGGCTCCGGAGCCTCCTTCGCCGCCGGCTCCGGGTCGCTGCCAACCTTCTCCGATCGGACCTTCAGCTACCAAGCGCCGCAATACTTCCTCACCTCCGCCGCCCTCACCCGGGCCGCCGGCTCCTGGGGCACCCGCGACTGGTCGTACGACAAGATCGGCAATCGCCTCAGCGAGAGCCGGGACAGCGGAGCCAGCTCCGACGGCTACGTCTACACGACGAACGCCGCCTCCGGCGACACCCCCGTCCTCGACCTCGTGAACCTCGCCGTCAGCGGAACCCGCGACTACACCTGGGACGCCGCCGGCAACCTCGACTCCGTGGCCCCCGGCGGGAACCTCGTCGACTTCACCTTCGACGACGCGAGCCGCTTGTCTGCCGCCGATCACCCGGCCTCGGGAGCGAGCGCCGCATTCCTCGACGACGGCCGAGGCTTCCTCCGCAGCGCCACCCAGACCGCCGGCGGCACCGCCTCCGTCACCCCGCTCTACGACTCCTCCGGCCTCCTCCACGCCCTCCGCCGAAAGCCCAGCCCCACGGACCCGCTCGACACGACCTACGTCTTCTACCTCGTCGGCCGCCCCGTCGCCCAGCTCCAAATCGACGGCACCGGCACCGAGACGTGGACCTACTTGACGACCGATCACCTGGGAACGCCGCTCGTTGCCACGAACCAGACCGCGGCCATCACTTGGGAAGGCGGGTTCCGCCCGTTCGGCACCGACTACCAGGCCGGGCTCCCCACTGGCGCTAGCGAGAACGGGATCGACCTCCGGTTGCCTGGAGAGTGGGACGACACCGCCTGGACCGATGCGACGTCGGGCGCGAGCGTTCACTACAACGTCTGGCGGTGGCTCGAGCCAGAGACGGGGCGATACACTCGACCCGATCCACTTAGATCTCAGAGACGGGGAACGGATTACCTCTATGCTCAAGACAATCCGATACTCAACACA
This sequence comes from uncultured Acidobacteriota bacterium, assembly GCA_963741925.1. Taxonomy (GTDB): domain Bacteria; phylum Acidobacteriota; class Thermoanaerobaculia; order Multivoradales; family DATKCC01; genus CAVUBL01. Next base: position 2,432,146 of record CAVUJU010000005.1, read on the forward strand.
GATGCCACTGGTCGTTATCGAGTCATAGGCGGCGGAGCAGAAAATGTCCACCAGGCATTCCAGGACTTATTGCAGCGGATTCACACAAATTGCGATTGCTACCAATTCTTCCATGATCTGGGCCTAGTCCCTTCAATGCTCGACCCTAATGGCGCGCCTCCTTACATCGCCACAGGAGGCTCCCCCCTCTCCCGCAACCAAACGCTCTACGGCGCTTATAACTGCCGCACCGACTATATCTTTATCGACGCAAGGCTAGTCCAGGATTCACGTCACCGGCGATGCCTGGAGGCCAAGCTCGCCCATGAAGTGGCGCACTTTCTTGCACGCTCCTGCGAAGAAGGGCCCGAAGGCACGGGAGCCGAGAAGGCCTGTCTGGGGCGTGTCTACGAGGGCAAAGACGATTGCGGATTCTAACTCTCGCCCTCCTGCTGCTCCAACTCGGTTCCGCCAAGTCAGTCGACCTACGCTTGGTTCTTGCCGGCCCCAAGGAAGCGGTTCCACTCGGCGAGCCGTTCGCTTACCAAGTCACGCTTGTGAACAAGACTGGGGCTCGAGTGCGAGTAGTCCCGATCTTCTTTCACTCCGAGGATTACTTGGACCTCCGACTAAAGAGCTCCACGAACCCATTACCCGAAGTCGCCCAGTTTGCAGCTGATTTCGAAAGCGGTCTCAACCGTGAAGACTTCGTCCTTCTAGGAGACCGCAACTTTATCGGACAGGAGTTCTTCGTGAGGCCCGAAAATCCCTTCGAATACATCTATGGCCTTCGGGAGGGAACTTACTCGGCGCAAGCCGTTCTGCACCTTCACTCGTTTTCGAGCAAATTTCAGTGGGATGACCTTCCGGCGGTCGAAGCGACCTTGAGCTCCAACGAAATCACCCTAACCTTCGGCCCACCCCGACCGACTACCATCGACTACCGCAAGCGAGAACTGAAGTTACACGATGAAACGAAGCAAAGTCAGGCTCTGGCATATTTTTCTAGTGTTCGCGCACCCGGAGTTGCAGCTGCCGTTCGCGAGATTCTTGGTCAACCTGCCGACTGGCTAAACCGTTTCCACGACCCAGCGGGCGCCCTCCTCGCCCTCCGCCGAAACTCGGAGGCCGCAAATTTTCCCTATATCAACGCCGCACTGACGTCGAGGTTTCGCGATCTGGCCCGGGAGGCACTCAAGGCGACACCGCCTCGCTAGGACAGACGGCTTCCTCCTACGGAGCCGACCAGCGAAGCACCTGGCACCTCCAGGGCGCGGCCTCGAGGAGAACTCCAGCTACGACTCGACGATCGGCAAGCTCGTCTCGATCACCCAGGTCGGCGTCGGCGGGGCCTCGACCCGGACCTGAAGCTACTTTGGACCGGGCATGACCTCACCCGGATCGACCGGCCAGACGGGACGGCCATCCTTCACGCCTACGGCGACTCGCGCTTCCCCGGGTATCTGACCAGGGTGAGCCTTCTAGGCGCGGACGGCGTCTCGACCCGCGTCGAGCGAGCCTTCGAGCTCGACGCCGCGGGCAACGTGGTCAAGACCTGGCGGGGCGACACGGCGCCGAACGGCCCGAACGCCACCGAGCTCTGGAGCCTCGCCTTCGACGACCCGGCGGCGCCCACGGTCACGACGGTGACCGACCCGCTCGGCCAGGTCTCGACCTACCAGCTCGACCGGAGCGGCGTCGCCCCGAACTTCCGGGTGACCTCAATTTCCGGGAGCTGCCCGGCCTGCGGCCTCGCCCCGAACGTCCAGCTCGGCTACAGCGACCCAGGCAACCCGTTCCTCCCCACGGCCACCACCGACGGCCGCGGCATCACCACGGCGATGAGTTACGACACCCACGGCCAGGTGACGTCCCGGACCGAGGCCATGGGCGAGCCCGAGGCCCGGACCACCGAGTGGGCCTACGCCCCGGCGTTCCCGGCCCTCGCGACCTCGATGGACCAGCCCTCGGTCGCCGGCGGCGCCTCGCTGCGGACGACCGACTGGACCCGCGACGGCTCCGGCAACCCGACGGACCGGACGATCTCGGGCTCCGAAGCCGGCTCGGCCTTCACCTTGACGACGGCGAGCAGCTTCAACGCCGCCGGGGAGCCGCTCTCGATCGACCCGCCCGGCTACACGACCACCGACCAGACGAGCTTCACCTACGACGCGACCGGCCTGATTCCCATGACCCGGACCGATCCCCTGGTCGGCACGACCACCTTCGGCTACGACGCCTTCAACCGCCGGACCTCGGTGACCGACCCGAACGGGCTCGAGACCACCACGGCCTACGACGACCTCGACCGGGTGACCGAGGTCCGCCAGCTCGGCCCCGCGACGCCCACCGACGACCTGGTGACCGCCTACGAGTACACGACCTTCGGGGATCTCTTCCGGACCACCCTGCCCGCCGGCAACGTCGTCGAGTACGCCTACGACCCCGCCGGCCGGTTGACCTCCGTCGAGCGGCGGCCCCACGCCACGACCCACGGCGAGCGGGTCGTCTACACCCTGGACGCCGCCGGCAACCGGACCCGGGAGGAGCGCCAGAGGTGGGACGCCGGCAGCTCGGCCTGGGTGCCGTTCTCGGCCACCGCCTACGACTACCAGAACCGCTGCCAGGTCGACCAGATCCGCCAGGGCGCGGACCAGCCCGAGGAGGCGACGACCGCCTTCGAATACGACTGCGACGGCAACCTGACCTCCATCTGGGACCCGAACCACGACCGGGCGACCGACCCGCCGACCACCACCTATGCCTACGACCCCTTGAACCGCCTGACGAGCGTCTCTCAAGCCTGGCAACCTCCGGGCACGGCCGTGACCACGTACTCCTACGACGTCCAGGACCACCTGACAGGCGTCACCGACGCCGAGGGGAACCCGACCACCTACGTCGACTCGGACCGGGACCTCCTGACCCAGGAGGACTCGCTCGTCTCGGGCACGACGACCCATGAGTACAACGAGCACGGCGAGGAGGACCGCTCGACCGACGCCCGGGGGATCGTCGTCGCCCGGACGATCGACGAGCTCGACCGGGTGACGAACGTCGACTACCCCGACGACACCCTGGACACGACCTACCTCTACGACACGGCGCCCGGCTCCTGCGCCAGCCCGAGCGCGCCCCTCGGCCGCCTGGCCTCCATCACCCGGAACGGCGAGACGCTCGACTTCTGCCACGACCACTTCGGGCGGATGGTGAAGGACGGCGAGCTCGGCTACACCTGGGACGCCAACGGCAACCGCACCGGGATCGTCTATCCTGGAGGGGTGAGCGCGGCCTACGGCTTCGACTTCGCCGACCGGGAGACGAGCCTCTCGGTGACGAGCCCCGCCGGGGGCCTCACGCCCACCGGCGTCGTCACCGCGGCCGCCTACCTGCCCTCGGGACCGCTCTCGAGCCTGGCCCTCGGCAACGCCACCACCGAGACCCGGGCCTTCGACGGCCGCTACGTGCCCACCGGGATCACCCTCTCGGGCCTGGCCGGAGGCGTCCCCGGCCACACCTGGACCTACACGACCGACCCGGTGGGCAACGTCACCGAGATCGTCGAGACCGCGGCCTGCGCCGGCGCCGGCTCGACCGTCGTCCTCGAGAACCAGACCGTCACCACCGCCAAGACCTTCACGTCCTGCGCCGACCTCCAGGCGGGCAACAACTTCGCCGTCGAGAGCCCCGGGAACGTGACCTTCCAGGCGCAGGGCAAGGTCGTCCTGACCAGCGGCTTCTCGGTAGGTAGTGGAGCGAGCTTCGCCGCCGGCTCCGGGTCGCTGCCCACCTTCTCCGACCGGACGTTCGGCTACCAGGCGCCGCAATACTTCCTCACCTCCGCCGCCCTCACCCGGGCCGCCGGCTCCTGGGGAACCCTCGCCTGGACCTACGATAAGATCGGCAATCGCCTCAGCGAGAGCCGGGACAGCGGAGCCAGCGCCGACGGCTACGTCTACACGACGAACGCCGCCTCCGGCGACACCCCCGTCCTCGACCTCGTGAACCTCGCCGTCAGCGGCACCCGCGACTACACCTGGGACGCCGCCGGCAACCTCGACTCCGTGGCCCCCGGCGGGAACCTCGTCGACTTCACCTTCGACGACGCGAGCCGCTTGTCTGCCGCCGGCCACCCGGCCTCGGGAGCGAGCGCCGCCTTCCTCTACGACGGCCGCGGCTTTCTCCGGAGCGCCACAGAGACCGCCGGCGGCACCGCCTCCGTCACCCCGCTCTACGACTCCTCCGGCCTCCTCCACGCCCTCCGCCGCCAGCCCAGCCCCACGGACCCGCTCGACACCACCTATGTCCTCTACCTCGCCGGCCGCCCCGTCGCCCAGCTCGAAATCGACGGAACCGGCACCGAGACCTGGACCTACCTGACCACCGACCACCTCGGCACTCCCCTCGTGGCCACCGACCAGACCGGGGCGATCACCTGGGAAGGGGGATTCCAGCCCTTCGGAACCGACTACCAGGCTGGTACCGGCTCCGGAGCGAGCGACAACGGCATCTCCCTCCGCCTCCCCGGCCAGTGGGTCGACCCCACCTGGGCCGACGCGACGTCCGGCGCGGGTCTCTACTACAACGTGTGGCGCTGGTACGCCCCGAGTACCGGAACCTATGACCGCCCTGACTTACTTCCGCTGGCTAGAGCGTTAGAAGGGTATGTCTTCGCGGATAATCGCCCGACAGCCCTTGCCGATCCGCTGGGCCGCCAAGCGACTCATGCGCTTCAGACAAATAACAGCTTCTATAACTCCTGCTGTGCAGCCGCGCTTCAGCGGAACCTCTTTGCCCAAGTCAAGGGTGGCGGAATCGTGGTCTGTTGCAACGGCTCCAAGGTGCCGTGCGTGCTTGTTCACGACGCATCTCAGTTACCTCCAGCAGCACGGAATGCGTACGGATTGTCCCTTGATTGCGTTATGAAGCACGAGGAGCGCCATATCCCTGACTTGCCATCCTGTCCTCCGTGCAATCAGGGCCCGGAACCCGTAAGCCTGATCGGCTTTCCGACCCCCGCGACGCGCAGCGCAAGTGAGTGCGTAGCAGCAGATGTCGAACTCACGTGTTTGGAAAAATCCAAGTCAAGGTGCGCCGGTAACCCCGATTGCATCAAGTGGCTAGACAAGTTCAAGGCGGGGCCGCTGGGCCTAAAGAAACAGCACGGGTGTTCCCCATGAAGAGAATTCCTCCCCTTACCTTCTTGCTCCTTCTGGTCATCGCACCCGCGGGGTGTTTGTACCCTGGCGAAAGGGTTGGCGCTACCACCACAACATCCAAAATCAGCCAGTGCGGGTTCCCTTTGGGACGCAAGGAGATCATTGCGGTAGCACAACGAGCGCTTAAAATACTTTGGGGTGACTCCTCCCTCGATGGGTTCGACGTGAGAATCGAGCCTGCAGGTTGCGATTATCACTTCTTCGCAATCAGAAAGGGAACTGAAGCAGCTGAGGACATCTTCTTTAGCATCGACCGAACTGCAAGGGTCAACAGTCCGCCAGAATGTTGGTGGCTCGGGGATTTGGGGAATTGCACTCTCGAAGACCAGAACTCCCAATAGTGGCGTCAAGCCGGAACGGGCGAATGTAGCTTCGAACCTTTCGAAACCGACTACCAGGCCGGCGCGATGGCTGGTGCCTCGGAAAATGGGATCGACCTTCGACTGCCCGGGCAGTGGGTCGACCCCATCTGGGCCGACGCAACCTCCGGGGCCGGGATCTACAACAACGCATGGCGGTTCCTCAAGCCGCAGACGGGATGCTTTACCCATCTTCTACAGTGTCTTGACCCCCGAAACCCGTAAGTCCCTTGTTCCCCTCCCTTGACCTGGCGGATTTTGGGAAAAGTTCCCATTCCTGGTGTCAACTTGTGATGACACGAGCGTTGACAGGCGGATCTGGACGCGCTATCCTCCGGATGTCAACCAGAGGCTACCAATGTTCTTCCGACAGAAGACGGTCAAGGGCTACACCTACTTGCAGATCGTCGAAAACCGCTGGGAGCAGGGCAGGAGCCGCCAGCGTGTGCTCGCCACCCTCGGCCGGCTCGACCAGCTGCGCGAGGAGGGGCGCCTGGAGGTTCTCCTCGAGTCCGGCGCCCGCTTCGCCGAGTCGATGCTGGTGCTCTCCGAGGTCCGCCGCGGCGAGCTCGCGACGAGCCCCGCGCGCCGGATCGGCCCGCCGAAGGTCTCCGACCGGCTCTGGCACGAGACCGGCTGCGCCCAGGTGATCCGGGAGCTGCTCGCGGGCCGCGCCTTCGAGTTCCCCGTCGAGCGGGCGATCTTCCTCGAGGTCCTCCACCGCCGGGTCGCGCCCGGCTCGGACCGCGCCGGGGTCGCGTGGCGCCGGCCGTATGCCATCGAGGGCGTCCGGGAGCTCGAGCTCCACCACGCCTACCGGGCCATGGCCTGGCTCGGCGAGCCGCTGCGGGAGGAGAGGCCCGCCGACGCCCTCGCTCCCCGGTGCACGAAAGACCGGATCGAGGAGGCTCTCTTCGCCCGGGACCGGGATCTCTTCTCCTCGCTCCAGCTCGTCTTCTTCGACACGACCTCGATCTACTTCGAGGGCGAGGGCGGCCAGAGCCTCGGCCGGCGGGGCTACAGCAAGGACCACCGGCCGGACCTGAAGCAGATGATCGTGGGCATGGTGCTCGACCAGGAGGGGCGGCCGATCTCGTGCGAGCTTCTCCCCGGCAACACGAGCGACGTGACGACCTGGGTGCCGGTCGCCAAGCGGCTCCGGACGCGCTTCGGGATCGGCCGGGTCTGCCTGATCGCCGACCGGGGGATGATCCAGAAGGCGACCTTGGAGGCGCTGGAGGCCGACGGCTGGGACTACATCGTCGGCGCCCGGATGCGGAGCCAGAAGGAGGTGCGTGACGAGGTCCTGGGCCGCGGTGGGCGCTTCCGGCGAGTCGTCGGGCCCCGCAAGAACGCCAAGGACCCCTCGCCGCTCGAGGTCAAGGAGGTCTGGGTCGGCGAGCGGCGCTACATCGTCTGCCGCAACGACGAGCAGGCGAGGAAGGACGCCGCCGACCGGGAGGCGATCTTGGCCGCCCTCGAAGACCAGCTCCACGCCGGAGCGACCTCGCTGGTCGGCAATCGCGGCTTCCGGCGCTACCTCTCGGCCGCAGGCGAAGGCTTCCGGATCGACCCGGCCAAGATCGAGCGCGACCGCCGCTACGACGGCAAGTGGGTCCTGCGCACGACGACCGACCTCGACGCGGCCGATGTCGCCTGGGCCTACAAGCAGCTCTGGATGGTCGAGGAGATCTTCCGCACCATGAAGTCGCTCCTCGAGACCCGCCCGATCTGGCATCACCTCGACGAGACGATCCGCGGCCACGTCTTCTGCTCGTTTCTGGCCCTGCGCCTGCGCTTCGAGCTCGAGAGCCGCCTCGCCGAGCGGGGCGAGAGCTTCGAGTGGGCCTCGATCCTCCGGGATCTCGACGAGGTCACCGAGGTCGAGGTCGCCAAGCACGGCACCCGCTTCGTCCTGCGCTCCGAGGCGCCGGGCTCGGCCGGCAAGGTCTTCCAGGCCGCCGGCGTCGCCCTGCCTCCCACGATTCGGAAGGTGAGCTGAGCGAGGCCGGCCGGGCCCAAACCTCGAGTCCATGGTGCTAACGCCGAAGTGCGCGCCCGTAAGTTGCACGGAGTCAGTGAGTTACGATTGGATGGTGTTGAAGATGGGCAATGGACCAGCCGTCGGTGGCCGGCGGCGCCTCGCTCCTCTCGACGGACTGGACCCGCGACGGCTCCGGCAACCCGACGGACCGGACGATCTCGGGCTCTGAAGCCGGCTCGGCCTTCACCTTGACGACGGCGAGCAGCTTCAACACGGCCGGGGAGCCGCTCTCGATCTACCCGCCCGGCTACACGACGACCGACCAGACGAGCTTCACCTACGACGCGACCGGCCTGATTCCCTTGACCCGGACCGATCCCCTCGTCGGCACCACCACCTTCGGCTACGACGCCTTCAACAGCCGGACCTCTGTCATCGATCCGAACGGCCTCGAGACCACCACGGCCTACGACGACCTCGACCGGGTGACCGAGGTCCGACAGCTCGGCCCGAGCTCGCCCACCGACGACCTGGTGACCGCCCACGAGTACGACTGCGACGGCAACTTGACCTCCATCTGGGACCCTGACCACGACCGGGCGACCGACCCGTCGACGACGAGCTACGCCTACGATGCGCTGAACCGCCTGACGAGCGTGACGCAGGCCTGGACGCCCGCCGGCGCCAGCCCCGGCACGGCCGTGACCACGTACTTCTACGACGTCCAGGACCACCTGACAGGCGTCACCGACGCCGAGGGGAACCCGACCACCTATGTCGACTCGGACCGGGACCTCCTGACCCAGGAGGACTCCCTCGTCTCGGGGACGACGACCCACCGCTACAACGAGCACGGTGAGGAGGACCGCTCGACCGACGCCCGGGGGATCGTCGTCGCCCGCACGATCGACGAGCTCGACCGGGTGACGAACGTCGACTACCCCGACGACACCCTGGACACGACCTACCTCTACGACACGGCGCCCGGCTCCTGCGCCGCCCCGGGCTCGCCCGTCGGCCGCCTGGCCTCCATCACCCGGAACGGCGAGACGCTCGACTTCTGCCACGACCACTTCGGGCGGATGGTGAAGGACGGCGAGCTCGGCTACACCTGGGACGCCAACGGCAACCGCACCGGGATCGCGTATCCTTCCGGCGTGAGCGCCGCCTACGGCTTCGACTTCGCCGACCGGGAGACGAGCCTCTCGGTGACGAGCCCCGCCGGGGGCGTCACGCCCACCGGCGTCGTCACGGCCGCCGCCTACCTGCCCTCGGGACCGCTCTCGAGCCTCGCCCTCGGCAACGCCACCACCGAGACCCGGGCCTTCGACGGCCGCTACGTCCCCACCGGGATCACCCTCTCGGGCCTGGCCGGAGGCGTCCCCGGCCACACCTGGACCTACACGACCGATCCGGTGGGCAACGTCACCGAGATCGTCGAGACCGCGGCCTGCGCCGGCGCCGGCTCGACCGTCGTCCTCGAGAACCAGACCGTCACCACCGCCAAGACCTTCACCTCCTGCGCCGACCTCCAGGCGGGAAACGGCTTCACCGTCCAGAGCCCCGGGAACGTGACCTTCCAGGCGCAGGGCAAGGTCGTCCTGACCAGCGGCTTCTCGGTGGGCAACGGCGCCTCCTTCGCCGCCGGCTCCGGGTCACTGCCAACCTTCTCCGACCGGACGTTCGGCTACCAAGCGCCGCAATACTTCCTCACCTCCGCCGCCCTCACCCGGCCCGCCGGCTCCTGGGGCACCCGCGACTGGTCGTACGACAAGATCGGCAACCGGCTCAGCGAGAGCCGCGACGGCGGCGCCAGCGCCGACGGCTACGTCTACACGACGAACGCCGCCTCCGGCGATACCCCCGTCCTCGACCTCGTGAACCTCGCCGTCACCGGCACCCGCGACTACGCCTGGGACGCCGCCGGCAACCTCGACTCCGTGGCCCCCGGCGGGAATCTCGTCGACTTCACCTTCGACGACGCCAGCCGTCTCACCGCTGCCGATCGCACCGCCTCGGGCGGGGGCGCCGCCGCCTTCCTCTACGACGGCCGAGGTTTCCTCCGAAGCGCCACCCAGACCGCCGGCGGCACCGCCTCCGTCACCCCCTTCTACGACTCCGCCGGCCTCCTCCACGCCCTCCGCCGCCAGCCCAGCCCCACGGACCCGGAAGCCACGGCCTACGTCTTCTACCTCGCCGGCCGCCCCGTCGCCCAGCTCCAAATCGACGGCACCGGCACCGAGACCTGGACCTACCTGACCACCGACCCCCTCGGCACGCCCCTCGTCGCCACCGACCAAAGCGGCGCGATCACCTGGCAAGGCGGCTTCGAACCCTTCGGAACCGACTACCAGGCCGGCACCGGCAACGGCGCCAGCGACAACGGCATCCCTCTTCGACTGCCCGGCCAGTGGGAAGACGGCACCTGGGCGGACTCCACGTCCGGCGCGGGGCTCTACTACAACGTGTACCGCTGGTACGCACCTGACATCGGTCACTACACCAGACCCGATCCGCTCAATCTCGGCGGCCTCGAAAACATCGGTCGGGCCGACGTCCTGCCCCTGGACGCCCTCGACGCATATCACCTCGCGGTCGTGTGGTCGGGCAATCCCAGGCTTGCGTCTGTTTACGGCTACGTTGGCCAGAATCCGCTGCTGTTTTACGATCCGCTCGGCCTTTTCGGTCCAGCAGCCGCGGCGGCAGCCGGTGGGACCTGCATCGCGATCGATGGCCCAGCGCCCTTCGGGGACGTGATCGGAGTGCCAATCCTCATCGCCGCGGGCGTCTGGGCCGGTGCGCTCATCATTGCCGATTGGTGGGACAATCAACAGGACTGCGAAGAGTGCAAGACGAGAGACATCTGCCGTCGCCTTCTTGGCCTCTGCCTTGAGAATCCGTGGCAGCCCGAGTGGAACCGCCCTCTCTTCGGGCCAAAGAAGGATTGTGGTGCATGCTTCCGCTCCTGCAAGAACAATGGCGGAGAGTGGCCCTTCGAGAAGTGCCCGCTTCTATGACGATGTTAGCGACCGACGCCCAGTGGATGGAGTGGATCGAGGTCCAGAAAGCGGCCACCAGGACTGCTTTCGAGGAAGAGAATCCAGCCGCCGCCATCGCCGAGCTGGACGAGTACCTCGCTGGTGAGCACCCAGCAGACCTGACACGCGAAGCGGTAGCGTTTCGCGCAACTCTCCATGAGGAGGCAGGAGATCTGCCGGCCGCCAAGGAAGACTTCCTCTTGGCGCTGAGCTTCGCCACTGAGCCGGATCACGTCCGCTTCGAGCTGCAGGACTGTCTCGCCGCTACAAGCACTAAGCTTGGCGAGGCCGCGCAGGCTGACAAGTGGTACTCCGCGGCATTGCGCACAGCGGCTTCAGATCCTCGCGTCGCTGGTGGCGGCTTTCTGCTGAGGTTTCTGAGGTTGCGAGGAGAGCGGGGCCTGTCGGAAGAGGAGCTGCTCATCGCGAAGCAGGTTCTACAGCAGTCCTGGCATCTTCTCGGGGTCGAAGGCGAACCAGATCTGACGAACCTTAAAGCATCGGCCAAGAAGCTCGTCGAGGCGCAACGGGGGCCATTCTCGGCCGAGAGACCGCTGGCTCCTAAGGCGTATCCCGGCCCGGTCAACAATCACTGAGAGCGAGAGCCGGGACGGCAGCGCCAGTGCCGACGCCTATGTCTACACGATGAACGCCAACTCCGGCGATACCCCCGTCCTCGACCTCGTGGACCTCGCCGTCAGCGGCACCCGCGATTACACCTGGGACGCCGCCGGCAACCTCGACTCCGTAGCCCCCGGCGGGAACCTCATAGACTTCACCTTCGACGACGCCAGTCGTCTCACCGCCGCCGATCACCCGGCCTCGGGAGCGAGCGCCGCATTCCTCTACGACGGCCGAGGCTTCCTCCGGAGCGCCACTCAGACCGCCGGCGGCACCGCCTCCGTCACCCCGCTCTACGACTCCTCCGGCCTCCTCCACGCCCTCCGCCGAAAGCCCAGTCCCACGGACCCGCTCGACACGACCTACGTCTTCTACCTCGCCGGCCGCCCCGTCGCCCAGCTCCAAATCGACGGCACCGGCACCGAGACCTGGACCTACCTGACCACCGACCACCTCGGCACGCCCCTCGTCGCCACCGACCAGACCGGGGCGATCACCTGGGAAGGCGGCTTCCAGCCCTTCGGCACCGACTACCAGGCCGGCACCGGCAACGGCGCCAGCGACAACGGCATCCTCCTCCGCCTGCCCGGTCAGTGGGATGATGGGACCTGGGACAACGCCACCTCCGGGGCGGGGGTCTACTACAACGTGTACCGCTGGTACGCGCCTGCCGTCGGCAGGTACACCAGGCCTGATCCCGTCTGGGAGGCGGACTACTTCAACCTGAACCCCTACGTCTTCGCGCTCGGCAATCCGGTGAACTTCTGGGATCCGGACGGGCGCAGGTACAACCCTCCGCCGATCGCCGGGTACTTCGAGAACAACTCCAAGTGCCCGCTGTTGACATTCGGTGACGTCAGCCCCAGCAGGCTCTCCGAGCCGATCGTCATCAAGGCAGCCGAGAGCCGTTTCCACGGGCTGATCCGGAACATCGGCCGCTCCCCCTTCTTCGGCGACGTCGACTTCGTCTGTCTCGGCGGGACCTGGTACAAGATCAGAGGGCCAGCCTGGGCGACCGAAGACCGCCAACTCCGTAGCGTCTTGCCGTCGCGCCCAGCCAACGCGCAGGAGCACCGCGAGCTGCCGCCTTGCGTAGATCCGCCATGTCAGTGCACCTTGCCGGGGCAGGCCGATGGCCGCTAGGGCTTGGAAGGGAGCGGCTCTTGTAGCCCTGGTACTGGTGGTCGGATTATGGGGGTCGCAGCTTTATCTCTACTGGCGCACCGACACCGTCTACGAGGAGCTGGCCGCGTCGAGCCCCCGAAGCCGGTCGGAGGTGGAGAGCATTCTTTCCGGCTTCCGTGGGGATCGTGTGACCGACCGGGCCTCGATGCAACCGGTCGTGCGGGAGAAGCTAGGCTCGGAGCGGGAGTACTGGCGGTACACGAAGTACCGCGGCTTCTCGATCGATGTGGTGTACGAACCCGACGGCTCGGTCTTCTCACTCTGGCCGGAATACGAGTAGCGGTCGTCCGACAGGCTGCCAATCCCCCACGCGGAGCCTAAAGCTCCCCCAGCTCTTCGAGCTCCGCCGCGACGGTCTCGGCGTCTTTGAGAGCTTCGGTCACCGCAACGTCGTGGATCAACCCGGCGAGGTCGGCGGCCCACCCGGAGCAGAACGGGCGCCACGAGCGGATGCATCGGACCCTGAAGGCCGAGACGGCCCGCCCGCCGGCCGCGAACCAACGACAGCAGCAACAGAGCTTCGATCGGTTCCGGCACGAGTACAACCACGAGCGACCGCACGAAGGCATCGGCCTGCGCACTCCAGCCACGCTCTACGAAACGTCGCCCAGGCCCTACCCGGGCCAGGAACCGGAGGTGCGCTACCCCGGGCATTTCGAGCTGCGCCGGGTCTGCAGCGGAAGGCCCTCCAGTGGCGTGGCCAGCTCTACTTTCTCCGTCACGTCTTAGAGTATGTTGACAAAATATTAGTTCTTCGCTAGCCTCGTTGCACCGACGAGCAAGGAGGTGCGATGTGGCAGCGAGCTGCACGTCAACCGAAGGGAAGCGGGGCCGAGGGCGCCCGCCCAAGCTGGGTCCCCGAGACGTCGAGGTCCTGATCGAGCTGGTCCGGGAGACTCCCACCTTGTCGATGGACGACCTCGTGTGGGCGTTTCGGGAGCGGACCGGGATCACGGTGTCGGCTCCGACGGCGAAGAAGAACTTGGAGGCCGCTGGGTTTCAGTGGTCGCGGCCGGAGCGCCCGAGCCCAGGCTCCAGAGGCCCGGGTGAGAAACGGCGCTCCGAGGAAGCCGCCGGGCAAGCTCCTCAGCAGTACCGGTACGCACAGCAGCACCGCGATCCCGGGGACGTGACCCGGTACCCGTGCGGCCTGACCGACTCGGAGTGGGAGCAGGTCGAGCACCTGTTTGACCCGCCGAGGCGTACCGGCCGACCGCCGAAGCATCCCCGGCGACAGGTGCTCGACGCCTGCATCTACGTGCTGCGCTCCGGATGCTCCTGGCGAATGCTGCCCAAGGACTTCCCGCCGTGGGACCTCGTGTACCGGACGTTTCGACGCTGGCTGGCCCGGGGACTGTTCGAGGCAATGTATGACGAGCTGCGCAAGCTCTGGCGCAGCCGCCAGCGGCGAGATCCCGATCCCACGGCCGCAATTCTCGATTCTCAGTCCGTCAAGACCTCAGCCCAGGGCGGCCCCAAGGGCTATGACGCCGGCAAGAGGATCAAGGGACGTAAATGATTCGTTCTGTTCGACCATGCCTCGCCACAGTCATTTGCCTCGGCGCCTGCGCGTCTCCACACCTTCAAATGAATGTGACCCCCAGAGAGTCTTTTGGTCCAGCACTTCAAGAACTCGCAACCAGAGACTGGCGCTCTACGGCTCCAGCGGACCTGGCGAACCTATGGCCACAGAGCCTGGTCGCTCAACGCCCGGCGGTGGCTGACGGCAGGGGCACCCAGGGCTTCTTCGCTAAGCCCTTCCGTCCTCCTTGCCCAGAGACGAATGTGTTCCTGTTCCTCGGGCGCAAAGCGCACGGACACCGGTTTGAGCCGCGTTCACTGAGAACGGTTACCTTCTGGCGCTCTCTTGACAGCTCCGAAGAGGCCCAGCACGAAGCAGACAGACTCATGCTCCTTCTGGGCATGCCTCGGGAGCAGGCGGACTGGTTTCCTTGGAACAATGACATCCGCTATTTAGTCCTTCAGATGAATGTGCATTTGACAGAGGAAACGGCGATGGCGCGCATCGAGAAGCAAGCATCCTGTTGGAGCCTCATGGTGACTTGGACTCGATTTTGGGACGCCACCGACATCATTGGCTCCGACGGGCGCATGAGCCCGAACGCGCGTATAGTGAAACTTGAGTCCATCTGACAGGAGACAGACCATGACGAGCCACCGTCCTCAAGGCCTGAGCTTGAAATCCGTCACACTTGGCATAGTCTTGCTCGCGGTACCTCTTGGCTCCTGGGCGCCGGGAGTCGCCCAGAGCCACTCGCCTCGAGCTCCCGACGTCGCGACCCAGGAGAAGCGTTTCGAGGAGGCCTTCCAGAAGGCCCTCGAGATGTCGGACGAGGAGCCGATGAACGTCCTGCAAACTTGGGGCGTGGTGCTCATGGACGCGGTCGTCCTCGAGCGCAGGAAGGCGATGGCGGGAGCGCCGGATGGCACCGAGCCTCCTCCGGTGGACGGACAGGCCGTCACCGAGCGCGTGCTCGAACGCTGGCACGAGGCGCGGCCCGAGTCGGCCGGTCCGGATCTCTTCCGGGCCTTCCGACTCCAGCAGGATCCGGAGGCGAAGCGCGTCGCCATCCTCGCCGTCTTCGAGCGCTACCCGGACAACCCCCTGGCGGTCTCGGCGGCGACCAACGAGATGCGCCAGGCCGGGGAGACCGACCGCGCCCGCGAGGTCGTGGAGGGCTTCGCTTCGCGCCATCCCGACCGCTCGATCGCCTACCAGTTCCTCGCGCAAGACGCGGGCGACAACGTGACCCGGATGTCGGAGATCCTGGAGCGCTGGGCGCGCGCCCTGCCGCGGGACCCGAAGCTCGTGAGCGCGTTGATGGGCTCGAACCTGGCGCGAAACGACCCTGAGGCCGCGGGCCGGATCCTCGACGCCTACTTCGCCGCCCGGCCCGGGAAGGCCGAGGACTTCCAGGCCTGCCGGGAGGTGGCGGAGCAGGGGCCGGAGTCCTTCAAGGCAGCGGCCCGGGCTTGCGTTGCGCGGACCGCGGCCGATCCGGACGCGCCGGCCTGGGTCGTCGAGCAGGCGACCTCGACCCTGGTCGGCGCCGCCGCCGCCAAGGGCGACTGGGACGGCCTCGTCTCGGCCCTCGGACAGCTAGAGCCGGCCGCTCGGGCGCGAGCTCTGGCGGCAGCGGCGGACAAGATGCCGGCGCCCGAGCGATGCCCCGACCGGGTCGCGTTGCTCTCCGAAGCGGCGAAAGCCCTGGGCGACGACGAGGGCTTCTACGGCGCGGCCGCGAACTCGCTCTTACTGTGCGCCCAGCAGCCGGCGGCGGACCGGCTTTTCCTCGAGCTCCTCCGGCGGGCGCCCGAAAGCCGGGTCGTAGACGTCCTCGGCCGCTGGGTCAGCCGAGTCAACGGCGAGGTGCGGGGCAACCTCCTGGCCGGGGCCATCGGGGTCCTCGAAGAGCGGCTCCAAAAGGAGCCCGACGGCTCGAGGCTCTACCGCGCTCTGGATCTTGCGTACCAGGCTTCGGGTGAGGAGGAGAAGCGGTTCGCGCTTCTCGGCCGCTGGCAGCAAGCGGCGCCTGACTCCTTCTGGCCCGATCAGGCCGTGGACCTCGCGGGCGCGTTCGTGGCGCGAGGCAAGCCCGGGGAGGCGGTCAAGGTCCTCGAGCGCCAGCTCGAGCGGAACTTCAGCCCCAAGGTCGTGGAGGCGCTCTGGGAGCTCTACCGGGAGACGCAGGGAGAAGGGCGCGCCGAAAGCTTCGCCGACGAGCTCATCTCGAGCGGCGATCCGGCCCGCGCGGGGAGCGGTCACCACATGGCGGCTCGCTCCGCGCTCGAGCGCGGCGACTTCGGCGCCGCGGAGAGGCACTACTGGAAGGCTCTCGAGAGCGAGAGGGTCGAAGGGAAGGACGTCGGGATCGAGCTGCTCGCGACGATGACCCTGGCCGGCGAATCGACGCAGCTCGAGCCCGCCGCCCGGCGCATCTGCCAGGAGGCGCATCTGGCGCAAGACGCGGGCGAGGTTCCCGAGTGCGCCGCGAAACTCCTGACCCGGGTCGGCCAGGGAGAGGCGGCATCGCACTTCCTACAGGCCCAGGCCGCGAACCTGCCGAGCGACCTAGAGTCGCTGCGCTCGATGGCCAGGACGGCCGAGAGCGCCGGCCAAGTGGACATCGCCGAGCGCGCCCTGCGCCGGATCCTGGAGCTCGATCCCAAGGACGAAAACAACTGGGCGGGCCTCGGCGGCTTCCTCGAGAAGCACGGCCGCGCCGACGAGGTCGTGGGACTGCTCGATCGGTCCCGGGACCAGTTCTCTCCTCCACCGGTGAACCTCGCGCGCTCCGCGGCGCGCGCGCTCACCGCCGCCGGCGAACCGAAGCGCGCGATCGAGATCCTGCTCGAGGCCCGCGGCACCCTGCCGGCCACCGAGGGCGGCGACTGGAGCCGCGACTGGATCAACAAGGAGCTGAGGGACGCCTACGCCGCTCTGGGCAAGGGGACGGCCCGGGTCGCTTCCAGCTCGGCGCCGCCTCCCTCTCCGAGCCTCCCGGGCTCGGAGCCTGTGAAGTTCCCGGAGACCGCGACCGCTGCAGAGCTCCGGGAGGCCGCGGACGCCCTCGCGGCCGGGCAGAAGGGCCGCTACGACCCCATCGCGGCTGGTCGTCTCTACGCCCGCGCCGCGGCGGAGGGCGATCCGCGGGCGAGCCTGCGGCTGGCCCTCCTGGAACAGCTCCACCCCGAGCAAGCACCAGCCGGCGCGCCCTCTCCGGGAGAACTCTATGGTCGGTCAGCCGGCGCGGTTCAGGCGTTGGCGGAGAAGGGCGACCCCCAAGCCGAGTACCTGGTCGGCACGGCGGCCTTGATCGGCCTCGGGCAGCCGGCGGACTTCGCCAAGGCGAAGCGCTGGCTCGAGCCGGCGGCCGAGGGGGGAGAGAGCTGGGCCTGGCACAACCTGGGCTGGATGGAGGAGACGGGGCGGGGCTTCGACCACCCGGACGTCACGGCTGCGATCACCTCGTATCGGAAGGGAGCCGAGGCGGGGAACGCGCAGTCGATGCTCGCCTTCGCACGCTTGACGTTCGGCCAGAACGGCGGGTCGGTGGAGGTTTGCAAAGACGCCGCGGGCTGGCTGGAGGTCTCGGCCCGCGACGGCAACGCCGCCGCCGCGGGCTACCTCTCCAAGGTACTCCTCTATGGCCACGGCGGCTGTCTGCCGCCGGACGGCAAGGCGGCGTTGCCCTGGCTGGAAGCGGCCGCGGCGAGTCACCAGCGAGGCAGCTCCTACGACCTGGGGCTGGCCCTCGTCCTCAATGGCTCGGACGCTACGGCGCGCGCACAGGGCGTGTCCCTTCTCGAACAGTCGGCGGCTAGAGACGATGCGCTGGCGGTCGACACCTTGGCTTTCTTCTATGCCACAGGAATCGGAATCCGGAGGGACGCAGCGAAGGCCGAGCGTCTTCTCGACGAAGGGACGCGCTTGGGCTCGGATTGCCTGAACCGCCTGCGCGAGCAGTCGGGCAGGTCGGAGGTTTTGGAAGGCTTGCTGGGGGAGGGGCTCAAGCGTCTCGGAACCTTCGCCGATGCGGGAGATCCGGCTGCGGCCACCCTTCTCGCCCGGCTCTCGGCGCTCGGAGCAGCCGGGCCGGTCGCGCCCGAGCGGATCGTGGCCCTGGCCCGCAAGGGCGCGGCCGGCGGGAAGGGCATGGCGATGCGCGTGCTCGCCTCCGCCTACCTCAATGGGGAGTTGGGGCTTGCCAAGGACGAGGCCGAGGCCGAACGGTGGCGCCGACGCGGCGCCGAGGCCGGCGACAGCTTCTCGATGATGTTCTACGGCAACGACCTGATGGAGGGCAAGCGGGTCGCCAAGGACGTCGAGGCCGGTCTCGACTGGCTTCGACGCGCGGCCGAGACCGGCAACTGGTGGGCGGTCGCCGACATGGGCGACCTCTACGACGAGGGCTGGAACGGTATCCCCAGGGACGAGGAGAGAGCGGCATCCTGGAAGCGCCGCCTCGCCGCCCTCGGCGACGCCGAGGCCACCGGCTGGCTGACCTACTACGGGTACCGGTAGGAGGCCCGACTCGCGGGGTCATGACCCTCACCCCCCGTGCTCGAAGCTGGGGTAGAGGGTCATGCCGCCGTCGACGAAGAGGGTGGTGCCGGTGACGTAGGCGGCGGCGTCCGAGGCCAGGAGGACCACCGCCCGGGCGATGTCCTCGGGGGTGCCGATGCGGCCGGCGGGGATCTTCTCCAGCAGGTCGGCCTCGAGGTCCGGGTCGCTCCACACCTGGCGGTTGATCGGGGTCTTGATCGCCCCCGGCGCCACGGCCAGCACCCGGACGCCGTGGGGGGCGGCCTCGAGGGCAAGCGTCTTGGTGAGCATGGAGACGCCCGCCTTGGAGGTGGTGTAGGCACTGTAGCCGTGCCACGGGATCACCTCGTGGACGGAGGTGACGTTGGCGATGACCCCCGAGCCCGCCGGGACCATCCGGCGCAGCGCCTCGCGGGCGCACAGGAAGGTGCCGAAGAGGTCGATCTCGAGGACCCGGTGCCAGTCCCCGGGGTCGCTCTCCCAGGCCGGCGCCCGCGCGCCGTCGATGCCGGCGTTGTTGACCAGCAGGTCGATGCCGCCCCATTCCTCGTCCAGCCGCTCGAACAGGCCGGCGACGGCGCCCGGCTTCGAGACGTCGGCCTCGAGCGCGAGCGCCCACGAGTCGAGCTCGCGGATCGCCCGGGCGACCTCCTCGGCGGCCTCCGGCCGCTCCACGTAGTTGACCGCGACCGCCGCCCCCGCCTCGCCGAGGGCGAGAGCCACGGCCTTGCCGATTCCCGAGTTGGCCCCGGTGACGAGGGCGCGCTTGCCGTCGAGTCGGATCTCCATGTCCTTCGCGGGATGCAAAGCCCTCACCAGAGCGCGGCGCCGGCGCCGGTGACGCCCACACTTTCACCGCGGACTGGTAGAATTCGGCGCCGTGAGCGACGGCAGGCACCGGGTCCTGATCGCGAAGCCGGGACTCGACGGGCACGACCGGGGCGCCAAGGTGGTCGCCCGGGCCCTGCGCGACGCCGGCTTCGACGTGATCTACACCGGGTTGCGGCAGACGCCGGAGCAGATCGCCGCCGCCGCGGTGCAGGAGGACGTGGAGGCGGTCGGGCTGTCGATCCTCTCCGGAGCCCACAACCGGCTGCTGCCGGAGGTGGTCGAGTGTCTCGCCGAGCGCGGCGCCGACGACGTCCTGGTGTTCGCCGGTGGGATCATCCCGCAGGCCGACGTCGAGAGCCTGCGCACGGCCGGCATCGATGCGGTCTTCCCGCCCGGCACCGCCACCGGCGAGATCGTGCGGTACCTGAAGGAGCGCCTGGCGGCGTGACGATGAGACTTCACCACCGAGTCGGGACGGGCGGCGACCGGTCGTCCCCACCCGAGAGACTCGGGGACGAGAACGAGGAAATCCGATGAGCCGAACGATCCTCCTGGCCGACGACAGCGTCACGATCCAGAAAGTCATCGAGCTGACCTTCATGGACGAGGACTACGAGGTGATCGCCGTGGGCAACGGCGACGAGGCCCTCGAAAAGCTCGACGAGATCACGCCCGACTTCGTGATCGCCGACGTCCACATGCCGGGTGCGAGCGGCTACGAGGTGGCCAAGCACTCGAAGAGCCTGCGCCCGGAGATCCCCGTCCTCCTGCTGGTCGGGACCTTCGAGCCGTTCGACGAAGCGGAGGCGGAGCGCTCGGGCTGCGACGCCTTCCTGAAGAAGCCGTTCGACTCGCAGGAGCTCCAGCGCCTGGTCGAGGAGCTCTCGGCCGAGGCCGCGGGCGAGGCGACGACGATCGAGGAGGCCGCGCCCTGGGGAGCGCCCGAGCCGGCGGCCGAGGAGGTCGAGGCGCGAGCGCCCGAGAGCACCTCGGAGCCCTTCGCCATCGGGCTCGACGACGACGAGACCCGCCCCGAGACCCTGGTCGAGCCCCCCGACCTCCTGGACCTGCCGGAGGCCGAGCTGCCCGAGCTCGAGGCCGAGCCCGACGCGCCGGCGGTGGGCGCCGTCGCCGGATGGGGCCCCGAGGAAGGCGCCGAGGCACCCGGCGCCACCCAGGCCGACGCCGCGATCTTCGAGCTCGAGCCCGAGGACCTCTCCGGCAGCGGGGAAGAGCTCGAGCTCCCCGCCGAGCTTCCCGCCGAGCCCGCGCCGGAGCCGGCCGAGCCCCCGGCCGTCGCCCCCGGCGCGGAGCCCGCCGCGGCGAGCCCGCTCTCCGACGAGGACGTGGACCGCATCGCGCGCCGCCTCCTCGAGCTGGTGGGCGACCGGCCGGTCCGCGAGGTCGCCTGGGAGGTGGTCCCCGACCTCGCCGAAGTGGTCATCCGCGACCGGCTGCGGCAGCTCGAGACCCAGGTGGAATCCGCCGAGTAGACGCGCCCGGAGCCCGGCGGGGGAGCCGACGGCGACAGCCGCTCGCCGGTCCCGGAGCCCGAGCCCCGCGCCACCGCTGGGCGGCACCGCCGCGCCCGGACCCTTCCGCGACACCGAGAGAGCGACGATGGAGAGACAGTTCGATCCCCAGAGCTACGAGCCGCGCTGGACGCGGCACTGGCGCGACGGGCGCTACTTCGAGGCCGAGGCGCCGTCGGCGCGCCCGGCGTTCTCGATCGTCATCCCGCCGCCCAACGTCACCGGCAAGCTCCACGTCGGCCACGCCCTCCAGACGGCGCTCCAGGACCTGCTCACCCGCTGGCGGCGCATGCAGGGCTACGACGCCCTGTTTCTGCCCGGCACCGACCACGCCGGCATCGCCACCCAGCTCATGGTCGAGCGCCTCCTGGCCACCGAGGGAACGAGCCGCGAGGAGCTCGGCCGCGAGCGCTTCCTGGAGCGGGTCTGGCAGTGGAAGGAGCGGTACCAGGGCAACATCCGCCAGCAGCTCGAGCGGCTGGGGGCGAGCTGCGACTGGAGCCGCGAGCGCTTCACCCTCGACGAGGGGCTCTCCCGGGCCGTGCGCGAAGCGTTCGTCCGCCTGTACCGCGAGGGCCTGATCTACCGCGGCGAGTACATGGTCAACTGGTCGCCGGAGCTCAACACCGCCATCTCCGACCTGGAGGTGGAGATGAAGCCGGTCGCCGGCAAGCTCTACTACGTCGCCTACCCGGTGGAGGGCCTCGCGGGGGATCGATCCGGGACCGAGCGCGTGGTGGTGGCGACCACCCGGCCCGAGACCCTGCTCGGCGACACCGGGATCGCCTTCGCCCCGGGCGACGAGCGCTACCGCCACCTCGAGGGCCGCCACGCGGTGCTGCCCCTGGTCGGGCGGCGGCTCCCCTTCGTCCCGGACGAGGCGGTGGAAGCCGAGTTCGGCACCGGCCTGGTCAAGGTGACCCCCTTCCACGACCCGGCCGACTTCGAGATCGGGCGGCGCCACGGCCTGCCCGCGGTCCAGGTGATCGACCGCCGCGGGCGGATGACGCCGGAGGCGGGGGAGGGCTTCGCCGGCCTCGACCGCTTCGCGGCGCGGGAGAAGGTCGTCGAGCGCCTCCGCGAGGGCGGCTACCTGGTGAAGGTCGAGGACCACCAGCACAACGTCGGCCACAGCCAGAGGAGCGGCGAGCCGGTCGAGCCCCTGGTCTCGACGCAGTGGTTCTGCGACGTCTCGGGGCTCGCCCGGCGGGCCCTGGAGGTGGTGGAGCGGGGCGAGCTCACCCTGGTGCCCGAGAGCTGGGTCAAGACCTGGCAGCACTGGCTGGAGACGATCAAGCCCTGGTGCATCTCGCGCCAGCTCTGGTGGGGGCACCGCATCCCCGCCTGGTACGCCCCCGGCGGCGAGCCGGTGGTGGCGCACACCGAGGAGGAGGCGGCGGAGCTCGCCGGCACCGCCGAGCTCACCCAGGACCCGGACGTCCTCGACACCTGGTTCTCCTCCGGCCTCTGGCCCTTCTCGACCCTGGGCTGGCCCGAGGAGACGCCGGACCTCGAGACCTTCTACCCGACCGACGTCCTGGTCACCGGCCACGACATCCTGTTCTTCTGGGTCGCCCGGATGGTGATGATGGGCTGCCACTTCACCGGCCGGGCGCCCTTCCACACCGTCCACCTGACCGGGCTGGTGCGCGACGCCGAAGGCCAGAAGATGTCGAAGACCAAGGGCAACGCCCTGGACCCCATGGAGCTGGTCGACGAGTACGGTGCCGACGCGGTGCGCTTCACCCTGGCGATCCTCGACTCGCCGGGCCGGGACATCCCCCTCGACCCGGAGCGCATGGCCGGCTACCGGGCGTTCGGCAACAAGATCTGGAACGCCACGCGCTACGCCCTGACCCGCCTCGAGAGCTCGGGCGACGCGGGGCGGGTGCGCCCCGAGGTGGAGCTCGACGGCCTGGCGGCCCCGGAGCGCTGGATCCTCGCCCGCCTCAGCCGCGCCGCGGGCGAGGTGGGCGAGCGCCTCGAGGCCCTGCGCTTCGACGAGGCCTGCCACCGGCTCTACCACTTCTTCTGGGGCGAGCTCTGCGACTGGTACATCGAGCTTTCGAAGCCGGCGCTCCTGGGCATGGCGCCGCGGCCGCGGGTGGGCGACGTGCTGCTCTCGGTCCTCGACCGCTCCCTCCGGCTGCTGCATCCCGTGATGCCGTTCCTGACCGAGGAGCTCTGGCAGAAGCTCCCCGGCCACGAAGCGATCCATCCGGAGACGATCAGCTTGGCCCCGTACCCCGAGCGGCGGGCCGAGTGGGAGGACGAAGTGGTGGAGGCTCGGATGGCGAGCTTGATCGAGGGGGTCACCCGGGTCCGCAGCCTGGCGGCCGAGCTGGGGATCGGCCAGGGCGGGGCCCCGGACCGGGGCCTGACCGTCTACCTCGAAGGCGAGACGCCGGAGCTCACGGCCTTCCTCGCCGAGCAACGCGCCGTCCTCGCCTTCCTCTGTCCGACCGGCAAGACCGGCGGCATCGAGATCGGCCCCGCCCCGGAGGGCGCGAGCTGCGACCTGGTGGCGGGGGTCAACCTCGGGCTGGTTCTCGAGCAGGTCGAGCTGGGCGCCGAGGAGCGCTCCCGCCTCGAGGCGGAGCTCGCGAAGCTCGAGGCGGAGATCGGGCGGGCCCGGGGGCGGCTCGGCAACGAGCAGTTCCTGGCCAAGGCCCCGGCCGACGTCGTCGCGGGCAACCGCCGCCGCCTCGCAGAGCTCGAGCAGCGCCGCGAGCGGATCGTGGCGGGCCTGGGGGCCGGAGGCGGGTGATCGCGGAGCGGCCAGGCGAGGAGGCTCAGGCGCCCGGCGGCCGGGTCCGGGAGCTGGCCGGGTACCTGCGCGACCTCGGCCCGTCCGCGGGGCTCGACCGCGTCGTGGCGGCCCGGGTCGACTCGACGAACCGCCTGGCGCGCCGGGCGGTGGCGACCTACCTCGGCGACGAGGCAGAGCCGCCGCCCTTCGTGGTCCTCGCCCTCGAGCAGACCGCCGGCCGCGGCCGCCAGGGGCGCCGGTGGGCGAGCCCGGCCGGGGGCGGGGTCTACGCCACGCGGGTGCTGGCGGTCGCCGGCCGCGAGGCGCTCCACACCCTGCCGCTGCTGGCGGCCGTCGGCCTCGCGCGCGGCGTCGACGAGCTGATCGGGCGAGGCCGCTGCGGGCTCAAGTGGCCGAACGACCTCCTGGTCGGCGGGCGCAAGATCGGCGGCGTCCTGATCGAGGCCATGCCGCACGGGCCGGAAGCCTGGATCGCCCTCGTCGGCTTCGGCGTCAACCACGCCCCGACGTCCGGCCTCGAGCGGCCCGCGGGGGCGACGTCCCTGGCCGAGGAGGCCGGCGGCGCCGGGCCCTTGCCGTTTCTGGGCGCGGCCACGCGGTGCCTCCTGGCGGCCCTCGAGGCCGCGCTCGGCCACCTGGGCGAGACCGCCCACGCCGCCCGCGCCTACCGCGAGCTCTCGATCCACCGCCCCGGCGACCGGCTGCGCTGCCGGACCGGCGACGGCGTCGTCGAGGGCGAGGTCCTGGGCTTCGACGACGGTGGGCTCCTGCGCCTCGCGGTGGGCGGACGGGAGGTCCTGCTCGGAGCGGCGGAGGTGGTGGAGGATAATGAGCAATGAGCGCGGAGCGCCCGGCATCCTCGGAACCCCTGCTGGTCGTCGTCGACGTCGGCAACAGCAACACCATCTTCGGCGTCTACCGGGGCGACTCCCTGGTCGAGAGCTTCCGACTCTCGACCGACGCCGAGCGGACGGCGGACGAGTACGGGGCCACCCTCCTGCCGCTCTTCGAGCTCGCCCACCTCGACCCGGCCGACACCGAAGGGGTGGTCGTCTCGTCGGTGGTGCCGCCCCTGCACCTGACCCTCGACCAGCTCGCCCGCCGCTACTTCGGCCACCCGGCGCTGTTCGTCGAGCCCGGGGTGCGCACCGGCATGCCGATCCGGATCGACAACCCGACCGAGGTGGGGGCCGATCGGATCGTCAACGCGGTCGCCGCCCGCGAGCGCTACGGCGCGCCGGTGGTGGTGGTCGACTTCGGCACCGCGACCACCTTCGACGTGGTCAACGCCGCGGGCGAGTACGTGGGCGGCATCATCAGCCCGGGCATCTCGATCTCGGCCGAGGCCCTCTTCTCCCACGGCTCGCGGCTCTACCGGGTCGACGTCCGGCGCCCGGAGCAGCTCATCGGCCGCAACACCGCCGGCGCCATGCAGTCGGGCATCTACTACGGCTACATCGGCCTGGTCGACGGCATCCTCGAGCGCCTGAGCGCCGAGGTGCCCGACCTGACGACGGTGGTCGCGACCGGCGGCCAGGCGCCGCTGATCGCCGCCGGCTCGCGCTTCATCCGCAAGGTCGACCCCCTCCTCACTCTCGCCGGGCTCAAGCTGGTCTATGAGCGCAACCGACGGGACTGACGGCGCGGGGGTGGCGGGCGGGGAGGGCGCCGGCGGCGACGAGATCGCCGAAGGGGCCGAGGACCACGCCTACTTCCGGGCGATCGAGGACTGCTTCGTGCGCCTCCGGGGGGCCCCGCTGCTCCTCTCGCCCAAGGACTGGCTGACCGCCCGGGAGTGGCACCGGCGGGGGATCCCGGTCGGGCTCGTGGAGCACACCCTCGAGGAGATCTTCGCCCGCCGGCGCGAGCGTGGCGACGAGGGCCCGATCTCGAGCCTGCGCTACTGCGCGCCGGCGATCGAGGCGGCGTGGAAGGAGGCTCGGGAGCTCGCCGCCCCGGGCGAGCGGCGCGGGGGCGAGGCGCCGCCCCTCGACCTGGCCGCTCGTCTCGACGCCCTGGCCGGCGCCCTGCCGGAGGGCCTGCCCGGCGGCGAGGCGCTGGCG
The DNA here is from genome assembly GCA_963741925.1 of uncultured Acidobacteriota bacterium. Classification (GTDB taxonomy): domain Bacteria; phylum Acidobacteriota; class Thermoanaerobaculia; order Multivoradales; family DATKCC01; genus CAVUBL01. The sequence goes on from CAVUJU010000005.1 coordinate 2,457,794, forward strand.
GCGGACGTCCGCGCCCTCGTCGAGCTCGGCGACCGCCGGACGGTGGAGGAGGCGCTCGGCCGCCTCGAGGCGGAGGCCGTCGAGCGGCTGCTCGACGAGCTCGACCCGGAGCGCCGAGCCGCCCTCGAGGCGGAGGTCGAGCGCGGGATCGCGACGCTCGCGGCGCGCATCCCGCGCCGGGAGGCGGAGCGGGCGCGTCGGCGGCTCCTCGAGCAGCGCTTGCGCCGGGCCTTCGGCCTGCCGGCCCTGTCGCTCTTCGCGCCGGAGGCTGAGGGGTAATCTCATGAGGAGGAGTTGCTAGGGGAAGAGGCTTACATTCAAATCCGGGCACACGAACAAGGAGGCGACCATGAGCGTCGTGGTATCGCTACGGTCTTTCTCGTCTTCGCCGCCTGACCAGGCGAGGAACTGCTGATGCGGATCAGACGGCGGCCTCTGCTGTTGGGAGTGCTGACCTTCGCGGTTCTTGCCATCGCACCGGCCCGAGCCGAGCAGAGCGCCTCGCCAGAACGCTCTCGCGTCGTCCGGCTGACGCTCGAAGTGCGGGGCGAGGCGCGCAGCAGCGTCCGGGGACGAATCGTCGCCACGCCCCTGACGACCGGCGTCGGGACGCCGCGGCCGACCGTCCGGCCGCTGCCGAAGGAGCTCTCGCAAGGGGTGGATCTCGACTTGGACTCGAGGTGGTCCTGGCGCGTCGTGGTCGAGGCCACCGGGTTCTGGAGCGTTCCCACGGTCCTGAGCCCTCGGGACCGCGAGGCGCTGATCGAGCTGCTCCCCACCGCCCCCATCGAGGTTCACGGCGAGGTCCCGCACGGTCGTGAGCCGCCGTCCTCCTTGACCCTGGAGGCGCGGCCCGCTCCCGGCGAGAGGGACTTTCCCGCGGCCCGGATCGAGTGCCCGCGGCACCAGGAGCTCTGGCGTTGCGAGGTTCCGGCCGGCCGGATCGACCTGAAGATCGTGGCCGAAGGCTACGTCCCCGTCTACGTTTGGGGACTGCGGCTCGTGCCGAGCAAGCGACACTCCCTGGATACGGGTGAGCTTCGGACCGGTGCCTCGCTCTCCGGCTTCGTGACCACCGCGGAGGGGGACGGTGCCGGTGCCGCGGTGCACCTGGAGCCGGCACTGATCCTGCCCGAATCCAGTGGGCGGGAGAATACGCTGGCGGCGGAGGCGCAGGTGAACGACAGGGGGTTCTTCCTGTTTGCCGGGGTCGCCCCCGGCGAGTACGTCGTGAGCGCCCGCAAGAAGGGCTACGCGACCGCCCGGAGCGAACCCCTCCGCGTCGAGGAGGACTCCGAGACCCGCCTTCTCAGCGCGCTCTGGCTGGAGCGCCCCGTCGAGCTGGAGGTGTTCGTGTCCCCGCCCGTCGATCCCTTCGGCGAACCTTGGCAGGTGGAGGCGACGCGGGACGATCTCGGCTCGCGCCGCGCTCACGAGGGAGCCCGGCACGCCGCCACCGACGCCGGCGCCTGGAGCCAACCGGGTCTGGAGCCGGCCTTCTACCTGCTTCGGGTGTTCGACTCCCGCGGCTCGAGCGTGACCGAGCGCCGGGTCCACGTGACGAAGGTATCCCCTCCCGTGGAGTTGAGCCTCGACGTCGTCCCGGTCCAGGGCCGCGTGCGAAGGGGCGAGAGACCGGTCCAAGGGGAGCTGACGCTGACCGGCATTCCCGGCGGCCGGATCCGCCGGATACGGCGGGGCTATGTGCTCGAGCCGACGACGAAGCGGGCTCAGGAGGCGAAGAGCGGTGAGGCGGTTCCCGATACCCGGCGCGTGCGGTTCGACTCCGACACTGAAGGCCACTTCGCCGGATACCTTCCGAACGAGGGATTCTGGGAGGTGGAGGTCGACACCGCCGACGGGGCGCAGGTCCGGCTCTCCGATCCCGTCGAGGTCCGGCGGCCCGATGGGGGCGGCCCGGCGGAGGTCGAGATTGAGATCCCCGACACCCGACTGGAGGTGCGCGTTCGGGACCGCGCCGGCCGTCCGGCCGCCGGGACGGCCCTCACCCTGATCGATGAGGCCGGCGGGCCGGTGGCGAGTGGCGAGACCGGGCCCGAGGGCGACTTTTCCTTCCTGGGGGTTCCCGAGCAACCGCTGGTCGTCGAGGCCCGGGCTCGTCGCGGAGCGACCGCCACCGTGCGGGCGGAACCGCGCTCGGGAGAGGAGACGCGGATCGAGATGGTCCTGGAGCCCACGATTCGGGTGCATGGTGTGGTGGCGTCGCCGGCGGGGCCGGTGCCCGGCGTCCTCCTGAGCTTCCAGGCGGCAGATGCACTGGCCCCACGTTGGACCACGGCCACGACCGGGGCGGACGGAAGGTTCCGGTTCTCGGTGCCGGCGGGGACCTCGGCCGTCGAAGTCATCGTTCTGGCGCCGGGGCTTCCCGTTCACCTCGCCCGCATGCCCATCGAGCCTTCGGAGGGTCTGGCGCAGATGAACATCGTTTTGCAGGACGTCGGAGGAACTTTGCGCTTGGCCATCCATGGCGGCGGAGACCTCATGACGAAGATTCAGGTGGCCCACGGCGGCGCCGTGGTGGACCTGACGTCGCTCATGGCGGCGCTGGTGTCCACGCCGGTGCGCCTGATCCGGGACGGCGCCATCGCGCTGCCGATGGAGGCCGGAAGCTACTCCGTCTGCATGCCGGCTCCGGACTGCCGGCAGGTCTTCGTCTCTCCGGGGAGCAGCACGACCGTCGCCCTCGGCGGCGGGACAACGGACTCAGGAGGAGGATGAGATGGTCTCACGGTCGATGCGATCTGGGGGAAGTCTCTGTCTCTCCGTGGTCCTGGCGCTGAGTGCCGCCGCCGCCGCCGGTTCCGCGCTTCAAGGCGAGGTCGGGTCGGGCTGGCTCGGCTTCCTGTACACCTACGAGAAGCCCACGGGTGACGCCAAGACAGAAAACCATGGCGCCTTTCTCTTTGTCCATGACGTCCTCTCGGGAAGTCCAGCGGAGAAGGGCGGGCTCAAGAAGGAGGACCGGATCCTTGCGATCGACGGTCAGCAGGTTTCCCGGTTCACGCGGGAGGCCGTCGCCGAGTTCTTCGTCGCCGTGCGTCGGGGTCAGCGGGTGAAGCTCGCCGTAGAGCGCGAGGAGGCTCGTCGGAATCTCGAGCTTGAGGCGGTGCAAGTCCCCGAGCAGTACCGGGAGGCGCGGGAGCGGATGCTGCGGATGCTCCAGCACGTCTCGGAATCACCACCCTCCCAGTCTCCCAAGACCCCAGACGCCGACGGCACGAAGCCGGATGTGCCGCATGGGTGAGGTCGACCGTCGCTCCTCCCCTTATCCACGTCCCCGTAGGTGGCTCGTCGACGAGTCCCTTTTCGCGCGGGCGCTCGGCCCGAGAAGCGAGATCGGCGGCGCGGATCGCGTCCTCCTCCCATGTGGACGAAAGCGCCGGTCAAACCAGTGGGACGTAGCGGGTGAAAGTCCCGTACGACGAAAGCAGTAGCGATCCACGTCGGCCGCGAGTCATGCGCCGGAGTCCGTGAGGGCTCGGGTGAAGCGATGACAGGGAGTGATTGAGCTGGGTATTGAGCCGCGAAACTGGAGAGACTTCCGGACGCTCACGTCGTTTGTGCAGGCTTGGGCAGCACCGGCTGCACCGCGAACGCGAGGTGTCGTGGGGTCCGGCGTGGTCGGAGACCCCCGCCGCGCTCACAAGCGTTTCACGTGGCCACCGGGAGATCCCGTGGTCGGCCCCATCGACGCTTGCGCGTCACCACCTGATGCAGGGGCCCGGTGCGGGAATTCCGTACGCCGGGCTCTGTGCGGGGGGTGCCGGGCAAGCGGCATGCCCTGGGCGCGGCCATGCGGTGTCTACTGGCGGCCCCCCCCCCTCGGCCGCTCCCGCACCGGCTCCGGAGGTAGTTTCTACCCCCCTCGCGACCCAGCGCCCGGGTAGTAAGTGCTCTTCCTGGCGCCAGGCCCGCGGATTAGTCTCGAGCTACGTTCAAGAAAGGACGGTAGCTCATGAAACGAAACTTCATCGTAGCGGCAGGACTTCTCGGCGGTGTCGCGCTGGTCGCGCTCGCCGGATGCGCCTCGTCGATGGTGCCCAAGAACACGCGGCATGGAGACGAAGGGATCACCTCGGTCGTTCAGGAATCGCTCGAGGCCAGTGACAAGGTCAAGGCGAGGCAGATGGACGTCGAGACCCGGGAGGGCGTCGTGTACCTGACCGGAGTGGTCGACACCGAGGACGCTCGGCGCGAGGCCGGGCGGATCGCATGGCACGTGGAAGGCGTGCGCGGCGTGCACAACGACCTCACGGTCGGCGAGAGGACGGTCGGCAACTGGGTCGATGACGTGATGATCAGCTCGAAGGTCAAGTCGAAGCTCATCGCCAACTCTTCGATCAAGGCCGGGGACATCGACGTGAGCTCGTCGCAGGGGGTCGTGACGCTGATCGGCCGCGTCAGCTCTCAGGCGATCAAGACCGAAGCCGAGCGCATCGCGCGCGCCACCAAGGGCGTCACCGACGTGAGCAACGAGCTCCAGGTCGGGAAGGTCGGACCGTAGACAAAGCGAGAGAAGGAGACCTGCAATGCTCTGGACGATTCTGGTCATTGTCCTCGTGCTGTGGTTGCTCGGCATCTTGACCTCCTACACGATGGGCGGATTGATCCACATCCTCCTGGTCGTGGCGGTGATCATTCTCATCTTCCAGCTCGTTTCCGGACGCCGGCGCCTGTAGGAGAAGCCCGTCGCCGCTGGCAACCAGCGGCGACGGGGTCGGGTTCCTCGCCAGGAAGGATTCGTAACTCCGTGGCGGAAGTGAACAGGCTGATCAGACTGGCTTCAAGGCCGGTGGGAGTGCCCAGGGTCTCCGATTTCGAGCTGGTCTACGCCGCGGTGCCTTCACCGGGTCCCGGCGAGGTGCTGGTTCGGTCGGTCTACCTGTCGCTCGATCCCGACATGCGGGGCCGGATGAACGGGGCCGACCCCGATGCCCCGCCGGTCGCCATCGGGGAAATCCTGCCCGGAGATGCGGTCGCCTACGTGGTGGAGTCCGAGGATCCGAGCTTCCGGGCAGGTGACGCGGTCGAAGGGAGGTTGGGCTGGCAAGAGTTCGCCGTCGCCCCGGGGCGCGACCTGAGGACGATCGACCGTGGCCGGGGACCGATCTCGACCGCTCTCGGAGTGCTGGGTATGCCGGGGCTGACGGCGCTCTTCGGCCTGCTGGACGTCTGCGACCCGCAACCGGGGGAGACCGCCGTGGTCTCCGGGGCCGCGGGAGCGATCGGCATGCTCGCCGGCCAGATCGCCAAGATCCGAGGCTGCCGCGTCGTCGGCGTGGCGGGCTCCAACACCGAGATCGCATGGCTCCTCGACGAGCTCGGCTTCGATGCGGCCCTCAACTACGAGACGGCCGACGGCTTCGAGGACCGGCTCGGGGAGCTCTGCCCCGACGGCATCGACGTCTACTTCGACAACATGGGTGGGGCCGTCACCGATGCGGTCGTGCGGCAAATCGGCACTCGGGCGCGGATCTCCCTCTGCGGAGAGCTTTCGCAGTCCAACCTGGAGCGGCCCGAGATGGGGCCGCGCTGGCTGGGTCAATTGATCGTCAAACAGGCGAAGATGCAGGGCTTCCTGATCTCCGCCTACGCCCAGCGGTTCTCCGAGGGCCTCGAGCAACTGGCCGCATGGCTCGAGGAGGGGAAGCTCAAGTACCGAGAGGACGTGGCCCAAGGCCTCGAGGCCGCGCCCCAGGCCTTCATCGGCATGCTGCGAGGCGAGAGCCAGGGCGAGCAACTGGTGCAGCTCTCGGAGTCGTGACCCGCCTCGCGCCCCGGCGGCGCAGCCATCGACTGACGTAGGAGGTACGTCCTGTTTCGACAACGCCGGCCCGAACCGACCGAGCCTCTCCGGGGAGACCTCCTGAGCGTCGAGGGCCTCGAGGAGCGAGCCAAGGCGCTCGCCGCCGCCTTCACCCTGGCGCCCGCCTCGCGTGCGCACGGGCACGACGTCTTGCCGAGGCTGGAGGCGAACGTCGGCGTCCTCGCCACGGCGTACCACGATCTCGCCGACGACGTTCACCGGAGCATCGCGGTTCCTCCCGCCGCCGAGTGGCTCCTCGACAACTTTCACCTCATCGAGTCGGAAGCGCGCGCCGTGCGGCGGGACCTCCCCGTCCGCTACTACCGGACGCTGCCCAAGCTCGCGGCCCGCGAGCTCGCCGGCAAGGCCCGCATCCACGCGCTGGCGCTGGACCTGATCCGGCACGGCGACGGCCGGCTCGACGAGGAGCGGCTGACGCGCTTCTTCCTCGCCTTCCAGGTCGTGGCACCCCTGACGATCGGCGAGCTCTGGGCGGTACCCAGCATGCTCAAGCTCGCGCTGCTCGAAAACCTGAGGCTCCTCGTCGCCTGGATCCTCGCCGGACGGACGGCGCGTCTGGCGGCGGATCGCGCTCTCGCGCGCCTGGAGTCCGGCGATCCTGCCGAGCCCCTGCCCGATCCGATCCCGAGCGCCTTCGTGGCGCAGCTCAGGCAGCGGATGCGCGAATACGGCCCCGGCGTGTCCCCCCTCGCCGCCGCGGTGGAGCAGGCGCTCGCCGCGCGCGGGACGACGCCCGAGGACGCGGTCCGGTTCGAGCACCAGCGCCAGGCCACCGATCAGGTCTCCACCGCCAACACGGTGACCAGCCTCAGGTTTTGCGCGGCGCTCGACTGGAGCCGCTTCGTGGAGCAGGTCAGCCCGGTGGAGGAGATCTTGCGACGGGACCCGGCGGGAGTCTACCCGCGGATGGACTTCGCCAGCCGCGACCGCTACCGGCACGCCGTGGAGGATCTCGCCGAGCCCACCGGCGAGGCCCAGGTGCGCGTCGCCCTGCGCACCGTCGAGAGGGCCCGCCGGGCGGCCCGGCAGAAGGGCATCGCCGACCGGGCGGCGCACGTCGGCGATCACCTGATCGGACCCAGCCGGCGGGAGCTCGAGATCGACCTTGCGTTCCGCCCGCGCCCGGCCCAGCGTCTCCGCCGCCGGGTCTTCGCCCACGCCACCGCGGTCTACCTGGGCGCCATCGGCCTCCTGACCGCCCTCGGCGTTCTCGGCGCCTATACGTACGCCGGCGCGACGGGCGCCGTCGGGATGGCGATCGCCGGGGCCCTCCTGGCGCTGCTCCCCGCGAGCGAGCTCGCCGTGCTCCTGGTCCAGCGCACCGTGGCCGCGCTCGTTGCGCCGCGCCGGCTCCCGCGCCTCGATTTCACCGCCGGGATCCCCGAGGGCGCCCGCACGATGGTCGTCGTCCCCGTGCTGCTCGGCAGCGTCGAGGAGGTCGAGCGCCTCCTGGCGCATCTGGAGGTGCAGGCCCTCGGCAACCTCGACCCGCGGATCCACTTCGCGATCCTGAGCGATTTCCAGGACGCGCCGACGCTGGCGGTCGCCGGGGACGACGAGATCCTGGCCGCGGCGGTGGCCGGGATCGAGGCGCTCAACGGCCGGCACGTGGCCGGGGGGAACGACCGGTTCTACCTGTTCCACCGCGATCGCCGCTGGAACCCCGGAGAGGGCGTCTTCATGGGCTGGGAGCGCAAGCGGGGCAAGCTCGAGGAGCTCAACCGGCTGTTGCGTTCCCCTGCCGACTCCGGGTTCTCGGTCCAGGTCGGAGACCTGTCGATCCTCCCGGCGGTGCGCTACGTCCTCACCCTGGACGCCGACACGCGACTCCCGAGGGGCGTCGCGAGGACCCTGATCGGAATCCTCGCGCACCCGCTCAACCGGCCCGTGGTCGACGCTGCCGAGCGCAGGGTCACGGAGGGCTACGGCATCCTCCAGCCGCGCGTGAGCGTCAACCTGGCGAGCGCCGCCGGGTCGCTGTTCGCGCGCGTGTACGCCGGGCACACCGGCGTCGACCCCTATACGACGGCGGTCTCGGACACCTACCAGGACCTGTTCGGCACGGGGATCTTCACCGGCAAGGGGCTGTACGACGTCGACGCCTTCCAGGCGACCATCGGCTGGCGCGTGCCCGAGAACGCGCTGCTGTCGCACGATCTCTTCGAGGGGCTGCACGCGCGCACCGGCCTGGTCTCGGACGTGGAGGTGGTCGACGACTATCCCGGCAACGTCCTCGCGCACGCGCGGCGGCAACAGCGCTGGGTGCGCGGCGACTGGCAGATCCTCGCCTGGCTCTTCCCGCTGGTCCCGACACCGCAAGGATTCGCGCGGAACCGCCTGCCGCTGATCAGTCAATGGAAGATCCTCGACAACCTCCGGCGCAGCCTCGTCTCGCCCGCTCTCCTCGCCCTCTTCGCGGCCGCCTGGACCGTCCTGCCGGGGAGCCCCCTGGTCTGGACCCTGGGCGGCCTCGCGGTGGTGGCGTTCCCCTTCGTCACGTCCCTGTTCCACCTTCTCGAGCCACGGCCTGCGCACGAGCCCGCCCGCGTCCACCTGCGCGGCCTCGCAGAGGACCTCGGCACCGCCTTCGGGCGGGCGCTCTTGGCGCTGCTGTTCTTGCCGTTCCAGGCGTGGGAGATGGTACGGGCCGTCACTCTGACGCTCGTCCGCCTGGTCCTCACGCACCGGCGACTCCTCGAGTGGGAGACCGCGGCCACCCAGGCGGCACGGGCTGCCGGCCTCCTGCGGGAGGGGGTTCGATCCTTCTTCGTCGCCATGGCCGCGAGCCCGATCGTGGCCATCGCGCTCGTCGTCCTGGTCGGCGTCGTCCGTCCGGGCGCTCTGGCGCTGGCCCTGCCGTTCCTCGCCCTGTGGGCGGTGGCGCCCGCCTGCGCGTACTGGCTCAGCCGGTCCACCGTGCCGCACCGGCAGGAGCTGTCGCCGGAGGACCGCGGGCTCCTGATGGACGTGGCGCGGAAGACCTGGGCCTACTTCGAGACTCTGGCCGGTCCCGAGGCTCACTGGCTCCCGCCCGACAACCTCCAGGAAGATCGAACGCCCCGGGTGGCCCACCGGACCTCACCGACCAACATCGGCCTGGGCCTCCTCGCCACCCTGGCGGCGCACGACCTGGGTCTGCTGCCGGCGGAGTCGATGGTCGACCGGCTCGACCGGGCGCTGACCACGGTCGAAGCGCTGGAGCACCACCAGGGGCACCTCCTGAACTGGTACGACACCCGGACGCTCGAGCCGCTCCTGCCGCGCTACGTGTCGACGGTGGACAGCGGCAACCTCGCGGGGGCGCTCCTCGCCGTGGCGGCAGGGTGCCGCGAGCTGGGCGCGGTGCGACCGGAGCTTGCCGCGCGGCTCTCCGACGTCGCCCGGCGCGCCGTGGCCACGGCGGACGGGATGCGCTTCGCGTTCCTCTACGACCGCCGCCGTCAGCTCTTCTCGCTCGGCTATCGCCTGGCCGACGCCGGCGGGCCGGGACGAGCCGACGACGCGTACTACGACCTCCTGGCCTCGGAGGCCCGCCTCGCGAGCTTCTTCGCCATCGCCAAGGGCGACGTTCCGCAGAGCCATTGGTTCCACCTGGGCCGGCTCGTCGTCAGCGTGCAGGGCGTCCCGACGCTGGTCTCGTGGAGCGCGACGATGTTCGAGTACCTGATGCCCCTCCTCCTGATGAGGACCTACCCGGGCACGCTCCTCGACCGGAGCTGCCGGATGGTGGTCAAAAAGCAGGTCAAGTACGGTCGCGAGCGCCGCGTGCCGTGGGGCGTCTCCGAGTCTGCCTACGATCTGATCGACCGGCTCGGCAACTACCAGTACAAGGAGTTCGGCGTTCCGGGCTTGGGGCTGAAGCGGGGGCTGGCCGACGAGCTCGTCATCGCGCCCTACGCGACCGCCTTGGCCGCTCTCCTGGCGCCGGCCGAGGCCGTACGCAACCTCCGGCGCCTGACGGACGAGGGCGCCGAGGGGCCGCTGGGGTACTACGACGCCATCGACTACACGGCGCGGCGGCCGGACGAGAGCGGCGGTCCCACCCCCACGCGACCCGGCCGCGGCACCGTCGTCAAGACCCACCTGGCACACCACCAGGGGATGACCCTGGTCGCCATCGCCAACGTCTTGCTGGGCGACCTGATGATCGACCGGTTCCACGCGGACCGGCGCATTCAGGCGACCGAGCTCCTGCTGCAGGAGCGGATCCCCCGCGAGGCGCCCGCCATCGAGGTGCACCCGGCCGAGCAGACCCGCCCCGAGCCGCCCGCCCTGGCGCGCGCCCCGCGCCGCTTCCGCTCGCCCCACACGCCGTATCCGCACGCGCAGATCCTCTCGAATGGCAGCTACGTGGCGATCGTCACCAACGGGGGTGGGGGAGCGAGCTTCTGCCGCGGCCGCGCCGTGACCCGGTGGCGCCAGGACCGCACCTGTGATCCCGGCAGCCAGTTCGTCTACCTGCGCGACGTCCACTCGAGGGCCGTCTGGTCCGCGACCTACCAGCCCACGGCCAAGGAGCCCGACAGCTACCTCGTGGAGCTCCTCGCCGAGAAGGCGACCTTCGAGCGGCTCGACCACGAGATCGCGACGCTCCTCGAGGTCGCCGTCTCTCCCGGCGACGACGTCGAGGTGCGGCGCGTCTCGCTGACCAACCGCAGCGACCGTCCCCGCGAGATCGAGCTGACGAGCTACGTCGAGCTGGGTCTGGGGTCCATCGCCGAAGACGTCGCCAACCCCGGGTTCGGGAAGCTCTTCGTCGAGACGGAGTGGATCGCCGAGAACACGGCTCTGTTGGCGCGGCGCCGGCCGCGCTCCGCCCACGACCCGGAGCTCGTCGGCTTCCACGTCCTCGCCATGCACGGACCGATCGAGGCGCAAGTCGAGTGGGAGACCGACCGGATGCGCTTTCTGGGCCGCGGGCGTGGCCCCGACGACCCGTGGGCCCTCGACGGGCGGGCGCTCTCGGGGACCACCGGCGCGGTGCTCGACCCGATCCTGAGCCTCCGGACCCGGCTGCGGCTCGCGCCCGGAGGGTTCGCCCGGGTCTCGTTCACCACCGGCGTCGCCGCCGACGAGCCGACCGCCCGCGCGTGCGCCCAGAAGTACCACGACCACGGCGTCGCCTCTCGCGCCTTCGCCCTGGCCTACACCGAGGCACGGGTCTCCCAGAGACACCTCGGGATCACCCTCGAACAGGCCCAGCTCGCGGAGCGGCTGGGGTCCCGTGTCTTCTTCGCCGACGCGTCCCTGCGAGCCGGCGAGGCGATCCTGGCGCGGAACACGCTGGGCCAGGAAGGCCTCTGGCGGTTCGGCATCTCGGGCGATCTCCCGATCGTCCTCGTGCACGTCAGGGAACCGGACGATCTGGAGCTGGTCCGGCAGGTCCTGATCGCCCACGAGCACTGGCGGCTCAAGGGGCTGACGGCGGACGCCGTGATCTTGAGCGAGCACTCGGCGAGCTATCGCGACGAGATGGGCCGACAGCTCGGGCAGCTCATCGACGGCGGCCCGTGGGGCGCCTGGAAAGCGAAGCGCGGAGGCGTGTTCCTGCTCCAGGCCGATGCCTTGTCGGAGGCCGAGAGGCTCCTCCTGAGCGGGGTCGCCCAGGCGGTTCTCTCCGCCGACCGCGGCACCCTGGCACAGCAGCTCGACCACCCGGAGCCGGAGCCTCTGCCGCCGCTGAGCGACGCGCCGCTCGACGAGCTCTCGGAGGCGGACGAAGCGACCGACGCGGGGCGGCCGGAGGCGCCACCCGAGCCACCGCCGCTCCTACTGGCCAACGGTCTGGGCGGCTTCACGCGCGACGGCCGCGAGTACGTCGTCGTCCTCGAAGGCGAACGGGAGACGCCCCTGCCGTGGGTCAACGTTCTCGCCAACCCGCGCTTCGGGAGCATCGTCACCACGTCCGGCGCGGCCCACACCTGGTCCGGCAACAGCCGCGACAACCGACTCACCTCGTTCGCCAACGACCCGGTCACCGATCCCACCTCGGAGGCGATCTTCGTCCGCGACGAGGAGAGCGGCGCCCTGTGGGGCGCCACGCCGGCGCCGCTCAAGCGCACGGCGCGCTCGCCCCGCTGGGTGGTGCGCCATGCGGCGGGCGTCACCCGCTTTGCGCGCGCCGCGCGCGGCATCGCCCAGGAGCTCGCGGTCTTCGTGGCGCGGGACGAGCCGGTGAAGCTCTCCATCCTGACCTTGACCAACCGCTCCGACCGGCCGCGGCGCCTCACCCTCTTCTCGTACAACGACTGGTTGCTCGGCCCGCCCACGGCGAGCGGTCCGAGGTTCGTCGCCACGGAGCGCGACGGCGAGACCGGCGCGGTGTTGGCGCGCGACCTGTACGGCTCGGAACGGGAGCGGGTCGCGTTCGCCGCCGCCAGCGAGCCGCTGCTCTCCGCCACCGGCGACCGCCTGGAGTTTCTCGGCCGCAACGGCTCGCTGCAGCGCCCGGGCGCCCTCGGGCGAGCGCTGCTCGGCAACCGCTTCGGCGCCGGCCGCGACCCGTGCGCGGCGCTGCAGACGAGGGTCAGCCTCGAGCCCGGCGCGACGCGGCGCGTCGTCTTCCTCCTCGGGCAGGGGCGGGATTCCGCGGAGGCCCGCGCCCTCGTGCGCCGGTTCGCGAGCGAGGACGGCGTCGCGGCCGCCGAGGCCGAGCTCGCCCGGGTGGAGGCGTTCTGGGAGGAGACGCTCGGCGCCGTGCGCGTCACGACGCCGGACGACTCCTTCGACCTCCTGGTCAACCGGTGGCTGCTCTACCAGGACCTGGCGTGCCGCCTCTGGGCGCGCTCGGGCTACTCCCAGTCGAGCGGCGCGTACGGCTTCCGCGACCAGCTCCAGGACGTGCTGGCGCTCCTCTACACGCGGCCCGACCTCACCCGCGAGCACCTCTTGCGCGCGGCGGCTCGCCAGTTCGTGGAGGGGGACGTGCAGCACTGGTGGAACCCCCCGGGCGGCCAGGGCATCCGCACGCGGTGCTCGGACGACCTCCTGTGGCTCCCGTATGCCGTGGTCGAGTACGTCAAGGTCACGGGAGACCGCGCCGTGCTCGACGAGCGCCTGGCCTACCTCGAGGCGCCGGCCGTCCCGCCCGGAGAGCCCGAGGCCTACGGGGTTCCGACTGTCTCGGACGAGACGGGCACGCTCTTCGAGCACTGCCTGAGGGCCGTCGATCGGGCGCTCACCGTCGGCCCGCACGGCCTGCCCCTGATCGGGAGCTGCGACTGGAACGACGGCTTCAGCAACGTCGGGCCCGAGGGGCGTGGCGAGAGCATCTTCGTCGGCTGGTTCCTCCACGTCGTCCTGGGAGCCCTGGCCCCCTTGTGCCAGGAGCGCGGCGAGAGGCCTCGAGCGGCGCGCTACCGCGCCGAGCGTGAGCGTCTGGCCAGGGTGCTGGAGCAGAGCTGGGACGGCGAGTGGTACCGGCGCGCCTACTTCGACGACGGCACGCCGCTCGGGTCGTCGCAGAACGACGAAGGGAAGATCGACTCGGTGGCCCAGACCTGGGCCGTGCTCTCGGGCGCCGCGCCGGCGAAGCGCGCCGAGCGCGCCATGAGCGCCGTGCGCGCCCACCTGGTGCGCCGTGGCGCGGGCGTCGTGCTGCTCCTCTCGCCGCCCTTCGATCACACGGCCCTCGACCCGGGGTACATCAAGGGCTACATCCCGGGGATCCGCGAGAACGGAGGCCAGTACACGCATGCGGCGGCCTGGGTGGTCCTGGCGCTCACCCGTCTCGGGAGCGGCGACGAGGCGGTGGAGCTCTTCCACATGCTCAATCCCATCAACCACTCGCGGACTGCGAGCCAGGTCGAGCAGTACATGACCGAGCCCTATGCGGTGGCGGGCGACGTCTACGACCACCCGGCGCACCGCGGGCGGGGCGGCTGGACCTGGTACACCGGCTCGGCGGGCTGGCTCTACCGGGTGGCCCTGAACGGGATCCTCGGGCTCGAGCGCCGGGGCGCGTCTTTCGGGGTGAACCCTTGCATCCCGTCGTCGTGGCCCAGCTACTCGATCGAGTGGCGCTTCGGCACGACGACCTACACGGTCCTCGTCGAGAATCCGGACCGGCGCTGCCGGGGCGTCGCGAGCGCCGAGATCGACGGCGCGCCCGTCGACCCGGCGGCGATCCCCCTCCTCGACGACGGGCGCACCCACAGCGTACGGATCGAGCTGGGCACGGACCGGCCGCAGGGGGGATTTCTACCTAGGCGCGGGGGCTCGTCTGGGTAGTAAGTGCTCTTCCCCGTGGCGAGCTTTGGAACGAAGATCGAGACCGGTACGGAGAACGACGGCAGGTCGTCGAACCCGTATCGGCAGTCCTCTCCGGAGGTCGTGTCACCGGCCCGCGAAACCGCGGGGCCGACCAGGAAAGAAACCTCCTTCCGACGATTTCCGGGCCGACAAGGTCACTCTGGAACCGGGGGTAGGTCATGAGCCCGACACTATGGATGGTAGGCATCGCTCTCGTCCTCCTGCTCGCCGCGGGCCTCGCGGCGATCATCTTTCTCCGCAAGCATCGAACCGAGAAGCTCCGCAGCCAGTTCGGTGCCCCCGAGTACGCCCGCGCCAAGAAAGAGGGCGGCGGCTGGCGGCAGGCGGAAACCGATCTCGGCCAACGCGCCGCGCGAGTCAAGGGCTTCGACGTCCAACCGCTCACGTCCGAGGATCAGGCGCGCTTCGAGGACTCCTGGGCCAGGGTCCAGGCACGGTTCGTGGACAGCCCCGCCGGAGCGGTCGTCGAGGCCGACCAGCTGCTGCAAGAGGTGATGTCCACCCGGGGCTATCCGCTGAGCGACTTCGAGCAGCGGGCGGCTGACATCTCCGTGGATCACCCCGTGGTGGTGGAGAACTATCGAACCGCCCACGAGATCGCGCTTCGCCAGATGAAAGGGGAGGCCGGCACGGAAGACCTGCGCCTGGCCATGATCCACTACCGGACACTCTTCGGGGAGTTGGTCGGAGAGCGAAACGCCGCCTGACGCAGGCCCGTGCCGAGGTCCGTGCGCTTCTCGATGAGAGCACCGGGCTCGCTCGGAAGTCGTGATTGCATCAGGGCATCATTGTGGCTATTCTCTGATGCATGAGGACCACCGTGACGCTCGACGATGACGTCGTCGCTCTGCTGGAGCAGCTTCGCAAGGAGAAGGACTACCGGTTCAAGGAGGCGGTGAATCTCGCCCTGCGCGAAGGGCTCACACGCCTCCAGTCTCTGCGCGAGCCTCGCCGTTCCTACCGGACTCCGTCCGTCGATCTCGGGGCTGCGCGGTTTCCCGGCCTCGACGGCATCAGCGAGGTGCTCGCGGTCGCCGAGGGCGAGGGATTCCATTGATCCTGGTCGACGCCAACCTGCTGCTCTACGCTCACATCCGCGGCTTCCCCGAGCATGAAGCCGCTCGCAGTTGGTTGGACGGCCGGCTGAACGACGGACCCCGGGTTGGCCTTCCTTGGCCTTCTCTGCTCGCCTTTGTGCGCATCGCCTCGAACCCGCGGATTTTCGAGAAACCGCTGAGCGTCGGGCGCGCCTGGGAGCAGGTCACGTCCTGGCTTGCCTTGGAGCCGGTGTGGATCCCGCTGCCGACGATCAAGCACGACCAGGTGCTCGGCAAGCTTCTCGGCGGAGCCACTTTCGGCGCCAATCTGGTCCCTGACGCTCACCTCGCCGCGCTGGCCATCGAGCATGGCCTGACCCTATGCAGCACCGACGGCGACTTTGCCCGGTCTTCCGGGCTGGCCTGGTCCAACCCACTGAGAGCGTAGAGAAGGTCAGCCTTCAAGCCTCAGCGTGGTCACCGTGGGGGCCGCTAGCTCCGCTAGTGGTCCGTCAACCTTCATTTGACAGAGGTATCCGGCGAGGATTTCGCGTCGCTGGCCAGGCGCTCCGACGCAGGCGTAGCGGGGCCCTACGTCGAGGAGGAGCAAAGCCGCCAGCGGCGGGAAGGACCGCGCTGAGAGCGCCTTCGGTCGCGCCTTCGCCTTCATCGGTGCCGCGAGGCCGTGCGGACGAGTCGGGCAGCCCCGTGGTTTCTACCTAGCCACGGTCCCCTCCCGGGTGGTAAGTACTCTTCCGCTCGAGACAGCCGTCGTCTACTCTGGACTGGAGCCCGCGAGAGGTCGGCCTGCCATGAGGCCGATCGAGCTCGTCGCATCGACTCCGTGTCGGAAGCCCCAACCAGCCGAGTCCCAACAAGGCCGGTGTCGCGGCGGGCGGGGGCAACGTCGACGTGAAGGCCGCGGGGCTGGTGCGGGCAGGGGGGAAGGCCCGGGCCGGGCCATGCCGCATGGCGCCGGAGCGCCGAGCTGTTCTCGGGGCGGCGGCTGCCAGGCGGCAGGAAGGAGGCTCGACGCGTGTCGATAGCAACCGAACGCGGTGAGATGACACCGCAGCCCAAGCCCTCGGTCCCGGGACAGGCTTGCGAGGCTGACCGTTCGCCGGGGCGACGCGAGCGGTATCTCCAGAAACTGATCGAGGGCGGATCCGACGTGTTTCTCGTGCTCGACCGCGAGGGGACCGTCCGCTTTCGCGGCTCGGGTGGCAAGCGCCTCACCGGTTGGGACGACGACGAGGTGGTCGCCCGGTCGCTGGCCGGCTTCCTGGCGCCGGATTGCCTGGTTGCCGCCAGGGAAGCACTCGATGAAATGTTGAGCCACCCGGACCGGGCCGTTCGGGCCGAGCTGCGCGTGAGACACAAAGACGGCTCGTACGTGGACATGGAAGTTCGGGGAAGGAACCTGCTCGACGATCCGGACGTCGAGGGCGTCGTCGTCGCAGCTCACGACATCACCGAGCGGAAGCGCACGGAGGCGGCGCTCAGGGACTCCGAGGCGCGCTATCGGCGGCTCTTCGAGGCCGCCCAGGACGGCGTGCTCCTCGTCGACTCGGCGACCGCCGAGGTCTTCGACGTCAACCCGTTCCTGTGCGGTCTGTTGGGCATGTCGCGCGACCAGATCATGGGCCAGAAGATCTGGGAAGCTCGGCCCCTTCCGAGACGTGCCGGACTCCAAAGTCAACTTCCGGCAGTTGCAGCGCCTACAGTACATTCGCTACGAGGACCTGCCGCTCGAGACCTTCGATGGCCGCGAGATCGCCGTGGAGCTCGTCAGCAACGTGTACCAGGTGGGCGCCGAAGAGGTCATCCAGTGCAACATCCGCGACATCACGGAGCGCAAGAGGAGCTCCGAGGAGAACGCTCGACTGATCCGGGCGATCGAACAGACCAGCGAGTCGATCGTCATGACCGACACCGAAGGCACCATCGTCTACGTGAACCCGGCCTTCGAGA
This sequence comes from uncultured Acidobacteriota bacterium, assembly GCA_963741925.1. Taxonomy (GTDB): domain Bacteria; phylum Acidobacteriota; class Thermoanaerobaculia; order Multivoradales; family DATKCC01; genus CAVUBL01. The sequence goes on from CAVUJU010000005.1 coordinate 2,474,921, forward strand.
GCGTCTCGGGCTGGACGCGCGAGGAGGCCCTGGGGCAGAACCCGCGGATTCTCAAGAGCGGCCGGCAGGACGACGCGTTCTATCGCAGGATGTGGGAGACCCTCGCTCGTGGGGCGGTCTGGACGGGTCGCCTGGTGAACCGCCGCAAGGACGGGACGGACTACGAGGAATCCGCGACCATCTCGCCGATACGCGACGCCGCCGGACAGATCGTCAACTACGTGGCGGCGCAGCGCGACGTCACCGTCGAGAGCGCGCTCGAGGAGCAGCTCCACCAGGCGCAGAAGATGGATACCGTCGGACGCCTCGCCGCCGGCGTCGCGCACGACTTCAACAACCTCCTGGGAGTCATTCTGGGCTACGGCGAGCTGGTGCGAGACGGCCTCTCGGCCGACGATCCGCTGCGTGAGGACGTGGCGCATGTTCTCAAGGCCGCGGAGCGCGCGGCGCTCTCGACGCGGCAGCTTCTCGCTCTGGGCCGTATGCAGCCTCGTCAAGTCAGGATTCTCGACCTGAACACCGTGATCTCCGAGTCGACGAAGATCCTGTCGCGGCTGGTCGGCGAGAAGACCGAGCTCGAGATTCGGCTCCAACCGGCGCTGGGCAGCGTACAGGCGGACGCCGGCCAGATCGAGCAGGTCCTGCTGAACCTCGTCCTCAACGCCCGCGACGCCCTGCCGGAAGGCGGGCGAATCATCATCGAAACCCGCCGTGAAGAGCTGGATGGCGACGGCGCTTCGACCCAGGTGCTGATCCCGCCCGGTTCCTACGTCCTGCTGACGGTGACCGATACCGGCTCGGGAATGGACGCGGCGACCCAGGCCAAGATCTTCGAGCCTTTCTTCACCACCAAAGAGACCGGCAAGGGCACCGGGCTGGGCCTCTCGGTCGTCTACGGCATCGTGCATCAGAGTGGCGGCGAGATCGCGGTCCACAGCGAAGTCGGCGCCGGGACGACGTTCACGGTCTACCTCCCTCGCCTCGAGGACCCGGTCCTCGCGCCTGGAGACAGGGCGGAGCCGAGTCCGCAGGCGCACGGAGCCGAAACGGTTCTGCTGGTCGACGACGAAGCGTCGCTGCGCGAGCTGATCCGGAGGGTCCTGGAGGGCAACGGCTACTCGGTGCTCGTCGCCCGAGACGGGGAAGAAGCCGTGCGGCTCTCCAAGGCGCACGCCGGGGCCATCGACGTCTTGGTGACCGACGTGATCATGCCGGGAGTGAACGGCACCAAGCTCGCGGAGATCCTCGCCGCGGACCGCCCGGGGATGAAGGTCCTCTATGTCTCGGGCTACAGAGAAGAATCGATCGTGCGACAAGGCCTCTTGGGGTCGGGCACGTCGTTCCTCAGCAAGCCGTTCGGGCTCGCTCTCCTGCTTCGTCAGGTCCGAGAGCTGCTGGACGAACGCTGAGGAGGGCTCCTTGGAGTCGTCGGCGAGGATCACTCGCTTGGAGATGCGCTCCTCGAAGGACCGTATTTCGTGAAGTCGCCCCGCCCACGCATTCTGACGATCAACGGCGGATCGTCGAGCATCCGGTTCGCGCTCTACCACGTGGGCGAAGAGCTGGAGCGAGGGCTCCATGGAAAGATCGACCGCATCGGCTCGAGCGGGACGTGTCTGACGATCGACGACCCGACCGGGCGCTCACCCGACCGCCGCAGCCTCGCCGCCTCCGATCACGGGTCGGCGGCGAGCTTCCTGCTCGACTGGCTCGAAGAGCAGGATGGGCTCGCGCGGGTTCGCGCCGTGGGACATCGCGTGGTCCACGGGATGCGACACACCGCGCCCGCATGGGTCACCCGCGAGCTGCTGGACGAGCTGCATCGCATCAGCCCGTACGATCCGGAGCATCTGCCGGGCGAGATCGAGCTGATCGAGGCCTTCCGCACGCGTCATCCGAAGCTTCCCCAGGTGGCCTGTTTCGACACCGCCTTTCACCGCACCATGCCACGAGTCGCCAAGCTGCTCGCCATCCCGCGGCGCTACGAGGCGCAGGGAATCCAGCGCTACGGCTTCCACGGCTTGTCCTACGCCTATCTGATGGGAGAGCTCGCCCGCCTCGGCGACCCGGCCGCGGCGACCGGGCGCGTGATCCTCGCCCATCTCGGAAACGGCGCGAGCCTGGCCGCCGTGCGCGACGGTGAGAGCGTCGACACCAGCATGGGCTTCACTCCGACGTCGGGCCTGGTGATGAGCACCCGCTCGGGCGATCTGGATCCCGGCCTGGCGCCGTATCTCGCGAGAACCGCTGAGATGTCCACGCGACAGTTCTACGCCATGGTCAACCACGAGTCCGGGCTGCTCGGGATCTCCGAGACCAGCTCCGACATGCGCGATCTGCTGGAGCGCGAAGCGCGGGACGTGCGGGCGGCCGAGGCCGTGGCGCTCTTCTGTTACCAGGCGAAGAAATGGATCGGCTCCTTCGCCGCAGCGCTCGGTGGACTGGACGCGCTCGTCTTCGCGGGCGGCATCGGCGAGCACGCGCCCCTCGTCCGCGCGCGAATCTGCGATGGGCTGGGCTGGCTGGGCATCGAGCTCGACCCGAGGCGCAACGGAAACGATGCGCCGATCATCTCGTCGGATGCCGGCCGCGTCCGGGTGCGGGTCATCCCCACCGACGAGGAGCTCATGATCGCGAGGTCCGTCGACCACCTCCTCGCGCTCGAACCCACCCGGAAAAGGTAGACCATGACACCCGACACCCTCGCTCCGGAGCTGCTCCGCAGGATGGACGCCTACTGGCGAGCCGCCAACTATCTGTCGGTCGGCCAGATCTACCTGCGCGACAACCCGCTGCTCGAACGGCCGCTGGCGCTCTCGGACGTCAAGCACATGCTGCTCGGACACTGGGGCACGACCCCCGGGCAGAACTTCGTCTACGTGCACTTGAACCGGGTGATCAAGAAGTACGACCTCGACATGATCTACGTCTGCGGCCCCGGCCACGGTGGCCCGGCGGTCGTGGGCAACACGTACCTCGAGGGCACGTACAGCGAGGTCTATCCGGACATCAGCCAGGACGAGGCCGGTCTCAAGAGGCTGTTCACGCAGTTCTCGTTTCCAGGGGGGATCCCCAGCCACGCCTCGCCGGAGTGCCCGGGCTCGATCCACGAGGGCGGTGAGCTCGGCTACTCGCTCAGCCATGCCTTCGGCGCGGTGTTCGACAATCCCGGCCTGGTCGTCGCCTGCGTCGTCGGCGACGGCGAAGCCGAGACCGGACCGCTCGCCACGGCGTGGCACTCCAACAAGTTCCTCGATCCCGTGACCGACGGCGCCGTGCTGCCCATCCTGCACCTCAACGGCTACAAGATCTCCAACCCGACGCTCCTCGCCCGCATCCCCCGCGAGGAGCTGGAGGAGTTGCTCCGCGGCTACGGCTGGACGCCCTACTTCGTCGCCGGGCACGAGCCCGAGCCGATGCACCAGGCGATGGCCGCGACGCTCGATGCGGCGGTGGAGCGGATCCAGGAGATCCAGCGCACCGCCCGCCTCCACGGCGACTCCGCGCGGCCGCGCTGGCCGATGATCGTGCTCGATTCACCCAAGGGCTGGACGGGGCCCCGGGTCGTCGACGGCGTGCGGATCGAAGGCACCTTCAGGGCGCACCAGATCCCCATCGCCGTGTCGCCCGCGGCGCCTCCCGAGCATCTCCAGATGCTGGAGGACTGGCTGCGCAGCTACCGGCCGGAGGAGCTCTTCGACGAGCAGGGCCGCTTGCGACCGGAGCTGGCCGAGCTGGCGCCCACGGGCGACCGGCGCATGGGGGCCAATCCGCACGCCAACGGCGGCATGCTGCTGCGCGACCTGCGGCTGCCGAACTTCCGCGACTTCGCGGTCGACGTGCCCGCACCCGGCGTGCGCGGCATCGGCGACACCCACGTGCTCGGCCGCTTCCTGCGCGATGTGGCGAAGCTGAACCGGGAGGAGCGGAACTTCCGGGTCTTCGGTCCCGATGAGACGCTCTCCAACGGGCTCGAAGCGATCTTCGAGGCGACGCCGCGCCAATGGGACGGCGCCACCGTGCCGAACGACGAGTTTCTCGCCCCCACCGGGCGCGTGCTCGACTCGATGCTCAGCGAGCACCAATGCGAGGGCTGGCTCGAGGGCTATCTGCTCACCGGGCGGCACGGGCTGTTCAATTGCTACGAGGCGTTCATCCACGTCATCGACTCGATGTTCAACCAGCACGCCAAGTGGTTGAAGGTCACCGACCAGCTGCCGTGGCGGCGCAAGATCGCCTCGCTGAACTACCTGCTGGCCTCGCACGTCTGGCGTCAGGATCACAACGGCTTCACCCACCAGGATCCCGGCTTCATCGACCACGTGGTGAACAAGAAGGCCGACGTCGTGCGGGTCTATCTGCCGCCGGACGCCAACTGCCTGCTGTCGGTGATCGACCACTGCCTGCGCAGCCGCCAATACGTCAACGTCGTGGTCGCGGGCAAGCACCCGGCGCCGCAGTGGCTGACGATGGAGGCCGCCGTCGAGCACTGCACCCGGGGCATCGGCATCTGGCCGTGGGCCAGCAACGACCAGGCCGCCGCCCCCGACGTGGTCATGGCCTGCTGTGGCGACGTGCCCACGCTCGAGACCCTGGCCGCCGTCTCGATCCTGCGCCAGCATCTGCCCGAGCTCAGAATCCGCGTGGTCAACGTCGTCGACCTGATGAAGCTCGAGCCGCAAAGCGAGCACCCGCACGGTCTCTCCGACACGGACTTCGACCAGCTCTTCACCCGGGACAGGCCGGTCATCTTCGCCTTCCACGCCTACCCGTGGCTGATCCACCGGCTGACCTACCGCCGCACCAATCACGACAACATCCACGTCCGCGGCTACAAGGAAGAGGGCACCGTCACCACGCCCTTCGACATGACGGTGCGCAACGACCTGGACCGCTTTCATCTCGTGATGGACACCATCGACCGCCTGCCGCAGACCGGCGACCGGGGCGTCTACCTGAAGCAGGAGCTCGAGGGCAAGCTGATCCGGCACAAGCACTACATCGCCCAGCACGGCCAGGACATGCCGGAGGTCCGGGAGTGGCAATGGAAAGGATGAACCGGGGGCGATGCCGCAGCCCGGTGCCGGAGGTGGAGTTCTACTCATCTGGCCCTGAGTAGAAACTGCGCTTTTCGGGGAACGATCGAGCAACTAACCTGAGTAACCGAGCGGGTGCCGAGAGAGCCTCGATGCCCCGCGGCCTCTCGGGCTCCGCGACGACCCATGGACAACTCGACGCTCGATCTCAAGGCCTTCCGCGCGCGGCTCTCGCCCTATGCGCACCCGAGCACGCGGAGAGCGGTGGTACAGCTCATCGACACCGCGCTGCCGTTCGTCCTCTTCTGGGCTCTGATGGTGAAGAGCTTGTCGGTGTCGTACGCCCTCACCCTGGCCTTGTCGGTGCCGACGGGCTTCCTGTTCATCCGCCTCTTCATCCTGCAGCACGACTGCGGCCACGGCTCGTTTTTCCGTTCGCGCACCGCCAATCACGTGGTGGGATCGCTGCTCGGGATCGTGACCCTGTTCCCGTATGGGTACTGGCGCCGCACGCACGCCATCCATCACGCCACCTCCGGCAACCTCGAGCGCCGCGAGCTGGGCGACGTCAAGACCTACACCGTGCGCGAGTACAGGGCCTTCTCCCCGATCCACCGGTGGCTCTATGCCCTCTACCGCCATCCACTCGTGCTCCTCGGTTTCGGTCCGGCCTATCAGTTCGTCCTCAAGCACCGCTTCCCGTTCGACCTGCCGTGGTCGTGGAAGCGCGAGTGGGCGAGTGTGATGTGGACCAACGCCGGCATCGCCGTCGTCTTCGGCTCGCTGTCCTGGTGGCTGGGTTGGCGCGCGGTTCTCTTCGTGCACCTGCCGGTCGTTCTGGTCGCCGGTGCCGTCGGCGTCTTCCTCTTCTACGTCCAGCACCAGTTCGAGGACACCTACTGGGAGCACGACAAGCGTTGGGACTTCTATCGAGCCGCCGTCCGAGGCAGCTCCTTTCTCGACCTGCCGCAGCCGCTCCGCTGGCTGACCGGAAACATCGGTTTCCATCACGTCCATCACCTGGTGTGAGCGGCGGTCAGAAACCGCGGGCATCTGGCGGTTGAGCGCGCAAATCCCTTGAGGTGAGGCAGCATCATCGTCGCGCGCGGGGGCGGGCGAGGCAGGGTGAGGGAATCGGGGGAGAATCGGGCGAGAGGGGAAACGCGGAGGACGGATGCGTCTGGGCAAGACCCCGTCCTCCGCTCACGGCCTGGAGCTGACGCTCCAAGCAGGGCGATCATCGCCGGTTTTGGCGCGGGAGTCCAGGCCCTGGAGGTCTGGCCCTGCATCCCGACTGCCGGCGCTTCCTGTGCGACCTGTGTGGCAAGGCGGTGTACGTGTGCTCCTGGTGTGATCGGGGGCATCGCTACTGCGGACGAGCGTGCCGGCGGGCCGCCCGGCGACGGAGCCTGCGGGAGGCGGGGAAGCGCTTCCAGCAGACGCGCCGGGGGCGCCGGCGGCACGCGGCGCGCCAGGCCGCCTACCGGCTGCGCCAGGCCCTAGCGGCGAAGAAAGTGACGCATCAGGGTTGCCCACCGGCCTGGAGCGCTGGCAGCGTGGCGGCATGCGAGACCATCCTGATTCGCCCGCCGTCCGCTGTCGCCGACCGCCCCCTGGTGGTGGCCTCGGTCCCCTGTACCTTCTGTCGCCACCCGTGCCGGCCGGTGATCCGGCACGACTTCCTGCGCTGCCGGCGCCGCAGAGGGAGGTCTGGTCGTGATCCCTCCCGATCTCGAAGCCGAGATTCGGCGCCTGGCTACGGTTGAGGGCTGGCGGCGGGGCACGATCGCCCGCCATCTCGGCGTGCACCACGGCACGGTAGCCCGGGCGCTTACGCGCGCCGGCGCCGCGGAGGCTCCGGGGCCGCCCCCGAAGCGTCGGCCCTCGGCTCTCGACCCCTTCGTGCCCTGGTTGCGGGGGGTGCTCGAGCGCTACCCGGCGCTCGCGGCGAGCCAGCTTTACGAGATGGCCCGCGAGCGCGGTTACCGGGGCGGGCCGGACCACTTCCGCCATCGCATCGCCGAGCTCGGGCTTCGGCCTCGGCGGGCGCCGGAGGCCTTCTTGCGCCTGCGCACCTTGCCCGGCGAGCAGGCCCAGGTCGACTGGGCGGACTTCGGCCGGCGCGAGGTCCCCGGCGGCCACCGGCGCCTGTTCGCCTTCGTCATGGTGCTGTCGTTCTCCCGCATGCTCTTCGTACGGTTCTTCTATGACGCCCGGCTGCCGAGCTTCCTGGCCGGCCACGTCGAGGCCTTCCGCTTCTATGGCGGCGGAGCCCGCCTCTTGCTCTACGACAACCTGAAAAGCGCCGTGCTCGAGCGCGTGGGCCAAGGGATCCGCTTCCATCCCCGCCTGCTCGAGCTGGCCGACGCCTATGGCTACGAGCCCCGGCCCGTGGCCCCGCGGCGGGGCAACGAGAAGGGCCGGGTCGAGCGGGCCATCCGCTACCTGCGCGGTGCCTTCTTCCCCCTGCGTCAGCACCTGGAGCTCACGGCCCTCAACGCCGAGGCCGAGCGATGGTGCCGCACCACCGCCGCCACCCGTCCCTGGCCCGAGGACCGCAGGAGAACCGTCGAGCAGGCGTTCCACCAGGAGCGCCCGGCGCTCCTCGCCCTGCCCTCGGCCCCGTTTCCCGTGCACGAGCTCGTCGCGGTCCAGGTCCGCCGCACCCCCTACGTCGCCTTCGACGCCAACCGGTACTCGGTGCCCCACGACCGGATCGCCCGCACTCTGACCCTCACCGCCGACCTCGACGAGGTCCGCCTCTTCGACCGCCAGGAGCTCATCGCTACCCATCCTCGCTCGTGGGACAAGGGTCAGGTCGTCGAGGATCCGGCGCACCTCGACGAGCTCTGGCGCGCCAAGCGCAAGGCCCGCCTCCACCGGGGCCAGGACCGGCTGCTCCGGGCCGTCCCCCACGCCGAGGCGCTGCTCGTCGCTCTCGGCCAGCGCCAGCGCCACCTGGGCAGTGCCGTCGACCGCCTCCTGGGCCTCCTCGACGAGCACGGCCAGACCGAGCTCACCGTCGCCGTCACCGAGGCCCTGGCCGCCGGCACGCCCCACCCCGAGGCGGTCCGCCTCATCCTCGACCGCCGTCGCCACGCCCGCCGGCAGGCGCCCCCATTGCCCGTCGCCCTGCCCGACGACCCGCGGGTGCGCGACCTCGTCGTGCGCCCCCACGACCTCGCCGACTACGACCCGGAGGACTCCGATGACTGACCTCGAACAGCAACTCCAAGCCCTGAAGCTCCCCGGCCTGCTCGCCCACCTCGACGAGATCCGCACCGAGCCCTGGCTTCCACGGCTCGTCGCCTGGGAGGAGGAGGAACGCGCCCGCCGCGGGCTCGAGCGACGCCTGCGCCAGGCCCGCCTCGGGGGCTTCAAGCCCCTGGCCGACTTCGACTGGTCCTGGCCCAAGAAGATCGATCGCGACCAGATCGAGGACCTCTTCCGCCTCGACTGGCTCGCCTCCGCCACCAACGTCATCCTCGTCGGCCCCAACGGCGTCGGCAAGACCCTCATCGCCAAGAACCTCGCCCACCAGGCCGTCCTCGCCGGCGCCTCCGTGCTCAGCCTCACCGCCTCCGCGCTCCTCAACTCCCTCGCCGAACAGGCCACCTCCTACAGCCTCCAGAGAAAGCTTGGCCTCTTGTCCCGACCCCAGCTCTTGCACGTCGATGAGCTCGGATATTTGAGCTACGACACCCGCCACGCCGACCTGCTCTTCGAGGTCGTCTCCCGACGCTACCTCCAGCGGCCGATCCTGCTGACCACCAACAAGCCCTTTGCCGAGTGGAACGAGGTCTTCCCCAACGCAAGCTCCGTCGTCACCCTCGTCGACCGACTCGTCCACCGCTCCGAGCTCGTCGCCATCGACGGCGACTCCTACCGCCTCAAGGAGTCCAAGGAGCTCGCCCGACGACGCGCCCACGAGCGCGCCGAACGCCGCAAGAAGCCCAACCGATGAGCGACCGCTCCGTCTACCTCGCCGCCGCCATCCGGCTCTATCTCGACCTGCCCGGCGCACCCCCCCGCGCCTCCCGCGCCGACTGGGCCGTCGCCGCCAACCTCTTCGCTCGCGCCGCCCCCTTGGGCACCCTCGCCCACGTCCTGCGCCTCGCCACCCTGAGGCGCCACCTCCGAGCTCCGGACTCCCCCCTCGAGCCCATCCACTCCCTCGCCTACTACCGGCGCGTACTCGACCACCTCACCCCCGACGCCCTCGACCCCGGATACATCCACTACATCGCACAGACCTATCAGCGCCTCTTCGGCTCCGGTACCGCCTCAGCCCGTCGCTCGCATGACCGGGCCGCGCTTTCTCACCGCCAGAATCCCGCGCTTTCCGACCGCCGCTAACACCTGGTGAGCCGCATCCCCAACTACCGCCTGGCGCAGTGCTTCCGTGAGGTTCCCGAGCTGCAGCGCGTCACCCGTCTCACGCTCTGGCAGGGCCTGCGATGCCTCCGCCTCAAGCTGTGGGACGAAGAGACCCGGAGTCTCGTCGGCTTCGGCGCCGTGCGGGAAGGAAGCCACGAGGCCCGTGGCGCCCGAGACGCTTCAGGCGCCTCGTCGGTTTGAGGCGGAGCTTCGCTAGGGCTTCGGCGGTTCCTTGTGGGCGTGGGCCTTCTGGAGCTGACCGTCACTCCAGCCCTGCCGGTGACAGGTCTTGCAGAAGGTCGCATCCGGCAGCACGAGTCCCGCCGCCTTCGCCTTCTCGACGTCCTTCATCACAGAGAGCGACTTGTACTCGCTGCCCGGACCGTGGCAACTCTCGCAATCGAGCGGGGGGTGGCGCTTGGCGTGGGCGGTGTCGGACCACGAGGCGTACTGCAGCTTGTGACACACGCCGCACTTCGCGGCGCCGACCCGGGTCAGCCCGGGGCGGGTTGCTTCGACGGCGATTTCGCCACCCGGATCCACCACTCCGTTGGCTCCGGGCGCCGGTTGCGAGTCGGAGGTTTGCGGAGCGGCTGGCGGCTCGGCGGGAGCCGGCGGTGCGGCGAACGGTGGGGCCGTGCTCGGCGGAGACTTCGCGGCGGGGAGCTCGGGCACGGACGAAGTAGCTGGCGAAGAAGAAGTCGACTCCGGCAGCGCAGCGGGCGCGGTGCTCGGTTTCGCCTGCTGAGGCTCTGTCGTCGGCGTCGGACTCGCCTCCGGCGGTGACGAAGCTTCGACCGGCGGCGGCGAAGCCTCGGCCGGCGGCGCCGACGGTTGGGGCGCCGGTGTCGTCGAGGCGAGCGGTGACGCCGGCGCGGGCGCGGGAGCGGCCGCCTCGCGAGGGCTGCAGCCGACGGGCACCAGGAAGATCACCGCGAGCGCGGCGGCCAGGGCAACGGTGGCGACGTAGGGCGCTTCGGTCTTCATCGCTCTGCACCTCTCCAGTAGGGCTCCGTGGGGCGGCACCTCGACGCGGGCGCGCGGGAACCTGCCTCAGGGCCCGGGTTCTCGACGGTCGGGAAGCTCATTCGCAGGCAGCGACCCGACGGTTCTTCATCCGAGGTCCTCCTGGGCAGCGAGGCCGCGATGAAACCCTGCACAGCGTAGTCCTCGGAGGCGGCAGCCGGTAGCGCACTTTCTACCCAAGCGGGAGAGGTAGAAAGCGCGCTACCCACGACGGGCTCCTGGGGCTACTTTGGAGACACGCTCGGAGGAGACGACTCCGGAGCCCACGCGCATTCATTGGCCGCAGACCCGCAACGCCCTCCTCGTCTACCCGTTCCTTGTGCTCCTCCTCGATTCGGATGGGTCAGCTCGCAGTCGAAGAGGGCCATCCAGGCCCTCCTGCCATCAGGCGGCGGTCGAGCCGCCGCCGTCCCGGGGGGCCGGCAAGACGTCACGCCGTCTCATGAATCGTTCAGGCTGGGATCGTGCCAGCCGCCGTCCGCGGCGATGAGCGCGTCGGACTCCTCGGGGCCCCAGCTGCCGGGCGGGTACGGGCGGACCGGGGAATGGGTCTCGAGAACGGCGTCGACCGCGGCCCAGGCGGCCTCCACGGCGTCCTCGCGGGCGAAGAGCGCTCCGTCGCCCGCCATGGCGTCGCTCAACAGCCGCTCGTAGGGCGCCTCCTCTCCCGGCTGCTCGTCGAGCAAGTAGAGCTCTCCTTGCTCGCCGACGAACTCCTTGCCGGCGCTCTTGACGCGCGCGGCGAGCGCCACCGCCGAGTTGGGCGAGAGCCGGAAGCGCAGATAGTTGGCGCGACCGGTCGCCGGCGCGGAGTCGGCGAAGAGACGCTGCGGCGGCGCCTCGAGCTGAACCAGCACCTCGGCGGCCGTCTCGGGCAGCAGCTTGCCGGAGCGCAGGTACCAGGGCACCCCGTCCCAGCGCCACGAGTCGATGAACAGCCGCAGGGCGCAGAAGGTCTCGACGTCCGAGGTCGGCGCCACGTCCGGCTCCTCGCGGTAGCCGACGTACTGACCGCGGACCAGGTCGGCGGGCGCGAGCGCACGCATGGCCTCGAAGACCGCCGCCTTCTGCGCGTGCACGGCGCCGAAGCCCCGGTAGGCCGGCGGCTCCATGGCCAGCAGGGCGACGATCTGGAACAGGTGGTTCTGGACCACGTCGCGCAGACAGCCCGCCGTCTCGTAGAACGCCCCGCGGCCGTTCACCCCGAAATCCTCGGCGAGGGTCATCTGGACGCTGGCGACGTAGTTGCGGTTCCAGATCGGCTCCAGGAAGGAGTTGGCGAAGCGGAAGTAGAGGATGTTCATGATCGCTTCCTTGCCCAGGAAGTGATCGATGCGGAAGATCGCATCTTCCGGGAACACCGAGTGCGCGACCCGGTTGAGCTCGCGCGCGGAGGCCAGGTCGCGTCCGAACGGCTTCTCGACGATGACGCGCGCGGTCTCGGCGAGGCCGGCGGCGCCGAGCCCTCGGATCACCGTCTCGAACAGCGACGGCGGGATGGCGAGGTAGTGTGCCGGGCGCCGGGAATCCCCCAGCGCCGCCTTGAGCGCCGTGAAGGTCCCGGAATCGTTGTAGTCGCCTTGCACGTACTGGAGCCGCGCGAGGAGATCGCGCAGGGCCGCCTGATCGTCGATCCGCCCCCCGTTCCGGATGCCGTCCGTGGCGCGTTCGCGCAGCCGCTCCAGGCTCCAGGGTGAGGAGGCGACGCCGACCACCGGGACGTCGAGCACGCCCCGCTTCGCCATGGCGTAGAGGGCCGGGAAGATCATCTTGTGGGCGAGGTCGCCCGTCACGCCGAAGAGCACCAGCGCGTCGGACGGCACCGGGCCGTCGGTGGAAGGTGTCATGTCAGCTCCCAGGGAAGCTCCGCCTCAAACCGACGAGGCGTCTTGAGTGTCTTGGGCTTTGCGAGTCGCTGGTCCCCCGCCCGCGTCGGTCGATCGAGCCTGCGCTCAGCAGAACGGCTTCTCCAGAACGTTGGATTCATCGGATCACCCCCCTCACCCTCGATCCCTCTCCCACCCTCGCGGGGGGAGAGGGACGCCGATCCATCGGATCACCCCCCTCACCCTCGTTCCCTCTCCCACCCTCGCGGGGGGAGAGGGACGCCCCCTCCCGGCCTTGCTGCGCCTGAAAACTCGGCTCGTTCGTCGCCGTCCCTGTCACGGCGCCTCCCGCCGCCTGCGCTCGGCCGGGGTCGCGCCGAGCATAGGCGCGAGGTCGCAGGTGACGAGATCCGCGATTCGCTCGACCGTCAGATCGGCCGCGGGGTAGGCGGCGACGTTCTCGGGATCGAGCGCATCGTGGCCCTGGCGCGGGAAGACGGTGGTCAACCGGTCGCCCCAGATCTCCTTCATCGCCGCGAGGATGCGCAGCTTGTCGTCCACCATGACGTAGTGCCGGGCCGGGAAGCGCTCGGCCACGGCCTCGAGCATCCGTTCTTTGTGAATGTAGATCAGCACGCGGCCCTCGACGGCCGTCCACAGCCCCGAGCGCTGGATCTTGCGCGGCTGAAAGACGACGTCACCATCCGAGAGGATCACCGTCGAACCCAGGGCTCGGAGACGCCGGATGGCGTCGAGCGCGCCGGGATACAGGCGACGGGCGAACGGATAGTCGATCAGGAAGGACAACATCCGCAGCAATTCCGGATCGCTCGCCGCTCCGAGCCGGTAGCGCTGCAAGGCACCCAGGTAGTCCACGTACCCCAGCTCGCTGCGCAGCTCCTCGAGGATCGCACCGTACCGGTCCCGACTCGCGGCGCCGAACTCGCGGGCGAGATGGTCGCGGAGATCCTCCTGCACGCGGTCGTTGTCGAGCAGCGTATTGTCGCAGTCGAGGAGGACGACGACACGCTGCGGAGAGCTCACCGGGGCGCCCCCTGAGCCGGAGCGTCGCGCCTGCCGCCGTCTGCCGCCCTGAGCGCGTCGTCGACGATCGCCTGCGCCTCTTCGACGATGCGACGCAGGTGGTCGTCGCCCCGGAAGCTCTCCGCATAGATCTTGTAGATGTCCTCGGTGCCCGAGGGCCGGGCGGCGAACCAGCCGCCGTCGGCCACCACCTTCAACCCGCCGAGGGAGGCGCCGTTGCCCGGCGCCCGAGTGAGAACGGCCTGGATCGGTTCGCCCGCCAGCGCGGTGAGCTCGACCTGCCGGGGCGAGAGCTTCGCCAGTCGTGCCTTCTGATCCGGAGTGGCGGGCGCCTCGACCCGGTCGTAGACGGGCTCACCGAAGTCGCGCGTCAGGTCGCGGTAGATCTCACCCGGGTCGCGTCCCGCGCGAGCGGTGATCTCCGCCGCGAGCAAGGCCGCGACGACGCCGTCCTTGTCCGTCGTCCAGACCGTGCCGTCGCGGCGCAGGAAGGAGGCGCCCGCGCTCTCCTCGCCGCCGAAGCCGAGCGAGCCGTCGAGCAGACCGTCGACGAACCACTTGAAGCCGACCGGCACCTCATAGAGCTTCCGGCCCAGCTTCGCGGTCACGCGATCGATCATCCCGCTGCTCACCACGGTCTTGCCCACCGCGGCTCTCGCCGGCCATCGCGGCCGATGGGGAAACAGGTGATGGATGGCGACCGCGAGATAGTGGTTCGGCGGCAGCAACCCCGAGCTCCGGGTGACGATGCCGTGCCGGTCGTGGTCGGTGTCGCACGCGAACGCGATGTCGAAGCGATCCTTGAGCCCGATCAGCCGCTGCATGGCGTACGGCGACGACGGGTCCATCCGGATGCGCCCGTCCCAATCCACCGTCATGAACCCGAAGGTCGGATCGACGGTGTCGCTGACGACCGTGAGGTCGAGGCCATAGCGCTCGGCGATCGCGGCCCAGTAGTGGACGCCGGCGCCGCCGAGCGGATCGACGCCCAGGTGGAGTGCCGCGCCGCGTATCGCCTCCATGTCGAGCACGCTGCCGAGATCGCTCACGTAGGCGCCGAGATAGTCGTACCGGTGCGTCGTGGCGGCGGTGAGCGCGCGCGCGAGGGGCACTCGCTCGACGCCCGAGAGGCCGCGCTCCAGGAGCTCGTTGGCCGCCGCCTCGATCCAGCGGGTGACGCCGGTCTCCGCGGGCCCGCCGTGGGGCGGGTTGTACTTGAACCCACCGTCCTCCGGCGGATTGTGCGAAGGCGTGACGACGATGCCGTCGGCGAGGCCCGCGGTTCGCCCGCGGTTGTGGGTCAGGATGGCGTGCGACACCGCGGGGGTCGGCGTGTACTCGTCGCCCTGGGCCAGCATCACGTCCACGCCGTTGGCGGCCAGCACCTCGAGCGCGCTGGCCGACGCCGGCCCCGACAGGGCGTGGGTGTCAATCCCGAGGAACAGCGGCCCGTCGACGGCGTGCTGCGCGCGGTGGCGGCAGATGGCCTGGGTGATGGCGAGGACGTGCCATTCGTTGAACGTCCGCTGGAACGACGACCCCCGATGCCCGGACGTTCCGAAGGCGACTCGCTGGCCGGGGATCGCGGGATCGGGCACCTCGCTGAAATACGCGCTGACGAGCCCGGGCACGTCCACCAGCAGGGAAGGCGGGGCCGGCTTGCCGGCCAGCGGGCTGATCTTCATGGCGCCTGGCCTCGCGCGAGGCGCGCAAACCTTCGCCCGGGGAGGGCGCCGGGCCGAGGCCGGGATCCGGCAGAGCCGGTTAGCGCCGTCGGCTTCTCCAGTAGAAGCCGCCACCGCCGAACAGCAGGATCAACACGATGATCACGAGGATGAGCGTCACGATGCCTCCTTTCCAGTCCCACCCCAACTTACTTCCCCGAGACCCCGTTCGAAAAGCGCACTTTCTACCCGGGAGCCCCGCCGCGTAACAGGTAGGAACTACCCATTCGCGGTAGCGCCACGGGCGTCGTGGCGGTCGAGCCTCGGGAAGCTGGCGGAGCTTCACCGGTGTCCTGAGAGCTGGGAGTCCGGGGCCGCGCTACGAGTCGAGCTCGGTCTCTTCGGCGGGACGCGAAGAGACCGAGCCTGCTGTAGACTGCTGTCGGACCTACCGACATCACGCGACGCAGCGCCGGCAAAGAGACGCCAGCCCCTCGGCTGCGCCGCCAGCTCGGCCGCGAGTTGGAGAGAGACGATGACCAGGAGCAAGCGCTTCCTGGAGGAGCTGTTCGGTGCCGCCGACATCCGAATCGACGGCGACCGGCCGTGGGACCTGCGGGTCGCCGACGATCGCTTCTACGATCGGGTCCTGCGCGACGGCAGCCTCGGTCTCGGCGAGTCCTACATGGAGCGCTGGTGGGACTGCGAGGATCTGGACGAGCTCGCCTTCCGGGCGTTCCGCGCCGAGATCGACCGCAAGCTCCGCTTCGGCTGGAAGATCGCCTGGCATGTGGCCAGGGCGAAGCTCTTCAACCTGCAGCGGCGGGATCGCTCGGAGCAGGTGGCCGAGGCCCACTACGACCTGTCGAACGAGTTCTACGAGCTCATCCTCGGCAAGACCATGGCGTACACCTGCGGCTACTGGCAGGACGCCGAGACGCTCGACCAGGCGCAGGAGGCCAAGTACGACCTGGTCTGCCGCAAGCTCGACCTGCAGCCCGGTGACCGGGTGCTCGAGCACGGCTGCGGCTGGGGAGCGTTCGCCCGCCACGCCGCCGAGAGGTACGGCTGCCGGGTGGTAGCGGTCAGCATCTCCGAGCCGCAGGTGGCCTACGCCCGGGAGCTGTGCCGTGGCCTGCCGGTCGAGGCCCACCACTGCGACTACCGGGATCACGAGGTCTACAACGCCGGCGGTGAGAGGTTCGACAAGGTGGTCTCGATCGGCATGTGCGAGCACGTCGGACCGAAGAACTATCGCGCCTGGTTCGAGGTCGTGGACCACCAGATGAAGGACGACGGGCTCTTCCTGCTGCACACGATCGGCGGCGATCTCTCCGTGCAGCGCAACGAGGCCTTCACCCAGAAGTACATCTTCCCCAACTGCGTCATCCCGTCGCTCAAGCAGCTCACGAGCGCCGCCGAGGGCCTCTTCACCGCCGAGGACCTGCACAACATCTGGAAGTCCTACGACTACACGATGCGGGAGTGGCAACGGAACTTCGCTCGCCACTGGGACGAGATCCAGCACCTGGACCCGAAGTTCGACGACCGCTTCTATCGCATGTGGAGCTTCTACAACTTCGTCGGCATGGGGGCGGCGAGATCACGGAGCGCCTGCCTGTGGCAGATCGTCATCTCGAAGGTGGGCTCGTTGCGGGAGTACCAGACCGTTCGGTAGGCGGCGTCCACCCCAGGCTGTCGACGAAGCGTACGATCTCACGTGCCACCGCGTCCGGCGCCTCGTGCTGCAGGAAGTGGCGGGCGCCGCGAATGACCTTGAAGGTCGCGCCGGGCAGGGTTGCGGCAAGCGCGCGCCCACCCGCCGCCGGAAAGATGACGTCCCGGTCGGAAAAGAGCACCAACGCAGGGATCGGCCAGCCTCGGAGGCGAGCGAAAAGCTCCCGCAGAAGCTCGTGCGAGGGGTGCGCCGGCGACGTCGGGATGAGTCGGGGGAAGGCGGCGATGGCGGCGCGGCTGGCGGCGGAGTCGTTCGCCGCGGCGTAGATGCGGCGACTCTCCGGATCGAGGCTGCCGCGGAGGCCGAGGCGCTGAAAGAGGCCCAGCCTGCGGATCACCACTCGGCGGAGCCGATCGGAGCGCACCACGGCAGCCAGCGGCAAGCGGTATCTCCAGGGCAACCGCATCACCGGCGAGGTCAGGGTGTTGAGCAGGACCAACCCTCGATAGCGCGCGCGATCGGCCAGCGCCGAGCCCAGGCCGATCGGGCCGCCCCAGTCGTGGCCGACCAGCACCAGGTCCTCGAGCCCGAGCTCCGCGACCAGGTCTCCGACGAGCTGCATGTGGGAGGCGAGCGAGTATGCGGACTCGGCCCGTGGCTTGTCCGACATGCCGAAGCCCAGGAGGTCGGGGGCGACACAGCGGTAGCCGGCCGGGAGGTGCTCCATGAGCCGGTGGTAGACATAGCCGCTGGTCAGGTTGCCGTGGATCAGGAGCAAGGTCGCGGCACTGCGCTCGCGCGCACTCGGCGAGCCTGGGACGGTGCTGTCGAAGTACGCGATGCGGTGACCGCCGAGCAGGAGCGACGAGTGGCGGGCGGCGAACCCTGCAGGATAGAGGCTCCCGCCCGTCGCCGGGCTCACGGCGAGGGGTAGATCGATGCGGTCTGTGCCGGAAGATCGGTCGCGTGGACGCGCCAGCCGGCGTTGGCGAGGGGCGGATGGGCGAGGTGCCGGACCCACCAGCCGCAAACCCGCGCCGCCGTGCCGCCGTGGACGATCGACAGCCGCGCGACCCGTTTGATGTTCTCTGCGACGATCTGCTCGGCCGCCTTCTTGATGCGCCTCCGCGTCAGCCGGTCGGCGTCGCTGGCGATCATCCGGTCGAACAGCACGTGCGAGCGCAGAAGGGCGTGCACGTAGGCCTCGTACGCCGGGCCGAACCTGTCCGGCGACTCCAGCATGCGGGCGGCGATGGCGCCGGCCAACAGTGCGGTGCCCACGCCGGAGGAGGTCGGGAACCATACCTGGCCGAAGGAGGGTCCGGCGAGCAGCCAGTTGCCGCCATAGGCGCGCTCGTGCATGAAGTAGCGATTGCGGACCGCGACTACCTCCGAGCGCTCGGGGAAGTGCTCGCGGAGGTCGAGGCCGCGGCGGGCGTAGGCGTCGGCGACCAGCTCGACCACCGCCTCGTCGCCCGGTTCCTGGTCGCCGGCGTCCATGCTGATGCCCACCGACGCGTAGCCGCCGAGCGGGATGCACCAAGCGAAGCCGTCGATCCCGTCCCAGCGCCGATAGAGCCTCATCAGGCTCGTGCAGTGGCGCCAGCCGCCGCCGACCTCGCAGTCGCCCGGGCCGCCCCCGGGCTTGCGGTAATGGCGAAAGACGACCCGCTGCGGCTCGCCGAGCCACTGGATCGGCACCCCGACGCTGCGGGCGACGAGCCGCAGGTGGTTGGTGGCGTCGAAGACGTATCGTGGCCGTACCACGGATCCATCCGAGAGGCACAGCTCCTCGATGCGATCCGAGGCCTGGTCGTAGCTCATCGATTCGACCCGCAGGTCGGCATGCGCGCACAAGGGGTGAGCGACCGTCCGCTCGAAGAGGGCGAGGTCGAAGCCGATCCGATCGACGTGGATGAACACGTCGCCGGCACGGAACCCGAGCATCCGGAGCCCGAGCGAGCGACTCGCCTTGTGCCGGAAGTCGCAGATCGCGGCGTAGCCGGCGGCGTAGACCGCGACGTAGCGCTTGAGGTGGTAGTACTCCGAGTACTCGGGGAAGAACTCGAGCAGCGCCACCGAGCCCGCCGGGTCGATCGACTCACCGAGCCGCGGCCTCGAGGTCGGGCGCGCCCCGAGCAGCACGTGCTCGACGCCGGCCTGCGAGAGGTAGTGACTGATCACCACCCCCGACAGCCCGCCACCGATGATGACCGGCTTGGTATCGAGCGACGGCAAGGGCCCGGCCTCTCTCATCGCGGTTCGTGTCTCGGATCATAGCTCACCGGACTCGCGAGTCGCCCGCCCACTCCCAGACCGTTCGGCGGGCCGCGACGCGGAGGCGCGAGGGCTTCCCTCGAGGCGAGAGAGACCGACTCCGTAGAAATTACCGGCCCGGCGGCATCGCTTCCGGGTAGAAATTGCGCTTCACAAGGGGCCGCCACGAGCTCTAGGCTCCTAGTCGTCGCCTCATCCAATCGCTCACGCCGCAAGCCGTAGCCCGGTGAAGCACGCTCCGCGGCCGGTCTTCGCCGGTGGCCTCTCTCGACGAGCCGAACCTCATGGCCCCCAATCCATCACGCCAACGGCCTCCGGCACCGGCACCTGCACCTGCACCTGCCGAAGGTACACCACCGACCCTGGTCGTCGGCGTCGGCGCCTCCGCCGGGGGGCTCGGTGCGTGCCAGGGGTTCCTCCAAGGGGCCCCGGCCGATCAGGGCCTGGCGTTCATCGTGGTCCTTCACCTGGCGCCCGCCGAGAAGAGCCACGTCGCCGCGATCCTGCAAAAGGCGACGGCCATGGAGGTCTCCCAGGTCACCGGCAACGAGCGCGTCGAGCCCGACCACGTCTACATCATCGCGCCCGCGACCTCGCTCGGGATCCGCGATGGCGCCTTGGTCGCCGGTCCGCCTGGGGAGCCTCACTACCTCGCCAGGCCCATCGACACGTTCTTCTCCGCGCTGGCTGCGGATCAGAGGAAGCGGGCGGTCGGCATCGTGCTCTCCGGAACCGGGAGCGACGGGGCCGCCGGCCTGGAGGCCATCCGCTCGGCCGGAGGGATGTGCCTGGTTCAGGACCCCGAGACGGCCGAGTACGACGGGATGCCGCGAAGCGCCATCGCAACGGGTGCCGCCGACGCGGTCGTGGCGCCGAGAGACATGGGGGAGCTCCTCCTGCGATACGCCGCCGCGCCCCGGGTGCGGCCCCGGGTCGGAGACCCCGCGCGGCGGGCCGGGGGCGAGACGGGCGAGGGGTGGCTTCCGGCGATCCTGGCGTTGCTCGGCGAACGCTACCGCGTCGACCTTCGCAACTACAAGACGGGGACTCTCGAGCGCCGGACCCAGCGGCGCATCGAGCTCAGGCACCTCGCCGGGTGGCAGGACTATCTCGCGTACTTGCGGACGGATCCGGAGGAGGTCGATGCGCTCTATCGCGACCTCCTGATCGGCGTCACGCGCTTCTTCCGCGATCCCGAGGAGTGGGAGGCCCTGACCCGAGAGATCGTGCCAGAGCTGGTCGAGAAGCGCCGCGACGCCACCGCGCTACGGGTCTGGTCGGCGGGCTGCGCCACCGGCGAGGAGGCCTACAGCCTGGCCATGGTGCTCCTCGAGCAGCTCGCGAGCTCGGCAAGCCGCCTCGACTTGCAGGTGTTCGCCTCCGACGCGAGCGAGCGAGCGCTCGCTGTCGCACGGCAGGGGCGCTACCCCGCCACGATCGGAGAGTCCGTGTCCGCGGATCGCCTGCGACGGTTCTTCCGGCCCACCGGCGAGGGCTTCGAGGTCGAGCGGCCGCTGCGCGAGGCGGTCACCTTCGCGGCCCACGACCTGCTCTCCGACCCACCGTTCGCCCACCTCGACCTGGTGAGCTGTCGCAACGTGCTCATCTATCTCGAGCCGGCCGCGCAGGAGAGGTTGCTCGAGCTGTTCCACTTCTCGCTTCAGCCTCAGGGCATCCTGTGGCTCGGCGCCGCCGAGACGGTCGGCGGGCGAAGCGACCTGTTCGAGGAGGTGGCTTCGGGCAAGCACCGGTTCTTCCGCCCCATCGGGGTCGCGGGGGCGCATCGCTACCGCCGGGCGCGCCGGGCGGCCGCGCTGGCTCCGGCGCAGCTCGTGCCCAAGAGCGGGGCACCGACCGAGGGACCGAAGATCACCCGCCTGATCGAAAAGGTGGTGCTCGACCGCTTCAGCTCGGCCTGCGTGGTGGTCGATCGGGGGCTCGAGATGCGCTACCTCTTCGGGCCGACGGCCGAGTATCTCAGGCAGCCGCAGGGCGCGACCAGATCGGACGTGCTCTCCTGGGTTCGGCCCGAGCTCTACGCCAAGGTGCGGGCCGGTCTCGCCGAGGCCATCGAGCACGAGCGGAAGGTGACGGCCACCGGCATTCTGCTGGAGCGGGGTACGGCGAGCGCCCGGGTCGAGATCGTCATCGAGCCGATCCCGGCCAACTCGCCTGCCGCCGGGCTCGTGCTCGTCGCCTTCCGGGACCGGCCGCGCGCGGGTGGGCTGGCCGCCGCGTCGGGTGGAGAGGGTGGGGAGGTCGCGGCGACCACCGCCCAGGTCCAGCAGGAGCTCGAGGAGACGAGGGAGGAGCTACGGACCGCGGTCGATCAGCTCAGGACCGCCACGGAAGAGCACGGTGCGAGGTACGAGGAGCTGCTCTCCCTCAACGAGGAGTTTCAGTCGAGCAACGAGGAGATCGAGGCGTCGAAGGAAGAGCTTCAGTCCCTGAACGAGGAGCTGACCACCATCAACCGGCAGCTCGAGGAGCGAAACGAGGAGCTGCGCTCACTCAGCTCGGACCTCAGCAACCTGTTGGTGAGCGCCGCCGTTCTGACCCTCTTCCTCGACCGCGAGCTCCGGATCCGCCGCTTCACTCCCGCGTGCGCCTCGGTCATGGCCATCGTCTCGGGCGACGTCGGTCGCTCGCTGCGCGACCTGAAGCTGAAAGTCCACGACGAGGGCCTGTTCACCGATGCGCTGCGCGTCCTGGGAGGGGAGCCCGCGCCGATCGAAGCGGAGGTGTCCACCGACGACGGTCGATGGTTCTCGAGGCGAGCTCTTCCCTACCGCACCGCCGACGGAGGCATCGACGGCGTCTGCCTGACGTTTCACGAGATCACGGCGCAGAAGCGAGCGACCGCCGCGAGCGAGGACGCCCGCCTCTATGCCGAAGCGATCATCCGGACCTCGCGCATGCCCCTGCTCGTGCTCGACGCGGATCACCGCCTGGTCTCGGCGAACGCGCAGTTCTATGCCACGTTCCAGGTCGAGGAGGAGGAGACGGAGAGCCGCCGGATCTACGAGCTCGGCAACGGACAATGGGACATCCCCAGACTGCGGGCTCTGTTGGAGGAGGTACTCCTCGAAGGCCGGGAGATCCGCGACTACGACGTGGATCACGTGTTCGAGAAGATCGGCTGGCGCAGCATGAGACTCAATGCCCAGGTGATGCCGCGCGACGGCCACTCGGACCTGGTGCTGGTATCGATCGAGGACGTGACCGACCTGCGCAAGGCCGAGATGGAAGCCGAGAGCCGGGCCGAGGAGCTGGCGCTGGGGGATCGACGCAAGAACGAGTTCCTCGCCATGCTCGGCCATGAGCTGCGCAATCCGTTGGCGGCGCTCACCCACGGGCTCGATCTCATGCGCCGGGCCGGCGGCGGCCCGACCGAGCCGGTCCGGACCATGATGGAGAGGCAGACCCGGCGCATGACCACCATGCTCGACCAGCTCCTCGACGTGGCGCGGGTGGTCTCCGGAAAGCTCGAGCTGGTGCGGGAGGCGGCGGACGTCGAGGCGGCGGCGCGGGCAGCGATCGAGAGCGTGACCCCGATGATCGAGGCGGCCCACCACGAGCTCACCGTGGACCTGCCGCGGCCGGGGAAGGTCGAGGTGCTGGGCGACGTGGTGCGCCTGGCGCAAGTGATCGAGAACCTGCTGGGCAACGCGGCGAAGTACACCGAGGACGGCGGCCGGATCTGGCTCACCGTGAGGTCGACGCAAGACGCGGTCGAGCTCTCGATTCGAGACACCGGCATCGGCATGGAGCCGGCGGTGCTCGCCCACGTCTTCCACCTGTTCACGCAGGCTCCAGGTAGCCTCGACCGGGCAAAAGGGGGCCTCGGGCTCGGGCTGCCGCTGGTCCGTAGCCTGATCGAGATGCACGGCGGGAAGGTCGAAGCCTCGAGCGCCGGGCCGGGCGAGGGCACCGAGGTGGTGGTGACGTTGCCGCGGCTGCGCCGTGGTCGTCTCGCGACCACGGTCGATAAGCCCGTCGCTCCGGCTCCGGCCACGGCCCGCAGGATCCTGGTCGTCGACGACGAGGAAGACGTCGCCCGGTCGCTGGTCGAGCTCCTGACGCTCCAGGGCCACGAGGCCCGAGCGGCGTCCGACGGGCCCGGGGCCCTGGCGGCCGCGGCAGAGCTCGAGCCCGAGGTCGTGGTCCTCGACCTCGGGCTGCCCGGGATGGACGGCTACGAGCTGGGCCGGACGCTTCGCGAGATGCGCGGCGAGGGGTTGCTGCTCGTCGCCCTGACCGGCTACCAGGACGACAAGGCGCGCTTGAAGGAAGCCGGTTTCGACGGGCACCTGCTCAAGCCGACTCCGATCGAGAAGCTCTACGCCATGGTGGCCGAGCTCGACGGGAGAGATCGGGAAGCGGGATCTCCCGGACCCTCTCCGCCGTAGAGAGCGCCCGGGAGCCCGCGCCCCGGCAGGGTCCGATCAGGACGAGTGCGGAGGCTTCTTGTCGGCCTTCTTCGCGTCGCCCTTGGACTTGTCCACCTTCTCGGGCTTCGCGGCCTTCTTCGCCGGCGGCTTCGCAGCCTTCCTGGCCTGGTCCTCGGTCGCCTGCACCGCCTTGACCTCGATCTGCTGTCGATTCCGCAGCTGCTGCTCGGCGCGCTGGTGCTCTTCCTGCTGCGCCTTCAGCTCGGCCGCCTGGCGCTGCGCCAACGCGTTGGCGTCGGCCTTGGACTGCTGCGCTCGCGCCAGCTCCTGGCGATGGCTCTGCTCGAGCGCTTTGAGCTGCTTCTGCTGGTTCTGCTCGAGCTTCTTCTGCTCGAGCTGGAACTGGCGCTCGTCGAGCTCGCGCGCCGGGGGCCTGACCCGCGGAGCCACCAGAATGGGGACCACGGCGTTGCCCTGGCGGGGCGGTGCCACCGCGGGCGGGCGGCCGGCCGCCGGGGCCGGCTCGTGGGACCGGCTCGGCTTGGGCTCCAACCTCGGCAGGCCGGCGTTGTTGCGCGGTGCCACACCCACCGACTTCAGCCTGCTCTCCCCGGGCCGGTAGATGCTGATCACATCGCGTTGCACGCCCGTACGGCGAGGGTCGGGCGCGGTGACGACGCGCAGCCGCGGCGCCTTGCGGCCGATCGCCCGTTCGATGCGCTCGATCGGCACACCGTGGTTGACCACCCGGTTGTCGATCACCGTGTAGTTGGTGATGTTGGTGGTCTGGTGGATGATCGTGATGTTGCGGGCCTCGGGCTCGATGTAGTCACCGATACGGGAATCGAGGAAGCGGCGCTCCTGGACGAAGGCGTAGCTGCGCGGTGCGATCCCGATGCTGAGGTTGAAGCCGCCGAGCCGGATACCGACCCCGACCTGGAAGCCGACCTCGGGCGGCAGGGGCGCCCAGCCGACGTACCCGTTGCCCTGCTGCCAGGACACCCAAGCCGGCCCCCAGTCGGTGCCGGGCACCCACAACCAGCCGATTTGCGGGTCCCAGGCCCAGCGGCCGTAGTGGTAGGTCGCCCAGCCGAACGGCTCGTACGAGATCCAGGTCCAGCCGTAGTCGCTCTCGACCCAACGGCCGATGGAGTACGGGCGCCAGTTGGGGTACACGTTGCGCGGGAACCAGACCCAGCCGTAGTAGGGATGCCGCACCCACTCGCCATAGGGAGAGAGCTCATCGTAGAAGAAGCCCACGTCGACGACCGGAGCCTGCCCGCGGTCGTAGCCGTACGGCGGCTGACGATCGTAGGGGTCGGAGGATTGGCCCCGGTACGGGTCGTATTGTCCCTGGCTGCCGGCGTAGGGGTCGGCCGGCTGGCGCCCGTAGGGATCGACCTGCCCCTGGCTGCCGGGCGAGCCACCGTATTGCCCTGTCTGGCCATACGCCATCGGGGTGGTCACCCCGACCAGCAGAGCCAGCACTGCGATTCGAATCACGATCATCACGTTCCCCTTTGTCCAGTCTTGTCGCGAGAAAGGCTCGTCCCCAGGGCCGTGGCCCGAAGGCGTCTGGAGCCTTGACCTTCGAGGGTAGGCCTGCGGGCTCGGCGCGGAGAAGAGCACTTACTACCTGGAGGCCCGGATGCCCGGCGGCGTAGTTTCTACCCGAGTCGCGGCGCTGCCATTGGGTAGAAACTGCGCTTCACGGGAGCGCCCCGGGGCGCTAGATTGTGCGATGGACCTGGGCGGACCACCGGTCCACGACACGGATCTTCGTCATCCGCAAAGGAGACACGATGGCAAAGCAAGAGACGCGCGGCAAGGTGAAGAAGCTGAAGGGCAGGGTGAAGGAAGCCGCCGGTGTCATCACCGGGAACAAATCGCTGGAGCGGGAGGGCTCTCATCAACGAACCGCGGGCGCGGTCCAGGAGAGCCTCGGCAAGGCGGGGCGCAAGGTCGGCAAGGTTGTCGACAGCGTCGGCAAGGCGATCGAGAAGTAGGGGCGAGAGGAGCTTGCCATGACCATGTCATTGTGGACCATCTTGCTGCTCATCGTGATCGCCGCGGTGTGCGGCGCCATCGGGAAGGCCATCGCGGGGGGCGCGCGCGGCGGGCTCATCGTCTCCACGGTCCTCGGCTTCATCGGCGCCCTCCTCGGGCCCTGGGTGGCCGGGAAGCTGGGTCTTCCAGAGCCCTTCATGGTCAACATCGGAGGGCATCCGTTCCCGGTCGTGTGGTCCATCATCGGCGCCGCCCTGTTCGTGGCGCTCCTTCACCTGTTCTCCCGCCGGAGGTAACGAAATGTCGATCGCGAAAGTCTCTGAGATCAGTGCCACCTCGAGCAAGGGCTTCCAGGATGCCATCGAGCACGGGATCGCCCGGGCGAACAAGACGCTGCGCAACGTGCAAAGTGCCTGGATCAAGGAGCAGCAGGTCCGGGTGACCAAGGGTGCCATCACGGAGTATCAGGTCAACATGATGGTCACCTTCATCATCGACGATTAAGGGGCTCCGCCTCAGACCGACGAGGCGTCTTGGGCGTCTTGGGCTTGCTGAGCCGCGGGTCCCCCGCCCACGTCCGCCGATCGAGCCTGCGCTCGCCGGAACGGCTACTCCAGAACGTCGGATTCATCGGATCTCCCCCCTCACCCTCGATCCCTCTCCCACCCTCCGGGGGGAGAGGGACGCCACCTCCCGGTCTTGCCGCGTCCGAAAACTGGGCTCATTCGTCACGATTTCTGCCTGAGCAGACGACTGGAGAGGCTCCGCCTCAGACCGACGAGGCGCCTTGGGCGTCTGGGGCTTGGTGAGGCGCGGGTCCCCCGCCCACTTCGAGCGTCAGACCCCTACAGCAGGTCCTGCTCTTCGGCGTAGCTCACCAGCTCGACCCTGCTCGAGAGGCCGAGCTTGCCCAGCAGGTTGGCGCGGTGATTCTCGATGGTGCGCACCGAGAGGCCGAGCAGCTCGGCGATCTGGCGGTTGGTGTTGCCCTTGGCGAGGAGGCGCAGGACGTCGAGCTCGCGGGGGGTCAGGTCGATCCCGCGCGCGCCGCGCCGGTGCTCCGTCGTCACGGGCTGGTGAAGGAGGGCGCGAGTCATCGACGGGTGCACGTAGATGTCGCCTTGACTCGCCGCGTGGATCGCCTGGAGGATCTCGGGCTCCTCGGCCCGCTTGATCACGTAGCCGGACGCGCCCGCGCTGAGCGCCTCGTGCAGCAGGCCCTCGTCCTCGTGCATGGTGAGGAACAGCACCAGCAGCTCCGGATGCTCGTCCTTCAAGCGCTTCGCGGTCACGATGCCGTTGTCCGGAGGCATGGTGATGTCGAGCAGGACCAGGTCGGGGTGGAGCGTCCCGGCAAGGCGCAGCGCCTCCGCACCGTCTCCCGCCTCGCCGACGAGCTCGAGATCGGGATCGGCCTGGAGCAATGCCCGGAGGCCCGACCGGACAACGGCGTGGTCGTCAGCGATCAGGATGCGGATCGGCACTCGCCACCTCCACCACGATCGTGGTCCCTGCCCCGGGCGCGCTCTCCACCGTCAAGGTGCCGCCCAGGGCCTCGGCCCGCTCCTTCATCCCGAGGAGACCGAGGTGATCCCCGCGCTGCGCCCGGTCCGGCTCGAACCCGACGCCGTCGTCCTCGACCATCACCATGACCCGGTCCCCGCGGTGCTCCGCCAAAACGTCGACCCGGGTCGCGCCGGCGTGGCGCACGACGTTGGTCATCGCCTCCTGGACCACCCGGTAGAGGGCCGTCTCCACCGCGGACGGGAGACGCTCGCTCGGGAAGCCACGCGCCTTGAACCGGACCGTGAGGCCGAGCTTGGACGCCGCCGACCGCGAGTACTGGCGCAGCGCCGCCACCAGCCCAACGTGATCGAGGCTCGCCGGTCTGAGGTCCGCGGCCAGCCGGTGCAGGCCGTCGATCACGGCGTCGGTCCTCTCCACGAGCTCCGCCACCCGTCCCTCGATGCTCCGACCCGCGTCGATCTCTCTCTCCAGCAGGCGGAGCCCATAGCGCAGCGATACCAGGGCCTGACCCGCCTCGTCGTGGAGCTCGCGAGCGACCAGGCGTCGCTCGCTCTCCTGCGCCTCGACGAGGCGGCGCGAGAGCGCCTGCATGCGCACGGTCGATGCCTGCATCTGCTCGAAGAGGACCGCGTTCTCGACCGCCACCGAGGCCTGGGACAACATCGCCTCGGCCACCTTCACGTGCCCTTCGTTGAAGTAGCCGGGCTCGCGCTTGGAGAGCGACACCAACCCGGCGACATTGCCCCGCGCGAACAGCGGGACCCCCAGCCAGCTCACCTCCGACGAGCGATCCGCCGGCAGGCTCCAGTCGGTGCGGGCGCGGATGTCCGGAATCAAGACCGCGCTGCCGGTCGTCAGGATGGCTTGGATGATCGGGTGATCGCTCGCCTCGAAATGCGGTCGCTCCTCGGCCGGGAGGGGAACGACGCGCTCGCCGTCGAAGATCGCCCGGACCGACACGCGCGACGCATCCTCGACCACCATGACGCGGGCGCGGTCGAAAGGGACCATCCGGAGGAGCCGATCGAGGAAGGTCGTCAGCACGGTCTCGCGGTCGAGGCTCCGGGTGAGCGCCACGGTCGCCTCCCGCAGCGCGTCCGCGACGTGTCGGGCGCGCTGCTCGGCCTCGTACGCGAGCCGGCGGTCGGTCACGTCCCGGGCGACGCTCAGAACGGACGGCACCCCGCCATCCGGCCCGGCCTCCGGAACCAGCCGGCAGTCGAAGTGCCGCGTCCCGTCCGGGCCGGGGAACGCGAGCTCGAGCCTCTCGGACTGTCCCGTCGCGAAGACTGTCCGCAGGGCTGCGTCCCACGCTTCGGTCGACTCCGGCGGCCACCCCATCTCCCGGTTCCTCTTGCCCACGTAGTCCTGTGGAGAGCAGCCCGTGACCTGGCGGATGGCCGGGCTGACATAGAGGACTCGCAGATCAGGGCCGAAGCGCGCGACGACGTCGGGCAGGCTCTCGACCAGCGTCTCGAACGTCTCCTCGGCCTGGCGCAGTTGCGTAGCCCCCTCGCGCACCTCCCGTTCGAGGGCGGTGCGGTTCGTCTCGAGACCGTTGACGGTGCGGCTGCTGAGCATCGCCCCGGCGGCCATCTCGGCGAACACCTCGGCGAGCTGGGAGTCGGCCGCGGAGAACCCGCCGGGCTTGTCGATCAGGCCGAGGAGCCCGGCCACCTCGCCGGCGATGAGAATCGGCGCGAAGAGAGCGCTCCGCGGGGCCGAGGGACGGCCGGGAGCCGGCGTCTTCGCCTTGCGTTTCGACAAGTCGTTGGCGAAGACGGCCTGTCCGAGCTTCGCGGCGCGCTCGCTCAGGCGGCGAAGCGGCGCCGGCAGGGGAGCGGACGAGTCGAGATCGAGGTTGCCGGGATCGAGGAGGACGACCTCGATGCCCGTTCCGTCCTCCTCACACTCCGCGACGAGGCCGGCCTCGGCACCGAGGATCGTCTTGCACGCCTCCGCGATCGCCCTCGCCGCGTCGGCGAAGGCCCGGTTCTCGAGCACCGCGTGCGCGGCCGCCAGCAGCGCGGCGACCTCGCGGCTGCGGCTCGCCGTCCTCCCCTGCACTTCCGGTGACGTCCTCATCGGTTCAGTCTCGCGTGGCGGCCGGCGAAGCGGAGGCCGTCGGCCGGCAGGCCCACCGTCGCTCGGCGGATGCAGAAACGAGGGGCCTGGCTGCGACTTCGTGAATCAAATGATACCAGCCTCGGGCGCGACGCAGGTTGCAGCGCATCCGCTCCGGCGGGTCGTGGTCAGGTTCGATGGCGCCATCGAATGCTCGATCCCGAGCTCGGAGCTGGCCCGCTGGCCGAGCTCGACTCGCGGCTGGGGGGAGCCACGAGCCCGCTCACCGAGACGGCCACCTGCCGCGCTCCGGCAGCGTCGACCTGCGGCTGCGCCTGAGTCCGATGCGGTCAAAACCAGCTCTCGATCTTGCTGCGCGACGGCACGCCGCCGGCATGCACGACCTGCCCGTCGAGCACCACGCCGGGGGTCGACAGCATTCGACCCACCCGATTCAGAGCATGGCGTTGAACAGGTAGCCGACGAGCAGGATGCCGGCGGCGACGACCGCGACGAACGCGGCGATCAACCGCCACTTGAGGACCTTGCGCAGGATGACCATCTCGGGCAGCGAGAGCGCGATCAGGCTCATCATGAACGCGAGGACGGTGCCGAGCGCAGCACCTTTGGCGAGCAGCGCCTGGACGATCGGAATGACCCCGGCTGCATTCGAATACATGGGCACGCCGATCAGGACGGCGAGGGGCACCGACCACCAGGCCGCCTTGCCCATGAAGCCGGCCATGAAGTTCTCCGGCACCCAGCCGTGGATCGCGGCGCCGATGGCGATCCCGGCCAGGATGTAGGGCCAGACTCTGCCGACGATCTCCCGCACGCTGGCAACGCCGGCCGCGATCCGTTCGCTCGAGGTGAGCACGGTGAGGTCTCGGGAGGCTTGCACGTGTGGCATGTTGCGCACCCAGTCCTCCAGGGACGGCTCCATCTTCAGGCGGCCGATTACCCATCCCGCGAGAATCGCGACCGCCAGGCCGAGACCGAGATACAGAGTGGCGATCTTCCAGCCGAACATGCCGAAGAGCAGGGCGAGCGCGACTTCGTTGACCATCGGCGCCGAGATCAGGAAGGAGAACGTGACTCCAAGAGGTACTCCGGCCTGGACGAAGCCGATGAAGAGGGGCACCGCCGAGCAGGAACAAAACGGCGTCACGATACCCAGCCCCGCCGCCATCACGTTGGCGACGCCCTCGGTGCGGCCGGCGAGCAACGCGCGGGTCCGTTCCGGCGTGAAGTAGGAATTGATCATTCCCATCGCGAAGACGACGCCGGTGAGGAGCAGGAGCACCTTGGGGGTGTCGTAGAAGAAGAACACCAGAGCGCTGCCGAGGTGGCTGGCGCGATCCACGGGCAGGGTCGCCACCAGGGCCTCCGAGGCGGGGCTCAGGAACCGATAGGTCGCGAACCACAGGACGGCCGCGAGCCCGAGGAAGGCGCGGGGATGCTGACGAGGCAACCGCAGGGTGAGCGTCGTCATCGTGCGGTCCTCTCGTGCCGTGCTCCGCTCCCGATCGCGGCGAGCGGCGACCTGTTCACGCTCGATCTCCAGTAGCCGGCGTCAGGCCCGCTGCCTCTGGGCCCCAAAGGCGCTGGAACCGCAACGAGACGTTGACCAGCCCGATGAGCACGGGCACTTCCACCAAGGGGCCAATGACCGCCGCCAGGGCCGCACCGCTCCCGATGCCAAAAGTGGCCACGGCCACGGCGATGGCCAGCTCGAAGTTGTTGCTGGAAGAGGTAAAGCTCAGCGTGGCGGTCTGCGGGTACGAGGCCCCGACCTTCCTCGACAGCCAGAAGCTGACGAAGAACATCACCACGAAGTAGATCAGC
Source organism: uncultured Acidobacteriota bacterium (assembly GCA_963741925.1). GTDB lineage: Bacteria > Acidobacteriota > Thermoanaerobaculia > Multivoradales > DATKCC01 > CAVUBL01. Next base: position 2,505,683 of record CAVUJU010000005.1, read on the forward strand.
AGGGGGATCGCGATGCGGAGGACGTCGAAGGGCAGCTTCACGATCATCTCGCCCTTGAGCGAGAACATCACCACGATGGTGAAGAGCAGCGCGATGAGCGTGATGGGACTGATCTTCGGGATGAAGCTCGTGTGGTACCACTCCTTGCTCTTCAGCTTGATGAGCGAGAACCGCGTGAGCGCCCCGGCGATGAAGGGGATGCCAAGGTAGATGAAGACGCTCTTGGCGATCTCGCCGATGGTGATGTCGATGGCTACACCCTCGAGGCCGAACCAGGTGGGCAGGACGGTGATGAAGAGGTAGGCGTAGAGCGAGTAGAAGAGCACCTGGAAGATGGAGTTGAGAGCCACGAGGCCGGCGCAGTACTCGGTGTCGCCCTTCGCCAGCTCGTTCCACACGATGACCATGGCGATGCAGCGAGCCAGGCCGATCAGGATCAGGCCGACCATGTACTCCGGCTCGTCGCGCAGGAGCAGGACCGCCAGGGCGAACATCAGGATCGGGCCGATGACCCAGTTCTGGACCAGCGACAGCGCGAGCACCCTGGTGTTCCGGAAGACCTGGCCCAGCTCTTCGTAGCGCACCTTGGCGAGTGGTGGGTACATCATCAGGATGAGCCCGATCGCGATCGGAATGGAGGTCGTCCCGACGTTGAATTGGTCGATGAACGGGACGACGCCCGGAATCAGGTACCCGCCGCCGACCCCCACGGCCATGGCGACAAAGATCCAGAGCGTGAGATATCGGTCGAGGAAGGAGAGTCTTGCGGCGACGTGCTCGCTCATCTGGTTCTCGTCCTAGTGAAGGTCCGTCTCAAACTGACTGCGTCCGAAAACTCGGCTCGTTCGTCACGATTCTGGCCTGATCAGACATCTAGACCAGGAGCCCGAGGGCCAGGAACCAGCCGTACCCAGGACCTGAGCTGGACAGGTCTCGCGCGGAGGCGCAGAGGCGCAGAGGCGCGGCCCTGGAGTCGACCCGAGCTCGGCGACACCTCGGAGGGGCCCCGAGTCGTAGACGCTCCACCGAATGCAGCAGGCCCAGCCGTCCTCCTCTGCGTCTTTGCGCCTCTGCGCGAGAATAGGACGCGTATCCCGCGAGCCTGGCGAAGCTCCGCCTCAAACCGACGAGGCGCCTGAAGCGTCTCCGGCGCCACGGGCCGCTGGTCCCCCGCCCACGCCGGTCGATCGAGCCTACGCTCACCGGAACGGCTTCTCCAGACCGGTCGATTCATCGGATCTCCCCCCTCACCCTCGATCCCTCTCCCACCCTCGCGGGGGGAGAGGGACGCCCCCTCCCGGGCTTGCCACGTCCGAAAACTCGGCTCATTCGTCACGATTTGGCCCAGGGTAGACATCTAGTCACTCGTCTCTTCTTCAGCGGATTTCCTGGTAGACGGCTGTGCGGCGTCGGGTCGAACGGGTTCGCACGCCCAGCGCCTCGAGGTCGAGGTCGGCGGCGCACAGGGTCGCGACCGGCACCCGGCGCAGGCGTGCGACGACGTCGCGGTCGGACTTCACGGTCGCATCGGCTGCCAGCAGGTCGAGAAGCGGCGGGAGCAGCGCCGCGCCGGCCCCGTCGTCTCGCAACCGATAGAAGACGAGCTTCCCCTCTTTGCGCTCGGCGACGAGGCCGCCCCGAGAGAGCACCGAGAGGTGCTGCGAGACGGTCGAGGGCGCGAGTGCCAGGATGGCGGTCATCTGACAGACGCAGAGCTCGCCGCCCGCGAGCATCGCCAGCAGTCGCAGGCGTCCCGGATGCGCGAGGCCTTTGGCCAGCTCGACGAGGTCGTCCAGGCCGGTATCGGGTCGTCGGTTCGTCATGTCACGAATTATAGTCGTGACGCTCCGCCGGTCGCCACCCGAACGGGTGGGATTCGGCATTCTTGCGGGCGCCGGGGCGTCGTCTCCGATGGAGCGTGACGACCTCGATCAGCGCGTTCGAGCTGCCGAGCGGTGCCCGAGCTCCAGAACGAGTGTGACGAGAGCAGATGAGCCACGGAGGCGTCCGCCGGAGATGGCGACGGCCGCACCGCTGTGCTAGCTTCCGCGCCGAGATGACGGAGAAGCTCCTCGGCGCGCTCGCCGCCCTCATCACCGGCACCATCCTGCGGCTGGGCTACGGCGGCGTGGTCCTGTTGATGGCCGTCGAGAGCGCCTGCATCCCCCTGCCCTCGGAGATCATCATGCCCTTCTCGGGCTACCTGGTGGCGACCGGCCAGCTGGTGCTGTGGGCGGTGGCGGTGGCGGGGGGGCTGGGGTGCGTGCTCGGCTCGGTGGTGGCCTACTACGCCGGCGCCTGGGGCGGCCGGCCGCTGGTGGCCCGCTACGGGCGATACCTCCTGATCTCCCCGCACGACCTCGACCTCGCCGACCGCTGGTTCCAACGCCACGGCGACATCACCGTCTTCGTCGGGCGGCTGCTGCCGGTGGTGCGCACCTTCATCGCGTTTCCCGCCGGCGTCAGCCGCATGGCGATGGGGCGCTTCCTCGTCTACACGTTCGCGGGCTCGGTGATCTGGTGCTGGGTGCTGGCCTGGATCGGCCTGAAGCTGGGCGAGCACTGGCACACGCTCGGCGTCTACTTCCACCGCTTCGACACGGTGATCGGCATCCTTCTGCTCCTGGCGGCGGCCTGGTACGTGCGCCGCCACCTGCGCCACCTGGCCCGCTGAGGCTGACGGAGCGCCGGCGGCGCGGGCCACCCGCAGGCGCGGTGGACGACGGCGCCGCCCCAGCAAGGCGCGCGACCGAGGCAACCCCGGAGGTCTGTCGCAGGGAGCGCAACGCCGCTGGGGTGGAGGCCGCGGCGCCCGCCTGCGGCCGTAGCTCTGCCACGGAGTACCAAGGGCCCGCCGGACACGCCGTGGAAGCTCGTTGCTCGTCACCGAGACGGGCGGATCATCCTAGTGGTCCGTCAACCTTCAATTGACGGGCCCCGACGGTCCTTCACGCCGCTGGCGGCGTGGCTCCTCCTCGACGTAGGCCCCGCTACGCCTGCGTCGGAGCGCCTGGCCAGCGACGCGAAATCCTCGCCGGATACCTCTGTCAAATGAAGATTGACGGACCACTAGCGAAGCTCCGCCTCAAACCGACGAGGCGCCTGAAGCGTCTCCGGCGCCACGGGCCGATGGTCCCCCGCCCACGCCGAGCGATCACGGCTGCGCTCCTCGGAACGGCGACTCCAGACCGCTGGATTCATCGGATGCCCCCCGCAACCCCTCGATCCCCTTCCCACCCCACGGGGGGGAAGGGGACGGTTGACCGGATGCCCCCCGCAACCCCTCGATCCCCTTCCCACCCCACGGGGGGGGGGAAGGGGACGGTTGACCGGATGCCCCCCGCATCCCCTCGATCCCCTTCCCACCCCACGGGGGGGAAGGGGACGGTTGACCGGATGTCCCCCGCATCCCCTCGATCCCCTTCCCACCCCACGGGGGGGAAGGGGACGATCGACCGGATCCCCCCCCGCATCCCCTCGATCCCCTTCCCACCCCACGGGGGGGAAGGGGACGCCCCCTCCCTCTCGGTCTGTTGCTCGAGGAGCTCGGCTCGTTCGTCACGATTCTGGCCTGATCAGACATCTAGACTAGGAGCCCGAGGGCCAGGAACCAGCCGTACCCAGGACCTGAGCTGGACAGGTCTCGCGCGGAGGCGCAGAGGCGCAGAGACGCGCCCCTGGAGTCGACCCGATTTCGGCGACACCTCGGAGGGGCCCCGAGTCGTAGACGCTCCACCGAATGCAACAGGCCCAGCCGTCCTCCTCTGCGTCTTTGCGCCTCTGCGCGAGAACACGACTTGTATCCCGCGAGCCTGGCGAAGCTCCGCCGCAAACCGAGGAGGCGCCTGAAGCGTCTCCGGCGCCACGGGCCGCTGGTCCCCCGCCCACGCCGAGCGATCACGGCTGCGCTCCTCGGAACGGCGACTCCAGACCGCTGGATTCCTCGGATGCCCCCCGCATCCCCTCGATCCCCTTCCCACGGGGGGGGAAAGGGGACGATCGACCGGATGCCCCCCGCAACCCCTCGATCCCCTTCCCACCCCACGGGGGGGAAGGGGACGGTTGACCGGATGCCCCCCGCAACCCCTCGATCCCCTTCCCACCCCACGGGGGGGAAGGGGACGCCCCCTCCCCGTATCGCTGCGCCGAAAAACTCGGCTCGTTCGTCACGATTCTGGCCTGATCAGACATCTAGTGAGGCTCCGCCTCAAACCGACGAGGCGTCTTGAGCGCCTTGGGCTTGCTGAGTCGCAGGTCCCCCTCCCACGCCGACCGATCACGGCTGCGCTCCTCGGAACGGCGACTCCAGACCGCCAGATTCCTCGGATGCCCCCCGCAACTCCTCGATCCCCTTCCAACCCCACCGGGGGGAAGGGGACGCCCCCTCCCGGTCTTGCGGCGGCTCGAGTCTCGGCTCGAACGTCATGATTTCGCTCCGATCAGACTTCTCGTGCGAGCTCCGAGATGGCTCCCTGCCACGCGTCTCACGAGGAGCGACGTTCACGAGTTGGGGAGCGGGTGGAAGATCGGGCGGCTTGATCCGCGTCCTCCTTCCATGTGGACTTGCGACGCGCTCCGGCGCTGGTTCCGGCGGCGGGCTGTCTCCTGGGCACCTGGCTGGGCGGGGCGGCGATCTTCCTGCCGCCGGGGGCGGTGGTGGCTCTCGGCCTCCTGGGCGTCGGCTGGGGTCGCCGGGCGGGCCCGGTGGTGGCCGCCCTCGCCCTGGGGCTCCTGAGCGGACATCTCCGCCTCGCCCCGGCCCCCGGCGCCTGGCTGCCGGACCCCGACCGGCCGGTCGCCGCGCGGCTCGTGGTGGTGGGCCACGGCCGCCGCCTCGGCGGCACCTGGTCGGCGCCGGTGGAGATCGAGCGCCTCTCCCAGGGGCGCCGGGTCCGGACCCGGCGGCTCCGGGCCTATCTCCGCCTGCCGCGGCCGACCCGTGGGGACGGGGGGCTGCCGGCCTTCGGCGCCCGCCTGCGGGTCCGCGGCTACCTCTCCCGCCCCGCCCTCCTGGGCAACGATCCGCCGATGCCCGCCGGGCCGTGGCGGCTTCGGGTCAAGAGCCTGCGCCTGGTGACGACCATCGGCCGGCCGGGACCCCTCCACCGCCTGGCGGGGTGGCTCCGGCGCCGGACCGAAGCGGCGCTCGCGGTCTCCGCTCCGCGCGGTGGGCTCGGACTGCCGCTCGCCCGGGCGCTGGTGCTGGGCGATTCGAGCACCGTGCCGGGGCGCGTCCTCCGGGGCCTCCGGCGCCTCGGTCTGGCCCACCTCCTGTCGGTCTCCGGCCTCCACGTCGGCCTGGTCGCCGGGATCGCTCTGCTCTTCGCCGGCCTGCTGCCGGACGCGATCCCCGGGCGCACCGCGGTGCGGCGTGCCGCGGCCCTGGCGGCGGTCCTCGTCTACCTCCTGGCCGTCGGGCCCCGTCCGTCGCTGGTCCGCGCTTCGGTCATGGTGGTCCTCGTGGTCCTGGCGCTCGTCGCCCGGCGCCCGCCGAGCGTCGCCAACGCCCTCGCCCTCGCCGCGGCCTTGATCGCCCTGGTCCGCCCGGGATCGGTGGCGGACCTCGGGTTTCGCCTCACGGTCGGAGCCACCGCCGGCCTGGTCCTCCTCGGGCCCCACCTGGTCCGGAGCTGGCAGGACGCCGGCGAGGGGCCGGCGTCGCCCACGCCGGGGAACACCGGCGGCCGGGGCGCTCGCGGCGGCGTCCGCCGGTCGCTCCTTCACGCCCTCGCCGCCAGCGCCGGGGCCCAGATCGGGACCCTCCCGTGGGCCGTGCCCGCCTTCTGCCTGGTGAGCCCGGCGGCGCCGGTCCTCAACCTGGTGGCGGTCCCCTGGGCCGGCGTGGTCCTGACGGCGGCGTTTGCCTGGGTGGGGCTGGCGGCCGCGAGCCCCGGACTGGGGAGGGCCGCCTTACCTGTGCTCGATCTGCTGGCCGCTCCCTTCGCATGGCCCGCGGCCGTCCCTCCCAGCCCCTGGACCAGCCTGCCCCTCGCCCTCGGGCCGTGGGGCGGGGCCCTCCTGGGAGCGGCGCTCTTCGCGGCTCTGCGCAAGCCGCGCCCGGGTCTCGCGCTGCTCGCCGCGGGCCTCGCGTGGGCGGTGCTCGCCGGCGCCGGGGTCCCCGCCGGCGGCGGCGGAGCCGTCCCGGAGGCCGTGATGATCGACGTCGGCCAGGGGGACTCGATCCTGCTCCGGGACGGGGACAGGGCGGCCCTGGTCGATGGTGGCGGCTGGCGCTCCGGCGACCTCGGCGGACGGGTGCTGGTGCCGGTCCTCGCCCACCTCGGGCTGCGGCGGCTCGAGCGGGTGATCCTGACCCATCCGGACCGGGACCACTGCGGCGGCCTGGTGGAAGTGGCCGGCTACCTGGCGGTGGGGGAGGTCCTGACCGGCCCGGGCTGGCGCCGGGCGCCCTGCGCCCGCCGGCTCGCCGGCCTGCCGGGCGTCGAGCACCGGGTGGTCGCCGCCGGCGACCACCTCGAGGTCGGCCGCTGGCGCCTCCGGGTGCTGCACCCGCGGCGGGGCCGCGCCGGCCGCCCCGGGACGGGGGACAACGACGCCTCGCTGGTGGTGGCGGCCGAGGTCTTCGGCCGTCGCCTGCTCTTGACCGGCGACGTCGAGGCGCCGGCCGAGGCGGAGCTGGTGGCCGAGGAGGGGAGGGGTGGAGGACTGGTCTCCGGCGTCTTGAAGGTCGCGCATCACGGCAGCCGCACCTCGACCACCGAGCGGTTCCTGGCGGCGGTCGCCCCTCGCCTGGCGCTGATCTCGGCGGGGCGCCGGAACCCCTACGGGCACCCCGCCGAGGAGGTGCTCGAGCGGCTCCGCCGCCACCGCGTCCAGGTGCTCCGGACCGACCGCGACGGCATGATCGTGCTCCGGGTACCGGCCCCCGGCCGCCTCCACCTCCACCTGCCGGGACCTTCCTGGCGGGCCTCGCGCGATAACCTCGCCGAATGACGCGCCCGGCGGCCCCTCCGCCCCTGGTGGCCATCCTCGGGCCGACGGCGACCGGCAAGAGCGCCCTCGCCCTCGACCTCGCGGAGCGGCTCGGGGGCGAGGTGATCAACGCCGACGCCCTCCAGGTCTACCGCGGCTTCGACATCGGCACGGCCAAGCCGACCCCGGAGGAGCGCCGGCGGGTGCGCCACCACCTGGTGGACGTCCTCGAGCCCACCGAGCGGTACTCGGCGGGCGAGTTCGCCCGGCGGGCCCGCCGGGCGATCACGGAGATCCGCGGGCGCGGCGGCCGGCCGATCGTGGTCGGGGGGAGCGGCCTCTACCTGCGGGCCCTGCTCGAGGGGATCAGCCCGGTGCCGCCCGGCGATCCCGAGGTGCGCGCGGCGCTCCGCCGGCGCCTCGGAGCCGAGGGCCTGGAGAGCCTCTACCGCGAGCTCGGCGAGGTCGACCCCGCCACGGCCGGGCGCCTCGCTCCGGGGGACACGCAGCGCGTGCTGCGCGCCCTCGAGGTGGCCGCGGTGAGCGGCACCCCTCTCTCCGAGTGGATCGCCCGGCGGCCCTATGGCGAGGAGCGCCTGGCCGCGGTCCGCCTTGGATTGACGCTCCCGCGCACCGTACTGTACGATGCCATCGCACGCCGGGTGGGCCGCATGGTGGAGGGCGGTTGGGTCGAAGAAGTGGCACGCCTGCTCTCCCGAGGCCTGTCGCGTTCAGCCCCGGCGTTTCAGGCCATCGGCTATCGTGAGATGGCGCGCCACGTGACCGGCGCATGGAGCCTGGAACGCGCCGTGGACGAGACGGTCCGGGCGACCCGCCGTTACGCCAAGCGCCAGTTGACCTGGTTCCGGAAGGAACCCGACATCGTCTGGCTCGACGCCCGGGATGACGAGCGCCTGTCGAGGCGTGTCGTCGAGCTCTGTTGACTCTGTCTGAGATCTCGTGAGGAGCCTCTGGGGGGACCGATGGGCAAGCACAACATCAACATCCAGGACGGCTTCCTCTTTCAGAACCTGAAAGAGGGGCAGACGATGTACGTCGAGCTCGTCACCGGCAAGAGCCTGGTCGGCAAGCTCAAGCGGTTCGACCGCTTTGCGGTGGTCATCGAAGCGGAGGGAAAGGAGATCCTGGTTTACAAGCATGCCATCTCGACGATCACCACCTCCAACCCCTCAGAGAGCCCAGGCAGCTAGCTTCCTCAGACCCCCAGATCACCGTGGCAGAGGAGCCTGGACGGCAGGAGCCCGCGGTCGCGTGAGCCTGCCGCGCAGGCTCCTGGTACCCGTCGTCCTCCTGAGCTGCGCGCTGTCGCTGGTCGCCGGGTGCACCTCGGCCGGCCGGCCGGAGAGCCCGGAGGCTCAGCCCGGAGAGGCCGCGACGGTGGGGGTCCCCGCAGCCGAGCGCCCCTACGTGGTGGACCCCCTGGAGGGCTATCCCCTGGTGCCGGCTCCCGCCCCCGCCGACGAGGTCCGGCGAGCCTTCCGCGCCCTCGCCCTCGACGGCGGCACGGCGCCGGCCAGGGCGGCCGCGGAGCAGGTGCTCGCCGCCGATCCCGGCTTCCATCCGGCGCAGGTCCTCGAGGCCCAGGCGTCCTATCTCGAGGGGGACGCGGCCGCCGCCCTCCAGCGTCTCCAGCCGGTGATCCAGGAGCTGCCCGCCTACACGGCGGCGGAGCTCCTGGCGGGCCGGAGCGCCGAGGACCTGGGGGAGGTCCCCCGGGCCTACACCGCCTTCCGCGCCGTCGCCGACCGCTCCTCGGTGGCCGCCGAGCGCGCCGGCGCGCTCGAGGCGCGCGCGATCGAGATCGTCGGCAACCGCTTCGACGACGCCCTCGCCCGCGGCCGGCTCGACGAGGCGGCCGGCCACCTGGGCCGTCTCGAGCAGTGGGCCCCGGACGCGACTGCGACCCTCGAGGGTGCCCGCAAGCTGGCCGCCGCCCAGGGCGATCAGACGGCGGAGCTCGCCGCGGTGAAGAAGCTCCAGGAGGCGGGCGTGGACCGGCTCGATCTCGAGACGCGGCGGGCGGAGCTGGAGCTCCGGGTGGGCGACCCCTCCGAAGGGTTGCAGCGCTTCCAGCGCCTCGCCCGGGAGCACCCGGCGGACCCCGAGATCCAGGACGAGCTGGAGCGGGCGAAGTTCCGCTGGCGCCTGACCCTCCTGCCGCCCCAGGTCCAGGCGATCCCGCCCGAGACGGTGCTGACCCGCGCCGACTTCGCGACGCTCGTCAACTGGCTGATCCCGGCGGTGCGCTCGGTCCGCGGGCAGGGGGGCGGCCGGATCGCCACCGACATCCTCGACCACCCGCGGCGCGAGGAGATCGCCCGGGTGGTCAACCTGGGGTTGATGGAGGTGGACCCGACCCTCCACGCCTTCCATCCCGACCGGCCGATCGTGCGCTCGCAGGCCCTGGCCGCGCTGCTCCGCACCGTCCAGACCCTCGGCGGGCGGGCGGCGTGCCTCAGCTCGACCCCGCTCGGTCCACGCCCCACCGACGACGAGGTCTGCCTGGCGGCGGCCCGGTGCGGGATCGCGCCGTCGCCCGCGGACTGCCTGCCCGGCGCCACCCTGTCCGGTAGCGAGGCCCTGGAGATGCTTCGCCACACCCTCGAACTGCTCTCGTCCAGCACACCTTGACCTTCCCGAACCTCCTCTCGATCCTGCGCATGGGGCTCGTGCCCCTGTTCATCATCGCGCTGGTCGGGAACGAGCCGCTGCGGGCGCTCCTGCTGTTCCTGATCGCCGGCGTCACCGACGGTCTCGACGGCTTCATCGCACGCTTCTACGCTCAGCAGTCCCACCTCGGGACCTTCCTCGACCCCATGGCCGACAAGCTGCTGCTCACCTCGGCCTACGTCATGCTGGCGATCCCGCCGGCCGGCGGCGGGTTCTCCATTCCGGTCTGGGTCTCGATCCTGGTGATCGCCCGCGACGTCCTCATCGTCGTCGTGGCGCTGGTGCTCTTCCTCGCCCTGGACGTGACCCGCTTCCTGCCGGCCGTCATCGGCAAGATCACCACGGGGGTGCAGGTGGTGACCGTGCTCCTGGCGCTCCTCGCGCGCATCTCGCCCGCCTTCGAGGTGGCGGCCCTGGCCGCGGTCTTCCTCACCGCCGGGCTGACCGTGGCCTCCGGCTTCTACTACATCTATCGGGCGAGCCGGATGCCCGAGGGCCGCGCGCAGGGGCCTCCGCCCGACTCCGCGGCGGGGTAGGATGGCGCCCATGGCGGAGTTCGTCCACCTCCATCTCCACAGCCAGTTCAGCCTCCTCGACGGCGCCAACCGACTCGACGACGTGATCGCCGCCGCCCGCGAGGCGGGCATGCCGGCGCTCGCCCTGACCGACCACGGCAACATGTTCGGGGCCATCGAGTTCTACCGCAAGGCGCGGGCGGCCGGCATCAAGCCGATCCTCGGGGTGGAGGCCTACATCACGCCGGGCCGCCGCAGCGACCGGCAGCTCGCCGCGGGCGGGGACAACAACCACCTGGTGCTCCTGGCCGAGAACGAGACCGGCTACCGCAACCTCCTCAAGCTCACCACCCGCGCCTACCTCGAGGGCTTCTACTACAAGCCGCGGATCGACCACGAGCTCCTCGCCCGGCACAGCGAGGGGCTGATCGGGCTCTCGGCCTGTCTCAAGGGCGAGGTCAACCAACGCATCCTGGCGAACCGGGAGGAGGAGGCGGAGGAGAAGGCCCGCGAGTACCTCGAGATCTTCGGCCCGGGCAACTTCTTCCTCGAGCTCCAGGACCACGGCATCGCCGAGCAGCGTCAGGCCAACGAGGTGATCCGGCGCATCGCTCGGCGCCTGGGCGCTCCCCTGGTGGTGACCAACGACTGCCACTACCTGCGCCAGTCCGACGCCGAGGCCCACGACGTGCTCCTGTGCATCGGCACCCAGCGCCGCCTCGCCGACGAAGACCGGCTGCGCTACGCCTCGAACGCTTTCTACCTGAAGAGCGCCGACGAGATGTTCTCGCTCTTCCCCGACGACGCGCCGGCGATCGAGAACACCCTGGCGATCGCCGAGCGCTGCCACCTGGAGATCGAGACCGGCACCTTCCACCTCCCCGAGTTCCCGGTGCCGCCCGGCGAGACCCTGGAGTCCTACTTCGAGGCGGTGACTCGCGAAGGCTTCGAGGAGCGGCTGGCGGCGCTCAAGCGCCAGAGCGGGCGCGGGCTCGCGCGCCTCGGGGAGGAGACCTACCGGCGCCGCCTCGACACCGAGATCGAGATCATCAAGGCGATGGGCTTCCCGGGTTACTTCCTGGTGGTCTGGGACTTCATCCGCTACGCCCGCAAGCACGGCATCCCGGTCGGCCCGGGCCGCGGCTCGGCCGCCGGCTCGCTGGTCTCCTTCTCGCTCCGGATCACCGACATCGACCCGCTCGAGTACGACCTCCTCTTCGAGCGCTTCCTGAACCCGGACCGGATCTCGATGCCCGACATCGACATCGACTTCTGCATGCGCCGGCGGGGCGAGGTCATCAACTACGTGGCGGAGAAGTACGGCCGCGACCACGTGGCCCAGATCATCACCTTCGGCACCCTGGCGGCCAAGGCGGTGATCCGGGACGTGGGCCGGGTGCTGGGGCTGCCGTACACCAAGGTCGACCGGATCGCCAAGCTGGTGCCCGAGATGACCCGCTCGCTGGCCGAGGCGGCCCGCGACGTGCCCAAGCTCAAGGAGGAGGTCGAGCAGGACCCGGAGGTCGCGAAGATCGTCGAGATCGGGAGCCGGCTCGAGGGCCTCACCCGCCACGCCTCGGTCCACGCCGCCGGCGTGGTGATCACGCCCGAGCCGATCGAGGAGCTGGTGCCCCTCTACCGGGTCAAGAAGGGGGACGACGAGACCATCACCACGCAGTGGGACAAGGACGTGGTCGAGAGCCTCGGTCTCCTCAAGATGGACTTCCTGGGGCTGCGCACCCTGACGGTGATCGACGACACCCTCACCTTCCTGCGCCAGGAGGGGGTGGACCTCGACCTCGACGCGGTCTCCCTCGACGACCCGGAGGTCTACCGCCTGTTCTGCGAGGGCCGGACGAACGGCATCTTCCAGTTCGAGTCGCGGGGTATGAAGGACGTCATGCGCCGCGCCCTGCCCTCGAAGTTCGAGGACCTGGCGGCGTTCAACGCCCTCTACCGGCCGGGCGCCCTGTCGGTGGGCATGGTCGAGGAGTACATCCAACGCAAGCAGGGCAAGAAGCGGGTCGCCTACGTGCTGCCCGAGACCCGGCCGCTCCTCGAGGAGACCTACGGCGTCATCGTCTACCAGGAGCAGGTGATGCAGATCGCGGTCGCGGTCGCCGGCTTCACCATGGCCCAGGCCGACGTCCTGCGCAAGGCGATGGGCAAGAAGAAGCTCGAGGTCATGGAGGAGCAGAAGGGGCTCTTCCTCGACGGCGCCGAGGGACGCGGGGTCGAGCGCAAGAAGGCGCAGGAGCTCTGGGACTACATCGCGCCCTTCGCCGGCTACGGCTTCAACAAGAGCCACAGCGTGGCCTACGCCATGCTCGCCTACAAGACCGCGTGGCTCAAGGTCCACCACCCGGTGCCGTTCATGGCGGCGATGCTCAACTCCGAGCTCTCGTCGTCGGACGCGGTCGCCAAGTACATCCGGGAGTGCCGGGCGATGGGGATCGAGGTCCAGCCGCCCGACATCAACGAGAGCGGCTGGATCTTCACCGTGGTCGGCGACCGGATCCGCTTCGGCCTCGGCGCGGTGAAGGGGGTGGGAGAGGGGGCGGTGGAGGCGATCCTCGAGGCCCGCCGCCGGGCGGGACGCTTCGAGAGTCTGGCCCACTTCGCCGCCCAGGTCGATCTGCGGCAGCTCAATCACAAGGTCTTCGAGAGCCTGATCAAGGCCGGCTGCCTGGACAGCCTCGGGGTCCACCGCTCGGCGCTTGCCGAGGCGCTCGACCCGATCCTGGGCTGGGCCGGCCAGCGCCAGCGCGACCAGGAGGCCGGCCAGACGGCGCTCTTCGGCGCCACCCCCAGCCTCGAGCCGGGGCCCGACCCGGCGACGCCCCCCTGGCCCGACCGGGAGCGGCTCTCCTACGAGAAGGAGGCCCTCGGCTTCTACCTGACCGGCAACCCGCTCTCGGAGCACGAGGCCGAGCTCGAGCGCCTGACCAGCCACACCACCGAGGAGGTGCTGACCGAGGAGGTCGAGGGCCCGGTCACCCTGGGCGGGCTGGTCACGCGCCTCAAGTCCTCGAAGATCAAGAGCGGGGTCAACGCCGGCCGGATGATGGCCCGCTTCGTCCTGGAGGACCTCCACGGCCGCATCCCGGTGACCCTGTTCGCCAACCAGTTCGAGCAGCTCGGCCACCTGCTGGAGGACGAGGCGGTGGTGATCCTCAAGGGCGAGGTGCGCGAGCGGGGGAGCGAGCGCGAGATGACGGTCGAGGAGATCACCTCCCTCGAGCGCGCCGTCGGCCTCCCGACCCTCCAGGTCACGATCGCCTCGTCCGCCTCCGAGCGCCAGATCCGCCAGCTCAAGGAGCTGATCCTCGATCACCCGGGCAAGAGCCGGGTGCGCCTGATCGTTCCCGGCGCCGAGCGCCCCGACGTCGTCACCCTCAAGGTCTCCTTCGACGAGTCGAAGACCGGGGAGATCGAGCGCATTTTGGGAGCCGGCTCGGTGGGGTGACCGGATCCCCCCGCACCACGGGGTGGATGGGGGGCGTGGTGGAGTCCCGACCCCGTGGGTCCGGGTAGACTGCTCCCGGCATGGAGATCGTCACCACCCACCTGGGCGCCGACTTCGACGCCACGTGCGCCGTGCTCATGGCGCGCAAGCTCCACCCCGAGGCCGGGATCTTCTTCCCCGGCTCGAAGGAGGAGTCGGTTCGCCGTTTGCTCGAGGGGCCGTTCGGCAAGGAGCTCCCGTTCACCGAGCTCCGGCCCAAGGAGGTGGATCCGGCGCGCATCACCCGACTGGTGCTCTGCGACGTCGTCCAGCGCGACCGGATCGGCGTGGTCGCCGAGTGGCTCGCCGCCAACCCCGCCATCGAGCTCTGGGCCTACGACCACCACGCGCCCTCCGAGAGCGACCTGACGATCGCCGGCGGCCGGGTCGACCCGGAGGCGGGGTCCACCTGCACCCTGCTGGCCGAGCTCCTGGACGAGGCGGGCTACGCCCCGGCGCCGGTCGAGGCCACCCTCCTCCTGCTGGGCATCTACGAGGACACCGGATCGCTCGCTTACTCCGGCACCGGTCCCCGCGACCTGCGGGCGGCGGCGGGCCTCCTCGAGCGCGGGGCGGACCTCTCCGTCGTCCGGCGCCACGCCCTGCAGCGTCTCGATCCCAGCCGCTTCGACATCCTCCACCGCATGACCGAGGCCCTCGAGGTCGACCGGGTCCGCGGGCACCGCGTGGGCTTCGTGGCCCTGGAGCTCGGCGACTACGTCGACGAGCTGGCGCCGCTGGTCAACCGCTGCCTCGAGATCTTCGATCTCCCGCTCCTCTTCGCCCTGTTTGGCGAGGGCGACCGGGTGACGGTGATCGCCCGGGGCGACCAGCCCGGGGTCGACCTCGGCCGCCTGCTCGAGGCGTTCGCCGGCGGCGGCGGGCACGCGACCGCCGCCTCGGCGCGCCTCAAGGAGGTCACACCCCTCGAGGCCCGCGAGGCGCTCCGCGCCTTTCTCGAGCGGAGCCTGCCGCCCTCGGCGCGGGCCGCGGACCTCATGGTCACCGGCTTCTTCACCCTCGAGCCGGGCCGCACCGTCGCCGACGCCAAGGAGGCGCTCGTCGAGCGCCGGATCAACGCCGCGCCGGTCGTCGACCCGGACGGCCGGGCGATCGGCGTGGTCACGCGCCAGACCCTGGACGGCGCCATCCAGCACGGCCTGGGCGAGCGGCCGGTCGAGGCGGTCGCCGACCGCGACCTGGCGTGGGTCGCCCCGGACGAGCCCGCCGACGAGGTCGGGGAGCGCATGCTCCGGCGCCACCCCCGCCTGGTGCTGGTGGGAGATCCCGAGAGCGGCCGGGCGGCGGGTCTCGTGACCCGCATGCAGGTGCTTCGCCACCTTCACGGCCGCCTGCGCGAGGCGGGGAGCGGGGTCGAGCGCCGCCTCGCCCACCTGCCCGAGGAGCGGGCTTCGGTGGGGAAGCTTGCGCCGGCGGCTGGCGCCGCCGGTCTTCGCGCGGATCGAGACGATCGCCGAGGTCTCCCGCCGCCACGGGATCCCGGTCTACCTGGTGGGGGGC
Source organism: uncultured Acidobacteriota bacterium (assembly GCA_963741925.1). Lineage (GTDB taxonomy): Bacteria > Acidobacteriota > Thermoanaerobaculia > Multivoradales > DATKCC01 > CAVUBL01. The sequence goes on from CAVUJU010000005.1 coordinate 2,520,848, forward strand.
ATCGTCCGGGACCTGCTCCTCGAGCGGGAGAACCGGGACCTCGACCTGGTGGTGGAAGGGGACGGCCCCTACTTCGCCCGCTTCCTGGCCGCGGAGCTCGGCGGGCGGGTGCGCGTGCACGAGGCCTTCCTGACCGCCGTCGTGGTCGATCGGGAGGGCTTCCACGTCGACGTCGCCACGGCCCGGAGCGAGTTCTACCGGGCCCCGGCGGCGCTGCCCGAGGTCCAGACCTCGCCCGTGCGCCAGGACCTCTACCGCCGCGACTTCACCATCAACACCCTCGCCGTGCGCCTGGGGCCGGAGCCCTCGCCGGAGCTGATCGACTACTTCGGCGGCCGCCGCGACCTCGAGAACCGGCTGCTGCGGGTGCTCCACAGCCTGTCGTTCATCGACGACCCGACGCGGGTCCTGCGGGCGGTGCGCCTGGAGCTCCGGCTGGGCTTCGAGATCACCCCCGAGACCCTGCACCTGGTGGAGGTGGCCCTGGCCGAAGGGGTCTTCGACCGGCTCTCGGGCAGCCGGCTGCGCGAGGAGCTGGTCCTGCTGCTCGACGACCCGGCGCTCGCCGCCCGCGGCCTCGAGCGCCTCGAGGGCCTGGGCGTCCTGGCCGCCCTCCATCCGGCGCTCCGGCTCCGGGAGGGGGACCGGGAGCGGCTCCGGCGCGTGGTGGCGGCCTGGAACTGGTACGTGGTCGAAGGCCTCGACGAGCCGCGCGCCGCGCTCTGGCGGCTGGTGCTCCTGGCGCTCATCCAGCCCGGCGGGGAGGCGGAGGAAGCGGCCGCCGCCGGCGCCGAGGCCCTCGCCGAGCGGCTCATGCTCGCGGGCGACGACCGGGCCCTCCTGGTGGGAGCGGCGGACCGGCTGGCCCGGGCGCGGGCCCTCCTCGCCGAGCCGGCGGTGGCCCCCCATCGAGTCGCCAGGAGCCTCGAGCAGCTCGCCGGCGAGGAGGTCCTCCTCCTGGTGGCCTCGGCGGAGGAACCGGTCCGCGGCTGGGCCCGCCGCTACCTGACCGAGCTTCGGCGCCTCACCCTGACCGTCCGGGGGCGCGACCTGGTGGCGCGCGGCGTCGCTCCCGGGCCGCTCGTGGGCAAGGCCCTGGCCGCGGTGCGCGACGCCCGCCTCGACGGCGAGATCGGCCCCGAGGAAGAGCTCCGCCTGGCGCTCGACGTCGTCCGCCGGGAGGGGCCGCCGGAGCCGGCGATGGCCGCCCCGGCGGGGGAGGGCGGGCGATGAGGCGGCCCGGCGTGCTGGTCCTGATCCTCCTCCTGGCCGGCCCGCTCACCGGTCCGATCTGCGGCCAGGAGCCCTCGGACCGTCCCCCGCCACCGGCCCCTTCCGGGCGGACCGGTCCGCCGCTGCCGTTGCCGGCCTCCTCGTGGTCGTCGTCCGATCCCCGCTCCCAGATCCTGCTGCGCCTCGACTGCGCGAGCCGGATCGACCGGCACGAGGTGACCCTGTTCGGCAACGGCACGGTGCGGCTGCGCAAGGGGCCGCGGGGCCGCGAGGTGATGCACCTCGGCGAGGTGGGTCCGGACGAGCTCGCCGCGACCCTCGACGAGCTTCGGGCGGACAACCTCTCGGACGTCGAGCCCGACCCTCTGACCGTCGAAGGCGACTGGGTGGAGAGCTGCCTGCTGGAGCTCGACCTGCCCGAGGCCCCGGCGCCCGATCCGGCGGGGGAGCGCGGCAGGCCCTCCATGGAAAGCGCCCCGGCTTCGCCCGGGGAAGGCTCCGGTGGCCACTCGCCCCTCGATCGCCGTTTCGGCCGCTACTCGAGCCTGCCCCTCGCCCTCTCCCGGGTGGTCCAGGTCGCCGACCGGCTCGCCCAGGTGGCCGAGAAGGAGCTTCCGCCCGGTCTCCCGCCCGGCTACGAGCCGGCGCGGGGAGACGTCCTCGAGCGGACGGACGGGGCCCACTTCCAGGTGGTCGGCTTCACCTCGGACGGCAAGGGCGTGGAGCTCGAAGGGGTGGACAACCCGCTCACCGTCTACGTCGCCTCCGGCGATCTCGCCCGGACGTTCGTGGGCGTCGTCACCCGGGCTTCGCGGTTCGGCGAGGGCCCGCCGTGAGCCAGGGGCCGGGCCGGGTGCGGGCGACGGGCGGGGCCCACCGGGGCCGGTGGCTCGCCGTCCCGCCCGGCGCGCGCCCCACCGAGGGCCGGGTGCGGGAGGCCCTCTTCTCCATCTGGCGCGAGCCGCTGGAGCGGGGAGCGAGGCTCCTGGACCTCTTCGCCGGCAGCGGCGTGGTCGGGATCGAGGCGGCGGGGCGGGGCGCCCTCCGGGTGGTCTGCGTCGACGCCGATCGGCGCGCCGTCCCGCTCCTCCAGAGCAACCGTGACCGCCTCGCCGAGGCGCTGGTCGAGATCCGGCGCCTCGACCTGCCGGCGGGGCTCCGGGAGCTCGCCGGCCGGGGCGAAGGGCCCTTCGATCTGGTGTTCGCCGACCCTCCGTACCGGTTCCCGGGCTACGGGCGGCTCCTCGAAGGGGTGGCCCCACTCCTCGCGGAGCACGGCGAGGTGGCGATCGAGCACTCGGCCCGGGCCGCGCTCCCCGCCGAGGCCGGTGGCCTGATCCGGGTCGACCAGCGACGCTACGGCGAGAGCGCGCTCTCCTTCTACCGCCGGCTGCCCTGAGCGCCCCCGGCGGAGCCCCGGTCGAGCGCGGCGAGCCGGGCCTCGATCTCGCCGGGCGAGGCGGCGCTCGCCGCGCCCACCCGCAGGTAGCGCAGCGCCTCGTCCCGCCGCTCCTGGGCCAGGAGGGCGTCGGCGAGGCGCAGGTAGGCGCCGGTGCGGGTCGGATCGATCTCCAGGGCGCGGCGGAGGGCGTCCGCCGCTTGCCCGGGGCGGCGAAGCGCCAGCTCGGCGGCGCCGAGGGCGTCCCACGCCACCGCCCGGTTCGGCGCCAGCGCGGTGGCGCGCCGCAGCCAGGGGACCGCCGCCTCCGGGCGCCCCTCGCCCAGGAGGACCCGGCCCAGGCCGGCCAGCGGGTCGGGGCGGTCCGGGTGGTCGGCGACCAGCGCCCGCAGGACCGCCTCCGCCGCCGCCGGCTTCCCCTCGCCGGCGAGGGCCGCCGCCAGCCGCTCCCGGGCCAGAGGATCGTCGGGCGCTCGGGCCAGGACGCGCCGGAGGCTCGCTTCGGCGGCCGTCCAGCGCTCGAGCCGGAGCTCCCCGCGGGCGAGCGTGAGCCAGGCCTCGTCCGCGTCCGGCGCGACGGCGTCCAGGCTCGATTCCAGGTAGTCGACGGCCCCGGCCACCGCGACCCCGTCGCGGACCGCCGCCAGGGCCCGGTAGAGCGCTCCCAGGCGGCCGGCGGGGGCGTGCTCCGGGTCGGCGAGCACCAGGCCGGCGAGGTCCGGGTCCCGCTCCTCGCGCGGCGCGACGAGGGCAGCGAGGTCCGCGGGCGGCCGCTGGATCCGGTGGTCGGTCATCAGCGCGTGGACCACGTCCTCGGCCCGCCGCCGGGGCATGTGGCAGGCGACGCAGTCGGTGGCGGCGAGCTCTTGGGTCGGCGCGCCGGACGGAGCCGCCCGTTCGACGGCGGGATGCGCGGCGAGGTCCCCCGCGTGACAGCCGAGGCAGACCTTCCGGTAGTGGGCCGCCCGCTCGGTTGCCGGCACCTTCCGGTGCGGGTCGTGGCAGGTGAGGCACGAGAGCTCGCCGCCGCTCGCCTGGAAGCACCGGCTCTGCTCCAGCCGGTACGCCTGGTGGTCGATCTCGAAGCGGTCCCCCGGCCGGCGCCCCACCTCCCGGACGTCCATGCGCACCCGGTAGTCGGCCAGGGCCTCGCCGGGGCGGAAGGAGAAGTCGGCGCGCCCGAGCCGGCGCACCCCGGGGATCGCCACCGACGGGAGCATGTGGCACTGGTAGCAGACGTCGTCGCGCAGCCGCGGAGAGAGGCGGGCCGGGTTCACGATCGCCTCCCGGACCATCCCGGAGGTGGCCTCCGGGGAGAGGGCCAGGTGGACGTGGTCCGCCCCCGGCCCGTGGCAGCGCTGGCAGCCGATGCCCTCGGGCAGGGCGGCGGGGAAGCTCTGCGGGGCGCCCGGCGCGTCGGCCCCCGCCGGGAGATCCGGGTAGGCGTCGTGGCAGAACAGGCACTCGCGGCGGACGAGGCGGGTGACGCCGGAGTGGTCCGGCCGGTCGTAGCCCGGGGCCATGGCCCACCCTCCCCGGCCCCCGTCCTCCTGCGAGTACCAGGCGAGGGGGAGCTGGAAGAGCTCGCCCGCGGGTGTGCGGTAGAGGTAGACGCGGGAGTGATTGCCCGAGCCCAGGATGGCCTCGATCGGCTGCTCGAAGACGTTGACCTCGCGGCCGGCGGCGTCGAGCTGCCAGCGCCGGAAGAGGAGGCCTCCCCCCCGCCGGGTGATCCGGTACCAGCGCTTCGACGGAGCGTGGTGGGTGGCCGGGGCGTCGAAGTCCTCGATCAGCCGCCCCTCGCGCACCGCCGTCGCCACGCTCACGAAGGAGCGGCTCATCGCCACCGCGCGGAACGACTCCGCCTCGCCCCGGTGGCAGAGCGCGCACTCCCGGTCGGCGACGTAACCGGCCGCCGGAGGGCCGCTCGGAACCGGCCGGACGGCGGGGGGAGGCGGCGCGGACGGCGCTGCGGCGAGCGCCAGCCACGCGGCGAAGAAGACGACGAATCGGATCGGCATCGGTCGGCCCCGATGCTACCGCGGGCCGGCCGCCTCACACCTCGAGGAAGTACGCGAGCTCCTCGAGGTTGATCCGCAGGTCGACGTCCTTCAAGGGCACGCCGGGGACCGGGCGCACGCGGACCGGGGAGAAGTTGATCACCCCGCGGATCCCCGCCGCCACCAGGGCGTCGTAGTTCTCCTGGGCGGCCTCGGCGGGCACGCACAGGACGCCGATCTCGGCCCACGACTCGCGCACCGTCTCCGCCAGCTCCGCGGTCGAGCGGATGACGAAAGTCCCGATCCGGGTGCCGACCTTCGCCGGGTCCCGGTCGACGCCGGCGACCACGTGGAAGGCCCCGGAGTTGAAGCCGAGGTAGCAGGCCAGCGCGCTCCCCAGGTTGCCCATGCCCACGATCACCAGGCGGTGGCGCCGGTCGAGGCCGAGAAGCTCCGACAGGTGCTCGATCAGGCGGTCGACCTCGTAGCCCACGCCGCGGATGCCGAAGCCGCCGAAGTGGGCGAGATCCTTGCGGATCTGGGCCGCCGAGAGGTGGAAGCGGCGGGCGAGCATCTGGGAGGAGACCCGCTCGACGCCCTCCTCCTGGAGACGCCGGAGGCAGCGGAGATAGAACGACAGGCGGTTGAGGGTGAGCGGGGAGACCGCCGCGGGCTCACGCTCGGGCACGGCTAGAACCAGCCCATGAGCCAGGCGGGGAAGATGCCCAGCGCCAGGGTGCCGAGGGCGGCCAGCACCGCCGCGGTCCGGCCCCAGCCGTCGATCAGCAGGCCGGCGGGCGCCCGGACCTCCTCCTTCATGTAGAGCGTGTAGACCACCCGCAGGTAGTAGTAGACGCCCACCAGCGAGGTCGCCACGCCGACCAGGGCGAGCCAGGTCTGGCCGTGGCGCACGGCGTGGAGGAAGACCAGGTACTTGCCCAGGAAGCCCAGGGTCGGCGGGATGCCGCCCAGCGACAGCATGCACACGGTCAGGCAGAGGCCGAGCAGCGGGAAGCGGTAGCCCCAGCCGGAGAGCTCGGAGATCAGGTGCTGCTCGCCGGCCCGGGAGTAGAGCATGGCGATCACCGCGAAGGCGCCGGCGTTCATCAGGGCGTAGGCCGCCAGGTAGACGAGCACCGGCGTCCATGAGCTGTCGGTGCCCGCAGCGCCGAGGTCGAGGCCGGCCAGCGGGATCAGCAGGTAGCCCATGTGGCCGACGCCCGAGTACGCGAGCATGCGCTTGATGTCCTTCTGGACCAGCGCCAGGAGATTGCCGGTGACCATGGAGAGGACCGCCAGCGTGGCCACGATCGCCGGCCAGTTCGCCCCCAGCAGATGCGGGAAGACGGTGTGCAGCACCCGGATCAGGACGAAGGCGCTCGCCGCCTTGGGCGCCACCGAGAGGAAGCCCACGTAGGGCGACGGGGCTCCCTGGTACGTGTCGGGCGCCCAGGCGTGGAAGGGGGCGACGCTCATCTTGAAGCCGAAGCCGGCGATCAGCAGGACGACGCCGATCGCCCCGACCGCCGGCGAGGCGGCCGCCGGCAGCCCGGAGGCAAACGCCCGGCCGATCCCGGGGAAGAAGGTGGTGCCCGTGGCGCCGTAGACCAGGGCGATGCCGTAGAGCACGAAGGCGCTGGCGAAGGCCCCCATGAGGAAGTACTTGAGGGCCGCCTCCGAGCCCACCACCACCTTCCGGTTGAAGGCCGCCAGCGCGTAGAGGCAGAGCGACAGGAGCTCGAGGGAGACGAAGACGGTCAGCAGCTCGGTCGCTCGGAGCATCAGGAGCATGCCGGTGACCGCCCAGAGCATCAGGGCGTGGTACTCGCCCGAGAGGATCCGCTCCCGCAGCAGGTAGCTCTGGGAGGCCAGCAGCGCCAGGACGGCGGTGGCGAGGACGATCGTCGAGCCGAGCCCGGTCAGGGGCGTGGACTCGATCAGGCCGCCGAACGACGAGCCCGCGGGCAGGCCCCAGACGAACCAGCCGGCGAGGACGACGGCGAGCACCGAGAGGCCGGTGAAGGCCCGCCGCAGACCCGGGGTGAAGGCTTCGAGCAGCAGGATCAGCGAGCCCGCCGCGGCGAGGGTGATCTCGGGGGCGAGGGTCGCCAGGTCGGGGGCGTTCATCGGGTCACCTCCGGGGCCGCCGCGAGCCGGTCGCCCGATGCCGTCGTCACGAGCCGCGCCTCCTCGGGGGGCGGGCTCGCGACCCGCTCCTGGTAGCGCGCCAGGGTCTGCTCGAGGGCCGGCCGGCTCGGCTCGATGAAGGTCTTGGGCGCCACGCCGATCCAGAGCATGAAGACCGCGAGCGGCACCAGGGTGACGATCTCGCGGACCGAGAGGTCCGGGACCGTGCGGTTCTCCTCCCGGGTCACCGGCCCCCAGATGGTGCGGGCGATCATCTTCAGCAGGTAGACGGCGGCGAGCACCACGCCGAACGTGGCGAGGATCACCGGCCAGCCCAGGGTCCGGAAGCTGCCGACCAGGATCAGGAACTCGCCGACGAAGCCGTTCAGGGCCGGCAGGCCGACCGAGGCGAGCGACGAGAAGACCAGGAAGAAGGCGAAGAAGGGCATGGCCTTGGCGAGGCCGCCCAGCTCGTCGAAGCGCTTCGTGTGGCGCCGCTCGTAGACCATCCCCACCAGCAGGAAGAGGGCGCCGGTCGAGATCCCGTGGTTGACCATCTGGAGGAGCGAGCCCTGCCACGCGATGGCGTCGAAGGCGAGGAGGCCGAGCATCACGAAGGCCAGGTGGGCGACCGAGGAGTAGGCGACCAGCTTCTTCATGTCCTCCTGCACCCAGGCGACCAGGGCGCCGTAGAGGATGCCCACGACGGCCAGGGTGAGGAGCAGCGGCTGGGCGCGCTGGGCGGCGTGGGGGAAGAGCGGCAGGGCGAAGCGCAGGAAGCCGTAGGTGCCGAGCTTGAGGAGCACTCCGGCGAGGATCACCGAGCCGCCGGTCGGGGCCTCGACGTGGGCGTCGGGCAGCCAGGTGTGGAGCGGCACCATGGGCACCTTGATGGCGAAGGCCAGGGCGAAGGCCGCGAACAGCCAGATCTGGGTGCCCAGCGGCAGCGAGAGCTGGAGCAGGTCGCTGTAGGCGAAGCTCCAGGTGCCGGTCACCCGGGCGTAGGTCCCACCCATGAAGAGCAGGGCGACCAGCATCAGCAGGCTCCCCACCATCGTGTAGAGGAAGAACTTGACCGCCGCGTAGATCCGCCGCTCGCCGCCCCAGATGCCGATGATCAGGTACATGGGCACCAGGGAGATCTCGAAGAAGACGTAGAAGAGGAAGAGGTCGAAGGCCAGGAAGGTGCCGAGGACCCCGGTGGTCAGGAGCAGGAGCGATGCGGCGTAACCCGGCCAGTGGCGCGGGATGCCGCGCCAGGTACCGAGCACCACGATGGGCAGGAGCAGGCAGGAGAGGAGGACGAGGGGCATGGAGATGCCGTCGGCCACCAGGTGATAGGAGATCCCGTAGGCGGCGATCCACCGATAGACGCCGTCCGTCGCCTGCTCGAAGTGCCCGCCCGAGACGTGGCTCGCCGCGTACCGAACGGCGAAGACCAGCTCGGCCAGCGACACGATCAGGGTGTAGAGCTTGGTGAACCGCTCGTCGTCCCGCCGCACGAGCAGCAGCGGCAGCGCCGCCACGGTCGGGAAGAAGACCAGCCGGGTGAGGGTGTTGCCGAACAGAAGCGCGAGGAACGTGGCCATCACAGGAGCACCCAGGTCAGGAGGACGACGATGCCGAGGAAAAGGTACAGGGCGTAGTTGCGCACGTTGCCGGTGGTCGTGAGACGCCCGATGTACCCGGTGAGCTCCGTGAGGTAGGCGCCGAGGTTGATCGAGCCGTCGATCAGCGTGCCGTCCACCCTCTTCCAGAAGAACCGGGAGAGCGCCCGGAGCGGCCGCACGAGCACCCGGTCGTAGATCTCGTCCACGAAGTACTTGCCCACCAGCAGCCGATGGACGGCGGGGAAGCGCTCCGCGGTCGCCCGGCCCTTCCCGAGGCCCCGGTCGCCGCCGTAGTAGCTCCGCGCCACCAGGATGCCGCCCAGGGCCACCGCCACCGACAGCGCCAGGAGGATGACCTCGACCCCGGTGCCCAGGTGGTGGGGCACGACCCGCCCCACGTCCCAGTACGACGGCTCGAGGAAGCGCTCGATCCAGTTCCACTCGCGCCCCCCGGAGAGGACCGCCGGGATGCCGATGAGGCCGGCGAGGGCCGAGCCCACCGCCAGGATGACCAGCGGCACGGTCATCACGGGCGGCGACTCGTGGAGGTGGTGGCGCTGCTCTTCGGTGCCCCGGAACGAGCCGTGGAAGGTCAGGTAGACGGCCCGGAACATGTAGAGGGCGGTGAGCCCCGCGGTCACCAGGCCGACGAAGTAGAGCACCCAGTGGCCGTTGCCGGCGGCGGCGGCCAGGATCTCGTCCTTCGAGAAGAAGCCGGCCAAGGGCGGGATGCCGGAGATCGCGAGCGTCGCCACCAGGAAGGTCCAATAGGTCACCGGGAGCTGCTTCTTCAGGCCCCCCATCTTGCGCATGTCCTGCTCGCCGCCCATGGCGTGGATCACCGAGCCCGAGCCCAGGAAGAGGAGGGCCTTGAAGAAGGCGTGGGTCGCGACGTGGAAGATCGCCGCGGTGTACGCGCCGAGCCCGGCGGCCAGGAACATGTACCCGAGCTGGGAGACGGTGGAGTAGGCGAGGACCTTCTTGATGTCGGTCTGGGCGAGGCCGATGGTCGCCGCGAAGATGGCGGTGAAGGTGCCGATCGCCGCCACGAAGAGACCCACCCCCGGCGCGAGCTGGAAGAGGGCGTTCGAGCGGGCCACCATGAAGACGCCGGCGGTGACCATGGTGGCCGCGTGGATCAGGGCCGAGACCGGCGTCGGACCGGCCATGGCGTCGGGCAACCAGACGTAGAGCGGGAACTGGGCGCTCTTGCCCATGGCGCCGATGAACAGACACAGCGCCACGAAGCTCGCGAGCGGCAGGCCGAAGAGGAAGGTCGCCTGGGCGGAGGCCGGGTCGGCGGCGATCCGGGAGAAGAGGGTCTGGTAGTCGAGGGTGCCGAACACCGCCACCAGCGCGAACAGGCCGACGAGAAAGGCGAAGTCACCGATCCGGTTGACGATGAACGCCTTCATGCCGGCGAACGGCGGGAACTCCTGGTCGTAGTAGTAGCCGATCAGGAGGTACGAGCACAGCCCCACGCCCTCCCAGCCGACGAACGACACCAGGTAGCTCGAGCCCAGCACCAGCAGCAGCATCGCCCCCATGAACAGGTTCAGGTAGACGAAGTAGCGCTGGTAGCCCTCCTCGTGGGCCATGTAGCCCACCGAGTAGACGTGGATCAGGAAGCCGACGAAGGTGACCACGAAGAGCATCACCGCCGAAAGCGGGTCGAGCAGGAAGCCGACGTCGACCCGGAGCGGCCCGACGGTCCACGGGTAGAGCACCTGGACGAAGGCCTCGGGGTACTGCGACCCGACGTACTGCCAGATGGCCCACAGGCCGGCGAGCAGGCTCGCGAGCGGCGCGCCGAGGGCGACGGCGGTGGTCGCCGAGCGCGACGCCCGCGGGCCCATCAGGCCGTTCGCAGCGGCTCCCACGAAGGGCAGGAGCGGAATCAGCCAGAGGATCTCCATGGCCTCACCACCGCATCAGGTTGACCCGGTCGACGTCGATCGTCCGCCGGTGCCGGTAGAGGGCGATGAACAGGGCCAGGCCGACCGCCGCCTCGGCCGCGGCGACCGCGAGCACGAAGAGGACCACGATCTGCCCGGTCCGATCCCCCAGCAGGCGCGAGAAGCCGACCAGCGTCAGGTTGACCGAGTTGAGCATGAGCTCGATGGACAAGAAGATGGTGATCCCGTTGCGGCGGGTCAAGGCACCCGCCGTGCCGATGGCGAACATGGCGGCCGCCAGCATCAGGTACCAGGAGACGGGAACGCTCATCGCGGGCCCTCCGGGGTCTCGTCGCCGCCGGGTCCGGTGGTCGGCTCGGGGCGCTTGGCCAGGATGTAGGCGGCGATCACCGCCACCAGCAGCAGGAGCCCGACGATCTCGAACGGCAGGAGGAAGCGGTCGAAGAGCTCCGCCGCCAGGCCGCGGAGCGCCACGAAGCGCTCGTCGAGGGGCCCCGCCGAGCTCCCCGCCACCCCGCGCCAGACGGTGCCGCCGGCCAGCAGGGCGAAGGCGAGCGTCCCGAGGATCGCGAACAGGCGCTGGCCGCCTCCTCCCTGCTCGGGGCGCGCTTCCCGCGAGACGTTGAGCAACATGACCACGAACAGGAACAGCACGACGATGGCGCCGGTGTAGATCAGCACCTGGAGGGTGCCGATGAACGGCGCGCCGAGGAGGACGAAGAGGACCGCCGTCGAGGCCAGGGTGAGGACCAGGCTCAGGGTCGACTTCACCGGGTCGCGGTGGAGGACGACCACCAGGGCCGAGCCCAGGGCGAAGAGGGCGAAGAGGAGAAAGATTGCCAACTCCATCATAGCCACCCCGCGAGGCTCGCCGAAGCGACCCAGATCAGGTTGAGGATGGCGAGCGGCAGGAGCACCTTCCAACCGATGGCCATGAGCTGGTCGTAGCGGAAGCGGGGAAAGCTCCACCGCACCCAGACGAAGAAGAAGAGGAAGAGCAGGATCTTGACCAGCAGCACCACCGCCCCGATCACCACGCCGAGGATCCCCAGGGCCGCGAGATCGACCCCCGGCAGGTGCCAGCCGCCCAGGAACAGGGTGGCGGCGAGCGCCGAGAGGATGGTCATGCTGGCGTACTCCGCCATGAAGAAGGCGGCGAAGCGCATGGCGCTGTACTCGGTGTGGTAGCCGGCCACCAGCTCCGACTCGGCCTCCGGCAGGTCGAAGGGCAGGCGGTTGGTCTCGGCGAAGGCGGCGATCACGAAGACCAGGAAGCCCACGCACTGGGGAATGGCGTTCCAGACGTGCGCGATCTGGTAGCTGACCACGTCGTCGAGCCGGAAGGAGCCCACCGGCAGCAGGACCGCCACCACGCTCAGGGTGAGCGCCAGCTCGTAGCTGATCATCTGCGCCGAGGCGCGGATCGAGCCCAGCAGCGAGAACTTGTTGTTCGAGGCGTAGCCCGCCATCACCAGGGAGTAGACCCCGAGGCTCGCGATCGCCAGGAACAGGAGCACCCCGGTGTCGACGTCGGCGACCATCATGGGGACCCGCTGGCCGGCGATCTCGATCGTCGGGCCGAGCGGGATGACCACGAAGGTGGAGAAGCCCGGGATCAACGCCAGGATCGGCGCCATCAGGTAGAGGACGCGGTCGGCATCCCGCGGCAGGACGTCCTCCTTGAAGATGAACTTCAGCGCGTCGGCCAGGGGCTGGAGCAGGCCCAGGGGGCCCAGGCGGTTCGGTCCGGGCCGGTCCTGCATCAGGGCGCCGCCCCGCCGCTCCACCCAGACCATGACCGGCACGACGGTCAGCAGGAGGACCAGGAAGGCCGCCAGCTTGGCGAGCATGGCCACGGTTTGGACGCTCACGTGCGGCTCCTCGAAGATGGATTCGGTTCGGTCGGTCGGCGTGGGAGTCGAGCGATCAGCCCTCGAGGGCCGGCTCGGGCGTCTCCCTCGGCGCCTCGATGGGCGTACCCGTAGCCGGCAGCTCGTCGAAGGCGAGGCCCGCGAGGGGGCCGCCCTCCGACGCCAGGCGGTCGAAGACCTCGGCGGCGCTCATCTGGTCGCTCCAGCGGGCGTCGAAGCGCGAGAGCAGGTCGCCCAGGGCCTCGATCGCGGGTCGCGCCTGGCCGGGGGCCGGGAACGCCCGCTCGAAGCGCTGGAGACGCCAGGCGACGTTGACGAACGTGCCGCTCGTCTCGGCGTGATTGGCCGTCGGCAGGGCCACGTCGGCGGCCTTGGCGAGGGGCGTGTCGGCCCAGCCCAGGACCACCAGGAACTTCGCCCGGCGCAGGCGCTCGACCCTCGCCGGATCGTGGGCGGCGGCGCCGAAGTCGCTGTCGGCCACCACCAGCACCGCGCAGCGCTCCGCGCCGTCGCCCGCGACCAGCTCGGCGGCGCTCATCCCGCCCTCGCGCGCCGCGAGGCCGGCGAGCTCGGCGCCGCGGCGGTTGGGCCCGGCCTCGGTGCCGGAGATGCCGCCGTGGGTGTTGGGGATGGACCGCTGCGGCCCCTCGTCCACCCAGACGTCCCGGTGCGGCGAACCGACGTGATCGGCGACCTGAGCCAGCAGGTAGGCGGCCTCGGTCGAGAGGTTCGCCGAGCCCAGGAAGGCGACGGCGCCGCCGGTCGAGCGCGAGGTCAGGGCGTGGTGCACGGCGTCCAGGGCGGCCGCCCAGGTCGCCGGCTCGGCGGCCTCGCCGGCGCCGATCCGGGGCGCATCGAGGCGGGGCAGCCGGCCGTAGCGCTCGTGGGTCGAGCGGCCGTAGTCGCACATCCAGTAGTCGTTGACCTCGGGATTGAAGCGCGGCTTGTAGCGCCGGATCGCCCCCCGGCGGTGCTCGAGGGTGACGTTGCAGCCGACCTCGCAGCCGGTGCACAGCGACGGCTTCTTGTCCAGGTACCAGACCCGCTCGGCGAAGCGGAAGCGGGTCGAGGTGAGCGCGCCCACCGGGCAGATGTCGACCACGTTGCCGGCCAGCGGGTCGTCGAGCTCCGCACCCGGAAAGGTGCCGATCTCGGTCCTGGCGCCCCGGTTGAAGAAGCCGAGCGAGCCGGTGCCCGAGATCTCGCGGGTGAAGCGCACGCAGCGGGTGCACTGGATGCACCGGTTCATGTTGAGGAGCACGCTCGGCCCGAGCGGGATCCGCTCCCGGCCCGGGTAGGTGCGCTTCTCCTCGTAGCGGAAGCGGGAGAAGGACTGGCCGTGCTCGAAGGCGTAGTCCTGGAGGCCGCACTCACCGGCCTGGTCGCAGATCGAGCAGTCGAGCGGGTGGTTGATGAGGAGGAACTCCATCATCGCCCGCTGGGCCTCCTCGACCTCCGGCACGTCGGTGCGGATCTCCATGCCGTCCTTCTGCACGGTGACCGAGCAGCCGGCCTGGAGCTTCGGGTGGCCGTCGACCTGGACCAGGCACATCCGGCACTGGCCGACCACCGAGAGCCGCGGGTGGTAGCAGTAGTGGGGGATCTGCACCCCCACCCGCTTCGCGGCCTCGATGACGTTGGTTCCGGCCTCGACCTCGACGGTCCGGCCGTTGATCGTGACGCTGGGCATCGCCTAGAGAAGCTCCGCCGCAACCCGACGAGGCAAGTTGAGCGCCCCAGGCTTCGAGCACCGGACGGCCCCCGCCCACGTCGAGCGGTGGAGCCCGCGTTCACCGGATCGGCTACTCCAAGACGCTGGGTTCATCGGATGCCCCCCGCAACCCCTCGATCCCCTTCCCACCCCACGGGGGGGAAGGGGACGGCCCCTCCCGCTCTCGTGGATCTGCTGAAAACTGGGCTCGTTCGTCATGATTTCGCTCGTGGTAGACGACTAGTGGTTTCTGTTCGATCCGTTGGCGAAGTAGTGGCGCGTGCCGTACGGACAGCGCCCCTCCTCGACGTGGCGCTCGATCTCCGGGCGGAAGTGGGCGACCAGCGAGCGCACCGGCCCGGCGGCGGCGTCGCCCAGGGCGCAGAGCGAGTTGCCGGCGATCATGTCCGGCACCTGGGAGAGCACCTCGACGTCGGCGGCGCCGGCGCCGCCCGACTCGATCCGCGCCAGCAGGATCTCCATCCAGTTGGTGCCCTCGCGGCACGGCGTGCACTGGCCGCACGACTCGTGGTTGAAGAACTTGGCGAGGCGCAGGGTGGCCCGCACCAGGCAGACGGTCTCGTCCATCACCATCACCGCCGCCGAGCCCAGCATGCTGCCGGCCTTGGCCACCCGGTCGAAGTCGAGCTCCAGGTGGAGGTGCTCGGGCCCGAGGATCGCCGCCGAGGCGCCGCCGGGGATGTAGGCCTTGAGCTCGCGGCCGCCCCACATGCCGTCGGCGCTCTCGAGGAGCGTCGAAAACGGCACGCCGATGGGGTGCTCGTAGGTGCCCGGGCGCTCGACGTGGCCGGAGATGCAGTAGAGCTTCGGGCCGGTGTTGCGCTCGTCGGTGCCGATCCCCTTGAACCAGTCGGCGCCGCGCACCAGGATGTGGGGCACGCAGGCCAGGGTCTCGACGTTGTTGATCACGGTCGGCGCGCCGAAGGCGCCGATGACCGCCGGGAAGGGCGGCTTGACCCGCGGCTGGCCCCGCTTGCCCTCGAGCGACTCGAGGAGCCCGGTCTCCTCGCCGCAGATGTAGGCGCCGGCTCCGCGGTGGACGTGGACGTCGTGGCGGAAGCCCGAGCCGAGGACGCTCGCGCCCAGCACGCCCTCCTGGTAGGCCTCGCGGATCGCCTCCTCCAGGACGTCGGCGGCCCTCGTGTATTCGCCGCGGATGTAGATGTAGGTCGTCTGGGCGCCCACCGCGTAGCCGGCGATGGCGCAGCCCTCGACGAGCTGGTGCGGGTCCTGCTCCATGAGGAGCCGGTCCTTGAAGGTCCCGGGCTCCGACTCGTCGGCGTTGCACACGATGTACTTGGGGCCCGCCGACTGCTTGGGGATGAAGCCCCACTTCATGCCGGTGGGGAAGCCCGCCCCGCCGCGGCCGCGGAGGCCCGACGCCTTGACCTGCTCGATCACCTCGTCGGGCTCGAGCTTCAGGGCCCTGGCCAGGCCCTCGTAGCCGCCGGTCGCGCGGTAGCCGGCGACGGTGCGGGCCGCGGGGCGGCCGACGTTCCTGGTGAGGACCGGCTCGAACGACGCGGCCGCCATGGCTAGTCGAGCTCCTCGAGGATCTCCCGGACCCGCTCGGGGGTCAGGTTCTCCTCGTAGTGGTCGTCGAGCATCATCATCGGCGCCGTGTCGCAGGAGCCGAGGCACTCGAAGTGGGTGTAGGAGCACCGGCCGTCGGGGGTCACCTCGTCCTCGCCCACGCCCAGCTCGCGGCCGAGCCGCGCCAGGATCTCCTCGGCGCCGCGGAGCTGGCAAGGGAGGTTGGTGCACACCCGCAGGCGGTGGCGTCCCACCGGGCTCTGGTGGAAGAGGTCGTAGAAGGTGACGACGCCGTGGACCTCGGCGGCGGGCAGCGAGAGCTCGTGGGCGACCGCCTCGACCGCCTCCTCGGGAAGCCACCCGCCCCAGACCTCCTGGGCCAGGTGGAGGGCGGGAATCAGCGCCGCCTTGGAGTCCGGGTAGCGCTCGACGATCTCGGCGAGACGGGCCTTGGCCTCGGGAGGGAAGCTCACGGCTGGAACCCCCCCACGCGGCCGACCCGCCCGCGGGCGCCCAGGTCGAGGCCACCCTTGCGCCAGATGTAGGCGTAGCCCACCAGGATCAGGGCGATGAACACCAGCACGGCGCCGAACAGGCTCCAGCCGCCCGCGCGCATGACCAGCGCCCAGGGGTAGAGGAAGGCCGCCTCGAGGTCGAAGACGATGAAGTCGATGGCGATCAGGAAGAAGAGGATGGAGATCCGCTTGTGGCTCTGGTCGAGCAGCGGCATGCCCGACTCGTAGGGCGAGAGCTCGGTTCGCCCCCGCAGCTTGCGGCCGGCGAGGTACGAGACGCTGAGCAGCCCTAAGCCGATGGCGACGGCGATCCCCAGGGCGAGGAGCACCGAGAAGTAGGTGTCAGGCAAGGCGGTCGTACCTCCAGGTGGCTGCGAGGCTGTCGTTGCTCGTGTCGGTGGCTCGCCGACCGCGCTCGGGGCGCCGGCCGTGACGACCGTGCCCGGCGCAACGCCGCGTCGCCGCTCTCTCCGCCGGCTGGACCCGTGGGCGGAGCGTGGCCGACGCGACCCCGTCGGACCTGTGAAGGATGTCACAAGCTGCCGCCGGTGACAAGGCGCGAGAGCGCTGTGCTATACCTCGCACCGACCCGGGAGACCACCCCCCGCGCGCCACGCCTCCGCGAGCCGCCCCATGCGCCGTGACCTCATCGCCGTGATCCCCGCCTACCAGTGCGCGGCGACGCTCGGGGAGGTGGTGGAGGGCGCGCTCGGCCACCTGACCCGCGTGGTGGTGGTGGACGACGGCTCGACGGACGGCTCGGGAGAGGCGGCGCGGCGGGCCGGGGCGGAGGTCCTGCGGCACGAGCGGAACCGGGGGAAAGGGGCGGCGCTGCGGACGGGGTTCGCGGCGCTGCTCGCCGAGCGGCCGGCGGCTCGGGCGCCGGAGCTGCGGGGGATCGTGATGCTGGACGGCGACGGGCAGCACGACCCGGCGGACCTGCCGGCGCTGCTGGCGGCGTGGGACTCGGGCGCGTGGGACCTGATCGTGGGCGGCCGCCTCGAGGACCGGGCGGCGATCCCCAAGCACCGCTACTGGACGAACGCGATCGGGACGCGCCTCTTGTCGTGGGTGACGGGGGTGGTGCTGGCGGACAGCCAATCGGGCTATCGAGTGGTGTCGGTCGAGCTGGTGGAGCGGATGGCGCTGGCGTCGGACGGCTACGCCATCGAGTCGGAGATGCTGATCAAGGCGGCGCACCGTGGGGCCCGGATCGGGCAGGTCAAGGTGCGGACGATCTACCACGACCGGGTGCCGAGCTTCTACCGCCCGGTGCGCGACACGGTAACGATCACCCTCGCCTCGGCCTACCACCGGTTGTTCGACCGGGTGCGGGCGGGCTGAGGGGCAGAGGGCGGGGCTGGAGCGCGCCCGCCGGGAAGCTCCGAGGCTTCGGGGCCGGGCGGCGGCTTGGGGCCCGCGCAAGAAGTACTTCCGCATTCGGGCGCCATGCCATCCATCCGCGTGGCGTTGCGCTCCCTGCAGCATAGGCCCCGCCATGCCTCGGTCGCGCGCCTGGCGAGGATTGCGCCACAACGCCCTCGGTGCGAGCAGTCCTTCTTGCGCGGACCCTTACCGCCGAGCTCGATCACGCCCGCAGTCCGGTCCCGCGTGAAGCGGCCGACCTCCGCGTCGGCCGGCCCAACGGTTCGAAGACCTCCGAACCCTGCCCCGAGCCGACCCGGGCCGTGAGCGACCCCGGCCCGGCCTCAATCCTTCGCCGTCTGGAAGAACCAGACCAGCGCCACCACCAGCAACACGTGGGCCACGAACACCCGCACGAAGAACACCACCTGCTCCAACCAGTCCGGGTTGAACGTCTGCGCCAGGATCGCCGTCAGCGCCACCACCAGCCCGATCCCACACAGCAAGAGCCGCTTCTGCTCCCCCTCGGCCACGTTGAACAACCCCACCAGGATCCCCAGCCCACCCACCACCCAAGGCAGCACGGGATTCGTGAAGAAGGCACAGATCACCGCCACGATCAACCCGGCGGCGAACGCCAGTGTCCGGAGCTTCATCGTCCCCTCCTTTCGGACCGCGGGAGGACACGGCGAACCCACGGCGCGCCCCGCCATGGGCACGGCCGCGCTCGGACCCACCGTC
The DNA here is from genome assembly GCA_963741925.1 of uncultured Acidobacteriota bacterium. Lineage (GTDB taxonomy): Bacteria > Acidobacteriota > Thermoanaerobaculia > Multivoradales > DATKCC01 > CAVUBL01. The sequence goes on from CAVUJU010000005.1 coordinate 2,538,890, forward strand.
GGCTCCCGCGAGTCCTGTGTTTGAGATGTTCCCGAGAGGCTAGCACAAGGGGCGCGAGTGAGGGACTCCGCAGCTCTTCGTCGTTTCCTCCAGAAACGCAGAGGAAGGAGACGACGATGGACAGCGCAGACGCAGCCGCCCCGAGCCGGGCCAGGAAGGTCGGCGCCACCGGGGCCGTCCTCGCGGCAGTGACGACGATCGCCGTGGCGGCGATCAACGTCCTGCCCCAGATCCGGAGCCCGGCCGATCCCCCGCCCAAGCCTCCCGTGGCCCAGGAGATCCCGTGGCAGATCGTCGGCCGGCTCTCGAGCATCGAATCGCCGGGCGAGCCCGTGGAGGGCGAGGTGCTCCTCATCCCCGCGGGCAGCCCGTACCTCACCACCACCGACAGCCAGGGCAAGTTCCTGTTCCAGGGCGTCCAGCCCGGCGGCTACTGGATCCTGGTCCGGCACAAGGAGTCGGGGCTGGACGCCAGGGTGCTGGTCGACGCCGAGGGACGGGCCGACACTCAGACCGTGTCGCTGCCCGGCGGCATCGCCGCCATGGGGATCTCGCTCGAGCCCGAGACCCGAGCGCAGGGCGGCGGAGGAGGACCGACGTCATGAGCACGAAACGAAGCTGGATGCGTCTCCTGGCCCTCTGCCTGGGCGTCGCCGGACTGGCCCTGGCGACGACACCCCAGGCGCTGGCCGGGGGTACATCGATCAAGGGAACCGTCACCGAGGTTTCGGGCGCCCCCGTGGCCTCGGTCTGGGTGGTCTTCACCCGGGGCGAGACCGAGGCCGGCAAGTCGCTGACCGGCGACGACGGCAAGTACTACGTCGGCGGGCTTGCCCGCGGGCACTACACGGTCATCGTCCGAACGGGCGACCAGGTCCTCTACCGGGGTAGCGTCCAGCTCCCTACCGACGGGGCGTTCGACATGCAGATCGGGTAGCGCACGGCGCCCGGCCGGAGGGGCTTGAAGCCTGTCCCGAGGCCGGGCCGGCCGATGCGGAGGTCGGCCGCTGCACGCGATCGTGCACGGACAGACCCTGAAGCGGAAGCGTCCGAGGCTCGACGTCGCGGAGGCCGACCCCGCGGAGTCTCCCCGGCCCGTCTCAGCCGGCCCGCAGCAGCCGCAGCTCCATCCCCGGTCCGTCCTCGGCCCGGCCGTCCGAGCGCTCGCAGCGCAGGTCGCCGAGCTGGAGATGCGCGATCCGCGACCGGTCGACCTGCGGCGTGAGGACCTCGACCGACGCCCGGCCGAGCTCCTCGACCACCCCGAGGCCGAGGCAGAAGCCGCCGGCGTCGAGCAGACCCACCACCGTCCCACTCACGACCTCGCCCGGCCGGGCCCAGCCGGCGGTCACGATCCGGGCGCGCCCGAACCGGCGCCGGACGCCGCCGGCGAGATGCGCCCGGAGCCGCGCCTCGAGGCTGGCCCGCCGCTCCGCCTCGGCGACCGGTCGGGCGCCGGCGAGGGGCGGAATCCGGTAGACCTCCGCCCGCCCACCGAGCGCGTCGAGCAGGCTCGCGAGCTCGTCGTCGCGCTCCAGGGCCACCACCTGGTCCACGCCCGCCGCTTCCGCAAGGTGATAGAGGAGCTCGCGGCTCGCGGCCGTCGCCACCGTGCCGGGCGGGTCGATCACCACCAGCTCCGCGCCTTCGTCGCGGGCGCGGCCGGCGAGGCGCGCCGCACCCACCACGGTGGCGAGGGGCCGGTCGAGCGCGGAGGCGGCGCCGGTGAACCAGAGGGCGGCGGGGGCCCGCCAGGGAGCGGTCAGGGCGAGGCCCAGGCAGGCCCCGAGCCCGATCGCCCCCTGCGCCGGGTCGGCGTCGAGCTGGGCCACCCGGGAGAGGCCGCGGCCGAGCTGCGCCGTCAGGTACCCGGCCAGGGCGCTCTTGCCGGTGCCCGGCGCCCCCAGCACCATGACCGTCCCCCGCTCGAGCCGGGCGAGGACCCGGTGGACGGCGGGGCCGGCGGCGACACGCTGGTGTCCGGATCGCATGGCCGCCCAACCTACCAGATCCCCCCACATCCCCTCTGATCCCCTTCCCAGCTTCCCGGGGAAGGGGACGCCCCCGCGCGGCCGCATCGCCGCCGCAACCCGCCGCGCCCGCCCGAGCCGAGATCCGAGCTCGGTGCCGGTCGAGGGTCCGGCGCCCCCGCCGGTGTAGTCTGCCGGGAATGCGCGCCTTCGGGGGCGAGGCCCTGATCCTCGACGTCTTCGACCTCCACGAGAGCGACCGAATCGTCACCCTGCTCACCCGCGAACGGGGCAAGACCAAGGGTGTTGCGCGCGGTGCCCGGCGCAAGTACAGTCGCTTCGCCGGCCAGCTCCAGCCCCTCGCCCGGGTGCGGGTGCGCTGGTTCGAGAAGGAGGGCCGGGAGCTGGTGCGGATCGGGGACGTCGAGCTGGTGCGGCCCGCACACCGCCTGCAGCAGGACCTGGAGGGGATCCTGCTCGGCAGCTACCTCGCCGAGCACCTGACCGAGCTGGTCCAGGACAACGACCCGTCGGAGCTCTACTTCCGTCTGCTGGACTCGACGGTCGAGGCGCTCCTCGGCGGGGTGGACCGGGACCTGGCGGCGCGCTACTTCGAGGCCTGGGCTCTGCGTCTGGCCGGGATCTTTCCGGCCCCGCGGGAGTGTCCGCTCTGCGGGCGGCCCTTCGCCGAGCGGGGCGGCGTGCTGGCGCCGAACGACGAGGCGGTGGTCTGCGCCGACTGCGCCCGCGGCGGAGCCGGTGGCGCCGGCGCGGGGGCGGGAGGCGGGGTGGTGGGCGGCTCCCTGGGCCTGCCGGTAGACTCGGAGGTCCTGGCGCTCCTGGTACGCCTGGGGCACGAGCCGCTCGCAGAGCTCGCCCGCCGGCCGCCGGCACCCGCGGTGCTGCGCCGGACCGAGCGGCTGAACGCCGAGGTCCGCCGCCGCTTCCTGGGCCGGGAGCTGCGCAGCTACGACGTGATCCAGAGCATGCGCCCCGTCCTCGACTCGGCCTGAGGCCGGCGAGGCGACCGGGGCGGCGTACACCGAGCGACTCGAGACGAGCGAACCGATGCAGAGCTTCCAGCAGCTGATCCTCCGCCTCTCGGAGTTCTGGGCCGGCCAGGGGTGCGTGCTCCAGCAGCCCTACGACCTGGAGGTGGGCGCGGGCACCATGCACCCGGACACCTTCCTCCGGGTGCTCGGCCCCGAGCCCTGGCGCGCCGCCTACGTCCAGCCCTCGCGGCGCCCCGCCGACGGCCGCTACGGCGACAACCCGTTCCGCCTGGGCAAGCACTACCAGCTCCAGGTGGTGCTCAAGCCCTCGCCGGACGACGTCCAGGCGCTCTACGTGCGGAGCCTGGAGGCCATGGGCCTCGACCTGACGGTCCACGACCTGCGCTTCGAGGAGGACAACTGGGAGTCGCCCACCCTGGGGGCGGCCGGGGTCGGCTGGCAGGTGATGCTCGACGGCATGGAGATCACCCAGTTCACCTACTTCCAGCAGGCGGGCGGCCTCGAGCTCTCGCCGATCAGCGCCGAGATCACCTACGGCCTCGAGCGCATCACCATGTTCCTGGGTCTCTCCCGCAGCGTCTACGACATTGCCTGGGTACCCGGCGGCCTGACCTACGGCGACGTGCGGCACCAGGACGAGGTCGAGCTCTCCCGCTACGATTTCGAGGTCGCCGACGTCGAGTTCCACCAGGCGCAGTTCGACGGCTACGAGCGGGAGGCGCGCCGCTGCCTCGACGCGGAGCTGGTGCTGCCGGCGTACGAGTGCGCCCTCAAGTGCTCCCACCTGTTCAACGTGCTCGACGCCCGCGGCGCCGTCTCGGTGACCGAGCGGGTCGCCCTGATCAAGCGGGTCCGCGACCTGGCGGTGGCCTGCGCCCGCGCGTACCTGGCGAGCCGCGAGCGGCTGGGCTTCCCGCTGCTCGGCGGGGGGGCCGGCGGGCCGGGCGCGGCGGGTGGAGGCGAGGCGCCCGAGGCCGGCGCGGCCGTGGCGGGTGCCGCCGGGGAGGCGTCGTGAGCGGCGAGTACCTGCTCGAGGTCCGGACCGAGGAGATCCCCGCCCGCATGCTCGAGCCCGCGATGCGCCACCTGGCGACGCGCGTGTTCGAGGACCTGATGGGCCGCGGCCTGGGGCCGCGGGCGGTGGAGAGCGGCTTCACGCCCCGCCGCCTGGTGCTGGTCCTCGAAGGGTTGCCGGCGGGGGAGCCGGACCGCGAGGAGCAGACGGTGGGCCCGCCGGCGCGGGTGGCCTGGGACGGCGAAGGCAAGCCGACCCAGGCGCTCGAGGGGTTCGCACGCCGCCTGGGCCTCGAGCCAGGCGACCTCGAGCGGATCGAGACCGACAAGGGCGAGTACGTGGCCGTCCGCCGGAAGGTCCGCGGACGGACCTCGGCCGAGGTTCTGGCGGAGCTCGTGCCCCGCATGCTCGTCGAGATCCCGTGGCCCAAGACGATGCTCTGGGGACGGGGCACCGGCCCCTGGGTGCGGCCGGTCCACGGGCTCGTCTCGCTGCTCGACGGCGAGGTCGTGCCCTTCGAGCTCTTCGGGGTGGCGGCCGGGGCGCGGACCCGTGGCCATCCGGTCCTCTCGCCGCAGGAGATCCAGGTCGCCGGCGTGGAGGACTACCGGCGACGCCTGGGCGAGCTCGGCCTGGTCATCGATCCCGCGGAGCGCTCCCGGCGGCTCGCGGAAGCCATGCGCGAGCGGGCCCGGACGGCGGGCGGCACCCTGGTCGAGGACCCGAACCTCCTCGCCAGGCTGGCGGCGATGTGCGAGATCCCCGGGGTCCTCGAAGGGCGCTTCGACGAGGACTTCCTGGCGCTCCCGCGGGAGGTCCTGGCGACCACCCTCAGGGACCATCAGAGCGCGCTCACCATGGAGCGGACCGGCGCCTCCGGCGACGACGGCTTGCTGCCCCGGTTCCTGACCGTCATGGACCGGGGCGACGACCCGGAGGGCCGGGTGCGCTCGGGCAACGAATGGGTGGTGGCGGCGCGCCTCGCCGACGCGCGTTTCTTCTACGCCGAGGACCGCAAGCGCCCCCTCGCCGAGCGCTTCGCCGGGCTCGAGCACCTGGCCTTCCACGCCCGCCTGGGGAGCTACGCCGAGAAGGCGGCGCGTCTCGAGCGGCTGGCGGGAGCGATCTGCGAGGAGCTCGGCTGGGCCGAAGAGCGGCCGGCCGCCGAGCGCGCGGCCCACCTGCTCAAGATCGACCTGATCACCGAGCTGGTCAAGGAGCTCACCTCGCTCCAGGGGGTGATGGGGGGTATCTACGCCCGCGAGGACGGCGAGCCCGAGGCGGTATGGCAGGCGATCTACGACCAGTACCTGCCCGCCTCGACCGACGACCCCTTGCCCCGCGGGCGGGTCGGCGCGGTGGTCAGCCTCGCCGACCGCCTGGACACGATCGTCGGCATGTTCGGCCTGGGCCTGGTCCCCACCGGCAGCCGCGACCCCTTCGGCCTGCGCCGGGCGGCCCAGGGGGCGGTGCGGATCTGCCTGGAGCGCGAGCTCTCCCTCGATCTCCTGGGCCTGAGCCGGAACGCGGCGGAGTCTTATGGAGGCTCGCTGGATCGAACCGCAGACGAGATTCTCGGGGACCTGCGGCCCTTCTTCGAAGATCGGGTCCGGCACCTGCTGGGCCTCCACGGCTACGCCTACGACGAGATCGAGGCCGGCCTCGGCGCGGGCAAGGGAATCGGCTGGCTACCCGATCTCCAAGCCCGGGTCGCGGCACTCCACGCCGCTCGCGACGAGCCCGGCTTTCTCGATGTGGTCCTCGCCGCGAAGCGGATCGAGAACATCCTCAAGGCGGCGCCGGAGGAAGAAACGCAGCCAATCGGGTGGCCCGACGACGACGAGATCGAGACCTGGGAGCTGGCTGAACAGGCGCTCTTCCGGGAGACCGCGAGTCTCATGGGCAAGGTTCAGGATGCTTCCGGCACTGGAGAATACGAAGAGCCTCTCCGTGAAACGGCCAAGCTTGCCGAGGTTCTGGAGCGCTTCTTCGTCGACCTGATGGTGATGGACGAGGACTCCCGGCTCCGTCGGCGCCGGCTCGGCCTGCTCGCGCTGACCCAGCAAGTCCTCTCAGGCATCGCCCGCTTGACCGAGGTCGTGGTCGACCGGGAAGAACACCGCCGCAAGCACGGCACATGAGGTAGATCCAACTTCGGAGGAGGGCAGTCAGATGGCAACGTACGTCTACGCCTTCGGCGGCGGCAACGCCGACGGCGACGCGGGACAGAAACCCCTGCTCGGGGGCAAGGGCGCCGGCCTCGCCGAGATGGCCCGCCTGGGCATCCCGGTGCCCCCCGGGTTCACCATCACCACCGAGGTCTGCGCCTACTTCCAGGGACACGACAAGAGCTACCCCGAGGAGCTGAAGCCGGAGGTCGAGGCCGCGCTGCGGCTGGTCGAGGAGCTCCAAGGCCAGACCTTCGGCGACCCGGCCCACTCCCTGCTGGTCTCGGTGCGCTCCGGGGCTGCGATCTCGATGCCCGGGATGATGGACACGGTCCTCAACCTCGGCCTGAACCGCGAGATCGTGGCGGCGCGGATCGCCGCCGGCGAGGACGCGCGGTTCCTCTACGACGCCTACCGGCGGCTGCTCACCATGTATGGCGACGTGGTGCTCGGCGTCGCCCACCGCGAGTTCGAGGAGGTGCTCGAGATCGCCCGCGCCGGCGAGGGCGTGGACACCGACCCGGAGCTCTCGGCCGAGGCGCTTGCCCGGATCGTCGACCAGTACGAGGCGCTGATCGAGCGCGAGACCGGAGCGCCGTTCCCGCAGGACCCGCAGGAGCAGCTCTGGGGCGGCATCCGCGCGGTCTTCGAGAGCTGGGACAACAAGCGCGCCCGGGAGTACCGCCGCCTCAACCACCTGAGCGACGACCTGGGCACCGCGGTCAACGTCCAGGCCATGGTGTTCGGCAACCGGGGGCCGGACTGCGCCACCGGCGTCGCCTTCACCCGCAACCCGGCGACGGGCGAGGCCGCCCTCTACGGCGAGTACCTGGTCAATGCCCAGGGCGAGGACGTGGTCGCGGGCACCCGCACGCCGCGCCCCATCCGGGGCGCCGGCGACGACCTCGGGATGAAGGCCGACTTCCCGCGCGCCTACGAGCAGCTCCTCGAGGTGGCGCGGACCCTCGAGACGCACTACCACGACATGCAGGACCTGGAGTTCACCATCGAGGCCGACACCCTCTACATGCTCCAGACCCGCACCGGCAAGCGCACCGGCCCCGCCGCTGTGCGGATCGCCGTGGACATGGTGGAGGAGGGGCTGATCGACCCCCGGGAGGGGCTCTCCCGGGTCGAGCCGCGCCACCTCGTCCAGCTCCTCGCCCCCGAGCTCGACGAGAAGGAGCGCCGGCAAGCGATCGCCGTCGGCCGCCACCTTGCCAGGGGGCTGCCGGCCGGCCCCGGCGCGGCGTCGGGCAGGATCGCCCTCGACGCCGACCGGGCCGTCGAGATGGCCCAGTCCGGCCCGGTGCTCCTGGTGCGCGAGGAGACCTCGCCGGAAGACATCGTCGGCATGCACGCCGCGGTGGGGATCCTCACCTCGCGGGGCGGCATGACCTCCCACGCGGCCGTGGTCGCCCGGGGCCTCGGCAAGCCCTGCATCGTGGGCGCCGCCGAGATCGCGGTCGACGAGCGCACGCGGGAGGTGCGGGCGGGGGGAAGGGTGCTCCGCGAGGGCGACGAGCTGTCGATCGACGGCACCAGCGGCGAGGTGATCGCCGGGGCGCTCGCCACCCGGGAGTCGCAGGTCCTCCGGCACCTGCTCGACGGCGGTGAGGCGAGCCCGGCGGCCCACGCCTTCGTCGAGGTCCTCGCCTGGGCCGACGGCGAGCGGCGCCTCAAGGTTCGCGCCAACGCCGACACCCCGGAGGACGCCCGTGCCGCCCGCGCCTTCGGCGCCGAGGGGATCGGCCTCTGCCGCACCGAGCACATGTTCTTCGACGAGGACCGTATCTCGCTCGTCCGCCAGATGATCCTCGCCTCGGGGCCCGCCGAGCGCCAGCAGGCCCTCGCCCGCCTTCTGCCCCTGCAGCAGGCGGACTTCGAGAGCATCTTCGAGGCCATGGACGGGTTGCCGGTGACCGTGCGTCTCCTCGACCCGCCGCTCCACGAGTTCCTGCCCAAGGGGGACAAGGCGCTGGCGGAGCTGGCGCGCGACATGGGGGTCGAGCCCTCCTGGGTGGCGGAGAAGGCGGCGGCGCTCACCGAGGTCAACCCGATGCTCGGCCATCGCGGCTGCCGCCTGGGGCTGACCGCGCCCGACATCTACCGCATGCAGATCGAGGCGATCGTGCGGGCGGCGTGCGTGCGGGCGCGCTCCGGCGGCACGGTGCTCCCCGAGATCATGGTCCCGCTGGTGGGCGGTGAGGAGGAGATCGCCCGCCTGCGCGCCGAGATCGAGGAGATGGCGGCGGCGGTCCAGCGCGAGGAGGGAATCGAGCTCGACCTCCTGATCGGCACCATGATCGAGGTGCCCCGCGCCGCCCTGGTCGCCGGCCGGGTGGCCCGCCACGCCGATTTCTTCTCCTTCGGCACCAACGACCTCACCCAGTTGACCTACGGCTACTCCCGGGACGACGTGGGCCGCTTCCTCCCGCGCTACATCGAGGACGGCATCCTGCCGTTCGACCCCTTCGCGCGCCTCGACCCGGACGGCGTCGGCCGGCTCGTGCGCCTGGCCTGCGAGGAGGGGCGCGCGGCGCGGCCGGACCTGCATCTCGGGATCTGCGGCGAGCACGGCGGCGAGCCGGCCTCGGTCGCCTTCTTCGACGAGGCGGGGCTCGACTACGTCTCCTGCTCGCCGTACCGGGTGCCCATCGCTCGCCTGGCGGCCGCCCGGGCCCGGCTCGGTGCCGGCCCCGGCGGCGAGGATTAGACGGATCGCGGGGGGCGAGGGACGCCCCCGCCCGGCCGATCGGATCGCCGGTGGAACGGTTGCGATACGCTCGCCCGATGCGGGTGTGCTTCACCAACCTCGGGTGCAAGCTGAACCAGGCCGAGCTCGAGCGGCTGGCGCGCGAGTTCCACCTCGCCGGCCACCGGGTGGTGGCGACCCTGGAGGAGGCCGAGCTCCAGGTGGTCAACTCCTGCACCGTCACCCATCGCGCGGCCCGCGACTCGCGGAAGGTCGCGCGCCGGGGGAGCCGGCGGGTGCCGGGGCTCAAGACCGTCTTGACCGGCTGCTACGCCACCGGCTCGCCCGAGGAGGCCGCCGCCCTCGCCGGCGTCGATCTGGTGGTCCCCAACGACGAGAAGGAGCGCCTGCTCGAGCGGGTGCACGCCGCGTTCCCCGAGTGGGCCCCGCGGGCGGCGGAAGACGCCCGCCCGTCACCGGCTCCGGGCGGCGCCCCGGAGGACGGCTTGGCGGCTGCCTTCGCGCCGCTCGCCTTCGGCAACACCCGGGCGCTGGTCAAGATCGAGGACGGCTGCAACGTGGGCTGCTCCTTCTGCATCATCCCCTCGACCCGCGGGAGCCAGCGCAGCCGGCCGCTCCCCGAGGTGGTGGCCGAGGTGCGCTCCATGGCCGCGGCGGGGATCCGCGAGGTCGTGGTCACCGGCGTCCAGATCTCCCACTACCGCTGGCAGGGCCGGCGCCTCGCCGACCTGGTGGCGGCGCTCCTCGCCGGGACCCGGGTTCCGAGGCTCCGCCTGAGCTCGATCGCCCCCTGGGCTTTCGACCGGCGGCTCTTCGAGCTGTGGACCGACGGCCGGCTCTGCCGCCACGTCCACATGTCGCTCCAGAGCGGCTCGGACCGCACCCTCGCGCGCATGCGACGGCCCTACACCACCCGGGCTTACCGCGAGCTGGTCGCCGAGCTCCGCGCCGCCGTCCCCGGCGTCGCCGTGACCACCGACGTCATCGTGGGCTTCCCGGGCGAGACCGCGGAGGAGTTCGAGGAAAGCCGGGCGTTCGTGGCCACGACCGGCTTCGCCCGCACCCACGTCTTCCCGTACTCGCCGCGGGCGGGGACCGAGGCGGCGGGGCTGCCGGACCCGGTGGGCGCCGAGGAGCTCAAGCGGCGGACGGCGGCCATGCTCGCGACCGCGGCCGAGGCCGAGCGGCGCTTCCTCGCGGGCCACCGGGGGGCGCGGGTGTCGGTGCTCTGGGAGGAGCGCAAGGGCGGCCGCTGGCACGGCCTCACCGACAACTACCTGCGGGTGGCCGCCGCTGGCCCTCCCGGCCTCGATCTCTCGAACGTCGTCTCGGAAGCGCGGGTACTGGGGATCGCCGACTCCGGCGTCCTCGCCGAGCTCGCCGCCCCCGGAGACGCGCCCCCGTGACCCGGCGCCGGCCGCCACCGAGCCCGGGCTGGTTGGCGCTGGTCTCGCTGGCCGTGGTCGCGATCCTGGTCGTGACCCTGCGGCCCGACGACTTCCCGGGCTTCTCGACCGGTACCAACCTTCACCCGCTCGAGCACCACCGCCGCGCTCTGGTGGCGCTCTTCTCGCCCGGCTCGAACCACGTCGTCATCCTCCACTACCTGCTCACCGACGTGGTGGGCAACGTGGTGCTCTTCCTCCCCGTCGGCCTCACCGTCGCCGGCGCCCTCGGCCGGCGGCCGGCAGCGATGCGCGTGGCGGCGGCGGCCCTCTTCGGGGCGGTCCTCTCGGCGGGGATCGAGGCCCTGCAGCTCGTCATCCCCGGCCGCGCCACCGACGTCGACGACGTGATCTTCAACGCCCTGGGAGCCCTGCTCGGGGCCCTGGCGATGGTGCTCGTGGTCCGCCGGAGGGCGCGCGTCGGACGCCCGGCGCGATGATCGGCCGGCGGCCGTTCCTGCCGCCCAGCGTCCTCGTCCTGGGCCTGGTGAGCTTCCTCACCGACCTGGCGAGCGAGATGATCTACCCGCTGCTTCCGGTCTTCCTGACCGCGACGCTGGGGGCGAGCGCCCTCGCCCTGGGGGCGGTCGAGGGGGCCGCCGAGTCCACCGCCGCCCTGCTCAAGCTGGCGAGCGGGTGGTGGTCCGACCGGGTCCGGCGCCGAAAGCCCCTGGTGGTGGCCGGCTACACTCTGGCCTCGGCCGTGCGGCCGCTGGTGGCGTTCGCCTCGTCGCCGCTCCAGGTGCTGGCCATCCGGGTCGCGGACCGGGTGGGCAAGGGACTGCGCTCCTCGCCGCGCGACGCGCTGATCACCGAGGCGGTGGCGCCGGCGGCGCGCGGACGCGCGTTCGGGTTCCACCGGGCCGCCGACCATACCGGCGCCCTGGTCGGCCCGCTGGTCGCCTTCGCCCTCCTGCAGGGAGGCGGCCTCGACCTCCGGACGGTCTTCCTGGTCGCCGCCGTGCCGGGCGCCCTCGCCGTCGCGGCGGTCGCGTTCGGCGTCCGGGAGGCGGGGAGGCCGCGCGCCGTCGAGGCCGCCCCGGTGCATCTCGGGGGCGGCCTCGGCGGGCGCTTCTGGGCCTTCCTGGCGATTCTCTTCGTCTTCACGCTGGGCAACTCGACCGACGCGTTCCTCTTGCTCCGGGCCGTCGACCTCGGGGTGGCCCCGGCGCTGCTGCCGATCCTCTGGGCGGCGCACCACCTGGTGAAGGCGGCGGCGAGCACGCCGGCGGGGATGCTCTCCGACCGCCTCGGGCGGCGCGGGCCGATCACCGCCGGGTGGGCCCTCTACGCGCTGGTCTACCTCGGGTTCGCCGTCGCCTCGACGGGCTGGCAGGTGTGGCTGCTCTTCGGGGTCTACGGCCTCTACTTCGCGTTCACGGAGGGGGCCGAGCGGGCGCTGGTGGCCGACCTCGCCGGCGCCGAGCGCCGGGGGGCGGCGTTCGGCTGGTACTACCTGGCGATCGGGGTGGGGGCGCTGCCGGCGTCGCTTCTCTTCGGAGTGATCTACGAGCGGTGGGGGGCGCTGGCGGCGTTCGGGACGGGGGCGGGGCTGGCGCTGGTGGCGGCGGTAGGTCTGGTCGTGGTGGTCGGGCCGGGGCGGGCGGGGGGCGCCCGTCCCGGGGGACGGCGCGACTGACTCGGACGGTGGGGCGCAGGAGTCGCGCCTCGGCACGGCCCGCGCTCTTCCGGATCCGGACTCCGCGGAGTCGGCGAGTGCGCGGTCCGAGACGCCCCCCTGGACGGGCGCCCCTCGCCCGCCCCCCCGGGGTCGGACTGCGATACGGCTCCCAGCCCTCCGAACCCGTGAAGCGGCCGACCTCTGCTCTCTGCCCTGAGCGAGCGCAGCGAGTCGAACGGGTCGGCCGGGCGTTCGATCCAAAGGGCACCGACCGGTGCGGCGCCCACCCACCCGCCCACCGCGACCGCTTGGATTTCCGCCTCCGGCGGGAGAGAATCGCGGCCGGAGGCTCTCGGGAGGCTCGGCTTGGAACGGAAGATCGGCATCTACGTCGACGTCGAGAACATCACGATGAACGGCGGGCGGGGCATGCAGTACGACGTGCTGCGCCAGTTCGCCTGCCGCGGCGGGGGCGACCCGGTGCGCATGAACGCCTACGTGCGTTTCGACGAGGAGCGGGCGAAGGCGAGCGATCCGACCTACGAGCGGGTGCTCGAGTTCCACTCGCGCCTGCGCGACAGCGGCTTCAAGGTGGTGGAGAAGCCGATCCGCTGGTTCCGCGACGCGGCGGGCGAGCGCTACGGCAAGGCCAACGCCGACCTCGACATGGCGGTCGACATGCTCCTCCAGTCCGAGCGCCTCGACCGGGTGCTCCTGGCCTCGGGCGACGGCGACTTCGTGAAGGTCGTCGAGGCGCTCCAGAACCGGGGCCTGCGCCTCGAGGCGGTGGGCTTCGACAACGTGTCGCTCGACCTCCAGAACCAGGCGGACCTCTACCTCTCGGGCTACCTGATCCCCAACCTCCTGCCCATCGCGCCGCGCGACGGCGACGAGCGCAAGCCGTGGGGCGAGGAGGGCTCGCGGGTGCGCGGCACCTGCCACTGGTTCGACCAGGCCAAGGGGTACGGCTTCGTGCGCTTCCTGGCCGAGATCAGCGACCGCCTCTGGACCCTGGACTCGCGCCTGCCCGAGTCCCCGTACCGGACCGCCTTCGTGCACGCCAGCTCCCTGGGCCGGGAGAGCTTGGAGAAGGAGCTGCCGAACCGGGAGCTGGTGCTCGAGCTCACCCTCCACGCCGGCGACCGCGGGATGGTCGCCGAGGACGTCACGGTGGTCAACGAGTTCTGATGCGCGAGCTCGTCCTCAGGCGCCGGGTGGAGTTCGCCGACACCGACATGGCGGGGATCGTCCACTTCGCGCGCTTCTTCGTCTTCATGGAGACCGCGGAGCACCGCTACCGGGAGGAGATCGGCTTCCCGGTGGCGCAGGACCGGACCGAAGACGGCGCGGCGGTCACCTGGCCACGGGTCGCGGCGAGCTGCGACTACCGGTCTCCGGCCCGCTTCGGCGACGAGCTCGAGATCGGCGTGCGGGTGGTGGCGCAGGGTCGAAGCTCCTTGACCTTCGCCTTCACCTTCGCGGCCGGCGGCCGGAGCGTCGCCTCCGGGCGGGTGACCTCGGTCTGCTGCCGCATGGAGCCCGAGATGCGGGCGGTGGCCATTCCCCTCCCCCTGGCCGCGGCGATCGAGGTGCTCCCCGAGCCATGACCGACCCGGTCACCGTCCACCTGGTCGACGCGAGCCCGTACATCTTCCGGGCCTCCTTCTCCCTGCCCGACTCGATCACCGACCCGCGCGGGCGGCCGGTCCACGCGGTCTACGGTTTCGCATCCTTCTTGATCAAGCTGGTCGAGGACGAGGCGCCCACGCACCTGGGCCTCGCCTTCGACCACAGCCTGACCTCGAGCTTCCGCAACGAGATGCACCCGGCCTACAAGGCGACCCGCGAGCTGCCGCCGCCCGAGCTCGAGGCCCAGCTCGACGACTGCTTCGAGCTGGCGCGGGCCTTCGGTGCCGCCACCTTCATCGACGACCGGTTCGAGGCCGACGACCTGATCGCGGCTCTCGTCGCCCGCCTCGCGCCCGCCGGCCACGGCGCGGTCGTGGTCACCTCGGACAAGGACCTCGCGCAGCTCGTCGGCGAGCGGGTGACCCTCTTCGATTTCGCCCGGGGCGAGCGCTACGGCCCGGCGGAGGTGGAGGCGAAGTTCGGCGTCCGGCCGGCGCAGATCCCCGACTTCCTGGCCCTGGCCGGCGACAGCGTGGACAACATCCCCGGCGTCGCGGGTGTGGGCAAGAAGAGCGCCGCGGCCCTGCTCGCGGCCTTCGGCGACCTGGACGGCATCTACGAGCACCTGGACGAGGTGCCGGACCTGCCCATCCGCGGCGCCCGCTCCCTGGCCGCGAAGCTCGAGGCGGGGCGGGAGGCGGCCTTCCTCTCGCGGCGCCTGGCGACCCTGGCACCGGAGGCGCCGGCGGCGGCGGAGCTCGCCGAGCTCGCCTACCAGGGCGCCGACCCGGACCTCGTCGGCCCCCTCTTCGAGCGCCTCGGCTTCGAGCGGATCCGGGATCGGATCCCGCGCTGGGCGAGCTTGCCAGCAGGCTGAACCAGCTTTCTCCCAGATCCTGGCAAAAGCGGCACCTTGGGATAGAGTCAGCGTTCGAAGATTCCCATCATGTCGTCCGCAGTGCGCAGAACTCAAGGAACATGACTGAAGTGCCAGTGACGAGAAGAAGGCTAATCCGCCGGCCGGCCCGAGTGGGTGGACCATGAGCGGGTCGACCGGCTCGGACTGGCCCTATCCGGGTGCCCGGTGGTGGAAGGTGGATTTCCACGTTCATACGCCCGCCTCGAAGGACACGAGGAATTGGCAAAAGGCCATCGGTACCCGGGACGAGGTGACGCCCGAGAGGTGGCTCCTTCAGTGCATGGGGGCCGGGCTGGATTGCGTGGCCGTCACCGACCACAACACGGGTGAGTGGATCGATCGCCTCAAGGAAGCGTACGCTGATCTCGAGGTGAACCCGCCCGAGGGTTTTCGGCCCCTTCATCTGTTCCCGGGGGTCGAGCTGTCGGTGAACGGCGGTTTCCACCTTCTCGCCCTCTTCGACCTCGAGAAATCCTCCTCCGAGATCGACACGCTACTCGGCGCCGTGGAGTATGACGGGAGGAAGGGCCACGCCGACGGGGTGACCCGTAAGTCCGCCATCGAAGTCATCGAAAAGGTGCTGGCCGCAAGGGGGCTCCCGATTCCAGCCCACGTCGACGGCGAGAAGGGTCTGTTACGCGTGCTCTCTTCAGAATCGAACCAGGCTGCCCTGGACGCCGGCACTGTCCTACAGGTACTGAGGTACGAAGAGATCCTGGCGATGGAGGTCATCGACCAGAGCGTGCCGAGGCCGGGCATCTACATCGATTCGGGATGCACCTGGACCGAGATTCTTGGCTCGGACTGCCATAGCTTCAGAAACCGGGGCCTCGGCTCGCGCTTCACCTGGGTGAAGATGGAGAGGCCGTCACTGGAGGGGCTTCGGCTGGCGCTCCTGGACGGCGAGCGATTCTCGATCCGCCGCAGTGACGCTCCAGAGGCGTTCAGGCCAGAGGACTTGCCGGCGCATCTCATCGAGTCGATTCACATCGCCGACGCCCAATTCATGGGCCGGGGTGTCGACGCAGCGGCGGAGCTTGACTTCAGCCCGTGGTTGAACGCGCTGGTTGGAGGTCGGGGCACGGGGAAATCTACGGTCGTTCACTTCCTGCGCCTCGGCTACCGTCGCGGTGAAGAGCTCGATACCCTCGGCGACGAGAGCGAGACACGGCGGGTGTTCAAGCGATTCGACCATGTACCGCACTCCCGCGACGATCACGGCGGTCTGCTCCCCGGGACCGAAGCCCTACTCACGGTGCGGCGTGACGGTGTGCGCCATCTTATTCGCTGGCGCCAAGACGGGACGGGCCCTATCGTGGAGGAGGAGGCGAACGGGGAGTGGCGCCGCTCGGCGAGTCAGCAGGTCACCCCCGACCGCTTCCCGGTCCGGTTGTTCAGCCAGGGGCAGATCGCAGCGTTGGCAGGTGAGAGCCAGGAGGCGCTCCTCGGAGTGATCGACGAGGCCGCGAAATGCGGCCGGCGGAAGGAAGCCATCGCGGAAGCCAAGCGGCGCTATTTCGCCCTTCGATCGCAGATCCGGGAGCTCGAAGGCAAGCTCGAGGCCCGCGACAGACTGGCCGTCGAGCTCGAAGACGTGTTGCGAAAGCTCCGCCACTTCGAGGCGGCGCATCACGCGGATGTCCTCAAGACGTACCAGTTGCGAACCCGCCAGGAGCGAGAGATCCAGCGGCAAGTCGCAGCGGCGGGTGCCCTGGCTGGACGGATCGAGAGCCTCGCTTCCGAAATCGCCCCTGAGGAGCTCCCCGAGCGGCTCTTCGACTCCGAGCGGGAGGAAGACCAAAATGCGCGAGCCCAGGTGGATCTCCTTCACGAGGCGATTCGCCAGACGGGCGAAGCTCTCGAGGAGGCGGCTCGGCAACTACGCAACGCTGCGCAGCGAGAGCGGACAGCGTTGGAGGCCAGCTCCTGGCAGGTAGACGTCGATAGAGCCAAGGACGCCTACGACAAACTCGTCTCCACGCTTCGTGAGGAAGATGTTGCGGACCCGAGCGAATACGGAAAGCTGGTCCAGGATCGGCACAGGCTCGAGCAAGAGAAGGAGCGTTTCGAGTCCCTTCGCGCAGAGCGCGCTCGGCTTGTCACCGAGGCACAAGCCCAGCAAGAGCGGGTGCTCGAGCTGCGGCGAGAGCTCAGCGCTGCCCGTGCCCGCTTCCTGGACGCCTCTCTCCGCGAGAATCCGTACGTCCGTATCGAGCTCGTTCCCTATGGCCGTGACTGGCGGCAGATGGAACGATCCCTTCGGGAGGTCCTGGAGGTCTTGGACAACCGGTTCGCGGATGACATCTGTAAGCTCGAAGGGGGTCGTCCAAGCTCAGGGCTGGTCCCAGAGCTCATCGCCGCCGCGGATCGCCGAGTCGAGTGGAGCCGAGCAGAACAGGATCAGCGGGTCGGAGAGGATCCCATGGAATCCGAGCTCGCCAAGCTGAAGCGAAAGATCGAAGCCGCCTGCGAGGGGTTGGGTAGGTTCGGCGGCCACTTCAACAACTACTTCGAACGGGAGTGCGAACGGAAACCGGAGCTGCTCGACCGCCTCTTGACGTGGTTTCCTGAGGATTCACTAAAGGTGGAGCACAGCCGGACCGGCGACGGCGGAGAGTTCCGGCCGATCGAGCAGGGTTCTGCCGGTCAGCGGGCGGCGGCGATGCTTGCATTCCTGCTTGCGCACGGCGAGGAGCCCCTCATTCTCGATCAACCCGAGGACGACCTCGACAACCACCTCATTTACGACCTGGTCGTGCGACAGATCAGGGACAACAAGCGGCGCCGCCAGATCATCGTCGTCACCCACAACCCGAACATCGTCGTCAACGGCGATGCCGAGATGGTCCATGCGCTGAGCTTCGCGGGAGGCCAATGCCGTGTGACCCAGCAGGGCTCGCTCCAGGAAGTGGCCATGCGCGACGAGGTTTGCCAGATCATGGAAGGTGGGCGGGAGGCCTTCGAACGGCGCTACCGGCGCCTCGGGCGAAAAGTGTAGCGATGTTCGATAGCGTCAAAGATCTTCTAGAGGCCATTCGGCTGGGCGAGGACTCGTTCCTCGAGCTCAAGGAGGTCCGTTTCTCGGGCAGGCGAGTCAGCTCGCCTAGCCGCGACGCTCTCGCCGACGAGTTGGCTGCCTTCGCCAACAGGAGCGGTGGCACGTGCGTGTTGGGTGTCGATGACTCGGCGCGAGAGATCCTCGGAATCCCAGAGCAACGTCTGGACACCGTGGAGAGCCTGGTTCGCGAGATCTGTAACGACTCGATCACGCCGCCGCTGGTCGTAGACATCAGGCGCCTGCTCCTCCCGGCGACGAGCGGTGCAGAGCTTCCTGTTCTCCGGATCGATGTGCCACGAAGCCTGTTCGTTCATAGAAGCCCCGGCGGGTACTTCCACAGGATCGGGAGCTCCAAGCGCGAGATGACACCGGACTACCTCGCTCGCCTTTTTCAGCAACGCAGTCAAGTGAGGCTGATTCGGTTCGACGAACAAGTCGCCCCGCGGGTGGCCTTGGACGATCTCGAGCCGGAGCTCGTCGATCGGTTCCGGACTCCACAGACAAGCGACGACCGCCCCACCCTCCTGCGCAAGCTCGGGATGGCCCGAGAAGATGCTGACGGAGAGCTACGGCCATCGGTGGCCGGCGTCTTGCTCGGGGCGGTACACCCTGAGAGATGGATGCCGAACGCCTACATCCAGGCCGTGGCCTATCGGGGCACAGGGCTGTCTGGTGCCGAAGATCTCGCCGGATACCAGCTCGATGCAAGAGATCTCACCGGTCCGCTCGACGCCCAAGTGGCCGAAGCCTGCCGCTTCGTGGCCCGCAACATGCGTGTCGAGGCGTCGAAGAGCGCCGGGCGCCTGGACCTTCCCCAATACGACATGGTCGCGGTGTTTGAAGCGCTGGTCAACGCAGTGGCGCATCGTGACTACTCCATTGAGGGTTCAGAGATCCGCCTCCGGCTGTTTGCGGACCGGCTGGAGCTCTACACACCCGGCGGTCTACCCAACACGATGACGGTCGAAAGCCTCGCCTTTCGCCAGGCGAGCCGGAACGAGACGATCACGAGCCTGCTGGCCAAGTGCCCGGTTCCCGCCAACATTCCGGGCCTCGAAACCTCCCGGACGACGATGATGGATCGACGGGGAGAAGGAGTCGCTCTCATCCTCGCGCGAAGTGAACGGCTCTCGGGTAAGCGACCACGCTATGAGCTTCCCGATGAGTCAGAGCTTCGGCTCGCCATCTTTGCTGCCCGGATGACTCCAAAGGTCGCTCCGAGCTCGGCTTGAGCTCCTACGCAGCGGTGCTCTGCAGCGGGCTACTCTCTCTGCCTTTCGCCTCCCGCGCCGCCGTTGGAGTCTCCCGCTCGGTCAGCAGGCTCATCCGGTAGCAGAGCCAGGCGAGCAGGAGGCCGGCGTAGCCGTCCACCGCGTAGTGCCAGCCGGTGAGGATGGAGGCGATCAGGGTCAGCAGCGTCCCCACCGCGAAGAGAACGAAGAACAGGCGGGCCCGCCGGCGCGTCCAGAGGGCGAACAGCCAGTGAGCCCCCACGTGAAGACTCGGCATGGCCGCCACGCCGAGCGTGGGGTTGAAGCGGCGCAGGATGCCGGTGCGCCCGGCGACGATTCGCTGGTAGTTCTCCCAGAGACCGATCTGGGCCGCCCGCGCCCGCGGCATCTCGGCGATCAGGTCGTGCCAGACCTGGGGGAAAGCGTAGATCGGCCCGAGCGCCGGCACGGCCAAGTAGAACCACGCCCCCAGGGTCCAGAGGAAGACGCAGGAAGCCATGAACCGGCGACGCACGAGCTCGGCCGGGTGGGCGGAGAAGAAGGCCATGGTGTAGAAGACCGTGGTCACCCACAGTCCGTACCAGCGGTCGAGCGGGTGGAGGAGCGGCGAGCCCCGGAACGCCTGGCTGACGAAGATCGAGGGCGAGATGCCGAGATGGAGGGTGACGTCGAGGTTCCAGAGCTGCTGATCCCAGAGGTGGTCGTTGATCAGCGGCACCGAGATCTTCACCCAGAAGTAGGTGTAGGTCATCAACATCGCGGCGATCCACAGGCGGACCCAGAGGGTCACCCAGGGCACCGAGGCGATCCGGCGCAGGTAGGCGACGAGCGGCCGGCGCGTCACCAGGCGGTAGACGAGCTGGAGCGCCACGCCCCCGAGCAGGGCCCGCGGCAGCAGCGGGACCATCGGGTAGAGCGTGTACTCGACGGTGCGCCAGTCGATCCGGAGCCCGCGGGAGCGCAGGAAGAGGACCGAAGCGGCGAGCACCGCGGCGGTGAAGAGCTCGAAGGGATAGAAGACCCAGAGCTTGCCGTTCCACCGGCCGCCGACCTCGGCCGCGGCGGGCTCCGCCGGCGCCGCCGGGGCGGCGCCTGTCTTCGGGCGGAAGCGGCGGAAGAGACGGCTCATGGAGGGTCCGGGCGCTGCCGGACGGGTCGGTTGGCCGGAGCCCGGAGATTATCTCGCACGGCCGGAGCGAAGCGGGCGGCGCTTCGCCGCCGGGGTATGCTCCGGCCGGCATGGCCGATCCCCTCAACCTGGAGATCGCGCGCCGCTTCGAGGAGCTGGGCCGGCTGCTCGAGGAGCAGGGCGCCAACTACTTCCGGGTGCGCGCCTACCAGCGCGCCGCGGATACGCTCCGCCGCCTCGACCGGCCGGTGGCGGAGGTCCTCGAGGAGGAGGGGATCGAGGGCCTGGAGCAGCTGCCGACGATCGGCGAGCAGCTGGCGCGGGCGATCGGGCTGGTGGTCCGTACCGGCCGCTTGCCGATGCTCGACCGCCTGCGGGGTGAGTCCGATCCGGAGGCTCTGCTCGCCTCGGTGCCGGGCATCGGCCCGGTGCTCGCCGAGCGCCTCCACCACGAGCTCGACGTCGACAGCCTGGAGGGGCTGGAGGTCGCGGCCCACGCCGGCCGGCTGCGCGGCCTGCCCGGCTTCGGCCCCAAGCGGATCGCCGGCATCGTCGACACCCTGGCGAGCCGCCTCGGCCGCACCCGGCGCCCGGCGCCGAAGCCACCGCCCGAGCGCGCCGAGCCGCCGGTCGCGGAGCTCCTCGACGTCGACCGCGAGTATCGCCGGAGAGCCGCGGCCGGCGAGCTCCGAACGATCGCCCCGCGCCGCTTCAACCCGCGGGGCGAGGCCTGGCTCCCGATCCTCCACACCGCCCGCGGCGAGCGGCACTACACGGCGCTCTACTCGAACACCGGCCGCGCGCACCGCCTGGGGCGTCAGCGCGACTGGGTGGTGCTCTACTTCACCGGCGAGCGGGGAGAGGACGGCCAGCACACGGTGGTGACCGGGCGCGAGCCCGGTCCGCTCCGTGGCCGGCGCGTGGTCCGCGGCCGGGAAGCCGAGTGCCTGGAGCACTACCGGCGGGCGGGAAGCGGGCCCTGACGCCTCGATCGCCCCGAGTCCATGTTCTCGCGCAGAGGCGCAGAGACGCAGAGGAGGGCGAGAGATCGGCGGGACCGGTCCCCGCGAGGAGTTTCCGACCGAGCCGCGCCTCTGCGCCTCTGCGTGAGACCCGTCGGGCTCGGGTCGTGGGGGATGGGGAGGGCTAGGAATCGGAGTCGGAGCCGGTCTCGGTCCTCTCGGACGGGGGCGACGCTTTCGGCCGGCTCAGGTCGAGGCGGCGGTAGCCGCGGTTCCAGTAGAGCAGCGGCGGCGCGTCGGGCTCCGGCACGTGGGCGGCCTGGACCTCGCCGACGTAGAGGGTGTTGGTCTCGGCGGCGTAGCGGCCGTAGATCGTGCAGTCCATCCAGGCGAGGGAGCCCGCGAGCACCGGAGCTCCGGTGCTCGCCTCGCGCCAGTCGCCCACCGCGAAACGGTCCTCGTCCTTGACCCAGGCGAAGCGGTTCGAGAGCTCCACCTGGTCCTGGCGCAGGATGTTGACCGAGAACACGGCGCCGTTCTGTTCGAAGAGGCGGTAGGCGCGGTGGCGGTGATCGATGATCACCATGATGAGCGGCGGCTGGGGGGAGATCGAGGCGAACGCCGAGACGGTCAGGCCGTGGACCTCGTCGCCCGCGCGCACCGCCACGATCGTCACGCCGGCGGGGAAGTGGCGCAGGACATTGCGGAACTCCTCCGACGAGACGGCCACGCTCAGCCCTCCGCCCCGCCGGAGGCCAGGCGGATCCCGGCATCCGATCCCTCGTCGATGGCGATGGTGGTCTCGCCCTGGAGCCAGCCGAGGAGCGCCTCGCCGGCCAGGGCGCGGCGCCAGCCGGAGAGGATCGGCAGCGGCGGTTCCTCCGAGCGATCGCCGTCGACCCACCAGCGCACCAGGGCCTCGACCTCGTCGCGGGTGGCGACGAAGCGCGGCGCGATCCCGGCCTCCTTGGAACGGGCGGTGACCAGGCCGGCGAGCAGCACGCCCCAGCTCCGCGCCCGGTCGGGCAGGGGGCGGACGCGCGCCTCGCCCTCCGGCGTCGAGCGCGCCCCCTCGCGGACCGCGCGCACGATCTCCCGACCGTGGTGATGGACGGTTCCGCCCTTGACGCCGCGGATCCCGGCGAGCTCGCGCTCGTCGGACGGGGCCCGGCGGGCGACCTCGATCATCGAGCGGTCCTGGAGGATCCAGGAGGGCGGGCGGTTCTCCTCGAGGGCCAGGCGCTCGCGCCAGGCGGCGAGGGAGCGTAGCGCCCCCAGCGCCCGGCCGCGGAGCCGGTTCCATCCCTTGACCCGCCGGTACATCTCCTCGGGCGGCGTGCGGGTGGCGGCGCTGACGGCCAGGCGCTCGGTCTCCTCCTCGACCCAGGGCAGGCGCCCGGCCTCCTCCAGACGGCGGCGCAGCTCGGGCCAGGCCGCGGCGAGGTAGCGCACGTCGTCGAGGGCGTAGCGGAGCTGCTCGTCGGACAGCGGCCGCCGGCACCAGTCGGTGAACTGGGCGCCCTTGTCGAGCTCTACGCCCAGCAGGGAGGCGATGAGGCCGGCGTAGCCGATCTGGTCGCCCAGGCCGAGGAAGGCGGCGGCGATCTGCGTGTCGTAGACGTTGCGCCCCGCGAGGGCGAAGCGCTGAGCGAGGAGGGCGAGGTCCGCCTGGGCGGCGTGGAAGACCGTCTCGACGGCGGGGTCGGCGACCGCCTCGAGCACCGGCCGCGGATCGGCGGCCAGGGGGTCGATCGCCGCCAGCTCCGGCGCCTCCGGGTCGCCCCAGGAGACCTGTACCAGGCAGAGCTCGGGCACGTACCGGCTCTCCGAGACGAACTCGAGGTCGAGGCAGAAGGCGCCGGCCCGGCGCACCGCCTCGCCCACCTCGCGGACGCCTCCGGCCTCTCGGATGGGCTCAGACATCGGCCGCCGAGAGCTGGTCCCTGCCTGAGACGCTGGACGTGGGCGCGGGGCGTCGTTCGATGGAGGCAATCTCCAGCTTTCGTTCTCGCACCGTCAGACGAAGCCTCTTCAGTCTCTCTCCAGATAGGTATACCCCGCCAACCCTTTCTCGTACATCTCCAGCAGATGCCGGGACTCCTCGAGGGTCATGCGCCGCGCGCGGAGCGCCTCCTCGCTGGCGCGGCGCACCCGGGCGAGCAGGTCGCGGCGGCTGAAGTCGACGTAGCGCAGCACGTCGGTGACCGAGTCCCCGGCCAGCACCTCGTCGATCCGGTAGCCGCCCGGGGCGGCGTCGGGGTCGAGGGAGACGGTCACCGTGTTGGTGTCGCCGAAGAGGTTGTGCAGGTCGCCCAGGATCTCCTGGTAGGCCCCCACCAGAAAGGCGCCGAGATAGTAGGGCTCGCCGGTGAGCCGATGGAGCTCCAGCACGCCCTTGCCCTCGTAGCGGTCGATGAAGCGGTCGATCTTGCCGTCGGAGTCGCAGGTGATGTCGGCGAGGATGCCGCGGCGGGTGGGCTCCTCGTCGAGGCGGTGGATGGGCAGCAGGGGGAAGAGCTGGTCGATGGCCCAGAAGTCGGGCAGCGACTGGAACACCGAGAAGTTGCAGAAGTAGGTGTCGGCGAGCAACGTGACCAGGCCCTCGAGCTCCTCGGGCGGCTCCTCGCTGGACTCCACCAGGCCGCGGATCCTTCGGCAGACGGCCCAGAAGAGCTCCTCGGCCAGCCCCCGGTCCTCGAGCGACAGGTGCCCGAGCTTGAACAGGGTCCGGCTGTCGTCGCGCGCCGCGACGGCGTCGTGGAAGGCTTCGGTCAGGTTCTCCGCTCCCACCTCGCGGTAGGCGTCGAAGAGGTTCACCAGGGCCGGGCTCGCGTCCTCGGGGAGGTGCTCGGGGATCTCGCCGACCGAGAACTCGACCGCCCCCAGGACCTCGACCACCAGGGCCGCGTGGTGGGCGACCGCGGCGCGGCCCGATTCGCTCACCAGGGTCGGGTGGGGGACCTCTCGCTGGTCGCAGATCTCCTGGACGCCGTAGACCACGTCGTTGACGTACTCCTGGAGGGTGTAGTTCATCGACGAGATCTGGTCGCTCTGGGTGCCCTGGTAGTCGACTCCCAGGCCGCCGCCGACGTCGAGGTAGGCGAGGCCCGCCCCCATTCGCGCGAGGTTCACGTAGGTCCAGGCGGCCTCGCGGATGCCCTCCTTGAGCGAGCGGATCGAGGAGATCTGGCTACCCAGGTGGAAGTGGAGGAGCTGGAAGCGCTCGAGCAGGCCCTCGGCGCGCAGGAGCTCGACCGCGCGCACCATGTCGGTGGCGGAGAGGCCGAACTTCGAGCGGTCCCCGCCCGAGCCCTCCCAGTGGCCGGCGCCTCGGGTCGCGAGGCGCGAGCGTACCCCGATCATGGGCTCGACGCCGATCCGCCGGCTGACCTCGGCGATCAGCGGCAGCTCGGAGAACTTCTCGACCACCAGGGCCACCCGGCGCCCGAGGCGGGAGGCGAGCAGCGCCGTCTCCACGTACTCCTCGTCCTTGTAGCCGTTGCACACGATGAGCGCCTCGGGGTCCTCCACGAAGGCCATGACCGCCAGCAGCTCCGGCTTCGAGCCCGCTTCGAGGCCGAAGTGGTAGGGCCGGCCATACTGGACCAGGCGCTCGACCAGGTAGCGGTCCTGGTTGACCTTGATCGGGTAGACGCCGCGGTACTCGCCGCGGTAGCCGTACTCCTGGATGGCGCCCTGGAAGGCTTCGTTGAGCTCCACGACCCGCGCCTCGATGATCTCGGAGAAGCGCAGGAGCAGAGGCGGTGCGATCCCTCTCCGCCGGACCTCGTCGACCAGCTCCTTGAGGTCGATCGACGCGGTGCCCGGCCCCTTCGGATGGACCGTGAGGTGGCCGCGGGAGCTGATCGAGAAGTAGTCGTTGCCCCAGCCGGCGACGTTGTAGAGCTCCGCGGCGCTCTCCACCGTCCATTCGGTGACCGCGGGCGCGACCTCCGGTGGCTCTTGCTTGACCGTCATCTTCCTTCGCGTTCTCCCGCAACGAGACGCCGGGCCTCGGACAAGGCCGAGCGCCCGGCGCAAGGCACTTTACCACCCCGCAGGCGGAGGGGATGCGAGCGCTTCCTGCGAGGAGGAAGGCCCGGGCCGGTCCGGTGCCGCCGCGACCCCTGGCACGAACCTCGGGCACGAACCTCGATCGGTCCCGGGGTGCACGACAGATTTGTGAGGTGAGGTCATCGGGCAGGGGCTGGGGCGGATGAGAGCTGAGAGCGGCGGTACCAGAAGCCATCGAAGCGTCCGCTGAGCCTGGAGCAGCGCAGGGCGATAATGGCGTCGGCTCCGGCGACGGTCCAGTGCATGCCGGCGCGCTTGAGGCGAGTGCCGATCGCGACTTTGCAGCCGGCCTCGACGATGCCCGAAGCGACGCAGAGGCCTTGGGCGCGGAACTCGGGATAGCGCATCCGGGTCCGGTTGCGCTGGACGTAGTCGAGGCACTTGCGAGCCTCGTCGTGGGTGGTCGCGTGGAGGCGTAGGGCGGCGAGGATGGCGTCGATCTTGCCCTCGTCGAGCTCGTCGCGCCGGGTCTTGGCCCACTGCTCGGCGAGGTCGGTGCCGGCGCCGTAGATGGCCTTGGCCACATCCCACAGATGTCCCTTGGCGTGGTAGAGGTCGACGATCTGGAGAGCCCCGGGGAGGACCTCGTCGGCGAGGTTCCAGATCCAAGGAGCGCCGTCGCCCAGGACGACGCGGCGGCGAGCGCGATCGAACCCCCGCCGGCTTGCCTCGCGCTCGACCCGCTGGGCGAAGGGGGAGAGCTGCTTGTCGGTGTCGCGCGAGGCGGCGCTCTCGAGGGCTGCCGAGTAGCTCACCGAGCCGGGGTCTCGCAGGGGCAAGCCTTTCTCGTCGCGGAGCTGCGCGGTCCAGAGCGTCACCAGCTTGACTTCCCGGGTCTTGGCGGAGCCGTCCGGCTGCTTGCCGGCTCGGTTCTCCAGCTCGCAGGCTCGCATCGGGATGCCGGTGCCGTCGAGGCCCAGGTACAGGGTGGGGGCGGGGGGCAGCTCGGGGATCACGACCCGTTGCTCGTCCTGGGCGATCTCGCGGCCGAGTCGCTCGGCGGTGCGCTCGACCTGCTTCGGGTCGAGGGCCACCCCGGCGAGCTCTTCGAGCAACTGGCTGCCCTCCTGGAAGCTCACCAAGGCCCCCACCGCGCCCACCATGCGACGCACCGCCGGCGACAGCGAGCCGGAGTCCAGCCCCAGCTCCCGATCTCGGGGGCAGAAGCCTGTCTGGCACCTCGTGCAGTGGTAGTACGCCCGCTCGAAGCGCAGCGTGCCGAGCACGCACTGGAGCCACTTCGGCCGCCGGCCGGCATAGCGGGCAAGCGCGCCACACGAGCACGCGAGCGTAGGCTCCGCGCCGTCGGAGGTGTCGGCGTTGAGCCAGCGCTCGACGGCGCGCGCGGCCAGCTCCAGGACCTGCCGGCGCAGCGCCGTCTCCAGAGCCTCGAAGTCCAGCCCTGCCGACGCCTCCGGCCCGATCAGCTCCTCGATCTCGGCCGCGGCCTCGGCGGCGAGGATCGTCTGGAGCCCCTTTTTCGGCCCCCCGGGCCGTTTCGTCCTCCAGCTCGGCGTCGGCCCACGCCTCGCAGGCCTGCCACAACGCCTCCACCTGCTCGCGAAACGCCCGCCCCGCTGCGATCTGCTCGCGCGCTCTTTCGGCCTGCTGTGCCGTCAGACGCCGCGACTGCGTGCGGCCGTCCTGGTTGCGGGTGAGGCTGAAGTACGGCCCGTGACGGGCCTCTTCGTCCCGCGCACACGCGCACCGCTCCTTGCCACACTTGATCAACCGCGCGCCGAGAGAGCCTCGACGCATCGGCCGCGGACGGCTCAGCGCTTGCGCCAGGACACGGACCTGCTCAGGAATCTCCTCTGCCGGGGTCATGGACACCTCCTTGTCTGTCGGTGATAGTAGCCGACAGAAAGACGGCCCACAACTCCCCCGTACACGGCCCTCTAATCACTCCGTCACTTCTGTGTCGTACACCCTCGGTCCCGGCGAGGCTTGCAGTCTCGGCGAGCTCTTCATTAGAGTGGAGCCACGATGTCGTTCTCCGGGTCCGACCGCAGGTTGCCGGCCCCGCCGCCCCGGCCCCTCCTGGGCGCGGGCTCCGCCGACGAGCCCGCCCAGCGCGACGGTCTCGCTCTCCAAGAGCGCAGGAAGGTCAGCCGTCCCCGCCTCTACAAGGTTCTGGTCCACAACGACGACTTCACGACCATGGACTTCGTGGTCGACGTCCTGGTGCGCTACTTCCGCAAGTCGCAGGTGGAGGCCACCCACATCATGCTCGAGGTCCACCGCCGCGGCATGGGCGTGGCCGGCGTCTTCACCTACGAGGTCGCCGAGACCAAGGTGGCCCAGGTGACGGCGGAGGCCCGGCAGCAGGGGATGCCCCTGCGCTGCACGGTGGACCCGGCATGAGGCTCTCCCCCGAGCTCCAGCTCTCGCTCTCGGCGGCCCTCATGGAGGCCGCCCATCGCGGCCACGAGTACGCGGGCCTCGAGCACCTCCTCTTCTCCCTCATCGAGGACGTCCTCACCCGCCGCATCCTGCGCCGCGCCGGCGCCGACGTCGACAGCCTCCGGCGGCGACTCGAGCGCTTCTTGGACGAGGAGCTCGACCGCCTGCCCGAGAGCGAGCGCGGCGAGCCTTCGACCACCCTCGCCTTCCAGCGGGTGCTGGCCCGAGCGGTCGCCCAGCGCCAGGGCGCCGGGAAGGACGAGGTCGCCGGCCCGGACGTGGTCGTCTCGATGTACGCCGAGCCCGAGTCGTTCGCCGTCTACTTCCTGGAGGAGGAGGGGGTGACCCGGCTCGACCTGGTGAGCTACATGGCCCACGGCGTCACCGAGCTCGACCCGGGCGACGACGGCTGGGAGCCCGACCTCGACGACGAGCCGGATCTCGTGGGCGACGAGGACGAGGAAGAGGACGACGGGGACGACGCCGAGGCCGGCCGCGATCCCCTCGCCGCCTTCACCCAGGACCTGACCGAGCTCGCCCGCCAGGGCGCCCTCGACCCGCTGGTCGGCCGCGGGCGCGAGATCGACCGCACCCTCCACATCCTGGCCCGACGCAAGAAGAACAACCCGATCTTCGTGGGCGACTCGGGGGTCGGCAAGACGGCGCTGGTCGAGGGCCTCGCCCGCCGGATCGCCGCCGGCGACGTGCCGGCGGCCCTCCAGGGCGCCTCGATCTACAGCCTCGACCTGGGCTCGGTGGTCGCCGGCACGCGCTACCGCGGCGACTTCGAGAACCGCCTGAAGGCCGTCCTGCGGGCGGTCACCAAGGAGGGCCGGGCGATCCTGTTCATCGACGAGATCCACACCCTGGTGGGCGCGGGCGCGGCCGGCAGCGGCACCATGGACGCCTCGAACCTCCTCAAGCCGGCCCTGCGCTCGGGGGCCCTGCGCTGCATCGGGGCGACCACCTGGGAGGAGTACCGGCAGAGCTTCGAGCGCGACCGCGCCCTCTCGCGCCGCTTCCAGAAGGTCGAGGTGACCGAGCCCGGCATCGAGGAGACGGTGCAGATCCTCCGCGGACTGAAGGGACAGTACGAGGCCCACCACGGCGTCTCCTACACCCGGGCGGCGGTGCGCGCGGCGGCCGAGCTCTCGGCTCGCTTCCTCCGCGACCGGGCGCTCCCGGACAAGGCGATCGACCTGCTCGACGAGGCCGGGGCTTCGGCGAGCCTCGGCGGCAGGAAGCGGGTCGGCGTGCGCCGGGTCGAGGCGGTGCTGGCCGCCATGGCCCAGATCCCGCCGCGCCAGGTGCGCGGCGACGACCGGGAGCGCCTGGCGCGCCTCGAGGCGGAGATCCGGGAGCGGGTCTTCGGCCAGGACCCCGCGGTCGGGACCCTGGTCTCGGCGATCAAGGTCTCGCGGGCCGGACTGGGGCACCCGGACCGGCCGGTGGGGAGCTTCCTCCTGACCGGGCCCACCGGCGTCGGCAAGACCGAGGTCGCCCGCCAGCTCGCCGCCACCCTGGGCGTGGCCCTCCTGCGCTTCGACATGAGCGAGTACATGGAACGCCACAGCGTGTCGCGACTGGTGGGCGCTCCGCCCGGCTACGTCGGCTACGACCGCGGCGGCCTGCTCACCGAGGCGGTCGCCAAGAACCCCTACGCCGTGGTGCTCCTGGACGAGATCGAGAAGGCCCACCCCGACGTCTTCAATCTCCTGCTCCAGGTGATGGACCACGGCAGCCTGACCGACACCAACGGCAAGCTCACCGACTTCCGGCAGACGATCCTCCTCATGACCTCGAACGTCGGCGCCCGCGAGCTCGCCGGGCGCCGCCCGGGCTTCGGCGAGGGCGCCGCGGCGAGCTCCGGCGGCGGCGCCGACAAGGAGGCCTTCGATCGCCTCTTCTCCCCGGAGTTCCGCAACCGCCTCGACGCCCGGATCCCGTTCCAGCCCCTGGCGCCCGAGACCATGCTGCGGATCGTCGACAAGTTCGTGGGCGAGCTCGGCGAGCGGCTCGCCGAGCGCAAGGTCAAGCTCGAGCTCACCGCCCGGGCGCGCGAGCTCCTGGCCGAGACGGGGCACGACCCGGCGTACGGCGCGCGCCCGCTGGCGCGGGTGATCGACGTCGGGATCAGGCGCCCGCTGACCGACGAGATCCTCTTCGGCCGCCTCGCGGCCGGCGGCCGGGTGACGGTCGGCGTCAAGGCGGGCGAGATCGACCTCCGGATCGTCGCCGCCGCGTCAGTCCACTGACCCGGCGGCCTCAGCCACCGTCCGGGCCGCGGCGGAGAGCGTCGCGAACGCCTCGGGGTGGGTGATCAGCACGAGCTGGTCGCCGGCCTCGATGCGGCTGGGACCCCGGGGGATCACCATCTGGTCGGCGCGCAGGATGGCCACCGCGGTGGCGCCCTCGACCTTGCCCACCGAGTCGGCCACCGCCGAGCCGGCGAGGAGCGAGCCGGGCTCGACCTCGATCGCCACCAGCATCCCCTCGCCGGCGGTGACCGGGATCGGCTCGCCGAAGCGGAGCAGGCTCACCAGGCGCGGCAGGGTCAGCTCCGAGGGCTCGAAGCTCTCCCTGTCGAGCATCTGGAGGGCGCGGCGCACGAAGACCCCGCGGTGGGCCGCCGAGTCCTCGCGCGACGGCACCTGGTGCTCGTAGAGAGTGGGGTAGCGACGGCCGGCGGTGAGCGAGCGCTGGACCACGAAGGCGACCGTATTGGCGAGCATGGCAGGCACGATCAGCCCGTAACCACCGGTCATCTCCGCCACCATGATGAGGGTCGAGATGGGGGTCCGGGCGGCTCCCGCGAAGACCGCCGCCATGCCCACCACGATGAACGCCGGCGACGAGAGGTGGGCGGCGGGAAAGGCGAGGGCCAGGCCGCCGCCGACGGCGGCGCCGAGCACCGCACCGATGGTGATGGTGGGCGCGAAGACGCCGCCGGAGCCGCCCGAGCCGATGGTCAGGGCCATGGCCGGCCCCTTGAGCAGGAGGAGGAGGACCAGGGTGCCGAGCGACAGGCTGCCCGCCAGCGTGAGCTCCACCCAGCCGTAGCCGGTGCCGAGGACGCTCGGCACGTAGACGCCGATCAGGCCCACCAGCAGGCCGCCGATCGCCGGCTTGACGTGGGGCGGGCCGGGCAAGCGCCGGAAGAGGTCCCGGACGCCGTAGAAGATCGTGGGCAGGAGCGCGCCCAGCACGCCCGCGAGCACGCCCAGGAGGGTGAAGCCGGCGGAGCTCGAACGGCTTGAAGACCAGGCCCTGGGGAATGGTGAAGATCGGCTGCCAGCCGCCGACGAAGAAACCCCGGACGGCGTAGGCGGTGACCGCCGCGACCACCGTGTAGACCAGGGCCTCGGACTCGAAGACCATCCCCGAGTAGAGGATCTCGACGCCGAAGATCGCCATCCCCAGGGGCGCCTTGAAGATGGCGGCCAGGCCGGCCGACATGGAGGCGAGGAGCAGGATCCGCCGCTCCTGGCCGCGCATGCGGACGAGCCGGGCGACGATCGACCCCAGCCCGACCGAGATCTGGGCCGTCGGCCCCTCGCGGCCGGCCACGCCGCCCGAGCCGATGGTCAGGGCCGAGGCGATGCCCTTGACCAGGGGGATGCGGCCCCGGACCCGGCCGCCCTGGGTGTGGTAGGCGGCCAGGGCGGCGTCGGTGCCGTGCCCCTCGGCCTCCGGCGCCCAGCGGAAGACGATGAAGCCGGAGAGCAGGCCGCCCAGGGTGGTCGAGACCGGCAGCCACCAGCGGGCCGCCCCGTGGGGCAGCCGGATCAGCTGGTGGAGCACGCCGGGCTCCGGCGGGGTGAACCTCCCGATGCCTCCCAGGAGGTAGTGCTGGACGAAGGCCACGGCCTCGTTGAAGACGACGGCGGAGAGACCTCCCAGGACGCCCACCAGGACGCAGTAGAGGAGCAGCCGGTAGGTGGGCGCGAAGATCGCGTCTTGCGGTTTGTCGGGTTCGGGTCGTTCTGGCATCGGATTCAGGTTCGCTCGTAGTCGTCTTCGTAGCGCTCGATGTCGTCTTCGCCGAAGTAGGTCCCGAGCTGGAGCTCGACGAAGACGACCGGCTCGTCGGTCGGGTTGCCGATGCGGTGGCGTGCGCCTCGCGGGATGTAGACGTGGTCGCCGGGGCCGAGGGGGAGGACGCGGCCGTCGAGCACCACCTCGGGCCGCCCCCGAACGACGACCCAGTGCTCGGAGCGGTGCCGGTGGGACTGATACGAGAGGCGCTGGCCCGGGTCGACCTCGATCACCTTCGACTTGAAGCTCTCGCTGTCGCGGAGGACCTCGAAGCGCCCCCAGGGCCGGACCTCGAAGACGTGGTCGGTCGCCTCCGGCCGGCCGTCCCGGCGCAGCTCGGCCACCAGCTCCTTGACCCGCTGGGACTCGCCGCGGCGCGCGACCAGGAGGGCGTCGGCGGTGTCGACCACCAGCAGGTCGTCGACCCCGATCAGGGCGTAGAGGCGGTCGCGATGGGGGAAGACGAAGCTACGCTCGGCGTCGAGGGCGTAGACCGGCGCCGTCGCCCCGGCCGGCGCGAGCCGCGCCACCTCGTCCCAGGAGCCGACGTCGCTCCAGCCGATCGAGCAGGGGATCGAGACCTGGTCCTCCAGGTGCTCCATGATCCCGTAGTCCAGGCTCTCGGGCTCGATCTCGGCGTAGACCTCGGCGAGGTTCGAGAGGTCCGGCGCGAGCCGCCCCATGGCGGACCAGAGGGCGGGCATCAGGCGCTCGAAGCACGCGGCCATGACCGAGACCCGGAACACGAACATGCCGGCGTTCCAGACGAACCGCCCGGCATCGACGTAGCGCCCGGCGGTCTCGGCGTCCGGCTTCTCCCGGAAGGAGAGGACGCGCCGGGCCTCCAGGCGCTCGGCGCCCGGGCGGGCCTCGCCCGCCGGAGGCTCCTCGGCGGCGACGACCTCCTCGCCCACCTCGATGTAGCCGAACCCGGTCTCCGGCCGCGTGGGGCGCACGCCGAGGGTCGCGACCCGGCCCCGGCGGGCGCAGCGGCCGGCCAGGCGCACGGCGCGCAGGAAGGTCTCCTGGTCGGCGACCAGCTGATCGGCGGGGAAGAGGCCCACGATCCGCTCGCCGCCGCCCTCCTCGAGCAGCCGGCGGCAGAGCAGGGCCACCGCCGGGGCGGTGTTGCGCGCCACCGGCTCGTAGAGGGCCGGCCTGGCCTCGACTCCCACCTCGCGGAGCACCCGCCGGGTGAGGCTCTCGGTGTCGGCCGAGCCGACCAGCCCCGGGGTGCCCAGGGGCAGGAGCCGGCGCAGGGTGCGGGCGAGGAGCGATTCGTCGAAGAGGTCGCAGAGCTGCTTGGGCACCGCGGCGCGCGAGAGGGGCCACAGGCGGGTGCCGTGGCCCCCGGACAGGACCACGGGCAGCAGCGCGCCGTCTTCGCTCTCTCCCCTCATGAGCTGGAACCGAGCTGGACCTGGAGGTCGATCCGCCGGCCGCCGCGCTGGACGGTGACGGGGACCGTGTCGCCCGCCTCGTGGCGCTCGAGGATCAGCGTGACGTCGCCGGGGGAATCCACCTCGTCGCCGTCGATCGCGACCACCAGGTCGCCGAGCTGCAGCTGGCCGCGGAGGTCGCGGCGGGTGGCGCGCAGACCGGCCCGGGCTGCGCCGCTGCCCGGCTCGACCCGCAGGACCAGGGCCCCGTGGAGGCCCAGGTCGCGCACGTAGCGCTCCGGCACCCAGTCGATGCCGAGGGAGGGGCGCACCACGTGCCCGTGCACGATGAGCTCGGGCACCACCCAGTTGACCGTGTCGACCGGGATGGCGAACCCGATGCCGGCGTAGGAACCCGAGGGGCTGTAGATGGCGGTGTTGACCCCGATCAGGCGGCCGGCGCTGTCCAGGAGCGGACCGCCGGAGTTGCCCGGGTTGATCGCGGCATCGGTCTGGATGACGTCCCGGATGGGCTCCTGGGACTGGGAGTCGATCTCCCGGCCCAGGGCGCTGATGATGCCGGTGGTCAGGCTCTGGTCGAAACCGAAGGGGTTGCCGATGGCGAACACCTTCTGGCCCACGGCGAGGTCCTTCGAGCTGCCGATGGGAATCGGGTCGAGGCTCTTCGCGGGGGCCTCGATCTCGAGCACCGCCAGGTCCTTGCCCGCCGCCGCGCCCACCAGCGAAGCGTCCCAGGTCGACTGGTCGGCGAGGGTCACCTGGGCGCGGCTCGCACCCTGGATGACGTGGAAGTTGGTCACCACGTGGCCGTCGCGGTCCCAGACGAAGCCCGAGCCGGTGCCGCGTGGGATCTCGGTCAGGTCGAGGGTGAAGAGGTCGCGCCGGACCTCCGAGGTCGTGATGTAGACCACCGAGGGCGAGGCCTCCCGGAAGAGGCGGATGGTCGCCGTCTCCTCGGGGCCGAGCTTCCGGGCGCTCGGCCACCGGGCGCGGCCCGGCGCCGGCCGCCGTCCCGGCCCTCCGGGAGGTCGGCCCGGAGCGGGCGCCGGCTTCCGGGTCCGGCCCGGAGTCGAGGCAGCCGAGGAGCAGCAGGCCGAGGAAGGTGGCGAGGAGGGTCCTGCCGAGAGCGGCGGACGGCAGAGCGGGGTCTCGGGCGATCATCGCTGGGCCTGTGTGGACCTGGAGGGAACCGGCCCGGACCGCGGAGGGGGGGAGCCGGTGACGCGGCATTGTAACGCCCCGGTGCAGCTCCGCAAGGGCGGGCGCGGATCTCAGGGCGCGTCCTCAGCCGCCGGCGAGCGCCCGGGCCTCGGCGGCGGGGCCGCGGTAGGTCGAGGCGAGCGACGGGTTGAGCGCCAGCGCCCGGTCGAGGTCGGCGGCGGCGCGCGCCGCCCGGGTGCGCCGCTCCGGGCCGGCGGCGGCGAGGCGGGCCGCCACCAGCCCCAGCGCCCCACGGACGGCCAGGGCCTCGGCCGAGCGCGGGTTGAGCCGCAGGGCGCGGTCGCCGGCCGCGAGCCCGCGTGCGACCGCCGCCCCGGCGCCGCCGGCGCCACCGGCCCGGCGCGCCCAGCGCGCGCGGAGGAGCTCGATCCGGGCGAGCTCGACGAAGCCGTCCGCGTCCGCCGGGTTGAGCCGGGCCGCGCGCTCCAGGTCCCGGGTGGCGCTCGCCAGGGCTTCGGAGGGGTCCCGCCCGGCGGCGAGCTCGTACTCGCCCAGGCTGCGCTCGGTGAAGGCGAGGTTGTAGAAGGCGTAGCCGTACTCGGGGTTGACCTCGAGGGCCCGGCGATAGGCGCGGCCGGCCTGCTCCAGGGCCGAGCGGGGGTCCTCGCCGCGCGCGAGCCGGTCGTCGCCGAGGGTCAGGTAGGCGTTGCCCAGGTTGTTCCAGGACGAGGCGGCGTTGGGGTTGATCGCCAGCGCCCGTTGGAGAGCGCGGACCGCTCGCGAGACCGACTCGGAAGGGTCGAGGCCCAGGCTGATCTCGTACTCCGCCCGGGTCTTCCAGAGCGTTCCCAGGTTGGTGAAGGCAAGCGTCAGGTGGGGGTCGAGGGCGAGGGCGCGCCGGTAGCTCGCGGCCGCCCGGTCGAGCTCGGGCCGGGGGTCCTCGCCCCGCTCCAGCAGGAGATCGGCCCGCATCAAGTGGGCGTTGGCCAGGCGGTTGCGGGCCCAGCCCCGATCGGGCGCCAGGGTGATTGCCCGGCCGGCGGCCTCGATCGCCGCGGCGAGGGCGGCCGAGGGATCGAGGCCCCGGCTCATCTGCCACGCGGCGAGCAGGCGGTGGGCGATCGACAGGTGGCCGTAGGCGTTGACGTCCCGGGGGTCCCGCTCGATGGCCGCCCGGGCACTCGCGACGGCGCGCGCCAGGTCGGGGCGCGGATCCTCGCCCCGGAGCTCGCGCCGCTCGGCCGACCGCCAGTAGATCCGGGCCTCCTTGCCGTAGGCCTCGGCGAGGTCGGGGTCGGCCTCGAGCGCCCGGCCGCAGGCGGTGAGGGCGCGCGCCACGTCCGCCTCCGGCGGCCGGCCTACCCGCATGTCGACCTCCACGCTCTGCAGGCCGACGCCGCAGCGGCCGGCGTAGAGGCCGGCGTCGCTGCGCACCGTCTCGAGGAGCTCGGCGTAGACCGCGTCCGCGCGGTCGTAGAAGGCGAGGGCGGCGGCGTAGCGCCCGGCCTCGAGGGCGTCGTCGCCCTGGATCAGGTAGACGTTCGCCTCGAGCTGGCGCGCTTCGTAGAGGGTCGGGTCGGCGGCCGCAGCCCGGCGCGCGCTCGCCAGGGCCGCCGGGTAGCGCCTCTCGTAGAGCGCGAGCAGGCCGGCGACGTAGTCCGCTCCCGGCCCGCCCTCCCGCGCGCCCTCGCGCAGGTAGGAGACCGCCGGCTCGCGATACGCCCGCTCCTCCTCGCGCAGGAAGGCGTCGCGCTCGGGCCCGCCGCTCGCGACCTGGGACTCGGTGACGCTCCGCGTGTAGAGATACCCCAGGGTCCGGCCCAGGGCGACCGCGACCTCCGGCCGCCGGTAGCCGGCCTTCCAGGCGCGCTCCAGGTGGCGGCGGGCCTCCTCGTACTCGTGAAGCGCCAGGTGCCCCTGGCCCAGGGCGTAGTGGCCGGGTCCCCGGGCGAGCTCGCCCAGGCGGCCCATCTCCTCCTCGATCGTCGCCATCCGAAAGCGCAGGGCCTGCGTGTGGGCCCTCGTGTCGTGGAGCGGCAGGAGGACGGCGTAGCGCAGGGTCCCCTCCACCTCCTGGACCTCCTGGCCGAAGCGCTGGGCGAGCTCGGCTCGCTCGGCGGCCTGCCAGCGGGAGCGCAGGCTCGCCGCGCCGAGCAGCGAGAGGGCCAGGACGGCTCCGGCCGCCACCGACGCCAGGGCCAGGTTCTTGCGCAGCCGCTTGGCGAGGCGATCGCCGAGACGCGGGGTGCGGGCGAGGATCGGCTCACCGTCGAGGAAGCGGCGCAGGTCCTCGGCCAGGGCGCCCGCCGAGTCGTAGCGCCGCGCCGGGTCCTTCGCCAGGCACTTGAGGGCGATCGTCTCGAGGTCCCTCGGGATCGCCGGGTCGAGGCCGCGGGGCGGCGCCGGCTCCTCGTGGACGATGCGCCGCAGGGTCTCGGGCAGCCCCGCTGCCGCGAACGGCGTACGCCCGGCCAGCAGCTCGTAGAGCACGACGCCCAGGCTGTAGACGTCGGTGCGGCGGTCGACGGGTCCGCCGCGGACCTGCTCCGGGGCGAGGTAGGCGGGCGTCCCGGTGACCAGGTCCCGGCTCGGGTCGTCGTCCTCCTCCTCGAGGTCGGCGGCCAGGCCGAAGTCCACGACGAAGGGGTGGAGCCCGCCCGACCCGCGGCGGGCGACGAGCACGTTGCCCGGCTTGAGGTCGCGGTGGATCAGGCCCGTGCGGTGGGCGGCGTGGACCGCCTCGGCGACCTCCTGGACGAGCTGGACCATCCGGTTCCGGGGCAGGCCGGCGGCCGCCTCGTCGAGCGGCTCGCCGTCGACGTACTGCATGGCGATGTAGGGGCGGCCGGAGACCTCGCCGGCCTCGAAGACCTGGCAGACGTTCGGATGGTCGACGCGCGCCTGGGCCCGCGCCTCCTGGAGGGCGCGGCGCTCCACGTCCCGGTCGGCGCGCTGGAGCACCTTGAGGGCCACGAAGCGCCGCAGGGAGGGGTCGAAGGCCTTGTACACCGAGCCCATGCCCCCGGCGCCCAGGAAGGTCACGACCTCGTAGCGCTCCCAGCCCTCGAGCACCTGGAGATCTCGGGTGACGAGGAGACTCAGCTCGTCGGATGGGTCCATGTCGGGGAGCCGTCGAGGCGGAGGATCCGCCCGCGACGGCTCCCGGGCAAGCGGCGGCGCCGCGGCTGGCTGGACGGCGGGCATCTGCCCGGAGGTGACGCGGGCGCTCGGAGTCTTTCGGATCGCCCCCGCGACGCTCGATCCTTCTCCTACCCCGACGACGGTCCCGCGAGGTGCTCGGCGAACCGCCGGCAGGCGTCGGTGACCGTGAAGATGCCCAGGAGCCGGCCGTGGAGCGCGACCAGGGCCGATCCGATCCGGCGGCGTGCCATCTCGGAGAGGACCGTGGCGAGCGGCGCGTCGGGACCGACCACGTAAGCGTCCCGGACGCAGACCGTCCCCACCCGGAGCTCCTCGTGGAAGGGCACGTCGAGCGCCGGATCGAGCACCAGGGCGATGTCGCGCTCGGTGATCACCCCGACCAGGTCGCCGTCGTCGGTCACCGGCAAGTGGCGGATGTCGTGCTCCACCATCATCTCCCGCGCCTCGGAGATCCGGGCGTCGATCGCCACCGAGTAGGGGAGCGGCGTCATCACCGCGTCGATGCGAAGGATCGGATCGTGCGCCACGGCTCGCGTGCGGCTCAACCGGAGAGGTCGCGGCGGAAGCGTTCGCCGTCGTCGCGCGCCGAGCGCTCGTCTTCGATCAGGCGCTCGAGGTCGACTTGCTCGACGTCGAAGGCCGAGAGCAGGGCGAGGAGGGCCTCGAGGCCGACCCGGGCATCGCCGCGCTCGATCCGGGCGAGGTCCTGGACGTCGATCCCGGCGCGGGCGGCGAGCTCGATGGAGCTCAGCTTGCGCTCTTTGCGGAGCTTCCTCAGCCTGCGCCCGAGGAGCTCGACCTTCTGAGGGTCTCTCGACGTCATGGTGCGGTCTCGATCGGCCCGCCGCGTCGTGGGAGGGAAACGGGAGTCGTTCCGGTAAATGCTACAGTAGCATGGCCGGCGGGGTCAACCAGGCTCGACCGACTCCGACGGGTGCACCTCGCCGCGCCCGGGTACAATACCGCGTTCCCGGCCGAGAGACCCCGACCCATGACCGAGCCGAGCTACGACGTGTACACCGACGGCGGCGCGGACCCCAACCCCGGCCCCGGCGGCTGGGGCGCGGTCCTCATCGACCGGCGCTCCGGCGACACCCGGGAGCTCTCGGGCGGCGAGCCCCGGACAACCAACAACCGGATGGAGCTGACCGCCGCCATCCGGGCCCTCGAGGAGCTCCCGCCGGAGGCCGGGGTCGCCCTCCACACCGACTCCATCTACCTGAAGAAGGGGATCACCGAGTGGCTGCCGCGCTGGGTCGCCCGCGGCTGGCGCCGGCGCACCGGCACGCTCCAGAACGAGGACCTCTGGCGGCGCCTCGCCGAGGTGGTCGCCGAGCGGCCGGTGAGCTGGCACTGGGTCAAGGGTCACGCCGGCCACCGGCACAACGAGCGGGCCGACGAGCTGGCGACGGCCGCGATCCGCACGCGCTCCGGAAAGCGGCCGACCTCGCCGGCGGCGGACCTCCAGGTGCTGCTGCGCGTCTCGGGGGGCGGCGACGGGGGCGGCTGGGCCGCGATCGTCCGCGGCGCCGGCGACGAGCGCCTGCTCACCGGCTCGGTCGCGGGGGTGAGCGCCAACGAGCTCGACCTGGTGGCGGCGGCGGAGGTCCTGGAGTCCTTGCCCGACGGGGCCTCGGTGGCGCTCCACACGGCCTCGGACTACCTGCGCAACGGCGCCACCCGCTGGCTCGAGGGATGGCGGAAGAAGGGCTGGACCACCCAGGCCGGGACGCCGGTGCGCAACCGCCGGGCCTGGGAGCGCCTGGCGAAGGCCCTGGCCCGGCGGCGGGTCGAGTGGCCGTCGATCAAGGGCGAGACGCCCCGGGGCTGGAAGGAGCTGGGACGCGCCGCGCGCGAGGCGGGCGAGGACCCCCGGTGACCCGCTCGACGATCCGGTAGAGCCCGCGGTTGGGCAGGCGCCGGAACCCCGCCCAGGCGGCCGCCGCGAGGGTGCCGCGGTCGCGCTGCGAGCGCAGCCACGGCGCCGCCGTCTCGGGCCAGGGCTGGGCCAGCGCGGCGCCCCGTTCGATCGCCCACCGGCGGTTGAAGGTCTCGTGGGCGCCCACCGGCGGCGCCAGCAGGAGGGGAAGGCCCAGGGCGCCGAAGAAGGTCAGCTCGCTGGGTTTCGTCCAGAGCAGGTCGGTCCCGGCGAGGTGCCGGTTGAAGCCGCGGAAGTAGTCGTCGACCGAACCGGCGGCGAGCACGTCGACCGCTCCGCCCTCGAGACCCGTCTCCCGGATCCACTCCAGGAACC
Organism: uncultured Acidobacteriota bacterium; assembly: GCA_963741925.1. GTDB lineage: Bacteria > Acidobacteriota > Thermoanaerobaculia > Multivoradales > DATKCC01 > CAVUBL01. The sequence goes on from CAVUJU010000005.1 coordinate 2,578,256, forward strand.
TCTCGGCGAGCGTGCCGCGGAGGCCGGCGATCAGGCAGAGACGGACGCCGCCGGCCTCGAGCGCGGGCCGCAGGCCGGCGAGGAGACGCCGGACCAGCTCCTCCTGGGCGCCGGCCCCGCCCACCGCGCAGGTGATCCGCAGGGGCCCCGGCGTGCGTCCGGGGAGGGCGCCCAGGTGGTGCTCGATCTCCCGCCGCCGCGGCCCGAGGAAGGCGCCCCCCGGGTCGAGGCGCACCAGGCGCCGGGCGAGGGTCTGGCGGAGCACCGCCAGGTCCGGGCCGCCGAGGAGCTCTCCGGGGAGCGGGAAGCCGGTCTTGAGGATGCGCTCGGCCGGCACGCCGTAGGCCCCGAGGCGGCGGGCCGCCTGACTGCTGGGCGCCAGGTAGGAGACCGGCGTCGCGGTCGCCTCGGCCGGCACCCAGGCCCGGCTGAGGTCCGCGTCGGTCACCACGCAGTAGGCCTCGCGGTAGCCGAGCGCATGGGCCGCCAGAGCCGGGACGAAGAAGGTGGCGACGAGGGGCACGCCGGCCTCCCGCGCGGCTTCGACGACCGCCCGGGAGAGGCCGAGGCAGGTGAGGCGGGCGAGCTGGCGGGCGTGGAGCCCGGGGGCCACGGGCCCCGACCGGTCCCGCGCGTCCAGGGGCTCGATCCGGGTCAGGCGTTCGAGGAGCGGACGGAGCAGGGTGGCGAGGCGCCGCCCCTGGGAGGCCCGGGAGAGCCCCTCGTAGACCGTCCGCGATCCCCGCCACAGGGCGAGCTCCCAGGCGCTCGCCCACGGCGCCCGGTCGGCGCGGGTCACGGTGGTGCCGAGCTCGCCGGCGAGGGCGTGGGCGGCGCGCAGGTGGCCGTAGCCCATGTCGACGGCGGTGACTAACGGCGGCGCCCCGCCGGAGTGGGCATGGAGTTCCCGGGGCACGAGGGCGGAGCTTCTCGATCGCTCAGCGGTTCCCGGCGAGGAGCAGGACCGCCGGGAGCAGGCGCCAGCCTTCCACGAGGAGCTGCGCGACGCAACCGGCCCCCGCGCCGAGGAGCACGCCGGCGGCGACGTCGAGCGGGTAGTGGGCTCCCAGGTAGATCCGGGACAGGGCGATCCCCGTGGCGACGACCAGGGCGGCCGCCGCCAGCGACGGGCTCCCGGCCGCCAGCGCCACCGCGACGGAGAAGGCCGCGGCGGTGTGTCCCGAGGGGAAGGAGAACTCGTCCGGGTCCTGACCGCGCGGTACGAACCCCCGCAGGCCGGCCGCCGGCCGCGGGCGCCGGGCGAGGCGCTTGAGCACCTGGGAGGCGACCGTGGCGAGCGCCGAGGCCGTCGCCAGGAGGAGCGCCGCGTGGCGGCCCTCGCCGCCGGTCGCCGCGAGAAGCACGCCGGCGAGGAGCCAGCCCTCGAAGTCGCCCATCCGGGTCAGGGTCTTCATCAAGCGGGTCAGGCCCGCCGACTCGAGCCGGCCGACGAGGAGGAGCAGTGAGCGATCGACCGCCCGGAGCTTGCCGGGCGGCGCGAGGAGCGGCTGGGCTCCCTGAGCCGGCCTCACGCCGCCTCCCGGAGTCGCCGGAGCGCCGCGAAGCTCCGCCGGAGCCTCGCCCGGCGCGCGCCGGCGGGGCGGAGAGCGCTTCCCCGGCCGATCCGCAGGACGGTGCCGCGCCAGCCGACGCTCCGGCGCAGGGCGGCGGTGGGCCACAGGGCGGCCACCAGAAGATCCTTGACCGGCACCCAGGCGAGGAGCTTCCAGAGCCCGGAGGAGCCGCGCAAGCGCTCGAGGAGGAGGGCGTCCGAGGAGAGCTTGGCCGCCGTCACTCCGAGCCCGCACGCCAGGGCGCTCGCCGTCATCCCGTCGCGCCAGAGCCCCGCGGCCGCGAGCAGACCCCAGGGGATCGGGTTGAGCAGCACTTCGCCCAGGTAGGCGGCCGGGGCGATCCGCGCCCGCATCTGCCCCCAGCGCAGGTGGCGGGAGAGGAAGGCCCGCGCCGGGCGCCGGGCGTTGCGCACCGCCAGGCGGTACGGCGACAGGGCCACCCGGTGGCCGGCGCGGTGGAAGGCCCGGCCGAGCACGTAGTCCTCGGCCAGGACGTCGCGCACCGACCACCAGCCCCCCAGCCCCTCGAGGATCGGGCGCCGAATCAACATCGACTTGCCGACCACGCAGGGGCGGCCGGCGAGGGCGTGGGCCGCGCACACCGAGGAGGCCACGAAGGTGCCCAGGTGGAGGTTCTCGAGGGCGGCGCCGGCGCTCGCCTCGCCGACGCCGGCGAGCACCGAGGCGACCATCCCCACCCGGGGGTCGGCGAGCTCGGCCGCCAGCGCCCGCAGGTACCCCGGCCCGGGGCGCACATCGGCGTCCGAGACCAGGATCAGCTCGTGGCGGGCGGCGGTGGTGAGGTGGCCTAGGTTGCTGACCTTGGGGTTGAGCCCGAGGTTCGGGGCGCCGGAGACCACCCGGATGGCGACCGCGGGAAATTCTGTCCTCAGGCGTTGCGCGATTTCCAAGGCTTCGTCGCGGGGGTCGGCGGCTCCGAGCACGAGCTCGAAGGCCGGGTAGTCCTGACGGGCGAAGGCCGCCAGGTTCTCGAACAGGTCCGCCCCGGGGCCCTTGAGCGGCTTGAGAACGGAGATCGGGGGCGTCGGACCCGCCCGCGCCACCGGGCGCCGCGCCAGCAGACCGAGGGCGGCGCCCGCGGCGAGAGCGGTGAGCGCCAGGGAGAGCACGGCGGTCGCGACCAGAAGGATGGTGAACGGGCTCATGATCTACCTCGTCACGCCTGAGGATGCGCGCGGCCGGTGGCGCGGCGATGGCATTCCGGTGACCAGAAAGTAAGCGTCCTGTCACGAGGAGGTTACGAGCTGCGAGCCGGAGCCGGGACCGGCGCGGCGCGAGGGTCCGACACGGCCTGGAAGGAATTTTGCAACAGTCACCCGCAACCCTCCCCGGGGGCAACTCGACGGCGTGCGGATCCGGGGGGACAGACGGTGGGGCATGACGAGGGTGAGACCCTCTCGGGACTCGGCCGGGATCGGCCGGCGCCCCGCCGCCATCGAGCCATGCCATAGAACGAGGAGGAGCCGCCGTGGGTACTCGCATTCGAGAGATCAAGATCTCCCACAGCCTGGGCCTGAACCTGTACCGGGCGCTCGAGGGCGCCGACGGGGACTTCGAGGCCGTCATGCAGCTCGGATCGAAGCTCGGGGGCGAGCTGGGGACGCGCCGGGTCTGGATGCTCAGCGACAGCGAGCACGGGACCTCGGCGGCCGAGCTCATCCCCTCGCTCTGCCGCCTGCTCTCCGACGCCGGCGTCGACGCTCGCTGGCTGGTGCTCGAGACCGACGAGACGGGCTTCTTCGAGACCGCCCAGAACCTCACCGAGCTCCTCCACGGCATCGAGCCCGAGGGCGGTCCCGGCCTCGAGGACGGCAGGGTCCTTTACGATCGGGTGCTCGAGGAGCTCGCCGACGCCATCCAGGCGACGGTCGACCCCCGGGACGTCCTGCTCGTCCACGGCTCGTCGCTCGCCGGCGTCGCCCGCTTCCTGCCCGAGAGCTATCAGCCGCGCCTGGTCTGGTGCAGCCACTCGGGCGCCGCGCCGAGCCGGCCCGAGGCGGCCCTGGCCTGGGAGTTCCTCGAGCCCTATGTCCGCTCGTACGCTCGCTGCCTGTTCTCCGAGCGCCGCTTCATCCCGCCCTTCCTGCGCGACCGGAGCGGCGTCGTGACCCCCGGCATCGACCCGCTGAACCACAAGAACCGCACCCTTCGCCCCTACAAGTTGAGCGGCATCCTGCGCTCGGCCGGGCTCATCGAGCGGCCCCAGGTGCCGCGGTGGGCCGCCTTCGAGAAGCTCGGTCAAGGTGCTGCGCGGCAACTCCTGGAAGAAGGAGCCGATCCTCAGCCTGCTCAGCAAGCCGATGGTGCTCCAGGTCTCGCGCTTCGACCGGCTGAAGGGGTTCGGCGCGCTGCTCGAGGGCTTCCGCCATCTCCTCAAGGTCTACCCGGAGCGAATACCCCACCTCCGGGTCGACGACTCCCGCGTCACGGCCGAGCTCGAGGACGTCGAGCTGCTGCTCGTCGGCCCCGACCCGGACGAGCTGCCGGTCAACCCCGGAGCCAAGGGCGTGCTCGACGAGCTCGCCGCGCAGCACTCGGCCCTGCCGCCGGAGATCGCGCGGCGGGTGCACGTCGTGCGGTTGCCGATCAAGAACCGCAAGGAGAACGCGCTGATCGTCAACGCCCTCCAGCGCCTCGCCTCGGTGGTGGTCCAGAGCTCGATTCGGCACGGCTTCGGCCTCACCGTGACCGAGTCGCTGTGGAAGGGCACGCCGGTCGTCGCCGCCAACGTGGGCGGGATCGGCCACCAGGTGCGCTCGGACATCGACGGTGTCTTGATCGACGATCCCTGCGACCCCGAGTCGATCGCCATGGCGATCCTCGAGGTGCTGGCCGACCGCAAGGCCGCCGAGGCCCGTAGCCGGTCGGGGCGGCGGCGGGTGGCGGAAAACTTCCTGATCCTCCAGCACGTCCGGACCCTGCTCGAGGAGTTCGACGAGCTGACCAGCGGCGCCAACGCCTTGCGGCCGCGGCCGGTGGAGCGCAGGGGGCGGGTCGAGGCGCGGAGCTTCCGGGCCGTCGACCGCCCCGCCTGATCGGATCGCCCCCCCTCAGCCTCGATCCCTCTGCCTCCCTCGCGGGGGGAGAGGGACGCCGATTCATCGGACCACCCCCCTCACCCTCGATCCCTCTCCCACCCTCACGGGGGGAGAGGGACGCCGATTCATCGGACCACCCCCCTCACCCTCGATCCCTCTCCCACCCTCACGGGGGGAGAGGGACGCCGATTCATCGGACCACCCCCCTCACCCTCGATCCCTCTCCCACCCTCACGGGGGGAGAGGGACGCCGATTCATCGGACCACCCCCCTCACCCTCGATCCCTCTCCCACCCTCACGGGGGGAGAGGGACGCCCCCTCCCAGGCTCTCTGGGGCGGCTGGTAGAGTGAGCCCGTTCGAAGCCGGCCCGCCTCGGGTCGGCCCCCAGCCCAGCCAGCCTCCGGGAGAGTGACCGATGGACGAGCAAAAGATCTGGTACGTGGCCGTCGCCGGCCAGCAGCAGGGACCCTTCAGCCAGAGCGAGGTGGTGAGTCGGATCGCGGCCGGCCAGGTGGGCCGCGACGCCCACGTCTACCGCCAGGGGATGGCCAACTGGACCCCGATCACCTCGGCGCCCGAGCTCTCCGGCGCCCTCGCCGCCTCCCCGGCGCCGCCGGCCTTCGTGCCCACCGCCGGCGCCCAGTCGCGGGCCGCGGCCGCCGGCGGCGTCCACGAGATCGACTACCAGATCTTCGGCGACGAGATGCAGTTCGTGGAGATCACGCTCGATCCCCAGGAGGCCTGCGTCGCCGAGGCCGGCGCCTTCATGTACATGGACCCCGGGATCGACATGCAGACGATCTTCGGCGACGGCTCGGCGCAGTCCGAGGCCGGGGGCTTCATGGGCAAGCTCATGTCGGCCGGCAAGCGGGTGCTGACCGGCGAAAGCCTGTTCATGACCGTCTTCGGCAACCGCTCGGGCCAGCGCCAGGACGTGGCGTTCGCCGCGCCCTACCCGGGCAAGATCATCGCCCTCGATCTGCGCCAGCACGGCGGGTCGATCCTGTGCCAGAAAGACGCCTTCCTGGTGGCGGCGAAGGGGATCTCGGTGGGCATCGCCCTGCAGCGCAAGCTCGGAGTCGGCCTGCTCGGCGGCGAGGGGTTCATCCTCCAGAAGCTCGAGGGCGATGGGCTGGCGTTCATGCACGCCGGCGGTACCGTCGTCTCGCGGCGCCTGGAGGCGGGCGAGGTGCTGCGCGTCGACACCGGCTGCCTGGTGGCGTTCGAGGCCTCGGTCGACTACGACATCAAGAGCGTGCCCGGGATCAAGACGGCCATCTTCGGCGGCGAGGGCCTGTTCTTCGCGGCCCTCACCGGGCCGGGCACGGTCTGGCTCCAGTCGCTGCCGTTCAGCCGCCTCGCGGGCCGGGTGATCGCCGCGATCCCGCGCACTGGCCACCAGAGGAAAGGCGAGGGGTCGGTGCTGGGAGGCCTGGGCGACGTCCTGATGGGGGATTGACCGCGGGAAGGGGACGCCCCCGCCCAGCCGGTCGCGCCCTATCGGCAGGTAGGCGTGGGTGGGGGATCGGACCAGCGCCGTTCGAAGTCGAGGCGGTCGAGCCTTCCGATCGGTCCGCGGCGGAGCTTCCTCGATGATGAAGGCCGGAGGGGGGCGACCCTGGCATCGCCCCGCATCTCCGGCCCCGGAAGAGCCGCTCGGCTGCGTCAGCCGACCGGCGTTTCGATCTTCAGCATGCGCGCCCAGGCGGTGCGGAGGTTCTCCGGCAGATCGAGCTCGGGAAAGACCTCCCGGACCTCCTCGCGGGTGACGTAGGTCCAGATGTCCTCCCACTGGGCGTAGCGCAAGAGGTGGGAGATGGCCCAGGCCCGTTTCTCGGCCGAGCCCTCCGAGAGGACCTCGCGCAGCTCTTGCTCGGAGACCTCCTCGTCGGGGAAAAAGTACAGAGGGGCCTTCCGGTCCTTCGCCGCCGACTCGCGACCGGACTCCCGATTCGATTCCCGACTGGACGAGCTCATGCCGTTCAGTATAGCAGGCGAGGGCGAAGGACCGGCCGGGGTCGCCTCGTCCTCCGGAGGCTCGGGACCCAACTTGACCGGCCCTGCGATCTCGGCTAGATTTTCTCCGCCGTGGAAGCGGCCGAGCGGGCATAACTCAGTTGGTAGAGTGCAGGCTTCCCAAGCCTGATGTCGCGGGTTCGAGTCCCGTTGCCCGCTCCAGTCGACCCTGACCGTCCACGGATCCAACCCATGCCCATCTTTCGCCGCGAAGCCGAAGAGCCGGCCCATGCCGCCTCGCCCCGCCAGTCGTCGCCCGCCCCCGGTCCGTCGCGCGAGCGCGCGGTGAGCCGGGTCGCCGAGGGGACCCGGATCTCCGGTCAGATCACCGGCTCGACCGAGCTCCTGCTCGAGGGCGAGCTCGAGGGCCGGATCGACCTCGACGCCCGGGTCGTCGTCGGTACGTCGGGGGTCGTGCGAGGCGAGGTCACCGGGCGCACGGTACTGGTCGCGGGCAAGGTCTTCGGCAACGTTCGGGGCCGCGAGCGGGTCGAGGTCGGGACCTCGGGGAGCCTCGAGGGAGATATCTCCGCGCCTCGGGTGACCATCGCCGAGGGCGCCTTCTTCAAAGGCAAGGTGGAGATGAGCGGTGGCGATCCGAGCCGGGCCAGGGAGACCCGGCGGGAGAACGACGCGGAGTCGGGAGGAGGGGCGCGGTGAAGATCGGCATTCCCAAGGAGATCAAGGATCACGAGTACCGGGTCGGCATGATCCCGGCGTCGGTCCACGCCCTGGTCCAGGCGGGCCACGGGGTGACGGTCGAGGCCGGGGCCGGCCTCGGCTCCGGGTTCGAGGACGTGGAGTACCTCGCCGCGGGGGCGCGGGTCCTCCCGGCGGCGGCGGACGTCTGGTCCGGCGCCGAGATGATCATCAAGGTCAAGGAGCCGATCGCGACCGAGTACCCGCTGCTCCAGAAAGGACAGCTCCTCTTCACCTACCTCCACCTCGCGCCCCTGCCGGAGCTGACCCAGGTCCTCCTCGAGCGCGAGGTCACCGGGGTGGCCTACGAGACGATCACCGACCGGCGGGGCGCCCTGCCTCTGCTCACCCCCATGTCGGAGGTCGCCGGCCGCATGGCCTCGCTGGTGGGCGCCTACTACCTCCAGCGCCGCTTCGGCGGGCGGGGGACGCTCCTCTCGGGCGTCCCGGGCGTGCCGCCCGGCGACGTCACCATCATCGGCGGCGGCATCGTCGGCCTGAACTCGGCGAAGGTCGCCCTCGGGATGGGCGCCCGGGTCGTGGTCCTCGAGGCGAACCTGGACCGCATGCGCTTCCTGGACAACACGTTCAACGGCCAGGTGACGACCCTCTACAGCAACCGCTACAACCTGATCGCCGCCCTCGCCCGAGCCGACGTGCTGATCGGCGCGGTGCTCATCCCCGGCCATTCGGCGCCCAAGCTGGTCACCCGGGAGATGCTCGGCGAGATGAAGAACGGCTCGGTGGCGGTCGACGTGGCCGTCGACCAGGGAGGGTGCTTCGAGACGACCCACCCGACGACGCACTCCGACCCGATCTACGAGGTCGACGGGGTGATCCACTACTGCGTGGCGAACATGCCGGGGGCGGTGCCTCGGACGTCGACCCTGGCCCTGAACAACGTGACCCTGCCCTACGCCCTGGAGCTGGCCGGCAAGGGCCTGCGCGACGCCGTGCGCGACGACCCGGGCCTGCTCGCGGGCGTCAACACCCACCGGGGCCGGATCACCTGCCAGCCGGTCGCCGAGTCCCTGGGCCAGGAGTACACGGCCTTGCGGGACCTGCTGTAGTGGTCCGTCGATCCTCAATCGACGGGTCCTGAAGTTCCTTCACGCCGGCGGCGGCGTGGCTCCTCCTCGACGTCGGCCCCGCGACGCCTGCCTCGGAGCGCCTGGCCAGCGACGCGCACTCCTCGCCAGATCCCCTGTCACTCGAAGATTGACGGACCTCTAACGAGGAGGCTGCGCCTCAGACCGAAGACCGACGAGGCGTCTGGAGTTCCTTCGACTTCGTGAGCCGGAGCTCCCCCGCCCACGTCCAGCGATCACGACTGCGCTCCTCGGAACGGCGACTCCAGACCGCTGGATTCATCGGATGCCCCCCGCATCCCCTCGATCCCCTTCCCACCCCACGGGGGGGAAGGGGACGATCGACCGGATGCCCCCCACAACCCCTCGATCCCCTTCCCACCCCACGGGGGGGAAGGGGACGATCGACCGGATGCCCCCCACAACCCCTCGATCCCCTTCCCACCCCACGGGGGGGAAGGGGACGATCGACCGGATGCCCCCCACAACCCCTCGATCCCCTTCCCACCCCACGGGGGGGGAAGGGGACGATCGACCGGATGCCCCCCACAACCCCTCGATCCCCTTCCCACCCCACGGGGGGGAAGGGGACGATCGACCGGATGCCCCCCCGCATCCCCTCGATCCCCTTCCCACCCCACGGGGGGGAAGGGGACGATCGACCGGATGCCCCCCACAACCCCTCGATCCCCTTCCCACCCCACGGGGGGGGAAGGGGACGCCCCCACCCTCCCGGTCTGTTTCTCGAGGAACTCGGCTCGTTCGTCACGATTCTGGCCTGATCAGACATCTAGCGGAGCTAGCGCTGCTTCCCTCCTCCTCAGCGGGCTTCCGCGCCGGCGGGCACCGGAAGGGGCTCGCCCGTCACTTCCCGCCACAGGCGCTGGAGGTCCGCGGGCACCGGCGCCTCGACGGCGAGGCGCTCGCCGCTCTCCGGGTGCTCGAGCGCCAGCCGCCAGGCGTGGAGTGCCGGGCGCGCGAACCCCCGGAGCGGTCCCTGCGCCCTCGCCGGCAGCCCCTTCCAGCGCGCCTCGCCGTAGACCGGGTCGCCCACGATCGGGTGGCCGAGGTGCTTCAGGTGCACGCGGATCTGGTGGGTCCGGCCGGTCGCGAGGTCGATCTCGAGAAGGGCGACCCCGGCCGCGGCGGCCACCGTCCGGAAGCGCGTGAGGGCGGGTCGGCCGTCGGCGCGCACCGTCATCTGCTTGCGCCGCTCGGGGTGGCGCCCGATGGCCCCGGAGATCTCGCCGGCGGCCGGACGGGGCGAGCCGTAGACCAGGGCCAGGTAGCGCTTCTCGACCTTCCGGCCGGCGAACGCCTGCTGGAGCGCCCGGTAGGCTTCCCGGGTCCGGGCTACCACCAGCACGCCGCTCGTGTCCTTGTCCAGGCGGTGCACGATGCCGGGCCGCCCCGGGCCGCCCACGCCCTCGAGCTCAGGGAAGCGGGCGAGGAGCCGGTGGACCAAGGTGCCGCTCGAGCGCCCGGCCCCGGGGTGGACGACCAGGCCGGCCGGCTTGTCGACCACCACCAGCGCGGGATCCTGGTGGAGAATGCGAAGCTCGCCCACCTCGGGCTCGATGCCGCTCGGCTCGCAAGGAGGTGGCTCCGCCGCGATCCGCTCGCCGCCCACGAGCGGCGTCGAGGGCTTGGCGGGCCGGCCGTCGACCCGTACCCGCGCCTCGCGAATCCAGCGCTGTACCTGGTTGCGCGGCTCGCCCAGGCGCTCGGCCAGGTAACTGTCGAGGCGCTCGCCCGCCGCCTCCCGCGGCACCTGAAGGTAGACCGGCGCGCGGCCGGAGGTCGGGCTCACGCCTCGGAAGGCGCGGCGCTCTCTGCGCTGGCCTCGGGTCGCCGGTGGGACCGGAAGCTGTCGAGGACCATGAGGGCGATGCCCACGGTGATGGCGCTGTCGGCGACGTTGAACGCCGGCCAGTGGTGGTTGCCCACGTAGACGTCGATGAAGTCGGTCACGGCGCCGCTCGCCAGGCGGTCGATCAGGTTGCCGAGCGCCCCGCCGACGATCAGGGCGAGCGACGAGAGCAGGAGGCGGTTCCGCGCCGGAGCCAGGCGGAAGTAAAGGAACACCGCAGCCAGGGCGACGAGCCCCATGGCGACCAGCAGCCAGGTGCCGCCGTGAGCGCCGTGGGCCGCGAAGAGGCCGAAGGCGACGCCGGTGTTCCGGACGTGGGTGAAGCTCAGGAACCCGGCGAGGAGCGGCTGGGACGCCGAGTGGGGGAGGTGGACCTCCACCAGCCACTTGGTCCACTGGTCGACGACCAGCACCGCCAGGGAGAGGAAGAGGTAGTCGATCTTGCGGGGGGTCGGGTTCATCGCATGGGCCGTCCGTCGCCAGAATGTACCATGGTCCTTTCGCGGCATCGGATGTGCGGTTGAACCCGCCGTCAGCCGCCCCAGGCCTCGTCCGCGGCGGCCACCAGCGCGGCGGCGCGCCCGGCGTCGAGGAACATCCGGATCCCGGCGGCCCCGGCGGCCCCGGCCTCGGCGACCTCCCGCAGCCGCGCCGCCGAGACCCCTCCCAGGGCGAGGACCGGGAGGCCGTGGCTCGCTGCCCGGGCGAGCCCGGCGAGGCCCGGCGGCGCGCCGTAGGGCGCCTTGCTCGGCGTCGGGTAGACCGGCCCGAAGGTCACGTAATCGGCCCCCTCGTCCCGGGCCGCCGCGACCTCCTCCGGCCGGTGGGTCGAGCGCCCCACGAGGAGCTCGCGATCGAGACGCTCGGCGAGGCGGCGGACCACGGCCACGGGCAAGCCGTCGCCCGGCAGATGGACACCGTCGGCGTCCGCGACGAGCGCCACGTCCGGACGGCCGTTGACCAGCAGCGCCGTCGCGGCCGGCAGGCAGGCGCGGGCCCGGCGCGCGACAGCGAGCAGGTCGCGGTCGTCGAGCTCCTTGGCGCGCACCTGGACGCCCGCGACGCCGGCGGCGGCGAGCGCCCGGAGCCAATCCTCGAGCTCGACGGTGCCCAGGACGGGCAGGTCGGTGATCGCGAGCAGGCGGGGTACGCGGCGCCTCATGAGCCGCGGCGCGAGAACAGGAGCGTCAGGTCGTGGGCGCCCCAGACCAGGTGCACCAACCCGAAGCCGGTCACCGCGGCCCGCGCGGCCGGGTGGAGCACCAGGAGGCGCAGGAGCTGAGAGGGGATCTGGGCGAGGGTCCGGTCCCACAGGACCGTCCACGGGGCGAAGACCAGGAACAGCCCGATCTCGACGCAGTAGACGACGAACAGGAAGAGGGTGATCCGGTCGTGGCGCACCGGGGGATTGTATCCAGCTGGCAAGCCCCCTTCACTCCCGGTGCGCCTCCCGCTCTCCGGGCTCGGCCCTCCCCGTCAGTTGCCGGGCGGACGGCCGTGGCCCCGCGCGTGACCGTGCGTGGAGCGGCCGGAGGATCCGTGCCCGCGGCCGCCCGAGGACCTCCGCGAGCGCGTCGCCGAGCCGCCCGACGAGCGGTGGGACGAGGAGCTCCGCACCCTCGCCGGCGGCCGGGACGGCCGGCGCGGCGCGGGAGGCGCCGAGGCCCTCGACCGCTCGCTGGGAGGGGGGCTGCCATAGCTTCGCGACGGCGTGCCGTAGCTCCGCGAGGGCGTGCCGTAGCTCCGGACCGGAGCGCCGCGATCGATCTCGCCGCGGGTGCGGCTGGACGGCGGCGGCGCCACCTCGGCCGGCGGCCTGCGGGACGACTCGATGGGCACCCGCGAGTACCCGTTCGCCCGCACCCCGTCGATCACCCGCCGGGGCACCGACGGGAAGCTCGTAGGTCCGCTGGCGCCCCCGGTCGGTGCGGTCGGCGCCCGCCGGAGGGAACGCCTGGCGGTCGGCGACGGGCCGGCGATCGCGCCAGCCCTGGCCGGAGGCCGTGCCGGCGGCCGGCGGCCGGTCCCCCGAGGTGGGCGGCCGGGCCGAATCCCTCGCGGACCGCGCAGTGGTGGGCCGCTCCGGGACGACCTGCGGCCGGATGTCGTCCTGGCGCAGAGCGCGGCTCGGCGTGCGGACCGGCGCCGCCGGTGCCGGGCGCTCGATGCGCACCTCGGGGAGACGGCGGCGGGCGCCGTCGTTGCGCCAGGACTCGTCCCGCGAGGTCGGCACCCGAGGTACCCGACCGTCGAGGCGGGGCGGGGTCCGGACGGTGGCGTCGGCGCTCGGGCGGCGGGCCACCGGGGCCCGGACCGCGGGGCGCTCGACCAGGGTGCCCGGACGGTCCTTCGAGGTCGAGGCATCGGCCCGGTCGACGGCGATCAGCGCGCTCCGCGGGCGTCGGTCGCCGGCGCTGCGATCGATCGCGATCCTCCGGCGGACGTCCTGCGGCAGCTCCGGCTTGCGCGCCACGAAGGAGGTCACGTCCGGCAGCTCGCGGCCGGCGTCGCGGCGCTTGGCCGCGAGCACGTTGACGACCGAGTCGCCCTTGCGCAGCTCGGCGCGCGTGATCCCGCGGGTATCGGTGGTCACCAGGCCGCGCCGCGGCACGGCGTAGCGCGCCTGCCGCCCGAACCGGTCGCCGGGCTGCGCGTAGCGGTTCTGGTAGCGGTACCCGAGGTAGCCGCGGTTGCAGAACAGCCAGTCGCCGTAGGCGCCCCAGCCGCCGCCGGCCCAGCCGTAGACCCCGAAGCGGAAGCCGAAGGAGGGTCCGAGGTAATGATGGTAGAAGTGGGCGTAGTACCCGACCGGGATCCAGCCGGCGTAGTCGTCCGTCCAGTACCAGTAGACCCAGGCCGGGCGGAAGCGCTGGCCGGGGAACCAGACCCAGCCGTAGTCGTTCACGTAGTCCCAGGAGCCGTAGTGATAGGGCACCCAGCCCCAGGGCTCGTAGGACACCCAGGTGAGGCCCAGGGGGCTGAAGTCCCAGCGGCCGTCCCAGTACGGGCGCCAGTCGCTCGCCACCCGCGGCCGCCAGCCGTACGCCCCCTCGGCCTGCACCCAGGAGCCATAGCGGTCGAGGGACGCCGCCTGGTAGCCGAGCGAGTCGTCGACGTAGGGCGTCTCGGCGTAGCGGGCCTCCTGGTCCAGGCGCCGGCCCCAGAGCTCGAGGGAGTCCTCGCCCGAGGCTTGGCGCACGTTCGACCGGGTCGGGTAGCGGCCGTCGATCACCGCCTCCTCGCCCTGCTCGATGGAGATCGAGCCGTCGCGGGTCACGACATCGGCCGCGCCGTCCCGGGCGACGGCCTCCGTCCAGTCCTCGCCGCCCGAGGTGATCCGGAGGCTCCCGGGCCCCCGCGGGTAGACCGTGGCGTTGCCGGTGTCGATGCGCGGCAGGTCCTCGCCCAGGAAGTCGTCGACGACCACGAGCTGGACGTTGCCCTGGGTGAGACGGAGGGTGGTGGAGGAGTCCTGCCGGTCGGGCGAGGCGGCCAGGGTGTCGAAGGCCACCTCCGAGCCGCCGTCGATCCGAAGCAGGTTGCGGTCCGAGAGCACCACCTCGACGCGCCCCGACGGGGCGACCCAGATCCGGTCGCCGGCCAGGACCGGCTGCTGGCCCTCGATCGCCTGGCGCTCGCCGCTGGCACCCTGGATCAGGGTCGCCGAGCCCTCGAGCCGGCGGACGTACGAGTAGCTGCCCTCGTAGCCGGTGTCCGGATCGAGTGCCTCGCCGGCGTCGCCCGACCCGCCCGCCCCGTAGGCGTCGTACCCCGGGTCCGGCGGGTTGGTCGCGAGCGCGGGCGCCGCGAGCCAGGCCGCGAGGGAGAGAAGGACGACGGGCAACGCGATGCGGAGCGTGCGGAACGTTCGCAGGGTGGTCATGGGCTCGGCCCCCCGAATCTCTGGTCGGTTCGTGCTGGATGTGGTCACGGTGGCGGTCTCCTCGGCCCGGCGGTCTTCCGCCCGGCCTGCTTCAGGATGGGGCAAGAAGCGGGCCAGCCGGGCCGGTCCTCCCCATCCCGTCCCTTCCGGGCGGCCGCCGGGCGGCGCGGCCCCGTGCCGGCGGGCTCCGGGCCGGGCTTCGCGTGCCCCTCGACTATAATGGCGCCGGACCGTAGCAGCCCGCCGGCGTCCACCGCGGAGGTCGGGGGTGTCCCTGCCCGGTCTCGATCTCTCCCCGTGGGAGATGGGGAGGGAGCCCGCTCACCCTGACGGCGATGCGGGAAGATTCCAGGGGACTCAATCCGTTGGTCTTCAAGAAGCTGTTCGGCGGCGGCGACCGCGGCCAGACGCCCGACGAGGCGAGCACGATCGAGGATCTGATCGTCCTCGAGCGGTACCAGGAAGCCGTCGACCGGCTCAAGGCCCGGCTGCGCGGGAACACCGAGGATCTCCATGGCCATCTCCGACTCGCCGAGGCCTACGCCGGCCTCGAAGAGTTCGACAAGGCGGCCGACGAGTTCGTCTACGTGGCGGAAGAGTATGCGCAGGACGGCTTCTACGACCGGGGGATCGCGCTGCTGCTGAAGGCGAAGCGCTTCCTGCCCCTCGACGCCGGCCTCGACCAGCGGATCGAGCAGCTCAAGCTGGCCAAAGACTCGGAGCGGAGCCGCCTCCTGGCCCTCGAGGGGCTCAGGGAGGGCCGGCAGAGCGGCGCCACCGCCGCGCTCCAGGTCCAGCGCCTGTGGCACCACGTCGCGCCCTCGGACCTGGCGCGCAACCTGACCCCGGAGCAGCTCAAGCAGCTCTTCGCGGCGATGGAGCTCGTCTCCCTCGAGGCCGGCTCCGTCCTCGCGGAGCCTGGGTCCACCGAGGCTCGCCTCTACTTCATCCTCCAGGGGGTGGTGGGGGCGCGCGTCAAGGTGCGCGGCGCCGACACCGCGCTCCTCGACTTCGGGCCCGGCGACGTCATCGGCGAGAGCGTGCTGCTCGAGCGCGGGAGCTGGGCCGCGACGTACCTGGTCATCGAGGTCGGCCGCGCACTGGTGCTGAATCGCGAGGGCCTGGAGAGGGCGCTGGTGGGAAATTCCGACCCCCGCGGCTTCCTCAATGCCTTGCGCATGCAGCGTCACGACCAGGAGGTCTCGACCAACCTCCGCCGCCTCAACGCCTGATCACGAGGAGTCCTGATGGCTGTGCTTCCCATTCGTATCTACCCCGACCCCGTCCTGCGCGTACGGTGCCCCGAGGTGGAGCGCTGCGACGACGAGCTCCGCGCCCTCGCCGCCGACATGGTCGAGACCATGCACGCGGCGCCGGGCGTGGGCCTGGCGGCCTCCCAGGTGGGCGTCGAGGCCCGCCTCGCGGTGGTCGACCTGTCGGTCGGCAAGGACCCCGAGCAGCTCCTCGTGATGGTCAACCCGGAGGTCCTGACGGCCGAGGGCCGCGTGACCGAGGTGGAAGGGTGCCTCTCGATCCCCGAGATCAGCGACAAGGTGGAGCGGGCCGAGCGGATCCGGCTGCGGGCGCTGGACCTCGAAGGGCGCTCCTTCGAGATCGACGCCGACGACTGGTTCGCCCGGGCGATCCTGCACGAGATCGACCACCTCGACGGCGTGCTCTTCGTCGACCACCTGCGGGGCCTGCGCCGGGAGCGGGTGAAGCGCCAGCTCCGGCGCCTCGTGGAGTCCCGCGAGGAGGTGCCGGCGTGACGAGGTCCGTCGCCCGGGCCGCCGCTGCGGTCTCCGTCGCCCTGGTCCTCGCCTCCTGCGGGGGCGGCGGCGGGGGAGGCGGGGGAGGCGGCGGTGGGCCGACGGCCCCGCAACCGGAGATCACCTTCACGGCCGAGCCCGGCGCGGCGCCGGCGGTGCGCCTGGTCCGGGGCGCGGGCTCGGCCGGGACCACGCTCGAGCTCCAGGTCCGGGCCGATCAGCTCTCCGGCGTCTACGGCTTCGCCTTCGACCTGTCGTACCCGGCCGAGCTGCTCCGCTTCGAGGGCTCCTCGGAGGGCAGCTTTTTGAGCGCGGGAGGCACGGCCACCAGCCTGCAGGTGGTCGAGGTCTCGCCGGGTGACCTCGTGGTGGGCTACTCCCGCCTGGGCGACGTTCCCGGCAAGGGCGGCTCCGGCGACCTCATGACCCTGCGCTTCACCGGCATCGGCACCGGCACGGGAAGCGTGTCGTTCTCCTCGACCCAGGTCTTCAACGCCTCGGGCGACGACGTTCCGGGGCCGTCCTGGTTCGGAGGCTCCGTACAGGTCACGCTCTAGCGGCGCCCGCCCCCCCATGACCCATCCCCACTTCTACGACACGCTGGAGCGGCGGCTGGTGCCCTTCCGGCCGATCCGCGAGGGCGAGGCCCGCGTCTACACCTGCGGGCCGACGGTCTACAACTACGTCCACATCGGCAATCTCAGGACGTTCCTGTTCGAGGACCTCCTGCGGCGCACGCTCGGCTACCTGGGCTACGACGTGACCCAGGTGATGAACCTGACCGACGTCGACGACAAGATCATCGGCGCCGCCCGCGAGGCGGGAGTCGGGATCCAGGAGTACACGACGCCGTTCATCGAGGCGTTCTTCCGGGACCTCGACACCCTCCACGTCGAGCGGGCCGAGCACTACCCGCGGGCCACCGAGCACGTCCCGGAGATGATCGTCCTGGTGGAGCGCCTGGTCGAACGCGGCTACGGCTACCCGAGCGACGGCTCGGTCTTCTTCCGCATCGCGAGTGACCCCGACTACGGCCGGCTCTCGCGCATCGACCTCTCCCAGGTGCGCCGCGGCGAGCGCGTGGCGAGCGACGAGTACGAGAAGGAGAACGCCCGCGACTTCGTGCTCTGGAAGGCCGCCAAGCCGGGCGAGCCATCGTGGGACAGCCCCTGGGGGCCCGGGCGCCCCGGCTGGCACGTGGAGTGCTCGGCGATGAGCATGAGGTATCTGGGGGACACGTTCGACATCCACACGGGAGGCGTGGACAACGTCTTCCCCCACCACGAGAACGAGATCGCCCAGAGCGAGTCGGCCACCGGCGAGCCCTTCGTCCACCTCTGGCTCCACGCCGAGCACCTGGTGGTCGACGGCGAGAAGATGGCGAAGAGCCTGGGCAACCAGTTCACGCTCACCGAGCTGCTGGCGCGCGGCGTCTCCGCGCGCGCCCTGCGCTACCTCTTCCTCTCGGTCCACTACCGGCAGAAGCTCAACTTCACCTTCGAGTCCCTGGAGGCGGCGGGCAAGGCGCTGGCACGGATCGACGAGATGCGCTTCCGGGTCGAGCACGCCCCCGAAACCGAGGACGGGGTGTCGAAGATCCACGAGCCCGCGGCGCGCTTCGCCGCCGAGCTCGCGGCCGCGCTCGCCGACGACTTGAACGTCTCGAAGGCCCTGGCGGCCCTCTTCGGCTTCGTCAAGGAGGTCAACGTGGCGGTGGAGGAGGGGCTCGCCGAGGGGGACCGGGAGCGGGTCGCCGCCGCCCTCGCCGCCGCCGACCGGGTGTTCGGCGTGCTCGACCCGGCGGCGTGGGAGGAGGCCGCGGGCCGCTCGGACGACGACGCCGAGATCGAGGAGCTCGTCCGGCGCCGGGAGGAGGCCCGCTCGGCCAGGAGCTGGGCCGAGGCGGACCGTCTGCGCGACGAGCTCGCCGAGCGGGGTGTCTTCCTCGAGGACACGCCGAGCGGCACCCGCTGGAAGCGCCGGTGAGCTTCCGGCGCTTCCTCGCCGGACCGCACAACCGGGCCAAGGGCGCCGGCGCCGAGGACCGCGCCGCCGCCTGGCTCCGGCGCCAGGGCTACCGGGTGATGGCGAGGAACGTCCGGAACGCCGGCGGCGAGCTCGACCTGGTGGCGTGCGAGGGCGACACCCTCTGCTTCGTCGAGGTCAAGGCCCGGGCGAGCGGCCGCTTCGGCCCCGCGGTCCTCGCCGTCGACGCCACCAAGCGCCGCAAGCTCGGCCGCGCCGCCAGCGCCTACCTGGCCCGCGATCCCTGGGACGGCCCGGTCCGCTTCGACGTCCTCGGCCTCGACCTGGTCGAGGGGCGGGTGGAGTACACCCTGCTCAGAGACGCTTTCCGGGTGGACGAGTAGTCGGGATGGAGGCGTTGGAGGCGACGGGCGGATTCGAACCGCCGAATGAGGGTTTTGCAGACCCTTGCCTTACCACTTGGCTACGTCGCCTTGGGATGGGCACGGACCGTCGTGGGCGGCCCGATTGTGGCGCGAGTCTACCATCCGTCCAGAAGGCCTTCAACCGGCCCGAAATCGGCGCTGATCCGGCGCTGGGGCCCGCTTGACAGTGCCCGGCTCGCCGTCTATCCTTGGCAGCCCTGAGCGGGAATAGCTCAGTGGTAGAGCACAACCTTGCCAAGGTTGGGGTCGCGGGTTCGAATCCCGTTTCCCGCTCCATTCCTCATCGAACATCCGAAGCGGTTGCGTGACGATCCGCCCGGTGCCCTCTGCGCCGGGCGTTCGTCGCTTCAGGGCCCGCTACCACCCCCGCCGGATCCGTCACGAGGAGCTCCTGACCGGCGCAGTGCCGGGTCCTCTGCTCACCCTGGATGGGCGCCTCCGCGACCACCGGCCCGAGCGCGATGCCTCCTTCCCGAGGTCCCCGCGCCCCGTCCTCCGAGGATGGCCCCGACGCATCCGAGGCGCGCTGCGCCGTGCCCGCAGGGACGCACCCCGGCCGCCGATCGGCGCGGATCTTGCTAGCTTGCGAACGCTGCGGTGTGCTCGCGTTGACGAGCCCGCAACACCGAGGGAGATCCCACCATGAACCACGACGTCGCCTACGTCTCCGAGGTCCAGATCGAGCGGGACAAGGGTCCCGTTCGCCACGCCCGCCTGCCCGCCGAGCCCGACCGGGTCGTCTTCGGCGTCCACGGCGCCATCGCCGAGCACTATGGCGTGCCCGCGGATGCCTTCGAGCCCCATGCCACCACCCTCGACTACGTGGTGGCCGCCGCCGGTGGCTGACTGACCGGCACCCTCGGGGGCGCGCTGGAGGCGCGCGACGTCGATGCGAGTGACGGGCGGCTGGTGGCGCAGGTGCGGGGCGAGATCGAGCTCGTGGACCGGGTGCTGGTGATCCGGCGGATCCACGTCCACTACCGGCTGCGGGCGCCGGAGGAGGCGCGGGAGACGATCGACCGCGTCCACGGCATCCACACCGGGCACTGCCCGGTCTACCAGTCGATCCACAAGGCGATCGAGATCACCACCGACTACGAGCTGGAAAGCGTCTGAAGGGGCCGGGCCGGACGCGGACTAGTGGTCCGTCAATCTTCATTTGACAGAGGTATCCGGCGAGGATTTCGCGTCGCTGGCCAGGCGCTCCGACGCAGGCGTAGCGGGGCCTACGTCGAGGAGGAGCCACGCCGCCAGCGGCGTGAAGGACCGTCGGGACCCGTCAATTGAAGGTTGACGGACCACTAGATGTCTACCCTGGGCCAAATCGTGACGAATGAGCCGAGTTTTCTTCAGCGCAGCGATCCCGGGAGGGGGCGTCCCTCGCCCCCCGGAGGGTGGGAGAGGGACCGAGGGTGAGGGGGGCGATCCGATGAATCCAGCGGTCTGGAGTAGCCGTTCCGAGGAGCGCAGCCGTGATCGGTCGGCGTGGGCGGGGGACCTGCGACTCAGCAAGCCCGAGGCGCTCAAGACGCCTCGTCGGTTTGAGGCGGAGCTTCGCTAGATGTCTGATCAGGGCAGAATCGTGACGAACGAGGCGAGTTTTCGGACGTGGCAAGCCCGGGAGGGGGCGTCCCTCTCCCCCCGCGAGGGTGGGAGAGGGATCGAGGGTGAGGGGGGAGATCCGATGAATCGACCGGTCTGGAGTAGCCGTTCCGGTGAGCGTAGGCTCGATCGACCGACGTGGGCGGGGGCCCTGCGACTCCCGAAGCCCAAGACGCTCAAGATGCCTCGTCGGTTTGAGGCGGAGCTTCGCTAGAATCGGGGCTCCGGGACTCCCGTGCCGGAGTGGCGGAACCGGTAGACGCAGGGGACTTAAAATCCCCCGCCTTCGGGCGTGCGGGTTCGACCCCCGCCTCCGGCACTCGCCTCTTCCTCGCGCCGCGGCCGAGTTGAAGCGTAGCCGTCACCCCTCCTCGCCGGGCGCCGGGCCGAGGCCCAGCTCCTCGCGGATCAGGGCCTCCAGGGTCCCGCGGGCGGCGGCCGCCATCTCCACGTGCTCCAGGGTGAGCTCGGCGAAGGGTTGGCCGTCCCGATCCCCGACCGGCCGCACCTTGGTGACCCGGACGGTCAGCTCGAGGGGGCCTCCTCCCAGCTCCACGCGGAGATCGAGGAGGTCATCGCGCCGAGCGCTCAGGGGGGCGGAGACCACCATTCCGGTGCGGCTCAGGCCGAGCACGGCGAAGGACGAGGCGGCGCCCCCTTCCGGCAAGGCGCCGTGGGGCACCAGGTAGCCGTCGAGGCTCCGCTCGAGCTGGATGACCCCCTTGTCCTCGAGGAGTCGCGACAGCTCCCGGGCGGTCTCGGAGAGCTTGGGCTGGAGCTCGATGCCCGCGGCGTACTGCGGCAGGCTCTCTCCCTGCTCGTTGCGCGCCGTACCCTGGAGACGGCACCAGGCGACGGTCCCCGCGAGGCGGAGCTGCGGGGACCCGCCCTCGACCTTCACCGTGTAGCTGCGGCCGGGGGCGAGGGGCACGCCGGTCTGGACCGCCATGCCGTCCGCGCTCAGGTTGAGGATGCGGCACTCGTGCGAGAAGAGGACGCTGGCGCGCACGTCTTCGATCCCGTGGCGGCGGCGCTGGCGGCGTTCGTGGTTGGTGACGTCGGAACTCATCGAGCCTCCGGCTCGCGGGACAGGACTCCGGACCCCTCCGGACCGGCGCTTTCATCTTATCCACAAGGGAAGGCGGTGGCGCGGCGGGAGTCCGCGCCGCGCGCCGACATGGGATACCCTTCCTCCTCGGCCGGGCCCACCGGGCCGGCCGGCGATCCGATCACCACCGCCAGTGACCCGTCAACCGTCAAGCGACAGGGTATCTGGCGAGGACTTCTCGTCGCTGGCCAGGCGCTCCGACGCAGGCATAGCGGGGCCCAGTCGAGGAGGAGCAACGCCGCCAGCGGCGGGAGGGACCGCCAGGACACGTCGCTTGACGGTTGATGGGCCACCAGATGTCTGATCAGGCCAGAATCGTGACGAACGAGCCGAGTTCCTCGAGAAACAGACCGAGAGGGTGGGGGCGTCCCCTTCCCCCCCGTGGGGTGGGAAGGGGATCGAGGGGATGCGGGGGGCATCCGGTCAACCGTCCCCTTCCCCCCCGTGGGGTGGGACGGGGATCGAGGGGATGCGGGGGGGCATCCGGTCAACAGGCACCGTCGGGCGCCCCGCGGACCGTTCGCCCGGCCGACCCGTTCGACTCGCTTCGCTCGCTCAGGGCGGAGAACAGAGCTCGGCCGCTTCATCGGTTCGGAGTGATTCCGCAGCCAGGAAAGCCGATGGGTGGGGGCGTCCCCTTCCCCCCCCGTGGGGTGGGAAGGGGATCGAGGGGATGCGGGGGGCATCCGGTCAACCGTCCCCTTCCCCCCTCCGTGGGGTGGGAAGGGGATCGAGGGGTTGCGGGGGGCATCCGATGAATCCAGCGGTCTGGAGAAGCCGTTCCGAGGAGCGCAGCCGCGAGCGGTCGGCGTGGGCGGGGGACCAGCGGCCCGTGGCGCCGGAGACGCTTCAGGCGCCTCGTCGGTTTGAGGCGGAGCTTCACCAGATGTCTGATCAGGCCAGAATCGTGACGAACGAGCCGAGTTTTCGGACGTGGCAAGCCCGGGAGGGGGCGTCCCTCTCCCCTAGTCGCTTCTGTCCGTTCAGCTCGTCGGTTTGAGGCGGAGCCTCGCTAGGAGCTCCTGGGAGACGCGATGGAAACACTGCGCAGCTACGTTCGCGGCGACTGGCACGAGGCCAGCGAGGGCTTTCGCAGCCTGGTCGACCCCTCGACGGGCGAGGAGATCGCCCGGGCGTCGAGCGCCGGGGTGGACTTCGCCGCCGTCCTCGCCTGGGCGCGGGAGAGCGGCGGGCCGGCCCTGCGTGCCCTGAGCTTCGCCCAGCGGGCGGACCTGCTCAAGGCCATGGCGCGAGCCCTCCGGGATCACCGGGACGAGCTCCTCGAGCTCTCCCGCGTCAACAGCGGGACGACCCGTCCCGACGGCTCCTTCGACGTCGACGGCGCGACCGGCACGCTCGCCTACTACGCGGGTCTCGGCAAGCGGCTCGGCGACCGCCACCGCCTGGTCGAGGACGAGGGCGTGCAGCTCGCCCGCACCGAGGAGCTCTGGGGGCGCCACGTCCTGGTGCCGCGGCGGGGCGTCGCGGTCCACGTCAACGCCTTCAACTTCCCGGCCTGGGGATTCGCCGAGAAGGCGGCGTGCTCGCTGCTCGCCGGCCTGCCGATGATCACCAAGCCGGCCACGGCCACCGCGATGGTCGCCCACCGGGCGGTGGCGATCGTGCTGGCGGCGGGCGTCCTGCCCGAGGGCGCGCTGCAGCTCGTCTGCGGCGGCACCGGCGACCTCCTGGACCTTCTGGGTCCGCAGGACGTCTTCGCCTTCACCGGCTCGGCGGACACGGCCGAGGCGCTGCGCGACCGGGACAACCTGAGGCGCGCCAACACCCGGATCAACGTGGAGGCGGACAGCCTGAACGCGGCGGTGCTGGCCCCCGGGGACGTGGCGGACGCCACGCTCGCGCTCTTCTTCACCGACGTGGTGCGCGAGATGACCCAGAAGACCGGCCAGAAGTGCACCGCCGTGCGCCGGATCGTGGTGCCGCACGAGGCGATCGACCGGGTCCAGGCCGAGCTCGCCCGTCGCCTGGGCGAGGTGGTCACGGGCAACCCGGCCGACGAGGCGGTGACCATGGGGCCGCTCGCGACCGCCCAGCAGCTCGAGGACACCGAGCGCGGCGTCGCCGAGCTCGCCCGCGAGGCGCGGATCGTCGCGGGCACGGGCGAGCGGGTCGACGGCGTGGGCAGCCCGCCCGGCCGGGGGTTCTTCTTCGCGCCGACCCTGCTCCGGGCGGGCTCCGGCGCCTCCGGCTCCGCGATCCACCGGCGCGAGGTGTTCGGCCCGGTGGCGACCCTGGTGCCCTACGGCGGGGCGCCCGAGGAGGCGGCCGAGATCGTGGCCCGCGCCGAGGGCACGCTGGTGACCTCAGTCTACGGCGACGACCCCGACTGGCTGGCGGCGTTCGTCGCCGGCGCCGGCGCCTACACCGGCCGGATCTACGTCGGCTCCGAGGGCTCGGCGGGGGCGGCCCCGGGCTCGGGCATCGCCCTGCCCCAGAGCCTCCACGGCGGCCCCGGGCGCGCCGGCGGCGGCGAGGAGCTGGGGGGGCTGGTGGGGGTGCGCTTCTACCTCCAGCGGGTCGCCCTCCAGGGCGCCCGGGCGGTGGTCGACCGCCTCGCCGGCGGGGTAGAATAGCGGCCTCCACGCCGCCACGAAGGCCCCGATGCTCGAGACCCTGGAACAACCGAAGGCGTTGCCGCACAGCGAGGAGTCCGAGCGTGCGGTGCTCGCGGCGATCCTCCTCGACACCGGCGTGCTGCCGTCGGTCGCGGGGCGCTTGAAGGAGGACGACTTCTACCTCGACCGGCACCGGGTGCTCTACGGCGCCATCCTGTCGCTCCAGCACGACGGCGCGGCCATCGACCTGCGCACGGTCCAGGCCCGGCTCGAGCAGCAGGGCCGGCTCGAGGGCGTCGGCGGCCTCGCCTACCTCGCCGGGCTCGACCTCGACCTGCCCGACCTCGGGCGGGTCGACGCCTACGTCGAGATCATCAAGGAGCGCTCGGTCCGCAGGCGCCTGATCTCCGCCTCCCAGGAGATCATCCGCAACTGCCTCGACGGCGGCCTCGAGGCCGGCGACGCCCTGGGCCGGGCGGAGCAGGCGGTGCTCGGCCTGGGCGAGGAGGCGGTCACCCGCGGCTTCACCCAGCTCTCCTCGATCCTCCACGAGACCCTGGAGGACCTCGAGGAGCGCCCCGGCTCGACCCTCATCGGGGTGCCGTCCGGGTTCATCGACTTCGACCGCATCACCCACGGCCTGAACCGCGGCAACCTGATCATCATCGCCGGCCGGCCGGGCATGGGCAAGACGAGCTTCGCCTTGAACGTCTGCCAGCACGTGGCGCTCCGCGAGTCGCGGCCGGTGGGGATCTTCTCGCTCGAGATGAGCTCCCAGGAGCTGGGTCTGCGGGTGCTCTGCTCGGAGGCCAACGTGCCGTTCTCCCGGCTGCGCTCCGGGCACCTCTCGCAGAAGCAGTGGGGCCGGATCATCCAGACCACCCGCGACGTGGGCGAAGCCCCTCTCTACATCGACGACTCGCCCAACCCGTCGCTCCTCGAGGTCGCCTCGAAGGCGCGCCGCCTGAAGGCGGAGAAGGGCCTGGAGCTGCTGGTGCTCGACTACCTTCAGCTCATGCAGGCCGGCGGGCGCTACGAGAACCGCAACCTCGAGATCGCCGCCATCAGCCGAGCCATGAAGCAGCTCGCCAAAGAGCTCGACCTCCCGGTGATCGCGCTCTCCCAGCTCTCCCGGAACCCCGAGCGCCGGGGCTCCGATCGCCGCCCCCAGCTCGCCGACCTGCGCGAGAGCGGCTCGATCGAGCAGGACGCCGACCTGGTCGCCTTCATCTTCCGGGAAGAGGTCTACAAGCCGGACAACCCGGAGGTCGAGGGCCTGGCGGAGGTGATCATCTCCAAGCACAGGAACGGCGAGACCGGGAGCATCGAGCTCGCGTTCCTGGGCGAGACCACCACCTTCAAGAACCTCGACCGGCATCATGGCCCCGACCCGAACCTCAATTGATCCGGGCGAGGAGACCGGGGCGGCACCTCCGTCGCGCGGCGCGGAATCCCTCCGCTCCGCCCCCGGCGCCGGTCCCGGTCCCGCCTCCCGCCATCCCCTGCTCGAGGTCCACCGCCCGGCCTGGGCCGAGATCGACCTGGGCGCCCTGGCCGCCAACCTCGGGACCCTTCGCGCCGTCCTGGGCGACGCCCGGATCCTCGCGGTCATCAAGGCCGACGCCTACGGCCACGGCGCTCCCGAGGCGAGCCTCGCCCTCGAGGCGGCCGGGGTCGACCTCTTGGGCGCCGCGCTGCTCGAGGAGGGAGCGGAGGTGCGCCGCGCCGGGGTCCGGACCCCGATCCTGGTCCTGGGCGTTGCCCAGCCCGAGCAGCTCCCGTTCTACCGGCGCTACCGGTTGACCCCGGTGATCTCCGGCCTCGACCAGCTGGTCATGTGGCGCGACTGGCTGGCCGGGCCGGGAGGCTACCGGCAGCCGGTCCACCTGCAGGTCGACACCGGCATGACCCGCCTGGGGATCGGCGAGGCCGAGCTCGGCACCGCCCTCACGATTCTCCGGGCGAGCCCGCACCTCGAGCTCGCGGGGCTGCTCTCGCACCTGGCCGAGGCCGACCTCCTCGAGAGCCCGCACACCGGCGAGCAGGAGCGCCGCTTCGCGCGGGTCGCCGAGGCGCTCACCGCCGAGGAGCGACGCCGGACGCTGGTGCACCTGGCCAACAGCGCGGCGGCGCTCCACCGGCCGGCGAGCCGCCACGACCTGGTGCGCCTCGGGCTCGCCCTCTTCGGGTACGACCCGGTGGGCCGCTTCTCCGGGCTGCGGCCGGTGATGTCGGTCAAGACCCGCACCGTCCTCGTGCGCGAGATCGGGCCGGGCACCCGGGTGAGCTACGGCGGCCGCTGGACGGCCCAGCGGCCGAGCCGCATCGGGGTGCTGCCGGTGGGCTACGCGGACGGCTACGCCTGGCGCTTGACCGGCAAGGCCGAGGCCCTGGTGCGGGGCCGCCGGGTGCCGGTGGTCGGGGCGGTGAGCATGGACATGATCTTCGCGGACCTGACCGACCTGCCGGGCGAGCCCGTGGGGGTGGGGGAGGAGGTGGTCCTCGTCGGGGAGCAGGGAGACGAGCGGATCCCGGTCACCGAGCTCGCCGAGCGGGTGGGCACCATCCCCTATGAGCTCCTCTGCCTGCTCGGCCTGCGGCTGGCGCGCCGCTACGTGGGCGGCGCTCGGGGCTCGAGCGTGCGGACGCGCTTCGACGGGGGCTTCGCGTGAGCTGGCTGCCGGCCGTCCTCGAGCGCCCGATCGAGGAGGTGGGGCGCTTCTTCATCGTGCTCTGGCGGGTCTTCGTCTGGACGCCGCGGAGGCCCTGGGACCTGCGAGAGCTCGTGCGCCAGATGGTGCGGGTGGGCGTCGACTCGGTGCCGGTCATCCTGCTCACGGCGCTCTTCACCGGCGCGGTGCTCGCCCTCCAGTCCTACAGCGTCCTGGTGCGGTTCAACGCCGAAGGCTTCGTGGGCTCCCTGGTCGGCCTGTCCCTGGTGCTCGAGCTCTCGCCGGTGATCGGCGGGTTGATCATCGCCGGCCGTGCGGGCTCCGCCATGGGCGCGGAGATCGGCACCATGCGGGTGACCGAGCAGATCGACGCCCTCCAGGTCATGGCCACCGACCCGATCCACTTCCTGATGGTGCCGCGGGTCTGGGCGCTGGTCGCGATGCTCCCGATGCTGGTGCTCTTGGGCGACGTCGTCGGGATCGCCGGCGGCTACCTGGTGGCGGTGGTGATGATGGGCTCGAACCCGGTCGTGTACCTCGAGAACACCTTCCAGTACATGGACGTCTGGGACCTCTTCCAGGGCCTGGTGAAGGCCGGCTTCTTCGGCCTCCTGGTGGGGGTGATCGGGTGCCAGAAGGGCTTCTACACGACCGGCGGCGCGGAAGGCGTCGGCCGCGCGACGACCTCGGCGGTGGTGACCGCCTCGATCGCCATCCTGATCTCGGACTTCTTCGTCACCAAGGTGCTGCGATGAGCGAGCGCCTGGACCACGCCGAGCCGGTGCCGGAGACCGGCGTCAAGATCTCCTTTCAAAAGGTCCGCAAGGCGTTCGGCGCCCTGCTGGTGCTCGACGGCCTCGACCTCGACATCGCAACCGGCGAGTCGCTGGTGGTGATCGGCGGCTCCGGGGTGGGCAAGAGCGTGCTGATCAAGCACGTGATCGGCCTGCTCCAGCCCGACTCGGGCCGGGTGGTGGTCGACGGCGTCGACCTCGCCACTCTCGGCTACCGGGAGCTCACCCGCTTCCGCCGTCGTTTCGGCATGGCCTTCCAGGAGGGCGCTCTGTTCGACTCCATGACGGTCGCCGACAACGTCGGGTTCTCCCTGCGCCGCCTGACCGACCTGTCGCCGGAACGGATCGACGAGCGGATCGAGGAATGCCTGCGTCTGGTGCGCCTCGAGGGCGTCGGGGACATGCTGCCGTCGGAGCTCTCGGGCGGCATGCGGCGGCGGGTGGGCTTCGCCCGCGCCATCGCCCACGAGCCGGAGATCCTGCTGTTCGACGAGCCGACCACCGGGCTCGATCCGGTGACCACGGCGCTGATCGACGAGGTGATCGTCGACATGACCGAGAGCCTCCGCACCACCGCCCTCACCATCACCCACGACATGACGAGCGCGTTCCGCATCGCGGACCGCATGGGACTGCTGTGCGGCGGTAGGATCGTGGCGCTCGCGCCGCCCGAGGAGTTTCGGGAGCTCGACGACCCGCGGGTCCAGCAATTCATCCACGGCGAGGCCGAGGGGCCGATGACCGACCCCCGGGAGGTACCCTGCGCGCCTCGCGAAGCCGAGAGGGCCGCTGCCGGAAACCTGGCGGCGGCAGAGATCCGGGAATCGGAGAGGGACGCTCGATGAATCAGGCGTTGAAGGTGGGCGCGTTTGCCACCATCGTCCTCGTGCTGCTGGCGGTGATGATCCTCAAGATCGAGGACATCGACCTGTTCGGGGGGGCCAAGCGCAACCTCGTCGCCGAGTTCGACTCGGTCGCCGGGCTCGACAACAAGGCGACGGTGCGGGTGGCCGGCGTCCGGATCGGCCGGGTCGACGGCATCGGCCTCGCCAACCACAAGGCCCAGGTGCGCCTGGTGATCGAGCAGGACGTGCCGCTGACCGAGGGGACGACCGCCCGGATCGCCAACATGGGCCTTCTGGGCGACAAGTACGTGGTCCTCATTCCCGGCCCCGAGGGCGCCCCGCCGCTGCCCGACGGGGCGTTGATCGAGGGGACGACGCCGCCGAGCTTCGACGAGGCGCTCGCCAAGTTCAGCAAGCTGGGCGACTCGCTCGGCTCACTGACCGGGGCGGGCGGCGAAGGGAACCTCGACCGCCTGATCCAGAACCTCGAGGCGGTGAGCGCCGACATCCGGGAGCTGGTCGAGGCCAACCGGGACCAGCTCGATGCGACCGTCTCGAACGTCCAGCAGTTCACCGGCACCCTGGCCACCGAGCTCCCCAAGCTGAGCGGGCAGGTGGCCCAGGTGCTCGACCGCATGGACCGCACCCTGGCGCAGCTCGAAGGGACGGTCGGCGAGAGCCGTCCCGACCTGGCCGCCACCATCGCCAACATGAGGCAGCTCACCACCGACGCCCAGACCTCGGTCGACAACCTGAACCAGGTCACCGGACGCCTCGCCCGGGGCGAGGGCTCGATCGGCAAGCTCCTGACCTCGGACGAGGCGCACGACGAGCTGGTCTCGACCCTGGAGTCGGTGCAGACGGGGGTCAAGAACCTGAGCGGTGCCCTCGGCGGGATCCAGAAGATCCAGCTCGACCTGGCCCTCGAGAGCTACTACCTGGAGGCCCAGAGCGACTCGCGCAGCGCGTTCAGCGTCGACATCGACCCCCACGGCGAGAGCGGCACCCTCTATCGGGTGGGGATCGTCGACAGTCCGAGCGGCAAGACCCGCACCAAGACCCGCGAGACCACCGTGATCCAGCCGGACGGGACCAGCGAGACGACCACCACCAAGACCTTCGAGCAGACGAACGGCACGACGATCTCCGCGCTGTTCGGCTTCCACCTCTTCGATGACAGCCGGTTCTGGGCGGGGGCCATCGAGTCGAGCGGCGGCGTGGAGGTGGAGTACCCGCTCCTCGGCAAGCGGCTCCTGCTGTCCATGGAGGCGTTCGACTTCGACCGCCACGACGATCTCGATCCCCACCTGCGCCTGTCCGGCAAGTACCGCCTGAACGATCGGCTCTACCTGACCGGCGGCTGGGACAACTTCCTGGTCGGGGACCGGAGGTCGCTCTTCCTGGGCGGCGGCATCACCTGGCGCGACGACACGCTGAAGTACCTGCTGGGCAGCGTGCCCAAGCTGTGATCTGCGCGGGTTTTTAGTCTACAGGTCGGGCTCGGTGCCAGTGAGGCGGCGGAAGGCCGCCAGGTAGCGCTCGCGCGTGCCCTTGACCACCGGCTCCGGCAGCTCGGGCGGCGCCGACTCGTGGTCCCAGCCGCTCTCGTCGAGCCAGTTGCGGACGTACTGCTTGTCGAACGAGGGCGGCTCCTCGCCCGGCCGCCACTGGCCGGCGTCCCAGTAGCGGGAGGAGTCCGGCGTCAGCGCCTCGTCCACCAGCAGCAGCTCACCGTCGGCGAGGCCGAACTCGAACTTGGTGTCGGCGAGGATCAGGTCCTGGCGGGCGGCATGGGCGGCGGCCCGGGTGTAGAGGTCGAGGGTGAGCGTGCGGAGGCGACGGGCGAGTTGCGGCCCGAGGCTGCCCTCCACCACCGCGAACGGCACGTTCTCGTCGTGCTCCCCCTTGGCGGCCTTGGTGGCGGGGGTGAAGATCGGCTCCGGCAGGCGGCTCGCGCGGGTGAGGCCCTCGGGCAGCGCGATGCCGCAGACCTCGCGCCGGTCGCGGTACTCCCGGAAGCCGCTCCCCGCGAGATACCCCCGGGCGACGCACTCGAACGGCACCACCTCGGCCTTGCGCACCAGGGCGCTCCGCCCGGCGAGGCGGGCGCGCTCCGGCTCGAGGCGCCAGAGAAGCTCGGCGGGGAAGTCGTCGAGGCGGGCCGCGACCAGGTGGTGGGGCACGGCATCGGCCAGGCGCTCGAACCAGAAGGCCGAGAGCTGGTGCAGGATCTTGCCCTTGTCCGGGATGCCCGGACGCAGCACGTGGTCGTAGGCCGACAGGCGGTCGGTGGCGACGATCAGGAGCTCGTCGCCCAGGTCGTAGACGTCCCGCACCTTGCCGCGGAAGGGCGCCGGCAAGCCGGGGATGTCGGTCTGCCAGAGGGGGTTCATCGGGTGCCCCCCGCAACCCCTCGATCCCCTTCCCACCCCACGGGGGGGAAGGGGACGCCCCCTCCCGGGGGGTCGTTTTCCATGGGTTTCGGTTCCATCGTCAAGGCTTGCTCCAGGTAGGTCCCTAGCCGGACACCGAGGCCTGGCGGCGCTCCAGGCGGGTCGAGAACTCGCGCTCGATGGCGGCGATGAGGCCGGGGCCGTGCATGGGCTCGAGGGCGGCGACGTCGATCTCGCCCAGGTCGATCACCTCGAACACGGCCACCTTGTCCAGGCCCTTGAGCGAGGCGACGCCCAGCTTGCGCAGCCCGACGGTGATCGCGGCGCCGCCCCGGCCCCCCCGCGACTCGGGGATCTCGAGGGCGACGTAGGTGCGTTCGGCGACGCTCACGCGGTAGAGCTCGGCGAAGCGGTTCTCGGCGTCGAGCTGCTCGATGAAGGGCACCGTGGCGACGATCCCCTCGTTCACCAGGTTGCCGTTGCGGTTGATGTAGGCGTAGAACTGCTGCGCCTCGGCCTCGCGGTCGACGACGTCGAGGTTCTTCTCGAGCAGGGGCGAGAAGAAGCGCTGGACCACTTCCTCGCGGTAGCCCAGGTTGACCAGCATGGTCTTGATCTCCTCGATCTCGCGCGAGGCCTTGCCGGTGGTCAGGCGCGAGAGCTCCACCACGCCGTGACCGAAGAACTCGTAGCGCTCGGCGCCGGTCTCGCCCACGTGGATCGGGATCAGGCGGTACTGGCCGTAGTTGAGGGCGATCCGCATCCCGCGGTCGAATGGAAAGCCCTCGGCGAGCGCCTGGCAGTACAGGCGCTGGACGTGGATCGCCGCGGTGACCATGCGGCGCCCCCGGCGGCTCGAGTAGAAGGCGCCGTCGCCCAGGTACTTCTCGAGCTTCAGGCCCTGGCCGTCGGCCATGCGGTTGATCCGGCGCTGGAAGCGAAACATCTTGCGGAACGAGGAGTCCTGGATCTCCGAGCCGGAGCGGCGGAGCACCGAGACCACCTGGGAGAAGTCGGCGATGTCGTAGATCAAGCCGAACCGGTGGACCTGCGGATCGACCACCCAGGGAGCGGTGAAGTCGAGGGGCCGGGTGGTGGCGGAGAGCCCGACCTCCGAGCGCCCGACGAGGGTCCGGTTGAGACCGTCGCGGCTCGAGACCAGGCCGCCGCCGGAGCGCTGGACCGGCACGATCATCCGGCGCAGGCCGTGGAGCAGCTCGAACTCCTTGAGCTTCGCGAGCAGCCGCTCCCAGACCTCGATCTGCTCCCGGCTGGGCAGGGAGGCGGGGTCGTAGCCCGGCCGGCCGGCGAGGTAGCGGAGGTAGCCCGGCCGGGTGAGCAGCTCGCGCGGCCGGTCCGGGTCGCCGCCGAGGAGATGGCGGGCCGCGAGCGCCAGGTCGGGGTCCGACGCGAGCCGGTCGCGGTGCCAGGCGTCGAGCGCTTCGAGGCGCCGCCTGAGGTCCCGGCCGTCGAGGTGCAGGTGGCCGGCGAAGTAGCTGCTGAGCTCGGCGAGGTTGGCGCCGATGTGGTCCTCGGTGAAGATCAGGACGTTGTCGACCATCCGGGTCAGGAGCCGTGGGAAGAGCTCCTCCTCGATCTCGTCGGTCTCCTTGGCGAGGCGCTGGACGAGGTCGTAGACCGCCGACTGGATCCGGTCCACGTACCGATCGAAGACCCGGTACTTGATGTCGTCGCCGTAGCGCCGCCCGATCTCTGCGTCGGTGCGGGTGATCCGCCGGGGGGTCTCCTTGAGCAGGGCCGCGAGATCGAGGGAGTGGTGGAGCCAGAAGAGCTCGGGGAACTGCCGCCCGTAGCTCGAGATGGTCGTGTTCTCCACCACCTGCGACAGCTGGGCGAGGTACGCCTCCCAGGCCTGGGCGTACGCCTTGCGGTCGGTGGGCTGGCGCCGGAAGATGCCGACCTGGAAGGCCTCTTCGTGGAGGACGTGCTGGATCAGGGCCTGGCGCAGGGCCTGGAGCCGCTCGGAGATCAGCACCGGGTAGCCGTAGAGGGGGGTGGAGGCCTCCTCCTCGAGGTAGATCGGCTGCGGGCGGGGCAGCGAGAAGCGCAACTCGGCGGCGAGCCGGCGGACCTCCTCGGGCTCGGGATGCAGAAAGTTGAACGGTCCCTGGAGATGGAGGAGGATCGCCGAATCGCTCATCGCGGTGCCGCCCATGGGTCGGTGAGGTATAGCATACCCCCCCCGCCGCGCCGGATGGCGGCCTCGGACCCGTCGAACCCTGTGCCCAAGGAAAGAGGCCAGATGACCGAGCTCGTCGAACTGGAGATCCTGAGCGGCCCCCTGCCGGACGCCGAGGTGTTGATCGCCGGCTGCTTCGAGGGGGAGGAGCCTTCGCTCCCGGAGCTGCCGGCCGAGCTCGGCCGGGCGATCGCGCGGGCGGCCGGGAGGCCGGGCTTCTCGGGCCGGGAGAAGCAGGCGGTGGAGGCCACGGCCGAGGGCGCTCCCGTGGGCGCGGTCGCGGTGAGCGGCCTGGGTCCGCGCGCCGAAGCCGACGCGCGCCGGATCGCCGCCTGGCTCGACCGCTGCCTCGAGACGCTCCGGATCAACGGCGTCGAGCGGGCGGTCGTCGCGCTCCCCGACGGCCCCGAGACCCGCGGCACGGCGGCCGCCGCCCGCATCGCGAGCCGGCTGGCCCTGGGCAGCTACCGCTACGACCTCTACCTGCACGAGCGCGGCGCCGAGTCCGCGCGACGCCTGCGCGCGGTGGGGATCCTGCCCCCGGCCGGCGAGGCCGAGGCCTATCGCCGGGCGTTGCCAGCCGCCCGGGCGGTGGCCGAGGGGATCGCCCTCACCCGGGACCTGGCCAACAGCCCGGCCAACGTCGCCTTCCCGAGCTGGATGGAGGAGCGCGCCCGCGAGCTGGCGGCGGACGCCGGCATGGAGGTGACCGTCTTCGAGCCGCCCGAGCTCGAGGCCCGGGGGATGGGCGGCATCCTGGCGGTGGGCCGAGGCTCGGCGCGGCCGCCGCGCCTGGTCCGGCTGGCCTGGGGCGTCGAGGGCCCGGTGGTCGCCCTGGTCGGCAAGGGCGTCACCTTCGACACCGGCGGGATCTCCATCAAGCCCGCGGCCGGCCTCGACGAGATGAAGTACGACAAGAGCGGCGCCTGCACCGTGCTCGGCGTCGGCCGGGCGGTGGCCCGCCTGGGGCTGCCGGTGCGGCTGCGGCTCTACCTTCCCCTCGCCGAGAACATGCCCGACGGCGCCGCCTACCGGCCGGGCGATATCATCCACTGCTACAACGGCAAGAGCGTGGAGGTGACGAACACCGACGCCGAGGGCCGGCTGATCCTGGCCGACGCCCTGGCGCTGGCGGTGGAGGAGGGCCCCGACGCGGTGCTCGAGCTCTCGACTCTGACCGGCTCCTGCATCGTCGCCCTGGGCCACTTCGGGGCCGGCCTCTTCACCCCCGACGACGCCCTCGCCGGCGAGCTCCTGCGCGCCGCCGAGGACGGGGGAGAGCGTCTCTGGCGCCTGCCTCTCTGGGAGGAGTTCTCCGAGGAGATCCGCGGCACCCACGCCGACCTCCGGAACAGCGCCAGCCGATGGGGCGGGGCGAGCATCGCCGCCGCCTTCCTCGCCCACTTCCTCGGAGAGCACCGCCGCTGGGCCCACCTGGACATCGCCGGGCCGGCCCAGATCCCCGAGGAGAACCACCGCTCGAGCGGGGCGACCGGCTACGGCGTGGCCCTGACCCTCGCCTGGTTGCGCGGCCTCTGCTCCCGATCGTGACCGAGCCCGGCCCCATCCCCCCCCTTCTCGAGCTCGACCGGCTGACGGTGACCGTCCCCGGCCCCCGCGGGCCGGTCGCCGCGGTGCGCGAGGTCAGCCTGACGGTCGAACGGGGCGAGATGGTCGGCCTGGTGGGGGAGTCCGGGGCCGGCAAGAGCCTGACGGCCTTCGCCGTGCCCCGGCTCCTGCCCGCCGGTGTCGAGGTCACCGGCGGCCGGGTGCTGCTCGACGGCGAGGATCTCCTCGCGTTGCCGGAGACGGCGATGCGGCGCGTCCGCGGACGCCGGGTCGCCATGGTCTTCCAGGAGCCGATGACCGCCCTCAACCCGGTGTTCACCATCGGCTTCCAGGTGGTCGAGGCCCTGCGCGCCCATCGCCCCCTCACCCGCCGCGAAGCGCGGCGGCAGGCCGAGGGGCTGCTCGAACGGGTCGCCCTCGCCGCCGCCGGCGACCGCCTGGACGCCTATCCCCACGAGCTCTCGGGCGGCGAGCGGCAGCGGGTGGTGATCGCCATGGCGCTCGCCTGCCGGCCCGACCTGCTCCTCGCCGATGAGCCTACGACCGCCCTCGACGTGACGGTCCAGGCGCAGATCCTGGAGCTCCTCGCCGGCCTGCGCGACGAGCTGGGGCTCGCCGTGCTCCTCATCACCCACGACCTCGCGGTGGTCGCCGAGACCTGCGAGCGGGTCCTGGTCATGTACGCCGGGCGGATCGTGGAAGAGGCCCCGGCTCCGGTCCTCTTCGCGCGCCCGGCCCACCCCTACACCCGCGACCTCCTGGCCGCGGCGCTTCGCTCCGGAGGGGGAGCGCAGCGGGACCCGGACGGCGGCCCGGCGGGGCGGCGCGAGCTCCCGACGCTCCCCGGCGCGCCCCCCGATCCCGCCGCCCTGCCTTCGGGCTGCCCGTACCACCCGCGGTGCGCCGAGGCCCGGGCGGCCTGCCGCGAGGCCGAGCCCGAGCTCTGGGACGCCGCCGAGGGGCAGCGCGCGCGCTGCATCCTCTGGCGCCCGGGCGCGACGGGCCTCCGCCCGGGCGGCGGCGAGCCGCGGGGCGCTTCCCGAGGCGGGGGATGAGCGCGCTTCTCGAGGCCCGGGGGCTGGTCAAGACCTTCCCCGCCTCCCGCGGACCCCTCGGCACCCGCCGGGGCGCCCCGGTCCGGGCCGTCGCCGGGGTCGACGTGACCGTCCACGCCGGCGAGTGTGTCGCCTTGGTGGGGGAGTCGGGCAGCGGCAAGACCACCCTCGGCCGCTGCCTCCTCCGGCTGATCGAGCCCGACGCGGGAAGCGTCCGGTTCCGGGGGGAGGACCTCCTGGCGCTGGCGCCCGGAGAGCTCCGGCGCCGGCGGCGGGCGTTCCAGATGGTCTTCCAGGACCCCTACGACAGCCTGAGCCCGCGGCTCCGAGTGGGTCAGCTCCTGGCCGAGCCGCTCGCGGCCCACCACGTGGTCCCCCGCGCCGCGCGGGCGGCCCGGGTCGCCGAGCTGCTGGAGACGGTCGGCCTCCCGTGCGAGGCGGCCGGCCGCTTTCCCCACGAGTTCTCGGGCGGCCAGCGCCAGCGCATCGGCATCGCGCGGGCGCTCGCCTGCGGCCCGGAGCTCCTGGTCGCCGACGAGCCGGTTTCGGCCCTCGACGCCTCGGTGCGGGCGCAGGTGCTCAACCTCCTCATGCGCCTCCAGGACCGGCTGGGCCTCGGGGTGCTCCTGATCCTCCACGACCTGACCCTGGTCGAGCGGACCGCCGACCGGGTGATCGTGCTCCACCGCGGCCGCCGGGTCGAAGAGGGGCCGACCCCCGAGCTCTTCGCCCACCCGGCGCATCCGTACACCGCGAGCCTCCTCGCGGCCGCCCCCCGCCTGCCGGAGACGGAGTGAGAGCCCGTGAAGACGTCTCCGGCCCAGCCATGGGCGCCCCCGAATCCCCCCTCGCGGCGGGCGGAGACGTCTTCACAGGCTGTGAACGGGGCGCGCAGCGGGCCGGATCGGGCGTCCGCATGCGGACAGGGGCGTCCCGAATCCGAACGACCGGGTCCGCCGCCCGGCCGCGCCGCGGTCCGATCTGCGCGCCTCCGCGGGCCGCGGCGGCCGTGGAGCGGGGCTTGCAGGCCGGCCCGCCGTGGCGATCGACATCGCGCGATCTCGCCTCCGGCTCGCGACGCTGGGAAACCTTCGGAGCCGGCTGACGTAAACGGTGGAGAGACGGCTTCCCGGCTCGCGGCCGGGGCGCGCCGTATGCTCCGACGAACCTGACTCCTCTTGACCGAAGGGTATGGAACGGATGATGCGGACTCTACGACCGATGCGCCCGAACGCGGCACCACGAGCTGAACGCGCCCTGCCCGCGATCCTGCTGCTGCTCGCGGCTCTCCTCTGGCCCCACCCGGGAGCGGCCGCGCCGGAGACGGTCCATCTCCAGCCCACGCCGCCCGAGGACTTGCCGAAGGCCGACCTGGACGTCGAGGACGACGGCATTCACCTCTCCCTCGACGACGCCATCGAGATCGCCCTGCGCCGGAACCTCGGGCTGGTGGTCGAGCGCTACAACTGGACCCAGACCAACGACGGCGTGCTCCAGAGCCTGGGGATCTACGACCTCAGCGCCTTCGCCACCGTCTCCACGTCCGACTCGACGGCCCCCAGCGCCCAGGTCGTCGAGGGCGTGGGCACGATCACCAGCCAGAGGCAGAGCCTGGACCTCGGGCTGTCGCAGCTCCTCCCCACCGGCGGCCAGGTCGACCTGACCCTCCTCAACGCCAGCAAGACCTCGTCGAACAACAAGAACCTGCCGCTCAACCCCCTCTACTCGGCGGACTCCACGGTCACCCTGACCCAGCCCCTGCTGCGCAACTTCGGCAAGCTCGCCACGGAGCGCAACATCCTGGTAGCGCGCACGAGCGCGACCGAGTCGCGCGAGACCTTCGAGCAGCAGGTGGCCGACACGATCCAGACCGTCGACTCGGCGTACTGGGACCTGGTCGAGGCCCGTGACCAGCTGGGCGTCGCCCAGGAAGCCCTCGACCTCGCCCAGACGCTCCACAAGCAGAACAAGGTGCGGGTGGAGGTGGGGACACTGGCCCCGCTCGAGCTCATCCAGAGCCAGGCGGGCATCGCCGGGCGCGAGGAGGACATCATCCGGGCGGAAGCGGCGATCGGCGACGCCGCCGACCGCCTCCGCCAGCTCCTCAACATCGAGCAGGGCCCTCTCTGGAATCAGGAGATCGTTCCCACCACCGACCCGAAGACCGAGAAGATCGACGTCCAGGTCGACGACTCCATCCGGACGGCCCTCGCCGAGCGTCCCGAGATCGCGAGCCAGATCGCCCGGCTCCAGGGCCTGAAGGTCGACCAGCGCTTCTTCCGCAACCAGCTCCTGCCGCAGGTCGACCTGCGGCTCGACTACAGCCTCGCCGGGCAGGCCGGCAGGTCCAGCACGGGCGTGAGTGGCGACCTCTACGACGCCCTCGACCAGATCCAGGCCGGCGACTTCGACTCCTGGCGCGCCCAGCTCACCGTCTCGTACCCGATCCAGAACCGGCAACGGCGGGCCCAGGCGGCGATCGCCGAGTCCGCCCTGGAGCAGGGGCTGACCCAGCTCGCCCAGGTCAAGCAGCAGGTGGTCACCGAGGTGCGCACCGCCGCCCGTGGGGTGGAGACCACGGCCAAGCAGATCGACTCGGCGCGAGTGTCGAGGGAGCTCGAGGAGAAGAACCTCGACGCCGAGCGCAAGCGCTACGAGAACGGCATGTCGTCGAGCTTCCAGGTGCTCCAGATCCAGGAGGACCTGACCCAGGCGCGCAGCCGCGAGGTGACGGCGATCACGGCCTATCGGCGGGCGCTGGCCGAGTACTACCGGACCATCGGCCGGCTGCTCGAGCGCGAAGGCGTGGAAATCGACACGGGGGGTGCTGCGTACTAGATGTCTGATCAGGCCAGAATCGTGACGAACGAGCCGAGTTTTCGGACGTGGAAAGCCCGGGAGGGGGCGTCCCTCTCCCCCCGCGAGGGTGGGAGAGGGATCGAGGGTGAGGGGGGAGATCCGATGAATCGACCGGTCTGGAGAAGCCGTTCCGGTGAGCGTAGGCTCGATCGACCGACGTGGGCGGGGGACCTGCGACTCACGAAGCCCAAGACGCTCAAGACGCCTCGTCGGTTTGAGGCGGAGCTTCGTTAGAGTCTCGAGAGCCGGTCCGCGGCCCGCGGGCCTCCGAATCAGACCACGCAGTGCGAGGGAGGGACAGGATGGAGGGTGCCAAGAGACTTGTCGGAGCGATCTTCACGCCCGCGGAGACCTTTCGCTCGATCCGCGAGCGGCCCACCTGGGGGCTGGTGCTGGTCGTCCTGCTGCTCGCCGGCGGCGCCGCCGGCCTGGTCGCGATCCAGAGGATCGATCCCCAGGTGCAGCGCGCCGAGATGCGCCAGCAGATGGAGAAGCGGGGCCTCGCGGGCGACGAGCTCGACCAGGCGGTAGAGAAGGGGGCGCAGGTGACCCAGCGCTTCGGGCCGGTGCTGGTGGTGGGCGGCGTCGTGGCCGGCGCCCTGGCATATCTTCTGATCGCCCTCGTCCTCTGGCTCGCCCTGCGCCTCGCCGGCGGCGAGATGACCTTCCGGCAGGGCTTCTCGGCCACCCTCCACGGCATGATCCCGGCGGCGGGGATCAAGTCGCTGGTCCTGATCCCGGTGCTCCTGATCGTCGGGCCGGTCGATCCTCAGGCCCTCCAGTCGGGCCTCGTCCTGCAGTCCAACCTGGCCTTCCTGGCGCCCGAAGGCGCATCCCGGGCGCTCATCGCCCTGCTCTCGAGCTTCGATGTCTTCACCCTCTGGACCGTGGCGCTCCTGGTGTTGGGCGCGAGCCTCGTCGGCCGGGTCTCGAAGGGTACTTCGACCCTGGTGGTCGTCGGCGGCTGGGTGCTCCTGGTCGCCTTGAAGGTCGGTTTCTGGAGCCTGTTCGGGTGAGGCGGGCATGAAGCGGGTCCTGATCGGGATCGGCGTCGTCGCCGTCCTCGGCCTCGTGCTCTTCGCCTCGATCCGCCACGCCCGGACCGAGAAGGGGGTCAAGGTCTACACCGAGGCGGCGGCCCGCTCCGGCATCACCCAGGTGGTCAAGACGAGCGGCGAGATCCAGCCGCGGGTCTCGGTGGACATCTCGGCGCACGTGGTGGCCAAGATCGAGAAGCT
Source organism: uncultured Acidobacteriota bacterium (assembly GCA_963741925.1). GTDB lineage: Bacteria > Acidobacteriota > Thermoanaerobaculia > Multivoradales > DATKCC01 > CAVUBL01. Next base: position 2,617,538 of record CAVUJU010000005.1, read on the forward strand.
CTACGTCGACGAGGGCGACCGGGTGAAGGCCGGCCAGAAGTTCCTCGAGCTCGAGAAGGACACCTACCAGGCCGCGGTCGACGGCTGGCGAGCCCAGGTGCGCCAGGCCGAAACCGGCGTGCACCAGGGCCAGGTCTCGCTCGCCGACGCCCGGGTCAAGCTCGAGCGCATGCGTCACCTCGCGGACGAGGGGATCGCCAGCACCGAGCAGCTCGAGGCCGCCGAGCTCGCCGAGACCTCCGCCGGCCTCACCGTGGAGGCGCAGCGCGACGCCCTGAACAACGCCCGGGCGAACCTGAGCAAGGCCGAGGACGACCTGGCCAAGACCACGATCTACGCCCCGATCACCGGCCGGGTGGTACAGCTCAACGCCCACGAGGGCGAGGTCGTGATCTCGGGGTTGATGAACAACCCGGCGACCAAGATCGCCACCGTCGCCGACCTGTCCGAGATCCTCGCCGAGCTCGACGTGGATGAGAACGAGATCGTCGACGTCCACCTGGGCCAGCAGGTCACCGTGACCGTCGACGCGGTGGCGGGCAAGACCTACCGGGGCCGCGTGATCGAGGTGGGCAGCTCGGGGTACACCAAGGCGGGCCAGGGCGACGTGACCTTCTTCAAGGTCAAGGTGCTCCTGGACGAGGCCGACCCGGCGCTGCGGCCGGGCATGTCGGTGCGTGCCGAGATCGAGATCGCCACCCATCCCGAAGCGCTGGTGGTGCCGGTCCAGGCGGTGGTCGAGCGGCCGCCCGAGGAGGGCGAGGCCGCCACCGGCGAGTCGGAGCAGCCGGCCGCCGAGACGGGCGCCTCCACCGAGGGCCCGAAGACGGTCCAGGTGGTCTTCGTCGTCGCCGGCGGCAAGGCCGAGAGGCGGCGAGTGACGACCGGCCTCTCGAGCGTCACCCAGGTCGAGATCACCTCGGGGCTCGAGGCCGGGGAGACGGTGGTCACCGGGCCGTTCCGCACCCTGCGCGACCTCGAGGACGGGGCGGCGGTCAAGATCGACACGGCCCGCCACGAGGGGGGCGAGGACACGAAGAAGTCGAAGGAGACGGATTGATGCCGATCATCGAGCTCTCCGGCGTCCGCAAGATCTACCGCATGGGCACCGAGGAGGTGCACGCCCTCGACGGCGTGGACCTCACCATCGAGAAGGGCGAGTACATCGCCATCATGGGGGCGTCGGGCAGCGGCAAGTCGACCCTCATGAACCTGATCGGCTGCCTCGACACCCCGACCTCGGGGACCTACCACCTCCGGGGCACGGCGGTCGAGTCCCTCGACGATTCCGAGCTCGCCGCCATCCGCAACCAGGAGATCGGCTTCGTCTTCCAGACCTTCAACCTGCTGGCCAGGACCTCGGCGCTCCACAACGTCGAGCTGCCGCTCATCTACGCCGGGGTCCCCCGGGCCGAGCGGCGGCGGCGGGCGCTGGAGGCCCTCGAGCAGGTCGGCCTGGCCGACCGCGTGGACCACCAGCCGAACGAGCTCTCGGGCGGGCAGCGCCAGCGGGTCGCGGTGGCCCGCGCCCTGGTCAACGACCCGTCGATCCTCCTGGCGGACGAGCCGACCGGGAACCTCGACAGCGCCACCTCGGTGGAGATCATGGAGCTCTTCGACCAGCTCCACCAGGCCGGCAACACGGTGATCCTGGTCACCCACGAGGCGGAGATCGCCGCCCACGCCCATCGCCAGGTGACCCTGCGCGACGGCAGGGTCGTCTCCGACCAACCCACCGCGCGCGCCGGCGGCGTCCTGGTCTAGGCCGCCGTGAGGAAGGCTCACAGCGTCGGCGAGGCAGGGGAGGCGGGGGAGCGCCAGGTCGCAATGGCTGGAACGGTGGGCAGGCCCCGGCACCTCGCGGCGAAGGCCGCCGAATCATGATCTTCTCCGAGAACTTCCGGATCGCCTTCGGCGCCCTGGGGGCGAACAAGCTGCGCGCGAGCCTGACGACGCTGGGGATCATCATCGGCGTCGCGGCGGTGGTCGCGGTGGTCTCGATCGTCCAGGGCCTCCAGTACCAGATCACCAGCCAGCTCCAGGAGATCGGGGCGACCTACGTCCAGATCGTGCCGCGGCAGGAGTTCGCCCGGCCCGGCCAGATCGTCCGGCGGGTCAAGCTCACCTGGGCCGACGGCCTGGCGCTGCGGCAGCGCTTCCCGGAGATCGACCGGATCACCCCGATCATCTTCGGCTCCAAGACCTTGCGCTACGGGCAGAACCGACACCAGCCGTTCGCCGTCCTGGGGGTGACCAGCGACTACCAGGAAACGGTCTCCCACTATGTCGACCGGGGCCGCTTCCTCTCGCCCATCGATCTGCGCAACCGGCGCAAGGTGACGGTGGTGGGCAAGACGGTGGTCGACGAGCTCGACCTGGGTGCCGATCCCCTGGGCAAGGAGATCTACGTCGGCGACTTGTCCATGACCGTGATCGGCGTGATGGAGGAGCGGGGCCGCAACCTGGGCTTCGACCAGGACGACCTCGCCTTCGTGCCCTTCGACACGGCGCTCGTGCTCTTCGGCCGCGACGCAGGCGACCAGGTGCAGCTTCGCATCCAGCTCGCGGACGCCTCGGACGTGGCCGGCTTCAAGGACGCGGCCACGGAGCTGCTCCGCAAGCGCCACCACCTGGGGCCCGACGACTCCGACGACTTCCAGGTCCAGACCCAGGACGAGATCCTCGACACCACGAACTCGATCCTCGCCCTGGTCACCGGCGTGGTCGGCGGCGTGGTGGGGATCGCCCTGCTGGTCGGCGGCATCGGGATCATGAACATCATGCTCGTCTCGGTGACCGAGCGCACGCGGGAGATCGGCGTGCGCAAGGCCATGGGCGCCCGACGGCGGGACATCCTGGTGCAGTTTCTGATCGAGGCGATCACGCTCGCCCTGGTGGGCGGCGCGGTGGGGGTCGGGGTCGGCTACGGGCTGGGCGCCCTCGCGGTCTATCTGATCCCGGGCAACCTCCCCCCGGCCCACGTGCCGCTCTGGGCGATCGCCCTGGCGGCAGGCTTCTCGGCGGTCGTGGGCGTCCTCTCGGGGATCTACCCGGCGGGCAAGGCCGCCGCCCTGGACCCCATCGACAGCCTGCGCTACGAGTAGGCGAGGAGACGGCGAAAGGGTGGTGCCGGAGGCGGGATTCGAACCCGCACGGGGTCGCCCCCGGAGGATTTTGAGTCCTCTGCGTCTCCCATTCCGCCACTCCGGCAGAACGCCGATCGTACGGTTGGTCCGGCGGGGTGTCAACCGGCGAGCAAACGCCATGCCAACTTGACAGCAGCCCCTCGGCTGGTGTATAACAAAATACGCTGAGCGGAGCTATGCCCCGTACTTGCCTTACCTTACCGCATCGAATCGTCAATTCCGGATCAATTGAAAGGGAGTCGGCAACGTGTCTTTCAAGGTTGGCCAGAAGGTGGTGTACCCGAACCACGGTGTGAGCCTCATCGAGAAGATCGCCGAGGGTGAGATCGACGGGCACAAGCAGACCTACTACCACCTCAGGCTGCTGTCCAACAACTCGAAGGTGATGATCCCGAAGGGCAACCTGGAGCTCGTCGGCCTGCGGCCGCTGTGCAGCGTTCAGGAGGTCGACAAGCTGGTCGGGCTGCTCGAAGACGGCAACGTCGACACCTACAAGGACTGGAAGGGCCGCTACAAGCAGAACCTGGACAAGATGAAGACCGGCGACCTCATGGAGGTGGCCAAGGTCTTGAAGAACCTGCGGCTGGTGAGCCAGAAGAAGAGTCTCTCCTTCCGCGAGAAGAAGATGTACGAGCGGGCCAAGTACTTCATCGTGAGCGAGGTCGCGCACGTCAAGGAGATGCGCGAGAGCAAGGCCGAGGAGCAAGTCGAGAAGGCCCTGGACTCGAGCATCGAAAAGGTCCAGCGCGAAAAGGCGAAGGCGAGCTAAGTACTCCGTGACAGAAATACGGTCACGTACCGAGGGCGCCGGGGCGCCGCCCCAGCAAGGCGCGCGACCGAGGCATACCCGAAGGTCTGTCGCAGGGAGCGCAACGCCGCTGGGGTGGATGCAGCGGCGCCCGAATGCGAGCGTATTTCTGCCGCGGCGTACTAAGCCCCGTGCCGTTGCCCGAGGCCTCCCCGGTCTTTCCCACGTCATGAGATCCTTCGCGATCGTCGTCGCTTTCGGGCTCGCGGCCCTGGCCTCCGGCGCGCCCGTGCGCGCCCAGAGCGCCGTGCGCCACCTGGAGCTCGAGTCGAAGCTCGTCGACCGGCAGATCGACGGGGCCCAGGACGCCTACCAGAAAGCCCGCGGCCGCGAGCGCGACGCGAGCGGGCGGCTCGCCGAGGCGGCCCAGGCGCTCGATCGGGCGCTCGGCGAGCAGGGCACTGACGTCGACCGGATCGAGGAGCTCGTCCGGCGGCAGGACGCCGCGCGCGCCGAGGTCGAGGCCGCCGCCGCCGAGGCCCGGGACCACCTGGCCGAGATCCTCGCCCTGCGCCGCCGCAAGGGGATCCTGAACGCCGAGCTCACCAGGCTCCGGGGCGCTCCCGCGGACCTGCCCGACCCGCTCACCGGTTCCTGGCGCCTGCGTCTCGAACCCGGCGGGCGCCAGGGCCTGCTCGACCTCGATCTCGACGGGACGGTGCTCCGCGGCACCCTCGGCCTGGCGGACGGCAGCTTCGGCTCGGTCCGGGGGACGTTCGCCGACGGCGCCCTCCGCCTCGAGCGGGTGGGCGCCGAAAAGGGGCTCGACCTGATCTTCGACGGGCGCTTCGATCCGGCCAAGGGCACCCTCTCGGGCACCTGGCGGCCGCTCGTCCTGGGCCGTGGCGAATCGGGGGGCGGCACCTGGAGCGCCACGAAGAGCCCACCGGGCGCCGAAGGCGGGGGAGGGGCCGGGTGAACCGCGACCACGCCCTGGTCCTCGTCGTCGGCCTGCTGGTCGGCTTCGTCGCCGGCTACCTGGTCCACGAGGTGATGGCCTCCAGCCAGCCCCCGCGCCGGTACGCCGCCGCCGAGCGGGTGCTCGACGAGCTGCGCGCCCTGCAGCCGGACATCCCGGACGTCCAACGCCTCGCCGACGAAGTCGCGCACCCGCGCGGTGGCGCCTGAACGGACCGCCCGCCGGTGCTTCGCCTCGTCGTTCTGATCGCCCTGGTGGTGGCCGTCTGGCTGCTGCTCGAATGGACCTACCGCAAGGCGCTCGCGGCCCTCGGGATCGAGCGCCGCGGCCGGCGCAACGGCGGCCGGGTCGGCCCGCGCGCGGCGCGCGGTGAGCGGCCGGCCGAGGCCCTGGTGCGCTGCGGCGCCTGCGGCACGTATGTGCCGGCCTCCCGGGCGTTCCCGGCCCCCGGAGGAGGCGGAGCGGCCTGCTCCGAGGCCTGCCGGGCGGCCCTCCGGCATGGCGCCTGACAGGCCGGCCGCGGCCGCAGAGCCGCCGGCCTACGCCCGCGTCGCGGTTCCCCTGCCGCTCCCCGAGCCGCTCACCTACGCGGTGCCGCCGGCCCTCGACCCCCTGGCGGTCCCGGGGTCCCGGGTGCGGGTCCGGGTCGGTCCGCGCCGGCTGGTGGGCTTCGTCGTCGCGCGGACCTCCGAGGCACCCGAGGGGGTGACCCTCCGCCTTCTCGAGGAGGTCCTCGATCGCGAGCCGGTCGTTCCCCCCGACCTCCTCGACCTCGCCGGGTTCGTCGCCCGCTACTACCGCGCTCCTCTGGGGGAGGTGCTGCGCGGCATGCTCCCCTCCGACCTCCCGCCCTGGGGCCACCAGCGGATCCGCCTGACCTCCGGCGGGGCGATCGCTCCGCCCCGGAGCGCCGACGAAGAGCGGGTCGTCGCCGCGTTGCGCGAGACCGGGCGCACGAGCGCCGCCGACCTCCAGCGGCGCCTGGGCCTGGCGCACCTCCCCGAGATCCTCGACCGGATGGCCGAGGACGGGCGGATCGTGGTCGAGGGCCGCCGGCGCCAGGGCGCACGCTACCTCGCCGCGGTCGAGCTCGGTCCAGGCCGGCTGGAGGACCAGCTCGCCGCCTGCGGGCGCTCGCCGCAGGGGCGCTCGGTGGTGGAGCTCCTCTCCGCTCTGGGCCGGCCCGCCACGGTGGCCGAGATCGCCGCCGAGGCGGAGTGCACCGCCGCCGTCGTCCGGCGCCTGGTGAAGCTCGGCATCCTGCGTCGCTTCACCCAGGTCGGGCGCCTGTCGCTAGCCGACCAGGCGCTCGAGGGGGGCGGCGGCGAGGCGATCGTCCCGCGCCCGGACCAGGCGGCGGCCGTCGACGCCCTGCGCGGGGCGATCGACTCGCGCGGCTACCACCCGTTCCTCCTCCGGGGCATCACCGGGTCGGGCAAGACCGAGGTCTACCTACGGGCGGCCGAGGCCGCCCTCGCCGCGGGCCGCTCGGCCCTCCTCCTGGTGCCCGAGATCGCCCTCGTGCCCGCCCTGGTGCGCGAGGTCGTCGCCCGGTTCGGCCGCCGGGTGGCGATCTTCCACTCCGCCCTCGCTCCGGCCGAACGTCACCAGGAGTGGGAGCGGGTGCGGCGGGGCGAGGCGCGGGTGGTGGTCGGGCCGCGGTCGGCGCTCTTCGCCCCGATCCGCGACCTCGGTCTGGTGGTGGTCGACGAGGAGCAGGACCCCTCCTACAAGCAGGACTCGACCCCTCGGTACCACGGGCGGGACCTGGGGCTGGTCCGGGCGCAGCGGGCCGGCGCCACCGCGGTGCTGGCGTCGGCCACCCCGAGCCTCGAGAGCCGGTTGAACGTCGCGCGGGGCAAGCTCGTGCCCCTCGAGCTGACCCGCCGGGCGGGGCAGGGCCGGCTGCCGGCGGGGATCCTGGTCGACCTGCGCGCCGAGCCCCAGGCGCCGCGGCGGCCGGGCGAGATCGTCGTCTCGGGCCGCCTGCGCGAGGAGATCGAGCGCTCGGCGGCGGCGGGGGAGCAGGTGATCCTGCTGCGCAACCGGCGGGGGTACGCCCCGATGCTCCTCTGCCGGGCGTGCGGGGAGAACCACGCCTGCGAGGCGTGCGGCCTGCCCCGGACCCTCCACCGGCGCCGCGGCATCCTGCTCTGCCACTACTGCGGGTCGGCCGTCCCGGAGCCGGTGCGCTGCCCGTCCTGCTCCGAGGAGGCGCTCGAGGCGATCGGGGCCGGCACCGAGCGGGTGGAGGAGACCTTCCGCGAGCTCTTTCCGGACCTCCCGGTGGACGTCCTCGACCGGGATTCGGTCCGGCGCAAGGGCGGGGTGGCGGCGGTGCTCGCCCGCTTCGCGCGCGGCGAGACCCGGGTGCTGATCGGCACCCAGATGGTCTCCAAGGGCCACCACTTCCCGGACGTGGCCCTGACCGCGGTGCTCTCGGCGGACGCCTACCTGGGGTTCGCGGACTTCCGGGCGGTGGAGCGTACCTACACGCTCCTCACCCAGCTCGCGGGCCGGGCCGGGCGGGGCGCGCGGCCCGGCCGGGTGGTGATCCAGACCTACCACCCCGACCACTACGCCATCCAGGCCGCCCTCACCCACGACGACCGGCGCTTCGCCGAGGAGGAGCTGCGCTTCCGCCGCGTGTTCCACTACCCGCCCTACACTCGCATGGTCCAGCTCCTGGTGCGCGACGAGAGCCGGGAGCGGGCCGCCGAGGCCTGCAGCGCGATCGCGCGGGCCCTCCAGGCGAGCCCTCTGGCCCAAGGGGTCCGGGTCGCGGGCCCGGCGCCGGCGCCCTTCGAGCGCCTGCGTAACCGGTGGCGTTTCCAGATCCTCCTGCGCCACCCCTCCGTGCGCCGCCTCCACGACCTGCTCGACCGGGCGCTCCCGGAGAAGCCCGCGGCCGAGCTGGTGGTGGACGTGGACCCGTACCAGCTGCTGTAGGGGCGGCCGGCACATCGGACGGCTCGACTCCGGACCACCGCCGGCCGCCGGCGGCACCGTCCGCCCGGCCGAGGCAGAGCTCGGCCGCTTCATCCGGGGTTGCCGTTGCGGCGCACCTCGGGCCCATGACGCGGCCGTACGATCCAACCGCCGGCGACCCCTCGCGGAGTCCGACGGCGCGTGAAGCGGCCGACCTCTGCGCCGGCCGAACGGTCCAACGGCCGACCCCGGTGTCCCCTGCCACCTCCACAAGCGAGGCAGGGGCAGTTGCCGAGTCCGGTTCACGCCGGCCCGATGCCCGGCGGGGGGTTCGCCGGTCGCAGTCCGCAGCCGAACACCCCGCCGGGCTCCGGGCCGTCCGAAGGGCGATTTCGGCCCATCCACCACCTTCGTCCTCACCGCTCGTTGCCCGCCGCGTCGTTCGGCCGGCCGGGGCAGAGGCCGGCCGCTTCATCCCCCTCCCCCCACCCGTGCCTCCCTCTTCATCCCAGACCTCCCCCCTCCCCGGCCGGGGCAGAGGCCGGCCGCTTCATCCCCCTCCCCCCGCCCTTGCCTCCCGCCCCTCCGCCCTGCTACCGTGCCGCTTTGCTATGGCTGTCAGCGACGCCTCCTTCGAAGAGCCCCTCGTCGAGCTGCGGCGGCGCATCGAGGAGCTCGAGGAGTTCCCCGAGGACCCCGCCAAGGTCAAGGAGCTCGATCGCCTCAGGAGCACCCTCAAGAGGTCGACGGCCGAGGTCTACGGCAGCCTGAGCCGCTGGCAGAGGACGCTGGTCGCCCGCCACCCGGAGCGCCCCTACACCCTCGACTACGTCCGCCTGCTGACCACCGACTGGGTGGAGATCCGGGGCGACCGCGCATTCGCCGACGACCCGGCGATCGCCGCCGGCTTCGCCACCTTCCGCGGCCGCAGCGTGGCCGTGATCGGCCACGAGAAGGGCCGCGACACCAAGGAGCGGATCCATCGCAACTTCGGCCAGCCCCGGCCGGAGGGCTACAGGAAGGCGCTGCGCGTCATGCGCATGGCCGAGAAGTTCGGGCGGCCGGTGGTCACCTTCGTCGACACGGCGGGCGCCCATCCCGGGATCGGGGCCGAAGAGCGCGGACAGGCGGAGGCGATCGCCCGCAACCTGATCGAGATGGCCGCCCTGCGGGTCCCCATCGTCGCGACCATCACCGGCGAAGGCGGCAGCGGCGGCGCCCTCGCCCTGGGCGTGGGCAACCGGGTCTACATGCTCGAGTACTCCACCTACTCGGTGATCTCGCCCGAGGGGTGCGCCGCCATTCTCTGGAAGGACCAGAACAAGAAGGCCGACGCCGCCGAGGCGATGAAGATCACCGCCCCGGACCTGCTCGAGCTCCGGGTGGTCGACGGGATCATCCCCGAGCCGCTGGGCGGAGCCCACACCGACCACGAGGAGACGGCCCGGCGGGTCGGCGACGTGGTCGAGGACGCCCTGGTGGAGCTCGAGGCCCTCTCCCCCGACGAGCTCGTGCGGCAGCGCTACGCGAGGTTCCGCTCCCTGGGCGCCTTCGAGGAGTAGCTTCTTGGAGGCCGTCCGCTGGGTACCGGCGCCGATTCCCCCGGCGGCCGACGATCTCGCCCGCGACGGCCTGCCGGCCGCCCTCGCGGCGCTCCTCGCCCGCCGCGGCGTCACCGGCGCCGAGGCGGCCCGGGCCTTCCTCGAGCCCTCTCTCGGCGACCTCCACGACCCGTTCGCCCTGGCGGGTATGGCCCGGGCGGTGGAGCGCCTCGCCGCCGCCCGGGAGCGCGGCGAGCGGGTGGCGGTGGTGGGGGACTACGACGTCGACGGGGTCACCGGCACGGCGCTCCTGCTGGCGGTGCTCCGCCACTGCGGCTACGCCGCCGAGGCGATCCTGCCGCACCGCCTGCGCGAGGGCTACGGCTTCCAGCCCCGCCACGTGGAGCGCGCCCGGGAGCAGGGCTGCGCCCTGGTGGTCACGGTCGATTGCGGCACGACCTCGGGCGCCGCCGCCCGCGCGGCGCTGGCGGCGGGGATCGACGTGATCGTCACCGACCACCACCTGCCGGGCTCCGACCTTCCGGCCGAGGTGGTTCAGATCAACCCGCACCAGGAGGGCTGTGCCTACCCCTTCCCCGACCTCTCGGGGGCCGGCCTCGCCCTGAAGCTCGCCCAGGCGGTCGCCCGCGCCGCGGGCCGGCGGCCGAGCCTGGAGGCGCTCCTGCGCGTCGCCTGCCTGGGGACGATCGCCGACCTGGTGCCCCTGAGGGGGGAGAACCGGGTGATCGCCGCCCTCGGCCTCGCGGCCCTGCCGGCCACCTCCTCGCCGGGCCTCCTCGCCCTGCTCGCCCACGCCGGGGTGAAGGCCCCGCTCTCCGCCTCCGACGTCGGCTACCGCCTGGGGCCGCGGATCAACGCCGCCGGCCGTCTCGACGATGCCGGCAAGGCCCTGGACCTGCTCTTGACCCGCGATCCGGCCGAAGCCGCCGACCTCGCCGCCGCCCTCGAGCACTGGAACCGGGAGCGCCAGAGCGAGGAGCAACGGGTGGTGCGCGAGGCCCGCGACCTGGTGACCGGGCGGGGCCCGCTGCCGCCGATCCTGATGGCCTGGGACGCAGGGTGGCACCGGGGGGTGGTGGGGATCGCCGCGGGCCGCCTGGCGCGGGAGTTCTTCCGGCCCACCGTTCTGCTGGCGGTCGAGGGCGAGGAGGCGGTGGGCTCCGGCCGGAGCATCCCCGCGATCGAGCTCCACGGCTTCCTGAGGCACTGGCACGGCGACCTGCTCCGCTTCGGCGGCCACGCCCAGGCGATCGGGCTCTCGGTCGCCTCCCACCGGCTCGAGCCCCTGCGCCGGAGCTGGGAGGAGTCGGCGGCCGCATGGCCCGCGGAGACCTTCGTGCGCACCCTGGAGTACGAGCTCGATCTCGAGCCCTGCGAGGTGGGCGCCGAGCTCCTCGCCCAGCTCTCGCGCCTCGAGCCCCACGGCCAGGGCAATCCCCGGCCCCTGCTCAAGGTCGGGCCCCTCCGGCTGGCCGGCCCGCCACGGGTCTTCGGGCGGACCGAGCGCCGCCATCTCTCGGGGCTGGCCGCCGGTCCGGACGGCGCCCGCGTGCCGTTCGTCGCCTGGGGGTGGGCCGAGCGGGCCGACGCCCTCGCCGGCGACTTCGAGGCCCTGGGCCACCTGGAGCTCGACCGCTACAGCGGCCGCCCGGTGCTCCGCCTGGTCGACAGCCGCGCCGCCGGGCCCAGCGGTTCGGGATAGGCTCGCGCCATGCCCGAGGAGAGCCGAGAGGTCCGGAAGAGCCGGAGGATCCGGCGGTTTCGCCGCCTGCTCCTGCTGGCGACGGTCGTCGCCGTGGTCGCGGTGGTGGCGGTCTACCTCGTCGGTCGGCGGGAGCGCGCCGCCCCCGCGCCGGCCTCCCTCGGGCCGGCCAAGGTCGCGCCCCGCGGAGACATGGTGACCGTCGGCCAGGGGTTCGAGCGGACCTTCACCGAGGGCAACCGGCCGATCTTCAGGATCCGCGGCGACAGCTTCGGCGTCGACCGCAAGAGGGTCGTCTACCTGACCGGCGTCGGGCTGACCGTCTTCCAGGAGGACGGCTCCCACTACCAGGTCGAGAGCCAGAAGGCCCGCTTCGACACCGACAAGAAGGAAGCCCGGCTCCAGGGCAAGGTGACGCTCTCGGCCCCCGACGGCCTCGTCCTCAAGACGGCCCGGCTGCTGCTCACCAACCGCGGGCACCAGGTGGCGAGCCCGGGCGCCGTCAACTTCACCCTGGGCCACGCCTACCGGGGCCACGCCGACCGGCTCCACGGTTGGCTCGAGAGCCGCCGTTTCGTGCTCTCGGGCGCGGTCCGGGTGGCGAGCCTGCCCGGGGCCGAGACCCCGTTCAACCTGAAGGCTCCCCAGCTCATCGTCGATCGCACCCGCAAGCTGCTGCAGGCCAGGGGCTGGGCGGTCCTGCGCCATGGAGGGGACCAGGTGAGCGCGGGGACGATGCTGCTCTTCTTCGCCGACGACGAGAAGACCATGCGCTTTCTCCGCGCCCGCGGCAGGGTCCGCGGTGCCCTCCGGCAGGGAGGCGAGACCGCCGGGGCCCCGGCGGGCGCGGACGGCACCCGCGGCGCGACGGCGGCGAGCGTCGTCGCCTTCCGCACCCAAGACCTCGGCCTCCTGTTCACCGACGACGGCCGCCAGCCGCGGCAGGTCGACCTCGACAAGGGGCCCGGCGGGCGGGCGCTCCTGCGTACGCTCAACGGTCCCAAGCGCCCCCTCTACCGCTTCACGGCGCCGGTGATCACCGGCTACTTCGAGCAGGGAGCACCGGTCAAGGCCGCGGCGCACAAGGGGGTGGTGTTCACCGTCGAGGCGCCCCGGGCGGATGCGGAGAAGGAGGAGGTTGCGGCCATCGAGGAGGCGCCGCCGGAGAGCGTGGAGCCGCCGCCCGCGGGCGCTCCGGAAGAGGCGGCGGCGGACGAGGAGACGCCCGAGGAGGTGGCGGAGCTCGAGGAGGAGCCCGAGGAGGCGGCCCACGAAGCGGCGGAGCGGCAGGCCACCGGCGACACCGCCACCGCCGCCTTCGACGCGTCGGGCGGGGTCTCGACCGTGGAGATCGCCGGCGACGTGGTCCTCACCGACGGGAAGCTCGAAGGTCGGGGGGCGCGCGCGCTCTTCGGAGCCGACGCACAGCAGGCCGAGCTCGAGGGCAAGCCGGCGGTCGTCGAGAGCGACCGCGGCCGGATGGAAGCGCCCCGCATCCTCTATACTCGCTCGGGCGGCCTGCTTCACGGGACCGGCGGCGTCCGGACCCGCCTCGAGGAGGCCGACGACACCGCCCTGGGCGGCACCCCCCTGACCCGCGGCGAAGGCCCGGTCTGGGTGGAGGCCGACGAGGGCTTCCTCGGGGATCAGCCCCGCTCCTTTCTCTTCCACGGCCGGGTCCGGGCGTGGCGAGGCGAGAACCTGCTGGTCGCCGACGACCTGCGCGGCGACGACGCCGAGCACCGGCTGCAGGCCAGCGGGGCGGTACGGACCCTGTGGACCCCGGAGAGCCACGCGGCGGGCGATCCCGGCGCGGCGCGGACCGGCACGACGCCCCGGGCCGCGTCCGGTCCGGGGGCCGGCGCCTCGAGCGCGGCCGCCGGCGCCTCGGCCGGACAGGGCCCCCTGGAAACGACCAGCGACGAGCTGACCTACCGGCGGGACGACCGCTTGCTGGTCTACACCGGCGACGTGACGGCGAAGCAGGAGGAGCGGACCCTCACCTGCCACGAGATGGAGATTCACCTGGCCGAGGCCGGGGGCGTGGAGCGGCTGATCTGCACCGGCGACGTGCACGTCGACGACCCGGGTCAGGGCCGGAGCCTGACCGGTGAGCACGCGGTCTACGACCCCACGGCGCGCACCATCGAGGTGGAGGCGGCCGCGGGCGGCAAGGTGACCATGCACGACCAGGACGGCAACGTGATCGAGGGACCGAAGATGATCTACGAGATCGACGAGAACCGCGTGCACGTGCTCGGCCGCCCCACCGAAGACGGCACGGAGCCCGCCCCGCCTCCGGCGCCCGCGGCGCCTTCCCCTCCCACCCCGGCGGAGCCTCCTCCGCGGTGAGCGACTCCCCCCGCCAGCTCATCACCCGGGGCCTGCGCAAGATCTACCGGGGCCGGGCCGTGGTCAACGACGTCTCCCTCGACATCGGTCCCGGGGAGATCGTCGGGCTCCTGGGCCCCAACGGTGCCGGGAAGACGACGACCTTCTACATGGTTGTGGGGCTCGTGCCCCCGGACGCGGGGCAGGTCTTCCTGGGCGACGAGGAGATCACCGACCTGCCCATGTACCTGCGAGCCCAGCGGGGCATCAGCTACCTGCCGCAGGAACCCTCGGTCTTCCGCAAGCTCTCGGTGCAGGACAACCTGCGGTCGATCTTCGAGACTCTGGACCTGCCCCACGGCGAGCAGGAGCGGCGCATCGCCCAGCTCATCTCGGACTTCGGCCTGGACCGGGTGACCAGGAGCCCCGGCTACGCCCTGTCGGGCGGCGAGCGGCGCCGGGTCGAGATCGCCCGGGCGCTGGTGATCGACCCTTGGTATATCCTTCTGGACGAGCCCTTCGCGGGCATCGACCCGATCGCGGTGCTCGACATCCAGAGCATCGTCCGGCACCTCAAGGCGATGGGAATCGGGGTCCTGATCACCGACCATAACGTGCGGGAAACATTGAAAATAACCGACCGGGCGTATATCATCACCAACGGTGAGATCCTCCGCTCGGGAACCCCCGAAGAGCTCTCCAGAGACCCCCAGGTGAAGAAGGTCTACCTCGGGGAAGAGTTCACGCTCTAGATCGCGACGCATGGCCCTCGAACAGAAGCTCTCCCTCAGGCTGTCGCAGAAGCTGGTGATGACGCCGTCACTCCAGCAGGCGATCAAGCTTCTGCAGATGACCCGCATCGAGCTCGAGGGCTTGATCACCCAGGAGATGACGGAGAACCCGACGCTCGAGGAGGCCCAGCTCGAGCCGGCGCCGGAGGAAGCTCCCCCGGACGAGCCGGAGAAGGACCGGACCACGGACGAGCTGGACCACGACGAGTCCCTGGAGAACATCGATCTCGACGAGTTCTTCGGCGACTACATGGAGAAGCTCGGGCTACGCCTCGGTGCGCGAGTTCCGGGAGGCGCCGCCGCTCGAGAACACCCTGACCCGCGAGCCCGACCTCTACGACCACCTCCTCTGGCAGCTCCACATGAGCAACGCCCCCGAGCGCCTCCGGACGCTGGCGGAGCTGATCATCGGCAACCTCGATCCCCAGGGCTTCCTGGTCGCGGACCCGGAGGAGATCCAGGCGCTGCGCGACCCGAGCGCCAACGGCGCCGCGGAGGCGGAGGAGGCCTACAGCGCGGAGGAGGTGGACGAGGCCCTGGCCCTGGTGCGGAGCTTCGACCCGCCGGGCGTCGGCTACCGGACCCTGCGCGAGAGCTTGATCGCCCAGCTCGATCGCGACGGGGTGGCGAAGGAGTCCCTCGCCCGCCGCATGCTCGACGAGCACTGGGACCTGTTCCTCAAGCGCCAGTACGCCATGATCGCCAAGCGGCTCGACGTCGAGCTCCACGACCTCGAGCCGGCGGTCGAGCAGATCAAGAACCTCGAGACCCGCCCCGGCCACCGCTTCGGCAGTGACCGCACCCACTACATCGAGCCCGACGTCTACGTGCGCCGGGTGGGCGAGGAGTGGGTGATCCAGATCAACGACGACGGCATGCCGCGCCTCCGGGTGAGCAAGGCCTACCGGCGCATGCTCGCCACGATGCGCAAGGAGGGCCGGCAGGCCGAGGCCCAGCAGTTCATCAAGGAGAAGATCCGCTCGGCGGTCTGGCTGATCAAGTCGATCGACCAGCGCCAGCGGACGATCCACAAGGTCGCCAACTCGATCGTGCGCCAGCAGCAGGAGTTCCTGGAGCACGGGATCGACCGCCTGCGGCCGATGGTCCTGCGCGACGTCGCCGAGGACATCGGCATGCACGAGTCGACCGTCTCCCGGGTGGTCTCCAACAAGTACATCCACACGCCGCGCGGCGTGCTGCCGATGAAGTACTTCTTCCACAGCGGCATCGACCGCGAGTACGGGGAGGAGATCTCCTCGCTCACCGTGAAGCGCAAGATCCAGCACATGATCGAGGACGAGGACCCCAAGAACCCGCTGTCCGACAGCGAGCTGATGCGCATGCTCAACCGGGAGGGGATTCAGATCGCCCGCCGGACCGTCGCCAAGTATCGCGACGAGCTCAACATCCCCTCTTCGACCGAGCGCAAACAGATCTTCTAGGAGCTCTTCCGAAGGGAGGCGAGACCCGCGATGAACATCGAGTACGTCGGAAGGAACTTCGAGGTCGACGACAACGTCCGGAAGTACACCGAAGGCAAGCTCGCCAAGAAGGTCACCAAGTTCGTGGGCGACCCGGTCGAGATCCGCGTCACCCTCGAGACCGAGAAGCACCGCAACATCGCCGACCTCCACATCGCCCACAAGCACGGCATCCTCCAGGCGACCGAGGAGACCGGGGACATGTACGAGGCCATCAACATGGCCGTCGACAAGGTGGAGAAGCAGGCCCGGCGCTCGAAGAAGAAGTTCATCGACAAGCGTCGGCGCGCCGACCGCGTGACGACCAACGGCCAGCGCTGGCCCGTCGACGTCCTCGCCCGCGAGAGCCTCGGCGGCGAGACGGGCCCGACGATCATCAAGTCCAGTCATCTCCCGATCAAGCCCATGTCCATCGAGGAGGCCGCCCTCTGGCTCGAGAACGGCAAGAACGAGTTCGTCGTCTTCCGGGACTCCACCTCGAACCGGGTCAACGTCCTCTACAAGCGCAAGGACGACAACTACGGCCTGATCGCGCCCGAGCTCTAGCGGCGGGTGAGGCCCCCTCGCGGCGCCGGCCCACGGGTCACCGGTTCGCCGACCCGGCCGCGGGGGCGATCTCCAACGGGCGAGCAGCCATGCGACTCGACGCTCTGACCGGTCCCGAGCTGATCCTCCCCGGGCTCGAGGCCTCGGTGGGGGAGGAGGTGCTGCGCGCGCTCTCCCGGCACCTCGAGGCGCTGCGCGTCATCCGCGACGCCCGGGAGCTCTACGACAACCTGCTCGAGCGCGAGGCGCTGGGCTCGACGGGCATCGGCTCCGGCGTCGCCATTCCTCACGGCAGGCTCGAGGGGCTGTCCCGCGCCGTGCTCGCCATCGGGATCTGCCGCCGGGGGGTCGAGTTCCGGGCCACCGACGCAGAGCCCGTCCGCCTCTTCTTCGTGGCGGTCTCCCCGAGCGACGCAGTGCCCGCCGTCCACCTCCAGGTGCTGGCGGCGATCTCCAGGTGGATCAGGGCGGATCGCCACGTCGCGCGCCTCCTCGAGCTCGACGACCCGCAGGCGATCTACCGACTGCTGGAAGAGGCGCCATGAGGGGCCGGCGCGGCGAGGAGCGGCCGCGGGCCGCGGTCGGCGGGCGGCTGGAGGGCAACGGCCGCACGCCGCTGGAGG
The DNA here is from genome assembly GCA_963741925.1 of uncultured Acidobacteriota bacterium. GTDB lineage: Bacteria > Acidobacteriota > Thermoanaerobaculia > Multivoradales > DATKCC01 > CAVUBL01. The sequence goes on from CAVUJU010000005.1 coordinate 2,634,375, forward strand.
CCGTGGTCACCGTCGAGGACCTCCTGGGCGAGGAGCTCGCAGACCTCCATCTCACCGTGCTCTCGGGCACTCAGCACCTGGACAACCCGATCACCAACCCGCGGGTGCAGAAGCCGGGCCTCGCCTTCGCCGGCTATTACCCCTACATCAAGCCGGGGCGGGTCCAGATCGTCGGCGAGAGCGAGACGGCCTACCTCAAGACCCTGGACGCCGGGGAGCGGGCGGCGCGCTTCGACACCATCACCTCGCTGCCGGTTCCGGTCTTCGTCGTCACCAAGGGGCTGCCGCCCATGGAGGGATTCTTGACCCGGTGCCAGGAGCGCGAGGTCCCGGTGCTCGCCTCGCCCGCCCTGTCGTCCCAGGTCATCAAGCGGATCAGCTACTTCCTCGAGGACCGCCTGGTACCGCGCACCCACGTCCACGGCGTGCTCCTCGACATCTACGGCCTCGGCGTGCTGTTGATCGGCGGCAGCGGGGTGGGCAAGAGCGAGTGCGCCCTCGACCTCATCACCCGGGGCCACAGCCTGGTCTCCGACGACCGGGTGGCGATCAACCGCTACCCCAACGGCGACCTGATCGGCTTCTCGGAAGGGCCGCTGCGCCATCACATGGAGCTGCGCGGCCTGGGGATCATCAACGTCCAGGACCTCTTCGGCCTGGCCGCCGTGCGCGAGCGCAAGAGCATCGACCTGGTGGTCGAGCTCGAGCACTGGCGCGAGGGCGAGCACTACGACCGCCTGGGGCTCGACGAGACCCTGTACGACATCCTCGACACGCCCTGCCCGTACATCAAGATGCCGGTGGCGCTGGGTCGCAACGTCTCCATCCTGGTGGAGATCGCCGCCCGCAACCACGTGCTGAAGCTCCAGGGTCACCACTCGGCCCGGGAGTTCGCGCACAAGCTCGAGGACGAGCTCGATCGCCGGCGCGACGAGGAGGGCGATTGAGCACCGCGGCGGAGCGCGCCAAGCTGGTCCTGATCACCGGCCTCTCCGGCTCGGGCAAGAGCTCGGTGGCGAAGTGCTTCGAAGACCTCGGCTACCACACCGTCGACAACCTGCCGCTGCCCCTGCTGCGCGAGTTCCTCCGCCGGCCCCTCGAGCTGATCGAGGACAACGACCGGATCGCCGTGGTCACCGACGTCCGGGCGCCCCACTTCGCCGAAGAGCTGCCCCGGCTCGTCGCCGAGATCGACACCGAGCGCCTGGAGCCCACCCTGCTCTTCCTCGAGGCCTCGGACCAGAGCCTGGTGCGCCGCTTCTCGGAGACCCGCCGGCCGCATCCCCTGGCGGGTGACAGCCCGCTCATCGAGGGCATCGCGCGCGAGCGCGAGCTGCTGAGCGAGGTCCGCGGCCGGGCCGACATGGTCCTCGACACCAGCGAGTGGTCGATCCACGAGATCCGCAACCAGATCTACCGCGACTTCGCGGAGGGCACGGCCGAGGGCCCGGGCATGGTGGTGTCGCTGGTGAGCTTCGGCTTCAAGCACGGCACGCCCTACGGCGCCGACCTGCTGTTCGACGTGCGCTTCCTGCCCAACCCCCACTTCGTCCCAGGTCTCCGGGAGCTCACCGGCAAGGACGCGCCGGTCCAGGAGTTCCTCGAGGGCCAGCCCGAGTACGGCGAGATCCTCGACCGTCTCTCCGAGCTCCTGCGCTACCTCCTTCCCCGGTACCGGCGCGAGAACCGGAGCTACGTCTCGATCGCCGTCGGGTGCACCGGCGGTCACCATCGCTCGGTGGCGATCTGCGAGGTGCTCCGCGAACGGTTGGGCGAGGCCGGATGGCAGGTCCGCGTGGTCCACCGCGACATCGCGCACTGACCGGGCCGAGGCCTTACCCCCGGGCTTCACACCTGGACGTGCTCGAGCTCGTGGAGAAGGGCCCCGGCGTCGGCGTAGCGCTCGGCGGGGTCCTTCGCCAGGCAGCGCAGCAGGATCCCCTCGAGCTCGGAGGGAATCTCGGCCCATCGCTGCCGGGGCGGTACGGGCTCGTCGTGCAGGTGCTGGGAGATCGTCTCCAGGACCGTGCCGCCGCGGTACGGGCTCTCGGTGGTGAAGATCTCGTAGAGGACGATGCCGCACGAGTAGACGTCGCTGCGCGCATCCACATCGCCCTCGCCGAACCGCTCCGGCGCCATGTAGCGCGGGGTCCCGATGACTTGCCCGGTCCTGGTCAGCCCGGAACCCGAGACGGCCACCGGGCGGGCGAGGCCGAAGTCGGTCAGCTTGGCGTTGCCGGCGGCGTCGAGCAGGACGTTCTCCGGCTTGACGTCGCGGTGGATCACGGCGAGCCGGTGGGCGGCGGCGAGACCCGAGCAGAGCTGCCGGGACAGCGACAGGCCGGCGGTGAACGGCAGCCGCTCGTCGGCGCGGTCCAGGAGCCCCCGGAGCGTCACCCCCCGGACGTACTCCATCGAGACGAAGGGCACGCCGTCGAGCTCGCCGAAGTCGTAGGTGCGCAGGACGTGGGGGTGGGTGACGCGCCGGGCCAGCTTCAGCTCCTCCTTGAGCCGCGCCAGGAACTCGGGGTCGTTCCAGAACTGCTGGCGGAGCACCTTGAGCGCGACCCGCTCGCCGAGCTCGCGGTCGCGCGCCCGGAACACGACGCCGACGCCGCCCGACCCGAGGATGGCCTCGATCTCGAAGCGTCCTCCCAGGACCGTTCCGACCGCGAGGCCGGTGAGCCCCACCGGGCGCGCCGCGTCGCCGTCCGCCAGCACGATCGTCCGCTTCGCCCAGGGTCCGGTGGCGAGGCGCTCGGCCTGGTCCGGGTCGAGGGCGAAGAGCTTCCGGTTGCCGAAAAGCGACGCCTGCGGCCGGAGGACCACGCCGAGCGAGGCCAGGGTCTCCCGGAGGGGACGGACCGCTTCCTCGGAGAGCAGCACCTCGCCCGGGGCGGCCTCGCGCAGCAGGGCCTCGATCTCGCGGACCGGCAGGCCGATGACCGTGGGGCCCGAGCCCCCCTCCCAGGCGAGCTCCCCCCGGACGATCCGTCCCGCGGCGATCGCCACCGTCGGGCGGAGGCTCCCGGCGCTTCCGGCCGGCCCGCCGGAGTCGGCGAGGGCCCCCAGGGTCTCGCCGGCGGTGGCCAGGGCACGATCCGCCGCCCCCTCGCCTTCGAAGGTGAGGTAGAGACGGTGGCCCGCGACCGACTCGACGCGCCCCCCCCGTTCGCCGGCGAGGCGTCCGATGCGGGCCACGTCCCGGCCGAGCGCCTGGATCGACGCCGCCGCGTCCGCAAACGGTGCCGCGTAGGCCAGGAGCTCCACCGCCACGAGGGTCGCGTCGGCCCGTTGCGCTCGGCGCGCCGGACGCGGGGGCTCGTCCTCCGGCACGGTCAGGGCGAGCTGTCCCATGTAGAGCTCGATGTCCCGTTTCTGCCGCAGGTCCGACAGCAAGTCGTCGAAGGCGGAGGCGAGCCGCGCCACCTCGTCGCGACCGCCGGTGGCCACCACCTGGTCGTAGTCGCCCTGGCGCGCCGCCTCGGCCGCCCGCAGGAGCGAGCGCACCGGGCGGAGCGCGCGGCGGGCGAGGGGATAGGAGAGCGCCAGCGCGATGAGGATCGAGGCGACCCCACCCCCTACGAGCAGCCACTGGAGCTCGCGGAAGGTCGCGAGCTGCTCGGCCAGGGAGGTGAGGGTCACCGCGCCGCCGACCGGCCGGCCGGCGGCGTCGAGGAGCGGGCTCGCGCGGGCGAGCCAGGGTTTCCCACCCAGCTCGATCCTCCGCTCCCCGTCGCCCAGGCCGCCGGTGAACACCCGTCCGGCGCCGCCGGCCGCCTGCTCGAGCCGGGAGGCGAGCGGCGCGACGAGCGCCGGCGCGACCGAGGCGCCGACCGGCCGGAGGTGGCCGCCCGAGAGCTCGAAGAAGACCACCTCGCCCCGGCTCACGTCCTGGACCCGCCGGGCGAGAGCGTCGTCGATGCGGTAGCCGGTCACCAGGAAGCCGTTGAGCTCGCCGCCGCGGCTCGCCGGGACGATCACGGCGTCGAAGAGCCGGTCGCCCTCGCGCCAGACCCCCGAGCCGCCGAAGTCCGAGAGCCCGGCCGCGACCAGCGGCCGCGAGGCCAGGTCCTCGCCCACCGCCTCGGGCCGGTCGGTGTGGGCCAGCACCCGGCCCTGGGGCGTGAGGACCATGGCGAAGTCGAAGCCCAGGTCCTTCTGGTTCTGCTTCATCAGGTCCAGGATCGACGCCGTGTCCTCGCTCCGGCCGGCCTCGGCGACGTAGGCGGACAGGTAGGGGTCGAGACCGAACAGGTTCGAGATCAGCGAGAGCCGCCGATAGCGCTCGTCGCGGAACGCTTTCTGGAGATTCGAGGTCCGGACCAGCTCGGCCGTCGCGTCGGCCCTGGCGATCCGCAGCCCCACCCAGGCGGTGACCGCGACCGCCAGCGCCACGGCGAAGAGGATCAGCAGCCCGGTCGCCAGGAAGATCCGGGTGGCGAGCGAGGCCCGCGAGCGCCCGGCCGGGGCCCGGCGGCCGCCGAGCGGAGGATCAGTGACCATCGTAGCCGCCCCGTCCGAGCCGCCGGTAGGCGCGCCCGAACTTGTCGAGATGGGGCGGGATCTTCGGCTTGGTGAGCTCGAGGAGCACCTCGGGCGCACCGCTCGAGGGCACCGGGACCGGACCGCTCCAGGGCTCCGCCTGCTCGTGCCAGACGGTCAGCGTCCCCGGGCCCTCGGGAAGCCCGCTCAGCCGGAACCGCCCCTGGTCGTCGGGAGACGTGAAGAAGGGGGTGTCGAGGACCAGGACGTAGCCCACCATGCCGTGGTGGACGTTGCAGAAGACGCGCACGACCCCGGGCCGGTCGAAGGTCACCGACCTGGCCTCGCCCCGGCCGTAGAGCCCGAGGTCGAAGCGGTAGGGGTCCGAGATCGAGAAGATGTTGTGGAGGATCGGGTCGCGGTTGGGGAAGGAGACCGTGGTCCCCGTCACCACCGCCAGGATCCGGGGCTCGAAGGACTTGTCGCGGGTCGCCATGCGCGGCGCCTCGGCGGGCGCGTGGAGCGCCACCGGGCGGTCGGGCCGCCAGGAGACGACCGCCCGGCCCGCCTCCCCGGGGACCGTGCGGCCGTGGGAGACCACCTCGACCCGGCCGGCGAGCTCGGCCGCGCCGGCGGCGGCGGGCAGCAGGGCGAGGCAGAGGGCGGCGGCCGGAACCCGAGCGGTCATGGTCAGCGAGTCCAGCGCAGGGTGACCAGGGTCTCGTCGTCGGTGCCGTCGCCGTTCGCCCGCTGGAAGGTGTTGGCGGCGTGCTCGGCGGTCAGGTCGATCCCCGGCAGGATCCCGAGACGAAGGCCCAGGTCGACCTTCTCCCAGTCCCAGGCGCCGCTGGGGAAGGGCGTCACGGCGGGGTTGGCGAAGCGGTTGTCGAGCGCCGAGTAGCGAACCGCGGGCTGGACGTAGGGGAAGAGCTGGCGGCCGGCGACCGCCCAGCGCAGCGGCAGGTCGAGAGCCCAGGCGAGCTCGACTTCGTAGCCGCTGCGCGGCAGCGACGCCACCTCCTGATCCACGTACTGACCGAACAGGGAGAGGCCGCCCAGGTAGAGCCAGAGGTTCGCCCCGGCCTCGGTCTTGGTGTCGCCGGAGAGGCCCGGGTAGGGGTACTGGTTCCAGGGGCCGCGGAGGAAGTCGAGGTCGCCGCCGTAGAAGGTGCCCTGGAGCTCCACCGTGTCGGCCAGCTTGCGGCGGTAGCCGTAGACCATGAAGTCGATCGCCCGCTCGCCCGCGGCGTCGGCCCAGCGCCCGCCGGCCGCCGCACCGACCTCGAGGTTGCCGTCGGCGTCGAGCCCTTCGACCTCGGCGTCGTAGAGGATCGGGATGCCGCTCTTGAGCGTCGGATCGGGGTGCGGGCGCAGGAAGGCGTCGGTGCCGTTGTCACCCGCCAGGGCGTTCGGGTCGCGGAAGAAGAGGGGGTTGCCCTGGGTGAGGGAGCCCTTCACGTAGAGATGGCCGCCGAGGTCCAGGCCGAGCTCTAGACCGAAGTCCTCCATCCGGTTGAAGGCCGTGGACACGACGCCGTAGGACTCCAGGTGGCGGTCGTTCTGGCGCTCCATCTTCGGGAACTTGCCGATCTGGACGTAGCCGCCGAACCCGTCGGCCGGCGTCGCGGGAACGATCGGCCGGCCGAAGCGCAACCAGGCCTCGTCGACGTCCACCTGGCGGTCGCCGGAGGTGGGGTTGCGGTCGTAGAGGTCGAAGAAGTCGACCTTGGCGTGCGCCTGGACCGCCTCGCCCCAGCGCGCGTCGGCGTAGAGGGTGAAGACGGAGAAGCTCCAGGTGGTCGCCGGCGTTGACCGTCTCGAGGAACGCGCGGTCCTGGCCCACCGGCAGCATGTCGGGCGTGAAGGGGAAGTCGACCGGGAAGCGGTTCTCGTCGCTGTGCCGGAAGTGCGTCCTGGCCTCCAGCCGGAGGTCCACCCGCAGGCTCGGCGCGTCGCCGGCCTCCGGCGCGGCCGCCTCCGGACCCGCGGCCCCGCCCTGGGCCGCCGCCGGCCCGGCGAGGAGGACACCCACGAGCAGGAGGAAGGGAAGGGGGCGAGAGCTTGGGATCCGCGCCCTCAGAGCCAGTGAAGCCATCTCCGGCCTTACCGCGGGCGCCCCCGAATCACCCCTCGCAGCGTTGCGCCTCCTCGAGGTAGGCCCTGCTACGCCTGCGTCTGCGCGCCCGGCGAGGGGCGCACGGACCACCGCGCTCCGCGCGGCGGTGCCCACGCCCTCGCGACGGGCGGAGAGGTCTTCACAGGCTCTCAGCGGAGACGATCCACGGGTCCTTGCCAACGGGTGGCTCCCTCTGTGAGTCCGACGAGAAGGACCGACCCTACCACGGAGCGCGGTCCGTGCCGGAGCCCCTCGCCGAGCCACGAGGCCCGCCCGGGCGGCCGGGGAAGGTGGAAGCGGCGGCCCGCGTTGTAGAGGCTGAGCCCGCTTCGAGTCTGGTAGGCTCGCAGGTCGACGACGCCCACAGCGAAACCGTAGAGATCCCCAACCCTTCGAATGATCGGGACCCTGATCCTGAGCCACGGCCGCCTCGCCGACGAGCTCCTCGCGGCCGCCCGGACCATCACCGGCGGCCTGGAGGGCTTCGGCGCCCTGTCCCTCGACTGGAGCGACGGCTTCGAAGAGGCCAAGACCCAGATCCGGGATGCCCTGGAGCACCTCGATCGCGGCGACGGCGTGCTGATCCTCACCGACATGTTCGGGGGAACGCCGTGCAACGTCGCCCTCACCTTCCTCGATCCGGGTCGGGTGGAGATCGTCACCGGCGTCAACCTGCCCATGGTCGTCCGGCTCGCCTGCTTGGGACGGCGGGAGCTCACGGTCTCCGAGGCCGCGAGCTGGCTGCGCGACAAGGGCCGTCACAGCATCTGCCTGGCGAGCGACATCCAGGCCCAGCGCTGCCCGCCGCCGGGCGGCTGCTCCGACGCCGCCGAGGAGGCCGCCCGGGAGGCGGCGGAGGTGGGCGCCGGTCGCGAGGATCGCGGGTGATCGAGCGCGAGGTCGAAATCGTCAACCGACTCGGCCTCCACGCTCGCGCCGCCTCCAAGCTCGTTCACCTGGCGGCGTCGTTCCAGAGCGACGTGGCCCTGGTCCAGGATGGCGAGGAGGTGGACGCCAAGAGCATCCTCGGCATCTTGCTGCTGGCGGCGGGGCAGGGCAACCGCATCGTCCTGCGCTGCGAGGGCGAAGACGAGGAGCAGGCCATGGCCGCGATCACCGGGCTGATCGCGGACCGCTTCGACGAGGAGTCCTGAGCGGGATCGACGGCGATGGGCCATGACAACGAGGAGATCGTGAAGCGCGCGCAAATGCGGATTCTGCAGGGCGTCGGCGTCTCGGGCGGCATCGCCATCGGCCGAGCCGTGGTGGTCGAGACGCGGGCTCTGGAGGTTTACAGGATCCCGCTCGCCGACGCCGACGTGGAGCCGGAGATCGAGCGCTTCGCCGAGGCGGTGGAGCAGGCCCGGGCGGAGGTGGCGCGCACCCGGCAGCGGGCCGGCGAGGACCTGGGCGAGCACACGGGGGCGATCTTCGACGCCCACCTCCTGGTGCTCTGCGACACCGGCTTCCTCGATCGCGTCACCGAGCGGATCCGCCAGGAGCGGGTCAACGCCGAGTGGGCCGTCTACCGTGCCGCCGAGGAGTACGCCGGACGCTTCGCGGCGATGGAGAACGAGTACATCCGCGAGCGCCGCATCGACATCGAGGACGTGGTCCACCACCTGCTGCGCCGCCTCCAGGGGATCTCTCACCACGAGCTGTCCGAGATCGAGGGGCCGATGGTGATCGTCGCCGACGACCTGACGCCGTCGGAGGCGGTCCGGCTGGGGCGGGGCCGGGCGGTCGGCTTCGCCATCGAGAGCGGGGGCCGCACCTCCCACACCACGATCATCGCTCGCTCGCTCGGGCTGCCGGCGGTCACCGGTCTGGGCGAGGTCACCGAGCTCGTCACCGACGAGGACCCGGTGATCATCGACGGGCAGGAGGGGGTGGTGATCCTGCACCCGACCCGCTCGACGCTCAAGCGCTACCGGCACCGGCTCGCCGAGATGGAGAGTCGCGAGATCAGCCTCCTCGAGACCCGGGAAGCTCGAGGCGCGGACCGCGGACGGTGACGCCATCCAGCTCATGGCCAACATCGACCTGCCCGAGGAGCTCGAGGACGTCCTCGCCTTCGGCGCCCGCGGGATCGGCCTCTACCGCAGCGAGTTCCTGTACATCGAGAGGAGCCCGGAGCTGCCCAGCGAGGAGGAGCACCTGGCCCTCTATCGGCACCTGGTCGAGGCCGCCGCCCCCGAGCCGGTGATCATCCGGACCTACGACCTCGGCGGGCGCAAGCTCGCCCAGGAGCTGCTCGAGACCCACGAGGACAACCCGGTGCTCGGCCTGCGCGGCATCCGGCTGACCCTGGCGCGGCCGCAGGTGTTCAAGGCCCAGATCCGGGCCCTCCTGCGCGCCGGCCTCTACGGCGATCTGCGGCTCATGCTGCCCCTGATCTCGGGGCTCGACGAGGTCCGGGCCTTCCGCGCCTTCGCCGCCGAGGTCATGGCGGAGCTCGAGGCCGAGGGCCTCGAGTACCGGCGGGACCTGCCCCTGGGGGTCATGATCGAGGTGCCCTCGGCGGCGGTCATCGCGGACGTCCTGGCCCGCGAGGTGGACTTCTTCTCCATCGGCACCAACGACTTGATCCAGTACTCCCTGGCGGTCGACCGCAACAACGAGCACGTCGCCGACCTCTACCAGCCGGCGCATCCGGCGATCCTGCGCATGCTACGCTTCGTGATCTGCAGCGCGGCGGAGGCCGGGATCGAGGTGGGGCTGTGCGGCGAGATGGCCGCCGACCCCCGCTATGCGGCGCTCCTGATCGGCCTCGGGCTGCGCCGCTTGTCGGTGACGCCGCGGTCGGTCCCGGCGCTCAAGCAGCGGATCCGGGGGCTGGCGGCGGAGGCCCTCGCCGAGCTCGCGGAGCGCTGCCTGGAGCTCGGCACCGCCGCCGAGGTGGAGGACCTCCTGGACTCGGCGCTCGACCCCATGGTCGAGACCGCCGCGAGGCGGGCATAGGCCCGGTCACCGAAGAGAGGAGCGAGGCGATGAGGCGGATCGAGGTCCGGACCACGACCCTGGTCCTCGCCGGCCTGCTGGCGGCGGGGCTCGCCGGCTGCAGCCGGGCGCCCCGGCCCGTGCTCCCCGGCCCCGGGGAGCTCTCGCCCACTCTCGACGACGTCCCGGCGAACGTCCGGGAGGCGGCCCTGGAGACCGGCTCGACGACGCCGGCCTCCGGCTCCGAGTCGACCCCGGATACCCCCTCGGAGCCGGCCGCGCCGAAGCCCAAGTCCACCTCGTCCAAGAGCCCCGACACCAAGGTGATCGTCGTCGGGCGCGCCAAGAGCACGCCGGGGCAGACGCTGGTGGAGGCCGCCCAGGCCGCCCGGGAGAGCCGCGCCAAGTCGGGGCCGTCGGTCGCCTCGGTGACCAACGAGAACCTCAAGGACTACCAGGACGCCCCGTTGACCTTCGCCCAGCCCGAGCCCCACGCCGGCTCGAAGAGCGCCGGGTCCGCCGCCGAGGTTGGGAAGGACGGTGCCCAGGCCGGCGCCGAAACGAGGGAGACGTACTGGCGCTCCCGGGTCCTCGACCTCCGGCTCGCCATGCGCGGAGCGGTCGATCGGCTCTCCGACCTCGAGACCCGAGCCGCCGGCCTGCGCCGCGACTTCTACGCCCAGGACAACCCCTACGTCCGCGACGGGCAGATCAAGCCCGCGTGGGACCGGGCTCTCGACCAGATCGCGTCGACCCGCGAGTCGATCCACCGGCTGCGGGACCAGCTCGCCGAGACGCTGGACGAAGGCCGCCGGGCCGGCGCCCTGCCCGGCTGGCTCCGCGCGGGCATGGAGCTCGAGCCGACCCCCGACGAGCTCCCGGCCGAGGCCAAGGCCGGCGAGCCGAAGGCCTACGAGCCGGAAGAGCCCAAGGTCCTCGACGAATCGGCCCAGCCCCCGCCGGGAAGCTCCATGAGCCAGGGTCCCGTCCCGCGGCCCCGGCGCTTCTTCATCGAGACCTGGGGCTGTCAGATGAACGAGCTCGACAGCCAGAGGATGGCGGGGCAGCTCATGCAGCAGGGGCTGTTGCCGACCCGCGAGCCGGCGGACGCGGACGTGCTCTTGCTGAATTCCTGTAGCGTACGCGACAACGCTGAAAACAAGGTCTACTCCCGGATCGGTGAGTACCGGGCCCTCAAGAAGGACCGCGAGCTCCTGATCGGCCTCTGTGGCTGCGTCGCCCAGCAGGAGGGGGCGGCGGCCCTGGATCGGGCCCCCGAGCTCGACTTCGTCCTCGGACCGGCGCGGGTGGGGGAGCTGCGCGAGGTCCTCGCCCGCCGCCTGGCCGGAGAGCGGGTGGTCGCCACCGGGTTCCCCGAGACGCGGGCCTTCGACCTCGACGCGATCTCCCGCGACGGCGGCTACAAGGGGATGGTCACGTGCATCGAGGGGTGCGACAAGCGGTGCACCTTCTGCATCGTGCCCCGGACCCGGGGCCCGGAGCGCTGCCGGCCCATGGCGGAGATCGTGGCCGAGGTTCGCCACCTGGTGGCCTACGGCTTCTGCGAGATCGAGCTCCTCGGCCAGACGATCAACCACTGGCGCGAGCCCGGGGGCGAGCAGGACTTCGCCGACCTCCTGGACGCCGTCGCGCCCCTCCCGGGCGTCGAGCGCCTGCGGTTCATCACCTCGTACCCGCGGGACTTCAGCGACGAGATGATCGCCGCCTTCGCGCGCTACCCGAACCTCTGTCCCTACCTCCACCTGCCCGTCCAGTCCGGCTCCGATCCCGTCCTCCGGCGCATGGGCCGGGGCTACACCGTGGCCTCCTACCTCGGCCTGGTCGACCGGATCCGCGCGGCCCGCCCCGACGTGGTCCTCTCGACCGACCTGATCGTCGGCTTCCCGGGCGAGACGGAAGCGCAGTTCCTGGAGACGGTTCGTCTCGTCGAGCGGGTGCGCTACGGGTCGCTCTACGCCTTCAAGTACTCGCCGCGGCCGGGGACCGCCGCCCCGCGCCTCGACGGTCACGTGCCGGTGCCGGTGGCCAACCGCCGCCTCAACGAGCTCTTCGCGGTCCAGGCCCGGATCCAGAGCGAGCTCAACCGGGAGCTGGTGGGGAAGGCCTACGAGGTCCTGGTGACCGGATGGGGTAAGCAGGCCGGCTTCCAGACCGGCCGCACGCCCTGTCACCGCACGGTGAGCTTCGCCACCGGCGGCGAGCCCGCCGACCTCGGGAGCCTCGTGCCGGTCGTCGTGGAGCAGGCCTACCCTCACAGCCTGGTCGGCCGCCGGGCAACTTGACCTTCGGGAAGCCGCCCCTCAGAATAGGTCCATGCCAGAGACCGCTGAAGAGCTTCGCATGGAGATCAAGGGGCTGATGCTCGATCCCGCCTCGAACGTCCCCATCGTCATCCTCCGCGACGAGGAGAGCGACGTGTTCCTCCCGATCTGGATCGGGGTGTTCGAGGCGAACGCCATCGCCCTGCGCATCGAAGGCGTCGAGCCGCCCCGGCCGATGACCCACGATCTCCTCCTCTCGAGCCTCCAGAGCCTCGGCGCCGTCATCGAACGGATCGTGATCTCCGACCTCCGGGACAGCACCTTCTTCGCCATCATCCACCTGGACCGCCGGGGCGAGAAGCTCACCCTCGACTCCCGTCCGAGCGACGCCATCGCGCTCGCGCTGCGGGCCAACGCCCCGATCTTCGTGCTCCGCGCCGTCCTCGAGAAGGCCAAGGCGGTGGACGTCGACGCCGGCGCGTCGGACGAGGAGAAGATCCGCAAGATGCTCGAGGAGCTCGGTCCCGAGGACCTCGGCAAGTACACGATGTAAGGTCGGCCCGGCGCTCTCGGGCGCCTCCTGCTGCAACTCCGCATCTCCACGCGCCGCCTGCGCTCCGCACTTTCCTAGCGAGGCTCCGCCTCAAACCGACGAGGCGTCTGAAGCGTCTCCGGCGCCACGGGTCGCCGGTCCCCCGCCCACGCCGACCGATCACGGCTGCGCTCCTCGGAACGGCGACTCCAGACCGCCAGGTTCATCGGATGCCCCCCGCAACCCCTCGATCCCCTTCCCACCCCACGGGGGGGAAGGGGACGGTTGATCGGATGCCCCCCGCAACCCCTCGATCCCCTTCCCACCCCACGGGGGGGGAAGGGGACGGTTGATCGGATGCCCCCCGCAACCCCTCGATCCCCTTCCCACCCCACGGGGGGGGAAGGGGACGCCCCCACCCTCTCGGTCTGTTGCTCGAGGAACTCGGCTCGTTCGTCACGATTCTGGCCTGATCAGACATCGAGTGAAGCTCCGCCTCAAACCGACGGGGCGTCTTGAGCGCCTTGGGCTTGCTGAGTCGCAGGTCCCCCGCCCACGCCGACCGTTCACGGCTGCGCTCCTCGGAACGGCGACTCCAGACCGCCAGGTTCATCGGATGCCCCCCGCAACCCCTCGATCCCCTTCCCACCCCACGGGGGGGAAGGGGACGGTTGATCGGATGCCCCCCGCATCCCCTCGATCCTCTTCCCACCCCACGGGGGGGAAGGGGACGGTTGATCGGATGCCCCCCGCATCCCCTCGATCCCCTTCCCACCCCACGGGGGGGGAAGGGGACGCCCCCTCCCCGTATCGCTGCGCCGAAAAACTTGGCTCGTTCGTCACGACTCTGGCCTGATCAGACATCGAGTGACCCGTCAACCGTCAAGTGACAGGGTACCTGGCGAGAGGGCCCACCAGGAGACGTCACTTGACGGTTGACGGGCCACTAGCTGCGCCTAACTCCCTCAATTCCAGATGGTTACGCATCATGTCGGCGCGCCGACATCGGCGCGCCGACGAGGTTCGGCCGCCCCGCCTCGCGTCTTGACCTCCCGGGACCCATCCTGTAGATTCCGGGCCGTCCCATGATCATCGCGATCACCAACCAGAAGGGCGGAGTGGGGAAGACGACCACCGCCATCAACCTCTCCGCGGCCCTCGCCAACAAGGGTCTCCGGACCCTGCTCATCGACCTCGATCCCCAGGCGAACAGCTCCATGTCGTTCGTCGACGTCCACGCCCTGGGGCCGTCGATCTACGAGGTCCTCACCGAGACCGACCGATCGCTCCCGGAGATCCTCCAGCCGGTCGCCCACGTGCCGAACCTGGAGATCGCCCCGGCGAGCATCTCCCTGGCCAAGATCGAGGCCAAGCTCCTCGGAGAGATCGACAGCCACTTCCGCCTCAAGGACGAGCTCGTCTGCGTGCGCGATACCTACGACTACGTGGTCATCGACACGCCGCCGACCTTGGGCATCATCACGGTCAACGCGTTGGTCGCGGCGACCCACGTGCTGATCCCGATCCAGTCGAGCTACTTCGCCCTCGAAGGCACCGACGACCTCCTCGAGACGATCGACAAGATCAAGCAGCGGGCGAACCCCGAGCTCCAGCTCCTGGGCGCCCTCATCACCCTGTACGACAAGCGCACCCTCCTGTCCCGCGACATCCAGGAGCAGATCTCCGGCGTCTTCGGCGGCAAGGTCTTCAAGACGCTGATCACCAAGAGCGTCCGGCTCGAAGAGAGCCCGGCCTACCGCGAGTCGATCTTCACCTTCGCCCCGACGTCGAGCGGCGCGGCAGAGTACTACCAGCTCTCCGAGGAGGTCCTCGGCCGTGTCTAGCCCCAAGCGTGGCCTTCCGGTGCGAGTCAAGATGCGCCACGACAACCACTTCGTCGAGGAGCTCACGGCCCGCCACGAGGTGCCGGTCGGGCGCATGGTGCCCCTGGCCGCCATCGAGCCCGACCCGAACCAGCCGCGGACGATGATGGGCGATCTGGGCGAGCTGGTGGGGTCGATCCGCGAGCGCGGCGTCCTCGAGCCGATCCTCGTGCGCCGTCTCGACCCCGACACCGGGGCCGACGACGACGCGGGCAGCGAGGCCTTCCGGATCATCTCGGGCGAGCGGCGCTGGCGGGCGGCACAACAAGCCGGCCTGTTCGAGGTGCCGGTCATCGAGATGGACGTGACCGAGCAAGAGGCGCTCGAGATCGCCCTGATCGAGAACCTCCAGCGCAAGGACCTGACGCCCTTCGAAGAGGCCGAAGGCTACAAGGCGCTCGCCGAGCGCCACGGCTACACCCACGAGGAGATCGCCGAGGCGGTGGGGAAGGCGCGCTCGGTGGTCACCGAGAGCCTGTCCCTCCTCCAGATGCCGCCCCGGGTACGCGACACGGTCCAGGCCCTCGGGCTGTCGTCGAAATCCCTGCTCCTGGAGGTCCTGAAGGCGGGCGAGGAAGACGAGATGATCCGCCTCCTCGAGGAAGTCTCCAGCCACGGCCTCAACCGCGACGACCTCCGCCGCCGCCTCCGCAACCGGGACCGGGCGAGCACCCAGAGCGGCCGCCGCAAGCCCTACGCCTTCAAGTTCCGGGCGCCCGACAAGAGCTTCACGCTCAACCTCACCTTCCGCCAGAGCGAGGTGGAGAAGGACGATTTGATCCAGGCCCTGGAGCAGATCCTCTCCGAGCTCCGCGGGTAGACCGGATCCCCCCCGCGCGCATCCCCTCGTTTCCTTTCCCACTCCCAGGGGAAAGGCCTGACCGCGATTCGACCGGGCGGCTGCCCGGCTGGGAGATCTGTCCCCCGAGTCACCACGCCTCGTGAAGCGGCCGAGCTCCGTCTCGGCCGGACGAGCGTCCGGGAGGGCGTCGGCGGGACGATCGCACCGCAGCCAATATGGTGCACCGGCCTGCCATGCCGAGTCGCCATCGTCTGTCTCGATAGGCTTCTGCGACATATTCACCCACGGCATTTCCGCAGGCCATCCACAGGGCCCGAGCATGGGGAGAGCCGCGAGGCATGCGAGGTATGGGGTCTCGGGGCCGGGGCGCTCGGCTCGACGGTCGGTGCCTACGGAGGCGTTTGGCCGGCCGAGACGGAGCTCGGCCGACGGGGGTGTTGCCGGGAGGTCGTCCGGGCCTCCGCTGGTGGCTCGTTGCTTGCCGTGGGGTTCGCCCGGCCGAGGCGGAGCTCGGCCGCTTGTACGCCCGCGAGGGTGCATGGTCAGAGAGGTGCGAGTCCACTCCAGGCATACGCTCTCCGGCCTGTAATCGACTCTGACTGCGTCGCCGCGAGGCGGGGTGGGGAGTAGGAGGAGATGAGCGATCAGTCCGTAGGCAACGAACCCGATTCGGCCGGTAGGACTCGGCGAGCCTGCAAGCGAATGGCGAAGCCCGGACCCGGGAGAGCCGGGGTGCCCGTCGCGCTGAGGGGTAGCGTGCGAAAGCGTGGGCGGGGGGCCTACAGGTGGTTGGGGACGGAATGATCGCGACGGCCAGGCACCGTAAGCGGGGAGACCTGTCGTCCACGAGGAGAAGCAGGGCGGCAGGAGTCAGAGCTTCCATAGTAGCGAGGAAGCGCCGTAATGGGCGTGGAGCGAAGGGAAGCAGGAAGGTGGATGCGTGACGGCCAGGACGAGAGACGAGACCCCGGCGCGAGTGGGGCGAGCCCCTAACCCCGGCGGAGAGGTCCGGTCCCGATGGGGCTGGGCCGAACCCTCGGTCTGGACGGAGCGCATGCTGCGGGCCCTGGAGACCGGGGTCCGAGGAGGGACGTGGTTCAGCCTGATCGACAAGGTCTGCCGGAAGCAGACGCTTCTGCGCGCGTTCGAGAGAGTCGAGCGCAACGGGGGCGCCGCGGGGGTAGATCACGTCACCGTGGATCACTACGGATCGCGCCTGGAGGAAGAGGTGGAGACGCTGTCGGCGTCCTTGCGGGACGGTAGCTACCGCCCGCAGGCGGTGCGTCGGCGGTGGATCCCCAAGCCGGGAAGCCGCGAGAAGCGGCCCCTGGGGATTCCGACGGTGCGCGATCGGGTGGTGCAGGGCGCGTTGCGCTTGGTCCTGGAGCCGATCTTCGAGCGGGATTTCGCCGAGCACAGCTACGGCTTCCGCCCGGGGCGCGGGTGCCGGGAAGCGCTGGAGCGGGTCGAGGAGCTCCTCGACTCGGGCCACACCTGGGTGGTGGACGCCGACCTGCGCCGGTACTTCGACACGATCGATCCGGAGCGCCTGCTGGCGCGGGTGCGCGAGAAGGTATCGGACGGGCGAGTGCTCGCCCTGGTCGAGTCCTTTCTCGAGCAAGAGGTACTGGACGGACTGGAGAGCTGGACGCCCGAGCGGGGAACCCCGCAAGGCGCGGTGATCAGCCCCCTACTGGCCAACATCTACCTCGACCCGCTGGACCATCTTCTGGCCCGCGAGGGCTTCGAGATGGTGCGCTACGCCGACGACTTCGTGATCCTGTGTCGGAGCGAGACCGAGGCCCGCCGGGCGCTTGCCCTGGTGGAGGCGTGGACGGCCCAGGAGGGCCTGAGCCTTCACCCGGACAAGACGGCGGTGGTGGATACCACCGAGCGGGGTGGCTTCGACTTCCTGGGGTACCACTTCGAACGGGGCTACCAATGGCCCCGCGACAAGAGCCTCCGGAAGCTCAAGGACACCCTGCGCCGCAAGACCCGGCGCACCAACGGTCACAGCCTCGATCGGATCACCTGGGACGTCAGCCGGACGTTGCGTGGTTGGTACGAGTACTACCGCTACAGCCACCCGACGACCTTCCGGCCGCTCGACCGGTGGATCCGCATGCGCCTGCGCAGCATCTTACGCAAGCGTCGCCGAGGCCGAGGCCGGGGCCGCGGTCGCGACCACCAGCGCTGGCCCAACGCCTTCTTCGCCGAGCATGGGCTGTTCAGCCTCGAAACCGCCTATGCCTCGGACCCGCAGTCCTCTCGTAGGTGAACCACCAACCGGAGAGCCGGATGCGGGAGATCCGCACGTCCGGTTCGGAGGGAGGGGGGGCAGGGAATCCAACCTGCCCTCCCTACCCCTATCATGGGTTCGAGGGGTTGGGCGACGGGGGGCGAGGATCTGGGCGGCGCCGGGCACGACCTCCGCCGAAGTGGGGATTACATGATGTCAAGTTCGCCGCGTGGCAGGGCACGGCCTTCGCGGGGGCCGAGCCGTCTCCGGCGACCGGAACTTGACATAATGTATCTTATCGGACGTTATATCGGCGCGCCGGGTCGCGCCGCACGCCGCGCCTCACCCGCCGCCGTCCTCGGCCCGCCACTCGCCGGCCAGGTCCTCGTCCTCTTCCACCCGTAACCGGACCAGCTCGACGCCCGGCGGCAGCCAGCCCGCGAGCCGCGCGTGGATCCACTGCACCAGGTTCTCACTCGACGGGATCGACCCGCCGGCGCCGAACTCCGGAACCACCTCGTTCATGTGCTGATGGTCGAGGACGTCGACCACGTGGCGGCTCACCAGGCCGTCGAGCTCCGCCAGGTCGACGACGAAGCCGGTATCCGGATCGGGCTCGCCCGCCACGGTCACGAAGAGCCGGTAGTTGTGGCCGTGCCCGGGCAGGTTCGCGCACTTGCCGAACCGGGCTCGGTTCTCCTCTTCCGACCACTCGGGCCGGCGGTACAGATGGCTGGCGCTGAAACGGTAGCGGCGTTCGAGGCGGAGTCTCATCGCGCTCGTCTCCCTGGCTTGGCGGTCGGGCTCGGTTCGGACTTGGTTCGGACTTGGTAGGGGGCCGGAGGGAATCGGCCGAAGGAGCCCGGTCTGCTGGTGGCCCACCGAGCTTCGAGGCCGCGGCGGCCGCTATAATCTCAGCCCCGTGCGGCTCCTCGACCGCTATCTCCTGAGCGAGATCTCCGGCCCCCTCGGGCTGGGGTTCCTAGTCTATACGTTCATCCTTCTGCTTCAGGCGTTGTTCAAGTCGGCGGAGATGATCATCCGCCGCGGGCTGCCGGTCGCGACCGTCGGCAAGCTGCTCCTGCTCTCCCTGCCGAACATCGTGGTGTTGACCATCCCGATGTCGCTCCTCTTTGGCGTGCTCATCGCCATCGGCCGCCTGGCCTCGGACAGCGAGCTCGTGGCCATGCGCGCCACGGGCATCAGCCTGCTGAGCCTCTACCGGCCGATCCTCCTCCTCTCGGCGCTGCTCACCGCGGTCAACACGCTGCTCATGGTCTACGTGCTGCCCTGGGGCAACCACCAGCTCCAGCTCGAGCGGCTCGAGATCCTGACCCAGAGCATCTCGACCCAGATCGAGCCGCGGGTCTTCTGGGACGAGTGGCAGGATCAGCTGCTCTACGTGTTCGAGGTCCCGGGCCCGGGCCAGCCCTGGAAGGGCGTGTTTCTCGCCGAGTCGGTCCCCTCGACCCAGGACAACCAGGTGACCGTCGCCGAGCGCGGGCAGGTCCGGGTCGACGAGAACGGCGAGCGGGTCGTGCTCGAGCTGGGCGATGCCCGGGTGCACCGGGTCGACCTCTCGAAGCCGGACCGCTACGACATCTCCCGGCACAGCAGCCTCGAGGTGGTGCTCGAAGACCAGTTCGCCAGCGAGCAGCGGGCCAGGATCAGCGCGTCGAAAGGGGTCCGCGAGCTCGGCCTGGGCGAGCTTCGCCAGTGGATCGCCGACCGAAGCCGGTCGCGCGAGATCCGCCGCCTCGCCCGCGTGGAGATCCACAAGAAGTTCGCGATCCCGTTCGCCTGCCTGGTGTTCGGGATCTTCGCCCTGCCCCTGGGGTTCAACAACCGGCGCGGCAGCAAGGCCTCGGGCTTCGCCCTGTCCATCCTGGTGATCGTCGGCTACTGGGTGCTCCTCGACTCGGGCGAGAAATGGGCCCAGGCCGGCGGCATCCCCCCCTGGCTCGCCATGTGGTTCCCGAACCTGTTCGGGGCCTCCCTCGGCCTCTTCCTCCTCGGCCGGCGCAACCGGGACAAGAGCCTTCTCCTGACCAAGATCGACCGCTGGGTGCGCCGCGACCTCTGGGCGCGGGTCCAGTTCCTCCAGCGCCGGCGGCGGCAGCGGCGGGCCGACCGGCGGGCGCGGATGCGCGACCGGCTCCAGCCCCGGAAGGCCCACGTCGTCATCCGGCTCCCCCGCTTCCAGGTCCTGTTCCCGAACATCATGGACCGCTACGTCCTGCGGGTCTTCTCGGGGGTCTTCTTCCTGGTCCTGCTCTCGGGGGTCTCGCTCTACGTCCTCGCCGACCTCACCGGCAAGGCGGACGAGATCTTCAAGAACCGGGTGAGCCACTCGGTGGTGCTCGCCTACTACGGCTACTCGTCGCTCCAGATCTTCTACGAGATCGCACCGGTGCTCGTGCTGGTGACCACGCTCATCACTTTCAGCCTGCTCTCGAAGTCCAACGAGGTCACGGCGTTGAAGGCCCTCGGCGTGAGCCTCTACCGGCTGGCCGTCCCGGCCATGGTGGCGGCGCTCGGGATCACCCTCTTCGCGGTCTTCCTCCAGTCGGAGGTCCTGCCCGCCTCGAACCAGCGCGTCGCCCAGCTCGACGACCAGATCCACGGCCGCGAGACCGCCCGGACCTACCGGCGCGCGGACCGGCAGTGGCTTTTCGGGCACGACCACTACATCTACAACTACCTCCACTACGACCCCGCGACCAAGAGCCTGCAGCGGCTCCAGGTCTTCGAGTTCGACGCCCGGCACCAGCTCACCCGGCGCCTGGTGGCCGACCGGGCGGTGTACGACGGCAACGGGTGGTGGCGCTTCGAGAACGGCTGGTTCCGGCGCTTCGACGGCGTCGAGGTGACCGAGTACGAGCGCTTCCCCGGGGAGGTCCTGGCCCAGTTCCCGGAAAAGCCCGACTACTTCGACTCGGAGGTCCGGCCCCCCGAACAGATGGGCTACGTCGAGCTCCGGCGGTATATCCAGGAGCTCGAGGGGAGCGGCCAGGCGGTGCCCGAGCTCCGGGTGGAGCTGCAGAACAAGGTCGCCTACCCCACCATCTCCCTGGTCATGGCCCTGGTCGCCCTGCCCTTCGCCTTCCGTCTCGGCCGGCAGGGCGCTCTCTACGGGGTGGGCCTGTCGCTGGTGCTGGGAATGATCTTCCTGGCGGTCTTCGCCTTCTTCAAGACCATGGGCGAGGCCGGCCTGCTGCCTCCGGCGGTCGCCGTGTGGAGCCCGAACCTGGTGGCCGCGATGGTCTCGGCGTACCTGTTCCTGGGCGTGCGCACCTGAGCGAGCTCGGCCGCAGCACGCAAATCGTGCACGCCGAACGGCGAAACTTGCAAGCGAAAGCTACCGGGCGGGGACGTCAAGCTCCCCCGCGAGGACGGGAGGTGGAGCGAGGAACCGGTCTCTTCGGGGTGGAGCTTCGGGAGGATGTCAGGCTCGGGGAGACGCGCCGCGAAGGGCGGTCTCCCCGAGCTTCCGGTCCGTCAGGACGCGGAGGAGATTCGGAGTGGCACGCAGTGAAGGAAAGACATCGAGGGCCGTCCGGTACGGAGGTGCGTAGTCTCCGGCCGGGGCGAGATCAATGCATTTCGGCAGGTTGGCGTCATGGCGGGAAGAAGTGTCAGTAGGGCTCCGAATCTCACTGACCGAGGTGTGCAGAAGGCGAAGCGCTTGACGCTTTGCTCAGATCGTTTCGAGATGTGTTCCTCGTAGCTCTGGACATCGCGGCGCGCGCTCCCTGTTCACCTGGAGAGTTAGATATGCAAGCATGAGGCCAATCCCTCCGACGGCCTCCCCTTCCCCTCACCGGCCGTCGTGCCCGAGCTCACGCCCCAGGGCCGCCAGGCAGCGGCCGAGGATCTTGCGGATGCTCGCGGGCTGGTAGGCCGTCCGCGAGGCGATCTCCGCCGGCTTCATCCCGAGCCCGAAGCGCAGCCGCAGCACCGCGCGGTGCCGCTCCGGGAGACGGGCGAGCGCCGCGGCGAGGTCGCGCCGGAGGTCCCCCAGCTCCTGGCCCGGGGGGACCGGCTCGGCGAGGCGATCGAGGAGGTCGTCGTCGATCGAGTCCCACGGTCGGCTACGCCGCCGCCGCCAGTAGCGCAGGCTCTGGTTGCGCAGGGTCCCCAGGATCCAGGCCTCGGGGTGCCGGACCTCCCGGTACTTCGTGAAGAGCACGAGCAGGGCCTGCTGCAGGAGGTCGTCGCCGTCCTGCGGCGGAATCCGGTACCTGTGGAGGAGGGCGACGGCTCGGGGCCGGATGCGCTCCACGACGCCCTGGAAGCACACCTCGAGCTCCCTGCGATCGTCATCTTCCGCGAGGACTCGGGCCGCACTCACGCAATCACGATAGCAGCCGGTGCTCCGGCGTGTCTACTGACCAGTCAACCGTCAAGTGACAGGGTATCTGGCGAGGATTTCTCGTCGCTGGCCAGGCGCTCCGACGCAGGCGTAGCGGTGCCTACGTCGAGGAGGAGCAACGCCGCAAGCGGCGAGAGGGACCGCCAGGGCACGTCACTTGACGGTTGACGGGTCACTACTCTGATGACGTAATTTATTCTCTGAATCGGGAGAAAGGTCGCCCTACAGCTCGGCGAGAAAGTCCTCTCGCCGGAGCCCCGCCGCCTTGAGCTCGCGCCCGAGGAGCACCAGGCTTTGCGTCGTCAGCTTGCGCATGCCCGTCGACTCGTAGCCGAGCTCCTCCGCGATCTCCGAGCTCTTGTGGCCGAGGCCGTAGCGCAGGCGCAGCAGGTCCTGGCACCGGCGGGGCAGCCTCGAGATGGCGGCGTTCAGGTCGTGACGCAGGTCGGCCTGCTCCTGGGGAGGCGACTGCGGCCCGGCGAGCACGTCGAGGATGGCGTCGTCGACCGCCTCGTAGATCGCCTCGTCCTGCTGGCGCCAGTAGAGCTTGCACCGGTTGCGCAGGGTCGAGAACAACCAGGCCTCCGGGTCGCGCACGCTCTCCCACTTGAAGACCAGCGCCACCAGAGTCTCCTGGAGGAGGTCCTCGGCATCCTCGCGCGGGATCTGGAAGCGCGCGAGCTCGCGCAGCAGGCGTGGATGTTGCTGGAGGAGGAAGGCGTCGGCCGGCCGCTCGGCCGCTTTCGGATGGAGGCGGTTCATCCTTTCGCCCCGCTGGAGAGCAAGCTCCATCCTACCACCTCGAGCGCGTCCGGGTGTCTCGAACCCGGGGTCGGGGGTCGGTCCGGGCGGCATCTCGCCGCTCGGCGCATCAGCGCCGGCGCCCAGGGGCCGTACGACCTCCGCCTCGATGGAACCGCGGAGTCGCACAGGATCGCCGCTTCCGCCTCAGGTCTCCTCCGGCTCCTTGAAGAAGCCGGAGGCGGTGAGCTGCCGCGTCAAGGCGGCGAGACACCGACTGGTGATCTTGCGGATGCTCGACGCCTGGTAGCCCATCCGCTCGGCGACCTCGGCAGGCTTGTAGCCGAGGCCGTAGCGCAAGCGCAGGAGAGAGCGGCAACGCTCCGGGAGCTCGGCGATCGCCCGCTCCAGGTCGGCCTGGACATCCTGCTGCACCTGGGGCGTGCCACCCGGCTTGGCGACGAGCTCCAGGATGGTGGTGTCGACCGAGTCGTAGAGGCGCGAGCGCTTGCTGCGCCAGTACATGAGACACCGGTTGCGCAGGGTGGCCACCAGCCAGGCCTCGGGATCCCGGATCTTCTTGCGCTTGTAGATCAGGGTGAGGACCGCCTCCTGGAGGACGTCCTCCGAGTCTTCCGGCGGGATTTGGTAGCGGTAGAGAATCCGCTCCAACCGACGCTGGAGGGTGCCGAGCAGCTCTTCGAGCGACCAGTCGCTCTGTGTGTCGAGGTTCTGCTGCGTTGGATTCATCGTGCGTCTCGATTCACCATAGCACTGCGTGTTGTCCGTGTCTACTCATTCCCGGTCATTCCCGGCGGCTCCGGAAGCAGCGGCTGCCCCGCCGAATGCCGACACGGGGCCGCCGACCCGGTCCAACTCGAGCTCGCGTCCGTCGGG
The DNA here is from genome assembly GCA_963741925.1 of uncultured Acidobacteriota bacterium. Taxonomy (GTDB): domain Bacteria; phylum Acidobacteriota; class Thermoanaerobaculia; order Multivoradales; family DATKCC01; genus CAVUBL01. The sequence continues at coordinate 2,657,664 of CAVUJU010000005.1, forward strand.
GAGGTAGAAGGTGCCCGAGAGATAGACCGCGGGGCTCTCGCTCTGCGGCCTGAGCTCCACCTCCCCACCGCCGATGAGCTCTCCGCCTTCGACCATCGGCGTGTAGAGCCGGACCTCGTCCGGCTGGCGCCAACCCAGGCCCGCCCGAACCTCCTGACCGTCGCGCCACAGAGAGTAGCGGGAGAACCCGCCCGGCTCGACACGGTCGAAGTACCCGCCCTTCGCGCGCAGCCGCAGGAAGTTCCCGTCGGTCCCCGCGATGTCGGTACTCTGTTGGTTCGAGGCCTCAGCTCGAAGCCCAGGATGACCCGGTCGCTCTGCCGGGACTTTACCACGAGGCGGCCGGCGAGCGCGGGCGACGGCGGCGAGTCGCCCAGGACTGCGGCCAGCTCGCCGGCCGCGAGCGACAGCGCCTCCTCGGGCGCCGCCAGGCGGTAGAACAGGAGGCCGAGGTAGTGGCTCGCGGCCGCGTCCCGGATCCGCTCGACGATCTGGTGGACCACGCCCGGGGCGGTCTGCACCACCCGGACCGCCTCGCCGGGGGCGAGCCGCCAGCCGCCCGCCCGGGAGGCCCTCTGCGCCTGGAAGGTGTGGACCACCCGGCCGACGCCGGCGAACGGGTCGCCGATGGCGAGCCGCAGGCCGGGGTCGGTGACCAGCGGCTTGAGCCGCGCCCGCGTGGTCGTCTCCCGTGGCTCGGCGGCGGCGGACAGGTGGGTGGCCGAGCCCAGCACCACCGCCTCCACGAGGAAGTCCCGGCCCAAGGCCTCGAGGCGGTGGACGTCGGAGACCACCGTCTCCGGGTCCCAGGCCTCCGGAAGGTCGGCGGCTCCCGGCTCCTGGCCGTAGATCTCGGCCGCCAGGAAGTCGACCGCGCGGGCGAGGTCCGGGGCCTCCGGCGCGCGGAGCCACTGGCGGTGCAGCGTCGCCGAGACCCGGCTCTCGCGGCCGACCGCCGGGCGCAGGGCGGCGAGCAGGCGGGCGTAGGCCGCGAGGCCGCCGCCGGGCGGCGGCTCGAGGTCGAGGTGGACGCCGAGGGGCAGCAGGCGAGCGGCCTCGGCCGCGGCGAAGAGCCGCCGGAGATCCGCCGCCAGGGCCGCGGAGGCGGCCCCCGGGTCGACGCCCTTGGCCGCCGGGCCCGGGCCGCGCAGGACCAGGGTGACCGGGCTGCCCGGAGGAACGGCGCGGAAGACGTCGGACGCCGCCTCGATCCGCGGGGTGCCTCCCGCCCAGCTCACCCGACCCGTCTCGAGGAAGATCTCCTCCACTCCGGCGGCGGCCAGGGTGCGAGCGTCCGCGGGCTCGAGGCGCGCCGCCTCCGGCGCCACCCAGACCGCCGAGCCGGCGGGCCGGCTCGGCCGCCCCCGTCCGGGTCCGCCGCAGGCCGCGGCGAGCCCCGCCGCCAGGAGCAGAAGCGCCAGGGCGGAGCGGGCGGGCGGGGACCTCCGGAAGCCGCTCACACCGGGATTCTAATGGTCACCGCGAGGCCGCCGCCAGGACGGTTGCGGGCGGCGATGGTCCCGCCGTGCTCCTCGGCGATGCGCCGGGCGATGGGCAGGCCGAGCCCGGTCCCGGTGTCGTAGGTCGAGAAGTAGGGGTCGAAGATCCTGCCCAGGAGGTCGGGCTCGACCCCCGGGCCCGCGTCGAGCACCGCCACGCTCGCCGTGCCGTCGGCGCTCGCCACCCGCACGGCGACCCGCCCCTTGCCGGCGTTGGCCCGGACCGCGTTCTCCACCAGGTTGCGCACCGCGCGGCCGAGAAGCCGGGCGTCGAAGCGGGCGGGAACCTCCGGCTCGGCCGCCTCCAGGCTCACCTCGGCCCCCACCGCGCCCGAGCTGCGGTACGCCTCCACCAGGTGCTCCATCGCCGCCACCAGGTCCCCGGGCTGGAGGTCGATCTTGGGGATCGAGCTGAAGGTCGAGAACTCCGAGGCGATCTGGCGCAGCTCCTCGACCTGGCGCAGGATGTTCGTGGTGCAACGCTCGAAGACCTCGTCGAAGCCCTCGCCGTGGTTGCGATGGACCTCGCGCATGTGCTCGGTCGACAGGCGCAGAGGGGTGAGCGGGTTCTTGATCTCGTGGGCGATGATCCGCGCCATCTCGGCCCAGGCCTGCAGCCGCTGGCCGCGCAGGACCTCCGTGGCGTCCTCTACCACCAGCAGGGCCGTCGGCTCGCCCTCGCCGGGGACCGGCACCCAGACCAGGCTCCACTCCCGCTCCTCGCCGCCGTCCTGCGGCGCCAAGCGCACCGTGGTCCGGCGGATCCGGTGGCCGGCCTCGGCCAGGAAGCCGGCGACCGGCGCCAGGCGCTCGGAGCCCGCGAGCGCGTCGTCGACCCGCTCCCCCACCCCGACCCCGAGGAGCTCGCGGGCCACCCGGTTGTGCATCAGGACGCGCCGTTGCCGGTCGAGGGAGATCACCCCGGAGGTGATGTTTTCGACCATCCGCTCGACCACCTGCTTCTCGCGCACCAGGCGTGAGCGGCTCTCGGCGATCCGCCCGGCCATCTCGTCCACCGCCTCGACCAGGGCCGCGAGCTCGAGCTCGGACGGGGCGAGCTCGAGGGAGGTGGCGCCCGAGGCGATCCGCCGGGTCCCCTCCACCAGCTCCTCGATCGGCCGGCTGAAGCGGCGGGCGAGGACCACGCCGACCGCGATCAGCAGCCCGAAGAGGGCCGCCGAGGCCAGGATCACGCGCCGCCTCAGGGAGGCGAGCTCGTGGGCCACCTCCTCCTGCTGGGCGAGGAGCGGCATCGAGAGGAAGAGCCGCTCGGTGTCGGCCGGCGCCCCGGGGATGCGCAGCGGCGCGTAGAGCTCCAGGTAGTCCACGTCGCGCGCCACGTTGGTTCGCGAGCCGCCGCCGTAGCCGAGCAGCGTGAGGCGGGAGTAGATCTCCCCCGGGATGCGCTCGGGCAGGAGCCCGGCGGCGAAGAGCTCGGGCTTGCTCGAGGCCCAGATCGAGCTCCCCCAGTAGAGGTTCACCTCGTGGTGGACCACCCGGGAGACCCACATCAGGAGCTGGTCGTCGACCAGGGTGGTGAAGTCGAACCCCGGCTCGAGGGTCGCCACGTAGTCCCCGATCACCCGCTGGGTCGAGGCGAGCGCCGCCTCGCCCGCCGAGCGCTGCTCCCGGTTCAGCCGCTCCTCGGCGTCGGACAGGATCACCAGGTTGAGGAGCAGGAGGGGAACGAGGAGGAGCCCGGTGACGACGATGACCAGCCGCTTCGAGTACGAGCGCAACGTGCGCCGGGCGGCGTCCCGGAACGCCGGCCGGGGCAGGGCGAAGAGCAGGAGCAGCCCGGCCGCCGCCAGCAGCGCCGCGAGGTTGCCCACGGCGTGGCTGCCCACCCGTTCCAGGGCCTGAACCGGCAGCAGGAGCGGCAGGTAGACGACCTCGATGCCGTCGGGTCCGTGGTGGGCCCAGGCCCACGCCGAGCCGACCGGCGTCTCGACCCGGGCGCGGCCACCGTGGCCGGCGGCGAGGCCGGCGAGCCCGGTGGGAAGGGGCGGCCCTTCCGGCCATGGCGAGACGAGCGCCCTCCCCTGCTCCGTGTAGAGGCCGTACGCCGCCACCTCCGGTAGCCCCTGGATCCGGCGGTCCGCCACCGAGCGCCCGCGCAGCAGCCCGAGCTCGATGGCGTCGAACGAGGCCCGGCGCCCCAGATCGAACCCCGGACGCGGCAGGAGCCAGTAGCGCGCGACCGCCCACGGCCGGCCGGCGTAGGAGAGCACCGCGTGGCCCGAGATCAGGGTGTCCTCCCAGACCGGCAGACGGAGGTCTTCCCAGCGGCCGAGGGCTGGCGGCGAGGACTCGGAGCCGGTCACCAGGGGGCCGAACGAGAAGGTCGACGAGCTTCCCGGAGAAGGGCTCCACCACCAGGGCGGAGAGGGTGTTGGGCTGGGCCAGGGGCGAGCGCCGCCAGAGGGCGAACGCCAGGTCCTCCCGTCCGAGCCCGTTCGGATTCCGGGGTACCAGGGTCGCGAGATCGAGGTCCTGGAAGTGCGCCTCCAGCTCGCTCCCGACCCGCGCGCGCGCGGCCGGCGGCGGAGGCGCCAGCTCGCTCTGGCAGGTCGCGCCGAGCTCCTGCTTGAGCTCGGCGCGGTACGCCGTCTCCCAGGCCCCCGCTGCGAGGAGCGCGGCGAGCAGGAGGGCGACCGCGCCCGGCAACGGGTGGCGCAGGCGCCGGTCGCTCACCCAGCGCGCCGCCGCCGCGCCGCCCACCGCCAGGAGCCCGAGGCCGGCCGGGACCAGGTCGTGGACGGCGCCCGCCGCCACCAGGCACCCGACGGCAGCCCACGCCCACGCGTCGGTCGCCGGCCGGCGGGGCGCGCCCGCCTCGCGCAGGCGGCGGCCGGCGGTCCGCCCGGCGAGGAGCAGCAAGGCCAGGGCGAGGGCCGCGAAGGCGGCCCGCAGGGTCATCGCTCCCGGGCCCAGCCACAGCGAGGCCGCGAGGTCGAGGCTCGGAGTGGAGGCTCCCGCCTCACCCGGCACCGGCAGGCCGAGACCGAAGCCGTGGATGGTGAGCCAGGCGGCCGCCGCCACCAGCAGGGCCGCCGGAGCTCCCAGCGCCGCCGCGATCCAGCCCCGGCGGCCGGCGGGCTCCAGGGCCGCCGCCGCCGCGGCCAGGACGATCCCCGCCGCCAGGGCTCCGGCGGCAAACGGAGTCGCCCCGCTCGCGAGGGCCGCCGCCCCCGCCGCCGCCGCGCCCAGCAGGCCGATCGCCGCCCCGGCCTGCCGGCCCGCCAGCTCCGCCGGACGAGTGCCGGGCAGGGCCAGGCGCAGCCCCCGGATCACGGTCACGGCCACGAGCAGCAGCGCGAGGCAGCCCCACGCGACCCGGCGCGGCCACCGGCGGACCGGGCCCGGCACCCCGGGCGGATCGGCGCTCGGCCGGAGCACCACCAGCGACGGCAGCCCCGGAACCTCGACGGCGACCGCCCCGGGGGCGCTGGCCACGCCGGCCGGTGCCAGCGACCATCGGACGCCGTAGCGCCCCGGCGCCAGGGCCAGGCCGGCCGGCGCCTCGAACGGCCAGCGATCGGTGGCGTAGCTGCGGCCCGCGACCAGCCGCCAGGGACGGCGGGCGTCGTCGAGCGGCTGGATCGCCACCAGGGTCACCGCCCCGAAGCTGGCGTAGAAGTCCCGGCCGGAGCGGGCGAGCTCCGAGGGCTCGGGCTCGTTGAGCAGGCCCTCGCCGGCCCAGGCGACGGCCTCGCCGTCGGGGTCGACCAGCAGCAGCGTGGGCCGGGACGAGGCCCCCTCGCGCGCCTGTCCCACGATCTCGGCGAGGCGCCGGAAGGCTTCGAGGCGGTAGGCGTCGTCGTTCGAGGGCGCCGGAAGAGCCGCCGCCGCCTGCTTCGCCTCGGCCGTCAGGCCCTGCCAGAGGGCGGCGTAGCGGGTGGCCACCTCCGGCGGCAGGTCGGTGGCCGCCGGCAGGACGTCCAGGCGGTCGGCGGCCCAGGGCAGGACGAGGGCGCCGGCGGCGAGGACGAGCAGGGCGGTGGCGAGCCAGCGCCCCCGGCGCACCGCGGAGAGCGCCAGCCAGCCCGCCCCGAGGACGGCGACGGCGAGGGCGGACCAGGGGGCCGGCAGCAGCGGCGCAGCGGGAGAGGCCGCCAGGAGGACCGTCCCGATCCAGAGCCGCTGGTCAGTCCAGCGCATGGCCTTCGCGCCCTATCGATCCAGCATCGGAAGATCGATCCCGTGCTCGCGGGCGAAGCGGAGGGCCTCCGGGTAGCCGGCGTCGGCGTGGCGGGCCACCCCCGAGCCGGGATCGCCGGTCAGCACCCGTTCGAGGCGCCGGGCCGCTCCGGGCGTGCCGTCGGCCACCACCACCATGCCGGCGTGGAGCGAGTAGCCGATCCCCACCCCGCCGCCGTGGTGCACCGAGACCCAGGTGGCGCCGTTGACCGCGTTGAGCAGGGCGTTGAGGATCGGCCAGTCGGCGATGGCGTCCGAGCCGTCGAGCATGCCCTCGGTCTCCCGGTTGGGCGAGGCGACCGAGCCGGTGTCCAGGTGGTCGCGGCCGATGACGATCGGCGCGTGGACCCGGCCGGAGGCCACCAGCTCGTTGAACACCCGCCCGGCCGCGGCCCGCTCGCCGTACCCCAGCCAGCAGATCCGGGACGGCAGGCCCTGGAAGGCGACGCGCTCGCGCGCCATGGGGATCCAGCGCGCCAGGGTCTCGTCGTCGGGGAAGGTCTCGAGGATCGCCTCGTCGGTCGCCGCCAGGTCGTCCGGGTCGCCCGAGAGGACCGCCCAGCGGAACGGCCCCTTGCCGGAGCAGAAGAGCGGCCGGATGAAGAGCGGCACGAAGCCCTGGAAGCCGAAGGCGTTCGCGACCCCCGCCTCGGCCGCCTGGCCGCGCAGGTTGTTGCCGTAGTCGAAGGTCACCGCGCCGCGCTCCTGGAGGGTCAGCATGTGGCGCACGTGGGCCGCCATCGACGCCATGGCCCGGGCGATGTAGGCGTCCGGGTCGTCGTCGCGCAGGGCCAGGGCCTCGCCGTAGGGGATGCCGTGGGGCACGTACTCGAGGGCGTCGTGCGCCGAGGTCTGGTCGGTGAGGACGTCGGGGACCACCCCGCGGGCGACCAGGTGGTCGAGCAGGTCGACGGCGTTGGCCTCGACCGCGATCGACACCGCCTCGCCCCGGTCGCGCGCCGCGAGCGCCGCCTCCAGGCCCCGGTCCAGGCCGGGCGCCAGGCGGTCGAGGTAGCGGGTCTCGAGCCGCCGCTCGATGCGGCTCCGGTCGACCTCGGCCACCAGGCAGACCCCCTCGTTCATGGTCACGGCGAGCGGCTGGGCGCCGCCCATCCCGCCGAGGCCGGCGGTCACCGTCAGACGGCCGCGCAGGGTCCCCCCGAAGTGCTCCCGCGCACACGCCGCCAGGGTCTCGTAGGTGCCCTGGAGGATGCCCTGGGTCCCGATGTAGATCCAGGAGCCGGCGGTCATCTGGCCGTACATGGTCAGGCCCAGGCCTTCCAGGCGGCGGAACTCGTCGGCGGTGGCCCAGTGGGGCACCAGGAGGGCGTTGGCGATCAGCACCCGGGGCGCCTCGGCGTGGGTGCGGAAGACCGCCACCGGCTTGCCCGACTGGACGAGCAGGGTCTCGTCGTGCCCGAGGCGCTCGAGGGTGGCGATGATCGCCTCGAACGCGTCCCAGCTCCGGGCGGCCCGCCCCGAGCCGCCGTAGACGATCAGCTCCTCGGGGTGCTCGGCCACCTCGGGGTCGAGGTTGTTCATGAGCATCCGGAGGGCCGCCTCCTGCTGCCAGCCGCGGCAGGAGATCTCGGTGCCCCGGGGCGCCCGAACGGTCCGGGGACTCGCGGACGGGGTGGTCATGGCTCGATGATACAGCTCGCCGCAGCACGAGCGAATCCACGGCTCGGCCCGGGGCCTACCCGGTGAGCGCGTGCTTCTCCATCTTGGCGGCCAGGGTGTTGCGGGAAATCCCCAGCAGGCGCGCCGCCCGCGACTTGTTGCCGCCGGTCCGGCGCAGCGCCTCGAGGATCGCCGACTGCTCCGCCCCCGCCACCAGCCGGTCGAGCTCCAGGTCCGATCCCGGCTCGACCCGGGAGGCGGCGTGGAGCGGGCTCGCCTTGACCGCCTCGGGCAGGAGGTTCAAGTCCACCGGCCGGCCGTGCGGGCAGAGATAGACCATCTGGCGCGCGATGTTCTCCAGCTCGGCCATGTTGCCGGGGTAGTCGTAGGCGAGCAGCGCGGTCATCGCCTTGGTGGTGATGCCCGCCACCCGCTTGCCGGTCTCGTGGCAGAACCGGTTGATGTACGACTGGACGAGCAGCGGCAGGTCCGCCTTCCTCTGGCGCAGGGGCGGCACGTCGATGACGAAGCGCGAGAGGCGGTAGGCCAGATCGACCCGGAACTCGTCCCGGGCGACCGCCGGCTCGAGCGGCCGGTGAGAGGCGGCGACCAGGCGCACGTCGACCCGCGTCACCTCGCGGCTGCCCGCCGGCTCGACCTCGCCGGAGCGCAGGAAGCGGACGAGGCGCGCCTGGAGCTCCAGGGGCAGCCGGTCGACCTCGTCGAGGAACAGGGTGCCGCCGCCGGCGAGGAGGAGCTTGCCCTCGCGCTTGACCGGCCCGCCCTTGGTCGCGACCTCCGAGCCGAACAGGTCGGCCTCGACCTGGGTCGCGTTCGCTCCCGAGCCGAGGGCGGTGATGAACGGGCCGTTGCGCCCCGGGCTCGAGAGGTGGATCGAGCGGGCGAGGAGCTCGCGCCCGACGCCCGGTTCGCCGCGCAGCAAGACGTGGACCCCCGTGTCCACCGCCACCCGCAGCCGCGCGAGGACCTCCTTCATCGCCTCCGACTCCCCCACCACCAGCCGCGGGTCGAGGGTGAGGTCCTGGACCCCGCGGTTGCCCGGCAGGATCGGCTCGTACCGGCCCACGTGGTGGACCAGCCCGAGCGACAGGAGGTCGCCCAGGGCGAAGAGCGCCCCCTCCGGCGACCACGCCGCGGGATCGAAGCGGCGCAGGACGACGATCATGAAGTACGGGCGGTCGAGAGCGCTGAACACCCGGTAGAAGGTCCAGGCGGGCTCGCCCGCGAGGCGGCCCGCGAAGAACAGGCTCCGGGCCTCCCCGTCCCCGGCCTCGTGGCGGCGCTCCTTGATCGCTTCGAGCAGGGCGTCGCCGCTCGCCAGCCAGTCCGGGTCGGTGGCGCTCGCGAACTTGATCCCGGCGCTTTCGAGGTCGCCGAGGAAGAGGAAGAGCGCCCCGCCGCCGAAATCGGCGAGCACGCGCTCCATCAGGGACTCGAGGGTGGTCCGGCTCTCCGCGTCGGCGAGGACCCAGTTGCTGATCCGGGCCAGGTGTTCGAGCATCAGCGCCGCCGTCATCACCGGCGGGCCGGCCTCCGAAGCCGCTGGCTCGGGCTCCTCCGGCGCCGGCCCGGCCTCGGCCTCGGGCGCCATGTCCTCGACCAGCAGGGTGACGCCGCCCATGCGCACCTCGTCCAGGAGCTCGAGGTCGGCCTCCTTGACCCGCCGTCCGTCCACCAGGAGGCCCCGGCGGCTCCCCAGGTCTTCGACGCGGAGCACCCGGCCGTCGTAGGTCAGGCGGGCGTGGCGCTGGGCGACGCCGGTGTACGGCAGCACGATGTCGCACTCGGCCTGGCTGCCGATCACCAGCTCGCGCCGGTGGATCGGGAAACGGCGGACCCCGTCCGGGGCGTAGGCGACGAGGCGGAGCACGGCCGCTAGCAACCCTCCGGACAGGTGTAGAGCTCGCTCGTCTCCGCCTTCATGAGGTGGGCAGTATAGTTTGCTATTCTCCCGCCGCCATGAACGACCTCTTCCTGCGCGAAGCCCGCGGCGAGGCGACCGAGCGCCGGCCGGTCTGGATGATGCGCCAGGCCGGGCGCTACCTCGCCGAGTACCGGGCCGTCCGCGAGAAGGTCGACTTCCTCACCCTCTGCCGGACGCCCGAGCTGGTGGCCGAGGTTTCGCTGCAGCCGGTCCGGCTGGTGGGCGTCGACGCGGCCATCTTCTTCGCCGACATCCTCCTGCCGCTCGACGCCATGGGCGCCGGCCTGCGCTTCGTCCAGGGGGACGGGCCGTCCTTCGAGCGCCCGGTGCGCCGGCGCGAGGAGATCGGCGCGCTCCGGACGCCCGACGTGGGCGCGACCCTGGGCTACGTCTTCGAGGCGGTCGCCGCCGTGCGCCGGGAGATCGCCTCGCTGCCCGAGCCGGTGCCGCTGATCGGCTTCGGTGGCACGCCCTGGACGCTCGCCGCCTACCTGGTGGAGGGCGGGAGCTCCCAGGGCTTCGCCCGCTTGCTCGAGTGGAGCTACCGGGACCCGGAGGGCCTCTGCCGCCTCCTCGACCTGATCACCGAGGTCTCGATCGACTACCTGGCCGGCCAGATCGAAGCGGGCGCCCAGGCGATCCAGCTCTTCGACACCTGGGCCGGCCTGCTCGACCTCGAGCGCTGGCGGGCCTTCTCGATGCCCGGGGTGGTGCGGATCTTCGAGGCGCTCGCCGGGCACGGCGTGCCCCTCGTCTTCTTCGCCAAGGGCGCCGGCCACCTGCTCGAGGCGCTCCGCGAGCTGCCCTGCCAGGTGCTCTCCGTCGACTGGCGCCAACCGCTCTCGGAGGTGCGGCGGATCGTCGGGGCGGGCAAGGTGCTCCAGGGGAACCTCGACCCGGCGGCGCTCCTCGGCCCGATCCCGGAGATCGAGCGCCGGACCGCGCGCCTCCTCGAAGAGGGCGCGGGCGGCGGCCACATCGTGAACCTGGGCCACGGGATCTTCAAGTCCACCCCGCCCGAGAACGCTCGCGCCTTCGTGGCGGCGGTGAAGCGCCTCGGCGCGGCCGGCTGAAGAGCCTGTGAAGAAATTCTCCGCCCGTCGCGAGGGCGTCGACTGGGCGCCCCTCGCAAGGCGCGCCGACGCAGGCGTAGTAGGGCCTACGTCGAGGAGGCGCAACGCCGAAGCGGGTGATTCGGGGGCGCCCGCAGCAGGGCCGGAGATTGTTTCACAGGCTCTAGACGTCTGATCAGGCCGAAATCGTGACGAACGAGCCGAGTTTCTTCGGAGCAGAGATGGCGGGATGGGGCGTCCCTCTCCCCCGGGAGGGTGGGAGTGGGAGCGAGGGAGTGGGGGGCGATCCGATGAATCCAACGTTTTGGAATAGGCGACCAGGGCGACCAGGTGGGCGCAGCCTTCGCCAGCGGACGTGGGCGGGGGAGCAGCGATCCACGAAGCCGGGGAGGATCAAGACGCCTCGTCGGTCTGAGGCGTAGCCTCGTTAGCCTTTATGACTTCAAGTGCGCGCGCTCCAGGGTCGCGATGGCCCGCTCGAGAAGCTCCCGGGTGAGGCCGTCGCGCCGGGCGGCCATCTCGAGGAGCTCGAGGGCGGCCCGGGCCTCCCGCTCCACCTTCTGCTCGGCGAAGACGGCGAGGGCTTCGAGGGCGAGCTTCTTGACCACGGTCGTCCGGCCGCGGACCAGGTGGACCAGCGCGAGCTCGAGGCCCACCAGGCCGGTGTCGAAGGCGATGCCCCGCGTCTCGGCCCGCCGGTAGGCCTCGCGGAAGAGGCGCTCGGCCTTGCCCATCTCCTCGCGGCTCCAGGCGATCCGCGCCCGGAGCCAGACCACGTGCTGGACAACCTCATCACCACACGAGGCGAAAAGCTCCTCGTGGGCCACCAGCTCCTCCTCGGCGCGGTCGAGATCGCCAGAACCGTGGAGGAAGTACGCCAGGTTGTACCGGGCGTAGGCCAGGAGCCACGGCTCCGCGTCCTCGCCCAGCAGCTCCAGCGCCTTCTCGGCCGCGGCCACCGCGGCGTCCGGCCTGTGTGCTCGGGAGTGGACGATGGCGAGCTTCAGATAGGTGGACGCGGCCTTCTGCGCGTCTCCCAGCACGGGGTAGAGGAGAGCGGCGCGCTTCAGATGGCGCGCTGCCTCGTCGAACCGTCCCTGGTCCTTCCGCAGCGAGCCCAGGTAGCGCTCCAGCTCCGCCGCGATCGCCAGGTCGTCGAGGTCCGAGTGGGCGAAGACCCTCACGGCCTCCGCGAGGTCCTCTTCGGCCTCCACGAGCTTGCCGAGGGCGCGCCGCGCGTTGCCCCGGATCGCGAGGGCCGGCACCCGGACGATGGGGTCTGGGTCGCTGGGATGGGTCTTCTCGCACGAGGCGAGGGCCGCCTCCGCGAGGGAGAGGGATCTCTCCGGGTCCCCCGGGATCGCCTTCCGGGCCTCCTCCAGGAGCAGGGTGCCGAAGACGGGGCCCTGGTAGCGGTGTCGGCCGCCGGTGATCGCTCCCCGTGGCTTCTCCGCGGGCACGGTCTCGAGGTACACCTTGAGCCACCGCCGGGCTTTCTCCCGTTCATCCTCGAGCTGGGGTGGTGTCAGACCGGCCTTCCGGCGGACCGCCTCCACCGGGTTCGAGGTCGGCGGCAGATCCTTCGTCGGACTCAGCGCGACGGGACCCTTGGCCAGGAGCTCCAGCCCTTCGGCGCAGCAGCGACAGACGAGCCGCAGGTGGTCGAGGGCGAGGTCGTCCACCAGCTCTCGCGGGAGGTCCCCGCGGAGGACGGCGGCGATCAGGCTGCGCGACAGGTGGTGCATACGCTCTCCCAAGCGAGTACGTGGTTGCGGAGATAAAGCCTACCGCTCCCGAGGTGCCTGCGCCGGGAAGACCGGGACAGGTCGAAGAAAAAACGACGGCGCCGGGAGTCCTCTCCCTCAAAGCACCCGGCGCCGGGGTTCAGTTAACCGCTCGGGTCGGCTCCTGCACCGAGCTCGGGCGTGGCGGTGGGGCCGTCGGCCGTCGTCGCCGCGGCGCCGTCCGGGTCGAGCTCCGGACCCAGGGGCGCCGGCGCCGCCTGGAGCTCCGGCCCCACGGGCGGCAACGGCTGCCAGGCCGCGAGCCAGGTGACGACGGCGCGGAAGAACGACGGGGCCTCTGCGGTGGGCCGGGGCGGGGCGGCCGCCGCCGGGGCGGCCAGGACCGCCACGAGGGCGGCGGCCAGCAGCCAGGCTCCGGCCTTGGCCAGTGTTGGACGTCTCATCCAAGCTCCTTCCGGGAGCGGCTCCGCGAAGCCGGCGGCAGGCCGGCGCCGCCCACTCCCTCCTTCCCGGTGCGCCCCGCTGAAGGTTTCGGGGCGTCCTGGGGTCGTATGACCGTCGAAGCGGCGTCGTACGAACCCTCCTCAGGTCTCCTACGCACCGGGTTCCGGCGTCAAACGTACCCGATTCGACTGTCGAACGAAGGCGATCTGGTCTTCGAACGCGCGGGATTCGCCCTTCATAGGACCTGCGGCGCGCTCCAAACGCGCCCTGTTCGTGGTCTCAAAGGTCCTCGGCTTCGGGCTCAAAGAATCTCACTCGACCCCTTGTCCCGTCGTGCCGGTCGGCCTAGCCTTGCCGTATGCACGAACGATTTGTGGAATTCGAGTCGGCCGCCGAAGCAGGCGGAGACACGGAGGACAGGGACGACGCCGTGGACGCCTGCGACGCCTGGCTGGCCAAGCCGGTGAAGACCGCCGAGGACGCCAGAATGAGGGTCGGCGTCGCCCTCTCTCTCCTGGAGGTCGTCGCCGAGGTGCTCGAGAAGGTGCCGCCTCCGGAGATGGCTCTGCCCCTCGGAGATCGAGAGCTCTTCCGCTACCTTCAGGCGGCCGAGGCGGCCCGCTGCTGGCTCGTAGGCCACGAGGAGGGCGACCGCGCCGACCGCCCGGCCCGCGGCTCGGCCCTGGGCGACGGCACCCGGATCTACGCCTGGGACGAGGCGGAGACCGAGCGCCACTTCGCGGCCGCCGTCCGCGACTGGAGCGAGCGGCAGTGAGCCCGGGAGGCGCCCCGGTGAACGTCCTCTACGTCGCCCCCGACGGCACGGTCCGCTCCGGCCGGCTGGTCGATTCCGGCCTGGCCGCGGGCGGCGAGCCCGGGACCGCCCTCCTCGGCCCGGGCGGCCGGCCTCTGACCCCGGCCGACGTTCGCACCCTCCTGGCGCTCCCGGGTGGCCGCGCTACCCGGCGCGCCGCCCTCCTCCGCGCCCACGAGGCCGGCTACCGGGTAGAGGAGGCGTGAGGTGATGTTCCTGAGATCGTCAACTTGGGTCTTCGGTTGCCGTGGCGGGGTTGCGCGCTCCAGAACCCTTGGCGTACACGGGTCCACAGCAGTTTCCACTGTCTTGGACGATTCGCCGGCTCCCTCGGCCTCCAGCCCAGGCCCCGCCGGCAGCCCCTTGAAGGAGGTTCGAAGATGAAGCGAACCCGGCCTCTCGCGAGGGGGTGGGCGGCTCTCGGCGCCCTCCTCGCCCTCCTCGCCCCGGCGGCGGCGGCGGCGGGCTCCTTCCGGATCGACGTCGGCTGCGGCAACGCCCCGGGCTACGACATCCGCTTCGCCTACTTCGGGGACCGGATCCCGTCGATCGCCATGGACCGGTGCTCGGACACGTTCGAGTGCGCGCCGCCCAAGAGCGTGGGCGCCTTCGTCGAGCAGGCCGACCCGGCGTGCGACCCGGAGGCGGGCGCCTGCGCGATCCGGCTCGTCTTCCCCGTCGAGTTCCGGGGCAACCGGGAGAACATCGACAAGGTGGGCCTCTCCGGCGCCCCGACGCCGGTCGTCTACTGGTTCGACGGCGCGTCCGATCCGGACTGCATGCCGTGGCTTTCCACCGCCTGCGGCCAGGTCTCGATCTGCGGCGAGCCCGGGGCCCAGATCCCCTGGGACATCATCCAGACCTACGTGAACCTGGGCACGGCGAGCTGCGCCGATCCGGTGCCGACGACGCCCCACTCGGGGACGTTTTCGATCCTCGCCACCTCGTGCCCGAGCCGCTTCTCCTGCCCGAAGCGGACCTTCGATACCTCCGGGGTGACGCCGGAGATGGTCAAGAAGGGGCTGGGCTGCCCCGAGGCCAAGCACATCTGCAACGGCGACGACCTGAGCTGCCGGGACTGCCTGCTGCCCGGAGTCTCGGCGGGCGGCGCGCCGCCGGGCCTCTCCGGCGGCCCGGCCGGCCCGGGCGGCGCAAACGGCCCGGGAGCGTTTCTGAATCAAGCCAGTGGCCAGGCAGGCCATCCCGGATTCCCCGGCTCGGGCGCCTGGAACGTGACGCTCGGCCGCTACTGGAGCCACGAGTTCGCCGAGCGGATCGTGCCGTCGCCGGACGCGAGCCATGTCTGGCTCCTGTCGCGCTTCGCCACCCTCGAGGAATTCGGCGACCTGGTAGGCGGCGTCTATCAGACGGTCGCCCCGGCCGACGAGTACCGGACCCTGACCTTCTTGGGCGCAGGCCTCGGCTGGGAAGCTCCGGGATCTCGACGGCACGGTCGACGCCTTCGACGCCACGGGCCGCTGGACGAGCCGGAGCGACAGGAACGGCAACGCCACCTCCGGCGTTTACGACACCTCGGGCCGACTCGACCACGTGAGCTTCCCCGACGGCCTCGAGGAGGACTTCGGCTACGACCCGACCTCGGGCAAGCTCGCCTCGATCACCGAGGTGGGAGTCGGTGGGGCGTCGTCCCGGATCTGGAGCTACACCTGGACCGGCGACGACCTGACCCGGGTGGACCGGCCGGACGGGACGGCGCTTCTCTACGCCTATGGCGATTCGAGCTTTCCGGGGTATCTGACGCGGGTCACGCTCCTCGGCGCGGACGGCGTCTCGACCCGGGTCGAGCGGGCCTTCGAGCTCGACGCCTCGGGCAACGTGGTCAAGGCCTGGCGAGGCGACGCCTCCTCGACCGGCCCCGACGCCACCGAGCTCTGGCAGCTCGCCTTCGACGACCCGTCGGCGCCCACCGTCACGACCGTGACCGACCCCCTGGGCCAGGTCTCGACCTACCAGCTCGACCGGACCGGGATCGCCCCGGACTACCGGGTGACCTCGATCTCCGGCGACTGCCCGGTCTGCGGCCTGGGACCGAACGTCCAGCTCGCCTACGCCGACTCGGCGAACCCCTTCCGGCCCACCAGCACGACCGACGGCCGCGGCCTGACCACCGCCATGAGCTACGACCCCCACGGCCAGGTGACCTCGCGGACCGAGGCCCTGAGCGAGCCCGAGGAGAGGCTCACCCAGTGGAGCTACGACCCGAGCTTCCCGGCCCTCCCGACCGGGATGGACCAGCCCTCGGTCGCCGGCGGCCCCTCGACCCGCTCGACCACCTGGACCCGGGATTCCCAGGGCAACCCGACCGGCCGGACGATCTCCGGCGCCGAGGCCGGCTCGGGGTTCAGCTTGACGACGGCGACCTCCTTCAACGCCTTCGGCCGGCCCACGGTGATCGACCCGCCCGGCGACACCACCACCGACCAGACGAGCTTCACCTACGACGCGAGCGGCCTGATCCCGCTCACCCGCACCGACCCCCTGGTTGGCACGACCACCTTCGGCTACGACCCGTTCAACCGCCGGACCTCGGTCACCGACCCCAACGGCCTCGAGACCACCACGGCCTACGACGGCCTGGACCGGGTGACGGAGGTCCGCCAGGTGGGCCCCGCGACCCCCGCCGACGACCTGGTCACCGCCGACGCGTACACGACCTTCGGCGACCTCTTCCGGACGACCCTGCCCAACGGGAAGATCATCGAATACGGCTATGACGCGGCCGGCCGCTTGACCTCCATCGAGCGCCGCCCCGACGCCACGACCCACGGCGAGCGGATCCTCTACACCTTGGACGCCGCCGGCAACCGGACCCGCGAGGAGCGCCAGAGGTGGGACGCGGGGAGCTCCACCTGGGTCCCGCTCTCGGCCACGGCCTATGACTACCCGAACCGCTGCCAGGTCGACCAGGTCCGCCAGGCGATCGATCCAGGAGGGGGCGCCCCCGAGGAGGCGGTGACGGCGTTCGAGTACGACTGCGACGGGAACCTGGTCTCGGTCTGGGACCCCGACCACGACCGGGCGACCGACCCGCCGACGACGAGCTACGCCTACGACGCGCTCAATCGCCTCGCGAGCGTCACCCAGGCCTGGACGCCCGCCGGCGCCACCGCCGGCACGGCCGTGACCCGCTACGAATACGACGTGCAGGATCATCTCACCGGGGTCACCGACGCCGAGGGCAACACGACCACCTACACCTATTCGGACCGGGATCTCCTCACCGGCGAGGCCTCCCCGGTCTCGGACACCACGACCCACGCCTACAACGAGCACGGCGAGGAAACGAGCTCGACCGAGGCCCGCGGCGTGGTGGTGAACCGGACGATCGACGAGCTCGACCGGGTGACCGACGTCAACTACCCGGGCGATGCCACCCTCGACGTTCACTCCGCCTACGACACGGCGCCCGGCTCCTGCGCCAGACCCGGCTCCCCCGTAGGCCGCCTGGCCTCCGTCACCCGGAATGGCCAGACCCTGGACTCCTGCTACGACCATTTCGGCCGGCTGGTGACCGACGGCGAGCTCTCCTACGCCTACGACCCGAACGGCAACCGCACCGGGATCGTCTATCCTGGTGGCGTGAGCGCCACCTACGGCCTCGACTTTGCCGACCGGGAGACGAGCCTCGAGGTCACCACCCCGGCCGGCGGCGCGACGCCCCACCCCGTCGTGACAGCCGCCGCCTACCTCCCGTCGGGCCCTCTCTCGAGCCTCGCCCTGGGCAACGGAGCCACCGAGACCCGCTCCTTCGACGGCCGCTACGTGCCCACCGGGATCACCCTCTCGGGCCTGGCCGGAGGCGTCCCCGGCCGCACCTGGACGTACGCCACCGACCGGGTAGGCAACGTTACCGACATCCTCGAGACGGCCGAGTGCTCCGGCGCCGGCTCGACCGTCGTCCTCGAGAACCAGACTGTCACGACGGAGAAGACCTTCACCTCCTGCGCCGACCTCCAGGCCGGCAACGGCTTCGCCGTCGAGAGCCCGGGCCACGTCACCTTCCAGGCGCAGGGCAAGGTCGTCCTCGCCAGCGGCTTCTCCGTCGGCTCCGGCGCGAGCTTCGCCGCCGGCTCCGGGACCCTGCCCACCTTCTCCCACCGCACCTACAGCTACCAGGCGCCGCAGTACTTCCTCACCGGGGCCGCCGGCCCCTGGGGCACCCTCGACTGGAGCTATGACCGGATCGGCAACCGCCTCTCCGAGAGCCGCGACGGTGGCACGAGCGCCGACGGCTATGTCTACGCGACCAACGGGACCGGCGGCGACACCCCCGTCCTCGACCTGGTGAACCTCGCCGTCACCGGCACCCGCGACTACACCTGGGACGCCGCCGGCAACCTCGACCAGGTGGCCGCCGGTGCCAACGTGATGGACTTCGCCTTCGACGCCGCGAGCCGCCTCGCCGCCGCCGACCGGACCGCCTCCGGAGGCGGCGCCACCGCCTTCCTCTACGACGGCCGAGGCTTCCTCCGGAGCGCCACCGAGACCACCGGCGGCACCGCCTCCGTCACCCCCCTCTACGACTCCGCCGGCCTCCTCCACGCCCTCCGCCGCCAGCCCAGCCCCACGGACCCGATCGACACGACCTACGTCTTCTACCTCGCCGGCCGCCCCGTCGCCCAGGTCCAGATCGACGGCACAGGCACCGAAACCTGGACCTACCTCACCACCGACCACCTCGGCACCCCCCTCCTCGCCACCGACCAGACCGGAGCGATCACCTGGCAAGGCGGGCTGGAACCCTTCGGTACCGACTACCAAGCTGGCACCGGCAACGGGGCCAGCGACTATGGCATCCCGCTTCGGCTCCCGGGCCAGTGGGTCAGTGATGTCTGGGCCGACGCCACATCCGGAGCCGGGATCTACCAGAACGTCTGGCGGTGGTACGCACCTGACGTCGGTCGCTACACGAGACCCGACCCGCTGTCGCTCAACCATCCCCAGGAAGACGCCTATCTGTACGGTCAGGCGAACCCACTCGTCGAGTTCGACCCGCTCGGACTTGCAGCGAAGATCTGTTGCAGGCTCCTGGCGAACTTCCTTGCAGGGACCGTATCCAGGCAGCGCCACTGCTACGTCGTGGCCGACGACGGCACCAAGTACGGCCTCTACCCACAGGAGGTCGGCGGCCGGACGATAGGTGTTCCCAGGACCTTCGACGCCCGGGACGTAGGAGGAAGCTGCCACCAGTGCCCCTGCAGCTCGACGGGCCCACAGAACAGGTGCTTGCGGAACCAGTTCAACAACTACCCAATTGGCGAGTACCACCTCCTCGGCCCGAACAGCAACACCTTCGCCGGGACGCTTGTGAAGAACTGTTGCAAGGGCGGCATTCCGCAGGGCGTCGACGATGCTCCAGGCCTGAACGACAGCCCGCCGAAGGACACGGGATTGCGGCCAGTGCCGGATACACACCGCTCACGGCCCTGAACTCACGACGATGCGACCGACGCCAAAGCAGGTCCTCATCGGCGCTACTGCCGCCGTCGTGGTCTCAACGGCGTTCTTGCCGTTGGTGCCAGGGTACGGCACCAACCTCGGCCAAGGGGTGGCGCTCGGGGGTCGGGCCCTTGTGGCTCGTGCGGCTTCCTCTGTGTTCGCCGACCAGCATCACGGCGTGGTCTGGGGCGTCGCCGCCTTGCTGAACGGACTTCTCTTCTTTGTGCCTGGGTGGGCTATCTATGCCGTCACTCGGCGGAAGAGACCTGGGCTCGGTGCTGGGCTCCTCGTAGCGTGGTGCCTCTTTTACCTCGCCTCACTCTTCTGGCTGTTTCCAGCGCTCGACGGGCCATAGCTGCGGGATTTCAGAGACGGCGGGCGACCCACAGCTCCGACGCCCTCTGAACACACGAACGCCCGGCCTCTCCTGGCCGGGCGTCTTCGTCTGCGCCGAGATGCTGGCGGTCCTCAGCCGGCGGCCTCGTGGGTGGCGGCTTCGAGGACCCTCTTCATCCGCTGCTTGGTGAGGACGGCGTCCATGACGGTGAAGAGGGCGTCGCGGTCGCGCTCGTCGAGGTCCTCGAGGAGCCGGATGCGCTCGGTGAGCTCGCGGTCCTCGAGCCGGACCTCTTCGAGGCCCTCGGGGTGCTCGGTGACGAGGTCGTCGACGGTGACGCCGAAGGCGTGGGCGGCGTTGACCACGAACTCGAGCCCCGGGGTGTACTTGCCCGTCTCGACGCGGCTCACGTGGGTGAGGTGGGCGCCGATCCGCTCGGCGAGCTCGCCCTGAGACCAGCCGTGCTCGGTGCGCAGGCGCCGGAGATTCTGCGCGAGGGGCGAAAGCGCCTCGTCGGGGTCTGTCGTGCGCTTCTTCGGCATAGCCATACGCCGAGTTTTGCCGTACACGCTCCAAGAGGCCAGCCGATTCACCGGAAGCGATGGAGAATCCTTGAGCTTGCCTTTCCAGCACGCCATGCCCGGTTTCACCGAGACGGGTGAAGGAAGTTTAGCCCGAGCGCTGGTCCCGGGGGTAGGAGAAAGGACGGAACGGGAGAGGACGGAGCAGAAGCTGATGGTGACGGGGCTGTACCGGCCGGGGTGGCACCGGTGGCCGGATCTCGGGCAAGTGCCTTACTTGCCGCTCGCCGGGCAGTGGCTCGCCGAGGCGGGCTTCCCGGCGGGCGCGCGGGTGGCGGTGGAGGTGGTGGGCGACGGCGAGCTGGTCGTCCGCCGTGTGGAGGAGGTGGCCTCGATCGAGGCGCGCCGCGGGGCGGCCGAGCGGCCGGAGGCCCGGGAGGCGCTGCGCCGCGAGCGCAAGCCGGAGGCGGTCCATGCGTAAGCGCCTCACGGTCTCGCGGCTCTACCGGCACCGGGAGGCGCGCCCCTGGCACGAGGACCGGAGCTGGACGGTGCCGAAGCCGGTGCCCTTCGTCCGGCTCTCGGGCCGGTGGCTCCGGGAGCTGGGCTTCCGGGTGGGCGAGCGCATCGAGGTGGAGGCCACGCCGGGCCGCCTGGTGCTCCGGGCGGCGCCGGCCGGCGAGGTGGCCGAGGCGGTCGAGCTGGAGCCGGAGGTTTGAGGCGATGGCCCGGGTGCCCCAGGCGGAGCTCGAACGGCTGAAGCGGGAGGTCTCGGTGGTGCGCCTGGCCGAGGCGCGGGGCGTCGAGCTCCGGCGCCACGGCCAGGACCTCCTGGGCCTGTGCCCCTTTCACGACGACAAGGAGCCGTCGCTCGTCATCAGCCCTCAGAAGAACCTCTGGCACTGCCTGGGGGCCTGCGGCGAGGGCGGCTCGGTGATCGACTGGGTGATGAAGGCCGAGGGCGTCAGCTTCCGCCACGCGGTCGAGCTGCTCCGCGAGGACCTGCCGGCGTCCTCCGCGCCGGACACGCCGGCGGTCCAACGCTCGACGGTCCAGAAGCTCCCATCGGCGCTCGACCTCGACGCCGGCGACCAGGAGCTGCTCCACCAGGTGGTGGGCTACTACCACGAGACCCTGAAGGGCTCGAAGAAGGCGATGCAGTACCTCGTCTCCCGGGGGATCGGCCACCCCGAGGCGATCGAGCGCTTCCGGCTGGGCTACGCCGACCGGACGATCGGCTACCGACTACCGAACAAGCAGCGCAAGGCCGGCGCCGAGATCCGGGGCCGGCTCGCCGAGCTGGGGATCTTGCGCGAGAGCGGCCACGAGCACTTCAACGGCTCGGTCGTGATCCCGGTCTTCGACGAGTCGGGCCGGGTGATGGAGATCTACGGCCGGAAGATCACCCGGGCGCTCAAGAAGCGGGTGCCGCGCCACCTCTACCTGCCCGGCCCGCATCGGGGCGTCTGGAACTGGCAGGCGCTCGAGGAGTCCAAGGAGGTCATCCTCACCGAGTCGCTGATCGACGCCCTGACCTTCTGGTGCGCGGGCTTTCAGAACGTCACGGCCGCCTACGGGGTCAACGGTCTGACCGAGGACCACCTGGCGGCCTTCCGGCGCCACGGCACCGAGCGGGTGCTCCTGGCCTTCGACCGGGACGACGCCGGCGAGCGCGCCACCGCCAAGGCGGCCGGGCGCCTGGCCGGCGAGGGGATCGCCTGCTTCCGCGTCCACTTCCCCCGCGGCATGGACGCCAACGAGTACGCCTTGAAGGTCGAGCCAGCGCGGAAGAGCCTCGGCCTCGTGCTCCGCAACGCCGTCTACCTGGGCGAGGGTCCCGAACCGAGTCGATCGCCGGCGGCCAAGCCGCCCAGGCCGGCGCCGGCACCGCCGGAGGCCTCCGCGCCACCGGCACAGCGAGCGGCGAAAGAAGAGAAGACAGCCCAGGCGCCGGCGCCTGAGTCCGTCCAGGAGCCGCCCCCGTCTCCTCCCTTAGCCGCCGGGCGGGGGCCGCTCCAGGGGCCCGAGCCGAGCACGGCCTCACCGCAGGCAGGCCCGCCCTCGGCGCCCGCCGTGCCCAAGGCGCCGGCCTCGGCGCCGTCCCGGATCAAACCGCCGGAGATCCCGGCCGAGGTGAGCCCGGAGGAGGTGGTGATCCGCCTGGGGGACCGGCGCTACCGGATCCGGGGCCTGGCGAAGAACATGGCCTACGACGTCCTGCGGGTGAACGTCCTCGCGAGCCGGACGGAGGCCGGCTTCCACGTGGACACGCTGGACCTCTACTCGGCCCGCCAGCGGGTGGCCTTCCTCCACCAGGCGGCCGAGGAGCTCCACGTCACCGAGGACGTCGTGAAGCAGGACCTGGGGCGAGTGCTCTTGAAGCTCGAGGAGCTTCAGGAAGAGCAGATCCGCCGCGCGCTCGAGCCCGAGGCGGCGCCGGTCGCGCTCTCGGCCGAGGAGCGGGCCGAGGCCCTCGATCTCCTCGAGGACCCTCGGCTCCTGGAGCGGATCCTCGAGGACTTCGCCCGCTGCGGGGTCGTGGGCGAGGAGACGAACAAGCTCGTCGGCTACCTCGCCGCCGTCAGCCGGAAGCTCGACGATCCGCTCGCCGTGATCCTCCAGTCGAGCTCGGCCGCGGGCAAGTCCTCCCTGATGGACGCGATCCTGGATCTCGTGCCCAAGGAGGAGCGGGTCGCCTACTCGGCGATGACCGGCCAGAGCCTCTTCTACATGGGCGAGACGGACCTCGCCCACAAGATCCTCGCGGTCGCCGAGGAGGAGGGCGCCGAGCGGGCCTCCTACGCCTTGAAGCTCCTCCAGTCCGAAGGCGAGCTCACCATCGCCTCGACGGGCAAGGACCCGCAGACCGGCCGGCTCGTGACCCACGAGTACCGGGTCGAGGGGCCGGTGGCGATCTTTCTCACGACGACCGCCATCGACGTCGACGAGGAGCTCCTCAACCGCTGCCTGGTCCTGACGGTCAACGAGACCCGGGAGCAGACGCGGGCGATCCACCGCCTCCAGCGGGAGCGCCGGACGCTCGAAGGCCTCCTGGCCGGCCAGGACCGGGAGACGATCGTCCGCCGGCACCGAAACGCCCAACGGCTGCTTCGGCCGCTCCCGGTGGTCAACCCCTACGCGCCGGCCCTGACTTTCCTCGACACCCGGACCCGGACCCGGCGGGACCATGCCAAGTACCTGGCCCTGATCGACGCCGTGGCGCTTCTTCACCAGCACCAGCGGAAGGTGAAGACGGTCCAGCACCGCGGTCTCACCGTGGAGTACCTCGAGGTCGAGCTGGGCGACGTCGAGCTCGCCAACCGCCTCGCCGGCGAGGTCCTGGGGCGGAGCCTCGACGAGCTGCCGCCACAGACCCGGCGGTGAGAGGCGTCACGGTAAATGATGGCACCTTGATCACGGTAACCGATGGCAAGTTGTCGCTTGCGCCGCGCCTTCGGCGCGGGACGATGACGGCTCTGAGTACTTTCGACACGCACCAGCAAGAACGATGCCAAGCTGCCAAAGGGTAACATGCTGGTGTGGCTAAGGTTAGAGCTGATCACGATCGTCGATGGGTCTTCGGGCCTTTGCGTCGTCATTCGTGATCAGTTCGGCCAGGTTACCCAGCAATTATTGTGCTCACGCTCACGCTACACGACGAACGCCGCCTCCGGCGACACCCCCGTCCTCGACCTCGTGAACCTCGCCGTCAGCGGCACCCGCGATTACACCTGGGACGCCGCCGGCAACCTCGACTCCGTGGCCCCCGGTGGGAACCTCGTCGACTTCACCTTCGACGACGCGAGCCGCTTGTCTGCCGCCGATCACCCGGCTTCGGGAGCGAGCGCCGCCTTCCTCTACGACGGCCGCGGCTTTCTCCGGAGCGCCACCCAGACCGCCGGCGGCACCGCCTCCGTCACCCCGCTCTACGACTCCGGCGGCCTCCTCCACGCCCTCCGCCACCAGCCCAGCCCCACGGACCCGGTGGACACGACCTACCTCTTCTACCTCGCCGGCAGCCCCGTCGCCCAGCTCGCAATCGACGGCACCGGAACCGAGACATTCACCTACTTGAGGACCGATCACCTGGGAACGCCGCTCGTTGCCACGGACCAGACCGGGGCGATCACCTGGGAAGGGGGATTCCAGCCCTTCGGAACCGACTACCAGGCCGGCACGATGGCTGGTGCCTCGGAAAATGGGATCGACCTCCGGCTGCCCGGCCAGTGGGAAAACCCCACCTGGGCGGATGCGACCTCTGGTGCTGGGGTCTACTACAACGTCTGGCGGTGGTACGCACCTGACGATGGCCGCTACACGAGACCGGACCCTCTGTCTCCCGATAAGCCAAGGGCGGGGATCTTGCCGTAGGAGAGTCCGCCTCCCTTCTGCAGGGACGCCGCCAGCCCCACGACCCTCGGGCCGAGATGGACCTGCCCCACGTGGACCGCATTGGAGACCTGGCGGGGGTGGCGCCCCTGGAGCCGGCGGCCACAGTCCTCGCACACCACCCAGTGGAGCACGAACTCGATCGTGTGGGGCCGCACCGGAGGCAGATCCACCTGATACTGCCGGTCCGTGCTCTCCAGCCTCACCCGGCCGTGGCAGTCAGGGCAGTAGACCGGGCATCCCACCTCGATCGTCTCGTCGATCTGCTCGGGAATCTCCCGGACCGCGTGGCGGCCATACTCCGAGCCCACCTTCAGCCGATCGTGGCCACCGTGTGGCGTGGAGGCGCCAGCGCCCGGTCGTCGGCCAGGGCCGCGGACTCGTCGCGCTCCACCCGGGACAGCAAGTCCACGCCATGGGCGGCGAGGCGCCGGGCGGCGGCCCGCGCCCGGGCGTCCTCCTCGTGCTCCAGCGACCACTGGGCGTGGCGCGCCAGGAGCGCCAGCTCGACCGAGCGGCCGAGGGTGAGGGCGAACCGGCGGGCGCCCGCCTCGGCGTCCGCGCGCCCCGCCTCGAGGATCCGGGCGAGCCACGAGCCGGCGGCCGCGAGGGTCCGCGCGGCAAGCTGGCCCACCGCCACCAGGCCCGGCTCATCGAGCCCCGCCACCGCGGCCTCGACCTCGGAGCGCACCGCCTCGAACCCTCCTTCGGTGCGCAGCGCCCGCAAGGTGTCGAGCGACAGCACGTTGCTCGTGCCCTCCCAGATCGGCAGCACCTGGGCGTCCCTGAAAAGCACCGGCAGGCCCGTGTCCTCGAGGTACCCGGCGCCGCCGAACGCCTCCAGGACCTCGCTCATCACGGCCACCGCCTGGCGCGCGGTGGTGAGCTTCGCGACCGGCGTGAGGACCCGCAGCAGCAGGTCCTCGCCGGCGGCGAGCTTCCCCGCCTCCTCGCGCCCCAGGAGCTCCACCACCCGGAAGGTCAGGTGGAAGGCGCCTTCGAGCTCGGCCTGGAGGCCGGCCAGGGTGTCGGCGTGGAGGGGCTGCTCGGCGAGCGGCGCGCCGAAGGCGACCCGGCGGCGGGCGTAGTCCCGGGCGAGGGCCAGGCCCCGGCGCATGAACGAGACGGCCGAGACGGCGTTCCACAGCCGGGTGATATTGAGCATCGGGGTGATCGCGCGCACCCCACCGTCGAAGCCGCAGACCGGCACCGCCGGTGTCCCCTCGAGGAAGAGCTCGGCGGTGGGGAGCTTGCGGGTGCCGAGCTTGTCCTTGAGCCGCTCGATCCGCAGGGCCGCCAGGCGCCCGCCGGCGTCCCGGGTCTCGAGGTAGAAGAGGGCGAGACCCTTGCCGCCGGGGCCGTTGCCCTCCGGCCGGGCGAGGGTCAGGGCCATCTCGGAGCTCGCCGCCGAGGTGAACCACTTGCGGCCGTAGAGGCGCCAGGGCTCGCCGGGGGCCGCGGGCGGCCGGGCGACGGTCGTCGAGCGGCCCACGTCGGAGCCGCCGGAGGTTTCGGTCATCCACTGGCCCGAGGTCCAGAAGCGCGCGGGGTCCCGGCTGGTCAGGTGCGGGAGCGCCCGCTCCAGGAGCTCGGCGTTGTGCCACACGGAGAGGGTCTTGGCCGCGCCGTCGGTCATCGCCAACGGACAGGTGTAGACGTCGGTCGAGGGGTGGAAGAGGTGGACCAGCGCGAGCTGGTGCACTCGCGACCAGGCGCCGTGGCGCCGTTCGTAGGCGGCGGCCACCAGGCCCTTGCGGGCCGCGATCTCGGCGGCGCGGCGCCAGAGCGGGGTGAGCTCGATCTCGTCGCTCCGCGCTCCCCAGCCGGTCCAGCGCGTCAGGCGGGGCTCGTTCTCCCGGTCCGCGAGCTGCAGGCGATAGAGCTCGCCGCCGGCGAGATCGCCCATCTCCTCGAGCTCGGGCTCGATCTCGGAGAGCACGTCGGCCGGCAGCGCCCGGGCGAGGTAGGAGCGCAGCACCCGGTCCTGCCGGTACTGGTTGCCGAGCTCCGGCGGAGCTTGAACGAAGTCCTGGAAGTCCATTGAGACATCCTACTCGTAGCGCAGGGCGTCCGGATCTCCCCCCAACCCCTCGCTCCCCTTCCCGCCCTCCGGGGGGAAGGGGACGCCGCCACCCAGCGGGTCTCGGGCGGTGGTCGTGGGTCTTTACTCGTAGCGCAGGGCGTCGATGGGGTCGAGGGCTGCGGCGCGCTGGGCCGGGTAGATCCCCGAGGCGAGGCCCACCGCCACCGCCACCCCGGTGGCGAGGAGCACCGCGCTCGGGGTGACCACCGTGTCCCAGCCGGCCCAGGCCGCCACGCCCCAGGCGATCCCCACCCCCGCCACGATGCCCGCCGCTCCGCCCAGCAGGCTGATGGCGAACGACTCGACCACGAACTGGAAGCGGATGTCGCGCTGGCGGGCGCCCACCGCTCTCCGCACCCCGATCTCCCGGGTGCGCTCGAGCACCGTCGCCAGCATGATGTTCATGATGCCGATGCCGCCCACCAGGAGCGAGATGCCGGCGATGGCGCCCATCACCAGGTTGAAGAGGCGCTGGGTGCGGCGGCTCTGGGCGAGGAGCGCCTCGGGCACCACCAGCTCGTAGTCGCGCTCGCCGGCGTGAAGCCGGCCGAGGAGCCCGTCGATCACCCGCGCCGCGCTGCGCGGCTCGACCCCCGGGGCCAGGCGCACCACGATCTCGTCGAGGGGCGCCGCCAGGGGGTCGTGGTCGAAGAGCCGCCGGGCGGTCGTCACCGGCACCAGGATCTCGTCCGCCGTGCCGCCCACCGCCACGCCCTGAACGCTCGCGGCGTCGCCGGGGCCCGCGGCGAGGACGCCGACCACCCGCAGCCAGACGTCGTTGACCTTGAGCACCTGGCCCAGCGCCGGGCCGAAGCCGAAGAGGTCGCGCCGCACCCGCTCTCCGATCACGGCGACCTGGGCGTGGCCGGCCTCGTCCGCCGGGTCGAGGAAGCGGCCCTCGGCGAGCTCGAGCTGCATCAAGGCGTCCTGGCGATGGGAGACGCCGTAGACCTTGGCGTCGGTCTTGCCGCCGGGCGCCAGGATCTTGTACGCCTTCACCTCGATCCGGGGCGCCACCGCCTCGACGCCGGGCACCGCCTGCTCGATGGCGTCGGCGTCGCGCGGAGAGACGCCGAGGGACTTCTGGCGCACCTCGCTCAGGCGGTCGTGGTCGAGATCGGCGGCGCGCACCAGGACGTTGTGCAGCCCGAGGCGCTCGATCATCGCCAGCGCGCGCCGCTCGGCGCCGGCCCCGATCGACAGCATGGCGATCACCGAGCCGACGCCGAAGATCATGCCCAGCATGGTGAGCGCCGAGCGCAGCTTGTGGCCGCCCAGGTGCTCGAGGGCGCTCGCCACGGCTTCGCGCGGGCTCATGGCGCCCCCCCGCCCGGCGTGCCGGGAGAGGCGCCGGCGCTCGGCGATGCGGGCCGCGCCGGCGCCGTGGGGTCTTCGAGGGCGATCTCGTCGCCGGCCGAGAGGCCGCCGGAGACCACCACCCGACCCCGCCCGGTGGCGCCGGTCTCGATGGCGACCGGCTCGAAGCCCTTGCCGGTCCGGCGGTAGACCACGGGCTGCCCCGCCCGCTCGAAGACCGCCTGCCGCGGCACGGTGAGGACGCCGTGGAGGTCGTCGAGGAGGATCTCGGCCCGTACCCGCTGCCCCGCCTTCATGAGCTTCGAATCGCTCGTCTCGAGCTTCAGGACCACCGCGAAGTACTGGACCGGCGAGCCCCGGTGGCGGGGCTTGGCCACCTTGTCGACCTGCCGGATCGTCGCCCGGTAGACCCTCCCGGGGTGGGCCTCGAGGTCGACCCGCGCCGCCTTGCCCTCGACCAGGCCGCCGGCGTCGGCCTCGAGCACGAAGGCCTCCACCTCCATCTCCCCGAGGCGCGGGATCTCGGCCAGCTCCTGGCCCGGGTAGACCGTGTCGCCCACCCGCGGCGGGTCGCCCCGCCAGTCCCGCTGGTAGACCAGGTAGCCGTCGTGGGGCGCCCGGACCGCCAGGGAGTCGGCGATCCGCCGGGCGCGCTCGAGGTCGGTCTCGATGTCCCGGCGCTCGAGCGCCAGGAGCTGGCGGTCCGCGTCCGCCGTCGCCTCTTCGCGCCGGCGGGCCGTGCGGGCGCTGGCGAGCTCCTCGGCCGCCAGGTCCTGGTCGATCTGCGACTCGATGATCTCGACCCGGGAGAAGATCGTCGTGTCCTTGCTCGCGAACTCCCGGGCGTGGCGGAGCTCCTCGCCGGCGATCTCGGCGTCGCGGTCGAGGTTCCCGAGCCGGCTTTCGGCTTCGGCGCGCTGCTTGCCGAGCTTCAGCCCGTTGCTCTCGAGGTCGGCCCGGCGGTCAACCAGCGTGCGCTCGACGTCGGTGGGGTCGAACTTCAACGCCACGTCGCCCGGGGCGAGGAGAGTCCCCTCGGGGGCGATCCAGGCGAGGCGCAGCGGCGCCTGGACCAGGCGGGGCACGGCGATGGCGGTCGACTCCACCGCCCGGAGGACACCGTCGGCGCTCACCCAGCGCGCGAAGTCCCCGCGCTCCACCGGCGTCGTCGCCACGGCGTCGCCGCGGCCGAAAGGCGCCAGGGCGCCGAGGCCGATCAGGGCCGCCAGAGCGACCCCGGCGAGGAGCGCGGCGCCCCAGCCGGCGCGGGCGAGACGACGGCTCACGGCCGGCCCTCCCGCTGCCCGCCTTCGTCTCCCACCGCCAGGCGGTCCCCGGCCTCGAGGCCGGCCAGCACCTCGACGTCCTCCTCGCCGCGCCGGCCCAGCCGGGGGTGGACGGGCTCCACGCCCAGGAGGGTCTCGCGCCAGACCACCGGGCCCTCGGCCGTGGCCGTCACCGCCCGCGCGGGCACCAGCAGGGCGTTGCCGACCCGCGCCGTCTCCACCCGGCCGCGGAAGCGCATCCCCGGCCGCATGTGCTCGGGATCGACGCGCTCCAGGGCCACGGCCACCTCGATCACCTTGACCGGATCGAACCGAGAGCGCGGCTGGACGGCGCGCCCGATGCGCTCTACCCGCCCCGCGATCGCCTGGTCGGGGCGGGCGTCGAGGTGCAGGGTCACGCGCTGGCCGACGGCGATCGCGCCGCCGTCAGCCTCGTCGATCATGCCTTTGGCGCGCATGCGGGCGAGGTCGGGGATCTCCAGGATCGAGTTGCCGCGCCACACCTGGTCGCCCACCTTGTGCTTCTCGCCCGAGCGATCCCGCACGTAGACCACCACGCCGTCGCGCGGGGCGGCGACCTTCATCCTCTCGAGGTAGCCGTCGATCTCCCGCACGCGCGCGGCGGCGGCCTGCCGCCGGTTCTCGAGGCTGCCCAGCTCGGCCCGGCTCTGGCGCCCCAGGAGCTCGAGCCGATCGCCGAGGTAGGCGATCTCCTTCGCGGCCAGATCCCGGTCGATCCGCTGCTGGGCGAGCTCGCTCGCCGCCGCCAGCTCCGCGGGGGTCTCGAGCTGGAGCTCCGCCTTCCTCTTCTTCGCCTCGGCCTGGGCGAGCTGGAGCTCGAGGTCCTGGCGCTCCTTGGCCAGCTCCAGCCGCTTCTTCTCGATCTCCTCGGCGGCCCGGTCCCGGGCCAGGGCGCGCTCCTGGCGGCGCTTCTCGAGCTCCGAGGTGTCGAAGGCGAGCACCGGCTGCCCCCGATGGACGTCGGCGCCCTCGGGCGCCATGAAGGAGATCTGGTAGTTCCAGAGGTCGGGGATCCCGGGCGGGCTCAGGCTCAGCGGGTCGATCGCCTCGAGCTCGCCGTCGATGGCGGGCCCCTGGACCAGGTCGCCACGCCGCACGGTCACCCAGGTGCGGTCGCGGCCTCCGGCGGAGCGGGCTGCGACCACCGCCGCGACCGTCGCCCCCAGGGCGACGACCCAGAGCGCCGCGCGGAGCGGCCGCCTCGGAGCTCCGGTCCTCATCCCGTTTCTCCGCCGGAAGCGGCCGGCTCGGCGGCCTCCCCTGGCTCCTCGGAAGACCCCCGCCGCGCCAGCCGGGCGCCCTCCACGAGGCCGTCCTCCACCACGCACTCGAGCTCGTTGCACGGGCCGAGGCGCACCGGTGCCCGGGCGCCGCCGGCGAGGACGGCGCTGCCGGCGCCGGGCGAGGACGGGGCCGACGACGCGAGGAGCGCGGCGCGCGGCGCCAGCAGGACGCCCGCGCGCCGCTCGG
Source organism: uncultured Acidobacteriota bacterium (assembly GCA_963741925.1). Classification (GTDB taxonomy): domain Bacteria; phylum Acidobacteriota; class Thermoanaerobaculia; order Multivoradales; family DATKCC01; genus CAVUBL01. The sequence goes on from CAVUJU010000005.1 coordinate 2,687,888, forward strand.
CGAGGACCTCGACCCGGGCCGACATCCCGGGGATCATGCGGTCGGGCTCGACCCGGCCGAGGCGGAGGCGGACGCGGAAGTCCCGGCGCAGCGACGAGGGGTCCTCCGCCTGGGCCACGGGGGCGATGTCGTCGACCGCGGCCGCGAAGGTCTCGTCCGGATAGGCGTCCAGGGTCACCCGGGCGGGCATCCCCGCGGCGATCTCGCCGTCGTCGACGTCCGGCAAGTGCGCCGTGACCACCAGGGACGAGAGGTCCGGGATCGTTCCCACCACCAGGCCGGTCCACACCGAGTCGCCGACCTGGATGGGGCGCCGCTGCCAGGGCTGGTCGGCCACCAGGAAGATGCCATCGCGCGGGGCGTAGAGCGTCAGCCGGTCGATCGCCTCGCGGGCCGCCCCGATCTCCCGGCGGGCCTTGCGCACGTCGATGCGCAGGACCTCGAGGTCGGCCCGGGCGGAGGCGCGCTGGGAGGCGAGCTCGGCTTCGGCCTTGTCGAGGCCGGCCCGCGCCTTGTCCAGGGCCAGCCTGCGGTCCTCGAGCTCCTGGCGCGGCACGATGCCTTCCGGGACCTTGGCCCGGATCCGCGCCTTCTCGAGCTCGGCCTTCGCCGTGTCGACCGCGAACTCCTTCTCCCGGGTCTGGCCGGCCAGCTCGGCCTCGCGGCTGACGAGCTCGGAGAGCTTCTCCCGGAGTGAGATCTCCTTGTCCTCGAGGTCGCTCGACACCGCCGAGTTGTCGAGGTCGACCACCTTCTCGCCGGCCCGGACCGGCGAGCCGTTCTCCGCGAGCCAGCGCACCTCGACCTGCCAGTGCGGGGTGCGCGGCACGATCAGCTCGGCGGCCTGGGCGGCCTCGAGCTCGCCGGTCAGGAGCACCCGGCGCTCGAAGTCCCCGCGGTGGACGACCAGGGCGCCGCCGGCGGAGTCGGAGGCGGCCGAAGCGGGGCTCGCGCCGGTCCCGCCGCCCGGGGCCCCACATCCGCCGGCCGCCAGGATCAACCCGGCGGAGGCGATCGCTCGACAGAGACGAAGGTACATCTGAAACATCCTACGAAAACGCGGCGCACGGCGTCACGACGCGGCGGCGGCCGACGCCGAGCATCCTTCACGATCTGTTCAATCTATCACCGCGCCCGGAGGCCCGCGAGCCCGGCTACCGGTTGCCGAAGTCGACCTGGGGGGCCGTCTCGGCGCCCGGCTGGGCCTTGAAGTAGGCCTTCTCCTGGAACGGCCACCCCAGGGCGGCGATGAACCAAGCCTCGGGGACGCTGCGGATCTTGGTGTTGTAGGTCTGGGCCACCTCGTTGAAGCGGCGGCGCTCGACCGCGATCCGGTTCTCGGTGCCCTCGAGCTGAACCATCAGGTCCTGGAAGGCGGCGACAGAGCGCAGCTCGGGGTAGCGCTCGACGACCACCAGCAGGCGGGAGAGGGCCGAGGAGAGCTGGTTCTGGGCCTGCTCGAACTGAGCGAAGGCCTGGGGGTTGTCGAGGATCTGGGGGCTGACGGTCATCTGGCCGACCTTGCTGCGGGCCTCGATGACGTTCTGCAGGGTGGTCTGCTCGAAGTTGGCGGCGCCCTTGACGGTGCGCACCAGGTTGGGGACGAGGTCGGCGCGGCGCTGATAGACGTTCTCGACCTGAGCCCACTGGGCGGTGACGGCCTGCTCGGAGCCGACGAGGCCGTTGTACATGCCGATGCCCCACATGAAGCCGATGCCCACCAGCAGCAGCAGGCCCAGCACGAGTGCGATCACACAGCCCAGTGTCTTGCTCATGGTCTTCTCGTCCCCCCGAGTCGGTCTGTCTCCAGGTACGCCGCGATGATAGCGCGCATTCCAGGCGGGCCGGGAGGGGGCGCCCTCTCCTCCCCGCGAGGGTGAGGAGAGGGTCGGGGTGAGGAGGGGTGGTCTGAGGCGTCGCCTCGTTCGACCCGCGAGGCGGAGGAGCCGCACCTTGGCACGGACCGCGCTCGGCCGGCTCGGACCTCGCGAGGTCCCGTCGAGCGCGGTCCGTGACGCCGCCGGTCGGGAGCCCTCGGCCCTCCGGGGTCGGACTTGCCCTCACACGTTGGGCAACGGCAGACAACGGCAAACCCGGATGAAGCGACCGAGCTCTGCCTCGGCCGGGCGAACGGCTCCGGTGGCACCGAGCCACCCCTGGAAATCCGCCTTTCCGCAAAGAATCTGCGCTTCACCTGCGCCTCGAGGCAGACGTTTTTACCCAAAGCCTTGACTCCGCCTCGTTACCGCCTTATCATCCTCGCAACGAGCTTGCCGACCCCGCTTCCCGCCGCGCCGTACCGCGGGCGCCGGGGGCACCCGAGAGCCAAGCGGACATGGCAGCGGCCGAAACCGCGGCCGCGCCCTGGCCGACACATGGAGGAGAAGTCCATGAGCCGACGTAGCGAGCAGGATAGCGGTCAGAACGCGTTCACTGCCCATTTCTTCGACCATCTCCGGGCACGGGAGTCGCACCCCGCGACGCCGGAGGCCGACTTCGCCGGGCCCTGGCGGGTGACCTGCCTCTATGGCGAAGGCGCCCCTCGCTGGGGCTGCCTCGCGGCCGGCGAGCACCGCCCGCGGATCGCCTTCCAGGAACCGGACCTCGCCTACCTCGCCGCGGCGGCCCTGGCGATCACCGAGCGGCCGAAGCAGTTCCGCCTCGAGGAGGACGAGACCCCGGACGGCGGCTCCGGCCGGGAGCCGGCCGAGATCCGCCTGATCCACCAGGGCCGCGAGGTGGCGACCGCCGTCTTCCCCATCGCCCCCGGCTGCCACTTCCCCACCGACCTCACCCGCCTGGCCGACCTGAGGCTCCAGCCCCAGGCCCTCGCCCACTTCCTCCTCTCGGTTCCCGACGAGGTCCTCGCCCGCACCGGAGCGATCCTCATGGAGCTCCTCCAGGAGGCCGGGCGATAGCTCGTCCGGAAGGGGCCTCGGCATCCACCGCAGCTTGCCGCCGAGACAGCCACCCGACCCGCGGGCGTGGGCGGGCGGCCTCGGTCCAACTAGCCGTCGAAGGCCGGGCGTTCGCAGGCCGGTGTGGAGCCGGGCCGGCCGAGGCGGAGCTCGGCCGCTTCACGCGTCGGGTGCCTCCCCTCGGGCGCTCCCCGCTCGCGGCTGGAGGGCACCTTCCGGACCTCCGATCGCCTACCCGCGGGCGCGCTCCGCGAACCACGCGGCGGTCCGGGCGAGGCCCGCGTCGAGGGGAAGGGGCGGCGGGACGCCGAGCTTCCCGTTGGAGGAGACCGGGATCGATCGACGAGCGGCGCTGCTCGCCCGGCTTGGCCGGCCCGTGGACCGCCTTCAGGCCGCTGCCCGCCACCCGGGCGAGCCGCCGGTAGAGCTCGACCACCGTGGTTTCGACCCCGGTGCCGACGTTGTAGATCCGGAATGGGGGCGCCCCCTCCTCGCCGCCGAGCTCCGCCGCCGCCGCCGCCGCCAGGTTCGCCCGCACCACGTCGGAGACGTGGACGTAGTCGCGCGTCTGGAGGCCGTCGCCGTGGATGGTCGCCGTCCGGCCGGCGAGCAGCCGGTCGAGGAAGATCGCCACCACGCCCGCCTCGCCGTGGGGGTTCTGGCGCTCGCCGTAGACGTTGGCGTAGCGCAGGGCCACCGCCTCCAGGCCCTGCTCGACCGCGTAGTAGTAGAGGTAGCCCTCGACCGCATGCTTGGCCACACCGTAGGGTGAGACCGGGCGCGCCGGGTGGTCCTCGCCGGCAGGGTGGACCTCCTGCTCGCCGTAGACGGCGCCGCCGGTCGAGGCGAAAAGGACCCGCCGCACCCCGCCGCGGCAGGCGGCCTCGAGGAGGTTCAGGCTGCCCAGGACGTTGATCGAGGCGTCGGCCGCCGGGTCGGCCACCGAGCGCCGGACGTCGACCTGCGCCGCCTCGTGGACCAGGAGGTCGAAGCCGCCGCCCGCGACCAGCTCGGCCGCCGCGGGAGAGCGCACGTCGAGGCGGTGGAGCTCGACGCCGGCGGGCAGGTTCTCCTCGCGCCCGGTCGAGAGGTCGTCGATCACCGCCACCCGGGCGCCGCGCGCGGCGAAGGCGTCGGCCAGGTGCGAGCCGATGAACCCCGCGCCCCCCGTGATGCAGATCGTCCTCGTGTCCATGCCCTGGGTTCCTCCCCCGGCGCCGGCCCGGCGGCTCTCGCTACGCCGTCTCATGAGTTGTGCAGGCTAGCAGCCGCGGCCCCCGACCTCCACCCCCCCCCGCGGGGCACCGGAGATCGCGTGGGCCATCGGGGTCAAAGGGGGCTCGAGAAAAAAATCGGCCGGGCCACCTCGTGGGCGGCCCGGCCTTCAGGGTGCGGAGCCGAGGAGCCAGGTGGCTCTCCGGTCCGTCGGTCGGATCTCGGAGGACGGCGCTCTAGTGGTTGCCTCCGTTGCCGCCACCGTGGTTGTCACCACCGTGGTCGTCGCCGTTGTCGCCTCCGTTGTCGCCTCCGTTGTCGTTGCCGTGGTCGTCGCCCTGGTCCTCCCCGTTGTCGTCCCCCTGGTCGTTGCCGACGATCTTGACGTCGTCCTGGAGCTCGAGCTGATCGGCGCCGTCGTGGGCGGTGAAGCTCACGGTGACCGTGTGCTCCGAGCCGGAGACCGGCATGTCGAGGAGGCCGAGGACCTGATTCTTGGGGAACTGGGCCCGGACGTGCTCGCCTTCGAGGCGCGCCATCGTGGCGGGCAGCGGCGTGGCGTCCATGTTGTCGCCGACGAGGGCGATCGAGTCGGTGTCGATGGCGTCGAGACCGTTGCCGCGGATGAAAGCGGTGACGTTGCCGGAGCTCTGGTCGAAGTTCACGTTCCAGTGGTCCGGGTCGATCTCGAGCGAGAGGTCTCCCAGCTCCTCGCCGTTGTCGTCTCCAGGCTCGTCCTCGCCTTCGATCGTCACGTCCGCCATGAGCTCCGAGGTGCCTTCCTGGCCCTCGATCTCGAACTGCAGCGTGACCGTGTGGACGCTGCCGCTCTGGGGATCGTCGAGCAGGCCGAGCACCTGGTTCTTGGCGAAGCGCGCCCGGTCGTGGTCGCCCTCCCGGGTGGCGGAGACCGGAGCCAGCGCGGCGGCGTCCGGGTTGTCGCCCGCCAGGACGATCGAGTCGAGAACGACCTGGTCGAAGCCCGAGCCGCGGATGAAGGCGGTGACGGTGCCCGCGCTGTGGTCGAAGTTGAGGTTCCAGTCGTCGGGGTCGATCTCGAGGGAGAGGTCCACCGGCTGGGGCTGTGCTCCGCCGGCGCCGCCGTTGTCGTCGCCGCCGTTGTCGTCGCTACCCGAGGTGTCGCCGCCGCTGCGCTGAATGTCGGTGACGTTGGCGCTCGAGCCCGAGACTTCGACGGTGATCTGGATCGTCTCAGCGGGCTGGATGCCGGCGATCGGGACATCGGCCGAGGTCGACGACTGTAGGAAGAGGAGGACCTGGTTGCCGGTCGGAACGCCCTGGAGGCTGAAGTGGCCGGAGGCGTCGGTGGTCGTGGACAGGTTGGTGCCCTGAACGCGCACGGTCAGCCCCGACCCGCTGCTGTCCGCGCTGGCGAGGTGGCTCGGCGCGCCGGGGCCGGCACCGGGGGTGACGGCGGGTCCGGCCGTGAGGCTGCCGCCGGTCGATCCGGTGACCGACACCTGACCGGTGATCGAGGCGCTACCGCCCATGGCGGTCGGCATGCCGGGGTCTGTGGGGCTTGCGGCTCCGCCGCCGCCGCTGCACGCGACGAGGCCGAGGACCAGGAGTGAGCAGGAGAGGCCCGCAAGGATGCCGCGGACCCCCGGGAGTCCAGGGAAGGTTCGGGGAAGGAAGACGGTCATGAATCTCTCCTCCAGGAAGTGGAGCACCAGTGGCTCATGGTCATCGACAATAGATGCATCCCTATAAGCGGATGCAGTATGCGCATCCAGTCCCCGTCTGTCAAGTCGGTCCGCGGTCAGCGGACCCGGTGGCGCCGGTTGCGGATGTAATCGGCGAGGATGAACTCGCCCAGGTTGTAGGGCGAAGCGAAGTAGGCGCGGCCGCGGTTGACCTGGGTGAGCTTCTCGACGAAGTCGGTCAGCATCGGGTCGGTGGCGAGCATGAAGGTGGTCACGACCACCCGCTGGCGCCGGCACAGGTCGGCCTCCTCGAGGGTCTTGTTGACGATCTTCATGTCGAGGCCGAAGGGGTTCTTGTAGACCGTGCCGCCCTCGGTGATCGCCGAGGGCTTGCCGTCGGTGATCAGGAACACCTGGCGGTTGGGCTGTTTCTGGCGCGAGAGCAGGCCGCGGGCGAGCCGCAGGGCGTCGCAGGTGTTGGTGTGGTAGGGGCCGGCCTCGACGTAGGGGATGTCCGTGAGGTCGACGCGCTCGGCCCGGTCGCCGAACAGGATGACCCCCAGGTAGTCCTTGGGGTACTTGGTGGTGATGAGCTCGGTGAGCGCCAGGGCCACGGTCTTGGCCGGGGTGATCCGGTCCTCGCCGTAGAGGATCATCGAGTGGCTGATGTCGATCGCCAGGACCGTGGCGCACGAGGTCAGGTGCTCGGTCTCGTGGACCTCCAGGTCCTCCTCCGCCAGCTCCAGGGAGCCGTGGGTGCGCTTCAGGGTGTTCTGGAGGGTGCGGGCCGCGTCCAGGTGGTGGAGGTTGTCGCCGAAGCGGTAGGGGCGGGTCTCCGGCAGGCGCTCGATCCCCTCGCCGGCGGTGCGCACCGGGTGGTAGCCGGGGCCGGAGCGGGAGAGGCCGGCGAAGACCTCCTCGAAGGCGCTCCGGCGAATCCGCCGCTCCCCCGAGCTGGTGAGCTGGAGGCCCCCCTCGGCGTCGCGCGCCACCAGGTTCTGGTCCTCGAGCGAGGCGAAGAAGGCCTCGAGGTCGAGGCTCTCGTCGAGGTAGCCCTGCTGTTGCAGGTAGCGCATCCACTCCATCGCCTGCTCGGGGTCGCCGCCCGAGGCGAGCAGCAGCTGGTTGAACAGGCGCAGCAGGTCGAGGCCCGCGAGCAGCGAGCGCAGCAGCTCGGGATCGAGAAAGCGGTAGCGGTGCCTCATGTCGTCTCCGGTGGCCGGGGACCCTGGGCCCTCAATGCGGCTTCAGGAGCTGGAACTTGATCATCTCCTTGTAGCTCACCCGGCTGTCCAGGTCTTGGCGCGCGAGCTTCAAGTGCTGGTGGAGGCCCTCGAGGATCATCTCGGCGGCGAGGGCGCGCTCGGGCGGCGTGGCCGGCCGGTCCCCCGCGCCGTTCGTCGCCGCGAGGTCCCAGAGCCCGGGCACACGCCGGAGCTCGGCCTCGTACTCCTCGTAGCGCTGCTCGTCGTCGAGGGTGATCTCGTGGCCCTCGGCGAACCAGGCGACGATCTCGGCATAGGGGCCGACGTCGTCCTCGCCGCCGCTGCCCAGCTCCTTGCCCACCTCGGGGAAGCGCCGGACGAAGACCCGCTTGACCGCCTCGCCGACGAGCCGCCGCGCCACCACCTCCGTCCCCTGCTGCTCGCCCTCGTAGACCATCTCCACCTTGCCGGTGATCGCCGGCAGGAGCATCTGGAGGTCGCACAGGCGCGGGTAGACCGGGCGGTCGCCGGTGGCCAGCGCCCGGCGCTCGAGGTTCGAGGCCAGGAGCTCCATGGCCGAGATCGACACTCGCGCCGAGACGCCGGAGCTCTGGTCGACCAGGTCGCTCTCGCGGGCGGCGAAGGCGATCTCCTCGACCAGGAGGCGGACGTCCTCCGGGATCACGGCCCCGTCCTCGCGCTCGGTCCAGGCCTCCTGGCGGGTGATGTCGGCGGCGATCCGCGCATCGGGCGGGTAGTGGGTGAGGATCTGCGACGAGATCCGGTCCTTGAGCGGGGTGATGATCGAGCCGCGGTTGGTGTAGTCCTCCGGGTTGGCGGAGAAGACCATCAGGAGGTCGAGGGGGATGCGCACCGGGAAGCCGCGGATCTGGAGATCGCGCTCCTCGAGGATGTTGAACAGGCCGACCTGGATCCTGGGGGCGAGGTCGGGCAGCTCGTTGATCGCGAAGATCCCCCGGTTGGTGCGCGGGATGATCCCGAAGTGGATCACCTCCGGGTCGGCGAAGGTGAGCTTGCGGGTCGCGGCCTTGATCGGGTCGATGTCGCCCAGGAGGTCGGCGATGGAGACGTCCGGGGTGGCGAGCTTCTCGTTGTAGCGCGCGTCGCGGGGCAGCCACTCGACCGGCGCGTCGTCGCCGTCGCGCTCGATCAGGCGCTGGGCCTGGACCGAGATCGGCGCCAGCGGATCGTCGTTGAGCTCGGTCTCCGCGAGCACCGGAACCCGGGCGTCGAGGAGGGAGACGAGCGAGCGCAGGATGCGGGTCTTGGCCTGCCCGCGCAGGCCGAGGAGGATGAAGTCGTGACCGGCCAGCAGGGCGTTGACCACTCCGGGGATCACTGTGCGCTCGTAGCCCAGGACCCCGGGGAACAGGCGATCGCCGGCCGCGAGCCTGGCCCGCAGGTTCTGTCGGATCTCCTCCTTGACCGAGCGGGGCCGGTAGCCGGAGGCCCTGAGCTCGCCGAGGGTCGTCGGGAGAACCGCCATCAGTCCTGGGTCTCGAGCCAGCGCTCCGCGTCCATGGCCGCGCTGCATCCGGTGCCGGCGGCGGTCACCGCCTGGCGGTAGATCGGGTCCATGGCGTCGCCGCAGGCGAAGACGCCCTCCACGTTGGTCTTGGAGGTGGGCTCGGCCACCTCGATGTAGCCCACGTCGTTCATGTCGAGCTGCCCTCGGAAGATCTCGGTGTTCGGCTTGTGGCCGATGGCGATGAACACGCCCTGGCAGGGGTAGAGGCTCTCTTCGCCGGTCTTCTGGTTGCGCAGCCGGACCGCTTCGACGCCGCCCTCGCGGCTGCCCACGACCTCGGTGACCACGCTGTCCCAGACCCAGGCGATCTTGGGGTTGGCCTGCGCCCGGTCCTGCATGATCTTCGATGCCCGGAGCTGGTCGCGGCGGTGGACCACCGAGACCCTGCTCGCGTACTTGGTGAGGAAGACGGCCTCTTCCATGGCGGTGTCGCCGCCGCCCACGACCACCACCTCCTTGTCGCGGAAGAAGAAGCCGTCGCAGGTGGCGCAGGCCGAGACGCCGTAGCCCATCAGGTGGCTCTCGGACTCGATGCCGAGGAGCTTGGCGCTGGCGCCGGTGGCGACGATCAGCGTGCCGGCGTGGTAGGTCGTCTCGTCGGTGCGAAGCGCGAACGGGCGCTTCGACAGGTCGACCTCGAGCGCCGCCTCGAACTTGCAGATCGCCCCGAAGCGCCGCGCCTGGTCCCGCATCTTGTCCATCAGCTCGGGGCCGAGGATACCCTCCGGGAAGCCGGGGTAGTTCTCGACCTCGGTGGTGATGGTGAGCTGACCGCCGGGCTGGTTGCCCTCGAGCACCAGGGGCGCCAGGTCGGCCCGGGCGGTGTAGAGCGCGGCGGTCAGGCCCGCCGGGCCCGAGCCGAGGATCACCACGCGGTGGTAGTTCTCCAGCGAAGAGTTGGGATCGCTCATGGGATCTGTCGGCTCCTGGGAATGGACGGTCCAGTCGCCCACGGGGGCGGACGCCGCTTCGACCGGGGCCGCAGTATAGCAACGGCTCCGGGGGCCTCCGGTGTTCCCCGGCGGCCCACCTCTCGGCACGCTCCGAGGGCTCGAGGGGATGCGGGGGGCATGCGCCAGTGACCCGTCAACCGTCAAGTGACAGGGTATCTGGCGAGGATTTCTCGTCGCTGGCCAGGCGCTCCGACGCAGGCGTAGCGGGGCCTACGTCGAGGAGGAGCAACGCCGCCAGCGGCGGGAGGGACCGCCAGGACACGTCACTTGACGGTTGACGGGTCACTAGGGCGTCAGGCGCCGGTCGAGGGAGCGGTACTGGATCGCCTCGGCCACGTGGGGCGCCCGCACCCGGTCGCTGCCGGCCAGGTCGGCGATGGTGCGGGCGACCTTCAAGATCCGGTGCACTGCCCGCACCGACAGCCCCAGCCGCTCGAAGGCGGTGTCGAGGAGGCGCTGCCCGGCGGCGTCCGGCGCGGCGTGGACGCGGACCGTCTCCGGCCCCATGGCGGCGTTGAAGGGCGAGGGCGCCCCGCGGCCGAAGCGCTCCACCTGGCGGCGGCGGGCGGCGACGACCCGCTCGGCGACGGCGGCGCTCGGCTCGCCCGGGCCGGCAGAGAGCTCGGCGAGCCCGATCGCCGGCACCTCCACGTGAAGGTCGATCCGATCGAGCAGGGGGCCGGAGACCCGCCCCCGGTAGCGGTCGACGAGCGGCGGCGTGCAGCGACAGTCGCGGCGCGGATCCCCCAGGTGGCCGCAGGGGCAAGGGTTCATCGCCGCGAGCAGGGCGAAGCGCGCCGGGAACCGGAGGCGGGCCTGGGTGCGGGCGACGATGACGAAGCCCTCCTCGAGCGGCTGGCGCAGCGACTCCAGGGTGTCGCGCCGGAACTCGGGCAGCTCGTCGAGGAAGAGCACGCCGCAGTGGGCGAGGCTCGCTTCGCCCGGCCGCGGCACGCTGCCCCCGCCGATCATCGCCGCGGTGCTGATCCCGGGGTGCGGGCTGCGGAACGGTCGGCGCTGCAGGAGGCCCCGCGGTGGGCGGTCGGAGACCAGGGAATGCACCTTGGTGACGGCGATCGCCTCGGCCGTGGTGAGCGGCGGGAGGAGGGCGGGCAGTCTGCGGGCGAGCATCGTCTTGCCGGCACCCGGCGGCCCGATGAAGAGCAGGTTGTGGCCGCCCGCCGCCGCCACCTCGAGGGCCCGTTTGGCGGCCTCCTGACCTCGGACCTCGGAGAGGTCGGGGAGGGTTCCGCCGTCTTCGGCGGCCAGCGGCAGCGCCGCCGCCGCGGCCACCGGCGAGCGGCCGAGGAGGTGCTCGATCGCTTCGGCCAGCCCCGCGAGCGGCGTCACCCGCACCGCCCCGAGGGCGGCGGCCTCCGCGGCGCTCGGCGCCGGCAGCAGCACTTCGTCGAGCTGCATCCGGGCGGCGAGCTCGGCCATGGCGAGGCCGCCGCGCACCGGGCGGATCGTGCCGTCGAGGCCCAGCTCGCCGGCCAGGAGCTTGCCGTCGAGGGCCGCTTGGGGCACCTCGCCGTGGGCCGCCAGCAGCCCGAGGGCGATCGCCAGGTCCAGGTGATTGCCCGCCTTGCGCAGGTCGGCGGGCGCCAGGTTCACCACCACGACACGCGGCGGCAGGCGGAATCCGCAGTTGCGGATGGCGCGGCGGACCCGCTCCCGGCTCTCGCGCACCGCGGCGTCGGGCAGGCCGACGATCTGCAGGCCGGGGAGCTGTCCGAAGTGGACGTCCACCTCCACCTGCACCGGGCGGGCTTCGATCCCCCAGGGGGTCGCTGTGGTCACGCGGGCGAGCATCACCCTTAAAGGACGGAAACCGACGCTCTGATCTCCCGCCCGGGCGACAAAAGGTTTGCCCGGCCGCTGACAACCAGTTTCCGCGGACTGCCGATTTTTGTCGGACCGGCGCCCGCGTAGGCTGGGCTCCATGGCGCAACGATCCCTGCAAATGGCCACTCCAGGCCGGTCCGGAGGCCTCGGGACCACGCCCTCCCGGCGGGCATGGAACCTGCACTTCGCGGCAAAGGAATGTCTTTGGCGCATATGCACCCTGGAGTATGGTTTCGGTAGTATCCCGATCCGGCACGCGAAGCAGGAGTTTCAACGACCGACCGAAGGCTGCCGATGATCCGGAACCGATTCGCCCGACCCCTCCCCGATCCCTCTCCTTCCCTTCCCGTTCTGGCCCTCGGGCTCCTCGCGGCGCTGGGGACCGCGCTCGGCGGCGCACCGCCGGCGGCGGCGACCACGTACGTCATGATGTCGGACGCCGCCCTGGTCGATCAGGCCCCCCTGATCGTCGAGGCGGACGTCGTCTCCGCGGTGCCCGCCCCGTCGGCGGGTCGGCCGGCGACCGACTACACGATCGACGTCCGGCGCGTGCTCAAGGGCGCGCCGGGCGCCAACCCGCTGACCGTCCGCGTGCCGGGCGGCGTCGACGACGACGGCGTGCCGTACCGGGTCTGGGGCGCACCCGCCTTCCGGGCGCCAGAGCGGGTCCTCCTCTTCCTCGGGCCCCGGGGCGACGGCACGCTGGGCGTCAGCCAGCTCATGCTCGGCGCCTTCCACCGCGGCTTCCTGGCGGGGCGGGCACTCGCCGTGCGCGACCTCTCCGAGGCGCGGCCCCTGACCCTCCGGTCCCCCGACGGCTCCGCCGGCGGCACGGCGGTGAAGGCGGCCGAGCCGGCCCGCGACTTCGACGCCTTCGCCGACTGGGTGGCGGCGCGAGCCGGCGGCGCGGCCTCCGCGGCGCGCTACGTGGTGGACGTCTCCCCGGACGACCTCGCCCGCCTCGCCGAGCGCTACACGCTCCTCGCCTCCGGCTCCACCCACTTCCGGTGGTTCAACGGCGGGGGCACCTGGTACGCCTACCAGGCGGGGCAGGCCGGAATGCCGGACGGGGGCTTCCCGGAGGTCCAGAACGCCCTCGCCGCGTGGAACGCCGACGCGGGCTCGAAGCTGTCGCTCGCGTACGGGGGCACCACGTCGCGCGCGAGCGGCTTCACCGCCCGCGACGGCGCGAGCGTCGTCCTGTTCGACGATCCGAACCAGGAGATCACCGGCAGCTTCAACTGCTCCCAGGGCGGCGTGCTCGCCATCGGCGGGGTCAGCGGCGTCTCCGGGACCGGCACCTACAACGGCCAGACGTACTACCAGATCGCCGAGGGCGAGGTGGTCACCCAGGACGGCGCCGGCTGCTACTTCGCCGGCAACGGCGGCAAGAACGGCGAGCAGGTCTTCGCGCACGAGATCGGCCACGCCCTGGGCCTGGGTCACTCCTGCGGCGACAGCTCCTCGCCCTCGTGCTCCGACCCCAAGCTCGACGACGCGATCATGCGAGCCTTCGCCCACAACGACGGCCGGGGCGCCCGCCTGGGCCAGGACGACCGGGACGCGATCGCGGTCCTCTACGGCTCCGGCTCGACGACCTGCTCGTCGCCGCCCGCCGCGCCGAGCTACCTGGTGGCTTCGGCCACCTCGTCCTCCCGCATCGACCTCTCCTGGACCGACGACTCGAAGGATGAAGACGGCTTCGTGGTCGAGCGCAAGCCCGCGAGCGCCTCGACCTACTCGGTGATCGCCAACCTCGGGGCCGGCGCCTCCTCCTACGCCGACCAGGGGCTGGCGGCGGGAAGCACTTACAGCTACCGGGTGCAAGCCGTCGGGTGCGGCGGTGGCTCCTCGTGGGCCGGGCCGGCGAGTGCCACGACCTCGTCGGCCACGCCACCGCCATCGCCGCCTCCTCCGCCTCCACCCCCGCCGCCGTCGCCGCCGCCCGGGCCCTCTCCGCCGCCGGCGCCGACGAACCTCGTCGCTAAGGCGCCGGCGCCCCACGAGGTGGACCTCACCTGGTCCGCCGGCGGCACGGGCGCCATGGAGTTCCACGTGGAGGTCGAGACCGGCGCGGTGTTCAACGAGGTGCGGGTCCTCGGAGCGACCGCGCGCGGCACCCGCTTCACCGGCCTCCACGCGGGCCGGACCTACACCTTCCGGGTGCGGGCGAAGGGCGCGGGCGGGTTTTCGCCCTACTCGAACCCGGCGCGGGTGACGACGCCCGCCGAAGGGAGCCTGACCGCCGCCGAGGTGGCCTGCGACGCCGCGCGCCTCGCCAGCTTCCTCGACCGCTTCGAGGTCCGGCCGGCCCGGGGAATCCCCGCCGCGGTCAACCTGTCGCTCACCGCCACCGGCGACTTCGCCGGCCTCGCCTTCACCGTCGAGCGGTCGGGCTCGCCGGAGGCCCAGCTCGCCTTCTCCACCAACCCGGAAGAGACGACGCTGCTGCGCAACCCCGCCCGCCCGCAGCTCGCGAGCGTCAGCCTCACCCGCAACCACCTGAGCTCGGACCTGGTCGCCGCCGGCGATCCGCGGGCCTTCCGATTGCTCCTCAATCCGACCCTCGCCGCCGACCCGTCGAGCGAGGCCGGCCTGCTGGCGATCGACAACCTGGCCGGGTCGCCCGACGGCGCCACGGACGCCAAGCCGGGGCGGGGCCTCGCGGCCCTCGTCGATCGGTGCCACGGCGACCTGGACCCGGCGGACGTCCACGTCCTGCGGGTGCTCTCGAAGGTCGCCCGCGTCGACGTGCCCGGCGCCGCGAGCTACGAGACGGCGATCTACCGGGCGCCGGCGCCGCGCACCTATCGTCTCGAGGCCGCGGCCTATCGGAGCGACGGGCGCTCCCTGGGGACCCTCGCCGCCGAGCTCCACGTGAGCTTCGACGGCCAGGGCGGCCTCGCGAGCGGGACGCTCCGCACGCTCCCCGCCTGCCAGGGGGGCCAGGCCCACGGCTGCACGAGCCTCGGCACGTCCGCCCGGCTGGCCCTGGTGAAGCCCGCCGGCAGCGGCGGCATGGCGGGCTCAGGCGAGTTCGCGGTGGGCTTCGCCCGGAGCGCGTCCGGGGGGGCCTCGACGACCTCGGTCGACTGGCCCCGCCTGCTCGCGGACTCGACCTGGCTCCGGCCGCTGCCCGGCGCCTCGGCGGCGCCGTCGACCGCGGCGCCGCCGGCCGAGGCCCGGCTGGCCGCGGCGAGCGGCGGCGGGGAGGCGACCCTGACTGAGGCGGAGGTGGCCTGCGACGCCGATCGCCTGGCGGGGCTCCTCGAGCGGCTCCAGGTCGTCGCCCCGGAGGCCTCGGCCGGCGCCGGCGTCGACCTCACCCTCACCCGGACCGGTGACTTCGCCGCCATCGCCTACGCCAGCGCCGGCGGCGTGCCCGAGCGCCAGCTCGCCTTCTCCACCAACCCGGAGGAGACCACGCTGCTGCGCAACCCGGAGCGGCTGCAGCTCCTCGCCGTGAGCCTGTCGCGCAACCCTCTCGACTCGGACCTGGTGACGGCGAACGACCCGGCGCGCTTCAAGGTCCTGCTCAACCCGACGCTCGCCCTGACCGGCGCCGACCCGGCCTCGGTGCTGGTGATCGACGACCTCGCCGCGGGCGGCGGGGCGGCGACCGACGCCAAGCCGGGCCGGGGGCTGGCGGAGCTCCTCGGCGTCTGCGAGCGCAAGCTCTCGACGCGGGACGTCCACGTGCTCCGGGTGCTCTCGAAGATCGTGCGCGCCCGCACCACCGGGGCCGCCGTCCACGAGATCGCCCTCTACCGGGGGGCACAGCCGGGCGTCTACCGGCTCGACGCCTACCCGCTGACCCGGGACGGCCGGAGCCTGGGGCGGCTCTCGGCCGAGGTCTCGGTGGTCTTCGACGCCGCGGGGCAGCTCGCTTCGGGCACCCTGCGCGTCCTCGACCGTTGCTCGGGCACCCGGACGAGGGGGTGCACCGCGCTCGACCGCGTCTCCGAGCTTCTCCCTCGTGCCGCCGGCCGGCGGTGCCGGCGCCGCGGCGCCCTCCGTCTCGTCCGCGGCGCTCGACGGCGCCGGAGCGACCCGGCGCGCCATCGACTTCACCACCTTGCTCGGCGGGACCACCTGGCGCCGGCCTCTCTGAGACACGACCCGGAGCCGACGGCCCCGGGACCCACCCCCTCTCGTCCGCACGCGGGAGGGGGCTTTTTTCGCGCTGGAGACGCCACCGCCCCGGAGTGCCGAGACGGCGGAGCCGGTGGGGTCGCCGTCACGGGAGATCGGGACCGACGACGGTCTTCGCCCGGGTGCCGGCGGGCAGGGTCCCGCCCGCCTCGAGGCGATTGAGCAACGCCAGCGTCTCGCGCGGGACGGTCGACGGGAAGGCGTCCTGGAGCTCCTCGACCGTCATCTCCCGCGGCACCGTGACCAGGGCGATCCGCTTCGGCTGAACGCCGAGATACCGCGGATCGGTGAGCGGAGCGAAGCTACCGAACGAGCTCGCGAGCTGGTCGCGGTAGCGCGCCGAACGCTCCGCCAGGCTGTAGCCGAGGAGCTGGAGGACCCGCCCCTCCTCCGCGACGAACGCCACCAGCCCCGCCACCGCCGCCGACGAGCCCGCGTCGGTCCGGAAGCCGCTCGCCACCGCCGGCAGGCCGCCGATCGAAGCTCGCCAGGGGCTCCCCTGCTCCACCCCCCGCCGGGCGAAGAACCGCTGCGCCGCTTCGGCCGGCGAGCCGGCCGCCACCGGCGACACGGCGACCGCGGCCTCCCGCCGCGGGCTCACGGCGCCCACCACCCGGCGCTGGTCGCTCGTCTGCCAGCCCGCCGGGAAGGTGATCCGGAACGCGAGCCGCGGGTCGTAGAACGTCGTCCCCTCGAAGAACCCCCCGCGCGGGTCGTCGCCGAAGACCAGGCCGTCGATCCGAGCGAGAAAGGCCGTCCGGCCCACCGCCGTCCCCCGGAGCTCCCGGGGCTCGGCCTCGATCTCGGCCCGGAGCCTCGCGAGCCGGTCGGTCGGATCGGGATGGGTCGAGAGCCAGCTCGGCAGGCCACCGGAGGGAGGGCCCTGGCTCGCCCGCTCGAGCACCTGGAGGGCGGTCACCATCTGGCGCGGATCGTAGCCCGCCCGGTCGAGGTAGCGGACCGCGAGGTCGTCCGCCTGGCGCTCGTCATCCCGGTCGTAGTGGAGGAACAGGACTCCGAGGCCGGTCGCGGCTGGAGCGCCGTCGTCGCGGAGGCCGGGCGAGAGGAGGGTGCCGGCCGCGAGGCCGAGGTCGGCGATCTCGCCCGGGCTCAGGCGCTCGGCCGGGTGGTGGCCGGCGGCGTGCCCGATCTGGTGGCCGAGCACCGAGGCCAGCTCGGCCTCCGAGGCCATGACGGCCAGGGCCCCCCGCGTCACGTAGACGAAGCCGCCCGGCAGGGCGAAGGCGTCGACCGACGGATCGTCGAGCACCGTGAAGGTCCAGGGCAGATCGGGACGCTCCGAGACCTCCGCCAAGCGCCCGCCGATCCGCGCGACGTACGCCTGGAAGCTCCGGGTCCGGGTACTCGCCCACCGCGGCCAGGACCTCCCGGTGGGCCCGGCGGCCGATCTCGATCTCCTGCTGGCTCGAGAGCAGGGCGAGCTCCGCCTGGCCGGTGGCCCGTGAGCGTGGGCCCGGGCAGCCGGCGAGCGCGGCCGTCGCCGCGGCCGCCGCGACGAGGAGGGCCGCGGCGCGAGCCGCGGGGCGGCGAGAGGAGGTCATGGTCCGCCAGCTTCCCTCGGGAACCTTTTCCAGGGGCGCATCGTAGGATCGTCGAAAGGGCCTTCGTGAGGCCGCCATCATCTCATTCCCAGGGAGACGCCGTCATGCCCATCGGAACCCCGTGCCGCCTCGCATCCACCCGCCGACCGGTCGCCGTCGCGCTCCTCGCTCTGGCCGGCCTGGCGCCCGCCGCCGCCCGCGCCGACGTCACGGTGCGCACCCTGACCCAGGACCTCACCGTGGACGGCGCGCGCCAGGTCGGCTTCCACTCCCAGGTGGGCGAGCTCTCCGCCGAGGCCACCGACGGCGACTCGGTCCGGGTCGAGGTCGCCGTGCTCTGCGAGGAGTCGCACGAGGAGCACTGCCGGGAGGTCGCGCGCTCGATCGACCTCGAGATCCGCAAGAGCGGCTCGCGGCTGGGCATCGAGGTGACCGACTGGCCGAAGCTCCGCGACCGCGGGCTCTCGGTCAAGGCCCACTTGCTGATCCCGCGCGGCCTCGGCCTGGAGGTCGACATGGGGGTCGGCGAGGTGTCGATCCAGGGGCTCGAGGGGGATCTCGAGGTCGACCTCGGGGTCGGCGAGATCTCGGTCGTGGCGCCCGAGAAGGCGATCCGCTCGGTGGACATGGACACCGGCGTCGGCGAGGTCGACCTGGTGATCGGCGGGCAGACCACCCAGGGCCACGGCTTCGTGGGCGGCGCGCTCAAGTGGAAGGACGGCCCGGGCACCGCCACCATCGAGCTCGACAGCGGCGTCGGCGACCTCCGGGTCGAGCTGGTGGGCGAGTAGTGACCCGTCAACCGTCAAGTGACAGGGTATCTGGCGAGGTTTTCCGTCGCTGGCCAGGCGCTCCGACGCAGGCGTAGCGGGGCCTACGTCGAGGAGGAGCAACGCCGCCAGCGGCGGGAGGGACCGCCAGGACACGTCACTTGACGGTTGACGGGTCACTCGATGTCTGATTAGGCCAGAATCGTGACGAACGAGCCGAGTTCCTCGAGAAGCAGCCCGAGAGGGTGGGGGCGTCCCCTTCCCCCCCGTGGGGTGGGAAGGGGATCGAGGGGATGCGGGGGGCATCCGATGGATCCAACGTTCTGGAGTCGCCGTTCCGAGGAGCGCAGCCGTAATCGCTCGGCGTGGGTGGGGGACCAGCGGCCCGTGGTGCCGGAGACGCTTCAGGCGCCTCGTCGGTTTGAGGCGGAGCTTCACTAGTCCGCCGCTCTGGGCGCGGCCCTTCGCGCCGCGCCCCACGTCGCACCGTCAGGCGATCTGGTGGCGCCGGCGCCGGAGCGCCCGGGTCACCGGCAGGGCGACGACGGCGACCGTCAGCAGGCCGGCGGCGAGGAGCGCCGCGTCTCCCGGCGCCGCGAGTCCCACCGCGGCGAAGAGGGCGCGCAGGACTCCCGAGGCGCCCAGGACCACGGTGACCGCCACCACCAGGGCGGTCACGGCGTTGGCGAAGGCGCCGTTGACCGCGCCGGCGCCCAGGAGCCGCCGGTCGTTGACCGCCAGCAGGAGGAAGATCGCGGCCACCGGCAGGATCACGCCGTTGAACGCCTGGGCCAGGAGGATCGCCGGCACCGGCGGCACGCCGCTCACCCCGAAGGCGAGCCCGAAGAGAAGCACCCCCGCCCAGACCGCGCGGTAGCGCCACGCGCGCGGGCTCCAGCGCGGGTCGTCGGCGCCGTCGCCGAAGAGGCCGCGGGCGGTCAGGGCCGCCGCCAAGGGCGCGGTGGTGGCGGACGACAGGCCCGCCGCCGCCAGGCCCCAGCCGAAGAGGGGGCCGGCCCAGGCGCCGAGGCGCTCGGAGAGGGCCGCCGCGACCGTGCCGAAAGCGAAGGGGCCGGGCGTCGCCGCCCCCACCACCAGCACCCCCATGGAGATGACGCCACCGAGGATCACCGCCACCGAGAGCCCGAAGCGGACGTCGGCGAGCTCCTGGCCCGCGGCGAGCCCCGAGCCCAGGAACAGGTTGTACGGCACCACCGTCGTCCCCACCAGGCCGAGGACCAGGAGGCCGGCTCCGGCGGGGCTCGACGGCACCACGAGGCCGCGGAGGACCTCCATCGCCGGCGGGTGGACCCGGGCGGCAGTCGCCAGGAAGGCGACGCCCATGAGCGCCACGAGGAGCGCCAGGAGCCGGGCGACCGTCCGCGGCGCGCCCAGCCAGAGGAGCAGCGCCGCCACGGCGCCCGCGGCGAGGGCCAGGCTCCAGGGGGCCGCGCCCACGATCAGCCCGGCGCCCGCGGCGGCTCCCAGGAGGTTCCCCGCCTGGTACGCGGCGTTGCCCAGCAAGATCGCGCCCAGCACGAGGACCAGGATGGCGCCACCTCCCGGGCCGCCGTGGTAGCTCTCCCGGAGCGCGCGCGCGAGATCCCGCCCCGAGCGCACGGTGAGCCGGGCGCTCGCCTCCTGGAGCACCAGGGTCGCCACGGTCGAGAAGCCGAGGGCCCAGAGCAGGGCGGTGCCGTAGGAGGCGCCCGCCGCTCCGCAGGTCGTCACCGTGCCTGGACCGATGAACGCCGCGGCGAGGACCGACCAGACGACGACCGAGGCGAGGCGCCTCACGGGCTCCCCCATCCGCCGCCTCCGGGGGTCTCGAGCACCAGGCGGTCGCCGGGCTCGAGCTCGCAGCCGGCGACCGGCGCGAGCTCGAGCTCGGCGCCGTCGGCGGCCCGGATCACCCGCTGGCGTCCGGCGGCACCCGGCCCCCCGCCGGCCATGCCGTACGGCCGCTCGACCCGGTGCTGGCTCAGGATCGAGAGCGAGACCGGCGCGAGGAAGCGGAGCTCGCGCACCACGCCGTCGCCGCCCCGAAACCGCCCCGCCCCGCCCGAGCCCCGGCGCACCGCGAAGCGCTCGAGCCGCACCGGGTAGCGCCGCTCGAGGACCTCCGGGTCGGTGATCCGGGTGTTGGTCATGTGGCTGTGGACCGCCGAGGCCCCGTCGGCGCCGGGCGTCGCGCCGCAACCGCCGCACACGGTCTCGTAGTACCCGAACGAGGCGTTGCCGAAGAGCACGTTGTTCATGGTCCCCTGGCTGCAGGCGGCGAGCCCGAGGGCCCGGATCAGCGTGTCGACCAGGCGCTGGCTGGTCTCGACGTTGCCCCCCACGACCGCCGGGGCGCGCCGCGGGTCGGCGGGGAACTCGGGGTTGAGCAGGCCGCGGGGGATCTCGAGCTCGACCGGTCGGAGGAGCCCCTCGTTGAGGGGCAGCGGGCCTTCGACCAGGAGCCGCAGGACGTAGAGCACGGCGCTCCGGACCACCGCCGGCGTGGCGTTCAGGTTGCCCGGATGGACCCCCCCGGAGCCGGCGAAGGAGATCCGGGCCCGGGCGCCCTCGACCTCGATCGCCGCCGCCAGGGGGGTGCCGTCGTCGAGCCGCTCCTCGGCCCGGTAGAGGCCGTCTCCCAGGCGCTCCAGGGCCTCTCCCAGCCGGCTCTCGGCACGTCCGGCGAGGATCCGCATCTGGTCGCTCACGGTCTCGCGGCCGTGCTCGGCGACCAGCGCCGCCAGGGCTTCGGCGCCCCGGTGGTTGGCCGCCACCGCCGCCCCCAGGTCCGCCACGTTCTCCGCCACCGCCCGGCTCGGGTACGGTCCCTCGGCGAGGAGGGCGCGGATCGCCTCCCAGCGCGGCTCGCCGGCCTCGACCAGGCGCATGGGCGGGATCACCACCCCCTCCTCGGCCAGGCAGCGGGCGTCCGGCGGCATGGAGCCGGGGCGGGTGCCGCCGATCTCGGCGTGGTGGGCGCGGCTCGCGACGTAGCCCAGGAGGCGAGACCGGCGCCCGGCCGCCGCGGGCTCGAAGACCGGCGTGACGACGGTCACGTCGGGCAGGTGAGAGCCGCCGTAGGCCGGGCTGTTGGTGACCGCCACGTCGCCCGGGGCGAGGTCGAGCTCCCGGGCGACGGAGCGCACGCAGAGCCCCAGGGCCCCGAGGTGGACGGGGATGTGGGGGGCGTTCACCACCAGCTCCCCCGCCGGGTCGAGGAGCGCGCACGAGAAGTCGAGACGCTCCTTGACGTTGGTCGAGAGCGCGGTCCGCCGAAGGAGCTCGCCCATCTCCCGCGCGAGGGCCTCGAAGCGGGCGGTGAACAGCTCCTCGACCACCACCGCCGCGGGTGTCGTTCCCTCAGTCACGGTCTCTCCTCATCGCCTTCTCCATCGCCCGGGGCTCCGATCCTACCCGCCGTCGCCGCGCGTCAGGACGAGCGCCCGGCCGCCGTCGACGGCGGCCGCCCAACCCGGGAGCACCACGGTCGCCGCGTGGCGCTCGAAGACCAGGGCCGGGCCGGCGAGCCGATCGCCCGGCTCGAGCCCGGCGCGGTCGAAGACCGCCGTCTCCCGCCAGTCGCATCCGAAGAAGGCCCGCCCGGCGGCGACCGGCACGGCTCCTCGGGTCTCCCGCGGCGGCTCCGGCACCGGGCGCTCGTGGCGCCGAGAGGACGCCGCGACCCGGAGCGACTCGACCTCCACCGGCCGCGCGGGCGGCGGGTAGCCGTACAGCCCGCGGTAGGCGGCGGCGAAGGCCCGCCCCAGGTCCAGCCCGGGCCGGACCTCCACCGGCAGGCTCGTCTCCTGGCCGGCGAGACGCAGATGGGCGATCCGGCGGCGCACGATCACCTCGCCGGCGGGAACACCCTCGCGCCGCACGGCGTCCACGGCCTCCGCGGCGAGCTCGGCGAGCCGGGCCTCGAGCTTCCGGGCCCACTTCGGCGAGCGGCGCCAGCACCTGGCGCTGGGCGAAGCGCTCGACGAGCGCCGAGCCGAGCCCCAGGGCGCTCAGGAGGCCGGCGTCCTCCGGTACCAGGACGCGCTCCATGCCGAGGAGCTCCGCGAGCGAGCAGGCGTGCTGCCCGCCGGCGCCTCCGAAGGCCACCAGGGCGTACTCCGACGGGTCGTAGCCGCGCCGCACCGAGATCCGCCGCACGGCGTCCGCCATGCGCTCGTCGGCGATCGCCAGGCAACCGGCCAGGAGGGCCTCGGAGTCGACCGGCGCGCCGCGTTCGGCGGCGACGGCCGCGGCGAGCTCGGCGCGGCGCCGCTCGGCCGCGGCGCGGTCCACCGGGAGGCCGAAGCGCTCCGGGTCGAGGCGCCCCAGGAGCAGGTTGACGTCGGTCAGGGTGAGGGGACCGCCGGCGCCGTAGCACGCGGGGCCAGGCGCGGCGCCGGCGCTCTCCGGGCCGACCTGCAGGCGACCGGCGGCGAAGCGGCAGACCGACCCGCCGCCGGCCGCCACGGTCTCGATCGCCAGAGCCGGCGCCACCAGGCGGGCGTCGCCCACCCGATGTTCGAAGAGGTACTCGTAGGCACCGTCGAAGCGGGCCACGTCGGTGCTGGTGCCCCCCATGTCGAAGGTGATCACCCGGTCGAGGCCGGCCCGCGCCCCGGCTTCGGCCGCCCCCACCACGCCGCCGGCGGGGCCGGAGAGGAGGCTGTCCTTGGCCCGGTAGTCGGCGGCCGAGACCAGCCCACCGGCGCTCGTCATGACGTGCAGCGCGGCGCTCTGCGAAAGGGCTCGACCGACGCGCCCCAGGTAGTCGCCGATCACCGGGCCGAGGTAGGCGTCGACCACCGCCGTCTCGGCTCGCGGCAGGATCTTGATCAGCGGCGCGAGCTCGGACGAGCACGAGACGTGGGTGAACCCGGCCGTCTCGAGGCGGCGGGCCAGGAGGCGCTCGTGGTCGGGCCGCACGTAGCTGTGGAGGAGCGCCACGGCGGCGCTCCGGACGCCCGCCGCGAGGAGCTCCGCAATCGCCTCGTCCAGGGCCCCCGACTCGAGGGCCTCGTCGAGCGGCGCCAGCACCGAGCCGTCGGCCGCCAGCCGCTCGGGGACCTCGACCACCGAGCGGTAGAGCGGCGGCGCCTTCTCCACCGCCAGGGCGAAGAGGTCGGGCCGGGCCTGGTCGCCGATCTCGAGGAGGTCGCCGAGCCCGCGGGTGACGAAGAAGGCGACCGGCGCGCCCTTGCGCTCGAGCAGAGCGTTGGTGCCCCGGGTCGTCGCCAGGCGGAGGTCCATGGGGGGAAGGGGCCGGTCCTGGGGGGTGCGGGTGAGGAGCCGCGCGGCGAGCACCGGCGCCTCCTCCGGGGAACGGATCTCGAAGACGGCACCCGCCCGCGCCGGGGCCGGTCCGGTGAGCCGGAGCTCGCCGTCCTCCGGATCGTAGCCGGCGACCGTCGTCTCCGGCGTCCCCGCCGCCTCGGCTCCCAGCCAGCGGAGCGCGCAGCCAGCGAGGAGCGGGCCGAGCGGGGTGGGGCCGGCGGGCCGGGCGGAGGCCTCCGGCACCCAGGAGGCCTCGACCGCCACGCGGCCCTCCCCGAGCACCGAGCCCACGCGACCGCGCAGGGCGCCCGAGGAGAGCACCTTGGCCTTCAGGAGCCGGCCTTCCGGGTCGCGGCCGAGGGCGTCCGTGAAGGTCCCGCCGGTATCGATCCAGACCGCCCAGCGGTCGGTCAGGAGGGGGACCTCACCTGCTGCTTCGCCGCCCGCGGCTGGCGCAAGAGCACCCAGCGCACCGCCAGGACGAAGAGCAGAGCCACCAGCAGGAGGGCGAGGACGGGGACGAGGATGGCGAGCACCGCGAGAACCGCCGAGCTCACCGTCTCGAGGGTCGCGAGGATCGGGTTACCCAGCCCCAGGGTCGTCAGGCTCGAGAGTTGCCGTCCGGCGACCGTCACCGACTGGACGGCGGTCGCCACGCCGCCGCCGGCGAGCACCGCCACGGTCCAGCGCAGGAGCGGGTCCATGTGGGTCATCACGGAGGCCGCGGCCAGCATCCCGGCGACCACCGCGGTCGGAGTCGCCACGGTGTCGAGGAGGTTGTCGACCCAGGGGATGTAGTAGCCCGCGATCTCGCAGACGGTCGCGACGCCGAACGCGATCAGCGCCGCGTCGCTCCCCACCCAGGCGAACCCCGGAGAGACCGCCAGGTGCCCGGAGCGCACCGCGACCCCCATGGCCAAGAGCGGCACGAACACCCGGAACCCGCACGCCGCAGCCAGGCCCAGACCGAGGGCGATCGAGAGCAACGCGGAAGCCATGAGGAGAGGAACTCTATCAGCCCGACCTCCGCCCGCCGAACGGGAGCGAACACAAACGAGGCGATCACATGGTTTCATGGTATACTACGATGCCTAGTTCAACGTCCATGTGGGCGCCGAGACAGTGAAGGCAATCCGAAGAGAAAGGAGTTGCAGAATGGTGACGAAGTTTCGACGGACCCTGGTCCTTGCCGGACTCATCCTCCTCCTGGTTTCGATGGTCCAGGCTGCCCACGCGGCCACGTGTGCAAGCCAGACAGCGACCATCGTTGGAACCAGCGGCGACGATTACATCAACGGAACCTCGAGCAACGACGTCATTCAAGCCCTCGGCGGAAACGACGAGGTTCACGGTGGAGGAGGCTTCGATCTGATCTGTGGTGGCGCGGGCGACGACCTCCTCTATGGTGGAGACGGCAACGACGAGATCCATGGCGGCTATGGCTCGGACACCGAGTATGGCAACACCGGCGAGGATTTCTTGAACGGAGAGCCGGACGGCAACGAGTTCTGGGCCGGGAGCGGCAACGACACGGTCAACGGCGGCGGTGACGATGACGTAATCCGTGGCAGCGACGGGAATGACATCCTCCACGGGCAGGGCGGCAACGACAGCATCGACGGGCAGTCCGGCACCGACACCATCGATGGCGGAGACGGCTCCGACACCTGCGTCAACGGCGAGACCGTAGTGAATTGCGAGGGCAGCGGCGGTGGCGGTGGTGGATGCAGCTTGTGCCCACCCCCACCCGACTTTTGAGTTGAACCTGGGACCGAGATCCGGCCGTCGAGCCGCATTCCTCGCGGCTCGGCGGCCGACTTCTTTTCGCGCTTCTCACCGCAGGGTCACCAGGGCGCGCACTCCTGCTTCGACCGAGACACGGCCGGTCCACACGCTCCCATTCCGCCCGGTCACCCGGATCGACCACTCGCCGACCGGGACACCCACCATCAAGGCCCTGCCGTCGTGCACGCTCCAGCTGCTCAGGAATCGTCCCGTCCCGCCCTCCAGCGCGACGAGAGGCGAGCCGCTCGGGCCGAACGCTTCTGCCACGCCGCCGGTACCGGTCTCGGCCAGGTCGGGTACACGGACCTCGATCTCCCCCGCCGGAGGTAGAGCGAGCTCCAACGCCCGGCCGGGAACGGTCACCATGCGGCTCACCATTGCGCCGCCGGGCGACGCGACGCTCACCAGCAACTCGCCTGAAGGAGCCGTCGTGACGCGCGCCGTTCCGTCTACGACCGCATAGGACTTTTCGACGACTGGCGCGCCCGAGACATCAGTGAGCCGAATTTGCGCCCACGAAGGAACCGCTCCCGAGGCAAGACGTGGCACCACCAACAGCCCCTGGGTCGGCCGTAGCTCGAAGCGGAGATCCGGCGCTGAGCTCACATACCGGAGATCGAGCGTCTCTTCCGCCGGCGCATAGCCGTCTCGACTGACGCTCGCGCGGTAAAGCGCAGCGGAGAGATGCTGGATCGAGAAGGTGCCCTGGGCGTCGGTCGCGACCGTCGTCTCGGAAACTGGTTCCGAGGTCGCCGGTCCGGCAACCTGTCCCAGGACGACGACTGCGTCTCCGATGGGATTTCCCGTGGAGCCGTCGATCACCTCCCCGCGCACCGTGACGGCATCGATGTGGACCTCGATGTCCTGGTCTCCGACGATCTCGATCTCCTCGTTGTGGATCAGGTGCAGGCGCCGGTGAGACACCGTCAAGCGGTAGTGGCCCTCCGCAAGGTTGGAGACCTGAAATCGCCCCAGGGCGTTGGTTCGCACCGTTCTCGCCGAGTCGTGCTCAGTACTCGAAAGCGAGACCAGGGCACCAGGAAGCCCTTCGCCCTCGAAGGAAACGAGACCGGTGAGCCGGACGCCCGCGCTGAAATCCAGGTCCCGCCGGATCTCCACGTCGCCGTCCGAGATCGAGATCTTTCTCGTCACCTGCCGCTCTGCGCCTGCCAAGGCGGCCTTTACCGTCCAGACTCCCGGCGCGAGATCGGGTACCTCGTACCGCCCGTCGGCGAAAATCCGTCCGATTCGTCGAGGTCTCTCCTCGTTGGAGGCGCGAACGCTGACTCGGCTCAGCTCGGAAAGGTCGAGGCCCAGAATGTCTCCGGTCAGGGTCACTCCCGAGCTCAGCTCGACCTTGAGGTCATCGATCCTGGAGCCCGCGACCTCGAGAACGGGCGGAATGTCCGCCAGGACATAGCCCGCCTTGGCGGTCTCGAGCCGATACCTTCCGTCCAGAACCTCCTCGAATCGGAATCCTCCATCCGGTCCACTGGAGGTGCGATAGGAACGGGGTGCCCTTGCCTGCTCCGGGATGAGCGTCAGGCGCACTCCGGCGACCGGTTCCGCCTGTGTGTCGGCGGTCCAGCCCGACACATCGTGCCCACCCCGCATGACGAGGTCGATGGTGTTGTCTCCGGGCAGAACCTCCACTCCCTTACGCACAAGGCCGAAGCGCTCGTGCCAAGCCTCGAGGACCTCCTTGCCTGGGCCCACCCCCTCCAGCCGGAAGAGTCCGTCTTCGTCGGTGAACGCCGCCGCGTCCCCTGACGTGACTCTTACTGAGGGAATCGGCTCGCCGGCATCGGTCGTCACCCGGCCAAGGACCACGGACCCTCGGACGAGGATGATCCGGACATCGCTAACGGCGACTCCTTCGGCGAGATGCAGGGTCTTGGGATGGCTGGCCACCAGACCCTGCTTGGAGGCCGTGATGCCGACGTCTCCCGGGTACAGGCCAGACAATCGGAACCCGCCGTCACTGCGAGTCGTCGCGCTTCGCTCGACGCCGCCGTCGTCTCGAACGGACTCCGGTACGACCCCCGGAGCCGGCTCCGCCGGCCTGAGACTCACCACGGCTCCCGGAACGGGAGCTCCCTCGGAATCCAGGACAACGCCGTCGACGACAGCGGCTCGCTGGAGAGTGACCTGGAGCGGCGGTTGGCCCTCGGCAACGTCCAGGTCGAGAACCGAGGGCCGGTACCCCTCGCGCGCCGCGACGAGAGAAAGCTTCTCACCGGCCTCGAGGCCTTCCACGGTGAACCGGCCTCTGGAATCGCTGGTCGTCGTCGGAGAGCGCTCGTGGATCTCTTCCAACAGGATCGTCCGTGGCAGCTTGTCGGTCTCGACCCAGAGAGAAGCGCCGTCGATCGGCCGGCCCCCTCGGTCGCTGACCGTGCCCTCCAGAGGGAGTGCCCGATGGAGGTGCACGATTCCGAGGTCGAGCGCTCCCCTTCCCGGCGGCACCTCGACGTTCTCGACGAGGGCCGGAGCGAAGCCGTGCTTGAAGACCGACAGCTCCAAGGTCTCTCCGGGGAGATGTGCGACCTCGAAGGTGCCTTTCGAATCGGTCCAAGCCGCAAAGGGATCGGCCGTTTCGGGCTTGTCGCCACCGTCGACTGGCCGCGGCCTGCGCGGACCGCCCGTCTCGGAGGTCCCGGCGCGGAGGCGTACCAACGCGCCTCCGACCGGTGTCCCGTCGGCGGTCAGGACCCGTCCCGAGCCTCCCCGGAGTGCGCTCAACTCGACCTCGAGGGTGTGGCCCGCCCGCCAGGCCACCGGATCGAGCTCTCGCCGCCAGTCGGAGAAGCCCGCCCGAGACACTTGCACCTCATAGCCCTGGCTGGGGTCCAAGCCCTCGAGGTCGAATCGCCCCGACTCGTCGGACTCACTCCGCGCCGCAGCGCGATCCAGCCTGAAGGGGCCACCGGTCTCCCGAGCGAGTCGTCCTGCCACCACCGTGGCTCCCGGTATCGGCGTCTCTCGAGGTCCGAAGATTCGGCCGCTCAGAGTCGCCGCCCGATCGAGGCGGACGCCCTGGCGGACGATGGAGCGCCCAGACGGCAAAATCCGTTGGAGCTTCGGGAGATAGCCGTCGGCGTCGGCCTGGACCCAGAAGCGGGCATCGCCCGCCGTCTCGATGGAGAACGATCCGGAGCTTCCCGCGATCTCGAATCGCCCGGGGTCGTTCCCAGGCCAGACGAGAGCACCCCCTACGGAGTGTCCGGTGGCCGCGTCGTGGACCGAGCCGATCACCGTGGTCGAGGCCGCTAGGCTCAACCGCAGGAGCTGGGGACCATCGCGCTCTCCGCGACCCGATGTCGGAACCCGGAGTCGTGTGCGACTCAACTCCCCGTGCAAGCCCAGGAGAAAGACCTGAGGGACGTCGCCCGCACGGGAGAGCACGCGAAGACGCCCGTCCGCCCCGGTTTGCCCGACGGGCCATGCGATGTCTCCGATGGCGACGAGAGCTCCCGCCACGGGGTCTCCCTGGGCATCCTCGGCCTCCAGGATCAGCCGCTTCCATGGCCCGCCGGGAAGGAGGAACCGCCCATGCTCGATCTCGGAGGCGGAGACCGTGGCCGCCCGGTCCGGTGGAACGACTGTGATGTCCAGGAGCTCGCCGTCGGCTCGGGGCAGGGTCACGACGCCCGAACGACCCGTCCAGCCGAATCGCGACGCAGGTCGCCAGCCGTCCGTCGCCGCCGCAGACCACCAGGACCTGTTGCTGGGTTGAGCGTACACGGCGGCCCCGAGGGCCGGGGCTCCGCTCCGGTCGGCGACCTGGATGACGCAGGACTGGTCGGGGAGGAGGGTTACCGGCGGCAACTCCCGCGATCGTGCGAGGGCCAAGGGAAAGTACTGCATCGGAACCCTGCCGGGAGCCTTCACGATGACCCGCCACACCCCGGGCCGTGGTACCGGCACCTCGTAGTGCCCCGCGGTGTCGGTCCGCCCTCCCGCAGACGACTCCTGAGGGCCGGAACGATCGAGCAGCCTCTTGTTCCGGTCGTAGTTCGAGAGGACCGGCAGGAGGGCGATCCGGGCGGAGGTCACCGGATCTCCTCGCGAGTCCCGAACCACGCCCTCGACGACAGGCGGGTTCGCAGCCTTGGGGAAGCCGGGCGAGCTTGCGCTCAAGGCGGCGAGCACGAAGGCGACAGGCAGAGGCGGAATCATGTAAGCAAGTATATGCGCGTCGACCTAATCATCGCAAATTGGCACGCGCAGCTTTCCCGGAAGACGGGCATTGCCCATCTCTCTTCTCCGCAAGCCCTGGTTGCCTTCGGCTATGATTAGCTCCGGACCTACTTCGAATTCCTGTCGCTTCTCCAGAGCCGCCGAGTGCTCGGACCGAGCGGCGTTCCGGAGATTCCGTCCGATCTCGCATGCAACCTGCGGCACCAGCGCAAGCGATCGAGGCCGACTCGCCGCGGCACTCTCTCGGAGACCTGTTGATTCCCTGCCTCGCTCTGGTGGCCGGTCTCTTCCTGCTGACTTACCCCATGTGGCTGAGCGGGTTCCGGTCGGTGGTCGGCGGCCCGGGAGACGCCCGGCTCGTGGGCTTTTCCCTGGAGCACGGTTGGGGGTGGCTCGCCCGCCGCACCTCTCCTTCTGGGATCCGCCGCTCTTCTACCCGGCGAGGAACGTTGCCGCCTTCACCGACCTGATGTTCAGCGAAGGCCCGTTCTACTGGCCCTGGCGCGCCGCCGGCATCGCCCCGGCCACGGCCTTCGAGCTCTGGCTGCTGGCGGCCCTGATCCTCGATTTCTGGGCATTCTACGCCTTCCTGACTCGCGGCCTCTCGTGCTCCCCGGTGGCGGGGGGTCTGGGCGCCTACCTCTTCGCCTTCGGCAGCGCCCGGGCGGCCAACGTCGGCCATCCGCAGCTCCTCTTCGACCTCTTCGTCGCCGGCGCCCTCTGGGGCCTCGCCCGGGCCTTCGCGCTCGTGGACGAGCCCGGTGCGGCCGGCCGGCGCCGCCTGGCCCTCGGTCTGGCGACGCTCTGCCTGGTCCTCCAGGCCTGGGGCGCGTTCTACCCGCTCTTCTTCTCGAGCGTCTTCCTTCTGGTCGCGGTCGCCGGGGCGCTGGGCCTTCGGCCCGCTCGCCGGCGCCTGGTCCGCATCTTGGTGGCCGACGGGCCGTTCCTGGCGATCCTCGCCGGCGCCGCAGCCCTCGCGCTCTGGCCCCTGGCCCGACACTACCTCGCCGCAGCGGAGCTCCTCGGCCGGCGCGACTGGGGCAATATCCGGCACTTCGCTCCGAGAGTCTTGTCCTGGGTGGTGATGGGCGAGACGAGCCGCCTGTACGGCTGGATCCACCGCGTCCCCGCTGTGGTCCAGGCGACCGGGCACGGTGGGACCCGGGTCCTGGGCGTCGGGCTGGTAACGCCCCTCCTGGCCGCGGCGGGCCTCTGGCTCGAGCGCCGGCGGAGCTCGACCCGTCTGTTGGTCCTGGTGAGCGCGGTGGTGATCGTGGCGACGACGGTGGGTCCCGGCGGCGGCTGGCTCTGGCCCACCGTGGCGAGGTGGTTGCCGGGCGCGCAGGCCATCCGCGCCCTGGGGCGGATCGGGATCTACCTGGCCGTCCCGGTGGGGGTGGGCGTGGCGTTCCTGGCCGATCGCCTACGCCCCCACCCCCGTTTCGCCCTGCTCGCGCTCGTCCTCCTGGCGGTGCTCGCCGTCGAGCAGTCCCACCGCATCCCGTCGTACGACAAGCTGGCGGCCCGGCGGCGGGTCGAGCGGATCGCGTCTCACCTCGGACCCCACTGCCGGACGTTCTACGCCAGCTCGAGAATGCCCCTTCCGATCTTCGTCTTCCAGGTGGATGCCATGTGGGCCGCCTCTCGGAGCGGCACCCCGACGATCAACGGGAGGTACGGGAACTCTCCGCCGGGCTACGAGCTGTACCACACGAACGAGACGCGGCGGGTCCTCGCCCGCCGGCTCGATCGCTGAATTCGCGCCCGCGGCCTCGCGAAGCCCGAGGTTTGCTGGCTCGAGATCCGAAGCCGCAAGATTCTCCTCCTGCCCCTCGAACCGGTACCGCGGCCCGAAGGCAGGGACCGATGATCCCGACGGCGCTCACTGGATGTAGCCGAGGGACTTGAGGCGCTTCCGGTACTCGTCGCTCACTGCGTCGTCGAGCACCACCTGGACCTTCCGAGCGCTGGCGAAGTCCCCGTACGACGCGACCCGCAGGGCCGGTCGATGTTTCAGGGTCTCACGGGTGAGCAGCGAGCCGAGGACCTGCCCGTCCAGGTCGTCGGCGATCGGCAGCCCGTGGAGATACAGCAAGGTGGGGAGGATGTCGAGGGCGCTCGTCGAGTGACCGAGGGCCTCGCGCAGGGATCCCAGCGGCTCGAGGTTCAGATCGCGCCCGCGGGCGATTCCGGGGCCCTTGGCGATCAGCACGCCATACGGGCTGTGGTCGGCGCCGCGCGGGTTTTCGGCGTCGAGGCGGAAGCCGTGGTCCGAGCAGACGACGACGGTGGCGTCGTCCGGCAGCGCGGCGAGGAGCTGGCCGATGTAGCCGTCGACGACCCGATAGTAGGTGGGGACGATCCTTCGGTCTTCGTCGAATCCCTCGGGCAGGGTGACCGGCGTCTCTTTGCCCCGGAAGCCGTACGCCGCCCTCCAGAAGTGGTGGCTGAGCGCGTCGGTGCCCTCGAAGTACACCGCATAGAGATCTGCGGGCTCGTGGCGGATCAAGTACCGGGTGGCATCGAGATACACCCGGTCCTGCCACAGCACCGAATAGACGGTCGACAGGTCTGCGCCGACGAGGACCGGGTAGTCGTCGAACGGGAACACGTGGCGGTCGACCCAGCTCTCGAACGCCTCGGGGCTCGCGGGATCACTTGGAAGGCGGTCGAGGAGATCCGGCGGGTAGGTCAGCCCTCGGTGGCCGCTCCGGCCCCAGCGCCGGCCCCTCAGCCCGACGTTGCTCGAGACGAGAGAGCCGGAGACAGTCTCCGCCGGCCAGCTCGCCCACCACCCCACCACGGCGACCTTGCGCCCGAACGCAGAGAAGAGATTCCAGAACGCCGCCGCGCGCCGGTCGTTGGAGGTCGCCATGCGGCTCTTGCCGCCCGAGCGGGGAAGCGTGAACCCGGTGATGCCGTGGCGGCCCGGAACCACTCCCGTGGCGATGGACGTCCACACGACGGGCGACCAGTAGCCCCACTGATGGACGTCCTCGCGGTAGCTGCGGACCGAGTGGAGCACGCCGTAGCTCCCCTCCTCCATCAGGCGGGCGATGTGGGGCAGCTCCCCGCGCTCGACCAGGGGCCGGATCGCCGTCCAGGACATACCATCGACGCCCACCAGGAGGGTCGTGCGGCCGGCGGCCTTCGCCGCGGCCGCCGCCCGCACGGACATCGACTCCGGCCGCCTGGGGACGAGGTGGACGGCGGCCCAGACCGAGACCGCCAGGAACAGGGCCGCCCAGGCGAGGACCGACCACCACCGGGGCCACGGGAAGAGCGGGAGGAGGGCCAGGAAGAGGAGCATCCCGAGACCCCAGGCGGCAAGGAGCTGCCAGGGCTCGGCGGCGAAGAGAGTCATGCCGGCGACGTGCAGGACGGCGACCGGGCGCTCGAGGCTCCTCGCGACCAGCGGTCCGAAGGCGAGCGTCCACGCCGCCGGGAGCACCCAGAGGAGGACTTTCCGCAGCGATCTCATGGCCGATGTGGCGGCGGCCCGCTCGCTCCGCGCCCTCCGCGGACCGCGGCGCGGCCTCCACCGCAGGATGCTATCCGCCTCAGAGCGCCGGCACCGCCGGCACCTCGCCCTCGACGCCGACCCTCTGGCGCAGCTCGCGGGCGCGGCCGGTGCCCTCCCAGGTGAACTCCTCCTCGTCTCGGCCGAAGTGCCCGTAGGCGGCGGTCTTCTTGTAGATCGGCCGGCGCAGGTCGAGGTAGTCGATGATCCCGCGCGGGGTGAGGGGGAAGAACTCGCGCACCGCCGCCTCCAGGCGCCGGTCGGAGACCGGGGCCGTGCCGTCGGTATCGACGTGCACCGACACCGGATCGGCGACGCCGATGGCGTAGGCGAGCTGCACCTCCACCCGGTCGCAGAGGCCCGCCGCCACCAGGTTCTTCGCGATGTGGCGGGCCATGTAGCTCGCCGAGCGGTCGACCTTGGTCGGATCCTTGCCCGAGAAGGCGCCGCCGCCATGGCTGCCGTAGCCGCCGTAGGTGTCGACGATGATCTTGCGCCCGGTCAGGCCGCAGTCGCCCTGCGGGCCGCCGATGACGAACCGGCCGGTGGGGTTGATGTGGAAGATCGTCCCCTCGTCGAGGAGCGCCTCCGGGATGACGTGGCGGATCACCTTGTCGATGATCGTCCGCCGGATCTCGTCGTTGCCGACGTCG
The DNA here is from genome assembly GCA_963741925.1 of uncultured Acidobacteriota bacterium. GTDB lineage: Bacteria > Acidobacteriota > Thermoanaerobaculia > Multivoradales > DATKCC01 > CAVUBL01. The sequence continues at coordinate 2,721,150 of CAVUJU010000005.1, forward strand.
GCCGCGTGCTGGGTGGAGACGACCACCGTGTCGACGCGGACCGGGCGGTGGCCGTCGTACTCCACGGTCACCTGGCTCTTGCCGTCGGGGCGGAGCCACGGGATCTCGCCGCTGCGCCGGGCCTCGGCCAGGCGGCGGGTCAGGCCGTGGGCGAGCATGATGGGCAGCGGCATGAGCTGGGGCGTCTCGCGGCAGGCGAAGCCGAACATCAGCCCCTGGTCGCCGGCGCCGCCGGTGTCCACGCCCTGGGCGATGTCGGGCGACTGGGGGTCGACCGCCGAGAGCACGGCGCAACTGTCGGCGTCGAAGCCGAAGGCGTTGCTCGTGTAGCCGATCTCGCGCACCGTCCGGCGGACCACCGAGTTGAAGTCCACCGAGCCGCGGGTGGTGATCTCGCCGGCGACCAGGACCATGCCGGTCGTGACCAGGGTCTCGCACGCCACGCGGCCGCTCGAGTCCTGGCTCAGGACCTCGTCGAGCACCGCGTCCGAGATCTGGTCCGCCATCTTGTCGGGGTGGCCCTCGGTGACCGACTCGGACGTGAAGAGGTGGGTCTTGCCTTCGCTCATGAGGGGTATGCCTTTCTCACGGCCAGCGCAAGGAGCGATCGGCGCCGGTGCCGAGGATACCGAAGAAGAGGGTGGACAGGGCGTGGAGGGTGGCGGTCTCGACCGCGGTCCGCCGGGTCTCCAGGCCGCCGGTCAGGGAGCTGATCATCCCCCCGCTCTTGCGGGTCCCGGGGACGATGAGGGGCACCTGCTCATGGGTCAGGCCGGAGATCAGGCGCGCCGGGAGCTGGACCGATCCGCTGGAGCCCCACGCCCGCCCGATCGGGCTCGCGAGCAGGGTCCAGTTGCGGACGAAGTAGAGGCTCCCCTCGTCACTCTCGATGGCGTGGAGCCCGCCTTCGCTCGCCACGAAGAAGTGGTACTGGCCCGCAAAACGGCGCTCGAGGTCGTGGGCGCGGCAGCGCACCAGGCTCATCACCTCCTGGTCGCTGACCGGGAGCCCACGGGACTCCTCGGAGCCCTCCTGCGACACGACGGCGATCGAGACCGGGCGGTCGAGACGCTCGCGGAAGAAGCGCACGAAGCCGTCCCGCACGCCGAGCTGCCGGTCGGGCGTCGATCCGGCCACCGCCACCTCGACGCCGGTCTGCAGCCGCTGCCAGAAGTCGCGGACCTCCATCAGGCCGCACCTCGGCGGGGCGGTCGCCGCCCGCAGCGATGGCGGAGCCTCGGGTCGGGGCTAAGATCGGTGCGCATTGATCACCAGTCGGCACAATCGAAGGCTCAAGGATATTCGCCGCCTGAGGCGAAGTAAAGACGACCGCGCCCTGCTCGAGGGACCGCACCTGGTGGCCGAGGCCCTGGCCGCCGGCCTCGCCCTCGAGGAAGTGCTGGTCGCCCCCGGGTTCTTCGCTTCCGGACCGGAGCACGAGGCGCTCGGCCGCACCCTGGCCGCCCTCCCGGAGCCCCCCCTCGAGGTCGCCGGCGAGCTCCTGGACGAGCTGGGCGACGCCGACTCGCCGCGCGGCCTCCTCGCCGTCGCCCGCCTGCCGCGAAGCGGCGTCGAGGGACTGCCGCGGCGTCCGGGCGGGGTCTACGTCTTCCTCGAGCGGCTCCAGGACCCGGGCAATCTCGGCGCCGTCGCCCGCGCGGCCGAAGCCGCCGGGGCCGCGGGCCTCGCCCTCTCTCCCGGCTCCGCCCATCCCAACCACCCGCGGGCGCTCCGCGGCTCGGCGGGCAGCCTGCTGCGGCTGCCGGTGGCGGTGGGCGTCGAGCCCGACGCCCTGGACCGGCACCTGGCCGGCGGTCCCGAAGGCGGCGCTCCGCGCTGGGTGGCGCTCGTCCCGCGCGGCGGCGAGACCCTCTGGCAGGCGTCCCTCGACGGTACCTTGGTGCTCGCCGTGGGCGCGGAGGGACAGGGTCTCTCCGAAGAGCTCCGCCGGCGCGCCGAGATCGGGCTCACGATCCCCCTCGCCGCCCCCGTCGAGTCGCTCAACGCGGCGGTGGCGGCGGCCCTGGTGCTGTTCGAGGTCCGCCGCCGGCGGCCGGGTCCGGACCCTTCCCGGGAGGCCGGCCGATCCGGAAGCGCTCCGGGGCGAGCGTGACCCGGGCGTCGGTCGCTACCGTCGCGAGAACCCGCCCTGCCGAACCGAGCGTCGCGGTGTCCGTGGCGTGGCGCGCTCAGCCCCCCTTGGCCTCGCGCACCGCCGCCGTCAGGGCCGGCACGAGCTCGTGGACGTCGCCCACCACGCCGTAGTCGGCGAGGGCGAAGATCGGGGCGTTGGGGTCCTTGTTGATCGCCACCACCGTTCCCGCGCCCTTCATGCCCACCGTGTGCTGGATCGCCCCGGAGATGGCGAGGGCCACGTAGAGCTTGGGGGCCACCGTCTGGCCGCTCGAGCCGATCTGCCGATCCCGCGGCAGCCAGTCGTTGTCGATCACCGGCCGGCTGGCGCCGATCTCGGCGCCGAGGGCCTTCGCGAGCTCCTCGACCGGCCCCATCTTGTCCGGCCCGCCGATGCCCCGGCCCACCGCCACGATGGCGTCCGCCTTGGTGAGATCGACCGTGTCGCCCGTCACCTGCTCGATCTCCAGGATCTCCCGGTCCGGCCGGACGCCCGAGAGGTCGCCGGCGAGCTCGTCGACCGCGGCCGCGCCCGAGCCGGTCTCCTCCGCGGGGAAGGCGCCCGACTGGACCGAGACCAGGACCGTCCCCTCCCCCTGGACCCGGACCCGCGCGGCGAGCTTGCCGCCCAGGACCGGCCGGCTCCACACCAGGCCGTCCGCCCCGCTCTCGAAGCCGGTGACCTCGGGCAGGAGGCCCGCGCCGATCTCCTGGGCGAGGCGGGCGAAGTAGTCCACGGTCTGGTAGCTGTGGGGGAAGACGACGAAGGCGGGAGCCGCCGCGCGGAGGGCCGGCGCCAGGGTGCCGACGTAGGCGCCGGGGGTGTAGTCGGCGAGGGCCGGCGCGTCGGCGACGTGGACCGCCGCCAGGTCGAAGGCGGCCACCTCGCGGGCCAGGTCGCCGACCCCCGAGCCCAGGAGGACCGCCTCGGCGCGGCCGCCGGTCGTCGCGGCCAGGCGGCGGGCGGCGGCGATCGCCTCCCGAGACATACGGTGGAGCTTGCCGTCGCGCTGCTGCAGGACGACCCAGACGACGTTCGACGTGGCGGCCATCAGAGGACCCTCGCTTCCTTTTGCAGTTTCTCGACCAGGACCTTGGCGGCCTCGGCCGGCGACCCCTCGATCATCTGCGCCCCGTGCCCGCTCTCCGGGAAGGCCACCGACAGGATCTCGATCCGGGAGCCGGCCGCGCCGAGCTCCGAGGGGTCGAGGCCGAGGTCGGCCGGGGAGACCTCGTCGAGAGGTTTCTTCTTCGCCTGCATGATGCCCTTGAGCGAGGCGTAGCGCGGGTGGTTGATGCCCGCCTGGATCTCGAGGACGGCGGGCAGGGCGACGCGGAAGATCTCGTTCGTCCCGCTCTCCATCTCGCGCTTGACCCGGGCGGAGGCGCCGCCCTCGTCGATCTCGACCCCCATGACCAGCCAGGCGTGGGGCCAGCCCAGGTGGCCGGCGAGGACCGATCCCGTGCCGCCGTACCCGACGTCGTCGGACTGCGAGCCGGTCAGCACCAGGTCGAACTCCTCGCGGCCGATCGCAGCAGCCAGCGCCTTGCCGGTGGCCAGGGCGTCGCCCTCGGCGAAGTCGGGGTCGGCGAGGTGCACGGCGCGCGCCGCGCCCAGAGCCAAGGCCTTGCGCAGCGCCTCCTTGACCCGCGCGGGGCCGAGGCTGAACACCACGACCTCGCCGCCGTGAGCTTCGGCGAGCGCCAGGCCCTCCTCCAGGGCGTACTCGTCACTCTCGTTGATCACGAAGGGCAGGTCCTCCTCGTGGATCCACCGCCCGTCCTTGGCGACGCGCAGGCGGGCTTCGGTGTCCGGGACCTGCTTGATGCACACGGCGATTCGCATGGGGATCTCCTTGTGAAGCTCCGCCTCAAACGGACGAGGCGTCTGAAGCGTCTCCGGCGCCACGGGTCGCTGGTCCCCCGCCCACGCCGAGTGATTACGGCTGCGCTCCTCGGAACGGCTACTCCATACCGCTGGATTCATCGGATCCCCCCCCAACCCCTCGATCCCCTTCCCTCCCCCAGGGGGGGAAGGGGACGGTCGACCGGATCCCCCCCCCAACCCCTCAATCCCCTTCCCTCCCCCAGGGGGGGGAAGGGGACGGTCGACCGGATCCCCCCCCAACCCCTCGATCCCCTTCCCTCCCCCAGGGGGGGGAAGGGGACGGTCGACCGGATCCCCCCCCAACCCCTCGATCCCCTTCCCTCCCCCAGGGGGGGGAAGGGGACGCCCCCTGCCGGGTCGTTTCCGCTCTGAGGTTCCGTCTCCCGGCGAGGGTTCCGAGGCCGGAGGGGGCACGAGGCGGCGACCCTGTGGCGCCGGGGCCGATTGTACACGCACTTCGCCGCGCCGCGGCAAGGCCGGCCGGCGGGGTGCGGTGTGGCCCCCGCCGGCGGCCCCGGTAGAATCCTCGCCGTGGACCGCCGGCACGCCAGGACCCACCCCGAGCCTCCGGAGGCACCGCGCGAGACCGGCTGGGGGCGGCTCCGCCGGCGGCTCCGGCGGCGGAGCATCCACCTCTACGAATGGCTGATCGGCGTCCTCTACGACGTCATCTCCTGGATCGACCAGCACGGCCCGGCCGAGAAGCAGTACTTTCGGGTCGCGATCTTCGGCTCGAGCCGCATCCAGACCGAGGACGAGCACTACACCCAGGTGCGCGAGCTCGCCCGCCAGCTCTCCTACATCGGCTGCGACATCGTCACCGGCGGCGGGCCGGGCCTCATGATGGCGGCCAACGAAGGCGCCCGCCGCGGCGCCTACCGCTACCACACGCGCTCGTTCGGCCTGACCATCCTCCTGCCCCTCGAGGAGCAGCCGAACCCGTTCCTCGACCAGGTCTCGTCGCACAAGACCTTCTTCTCCCGGCTCCACCAGTTCATCCGCCTGTCCCACGCCTACGTCGTGGTCGAGGGCGGCATCGGCACGACGCTCGAGGCCACGATGGTGCTTCAGCTCCTCCAGGTGGGGGTGATGCACGACCGCGCCCTGATCTTCGTCGGGCCCATGTGGCAGGGACTGAAGGACTGGCTGCGCGACGAGGTGGTCGCCCGCGGGCTGGCCAACCCCGGCGACCTGGACATCGCCCACTGGGTGGCGACCGTCGAGGAGGCGATCGAGATCGTGCGCACCGAGCGCAACCGTTTCATCGAGCGCAACGAGGTCGTGCTCCCGCCCCCGGTCGAGGACCCCCCGGCGACGATCGCCGCTCCCGCCGCCGAGTGACCCCGCCCCGCGCGGCCGGCGAGCCGGAGAGCGGCCCGCCGGAGGCCGATCGGGGGCCGATCGGGGGCAGGGATTGTGCTACCGTTCGCCGCGCAGATGAGCCATCCCGCCACTCTCCTCGCGTTGCAGGCACCCACCGACTCGACCACGGCCGCCACCCGCGGCATGGTGGATTTCTTCATCCACTCGGGGCCGATGGCGAAGCTGGTCCTGGGCATCCTGGTCGTCTTCTCCCTCTCTTCGTGGGCCATCATGCTCTGGAAGCACTTCCAGCTCCGCAAGGCCAGGGCGCAGACCGACCGCTTCCTGGTGGCCTTCCGCAAGAGCGCTCGCTTCAGCGAGGTCAACAGCGCCGCGGGAAGCCTCGGCACCTCGCCCCTGGTCGGGATCTTCCAGGCCGGTTACGCCGAGATCGACGCCCAGATCAAGGCCGCCCAGCCGGGCGTCGAGGGGGCCCCGAAGCAGTATAAGATTCGGTCGCTCGGCGCCCTCGAGCGCACCCTGCGCCGGGCGATCACCGTCGAGATCCACCAGCTCACCCGCGGCACGCAGTTCCTCGCCACGACGGCCGCCGCGACGCCGTTCATCGGTCTCTTCGGCACGGTGTGGGGCATCATGGTCGCCTTCCAGGAGATCGGGGTCACGGGCTCCACCTCCATCGTCACCGTCGCTCCGGGCATCGCCGAGGCCCTGGTGAACACCGCGGCAGGGCTGGCCACCGCCATTCCGGCCCTGGTCGGCTACAACCACTTCGCCGCCCGGCTCCGGGAGGTGCGCGGCCGCATGGAGGACTTCGCCCTCGAGCTCCTCAACCTGGCGGAGAGGAACTTCACGTGAGCCGGACACCTCGGCCGCGGAGGCGCTAGCGCCATGGCGTTCGGAGTCGGAGCGCCGGGACCGGAGGAGGACCAGGTCCTCTCCGACATCAACGTCACTCCGCTGGTCGACGTCATGCTGGTGCTGCTGATCATCTTCATGATCACGGCACCCATGTTGCATCAAGGGGTCGAGGTGACGTTGCCCCGGGCCGAGGCGGAGAACCTCCCCACCAAGGTGGAGAACCCCTTGATCCTCACGGTCAACCGCGACGGCCTGGTCTACATCGGAAAGGAACCGATCCATCCCAGCCAGCTCACCGAGAGGCTCCTGCCCATGCTCGAGGCCCGAGGGGACGAAACCGTCTTCATCAAGGGCGACACCCGCGTCGAGTACGGGCGAGTGATCGAGGTGCTCGACCTGCTCCACCAGGCGGGGGTCACCAAGATCGGGATGGTGACCGAGAGGCCCGAGCGCAGCCGGGCCGGAGGGCGCTGAGCGCCGCCCATGGCCGACGAGGTGCAGACGATCCTCGAGAGCCGGTCGCAGCGGCCGGTGCGCCGCCAGCAGGGCGTGGCGGTGGCCGCCGCCGTGGCGTTCCACGCCCTCCTGGTGACCGCCGCCTTCGCCCTGCCGCGGCTCAGCGACCACGAGCGGAAGTACCCCGAGTACGTGGCGGTCCACGTGGTGCCGGCGAGCGCCCTGGGCGTCGAGCGGCCGAAGCACCGTCCCGCCGTGCCCAAGCCCGCGCCCAAGGCCCCCGAGCCGAAGCCGGAGCCCGAGCCGAAGCCGGAGGTGCCGGCGCTGCCCGAGACGAAGCCGCAGCCGGAGCAGAGGGCCGAGACTCCCGCGCCGGCCGCGAAGCCCGAGCCGGCCCCTCAGGAAGGCCCCGAGGGAACGCCCCACGGCGTCGCCACCGGCGACTCGCGCCTGGGCGCCCAGGTGGTGGGCCCCGAGGGCACCGCCTTCCCGTACGACTACTACCTGGACCAGATGCTCGGCCAGATCCGCCAGAACTGGGTGCGGCCACCCGTCGAGGGCATCGAGACCCTGATCAGCTTCCGGGTGCTGCGCAACGGTGAGATCACCGAGACCGAGATCCGCCAGTCCTCGGGCAGCCGGAGCTTCGACCTGGCGGCCCTGCGCGCCGTCCACAACGCCTCGCCCCTGCCTCCGCTCCCGACGAGCTACGGCGAAGACGTGCTGACCGTCAACCTGATCGTGCGCTGAGAGAGCCCGAGGAGATCCCATGAGCCGACGCCGTCTCGCCCTCCTGATCCCGGTCCTCGCCCTCCTCGCCGCGGCCACCCCGGCCCCAGGCGACCAGCACCCGGAGCCGACACCGGGTGCCGGAGCGGCCGGCGACCAGCAGCCGGGGCAGCCGGCCGGCGAGAAGAAGGGCGAGGTGACCCTCGTCCTCCAGGAGGGACAGCGGCCGCTCCTGCACCTCGCCTTCCCCGCCGTCGAGCGCCGGGGCGAAGCTCTCGCAGGGGGGCGCCGCCGCGGCCTCCGAGCTCGAGGAGACCCTGCGCAACGACCTCGACGAGTCCCGGATCTTCGAGATCCAGGGCCCCTGGGCCTTCACCGCCCTCGAGCTCACCGGCGAGGCGGCCCACGACCGCGAGCAGTACCGCTCCCTGGGCAACGAGGTCCTGCTCCAGGCCGACGTCGCGGACGAGGGCGGCAAGATCCTCTTCGAGGGCCGGGTGGTCGACCTGAAGAGCGGCGACCTGGTCCTCGGCAAGCGCTACCGGGGCGAGTACCAGGTGGCGCGGCGCATCGCCCACACCTTCGCCGACGAGGTGATCCTCTACTTCACCGGCAAGCGCGGGCTCGGCCTCACCACCCTGGCCTTTTACTCCGACCGGACCGGGGACAAGGAGATTTTCCTGATGGACTACGACGGGGCGAACGAGCGCCGGATCACCGGCCATCACTCGGTCTCCCTGTTCCCGGCCTGGACCTCCGACGACACGGGCGTGGCGTACGTCTCCTTCTTGAACGGCCGGCCGGGCATCTACCTGGCGGATCTCGCGACCGGCCACAAGACGCCGCTCGTGACCTCGGGCCAGTTCAACACCTCGCCGGCCTTCTCGCCCGACGGACGGCGCATGGCCTTCGCCCGCTCCCTCGACGGCAACACCGAGATCTACGTCGCCGGGGCCGACGGCTCGAACCCCCGGCGCCTCACCTTCACCGGCGCGATCGACACCAACCCTGCCTGGTCGCCGACCGGCAACGAGATCGCCTTCACCTCGAGCCGCAGCGGGCGCCCCGACATCTGGGTCATGGACCCGGAGGGTACGAACGTCACGCGGATCACCACCGAGGGCGACTACAACGACGGCGCCACCTGGAGCCCCGACGGCACCCAGATCGCCTACGCGACGCGGCGGCGCGGGGTGTTCCAGATCGCGGTCACCGACCGCACGACGCTCGAGACCCGCCTCCTCACCTCCGGCGCCGGCGCCAAGGAATCCCCCACCTTCTCGCCCGACGGGCGGCGCCTCGCCTACTCCCTGAGCCTCGGCGGCCGGAAGGGCAAGGAGACCGAGATCTGGGTCATGGACGCCGACGGCTCGAACCCACGACAGCTCACGAGCGAGGGCAACAACTACTCGCCCGCGTGGTCCGGGTATCCGCGATGACCGTTCGCGACACGGGAAGATGCGGCGCCCGCCTGGCCGCCCCTTGCGGGACCTCCTGTGGTTTGTTAGAGTTACACTGGCTTTCGTTGCCCCTTCGATCACATACGACCAAGCAGTTTCAATCTTGAGGAGAGACGACCAATGAGCCGCAAGTGGATGGCCTGGGTACTCGTGCCGGCGATGATGGTGGTTCTGTGGGGCTGCCCGAAGAAACAACCGAAGACGCAACCGGAGCCGATCAAGGTCGACACCGAGAACGTCACTCCGCCTCCGGCCGAGGAGGTTCCGGCCCCGCCGGAGATGACCAAGGAGGACGTGACGCAGCCCCAGCTCCCCCAGGACGTGGAGGAGCTCAACCAGTACCTTCGCGACCAGGGGCTGATCGACGACGTCTACTTCGACTTCGACAAGTCCGAGCTTCGGCCCGAGGCCCAGCAGCAGCTCGCGCACAACGCCGAGTGGCTCAAGGCCAACCCCGGCTACGTCGCCACGATCGAGGGACACTGCGACGAGCGCGGCACCAACGAGTACAACCTGGCTCTCGGCGACCGGCGGGCCAGCACCGCGAAGGACTACCTGGTCTCCCTCGGCGTCTCGGGCGGCCGCCTCGAGACGATCAGCTACGGTGAGGAGCGCCCGGTGTGCACCGAGTCCACCGAGAGCTGCTGGCAGCGCAATCGCCGGGCCCACTTCGTGGTCCGACCCCAGTGACCCTCCGCCGCCTCTCCCTGCTCGCCCTCCCCCTGGCGGCCCTCTCGGTCGCCGCCGGGGGGTGCGTGTCGTCGAGCGACATCGAAGGAATCAACAAGCAGCTCGCGGACGTCCAGCGGCAGCTCCTCCAGGTCCAGATGCAGGCCTCGAGCAAGGAGGAGGTGGCCTCGCTCGAGAAGTCGGTCGGCGGCCAGATGGACCAGGTCCTCCAGTCCGAGGCCAACATGAAGGTCCAGGTCGACCAGCTCTCGAGCCAGATCGAGCAGCTCCAGGCCAAGCTCGAGGACACCAACTACCGGCTCGCCCAGCTCTCCCAGCAGATCGCTTCGACGAACCAGGAGCTCAAGGCGTTCCGCACCCAGGCCCAGCTCTCGCCCGGCTCCCAGGAAGGGGGCGCCGACCAGGGAGCGGGCGAGACCGCCGGCAACCCGCCGGCCGCCGTCCAGGCCGACCCCCAGGCGCTCTACCAGTCGTCGTACAGCGACTACGTCCGGGGCAACTACGACCTCGCCATCTCCGGCTTCCAGGAGTACCTCCAGAACTTCCCCAACACCGACCTCGCGGACAACGCCACCTACTGGATCGGCGAGTGCTACTACCGCCAGGGCAAGTACCGCCAGGCGATCGACCAGTTCGACCAGGTGCTGCGCCGCTACCCGAGGAGCGACAAGGTCCCGGGCGCGCTCCTCAAGAAGGGCTACGCCTACCTGGAGCTGGGCGAGCGGTCCCAGGGGATCGTCCAGCTCCAGTACGTGATCCGGGAGCATCCCAACAGCGACGAGGCGAACATCGCTCGCGACCGCCTGAAGGCGATCGGAGTTGACAACAACCGTTGAGGCTGGTATAAATCGGCGCTGCGTCGCACTCCGGTGCGGCGATTTTTTTGCCGCCGGCCGGGCCGCGTGCCCGCGTCCTACGAGCCCAAGCTACCGAGACGCAAGAGTCATGGCCAACATCAAGTCCGCCGAGAAGCGCATCCACCAGAACGAACGCCGGCGCCAGCGCAACCGGGCGTACCGCTCGCGGCTACGCAGCGCCATCAAGCAGCTCCGCACCGCCGTCGACGCCGAGGACGCCGCGCAGGCCCAGGTGCTCCTGCCCAAGACCCTGCGGGTGATCGACGAGACCGCCCAGAAGAAGGTCATCCACGCCAACGCCGCGGCGCGCCACAAGTCCCGCCTGACCCGCGCGGTCCAGTCCCTCGCGGGCTGACCCGCTCCTCCCCACCGAACGCGTGAAGCGGCCGAGCTCTGCCTCGGCCGGCCGAACCCTCCGGCCCGCACCGAGCCCCCTCCACCGCCGGCCCGGCCCCGCCGCTCAAGCCGTCTTCCAGCCTGAAGAAGCGAAGCACGGGCGGGGGCGTCCCCTTCCCCCCCCGGGGGTGGGAAGGGGACCGAGGGGTTGCGGGGGGGACCGGTCAATCGTCCCCTTCCCCCCCCGGGGGTGGGAAGGGGACCGAGGGGTTGTGGGGGGGACCCGATCAGAACCCTTCGACCAGATCGCTCACCATCGTCTCGGCGAAGCGCTGGGCGGCGTCCTTGATCGCCTGCTCCTCGCGGTCGAGGAAGCCGGCCTCCGAGGTGTCGACCTCGTAGGTCTCGCGGAACTGGTAGTGGTCGTTCTTCCAGACCACGTCGTCGCTGCCGTGCCGCTTGAACGCCACCGACGCGGTCACCGAGATCTCGTACTCGGTGGCCCGGCCCTGGTCGTCGAAGGTGATCGGGGTCAACCCGAACCCGACCACCGAGCCCTCGAGGTCGGCGTCCGCCGTGCTCGCGTCGCTCACCATGTTGAACTGGCGGCGCTTGAGCAGCTCGGTGGCGATCGCCTCGGTGACGAACTGGTCGACCTGTTGGCGCTCGGTGTGGTTCTCGAACGGGCTCAGGTAGACGTTGTGGATGTCGGACGGGATGTTCGTGGCCCGGCCGACGAGGGCGTACCCGCAGCCCGCGGCGAGGAGCAGCGAGGCGGCGAGGAGCGCCGGGAGACCGTATCGATAGGGGGCGCGACGGCTCATCGTGTCACCTCCGTGTCACCAGGTTGATCAGGCGTCCCGGCACGTAGACGGCCTTGGCCAGCGCCGCTCCCTCCAGGTGGCGCCGCACGCTCTCGCTCTCGAGCGCCGCCTCCCGGATCTCGGCCTCGCCGGCCTCGGCGTCGACCTCCAGCCGGCCCCGCAGCTTGCCGTCCACCTGCACCACGATGGTCAGCCGGTCGCGCACCAGCTTCGCGGGGTCGTGCTCCGGCCAGGAGCTCTCGAGCAGGCGCCCCAGGTGGCCGCGCCGCTCCCAGAGCTCCTCGGTCACGTGGGGGGCCACCGGGTGCAGGAGCTGGAGCAGGGTGTCGAAGGTCGCCTCGCACCGGCGCTTCGAAGCGGTCTTCTCCTCGAGCGCCCGGGTCAGCCCGTTGAGGAGCTCCATCTGGGCCGCCACCGCGGTGTTGAACTTGAAGCGCTCCATGTCGGCGCTCACCCGCTTGATGGTCTCGTGGCGCAGCCGCTCGAGCTCGTCGTCGGCGGGCGCCGTCGCCGGCGCCGCCTCGAGCGCCTCGCCGGCGCGCCACAGGCGGTTCAAGAACCGGTAGGCGCCGGTGACCGCCTCGTCGGTCCACTCCACCTCCTCCTCGGGCGGCCCCAGGAAGAGAGTGTAGACCCGCTCGGTGTCCGCTCCCATCTCGTCGATGAGCTGGTCGGGCGAGACCGTGTTGCCGCGCGACTTGGACATCTTCTCCACCCGCCCGCTCGACGCCGCGTAGCGGGTGATCATCCCCTGGTTGAACAGGTTGGTGAAGGGCTCGTCGAAGGGGACCAGCTCGAAGTCGTGGAGGACCTTGCAGACGAAGCGGGCGTAGAGCAGGTGGAGGATGGCGTGCTCGATGCCGCCGATGTACTGATCCACCGGGCACCAGCGGCGGGCGCGCTCCGGATCGAACATCCGGCCGTCGTCGTGGGGCGAGAGATAGCGCAGGTAATACCAGGAGCTGTCGACGAAGGTGTCCATGGTGTCGGTCTCGCGCCGCGCCGCCGCGCCGCAGCGCGGGCAGGGGGCGTGGACGAACTCGTCGGAGCGCGCGAGCGGGTTGCCCTCGCGACCGGTGAGCTCCACGTCGTAGGGCAGCTCGATCGGCAGGTCGTCCTCCGCCACCGGCACCATGCCGCAGGCGTCGCAGTAGACGACCGGGATCGGCGTGCCCCAGTAGCGCTGGCGCGAGATCAGCCAGTCGCGGAGGCGATAGGAGACCTTCGCCCGCCCCCAGCCTTCCTCGGCCATCCAGTCGATGAACGCGCGGATCGTCTCCGGCCCGTCCGGCAGGCCGTCGAAGCGGGGATCGACGCCCTGGATCAGGCCGGCGTGGAGGACCGGCTCGGTGAGCTCGGAGGGATCGTCCGGCCCTCCCTCCAGGTGGTAGACCAGGCGCACCGGGAGGCCCTCCTGGCGGGCGAGCTCGAGGTCCCGGGCGTCATGGGCCGGCACCGCCATGATCGCCCCGCTGCCGTACTCGGGCAGCACGTAGTTCGCCAGCCAGACCGGGATCCGCTCGCCGGTCGCCGGATTGACGGCGACGCGCCCCGTGTCCCGGCCCTCCTTGCGGTGGAGCTCGCCTTCGCGCTCGATCCTGGAGGTCTTGCTCACCCGCTCGATCCAGGCCGCGATCTCGGCGCGCTCCGGGTGCTCCGCGATCAGCCGGGCGGCGAGGGGGTGCTCCGGCGCGAGCACCATGAAGGTGGCGCCGTGGATCGTGTCCGGGCGGGTGGTGAAGACGGTCAGGGTCTCGCTCGCTCCGCCGGCGCCCACCCCGGGCAGCTCGAAGTCGATCTCGGCGCCCTCGGAGCGGCCGATCCAGTTGCGCTGCATCACCTTGACCTTCTCCGGCCAGCCCTCCAGCCGGTCGAGGTCGCCGAGCAGGCGCTCGGCGTAGTCGGTGATCCGGTAGAACCACTGCTCGAGCTCCTTTTGCTCGACCTCGGTGCCGCAGCGCTCGCAGGCGCCGTCGACCACCTGCTCGTTGGCCAGCACCGTCCGGCAGCTCGGGCACCAGTTGACCGGCGCCTGGCGGCGATAGGCGAGGCCGCGCTCGAGCATCCGCAGGAACAGCCACTGGTTCCAGCGGTAGTACTCCGGCAAGCAGGAGGTGACCTCCTTCGACCAGTCGTAGAGGATGCCCCAGCGCCGGAACTGGGTCTTCATCACCGCGATGTTCTGGAGCGTCCAGTCCCGCGGATGGACCCCGCGTTGGATCGCGGCGTTCTCCGCCGGCAGGCCGAAGGCGTCCCAGCCCATGGGGTTGAGCGCCCGGCGACCCTGCATCCGCAAGTAGCGGTAGAGGGCGTCGCCCAGGATGTAGTTGCGCCCGTGCCCGACGTGCAGGCGGTCCCCCGAGGGGTACGGGAACATCATCAGCATGTAGAAGGCGTCCCCGCCCCGCTCGAGGTCGATCTCCGCCACCCGCGACTTCTCCCAGCGGTCCTGCCACTTCGCCTCGATCGCCTTGTGGTCGTAGGTGCTCATGATCCGATTCCGATTCGCAACTCCATCACTCCATCGTGCCGGGGAACTCCCGCCGCTTGAGCAGCCCGTCGAGCAGGCCGTTGACGAAGCGGCTCGACTGGTCGGTGGAGAACTTCTTGGCCAGCTCGATCGCCTCGTCCACCACCACGAGCTTCGGGATGTCCTCCTCGTAGAGCAGCTCGTAGACCGCCAGCCGGAGGATGTTCCGGTCGACGGCCGGCATGCGCTCCAGGCGCCAGTTGTCGGCCTGCTGGCGGATCAGGCCGTTGACCTCGTCCAGGTGGCCGAGGGTGCCGTCGACCAGCGCCCGGGCGTACGAGAAGGCCTCCTCCACCTCCCGCCGCCCGCGCTCGCCCTCCTCGGCTGTGCGCTTCGCCTTCGGTCGCGCCGGGCGCTCCCCGTCGCCCGAGGCCGCTCGGGCCTCGAAGTAGATGGCGCGATCGAAGGTCTGGAAGATCTGCTCCGCGGAGCTTCCCCCCATGTCGTGCTGATAGAGCATCTGGAGGGCCATCTCCCGCGCCATCCGCCGCTTGCCCACCACCTTCACGTCAGATCCCCCATCGCGGATTCGACGAGGAGCCGCCCCGCCCGCTCAGAGCTTGTGATGGAATCCCCGGCCGTCACGAGGGCATTCCCGGGCGCCCCTCGCAAGGCGCGGCGACGCAGGCGTAGCGGGGCCTACGTCGAGGAGGCGCAACGCTGCGAGGGGTGATTCGGGGGCGCCCGCAGTAGGTCGGAGATTCATTCACAAGCTCTCAATCCCGGTCCCGCAGGCGCGCGCGGAGATCGGCCATCTCGAGAGCCGCCATGGCCGCCTCCCAGCCCTTGTTCCCGGCCTTGCCGCCGGCTCGCTCCTCGGCCTGCGCCGTGGTCTCGCAGGTCAGCAGGCCGAAGCCGACCGGCAGCCGGTGCTCGAGCCCGACCCGGACGATCCCGGCGCTCGCCTGGGCGCACACCTGGTCGTAGTGCGAGGTCTCGCCCCGCACCACGGCGCCGAGGGCCACCAGGCCGTCGACCTCGCCCGCGGTCGCCAGCTCCTCCAACGCGAGGGGGATCTCCAGGGCGCCCGGGACCCGTACCAGGAGGATGTCCTCCGCCGCCACGCCGTGGCGCCGCAAGCAGTCGACGGCTCCCGCCACGAGGCGCTCGACGACCGCCCCGTTGAAGCGCGCGGCGACGACGGCGAACCGCCGGCCGGCGCCGTCCAGACGTCCTTCGATCACGCGTATCTCACTCATGAGCAAGCCCTTGGAGCGGCTCAGTATAGGGAGCGGCGCGAAGGGGTGTCAACCGCCTCCGGGCAGGAGCGGTCACAGCGCCCCTCCCGCCGGACCGAGGTGGATCTCCTCGACCAGCGCCGGCTCCTCGACGCCCAGGGCGTAGATCAGGGCGCGGGCCACCTCCTCGGCCGACACCATGCGGCTCCGGTCCCACTCGCCGGGCAGGCCCTCCCAGGCGCCGGTGTCGGTCGCCCCCGGGTAGAGGGCGCTCACCCGGACGCCGCTGCCCGCGAGCTCCTCGCGCAGGGCAGCGACCAGCCCGGCCAGGCCCCACTTGCTCGCGCAGTAGCCCGACCAGCCCGGAAATCCCCGGGTGGCCGCGACCGAGAGGATCGGCACCAGCCGCCCGCGGCCACGCGCCTTCATGGCGGCGAGAAACGCCCGGAACAGGAGGAAGGCGCCGGTCAAGTTGGTGCCGACCGAGGCGGCGAAGTCCTCGGGCCGGGTCTCCTCCACCGGCGCGATCGAGATCACCCCGGCCGCCGGCACCACGACCTCCGGCGCCCCCCAGGCGTCGAGGATCTCCCGGGCCACGGCCTCCACCTGGCCCGCCTCGCGCACGTCGCAGGCGAAGGCCCGCCCCTCGCCTCCCGCCTCCCGAAGCACCTCGCCCAGCGGGTCGAGCCGCCGCCCGAGGAGCGCCAGCCGGTACCCCCGGCGCCCGAGCTCCAGCGCCACGGCACGCCCGATCCCGGACCCCGCCCCGCTGATCACGGCGGGACCGGCGTGCGCGCTCGAGAGGGGGCTCATGACGGAGGGACTGAAGCGAGACCGGATCGGTGGACCACGCCGCTCGACCCGACGACCGGCGCGACTCCACCCATCCTACCGCCGAACGCCCCGCCGCGGCGGGCGAGGAGGCCGCGACAGCCTCCGACCAGAGATCACGGGGCGGCTCTGAGGGAAGTCACGCGGCAGGAGCGTTCTCTTCCCGTCACCGGACTCAGCGTTCCGGCCCCTCCGACCGGCTTCACCCCCGCAAGGCCATCCCGGCCGCCCGGCATCCGGCGAAGGCGCACGATCTCATCCACTCGCTGGAGGTTGCCCCATGAACGTTCGAAACCGCATCTGGACCTGCGCGCTCGGCTCCCTCGTACCGCTCCTCCTCACGGCGGCGAGCTGCCCGCCCCCGCCCCCGGCCGCCATCATCACCTTCGATCAGGTCGGCGCCTGCAACGGCTACCAGGAGACGACCGGCCCCGGGGGCTCGGGTCCCCACATGACGGTCAGCGCCGGCCCGGGGGCAGCGTTCGTGGCCTTCCGGGTCGTCTCCATCGACAACTCCAAGACCGGCCAGCCTTTCCAGTTCGACCCCGACCGGATCT
Organism: uncultured Acidobacteriota bacterium; assembly: GCA_963741925.1. GTDB lineage: Bacteria > Acidobacteriota > Thermoanaerobaculia > Multivoradales > DATKCC01 > CAVUBL01. The sequence goes on from CAVUJU010000005.1 coordinate 2,737,800, forward strand.
TCGTCTCCGGCTCCAGCCCGGAAGCGCACCTGGACTCGAGCCTCACCCTCGCCCAGGCGTTCGGCCTCCTCGCTGCGGCACCGATCACCGTCCCGGCCGGCAGCAACCAGGGCAACAGCGGCATCGCGGTCGCGACCGTCTCGACCGGCGCGGGCAACCCGGCGGCCGAAGCCAACACCACCAGCTACTTCCTGTCCTACGCCGGCGCCGCCGGAGATCCGCCGGTCTCGCTCGCCAAGCGAAATTCGACTCGAACGGCCTGGCCGGTCACCGACGATTGCCGCGCGATCGGCTTCTGAGCCTCTCGGCAGAGCCACGCTGAATCGCGGCCCACTGGTCGAGCTGAAATTCTCCGGCCTACGCCCCCGCAAAGGTGGCCGCGCGGAGGGCAAGCGGCTCCTCAGTCTCGCCGCGGCGAACGATCGTCCCGCGGGGGCGGGGCGCCCGATGGTCGAGACGCTCGGCCGGAGGGTCGAGGTTGCTGAACAGCGGCGGGCCGCCGGGGCGGCGGCGTCACTGGTGGAACTTGAACCGGGCTCTGCCGTATCGGATCAGGACCCTGGTCTCCATAGGCGCCGCCCTCGCGTTGCTCCCCACCGTGTGACTGATCGCCTCGAGCTGGTGCGAGCCATCGGCGAAGCTCGAATACAACGCCGGCGCCCTCAAGGGCTCGGCGTAGAAGATGCCACCCAATGTATGGCATCATGGAGTTGGTGAGGCTCCCGATGTGGAGGGGCCTGTGAAGGCTGAGCCTGCAATGGAGCGCATCCCCCTGTTCTTTCATCACGCCGGCCTCGTGGCCGGGCGTGGCTTCATCGCCCACGTGGCAATCGAGGGTCGGTGCATCTTGGAGCGGACCGCGGAGGACTTCGTGTCCATGCTCGGTGTGAACCCGAGCGCCGTCGCCGGGCAAGGCACCACCCAGGCCGAAGCCTACCGGGACCTGACCGACAACATCGAGCATACGGTCTCCGACATCTCGGAGGAGGCCCCGACCTTCCAGGAGCTCAAGGCCCAGGTCGAGGGGTTCGTGCTCGGGGCGAACAGTCGGCATGAGGCCGCGTGGCGTGCCGCGGTGGCGGACGTGCGGGCTGGCAAGGTGGACCGCTCGGCCTTCGCTCGGACCCTTGGCGCCGAGCATCCGCCCTCCGTGACGGTCGAGCTGGTCGCCGTCGAGGGCGCCGTAGGTCCCTACCTCAACCGGCAAGACGAGGAACAGCCCCGGGTCGCGGTCGGGTGACGGTCCCGCGGGAGATCGCGCTCCGGGCGGTGCTGGCGATGCTGGATGCCTGCGCCGAAGGGCACACCCGGCGCGAGACCCGCCATCACCTCCGCGTCAAGTGGAACGACAGGACCTATCCCTGCCTGCCCCTGGGAAGCCACGGAAGCCGAAGCCGCCGGGTCATGATCGGCACCAGCCACGTCCGGTCTATGGTCATGGAGTTGGAGATCGACACCGCGTGCGCGGATGAACACCTTCCGGTGCTCGCCGGCAGCTTCTGCTGATCCAGGAGCTACGAACCGGCCCGGGCCTGGCTCAGGCGCTCGCCGGCGGCTCTGACTGCGACGAGCGCTCCCCACCACCACCATCGTAGGCCCAGGGCCGTTCTATCCCCGGGTGGCCGGCGAGGGCGAAGGCGGAGGAGGCTGGCGGTCACGTCAGCGAGACCCACATGCACGTCGAAGCTGCCGCTCTACGCACCGTCCGGCCGGCGAGCGCCACGAGCAGCCGGAGCATTGCGAGCGCCCCGATCTCAAAGTCTTGCGAGACCTACTCGGCGAGCCGGAAGGCCTCCGGGCGATGGACTCGGGCTCGGCTTCCTCCCATCCTCGCCCACGGCGCCGCGGATCTCCCGGGCGAGGGCGCGGAGCCGGGACTCCCAGCCCCTCGCAAGCCCGCGCAGGGCGAGACCCCGTTCCTCAAGCTCGCTTTCCGTCTCGGCGGTCTCTTGCCAGGCGAGATAGTCGGCGAGGGAGTCGAGATCGCGGGCCACGGCAGAAAGCTCTTGCGGCGTGTCGTAGTCCCACCGGTAGTCTCGCCGGGCACCGTCGAGGACCGTCGAAGCGAGCGTTTCGAGGGCCTCGACACTCGGCCGGTCCCGGTCCTGGAACCCGCGGAGCCAGGTGTGTCGTAGAGCCCTGTCGCTCTCCGCACTCAGCGAGCGTGCGACCTCTTCCGAGGTGGCATCGGGCTTCGTCTCGCGGGCCATCACTCCACCGCCCCTTCCCCCTCGCCGAGTCCGGCCCGAATGCCGGCCACGATGGCCCGCAGCTCCCCGGCCCACGATCGGGCCGCGACGCACACGGCCAGATCTTCCCGGGTGACCGTCGAGGCGGCCGGCGTGTCGGCGACCTCTTCCAGGCACGCGGCGAGGGAGTCGAGGTCGGCCCCGATCCCGGCCATGCTGCGCGGCACGTCGAGGCCCCACAGGCCGGCCTCCCGGGCGTGGTGGACGATCGCCGCCCCGACCTGCTCGAGCTGGGCGAGGCCGACCGGCTCATCGAAGGCGGCGAGCCAGGTGTGCCGAATCATCCGCTCGGACTCGACCTCGGGGGCCGGGGGCTGGGGCGGCGGGGTGGACGGGGTAGACTTCGCGCGGTCAGGCATGAGGCTGGTCCTCCTGTCTGGCAAGGCCCCGTTCCCGGCTGATCCCGGGGGCGGGGCCGCTGCCGTTTTGGGGCAGCGTACACCCTGTGACACGGTGTTGCAAGAGTTAAACCGTTACACGGCGCTTCCGTAGACTCGCGCCATGGCGAAGCGACGCGGACCGAAGGGTGGGCACACGACCACCACGCCGGGTGGACTGGTCCGCAAGGGCTTCATCATCACGCCCGAGCAGGCCGAGGAGCTGCGCGAGCGCGCCCACCGGGAGCGACGGTCCGAGTCCGAGCTCGTCCGGGAGGCCCTGCAAGACTTCCTGTTCGCGGAAGACGACGGCGCCATCGGGCGGTAGGCGCCTGGTACCCGGGGCCGGCGGCCCGATGCCGGCTTAACAGGTCGTCTGGCAGACGCGCATGTCGGCCGCTTCACCGGTTCGGAGCCTTACCCCCAAGGTGGAGACCATGGGAGGGGGCGTCCCCTTCCCCCCCGTGGGGTGGGAAGGGGATCGAGGGGATGCGGCGGGCACCCGGCGGATATGGCGCTGGGGAAGGCCACCTGGTGCAGTCTCGGCAATGCGCCTGCGGCGCGGGTGGGGGAAAAGGCGCCGCCAGAGGGCAATGACGCTCAGGCCGCCGGGAACGGCGGGCGGAGCCACCTCCGCCGAATCTACGAGTCCCAGGGAAGCTCCGCCTCAAACCGACGAGGAGCCGGGATCCGGCACGTAGAGGCTCGCGCAGAGGCGCAGAGCCGCCGAGGAGAGCGATCGATGGGCGCGACGCGGGAGAGCCCGGTTTCCCGGGCCGCCATTGAGTGGGTGTACAGGATCCACACGCGACCTGGGCCAGGGCTGCCGGAGTCGGTCTACGAGGCGTTCCCCACACCTCGGCTCACGGCACCAGGCCACGAGGGCATGAGGTGGAGCGCCCAATGCGTGCTCTCGAGCTTCGGCGCACATCGGATCGAGGAGGGCATCGCCCCCTCGTCACCATGAGCCGCGCCTCTGCGTCTCTGCGGCTCTGCGCGAGACTTCTCCAGCCTGGGTTGTCGTGCACGCGAAGGCTCCTGGCGAAGCTCCGCCTCCAATCGACGGGCAATCTGGAGTGTCTCCGGCTCCGCTGGAAAACTTGACTCACCCGGCACGAAGTGCGCCTTTGTAGATGGCTAGTTGGTCGGGACGCCGGGATTTGAACCCGGGACCCCCTGAACCCCATTCAGGTACGCTACCAGGCTGCGCCACGTCCCGACCGAGACGGTGCTCGCGCCTCTCCGATCCGCTCGGTCCGGACCTAGCGGCCGGAGGAGCCCGAGGGGGGTTTGCGATCGAGGAGGGCCAGGATCGAGCGCGTTTCCTCGAGGGCTGCGCTCACGCCCTGGCGCATGTGTTCTAACCGTTCGGCGGCTCGGGTGTCAAGCGAGGTCTCAGGCTCGTTCGGGCCCGCGGCCTCTTCCAGCCGCCCTTCCGGGCCGCCCGCCGCGATCTCCGCCTCGAGCCGCTTCTTGGCACCGGCGATCGTGAACCCCTCGTCGTAGAGGAGCTCCTTGATGCGGCGGATCAGGTTGAGCTCCTTGGCGCCGTAGACCCGCTGGCCCGAGCGCGACTTGCCGGGCGAGAGGTCGGGGAACTCCGTCTCCCAGTAGCGCAGCACGTAGGGCTGGATGTCGAGGAGCCTGCACGCCTCGCCGATCTTGTAATAGAGCTGCTTTTGCGACTTGCGGGGAGGCATCGCTCAGCCTCCGCACCGGATGGCTCGGCGGGCGGGGATCAAGACTCGTCCTTGGGTCGGGCGGGCGGCGAGGGCGCCGACCTGCCGGGGTCGCCCACCGGCCGCACCAGGCGCCGGGCCGGCCGGAACGCCAGGCCCCTGTGGCGCGGGATGAACATCTTCTCCCCGCTCGAGGGATTGACCCCCATGCGGCCCGGCCGCTCCGTCACCTCGAAGGTGCCGAAGTTCTTGATCTTGACCGGCCGGCCGTCGCCGAGGGTGGTCTTGACCGCCCCGAAGATCGCTTCGACGACCTCCGTGGCCTCGGTCTTGGTCAGTCCGCCATGGCGCCGGTAGACCACGTCCACCAGATCGGCCTTGGTCAAGCCCTTGCGTTCGACGGTTCTCTTGGGCGACACGATCGACTCCGCAGGTTCGAGTGAACGCCACCGACATCTGAAGTGAAAGTAGAGGATGAAGTATAGGGCAAGAAGTGTCCATCGCACAAGGCGATGCCGCCGGCCGCGCCGGGCTCACCCTTCGGGAGTGCTTCGCGGCGGCTTGCCCCGGACCACCAGACGGATCGGTACCCCCGGCAGGGCGAGGGCGTCGCGCAGCCGGTTCTCGAGGTAGCGCCGGTAGGTGTCCCCGCGCGGCAGGCCGCGGTTGGCGAAGAGCATGAACGTCGGCGGGCCCGCCGCGACCTGGGTGGCATAGTACAGGCGCCACGGCTTGCCGCGGGCGGCGGGCGGGCGGCGCCGCCGGATCGCCGTCTCGAGGAGCCGGTTGAGCTCGCCGGTGGACATCTGGGCACCGTAGGCCTCCAGGGCCCGGTCGATGGCCGGGAAGAGCTTGTCCACCCCCCGCCCCGACAAGGCGGACACGTTGACTCGCAAAGGGCTTGCCAGGAGCTCGTCGAGACGCGGCCAGGTGAGGTCGAGGCGCTCGCGCCCCGCCTCGTCCAGGAGGTCCCACTTGTTGACCGCCGCGACCACGGCGCGGCCCAGGTCCCAGGCGCTGCCGGCGATCGCCAGGTCGCCCGAGGTCACACCCTGGGGTGCGTCGAGGACCAGGACCACGACCCGGGCGCGCTCGATCTGGCGCCGCGCCATCATGACCGCGAGCTCCTCCGGCGCCTCGGAGACCTGGCTGCGCCGGCGGATCCCGGCGGTGTCGATCAGCAGGTACTCCCGCTCGCCGTGGCGGATCAGGGTGTCGACCGGATCGCGGGTCGTCCCGGCCACCGGCGAGACCAGCGCCCGGCTGGCGCCGGCGATGCGGTTGAGGAGCGAGGACTTGCCCACGTTCGGCCGCCCGACGATCGCCACCGGCGGGGCCTCGCTCTCGGCCACCTCCGGCAGCTCGGGCAGAGCCAGGTCCAGGGCCTCGCGGAGGTCCTCCACTCCCCCGCCGTGCTCGGCCGAGACCAGGATCAGGCGGTCGATCCCCAGCCGGTAGAACTCGGTGAAGCGGTCCCGCGCCTCGTGGGTGTCGCCCTTGTTGACCACCGCGATCACCGGCTTGCCGGTGGGCCGCAGGTGGTGCCAGACCTCCTCGTCGGCAGAGGTCAGGCCGTCGCGCCCGTCGACGACGAGGAGCAGGAGGTCGCTCTCGGCGACGGCCAGGTCGACCTGCTCGCCGAGACCCAGGGGGTCGTCGCCGGGTACCAGGCCGCCGGTGTCGATCACCTGCACGCGGCCACCGCCGGCCAGCTCGGCGAGGCCCGTGATCCGGTCGCGGGTCACCCCGGGCCGGTCGTGGACGATCGCCTGGCGGCGGCCGACGAGACGGTTGAAGAGGGTGGACTTGCCGACGTTGGGGCGGCCGACGATGGCCACCGTGGGGGTCAGGGCCATGGTTCGGCGCCGCCGGAGGTCAGGTGTAGGTCTTCTCGAGCTGGCGCCAGAAGACGCGCCAGCGGCCGTCCTCCCGCCGCAGCTGGTACTTGACCCGGTTGCGCTGGTCGAGCGCCTGGCGCACCACGTTGTCGCTGCCGGCGGCGTAGGTGCGGATGTCCCAGACCTCGACCGTGGTGACGTAGGCGTTGACCACGCTCCACACCGTCACGTCCTCGATCTCGAAGCTCTTGAGCTTCGGCCGCAGCACCTCGCCGGTCCTCGCGAGCTCGGTGACCCGCTTCTCGATCGCCCCCCGCTCCTTGGCCGCGGCGTACGGCGCGAGCGGCTCGGTGTCGCCGGTCCGGTACGCCTCGGCGAGCTTGGGGAGGTACTCTCCGAGAAACGATCGGATCTGCTGGCGCTCGACCGCCCGGCTCTCGTGGGACGGCCCGCAGCCGGCGAGCCCCGCCACCAGGAGGATCAGGGCGGGCGTGACGGTGGCGCGGAGGGCGGGGCGCATCGCCGGGCAGTGTAGCACCGGGATCACCCCTTCCGGCCGCTCTTGCGGCCCCTCGCGCCCGCACGCTCGCGCCCGGCCGCGCGCTCCCGGCCGCGGCCCTTGCCGCGCTCGCTGCGGACCCCGGCCTCACCCGCGGGATGGAGGTGGGCGGGCACCAGGTCGAGCCCGCGGTGGCGCATCGAGGCCCCGACCAGGCGCACCTCGAGCGGGTCGGCGAGCTGGAAGACCCGGCCCTTGTCGGCCCCCACCAGGCGATGGGCCGCCGGCTCGAAGACGTAGAAGTCGTCCTCGAGGAGGCGGATCGGCACCAGCCCGTCCACGTAGAGGCCGTCGAGCTGGACGAAGAGGCCGAACGGCTGGACGCCGGTGATGTGGCCCTGAAACGTCTCGCCCACCCGCTGGGCCAGGAAGCGGACCTTCTTCCACTGCAAGAGCTCGCGCTCGGACTGCTCGGCCCGGCGTTCGGTGAAGCTCGCGTGCTCGCCGATGCCCGGCATGCGCTCGGCGAGCAGGCGCTCCTCCTCGCCCTCGCGCTCGCGGCCGCCGAGCAGGGCCTTCAGGCCACGGTGGACGACCAGGTCGGGGTAGCGCCGGATCGGCGAGGTGAAGTGGGTGTAGTAGCGCGACGCCAGGGCGTAGTGGCCCCGGCACTCGGGAGCGTAGAGCGCGCGCTGCATGGTGCGCAGCACGAGGGCCGAGACGAAGGGCTCCTCCGGGGCGCCCTGGACGCGCGAGAGGACCTCCTGCAGGGCGCTCGGATGGAGGTTCTCGAGATCCCCCTTGAGCCGCACGCCGACGGCCTGGAGGGTCTCCTTGAGCTCTTCGAGGTCGGAGCGGCTCGGCGCGTCGTGCACGCGGTAGAGGGCCGGCACCTCGTGGCTCGCCAGCTCGAAGGCGACCGCCTCGTTGGCCGCGATCATGAACTCCTCGATGATCCGGTGGGCGACGTGCCGCTCCCCCGGCTTGATGCCCACGGTCTGGCCGTCGGTGTCGAGGATCACGTCGCCCTCGGGCAGGTCGAAGTCGATCGAGCCCCGCCGCGTGCGCACCGCGAGGAGGACTCCCATGAGCTCGGCCATCTCCCGGAGCATGGGGAGGATCGGTCCGTAGGCCGCCTCGTCCCCGTCCCGCGGCTCCTCGAGCAGCCGGCGGACCTCGTCGTAGGTCATCCGCCGCGAGCTCCGGATGACGGTCTGGGCGAAGCGCCGCGCCTGGACCTGCCCCTCGCGGTCGAAGTCGAGGAAGACCGACATGGCGAGGCGGGGCACCTCCGGCCGCAGCGAGCACAGGCCGTTCGACAGGCGCTCCGGGAGCATGGGCACCGCCCGGTCCGGGTAGTAGACGCTGGTCCCCCGGCGGTAGGCCTCGAGATCGAGCACCGAGCCCTCGGGGACGTAGTGGGCGACGTCCGCGATGTGGACTCCCAGGCGGAAGCGCTCGGCGCCGCCGGCGCGCACCCGCTCGAGCGACACCGCGTCGTCGAAGTCGCGGGCGGTGGCGCCGTCGATCGTCACCAGGAGGGCGGAGCGGAGGTCTTCGCGCCCGGCCCAGTCGGCGGGCCCGGGGTCCTCGGGGAGGGCCGCGGCGGCGCGGGCGACCGGCTCCGGGAAGGCGTCGGGGATCCCGTAGTGCCGGAGCACCACGTCGACGTCGACGCCGGGCACCGCCGGGTCGCCCAGCACGTCGACGATCCGGCCCCGCGGGTGGCCGCCCCCGGGGCGCGGCGGGTCGACCTCGACCACCACGAAGACCCCTTCCGGAACCTCGTCACCCTCCACCACTTCGAGATCGAAGTCGGCCTTGGCGTCGAAGGGCAGCAGCCAGCGGCGGCGGTCGTCGTCCACCTCGACGGTCCCCACCACCGTCTGGTAGCGCCGCCGCACCACCTTGACCACCGTCGCCTCGGGCAGGCGGTCGCCGGTCCTGGGCCGCCGGCCGCCGCCGGCGGCCGGCTTGTGGGGCCGCACCAGGACGAAGTCGCCGTCCATCGAGCCCTTGGCGAGCTTGCGCGGCGCGAAGTAGCCCGCCTCCCCCCCGCGGCCGGTGAGAATGAGGGCGTCGCCCCCTGCCAGGCGCTTGATGCCGCCGGCCACCAGGTCGGTGAAGCGCAGGGCGTACCAGCGCTGCGCCCACTCGACCGCCCGGCCCTCGGCCTCGAGCTCGACGAGGGCCCGGCGCAGCTCCTCGGGCGAGACCTCGAGACCCTCGGGCGGGCCGAGCTCTTCGCTCGCGAGGCCGCGGCGGCCGGCCGCCTCGAGCTGGCGGTGGAGCTCGTCGCGCAGATAGATCTCTTCACCGGGTCGTGCGATTGACACGTTCCTCATGGCTCCCTTACAATTCGCCCGCGTCGCGAAAGTGGCGGAATTGGTAGACGCGCAAGGTTCAGGACCTTGTCCCGGCAACGGGGTGGGGGTTCGAGTCCCCCCTTTCGCACCACGCCTCCGACGGACATTGTAACCGCGAGGCGAACCGCCCTCCTTGCGGCGTCCGCCGCTCCTTTCCGAGGTTCCGCCGCAGCGCTCATGCCAGGGCGAGCAGGAGCTCCGCCTCGGCGACCGTCTCGTCGTCCCGCTCCAGGGCGCACGTCACCTTGACCAGGGCCCCGAACCGGCCGGCGAGCTCGGCGCGGGCGCTCAGGCGGTCCCCCGCCTCGATCGGCGCCTCGAGGGGAGCCAGAAGCCGGGCCCCGTTCACCCCCGCCAGATGGGCCGTGCGGCCCTCCTCCCCCGCCCCGCGGTCGCCGGCGAGGGTCGCGAGGGCCGCCTGGGCCATCATCTCGAGCGCCAGCGACAGCGGGAACGGCCCCTCCGGCCGGCCTCGCCAGGGCAGGGCGTCGCCCGCGCTCAGCGCCGTCTCCGGCCGGCCGGAGCGCAGCGACGAGATGAACCGGAAGGGAAAGGCGTGGGGCAGGTCGGGCGGGTCAGGCCGGCTCACGGGCTTCGCTCGGGGCCGCCTTCCGGCGTACGAACTCGGCCAAGGTGTCGACCGAGGAGAGCGCCTCGGCTCCGACCTCCTCGTCCTCGATCTTGACCCCGAACTCCTGTTCGAGGCCGAGGACGAGCTCCAGCGCGTCGATGGAGTCGAGGCCGAGACCTTCGCCGCCGAAGAGCGGATCGGCGTCGCCGAGCTCGGACGGCTCCATTTCGAGCTTGAGGCGGTCGACGATCAGGCGTTTGATGCGCGCCTTGAGGTCGTCGTCGGGACGGGGCTGCGCCATGGCGGCGGGATGGTACCACAGGGCGGACCCTCCGCCGAGCGCGCCGGCGCGCCCCTCACGCCATGGTCAGACCGCCGTCGACGCGCAGGGTCTGGCCGGTGATGTAGCCGGCCTCGTCGGAAGCCAGGAAGGCCACCAGGGCCGCCACCTCCTCGGGCCGCCCCATGCGCTTGAGCGGCACCGCCTCGAGGTACCGACGCAGCGCCGCTTCCGGCACCACGTTCAGGATCTCGGTGTCGATGAACCCCGGGGCGACGGCGTTGGCCGTCACCTCGTAGCGCGCCGTCTCCCGGGCGAGCGCCTTGGTGAACGCGATCAAGCCGCCTTTCGCGGCGCTGTAGTGGCTCTGCCCCACCTGGCCGATCAGCCCGCTGGCGCTCGCCACGGTGATCACCCGCCCCCAGCGCGCGGCGAGCATCCCCTTGATCAGGGCCTTGGTCAGGAGGTACGGGCCCTTGAGGTTCACCTCCTGGATCTCGTCCCAGTCGGCCTCGCCGAGGAACGGCAGGAGGGCGTCCCGGATCCGGCCGGCGCAGTGCACCAGGACCTGGACCGTGCCCAGGTCGCGCTCGACGTCGCGGGCGAGCGCCACGATCCGCTCCCGGCTCCTGAGGTCGAGGGGATAGGCGCGGCCGCCGGTCTCGGCGGCGACGGCCTCGGCCTCCTCGCGCCGGCCGAGGTAGGTGACTGCGACGCGGAACCCGCGCCCGGCGAGGGCGCGGGCGCAGGCCCCGCCGATCCCTCCCGAGCCGCCGGTGACCAGGGCGAGCCTGGCTCGATCTCCCCCCTCACCCGCGGTCCCTCTCCCGCCCTCGCGGGGGGAAGGGGACGCCTCCGGCCCACCTGCTCGTACCCTGCGTCGTTGGCCAGTCGTCACGATTTCGTCCCAGGTCGCTACGTCTCGATCCTACACGCGGGGGCCGGTCAGCCGTCGGCGACAGGCACGGCCCGCAGCCCCGCGGCGGCGAGGCGCTCGAGGACCCGGGGCAGGGCTTCCAGGATCACCGGCCGGCCGGCGGGGTCGCGGGCGCTTTGGCCGTCGTGGAGCAGGAGGATGTCGCCCGCCTCGAGGCCCGCGAGGAGCCGCGCGGCCACTCGCCCCGGCCGCGGGTGCACCGTGTCGTAGGCCCGGCGGGTCCAGGTGACCAGCTCGAGCCCGCGGGCGGCGAGAAGCGGCTCGAGCCAGGGGTTGCGCAGGCCGGCCGGCGGCCGGAAGAGGCGCGGAGCGCGGCCGGTCGCCTCGCCGATCGCCTCCTGCGCCCGGTCGATCTCGCGGCCCATGGCCCGGGGCGGGAGCATCGAGAAGCGCTTGAGGTGGGCGTAGGTGTGGTTCTCGACCCGGTGGCCGCGGCGGACGATCTCGCCGGCGAGAGCGGGCCAGCGCGCCACCCGCTCCCCGACGCAGAAGAAGCTCGCCCGGGCGCCGTGGCGCTCGAGGAGGTCGAGCACCCGGGGGGTGACCTCGGGGTCGGGGCCGTCGTCGAAGGTCAGGCCCACCTCGCCGCGGCGTCCGGCCGCGGCCTCGAGGCGGAGGCGGTTCGGCCCCAGCAGACGGCTCCGAGGCCACAGGCCGCTCGCCGCCAGCACCAGGTGGTCGGCCACCAGCAGGCCCGCCACGGCCCGACGCCGCCGGGGCGAGGCGACGGCCAGCGCCAGCGCGGCGCCGTGGAGGGCGAGGGAGACCGCGATCAGCGGCGAGGGCCGCCAGCGGCGACGGCGGTCGGGGCTAACCGGCGCGGAAGCGCAGGGCATCGTCGGGGACGGGACGGCTCGAGGCGAGGAGCGCCTCGCGGTCGATCTTGCCGCGGGAGGTGCGGGGGATGCGCTCGACCAGGGCCACGCTGCGCGGCACCTTGTGCTCGGCGAGATGGTTCCGGCACCAGCCGATCACCGCCTCGGAGCTCAGGGCGTCGCGGTCGCAGGCCACGACCACCCGCAGCATCGTCTCGCCGCGGCCGCCGTCGAGCGTGCCCACGGCCGCCACGTCCCGGACGCCGGGCAGGCGGGCGAGGATCTCCTCCACCTCGCGCGGGTTCACCTTCTTGCCCCGGACGTTGATGAGGTCGTCGGTCCGGCCCACCAAGACCAGCTCCCCGGCGTGCCAGCAGCCCAGGTCCCCGGTCCGGAACCGGCCGCCGGAGAGGCGCTCGTCGCCGGCCGGCAGGTAGCTCTCCGCCACCGCCGCCGACTCGACGGTGACCACCCCGGCCGTCGCCGTCCCGTCGCCCGTCTCCACCGCCTCGAGGCCCACCCGCACGCCTTCGATCGGCTCGCCCACCGCCCCCCGCTCCCCCGCCCCGCCCTCGCGGTCGAAACAGATCCCGCCGGTCTCGCTCGCGCCGTAGAAGACGTGGACCGGCCGCCCGTAGACGGCGCGGAAGCGGCACGCCGTCGCGGGCAGGAGCGGCGCGCCGGCGGTCACCGTCAGGCGCAGGCTCTCCGGCAGCCGGGGCGGCCGCTCGGGGCTCACCAGGGCGCGCAGGAAGGCGGGCACGGTGGGAAAGTAGGTCGCTTCGAGGACGTGGGCCGCGCGCAGCGGTCCGATCGGTCCGCCGCCCTGGCGCGACACGACCAGCAGCGAGCCACGCACCAGGGCCGGGAGCGCCACGCTCGACAGGCCGTAGGAGTGGGACATGGGAATGGCGGCCAGGATCCGCTCGTCGTCGGCCAGCCCCATGCTCCGGGCGAGGGCGGCCTCGTCGGCGGCGAGCGCCGTCGCCGGCGTGACGATGCCCCGCGGCCGCCCGGTCGAGCCGGAGGAGAGCTTGACCGCCCCCACCTCCGGCGAGAGCACCCGGTCTCCCGCGGCGTCCCGGGTCGAGCGCGACCGGGACAGGCGCCAGTCTCCCGGGCCGCTCGGCCACGCCCGCCGGCAGGAGAAGATCCAGCCGCAGCCCAGGCTCTCGGCGATCCGCTCGCGCTCGGCGGGCGGCGCCTTGCCCTCCAGGAGGACCGGCACCAGCCCCAGCCGGCGCACGGCGAGGTAGGAGGCGAGAAAGGCCACGCCGTCGGGCGCGGCGATCCCGACAAGGGTCCCGGGGGCGAGGCCGCGCCGGGCCGGAGAGGCCGCCGCGGCCCGCGCCAGGGCGTCGACGTCGGCCACCGACGCCGACGTGGTCGGCGACGCCACGAGGGGCGCCTCCGGGCGGCGGCGGAGCTGGAGGTCGAAGGCGGCGAGAATCGGGTCTTGGACCATGCGTCGTCCCACGGACCGGCTTCGCGGTCCTGTATACTTCGGCGTCTTAACGGGATCGAGGCCGGGGCGAGTATAGCCGACAGGCAGCCGGGTCCGGCAAGGGTGGGAGCGAGCCGCCCGCACTTCCCGGAGCGACGCCTCTCCCGAGCACACCCCAGCGACGAGATGACGAGCCCCGAGCTCTCCAGTTCCGCGCCACCTCTCTATGACGCCATCGTCGTCGGCGGCGGGCCGGCCGGCGCGGCGGCGGCCGCCCGCCTGGCGCGCCGGGGTCGGAGCGTGCTGGTCGTCGAGCGCCAGCGCTTTCCCCGCTTCCACGTCGGCGAGTCCCTGATCCCCGAGACCAACCGTTTCCTGGCCGAGCTCGGGGTGCTCGACCGGATCGCCGCCGAAGGGTTCCCCGTCAAGCGCGGCGCGATCCTCATGGCGCCCGACGGCGAGCACGAGCGCTACGCCTTCTTCGGCGACGCCCCGGGCCTGGAGCGACCGGAGACCTTCGAGGTGCCCAGGGACCGCTTCGACCAGATCCTCCTCGACCACGCCGCGGCGAGCGGCGCCGAGGTGCGCCACGAGTGCCGGGCCAAGGCCGTGGAGCTCGCCTCGAGCGAGACGACCGTCACCGTCGAGGACCGCGCGGGCGAGGCCCGGGTCCGGGGCCGCTTCCTGGTCGACGCCTCGGGGCGCGACGGCTTCCTGGCCAAGCGCCTCGACCTGCGCCGGGCGGACCTTCCGCTACGCCAGGTCGGGCTCCACGCCTGGTACGAGGGCGTCGTGCCGCCGCCGCCGGACCGCGCCGGCGACGCCCGCCTGGTCTCCATCGACGCCGGCGGCTGGGCCTGGCTGATCCCCCTCGGCAGGGGGCTCACGAGCGTCGGCGTGGTGATCTCGAAGGCGCGCCACGCCACCCTGCCCACGGGCGATCCCGACCGCTGCCTCGACCTCCTCCTCGAGACCGTGCCCGCCCTGCCGCCGCTCCTCGACGGCGCCCGGAGGGTCTCGCCGGTGCGGATCGACGGCGACTACTCCTACGCCACCCGGGCCTACGCCGGCGAGCGCTGGCTCCTCGCCGGCGACGCCGGATCGTTCCTCGACCCGATCTTTTCGACCGGCGTGCTCCTGGCACTCGCCTCGGGGATCGAGGCGGCCGACGTGGTCGACCGGGCCCTCGCCGCCGGCGCGGCGGCGGCAGGCGCCCCGGGGCGCGGGGCGCGGCGGCTCCTCGCCGGCTACGACCGGGAGCAGAGGCGCCGGTACCGCTTCTTCCGCAAGTTCGTGGTCCGCTACTACCGGCCGGAGTTCCGCGACCTGCTCCTGTCGCCCACCGAGCGCTTCGGCCTGGCGCGGGCGCTGGTCGGCGCCCTCGCGGGACGCTCCCGGCCGTCGCTCCTCGACCGCCTGCGGCTCCTCCTGTTCTTCGCTTTCGTCGAGCTCCAGCGCTTCGTCGAGATCACCCCCCGCTGCCACGGCCGCGAGGCCGAGAGCCGGCTGGGCGCCGCGGCGCAGGGCGATCCGGAGGAGCCGGCCGGGGCCCCGCGCTCCTGATCCCTCCCCCGACCGCCGTGACGACGTCCGATCCCCGCATCGTGGTCACCGGTCTGGGCGCCGTGAGCGCCTGGGGCTGGGGACGGGAGGAGCTCTGGCGCGGCCTCGCCTCCGGCGAGACCGCCATCTCCCGGCTTTCCCGCTTCCCCGTCGACGGGCTCCGGACGCGGGTGGCGGGCCAGGTCCCGCCGCCTCCCCCGCCGCTGGCCGAGGCTCTCGAGCGGGACCTGAGCGCCCGGGAGGTCCTGTCGCTGGCCGACCGCTTCGCCGTCGCCGCGGCGATCGAGGCGCTCCGCCAGGCCTTCGCTCCCGGCGCGACCCAGCGCCCGTCACCCGCGGCGACCGGCGTCTTCTTCGGCGGCAGCACCGCCGGGATGTACGAGAGCGAGGAGGTCTTCCGGATCGCCGCCGGCCGCCCGCCGGAGGGCCGCGAGCTCGACCTCCTCGCCGCCCAGCCGATCGACAACCCGGCGGCGGCGGTGGCCCGCAGGCTCGGCCTCTCGGGCCCCGTCCACACCGTCTCCTCGGCATGCGCTTCGGGCACTCAGGCCCTCGGCGCCGCCCTCGACGCGCTGCGGGCCGGCGAGGTGGAGCTGGCGCTCGCGGGCGGTGCCGACTCTCTTTGCCGCCTGACCTACGCCGGCTTCAACTCCTTGCGGGTGGTCGACGAGGCGCCGTGCCGGCCGTTTCGACGCGCGCGCTCCGGCATGTCGCTCGGCGAGGGCGCGGGCCTGCTGGTCCTCGAGACCGCCGAGCACGCCGCCCGGCGCGGGGCGGCGGCGCTCGCCGAGCTCCGGGGGGTGGGCAACTCGTGCGACGCCCACCACATGACGGCGCCCCACCCGGCGGGCCTGGGCGCCGCCCTGGCCATGGAGCGGGCCCTCGCCGACGCCGGCGTCGCGGCCGCGGAGGTCACCTTCGTCAACGCCCACGGCACCGGCACGCCGCTCAACGACGCCTCCGAGTGGCGCGGCCTCGCGCGTGTGTTCGGCGCGCGTGCGCGCCGCATCCCGGTCACCGCCACCAAGGCCTCGGTCGGGCACCTGCTGGGCTCCTCGGGCGCCATCGAGGCGGTGGCGACGGTGCTTTGCCTGGCGGCCGGAGAGGTCCATCCGACCCCGCCGGACGGCGAGCTCGACCCCGAGACCCCCGTCCACCTCGTGATCGGGAGGCCGGCCCCCCTGCCCCGCGGCGGCGGGCCCTGGATCGCCCTCTCGACCAGCTTCGGGTTCGGCGGCGCCAACGCCGCCGCCGTCCTCGCCGCCCCGTCGGGAGACGCCCGGTGAGCCGGCCGGTCGTGATCAGCGGCCTCGGCACGGTGGGCGGCTGGGGGGCGGGCCGGCCGGGCCTTCTCCGGCTCCTCGCCGCCGGCGAGGCCCCCCTCGCTCCGCTCGGCGACCCCGGTCCCCTGGCCGAGCGCCGGGGCCTCCGCCTGGACCCGCGGGTCGCCTGGGCGGCGCGCGTCGACCCGGCCTGCCTCGCGCCATGGCTGCCGGCCGCCGCGGCCCGTAGGATGAGCCCTCCCTCCCGCTTCGCCGTCGCCGCCGCCCGCATGGCCCTCGCCGACGCCGGCCTCGCCTCGGTCGCCCCGGCGGCCATGGAGTCGACCGCCGTCGTCCTCGCCACCTCCTACGGCCCGTCGTCGGTGACCGAGGAGCTCCTGGGACAGATCCTCCTCGCCGGGGCGGACCAGGCGTCGCCCGCCCTCTTCGCCGAGTCGGTGGCCAACGCGCCGGCCGCCCAGGTCGCTCGCCTGACCGGCGCCCGCGGCGCCAACCTGACGGTCACCGAGCGGGAGACCGGAGGGCTCTCGGCGGTCCGCCTGGCCGCCGCCGAGGTGGCGTCGGGCCGGAGCGAGATCGCCCTGGCCGGCGCGGTCGAGGAGGTGACCCCGCTGCTCCAGGCCCTCCTCGACCGCTACCGCGCCCTGGCCCGGAGCCGGCGGCCGGAGGAGCCGCCCCGCGCCCGCCCCTTCGACCGCGGCCGGGCGGGCTTCGTCTCCGGCGAGGGCGCGACGGTCCTGGTGATCGAGGCGGACGAGGCCGCGGCGGCGCGCGGCGCCCGGCCCCTGGCCCGGCTGGCCGGCGGCGGCAACGCCTTCGACTCCTCGGCGCCGCCCTACGGCTGGGGCGGCGGGGCCCGGGAGCTGGCCGCCGGCCTCGCCCGGGCCCTCGCGCGGAGCGGCCTCGGGCCCGGGGACGTCGACCTGGTGGTGGCCGGCGCCTGCGGCTCCCGGTCCGGCGACCGCCTCGAGGGCGAGGTGCTGCGGGCCGCCTGGGGGGGACGGGACCTGCCTCCGGTGGTGGCGCCCAAGGGGGTCACCGGGGAGCTGGCCGGCGGCCACCTGGCGGCCGCCGTCGTTGCCCTGGAGGGGGCCGCCTTCGGTCCCGCCCCGGGCTTCGGGCGGCCGGACCCGGCGGTCGGCGTCGCGCCGCACCCGGGAGGACCCTTCCTCCGGCCGGTCCGCCGGGTCCTGGTGTCGAGCCTGAGCGCCGGGGGCGGCGCCGCGTGGCTGGTGCTCGAGCGCGCCGGGGAGGCCGGCCGGTGAGCGTCCTGCCGCGCGATGCCCCGCCCAAGGCCTGCGCCGCCGGCGAGGCCCGGCGGGCGGTGGCACCGCCCCACGCCCCGGTGGTCGGGCGCTCCCGGCGCATCCTCGGCCGGTTCCACGTCACCGGCGTCTTCTGGTATCGGATCCACTCGTGGGGGGTCTCGGCCCTCCCGAGCTGGACCGTGGGCCCGCTGATCCTCCTCTTCACCTCGTTCTTCTTCGTCGTCCTCCGCGGCATCCGGCGGGCGATCGCCGCGAACCTCGAAGCGGTGCTCGGACCGGTGGGTGGGTGGAGGCGGGAGCGCCGGATCTGGCGGACCATGTGGAACCAGGCGTGGTGCAACTCGGAGCGCTACGAGCGGCTGGGGACCGCGCGGCGGTTCGCGGTCGAGGTCGAGGGGCGGGAGCACTGGGACCGGATGGCCGCCGAGCCGGGCCGCGGGCTGGTCCTGGTGACCGCCCACGTGGGGGCCTGGGACATCGGCTCGTTCCTGCCCTCGGTGGTCGAGCCGCGGCCGGTGCACGTGGTCCGCGAGCAGGAGATGGACCCGGAGGCACAGGCCTTCGTGGAGGAGGTCTACGCGCGCTCCATCCAGGGCCACTTCACGCTCCACTTCGCCCGCGACAACCCGGCTCTCGGGGCGGTCCTGCTCTCGGCCCTCCGGCGCGGCGAGCTGGTGGGGCTCCAGGGAGACCGGCCGTCGTCCACCGGCAGGGCGGTCGCGGCGGAGCTCTTCGGCCGCCCCTTCGTCCTGCCCGCCGGCCCGGCCGCGCTCGCCCGAGCCGCCGGCGTGCCGCTGCTCCCCGTCTTCTGCTTCCGCACCGGCCGCCGCCGCTACCGGATGGCGATCCGCCCCCCCATCGACCCGGCGGTGACGGAGGACCGCGAGCGGGACTTCCAGACCACCGCCCGAGCCGTTGCGAAGGAGGTCGAGTGGGCGATCCGGCAGCGCCCGCACCAGTGGTTCTGCTTCAGAAGACTCTGGTGACGGGGTCGGACTCCCCGGTGGCGGCCTCCGAGGCGTGGTGAACCCGGGCCGACGGGGTCGGACTCTTCCCCACGGCCGACGCGGAGGTCGGCCGCTTCATGGGTTCGATGCCTTCGATCCCCCCTCATCCCCCTTCGACCGGGCGGGGGTGATGGCGAGCGGAGCGGGGCGCCTTGGGCAGCCGACGACCGGGCGGAACCCCCCGCCCGCGGCCCGGCCCGAGACCTCTCCAGCCCCGGCGCGCCCTCCTCGCCCACCGCTCGACGGCGCCCCCGCCCGCTCACTCCCCCGCCCAGTAGACCCCGCTCTCCAGCTCCGCCAGCCGCCTCCGGTCCTCCCGCCACCCCGGCTCGCACCGCACGTGGAGGTCCAGGTACACCCGCGTCTCCAGGAACTCCTCGAGGTCCAGGCGCGCCGCCGTCCCGATCCGCCGGATCATCGCCCCCTGCCGGCCGACGACGATCTTCTTCTGCCCCGGTCGCTCCACCAGGATCGAGGCGAAGATCCGGGTCAGGTCCCGCTCCGGCTCCTCCTCCCACCGCTCCACCACCACGGCGCTCGCGAACGGCAGCTCCTCGCGCGTCGCCTCGAGCACCTTCTCCCGGATCCGCTCCGCCGCGAGAAACCGCTCGGGGTGAATCGTCACGAGCTCCGGATCGTAGCGCGGCGGCCCCTCGGGCAGGAGGTCCCAGAGCACTGCGAGCAGCCGCTCGACCCCGTCGCCCGAGAGCGCCGAGATGGGGATGATCTCCTCGAACCCACCGCCCTCGGCGTACGCGGCGATCCGCGGCAGGAGCTTCGGCTTCGCCACCAGGTCGATCTTGTTCAGCAGGGCGATCTTCGGCCCCCGGGCGCGTGCCACCAGCTCGCGCACGTAGGCGTCCCCCTTGCCCGGGGGCTGCGAGGCGTCGACCAGCAGGCAGACCACGTCCGCCTCGTCCAGCGCCTCCTGGGCGTGGCGGACCATCTGCTTGTTCATCCGGTGAAGCGGTCGGTGGACGCCGGGGGTGTCGTAGAAGACGGCCTGCCCCCGCTCGCCGTTGAGGATCCCCACCAGGCGTTGGCGGGTGGTCTGGGGCTTGTCGGAGACGATCGCCACCTTCTCTCCCAGGAGCCGGTTCAGGAGCGTCGACTTGCCGGCGTTCGGCCGCCCCACGAGGGCCACCGTTCCCGAGCGCGGCGCGGGCGCCGTCTCCGGCGGGCCGCTCACCCGCCCTCCCCGGCCGCGTGCGGACCGCTCGCCTCGGAGCCGGCCGGACCCGCCGGCTCCACCCGCACCAGGGCCGCCCGCCGCTCCTCGACCTCCTCCACCGTGTAGCGCAGGCCGTGCTCCTCGACCGTCTCGCCGACCTCCGGCACGTCGCCGAGCAGGCTGAACACCCGGCCGCCCACCGTCTCGTCCGGCACCTCCCCCAGGTCGACCCCGAAGAGCTCCTTCAGCACCTCCACGTCGGTCGCTCCCTCGAGCAGCCAGCCGCCGTCCGGCAGCAGGCGGTTGCCCGGGTGGGACTCCTCGTGCTCGTCGACCAGCTCGCCGACGATCTCCTCCACCAGATCCTCCACCGTGACGATCCCCGCCGTGCCGCCGTACTCGTCCACCACCACCGCCATCTGCTGGAAGCGGGCCTGGAGCTCCTTCAAGAGCTGGCCCAGCGGCTTGGTCTCGGGTACGAAAAACGGCGGGTTGGCGAGGCTCCGCGGGGCCGGGCGCTCGGCCGCCCGCATGCCGCGCAGGAGGTCGCGGATGTGGAGGATGCCCACGATGTGGTCGATCGACCCGTCGTAGAGGGGGAGGCGCGAGTGACCCGACTCGACGAACAGCGCCGCCAGGTCGTCGAGCGTCGAGTCCACGGGCGCGCCCTGGACCTGGATCCGCGGGGTCATGACGCTCCGCACCGGCGTGTCGCCGAAGTCCACGATGCCCCAGAGCATCTCGCCCTCGCCGGGCTCGAGGATCCCCTCGCGGGTGCCCACGTCGATGAAGGCCTCGATCTCGTCCTCCGAGGCCTCGTCCTCCTCCTCTTCCGAGCGCCGCTGGACGCCGCGTGCCGGGAAGACGGCCACCGAAGCGGCGACCAGGGGCGAGAGGGCGGCCAGGACTGCCCGGTAGACCGGCGTCAGGCGCTCGAGGGCGGCCTCCGGGTCCCAGCCGACGAGCACCCGGTTCAGGAGCTCGGAGGCGACCGCCACCGGCAGTGTGGCGAGGGCGCCCCAGGCCACCGCCGCCAGGGGCCCGGCGAGCTCGGCCCCCACCAGCCAGGCCGCGACCGTCCAGAGCAGGCCGACCGGGGCGAGCTTCGCCAGGATCGCGAGCAGCAGGCGGAAGGCCTCGAACCGCACCGGCCGCTCGTAGAGCGCCCGCAGCCGTCCCTCGGCCTCCTCGGCCCAGTGGCGCAGGCGGATCGGCCCCGAGCGCTCGACCAGCGCCGACAGGCTCGACAACAGGACGGTGGCGGCGGCGAGGAGCAGGCCGAGCCACACCAGCCCCCACGCGCCGGTCCGGCCCAGCTCGCCGGCGACCGCGTCAGCCGCCGGCATCCCGGCGCTCCGCCTCGCGTCCTCCGGCAGCCCGGCTCGGTGGGCCGCCCTCTTCGGCCGGCACCCAGCGCCGGCGGAGCCGTCGTTCCAGTCGCTCCATCGTCCCGTCGTCGGTCTCGTGGTCGTGGCCCAGGCAGTGCAACACGCCGTGGAGGAGGAGGATCCGTATCTCGCGCTCGCTCGAGTGGCCCGCCGCCGCGGCCTGCCGGCGGGCCACCGGCACGGCGATCACCACGTCGCCCAGGTGGCGCCCCTCGGCGGTGTCCTGCCCCGGGAAGGAAAGGACGTCGGTGGGGGCGTCCTTGCCCCGGTAGGTCCGGTTGAGCCGGCGCATCTCCCGGTCGCTGGTCAGGCGCACGCCGAAGCTGGCATGCTCCGGCGCGAGCTCGGCGAGCAGCGCCTCGAGCCAGCGTGCGAGCTCGCCGCCCCGGCCCTCCCGATAGCCGCCGGGGTTCTGCACCACGATCTCGCGGCCGCCGCCGCGCGCCGCCTCGGCCATCACGACGCCCGCACCACGATCTCGGCGGTCCGGTCTCGGGGGTCCTCCCGCCCCTCGCCGCGGAAGTCGAAGCCGGGGTAGTCGATGCGCTGGTGGAAGATCGTGGTCAGAACCCGGATGAAGGCCTGGGAGACCTTCTTGATGTCAGACAGGGTCAGGTCGCTCTCGTCGAGCTGGCCGTCGGCAAGGCAGTCCTCGACGATCCTGCCTACCAGGGTCCGGATCTTGATCGGCGTCGGCTCGACCAGGGTGCGGCTCGCGGCCTCGATGCCGTCGGCGAGCATCAGCACGCCCATGACCCCGTTCTGCGGCTTGGGGCCGGGGTAGCGGTACTTCTCCTCGGTCACGTCGCCGGACTCGGAGCGCCGCCGAGCCCGCTCCTGGGCGCGATTGAAGAAGAAGGAGATGAGCCGGGTGCCGTGGTGCTGGGCGATGGCGTCGCGCACCGGCGGCGGCAGGTGGTACTCCTCGGCGAGCGCCAGGCCGTCCTTGACGTGGCTGATGATGATGAGGGCGCTCATCGAGGGCACCAGCTTGTCGTGGAGGTTGTGGCCCGGCCGTTGGTTCTCCACGAAGTACTCGGGCCGGAAGATCTTCCCCACGTCGTGGTAGAGACCGCCGGCGTAGGCGAGCACCGGGTCGGCGCCGATCACCTCGCACCCCTCCTTCGCCAGGTTCGCGACCATCAGGGAGTGCTGGAAGGTGCCCGGGGCCTCGAAGGCCAGGCGCCGGAGCAGCGGCAGGTTGGCGTTGGCCAGCTCCACCAGCTTGATGTCGGTGGTGACGCCCAGCAGCGACTCGAGGATCGGCACCGAGAAGCTCGCCACGGCCGCCGCCAGCAGGCCGCCGGCGAGGGCGCAGACCAGGTCGAAGGAGAGCTGCAGCGGATCGACGCCCGCCCCGCCGGCCAGGGCGGTGAGCGCCAGGACGGTCACCACGTTCAGGGCGCCCACCATCAGCCCGACGCGAGTGAGCATGAGGCGCTGCTTGATCTGGAAGGCGTCGACCCCGAAGACCGCCCCCAGCGAGCCGGCAGCGGCGTAGAGGGTCACCCAGAGGGCCTCCGGACCGGCCAGCCTGGAGACCAGCAGGGCGAAGAAGAGGGCCGCGAGGCTCGCGACCGAGCGGCCGAACAGGAGCGCCCCGGCCAGGGCCAGGCCGGCGAAGGGTACCCCGTAGGCGTAGCCCTGGAAGGAGTTGAACGGCGCCGCGTCGAAGGAGTTGGCGAGCGCGTTCGCGACCAGGAAGCTGAACTTGGCCCCCAGGATGCTCACCAGGAGGACCAGGACGACCTCGCAGTAGAGGCGGCGCCGGCTGTGGTCGGCGACCCGCTCGCCGCGCAGGCCGAACCAGAGGGCGAGGGCGGTCAGCGCGAGGAGCGCGATGGTCCCCGCCAGCGGCAGGAGGCGTCCGCTCAGGCGGTCGCGGCCGGTGATCTCGGCGATCATCCGCGCCTCGGCGGGGCCGACCTGGTCGCCCTGGCGCACGATCACCTGGCCCTTGCGGATCTGTTTGAAGACCGGCGCCACGGCGGCGGCGGCGGCCTCCTGGCGCTCCAGGGTCGCGCTGCGGTTGGGCGAGAGGTTCGCCGGCAGGTTGGCCATCAGCAGGTCGCTCAACGCCTTGCGCTGCGCCGAGGACAGGTTGCGCCAACCCTCGACCTCGCCCTCGAGGAACTCCTTCACCTCGCCCGGGAACTCCAGGTAGTTGTAGAGGTCGTAGCGCTGGCGCTCGGTGCCCGCCGGGAGGACCCGCAGGGTGATGCCCCGCACGCGGTTCTCGAGCAGGCGCGCCTTGCCCTCGACGACGCCCTGGCGCAGAACCCGCCCGACGAGCACGCTCAGCCGCTCCTCGAGGTCCTGGGAAAATCCTTGCTCGGCGAGGGCGGCGACCTCGTCGCGGGTGAGCTTGAGCCCCGAGGCCCGCTCGAGGCGGGGGAGCATCTCGGCGACCAGGTCCTCGCCGCCGGCGGCCGCCTCGCCGCCCCGCCGGCGGGCGCGGCCCTTGGCGGGGCTCTGCGGCTTGGGCCGCCCCTTGGCGGCCTCGGAGGCCTCCTGGAGGAGCTGGCGGCCGGCACCGAAGAGCTTGGCTGCCTGGCTCTGCACCGCCGCCGCGGCCCCCGAGTCGAAGTCGTAGACCGGCGGCACCTCCTCGCGGGCCCGGGTCTGCTTCTCGGTCGTCGTCTCCTGGTCGGGGATCAGGAGGTCGGACGGGGCCACGTAGTCGCGCGTCGCCACCTCTCCCTGGCGGGCCTCGGGCACCGGCAGCAGGCCGCCGGGGGTGAGGCCCCAGGCGCCGACGGTGAGGAGGAGGGCGAGCCACAGGACCGGCAGCTCGAGAACCCGTCGCCACGCCGAGCCGAGCCGTCGGTTGAGGCGCGTCCAGCCTCGGCGCCGGCCGCGGCCGGCCGAACCCGGGCGCGCCGCTCCCGGCGCCGCCTTCGGGGTCTTCTTGGAGGGAGTCTTCACCATCGATCGTCGTCCGTCGCGAGGCCGAAACGGGCGCCCCCATCGGGTCTCGGGATCAACCGCTCCCGACCTCGGCCGGCTCCGCCGGGCGCGGCGCCGGCTCGGCGTCGCGCTCCCGGTCCTCGCGCTCGAAGCGATCGTAGGCCGAGATGATCTGCTGCACCAGGCTGTGCCGCACCACGTCGCGCTCGTCGAAGCGGAAGAAGCGGATCCCCTCGATCCGCCCGAGCACCGTCTCGGCGACCCGCAGCCCAGAGCGGCGGCCCTGGGGCAGGTCGACCTGGGTCACGTCGCCGTCGATCACCGCCTTCGAGCCGAAGCCGATGCGGGTGAGGAACATCTTCATCTGCTCGGTGGTCGTGTTCTGGGCCTCGTCGAGGATGATGAAGCTGTCGTTGAGCGTCCGCCCCCGCATGAAGGCGATGGGCGCCACCTCGATGATCCCACGTTCGAGCATGCGCCCCACCTTCTCGTACCCGATGATGTCGTAGAGCGCATCGTAGAGGGGCCTGAGGTAGGGGTTGACCTTCTCCACCAGGTCGCCGGGCAGGAAGCCGAGCTTCTCGCCCGCTTCCACCGCCGGGCGGGCCAGGACGATCCGCCGCACCTTCTTCTCGAGCAGGAAGGCGGCCGCCATGGCCACCGCCAGGTAGGTCTTGCCCGTGCCCGCGGGGCCGATCGAGATGACGATGTCGAAGTCGTCCATCGCCTTGAGGTAGCTCTGCTGGCGCAGGGTCCTGGGGGTGATCAGCCGGTTGACCGCGGCGAGCATCCCGGCGGGCTGAAAGAAGTCGATCAGCGAGGCCTCGGAGTCGTCCTGGATCACCCGCACCGCGGTGCGGACGTCGCTCGGCGACAGGCGGAACCCCTCCGTCGTCAGGACGCCGAGCTGGCTCATCAGGCGCTCGACGGCGCGCTCGCCCTCGGGGGTGCCCGAGATCTTCAGCTCGTTGCCCCGGGCGGTGAGCTCCACCCCGAACGCCCGCTCCATGCGCCGGAGGTTCTCGTCGTGGACGCCGAAGAGGACCTCGATGCCCTCCGCGGGCAGGGTGACCTGGGTCATCGAAAGGGGGCCGGAAACGGGGTGGGTGGATGGCGGGACATGGGCGGAGGCTTGGCCTCGCACCTATTCTAGCAAGAGGGAGTCGATCGCCCCTCTCACCCTTCGATCCCGCCCCCGCCCTCGCCGGGTCACTTCTTCGTCGAGTAGTCGTAGAAGCCGCGGCCCGCCTTGCGGCCGTGGCGGCCGGCGAGCACCATCTGCTTGAGGAGCGGAGGCGGCGCGAAGCGCTTCTCCCGGTACTCTTCGAACATGATGTTGGCGATGTAGTAGGTGGTGTCGAGGCCGACGAAGTCGAGGAGCGTGAACGGGCCCATGGGGTAGCCGCAGCCGAGCTGCATCCCCTTGTCGATGTCCTCGAGCGAGCCCACGCCCTCCTCGTAGGCGCGGATCGCGTCGAGCAGATAGGGCACCAGCAGGCGGTTGACGATGAAGCCGGAGTTGTCGCGGCAGGCGATGGGCTCCTTGCCCAGGCTCCGCACCCACTCCATGGCGCTCGCGACCGCGTCGTCGGCGGAGAGCAGGGTGCGCACCACCTCGACCAGCTTCATCACCGGCACGGGGTTGAAGAAGTGCAGGCCGAGAAAGCGCTCGGGCCGCGAAGTCGACATGGCGAGCTGGGTGATGGTGAGCGACGAGGTGTTCGACGCGAAGATCGCCTGGTCGTGGGCCACCCGGTCGAGGTTGCCGAAGGTCTTGCGCTTCTCCTCCAGGTTCTCGACGATCGCCTCGATCACCAGGTCGCACTCGGAGAGGGCGTCGAGGTCGACGGTGCCCGAGATGCGCCCCCGCACCTCGTCGCGCGCGGCGGCCTCGAGCTTGCCCTTCTCCACCGCCCGGCCGAGGGACTTGTCGATCCGGGCCAGGCCTTTCTCGAGCAGGTCCTCCGTGACCTCGCGCACCACGGTGGGACAGCCGGACCGCGCCGCGACCTCGGCGATGCCCGAGCCCATGAGGCCACAGCCCAGCACTCCGACTCGCTTGATCTTCATCTCGCCCTCCTTTGTGGGGATCGATGCCAGTTGCAGGTTCCAGGGGAGTCGCGACCGTGGTCGCACCGGTGCATCCTACCGCGAAGGCCCTGCCGCACCTCGAGCCGCGGCTCCGCCTTCCCTCATCCCAGCTCGCGGATCCGGCGCCCGCCCTCGGGGCCCTCCCGCTCGATCGCCACCCGCCGGGCGCCGGCGGGGGCGAAGGCCAGGCGCTCGGCCCACTCCACCACCTTGACGCCCGGGCCGGCGAGGAGCTCCTCGATCCCCACCGCCTCCGCCTCGGCCGGGTCCAGGCGATAGAGGTCCGCGTGGATCAGCCGGCCACCCGGCCCCTCGTGCTCGCGCACCAGGACGAAGGTCGGGCTCTGGATCTCGGTCGGGGCGATCCCCAGGGCGCGGGCGACGCCCCGGGCGAGGACCGTCTTGCCGCTCCCGAGGTCGCCCTGGAGGAGCAGGACCCCGTCGGGCTGGAGCTCGCCCCCCAGGAGCTCACCCACCCCCTCGGTCTCCGCCTCGCTCGCCGAGCGCCAGCTGCGATCGATCGGACCGCCCCCCCTCACCCGCGGCCCCTCTCAGTGCCCGGGACGCTCGACCCCTTCGCCACGGTTTCGGCCTCATCCGACTCGAGTCTCAAGAGCCTGCGAGGGCCTCGAAGGCCGCGGGCAGGGCATCCACCAGGTCGCCGGCGGCGAGGCCCCGCTCCCCCCGCTCGGCCGCCGCCAGGTCCCCCGCGAGGCCGTGGAGGTAGACGCCCAGAATCGCGCCTTCCAGCGGGTCGTAGCCCTGGGCGAGGAGGCCCCCGACGAGTCCGGTCAGGACGTCGCCCGTGCCGCCGGTCGCCATCCCCGGGTTGCCGGTGGGATTGACGTGAACCGCCCCCTCGGGTGCGGCGGTGAGGGTCTGGTGCCCCTTGAGCACCACGACCGCGCCGGTCTCCCGAGCCGCCCGGCGGGCGAAACCCCGGCGGTCCCCGACCACCTCCCGGGTCGCGACCCCGAGCAGGCGGGCGAGCTCGCCCGGGTGGGGAGTGAGGACCGTCGGCGCCGGCCGCGAGGCGAGGTCGCCGGCGCGGCCCGCGAAGGCGTTGACGCCGTCGGCGTCGAGCACCAGCGGCAGCTCGCAGGCGAGGACCGCCTCCCGGATCTCGCCCGCCACCGGCTCGTCCTCGCCCAGGCCAGGGCCCAGGCCAGGCCCCAGGGCCACCGCGTCCTTGCCGCGGGCGGCCTCGAGAATCGCCTTCGCCGCGCCCGAGCCCAGCCGATCGCCGTCGGCCGGCAGCGCCAGGCTCATGGACTCGAGCGAGCCCAGATCGACGGTCTGGACGATGGGGCGCGGGACGGCGGCGGTCACCAGGCCGGCACCGGAGCGCACCGCCGCGCGGGCGCTCAAGATCACCGCCCCGGCCTTGCCGGTGGCTCCGGCGACCAGCAGCAGGTGGCCGTAGGTGCCCTTGTGGGTGTCGAGGCAGCGCGCGGGCAGCCAGGCGGCGAGCTCCTCGCCGAGGACCAGGTGAAGGGTCTCCTCCTCGCCCCACGACCGTTCCAGGAGCTCGGGTGGGATGCCGAGATCCGCGACCACCAGGACGCCCACCGCGTCGGCGGCGGGCGAAAACACCTGCGCCGGCTTGGGCGCCGCGAAGGTCACCGTCAGGTCGGCGACGAGGTGCGGGCCGAAGGTCTCGCTCCGGCTGCCGGCGAGGCCGCTCGGCAGGTCGACCGCCAGGCGCGGCACCGGCAGAGCGTTGAGCCCTTCGACCAGGGCCGCGAGCTGCCCTTCGAGCGGCCGGCTCAGGCCGGTGCCGAAGAGGGCGTCGACCACCAGGTCGGCGGCGCGGCCGGCGGCCAGCGCCTCGTCCAGGGCGTCGTCGGGCCCGATCTCGTCCAGGCGCACCAGGTCGGGCGCCATGGTCCGGCAGATGGCGAGTTGGGCCGCGGCGTCGCCGTGGGTCTCCCGGCCGCCGAAGGCCAGCAGGCAGCGCACGCGGTAGCCGCGGACGGCCAGGTGCCGGGCGAGTGCCAGGCCGTCGCCGCCGTTGTTGCCCGGCCCGCAGTAGATCGCCACCGAGGCGGCGTCGGGAAAGGAGCCGCCGACCGCCTCGGCGAGGCCCAGGGCGGCGTTCTCCATGAGCACCATGCTCGGGATGCCGATCTCCTCCACCGCCGCCCGCTCGACCCGGGACATGGCTTCGGCCGGGAGGACCCTCACCGCGCCTCCGGGAGATCGGCGCTCCGATCGGAATGCCCCAGCTCCCCCCTGGACCACCTCTCGGGCGGGGGCGTCCCCTTCCCCCCCTGGGGGTGGGAAGGGGATCGAGGGGTTGCGGGGGGGATGTGGTCGATCGTCCCCTTCCCCCCCCGGGGGCGGGAAGCGGATCGAGGGGTCGTGGGGGGGATGCGAAGGATCGAGCCGGCCCCAGGCCGCCAGGAGGTCGCGGGTCCGCGGGCAGCGGGCGGCGATCGCAGAGGCCGGGGCGCCCGCTCCGGCGCTCAGGGCGGCGGCGAGGCGCCGCAGGTCCGCCGGGGTGTCCACGTCTGCGCCCGGCTCGAGGAGCGCCACCTCGAGACCCGCCGCACGCGCCCGCGCCAGGGTCTGGGCCAGGACCTCCCCGGTGCTCCAGGCGATGCCCGCGAAGAGCTCGGGGCGCACCGCCGCGGGAGCGAGCGCGATCAGGTAGTAGCCGCCGTCCAGGCTCGGCCCCAGGGCGACGTCCGCGCCGTCGTCGATCCGGACGAAGGCCTCACGCAAGGTCGCCAGCGGGACGGTCGGGTGATCGCTCCCCAGCGCGGCGACCGCGCGCGCTCCGCCGGCCTCCCGCGCCGCCCGCCCCAGGCCCCGGTAGAGGCGCTCCCCGAGGCCGGCTCCCTCCTGGCGCAGGGCCGGCACCGGCGTCGCCGGGGCCTCCTCGCCCGACTCGAGCGCCCACGCCACCCAGAAGCTCGAAGTCCCGGCCCGCGAGGCGCTCCAGAAGGTCCGCCAGGAAGGCGCCGTGGAGCTCCGCCGCCTGGGCCGGGCTGAGCTCGCCGACGAGCCGGGTCTTCACCCGTCCCGGGATCGCCGGCTTGGTGTAGAGGAGGAGTCGGTGGGGCGCGGCCATCGCGTGGAGTCTACCGTGCGGCCGCCCGTCTGCGCGCGCCGCCGGGCCCGGTGGTAACGTCCCCTCCGTGACCGCCGTCGTCACCCTGCTCACCGACTTCGGCCTCGCCGACTACTACGTGGCGGCCGTCAAGGGGACCCTCCTGCGGCTCGCCCCGGGGTGCCGGCCGGTCGACCTCTCCCACGAGATCCCGGCCGGCGACGTGGCCGCCGCCGCCGACCTCCTGGCGGCGGCCGCTCCCACCTTCCCCGCGGACACCATCCACCTGGCCGTGGTCGACCCGGGGGTCGGCGGCGGGCGCCGGATCCTCGCGGCCCGCGCCGGCGGCCAGCGCTTCGTCGCCCCCGACAACGGCCTGCTGGGGCCACTGCTCGACGCCCCCGGCGCCCGCGCCTGGAGCGTCGAACGCGAAGAGCTCTTCCTGCCTTCGCCCGGCGCCACCTTCCACGGCCGGGACCGCTTCGCGCCGGTGGCCGCCGCCCTCGGCCGGGGCGAGACGCCCGAGAGCCTGGGACCCGAGATCGACGACCCCGTCCGGCTCGCCGAGGAGCCGCCTCGCCGCCGGCTCGAGGGGGGAGCGCCGGTCCTCGAGGGCCGCGTCCGGCGGGTCGACCGGTTCGGCAACCTGGTCACCGACCTGCCGGCCGCCTGGCTGACCGAGCTGGGCACGCCGGGGCGGGTCGAGGTCGCCGGCCGGGAGGTCCGACGCTGGGTGAGCCACTACGCCGAGCTCGCCCCGGGCGAGGCCGGCGCCCTGGTGGGCTCGCTCGGCACCGTCGAGCTCTCGCTCCCGGGGGAGAGCCTCGCGGCGCGCTGGCGGGTCGCGCGCGGCGCGAGCGTGCGGATCCGCACCGCGGCGCGGTGACGCCCGCGCGCTACAATCCGGGGGCGAAGGGGCGTGGGGTCCTCAGGTAGGCGCCCTGGGACGCAAGGAGGGTGAGATGACCAAGTGGGAGTACAAGATCATCAACATCCGGAGCGAGAACTACCGCCTCGATCCGAACGCGGTGACTCAGCTCGACGCGCTGGGTGCCGAGGGGTGGGAGCTGGTCTCCATCACGTCGGTCAATTTCAAGAGCGGGGCGACCGACAACATCGCGATCGTCTTCAAGCGGCCCGCCTCGTAGTCGCGGAACGGAGCCGCTCAGGCTCTCAGGCTTTCGCCTTGCGCGCGCGTCGTCGCCGGCGGGCGGCCAGGGCGAAGCCGGTGGCCCCGGCGACCAGGGCCAGCAGGGCGTACCGGGCCTTCGGAAGAACGCCCGTCTCGCGCACGATCGACTCCCGCAGCTCGGCGAGCCGGTCCTCCACCTCCCGGCGGCTCTCCGCCACCTCCGCGGCGATCCGCTCGTCGTCTCGGCTCATGGCTCCTCCCCCTCGCCGTCCCGCCGGCGGCCGCTCACCGTCGCGCGGCGCGGCGCGACCGGCTCGAGCAGCCGGCTCTGCCACCAGTCCAGGTGGTCGTCGAGCCGGCGCCGGGTGGTCGTGATCGGGTTCTCGAATTTCTTGAGCTTGGCCAGGCCGGCGAAGGCGAGACCGGCGGCCACCGCCGCGCAGACCGCCGTGACCACCAGCGACGCGGCCCAGAGCGGCAGCCAGAGGGCCAGGAGCTGGATCAGGAAGTAGGTCGCCACCCCCAGGGTCCAGAACCCGAACGCACCGGCCGCCGCGAGGAGGGCGACGCCCAGGGCGGCGGCCTTGCCCGAGCGGGCCAGATCGCGCTCCAGGGCCGCGAGCTCGGCCTTGAGCAGCGACAGCACGGCGGTGCCCAGAGCCCGAAACGTCTCGCTCCAGCTCTGTCTCATCGCTCCAGTCCTCTCCCTTTCCCGTCCCCCGTCCGAGCTTAGCAGCAGGGCGCCCGGCGTTCTACCGGCGCCCTACCGGCGGCCGACGTACACCGACCGGGTCACGAACGAGTTGTTGGACGCGATCTCGTCGCGCAGGCCCACCGCCACCCGTTGCTCGCCCTCGCGCAGCAGCAGGCTGATGCTGTAGACGAAGTCCTTCTCCCGTGCCGCCTCGGCCTCGGCGGCCGGCACCGAGATGGGCAGGTGGGTCTCCTGGACGTCGGACTCCCTCCCCGACTGGTCGTAGGCCGCCAGGTAGAGGTTGGCGTTGGCCTCGTAGACCTC
This sequence comes from uncultured Acidobacteriota bacterium, assembly GCA_963741925.1. Lineage (GTDB taxonomy): Bacteria > Acidobacteriota > Thermoanaerobaculia > Multivoradales > DATKCC01 > CAVUBL01. The sequence goes on from CAVUJU010000005.1 coordinate 2,768,735, forward strand.
CCCGTGGGGGACCAGGGCCAGCGACTTGAGGGGGATCCGAACCTTGACCGGCACCACGTAGAGGCCGTCGTCGCGGCGCACGCCGGTCTCGAACGACAGGTCGACGGCCAGCGGGTTGCTCGAGTACGGGAAGTGGAGCGCGGCGAGCACGCCGTCGTTCATCTGGACCGCCGGCGCCTTGTCCCGGTAGCCGGCCCGGTGCCGCACCTTCCAGCCGTGGTGGCTCTTCTTGAGCTTGACGTCGATCTCGTAGTAGCGCCCGTCGCCGCTGTGCCCCGGGACGTAGCCCAGGGAGTAGTAGGTCCGGAAGTCGTTGGCGATGTCGGAGAGCGGTTCCAGGATCCGGTTCTGGTTGATCACCGCCTTGCCGCCGGTCTTCTCCGCCAGGAGCTGCAGCGGGCTCTGGAGGTCCTGGCGCTCGATCGAGTCGATGAAGGTCATGCTCCCGGCCTGGCCGTGTCCGAAGCTCTCGGCCGAGACCGACTCGGCGACGCGGAGCCCGCTGGCGTCGATGGTGTAGAAGCTCACCCGGTTGGCGTTGGCGCTCGCCGCCAGCTCGTCGAACCGCGAGGAGGCGTCGTAGGAGTAGAGCTGCGTCATGGCGCCGGCGCCCTGGAACTTCTGGTTGACGGCGTAGAAGACGTCCTCGCCCGCGATCATGGGCAGGCCGTCGCTCACGTAGAGCAGCGCCTTGCGCCCCGGCAGGCCGGCGAGCGAGTTGACGATCTCGCGTAGCGCGTCGATCGAGAAGGAGAGGTCGTTACGGATGGACTCGGCGTAGCGCTCGGCGTAGGCCAGCGCCTCGCCGCCCGACTGGGCGTCCTCGACGCGCTGCAGCACGTCGCGGCGGTCACTGTCGTAGTGGACCGCCTCGCCGCTCACCTTGTCGACCTCGAGCAAGGCCTCGACCACCGCCTCCGGGTCCGAGGTGAACGGCTGGCGCACGTGGAGCGAGCGGTCGTAGGTGACGAGCATCACCCGGTCGCGGGTGGTGAGCTTCTGGCGCAGAAAGCTCCGGACGTCCTCGAGGACCCGGCGCCGGTCGTGGGGACGGATGTTGGTGTCGTCGACGTAGACGATCAGGCTGAGGCGCTGGTCGACCGGCACCTCGTCGGCGGCCGGCGGCCCCGGGGGCGGTGCCTCGACCGCCGGCGGCGGCGCCGCCGCCTCGCCGGCCCCCCCCTCCTTCGACGCCACGACCCGACTGTCGTGGACGGCGTAGAAGTTGGTGATCTTCACCGGTTGCCCGTTCTCGAACATCTCGAAGTCGTCGGCGGTCAGGCCCGGGACCGGGTTGCCGTCCTTGTCGGTCACGTAGACGTCGACGTTGACCACGTTGACCTCGAGGTTCTCGACGAAGACGCCCTGGTCCGCGTCGGCCTTGGCCCCGGCGTCCGGCTTGGCTTGCTTGGCCTGCCTGGCCGCGGCCCGGCCGGGCGCGGGGAGGACGAGAGCGGCCCCCGGGAGGAGGACGAGGAAGAGGGCGAGGGCGAGATGCTTGCGGGGTCGATCGATCATGGCGTCCTGACTCGGAAGGGCTCGGAACCGCTGATTATAGGGGACGCGCCGAGACCTCGACCGGCCTCGGGCCGGCCGCCAGCACCCGGCTCAGGTGGTCCACGATCCGCTTGCCGTGGTCGCGGGAGTTCTCGATGAAGATCCGGTTGGTGAAGCGTCCCGCCTGCAGGGTCCCGGCGATGTAGAGGCCGGCGACGTTCGATTCACAGGTCTCCGGGTCGAAGGCCGGGATCAGGGTCTCCGGGTCGACCTCGACCCCCGCGTCGCGCTGGAAGGCCGCATCGGGCAGGTACCCGATGAGCACGTAGGCGGCGTCGGCGCCCAGGAGCTCCGGGCCGCCGGGCCCGTCGATCCGCACCCCGCGCTCCTCCCGGCCGGCACCGTCCTCGAAGGCGACGACCCGGCTGACGAAGCGGGCGGCGATCGAGCCCTCGGCGATCCGGTTCTCGATGTCGGGGCGAATCCAGTACTTGACGCTGTCCTTGAGGTGCTCCCGGCGGTGGACCAGGGTCACCCGGGCGTCGTTGCGCCACAGGTCGAGAGCGGTCTTGGCCGCGGAGTTGCCCCCGCCCACCACCACGACGCGGTCGCCGAAGTGGGCGTAGGGCTCGACGTAGAGGCTCGACACCCAGGGCCGATCCTCGCCGGGCACGCCCAGGTGCCGCGGGTTCCAGAAGTACCCGGTGGCGAGCGCCACGGCCCGGGCCCGCCGCCGCTTCGGCCGGCCGTCCCGGTCGCTGTGCACGACGAACCGGGCGCCGTCCGCCCCCGGCGCCGCCGCCGCGACCGGCTCCACCCGCTCCACGCGCTCGTGAAGGGCCAGGGGGAGGTCGTGGCGCTTCACCACCTCCCGGTAGTAGACCAGCGCCTGGCGCCGGTTCGGCTTGACCTCCGGGATGGTGAACGGCACGTCCGCGATCTCCAGGCGCTCGCGCGTGGTGAAGAACGTGAGGTCGGTGGGATAGGCCTGGAGGCTCGCGCAGAGAGGCCCCTGGTCGACCAGCAGGGTGGCGAGACCGCGGCGCACCGCGGCGGCCCCCACCGCGATGCCGGTCGGTCCCGCGCCCACCACCAGGAGGTCGAGCACCGGCTCGCTCATCGCCTCTCCCGGCTCGCCGCGTGGAAGTGGTCGAGGGGGCCGTGGCCGGCGCCGAGCGGCGAAGCGGCCTCCATCGCGCCCTCCAGGTACTCGATCGCGCCGCCGACCGCGGCCGGCAACGGCTCCCCGGCCGCCAGCCGGACGGCGATCGCGGACGACAGGGTGCAGCCGGTGCCGTGGGTCGCCCGGGTGGCGAGCCGGGGATGGCGGAAGGCGCGGGGCGGCCCGTCGGCGCCGGCGGGGACCAGCAGGTCCTCCACCTCGTCGCCCTCCCCGTGCCCCCCCTTGAGGAGCACCGCCGGCCCGCGGGTCGCGAGAGCCCGGGCCGCCGCCAGGCGCTCTTCGGGTGTCCCGACCGGCAGATTGGTCAGGCGCGCGGCCTCGGGCAGGTTGGGGGTCACCAGGGTCGCCAGGGGCAGGAGCTCCTCGAGGAGGGCCGCGACGGCGTCGTCGGCGAGGAGCGGGTGGCCGCTCTTGGCGACCATCACCGGGTCGAGGACCACCGGCGGCAAGGCGCGCCCGTCCCGCCGGAGGTCGCGGGACCAGCGGGCCAGGCGGTCCGCGACCGCCCGCACCACCGCCGCGCCCGCGAGCATGCCGATCTTCACCCCGTCGACTCCCAGGTCCTCGAAGACGGCGTCGATCTGCGCCGCCACGATCTCGGGAGGGACCTCGTGGACCGCGGTGACCGCGACGGTGTTCTGGGCGGTGACGGCGGTGACCGCGCTCATGCCGTAGGCGCCGTGCGCGGCGAAGGTCTTGAGGTCCGCCTGGATGCCCGCCCCGCCGCCGGAGTCGGAGCCGGCGATGGTCAGGAGACGAAGAGGGGCCATCGTCAGGTCTTAACCCCGGCCTCCGCCGCACCATTCCGGCGCACGCGGAGCGCCAGGAGCGCCACCGCCGCTCCCAGCACTCCCAGGCTGATCGCCTGGGCGAGCGTCAGCGAGCCCAGGAACCGGTCGTCCTTGGCGCGGAGGAACTCCACCAGGAACCGTTCGAGGGCCAGGAGGGCGAGCACCGCCATGGCGGTCACGCCGGCCTTGGGGCGGCGCCGGAGAAGCCACCACCCGAACCCCCAGATGGCGAGCGCCGCCAGGGTCTCGTAGACCTGGGTCGGATGCACCGCCATGAGCTGGGAGTCGGGGATGGACGCCGGCACGTGGACCCCGAACTGGTGGCGCAGGGCCCCGGCGGTCGAGGGAGGCGCGGCGCCCGCCGGGAACTTGACGCCCCACGGCAGGTCGGTGGGCACGCCGTAGTCGTCGCCCACCAGAAGACAGCCGACCCGGCCGATGCCGTAGCCGACCGCCAGGGCGAGGGCCATGCAGTCCGCCGTCGGCCAGGCCGGGAGCCGGCGGTGATGCACGGTCCAGAGCACGGCCAGGACGGCCAGGAGGAAGCCACCGTACCAGACGAGCCCCGAGCGGTCGAACAGGAGGTGCCAGTCGCGATACAGGGCGGCGTAGTAGACCTTGGCGCCGACGATGCCGAAGAAGCCGGCGGCGAAGACCAGGGCCGCGGCGTCGTCCTCGTCGCCCGCTCCCAGCCAGCGCAGACCCCAGCGGATCTGGAGGTAGGAGGCGACGAAGGCGAGCACCAGCATCAGCCCGAACGAGCTGATGACGAAGGACTTGATGTGGAAGAGCTCTGGGTGCATGGGAGCGGAGTCGGCGGCCGACGAATGACTCTACCACCCGCTCTCCCCTCGACGCTCACCTCGCCGGCCGGTCGTTGAGGCTCCAGTCGTAGTCGAGGTAGCTCACGGACGGGTGCTTCGCCTTCAGGGTCGCCGCGAGCGACTTCGGGGCGTGGGCGACCACCCAGCCGAGCACGGCGCCGCGGGAGAAGAAGGCGACCACGGTGCTGCCGCCGGTGAAGTCGCCGGCGTACCACTTGAAGATCGACGACAGCCAGGCGGTGTTGGCGCGGGCGTCGTAGCGCAGGCCCTTCTGCTCGTTCTCGAGGAAGGTCCGCACCTGGTCGTCGAGCTGCTCGTCCAGGCGCGTCCCGGTGTAGGCCTCGCCGCGCAGGTCCGGGCAGCTCGTCGAGGCGCAGACGACGGCGAAGTGGATCCTGGGGTCGCCCAGCGCGCGGCCCGCGGCCTCGATGGCGTCGAGGGTCATCTTCCGGCCGGCGACCGGGTAGGTCAGCGAGTCGAAGAAGCCGTCGACCTTCTTGACGGACTGGATCTTGGGGTAGCGCTCGAGGACGTGCTCGACGACCACCGCGTTGTAGGCATTGATCCAGAAAGCGAGCGCGTCCGTCTCGCCCATCGATTTCGGCTGGACCCCGGCCAGGCTGTGGAGAAAGGCGTCCAGGTCACCCCGGTCGGCGGCGAGGGCGGCGTAGTCCATGCCGCCGCGGTCGGCGTGGGCGTGGAGGACCCGGTCCCAGGCACCGGTGGCCGGTGGCGGGGCGGCCGAGGCGACAGACGCGAAGGCCAAGGGCACAAGGACGGCGAGTGACGCGGCGGCGACGGACGAGCGGATCATGGGCAGTCTCCTCGGGAGCGCGGGACTCGAGAACTGCCGCCGGACGGGCGGCCCTGCCCCGATCATACGCAGGCCGGCGGGAGGCGGATCGCCCGGAGCCGCACGGTACAATCGCCTCCCATGCCGTCCGACGACCTGACACGCGCGCGCTACGGTGCACTGGCCGAGCTGGTCCGCGATCCGGACCGCGCCGGGCGCTGGCTGGTCCTCACCCACGACAACCCGGACCCGGATGCCATCGCGTCGGCGGCGATTCTCGGCAGGATCCTGCGCAACGGCTTCCAGCAGAGGGTCACCCTGGCCTATGGCGGCATCGTCGGCCGGTCGGAGAACCGCGAGCTGGTGCGCATCCTCGGGGTCAAGCTCAGTCACATCCGGCACCTGAACCTCAAGGTCTACCAGCGCTTCGCCCTGGTCGACGCCCAGCCCTTCACCGGCAACAACCAGCTCGCCGCCGGGGTGATCCCCGACCTGGTCTTCGACCATCACCCCGAGCGCCAGCCGGTCGAGGAGGTGCCGTTCGCCGACATCCGCCCCGACTACGGCGCCACGGCCACCATCCTGGCCGAGTACCTGGAGCTCAGCGGCCTGCCTTTGCCCCGCTCCCTGGCGACGGCGGTGGTCTACGCCATCCGTTCCGAGACCCAGGAGTTCGGCCGCGAGTACTCCAAGGCCGACAAGGCGATCTACGACGAGCTGCTCCCGGAGGCCGACCGCCGGGCCCTGGCGCGAATCCAAAACGCCCGGCTCCCCCTCTCTTACTTCCGCAACCTCCACGAGGCGCTGGAAAACCTGGAGACGGTCGACACCCTGGTGGCGAGCCACCTCGGCCGGGTCGAGCAGCCGGACATCGTGCCCGAGATCGCCGACCTGCTCCTGCGCATGGAGGGCAAGACCTGGTCCTTGTGCACGGGGTTGTTCGAGGACCGCATCTACCTCTCGATCCGCACCACCAACCCGCGGGCGGACGCCGGCGGCCTCATGCGGCGCCTGATCGGGAGCCGCGGCAAGGGGGGCGGCCACGGCATGATCGCCGGCGGCTGGATGCCCATGGACCGCGCGCCGGGCGGTGATCCGGTGGCGCTCCAGCGGGTGCTCGGGCGGCGCCTGGCGCGGCTGCTGCGCAAGAAACCCGAGAAGATCACCCGGGTCGAGCTGCCGGCGCAGAAGGCCCAGAAGGCCGACCCGGCGCCCTCATGAGGCGCCACGTCGTCGCGAGCCTGCTGCTGCTGGGTCTGGCCGTCGCGAGCTGGGGGCTCGTGGTCACCGTGCCCGTCCTGGGTCGGGCCGTCCCCGGCTACCTCACCCGCGATCTCTACCTGGTCCTCGCCTGGTCCGCCATCTGGATCGCCTGCGCGGTGGGGTTGGTGCGCGTCGCCCGGCGCCGCTGACGCGGCCCACCCGCCTCAGAGCTCCGCTTCTTCCTTGAGCTCGCGGGTCATCAGCTCCTCGAGGGCCTGGCGCGGGCTCCTGTCGTGATAGAGCACCTGGACCATCTGCTCGGTGATCGGCATCTCGACGCCGCGCTCCCTGGCGAGGCGCGAGATCGACAGGGAGTTGAGGATCCCCTCGGCCACCATGTGGGTCTCGCCCTGGATCGTCGGCAGAGTCTTGCCGCGGGCGAGCTCGATGCCGGTGCGGCGGTTGCGCGACAGCCCGCCGGTGCAGGTGAGCACCAGGTCCCCGAGGCCCGCGAGCCCGGCGAAGGTGCGGGCCTGGCCGCCGCAGGCGATCCCCAGGCGGGTCACCTCGTGGAGGCCGCGGGTGATCAGCGCCGCCAGGGTGTTGTGCCCGAGGCCCAGACCGGTCAAGGTGCCGGCGGCGATGGCGATGACGTTCTTGGCGGTGCCGCCGAGCTCGACCCCGACCACGTCGGGCGACGAGTAGAGGCGCAGGCCCCGGGTCGAGAGACGCTCGCGGAGCTCGGACGCCAGGTCGCTGTCCTCCGAGGCGATCACCGCGGCGCTGGGCATGCCGCGGGCGAGCTCGGCGGCGAAGGTCGGCCCCGAGAGCACGGCGAAGCGCACCTCGCGGTCGGCACCCATCCCCTCCTCGAACGTCACCTGGCTCATCCGCGCCGTCGTCTCGGTCTCGATCCCCTTGGTCGAGGAGACGAGGTCGAGGCAGCGGTCGCGGGGCGCGGCGCGCAGGAACCGGCGGACCACCTCGCGGAAGCCGTGGGAGGGGACCACCACCAGCACGGGGTCGCACTCGGCGATGGCCTCGAGCTCGGCGACCGGCGTCACCTCCTCGGGCAGCTCCACGTCGGGCAGGTAGTCCCGGTTCTCCCGCTCCTCCCGGAGGCGGCGCGCGAAGTCCTCCCGCCGCGCCCACAGGCGCACCCGGTGTCCGCCGAAGGCCGCGAGGTGGACGGCGAGGGCCGTCCCCCAGGACCCCGCTCCGAGAATGCCGATCTCCCGCTTCACCCGATCACCCTCCCTCCTCACCCTCGACTCCTCTCCCCCCCCTCCCGCTCACCGGTCCACGAGGCGCGCTCATGCCGGTGCTCCTCCCAGGGGGAAGGTCTCGAGCGCGGTGTAGCGGGAGCCGCCGGGGCCGAGGTCGCTCTGGTAGAGGACGCCCTCCCGGATCTCGAACGGCCCGCCGACCGGCGTGGCGAAGGCCGCCGCGAACGCGTCCGCAGCCCGCCGGTTCCAGGGCCGGCGCGGGCGGGCCAGGGTGACGTGCGGGTGGAAGGGCCGGCGGTCCGGCTCCAGGTCCAGGGCGGCGGCCGCGGCCGCCGCCACCCGCCGCTGCAAGCCGGAGAGCGCTTCGCCGCCGGCGAGGCCGACCCAGGCGATCCGTCCCGGGCGCCCCGGTGGAAAGGTCCCGGCGCCGTCGACCCCGGTGGCGATCGGCGGCGACGCGGCGAAGGCCGGGGCGACGGCCGCGGCGAGGGGCGCGATCCGCTCCCGCTCGGTGTTGCCCAGAAAGGCCAGGGTCAGGTGGAGGTTCTCGGCGCGGACCCAGCGGGCCGCGGGCAGGTCGCCCTCGAGCGCGGCCGCGCGGCGGGCGATCTCCCGGCGGTGCTCCGCGGGGAGGTCGAGCGCCAGGAAGAGGCGCAGGCCGCCCGCCGCGCCGTGCGGCGCGCCGCTCACCCCGCGAGCCTCCGGCGCAGGACCTCGAGCGCGAGCTGGCCCGCGAGGTGCCGCACCCGGTTGCGCGAGCCGAGGAAGCGGTGACGCCGGTGGGTGACCTCGCCGTCCGGGCCTGCCCAGGCGAAGTGCACCGTGCCCACGGGCTTCGCCTCGCTGCCCCCGCCCGGCCCCGCGACGCCGGTGATCGCCACGGCCCAGTCCGCCGAGAGCTCGCGCCGCGCGCCCGACGCCATGGCCCGGGCGACCGGCTCGCTCACCGCGCCGTGGGCCTCCAGGAGCTCCGCGGGGACCCCGAGGAGGGTCTCCTTGAGCCGGTTGACGTAGGTCACCGCGGCGCCCAGGAAGTAGGCGCTCGAGCCGGCCACCCGGGTGATGCGCGCGGCGACCAGTCCCCCGGTGCACGACTCCGCGGTCACCAGCGTCTCGCCCCGCTCCGTGAGCAGGCGGCCGATCACCGCCTCCAGCGTCTCGTCCTCGCGGCGCGTGTAGACCGCGTCGCCGAGGAGGCCGGCGAGGCGGTCTTCCATGGCCGCCAGGCGCCGTCGCCGCTCGTCCTCCGGCCCGGAGGCGTAGGCCCGCACCAGGACGCCCTCGCGCCCCGCCAGGACCGAAATCGCCTCCGCCCCGAGCTCGTCGTAGGCGGGCGCGATCCGCTCCTCGATCTCGGACTCGGTGAGCGAGGCGACCTTGAGCGTGACGCGCTCGCGGCGCCACCCCTCGGAGCGGTCGGCCAGCCAGGGCACGAGGCTGGCGGCGATCATGCCCTCGAGCTCGGCCGGCACGCCGGGGAAGAGGAAGAGGGTGGAGCTCCCGGTGCCGAGCCGCAAGCCGGGCGCCGAGCCGCGGGGATTCGGAATCACCTCGGTGTCGCCGTCGGGGACCATGGCCTGGCGGCGGTTGACCGCCGGCATCTCGCGGCCGAAGGCGCGGTAGCGCTCCTCGATGTCCGCGAGGATCGCCTCGTCCAGGGCGAGGCGACGCCCCAGCGCCTCGGCGGCCGCCTCGCGGGTCACGTCGTCGGTCGTCGGGCCGAGCCCGCCGGTCACCAGCACCAGGTCGTGGCCGGCGAGGAGACGCACGACGGCCTCGGCGATCGCCCGGCGGTCGTCGCCCACCACCTCCTTGCGGCGCAGCTCGACGCCGTAGCCATCCAGCGCCTCGGTGAGGAGGAGCGAGTCGGTGTCGAGGCGGTCCGAACCGAGGAGCTCGGAGCCGACGGCGAGGATCGCGGCGCGCATGGGGCCATGATAGATGGCGTCCGCCGAAATTGACACCCGCGGCGCCGCCCCGTAGGATGCCGCGAGCCAGGAGCCCGGGCGGCCCCGCCCCGGCCGCCCCGCGAGTGTCACCAGCCCCGTCCGCCGTGCTTCCGACCCCGACCAGATCCTCCTCCATGTCCCGCCGCCGGAGCCGACGCGCGCCGCAGGCGGCGCGCGGAAGGCCGGTCGCCGGCCGCACCCTCGCCGCGCTGACGGCGGCAGCCCTCGCCCTCGCGCTCCCCGTCTTGGCGGCGGGGAACGCCGGCGGCGGTCCGGCCCTCGTCAGCGGCCTCGGGGCGCTGCGGGTGGCGGCGGCCGGCGGGGACGTCTACCTGGCGCCCCTGCCGCAGGGCGTCGAGGTGTCCGCCCTCGCCCCCCTCGCCGGCGGCGAGTGGATCGCGGCCGGCGTGCGGGGCGGCTCGACCCTCCTCCTCTTTCGCGGCGCGGCGGGCGGTGCCGAGCGCGTGCCCGCGCCGGGCGCCGCCGGCCGCCTCGTCGCCCGGCCCACGCCGCTCGCCGCCGGCGGCCGTCTGCTCGGTCTCGCCTGGCTCGCGGGTCCGAGCGCGCGACGGCTGGCGGTGCGCTTCTCCCTCTGGCAGGGGGACGGCTGGGGGCCGGCCGAGACGGTTGCGGGCCCGGCACCCGGGAGTCAGCTCGCGCTCCGGGGCGCCGTCCTCTCGGACGGCTCGGCGCTCCTCGTCTGGAGCGCCTACGACGGCCACGACGACGAGGTCTTCTGGAGCCGCCGCCGGGGCGGCCGATGGAGCGAGCCGGCGCGGGTGGCCGAGGACAACCGGGTGCCGGACATCACGCCGGCCGTGGCACCGCTCGGCGACGGCGCCCTGGTCGCCTGGAGCCGCTACCAGGATGGCCAGTACCGGCTGGTGACGGCGCGTCTCGGCGCGGACGGCTGGAGCCGCCCCGAGCCCGCCGGCCCCCCGGCCTCCCTTTACCCGGCGCTGACGCCGGGCGGCGACGGCCTCCTCCTCACCTATCGCGACGCCCGCGCCGGCGCCTGGACGGTCCTCGGCCTCGACCCGGCCGCGCGGGTCACGGCGCGGGCGGTCGTCTCCGGCACTCCCGCCGGCGAGCGCCCGGTCGTCCTGGGCGCCGGCCGCAGCGGCGTCCGCCTGGTCCGCGGTCCCTCGGCCGAGCCCGAGACCGTCGCCTGGCAGCCCCTCCCCTGAGAGTGCCCTGCTGGCCTGATCGGGCCAGAATCCTTCTGAACGAGCCGAGTCTTCGATCGGTGGACGTGGGCGGGGGAGCTCCGGCTCACGAAGCCGAAAGCTCTCCAGCGCCTCGTCGGTTCGAGCCGAAGCTTCCTTACGAAGGAAGCCCCGGCAACGTCGGGGTGCTGGTCGAGCCGGTCTTCTGGCGGGCGAGCTGGGCGTAGGGGGAGTCGCTGAACTCGGTGATCAGGCGCTGGTACAGCTGATCCGCCTCCTGCTTGTGCCCCAGCGACTCGAGGGTCAGCGCCAGCTCGTAGAGGATCACGTCCTGGGGCATCTCCCCCTCCTGTCGGTCGAGCTTCTGCCGGAGCTCCTTCGCCACCTCCTCGCCCTTGCCGGCGGCCCGGTCGAGGGCGTACAGGTTCAGACGGACCTGGGTGGTCACCATGTGGTCCGGGTGCTCGTCCACGAAGTCGCTCCAAAGCTTCCGCGCCGTGGCGGTGTCGCCGTGGCGGGCGGCGATCTCCCCGAGGTAGACGCCCGCCACGTCCGCCGCCTCGCTCAGGCCGTAGCGGTCGCGCACCGCGGTGAAGAGCTCCTTGGCCCGCGCCTCCCGGGCCTGCGCCGTGGGGAAGGTGAGTTCGGCGCTCGTCTTCGCCTGGTCGGCTTCGCTCGACTCTCCCTTGACCGGCGCGCCGTAGGCCTCGATGGCGTCGGCCAGGAGGGCCTGGGCGTCGCCCTCCTGGCCGCGCTCGTAGAACACCCAGGCGATCAGCCCGACGACCAGCAGGACCAGGATCACCACGCCCCCGATGAGCTGCCGGCGGTAGATCTGGACGAAGTCCAGGGTGCTCGTCATGAAGGTCTGGAAGGTGTCCTGACGCTTCATCTCCTTGCGGGTCAGGCGGTCGCTCATCGGTCGTCTCTCCAGGGTGTGACTGCGGGGTCGCCGGGCGTCGCGCGGCGGAGGCCGGCGGGAGCCGCCCCGCCGGCCGGGCAGGTAGTGTACCGCAAGAGCCGGCCGCCCCGGCCGCTGTTCGGCCGGCCACCCACGCCGGACGAGATAGAGCCCGGCCGTTTCAGGGGTTCGTCGCGCCGTGCTGTCCACCTGCCGGTCCGAGGGTGAAGCTCTTGCGCACCAGCGTGCAGTCCGCGTCGAACAGGAACCCGGCCCGCATCATCCCCGGCGGACGCGGGCCCGGCCCGCCGTCCTCCGCCGAGGGCAGCCCGTCGTGCTCCGACACCACCGCCAGGCTCAGGGGGCCCGAGTCGGCGGGCTCGACCGCCACCTCCACGCCCTCCGACGGAGGCGCCACGTAGCTCACCGCCAGCGGCCCCGCGCCGGGCTCCGCGGCCTCCCGGCCGTCGAGCGCCACCGTGCGCACGGCGCCCGCCGGGAAGAGGAGCCGTACCAGCGTCGTGCCGGCCGGAGGCACGATCCGGAACCGCCAGGTGCCCGACCCGCCCGACCCGTCCAGCCGCTCGACCCGGGCCGGCTCCAGAGCGAGCACGTGCGCCGGGCCACTCGCGCCCTGGCGGTCGACCCCGAGAAAGGGCTCGAGCGACATCCGCGTCGGCTTGTCCGGGAGGACCTTGCGCGTCCAGGGGTCGGGGGCGAGCACCGAGGCCCACCGGGCCTCCCCGCGGTCGGAGTCCAGCGTGTACATGAGCCCGTCGGGGCGCGGGCTCTGGGGGCCGAAGCCGGCGGCGAGCCGCACGGCGAGCACCAGCACGACGCCGAGGGCGATCGCCGCGCCCGCGACCAGCCAGCGCGGGCGCAGGCCGGAGACCCCCTCGACCTGGGGAGCCAGGAGGGCGAAGACCAGGGCGACGAGCGCTGTCAGGATCGCCGCCGAACCGAAGCCCAGACCGACGCCGACCAGGGCCAGGGTCGGCGCCCAGATCAGGGCGGCCACCAGCCCGGCGACGGCCAGGAGGACGACGGCCACCGCGCCGGCCGGCGCCTCCGTTGCCGCCTCCGCCGTCAGCGCCCGGCGGCGCGCGAGCAGGGCGCCGAGGGCCGCGAGCTGGAACGGCAAGGGGACCATGAACAGGTAGCTCGCCCCGGGGGCGGCCAGCGAGACGGCGGCGGTCGCCAGCAACCACAGCAGGAGACCGCCCGCCGCCAGCCCTTCGCCCGAGAGCTTGCGCCGGGAGAGCCGAAGCAGCGCGATCTCGAGCCCGGTCGCGACCAGCACCAGGCCGAACAGGGTCCAGGCGAGGCTGCTCTCGTCGCCCCAGATCCGGAAGTCGTACGGGAACCGGAAGAGGAAGGAGCCGGCGATCCGGCCGACCAGGAAGAGCGCGACGACGAGCACGACATGAACCAGGAAGCCCAGCGCCAGGGCGCCGGTGCCCAGCCGGCGTCGCGCCAGGGCCCAGGCCAGGAGGGCGATTCCGGCGAGCTCGAGCACCACCAGGAGGGGCAGCACCCAGCTTCCGGGGTACCAGACGAAGGTCCAGCCCAGGGGGTTGAAGTAGACGGCGTCTCCCGCCCCGCGGCCCGCCCGCCTGCCCGCCCCCGGACCGAGCTCTCGCGCCTCGCCGAAGACCCGGGTCATCGCCAGGCCGTTCGAGCCGAGCTGCTGGAGGGAGCCCGGATCGAGGTGGCCGACGGAGTCCATCGCCGTGTGATAGGCGACCGCGCCGTGGATGAACGCGAAGTTGAGCCCGCCCACGCCGCGCTTCCTGAACACGGTGAAGTCGGTGTCGTTGGGCAGGCGCCGGTAGACCTCGTAGGAGTACGAGGCCGCCGCCGGGTAGGGCGCGGCGGCCGCGAACCGGTCGATCAGCCACCGGTTGCCGGGGCCGGTCTCGAACATCTGGGCGGGCCCGCGGTTGCCACGGGCCTCGAAGTTGAGGACCACCCCCACGTCGTCCGCCCAGGGGTGGGAGTGGGTGAACGCTTCGGCGCCCAGGAGACCCCGCTCCTCGCCGTCGGAGAACAGGGCGATGACGTCGCGCTCGAGGGGCGAGCCGGCCTGGAGGGCGCGGAGGGTCTCGAGCAGCACGGCCACGCCGGCGCCGTCGTCGCTCGCGCCGGGGCCGGAGGGCACGGAGTCGTAGTGGGCCGCCAGGAGTACCGCGCCCCGCCTGTCGCCGGCCGCCCCGGGGAGGCGGGCCACCACGTTCTGGACCCGCCCGAGGGTCGCGCCGGAGGGCGAGCGGCCGGTGGCGACCTGGACCTCCGGATCCAGCCCCAGCTCCCGCAGCCGGGCGATGACGTAGGCGCGCGCCTCCTCGTGCCGGGCGCTCCCCATGGGCCGCGGCGCGCCGGCGATGGCCCGGACGTGCTCGAGGGCCCGGCCCGCCGAGAACTCGCCCGGCCGCGCCGAGGCGTCGAGGGGCGCCGGGGTGCGGAGGAGTGCCACGGCGAGCCAGGCGGCGCCGGCGATCACGATCAGTAGAACGAGAGCCGCGCTGGTGCGTCTCATGGGGTCTCCTCGTGGCGTGGAAGGTCCGGGATCTGGGAGGGCGTGGCCCGCCTACCTCGGTGTAGGCCGCGCCGCTCACCGGGACAAACCGGGTCGCTCCCGCAACACCTCGCTGCCCTGCCCCCCGACTCTTTGAGGTCGCGATAGACTCCCCCACCATGTCACTGTTCCGGAAGAAGTTCCGCCTCACGTCCTGCGCCACCTCGGGTGGCTGAGCGGCCAAGATCGGTCCGGGGGACCTGAGGAAGCTGGTCGCGCCCCTCGCCGCCATCGCCGGCGGCGACGAGCGCGTGCTGATCGGCCCCGAGACGGCCGACGACGCGGGTGTGTACCTGCTCGGCGAGCGCGCCCTGATCGCCACGGCGGACTTCATCACCCCGGTGTGCGACGACCCCCGCCGCTTCGGCCGCGTGGCCGCCGCCAACTCCCTCTCGGACGTCTTCGCCATGGGCGGCGAGGTCCTCTTCGCCCTCAACCTCTGCTGCTTCCCCGAGACCGGCGTCCCTCCGGAGCAGCTCGGCGCGATCTTGATGGGCGCCGCCGAGACGCTGGCGGAGGCGGGTGGCGTGCTCCTGGGCGGCCACTCGGTGCGCGACGACGAGCTCAAGTTCGGGTTCTCCGCCCTCGGCGAGGCGCGGCCCGAGCGGCTGCTGACCAACGCCGCGGCCCGGCCCGGCGACCGGCTGATCCTCACCAAGCCCCTGGGCACCGGCGTGCTGACCAACGCCTTCAAGCTCGGGAAGCTGGACGCCGCGGGGCTCGAGGACGCCCTCGCCGAGATGGAGCGCCTGAACCTCGCCGCCTCGCGCCTCGCCCTGGAGCACGACGTGCGCGCCGCGACCGACATCACGGGCTTCGGCTTCGCGGGTCACGCCCTCGAGATCGCCCGCGCCTCGCGCGTGACCCTCCGGGTCCGGTTCGCCGCCCTCCCCGTCCACGAGGGCTTCCACCGGCTGGCCGCCAAGGGCGTCTCGACCCTCTCGACCACCGCCAACCGGGCCAACACCGAGGGTGAGATCGACCTGGCGCCCGGGCTCGACGACGGCCGGGCGGAGATCCTCTTCGATCCCCAGACCTCCGGCGGCCTGCTCATCGCGGTGGCGGCGGAGCGCTCGGCGTCGCTCCTCGCGGGGCTGCTCGACTCCGGTCACCGCGCCGTCGAGGTCGGCGAGGTCGTCGCGGGTCCGGCTCGGCTGGAGGTCGTGTGATCCGGGCCCGGACCCTGCCCCGCGACGACACGACCTGCGGCTGGCTCGCCACCCTTCCCCCCGCTTCCGATCCCCGCCGCCTGCGGGGGGACCGCGAAGCCGACTTCGCGGTGGTGGGCGCGGGCTTCACCGGTCTCGCCGCCGCCCGGCGCCTCACCGAGCTCGCACCGGGCGCCCCGGTCGTGGTCCTCGAGGCGCAGCGCGCCGGCTTCGGGGCCTCGGGCCGGAGCTCGGGGTTCCTGGTGGACATCGCCTTCTTCACCACCCGCATGAACCCCGAGGCGGCGGAGCGCCACGTCCGCCTCTCCCGCCGAGGGATCGACGAGCTCCGGCGCCTGGTCGAGAGCCACGGCATCGACTGCGCCTGGGACGACGCCGGCTGGCTCCACGTGGCCGCCGGCGAGGCCGGCCTCCGGGACCTCGAGACGCTCCGCCGCTGGCTCGAGGCCCGCGGCGAAGACCGCGTGGACCTCGACGCGGGCGCCCTCGAGTCGATCACCGGGACCTCGTTCTACCGCTCCGGCGTGCGCCTGCCCGGCCGGCCGCTGGTCCAGGCCGCGGCCCTGGTGCGGGGCCTGGCGGCCGCCCTGCCCGCCGGTGCCGAACTCTTCGAGGACTCTCCCGTCCGGGCTCTCGAACGCTTCCGGGAACGCTGGCGCCTGCGCACGCCCCACGGCTCGGTGCTCGCTCGCCGGGTGCTCCTCGCGACCAACGGCTTCACCCCGGGGCTCGGGTTCCTCGAGCGCCGCATCTTTCCCCTGGTCACCTTCGGGAGCCTGACCCGGCGGCTCGATGAGGCCGAGCGCGAAGCCCTGGGCGGCGAGCGCGAGTGGGGCGTCCTGGCCCAGGATCCCATGGGGTCCTCGGTCCGCCGCACCCGCGACCAGCGCCTCCTGGTGCGCAACACCCTCTGCTACACGCCGTCGCTCGTCCCGTCGGCGCGGGCGCGGCGGCGGGCCCGCCGGGCCCACCGGCAAGCCCTGGACCGGCGCTTCCCCGCCCTGGCCGGGGTGGATCTGGAGTACACCTGGGCCGGCGTCATGGGCGCGTCGCCCAGCCGCCGCCACGTCTTCGGCCGGATCGACGAGGGTCTCTACGCGGTGGCCGGCTTCACCGGCGCGGGGATCGCCCTGGGGACCGCGGGAGGGGGGCTCCTGGCGGAGCTGGCTGCCGGCGGGAGCTCCGAGGCGCTTTCCGACATGGCCGCTCTGCCGTCGCCGGACCCGCTTCCTCGGCGGCCGCTCTTCGACCTCGGCGCCCGGATGCGGGTGGCCTGGATGAACGCCCGGGCCGGTCCTACGCTTTGAAGCACGCCGGCCGCGAAGGCTACTTCTCGCCGCAGAGCCCGGACCCGCGAACCCGGCCTTGCGGCAGAGCGAGACGGGGTGGGAGAGGGATCGAGGGAGGGGGGAGCGGTCCGGTGGCTCCCGCTCAGGCGGTGGCGGCCACGGGCGTGGCGGCCTCCTGGTCGCGCGCCTCGGCCGACGCCCTGTGAGCCAGGTAGTTGCGCCCGCGGTGGAAGAACTGGGTCTCGACCTCCCGGGCACCGAACCACTTCTGGACGTACGCCACGACGTCGGCGGAGTCGAACTCCCGGCACGAGTAGACGTCCACGCTCACGAACCGGTTCTTTGCCGAGGTATGGATCTGGATTCCACTCTCGATGATCGGGACCCACCCGCTGTACCCGGGCCGGCCGGGGAACGCCCGCTCACAGGTCTTGAAGATGTACGGCTGGGTTTGCTTGGTCATGTCCAGGTGGGCGCAGATCTGGTCGAGGAACTCGTAGCCATTGTCGAGATCGCAGCAGATCTCCTCGGTGCAGCCGAAGCAGTCGATGATGAGCTGATAGCCCCAACAACAGCCGTCGCCAGCCTGTGTCTCGCACGCCACCGTGTCGTTCATCGCATTCGCCTCCTGAATCATCTGTTCGAGCCGTCCCGGAGAGCCCGTCGCGGAGCACCTGCCCTCCCGGACGGGATTGCGGCCGCCCGAGAGGCAGGCCGCGCTTGCAACTCATCCTGAAGGTGCGTCGGCGCGTTAATTCGTGACAATCGATGTCATCTTGACCGCAGCCTCCTGCCGCGGCGCGAGGCCCGGGAGGTGCAGGAGGTCCGGGCGGTCGAGCCCCGAGGCGTCCTGCCCCGCCGGGACCCACTCCAGGGCCCCTCGCCAGTCGCCGTCCGCCGGGCCGCGGCCGTAACCCAGGGCCCGCCAGATCGCCTCGGAGACCGCCGGCGTCACGGGCGCCGCCGCCAGGCCCAGGAGCTTCGCCGCCAGCAGCTCGAGCGCCAGGGCGGTGCGCCGCTCCTCGCCGTGGGTCGCCGCCGCCCGCGCCCAGTGCGCCTCGCCGGCGCCGAAGCGCCGCGCCTCGCGCACCACCTCGCCCAGGAGCCGGGTGGCGCGCTGGGGCGAGAACCCCGCCGCCTCGTAGGCCTCGCCGATCTCCCGCAACAGGGTCCGCAGCCGCTCGTAGAAGCGCCGGTGCTCGTCGGTCCAGTCGCCGGTGGCCGGGACCTCGCCACCGCCGGCCGCGACCCGGTGCCCCAGCTCGGCGAGCCAGCCCTGCCAGCCGTCGGCGAGCTCCCGGCGGCAGGTCGCCTCGAGCTCCTCGCGCGTGAAGCTCGTCTCCCGCCGCTCCGGACAGGTCGCGGCGAGATGGAAGCGCACGGCGTCGCGGGGGACTTCGGCGAGGAGCTCGCGGCCGAGGATGCGGTGGTTCCGGCTGGTGGAGAACTTCGAGCCGTCCAGGCGGTAGAACTCGTTCGAGACGAACGCCTCCGGGAGCCGGATCTCCGGGTCGTAGGCCGCCAGGACGGCGGGGATCAGGACCGTGTAGTAGAAGACGTTGTCGAACCCGAAGAACTGCACCACCCGCGCGTCCTCGGCCTTCCACCAGCGCTCCCAGCCCGCCGCGCCGGCGCCGTCGTCGGCGGCGAGGCGCCGGGCGTAGCCGAGATAGCGCGGGGCGATCTCGAACCAGACGTAGATCCGCTCGTCCTCGTGCCCCGCAACGGGCACCTCGAGGCCCCACTCGCCGGGCTGGGTCACGGGGAAGTCCGGCAGCTCCCCGGCCAGGACCTCCTGGCAGAACGCGCGCAGCCGGGTGGGCATCTCGACGTGGCGGTAGAGCTCCCGCAGCCTCTCGGCGTGAGGGGCGAGGGGGAAGACGAGGCGCGGCCGACGCCGGATC
Organism: uncultured Acidobacteriota bacterium; assembly: GCA_963741925.1. Taxonomy (GTDB): domain Bacteria; phylum Acidobacteriota; class Thermoanaerobaculia; order Multivoradales; family DATKCC01; genus CAVUBL01. The sequence continues at coordinate 2,787,205 of CAVUJU010000005.1, forward strand.
GCGGCCCGCGCCCCACAGGCGCGGCAGCGCGGCTCGACCAGCTCCGCCGCCCGGCTCGCCCGGCCGCACGCCTCGCAGGTGTTGCCCGCCATCGCCTCGCCGCAGGACGGGCACCGGCCCTCGACCCGAAACTCGATGAGCACCTGGTCGCAGGACTCGCAGTACGCTTCCGCCACCTCCTTCTCGACGATCGAGCCCCGGCGGTGGAGCTCGGAGAACACCTCCCGGACCGCCTCGCGGTGGTGGGGCGAGCGGGCCGCCCGCGAGTAGGCTGCGAGCTCGACGCCGGCGGCGGCGAGGGTCGAGCCGATCGACTCGCTGAAGCGCCGGGCGGTCTCCTCGGGAGTGAGGCCGAGCTCCGCGGCGAGAGCGGCCACCCAGGGAGAGTGGTCGTCACTGCCGAAGACGAAGCGCGCGTCCACGCCCTGGAGCCTCAGGTAGCGGGCGTGGATGTCGCCGGAGAGATAGGGTCCGGCCAGGTGGCCGAGGTGAAGGTCGCCGTTGGGCGTCGGGGGCGCCGCCGTCACCAGGACCCGGGAGACGGTCCCGGTCGCCGGTGACGGCGCGGCTGCCGCGTCCTCGTCGCGCGCCTCCCAGGTCTCGCGGTCCTCCCAGTAGACGGTCAGGAAGAGGAGATCCTCGTCGTCCGACGCGTTGGTCAGCGTGTGGTTGTCGAACGGCGGATGGTAGGTCACGTCCCCCGCCTCCACCGGGCTCCGTTCCTCGCCGATCGCCATCGTCCCGCGCCCCCGGGCGATGAAGAAGGTCTCGCACTCCTGGTGGGCGTGGGGCTTCGTCGATTCCCCGGGAGCGAGCGTCGCCCAGGCGGCGCCGAAGGGCGGCGTGACCACGCCCTCCCAGGGGTAGAGCAGCTGCAGGTCGACGTTGTAGGCGTTGACGACCCCTTCGGGGTCGAGCTTGCGAATCCACAAGGTTTGTGCGCCTCCTCGACGAGGGGATGAGCGGCCGGTGGCGGGCGGGCCGCGGCTCCGGGTGCCGGCCTTCTCCAGGGTGCGGTGCCCTCGGAGAAGCGGGACAGGCGGCCGTCGGAGGAGGTCGTCGAATGCGCCGAGACGGGAGGTTGACAAAGGAGGGCCCATTTTCTGATAATAGGGCCGTTCGTGTTAGACGGATATTTCACTGACTGCAACAAGGAGTGCCCAGCATGTCCGAGGATTCGACGGTCGTCGAGCGACGGCGTGATACCCGGCCCGCAGAGGAACCGCGGCTCTTTTCCCTCGTCGAGGTGGCGCAGGAGACCGGCATCGCCATGCCGATCCTCCTCAGGTACAAGCGCGAGCACCCCGACCGGATCCCCTCCGTAGGGTCCGGCAGCCAGCAACGCTTCCCGGAAACGGCCTTCGAGATCTTCCGCCAGATCCAGCGCGAGGAGGGCGAAAACCGAGACCTCCCCCGCCGGGGAGGCTTCGGTCTGCTGTCCCTTCCCAGGGTCCGCAAGGCCCAGAGCCCCGAACCGGAGGAGGAGGCCGCTCCGGCAGCGGCCGCGACGAGCGCTCCCGAGCCCGAAGCGCCGGCGCCGACTGCCCAGTCCACGCCAGCACCCGCAGCCCCGTCAGCGCCGGCGGCCAAGTCAGCGCCGGCCGCCACCAAGTCAGCGCCGGCGGCTACCAAGTCAGCGCCGGCGGCTACCAAGTCAGCGCCGGCGGCTACCCAGTCAGAGCCCAGGCCGGCGCTCCGGCGCGAGCGCAGGCCGGCGTTCCGGCGCGAGCTCAGCCCGGCGGCGGCCCCGGCGCGGCCTGCCGCGGCCGCGCCGAAGGCCGAGGTCCCGCGCGAGGCGGCCACGCTCACCCTCGGCGACATCACCGACGAGCTCGGCATCCCCTACCCCACCCTCGCCCGCTACTCGAACCAGCACGAGGATCGCATCCCCCACGTCGGCTCGGGGCGCAACCGCCGCTTCCCACCCGAGGCGGTGGAGGTGTTCCGGCGGATCCGCGCCGAGAGCCGTCCCGGTCGCCCGCCCAAGGTCCGGGCGCCGCAGGAGGCGCCGGCCGCGCCGGCGGCTCCGCAGCCGGTCCGCGCCGCCGCTCCGGCCGCGGCGCCGCCGCAGGCGCCTGCGGCAGCGGCAGTGCCGGCGGTCCCCGAGGCCGAGCTCGCCCGGCGCATCGAGAGCCTCGAGCGCTCCCAGCAGGCCCTGGAGCAGGAGATCCGCTCGCTCCTCGAAGCCCTCGCGCGCCCCGTGACCGCCACCGTCCACGAGGTGTGACCTGGGGCGTGACCGGCGGAAGATCGCCGCGGGCCGGGAGGCCGGCCCGCCCGCCGGGCTGTTAGTCCAGTAGATGTCTGATCAGGCCAGACTCGTGACGAACGAGCCGAGTTCCGCGAGCAACAGACCGGGAGGGGGCGTCCCTCTCCCACCCTCGCGGGGGGGAAGGGGAGGTTGACGAGCAACGCCGCCGGCGGCGAGAGGGACCGCCCAGGAGACGTCACTTGACGGTTGACGGGTCACCAGGCTCCACCACTCGGCGTGGGCGGGGGAGCTACCGGTCACGAAGCCTGGGATGCTTTCGCCGACTTGTGGTCTGAGGCGTAGCCTCGTTAGACTTTCCTGCGGGCGGCTGTAGCTCAGGTGGATAGAGCAGGGGTTTCCTAAACCCTTGGTCGGGGGTTCGAGTCCTCCCAGCCGCACCACGCGCCCCGGTTCAGGGGGCGGCCCCGAGAGCGGCGAGGATCTCGGCGGCGTCCTCGCCGCCGGCCTCGGCCAGCAGGGCGTCGGCGATCGCCATCTCCAGGCCGGAGATCGTCGGCCGCTCGAAGAGCTCGTGGACCGGCACCTCGACCCCGAAGAGCTCCCGCACCCGCAGCAGCACCTCCGTCGCCTTGAGCGAGTGCCCGCCCAGCTCGAAGAAGCTGTCGTGGATGCCGATCCGCTCGACGCCCAGGATCTCGCTCCAGAGCGTCGCCAGGACGTTCTCCACCTCGGTCTCGGGCGCCACGTACTCGGCGCGGAGGTCCGGCCGGCCGGACCCCGGCTCGGGCAACGCCCCGCGGTCCACCTTGCCGTTGGGCGTGAGCGGGAGGGCGTCGAGAGACACGAAGACCGAAGGCACCATGTAGTCGGGCAGCCGGGCGCCCAGGAAGGCGCGGATCTCCGCCATGGGTGCCGGTCCGGAGCCGGCCCCGGGGTCCGGCACGAGGTAGCCCACCAGCATCCGGTCGGCGCCTTCGCCGCGCGCCACCACCACCGCGTCCGCGACCGACGGGTGGGCCCGCAGCGCGCGCTCGACCTCCCCGGGCTCGATCCGGAAGCCGCGGACCTTCACCTGGTGGTCGAGGCGTCCGAGGAACTCGAGCCGGCCGTCGGGGAGGAAGCGCACCCGGTCGCCCGTCCGGTAGAGGCGCCCCCCCTCCCGGCCGCCACGGCCGGCCGGACCGAACGGATCGGGCACGAAGCGCCCGGCGGTGAGAGCGGGCCGCCCCAGGTACCCCCGGGCCAGCCCGGCGCCGCCCAGCAGCAGCTCCCCGGGCACCCCCCGGGGCACTGGGAGCAGGCGGCGGTCGACGACGTAGGCCCGGCCCCCTGCCACCGCCCGGCCGATCGTCGGCTCCCGCTCCTCGCCCGGCGGGCACTCGGCGATCGTCGAGTAGGTGGTGTCCTCGGAGGGGCCGTAGAGGTTGACCACCCGGCGGACGCCGGCGGCGTGGACCGCCGCGACCAGCGACCGGCGCAGGGGCTCCCCCGCCAGGTTCACCGTCGCGACCGACCGCGGAAGCGCCCCGGCCTCGATCAGTCGGGCCATGGCCGAGGGGACGGTGTTGACCAGGGTCACGCCGTTTGCCGCGGTGAGCTCCCCCGAGCCCCAGGGCGTCGTCGACCAGCACCACGTGGCCGCCATGGGCCAGCGGGGCGAAGAGCTCGAAGACCGAGAGGTCGAAGCAGACGGAGGTCGAGGCGAGGACCGCCGCGAGCTCTTCGGGAGCGAACGCGGCGCCCGCCCAGCGGACCATGGCGACGGCGTTTCGGTGGCTGATCGCCACCCCCTTGGGGCGCCCGGTCGAGCCCGAGGTGTAGATCACGTAGGCGAGCCGGTCGGCGGCAGCCGCCGGTGAGGGCGCCGCCGAGGGCGTACGCCTGCCCGCCTCCAGGGCCTCCGCCACGGTGACGACCCGCGCCCCGGCGAGGGGGACGGCGGCGAGCCGGGGGCGCAGGGACTCCTCGGTGAGCACCAGCGGCATGGCGCTGTCGGCGATCACCATTCCGAGCCGCTCCCCCGGGTAGGCGGGGTCCATGGGGACGTAGGCGGCCCCCGCCTCGAGCACCCCGAGGAGCGCGGCCGCCAGCTCCGCGCCCCGGGTCAGGAACACGCCGATGGGCGTGTCTCCCTCGACCGACCGCTCCCGGAGCAGGGCCGAGAGCCCCCGGCCGACGGTACGGCCGCGCGCGACGAGCTCGCGGTAGGTGAGCCGCGCGTCCCGCGTCACCAGGGCGTCGGCCGCCGGAGTCCGCTCCGCCTGCTCCGCCACCAGCTCGTGCAGGAGCGGCTCGCCGTCCGGGTCGTCCGGCTCGCGCGCCTCGGCCGCTCCCCCCGTCGCCCACTCGCCCAGGAGCTGCCGCAGCTCGCCGGGATCGAGCATCGGGAGCTCCGCCACGGGCCGCTCCGGGTGCGCCGCCGCGGCCGCGAGCAGGGTCGCCAGGTGTTCCAGCATCCGCTCCGCGGTGGCCTCTTCGAACAGGGCCGTGTCGTACTCGAGGCTCGCCACCAGCTCCCCGTCCTCCTCGGTCACGAAGAGAGTGAGGTCGAACTGGGCGCCGCGCTGAGGCAGCCCGATCGATTCGAGAGCGAGGGGGCCGAGCCGCAGCGGCGCGCCCGGGCGACCGAGGGCGAAGGCCGGCAGGCGCCTCATCCCGGGCACCGGGCTCTTCTGGAGCGCGAGCATGGTCTGGAAGAGCGGCGGTCGGCTCCGGTCCCGGCCCGGGGCCAGCTCCTCCGCCAGGAGGGGGAATGGGTAGCCCTGGTGGGCGAGGGCCGCGGCGGCCTCGTCGCGCACCCGATCGAGGAGCTCGCCGAAGGAGGGGTCGCCGGCGAGGTCCGCCCGCACCGGCACCGGGTTGACGAAGTAGCCCACCAGGCCGGAGAGCTCGGCGGTGCTCCCCCCCAGGGAGCGGACGCGCCCCGAGGTGGGCGTGCCCACGGCGAAGGCGTCCTGCCCGGCGTAGCGCCCGAGCAGCGCCTGGAACCCGGCGAGGAGCGCGGTGAAGAGCGTCGTCCCGCGGGAGCGGGCCAGGGCCTTGAGCGCCCCGCGCAGGTCCCGGTCCGCCCCGTCCCGGGGCTCGCCGCCCAGGAGCCGCGACACGACGGTGCCCTGGGACGACGCCGACGGCGGCCGGGGCCGGTCCGTCGGCAGGTCGAGCACGGGCACTCCGCCGGCGAGGCGCTCGCGCCAGAAGCCCCGGAGGCGCGCCCCCTCCTCCCCGGCGAGCGCCTCCGCCTCGCGCGCCGCCCACTCGGCGTAGGTGAGGGGCAGAGCGGGCAGGCCGGCTCGGGCGGCCCGCCCCGCCGCCAGCTCGCCGTAGACCTGCCCCGCCTCGCGGAGCAGGAGGGCGAGCGACCAGAGGTCGCCGACCGCGTGGTGGAGCGAGACGAGGAGCACCGGCCCGCCGGGGGCGTCGGTGGCCAGCACCACGCGGAAGGCCGGGCCGCGCTCCAGGTCGACCGGCCGGAAGGCGAGCTCGGCGAGGCGCTCCGGCAGCTCCGCCGCGCGCCACCCGGAGGCGTCGACCTCCTCGAAGAAGCCGGGCTGGACCGGACCCACCCGCTGCACCGGCGCGCCGTCCTCGACCGGGAACAGGGTCCGCAGGGCCGCGTGGCGCTCGACGATCTCGCCGAAGCTCCGGCGCAGCAGCTCCGGGTCCACCGGACCCAGGATCCTGCCGGCGCCGGCGATAGTGTAGGCGGCGCTCGCCGGGGCGCTCCGGTGGAGGAACCAGAGGGCCTTCTGGCCGTGGCCGAGGGGCAGGGGCGGCCCGAGACCCGCCTCGCCGGCGCTCACCCGTCCGCTCCCGCGATCGCCGCCACGGGGGACTCCGCGCCGCGGGCGAGGCGGGCCAGGAGCGAGCGGGCGATGTCCCCGGCCCGCACCGGCAGCAGCGACAGCACGGTCTCGCTGATGCCGTGGGTCGACTCGCAGTACCCCTGCAGGTAGACGCCCGGCGCGAAGCCGTCGCGGCCCTCGAGACGATAGTCGCGCAGCACGCGGTAGCGGCCTTCCTCGTCGCTCGCAAGCCAGGGCGAGAGCTCGTCGAGGAGCGGGTGCTCCCGGTCCCAGCGGTAGCCGGTGCAGAGCACCAGCCCGTCGCACTCGAGGGTCGTCTCCCGATCGCGCACGAGGTCCCGGAAGCGCGTTTCGACCACCCCGTCGCGCTCCTCGACCGCGAGGAGCTCCTGATAGGGCACCAGCCGGGCGCGGTCGCGACCGACCACCCGCTCGTCGTAGAGGGCGCGGTAGATCTTCTGGATCAGGGGGTGGTCGACCACCGAGTAGTTGACGTCGCGGAACGAGTCGATCACCTCCGCCTGCCGCCCCGCGGGCAGGTCGTAGAAGAAGTCCACCATCTCCGGCAGAAAAACCTCGTTGACGAAGTGGCTCTCGTCCGCCGGCTTGTAGCCGAAGCCCCTCACGGTCGCCGTGACGTCGGCGTTCGGGTAGCGGTTGAACAGGCAGTAGAAGAGCTCGGCGCCGCTCTGGCCCGATCCGACCACCACGAAGCGGTGGGGCCGCGAGCGATCGGGGAAACCCCGGTCGATCCGCCACGTGAACTGGTGGGAGTGGAAGACCCGGTCGCTCCCTTCCGTCGCTGCGATCCCGGCGCCAGGCGGCACCCAGGGGCGCCCGCCGACCGCCACCACGACGTTGCGCGCCAGGTAGCGCTCCTCGCGACCGGTGGCCCCGTCGCTGGTCACCACCTCGAGCAGGTCGACCTCGCCGTCCCCCTCGACCGCGCGCACCGCCCGCACCCGCCGGCCGTAGCGCACGTGGCCGGCGAGCTGGCCCGCCACCCAGCACAGGTAGTCGTTGAACTCGGTCCGCGACGGGAACAGGTCCCGGAGGTTCAGGAACTGGAACAGGCGCCCCTTCTCCTGGAGGTAGCTGAGGAAGGTGAAGCGGCTCCGAGGGTTGACCGGCAGGACCAGGTCCTTGAGCACGGTGATCTGGATCAGGGAGTTCTCGAGCAGCATCCCCGGGTGCCAGCACTGCTCGGGGCTGGCCTCGAGGAACAGCCGCTCGAGATCGGTCCCGCCCGGGCGCTCGGCCTCCTCCTGGAGCGCCACCCCGAGCGACAGGTTGGCCGGGCCGAAGCCCACGCCGATCAGGTCGTAGACGTCCTCACGGGCCCGTCCCGCCACCGGGCGGCCCTCTCGCTCGTCGCTCATGCTCTCAGCTCCCGGGCTCCGTTCATTCGTAGCGCAGGGCGACGACCGGGTCGATCCGGGTCGCGCGCAACGCCGGCAGGTACCCGGCGAGCATCGCGAGGCCGCAGAGGACCAGGGCGCTCACCAGGTAGGTCATCACGTCGGTCCCGCTGATCCCGAAGAGCAAGCTCTCGATGACCCGGACCAGGGCCGCCGCCGCCAGGAGCCCGACCAGCAGGCCGAGACCCGCCAGGGCCAGCGCCTGCCGGACCACGAGCCGGACCACGTCGGCGCGCCGGGCGCCCATGGCGAGGCGGACGCCGAACTCCTGGGTCCGCTGGGCCACCGAGTACGCCAGGACGCCGTAGACGCCGGCGATCGCCAGCAGGAGCGCGGCGCCGGCGAAGATCCCGAGCAGCAGGGCATTGAGCTTCTGGTCGGAGATCGAGGCGTCCACGTAGGCCTGCATCGGCTGGAGGTCGAGCACCGGCAGGTCGGGCTGGAGCTCCCGCACCACCGATCGCACGGCCGGGCTCAGCGCCTCGGCGCCGGTCCCGGCCCGGAGGACGAAGGCGACCGCCGCGTACGGATACTGGGCGTAGGGCACGTAGAGCTGGTCGCTGCCCTCGTCGGCCAGCCCCTTGTGGCGAACGTGCCCGACCACGCCCACCACCGTCCGCCAATCCTCGGAGCCGTCGAAGCGCAACAGGGCGAGCCGCCGGCCGATTGGGTTCTCCCCGTCCCCGAAGAGGCGGGCGGCGAGATCGCGGTCCAGGACCACCACTCCGGCCGCCGAGCCGTCGTCCGACGCCTGGAATCCGCGGCCCTGGAGGATGGGGATGCCCATGGTCTCGAAGTAGCCCGGCGTCGCCATCCGCCAGCCGGTGATCGGGTTGCCCTCCTCCGGGCGCGCCTCGCGGCCGTCGACCCGCACCTCCCCGGAGGTGTCCAGCGGACCCATGGGCAGGTTGGAGATCGCGCTCGCCGCGGTCACGCCGGGCAGCGCGCCGAGCCGCTCGAGCATCCGGTCGACGAGCTGGGTACGCCCCGCCTCGTCGGGGTAGCGGGCCGGCGGCAGGAAGACCCAGAACGTCAGGGCGCCCTGCGCGCGGAACCCGGGGTCGACACGCCGCAGGCCGCGGTAGCTCTCGATGAGCAGGGCGGCGCCGATGAGCACGACCAGGGCCACGGCGACCTCCGCCACCACCAGGCCCGAGCGCAGGCGGCGTCCCGCGGAGCCGGCGGCCGAGGTCTTGCCGCCCTCCTTGAGCGTCCCGGCCATCGAGCCGGAGACCGAGCGCACCAGCGGCACGAGGCCGAAGGCCAGCGAGGTGAAGACCGCGATCGCGAGGCCGAAGGCGACCACCGCGAGGTTCAGGTGCGCCTCCCCGAGACGGGGGATCCGGGCCGGGTCGATGGCGGTCACGATCTTCGGGATCCAGGCGGCGAGCAGCAGGCCGAGCGCCGCGCCGGCCAGGGAGAGCACCAGCCCCTCGGTCAGGAACTGCCGCGCCAGCCGCCACGGGCGCGCCCCCAGCGCGCCGCGGATCGCCACCTCCTTGTCCCGGGCGGCGGCGCGCGCCAGCAGGAGGTTCGCCACGTTGGCGCAAGCGATGAGGAGCACGAGGGTCACGGCGCCCAGCATCGCGAGCAGCGCCGGCCGCGTGTCGCCTACCAGGTCGTCGCGCGCCCGCACGACGCGCAGCCCCCAGCCGCTCGCCTCCGGGTAATCCTGGGGGTAGAGCTCGCGCAGGCGGCCGGACACCCGGTCCAGGTCCTCCTGCGCCTGGGCGAGCGAGACGCCGGGGGCGAGCCGGGCGGCCACGGTCAGGCCCCGGGCGTTGCGCGGCGGCAGGTGCCCGAGATCGGTGGCGATCGGGATCCAGGCGTCGAAGTCGATGGTGCCGAAGCGGAAGTCCTCGGGCAGGATGCCGATCACCGTGTACGGCTGCCCGTCGAAGATCAGCTTGCGGCCGATCACCCCCGGGTCACCGCCGAAGCGCCGCTGCCAGAGCTCGTGGCTCAGCATCACCACGTCGCCCTTGCCGAAGACATCCTCTTCGGGGGTGAAGGAGCGCCCGAGCTCCGGGCGCACGCCGAGCAGAGGGAACAGGCTCGCCGACACCCGCGCTCCCACCAGCCGCTCGGGCTCGCCGTCTCCGACCAGGTTGAGGAAGCGGGGAATCACCGCCGCCACCTCGGCGAAGGCCTGGTTGCCGTCCCGCACGTCGAAGAACTCGTGCCCCGACAGCGGGGCCTTCTCCATGTCCTTGGCCAGGAACCGGTTGTAGACCAGGACTACCCGCTGGGGCTCGCGGTAGGGCAACGGCCGCAGCAGCACCGCGTCGACGATGCTGAACATGGCGCTGTCGAGGCCGATCCCCAGGGCGAGGCACAGGAGGGCCACCACGGAGAAGGACCGACTCCGGACCAGGCTCCGCGCGGCCAGGCGCAGCTCACGAATCAGGCTCTCCATAGGGCTCGACGGCTCCACGCTCGCGGCCGTGCCCGACCGCCTTCCTCAAGGTGCGTGCCGACCCCGAGCTGTGACAGCGCCCGCCGGCCCGTGCGGGGTCACCCAGAGGGCTCCCGCAGTCCCGCCGAAGTTCAATCGACCCTTAGTTTCTCGCGGTTTGAATTACGTGGTGTCCTGTCCTCGAACCCGAACGAGCTTGCACCTTGAAGGGAAGACCCAACCGTCGCGAACCCTCGCGGAGGGTCGAGCTCGCCGGCCGGGGTCCGCGAGCTCCCCTGGAGGTGTCCGGCGGTGGCGGAGCTCCCGCGGCCAGCCCGTGGCAGTCCACTCGAGAACGTGAGTTCCTCAAGAAAAGGAGAAGCACAGATGAGTCACTCTCCGGCGCGGCACTCCCTGGGCTGGCATGCCCTGGTGGTGATCGCCCTCGCCTTCGTCTTCGCCGGCAGTGTCCTCGCCGACGGCGGAGTCGTCTACAACAACGTCACGAACGACGTCGGGGTCCACTTCGCGCACATGCGCTCACCGCGGCAGGCGACCAAGGACGACATCACCTCCCGAGGCCCGATCGCGACCGCGGACCTCCTGTTCGGCGTCCGTTTCCACGAGTACGCGCAGAAGGGCACCGGCGCCCCGGGCGTCGCCCTGTTCGACTACGACGGCGACGGCGACCTGGACATCTACGTCACCAACGGCCCCGGCGCCGCGAACAGCCTCTACTCCAACCAGCTCGTGGAGACCGGCCACGTCAGCTTCGTCGACGTGGCGACGGCCGCCGGCGTCGACGCGACGGCCCAGGACAGCTCCGGGGTCTGCTACGGCGACATCGACAACGACGGCGACCAGGATCTCTACGTGGTCGGGACCGGCGACGACCCGCCGAACCCGCTCTACGCTCCCACCGGCACCCACAACATCCTGTTCCGGAACAACGGGGACGGCACCTTCACCGACGTCACCGCCTCGGCCGGGGTCGCGGGCAGCGGCCGTCACGCCGTCGGCTGCTCGTTCGGGGACGTCGACAACGACGGCTACCTCGACGTGGTGGTCGCCAACACCTACGACAACTGGGGCCTCATGAGCCCGACCTTCGTCAACGAGATCTATCCCGGCTACGAGCACAACTACCTGTTCCACAACAACGGCGACGACACCTTCACGGACGTCTCCGCGGCCTCCGGGGTCGAGGACGTCTCGAACGTCCCCGGCGCCGCCTTCACCTGGGCGATCTCCATGGTCGACCTCAACCAGGACGGCGCCATCGACGTCCTGACGGCCGACAACCAGGGCGGCACCGCGACCCAGCGCTCCGAGGAGACCGGCTGGCTGCGCTACTTCCGCAACGACAACGATGGAACGGGCCACGTGACGGACGTCACGGAAAACGTCGGGCTGGACCAGCAGGGCGGCTGGATGGGCCTCTCGTTCGGCGACCTCAACTGCGACGGCAACATGGACTTCTTCGCCACCAACCTCGGCAACTACCTGAACCGTATCGACCCCTCGGACTGGTTCCTGGGTCAATCCGACGGCACCTTCACCCGTCCCGGCCTCGGCCCGGACATCGTCGCCGACCCCTTCGGCTGGGGCAACTCGATGTTCGACTACGACAACGACGGGGACGCGGACATCCTGTACCACGGCGGCGTCGACGTCCTGAACCTCTTCGCCGCCGACAACCCCGGCGTCATCTTCCAGAACACCGGGACCTGCAGCGCCCACATGGTCTGGGACTCCTCGGCGGTGGCCACCGACCACCGGCCCCGGGGCGTCAACGGCGTCGCCACCGGCGATCTGAACGGTGACGGCTTCACCGACATCGTGACGGTGTCGAACCAGAACGTGGTGCCGGCCAACTTCTTCCCCATCACCTTCATCAGCGGCGGGCCCTTGGGGAGCCCGTTCGACTCCGTGGGGCGCTTCGAGCTCGAGTACTTCGGCGGCTTCATCCCCGGCTTCCAGGTCTGGCTCGAGCCGGAGTTCGTGCCCGGCAACCTGCTGGTCGAGCTCAACAGCGCCGACAACGGCAACAACTGGGTGTCGATCAGGACCCTCGGCGGCAAGGGCGTGATCCCGCAGGGCACCGTGAACCGCGACGGAATCGGGGCGGTGGTGCACTTCACCCCCGCCGGCGGGCCCAGCTCCCTCTACCCGGTTCTCGGCGGCTCGAGCTACGGCTCGGAGCACGACCTCGCGCTCGACTTCGGTCTCGGCGCGGCGAGCGAGGGCACGGCCGAGGTGATGTGGCCGGGCGGCGTCCGCAACCGGGTCTACGACGTTCAGGCCGGCGAGCACCTGCTGATGCCCGAGATCCCGTGCAGCTTCGACGCGGACTGGGGCAACTTCGGCCTCTACACCGCCTGCGTCATGCAGGCGCTGAACGGCTACAAGGACGCGGGCGTGCTGACCGACGCCCAGCGCAACCGCCTGCGCGACAGCGCCTGGCAAGCGTACACCGACAGTCACTGAGACCGCGGCCTCGGCGGATCACCTCGCGGGCCGGGCTCCCTCCGGGGAGCTGGCCCGTTCTCTTCTTGGCGGCAGGCTCCGCGCCGGGCTCTCCGCCGCCGGCGCGGGCGGGCGGCTCAGCGGGTCGCGCCGACGCCGGGCCCCGGCGCCACGCCCGCCCGATCGAGCGCCGCGTCGAGACCCTCCTGCAGGGCCCGGGCGAGGGTCGAGACGTGGGGCGGGAAGTGCATGGTGAGGTGGGCGCCGGGCACGATGACGGTCTCCAGCCCGCCGGACAGGAGGGGCCGCCAGGCCCCGTCGGGCGGCTCGGTGCGACCCGCGGGCAACTCGCGGGCGCGCAGGAAGAGGGCCCGCCCGTCCAGCGGCGCGGGCCGGTAGGAGGCCAGCGCCCGCCGGTTCGCCTTCAGGACCCCGATCAGCCGCCCCAGCCGTTCGCCGTCGAGGCCCGCGGGCAGGCCGGAGGCCGCGGCCCGCACGCGCTCGAGGATCCACTCGAGCCGCTCCCGCTCGCCGCGGCGGGCCAGCTCCTCCTCGGAGGCTTCCACGCGGCCGCCGGTCAGGAACCGGAGCACCGAGAGCTCCGCGCCGAGCTCGCTTTCCAGGTCCTCCCGCATCTCCGCCGGGTACACGGCGTCGAGGAGTCCCAGGAACGCCACGCTCCGGCCCCGCGCGACCAGGCGGCGGGCCATCTCGTAGGCCACCACGCCGCCCATGGAGCTCCCCCGCCAGCAGGTACGGCCCCTCCGGGCGGACGGCCAGGACGCTCTCCAGGTAGTGCTCGGCCATCTCCTCGACGGAGTCGAGGGGCGCGGAGGCCCCGTCGAGGCCCCGGGCCTCGAGGCCGTAGACCGGTAGCTCCGGGTCCAGGGCGGCTACCAGGTGACGGTAGAAGAAGACGTCCCCGGAGACCGGGTGAACGAGGAAGAGCGGCGGCCGGTCGCCGCCGCGGGCCAGCCCGACCAGGCCGGGAGGTAGGGGGCGGCCCTCGATCCGGTCCGCCCCCAAGCCCAGCTCGGTCGCGAGCCCCCAGGTGACGGGGCCCAGGAAGTCCCGGGGGTAGCGGCCCCGCCACGCGTCGGCGACGGACGGGTCGATCCGCCGGTGGTCGTGGAACTTGACGTCGCCCAGCATGCGAGATTCGGCGTGGACCCCGTCGGTCATCCGCCCTTCCGGCGCGCCGTAGGGATCCGCCATGGCCGGGTGGTAGTCGACGCCGAGGAAGGCGCAGAGCCGGCGCATCACACCCTCGGGGTCGCGCACCAGGCGCTCGAAGTCGACCCGGTGCCGGCGCGATTCCGGGATGCCCCGGAAGAAGCGCAGGATGTTCTCGTGGCTCACCACCCAGAGCAGCTCGGCGAGCTGGCGCGGGGTGAACGGGTGGTCCCAGCGGAAGAAGATCTCGTGGAGCCGGGCGCCCTCGAACGAGGAGACGACGCCGTAGGGGTGCCGGACCAGGTGCACGTAGAGGGGCTCGTCGAACCCGTCCTCCGCCGCGTCCAGCGCCTCCGGGTACCAGGCGTAGGTCGGCGTCTTGTCCACCAGCGTCCGGTCGCCGATCCACTCCTGGAGGCGGCCGTAGAGCTCCCGGGTGTCGCTCCCCTCCTCGGTCAGCCGCTCGAGCAGAGCCTCGGCCTCGTCGGCCGGGCAGCCCCGGGCCTCCATCACCGCCCGGTTCAGCCCCTCCAGGCGGAACCGGTCGCGGCCGGTGAAGGCGTCGCGGCGCTCGGCCAGGGTGGCGTAGGGCAGGAGCTCGAGCTCCGGCGGCGCGAACAGGCCCGGATGGCCGGCGAGCATCACGCGCAGAAGCGTGGTCCCGGAGCGCGGCGGACCGAGGACGAAGACCGCGCGGCGGTTCTTCGCCCGGCCGCCGGAGGGGAGGCGGCGCGCCGGGATCAGGCGCCGGAACGCCGCCACCATCGCCCCGTCCACCGCCCCTTCGGACCCCGTCTCCGCGTCCCCGACCTCCAGGCCGCCGTGGGCGCCCGCGCCCAGCGTCCGCACCACCGCCCGGGGGTACTGCCGTGCCAGGTAGTCGGCGAGGCGGGCCACCGTCGGATGGTCGAAGAGCGCGACCACGTGGACGATCTCCCCGAGCCGGCGCTGGAGCTGATTGATGAACACCGCTCCCACCAGGGAGTTGCCGCCCAGCGCGAAGAAGTCGGCGTCCGCGCCGATCGCGTCGAGGCCCAGGAGCGAGCTCCAGGACGAGGCCAGCAGCTCCTCGAGCGGGGTGCGGGGCGCGTTCCGCTCGCCGGCCCCCTCGGCCACCGCGGCGGGGGTGCCGGGCTCCGGCAGGCGCTCGCGGTCCACCTTGCCGCTCGGGGAGAGGGGCAGGGCGTCGAGGACCACGAAGGCGGAGGGCACCATGTACTCCGGCAGCCGAGCCGCCAGGGCCGCCTTGAGCCCGGAGGGTTCGGGCGCCTCCGCGCCCGCCGCCAGGTGGGCCACCAGGCGGGTCTCGCCCCGGCCGTCCGGGCGGGCCGTCACCACCGCCTCGCGGACCCCGGGAAGGCCCGCGAGCGCCGCCTCGATCTCCCCCAGCTCGATCCGGAAGCCGCGCAGCTTGACCTGGTGGTCGGTACGCCCGAGGAAGTCCACGGCGCCATCCGCCAGATGGCGGGCGAGATCGCCGGTCCGATAGAGGCGCGCCCCGGGGACGCTCGCCAGCGGGTCCGGGACGAAGCGACCGGCGGTCAGGGAGGGCCGCCGATGATAGCCGCGGGCGAGCTGAACGCCGCCCAGGAAGAGCTCACCGGCGACCCCCACCGGCACCCGCCCCATCTCCCGGTCGAGGACGTGGGCGGAGGTGTTCGCCACCGGGCGGCCGATGGGGACCGACGCGCCCTCGTCCGGTGTCGTGGCATGGAAGGTGACGTCGATCGCCGCCTCGGTGGGGCCGTAGAGGTTGTGGAGGGGCGCCGGGAGCGCGCGGTAGAAGCGCCGGACCAGCGGTCCGGGGAGCGCCTCGCCGCTCGCGATCACGCGGCGCAGCGAGGTGCACTTCTCCACCCCCGGCGCCCCCAGGAAGACCTGGAGCATCGAGGGGACGAAGTGCATCGTCGTCACCCGCTCGGTGCGGACCGTTGCCACCAGGTAGGCCGGGTCCTGATGCCCCCCGGGCCGGGCCATCACCAGGGTCGCTCCAGCGACGAGCGGCCAGAAGAGCTCCCACACCGAGACGTCGAAGCTCGCCGGAGTCTTCTGGAGGACCCGGTCTCCCGCCGCCAGGCCGTAGGCCGCCTGCATCCAGAGCAGCCGGTTGACGATGGCGCGGTGGGTGTTGACCGCGCCCTTGGGCCGGCCGGTGGAGCCCGAGGTGTAGATGACGTAGGCCGCGCCCTCGGGAAGGGCCTGGACGCCCCGATCGAGGCTCGCCGCCGGTCTCCCGGGGGCCGCCGGCGCCGGCCCGTCGACGGTCGCGACCTCGACGTCGGCGGGGGCGAGCGCGGCGACGTCGCGGCGCAGGCGCTCCTGGCTCAGCACGATCCGGGCGCCGGAGTCCGAGAGCATGAAGGTCCGGCGCTCCGCCGGGTAGGAGGGATCGACCGGCACGTACGCCGCGCCGGCTTCGAGGACCCCCACCAGGGCGACCAGGAGCTCCAGGGAGCGGTCGACGCAGACCGCCACCAAGCTCTCCGGACCCACGCCCGCCGCGCGCAGCCGGACGGCCACCGCGGCGGCCCGCCGGAGGAGCTCCCCGTAGGTCAGGGACCGCTCCTCGAAGGCCACCGCCACGGCGTCCGGCACCCGGGCGCAGCGCTCGCGGACCAGCTCCCGGAGCGTCGCCTCGCCCGCTTCGCTCCGGCGGCCCGGGCGGGCCAGGCAAGCCTCCGTGGCGTTCCACTCCAGGAGCTGCTGGCGCTCGCCCGGGCTCAGGAGCGGGAGGTCCGCGATCGGCCGCTCCGGGGCGCGGAGCGCCCCCTCGAGGAGGGTCCCGAAGTGCCGCGCGAGACGCTCCATCGTCGAGGCGTCGAACAGGTCGCGGTTGTACATCCAGAGCGTGACCGCGTCGAGGAGCGGCCGGGGTCCACCCTCCCCGACCGCGGCCCGGGTCACCGCCACGCTCAGGTCGAGCTTGGCCGTCGTGGCGCCGGTGAAGCGGCCCTCGACCTCGAGCTCCGGCAGCTCGAGCCCCGCTTCGCCCCGCTCCACGCCCATCGTCAGGAGCACCTGGTAGATGGGCGAGCGCGACAGGTCCCGCTGCGGGGACACGTCCTCCACCACCCGCTCGAAGGGCAGCTCCTGGTGGGCGAAGGCGCCCAGGGCCGTCCGCCGGACGCGGCCCAGGAGCTCCCGGAAGGTGGGTCCGCCGGCGAGGTCCACGCGCAGGGCCACGGTGTTGACGAACAGGCCGATCAGGCCCTCCGTCTCGGCTCGGCTGCGGTTGGCGACCGGCGTGCCGACGGCGAAGGCCTCCTGGCCGGAGGTCCGGCCGAGCGTCGCGGCGTAGGCCGCCAGCAGGACCATGTAGGGAGTCGCCCGCTCGCTTCGCCGGAGGCCCTCGACCTCGGCCTCGAGGCCGGCGGGCAGCGGGGCGGTCCGCGTTCCCCCCCGGAAGGTCTGGAGGCGCGGGCGCGGCCGGTCGGCGGGGAGCTCCAGCGCCGGCACGCCGGCGAGCTCGCCGCGCCAGAAGGCGAGCTGGCGCTCGAGCGTCGCGCCCTGGAGCCGGCGCCGCTGCCAGACGGCGTAGTCGGCGTACTGCAGCGGCGGCGCGGCCAGCGGCGAGCCGGCGCCGCGCCGGAAGGCCCCGTAGAGCGCCGCGACCTCCCGCAGGGCGACGCCCAGCGACCAGCCGTCGGAGATCGCGTGGTGGAAGACGACGGTGAGCTCGTGCTCCTCGGCGCCCAGGCGGACGAGGACCGTGCGCGCCAGGGGGCCGCGGGAGAGATCGAAGGCGCCCCGCCGGGCCTGGCGCCGGGCCGCGTCGGCGGCGGCGGCGCGCCGGGCGGCGCTCAGCACGGCGACGTCGACCCGGGCCAGGCGGAGACGGGGCTCGGGGTCGATCACCTGCACCGGCCGGTCGTCGACCAGGACAAGGCTGGTGCGCAGGGTCTCGTGGCGCCGCGCGAGCTCGACGATCGCCCGGTCGAACGCCGCCGCGTCCAGCGGGCCGCGGAGCCGGAAGGTCGCCGGGATCGAGTAGGTCGGCGAGCCCGGATCGAGATGGTCCAGGAACCAGAGCCGCTCCTGGTTGAAGGAGGCGGGCGCCGGCTCGCCCGCCCGCCGCTGCCCCGGCACCAGGAGGGGCACCCGGGCGCCGGCGCGGGTCGTCTCCGGGTCGTAGCCCAGCGCCTCGGCCTGCGCCCACGCCGCCTCGCCCAGGAAGTCCTCCTCGTAGTCCTCCCGCCAGCGCTCGGCGGTGGCCGGGTCGACCGTCGCGTGACGGTGGAACTTGACGTCACCGAGCATGCGGGACGCGGCGTGGACCCCGTCGGTCATGCGCCCGGCGTCGCCGGCGTAGGGCTCGGCCATCGCCGGGTGGTACGCCACCCCGAGGAGCCGGCACAGGCGCCGCAGCTCGCCCTCCGGGTCCGCCACCAGATCCTCGAAGCGCAGGCGGAGCCGCCGCTCCTCCGGGACTCCCGCCAGGAAGCGGCCGATGTTCTCCTGGCTCACCAGCCAAATCATCTCGGCGAGCTGCCGGCGGCTGAAGGGATGCTCCGCGGGGAAGAAGATCTGGTCCAGCTTGGCCTCTTCGAAGGAGTGGATCATCCCGTAGGGGTGGCGCACGAGATGGATGTAGAGCGGCTCCTCGAAATCGCGCTCGGCGCGGGCGAGGACGTCCTCGCGCAGGGTGTAGGAGGGCGTCTTGTCCACCAGCAGGCGGCCGCCCAGGCGCTCCTGGAGCCAGCGGTAGAAGTCGCGGGTCGACAGGCCCCGGTCCTCGAACCCGGCGATCCTCCCGCTCGCCGCCGCGGCGTCCTCGCCCTCGAGCTCCATCACCGCGCGGATCGCGCCCTCGAGCCAGAAGGCGTCGCGTCCTCGGAAGGCCCGCTGGCGCTCGGCGAGGGTGGCGAACGAGAGGAGCTCGAGCTCCGGGGGCGCGAAGAGCTCCGGGTGGCCGCCGAGCATCACGCGCAGCAGCGTCGACCCGGAGCGTGGCGCCGACAGGAGGAACACCGCCGGCGGGTTCTTCGGCCCTTCAGACGGCGGCCCGACGGTGAAGCGCTCCATCCCCCGGACCAGGGAGCGCACCCGGGCCACCATGCTCTCGTCGACCGGCGGCGCGCTCCCCTCCTCGTCCGCCGCTCCCGCCGGCCGCTCGCCGGTGAGCCGGGCCACCCCGTCCGGGTGCTGGCGCCGCAGGTGCTCCGCCATCCGCCCCACGGTGGGCGCGTCGAAGAGCACCACCACGTGCAGGATCTCGCCGAGCGCCTCCTGGAGCCGATCGATCAGCGCCACGCCGACGAGCGAGTTGCCCCCGAGGTCGAAGAAGTCGTCGTCGACGCCCACCCGCTCGACTCCCAGGACTTCCTGCCAGCGCCCCGCCAGGTCGCGCTCCAGCTCGTCGCGCGGCGCCACGTAGGCGGTGCCCAGCTCGGCCCGCCCCAGGTCGGGGCGCGGCAGCGCGCGCCGGTCCACCTTGCCGTTGCGCGTGAGCGGGATCGCGTCGAGGGTGACGAAGGCGGCCGGCACCATGTATTCGGGCAGGCGCTCGGCCAGGAAACGGCGGAGCTCGGCGACCGTGAGGGCGGCCGGCTCCCCGGCGCCGGACCCCGCCCCGGGCTCGGGCACCACGTAGGCCACCAGGCGCCGGTCCTCCTCGCCGCCGGCCGGCGCCTCGCCGGTCACCACCACGGCCTCGGCCACCCCGGGGTGGGCGGCGAGGGCCGACTCGATCTCGCCGAGCTCGATCCGGAAGCCGCGGATCTTCACCTGATGGTCGATCCGGCCGAGGTACTCGACGTCCCCGGTGGCGAGGCGGCGCGCCAGGTCGCCGCTCCGGTAGAGGCGGGCGCCCGCCCGGCCCGCGGCCGAGCCCACCGGGTCGGGCACGAAGCGCTCGGCGGTGAGGGCGGGGCGCCCGAGGTAGCCGAGCGCGAGGCCCGCGCCGCCGACCTGGATCTCGCCCGCGACCCCCAGGGGCACCGGGCGCAGGTACCGGTCGACGACGTGGAACGAGAGGTCGGGGATCGGCCGGCCGACGACGCTCCCCCGAGCCGCCTCCAGGTCGCGCCCGCGGATCGGCCGGTAGGTCACGTGGACCGTGGTCTCGGTGATCCCGTACATGTTGACCAGGGTCGGACGGCGGTCGCCGTAGCGGCTGAACCAGGGGGCCAGGCTCTCGATCTCGAGGGCCTCGCCGCCGAACACGATCGCGCTGAGCGACGCCAGCCGCTCGGCGCCCTCGGCGTCGGCGCGCACGAGCTGGCGGAAGGCCGACGGCGTCTGGTTGAGGAAGGTCACCCGCTCGCGGGCGAGGAGCCGGTGGAGCTCCGCCGGCGTGCGGCTGACCGCGTGGGAGACGACGACCAGCCGGCCGCCGTGGAGGAGCGGCCCCCAGAGCTTCCCAGACCGAGAAATCGAAGGCGTAGGAGTGGAAGAGGGTCCAGGTGTCGGCGGCGCCGAACCCGAACCACTCGTCGGTGGCGGCGAACAGGCGCAGCACGTTGCCGTGGCGTACCGGAACCCCCTTGGGGCGCCCGGTGGAGCCCGAGGTGTAGATGACGTAGGCGACGTCCTCCGGGCCCGCCGCCGCCGGGCGGGCCGGGCCGGCGAGGCCGGGGCCGGCGGCGGGACCGGGCTCGTCGTCCAGGAGCCAGCGGGCGACTCCCGGCACCTCCGGCAGCTCAGCCGTCAGCTCGCCGCGCGTGACGACCACCGGCGCGCCGCTGTCCTCGAGCATGAACGCCAGGCGCTCGGGCGGGTAGGCCGGGTCGAGGGGCAGGTAGGCGCCGCCCGCGCGCAGCACCCCGAGCACCGCCACCACCAGGTCGGGCGAGCGGTCGAGGAGCAGGGCCACCCGCGTGCCCGGCGCCACCCCCGCCGCCGCCAGCCGGGCCGCCAGGGCCGCGGCCCGCCCCTCGAGCTCGCCGTAGGAGAGCGCCGAGCCGCCGGCGACGACGGCGATCGCGTCCGGCGCCCCGGCCGCCCGCTCACCGAAGGCCGCGTCCAGGGTGCCGGCGACCCGGTGCTCGGCGTGCCCGCCGGCGAGCTCGTGCAGGAGCTGGTGGCGCTCGCCGGGAGCGAGCAGCGGCAGGCGCGAGATCGGCCGGCCGGGGTCGTCCGCCGCGGCCGCCAGGAGGCCCGCCAGGTGCCGGCCCATGCGCTCGACCGTGGAGCGGTCGAAGAGGTCGGTGCGGTAGCGCCACTGGGCGAAGAGCGCTCGATTCTCGAAGGGGCCCTCGAACAGGTTGAGGATCAGGTCGAACTTGGCGTTCGAGCTCTCGCGGGTGACCGGGCTCAAGACCAGGCCCGGCAGCTCGAGCCTCTCGACCGGCGCGTTCTGGAGCTGCAGGAGGACCTGGAACAGGGGGGAGCGGGAGAGGTCCCGCTCCGGCTGGAGCTCGTGGACCAGCTTCTCGAACGGCAGGTCCTGGTGGTCGTAGGCCCCCAGGCTCTCCTCCCGCACCCGGTCCAGGAGCCGTTCGAAGCTCGGGTCGTCCGAGAGGTCACCGCGCAGCGCCAGGGCGTTGACGAAGAAGCCGATCAGGCCCTCGAGCTCCGAGCGGGCGCGGTTGGCGATGGTCGTCCCGACCGTGAGGTCGCCCTGGCCGGTGTAGCGCTCGAGGAGCGCCTGGAAGCCGGCCATCAGGACCATGAAGAGCGTCGCCCCCCCGCGCCGCGCGAGCTCCCGGAGCCGGTCGGCCAGGGCGCGGGGAAGCCGCTGGTCGATGACCTCGCCCCGCGAGCTCAGGACCGGCGGGCGCGGTCGGTCGGTCGGCAGGTCGAGGACCCGCCGCGCCCCCGCCAGGCGCGAGCGCCAGTAGGCGAGCTGAGCCTCCAGGGCCGCGCCCCGGAGCCACTCTCGCTGCCAGACCGCGAAGTCCGCGTACTGGACCGGCGGCGGCGCCGGTGCCCGGCCGGCCCGGCCGGCCGGGTCGGCCTCCCGCCGGTAGAACGTCGCGAGCTCCCGGACGGTCACCCCCAGCGACCAGGCGTCCGAGACGATGTGGTGCATCGACGCCAGGAACACGTGGTCGGCGGCCCCGGCGCGCAGCAGCGCCGGCCGGAAGAGCGGCCCGCGGACGAGGTCGAACCGGCGGCGTTCCTCCCGGCGCACGATCCCGGCCACCTCGAGCTCGCGGGCGGCCGCCGGGAGCCCCGAGAGATCGATCACCGGCAGCTCCGGCGCCCGCCACGGCCGGATGCGCTGGACCGGCTCGCCGTCCCGCACCGCGAAGACCGTCCGCAGGGTCTCGTGGCGGCGCACCATCTCCGCGACGGCGCGCCGGAGCGCCGCGACGTCCAGCCGGCCGTGCAGCCGGAGGGCCGAGAGCATGTTGTAGGCCGCGGCACCCTGCTCCATCCGTTCCAGGAACCAGAGCCGCTCCTGGGCGAACGAGAGCGGCATCTCCACGGGCCCGCTCTCCGGGCGCGGGAGGGCAACGATCGGCGGCGCGCCGCCGGGGCCGCCCGGGGCCGCGGCGCGCAGCTCCTCGACCGCCCGCGCCAGGCCGGCGACCGTCGGCGCCTCGAAGAGCCGGCGCAGCGGCAGGTCGACGCCGAAGGCGACGCGGAGCCGCGAGACCACCCGGGTGGCGAGGAGCGAGTGGCCGCCGAGGTCGAAGAAGTCCTGCTCCCGCCCGGTCACCTCGCGCCCGAGGACGTCGCCCCAGATCGCCGCCAGGACCTCCTCGACCGCTCCTCGCGGCGCCTCGCCGGCCTCGGCCGGCTCCTCCGCCGGGGTGTCGGGCAGCGGCAGGGCCCGGCGGTCCACCTTGCCGGTCGGGCTCAGCGGCAGGGCGTCCATCACGGTGATCGACGAGGGCACCATGTAGGGCGGCAGCGCCTCGCCGGCGAAGTCGCGGAGCGCCGCCGGATCCACGCGCTCGCCCTCTTCCGGCACGACGTAGGCGATCGCCGCCTTGTCCGCCCCCTCGCCGTGATCCACCACCGCGACCGCGCGCACCGACGGGTGGCGGGAGAGCACCGCCTCGATCTCGCCGAGCTCGACGCGGAAGCCCCGGATCTTCACCTGGTCGTCGATGCGGCCGGCGAACTCCAGGGCGCCGTCGGGGCGCAGCCGACCGAGGTCCCCCGAACGGTAGACCCGCTCCCCCGCCCGGGCGAAGGGGTGAGGCACGAACGACGCGGCGGTCCGCCCCGGCCGGGCGAGGTAGCCGCGGGCGACCCCGGGACCGCCGAGGGCCACCTCGCCGACCACGCCCATCGGCACCGGCCGCAGGCCCGGGTCGAGGACCAGGAGCTCGGCGCGCGCCGTCGGGCGCCCGATCGGGACCACCCGTTCCCGGGTGCCCGGCGGGCAGGGCCAGGAGGTCACGGAGACCGTCGCTTCCGTCGGCCCGTAGCGGTTCGCGAGCACCGCGCCGCCGAGGTGGCGGTGGAAGCGGCCGGGAAGCTCCGCCGGCACCGTCTCGCCGCCGGTGATCACCATCCGCAGGCTGTCGAGGGACCGGAAGCCCTCCTCGTCGAGGAGGCCGTAGAGGAGCGTCGGCGGGAAGGAGGTCAGCGTAACGCGCTCGCGGGCGATGAGATCGACCAGGTAGCGCGGGTCCTTCTCGCCGCCCGCCGCCGGCAGCACGGTGCGGCCGCCGGCGACCAGCGGACAGAAGACCTCCGCCACCGAGACGTCGAAGCTGATCGTCGTCTTCTGCAGGAACGCGTCCTCCGGCCCCACGTCCCCCGCCCGGGCGTACTCGAGCCGGTTGCCCAGGGCCCGGTGGGAGATCACCACGCCCTTGGGCCGACCCGTGGAGCCGGAGGTGTAGAGGACGTAGGCGGCCTCCTCCGGCGAGCGCCCGCGGCGCGCCGCGGGGAGGTCCGGGCGCGGCCCGGCGCCGTCCGACACCACCAGGCGGGCAGCGGCGAAGAGCTCCCGGGCCCGCGGCTCGGTCTCCCCCGACACCAGGATCGTCCGCAGCCCGGCGTCGCCGGCCAGGAAGCGGAGCCGGTCCGCCGGCAGGGCGGGATCGAGGGGGACGTAGGCGCCGCCGGCCCCGAGGACGCCGAGGAGGGCGACCACCAGGCCCGGAAAGCGCTCCTGGAAGACGCCCACCCGCTCTTCCGGCCCGATCCCGGAACCTCCGAGGCGCGCGGCGAGCGCGCTCGCCCGGCGGTCGAGCTCGCCATAGGTGAGGCGGGCCGCCGCGGCCGGCGAGCCTGCCGCGGCCGCCCCGTCGAAGACCACGGCCACCCGGTCGGGGGCCTCCGCGGCGCACCCGGCGACCATCCGGTCGACGAAGCCCTCGGCCGGATGCTCGACCGCCGGGGCGTTCCACTCGACGAGCGCCTGGTGGCGCTCCGCGGCCGGCAGGCTCGGGAGCGCCGCGACCGGCACGGCGGGGTCGGCGCAGCCGGCGGCGAGCAGGGTCTCCAGGTGAGCGCCGAAGCGCGCCACCGTGGCGGCGTCGAAGAGGTCCACGGCGTAGGCCCAGTGCCCGACCAGCTCCGCTCCAGTGTCGACGAAGCTCAGGCTGAGGTCGAACTTCGAGACGCCGGTGGAGGGCACGACGGCGGTGGCGGAGAGCTCGAGGTCGAGCCCCGCCGGAGGCGCCGGCCGGGAGGACGCGGCCTGCAGGATCAGCATGACCTGGAAGAGGGGCGTGTAGCCGAGGTCGCGCTCGGGGGCGAGCTCCTCGACCAGCTTCTCGAACGGCACCTCCTGGTGCTCCTGCGCCTCCAGGGTGGCGGTCCGCGCCCGCGCCACCAGGTCGGCGAAGGTGCCGCCGGCCGGCACCTCGACCCGCAGCGGCAGGGTGTTGACGAAGAAGCCGACCAGCTCCTCGACCTCCGGCCGCAGGCGACCTTCGACCGGGGTCCCGACGACCACGTCGTCCTGCCCGGAGTGCAGTGCGAGGGCGGCGGCGTAGCCGGCGAGGAGGACCATGAAGGGCGTCGCCTCCGTCCGCCGGGCGAGCTCCCGCACCCGACCGGCGAGCTCGGCGGCGAGGAGCACCCGGCGGGTCGCGCCGCGGAAGCTCTGCACCGGCGGCCGGGGCCGGTCGGTGGGGAGATCGAGACGCGGCGGCGCCCCCGCCAGGTACGAGCGCCAGTGGTCGACCTCCTCGCCCAGCAACGGCCCGGCCAGGCGCCGTCGCTGCCAGGCGGCGAAGTCGGCGTACTGGACCGGCAGCGTGGGCAGCGAGCGCACCGCCTCCGGGCCGGCGTAGCACGCCAGGAGATCCCGCACCAGGATGCCCTCGGAGGTGCCATCGGTGATCGCGTGGTGGAGGGTGAGGAGCACCAGGTGGCGCTCCGGAGCCTGGCGCAGGAGCACGGTCCGGAGCAAGGGGCCGGCGGTGAGGTCGAACGGCCGGCGGACCTCGGCGCGGGCGGCACGCTTCGCGGCCCGCCGCCGGACCGCCTCCGGCAGGCCGCCGAGGTCGACCACCGCGAGCGCCGGGGCCACCGCCTGGTGGATCACCTGGACCGGACCGTCCGCGGCCTCGGCGAAGGTCGTGCGCAGGGACTCGTGGCGGCGGATCACGTCGGCGAGCGCCCTCGCCAGGCGGCCGGCCTCCAGCCGCCCCTGCACCTGGAAGCCGGAAGGCAGGTTGTAGAGGGGGCTCTCGGGCTCGAAGCGGTCGAGGAACCAGAGGCGCTCCTGGGCGTGGGAGAGGGGCGGCGCCTGGTCCCTGGGGAGCTTCGGGATCGGCTCCGCCTCGCCGCCCCGCCCCCGCAGGCGGTCGATCTCCGCCCCGAGCCCGGCGAGCGACGGCGCCTGGAAGAGCGCCATCAGCGGCAGCTCGGCCCCGAGGGCGGCGTTCACCCGCGACACCACGCGGGTCGCCAGCAGCGAGTGCCCGCCGAGGTCGAAGAAGTCGTCGTCCCGGCCGACTCGCTCGACCTTCAGCACCTCCCGCCAGATCCCGGCCAAGACCTCCTCGGTGGGGCTCGACGGCGGCCGGAAGGCGCGCTCCGATTGCAGGCGCTCCGCCCCCTCCGGCGCCGGCAGGCATTCCCGGTCGAGCTTGCCGTTGACCGTCAGGGGAAGCTCGGCGAGCTCGACGAAGGCCGCCGGCACCATGTAGTCCGGCAGGAACCGGCCGGCGTGCTCGCGGAGCTCGGCGAGCCCCGGGCTTTCTCCGGGAGCCGGCACTACGTAGGCGACGAGCCGCAGGTCGCCGGGCGCGTCGCGCCGGGCGACGACCGCCGCCCGCGCCACCGCCGGGTGGCCGCAGAGCACCGCCTCGATCTCCCCCAGCTCGATGCGGAAGCCCCGCACCTTGACCTGCTGGTCGATGCGGCCGAGGAAGTCGAGCCCGCCGTCGGGCAGCCGGCGGGCCAGGTCCCCGGCCTTGTAGAGGCGCCGCCCGCCGGGCTCCGGGACCCCGGCCTCGGCGGCGAACGGATCGGGAACGAAGCGCTCGGCGGTCAGGGCCGGACGCGCGAGGTAGCCGCGGGCGAGCCCCGCGCCGCCGACGTGGATCTCCCCGGGCACGCCCACCGGCACCAGGTTCATCCACGGATCGAGGAGGTGCACCTGGAGGTCCGGGATCGGCTCGCCCACCGGGCTGCCGGGCCGGCCCTCGAGGTCCACCGCCGCCACCGGGCGGTAGGTCACGTGCACCGTGGTCTCGGTGATGCCGTACATGTTGACCAGCCGGGGGCGCCGGTCGCCGTGGCGCGCGAACCAGGGCGCGAGGCTCGAGAGCTCCAGGGCCTCGCCGCCGAAGACGACGGTCGCGAGCGCCGGCTCCGCCGCCGCGCGGCTCACCGCCGCCTCGGCCGCCACGAGCTGCTTGAAGGCCGAGGGCGTCTGGTTGAGGACCGTGACTCGCTCCCGGCGCAGGAGGTCGAGGAAGGCGTCGGGCGAGCGGCTCACCCAGTAGGGCACCACCACCAGGCGCCCGCCGTACGCCAAGGCCCCCCACAGCTCCCACACCGAGAAGTCGAAGGCGTAGGAGTGGAACAGGGTCCAGACGTCGTCCGGGCCGAACGAGAACCAGGCGCCGGTGGCGTCGAAGAGGCGCGCGACGCTGCCGTGGCGAATCAGCGAGCCCTTCGGCCGCCCCGTCGATCCCGAGGTGTAGATGACGTACGCGATGCGGTCCGGGTCGGGCGCCCCGCCGGCGCCGGCGACGGGCTCCCCGGCGAGAGGGGCCTCGCCCTCTGCGTCCAGGAGGACGAGCCGTGGCCCGGCGGGCAGGGCCTCGGCCGTCGCCGCCGTCGTCACCACCGCCGGCACCCCCGAGTCCTCGACGATCCAGCGCAGCCGCTCGGCGGGCGCCGCGGGGTCGAGGGGCACGTACGCCCCGCCCGCCTCGAGGATCCCCAGGATGCCCACCACCATCTCCACGGAGCGCTCCGCGCAGAGCCCCACCAGGGCGTCGGGGCCCACGCCCTCCCGGCGGAGCCTCGCGGCGAGGCGGCGCGCGGCGGCGCCGAGAGCGCCGTAGGTGACCCTGCGGTCCTCGAAGCTGAGCGCCACGCGGTCGGGCGCGCGCGCCGCCCGTTCCGCGAAGCGCTCGTGGACCGCGGGGACGGCCGGGAAGCGGACCTCCGGCCGGTTCCACTCGCCGAGCGCCCGCCGCCGCTCCTCCGGGTCGACGAGCGCCAGGTCCCGCAGCCGCCGCCGGGGGTCTCCGGCCAGCTCGGCCAGGGCGGTCCCCAGGTGCCCCAGGAGGCGGTCCACGTCCGCGGGCTCGAGGCGGGCGAGCTCGAAGCCGGCGCGCAGCACCAGGCGCTCGCCCGGCGAGGCGACCAGGGTGAGGGGGTAGTTGGTGCGCTGGAAGACGCCGCGGTGACTCATCTCGAAGGCGGCGTCCGCCGTGAAGCTCTCGAACACCAGGATCGACTCGAAGAGCTCGCGGTCCCGGGCCACCTCCGCCGCCGCCTGGACCTCGACCAGGGGGCTGTGCTCGAACCTCCGCAGCTCGGTCTGGTCGGCCTGGAGCGCCTCGAGCCAGGCGAGCACGGGGGCGTCGGGGTCGAGGCGCACCCGAAACGGCAGGGTGTTGATGAAACAGCCGAGCATGGTGTCGACGCCGGCGAGCGCGGGCGGCCGCCCCGCGAGGGTGACCCCGAAGAGGACGTCGTCGCGCCCGGCGTAGCGCGCGAGGACGAGCGCCCAGGCGCCCTGGACCAGCGTGTTGAAGGTGAGGCGGTGGCTCTGGGCGAACGCCTTCAGCCGGGCGGTCGTCGCCGCCGGCAGGGGGCGCACCAGGAGCTCGTAGCCCCGGTCCTCGCCGGCGGCGGCGGGCCGGTCGATCGCCAGCGGCGTGGGATCGCGGAACCCGGCGAGGTGGCGGCGCCAGTACTCGCGGGCCTCCCCGAGGTCCTGGCGGCGGAGCCAGGCGATGTACTCCCGGAAGGGCCGGCGCTCGGGGAGCGCCGGGGGCACGCCCGCCGCGAGCCCGCGGAAGAGCGCGAAGACCTCGCGCATCAGAAGCCCCGCCGACCAGCCGTCGAGGAGCAGGTGGTGGTAGCTCCAAACCGCCCGGTACTGCGCTTCGCCCACCCGGACGACGGCGAGGCGCAAGAGCGGAGGTTGGTCGAGGCGGAAGCCGCGGCGCCGGTCCTCGGCCAGGTACGCCGCGAAGCGTTCCTCTTGCTCGTCCGGCGGCAAGGCCCGCCAGTCCAGCCGCTCGACGGGGAGCTCCACCTCGCGGTGGACCACCTGCAGCGGCTCCTCGAGGTCCTCCCAGACGAAGGCGGTGCGGAGCACCGGGTGGCGCGCGAGCGCGCGGCGCCAGGCCTCCTCGAAGAGAGGTGCGTCGAAACCCTCGTCGTAGCGCAGGGCGAACTGCTCGAAGTACACCCCGGTCCCCGGCGCCAGCAGGGTGTGGAACAGCATCCCCTGCTGGACCGGGGAGAGGCGGTAGATGTCCTCGACGTTGCGACGGCTCATGCGGCTCAGTCCTCGAGCTTGGAGAGCACCTTTTCGAGGTCGTCGGCGTCGAGGTCGGCCTCGGGGAAGTCGGTGGGCGAGACCGCCGCGGCCCCGGCTCCCTCCACGATCCAGGCGAGCGCCAGGCGGGTCTCGTCGGCGAGCGCCTCGAGGTCGCGGCGGTCGATCGACCGGCCGTCGAAGCTCCACGCGAGGCGCAGGCCGTCCCGGCCGTCGGGCGGCTCGAAGACGTGGAGCTCGATCGCCGCCGGCTCGACCGACGGCGCCTCGAGCCCGCCCACCGAGAGGGCGACGGCGGGGGCGGGGACCGAGCCCAGCCGCTCGGCGACCGTCGGATCCTCGCTCAGGTAGCGCAGGGCGAAATACGAGAGCCCCGAGGCCGGTACGCCCCGCCGCTGCTCCTTGACCTCCCGCACCAGGTCGGCGGCGGCGCCCCCGGCCACCCGCCCCAGGTCGACGAGCAGCGGGAACGCGAAGGGCAGCGGCGTGTCCGCGCCGGCCAACCCCAGCTCCTCCGGCGCCGCCCGCCGGCCGTCGCCGGTGATCCGCACCCGGGCCCGGCTCCCTCCCCAGCAGCGGGTGAGGCCGCGGCCGAGCGCCGCCAGGGCCACCTCCTCGAGGGTGGCTCGCAGCTCGGGGAGCGCCTCCTCGCGCAGCCGCCGGCTGGTCTCGGCGTCGAGGGAGGTCTCGAGAGCCTCGCGCCGGCCGCTCCCCCCGGTCGCCGCGGAGGTGGGCGCGGCGACGTCGGACGCGGCGGCGGCCAGCCAGGGTTCGAGGCTCTCCCGCCACGGCCCCGAGGCCTGCCGGCGCAGCCACTCTTCCCAGACCTCGGCGGCCGGGCGCTTCGCCTCCGCGCCGCCGCTCACCACCGCCGCCAGCGCCGCCACCGTCTGGTGCTCGAAGAGCTGGTCGGGAGAGAGCTCGTAGCCGCTCTCGTTGACCCGCGCCACGAGCTGGATGCCCATCACCGAGTCGCCGCCGAGGTCGAAGAAGTTGTCGTGGATCCCGATCTCCCGGATGCCCAGCGCCGCCTGCCAGATCTCGGCGAGCCGTCGCTCGACCTCGGTGCGCGGTGCGACGTAGGGGGTCGGGAGGCTGGGCCGGTCGTGGGTCGCCCCGGCCGTCACCGCGGCCCCCGGGTCCGACATGAGCCGTTCCCGGTCGAGCTGCTCGGTCTGCTCGATCAGGAAGAAGAGGTCCTTGGCGCTGGTGACGACCTGCGGTGCCCGCAGCCGCCGCGAGAGGACGCGCCGGAAGGCCTCGACGCCCTCGGAGGGAAGGATCCCGCTCGCCACCTGGACCTGGGCCGGGGCCCTGGGGGCGTCCCGGCGGGCCGCCGGCGCCGTGCCCCCCGGCTCGGCGCGCTCGGGCTCGGGCTCGGCCCCCTCGCCCGGCGCCGGCGCCGGCGCCGCCTGGCGCTGGAAGCTCGCCGCCGCGGCGCCGACCTTCTTCATCGCGAAGTGCTCGATCTCGACCAGCACCTCGCCGTCGTCGGCGACCAGGGTCACGTCCACCGCCAGGGTCTCGCGCCCCGCTTCGCCCGGATGCTTGCGCAAGTGGCTGTAGATCCTTCGCGGCAGCGGCTTGCGAATCACCACCCGCCCGTAGGACAGCGGCAGGTAGTTGTCCTCCTCGATGAATCCGATGATGCCGGTGGCCACGTCCAGCAGCGCGGGGTGCAGCGCCAGCTCCCGGGTCTCGTCCTCGTACGCCTCGGGGAAGCTCGAGCCGGGCGAGCCCTTCGTCCTCCCCCATCCAGATCGTCCGGAGGCTCTGCCAGTGGTCACCCCAGAAGACCACGCCCTCACCCTCGGTGTTCATCAGCGGGCCGTCGATCTCGAGGGTCCGCAGACCGCAGCGCGCCCGGATCGCCTCCAGGTCGAGCCGCGGCGCCTCGCCGGCCGCGGCGGGGCCCACGACGCCGCGGGAGTGGGGCTGCCAGATGCCGTCGTCGCCGGTGCCCCCCGCCCGGGTCGCCAGCCGGAACTTGAACCGCCCGCCGCCGGCGCGCTCGAGGAAGATGTGCGCCTCCCGCGAGTCGCCCGGCGGGAGCAGGAGGGGGGTCAGGAAGAACAGGTCGCGGATCTCCACCGGCGCCCCGGGCTCGAGCTGCTCGAAGTTCGAGGCGTGGTGGGTGAACACCGCCCGGGCGATCTCGAGGTGGGCGGTGCCGGGCAGGGCCGGCGTGCCGAGGATCCGGTGCTCGGCCAGGACCCACTGGCGCTCGGGGCTGAAGTCGGTGGCGTAGATCGTCTGGTCGGACGCCTCCCGGAGGCAGCGGTCGACCAGGGGATGGACCGGGCCGGCGGTCACCGGCCCCCGGGCCTCCGCGGCGGAGCCGGCCACCAGGCCCGCCGCCACCGCCATGCCGACCTCCTCCCAGGCGCCCCAGTTCACCGACACGGTCCGTACCCGGGTCGTCCCCTGGTCGAGGCGGAGCCGCTGCCGGTGGGCGAAGGCGTCGAGGAAGGAGTTCGCGGCGCAGTAGTCCACCTGCCCGAGGCCGCCGAGGCACGCGATGGTGGACGAGCAGAGGAAGAGGAAGTCGGGCTCCAGGCCGGCCTCCTCCAGGACCGACTCCAGCACCAGGGTGCCCCGGACCTTGGGCGAGAGCACCCGCTCCGCCACGTCCTCGCCCTTGAGCTGGATCATGCCGCCGCCCGCCAGGCCGGCGGCGTGGACGACGCCGTGGAGGGCGCCGAAGCGCTCGACGATCTCGTGCACCACCTCGCGCATCGGGCCGGGGTCGGCCACGTCGGCCGCCAGCACGAGGACCTCCGCGCCGAGCTCTTCGAGCCGGCGGACCTTGCGGATCTTGTCGCTCGTCCGGTCGCCGGCGCCGTGCGTCTCGAGCCACTCGTCCCAGCCCTCGCGGCCGGGCAGGGCCGAGAGACCGAGCAGCGCCAGCCGCGCTCGGTGCTCCCGGGCCAGATACTCGGCGAGGCTCAGGCCGATGCCGCCGAGCCCGCCCGTGATCAGGTAGACCCCGCCGTCGCGCAGGGCGAGGGTCCCGGCGTCCGGCGCGGCGAGCGGCACGGCTTCGTACCCGAGGACCCAGCGCTCGCCGTCGCGCAGCGCCACCACCCGGTCCTTGGAGTCCGCCGTCGCTTCGGCCAGCACGAGCGCGGCCAGGGACCCGGGGGAGTCGGGCTCCTCCGGCCCCGCGCCGCCGGGGAGCACGTCCAGGCTGCGGCACCGGAGGTTCGGGTACTCGAGGGGGATCACCTTCACCGGTCCCAGGAGCGTCGCCCGCTCGGGGCAGAGCGCGGTCTCGCCGCGCACGCGCTGCATGTGGCTCGAGACGGTCAGCCAGCTCACCGGCCGGTCGACGCCCTGGCGGCCCAACGCCTGGGCCAGGAACAGGTGGCTCCAGAAGGCCCGGTCCTCCGCCGCCCGGAGCCCGTCCAGGCCAGGATCCTCCGCCGGCCCGAGGTTCCAGAGGTGGACCAGGACGTCCGGCAGGGCCTCGTCCGCAGCCAGGGCCTTGACCAGCGAGCCGTAGTCGTCCCGGCCGCCGGGGGCGATCCGGTAGGCGCCCTCGCCGTCGCGTGCGAAGCCCTCGCCGGGGCGCACCGTCACCACCCGCTGGCCGCGGGCACCGAGCGTGGCCGCCAGCTCCGCCGACAGCGGGTCGTCGCCGACGAAGAGGAGCCAGGCGCGCGGCTCGGCCTCGAGGTCGGGCGAGGCGGGGACAACCGACGGCTTCCAGGACGGGACGTAGAACCACTCCGACAGGTCCGTCCGCTTCTCCCCCGCCCCCGGTCGACCGCCGAGGAGATCCCCCTCCGCCCACGCCTCGATCCAGTAGCGCTGGCGCTCGAAGGGGTAGGTCGGCAGCGGCACGCGCCGCCGCCGCTCCTCGCCGTAGAAGCCCTCCCAGTCCACCGGCGCGCCGGCGATCCAGAGCTGCCCCAGGCTCTTGAGCAGGAAGGCCTGGTCGTGCTCCGGCTCCTTGGGGTGACGGGTGGAGGCCACCACGTCCTGCTCGGGCTTGCGGGCCGGGTGGCGCCGCGCCAGCGTCGTCAAGCTGTTGCCCGGACCGACCTCGAGCAGCACCCGGTCCTCCTCCGCCAGGAGCTCGCCCACGCCCGCCGCGAAGCGCACGGTGCCGCGCAGGTGGCGCGCCCAGTAGCCGGGGTCCGTGGCCTCCTGGTCGGTGATCCAGGTGCCGGTGACGTTGGAGACGAACGGGATCTGCGGCGGCTGCAGCGAGACGCCCGCGAAGCGCTCGACGAAGGGCCCGAAGATCGGCTCCATCATCGCCGAGTGGAAGGCGTGGGAGGTGTGGAGCGGCCGGCAGGCGAGGCCCCGGGTTTCCAGAGTCTCGCGCAGGGCCGCCACCGCCTCGGCAGGGCCGGAGACCACCGAGCGTCCCACGGCGTTGACCGCCGCCACCGAGAGCTGCCCGCCCAGGTGCTCGGCCACCTCGTCCTCGGACAGCGGCACCGCCAGCATGTCGCCGCCCGGGAGCTCCTCCATCAACCGACCGCGGGCCGCCACCAGCGCCAGGGCGTCCTCGAGGGACAGCACCCCGGCGAGGCACGCGGCCACGTACTCGCCGATCGAGTGGCCGGCCATCGCCTCCGGCCGCACTCCCCAGGACTCCCAGAGCTTCGCGAGCGAGTACTCGACGGCGAAGAGCGCCGGCTGCGTGGCGGCCGTCCGGCCGAGGGCCTCGGCGGCGGCCTCCTCCGCGCCCGGCTCCGGGAAGAGGAGCGACCGCAGGTCGGCTTCCAGCAAGGGAGCGAGGACCTCGAGACAGCGGTCCAGGCACTCCCGGTAGACCGGCTCGCCGTCGTAGAGGCCGCGCGTCATTCCGGGATACTGGGAGCCCTGGCCGGAGAAGAGGAACGCCACCGACCGCTTGCGCCCCGAGCGCAGCCCGACGAGCGTCCGCCCGCCCGGCTCGCCGGTGAGGGCGGCCATCGCCTCCTCCCGGTCGCGGCACACCAGGGCCATGCGGTGGGCGTGGATGCGCCGCCCCACCTGGAGCGTGTAGGCCACGTCCGCCAGCCCGGGAGCGTCCGCTTCGCCCAGCCGCCCGGCCAGGTTCCGGCGCTGGGCCTCGAGCGCCGACGCAGAGCGGGCCGAGAGCAGCAGGAGCTGCCAGGGACGCGAGGCGTCCGCGGGTGCCACCGGCGGCGCCTCCTCGAGGACCAGGTGGGCGTTGGTGCCGCCGATGCCGAAGGCGCTCACGCCGGCCCGCCGCGGCGCCCCGTTCGCCGGCCACTCCCTGAGCTCGGTGTTGACGTAGAACGGGCTGTTCTCGAAATCGATCTGCGGGTTCGGCTGCTCGAACAGGATCGACGGCGGGATCTCCCGGTGCTCGAGCGCCAGGACCGTCTTGATCAGAGAGGCGGCGCCGGCGGCCGCCCCCAGGTGCCCGATGTTCCCCTTGACCGACGCCAGGGCACAGTAGCCGCGACGGTCGGTGGTGTCGCGGAACGCCCGGGTCAACGCTTCCACCTCGATCGGGTCCCCCATCGGGGTGCCGGTACCGTGGGCCTCGACGTAGGTGATGCTGTCGGCCTCCACCTCAGCGGCGATCTGGGCGGCGCGGACGACCCGGTACTGGCCGTCGACGCCGGGGGCGGTGAAGCCGACCTTGGCCGCCCCGTCGTTGGTCACCGCCGAGCCGAGGATGACGGCGCGGACGTTGTCGCCGTCGGCGAGGGCGTCCTCCAGGCGCTTGAGCACCACCGCGCCCAAGCCGCTCCCGAACACCGTGCCCCGCGCCTGGGCGTCGAACGGCCGGATCCGGCCGTCCGGCGAGGCCACGTCCCCCTCGGTGTAGGGGTAGCCGAACTCGGGCACCCGGATGCCGACGCCGCCCGCCAGCGCCATCCCGCACTCCCCCGAGTTCAGGGCCTGGCACGCCAGGTGGACGGCCACCAGGGTCGTCGAGCAGGCGGTCTGCACCGTCATGCTGGGGCCGCCCAGGTCGAGCTTGTAGGACACCCTCGTGGCGACGTAGTCCTTGTCGTTCGAGATCTGCACCTGCAGGTCGCCCACCCGGGAGACGAGCCCGCGGTTCGAGTAGACGTTGAGCAGGTAGCCGGTGAAGCGAGAGCCGGCGAACACCCCGACCGGGACGCTCAGGCGGTCCGCGTCGTAGCCGGCGTCCTCCAGGGCCGCCCAGGAGCACTCGAGGAAGACCCGCTGCTGCGGATCGATCAGGTCGGCCTCGCGCGGGCTCACGGCGAAGAACCCGGCGTCGAACTGGTCGGCGCCCTCGATCACCCGCGCCCTGCGCACCCAGCGCGGTGAGCGGATGGCCTCGGGCGACCCGCCGGCCGCGATCATCTCCTCGTCGGTGAGCTCGGTGAAGGATTCCTCCCCGGCCCGCAGGTTGGCCCAGAAGCGGTGGACGTCGAACGCGCCGGGGAACCGCCCCGCCAGTCCGATGATGGCCACTTCCAGGCCGGTGCGCTCTTCGAACGGCTTCGCTCCACTCATCGCGGTGTTCTCCATGTACGTCAGCCCAGCTTGCGCTGAAGCCGCCCCTTCAGGCGGTCTCTCCCGGCCTTCAGCTCGGCAGTGCGCAGGCGGTGTTTGCTCTCGCTCGCGGGACGCGGGGCACCCCCTTCGCTTCCCGGGCTCAGGTAGGCGGCCAGCGACTCGACGGTCGGGTGATTGAACAGGGCCACCATCGGGATCGTCCGGCCGAAGTCCGCTTCCAGGCGGCCGTGTACCTGGACCAGGAGCAGCGAGTTGCCGCCCAGGTCGAAGAAGTTGTCCTCCACTCTCAAGGTGTCGAGCTCGAGCACATCCCGGACGATCTCGGCGATGGCCTGCTCGGCCCGGGTCTGAGGGGGTCTGGAAGACATGCGCACCTCCCGGGAGCTGTCGTCGATCTGCGCCAGGGCGCGGCGATCGACCTTGCGGTTCGGGGTCAACGGGATCTGGTCGAGGACGGCGAAGCCGGCCGGCACCATGTACGACGGGAGCCGGGCCTCGAGGCGGGAGCGCAGGCCGGCGGGCAAGGGCGGCGGCGCGCCAGGTTCCGGCACCACGTAGCCCACCAGTCGTGGGCCGCCGGGGCCGTCGCTCTTGACCAGCACGGCCGCCTCGCGGACGCCGGGGGCGGCGGCGAGGCTCGCCTGGACCTCGCCGAGCTCGATGCGAAAGCCCCGGATCTTGACCTGATCGTCCGCCCGGCCGAGGAACACCACTTCGCCGTCCGCCGTGTAGCGGCCGAGGTCGCCGGTCCGGTAGAGCCGGTCCGAGGCGTCGTCGGAGTCACCTGCGAAGGGGTTGCGGACGAAGCGCCGCGCCGTGAGCTCGGGGTCGTCCAGGTAGCCCAGCGCCAGGTGCGGGCTGCGCACGCAGATCTCCCCCACCTCGCCCACCGCGCTCAGGCCGCCGCCCCGGTGAAGGACCACGAGCTGGACGTCCTCCATGCCCCGGCCCAGCGGCAGCACCTGGCGACCGCGCTCCGCACCCGGGGTGCCCGCGGCCGGCGGCCCGGGCGCGATCTCGTGGTAGGCGACCGCCCGCTGGGTCTCGGTCGAGCCGTAGAGGTTGACGCAGGCTACGGCCGGGGCGAGGTCGCGGAGGCGCTCCACGTCCCGCAGGGTGAGGACATCGCCGACCAGGAACACCCGGCCGAGGTCTCGGGCTCGCGGCGCCGGGCCGCCGGGGGGGCGCTCGGTGATCAACTGGGCCATCGCCGGCGTGAGCAGGGAGACCGTCACCCGCTCCCGCCCGAGCCAGCGGGCCAGGCGGCCGGCCGCGCCCATCTCCAGAGGGTCGGGCACGACCATCGCGGCGCCGAGCCACACCGGCGTGAAGAGGTCGCGGTGCAGCGGGTCGTGGGCGAGCCCCGAGAGGACCGAGAAGCGGTCGTCGGGGCCGAGCCCGAACCGGCGGCACTGCCAGGGGAGGAAGTGGGTGAGCGAGCCGTGCCGGCCCAGGATCCCCTTCGGCCGGCCGGTCGAGCCGGAGGTGAAGGCGACGTACGCCGGGTCGTCGGGGCCGACCTCGGCCGGGACCGGGGCCGGCGGGCCGTCCTCGGGGCCCGCCTCGGCGCCCACCGTCAGCCGGGGCACCCCCGCCAGCTCCGCCACCAGGTCGGGCGGCAGCTCCCCCGCCCCCTCGATCCACACCAGCGCCCGCGGACGCGCCATCCCCACCATGTCCGCCAGCCTCCGGCCCGGGTAGGCGGGGTCGAGGACGACGAAGGCGGCGCCGGCGTGGAGCACCCCGAGGATCGCGGCGGCGAGGGGGGCGGAGCGGTGGCTGAAGACCGCCACCCGGTCGCCGGCACCGACGCCGGCGCCGTGGAGGCGCCCGGCGATCCGCCCGCTCCGGGAAGCGAGAGCCTCGTAAGTCCAGGTGCGCTCGGGGTCGACCACCGCCACCCGGTCCGGCGTCTCCCGCGCCGCCCGCGCCAGAGCCGCCTGGATCGAGCCCTGCCAGGTCCCGCTCAGCGCCGCGCGCGGGTCGGGCAGGGCTGCCACCGCCGCCGGGTCGAGGAGCGAGACGGAACCGATCCGCCGCGCCGGATCCTCGAGCACCTGGTCGAGGATCCGAAGGTACTGGTCGAGGAAGCGCTCCACCGTGCCGCGATCGAAGAGGCCGGCGTCGAACACCGCGTCGAAGGCGAGGCCGCCGTCCCGCGGCCCGACGTAGAGGGTGAGGTCGAACTTCGAGGCGAGCTCGGGCATCTTCACCGGCTCGAGGACGGCGCCGGGCAGCTCGACGCCCTCGGTCATCGGGAGCTCCAGCATGTTGAAGAAGACCTGGAAGAAGGGCGTCCGCGAGAGGTCCCGCGCCACCTCGAGCTCGTCGAGGAGCATCTCGAAGGGGACGTCCTGGTGGGCGTACGCGCCGAGGGCGGTCTCCCGCACCCGGAGCAGCAGGTCGACGAACGAGGGATCGCCGGCGAGGTCGGCCCGCAGCACCAGGGTGTTGAGGAACATCCCGATCAGGCCCTCGACCTCCCGCCGCCCGCGCCCCGCGACCGGCGAGCCCAGCACCAGATCGTCCTGGCCGCTCAGCCGCTGGAGAAGGAGGTAGAAGGCGGCGAGCAGCACCATGAAGAGCGTCGCCCGCCGCTCGCCCGCGAGGCGGCGCAGGGCCGCGGCCCGCTCCGGGTCGAGCCGGGCGGACCGGCGCCCGCCGACGAAGGAGCGGACCGCCGGCCGCGGCCGGTCGAGAGGCAGCTCCGTCGCCGCCGGCGCCCCGGCCAGGCGCTCGCGCCAGTAGGCGAGCTGCGTCTCGCGGGTCTCCCCGCCGAGCCACTCCCGCTGCCACCGGGAGTAGTCCGCGTACTGCACCGGCAGCTCCGGGAGCTCCGGCGCCCGGGCCTCGAGCTCGGCGCGGTAGAGCGCCGCCGTCTCCCGGATGAGGATCCCCACCGACCAGCCGTCGGAGACGATGTGGTGCATCAGCAGGTGGAGGACCCCCGACGCCTCCCCTTCCCGGATCCACAGGGTCCGCAGCAGCGGCCCGCGGGCGAGGTCGAACGGGCGCTCGGAGGCCTCCTCGAGCGCCGCCTCCAGCGCCGCGCTCCGCCGCGGCGGCGGCAGGCTTTCGAGGTCGACGACCGGGAGGCCCGGCGATCGCGGCGCCACGACGCGCTGGACCGGTCGGCCGCCCTCAGCCGCGAACCGGGTGCGCAGGGACTCGTGGCGCGCGACCAGGCGCCCCAGGGCCCGGGCCAGGGCCGGCCGGTCGAGGCGCCCGCGCAACCGGATCGCCACCGGCATGCCGTAGGCGGTGCTGCCGGGCTCGATCCGGTCCAGGATCCAGAGCCGCTCCTGGGAGTAGGAAAGCGGCGCCGCCCCGTCGTCCGGGCGCTCTCGCCGGACGAGCGGCGGCGCGCCGGCGCCGGCCCCCGCGAAGCCCGCGAGCGCCTCCGCGAGGCGGCTGACGGTGGGCTGCTCGAAGAGCAGGCGGAGCGGCACCTCGCCCCCGACCAGCTCGCTCAGCCGGGACGCCACGCGGACCGCCAGCAGAGAGTGGCCGCCCAGCTCGAAGAAGGCATCCTCGGCGCCGACGCTCGCGACGCCCAGGACTTCGGCGAACACCCCCGCCACCAGCTCTTCCATGGGGGTGCGGGGCGCGACGGACCCCCGAGCGCCGCCGGCCTCCGGGTCGGGCGCCGGCAGGGCCCGGCGGTCGACCTTCCCGTTGGGCGTCAGCGGGAGGGCCTCGAGGGTGACGAAGGCGGAGGGGATCATGTAGGGCGGGAGGACTTGCCGCAGGTGATCCCGCAGCGCCCCCGCCCCCGGTGTCGCCCCCGGACGGGGCACGGCGTAGGCGACCAGCCGGCGGCCGCCCGGCGCGTCCTCCCGGACCACCACCAACGCCTCCGCCAGGTCCGGGTGGGCCACGAGGACGCTCGCCACCTCGTCGGGCTCCACCCGGAAGCCCCGGATCTTCACCTGGTGGTCCGCGCGCCCGAGGAAGGCGAGGGCGCCGTCCACCGGCCGGCGCCGGACCAGGTCTCCGGTGGCGTAGAGCCGCTCGCCGGGCCGGCCGGGTCCGGGGTGGGGCACGAAGCGCTCGGCGGTGAGCCCCGGCCGGCGGAGATAGCCCGTGGCCAGGCCGTCGCCGCCGACGAAGAGCTCGCCCGGGACGCCGGCGGGCACGGACCGGAAGCGGCGGTCGAAGACGTGGACGGTGCTGTTC
This sequence comes from uncultured Acidobacteriota bacterium, assembly GCA_963741925.1. Classification (GTDB taxonomy): domain Bacteria; phylum Acidobacteriota; class Thermoanaerobaculia; order Multivoradales; family DATKCC01; genus CAVUBL01. The sequence goes on from CAVUJU010000005.1 coordinate 2,826,128, forward strand.
GAGACCGCCCGTCCGATCGGGACGCCCGCGCCGTCTCGGACTCCGGCGATCCGGTGCCAGGTCGAGAGGGTGGCGTTCTCGGCCGGTCCGTAGAGGTTGAGGAGCCTCCCGGGAGCGCCGCTCCGGAGCACCGCGCGCGCCGCCCGGGGATCGGCCGCCTCGCCGCCGAAGGCCACCGTCTCGAGCCCCGCCAAGGCGCCGGGCGCCTCGCGCGCGACCTGGTTGAACAACGCGGTGGTGAAGAAGGCCACCGAGAGGCGCCGGTCCGCCACGTGCTGCGCCAGGCGCAGCGGATCGAGGAGCACGTCCCGTCCGATTCCCACCAGGCAGGCGCCGTTGCCCAGGGCGCTCCAGATCTCGAGCGTCGCCGCGTCGAAGGCGATGTTCGATCCGAAGCTCATGCGCTCGCCGGGCGCGACCTGGAGGTGGTCGGTCCCGATCACCAGGCGGACGACGCCGCGGTGGGTCACCAGCACCCCCTTCGGGCGGCCGGTGGACCCCGAGGTGTAGATCACGTTGGCGGCCTGGAGGGGGTGGACCTCGGCCGGCGGCGGCGGGGAGCCCGCGGCCGGCTCCGCCGACAGGACCAGCGGCCGGACGTCCGCAGGCAACGCGCCCGCGGTCTCCGGCGCGGCCACCACCGCCGCCGCGCCGGCGTCCTCGATCATGAACGCCAGCCGGTTTGCGGGGTAGGACGGATCGAGCGGCAGGTAGACCGCGCCGGCGTGGAGGGCGCCGAGCATCGCCTCGATCAGCTCGGGGCCGCGCTCGAAGCAGAGCCCCACGACGGATCCCGGCGCGATCCCCGCGCGGCGCAGCCGGCCGGCGAGGCGCCCGGCCCGGCGCGCGAGCTCGCCGTAGCTCACGGCGCGCTCTCCGAGCTCGACGGCCACGGCGTCGCTCCGCCGCTCGGCCTGTGCGGCGAAGAGCTCCGCGAGCGAAGCGTCGCGGGGATAGGCGCTCGCGTCGCCCGCCCACTCGGCCGCCACCTGGTGGCGCTCGGCCGCGCTCAGCACCGGCAGGTCGCCGGCCGCCCGTCCGGGGTCGGCGACCCCGGCGGCGAGGAGGGTCGAGACATGGCGCCACAGGCGCTCCGCGGTCGTCCGGTCGAACAGGTCGGCGCTCGCCTCCAGCAGCCCGGCGATCCCCTCCCCCGCCGGCCGCAGGTTCAGGGTCAAGTCGAGCTTCGCCGTGCCGGACTCGACGTCGAACGGCTCCACCCTGAGGCCGGGGAGCTCGAAGACCGCCGGCTCGTTGAACAGGCCGAGCATGACCTGGAACAGGGGCGTGCGGCTCGGGTCGCGGACCGGCGCCAGCGCCTCGACCACCAGCTCCAGGGGCAGCTCCTGGTGGCCGAGCGCCTCGACCGCCGACTCCCGCACCCGCCCCACCAGCTCGCCGAACGGCGTCCCGGCTTCCGGCCGCGCCCGCAGGACCACGGTGTTGACGAAGAACCCCACCAGGTCCTCGGTCTCGCGACGCGACCGGTTCGCCACCGGCGTCCCCACGCCGAAGTCCTCCTGGCCGCTCCACCGGCCGAGGACGGCCTGGAACGCCGCCATCAGGACGTGGAACGGGCTCGCCTCCCGGCGGCGGCCGAGCTGGGCGACCGCCCGCGCGAGCGGCGGGGACAGCGCTCCACGGACCGCCTCCCCTCGGCCGCTGCGCACCGGCGGCCGCGGACGGTCCCCGGGCAGCTCGATCGCCGGCAGCCCGGCGAGGCGCTCGCGCCAGAAGTCGACCTCGCGCTCGCGGACCTCGCCGGAGAGGACCCGGCGCTGCCACACTGCGTAGTCCGGGTACTGGACCGGGAGCGCCGGGAGGCCGTCGGGCACCGCGGCGGTCCCTCCCGATTCGGCACGGTAGAGGGCGGCGAGCTCCCGGGCGAGGACGGTGAACGACCACCCGTCCGAGACGATGTGGTGCATCACCACCACCAGGGCATGGTCGTCCGGGGCCAGCCGCACCAGCGTCGAGCGCAGGAGCGGCGAGCGCCCCAGGTCGAACGGCCGCGCCGCCTGGCGCCGGCCCAGCTCTCCGAGCACCGCCTCCCGGCGCTCCGCCGCCAGCCGCGAGAGGTCCACCACCGGCAGCGCCAGAGCCACCGACTCCTCGACCCGCTGCCGCGCCTCCCCCGCCACCTCCTCGAAGCGCGTCCGCAGCGCCTCGTGGCGCGCCACGATCCCCCGGAGCGCCCGCCCCAGCGCCGCCGCCCGCAGCTCTCCTCGCAGCCGCATCCCCCCGGGGATCGAGTACTGCGCCGAGCCCGGCTCGTACCGGTCCAGGAACCACAGCCGCTCCTGCGCCGGCGAGAGCGGCACGCCGGCCCGCCGCTCGAGGTCGTCCACCTGGCGCTCGAGGGGCGGCCCCGCGCTCGCCGCGAGGTCGCCGAGGGCGGCGGCCAGGGCGCGCGCCGTGGGCCGCTCGAACAGCAACCGGAGCGGCACGTCACGACCCAGCTCCCGGCGCAGGCGCGACGCCACGCGCGCCGCCTGCAGCGAGTGGCCGCCCAGGTCGAAGAAGCCCTGATCGAGGGGCACCCGGTCGAGCCCCAGGACGTCGCCGAAGACCCGGGCCACGAGCGCCTCGGCCGGCGTTTCGGCAGCCGCGCCGGCCGGTCCGGAGGCCGGGGCGGCCTCCGCGGGCGCCGGCAGGGCGCGCCGGTCGACCTTCCCGTTGGGATCGAGGGGGAGCGCGTCGAGGAGGACGACCGCGGCGGGCACCATGAAGGCCGGCAGGCGCACCGCGAGGTGCTCCCGCAGCCCCTCGGGCGTCGCGCTCCGCCCCCGTGTCGGGACGGCGTAGGCCACCAGGTGCGCTTCGCCCGCCGCGTCACGCCGCGCGACGGCCACCGCCTCCTCCACGTCCGGGTGCGCCGCCAGGGCCGCCTCCACCTCCCCGAGCTCGATCCGGAAGCCGCGGAGCTTGACCTGCCCGTCGCGGCGGCCGAGAAACTCGATGGCGCCGTCGCGGCGCCAGCGGGCGAGGTCGCCGGTGCGGTAGACGCGCTCGCCCGGCGCCGCGCCCCCGGGGTGCGGGAGAAAGACCGCGGCGGTGGCGCCCGGGCGGCCCAGGTAGCCCCGGGCGAGGCCGTCGCCGGCGGCGTGAAGCTCCCCGGGCACGCCGGCCGGCACCGACTCGAGCCCGCGGCCGAGGAGAACGACGGCCGTGTCGGCGATCGGCCGGCCGATCGGCACCGGTGCGGGGACCTCCCGCGCCGAGGCCATGGGGAAGCAGGTGGTGAAGGTCGTGTTCTCGGTGGGTCCGTAGCCGTCGATCACCCGGACCCCCGGATGTGCCGCGAGCACCCGCCGCACGTGGGGGGGCGACAGGACGTCGCCCCCGGCGAGGAGCTGGCGCACCCCCGCGAGGGCCGGCAGCTCCTCCTCCACCATGCGGTGGAAGAGCCCGGCCGTGAGCCAGAGCGTCGAGACCCGCCGCGCCGCGAGCACGCGGCCGAGCTCATCGAAGCCGACCGGCCCCGGCGGCATCACGACCAAGCGGCCGCCGTTCAAGAGCGGCCCCCAGATCTCCAGGGTGGCGGCGTCGAACGGCGTGGGCGCGAGCTGGAGGAAGGTCTCCGCCTCGTCGAGTCGGGCGAAGTCCGCCGCCAGCACCAGGCGCGCCACCGCCCGCTGCGGCACCGCCACCCCCTTGGGCCGGCCGGTCGAGCCCGAGGTGTACATGACGTAGGCCAGGCTCTCCGGCCCTGCCGCCGGCGCCGCCGGCTCGGGAAGCGGCTCGGCCGCGCCGGCGGCCGCGGCCGGCCCGCCGCCCTGATCCCACCCGTCCAGCTCGATCACCGCGCCGCCGAAGCGCCCACCGGCGCCGTCGAGGAGCCCCGGGACGCGGCGCGCCAGGCGGCGGTGGGCCAGGACCACCGGAGCCCGCGTCTCGCCCAGCATGTGCTCGAGTCGCTCGCGCGGATACTCCGGATCGAGGGGCGCGTAGCAGCCTCCCGCGGCCGCCACGGCGACGGTGGCGACGATCATCTCCACCGAGCGCTCGAGGAGCAGGCCGACCGGGACCTCCGGCCCGACCCCCGCGCTCCGGAGCTCCCGGGCGAGGCGTCCGGCGCGGCGGGCGAGCTCGCCGTAGGAGAGGGCCCGTTCGCCGAGCTCGACCGCCACCGCGTCGCTCCGCCGCCCGGCCTGGCGGGCGAAGAGCTCCGCCAGGGTCGCCTCGCGCGGGTAGCCCGAGGGGCCCCCTGCCCACTCGAGCGCCACCTGGTGGCGCTCGGCCCGGCTGAGAAGCGCCAGCGAGCCCAGCGGACGCTCCGGCTCCGCCACCCCGGCGGCGAGCAGCGTCGCCAGGTGGCCCCACAACCGCTCGACCGTCGTCCGGTCGAACAGGTCGGCGCTCGCCTCGAGCGTGCCGGAGATCCCTTCCCCCGCCGGCAGCAGGTTGAGCGTCAGGTCGAACTTCGCCGTCCCGGTGGCGACGTCGAACGGCTCCACCCGCAGCCCCGACAGCTCGAACGCCGCCGGCTCGTTGACGAACCCGAAGACCACCTGGAACAGCGGCGTGCGGCTCGGGTCCCGCGCCGGGGCGAGCGCCTCGACCACCAGCTCGAGCGGCAGCTCCTGGTGGCCGAGCGCCTCCACCGAGGCCTCCCGCACCCGCCCCACCAGCGCCCCGAACCCCGTCCGCGCCTCCGGCCGCGCCCGGACGACCAGCGTGTTGACGAAGAGCCCAACCAGGTCCTCGACCTCCGGCCGCGTGCGGTTCGCCACCGGCGTGCCCACCCCGAAGTCCTCCTCGCCGCTCCACCGCGCCAGGACCGCCTGGAACCCCGCCATCAGCACGTGGAACGGGCTCGCCGCCCGCTCCCGGCCGAACGCCGCGATCGAGCGCGCCAGCACCCCCGGCAACGCCCCGCCGACGGTCTCGCCCCGGCCGCTGCGCACCGCCGGCCGCGGACGGTCCCCGGGCAGCTCCAGCGCCGGCAGCCCCGCCAGTCGCTCCCGCCAGTAGCCGAGCTCCCGCTCCACCACCTCCCCCGAGAGCACCCGCCGCTGCCACACCGCGTAGTCCGGGTACTGCACCGGGAGCTTCGGCAGACCCTCCGCCAGCCGCTCCGGCTGACCCTCTCCCGCCGCGCCGTAGAGCGCCGAGAGCTCCCGCGCGAGCACCGTGAACGACCACCCGTCCGAGACGATGTGGTGCATCACCACCACCAGGGCGTGGTCGTCCGGGGCCAGCCGCACCAGCGTCGCGCGCAGGAGCGGCGAGCGCCCCAGGTCGAACGGCCGCGCCGCCTGGCGCCGGCCCAGCTCTCCGAGCGCCGCCTCCCGGCGCTCCGCCGCCAGCCGCGAGAGGTTCACCACCGGCAGCGCCAGCGCCACCGACCCCTCGACCCGCTGCCGCGCCTCCCCCGCCACCTCCTCGAAGCGCGTCCGCAGCGCCTCGTGGCGCGCCACGATCCCGCCGAGCGCCCGCCCCAGGGCCGCCGCCCGCAGCTCCCCCCGCAGCCGCATCCCCCCGGGGATCGAGTACTGCGCCGAGCCCGGCTCGTACCGGTCCAGGAACCACAGCCGCTCCTGCGCCGGCGACAACGCCACGCCGGCCTCCCCGTCGCGCTCCCGGCGGCAGAGCGGCGGCACCCCCACCGTCACCGCCGCCCCGGACAGCGTCGCGGCGAGCGCCCGCACGGTCCGGAGCTCGAAGACCTGCCGTGGCCGCAGCTCCAGCGAGAGCGCCCGGCGCAGCCTGGCGACCACCCGGGTCGCGAGGAGCGAGTGGCCTCCCAGCTCGAAGAAGTCGTCGTCGGCGCCGACCGACGACCGCCCCAGGACCTCATGGAAGACGCGGGCGACCGCTCGTTCGAGCTCGCCCTCGGGCTCCCTTCCCGGACCCCGCTCCGGCGCCGCCGGAGCCAGGGTCGCCAGGGCCCGGCGATCGGTCTTCCCGTTCGGGGTCCGGGGAAGCGAGGCGAGGACCGTCACGACGGCGGGGACCATGGGCGCGGGGAGGCGAGAGCGCAGGTACGAGCGGAGGTCGTCCGCGCCGGCGGCGGCGTCCTCCCGGAGCTCGACGAAGGCGACCAGGCGGGCCGCCGCGCCCTCGCCTCGGACCGCGGCCGCGCAGTCCGCCACCGCCGGATGGCCGGCGAGGGCCGCCTCCACCTCCCCGAGCTCGATCCGGAAGCCCCGGAGCTTGACCTGGTGATCGGCGCGGCCGAGAAGCTCCAGCCGTCCGTCCGCCAGGTGGCGCACCAGGTCGCCGGTCCGGTAGAGCCGGGCGCCGACTCCCGCGCCGCTTCCGGCGAAGGGGTCGGGCAGGTAGCTCGCCGCGGTCAGGGCGGGGCGCCGGTGGTAGCCGCGCGACTGGCCCGCGCCGCCCAGGTGGAGCTCCCCCACCGTGCCGCGCGCCACCGGCCGCAGGGCGGCGTCGAGGACGTACGCCCGCGTCCCCGGCAGCGGTCGGCCGATCGACGGTTCGCGGCCCTCGCCCGGGAGCGCCCGGCCGCAGGTCGAGTAGGTGGTGTCCTCCGAGGGGCCGTAGAGGTCGAGCACCCGCCCGGCCGCGGTCAGGGCGTGGATCCGCTCCGCCAGCGCGGCCTTGAGCGGCTCGCCGGCCAGGTTCACCACCCGGACCGAGGGGGGCACCGCCTCGAGCCGCAGGAGCTCGGTCATCGCCGAGGGGACGGTGTTGAGCAGCGTCACGCGCCCCGCCTCGGGATGGCCGGCGAGGTCGAGGGCGTCGTCGACCAGGACCACCCGGCCGCCCGAGGCGAGCGGGGCGAAGAGCTCGAACAGGGAGAGGTCGAAGCACACCGAGGTCGACGCCAGCACCCCGTCGAGCTCGTCGGGGGCGAAGGCGTCGAGGGCCCACGCCACCCGCGCCGCCGCGCTCCGGTGCTCGATCGCCACGCCCTTCGGACGGCCGGTCGATCCGGAGGTGTAGATGAGGTGGGAAAGATCGTCCGGACGGGGTCGAGGCGCCGGCTCGCCCGCTCCCGCCGCCCTCTCGCCGAAGGCCGCCGGCACGAGGACGAGCCCGTCGCGAGCCCCGATCCCCGGGAGGAGCTCGGCGAGCCGCGGCCGGAGCGCCTGGGACGAGACCACCGCCGCCGCCCCGGAGTCCTCGACCATGAACGCCACGCGCTCGCCGGGGTAGGCCGGGTCGAGGGGGACGTATGCCGCGCCGGCGCGAAGCACGCCGAGCAGCGCGGCGACCAGGTCCGGCGTCCGCTCGAGGCACACCGCCGCCCGGGTGCCGGGCCCGATTCCCCGCGCCGCGAGACGGGCGGCCAGGGCGCGGGAGCGGCGCGCCAGCTCCCGGTAGGTGACGCACCGGCCCCGCGAGACCACCGCCACCGCCTCGGGGACCGCCGCCGCCCGGCGCTCGAAGAGCTCGCTCAGCGTCGTCCAGGGGCCCTGCCGCCCGCTTCCCTCGTTGGCCTCGATGAGGAGCTGGTGCCGCTCGGCCCGGCCGAGGAGCGGCAGCGCGCCGAGGCGGGTCTCGGGCTCGTCAGCGAACGCCGCCAGCACCCGCCGGTAGCGCTCGAGGAGCCGGTCGATCGTCGTGCCGTCGAAGAGGTCGGCGTCGTACTCGGCGGCCATCGCCAGGCCGTCCCCGTCCTGCTTCAGGTCGAGGGTCAGGTCGAACTTTGCGGTCCCCGTCTCGAGCGCCAGCTCCTCTACGCGCAGGCCCGGCAGCGACACGGGTCCCGGGGGCGCCGCCTGGAACGCCAGCATGACCTGGAACAGGGGCGTCCGGGAGAGCTCGCGCCGGGGCGCCAGCTCCTCCACCACGCGGTCGAAGGGCACGTCCTGGTGGGCGTAGGCCGCCAGCGTCGTCTCCCGGACCCGGGCCAGCAGCTCGCCCAGCGTCGGGGCGCCCGAGAGATCCCCGCGCAGCACCAGCGTGTTGACGAAGAACCCGACGAGGTCCTCGGTCTCGGGCCGCGGCCGGTTCGCCACCGGCGAGCCGACCGCCACGTCCTCCTGCCCGGCCCAGAGGCCGAGGAGCGCCTGGAGCCCGGCGACGAGGACCATGAAGGGCGAGGCCCCCGCGGCCCGCGCCCGGCGCGCGAGGGCGGCGGCCAGAGGAGCGTCGATCCGCCCCCGCGCCACCCGCCCGCGGCCGCTCCGCTCGGCGGGCCGCCGCCGGTCGGTGGGCAGCGCCAGCTCCGCGAGCCCCGCCAGGTGCTCGCGCCAGTAGGCGAGCCGCGACTGGAGCGCGCCGTCCGCGAGGCGGCGTCGCTGCCACACCGCGTAGTCGCCGTACTGGACCGGGAGCGATGGCGCGGCCGGCGCCCGCCCGGAGCGCAGCCCACCATAGGCCGCGCCGAGCTCGCGCACCAGGACGCCCAGCGACCACGCGTCGGAGACGATGTGGTGCAGGGTCATCACGAGCAGGTGCTCGGCCGCCCCCGAGCGCACCGCGAGCGCCCGCACCAGGGGGCCTTGCGAGAGGTCGAATCGACGCCTCGACTCCCGCCGCGCCAGGGCCTTCGCAGCCGCGTCGCGGAGCGGCCCGCGGAGCGCCCGGAGGTCGACGACCGGCAGCCGGAAGGTCCACGGCGCCACCGCCACCTGAAGCGGCTCGTCGGGCCCCTGGCGAAAGAGCGTGCGCAGGGCCTCCTGGCGGCGGACCACGGCGGTGAACGCGCCCGCGAGGGCGCGGAGGTCGAGCGCCCCGGAGAGCCGGAGCGCGCCCGCGACGGTGTAGGCGCCGTCGTCCGCTCCCAGCGCCTCGAGGACCCAGAGACGCTGCTGCTCGAGGGACAGGGGAACGCCCCGGCGCCGCTCGCCGGGGGCGAGGGCCTCGATCGGCGGCGCGGCGGCGGCGGTGCCCAGGGTCTCCACCACCCGCCCGGCGATCCCGGCCACCGTCGCGTCCTCGAAGACCGCCCTCACCGGCAGCTCGACCCCGAGCCTCGTGCGCAGCCGCGAGACGAGCCGGGCCGCGAGCAGCGAGTGACCGCCGAGCGCGAAGAAGTCGTCGTCGCGGCCGACGGGGCCTGCCCCCAGCACCTCCGAGACGGCCGAGGCCACGGCCGCCTCCACCCAACCCTGGGGTGGCGCCGGCCGGCGCGCGTCGGGCTCCGCCGCGGCCTTCGGCTCCGGCAGCGCCTTGCGGTCCAGCTTGCCGTTGGCCGTGAGGGGGAGGGCGGCGAGCTCCACCCAGGCTCCGGGCACCATGTAGTCGGGCAAGAGCCCGCCGCAGTGAGCGCGGAGCTCCGCGGCGCGAAGCGCGGCGCCGGCGCGGCAGACCACGTAGGCCACGAGCTGCCGGTCCCCGGCCTCGCGCTCCCGGGCGACGACCGCCGCCTGATCGACGGCCGGGTGGCGGGACAGGGCCGCCTCGACCTCCCCGAGCTCGATCCGGAAGCCGCGCACCTTGACCTGGTGATCGATCCGGCCCAGGAACTCGAGCTCGCCGGCCGGCGTGCGGCGGGCCAGGTCGCCGGCCCGGTAGAGCCGCGCTCCGCCGCTCCCCGCCGCGGCGGCGAACGGATCGGGGACGAAGCGCTCTGCGGTGAGCGCCGCACGGTCGAGGTACCCGCGGGCGAGCCCCGGCCCGCCGACGTGGAGCTCCGCCGGCACCCCGAGCGGCACGGGGCGCCCGTCCGGATCGAGGACGTGGACCGCGAGATGGGGGATCGGCGCTCCGATCGGGCTGCCGGAGCCGCCGCAAAGGTCGCCGGCCCCGAGCGGCCGGTAGGTCACGTGGATCGTGGTCTCGGTGATGCCGTACATGTTGACCAGGCGCGGGCGGCGATCGCCGTGCCGGTCGATCCAGGGCGCCAGCGCCGACGGCTCGAGGGCCTCGCCGCCGAAGATCACGAGGCGCAAGGCCCCCGGCGGGCTCGCCGGCGCCGCGGTCTCGGCGGAGACGAGCTGCTTGAAGGCCGACGGCGTCTGGTTGAGGACGGTCACCCGCCGGTCGCGCAAGAGCTCGCGAAAGGCCTCCGGCGAGCGGCCGACCCAGGGGTCCACGAGCTCGAGGCGGCCGCCGAAGGCGAGCGCTCCCCACAGCTCCCAGACCGAGAAGTCGAAGGCATAGGAGTGAAACAGGGTCCAGACGTCGTCCGGCCGCGGCCCGACCCGGCGCGCGGTCGCGTCGAGGAGCGCCCCGACGTTGCCGTGGCTGATCCACGAGCCCTTCGGCCGGCCGGTGGAGCCGGAGGTGTAGATCACGTAGGCCAGGTGGCCGGCGTCGAGGAGGGCGGCGCCGCCGCCCGGGGCCGCGGCGGCCGGCGCGGGCGCCTCCGCGCCCAGACGGAGGGTCCGCACGCGCCTGGAATCGAAGGCGGGCAGCACCGCGTCGAGGCCGGTCTCGACCAGGACCACCGGCGCGCCCGCGTCCTCGACCATGAAGGCGAGCCGCTCGCGCGGGGCGCTCGAATCGAGCGGCAGGTAGGCGCCTCCCGCCTTGAGGACGGCCAGGATCGCCACCACCATCTCGGGCGAGCGCCGCGCGCACAGGCCCACCAGCACCTCCGGGCCCACGCCGGCGGCGCGCAGCGCGCTCGCGAGGCGCTCGGCTCGCCGATCGAGGGCGCCGTAGGTCAGGGACCGATCCCCGGCGGCGACCGCCACGGCGTCGGGATGCGCGCGCGCCCGGGCCTCGAACCGGGCGTGGAGGGGCAGGGGCGCCGCGCGCGGCCGCTCGACGGCCCCGTTCCACTCCCGGACCTGCTGGCGCTCGGCGCGGGTCAGCCAGGCCAGCTCCCCGAGGGGGACCCCCGGCCGGGCGATCGCCTCCTCCAGGAGGACGCGGAGCTGGCCGGCCAGGCGCAGGGCCGTGGTCCGGTCGAAGAGGTCGGTGCCGTACTCGAGGGCGCCCCGGATCGCCTCGCCCGAGTCCCGGAGCAGCAGCGACAGGTCGAACTTCGCCGTGCCGCCGTGGACCTCCTCGAGCTTCTCCCCGGGCGCTCCCCGCCGCGGCGCCCAGCTCCACGGCGTCCCCGGGCCGGTTCTCCAGAGAGACCACGGTGCGGAAAAAGGGGTTGCCGAAGCCCGCCGCCCCGCGCCCCACGGTGTCCTCCACCACGCTCGCGAACGGCACGTCCTGGTGCTCGAAGGCGGCGACGACCGTCCGCCGCACGCGGCCCAGGAGGTCGCGGAAGGAGGCCGCGCCGGCGGTCTCGGTCCGCAGCGCGAGCGTGTTGGCGAAGAAGCCGATCACGGAGTCGAGCTCCCGCCGCTCGCGGCCGGCCACCACGGTCCCCACCACCAGGTCGCTCTCGCCGCTCCAGCGGGCGAGAAGCAGGTTGTAGGCGGCCAGAATCGCCATGAACGGGGTCGCCCCCGCGCTCCCCGCCGAGGCCCGGAGCTCCGCCGCGGCGGCGCCCTCGATGACGAACGGCACGCAGGCCCCGCGCCCGGAGGGGGTCGCCGGACGCGGCCGGTCCGCGGGTAGCTCGGCGACCGGCGCGCCGGCGAGGTGCTCGCGCCAGAAGGCGAGCGAGGCCTGGCAGGCCCCCGACCGGAGCGTCTCCCGCTTCCAGGCGGCGAAGTCGCCGAAGCGCACGGGCAGCCGCGGCAGCGCAGCCGGCCCGGCCCCCCGCGGCGCCCGCGAGAGCCTCCGGAGCTCCTCGACGAAGACGCCGATCGACCCGCCATCGGCGATCACGTGGTGGACCGAGAGGACGAGGTCGTGGTGCTGCGACGCCGGCTCCCCGCTGGCCGCCGTCCCGCCCCGCTCGATCAGCGCCGCGCGGTAGAGGGGACCTCGGGCGAGGTCGAACGGGCGCCGCGCGTAGGCGGCGGCGAGGCGCCCGGCCTCGCGGCCGGCCGCCGCCGGCGGCAGGCGCGCGAGGTCGATCCAGGGCAGACGCGCCACCTCCGGCACCGGTGAGATCCGCTGCACCGGCTCGTCGCGCTCGTCGACCTCGATCCGGGCCCGGAGGCTCTCGTGACGGCGCACGATCCGCCGCAGGTTCCGGGCGAGGGCGACGGGGTCCAGGCGGCCCTGGAGCCGCAGCACGGCGGTCAGGTTGTACGCGGCGGAGCCCGGGTCGAGGGACTGCAGGAACCAGAGCCGCTCCTGGTCCGGAGACAGGGGCGCAGGTCCGGCCTCTGGCGGCCGGCGGGGGATCGCCGCCCCCCTCGGCCGCGCCTCCGGGCCGCGCTCCTGCAGGCGGCGGATCAGGAGGTCGAGCTGGTCGCGCGAGAGAGCGCTCGTCGAGGTCTGCGTGGTCATTACCGAGAAGATCGAGCCTTGCCCGCTGCACGACGCGGTGCCCCTCGAAGGGGCTGCTGGACGAGCCGGGGGGCCGCGCGCGAGGGCCGCGCGCTCCAGGGAGCGAAGCGCGCCCACCGCCCACTCCCGCGCCGCCCCGCCGCGCGACATATCCCTAATAGTGCAAACGGTTCGGAAACGGTGACGCGGGGGAAGGGGGGAGGAAGGGGATCGAGGGGTTGCGGGGGGCATCCGATGAATCTGGCGGTCTGGAGTCGCCGTCCCGAGGAGCGCGGCCGTGATCGCTCGGCGTGGGTGGGGGACCAGCGGCCCGTGAAGCGCCTCGTCGGTTTGAGGTGGAGCTTCGCCAGGCTCGCGGGATACGAGTCCTGTTCTCGCGCAGAGGCGCAAAGACGCAGAGGAGGACGGCTGGGCCTGTTGCATTCGGTGAAGCGTCTACGACTCGGGGCCCCTCCGAGGTGTCGCCGAAATCGGGTCGACTCCAGGGGCGCGTCTCTGCGCCTCTGCGCCTCCGCGCGAGACCTGTCCAGCTCAGGTCCTGGGTACGGCTGGTTCCTGGCCCTCGGGCTTTTAGTCTAGATGTCTGATCAGTCCAAAATCGTGACGAATGAGCCGAGTTTTTTGGGGGGAGCCGAGAGAGCGGGAGGGGGCGTCCCCTTTCCCCCCGTGGGGTGGGAAGGGGATCGAGGGGATGCGGGGGGCATCCGGTCAACCGTCCCCTTCCCCCCCGTGGGGTGGGAAGGGGATCGAGGGGATGTGGGGGGCATCCGATGAATCTGGCGGTCTGGAGTCGCCGTTCCGAGGAGCGCAGCCGTGATCGCTCAACGTGGGTGGGGGACCAGCGGCCCGTGAAGCGCCTCGTCGGTTTGAGGTGGAGCTTCGCCAGGCTCGCGGGATACGAGTCCTGTTCTCGCGCAGAGGCGCAAAGACGCAGAGGAGGACGGCTGGGCCTGTTGCATTCGGTGGAGCGTCTACGACTCGGGGCCCTCCGAGGTGTCGCCGAAATCGGGTCGACTCCAGGGGCGCGTCTCTGCGCCTCTGCGCCTCCGCGCGAGACCTGTCCAGCTCAGGTCCTGGGTACGGCTGGTTCCTGGCCCTCGGGCTTTTAGTCTAGTCGTCTGATTGGGGCGACTCTTGGATAAAGAGGCCGAGTTTTGGTCGAGAGATCTGCATCCGGGAGGAGCTTCTCAGGCGGCCTTCTGGTGTGGCGGGAAGGCGTGTTGAATGAGGGAATCGAGCTGGTGGTCGACGCGGTGGAGAGCTTCAGCGAGGCGAGGGTGAGGCTCGGCGACGCCGGGCCCTTCAATGGCGGTCAGTGCAGGCCGCAGCACGCGGGCATCGAGCCGGGCGTAGAAGCGAGCGAGCTTCCAGCCGTAGGGCGTGACGAGGTAGCGATAGGTCCCGGGAGCGCGATAGATCAGGCCCTTGCGTACCAGGCGCCGGAGGTCGTAGCTGGCCTGGGCGCTGGTGTAGGCAGGCTCGGTCGGTCCCAGGAGTTGGCAGACGTTGCGCCGCAGGTTCTGGTTCCGGAAGCCGTGGATCAGGTGGAGAAACAGGCTGAGGCTGAGCATCAGGGCCATGACGCGGGGATCGCCGAAGCGAAGGCCGGGGGCTTTGTGACCGTCGTCGGTGACGGTGGGCTGCACCACGCGTTGGATGCTGCCGGCGGACAGCCCGCAGTTCTGGCTGACCCGCTCGACCTCCAGAAGCCGCCGGTTGATGTGGCGTCCGATCTGTTGCAAGTAGCCGAAGTTCGCCAGGCCCTTGTTGACATCGAAGTCCTTGGGGTTGCGGAAGGTCCCCTCGGTGCGCAGCGCTCGTCCCTCCTTGAAGTACTGCTTGAGATCGAAGCTCTTGTACTCGATGTGGAGGCTCGGCGAGACACCCTGCTCGACGACCCGGGTGCGGAAGGTGCCTGGCGTCCGGCGGGTGACGCGCCGGTCGAAGACGAGCTGCACCCGGTCCGGCCGGCCGAGGTCGAGATTCTCGCGCAGCACCTGCTCGAAGAACTCCCGGCCGCGGGCCGGCCGATCGAAGACCTGAGTGAGGCTGACCTCCATCTGCCAGATCGAGAGCTTCCAGTCGTACCCGGCCGCGCGGTCCTCCGGCGACAGGGGCATCGGCAGCCGTTCGAGCCAGCGAGCCAGGAAGGCTTCGATCGCCGCCGGGCCGAGCTCGTCGCAGATCGTTTGCAGCGCCTCGGGGTCCGCGCACGAGAGAAACCCGTTGTCGAGCGCTTCGTAGGCGATGCCGCGCCGCTCGAGCTGGCGCTTGGCCCACTCGTGCCCGTTCAAGCACAGCTTCAGCGACCACGGGGCGTAGCTGCACACCTTGAGGAACGCCGGCCCGAACTCCTCGTCGTCGACGTAGAAGTAGTAGTGGTTGACGTAGACGTCCTTGTCCCGCGTCCAGTCGAACCACCCCGCCCCCTTCTCTGGCCTCGGCTTGCCCTGAAACGCCTTGGTCTTCTCCTGCGCCACCCCGATGAAGACCACCCCGTCGCGCACCCCCCGCTCCCGGCGCAGCCGGTTCGCCAGCTCGTCCTTGCGCTGCTTGGAACGAAACTCAACCCAGGGGATCTCGTGACTCTCCGCAAACCCCTTCACCGCCTCGCGAAAGCGCGTCGTGATCTGACCCAACACCGCCGGCGACGGGATTGGCTTGCCCAGGTGCTCGCGCAGGAAGCCCGTCATCCCGGGACCCGTCGCCAACGCCGGCACGTACCCGTTCAGGTACAGCCGGTCCACGCATTCCACCTCCAGCGTCACATGCCCTTCGAGAAGCTCCGCCACGGTCGTCATCGGAGCATCCTATGCCCACACCGGTTCAACCGCCCACGGCCTACTCGTCGGTTTGAGGCGGAGCTTCGCTAGATGTCTGATCAGTCCAAAATCGTGACGAATGAGCCGAGTTTTTTGGGGGGAGCCGAGAGAGCGGGAGGGGGCGTCCCCTTTCCCCCCGTGGGGTGGGAAGGGGATCGAGGGGATGTGGGGGGGATCCGGTCAACCGTCCCCTTCCCCCCCGTGGGGTGGGAAGGGGATCGAGGGGATGCGGGGGGGATCCGGTCAACCGTCCCCTCCCCCCCCCGTGGGGTGGGAAGGGGATCGAGGGGATGCGGGGGGCATCCGATGAATCTGGCGGTCTGGAGTCGCCGTCCCGAGGAGCGCAGCCACGGTCGGTCGGCG
Organism: uncultured Acidobacteriota bacterium; assembly: GCA_963741925.1. Lineage (GTDB taxonomy): Bacteria > Acidobacteriota > Thermoanaerobaculia > Multivoradales > DATKCC01 > CAVUBL01. Next base: position 2,841,469 of record CAVUJU010000005.1, read on the forward strand.
TGGGCGGGGGACCAGCGCCCCGTGGCGCCGGAGACGCTTCAGGCGCCTCGTCGGTTTGAGGCGGAGCTTCGCTAGAAGCGAACCTCGAAGCCGCCGCTGCCGCCGCCGGGGGGGATCTCCCGGACGTCGACGCGCGCGACGCGCGACGCGGGAGGGCCTTCGCGCAGGCGGTCCTCGAACGCCTCGAGGTCGGCGGCTCCGCCCTCGGCCTCCGCGGCCACCGAGCCGTCCGGCTCGTTGCGCACCCAGCCGGCGAGGCCGAGGCGACGGGCCTCGCGGCGGACGAAGGCCCGGAAGCCCACGCCCTGGACCCGGCCCTCGAGCCGGTAGGCCTTCCGGCAGCCGGCGCCGCCGGCGCCCCGCTCAGGCAGGGTCGCTCCCGCTATCGGGCCCCGCCGCGGGCAGCCCGCCTCGCGCGCCGTCGAGGCCGCCCAGCCGGAGCGCTACGCAGCCGATGGTGAGCCCGCCGGGTCGTCCTGGATGGCGCCCTGGATCGGCGCGCCGAAGCAGCACGTGAGCGCCGCGATGACGAAGATCCAAGAGTCGATGGCGAAGGCGAGAACGCAGAGGGCCCAGGTGCCGAAGGGTCTGGCGGCGAAGCCCGAGACCCACGCCGGGAGCTCGTGGCGGAAGCTCTGGGCCGCCGGGATCACGTTGCGCAGGAAGTCCACGGTCGCCTACGCCTCCCAGCCGTGGCGGCCGACCAGGGGGACGAAGGCGACCTCCTCGCCCTCCTCCCGACGGACGCGCCGCGCGGTCTTCTCGTAGAGCACCAGGCGCTGGAGCCGCCGATCGCCCTCCGGCACCAGCAGGCGGCCGCCTTCGGCGAGCTGGTCGAGGAGCGGCTCCGGCACCCGCGGCGCGGCGGCGGTCACCAGGATCCGGTCGAAGGGCGCCGCCTCGGCCCACCCGATCGAGCCGTCGAAGACCTGGATCTTGACGTTGTCCACGCCCATCTCCCGGAGCCGCGCGATGGCCCGCCGCGCCAGCTCGGGGACGCGCTCCAGGCTGTAGACCCAGCGCGCCAGCCGCGCCAGGATGGCGGTCTGGTAGCCCGAGCCGGTGCCGATCTCGAGCACCTTGTGCTCCGGGGCGACGGCCAGGAGCTCGGTCATCCGCGCCACCACGTAGGGCTGGGAGATCGTCTGGCCGCCCTCGATGGGCAGGGCGTGGTCACCGTAGGCCTTGCGCTCCAGGTGGCCGCGGACGAAGAGGTGCCGGGGGACCCGGCGCATCGCCTCGAGCACCCGGGGGTCGGAGACCCCCCGGCCCGCCACGTGGTCCCGCACCATCTCCTCGCGCTCCCGCGCCCGCCGCCGCGCGGCGAGGTCGGCGTCACTCATGGTGCCCCGCCCCGTTCGGCGCACGGCTTTCGAGCTTCTCGCGCAGGGCGCCGTACGTCTCGAGGCCGCGGTAGTCGGTCAGGTCCAGGTGGAGCGGCGTCACCGAGACGTAGCCCCGGGAGAGGGCGGCGAAGTCGGTGCCCTCGTCTTCCTGCCACTCGGGGGTGCCGGCGATCCAGTAGTACTTCCGGCCCCGCGGGTCGAGCTTCTCGATGATCGACTGGTTGTAGCGGCGCCGTCCCAGGCGGGTGAACTCGACGCCCCGGATGGCGCCCACGGGCAGGTTGACGTTGAGCAGCAGGTCCGGTGGGAGCGCCTCGGAGAACAGGTGCGAGACGAGGTCGCGGGCGAAGCGCGCCGCGGGCTCGAAGGAAAAGTGCTCGCCCACCTCCTGGCTGAAGGCGACCGACGGGATGCCGAGCAGCGTCCCCTCGAAGGTCGCCGAGACCGTCCCCGAGTAGGTGACGTCGTCGCCCAGGTTGGTGCCGAAGTTGAGGCCGGAGCAGACCAGGTCCGGCCGGTCCTCCTTCATCAGCCAGAGCACCGCCAGGTTGACGCAGTCGGTGGGCGTGCCGTCGACCGAGTACCACCGCTCCTCGAGCCGCCGGATGCGGAGCGGCCGGCTGAGCGTCAGGGCGTGGCCGCTCGCGCTCTGCTCCCGGTCCGGCGCCACCACCGTCACCTCCGCCACCTCCGAGAGCGCCCCGGCGAGGAGCTTCAGCCCCTCGGAGTAGACGCCGTCGTCGTTGGTGACCAGGATCTTCTTGCGCGTCACGACGTCGGGGCCCGATCCAGGTACTTCCCGATGATCGGCTCGAGGGCCCGGAGCGTGGCCTCCGGCACCAGGCCCGGGTCGGTCACCAGGGCGCCGGCCAGGGCGTGGGCGCAAGGGTGATCGTCGGCCCGCGCCGGCAGGCGGCCCACCATCTCGGCCACCACCCGCTGGGCGGTGGCCACGTTCCGGCGCAGGACCTCGAGGATCGTCGCGGTGTGGACCGCCGCCTCCTCTTCGTGCCAGCAGTCGTAGTCGGTGACCATGGCGAGGGTGGCGTAGCAGATCTCCGCCTCCCGGGCCATGCGCGCCTCCTGGAGGTTGGTCATGCCGATCACGTCGACGCCCCAGGAGCGGTAGACGTTGGACTCGGCGCGGGTCGAGAACTGCGGCCCTTCCATGCACAGGTAGGTGCCGCCCCGGTGGGCGGTGGCGCCGGCCGCCCGGGCCGCCTCGACCGCCACGTCGACCATTTCGGCGCACACCGGATCCGCCATCGACACGTGGGCCACGAGCCCGGAGCCGAAGAAGGTGTCCACCCGGTGGCGGGTGCGGTCGAAGAACTGGTCCGGCACCACGATGTGGGTGGGCTCGTAGGCGTGCTTCATCGAGCCCACCGCCGAGATCGAGATGATCCGTTCGACCCCCAGGAGCTTGAAGCCGTAGACGTTCGCCCGGAAATTGAGCTCCGAGGGCAGGAGGCGGTGGCCGCGGCCGTGACGGGCGAGGAAGGCGACCGAGCGGCCCGCGAGCTCGCCCAGGACATAGGCGTCGGACGGCTCGCCGAAGGGCGTCTCGATCCGCCGCTCCTCGGCGACGGCCAGCCCCTCCATCCGGTAGAGGCCGCTGCCCCCGATCACCCCGATCTCGATCTCGGTCATGGACTACGAAGCTCCGTCCAAACGGGGCGAGGCGCTCTGAGCCCCTTGGGCTTGATGAACCAAGGCTCCCCCGCCCATGCCCCTCGCGGTTCCTGCGTCGTGACGCAGTAGCTTGGTCTCGTGCGAGGCCGGTCCATCCGGCCACGCGGCGCCCGAGTATAGCCCGCCCCGGCCCCCGGCCCGCGGCACATGCTCGACGTGGACCTGGGCCTGAGCTGGACTGACGAGGACCGCGTCGAGCCAGCCTCCTGGCTCGACCCCGCGCTTCCCCTCCCGCCGACCGGGTCGGCCCACGTCTCTCCCCACGCCGTGGGGCGGGCGCAGATCCGCCCTTCGGGGTGTTGTGCGAGCGCAAACCACAGCAGAGTATGAGTTTCAATAATTAGACCTGACGAAAGGAGGAAAAGCCCAACAGGAACGAGAACGGAGACTTCGAAGCACGACTCGTAATCAACGCAATCAACTAACAAGAAAATGGAGGTAACCTAATGTCCATGAACGATCGCGAAGCCCTCATGATCGCCGTCACCAACCTCGCGGATGCCGACTTCGACGAGCTCCAGGCGGAGCTGGGACAGCCCGAGTACTTCAACGAGCAGCCGGTAATCGTCTGCGTGTCGCACTGCGCGACCGAGGCCTGATCGCCTGCTTGCAATTCGGAGCGCCCTCGGGGCCGGTGGTCCGCGGGCGCTCCGAGTCCTTCTTCGCGTCTGCCCGGGAGCAACTCGTGATCCGGACCACATGCTCGTCGATCCGCAACTCGGATGGCACCTTCAGCCTAACGCCCGAGCGCAAGGCGAGTGCGAAGGGCCAAGCCGTTGAGCTCCGCGGCCCCTGGGCGGCGGTCTGGGAGAGCACCTCCCGCTTGGCGGAGCTCCTCGCGTCGGAGCAGCGCGCCATCGTCCGCTCGATGCCCTACGCGGAGCGGGCCCGGCTTGTTCGGGGCCTGGCGCTCTTTCGCCGCGCGGGCCTCCTCGCCTTCCGCAGGGAGAACGAGCGCTCGGAGCGCGACGCCTCCACTCCCCCGTCCCTGCACAAGCTCCACCTGGAGGTGACCTACGGATGCAACTTCCGCTGCCAGGGGTGCTACCTCGGGCCGCGCCTGTCCCCTCCGAGCCAGGCCCGCGCCGTGGAAGCGGGCACGGACCGTTGGCTCAGGCTGATCCGCGAGGCCGGAGAGCTCGGCTGCTCCTTCGCGACCGTGACAGGCGGTGAGCCCTTCCTGCGCGACGATCTGTTCGAGATTCTCGAAGCGCTCACGGAAGAGGGAATCGTGGCTGAAGTCAACACCAATGCGTCTGCGATCTCCGATCGGATCGCCGAAGGGCTGAGATCCTTTCTGATCTCCGCGGTGGCGGTGACCGTCTACGGGTACGACGAGGAGTCGGCACGGGCCTATACGGGCAATCGCACCAGCCTGGAAGCCACGGTCCGCGGAATCACTCACCTCGCGGCGCGCCAGGTTCCCGTGGTCGTCAAGTACTTCGCGACGCGCGACACGCAGCAGGGCTACGACCGGATGGCGGAGCGGCTGGGCGCGCTCGGGGTACCAGTGGCCCAGGTGGGAAGCATCATCCACGGCGACGTCTTCGAAGGCCGTTCGCGGGGGCACCTCGTCGGCGACTGGGAGAAGCCCGAGATCGTCCAGCGCGACCCGCTGCCCTGTTTTCCCGCCGGGACCGTCCTCAACATCGAGCCCGACGGACGGGTACGGCCTTGCCCAAAGGTCTCCGTGGATCTGGGCAACGCATTCGATGAGGGGCTTGCGGAGGTCTGGGCGAGGGCACGGCGCCCATGGGCCTTCCGGCGGTTCTGGCTGGAGTACTGTCGCGAGGAGGGTTTCGTTTCGGGTAGCAGTCACTCCGTCCTCTGCCCCGGTTCCGTGATGCTGAGCGCGCCCGAAGGCCTCTCGAGCTTCCGGCAGAGGTGGGCGCTCTTCACCCAGGAGGACCGCCATGTTTGAGCTCCACCGGTCGGGGGGTGTCTCGCTTCGCTACTACGACGACCGGTTCGGCGTCCTGGGGGATCGGAGTGGTCGCAGGGTCGGACTCCTAGGGGACCTGCTGCGAGTCGTGCGGGAGGTCGAGCAGGCGGTGGGCCTGGAGAAGGTGCTCCTGCTGGCGAGGTTGGAGGAGTGCGACCCGCGTTTCGCGGCGGTCCAGAGGGTCCTCTCCTCGCTCCTCGAGCGGCTCGGTCGGCAGAGGCCGACGACCTACGCCCGGCTCCTCGGCGAAATGCCGGAGTTTTACCAGCTCACGTTCGAGCGCCGCCATCCCCTCTTCGCCATGATCGAGCTCACCTACCGGTGCAACCTGCGCTGCCACCATTGCTACATTCTCCACAAGTTGCAGCGCCCGACACCCGAGACCATGGACGAAGAGGAGGCGGAGGCGTTCCTGGAGTCGCTGGCGGAGCTGGGTTGCCTGGACGTCACGCTCACGGGAGGAGAGTCCACGCTCCACCCGGCGTGGCGGCGCTTGCTCAGGAGGTCGAAGGACCTCGGGTTCTACACCATGCTCAAGACGAACGGCCTCACCTTCACGCCGAAGAACGTGGAGCGATACGCTGAGGATCCGGCCCATTCGACCCACCTGAGCCTCTACGGGGCGACCGCAGACGTCCACGAGCGCATCACCCGCCGCAGTACGTCCTTCGCCAAGACTCTGACGGCCTTACGGGAGCTGGCTCGGGCCGGTATTCCCTGCAAGGTTTTCTGCCTAGTCTGGAGAGGCAACGTCGGCCAGGTCGAGGAGATGCGGGACCTGGTTCGGGAGCTGGGGCACAGCCCGGTCCTATCGAGCACGATGTACGGCCGCATGGACGGTGACCTCTCGCCGCTGGCGCTGAAGATCTCTCCTTCGGAGAACCGTGGGCTGGTCGCGAGGGGCCTCGTCCCACCCTTTGAGGTGGCGCCGTGTACCGCTGCCCGAACAAAGATCAAGATCGAACCCGGTGGACGCCTGGCCGTCTGCGAGCTCCTCGGCCGGACCTTCGGACCCGTCCGCGGCGCTCGCCTCGCCGAGGCGTGGAACGATCCCGAGCTCACCGGCTTCGGAGAAGATATGGTCTCGATCTCCCGCTCTGACGACCAGGGGAAGGCCCCCCTGCCGTCCTGCCCCGGCATCAACCTGCTGAATACCGGGAGATATACAGGGCCGACCCGATTCGAAACCTGATCCCCATCGAGGACCGCCATGACCGTCGATACCCTCCGGCAAGACTTTCGGCAGAGCGCGAGGCTCCTCCGCACCCAACCCCTCCTGGTGGTGATGATCTGCGGCCTCCTGAGCGTCGGCCTCGGCGCCTGCACCTTGATCTTCTCCGTCGTCGACACGGTCTACTGGCGGGCCCTGCCGTTCACGGAGGCGGAGCGGCTCGTCTGGATCTCCGGCTTCGACCAGCAGAAGGGCCAGACGACGCCCCTCGCCCTCCCCGACTATCGGGACTGGAGCGCGCGGAGTACCTCGCTCGAGGAGTCCGCCGCGTTCTCCGAGACCAACCTCACCGTCGCAGGCGCCGAGGGGCCCGCAGAGCCCGTGCCCTCGGAGATGGTGACGGCGGACTACTTCCGAGTGCTTGCCCAGAAACCCGTCGATGGTCGATTCTTCTCTGCCGACGAGGAGCACACGCCGGTCGCCGTCGTCGGAACCGGCCTTTGGCAGCGCCGTTTCTCCGGCGAACCGGGCCTCGTCGGCTCGTCGATCAACCTCAACGGGGTCTCTTTCACCATCGTGGGTATCGCATCAGCCGGGTTCCACGGCCTGGGGGGCAAGACCGAGATCTGGATCCCCCTGGCCGAAGTGGGACAGATCGCTCCACGGCTCGCGCCGCTACGCCTGCCCGAGCGCCGTGACGCCCTCTGGCACTGGGCCATGGGACGTTTGCGCCCGGGAGTCGCCGTCGCCCAGACCCAGGCGGAGCTGAGCTCCGCAGCTGAGCACCTGACCGCGGAGTTTCCCGATTCCAACGCCGGCCGGGGCCTGCGTGTCGTCTCCCTGCGCCAGCAGCTGGCTGCGACCTCCCGGCCCGTGCTGCTGGCCCTCTCGGGAGCCGGCCTCCTCCTGCTGGTCGTAACCTGGGCCAACAGCGTGAATCTCCTCGTCCTCCTGGGGCTCGAACGGCGAAAGGCGACCGCCGTGCGACTGGCCCTCGGGGCACGAGCCGATCGCCTGTTTCAGAGCGCGGTCGTCGAGAGCCTGCTTCTGGGGCTGACGGCGGGCCTCGGCGCATGGCTCGTCGCCCTCTCCTCGGGACGGATCGTCGAGGGCCTCGTGGCCGGACGGCTGCCGGTCCTCTTCCACTGGCAGGTCGGATCTCGCAGCCTCGTCTTCGACTTCCTGCTCGCCGCCCTCACCGGCCTGGTCATAGGGACGGTCCCGGCCGTCACCGCGGGGCGCCTCGCGATCGTCGAGGAGCTGAAGAGTACCGGTGGCGTCGGAAAGCCGCGACGGGGGGCCAACCTCCTCGTCGTCGCGGAGATCGGGCTGGCCGTGGCCCTCGTCCTCGGGGCCGGTCTCCTCTGGCAAAGCGTCGACCGCTTCGCGAAGATCGACCTTGGCTTCGACGTCGACCACGTGTTGAGCGCCGAGCTGACCCTGCCTTCGGGGTACGACGCCGCTACGCGGCCTGCGCTCTGGGCGCAGATCGTCTCCTCGGTCGCCTCGGTCCCGGGGGTCGCGGCGGCGAGCCTCGCCGGAGACGTCCCCCTGTCTGACGGATGGACCCTGGGCGGGGTCACGCCGGAAGGGGAGCTCGCAGGCGAACGACGACGTTCGAGCCTATCGCCACGCCGTGGGCCCCGGGTTCTTCCAAACCCTCCGCATCCCGCTGCTCGCCGGACGAGGCTTCACCTGGAGGGACTCCTCCGAGGGGACGCGGGCGGTGATCGTGAGCAAGGCCCTGGCCCACCGCCTCTGGCCGACAGGGATCCCGCCCCTGGGTCGGCACTTGCGGCTCACCGAGGAGAAGGGGGCGGACGCCTGGCTCACGGTCGTCGGCGTCGTCGGCGACATCGAGCACGACGAGCTGCGGAGCGAGACCCACGACCCCGACATCTTCCTCCCGTTCCAGGCGGGAGCGGTCGCCAAAGCCAGCGTCCTCGTGCGGGCTAAAGGCGATCCGGGCTCGGTCTTCCGGAGCGTGCAAGGGGCGATCCGGCGAGTCCATCGGGACATCCCGGTCTACAACGAGGCGACGCTGGCCGATCGCCTGGCCGAGAAGAGCTCTGACCTCCGCGCCGCCGCTCTCGTCTTTCGCTGCTTCGCGCTCCTCGCGCTTCTCATCGCCGGCAGCGGGATCTATGGGGTCCTGGCGGACTCCGTGCGCCGGAGGAAGCGCGAGATCGCGCTCCGAATGGCTCTCGGCGCCGAGCCTCGAAGCATTGTGGGCCTGGTCGTGAGAGAGTCGTTCCGGCTCGCAGTCGCCGGTATCGGAGTCGGCTGGGGCCTCTCGCTGGCGAGCTACAAGCTCATCGCGAACCTCCTCTACGGCGTGGGGGAGACCGATCTCCGCACCCACCTGGCGACCATCGGGGGTCTGCTGCTTCTCGCGGCCGCAGCCTCTCTCTTGCCGGCCGGGATCGCCGCGCGCATCCGGCCGGTCTCCGTGCTGCGGGGCGAGTAATGCCGTCAGTGCCCGCACGCGGAACCTCTCGTCGCTTTCTCCTAGAGGGCCCTTCCGCCTTCGGCGCCATCTGGGTCGGTCAGCTCGTCTCGCTGTTCGGTACCCAGCTCACGGGCTTCGGGGTCAGCGTCTGGGTCTTCCAGCAGACCCATTCCGCCACGCGCTACGCGATGATCGCCCTGGTGGCCACATTGCCCACTCTCCTGCTGGGGCCCCTCGCGGGCGCCGTTGCGGATCGGAAGAGCCGCCGGCTCGTGATGCTCGCCGGCGACATGGGATCCGCCCTCGGGACCCTGGCGCTCCTCGTCCTCTTCGCCACCGGCACGATCGAGCTTTGGCACCTCTACCTTCTGGTCGGCGCCACCTCAGTCTGCTCCGTGTTCCAGGCGCCGGCGTTCCAGGCGGCCATCACCACGCTCGTCCCGAAACGGCAATACGGGCGCGTGGGTGGACTGCTCTCTCTCGCTCCGGCGCTCGTCAACCTCGCCGCCCCCCCGTTGGCGGGGTTCTTACTCGTCCGGGTGGGCATCGAGCGCGTCCTCCTGCTGGACCTGGCGAGCTTCAGCGCGGCGCTCCTCGCCATCGCGATGGTCCGGGTCCCGAAGGTCGAATTCCTGTCCGAAGGAGACTCGAGCGCCACGCTCTGGGAGCGCGTGGCCCTGGGTTGGCGATTCATTCGGGAGCGCCCGGGCCTGAGGTCGCTCCTCGGGTTCCAGGCGCTGGTCCACGTGTTGGTGACCCTGTTCGGGGTCCTCCTCGTGCCGATGATCCTGGGGTTCGCCTCGCCCGCCGTCGCCGGAACGGTCTTCTCGGCCGGTGGCGCAGGGATGTTGGCGGGGAGCCTGCTCATGACGGTGAGCGGCGGCCCGAAACGGCGGATCCGGGCCGCCCTGGGCGCGGGCCTGGTCTTCGGAGTCGGGTTCCTGCTCCTCGGAGCCCGACCGTCGGCCCTATGGACGGGCCTCGGACTCTTCGCGGCACTCTTCGCCTTTCCTGTCATCCGAGCGAGTGGACAGGTGGTCTGGCGGCTGAAGGTGCCTGAAGCGGCACAAGGGAGGGTCTTCGCCGTCCGCACGACCTTGCTCGATGCGAGCCGGCCCCTGGTCCTCCTGGCAGCCGGGCCGCTCGCGGACCGCGTCTTCGAGCCTCTCATGCGCCAGGGTGGGTCGCTCGGGGACCTCCTGGGGCCGTACCTCGGCTCGGGTCCGGGGCGCGGTATCGCCCTGATCTTCATCCTCGCGGGCCTCGCACACCTCGCGGCCTCCGTGGCGTTCTACCGCTTCCAGGCGCTGCGCGACGTCGAGAACGCCCTCCCGGACGCGGTCGACGACGGGGTCCGTTCCGCCGAGGAGCGTGCGCCGCTGTCTGCCGGCGCACCTCGCCCCGCTCCGGGTTGATCGAAAGGAGATCCGATATGTCCGCCAAGCTCCAGCGCAACCCCCGGATCGTTCTGACGCCGGTCGCCGACCGTGTCTGGGGGCTCTACAACCGCGACACGGGCGGCTACATGTTCGTCGACGAGCTGCGTGTTCGGCTCCTGGAGATCGCCTCTTCCTTCGCCTCCAACGAGGACCTCGTCCGCGCCTGCGGTGAGCTGTTCGCGGGCCAGGCCGGCCGCGTCGCCCCAGACTTCGGCCAGCGGGTCGACGAGCTCTTCCGGTTCGGCGCTCTCCAGGAGGAGGCGGTCGGCAGGAGCGCCGAGGTGCTTCTGGTCGAGCCGCCCTATGGCTTGGGGGACAGCGGGGGAAGCGTGTCGCCAAAAGGGCTTTGCTACCTGTCGAAGGCCCTCGATGATGCGGGCCTCGGTCCGGCGAAGATCCTGGACATGCGATCCGTCTCGAGCCGGTTCCGTGGCAGCCGCGCGGACATGGTGGACTACTTCACCCGCTACGCCCGGAGCTGTGATCCCGCGGTCATCGGCGTCTCCTCGATCTCGGCGACGAGCGACTACGCCCTCCTCGTCGCTCGCCTTGCCAAGACCCTCTTTCCCGAGAGCTACCTGGTCATGGGCGGGCCTCACGCCTCTTACGAGTGGAGGGCAATCCTGGAGGGGCATAGGTATGTCGATGCCGTGGTTCGCGGGGAGGGAGAGGCACCCTTCACCCGCCTGGTGGAGCGGCTGCTCGCAGCTCCGACGGGCGATCACGAGTTCCCAGAAGTACCCGGCGTCGCCTGGCGAAACGGCCGAGGAGAGCCCGTGAGCTCCGGCTGGTTCGCCGGCGTCGAGGACCTGGACGGCCTGGGCTGGCCCGACGTCTATGCCCATCTCTTGAACCGCGACGACTACGGCTGCTTCACCTCGCCCCACTTCATCACCTCCCGGGGGTGTCCGTTCCAGTGCTCGTTCTGTTCGACCGCGACCTTCTCCCAGCGGCGGATCCGCTACCGGAGCGTCGCCTCGGTTCTGGAGGAGATCACCTACTATTGGGATCGTTACGGCTTCACGGACTTCGCCTTCGACGACGACATCTTCACGGTCCATCGCAAGAGGACGCTCGCCCTTTGCGAGGCCATCGAAGCCGCTCCCTTCGCGGGAAGGGCACCGTGGGGTTGCAGCACCCGGCTCGATTGCATCGACGACGAAGTGATCGAGGCCCTCTACCGAGCGGGCTGCACCAAGATCTTCTTCGGCGTCGAGAGCGGGGACCACGAAGTGCACTACCGCTTCGCGAAAGGCCGGCATCTCCTCGACGACTTCAAGGAGAAGATCGGCGCCCTCTATGCACGCGGGATGGAGCCCCGGCTCAACTTCATCCTGGGCCTGCCCGGCGAGACCCGCGAGACCGTCCGCTCGATCGTGGAGCTGATCCGCGACTTCCCCGGAATCCCCTGCTCCTTCAGCTTTCTCAGCATCTTCCCGGGCACTCCCCTCGCTGACCGACTCAAGGAAGCTCGGTATCCGGTTCGAAGGGACGAGCAACCAGGAGCGCTACAGCTTCACCGCGCCGACCCTGAGCACGCCGACCCTCTCGGCGGAGGAACAGGTCCAGGCCTACCTGGAGCTGCAATGGGCCCGCCGACGAATCGCGCGCGAGGCGCGGAAGCGGGCCGAAGCGCCAGTGGCCGTCGCCGGCGCGGCGTGATCCTCGGCCCCCTTCGCACGCCGGGGTGGGAAGGGGGCCGAGGGATTGCGGGGGGCACCCGCTAGAACGTCCGGCTCACCGTCAGCCGGTAGCTCCGGGCCGGGAGCAGGTAGTACTGGGCGTCGCCCAGCTCGCTCTCGGCCACCGGGTCCCGGGCGTCGCTCAGGTTGCGGCCGTCGGCGCGCACCTCCCAGTCGTTCCAGCGGTAGCCGATGTCGGCGCCCCAGGTGGTGTAGGGGTCGGCCTTCGCCCGGTTCCTCATGTCGAGGAAGCGGCTGCCCACGTACTCTAGCGTGGCGTTCGCCTGCAGGCCCCGGGGCGGCGACCAGATCAGCCCGAGCGAGCCCATCTGCCGGGCCGAGAGCTCGAGGCGGTTGCCGCGGAGCTGGAAGGGCACGCCGTCGAACAGGCGCTCGAAGTCCCGGAACTTCGCGTCGTGGTAGCTCGCGCCGAGGCGCGCCCGGAGATCCGGGACGATCTCGAGCTCGCTCTCGAGCTCGGCGCCCTCGAAGCGCTCCTGGCCGGCGTTGACCAGGCCGGGCAGGCCGTTCTCCGAGGCCTGCGCCACCACCAGGTTATCGAAGTCCATGCGGAAGATCGACAGGTCCCAGTCGAGGCGGCCGGCCATGGTCCGGCTCTTGGCCCCGACCTCGTAGCTGTGGGCGGTCTCGGGATCGAGGATGTCGCCCTCGGCCTCGGGTCCGAAGTCGACCGCCGCCGGCTTGTAGGTGTTGCGGTAGTCGGCGTAGAGCCAGAGGCCGTCGTCGGCCCGCGTCCAGGCGAGGAAAGTGACGCCCGCGAAGCCGCTGCCGCGGGTGACGTCGAGGCTCGACTCGCCCCCCTCCTCCTCGCCGCCGCCCAGGTCGCCGCCGTCCTCCTCCTCACCGATCGGCTCGGCGTGGGCGCTCCGGTCCTCGGAGGTGTGGTTCAAGCGGGCGCCGAGCTCCACGTGCCAGCGCGGGTGCGGGATCCAGACGCTCTGGAGATAGAGGCCGCTGAAGTTGCGGGTGTCCTCGAAGTCGATGGCCTCGAAGCGGTCGAGCTCGTCGCCGCGGGGTGCGTCGCCCGTGAGCTCGACCTCGTAGTGGAAGTTCTCGCTGTCGGCGGTGCCCTTGCCGTAGAGGTGGTCGACGCCGGCCACCAGGTGCCACGCTTCGCCGAGAGCGAAGGCCAGGTGCGAGTCGAAGTAGACGTCGGTCACCTTGCGGTCCTGAGAGAAGCCCTCGGCGTTGTCCGGCACGTCGGCCACGTCCACCAGGAAGCCGCGCAAGACGTCGTCCTTCGAGCGGGTCGCCGACAGGACGGTCGACCAGCTGGCGCCGCCCACCGGCCGGTCGTAGCGGGCGACGGCCTGGTAGCGGTTCTGGTCGATCTTCGAGCCCGCGGGGTTGAAGTTGGCGTCGACCGGCACCTCGTCCGAGAGCTCGGTGCCCACCCGCGGGTGGGGGCTGGCGGGATCCTGGTCGAGGATCGTGCCTTCGAGGTCGAAGCTGATGTGCCCCTCGCCGACCTTCCGCGCGGCGCGGTAGAGCGCCGAGCCGCGCCGGAAGCCGGTCCGGTCGTCCTTGAAGCCCTGGTCGTCGTAGCCGGCCAGGATCGACTGCTGCCAGGCGCTCCCGTCGGCGCCGAAAGGCAGGGCAACGCTCGCCGAGCCGGAGCCGTAGCTGCCGCCCGAGACGCTCGCTCGCCGGCCCCCCTTGCCGGCGCCGTAGTGGATCACGTGGATCACCCCGATGAACGACGTGGCGCCGAACATCACCGGCGCCGACCCGCGGAGGATCTCGATGCGCTGGACGCCGGTCAGGTCGAGGCTCGCGAGGTCGGGGTTGAAGGCGCCGCCGCGCGGCACGCCGTCGACCACCAGCAGGTAGGCGTCGACCTCGCGCAGCCCCCAGAGCTCGGGCACGCCGCCGGCCGGGCCGGCGTCGCCCGCCGCCGGGGCGACGGTGACGCCGCCCACCAGGGAGAGGGCGGAGGCCAGGTCGATGGCCCCGCGGGCGCGCAGGTCGTCGCCGTCGAGCACGGTGATCGAGACGGGCACCACCTCGACGTCCTCGGGCGTCCGGGTGGCGGTGACCTGGATGGTCTCGGAGGCGACCGGCATCTCCGGCCCCTCCTGGGCGACACAGGGTACGGCGAACGGCGACAGCGACGCGGCCACGGCCGCGGAGAGCGCGATGGACAGGGTCCAACGAGACATGTTCGGTCCTCCTCTCGACTGCGTTCGACGAAACGGCTGAGCGACGCGGCGCCCGGGTCCGTGCCACGGGACCCCGGGGCACGCGCGGCCGGACCCGCCGGGCGGGCGGGCATCGCGGCCGGCGTGCCGGCGGGCTCAGCGGTTGAGCCGAACGGTCTGGAGGAGAAGCGAACGGGCCGGCGCGGATCGCGGGCCGGCCGGGATCGGGCGGGAGGGCGCGGCGGGCCGGGAAGCCAGGCCGCTCCGCGGCGCGGGCGGCACCGGGCGGGGCGGCTCGGCGCCGCTCTCGACCGCGGCCGGGGCACGTGCCCCGGTGGGAACGGCGACGCCGCCCAGGCCCTGGGCGGGCGGTGCCGAAACCACGCTCTCCCGGTGCTCGCCGCGCCGGGAGCCCGCGACCCAAGCGACCACGCCGAGGTCGTCGGGACGCGGGCGCTCGCCGGCGGCGAGGGTGGTCACGGCGCCGGCGAGCAGCGGGCCCGCGCCGCCCGCGATGGCGAGGCGCCCGGCCACCTCCACCGGCACCTCGCGGTGCTCATCGCCCAGGCGCAGGAGGATCCTCACGTTCCCCGACGGCAGACGGGGCACCGGGAAGCTCACCCGGCGCAAGTCGAGATCGAGGTGAGGGGTAATCCGGACCGGGTACGTCGCGCCCCCGTCGACCGACACGAAGGCCTCCCACTCCTCGATCGCCGGATCGATCGGCCCGGCCGGTTCCCAGGCGAGAATCGCCTCCGAGCCGCCCCGGAGCACCTCGCCGGCGAGGGGCGAGAGGATCCGGACCGCGGGCGCGCGCGGCGGCCCTCCGGACCCACCGGTGGCGGCGGCCGCGGGTGCCGCCGCGAGCCAGGCGCCGGCCAGGGCTGGGAGGAGGAAGCGCCAGCGTTTCATGAGCGCGGGGATTCTACACCGCCGCGCGGAGGGCCGGGCGGCGCGGTGGTATCGTCTCTCCCCCGCTGGCGGGGCCTCCGGCCGAGCGGCCGGCCTTCCCCCGCCGGCGCCACGACGTTATGAGAGAGCTCCAGGAACGCGCCGGACGCGGGGTGCGGGCCGCGCGCGCCGGCCTCTTGACCAACACCGCTCTGGCGCTGATCAAGCTGGTCACCGGCCTGGTGGGCAACTCCTACGCCCTGGTGGCCGATGCCGTCGAGTCGACGGCGGACGTCTTCTCCTCCCTGGTGGTGATGGGGGGGCTGCGCATCTCGGTGCGCGAGGCCGACGAGCAGTTTCCCTTCGGCTACGGCAAGGCCGAGTCCCTGGCGGCGGCCGTCGTGGGGCTGATGCTGGTGGGGGCTGCGGTGGGGATCGCCGCCGAGGCGGTGCGCGAGATCCAGACCCCGCACCACGCCCCGGCGCCTTACACCCTCGGGGTCCTCCTGGGGGTGGTGATCGTCAAGGAGCTCCTCTTCCGGAGCGTCTTCCGGGTCGGCAAGGAGCTCGAGTCGACGGCGGTCGTGGGCGATGCCTGGCACCACCGCAGCGACGCCCTGACCTCGGCCGCGGCGGCGATCGGCATCGGCGTGGCGCTGGTCGGCGGCCCGGGCTTCGCCCAGGCGGACAACTGGGCCGCGCTCGCCGCCTCGGGGGTGATCCTGTTCAACGGCCTGAACATCCTGCGCCCGGCGGTGGGCGATCTGATGGACCGCCAGCCTCCGGACCCGGTGATCGGGGCGATCGCCCGGGCCGCGGCGGCGGTGCCGGGGGTCCGACAGATCGAGACGCTGAAGGTCCGCAAGTCGGGGATGAGCCTGTTCGTGGACATCCACGTCGAGGCCGATCCCGCCATGGCGCTGCGCGACGCCCACGTCCTCTCCGGCAAGGTGAAGAGCGCGATCCGCAAGGCCGTGCCCGTCGCCCAGGGCATCCTGGTGCACATGGAGCCCCACGAGAGCTGAGAGGGTGAGGTTTCCGGTGCGTCGCTACTCCTGCGTCAAGCTCTGGTAGACCGTCGCCACGAGCTTCTCCGGCGAGATGAATCCGCCGCCCCATGCCTCGTCGTACTCAGCGGTCGGCTTGGCGGCCTGGACCTGGTCGAGGCTCTTGCCTTCGGCGATCAGCTTCTTCACCCGTCCGATGATCGTCTGGAGCATGTCGCGGTAGGCGACCAGGTCGGCCTTGGTGCCCAGCGGCCCGTGGCCCGGGATCACCTTGGTGTCGTCGTCCATCAGCGCGAGCGCCCGGTTCGTGTCGTCGAGGACGCCCTGGACCGAGCCGCCGCTCGACAGATCGACGAAGGGGTACGTGCCGTTGAAGAAGACGTCGCCCATGTGGACCACGTTCGCCTTCTGGAAGTGGATGATCGAGTCGCCGTCGGTGTGGGCGGGCGGCACGTGGAAGGCGTGGATCTCGTCGCCGTTGAGGTAGAAGGTGACCGAGCTGTCGTAGGTCACGACCGGCAGCGCCGCGGGAGGCGAGGGCGGCACCTTCCGGTCGGGGGGCCTGACCTGCTCGGTGCTCATCCGCTGGCGCACGTGCTCGTCGGCGACGATGAGCACTCCGGCCTTGCCCAGGTTCTCGTTGCCGCCGGTATGGTCACCGTGCCAGTGGGTGTTGAGCAGGAAGCGGATCGGCTTGGGGCTGATCGCGGCGACGGCGGCGCGGATCTTGTCGGTCAGCGGCGCGAACTCGTCGTCGATCATGAACACGCCGTCGTCGCCGGCCGAAACGCCGATGTTGCCACCGGCGCCGACCAGCATCCACACCCCCGGGGCGACCGAGAGGGTCTGGATCTCCACCTTGCTCATGTCCTGCTGCTGGGCGGCGGCCGGCGTGGCGGCCGCCAGGGTCAGGGCCACCACGAGGGCGGCCGGGGCGAGAGCGGGGCCCGCCCGCCGGGCTCGCGATCCGTTGCGTCGCATTGGGGTCGTCCTCCTCCGGTAGGGGCGCTCGAAAGGTGAACGGAATCCTAACAGATCCCCTCCGTGCACACCCCCACCGCGCGGACCACGAAGCGCCCCGGGCCGCCGGGGACGACCGCGTCGAACGGGTAGCAGGTGATCAGGGTCAGGAGCCCGTCCGGCGCTCCATCCGCAGGCGGCGCGAGGAGCCATGTGTCGCTCCGGTCGAAGACCCCGCCGTCGCGCACCCGGTAGCGCCGCCGGCCGCCGTCGGGGGTCTCGAGCACCAGCTCCTCGCCCGGCGCCAGGTCCCGGAGGAAGGCGAAGGAGGTGTCCCGGTGCCCGGCGAGGGCGCAGTTGCCCGCCGCACCGGGCCGGGCGGTGCCCGCGACGTGGGCCGGCCCGAAGGCCAGGTTCCGGCCGCTCGCGCCGGCCAGGACGTAGAGATCGACGCCCCGGCTCGGCACCGTCAGCCGGGCCACCGGCCAGGTGTCGGCCCAGGGCCAGGGCCGCGGCTCGGCTGCGCCCGAGCGGGCGCGCCACCAGGCCTCGCGCAGCAGGAGCTGGGCGAGGACCGCCTTGGCCGGGATCCACGCCGCCTGGGCGAGAAGCCCGAAGGCGGCGCTCGCGAGGACCGCCGCCGCGACCCGCCGCCCCCCGGCACGCCTCACGACCCTCTCCCGGCGGCGCCCAGGAGCGCCGCCCCGGCGAGCGCCAGAAGGCCCAAGAGGAGCAGGAGCCGGGCCGGCGTGCCGGTCTGGGGCAGCGAGCCGGCGACCTCGTCGCCACCCCAACCCGCCGGCAGGTTGACCGGCAGCTTGTACGCTCGGCCGCCGGGGGGCACCGCCCCGGCCGGCGCCGCCGGCGGCACGTCCAGCGCCACCAGGCTGGTGTACTTCGACACCAGGTGGTGGGCGAGGGCGACCTGGACCACCTGGGCGCGCACCTGGTCGGGCGCCGCGCCTTCGATCCCCTGGTCCATGAGGGCCGCGATCTTGCGTCGCGCCCAGAGCCGGGCCACCCCCGGGTGGGCCGCCCCGCCGTCGAGGCGCTCCACCGCGCGCCACGGCACCCCGCCGCGCGAGCCCCGGATCTCCACCGTGCCGGCCCCGAGGTCGGAGAGCCGGGCGGCCACCACGATCGGCTCGCCCCGGTAGAGGTCGGGCACCCGCGCGGGCCAGGCCTCGGCGCCCGGGTCGCTCCAGGTCACTTCGAGGCCGGTGAGCACCGGGCTCTCGAGCTTGGCGAACAGGCCGGCCATTTCCCGGCCTACCTCCGAGACCTTCCCGACGTAGGTGAAGGTGCCCCGCCCGGCCTCCGCCGCCCGGCGCATGAAGTGGGAGTTGGGCGCCGAGCCGATGCCCACCGTGAACAGGCGGCTCGCGCCGAGCCGGTCGACGATCGCCCGGAAGAGCTCGTCCTCGTCCGCCACCTCGCCGTCGGTGATGAAGATCACCTGGCGCACGACCCCGGGCGTCTCCGGCCCGGCGAGGGCCAGGCGGATCGCCGGCAGCATCTCGGTGCCGCCGCCGGCGGTGAGGCCCCCGACGAAGCGACGGGCCTCCTCGAGGGCGCCGGGGCCCGCCGGCAGGCTCACCCCGAAGAGGGGCTCCGTCCGGTCGGCGAAACGGATCACGTTGAAGCGGTCCTCGGGGCGCAGGCGGTCGAGGGCGGCGAGGAGCGCGGCCTTGGCCTGGGCGATCGAGGCGCCCTCCATGGAGCCCGAGGTGTCGACGACGAAGACCGTCTCCCGGGGCAGGGGCGGTCCCGACGGCCCCGAGGGCGGCAGGACCATGAGGAGGGCGTAGCGCTCGCCACCCACGTCCTGGGTGAAGAGCGTCGCCCCCGGCTGCCGGCCGACCTCTGGAGCCCACTCGAGGACGAAGTCGCGGTCGGCGGGCACCGGGTCGCGGGCGAGGGCGATCCGGAGCGCGGCGCCCCGGCCCCGGGAGACGTCGAGCGCGTGGGAGGGGCTCCCGAGCCGCGCCACGGGGAAGCCCGCGTCGAGCTCCACCCGCAGGCTGACCGGGTTGACCGGGCCGTCCTCCGGGCGGACGACCGGCGAGGCGATCCGGCAGGCGTCGATCGCCGCCAGCGTCGGTGCGGAGACCTCGGCGCCCGGCCCCGGCGCGCCGAGGGCGGTGGAGACGACGCCCGTCGCGCCGGCCGCCGGGGTGGGCGCCAGGGTCCGGGGCGGCACGTAGCGCGGCGCCGCGACCATCGGGAAGCGGAGCGTGAAACGGCCCGCGTCCCAGCGCAGCTCTTCCTGGTAGCGCAGCACCACCTCCACCACCTCCTCCGGGCCCAGGTTGGCCACCGAGGTGGTGAAGAGGTTGGGGCGCTCCTGCTCCACCAGGCCCGCCCGGCGCCCCTGCCGGCGCGCCTCCCGGTAGACCCGCCGGGCCTCCTCGCGCTCCTCGATCTCGCCCTCGATCACCCGCTTCCCCACCACCATCCGGAGGCCGTCGACGGCCGCGAGCTCGGGCAGGGGGAAGACGTAGACCCCCTCGGCCCACTCCGAGGTCGGGTTGTAGAAGCGCTGGTGGACCTCGGCCCGGACGATGGGGCCGCTCACCCGGAGCACCACGTCGGTGTCGACGACCGGCGCCGGCAGGTAGACGCCCGGGACCCGGGTGGCGAGGAGCAGGCTCCCGGCGTGGACGTCGGACATCCGGACCGGCGCGCCGAGGCCGGTGCCGGCGAGCGCGCGTCCGCCGGCCGCCGGCGCTTCGCGGCGGCTCGTCTCCGGGGTCTGCTCCGCGCCGCGGGGCTCCTGAGCCCGGAGCGGCGCCGAGGGCGCCATGGCGAGGAGGATCAGGCAGATCGCCGGGGCGGCGACGGCGGCGGCGGCGATCCTGGCTGGGGTTCGGTCTCTCATCGGTCTCCCTCCTTTCCCGTCACCCGCATTCGACCGCGCGCCTCGGGCGGGAGCGGGCCGCGGCCGGGGCGAAGCTCGGGCGGAATGTGGCGCTCGTGTGGCGGGGAGAGCCGGACGGCGGTTCCGGTCGCACGGTCTCCTGGGTTAGATTGGCCGCCGTGAAGGCAGCCGACGGTGGGTCCATCGCCCTGGTCGACGACGAGCCGACCCTCCGGGAGACGGTCGGTCTGGCGCTCCGGCGCGAGGGCTACGAGGTGGCCGCGTACGCCGACGGCCTCGAGGCCTGGGAGGCGTTCGCCGAGCGCCTGCCCGACCTGGTGGTGCTCGACATCCTCATGCCGCGCATGGACGGCCTCGAGCTCTGCCGGCGGCTGCGCGGCCGCTCCGAGGCGCTACCCATCCTCTTCCTGACCTCGAAGGACGAGGAGTTCGACCGCGTCCTGGGCCTCGAGCTGGGGGCCGACGACTACCTGGTCAAGCCGTTCTCGGTGCGCGAGCTGGTCGCTCGGGTGCGGGTGCTCTTCCGGCGCCTGGCCCTGGGGCGCGGGCGACCTGCCGAGGGGAGCGGACCGCCGGGGGTCGGAGCGGCGAGCCTCCTCGAGGTCGGCCCCCTGGCCCTCGACCTCGACCGCTACGAAGCGCGCTGGTCGGGCCGGCGGCTCGGGCTCACGGTCACCGAGTTCCGCATCCTCCAGGCGCTCGCCCGCCACCCGGGCCACGTCAAGACCCGCCGCCACCTGCTCGAGGAGGCCTACCCCGACGACGCCTACGTCAGCGAGCGGACGGTCGACAGCCACATCAAGCGCCTGCGCCGCAAGCTCGCCGGCGCCGCGGCCGACCTCGACCCGATCGAGACCGTCTACGGCCTCGGCTACCGCCTGCGTTGACCGTGCCGGCGCAGGCCCCATGGGCGCCACCGGACAGGAGGCCGGGCCGGCCGCCGGGCCGCCTGCGGCGCTGGGCCTCGCGCCTCTCGACGCGCCTGCTGGTCTGCAACCTGCTGCTGGTCCTGGTGCCGGTCGGCGGCCTCTTCTGGTACGGCCTGCGGGCGTTCCTCGGCGGCTACGAGCGCCAGCTCCTCGATGCCCAGGAGCGCTCCATGGCCCAGCAGGGGCGCCTCCTGGCCGCCGCGCTCTCCGAGCACGGGGCCCTCGGCGCCGAAGGGGCGAAGAGCATCCTCGAGGGTCTCGAGCAGCGGGTGACGGCGCGCCTGCGGGTCTACGACCGGGACGGAGTCCTGCTCGCCGACTCGAGCCGCCTCGGCCCTCGGCGCGACGCCGCCGCGGACGCCCGGGGGGCGGCGGCCGAGGACGCGCCGGGCGCGCCGGCCGAGGGCTGGCTCTACCGGTTGGGGGCGGCCCCCTTCCGCCTCGCGCGGCGGCTCGTCGGCGCCGACGACGAGGAGGGCGGGGCGGCCGGGGGGGGCGGCGGCGAGGGGCGGGCTCCCGAGCTCCGGGACGCCTTCGCCGGGCGCTACGGCGCCGCCGTCCGGCCGACGCCGGGCGGCCAGCGCTCGCTGACGCTCCACGTGGCGATCCCGGTGCGCAGCGGCGAGCAGGTGGTCGGCGCCGCCGTCGCCTCGCAGTCGACGTACCGCATCCTCCAGGAGCTCCGCCGCATCCGGCTGACCTTCTTCGAGGTCTTCCTCCTGTCGGTGGTCCTCGCCGTCGCCCTCTCCCTCGCCCTCGCCACCACCATCTCTCGACCGGTCCGGCGCCTCCGGGCCGAGGCCGCCAGCCTGGTCGACCGGCGCGGGCGCCTGCGCGGGACGTTCACCGGCTCGGCCAAGCTCGACGAGATCGGGGAGCTCGCCCGCACCCTCGAGCGGCTGTCCCGGCAAGTGGACGAGCACGTGCGCTTCGTCGAGGCGTTCGCCGCCGACGTCTCCCACGAGTTCAAGAACCCCCTGACCTCGATCCGCGCCGCCACCGAGATGCTCGCCCAGGTCGAGGAGCCCGCGGCCCGCCGCCGGCTGCTGGCCACCGTCGAGGGCGAGGTCGCGCGCATGGAGCGGCTGCTCTCGGCGGTGCGCGAGATGAGCCTGATCGACAGCCTCCTCGACGCGGAGCCCACGGCGCCGGTCGACCTCGTCCGGCTGCTCGGTGGCCTGGTCGAGGGGGCGCGGGGGCGGGCGCCCGAGGGCGTCGGCGTCGAGCTCGCCGCCCCCGCCGGGGCGGTCACCGTGCGGGCCGCCCCCGAGCGCCTGGCCCAGGTCGTCGAGAACCTGATCGACAACGCCTTCGGCTTCGCTCCGGTAGGATCGGCCGTCCGCGTCGAGCTCGCGACCGATCCGCGAGGGGCGCCGGCCGGCGAGGCGGTGGTCGCGGTCGCCGACCGCGGCCCGGGCATCCCGCCCGAGCACCTGGCACGGGTGTTCGACCGGTTCTTCACCTACCGGCCCACGGAGCCCGCCGGGCGGCGCCACACCGGGCTCGGTCTGGCGATCGTCAAGGCGATCATCGAGGGCTACGGCGGGACGGTCCGCGCGTCGAACGCCGCGGACGACGGCGCCCGCTTCGAGGTCCGGCTGCCCCTGACCCCGGCGGAGCGGGCGGACCGGTCCGACTCCGCAAACCCGGCCGGGCCTCCCGGCGAAGAATGATCCCTCCGTGAACCGACCCCTCCGCCGCCCCGCCCTCGCCGCCCGCGTCCTCCTCGGGCTCCTCCTGGCCGCCGGCCTGGTGCCGGCGACGGCGCTGCGGGCCGCCCCCGCCCCCCCGAGGGACGCCGCCGAGCGGCCGCTCCCCCTCAAGGTCGAGCCCGCGGGGGTCGACGACGTCCGCCTGGCACCCCTGCCCGCAGGCGGCTACGCCTACCGGGTCGAGTTCTCCGACGGCCGGAGCGAGCTCCTCTCGCCCGACGAGTTCGCCGCCCTCCTCTACCGCGACGTCTCCGGCCGCAGCCGGCTCTACACCCTGTTCAACATCACCTCACCGGTCGGGATCGCCTGGGTCGCCTTCGGCTTCCTCGGCCAGCTCCTGTTCGCCGGCCGGATGGTGGTCCAGTGGCTGGCGAGCGAGCGCCGGCGACGCTCGGTGGTCCCGGTCTCCTTCTGGTGGCTGAGCCTCGTCGCGGCGAGCATGCTGATGGTCTATTTCGTCTGGCGCAAGGACATCGTGGGCGTGGCCGGCCAGGCCACGGGCTGGCTGATCTACGTCCGCAACCTACGGCTGATCTACCGCAGCGCCGAGGCCGGCGAGCCGGCCTGAGGGCCCGGGCTCCCCCGGCGCGCCGGTTCGGGATAAGATCCGGCTCGGCCCGACCCTCCCGGGCCTCGGTCATCCCCACCACAGACGCGGCACCGACACGGGACCCCTCCGCCATGAGTGCGAGCCACAAGATCGTCATCGCCGGCGCCGGCGGCATCGGCAGCGCCGTCGGCCTGCTCCTCGCCGAGTGGAGCGACCTGCCCCTCGAGATCGCCATCGGAGACGTGGAGGCGGAGCGCTCCGCCGCGGCGGCCGAGTGGATCCGCGAGGGCCAGAGCGGGAGCGTCCCGGTGCATTCCTTCGCCATGCCCGCGGCGGGGAGCGACGAGACCCTCGAGCGCGTCCTGGCCGGCGCCGACGTGCTCCTCGACTGCCTGCCCTGGAGCCAGGCGGTGCGCATGGCGGAGCTCGCCCGATCTCACGACCTCCACTACGCCAACCTGACCGAGCATGTGACCAGCAGCGACCGGATCGCCGAGATCGCCGAGGGCGCCTCCCGCGCCTTCGTCCTCCAGACCGGCCTCGCCCCGGGCTTCGTGGACGTGCTCGGGCACAAGCTCTTCCTCGACTTCTGCCAGGTCCACGGGGTCGACCGGATCGAGTCCCTGCGCCTCAGGGTCGGGGCGCTGCCGGTTCTCGCCCTGCCGCCGCACTACTACGGCTTCACCTGGAGCACCGTGGGGGTCGCCACCGAGTACCTCGAGGAGTCGCTGGTGGTGCGCGGCGGCGAGCGCTGCCGGCGCGAGTCGCTCACCGAGGTGGCCGACGTGCACCTGGGCGCCCTGGTGCTCGAGGAGGCCCTGACCTCGGGGGGCGCCGCCGACCTGCCGGCGGCGCTCGCCGGCCGGGTCGAGTCCCTCGACTACAAGACGCTGCGCTACCCCGGCCACTGGTCGTGGGTGCGGGAACGGATCGCCGAGCTCCCCGGTGACGATCCCATCCCGGAGCTCGAGGCGGTGATGCTTCAAGCCATCCCCCGGGTCGAGCGGGACCAGGTGGTGATCTACGCCGCCGCCGAGGGCCTGGACCGCGCGGGCGAGCGCCACCGGGTGGAGGAGAGCCTGGTCATCCAGCCACGCCGGGTGGGCCGCCACACCCTGAAGGCGATCCAGTCGACGACCGCCGCCGGCCTCGCCGAGTCGGCCCGGATGCTCCTCACCGACGGGTTGCACGGCGTCGTGCTCCAGAGCCAGATCGAGCCCGAGGCCTACCTCTCGGGACCATTCATCCGTCGGATCTACTTCGGGGAGTAGACGCCGGAGGCCCCGCTGCGACGGTCGGCCCAGAGCGCGGCGGCCAGGACCACCGGTACCAGGAGGCCGGTCAGGAGCCAGCTCCCCTCCGGCCCGTAGGCTCCCCCGGTGAGCGCCGGCGCCCCGCCGACCTCGAGGTCGAGAAGCCGGCTGACGGCGAGGCCGCTCACCGGCACGGAGAGCACGCTCCCCATCAGGAAGTTCCAGAGCCCGTGGGCCAGCGACGGCGCCACCAGGCTCCCGCTCGCCTCGGCGAGCGCCGCCAGGACGAGCCCCAGGAGGAAGGTGTTGCCGAGGCCGGCCGGCTCGACCCCCGGGTTGAAGGCGTGGAAGAGGGTGAAGACGAACGAGGAGACGCCGGCCGCCGTGCCCCAGCTCCACCGCTCGCGGAGGGCCCGGTAGACGTAGCCCCGGAACACCCACTCCTCGACCGCGCCGCCCACCAGGAAGCCGAGGAGGGCGAGCAACAGGACCCCGGCGCCGCCCGCCGGGCCCGGGAGCCACGGCAGGCCGGCGGTGAAGCCCCCGGCGAGCCCGGAGAGCCGCACGCGTCCGAAGAGCGCCACCCCGCCCAGCCAGGCGCCGAGGAGCGCCGCGACCCCGAGGGCGACGGCGGCCCCCTGCCGGGCCGCGGCGCGCCCCCCGCCGGAGGGGAGCCGGGCGCCGAGGCTCGCCACGTCGCGCCGGTCGAAGTGGCGCGCGAAGGCGACGGTCAGCGGCACCAGGACCGGCGCCAGGCAGACGTAGAAGAACAGCAGATAGCCGCCGGTCGCCGAGCCTTGGCGAGCGAGCTCGTCGGGCGGAGCCCCAGAAACGATGGACCAGAGGGCCAGGGCGGCGAGGCCGACCACGAGCTCGAGGATGACGAAGAGGACCAGGAAGAGGGCGATCCGCGCCAGGGGGTGCCACGACGGGCCCGGGTCGGGTCCGCGGTCGGTCTCGGGCTGCATGGCGGGCGGTAGCGTAGCAGGCCGGGCCGGAGCTCCCGCCCTTGCGGACGGTGGCGAGCCGGCTCGAGTCCTCTTCCGTCTGCCGGCGCTCGCCCCTCCCAGATCGCCGCGAAGCAGTGACCCCGTGGGCGCAACGGCACGGAAGTCCGAAGCCTTCGGGACCGTTCCGAGTGGGACGGTCCCGTGGTCTCTTCTTGCCCACCGAGTGGAGCGGCTCTCGTCGGAGAGACGCACCCCGGCCCACTACAATCCGAGGTCTCGGAGCGTGGAAGCGTCCAGGACGCGGGCCGCGAGGCGGGAGAGCTCTTCAGGGGAGGTGAGAGCGCGGACCCGCGTCACGGTCTCAGAAGATAAGGGCCCGAAGCGGCGCTCGAGCAACGACAAAAGAAGATCACGCTGCCCCTCCTCGCGGCCCTTCTCCCAGCCTAGCTCGCGGCCCTTCTCGAGCCCTTCCCGAAGGGCACTTTCCCTCGCTTCGTGTGCGATCCGATCGGCCCAGGTCATCTCCATGGTCGCCACCTCTTCGTTCCCCGCCTCGGCCAGGAGAGCTTCGTACTCCCGCTGCGCCGCGTCGTTCAAGTCTACATAGGTCTCGATGCAGTTGACCAACAGCACCCGCTGCCGGTCCGTCAGGACCGCCTTCGTGATCGGCCGCAGGCACGCCAGCTTGTGCCGGGCCGCCGACTCGCCCCCAGGTCTCATGAGCCCGGCGAGGCCCCACGCCAGAGGCTCCGGCCGCGCCAGGTACTCGCGCGCGTCGCTCCTCGATAGCCCGAAGGCCAGGTACGAGAACAAGTGAAACGTGTCGCCGACGATCGCCATGCGGATCTCCTCGCGCGTCACGTCGGGTTTGCCGCCGCGCAGATACACCACGACGGGCACGACCGGCTGGTGGTGGGCCAGCCAGAGCTGCATCGCGTAGTCGAGCAGCCGCCAGCCCATCGTCTTGCGCGCCCGGGCCTCCACCTCCACGTGGACGAGCACGACTTCGGGCTTTCCGTCGACAGGACTCACCCGGGCCACCAGGTCGAGGTAGCGGTGCCTGCCCTCGGGGAAGCTCGTGAAGAGCTCGCTCTCGAGAAACGTGGGCTCCCCGACGCGCAGGCGCGCCGCCAGATCCGGCGCCACGATCCGGAGCAAGTCGCCGAAGAACTCCTGGAACAGGTTCTTGAAGAACTGATCGTGATCCGTCATCCCACCTCCCGTCGAACGTCGGACGCCCGGTAGCCCGGGGCGATCCGGGACGTTCACCCCATGAGGACGCGATCCGGCGCCACGATCTCCCCTTCCCAAGGAAGAAGCGAAAGAGAAACTGTCGGCTTGTGACCCGTCAACCGTCAAGTGACGTGTCCTGGCGGTCCTTCCCGCCGCTGGCGGCGTTGCTCCTCCTCGACGTAGGCCCCGCTACGCCTGCGTCGGAGCGCCTGGCCAGCGACGAGAAATCCTCGCCAGGTACCCTGTCACTTGACGGTTGACGGGTCACTAGATGTCTGATCAGGCCTGAATCGTGACGAACGAGCCGAGCTCCTCGAGAAACAGCCCGAGAGGGTGGGGGCGTCCCCTTCCCCCCCGTGGGGTGGGAAGGGGATCGAGGGGTTGCGGGGGGCATCCGATGGATCCAATGTTCTGGAGTCGCCGTTCCGAGGAGCGCAGCCGTGATCGCTCGGCGTGGGTGGGGGACCAGCGGCCCGTGGCGCCGGAGACGCTTCAGGCGCCTCGTCGGTTTGAGGCGGAGCTTCGCTAGATGTCTGATCAGGCCAGAATCGTGACGAACGAGCCGAGTTTTCGGACGTGGCAAGCCCGGGAGGGGGCGTCCCTCTCCCCCCGCGAGGGTGGGAGAGGGATCGAGGGTGAGGGGGGAGATCCGATGAATCGACCGGTCTGGAGAAGCCGTTCCGGTGAGCGTAGGCTCGATCGACCGACGTGGGCGGGGGACCTGCGACTCACGAAGCCCAAGACGCTCAAGACGCCTCGTCGGTTTGAGGCGGAGCTTCGCTAGGTCGAGACGGGGGCCGGACCGGCCGGACCGGCCCCGAGGTGGAACGGCTACGGAAGACGAGCCTCGACTCGCCGGGCGAGGCTGGCGCCCCCGAGTGCCGATCATCCCTGGAGAACCCGATCGCGCCCCTCGTACCCGGTGCAGGCTGGCTCCCGGGGCTGCGTGTTCGGGCCCCGTGGCAGGCTGCAACATGCGTGGGATGAAGCGATAGGGCCTCCTTGGCCGGGGCCTGCGGTAGAGTCGCCTCCAGCCCCATGCCTCCTGCGCCTGCCCCGTCGCTACTCCGGCCCCGGCTCGGCCTCGCCGCCGGGATCGCCCTGTTTCTGGGCTGCCTCGCCTTCGGGCCGCCGATGGGGCTCTCCCCTGCCGGCTGGCGGACCGCCGGCGTCGGGTCGCTCATGGCCGCCTGGTGGATGACCGAGGCGGTGCCCATCGCGGTCACCTCCCTGGTGCCGATCCTCGCCTTCCCGCTCCTGGGCGTCGCCCAGGTGAGCGCCGCCGCCGCCCCCTACGCCAATCCCCTGATTTTCCTCTTCCTGGGCGGCTTCCTGATCGCGCTCGCCATGCAGCGGTGGGACCTCCACCGGCGGATCGCCCTCGGGATCATCCGGGGCGTGGGCACCCGGCCGACCCGCATCGTCGCCGGCTTCATGCTCGCCTCGGCGTTCCTCTCCATGTGGATCAGCAACACCGCGACCGCCATGATGATGCTCCCGATCGGCCTCTCGGTGGTCGAGCTGGTGGTCCAGGGTGGCGGCCGGCGGGACGAGGACGGCGGGGACGGCCCGGTGGTCCCGGAGCGGCCGGGGCCGGCCACCCCCGGCGATCACTTCGCCCTGGACCTCATGCTGGGGATCGCCTACGCCTCGAGCATCGGCGGGCTGGGCACCCTGATCGGCAGCCCGCCCAACGCCCTCCTCGCCGCCTTCATGGACAAGACTTACGGCATCGAGGTCTCCTTCCTCGAGTGGATGAGCGTGGGGCTGCCGGTGGCGATCGTCGGCCTGGCCGGGGCCTTTCTCCTCCTGACCCGTTTCGCCTACCCGGTGCGCCTCGCCGAGATCCCGGGCGGCGCGGCCTTCCTGCGGCGGGAGCTCGACCGGCTCGGCCCCGTCTCGCGACAGGAGAAGCTCGTCGCCGCGGTCTTCGCCTTGACCGCCGGCCTCTGGATCTTCCGGCCGCTGGTGGCCCGGGTGGTGCCCGGCCTCTCGGACACCGGGGTGGCCCTGATCGGCGCTCTCCTCCTCTTCTTGCTGCCGGCGGACTGGCGGAAGGGCGAGGCGCTCCTCGACTGGCCGACCGCCCGGAAGCTCCCCTGGGGGGTGCTCCTCCTCTTCGGCGGCGGCCTGTCGCACGCCGGCGCGGTCTCGGACTCCGGCCTCGCCGCCTGGATCGGCGAGCGGATGCACGGGGCCGCGGGCTGGCCGGTGGTGGCGATCGCGGCGCTCACCGTGACCGTCATCCTGCTCCTGACCGAGCTCACCAGCAACACGGCCACGGCCGCCACCTTCCTGCCGGTGGTGGGCTCGGTGGCGGTGGGCCTAGGCGAGGCGCCCCTCTTCCTCGTGCTGCCGGCCGCCCTGGCCGCGAGCTGTGCCTTCATGATGCCGGTCGCCACCCCGCCCAACGCCATCGTCTACGGCTCGGGCTACGTGACCATCCCCCAGATGGTCAAGGCCGGGATCTGGCTGGAGATCTTCTTCGTGGTGCTGCTGACGGCGGCCGCCTTCACTCTCATCCCCTGGGCGGCGGCCTGGAGCTAGCCCCGCCCGTACCCCACGAGCCGAGCCGGACAAGTCTCGCGCAGAGCCGCAGAGGCGCAGAGGGAGCGGCTCTGCCGGGAAGGTCATCGACGAGATGAGCGACGCTCGCCTTCCTCTGCGCCTTTGCGCCTCTGCGCGAGGAAATCCCTCGCACAGCTCGAGATGTGGAGCACGGGAAGAGTCAGGGGTCTGTCAACCCTCAAGTCAAGGCGGGGATCTGGCTCAACCTACTCTTCGTGATCCTCCTGACGGTCGCCGCCTTCACCCTCGTCCCCTGGGCGGCGGCCTGGAGCTAGCCCCGCCCGTACCCCACGAGCCGAGCCGGACAAGTCTCGCGCAGAGGCGCAGAGGCGCAGAGGGAGCGGCTCTGCCGGGAAGGTCATCGACGAGATGAGTGACGCTCGCCTTCCTCTGCGTCTTTGCGCCTCTGCGCGAGGACATACCTTGTATAGCTCGAGATGTGGGACTACCCGGGGACGTTCCTCTCCAGCTCCTTCGTCCAGACCTCGGCCTCGGAGTCGCTGGGGGCGCGCCAGTCGCCGCGCGGGGAGAGGGAGCCGCCGGAGCCGACCTTCGGGCCGTTGGGCATCGCCGAGCGCTTGAACTGGCTGGTCTTGAAGAACCGGTAGAGGAAGACCCCGAGCCACTTCTTGATCGTCGCGAGGTCGTACTCCCGGCGCTTCGCCTCGGGGAAGCCCTCAGGCCAGGAGCCGCGCGCCTTGTCCGACCAGGCGTGGTGGGCCAGGAAGGCGATCTTGCTCGGCCGGAAGCCGTAGCGGGTGACGAAGTAGAGGTGGAAGTCCTGGAGCTCGTAGGGGCCGATGATCTCCTCGGTGCGCTGGGCCGGGCCGCCGTCCTCCTCGCCCTCCGGGCCGCCCAGGGCCTCGGCGTCGGCGGGCACCAGCTCGGGCGAGATCTCGGTCTCGAGGATCGCCTGGAGCACGTCGTTCGCCTCGGGCATCTCGCCGGCCTCGATCACCCAGCGGATCAGGTGCTGGATCAGCGTCTTGGGCACCGAGGCGTTGACGTTGTAGTGGGACATCTGGTCGCCGACGCCGTAGGTGGTCCAGCCGAGGGCGAGCTCCGAGAGGTCACCGGTGCCCACCACCAGGGCGTCGTGCCGGTTGGCGAGGCGGAACAGGTGCGACGTGCGCTCGCCGGCCTGGACGTTTTCGAAGGTCACGTCGTGGACGTGCTCGCCGCGGGCGTGCGGGTGGCCGATGTCGGCGAGCATCTGCTGGGCCGACGGGCGGATGTCGATCTCCTCCGGGGTCACCCCGAGGGCCTCCATCAGGTGCCAGGCGTTGCCCCGCGTGCGCTCGGTGGTGGCGAAGCCGGGCATCGTGAAGCCGAGCACGTTCGCCCTCGGCAGCCCCAGCCGGTCCATGGTGCGGCAGGCGACGATCAACGCCTGGGTCGAGTCGAGGCCGCCCGAGACCCCGATCACCACCCGCTTGATGCCGGTCGCCTCGAGGCGCTTGGCGAGGCCGGAGACCTGGATGTTGTAGGCCTCGTAGCAACGCTCGCCGCGCACCCCCGGGTCCTCGGGCACGTAGGGGAAGCGCTCGACCCGGCGGCGCAACGGCACGGGCCCCTCGGGAATCCCCACCTCGAACGGCACCCGGCGCAGGGCCCGGACCGCCTCCCGGTGGTGGCCGGCGGCGTCGTTGAAGCTGGTCATCCGCATCCGGTCCTGGCGCAGGCGCTCCAGATCGACGTCGGCGGTGATCCAGTGCTCGTCGGCCCGGAAGCGCTCGGACTCGGCCAGGAGCTCGTGGTTCTCGTAGATCAGCGCCTGGCCGTCCCAGGCGAGGTCGGTGGTCGACTCGCCGGGGCCGGCCGCCGAGTAGAGGTAGGCGGCGATCGACTTGCCCGAGTGCGAGGCGCAGAGGTGCTTCCGGTACTCGGCCTTGCCGATGGTGATGTTCGAGGCGGAGAGGTTGGCGAGCACCGTGGCGCCGCCGAGAGCCGCCCAGGTCGAGGGCGGGATCGGCGCCCAGAGGTCCTCGCAGATCTCCACGTGGAGCACGAGCCCGGGCAGATCCTCGGCCGCGAACAGGAGGTCGTTGCCGAAGGGCACCGTCTGGCCGAGGAGGCGCACCTCGCGCGAGACCGCGTCGAAGGCCGAGGTGAACTGGCGCTTCTCGTAGAACTCCCGGTAGTTGGGCAGGTAGCTCTTGGGCACGACGCCGAGGATCCGACCGCGGTGGACGACGGCTGCGCAGTTGAAGAGCTTGCCCTCGAAGCGCAGCGGCGCCCCCACCAGGAGCACCGGCCCCAGGTCGCGGCTCGCCGCCACCACCCGCCCCAGCGCCTCCTCGGTGGCGTCGAGCAGGGCATCCTGCTGGAACAGGTCGTCGTTCGAGTAGGCCGAGAGCCCCATCTCGGGGAAGAGGGCCACGACCGAGCGCTCGTCCGAGGCCCGCTGGGCGAGCGCCAGGGTGCGCTCGGCGTTGAGCTCCGGCGCCGCCACCTTGACCCGCGGGATGCACACCGACGCCCGCGCGTAGCCGTGGCGGTAGATGGAGTTGAAGGGCACGGCGGCCATGGTGTGGGCGCGGTCGGGCCGGGCGGCGGCCTCAGCGGAAGAAGAGCGGGTAGCCGGCGGGGTCCGCCTCGTGCATCAGCTCGTAGACCGCCTCGAACACCTGCTCCCGGTTGGGCTTCGAGAAGTAGTCGCCGTCCGAGCCGTAGGCCGGACGGTGGGGGGCGCCGGGGACGGTGCGCGGCTCGGAGTCGAGCCAGACGTAGCCGCGCTGCGTCTCCAGGACCTGCTGCATCATGTAGGCGCTGGCGCCGCCGGGCACGTCCTCGTCGACGAACACCACGCGGGCGGTCTTCTCGAGCGACTCGGCGATCCGGTGGCCGAGGTCGAACGGGAGCAGGGTCTGGACGTCGATCACCTCGACGTCGACGTCGACCCCGGCCAGGAGCTCCGCCGCCTCGAGGACGATCTTGCACGCCGCCCCGTAGGTCACGACCGTCACGTCCGAGCCCTCTCGGAGCACCTCCGGCACGCCGAGCGGCACCGTCATCTCGCCGACGTTGTCGGGCAGGATCTCCTTGACGCGGTAGCCGTTCAGGACCTCGATCACCAGCGCGGGCTCGTCGGACCGGAGCAGGGTGTTGTAGAAGCCGGCGGCCTGGGTCATGTTCCGCGGCACGCAGACGTGGAGCCCGCGGAGCAGGTGGAGGATGGCGCCCATGGGCGAGCCCGAGTGCCAGATGCCTTCGAGCCGGTGGCCCCGGGTGCGCACGATGACCGGCGCCTTCTGGCCGCCCCGGGTCCGGTAGCGCAGCGTCGCCAGGTCGTCCGAGAGGATCTGGAGGCAGTAGAGGAGGTAGTCGAGGTACTGGATCTCGGCGATCGGCCGGAGGCCCCGGAACGCCATGCCGATCGCCTGGCCGATGATCGTCGTCTCGCGGATCCCGGTGTCCGAGACCCGCAGCTTGCCGTACTTTTCCTGGAGGCCGGCGAAGCCCTGGTTGACGTCGCCCAGCTTGCCCACGTCCTCGCCCATGGCGATCAGGTTCGGGTAGCGCGCGAGGGCGCGGTCGAAGCAGGCGTTGACCACCTCGAAGCCGTTGACCTTGGGGCTCGCGTCGCCGTAGACCGCCGGCACCACCGGCACCTCGAGGGCCGAGCCGGCGGTCTCCGAGTAGAGGTCGGCGCCGTAGCGCTCCCGGTTGGCGAGCTCCTGCTCGCGCTTCCAGGTCGCGAGCTTCGAGCGCGCCGGCACGTCGTCGCCCGCGGCCGCCACCAGCGCCTCTTCCACGGCGGCCATCAGGTCGCGCCGGATCGGGTTCTGGCGGTGCTCGAGGGCCGCCGCGACGCCCTCGATCTCCTGGCGTGCCGAGGCCTCCCGGGCGAGCCCCCGAATCAGGCCGGTGGCGGCGCCGAGCTCCTGATCGAGGGGAGCCCGGTAGGCCTGCCAGGCGGCGCGCTGCTCCTCGAGGACGTGCTCGCGCGCCTCCCGGGCGATCCCCTCGAGCTCCTCGGGAGCGGCCACCTCCTCGTCCATCAGCCAGCCGGCGAACGCCTTCAGGCAGTCGTGCTCCTCCTCCCAGGACAGCCGCTCGGGCGACTTGTAGCGCTCGTGGCTGCCCGAGGTCGAGTGCCCCTGGGGCTGGGTGAGCTCGACGACGTGGAGGATCGCCGGCACGTGCTCGCGGCGGGCGACTTCGGCGGCCTCGCGGTAAGCCGCGAGGAGGGCCGGGTAGTCCCAGCCGCGGACCCGGAAGAGCTGGTAGCCGCCGCGCTCGTCGCGCCGGAAGCCCTCGAGCAGGGCGCCCACGTCGGCCTTCGTCACCTGGAGCTCGTTGGGCACCGAGATGCCGTAGCTGTCGTCCCAGATCGAGAGCACCATGGGCCCCCGGAGCACCCCGACGGCGTTGACCGTCTCCCAGAACATCCCCTCGGCGCAGGAGGCGTTGCCGATGGTGCCGAACGCGATCTCCCGGCCGCCGTCGGAGAAGCGCTCGAAACCCTGGCGCAGCACCTCGACCTCCCGGTAGAGGCGCGAGGCGTAGGCGAGGCCGGCGAGCTTGGGCATCTGAGAGGCCGTGGGCGAGAGGTCCGCCGGCACGTTCTTCCGGTCGCTCTGGGGCAGGAACGCGCCCGAAGAGTCGAGCATCCGGGTGGCGAAGTGGGAGTTCATCTGGCGGCCGGCCGAGGACGGGTCGGCCTCGACGTCGGCGTGGGCGTAGAGCTGGGCGAAGTACTCGCGCACGGTGAGGAGCCCGGCGGCGAGCATGAAGGTCTGGTCGCGGTAGTAACCCGCCCGGTGGTCGCCGTCCTCGAAGACCCGGGCCATGGCGAGCTGTGCCACCTCCTTGCCGCCGCCGAAGATCCCGAACTTGGCCTTGCCGGTGAGCACTTCCTTGCGCCCGACGACGCTCGCCTGGCGGCTCTCGTGGGCGATCCGGAAGTCGCGCAGGACCTCGTCGCGGGAGAGCCCGAGCTCCTCGAGCGACGACGGAGCCGGGGACGGCCAGGAAGCGGGTTCGGAACCGCGTGTGGGAGGCATGGACGATGTCCTCGAAAAGGAAGTGAGAGAAAGCCCTGCAGACCGCTTCGAAGCATACCATCCGGGGCCTGCGCGCCCCGCCGCCGCCCGGCCCGGGCGCGATCGCCCGCGACCTCCCCGGTCCGGCGGCCGTACACTCGGTCAGCCCCGCGCGGCGGTCCGGCCGGACCCGCCGTCTCGGATGAGACACTACCCTCAGTGCGAGGTTAAGCTATATGATGATGACCGAAACCATGACGCCTCCCACCACCGAACGGAGCTTCAAGGCACGCCTGGACGGCTACTACGACTGGCCGTGCGGTTACCTCTTCAAGTTCATCGCGCCGCGCCACCAGCTCGACGCGGTGGTCGCCCTGTTCGAGGACCAGGTGCCGGTACGGACCCGCGACTCGCGCAAGGGCAACTACGTGAGCGTGACCGCCGAGCTCGAGATGCCGGACAGCGAATCGGTCATCGACCTCTACCGCCGCGCCGCGGAGATCGAGGGAGTTCTGCCGCTCTGAGCCTGTGAAGGCCAGGCTCCGAGCGGCGCTCCCACGTCCTACCCGGTCTCCGCGGGCGCGAAGACGACCAGCACCTCCAGGTCCTCCTCGATCGAGTGGAAGCGGTGCTCGACGCCGGCCGCCACGTAGACCACCGAGCCCGCCTCGACCGGGCGGTCCTCCCCCGCCACCGACAGCGTCGCCCGTCCCCGGACGACGTGGTAGACCTCGTCCTC
Organism: uncultured Acidobacteriota bacterium; assembly: GCA_963741925.1. Taxonomy (GTDB): domain Bacteria; phylum Acidobacteriota; class Thermoanaerobaculia; order Multivoradales; family DATKCC01; genus CAVUBL01. Next base: position 2,876,004 of record CAVUJU010000005.1, read on the forward strand.
CTCGTGGGGGTTCTGGGGGTCCTCGCCGCCCTCGGGCAAGCCGTAGAGGCCCATCGACAGCGCCCGAACGCGCAGGAACTCGTAGTAGCGGCGGCCCGCGGCGCGGCGCGCGCGCGACAGGTCGTCGAGCTCGAAGGCCCGGGTGACGGGGCCGTTTCCGGTGCGGTTCATCGCGGTTCCTCCTCTTGACGGTCAGTATCTCCGACGCAGCTTGATCGTACGGGGCTCCACCGTGGCGCTGAACAGCTCCTTGAGCCGCTCCCGGTACGGGCTCGCCGGCGCCGGCTCGCCGTTGATCTCCTCGACCTCGATCGCCCGGCGCGGGGCGAAGTCCCGGGTGAGCGCCACCTTCAGGAACTCGAGATACTCGCCGAGGCGCGGGTCCTCGGGCGCCGCGCGGATCTCCAGGCGCCGGCCCCGCCGGGTCGAGACCACGACCAGCCGCTCGCCGTGGAAGACCGTGTGGTTCCCGGGGCGGCGCTCGGGCAGCTCGGACTTGAGAGCCGGCAGGTCGACCCCGGCGAGAGAGGCCGGGTCGGCGGCGTCCAGCCACCAGACGGCGTCGCTCGCGAGAAAGCCGTCGCGCAGCCGCCGGAAGGCGGCGTGGGAGGCGAACTGGAGACCCGGCACGCCGCGGAAGAACTGGCCGGCCAGGACCTCGCCCGAGAGCTCCATCAGGCGGAGCGCCCGGAAGAGCCGCCCCCACTGGAGGGCCGGGAGCTTCCCGGGCCAGGAGCTCGCGGAAGACGACCCCGTAGCGCTCGAGGACGAGGCGCGCCCGCTCCTTGGCGAGCTCCTCGCGCTCCAGGGCGTCGAGGGGCTCGCCCGGCTCGGCGTCCGCGCCGTCGCCGCCGGCAGGAGGCTGGCCGAAGGCGGGCGGCAGCGGGTACCAGTGGCCGGCGAAGGTGCGGCCGCTTGCCCAGCGGTCGAAGGCGCCCCGGCGGTGGCCGGGCCGGCGCGTGCTGGAGCGCCCCGCAGCGGACGGGGCGGAGCCCTCGCCGGCCCCGGCCCCGGCGGGCGCCCGAAACCGCCGGAGCACCCCCTTCCTTACCACCTCGAAGGCGTCGTTCGAGACCCGCCCCTCCCAGGCGAGCTCCCAGAGCCGGGCGGTGATCTCGCCGGTCCCCCGGCCCGCGTGCTCGGCGAGCTCGCCCAGGGTGTAGCGCCCGCGGCCATCAGGAAAGAGCCCGCGGCCACCAGGAAAAAGCCCGCGGCCACCAGGAAAGCGCTCGCGGCCATCAGGAAAGAACCCGCGGCCATCAGGAAAGAACCCGCGGCGGTCCGGGAAGAGGTCGCCGAGCTCGCGCGCCGCGTCGGACGGAGCGCGGGCGGGCGTCTCCTCCGGGTCGGCCATCAGGTCCCGGTCGACCGGGAAGGCGAACGCGATCCGCCGCTCCCCCGCGCCCACCCAGGCGAGCTCGGACTCGCGCAGCAAGGTGTCGAGCCAGGCGGTGTGGTAGGGCGCGAGGCGCGCCGGCAGGACCTCGGTCTCCCACAGGCGCGCCGGGAGCGGATAGGCGAAGAGGGTCTCGAGGCGGCCCTGGAGGTCTTCGAGCGAGCCGCCGGGCGGGGCCACGCCCTGGTGGCCGGCGAGGAAGAGGGGCAGGCGCTCGAGGGGAAGGGCCTCGAAGGCCGGGCGGGCCGCGGCGCGGGTCCAGCGCAGCAGGGTCTCGAGGTTCGCGGCGTCGGCGACCTGGGTGCCGGCCGCGTCGCGGACGAGCTGGTCGGCCACCACCCGTTGGTCGTCGACCAGGACTTCCAGCGCCTCGGCGAGGCGCTCGGCGGCGGCGCCCTCGGCGCCGAAGACCTGGCGGAGGTAGCCCTCCTCCACCGCTCCGTAGAACCGGAGCCACTCCCCGACGAGGTCGGCCCATGGGTCGCCGCCGTCGTCCTCTTCCGCGACCTCCGGCGCGCGCCGGCTCTCGAGAAGGGCGAGGTTCTCGCGGGCCGCGGCCGGAGCCGGGCGGGCAGGGTCGAGGAGCGAGGCGAGCGCGAGCTCCGGCGAGTCCAGGGCCACGCGCAGCCGGGGCACGGTCTCGAGGGCGGCCACCGCCGGGAGCGTCGCGCCCGGCAGGTGGACCACCACCGCTCGCTCGGCGAGGGCGGCCTCGAGCTCCGGCACGGCGAGGCCGTCGCCTGCCCCGCCGCCGTCGCCGCCCCCACCCCGGGCAGCGCGCTCGCCGGCGTCCCGCGCCACCGCCGCCAGGAGCTCGCGCCACTCGGCCACCGGCACGAGGAGGCGCTCGCGGAGCCACTCGAGGAGCTCGCCGGCGTCCCGCGGCGCGTAGCCCGGGGCGGTCCGCTGGAGCTTCGCCTGGAGCTCCGCCACCAGGCGCGGCGGCACCCGGGGGCGGAGGCGCGAGGCGAAGACCAGCTCGCGGAGGAGGTCCGCCGAGAGCGCCGGCCCCCGGCCGCCCCCCTCCCCCGCCGGCGTGTCGTCCGCGTACATCAGGGTGTTGGTCTGCTTCCAGAGGAGGTGCGCGGCGAACGGCGACGGCGCGTCGGTCGCCACGTGGCGGACCTCGATCTCGCCCGCGCGCACCTCCTCGAGGAGCCGCCGGAGGGCGTCCAGGTCGAGCTCGTCCTCGAGGCAGCTCCGCCAGGTCTCGAGGACCAGCGGGAAGTCGCCGTAGCGGCCCACCGCGTCGAGCAGGCGCTTCGCCCGCTCGCGGTTGACCCAGAGGGGCATCCGGTGGCGAAAGCCCGCCCGCGGCAGAAGCAGCGCGCGGCCGGCGTTCTGGCGGAAGAGGGCGCCGAAGAAGCCGGTCGACTCGAGGCGCCGGCGCAGGAGCTCCTCCACCCGCTCCGGCGGCACCAGGGCCAGGATCTCCTCGCCGGCGAGCGCCTCGGGCAGGGTGAGCATCAGGCAGTCGTCGTCCTGGAGGATCTCGGGGCGCTCGCCGAAGCGCTCCTCCCAGGCGGCGGCCAGCGCGATCGCCAGCGGCCGGTTGACCCGCCCGCCCCAGAAGGTGTGGAGCACCACGCGCCGACGGTCGGGCTGGTCCGGGTGCGAGGCCTCGCTCCCCTCGGCCGCCGCCACGTGCTCGATCATCAGGCGGTGCCGGTGCGGTAGGCGCCCGCCCATGGCCGCCTTCTGGGAGCGCAGGTAGCGAACGAGCTCGGCGGCAGCGCCCCGGTCCAGGTGATGGTCGACTTCGAGGGCGGCCAGGAGCTCGTCGTCCGGCGCCTCCAGGCGGCCTTCGAGGGACTCGAGGAGGAGGCTCACGCGCTCGGCCAGGAAGACGTCCCGGTCCCGCTCCTCGGCGCGCCAGAACGGGGCCATGGCGGCCGAGGCCCGGGCGGGCTCCACGATCACGTCGTTGTGGGTGATCCGGCGCACCCGCCAGACCTGAGTGCCGAGGGTGAAGCTGTCGCCCACCGAGCGCTCCCAGACGAACTCCTCGTCGAGCTCGCCGATCTTGGGGCCCGGCCCCTCCGGGCCGCCCTCGACCCGCAGGTGGAAGTAGCCCCGGTCCGGGATGGTGCCGCCCGAGAGGTAGATGAGGCGGGCGGCGCCGGGACGGGCGCGGACCGTGCCCTCGACCCGGTCGACCGTCACCCGCGGCGAGAGCTCGCGCACGCGGCTGTCGGCGTAGCGCCCGGCGAGCATCTCGAGGACCAGCTCGTAGTGGCGGCGCGCGAGGTTCCGGTAGGGCCAGGCGGTGCGCAGGCGGTCGAAGAGCGCGTCGATCCCCCAGGTTTCGGCGGCGACCATCGACAGGATCACCTGGGCGAGGACGTCGAGCGGCGCCTCGACCGGGTGGACGGCCTCGATCTCGCGGCAGGCGACCGCCCGGGCGACCACCGCGGCGTCGAGGAAGTCCCGGCCGTGGGTGGGCAGGAGCGTGCCGCGGGAGACCTCCCCCACCCGGTGGCCGGCGCGGCCGACCCGCTGGAGGGTCGAGGCGATCGAGAACGGCGTCTGGACCAGCACCACCTCGTCGAGGGCGCCGACGTCGATCCCGAGCTCCAAGGAGCTGGTGGCGATGATCGCCGGCAGCTCGCCCGCCTTCAAGCGCGCCTCGACCACCTGGCGCACCTCGCGCGAGAGCGAGCCGTGGTGGGAGTAGGCGAGGTCGCGGTCCGAGCGGGCGTTGACCATGCGGGTGAGCCGCTCGGTGGTCCGCCGGCTGTTGGCGAAGACCAGGGTGGAGCGGTTTCTCCGGATGATCTTCTGGAGCTCGGGGACGAGCAAATCCCATACGGAAGTTTCGGGATCCTCGGTGGGCTCGGGCGCCGCGGGGTCCCCGGGGCCCGGAAAGCGGACCGAGAGGTCGTAGACCTTCTCGGCCTCGGAGCGGACCGTGGTGACCGGACGGGGCCGGTAGACCGGCTCGCCGCCGGCGCCTTCGAGGAGCTCGAAGCCGCCCACCATCTCGGCCATCAGGGGCAGGGGCCGGACGGTCGCCGAGAGGGCGATCCGCTGGAACTCGCCGGCCAGGGGCACGAGGCGCTCGACGGCGGTCAGCAGGTGGGTGCCCCGCTTGGTGCCGGCGACGGCGTGGATCTCGTCGAGGATGACGGTCGAGAGGCCGCCCAGGAGGGAGCGGCCGCCCTGGGAGGTCAGGAGGATGTTGAGGCTCTCGGGCGTCGTGATGAGGATCTCGGGCGGCCGCCGGAGCATCTTCTGGCGCTCGGACTGCGGGGTGTCGCCGCTCCGGGTGAGCGCCCGCACCGAGGGCACCGGCTCGCCGGCCGCCCGGAACCTCTCGACGAGCTCGGCCAGGGGCTCGTCGAGGTTGCGCCGGACGTCGGTGTTGAGGGCTTTGAGCGGCGAGACGTAGAGGACGCGGACGGCGCCCCCGGGGATCTCGCCGGAGAGGAGGCGGTCGAGGGCCCAGAGGAAGGCGGTCAGGGTCTTGCCGGTGCCGGTGGGCGCGGTGACCAGCACGTGGCGCCCGGCCGCGATCTCGGGCCACGCCCGGCGCTGGACGTCGGTGGGCGCCGCGAAGCGTTCGGTGAACCAGGCCTGGACGACCGGATGAAAGAGAGCGAGCGCCGGGTCGGTGGCGGAAGAGCGCACGGCCATGGGGGCCGTAGTCTACGCCGGTGTAGACTGACTGCATGCCAGAAGGTGCCGTTCGACACCAGACGCTCACCGTCCAGGAATACCTGGAGCTCGAAGCGGCCAGCTCGCTACGTCACGAGTACGTCGCCGGTGTGATGTACGCGCTGGCCGGAGCCAGCAAGCGACATAATCGCATCGCCCTGAACATCGCGGGACGCCTCACCAGCGCGGCCAGCGAGGGTCCTTGCCGGGTCTACATGAGTGACGTGAAGCTCCGGGCCGGCGAGGACGTCTACTACTACCCGGACGTGATGGTCGCCTGTGGGCCGGAGGCCGGCGACCCGCTCGTCGAAGACGCCCCCTGCCTGGTGGTCGAGATCGTCTCGCCGTCCACCGCGGTCATCGATCGCCGCGAGAAGCTCGTGGCCTCCAAGCACATTCCCACGCTCGGGGCCTACGTGATCGTCGAGCAGGACGAGCGCCGGGGCCAGCGCCACTGGCGCGACGAGCAGGGTGTCTGGTGGGACGCCGAGGTCAGCGGCCACGGCCAGGTCCCCCTTCCCTGCCCCGAGGTCACCCTCACCCTCGACGACATCTACGCCGGCCTCGGGCCGGCCGGCGAATGAGCTGCCGAAGGGACCCTCCTGCCGGTTCGGCTCGGCCCGGCGACCAGTCGATGGCCAGGTCACAGCTCAGACGGGACTCCGCGAAGCGCCGTCACGACAATGACGAGATCGACGCGCGCGACCGGCGAGCCTACGCCGACGGCGAGGGACTGGGCGTCGAGTTCGAAGGCTGGGAAGACGAGGGCTCCTGGCCCGAAGATCGATGGGTTAGCCGCTCTGCGAGCTCCGGTAGAATCTTCGGGTCATGCTCAAGGAACCCACCCTCGAAGAGGTGCTGGACCAAGCGCGGAAGCTGTCGCCACTCGCCAAGCTCCGCCTGATCGAGCGCGTTGCGCCGGATCTCGAAGGCGAGTTGGAGACTTCTCGGCCTCGAGCGAGTCGCTCTGTTCTCGGCCTGTGCAAGGACCTGGGATCGGCGCCCTCGGCTGAAGAGATCGACGAGGTGCGCCGCGAGGTGTGGGGCAGCTTCCGTCGCGTCGAAGGTCGAGGACCTGGACTGCGAGGAGGACTGAGATGACCAGGGTCAAGGAGGTGGATGTGGAACCCGAGGTCGTACTCCGTGAGGGCAAGCCGGTCGCAGTGATCCTGGACATCGATCAGTACCAGGCGATGCTGGAGCGGCTCGAAGAGATCGACGACCTGGAAGCCATCAAGCGGGCCCGCCTCGAGACCAACACGTTCCGTTCGCTCGACGACTTTCTCGAAGAGTACTCTCCGCCGGATGTATAAGGTCTTCCTCGCCCCGTCGGCGGAGAGAGACCTCAAGAAGCTTCCCGCAGAGACCTTCCGGCGCGTCATCACTGCTCTCAAGGCGTTCGCTGAAGACCCACGCCCGCCTGGCTATCGCAAGCTGCGCGGAGAGAAAGACACCGGACGCGTGCGCCTCGGCGAGCATCGCATCCTCTACGAGATCGACGACGGAGCCGAAGAGGTGCGAGTGTTTCGAGTCCGCCATCGCAAGGACGTCTATCGACCCTGAGACCCTCCTGGACCCCAGGATCGACAGAAGTGGCCTGCCGTGCGCCTCGCCCAGCTCCGGCAGCAGGCTCAGAACCCGTTTGCGAAGGCCCAGGTTGCGGCCCCGGAGCACCTCCCCCATCCAGACCTGGGCAGCGGCCAGATCGGCGGTGAGCAGGGCTCCCGCGAGCCCGCCGAAGGAGGCGCTCTCCGCTTCGGGGAGGCGGTCCAGCTCTTGGCGGAGTCGATGCGTGATCCGGTCCCGGAGCTGTTCCGAGACGTGCACCTCCTCGCCCAGGGCGAGGCCCGCCATCTCTAGAGCCGGAACGCTCTCGGCCCCCTCCTCCAGGAAGGCACGCACCAGCCGCTCCGCCCGTGCCTTCGGGGCGAGGCCCACGGCGATGAGAGTGACCTCCCGCCAGCGCTCCTCGCCGATCCGTTCCACGAGTCGATCGTCCAGCTCGTGTTCCACCACGTGCTGCGCTGCCAGATCGTCGGCGAGGGCGCGGTGGGCGAAGCCGTAGCGCCCCAGGGACTGCTCGACGAGGAGGCCCGAACGCTCGTGGATGTGCTCGAGGATCTCCCGGGCCTTAAGGCCTTGGGCCGAAAGCCGCGGCAGGAGCGGCTCGACCAGGCTCTCGATCTCGGAGAGCTCGGCCTCCAGCAGATCCCGCTCCAGGAAGTGGAAGGCGATCGTCCGGAGGACAGTGAGCTTGTCGTCCAGCCCGAGCCTCTCGTGCAGAGCCAGGCGATGCTCCTTCGCGTCCCAGTTCTCCAGCAACACCTCGAGACACCTCTCGTAGAGGGCCGCCCGCCCCTGGGGCAGCTTCGCCACCCGGAAATAGTGGAGCAGCAGGATGAGGGAGAGGATGAGGGGGGTCCGAGCCACCAGGAGGAGGCTCGCGTTCGAACGGAGCTGCTCCCACAGATCCTCGGCCTGGACGCGCGCCTCCTCGTAGGCCTCCTTCTCCGCTTCCTGGAGCTTCTCGGGCTCGGGATCGGCTCCCAGGAGATTCACTCTCGCGGTGCGGGCCACCTCCCGGTACCAGGCCCCCGTGAACCGGCGAACGTCGTCGTCCTCGAGCTCCTGGATCTCGAAGGTGGAGAATCCCGGGAGCTGATTCCGCCAGCCGGCGACGCGGCAGGTGACGACGAAGCGGTTGTCGGGGTAGTCCGCGACCAGGCGTTCGATCGCCTCCACCGCTCGCTGATGCCGGACCTCGTCCAGAACCTCGTCGAGGCCGTCCAGGAGCACCATGCAGCCGCCACGTGTGAGCCACCGCTCGGGGAAGTCCGCCGGGATTCGGCCGAGAGGGGCCGACGCCCGGAGCAGGCCGATGAGGGTCTCGCGCTCACTGTCGGCGCCAAGCTCTCGGAGTCGCGCGAACAAGGGGAAGGGCTTGCCGAGGCGTTCCAGCAACGGGTGGGCCACCCGGCCGGTCAAGACCATGACCAGATAGTCCAGGAGCGTCGTCTTCCCCGCCCCCGGAGCCCCCAAGATGACCACCCGATCCTGATCCCGATCCCGGTCTCGGCCCAGGGCCTCGCTCCAGGAGATCCGGTCCGGGTCCGCGCCGCCCGCCGCCGCGAGCCGCAAGGAGATGTAGACCTCCTGCAGTCTGGGCGGGTGGAGATCGGCACGGCTGGAAATCCCGATCAGGCGCAGCCACCGATGGCGGTCGGCCAGGGCCTCGAGGTAGCGCCGGATGAAGTGGAAACCCAGCCCTTGCAAGCGCTGCTCCAGCCAATGCCCGAGCTTCGCGAGGAGCGCCTTGAGAGGAGCCTGAACCAGGAGGACCAGCACCGCGGTGACCACGGCCACCACGACTTTGTCGCCGTACTGGACCCAGAGGCCGGGGTGCGGGCTTGTGGCCCCCTGCTGGGCGGCCGCGGGCGCGGTCCACGCCATCAAGGCGAGGCTTGGCCCCAATCCTGCCGGCGCACGAGCGGCCAGAAGACGGAACGACCTTCCGACTCGAGGCCGCTGGGAGATCAGCCCTCCCACGGAACGAACCTTCCGGAACATCGTGTCACGCATTCCATCACATGCTCAGCCCAACACCGCCTCGCGTAACCCCACGGTGTTTCCATACCGCACGTGACCCACCCAGCCGGCGATGGAGGCTCGGACCCGCTCGGCGGGAAGCTCGCCCGTGGCCTCCAGGACCCGCAATCGTTTCAGCCGCCGCCGGAACGCGATCCCCTTCCGCCGCTTGAGGCGGCGGCGATCCGGGAAGGTGACGAAACCCAGGAACGGGATGCCTTCGGTCACCGGCCGCGGGTGGGCGCCCGGATGAATCGTGAGTCTGAGGCGTTCGAAGCGCCGCTCGAGCTCGCTCTTGAAGCGCCATAGGAGCGACCTGTCGTCAGCGAAGAGGAGCAGGTCGTCGACGTAGCCCTCGAAGACCGGCTCGATGAGGTGGCAGAGAGCGTGATGAACAACCCGGTCTCGAAAGGGCGCGGCGCTGATCAGCCGGCGCTTGGGCTCGTGGATGAAGAAGCTTCGATAACCTCCCGGCCGGTACGCCCCTGATTGAAGCTCGTCCTGGAGCTCGAGGAGCCTCTCCTCGAGGCGATGTTCGAAGCCCGCCACGTCGGCACGCCCCCGCTTCCCGGCCGCCGCCTTCCGGTAGGCCGAGAGGAGGTTCTTCCAGGAGATGAGCGTCTCGAACATCTTGGAGAATCGCCCCGCGCCAGGGTCGGAACCCAGGGCGCGGGGCGGTCGTTATGCGCCCGGCCCGCCTGAGTACTCCGTCACAGAAATACGCTCGCATTCGCGCGCCGCCGCATCCGCCCCAGCGGCGTTGCGCTCCCTGCGACAGACCTTCGGGTATGCCTCGGTCGCATGCCTTGCTGGGGCGGCGCCTCGGCGCCCTCGGTACGTGACCGTATTTCTGCGACGGAGTACTAGGCGGGCGCGGCCGGGACCCGGCTCCGCCATTCTCCGTCTCGGCCCGGGAGGGCAGCGCCCCACCGAGCAGTTCCGACGCTCCGGAGAACGTGGACACCGACAACCGAAACCCGATGTTCCTGTTCCGGTTGTTCGGGTTGTTCCTGTTGCGCGCGGAGCAGCGGGCGTTCCTGGCTTCGTTGTTGAAGCCGCCCCCGCGCAACACCCGACGGACTTTCGAACCGGGCCCCGCAACACCCGGCGCGAAGCCGAGGGGTTGCCGGAGCTATCCATGTGCCGCCTTCTTCCAGCCACCCAGGAGGCGGCCGATCTCGGCAACCATCTGGGCGACGTACTGATACTGCCGGCCGGAGAGCCACCCCCACCCCGCGGCGAGGCGCAGATAGCAGCGCACCCGCGCAAGGGCTTCGTCCGCCGACCGGAGGCGCTCGGCTCGCTCAGCGCCACGGCGCAGGTTGGCCTCCTCCAGCCGCTCTCGGAGGTCGAACGCGGCGTCGAGGAGCCTCCTGGTAAAGCTGTGGCGGTGCGCCCGCGGGAAGTGGTTGGTGGCCGGCAGGAGCCAGGTGAGGAGGTCGAAGGTGCGGGTGAAGATCACCATCTCGGCGCCTGTCATTGCGCGAACTCTAACTCATCTGACGCCGCCAAGCCGCTCAACTGGCTGAGGAAATTCTGGCGACCCCCGCCCGTCCAGAGGCGGTACCTCGGTGCAGGAATACGGTCACGTACCGAGGGCGCTGGGGCGCCGCCCCGGCAAGGCGCGCGACCGAGGCATACCCGAAGGTCTGTCGCAGGGAGCGCAACGCCGCTGGGGTGGATGCACCGGCGCCCGAATACGAGCGTATTCCTGCACCGAGGTACTAAGAGAGCTCAGAGACTTCAGAGGTCAGAGGAGAATGGGGACACCAACAACCGAAACCCGAGGAGCCCGAACCGGCCGCCCGGGCTGAGCCTGTCGCGCGCGGAGCAACGGACGTACCTGGCACCGTAGCCGAAGCCGCCCCCGCGCAACACCCGACGGATCTCGTCCGGGGCGGAGGCGTCCTCACGGCCGTCGCCAGGTTCGTACGGGTACTTGAAATCGGGCTCGCTGTAATCAGGCTCCGGGTCCACTCCCAGACGTTGCCGGCCATCTCCTCGCAGCCGTAGGGACTGGCGCTGGCCGCAAAACAGCCGACGGCGCTCGTCCTGTTGAGCCCGGTCTCCCCCGTGTTCGCCAAGTCCGCCTCGAAGTCCTCGCCCCAGGGGAAGGCCCGCGCGGGTCGGTCGTTGGTCTGGAGATCGGAGTCGAGGTCCTGGTTGGATACGCCACCTTCTCCGACCGCCCGAGGCTCCAACTCCCTCGGCACCTCGGCCCCGCCGCGGGCGGCCTTCTCCCACTCGGCCTCGGAAGGCAGCCGCACCACCCACCCCTGCGGCAGAAACCCCCGCCGCCGCCAGCGCTCGGTAAGCCACTCGCAAAAGCGCCGAGCCTCGTGCCAGCTCACCCAGACCACCGGCTCGTTGGGCTCACCTCGGAGGCTGTCGAGGTCTCCGGGCTCCTCGCGGCTCTCCTCCACGTACTCCCGAAACTGGGCGACGGTGACCGTGTAGCGACCGATCCAGTAGCCGTACGGGATGTCGAGATCGTGCGCGGGCCGCTCATTCTCGTGGTCTTCACTGCCCATTCGGAAGGCGCCAGGTGGGACGAAACAGAGCTCCATCCCGTCGAGGGTCGTCACCTCCGTGCGGGGGTCGCCCAGCTTCGCCAGGCTCCTACCGGCGAGCGCACGCTCCACCGTTGGGAGGGCCGTGCCGCGCATCACCGACAGGAGGTGAGTCCGGAGCCCTGCCAGTTGCTTCTCCTGGGCCACGCTGACCCTTTCGAGGCTCGCGGACTCGGCGAGGAGCTGTCCAGCCAGGAGGGCGCCCCAGTGGTCGGCCGGCTCGGCGGCCTCGTCCGCCGGATCGAGGGGCGAGAGCTCGGCGGCCAGTTGCCAGACGCTCGCCGGGGTGCCGCCGGCGGCCTTGGCGCCGGCCAGGAGGAGGACCTCGCGCCAGCGCTCCGGGGCCTGGCGTGCCAGGGCGACGAGCTTCGCAGGGAAGTCGTCGGCGGTCAGGTGGCGAGCCGCCAGGTACTCCTGGAAGGTGCGGTGAGGGAAGGTGTAGACGCCCACTCCCCGGGGCAGGAGGAGGCCGGCGCGGTCCCGGAGGAACTCGACCAGCAAGGTCGGGTTGGCCTCGGCCGCGGAGCTGACCCGGGCGAGGGCGGCGAGGAGGTCGCCCTCGGAGACGTCCGCCGTACCTTCGGCGGTCTCCTGATCCGCATGCGCCCGGAAGGCGAGCTCGTCGAGGGCGCTGCGGAGGCGGTCCTGGCTCACCTTGAGCCACTCGGCGAGGCTTCGTTGGATCACGACGGCCTCGCCGCCCGAGCCCTGGACCACTCGCTGGCTCTCCCAGCGGGCCAGTAAGAGGTCGACCGCGGCGGCGTAGAGACTCTCCCGTTTCTCGGGGAGGGTGCCGCCGCGCCAGGTGTGGAGGCTCGCCATCAGGGTGAGCAGGAGCGGGCGCTCGGCCAGGGCGAGGAGGCGGTCGTTGGAGAAGATGGCCCGCTCCAGGAGGGCCGCCTTGCCCCGGGCGTCGTCCGGAGCAAGCCCTCGCCGGCGAGCGACCTCCTGGTACCAGACGGCGACGAAGCCGCGGATCTGGCCCGCCGAGAAGGGCGCGAGAGTCGCCTCCTGGAAGTCCTGGCCCAGGTTCCATTCCTGGTTCTGGTAGGCGTAGATACGGCTGGTGACCAGGATGCGGCACCGGGGGAAGGTACCGGCGAAGTCCCGCACCACGTCCCGCCCTCTCTGCCAACATACGGTGAGACGATGCAGCCACCAGAATGAAGGAAGCCGAGGGCGAGAGGAGATTCACCGTATGCCAGAGACGAAGCAGGAGAACGGTTCGGGAGGGCACGGAGCTCCGGCCCGGCCGCTGGAGGGAGCCGTAGGCGACCGGAAGCGGCCGGGCCGCGTGACCTCGGCGCCCAATCCCCAGCTCATCGAGCGTCCGCGTCGGCGCAGGTTCACGGCGGCGTACAAGCTCGAGATCGTCCGCGCGGCGGACGCGTGCACGGAGCCGGGTGAGATCGGGGCTCTGCTGCGGCGTGAGGGGCTGCACTCCTCGCACCTGGCGAAGTGGCGCAAGCAACGGGACAAGGGGGCCCTGGAGGCCTTGTCGAAGCGTCGGGGCCGCCCTGGGGCCGATCCCCGGGCCGCCGAGATCGAGCGTCTTCGCCGGCGTGCCGAGCGCGCCGAGAGCGAGCTCGAGACGGCCCGCAAGGTGATCGAGGTGCAAAGAAACGTCTCCGCGCTTCTGGGAGCGCTGCTCGAGCCCAGGAGCGCGGAGGAGAGCATCGAGCCATGATCGAGCAGACCGTCGAAGAGCTCACGCCCCTCGTCGGGACCCGGCCGGCGTGCCGAGCGCTGGGTGCGTCGCCGGCGACGATCTACCGGCGTCGGCATCCTCCCGACCCACGGCCCCACAAGCCACGAGATCCCCCACCGCGGGCCCTCTCGCCTGCCGAGCGTCAGGCGGTGCTCGACGAGCTGCACGGCGAGCGCTTCGTGGACTCTTCGCCCGCCGAGGTGTGGGCCACGCTGCTCGACGAGGGCCGCTACCTGGCGTCCGAACGCACGATGTACCGGCTGCTCGCCGAGAAGGGCGAGGTGCGCGAGCGGCGCGACCAGCTCACGCACCCTCGCTACGCCAAGCCGGAGCTGCTCGCCGAGCGACCCAACGAGGTCTGGAGCTGGGACATCACCAAGCTGCGCGGGCCGGCCAAGTGGACCTACTACTACTTCTACGTGATCCTCGACGTCTTCAGCCGCTACGTGGTCGGCTGGACCATCCAGTACCGGGAATCCTCCGCGCTCGCCGAGCAGCTGATCGCCCAGGCGACCGAGCAGCAGGGCATCGCCCCCGGCCAGCTGACCCTCCACGCCGACCGCGGCGGCGCGATGACGGCCAAGCCGGTGGCCTACCTGCTGGCCGATCTCGGGGTCACCAAGACCCACTCGCGCCCGTACACCTCGAGCGACAACCCGTTCTCGGAGTCCCAGTTCAAGACCCTCAAGTACCGACCCGACTTCCCCGACCACTTCGGCTCCATTCTGCACTCCAGGAGCTTCGGGCGGACCTTTATCGACTGGTACAACCACGAGCATCGCCACTCCGGCCTCGGCCTCATGACCCCCGCTGCCGTCCACTACGGCCAGGCCGAGGCGCTACGGGCCGAACGCCAACGCATCTTGACCGCCGCCTTCGAAGCCAACCCGGAGCGCTTCGTCCACGGCCACCCGAAGCCACCCGAGCTACCCAAGGCCGTCTGGATCAACCCACCCGACAACCATGGAGATGCTCCCTAATTGATCGAACCCACCGTCTCACCGGGGTTGACAGGCTCCGCCGGAGCTGGACGCGGCGGGCTTCGGCCTCCGGAACCTCGTCGAGGCCGTCCAGGAGGAGGAGGCCGCCCCGGTCGCGGAGCTCGGCCTCGAGCTCCGGGGCGAAGTCGCCGAGGGCGGAGCGCTCCAGCTCGGCCCGGAGGAAGTCGAGGAGGTGGCAGGCGCCGGCCTGGGTGCCCCTCTTCGGCAGGCCCGAAGCGGCGAAGTCCCGGAGGACGACGCGGACCGGGAGGAGCGGACCGTGGCGCCAGGGCTGAGGGTCGGGCTCGTCTTCCTCGCCTCGGGGATACTCCTCTTCTCTTGGCAGCGGTGAGGTGAGTAGGGCGAGGTTCGCGTCCTCACGGCCCAGCACCTCGCCGGCCAGGCACAGGGCGACGAAGCTCACGAAGGTGCTCTTGCCGCTCCCCGGGTCGCCCAGGAGCACCAGGCGGCTGTGGCGGTCGAGGAGCTCGAGGGCGGAGAGCTGGCGGCGCGGCGTTCCCTGGCGGACCAGAGCGTCGGGCTCGGAGCCGTGCTCCGGAGAAACCTCGGAGCGGGTGAGGAGCGCCGTGTAGACGGCGTCCAGGTCCATCTGGGCCTTGGCATCGCTGGCCAGCTCGGGGTCCACTCCGGAGAGGGCGAGCTTGCGGAGCTGGGTGAAGAGGTGGCTCAGGTAGGAAGCGCGGAGGCCAGCGGTGCTGCCGGCGCTCTTCGCCGCCGCACCGATGTGCACCTGGTGGATGTCCCCGGTGAAGAGCTGGGAGTTGTGCACGCCACCGTGGGCCGCCACGCCCCGCTCACCGGCCACCGACTGGTCGGAGCCCTGGGCCAGGCCGCCGCTACCGGTCTGCTCGGCCTGGAAGGCGACCCCGGCCACCCCAAGGGACCGGGCCACCTCGCCGGCCAGCTCCTCGTCGGCACTCAGGAGCTTCTTGAGCTGGCGCCGGAACGCGGCCTGGGCGTCGGCGTCCGAGGGATCGGCGGCCAGGTCCGCCGCTGCCTCCTTGGCCGCCTCTTTGCCCTCGATCTTGGGCTTCAGCTTCTCCCAGAGCTTCTTGACACCGGCCTTGCCGCTCTCCGTCGCCGCTGCCTCGGCCGCCTTGCCACTCAGCCCCAGCAGAACCGGCAAGGCGGGCGCGAGGAACTCGTGGAGGGCGGAGGCGAGGAGGGCTGGATCCATGGCGCGAAAAACGGCTGACTGTTCTGGATGAGAGAGAACTCGATGGGATCCCGGAACCTCGAGGGCTACGATTCACCCCCGTCCGTTGCCAGCACGGACTCAAGACTCTCGACCAGCGGCGGAAGATCATCGACCACGGTATCCCAGACGCGATCGAAGTCGATATCGTGGTAAGCGTGGATCAGCCTGTGGCGCATTCCGGCGATGTCCGGCCATGGAAGGTCTGGCAGCTCTGACCGGGCCGGACCGCTGATCTTCGTGGCGGCTTCGCCGATGATCTCGAGAAGCTTGACAAGAGATAGTGCGAGCTGGCGATCCTCGCGGAGATTCCTTCGGGAGCGGCCTGAAGCAAAGGACTGGGCCTCATTCGCGGCATCGAGCATGTGCTGCAGACGGATGCGGTCATCCTGCCGCATAGCAGACCTGGGCCTGTCGGATGACCTCGTCGCGGAAGTAGCGGCTGAGCTCGGGGGCGGTGCGCAGGTCCACCTTCCGCCCCAGGCGCTCGGAGAGCTCGCGCTCCATGCGGGCCACCTTGAGCAGCCCGATCGGCTGGCCCGGCTCGAATTCCACCAGGACGTCGATGTCGCTTTCCGGTCCGAACTGCTCGCCGAGGACGGAGCCGAAGAGCGCCAGGCGGCGGATGTGGTTTTCGCGACAGAACGTCGCGAGCTCAGGGGCGGGGATGTCGAAGCGGCTGGAGAGGTCCATGGCTCAAGCCTCGCGGTCCGGAAGCGGAACCTGATGTTACCTGGTTCCGAGCCAGCAGGCAGCCGCCCGCCGAGGGCAGCGTGCGCCGCCTGATGGAATTCGGTCATGAAGACGTGGGTGCGGAAATTCTCTCCCTTCGAGGAGGAGCGGCGGGCGGATCGGCAGTTCTGGGCCCAGCTCACGCCGAACGAACGGGTTGGGGCGGTCGAGGAGCTGCGCCAGGACTGGGTCCGGATGCAAGGGGACGATGAAGACCTCGAGGGACTTCGAAGATCTGCTCGGGTACTTCAACGCCCGCGGCGTTGAGTACCTGGTGGTCGGCGCCCACGCCTTCGCCTTCCACGCCAAGCCCCGCTTCACCAAGGATCTCGAGCTGCTGGTCCGGAGCTCGCCGCTGATCGTCGCGGCAGTCGAGTGTGAGGCGGACCTTATGGAGACTTTGAGGACAGCCTTCGCCTCACCGCGTCGACGAACGCCTCCAGGTCGATGAGGTGGTGGCGGACGATGTCCTGGACGATCTCGAGGTCGACGCTGGCGTAGCCGTGGACCAAGAGGTTCCGGAGGCGGGCCATGTTGCGGAGCTCGGTCGCCAGGCTTCGTTCGACCCAGCCGTGGCGTTCGAGGAGGGTGAAGAGCTCCTCGTTCGTCTGGGGCTCGCCCAGGCGATTGTCCGAGACGACGTGAGAGGCGACGTCGAGGGCCGCCTGGACGGCGAGCTGGAGGGTGTGGGCGACGAAGCGCTCCTCCTTGACGTCGTCGCGCACCCGGTCGAGGACCGCCTGGGTGCGGAGCTCCCGGACGTGGGTCTCGATCTCGGCGAGCTTCTTCGCCACCAGCTCGGCGTCGGTCATGGGGCGGCCTTTCGAGGGCGGCGGTACTCCTGGAGGACCGGCAGGAGGTCCAGGTACTCGCGGCGCCTCGCCACCTCGAAGCGGATGCGGGCCGAGCGGTCGGCCTCGAGGACCAGGACGCCGTCGCGGAGCACCCGGTGGACCAGGTCGGCCGGGGCCCGGTTGAGGGCCACCACCTCCGCCGGAAGCCGGAGCTCTCGCCCGAGATCGTCGGCGAGCCGGTCCGGCGGACCGCCCAGAACCGGCGGCGGCGCTACCTCGAACAGCACCCCCAGGTCCACGTCGCTCCGGGGGCCGGCCGTCCCGCGGGCGCGGCTGCCGTAGAGGTAGACCGCCACCAGGCCCTCCGGGCGCTGCCGGAAGAAGTCCTCCAGGCGCTCGATCAGGTCGCCACGGTCCATGCCTCGTTCCTGACACATCGACTCGGGTCCCCTGTCCTTCCGGGGGTGGCCGGGGCGAACGACGGGTGCCGGGTTCGCCTTCGGCCGAAAGTTCGGTTCCCGCGGCAGGGTTTGGCCGGCCGGGGCGGAGCTCGGCCGGTTACAGATACCCCAGCGCCCGGAGGGCTTCGCGGTCCTTCTCGCTCAGCTCGCCGGCCCTGGCCGCCGCCGCCTCGTCGGGGGCGCCCAGGCGCTGCTGGAGCGCGGCCAGGATGCGCCCCTTGTCCGGCGGACACGGGACCTCCTGCCAGGCGCCGCCGGCGGGCGCGAGCTCGGCGCAACGCTCGCCGTCCTTCCAGAGAACCCGGCGACGGCGCGCCCGGCGGAGGCCCCAGAGGTGGTCGGCAAGGAAGAGGTGGCGGTTGACCAGGGGGTGCACCGGGCCCGCGTGCTCCTCGAAGAGGGCGACCGAGCGTCGCGGCCTCCCGGCCAGGTCGAACCCCTCCCGCGGGGGCGAGTCGATCCCCGCCGCCGCCAGGATCGTCGGATAGAGGTCGACGACCGAGACCAGCCGCGGGTCGCGGCGCCCTTCGGTCTGGCCCGGCCACTTGACGAGGAG
This sequence comes from uncultured Acidobacteriota bacterium, assembly GCA_963741925.1. Lineage (GTDB taxonomy): Bacteria > Acidobacteriota > Thermoanaerobaculia > Multivoradales > DATKCC01 > CAVUBL01. Next base: position 2,893,656 of record CAVUJU010000005.1, read on the forward strand.
CGACACCTCGACCAGCTCGGGAGTGAGCCGGTAGGAATGCGAGAGGAGCCCGTCCTCGCCCAGCATCTCGCCGTGGTCCGCCACCACCACGACCAGGGCGTCGTCCCAGAGGCCGCGCGCCTCGAGGCCCGCGAACAGGTCGCCCACCTGGGCGTCCAGGTAGGCGACCTGGGAGAGGTAGGCGGCGCGCAGCCACCTCCGGCCGGCCGGCGTCACCTCGCCGGCGCCCCGGGCCAGCTCCAGGAGCGCTTCGGCCTTCCCGGCGGCCGCCTCCCGCCAGAGGCCCGGGGGCAGGTCTTGGCGCGCGGCCGGCACGCCGAGCCGCCGGGAGTAGCCGGGGCGCAGAGCGTACGGCATGTGGGCGTCGAAGTAGTTGACGAACAAGAAGCGGGGCTCTCCGCGCGCCTCGGCCACGAGCCGGAGGGCCTGCCGGGTCAGGTGGGCGCCGTCGGTCCGAAAGCCGGCCGGGTCGGTGTAGACGGCGAACCCCTGCCCGACGCCGAGCTTGTGGCTCATCAGAATCCCGCCGGCGAAGCCCGCGGTGAAATAGCCGGCACGCCGGAGGAGCGTCGCCACGGTGGCGCTTCCCCGGGCAAGCCAGCGCGCCTGGACCCCCGCCCGGTGCCGGCCCGGGTAGAGGCCGGTGAACATGCTGGCGTGGGCCGGCAGGGTCCAGGAGGTGGTGGAGACCGCGTGCTCGAAGACCGTCGCCCGCCGCGCCAGCGCGTCGAGGTTCGGCGTCGCCTCCGGGGGTGCGCCGTAGACGCCCAGGGCGTCGCGCCGGGTGGTGTCGAGCGTGACGAGGACGATGAGGGGCGGCCGGCGGCGCGGCTCCCCACCCGCGGGCGGGGAACCGGGCGAGCCCGGCCCCTCGGCGAAGCGTGGAGCCCGGAACAGGAAGACGCCGTCCCGGACGCTCTCCACCGACAGATGGAGGCGCCGCGCGTCCTGGGGCATGGCGAGCTGAAGCCGGCGCTCCTCGCCGGCCCCGACGATCACGGCCGCCCGCGCCCGGCAGGGCGGCCGCGCCGCTGAACGACCAGAGCCCGTCGCGGCGGTTCCAGCGACGCTCCGGCGCGCACCGCACCCGCGCCGTCGTGATCAGGTGACCGAGGGGAAACCCCTGGTTCGGTGGCGCCACCGCGCTCCGGTGGCATGCCAGGAGGGCCGGTACCGTCGCCAGCAGGAAGCCCAGCATGAGCCGGCTCGAGCCCCGGCGCGAGAGGTGCGCAGACATCGCCGCAGGATAGCAACCGCGCCGGCGTTCGGGCACCGCCACCACCACGTCCTCGCGCCTCCGGACCCGGCGAGCGAGTCGCCGGCTCTGCGAGGGTGAGAGGAATCGAGGGTGGGAAGGCGATCGAGGGTGGGAGAGGGATTGAGGGTGAGGGGGGAGGTCCGGTCAGATCAGCGCGTCGAGCCGGTCGAGGGTCGCCGCCAGGCGGTCGGTGACCATGGGCTCGCGCGGCTTCCGGGCGCGGCGCCGCGTCCGGCGGGTGAGGTCGCGGCCCCACTCGCGGGGCTTCAGGCCGGCGTGGGACCACATGTCGCGGCCCCGGTCGTCGAGCACGTCGTGGCGCAGGGTGACGCCGTGGAGGGCGAAGAGCGCCTCGAGCTCGTCGCGCCGCTCGCGCAGCGCCCGCCGGGTCTGGCGGTAGGCGTGCTCGCAGACGGTGACCCGGTCCTCGAAGCTGAAGATGTTGGTGAAGAACATCCGGTAGTCGTCGCGCCGGGGCTGGAAGAGGACCACGTCGCGCCCCTCGTAGCGTTCCTCGTACGCCTTCATCCCCACCTCGAGGCGGGACTGGATGAGGGTGCGGAAGGTCTGGGAGAGGACCGTCGGCGTGCCGCGGTCGATCAGGTGCCCGCGCTTCATGACCCCCTCCTCCACCGCGCGCACCGTGTCCACCGGCACGATCGGGTTGATGCAGAGGACCAGGTCCATCCCGGCATCGAGGGCGACCGAGGCGTGGAGCGTCTTCCGGAGCACGCCGTCGACGTAGAAGCGGCCGTCGATCGCCACCGGCGGATAGAGCCCCGGCAGAGCGGTCGAGGCCTGCACCGCCTGGGAGATCGGCACGTGGTCGAGGCCCGGCTCGCCGAAGCGCACGGCGTTGGCCGAGTCGAGGTCGACTGCCACCACGATGAGGGGCGCGGGGAGCTCGCGGAAGTCGTCGGTCCGCCCCGGCTTGGCGAAGATCCGTTCGAGGTAGGTCCGCAGCGGCCGGTTGTCGAAGACCCCCACCGGCAGCGCCCGGGCGAGGCGGGTCAGGGAACCCTTGAGGCTGGTGTCGAGCGGATGGCGCAGGTACTCGGCGAGGGACTCCGTGACCAGGCGCGGCAGGCTTCCTGCCCGGCGGAGCCACTCGCTGACCGAGGGGGTGAGGAAGATCTCGGGGTCGAACGGGTGCTCGCCCGGCTCGTGGGAGACGATCGCCCGGCAGAGCTGGGCGGTGTCGAGCTGGTTGGCGAGGGCCGCGGCGATGAACGAGCCGGCGCTCACCCCGACGTAGATGTCGAGCCGGTTCGGGTCGAGGCCGTCCAGGGCCTCGTCGAGGGCCCGGAGGGCTCCGATCTCGTAGATCGCGCCCTCGGGCCCGCCGCCGGCCAGGGCCAGGCCGATCCGCGAGCGGGGGGCGGGCGAGCGGCGGCGAGGCGAGCCGCTGTCGGCGCGTTCCATCGTCGTCTCGGGCTCCGGCGTCAGGCCTTGGAGCTCGACGTCGCCTGGGTCTTGGGCTTGCCCTTGGGCTTGCCGTGGAGCGCTTCGATCTTCGCGTTGAGCTCCTCGACCTTGCGAGTCAGGTCGCGGATCTCGTCCCGGCCGGGCACACCGAAGCGCTTCATGGCCTCGGTGACCTTCTCGTCGACCTTCTCCTCGACCTCTTCGAACGCCTGCTCGACTCGAGACTTGGCGCTCTTGACCCGCTCCTTGACCTCGGTTCGGGCCCGCTCCTTGCCACGGTCCTCCCAATCGCGGCCGCGGTCGACCAGGCGGCTGAACAGCTTCGAGCCCTCCTCCTCCGCCACCGCCAGCGCGCCGAGGCCCGCCAGCCAGATCTTCTGGGCCGACTCGCGCAGCTCCTTGTCCACTCCCTCACCCGATGTCTTCTTGCCCATGGAGAGCCTCTCTTTCGTGTTGGGGTTCCTAACGAAGCTCCGCCTCACAGCGACGAGGCGTCTGGAGCCTCTCCGGCTTCGCGAGCCGCAGCGCCCCCGCCCACGGCCAGTGATCGAGCTCGCGCGCAACGCAACGGCTACTCCAGACCGCTGGATTCATCGGATCGCCCCCCTCGCCCTCGATCCTTCTCCCAGTATCGCTGCGCTGAAACAACTCGGCTCGTTCGTCACGATTCTGGCCTGATCGGACATCTAGTGGAGCTCCAGGTGTCGCTCAGCCGGTGGCCGACTTCTTGCCGCCCGCCGGGCTCGAAGCCTTGGTCTCGTCCTTCTTGCGGCGGCCGGACGCCGCGCTCTTGGTACTCTTCGTCCCCTTCGTGCCCTTCGCGGCGGCGTGCGCCGGAGCCCGGGGCGCGGTCCGCTCGGTCTCGAGCTCGGAGAGCGAAGCCTCGAGCTGCTCGAGGCGGTCGCGCAGCACGGTCATCTCTTCGCGCGCGCGGCGCACCGGCCCGAGCCGGTCGATCGACGCCCCGACGAAGCGCCCCACCTGGTTCTGCATCTGCTCGATGCCGCTCGTCACCGTCCGTTCGCCGAGGCGAACGAGCTCGTGGAGCAGCTCGCTGGGCAACGGCGCCGCCCCCTTGCGCCCCTCCTCGACGATGATCTGGGTCAAGGTCTGGGAGGTCACGTCCGCCGAGGTGGCGTTGTCGACCACCCGCACTTCCTGGCCCTCCCGGATCCAGGCCGCGATGTCGTCGAGGGAGACGTAGCGGCTCTCCTCGGTGTCGTAGAGCTTGCGGCTTTCGTAGCGTTTGATGAGCCGGATCATGGGCGCGTTCCTTTCGACCGCCTTCATCGTACCGCAGCGCGGCATAGGGGGTCAATGAAACTGCCGCGCCGCGTCATGGGGGGGCACACGCCGGCGGAGCCGGTGGCTTTCTCGGCGGCGAACTGCGCCGGCGAGAAAGCCACCGGCTCCGCCGGCTGCCACCTTGGTGGTTGGAAATGGGCCCTGCGCCCACCGGGGCTGCGATAGGACCTGCTGCGGAACGCGCCCACTTGGGGGGGTAGGTGGGTGGATGGGGGATCCTCGGACCACTAGATGTCTGATCAGGCCAGAATCGTGACGAACGAGCCGAGTTTTCGGACGTGGCAAGCCCGGGAGGGGGCGTCCCTCTCCCCCCGCGAGGGTGGGAGAGGGATCGAGGGTGAGGGGGGAGATCCGATGAATCGACCGGTCTGGAGAAGCCGTTCCGGTGAGCGTAGGCTCGATCGACCGACGTGGGCGGGGGACCTGCGACTCACGAAGCCCAAGACGCTCAAGACGCCTCGTCGGTTTGAGGCGGAGCTTCGCTAGATGTCTACCCTCGGCCAGATCGCGACCAATGAGCCGAGTTTCTTCAGCGCGGCGATACGGGGAGGGGGCGTCCCCTTCCCCCCCGTGGGGTGGGAAGGGGATCGAGGGGATGCGGGGGGCATCCGGTCAACCGTCCCCTTCCCCCCCGTGGGGTGGGAAGGGGATCGAGGGGATGCGGGGGGCATCCGATGAATCCAGCGGTCTGGAGTAGCCGTTCCGAGGAGCGCAGCCGTGATCGCTCGGCGTGGGCGGGGGACCAGCGGCCCGTGGCGCCGGAGACGCTTCTGGCGCCTCGTCGGTTTGAGGCGGAGCTTCGCTAGGAGGCTTCTTCCAGGAGGGCTAGGAGGTGGGCGCCTAGGGCGTCGAGGGCTTCCAGGTTGGTGGGCTCGTCGGGTTGCAGGGGCAGGGCGACGACGGGCTGGGTGCCGGCGAGCAAGCTGCGGAGGGACTCGACGCCGCGGCGGTCCTGCTCGCCGAGCCAGGCGAAGAGGTGCCGGCCGTCGGTGGCGCACGGGCCCGCCGCCCGGGGTGGCTCGGAGCCGCCGCCCGCGAGCTCCGGGAAGGCCGGGTGCACGCGGTTCACCACCACCGGCCCCAGCCGATAGCCCGCCTCCTTCAGGCGCCGAGCGAAGAACAGGGTGTCGGCCACCCGCTCCTCGCCGGGGCCGGAGACGAGGACGAAGAGGGTCCGCTCGGAGGCGAGCAGGCCCTCCACCTCGCGGGCGCGTTCGCGGAAGCCGCCGTAGAGCGGCCCGAAGGACTGGAAGAACTCCAGCATGTCGCGCAGGAAGTCGAGCCCCACCACGCGGTCGAGGAGGCCTTCGAGCTTGCGGCCCAGCGCGCCGAGCCCGGAGGCCGGCTTGAGATGCCCGTCGGCGTCGAACCAGTCCTTGAGCGCGATGCGCAGCGCGCCGCTATCCAGGAAGCCGACGATCCGCGACGGCGCCTCGAGGAAGTCGAGCGCCTGGCGGGTCGGCGGCGTGTCCAGGATCAGCTGAGCGTAGCGCCCGTCCCGGGCGACCTCGAACAGCCGCTCGACCGCCATGTACTCGAGGACGCCCGAGAGGGTGCCGGCAAGGTGCTGGTAGAAGCGGTTGCCGAGGATCCGCCGGCGGGCCGCCTCGTCCGGAGCGTAGCGCTCCACCAGGCGGTCGAAGGTGCGGCGGGCGTCGAGGAGGCTGGCATCGAGGCGGGCGCCCGCCTCGCCGCCGGCGTCCCCGCCGAGCCGCACGGCGACCTCCCGGTCCCGGGCCTCGTCGCTCACCCCGAGGGCGTCCTTCAGACGGAGCGACGGGTCGAAGGTCATCACCAGGGTGTCGCGGCCTCGCCGGGCCGACTGGACGCCCAGGGCGGCGGCCAGGGTGGTCTTGCCCACGCCGCCCGAGCCCACCACCACCAGCAGCGGATGCTCGCCGCCCGGCAACAGGGGGCGGAGCTCATCGCGACGCCTCCGGGGCCTCGGCCGCCGGGAGCGGGAGGCCGCCCGCGGCGAGGCAGCGTCCCAGGGCGGCCACCAGCTCGGGGCCGCGGGCGACCGGCAGCAGCGGCAGGCCCAGCCGCGCGCCGTCCCAGGCGACGGCCAGCCGCTCGAGCTCGCGGAGGTTGACGGCGCGGCGCCGGCGCCAGAGCTCCGGGGCCGGTGGCTCACCCTCCTCGCCGGCCGGGAGCGGCGGGTAGAGCGAGTTGATCACCAGCAGGTCGGCCCGCCGGTCGAGGTGCTCCGCGAGCAGACGCTGGAGGTCGAGCGCCTCCTCGACCGGCATCTCCTCGGCCTGGCTGACCACCACCACGCCCGAGCGCGCCGGGTCGCCCACCCGCGCCGCGATCCGCTCGGCGATCCGCCCGAACGGGCCACCGTGGACCACGTCGGCGACCAGCCCCGGGGCGCGCAGCAGGGAGACGCCGTGGCCGGTGGCCGGCGCGTCGAGGAGCACGACGTCGAAGCGCCCCTCCTCGAGGAGCCGCCGGGCGTGCTCCAGGATCGCCAGCTCCTTGAGCCCCGGCGCGCCGTCGATGAAGTGCTGGTAGACCCCCGACGCCCGGACCCGGCGGGCGAGGGCGCCCACGCGGACCCGCTCCTCGATCACCTGGTCGATCACCGTCCGGGGCTTGAGGTGCTGGAGCCAGAGCCCGCCGCCCACGTCGACGATCTCGCCTCCCGACGGCGGGGCGCCCAGGAGGTGGTGGAGGTTCTCGCGCGGGTCGACCTCGATCACCAGCGCCCGCGCTCCCCCACCCGCCAGGCGCCGGCCCAGGACGGCCGAGACCGTGCTCTTGCCCACGCCACCCTTGCCGGTGACCACCAGGAAGCCGCGCTGCACCAGCCGATCGATTGGGTCCAAGTCCATGTCCTAACGAGGCTGCGCCTCAGACCGACGAGGCGTCTGGAGATCCTTCGGCCTCGTGAGCCGGAGCTCCCCCGCCCACGTCCAGCGATCACGACTGCGCTCCGCAGAACAGCTACTCCAGACCGCTGGATTCATCGGATCGCCCCCCTCTCGCTCGATCCCTCTCCCACCCTCGCGGGGGGAGAGGGACGCCGATTCATCGGATCGCCCCCCTCTCCCTCGATCCCTCTCCCACCCTCGCGGGGGGAGAGGGACGCCGATTCATCGGATCGCCCCCCTCTCCCTCGATCCCTCTCCCACCCTCGCGGGGGGAGAGGGACGCCCCCTCCCGCTCGCGTCCTACAAACTTGACTCATCTGTCCTGATCTCGGTGCGCCGAGTGGACTAGGGAAACCTCAGCTCGAGGCACGTCGCTCTACGCCCTCCCGACGGCCCATCTCCTCGACATCGGCTTCACCGCGCGGGAGTCTGGCGGGCGGGCCGGGCGACGTCAAGCGGACGGGGCGCCGGGCGACGGCCGGCCACCCCTGCGGGTGGCGCCCGGGAGCCGGGGTTCTGTGGTAGAACCGGAGCCGCCATGGCCTTCCCCGAGACCCGTCTCCGCCGCCTCCGCCGCACCCCCGCCCTACGCCGTATGGTCCGCGAGACCCGGCTCGCGCCGGAGGACTTCATCCTCCCCCTGTTCGCCCGCCCCGGCGAGGGGATCGCCCAGCCCGTGGGCTCCATGCCCGGCGTCTTCCAGCACTCGGTCGACCGCCTGGTGGAGGCCGCCCGCGAGGCCTGGGAGGCGGGCGTGCCGGCGGTGCTCCTCTTCGGGCTGCCCGAGCACAAGGACGCCGTGGGCTCGGCGGCCTGGGACGACGACGGCATCGTGCAGCGGGCGGTGCGCGCCCTCTCCGACGAGCTGCCCGACCTGGTGACGATCGCGGATCTCTGCTTCTGCGAGTACACCGACCACGGCCACTGCGGCGTGCTCCGCGGCGAGACCGTGGACAACGACGCGACCCTCGAGAACCTGGCCCGCCAGGCGGTCTCGCTGGCCCGCGCCGGCACCGACGTGATCGCGCCCTCGGACATGATGGACGGCCGGATCGGCGCGGTGCGCGAGGCCCTCGACGCCGAGGGCTTCGAGGAGGTGGCGATCCTCTCCTACGCCGCGAAGTTCGCGAGCGCCTTCTATGGCCCGTTCCGCGAGGCGGCCGAGTCCGCGCCGTCGTTCGGCGACCGCAAGACCTACCAGATGGACCCCGCCAACCGCCGGGAGGCCCTGCACGAGGTCGAGCTCGACGTCCTGGAGGGCGCCGACATGGTGATGGTCAAGCCCGCGGTGCCCTACCTCGACGTCCTCGCCGAGGTGGCCGAGACCTTCGGGCTGCCCACCGCCGCGTACCACGTCTCGGGGGAGTACGCCATGATCAAGGCGGCCGCCGAGCGCGGCTGGATCGACGGCGACCGGGTGCTCATGGAGACCCTGCTCGCGATCCGGCGGGCCGGCGCCGACATGATCGTCACCTACGGCGCCGTCGAGGCGTCGCGCAAGCTGGCCGAGGGCTGGGAGCCGTAGGCCGATGAACGTCTTCGAACGGGCTTGCACCTTCATGCCCGGCGGGGTCTCCTCGCCGGTGCGCGCGTTCACGGGCGTCGGCGGCGAGCCGGTCTTCGTGCGCGCCGCCGAGGGCGCCTACCTCGAGGGCGAGGACGGCCGCCGCTACATCGACTACATCGGCGGCTACGGCCCGCACATCCTCGGCCACGGGCATCCGGAGATCGTCGCCGCGGTGCGCGCCGCGGCCGGCCGCGGCACCGCCTTCGGCGCGCCGACCAGCCTCGAGGTCGACCTCGCCGAGCAGATCGTCTCGGCCCTGCCGGCGGTGGAGATGGTGCGCTTCGTCAACTCCGGAACCGAGGCCACGATGTCGGCCTTGCGCCTCGCCCGGGCCGCCACCGGGCGCTCGGCGTTCGTCAAGCTCGAGGGCTGCTACCACGGTCACGCCGACCCCTTCCTGGTGGCCGCCGGCTCGGGCGCCGCGACCATCGGACACCCCTCCTCGCCCGGAGTGCCGGCCGCGGTGACCGCCGACACCCTGGTCGCGCCGTACAACGACCTCGCGGCGCTCGAGACGCTCTTCGCCGGCCACGGCGAGCGGATCGCCGCCCTCTTCGTCGAGCCGATCGCCGGCAACATGGGCCTGGTGCCGCCGGTCGAGGGGTACCTCGAGGGCCTTCGCCGCCTGTGCGACCGCCACGGGGCGCTCCTGGTGTTCGACGAGGTGATGACCGGCTTCCGGGTCGACTGGGGCGGGGTCCAGACCCTGACCGGCATCGTGCCCGACCTCACGACCCTGGGCAAGGTGATCGGCGGCGGCCTGCCGCTCGCCGCCTACGGCGGCCGGCGCGAGCTCATGGCCCAGGTGGCCCCGGCCGGCCCCGTGTACCAGGCCGGCACCCTCTCCGGAAACCCCCTGGCGGTCGCCGCCGGCCTGGCCGCCCTCGGCGGGCTCCGGGCGGACGACGGCGCCGCCTACCGCCGGCTCGAGGCCACCGGCGCCTCCCTGGCCGCGGGCCTGCGGGAGGCCGCCGAGCGGCGCGGCGTCCCGCTCCAGGTCCAGCGCCAGGGCTCGATGCTCGGCGTCTTCTTCGCCGCAGGCCCGGTGCGGAGCCTCGCCGACGTCACCGCCTCGGACCGGGAGCGCTTCAAGAGAGTCTTCCACCGCATGCTCGCGGCCGGCGTCCACCTCCCTCCGTCGCCCTACGAGACCTTCTTCGTCTCGACCGCGCACGGCGAGCGGGAGATCTCCCGCACCCTCGAGATCTTCGATGAGGCGCTCACCGCTTGAGGCCCGCAAGCCGCTTCTCTATATACTTCCCCAGTCACCAATTCGCGCACGGCCCAGGGGCCGCGGCAGAGGAGAGCACCGAATGACCCACATCATCATGGAGCCCTGCATCGGCGTGAAGGACCTCTCGTGCGTCGATGTCTGCCCCGTCGATTGCATCTACGGCGCCGACGAGGACTGGGAGATGCTCTACATCCACCCCGAGGAGTGCATCGACTGCGGCCTGTGCGTCGACGCGTGTCCGGTCGAGGCCATCGTGCCCTTGGAAGAGGTGCCGGACAAGTGGGAGAAGTTCATCGCCATCAACTACGAGCACTTCGGTCTGACCCCTCCCTGAGGGCCGTCGTCCGGAGCCATGCCGGCAGTCGAGCGCCGCGGCCTCCCACGGCCGCGGCGTTGCGCCCCCTCCGCCGCGGCTCGGGATGTAGCCCTCCTCCTCGCGTCTCTGTCTCCAGCGCTCCGGCAATCCACTTGCAGCGCCCGGTTCGGGCCCGGCGGGTCCGGGAATGGAGCGGTGGCGTGCCATGTTTTTCAAATTGAGTGCGGCGCACTCAGATTTTCTTTCATGACGTGACGACCGGCCGGCGACACCGGCGACAGGAGAGGAGAGGGGACCTCACTTGGAGTACAAGGACTACTACGAGACCCTGGGTGTCGCCCGGGACGCTTCCCAGCCGGACATCCAGAAGGCCTACCGGAAGCTCGCCCGCAAGTACCACCCCGACGTCTCCAAGGAGGCCGACGCCGAGAACCGCTTCAAGGAGATCGGCGAGGCCTACGAGGTCCTGAAAGACCCCGAGAAGCGCAAGAAGTACGACCAGTTCGGGCAAGCCTGGAATCAGGCCCGCCAGACCGGCGCGCCGCCTCCGGGCTGGGAGGGCGTGCAGTTCGACTTCGGCCAGGGCGCCGGAGCGGGCGGCTTCGGCGGCGCCTCGGGCTTCTCCGACTTCTTCGAAATGCTCTTCGGCCAGGCCGGCATGGGCGGCATGGGGGGATTCCGGGGCGCCGGAACGGCGGGCTTCGGAAGGCGGCCGGGCGGCCGGCCCGCGCCGCGCCGGGGGAGCGACCAGGAGGCCTCGATCAGCCTGACCCTCGACGAAGCGGCGCACGGCGGGCGGCGCGAGCTGACCCTGACCGACCCGGCGAGCGGCGAGACGAAGACCCTGGCGGTGAAGATCCCGCCCGGAGTCAAGCCGGGCGGCAGGATCCGCCTCTCCGGTCAGGGCCTGCCCGGCGCCGGCGGCGGTCCGGCGGGCGACCTCTACCTGCGGATCGAGGTGCTCCCCCACCCGCGCCTGCAGCTCGAGGGGACGAACCTCCTCGCCGTGGTGCCCATCGCCCCTTGGGAGGCGGCCCTCGGCGGCGAGGCCGAGATCCCGACCCTGAACGGCTCGGCGCGGATCAAGATCCCCCCCGGGACCTCCTCGGGACGCCGGATCCGCCTGCGCGGCAAGGGGTTTCCGCGGCCCAAGGGCGAGGCGGGCGATCTCTACGCCGAGCTCCGGATCGTGGTGCCCGAGGAGGCGACCGCAACGGAAAAGGAGCTCTACGAGAAACTGAAGGAGGTCTCGGGCTTCGACCCCCGCGGCTGACGTCGACCCCCACACGCCCCGGCCGACGCAGAGGTCGGCCGCTTCACGCGGGGTCGCCGGATCGAAGGCACGGAACGGATGAAGCGGCCGAGCTCTGTCTCGGCCGGGCGAACGGCGAAACCGACTGCCAACGCCTCCTGGGCCGAGCTCCACCTCGGCCGGGGCGGGCGGGGAGCCACCGAGAAATGGACACGACACCATGGACCTGAACAAGCTGACCCAGAAATCGCAAGAGGCCGTGCAAGCGGCCCAGACCAAGGCGCTGCGCTTCGGCCACCAGGAGGTCGACGGCGAGCACCTGCTGGCCGCGCTCATCGAGCAGCCCGAGGGCCTGATCCCGCGGCTCCTCGCCCGCATGGACGTCGGCGCCGAGACGCTGCGCTCGGAGGTCGAGCAGGTGCTCGACCGGCGGCCGTCGGTCTCGGGGCCCGGCAGTGAACCGGGCAAGTTCTACGTCTCGAACCGCCTCCAGCGCCTCCTGGTGCGGGCCGAGGACGAGGCCAAGCGCTTGAAGGACGAGTACGTCTCGGTCGAGCACCTGCTCCTCGCCTTCCTCGACGAGGGGGAGACGACCGACGCCGGGCGCATCCTCGCCCACCACGGCGTCACCCGCGACCGTTTCCTCTCGGCGCTGACCGCGGTGCGCGGCAGCCAGCGGGTGACCTCCGCCAGCCCCGAGGCCGCCTACGAGGCCCTCGACAAGTACGGCGTCGACCTGGTGGCGCAGGCCCGCGCCGGCAAGCTCGACCCGGTGATCGGCCGGGACTCGGAGATCCGCCGGGTGATCCGCATCCTGTCGCGCAAGACCAAGAACAACCCGGTCCTGATCGGCGAGCCGGGCGTCGGCAAGACGGCGATCGTCGAGGGCCTGGCCCAGCGCATCGTCCGCGGCGACGTGCCCGACTGGCTGAAAGACCGGGCGATCTTCTCCCTCGACATGGGCGCCCTCCTGGCCGGCGCCAAGTACCGGGGAGAGTTCGAAGAGCGCCTGAAGGCGGTCCTCTCCGAGGTCAAGGAGAGCGAGGGGCGGATCCTCCTCTTCATCGACGAGCTCCACAACATCGTGGGAGCGGGCCGGACCGAGGGCTCGACCGACGCCGGCAACCTCCTGAAGCCCATGCTCGCTCGCGGCGAGCTCCACTGCATCGGGGCGACGACCCTCGACGAGTACCGCAAGTACATCGAGAAGGACGCCGCCCTCGAGCGCCGCTTCCAGCCGGTGACGGTTGACCCGTCGACGGTCGAGGACACGATCTCGATCCTCCGGGGCTTGAAGGAGCGCTTCGAGGTCCACCACGGCGTGCGCATCCAGGACAACGCCATCGTCGCCGCGGCGGTCCTCTCGAACCGCTACATCACCGACCGCTTCCTGCCCGACAAGGCCATCGACCTGATCGACGAGGCCTCGGCCATGGTGCGCACCGAGATCGACTCGATGCCCGCCGAGCTCGACGAGGCGACCCGCCGCGTGATGCAGCTCGAGATCGAGGAGGCGGCGCTCAAGAAGGAGAAGGACAAGGCCTCGAAGGAGCGCCTGTCGGACCTGCGCCGGGAGCTTGCGGACTTGAAGACCCAGGCCGATGCCATGCGCGCCCAGTGGGAGCAGGAGAAGGCGGAGATCAACCGGGTGCGCGCCCTGCGCGGAGAGATCGAGCAGGCGCGCCAGCAGATCGAGATCGCCGAGCGCGACTACGACCTGAACCGGGCGGCCGAGCTCCAGCACGGCAAGCTCCCCCAGCTCGAGGCGCAGCTCGCCGCCGCCGAGGCCAAGCTCAGCAGCAACGAGGCCTCCGGCCAGCAGCTCCTGCGCGAGGAGGTCACCGAGGACGAGGTGGCCGAGATCGTCTCGCGCTGGACCGGCATCCCGGTGACCCGCCTGGTCGAGGGCGAGCGCGAGAAGCTCCTGCGCCTCGACGAGATCCTCCACCGCCGGGTGGTGGGCCAGGACGAGGCGGTGCGGCTGGTGGCCGACGCCGTGATCCGGGCGCGCTCCGGGATCAAGGACCCGCGCCGGCCGATCGGCTCGTTCATCTTCCTGGGGCCCACCGGCGTCGGCAAGACCGAGCTCGCCAAGACCCTGGCGGAGGCCCTGTTCGACACCGAGGACAACATGATCCGGATCGACATGTCCGAGTACATGGAGCGCCACGCGGTGTCGCGGCTGATCGGCGCCCCGCCGGGCTACGTCGGCTACGAGGAGGGGGGGCAGCTCACCGAGGCGGTGCGCCGCAAGCCCTACTCGGTGATCCTCTTCGACGAGATCGAGAAGGCGCACCAGGACGTCTTCAACGTGCTGCTCCAGATCCTCGACGACGGCCGGGTCACGGACGCCCAGGGGCACACGGTGGACTTCAAGAACACGGTGATCATCATGACCTCGAACATCGGCTCGCTCCACCTCCTCGAAGGGGTGACCGACCGGGGGGAGATCACCGAGGCGGCGAGGAACGCGGTGCTCGCCGAGCTGCGCTCCCACTTCCGGCCGGAGTTCTTGAACCGGGTGGACGACGTGGTGCTCTTCAAGCCGCTGACGATCGAGGAGATCGAGAAGATCGTGGTGCTGCTGACCGAGGACCTCCGCAAGCGCCTCGCCGAGCGCAACGTGCACCTGAAGCTCACCGAGGCGGCGAGGCGCTACGTGGCGCGCCAGGGGTTCGACCCGGTCTACGGGGCGCGGCCGCTCAAGCGCTACCTGCAGCACGAGCTCGAGAGCCGGATCGGCCGGGCGATCCTGAGCGGCGAGGTGACGGACGGCTCGACCCTCGAGGTGGACCTCGAGGGCGGAGAGCTCGAGGTGAAGATCGTGCCGCCGGCCGGGGCCGAGGCCGGCAAGGAGCAGCCGGCCCCGGCGACGGCCTGAGGGGCAGAAGCACCCTGAAGGTTCGGAGCGGCGTGGGCCGAGAGGGGCCGGGGCCGGGGGCCCCGGCCCACCCTCCGTTCGGAGGCGGTTGGAAAGCGGCGCAAGGAATCGCCTCCGTATCGAGATCACTTCCCGACCGGAATGGCTCGGAACCAAGCCGTGAGGCGGTCGAGCTCGAGCTCGAGGAGGGCAACCGCGTCGGGAGCCTCCTCTCTCCAGTGGCCCGGCGAACCAGGCCCTGGGTGGAGCGGGCGGCTGCGCTGCGGCATTCTCTTGACTCTGGAAGCCCTGCGCGAATCGGCTAGAATCGGCGCAACCTGGCGGAACGCAACACGAAAGCGGCTCAGCGCCGCCGAGGAGTTTCTCCATGCGCCGAACGAGGGACGAGGGCCCGGAGCTCCAGCAGGTGATGGCACGGTCGTCACGCTGGCTCCTCTCGCACCAAGATTCCAGGACCGGAGGCTGGTCGGATCTCCCCGGCAAGCCTCCGAGCACCCTCAACACCGCCGAGGTCCTGTTGGCCCTGGTCGAGGGTGGTGCCTCCGTGGTCGCGGTCGGAGCGAAGCCCGTTCGCAAGGCCGTGGAGTTCCTCCTGGCCCACCAGGTGCGGCAGGGCGAGGATCGGGGGACCTGGCCTCGGATCTCGGGGGAGGCCTCAACGCCAGACCTCGTCAGGACCTGCTTCGTCCTCCAGGCGCTGATCCGTACCGGAAAGGGCGTCGACGAGGAGTGAGTCCAGTGGGCCGTCGGCTGGATCCTGGCCGTCCGGAACGAGGATCACGGGTGGGGCTTCCGGCGCCAGACCCCGACCGCGCTCATGCCCACCTGCCTCGCGCTCCTCGCCCTTCTCGAGACCTGCAAGGGCGGCATGGACACCTGCCGGGCGGCGATCGAGGAGGGCATCGAGCTTCTGGTGACGGAGCACCAGAACCCGGACGGGTCCTTTGGGACGGCGGACAACCTGGTGGCGCCGCACACCATTTACGGCGCCATGGTGCTCCAGGAGGCCCGCCTGCAGCACCTGAGGTGCTACCCCGAGAACGAACGGGAGGCAATCGACTGGCTCCTGCTGCACCCGGACGACGCCAAGCGCCTGGTTGAGGAGGACCTTCCCATCGGCGAAGGCGCATACGGCTTCCTCTTCATGACCGACTCGCTGCTTCTCGGGGGTCCTCGCGAGGTCCCAGGAAAGGCGCCACCGGGAGAAGCTCGCTTGCCGAGGGGGCTCTCCACAGCGTGAAGGACAAGATGCAACCCGACGGCGGTTTCTACGGGTACCGCACGTTCTCCTGGTCGACCGCCAAGGTGGTCTCGGGGCTCCACGCTGCCCACTTCCACTACCCGAGGTTCCCCGTTCGGAGCCCGGAATACCCGGGCCTACGCGTCGGGAACCTGCTGCTCGGCTTCGCCGTCCTCTCCGCGGCAGGGATGATCTATCTCTCGCTGCAAGGCAAGTTCGGCGTGCCACAGACCTTCTTTTTCGCCTTCGTGCTCCTGGTCCTCCTGGTCGCATACGGCCGGATCGGCCAGGAGACCTTCCAGAGCCTCGTCGAGCGTCTCCTTGATAAGCTGCCCTCGGGATCGAGCCGGAAGAAGGACAAGGAACGCACGTGAGCCGACCTTCGAGCCAGGGAAACCGACCGATCGACACCATCATCTTCGACGGCGAAGGGGTCGTGATCGACACGGAGGGCCTCTGGGACCAGGCCCAAGCGAAGCTTCTGGCACGACGCGGTGCTCCTTACGACCGAGCCAGGCTCAAGCCGCTCCTGACCGGCCGCTCGTCCCTCGAGGGCGCGGCGACGATCGTCCGGGAAGCTCGGCTTACCCGACGCCCCCGCGGAGCTGGCGCGGGAACGGCTGGCGCTCGTCCGAGAGATCATGGCCGCCGACGGAGTGAGCTTCATCGCCGGCTTCGAGGACTTCTTCGCCCGGACCCGAAGATGCTTCGAGACCGCGATGGCGACCGCGATGGACGAGGAGCTGTTCTCGGTCGCCGATCGCAAGCTCTCGCTCCGGGCGCTGTTCCAGAGCCGGGTCGTCACCTTGACGGACGTCTCCTACCGCTCCAAGCCGAATCCCGACCTCTTCCTCGAGGCCGCCCGCAGGGCGGGCTCGGAGCCGGCGACCTGCGTCGTGATCGAGGACGCGCCCCATGGCATCGAAGCCGCCCGCAGAGCGGGCATGGCCTCGGTCGGGCTTGCCACGACGTACGATCCGAGCCTGCTCAGCGCGGCAGATCTGGTCGTGCGCTCCTTCGACGAGCTCTCCCTGGAGGCGCTCGCGCGGCTTCGCGCCGAGGAGACGGCGCGACCGCCGGCCGTGGCCTACTCGTGGCCTACTAGGAGCCTGTAGCGAGACGCCCGGGCCGGAGGTCAGACGACCTGCGATGCCTGGAGGGCGTAGGCGCGCAGGCCCTGGCCCGGGCGGCAGTCCTTGGCGAACTCGCCGAGCCCTTCGGCGACGCGGGCGATCTCCTCTCCCGAGCCCACCGTGAGGAACATGGACACCGTGCCCGGGTAGGCCCGGGTGCCCAGGTGCTTGCCGGTCGAGCCGGCGCCCTGGAGGCCCTGGAGCTCGGTGAAGCCGGCCACGTCGTAGCGCTCGAGCAAGGCGACGAGCTCCTCCACCCGCTCCTCGGCGCAGAGGATCATGAGCATCTGTTGGTCACGCATGGTGCTGGAGCCTCTCTTCCTCGAGATGAGGTTCGGTCGGCGCCTCCTCCTCCCGGGCGCCGGCGTCCGGCCCCCGCTTGCGCTCCATCAGGTAATAGGCAAGGGGCACCACCACCAGGGTCAGCACCGTCGAGGCGAAGGTGCCGAAGATCAGCGAGATGGCGAGGCCCTGGAAGATCGGGTCGAAGAGGATCACGAAGGCGCCGACGAACACCGTGCCGGCGGTCAAGAGGATCGGCCGCAGCCGCACCGCCCCGGCCTCGAGGAGCGCCTCCTCGAGACCCCGCCCCCGCGACAGGGCGAGCTCCACGAAGTCGATCAGCAGCACCGAGTTGCGCACCATGATCCCGGCCAGGGCGATGAACCCGATCATCGACGTGGCGGTGAAGAAGGCCCCCAGCAACAGGTGGCCGGGGACGATCCCCACCAGCGAGAGCGGGATCGCGATCATCATCACGAGCGGGGTCTTGAACGAGCCGAACCACCCGATCAGGAGGACGTAGATCAGCACCAGCACCACCGCGAACGCCGACCCCAGGTCGCGGAAGACCTCGTAGGTGATGTGCCACTCGCCGTCCCACTTGAGCGCCGGGCGCTCCTCGGAGAGGGGCTGGGCGGTGTAGAGCTGGAGGATCGGCGGAGCCCCCGCGGGCACGGCGCCGCCGGTGGCGGCCGCCGGGTCGAGCTCCGCGACCCGGTCGGCGAGGTCGAGGATCGCGTAGACCGGGCTCTCGATCGCCCCGGCGACCTCGCCGGTGACGTAGACCACCGGCCGGAGGTTCTTCCGGTAGCGCGAGGCGGGCTGCGTGGTCTCCTCCACCCGCACCAGCTCCCCGAGGGGGATCGAGGCGCCGCTCAGCGAGGTCACGCGCAGGGCGAGGAGCGAGTCGAGCCGCGAGCGCTGGGCGCGCGGCAGCTCGAGGACGATGGGCACCGGCTCGGCGGCCTCGGGGGCGTGGAGCAGTCCCGCCGACCGATTGCCGTAGACGTAGCCCAGGGTCTCGACCACCCGCGCCGCCGGCACGCCGAGGAGGGCCGCCTTCTCCCGGTCCACCCGCACCGTCATCTTGGGCTGCGGGGCCTCGACCATCCAGTCGACGTCGACCACGCCGCGGGTCTTCTCGAAGAGGGTCTTGATCCGCTGGGCGAGGGCGCGGCGCGCCGCGGGCGTCGGCCCGTAGACCTCCGCCACCAGGGTCGAGAGCACCGGCGGGCCGGGGGGCACCTCGACCACTTTCAGGGCCGCGTCGTGGCGCTCGGCGATCTCCTCGAGCGGCGGCCGGATGCGCCCCGCGATCTCGTGGCTCTGGGCGCTCCGCTCGCCCTTGGCCCGCAGGTTCACCTGGACGTCGCCCACCGTCGGGCCCTGGCGCAGGTCGTAATAGCGCACCAGGCCGTTGAAGTTGATCGGGGCGTGGGTGCCGGCGTAGAGCTCGAGATCGGTGACCTCGGGTACCGTCCGCAGGTAGCCGGCGAGATCCCGGATCGTCGCGTGGGTCTCCTCGAGGGGGGTGCCCTCGGGCATGTCCACGAGCACCTGGATCTCGCTCTTGTTGTCGAAGGGCAGCATCTTCACGGTCACCCAGCGCATGGGGAAGAAGGCCACCGCCACCAGCAGCAGCGCCAGCACCGCCCCCAGGAACCCCCAGCGCTTGACGGGACTGTCGAGGAGCGGCGAGAGGACCGCGCGGTAGGCGCGGTAAGTGCGGGTGTCCTCGACCCCGCCCGCGGCCGGCTCGCCCTCGCCGCTCCGGCGCAGCAGGCGGAAGGCGAACCAGGGGGCGGTGGCCAGGGCGACCCCGAGGGAGAAGATCATGGCGAGCGACGCCCCGATCGGCATGGGTCGCATGTAGGGCCCCATCAGGCCGCGCACGAAAGCCATGGGCAGGACCGCCGCGATCACCGTCAGGGTGGCCAGGATGGTCGGGTTGCCCACCTCGTCGACCGCCTCGATCGCCGCCTGGACCGGCGGCAGGCGCTTCTCCTTCAGATGCCGGACGATGTTCTCCACCACGATGATCGAGTCGTCGACCACGATGCCGGTGATGAACACCAGGGCGAAGAGGGTGACCCGGTTCAGGGTGTAGCCGAAGCTGTAGTAGACGAAGAGCGTCAGGGCGAAGGTGACCGGCACCGAGATGAAGACCACCACGGCGCCCCGCCAGCCCAGGGCGAGGCCGATGAAGACGGTCACCGAGACGATGGCGACGAACAGGTGGAGGAGAAGCTCGTCGGCCTTGTCGGTGGCGGTCGCGCCATAGTCCCGGGTGACGGTCACGTGGACGTCGGGCGGGACGAGCCGCCCCCGGAGGTCGGCCAGGGACCTCTGGACCTCCTGGACCACGTGGCGGGCGTCGGCCCCCTTGCGCTTGGCGACCGAGAGGGTGACCGCGCTCAGGGCGCCGCCGGCGCCCGCCGGCGTCCGGATGCCCCGCTCCGCCGCCGCCGGCCCGGCCATCAGCTCGACGTAGCTCGCGGCCTCGGCCGGGCCGTCGGCGACGTCGGCCACATCCGAGAGATGGACCGGCTTGCCGTCGGAGGCCCCCACCACCAGGGCTCCGACCTCCTCGGGCGAGGTGAGGAAGGCGCCGGTCTCCACCAGCACCTCCCGGTCGCGGCGCTCGAAGCTCCCGGCCGGCGAAGCCGCGTTCTGGGCCCCGATCGCCTGGGCGACGGCCACCGGGTCGAGGCCGTAACCGGCCAGCCGCTGGGCGTCCAGGCGCACCCGCACGGCGCGCGGCTGGCCGCCCAGGAGGGTGGTCTTCGAAACGTTGGCGAGCTTGTCGACCTCGCGCCGGAGCTCGGCCGCGATCTGGCGCAGCTGGTAGGCGTCGTAGCGCTCGCTCCACAGGGTCAGCGAGAGCACCGGCACGTCGTCGATGGTGCGCAGCTTGATGAGCGGGAAGCCCGCCCCCGCCGGCACCTGGTCGAGGCTCGAGGCGACCTTCTCGTAGACCTTGACCAGGCTCTCCTGGAGGTCGTCGCCGACCAGGAAACGCACGGTCACCAGGGCGCCGTTCGGGCGCGAGGTCGAGTAGACGTACTCGACCCCGGGGATCTCCCACATCCGCTTCTCGAGGGGCACGGTCACCCGGTTCTCCACCTCCTCCGGGGTGGAGCCGGGCATGGGCACGAAGAGGTCGACGATCGGGACGACGATCTGCGGCTCCTCCTCGCGCGGCGTCAGGTGGACCGCGAACGCGCCGAGGGCGAGAGCGGCCACGACCACCAGCGGCGTCAGCTTCGACTGGATCGAGAATCGCCCGAGCCGGCCGGCCGGGCCGAGACCACGGCTCATGACCGGCCTCCCTCGCCGCCACCGGAGCCCGCGGCGCCGGAGCGCTCCTCGACCGCCACGCCGTCCGCCAGGCCGGCCGGCGGCTCGACCACGTAGCGATCGCCCGGCGAGAGACCCGAGAGCACCTCGACCTCGCCGTCACCGCGCGCGCCGGTGCGCACCCAGCGCAGGCGAGCGTGGGCGTCCTCGACGACGTAGAGCCCTTCGAGCTGGCCGCGGCGCACGATGGCGCCCGCCGGCACCAGGAGGGCCTCCCGGGCGCTCGTCGCGGAGGCGGGCTGGAAGGCGACGCGCGCGAACATGCCCGACTTGAGCACGCCCTGCGGGTTGGCCAGCACGATCTCGCAGCGGAAGGTGCGGCTCCTGGCGTCTCCGGCCGGCACGATCCGCGAGATCTCGCCCGCCTGCCGGAAGCCGACCGCCGTGACCTCCACCACCGCCGGGTCCCCGGGCGCCAGGCCCGAGATCTCCGTCTCCGGCACCTCGGCCACCACCTTGACCGGGTCGAGGTCCTCGACCGTGAACAGGGGCCGGCCCGGCGACACCATGTCGCCCTCTTCGATCTGCTTGGCGACCAGCCAGCCGTCGAGGGGGCTCACGACCCGGGCGTAGCTCAGGTTCACCCGCGCCGCCGCCAGGTTGGCCCGCGCCTGGTCCACCCCCGCCTCGGCCATCTGGAAACCTGCGGTGGCGTCCTCCAGGTTCTTGGTGGTCGCCGAGCCCCGGCCCTGGAGCTCCACCATGCGTTCGTGCTGGGCGCGGGCGTTCACGAGCTGCGCCTGGGCGGAGGCCACCGCCGCTCGGGTCTGGTCGACGGCGGCCTCGAGATCGCGGCTCTCGAGCCGGGCCAGGAGCTGGCCGGCCTCGACCCGCTGGCCCTCGGAGACCGGCACGGCGTCGACCCGCCCCAGGATCTTGCTCCCCGGCATCACGCGGCGGGAGGGCTCGATCGCGGCCGTGACCCGGACCGGCTCGGCGACCCGGCGGTAGGCGGCGACCCGGGTCGCGACGGCGACCGCGGCCGCCTGCGGGCCCGCGGCCGGCGGAGGCTCCGCCGTGCCGCAGCCGGCGAGGCCGGAGGCGAGCGGCAGGGAGAGAATGGCGAGCAGGAGGAGGGGCACCGCGGCCGGGTGCCTCCGCGCGACAGGTGGGGTGGGTCGTTCCATGGGTCGGTCTCCCTAAGCTTGCGATCGGGGCGTCGGGGTCCGGGCGTCACAACCGCCCCACCGCCAGGTCGAGCTCGGTGTAAGCCAGGGCCAGGTCGCGCCGCGCCGCGAGCTCCCGGGTCCGGGAGCCCGAAACCAGCGCCTCGGTGCCGAGAAGCTCGACCACCGTGGTCAGCCCCTCCTGGTAGCGATCGCGGACGATGGCGACGCTCCTCTCGGCCAGCGTCACCGCTTCGCGGGCCTGCTGCCAGCGCAGGCGCGCGGCCGCGAGGCCGCGTTCGGCGGACTCCACCTCGAGGGCGACGCCGCGCTCGGCCTGCTCGGTCATGCGCTCCGCGCGCTCGAGCTCGGCGCGGGCCCGCGCCACCCGCGCCTGGGTCGCGAAGCCGTCGAACCCGGTCCAACGCAGGCCGATCCCCAGCGACCAGTTGGTCCCCGGATGGTCGAAGGGCGACTCGGCGTGGGCCTCGTAGGCGCCGCTCCAGCCCACCTCCGGGAGGCGGCCGGCGCGGGCTCCTTCGAAGCCGGCGCGGGCCGCGGCCACCTGGGCGCGGGCGGCGGCGAGGTCCGGGCGCCGGTCCCTCGCCTCGGCGACCAGCGCCGGGAGCTCGCCGGGCGTCGTCTCCGGGACGTCCAGGGCGCTCGGCAGGGTCATGGGGGTGTCGAGGTCGCGCCCCAGCTCGAGGTTCAGGGCCGCGCGGGCGACGGCGGCGTCCTTCTCCGCGTCCGCCAGGGCGGCGCGGGCCTCGGTCTCCCGCACCCGGGCCTGGAGCAAGTCGGACTCCACCACCAGGCCGGTGTCGAAGAGATCGCGGGTCAGGGCGACGCTCTTCTCGGCCGTATCGAGGGCCGCCCGGCGCACGCCGACGGCCTGGCCGGCGACCACCGCCCCGGTGTAGCGGTCGGTGACCCGGTAGACGAGCTCATGGCGCGCGCGCTCACGGCCGAGGTCGGCCGCCTCGGCCTGCCGGTCGGCCCCGTGGATCCCGGCGGAGATCCGGCCGCCGGCCCAGAGCGGCTGGGAGACCGCGATCCGCGCCCGATAGTCGGTCAGGGGATCGGGCTCGTTGAGGAAGCCGACGTCGAAGTTCTGCTCGCTGAAGCGCTCCTGGCTGAGGAGCCCGCCGAACACCATCACCGGGTTGGTGGTCCGGGCGGCGTCGGTGGTCACCTCGAGGCGCGGCCAGCGGGCGCCCCGGCTCTCCTGGCGACCCGCCTCGGCGGCCCGGGCGGCCGCGCCTTGGGCCGCCAGGCCCGGGTTGTCCGCGATCGCTTGGCGCACCGCCTCCTCGAGGGTGAGGAGGGGCGCCTCCGGGGCTCCGGGCTGGGGCTCGGACCGGGGCGAATTCCCGGCCGGCGCCGGAGTGTGATCCGGAGCCTGATCCGGGGTCAGGGCGCGGAGGGAAGCGCCGGTGGCCGCGCCCTGGAGCAGCCAGGCCGCGAGCACCGCCATCGGGATCGTCGGGGTCCTCCGGGTCACGTCGGGTCCTCCTCGCTGGTTCTTCGGGGACTCGGAGACGGGCGGACCCGACCCCTCGTCGCCCCTTGAGAGACACACCCCCTACCGGAGGTTCCCGGGGAGCGGCCGGGCCCCCTCCCTACCGCTCTCCGTGACCGGGGGTCCCGGTCCCCGTGAGCTCGACCTGCTCGCTCCCCCCCTCGGCGTTGTGGCGGATCACCAGGCGGGCGCGATGCGCACCCGGGGCGGACGGGACGAACCGGATCCCCACCGTACAGGTGCTCCCCGGCACCAGGAACGGAGCGCCTTCGCACGACCCCGGGACGATCCGAAAGTCCGCGGCGTCCGGGCCGGCGAGCGCCATACCCTGGAGGACCAGCCGGGCGGTTCCCGGGTTCGAGACCTCGACGGTCTCGATCGCGCTCCGCTCCCCCACCCGCTGCCCTCCGAAGTCGACCGCCGCCGGACGGTGCGCGATCGCCGGGGCCGGCGCCGGCAGGGCCGTGCCCGAGAGGGGCACCTCCGCCGGCGAGCCGGAGCCGTCGTGGCGGACGATCAGGGTCGCTCGGCGCTCCCCCTCCTCGGTCGGCGCCAGCTCCAGGGTCAGGGTGCAGTGGTCCTGGGGGGCCAGGGAGAGGCTCTTCGAGCAGGGGTCGTCGGCGACCCGGAAGTCCTCGGCTGCCGGCCCCGAGATCGCCAGGCCGCGGATCTCGAGAGGCGCCCGCCCGGCGCTGGTGAGGGTGAGACGGCGCGCCGCGCGGGCGCTCACCTGCACCTGTCCGAAGGCGACCTGGTCGGGCTCGAAGGCGAGGTGCGGGGAGGTTCCGGTGCCGCTCAGGGCGACCGACGGCGCCTCGGAGACCGCTCCCGAGCGCACGTGCAGCTCTCCCCGCTGCCGACCTTCCCGGCTCGGCCGGAAGGCCACCGCCACCGTGCAGCGCTCGTCGGGACCGAGGGCGTTGCCGGTGCACCGGTCGCCGGAGACGACGAAGGCCGCCGGATCGGCGCCCGTGATCGCCACGCCCTCGATCGGTGCCGGCGCGCCGCCCGTGTTGTGCACCACCAGCGGGCGGCTCGACGCCTCGGTGCGCAACCGCACGTCGCCCAGGTCGAGCGTGGCCGGCTCGACGACGAGGCGGGCCGGCGCCGCCGGCGGTGGACCCTCGGCTTCGGGCACACCGCCCGCGCCGGCGGCCGCCGCGGCGCCCTCCACTCCGGCACCGAGCCCGAGGCCGGAGAGATCGACCGACGGCACCGCGGCCCCTCCGCCGCCCTCGTCCCCCCTCGCCCCCCGGGCGGCGAAGCGCAGCACGGCCCGGCCCGCGCCGGCTGCCGCGGGCGCGTACGCGACGCCCACCGTGCACTCGCCCCCCGGATCGAGGACCGCGCCGGTGCAGCGGTCGGCGACGACGGCGAAGTCGGCGGCGTCCGCCCCCGCGAGCGACACCCCGGGCACCCGGTACGAGGCGCTCCCGCGGTTGCTCAGGACCACCACCTCCGCCTCGCTCCGGGTGCCGGTCGCCTGCGGCGGGAACCCCACGCGGCGGCGGTCGACCACCGGCCTGGGCGCCACGCCGGACCCGGTGAGCGGCACCGAGAGAGGCCCGTTGCTGGCGTCGCTGGGGATCTCCAGGGTCGCCCGGCGAGGCGTGTCGTCCGCCGGCGCGAAGCGCAGCGCGACGACGCACGACTCGTGGCTTTCCAGGGAGACGCCGCTACAGGCGTCGCCGGCGATCCGGAACTCGTCGGCCGCGGGACCGGCGAGGGAGAGGTCGCGGATCTCGACCGGCCGGTCGCCGGCGCTGGTCAAGGTCACCTCGCGCACCTCACCCGTCTCCCCGACCCGGACCGGCCCGAAGTCGGCGAGGGCGGGCTCCACCCGGAGGACCGGCGGCCCGGGCCGGGGCAGGAGGTAGCCGACGAGCACTGCCAGGGCGAGGAGCACCAGGAGGGCGAGGGCGCCGAGCAGGCCCAGGGCCATCCGGCGTCCACGGCGGTCCCTGCCCGGGGGCCCGCCCGTCGGCCCGCCCCCTGGGCCGTCTCCAGTCCGACCCTCGAGGCCGGGTGGGGCCGAGGGCTCTTCCGGTCGCTCCTCCCCGAGCCCGAGGGGCAGGTCGATCATCGGTTCGTCGCGAATCTCGTCGCTCACGTCGCCACTCTCCAGGAGGCACGGCCGGGCCGCGCCGGGTGCACTACACTAACGAACCTCGTTTGGGCCGGCCCGCCGCAGCCCGCGCTTCGGGACCGCGCTCCGGAAGGGAGATTCCAAGGCGACATGGGAGATGGAATGGAGATCTACGAGCACGTCCTCGCCACCCTCGGGAACACGCCGCTGGTCGAGCTCGCGCGGTTCAGCCCCCGGGGGGCGACGCTCGCCGCCAAGCTCGAGTGCTTCAACCCGGGCCAGAGCGTCAAGGACCGGATCGGCATCGCCATGATCGAAGAGGCCGAGAGCGAAGGCCTGCTCGAGCCGGGCGGGACGATCGTCGAGCCGACCTCCGGCAACACCGGCGTCGGCCTGGCCATGGCGGCGATCCTCAAAGGGTACCGGATGATCTGCACCGCCGCCGACAAGATCCCCGAGGAGAAGGTGGCCCTCCTCGAGGCGTACGGCTGCGAGGTCATCGTCTGCCCCACCCACGTCCCGGCCGACGACCCGCGCTCCTACTACAAGGTGGCCGAGCGGATCCGCGACGAGCAGGGCGCCTTCTTGCCGTATCAGTACCACAACCAGGCCAACCCGCGGGCGCACTACCGAACGACCGGCCCCGAGATCTGGCGCCAGACCGACGGCCGGATCACCCACTGGGTGTGCGGTATCGGGACCGGCGGCACGATCAGCGGGGTCGCGCGATTCCTCAAGGAGCAGAACCCCGACGTCCGCGTGGTCGGCGTGGACACCGTGGGGAGCGTCTACGCCTACTACCACGAGCACGGCGAGCTGCCGCCCAAGGACCAGATCCACCAGTATCTGATCGACGGGATCGGCGAGGACTTCATGCCCGAGACCGTGTGGTGGGACTGGATCGACGAGGTGATCACCGTCGACGACGAGTCGGCCTACCGCGCGGTCTTCGAGCTCACCCACACCGAGGGCATCTTCAGCGGCAGCTCGGGCGCCGCCGCGGCGGTGGCGGCGCGGCAGGTGGCGCGGGAGCTTCCCGGAGGAGTCCCTGGTGGTGACCCTCTTCCCCGACTCCGGCGAGCGCTACCTCTCGAAGCTCAACCGGGAGTGGCTGGAGGAGCACGGCCTGCACGTCGAGTAGACTCCGCAGAGGCTCCGCGCAATCGATCACCGACCGCAGGCCGCGGCGAGTCGCAGCGCCGCCGGCCGGGAGAGTCCACAATGCGCCCACTCCGCCGCCCTGCCCCGGGTGCCGTGACCGGCCTCGGGATCGTCTTCCTCCTGCTGGGCCTCGCCGGCTGCTCCGGCGCCACGGCGGCGCCCGCGACCCCGGCGCCGGCCGCCGTCTCGGCTCCCCCGCCGGCGGCGGCACCGGCCTCGACCCTCGTCCACGTCACCCTCCTCCAGATCAACGACGTCTACGAGATCACGCCGGTCGGGGGCGGCAAGAGCGGCGGCCTCGCTCGCGTGGCGACCGTCCTCGACGGCTTGCGCGCCGAGAACCCCGGCGGCACCTTCGCCCTGCTCGCGGGAGACCTCTTCAGCCCGTCGGCGATGGGCACCGCCAAGGTCGACGGCGAGCGCCTGAACGGCCGGCAGATGGTGGCGGTCTTGAACGCCGTGGGGATCGACTACGCGACCTTCGGCAACCACGAGTTCGACGTCCCCGAGAGGGCGTTCTACGACCGCCTCGCCGAGTCCCGGTTCGGCTGGGTCTCGGGCAACGTCACCCTGCCCTCGGGCGAGCCGATCCCGGGGGTCGCGCCCTACGAGGTCCTCACCGTCGGCAAGGAGGGCGAGCCGCAGGTCCGGATCGGCCTGATCGGCGCCACCCTCCAGTTCGGAGAGCCCGCCTACGCGCGGATCTCCGACCCGATCGAGTCGCTCGCGCGCCAGGCGAAGGAGCTCAAGGACGGCGAAGCGCCGAAGGTCGACGTGCTCGTCGCCCTCACCCACCTCGCGATCGACCAGGACGTCCGGGCGATCGAGGAGATCCCGGAGATCGACCTGGTCCTGGGCGGCCACGAGCACGAGAACTACCAGCGCTGGCGGGGCCCCCGCTTCACCCCGGTCTTCAAGGCGGACGCCAACGTGCGCTCGGTCTACGTCCACCACCTGGCCTACGACACGGCGACCGGCGAGCTGACGATCGACCCCGAGCTCCGGGTGATCACGGATGCCATCCCCGCCGACCCGAAGGTCGACGCCGTGGTCCGGCACTGGGTGGACCTCGCCTACGCCGGCTTCCGGGCGAGCGGCTTCGAGCCGGAGGAGGTGGTGGCCCACGTGCCCATCGCCCTCGACGGGCGGGAGGCGAGCGTCCGGAACGGGTCGACGGCGCTCACCGACCTCGTGGCCCAGGCGATGCTCGCCGCCGCCCCCGACGCTGAAGCCGCCGTCTACAACTCCGGCTCGATCCGGATCGACGACGTGCTCCCGCCCGGAGCGCTCACCCAGTACGACGTGATCCGGATCCTCCCCTTCGGCGGCGACGTGGTCGAGGCCGACCTGACCGGCGCCCTCCTCGCCAAGGTCCTCGACCAGGGGCGGGCGAACCGCGGCGAGGGCGGATACCTCCAGACCGCCGGCATCACGCCCGCGTCCGGCGGCGGCTGGCAGCTCGGCGGCCGACCCCTCGACCCTGGGGGCACCTACCGGGTGGCGCTCAACGATTACCTCCTCTCCGGCAAAGAGTCCGGCCTCGGCTACCTGACCCCCGACAACCCGGACGTGAAAGTGATCGGCTCCGGCGGCGACGTCCGCAAGGCCGTGATCGAGTATCTGCAGAAGACGTACCCCTGAAGCCTGAGGGCCTGAGCCTCGGCTCGCCTCCCTCCGCACAGCTGGTTCGAGAGCTCTCGAGGGCTGGTCCGTCTCTTGAGCTTGAATGGGAGTCAGTCTTCGAAAGGAGCCGAGCAAGATGGCCGACACCACACCACCCTGTGGAGCACCCCAAGAGTTCCGCCACGTTCAACCCAACTCCAGAGTCGAGCTCTGGATGGAGGGTCCGAGCTGCAACGCCTTCCTGACCGAGGCTCTCGTGGGCAGCGACACGGGCTCGAGCACGGTGGCCCACGACGTCCTCTGCCGCCCGCCGGGCAATCCTTCGAAGTGCTACAGCTTCACCGCGCAGCGGGGCTTCCTCTACACCATCACCCTCCTGACCCGCTTCCTCTCGCAGCAGCCGGTCACCGTGCTCGTCAACCTGAGGATCATCAAGGGCCTCGATCCGGAGGGCGACCCGGTCTTCCACAACCGCACGCCCTACCGGTGCTCGATGACGGGCAAGAGCGGTGATCCGACCCAGGCTCACCACTTCGTGATCAAGGTCCGGGCGACGTGAAGTCTGATTGAAGAAGATGACGATGCGACGCGAAGTCCTGGTCAGAACCGTCAGACGGGCGGGGATTCTCTTGCTCGCGGTCTCCGCGAGCTCCGCGGCGCTCGCGCAAGGAGATCAGACGCCGTGCGATCCCGGCAAGACACTCTACGATTGCTGGCAGAAGCTGGCCTCCACGACGCAAGAAGCCGCGGTGAAGCGTGTCCAAACAGCTACGATGGAGGAGGTCCAGAAGAAGTCGAGCGCTGCCACGGATCCCACGTCCACCACCTCGATTCTCAACCTCCTGCCGTCTCTGTTCGGAGCTCTCGGTTTCGACGGCTTGACGAGCACGGAGGGTAACCTCAACCTCGACAAGGTCTTCGCGCTCGGCGGTCACTGGCGCCTCGATCTCGGCGCCACCGTGTTCGGCGACAAGGACCTCTTCGAACCTCTCGTCAAGGCGCTCACCGGGTCGCTCAGCTCGGAAGCGAAGGCAGAATTGAAGGACCAGATCGGAGACTTCGACAAGACGGATCTCAGGATCCGCCTGGCTCCGGAATGGGGCTTCGACTCAACGGAGAGGCGCTGGATCGGCCGCGATCCGACGGACTATTCCAAGCTCATCGCGAGATGGTACGAAGGTGCAATAGCGGAGTCCTTCGAGGAGAACCCCTTCGACACCTGGCAGCGCCGGAGCCTGAGGCCCGTCGAGGAGGAGTGGACCAAGGTCGCGGGAGAGTCCGGCCCATCGCTTACCGAAGTTCCCATCCGCGACATCAGCACCCGCTTCGGCAACCGGGGACCCGAGATCGTCGACCAGCTCGAAAAGGATCTCGTCCAACAGGCCCAGGCCTTCAAGGCATCCCTCGCCGCTCTCGACAGCTCGATGGAGCGGGTGGACGACCTAGTCGCCAACCAGCCGCAGCTCATTCTCGAAGGCGCGTACCACGAGAGGCGGAACCTGACAGGTCCCAAGGAGTGGATCGGGAAGATCTCCTATGAGATCGGCTTGTTCGGGAATCTAAACGACCAGAAAACCTGGGCCAGGAACCACTCCTCAAGCTGCCCCGACGACGGTGCATCGTTCGCGTGCCTCCAGGCCTACCTCAAAGCCCGGCAGGGTGGCAAGAAGAAGCTGGCGGACAACGGCAACCGGCTGGCGGTCTCGCTCGAGTACACACGATCTGATCCGTTCCACTTCGACTTACCTGAAGAGGACTTCACCTTCGACCTCGACCGCAGCCAGGCCTGGGCCGGTTCCCTGACCTACGGCCGGTATCTGGGAAACTTCAAGCTGCCGAACCTCCTGGGCGCCTTCGAAGGGACCCAGGTCGGGCTCGAGGACTCGGCCCGGTTCGATCTCGAAGCCAAGTACGACGACGCGAGCGGTGACCCCATGAAGCAGAGCCGCTTCACGGCGACCGCCACATTGAGCCAGAAGGCCTCGGACAACAGCACCTACTCCCTCTCGTTTGCCTACGCCAACAAGCCCGAGTACCTCGGCGAGATCAACCACGAGCTCTCGGCGAACCTGGGCCTCAAGTGGGGCAAGGACAAGCCGTCCGGCGAGTGAGCCCGGAGCCGGAGTGCCCGTCGAGTTCGCTTGGCTACGCTGCCGTCAGGAGGATCGGCCGACCGCGGGTGACGACGAGGTTGTGCTCGTAGTGCGCGGCCGGGGAGCAGTCGCGAGTGCGGACGGTACAGCCGTCGGGCTCGAGGACCACGGCGCCGCTGCCGGCGGCGATCAAGCGCTCGATGCTGGGGACCATCCCCTCCTCGAACGTGTCGCGCGCGGAGCTGGCGTAGTAGTTGGGGACGGAGAGCGCGTCCTGTGTCGGCCGGCTCCTATCGCGCCGGCGGGAGGCCGAACCGGGCTGGGTCGACGATCAACACCTCCTTGATCCTTCTTCCGGCGTAGGCCTCGGGGAGCTCGACCTCCTCAGCGTTGAAGGCCACGCAATCCTCGAGAGCGGTGCCGTCATCGAGCACGACGTTGACCCGCTGATACCCCATCCCCGATTCGGGCTGGTGGGTGAGATAGTCGACCCACGCCGGCGGTAGCTGGATTCGAATGCTCATGGTGACGCGCCGATTCTAGCGAAGCTCCGCCTCAAACCGACGAGGCGCCTGAAGCGTCTCCGACGCCACGGGCCGCTGGTCCACCGCCCACGCCGAGCGATCACGGCTGCGCTCCTCGGAACGGCGACTCCAGAACGCCAGATTCATTGGATGCCCCCCGCATCCCCTCGATCACCTTCCCGCCCCACGGGGGGGAAGGGGACGGTTGACCGGATGCCCCCCGCAACCCCTCGATCCCCTTCCCACCCCACGGGGGGGGAAGGGGACGCCCCCACCCTCTCGGTCTGTTTCTCGAGGAACTCGGCTCGTTCGTCACGATTCTGGCCTGATCAGACATCTAGAGCCGGAACCGGCCGGCAGCCCGCGGAGGAGGTCCCCCGGTCCCGGCCGCGGGCTGCCGGCCCAGGCAATTCAGGACAAGGCCGCCTCAATTCGCCGGGCGAGGGCGCGGCCCAGGACCGGGAGGGCCTCCCTTCCGCGACGCCGTCCGACAACGACTCGCCGACGACGATGCCTTCATCCGCCGCAGCGCCATGGACTTCGTCAGGTACGCGCACTCATCCTGGAGGAGGGGAACTCGATCTGGCCTTTCGGAGTGAAGGCAGCTCTCGAAGCGATGGCGCTCGAGCGGGATCGCCGGCGCCGGGAGGCGGAGCCTCTTGCAATCAACGTGAGGTAACGGCCACCTGGCCTCTGCCGAGCACCTCCAACCCGGAGGGGCACCGAACGGTCCGATGTCGCGGTGCCCCTCGCACCTCGCGGCGGAGCCCTCGATCCCAACCGCCGAGGTGGCAGCCCGTGGGGCGCGGTGGTTTCTCGCCGGCGCAGTCTGCCGCCGAGAAAGCCACCCGACCCGCGGGCGTGTGACTCCGCCTGCGGTCCAACCACCCACCGAGGCCCCACCGTCCGTCGCCTGTCGCAGAGCCGGGCCGGCCGACCCATTCGACTCGCTTCGCTCGCTCAGAACGGCGCGCAGAGGTCGGCCGCTTCACGCGCCTCAGTGATCCCCGGCCGCCTCCGGGGCACCGAACGGCTCAACCCCCTCCCGGCCCCCGCTCAGTACAGATCCAGCACCAGGATCCGCGCCTCCAGCGGGCCGTTCTTGACCGGGATCCGCCGCCGGGGCCGGAGGCCCAACGTCTTGCCCAGGCCTTCGCCTCCCGCCAGGATCGCCGCCCGCCAGCCCCGGTAGCGCTGCTTGAGCAGGTCGCCCAGGCGCGGCCAGGGGTCCTCGCCCGCCTCCCCGCCGTCGAGGCGGATGCCGTGCGGCGGGTTCACCACCACCAGGCCGGGGCCGGGCGGCGGCTCGAAGGCGTAGGCGTCGCCCACCTGGAGGGTCGCGGTCCCGGCCAGGCCGGCGCGCGTCAGGTTCTCCTCCGCCGCCCGCACCGCCGCCGGCGCGAAATCGACACCGTAGAGGTGAACCGCCGAGCCGGGGCTCGGGATCGGCTCGTGCCGGATCCGCTGCCAGACGCCGGCGTCGAACTGCGGCAGCCGCTCGAAGGCCCAGCCGGCCCGCAATGCCCCGGGGGCGAGGCCGAGGGCGAAAAACGCCGCCTCCGCCAGCAGCGTGCCCGAGCCGCACATGGGATCGACCACCGGCCCCCGGCCGTCCCAGCCCGAGGCGAGCACACAGGCCGCCGCGAGCTGCTCGCGGACCGGCGCCGAGCCAGGCACCACCCGGTAGCCCCGGCGATCGAGGGACTCGCCCGAGGTGTCGAGCAGCAGGGTCGCCCGGTCGTGGAGCAGCCGCACCCGGAGCTGCTGGTCCGGCTCGCCGCGTTCCACCGGGCCGCGGCGGCCGAAGCGCCGGCGCTGGGCGTCGACGATGCCGTCCTTGACCTTGAGCGCCACCCAGCGGGTGTCGCGCTGGCGCGAGCGGCTCGAGGTGGCGTGGACGGAGAAGCTGCGGCCCGGGTCGAAGAGGGCCTTCGCCGTGAGGCCGTCCCAGGAGCGCGAACCGCCGACCAGCTCGCCGGCCCCCGCGGCCAGGCCCTCGCCCTCGGCGCCGTGCCAGGTGCCGAGCTCCACCAGCACGCGGTTCGCCGTGCGCAGGCGCCAGTTGGCGCGGTAGACGTCCTCCCAGGTTCCGGTGAAGGTGACGGCGGACTGCCGCCGCTCGACGCCGGAGGCGCCGAGCGCCACGAGCTCGCCTTCGAGGATCTCTTCGAGCCCGAGGGCGCAGGTGGCGACGATGGCGAGGGGCACGGGCGGAATGATACCCGGGCAGGGCACGCGGACGGCGAAAGCCGGTGCGGGGAGATCGGCCGCGACAAGAGCTCATCCCGGACGGGCGCTCGCCCCGGCCGCGACGGGAGCTGATCCCGGACACCCGCCCGCCCCGGCCGAGGTAGAGCTCGGCCGCTTCATCCGGGGTCGCCCTGTGCGAGTCTTACAATGGAGGGGCTCCATGGACCTCTCGCGATCCAGGTGGGTGGCCCCGCGGCGGCTCGCGCCTCCGGTCGTCGTCGCCGTCCTCCTCTGGGTCGGGCTCCAGGTCCTCCTCCTCCTCTACCTGCGAAGCCTCGTCGGCGCGCTCCTCCACCACCGCCCCGCCCTCGTCATCGCCCTCAACCAGGCCTTCACCTCGGCCGCCGGCCACGGCCTCTCGGTTCGGAGCTGGATCTGGCTCGTCAACCTCGCGTTCGTCCTCCTCCTCTGGCTCCGGCTGCGCTCCCGCCCCTGGCCCTCCCGGAGCCAGCGCTTCCTCGGGCTCGTCGTCTACGGCGGTGCCTCGCTGCTCCTCCTCCTCATGAACACCGCCTGGACCCGCTTCCTGCGGTAGCCGCGCGCGCCGCCCCCTCCTGGTAGACTCGCCGCCGTTTCCCCGAGCGACCTCACGACGTCCCGGAGCGCCCATCATGATCGACGCCCTCGAACGATTCCTCCATCAGGCCTCCGGCTTCATCTGGGGACCCTGGCTCCTGATCCCGCTCCTGCTCCTCACCGGCCTGTACCTGACGCTGCGCCTGCGCGGCATCCAGTTCCGCAAGCTCTGGTACTCGCTGTGGATCGCCCTGGTCGTGCGCAAGGAGGTCGGCGCCGAGGGCGACATCTCCCACTTCCAGGCCCTGATGACCGCGCTCGCCGCGACCGTCGGCACCGGCAACATCGTGGGCGTCGCCACCGCCATCGCCCTGGGCGGCCCCGGGGCCCTGTTCTGGATGTGGATGACCGGCCTCGTGGGGATGGCGACCAAGTACTCCGAGGCCCTGCTCTCGGTCAAGTTCCGCAGCACCGACGCGCGCGGCGAGCAGACCGGCGGACCCATGTACTACTTGACCGAAGGCATCCGCTGGCGCGGCCTCGGCCGTTTCCTGGGCGTCGCCTTCGCCGTGTTCGCCGCCGTCGCCGCCTTCGGCATCGGCGACATGGTGCAGTCGAACTCGGTGGCCGACGCCCTCCGGACCTCCTTCGGCGTGCCCACCTGGGCGAGCGGCCTGGTCATGGCGCTGGCCGCGGCGGCGGTGATCCTCGGCGGCATCAAGTCGATCGGGCGCTTCACCAGCGCTCTGGTACCCACGATGATCGCGCTCTACATGCTGGGCTCCGGCGTGGTGATCCTGTTCCACTGGCAACACGTGCCGGACGCCTTCCGGCTGATCTTCGCCGGCGCCTTCTCCGGCACCGCGGCGGCGGGCGGCTTCGCGGGCGCCGCCCTCGCCCAGGCCCTCCGCTTCGGGGTCGCCCGGGGGATCTTCTCGAACGAGTCCGGTCTCGGCTCGGCGGGCATCGCCGCCGCCGCCGCCCAGACCCGGGAGCCCGCCCGCCAGGCCCTGGTCTCCATGACCCAGACCTTCATCGACACGATCGTCGTGTGCACCTTCACCGGCCTGGCCATCATCGCCTCGGGCGCCTGGTCCTCCGGCGAGAACGGCGCGGCCCTCACCCAGCTCGCGTTCCGCGAGGGGCTGCCGGGCGGCTGGGGCGGCTGGGTGGTGGCGGTGAGCCTGGCGCTCTTCGCCTTCTCCACCATCCTCGGCTGGAGCTACTACGGCGAGAAGTCGATCGAGTACCTGCTGGGCGAGAAGGCGATCCGCCCCTACCGGATCCTGTTCATCCTCGCCGTCTCCTTCGGCGCCGTCAGGAGCCTCGAGTTCGTCTGGACCCTCTCCGACGTGATGAACGGCCTGATGGCGCTACCCAACCTGGTGGGCCTGCTCCTGCTCTCCGGGGTCATCGTCCGCGAGACCCGGGGCTTCCTGCAGCGCTCGCGCTGAGCGGGCTCGCGCGCCGCGGGGTCCGCTCTCAGGCCAGCAGCCGCCGCTCCCGGGCCGCGCGCTCGAGGTCCGCCTGGAAGCGCGGCTCGGCGATCCCGATCAGGGCCTCGGCCCGCTCCCGGAGGTTCTTGCCGAACAGGTTCGCCACCCCGTGCTCGGTGACCACGTAGTGGACGTCGGCCCGGCTGGTCACGACGCCCGCCCCTTCCTTCAAGAACGGCACGATCCGTGATCGCTCGCCGCCCCGGGCGGTCGCGGGCAGGGCGATCACCGGCCGGCCGCCGCGCGAGCGCGCCGCCCCGCGGATGAAGTCCACCTGGCCGCCGAAGCCGGAGTAGATGTAGGAGCCGATCGAGTCGGAGCAGACCTGTCCGGTCAGGTCCACCTCGAGCGCCGAGTTGATCGCCACCAGCCGGTCGTTCTGCGAAGCCACGAACGGGTCGTTGACGTAGCTCACCGGGTGGGCCTCGATGAACGGGTTGTTGTCCACGTAGTCGTAGAGCTCCTCGCTCCCCAGGGCGAAGGTGATCACCGCCTTGCCCTGGTGCAGGGTCTTGCGGTTGCCGGTGACCACGCCGCGCTCGATCGCCCGCATGGCGCCGTCGGAGATCATCTCGGTGTGGATCCCGAGCTCCAGGGGACCGTCCAGGGTCTCGTAGACCGAGTCCGGGATGCCGCCGATCCCCATCTGCACGGTCGCTCCCGGCTCGATCAGCCCCACCACGTGCCGGCCGATCGCCCGGTCGACCTCGGTGGCCTCGGCCGGCGCCAGCGTGGGGAGCGGTTCGGTGGCCTCGACGAGGGCGTCGACCCGGGAGACGTGGAGGAAGGAGTCGCCCAGCACCCGGGGCATCTTCTCGTTGACCTGCGCGATCACCCGCCGGGCGGTCTGGCAGGCCGCCTTCGACGCCAGCACCTCCACCCCCAGGCTCATGAAGCCGTGCTCGTCGGGCGGCGACACCTGGACCATGGCCACGTCGAGGGGCACGATCCCCTCGTCGAA
This sequence comes from uncultured Acidobacteriota bacterium, assembly GCA_963741925.1. Lineage (GTDB taxonomy): Bacteria > Acidobacteriota > Thermoanaerobaculia > Multivoradales > DATKCC01 > CAVUBL01. Next base: position 2,929,114 of record CAVUJU010000005.1, read on the forward strand.
CAGCCGCGGGATCTGGTGCAGGAAGATCGGCACGTAATCGGCGCGCCCCTCGTTGACCGCCTTGCGGTCGGCGGGTCCGACGAAGAGGGAGTTGTGGCGGAAGTGCCCCTCGGTGCCGGGGAGCGACAGCGGATCGTCGCCCAGGAGGAGCACGTGGTTGAGCTGGACGCCGGTGAGCTCGTCGCGGCGTGCGGCCAGAGCCCGCACCAGGGCCTGGGGGATCGCGGCGTTGCCCCCGTAGTAGACCCGGTCGCCGGAGGCGATCACCGAGACCGCCTCGGCGGCGCTCCGGAGCTTGGCGCGGTAGTCGCCGTGCCAGGTCATCGCCCGGCCCCGGCCAGGAGCTCGGCCACGGTCGCAACGGGCAGGCCCAGGGTCTCGCCCACCTGCGGATGGACCAGGACGCCGCGATAGAGGTAGATCCCTTGGGCCAGGCCGGGATCCCGGCGCGCCGCCTCGTCGAGGCCCCGGTCCGCCACCTCGGCCAGGTAGGGCAGGGCCGCGTTGGCCAAGGCCCGCGACGCCGTGCGCGGGATGTCCGCGGTCATGTTGGGCACGCAGTAGTGCGTGACGCCGTGGGCCACGAAGGTCGGGTCGCCGAGGGTGGTCGGCCGGCTGGTCTCGACGCACCCCCCCTGGTCGATCGCCACGTCGACCACCACGCTGCCCGCCTTCATCGCCCGCACCATCGCCTCGGTCACCAGGAAGGGGGTTCGCCCACCGGGCACCAGCACCGCTCCGATCACCACGTCGGCGATGGCCGTGAAGCGCTCCAGGCGGTCGATGCCCGCCACCGCCGTGACCACCCGCCCTTGGAGCGCCTCGGTGATCCGCCGCAGGCGCCGGAGCTCGGCGTCGACCACGATGACGTGGGCCCCGGCGGCGACCGCCTGGCGGACGGCGGCCGTGCCCACCGTGCCGGCGCCGACGATCAGGACGGTGGGCGGCGGCACGCCGGGCACCTGGCCCAGGAGGATCCCCCGTCCTCCGGACTCGCTACGCAGGAGGCCGGCGGCGATCTGCACCGCCATCTGCCCCGCCATCTCGCTCACCGGCACGAGCACCGGCAGCCCGCCCTGGCCGTCGCCGATGACCTCGTAGCCGAGGACGGTGACCTCGAGCTCCTGGAGGCGCTCGAGGGTGGCGCGGGGGGCGACGGCAAGGTGCTGAAAGGAGGCGAGGATGGAGCTCGGGCGCAGGAGGTCGAGCTCTTCGCGGGCGACGGTCCCCACCCGGCAGACCAGGTCGGAGCGCTGGTACGCCTCCTGGCGGCTGTAGACGATCTGGGCGCCGGCGCGCTCGTAGTCGCCCTCGGAAAAGTGGGCGTCGGCGCCGGCGCCCCGTTCCACGACCACGGCGTGGCCGCGCTGGACGAGCCGGGCGACGGCGGACGGCGTGAGCCCCGCCCGGTGCTCGTGACGGTGGGTCTCCCTGGGAACGCCGACGATCATTGGATGGGCTCCGCCTCAGACGGACGAGGCTCCAGCGACGCCAGGGGCGTCGGGTACGTTGGCTCCACCGCCCACGCCGGTCGACTCGGTGTCGATCCACCAGCTTGCCTTCTCCAGAACGGTAGATTCATCGCATCCCCCCCGCATCCCCTCGGTCCCCTTCCCTCCCCACCCCGGGCTCTGCCGGGCTCAGGGTAACGCAGGGCCCGGGGCGCTGCGCCGCCCGGCGGCGCCGTCCGGCCCGCCCGCCGGGGTAGACTCCTCTGCCCCTCATGAACGTTCTCGGGATTTCGGCGTTCTACCACGAGTCGACCTGCTGCCTGCTGGTCGACGGCCGGCTGGTGGCCGCCGCCTCGGAGGAGCGGTTTACGCGCGTCAAGCACGACCCGCGGCTGCCGGTGGCGGCGTTTTGCTTCTGCCTGGAGGCCGGCGGTCTCGGCCCGGGCGACCTCGACGCGGTCGCGTACTACGAGCGGCCCGAGGCCAAGCTCGACCGGCAGCTCTGGGCCCTGGCCCGCTCGGCAGGCGCAGCCGAGCCACCCGCCGGCGGCGAGCCCGCCCGCCTCGACCCCGGCCGGCCGGAGCGCGAGATCCGCGAGCGCCTGGGTTGGGACGGGCCGCTCCTGACCTTCGACCACCACCTCTCCCATGCCGCCAGCGCCTTCTTCTTCTCCGGGTTCCCGGAGGCGGCCGTCCTCACCGTCGACGGCGTTGGCGAGTGGGCCACCACCACCTATGGGCTCGGCACCTCCGAAGGCCTCGAGCTCTTCGAGGAGGTCCGCTTCCCCCACTCCCTGGGGCTCCTCTACTCCACGCTCACCGCCTACCTGGGCTTCCGGGTCAACGGCGGCGAGGGCAAGGTGATGGGCCTCGCCGCCTACGGCCGGCCGCGCTACGTCGAGCGGCTCCGGCGGCTGGTCGCGGCCGGTCCCGGGGGAGGCTACGCCCTGGACCTCGCCTACTTCGACTTCGTCTCCGGCCGGCGGATGGACGCGCCCGCCCTCTGGGAGCTCCTCGGGGGGCCGCCCCGCGAGCCCGAGGCCGAGATCGAGGCGCGCCACAGGGACGTCGCCGCGAGCCTCCAGCAGGTGCTCGAGGAGCTCCTCCTCGAGAAGGCCCGCTACCTCCACGATCGGACCGGCCGCGATGCCCTCTGCCTGGCGGGCGGCGTGGCCCTCAACTCGGTCGCCAACGGCCGGCTCGCCCGGGAGGGGCCGTTCAGGCGCCTGTTCGTGCCGCCGGCGGCGGGCGACGCCGGCGCCGCCCTGGGCGCCGCGGCCCTGGCCCATCGCCAGCTGGCGGCCGGAGGCCGGGGCGCGGTGGCGCCCCTGGAGCACGCCTTCCTGGGCCCCGCGTGGAGCGCCGACGCGGTCGCCTCCCTGGTGGCCGGCGCGGGTCTCGCGGCGCGCGACTTCCGCCGGCACGAGGGCAACCTCCTGGCGGCCACCGCCGAGCGGCTGGCGGCCGGCCGCGTGGTCGGCTGGTTCCAGGGCGCCATGGAGCTCGGCCCGCGGGCCCTCGGCGCCCGGAGCCTCCTGGCGAGCCCGTTACCGCCCGGCCTGCGCGACCGCCTCAACCTCGAGATCAAGCGCCGGGAGGGCTTCCGGCCGTTCGCACCCAGCGTCCTCGCCCACCGGGCGGCCGCGCACTTCGTCCTCGACCACCCGTCGCCCTTCATGCTCGAGACCTGTGCCGTCGCCTCTCCCCTGAAGCTTCCTGCGATCACCCACGTCGACGGCTCGGCGCGTCCCCAGACCGTCGACCCGGCCACGGCCCCGCGCTTCGCCGCCCTGCTCGCGGCGTTCGAGCGGCGGACCGGCTGCCCGGTGCTCCTCAACACCTCGTTCAACGTCCGCGGCGAGCCCATCGTCTGCACGCCCGCCGACGCCCTCTTCACCTTCGCCGACGCCGGCCTCGACACCCTGGTCGTCGAGGACACGCTCCTCGACCGGGAGGATCTCCCCGACGGCTGGCGCGAGCGCCTCGCCGCCTGGCGCGCCGGCTCCCCCGGGCGGCCGGCGGCCGGGGCGGCGGCGGGACCGCTCGGCGACAACCTCTACACCTTCGTATGAGCGCCCGGAAGACGGCGCCCGGCCCCCGGCCCATCGCCATCTGGCAGCCGCGGAGCGAGGGCCGCGAAATCGTCTGGGAGCGCCCGGCTCCGCTCCCCTTCGGCGACCATCACGCTCCCCGGATCGAGCTCCGTCCCCGGCGCGGGCCGCTGCCCCGCCGCGTCTGCCTGTTGGGCGAGTCGGCGGCCGCCGGCTACCTCTACGCCCCCCAGGCGACCCCGGCCCGGACCCTCGAAGAGCAGCTCCGGGCCGTCTCGGGGCCGGAGAGCTGGGAAGTGATCGACCTGGCCCGCACCAACGAGACCCTGGGCCCGCTGGTCGCCACCGCGGAGGCCGCCCTCCAGCTCGAGCCGGATCTCTTCGTGGTCTTCGCCGGCAACAACTTCGCCCTCCTCGAGACCCCCGAGGTCTCCCCCTATTTCCCTTCCGCCTCCGGCCGCCGGGGACTGGCGGCGGCTCTGGCGCAGGCCGGCCCGGCCGGTGCCGTCGGCCTCGCCCGCCGTACCCTGGCCGGCCGCGTGAGCGAGGCCCTCGACCGCCTCGGCGGGATCGCGGGAGCCGCCCGGGTCCCCCTCGTCCTGGTGCTCCCGGAGGTCAACCTGGCCGACTGGGAGAGCCCCCAGCCGGTCGTCTGGCTGCCGGGCGACGGCGTCGCCCGCTGGCATCGCCTCCACGCCGCGGGCCTCGCCGCCCTCGCCCGGGAAGACTGGCGCGCCGCCGAGGAGGCCGCCTGGGTGATGAACCGCCTCGACGGCTCCTCGTCGCCCACGGCCTTCCGCCTCCTCGCCCGCGCCTGGTTGGGCGCCGGCCGGGAGCCGGAGGCCCGGGACGCGGCCCTCGCCGAGGTGGACTCGGTCCACTACCCCCTCCTCGCCTGCCTCGGGGCGCCACAGGCGACGACCGCGGCGCGCGCGCTCCTCGCCGAGGCCGCCCGCCGCCATGGGCTCGCCACCGTCGACCTCCGGCCCCTCTTCGCCCGCCACACCGGCGAGGCGCTCCCCGGCCGGCGGCTGTTCCTCGACTACTGCCACCTGACCCTCGAAGGGATGGCGGTGGCCATGGCGGCGGTCGCCGAGCAGGCGCTTCGTCTCTGCCCGCCGCCCGGGGGCGGACCGCTCGCCTGGCCCGAGGTCCTCGCGTGCGCCGGCTGGCCCCGGATCGCGCCCGAGGCCGACGCCGCGGCCCGCCTCGGGGCCGCCGTCCACACGGCGCACCGGCTGCTGGCCCCACCTTCGGAGCCGACCCGGGGGCGGTACCCGGCGGGAGCCGCGCCGCTCCTCGCGCACTGGTGCCGGAGCGCCCTCGACGCCTCGCCCGGCGTCGCTGAGGCCATGCTCGAGCTGGTCGCGGCGCGCCTCGCGCCCTGGCCGGCGGTGCTCACCTCGGCCCTCGGCCGCCTCGAGGCCTCGCCCTACCGCCTGGCCTTCCAGCACGGCCTGCGCTGGGACGGCCTCGACGGCGAGCTGATCCGGGCGATCGGCGCGGCCCTGGAGGGAGCCGGACGGAGCGAGGCGGCCGAGCTCGCGCGTCTCCTGACGGAGGCGGCGGACGGGGCGCCGCCGGCGGCGAGCGGCGCGGCCGACCTCGCCCGCGGATCCCGGCACCTGGCAGAGCCCCTGGCGCGGTTCTACCCCGAGGCGACGGCGCCCGGCGAGCCCGCCACCCGCGCCACCCTCCGCTCGCCCTGGCCGCGGACCGGCTTCCACCTGCTCGCAGGCGGCCCCGGGCCGTTGCGCCTCGAGCTCACCGCCCGCCTGCCGCCGATCCCCGGTGCCGAGGGGTGCCGCCGGGGGACCGCGTCGATCTACGCCGACGGCCGCCGCCTGGGTGGCGTCCGGCTCGGGGAGCGCTGGCACCGGGCCGTGCTCCGCGCGCCGGACGGCCTCGCCGGCCCCGGCCTCCACCGCATCGACGTCGCCTGGCCCGATCCGCCGCCGGCGGGCGAGGCCGCTCTCGAGGCGGCCCGCGGACGGCTGGAGCGGGAGGTGGAGGCGGACCTCCACCCGGTCTTCGGCGAGGTCTTCTCGCTCGCGGTGCGCCGGGGCTGACCGGATCCCCCCCCGCATCCCCTCGATCCGAAGCGGAGCTCCGGGCCCTTAGGCGCCCTTGGCGCCCTCCTGGACCAGGCGGGGGCCGCCCCACCTGCCGGGCAGCAGGCGCTCGGCCTCGGCGCCCTCCACCGGGCGCGAGAAGAGGAATCCCTGCGCCATCGGGCAGCGCAGCCGGGCGAGCAGCAATCGTTGCGCCTCGGTCTCCACCCCCTCGGCGATCACCCCGATCTCCAGGTTGGCGGCCAGGGTGAGGATCGACTCCACGATCTCCCGGTTGCCCCGGCCGTCGTCCATATGGCGGATGAAGGAGCGGTCGATCTTGAGCGCCTGGATGGCGAACTGGTGGAGATAGCTCAGCGAGGAATAGCCGGTGCCGAAGTCGTCGATGTGCACGTTGACCCCGAGATCCCGGAGCTCTCGGACGACGCCGACGTGCCGCTCGGAGCCCTCCATGAGGGCGCTCTCGGTGATCTCGAGGTTGAGCTGGGAGGGATCGATGCCGGCGGCGCGCACGGCGCCGTCCACCCGCCCGGCGAGGTCCGGCTGCCGGAACTGGCGGGCCGAGAGGTTGACGCTCATGAACAGCCGGTGGTCCGCGCCCGAGCGCTCCTGGAACAGGGCGAGCCGGGCGCAGGCGGTGCGCAGGACCTGGTCGCCGAGCTCCACGATCAGGCCGGTCTCCTCCGCCGTGGCGATGAACTCCGCCGGCAGGACCAGGCCGCGCTCCGGGTGGACCCAGCGCACCAGGGCTTCGAAGCCCGCGATCCGGCCCGTCGCCACCATCACGACGGGCTGGTAGTGGACGGCCAGCTCCCCGCGCTCCATCGCCCGCCGGAGGTCGGTCTCGAGCTGCAGGCGGGCCACCACCTCGGCGTGCATCGCGGGATCGAAGACCCGGCAGGCGCCGCCGCCCTCGATCTTGGTCCGGTACATGGCGATGTCGGCGTCGCGGAGCAGGTCGTCCGGCGCCTCGTACGCGGGGTCGGAGAGGACGATCCCGATGCCCGCCGAGAGCACCACGTCCTGACCCTCGATCTCGATGGGCGCGGCCAGGTCCGCGAGGATCCGCTGGGCGATCGAGGTCGCCAGCTCCTCGTGGGTGACGCCGTCCAGGAAGAGGATGAACTCGTCGCCCCCGAGCCGGGCCACGACGTCGCCGGCCCGCAGGCTGGCCTGGAGGCGGCCGCCGACGGCCCTCAGGACGCGGTCTCCTGCCAGGTGCCCGAGGCTGTCGTTGACCAGCTTGAAGCGGTCGATGTCGAGGAACAGGACCGCGAAGCCGTACCCCCGCTCCTTCTCGCCCCGCCGGAAGGCGCGGTCGAGGATCTCGGTGAACAGGGAGCGGTTGGGCAGGCCGGTCAGGGCGTCGTGGAGGGCGGCGCGGCGGAGCTGCTCCTCGGCGAGACGGCGCTCGGTGACCTCGGTCAGCGAGCCGGCAAGCCGGCAGGGGCGGCCGTCGGCGTCGCGCACGGCCATGCCGCGCACCAGCATCCAGGGATAGGTCCCGTTGCGGTGCAGGATCCGGTGCTCGTCCTCGAAGTGCGGGCTCCCGCCCTCGAGATGGCGTGCGAGGCTCCGCTCCAGGCCGGCGCGGTCCTCGGGATGGACCCGGGAGAGCCACTCCGAGGGGGTCGAGCCCACCTCCTCGTCCCCGTAGCCCAGGAGCTCCTTCCAGCGCGGCGAGTAGTAGATCTCGTTCGCCACCAGGTCCCAGTCCCAGAGGCCGGCGCCGGCGCCCCGCGCCGCCAGCGCGTAGCGCTCCTCGCTGGCGCGCAGGGCCTCCTCCGCCCGCTTGCGCTCGGTGATGTCCCGGTAGATGCCGTAGATCGCCACCTGGCCGACGTCGGTGTGGATGGGCGTTCCGAGGATCGAGACCTGGACCGGCGAGCCGTCCTTGCGCCGCCGGACCGCCTCGACGTGCACCGTCTCGCCCCGGGCCACGCGCTCGGTCAGGGAGGAGGCCTCGCCCTGGGTGCCCTCGGGCGCGATCAGGTCGTTGATATAGCGGCCGTCGGCCTCGGCGGCACCGTAGCCGAACAGCTCCTCGAACATCGGGTTGACCTGCAGCACCCGGTCCTCGTTGTCGAGCAGCACGACCGCCTCCGCCGAGCTGTTGAACAGCCGCTCGAGCTGGGCCTTCTCGATCTGCAGCTCCCGCTGCGAGCGGTGGCGCTCGACCAGGGAGCGGCCGGCGGAGATCACGGCGAGGAGGGCGAAGAGGCTCGCCCCCAGGCCGGTCGCCTGCACGCCCCAGCCCAGGTCGCGGGCGAGCGGCGCGGGCGGCAGCGGCAGCGCCAGCAAGACCTGGTGGACGGCGAGGAGCGCGGGCAGCACGCCGAGGAAGGCCAGGCGGCCGTCGCGCAGGCGCCAGAGGATCGCCAACGCCCAGGCGATCGCCGCCAGGTCGGCGACCAGAGAGAGCACCATGAAGGGAGGCACGGGCCGGGCCAGAGTACCACAGCACCCCCACCACCGGCCGCCTCGGCGACCGCGCCGGGGGCCTGCGCAAAGGTCGGGTGCCGCCACCGATCGAAGCCCGGGAAGCGGCCGGGCTCCGTCTCGGCCGGAGCGGGGGCCGGCGGCCCGTTCAGCCGCTCAGGCGGTGGTCGACGAAGAGGGCGAGGTCCGAGGCGTTCTCCACCGCGTGCCCGCCGAGGTCGTTGTTGAAGTAGGCGTAGACGTCTCGGCCGTCGCCCAGCCAGCCGGCGATCCGGTCCGCCTCGGCGCTCAGCTTCTGGGGGCTGTAGCTTCCGCCGTAGTCCTCGCCGTGGTAGCGCAGATAGAGCCAATCCGCGGTCCGCTCCCGCGGGTGGTCGTCGATCAAGTCGTGGATGCAGAGGGCCGCGCCGTGGTCGCGCAGGACGTCGAAGACCTCGGAGCCCAGCCAGCTCGGGTCGCGGACCTCCACGGCCCAGCGGTGCCGCGCGGGCGCCACGTCGAGGGAGGCCGCGAGGCGCTCGGGGTCGGCCCCCCAGTGAGGAGGGAGCTGGACCAGGATCGGGCCCAGGCGGTCGCGGAGCCGCTCGGCGCGCTCCAGGAAGGCGCCGATCGTGCCCTCCGGGTCCTTGAGCTTCTTCATGTGGCTGCCGTAGCGGCTGAACTTGAGGGCGTAGCAGAAGCCTTGCGGGGCCCGCTCGCGCCACTCGTCGAAGGTCTCGGCCTCGGGGAGGTGGTAGAACGTGTTGTTGATCTCGACGCTCTCGAAACGCTTCGCGTAGCACCCGAACCACTCGTCCTTCGGCAGATCCTCGGGATAGAGCACGCCCCGCCAGTGGTCGTACTTGTAGCCGGAGGTGCCCAGGCGGAAGGTCCCTCGTTGCGGGGCGGCCAAGAGCCCTCAGCTCCCCTGGGCCGCTTCGCCGGTCCCCTGGGGCAGACGGCAGCGGGCCGCGCCCTGGACCGCCTGGTCTCCGGCGCTGCCCGCGACCTTCCCCTGGAACGAGACCGCGAGCTCGGCCTGGAAGCCCTCACCGCCGGCGGTCTGGTCGATCCCGACGTCCACCGGGCCCGACGAGCGCTTGGCGCCGGTGACGCCCAGCTCGCCGGTGTAGGTGTCTGTACCGTGGAAGCCGGGCACCGAGAGGCCGTAGAGCTCGTCGCCCCGGGGCTGCGGGCGCAGTGCCAGGCGCAGCTCGCCGCTCGTGGTCTCGAGCGAGCAGGTGGCGTCGCCGCGCACCGTCCGGCCCTGGGTTCCGGTCTGCGAGGCGCGGGCCAGCTCGATCACGAACTTCCCCGGCGCCGCCTTCATCACCTGGGCGCGCTCGGGCGGGACGCCTTCGGCCTGGGCCGCCTGGGCCTTCGCCTGATCGATCGCCCGCTCCGTCTGCCGAGCCTGCCCGCATCCCGCCGCGGCCAGGGCGCCCAGGAAGAGAACGCCCAGCGCCGGGAGAGGCGAGCGGCGAAGCCTTCGAATCCGCGACATGCGGTGCCTCCTCTCGTCGGTCGTCCCCCGCCGGCTTCTCATGCAACCCGCGCTCCACGGGCGGGAAGAGATCTTGCAGTCGGATTCACCTCGAGACGAGGCCCCTTCGGCCCGCCCTCGGAATCGAGCCATGACGTCTCCAAGCTTCTTGCCGCGTTACCGCCCGCCATCCGGCGTCCACCGGGGCCGCTGGCTGCCGGCGCTTCTCGTCCTCCTCGCCGCGGCCGCGCTCGGCGGCCTCGCCGCCCTCGTCCTGGCCGCCCGCGTCTACGCGACCTGCGGCGGCGCGGGCTGTCCCGACGTCTCCCGGCTCGCAGCGCTCCGGCCGCGCGGCGCGCCCGTCCTCCTCGATCGTGCCGGCGAACCGTTCGCCCGGCTCCGCCCCGAGGACCGGCGGCGCGTGGTGGCGCTCGACGACCTCCCGTCCTACGTCCCCCAAGCCTTCGTCGCCGTCGAGGACAAGCGCTTCTTCGCTCACCACGGGGTCGACTGGCTCCGGGTCGCCGGCGCCGTCCGGGCGAACCTCCAGGCCCGGGGGTTCGAAGAGGGCTTCTCCACCCTGACCATGCAGCTCGCCCGCAACGCCTTCCGCGAACGGCTCCCCGGCCGCGAGCGGAGCCTCCAGCGCAAGCTCGGCGAGGTGCGGGTCGCCCGCGAGATCGAGGCCCGCTTCGACAAGCGCGAGATCCTGGAGCTCTACCTCAACGAGATCCCCTTCGGCGGCGGCGCGCGGGGCATCGAAGCGGCGGCCCGGCGGTACTTCGCGCGCCCGGCGGCGGCGCTCACCCTCCCCCAGGCGGCGCTCCTCGCCGCCCTGCCCAAGGCCCCCAGCGACTACGACCCGCGCCGCCATCCCGAGCGGGCGCGGAAGCGCCGCAACCTGGTCCTCGACCTCATGGCGGCCCAGGGCCGGATCGCGGGCCCGGCCGCCGAGGCGGCCCGGCGGGCCCCTCTCGGCGTGGTCCGCCACCCGGGGGCGGACGCGCCGCCTCCGCCCGCGCCCTACTTCGTCCAGGAGGTCCGTCGCGAGCTCGAACCGCGCTTCGGAGACCGCCTCTACCAGCGGCCGGTCCGGATCTTCACGACCCTCGACCCGGGGCTCCAGCGCGCCGCCGAGGCGGCCCTCGAGGACCAGCTTCGGGCCATCGAACGGGGCGCCCGGGGACCCTTCCACGGGCCGCGGCACACCGCCGCCGCCGCGGTGGGAGAGGAGGGGACCCCCTACCTCCAGGGGGCGGTCCTGGTCCTCGACCCGCGCTCGGGCGACGTCCTCGCCTGGATCGGGGGCCGCGACTTCGCCCAGTCGCGCTTCGACCGGGTGCGGCTGGGCCGCCGCCAGCTCGGGAGCGCCTTCAAGCCCTTCGTCTACGCCGCCGCCCTCGCCGCGGGGCACTCTCCGGCCGAGCTGCTCTCGGACCAGCCCCTGACCGTCGACCTCGGCCACGGTCGGGTCTGGCAGCCGGAGAACTCCGACCACCGCTACGAGGACCGGATCACGCTGCGCCAGGCGCTGGTGCGCTCGAAGAACGTGGCCACCGTGCGCCTGGCGCGCCGGGTGGGGATCGCCGACGTCGCCTACGTCGCCCACCTGGCGGGCTTCGACGCCGAGCTGCCGCGGCAGCCCTCCCTGGCCCTGGGCGCGGCGGCGGTGAGCCCCTTCGAGGTGGCCCGCGCCTACACGCCCTTCGCCACCCTCGGCGACCGGGTGGAGCCGCGCCTCGTGCGCCGGGTCGAGACGCCCGACGGCCGGGTGATCTGGCGCTCGCCGGTCGAGCGCCGGCCTCTCCTCGACCCCGGCCTCGCCTACCTGGTGACCGACATGCTGCGCGACGTGGTGGACCGGGGCACCGGCTACCGCGTGCGCCGGGCCGGCTTCCGGGCGCCGGCGGCCGGCAAGACGGGGACCAGCAACGACGGCCGGGACGCCTGGTTCGTGGGCTACACGCCCCGCACGGTGGGCGTCGTGTGGATCGGCTTCGACCAGCCCCGCCGCATCCTCCCGCGGGCGACCGGCGGGTTGCTCGCGGCACCGGTCTGGGGCCGCATGATGGCTCGGGCCGCCCGCGGCGGGGTCGGCCCAAACGACTGGCCCCGGCCCGCCGACGTCGCCGAGTACCGGGTCGATCCCGCCTCGGGCCGGATCCTCGCCCCGGGCTGCGAGCCCCTGGAGGGGGCGGCCGGGCAGGAGCTCTTCCTCGCCGGTCTGACGCCCGCCGCGTCCTGCCCGCGCTGGCCCGCCGGCGAGCCCGGCGAGGACGAGGCAATCGGCGCCGCCGACCGCGTCTCGGCCTCTCTCGGGGACGCCCGCTCGGCGTCCGGCCCGGGCGCCACGACCTGGCCGCCGCCGGTCCCCGACGAGCCCTGGGCGGAGGACCCGCCGAACGACGAGGGCTCGCGGATCGAGATCGAGTGGCACCGCGAGCCGCCCCGCCGTCCCCGGCCTTCGCCGCCGGCTCCCCCGGACCGCTGAACCGGATATCCTCCGAGACCTCAGGAGGCCCGACCCTGCCGATCGTCGAACGCGACCCCTGGCGGATGCAGTACTTCTCGGGCGTCGAGTGCCCGGAGGGGCTCTTCATCCCCACCGAGGACAGCGACGCCTACCGCCTCTACCCGCGGTACCGCTGGGTCTACAACAAGCTCCTGGTGGCCGAGTCCCAGGGCCTCAACGCGGGGCCCTACGGCCTGCCGCCCGAGCGCTTCCCGGTGTTCAGCAAGCCGATCTACAACCTGCGCGGCATGGGGGTGGCGAGCCGGGTGCTCGCCTCGCGCGCCGAGTACGACCGGGAGCTCGCCCCCGGCCACTTCTGGATGCCGCTGCTCGCCGGCGACCACGTCTCGACCGACGTGGCGGTGGTCGACGGCCGGGCCCTCTGGTTCCGCCACACCGTCGGCGTGCCGCTCGAGGACGGCATGTTCGACTACTGGGTGGTGGCGGCCGAGGCCCGTCCCGAGCTCGAGAGCTACCTCGCCGACTGGCTCGCCACGCACCTGGCGGGGTACTCGGGAGCGGTGAACCTCGAGACCATCGGCGGCCGGATCATCGAGTGCCACCTGCGCTTCGCCGACCAGTGGCCGGACCTCTACGGCGCCGGCTGGCTCGACGCCCTGGTCGCGCTCTATCGCGACCGCCGCTGGAGCTACGACGACCGCGAGCGGCGGACCGGCTACAGCGTGGTCCTCTTCGGCAGCCACGGCCCCCGCTACCGGCCGATCGAGCGGGACCTGATCGACGAGCTCCTCGCCCGGCCCGAGGTCTCGAGCATCCAGATCACCTTCCACCGGGACCGGGCCCCCAGCTCCACGCCATGCCTTCGGGCGGCTTCCGCCTGGCGGTCGTCAACTGCTGGGACCTCGACGCCGGCATCGAGGCACGCCGCCGGCTCGCCCTGCGTTTCTGGACCACCCAACCGCTGCGCCGGCGACGCCCGAGGGCCGACGGCGCCGGGGGCGGCGGCCGTTGAAGATCGTCGAGTCCTTCCCCAGGACCGTCCGCCAGATCGAGAACCGCTGGATCCCCCTCGCGGACGGCTGCCGGCTGGCGGCCCGGATCTGGCTCCCCGACGACGCCGCCGAGCGGCCGGTGCCGGCGATCCTCGAGTATCTGCCCTACCGCAAGCGCGACTTCACCCGCGCCCGCGACGAGCCGATGCACCACTACTTCGCCGGCCACGGGTACGCGGCGGTGCGGGTCGACCTGCGCGGCTCGGGGGACTCCGACGGCCTGCTCGCCGACGAGTACACCGAGCAGGAGCTCGAGGACGCCTGCGAGGTGATCGCCTGGATCGCCTCGCGGCCCTGGTGCACCGGGCGGGTGGGAATGATGGGGATCTCCTGGGGCGGCTTCAACTCCCTCCAGGTGGCCGCCCGGCGGCCGCCGGCGCTGGCGGCGATCCTCACCCTCTGCTCCACCGACGACCGCTACGCCGACGACGCCCACTACATGGGCGGCTGCCTGCTCAACGAGAACCTGACCTGGGGCTCGGTGCTCCTGACCTTCAACGCCTACCCGCCCGACCCCGAGATCGTCGGCTCGCGGTGGCGGGAGATGTGGCTCGAGCGCCTCGCGGCCACGCCCCTCTTCCCCGAGATCTGGATGCGCCACCCGACCCGCGACGCCTACTGGCGCCACGGCTCGGTGTGCGAGGACTACGGCGCCGTCGCCTGCCCGGTCTACGCCGTGGGCGGCTGGGCCGACGGCTACTCGAATGCCGTGGCCCGGCTCCTGGCGGGCCTTTCCGTGCCGCGAAAGGGGCTGATCGGACCCTGGTCCCACGCCTTCCCGCACGACGCCGTGCCCGGGCCGGCGATCGGCTTCCTGCAGGAAGCCCTGCGCTGGTGGGACCACTGGCTGAAAGGGGAGGAGACCGGCATCATGGACGAGCCCATGCTCCGAGTCTGGATGCAGGAGAGCGTGGCGCCCAGGAGCTACTACGCCGAGCGTCCGGGCCGTTGGGTGGCGGAGGCGGGGTGGCCTTCGCCGCGCCTCCGGCGGCGCCGGCTGGCGCTCAACCCGGGGCGCCTCGAGGTCCGGGCGCGGGAGGAGGCGGAGCTCCTCCTCTCCTCGCCCCAGACCACGGGCCGCGCCGGCGGTGACTGGTGCGCGTTCGGCGCCGAGGGCGAGATGCCGGTCGGGCAGCGGGGCGACGACGGCCGCTCCCTGGTCTTCGACTCCGAGCCCCTGCCCGAGCGCCTGGAGATCCTGGGCCCGCCGATCGCCACCCTGGAGCTCGCCGCCGACTGCCCGGAGGCCATGATCGCGGTGCGGCTCAACGACGTGAGGCCCGACGGCGCCTCGACCCGCGTGAGCTACGCCCTGCTCGACCTCGCCCATCGCGACGGCCACGAGCGGCCGGAGCCCCTCGAGCCGGGCCGGCGCTACCGGGTGCGGGTGCAGCTCAACGACGTCGCCCACGCCTTCCCGCGCGGCGCCGTCGTGCGCCTCGCGGTGTCGACCTCCTACTGGCCCATGGCCTGGCCGGCGCCGGCGCCGGTCACCCTGTCGCTCTTCACCGGCGAGAGCGTCCTCGAGCTGCCGGAGCGACCGCCCGACCCGTCGGACGAGGACCTCCGCCCCTTTTTGTCCCCGGAGCAGGCCCCGACCCTCTCCCACACGATGATCCGACCGGCCCGCTTCCGGCGCACCGTCGAGCACGACCTCGCCCGGGAGGAGACCGAGCAGCTGATCTGGAGCGACGGCGGGGAGTTCGAGGGCGCCGCCCTCGCCCGGGTCGAGCCCATCGACCTCGAGGTGGGCACCCAGGTGGAGCGGCGCTACCGGATCGCCGAGCACGACCCCCTGGCGGCGCGCGCCGAGGTGCGGCACACGACGCTGCTGCGCCGGGGCGACTGGCAGGTGCGGGTGGAGACGGAGACCGAGCTCAGCGCCGACCGGGACGCCTTCCGGCTGCGCGCCGGGCTCCGCGCCTTCGAGGGCGAGACCTGTGTCGTCTCCCGGTCCTGGGAGCGGCGGCTCCCCAGGCGGCTGGGCGCCTGACCGGGGGCCTCGGGGGCGGCCTCACGGGCCGCCGTCACACCCCTCAGGTGAAGCCGCCGCCTCCGCCACACCCCCCGCCGCCGCCGGCGACCGCACCCCCGGCGGACGCCGCGGAGCTGGCGAAGGTGGAGAACTGCTTGTCGGGCTTGGCCCGGCCGCACCGGGGGCAGATCACGTCCTCGGCGCCCGCGCCCAGGCGCTGGAGGATCTCGAAGCGGTGCCCGCATTCGGGGCAGTGGTACTCGTACATGGGCATCGGGTCGGTCCTCTCGAGGTCGGTGGAGGTCGGTCTCTCCCGGCTCTCATAACGTCGGGGAGGCCCGGCCCTATTCTCGCGTCGGCTAGAATGGAGGCCCGCGCCGGACACCTCGAACCGCACCCGGTCGAACGACATGAGCGACTTCCCCGAGCCCTACCACCCGACCCACCCGGTCCGGATCGTCACCTCCGCGGCCCTGTTCGACGGGCACGACGCCTCGATCAACATCATGCGCCGCGTGCTTCAGGCGACCGGCGCCGAGGTCATCCACCTGGGCCACAACCGCTCGGTCGAGGAGATCGTCGACGCCGCCATCCAGGAGGACGCCCAGGGCGTGGCCGTGACCAGCTACCAGGGCGGCCACATGGAGTTCTTCACCTACATGCGGGAGATGCTCGACGAGCGGGGCGCCGGGCACGTGAAGATCTACGGCGGCGGCGGCGGGGTGATCGTGCCGCGGGAGATCGGCGAGCTCCACGAGCGCGGCATCGACCGGATCTTCTCGCCCGAGGACGGCCGCCGCCTGGGCCTCCAGGGGATGATCAACGAGGTCGTCCGGGGCTGCGACTACGACCCGCTCTCGACCCCCTTCGGAGATCGACCGCGGGCCGAGCAGCTCAACGGCCACCACCTGGGTCTCGCCCGCGCGATCACCGCCGCCGAGATCGCCGGGAAGGCCGGCGCGAGCCGCCTCCCCGCCCCCCTGGCAAAGCTCTCCGCGGAGGCGCGCTCGGGCGCCGCCGGCCGCAAGACCCCGGTGGTCGGCTTGACCGGCACGGGGGGCGCCGGCAAGTCGAGCCTCACCGACGAGCTGGTCCGGCGGTTCGTGACCGACTTCCCCGAGCGGCGGGTGGCAGTGGTCTGCGTCGACCCGACGAAGCGGCGCACCGGCGGCGCCCTCCTGGGCGACCGCATCCGCTTCAACAGCCTCAAGAGCTCGCGGGTCTACCTGCGCTCGCTCGCCACCCGCGGCTACCGCGGCGAGGTGAGCCAGGACCTCGCCGAGGTGCTCCGCCTCCTGGGCGGCGCGGGCTTCGACCTCGTCTTCCTCGAGACCGCCGGCATCGGCCAGGGCGACAGCGCCGTCGCCGATCTGGCCGACCTTTCGCTCTACGTGATGACCGCCGAGTACGGCGCGCCCTCGCAGCTCGAGAAGATCGAGATGCTCGACTACGCCGACTTCGTGGTGATCAACAAGTTCACCCGCCGGGGGTCGGAGGACGCCCTGCGCGACGTCAGGAAGCAGGTGCAGCGCAACAAGGGCCTGTTCGACACCCCGCCCGAGGAGCTGCCGATCTTCGGCACCAGCGCCGCCCACTTCAACGACTCCGGGGTCAACGCCCTCTACGGCCACCTGGTCCGGACCCTCGCCGAGCGCTTCGACCTGGGCTGGAAGAGCCACTACCCCGCCGGGCCCGAGCGGGTCACCGACACCGGCCAGCACGTGATCCCTCCGGGCCGCGAGCGCTATCTCTCGGAGATCTCCGACGCCTGCCGCGGCTACCGGGCCTGGGCTCGGGAGCAAGCCGACGCGGCCCGCGACCTCGACGCCCTGCGCCGGGCGATCCGCCTGGTCGGAGGCCCGGAAAGCGCCCTGCCGCAGGCCTGGCGCCGCTTCGAGGACGCCGAGATCGCGGGCGCGACGGCCGGCGCCGCCGACCTGATGGAGACGTTCGACCGGGAGCTCTCCCGCCTCGACCCGGCGGTGCTCGAGCTGATCCACGCCTGGCCCGAGTGGCAGGAGCGCTATCGGGGCGAGCGCTTCGTCTACCGGGTGCGCGGCCGGGAGGTGGAGGTCGCCAACTACCGCGCCACCCTTTCCGACACCCGGATCCCCAAGGTCGCCCGTCCCCGCTACCGCGACTGGGGGGACCGGATCTACTGGCGCCTGGTGGAGAACGTGCCGGGCGAGTTCCCGTACACCTCGGGCGTCTACCCGTTCAAGCGCACCCAAGAGGACCCGACCCGCATGTTCGCCGGCGAGGGACCGGCCGCGCGGACCAACGAGCGCTTCCACTACCTGGCCGACGGCCAGCCGGCCAAGCGCCTCTCCACCGCCTTCGACTCGATCACCCTCTACGGCGAGGACCCGGACCGCCGGCCGGACATCTACGGCAAGATCGGCGAAAGCGGCGTCTCGGTGTTCACCGTCGAGGAGGCCGAGCGGCTCTACGCCGGCTTCGACCTGTGCGACCCGACGACCTCGGTCTCCATGACCATCAACGGGCCGGCGCCCACCATCCTCGCCTTTTTCTTCAACGCCGCGATCCGCCAGCAGTGCCGGCGCTTCCTGCGCACCGAGGGGCGCCTGGCGATCACCGAGGACGAGATCTTCCAGCCCGACCGGCGCCGCGGCGCGAGCTGGGACGAGGTGCGGGCACTCCTCGCCGACGAGGAGTACGAGCGGATCGCCGCCGAGACGGTGAGCGTGGTCCGCGGCACCGTCCAGGCCGACATCCTCAAGGAGGACCAGGGGCAGAACACCTGCATCTTCTCCACCGAGTTCGCCCTGCGCCTGATGGGCGACGTGCAGCAGTACTTCATCGACCACCGGGTGAGGAACTTCTACTCGGTCTCGATTTCCGGGTACCACATCGCCGAGGCCGGCGCGAACCCGATCCACCAGCTCGCCTTCACCCTCGCCAACGGCTTCACCTACGTCGAGTACTACCGCTCCCGCGGCATGGCGGTGGACGAGCTCGCACCCAACCTGTCGTTCTTCTTCTCGAACGGCATGGACGCGGAGTACTCGGTGATCGGCCGGGTGGCGCGGCGCATCTGGTCGGTTGCGATGCGCGACCTCTACGGCGGCAACCAGCGGAGCCAGAAGCTCAAGTACCACATCCAGACCTCCGGGCGGAGCCTCCACGCCATGGAGATCGACTTCAACGACATCCGCACCACCCTCCAGGCGCTCCTGGCCACCTTCGACAACGCCCAGAGCCTCCACACCAACGCCTACGACGAGGCGATCACCACGCCCACGGAGGAGTCGGTGCGCCGGGCCATGGCGATCCAGCTCATCATCAACCAGGAGTTCGGCCTGGTCGACTGCGAGAACGCCACCCAGGGGAGCTTCCTCATCGAGGAGCTGACCGACCTGGTGGAGGAGGCGGTGCTCGCGGAGTTCGATCGGCTGACGCGCCGCGGCGGGGTCCTGGGCGCCATGGAGCTCCAGTACCAGCGCGGCGTGATCCAGGACGACTCGCTCGAGTACGAGACGCTGAAGCACTCGGGCGAGCTGCCCATCGTCGGGGTGAACACCTTCCTGCCCAGGGGCGGCGCCGAGGCGGCGAGCGACCTCCCCGAGGTCCCCCTGACCCGGGCCTCCAGCGAGGAGAAGGAGGGGTGCCTCGAGCGGCTCCGGGAGTTCGAGGCGCGCTACGCCGACCGGGCGCCGTCGGCGGTCCGGCGGCTCCAGGAGGCGGCGCTCACGAGCGACAACCTGTTCGCCGAGCTGATGGCGGCGGTCGAGGTGTGCAGCCTGGGCCAGATCACCCACGCCCTGTACGAGGTCGGCGGCGAGTACCGGCGGAATCTCTGATCGGATCTCCCCCGCGCAACCCCTCGCTCCCCTTCCCACTCCCACGGGGGGCAGGGGACGGCCGACCGGATCCCCCCCGCAACCCCTCGATCCCCTTCCCACCCCCAAGGGGGGAAGGGGACGCCCCCGCCCGCCTCCTCCGGGCCTCGGGTCGAGGCCGCTGTGGCACAATCGTGAGGCGATGACGCGCCTGCAGTTCCGACGCTTCCTTCCCATCGTCGCGGCGGTGCTCGCCGCGCTCGCCGTCCCGCCTGTCCTCTCCAGCCAGACCGACCAGGTCTTCCGGGGCGACACCTCGGTCGTGGTGGTCGAGGTCCCGGTCACCGTCATCAGTCACGGCGAGGCGATCCCGGACCTCGGGCCCGAGAACTTCCAGATCCTGGACGAGGGCCGGCTCCAGGAGATCGAGAGCTTCGAGGTGCTCGACGCCGACGCGCCGTCGGGGGCGCCCGCAACGGCGGACGGCGCGGCGCCCGCCGGGGCCGCCGCGGAGCGTGGACGTGGACGCCGCAACTTCCTCTTCCTCTTCGACCTCGCCTACAGCGACGCCCGGGCAGTCGCCCGCGCCGCCCAGGCGGTGCGCGAGCTCGTGGCCACCGGGCTCCAGCCCAGCGACCGGGTGGGCCTCGCCTTCTTCAGCGGCCTCCGCGGCTTCCAGTGGATCCTCCCCCTGACCGACGACCGCCACGACATGGCCGCCGGGCTCGCCGTCCTCGATGGCCTGGTGCGGAGCGACCGGGAGCGCGTGCGCAACGTCCTCGCCTCCTGGGCGCCGGGCGACGGCGGCCGCCCCGCGACGGCCCGCGTCGATGCCCGGGCGATCCTCGCCGAGTCCGGCATCATGCCCCTCTCGCGCGCCGGCGACTGGCCCCACTCCAGCCTCTTCGCCCGCCTGGCGCGCGCCCTCGAGGAGGTGGCGCGGGCCACCGTCGGTCTCGACGGCCAGCGCTACCTGGTGCAGCTCTCCGGCGGCATCCCCGACCGGTTCGTGACCGGCGCGACCACCGAGCGCGCCCGGATCCTCGACCTCATGCAGGGGATCTTCCGCTCGTTCCGGCGCTACGGCTGGGCGGTCCAGTCGGTGGACCTGAACGGTCTGGGGTTCGGCCGGGACTCGCTCCTGCTCCTCGCCAAGGAGACCGGCGGCCAGCTCTTCACCAACTCGAACGACGTCGACCTCCTGGTCCACGAGGTGGAGGCGCAGACCCGGGTGGTCTACATGCTGACCTTCGAGCCCGACGCCCTGGAGGCGGACGGCTCCTACCACCGCCTGGAGGTCCGCCTGACCGGCGCGCCGGCCAGCGCCCGGGCGATCCACCGCCCCGGCTACTACGCCCCGGACGGCACCCCGCCGCCGGCGCCGCCGACCTGCCCGACCCGCACCTGCGGCTGAACCGACCCGGCTACCCCGTTTCGGGTCCTAGTGGTCCGTCAATCTTCATTTGACAGAGGTATCCGGCGAGGATTTCGCGTCGCTGGCCAGGCGCTCCGACGCAGGCGTAGCGGGGCCTACGTCGAGGAGGAGCCACGCCGCCAGCGGCGTGAAGGACCGTCGGGACCCGTCAATTGAAGGTTGACGGACCACCAGGGATCGGTGACGGTCAGTCCAACGGATTGCGCGGATCGAGGAAGTCGAAGCGGCGGAAGTCGACGTCGTTCGTGTAGAGGGTGCGGATGCCGTTCTGGAGAAGCAGAGCGGCCAAGTGCGCGTCCGGGACGAGGTTGCCACGCACCGGGACCCGCCCGGTGATCTCGGCGTAGGTGTCCAGGAAGTCGGGTTTCTCGGTGATCAGGCGCACGTTCGGTCGGCCGACCAGACTCCTCAGGTTCGCGAGCGCTTCGGCGTGAGTCAGGGGAGCGGCGAAGATCCGAGGATGGGTGGCGACTCTCAGGTACGCCATCGCCGTGGGCCAGGCGAGATAGACGACCTCCCGCCCCGCCCCGGCCTCCATGAGGAAGCGGCGAGCCGCCAGGTGATGGGGGCTCGCGCTGTTCGAGGCGTAGAGGAGGATGTTGGCGTCGATCGAGAAGCTCACGGCTCTGCGACCTCGCTCCAGCTCTCGTCCGGCTCGTCGAGCACGGCGAAGAGCGCCTCCTTGTCGGTCAGGTCGAGCCGTTCTCGCATCGGCTTCGAGGTCCAGTGCAGCGGTTCGGTGGCGGGTCGGCCCTGCGCCCGGCGGTCGAGCGCCTCGGCGAGGAGCTCGGAGACCACCGCGCCGAGGGACTTGCCCTCGCGCTCGGCCGTCTGCTTGGCCTCGGCGAGAACCGGGGCGTCGACGTTGATCGTCGTTCTCGGCATGATGTGTTGATGCTATATGGATGGATGCGTGGTGTCAAGACGGTTTCCAAGCCGGCAGCTCCGCTGAAGCGACCGAAGCGCCTCGCAGAGCTCCGGGCGCATCTCGCTTGGGAAAGGCAGGTAGCGCCGCTCAGTGGTCCGTCATGGCACGGACCCGCTCGATCCGGGCGCGGGCGACGCCGGCGATGCGGTAGGGGTCGGCCTCGATGGCCTGGCGGTAGGAGGCCAGCGCCGCCTCGGGGTCTCCCTCGAGGAGACGGAGGTCGCCGCGCGCCACCAGGACCGCGCCGTCGCCAGGCTCGAGGGCGGCCGCCTGGTCGAGGAGGGCCTCCGCCTCGTCGACGCGGCGATCCTGCATGACGACCTGGGCGAGGAGGACCGAGGCGCCTGCCGTCGGGCCGACCGCGAGGCTCTGCCGGAGCACCCGCTCGGCGCTCTGCCGGCGGCCGAGGAGAGCGTAGCCCTCGGCCAGGAGCTGGAGGGCCGCGCGGTCGCGCGGTGCCCGCCGCACCAGGCCCCGGGCCTTCTCGACCGCCGCCTTCGGGTGTCCCGAGGCGAGCAGGCGCCGTCCCGCGACCAGGTCGTCGAGGCCCGGGAGCATGTCCTTGGGATCGGGAAGCGCCCCGGGATCGGGAGCGGCCGCGCCGCCGCCGCCGCCGCCGCCCGACAGGTAGCCCAGGGCCTCCAGGCGCCGCGCGACCTCGGGATCGGGGCGGAAGGAGCGGGCGGCCTCCCGGGCGTCGGGCTGGTCCGCGAGGCGCCGGTCGAGGAACGCGGCGAGGTCGGCGGCCCCGGCCGGTGGAGCCGGCGCCTCCCCGTCCCCGCCCGTGGCCAGGAGGTTCCTCCCCTCGGCCGGGTCCCCCGCCAGGTCGTAGTACTCGGGCCGGGGGGCCCGGACGTACTTGTCCCCGTGACGCCGGGCGCCGTAGAGGGGCGCCCAGCCGTTGTCGATGAACGTGTTGAGGGTCTCGAGATAGACGATCCGGCCCGGGTCGGGCGGCGCCTCCACCAGGCTGCGGCCCTCGACCGGCGCGCCGGGCTCGAGGCCCAGGAGGTCGAGGAGGGTCGGGAAGAGGTCGACCAGGCTCACCACCCGGTCGTCCACCACCTGCCCCGGGGCGGCGCCGGGGACCGCCAGGAGGACCGGCACGTGTACCGCCCCCTCGTAGAGGGACCGGGAGTGATAGGTCTCGCCGTGCTCCCCCAGGCTCTCACCGTGGTCGCCGGCGACGGCGATCACCGTCGCCGACCCGAGACCGGCCCGGTCGATGCCGGCGAGCAGGCGGCCGAGCTGGGCGTCGACGTAGGCGATCTCGCCCTCGTAAGGACGGCCCGGGAAGCGGGAAGCGTACGGCTCCGGCGGGGCGTAGGGATCGTGGGGATCGTGGTAGTGGACCCAGAGGAAGAAGGGGCGCCGGTCGTTCCGCGCGCCCTCGAGCCAGGCGAGGGCGGCGTCGGTGACCGCCGCGGCCGAGCGCTCGCTCTGCGCCCCGAAGGCGTCGGCCCGGGTGGCCTCGAAGCGGGCATCGTACGTGTCGAAGCCCTGGTCGAGCCCGAAGCGCGGGTCGAGGACGAACGACGAGACGAAGGCCGCCGTCCGGTAGCCCGCCGCCGCCAGCGTCTCGGCCAGGGTCAGGCGATCCGCGGCGAGGCCGCGCCCGCCGTTGACCCGCACGCCGTGGGCCGGGGGCGTCAGGCCGGTGAGGAGGCTCGCGTGGGCCGGCAGGGTCATGGGCACCGGGGTCACGGCGTCGGCCAGCCGGATCCCCTCCGCGGCCAGCCGGTCGAGGGTCGGCGTCGCCGCCTCCCGGTCGCCGTAGCAGCCGAGGTGATCCGCGCGGGTCGTGTCCAGGGTGACCAGCAGCAGGTTGTCGCCGCGGGCGGTGCCGGCAACGGGCAGGCGCCGCGCGGGCGGCGGGCGCGCGACCTGGCGGCGGGTCGGCCCGTTGGCGTCGTCCGCGCCTTCTTTGCACCCGGCGAGCAGCGCACCCGCCGCCGCCAGCAGCGCCACGACCGCCCGCCTGGCTCCCCGCCGGGTCACGTCAGGACGAAGCGCCAGACCAGGAAGATCGCGCCGAACAGGAAGCCGAAGATCAGGCCGAGCCAGGTGAGCGCCCGCAGCCAGCCCGGCGGCCGAGCCTCGGCCGGCACGTGGGCCGCGGTCACCGCCCGGTAGTTCAGCACGCCGAGGATCGGCGAGGTGAGGAACGAGAGGGTGGTCGCCAGGTCGACCATGCCGGTGAGGCTCTTCTGGAAGACGCTCATGAGGAGCAGCGCACCGGCCATCAGGACGGCCATCCAGCCCCAGTAGAGCCGCCCGCCGCTGCCGCCCCCCAGGCGCGGAGCCAGGATCTCCGACGTCCGCTCCAGCGCCCGCGGAAAGGCGTCGGCGACCGTGATGGTGGTCGAGAACATGGTGGTGAACGCCGCGACGGCGATCACCGGCCGGGCCCAGGGGCCGAGGGCGGCGGTGTAGAGGTCGATGAGCTGGAAGGCGAACGCCACCGGGCTGCCGGCGATCTCCTGGCCGCTGCGGTAGACGACCAGCGCTCCCAGGGCGAGAAAGAGGAGCGCCAGGGCCGCCGTGGCCACGTAGCCGATGTTGAAGTCCAGGAGGGCCTCGGAGAGGAGCGGCTTGTGCCGCGTCTCCTTGGCTCGCTCGAGGGTCCACAGCGAGTGCCAGACCGAGATGTCCACGGCCGAGGGCATCCAGCCCACCAGGGCGACGAGGAAGGAGAAGGCGCCCAGGTCCTCGAGGTCGAACGGCGTCGGCGCGGCCGGGTGCAGATGGGGCGTCGCCGCCGCCCCGACGACGGCGACGACGGTGGAGACCGCCAGCACCACCATGACCACCTTGACCACCTTGTCGAGCAGGGGGTACTGCCCCGGGACCAGGATCAGGGCGCAGACCGCCAGCAGCAGGGCGCTGTAGCCCAGGGGCGAGAGCCAGCCGCCGAAGAGCTGGGTCGCCAGGCTGCCGGTCACCAGGGTGACCGCCGCGAGCACCGCGAACATGGTGCCCACGGTGAGCACCAGGTAGATCCAGACCGCCCAGGTGCCCTGGCGCCGGTAGCCGTCGACCAAGCTCTCGCCGGTGGCGGCGGCGTAGCGCGGACCGTACTCGAAGAAGGGGTACTTGAGGAGGTTCGCGAGGATCACGACCCAGACCAGCGCGAAGCCGTACGAGGCGCCCGCGCGCGTCGACTGGACCAGGTGCGAGACGCCGACCGCCGCCGCGGCCCAGACCAGCCCGGGCCCGAGGCTCGCCAGGACCCCCGCTCGGTTCCAACGCTCGGTGCTCACCGTGCCGGCGAGTCTACCCGATCCATCGGATCTCCCCCCTCACCCTCGATCCCTCTCCCACCCTCGCGGGGGGAGAGGGACGCCCCCTCCCGGGCTTGCCACGTCCGAAAACTCGGCTCGTTCGTCACGATTCTGCCCTGATCAGACATCTAGTTCGTCGAGCCGAGCGCGGACACGGCCGCGGGCGATCCGGTCTCCGGGTCGAGCGGCGCGGCGACCAGGCGGTCGCGGCCCGCCTCCTTGGCCTCGTAGAGAGCGGCGTCCGCCCGCCGGAGGAGCTCCGACGCCTCGAGGTCGCCGCCCTCGGCAAGCGTGGCGACGCCCACGGAGAGGGTGACCTCGGCGAGCGCGAGACCGGCGGTGGGCACCCGCAGCCTGCGCACCGTGTTGCGCACCTTCTCGGCCACCCAGCACGCCTCCTCGAGAGCCGTTCCGGGCAGCAGCACCGTGAACTCCTCGCCGCCGTAGCGCGCCGCCACGTCCTCGGCGCGCAGGGTCTCGACGAGCGCCGAACCGACGGCCTCGAGGAGCCGGTCCCCCGCCTCGTGGCCGTGGGTGTCGTTGATGCGCTTGAAGTGGTCGAGGTCGATCATGAGGACCGACAAGGCGGCCCGGTGCCGCCGCGCGTGGCGGACCTCGCGCTCGAGGCGCTCCTCCAGGTAGCGCCGGTTGAACAGGCCGGTCAGCGGATCCTGCAGGGCCTGGCTGCGGAGCTTCTCGCGCAGCCGCAGGTTGGCGAGACCGAGCGCCAGGTGCTCGGCGACGGCCTCGACCAGCGCCGGATCGGCGGACGGCTCGGCACCGCCGGTCCCTCGGACGTGGAGAACGCCCAGGGCCTCCCCCTGAGCGAGCAAGGGCAGACACGCGTAGCCTTGCGGAGTGCCCGGGTCCACGTGACGGCAGAGGATTCCCCGGGCGCCCGAGGCGACCCGGTGGACCCTGCCGCGGCGCAGGGCCCAGCACTCCTCGGCCCGGAAGGCCCTGGGGCCGGCGGCTCGCCGGCCCCAGGCCGCGACCGCCTCGAGGTAGCGCCGGTCGGCCCGGAACACGAACGCCGTGCCCTCGGTGCCCTCGAGGATTCGCGGCAGGAGCTCGGAGATCACGGTGGCCGCCTCGCCGTAGCTGCCGCTGCTCTGCAGGAGATCGCCGAGCTCGTTGAGCAGCCCCATGCGCAGGTTTCCGGCTTCGAGCTCGCGGTTGGTCACCTCGAGGCGCCGGTTCGCCTCGGCGAGCGCCTCCTCGACGCTCTTGCGGTCGAGGGCGGCCCCGAAGATGTCGCCCACCACGCGCAGCATGCCGACCTCCTCGTCACGCCAGGGACGGGGCCGGGTGAAGTTGACCAGGGTCAGAAGTCCCCGCAGCTCGCCCCGGGGAGCGATGGGGAGGGCGAGAAGCGAGCGCATGCCCATGCCCACCCGGCGCTCGCGCTCGCCGCTGCCGTCCGAGGGGGAGCTCCTCGACCCGGTCGAGACGGAAGGGCTCGAGGGCGGAGATCGCGGCCATGAGGGCCGGCGCCGCGGCCACGTCGAGCGAATCGATCGGCGCCCCGACGCCTTCCGGCACCGGCGGTATCCAGCCGAAGCGGCGCACCAGGGTCCGGCGATCGGCCGACAGGAGGAAGACCAGGCTCCCCTCGGCCCCGACCGCGCGGCCGACCTGCTCGAGGACGCCGTCCAGGACGGCGTCGATGGCGGTGCTCGGCAGGTTGATGAGCCGGGTCGAGACCGTGATCAGGAGCCGCTCGAGAGCGATCCGCTGGCGCAGCTCCTCTTCGACTGCCGCCATCGGCCCGGGGGCCGTGTCCGTCTCCACCATCTCGAGAATCGCCATACGCCAGGACCTCAGTGAGCTCGCGCTTCGCCGGCCGCGCGGAGGGCGCGCCGGCCCGGGTACGGTTCCTCGGCCGTCACGAGAACGTCGCCCCCTTCCGCCAGGGCGGACGCGAGCGCCCTGGCCGCCGCCGCCTCGAGCTCCTCGCCGTCGTTCGCCGAGGCAGGGAACGCCGCCAGGCCTACCGAGAGCGTGCCGGCCATGAACCGGCGCCTGCCGAGATTCAGGGCGAGGCCCCGGATTCGCTCCGCCCAGGTCACGGCGACCGCCCGCGCCTGCGCCGAATCGTGCTCGGGCAGGAGGACTCCCAACTCGGAGCCTTCCAGGCGCGCCGCGAGGCCCTCGGGCGGCAGGGTCTCCATGAGGAGCCGCCCGGTCCGCGACAGCAGGAGGTCCGCCTCCTCCGGGCCGTGATCCCGGCCCACGGCCTCGAGTCCATCGAGGTGCAGGAGCGCCAGGGCGAGCGGGGCCTCGTGGCGATGCGCGCGCAGCACCTCACGGGCGATCTGCTCCTCCAGGTACGGTCGATTGACCAGGCCGGTCAGGGGGTCGCGCAGGGCCTGGGAGCGGAGTCGCTCGCGCAGGAGCAGATTGGCGAGGCCGAGGGCCAGGTGCTCGGCCGCCGCCAGGGCGAGGGGCAGCGGATCGGCCTGCGGTCCGTCGGTCGTGCCGCGCAGGTGGAACACCCCCAGCGACTGGGCCTGGGCCATGAGGGGGAGGCAGATCGTCCCGCCCGCGACCCCCGCGCCGGCATGACGGCAGGTCGGCCCCGCGCCGCCCGCCGCCACGCGATGGGGCCGTCCCCGCCGCAGGGCCCAGCAGTCGTCGGCGTCGAAGGGCCCGAGGTCCGGCGGGGGATCTCCCCAGCTCGCCGCCGCCTCCAGGAGCGAGCCCGAGGAGCCGGAGAGGTAGACCGCTCCCGCCTGGTCGGGGAAGAGCCGCGGCAGGAGGTCGTCGATGACGCCACTCGCCTCCTCGAACCGGTTGCAGCTCTGGAGCAGGTCGCCCAGCTCGTTGAGCAGGGCCAGGTTCCGGTTGCTCCGCTCGAGCTCCCGGTTGCCGGCCTCGAGCTGGGCCCTCGCCTGCTCGAGGGATTCGTCCGAGACCTTGCGGTCGAGGGCGCCGCCGAGGATGTCCCCGACCACCCGGAGCACCGCGACGGCCTCGTCGCGCCAGCCCCGTTCCGAGAGGAGCTGGACCAGGCTCACGAAGCCGAGGAGCTCGCCGCGGGTCGAGATGGGAATGCCCAGGAGCGAGCGGATGCCGTAGCGCTCGAAGAGCTCCCGCTCGAAGAGCTCCTCCGGAGAGGCGAGGCGGGCGTTGGGGGCGGAGAAGGGCTCCAGCCGAGCCAGGGTCTTCATCAGGCCCGGCAGCTCCCAGGTGGCCAGGGCCGCGGGGCGCTCCCGGTCGGGAGCTACGGCCGGAGCGAGCCACTCGAAGGCCTTGACCAGCTCGCTGCGGTCGTCGGAGAACAGGAAGACCAGCACGCCGTCGGCGTCGGCCGCCCGCCCGAGGTCGGGGAGCAGCTCGCTGATCGCCCGGTCGATCCGCACCGCCGGCATGTTGATGAAGTCCGTGGAGACCCGCACCAGAAGGTTCTCGAGCTCGACTCGGTGGCGCTGGCTCGCCAGAGCCGCCGCGCGCTCTTTCTGGTGGCGCGCCTCCTGGATGGCCAGGAAGAGATGGGCCGCCGCCTCGGTGAGGGTGGCGACCTCGTGCTCGCTCCAGCTTCGGGGCGCCGGCGCGTTGAAGGAGAGAAGACCGGTGCTGCCGGCGGCCTCGGGCAGGGCGGCGGTCGCCAACGCCGCCACGCCCGACGACTTCATGCTCGCCCCCAGGGGACCCAGCCGTGGGTCCTTCTCCACGTCGCCGGAGACGACGAGCTCCTGGCGCCGGATCGCCGCGAGGTACTCGTCGGCGGCCGCCAGCTCCCAGGTCGTCCCCTGGTGCGCGGGCATTCCTGCCGGCTCCACCGAGCGCAGGACGACGACGCGGCCCTCCGGGTCCACCCTGGAGTACGAGACCCGCACGCCCGGGAACGCGCGGCCGAGGCTGTGGACGGCGAGCTCGATGACCTCCTCCATCCCCCGGCTCGAGCCGATCACCGAGACGATGTGGTTGAGCAGGGCGAGGCGGGCGTTGGCCTCCTCGAGGCTCTCTCCCCCACGGGACCCGGCGGGCATCCCGGACACGTCCCGCGCTGCCGGTTTCGCGCTCATGGAGCCAGCCTAGCTGCGGGCCGGGGCGCCGGAGAATCGGACGTCCACCCGGCTGCCTGTCGGCCGACGACCGGGAGCCGCCCCGGGGTCCGTCCGACAACGCCCCACGCCCGCGCCTTGCCCCAAGACCGGAGGGGCCGATAGCATCGGCCCGACGGGCGGCGATCGGTGCCGCCCACGCCTCCTCCACCCTCCGAGACCTGGCGATCCGTGGCGATCATCGACCGAAGCCGGCGGCGTGGCTCCCTCGCGGAGCGTTTCGCCGCGTTCGTCGCCGAGACCCACCCCCTCGCCCTCGAGAGGGCGCTGGACGCCTTCGCGGAAGCGGTCGCCGCGAGCCCCGGCGGCGCGTCTCCGGTCGCGGGGGAGCCGGGGCCGGCGACGATCGAAGCGCTGCGGGAGCCGCTGCGCCAGGCGCTCGGCCGGCGCGTCCCGGCGGCGCCTCCGGACCTGCCCGAGACCACGCCCGGGGTGGCCGCCGCCGAGCGCCTGGACCGGGCGGTGGCCGCCCTGGCCGAGGACTGCGACGGGTTCCTCGCCCGCGAGGCGATCGCCGCCTCGCTGAGCGCCGACGAGAGGCGGGAGATCCTCCGCGGGATGGTCTTGACCCGCGCCACCGACAACCGCCTCAAGGCGTTCTTCACCGGCGGCGAGGTGCGCTACGAGGGCGCCGGCTTCCAGGGCAAGGGCTTCCGTTCCCTGGGCCAGGAGGCGATCTACGCCGCGCCGCTCCGGCTGCGCCGGGGCGAGCGCTACCGGCGGGCCGACGGCTCCTGGCGCGGGGACGTCGTCGCCCCGGTGATCCGGGACGTGGGCGCGGTGCTCGCCATGCATCCGGACCCCGAGACCGTGCGCATGGTCCTGAACGCCCAGATGGCGAAGAGCGGGCCGCCGATGGACGGCAAGGACCTGCACCTGGGGGATTTCTCCCGCGGCGTCCTGCCCACCACCGCCCCCCTGTCGATCGCGACGCTCAACGTCGCCGGCCTGGCCTTCGCCTTCTCCCGGGAGCGCCCGGACGAGGGCGGCTTGCGGGTCGCCGTCTCGTTCATCGGCGAAGGGGGAAGCTCCCTCGGCGAGTGGCACGAGGCGATCAACCTGTGCGCCGCGCGGCGCCTGCCCGCGGTCTTCTGCCTCCAGAACAACGGCACCGCCCTCTCCACGCCGGTCCCGGAGCAGTCCGCGGTGCGCGTATTCGCCGACAAGGCGGCGGGCTACGGCATCCCGGGGCTGACCCTCGACGGCACCGACCCGGAGGCGATCGCCGCCGCCTTCGCCTGGGCCGCCGAGCGGGCGCGGGCCGGCCTCGGCCCCGCCCTGATCGAGCTCGTCTGCCTGCGCATGTGCGGTCACGCCCACCACGACGACATGCTCTACCTGGGGCGGGACCCGCACCCCTCCTGGGGGTACCCGGAGCTCCACGCCGGCGGTTACGCCGATCCGGCGGCCTACCGCTTCTGGTCGGAACGGGACCCGATCGCGACCTATGCCGCCCGCCTCGAGGAATCGGGCGTGATCGCCGCCGGCGACCTCGCTCGCCTGGAGGCGGAGGCCGAGGAGCTGGTGGAGCGCGAGGCCCGCCGGGTGATCGAGGCCCCCTGGCCGGACCCCCGCCAGGCCGGCGAGGGCGTCTACACCGACCAGCCCCCGGCGCGCCACCGCGAGCCCCTGGCGGAGCGCCCGCCGGGCCGGGCGGTCCCGCCGCCGCCCCTGCCGCCCCTCGAGCCCGGACGGCCCTTCGATCCCACGGGACGAACCTTCCTCGAGGCGGTCATGCTGGGCGTGGGCGACGCTCTCGCCCGGGACGAGCGGGTGTTCGTCTACGGCGAGGACGTGGGCGGCGAGTACGGCAACGCCTTCCTCCTCCTGCGCCCGCTGCTCGACCGCTACGGCGACCGGATCGTGAACTCGACCCTCGCCGAGGGGGGAGTCCTCGGCCTCGCCACCGGCGCGGCGCTCGGCGGCCTGCGCCCCATCGCCGAGATCCAGTTCAACGACTTCGTCGCCACCGGGTTCAACCAGCTGGTCAACAACGCGGCGAAGATCCACTACCGCTGGGGCGCCTCGGTCCCCATGGTGGTACGCCTGCCCTGGGGCGGGCTGCGCAAGGCGGGTCCCTACCACAGCCAGAACACCGAGGCCTGGTTCTACCGCACGCCGGGGCTCAAGATCGTCGTGCCGTCGACCCCCGAGGACGCCCGCGCGCTCCTCGCCGCCGCGGTGGCCGACCCCGACCCGGTCCTTTACTACGAGCACATCGCCCTCTACCGCGAGCCGCGGATCAAGCAGGTCCTTCCCGACGAGCCGCCCGCGCCCCTCGCCCTCGGGCGCTCCGCCCTGCGCCGCGCCGGCTCCGACCTGGCGATCGTGTCGTACGGGGCGTACGTCCACGTCGCCCTGCGGGTCGCCGAGCGGCTGGCCGGCGACGGCATCGAGGCCTCGGTCCTCGACCTGAGGAGCCTCGTCCCTCTCGACCGGGAGGCCCTCCTCGCCGTCGCCCGCCATTGCGGCAAGGTGCTGGTCGCCCAGGAGGACACCCGCACGGGGAGCGTCGGCGAGAGCCTGGCGGCGATCGTCCAGGAGGAGGCGTTCGAGCACCTCGATGCCCCGGTGCGGGTGGTGGGCTCGCTCGACACGCCGGTGCCCTACTCGCCCCCCCTGGAGCGGGAGTTCCTGGCCGGCGAGGAGCGGGTGGAGAAGGCGGCGCGGTTGCTGGCGGCCTACTGAGGGCCCGAAGGCTCTACGAGGACTTTCGCAGCGAGGGAGCCGCCTCCGGGTGGCTCGCCACCCCCTGGTCGCGATCGCCGGGCTGGAGTCCGGGGAGCACCCGGACGACCACCGCGCGCGGAGTCTTCGGGTTGCGCACCAGGGCCAGGCGCACCTCGTAGGAGGCCGACAGGCTGGGCGTCTCGCCGATCAGCTTCAGGGCCCGGCGCGGGGCGATCGAGCTGCTGGCGATCTCGAGCACCAGGCCCTTGTCCAGGTGGCACTCGTGGAGGCACCGGAGCACCAGCTCCTCGTCGCGGAAGAAGTCCGACCAGAGGGCCTTGAGCAGCGAGCTTCCCGACGCGCGGACGGTGGCGATCTTCTCCGTCGAGCCGAGGCCCCGGAAGAGGGCCGTCAGGCGCGCCCGAGCCCGGGCCTTGACCTCCATCGAGTGGATCTTCGGGTTCTGGGTGAGACCGAGGAGGCCCCGCAGATCGCCCATCGAGCTGACCACCTCGACCAGCGCCGCCGAGGGCGCGTTGGCGCTCTCGAGGAGCGCGCGCCGCACCATCGGGCGCTGGAAGAGCCGCCGCTGGCGGTAGACCTCGCGCGCGACCCGGGGGCTCGAGGTGCGGGCGATGTCGGCGGCCAGGCGGTCGCCGAGGGCGGAGTTCGCGAGGAGCGCCAGCCGGATCTCGTCGGAGGGCTCGGCCGAGAGCACCTGGAGCACGGCCAGGTCCTGGCTGGCACGGGCCAGGAGTACCTTGCGCGCCACCGGGAGGGTGGTGATCGACGGCGCAGAGACGTCGTCGGAGCGCACGGCCTCGAGCTCCGCCCGTACCGGCGGGAAGGGCTCGACCGCCGGCTCGTCCGCCGCCGTCACGTCTCCCGCCGGCGGCAGCGCGCTCTCGATGTCCGCCTCCCGGGAGGAGGAGAGCTCGAGGGCCCGGGCGCGCACCCGCCGCCGGTCCGGCTCGGGCAGCACGTGGATCAGCTCGCGCGTCTGCTCGCGGATCTCGGCCCTCTCGCGCGCCGCCAGCTCCGGATTGTCGAGCTCGCGCAGCAGGTCGAGCACGCCCACGGCCTGGGCGCACCGGGAGCGGATGGCCTCCGGCGTGTGCTCGTTGCGGATGAAGGCCTCCTTGACCGCCCAGTCGTCGAACCAGGGCGAGTACGAGGCGATCGCCGCCAGCACCCGGGGTGAGTCGATCCAGGTGGCGAGGCGGCGCACCACGCCCAGCTCGCCCCCGGTGCCGGAGGCCTTGAGGCTGGCAAGGAGCTTGAGGTGGACCGCCTCCCGCTCCGAGAGATGCGACCCCTTCTCTGGCGATTCGTCCATCGCAGGTCCGTCATGGCGCTGGTTGTCGATTCGACCCTGCGAGGAGGATATCACCGCCCGGCCGGCGGCCGGGCGACCGGTTTCAGCCCGCCTCGGCGCGCCGGCCGACCGTGGCGAGCGGGGCCGGCTCGCCCACCTCGAACCCCTGGGCGTAGTCCACGCCGAGCGTCGCGAGGCGGGCGAGGAGCCGGGGCGCCGCGACTCCCTCCGCCACGGTCTCGATGCCCAGCACGTGCGCCATCTGGTTGATCGACTCGACCATCGCCCGGTCCAGGGGGTTGCTCGCCAGGTCGCGGACGAAGGTCCCGTCGATCTTGAGGTAGCTCACCTGCAGGGTCTTGAGCTTGCTGTAGGACGCCATGCCGCACCCGAAGTCGTCCAGGGCGAAGCGGCAGCCCAGGGCGGAGAGCTCTCGGATCAGGCGCTGCGCCTGGGGCAGGTTCGCCATCACCGCCGTCTCGGTGATCTCGAAGCAGAGTTTCTCGGGCGGCACGTCGTGGGCGGCGAGCCGCTGGCGGACGAGCTCGAGGAACGACTCGTCCGAGATCGAGACCGCCGAGAGGTTGATCGAGCACGTGCCCAGGTCGGCGAGGAACCAGCGCGGCTGGCCCTCCAGGTACTCGAGGACCTGGTCCAGGACCCAGCGGTCGAGCTCGCCCATGACGCCGTAGCGCTCCGCGGCGCGGACGAACGGGGTCGGCGTCAGCACCTGGCCGTCCTCGTCGATCATCCGCAGGAGAACCTCGAAGAAGAGCGGTTCCGGGGCCTCCCGCACCAGGCGCCGGATCGGCTGGCCGTAGAGCCGGAAGCGCCCCTCTTCCATGGTCTTGTGGATCCGCACCACCCAGTTCATCTCATCGGTGCGGCGCAGCAGCTCGGCATCGCCGGACCGGTAGACCTGGAGGCGGTTGCGACCCTTGTCCTTGGCCATGTAGCAGGCGTGGTCCGCCGCCGAGAGGATCTGCCCCAAGCTCCTGGTGGTGGCGCCGATGGGCACCAGCCCGATGGAGGTGCTGACGGTGAAGGTCTTGTCCTGCCAGACGAAGCGGTAGAGCTCGAGGGTCCGGTGGATCTCCCGGGCCAGCTCCAGGCCCTCCTCCAGGGAGGCGCCGCGCAGCAGGACGCCGAACTCGTCGCCGCCCAGGCGCGCGACCGGGTCGCCGTCGCGCATCTGCTCCAGGATCACGGTGCCGAGGCGGCGCAGCAGCTCGTCACCGGCCAGGTGGCCGCACGTGTCGTTGACCAGCTTGAACTGGTCGAGGTCCATGTAGCAGAGGCAGTGCTCCGCGCCCCGCTCGGCGGCCTCCTCGAGCGCCGCCTGGAGCTGACCCTCGAAGGCCTGCCGGTTGAGCAGGCCGGTCAGGGCGTCGTGGGACGCCTGGTGGGCGAGCTGGAGGGAGAGCAGCCGGTGGTCGGTGACGTCCTGGAAGACGATCACCAGGCCGATCGCCCGCCCTTCCCCGTCGCGGATCGGCGCCGCC
Source organism: uncultured Acidobacteriota bacterium (assembly GCA_963741925.1). GTDB lineage: Bacteria > Acidobacteriota > Thermoanaerobaculia > Multivoradales > DATKCC01 > CAVUBL01. The sequence goes on from CAVUJU010000005.1 coordinate 2,963,087, forward strand.
GAGAGCTCGACGGCGAAGCGCTGTCCGTCCGGCCGCTCGAGCAGGCGGCGTCGCTCGAGATCGCCCTGGAGCTCTGCGCCGGGCTCGCCGATGACCGCGAGCGGCGCCTCGTCCCCGCTGACCTCGTCGATCAGCCGGAGGACCCGCTCGAGCGCCTCGCCGGAGGCCTCCTCCGAGCCCCAGCCGGTGAGCTTCTCGGCCACCGGGTTCAGGTAGCGAACGCGCCCGGCCCGGTCGGTGGTCATCACGCCGTCGGCGATCGAGGCGAGGGTTACCTGGGCGAGCTCCTTCTCTCGCGACAACGCCGCCACCTGCTCCTCGTAGGCGCGGGTGGTGTGGGCCAGGAGGTTGCGCAGGATCGCGTTCTCGACCTCGCTCTTCGGCGCCGTCATCCGGCCTCCCGGCGCTCGCGCAAGAGGGCGAGGATCGCGGTCTGGTTGTAGAAGGCAGGTCCGCGACCCGCCGCCCCCGGGCCGATCTCGCCGAAGCTGAAGAAGCCGCTGAGCGCCGCCCCCGGGAGGGCGCGGGAGATGGTGGCGACCTCCCGGCCGGCGAGCTCCCCGAGCACCGCCTCGCGCCCGACGCACGAGTAGAGGAGCGCCGCCTCCGCCCGGCCGTCGGCGGGCAGGCGGGCCGCGGTCCGCAGCAGCGAGGCGTCGTTGCCGATGCCCAGGCGCACCCGGTCGCCGACCTGGAGGTCGCCCCAGAAGGTGACCGCGCCCGGCGGATCGTCGAAACCCTTCATCGAGCGGTAGAGGTGGGCGCGCCCCGGATCCGGCCCCTCGATGATCAGCGGGAACCGGTGGGCCGACTCCGGCATCGGCGCGAGCTCGCCCTCGACCGAGAAGAAGCGGCGGAACCAGGCCGTCGCCGGCTCGCCGTCGATGGCGTAGAGCACGTTGCCCTGGGCCGCGGTGACGGTGAAGATGGGGCTCGCGGGGTCCCATCCCCGGACGATCTCGACCTCCATGTCGAGACCGTGGAAGGTCAGGGCCAGGCAGCCGCTCAAGAGCACCTGGCGGTCGACGAACACGCGGGCTCCGGGGCTCGTGATCGGCTCGCGCTGCGAGGCGAGGCCGCCCACGACCAGGGGGCCGTGGTCGCCGAAGCGCGTCCGGATCGCCGCCAGGAGCTCCAGGTGCGGGAAGCGCAGGCCGTCGGCGAGGAGGAAGACGCCGTCGGCCCCTTCGAGGGCGTCGAGCAGGCCGGCGAGGCTCGCCGCGGACGGGGGCTGGTCCCGGGTCCCCGAGAGCACGTGGACCGCCGCCCGGTGTCGGGGGTCGGCGAGCCAGAAGAGGTGCAGCCCGCCGGCCGAGGTCATGGTGTCCCCGACGAACTGCGTCACGGCTTCGCAGCCGAACCGCAGGCTCTTCGGCCACGCCGCCGCCATGGCCTCGAGCGTCGCCTCGAGATGCCGTCCCGGAGGGAGGAAGGCGCAGATCAGGTCCGGGTCCGCGCCGGCGGCGCCCCGCGGCTCTTCCGCCGCCGGCGAGATGCCGGCGATCAGCTCCTCCGGGGTGGGCGCTCCGGAGGCGAGATGGATGACTGCGCTTCGCATGCCGGCGACCGTGCGCGGGCGCGTCCCGCGGTCTCGAAACCTCTTCGTAAACCCCGATCGATGATACGCCCGGCCCGGGCGGGCGCCAAATGCGGGAGAACCGGCCTCGGCCTCGAGGAAGCGTTCGGAGCCGGCCGACGGGTCTGGCCGGCCGACGCAGAGGTCGGCCGCTTCCACCGTGAACCCCGTCGGCCATCACCGCAGGCCCGTGAAGCGGCCGAGATCCGTCTCGGGGGCCGAGTCGCCCGGCTTCAGCCGGCCAGCCGGTCCCTGACCGCCTGCATGTCCTCCCAGGTCGGGCGCTTCCAGTGACGGTTCCGGAGCAGGGCGGCCGGGTGGTAGGTGACCATGGTCGGGATGCCGTGCACCGAGAACCAGTGGCCCCGCATGCGCCCGAGGGGCAGGTCGTTGCCGAGCAGCGCCTGGGCGGCGATCCGGCCCAGGGCCACGATCACGCGCGGGCGCACCAGCTCGATCTGTCCGTCGAGGTAGCCGCGGCACGCCGCGGCCTCGTCCGGCATCGGGTCCCGGTTGCCCGGGGGGCGGCACTTGACGATGTTGGCGATGTAGACCTCCCCGCGCGCGAGGCCGATCGCCTGGATGATCTTGTCGAGAAGCTCCCCCGCCGGGCCGACGAAAGGAAGGCCCTGGCGGTCCTCCTCGGCCCCGGGGCCCTCGCCGATGAACATGAGGTCGGCGTCCGGGTCGCCGGTGCCGAAGACGACCGTGGACCGGCCCTGGGCGAGGCGGCAGCGCTCGCAGGTGGCGGCCTCGGAGGCCAGCACGGCGAGGCGCTCGGCACGCTCCGCGGCGTCGGGGACGGCGGCGAACGCGGCCTCGGAGCGCGGCGCGGCAGGGGGGCCGGGCTCAGCCGGCGGGCGGGGCGCAGGCTCGGACGGACTCTCGGACCGGACGGCGGCGCCCGCCGCCCCGGTGCTTCCTGCGGGAAGGTAGAGCTCCCCGTAGCCGATCTCCTGGAGGTAGATCAGCTCGTCGCGGAGCTCCTCGGGCACCTTGCTCATGGACCTGGCTCGAACGGCGACGTCCGCTTCCCCCGGCCCTGCCTCAGTGGACCTCGGCGGTCTGCGGCTCCGCCCCGTCCCCGCTCTCCTCGCCGAGCTCGGCGACGGCCTCGCCTTCGGCCTCCAGGTCGAGGGTCAGCTCGGGCTCGGGCGCCGGGCCGTAGCCCCACTCCACCATCTCCTGGTCGATCTCCTCCTGGGCGACGCGGGTCGGCTTGACGTTCGGGAGGTCGAGCTTCGCCCGGGCGCCGCGCAGGAGCTGCTCGGCGCGTTCCGCGACCACCAGCACGTAGCGAAACTTGCTGTCCATGGCCTCCTTGACGCTGCTGTCCTTCGGGGTGCTTTCCATCGAGTGGTCTCTCCTCCGGCGGCAGGCCCCGGCTCGGAGCCCCGCGCCGCCGCATTGGTTGCATGGGGTCAGCCCGCGTTCGGGCTCGCGGAGCCGGCGGCCTCTCCGGCCCCGGGGGCCGGGAAGCCCTCGAGGACGGCCTGGATCGCTTCCGCCATCCGCTCCCGGCGAAAGCGCCGCTCGAGGATGATCGAGGCCAGGGCCTGGCTTGCCTGCTCCGCGTCGTCGTTGATGATCACGTGCTCGTATCGGTGGAAGCGGCGCATCTCCCAGATCGAGACGGCCAGCCGCTGCGAGATCTCCCGCGGGTCGTCGAGACCGCGCTGCTCCAGCCGGAGCTCCAGGTCCGCGAAGCTCGGCGGCATGATGAAGATGCTGTTGGCGTCCGGGTAGCGGGCGAGCACCCGCTCGGCCCCCTGGACGTCGATGTCCATCAGCACGTCGATGCCGGTCTCGAGCCGCGGGAAGACCTCTCGATACGACGTGCCGTAGTAGTTGTTGTGGACCTGGGCCCACTCCAGGAACTCCTCGTTGGCGATCATCCGCTGGAAGGTCCCGTGGTCGACGAAGTGATAGTCGCGTCCTCCCTCTTCCCCCTTGCGCGGCCGGCGCGTCGTGTGGCTCACCGAGAACGCCAGCATCCCGAACCGGCCGAGGGCCCCCTCCATGATGCTGTTGATGAGGGTGGTTTTGCCGGCCCCGGACGGGGCCGAGAGGATGAAGAGCTCGCCTCGCCGCATGGTCACGAAGGAGAACGGGCGCTCCGGCCGAACGCCACAAACTCGCAGTCTATCATAGCGTTGGCCTCGCCCTACTCCACGTTCTGGACCTGCTCGCGGAGCTGCTCGCAGAGCACCTTCGCATCGAGCACGACCCGGGTCATGGCGGCGTTGCGGCACTTCGAGCCCAGGGTGTTGAGCTCGCGGAAGATCTCCTGGGTCAGGAAGTCGAGGCGCTTGCCCACCGCGCCGTCGCTCTCGATCACCTCGCGGAAGTGCTCCAGGTGGGCGCCCAGGCGGTCCAGCTCCTCGGTGACGTCGCTCCGGTCGGCGAGCAGGGCGACCTCCTGAGCCAGCCGGCCCTCGTCGAGCTCGCGGTCTCCGAGCAGCGCCGCGAGGCGCTCCCGCAGGGCCGCCGCCGACTCCGCCACCGACGCCGCGGCGATCGCCCGGAGCTCGGCCCCGGCCCCGGCCAGCCCCGCGAGGCGCTCGACCAGCGCGGCGGCGAGCTTCCCGCCCTCGGTCTCCCGCGCCTCCACCAGCTCGGCGAGGGCGCGCGACGCGACGGCGAGGAGCAGCTCCTCGTCACCGGCGTCCCAGCGGCTTTCCGGCTCGCTGACCCGCAGGAGCTGGGGCTGGCGGATCAGGTCGCCGGCGGTCAGACCGCGCTCGATGACCTCCGCCTCGAGCAGGCGATCGAGGGCGCGGGAGAGCTCCTCCACCGCGCGGGAATCCAGCTCCACCCGGATCGGCGACGCGCCGAGGGGCTCCACGTCGACGTTGACCTCCACCCGGCCGCGGCTCAGGCGCGAGCTCAGGAGCTCGCGCAGCGCCGGCTCGCTGGTGCGTTGCGCGTCGCGCAGGCGCACCACCAGGTCGAGGAAGCGGTGGTTCACGCTGCGCAGGACCACACGGATCCGGTAGCGGGCGTTCTCGTCCGCCGCCTGCCCGAACCCTGTCATGCTCCTCATGGCGCCTTCGGTCTCCCCTTTGCACACCCTGTGCCCGCGCCCGTCGCGGCGCGGCGCCCGCTCAGCTCCGGAACTGCAGGTCGTAGAGCCGCTTGTAGGATCCGCCCAGGGCCAGCAGCTCGCCGTGGTTGCCTTCCTCCGCGATCCGCCCCGCCTCCAGGACCACGATCCGGTCGGCCTTCATCACCGTCGACAGGCGGTGGGCGATCACCAGGGTGGTCCGGCCCTGCATGAGGTTGTAGAGCGCCTTCTGGACCAGCGCCTCCGACTCGCTGTCGAGCTGTGAGGTGGCCTCGTCGAGGATCAGGATCGGCGCGTTCTTGAGCAGGGCCCGGGCGATCGCCAGGCGCTGGCGCTGGCCGCCGGACAGGCGCAGCCCGCTTTCGCCGATCACCGTCTCGTAGCCGCGGTGGAATCCCATGATGAACTCGTCGGCGTAGGCCGCTGCCGCGGCCTCGCGCACCCGCTCCATGGAGAGGTCGGCGCGGCCGTAGGCGATGTTGGCGCGGATCGTGTCGTTGAACAGCACCGTGTCCTGGGTCACCAGGCCGATCAGGGAGCGCAGGTTCGCCAGCTCGAGCTCCCGGATGTCGACGCCGTCGATCTCCACCGCCCCTTCGTCGGGGTCGAAGAAGCGCGGCAGCAGGTTGATGAGCGTCGACTTGCCGGCGCCCGACGGCCCGACCAGGGCGACGATCTCGCCCGCGGCGACCGACAGGTCGATGTTCCGGAGCACCGGCTGCTCGTCGTAGCTGAAGGTGAGGTCCCGGTAGCGGATGCCCTCTCTCACCGTCGCCAGCCTGCGGTCGCCCGAGCGGTCCAGCACCTCGTTGGGGATCGCCATCAGCCGGGAGATGCGGTGGGCCGCGGCCAGGGCTTCCTGGAGGATCAGGTTGACTTTGTTCAGCTTGCGCACCGGGTCGTACATCATCAGGAGCTTGGCCAGGAACCCCACGAGCACCGGCGCGGTGAGCTCGCCGGCGCGGATCGCCTTGCCGGCGTAGATCAGCAGGGCGGCCGAGCCGATCACCGCCAGCGACTCCACCACCGGGCTCGAGAGATGGGCGAGCATCTGGGCCCAGAGGTTGACCCGCAGGTGGCGCCGGGTCGCCTGGCGGAAGCGCTCGTACTCGAAGCCCTCCATGCCGAACGCCTTGACCACCCGGTGGCCGCGGACTCCCTCGGCCATGAGCGCCGCCAGGTCGGCCATGCGCTCCTGGCTGCGGTGGCTGGTGCGGCGCATCCCCTTGCCGAAACGCACGATGGGCACCAGCAGGGCGGGCGCCGCCACCAGGCAGATCAGGGCGAGCTTGGCGTTGGTCGAGAGCAGGAGGCCGAGGAGAAAGACCAGCGTGACCGACTGCTGGAACAGGTCGAGGAGGCGGTTCGAGACCGCGTTCTGCATCAGGGCGACGTCGTTGATCACGCGGCTGACCAGCTCGCCCGAGGGGTGCACGGCGTGGAAGCGACTCGACTGGTGGAGGATCCGCCCATAGAGCTCGTTGCGGATGTCGGTCGTCACCCCCAGGCCGATGCGCTGGAACGAATAGCCGGAGAGGAAGTCGGCCAGGCTGCGCGCGAGGAAGACGAACACGAAGAGCAGGGGCACGAAGTAGACGACGTTCGTGGCGTTGACCCCGAGGCGCCGCTTGAGGCCGTTGTAGGCCCGGTTGAACTGGGCCTGGAGGTCGAAGGCCGAGAGCCAGTGGCGGACCTTGCCGTCCTTCGCCGTCCCCGCGTGGTCGCCCGCCGGGGTCTGTCCCGCCGCCGGCCCCAGGGAAAACGCTCCCGTCATCCCGCCCTCGCTCAGCAGGACCTCGCCGAAGATCGGCTCGATGAGCGAGGCGAGGACCGCGGTGGACAGGGCGAAGACCACGATCGCCACCAGGGCGATCGCACCCCAGGCGCTGTAGCGCCGGACGTGGTGCCAGAGGAAGGCGGGGATGCTCACGCCAGGGCCTCCACGCCTCGGAGCGTGCGCGGCGGAACGCCAGGGTCGCGTGGCGAGCGCCGTGGGGTCAGAGACGAGGCGCCGCGACGCAGGCGATGCCGAGCCATCCTCGAGGAGCGGGAACGAAGTCGCTCGCCCCATGCCGTCGCAACCCGAAGGGCGCATGGAGGTTGCAGGCCGTCTCCGGCGTTGCTCGCCGTCAACGATGCCACCGCATCGCCTCCTCCTCGCGCCGAGGACCGGACCCGCAGGACCCCTGCGCGCGGCCCTGGGTTTCTGCGGTGCAGGCTCCGAGCCGGGAGGCGACCTCGAGGGCCGCGCGGCGACTCGCGCCGCCCTCGCCGAGCCGCCCTCGGAGCTCGCCGAGCCCCGAGCGCATGGCGGCGATCGCCGCCGGGTCCCGGAGCAGGGAGAGGACGACCTCGCTCACCACCTCGGGCCGCGCCCGGCTCTGGAGGAGCTCCGGCACGACCTCGCGCTCGAGGACCAGGTTGACCAGGCTGACGTAGGGCAGGTGGACGAGCAGGCGGCCGAGGACGTAGGTCCAGCCGCCGAGCCGGTAGAGGACCGCCATCGGCGTCCCGAGGAGGCCGACCTCGAGGGTCGCCGTCCCCGAGGCGCAGAGCGCGAAGTGGGAGCCGGCGATCGCCGCCACCCGCTCCCGCGCCGGCACCCGGCGCACCGGCAGGCCCGAGAGCTCCACCGCCTCGTCGATCATCCGCGCCGGCACGCTGGGTGCGTGGATCACGCGTGCCGCCACCGGGATCTCGTGCGCCAGGTGGGCGACCGTGCGGAGCATGATGGGCAGCAGCACCTCCACCTCGCCGGACCGCGACCCCGGGAGGAGGGCGAGCTCGAACGGCTCGCCGCCCGCCGGCGCTCCGTCCGGGAGGCTGTCCCACACGTGGGGGACCTCCGGGATCTCGTCGACCAGCGGATGGCCGACGTGGATCACGTCGACCCCGTAGCGCCGGTAGAAGTCGACCTCGAAGGGGAAGAACACCAGCATGGCGTCGACGAGCTGGGCGATGGTCTTGACCCGGCCCCGGCGCCAGGCCCAGACCTGGGGGCTGATGTAGTAGACGATCGGCACCCCCCGCTCGGAGAGGGCCTTCGCCAGGCGCAGGTTGAACTCCGGGAAGTCGACGAGCACCGCGAGCTGCGGGCGCCGGCGCTCGATCTGTGCCACGAGCAGGTCGAAGATCTCCCGCGCCCGGGGCAGGACCCGGAAGACCTCGGTGAGGCCGACCACCGAGATCTCGGCGCTGTCGGCCACGCACTCGAGCCCCGCCGCCGCGAGGTGCTCACCGCCCAGGCCGAACGCTTCCAGCCCGTCGACCATGGGGCGGAGCTCTTCGAGCAGGCGGGCGCCGTGGAGGTCCCCCGACGCCTCGCCGGCGACCACCAGCAGGCGGGCGGCCCGGCTGTCGGCGACCGGGGTCATGACCCGTCCTTGCAACGGCCCGCAACGACCCCGGCGTTCACGGGATCGGCGCGGGAGGCCCGGAGGGGAAGGGGTACATGAGCCAGGCGATGAGGAGCCCGCCGCCGACCATCCCCAGGAAGAGCTGCAGGAAGAGAATCGCCTGCTCGCGCGGGGACCGCCGCCAGAGCGCCGCGAAGAAGACGCTCACCAGCAGGGCGAAGAGCACCATGAGGAGGAAGTGGCTCACTCCTTCACCCCCCGGGCGACGTCCCAGGCGTCGAGGATCAGCAGGACGTTCATCAGCCCTCCGGTCAGAATGAAGGCGGCGCCGTACTCGTAGCCCTGGGCCACCAGGTCGCCCTGGTAGTCCATGAGGAAGCGGAGCACGAAGTAGGGCAGGCCCAGCCCCACGCAGGCCAGGGTGCCGAGCAGGGTCAGGGGCTGGCCGGGCGCCACCCTCCAGAGCTTGCCGTGGAGGACCAGCCCGACCCCCAGGGAGGTCAGGACCAGGATGAAGAACAGGATGCCGCGGCCCCAGCGGCCGAGGTACATGTGCCCCGCCCCGGGGATCAGCCAGGCGAGCACGGCGGCCGCCACCTGGCTGCCGCGGGATGCCTCGGCCTCGCGGCCCTCCTCGGCCGCGGGGGCCGCGTCGGATTCGGATTCGGCCACTCGGTCCTCCTCAGTGAAACGGGGCGGCGCGGCGGGTGGCGGCCGCCCGTCCCGGCGCGCCGCCGGGCGGAGCGAGCTTCGTCCCGCCGCCGGTCACGCGAGCTGTCACGCCTGGTCGTTGAGCAGCTCGCGCAGATCCTTGCCCGGCTTGAAGTAGGGAATTCGCTTGGCGGGGACCTTGACCCGGTCGCCGGTCTTGGGGTTGCGTCCGATCCGCGCCCCGCGCCTGCGGATCCGGAAGCTGCCGAATCCCCGGAGCTCGATCTTCTCGCCCGACTTCAGGGAGTCGACGATGCTCTCGAAGACCGTGTTGACGATGATCTCGGCGTGCTTCTTGGTGAGCTCGGTGGATCGAGCCACCTCTTCGACCAGCTCGGCTTTCGTCATCCCGTCGTTTCGCGACACCGTCCTCCCCCGTGATCGTGAAGGCCGGGGCGAGCGGAGAGCTCCGCCGCCCCGGCCATGACCGATGGCTTACTCCTCTTCGTCCCCGTCCGCGGGCTCCTCCGCGGTCTCCTCGTCGTCCTCTTCCTGCTCCGACTCGTCGGCCTCGGCCTTCGCCTTCTTCGCCGCGGCGGCGGCCTTGGTCTTGGTCTTGGTCTTGGTCTTGGTCTTCGCGGCCTCGGCGGCCGCCTCGACCTCGTCCTCGGTCACCAGCTCGCCCTCCTTGGCGGCCTCCGGCTCGGGCTCCGCGGCCTCTGCGGGCGCGGCGGGCTCGGTGTCGGCCGCTTCCTCTTGCTCTGCGGCCGCTTGCGCGGCGGGTCGGGAGCTCGCTTGGAGCTTGCGGAGCTGGTCCGCCATCGCGGTGCCGCTCAGGGCCTCCGTGGGTCCGCTGGCGACGGTCGCCGCCACCGGCCGCTCGGAGCGTTTCGGCGCCTTGCCTTCCTCGGCCGCCTCGGTGGCCTCGAGCTTGGCGATCTCCTGGCCGCTCGGCTGGCTCACTCCGCGCATGGTCAGGCCGACCTTCTTCTCGGCGCCCTCGATGCGCAGGATGCGGGCGCGCACCCAGGAGCCGGCGCTGAAGTGGTCCTCCAGGCGGGCGCCGCCCGGCACGTCGATCTCGCTGACGTGGGCGAGCCCCTCGAGGCCGTTGTAGATGTCGATGAACAGGCCGAAGTCGGTCACGTTGACCACCCGGCCCTCGACCTCGTCGCCGACCGCGTGGGAATCGACGAAGTCCTCCCACTCGTTGGGCATGAACTCCTTGATCGACAGCGACACGCGCTGGTTCTCGACGTCGATGTTGGTGATCCGGGCCTTGACCGTCTCCCCCTTCTTCAGGATCTCGCTCGGGTGCTTGACGCGCTTGGTCCAGCTCATGTCGGAGACGTGGATCAGGCCGTCGATCCCCTCGGTGATCTCGACGAAGGCGCCGAAATCGGTGAGGTTGCGCACCTTGCCCTCGATGACGGAGCCCTCGGGGTGGATGGCGGCGAGCTCTTCCCAGGGGTTCTGCTCGGTCTGGCGTAGCGACAGGCTGATGCGCCGCTGCTCCATGTCGAGCTCCGAGACGATGGCCTCGACCTCGTCGCTCACCGACAGGAGCTTCGAGGGGTTGACGACCTTCTTGGTCCACGACATCTCGCTGACGTGGATCAGGCCCTCGACCCCCTCCTCGATCTCGACGAACGCGCCGTAGTCGACGATCGACACCACCTTGCCGTGCACCTTCGAGCCGACCGGGTACTTCTTGTCGACCAGGTTCCACGGATCCTCGGACTTCTGCTTGAAGCCCAGCGAGACGCGCTCGGTCTCGGGATCGAACTTGAGGATCACCACGTCGACCTCGTCGCCCACCTGGAAGTGCTCGGAGGGATGGTTGACCCGGCCCCACGAGATGTCGGTGATGTGGAGCAGGCCGTCGATGCCGCCGAGGTCGATGAACACGCCGTAGTCGGTGATGTTCTTGACCACGCCGGGCAGCAGGGCGCCGTCCTCGAGCTTGGTGATGGTCTCGGCCTTCTTCTTCTCGAGCTCCTTCTCGAGCACGGCCTTCCTCGACAGCACCACGTTGTTGCGCCGGCGGTCGAGGCTGATGACCTTGAACTCGAGCTCCTCGCCCTTGAGCGACTCCAGGTGCTTGATCGGCTTGATGTCGACCAGGGAGCCGGGGAGGAAGGCGCGCAGGCCGATGTCGACGGTCAGGCCGCCTTTGATGCGGTCGACCACCCGTCCCTTGATGATCGAGTCGTTCTTGTAGGCCTTCTCGATCTCGTTCCAGCGGCGCATCCGCTCGGCCTTCTGCCGGGACAGGAGCACGTGACCCTCCACGTCCTCCGTCTTCTCCAGCAGGACGTCGACCTCGTCGCCGACCGAAACGGTCAGGTTGCCCTCCCGGTCGGTGAACTCCCCCTTCGAGATCAGGCCCTCGGACTTGTAGCCCACGTCGACGATCACCTCGTCGGCGGTGAGACCGATCACCCGGCCGGTGACGATGTCGCCCTCGGTCAGGTTGCGCATGCTTTCGTCGTAGAGCTCGACCAGCTTGTTGAAGGTCTCCGGATCGAGATCCCCCTCCTCCTCGGGACCCGTGGCCTGATCCGCAGCGTGGGCCAGGTCGGGTACCTCGGGCTGCTCGGACGAGGCGACCCGCTCGACCTCGCCGGCATCGGCGCTGGGCGGCGGGACCTCGGCGACCTTCTTCTCGTCGACGGCGACCTGGGGCTCGGTGTCCGAGGGGCGGCTCGCCGCCGCCTCGGTGGCCGCCTCGGCCGCTACCGCGGCCTCCTCGGTCACGGGCTGATCGTCGTGTTCGTCGGTAGACTGCATGGGTGTGGTGTTCCTCCTTGACTTGGGATCGGAGCCTCGCCGGGCCCCTACCCCCGCGAAGCGGGGGATCGAGCTCTACGTAAACCTCTGAGAACTCGGGATCTTGGAGTATAGGAGGCGGCGCCGAGGAGTGTCAACCGCCGCGACGTCCGGGGGTGCACGTCACGATTGTGAGGGTGTGAGTCGGATCTTGATGGCAGGGGGTGTGGCGTGGTAGTCTGACAGTGCTATAGACTGTCAGAGAGGAGGGACCGGACCATGGACCACACAGACGAGCTCGAAAGGCGACGCAACGAGATCCGCGGGGAGCTGGCCGATGTCGGGGACCTGCGGCCCGGATCTCTCGTGGCCCGCTATCGCAAGTGCGGCAAACCCAACTGCCACTGTGCAGGCGAGGGGGAGCGAGGTCACGGCCCGAGCTGGTCCTTGACGCATCGGGTCGAGGGCAAGACGGTGACGAAGGTCATTCCCGCCGGCGCCGTCCCGCAGACCCAGGCACAGATCGCCGAATATCGGCGCTTGCGCCGTCTGACGGCGGAGCTCGTCGAGGTCAGCGAGAGCTTGTGCGATGCACAGTTGACCGGGGAGGACGCTGGTGCATCGGCGGGGTCGAAAAAAGGGGCTTCAAGGAAGCCTTCGACGGGGAAGTCGTCGCCGAGATCGAAACCTTCGTAGGTCCTTGTGCCGTCGACGACCTCGACTTCGAGGCCATCGAGATCGCAGCGCGACGGCGGGCGCTGGCTATCGCAGCGCGGGCGGTCCAGAGACGATTCAACGCCGACCGCTCCGATTACCGCGGCCCGGTCCTGGCCTGTCCCTGCGGCCACCAGGCCCGCTATGCGGGAAGGCGGTGCAAGACGTTCAGCACCGTCCTGGGCGATCTGTCGCTCGAACGGGCCTACTACCACTGTGCCCGGTGTCAGGGCGGCTTCTGCCCGCGCGACCTGTCGTTGGGGGTCCAGGGCACCTCCCTGTCGCCGGGGACCCAGCGCATGGTGGGCCTGGCGGCGGCCCTCGTGAGCTTCGCCGAAGCCAGCGAGCTGATGCGCGAGCTGGCCGGAGTCTCGGTGGAGCCGAAGCGAGTCGAGCGGGCCGCCGAGGCCCTCGGCCGGCAGATCGCCCACGACGAGCGCTCCGTGGTCGAGCCGCAGCCTCCGAGCGCGCCGACGATGTACCTCGGCTTGGACGGTACCGGCGTCCCGATGAGAGCCTCGGAGCTGGCAGGCCGTCCCGGCAAGCAGCCCGACGGCACAGCCAAGACGCGCGAGGTCAAGCTGGTCACCCTCTGGAGCGCTGAGACCACCGATGAGCGCGGTGTGCCGATGCGGGATCGCGGCTCGGTCAGCTACTCGGCGGCGCTCGAGAGTGCCGCTTCCCGCGATACCGACCGTACCCTGTCGCAGTTCGCCCAACGGGTCGAGAGAGAGGCGCTCCGCCGCGGATTCGACCGTGCTGCGCGCCGCGTCGTCCTGGGCGATGGCGCCCCGTGGATCTGGAATCTGACGGAGGAGATCTTCCCCGACGCCATCCAGATCGTCGATATCTTCCACGCCAAGGGACATCTTTGGGATGTGGCCAAGGCCATCTACGGCCCCGGCACCGACCTCGGCCAACGCTGGGCCAAGCAGCGACGCGACGAGCTCGACGAGGGCAACATCGACGCCATCATCGCTGCCTTGGCAGCCCACGAGCAAACCAACGACGAAGCACGCAAGTGCCTCGCCTACATCACCCACAACCAGACCAGGATGCGCTATCCCTGGTTCCGCGCCCAGGGCCTGTGCGTCGCCACCGGAATCGTCGAAGCCGGCTGCAAAGTAGCCATCGGCACTCGCCTCAAGCGTGCCGGCATGCATTGGACCGTCGCCGGAGCCGATGCCATCATCGCCCTGCGCTGCTGCAAGCTCAGCAACCGCTTCGACGACTTCTGGAAACGCCGGGCCGCACGACAACTACCTTGACACCGCCCGGCCGCAGCAACCGCCTGACCGTCACCTCACAAATCTGACGTACACCCGACGTCCGGCCAAGGGCTCGCCCGAGCGGCGCTCAGCGCAGGCCCAGCACCGCGTCCTGGCCCGAGGCGATGGACACCGGGGCCTCCAGATGCTGCCCTGCCACCCAGAGCGTCACCCGATAGGCGCCTGGCGCGAGCCGGCCGAGATCGAGCTCGCCGGCCGCCGAGAAGCGCAACCCGGAGCCCACGCCCGAGAGAAAAGCGCCGACCGGCAGCCCTGCGGCGGAGTGGACGGAGAGCAGGTCGACCGCCGCGCCGCCGCAGCTGTCCAGCCCGCACAGCACCCGCAGCGCCCCGCCAGGCGGCAAGACCGTGCTCCAGCGGCTCGGCCCGGCGCCGTCGGCCCCGTCGATTCGGATCGGTGGCGAATGGCCGACCCCGGCCCAGGGATCGCTCCAGAGCACGAAGTACTCCCCCGCCGACAGGTCGTCGAAGACGCGCACGCCCCGCTCGTCGGCCGGCAAGGAGCGGAGCACCCGACCCGCCGGATCGAGCAGCGAGACGAGCGCGCCCGCCAGGGGGCTGCCGTCGTTCCGGGTGAGCGAGACCTCCAGGCTGCCACCGGCGCCCGGCTCCAGGACCACCGAGACCGGCGGCGCACCCGGCCGGACGGAAACCGCCGGCAAGGTGCGACGAGCGTGATCCGGGGCCGCGGCCACCAGGTCGTAGGTGCCGGATTCCAGGTCTTCGATCCGGAAGCTCCCGTCGGCGCCGGACGCCGTCTCCGCGACCGTCCGTCCGGTGGCGTCGAGCGCCTGCAGGGTAGCTCCCTCTACCGCCTCTCCCGTCGGCTCGACCACCCGACCGGAGAGGCTCGGTCCCGCAAGGTCGAGATCGACGACGGCGGTCGCGCGATCGGGCACCAGCACCTGGCGGGTGGCGCTCCATCCGTCCGGCCCGACGTAGGTCGCCCACAGCAGGCCCGCAGGGCCGTCGGCGACGCGAAAGGTCCCTTCCGGGCCGACCGTGGCCGAGGTCGCGGTCTCGGGCAGCCCGTAGGAAGCGCTCTGCCCGCCCGCGCCGTGCAGGATGATCTTGCCGCGCACAGCTCCCGGGTCGAGCGCCGAAGCGAAAATGACGGTTCCGCCGGCGAGCGCCTCGTCGCCGCGGCGCACGATCCCATCGATCTCGACGCCGCCCACCGTCAGCTCGACGTTGAGCTCCGGCGTCCCCTCGGGAACCTCCAGCTCCTGCGCCAGCAGCAGTCGCTCCCCGCTCACCTCCACCCGGTACCGGCCCGCGGCCAGGGCCGGACCTTCGAAGGAACCGTCGGCGGCGCTGCTCCGCTCGGCGACCGGGGTCAGGGCCGAGCACTCGGGATCGAAGAAGCGTACGTCCAGCCCGGGGCGGGGCCCGCCCGCGCGGTCGACCAGCCTGCCGTGGAGAGTGACCCCACGATCGAGCGGGATCGGGTCGAGCGCCGCGGTGCGGTCCGCCTCCAGGTCCACCGAGGCGGTCGCCACGGCGTAGCCTTCGCTCGACGCCCGGAGCTGGTAGCGCCCGCCGGACAGCCCGTGGAGAGCGAACGCTCCGCCGTCGGCGGTCACCGCGCTCGGCAGGTCGCCGCGTTGAACCGCCGAGAGCAGGCCTGCGCCCAGAGGGAGGATCTCGATCTCCACCCCCTCCAGCCCTTCGCCGGTCTCGCCGTCGACCACGGAGCCGGTGACGCCGGCACCGCGCGAGAGCTCGGTCGGGCCGAGCGCCACGGTTTCGCCTGCGGAGACCACAGAGTCGTCGAGCACCTCGTCGCGGTAGCCGTCGGCTCGGGCGGTCAGTCCGTAGGTTCCCGGCCCTGGCAGGTCGACCGCGAACCGACCGTCTTCCGGATCGCACTCTCGCTCCCGGCTCTCATGGCCGCTTCGGGAGCGCCGGGTCCAGACCACCCGGCCTCCAGGAGGCGGCAGGCCGTCGTCGCCGAGGAGGAAACCGGAGAGCCGTTCGGCCGGACGCAGGGCGATCGTCAGCGGCCGTTTCGTGGACGGCGCCTTGGACACCAGAGTCCGCTCGGCGCGATACCCGGGCGCCCGCACGTCGAGCCGGGCCGGCAGGGTCGCGACCGCCATCTCGAACCTTCCCCGCGGACCGGTCGTGGCCGCGACATCGCCCCGGCCGAGCCGGATCTCCGCTCCGCCCACCGGAGCGCCGCGCTCGCCGGTGACCGTGCCCACCAGCAGCGTGCCCCGCTCGAGGTCCAGAGCGACCGCACCCTCCATGGCGCGCGGATCGAAGGTGCGCCGGAGCGGCAGGTATCCCGGAGCCCGGACCTCCAACTCGATCGACGCCTGTGGCAAGCCCGTCAAGCGGAACGCTCCGCCCTCGCCAAGGTCGGCACAGCGTTGCCACTCCGTCTCCAGGTGCCAGTCCCGGCGCCAGCCGGCATGCGGCGGTCGCCACGTGGCACACACCCGACCCTGGGCGACCGGTCTGTCGCCGGATCGGGCGCTCCCATGCAACGAGCGGCCGGCGGACAGGCGAACGACGGCCGGTCGGCCCCGGGGATCGACCTCCTCGGCCCAGGGCGCGAACGGCTCGTGATCGACCAGCAGCAGGAGCGGTACCGCCGGCAGGTCGAGCGCGACTCGGCCGTCCTCGTCGGTCACCTCGCCGCGGGTGGGCGCGGCGAGCCGGGCCAGCAGGCCCTCGGTCGGTGGTGCCACGTGCACCTCGACGCGGGCTCCCACCACCGGCACGCCGGCGGGGTCGAGCACCCGCAGGTCGCCACGAGCCGGAACCGAGACCAGCGCGGCCGCGACCGCCCCCGCCGCCCAGACTGCGACCGGCCGCGAGGTGCCGCGCATCACCCGCCGGCCTCCGGACCGACCGGCGACGTCGGGGCTGTCGAGGATACCGGCGGAGCCTCCGCGCAGGTCGGAGGTGTGGCCCCGGCCAGGCCCTTCGACTGCGGATCCTCGATCCATCCCGAGGGCACCAAGACCATCGAAGGGATCGGCTGGAGCGCCGGCCCGGTCACCGGGCCCTTCTCGACCAAGGCCCACCGCTCGGCACCCGGCACGACGACCAGGTGATCGGCGCGCGTGGGCAGAAGGATCGAACGCTCGAGGCGATCGGCCACCGGGTCGATCACGTGCAGGCGCCAGAGAGTCGAGCCTCCGACGGTCTCCGGCCCCTGGGCACCGGCCTCCGGAGCCTCGGCCGAGGTGGGCGAGCGCGAAGCTCCAGACCCGGGAGCGGAGGCGGCCCGGGGCCCGTTCGGGCTCGTCGCCGAGAGCGGCTCCCGGGTGAGGAGGTACAGACGATCGCCCCGGGAGAAGAGAGCCACCGCCGTCCTCAGCTGGGTGAGGCCGGCGAGGGTCGCGGTCGTCCCCTGGTTCCCGGCCGCGGGCGGCAACCGCGGGGGGGCGGAGAACCCTGATGGAAAGGCGTGCAGGCGCTCTGGCACGAGGTCCGTGCCCAGCCGGTAGAGCCCGACCGAGCCGTCGCGGAGGGCCAGCCAGTAGGGCGTCCCTCCGACGGTCGCCGTCACCGGCCCCGCGAGGCTCGCGAAACGCTCCTCGGCCCGACGGAAGGTCGGTAGCGGGCGTCCGGGGGCCTCGCCGGTTCCCTCGAGGTCGAGCCGCGTCACGGCATACGTGACGCCTGCGTCGGTCTGGAGCGGCGCGAGGGCCACGACGCCCTTCCCCACCGCAGCCAGGCCCGACAGGCCGCCGATCGCGCCCTTCCCGCCGGGCCAGCGCACGGTCCACTCCCGGACGTCCGCCCGCGCGATCGCGTGGCGGCTGGAGTCGAAGCGGACCAGCCGGGTCACGCCGTCACGCAGCAGCAGGCCGCCGTCCGCCGTGCTCGCGATCTCGATCGGATCGCCGGTCTCGGCTCCGGGCCGGTCCGCGAGCGCCTCGCCGAGGAATCGACCGTCCGGCCCGTACGCGAGCACGCGGTGCCTGCCGATGTCGACCAGCAGGAGCTCGGCACCGCCCGGAGCCCAGGCCCCGGAGATCGTCCAGCGTGGCGGTGTTTCGAGCGTGACCCGGCTGCACTGCGCACCTGCTGGCGGAGCGGGAAGCGCAAGCGAGACGAGCCCGACGGCCAGCCAACGTCGAGCACTTCGCATCCATCGGCTCCTTTGACTCGTCGGAGAGCAATCGGCCAGAGCCTACGTGCCGGGTTCGGGCCTGTCAAACCTCGGAGGTTCGGGGGGTGCACGTCACGATTGTGAGGGTGTGAGTCGGATCTTGATGGCAGGGGGTGTGGCGTGGTAGTCTGACAGTACTATAGACTGTCAGAGAGGAGGGACCGGACCATGGACCACACAGACGAGCTCGAAAGGCGACGCAACGAGATCCGCGGGGAGCTGGCCGATGTCGGGGACCTGCGGCCCGGATCTCTCGTGGCCCGCTATCGCAAGTGCGGCAAACCCAACTGCCACTGTGCAGGCGAGGGGGAGCGAGGTCACGGCCCGAGCTGGTCCTTGACGCATCGGGTCGAGGGCAAGACGGTGACGAAGGTCATTCCCGCCGGCGCCGTCCCGCAGACCCAGGCACAGATCGCCGAATATCGGCGCTTGCGCCGTCTGACGGCGGAGCTCGTCGAGGTCAGCGAGAGCTTGTGCGATGCACAGTTGACCGGGGAGGACGCTGGTGCATCGGCGGGGTCGAAAAAAGGGGCTTCAAGGAAGCCTTCGACGGGGAAGTCGTCGCCGAGATCGAAACCTTCGTAGGTCCTTGTGCCGTCGACGACCTCGACTTCGAGGCCATCGAGATCGCAGCGCGACGGCGGGCGCTGGCTATCGCAGCGCGGGCGGTCGAGAGACGATTCAACGCCGACCGCTCCGATTACCGCGGCCCGGTCCTGGCCTGTCCCTGCGGCCACCAGGCCCGCTATGCGGGAAGGCGGTGCAAGACGTTCAGCACCGTCCTGGGCGATCTGTCGCTCGAACGGGCCTACTACCACTGTGCCCGGTGTCAGGGCGGCTTCTGCCCGCGCGACCTGTCGTTGGGGGTCCAGGGCACCTCCCTGTCGCCGGGGACCCAGCGCATGGTGGGCCTGGCGGCGGCCCTCGTGAGCTTCGCCGAAGCCAGCGAGCTGATGCGCGAGCTGGCCGGAGTCTCGGTGGAGCCGAAGCGAGTCGAGCGGGCCGCCGAGGCCCTCGGCCGGCAGATCGCCCACGACGAGCGCTCCGTGGTCGAGCCGCAGCCTCCGAGCGCGCCGACGATGTACCTCGGCTTGGACGGTACCGGCGTCCCGATGAGAGCCTCGGAGCTGGCAGGCCGTCCCGGCAAGCAGCCCGACGGCACAGCCAAGACGCGCGAGGTCAAGCTGGTCACCCTCTGGAGCGCTGAGACCACCGATGAGCGCGGTGTGCCGATGCGGGATCGCAGCTCGGTCAGCTACTCGGCGGCGCTCGAGAGTGCCGCTTCCCGCGATACCGACCGTACCCTGTCGCAGTTCGCCCAACGGGTCGAGAGAGAGGCGCTTCGCCGCGGATTCGACCGTGCTGCGCGCCGCGTCGTCCTGGGCGATGGCGCCCCGTGGATCTGGAATCTGACGGAGGAGATCTTCCCCGACGCCATCCAGATCGTCGATATCTTCCACGCCAAGGGACATCTTTGGGATGTGGCCAAGGCCATCTACGGCCCCGGCACCGACCTCGGCCAACGCTGGGCCAAGCAGCGACGCGACGAGCTCGACGAGGGCAACATCGACGCCATCATCGCTGCCTTGGCAGCCCACGAGCAAACCAACGACGAAGCACGCAAGTGCCTCGCCTACATCACCCACAACCAGACCAGGATGCGCTATCCCTGGTTCCGCGCCCAGGGCCTGTGCGTCGCCACCGGAATCGTCGAAGCCGGCTGCAAAGTAGCCATCGGCACTCGCCTCAAGCGTGCCGGCATGCATTGGACCGTCGCCGGAGCCGATGCCATCATCGCCCTGCGCTGCTGCAAGCTCAGCAACCGCTTCGACGACTTCTGGAAACGCCGGGCCGCACGACAACTACCTTGACACCGCCCGGCCGCAGCAACCGCCTGACCGTCACCTCACAAATCTGACGTACACCCAGGTTCGGGCCCTTCGGGCTGCGGCCTCGCGAGCGCCCGGGAGATCTCCTGGCGCACGCTGCCGTCGCTCTCGGTGATGAGCGCCTCTTCGAGCGCCCTACGGGCCGCGGGCGTTCCGATCCGGCCGAGGGCCCAGGCGGCGTGGCGGGCGAGCGAGGGGTCGCCGCCGCGCAGCGCCTCGGCGAGGGGCGCCACGTAGCGTGCCTCGCGCCGGTTGCCCATGGCCACGGCGGCGTTGCGCTGGAGGCCCTCGAGCTTGGCGCGCTTCATCGGGCTGCCGCGGAAGCGCTCGACGTACTCCTCGCGGCCCAGGCCGAGGAGGCCCGCCAGGTCGAGGTCCCGGCGCTCCACCGGAATGCGGAGCTCCGGGTGATCCGCCGGCTCGATCCCCTCGGCGGCCCCCCGGACCTCGCGGCGGACGTTCCAGGGGCAGACCTCTTGGCACACGTCGCAGCCGAAGACCCAGTCGCCCACCATCTCCCGGGCCTCGGCGGGCAGGTCTCCGCGGTGCTCGATCGTCCAGTAGCTGATGCAGCGGTTGGCGTCGAGCCGGTAGGGCTCGGGCAGGGCGCCCGTGGGACAGAGATCGAGGCAGCGCGTGCACCGGGCGCAGAGGTCGGCCAGCGGCGGGTCGGGGGCGAGCTCGAGGGTGAGGAGGATCTCGCCCAGGAGGAACCAGGAGCCCGCCCCGCGGTGGAGGAGGTTGGTGTTCTTGCCCTGGGCGCCGAGGCCGGCGCGGGCGGCGAGCTCGCGCTCGAGGACCGGTCCGGTGTCGACGTAGCGGCGGCTCGCGGTCCCCGGGAAGGCGCCGGCGATCCGCGCCTCGAGCGCCGCCAGCCGCTCCTCCATCACCTCGTGGTAGTCGCGGCCCCGGGCATAGCGGGCGACCCGCGGCCAGAGGTCCCCCTCGGGCGCCTCCTCGCCGGCCAGGGGGTGGTAGTCGAGGGCGACGCAGAGCGCACTCCGGGCGGCCGGCAGCACCGCTCCCGGGTCGAGGCGGCGCGCGACGCCGCGCTCCAGCCACGCCATGCCGGCGTGGTCGCCCCGCGCCAGCCAGGCGCGCAACGCCCCGCCCTGGGCCGAGGGCTCGAGACGGGCGACGCCGGCGCGGTCGAAGCCGGCCGCGAGGGCCCAGGTCTTGAGCAGCGTGGCGCGGCGTGCGGCGTCCATCGCTCCGAGTCTACGGGGTTCCCCCGCATCCCATCGATTTGCCTCCCATCCCCCGGTAGGGAAAGGGGACGCCCCCGGCCAGGGCAGCAGAAGGTGGGTGCCGGGGGTGATTTGGCAGGGCGCGGCCGTTCCAGTACACTTGGTCGTCGATTCAACCCGTCTCGGAACGACGGGGGGTCCGGAGGGTCTGCCTACAGCTCAGCGCGTTCACCTGCCTCCGACCTCGCGGGGCTCCGGAAGCTCTCCGGAGCCGCGGCACGGCACCGGCCTGTCCGCTCGATCCCGAGACGTACCGCACCCGTCACTGGCCTGCCGTGAGACCCGGCTCCACCGCGCCACCGAGTCGGTCCCCGGCCCTCAAAGGAGCGATGATGGAACTGTTCGATCAGATGGCGAGCATGGGACACGAGCGCGTGGTCGTGTGCTCGAACCCGGAGGTGAACCTCAAGGCGATCATCGCCGTCCATTCGACCGTCCTGGGGCCGGGTCTGGGCGGCGTCCGCATGTGGCCCTACGAGAGCTTCGACGAAGCGCTGGTGGACGTCCTGCGCCTGTCGCGGGGCATGACCTACAAGGCGGCGGCCACCGGGCTGAACCTGGGCGGCGCCAAGGCGGTGATCCTCGGCGACTCGAAGAAGGACAAGAGCGAGGAGCTGTTGCGCAGCTTCGGCCGCTACGTCGACTCTCTGGGCGGCCTCTACATCACCGCCGAGGACGTGGGCATGCGGATGAAGGACATGGAGGTGCTCCTGGGCGAGACGCGATGGGTCACCGGCGTCTCCGAGGTCCACGGTGGCAGCGGCGATCCGTCGCCGGTGACGGCGTTCGGCGTCCTCCAGGGGGTCAAGGCCGCCGTCCACTGGAAGTTCGGCAACGACAACGGGCTCGCCGGCCGCAAGGTGGCGATCCAGGGCCTGGGCAGCGTCGGCCGCGGCCTGGCCGAGAACCTGATCCGCGAAGGAGCCGAGGTGGTGGCCTGCGACGTCGACGCCGACGCCGTCGCCAGGGGCCGCGAGCTCGGCGTGACGATCGTGGCGCCGGAGGAGATCGTCGGGGTCGAGTGCGACGTCTTCTCGCCGTGCGCCCTGGGCGCCTCGATCAACCCGAAGACCATCCCGGCGCTGCGCTGCCCCATCGTCGCCGGCGGCGCCAACAACCAGCTCGCCGACGAGGAGCGCGACGGCCGCTCCCTCGCCGAGCGCGGCATCCTCTACGTCCCCGACTACGTGATCAACGCCGGCGGCCTGATCAACGTCTACAATGAGCTCAACGGCTACAACCGGGAACGCGCCCTGCTCATGACCCGCCACATCTACGACAACGTCCTGCGGATCTTCGAGCTCGCCCAGGAGCAGTCAATCTCCACCCACCAGGCGGCCAACCACCTGGCCGAGAACCGCATCGAACGGATGAAGGGCCTCGGCTCACGGCAGTGGAGCCGCTTCACCGGCGGGCGGGGCGTGCACATCCACACGTGATACGCACCACGTCGAACGAGGCTCCGCTGCAGATCGGCCGGCTGCCTGGGGTGCCCCGGGGGGGGCCGCCTCCCGACGCAGTCCCGTCGAGACGTGCGGTTCGCTCGTCCGCAGGTCCGCGGCGGATGGCAGCGCTGGCCGCGGTCCTGCTCGCCGCGGCGATGCCGGCGCTCGCCCAGCCGCCGGCGGCGCCCTCCTCCGCCCCCGCGGCGCACGGGCCGCGCTGCGACCTCGACACGCCGCTCAACGTGGCGAGCTTCGACACCGCCTCCGGCGAGGCCCTCGTCGCCCTGCCGGGGGCGGACGGCGGCGCCTACCTGGTCGCCTGGCGCCCGGGAGGGGCGGCGGCCCGGATCGCCCGGACGCCCGGGGACGGCCCCTGGTTCGGGGGGTCGATCGGGCCCGGCGCGCCGTTCGTCTTCGCACGGTGCGGCGCCGGGTGCCTCCAGCCGATCGTCCTCCGGGACGGCGCCTGGTCGCCGCTCGGCGAGCCCATCGCCTTGCCCTCGGCCGCCACCGTCTCCGGCACCTACGACCGCTCGGGCAGGCCCTGGGTGGTGGTCCACGGACCCGTCCCGGAGACCGCGGGCCGCCCCGGCTTCGTGACCGCCTGGGGGTTTCGCCTGGACGGCGAGGAATGGCGCCCGCGGGGCCGCATCGAGGTCACCTCCGCCGGCACGCCCGCGGCCCTCCCCGCCCCCTGGCTCGACGACGCCGTCGTCTCGGGGACCGGCCTGTTCTCCGCGCGGCGCGAGCCCACCACCTGGGTCACCGGTCTCCCCGCCGGCGGCCACGGGGCGGGCTCCCAGGTCGTGCCGCTGTCCGAGCGGCAGGCCGCCTTCGTCTCCGCCGACGGCGTCGCCTTCCACAGCGCCGACGGCGGGGCCACCTGGTCGCGCGCCTCGTGGCAGCCCTGGTCCACGGGCACGGCCGAGCCCTGGACGCGGGGCAAGGACTTCAGCGTCGACCGCCCGCTCGCCGGCTCCCAGGACGTTCTGCCCCTGGTCTGGTTCGACCGCCGGTTGACCGGGCACGAGGCCCTCCTGCTCACCGAGATGAGCGCCGCCGGCCGCTGGCGCCAGGTCGCGACGGTGCCGGCGAGGGTCCCGACCTCGGCCGGCGAGGACCTGGAGGTCTCGTCGGTGCTCCTGGACGGCGAGGGGCGCTGGACGGTGCTCTTCGGCTGCGTGACCAGCGGTGGAACGCCCTCGCTGGTCGTCGCCGGGCTCGCCGACGGCCGGGTGGCCGCCCCCCGCCTGGTCCCCGTCGGCGACTGAGCCGGCGCGGGCGGCGGCCCTTTACAAGCTTCCCCGCCTGGCCTACGCTTCCTCCCAGCATCAGGAGTCCCGGGAAGACCTCGACGTACTCCCGGGCGGCAACCGATCCCGCCGACGCCGGCCCAACCGGCGCTGACGGGACACGGTGCCGAGGTCAGCCCCAGGCGGGGAACGATGCGGTCGGAGTCGCGCTCGCGAGATCCGGCAAAGGTCCCACCGAGGATCACCCGCCACACCGCTCGGCCTCCCTCGATGCCGTTGAAGCCACGGCATGCGGGATGTGCTTTGGAGACCCCCCGGGGTCCCCGCCGCGACACGTCCCGCCTCCGGCAGGTGCCGCGGAGGCGGGCGTCCCGCGTGCCACGCGTTACGGCACCGTGACGGAGATCACGACATGAGCCTCGACCCTACGATCGCCACCCGGCTGGTCCACCGGCCGCCGGTCCCCGGCGAGCCCGCTCGCGCCTCGAGCACCCCGATCTACCAGACCGCCACCTTCGCCCTCGACCCCGACGGCACCGGCCGCTGGGACTACACCCGCTCCGGCAACCCCACCCGCGACGTGCTGGAGGCGCAGCTCGCCGCGCTCGACGGCGGCGCCGGCTCCCTCGCCTACGTCAGCGGCATGGCCGCCCTGACCGCCGTCGTCCGCCTGGTTCCGCCCGGCGGGCGCGTCGTCACCGGCCGCGGCCTCTACGGCGGCACCTGGCGGCTCCTCCATCGCGCCGGCGCCGCGGCCGGCCTCGAGGTCGTGACCGCCGCCGGCGACGACCTCGAGGGCCTCGCGGCGGCGGTCGCCGGCCGCGCCGACCTCGTGCTGGTGGAGAGCCCCACGAACCCCCGGCTGACCGGGGTCGACCTCCCCGAGCTCGCCGCCGTCGCCCACCGCGCCGGCGCCCTGCTGGCGGTCGACAACTCCCTGCTCTCCCCGTTCTGGCAGCGTCCCCTCGATCTGGACGCCGACCTGGCGGTCCAGTCGGCGACCAAGCTCCTCGGCGGCCACTCCGACCTCACGGCGGGCGTGGTCTCGGCCCGTGAACCGGGCCTCCTCCGGCGCCTCGCCGCCGGGCGCAACGCCGAGGGCACGGCCCTCCCACCCTTCGAGGCCTGGCTCCTGCTGCGCGGTCTCGACACCCTGGCGGTCCGCCTGGAGCGGCAGGCCGCCAACGCCGACACCGTCGCCCGCCGGCTCCGGGCGGAGCCCGCGGTGCGCCGGTTATACCGCCCCGCGCGGGAGCCGCGCGGCGTGGTCCTCTCCTTCGAGACCGGCGATGCCACCCTTTCGCTCGCCCTCCTGGGCGAGCTGGAGCTCTTTCGGATCGGCGTGAGCTTCGGCGGCGTCACCTCGAGCGTCTGCCTGCCCGCCCGCACCTCCCACGCGGCGATCCCGGCCCGCGAGCGGGTCCGCCGCGGCGTTCCGGAGGACCTCGTTCGCCTGTCGGTGGGGATCGAGGACGCCGACGACCTGGTGGGCGACCTGGAGAGGGCCTTCGGACGCGCGAGCGCCGAGGCGGCGCGCGGTCTGCGGCCTCGCGGCCGGGCGGCCGCCGTCACGGCTGCAGGAGCTCGGCGCACTACAGAGGCAACGCCAAGGGGCGCCGACGGCGCCCCGGAGGGCCGGCCATGACCTCGGATCGAGTCTCCCGCGAACCCGTGGGCTCCAACACCTCGGCGGTCGAAGCCGGGCGCCGGCCCGACCCGGCGACGGGGGCGGCGCTGCCGCCCATCGTCCAGTCCACCACCTACGTCCAGGAGGCGGTCGGGGTCGATCGCGGCTACACCTACTCCCGTTCCCTCAACCCTACCGTCACGGCCCTCGAGGAGGCGCTCGCAGCGCACGAAGGGGCCACCCACGCCACCGCCTGGTCCTCGGGCATGGCGGCGATCACCGCCCTCGCCCTGACCTGCCTCCGGGCCGGCGACCACGTGATCTGCTCGCGGGTGGTCTACGGCGGGACCGTCCGTCTCCTGGACCAGATCCTCGCGCGCTTCGGCGTCGCGGCGAGCTTCGTCGACGCCCGCGACCCGCGCCGGATCGAGGAGGCGGTGCGCGACACCACCCGCCTGATCCTGGTGGAGACGCCGGGCAACCCGACCCTCGACCTGGTCGACGTCGAGGCCGCGGCGGCCATCGCCCGCGCCGCCGGCGCCCTGCTGGCGGTGGACAACACCTTCTTGACCGGAGAGCTCCAGCGGCCGCTCGGGCTCGGGGCCCAGGTGTCCATCCACTCGACGACCAAGTTCCTCGACGGCCACAACGCCGCGGTCGGCGGCGCGCTCCTGACCGACGACGCCGAGCTCCACGACCGCTTCCTCTTCGTCCGCAAGACCGCCGGGTCGATCCAGACCCCGTTCGGCGCCTGGCTCACGCACCAGGGCTTGACCACGCTGCCTCTGCGGATGGCACGGCACAGCGAGAGCGCCCTGGCCCTCGCCGGGTGGCTCGAGGCGAGGTCCGAGGTGCGCCGGGTCCTCTACCCGTTCCTCCCGTCGTTCCCGCAGCGCGACCTGGCGCGGCGCCAGCAGCGCGCGGGAGGCGGCGTGCTCGCCCTGGAGCTCGCCGGCGGCGAGGAGGCGGCGCTCGCCGTGCTCCCGAAGCTCCGGCGGATCCTCCTGGCCGAGAGCCTGGGCGCCGCCCAGACCCTCGCCACCCACCCCGCGACCATGACCCACGCGGACGTGCCGGAGGATCGGCGCCGCGAGGTGGGGCTCACCGGCGGCCTCATCCGCCTGTCGGTGGGCCTGGAGGACCCGGACAACCTGATGGCCGACCTCGACCAGGCCCTGCGCCACGCGGTCCCTGCGAGGGCCTCGGCATGAGCGACACCGTCGTCCTGAAGCTGGGCGGCTCGATCCTCGACGGACCCCGGTCCCTGGCGGCGGCCTCGCTGGAGGTCTACCGCGAGGTACGCGCGGGCCACCGGGTGGTCGCCGTCGTCTCCGCCTTCCGCGGCCGCACCGACGCCCTCGCCGAGCTGGCGCGCCGCCTCGCGCCCCGCTCGCCCGGGCCCGCCCACCGCGCCCTCCTCGCCACGGGCGAGGCCGAGGCGACCGCCGCCCTCGCCCTCCAGCTCGACGGCGACGGCATCCCCGCCGAGTACGTCGAGGGGCACCGCCTCGGCCTGCGGACCCGCGGCGACGCCGCCGACGGCGAGCCGCTTTCCTGTCACCGCGACGTCCTCCTCGCGGCCCTCGAACGGGCGCCGGTGGTCGTCGTTCCGGGCTTCGTCGGGGTCGACGCCCAGCTCGGGACCACCCTCCTCGGCCGGGGCGGCTCGGACCTGACGGCGCTGTTCCTGGCGCGCGAGCTCGGCGCCCGCTGTCGCCTGGTCAAGGACGTCGACGGCTGGTTCGAGCGCGACCCGGCCCTGCCCGGACCGAGGCCGGCCCGATGTACCCGGCTCTCCTGGGACGACGCCCTCGCCAACGGCGCCCCGGTGGTGCAGCCGAAGGCGGTCGCCCTCGCGCGCGCCTGGCGGCAGGAGTTCGCGGTCGGGGCCCTGGGCAGCGTGCGGCCCACCCTGGTCGGCGCCGGCCCGACTCTGATCGAGCTCGCCGAGCCGGCACCGCCGCCGGTCCGGGTCGCCCTGCTCGGCCTGGGCACCGTCGGCGGCGGGGTCTACGAGCGCCTGGCGGTGCAGCCGGAGCGCTACCGGATCGTCTCGGTGCTGGTGCGCGACACCACCCGGTGCCGCGACGTCGAGCACGATCCCGCCCTGCTCACCGCCGACCCGGAGGCCGCCCTGTCGTGCGACGCCGACGTGGTGGTGGAGCTGGTCGGCGGCGCGGGGGACGCCCGTCGCTACGTCCTCGAGGCGTTCCGGCGCCGGCGCCACGTGGTCACGGCCAACAAGCTGCTCCTCGCCGAGCACGGGCCCGAGCTCGAGCGCGCGGCCGCCGCGGCGGGCCGCCGGCTCCTGGGGTCGGCGGCCGTGGGTGGCGCCGTGCCCATGCTCGAGACCATCGAGCGCCTGGCGCGCTTTCCCGGGGTGCGTGGCTTCCGGGGCGTCCTCAATGGCACGACCAGCTACGTCTTCGATCGGCTCGCCGAGGGCCTCGATCTCGCGGGCGCCGTTCGGGCGGCCCAAGAGCTGGGGTTCGCCGAGGCCGACCCGAGCGCCGACCTCACGGGCGCCGACGCCGCCGCCAAGGCGGTGCTGCTCGCCCGCCTCGCCACGGGCCGGCCCCTGACCCTCGCCGACGTCGACGTGTGCGGCGTCGACGGGCGGGCCGGGCACGAGGGCCGACGGCCGCCGAGCGAGAGGATCCGCCTGGTGGCGCGCTGCACGCTCGCCGAGGACGGCGGGGTGGCCCTCCGGGTCCGGCCCGAGGGCATGCTCACCGGAGACCCGCTCGCGGCGGTGCGCGACGAGGAGAACGCCCTCGTGGTCTCGAACGCCGACGGCTCGGAGACGGTGGTCCGCGGCCGGGGCGCCGGCCGCAGGCCGACGGCGCTCGCCGTCGTCGCGGACCTCGATGAGCTGCTCCGCGCGCCGGCGCAGGTGGACCAGGGCACCGGCGGCGTGCTCGCGGCGGGCGTCGCCTGAGGGCGCGCGGACGCTCTCGTCAGCCCGCCGGCCGGCGGATCGCCGCCGCCATCCGGTCGACCACCTCCTCCGGCGTCAGGTCGGAGGTGTCGATCAGCGTGTAGCTCTCGTCGCAGGTGAGGGGGGACTCCTCGCGGTGGGCGTCGCGCTGGTCCCGGCGGTCGATCTCGACCATCACCTCGCCGTAGGTGACGTCGCTCCCGGACTCGACCAGCTCGTCGTAGCGCCGCCGGTAGCGCACGTCCTGCCGGGCGTCGAGGAAGAACTTGTAGGGCGTGTCCGGGAACACCCGCGTGCCGGTGTCGCGCCCTTCGAGGACCCCGCCGTGGCGCCGGGCGAACTCCTGCTGCAGGGAGACCAGACGCCGCCGGACCTCGGGGTACGTCGAGATGCGCGACGACACCTCGCCCACCTCGGGAGAACGGATGCGCTCCCCCACCGGCTCCCCCGCGAGGAGCACGCGGGCGCCGCCGTCCTCGGAGTCGAGGTCGAGCGCCAGGTCGACCCCCCGGGCGTGCGCCACCACGGAGGTCTCGTCCTCCGGCCGCAGGCCGGCCGCGATCACTTCGAGCGCCAGGGCCCGGTACATGGCGCCGGTGTTCAGGTAGGGCACCGCGAGGCGCCGCGCGAGGCCCCGGGCGGCGGTGCTCTTGCCCACCCCGGACGGCCCGTCGATGGCCACCACGAGGGGGGTGCCGGCCGGGGCTCGCGGGGCGCCGTCGCCCGGGGCGTTCATGGGGAGACCTCCAGGGTGTCGAGGGCCGCCAGGAAGCGGCGGTTCTCCTCGCGAGTCCCGACCGTCACGCGCAGGGCCTCGGGCAGCCCGAAGGCCTCCAGGGGCCGCACGGCGACGCCCCGCGCGAGCAGCCGCCCCGCCACCTGCTCGGCGCGGACCGGCAGCTCGACCATGACGAAGTTGGCCGCCGAGCTCACCGGGTGGAGCCCTCGGTGGGCCAGCTCCGCGGCCAGCCACGCTCGCTCCGTGGCGTTGTGCCGGCGCGACCGCTCGACGTGGCCGCGGTCGGCGAGCGCCGCGCGGCCCGCGGCCTGAGCGAGGGAGGATGTATTGAACGGGTTGCGCACCCGCTCGAGGGCCTCGAGGACGCCCGCCGGGCCGTAGGCGAACCCCAGGCGCAGCCCGGCCAGGCCGTGGATCTTCGAGAAGGTGCCCAGGACCACGACGTTTCGGCCCCGGCGCAGGTACTCGAGGGCGTCGGGGTAGTCCGGGTGATCGGCGTACTCGCGGTAGGCCTGGTCGACGACCGTCAGGACCCGGTCGTCCACCCGGTCGAAGTAGCGCTCGAGCTCCCCGGCCGGCGCGAAGGTGCCGGTCGGGTTGTTGGGGTTGGCGAGGAAGGCGAGGCGCGCCGGCCGCTCGCCGCGGTCCGCGCCGGCGGCGGCTTGCGCCAGGGCCTCGACGTCGCACCGCCAGCCGGCGGTCAAGGGGATCTCCACGACCTCGGCGTTGACCGCCCGGGCGGCGATCCGGTAGAGGAGGAACGAGCCCGCCGAGAGCACCACCCGCTCGCCGTCCGAGACGAAGGTCCGGCACAGGAGCTCGATCAGCTCGCCGGAGCCGTTGCCCACCGCGACCTGCCCCAGCCCGTCGGGCCCGGCGCCCTCGAGGCCCGCCGCCTCCGCCAGGTCCCGCCGCAGGGCGCGGGCGCCGGCGTCCGGGTACCGGTGCACGCCGCCCGCGGCACCGGCGAGGGCCTCGAGCGCGCGGGGCGACGGCCCCAGAGGGTTCTCGTTCGAGGCCAGGTGGACCAGGTCGCCGGCCACGCCGGTGGCGGCGCCCGGGACGTAGAGGGGGAGAGCGCGGACCCACTCCGGGGCCAGGTAGGGCTTCCCCGCATCCGCGGGACCGAGCGCCGAGGGACGGCCGCGGGCGTCGGTCAATGCTCCTCCCCGGCCCCTCGGCGCGGCCCGCGCCGGCGGCCCTTGGCCGGAGCGCCCTCGCCCGGGGACCGCCCGCCCCGCCCGGAGGCGCGCTGCCGGCGCCCTTTCCGGACGGCCTCGCCGCGCGTCGAGCGGCGCAGCATCTCCACCTCCCGTTCGGTGAGCTCGCGGAGCGCCCCCGGGGGCAGGGAGGGGTCGCGCAACGGCCCGATCGACACCCGGCGCAGCCGCTGGACCGGGTGGCCGATGCGGAAGAACATCTCGCGGATCTGGCGCGTGCGGCCCTCGGCGAGCTCCACCGTCCACCAGGTGTTCTTGCCCTCGCGCGGTCCGCTCACCCGCAGGGGGTCGAGCCGCACCGGCACGGTGTGCCGGCCGTCGATCACCACCCCGCGGCGGCGCAGCTTCTCGATCTCGGCCGCGGCGGGCTGGCCCTTGACCTTGGCCTCGTAGACCTTGTGGCAGCCGTAGCGCGGGTGGGCGACGCGGTGGGCGAGGTCGCCGTCGTCGGTCAGGAGCAGCAGGCCCTCGGTCTGGAAGTCGAGGCGGCCCACCGGCACCAGGGCCTTCCGGAACCGTTCCGGCACCAGGCCCATGACCGTCGGCCGCCCCTCGGGATCGGCGCGGGTGCTCATCACCCCGGCGGGCTTGTTGAGCAGCAGGTAGCGGTGCGCCGTGCGCGGCTCCACCCGCTTGCCGTCGACCTTGATCGCCGCCGACTCCGGGTCGGCCTTGTCGCCCACGGTCGCCACCTTGCCGTCCACCGTCACGCGCCCCTCCTCGATCAGCGACTCGGCCTTGCGCCGCGACGCCACCCCGGCCCGGGCCAGGATCTTCTGCAGCCTCTCCTCGCTCACGGTGCCTCCTCCCCCGCCTCCACCAGCGGCTGGTCGCGGGCCGCGCCGTCCTGCTCGCCGGCGAGCGATTCCATCTCCTCGAGCGCCGCCACCTCCCGGTAGAAGCTCTCCTCGCGGTCCGCCGCGGCGCCCCCCTCGCCCCCGCCCCCGTCGCTCCCCTCTCCGAAGACCTCGTCGAGCTCCTCGAGCGGCGGCAGGTCCTTGAGGCTCCCGAGGCCGAAGTGGACCAGGAACTCCCGCGTCGTGGTGTAGAGAAAGGGCTTGCCCACCACCTCCTTGCGGCCGGAGATCCGCACCAGGCGGCGCTCGAGGAGGGTCTTGAGCACGCCCGACGTGTTGACGCTCCGCAGCTCCTGGATCTCCGGCGCGGTCACCGGCTGGCGGTAGGCGACGATCGCCAGGGTCTCGAGGGCCGCCATGGAGAGCTTGGTCGAGCCGGAGGCCTCGAAGAAACGCCGCAGCCAGTCGTGGAGCTCCGGGCGGGTGACCAGGCGCACGCCGCCGGCGGCCTCGTCGACCATGATCCCGCGGCCGGCGCCGCCATAGCGCGCGAGCACCGCGTCGAGGGCCTCGCCGGCGGCGGCGCGCTCCTCCGGGTCGAAGAGCTCGAGCAGGCGCCCGCGGGGCACGGGCTCGCCCGAGACGAACAGGACCGCTTCGATCGCGGCCTCCATCTCGGCCCGTTCGGTCACGGCGCCAGAACCTCCAGCTCCTCGCTCCGCGCTTCCCGGGTGGTGCGATAGAGCAGCAGGTCGCCGGCCCCGGTCTGGTGGACCCGCACCAGGTGGAGGCGGGCGAGCTCGAGCAGCGCCAGGAAGGCGGCGATCGCCTCGGCGCGGCAGGAGAGGGCTGCCAGGTCGGCGCCGAAATCGAACGGGCGGCCGGCGTCGAGGACGCCCAGGAGGCGGTGCACCTGGTCGCGCACCGAGAAGGTCTCGCGCGCCAGGTGAAACGGCGGCGGATGCTCCTTCTCGAAGCGGGCGAGGGTCTCCTTGAACGCCGCCAGGAGGTCGAACAGGGAGACGTCGCCCAGATCGACCTCCCGGCCGTCCGAGGGCAGGGCGGGCGGCGGCGCCGAGCGGGTCCAGATCCCGCGGCGCAGGCTGTCGAGCTCGCCCAGGGACTGGGCCGCCTCCTTGAGGCGGCGGTACTCGAGCAGGCGCTGGACCAGCTCCTCGCGCGGGTCGTCCGCCGGCTCGCCCTCCTCGATCCGGGGCCGGGGCAGGAGCATGCGCGACTTGAGGTGGATCAGGAGCGCGGCCTCGTAGATGAACTCGCCGGCCACGTCCAGGTTGAGCTCCTCCATGAGCGACAGGTATTCGTGGAACTGGTCGCATACCCGCGCCACCGGGACGTCGACGATCTCCACCTCGTTGATCTTCACCAGGTGCAGGAGGAGATCGAGGGGACCTTCGAAGAGGGGGAGATCGACCCGCCAGGACTCGGGAAGGAGGCTGCGGGCGGGCGGGGTGAGGCGGCTCATGGGCCCCCGATGATACCGCGGGCCCCGGCCCCCGAGACGACCGCCGAACGGATCAGACCTCGAGGCGCGCCACCGCCCGCTCGCCGGCCGCGAGGGCCTGCCACTCCGCGCCGGCGGCCCAGGCCTCGAGAGCGATGGTCAGCCAGAACAGGCCGCCGTGGACCGCCGCCGGGAGCCGGTGGGCGTAGACCGCCGCGCCCGAGACAAAGAGGGCGAGCACCGCCGCCAGGGCGCCGAGCAGGGGCGGGAGGGTGCGCCGGCCGAAGCGGGCCAGGGCGGCCTCCGGAACCCCCTCGAGCCCCGCCTCGCGCGCGCTTTCCCCGATCACCCGGGCCGCGCCGACGAGATAGAAGAGCACCCAGGCGTGGGCGAGGACGAAGACCAGGAGCATCGCCAGGCCGGTCAGCACGTGAAGCCGCAGCGCCGTGCCCTGGGCCGCGCCGTGGTAGCCCTGCGCCGCCGCCAGACCCAGGCCCGCGGTCGCGATCATCCCGGCCCCCACCATGATCCTTCCGAACATGTGATCTCCTCTCGGCCCCGGCATCCTATCGCTCGCCCTCTCCCGGCAGACGGAGGCGGCTCGCGAGCGACGACCCGGCGGGGAGAGGAGCACCCGTTCAGGGAAGGCGGAACTCCAGCTCGACGACCCCGAAGCGGAGCTCGTCGCCCGGCTTGACCTCGGTGGGCACGCCGGTCTCGAGCCGCTCGCCGTTGACGAAGGTGCCGTTCATGGTGCCGATCTCCTCGGAGAGGAAGTACTTCTCCCCCCGCCGGAAGATCTTGGCGTGGCGGCGGCTGATCGAGCGCTGGCCGTCGACCGGAGACAGGTCGACGTCGGGATAGATGCCGGTCACCGGGTCGCGCCGGCCGACGGTGGTCTCGGTCCCCCGGGCGAAGAAGAACTCCATGCCCGACTTGCGATGCACCAGGTGCTCGGGCACCGCTTGGGTCTCCGCCTCGTCGGCGCCCGGCGGCGACGGCGGCGACGGCGGGCCCTGCGGCATCTGCTCCGCGCCCAGCTCGCGCAACAGGGCGTCGGTCTCGCGCAGGCGGCGGGAGAGCTTGCGCATCATGCGCACCGCGACCTCCGGGTTGTCGCGGAGCATCTTGTTGAAGGTCGAGCCGTTGATCTCGAGGAGCTTGACCTCGGTCGCGGCCCGCACGCCGGCCGCCCTGGGAAGCCCCTCGAGGAGCGCCATCTCGCCGAAAAAGTCGCCCTTCTCGAGCACCGAGAGCTGGCGGTCCTCGTCGCCGACCCGCTTGAGGATCTCGACTCGTCCTTCCTGGACGATGTACATCTCGGTGCCGAGCGTGCCCTCCTCGAAGACCCACTCCCCCGCCGCCAGCTCCACGTTCTTGTAGACCGGCTCCGGTCGCCTTCCGGTGGTCTTGAAGACGGTGTTGGTCATCGGGGAGACCCCGGTCGAAGGCCGACGACCAAGCCCCCCGCCTCGGGATCGAGGCGGGCGCGGGCGCCCAGGGGCAGGGTCAGGTTCGGCGCCTCGTGACCGGCCTCGACCCCGGTTGCGAGCGGCCAGGCGAAGCCGGCGAGCGCGTCGGCGAGCTGCGCGGGCCAAGTGGGCACGTCTTCGGATCCTTCATCCGCGGGACGACAGTGACCGACCACCATGCCTCCGATGCCGGCCAGACTACCGGAGAGCCTGAGGTGGGTCAACATCCGGTCGAGGCGGTAGAGGGGCTCGCCGATGTCCTCCCAGAAGAGGATCGCCCCGTCCGCGCCCGGCGCCCACGGCGTGCCGAGCAACGAGACCAGGAGGCTCAGGCAACCGCCGAGGAGAGGGCCTTCGGCTCGACCCCGGCGGAGCCAGGTCGCCACCGGCAGGACCGCCGGCCAGCGGTCTCCGGCCAGGGCCCCGAGGAAGCTCTGCTCCTCGCGCTCCGAAAGCCCCCGCGCCAGGTCCGCCGCCGCCATGGGGCCGTGGAAGGCGACCAGCCCGAGCCGCGCGACGACCGCGAGCAGGAAGGGCGTCAGGTCCGAGTAGCCGACGTAGGCCCGCGGGTGGCGGGCGAGGAGCTCCCAGTCGATCTCGGGCAGGAGGCGGGTCACGCCGTGCCCGCCGCGGGCGAAGACCACCGCCCCGATGGACGGGTCGGCCGCCAGGTGGTGGAAGGCGTCGAGGCGCTCCTCGTCGGAGCCCGCGAAGAGGCCCGCGCGGGCGCCCAGGTTCGCCGCCGGAACGGGCTCGAAGCCGAGGCGCTCGAGGGCGTCCATGCCGCGCGCGAGGCGCTCCGGGTCGATCGGGCCCGACAGGGCCGCGACCCCGATCCGGTCGCCGGGGCGGACGGGCGGAGGGAGCGATATGCCGGAGGGCTCCATAAGCCGGATCCTGTCTCCCGCGGCATCCTCGGAGAGGGGCCGCGGGGGGCGGTCATTCATCTGGGACCGGCGTTGCCGCCGGCCTCGAGCGACCTACCCGGGAGCAGGCCGCGACGCCCGGAGGCGCCGCGAGGCGGGACGGGCGGCCCGCTCGACCTCTCCTCTATTCGGTCTTGCTCCGCATGGGGTTTGCCGTGCCGGAGCCGTCACCGGCTCCGCGGTGCGCTCTTACCGCACCCTTTCACCCTTGCCGCGCGGCGCCTTGTGCTGCGATAGGGGCCGCGAGGCGGTCTGCTCTCTGTTGCACTTTCCGTCGCGTCGCCGCGCCTCGCCGTTGGCGAGCATGCTGCCCGTGGGAGTCCGGACTTTCCTCCCCCGGCCCGCGAGCGGACCGGAGGCGACCGCCTGGAGCCCTCCGACACCTGTCAGTCTAACGGAAAGTCGCGGTCGGGAGCTTCCCCGGCGTTCAGCGCTTCCGAAACAGACCCGCCCCGCGCCCGCGATCTTTCTGCTCGGCCTTGAGCTCGCTCGCCAGGCGCTGGCGGGCCTCGGCGGCGGCGGGATGCTCCGGGAGGCGCTCGAGGACCTGGTCGTAGAGGCGCAGGGCGGCCTCGCGCCGGCCCTGCTTCTCCTCCACCTCGGCCAGGGCGACGCGGACCTCGAGCTCGCCCGGCGCGAGCTCCATCGCCCGCCGGAAGCTGTCGCCCGCCATGTGGAGCCACTTCGGGTTGCGCGCCTGGACCCTGCCCAGGAGCGACCAGGCCGCGTGGGACTCCGGGTCGGTCCGGACCGCCTGGCGCAGGATCTCCAGGGCGAAGTGGTAATCCTCCCGGTCGAACAGGACGCCGGCCCGGCTGACGAGCCTCTCGGTGAGCGCCCGGGCCTCCTCCCGCCGCTCCTCGACGGTGCGCCGGGCCTCGATGGCGGCCCGGCGGTCGTACTCGCTCCTGCGGTGGGGATCGCAGAGCACCAGGTACGCCTCGGTCGCCTGCTCGAAGAGCAGCTCCACGACTCCCTGGCGGCCGCCCAGCCCGAGCCGATCGGCGTGGTCCGGGTGGACCTCGCGGGCGACCCGGAGATAGGCGGAGTGCACCTCGGTCTCGTCGGCCCTCGCCGACACGCCGAGCAGCTCGTAGTGGGTGTCGCGGCCGCAGCGCACCAGGAGCTCCGCGAGGCGCCGCCGGTGTTCGTCGGGGTCCAGGTGCAGCGGCACCTCCTCGAGGTCGCGGCGGACCCGTGCCTGGAAGCGGGTGAGGACCTCGGCGGTAGCGAGCTTTCCGGCCATCGGAGACTCAGTGTATGCGATGGCCGCGTCGAGCTGCACGAAGGCTCGGCGGCCGGCGCGGGGGCCTCCGGTCGCCGCAGCCCCTCCCACACCCGCCGGCCGACGGTCGGCCCGAGGGCCTCCTGGAGCGCCTCGATGGGCGCCCGCCGCACGCCGTCGAGACTGCCGAAGCGCTGGAGGAGGAGCTTGCGCCGCCGGGGCCCGATCCCCGGGAGGTCGTCGAGGCGGCTGTGAAGGGTGCGCTTCGAGCGCCGCTTGCGGTGCCGGCCGACCGCGAAACGGTGCGCCTCGTCGCGGATCTCCTGGAGGAGCTGGAGGCCGGCGTCGCTGCGCGGCAGGCGGAGCGGCTCGGGGCGCTCGGGAAGGTAGATCTCCTCCTCGCGCTTGGCCAGCCCGACGATGGGCGTCTCCTCCACCCCCAGACCGGCCAGGGCCTCGAGGGCGGCGTTGAGCTGGCCGCGGCCGCCGTCGATGAGGATGAGGTCGGGCATCTCCTCCACCTCCTCGAGGCGCCGGCGATACCGCCGCTCGACCGCCTGGCGCATGGAGAAGAAGTCGTCGGAGGCCCCGTCGAGGCCCCGGATGTTCAAGCTCCGGTACTCCCGCTTGCGCATCCGGCCCTCCTCCCAGACGACCACCGACGCCACGGTCTCGCCGCCCTGGAAGGTGGAGATGTCGAACCCCTCGATCCGGCGCGGCGGCTCGAGCAGGTGGAGGTGGCGGCCCAGGCCCTCGGCACCGGGTGCGACGCCCGCGGCCTGGCGGAAGCGGCGCTTCCACGCCATCTCGGCGTTGCGCGCGGCGAGGGTCACCCGGCCCGCCTTGGGGCCGCGCGACGGCATGCGCACGTAGACCCGCTCGCCCTTCTTCTCCGAGAGCCACTCGGCGAGGGCCTCCGGCTCGTCCACCGGCGCCGGCAGGTGGACCTCCTTGGGGATGAAGGTGGTGCGGTCATAGATCTGCGGCACCACCTCCGAGAGGAGCTCTTCCGCCG
Source organism: uncultured Acidobacteriota bacterium (assembly GCA_963741925.1). Taxonomy (GTDB): domain Bacteria; phylum Acidobacteriota; class Thermoanaerobaculia; order Multivoradales; family DATKCC01; genus CAVUBL01. The sequence goes on from CAVUJU010000005.1 coordinate 2,999,886, forward strand.
TCACCTCCCCCAGCGCCTCCCAGAAGAGCTCCCGCCGGTCGAGGACCTGGCCGCCGCGCATGACCAGCACGGTGAGGGCCGCGTGGCCGGCCGCCACGTGGACCCCGAAGACGTCCACGTCCTCCCCCGCCACCGACGAGAGCTTGCGCCGCTCGGTGAGCGCCTCGACCTCTACGATCAGGTCGCGCAGGCGCGCCGCCTCCTCGAAGTCCAGGCGCTCCGCCGCCGCGCCCATCCGCCCCTTCAGGCGCTTGACCAGCCGGTCGGTCTTGCCCGAGAGGAAGAGGCGCGCCTCCGCCACGCCCTCGCGGTAGGCCGCCGGCGAGGTGAGCCCGGCGACGCAGGGCCCGAGGCAGCGGTGCATGTCGTAGTACAGGCAGGGCCGCGGCAGGGTGCCGTCGATCTCGATCCGGCAGACCCGGACGCCGAAGAGCTTCTGGGTGAGCTTGATCGCCTTGCGCGCCCGGCCGCCGGGGATGAACGGGCCGAAGTACTCGGCGCCGTCGTCCCGGATGCGGCGGGTGAAGGCGAGGCGCGGGAAGGGGTCGCCGGTGAGCTTGAGGTAGGGGTAGGTCTTGTCGTCCCGCAGCAGGATGTTGTAGCGCGGCCGGCGGGTCTTGATCCAGTTGTTCTCGAGCAGCAGCGCCTCGGCGCTCGAGTCGGTGAGGACGAAATCCAGGTCCCGGGCGTCGGCGAGCATCGCCTCGATCCGCGGGTCGTGGCCGCGGGTGAGGTAGGAGGTGCCCCGCTTCTTGAGGCTCTTCGCCTTGCCGACGTAGAGCGGCTTGCCGCGCTCGTCCTTGAAGACGTAGATCCCCGGGCGGTCGGGCAGCTCGCGGATCTTCTCCTCGACGCGCGGAGCGACCATGGCTCAGCTCGAGAAGATCTGGAGCTCGCGGAGCTCCTTGAGCTTGTCGCGCAGGACCGCGGCTTCCTCGAACTCCAGGCGCTTGGCGGCCGCGCGCATCTCCTTTTCCAGGCGCTGGATGCGCTCGGAGAGCGGAATCTCGGAGCGCTCGGCGACCTCCAGGGCCTGGGGCCGGCCGGTCTCGTAGTAATCGAGGTTCGAGAGCGCCACCAGCGGGCTGTGGATGTCCTTGAGGATGGTCGCCGGCTCGATGCCGTGCTCCTCGTTGTAGGCCGCCTGCGTCGCGCGCCGCCGGGTGGTCTCCTCGAGGGCCCGGTCGATGGAGCCGGTCCCATGGTCGGCGTAGAAGATCACCCGGCCGGCGAGGTTGCGGGCCGCCCGGCCGGCGGTCTGGACCAGGGAGGTCTCGCTGCGCAGGAAGCCCTCCTTGTCGGCGTCGAGGATCGCCACTAGGCTGACCTCCGGCAGGTCGAGGCCCTCGCGCAGGAGGTTGATCCCGACCAGGACGTCGAACTCGCCGCGGCGCAGGGCCGTGACGATCTCCACCCGCTCCAGGGTCTCGACGTCGCTGTGCATGTAGCGCACCCGAAGCCCGAGCTCGGTCAGGTACTGGGTGAGCTCCTCGGCCATGCGCTTGGTGAGCGTGGTCACGAGCACCCGCTCGCGCCGCTCGACGACCTTCCGGATCTCGGCGATCAGGTCGTCGACCTGGCCGCGGGCCGGCCGCAGCTCGATCACCGGGTCGAGGAGGCCGGTGGGCCGGATGAGCTGCTCCACCACCACGCCGCCGGCGCGCTCGAGCTCGAAGGGCGCCGGCGTCGCCGAGACGTAGATGCGCTGGCCCACCTTGGCGTCGAACTCCTCGAAGGTGAGCGGGCGGTTGTCGAGGGCGCTCGGCAGGCGGAAGCCGTAATCGACCAGGGTCTGCTTGCGCGAGCGGTCGCCGTGGTACATGCCGCGCACCTGGGGGATCGTCTGGTGGCTCTCGTCGACGACCAGCAGCACGTCGTCGGGGAAGTAGTCGAGCAGCGTCGGCGGCGGCTCGCCCGGGGCGCGACCCGAGAGGTGGCGCGAGTAGTTCTCGATGCCGTGGCAGTACCCGATCTCCTTGAGCATCTCGAGATCGAAGCGGGTCCGCTGCTCGAGGCGCTGATACTCCAGCAGCTTGCCCTGGTCGGAGAGCTCGGCCAGCCGCTCGGCGAGCTCGAGCCGGATGCCTTCGATCGCCGCGAGCAGCCGCTCGCGGGGCGTCACGTAGTGGGTGCGCGGGTAGACGGCCACCTTGTCCGGGGTCGCCAGCACGTCGCCGCGCAGGGGATCGAAACGGCTGATCCGCTCGATCTCGTCGCCGAAGTACTCGATCCGGATGCCCCGATCCTCGTACGCCGGCAGGATCTCCAGAATGTCGCCGCGCACCCGGAACGAGCCATGGAACAGATCGAGGTTGGTGCGGTCGTACTGCATGGCGACCAGGCCGGCGAGGGCGGCGTCGAGGCCGGCGTCGGAGCCCACCTCGAAGAACTGAAGCATGCCGTAGAACGCCTCGGGTGAGCCCAGGCCGTAGATGCACGAGACCGAGGCCACGATCAGCACGTCCCGGCGCTCGCACAAGGCCTTGGTGGCGCGCAGCCGGAGCCGGTCGATCTCGTCGTTGATCGAGGTCTCCTTCTCGATGTAGGTGTCGCTCTGGGGGACGTAAGCCTCCGGCTGGTAGTAGTCGTAGTACGAGACGAAGTACTCGACCGCGTTGTCCGGGAAAAAGCTCCGGAACTCCTGGAAGAGCTGGGCCGCCAGCGTCTTGTTGTGAGACAGGACCAGGGTCGGCCGGTTGACGACCTCGACCACCTTGGCGACGGAGAAGGTCTTGCCCGAGCCGGTGACCCCGAGGAGCACCTGCTCGCGGTCGCCGCGCTCGATCCCCTCGACGAGCTGGCGGATGGCTTCGGGCTGGTCCCCCTGGGGCTCGAAGGGCGAGACGAGGCGGAAGCGGTCCATTCTCGGTGAGGGCGGGTGGTGCCCGCGCGCCGGGGAGCGCGGGTGCCGAGCTACAACCGCCGGCCCGGGCGGGTTTGTTCCGAGCGGCCTATCCGGGCGGTGCGCCCCGCGCGCCGGGCGCGCGCCGGGCGGGCTTCGCCGCCGAGCCCGGGACCGCCTCCAGGGCCTCGGTGATGTCCTTCACGGTCGCCGACGAGAGCTTCGCCTTCTCCCCCTGCCCGGCGGCCGCCGCGACGCCGCGCTGGAGCTGCTGGAGGGCGCGCTGCAGGGCGAGGGGGTCGGCCTCGCCGGCCCGCGTCGCGGCGATCGCCCGCTCGAAGGCCCGGTCGAAGCGCTCGCTCTCTGCGGGCGGCAGGTCCTCCGGCACCAGGGGCTTGACCTCGCTCTGGACCGCTTCGAGGAACCAGGCGAAGATCGAGCTCTCGTTGACCACGAAGAGCACGCCGGCGACGATCAGCAGGACCAGGAGGGCGCCGCAGCCGATGAGCAGCGGCTTGCCCACCCCGGGACCGGTGCCGCCGGGGGCCGTCCCCGGGCCGCCGGGCCGGTCGAAGGGCGAGGGCGCGGACGGCGGCGCGTCCTGCGGCGGGTTCCGGAGGTCCGGTCGCTCGGGTTCGCTCATGGGGCGGCGGCGCGGGCGGAATGGGGCCGGCGCGGCACCGGTTCTATCATCGCGGGCCGGAGGCGGCAAGCCGCGCCGGGCCCGCTCCCCCCAGACGATAGACTCGCCCGCATGGAGTACGACCCCCTCGAGACGCCCGGTCCGCGGCGGGAGCCCGACGGCCCCGGAGCGCCCGGAGCGGAGCCCGCAGGGGCTTCTCGCGAGCCGGCGCCGCGCCGGCGCCGGTTCGGCTGGCTCGCCGGCCGCCGGCACGTCCTGCTCTGGCTCTGGCCGCTGCTCGGCGCCGTCGGGATCGGCATCATCGGGGGCGTGGGCGTGGCCGCGGCGATCAACATGCCGCGCGTCGAGTCGATCACCGACTACACGCCGACCCTGATCACCGAGCTTCACGACCGCGACGGAGACGTCTTCGCCAGCTACGCCCGACAGCGCCGGGTGATGCTCGAGGAAGGGCAGCTCCCGGAGATCGTGCAGCAGGCCGTGGTGTCGGCCGAGGACGGCAACTTCTTCCACCACGGCGGCATCGACGCCATGGGCATCGTCCGCTCGGTGGTGGCGAATCTCGAGCGCGGGCGCAAGTTCTCGGGCGCCTCGACGATCACCATGCAGCTCGCCCGGATGCTCTACCTGTCGCGCGAGAAGACCTGGCGGCGGAAGGTCGAGGAAGCGTTCCTGGCGGTGGAGCTGGAGAAAAACCTCACCAAACAGCAGATCCTCACCCTCTACTGCAACCTGGTGAACCTGGGCCACGGGCGCTACGGCATCGAGGCCGCCTCGCGCTTCTACTTCAACAAGCCGGCCTCGGAGCTCTCGCTGGTGGAGGCGGCGACCCTGGCGGGCATCATCCAGAGACCGAGCGACTACAGCCCCTACCGCCGTCCCGATCTGGTCCTCAACCGGCGCAACTACGTGCTCCGGAGGATGGCCCAGGAGGGCTACATCAGTCGGCGGCGCTCCGAGGAGGCCCGGCAGGAGCCCCTCCTGGTCGTCCAGCAGGGCCCCCACGACCAGATGGCGCCCTACTTCGCCGAGCAGGTGCGCCAGCACCTGGAGGCCCGCTACGGCGCCACCCGCCTGTTCGAAGGCGGGCTCCAGGTGGAGACGACCCTCGACCGACAGATCCAGGCCGACGCCGAGACGGCCCTGCGCGCCGGTCTCGAGCGCCTCGACCACCGCCGCGGCTTCCGGGGGGCGATCCTGAAGCTCGAGGGCGACGACCTCGAGGCGAAGACCCTCCCCTCGTGGCGCGACGGCGAGCCGGAGCCGGGGCCGTGGTACCAGGGAATCGTCCTCGAGACCAACACCCGCGAGGCGCGGGTCAAGATCCAGGACCGGATCTACGTCCTCACGGCCCGGGGCATGGAGTGGACCGGCCGGAGCCGTCCGAGCGACCTGCTCCACCGCGGTGACGTCGCCTGGTTCCGGCTCGCGGCGGGCGCGGGCGCGGCAAGCGACGAGCCGGTCCTCCATCTCGAGCAGGAGCCGAAGGTGGAGGGGGCGACGCTGGTCATCGAGTCCGCCTCGGGGGCCGTCCGGGCGATGGTCGGCGGGTGGGACTTCGAGCGCAGCAAGTTCAACCGCGCGGTGCAGGCCCAGCGCCAGGTGGGCTCCGCCTTCAAGCTCTTCGTCTACGGCGCGGCTCTGGAGGCCGGCTACACCCCCGCGGACACGATCTTCGACGGTCCTACGACCTTCCCCGGGGCGGACGGCCCGGACAGCTACGAGCCCAAGAACCACGGCCGCCGTCACTACGGGATCCTGACCCTGCGCCGGGCCCTCGAGTCCTCGATCAACGTGCCCGCGGTCAAGCTCCTCGACATGGTGGGCGTCGACCGGGTGATCGACTTCGCCCGCCGCTGCGGCATCACGTCGCCCTTGCCCCCCTACCCCAGCCTCGCCCTGGGCAGCGCCGAGCTCCGGCCGATCGAGCTCGCCGCGGCCTACGCCGCCATCGCCAACCAGGGCACCTGGGTCGAACCGTACCTGATCGAGCGCGTCCGCACCGCCGGCGATCGGACCCTCGAAGAGCACTTCCCCAAGACCCGGACGGCGACCACGCCGCAGGTCGCCTACGTGCTCACCCACATGCTCGAGGGCGTGGTCGACCGGGGCACCGCCCGCCGGCTCGGCGACCTGGAGGTGGCGATCGCCGGCAAGACCGGCACCACCGACGACTACTCCGACGCCTGGTTCATCGGCTTCACGCCGCGCTACACGATCCTCACCTGGGTGGGCTACGACCTGAAGCGCTCCCTGGGACACGGCATGGAGGGCTCGGTGGCGGCCGCTCCGATCTGGAAGCAGATCGCCGAGGACGGCCTCGAGCAGGGCTGGATCGAGAAGGGCGGCGAGTTCCAGCCGCCGGCCGGGGTCACCTTCGCCAGCGTCGACTACCGGAGCGGCCTGCTCACCGAGGACGGCTTCCGCGAGGCGTTCGTCGCCGGCACCGAGCCGGCGCAGAGCTACAACCCCAAGTGGGGCCTGATCCTGAGCCTCCCCTGGTACCAGCAGGAGGCCTTCTACCTCCCGAAGCGCCGCGAGCGCATGCCCACCGCCGTCTCCATCGCCCGCGACCGCGACGAGCTGGCGGACACCGCGACAGCCCCGGCGGAAGACTGAAAGCTTGTGAATGAATCTCCGACCTACCGCGGGCGCCCCCCGAATCGCCCCTCGCGGCGGGAGGGACCGCCAGGACACGTCGCTTGACGGTTGACGGGTCACTAGCCCGCCGGCTTGGTGGCGACGACGGCGTAGTCCTGGTCGCCGTAGAGGAGCTCGTCGAGGCGGTCGCGGAGGCGGTTGACGCGGTCGGCGAGCTCGCGCTGCTCCTCGGGCACCCGGGCGAGGTCGATCTCCGGCAGGCGCTCCGCCTCGTCGAAGGGCTGGAGGCCGATCCGCTCCACCGGCTCGAAACCGGCCTGGCGCGCCATCAGCTCCAGGGTCTCGGGATGGATCGGGCGCCGGTGGGTAGGGTCGCGCCAGAAGCCGCGGGCGGCGACCAGGACCGAGAGCGGGTTCGGCGTCTCCAGGATCAGCACGCCCCCCGGCGCCAGGGCGCGATAGGCGAGGCGGACCAGCCGGTCGAGGTCGGCCGCCGGCAGGTGCTCGATGACGTGGAAGGAGACCACGCCGCCGAGCGTCCCCTCCCCCGCCGCCGCCAGGCTCGCTACCAGGTCGCCCACCTCGGCCTCGAGCCCACGCTCCCGGCAGCGCTCGACCATCGCCCGGCTGGCGTCGACCCCGCGGGCCTCGAAGCCCGCCTCGGCGAGCAGCGCCAGGGCCTCGCCCCGGCCGCAGCCGAGGTCGAGCACCGGCCCCAGCCCGGCCACCGGCCGCAGGCGCTCGACGTGGACCCGCAGGCGCTCCCGGATCTCCTCCTCGCTCCCCCGGAATCGGCGCTCGAAGGCGAGGTAGGCCCGCTCCTCCCAGAGGCGCTCCAGGCTCTCCCTCTCCGGCTGCGGCGGCGCGCCCTCCCCCGGGCCGGTGCCCCCCGGCAGCTCGCCGCCCGCGACCGCCAGCGCGCCGCCCAGGGCGCGCAGCAGCTCGGCCGTTTCCCGGCGGTGCCGGTCGAGGCGCTGGTCGACCCGGGCGAAGAGGGCGTCGTTGTGGCGCAGGAGGTCGCGCAGGGCGCGCGGAACGAAGTTCTCCAGGTGCCCGATTCGCTGGTCGTGGCGCCGGACCTCGCGGAGGGCCTCGACGAGGACCAGGTTGAACACCCGCTGGCGGTCCCAGAGGTCGGCCTGGGGCGCCTTGACCAGCGGGCGGAACAGCTTCTTGACCGCGACCAGGAGGCGGCCCACGCCGCCCCGGTGGCTGCGGATCGGGAACGAGTGGTCGCCGCCCCAGAGCCAGCTCCAGTCCTCGGGGTCGTGGGAGGGCCGGTCGAGGAAGTCGTCGATCGACGGCTCCGGGCGTCCCTCGCCTGCGGGCGGGGCCTCGGGGGCGTCGGGGCGGTCGTTGCCGGCGTCGTCCGACATGGGGGGGGAGAGCAACGCCCTCCCGGGCAAGCCGGGAGGACGCTGTCGAGAGAGACTACTCTTCCGGCAGGACGGTCACCACCAGCTCGGCGTCGACCTCCGCGTGGAGGTGGATCTCGATGTGGTGGTCGCCGATCGTCTTGATGCCGCCTTCGAGGTCGATGCGCCGGCGGTCGATGTCGACCCCCTGCTTCTCCAGGGCTTCGGCGATCTCGGAGGCGGTCACCGAGCCGTAGAGGGTCTGGGCGTCGCTCGCCCGCTTGTGCAGGATGACCCGCGCGCCCCGGATCGCCTCGGCCACCGCCTCGGCCGCCTCGCGCTCCTGGGCGTGCTCGGCCTCGAAGCGGGCCCGTTGCTGCTCGAAAAACTTGAGGTTGCCCGAGCTCGCCTCGAGCGCCAGGCCCTGGGGCAGCAGGAAGTTGCGGGCGAAGCCCGGCTTGACCTCGACGATCTCGCCGCGCTTGCCCAGGCTCCGCTGGTCCTTCAGCAGGATGACGTCCATGGTCGATCTCCCCTCTTAGTCCGTGCTGAAGGGCAAGAGCGCCAGGTGGCGGGCCCGTTTGATCGCCTGCTGCAGGATCCGCTGGTGCTTGGCGCAGGTCCCGGAGATCCGGCGCGGGAGGATCTTCGCCCGCTCCGGCGTGAACTGCTGCAGGAGCCGGACGTCCTTGTAGTCGATGTACTCGATGTGGTCCGCGCAGAACTTGCAGACCTTGCGGCGGCGGTAGAACGTCTTCTTGTTGGGGCGCGGCACGATCAGGCCTCCGCGGCGGTCTCGGCCGCCTCTTCGTCACCGGTGATGCCGGCGGCGAGCTCGGGGGTGACCGTGCCGTGGGCCCGCTTGAGGTCCTCGTCGGTCCGGACGGTGAGATAGCGCAGGACCTTGTCGCTCTGCTCGAGGCGGTGCTCGAGCTCCTGGATGCCGCGGAACGCCGTCTCGGCATGGAGGTAGAGGAGCATGTAGCGGCCCTCGCCCTGCTTGTCGATGGGGTACGCCAGCTTCCGCCGGCCCCAGTTGTCTTCGCGGGTGATCTCGGCGCCGCCGTCGCTCACCAGCTTCTTGACCGTCTCGTGCAACGCCTCGGCCTCCTCCTCGGAGGCGCGAGGGTCGACGATGTACGTCAGCTCATAGGTACGCATGGGTCGGGTGTTACCTCCCTCTGGCCGTTCGGTCCCGCCTTCAGCCCGGTGCGGGCTCGGCGGAACAGAGAGGATTCGGTGGTCCGGAGCGGCATGACCTGCGCCGGCCCGGCGAGTCGAGCGGCTCATTGTAACCGATCCGATCGTCCCCGCAACCCCCGGCCCCCCTCCCAGCCTCGCGGGAAGGGGGCGGGGGCGGGGCCCGCGGCTCACAGCGACGCGAGCAGGGGGGCCATGACCAGGGCGACGACGGACATGAGCTTGATCAGGATGTTCAGGCTCGGGCCCGCGGTGTCCTTGAAGGGATCGCCCACCGTGTCGCCGACCACGGCGGCCTTGTGGGCATCCGAGCCCTTGCCGCCGTACGCGCCGGCCTCGATGTGCTTCTTGGCGTTGTCCCAGGCGCCGCCGGCGTTGGCCATGAAGATCGCCATCATGACGCCCGAGGAGGTGACGCCGGCGAGGAGCCCCGCCAGCGCCCGGGTGTCGAAGAAGCCCACCGCCACCGGCACGACCACCGCCAGCAGGCCGGGCAGCACCATCTGCCGGATCGCGGCCTGGGTCGAGATGTCGACGCACTTGGCGTAGTCGGCGTCGGCCTTGCCCTCCATCAGGCCCGGGATCGTCCGGAACTGGCGGCGGACCTCCTCGATCATCTTGAACGCCGCCCGCCCGACCGCCTGCATGGCCATCGAAGAGAAGAGGAACGGCAGCATGGCGCCGATGAACAGGCCGGCCATGACCCGCGGGTTGCCGAGATCGATGTCGTGGATTCCCACCGTCGTCTTGTAGGCGGCGAAGAGGGCCAGGGCGGTGAGTGCCGCCGAGCCGATGGCGAAGCCCTTGCCGATGGCGGCCGTGGTATTGCCCACCGCGTCGAGCTTGTCGGTGCGGCCCCGGACCTCGGCCCCCAGGTGGCTCATCTCGGCGATGCCGCCGGCGTTGTCCGCCACCGGGCCGTAGGCGTCCACCGCGAGCTGGATGCCGGTCGTCGAGAGCATGCCGAGGGCGGCGATGGCGATGCCGTAGAGCCCCGCCTGCCAGTAGGCGACCAGGATGGCGCCGGCGAGCACCACGACGGGCAGGGCGGTCGAGCGCATGCCGACCGCCAGGCCGGCGATGATGTTGGTCGCGGCCCCGGTCTGGCTGTCCTTGGCGATGCCGCGGGCCGGCCCGCGGGCCTCGGACGTGTAGTACTCGGTGATCCCGCCGATCAGGACCCCCGCGACCAGCCCGGCGACGGTCGCCATGAACACTCCGTTGGCGCCGAACTCGACGTCGTCCAGGACGTAGGTCCCGTCGAGCATCCCGTGGGCGACGAACCAGATGCCGGCGAGCATCACGACCGCCGCGCCGAAGGTGCCGGTCTGGAGCGCCATGCCCGGGTCGCCGCCCTCGCGGGTACGGACCAGGAAGGTGCCGCCGAGCGAGATCAGGATGCCCAGGCCGGCGATGACCAGCGGCAGGATGACGAGCTCCGGCGTGAAGTGAGCGCCGCCCAGGTGGCTGGCGTTGACCCCCAAGACCAGCGTGCCGACGATCGACCCGACGTAGGACTCGAAGAGGTCGGCGCCCATGCCGGCCACGTCGCCCACGTTGTCCCCGACGTTGTCGGCGATCACCGCCGGGTTGCGCGGGTCGTCCTCCGGGATGCCGGCCTCGACCTTGCCCACCAGGTCGGCGCCGACGTCGGCCGCCTTGGTATAGATGCCGCCGCCGACGCGGGCGAACAGCGCGATCGAGCTGGCGCCGAAGGAGAACCCGGAGATCACCGTCACGACCTTCAGGAGGTCGGCCTGCGGCGCGCCGGTCTGGAAGAGGCGCCCGTACAGCAGGAAGAGGAGCGAGAGGCCGAGGACCCCGAGGCCGACGACGCAGAAGCCCATCACGGCGCCGCCCGAGAAGGCCACCTTCAGGGCGCCGTTCAGGCCCGTGCGCGCGGCGGCGGCGGTGCGCACGTTGGCCGAGGTCGCGACGCGCATGCCGAAGAAGCCCGCGAGGCCCGAGCAGACGGCGCCGGTGACCACCGACAGGGCGATCAGCCAGGAGCTACCGGGCTGCCGGAGGTTGGCGAGGGCCAGCAGCGCGGCGACCACCACCACGAAGATCGCCAGCACGCGGTACTCGCGCCCCAGGAAGGCCATGGCCCCGTCGCGGATGTGCTGCGAGATCTTGACCATGGTCTCGTCGCCGGGATCCTGCCGCTTGATCCAGGCGCTGCGCACCAGGGCGAAGACCAGCCCGGCGACGCCGCACAGCGGGACCAGGTAGAGAAGGGTCTGGAAGTTCACGGTTCTTGCTCCCCATCGGTTGAGAGTTTGGTGTTGTATCGGTTCATCGCCGCCTCGATGCCCTCGGCCAGCCAGGTCTCGCAAGCGTCCGCGGCGCGCTGGATCATCTCCTCGACCGCCGCCGTCTCCCGCCGCCGGAAGGGCGAGAGCACGTAGTCCACGAGGGCGTCGCCCTCCGGGACCCCGCCGTCCCCCGCGCAGCCGAGCCGCAGGCGGGCGACCTCGTCGCTGCGCAGGCTTTCGACCACCGACTCCATGCCCCGGTGGCCCCCGGGCCTGCCGCCGGGGCGGATCCGTACCCGCCCCAGGGGCAGACGCACCTCGTCGTAGACCACCAGCAGGTCCGCGGGGTCGAGGCGCCCCGTCTCCACCAGGCAGCGCAGGGCGTGGCCGCTCCGGTTCATGTAGGTCTGGGGCAGGACCAGCATCAGACCGTCCGCCTCGCCGGTCAGGGCGTTGCACTCCAGCCGGCCGATCCGGATCCCACGCCTCCGGGCGAGCTCCTCCACCACCCGGAACCCCAGGTTGTGGCGGCTCTCGCGGTAGCGCTCCCCGGGATTGCCCAGGCCCGCGACCACACGCCGGCCGCGACCGGTCGGCTGCCGGTCCTGTCGGTCTCCAGGCATGGATCAGAACCCTCGTCGCGGACGCCGCGAGTCGTCCCTCGGATCGGGCGGCGGAAAGCGCGGCGGGCGCTAGCCCTCGCCCTCGCCCTCCTCGGCCTCTCCCTCTCGGCCCCGGCGGATGACCTCGGGCTCCTCGGGCGCCGCCTCCAGGAGCTCCTCGCCCTCCTCCTCGGGCTCCTCGATCCGCACCGCATAGGCGACGGAGACGATGACCCGCTCGGGCTCCTCGAGGAGGGTGACACCCGCGGGGAGCGTGAGCTCGCGGGCTTCCAGGTGGTCGCCGATGGCGAGCGGCGCGACGTCGACCTCGATCGCCTCCGGGATGTCCCCGGGCAGGCACTCGACCTCGACCTCGCGGGTCACCAGGTCGAGGACGCCGCCCTCGTCCTTGACGCCCTTGGCCTCGTGCAGCGGCCGGATCGGCACGTTGACGCGGATCACCTCGTCCATCAGGACGCGCTGGAAGTCGATGTGCAGGACCTGACGGCTGACCGGGTCCACCTGCATCTCGCGGATCCGGGCGTGGCGCTGCTGGTCGCTCTCCACCCGCTTGAGCAGGAAGATGGTGTTCTCGCCCGCGCCGTGGCGGAAGACCTCCTGGATCGTGGTGCGCTCGATGGTGATCGGGACCGTGTCGCGCCCGGCACCATAAAGGACCGCCGGGATCTGGCCCGCGGCGCGCAGGCGGCGGTTGGAGTTCTTGCCCGTCGCCTCTCGGGTATGGACTTCGATGTGGAACTGTTCGCTCATGGCTCTCTCTCTGACGGTGGCTATACGAACAACGAGCTCACCGAGCTGTCCTCGTGGATGCGTCGCACCGCCTCGCCCAGGAGCGAGGCGACGGACAGGGATCTCAGCTTCTCCAGGCGGTCGATCTTCTCGTGGATCGGCGTCGTGTTGGTGATGAGTACCTGGGTGACGGGGGACTCCCGCAGCCGCTCGATCGCCGGCCCGGAGAGGACGCCGTGCACGCCCACCGCCATCGCCTCGGTGGCTCCCTGGCGGATCAGGGCCTCCACCGTCTTGGTCAGGGTCCCGGCGGTGTCGATGATGTCGTCGATGATCAGCGTGTTCTGCCCCGCGACGTCGCCGATGACGTTCATCACCTCGGCCTCGTTCGGGCCGGTGCGGCGCTTGTCGACGATCGCCAGGCCGACGTCGAGCCGCTTGGCGATGGCCCGGGCGCGCTCCACGCCGCCGGCGTCGGGAGAGACGATGGTCAGGTCCGGGATCGCCAGCTCGCGGATCGCGTCCAGGAGCACGGGCGCGGCGAAGAGGTGGTCGACCGGAATGTCGAAGAAGCCCTGGATCTGCGCCGCGTGGAGGTCCATCGTGAGGACCCGGTCGGCGCCCGCCTTCGAGAGCAGGTCCGCCACCAGCTTGGAGGTGATCGGCACCCGCGGGCGGTCCTTCTTGTCCTGCCGCGCATAGCCGAAGTAGGGCATGACCGCCGTCACCCGCGCCGCCGAGGACCGCTTGAAGGCGTCGAGCATGACCAGCAGCTCGACCAGGTTCTCGTTGGTCGGCGCGCAGGTGGGCTGGACCACGAACACGTCCGAGCCCCGGACGTTCTCCTCGATCTGGCAGAAGATCTCGCCGTCGGAGAAGTTGTACGTCGTCACCCGCCCGCACGCCACGTTCAGGTAGGTGCAGATCTCCTCGGTCAGGGCCGGATGCGCCCGCCCGCCAAAGACTTTCAGCTCTCCGTACACGTGCCCTCACACGAGGAGACGCCGCGGGAGCCCGTCTCCCTGCGCCGTCTCCGCAGTCGTTTCGCGCCCGCGGCCGGCCCCTGGGGCCGATGCCGTGGGTCGCCTGTCCGCGTCTCTTCCCACCGACGAACTGGTTGGGGCGGTAGGATTCGAACCTACGAATGCGGGATCCAAAGTCCCGTGCCTTGCCACTTGGCGACGCCCCAGCGTCTCGAGCCCGGCACGCACCCCGAGCCCCCGAGCTCGTGCTAGCTCACCGACCAGAAGGAGTCGCGCAGGTGGAGCTCCTGGACCTCCTCCAGGCTCTTCTCCTTCTCCGCGTCCTCGCCCGCCGGCGCCGGCTTCGCCTCACCCTCCGGGGCCGCCGCCGCCGGTCGCGCGGCCCGCTCGCCCGGGGCAGGCGGCTCGTCGCCCGCGACCGCCGGGAGGACCCGGCCGCCGATCCCCTCTTCCACCTTGAGCTGACGCCGGGCCGCCTCCGGCTCCTCGCCCCGCTCCCGCAGCACCAGCTCGTACTCGTCGAGCACCCGCTCCTCGATCATCAGGCGGGTCTCGTTGTTGAGGGGGTGGGCCACGTCCTTGAACTCGCCGTTCTTCTTCTTGCGGCTCGGCATGCTGATGAACAGCCCGTCCTTGCCGCGGATCACCTTGATGTCGTTGACCATGAAGCAGCCGTCGAAGACCACGGAGACGAACGCCTTGAGCTTCTCCTCGCTGACCGGGAAGACCTTGACTTCGGTGATCTTCATCGTCCGACTCTCCTCGATCCGGCCTCGGGACAACCTCGATCGGGCACCGATGATCGGGCACCGATCCGGCCGCGCTCCGGCCGGAGGCCGCGCCGGGAAGCTCCGGAGCCCGATGGCCAGCGCATTATACAGATCGGACCCCTCCGCCGTTCGACGGCCGGGACATGCTAGTGGTCCGTCAACCTTCAATTGACAGGTCCCGACGGTCCTTCACGCCGCTGGCGGCGTGGCTCCTCCTCGACGTAGGCCCCGCTACGCCTGCGTCGGAGCGCCTGGCCAGCGACGCGAAATCCTCGCCGGATACCTCTGTCAAATGAAGATTGACGGACCACTAGAGATCGCGGGCGGGAGCTGTCAACGGTCGGTCACGCGCCGCGCGGGTTCGGCGGCGGGCCCTCCGCGTCCTCGGCGGGGGCGCACGCGCCGGGCGCGAAGCCCTCGGGGATCGCCGGCGGCGGCAACGGCTCGGCGAGGGGCTCGCTCCCCACCTCGCGCCAGCTCGCCTGGGCGCCGCGTGCGCGCTCCGAGAGGAGTGCCTCGGCGCCGTCGGAGCGCCACCAGAGGACCGGCTCCCGGTGCTGCCAGAGGGTCCAGCTCCGCACCTGCCCCCGGTCGCCGATCTCGGCCGTCCAGCGGCGCCCCGCGGCGTCGTGAAGCTCGAGCGCGCCGCGCGCCGAGGGCGCCGGCCGGCCGCGGGCGGGGGTCGCCGGGAGCCGGCCGAGGAGGAGCGCCGGCAGGGCCTCGACGGGCAGCGGCTGGATGGGCAGCCCGGCGAGCTCGACGCCCGCGTCGAGGGGGCAGGCCAGCTTCCGGCGGTGGTCGAGGAGGAGGCCGCCGGAGGCGGCGGCGTCGAGGGTGAAGAGCGATCGGCCCAGGCGGTCGGCGATCAGCAGGCGGAAGCGAGCGGGGCTCTCCAGGCGCAGCACCAGGCGCAGGGCTCCTTCGCCCTCCGGGCCCTGGTAGTGCAGCCGGAAGAGGCGCTGCGTGCCGTAGGCGGCGGGCGGCACGACCCAGGGCGCCTCCCCCGTCGCCGAGGCCGTGGCCGGCGGGCGCGCTCCGGAGCACCCCGCGAGGAGCGCCGCGGCGAGCAGCCCCGCGAGCGCGAGAGTGCGGACCCGCATCGGAGGATCCCGGCAGTCGTTACGGCGAGCGAAGCTCCGCCTCAAACCGACGAGGCGTCTGGAACTTCCTCGGCTTCGTGAGCCGGAGCTCCGCCGCCCACGTCCACGGCTCGAGCCTACGTTCGCCTGAACGGCTACTCCAGACCGCTGGATTCATCGGATCGCCCCCCTCACCCTCGGTCCCTCTCCCACCCTCCGGGGGGAGAGGGACGCCCCCTCCCTGTCTGGCGGCGGTTCAAGACTCGGCTGGGACGTCATGATTTCGCTCCGATCAGACATCTAGCGAAGCTCCGCCTCAAACCGACGAGGCATCTTGAGCGTCTTGGGCTTCGGGAGTCGCTGGTCCCCCGCCCACGCCGACCGATCAAGGCTGCGCTCCTCGGAACGGCGACTCCAGACCGCCAGATTCATCGGGTGCCCCCCGCATCCCCTCGATCCCCTTCCCACCCCACGGGGGGGAAGGGGACGCCCCCACCCTCTCGGGCTGTTTCTCGAGGAACTCGGCTCGTTCGTCACGATTCTGGCCTGATCAGACATCTAACGAAGCTCCGCCTCAAACCGACGAGGCGTCTTGAGCGTCTTGGGCTTCGGGAGTCGCAGGTCCCCGCCCACGTCGGTCGATCGAGCCTACGCTCACCGGAACGGCTTCTCCAGACCGGTCGATTCATCGGATCTCCCCCCTCACCCTCGATCCCTCTCCCACCCTCGCGGGGGGAGAGGGACGCCCCCTCCCGGGCTTGCCACGTCCGAAAACTCGGCTCGTTCGTCACGATTCTGGCCTGATCAGACATCTAGTGGAGATCGGGTTTTTGCGGGGCGGGTGCGGGGTGGTCGAGCTCGCTCAGCTTGCGCTCCACCGTCGCCGGGTCGTCGGCCTCGAGCTGCATGGCCCGCTGGTAGGCGCGGCGCGCCTCGCGGGTCTTGCCCAGGGCGGCGTAGGCGTCGCCCAGGTGCTCGAAGACCGTCGGGTCGCGCACCAGGCGGGTGGCCTGCTCGAGCGTCTGCGCCGCCTCGCCGAAGCGGCCGAGCTGGAAGTAGCCCCAGCCCAGCGAGTCGATGTAGGCGCCGTTGTCCGGATCGAGCGCCACGGCCCGGTGCACCATGTCCATCGCCCGGTCGAGGTTCTCGCCCTTCTCGATCCACATGTAGCCGAGGTAGTTGAGGGCCGGATGGAAGTCCGGCTTCTCGGCGATCAGGGCGGAGAAGGTGGTCACCGCCTCGTCCCGGTGGCCGGCCCGCTCTTGGGCCGTGCCCAGGAGGAAGCGGGCTTCCGTCGAGTCGGGGTGCGCCGCGAGGAAGCGCGCGAGCGGCGCCAGGCTCTCCTCGTACCGCTCGGCGCGCTCCAGGCCCTGGACGGTCTCCAGGAAGGCGTCCTCCTGGTCCTTCGGATCCATGCCGTCGAGGACCGCGACCGCCTCCGGCACGTGGCCGGTCCGGGCGAGGACCTCGGCCCGCTTGCCGATCACCGCCGGGTCGTCGTCCTTGGCCTGCCAGGCGTTGAGCCGCTCCAGGGCCTGATCGGCCTGGTCCAGCTCCACCAGGGCGTCGGCGTCGAGGAGCACCGCCTCGCGGTGCGCCTCGCGGTCCTCGGCGCCGGTCGCCGGCTTGGCGAGGATGGGCGCGAGCGCGGTCTCCACGTCGGGCCAGCGGTCGAGGCTGGCGTAGAGCCGGGCGAGAGCCAGGCGCACCTGCAGGGCGTCGGCCGCCGGCCCCTCCTTCTCCAGCCGCTCGGCGGTCGAGGTGAGGGTCTTCACCGCCTCGGCCTCGCGCTCCTGGCGCACCAGGAGCTGGCTCACCGTGATCGCCAGGTCGGCGTCGCCGGGCCCCTCGCCGAGGAGCGGCTCGAGGGCCTGGAGCGCCTCCTCGTTGCGCGCCTGGGCGCTCAGCACCAGGCCGCGGAGCAAGGTCACGTAGCGGCTGTCGGGGACCTTCTTGGCCAGGGCGTCGAGCTCGCGGAGGGCGCCGTCGAGATCGCCCGAGAGATAGAGCTCGGTCGCGAGCCGGGTGCGCGCGTCGACGGTCTCCAGGGGCTCCGGCGCCTCGCGCAGCACCTCGGCCGCCTCCTTGTGGTCGCCGCGGTCGGAGAGGATCCCGGCGAGGGCGAGACGCGCCGCCTCGGAGTCCGGCTCGGTGACGAGCACCTCCTTCAGCGCGTCCGCGGCCTTGTCCATCTGGTTCGACTGCACCAGGGCCTCGGCGAGCAGGCGGTAGACCGGACGGTAGCCCGGCGTTTCGGCGACGATCTCCTCGAACACGTCGGCCGCCGCCGCGGGCTCCCCGCGGCGCAGGTAGATCTGGCCGAGCGACAGGAGGGAGCGCACGTCCCCGGGGTCCGCGGTGCGCAGGCTCTCGAAGGCCGCCACCGCCGCCGCCAGGGGCTCCGGATCGTCCGGCACCTCGCCGCCCAGGGCCAGGTTCGCCGCCGCCACGGCGCGCAGGGCGTCGACGTTGCCGGGCAGCGCCTGCTGCGCCGTCCCGGCCTGCTCGACGGCCTCCCTCAGGCGCTCGAGCCGCGCCTCGTGGGTGCGGCCGAAGCGCCCCAGGCGCGCCAAGAACTCGGCGTACTCGATGCGCACGTAGGCGGCGTCGGAGTCGAGCTCCAGGGCCCGCTCGAAGGCGGTCTCGGCGCCCCGGTAGTCCCCTTCGTCGACCAGCATCTTGGCCACCGCGAACTGATAGGCCGCCTGGGCCGAGACGGTGGTGGGGTCACCGGTGGCGTGCGGCGCGGTCGCCGGCGGCGAGCCGAAGGCCGGGCAGACGGCGACGAGCGAGAGGAGGACCGCCGGCAGGCCGAAGGGCCGGCGGCGCGGAGACGAAGCGGACGCCTTCATCTGCCCACGATACCCCGCCCGATGGCGCTTTACAAGGTCAGAGGCCCTCCCTATAATGACTCGACGCGCGGTAACCCTCGGCGCAACAGGGATTTACGAGGCCACTCCCCGAAACCGACCATGCCGAAGCTCGGACAGCTCCTGGTACAGCACGGCTGGGCCTCGCCGCGCGACGTCGACCGGGCCCTCCAGACCCAGGCCACCACCGGGGGCCGGCTGGGGACCTCTCTGCTCGAGAACAACGCCCTCAGCGAGGACCTCCTGCTCAAGGCCCTGTCCGAGCAACATCGCGTGCCGGCGGTCGGGGTGGAGGACCTGCGCGACATCCCCGCGGAGACCATCGAGACCTTGCCCGCCAAGCTCGCGGCCCGCTGCAAGGCGGTCCCCTTCAGGCTCTTCGCCACCCAGGTGCACGTGGCGATGCTCGATCCCCGCGACCTCAACTGCCAGGACGAGCTGGCCTTCGCGCTCGGCAAGCGGGTGCAGCCGTTCGTCGCCAGCGAGCTACGCCTGGCGCAGGCCCTCGACCACTACTACGGCGAGACGTGCCCGTCGCGCCTCGCCACGCTGGCCGACCGGCTCGACCGCGCCCGCTACCTGTGGCGCGAGGACGAGGTGCGCAGCGCCGCGTCCGGGGGCGCCTCGGGTAGCGCCAGCCGCCGGCTCTGGGAGCACCCCGAGGCCGCGCTCTTCGGCGAGGGCCCGGTCTCTCCGCGCCCCGCCCGACAGCCGGCCGGCGCCTCCTCCGACCCCCGGGCGGAGGCCGTGGCCGAGCCCGCCGCCCCGGCCCCGGCGCCGCCGCACCCGGCCCCTCTGCGCCGGCCGCCCCGGCGCCGCGAGCTCACCGTCACGCTCACCGAGGAGGAGCGCCGGGAGCTGGCGACCTTGCACGCGGCGGCCGACGCCACGGCGGCGGCCGAGGCCGGCAACGACGACACGCGCCCCATCCCGGTCGGCGCCCCGCCGTTGCCGCTCTCCGCCTCCGACCTCGAAGCGCGCCTGGCGGCCGCCGGCGACCCCGAAGAGGTGGCCGACGCCCTCCTCGCCTTCCTGGGCCAGAGGTTCGAGAGGGTCGCCCTGTTCAAGGTCCTCCGCGACCGGGTGGTGGGCTGGCACGGCGCGGGCGCAGGGGTCGACGCCGAGTGCCTGGCCACCTTCTCGGCCGACTTCAGACAGCCGTCGAGCTTCCTCAACCTTCGCCAGTCGGGCAGCTTCTACCTCGGAGCCCTTCCTCCGATGGCGGTGCACAAGACCCTCTCCCGATGCTGGGGCGGGGCGCTGCCCCAGGAGTGCATCCTGCTGCCGGTGCGCATCCGCGGCCGGCTGGTCACCGTGATCTTCCTCGATCGCGGATCGGAGGGCCTGGGCAAGGTGGACCTCGAGTCCCTCCTCCACCTCGCCCACGTCGCGGCCGACGCCTACGAACGGTGTATCTTGCGGAAGAAAAAGGACTAAGCCACGTTGACACCGGTTGAAACCGGTTGCTACACTGCCGCCGTTTTCTGGAGCGCACATGATCAAAGCGGATATCGTGACCCGAGTCGCGGACGTCTCCGAGGTGCCGCGAGTGAAGGCGGCGGCGGCCGTCGACACCATCCTGGACGCGATGAAGACCGCCCTCTCCGAGGGCAAGCGGATCGAGCTCCGCGGGTTCGGCGTGTTCCAGGTCCGGGATCGCAAGAAGGGCGTCGGCCGCAACCCGAAGACCGGCGTCGAGGTCGCCATCGCCCCGGGCAAGACGGTGCGCTTCAAGCCGGGCAAGGAGCTGAAGAATCTGTAGAGGCCCCGGCCCCCGCGCAACTTCATCCCATGACCGACTCCGGACCGCCCTGGGAGGCCGGGCCGCCTCCTCCGGCGTCCGCACCGTTCCCGCTCCCGCAACCACCGCCGCCTCGCTCCGTGCTCCGCCCGCGGTGGCTCCTGGCCGGCGTGCTCCTGGCGCTGACCTTCTTCACCACCACCACGATGGGCACGGTCTGGGTGCTGTACACGAGCACCCGGGAGACGACCGACCTCCCCCTGCTCCTGCTTCCCCGGACCGCCCTGCGGGTGTGGAGCGATCCCTCGCTCCTCGCCCTGGGGCTCTCGTTCTCGATCCCCGCCCTCTTCATCCTCCTCTGCCACGAGCTCGGGCACTATCTGGCGTGCCGTCGCTACCGCCTCCCGGCCACCCTCCCCTACTTCCTGCCCTTCCCCCTCGGCGTCGGCACGCTGGGCGCCTTCATCAAGATCAAGGCCCCGATCCGCTCCAAGCGCGAGCTCTTCGACGTGGGGATCGCCGGGCCGGTGGCGGGCTTCGTGGCGCTGATCCCGTTCCTGGTCCTCGGGATCGCCTGGTCGCGGCCGGTCCTCCTCTCCCAGGTCGCGGCGCCGCCCGGCGAGCCGGTGAGCCTGCTGGTCCCCGGCCGCAGCCTGGCGGTGCTCGGCCTGGAGCGCCTGTTCCACGGCCCGCTCGGGAGCGGCCAGGTCCTCCAGCTCCACCCCTTCGCCCTCGCCGCCTGGTTCGGGCTGTTCGCCACCGCCCTGAACCTGATCCCGCTGGCACAGCTCGACGGCGGCCACATCCTCTACGCCGCCCTCGGCCGCACCCATCGGCGCCTGGCGCTGGGCCTCTGGCTGCTCCTGCTGGCGACCGCGCTGTTCGTCTGGATCGGATGGCTGCTCTGGTGCGTGGTGACCCTGGTGCTCGGCCTCCAGCACCCGCCGGTCGTGGACGAGGCGCTGCCGCTCTCGCCCGGGCGCCGGCGGATGGCCTGGCTGGCCGCCGCCATCTTCCTCGTCTCCTTCATGCCGGTGCCCATCGACCAGGTCGAGCTGGCGCCGGGTGCCTCGGAACCGGTGCTCGAGGTCGCGCTCCCCGCGCCGCCGGCTCAGGTCTCGAGCACGAAGGTCACCGGCCCGTCGTGGACCAGCTCGACCGCCATCCGCGCCCGGAAGCGGCCGGTGGCCACCCGGTAGCCGGCGGCGCGCAGGCCCTCGACCAAGCGCTCGAACAAGGGCTCGGCGACCTCGGGCGCCGCCGCGCCGTCGAACGAGGGTCGGCGGCCCCGGTCGAGGGAGCCCGCGAGGGTGAACTGCGACACCACCAGAAACTCGGCCCCCGCCTCCGCCGGCCCCAGGTTCATCCGCCCCTCGGCGTCCTCGAAGACCCGCAGGTGCACGAGCTTCTGGAGCGCCGCGGCGACCTGCCCGGGCCCGTCGCCCCGCGCGACGCCCACCAGGATCAGGAGGCCCGCGCCGATCCTCCCGACCTCCTCGCCCGCCACCCGGACCGCCGCCCGCGAGACCCGTTGCAAGATGAGACGCACCGATTCCGTCCTGATTGGATGGACACCTTTGAAGTCGCCCGGAGACTACCAGGTGCGCGCCTCGAAGCTCCTCGCGAGGGCCCGCCCCTGTGATACCGTCTTCGATCTTCGAGAACCAATCTCAGGAGAGCATCTCCATGGTGAACAAGGTCTTCCTCCTCGGCAACCTGGGCCGCGACCCCGAGGTCCGCTCGACCTCGTCCGGTCAGCCGGTCGCCAACTTCCCCGTCGCCACCTCCCGCAAGTGGAAGGACCGCGACGGCCAACTCCAGGAGCAGACCGAGTGGCACAACATCGTCTGCTTCGGGCGCCTGGCGGAGATCGCCGGGCAGTACCTCACCAAGGGCAAGCAGCTGTTCGTGGAGGGGCGCATCCAGACCCGCTCGTGGGACAACCGCAACTCCGGCGAGAAGCGCTACCGCACCGAGGTCGTGGCCGAGAACTTCCAGATGCTCGGCGGCCGGGGCGGCAGCGGTGGTGGTGGCGGCGGCGGCGGGTACCCCGACTACGACGAGTCTTCGTACGGCGGCGGCTCGGGTGGGGAGCCGGGCGGCGGGGGCTCCGGAGCCGCGAGCGGAGGCGGGGGCGCGGGCGGCGACGACGATGACGACATCCCCTTCTGAGCCTCTCGCGGGGCCGACGCCGCACCGGGTCCACAACTTCGGGGCCGGGCCCGCGGCCCTGCCGCTCCCGGTGCTCGAGGAGGTCCGGCGCGAGCTGCTGGACTTCCGCGGCACCGGGATGTCGATCCTCGAGGCGAGCCACCGGGGGGCCGCCTACGGCGAGGTCCACCAGGGGACGGTGGCGGCCCTGCGCGAGCTCCTCGGCGGCGCGCCCGACCACGAGGTCCTGTTCATGGGAGGTGGCGCCCGGACCCAGTTCGGCGCGGTGCCCTGGAATCTCCTGCCCGCCGGCGCCTCGGCGGACTACCTGGTGACCGGCCGCTGGGCCGAGTTGGCGGCCGCCGAGGCGGCCAAGCGCGGCACCGCCCGGATCGCCTGGTCGAGCGAGGCCACGGGCCACGATCGCGTGCCGGCCCCGGGCGAGTACCGGGTGGACCCGGAGGCCGCCTACCTCCACTACACGAGCAACAACACGATCTTCGGCACGCAGCTCGCGGCGCCGCCGGCCGCCGGCCCGGTGCCCCTGGTCTGCGACATGTCGTCCGACGTCCTCAGCCGGCCGCTCGACCTCGCCCGCTTCGGCCTGGTCTACGCCGGGGCCCAGAAGAACCTGGGGCCGGCCGGCGTGACCGTCGTCGTGGTCCGCCGCGACCTGCTGGAGCGCAGCTCCGCCGACCTGCCCGACACCCTGAGCTACCGCAAGGTCGCCGAGAAGGACTCCTTGCTCAACACCCCGCCGGTCTTCGCCATCTACGTCGTCGGCCTGGTGGTCCGCCACCTCCTGGCCCGCGGTGGCGTGGCGGCCGCCGCGGAGCGCAACGAGGCGAAGGCCGGCCTGCTCTACCGGGTGATCGACGAGTCGGACGGCTTCTACCGGGGCCACGCCCGGCCCGACAGCCGGTCGCGCATGAACGTCACCTTCCGCCTGCCCACCGAGGAGCTCGAGCGGCGCTTCCTCGACGAGGCGGAGCGGGCCGGGATGGCCGGCCTCAAGGGCCACCGCTCGGTCGGCGGCATCCGGGCCTCGCTCTACAACGCGGTCGAGCTCGCCTCGGTCGAGGCCCTGGCCGAGCTGATGACCGACTTCCGCCGCCGCTCCGGATAACGCCAGCTGCCGCCAACATCCTGCTCGAGAGGAGATCGACGTCATGAGCGAGCTCGTCGTCAAGACCTGCGTGCCGTGCCACGGCGGCGCGCCCCAGGCCACCCCCGAGGAGGTCGCGCAGTATCGCCGGCAGGTGCCGGACTGGGAGGTCGTGGAGGAGGACGGGGTCCCGAAGCTCCGCCGCACGTTCCGGTTCCCGGACTTCGCGTCCGCCCTGGCGTTCACCGACGCGGTGGGCGCCGAGGCCGAGGCGCAGGGCCACCATCCGCTGCTGATCACCACCTGGGGCGAGGTCACCGTCGTCTGGTGGACCCACGCCATCGACGGCCTTCACGAGAACGACTTCATCATGGCGGCCAGGACCGACGCGCTGTACGACCGCTGAGGCCGCCTGTTGACTCCGCCGATCGGACCCACCGGAGCCCCTCTCCTCGGCCTCGAGCCCGCCGGCGTCGCCACGCTCAGGGCGGTGCCCCTGTTCGAGGGGCTCGCGGCCGACGAGCTGTCGCTGCTCGCCGTCCGCTGCTCGCCGGTCCGCCTGGCCGCCGGCGAGCGGGTCTTCCGGGAAGGCGATCCGGCCGACGGGCTCTACGTCGTCGAGTCGGGCGCCGTGAGCATCGTCAGCGAGGCGGTGGGCCAGCCGGTCCAGCGCCTCGCCCGCCTCGGTCCGGGAAGCTTCTTCGGCGAGATGGGGCTGCTCGACGACGGCCGGCGGTCGGCGAGCGCCGTCGTGTCCGAGGCGGCGCGCCTGATCCACGTCCGCAAGGACAACCTGAAAGCCCTGCTCAAGGAGCGGCCGCTCCTGGCGGTGAAGCTCCGGGCGGCGGTCATCCGGCGTCACGGCCACAACGTGGCGTCGGCCGTCCAGCTCTCCGGACGCAAGGAGGTGCGGACCCGGGTCGACACCCCGGTGCGCCTCGAGATGGCCGACGGCGAGGTCTTCGCGGCCCGCCTGGAGAACCTCTCCCCCGGTGGCGCCGCCTTCCGGGGCCTGCCCGCCTCGTGGAGCCCGGGACGGGCGGTACGCTTCCACCTGAGCCTGCCCCGGGGCGAGCGGCTCCTGGAGGTCGACGGGACGGTCGCCTGGCGCCAGGGAGAGGCGTGCGGCGTCGCATTCCGCCACGCCGAGGGCGAGACGGAGGGGCCGGTCCGGCGGGCGCTGCGCCGCCTCCTCCAGGCGGGAGAGTAGCCCGCCCCGTGTCGTGCCCGCTGACCACCGTCGCCGCCGATCTGGCCTCGGCCCTCGGCTGCCTCGAGATCGGGCCGCCGGTAACCCACGTCTACGCCCCCCTGGTCTACGCCCGCGCACCACACCACGAGTACCTGGAGCGCTTCGGCGGCGCCCCCAAGGAGGCGGTCCTCCTGGGCATGAACCCGGGCCCTTGGGGCATGGCGCAGACCGGTGTCCCGTTCGGCGAGGTGGGGCTGGTCCGCGACTGGCTCGGGATCGACGGGCCGGTGGACAAGCCGGCCCACGAGCACCCGAAGCGTCCGGTCGAGGGCTTCGCCTGCGCGCGCAGCGAGGTGAGCGGACGCCGGCTGTGGGGCTGGGCGCGGGAGCGCTTCGGCACGCCGGAGCGCTTCTTCGAGCGGTTCTTCGTCTGGAACTACTGCCCCCTCCTCTTCCTCGAGGAGAGCGGCCGCAACCGCACGCCGGACAAGCTGCGTAAGGAGGAGGCGGAGCCGGTCTTCGAGGCCTGCGACCGGGCGCTCCGCGAGGCGGTGGAGCATCTCCGGCCGCGCCGGGTCGTCGGGGTCGGCCGCTTCGCCGAAGACCGGGCACGGCACGCCCTGCGCCCGCAGCGGGGAGAGCGGGGGGTCGAGGTCGGCGGGATCCTCCACCCCAGCCCGGCCAGCCCGGCGGCCAACCGGGGGTGGGCGGAGCAGGCGGAACGGCAGCTCCGGAAGCTGGGCGTCGAGATTCCGGGCTCCTGAAATGCCCCTCCGCGGCCGTGTGCCACAATGTCCCGGACCTCGTTCGCCCCGCTCTGGAGACATTCGCTTGACACGTATCGGCATCTTCGGCTGGGGGATCGTCGCCCCCAAGAGTCCCGACGTCGACGCCTTCGCCGCCAACCTGGAGACGGCCGGCACCTGGCTCGAGCCGTTCAACGGGTTCGGGCCGGACACCTTCCTGGTCGGCCGGCCCAGCTTCGACTTCGAGCGCTACAAGCCCTGGATCGACGAGCGCTTCCCCCCCAACCGCTTCCCTCAGCTCGCCGAGAAGATGGACCCGACGGTGCAGTTCGCCATCGGCGCCTTCATCCAGGCCCTGGGGCAGAACCCGGGGATCGAGAAGGAGCTCCAGGCGCTGGGCACGGCGGCCCAGGTCTACGTCGGGACCGGCCTCGGCTGCCTCCCCACCCTCCACCGGGAGAGCATGGAGCTGCACCGCTCGCAGCGACGGTGGGACCGCTTCTGGGCGGCGCCGGAGCGCAACCGGGCGATGGCCGAGTACCTGGCGCTGCCCGCCGAGCGTCGCCCCGAGCGCGCGGCCGAGCTCGGCGCCCCACCGGCCCCGGAGGAGGCCGATCCCGTCGACCTGGACGCCGCCCAGGAGAGCTGGTGGCACTTCTGGGCCGGCCTCTCCGAGCAGCTCGCCCGCTACCTCGAGGAGCTCTGCGAAGTCGAGGGTCTCAAGGTCGAAGGGTCGGTCCGGTCGGCGAAGATGGCCGTCATGAAGGAGAAGCGGCGCCGCCACGCCAAGCTGCAGCAGAAGTGGCGGGCGCCGGAGCCGCCCTGGCGGGCGGTCTCGGCCAACGTCATCTGGAACATCGCCAACGTCCCCGCGGCCCAGATCTCGATGCTCGGCCAGATCACCGGCATGACCTTCGCGCCGGTGGCCGCCTGCTCCACCTTCGGGGTCTCCCTCAAGCTCGCCATGGACGCGATCCGCTCGGGCCAGGCGAAGGCGGTGGTCGTGGGCGCCACCGATCCTCCGCCCCATCCCCTCATCGTGGCCGGCTTCTACAGCGCGCGGGTGATCTCGGCGGACGCCGCGGTCTCGAAGCCCCTCTCCGAGCTGCGCGGCACCCACGTGGCGGGCGGCTCGGTCGTCTGGCTGCTCGCCGACTACGAGCACATGACGGCCCGCGGGTTCCGTCCCCTGGGCCTGGAGCCCCTGGCCGTCGGCGTGAGCTCGGACGCCGACCACATCATCACGCCCTCGGTCGAAGGCCCCACGACGGCCCTGCGCGCCGCTCTCGCGGCCGCCGGCGTCGAGGCGTCGGCCCTCGGGACGTGGGACCTCCACGCCACCGCCACCCCCGGCGACTACACCGAGGTCGAGACCCTGAAGGGCGTCATTCAGGCACCGGTCGTGATCACCGCCCGGAAGGGGATCCACGGCCACGGCATGTCGGCGGCGGGCGGCTGGGAGCTCACCGCCCAGTACCTGGGCTACGAGCGCGGCCACCTCTTCCCCACCCCGCTCGCTCGGGACGAGCTCAACCCCGAGATCGCCCGCCTCCACAACCGCTTCGTCTTCGACGTCGCCTGCGAGGCCCCCTCCGCCCCCGCGGGCAAGCTCTCCATGGGCGTCGGCGGCATCAACGCCTGCGTGATCTCGCGGCCGTGGCCGGCGGGCGACCGGCGCGGCGGCTCAGCGGGCTCCTGAGACGCGGGGGGACCTCTCCCGGGAAGGTTCCGCCTCCGGGATGCTAGATTCCGGGGAATGACCCACGCCGCCACCGACCTGTTCCTCGAGCTCACCCCCGACCGGGTGCTCGAAGCCGTGGAGGGGGCCGGCCTCGCCACCAACCCGGTCTGCTACCCCCTGAACGCCTACGAGAACCGGGTCTACGAGGTCGAGCTGGCGGACCGCACGCGGGTGATCGCCAAGTTCTACCGCCCGAGCCGCTGGAGCGCCGAGCAGATCCTGGCCGAGCACCGGTTCCTCGCCCAGCTCGCCGACGACGAGATCCCGGTCTGCACCTTCCGGGAGTTTCCGGGCGGCGGCACCCTGCGCGCCATCGAGGGCATCTTCTACGCGCTGTCGGACCGCCAGGGCGGCCGGGCCCCGGACGAGATCGAGGAGGAGCTGGCGCCCCGGGTGGGCATGCTCGCCGGACGCATCCACGCCGTCGGCGCGCGCGAGCCGGCGCCCGAGCGGCCGCGCCTCGACGGCGACGCCTTCGTGCGCGCCGAGCTCGACTGGCTGGCCGCCCACGACACCGTGCCCGGCCACCTCGCCGGGCGCTACGCCGCCGCCGCCCGGGAGATCGCGGACCTCTACGACGAGCTGGTCCGCGGGGTCGAGACGATCCGGATCCACGGCGACCTCCACCGCTCGAACCTCCTGGTGCGCGACGGCGTGCTCCGGGTGCTGGACTTCGACGACATGGTGATCGGGCCGCCGGTCCAGGACCTCTGGCTCTCGCTGCCCGGCCGCGACGACGAGACCCGCCGGCTCCGGGAGCTCTTCGTCGAGGGCTACGAGCGGTTCCGCGCCTTCGACCGCTCCACCCTGCGCCTCATCGAGCCGCTGCGCGGCCTGCGCATCGTCCACTACAGCACCTGGATCGCCCGCCGCTGGCACGATCCCTTCTTCCCCCGAGCCTTCCCGGAGTTCGGCACCGAGACCTACTGGCTGGGGGAGATCCGCGAGCTCGAGGAGACCCTGGCGGCGGCCCGGGGCGAGCTGGTGGCGGCCGGCGACCTGGAGGCGCCCGAGCCCGCGGGCGAGGAGCTCACCAACGCCGACTACTTCTGGGACTGGGAAGGATGACGGCGGCGAGGGAGACGCCGGTCCGGGTCGAGGCCCGGCGGATCGGGGCCCGGCGGATCGAGGGCTTCGGCACCACGATCTTCGCCGAGATGACCGCCCTCGCCCAGCGCCACGGCGCGGTGAACCTCGGGCAGGGCTTCCCCGACTTCGACGGCCCGGACGCCGTCAAGGAGGCCGCCGTCCAGGCGATCCGCGAGGGGCGCAACCAGTACGGCCCGACCGGCGGCGTGCCGGAGCTCTCCGCGGCCATCGCCCGGCACCAGGAGCGCTTCTGGGGGCTCGCCTACAGGCCCGACGAGATCACGGTCTACGCCGGCGCCACCGAGGCGATCTTCGCCTCCCTCCAGGCGCTCTGCGACCCGGGCGACGAGGTGGTCCTCTTCGAGCCTTTCTACGACTCCTACCGCGCGTCCGTCGCCATGGCCGGAGCCCGCGAGCGGGTGGTCACCCTGCACGACCGGCCCGACGGCCCCGAGGGGGGCTTCTCCTACGCGCCGGGCGAGCTCGAGGCGGCGATCACCTCGAAAACGCGGGCGATCCTGCTCAACTCCCCGCACAACCCGACCGGCAAGGTCTGGTCCCGCGCCGAGCTCGAGCACCTGGCCGGCCTGTGCCGGCGCCACGACCTGATCCTGATCAGCGACGAGGTCTACGAGCACCTGGTCTACGAGGGCGAGCACCTGCCGCCCGCCTCGCTCCCGGGGATGCGCGAGCGCACGGTGGTCATCTCCTCGGCGGGCAAGACCTTCAGCTTCACGGGCTGGAAGATCGGCTGGACCTGCGCCCCGCCGGAGCTCACCCGGGCCCTGCGCGCCGCGCACCAGTTCATCACCTTCTGCAACGGCACGCCGTTCCAGTACGCCGTCGCCCGCGCCCTGGCCTTGGACGACGGGTATTTCGCGGGCTTCACCGGCGCCTATCGGGCCCGCCGGGACCGGTTCTGCGCCGGTCTCGAGGAGGTCGGCTTCGGGGTGCGCCGGCCGGCCGGCAGCTACTTCGTCCTCGCCGACATCCGGCCGCTGGGCTGGGACGACGACGTGGAGTTCTGCCGCATGCTGCCCGAGACCGTGGGGGTGGCGGCCATTCCGCCGACCTCCTTCTATCTGCACCGGGAGGCGGGGCGCCACCTGGTGCGCTTCGCCTTCTGCAAGACCGACGCGGTGCTCGACGAGGCGGTCCGCCGCCTGAGGAGACTCACGCGATGAGAGTGGTTGCGCTCCAGACCGACATCGTCTGGGAAGACCCGCAGGCCAGCTTCGACCACCTCGAGCCCTGGATCCGCACCGCCGCGGCGGCCGGCGCGCGCCTCGCCGTCCTGCCGGAGATGTACGCCTGCGGGTTCTCCATGAACACCCGTCTCACCCAGGAGCCGTTCGACGGCCCGTCGGTGCGCTTCCTGCGCGAGCGGGCCGCCGAGCACGGCCTCTGGCTCGCGGGTTCCGTCCCCGAGCTGCCCGAGGAGGCGCCCAAGAAGACGCGCCCGTTCAACACCCTGGTCCTGGCCGGTCCGGCCGGGGAGATCCATCGCTACCGCAAGATCCGCCCCTTCTCCTGCGCCGGCGAGGACAAGGCGTTCGACGCCGGCTCGGAGACGGTGACCGTGGAGATACCCGCCGGCGACGGCGAGCTCCTCCGGGTGAGCCTCTTCGTCTGCTACGACCTGCGCTTCGCCGACCTCTTCTGGGACGCCGCGGAGGAGACCGACGCCTACCTGGTGGTGGCCAACTGGCCGGTCGCCCGGCGCCACCACTGGACCACGCTGCTGCGCGCGCGGGCGATCGAGAACCAGGCCTACGTCGTGGGGGTCAACCGGGTGGGCGAAGGCGGCGGCCTCGAGTACGCCGGCGACAGCCGGATCATCGACCCCGCCGGCGAGGTGCTGGCCGCGGCGGCCGGCGGCGAGAGCCTCCTCCTCGCCGACCTCGACCCGGCACGCGTCCGCCAGGTCCGCAAGGAGCTCCCCTTCCTGCCCGACCGCCGTCCCCGGCCGTCGTGAGGCGGGGCCGCGCGATTCCTAACGAGGCTCCGCCTCAGACCCCAAGTCGGCAAAAGCACCCTAGGCTTCGTGACCGGTAGCTCCCCCGCCCACGTCCAGCGATCACGCCTGCGCTCCTCGGAACGGCTTCTCCAGACCGCTGGATTCATCGGATCGCCCCCCTCTCCCTCGATCCCTCTCCCACCCTCCGGGGGGAGAGGGACGCCCCCTCCCGAATCTCGGCTCCGCCCGGAAGAACTGACGCGCCTGTCGCGAAGTGAGCCTTTGTAGACGTCTAGTGACCCGTCAACCGTCAAGTGACAGGGTATCTGGCGAGGATTTCTCGTCGCTGGCCAGGCGCTCCGACGCAGGCGTAGCGGGGCCTACGTCGAGGAGGAGCAACGCCGCCAGCGGCGGGAGGGACCGCCAGGACACGTCACTTGACGGTTGACGGGTCACTAGGGCGCCTTCAGCTTCTTGAGCGCGTCGACCAGCTCCGCCGCCGGCGGGCGGACCCTGTAGTCCACATCGATCCGCTTGTAGCGCACCCGCCCCTCGCGGTCGAGCACCAGGGCGGTCGGGTCGGGAAGGACACGGTCGGTGACCTTCTGGTTGCGGATGCCGTAGCGCTCGATGACCTCGCCGTCGGGGTCGGCGAGCAGCGGGTAGCCGAGGCCGTTCGCCTCGCGGAAGGCGGCCAGCTTCGCCGGGGCGTCGTTCGCCACCACCAGGACCTGGGCGCCCAGGCCTTCGATCTCCTTCAGGTGTGATTGCAGCTCCACGAGCTGCGCGCGGCAGAACGGTCACCAGGTGCCGCGGAAGAAGACCAGGACCACCGGCTGGCGGCCGCGGAACGCAGCGAGGCTCACCTCGCTCCCGTCGGCGCTCCGCAGGGTGAAGTCCGGGGGCACCGAGCCCAGGGCCGGCCCCCGCTTCCCGCCCTCGTCGGCCGCCCTCGCGGCCCCCGGCGCGGCCAGGGCCGCGACCAGCGCCAACGCCAGAATCACTCCAAACCCTCTCGTCGTCCTCGCGCTCATCGTTCCTCCCGGTGGGTCGTCCCTCGGCTCCCGATCCTCTCACGTTCCTCGACCTCGTGAGCGGCGCGCGACGCATCGCCCGCCGCAGACGGCTGATCTCGGCGGGCTCGGCCGCCCCCGGCGCGCCGTCCGCCGCGGAAACCGGCCTCCGACCGCTCCCTCGACCCGGCCGCACCCGCCCCACCGCGCGCCGCCGGAGCTCCGGGGCGTGCGGTGGTCGAGTGAGCGCCTTCCGGATCCGGCGCAACCCTTCTCCCGCCGGCGACCTCGCCTCTACCCCTTCCCCTCGCCCTCTTCGCCTTCCGCCACCAGGCGGCGGAGCTGGTCGTCGGCGACCATGAGCATCGCCAGGTCGGGGGCCTTGGCGGACCGGATCTCGCGCAGCACCTCGTCGGTACGCGAGACCGCCTCGGGGCGCCGGCGGGCCCAGCCTTCGACGACCTTGCGCGCCCCGCCGTTGCTCTCCACCCCCTCGAGCACCTGCCGGGTCAGCGCCCCCTGGTGGACGAAGAGGTCGTCGACGACGGCGGTCACCGCGGCCTTCTGCCAGCGGCCGTCGGCGCTCAGGCGGCCGGCCAGGTCGCGAAGCCAGTCGAGACGGAAGCGGTCGCCGAGGGCGAAGTAGATGCGCCCCACCTCCTCGACGTCCCGGCTGCCGCTCCGGGCGAGGGTCCAGATGTCGCAGGCCGCCGCCAGGTCGGCGAGCGCCGCCACCCGCCGGGCGAGCTCGGCCGGCACGCCGTCGCGCGTGAAGGTCTTCTCGCGCCTCCGGAGCTCCGCCAGCTCGGAGCGCGACAGGAGCTCCTCGAGGTGCTCGAGGAGCGTGCCGACGGCTGGTGCGAACTCTCGCGTGCAGGCCGTGATGTCCAGAGGGGAGTCGGCGTAGCGCAGGAACCAGAGGGTGACTCGCTCGACCAGGCGCCCCGCCGCCACGGTCATGCGCAGCTGGACCTCGGCCGGCACCCGGTTGTCGAGGGCCTCGACCTCGGCCCAGATCGAGCGCAGGTCGAAGGCCTCCCGGGCCACGGTGTAGGCGCGTGCCACGTCCGCCGGCTGGGCGCCGGTCTCGGCGACGATCTCGGTGACGAAGGTCGGGCCGACCCGGTTGACCATGCTGTTGGTGATGTAGGTGGCGATGATCTCCCGGCGCAGCCGATGCTGCTCGATCGCCCGGCGATACTTGCGCCGTAGCGGGCGCGGGAAGTACAGGACCAGATCCTCGCCGAGGAGCGCGTCGTCGAGCAGGGTCGACTGCAGCAGGTCGCGGTAGAGGGAGATCTTGCTGTAGGCGAGGAGCACGGCGATCTCGGGCCGGGTGAGCCCGGCGCCCGCCGCCTGGCGCTCGGCGACCTCCTCGTCGTCGGGCAGCCACTCGAGCCCGCGGTCGAGGCGGCCGGCGCGCTCGAGCACCCGCATCATGCGCTGCTGGGCGTCGAGCAGGCCGACGCCCTGGGCCTCGGTGACCGAGATCGCCTGGGTCTGGAGGTAGTTGTCCCGGAGCACCAGGGCGCTGACCTCGTCGCTCATCGTCTCGAGCAACGAGTTCCGCGCCTCGACCGTGAGCTCGCCCCGGGCCACCACGTCGCCCAGGAGCACCTTGATGTTGACCTCGTGGTCCGAGGTGTCGACCCCCGCCGAGTTGTCGATGGCGTCGGTGTTGATCTTGCCGCCGGCGCGGGCGAGCTCGATCCGCCCTCGCTGGGTGATCCCCAGGTTGGCGCCCTCCCCGACCACCCGGCAGCGGAGCTGGGAGGCGTCGATCCGCACGTCGTCGTTGGCCCGGTCACCCACCCGGCTGTTGGTCTCGTCGGAGGCCTTGACGAAGGTACCGATACCGCCGAACCAGAGCAGGTCGACGCGGTGGGCGAGGAGGGCCTGGATGAGGCGCGCCGGCGCCACCGACTCCTCCTTGATTCCGAGGAGCTCCCGGATCTCCGGCGACAGGTCGAGGGACTTCGCCTCGCGGTCGAACACGCCGCCGCCCGCCGAGATCTTGCTCCGGTCGTAGTCGTCCCAGCTCGAGCGGGAGAGAGCGAAGAGGCGCCGGCGCTCGGCGAGGGAGATCGCGGGGTCCGGGCTCGGGTCGATGAAGACGTGGAGGTGGTTGAAGGCCCCGAGGAGGCGGATGTGCTCCGACAGGAGCATGCCGTTGCCGAAGACGTCGCCCGACATGTCGCCGACGCCCACCACCGTGAACGCTTCGTGGCGGATGTCGACCCCCAGCTCCCGGAAGTGGCGCTCGACCGCCACCCAGGCGCCCTTGGCGGTGATCCCCATCGCCTTGTGGTCGTAGCCCGCCGAGCCGCCCGAGGCGAACGCGTCGCCGAGCCAGAAGCCGTACTCGGCGGCCAGCCGGTTGGCGATGTCGGAGAACTTGGCGGTCCCCTTGTCGGCCGCCACCACCAGGTAGGGATCGTCGTCGTCCAGCCGCACCACCCGCGGCGGCGCCACGACTCGGCCGTCGACCAGGTTGTCCGTCAGGTCGAGGAGGCCGCGGATCATGGTCTGGTAACACGCGATCCCCTCGGCGAGGAAAGCCTCCCGATCGCCCTGCGCAGGCGCCTGCTTGAGGACGAAGCCGCCCTTGGCGCCCACCGGCACGATCACCGCGTTCTTCACCATCTGGGCCTTCATGAGGCCGAGGATCTCGGTGCGGAAGTCCTCCCGGCGGTCGGACCAGCGCACGCCGCCGCGGGCCACCTTGCCGCCCCGCAGGTGAACGGCTTCGGTCCGCGGCGAGTAGACGAAGATCTCGTAGAGCGGCCGCGGCATGGGGAGGATCTTGATCTCCGACGAGCGGAGCTTGAAGGACAGATAGGGCTTGCGCTCGCCCTCGTCCGTGCGCTGGAAATAGCTCGTGCGCAGGGTGTTGCGGATCAGGTTCAGGAAGCGCCTGAAGATCCGGTCCTCGTCCAGGCTCTTGACCTCGGCGAGGGCCGCCTGGAGCCGGTGCTGGACCTGCGAGAGCCGCTCCTCGACGCCGTCGCGACGGTCCGGGTCGAAGCGCACGTGGAAGAGCTCGACCAGGAGGCGCGAGAGCTCGGGGCTGCTGGCGAGGGTCTCCTGCATGTACGCCTGGCTGAAGGCCGATCGCGCCTGGCGCAGGAACTTGGCGTAGGCCCGCAGCACCACCACCTCGTGCCAGGCCAGGCCGGCGCAGACCACCAGCCGGTTGAAGCCGTCGTTCTCCACGTCCCCGCGCCAGACGCGCTCGAACGCCTCGGGGAAGATCTCCTGCAGCCGCTCGAAATCGACCGGCGTCGCGCCCTTGAGCTCGAGGCCGAAGTCGTGCATCCAGACCGGGCGCTCCGCGCCGTCCGGCCGGATCTCGTGGGGGATCTCGGAGCCCACCCGCACGCCCATGTTCTCGAGCCGGGGCAGGGCGTCGGAGAGGGCGATCGACTCCCCGGGGTGGTAGAGCTTGAAGCACACCCGGTCGGCGGGCGCCCCGGGCCGGCGGTAGAGGTGCATCCCCAGGCGGCCGCTGGCGAGCACCTCCTCGATCTTGGCGATGTCGAGGATCGTGTCCTCGGCCGCGAACTGCTCGCGGTACGAGGTCGGGAAGGCGTCCCGGTAGCGCTTGTAGAGGCGCACCTGGCGCTCCTCGTCGC
This sequence comes from uncultured Acidobacteriota bacterium, assembly GCA_963741925.1. Classification (GTDB taxonomy): domain Bacteria; phylum Acidobacteriota; class Thermoanaerobaculia; order Multivoradales; family DATKCC01; genus CAVUBL01. The sequence goes on from CAVUJU010000005.1 coordinate 3,034,203, forward strand.
CGTCGCCGGCCAGGAGCACCTCGTAGAGCTGGTCGCTCCAGGTGTGGGCGGCGTCCGCAAGCCGGGCCTCGATCTGCTTGACGTCGAAGGCCGGAATCCGCCCGGGCGTGGTCTGGACGATGTACTGGATGCGGGCGAGGGGCGAGTCGGTCACCTGGGTGTAGTAGGCGGTCACCACGCCGCCGAGGACCTCCTCGAGGATCGCCTGCATCCGCAGGCGGAGCTCGGTGTTGTAGCGGTCCCTGGGGGCGTAGACCAAGCACGAGACGAAGCGCTCGAAGAGGTCCCGGCGCACGAACAGGGCGATGCGCTGGCGCTCCTGGAGCTGGAGGATGCCGACGCTGATCTCGAACAGCCGCTGCTCGGAGATCTGGAAGAGCTCGTCGCGCGGGAACGTCTCGAGGATGTGGAGCAGGGCCTTGCCATCGTGGCTGTCGGGCGGGAAGCCCGCCCGCTGGAGCGTCCGCTCGACCTTCTCGCGCAGGAGCGGGATCTTCCTCGCCTGGCGGTTGTAGGCGATCGACGTGAAGAGGCCGAGGAAGCGCCGCTCGCCCACCACCCGTCCGGCGTCGTCGAACCGCTTGAGACCGATGTAGTCCATGTGCGACGGCCGGTGCACGGTCGCCCGGTGGTTCGCCTTGGTGACGAACAGCAGCCGGGGCTCGCGGGCGAACTTCGCCATCTTGTCGGTCAGCGGGCGCAGGCGGCGGGAGCTCTCGGTCTCGCGCGCCCGCAGCACCCCGAGGCTCGACCCTGGCACCAGTCGCAAGTACGCCGCGCCGTCCTCCTCGACCAGGTCCAGCTCGCGGTAGCCGAGGAACGTGAAGTGGTCCTCCTCCAGCCACTGCAGGAAGCTCCTCGCCTCCTCGATCTCGCCTTCCTCGACCGGCGGGGGCGCGGCATCCCAGCCTTCGACGATCTCGGTCATCTTGGCGCGCATGGCGCGCCAGTCGGTCACCGCCGCCCGCACGTCCTCGAGCACCGTCTCGAGGGCCTTCCTGGTGTCCTCGAGCTCCGCCGCGTCGAAGATCCGGTCGATCTCGACCTGCATGTACGACTCGGGCCACCGCCTCTCGGTCGCCGGCAGGAGCGTGAGCTGACGGCGCACGCCCGCCTCGTCCCGGGCGACCGCGACCACCGGATGGAGGACGAGCTGGACCGGGTGCTCGCGGGCGTTGAGCGCCGCGGTCACCGAGTCGACCAGGAAGGGCATGTCGTCGTTGACCACCTCGACAGCGGTGTACGGCGACTCCCATCCGTGCAGCTCCCGGGTGGGGTTGAAGACCCGGATCTTGGCCGACCCCCGAGAGCGCTCAAGGCCCCAGCGCCAGAGCGACAGCGCCCCTCCGACCAGGTCGCTCGGCTCCCGGGCCATCAGGTCGTCCGGGGCGATGGTCTCGTAGCAGCTCCGAACGAAGCGCTCGGCCGAGTCGGGACCGTCCTCCCCCGCCCCCTCCCCGGCGGCCACCCGCTCCCGGGCCAGGGCGGCCAGCTCTGCCACCAGCTCCGTCTTCTCGATCTCCGCGCTCGACGAAGGCATGCTCAGCTCTCTCTCAATCGGTGGGATTCCCGCCGGCCGAGGTCTCGGCCGGCACGTGCGGGCCTCTAGGCTAGCGCATTTGGCGGGAAAGTTGGGGGCGAGACGCGCTCCGAGCTGGCATCGAGCTCGCGCTCGCTTCCGGCGTACCTCCCTCGAAGGCGCGCCATGAACCACCTGGGCCTTTGCCTGCTTCTCGCGGCCCCGCTGCCCGCAACCGTCGTGGCGCTCGACCTGCCCGGCGAGGGCGGCGGCCGGTCGGCCGGTCGGATCGTCCTCTACTTCGACCTGGTCCTGTCCGACGAGGAGCAGGTCGCGTGGAGCGCTCAGCTCCTGCTCGATCGCCTGGGCGACCTGGTGTCCCGGGGCGAGGTCGAGCCGGTGGTGGCCGATCCCCGCCCGAGGACGCTCGACGGACCACCAGGCTAGCGGGAACCAAGTCCTGTTCTCGCGCAGAGGCGCAAAGACGCAGAGGAGGACGGCTGGGCCTGTTGCATTCGGTGGAGCGTCCACGACTCGGGGCCCCTCCGAGGTGTCGCCGAAATCGGGTCGACTCCAGGGCCGCGTCTCTGCGCCTCTGCGCCTCCGCGCGAGACCTGTCCAGCTCAGGTCCTGGGTAGGCTGGTTCCTGGCCCTCGGGCTCCTGGTCTAGATGTCTGATCAGGCCAGAATCGTGACGAACGAGCCGAGTTTTTTGGGGGGAGCCGAGAGAGCGGGAGGGGGCGTCCCCTTCCCCCCCCGTGGGGTGGGAAGGGGATCGAGGGGATGCGGGGGGCATCCCGTCAACCGTCCCCTTCCCCCCCCGTGGGGTGGGAAGGGGATCGAGGGGATCCGGGGGGCATCCAGTCAACCGTCCCCTTCCCCCCCGTCGGGTGGGAAGGGGATCGAGGGGATGCGGGGGGCATCCGGTCAACCGTCCCCTTCCCCCCCCGTGGGGTGGGAAGGGGATCGAGGGGATGCGGGGGGCATCCAGTCAACCGTCCCCTTCCCCCCCCGTGGGGTGGGAAGGGGATCGAGGGGATGCGGGGGGCATCCAGTCAACCGTCCCCTTCCCCCCCGTGGGGTGGGAAGGGGATCGAGGGGATGCGGGGGGCATCCGATGCCTCTGGCGGTCTGGAGTCTCTGTTCCGAGGAGCGCGGCCGTGATCGCTCGGCGTGGGAGGGGGGCCAGCGGCCCGTGGCGCCGGAGACGCTTCAGACGCCTCGTCGGTTTGAGGCGGAGCTTCGCTAGAAGCTTGACGGACCGCTAGCGGCCGATGGCCTCGACCACCGCCAGAGCGGTCTCGAGAGCACGGCGCCCCTCCTCGCCGCTCACGTGTTCCCCGTCCTCTCCGCGGCACGCGGCCACGAACGCCTCGAGCTCCCGGCGCAGGGGCTCGGCCGTTTCCACCGTCAGGTCGACCGGCTCGATCCGGCGCTCCTCCCCCGCCTCCTCGAGGCGGTAGCCCTTGACCTCCTGGTCCTGGTAGTCGAGGGAGAAGTAGCGCGAGCGGCCGAAGAGGCGGAGCTTGCGGACCCGCTCGGAGGAGACCCGCGAGGCGGTGAGGTTGGCGACGCAGCCGCTCGCCAGCTCCAGCCGGACGTTGGCGATGTCGATCCGCCGCGAGAGCACGTCGATGCCGGTGGCCCGGACCTCGACCACCGGGCTGGGGTCGAGGGCGTGGAGGATCTGGAGGTCGTGGATCATCAGATCGAGCACCACGTCCACGTCGAGGCTCCGGCGGGTGAAGCGGGCGAGGCGCTGGACCTCGACGAAGCCGGGCGAGACACCCGCCTCGCGGACGAAGCGGTGGAGCGCCTGGACCGCCGGGTTGAAGAACTCCACGTGGCCGACGGCGAGGACGACCCCGGCGACGCGCGCCGCCGCGATCAGGCGGTCGGCCTCCGCCAGCGAGGAGGCGAGGGGTTTCTCGACCAGCAGGTGGACGCCGCGCTCGAGCAGGGCGCAGCCGACCTCGGCGTGGAGCACCGTGGGCACGGCGGCGACCGCCGCGTCGATCTCCCCGGCGAGCTCCTCCGCCGAGGGGTGGATCCGGGCGCCATAGGCCTCGGCCACCGCCCGCGCGGCCTCCTCCTTCGGGTCGTAGACGCCCACCAGCTCGACGCCCGGCAGCTCGCCCAGGATGCGCGTGTGGTGGCGCCCGAGGGCGCCGGTACCGAAGACGCCGACGCGGAGGGCGGCGGGCGTGCCGCTCATTCGGTCGCTCCCCCCCGCTCGCTCCGCCGGCCGGGAGGCGCCTTGACCACCCCGCGCTCCGAGGCCGCGACGAACTCCACCAGATACTCGATCTCCTCGTGGCCGGCGAGCTCCTCCCGGATCCGTTCCAGGGCCTGGGTGGTGTTGAGCCCCGAGGAGAGGAGGATCTTCATCGCCCGGCCGATCCGCCGCCGGGTCGCCTCGGGCATCCCCTTGCGGCGCAGGCCGATGACGTTGACCCCCAGGCACGCCGGCTTCTGCCCCACCGTCTTGACGTACGGCAGGGCGTCCATGGTGAGCACGGTGTAGCCGCCGACGTAGGCGTGGCGGCCGACCCGCGTGAACGGGTGGACGGCGCTGAAGGCCCCGATCGTGGCGTCGTCGTGGACCGTGGCGTGGCCGCCGAGGGTTGCGCAGTTGGTGAACACGCAGCGGTCGCCCACGTGGCAGTCGTGGGCGACGTGGCTGTAGGCCATCAGCAGGTTGTCCGAGCCGATCGAGGTCACCCCGCCGCCGAAGGCGGTACCCCGGTGGATGGTCGAGAACTCCCGGATCTGGTTCCGGTCGCCGATCTCCAGGCGGGTCTCCTCCCCGCGGTACTTGAGGTCCTGAGGCTCGAACCCGACGCAGGCGTACGGGAAGATCCGGTTCTCCCGGCCCAGGCGGGTGCCGGGCCCGATCACCTGGGCGCCGGCGCCGATCTCGGTGCCCTCTCCCACGGCGACGCCGGCGCCGACCAGGGCGTGGGGCCCCACCGAGACGCCGTCGGCCAGCTCGGCGGTCGGGTCGACGACGGCGGTCGGATGGACGGTCGCGGGCATCGCGGTTACCGGTCCACCGTGGCCGACGAGATCACCGCCTCGGCCGCCACCTTGCCGTCCACCAGGGCGCGGCAGGAGAGCTTGCTGAAGGTCTGGCGCAAGGCCAGGACCTCCACCTCGTAGCGCACCTGGTCGCCCGGGAAGACCGGGCGCCGGAAGCGGGCGCGCTCGATGCCGGCGAAGTAGACCAGCTTGTCGCGCGTGGCGGGGCGGTCGTGGAGCAGGAGGATTCCGCCCGCCTGGGCCATCCCCTCGACCAGGAGGACGCCGGGCATCACCGGGTGTCCCGGGAAGTGCCCGAGGAAGAACTCCTCGTTGATCGTCACGTTCTTGATCGCGACGATCCGCTTGCCCGGCTCCATCTCGAGCACGCGATCGACCAGCAGGAACGGATAGCGGTGGGGCAGGACGCTCATGATCCACCGGCTGTCCCACCGGGGGGCGTCCCCACCCTGCCCCGCCGCGGGCCCTGAACGTTCGGTCTCAGTCACTTCCCCTCTCCTCCCTGGCCGCCCCGGAGGCCTTCTCGACCCGCTCCTCCAGGTCCCGGAGGCGGCGATAGATCTCGTCGAGCCGTCCGAGCAGCGACAGCAGGCGCCGCCAGCGGCCGATCTCCATGGCGGGCACCGTGGCGCTCACCACGGTGCCGGCGGCGACCGGCCGGACCGCCGCCGAGGCGGCGCCGACCTGCACCCGGTCACCGAGGTCGATGTGGTCCCCCACCCCGGCCTGGCCGGCCAGGACCACGCCGTCGCCCAGCCGGGCGCTGCCGGCGATCCCCGACTGGCCGCACAAGAGCGCGCCGCGCCCGATCTCCACGTTGTGGCCCACCTGCACCAGGTTGTCGATCTTGGTCCCGGCACCCACCCGGGTCGCCCCCAGGGTCGCCCGATCGAGGGCCGAGACCGCCCCGATCTCGACGTCGTCCTCGACCCACAGGGCGCCCACCTGCGGCACCTTGTGGTGGCCGTCGGCGCGGCTCGTGTAGCCGAAGCCGTCGGCCCCCAGGACCGTGCCGGAGTGGACCACGACCCGACGGCCCAGCCGGGTCCTGTCGTAGAGCACCACGTGGGGGTGGAGCACCGAGCCCTCCCCCACCTGGCAGTCCCGGCCGACCACGGCGTGGGCGCCGACCCGGGCGCCGGCGGCGACCACGCTGCCGGCGCCGATCACCGCGAACGGCCCGACCTCCGCCGCGGCAGAGACCAGGGCTTCGGGATCGACCGCCGCGGAGGGGTGAACGCCCGGCACGAGGCCGGGCGACGGGTCGAAGAGCTCGAGCACGCGGTTGCGGGCGAGCTCGGGGTCGTCGACCACCAGGAGGCTGCGCCCCCGTGCCGCGAGCTCCTCCGCGTCGGGGGGCACGAGCAGGGCGCCGGCGCGGCTGCGCGCGGCGTCGCGCCGGAAGCGCCGGCTGGTGAGGAAGGCCAGGTCCCCGGGCTCCGCCCGCTCCAGGCTCGCGACGCCGGTCACCCGCCGCTCGGGGTCGCCCACCACCCGGCCACCCAGGCGCTCGGCGAGCTCGGAGAGTCGGAAACCTGGGGTGGGCACGGGCGGCTAGTGACCGGAGGTCGACTGGTTGTACCGGGCGATGACCTGCTCGGTGATGTCCACCGAGTCGTCGGCGTACACCAGGCCGCTCCGATACTTGTTGAAGATCAGCGTGTAGCCGCCCTCGGCCCCGATCTTGTTGATCACCGGAAAGACGCTCTTCTCGATCTGGTCCAGGACCTCGTCGCGCTTCTTGGACAGGTCGCGGCTGGCGTCGTCCTGGTACCGCTGGAGCGCGATGAGCCGGTCCTCGAGCTGCTTCTTGAGGTCGGCGAGCTTGTCCTCCGAGAGCGAGAGCTGGCCGTCCTTGATCTTCTGGCGCAGGTCGGTGATCTCCTTCTGCTTCGCCTCGCCTTCCTGCTGCTTTTGCTTGCGCACCGCCTCGATCTCGGCCAGGGCCTTCTTGCCCCGGTTCGACTCGAGGAGGATGCGTTCGACGTCGATGACGGCGACCTTGGCGACCTTGGCGGGCTTGGCGGCCGCCGGGCCCGGCGCGGTCTTCGCCGCCGGCGCCGGCGGCGTGGCGGCCGGCGGTTGGGCCGCCGGCAGCGCGGCCGGCGCGAGGGCGGCGAGGAGCGACAACGCCGCGGCCGCACGGCGGCCCCGGCGAGGCGACGCGTGGCGAATGCGGTGGTAGCGGGGCATGGTGTTCGACTCTCCTTTGCTTCGGTTCGAGAGCCCTAGAAGGTGCTCCCGATGCTGAACGAGAAGCTGTTGAAGCTGTCCCCCGGCAGCGGGGTGAGGTTGTCGGCCCAGATGAACCGCAGCGGCGCGCCACCCAGGACCGGTAGGGTGATGCGGAGCTCGGCGCCGGCGGTGTAGCGCATGCGGCCGAGGTCGAAGGCCTGGCCCGGGGCGTAGACCTGGCCCGCGTCGACGAATGCGATGAGGCGGAACGGCCCGTTGAGGATCAGGTGGTACTCCAGGTTGCCCTGGAGGTAGCGGTCGCCGCCGAGCGGGAAGCCGTTCTGGTCGACGATGAAATCGTTCGTCACCGGGTCGCGGGCGTAAAGGCGGTAGCGCTCGAAACCGCGCACCGAGGTGTCGCCGCCGAGGCGGAACAGGACGAAGCGCTGGAGCTGCTGGCCGCCGAAGGGCTTGACCAGCCCCCCCTCCAGGTTCACCCCGACGACCGTCTCGAGCGGGTACCCCGAGACCGGCCGGTAGGCCGTGAAGCCGAGGACCGGCCGGACGAAGTCCTCCGATCCGCCCAGGAAGGTGCCGGCGTACTCGCTCGAGGCCGTGAAGCGGGTCCCGGTGCGCGGCTCGAAGGGATTGTCGATGCTGTTGTAGGAGTAGGCGGGGCGCAAGGAGGAGATCTTGAGCTTGCTGATGAACGTGTTCGAGACGCCCGCGGTCGTCAACTGCTGCTCGAAGGACTGGTCCGAGTAGCTGTAGGCCAGGCTGAGGGACTGGAACAGACCCAGCGAGCGCCCGTAGCTCACCGAGCCGCCGCGCGACTTCTGGATCTCGCGCTGGTTCGCCAGCAGGTCGAAGTCGAACTGCCGGTCGAACGCCTGGACGCCCACCGACTGCGGGCGGTCCAGGAACCAGGGGACGAAGTAGCTCGCGTCGTAGTACTGGGTCAGGGCGCCGGACTGCACGCTCACGCCGAGCTGCTCGCCCCGCCCCAGGAAGTTGTGGGTCTGGAGCGAGAACTGCCCGAAGAAGCCCAGCCCCTCGCTGTAGCCGGCCCCGAACTGGAGCTCGGTCCGATCGGCCTCCTGGCCCTTGACCGTCAGGTCGACGGTGTTGTCGTCGTTGAACTGGAACTGGATCGGGTCTTCCTTGTCGAGCTCGAAGTAACCGAGCTGGCGGATCTTGTAGAGGCTGTTCTTGAGGGCGCCGAGGGAGAGCACCCGCCCCTCCTGCGCCCGGAACTCGCGCCGCAGCACCTTGTCCTTGGTGCGCCGGTTGCCCTCGAACTCCAGGCGGCCGACCCGGTACTGGTCGCCCTCGTTGACGTGGACGACGACGTCCGCCACCTCGTTCGTTCTCTCCACCAGCTCGGGAGTGACCTGGGCCTGGATGTAGCCGGTGTTGTGGTAGATGTCCTTGACCGCGTCGACTCCGTCCTTGACCGTGTCGGAGCGCAGCCAGTCGCCGGGGCGGTACTTGAAGGCGCGCAGCAGCGGCGCCTCCTTGAAGATCTTGTTGCCCTCGATCTTCACGTCGCCGAACTTCCAGCGGTTGCCCTCCTCGACGGGGATGGTGATCACCAGCCGGCGCTTCTGCTTCGCGGGCGCGGCGTTCGGGTTCTCGGTGCGGACCTGGATGCGCGGCTCCCCGATGACCACGTTCTTGTAGCCCGCCTGGCGGTAGACGTCGCGCACCTTGTCGAGGTCTTCATCGAGCTTGGCCGGGTTGTAGATGTCCTTCTTGAACATGCGGGTGAACAGGCCCGACTCCTTGGTGTTCTTCATCTCCCAGCGCAGCCGCCCCTCCCGGAACACCGTGTTGCCCTCGAATCGGATGTCGCCGATCCGCACGCGGTCGCCCTCGTCGATGGTGAAGACCACCCGCCGCTCGTTCTCGCCCGAGGGCTCGAGGCGGTACTCGGCCTGGGCGAAGCGGTAGCCCTTCTCGGCGTACATCTCCTCGATGACGCCCTTGACCCGGTAGAGCTCGCCCAGGTTCAGGGGGCCGCCCTCGGTCAGCTCGACGCGCTCGCCGCCCAGCTTGTCCTTGAGGTCGCTCTCGCTGATCCGCTTGAGGCCCTTGTACTCCACCGACGAGATGCGCGGCCGCTCCTTGACGCTCACCACCAGCCGCACGCCCTCGCCGTACTCCGAGGAGGCCGCGGGCAGAGCCTCGACGCTGATGTCGTCGATCAGGTTCCGGTCCCAGAGGCGCTGGATGTTGTGGTCGAGCTGGGCGCGCGAGAACGGCTCGCCCGGCTTGACGCCCAGGTAGTACTCCAGGGTGTCCTCGGCGAGGGTCTCGTTGCCCACGAACTCGATGGCGACCACGGGCTGGCCCTCGAACGAGGCGGCCTCGGCGCCGGCGTCGGGCGCCCTCGGGGCGGCCTCGGCGCTCGGGGCCGGGGCGCTCGACGCGGGGGGCGCGGGGGGCTCGGGCGCCGGCTCCTGGGCCGCGAGCGGCGGCAGGGCGGGTCCGACGGCGACCGCCAGGAGGCTGGCGATCAGAAAGTGCGAGAGCCATGCCTCGGCCGGGCTCGGACTGAATCGTCTCATCGCGTCGTGTTCACCCCTGGGTTGATCTCGACGGTGGGCAGGGGCCGGACGGGAACCACCCGCCCGGTCGGCGGCAGATTGTGACAGATCGGTCGCTGCAAGTGAAATGCCCGTCCCACGGCCCCTTTCCGGGACGCCGCGGTCGGGCCGGCCGGGGTCAGGTTTCCGGCACGGCGAGCTCCGCCACGCGGGGCTCCAGGTGCAGTGCGCCGTCCACCAGGTCGACCTCGATCTGGTCGATCTCCTCGCCGTGCTGCGCGATCAGGATCTCCGAGACGGCGTCCTGGATGTGACGCTGGATCGTCCTGCGCAGAGGCCGGGCGCCGGTGGACGGATCCACCCCGGCCTCCTCGAGGAGCCACTCCTTGGCCGGGTCGGAAACCGCCACCGAGAGGTTCCGGTCTGCCAGAGTGGCATTGACGTCGTCGAGCAGGATGTCGACGATGGCGCGCAGGTGCTCGCGCGAGAGCGGGTTGAAGACGATGACCTCGTCCAGGCGGTTGATGAACTCGGGGCTGAACGAGCGCCGGAGATCGGCGAGGATCTCCTCCTCGATCTTGCGGAAGGCCGCCTCGTCGTCGGCCTCGCCGAAGCCCATGCGGCCGCCGCGTACCACCAGGCGGCTGCCGATGTTCGAGGTCAGCAGGAGGAGGGTGTTCTTGAAGTCGACCTCGTTGCCGTAGGCGTCGGTCAGAAGGCCGTCCTCGAGGATCTGGAGCAGCAGGTTCGAGACCTCGGGGTGGGCCTTCTCGATCTCGTCGAAGAGCACCACCGAGTAGGGCTGGCGGCGGATGCGCTCGGTGAGCTGCCCGCCCTCGTCGTGGCCGACGTAGCCCGGCGGCGAACCGATCAGCTTCGAGACCGCGTGCTTCTCCATGTACTCGCTCATGTCGAAGCGCACCAGGGCGCGCTCGGTGCCGAACAGGAACTCCGAGAGGCGCCGGGCGACCTCGGTCTTGCCCACCCCGGAGGGCCCGAGGAAGATGAAGGAGCCCATGGGCCGGTGGGGGTTCGAGACCCCCAGCCGGGAGCGCCGGATGGCCCGGCTGATGGCGTTGATCGCGGTGTCCTGGCCGACCACGCGGTGCTTCAGGGTCTCCTCCATGCGCAAGAGGCGCTCCGCCTCCTCCGTCTCGAGGCTCGCGACCGGGATGCCGGTCCAGGAGGAGATGACCTCCTCGATGTCCCGGCGCGTGACCTCCAGGGGGCCCTCCTCCTGGGTGGTGTTCAGCCGCTCCAGGTCCTCGCGCAGGTCGATCTCCCGCTCGCGCAGGTAGACCGCCCGCTCGAACTCCTTGTCCGAGATCGCCGCCTTCATCTCCTGGACCACGTCGCGGATCTCCTGCTCCAGGCGGCGGACGTTCTGCGTGTCGCGCACCCGGCGCAGCTTCACCCGCGCCCCGGCCTCGTCCATGATGTCGATCGCCTTGTCCGGCAGGTGGCGGTCCGGGATGTAGCGGCTCGACTGGTAGATCGCGGTGCGCAGGGCGGCGCCCGTGTAGCGCACCTTGTGGAAGGCCTCGTAGCGGTCCTTCACCCCCTGGAGGATGGAGAGCGTCTCCTCCTCGTTCGGCGGGTCGATCTGGATCGCCTGGAAGCGGCGCAGGAGCGAGCGGTCCTTCTCGATGTACTTGCGGTACTCCTTGAGGGTGGTGGCCCCGACGCAGGAGATCTCGCCGCGGGAGAGCGCGGGCTTCAGGATGTTGGCGGCGTCGAGCGACCCCTCGGCCGAGCCGGCGCCGATCAGCGAGTGGATCTCGTCGATGAAGACGACCAGCTCGCGGCACTCCTTGAGCTCCTTCAAGATCCCCTTGAGGCGCTCCTCGAACTGGCCCCGGTACTTGGTGCCGGCGACGATCAGCGACAGGTCCAGGGCCACGATCCGCTTGTTGGCGAGGAAGATCGGCACCCGGCCGTCGATGATCCGCTGCGCCAGGCCCTCGACGATCGCGGTCTTGCCCACCCCCGGCTCGCCCAGGAGGATCGGGTTGTTCTTGGTGCGGCGCGAGAGGATCTGGACGATCCGGTCGACCTCGTCCTCGCGCCCGATCAAGGGGTCGAAGGCCCCCTCGGCCGCGAGAGTGGTCAGGTCGCGGCCGTACTCGGCGATGAACGGCAGCTCCTTCTTCTGCTGCGAGGCCTCGCGCTCCTTGGCGATCGCCAGCACCTCCTCGCGCACGGTGTAGACGTCGAGGCCGTGCTGCACCAGGATGCGCATCGCCAGGCAGGCGTCGACCCGCAGGATGCCGATCAGCAGGTGCTCCGACCCGACCGTCTGGTGGAGCATGCTCTCGGCCTCGTGGGAGGCGTAGGCGAGGATCTTCTTCGACTCCTCCGACAGCGGCAGCTCGGCGGTCGAGGAGATGCGCTCCACGAAGACCCGCTCGCCCTCGATCTCGCGGCGGATCTCCTCCGGTTTGAGATGGAACCTGCGGAAGATCTCGGTGACCGTCTCCTCCCCTTCCCGGAGGATCCCCAGCAGGATGTGCTCGGACTCGATCACCCGGCTGCCCAGCTTGCTCGCCTCGTACCGGGCGAAGAACAGCGCCCGGCGCGCCTTCTCGTTGTACTTCTCGAACATCGCCAGCCTCTACCTCAGCTCGGTCGGAGAACGGGCTCCCGCCGCCCGCTCCCCCGCGGTCTCGGGTGGGCGGACGCCTGTCAGGAGCCCTCTACGACAGGACTCTGAGGGTTCAGAACCCCTTCGTCGAGTAGAAAAATTCTAGCACACCAGCGGGCCACCTCCGGGTTGTGCGTCACCAGGACGCCGGTGGTGCCGTGGCGCTCCTGGAGCTCCAGGAGCAGCGCGAGGATCCGGGCGCCGCTCTCCGGGTCGAGGTTGCCGGTGGGCTCGTCGGCGAGGAGCAGGGGCGGATCGAGGGCGAGGGCACGGCACAGGGCCACGCGCTGGCGCTCGCCGCCCGAGAGCTCGTTGGGGAAGTGGTCGAGGCGCTCGCCCAGGCCGACCTCGGCGAGCAGCGAGCTCGCCCGCTCCAGGGTCTCCCGGGGGTCGCGGCCGGCGATCCGGCCCGGGAGCATGACGTTCTCGAGGGCCGTGAAGTCGGGCAGGAGCTGGTGGAACTGGAAGACGAAGCCGATGGTCCGGTTGCGGAAGGCGGCGAGGGCCGCCCCACGCCGGGCCGCAAGGCGCTCGCCGCCGATCACCACCTCCCCGGCGTCGGGGCGGTCGAGGCCGCCGAGCAGGTGGAGCAGGGTCGACTTGCCGGAGCCGGAGGGCCCGACCACCGCCACCATCTCGCCGGGCTCGACCGAGAGGTCGGCGCCCCGGAGCACCTCGACCCGGAGCTCGCCGTCCCGGTAGCCCTTGACCAGCCCCGAGGCCTCGACCCGCACCGTCATCGACCGGGTCTCCTCTCCACTCCCCGACCCTCTCCCCACCTTCGCGGGGGGGAGAGGGCGCCTGCCCGGCCGGATCGCCCCGGATTGGGCGGGACGGGCTTCATCGCCTGAGGGCCTCGACCGGGGAGAGGGCCGCGGCCTTGCCGGCGCCGTAGAAGGAGGCCGCCAGCGCCAGCCCGAGGGTCACGGCCAGGATGAGGGCGAGCTGGGCCGGGCGCACCTGGAAGGGAACGTAGTCGACGAAGAAGACGTCGCCGGGCAGGCGGATGAGGTGGAAGCGATCGAAGACCAGCGAGGCGCCGACCCCCAGCGCCGCGCCGAGGGCGGCGCCGAGGGCAGCGAGCAGGAGGCCGAGGAGCAGGAAGGCCCTCCGGAGGGTCCGGGGGGTGGCCCCCATGGTCAGGAGCATCCCCATGTCCCCGCGCTTGCCGGCGATGATCAGCGCCAGGTCGGCGAGAAGCGCGAGCGAGGCCACGACCACGATCAGCGAGACCCCGAGGAAGACGAAGGCGCGCTCCAGGCGGAGGGCGAAGAAGAGCGGGCGGTTGAGGTCGCGCCAGGTGTCGACCCGCGCGCCGGCGCCCAGGGCGCGGCTCAGGCGCGGGGCGAGGGCGAGCGCCGCGTCGAGGCCGCCGGCGTCGATCAGCAGGTGCCGCCGGCCCGGGCCGAGGAGGCTCTCGGCGACGTCCAGAGGCAGGGCGGCCCGCTCGATCTCCATCACCTTGCCGCCCTCGTAGACCCCGGCCAGCGGCACGCTGCGCAGGCGCGGTTGGGGTCCCATGGGAGTGAGGGTGGGGCGCGGCGAGACCACCTCGACCACGTCTCCGGTCCCCAGGCCCCAGGAGCCGGCGAGGCTCCGCGACAGGTAGAGCCCCGGGCCCCGGCCCACGACCCCGGGCAGCGCCGGCGGGACCTCCCCCTCGAAGCCCATCAGGTCGGCGGGGACCGACTTGACCCCGCTCACCAGCCAGCCGTGCCCCCGGACCACCGCGTGCACGGAACGGGCCCCCGCCACCTCTCGTGCGGCCCGCTCGGCCGCCGCCGCGGCCGCCGGCGACAGGCTGCGCGGCAGCGTGACCTCGATCTCCGGGGTCTCGGAGAGCACCTCCGAGCGCAGCAGGCTCTGGAACCCGGAGAGGGCGGAGAGCGCCAGGATCAGGGCCGCCACCCCGACGGTGATGGCCACGACCGCCACCACCGACAGGAACGTGGTGAAGGCGTCGCGCCGGGTGCTCCGCAGGTAGCGCAGGGCGAGAACGGCGGGAAAGGGCAGGCGCGCGACCAACAGCCGAGAAGGCTTCATTGCCGCCTCACCCGTCACCCCGGCGCGATCGCGTGAAGCGGCCGAGCTCCGCCTCGGCCGGCCGTTCGCCGAGGCCTGCACCGAGCGGGATGGACGCTCTCAATCCGGCTCCTCGGGGCGCAGCAGCGGGAACAGGATCACGTCACGGATCGAGGTGCGGCCGGTGAACAGCATGGTCAGGCGATCGATCCCGATCCCCTCGCCGCCCGCCGGCGGCATGCCGTGCTCGAGCGCCCGCACGTAGTCGGCGTCGAAGCGATGCGCCTCCTCGTCGCCGGCTGCGCGGGCGGCGAGCTGCTCTCGGAAGCGCTCGGCCTGGACGTCCGGGTCGTTGAGCTCGGAAAAGGCGTTGGCGATCTCCATGCCCCCCAGGTAGAGCTCGAAGCGCTCGGTGAAGCGCGGGTCTCGCCGCGAGACCTTCGAGAGGGGCGAGACCTCGACCGGGTGCTCGGTGATGAAGACCGGGCCCGCGAGCTGCTCCTCCACCGTCACCTCGAAGAGCTCCATCAAGAGCCGCCCGTACGGGCCGTCCGGGCCTTCGACGCCGCGCTCGGCGAGGACGCCCGCCACGCCCTCGGCGCTCTCCAGGCGCTCGGCCCCGATCCCCGCGAAGCGCTCGATCGCCTGCCGGATGGTGTAGCGCGGCCAGGGGGGCGTGAGGTCCAGGGTCTCCCCCTTCCACTCGAGCGCCGGCCGCCCCAGGACCTCGTCGGCGAGCCCCCAGAGCATCTCCTCGGTGAGCTCCATCAGGTCCTCGTAGTCGGCGTAGGCCCAGTAGAACTCCAGCATGGTGAACTCGGGGTTGTGCTGGGTCGAGATGCCCTCGTTGCGGAAGTTGCGGTTGATCTCGTAGACCCGGTGGAGGCCGCCCACGAGGAGCCGCTTGAGGTAGAGCTCGGGGGCGACCCTCAGGTAGAGGTCGAGGTCGAGGGCGTTGTGATGGGTGACGAACGGGCGGGCCGTGGCGCCGCCGGCGATCGCCTGCATCATCGGGGTCTCGACCTCCAGGAACCCGCGGCCATCGAGGAAGCGGCGCAGGCCGCCGACGATCGCCGCCCGGGTCTCGAACACCTTCCGGCTCTCGGGGTTGACCACCAGATCCAGGTAGCGCTGGCGGTAGCGCGCCTCGACGTCCGCCAGGCCGTGCCACTTCTCGGGCAGCGGCCGGATCGCCTTGGCCAGGAGGGTGAGGTCCTCGACGTCGAGGGACAGCTCGCCCGACCGGGTGCGCATCACTCGCCCCCGGGCCCCTACGAGGTCGCCCAGGTCGAGGTTCTCGAGGACCGCCCGGGCGGCTTCGGGAAGCCGGGGGGCGCGGACGAAGAGCTGGATCTTGCCGACGCCGTCCGCCAGGTCGGCGAACACCAGCTTGCCGTGGCCCCGGATGGCGCGGAGGCGCCCCGGGACCCGGAGGGTCGTGGCCGCCTCCTCCAGCTCCTCGGCGCTCTCGGCGCCGTAGCGCGCCTCGACCTCGGAAGGCTCGAGGTCGTAGTCGAAGTCGTGGGGGTAGACCTCGATTCCCGCCTCCGAGAGGAGCCGGAGCTTCTCGCGCCGATTCTTGATCTGTTCGTCGAGCTCGGACATGAAGACCTCCCGGCCGGGACCGCGCGGCCGCGACTGTACCCGATTATGTAACGGTGGTCCGATCAGCCCTTGTGCCGTCCGCGGACGACCGGCGCGATCGCCAGGAGCCAGGTCCCCGAATAGTCGCGCAGCAGGCGCATGCGCAGCACCAGCAGCTCCTGCGCCTCGGAGGTGCGCCCCAGGACCGTGGCCCGCTCGCCGGCCGCGGCGAGCCGCGAGAGATAGCTGGCCGCGAGCGTCAGGGTGCGGCGCGCATGTCCGAAGACCGGCGCCTCGCCGGTGGTCGCCGTCTCGTCGAGCAGGGCCTTGATCCCCGCCACCCGGTCGTTGAGCGCCACCCGCAGGGCCGCGGCCTCGAGGATCGTCCGCTCGAGCTCCCGGTGCGCGGGGGTCTCGGCCTCGTCGGCGAGGCGCCGGAAGGCCTCGATCTCCCGCGCCTCGAGATGGAGCGGGTAGACCTCCGAGGTGATGGCGACGCGCGCCGCGGGCAGATCGGGATCGGTCCCGGCCAGGATGGCCTTCAGCCGCTCGAGGGCGTCGGAGAGCAGAGCCGATCCGGCGTCGGGCTCGCCCTCCTCGTCGAGCTCGGCGGGCGGCTCCGCCTCGGCGGCCTTGCGGCCCAGGCGGGCGGAGAGAGAGCGCACGTTCGCGCGGATGCTGGCGAGCTCGGAAAGCTTGAGCTCGTCGGCCTGGAGACGGCGCTCGAAAACCTCCACCTCGCGGCGGAACCGCTGCAGGTCCCGGGCGAGCTCGGGCTCGACCGGGGCCTCGCGCTCGAGGTCGAAGAGGCGCTGGTACTCGGCGGTGATCCGGCGCTCCTCCACCGCGTAGAGCTGGTGGACCAGGTTCTTGAAGACCAGGTTGGTCTCGAGGATCTCGAGCAGGAGCCTGGGCTGGAAGAGGCGGCGTCCGAGGCCGTGCTTGAGCTCGCGGAAGCGCGGCACGAGGCGGCGCTCGTTGAGCTCCTCCAGAGTGGCGCTGGTGGTCGCCTCGGCGCGCAGGGCCTTGAGCTCGGCCACCCGCTCCTCGATCAGGCCGTCGGGCGTCTCGGGACCGTCTTGGAGGTTCCACAGGCCGGTCGCGACCTCGCGCAGCCGGCCGCGCTCGATGAGCCCGAAGCGACCCGTGGCGTCGCGCTCCTGCGCCAGGGTGGTGAGCAGGAAGTCGACCTTGTCGAGGCGATCGCCGTCCCACTCGGCGCTGCCCTGGGAATAGACGTAGAACTTGACGAGCTGCGTGAGGATGTTCTCGTCCTGGTTCCTGACCCGCTGGAAGAAGTGACGGAGCTGTGGCGGCGAGACTTTGCTATCCTGCCGCACCAGCGCCGCGGACAGCGCCCGGAGCCGTTGCTCGACGGCGTCGAGCTCGTCCTCGATGGCCCCGGGGTCGGCCGCGCCGAGGCGCCCGGAGATCGCTTTCAGCTCACCGTAGACGACCTGGAAGCTCGCCGCGAGCTCGCCCGGCGGCCCGCCCGCGAAGATCTTGCGCAGGCTGTCGAGATACTGGTGGAAGGCCCAGGCGGAACGGAACTGGTTCGACAGGTTGGCGTAACGGCCGTGAAGCCGCTGCAGGTCATGGACGGACATGGCGGGAACCGGTCGCGGCGCAGAACGCTTTGCCGAAGCTCGAGGAGGATTCTACGCCATGGCGCCGACGCCCGGTGAGCCGCTTCCCGAGCCCTTGATCACGGAGGATCGGATCGCCGAGCGCGTCCGCGAGCTGGCCGACGAGATCGCCCGCGACTACGCGGACCGCGACGAGCTGGTCTGTCTCGGGGTGCTCAAGGGATCGGTCTTCTTCCTGGTGGACCTGGTCCGCCGGCTCCCGATCCCGGTGGCCGTCGACTTCTTCCAGACCTCGAGCTACGGCTCGTCCTCGTCCCCGGGCGAGGTCGTGATCCGCCAGGACGTCAGCCTGGCGCTGCGCGGCCGCGACGTCCTCCTGGTCGAGGACATCGTGGACACCGGCCACACCCTGGACACCATCCTGGCTCTCCTGCGCCTGCGCCGGCCCCGGAGCCTGAAGCTCTGCGCCTTCCTCGACAAGCGGGCGCGCCGCCAGGTCGACGTGCGCGTCGACTACCTCGGGTTCGCCATCGAGGACCGGTTCGTGGTCGGCTACGGCCTGGACTACGACGAGCGCTGGCGCAATCTCCCGTACGTCGGCGTGGTGGAGCCCGGAACCCGACCCGACCGACCGACCCACAGGAGATGACCCGACATGGACTTCCATCACACCGACGCCGCCCCCGCCGCCATCGGACCTTACTCCCAGGCGGTCTCCGCCGGCGGCTGGCTCTTCACCTCCGGCCAGATCGCCATCGATCCGGCGACCGGCGAGCTCGTCGCCGGCGGCTTCGAGGCCCAGGCCCGCCAGGTGCTCCGGAACCTCGCCGAGGTGCTCTCGAGCGCCGGCTGCGGCTTCGCCGACGTGGTGCGGACCACGATCTTCGTCGCCGACCTCGCCCACTTCCCGGAGCTCAACCGGCTCTACGGCGAGGCCATGGGCGACCACCGCCCCGCCCGCTCCACGGTCGAGGTCTCGAGCCTCCCGAAGGGGGCGCTGCTCGAGATCGACATGATCGCGGTCCGCCGTTCGTGAGGGCGCCGGACGGAGCCCTCAGCCGCTCTTCGCCTTGCCCAGCGAGCGCACGTAGGCCGCCACGTCCCGGATCTCCCGGTCGCTGAGGATGTCTTTCCAGGGCAGCATCCGGGGCGACATGCCCAGGATCGCGCCGCCGTTGCGGATCACCTGGTAGAGCTGCCAGTCCGACGAGGTCCTGAGCCCTTCGGGGTGGGTGAAGTCGCGGGGCGGCGGGTCGCTCTTGATGCGCCCGTCGCCGTGGCCCGCGGGCCCGTGGCACAGGACGCAGCTCTTGGCGAAGACCGCCGCCCCCGCCGCCGGGTCGCCGCCGAGGGTGAAGCCCGGAGGCTCCGGCGGCATGCCCGCGGTGGCGGGGTCCTCCGCGGCCGTCGCGGCCGTCGCGGCCGCGGTGGGGACGCCGGCCGCGACGGCGGCCAGGGCGAGGGCGGCGAGGAGGAGCGGGGCGACGAGGGCTCGGTCGGGTCGGTCGAGTGGATCGGGCATGTGCGATCTCCTGCCGGCGGCCACGGCGACGGCTACCGGCTGTAGGTGCCCACCAGCTCGCCCTCGGCCACGACGTGCCCCTTCATGGCCCGGAGCAGGTCGTCCTTGCTCGCCCCCGCTTCGAGGCCGAGCCGGGTGTCGAGGACGTAGAGCTTGAAGTGGTAGTGGTGGGCGCCGTGGCCGGGCGGGGGCAGCGGACCGCCCCACCCCGTCTCCCCGAAGTCGTTCTCGCCCTGCCGGGCACCGGCGGGTAGGCCGGGACCGGACGCGGCGCCTGCGGGTAGGCCGTCGGCCGAAGACGGGATGCCGTAAACCACCCAGTGGACCCACGGCTCGGCCCGCGGGGCATCGGGGTCGTCGACCACGAGGGCGAGCTCGCGCGCCTCCGAGGGCACGCCCTGCCAGGCGAGGGGCGGCGAGACGTTCTCCCCCTCCGGGGCGTGGGCGTGGGCCTTGGGGATCCGCTCGCCGGCGGTGAAGGCGGGGCTCGAGACGGTCAGGCGGGTCTGGCTCATGGGGCCCTCCTGGGCACGGCACGCGGCCCCCAGGACCGCGAGCCCAAGAATCGAAAAGATCGGAAGAGGAGCTTTCATCGAAATCGAGTATATCGCCGGGCCGGCTGGGGCCTGCGAGGAAATCTCCGCTCGTCGCGAGGGCGTCATCCGCGCACCGCCCGCGAGGCGCGGAGACGCAGGCATAGCAGCGCTCTGTCGAGGAGCCGCAACGCTGCGAGCGGCGATGCGGGGGCGGCCGCAGCAGAGTGGAGAGGGCCTCGCAGGTCCTAGCGAAGCTCCGCCTCAAACCGACGAGTAGACCGTGGGCGGTTGAACCGGTGTGGGCATAGGATGCTCCGATGACGACCGTGGCGGAGCTTCTCGAAGGGCATGTGACGCTGGAGGTGGAATGCGTGGACCGGCTGTACCTGAACGGGTACGTGCCGGCGTTGGCGACGGGTCCCGGGATGACGGGCTTCCTGCGCGAGCACCTGGGCAAGCCAATCCCGTCGCCGGCGGTGTTGGGTCAGATCACGACGCGCTTTCGCGAGGCGGTGAAGGGGTTTGCGGAGAGTCACGAGATCCCCTGGGTTGAGTTTCGTTCCAAGCAGCGCAAGGACGAGCTGGCGAACCGGCTGCGCCGGGAGCGGGGGGTGCGCGACGGGGTGGTCTTCATCGGGGTGGCGCAGGAGAAGACCAAGGCGTTTCAGGGCAAGCCGAGGCCAGAGAAGGGGGCGGGGTGGTTCGACTGGACGCGGGACAAGGACGTCTACGTCAACCACTACTACTTCTACGTCGACGACGAGGAGTTCGGGCCGGCGTTCCTCAAGGTGTGCAGCTACGCCCCGTGGTCGCTGAAGCTGTGCTTGAACGGGCACGAGTGGGCCAAGCGCCAGCTCGAGCGGCGCGGCATCGCCTACGAAGCGCTCGACAACGGGTTTCTCTCGTGCGCGGACCCCGAGGCGCTGCAAACGATCTGCGACGAGCTCGGCCCGGCGGCGATCGAAGCCTTCCTGGCTCGCTGGCTCGAACGGCTGCCGATGCCCCTGTCGCCGGAGGACCGCGCGGCCGGGTACGACTGGAAGCTCTCGATCTGGCAGATGGAGGTCAGCCTCACTCAGGTCTTCGATCGGCCGGCCCGCGGCCGGGAGTTCTTCGAGCAGGTGCTGCGCGAGAATCTCGACCTCGGCCGGCCGGACCGGGTGCAGCTCGTCTTCGACCGGCGCGTCACCCGCCGGACGCCAGGCACCTTCCGCACCCGGGTCGTCGAGCAGGGTGTCTCGCCGAGCCTCCACATCGAGTACAAGAGCTTCGATCTCAAGCAGTACTTCAAGGAGGGACGAGCGCTGCGCACCGAGGGGACCTTCCGCAACCCCAAGGACTTCGATGTCAACAAGGGCCTGGCGAACTTCGGCTACTTGCAACAGATCGGACGCCACATCAACCGGCGGCTTCTGGAGGTCGAGCGGGTCAGCCAGAACTGCGGGCTGTCCGCCGGCAGCATCCAACGCGTGGTGCAGCCCACCGTCACCGACGACGGTCACAAAGCCCCCGGCCTTCGCTTCGGCGATCCCCGCGTCATGGCCCTGATGCTCAGCCTCAGCCTGTTTCTCCACCTGATCCACGGCTTCCGGAACCAGAACCTGCGGCGCAACGTCTGCCAACTCCTGGGACCGACCGAGCCTGCCTACACCAGCGCCCAGGCCAGCTACGACCTCCGGCGCCTGGTACGCAAGGGCCTGATCTATCGCGCTCCCGGGACCTATCGCTACCTCGTCACGCCCTACGGCTGGAAGCTCGCTCGCTTCTACGCCCGGCTCGATGCCCGCGTGCTGCGGCCTGCACTGACCGCCATTGAAGGGCCCGGCGTCGCCGAGCCTCACCCTCGCCTCGCTGAAGCTCTCCACCGCGTCGACCACCAGCTCGATTCCCTCATTCAACACGCCTTCCCGCCACACCAGAAGGCCGCCTGAGAAGCTCCTCCCGGATGCAGATCTCTCGACCAAAACTCGGCCTCTTTATCCAAGAGTCGCCCCAATCAGACGACTAGTGGTCCGTCAACCTTCAATTGACGGGTCCCGACGGTCCTTCACGCCGCCGGCGGCGTGGCTCCTCCTCGACGTAGGCCCCGCTACGCCTGCGTCGGAGCGCCTGGCCTGCGACGCGAAATCCTCGCCGGATACCTCTGTCAAATGAAGATTGACGGACCACTAGCCGGCCAACCTCTCCCACTCGTCGTCGGAGGCGTCGAGGGCGATCGCCAGGCCGCCGTCGGCGCCCACGAAGACCGGGTCCTTGACCACCTTCACCCGCCCGCCCCCGATCTCGCCCAGCTCCTTCTGGAGGCTCGCCCCGAGGCCCTGGATCAGGGCCGTGCCGCCGGAGAGGATCACGTTGTTGCGCACTCGCTCCTGGTAGTCGGGGTCGACGCGGGAGAGCAGATCGACCATGGTCTCGATGAGCGGCGGCAGCAGCGCCTCGCAGGCGGCGCGCATGGGCGCGGTGACATCGAGCTCGGTCGGCCTGCCGTCGACCGGCGCGGTCACGGTGACCTTCTGCTTGGCCTCGCCGACGAAGCTCGAGCGCTCCTTCCAGTCGCGCACCATGTGGATCGTGAAGTCGGCGTCCGGGTAGGCCTCGCGGATCTGGTTGGCGAGCTGCTCGTCGAGCCAGTCGCCGGCCGTGGTGAGGGTCCGCTGGTCCTCGTCCGTGGGGATGCGGCCGCGCATGACGCAGAAGTCGGCGGTGCCGGCCCCGATGTCGATGATCATCGAGTGGAGCAGCGAGTCGAGGCCGTAGGCCACGGCGAAGGGCTCCGAGACGATCAGGAGGTTGTCGACCATCGGCCCCACGGCCTCGCGCAGGCTCTGCTTGTTCACCCGCAGGGCCTTGGCCGGCACGCCGACCACCGCCCGCACCGAGCCGGCGCCGTTGCCCTTCTCCGCTCCGGCCAGCCGCAGGAGGTGCTGGAGGAGCTCCGCCACCGCCTCCTCGTCGCGGCTCGAGCCCTTCTTGATCAACCCCTCCTCGAGGGGCCGGTAGAGGTCGAGCATCGGCCGGTTCTCGAGCGCCTCGTCGCCCACCAGCACGGCCTTCTTGAGCACCTTCCTGGCGACCATGTCGGCCGGCCAGCCGACGTAGCTCTGCACCACGTGACGCTGCTCGTTCGACCCGGCGATGGAGCTGCGGGAGGTCCCCAGGTCGATCCCCACGTGGAGGATCTGCTTGCTCTCGGTCATCGGTTCAACTCCCCGGTTGCGGCGATTGCGACGGTTGCGACGGCGGCGAAGCTGCGGGCCGTTCCTCGCCCTCGTGACCCACCGCCTCGGCGTAGGAGGCGATGCCCGCGGCGAGGGAATCGGCGATGTACTCGCGATAGAGAGGCTTTTCCAGCATCGAGGCCTCGGCGGCGCTGGAGAGGGCGGCGACCTCCGCCAGGACCGCGGGCATCTCGGTGTCCACCAGGACGATGAAGGGGGCGGTCTTGACCCCGCGGTTGCGCAGCTCCGGGTTGACCCGCCGAAGCGAGCCGTAGAGCGAGGCGTGGATCGCCCGCGCCAGCCCCAGGGACTTGTCCTGGCGCACGCCGGCGTAGATCCGGTCGAGGATCTCGCGCAGCTCCGCCAGGCTGTGCCCGGACTCGACGTTCTCGTCGGCCGCCAGCCGCGTGACGAAGGGGTCGTCGGTGGGGCCCAGGTAGTAGGTCTCGATGCCGCTCTCGCGCGACCCCTCGAGCCAGTTGACGTGGATCGACACGAAGATGTCGGCCCGCTCGCGGTTGGCGAAGTTCGCGCGCCGTTGCAGGGTCACCGACTCGTCGTCGTCGCGGGTCATGAGCACCTGGAAGGCGTAGCGCTCGAGGTTCGCCTTGACCCGGCGCGCGATGTCGAGGGTCAGGTCCTTCTCCTCCAGGCCGCCCGGGATGCTGGTGCCGGAGTTCTCGCCGCCGTGGCCCGGGTCGAGGACGATCCGGTGCACCGCCAGGGGGAAGACCGAGGCATCGATGGCGTGGGCCGGGAGCGTCGCCGGCAGCGCCGCGGCCCCGGGAGCGGCCGGCGCGCGCGAAGCGGCGACCGGGCGCGCGACGGGCGGCGCCGGACGCCGGGGGGCGGAGGAGCCATCCGCCGCCGCGGGCTCCGCCGCCGCTGAACGTAGCGGAGAGCTCGGAGAGACCGCCCCCGAAAGCACCAGCGACGAGGCGACCAGGGCCGCCGGCGCGCCGATCAGGGCCGCCAGGCGCAGCGTCCGCCCCAGGCTCCGGCTCCTCGGCCGGACCGGCCGTGGGCGGCCGCCGTTGCGGAGCTGGACGTTTTCGTCGACCAGCTCGTGGAGCAACCGCCGCTTGATCCTCCGTTGCTCGCGCCCCATTTGTCAGTCGCTCATTGCCATTCGAGCATACACCGCCGCCTGCGCCCACGATAGGCTCCGTTGCCGGCCCTCTCGGGCCGTTTCGCGCCGCGACGGGGACAGACATTCTACTCCTCCGGGAGCTCGCCATGACAGATTCCACGTTCGAGATCGAGCCGGACATTCGCCGCGCCTGGACCGCGCCCGGCGCGCTCTACTCCGATCCCGGGCTCTGGACCGCCCTCCGCGAGCGCGTCTTCGCCCGCAGCTGGCAGCTCGCGGGCGACACCGATCCGGTGCGCGCGCCGGGGCACGTCGAGCCGATCACGCTCCTCCCGGGCCTCCTCGACGAGCCCCTCTTCCTCGCCCGCGACGGGGAGGACCGCCTGCGCTGCCTGTCGAACGTCTGCACCCACCGGGGGAACCTCCTGGTGGAGAGCGGCGGCCGTTGCCAGGCCCTGCGCTGCCGCTATCACGGGCGCCGCTTCGGCCTCGACGGCCGCTTCCTCTCCATGCCCGAGCTCGAGGGCGCCGAGGGGTTTCCCTCGCCGGCGGACGACCTGCCGCGCCTGCCCCTCGGCCTGTGGGGGAAGCTCGCCTTCACCGGCCTCGAGCCGGCCCAGCCCTTCGCGGAGCTGATCGGCCCGATGCGCGAGCGCCTCGCCTGGCTGCCGCTCGCCGAGCTCACCCCCGAGCCCACCCGCTCGCGCGACTACCTGGTCCGGGCCCACTGGGCGCTCTACGTCGAGAACTACCTCGAAGGGTTCCACATCCCCTACGTCCACGCCGGCCTCGCCGCCGCCCTCGACTACGG
The DNA here is from genome assembly GCA_963741925.1 of uncultured Acidobacteriota bacterium. Lineage (GTDB taxonomy): Bacteria > Acidobacteriota > Thermoanaerobaculia > Multivoradales > DATKCC01 > CAVUBL01. Next base: position 3,058,492 of record CAVUJU010000005.1, read on the forward strand.
CGAGTACCGGAGCGAGCTCCACCGCTGGTCGAACCTGCAACTCGGCGTCGCGGCCGACGGCGAGGACGCCTTCGACCTGCCCGCCGCCTCGCCCGACGCCGCCGGCGGCCGGCGGATCGCCGCCTACTACTGGTGGCTCTTCCCCAACACCATGGTCAACGTCTACCCGTGGGGCGTCTCGATCAACGTCGTCCAGCCGCTGGCGCCCGATCGCACCAAGGTTCGCTTCCTCGCCTACGTCCTCGATCCGGGCCGCCTCGAACGGGGCGCCGGCGGCGCCCTCGACCGGGTGGAGCGGGAGGACGAGTCGATCGTCGAGGCCGTGCAGCGGGGCGTGCGCTCCCGCCTCTACCACCGCGGCCGGTACTCCCCGACCCGCGAGCAGGGCGTCCACCAGTTCCACCGCCTCCTGGCCGAGGCGTTGGCCGCCTGAATCCGGCGGCTCAATCCCCCTCGCCCAGCTCCTCCTCGATCCGGTGGTAGAGGGCCTCCCACTCTGCGGCCATCGCCTGCTCTCCCGCCTCCCCCATCCGGCCCTGGAGCGAGTCGAGCAGGCGGCGGGCCTCGGCCCGCTTGCCCTGGCGCAAGAGGGCGTTGGCCGCGAAGGTCAGGACCGCCACGCCGAGCTCGCTCGCGGGTGTCAGGGCCGCCGCCCGCAGAAAGCTCTCCTCCGCCTCCGCGTAGCGCTCGGCCTCGAAGTGGCGCAGGCCGAGCCACTCGTGGACGTGGAAGCGGAGCCGGACCGCCACGGACGGCTCCTCGCGCCCCCTCTTCGACTCCGCAGGCGTGGGCTCCGCCCTCGGCGCCGCCGCCTCCTCCTTCTCGACCAGGCGCAAGGCGCTCTCCATGATCGCTCGCGCGACCTCGGCGGCGCCCGGCACCGCCGGCGCCCGGTGGAGCGCGCGGGCGAGCTTGTAGCGCAACGCCGCCCGGGCGAGCGCGCCGAAGGCGTCGGAGCGCCCGCCGAGCCGGTCGTGCTCGAGGGCGTAGAGCGCCGCCGCCTCGGCCGGGCGCCCGCGGGGCTCGTAGACCGTCTCGGGCAGGCGCAGGGGATGGGCGGCGATCTGGGAGCGCACTTCGGGCTCGAGCCGGAAGCTCGCCAGCTCCTCGGCCGCCTCGACCCGGAGCCGGCCGTGGCACCGGGTGCGGTGCTCCCGGTCGACGTCGAGCAGCGTGGCGGCGGAGCCCAGGCGCAGGCGCGCGAGGAGCGCCGCGCTCAGCTCGTGGACGCTGCCGTAGTCGACCAGCGCCCGCCAGTAGAGATCCTCGATCTCCGGGTCCGGGCTCCGGGCTCCCGCCAGACGGCGGCCGAGCTCGCCGAGCGTCTTCCGTGGATCGGCGTGGAGCCGTTCTTTCCAGTCGCTCACCGTCGTGGCCTCCGGGTGCATGGTCGACTCCTCCCTTCCTCCATCGCGTGACCCGGCTCGCGGGCGGATCACGCCGGCTCTCCCCCACCGCTTACAGACCCGTTTTCGCGTTGGAGGTTGAGCCCGGGCGAGGATCCGTTCTTGGCTGACGGACCGCCGGAGCGGATTTCCGGCCCCGCTCTCAACCAAGACCGTCCGGACCGGGTCTCTGGGGGTCGTAACGGAAGCGCACCGTTTCCGCAGGTCGAAAGGAGAACCCATGGACCCCTGGACCCGTTCCTACCGCTCGCGACTCCTCGGCGACGACGACAACGGCTCCGCCGCCCGGCACCTGGATGACGCGAGCTTCGAACCGCGAGACCTCGACCCGGCCGAGCTCGGGGAGGACCCGGAAGCAGGAACCGCCGGCCGGGGCGAGGAGCTCTTGGTGTTCAATGGCATCGACGGGACGACGGGGCGTTACTGGACCGAGCCCATCGAGCCCCGGGAGCTCGGCCGCCGGCTCGCCGCCCGCTCCTTCCGCGGCGACGTCGAGACTCCGCGGCCGCTCCACGAGGAGATCGACCCCACCGACCTCGCCTCGAGCGGCTGGGGCATCCTCCTGCCCCCGGGGATCGACCCGGAGGTACGCGAGGCCCTCCAGCCGCTCGTCGACCACCGGCGGGCCCAGGCCGGCGAGCGCTTCCGCCTGTTCGACGAGACGAGCGGTTACGTGCCCACGCCGGACAAGGGCTCGTTCCTCGTCCGCCAGGGCCTGGGCCCCGGCGCGACCGACCCCGACCGGGTGCCCCACTACCTCCTGCTGGTCGGCGATCCGGAGGTCGTTCCGTTCAGCTTCCAGCACCAGCTCGACGTGCCCTACTCCGTGGGCCGGGTCCACTTCGACAGCGCCGAGGAGTACGCGCTCTACGCCGAAAGCGTGGTGGCCGCCGAGAGCTCCGCCGCCGCAGCGCCGCGGCGGATCACGCTGTTCGGGACCCGCAACCCCGGAGACAACGCGACGGCCCTGAGCGCCGAGCACCTGGTCGCCCCGCTGGCCGCCGAGCTCGCGGAGCTGGCGGCGCCCCGGGGCTGGCGGGTCGACTCTCTCCTCGGGCCTCAGGCGACCAAGGCCCGGGCGCTCGAGCATCTCGGCGCCCCCGGCCCGGGGCTCTTCTTCTCGGCCAGCCACGGCATGGCCTACCCGGCGGGCGATCCGCGCCAGGAGACGCTCCAGGGGGCCCTCCTGTGCCAGGACTGGCCCGGTCCCGGCCACCCGGTGAGCGACGAGCAGGTCCTCGGCGCCCCCGACCTCGGCGATGACGCGACGCTCGCCGGCAAGGTCGCCTTCCTCTTCGCCTGCTACGGCGCCGGCACGCCGCACCAGGACAACTTCGTCGAGCGCACTCCGGGGGCGCCGGCCCGGATCCTCGCTCCCCGGCCCTTCGTCTCCCGCCTCCCCCGCCGCCTTCTGGCCCACCCGAAGGGCGGCGCCCTGGCGGTGGTGGCCCACGTCGACCGGGCCTGGACCTTCTCCTTCCTCTGGCCCGGGTTGGGCCGCCAGATCCAGGTCTTCCGCGACGCCTTCTTCCGGCTGCTCGACGGCCAGCCCCTGGGCTGGGCGCTCGAGGCCTTCGGCCGGCGTTGCGCCGAGCTCTCCTGCGACCTCGCCGAATGCGAAGACCGACGCTGGCAGGGCGGCGAGGTGGAGGACGACGTCCTGGTCGGCCTCTGGACCGCCCGCAACGACGCCCGCAACTACGCCCTGCTCGGGGACCCGGCGGTGCGGCTGCCGGCGGCGCCGTGAGCCACCGGGCGGGCGGCGGCCCGCCGCCGGTCCGCGCCCTCCTCGTGGGGATCGACCGCTACGAGCGGTTCCCGAGCCTCTGGGGCTGCGTGGCCGACGCCCGGGCGGTCGAGGCCTACCTCACGGCCGACCTCCACGTGCCCGAGGGCTCGGTGCGCAAGCTCCTCTCGCCCCGGAGCCCGCTGCCGGCCGCCGGCGCCGCCGAGGAGGCGGCCTTCCCGAGCCGCGCGAACCTCGAGGGCGCCTTCGAGCGCCTGATCGCGGAGACCGGACCGGCCGAGACCGTCTACCTCCACTACTCCGGCCACGGCACCCGCTTGCCCACCGCCTGGCCCGAGCTCAAGGGGCCGGGCGCGCAGGACGAAGCCCTGGTGCTGCCCGCGGCCGACGGGGCGGAGCCCCGCTACCTGCGCGACCTGGAGATCGCCCGTCTCCTCGATCGGCTGGCCGCCCGCGGCGCCGCCGTCACCCTGGTCCTCGACTGCTGCCACTCGGGCGGCGCGACGCGCGGGGCGCCCGTCGTGGCGCCACCCGGGGGCCGGGTGCGCGGCGTCGTGGCGCCCCCCGCCGCCCGGGACGCGGCGCCGGCCGAGGCGCTCGCCGCGACCTGGCGCCGGCTGCAGGGCGCGCGCCGGTGGCGCGACCTCCGTCCCGGGGGAACCTGGGCCGGGCGGGACCACGTCTTCCTCGCCGCTTGCCGCTCGACCGAGCGCGCCATCGAGTACGCCTTCGACGGCGGCCGACCCCGGGGCGCCCTCACCCACTTTCTCCTCGCAACCCTCGCGGAGGGTGGTGCCGGCCTCAGCTACCGGCGGCTCTACGAGCGCCTCCTGCCCCGGCTCCACGGGTGGTTTCCCGAGCAGACGCCGCTTCTCGACGGGGCGGCGGAGCGGCTGGTTCTCGGGCTCTCGGCGCTCCCCTCCGGACGCGCGCCGGCGGCTTCGCCGGAGCTCGTGCGCCTCGCGGCCTTCGACCGCGCCGCCGATCACCGGGAGCGCTACCGGACCGCTCTCGCTCTCGCGAACCGGGACCCCGCCTCGCGGCTCCGCGGCGCGCTCCGACTCGCCCTGGGCCGCCTGCCGCCGGCGGTCTCGCCGACCGGCCCCCTCTTCGGGGTGCCGCTCGACGGGGTCGGAGAGCTCCGCGCCGGGGACTGGGCCGTCCTCGGCCTGCGCAACCTCACGAGCGCCGAGCTCTGCCTGGCGCTCTTCGACCTCCGCCCCGACTGGAGCATCGCCCAGATCCTCCCCGCCAGCGACTCCGGGCCCTTCCTCCACCTCGAGCCCGGGGGCGAGGAGCGGGTCGCCCTGAAGACCTCGCTCCCACCCGGTCTCTCGGCCGGCGGCGACACGCTCAAGGCCTTCGCCACCGCCGAGCCGGCCGACTTCCGAGGGCTGGAGCTCGACCCGCTCGAGACCTGGTCCGCGGTGGGCCCACCGCCGGCGCAGGCCCCGCCGGAAGCGCTCCACGCCCCGCCCGGCAGCGCCGCCTGGCCGGACTGGACCTCCGCCTCGGTCGAGGTCCGCATCCGGGCCCGCTAGTCCCTCCCCGATCCGCTATCATTCCCGGCGGCCGGCGTCGGCGCCCGCAGTCCCTTGTGGGCGCGCCGGCCCTCTGCCAGAGTCGGTACTCGAGCGTAATGCCTGCCGCCACCTACGACGCCTCGGACCTCGAAGTCCTGAAGGGCCTGGAGCCGGTCCGCCGCCGGCCGGGCATGTACACCCAGACCGAGCGGCCCAACCACCTGGTGCTCGAGGTGGTGGACAACTCGGTCGACGAGGCGATCGCCGGCCACGCCCGGGAGATCACCGTCGTCCTCCATGACGACGGCTCCGTTTCGGTCGAGGACGACGGCCGCGGCATGCCGGTCGACCGCCACAAGGAGGAGGGGGTGAGCGGCGTCGAGGTGATCCTCACCCGGCTCCACGCCGGCGCCAAGTTCTCCCACAAGAACTACCGCTTCTCGGGCGGCCTGCACGGCGTCGGCGTCTCGGTGGTCAACGCCCTTTCCGAACGGCTCGAGGTCGAGGTGCGCCGCGACGGCAAGCGCTACGGCATGAGCTTCGCCGGCGGCTCGAAGACCTCCGAGCTCCAGGTGGTCGGCACCGTCGGGCTGCGCAACACCGGCACCCTGGTGCGCTTCTGGCCCGACCCGCAGTACTTCGACTCGGTGAAGGTGAGCGTGCCGCGCCTCCAGCATGCGCTGCGGGCGAAGGCGGTCCTCTGCCCGGGGCTCACCGTGCGCCTCGCCGACCAGGCCCACCCGGAGAACGACCGGGAATGGCGCTACGAGGAGGGGCTGTCCGATTACCTGGCCGACGAGCTCGCCGGCGCGCCGCGGGTGCCGGAGGAGCCCCTCGTCGGCCGGCACGCGGGGGAGGACCGGGAGCTCGCGTGGGCGGTGGCCTGGCTCGCCGACGAGGACGGCGGGCCGGCGGCGCCGCCGGTCCAGGAGAGCTACGTCAACCTCATCCCCACCCCCCAGGGGGGCACCCACGTCAACGGCTTCCGCACCGGCCTGACCGACGCCATCCGGGAGTTCTGCGACTTCCACGACCTGCTGCCGCGCGGCATCCGCCTGGCTCCGGACGACGTCTGGGCGCGCTGCGCCTTCATCCTGTCGGTGCGCATCAAGGACCCCCAGTTCTCCGGCCAGACCAAGGAGCGCCTGTCGAACCGGGACGCGGCGAGCTTCGTGGCCGGCGCGGTCAAGGACGTCTTCAGCCTCTGGCTCAACCAGCACACCGGCGACGCCGGGCGGATCGCCCGCCTGGCGATCGACAGCGCCCAGGAGCGGGCCCGGGCCTCGAAGCGGGTCAAGAGAAAGAAGGTGACGGCCGGCCCGGCCCTGCCCGGCAAGCTCGCCGACTGCACCAGCCAGGACCTCTCCCAGACCGAGCTCTTCCTGGTCGAGGGGGACTCGGCCGGCGGCTCGGCCAAGCAGGCGCGCGACCGGGAGTACCAGGCGATCCTGCCCCTGCGCGGCAAGATCCTGAACACCTGGGAGGTGGACTCGGCCGAGGTCCTGGGCTCCCAGGAGGTTCACGACGTGGCGGTGGCCCTGGGTGTCGACCCGGGCTCGGAGGATATCTCGGGGCTGCGCTACGGCAAGCTCTGCATCCTCGCCGACGCCGACTCCGACGGCGCCCACATCGCGAGCCTGCTCTGCGCCCTCTTCGTCCAGCACTTCCCGGCCCTGGTCCGCGACGGGCGGGTGTTCGTGGCCATGCCGCCCCTCTACCGGATCGACGTGGGCAAGGAGGTCCACTACGCCCTGGACGACGCCGAGCGCGAGCAGATCCTGGAGGCCCTGGGCGCCCACGACGGCCGGGCGGCGAGCGGCACCCGGATCAACGTTCAGCGCTTCAAGGGGCTGGGCGAGATGAACCCCTCGCAGCTGCGCGAGACGACCATGGATCCGGACACCCGGAGGCTCGTCCAGCTCATCTTCGCGGAGGCGCCGGACGAGGCCCGGGCCGTCTTCGACATGCTCCTGTCCAAGAAGCGCTCGGCGGACCGCCGCCGGTGGCTCACCGAGAAGGGCAACCTGGCCACGGTCGAAGCGTGATCCGCCCATGAGCGACCAGTCCACCCTGGAGTTCCCGGCCGGCGAGGTCGAGCGCCGGCCGATCGCCGAGTTCACCGAGAAGGCCTATCTCGACTACTCGATGTACGTGGTCCTGGACCGCGCCCTGCCCCACCTCGCCGACGGCCTCAAACCCGTGCAGCGCCGGATCGTCTACGCCATGAGCGAGCTCGGCCTGTCGGCGGCGGCGAAGTTCAAGAAGTCGGCGCGCACGGTGGGCGACGTCCTCGGCAAGTACCACCCCCACGGCGACTCGGCCTGCTACGAGGCGATGGTGCTGATGGCCCAGCCGTTCAGCTTTCGCTACCCGCTGATCGAGGGGCAGGGCAACTGGGGCTCGCCCGACGACCCCAAGTCGTTCGCCGCCATGCGCTACACCGAGGCGCGCCTGACCCGCTTCGCCCAGCTCCTCCTCTCCGAGCTCGAGCAGGGCACGACCGACTGGACGCCGAACTTCGACGGCACCCTCCAGGAGCCCCGGCTGCTGCCCGCCCGGCTGCCCCACGTCTTGCTCAACGGCGCCTCGGGGATCGCCGTCGGCATGGCCACGGACCTCCCGCCGCACAACGTCCGCGAGGTGGTGGCGGCGGCGATCCACCTGCTCGAGCACCCGAACGCCACGGTGGCCGAGCTCACCGCCCTCGTGCCCGGCCCCGACTACCCCACCGAGGCGTCGATCATCACCCCGCGCGAGGAGCTGCGCGAGATCTACGAGTCGGGCGGCGGCACGGTGCGCCTGCGCGCCCGCTGGAGCCGCGAAGGCGCCCGGGTGGTGATCGACGCCCTCCCCTACCAGGTCTCGGGCTCGCGCGTGCTCGAGCAGATCGCCGGCCAGATGCAGGGCAAGAAGCTCCCCTGGGTCGAGGACCTGCGCGACGAGTCGGACCACCAGCACCCCACCCGCCTGGTCCTCGAGCTGCGCTCGAACCGCGTCGACGTCGAGCGCCTGATGGCGCACCTCTTCGCCACCACCGATCTCGAGAAGACCTACCGGGTCAACATGAACGCCATCGGTCTCGACGGCCGGCCCCGGCTGTTCGACTTGAAGACCCTCCTCGGCGACTGGCTCGCCTTCCGCACCGAGACCGTGCGCCGGCGTCTCCAGGCCCGCCTCGAAAAGGTGCTCGATCGCCTGCACGTCCTCGAGGGCTACCTCGCCGCCTTCCTCAACATCGACGAGGTGATCCACATCATCCGCACCGAGGACGAGCCCAAGCCGGTCCTGATGGCGCGCTTCGAGCTCTCCGACCGCCAGGCGGAGGCCGTCCTGGAGCTCAAGCTGCGCAACATCGCGAAGCTCGAGGAGGTCAAGATCCGGGGCGAGCAGGACCGCCTGCTCGAGGAGCGCCAGGCGCTGCAGGAGCTCCTGGGCTCCGAGACGAAGCTCCGCGACAAGGTCCGCGACGAGCTCCGCGCCGACGCCGAGACCTTCGGCGACGACCGGCGCTCGCCGCTCCTCGACGCCGAAGACGTGGTCTCCGCCGCGGCCTTCGAGGAGGCCGACCTCCTGCCCACCGAGCCGGTGACCGTGGTCCTCTCCGAGCGCGGCTGGGTACGCGCCGGCAAGGGCCACGACGTCGACCCCGAGAGCCTCCTCTACAAGTCGGGCGACCGGTTCCTGGACGCCGCCCACGGCAAGACCAACCAGCCGGCGATCTTCTTCGACTCCACCGGCCGGAGCTACGCCGTGCCCGCCCACACCCTGCCCTCGGCCCGGAGCCACGGCGAGCCGCTCTCCTCGAGCGTCGCCCCGCCGTCCGACGCCCGCTTCGTGGGGGTGGCGATCGGCGAGCCGGACGAGCTGGTGCTCCTGGCGACCGACCACGGCTACGGCTTCCTCGCCAGGCTCGGCGACCTCCAGACCCGCCAGCGCGCCGGCAAGGCGGTCGTCACCGTGCCCCAGGGGGCCGAGGTCCTGCCGCCGCGGCGAGTCGCCGACCCCGAGCACGAGCTCCTGGTCGCCGTCACCTCCGAGGGCTACGCCCTGGTCTTCCCCGTCGCCGAGCTCCCCCAGCTCGCCCGGGGCAAGGGCAACAAGATCCTGAGCGTCCCCAAGAAGCGCCTCGCCGACCGCAGCGAGGTCCTCGCCCACCTGATCGTCATGCCGCCCGACGCCACCCTCCGGGTCCACGCCGGCAAGCAGTACCTGAACCTGAAGCCCGCCGACCTCGCCAACTTCCGCGCCAACCGCGCCCTGCGCGGCTCCCGCCTCCCCCGCGGCTACCGCAACGTCGACCGCCTGGAGGTCGACTCGACGGAGTGAGGGCGGGGCCGCGCCCGGCACGAGCCGGAGGGTCGATTCACGCCGCGAGCGCCGCCAGGCGCCGGCACTTCCAGCACTCGAAGATGCCGCCGCCCAGGACGCCGTAGACGTAGCCGGCAACGAGCGGGACGTAGAAGAACAGCGCGATCAGGATGAGCAGAGTCACCGGGTTGAGGGATACCATGCAGCCGAGATTGGGCAACTGGTGGGCGAGCCCCCACCACTTCCGCCAGACCGCCGGAATCCCCCAGTACACGCCCCACAGCAGATAGGCCGCAACCAGCGCGCCGAGGACCGGCGAGACCAGCGCCACCAAGAGCGGCGGGCTCTGCGGCCCTCCCGCCAGCATCGAGTCGACCGTGGCGAAGTACCCGACGACCACGCCGAAGCTGGTCATCCCGCTCGCCACCACCTTGGCGACGCGCAGCCGGCCGCGGGCCTTGACGACTGCCTCCTGGAGATCACGGTCCATGGTCGCCTCCCCGGAGAGAGCCCGACACCGGGCTCAGATTCCCTTCAGGATCTCCTTGCGCTTGGCCTCGTACTCCGTCTCGGTGATCAGTCCCTTCGATCGGAGGTCCTCGAGCTGGCGCAGGCGCTCGGCGACCGAGCCTCCGCCGGCGGCCGCGGGCGGAGATGCCTTCCCTGGCGAAGGCGCAGTGACCGGCGAGGCGCCGGTGGCGGCGACCGCCGTCCCGATCTCCGCCGAGTCCTCGAGCCTCGCCATCGCCCCGGCCAGCTCCTTGGCGCGCCGGCACTCTCCGATGCTCTCGGCGATGATGCTTCCTCCGTCCATCTGGTAGGCCTGCTGGAGCAGGGCGAGGCCTTCGTCGTACTGCGCCTCGAGGAACTTCGTCATCCCCAGGTTGTAGTAGGCGCGGGCGAGGAACTTCGGCTTCACGGCCGCCGTCTTGCAGGTCTCGAGGTTCTCGGCCGACTGCCTCTCGGCACCTGAGAGATCGTTGATCTGCAGGAGCTTGAAGGCGGCTCGCAGGTCGCACTCGTCGTCGTTGAAGAAGTAGAGCTTGCGCTGCTCCTGCCAGGAGAAGAACATCCGCGAGACTCTCCCGACGGCGTCCCGCAGCGCCCCGTCCCGGGCGTCGAACTTCGAGGGGTACTCCGGGTAGCCATCGTAGGACCGGTTCTCGAGGGTCAAGCGGCCCTCGACCGTCTGGGCGGCGAAGATCCGCGCCGTGGCCAGGTCCACCACCCGGATGGACCCCTTGAAGAAGCCCTCCGTCTTGGCGAAGTACTCGACCCCCTGCTTTCCCTTGAGCGTCGTGAACGTCTTCCTGCTCTGGTGCTGCTCTTCGGCGCACCGCTGCGCGTGGACCAGGATCAGCGCCGCCGAGCCCACGATCTTGCCCAGCTTGACCGCCGTGTTCGAGTCGACGTACCCGCTGGCGCCCAGGTCTTGCTCCGCCAGGACCGCCTCGATGTTCTGGCGGTCGACGAGCTCGACACCTCGGCTCGAGAACAGCTCGACCACGGCGTCCGTGAACTCCTCGGCGCACTCGCCGCCCCGCGGCACGACCGCGGCACGCGCGAGGGTCAACGGGATGCCGGGCGGATGGGTCATCGTCACCTGGACCTGGGGGTTGGTGAAACGGGCGAAGAACTGGGCTTCGGCGCCAGCGGTGCTGAGCAGGGCCAGCGCCAGGACCATCACGAGTCGCTTCATGGTTCGGCTCCTTTCGGTGGAGGTCTGGATCGGTGGGCTGATCACGGTGTCGTGCCCTGGGCCAGGACCCGGCTCCGCCAGCCTTCGAGGATGGCGTCGGCGAGGCCCGGCGTGAGCTTCTCCAGCGCCCGGCCCACCTGGGCGGAGGCACCGCGTTCCGTGGTCTCGAGCTGCTCGGTCCACCCCGTCCCGAGCGAGTGCTGTCCCGGCAGGGTGAAGGCGTGGACGGCGAGGCGGGAGGTGGTCGCCCACTCGCTCCGGCCGTAGAAGCGAAGCTCACGGCGGCTCACCGGCTCCACCTGGGCCAGGACCAGGACGTGCACTCCGTCGGCGGCCAGCGACGAGGCGATCCGGGCGATGGGCAGGGGATCTCGCCGCTGCTGGAGCAGCTCGGTGACGGCGAGAGAGCTCTGGGTGTCGCGCAGGTGGAGGCCGCTCGCCCGCAACGCCTCACCGAGCTGAGACTCGATCAGCGGGCCGAGGCGCTCGTCTCCCACGGCGAGGACCGCCACGGCAGGATCGGCGGGAAGCGGGACCGGCCGGCGGGTCGCCACTCGGGTGGATCCGGCGGGGGGATTCTCGGCTGCGGGGGCCGCGGCGCTTCCCACCGGCGGAGCCGCCGCCCCTCCCGCGCCGGCGCTGCCGGCCGCCGGCGCTGTTCCGGCGGACGCCGCCGGCGGTGACCCGGCAGCGGGACTCGGCTGTGTCGCAGGTCCACTCGGCGGCGGCGGACCCGCGGCCTGCGAGACTGGCGGCGGGAGCGAGACCGAGAGCGGGGCAGGTGCCGGGTGCCCCGCCAGAGCGGCGATCAGCACCGCTCCCATGCCCACGGCGGTGAGCGAGGCGGGGACCGCCACCGCGGGCCGCCGGAAGAGGGCGGCCAGGTACCCGCCGACGGCCGCCCGGAGCGCCGAGAGCGGCTTCGCGGGAACCGGTCGGGACGGTGCCTCGGGAGGCGCCGCCCGCGCTCGCCGTGGCTGAGAGCGGTCCACGTTCCAGCCCCGCTCGCGCGCCAGGGCCAGGAGGTAGGCTCTCGCCGCGTCTTCCTCGACGCCCAGCTCGACGGCCTTGCGGATCAGAGAGGCGAGCTCCTCGCGGGTCAAGAGACCGTCGGAGCCGGCGAGCTCGATGCGATCCGCCATGCGCTCCATGGGCTCCACCGCCACGTGGCGGTCGTAGGCCGCCTTCGTCTCCTCGCTCGCGAAGATCTCCCGGCACCGGGCGGCGAGCTCGTTCTGCGCCGTCGCCGTGGCGTCGTGCCTGCCGTCCCGCAGGTTCTCGCGGTAGATCTTTGCGGCCGCGTCGCGCAGCGCCGGCGCGGTCGCGGCGGAAGAGAGACCGAGAAAGGCGTAGAGGTCCGGGAGCCCGAGGACGTCGAGGTTTCGCCGGATCTCCCGGCCCGTATGCCGATCGAGCCGCTCCTCCTCGTCCCGGCCGGAGCCGGTGCCGCCGTCCTCTCCCGCGATCTCCACTCCGGCCCGCCGGAGGCGGTCCGCGATCTCTTCCCGGCTGAAGGTGCCGCCGTACTTCTGCGCCAAGGCGTCCAGGCGTTCGCCGTCGCAGACGCCACCGCCGCTGAGAATCAGCCCGATGAGGTCGTCCAGGTCCGCTTCCTGCGCCCGCCTCTGCTCGGCGAGGAGCGCCTCCGCTTCCCGCGCCTCTCGCTCGCGGCAGGTCGGGTCGGCCAGGCAGGACTTCATCTCGGGAAGCCAGGCCAACGACCGCTCCGCTCGAGCGCGAGCCTTCGGATGGCCCTGGGTGCGGTCCCGGGACCACCGGTCGCAGGTCTCCTGGATCCGCCGCTCGATGGCGGCCCAGTCCCGCACACGCGGATCGAGATCGAGGAGCAGGTAGAAGTTCGGCCGATCGCTCATGGCTCACGCCGCGTCACGCGACCTGCATCCGCAGGTTCCGGCTCTTCGCGGCCTCGAGCTGCTCGCCGGTCATGATCGAGTCGGTCTTGAACTCGGCGTCGATCTCCCGTCCCGTGGTCAGGTCCCGCCCGTGCATCTTGAGCAGGCCGTCCGCGGCCAGGTCGAAGGAGATCTCCACCGGCGAGTCGGCGGGCAACGGCCGCTCGAAGCTCAGCTCCGCCCGCCCGAGAAGAAGCGCTTTCGAAGGATCGACGTGGCTCTCCGGAAGCGTGTTCTCCATGCACCGGATGTCGACCTGGACCTGGTTGTCCTCGATGGTCCCGAACTGCTGCGTCACGGTGGCGGGGACTTCTTCGTTGACGAGGATCAGGTTGGCGACCGCCTCCGAGCCGGTCGCCTGCTCGACCACCACCACGCCGAAGCTCCGCGACGTGACGTTCCGGATCTTCTTGTCGAGGAGGGTCCTGACCGGCGGAAGAGCGTAGCCGTGGGCTCGGGCGACCTCCTTCTGGGCGGCGTCGACCGCGGCCCGGTCGGCGCTCTCGAGGTCGACCTCCGCCTTCTCCTGGCCGGTCGCGGCGGCGACTCGGCCCTTGACCTCGTCTTCGAGCTGGCACTTGTGTCCGTAGATGGCCGCCCCCTTGGCCACCGCCTGATTGGGGTCGAACTGGCGCACCTCGAAGGGGAAGCGCGCACCGACCGCCTCGATCACCTGGGGCATGTAGGTCGAACCGCCGACCAGGAGCAGCTTGTCGATTCCACGACACCCCTTGTCCTTCGCCTTCGCGATCTCCCCCTCGGTGAGCTGCAGGGTCCGCTCGAGCAGGTTGGCCGTGAGCTGGTCGAGCTTCTCTCGGGTCAGCTCCACCTTCACGCGCTTGCCGCCGAAGCGCACCGGCTCGATGACCGACCCTCGCGTGCTCAGGGTCCTCTTGCAGGTCTCGGCCGCGTTGAGGAGCTCCTGGTAGGTCTCGGCGTCCTCGAAGAGCCGTCCGCCGAGGTCCCGGTCTCCTCCTCGAAGCGCTGGGCGAAGTAGGAGACGATCGTCTCGTCCCAGTTGCGCCCCCCCAGCTCGTGGTCGCCGCCGGTCGACACCACCCGAATATCGCCACCCTGGATCTCGATCACCGTGACGTCGAAGGTGCCGCCGCCCAGGTCGTAGACCAGGACGACCTGGTCCCCTTCCTGCTCCATGCCGTAGGCCAGGGCCGCGGCCGTCGGCTCGGGGATCACGTAGAGGACGTTCAGCCCAGCCAGCTCGCCGGCCTGCTTCGTCGCCTCCTTCTGGTTGAGGCCGAAGTAGGCCGGACAGGTGATCACCACGTCACGGATCGAGTCGCCCGTGAGCTGTTCCGCGTCGGCGACCACCTTCCTCAGGATGAACGAGGAGACGTCCTGCGGCTTGTAGACCTGACCGTGGATCGAACGCTGCCAGAGGGCGTCGCCCATCGCGCGCTTGACGGTCGCCACGCAGAGATCCGGGAACACCTCCACCGTCTCCTTGGCGGCGTTGCCCACCACGATGTTGTCGGGAGTCTCGAAGTAGACCACCGAGGGGGTTGTCAGCTCGCCCTCGGCGTTGGCCACCACCGCCGGCTTGCCGTGCTCGTCCACGTGCGCGATGCACGAGTACGTGGTTCCGAGATCGATTCCATAGACGTTCTGGTTCATGTCGGTTCCTCCTGGGCTACCGCATCCGAGGCGATCGTCGCCCCGGTGAGATCTGGACCGGACGGCGGGGCGCCCGCCGGGGTGAAGACCGCCACCTTCTCCTTGCGCAGGACCGCGTCTCCGTGCTCGAAGCCGGGCCGGATCCGCCCGGCGACGAGCCCTACGACGTCTGGTCCCGTGGGCTCGCAAGTCACCACGGCGGTCTGCCGGCGCGGGTCGAACCGGTCGTCCGGATTGCGAAACGGCGTCACGCCGAGGCGGTCGAGCAGCAACTCGACGTCGTCGGTGAAGCCTTCGATCACGTCGGAGAAGGTCTCGGGACCAGGAGGCTCCCCGTCGGTTTCGGCGAGGCGCTCCGCGGCCCTCGTCAGGTCGTCGTGCAGGCGGATCAGCCCGAGCAACGCCGGCCGGACCGCCCGCCCCAGCAAGTCGCTCTTGTAGTCTTGGAGCTCCCGGTGCAGACGCTCGATCTGCTCCTCCTTGGACCGGTCGTAGGCGAGCTTGGTCTCGAAGGCGTCGAGGACGCTCCGGAAACCCTCCTCCATCACTCGCTCGAGTCCCGCCGAGGCCTCCGGCTCTTCGTCTCCAGTCCCAAGAAGGTCCGAAGCGACGGGGTCCACGGTCTGGTCGGCCAATCTCTCCATCGCAGCTCCTCTCCACTCTGCCTGCGCGATCCCGGCTCTTGCCGGGATGACGCGGTGCGTTGATCTGGGAGGCTTAGACACCGGAGCGCCGAATAGGTTGAGCCGCCGCGGAAGGTCTCAACCAACCGGACCGAGGGGTGTCTGACCTGGAGAGACGACACGCGAGATGCTGCGAAACGGAGGGTGTGAGATGGGTGTTCGTTCCAGGTACTTCGTTCTGACTGGAGGGCTCGGCGGCCTGGTGGGGTTCGCTGCGATGGAGGTCACCAGACTGCTCTGGGGCACGGGCCCGGCCGCCGGCCGCTGGCAGGCCGTGCTTCAGATGACGGCCTACTTCGCGGGTTTCGGGCTGGCGGTGGGCGCCGCCCTCGGCATGACCGAGGGCCTGGTCCGGCGGCGGTCGGCAACGCTGGTCTACGGCCTGGTGATCGGCCTGGTCGCCGGGGGAATCGGTGGAGCGCTGGGCGGAGCCGTGGGCCAGACGGTCTTCGGCCTGCTACCGATCCGCTACGTCGATCGAGCCCCCCTGGACCTGGTGATCGCTCTCGATTCCTCGGGCAGCATGGGAGGCTGGTGGGTCTTCGGCAACGATCCCCGAGGTCACCGCAAGCGGGCGGCGGAGCGCCTCGTCGATCGGCTTCCGGACACCGATCGAGTCGCCATCGTCGACTTCGACGATCGGGCGGCCATCCGCGCGCCTCTCACACCACTCGACTCGAAGACCCACCGGGCCGAGGTCAGGCAGGCCATCGAGGCCGTCGACAGCTCCGGCGGAACCGACCTCTCTCTCGGCTTGGCCGCGAGCCTCGAGGCGCTGGGCGAGGAGGCTCCGGCAGGACGCTTGCGCGCCGTCATCTTTCTCACCGACGGCGTGGGGGCGTTCGATCCCAGCTTCGTCGAGGCGGCCCGGCGCTCCGGGGTCGTCATCCACACCGTGGGGCTCGGCTCAGGGGTCGACGCCCGCCTGCTACGGGACGCCATCGCCCTGCCGACCGGCGGCACCTATCACCCCGTCGGCCGGGCCGCGGACCTCTCTGCCGCGTTCGAGACGATCTACACCCAGCAGATCGACATGGCAAGCCGGAGCGTGCGGGTTGGGCCCCGCGACGCCCGGCTGGAGACCTCGTCGATCGCCCTCTTCCTCTTCCGCGTCGTGAGCTGGGGCCTCATGGGCTTGCTGATCGGCACCGGCCAAGGCGTCCGCGAGAACACGCGAGAAGATCTCCGGGCCTGCGCTTTCGGAGGCCTGATCGGGGGTCTCGCCGGCGGCGCCCTCTTCGATCCCATGAGCCACCTCGTCGCCCTCGGTGCCGGCTTCCTCGGCCGGGCCCTGGCCGACGCGGCGGTCGGAGCCTCGATCGGTGGGTCGATGAGGCTCGCGCAGCGGCGGCTGGTCGAGACGACCGGCCGACCGACGACGACCCTGCTTCGTGGGCTCCCCCGTGGCAGCGGGCTGTCGCCGCGGAAGCCGGAGCGCGCCCAGGTTCGACTGATCACGCGATGAGCCGCCACCTCACCTTCGAGGACTTCGCCTTGCGCATCGCCGCGCGGGGTGCGGACGGACTGACGACGGAAATCCTCCGCTCCCCCGGCGGAGGCGGCCACGCCCCCCTTCGGCTGCCCGCCGACTCGGCGATCTCAGCCGCGTTCTCCGAGCTGCCGAAAGGATGGTTCGGAGCCGTGGACCTGAGGCTCGGGACGTGCATCTCGGCGCCGAGCCGGCGCGTCCCGGGAACCCGACCCTCGATCCACGCGAGATGGGCGGGCTTCTCTTCGACGCCTTGCTCACCGGGCGGGTGCGCGACAGCTTCCGCTTCGGCCTGGGCAGCGTTCGGCGCCAGCTCGACCGCGGCCTGAGGCTGCGCCTGGTCTACGATCCGAGCGATCCGGAGGTCGCCGCGGTCGCCGCCCTGCCCTGGGAGCTTCTGTTCGATGCCGAGGGCGCCGAATTCCTCAGCCGCAACGTGCTGACCCCGGTCGTCCGTTGTCTCGACGTGACCCAGCCCGACGCGCTGCCGCGCGCCGGACCGCCGGTGGGGATCCTCGTCACCGGCGCCAACCCACCGGCTTCAGAGCCCCTCGACCTCGCCGCCGAAGGCGCGCGGCTCCGCGCAGCCTTGAGCACACCCGACGCAGAGGTCGAAGTGCTCGCCGATACGAGGCTCGAAGAGCCCGCGCCAGGCTCAGAGACGGCTCCTTCCAGGTGCTGCATTTCATGGGGCACGGCGACTTCGACGAGGTCACCGGCGAAGGTTGCCT